>CAWAZE010000026.1:0-214029 GCA_963786405.1 uncultured Acidobacteriaceae bacterium | reverse complement strand
TCAGGGCGTTGTATCCATAGTTCTGCTCCTTGAATGCGAAGACCTTGGCTACAACGACGGCGCCTTCTTCGCCGGCGTTGGCGACGATCTGCCGCAGCGGTTCTTCAAGCGAACGCCGAACGATTTGTGCGCCGATCTTCTCGTCGCCTTCGAGCGTCTTGATGAGGGCTTCGACCGCCGGAATGGCGCGAACCAGGGCCACGCCGCCGCCGGGGACGATGCCTTCCTCGACTGCCGCGCGGGTCGCGTGCAGAGCGTCCTCGACACGAGCCTTCTTTTCCTTCAGTTCGGTCTCGGTTGCTGCCCCCACCTGAATAATGGCAACGCCGCCCACCAGCTTGGCCAGCCGTTCCTGGAGCTTCTCTTTGTCGTAGTCCGAAGTGGTCTTCTCAATCTGTAAACGGATCTCACTCACGCGGCCCTTGATCTTGCTGGCCTCGCCAGCGCCGTCGATGATTGTGGTGTTGTCCTTGTCGATGGTGATGCGCTTCGCCTTGCCCAGGTTTTCGAGCTTCACGCCTTCCAGCTTGATGCCCAGGTCTTCGGTGAGTGCTTCGCCGCCGGTCAAGATGGCGATGTCGCCGAGGATCGCCTTGCGACGGTCGCCGAAGCCGGGAGCCTTGACGGCAGCCACGTTCAGGGTGCCGCGCAGCTTATTCACCACCAGGGTAGCCAGGGCCTCGCCTTCGACGTCCTCTGCGATGATCAGTAGAGGCTTGCCACCGCGGGCCACCTGTTCCAGCAGGGGAAGCAGGTCCCTCATATTGCTAATCTTCCTCTCGAAGATCAGAATGGAGGGCTCCTCCAGCACCACTTCCATGCGCCCTGCGTCGGTGACGAAGTAGGGGCTCAGGTAGCCACGATCAAACTGCATACCCTCCACAGTCTCCAAAAACGTATGGCCTGTCTTTGAATCCTCGACGGTGATGACGCCATCCTTGCCGACCGTCTTCATCGCTCCAGCGATGATTTCGCCAATCTCCTGGTCGCCGTTGGCCGAGATCGCGCCCACCTGGGCGATGGAACCCTCGTCCACAGGCTTCGACAGGTTGCCCAGTGCGCCGCCTTCGACCCACTTTCCGTCCTTGTCACGCGTGCCGATAATCGCAGTCACGGCCTTTTCGATGCCGCGCCTCATTGCCATCGGGTTGGCGCCGGCCGCCACCGTCTTCACGCCTTCGCGAAAGATGGCCTGTGCCAGGACAGTCGCTGTCGTGGTTCCGTCGCCGGCCACGTCGGAAGTCTTGGATGCAACTTCCTTTACCAGCTGGGCACCGACATTCTCCATTGGATCTTTCAGCTCAATTTCTTTAGCCACCGTCACACCGTCCTTAGTGATGGTGGGTGAGCCAAACTTCTTTTCAATTACGACGTTGCGGCCCTTCGGTCCCAGCGTCGCCTTCACGGCGTCTGCGAGCGTGTTCACTCCGCGCAGAATTGCTTGACGGGAATCCTCACCGTGCAAAATTTGCTTTGCCATACTTGTAACTCTCCAATTCCGTCATCTGTTTCAGTGGTCGAATCTCAGCGGGGATGGCCGTTGAACCGGCAGCCTTTTGGATTGCTGCTAACCCAGCTAACACGCGCTCAGCGCGGCTGCTTCGCTATTTCTTGACGATGCCGAGGACTTCTTCCTCACGCATGATGAGAAACTCCTCGCCGTCGAGCTTGATCTCGGTGCCGGAATATTTCCCGAAAAGCACGCGGTCGCCAGCCTTGACGTCGAGAGGGAAGACTTTGCCCTCGTCATTCGACTTGCCCTTGCCGACGGAGATGACTTCGCCTTCCTGCGGCTTTTCCTTGGCGCTATCCGGGATGATGATTCCACCACGAATGGTTTCGCCCTCTTCGACGCGGCGGAGGAGGATGCGGTCATGGAGCGGGGTGAAGGTGGTGGTTACAGATGTTGCTGCCATTTTTCCTTCTCCTTCGAGCGCGGGCAGGGTTGAGCCCAGACCGCGGGACTTGGGTGGTTTTGGAAAGGGAGGCTTCTGATATTGCGGACTGAGGCTCAAAAGATTGGAGCAGCGGACCCGGTCAAGCAGTTCCACCAGTAGAGTATTAGCACTCTAGCCTTCTGACTGCTAACGATAGGGAGGGCACTCGTCGCTGTCAAGAGGTTTCTCGTTAATTTATGAGTGTAAGTTATTCAGGTTTTATGCGTCTTACCCATTCAACCAAAGAGATCCTGCTAACCGGAGTCCCCCTTCGCCTATCAATACAAGTAGAATCGAACCGTCCAGAACATGGCCGCATGGTGCAAGGGTGTGCTGATTGGGTCCGCATCACGAAGAGGCGAATGGGAGTTGCCATCGCGTCGCGCATCGGGCCCGACTTGGGAACGCAGTCGAAAATGCGCCGAGTCCTCGATTCCAAGATCGAGCAGCAAATTGGCGCCAGCATTAGTATCAGCGGAGCCCATCGGCTGGCGATGACGTGGCACGAATATCACGAAGCAACGAAGCATAGCGTTGAATCGCTTTCGGCGAGCGCGGCAGATTCTTGATTGGGCGAACAAGCCTGATCCGTTTCGTCATTACGAGGGAGTGCCGGTTCTCGATCTGCCGGCTGATCCGCCTGCCCCTGAAATTCCGGCACTGGACGTGCTTCAGGGCACCTTCGGCAGCAAGTCCGTGGGTGACGGACCGGCTTTCCTCTCGGAACTACTCTTCTATTGCGCCGCGATTAGCGCGACTAAGCGTGTTCCATCCGGCGGTTATGAATACGCGCTAAGAGTGAATCCTTCCTCCGGTAATCTGCACCCAACGGAATTCCACTTTGTCACACGAGGCTTGAAGGACTGGCCAGATGGGCTGTATCACTACGATCCGTCCAGGCACATGGCGGAGCAGCGCGGGCGCGGTACGTTTGAAACGAGGCTGGCCAGCGACCCCGCGCCAATTGTCTTCGTATTGACGAGTATTGTGTGGCGCGAGGCTTGGAAGTACGGAGAACGAGCATATCGGTACTGCTTGCACGACATTGGGCACGCCTGGCAGGCACTTGCACTTTCCGCTCGGGCTATCGGATGCAATACCTTCGCAGTCGGAAGTTTCGTGGACGATGAAGTCGCCCAGTTGTGTCGCCCAAACGGGGATGAATGGCCAATGCTGATAGTCAGCCTGCACGGCAAGTCTATTCCAGTTCGCGAAGCAGACACCGGCAAGACGGTGTGGTTCGGCGGCCAGGCGAACCTGCTTTCGAAGGAGTCGATTCCTCAGCCACTGATTGACAGCATCCACATCTCCACAAAGCAGAGCAGCAGCAGGGGCGGTGGCTCCTCCTTCGCAGAGCCGGTCTCAACTGGCTCCGATGGTATTGAGCTGCCTCCTCCGGCTTCATCGACTCGCAGCTTTGGCGAGGTTGCCCGGATGCGCCGCTCGGCGCTCAACTTCATGGGAGGAGAGCAATCCATCTCATTGACGCGACTCGCTGCCATCCTCGCCCCGACAGCTCAACCTTTGTTGGCTGACTTTGCAATCACCCGTTTCATTCAGCTTTATTTTTATGTTCACCGCGTCGATGGGTTACAACCCGGTGTCTACAAGTTTTGGCCGGAGTGTGGCGAGTTGGAGCAGGTGAAAAGTGGCGACCAGCGCGTAAAGGCCGCTGCTCTGAGCCTCGGACAGGACCTGGCCGGTAACGCCTGCGTGACCTTTTCTATGATTGGCGATCTCGATCGTGCCGTGGGTACATATGGAGACCGTGGTTATCGCTATGTGCATTTTGAAGCCGGCGCTGTTGGCCATCGTCTGTATCTCGCCGCTGAGGCACTTGGGTTGGGTGCGACCGGTATCGGTGCCTTCTACGATGATGAAGTGCTCCGTCATCTCAACTTGACGCCCAAACAAGGACAGGTCGTATACCATTTTGCGATTGGTTATCCGGTCCCCGATACGCGCATCTCGGCATCGAACGATGCGCAGGACCCCTCTTGCTGATAGAGGTTGAATTTCAACGCTCCTTGGAGGATGCGGGGAGTTGCAGCGCTGATGGCGCCCGGATCTTGCCTTTGAAATCGAGCTTTGTGCCCGCGCTGATTGGAAAGGCTCGAAGTGGCTTGGGCTATCTCGACATTGCATATGAGTTTGGTTTGGCGCCGATTGGCTGAAGCGCCGTTTCTCAAGCTATACCTTGGCGAACGGCCGGATCGATGAGATCCGGCCATTGATTTTGTGGGGTTTAGGAGGTGAGTTTTTCGAGGCCTTTTTGAACAGCCACGATCCGCTTGTGGATGTCATTGATGACCCGGCGCTGCTGATCGAGTGCAGATTGCGGTGACGGTGCGCAGGGCTGAGTGTTCTGGAGTTGATCGCGAAGATCGGCGTTGGCTTGCTCGAGATACTTCCGATAGCGGGTCTGGTCGCCGAAGCCATAGCCGACGATGAAGCCGAAGGCGGCCGACAGGAACATCCATGCTGGTATGAAGTCTTGTGCTGCTTCGATCATGCGGCTGGCTCCGTGGGGTTAGAGGTTTGTTGCTCATGGACGACTTTATGGGCGGTCGTCCGGCTGATGCCATGGGCCCTGGCGATCTGGCCTAGGCTCATTCCGTACTGATGATCGCGCAGGACGGCTTCGCGGTCGATATCAAGCGGCTTGCGGCCGATGTGCCGCCCTTCGAGCTTGGCGCGCCGCATGCCGGCGCGCACCCGCTCGACGATCAGGTTGCGTTCGAGCTCCGCGATGGCTCCGATGATGATGACGATGGCGCGGCCCAGCGGGCCGCCCGTATCGATCTGCTCGCGGAAGCTTACGAACTCGACGCCGAGCCGGTTCAGATCGTCGAGCACTTCAAGGAAGTGCCGAGTCGATCTGGCGATCCGATCGGAAGCCCAGACCAGGACGACATCGAAGCGTCCGCGGCGAGCCTCGGTCATCATCTGATCGAGGCCTGGCCGCTTCGACTTCGCGCCGCTGATCCGGTCTTCGTATGCGTGGACGATCTCATAGCCGCGCTGTGCGGCCACCTGCTCGAGATCGAGAAGTTGGGTCTGAAGGTTTTGATCAACAGTACTGACACGCGTGTAAAGAACAGCACGCTTGCTCATGCCTCGCCTTTCGATTGTTGCGCTCACTCTCCACGAAGTGAGCATGGATTGTGAGTGGCCGCGTCTGCCGCGCGGCTCACCGTTGCCAGGCTCCCTGACACAGGAACGCATACAGGGCCATCTGGTCGTGCGGAACATCGATCGCGCCCGCCATCGCCAGCAGCCGGTCCTGGTCATCGGGTGCATGACCAGCTTCGATCGCGCGCCATTCCGAAGCCTCCATGCCGGCGGCCTCAGCAGCTTCCTCGATCGACAGTCCTGCGAGCTTGCGGGCTTCTTCGATACCTCCACCAAGCAACTCGCCCCAGGCCTGGCGGCGGATAGTAACTACATCATTAACGTGAGTGGTTTTTGTGTACATATTGATTACTCCTAAGTGGCGACTAAGTCAAGCAAACATTCGCCTGGATTGAACTACACGATGAGTATGTAAGTGTCGGGTGAACTACCAAAGGCACAGCTCTACCGGCACTCAAGAAAGAAGTAGGCATCTTCGCCGAGTACACCGGTCTCTACGGCTTCATCGCCAAGAGCGGTTACGAAGCCATCTTCCCCGACATCGACCAGGGCAAGGAAGTGTTCTTCCAGGGCTCCCGTCAGATGGACAATTTCTCGCGCCGCTATTACGAGAAAGAGTTAGGCGCCGGCATCGGACCCGCTCCGTCGATGAAGGAGCATTTCGGTTACACGGAACCATTCCGCCGTTTCGTACAGCGTGAGGGCTTCGAGCCACAGGCCAACGAGATCAGCAACACCATGCCCTCGTGGATGCCGGGCGACGACTACCTCACCAACTTCCGCGTCGGCGATCCCTACATCGACCAGGGTTCTCCGTCCTGCCCCACACAAAAACCCTCGCGCACGCGCGCCAGGCCCAAGCCCCTCCATGATCAGCACCACGCCAGCTGCTACGAGTCCGGCTCACGAGCCCGGCACAGAGCTTATGGAGTGAAACTAAGGGTTTTCGCTTATGGACTTCCCGCTCCAGGACAGGCATTCTTGCCTATGTAAGTTGGATCAGCTTCCGGCAGCAAACCGGTCCTGCGGTACGCTTCGAACTGGATGGATGTGTCTTCGTTCTGGCCCAGTGCAACGATCGAGCCTGAAGGGACGGATCCGGCGAGTCCGGAAAGCCTGTTGCTCGGCGACCCGGTCAGAAACCTTCTCTGAGCTGCCCAAGACTGCCTGCAATTTTCGTTACGCCGGCCCAGAGTTTTCGTCGTTTTTAGCTCGCGCGTCTCGGGACGACTTATTAGCTCAAAAGGGTAGGGGAATAGCGTTTTCCCTACCTGGTCTTGCAGTTAAGGTATACTTTTCCATTTTTTAGGGGACAATTTTCCCGCTCTAGTATAGGAACTCTTGTCTATGAACGATAATTCGCCGTTTAAGAACTGATTTCCATCGATTCCTGATTCTTCTCCAGCTCGCCGCGCTAAATCCGCGGCCACAGACAGTCGTTGCGCACCTGCGCAACACCTCCAATCTGCCGTTGCGCGTTGCGCAATCGCGGTGGCCGGGGTGCGCAGCAGCTCGTGCCAAGACCCACTCCAGGGTGAAATCACCGGTTTGGCCTTGTCGTCCCATACTAGGAATCAGAACCCTATCGTGTATCTCACGATCCGAGCCTCCGCGCCACCAAGATGCTCCGCTGCTGCGGAACTATGCGAGACGAGCTGGCAAACATGCAATCGTTGCGGCCGGAGACGAATACGGCGATCGTCTCGCGTTCCGCGTTGATTGGTTTTTTCGACACACTGCTAGGAATACTATGCAGATACCAACTCATCTTCAGGAGTCGGTGTTGAGCCATTTCGGTTTTTAAGTAGGCTCTCCCTTTCTTTGATCGTCCGTTCCTGGCCAAGTCCCATGGTTAGCGCTGTCATTCCGGCGAGACCACCTAGTTGCATTGTCTCGAGGGCAGAGCTGGGAACAATGACGATCGTGGAGTTTTGCTTTAAGCCTTCATACAGCATGTTCATGGCCCTTAGATGGAGAGCGACTGGATTGTCCGCATACGTCTTGGCCGCCTCCCCGAATTTCTCCGCCACTTGACGCTCCGAATCGCCCAGAATTACGCGGGCCTGACGTTCTCTCTCAGCCTGGGCCTGCATCGACATCGCATTCTCCAAGGCCGAGGGGATCAGTACAT
Source organism: uncultured Acidobacteriaceae bacterium (assembly GCA_963786405.1). Classification (GTDB taxonomy): domain Bacteria; phylum Acidobacteriota; class Terriglobia; order Terriglobales; family Acidobacteriaceae; genus Telmatobacter. The sequence goes on along the minus strand of CAWAZE010000026.1, from coordinate 206,829 downwards.
CCTTGACCTCTACTGAAATTACATTGATGCCCCATGGTTCCGTGCGCACATCAATGATATTCTGTAACACGTCGCTAATTTTGTCTCTACCCTCGAGCATTTCCGAAAGCATTGTCTTACCAATGACATCCCGAAGCGCCGTTTGAGCCGCCCAATTTATGGCGGTCTGGTAGTCAGCCACATCAAGAGCCGCCCTTTTGGGATCCACAATCTTCCAGAACAACACGGCATCTACATCGACGGGAACAGTATCCTTTGTCAGAGTTTTCTCCGCTTTGAAAGAGCTCGTAAGCACGCGGGTATCGATCCAGTAGGGAATTGTCTCTACGAGAGGAATAATGAAAAACAACCCTGGACCTTCAAGCGAACGAAACTTGCCTAACCTGAGCACTACCGCCTTGTTCCATTGGTCGGCGACCCGCAGCGCCGAGGCGGCGAGATAGGCCAGAACGAAAGCAGATGCGAGGACACTGATGGCTGTGACGTCGGCCGACAAACGGTGCAATCCAAAAGCCACCGCGGCACCGACGGCGAGAATTAGAGCAAAAATCAACGTTGGAAACGAACTGCTCTGTTTCATATGAATCACCTCACGCTGGGTGCGACCAATGCCGCTTCATGGCCAATCATCCTGGCCCCCCGCGGAGAATACGAGAGTCTATCGCAGGGACAATAGCGCGTGCAGGTTCAGTCTTTCACTCAGACAGATCCGTTTCTGTGCAATTGAGCACAGAAGAGCGGACTCAGATTGCGCAGCTTGACTCACTGGGCGGGTATTCCTCGCATACCGCCCGGGCTGGGCCGACTTTTGTCCTCTCCGGTGCTTCCCAAAGCCTCAGGCGGATGTGCAATGGAGCACAGCTATTGCTCTCATGAGTAGAAGAGAATAGGACTCCCGCCGCTCTTATAGTTCGGCCCGGAGACCGTCATGCCCGAAGTCCATGATTTTCCGTCCATCCCCACGAAGATTCTGTTACCAATCGACTTCAGCCCATCATCCCAGGCGGCTCTGGAGATGTCAGCTGACCTTGCTCAGCACTTTCAAGCTGAACTCTATCTCGTGAACGTGATCCCGATGTTTCCCACCACCACTCTTCCGGACTTTGTTCCCGAAGGCCAATTCATTCAACAGGCAAGAACATTCGCAGAGCGCCATCTGGCCAAGTGCAAGGCAGTTCTTGAAGCCAGGGGAGTGAAGTCGGCTTCCAGTGTCGAAGTTGGAAATGACATCGCAGGCAGCATCATGGAAGTGGTCGAACGCGAGCATATCGGCATGGTCGTAATCTCCACCCACGGTATCTCCGGCTGGCATCCTCTGGTGTTTGGATCGATTGCCGAGAAGGTCGTCAAACTGGTGGAATGCCCGCTCTTGCTTCTTCGCTCAGCCAAGCCTCAGACCGACGTGAAGACTCCTTCAGACCGTTCAATGGAATGGTGGTAGCGAGATTAGAGATACTGGGAACCATTATGAGCGCGAGTACCTTGGTCAACCCGCATCTGGCAGTCAGGCGTAAAGCCAGATTGGGACGGCGCTCAAAAGCGCTCACGAGCGAAGAGGCGCGTTTCCGTTTTCCAAAAGACGGCCCCCAACGCAATGCCGGATACTTCGGCTCCTCCTATTGCGTAACGCATTGCCCAAGTTCGAGCGCCTTTTTCTTGGCTGCTCGAAGCCTCTTTTGCGCTGGAGATCCTGCTGCATAAGTACTGCGAAGCTGTGATCATCGCAGCCCTTCTAGGATTCAACCGGCACTAACGTGTTAGCCGCTTCCCAGGGCCAATTTGACTAATTTCCACCTCGTGTTTGAGGGAGGGCAGCACACGCTCAGTTCCTGGCCGGATGCCTCCTTAACGGTTGGCCGTGATTCTTGGGGGGGAGTCCAAGGTTGAGCACGTTGTTTCTGTGCCCTCGCATACGCGGTTTCTAAATTTAAATGAGCACGCATTCGCGCAGGGCCAGGGACGTCATTCACCACATCGACTATCCTCTTGTAGACCCTGCGATGAGATCGGGCACATGAGTCACGCCATTTTGCCACCTCATCTTGCTCACTGGAGCTAGCCCAGGCGCGTCCACACGGCATGACGCTAGTTCGAACGGCCACCGAGCCACGCGTCAATGTGCGGCCAGGTGCGTTTGTGCGCGCCGCTGCCTGCCATGATGCCGATGTGGCCTCCAGGGACGCGGAAGACTTCCTTGTCGCTGCTCCCTACTTTGGCAAGCACGGCCTCTGACTGGCAGGGCGGAGTGATGTGATCACCCTCGGCGATGACTGTAAGCAGATTGGCGCGCAGCCGGCTTAGGTCAACCTTCTGGCCGCGAATTATCAATTCACCTTTCATGAGGCGATCGTTGCGGTAGAGGTCCACGATGAGTTGCCGAAACGCGCCGCCAGCAAGCGGAACGTTGTCGGTGACCCATGTGTTCATCGCGTGCCAGGATTCGACGACCTGCGGATTGTCGACATTGTCCCAGAGCTTCAGGTAGTTGAATATATAGTTCTCCACTGGTTTGAGGGCCTTTGCGCCATAGTCCATCATTTCGCCGGGCATGTTGCCGAAGGCCGCTAGGACCTTTTCGACATCGAAATGCTTCTCGTCGGTCCAGCGCGCAAAGGTAAGACCCTGCTTATTGGAAAAATCCAAAGGCGCAGTGAGCAGCAACAGGTTGCGAAGTCCATCGTCGGGCCGCATCGCAGCATAAATCGTCGTAAGAATTGCTCCGATGCACCAGCCCAGCATGCTGAACTCTTCAGCGCCGGTGATGGCCTTGATCTTGCGGATGGCACGCGGCATGTATTCCAATGCGTAGTCGTCGAATTTCAGATTCTTGTCTTCCGGTCCGGGGGAACCCCAGTCCAGGAGGAACACGTCATAGCCCCGGCTCACCATGAACTCCACGAAACTATGGCCGGGACGCAGATCAAGGATATAGGGGCGGTTCATCAAGGCAAACACCAACAACAATGGAACCCGGTACCGCTTTTCAGACGCCACGACCGGGATGTAGCGATACAGCTTGGCCTTGTTAAGCGTCCAAACCAGTTCTTTGGGCGTCTGTGCGATAGCTGCCTTCGTCGTCATCACCTTATTGACGGTTCGCAGCCTTTCCTCAAGAATTGCAAACTGATCTGTCATAACCGTAGCTGGCATTATGGCTACCGCGTCCCTTTTCTGGCATTCCGCTTCCGCGGCTGTGCCTGTTTTTTGGTCGCCCGCTTGGTGGCTACAGGCGCCCCGGCCGCCACCCGCTTCGTTGTCCGTGTATTTGGCTTCGAGTCCGATGGCTTTGCTGGCTCGTCTTTGGCGACCGGCCTCACGGTATGGGTCTGCTTCTCAATACGATCCAACTTGGCATCCATGTCATCGAGACGCATCTCCATGTTGGTAAACCGATCGGCCAAAGCCGCGAAGTCCGGGCGGGATGGCAGCGAGAGTTGCTGCAACACTTGCAGCATAGACTTCTCCATTGCGTCCCGGAAAGGAGCTGAGATTGTGAGGGAGTTTTCGAGCATGGCCCCGGCTGCCTGGGCATAGCCCTCTGTGTTTACCGCCTCGACCATCGTCTTGGCCATGGCATCGAGGTAGGCATCCCGCATTCCGCGAAACGCCTCAAGAGGGTCGGACGGCTTCGAACTTCCAGCTTTATCTTCGCTCATCGTAGGCTCCATTCTCATGAATCACACAAAGCTTATACCTGAAAAGAGCCGGGGGCACCCGGCTCTTTTCGACTTCCTTAGGCAGAGGACGATCTGCTCTGTTTACTGCACCGAAGCGAAGGGCTTGGCGGCGATATCCAGAAGTTCTTTCTGAGTTTCAATCAAACTATCGACGCCGCGCTGGAATGACTCGGCGGCCGCTTCGACCGGGGTTCCGGTCAGACCGAACTGTTTCTTTGCCGTCTCGAAGGCGGCCTTTGTCTGGGCAACGGAATTGTCCAAGGCCCTCTTCTGTGCTGCAACAGCCTGATCTACTGTCTGCTGAACGACTGCCACAGCGCCTTCAGTTGCGGCCGCGGTCGAATTCGCGCGTTCCTTAACCAGGGAGGCCAGCGCATGGCTCTGCTCGAGAACCAGGTCAATTGCGCCCTTCTGCGTGTCTGCGTAGCGATCCAGAGCGTTCGATACCAGATCCAGCATGACGAGGCCAGGTGCACCCGGAAACACTTGAGCGATCTTCTTCCAGGCGTCGAGCAATTCAGCATTCTGCTTCACAGCCAGGTCGATGCCCTTTTTCTGCACTTCTGCGAGGCGTTCAACGCCATTGGTGTACAGCGTAGCAATGGTTTCCGCGACTTCTGTCTTCTCTGCTGCGGCAGCCGACACCGTTTGATTGGTAGTCTTTTTGGTTGTGCTCATATTGTCCTCCAATGGACTCATCTCATGTTGCAAGATGTGCTGCACTGCAGCATGATTTAATCGTACGCCTTCTTTGAGGCTTGTCAAGCGGTATTATGAAGACCGGTATGAAGCGAAAATCCATCCTCATCAAGAAGTACGAAAACCGGCGCCTCTACGACTCCACCAACAGCCAGTACGTGAACCTCGACGAGGTGGCGAAGATGATGCAGAGCGGCGATGATGTTCGCGTCGTCGACGTTACGAGCGGCGAAGACATTACCCGCCTGATCCTGACGCAGATCATCGTCGAAGATGCCAAGACGCCGGATTCCAACTTTCCGCTCGATGTCCTGCGCCAGATGGTGATTGCCTCGGGGAAGGCCAGCCAGGAAAGCGCCCTCAAGTATATGAAGGCCGTGATGGATATCTCCCAGAATGCCTACAGGGCGATGGCTCCGCCCTTTAGTCCCTTCGAATTCATCCAGCGAAAAGACTCTCCTCAATCCGGTGAGGCGGCGCCAGAGCCCGGTACGAGTGCGGGTAAGGGCACTGCGCACCAGGCCAAGAATCCCGAGTCTGGAGAAGTCGAGGAACTGAAACGGAGATTGGCGGAGCTTGAGACACTCGTCTCCGGCTTGGCGCCAAAAAAGTCCGCGCGCAAGAAAAGGTAGCTCATTGAGTTGGAGCCCGTTCACTTGTTCGCCGAAAGTACCATGGCTATCCCCATCCCTCCGCCGATACAAAGGCTGGCAACGCCATGCTGTTTTCCGCTTCGCCGCAGTGCGTGAATCAAAGTGACGAGCACCCGAGCCCCGGAGGCGCCAATCGGATGCCCTAAGGCTATCGCCCCTCCGGTGATATTTACCTTCGCAGCATCGAGATCGAGTTCACGCATCACCGCAATCGACTGGGCAGAGAATGCCTCATTCAACTCGAAAAGATCAATGTCAGACAGGCTCAGGCCTGCGCGGCTTAGCGCGACCGGAACAGCGGAAGCGGGGCCAATGCCCATCAGTTCCGGCTCAACACCTACTGTGGCGTAGCTCAGAATCGTGGCGAGGATCGGAAGGCCATGTTCCCGGGCATAGTCGTCAGTGGTAACCGCAAGCATGGCAGCCCCGTCATTCAGACCGCTGGAATTTCCGGCGGTTACGGTTCCACCATCTGGCTTGAATGCCGGCCGAAGTTTGGCGAGCCCTTCAAGAGTAGTATCAGCTCTCACGTGCTCATCCTGCGAGAACGCAGTCACTCCCTTTCGGCCAGGCACGTTCACGGCAATCAGCTCTTCTACGAATGCGCCTTCAGCCTTGGCGGCAACGGCACGACGTTGACTCTCGAAAGAAAAAGCATCCTGCTCTTCACGTGTAATGTTCCACCGCGCGGCGACATTCTCCGCGGTGATGCCCATCGAATACTTGAGTTGCGGATCCGTAAGCCCTTCACTCAGAATGCTGTCCACCATCTCAGCATGTCCGAATCGGTTGCCTGCTCGTGCTTGTGGGAGGAGAAACGGTGCGCGAGACATGCTCTCAATGCCACCGGCAATGTAAACTCTTCCGTCGCCTGACCGGAGTCCCTGAACAGCATTGACCACCGCTTGCATCCCACTACCGCAGACGCGATTGATCGTCTGTCCGGGCGTTTTCAAAGGCAACCCGGCTTTCAATGCAACCTGGCGCGCAGGATTCATCCCTTGTCCGGCTTGGAGAACATTGCCGACGATCACATCTGCGATATCCTCGAGAATCAAACCCTCCAGAATTGGGCTGACTGCCGCCACACCCAGATCGACCGCAGACACGTCCTTGAGGCTGCCCATAAAGGCGCCGATCGCCGTACGTTTTGCCGCAGAGATCACGATAGATGTCATGTGTAAAATCCTCCGACGCGCCAGCGTATCCAACTGCGGGGTGTTAGCTGAGGCCTGAGTGCAATGCCGATCTAAGCTAATGCATTGCGCAAGCGCCGAGCAAGAATGATTAAGTTAGACCATCCTGTGTGATGCTTAGTGCGCCACCTATGGCTACGAAATAAGGCTAATTCCTTCTTAACCTGCAACTTCCAATCCACATGACGGCAAGCTCAATGGGCGAAACCCAAACTTTGGACACTCGCGAATGGCCAAATGTATTTGTCCGAAAGCCGGACACAATATGCTGATTTGTCGGCACCAAAACAAATTCGGCCCTTTTCTGCTGCAAACAATGATGCGGTGCAGCAAGTGGTCTAATCTAAAGAGAACGTCGCCCCACGGGATAACGACAGGCAAGTTCGCGCGGAAAATCGCACCGCAACATACTGGAAGTCTGTTTGGCTAATTGCTAAGGGAGCCAAGAAAACATGGAAGATCAGAGTTTCTCGGGTAAAGTCGTCGTCATCACGGGTGCGGCCGCCGGTATCGGCCGTGCTACAGCGCTTCGATTTGCGCGGAGTGGAGCGCGCATTGCCGGGTGGGACGTTTCGGACAAAGGCGCCGCAACATTCGAGGCCGAAATATTGGCAGCAGGCGGCCACGCGCTCTTTCAAGTGGTGAATGTCACCGATCCGGCCGCAGTAGATGCCTCCATAAATAGAGTTGTCGAAAAGTGGGATGGTATCAATGTTCTTGTTAATAACGCCGGTATCGTGCGCGACGCGCAACTCGTAAAAAAGAACGGCGCTGGGCCGATGAAGGGCATGCTTGAAGAGTCGTGGGACGCCGTAATTGACGTCAATCTCAAAGGCGTGTTTCTGGTGACGCGCGCCGTTGTTCCACACATGATCCGTCGAGGCGGGGGTGTGATTCTGAATGCCGCTTCTGTCGTGGCGCTTAACGGGAACTTTGGGCAGACAAACTACGTGGCCTCAAAGGCGGGCGTCATCGGTATGACGCGCACATGGGCGCGCGAGCTGGGCAAACACAACATTCGCGTGAATGCGTCAGACCCATTCGCTGAGCGAAGACAATAAACGCGATCCGTCGAAGAGCCGCCCTCGGATACCGACGATGACCTGACCCCGCACGTTCGGACTCGATCAGGCCTCGCTCTTCATAGAACCGTAGCGCCGACGCGGCAACGCCACTTCGACGCGAAACCTCCGAGATTGTGAGTAGACCGGGCATGATGAAGACGAGCGGATTCCCACTTGACTTAAAGTTAACTTTAACTTGTAGTCTGGAAATATGTCCAATCAGACCGTCTCTTCACAGGAGAAACTCTCATGAATATCCATCACAGAAGTGTCGATTCTATTCTGTCTCCGCTGAGCCCGCTGCTCGCCCCGACGGACGACCATCCGCGCAACCCATTCACCGATATTCGAGTAGCTATTACTGGCGGCACTTCCGGCCTCGGCTTATCCCTCGTCCGCGAACTGCTGGACCGCGGCGCGAAAGTAGCTCTCGTCGCGCGCAGTCGGGACCGGGTGGAATGTGTAGCGCAGGAGTTGCCGGCCGCACACGGCATTGTCGGCGACGTGTCCCGGAAAGAAGATATACACCCCATTACGATGCAGATCGTGGGTGCGCTCGGGGGACTTGATGTCCTCATTAACAACGCATCGGATCTAGGGCCGATACCGCTGCAGTTGTTAGGCGACACGGAGTGCGAAGACCTTGAGCGCACGCTGGCGACGAACTTTCTCGGCCCTTTTCGGCTGATGAAGGCGATGCTTGGTTCGCTGACTGCGTCCGCGCGAGAGTGTCGCGGAGCGGTGGTCGTCAATGTGTCGAGCGACGCCGCCATTAATGCTTACCCGCGTTGGGGCGCTTATGGTGCGAGCAAGGCAGCACTACTTCATTTGAGCCGTATCTGGGACGAAGAACTCAGTTCGGAGGGCGTCCGCGTACTCTCAATCGATCCAGGCGACATGGACACACCATTGCACGCCGCTGCCGTTCCAGATGCCGACCGCTCTACGTTGAAGTGTCCGGAGGTGGCAGCCCGCGAACTCGCGGACACGGTCGCTGCTGTGCTGTCGCGGCGCACCGAGGCGATAGTACAAGTGGCAATCGGATGATAGCCGCTCGTCTTCCAGTCCAGCGCCCGTCCAACGCGAAAGTTCTGATCGTTGACGGCCAGGGTAATATCGAGCACAAGGCCCGGTCCGAGTTCGCAAATCTATTGCGCCCCGGCGATGTGGTGGTGGCGAACGACGCTGGAACCTTGCCAGCGAGTCTTTCCGGACAGCATAGCCGCACCGGCCGCCGAATTGAAGTACGTCTTGCGGGCCGTGACTCACTCGATGGGATCAGGCAGTTTTCAGCTGTGGTCTTCGGAGAGGGAAACTTCCGCACACCAACTGAGGATCGTTCTAAGCCGCCGGAATTGAAGAGTGGTGACCGCCTTGAGTTAGGGCCCCTGCGGGGAACTGTCGCACGACTGCTGAATCATCCGCGCTTCATTTCGCTGCAATTCGAAGGCTCACCCCGGGAGATCTGGGAGGGTCTAGCTCGGCACGGGCGACCTATCCAGTACGCACACCTTCCGACCCCACTTGCCGTTTGGGACACTTGGACACCAATAGCCGGTCCACCGGTCGCTTTCGAGTCACCCTCAGCTGGTTTTGTTCTTGACTGGAGCATGCTCGCATCCATGAACGCACGGAAAATCCGGTTCGGAACAATCACCCATGCAGCTGGGCTTTCATCGACTGGCGATCCAGAGTTGGATGCGCTCCTGCCTTTCGCTGAGCCGTACCGGATTCCCCGATCAACTGCGTTGATGATCAAGCACGCTCAGGCATCACACGGACGCATCATTGCGATTGGTACCACGGTTGCCCGAGCCCTGGAACATTCGGCTGCAATGTTCGACGGCGTCGTGCCATTCGGCGAGCGGTTGGCGACCCAGAGACTTGGTGGGTCCAGCAGGCTGCGTATCGTCGATGCAATTCTCTCCGGTACCCACGAGCGGGGCACCTCTCATTACGAGCTGATGCGCGCCTTCGTCGATGATGAAACACTTAGCCGTATCGACCATGAACTGAACACCCGCGACTATCGCACACACGAGTTTGGCGATTCAGTTTTCCTCGAAAGAGCCGCCACCAGACGCGCTCCGCGGCTCGGTCATCTGCCGCCGCATGACAGCATGTGTCATGCTCAAGCACTCCGTCAACTTCCGCGAAAGAGTGTGCTTAGGCGGATTGTTCCCGCATGACGGGCAAACCGCACCTTACTCCCGTCAGTGTGGGCTGCTGCAACCATACCCGCGCCTGTCTTGACCGCCGCTCGGAACTCAAAGATTCGTGGATCCTGGCCGGTTTTCGAGGACTAATCATTGCGATTCATCACCAAGACGCTCAATGAGCGTTTTGGCCTAATGGCGCCAGCAGAAAAAACAAGTCTCGGATTTAGTGCGTGGTTAGGCGGCGGTGTCGGTGGGGCGGTTACTAGCTGGGGGGACTCGTCCAGAGGCTCGGCCACGAAGGGGTGGGGGGCGGCGTGGGCGCGAGCTTCGGCGATGGCGTCGGCTAATGATGTCGAGATATGGAGGTCTTCGGTGCGGCTGATCATCTGCGATGCGCGGGTCGGATCTTCGTTGTAGTGCCAGATTCCCATGATGATTTTGAGAGCGGGATTGGCGGCGCGGAGGCTGCGGAAGATGCGGTGTGCGCGGGCCATGGCGACGGGCGGCATTCCAGAGAGAAAGACGATGTCGGGATTTTGCTCGGCGACGGCGGAGACGGTTTCGTCGATGCGGCGGACTGGGGATGGAGGTGGCTTGGAATCCGGCCTGATCGAGGACCTGGGCGAGCATGGTGGAGATGAGGTCGTCGGAGCCGTCGCGGACGGGGATGACTACGATGCTGGTGGAGGTAGCGTTGTTAGCGGAGTTAGGGGTGTCCGGTGCGTTTTGGGCTTGTTCATTTTTTTCTTCTGATGCGCGAAAGCCTAGTTCGTCGACCATTTCGGAGGTACTGTTGCGGATGAAGCGAACGGTGGATTCTTCGAGCTCTCCTTTTTGGCGTTCCATTTCGACGAGGGTGAGGGCGGGGATGAGGATGGAGTCGTAGACGGCGGCGAGGGATTCGGATTTGAGGCGATGTCAGGAGGATGTCGGCGGCTTCGCGTTCGTCGTGGGCGAGCAGGCGCTGGTAGAAGGCGGTGTAGGGCGGGATGACGGGCTGATCGCCGAGAAGGACGGTGAGGAATTCGAGCGACGGCACATGGCTGCCCATGACGACGAGGCAGACGGTGAGGGGGACGGAGAGGATGAGGCCGACGGGTCCCCAGATGAGTGTCCAGAAAGCCGCGGCGATGAGGACGGCGAGGGAGGAGAGGCCGGTGTGTTTGCCATAGACGTGGGGCTCGACATAGTTGGCGGTGACGATTTCAAGCACGACGAAGCAGCCGAAGATGAGGGCGGAATGGCTCCAGCCGGGGAAGACGGCGAGCGAGAGCAGGGTGGGCGTGAGTGCGGCAACGGGGGCTCCGATGTAGGGAACGAAGCGGCAGAGGGTGGCGAGTGCGGCGAAGAGGACACCGTGGGGCAGGCCGATGAGGTAGAGGGCTACGCAGACGATGGCTCCATAGACGACGTTGACGGCGACCTGGAGGAGGAAGTACCGGGAGATGCGGCGGCTGGCGTCGCTCATGGCCTGGGTCATGCGTGAGAGATTGCGATCGCCGGAGAGGCGGAAGAGGCGGTTGCGAAGGTCTTCGCGCTGGAGAAGGACGAAGAAGGTGAACACGACGGCGAGCAGCGCGGTGGTGAGGGGCTCGATGATGCCGCCGAGCTGATCGAGGCGTCCGGTGGGGCGGCCGACTTCGCGGACCTGGACGGGATGATCGGGGGTGGTGCCGATGGGTTTGGCGTCGCGCTGGCCGGGGGGCGGGATGGCGCCGGTGGAGTTGGCGATGCCGAGTTCTTCGCTGATGTCCTGGATTTCGCGCTGGGCGCGGCTGTACGCGGAGTTGCTGGGGCTGTGAAGGGACTGCATTTTTTGCGCGATGTTGTCGCCGTAGGTTGGCAGGTCGTTGGCGATCGCGACGAACTGGGTGAAGAGGGTCCATGCGGCGACCATGAGCAGGACGGCGAAGGCGAGGATGACGCAGAGGGCGGCGATGGGGCGCGGGAGGCGCAGACGTTCGAGAAGCGCAACGACGGGGGCGAGGAGGAAGGCGAAGAGGACGGCGAATCCGAGGGGGAGTAGGAGAACTTTGGCCAGGTAGAGGACGGAAATAGCGAGAACCGCGATGGTGATGAACCAGAGCTGCGACAGCATGCGCGCGGTTGCTGAGGGGTTCATTTTTTCTCCGGGGATCGGCCGGGCAAGTTCCTACAGGCCGGTCTCTCTCGGATGCCCCATAGACGTCGAATGCGACTGTATTCTTGTTCGGTATTTGGTTCTTCGTTGGATTCTTGGAATTGCGAAGACTTTGCTTGACTAGCCTTTTGGCTCGATTTGACGATTAGCTTATTGAAGACTTTGCCAACTTTGACAACCATCGCAACGCCAGTTTCTACTCTGTCCTTTTCCTCTTGCGATTTGACAGTGCCGTCAAGAGTCACGCCTCTGGGCCCAGCCGAGATCTCTATGTTTTGTGCATATAGCGAGAGGCTTTTGTCTGCGACGATCGCTTCGCGAATCCTTTCGCACGTAGTGTGGTTGTCCTCGTCAATGGGTTGACGATCGATGGACTCGCCAGGTGCCAAGCGGACCAATGAAGATGTCAAACGAATTCCAGAAGACCCTGCAGAGCTTTTGATGGGGGCAGCCGAAACTCCAGACGCGGTGATTGCATCATGTCCACTCATGGAAAAGAACCTCTCGGAGAAGCGCGGTGTTGGGAACGTGAATTTAAGGTTGTAGAAGCCGAAAGATAAGGAATTGCTAAATGACGTCAAACTCTATAAGTCCGTTAGTAATTGAGATGGGGCAGATGATTACCTAGTTGCACCGATAATGCGATTCCAAGGATTTTCTTCCTGCGCAATTGTATCTAGGACTTCGCGCTATCGAAAGATTTGAATGCAGCGCCTAGTTCGAATCGGCAAGAGAAGGATTTATATCTGAATTCCGATGCTGTAACGAATGCCGAAGCGAGTGCAAGCCCACTAGTAGTGGCGATTTGATGAATCGAACTTGCGATATGAGACTCTGTCCGATTGCAAGGTCTTGCTATTCGCAGGACAAGCTGCTACCGCCGATTTGTTTCTTTCTACTCAGTCGATTGAGGTCCCGAGCAATCAAAGCCTAAATAGTTCCTTAAGCAGATTCGACTTCGGCGGCCCCCACGGAGCGGCATAAGAGCGAGCCGCTAAACCGTGCTAGTACGCCCCCGCAAGAAGTGAAACACAAACGAAATTACGGCGAGCACAAGTAAAATATGAATCAAGAAACCGGCCGTGTGAAACATTACGAACCCACCTATCCACAGTAGAACCAATACAATCCCTATTCCTAAGAACATTGATTTCTCCTTTTCTACGTCTATTTGTTGGAAACTCCCGACCACGCGGCCCCGGGGAGGCCATCTCACCGTTTGAGATGTTCGCTCATAGTTAGGTTGTCTGTCCTCAACTTATTAAAGACCTGAGCAGTCGCAAAAGATGAAATATGGAAAACGCGAGCGCTGCTTACGACCTTTGGGTGGGCATCCAAGTCTGACAGTCCATGCAAGTCGCTGAGGTAATTTGCAGAAATGTCGTGCCTATTGCCAGCCGACCTTGATTTCCAACATTAAAATTCCTGAGATCTGTTAGCTGCCGTGGCAGACATGAATTCCGCCTGACGGCAAATGGCTTATGCACCCATCGATCATTGCAGACGGAGAAGCTCTCATGTGTCTACACCCAAAGAAGTGACCAGCACATCGGCAGCAGTGAGTAATGATTACTTGCCTCTGCCAGTGGAAGTCATCGTTGCGTGGTTAGCCTTCCGTTTGCCGCATGGCCTGTCTGTCGGATGTGGCCACCGCCCCAATTTAGGAGCTGCTGTAGACGGAAAACTCATTCACTCCGAACGTCCATGGATCTATTCGCTCGCTTCCAGACAACTGCGGTGGTGTCTAACCCATCTCATACATGAAGGCCCGAGGTTTCCACTTATCTAGACCTATAGTTCAAGCTTCTGCCCTCCTATACGAAAAGGTAAACAATGATCAAAATCTCGCGTACCCTCATTGCGGCGTCTGCCGCAATGGTTCTCTCATGCTCTCTGAGCTACGTTTCGGCTCGGGGCCAGGCTCCCGATAATTCCGGCCAAAACAAAGCGCAGTCACAGACTGCTGACGATCAAACTAACGCCCAGACAGATCGGCTCACGACCGCCAACGTCCGGAAGGCAATCGTTGCAGACAAGAATCTTTCTACTTATGCGCACAACGTGAAGATAATCACCCACGGTGGCCACGTGACCTTGAAAGGTCCGGTCAAGTCGGAAGAAGAAAAGCAACAGGTTGTGAACGCTGCTGCGAGTGCCGTCCCGGCAGAGAACATCAGCAATGAACTCACAGTGAAGGAATAGTCCCTCACTCAACCAGTAGCCGATCATCAATCGGCACCAAATCGGAGTTTCAAATGGCTAACAAAAACGTTGCCGTATTCGGCATTTACAAAACGGTCCAATCCGCCGAAGCGGCGGTCGATCATCTTATCTCCAAAGGGTTTTCCAATTCCGCGATCTCTGTGCTCCTGCCGGATGACGAGAGCACGAGAGCCTTCGCCCATGAGAAGAACACCAAGGCACCGGAAGGAACGACTACCGGGGCAGCCACGGGAGGTGTCGTTGGGGGCACACTCGGCCTTCTGGCAGGAATTGGAGCACTCGCCATACCCGGAGTCGGCCCACTTATCGCCGCAGGTCCGATTATGGCGGCACTCGCAGGCGTTGGAGTTGGTGGCGCTGTTGGAGGCGTCGTCGGAGCTCTGGTAGGACTTGGCATTCCTGAATACGAGGCCAAGAGGTATGAGGGAGCCGTCAAGAATGGTGGCACGCTGCTTTCCGTCCACTGCGATACGGCGGAGCAGATTGACTCTGCAAAAGCCTCGTTGAAAGAGACTGGCGCTCAAGATATTGCCTCGGCCAGCGAATCCGGATCGAACGACAAGTCAGGCGGCAGGCAAACATACGGCGATCTCTCTGCCAATGATTCGCTAACCACAACGGACTCGGTCGATGACGAAAAGGTGATTGCTGACACTTCTGCCCCGAGGCGCTGACAACACCACGCTACCAATCCTCAAGAGTCCACCTCGAACGAGGTGGACTCTCGGTTTCAAATACGTTTTTCTAGAGTTCCAGTGAACAGGAGATTTTGCAATGGCACTTAAAACTGTCTTCATCGACGAACTTCGCGATATGTACAGCGCGGAAAACCAGCTCGTCAAGGCTCTGCCCAAACTGTGCTAAAGGTGCAAAGAATAGCGAACTCAGCAGTTTATTTTCTAAGCATTTGGAGGAAACGAAGGGCCAGGTCGAACGCTTAAAGAGCGTCTTCAAGATACTTGGGGAAGAGCCGACCGGCGAGCACTGCAATGGAATGGAGGGCGTGATTGAAGAAGGGGCGGACGCGCTGGAGAAGGATGAGGAAGGTGCATCGTTCGACTCTGGAATCATCGGCGCTGCTCTTCGAACAGAACACTACGAGATCGCCGGATATGTCGCTACCATCTCAATGGCAAACACCCTGAAGATGTCTGACATCGCCGATCTTCTGAAACAGAATCTCCACGAGGAAGAGAATGCAGCGAAGAAAGTTCTTGCAGTCGGAGAAGCCATTTTGGCCCAATCAGCTCGCGAACCCGAGAGTCGCAAAGGACCGAAATCCGGAAAAGAGAAGTACTCTGACAAGAAAAGTAAGGAAGATGAGAAAAAGGCCGCGCCTGATCTGCACAAGCGTTCGGCATAGCGCTGTCGGGAGTGAACTTGCGTAATCAGCTAAATGAAACGCCGATACGTGCCACCAACGATTGGTTCGGGCGGCTGGCGGCCACCGCGTCAGGGTGGCTCGGCTCCAAATGGGGTTTCGCCGGTGCTGGTGGCATCATTTTGTTGTGGGCCTTGACAGGGCCTTTATTTCACTTTTCCGATACGTGGCAGTTGATCATTAATACGGGAACAACGATCGTGACCTTCCTGATGGTCTTCCTCATTCAAAACACTCAGAATCGAGACGCAAGGGCAATCAATCTCAAACTGAATGAATTGATTAGGTCAATCGACGAGGCGCGCAACAATATGATCGATATCGAAAATTTGAGCGATCTTGAACTCGATGAACTTCACACCAGGTATGAAAAAGTGAAGGCTGAGTGCGTCACTCGAGAGAGGGCCCCGGGAGTTCGAAACAATTGATAAGCGACGGACAATCGGGCAAGTCTGGTTTGACGACGAAATGCTCAGGCTGAAGCGGGCATCTTTAGTGCTCCGGAAGTTTGTCTTCGAGTTCACCCGCAAGCTTATGTACGTCTGTTGCCTTGCTGAAAGAGCGAACCTCATGCACAGAGGAGTCTACGTTCACCCCCATGTGCTGGCAGAGTTTCTGCAACATTTGAAGAGCGGTGGTGAGCTCCTGCTCAGAAAGCATGCTGACTTGAAGATCCAGATGAGAGCGGCGTTCGGATTGACGTGCCATCCGGCTTTGACTGATCAGCACGAAGATCGTCAAAAACACACTTTCGGAAGATACTATGAGCGACAAAATGCCGAAGGGAAACGGGTCAAATGATTTGAGGCGCGGAATGAGGTGTAGATTGATCAAGCTCCAGCCGCAGATTAGCGTCAATTGAACAACCAAGAATCCCACGTTGCCGACAACTCTTGTGATCGCGTCACTAACTCGCTCGGTAGAAGTCCGGCGGCTAAGTGCGTCGTGCTCCAGTGCAGCAATTGCTTCAATGTTTGACTGCGTCGGATTCGCCTCTATCCGGGGTGGTAACGGGTCCTCCATGGCTCAGCTCCTGATATCGTACTTTATACCTGGTGCGAAGAAGATCGCAGACATTCGTGCAAAAGGACTTCGGTTTGTGATGCAAAGAAGCGGGTTAACGCGACGTGAGCTGATAAGAATTGGTATGGCGGCAGGGGCAGGCTCACTGCTCGGCGGTTGTGGGGGTGCCGCCAGCAAAATGACGGGAGTGCCGACGTCCAACTCCTGTGCCAAAGTGACTGACATCGATCACGTGGTCATCCTCATTCAGGAGAACCGGTCTTTCGATCACTATTTCGGCAGCTACAAGGGTGTGAAGGGATTTGCGGATCAGAGTGCGGCGTTCCAGCAGCCCGATCCGGCGAATACGAGCAACCCTCCAGCGGGCGTGCTGCTGCCATTTCACCTCGACACGACCAAAACGAATGCTGCATGCACCCACGACATCACCCACGATTGGATTCCGATGCAGCAGAGCTGGAACGGCGGCAAGATGGACGGTTTCGTGACGTCGCGGATTCCGTTCAACGGGAACGACGCTGTTCTGACGATGGGCTACTATACGCGCGCCGACCTGCCGTTCTACTACGCGCTGGCTGATGCGTTCACGCTGTGCGACAGTTACTTTTGCTCCGTGCTTGGGCCCACAGATCCGAATCGGCTGTACTCCATGGCTGCGTCAATCGATCCAGACGGCAAGAACGGTGGTCCCTTGTTGCAGACGCTCGTGGGGAACCGCCCCTCGTTTTACGGCAAGCTGACCTACACCACAATGCCGGAGCAATTGCAAGCGCGGGGGATTTCATGGAAAGTGTACGGTTCGCCGGATCAGAACGCACTGAACGGAACGCTCTCAGACAACGTGCTGTCGTACTTCAAGAATTTTCAGGACCCCGCTTCTGCGCTCTACAAAGGTGCGTTCGGGCCGGTATTCCCAACGGATTTTCTCGCGGATCTGGCAAGCGGAAATCTGCCGCAGGTGTCGTGGTTGATTATGTCCATCGTGGACTCGGAGCATCCACCAGCGCCTTCAGTTTTCGGCGAAGCGACCGTCTCGCCGATCATCAGCGCGCTGATGGCGAACCCAACTGTGTGGGCCAAGACGGCGCTCTTCATCACCTACGACGAGAACGGCGGGTTCTTTGATCATGTACGACCGCCAACGGCTCCTGCGGGGACAGCCGGCGAGTACATTACGGCTCCCCCTGCGCCCGATCCTTCCATCGCGGGCGGCATCGCAGGGCCGATCGGGTTGGGCTGCCGTGTGCCGGCTCTGGTGATTTCCCCCTTCAGCCGAGGCGGATTCATTTCGTCGGACGTGTTCGATCACACCTCAATCCTGAGATTCCTTGAGACCCGGTTCGGAGCCGAGGTGCCGAATCTATCCGCGTGGCGAAGGCAGACTGTAGGGGACATGACCAGCGCGTTCAATTTCAACAAACCGGACTACTCGATTCCGCAGTTGCCGTCGACGTCGTCGACGTTGTCGAACATCACCGCCGAATGCCAGAACAATCAGGTAGGCTTCGGCTACTCTCCGCCATCACTGCAGGCCATGCCAAGCCAGGAAATGGGAACGCCCGTACGGCCCAGCGGAACATGCTAAGTAGGGTCTTGCCGAACTCAGCAACGATGTGATTCCGCCCGCTCCGCCGTTGCGAGTCAACTTGACGCGCTCCTCCAAAGCCCAACCGGTTGGTAGGTTTGGGTGCGCTCATCAGAAATTCTCAATCTGCCATACATTTTTGGGACCGCCGGCTTCAGCGATCGCCAGCATTCGTCCGTTAGGTGAGGGGACTGCATGCCAGATCTCAGGATTGCTGGACTTGAGCAGGACAGTAGCTCTGCCATCCAACGAGACATTCAACAAGGCGCTGTCCCGCTCAAAGTTGTGCCAGGACACGAGGAGCCGCTTCCCGTCGGCGGACCAATAAATGCCGGTTAAACCATTCCATCCTTTTACAACCAGATCGCGCGTTTGCCCCGTGGAGGTAGAACGGAGTTGGATCCTGCCCTGGCTCGAACCATAAAGGATGATCGCGCGTTCCGAGCCATCGGGAGACAAACTCCAATTGAACGCTGATTCAATTTGCGGGGGGACTGCAATCTTGCCGCTCCTCACGTCGAAGCGAAACGTTTCCGAAGTGTCTCCCTTGGCTACGCTGTATAGGCAAATCGTTGAGGGCAAGTGAGCACACTGCACATTCCAGATGCCAACATCTTTGAGGATGAAACGGGGAGTTCCACCACCTATAGGAACGGCAAAAATGGAGGAAGGGTTTTCGTGGCTTGTCGATGTAGTATTGGAAATATACAGAATCTCTGAACCGTCTGGGGATACTACGGGTTGTGAGACCTGGTACTTGCTAGTCACGAGACTCTCCGCCATGGTCTGATCAATCGCCTGCTTGAAGATCTCCCGCGTGCCGTTTCGGTCCGAGCTAAAGAGAACAGCCGTGCTATCGGGTGTCCAGGACCACGGCATATTTTCGTTGTCATCCATCGTCAGTCGTCTGCTCGCGAGCAATTGTGTGCCGTTCAACGACAGCGTCCCAATGTAAATGCTGGGCGACCAATTGCCCCTCAGGAAGAGCACCTTCTTCCCATCGGAGGTCGCTGTTACTTGCGAAATCCAACCATATCCTCCCGTGATGCGTTTGGGCGTCGACGAAATCTTCGCTGTTTTTTGAAGCGATACCACCCACAGGCTCGAATCTTGACGGTTTTCAGTGGCTCCAAAGGCGTAGATTAGGCGACCATCCGGTAGCCAATGCAGTGCAGGACCTAGACGACTATCGAAAAAAAGGGTCTCTGTATTTTCTTTCTGCCACTCATTCACCTCAACGGAATTCGTCCGGACGTTGTATGCCCAATTCGATCGAACGTAGGCGATTCTCTTGCCGTCGGGAGACCACGTTGGCGCTCCCACCTGCGAGTCATCAGGCTTGGCGGTTGCGACCTCGATCGGATCTGCCCCGTCCGAACGCACCACCCACTCTTCCCGACCCCACCGACCATCGTAGGTTAACGAGCCGCGGCGGAACGCAATGTGAGATCCGTCCGGCGACAGCGATCCACCCGATGCGTCATCCACTAGCTGTTGAGGCGATCCTCCGAACACTGAAATACTCCACAAGCTTGCCTTCCCAGGCTGTTCCGCGCGTGAAACAAGCAAGCGAGACCCGTCGGGAAACCAATCGTCCACCCGAGCATGGAAATTTGGCGGTAAAGGAACCGAATGGGTCTCACCGGTGTGAATCAGTTTGAGGTAGATACCTGAATTGTCCGCATAGGACAGGTATTTGCCGTCTGGGGAGACGGCCATGCTGGTCACGCTATTCTCCGCCGAATTGGCGGTCAGCTTTCGTTCGACGACATCCGTGTGCCGCCATAGGTATAGCCACTGTGTCCACACTATGAGGGCAATGAGTAGCAGCGCTGCGGCTGCAACCCATTTCCAGCGCCCCGACCCCTGCAATCTGGGGACGATGATCTGTCTGCCCCGCTGCTCTTTTCCCAGGTCGGCACGCAGTTCCGCTGCGGACTGGTAACGTAAATCACGGTCCTTCTCCAGCGATTTGTTGATGATTGTTTCAAGCCCAAGCGGAAGGGTGCTGTTAAGATCCCGCACTGGCAGCGGTGCGTGGTTCAGAATGGCGTCGTGAATCGCAGCCGCCGTCTTGCCACCGAAAGCCCGCTGACCGGTCGCCATCTCATACAACACCAGGCCGAAGGAAAACAGATCGGTGCGGGCATCAAGTTTCTCGCCGTTGACCTGCTCCGGCGACATGTAACCCGCTGTCCCGATCGCCAAGCCTGTTCGCGTGAGATGCGATACGATGCTGACATCGTCCGATTTGACGGTTGCGGCGGTAAAGCCGCCCATGTCCTTGGCGGCTTGTGCTGCTGCTTTTTCTGGCTCGCCCTCCTCCAGCAGCTTTGCTAGACCGAAGTCCAGAATTTTGCATACGCCCGCGTTGGTAAGAAAAATGTTGGCCGGCTTGATGTCGCGATGAATGATCCCGTTCTCATGTGCGGCTTGCAGGCCATCGGTAACTTGGATGCTGAAGTCCAGTAGTTCCTCGAGTGGAAGGGCCTTCTCACCTGCGACGTACAAGCGGTCACGCAAGGTCTCGCCCTCTAACAATTCCATTACGAGGAATGGCTGCCCTTCATGCTCTCCGAATTCGTAAATTGTGCAGATGTTGAAATGATTCAGCGACGAAGCAGTGCGCGCTTCGCGTTCGAATCGTTGCAACGCCGGCGGATCGTTGCCCAGCTCTTCCGACAGGAACTTCAGAGCGACGCGGCGGCCCAGCTTCAGATCCTCGGCACGATAGACCACACCCATGCCGCCCCCGCCAATGATCCCCAGCACGCGGTAATGTGAGATCTTTCTGCCGGTCAGCGCGCTCGGTTCCGACCGTGTGCGCACCGCAGCGCCATCGTCGCTACTGGAAACCTCGCCGCTTGAGGATTCGTTACCGGCGGGCGTTTCCCATTCGACTGGCACCATCAGCCGATAGCCCCGGCGCGCCACCGTCTGAATGTATTGGGGCTCGCCAACCGGGTCGCCAAGTGCTTTTCGTAGCTTGTTAATCGCTGCGTTGATGCTGTGCTCGAACTCCACGATGGTGTCGTTCGGCCAAAGTCTTTTTCTGATCTCCTCGCGGCTGACCAGGGCACCTTCATTTTCGACCAGGATGCGCAATACCTGGAGCGGCTGTTCTTGGAGCAGGACGGCCGTGCTTCCGGAGCGCAACTCCCCCGCCTTCAGGTCGAGGCTAAAGGGGCCGAAGCGAGCGCATTTTGGAAGGGTTTGCTCCATTGGAATGTGAGCAGCGTTGGCGAATTGTACTACTGGTCACTTTACCTCCACCAGAATTTGGCGTCTTCCACCGCAATTCCGTTGGTAACCCGCACAGCCAAACTCCGCCGCAAGCTCAGTAAGTGGATTAGGAATGAGCTGCTTGTGGCAGGTCAATGACGGATGACATTTAGATGACCGCCACCCGAAATTGGTAAACGCCTAGGGCGTTTATCAGGTCCGATTTGACAGTCTGGAGCATCCTCATCTGAGGCGCAATGATCAGACTTTGAAAGCCGAGAGAAAAAACAACTAGTCGAACTTCCGGAGCCAGATATCGCGCACAGAGATCTTGCACGGCAATCATGCGCCAACTGAGATTCCGAGCGGTTTGTGGCGACTCAGCAATTACTACTCAATAGCGAAAGGATAGCCGGTGATCCACCAGTTAATCGAATGCTGGGTCCGGGCCCGGAGGTGAAGCGTCGCCTGAGCGGATTCCTCACTTGAGTTGGGGCGCATTCTTGCGGAGCTTCGAGATCGAAAGGATTACGATGCTAAGCGACGCTGCAAACGCACAACAGGCAATGAGGAAGGCCCCATCTATGCCGGTTTCCTTGATAGTCCGGGCACTGAATGTACCCGCAATGCCAGTCCATCAATAAGCGAATAACCCTGCATCCATCACAAAGTGTCCGATCATTCCGGGAATGAGCGATCTTGCAGACCACGCTAGCGAGCCCAGCAATATGCCCGCACCAAAGACGATCGGGATCATTCCGAGGAGGGCCCAGGCCTTAGTGAGATGCAATGCGGTGAAGAAGAAAGAAGAGATAACTACCGCGGCCGACTCGCCGTGACGCTGTTCAATTGGTTGTTGCATGAATCCTCGAAAACCCGTCTCTTCGCAGATTGCCGCCGATGCTGCTGAGATCACCACTGCTATCCATCGCAGGCTCTGAGAGGGAATGAACGATAGATCATACCCATGCCGGAATTTCTCAACAGGATAGGGCACAAGCCTGAACAACAGAACGATTGCGACATGAACTGTCACGGCAAAAAAGAACGCTGCGATAAGTCCCCACAGCCACTGCCTGGAAGTTAACCGAGCATTGCGGAATGCCTTTGAACGCGCCTCTCACGCGGCTTGAGGGGGACCTCCGCCTCGCGCCCACCACAGAAAAAGCGCGAGAAAGAACATTTCGGCAACCGAGGCTAGCAGAACGCTGAGATTCTGAAGAAAAAGGAGGAAGACATTTGCAGCAATAGCGGCAACGAAGAAGCCAGCGACAATTGCCTGCAGAACGGCAGGTATCCGTGCCAACGAGAGGGTCATACGGCTGCAGCCTTCACTGCATTGCGTCGAAAACAATTGCAAGAGAGCTTAGCATTCTTCGTACGATTTTTCTCATGCTCGCCAGGCGGGCCGATTCGACAGGCCCCGGTCCACCCCTGACATACTATCGTTACCGATTGGCTTGCTGAGATGATTTGGGACTAAACTTTCACCTGCACATAGTCTCGATGAGAAGGAAATGTTTGTGCCGAGAGTGCCTATTGGACGATTCGTGCTGGCTGCTTCGCTGATTTGCCTTGTGGACTCATTCAGTTTCGCGCAAGTCCCTGGTGGTGGCGGGGCCGTGATTCATGGTTCTCAATCGCAAATCACAGGTACCTGGAGAAACAATTCGGAATGTGTCCTGAAAAACAGTCCGTGTCGAGACGAGATAAACGTGTACCGATTTTCCGAAGTTGCGGGAAAGCCCGGCTGGTTTTCTGGCATTGGCAGCAAGCTGGTGAATGGTAAAGAGATTTCTATGGGCACTCTGGACTGGAACTACGACGCGGAAAAGCACATATTGAAAAGCGAAAACTCCGGTGCAATATTCCGACTTGTCGTCGATGGTAGCGGAATCGAGGGCAGCCTCACGTTGGCGGACAACACTGTCTATCGCCGCATCCATCTCAAAAAGGACTGACATCTGCGTCGTAAGTGAAAAGCAGACCGAGAATCAAGCACTCGGAATGTGCGGCACCAAGCACTGTACCTAGGAGGACAACCTAGAATGCAATCCTTCATATCGTGCAACGATCATCGCGCGGTGAATCCAGGCGAACAGCGACGTTCCACAAGTACAGAATCAAGGAAATCGTGGGCGCTAAATCCAATGCCGAACTTGTCCGCAATGCCGTCAAGAGCCACTTGGTGAGCAAATAGGTCGCGCTTAAATCTCAAGACTCCGAACTCCGGGAGCAGGCTCCTGCAATTGGCCTCGTCATGAGGTTTGAAGCAAGCGCGATGTTCTCATCAATGAGTGCAAGACCACATTCGCTTGAACCATTAATGCCGCACTTCGTCACATGCGGCTTGCCAAAGATGATCTAGTGGAGTAAGCATGCTTTAGATAGATTATCTTTGGGAGTGCCAGAAGGATGCCGAAACGAGGAGCACCACCGCTGGAAGCCGACCTGTTGCAGGGCACACTTGACCTGCTGATCCTGCAGACATTGGTGTTGGGGCCCGCACACGGACACACCATCGCCTATGCCATCGAACACCGTTCCGACGAAGTGCTTCAGATCGAGCATGGCTCTCTCTATCCCGCGCTCCATCGGCTGGAAAACCGTGGCTGGATCAATTCTTCATGGGGCCCCTCTGAGAACAATCGCAAGGCGCGCTTTTACCGGATGACCTCAGCCGGCCGTCGCCAACTGACCCGGCAAACGAGCCGCTGGCAGCAGCTTGTTCGCGCCGTGAATCGCGTACTGAGACCGGCAGAGGAGTAGATCATGAGATGGAGCCGTTTCTTTCGCCGCAATGTTCTTGACGAAGAGTCAGCTCGCGAGCTCGAATCTTATCTCCGGACCGAAACAGAAGGGAACATTGAGCGCGGCATGTCGCCCGAGGAAGCTCGTCATGCGGCTTTTAGAAAGCTCGGAAATGTTACGCGGATTCGCGAAGAGATCTACGGCCAGAACAGTTTCGGCCTGCTCGAAATTCTCTGGCACGACCTGCACTTCGGGCTGCGCATGCTCGCAACGCACCGCGGATTCGCAGCGGTCGCAATACTCACGTTGGCCCTCGGTATTGGCGCAAATACAGCCATCTTCAGCGTGGTCAATGCCACGCTAATTCGGCCCTTGCCCTATCCCAACGCGAACCGACTCGTGCTGGTCTGGGAGTCGCGCATGCCGGACGGCGAGCGGCAGAATGTCACATCGCCGGCAACATTCCTCAACTGGCAGCAGGACAATACCGTCTTTGATCAGATGGCGGCAGTTTACAACGACTCATCCATCTTGACCGGGGGAGAACTGCCGGAACAGATTGCGACCGCATCCACCACTCCCAACCTGTTCGCGATGTTAGGCGTCAATGCGGCAATGGGACGCGTATTCGTGCCCTCGCAGGATGGACCTTCGGGTGCTGATCGAGTCGCTCTTCTCAGCTTTGAAATCTGGCGGCGTCGTTTCGGTTTAAACCCCGCTGTGCTGGGCAGCAAAATCATCATCGACGATAAGCCTTTCACCGTGGTCGGAGTGATGCCGCGCGGCTTTCAGTTTTTCATCAAGCAGGGATCGTTTTCGCAGAAGAAGCCCGAAATCTGGATTCCGATGACATTTGCGCCAAAAGACCGTGCCCGCCATGGACGATACCTGCAAGCGGTGGGCTTGCTGCGTCCGGGAGTCACCTTGCCGCAGGCGCAGAGCGCCATGCTCGGACTCACCTCAAGGTTGGAGGCGCAGGATCCCGCCTCCATGAAAAATTGGAGCGTTAACCTCGTTCCTCTGCGCACACAACTCGTGGGAGACGTAGCGCCAGGGCTAAGGCTCCTTCTCGCGGCTGTTGGAGTGGTTCTGCTTATCGCCTGCGCCAATGTCGCTACGCTATCCCTGGCCCGGGCGACCGTACGCAAACACGAAATCGCGATTCGCATGGCATTGGGCGCGGCTACCATCAGAGTCGTGCGGCAGATTCTGACTGAAAGCTGCCTCCTGGCAATCTTGGGCGGCATCGCGGGTTTTGCACTCGGGTCCGCGAGCCTCAGCCTTCTCAAGGTGCTTGCTCCGGCCAATCTTATTCCGCTTGAAGACGTTCACCTTGACTTGCGCGTGCTTGGCTTCACCATCGTCGTAGCGCTCCTTACCGGTCTCCTCTTCGGTACTGTGCCCGCGATCGAGGCCGCGCGCACCTCTCCTAGCGAACCGCTGCAGGAAGGCGCCACTGCGGTCCGGGGCGGTGTGCGTCGCGGCCATGCACGGAGCATCATCGTTATGACTGAGATCGCTCTAGCCCTCGTTCTTCTCACGGGTGCCGGCCTCCTCATTCGCAGCTTCCAAAGGCTCATGGCGGTTGATCCCGGCTTTCGCGCTCAGGGAGTTCTCACAGCTTGGGTGCAAATACCCAACGCGAAATATGAAAAAGACGAACAGAAGAACCAGTTCTTCGCGCAGTTGCTGCAAGCGCTGCGCAACCTGCCACACGTTCGTTCCGCCAGCGCGGATGGGTTCCTTCCATTCACGGGGATTATCGCTGCAACAGGAGTTGACGTGGAGGGCCGCCCAAAGCTTCCTGAAGCGCAGCAACCTGTCGTCGATGTCTCGCTCGTCGAACCTCAGTTTTTCGAGACGATGGGCATCCCTTTGCTGAATGGCCGAACATTCACTGACCGCGAAGGAGTGGAATCCTCCGGCAAGGTCGTGATCAGCCAATCGATGGCGACAAAACTCTGGCCCAATGAGAACCCCATCGGCAAACGCGTCACCATCTACATGAAGAGGGAGAACAAGCCGAGCGAGGTCATTGGCGTTGTGGGAGACTTGAAGCACGCTGGTCTCGCCGCCGCCGTCCACCCGACAGCTTACTGGCCCTATCCCGAGCTAACATTTCCATTCATGACGCTTGTGATCCGAACGGACGGCGACCCATTGGCTCTCGCTCCCGCCGTCCGCCAAGCGGTGCTCAATCTCGACAAGAACCAGCCGATCGCAGACGTGGTTCCAATGGAATCTCTGCTCGCAACTTCGCTGGCTCGCACCCGCTTCGCGACCCAGGTAATGGCCCTGTTCGCCGCCATGGCTCTTCTCCTCGCGGTAACGGGAATCTACGGACTTGTCGCTTACGACGTCGAGGAGCGCGCGCGAGAGATCGGAATCCGCATGGCGCTCGGAGCGCGCCGGGTCAATGTAGTGGGCTTGATCTTGAAGAAAAGCATGAAGCTTACCTGTTCCGGCGTTGCTCTTGGGATATTGGCCTCGCTCGCGCTTACACAGTTGACGAAGAGCATCCTGTTCGGTATTCGAGCGAACGATCCGGCAACATTTGTTATTGTCGCGCTGCTCCTCTCGAGCGTCGCGCTCTCTGCCGGATACCTCGGCGTCCGCCGCATCAGCAAGATCGAACCAATGAACGTCTTGCGCTGCGGGTAGAGAAGAAGAACCAACCAGGTAGGGCTCAATTGGGACGTGCCCCTTCGGCGGGTGGCCCAGTTCTCTGTTAAGGTATGCGCAAAGCTCAGTACCTCGGATAGCTCTAGGCCCGGCTTTCTTGGTCCGGTTTGTGTCGGCCCAGGTTCGCGACCGCATCGGTGCGGCGAACGGCGCTCTTTGTCGTCACTCGGATGGAGTCGAGTCGGCGCTTAAGGAAACCATTGACGGTTTCGAAATGAATTCAGCTGATATTCAAGCAGATGAAGATCATGCGAGGCTTCCCGTCCGCGTTCTCGAACCGCCCTCGTACTTCGCTTGCCCGCCAGTAAACTTTCCGAAAACACCAAGGCCACGTTTCTTGCACCTTTAACCCTGTTCGCACCGAAACCGCTTCCCGTACGGGGAAGCGGTCGGCAGCAGACCGGAGCCGCAAACTTGTGCCTTCACAACCCTTGCGTAACTCTGATGCGGACGACGCCTGAAGAGTATGCGGACGGACGCATTACAGCCATCAAGCTTAACCGCGCAAGCGGGCCTATGACCGTGCTGATTTCTCTACGAGGCGTTTCCGCCATCGACAAGATGTGATGATCTCGTTGCCTGCACAGCGTCGGCGTTGCTTGGATCCGTCCCCATTGCAGAATACGGAAATTGCCGCGACTAACTCTCCCAGTTGCATGGAAATATCTTGACATTGCGGGGTAGGAGATTCAGTTCAGGAAAGAGACAAGAGCAAGATGACCCGCTGTCGGCTGTATCGCCTGCGCACCTTCGTTTTGATGGCGTGGTTTCGGCAGGTCCGCATTCTCCCGCGGCTAAGGCACAGTCGACGCAACTGGTTGCAACGCCACCGCTGGGCTGGAATAGCTGGAATCATTTTGCGGGAAAAGTGACGGGGCCGCCGACGTCCGTTTCGCGGCAGGCGCCATGGCGCACAAACCTGCACGACGCTCTTTTGAAGACGGGCTGACCGATTGTCTACCGCAACTGCCGACAATAAGCTCGATCGCGTACCCTGTCTCCCGAAAGTTGCAGCCATCTCCCGTTGCCCGGGAGTTCCTTCGGTTGGTCAGAGACGCGCCGCCGAGGAGCCAACGACCGGTTCTTCCTTCGGACATTACCCCAGAAAAAGCATTATGTCCGGATTGCACGTGACACGTCCTCAGCGATCAATCACGTCCTTGCTATCACACGAAAAATATCGTTCACGGTCTGAGTTGGCGAGCCCGCAATAGGTTTTGGGTCACTTGTCCGAGAAGGCGACTATTCACTCAAGTGGATTGCGGCGACGAAATTTGTCCATTGGCATTCCCAGACACCAGGCCCGTAACTTTACCTGCCTGTAGAACTGCATGATGATCGGAACTCAAAAACCCTCAACCAATCCTGCCAGAGTTCAGCGCATTCCGGCCATTAGCGCAAACTGCGACTTACCCCCTTGCCTGCACAGCGAAGATTACTTCCGAAATATCGATCGTCCCCCTTGCACTTCTACAAGAAGTTTCGTATCTTCATGTAGAAGTGAAAGGGGAGATATGACGGCTCAGCATATTGATCTTCCTCAAGGAACTCTGGATCTGCTGATTCTCCGAACGCTTGCCCTCGGACGACAACATGGATGGGCCATCTCTCAGCGTGTCGAGCAGATGTCGAGTGACGCGCTGCGGATTCAGCAGGGGTCGCTCTATCCGGCCCTTCATCGGCTGGAGCGTCGCGGCTTGATCAAGGCTCACTGGGGAACGTCGGAGAACAACCGCCGCGCCAAATACTACGAGCTCTCGAAGAACGGGCGTCAGCAACTTGAGGTAGAGACAGACGCCTGGGCGAAACTGACGGCCGCCGTTGCACAGGTGCTGGGAACGGCTTAGGAGAATCGACATGCTTAGCGATTTGATTTTCCGTTTTCGATCTCTGTTTCGTCGGACTGCCGTTGAGAACGAACTCGACGACGAACTGCAATTTCATGTTGAGCAGCAGGTGGAGAAGCTCATTCGATCGGGCCTCACGCGGCAGGAAGCCTTGCTGCAAACTCGACTCGAGTTCGGCGCCATGGATCATGTCAAGGAGGATTGTCGGGAATCGCGCGGCATTACATTTCTCGAAACAACCGCACGGGATATTCGCTATGCGCTACGACAGCTAAGCCGGACGCCGGCATTCACGATCACGGTGCTGCTGACTCTGGCGCTGGGAATCGGAGCAAATGCCGCGATCTTCACGCTCGTGAATGCGGTGCTCTTGAAAAAGCTACCTGTCGCCGATCCCGCATCGTTGGTTCGCCTGGGCGATAACAACGATTGCTGCGTGGGTTCCGGGAATCGGCAGGATGGCGACTTTGCAATGTTCTCGACCGACACGTATGAGCAACTGAAGAAAAATGTCCCGGAATTTGAAGAGCTGGCGGCGATGCAGGCCGGTTTTTGGGGTCGAACTATTATCGCGAGGCGCGACGGCACGCAGGGGGCAGCACGCTCAGTGGCCGCCGAGTTTGTTTCCGGCAACTACTTCCGCACATTTGGACTCCAGCCGCGGTCAGGCCGTTTGCTGATGGATGCAGACGATACCCAAGGCGCGCCCATGACAGCAGTGATGAGCTATGAGGCTTGGCAGCGCAATTACGCGGGCGATGCTTCGGTGGTGGGAAGTACATTCTGGATAAATACAAAGCCGGTTACGGTTGTTGGCATTGTGCCTGAAGGCTTCTACGGCGACCGCATGTCGGTCACCCCAGCGGAATTCTACCTGCCGATCGAGGCGATGCCGGCGCTGGCGAATTCTCCGTATGTTCACGATCCCGAACAGGATTGGCTCTACATTATTGGGCGCATCAAGCCGGGGGTGGCGATCACTCCTCTTCAAGAAAAGGTGACAGCTCTGCTGCAGCAGTCACTCGCAACGGACGAGACTTTTTCATCCGAGCAAGGCAAGACATTGCTGAAGAAGGTCCATGTCGTTCTGACGCCAGGCGGCGCGGGCATCCAGGCAATGCAGGAGTGGTATGGGTCAAAACTGCATCTGCTGATGGGTATTGCCAGCCTTGTGCTGTTGATTGCCTGCGCCAATATAGCGAATCTTCTACTGGTGCGTGGCATGGCACGGCGCGCGGAGATCTCGATGCGCGCTGCGTTGGGAGCCATGCGAGGAAGAATCATTCGTCAATTGCTCACGGAAAGTATCGTGCTGGCCGGATTGGGCGGTATCGCCGGACTCGGCGTCGCCTATGCGGGGGCGCGCATGCTTCTGATGTTGGCTTTTCCCGGAGCTGAAAACATACCGATCCACACCGGCCCGTCGCTCTCAGTTCTGGAGTTCGCGTGTGGTCTGTCGCTGCTCACGGGGGTTCTGTTCGGCGTGGCGCCGGCGTGGATTGCAGCCCAGGCGGGTCCGATCGACGCGGTGCGACACAGCACTCGAACGACTGCGATGAGCGCTTCTGTTTTGCAGCGTGGGCTGGTGGTGATTCAGGTCGGGCTTTCGCTCGTGCTGCTCGTTGTGGCCGGATTGTTTCTGCAGAGCCTTAAAAAGCTCGAGGGCACAGACCTCAAGCTCGATGCGAGAAACCGCTATATCGTGCACATCAATCCTCAAACCGCGGGCTATACGCAAACCCAACTGGAAGCACTGTACCGGACCATGGAGGAGCGCTTCCATGCGCTGCCGGGCGTGATGAAAGTGGGAATCGCCTCGTACACGCCGATGGAAGACAACAACAATGGCTGGGGCGTCCAGGTGCAGGGACAGCCCTTCCTGAATGTTGGAGCCTCGGTCATACGCGCGAATGCGGAGTATTTCGATTCTGTCGGAACGCGGGTGGTGATGGGGCGCGGGATCGAAGCGCGTGATACGCCGGCCTCTACCACGGTCGCCGTGGTGAACGAAACATTTGTCAGAGACCTGTTCAAGCCTGGCGAGAACCCGATCGGACGTCATTTTGGACATCCGGGGCCAGATTCGACGGGAGATTTTGAGATCGTCGGAGTGGTCGAGGATACGGTCTACACCAGCGTGCGGAAGAAGGATCACCTGATGTACTTCGTCCCGATGATGCAGCGGCCGAGAAGCACGAAAGCGCCGATTGAAAAAGACGATTCGCTCTATTTGGGATCGATTGTGATTGCCACCGATCATCCGACGAACGACATGGAAAAACTGGTCCGAGCCACGCTTGCCGACATCAATCCGAACCTGACGGTCGCGCAGTTTCAGACTTTCAATGAACAGATTGCCGATCGGTTTACCGAAGAGAGGATGATTTCGCGGCTTTCAACGCTGTTTGGCGCATTGGCTCTACTGCTGGCGATCATTGGCTTATATGGCGTGACTGCCTATTCCGTGGTGCGGCGGACTCCGGAGATTGGAATCCGCATGGCGCTCGGCGCTGAGCGCGGCGGTGTGATTGCGATGGTGATACGCGGAGCAATGATTCAAGCCGCGCTTGGGCTGGCGATCGGAATTCCTGTCGCGCTGCTCTGCGTGCGATTTGTGAAGTCCCAGCTTTATGAAATCACCAGCGCAGACTTCAACGTGATGGCTGGCGCAATTGTGACCCTGGCTTTGGCGGCATTCATTGCTGGAATCATTCCCGCACGGCGTGCGGCATCCATAAGTCCGGTCAGTGCTCTGAGGATGGACTAGTTTGATGGACTTAGACGCGTCCTCGGGCCGGCGTAAGACCTCGTTCGGCACGATTCGGGCGGATAAACGCCGGGTTGGAAATCATATGGACGAACAGGCGACTATTCGGCCAAGTGACGTGAAGCGCGTTTAGCGGGACTTATCTGCAAGGCAGGCGGATTATTTCAGGATTGCGCATCATAAGCTCACAATGGGCGACAGGGCAGTATTCCAGTTACTGTTCAGACTCGTCTTCCGGAGATGACGTCGTTCCTTCAATTGAATAGAATCCCGCTCCCTGGAGTGGGGCGGACGTTCCGCCAAGATCGACTCTGTCATCTTTCGTGATGAACAAATAGTTGCTTGGCTGACCGTCGACCAGTGGCGCCCGAATTCCGGCGACGACCTCGCTTCCGGGAAGTATCAACGGCAAAAGCCGGATGTCCGGCGTCGCTGCTGAGGACAGATTGACTCCAATCGCCGAGAAGAAAACCAGTAGAAGGGTCGCAAAGATGGGCGTACCCGGTCGAAGCGCCGCAGCAGAGGATTCAACGGTGGGAATCCGGGTACGAGCATCCTGCTGATGTTCGAAGAAGAGGAAACCTGAGCACGCCCCCTTTACCTGCAGGTTTGCCGCCGCTCGCCAAGCCTCGGAAGTCCGGTGGGTGAGTGGAACATCAGTTAATCGTTCTAACAAGGACATAGTGAATCCCCGCCACACCTGCTTCTTTGGTGTGGGGATGCGTGAATGCAGAGCGTAGCCAGGATTGCATTCGCGCCGGAAATGAGCGGGAATGGGTAAGCAAGTGCCAGGCATTTGCAGGCGGGTAAGTGTCTCCGTCATTCATCCTGGTGACTTATGACACCGAAGAGGCCATCGGCGTAGCCGGCTGGACCCGCTGTGAAAAAGAGCTCGTTGGTATCTCCATTTGCATGTTTGTCGGTGCCAAAGGCCAACGCCCAGAGGCCGTCGATTTCGATGGGCCGCCCGCTGCGATTTCGCAATACGCCAAGGAACGCACCCGTCTTCGGGTCATAAGCATTGATCCGGCCACCTTGGTTGATCCGGCCACCTTGAAGATTGCCAATCAAGAGTGCATGGCTGAACTTTCCGAAATTGGAGGGAGCCATGGCAAAACCCCATGGTGCCTGGAGCGGTCCTTCAGAAAGGTTTCCTGCGAAACGGCGAAGGAAATTGCCATCCATATCAAAGACATCGACAAATCCTCCCTGGGAGTTTCCAAACCCCGCGAAGGAAACGTAGAGTTTATTCTCGATGTTTTGAATGCCAAACGCCCCCATTTCGTGTGGGATGTCCCGGTCGGTAAATGAGCCTAGATACTCAAACTTGCCGTCGAACATATCGATCTGGTTATTATCGGTGTCCGCACTAGCACCGCCGTCGGTGGCATAAATGACGTTTTGACCCTTACTGTTTTGGCCAATTGCTAGACCGTAATAACTACCCGGATAAAGCGCATTGGGTTTCGCTGTCGAGTAGTCGATGACGGTGATCGCGTGATCGGGGTCAACTTCCGGGTTCCACCCGCAGATCGTTCCGTCCTCGGTGTCAAAAATGAATCGTCGCGGGGCCGGATTTTCCGTCCTTTGAAATAACGAATTCCGAAGTGGTATTGGCAACCAACCCGGTAGGCGAACCGACTGTGACCAACCGGCAGGCTGGGCGCAGCGGGAATCGTTACGGCGATGGGGAGGGGTTTGCCGTGAGGGCCATAGACCGTTGACATGCCGGTACCGGCATCTGCGACCCAGAAGGGACCATGCGGAAAGAAAGCAAGGCCCCAACCGTTGACGAGGAGCGGATCTGTGTAGACCGCGTGACCCTTCTCATCGGCTACCAGATTTGTCTGCGTGTACTGCGCGATGGCCAGGTTTGCGCCAAGAATGACGTGGACCACTGTTGCGAGTGAGATACAAAGCTTCCTCATGTGCCGCCTCCCTCAGTCGTTCTCCAGATAATCCGGCCCGTGAATGCGGGTCGAGACAGACTAGGCTCCTGCAGCCGATCAGGCTAGCGCTGTTGTGCCGTAGGGACTCCGACGTCGCAGGAGGTCGTGTCAGAAAGCACATTGCCTGCTTTGCCGGATCGAGGCAATGCACACGATGTCAATCGTAGGTCACAAATTAAACCTCTGATAATGCGTGGCTTATTAACGCACTCGTACCCGTGTCATCGATTGCGCTGAGACGCGGTGAGATTCTTGACCCGAAATAGTTCCAGCGCTACGCTTTCGGAGTGCTTCCCATGGGAGTTCCACCGTGACAGAGCGTCCCTCGTCACCCACCCTGCGTTTCTCTCGTTTCGAGTTGAATATCGAGACAGGGGAACTCCGCAAATCCGGAAGCAAGATACGTCTCCAGGGACAATCGCTGCGGATTTTGTTTTGTCTGCTCGAGGAGCCGGGCCGACTGTGGAGTCGAGAAGAACTGCGTAGCCGACTCTGGCCAAACGGTACTTTCGTCGAGTTCGACCATAGTCTCAATGTCGCGGTCAATCGACTGCGTGAGCGGCTGGGCGACTCCGCGGAAAAGCCTCGCTATATCGAGACGGTGCCGGGGGTGGGATATCGGTTTGTGGCGCCGGTTGAGGCCGCGAACGAAACCCCGCATCCGAACCTTCCCGTGTCGGATCTGGCTGTTCCGGCGGTTCCATCTCGATTTCCAAATCCCGCGCTTGTCAGGACACTCGTGGCTGCGGCGTGCGTTTTGTTATTCGTCGCTCTTGTCTGGTTTGCCTGGGCTCGGAAAGAAACGCACCAGGCCGCGGCTGAGGAGCCCCTCATCCGTTCTGTCGCGGTCCTGCCCCTCACGGATCTTGCTGCCGACAGTAGCGAGGACTACTTTGCCGACGGCATGACCGAGGAACTGATTACCGAACTAGGCAGGCTGAGTTCCATTCGCATCATCTCCCGAACATCGATCATGCAGTTCAAGAAGAGCGTTCGCTCCCTGCCGGAAATAGGACGAGAACTGAATGTCGATGCCCTGGTCGAGGGCACAGTCCGGCGCTCCGGCGACCGCGTCCGCATCACGGCCAGGCTTGTCAGCACGACGCCGGAGCACCTTATCTGGCAGAAGGCATACGAAGGCGATCTGCGCGACGTCCTGATGCTGCAGAGCGATGTCGCCCACGACATCGCCGGCAATATCCAGACGAAGCTTGCCCGGCAGCAAGTGCCAGGCGCGGTTGCCTACAAGCGTCTGGATCCGGAGACTTATGAAGACTACCTTCGAGGCCGATATTTCCTCGCCAGGCGAAGCGCGGAAGCAATGAACACTGCGGCCGACTATTTCCAGCGGGCAGTGCAGCGAGACCCTCAGTACGCGCAAGCGTATGTCGGTCTCGCATTGGCGTACCAACTGCTGGGTTCGTATGAAGTGCTCCCGCCGGACAAGTCTTACCCATTGGCTCTCAAATTCGCCAACAAGGCACTGGAGCTTGACGACACACTTTCCGAGGCATACTCCGCACGCGCAAACTCTGAGTGCAACTACGAATTCGATTGGGCTGCCGCCGACCGCGACTACCGGCGCGCGATCGCACTCGAGCCGAGCTCTGCACAGGCCCATCACGATTACGGTGAATATTTCACCGTCCTTGGAAACAGTGAACGCGCCATCGCAGAGCTTAAGATTGCACGGGAGCTTGATCCCCTTTCGCTTCCACTCTTCAATGCCATCGGGAGGATGTACCGGGAGGCGCATCAATATGATGAAGCCTTCAAACAATGCAAACAGAGCCTGGTTCTTGACCCCAATTTCTCAATGGGCCACTGGTGTCTTGGCCAGGTCTATTTGGCAAAGCGCCAATATGCGGAAGCGACGTCAGAGCTGAAGCGGGCCAATGAATTGGGTACAACTCCGCTTATTGTTTGCGATCTCGGTTGCGTCTACGCCGCCTCGGGTAAAAAGACGGAGGCGCGAGCGATCCTGCACTCGCTCGAGAGTAAGTCTCAGTTTAATTACGTCTCGCCCTATCTGATCGCTTCAATCTACAGTCAACTCGGCGAGAAGGACGAAGCTTTCAACTGGCTGGAGAAAGCCTTTGATCGGCGAGACGGCATCAGCTATCTGGTTGCCGATCCGATGATGGATCCCCTGCGTTCCGATCCGCGATTCGCCCTTTTGATTCGGCGCCTGCATATCCCGCAAAGTTGAGCGGCAGAAAGTTGATGATACCGTCAGTATGCTGAGGTTTCCAACTCTTCCGGCATTCCGGCCGGGTCACATGCCTCGTTAGACCTCGTTGCGTGTCCGGCGATCTTGAAGAAATCCCACTCAGCGACGCGTCGATCCTGCTAAGCCGGCCAGTGTTTACAATTGGTTTCTTTCATCTGGATGAATAACAGCCAAGAGTCCCAGTTGGCGACTATTCGGCCGAGTGGATTGACGCAGCGAAAAGTGCCAAACGGCATTCCTAGACACTTGCCGGTATGTTTACCCATGCGAGAGCATACCTGGCCCTTTGCGGAGCAACAGCGCTTTGAGCGTGGGCGCGAGCCATTTCTCATATTTTTCCGGTGACCAGCCGCGTTCGGTGACGAACAAACGGTAGTTGTCGGGGCCCAACAATGACCAAAGAATATCCAATGCGTCGCGTTCGGACAGGGGTTTGCGCAACGCTCCAGTTAATGCCCAGGAGCGAACGACTGGTGTAACTCCGCGCAGCCTGCGCTGTTCGCCTTCCACCCAAAGTGCTGCCAAATCTGAGTCCATCCTTCCGGCGCTGCGCGCCACCTCAATGAGATCCGCCGATTGTTGATAAAGGCGGAGATTGAACGACACCATCAGGGATAGCTGTCGACGCGGATCCGCCGCCGCTTCGCGAAGAGAATCCTGAAGAGCAACGACCTTCGCCTGTTCGTCCGCCGCATCGAGCAGGGCGAAGAGCAGTGCGCGCTTCGATCCATAGGTCGCATAAAAGGTCGGGACCGCTACGCCGGCGTGCTTGGCAATTGCCTCGATCGACGTTGCTCCATAACCCAGTTGCGCAAATAAAGCGCGGGCGCTTTGGGCAATCCGCAGACGGGTCTGCTGGGCAGACTCACGGCGCTTGGCCGAATCATAGGGGCGTTTTGGCGAAGAAATTCTCGACATCTGGTCCAATTTGGCTATAGCATGACTATATCTAAATTCGGGAGGGCACATGCGATCGATTTTGACATCACTCACATTTTGGGTTTTTCTTGTCTGGTCGTGCATCGTTCTCGGGGGCGGCCTATACGAGGCGGTCGCAGTCTGGCCACTGGTTGCAGCCGATCCACCCCGGTCCCTGGCGGCAACCAATCAGGTGCTGGATGTGGCGGCCCGCGCCGGAATGTTCTATTGGTCCTGGGCCACACCTGGATTGGGCCTGGTTGCGCTGGCTGCCCTGTTGACAAGCTTTGGCACTCCGGGGCCGCAGAAGACCTGGCGTATCGCCACTACCGTGCTGCTGTTGATCACTGTCGCCGCGACATTCCTATATTTCAGGCCGACCATCGTCAGCCTTGTGGTTAATCACGGCGGAGGTCAGCCGGACAATGAGATCGCTGCCCAAATGCGCCGGTGGGTGATGTTCAATTGGGTGCGCATTACAGCAGTGGCCGTTTCCATTGGCATGGGGGTGCGCGCGCTCCTCCTGTCCAAATCGTGATTCCATAAAACTGAGCCTACGGAAACCCTGGAACCCCCGCGAAGGGAGTATCGAAGTCTCTCTTCTGCGGATAGTCAGAGTTTGGCGATATGGATTCTAAGATCGGTGCGCGAAGTCGGCCAGTGCTTACGAGGTCACACCATATCATCGACCAGAACTCGAAATTCTCCCCCATTCGTTGATGAGCGCATTGACGATTATGCGTAAATTAAGGTACCGGATCCGCGACAAACCATCTCCTGGGAACGTACCCTGCATAAGCTCCGAGTGCATGGAATGACAGAAGTTGTAACTGACACGTCGGCGGGTAGACACTACGCTCATATGCTTCGTGCCGTCGTCGTCTTCGTGGCCATTGCGTGCGCGCTGTCAGTCGGGTTCAGTCTAGCCATCGGTCTCAGTGGCGGGTACGACAGCCCGCTGGTTTCTATTAGAGTGATAACAATGTTCTTTCCGGCGGCCGCGTTCCTGGCGGTGATCATCGCCATGAATGAACCTGCGCTGATCAACTGGAGAGTCCTTCCGGTACGGTATCTTCCGCTGGCTTTGCTTCTGATGCCTTTTGTGATGCACGCAGTTATGCTGACACTGACGATCTATTTCACCGGCGGCCTGCCTTGGCAAGCGTGATTAATGCAACAACCGGATGGTCATTTCCACACGCCGCCAGAACTCGGCTGGGGAACGATAACCCGCGGAGAACTTGGGTTGCGCATCATCCTGAATGCCGTGGCCGGACTCGTGATTGTGTCGTTGCTCGCTTTATTTCGAGGAGATTGGCTGGCGTGCGTGGCTTCTGCCACGACTGATGCAGCGGATGGGCTCGCAGAAATCGATCGTAGCCGTCGCTGCGATTTGGGCACTGTGGCAAGTTCCATTTGTGTTGTCTGGTATCACCCATCTTGCCCATGTTCGGTGTTCTCGGCCGGGCGCACTCGTTAGCCAGGAATTGTAGCTCGGCGAGCGAGGCCATGGTGGGACCAACTTTGGAGGCGCGGATATCTGCTACGACAGTCCTGCAAACCAGGAGTCTCTTTTTCAGGGTTTCTGTTCGAGTCGTGGACGATTCAGAAGGGGTCCTCTTCTGGCTAGTTTGATCGGATTTATGCAGCCAATCTAGGATCTACCACAATGGCTTCGCAAACACGATCCTTGCAAGTGACCTCTGCCAGGTAGAGAATAGCGCGATGACGTTTGCCGGACGGGGCAATGTTCGCGGACCTGCTTCGGCAGGGATAGCAAATGAGTCGAGCCATCTCCGTACTTTTGCTCCTGCGCTCGTCCTCTTGGCGCTCTGTCTTCTTATCAACTACATCGACCGCAGCAATCTCTCGCTGGCAGCTCCTCTGCTGAAAGAAGAGTTGCACATTTCAGCGACCCAACTCGGCATCTTGTTCTCGGCATTCTTCTGGACGTACACCGCACTACAATTCGTCAGCGGGTGGCTGGTGGACCGGTTCGCTGCCAACCGGGTGATCGCGGTGGGATTTCTTCTGTGGTCGCTTGCCACCTCGGTGACTGGCATAGTGCGAGGCTTCGCAACCCTGTTCCTGGTGCGGTTGGTGCTCGGCATCGGAGAATCCGTGGCGATCCCCGCTTACTCAAGAATCCTGGCTCGGTATTTGCCGGAACATCACCGCGGCTTGGCCAATGGCGTTCTTGTTGCCGCGCAGCGATTCGGCCCCGCAGTGGGCACGTTAGGCGCCGGCTTTCTAATTGCAAAGTACGGCTGGCGCCCAGTATTTATTGGAATTGGAGTCATCAGCTTGGCCTGGCTGCCGGCATGGATGAAGTGGAAGCCACGCGGCGATGGCTTGGTGCGTCCCGTTACCACTGCCCCGAAGGTCGTCGACATCTTGCGCCGGCGCTCTTTTTGGGGTGCCTGCGTGGGTCAGTTTTCTTCGACCAACCTTTTATATTTCACGCTTCTATGGATTCCACTGTATCTCGTGCATGAGCACCATCTTTCCATCCAAATGATGACGATGACCGCAAGTGCGTACTACCTGATCGATGCGACATCGGCAATTACAAGCGGATGGCTCGCCGACTTCTGGATCAGGCAAGGAGTGACGCCGACGCATGTCCGGAAATCTGTAATGGCAATCGGACATGCCACCGCAGCAATCGCCTTGACCGGCTGCGCATTGGCAGGCCCTCACAGGTATTTTGGATGGCTCATGGCTGCGGGTGTCGGATCGGGAATAGCGGGCTCGGGCGTCTTTGCGTTCAGCCAGACGCTTGCCGGACCGCAAGCGGCGGGAAGCTGGACCGGTTTGCAAAACGGCTTTGCAAATCTGGCCGGCGTGGTTGGACCCTGGATCACTGGAATAGTGGTGGATAGAACTGGTCACTTTCAGGGCGCGTTCGTGATTGTCGCAGTGCTTTTGGTAATTGGGGGCCTCTCGTGGGTATTTGCTGTCGGCCGTTTGGAGCAAGTGAATTGGGATTCAGAGCATCTCCCGTTGCCCATTGCCTCCATTAGGGGCGACTAAGAGGACGGACGGGACCGAGTCCCCCTCACATTTGGTTCTGTCTGTATGGTGGACGATTCGGACCTTTCTCGAAACCGCGATTTCTGCCGTGACAGATCGAAATGACTCCCAAGAGGTTGCTTTCTTAGGCGCGGCCAGCTCGACTGGCTTACCATGAGGCGTGTGCCGGTATGCATCGGCCCAAGCCTCTTTTCGAGCCAGCAGTTCGGCAGAATCCGAAAGCCCCTTTGCTGCGACGAGACGCTCGAGGGTTGCTAACCAATATTGATAATAGTGTGACCCGTCATCCGACTCGCCACGGTCAGAGGCAGCCTTTATCTCTTGCGCCAATGCGGCCGCCCATTCTTTCCAAGTGAAGTGGCCTTGTTCGGAGAGCTTCACAGCGAGCGCAAAGGCCTGTGCCTGCCACGGCTCTGCAAAAACTGGCGCGCCTTCATCTCGTGGTAGTTGTGGCAGAGCTGCGAAGCTTTCTTTCTGCGAAATCGGTGCAGGCGGATTCAAGGTGATCATCCCACATGTCCAGGTAGATAGAATCTTGCGGTGCTGCTGCCGCCGCGGTCCGCGGACTCGTCGATTTTCTTGGCGCTGAACGTAAGCAGGTTCCAGGCGATGTTCTTCGTGATGCTGAGCGCTTGGAATGCCCTCTTTTTAGTGGATATGACTCGAACTTCGTGGGCGACGAGCCTCCAGAATTGTGACGCGAGGCAATTCGGCTGAGTGGTGAAGCGATTTTGCATCACCGAGATGTGGCCGCACTTTTACTCCCGACACGCAGAACCACTTGCCCGATAAACCGCCAACTCGGACATAACGCCAATTTAGGGCAAGACGGTCATCCGGATCAGGCTCACTGATGGTCTCGAAACCGTCCTTTTCTTTCCTCAAGTGCTGAGGCTATTCCCTTGTCGAAAACCGGAAGGGTTCGCTTGACTGTTCCGCCAAGCAGAGCGTGAATGGACTCACCCGGAGGAGGGGAGTCTTGATCCGTAGCCAAAACACTAGGCCAAAACCCACGAAACAGCAGGCCGTTGACCAGCTTTTAGCTCAGTTGCCGGCGATGCATCACAAAGAACTCCAGCAGCAATGGAGGGAACTGTTTGGCCGGGAGCCGAGCCCGGGCATGCGCCGCAATCACATGATTCCGATTCTTGCCTATCGTGCCCAGGAGAAGGCCTTCGGAGGGTTGAAGGAATCGACCGTTCGAATGCTGCGGGAATTAGCTCTCGGCATTGCCACGTGAAGCTCAACCTGCGTATCGACCCAAGACCGGCACCCGCTACGTTCGAGAGCACAACGGCAAATTGCACGAGGTGACGGTGTTGGACGACGGTTTCGAGTACGAGGGCGAAAGCTACCGCAGCCTGACTGAAATCGCAAAAGCCATCACCGGTACCAAGTGGTCAGGACCGGCCTTCTTCGGCTTGAAGAGGAAGAAGCTGACCGAATGAATCAACGTATCCGTTGTGCCATTTACACGCGCAAATCGACCGACGAAGGCCTGGAGCAAACCTTCAACTCCCTCGACGCCCAGCGCGAAGCCTGCGAGGCCTACATCAAGAGTCAGCAGCACGAGGGCTGGCAAGCTATTGCCTCTCATTACGATGACGGCAACTACTCAGGCGGCAATATGGAGCGGCCGGCGCTCAAGCAGATCATGGCTGACATTGAGGCCGGAAAAGTCGGTGTTGTGGTGGTATACAAAGTCGACCGTCTGACCCGTTCTCTGGCCGATTTCGCCAAGATCGTCGAACATTTCGATAAATATAAGGTCAGCTTTGTCTCGGTCACCCAGCATTTCAATACAACCACCTCAATGGGCCGGCTCACGCTCAACGTGCTGCTTTCCTTTGCCCAATTCGAGCGCGAGGTGACCGGCGAGCGCATTCGGGACAAGATCGCGGCCTCGAAGAAGAAGGGCATGTGGATGGGTGGGAGGGTGCCACTCGGATACAAGGTACTTAATCGCAAGCTGCTGATCCTTGAGCAGGAAGCGGATACGGTACGCACGGTTTTCCGCGAGTTTCTTCGCGTGAAAAGTGTACTGCGTCTGGAAGAGTGGCTGCGCGCGAACAATATCAGGACCCGGCGTGGTAATTATTTCCTGCGCGGTCCTCTTTATACGATGCTTCGCAATCCGCTTTACCTTGGCCTCATCCGGCACAAGACGGAGATCTATCCTGGCGAGCACGCGGGTATCATCGACCGGGTCACCTGGGACAAGGCGCAATCGCTGCTCGATCAAAACACTCATGGACAGCGGCGCAAAGAGCGCTCAACACAGCCGAGTCTCTTTACCGGAATCATTTTCGATGCCAGCGATAACCGATATTCGCCGACGCACTCAAATAAGAAAGGCTGTCGCTATCGCTACTACACCTCGCGGGCAGCCATCCACAAGACTGAACATGCCAGTTCGCCGGCACGAATCCCGGCTCCTGGTCTTGAAAATGCTGTCACTGAGCGCATCCTGAACTTGTTCAACGCGCCGAGCGAGTTGCTGGCAGTTCTGAAGAGCAGCCTTCTCGACGAGGAAAATGCTCCCCCGAATGGGTTCTACACTGCCGTCGTTGAACGAGCAGCCAAGATGGTCAAGAATTGGAAGCCGCGTCCGGCTCCGGATCGCGACCATTTCCTTAAGGCTGTTATTGATCGCATCGTGGTCCATGCCGAGCACATCGAGATTCGATTGCGCTTGGCAGCTATTTTGCATGAACTGCTCGGGTCTGATGCGGCAGGCCCGGCCATACAAGCCACAGGCAAATTTCTTCCGATTGCTTCCGTATCTTGTCCATTCAAACACATGACTAGCGGCCGCGCATTGCGACTGGTCATCGGCCAAGATCGTCTTTCTAATGACAGGAGCCGGCAGTTGATTCTCCGGGCAATCGCGCGAGCCCACCGTTGGTATCAAAAGATCGTTGATGGCGAGGCCACATGCTTGAACGACATCATCCGCCGGGAAGGCATCGATGCTTCCCATGCCAAGAAGATCTTCCCACTGGCTTTCTTAAGCCCGTCCTGCACGCAATCGATCCTCCGCTTCAATACTGATCTCACTCTCAAGGCCTTGCTAGCAAACATTCCGATGGAATGGAGTCGGCAAAGCTTTCCCTCCGCCACTGCATGCGATGGAAGATGGGGAAGTATTGCCAACTTTGCACCGGTATCGGCTCAATGAAGGCAAACGCTGAAGGCGGGCGGTTGAGTCTCGCGCGACGGAAGATCGCTGAACACTAGCCGACTTATCGGTACCAATTCTCCGAATGCCCTTCCATGAATGCATGAATCATGGAGAGCTCGTTTGAGACGCCATTCAAACGAGCGTAGTGCTCCTCAGGCAGGCCAGAAGCTTGGGATCGTGCAGATCGGTTCTCAGGTGGCGAAACGCGGCAAGATCGAACGGCATTACGAATGCGCCGGTCGTTAGCAATACCACTGGCACCCCGTGCCCCAGTGCGAAGCCGACTTCGAGAGCAACATTGGGTCTATGGGATCGTCCGAAAAGACACCCACCACAAAGTCGGCGTTACTGATTGCAGCCAAAACCGACTCCATAAGAGACGTCTCGACTGGGGACTCCTGAGCCCACTGCCACTCAACTTCGTTCTGTTCGAGCGCTTGCTGCAGGACTGATAAATCCGTCCGTACCTTGCGGCGATGAAACACCTTCTTTTCGCCATAGCAACGGCGCCTCCAAAGGAAACGACTGTTATCTCCCGACGATAACAGGGAGCGCGGCCAGCATGGAACTGCTAAGAGAGAGGCCGGTCTATGAGGTCGGCTCCCCCAAACCGAGTAGAATGATTGATGCATTCCACATCTAAAGGCAGATTTGTCGCGCCACAGGAGTCCATTTCATGGCTGAGAGCAATAATGGGCAGCAACCGTCCGGCACTGGGGTGGCCGAACCAGAAGCAGGAGTCTCAGCCGCTCGGGCTAAGAAGCGAACCAAGAAGAGGACCGCCGTCAGGATGAAAAAAAACACGACGAAAAAAACCGCAGCCAGAGGTAGTGCTCGGGGCGCGCGAGTTAAGTATCCCAAACATTCGATCCTCGATTGCCTTAGGATTCCGCAGGCGATCTTGGACCAGAACGCTGGTGAAGCGTGCACCGACCGTGAAGGTGCAAGTTACGCCAAGGTTGGTTGGACAGGTGATCTTACGGTCGAGATCAGCTCCGCCATCAAGTACGGGTTGTTGGAGCGTCCTTCTCCGGGCCACATTAAACCGACAGATCTAGCTCGCAAGATTGTTCGTCCGCATGACGCGAACGACAAGCTCACCGCGTTGCGCCAGGCTGTGATGAATGCTCCGGTGATCTCTGATGTCTATACCAAGTATCGGAGCGAGAACCTTCCTGACACCCAGTTTCTTGTCAACACGCTGGTTGATTCATTCAAGGTTCCTAGTGAACAGGTCGAGGACTTCATTAGGGTGTTCATTAAGACGCTGGACGAAGCAGACCTTTTGGAGGCTCAAGGCGAGCAAATTCCGTGTTCTGGATGTTTCGTCTCCGAGCGACACCAGTACTCAGGCTGGCGACGAGCAAATCAAGAAACTGTCCAAAGGTCTGACGGTATCGGCTGATGACGCCTGTTTCGTCGTGATGCCGTTCGCCAATCCCATCGGTGGGTACTACGACAGTATCTATAAACTCGCAATTGAAAAAGCCAAGCTGAAACCAAACCGCGCCGACGCCGACATTTACGGCACGGGGAAGATTATCGACCAAATTTGGCAGGGCATCACTTCAGCGCGGGTCCTGTTGGCTGACCTCACGAACCGCAACGCCAACGTGCTCTATGAACTGGGTCTTGCACACGCGCTGCATAAGCCCGTGGTACTTATATGCTCCAAGGCGAATGAGAACGACGTCCCGTTCGATCTTCGTCACGTGCGAACCATATACTACGACAAAGACGATCCATTCTGGGGAACCAAACTGATGGAAAAAATAGCCGAAACAATTCTCTCTGTCATGCAGGACCCGAAGGACGCGATCTTGTTTCCAGAAAAGAAGTAACGCGAGTCTAATCCCGGAAAACGCTGCAGTGTCCGGTTTTCATGCACCGACCGGTCATGCGATCGCGCTACACTTGCCGACTTTTGAGGACTTAAACGCGTGAGATCCTGAATCCTAGTGCCAGGCTATCCGAGCCAATCAACAACCAAAATTGGCAGGTCAGGTATGAGGCACTCAATCCTACCTGCAGCGCGGTAACTTCTCCAGGTATCGCCTCTCCACCGCCGAATTTCGGTTCGGCAACTGATTCCGGCTCCCATGCTTACATTACTTCTCGGAGATCGAGCGAGCCATTCATTACACACACTGATTGCCCAGTCCAATCTGTGTCCCACCGCCTCATCTTTTGTGGAGGACACTCGCCATTTCCGATCAGAGAAAGGCCGTGTTCTGGGGCAGATTTCAAAACGCGGAGAATCCTCTCCT
Source organism: uncultured Acidobacteriaceae bacterium (assembly GCA_963786405.1). GTDB lineage: Bacteria > Acidobacteriota > Terriglobia > Terriglobales > Acidobacteriaceae > Telmatobacter. Next base: position 162,182 of record CAWAZE010000026.1, on the reverse strand, counting down.
ATGTCTTTCATGAGTGAAAGGCGCAGATTTTACGGGGATGTTGGGGATTATTTTCCGTAAGTTATAGATAATGGAGTAATTAATGACTATATGGTGGACCTGATCGGGATCGAACCGATGACCTCTTCCATGCCATGGAAGCGCGCTCCCAGCTGCGCCACAGGCCCACTTGTTGCAGGGATGCAACTCTTCCATTGTCTCTGCTTACGCAAGATTCGTCAATTGACGCCCGGGACATCCCGCACCATTGATTTTGCCTGCACTGGACACCAATGAGCAGCCAGGTGTCCTGCAAGGACTCTTACAGGCGGAACGGCGTAGAGTAGTCTTGCCTGATTTCGGCAGGAGACGCGCCGTGCAAGCTGCTGTTGTCAACACTCTTGGCCTACCACCCAGGTACCAGACCTTCCCCGACCCGATTCCTAATGAAGGTGAAGCTGTCATCCAGGTCCGAGCCGCGGGTCTGCACCCGATCGTAAAGGCACTGGCGAGCGGCACCCACTATGCGGGGAAGGGAGAAGTACCGTCCATTCCGGGCGTGGACGGTGTGGGCACTCTGCCAGACGGGCGCCGAGTCTACTTCACCTTTGCGCGCAAGCCATGGGGATCGATGTGTGAGCGAACCGTGGCTCCGATCGCCCGATGCCTGCCCCTTCCTGACGCAATCGATGACGCTCAGGCCGCCGCGATTGCCAATCCGGGCATGTCGGCGTGGCTCTCGCTCAAGGATCGCGTCGCGGTTGCCGAGGGCGAAACGGTGCTTATTCTCGGCGCAACCGGCGTGGCGGGCCAACTTGCGATACAGGTCGCCCGGCATCTGGGAGCCGGGCGCGTCATCGCCGCAGGGCAGAAATGTGGAGGCTCTATCTGCACTCCATATTGATGCAATCGTGCCGCTCAACCAGTCTGACGACGCTGTTCGTGAGGCATTCGCTGCCGAAGCCGCAAACGGAATCGATGTGGTGATCGATTATCTCTGGGGAAGGCCTACGGAACTGCTGCTTGAGGCGCTCGCCAAGACGTTCAACCCGAATGCCAGCCGGTCGACTCGCCTGGTGGAGGTCGGTGAGAGCGCGGGAAGGACGATTAACGCTGCCAGGCGCCACGCTTGCGCAGCATTGACTTGAAGATGATGGGCAGCGGGTTCGGCTCGGTGCCGCTCCAGAAGGTCTTTGATGCCATTCCAACCTTGTTCTCAATGGCCGCTGCAGGTACTCTTCGGGTCGCCGTGGAGCCTGTTCCGCTTTCGGAAGTTGAAGAGGTCTGGAACCGCCCCGAACAGGGACGCCGGATCGTTTTCACTGCCTGATGCGGCGGGGATTCTAGCGTTTCAACGGGAACACATGCGTGACCGGGAACACTTTGGGTATGTTCCGGTGTCTAAGACAATAGGGCGCGCGGGGCATTCGGTTCCGAATTGGCCAAGTGTTCCGTTTCCCGCGGACCCGGCATTCTCGATTTACCGGCAGCGATGTATTGCTGTTGGATTGGGTGACTGCAACAGCAATCCGGCGATTTAAGCCGGAGGCGCAATTGGAAATGCCAAGTGTGCCGTTGTTGCGGTAACGTGGGAGGACACTGAGATTGCAGGCGGACCTCACCATGGGCAATCTTGCGAGCGCGCTTACACTCCAATCCGAGGAAGCGGCTCTCATCGCGGAACTCCAGGCAGGCTCAGAAGAAGCCTTTGCCTGGCTGATTGCGCACTATCATCAACCGATCTACTCGCTGCTGGCGCGCACCCTGCACGACCGCGCCGACGCTGCCGACCTCACCCAGGAAGTCTTCGTAAAGGTCTTCCGGGGAGTAGGAAAGTTTCATGGCGAGTCGTCGTTGCGTACCTGGATTTATCGGATCGCTCTGCATGAGGCGTCGAACCAGCGTCGCTGGTGGATGCGCCACAAGCAGCAGGAGATTCCGATTGAGCAGGAGATGGCAGAAGGCTGTTCCGGGACTCCGATGAAGCTGAAGGAGATGCTGGTCGACCCAGCGGAGTCGCCTTTCGATATGGCGGTGCATGCGGAAAACCGGGCCCGGGTGGAGGCCGCGCTGAGCCAGGTGCCTGAACCATTTCGCACGACGCTGATTCTCCGCGACATTGAAGGATTTGTGTACGAGGAAGTGGCTGAGATCCAGGGAGTGAATCTCGGGACCGTCAAATCAAGGCTGGTTCGGGGACGTGCCTGCCTGAGAGCCATTCTGACGGGGTCTCGACCGGGCGAAAATGCCTCGTCGCAATGCCAGATTTCGAAATGCCCCTGGGAGAGGAGGCGAGATGAACGGCTGCAATTCGATTCAAGCGAAGTTTTCGGAGTATCTTGACGGCCGACTGACCGGACACGAGATGCAGCGCATCGCCGCCCACCTCGACGATGTGCCACGATGTGCGCAGGCGAATGGTCCGCAGCTGAAGCAGACGCAGATGTCGCTGGCGCAGCTTGGACCCGTCCCGGAGCCTGAGGATCTGCTGCTGCGCATTCGCGTGGCGGTCAGCCAGGAGCGTGCGCGTAGCCGCAAAGGCGTCCTGCAGACTCTGGAAGCTGGCCTGGAGCAACACCATCGGCCCGTTCCTGCTGCAGGCCGCGGCGGGCTTTGCCAGCGCGGTTCTCCTGCTGGGCACGGTCACTCTGCTGGTGGGGATGGTTACCCGCCCCGAAGTTGCTCAAGCCCATGATGAGCCTCTTGGGAATGGCGACAGCGCCACGTTTCATGTATCTTTCGGGTGCTGCCAACAGTAACAACCAGATGGCCGATGTTATCGGTCCGGTCGTGGTTGAGGCGTACATCAACGAGTAGGGCGAGGTCTATGACTACCGCATCGTCTCTGGCCCGGTCGACGACGTGACTCGTTCGCAAGTGGAGAACCTGTTGCTGTGGAGCCACTTCGAGCCTGCTCGATTCTTTGGCCAGCCTGTTCGCGGCCTGGCCGTGCTCTCCTTCTCCGGTGTTTCCGTGCGCGGCTGACTTTCCGTTCGATCAACTCTTGCATTTGACTCTGCCCGGCGTCTCCAGCCGATGCATTCGCAAGCCGGACGGGACAAAACAGGCGAGTTAAGCGTCTTTCTTTCCGTTGGCTGTTCCGCCACTGGCGCCGTCCGGTTCGAAAATGCCGTAGACTTCAGCCAGGGTCTTTTTGCATGTCGTTTAGAACGCTTCGATCGCTCGCTGCCGCTGGCGCTGCTGTTTTGTGGTGCACCGCAGTAGGATTCTCTCCCACACCAGGACAGGCACAGTCCTCTGCAGGTAAGAGCCAGCAGAGTTCATCTTCTGCAGGGACCGTTCCCCGCGAAAAGGCGCCCTCGCTGGTCGATCCCGCAGGCCCCACCATCTCCCTCGTGAGCTCAGAGCCTGTTTTCGTGATGGCGGCGGCACTGAACGCCTGCGGCTACGACGAGGGGCTTGACGAGAGCGCGCCGGTGCGCAAGCGCGTGCGCGATGAGATCAACCAGTCGCTCGCCAAGAGCGAAGATGCCCGCGGCAAGACGCGACAAGGTCTGCCTCTATATTGCGCAGCATCGCCTGACTGGCTCAGTGGAGACATCTCGCAGTACATCTCGCTGGCACTGTACCTGAGCCCGCCGCCGGAACTTGAGACCACCGTCGAATTGCCCGAGATGCCGCCCGACTCGACACAGGTGGTGGAGATCGTGCCGCTGCTGCGAGACTTTGTCGCCGCCGTCGATCTGCACGGAATCTGGCTCGCGGTACATCGAACCTACGACGATGAAACCGATCGCCTGCACGATCCGCTGTCGAAGATGATCGTGGACACCAATCTCTATCTGAAGATGCCGGCTACCACTTACGATGGCCGCCGCTTTGTGGTGGTCATCGAGCCGATGCTCTCGCCGCGCATGGTCAATGCGCGCATCTATGGCACCGATTATGTTGTTGTGGTCTCGCCGGTCAATGGGCAGATTCGCATGAACGACGTGCGGCACACCTATCTGCACTACGTGATCGAGCCGCTGCTTTTTGCCCGCTCCAATGCCATCGACCGGATGCAGCCGATACTGAAGGAAGTTCACGATGCTCCACTGGAGTTTCGCTATCGGTCCGACACGGTTGTGTTGACCGTCGAGTGCCTGATCAAGGCGATCGAAGCGCGAACCATGGACACCGGCATTCCGGAATACAAGATTCCCGCCGGAGTGCAGCGGTCCGATCTGCCTCGTTATGAGCACGAGCGTCAGCTGTACCAGCAGAAGATCGATGCGGTGCGCCTAGCCGCCGTGCACCACGATATGACCCAGGGCTTTGTGCTTACGCAGTATTTTTACGAACAGTTGGTGCAATTCGAGAAAGACCCGGTCAGCCTGCGCGACACCATCGGCGAGATGGTCTATGGCATGGACATTGCACAGCAGATCCATCGTGCCCGGGAAATCGAATTTGACAAGCAGGCTGACGGCGACGTGCTGCAGCGCAGCAAGCCGCGGGCCCTGACCGGCCTCGACCTGGCCGAAGCCAAGCTTTCCGCAGGCGACGTTGCGACCGCCAGCGCAATGGCTCGTCAGGCGCTCGCCGTTCATTCCGATTCGCTCGAATCTGTCTCCCAGGAGGCGCGCGCCGATTTCATTCTCGCGCGCGCAGCTGTCATGACCGGTCATCCTGACGAAGCGGTCGATCGGTTCCAGAAGACGCTTGCCGCGAGCAAGGAGCCGCGTCTCCTGGCGTGGTCGCACATCTATCTCGGTCGGATGTTGGACCTGGATTGCAAGAGGGACCAGGCCGTTTCGGAATATCAGCAGGCGCTTGCCGTACGCGACGGCCAGCAGGACACGCGGCTGGCCGCCGAGCGCGGCGTGAAGTCGGCCTATACCGTCAAGGGGCACAGTTGCGAAGACGACGATGATGACGCGCCAGCTGCCAAGGCGAAGCCGGCCGAAGCCCCGTCCGGCCCGGCCGGGACTCAAAAGCCGCAATAAGCGAAGCGGCTTCACAGGGACGCGACAGGTGCGTCTAAGGAATAATCGGGTGATTGGATAATTCTTCAGGCCGGCACAGTAAACCACGGATCTGCTGAAAGCCGGTCCTCACATTTTCTCGAACAGAGGGATAAGTGGAAACAGTTCTGACCGAACTGGAAGCGGCACTCGGACATGCTTTTGCAAGGCCGGAACTCCTCGTGTGCGCATTGACGCACCGGTCGCTGGTCAACCAGCAGACAATCGAGCTTGGTCCGGAAGCATCCGCCACGACAAGTGACAACGAACGCCTGGAGTTTCTGGGAGATGCCGTGCTGGGCCTGATCGTCGGCGAGGCCTTGTTTCTGCTTCATCCCGAGTGGCACGAGGGCGAACTGACTCGAGTGCGAGCGCAACTGGTGAGCCGGCAGCACATGGCGCGAGGTTGCAACCGCAGTCGGCCTGGGAGAACACCTCCGTCTCAGCCGAGGCGAGGACCGCAGCGGCCTGCGCCGGAAAAGCACCGTGCTCTCGAACACGATGGAGGCGGTCATCGGCGCGCTCTTTCTCGACGGTGGACTTGAGCCGGTGAGGGCATTCGCACGGCGCTTTGTCATGGGCGATACGGTCGAGCAACTGGCAAAGGAGTTGCGTTCCGGCGCGGCTTTGGGCAACTATAAGTCGGCGCTGCAGGAGCGCCTTGCAGGCTGAGCGTGCCGGAGCCCCGGTATACAAAGTAAAGAGCGAGAGCGGCCCCGATCATCGCAAGCGGTTTCTGGTGGAGGTTCGCTTGAAGCCGGCGGAGGGCGAGCCGGGCAGACCGCTGGCCCGGGGCACTGGAAGCACCAAGAAGCATGCCGAGCAGGATGCAGCACGTCGCGCGCTGGCCCGGATGATCAAACTGGGTGAGACCGAGACCGGCAGTCTGATGGAGGAACAGGAATCGGAATGAGCGTTCCCACTCAAGTCGCCGCTGCTGCTCCGCAATCCCGCAGGTCATGGCTGTGGCACCATCTGCCCACGTTACCCGAGGCGCTGGCATCGCTGCTGCGGACCGTCGTGGTCGCGCTGTTCCTTCTCACGTTTATTGTTCAGCCATTTCTCATTCCGTCAGAAAGCATGGAGCACACGCTGCTCGTCGGAGACTTTCTGCTCGTGAACAAGCAGGTCTACGCGCCGGCGAGCGAGCCTTAGTCGATCACTTCCTGCCTTATCGTCAGGTTCAGCGCGGCGATGTCGTCGTCTTCCACTACCCCGAGGACCCAAAGCGCTATCTCGTCAAGCGCGTCGTGGGACTGCCGGGAGACCGCCTGCGCATCGAGGATGGCCGGGTTACTCTCAATGGAGAGCTGCTGTCAGAGCCATACGTTGCCTTCGAGCCTGCCCCGCCCAATCCGTTCCGCGACAACTTCCCGGCCAAGATCTACACCGATCCCGCTGTCGATCCGGCCTGGTGGAAGCAAATGCAGAGCCTGACGCACGACGGGGAACTGATCGTGCCGGAAGGCGAGTACTTCATGCTTGGCGACAACCGCAATCACAGCAACGATTCGCGCTTGTGGGGGCTTGTATCCCGGCAGGCGATCATAGCGCGCCCATTGGTCATCTACTTCTCGCTCACGCGGCCGTCTTCGACCGATGTGCAACAGGCCGCGGATGATAGACTCGGACACGACAGGGAACTCTCGGCACGACTGACCGGGTTCGCGCGCTGGAAGCGCATCTTCCGCGTCGTTCACTGATGCCGATACCCCGTTTGAATAGCCGCCTGCCATTTGGGCATTGAGCGACAGGATGACCAAGAACAAATACGCCGCCTCTGAAGACGCAATCTGAGCCCGAATCTCCTGCCGAACAGAAGCCAGTAGAAGAAACCCCATTTGAAGCGGCCGCCAGCATCTGCTCGGTGCTCGTGGTGGGTCTGTTCATCCTCACATTTCTTGCGCAGAACTTTGTCATTCCTTCCGGATCGATGGAGAAGACGCTGCTGATCGGCGACCACCTGGTCGTGGACAGAATCACGCTGGCGCCGCCAGCGAAGTGGATGCCGCTCGTCCACTACCGCGAGCCAAAGCGCGGCGACATCGTGGTCTTCATCAAGCCCGGCGAGCTGGATGCGGAAGGGAAACCAACGATCATGTTCCTCGTCAAGCGGCTTGTTGGCGTGCCCGGCGACCATATTCATCTGCGCAATGGGGTGCCCATCATCAATGGGGTTGCGCAAAGCGAGCCGCACTCGGAGCCCACTACGCCTGAAAACTATCAGGAATTCCTCGACGAGTTCCCGTCGGTGGCGCCGTATCCGACGCCCGGCGGGGCCACGAGCGGTGGGCGGTCGACTTTCCGAACCACGTCGAGGACGGCGACCTCGTCGTTCCTCCGGGCAAGTACTTCATGATGGGCGACAATCGCCACGACAGCCTCGACTCGCGCTACTGGGGATTTGTGCCGCGCGAGAATATCGTGGGCCGGCCACTCTTCAATTACTGGTCGTTCAACACGCCGGAGCGCCAGTACGAACTAACGGGGATCGGCAACAACATCGCGTGGATGGGCCACGTCGCGTTGCATTTCTTCACTGAAACCCGCTGGAGCCGCACGCTCCATCTCGTACGTTAAATTCAGTTCCCCAATCCGGACTCTGCAAGGCCAATTACCATAAGGACGCATGACGGAAGAAGCGCAAGCCCCGCAAAAAAGGCGATCGAAGCTTTGGGTGATCCCGGCGGTTCTTGCCGTCCTCGTAGCGGTGATCGTGGTTCCACCGTTGGTCAGCATCAGCCGCTATCAGAGGCGGATCACGCACGCGATGTCGGCTTCGTTGGGGAGGCCCGTGCGTCTCTCATCAGTGGAACTGCGCCTGTTACCGCGGCCCGGCTTCGTTCTCACCGATCTCACCGTAGATGAAGACCCTGCCTACGGCATTGAACCTGTTCTCCACGCCAACACTGTCCGGGCGGCTATCCGCCTCTTCTCGCTTTGGCGGGGGCGTCTCGAAATCAGTCGTATCAGCGTGGATGAAGCGAGCCTGAATCTGGTGCGAACCTCGAATGGCCGCTGGAATCTTGACCCGATATTTCGCAACGCAGCTGGATCTCAACCGGCTGGTTCCACACAACCGAGTTCGGTTGCGCTCCCCTATCTTGAAGCGACGAACTCTCGCGTCAACATCAAGCGGGGCAATGAGAAGCTTCCGTATTCCCTCATCGACGCAGACCTCTCCTTCTGGCAGGAGAACTCCGGCGATTGGCGTGTCAGGTTTCGCGGTCAGCCTGCTCGCACAGACGTGAGTCTCGACCTCGGCGACACAGGGATTCTGCGACTGGAGGCTCGGCTGCAGCGCGCACCTGAACTTCGGCAAATGCCCGTGCACCTCGACCTTGAGTGGCGCGAAGCGCAGCTTGGCCAACTCAGCAAGCTTCTCATTGGGTCTGATCCGGGATGGCGCGGCGACCTTACCGGGGAATTGCATCTGGATGGGACAGCCGACTCGGCGCAAGTCACATCACGTCTGCGCGCCGTCGGAGTGCATCGCGCCGAGTTTGCCCCTGCAGCGCCGCTTGACTTTGATGCGAATTGCGGCTTTGTTTACCACTACTCCCTCCGCAACATCGAGAAAGTCGTGTGCGATTCGCCACTCGGCGACGGGCGTGTGCGCATCGAAGGCAATCTGCCCGCCAACGGCCAGCCCGCGCTCTCGCTTGAGCTTCAGCGAATTCCCGCGCAGGCCGTACTAGATGCGCTCCGCACCGTCCGAAACAGATTCGGAACAGGTCTGGATGCCGAGGGAACGATCAACGGAAAGCTGGTATACGACACGAGCACAGTTCAAATCGTCCCGCCGGCTCCATCGTCGCACCATCGCCGTTTGACCGGTACCCCCGCTTCGAAAGAAGCGACTGCGGCTCCGGGGCCGTTGTCCGGAAGCATCACCGTCGATACGCTGCGGATGAGCGGATCGACGCTCAGCCAACCCATACAGATTCCGAAGATGGTCTTTGAGCCGTCCTCTTCGGCAACCCCGCAGGGCGAGTCCCTGTCGTCTACCGTCAACATTCCGGCGGGCGGAACAACGCCGCTTGTCGTTGTCCTTCGCGTCGCCTCGTCAGGTTACGACCTGACCGTGCACGGCGCGGGTGCTGTTTCGCGGGTGAGGGAACTGGCCCGGGCTGCCGGACTTCCCGAGGCCGACGCGCTCAATACGATTGCCGGTGATCCCGTCACGCTTGATCTGGCGATTGCCGGTCCCTGGTTGCCTGCCCCTGAGGAGCCACCCAGCACCGGTGCACTCGTGGCGGTTGATGGCGATTCCGCGGGCCTGATGCCGGCCCCCGCAAGAAACCCGATCTCTGACCGCATGACCGGCACAGTAACCATTCACAACGCAAACTGGAAATCCGATGCCCTTGCAACTGCCGTGCAGATCTCGCAGGCCACGCTTCACCTTGGAGCCAAGGATCTTCGCTGGGACCCCGTAGCGTTTTCTTACGGGCCGCTCAAGGGTACGGCTGGGTTGCAGATTCCTGCCCCCTGCGAAGCGCCTGCCCAGTGCCAGCCCCGTCTCGACCTCCGGTTCTCCACGCTCGATTCTGCGGCGCTGCAAGCTACGCTTCTCGGAGCACGTAAATCGAGCACGCTCATTTCCACGGTCATTGCGCGTCTCACGCCATCGTCCGTCATACCATGGTCGGGCTTTGAGGGTACGGTGAGTGCAGACTCCTTTATCGTCGGCCCGGTAACCCTTCATAACGCGGTCATTGCCCTGCGGGTGGAGCCGACCGGCGCCGATCTGACCAGCATTGATGCGGAGCTGCTCGGAGGTCAGATTCATGCGACTGGTTCGCTGACAAACAGCAACAAACCCGCATATTCCATTGAGGCGCAATTTGTGAAGCTGAATCCCGCCGCTGTTTGCCAGTTGCTTAGCCTGCAATGCAAGGGCACGAGCGTTGATGCAAACGGAAAGATCGAACTCTCCGGGTTTGCCGGCGCAGATCTGGCATCCTCCGCAAAAGGGCAATTGCACTTCGACTGGCGACAGGGTTCCATTGTCCGCGCCGGTTCATCTCCAACGCTTCCTCCAGCGCTCGCGAAATTCGATCACTGGACCGGCGAAGCGAATATCGCCGACGGTGCTCTAGCGATTCAGAAAAGCCTTGTTCAGCAAGGTCCGCAAACATCCACCTCCGACGCCACAATCACGCTTGCCAACCCGCCCGTAGTCTCCTTCACGGTGCCCAAGCCAACGACCGTTTCTAAACGATAAAGCCGGTCAACTCCGCCCCTTAAAATGAATGCATGGCCTCTGTCTCCTCTTCCCCCGTCGAGATTCGCTGCAAGGGCGTTCTCTTCGACATGGATGGCATACTCATCTCATCGATCGGTTCGGTCGAGCGAAGTTGGACCAAGTGGGCACAGATGCGCGGAGTCGATCCGGAGTACGCCTGCAGAATTGCGCACGGCTGCAGGGCAATTGAAACCGTCGCGAAGCTGCGTCCTGATCTGGACAGCGAGGCTGAACTGCGAGTCATTGAAGATATCGAAGTCGCGGACGGCGATGATCTGACAGTGCTACCCGGCGTGATTGAACTACTCGCCGCGTTGCCCGTTGATCGCTGGACTGTCGTCACCAGCGCGACAGCGCGCCTTGCCCGTATGCGCCTCGCTCAAGCTGGAATTCCGGTCCCGCCGAACCTGATCACCGCCGAGAGCGTGGCCCTGGGCAAGCCCGATCCAGCGCCTTATCGTGCCGGTGCGGCGTTGCTGGGCTTCGCACCGGAGGATTGTGTTGTATTTGAAGATGCCGCACCTGGGGCCAAGGCCGGTCGAGCAGCTGGCTGCACTGTGATAGCTACGACGTTTTCGCATCCGGTCGAGTCACTGGATGCGGCGCACTATCTCGTCGAAGATGTCACAGGAGTCGGAGTCAAAGCCCTCGCCGGCGGCGAAGGCCTTGTTCTCAACTTCACGCCGCTGGCCGAGTAGCCATTTACTCGTTCGCCTCGATCCGGCGCCCATGCAGATCCTGCATCGGCCGCGAATTCATTTTGAAGATCGCCTGAAACGCGCGCAACTGATCGAGGCTCATGCTGATTTCGTTCTCGAAGACGAACCACCGCACTCCCTCAGTGCACGGGGGCGTGGTAATCGAACCCGTGTAAGCCCAGTACCCGCGATCCCTGGGCAGGAATCCGCCCGGATTCACCATGTCGGTCACTGTCTCGGTGGCTCCCTTTGCCTTCGGCAGATGCGGCCACAGCATCGCCATTACCGCGTTGGGAGTGCCCCGTTCCTGCACGAATCGCACTGCGATCTCCGCCAGTTTGCCGTCCGCACTCTTGTGCACCAGGTGCACGACCATGTCCGTTAGCTTCCCATTCACCGCTTCTTCGCTGGGCGTATGAAAGTGAAACTGCAGCAGGTCATAGCGCGCACCGCCGGCAACGATGTAGCTCCCCGGCTTCACCAAAGCCAGGATCGTGTGCCCATTGTTCTCAAGAGTCACTGAACCCGCAATGTAGTGAAATTCGATTGGCTGAAGCGCCTTGTTGAGGTGCGCGCCTCGAATGTCGACAGGCGACTGCTCATGTCCCTTCGAACATGCCGAGTAAGCCGGATCCAGCTTTCCCCAGACGAGCGGACCACGGCCATCCGTGTACTCCCAGGGACTATTGGACGGTATTCCATCCGTCGGGGTGTTCTGCGCACAGGCTATGGCTGCCGTCGCAAGAAAAAGTGCGGCACAAGCAAAAGAACGCATTACGATCTCCTGAATGATCCTGGCATCAATAGCCAGAATTCTATTGCATTGAATACCGGCAACAAAAAAGCGGGACCCCATTTTGAGGTCCCACTTTAGTTTTGCTGTGTCGTCTTAGTTACTTCGAGTTCGCCGTCGTCGCCACACCGGCCTGCTCCGCAAGCGCGGCAGCCTTGTCGGTGGCTTCCCAGGTGAACTCCGGCTCGGAGCGCCCGAAGTGCCCGTATGCTGCAGTCTTCTGGTAGATCGGCCTGCGCAGGTTCAGGCTGTCGATGATGCCCTTGGGAGTTAGCGAGAAGTTCTTGCGAACAAGCTCCGTCAGTTTGGACTGACTGATCTTGCCCGTACCGAACGTGTCCACCAGAACGCTTACCGGCTCAGCCACGCCGATTGCATAAGCCAACTGCACCTCGGCCTTGTCTGCAAGCCCCGCTGCCACAATGTTCTTCGCAATGTAACGCGCCACATACGCAGCCGAGCGGTCAACCTTGGTCGGGTCTTTTCCGCTGAAAGCGCCGCCGCCGTGACGGCCGGCGCCACCGTAGGTGTCCACGATGATTTTGCGGCCGGTCAGTCCGGTGTCACCCATCGGGCCGCCAATCACAAATCGGCCCGTCGGATTGATGTGATATTTCGTGTGCTCGTCGAGCCATGCGGCAGGAAGCACGGCCTGAATCACGTGTTTGAGAACGTCAGCATGAAGCTCGTCGTTCGTAATGTGTTTCGGCATGTTGGCTGCTGATGACCACCGCGTCAATGCGCGCCGGCTTTCCGTTCTCGTCGTACTCCACCGTCACCTGGCTCTTGCCGTCCGGGCGGAGGTAGGGCAACTTTCCACTCTTGCGGACATGGCTAAGCTGACGAGTGAGCTTGTGAGCCAGTGAGATCGGGGCCGGCATCAGCTCAGGCGTTTCGTTCGACGCAAAGCCGAACATCATGCCCTGATCGCCCGCTCCGCCTGTGTCAACGCCCTGGGAGATATCGCCCGACTGCTTGTTGATTGACGAGATCACGGCGCAGGTATTCGAGTCGAAGCCGTACAGAGCGTTGTCATAGCCGATAGACGCAACTACGCCGCGAACAAGGCTCTGAAAGTCAACGTAAGCCTTGGTGGTGATTTCACCGGCGATCACGACAAGGCCCGTTGCGGTCAGCGTTTCTGCGGCAACACGGCTGTACGGATCCTTTTCCAGGCACGCGTCCAATATTGCATCGGATACCTGGTCGGCAATCTTGTCGGGATGGCCTTCGGTTACGGACTCAGAGGTAAACAAAAAACGATCGCTCAACTTTGCATTCCTCCCCATTGAAGGGCTTCAAGGTATTTGCCTGCCGCGATGGTTAACGGGGCGCAGAGGGAGACGAATAATTCCACACCTGCATCGGAGAGACAAGCCGCACCGTAAGGCATCGACCTTCCAGCACGTCGTTCTATGGTAATTGCGGGGAGGGGTGGGAGGCAAAGTTCATCATCGAACAGCGACTTCCGGCAGTCAGTGGCGATTTGGCGCAGGTAAACAGTTGGGGCGAAAGCTTGCCGGCATGGGGTCGGCGGTGGAGATTCAGTTCGGACGAACCAGAACGGGCGGCAATCAGTGCAACAAAATTGCCGCAACGTGCGTGACGACCGCATTGGCTTTCGTTGCTGCAGGATGAAGCGGCAGGAGCGTATTCCACCATCCGGCATGCATACCGTAAAAGCGGACCGTAAGATAGCTCGCCGCCACAGCCGCAACCAGAACCGCGATGGCCCCAATCCAGCGCACGCGCTGCTCCATTGCCGTGCGACGCTCCATGCGCTCTTTGCCGACATTGGCAGCGAACTCCGTCCAGCCGCTGCTATCTTTGTCCGGGGACTCGCCGGCAGCGCAAGAAGCCTTTATGAAGCGGTCGGTCCAGTCGCGCACGTCGAGCCCGATGGCCCCGGCATATCCCCGCACGATGCCCTTGCTCAGAATGCCGCCCGGCAGCTGGCGAAAGCTGTCCTGCTCCAGCGCGACCAGGTGGCGTTGGCAAATCTTGGTAACAGCGGTGATCTCTTCCAGCGCTATTCCGCGAGACAGCCGCTGCGATCGAAGCTCTTCCCCAAAAGTATTCATTTGGTAACCAGTTCCGAAATCATAGCCCCGTAGTTTTCCACAGGCAAGTTACTTATGGCATAGAAGGGGTCTAGTACTAGTATGCCCCTTTCTTATCACTAGATGGAAGGCCCCATTGTGCCTTTCGTCACACTATTTTGATGGCGGCGGAATCGCAAGCCGGAATGTAGCCGAGGGAGAGTTTCAGGCGCAAGGAATCCAGACAGTTAATAGCGGTTCTTTGCGGCTGTTACCCTTGAATGGGCGTCCTTTTTCCCGCTTTATGCCATTGGAGTGCTGACCTGTAAATGAATAAGCTCGTTATTGCCAACATTCTGCACCGCCCGCTGCGCTCGCTGATCAGCATCACCGCAGTGGCTATTGAAGTCATTATGATCCTGTCGATTGTCGGCATCTTCATGGGCATGCTCAACGACCAGAAACAGCGAACCAATGGGATTGGCGCCGATCTGATTCTCTGGCCCTCAAACGCCAGCTATATGAACGGTGTCGGGGGCGCCCCAATGTCCGCGAAGATTGCTGAAGCGCTGCGACGACTGCCCCACGTTGCCGTTGCTTCTCCCGTCATTCAGCACCTCAGCACAAAGGGCAGCATCGAAATTATCTACGGCATCGACTATCCGACTTTTGATGGGCTCAAGCCGTTTGTTTTTCAGGAGGGCGGCCCGTTCCAGAAGCCTTACGACGCCATCATTGACGATGTGCTTGCCAGCTCCGGCAAGGGATACCACCTGGGCGGCGATATCACCATCATGGATCACACCTTCCGGATCTCAGGGATCGTGGAACATGGGAAGGGTGGCCGCAAGCTCATCCCGATCCAGACGATGGGCGAACTGATCGGTGCCGAAGGAAAAGCCTCGGTCTTTTACATCAAGTGTGATGACCCGGCAAATCGCGAGGAGGTCGTCCGCGAAATTCATGCAACCAGGGGGCTCGAAGACTCGCCTGTCCAGACGATCGACGAGTGGCTCATGACAATGACCCCCGATAAGCTTCCTGGATTCAACATCGCGATCCGAGTAATTACGGGTATCGCGGTCATCGTTGGCTTTCTTGTGATCTTCCAGTCGATGTACACAGCGGTGCTCGAGCGCACGCGCGAGATCGGAATCCTGAAATCTCTGGGCTCTTCCAAAATGACCATCGTCAGCGTCGTGCTTCGCGAATCGGCCGTTATGGCAATCGTCGGCGTGCTCCTCGGCATTGCGGGCACCTTTGCCGTGAGGCTGCTTTTGCAGCGAGTTTTTCCAACACAGCACTTCGAGATCACGGCGCACTGGCTGATGCAGGGCGCAATCATCGCGTTCATCGGCGCGATCTTTGGCGCGCTCTATCCCGCGTGGATGGCGGCTCGCAAAGACCCGATCGATGCCTTGGCCTACGAATAAACCGCGCTGCGACTGACCCGGCATCAAAGAAATGTAGGAGTTGCACTTCCGCAACTTTCCGTAAACTGAAGGGTTTATACTCTTTAGAAATAAATATCCCCCTTTTTTGCCCTTGGTTACTTCACGGAGAGAGCCCTTTGACGAACGTTGCAAGGCGCTGGGCCTGTGCCGCCTGGATCGTTGTTGTCGGCGGCTTTGCCATTTTGCACGCCCTCAACCTGGGCGCTGACTTTCCGAACCACACTCCCTGGCACATCGATTGGGCCAAGTACACCGATGAGGGCTGGTACTCCAACGCCGCCATCCGCGCTCATCTCTTTGGAAACTGGTACGTACCGGGGGACTTCAATCCCGCGCCTGCCGTCCCGCTCTGGCCCTTTCTCGAGTGGATACTCTTTTTCTTCACAGGCGTGACCATTCAGGCCGCCCGGGGCCTGGCCGTCGCTTTCTTTTTTGCAAACCTGCTGCTGAGCTACACGCTGCTTCGCACCCGAAGCTCGCGCTGGACGGCACTCCTGGCCTTGACTCTGATGGTCACCAGCCCGTTCCTCTATTGCTTCAGCCGCCTCGCCATTCTGGAACCGATGCTGACCACACTCATGCTGGGAGCCTTGAATATCGCAGTCAGGCTGCCCCGCCTGCGCCGCCCGATCGCGGCATCTATCGGCATCGGTTTCCTCTTCACGCTGATGATGCTGACCAAGACGACGGCCGTCTTCCTGCTGCCGGCCATCGGATGCGCCATGCTCCTCGCCTTCTGGAGCGATCGAGCGCGCGCCCTTTTCTGCGCTGCTGCCTCTTTGGCAACATTCGCCGGCACCTTTGGACTGTGGATTGGCCTTGTCGTACTCTTGCAGCTTCGCGCCGACTACAAGTACCTCTTCTTCATCAATACCTATACGAAGCCCACAGAGGTGTATTGGCCACTATTGAGCTTCTGGTGGGCGCTTCGCGGGAGCATGTGGGTGGACCATATCCTGCTCCCTCTCACCGCGCTGCTCATCGTTGGCGGGATTGTGGCAGCCACACTGGGTTCGAATCTCAACAGCTGGGCCCGCCGTCTGCTGCTCGATCCGGTCTTTGGATCATCCGTCGTCGCGGCCCTCGGCTACCTGCTCTTCATGACCTATCAGAACCACCCGCAACCCCGCTATTTCGCGGTCGTCGCGGTGTTCAGTTTTCTTGTGATTGCCATGGCGGCCGAAGCACTCTTAGCACAGGCCGGTCTGATGCGCATGCTAGGCAAGGCAGCTCTTGCCGTCGTTGCGCTCGCGGCAGCCGTCAACAGCGTCTGGACCTTGAATTACGCTACACATCCCGAGTACACCTTTGTCACAGCGGCAAATCAGCTCGCCAGCTATATTGACCAGCATCCCAACGGAAACCCTCTCCTTGTCTCGATCAGCGGGGACCAGATCAGCCTCGTGACCCATCTGCGCACGCTTTGCGATGACTTCGGTACGCCGACGCCAACCTATCCCGATCTCGCGACTAAGCTGGCTCTCTATCAGCCGGGCTGGTGGGCGACATGGAACGACATCGATCCGGGCACCCTCGAGGATATCCACACGCACTATTCGCTCGAACAGGTTGCCAGCTTCCGTGCATTCGATGATCCTGAGCGCAATATGCTCGTCCTTTTCAAGCTGCACCCGCTACCCAACGGGCAAGTGCGCCATTTTGAAGGTCAAAATCTCGCGGTCGTCCTACCGGGCGACAAGATCGACATCCCGATCGAGTAGAGTCTTTTCTTACTTGGAGAATCGAAGACCAAACTGTACAACACGCGGATCGGTCACCGTGCTGGTGATGCTGCCGAATGCGGCTGAACCGAAGCTCCCGTTCGGCTGCGCGAATGCGGGCGTGTTGAAGATGTCAAAAACCTCGGCGCGAAACTCCAAATCCGTCTCCCCCGGCAGTTTCGTGTGCTTTACCAGAGCGAAATCCAGATTCCGATAAGCTGGTCCGCGCGCAGGGTTGCGTGACGCGGTGCCGATTGCGAACTGCGGCGCGGTTGCGAATGCTGCCGTGTTGATGAAACGCGCAGGTGAGCGCTCGTCAGGGGAGAGATTCGGCGAACCTACCTGATTAGGACGCTGCAGGGCAAACCCGGCGAAGGAGTTGTTGTTCGTCGCCTGTGTAACGGTTACAGGCATACCGGACTGCAGCAACAGGATGGAATTCAGTTGCCATCCACCCAGCAGTGCGTTGGCCAATCCTCTTGAAGCGAACGCGTGTCCGGTCCCTGCCGGCAGATTGTAGATGCCGCTGAACGAGGTCACATTCGGCATATCTCCACTTGAAACATCGCGTTCAAGCTCTGGTCGAAATGTGTCAGCTGCGATGAGGCTGCTTGAGTTCGGCGATGAAAGAACGGTTGTCGAGAAGACCGAGGATGCATCGTCGATCAAACGCGAGTGCGTGTACGCAAAGAGCAACGACAACCCGTGCGAGAAGCGCTGCTCGACCTGGACCTCGCCCGCGTTGTAGTTTGTCTGGCCGCTGTTGTTTCGGTAGGTCGCGATGTTCAGGAATCGCGGATAAGGCTTCAGGAGTTGCGCAACGGTGGTGGTCTTGCCGCCGATCGAGCTTGATGGCGGGAGCTCCCCATAGTAGGGATTCGGCACCTTGACGAGAAGCGGCGCTCCTTCTGCCAACTGACCCGCCGTCAACTGGTTCAGATTCGAGTCGGGAATGCCAACGTGGACAATGTGCGAGCCAACATAGGCGAACTCGACAGAAAGGTTATTTGTGACTGCGTGCTGCACCGCGAGGTTCCACTGCTGCGAGTATCCGGACCCCGCTGTCTTCTTCGCCGTGTATACGCTCTGTCCCAGCCCTGCATCCGGCGTCTTCGGAATCGGAGCAACAGACGGTCCGTTCGACAGTGTGAAGGCGGCATTCACACTGTCTTGCGTCTTTTGTTGCACGTTTTGAATAAATGGAAATTGCGGCGTCGTAAATGGCGTCGTGATGCCGGACTGATCGATGAAAACGATCCCGAAGCCGGCGCGCATCACTGTCTTGGGCGTAACCATATAAGCGATTCCGATGCGCGGCGCAACATTGTCCCAATGCAATTCTCGTGCACTGCGGGAATTTCCATCCACTCCCAGATAGTCCAGTTGCTGCGTGGTCAGATTGAAGACTGCGCCCTGGTTGGTCTTCTCTGTGGAAGGAAAATGCAGCGTCCAGCGTGCTCCGAGGTTCGCAGTCAGGCGGTCGGTGACCTTCCAGTCATCCTGTAGGAAATACTCCTCAATGTGATCGCGCGGACGGATCTTGCTTTCCTGCAGATCGATTTGAAACGTATCGACCTGCCCGAGCAGAAAGCTCGCGATCGAGTTTCCGCTGTTGGTGAGATTCTGCTGATTGGTTCCGGTGGTGGTGAACGCGAACGCCCCCGTCGGGTTCGGTGGCGCGACGGCATTGAGTTGATACCATCGCAGGTCCACCCCGGCATTCAGAGCGTGGCGGCCGCGTACGATCACAACAGAGTCGACTATTTGCCAGACGGCCGTCTGATACTCCGAAAACGTGCTGGACGAAGGGCCCAACTGCTGAAAACCAGTGAAAGTGAAAAGCGGCAGAGCATTGTTGAATGCGGCATTCGTGGGAATTCCCGGTATCCCCAGAGCGTTCGAAGCGGTATCGCTCAACGTCGCGCCGGAGATGGTATTGCCTCGCCGCGTGTAGCCCATCCTGAAGTCATTCAAGACCGCTGGCGAGAATGTATGTGTTTCGTTGAAGACTGCCTGCTGCCCCAGCACATTCGATAGTCCCGATACTCCGCCCGTTCCAATCACCGACCCCGTGATTGCGCCGCTGCCATCGGGCAACGGCGTCACGGGCTCCTCAACTTCGTTGTAATACGAATAACGTCCAAAGGATCGATCCCGGGAGCGAAACGCGCCATCAACGCGGATGTCAAACTGGCTCTGGTGATCTATATCGTTTGCGGTCCGCTTGTAGTTGTTTGCCGCTCCCGAACTGGTCGGCGTCGGGAAACGCTCCAGCAGGGACAGCGCCGCGGGATCCATGGGCACATTGATTACGTCGTTCGGAAACTCATGGCGCACGTTCACGCCGTTGACAACCGTTGTGGTGGCGGGATCATAGATCTTTGAAACTCCCGTAAAGATACCCTGACGCTCTTTCAATGTGGGTATCGTCGAGATTCGTGTGACGCCGATCAATTGGCGAACACCCTGAAAATCGCCGAAAAAGAACAGGCGATCGCGAAGCACGGGCAATCCCAGCGTGGCGCCATAAAGGTTTCGGCGGTATTCGGGCTTCTGACCAGTTGTCGCGAAGTAGTTGCGCGCATTCAGAGCTTCATTGCGGAAGAATTCGAATAGAGACAGGTGTAATGCGTTAGACCCGGCGCGGGTGGAAACATTCACCACGCCACCATTGAAGCGGCCAAACTCTGCCGGCACGTTATTGGTTTCAACGGTGAATTCCTGGATGTCGTCCAGAATCGGGAAGTAAACCACTTGTCCCGGTTCCGGTTGCAGGGCGGAAATGCCATCGTACAGGTACTCGTTCGTTCGCGGTCTTCCGCCGTTGATTCTCGGCAGTACGGTTCCCGGAGGCAGTTCAACGCCGGGTGCCAGCGTTGCAAGCTGTATAAAGTTCCGGGTATTCAACGGCAGTGCCACGATTGCCGGCCCCGATATGTTCGTCTCAATGTTGCTCGTTGAGGACTGCAACAGCGGCGCATCACCCGTGACTGTGACGGATTGCTGCTGGTTTCCAACGTGCAGAACGAGATCTGCTGTGACCGTTTGACCTGTCACCACGCTAATCCCGTTGCGAGTCAGGTGCTCGAAGCCTCGCGCTGTCACGTCGATGCTGTAAAGCCCCGGACTCAGGTGAGTGAAGACATAATCCCCTGACGTGGTGCTGATCGTCGACTGATGCATGTTCGTTGCGGTTTTGGTGAGTTCTACCCGCGCATTCGCCACCTGTGCGCCCGACGGGTCGAGCACTTGCCCCCTCAGCCCTCCAACAACCTGGGCGAAGGCCGGCATCTTATTCATCCAAAAGAGCAAAGCCAGGAAAAGCGCAACTCGGGAAACGCGCATGGAAGGTATCTCCGCAAGATGCGTCGTCGGTAAGCCTAGATCGGTGGAAGAATCTCATTGAGAGGACATAGTGTCGCGGTAGGCTGGACCGGGGAAGAGCAACCTGCCAACGATTTAATATGAATCTATATCATTATATAGGGCTAAATCAATAAAGTCTGGCGATTGCTGGCCAGAGGATCTGAAAACCGAAGCCAACCCATTGCACAGTCGTGGCATGGGACGGGCCCCGGCGGCCAATCCGCTCACGGCCTTCCGATCATCACTTCTGTTGCCTTGATCAGCGCCACGGCGGGCTCACCGGCCTTCAGGCCTAGCTCCCGAACAGCGTCCGATGTAATGATGGCCGTAACTCGCTGGTCTCCCACCGAGAGCACCACCTTTGCAAGCAGCCCGTCGATGGTGACTTCCACGATCGATCCCAGCAATTGATTCCGCCCGCTGATCCGTGCTACTGAGGGGTTGGCCGATCCCGGAGGCAGAAACTCGGACAGCGCACTCAATGGAATCCGATGGTGTCCGCCCGGTGTTTTCACTGTCCGAATGCGACCAGCCAGAATCCAGTGCTTCAGTGCGGGGTAGCTGATGCCGAGTTTCTCGGCAGCCTGGCGTGGGGTCAGAAGTGTCGACGAGTTCATGCAGTATTGATAGACTTCCCGGCTCAATCTGTACAGAGAATCGTTCCTTTCCACCAAAGCTGAGCGCCAGATCAACGCCCAGTGAATACGCAGGAACCTTGTGACTGCAATCACTCGACAGCCTCGAACACGGATGATAGCCTTCCGGGTGGCTTTGACCCGGGGTCTCAAAGAACCGATCTTGGCCAGTGGGGAGCCGAGCCGGGGGCCCTTGGGTGTCTTCAGGCTCGGTCGTGATCGGCTTCAAAAATTATCTTGGGAGGATTTGTGACAGCAATTGGAGTGGGTGTACTTCTTTCTCGCCGTGAGCGCATTTTCGCTCCTGGTGACCTTTTTCTTCGCGCGCCAGGTGATTGGCGCGGACCAGGGGACGCCGGAGATGCAGAAACTTGCCGGCGCCATCAAGGAAGGCGCAGGAGCCTTTCTGAAGCGGCAGTACAAGACAGTGGCGGTCCTCCTGGGCCTGCTGCTTCCAACGTTCGCCTATGCGCAGCCGGAACACGCGGGCGGGGGCGAAGCCAACCTGGTACTGCCGGATTTGTCGACCGTGAATTTTTTCGGCATGAACGGGCATGCCCTTCTGATGATCGGATTGCTGTTCTGCGTCGGCGGCCTGTTGTTCGGCC
This sequence comes from uncultured Acidobacteriaceae bacterium, assembly GCA_963786405.1. Classification (GTDB taxonomy): domain Bacteria; phylum Acidobacteriota; class Terriglobia; order Terriglobales; family Acidobacteriaceae; genus Telmatobacter. Next base: position 140,674 of record CAWAZE010000026.1, on the reverse strand, counting down.
TGGCGATCTATGTGCAGTTGAAGAACCTGCCGGTTCATCGCACGATGCGCGAAATTTCCGAACTGATCTATGAGACCTGCAAAACGTATCTGGTAACGCAGGGCAAGTTCATTCTTCTGCTCTGGGCCTTCATCGCGGTCATTATCGCGCTGTACTTCGGCTATCTGGCGCCGGTACCGGGAAAATCGATTGCGGTTACTTTGCCGATCATTCTGTTGTTTTCGCTCGTCGGCATCGCGGGCAGCTATGGCGTGGCGTGGTTCGGAATCCGCGTAAACACATTTGCGAACTCACGGACGGCATTCGCAGGATTGCGCGGCAAACCGTATCCGCTCTTTGCGATTCCGCTGAAGGCCGGCATGAGCATCGGCATGTTGCTGATCTCGGTCGAGCTGCTCATCATGCTATTCATCCTGTTGTTCATCCCGCGCGATTATGCGGGTCCATGCTTCATTGGCTTCGCGATTGGCGAATCACTGGGCGCTGCGGCCCTGCGTATTGCCGGCGGCATCTTCACCAAGATCGCCGACATCGGCTCCGATCTGATGAAGATCGTGTTCAAGATCAAGGAAGACGATGCGCGCAACCCGGGTGTCATCGCAGACTGCACGGGTGACAACGCGGGCGACTCCGTTGGCCCGAGCGCCGACGGCTTCGAAACCTACGGCGTGACCGGCGTGGCCTTGATCACCTTCATTTTGCTGGCCGTCAAGAGTCCCACGACGCAAGCGCAACTGCTGGTATGGATCTTCGTGATGCGCGTGGCCATGCTGCTTTCCAGCTCGGGTGCGTACTTCCTCAATGGCGTGATCGCTCAGCGCGAAATACGCGAACTCCGACGAAATGGACTTCGAGGCGCCGTTGACCTCGCTGGTATGGATCACGTCCATCGTTTCCATCGTCCTGACCTACATCGTCTCGTACCTGATGATCCCCACTCTCGGTGACGGAACGCTCTGGTGGAAGCTGGCTTCCATCATCTCCTGCGGAACCTTGGCGGGCGCGATCATACCCGAATTGGTCAAGGTCTTCACTTCGACCAACTCGAGCCACGTGAGAGAAGTCGTCAAATCAGCGCAGGAAGGCGGAGCTTCCCTGGGGATCCTGTCGGGATTCGTGGCCGGCAATTTTTCGGCCTACTGGCTGGGACTCAGCATGGTCGCGCTCATGGGACTGGGCTATTACTTCAGCACGGGCCCGTCCATGGCTGACCAGATGCTCGCTCCGGCCGTCTTCGCGTTTGGCCTCGTCGCGTTCGGCTTCCTTGGCATGGGTCCGGTCACGATTGCCGTGGATTCCTACGGACCGGTAACCGACAATGCTCAATCCGTCTACGAGTTGTCGCTGATCGAAACTGTTCCCGGCATCGAAGCCGAGTTGAAGAAGGACTTCAACATCGACGTGAAGTTCGAGCGCGCAAAACACCTGCTGGAAGCCAACGATGGAGCCGGCAATACATTCAAGGCTACGGCAAAGCCGGTGCTGATCGGCACGGCCGTGGTGGGCGCAACCACGATGACCTTCTCGATCATCATGGCCCTGACCCACGGGCTGACCGACAACGTACAGAACCTCTCTCTGCTGCACGCGCCCTTCATGCTCGGGTTGATCTGCGGCGGAGCGGTGATCTACTGGTTCACGGGCGCTTCCACGCAGGCGGTCACCACCGGCGCTTACCGCGCGGTCGAGTTCATCAAGGCGAACATCAAACTGGAAGGCGCGGAGAAGGCATCGGTCAGCTGACAGCAAGAAGGTGGTAGAGATCTGCACGAAGTACGCGCAGAAGGGAATGTTCAACATCTTTCTCGCCGTCTTCTTCTCCACACTTGCATTCGCGTTCATGGAGCCGTTCCTGTTTATCGGCTACCTGTTCTCGATTGCGATCTTCGGTCTGTACCAGGCGATCTTCATGGCGAATGCCGGCGGCGCCTGGGACAACGCGAAGAAGGTCGTAGAGGTCGACATGAAACAGAAAGGAACACCTCTGCACGACGCAACCGTGATCGGAGACACCGTCGGCGATCCGTTCAAAGACACCTCGTCGGTGGCAATGAATCCGATCATCAAGTTCACGACGTTGTTCGGATTACTTGCCGTCGAGCTTGCAGTGACGCTCACTGCGAACAATCCGATGCTCACACACGTACTGGCAGTCGCATTCTTCCTGGTGTCGGTGTTCTTCGTGCGGAAATCGTTCTATGGAATGAGGATTGACTCCAAGGAAAGCAACTGATTCCTGTTTTGCAAATCGAAGAAAACGCCGCCTGAGATGGCGGCGTTTTCTTTGCACAATATGGCGGCGCCCGTTCATCAAGCTGCCATGCACCGCGACCTTCGTAATGGCGGCGTCTCAACCTCGGTGACGATGGCCAGGAATACAACTCGACCATAATCCAACGGGTGGACCATCAAGACAATACGGCCCTTTGCAGCGATGCGCGGCCGTCTTGGTTGCCGGCCTACGACCCCGCGATGCTAGAATTGCGCCGATTTCAAACATCACTTTGAAATGAGCGCGACACAGTTAAGCTGCGTCGATCAGGGGGAGTGGGATCAATGAGAGTCTGTTTCAGCGTGCGGGCAATATTAGTTCTGTCCTCGTTGTTTTCGCCTTTGACGGTAACGGCCCAGAAATTTCAGGAGCCGACCAGAGAAGAGCTGCAGATGACTTCGGACCCAAAATTCCCCGGAGCCACCGCTCTCTTCCTTTATCGGGAGCAGTCAACTGACAACTTCAATCACTTCGTCAGCGAATACGCACGTATCAAGGTGCTGACGGAACTCGGCAAGGAATGGGCAACGGTTGAGGTGCCCTACTCGGGCTCAGGCGCACCGCCACGTATTGAAGGCCGCACGATCCACGCCGACGGCACCGTCATTCCTCTCACCGGCAAAGCTGAAGACCTGCTCGTCGTGAAGAATACCCACCGCCACCTGAACGCGAGGGTGTTTACGCTGCCGAGCGTCGAAGTTGGCAGCATTCTGGAGTACCGCTGGACTCTCCCGAACAGCGAGGTGCATACCCTTGGCATCACCAATGATATGCAGGGCTTTATGGATTCCGCTCTGGCCGGTTCGATTCCATTCTGGGAAGTCCAAACGAGCATTCCGATCCGCAAGGAGCACTTCTACTACAACCCTCTTGGTGATCTTGAGAGGAATGTGATTGGGAACCAGAGCATTATCCACTACGACTCAAAGGGTGAGATTGCGAACTATCTGCTTTTCTCTGCGCGTTTGCCCCCTGGAGCACATCTCCAGCCCAGCCCGAACAGAGACTACGCGCTCGACCTTCAGGATGTACCGGCCATCCAGTCAGAGGCAGATGCACCACCTGCGGAGAGCCACATCTACGGGGTTCGTTTTTACTACAGTCCCTACCTCGCGGGCGATGTCTTTTGGACGAACGAAGGGAAGCTCTGGGCCAAAGAGATCGATCGCGCTGCTGACCCTACTGACGAATTGCGCGCAGCATCAGCGCAGATCACGGCCGGAGCCTCGACCGACGACGAAAAGGCCCGAAAGCTCTACGATGCGGTACAGGCTCTCGACAACACCGCCTTTTCTCACGGGCGCAGCGAGGCGGAGCGGCTTCAACCGGGACTGAAGCGTGGTGTCCGCAGTGCAGGACAGGTCTGGAGCGAAAAGAGCGGAACCCGCGACGAGATCGCGACCCTCTATCTCGCATTGGCGCGCGCCGCAGGCCTTCAGGCGAATGCGATGAGCATTGCGGATCGCCGGGAGCGCATCTTCGATCCCGGGTATCTCTCTCTCGATCAACTCGCCGCCACGCTCGTTGTGCTTCACATCAACGGCGCGGACGTGTTTCTTGATCCGGGAGAGAAGTTCCTGCCCTACGGTCAGCTTCACTGGTCCCACATGCTCTGCGGTGGCTTGCTTGAGACTGCTGACGGCGTCAGCCACTCCGCCCTCACGCCAGCCAACCTCACCAAGGATGCGATCAGTGCACACGCTGCGGATTTGATTGTTGACGCGCAAGGAGCAATCGCAGGCACAGTGAAGATCGTCATGAATGGCCCTGAAGCCCTCCGCTTGCGCCAGCTCAACCTCACTGCCGACAACACCGAGGTTCAAAGACAACTGAACGAGTCACTGCCGAGATTGCTCCCCCCCGGCATCACCGGAGAAGTTGCAAACATTCAGGGCCTCACGACTTCCGCAGGATATGTTTCCGTCACCGTGAAAGTCTCGGGCCGTCTCGGCACGGTCACCGGAAAGCGCCTCCTTCTTCCGGCATTTTTCTTCTCGTCCGGCGCCCGAGAGCAATTCGTCGCCGAAGAGAAGCGCGTGGCCCCCGTCGACCTGCGTTACGCCGTGCAAGTGATCGATGACGTGGTCTACCACCTGCCATCCGGCTACGCCGTAGAGAGTGCTCCCCAACCCGCCCAGATGCCCTGGCCGGATCATGCGGCACTTGTGATCAAGACCCAGCCCAGTCCCGGAGTCATCGACATCAAGCACATCTTTGCTCGTGCCTTCGTTCTGCTGGACCCGAAAGAATATCCGACCCTCCGGGACTACTACCAGAAAATGGCAGTGACAAATCAGCAGCAGCTGGTTCTCGCGCCTGCATCATCTGCGACAGGGAACTAAGTACGATTCTTGGGGGATCTGGAAGGGCGCCAGGTCCCTCTCATGTTGATGTCTCCCCCAATTGTCCTTATTTCGCACATCCAGTCCTCTATTTCCACTGTTTACGCGGCTTGTACGGCAGTTCCGCGGGGAATACGCTTGTTGTTGAGCGATTTGCGGCCGGAAGCGGCATCTGCACTGTTCTTGAAGCAATCAGAACTCGAAATTGCCGCGTCCAGAGAGGCTATTTGAGCTTTCCACAGCCCAAATAGCCGTATTTAGACAGGAGATGCGGTAAATGACCAAGGAATACAAGATGTTGTGGTTTGCGGTTGACATACCCCAAGGACAGCGGTATTTTTTCATCTGCGGCTGTAAACGGGCTGTAACCTTGTCGTCCTCCCGTAGACCGCCGCTTGCCGCAAGGCACAGGTTCCGAGAAAAGTCCCGTTTCCCGCAGCTTGCAGCATTTTTACCCCGCCCCACATGAGGTCGCGTCAGGTTAATTGGGACAGGTATTCACAAATTTTGCCGATGGAGAGAATTCTATGAACGAGGCCAACCTTCAAACTTCTGCTGCGGCCCTGCAGACTTCCTACAGCCAGGGCGGGCTGTCTTTCTCACGCCGTTTCTCAACCGAGGGTGTCTCTCCCTACGACGAAGTCCAGTGGGAGCGCCGCACCGCTCTGATTGCCGACAGCAAGGGAAACACAATTTTCGAGCAGAAGGATGTTGATGTGCCGATGGACTGGTCCATGACGGCGACCAACATCGTGGCCTCCAAGTATCTCCACGGGCAGATCGGCACCCCCGAGCGTGAAACTGGCGTCCGCCAGCTTGTCTCGCGCGTCGCTGAAACCATCCGCGACTGGGGTATCGCCGGCGGCTACTTCGCCTCGGACGAGGACGCAGCCATCTTCCACGACGAACTTGCGCATATGCTCCTGACGCAGAAGATGGCCTTCAACTCGCCTGTGTGGTTCAACGTCGGCTGCGACCGGCTCGAACCGTTCGCGGTGGGCCAGAACTGGCACTGGGACCCGATGACCGGCGGTGTGGTGCACGCGGCCACCGGCTACAAGAATCCGCAGTGCTCGGCCTGCTTCATCAACGCCGTCGAGGACTCGATGGAAGGCATCATGGATCTGGCCCGGACGGAAGCTCTGCTTTTCAAGTACGGTTCAGGCACTGGCACCAACTTCAGCTCGTTGCGCTCCAGCAAGGAGCATGTGACGGGCGGCGGCACGGCCAGCGGCCCGCTCAGCTTCATGCGGGGCCTTGACGCCTTTGCCGGTGTCATCAAGAGCGGCGGAAAGACTCGCCGCGCGGCCAAGATGGCGATTCTCAATGTCGACCATCCTGACATCGTCGACTTCATCGAGTGCAAGTCGAAAGAAGAAGCAAAGGCCCACACGCTCATTCGCAACGGCTACGACGGCTCCGGTCCTGACTCGGAAGCCTTCTCCTCGATCTTCTTCCAGAACGCCAACAACTCAGTTCGCGTGAGCGACGAGTTCATGCACGCCTACGAGACCGACGGCGAGTACAGCACCCAGACCGTCAAGGACCACAAGCCGGTTCAGAGTCATAAGGCGCGCGAGATCATGCACAAGATCGCTGAAGCCACCTGGCTCTGCGGCGATCCGGGCCTGCAATTCGATACCACCATCAACAAGTGGCACACCAGCAAGAACACGGCGCGCATCAACGCATCCAATCCTTGCTCGGAATACATGTTCCTCGATAACTCCGCGTGCAACCTGGCCAGCTTCAACCTGATGAAGTTTGTCAGCCCGTCGGGCGTGTTCAACATCCCCGCGTACCGCCACGCCATCTCGGTCACGATTACGGCCATGGAGATACTCGTCGACAACTCCGGATATCCCACCGAATCCATCTCCAGAAATTCGCATGACTACCGTCCTTTGGGTCTCGGCTACGCCAATCTCGGTGCGCTCCTGATGTCCTTCGGCCTGCCTTATGATTCGTCAGCCGGTCGCGATCTTGCAGGGGCTCTCACCGCCATCATGTGCGGCCAGGCATACCTGCAGTCGTCCGTCGTCGCTGCAAACTGCCCTCCGCTCGCCTCGGCTACTCCGCTCACCAATAGCATCGAGCGCCAGGGCGGCGCATGCCCTGGCTTCTATGTCAATCGCGAGCCCTTCCTCGACGTCATCCGCATGCATCGCGCCGAAGTCAACAACATCGGCAAATCGCGGCTAACCGGAGAGCCCTTCATGGTGCCGCAGCTCGAGGCCCTCATTGACGCCAGCCGCGAGTGCTGGGACATGGCCCTCGTTTATGGCGAGCGCTACGGCTACCGCAACTCGCAGACCACCGTGCTCGCTCCTACGGGCACCATCGGCTTCATGATGGACTGCGATACCACAGGCATTGAACCCGATCTCGCGCTCGTCAAGTACAAGAAGCTTGTCGGCGGCGGCATGATCAAGATCGTCAACAACACCGTTCCCGCCGCTCTCTTCAAGCTGGGCTATGACAACGATCAGGTTGACGCGATCGTCAGCTACATCGACGCCACGGGCACCATTGAGGGCGCACCCGGCATCAAGCCCGAGCATCTGAGTGTCTTCGATTGCAGCTTCAAGCCGGCGAAGGGTACGCGCTCGATCAACTACATGGGCCATATCAAGATGATGGCCGCCGCGCAGCCATTCCTCTCCGGCGCCATCTCGAAGACTGTCAATTTGCCTCAGGATGCCACGGTGGAAGAAGTAGCCGAAGCCTATGCCGAAAGCTGGCGCCAGGGCATCAAGGCCGTAGCCATCTACCGCGACGGATCCAAGGGCGTGCAGCCGCTGAACACCAGCATTGACGGCAAGCGAGAGCCTTCCGCTCTCGATGCTGCAGGCCTGCGCGTGATGACGCAGCTAGCCGCCGGCCATCCTGCTGCTGAAGCCGATTTGAAGACCCTCGAAGCAAAGATCAGCGAGAAACTTGAGGTAACCGCGAAGCAGGTCGTCGCGGCAGCCTCTGCGTTCCAGCGCACAATGGACGAGATTGCAAGGAATGCGTCCGCTCCTTCAGTAACGACTCCTCTGGACCTGAGCATTGAAGCCAGTGCAACACAGCAGGATCTGAATGCGCCCCCTCGCGCCGTGCGTCACCGCCTGCAGGAAGAGCGTGCATCTGTCACGCATAAGTTCTCCATTGCAGGCCACGAGGGATACATCACCGTGGGTCTCTACCCGAATGGTCAGCCTGGCGAAATCTTCATCAGGATGGCCAAGGAGGGTTCGACTGTCTCGGGCCTCATGGACGCTTTCGCCACCTCTATCTCGCTCGCCCTGCAGCACGGCGTGCCACTGCGCGTACTCTGCGAGAAGTTTGCTCACACCCGCTTCGAGCCTTCAGGCTGGACCGGCAACGAGCAGATTGGCTATGCCAAGAGCCTGATGGATTACATCTTCCGGTGGCTCAACCTGCGCTTTCTTTCCGGCCAGCAGTTGACGCTGTTTGCAGGATTGTCTCCGCAGGCCGCTCCATTGCCCGAAACGCCAACCCTGCTTCCCGAGCACGAAGAATTAGAGGAGACAGGCTCGCACGATCAGCTTTCGCGGCTCGCCGAGGAAGTCGCGCGCCGGCTCGGCCAAAGCGGAATGGGAATTACATCTGCGCCCGGCGGAGCTATTGCACCGGACGTTCAGGCCTCCGCTGCGGCGACGAGTGCCGCACCCAGCTATGGCCCGACTCTGAAGGATCGCGGCGTATATCATGCATCCGATGCCATGCGCAGCCTCTACGAAATGGGCGACGCGCCAAGCTGCTCAACCTGCGGCGCCATCATGGTCCGCAACGGCAGCTGCTATCGCTGCATGAGCTGCGGCTCGACGAGTGGCTGCTCATAACCACCCTAGTCATCCAAACTCAAAATGGAGCAGAGACCTCTCTGCTCCATTTTCGTTGCGATCGACAATTGGTATCAGCTGGCAGTGCCGGATTCGAACAGGCTCACAGTCTCTCGATTTCCCGACTAACCGGCGAGAAGTGGGTTGTTTTCTCTGCACTGGAGCCGTGCTTTGCGAGCTCACCCCATCTGGCATCTCGACTCGCAATCGCGATGACGCATGAGCATAGCTGCGGGAACCTTTTGAAAAGCGATTCCGTATTCCTCAACACATTCAGGTTGCCGTCGGTCAAACAATGCTTGACAGCAATTCCGGATGGGCGCAATCTCGTGCTCAGCACAAACGATTGAGCAGGGGATCTCTCCGGCCCGCTCGGCAGTAGCGAAGCTTTGAATCGAGATCAGATTGCATCTGGGAGCGGAACAACGTGTCGAATGCGCCAGTCAAGCCCGTCACGCTCAAGGAACTTGCCCACCTTCTTGATCTTTCTCCTGCCACAATATCCCGGGTGCTCAACGGACAGGCTTCCACCTTCCGCATAGCCGAGCGGACGCAGAGTCGCGTCCTGCACGCGGCCGCACTGTACGGTTATACAGCCAATGCAGTCGCGCGCAGCCTTCGCCAAAAGCGCACCTTCACCATCGGCGTAATCGTTCCGGAGATCAGCGAAGGCTACTCGACAGCTGTGCTCGGGGGAATCGACGATGAGCTGTCAAAGGACGGCTTTTTTTACATTGTTGTGAGCCACCGGCACCGTCCTGACCTGCTCGAGGGCTATCCCAGAATGTTGATGTCGCGCTCCGTTGAGGGGATCATCGCAGTCGATTCTTCAATCGACTTCGAATTGCCGGTCCCGCATGTCTCTGTCTCCGGTCACGAGCGCCGGGAAGGCGTCATCAACATCGAACTGGATCACGACAAGGCCGCAGAGCTTGCGCTCTCGCATCTTCGGTCCCTCGGCCACACGAACATCGCATTCATCAAAGGTCAGCCATTCAGTTCCGACACCAACTATCGTTGGCAGGCAATTGTCGATGTGGCAAAGAAGCTCGACGTCCACATCAACCCACAACTCGTGGTCCAGTTGCGCAGCACGGAGCCGGGACCGGGTCCGGGCACTGAGGTCACTCGCCAACTAATCCAGACGGGCCTGCCATTCACCGCCATTTTTGCCTTCAACGATCTCTCTGCCATGGGAGCAATTCTGGCTCTCCGCGAGGCAGGCCTTCGCATTCCCCACGATGTTTCGGTGCTCGGCTTCGACGATGTGCTTGCGGCGTCGACAAACAACCCTCCTCTCACAACGATCCATCAGCCGTTGCGCGGAATGGGCCGTGCGGCTGCGAGTACACTGCTGGGACTCATCCGCGACGACTTTCCGCGGCCGCGTCCGGAGGTCATTACGGTTCATCCCAAGCTTGTCGTCCGCGAATCCACCGGCCTCGCCGTCGCGACCCGGGCCATCGATCCCCTCTGGCGTTTGCACGCGTCGTAGACAGCGCAGCGGAGAAGGCACCCGATTCCGGGCTGAATATTGCTTCGTTTCCGTCTCGGCCCTTTCAATACCTCTGGCCGGTCGTTATCCTGTTTCGGATATGCAGGAGCGCAACCCCGGCTACATTCTTCGCTGGTTGTTTGACTCCCGTTACGGCGCGCCTGACCGTCTGATTCCGCGGTGGCTGTTTCTGCGCTCGCTCGCTGCCATCTATTTCTCAGCTTTCCATTCCTTGCTCTTTCAGATCAAGGGGCTTATCGGTCCGAAAGGCATTTTGCCGGCCCATGACTACCTCGCAGCTGTTGCGCGTGCGTTTCCGTCCTCGCGTTATTGGTACGCGCCATCGCTCTTTTGGATTGGCAACGGAACGCACATGCTGATGGCCGTCACATGGATCGGCATCGCTGCATCCATCATTGCGTTTCTTAACCTTTGGCCCCGGCTCTCTTTCTTCGTCTGCTTCGTGTGCTTCCTCGCCTTCGTCTCCTCGTCGGGCGATTTCTCCAGCTACCAGTCCGACGGCATGTTGCTCGAAGCCGGCTTCATCTGTCTGTTCTTCGCGCCGCCGGGGTTGACGCCCGGCTGGGGCGCTCGCCACCCTCCTTCGCGCGTCAGTCTCTTTCTTCTGCAGTGGGAGTGGTTCCGCATCTACTTCGAATCAGGCGTGGTCAAGCTCGTCAGCGGCGATCCGCAATGGCGAGGCCTCACGGCGATGGACGAGTACTATCAGAACGGCCCGCTTCCCACCTGGATTGGCTGGTACGTCGAGCACCTGCCGCATTGGTTTCACGCCGCTTCGACTGCAGGCACCCTTGTGCTTGAGCTCGTTGTTGTCTTCATGCTCTTCTTTCCGCGCCGCGTGCGTCTCATCTGTTTTCTGATCGTCACTCCCTGGGAGATCGTGGTGATTCTGACCGCCAACTACACCTTTCTGAACTATCTCGTTCTCTCACTCGGCTTCCTCTTGTTGGACGACAAGACACTCCTCCGTTTTGTGCCCGCGCGTCTCCGCTGGCAAGCAAGCGAGCCGCCCAGTCGAGATTGCTCTGCAGGAAGATGCGCCCATTCTGGATGAATCAGACTCGCACCCGGAACCGTCTCCGCCAGCAACGATCCACAGCCGGCTGTCCGCACACCTCAGTGCCATTCGCCTGGCCGTTGCAGCAATCATGCTCTCGTGGATTTTCTACAATACGACGGCCGAAATGATCGGCATTCCGTTTCGTCACGTTCCGCTTCCTACCGCTCCCATTGCCGCCCTCGATCCTTTTCGTATCTCAAATCAATACGGACTCTTCGCCGTCATGACGAACGGCCGTTACGAAATTGAATTCCAGGGCTCGGATGATGGCAACAACTGGATTGCTTATCCGTTCCGCAACAAACCACAGGCTCTCGACGAGGCGCCGCGTATTTACGCGCCTTATCAGCCAAGATTCGAATGGAACCTCTGGTTCGCTTCGCTCAGCGATTGGCACCTGAATGAATTGGTTCCATTCACCGAAGAGCGCCTGCTCTCAAGCGAGCCAGATGTGCTCGCACTCTTCAAGAGCAATCCCTTCCCCTCGTCGCCTCCCCGATACGTGCGCGCCGTGTCTGTGGCAGATACTGGTTCACGTCGATGGAAGAGAAGCGGAGAACCGGCAACTGGTGGCGTCGTCGGTTTCTCGGCATTTATGCTCCTGAATTGACACTCTCGTCGGACGGCAGGGTTATCGTGGTCCAGTGGCCCGACGAACTTCCGCTTCACAACTGATCTGCTCGAGGACGATAGATGACGCGCGCCAACGTGATCGGCTCAGGCCCGAATGGACTTTCCGCAGCTATCGTCCTTGCGCAGGCCGGTCTCGACGTCGAAGTTTTTGAAGCCGAAGCCGTACCCGGCGGTGCAGCGCGCACATTGCCCCTGACCGTGCCCGGATTCCTGCATGATTTCGGCTCGGCTGTTCATCCCATGGCGGCGGCCTCGCCATTCTTTGCGTCGCTCCCATTGACGGATCTCGGCCTGCACTGGATCCACGGAGGTTCGCCCCTGGCCCACCCGCTCGACGATGGCACAGCCGTCCTGCTCGAGCGCAATCTCAATGACATGGACCGCGAAATCGGCGCCGATGCCCAGTCATGGCGCCGCCTGATCGGCCCGATCGTGGAACACTGGAGGCAGTTCGCGGAGGACGCCCTCGGTCCGGTAGTCCGAATTCCTCATCATCCCCTACTCATGGCGCGCTTCGGGCTCGCAGCCTTTCAACCCGCTACGCGTCTGGCCGATCACAATTTCTCCGGCCTTCGTGCTCGAGCGCTTTTCGCCGGACTGGCTGCTCATTCATTCCTGAGCCTCGACCAACCGCTCAGTTCGGCGGTGGCTCTTGTACTCGGCGCGGCCGCTCATGTCGTCGGCTGGCCGATCCCTCGTGGCGGCGCGCAATCCATAACGCAAGCACTCATCGCTCGTTTCCAAAACCTCGGCGGAAAGCTGCACATCTCCCGCCGTATCGATGCGCTCGCCTTCGGCGACATGAATGGTGACAGTGCGCTCTCATTCTTCGACACGAGCCCCCGCCAACTGATCGCGATTGCAGGCAACTCCATCCCTACGCGCAGACGCGGGGCTCTGCTCGAATTCCAGCCCGGCCCCGGTGCCTTCAAAGTCGACTTCGCACTCTCGGCGCCTGTCCCATGGGCCGCTGCAGGAATGCAAACGAGCCATCAGCGTCCATCTTGGCGGTTCGTTTGAAGAGATCGCAGCCTCAGAGGATGCCGTTGCCCGCGGCCGTCACGCCGAGCGCCCCTTCGTTCTCGCCGCTCAGCCGTCCCTCTTCGATCCGACACGTGCACCGCACGGCCAACATGTGCTCTGGGCCTACTGTCATGTGCCCAACAGCTCGACCGTCGACATGACAGCGCGCATCGAGGCGCAGATCGAGCGCTTCGCTCCCGGTTTCCGCGACTGCATTCTTGCGAAGAAAGTCTCATCGCCGGCCGTGCTCGAATCGATGAACGAAAACCTCGTTGGCGGCGACATCAGCGGCGGAGCAATGACGATGCGCCAGTTCCTCTTCCGTCCCACCATTCACAACTACTCCACAGGAAACCCCAACCTCTATCTCTGTTCCTCGTCCACGCCGCCCGGCGGAGGAGTGCACGGCATGTGCGGCTTTAATGCAGCCACACTCGCCCTTCGGCGCAACACACGCTCATAGGGACGTCAAACAAGAGCGCCGGTTGTTTTCCGGCTTACCAAGGTTTCGCCATATCTCAGATCCCGATCCAACAATGGCTCTTTGCGGTGCGCCGGTCTGCGAGAATAGACTCACTTCCCGGTCACGGGATCGCCATCAAGGGTGGAAGCGACCCATGCGTCGTGCTGCGCTGATCTACAACCCCGCCTCAGGTCAACAGTCTGCGCGCCGCGCATCCTACATCAGGAGTGCGCTTGACGTGCTTCGCAAGGCTGGCGTTGATGCTGAAGCTCTGGAGACGCATGCCCCGGGCAGCGCCAAGGGTCTTGCCCAGACGGCGATCCGACAGGGATACGACACTATCCTTGCCTGTGGTGGCGACGGTACTGTTCATGAAACTCTTCAGTCTGTTGTCGGGACTGAGGTCGCCCTCGGCGTTGTGCCCCTCGGTACCGCCAACGCCCTTGCGCAGAACCTCGGCCTTGGCCGGTCTCCCGTACAAGCCGTACGCGCCTTGCTCACGGCCTCTCCGGTCGAGGTTCCGGTCGGTAGAATCTTCTTCCAGTCTGACAACGGTGCTCAGAGCTGGCGTTACTTCACCGTTGCGGCCGGAATCGGCGCCGACGCACTCCTGATGTCCAGCATGGACCCGGCGATGAAACGCCGTTACGGCTACGCTCTTTACGTTTTTGAGGCCTTTCGCATCTGGGCAACAAACCCCTTCCCGCTCTTCGACGCTTCGTTCTCTGTCAGTGGCAACGGCAACGGAAGCGGCAACGGGCATAGGCGCGTTGAACAGGTCTCGCAGTTGTTGGCGGTCCGCATCCGATCCTTCGGCGGGGTTCTCGGCACCCTGGCCCCCGGAGCCACGCTGCACAAGAACACACTTAGCCTCATGGCGTTTAAAACGCGCAGCCGCTTCGACTACCTTCGCTTTCTGCTCGCGGCCCTCGCCGGTCGTCAGACGTTCAACCACACGATCGAACTTGTCGATGCAGACGCGGTCGATTGCCGCCTCAGCAACGGCTCCTCTGCCAAGTTGCTCGTTGAAGCGGATGGAGAAGTGCTCGGGTCCCTGCCGGCCAGGCTGGAGGTGGCACGCGAGACGGTCCGCCTCCTGGTGCCCCAAAACGCCCAGCCGTAACACGATCCTGCATCGAGTGACCCATAATGGCGACCTTGCGCGGGCAGACGACTAGTTCTCACTCAACTTGATTTGCGTCCCGGGGCCGCAAACTGCAATTATGCCTTCGACACTTCGCAACAAGAGGATTCCTGCATGAATCGAGGCGCACTCCCGCTCAGCCTTGCACTTGCGGCATCGGCTATCGGCGTCCACGCCCAGCAGCCGGCATGGCAACCTGCCCCCGGCCATCTCACTCTGCCACTGTGGCCCAGCGGAGCGCCAGGTGCACCCGCCGATCCACCCGCAGAAGTGGACACCACCACGTCAAAGGACCATCTCATCGCCGGCCGTCCTGTCGTTCGCCTCGGAAACGTCTCCAGCCCCACGCTCACCCTTTATTCGCCCCAGGGAAAAAACTCCGGCGCTGCCGTCGTAGTCTTTCCTGGCGGAGGCTATCGGATTCTCGCCATCGATCTCGAGGGCACCGAGGTTTGCGACTGGCTCAACTCCGCCGGCATTACTTGTGTCCTCGTGAAATATCGCGTCCCTGACACCGGCCCCTTTCCCAAGTCCCCCGCGGCCCTGCAGGACGCGCAACGTGCCCTCGGAATCGTGCGGCAGCATGCCGCCGAGTGGAAGATCGATCCGAACAGAGTCGGCGTTCTTGGCTTCTCTGCGGGTGCGCATCTCTCCGCAGCTCTCAGCACCCACTTCGAACAACGCCTCTACGACCCCATCGACGAGGCCGACAAACTAAGTTGCCGCCCGGACTTCGCCGTCATCGTCTATCCCGGATACCTTGCTCTGTCCGAGCAGGGAATGGCGCCGAACGCTGAAATCCATCCGACAGAAAAGACCCCGCCCACTTTCATCGTGCAGGCTGAAGACGATCCGGTGCACGTCGAGAACGCCACCGTCTATTTCCTCCAGTTGAAGAACGCCAAGGTTCCCGCCGAGCTCCACATCTACGCACAGGGCGGGCATGGCTACGGACTTCGTCGCACCGAGTTGCCGGTCACAACCTGGCCTCAGAGCGTCGAAGTCTGGCTTCACACCATCAAGGTATTGCCTGAAAAGTAGCCACTACAATCATCTCCATGCTCATCGCCGTGCTTACCGTCTCCGACCGCTGCTCGCAGGGCCAGGCCACGGATACCGCCGGTCCTGCCGTTGTGGCATTGCTCCGGGAGCAGTGGCCCACGGCAACCATTCACACAGCCCTTGTGCCCGACGAGGAGGCCCGCATCGCCGGCTACCTTGAGGAGCAGAGCGAAGGAAGGGCCTCCCTCGTCCTCACCGTTGGCGGCACCGGACTGGGCCCCCGCGACCGCACTCCTGAGGCGACCCTCCGCGTACTCGATAGACAGGCTCCCGGCTTTGCCGAGGCGATGCGCTCAAAAGGCGCTGAGAGCAACCCAAACGCGTGGCTTAGCCGCGGCGTGGCTGGTCTCCGGGGCAGCACACTCATCGTCAATCTGCCTGGCAGCCTTCGCGGGGCGCAGGAGAGTCTCTCAGCTATTCTCCCGCTTCTTCGCCACGCCCTTGAGGTCGCCTCCGGCAGCCAGCTTCACCCTTAATGCAAAACCGGGGTAAATATATCCCGAAGCCACGGAACGCAAGGCAGGCGGCGACCCTAAATGGCACTCGATGGGACACAATGACCTGGTTTTTGCGGAAGCCCCAAGCCTTGGCGTAGTAAAAGATAGAAAACGCTTTCCCCAAGGCGTAGAATGCACTTACCTGTGACCGTGCCCGCACGAAACAATACGAATCGCCGCCGTGCGCCAGCCATCAGCATTCGCGACGTCGCGAAACGCGCAGGCGTCTCCATCGCCACCGTTTCCCGCACCGTGAATCGCATCTCAACGGTTAATGAGGATCTTGCTGCCCGCGTCTGGAAAGCCGTCGAGGAAGTCGGCTATCTTCCCAACACCCAGGCACGCGCGCTCGTCTCCGGCCGAAGTCGAATGCTCGGCCTCATCGTCTCCGAGATCACCAATCCATTCTTCCCAGAGCTGGTCCAGGAATTTGAAAACATCGCCGTGACCCAGGGCTACGAGGTGCTCATCGGATCAACGAACTACGAGCCCGTACGCACTGAGGCTCTTATCCGCCGCATGCTCCAGCGAAACGTGGACGGCGTCGCCGTGATGACCTTCGGCATCGAAGAAGAACTTGTGCAGAAACTCGTCGAGCGCGAATTCCCGCTCGTCTTCGTCGACGCCGGCCCGAACCTGCCCAACATTCGCATCCTCAGAGTGGACTACGGCGAAGGTATCCGCGAGGCAGTCCAGCACCTCGCCGCGCTGGGCCATCGCGAGATAGCATTCGTCAGCGGACCGTTGCATCTGCGTTCCGCCCTCGCGCGCTGCGATGCATTCCGAAAGTCCATGGCCGAACTCGGCCTGACCGTTCCATCGGAAAACATCGATCGAGGGCACGCACACCATGGAGGGCGGAATCGCGGCCACTGAGAAGATTCCTGAGGCTCGACCCAGCTTCCAACCGCGATCATCTGCTCCAACGACATGACCGCCATCGGCGTTCTTGCACGGTCTGCACCGCACCACGCACAAGGTTCCTGAAGACATCTCCGTCGTCGGCTTCGACGATATTCATCTTGCGCAATTCATGCTTCCGCCGCTCACCACCGTGCAGATGTCATGCAATCACCTGGCCGCGGCTGCCGTGGAGGCCCTGCGTGCCGGCATTGAGCCCGAGAATCCCCTACGCCGACCGCAGGGAATGGCCGATTCCAACCCGTCTCGTCGTGCGCCAATCCTCTTCTTTTCCGCGGGGCAGCCTGCCTGCCCTTGCCAAGGCGGGAACACGAAGCCGCCGGGCCGGGGGATAGGGGTTGATCCCTGCTTTTCCGCTGCTTCGAGTCCCTTCGCGAGAAGTCTGTAACTTGCCTCCCCTCAGAGGTGTCTAATATCTGAAGTTGAGCTTTCCGCGCTCGAGGTCGTCCATGTTGATTCGCAAGCCCTCCGATATTCCCTCGTCGGAAATCACATCCCGTGATGCATGTACGCAGATTCCTTGATCGCCGCCGCTTTCTGCGAACAGCCGCTGCGGCAGCCGTGCCGGCGCGTCATTCGGCGCGGATCGTCTGGCCGAAATCGTTCTCGCCTCGCATCGGCGCTCTCGCCGGAACAAAGTTGGAGACGGTGAAGAGCCCCCTCTCCACAACCGGCGAGCAACTCACCAGCCTGCGAAGACATCACCCACTACAACAACTACTACGAATTCGGCGTGCAGAAGAATCGAACCATCAGAGAACGCCGGCGCCCTCCCCACTCGTCCATGGACCGTCAAGGTGGAGGGCAAGGTGAAGAAGCCCCATTACCTTCGACATCGACGCTCTGCTCAAGCTGCGCCCGCTCGAAGACCGCGTCTACCGTCATCGTTGCGTCGAGGCGTGGAGCATGGTCATTCCGTGGGTCGGCTACTCGCTCTCCGAATTCATCAAGCAATGCGATCCGCTTGCCCAGCGCCAAGTACGTGCAGTTCCTCTCCTACTACGACAAGCAGGTCGAAAAGTGGGCGTCGGAAACATCAATCTTCTGGCCCTACTCCGAAGGCCTGCGCATGGATGAAGCCATGCACCCGCTACGCTCTCTCACCTTCGGTCTCTACGGAGAGGTGCTTCCCAACCAGAACGGCGCGCCGATTCGCATCGTTGTGCCGTGGAAGTACGGCTTCAAATCGGCCAAGTCCATCGTTGCCGTTCGCTTCCTCGACAAGAGCCGCCAACCACCTGGAACGAGCAGGATCCGAACGAATACGGATTCTATTCCAACGTCAATCCCAACGTCGATCACCCACGCTGGAGCCAGAAAACAGAACGCCGCATTGGTCTTCCTTTCTACGCGCAGCGCCGCACCTACGCTCATGTTTAATGGCTACGGCGATCAGGTCGCCTCGCTCTACAACGGAATGGACCTGAAGAAGAATTTCTAGGTCTCGATGCGCTCGGCGTGTTGTTGAGTCGCCAGGGCGGGGAACCACAACCCCAAAAGCTAACTCGCTGATCGCTGACTATGAAACGATCGACCCTGATCATCGCTCAAGACGCTCACCTGGATCGCCTGCCTGTCGCCGTTCGCTCTCCTCGTCTACCAGGCCGTCACCAACACTCTTGGTCCCGATCCCACCGCCGACGATCACCCTCACCACCGGCTATAACGCGCTACTGATGCTGATCCTCTCGCTCGCGATCACGCCGCTGCGCGGTCTCTCGCCGCGCCTGAGCTGGCTTATCAAATTCCGCCGTCTGCTCGGACTGTTTGCCTTCTTCTACGCCTCGCTGCATCTGGCCACCTATGTCGCGCTCTACGCCAACTTCGACTTCAGCGTCTTCAAGACCGACATCACCAGGCGCCGCTTCATCATCATGGGATTCTCTGCGTGGCTGCTGCTCCTGCCGCTCGCGGCAACATCCACCACGTGGTCCATCCGCAAGCTCGGAGGCAAACGCTGGAATCGGCTGCACAGGCTCGTTTACATTGCGGCAATCTGCGGAATCGTGCACTACTGGTGGCAAGTCAAGCCCGGCGTGCTCTCCCCGATGCGCCTCACATTTGCTCTGTTTGTCTTGCTTCTTTCGCGACCTGTCCTGAGCCTGATTCAAAAGCGCAAGGCTCGCGCAGTTACGGCCTGATCGTCTCAGTTCATCAATGCAGCGGGAATTTCGTCGAAGTCGAACATTGTTTGCGCAACCGGGCTGCAGCTCTTCCGGTGCAGCGGTGTCGGCCCCAGCCGGTCCAGCGCAGCCATGTGCTCGCGCGAACAATATCCCTTGTGCCGCGCCAGTCCATATCCCGGAAACAGTGCGTCCAATTCCACCAGCAGCGAGTCGCGATGCACCTTGGCCAGCACGCTCGCCGCCGCGATCGAAAAACTCGTTGCGTCGCCCTGGATGACCGACTGCTGCGGACAAGGCCAGTCGATCGTGTCCCGTCCGTCGATTAGCAGGTAGTCGGGTGCCACAGCAAGCTGCTCCACCGCCATGCGCATGGCAAGCAGCGAAGCCCTGCGGATGTTGATGCGGTCGATCGTCTCCGCATCGACCGCCGCAATCGCCCACGCAAGAGCCTTCTCACGAATCTCCACGTCGAGTTCGTTGCGCTTCTTCTCCGTCAACTGCTTCGAATCGGTGAGCCCTTTCATCCTGCAGCCCGCAGGCAGAATGACGGCAGCAGCAACGACGGGTCCAAACATCGGGCCGCGCCCCACCTCGTCGCATCCGGCAATATGCAGGAAGCCGGACTTCCGCGCAGCTTTCTCCAGCTTCCAACCGCACACCGGGACCCTTGCCATGCCCCCAGTATAAGAACCAACTCATCTCTCGCTCGCCCCGGATCAAAAGAACCTGCGGAAAACCCGCCCGGATCTGTCTCGAACCCGCGCCCTCCTTATGACCCGCAACCCGGGCATGGGCGCGAAATCAAAAATGCTCTTAGAGCCAAACGAAGCTAAAAGCCAGAAACTGGCAGCCAAAAACAAAAACCCCGGCTCGGAGCCGGGGTCGGTTGATCCTGAAAAGGGAAGCTCGCTATGCCTTCGCTGCGACGCGGTCCACTTCCTTCAGACGGGCGGCCTTGCCGCGCAGTCCGCGAATGTAGAACAGCTTCGCGCGGCGCACCTTGTAGCTGCGAATCTTCTCAATCTTGTCGATAACCTTTGAGTTGAACGGGAAGATACGCTCCACGCCCTGGCCAAAGCTCATCTTGCGTACGGTAAACGTGCCCTGAGGCCCGCGGTTCACCGCAATAACCAAGCCCTCAAAGGCCTGCAAACGTTCCTTATCGCCTTCCTTAATCTTCACTTGCACGCGAATCTGGTCGCCGGGCACAAACTCGGGCAGATCGGTGCGCTTCAGCTTGTCGGCCAGGCGCTGCATTACGGGATGGATAGACATGGTTTCTTCCTACGTTTGAACTCAGAATCTTCAGTTTATCAGAGAAATCGCTCACGCACCAAGTCACGCTAATACTCTGCCCTGAGAAGATTTTAGAAGTCTTCAGCAAATCGGGGAGAAAGGTCCAGCGTCACCGCGCCGACCGATCCGGATTCAATGAATGTGAAAATCTTCTCTGATGTTGCCGGGGAGCGATATAGTACGGGGGCATGGACCCTAAACGCGAACTCCTGCGCCACACCGTAGCCAGTCTTGCTTACCGGGCCGCCCGCGCCGTCAACGGTGCCCCCGACTCCTTCGCGGAATTCGATCCCTCCGGGCGTAAGCCCGCCGAGATCCTTGCTCACATGGGAGATCTCTTCGACTGGGCTTTGAGTTCGGTGCAGGGAAGTGAACGCTGGCATACTTCCAGGCCGCTTGCCTGGGTCGCTGAAACGGAGCGGTTCTTCACTGCTCTCAAGACATTCGACGATTATCTTGCCTCGCCAGAGCCGCTCCATGCCTCTGTTGATCGCCTCTTCCAGGGACCCATCGCAGACGCCCTCACGCACGTTGGCCAGCTTGCCATGCTCCGGCGCCTCGCCGGCTGTCCCACCTGCGGAGAGAATTTCTACGTGGCCAAGGTCGCCGTGGGACAGGTAAGCGCAGAGCAGCCTCCTGCCGTACAGCCGTTTCGCTGACTGGATTCGAACGCGGATCAAAATCACCGAACGAAGGGAATGTAAGCCTTCGTCGAGGATTTGAACCGTACGAACTCATCGCCGAATCGCCCAGCCAGAAGCCCCTCCTCAGAGCGCACTCGAATCTCCGTCCCGATCAGGTAAAACACAACCCCACCAATCAGCATCGGCCACCAGGCCTGCGCAAGACCTGTCTCCAGAAGCATACCGAGCATCGACGCGTAGATCGGATGCCGCAACCATCGATACGGCCCCGTCGTGATCAATTCGTGATCCTCGCTCAGCGCGGCCTCAAAGCGCCACTGCTTGTCCAGGTGCCGCGTGGCCATCCACACCAATATCACCGAGGGCGGCCCAACGATCATCGATCGCAATCAGCGACGCTGTTGACTTCTCAAAACCAACCGGCCGGACAAGCGCCCATTCACACGCGTAGCCGAGCATCACCAGCAGAATGCCCACACGGGAGGCCGGTGCCCGCACCGCCTTCTTCTTCCCCGCAGCACTCTTCTGTGGCTTGATGAAGGCCAGCGACCATGCAACCCAGCAAACTGCGAGCACCGCGTAAGCCGCAATCTGCAGCGCTCTCATGACGATTACACTTCGCCTTTGCGAGTTGCATCGAGGATCAGCCGGTCTTCTGCGCTGAGTGTTGCGTGCTCCAGCAAATCGGGGCGGTTCGCCAGTGTCTTGCGCAGTTGCTGCTCGCGACGCCACTTGCGAATCTGCTGATGGTCGCCGTTCATCAATACATCCGGCGCGCGTATCCCTCCGAACTCCGCGGGCCGCGTGTAATGCGGATAGTCCAGCAGCCCGCCTGCGCCGTGCTGGGACCTTGGCACTCCCTCTGCGTCTACAGCAATCTCTGCATCTGCCACGCCAAAGCTCTCAAACTCGCCGGAGGCCTCGTTTCCCAGAACACCCGGGACCAACCGCATTACCGCATCCACCACAACAGCGGCAGCCAGCTCGCCTCCGCTCAGCACATAATCGCCAATCGAAAGCTCCATATCGCAAAAAAGCTGATTGATCCGCTCATCCACGCCTTCATATCTTCCGCAGATCAATACCACGCGCTCCAGTCCTGCAAGTTCCCGCGCCACCGCTTGCGAGAACGGCCGCCCCTGCGCCGAAAGTAAAATCACGCTTGTCCTGCTCACATCGACACTGTCATCCTGAGCGACCGACTCGATCGCGGCAGGATCAGTCTTCGCCTTGATGCCGAGCGCTTCCAGCGCCCTCGCCAGCGGCTCCGGCTTCAACACCATTCCTTCGCCGCCGCCGAACGGCCGATCATCTACTGTCCGGTGTCGATCGTGCGTGAACGCGCGCAGATCGTGCGCCGTCACCGACAGGAGACCCTCCGCCTGCGCACGACGCACAATCCCATGCTCAAAGATGCCTGCGAAAAATCCCGGAAAAATCGTGATGATCTCAAAACGCATAGCCGTTAGAACGATGATATCGTCTGGCTAACCCGCGAACCCCGCACCGCCGACCGCGCCGTCAGAGTCCAGCCAGGCATCGGTCAGGATTCGGAGGCATGCCGAAACGTGTTGCGGGCGCCGGCTCAGGCTCGATAACCGCTAGGTCTCATTCAACCCAACCAATCCGTCCGGCAATGCCATCTCCACCCGTTTCGCCGCCACATCCACGCGGCGCAGATAGCTCTTCGCAAACGGAATCAGCACTTCGCCTTTGGCGCCGCGCACCACCAGCATCGCCACCGGCCCGGCTGATCGATCTACGTCCTCAATCTCGCCAACTACGTGCGGCTCCGAACCGGACTCCCCGGTCTGCGCCACATCCATGAGCGTGCACCCGATCAGATCGCCGATATAAACATCGTCTTCCTCAAGCGCCGACCGCTCGGCCCACGGAATCGCCACGACCATTCCCGCCAACTGCTCCGCAGCCGAGATCGAATCCACGCCGGCAAAGTGCAAGACCACGCCGCCCTTGTGCAGCCAGTGGTTCACCAGCTCCACCGCTCGCGGAGACGCAGCCTTGGATGCGAGCGGAGGAGCGCTCTCCTCCGTATCGGAGGCGCCCAGCAGCCACAACTGCCGTCGCTTTGCAAACTTTTCAGGAAAGTCGGTGAGGATGTCGGCGAAGACCTCGCCCTTACGCCCTTGTGTGCGCCGGATGCGCGCAAGCCACACCCATTGCTCCGCCGCGGTCATCAGCTTCTCCAGCGGTCCGTCGCCCCAGGGAGTTCAGGAGTCCATAGCTCCCAGCGACAATCCCTTTTCTCCAGGGCGAACCTTCCGCCACTGGCTTGTCCACTCATCCGACGCCGCAAGCCACTTGGGAAGTGGTTATTCGTCGATGGGTTATGCTTCGTCGTCCTCTTCCAGGATGTCGAGCGTGTAGCGATGGTGCAGCTTCATGCTCACCGCTCCCAGAATGGTGCGCACTGAGCGGGCTGTGCGCCCCTGTTTCCCAATGACCTTGCCCACGTCGCCGGGTGCGACCCGTAGCCTCAGAACCGTGTTCTCGTCCCTGTCTACAGATTGCACTTCGACGGCTTCCGGTTCATCCACCAAGGCCCGCGCGATCTCGCGGACCAGTTCATTAACTGCCACCATATCAACCTTGGTCATGCACGTGCCTCTGACCGTACAGCGTGCTTCAAAACCCCGGTCGCTCCCTTCGGCCTTGGGAGAACCCGACAAGAATCCGGGTACCACTGACCTTGCGAGCCACGACGATCAATCTTGAAACACACTCTAAACATCCAACGAGAAACAACTTGGACCGGTGCGCGAATAGTATCACACACTTGGGGGACTAGCAGATAAATCCATGCGGAGCCCTCACGCAGTTTGTGCGCGGCATTCAGATGGCCGCGCACAGACACTGAGCGCTTTGATTGGCGGGAAAAGAAACTAGGCTGCGGTCGGCTCTGCAGGAACAGCGGGCGCGGGAGTCTTCGCGACCAGCTTGGCAACGATCGGGGAAAACTGCGCTCCCACGCCGCGCCAATAGGCGATGCGCTCGTGCTTCAGGTCAACCGAGGCCGGGTTGGTGCGGGGATTGTAGGTGCCGACGACCTCGATCGAACGGCCGTTGCGGGCGCGGTCCTTCTCAATAACCACGACACGATAATAGGGCTGCTTGGGGGCGCCAACACGCGCCAAACGAATCATCACCACGGCGATACTGTTCCTTTCAAGTCCTGTGCTCTGTTGCGCTCTCTCGGGAGTCCGTAGGCTTTGCGCGATGGCAAGCCCGTGTTGCGGGCATGACCTGCGGTCCAGCCCACGCAAGAAACCAGGGTCCCCTTGGAAAGGTCTTCGTCCATGGGGTGGAAGACACAACACCTAAGTATCGCCGAAAGAGGGCCTTCGAGGCAAGTTTTCCGGCCCTTCCGGAACGTTCCAAAGGTTTTGCCGGATTGGGCCCAAACAGCAAGGACTGGCACGTGTACTCGCAACTGCTCTGAGCCTCTTGACATTCAGCCTGAGGTGATGGATCATCTATGCAGACTGGTTTGCAATGTAGACTAGTCTATGGAGGTGGCTATGCAAGGCCCTTTAGCTTCTTCTCCTCTCACTGACCCGGATGTCCTCGCCCGCGGTATCGTGCAGCGCGCCCATCATCGCGATGGATTACCCGAGATCTTCGCAGGCGCAGGACTCTTGATTGGCTCCGGAATGTGTTGGTCTGACACTCTGCCGGCCGGATCACGGACGCGCCTTCTATCCGGTATTGCTTCGATCCTGCTCGTCGTGGCTTTCACTTTCCTGTCCGGTTTGCTGCTAAAGGCGATGCGCCAGAGATTTCTGCTCGAAAGAGTAGGGTATGTGCGCGCGAAGATCAACAGGCGGCATCGTGCTCTTTCGCTCGTGATTGCGTTCGTTGTCGCTGTCGTGACTGCACTCGGCATATGGCATATGCGCTCTGCTGAGCCGGCCAAATGGCTCATCGTTATTGTTGGTGCCATGGCCGGACTGTTTATGGTGGCTGTCGGACGCCTTCCTCGCTTCTGGTTGACGGGAGCGTTCTCTCTGATTGCTGCGTTTGCCATCGCGTCGTCCAGACTCTCGTTTTCGGTGGGTCTGGGAACCTACTTCGACCTCGTCGGCGTTCTCGAATTGATCGTCGGCGCCGTCGTGCTCTTCCGGCTATTGCATCAACCCGTGGGAGATGAGCTCTAGGTATGGGGAAGGCAATCCAGCAACTGGCCGCAATCGATCGCATCATTCACGAACCCGCGCGCCTCATGATCGTCTCTGTGCTGGATGCGGTCGAAGAGGCGGACTTTCAGTATCTGCACCAGGCTACCGGCTTAACCAAGGGCAACCTGTCTGTCCATTTGTCCAAGCTGGAGGAAGCCGGCTACGTAACAATCCAGAAGACTTTTCGGGGTAAGTATCCGCTCACCATCTGCAGATTGACCGCGGAAGGGAAGCAGGTGCTGATCGGCTACCGAAAAATGATTCGAGCAGCACTCTAGATCGTTAGAGGCCAGAAGCGGCTGCTCCGGTCGGAAACAGAAACCGCAACATCGGCCTCACCCGCGCCGCCCAGCTTGCCTCGTCGTGAGTTCCACCGTGCACCTTCTCAAAGTACATCGTCTCTCCCGGACGCCACCCATTCGCTTTCAGTCTCCGCGCCAGCTGCTCAACATCGCGCAGGGTGCGATGTCCCTCGCGGTCTCCCACATCCAGCCACACCCGCGGCCGCTCCCAGATTTGCGGAGAATGCTCATTCAGGTAGCCAAGGATGCTCTTGTGGTTCCACCAGACGCTTGGCGACAGCAGCGCCAGCTTCCCGAAGACCTCCGGATGTCGCATTGCAAGGTAGAGCGTTACCAGCGCTCCCAGTGACGAGCCGCCCATCCCCGTTGCATCCCGGTCCTGTCGCACGCGATATTGGCTGGCGATCCACGGCATAAGTTCCCGCGTTATCAGGTCGCCGTAGGCGTCAGCCTCGCCTCCGCCCATCTGCCGGTTGTGATCGTGCGTGTACTCGGCCATACGCCGGTCGCCCGTGTTGTAGATCCCCACAATCACCAGCGGCTCAACCTCGCCGGCCTCAATCGCCTCATCCGCCTGTTCGCGCACCCGCCAGGTGCGCCCCCGCACAAACGAGGTGCGCCCATCAAACAGATTCTGCCCGTCGTGAAGATACAGAACCGGGTAGTTCCTCTCCGGTTCTTCGTCATACCCCGGAGGAAGGTAAACAATCAGGTCTCGCTGATCGGGCAGATACTCGCTGGCAAACGCATTGTGAAGTCGCAGCCTTGGATGCTGGACGTCTCCATCCATCGCCAACAGACCGTCGCTGCCTTGCGTGTTCCCTTGTGATTCCAGATCCAATCCTGCGAGCCCTCACTCCGGCATTCGATAGCTGTCACCTGCCATAATTTCCGGCCGGTGAAGATTGAGAATTTCGTGTACCCGTGGCTGTTACAGTATCAAGGAAACCAGCGCATCACCAATCGCCGCCCCGGGAGCGCGACACCGATCGCATGAACCGCGAGTATCACAAGTGGCATTCCGACCGCCTTGGCCGCCAGATGGAACTGCTCATCTTCGGCCATGCAGGACTTCCCGTGCTCGTTTTCCCAAGCTCCGGCGGCCGCTTCTACGAGTTTGAAGATCGCGGCATGATTGCCGGAGTCTCCGGTCGCATTGAGCAGGGCCACCTCCAGTTCTTCTGTGTTGACTCAGTCGACATGGAGAGCTGGTACAACCGCAACGTCCCGCCTCGCTGGCGCGTCGCCCGGCATGTCCAATATGAGGACTACCTCATCCACGAAGTCGTGCCGCTGGTCCGGCGCATCAACCACAACTCGCATTTTGTTTCACTTGGTTGCAGCTTCGGCGGATACCACGCGACGAACATCGCCCTGCGTCACCCGGACGTATTCACCGGCCTGCTCACAATGTCCGGCGCATTCGATCTTTCCAGCTTCCTCGGCGGCTACTACGATCCAGACTGTTACTTCAACCTTCCCACGCACTATCTGCCCAATCTTGCTGATTCTTGGTTCTTTGACCACTACCGCCGCAACACTTACATCCTTGCCACCGGCTGGGACGATCAATGCCTTGGCCAGAACCAGAACCTCGATCGCATTATGAGTTCCAAAGGAATTCCGCACAAGCTCTACACTTGGGAGACGTGGAACTCTCATGACTGGCCCACATGGCAGCGCATGATCCAGGAATACCTGTAGGAAAGACGCATAGCCGCAGACCGAGCAGAATTTTAATGTCATAAAATCAGGAGGTTACATTGGCTGATCTCAATCCTTACGCGAAGTTTCTCGACGGTCGTTCTCTTGAAGCAATCCTCTCCTCAACCTCGCATGAGATTGCCAACCAGCTCCAGATCATCGGTCCTGACACGGCCGGTACCGCGCCCGCTCCCGGCAAATGGTCCCCCGCCGAAATCGTGTGCCATCTAGCCGACTGCGAGATCGCCTTTGCCTTCCGCCTCCGCCAGACTCTCGCCGAAGACAACCACGTTATTCAGCCCTTCGATCAGGACAAATGGGCCGCGCCGTATTCCGGCATCTCCGCCAAGGACGCTCTCACCGCCTTCACCGGGATGCGTCAATGGAACCTGCTTCTCATCTCCCGGACGCCTCCCTCTTCCGCGTCCAGACAGGTCACTCATCCCGAGCGCGGGATCATGACCTTCCAGACCATCGTTGAAACCATGGCCGGCCACGACCTCAATCACCTGGCTCAACTCAAGCGCATCGCCAAACCCCCAGCCTGATGACCTGTTCGCCACCCCGCGAACTCGCGATCTTTCTCGCACATTTTCTGCAAGAATCTCCCGCCGCGCCGTTCCAGAGACAGTTGCGTTGCTGTATTTCGCAGCGCGTATGCCGCCGAAGGAGGATCGATGCGTCTCTGGCCCATCACTTTTTGCCTCGCAATCTCCACTCTGTTCACCTCAGCCGAAACCACATCAACCCGCGTTGTAAAGTCCAGGCAGCCTGTCGTCGCTGCCGCCACCATTCCACCTGTGATCAAGGACCTGCCCGTTCGAAAGGTTGTTCTCTACAAGAACGGCGTCGGCTATTTCGAACACGCGGGCGCTGTCACCGGCAACCAGCGCGTCGCTATCGACTTCACTTCGCCGCAACTCAACGACGTCCTCCAGTCGCTCACCATCCTCGACGACGGTGGCGGCCGCATCGCCGGCGTCAACTACAACTCCACCACCCCGCTTGCCGAACAGCTGAAGTCTCTCTCGCTCGGCATGGGAGACGATCCCACTTCCACTCAGCTCTTCCAGGCCCTCCGCGGCCAGCGCGTCGAGGTCACTGGCGGTCCCGGCGCCCCCATCACCGGCCGACTCATGTCCATCGAGTCGCGCGCCGAAAAATCTGGCCCTCCTGAAAGCACAACCACCATCGACAAGTTTTACCTCACGCTTGTCGCCGCCTCCGGCGCGATTCGCGTCATCGAACTTACTCCCTCTCTCAGCGTTCGCCCCATCGACCTCAGCCTCCAGGGCCAGCTCGACCGCTACCTCGAGCTGCTTTCCACCACACACTCCACCGGCCTGCGTCATCTCACGCTCAACGCCCTCGGCCACGGCCCGCGCCAGCTACGTGTCAGCTACATCAGCGAGGTTCCGGTCTGGAAAGTCACCTACCGCATGGTCTTTCCGCGTGAACCCAACGGCGCCGCAACCCTGCAAGGCTGGGCCGTTGTCGATAACACTGTTGGCGCGGACTGGGACAACGTTCAGCTCGCGCTCGTCGCTGGCGCTCCACAGAGCTTTATCCAGCCGCTCTCGCAGCCGCTATACACCCGCCGCCCTGAAATCCCAATCGCCACCGAAGCGCAAACCACGCCGCAGACTCACGAAGCCGCTGAAGAGCCGAAGGATCTTGACAGGGCGGAGTTGGCCGCCAAGGCCGCGGCACAAAAAGGTGCTTATGGAGACATAAAGAAAGAGAATTACCCCGCCTCAGCCCCCATCAGGGCCGACAGAAGTGTCACTGGAGCACCTCTCGGCAACGGTCTTAGCGCAGGGTATGGCGGCAACGCAGGTGGCGGTGTCTATCGCGCGACCGACGCCATTTCGGAAGGTGATGTCACCACCAGCGCCTTCGATGACTTCTTCGAGTATGCGCTCGCCCAGCCCGTCACCATTCACAAAAACGAATCCGCAATGGTTCCAATCCTCCAACAGGAACTCCCCGCCGAACACGTCACCCTCTGGAGCGAGCGACAACGTGCCGCCCTCCGCGCCGTTTGGCTTGAGAACAAGTCCAGACTCACGCTCGACTCCGGCAGCTTTTCCATCTTTGAAGGCGGCGAATTCGCGGGGGAGGGCCTTCTCGATCCCATCCATCCTGGCGAGAAGCGCCTTCTCTCCTACGCTGCCGATCAGGCCGTGCGCGTCAAGGTCACCGATCGCAAGGGCGACCGCGCTCTCCACCACGTCGAGATCCATAAGGGCGCCATCGTCGAGACATACATGGACACGGCCTCGGTGACCTACTCCGCAACCAACTCCGCCGATCTCGATCGCATGCTCCTGCTCGAGCATCCTCGCCGGAACAACGGATGGTCGCTCGACGATAAAGCCACTGCAGCAGCCGAGACCGCCCCGAACCTCTACCGCTTCCGTCTTCCCGTTGCTGCCCACTCCACCGCGAAGCTTGAAGTCCGCGAGCGCGGTCCCGAGTACACGCGTGTCGTCCTCGACCCCAACCAGAATTACACCGGCTACCTTATTGAACTCGTCAAGCGCGTTCCCGATGCCGAAGACCAGCTGAGTCCCGTCATCGACGCTGAGGTCAGGCTCTCCGAACTCCAGCACCAAATCGACCAATCAAGAAAGAACGAGGAAACCGCGGCGGCAGACGAGGCTCGTGTGCGCGAGAATCTGACCGCGCTCAAAGGCAACGACGCGGCTCGCCGCTTTGTCGAGGAACTGAATCAGGCCGAGGACCGCCTGCAGGCAGAGCGCAAACACACCGCCGACCTCGAACTGCAAAAGTCCGAGGCCGTCGACAAACTCAGCGCGCTCATCTCCGCTCTCAGCTTCGACTGGGACGTCACCGCAAAGAGTTAGCCGGCACAACTGCGGGTGCTCCAGGTCTCGATTTTGAGACCTGGGGAACACACACACGCTCCTGAATGTTCTACTTCCCCTTTTCGCGCACCTGCTGCTTCATCGGCTCCGCTTTCTTCGGGGCATTCTCCTTGTGATCCGCCTTGTGGTGCCGATTGTGGTGAGCGACAGCCTTTGCAATCTCTTCCGGCGTCAACTTGCTGTGATTCTCAGGGTGAAGCACATCATTTTTGATCGCGGAGTCGGATTTGTTCTCTTCCATTCAATCCTCCCTGGCAGGAGGCAACATCTGAAATCTGCTTTCGGGTCACAGACGAGCTTCCACCGTTCCGGGTGCAGCGGAAACACCGCTCTTCAAGCTTTAGATGCAGTTCTGAGTGAGGCGACCGTCTCGCCGTCACGCACGGGCTCAGGATTTACCGTTCATCGCAAACTCAATCATCCGCGCCGTCTTCTCCTCGTCATCTCCTGACGAGATCATCAGGTCATATAAGTGCGGATTGTTCCATTCCTTGCCAAACCTCAGCCGCAGGTAGTGCGCACGCTCTGTATCGACTGCATGAATCCGCTGTTCGATGTTTGCTCCCGGCTCCAGCCGCGACCGCAGCCTGTGCATCTTCACGCGAAACGGCGCATACACAAACACGTGAAATGCATCGGCTTTCGCCTGCAAGATGCACTGCGCGCCCCGGCCCACAATTACGCAGTTCCCATTCGCGTGTGCGTGCTCGATGATCTGCTTTGTCAGCTCCGTCATGACGTCCGGATCGAAGCAATTCTCCTCCTTCAGCGCGACGCCTCCCGCCATCGCCGCGCCGCGCATCGCCTGCCGATTAATGCGCTGGAGCCAACCCTCAACATGCTCGTCAAACCGGTTCACAACATTTGGTTCCACATGCGCGGCGCAAGCGATCTCGTCGATCAATGCGCCATCCAGCAGTCTCCAGCCGAGGCGATCCGCGATCGTCTTCGCGATCCGCCCACCACCGCTGCCAAACTCCCGGTCGACCGTCAACACCCGGTAGTCCATATGTTCCTCCCGTGTTCCTCACCGCTGAACAATTTACACCTTGTCGCGCTTCACATCAGTGGTGCACAGCACGTCGCAACCGGGGGACTGCTACGCGCGCGTGCGCATCGGCGCAAACTGCCCGGATTCAACCGTTTGATGTTCGCCGCTCGACATTGGTCGCGCTTTTCCGCTCTGCTCCGCTGATCATGCGGGAACGCCACAAATCGTCGCGCCGCTCCCGCGGCTACCGTACACTGTTGACGGAAAACCAGCGGCAACTCCAGTCATGTGCGAGATTCCCGCTCATTTCGCCAGGAGGATGGAATGAAGAAGATCGGCGTTTTGTTCGGCATGGAGAACAGCTTTCCCGGCGCGCTTGTCGAGCACATCAATGCCCGCAACGTCGACGGCATCACAGCCGAATTCGTCGAAACCGGCGCCGTGCATCTTGACAAGCCGCGCACAGTACGCCGTCATCGTCGATCGCATCTCCCACGACATCCCCTTCTATCGCGCCTACCTGAAGCACGCCGCGCTCAACGGCACCGTCATCATCAACAACCCGTTCTGGTGGTCCGCCGACGACAAGTTCTTCAACTACGCGCTCGCCGCCAAGCTCGACGTTGCCGTCCCACCCACTGTCATCCTTCCTCACAAGAAGCATCCCGAGGGCACCACCGACCGCTCCATGCGCAACCTCGAGTACCCGCTCAACTGGGAGTCGGTCTTCGCCTACGTCGGTGAACATGGATTCATGAAGCCCGTTGACGGCGGCGGCTGGCGTGACGTTTACCACATCCACAATCGACTGGAATTCTTTCAGCGCTTACGATCAGTCGCGCGATCTCTGCATGATGTATCAGAAGGCCGTCGAGTTTAACGAGTACTTCCGCTGCTACGTCGTGGGCCAGAGCAAGGTCCACATCATGCCCTACGACCCGCGCAACCTACATCACGAGCGCTACGTTCAGAACCCACCCGAATACGACAAGAAGCTGCTGGCCCGCGTCGAAGAGGACGCCCTCAAGCTCTGCCGCGCTCTCGGATACGACCTCAACACCGTCGAGTTCGCCGTCGAAAACGGGATCCCCTACGCCATCGACTTCATGAACCCCGCACCCGACGCAGACCTCCACTCCGTCGGCAAAGACAACTTCGACTGGATCGTGCGCGAAGTTGCTGATCTTGCCATCGCCAAGTGCAAGTCCGCCCCGCAGGTGCCGGATCTACGGTGGTCTACTTTTCTCAGCGGCCCAAAAACAAAACCCGCCGCAAAGGAACCTGCCGCGAAGAAAATGCCGGAAAAGAAGGCAGCTGCCAAGTCCTCCGCAGGCAAACCGAAATAGCGGGTTCCCAGGGTCTCGTCCGCCCCGGCAGCATCTGGCGACCTCACGCGACTTTGCGAAACGTGAGATTGTAGCGATACGGACCGGTCAGCGAATGATGGCCCGGCTTCAGTGGCTGCACGCCATGGAATCGCATCCGCGAAGGTCCGCCCCACACGATCACATCACCATGCTCCAGCAGGATGTGTTTGGTCTTATCGGTACGTTGAAGCCCTCCAAGGAGAAACACGCACTCAAGACCCAGCGAAATAGAAACGATGGGTTGAGTCATATCGCATTCGTGCCGGTCCTGATGGAGCCCAAGCTTAGTCCCCGCCTGATAGCGATTGATGTGGCAGGTATCCGGGCGAAAAAGTGGAAAGCCCGAGCGGACCGCACAGCGAATGGCGAAATCGTAAAGCACACGCGGCATCTGCGGCCACATCCGCCGCACCCTTGGATTCTGCGGATCCCATCTCCGCTGAAAGGCCTCGGGTGTCCCACAATCAGACACCATTACGGACATCGGCAGCCCGCTTGGAGTTGTCGCGTGGTGCAATGGCGCCGCAGCAAGAATCGTCTGAACTGCGGCGAAGAAGTCGAAATCCTGGTCCAGCGCCAGACCCCGCATCAACACCGCACCGGGGTAGATCTCCTCATGCGTAGGCTCCGCCGCAAGTTGTGAGAACAAATTCATCGCCAGATATTCATCGTATCGTAAAAGCGAAGAAAAGGCGAATAAATTCTATTTTGCTTAAAAAGCGCTCTCGGCCCTTACTGCCCGGTCCAAGGCCTCTGATCCCCCGGGATCCGTGCCGCGCGAAGCAGTGCGCGTACCTCCACATCGCTCGTCGGCTCAAATTCGCGATAAAACAGACTCACCGCATCGAACACTTCCGGCATGACGGGCACACACAAACGCGTCCGCCTCCTTCGCAATCTCCTCGCACGTGCTCCTTGCTCCCACGGGAACCGCGACAATCACGCTCCGCGCCCGCGCCTTCACCGCTCGAATCGCCGCGCGCATGCTCGCGCCTGTGGCCAGGCCGTCATCCGCCAGGATCACCGTGCGCCCCTCGATCTCCATCGGCGGACGTCCTTCGCGGTAAAGGTACTCAAGCCGCACAATCGACTCCTTCTCGTGCTCGATCATGAGCTCAAGCATTTTCCCCGAGACGCGAAACGTCCGCACCACGTCTTCGTTCAAGACAACCTCTCCGCCGCTCGCGATCGCGCCCATCGCCAACTCCTCTTGCCCTGGAGCACCGAGCTTGCGCACCACGAGAATGTCCAGCGGAAGATCACACGCCTTCGCGAGCTCAAAAGCCACCGGCACTCCGCCGCGCACCAGTCCAAGAACGACGCCATTTTCCAGCTCTGGTAATTCCCGCACAGCCTCTGCCAGAATCCGCCCCGCATCTCTGCGATCCTGAAACGCTCTTTCGCTCACGCGCCGCATTCTATGCCTTTCCCCCGCTCCATGCCTGAGCCA
Source organism: uncultured Acidobacteriaceae bacterium (assembly GCA_963786405.1). Taxonomy (GTDB): domain Bacteria; phylum Acidobacteriota; class Terriglobia; order Terriglobales; family Acidobacteriaceae; genus Telmatobacter. The sequence continues at coordinate 106,929 of CAWAZE010000026.1, read as the reverse complement.
TGCACCCCGGCCCCCAGTCCCTGGTCCGTCCGTTCCTGATCCCCTGCAATACAATTGCCCCAAGCTGTCCCGAGGTCATTCCATGCGGCCATCCTTCTCTCTCGGCATTGAAGAGGAATACCAGACCATCGACCCGGTCACGCGCGACCTGCGCTCCCACATCGAGACCGAGATGCTTGCGCAGGGCAAGATGCGCCTTCAGGAGCGCGTCAAGGCCGAGATGCACACCTCCGTCGTCGAGGTCGGCACTCGCATCTGCCGCAACATCGACGAAGCCCGCGAAGACATCTACGAGCTTCGTCGCGAAATGGTCAAGCTCGCGCGCGAACACAAACTCGAGCTCGTCGCCGGCGCCACGCACCCTTTCGCCGACTGGCGTACCCAGGAAATCTATCCCGATCCGCGCTATCACCAGGTGGTCAAGGACCTCCAGCTCGTCGCGCGCGCCAACCTCATCTTCGGCCTGCACGTTCACGTCGGGCATCGAAGATCGCGAAGCCGCCATCCGCATCATGAACTCGATGCGCTACTTCCTTCCGCACATCATGGCGCTCGCCACGAACTCGCCCTTCTGGCTCGGCCTCAACACCGGCTACAAGGGCTACCGCGCCAAGGTCTTTGAGAATTTTCCCCGCACCGGGATCCCCGACGCCTTCTCCAGCTACTCCGAATTCGAGAACTACGTCAGCCTGCTCGTCCGCACCAACTGCATCGACAACGCCAAGAAGATCTGGTGGGACATCCGCCCCCATCCCTTCTTCAACACCGTCGAAGTCCGCGCCTGCGACATTCCCCTCCGCGCCGAAGAAACCGTCGCCATTGCCGCGCTGATCCAGGCCACCGCGGCATATCTCTATCGCCTCCATGCGGCCAACCTGGACTTCCGCCAGTACGCCCGTCCGCTGCTGATGGAAAACAAATTCCGCGCTGTCCGCTACGGCCTCGACGGCAAGCTCATCGACTTTGGCCGCCAGCAGGAAGTCCCGGAGCGCGATCTCATCGAGGAGTACCTCGTCCTTATCGACAGGGAAGTGGACGAACTCGGCAGCCGCGACGCCATCGACGGCATCCGCAAGATCCTCCAGACCGGCACCGGCGCCGACCGCCAGCTCAAAGTCTTCGAAGAGTCAAAAGGGGACCTCAAGGCCGTCGTCGACTACATGGCCAAGGAAACCACCGCGGGCCTTTGACAGCGCAATAATTACTGCGCAAATCTGCGTTCCTAATCGGATTTGTATGGATGGCGGCTTGAGAAATGGGGAAGGTGAGTCAATTGCGTCCAGTCTGTTCGCTCGCGTCAATTGCCTGGCCTTCAATAGCCCGCTCCGCCGCGTTCCTGGCCACTCTCGCGCTCTTTTTCATCCCCGTTCTCCCTGCCCAACGCGACCCCGCCACCGTGATCCGACAGATCGATGTCGCCAACCACGCCCGCTATGACAACGTTCTTGCATACACCGATACCGAGCGCTACTCCGTATTCCGCGGCAAAGACCAGACGCATCCCTCTGCGGAGATGATCGTCAAGATCACCTACAAGAAGGGCGTCGGCAAGACCTACACCATCCTCTCGCAGAGCGGCTCTGAGGTGATTCACAAGTTCGCTCTGCTTCCTCTCCTCGACCACGAGAAGCAGATTAATGACCCCGCAATCGTTGAGAAGTCCTGGTTCACTTCGACGAATTACGAGATGAAACTGAAACCGGACGCGACCCGGAACATCGACGGACGCGACTGCATCGCCCTGGCCATCAATCCGAAGCGCAAGGCCCCCAACATGATCGAGGGCACACTCTGGGTCGATGCAGCCGACAACTCCATCGTTGAGGTCGACGGAGTTGCCTCGCGCAGTCCCTCCGTCTTTGCGGGAACTACGAAGATGATGCGTCGTTACACCAACATCAGGGGCTACGCGATGGCCGCGCACGCCCGCGCCGAATCAAACAGCTTTCTCTTCGGCCGAACCGTCGTCATCATCGACTACACCGACTACCAGGTCCAGCTTAGCTCCACCCCGTAGACCGGGTGCCCACCCCTCAGGCCAGGAGCAAAAAGCTGAGAGCAAAGCTATACCCACTCCCCATTCCGCATCAGCGGTTCTTCCGAACCATCAGCCGCAACGCCGTCGATATCCAGCTTCTCCGACCCGATCATCCAGTCCACATGAATCAGGCTGTCATTCGCGCCCTTGGCCGCAAGCTGCTCCGGCGTCAGCTTTTCTCCATCGCGCAGACACGAAGTATAAGCCTGCCCCAGCGCAATATGCGATGCGGCATTCTCGTCAAACAACGTGTTAAGGAATGTTATTCCGCTGTGCGCAATCGGCGAAGAGTGAGGGACCAGCGCTACCTCTCCCAGTCTCCGCGCACCTTCATCCGTGTCGATCAGCCTCTGCAGCACTTCCTGTCCACGGCTCGCTTTCGCCTCAACAATCCGGCCCTTTTCGAACCGGCATTGAATGCCCTCGATCATCGTCCCCTGGTGCGAGAGGGGCTTTGTCGAGGTGACGGTTCCGTCCGCGCGATCCTTGTGCGGGGTTGTGAACACCTCTTCCGTCGGCATATTGGGAATGCAATACAGCCCATTACCCGCTGTCGTGCCGCCGCCCATCCAGAGATGATCGTCCGCGAGTCCAAGACGAAAGTCTGTGCCCGGCCCGCGATAGTGAAGCGTCGCATAGCGCTTCTCATTCAGATAGGCCGCACGCTTGTGGAGGATGGCATCGTGCTTCTTCCACGCACTCACCGGATCATCTACATCGATCCGCGTGGTCGCAAAGATCGCATCCCACAGCTTCGCAATCGCCTCAGCCGGCGCGGCATCCGGAAACATTTGTGCAGCCCATGCCGGTGTAGCGCAAGCTACGATCGTCCAATTGATCTCGTGCCGCGTAATCAGCTCGAGGGCCGGCCGGTACGCCTGCGAGACCGCCCGATTCGCGCGCCCCACTTTTTCCGGGTCCTCGTTCGACAGCAGCGCGGGGTTCCCGCCCGCAATCGCAAGCCGAGCCGCCCCACTCTTGAACGCCGAGCCCATCCCGTCATAGAGCCACTTCGCAGCCATGTCGAAGCTCTCATCCCGGGCGTGTCGATACCGCATCAGGGTCGCATCATCGTCGCTGTACAGTGTCGTCACCAGCGAAGCGCCAGCCCGATACGCCTGCTCCGTGATCTTGCGCGCCAGCGGCAGTGCATCCAGTGAAGCTGTCATCACCAGTTCCTGCCCAGCCGCCAGCCCGAGCCCAACCTTCACCGCAACTTCAGCCAGCAGGTCCAGCTTTTCTTCATGCGTTCGCTGTTTCACAACCATCGTCATTTCAGCCATGTCTCGTTTCCCCTGTTAACCGCGCGCGCACACTGCCTCGGTGGCCATGATCGCGTGGCCCATCTCATGATTCTAGGGGCTCGATTGCCATTTAGAGAGTTCAAATCGCGGAGAAGCGACCCGCTGGCGCGGATATCTTAGAATCTCGCAGTACGTCTCATGCGGCGATTATTCCCGGATGCCATGACCCCCATCCGCGGGCAGAAACACTGAGAACACCGTCCAACTCTTGCCCGGATCCACACAACTCCGCACTCGAATGCTGCCCTTGTGCTTCTCGAGAATGGAATTGGTCACCCAAAGCCCCAATCCTGTCCCAACATCCTTCTTCGTGGTGAAGAACGGCTCGTACAGCTTTTTGCGCAGCTCTTGCGGAATGCCCGGCCCCGTATCCGCAACCGATAGCCGCACGCCCGCTCTCTCGGCGCCTCTCCGTTCCTTCGCGGCGGAAATGCGAATCAGGATGCGCCCGCCATCTTTGACGGCGTCTATGCTGTTATTCAGCAGATTCGCAAATAATTGTCGAATTTCGCCCGCGATCGCTTGAATCGTTGGATTCTGCCGGATCTCGGTTTCAATCCTGATCGCCTTGTTGCGCGCCCGCGCGGAGAAGACCGAAACCAACGGGCTGACGAGTTCTCCCAGGGTCACAGAACTTGCGCCCTTGTTTTCGCGATAGAAGCCCAGAGTCTGCTTCGTCAGCAGGGCAACCCTGGCGAGCTCATGCTGCGCCTGATAGAGGAATCGTTGCTTGTCCTCATCCATTGGGGAATTTTGAGCCAGAAAAATCAGATTCGTCACTGCTTCCAGTGGGTTATTGATTTCGTGAGCAATGGTCGCAGCCAATCGGCCCACTGAAGCCAGCTTCTCTGAAACATGCAGCGCCCGCTCCACCTTCCGGCTCTGGGTCATATCTCGCGAGATGCTCGCTACACCCACGATCGTTCCGCAGTCATCTCTCACAGGAGAAATCGTGAACGACACTTCGATCACCTCGCCGCTCTTGCGTCGGCGAAGCGTCTCGAAGTGTTGTGTTCTCTCTCCGCGAGCCACCGCCGACATGATGCGGTCCTCGTCTCCAATTACCTCGGGCGGAATGATCTTCCTGACCGACTGTCCGATCATCTCCTCTCCCGTATAACCAAACATCTTTTCGGCGCCCGGATTCCAGCAGGTCACAATCCCGTCAAGGTCCTTGCCGATAATTGCATCATCCGAAGACTCGACAATCGCGGCAAGTCTCTGCGAAGCAGAGAACGCGGCTTGCAGCCTTCCCCGACTCTCTTCAAGCTCTCGTTCCTTTTCCTGCTGAAGCTCTTCTGAGCGCTTTTGCTCGGTAACGTCGATAACGACACCGAAATAGCTCGAAGCGCCCTTCATCCTTGCGCCCTTGCTGCAAAAGCAGCGAAGGCCGTTCTCCGGATGCTGATAGCGGTATTCAGAGTCCTGGATACCCGTCCTCTCGGCCTCTTTCATTCCGAACTGAACTCCTGGCAAGTCCGCCGGAAATACCCGCGATGCCCACAACTTTTGGATCTGCTCCTCTGTCATCGAGGGCGAAGTACCGAACATCCGATGCAACTGAGCAGAGAGGGTTCTCGTGTTCTGAACGGGGTTCCACTCCCACGTGCCGATGTGCGCTGCCTCCTGTGCGAGGCGCAGTCGCTCTTCGCTCGCCTCAGCTTCCAACCGGCTCACCAGCTGTTCGGTAATGTCGACTGCATGAACAAAAATGCCTCTCACTTGGCTCGATCCGCTGAATACAGGCTGGGCCACAAAATCGAAGTAACGGTCTTCGAATCGACCCGTCTCTATCTGGCGCAACCTGGCCTTGTATTCTTTGTCACGATAGGGAACGCCCGATCGATAAACACCTTCAAGCAATTCAATGACGCCCGCACCTTCGAGTTCCGGCATGCTTTCTCGAATGGTGAATCCCAACAAATCGTCGGCGCTGACTCGGCCGACGGCGAGCACAAGCAGATCATTGACGTAGCCCCATTGAAGGTCTGGGCCGCCCAGGTAAGCAATCGCGGCTGGCGCCCGTGCCAACAAGTCGCGCAATCGTGGAATCTCGAGTTCGCCGCGCCCGGGCGAACTCGCCAGGGGGCGAATAACGTGGCTACGGATTGTGGCCATTCAGGAATTGTCTCCGGCTGTCATCGATCGGCGCAGTCTCTGGTGTCTTGCGACTCGTCACTGGCATCTTTCAATGGTCAGTTGTCCAGCCATGCGCGAACAATTTCGCAGCGGTCATACACTTCAGCCGGAAATAGTATCTGGACGGAGCTTTTAAAAAGCTGCATTAAGAGCGTGGCCCCATACGTTCTATGACCCTTTGTTAGATTGCAGAATTCCGGCTTGGCGTTGCCTGTGTATCGGCTCTCTTCTCCGCGCGGGCTCATGCGTTTGCTCAGCGCCCTAGGCACTGTTGCCCGATTTTCAGCTCGTCAACAGTCTCGTGCCGACCAGCTCCGGGAATTCCCCTTTTTTCGTCTTTACGGCTTCGATTCGAGCGCATTCGTCGGTACTGTTACCGAACCAATGCGTCCTGAGTTTCCATCGACAACAATCACGCGAAGCGACCCGTGCTCGAGTTTGGCTTCGAGTCGCTCATCGAACGTCAGCCCTTCGTTGATTGCTCTTTGATACGTCGTCTGTTTCAACCGCAACCCCACGGTCTTTCCCGAGACGGCGGCACGCAAGCCCTCTTCATCGCGCTGCACCATGAAGATGTCCAGCTTGCCTGTCCATAGAGCATTTTGCTGGGAAAGATCGAGATCTGTTCCAGCAACCGTAATTCGAAGCGCACTCCCCGCCGCATCCGCTACAGGCCTCGCTTTCACAGAGATTTCGCTCAGATCGGAGGGTTGCCAGATGGCCTTTTTGAACCGCTCCTTTAGCGTTGTCGGCTCTTTGTCATATTGATAGCCAGTGCGATAGCGAAGCGTCACATCTCGCCGCCCCACTAGCTTCACCGTAAGCAAGTGATATTTTCCGTCTGCGAGCTGGCTTGGTGAGAAGCCCAGCAGATAAGTAGCGTGACCGTCCGCAATCACTCCGTTCAGTTGTCCCACCATGTTGTTCGATCGGCGCAGCGCACGACCTCCCGTGGCTTCAGCAACCTCGCGAAACACACCCTGGATAGGATGAATGTCCTGCTCCATCTGGGCATAGAGACGTCCACCAGACCCAAAGTTGCGATTCTGTATGTAGGGATTCATGTCCTGCCCTGCAGTAGCCTCGGGCCCTTCTATCTGAGCTTCTAATCCAAGCGGCCGCTGAAACGTGGGTGTCAATTCCACATTGCGGTTGCCGATCTCGGGAGTCACCATCGCCCCCTCCAACCTTGAGGCATCGAGCGGGTAGATGCTCACATGAGCATTGTTCATCGCCTCCTGTGTCCTTAGCGCCGCGGGATCGATATACTTGCTGCCCTTTTCAATCGTGATAGAGAGTTTGTTCCAATCCGCCAGGGCATTATCGCTGGTAACCCACACAAGACTCTTGTGACCCGGCACCGCGGCCAGATGACGCGCCACATCCACCAGGATCGATAGCGCATTTGGCCCAGGATTGCTTCCCATCTCGCGCATTTGTGGATCCAGGGGCTCAGACTGTGTGAATGTGTCCATCGTGAAGTTCCCGTTCACGCTCAACATGTCTTCGGGGCTGTGTACTGTCTCGAAAGTCTGCCGGTTACGCTTCTCCTCATCGTCCGCGTTGGCCATGTCCTGTGGGCTCGGTTTCCAATGCTGCAGTCTCGCGATCAGCATCGCATGATCCGCCGACGGCTCCTCAAGCACCTGAAACCGGTGATACCGGCTGACGTATACAGCAACACGCTCGTTTGGCGGGAGCGTCTGCAGAAAGTGAATCATCTGCTGCCGAGCGTCCACCATGTCCGGATATGCCAGATTGCTGGCGTCAATCAGCAGCACAAACGTGTTTCCCTGGCTGCCCCCGAGCTTCGTACTCGTTGCCGCTTGATTTGAAAACTCGACCAGCAAAGGAGCTGCCGTGGTCGACGCCGGGGCAGGGGACTGGCCCGCAAGATCCACATCCGCCTGGCTGAATGAGCGAAGGTCCTGCTTGATCCCGTTGTCGTAGATCTCGAAATCTCCCTGCTTAAGACTCGCGATGGGCTTCCCCTTCTTGTCCATTGCAACCACATTCACGTCCACCAGCCGCGAGTTAACGCGCAGCGTAAATTCGCTCGATTCCGTATCTCTTGTCTCTGCAGACTGAGCGGCTTGCTCTACCGGACGCGCCGCCACATCAGGCAATCCCGTCGCCGCCCTTGTGCTGATCTCCGCATTCTCATCAGCCGTTGCAGCCGCATCAATCACCGGCTTGCTGCCCGTTGCCTCGGCAACCTTCCCTTGAGATGCGTTCGCAAGAACCTCCTCGGTGGGGCTTGTCTCGGCGGGCTGTGCGCTTGAAATCGTCGCATCCGGAGCGACACCCGCGGTGCGCTCTTCGCTTGCTGACAGCACACGCGTCTCTGACCGGAACAGGTGATACTGCTCAAAGACGACATGATTCAGCAGCATCTGCGTCGGACCCATCGTTGGCCAGCTGCGTCCATCTGAATCCTTCATGTTGCGCAACGTCTTGGCCACCGAAATAGACACACTGTTCAAAGGGCAGATGTAGGTCATCCCTCCCAGTTCCTGGGGTCCGTACTCCACTGCGACGGCTGCCCGCGAAATCGGATCATCCGCGCCAAGGTCCGCCTCAAGCGTCAATCGAAGGATCGTTCCATTCACTGGATCCACAGCGATCTGCCCGTGGTAAGCGCTCATCTCATGAAAGTCGCTGCTCTCCAGTCCATACGATGTGGACACGCAGCAGTAGCGAACTTCGTAATGCGACTTCTCTCTTGGCACCGAATAACGAAACACCGCCGCCGGTCCGCCCGCACCCTGCTCCCAGTGTTCCCATTCGAGCTTGCTTTGCGCGGCGTCCAGCAGAACCAGCCCGAGAATCGGCCCGAATGCTCCCCACGTTCTCAGTCCCCGATCCGGCGTAATCGCCTTCTCCACCTTCACCGGCCCCGGTTCTGTGATCTCCTCGCCATCGCGATACATCACCGTGGCTCTTGAAATCTTCACGGCGAGCAGTGAGCCGCCTCCATCTGCAGATGCCGCATCGCCGCTTCCAGGCGCATCCTCAAAGTGTGTAATGGATCGTGTTGCATAGAACCGTGGCAGCTGCGGAATAGCCTTTGTCACGTAGGTTGCACCGAGCCCCATGATCCTGCGCTGTTCCGCCAGATCTGGCGCAGCCGCTGACAGAATCTCCGCCGCTGGCGGATCGAGGAAGGCCGACCGGTCGGCGAGCCCCAGCAGTGCCCGCTGCGACCGCGTGCCTGCCATCCCGGACCGCCACCGGGCCAGCCGCGCAGATGTTAGTCGTTCTGTCAGGCGAAGATCGGAGAGCTTTTCCGCCAGATCGTTGTCGGGCATGCTCTGCGCTTCAGTCAGAATGCGCTCGAGCTGTCCCACCGTCACGCGCTGTGCAGCGTTCGCCGCCAGCGCGAATGAGAGAGCAATCGCAAAGAAGGCACAAGTGCGCCTCATGAAGTCCTCCGGAAAGTCCCCTGCGCTTCTTATGCTTGTGCGAGTGCCGGCTGCACCGTTCGACCTCACCAGGCGGAAAAACCTGACTCCCAAAATCCGCCCTACGGCTTCGCATCTCTTGATGTCCGCAATTCTATGCCCTTTTACAACCCTCTTTCACCTGAAAAGAGACTGAACCTCATCCTGCGCGGGAGCCCCCCCAATCCTTGTCCCGTCCATCCATAGTTCGATATTTCTGACCACCTGCAGGAGGAGGACATTCTCCCACCCATTCTGTAGAGTTCCGCAAGGTAACCTCGAATCCCCTGATTTTGCGGCATTTCGAGACGGAGGCCTGATTGAATCTCCCGGAATATGAGCGCATCGTGCGCGCTGCCAGACCGCCGCGTTCCTCTGCGCCCGCCAATCTTCCTGTTATTGAGGAGGACCATGCTTCCGGTGAGGTTGCCGAGCTATACGCATATTTCCGCTCTCACTTCGGCCGGCCGGATGTTCCCGGAATCCTCAAGTGCTTCGCTACACACCCTCCCTTGTTGCGCCACATGATGGGCCTTTCCGAGAGCCTCATCTTCTCTGACGGCTACCTGACCCGCCGTCAGAAGGAGATGATCGCGACCTTCGTCTCCGTTCAGAATGATTGCCCCTACTGCGCCGACAGCCATGGCTTCTTTTTCCGCATCCATGGTGGATCACCCGAAGCGCTCAGCGCCATCCAGGAGAGTCATCTTCAATCCGCTTCGCTTTCGGGTCCGGAACAGGCCCTTCTTGCCTTTGCGCAAAAGGTTAATCGCAGCTCATCCGAAATCTCCCGCCTGGACATTGAGCAACTGCTCCACACCGGCTGGGGCGAACCGCAGATCGCCGAAGCCATCCACGTTGCTTCCTTGTTCTCTACCTTCAACCGTGTCGCCAACGCCTTTGGGCTTAAATCGCAATGCCTGCTCGAACTGGCTCAGCAGGAGCCCGCGGCATCGCAATGACCGTGCCCGAGAGGAAGCCCGCATGAACACTCAGCAGAGCGCGGACATGTTCGCGAATGACTAATCGATACTTTCCCGCCTCAAGACTGCTTTCCCTCCTTCGCTCGCTCCTGACCGCTGCGGCACTGTCGGCATGCGCCTTGCTTGCGCAGTCCCAGGCGGCGCCAACCCAGCACCTCTTCTTCCATGTCTCGCTCAGCAGCGAAATCCCCCATCCTGTCTCAGGGCGCCTGCTCCTCTTCGCGGCGCCGGACTCCGGTAACGCTGCGTCCGTCGACATGGACATGATGTCTCCCACATCCGTCTACGTCGCCGCAAAAGAAGTTCCAAACCTTGATCCCGGGAAGGGAATCGACATTGATGTTGACGACATCGCCTTCCCCAAGCCCCTGTCGCAGGCGAACGCTGGAACGTATCGCCTTCAGGCAGTCCTCGACGTCCACCACAGCTACAACTACAGTGGCCGCGGCCCTGGCGATCTTGTCAGCACTACGACAACTCTGACTCTGCCGCTCGACACATCGCAGGGACCGTCGCTGACCCTTGCGCAGGTCGTGCCAGACCCGCCTGATCCACTAGCCCAGCGGCCGGATTTGCTTCCTTATCTCAGACCGATTGATCACGTTAGTCCCGTGCTTTCCGCCTTCTGGGGCCGCGAGATCCACATGCGGGGTTGGGTCCTGCTGCCTCCGGGATATAACGACCATCCAAAGACCCGCTATCCCACCGTCTACTTCACGCATGGCTTCGGCGGGACACTTCCGGCGTTGCGAGCCCGGTACGCGCCCATGCTATTCGACCGCATGAAGAACAAGCACATGCCGGAGATGATCTGGGTCCTGCTCGACGAGAGCAGCCCCACCGGCACCCACGAATTCGCCGACTCCGTGAACAACGGTCCGTGGGGAACGGCCCTTACCACCGAGCTCATCCCCAGCCTCGAATCCGCCTATCGCATGGATGCGCGCGGCTCCGGCCGTTTTCTTCAGGGCCACTCCTCGGGTGGCTGGGCCACGCTTTGGCTCCAGACCCACTATCCGAAAATCTTCGGAGGCACCTGGTCCACTTCGCCTGACCCGAGCGACTTCCACGCCTTCTGCACAGTTGACCTCTATGCGCCGCACGCCAACATGTATCGCGCCCCCGATGGCGCACAAAGCCCGATCATGCGGGTCCACGGTCAGCCCCGCGCCACTCTGCAGCAGCTTTCCGGTCTCGAATCCGTCCTCGGCGATTACGGCGGCCAGCTTGCCTCATTCGAGTGGGTCTTCTCCCCGCGTGGTCCCGATGGCCGCCCCATGCAGATCTTCAACCGCGCGACCGGCGACATCGACCCCAATATCGCTGCCTATTGGCGCAGCCACTACGACATCGTTCAATACCTCAATGACAATTGGAAGACCGTGGGCAAGGATCTCCACGGCAAGATTCATCTTGTCGTCGGCACCGACGACACCTTCTACCTCGACGGCGCCGCCCACATTCTGCAATCCACGCTCGATCGCCTCGGCGGCAGCGCAGAGTTTACTTTCCTCCCTGGGCGGTCGCACTTTGACGTCTATGTCGAAGGCGACGACCGCTTCGCCCTCTTCGATCGCATCGCTGCCGAAATGTACCGCGTAGCCCGTCCGCACGCAAAATGACAGAACACCTCGCTCCGTTTTCCTTCGCGCGCGGCCCTTTTGGGCGAAAGTTTAGAATGGCGCGGTGAGCGACCTGGTCCAAGCCGCCAAGCTATTCGCAAATGGCAGTCACCAGCGGATAACAGCGCGTCGCAATCTCGCGCTGCAGACCTTCGAAATGCATCTCAAATCCGTGGCGCAGATCGTTTCTTCTGTCAGTGATGATGAAGAGACGATTGCGGCGGCTTGGCTGCACGATATTGTCGAAGATACGGGCGTCACAATTGGCGATGTCGAGCGCATGTTTGGCGCAAAGGTCGCCGGGCTGGTCGCGGAACTTACATTCGTCAGTCACCCGACACGTGGCAATAGCGCAGCGCGTTTCGCATTCGAGAAGGAGCACTTCGAAAAGGCCTCTGCCGCAGCAAAGACAGTCAAACTCGCTGATCTCATCGATACGAGCCGCGACCTCTACAAGAACGATCCGGCATCGCTTCGCGAGTACGCCGCAGAGGCGAATGAGTTGGCTCACGTTCTTGACGGAGGGGACACACGTCTTCTTGCGAGACTGAAGCGCGACCTGGGGAAGTTTGCTGCAGGTCTTTTCCCTGCGAAGTCGGTGGCGGCAGTGGCTCCTTTGCGCCTGTCAGCATTCCCCGTAGGTGCTCTGCGAGTGCTCGAGCGCGCATTCACTGCTCAGGACATTGCCGAACCCCTGATTTCCTTCGATTGCAGCGGCGCAGCGAATGAGGTTCTCAAAGCCATGACTGTGGCGCGGATTGAAGTCGCCGGCCTTCACAAGGAAGGAATCTTATGCGGATTCGTGGAGGCTGCAAACCTTCGCGAAGGAAGTTGCGAAGCAAGTCGGCGGGAGTTTGTGTCGAGTCAAGTGGTCGCATCCGAGGCTCCACTGGCAGAGGTGATTGAGGTCCTGACACGGCATGACCTTTGCTTCGTGTCGGCGCTCGGGATTGTAGTCGGCGTGATTTCGCGGATCGATTTTCATAAACCTGCAGCGCGAATGTGGCTTTTCGGAATCATTACCGCCGCAGAGCTGGAGTTCACAGAACGAATCCGGCGAAAATGGCCGGGCGAAAGTTGGAATAGGCTCTTATCGCAACAAAGGATCGAGAAGGCCACGCAGTTACTCGCTGAACGTGAACGCCGCAAGGAGAAGTGCCGATTAATCGATTGCCTTCAGTTGGCCGACAAGGTTGAAATCCTCGTGTCAGATCCGTCGGTACTGGCCGTTCTCGGCATTCCAACCCCAGGTGCGGCGCGTCGTGCCGGCAAGCAGATCGAGAGTCTGCGCAACAGCCTGGCCCATGCGCAAAGCTTTGTTCACCAGGATTGGCCGCAAATCGTCCGATTGGCCAGACGTATCCATAAGTTGGTGGAGGAGTCGTGAACAGCACTTGGCCGGCATCGGCTCCCTTTTACTGATCGCATGCCGCCCTGCCTTTCCTGAAATAGCGGGAAGACGAGGCCGCCTGTATTTTTTGACAGCAGACTCGAAGAGCAGCATGGTCTAGCGTGTGTATCGGGCGTACGTCTCTGTCATTCAAGAACCCGAGGATTGTAGATTCGAGAGTTTGACGGGCCGCACTCCTTTGTACGAACAGGGAGATGTGTCCATGTATCCGAAGAGAATTGGCGCAACGTTCCGATCTCTGATCGCGACTCTTTGCGCTGTTCTGGTCTTGCCCGGCGAAACCATCGCAATTCAGGCGCCCCCACCGCAGGCGCCTGCTTCCGCGCCCGGCAACCCAGGCTGCAAAAATTCCGCCCGAGCAACTCGATTCCCTGGTAGCGCCGATTGCCCTGTATCCAGATCCCGTTGCTTGCCCAAACCCTCGCGGCATCCACGTATCCTCTTGAAATCATTCAGCTCCAGCAGTGGCTGGAGAAAAACAAGAATCTGAAGGACAAGGCCTTGTCTGACGCCGTGGCGAAACAGCCCTGGGACCCAAGCGTCCAGGCGTTGGCCGCCCTTCCCGATGTGGTAAACCGCCTGGCAAACGACATTCAGTGGACCACGGATTTAGGCAACGCGTTCCTTGCGCAGCAGGGCGATGTCATGGATGCCGTTCAGCGGATGCGCAAGAAGGCGCAGGACAATGGCAACCTGAAATCGACCGAGCAGCAGAAGGTGGAAACCAAGGTCGTCGAAAGCAAGAGTGTCATCGTTGTCGAGCAGGCTAATCCGCAGGTCGTGTACGTGCCTACGTACGATCCCGTGATCGTGTATGGGCCCGCCTATCTATCCGTATCCGCCCATCTACTATCCGCCGGCCTGGCTACTACGCCGGCCGGGGTGGCCATCTCCTTCGGTGTCGGCGTTATGATGGGAGCGTTCTGGAGCGGCGGTTGGTGCTGCGGATGCGGTTGGGGAGGCAACGACATCACGATCAACCGCAACAACAACTTCAATCGCAATGCGAACATCAACCGTCCCTCTCAACTTCCATCCGGAGGGGCAATCGGGGAAACATCGGTGGCCCGGGCGGAGTTGGTGGCGTGGGAGGAGCGGCGGCGTTGGAGGAGTTGGCGGATGGCGGAGCGGCAGGTGGAGGCGGCCCGGGTGGAGTTGGCAACCGCCCCTCGCAATTACCAGCCGGAGGAAACGGAGCCGGCAATCGCCCATCGCAATTGCCGGCAGGCGGTGGCGGTGATCGATGGCAGCACAACCCTCAACATCGTGGTGGCGCACCGTATCGGGACCGGGCAACCGCGGACAGGTTTGGGGGCACGACACGCGGTGATTCGCTCGCCAACCGTCAGGCAAGCGCCCGTCAACAGCTTGGCCGCCAGGGCGGCAATGTTGCCGGCAACCGGGCAGGCGGAGCCGGTTTGAGCAATCGTTCCGGCGGCGCTGGACTTGGCAATAGTGCAGGTGGAGGCGGTCTCGGCAACAGGAGCGGCGCAGGCGGAGCGGATCGCATAGGAAGCCGGGATCTCTCGCGAAGCGGCGGCGGAAACCGGGACGCCTTTGGCGGAGGCTCACGGGGATACAACGGATCGAGCGCGCGCAGCAGCAGCAGTCGTGGTTCCTCCAGCATGTCGTCCCGGGAGGCGGAGGCTTCAGTCGCGGTGGCGGTGGCGGAGGCAGAGGTGGAGGAGGGCGCAGGTGAGCGGCATATGTCGCGCGGAAGTGTTCACGGGAGCACTGCTATGAATACGAAACTGACCTTTCCGAATGGAATTCGCTTTCGGAGACTCTTGATTGTCGGCGCAATGGCCTGTGCGTGTCTGTGTGCGTCGTTGCTCGTCTCAGCGCAGCAATCTCCAGCGGCAAAAGCTTCCGCTCCTGCCACTCCAGCCGCCACGGCGGTCAAGAGCCTTCGAAAGCCCACAGCAGGCTGCCGATTCGCTGATCGATGCGGCGGAAAAGTTCGACGTAGCTGCGCTTATTCAGATTTTTGGGACTGGTGGCGAGAATGTCGTCTTCAGCGGTGAATTCGCGCAGGACAGAAAGCACGCCGCGGATTTCGTCACCGAGGCACACGAAAAGAAGAGCGTTTCAATCGATCCAAAAACCGGAAATCGCGCATTCCTCCTCGTCGGCAACGAAGATTGGCCCTTCCCTGTACCGATTGTGAAGAGCGGTGACAAGTGGTCCTTCGACGCCAAAGCAGGCCAGACAGGAACTCCTCTATCGCCGCATTGGCGCCAATGAACTGGACGCCATTTCGATCTGTCACGGCTACGTGGAAGCTCAATACGATTACGCATTTCGGAAGCGCCAGGGTTACGACGTGAACCAATATGCCCAGCGCATCATCAGCACTCCCGGCACTCAGGACGGCTTGGCCTGGCAAGACTCTGACGGCACCTGGGCAGGTCCCATAGGCGAAAAGATTGCCCGCGCAATTGAACAGGGCTACACCATCGGCGCGGATCCGTACCACGGCTACTTCTTCAAAATTCTGAAGGGACAGGGTCCCGCTGCGCCGCTCGGCGAAATGGACTACGTGGTGAAGGGTGTCATGATCGGAGGCTTTGCCCTTGTGGCCGCGCCGGCAGAGTACGCCGTGACCGGTGTGAGAACCTTCATTGTCAGCCAGGACGGCGTTGTCTACGAGAACGATCTTGGGCCGAAGAGCCTCGACGAATTCGAGAAGATGGAGCGCTTCAACCCGGACAAAACATGGGTTCCCGTGCAGGAGGCAGAAGAACAGCAATAGGGCCGCGGCCTCGGTCACACCGGCAGGTGACGGTCTCGCGTCAATCCGTTACGCTGGACACATACACTGCATTCCCCCGACGGAGCCCTTTTTCGCCGCATGTCCCAAACCTCCACTCACCTGCTTTCGCTCGCTTACCCCAGCCGAGTTCATCCCCGGCGCCCGCTCCGCCGTCACCACCTGCCTGCGCATCGCGCCTGACGAGAAGGTCACGCTCATCACCGACCG
Source organism: uncultured Acidobacteriaceae bacterium (assembly GCA_963786405.1). Lineage (GTDB taxonomy): Bacteria > Acidobacteriota > Terriglobia > Terriglobales > Acidobacteriaceae > Telmatobacter. Next base: position 91,012 of record CAWAZE010000026.1, on the reverse strand, counting down.
CGTCACCGAGCCCATCGCCGCATCCCTCGCCGCGCAGCTCGCCGAGCGCGGGTGCACCTGGAACGCATTCATTCTTGAAGACCTCGCCCCGCGTCCGCTCGCCGACATGCCCGCCGCCGTCCTCGCCGACATGGAAACCTCGCAGGTCTCCATCTTCGCCGTGCAGGTGCAGCCCAACGAGCTCCACTCCCGCATGCAGATGACCGACGTCGTCAACCGCCGCCACATGCGCCACGCTCACATGGTCAACATCACGCCGGAAATCATGTGCCAGGGCATGCGCGCCGACTTCGACCTCGTCGACCGGCTCTCCCAGCAGGTCCTCGAACGCGTTCGCCGCGCCACGCGCATCCGCGCCACCACCGCCGCCGGCACCGACATTACCGCCGACATGAATCCCGGCTACAAGTGGTTCAAGACCTCCGGCATCATCTCGCCTGAAAAGTGGGGCAATCTCCCCGGCGGCGAGTGCTTCACCTCGCCCGGCGAAGTCAACGGCACCTTTGTCGTCGACGGCGTCGTCGGCGACTGGCTCTGCGCGCGCTACGGCCTGCTCGCCGATACTCCGCTCACCATTCAGATCGCCGGCAATCGCATCGTCTCCTGCTCCAGCGACGAACAAGCAGCTCGAAGCCGACTTCTGGGCCTACACCCACACCGACGAAAACTCCGACCGCGTCGGCGAATTCGCCATCGGCACCAACCTCGGCATCGACCGCGTCATCGGCAACATCCTGCAGGACGAAAAATTCCCCGGCATCCACATCGCCTTCGGCAACCCCTACGGCGAACACACCGGCGCCCCCTGGCGCTCCGGCACCCACATCGATGTCGTCGGACTCGGCTTCAACATCTGGCTCGAATCCCCACCGGCGCAAACGGCGAAACGTCACCGAACAGATCATGCGCGACGGCCATTTCCTCATCGCCGCCTGAACCTGCGCCTTGGCAATCTGGATGCCCACTTCTCGAATGCGCTCCAAGTTCAATAACATGAGTGCCCTAAAATCACGCTTAGATTTTTGTGCTAATTCTGAGGGTGACCATCCGACCGCAACTGCCGAATAGGCTGATCCGAATGGGCCTAGACGCTGTCTAGTAGTTCTGCCTGAAGTAGTAATACGCCGTCTCATTTCTCGTTTTGCGAGCGGAAAGGTTTCGAAAATGAATTGAGGCGGAATGGGTTTTCAAACCCTAGATGTTGTGATCTCAATTCTATTTATTACTTTGGGTACTTGGTGTTCAGGAGATTCCTAAGTCAGCAACCCCTTGACTCGCCCTTCGAGTGCTGCCTGCGTCTGCTTTGCGGGAAACAGTCTTTCCAGCCACCCCAGATCTGCATCCACCGTTACGTCTTTATCCGTCACATCGACGAACCCCTTAATCGGCGTGCTGACGATCCCCATCTTCGCGTCGAAAGAAAAATCCATTCTGCTCCCCGTCCACTTCCTCGACTCATTCACGATCTGTATCGTCACAGTTCCGAAGCCTTTAAATAGATCGTCAAATGAGCGATCGACAGACCGCATAATCTCCTCTTTCCGACTGTTATGCGATACAGTGACGCGCATACTTCTCCATTCAGTCGCTCCCGCTTCTCTTTCTCGCGAACTCTACCTCGCACGGAGTTGCTGTAGCTGAGGGCGACAGACGCCTCTGACGCCGCGATGAGATCAATTCTTTGATGCGGCATTGGCCGCAACTGCCATTGCCCCGAGCCGTCTTCGAACGTATCACCGCCCAACCGTCAATTACTGGTTGATCAACATCCCCGCACGCCACCGGCGCGGATGTCTCGCTTCTGAGACCTGGGATTCCACGGCACTTCAATCCCGAGAATCTCGCTCCGGACACCGGGCCTCACCTCGACCCCGACTGCGCTTTCTTCGGCGTCGTCGGAGGCAAATAGTGAAAGCGGACAAGGTAGATGTTCTCGCCTCTGCCGTGTTTCGCTACTTTCAGCAGGTCCAGGACGCCGAGAAAGCCTGATTCGCGCGCCAGCTCTGGAGTGATATCCGGGAACCCGATCTGCTCGATCGAGTCCACTTCGATCTCGCCTTCTTCCATTTTGTATCGTGCGCCCACCTTCACACGGGGCTGGATCCAGATGCGGACGCTGCACGTGATCTCTCCGCGCCGGACTCCCTCGCGAAGCCGCCTGGCAAACATCATGCGCAGATTCTAATTCCACGCAGGCGGCCCCAATTAAGGTTCGGAGTTTCCCACCCTTGGCGCAGGCCTCAACGCCACTTGAGCGGTTCCGCGGTTGCGGATAATTCCCCACCTTCAGCGCAAAATGGAAACTGGAAACAAAGACCGGAGACGCGCTTGTTCACCGCTCCATGCAAAGTGCCGATACCGCAATACGAGACAAAAGTCGGAAATTGCCCTCAAAAATGGCTCGTAACTCCTTTCCTGAGAGGATTCTGCGGCTAAGTCCAATGCTGAGAGGAATTTGGCGCCACACCCCATCCGTAACCGTTTGAAAACAAGTAATTTATTTACAGAATCCGGGGAGGGGGGGCTGGAATTCACAATGTGGTACGCGACGGAAACACCAGATCCGAACAGCAAATCGGGGTTTGTCTTCAGGCTATTCAGGAACCGAATCACAACGGATTGAGTTTTCACTTTCCTTCATGAGATGAGTTGATGAGGGGCTCTACAATCACGTTCATGAAGACGCCAGGAAAACCATCCCGTTCTTCCGCGCTGATTGGAGCGGCTTTCGTTGGTCTCGCCGTCGGCGCAACCGCGGTCGGATTCCTCGCCATCGGAGCGATCGCTATCGGAAGTCTCGCCATCCGCAAAGGGCGAATCGATGAGCTGACGATTGGGAATCTCAAGGTGGCCAATCTGTCGATCGAGAACTTGACTGAAAGGCCCGGCTAGCAGCGGGCCTCTTTGCGAGGGAGAGCGAAAGTCGTTGCCGTGCACTTATGATTCAGGAGACGGCCATGACAACCACACCGCAAAGCACTGACCTTCGCACCCTCGGCAACTCCGACCTTCACCTCACTCCGATTGGCTTCGGCGCATGGGCTATCGGCGGCGGCAACTGGGAATTCGCCTGGGGACCGCAGGATGACAGCGAATCCATTGCCGCCATCCACCGCGCCCTCGACCTCGGCGTCAACTGGATTGACACCGCGGCCATCTACGGCCTCGGCCACTCTGAAGAGATCGTCGGCCGCGCGCTGAAGTCGGCCAGCCACAAGCCGCTTGTATTCACCAAGTGCTCCATGCGCTGGCACGCGGATCGCACCATCTGGCGCTCACTCAGGGCCGCGTCGCTCGCTGAAGAAATTGAGAGCTCCCTTCGCCGCCTCGGCGTCGACACCATCGATCTCTACCAGATCCACTGGCCCAATCCGGAAGCAGAAATTGAAGAGGGCTGGGAAACGTTGGCGCGTTTCCGGGAGCAGGGAAAGGTTCGCTGGATCGGCGTCTCCAACTTCAATGTCGAGCAGATGAAGCGCGCGCAGAAGATCGCGCCCATCACCAGCCTTCAGCCGCCTTATTCCATGCTGCGCCGCGCCATCGAAGAGGAGATCCTGCCCTTCGCTCAGGCCAACAACATCGGCGTCATCAACTACTCGCCGATGGTCTCCGGCCTGCTTACCGGCAAGATGACCGCGGAGCGAATCGCCGCATTTCCGGCCGACGACTGGCGCCGCCGCGCTGTCGAGTTCAACGAGCCCCGCTTGAGCCGCAATATGCGCCTGGTCGAATTGCTGCGTGAGATCGGCAACGCCCACAACGTCAGCCCCGGCGTCGTCGCCGTTGCATGGACGCTCCACCATCCCGCCATCACCGCAGCGATCGTTGGCGGCCGCAGCGCTCAGCAGGTCGAAGGCCTCGCGCCGGCCCTCACATTCCGTCTCAGCGAAGAAGAATACGCGCGGATCAACGCATTCCTCGAATCCAATCCTGTTTGACAACACGAGCGCCAAAAGCGAAAACCCCGGCCGAAGCCGGGGTTTTTGCTGATCTTCAACTCGCGTTACATCGCTGCCACAAAATCCGGAACCAGGACTGCGGCATTCTCCTGCAGAAGCTGCGTCATGCGCGCCGCCATTCCGGTATACATTGAGGCCGCGCGGAATGCATTCACGCGAACACCTTCGCTTGCGTGGCTGAACGCGTACTGCCCGAGCGCCATCAACACGCAGACTCGAATCTGCATTGCGTCGCTGCGCAGCGTCTCGACCAGCACGCGGTCAACGTTCTCGCAATTCCTCGTGGCGTAATCGGCCATTTCCAGCATTACTTTTGCATTTTGATACATGACCCAAAGCCCATGCGGACCTTGCATGCGCGTCCAGGTATCTTCGGGAGTGGCATTCAGCCCCTCCTTCCAGAGGAACTGATCACTGAGTTCCCGCGCACTCCAATCAGGCCGAAGCCTCGCCAGTAGCGATTCCCACGACTGATTGTTGCGACGACGGACCCTGGCTCTCCACCGACCGAAGTACAGAGCGACCAAAGCAACAGCAGCGATTTGAAGCAACGGGAAGATCATCGTTAGCCCTCAGTCCGGACTATAGTAACCATTACCAATCAACTCTTGAGTCCGAACAGTATTTCGACGTCACTACCACTACTACCAGAAAACTCAAGAGTTGTGGCGAACTTTTTCTCAAACTACCTCAACTTTATTGCGACTGAGGTAATCAGCAGAACTAGTCACATGAGTAACGTAAAGTAACCTGCGCTATCCGTAAATGCCACTTTTGAGCGCCGAAATGACCCTTCGAGCGCACGGATATCCCTCGGAAAGTGCCATGAAATGTTCGTGTTTGGGAGGAACAACGCTCTGGAGGCGCGGACGATGAGTGCTCTCCAGCCTTCAGCGCTTACCGGCCTGCTCTGTTTTGGATTCAGCAGTGTGTGTCAGCGCGATCCTGGTACTGCGTGCGCTCCCGGCCATAGCAAGCAGGAAATTCTGCATCTGTGGCGTGAATTCCCGTCTCTCCGGCACCTCTTGAGCAAAGCAGACGCACCAGTAAATCATAGAGCAGATGTAAGTTGCGCTCGCCATCTGATCCAGGACATGGTATTGCATATCCATTGCCGCGTTCCCTACGGTCTGGCTCGTGTGAAGCAGGGAAGCAGACAGAGTGGCAAGGGAGTAGATGCCGAAACCAGTGGCGATCTGCAACTCACGGTCGCGCCATCCAATGGAAAGCAATTGGCTGAGCCCAGCCAAGGCGAGGAAGAAGAGAATTCGCAGGACAGAGAGCGTCAACTGGAGATGAATTTGCAGCCGGCTCAAATTGACTATGTGCTCAAATCCGGGAGATTTTGCAAAAGGCCAGATCGCAGCCGAAATCAACACGATCAAGAACCCGATGACCGGCGCTACCCAGCGCGGAAGAGATGCGCGCATGGGGCGAAGCACCGACATAGACAGCTCCAGCAGCACACCAAACATAAAGATGGCGTCTATGATCGCGCCGATCGTATAGATGCGGAGATCATTATTGGGATGAAGCGCTGTAGGGGGAAACAGGCGGACGAGCAGGTACTCTCCTGTATCCGCGAGCAGGCTCCAGATCAGGTAAGCGGCAAATAGTGGAAGGGTGCGATAGATTCGCCTGAATAGGGACAAAGCTACGACGGCTGTTTCCGCAATAAGGCCGGCAATAAATAGCTTGGTATCCAGGGTCAAATCAGCCTCCCGCCAGATTCTTATCGACAGAAGTATTGACTGAGTTTATCAGCGTCAGACCCTGGACCCCTAAGGATGTGCCTACTGTATAACATTCATTCGGTTACGCCGTCTGATCTCTCGGAGCGGGAGGCACGATGATCGGTGAACTCACGCTGGACTTGATCTCTCGGCGCGGGAGGCACAATGATCGGTGAACTCACGCTGGACTGATCTCTCGGCGCGGGAGGCACGATGATCGGTGAACTCACGCTGGACTGATCTCTCGGTGCGGGAGGCACAATGATCGGTGAACTCACGCTGGACTGATCTCTGGGTGCGGGAGGCACGATGATCGGTGAACTGAATTGGTCCCTCGGAGCCGGAGGCACGATAATAGGAGAGCTGGCAAAAGCGACGTTTACTGCAAACGTCCCCAACAGAACGACACCGCAAGCTTTCAACGAAGTCATTTAAGACACCCCATGGATGAACAACTTTAATTACAGGAAAGACTAACCTAAAAGGTGCAAACGCGTACAACAAAAGTAATGAAAAGTCGAAAGATTTTTTTCAGAGAACGTTTTCCGGACCCAGATGTCCGATAACTCGTAAGCATTTGCTTCAGGCGGTAACTTACCCGCCGGATTATTCAGTTGCCAGTCGGGCGCATGGCTGGTTTGCGGCTCCTACTCTCAGGCTTTTAAATGCGACACCGTTCTTCCACGGAGCGATAAACTGCTCCTGATGAGGAGGTTCCGTGATTCGTGCACTTCGTCGCAGCTTCAATGACAGGTTCACGTCAGAGGGCTATGCTGCATTGCTCGGTCTTCTCGAGGAGCGGTGCGACGCAAGGGTCGCGTTCCGTGTCGCGGAGACACCCGTCTTTATTCCTTCTTCGATCCTTGAAACGCTGGCGAGCGGAGGCGCGGACCTCGTCGACCGACTTATCGCAAATTCTTCGTATCTGGCTGCAGCTCGTCAGGCCATCCCCGAGGGCTACTGCGTTCCCGACGAGACTGCTCACCCGCACTTTCTGACTGCTGACTTCGCCCTGGTGCGCAATGGGAGGGGCGAGCTGGTCCCCAAGCTTGTGGAGATACAGGCGTTTCCATCTGTTTTCGGCTATCAGGCCGTACTTTGCGCCGCTTATCGAGACGCCTTCAATTTGCCCGCAACACTCAATGCCTACCTGGGGGGACTCCAGGAGGACAGCTATTGGGAGCTCCTGCGACGGACCGTACTTGGGGACCATGCTCCTGAAAATGTGGTTCTCACCGAGGTGGATCCAGAGAATCAGAAAACGTTGCCTGATTTTCGAATCACTGCAGGCCGGCTCGGAATCGCCGTCGTTGATATTTCGGCGGTCCAACCCATCCAAAACAAGCTCCATTACCGGAATACGGCGGGTCAGCTTGTTCCCATTCATCGCATCTACAATCGGGCGATAGCCGATGAATTGATCGCTCGCAATGTCCGCCTTCCCTTCGATCTCACCTATTCCTGGGATGTTGAGTGGGCCGGCCACCCCAATTGGTATTTCCTGGTCAGCAAGTTCTCGATACCGTGGCTTTCGCGACTGAAAGCCACTCGCGATCTTGTGCCGCCAGCCGTTTTCCTGGATGAATTCCTTGACGGGCCGGGTCGTGAGAGCCTTTCTGATGCCGGCGTGCCTCTGCCTTCAGAGAGCGGTAGGGAGACACGATACGATGAACTTCTCCTCAAGCCTCTGTTCTCGTTCGCGGGAAAGGGGATTCAGTTTGAGCCAACGCGCGCTCAGCTCGAAGCGATCCCGCGCGAACGGCGCCGGGATTACCTGTTACAGCAGCGCATGCGATTTGAGCCAACCATCGACACGCCTTATGGCATGACCCAGGCGGAAATTCGAATTCTCTATCTCTGGCCGGGCGACGGAAAACTGACCCCTACGATCTCACTGGTTCGTCTTGGACGAGGCAAAATGATGGGTGTCGACCACAACAAGGACCAGAAATGGGTGGGCGGATCGGCCGCATTTTATCCGGCGCCGGAGCTCAACGAGGGCTGAGCTCAATGCAAGTCCCTGCAGTTGAGTTACCTGAGCGATTACTACAGAAAAACTTTCGTGCTCTAGGTCTTATTAGCATAAAAGTTGTATACATTGCATTGGATAGCTAGGGCGGAAAAGGAATCTTATGGAAATAACGAAAACAAGCTCTTCTCCCAGCCGCGAGAAAGATGAACTCGGCTCCTTCCTCAAAGAGGTCAGATGCGCGGTACGTTTTCCGCTTTCGCTGCCGGTGGAGCTCACCGATCGCCTTGAAGAGCTTCCGGGCGTTACGCGAAATGTCTCGGCCAACGGGGTTCTTTTTGAGGTGGACGGTCCACTCAGTGTCGGAGAGGATATCCATTTTTCATTGAGGATGCCCGGAAGTGTGCTTGGCACTCCCCAGGATGTGTTAGTTCGGTGTCGTGGACGTGTGGTACGCTGCTCCATAAGCCAAAGTCACTATCAGGCTGCTTGCACGATCGACGAGTACCGATTCGTGGAGCAATAAGCCAAATTTGGCGATGTGGCATCCACCTATCTATGGAACTCTTGGACGAAACACCCGACGGCGAGATTCTGGACGGACCGGTTAAACCAGGTACGATCCGAATCATTCTCGCGGATTCTCAGGCCATCTACCGAGTCGGAATTCGCAAGATCTTTGCGCTCGAAGATGACATTCGCGTTGTCGCGCAGGCTGACTCGCTCGAGAATCTGCGCGCGGCAATCGAACGCCACCCTACCGATGTTGTCCTCCTCGAAGGCGGGCTCCTTGCCGGTACAGCCAATGTGATTCCAGAACTGTTGCGAGTCGCACCGGACCTTAAGCTGATTGTCCAGGCTGTCGGCAGTGACGAAGGTCAGACTGTGGAACTCTATCGTCGCGGCGTCCGTGGCATCATCTCTCGTTCTATCTCGCCTGATTTGCTTGTCCGCTGCGTGCGCCGCATCGCGACCGGCGAAACCTGGATTGACAACCAGGCGGTCAACTGGGTCATCGATGCCTATCGCGCGCAAGCCGCAGCGCTGGTGAGCCCGCGCACCCAGCCAAGGCTATCGCCAAAGGAAACCGCGATCATTACCTGCATCACACAGGGCAAGCGCAATAAGGAGATCGCGTTCCAGCTCGGAACGACGGAGCAGGTGATCAAGAATTATCTGCGCAAGATCTACGATAAGCTGGGAGTCTCTGATCGGCTTGAACTGGCCCTCTATTGCCTGCACAACAAGATCATCAAGACCGACACGGATGAAGTTGCTGTAGCCCAGAGAATTGTCGCTCGATAAAAGCCCTTCGCTCGTTCCTCAAGTGAAACAACGCGCGGATGCTTTGAATTTCGGGGCTGCGGCTTCGCCGCGTCTCATTTGCGACTGACTGTCTCCGGGACGATAGCGCAGCTTCCATCCTGGCCTGTCTCGCCGGTGCAGCTCACTGGGGCTTGCGTGCTGAGACAACTCTTGCGCGCCGCCTCCAGCAGTCGAATCAATTCACGCAATTCCGATTCCTTGATATGGCCGAGCAGATCCCTTGGGTTTTGCTGAATCTCGGGGTCCATCTGGCGAAGCAACTCAAGTCCAGAGGCGGAGATTTGTGTCCAGACAACTCGTCGATCACGCTTGTCGCGCTGTTGACGAATGAGCTTCATCGCCTTCAGGCGCGCCAGCAGTCGCGTGATGTCCGGCACCTCGGTGATCATGCGCTCGCCGATTGCGGAGCAGGTAAGCCCTTGCGGCAGCGCGCCTCGCAAAATCCTCAGCACGTTATATTGCGTCGAGGTCACGCCCCGGTTGCGAATTCTGCGTTGAAAGGCGCGGTGAAGACAATCTGACGTTCGCAGAAGGTTCAGGAACACCTCCTCTTCCACACTGGAAAAGGGGCGCTCCTGTCCAATCTCATTTTTTAGACCCGCCATCGAATCCACCACCCCCATTCCGAGCTTTTTGCGCGGGAATGAAGTCCCGAGGCGACTGTATTCCCAGGCGGACACTTACTGCTTGGCGACATCCAGATCGATGGTGAGCGGAACGTCGTCCCCGAGGACCGCCGCAGGCATCTTCGACCCGATCCCGAACGCCGTGCGGCTGATGGTCGTTGTGGCTGAAAATCCCGAATGCGGCTTGTGGTCCATGCCCGGAACGGGACCTGTGGGGCCGTCCACCTCGAGCGTAACCGGTTTGGTGACGCCGTGGAGGGTCAGGTTTCCGGCCACCGTCAGCTTGTTGCCATTCTTCGCAACGCTTGTACTGGTGAAGGTCGCGGTGGGGAACTGCGCTACGTCAAAGAAATGATCGCTCTTCAGGTCTGCGTCGCGACCACTGGTGCCGGTGTCAACAGTGCTCACATCGATCGTGACATCCACCGAAGATTTGGTGATATCCGCGTCGTTCCAGACAATCTTCCCACCAATGTTGCCGAAATGCCCGCGCACTTTGGCGAGACCCATATGAAGAATGGAGAAATCGACCCCGCTATGCGCCTTGTCGGGAACCCAGGTTGAAGTTTGTGCGAAGGCCAGGGGAGCGGCCAGCGCCAGAATTCCAATTGCAGATGCCAAACGCTTCATTGATTGATCCTTTCAATATCGGGCCAAGTGGCCGTTGGTCTGGTTGGGAAGGGCACTGGCCCTGTTCGCTCTTTCGTGCGGGGAACCAGGGCGCGCCAAGTAAGTTGCATCCTGCTTACTGAAAGAGACGCACCTGCGTCAGTATTCGTCGCAACAAATAATTCGCGTCAGCTGGGGCAGACGGTGCAGCGGAGCGGTTGTCTCCCGGCCGGCGCGATGAACCAACGGCAGCCGATTCCTGTGCGGGAAGCCGTGGTGCGGCCGGGTGCGTCGACCTCGTTACGGAGGGATCCGGGCGCAGGTTGGCCAGGTCCGCCGCTTCCCGAACTGCCGAAACCGCCCCGGCCTCCATTTCAAAATTGACGCAAAACCTATACCATCAATCCGGTAGAGCGTGGTACAGTCGAAAACAGTCGCGCCAGCGAGGTGACCGCTTTGATTAAACAAGACATCGTCCATCATGTGATCGAGCGCACAGGCCTGCCCCGCACAAAGGCCGAGGCGGCGGTTGACACCGTGTTTGAGGGCCTCAAAGAGGCCTTGGCAGCCGGCGAGCGCATCGAACTGCGCGGCTTTGGCGTATTCAGCGTTCGGGCTCGCAAGACGGGCATCGGACGCAATCCCCGCACCGGCACTGAGGTAAGCATTACACCGGGGAAGGCTGTGCGCTTCAAGCCTGGCAAGGAATTGCACACGCTCACTGAAGGCGCCGCACCGAAGAGTTGATCTCGCCGCTGGAACCCGCCCTTCGCACGCATAACCGCTGTCACATCAATCTCTGCGCATCCACGTCGATGACGACGTTTCTGCGCGGGATTCCTTCTGCGTCCGCGTGCGCGAGCGCGGCACGCAAGGCCGCATTCAGCGATTTTCGTGAAGCCGCCTTCAGAATCAGGTGAAAGCGGTAAATGCCCTTGATGCGCGCAATCGGCGCGGTGCAGGGGCCGAGCACGCGCACCCCGTCTGGTGCAGATCGTTCTGAAACCACTTGCCGAATGTCGGCCGACCAGCCGGCTGCTTCTTCCAGCTTTTCCGATTGCACGAGCACGTTGGCCAGCACGCCAAACGGCGGATAGTGCATCCAGCGGCGATATTTCAATTCGCGCTCGGCAAAGCCGGCGTAGTCGTGTGTGCTGGCCGCAAGAATCGCATAGTGATCGGGATAGTAGGTCTGCACCACCACGCGCCCCGGCAGATCGCCGCGCCCTGCGCGGCCTGAGACCTGCGTCATCAGTTGGAAGACACGCTCGGCGGCGCGAAAATCCGGCATCGAAAGCGCGTGATCGCAGCCCACGACACCCACCAGCGTGACGCCGTGGATGTCGTGGCCCTTGGCGATCATCTGCGTGCCGACCAGCAGGTTGATCTCGCCCGAGTGCAGCCGCGCCAGCAGGTGTTCGAGATCGTGCCGGCCGCGCACCGTGTCGCGATCCATGCGGCCGATGCGCGCGCCGGGAAAGATCTCTGCCAGCCGCTCTTCGCCCTGCTGCGATCCGGCGCCGAGGTAGTAGAGGTGTTCGCTGTCGCACTTCGGACATCGCGCGGGGACGGTGCGCCTGAATCCGCAGTAGTGGCACTCCAGCCGCTGGCCGGCGCGCGCGATGCCAGCGTCGTCTGCGGGCGGCTTGTGGTGCGTGAGAGCAATTGCGCAGTTCTGGCACTCGAGCTTTTGCCCGCAGGCGCGGCAGATCACGGCGAAGGAGTAGCCGCGGCGGTTGAGCAGGATGAGCGCCTGCTCGCCGCGATCGAGCGCCTGCCGCGTCTGCTCGATCAGCGAGCGCGAAAAGAGCTGCTCCTGCCCGGTCTCCTGAAACTCGCGGCGCATGTCGATGAGTTCGACTTCTGGCAGTGGACGATTTTTCACGCGGTCGTTCATCTCGATGCGCGTGTACTTGCCCTGCGCTGAGTTCTGCCAGCTCTCGAGCGACGGCGTGTCGCCGAGCCGAGCACCACGACCGCGTCGGCCAGTTTGGCGCGCATCACCGCCACATCGCGCGCGTTGTAGCGCGGCGTCTCTTCCTGCTTGTAGCTCTGGTCGTGCTCTTCATCGACAAGGATCAGGCCGAGATTCGGCACCGGCGCAAAGATTGCAGAGCGCGTACCAACCACGATCGGTGCTTCGCCGCGATGGATGCGCCGCCACTGCTCGCTGCGCTCTTCCGGTGTGAGCGCGGAATGCAGCAGTGCGACGCGCGCTGCCGAATGCGGCGTCAAGCAGCCCAGCCATTTGCGGTGTGAGCCCGATCTCGGGAACCAGCAGAATCGAAGCATGGCCGCGATCGAGCGCGCGCTGCATGGCGGCCAGATACACCGCGGTCTTCCCTGATCCTGTCACGCCATGGAGCAGAAATGGCATGGAAGCCCCCAAGCGCAGTCACGATGGAGGCGAGCGCGTCCGTCTGCGGCTCGTTCAGCGCGAGAGGGCGCGGACGCGGCTTCGATGCCGCCCAGGCGAAACGCCGCCGGGCGCTCATCGATCCGCACCAGGCCGCGACGCACCAGCGTCTGCAGCGTCGACGACGGACAGGTCGCTGCGCGCGCAACTCTGCCAGCGGCATTTCGCCGCCGCACGCCGCCAGTTCCGCGAGAATCGCCTGCTGTTTCTCGCGTCAGCCTGGGCAGGCGCGTCTCCGGAATCAGCACAGCGAAGCGCTCCGTGCGCCGCGCATCGCGCTCGGTCGCAGCGGTTCTCGCGCGCAATCCACTTCTTGCGCACCAGCGCGGCCAGCACCGGCAGCGAGGCGGCCGTCGCGGTGCGCAGCGTGGAGACCTTGACCGGCTCGCCTGAAGTCAGCCGCTCGAGTACGCGGTGCTCAATATCCTGTTCCTCTCCAGATACCGAATCATGTCGTTTCGAGCTGCTTGTTCGCGCGAATTGCGGCTCGTTTGATCTCGCCGTCGATGCTCCCCGCAAGGACATCGCGTCCCAGATCGGTGATGCGGTAGTAGACCGTGCGCCGCACCTCGGCCATGAGAGGGCAGCATGCCGCGCAGCACTTCGCCCAGCGGCGCAAGATAGTACTGCGCGATCCACTCGGCGAGCTTCAGCAGATGTTCGCTGAGAAGCGGCTCGTCATCCAGCACCGCTTCAAGCTCCCGCGCGTCGAAATCTGTCGGGGCCACAGCATCTGAAACCGTCACGACGCCGATGAGCTTCTCGTTGCGAAATGGCGCAATGACGCGGCCCCGCGCGTGGGCCGCTGGTCTGCGCCGACCGCGTAGGTGAAGGTGCGGTCCAGCGGCACCGGCAGCGCGACTTCGCAGTAGACAGGCATGGAAGGCAGATCTCAGTTTAAGGCAAACCCAGGGTTACTATGTCCTGTTGATTGCCCTTCAAGATCGCCGCTCCCTGAGGGTCGCGTCGACTCGGGCTTCCTGGCTTCGGGATACATCTACCCTGGTTTTGCTTCAGCGGGCTCGCCTGCCCGTGCGGCTCATCGCAAGAGAGGCCAAAGGCATTACAATTCCTGCTGATGACGACTCCAGCCTTCAAAACCACAACTCCCCCGCGCAACGATTCTGCCAAGTCTTCGAACCCGATCACGATGAGCATTGACATCGGCGGCTCCGGGCTTAAGGTGATGCTTCTCGACAATGCCGGCAAGCCCGTCAGCGAGCGGCAACGCCTGCCGACCCCTGCCGTGCCGACGCCCGAGCTGGTGCTCGCGGCCCTGAATGAATTGAAGGGCATGGTGTCTGCATTTGATCGTGTATCGGTGGGTTTTCCTGGCGTGATCAAGCGCGGGACAACGTGGACGGCCGCCAATCTGCATCCCGCATGGGTTGGATTCCCGCTGCAGGCAGAGCTCGAGAAACGGTGGAAAAGGCCGGTGCGCGTGGCCAATGACGCCGCCGTTCAGGGCTACGGAGCCATCAAGGGTGATGGCGTGGAGCTTGCTCTGACTCTCGGCACCGGCTTGGGCTCCTCGCTCTTTACAAACGGGCGGCTGTGTCCTGGTCTTGAACTTGGCGCATCATCCCTGGCGCAAAGGGAGGGAGTACGAGGACTTCCTGGGCCGCCGTGGACTCGACAAGTACGGCAAGAAGCGCTGGAACAAGCTGGTGCAAGAGGCCATCGACCAGACGGCAAAGCTATTCAACTGGGATCATCTCTATCTTGGCGGCGGCAACACCAAGAAGATCGAGTTCACACCCGGCCCGAATATCGAGATTGTGTCCAACGAAGCCGGCCTGCTGGGCGGCGTCGCGCTGTGGCGAGAGTGGAACTGAGGCGATCTGACCCGCATTTACACTGTGCGTGCCCTTGAGCGGATATTTAGACAACCTGGCCTTATTTGCGGGGTCAGTCAGTGCGGGGTTGATGCAATGACACGAGTTCTTTTTCGATTCGCTCTGATCTTTTGCGTTTTGCGTTTTGCGTGCAACGGCGCGACGGCACAGACAACGGCGATTTCTCCTCACACCTTTACCGTTTCTGGAGACCAGTTCCTGCTCGACGGAAAGCCGTATCAAGTGATCTCCGGAGAAATGCATTATCCCAGGGTCCCGCGTGCATATTGGCGAGATCGATTTCGCAAAGCGCGCGCGATGGGTCTGAATACCATCACGACGTACGTCTTTTGGAACGTCCACGAGCCGAGGCCGGGAGCGTACGACTTCAGCGGGCAGAACGATGTCGCCGAGTACATCCGCGAAGCGCAACAGGAGGGGCTCAATGTGATTCTGCGGCCCGGTCCTTATGTTTGCGCCGAATGGGAGCTTGGAGGCTACCCTTCCTGGCTTCTCAAGGATCGCTCCATGGTATTGCGCAGTTCGAATCCAAAGTATCTCGCAGCGATGAATCGCTGGTTTACACGGCTCGGAAAAGAAATCTCACCGCTTCTGCTTCGCAATGGCGGCCCGATCATCGCGATCCAGGTTGAAAACGAGTACGGCTCTTTTGGCGACGACCACGCCTACATGGAGGCAGTGAAGAAGGCGCTAGAGCAGAATGGCATGGCTGCCGGTGTGCTGTACACGGCCGACGGTGGGAAGCAAATTCCCAAGGGCTCATTGCCAGAACTGCCCGCGGTAATCAACTTCGGATCGGGTGAGGCGAAGAAGAGCTTTGCCATCTTGAAATCAACTCGTCCGAATGGCCCGTTCATGAGCGGCGAATATTGGGCAGGCTGGTTTGATCACTGGGGAGAAAAGCATCACGAGACCGACGGAGCACGCGAAGCGTCGGAGCTGGAATGGATGCTTCGCAGCGGCTACTCCGTGAGCATGTACATGTTTCACGGTGGCACCAGCTTCGGCTGGATGAATGGCGCTAACAGCAACGGGAAGAATTACGAACCGGACACGACGAGCTACGACTACGACGCGCCACTGGATGAGAGCGGCCAGCCGACGAAGAAGTACTATGCAATGCGGGATGCAATAGCACGCGTCACCGGAAAATCTCTGCCTGACGTTCCTTCACCTTCTCCTGCGCGTGAGTATTCGTTTTCAACGCATATGGAGAGCGCGTCATTGTGGAGCAATCTGCCAAAGCCAGTCGAATCCTCAACGCTCCTGACGATGGAAGACCTCAACCAAGCGTACGGGTACATTCTTTACCGCACCGAGCTTGCGGCGGGAGACGGGGGTGAGCTTGCGATCGACGGCCTTCACGATTACGCACAGGTGTACCTGAATCAGAAGCTCGTTGGTAGCCTGGATCGAAGGCTGGATACTTCGCGCATGACTTTGCCGGTGGCAAAGACCGCCGGAACGCTGGACATATTGGTCGAGAACACCGGGCGGGTCAATTTCACAGAGGTTATTCGGGGTGAGCGGAAAGGTATCACCGGGACGGTCACGATCGGCGGCAAAGAGCCGAAGAGCTGGAAGATCTATTCGCTTCCGATGGACAGGATCGAGGGGCTGCGCTTTCTTTCCGGGGCCTGCGAAGGGCCTTGTTTCTATCACGTCGCATTGGATGTTCCTGAAGTAGCGGATACGTTCATCGATACACACTCGGTCCACAAGGGCGAAGCGTGGGTCAACGGCCGGCCACTGGGGCGGTTCTGGTCCGTGGGACCGCAGTTCACGCTGTTCACGCCTGGCTCATGGCTGCATGCGGGGCAGAATGACGTCGTCCTTTTCGATTTGATGGGCAGTTCAGACGAATCCCTCAGAAGCGTTGCCAAATCCGATTACGGACCAGCAAAGGAACGGTAGGTCAGGAAAGGGCACATTCTCGACCATACCAGCGCACCGGAAAGGCCTGCCAGGGTTGGGCTCAACTCGATTTCCACACCTGCGGCCGACTGGCACCAATCCAGCCGCGGTGATGAAACTACCTCAAGAAGAGCGCTTCCTGGACGATGTTTGAGCTTGAAAGGGCGGGCTTTGTGACTTTGGAGATAGGCAAC
Source organism: uncultured Acidobacteriaceae bacterium (assembly GCA_963786405.1). Lineage (GTDB taxonomy): Bacteria > Acidobacteriota > Terriglobia > Terriglobales > Acidobacteriaceae > Telmatobacter. The sequence continues at coordinate 74,410 of CAWAZE010000026.1, read as the reverse complement.
GGAGCCTAACTTCAAGTGAAAGCCTACGCAAATGAGTTCCTTTGCCCGATACTGTTCTCAGAGGTGCTTGCCAGGAACGCTAACCGTATCTTCCAGAAAGGCAAGCGTCAGAATCAGCAGGGGATAGTACTGCAAGGTGAAGACCCCGCCCTTGCGGGCTGCACCCCGGCGGCAAGCCGAGACAGCAAGGCAGACTCATTAAGTACGCTGTATCGTCGAAGACTCATTAAGCAAGGGAGTATCGATGTCCGCAATTCATAATCCTGTTCCTATCCGGGTCGGCGTAGTTGCCAGCGAGCCAATGCGGCTCGAAGGCCTTATCAGCATTTTTGACAGTTATCCCAAGGCCGGGGAATTGCCTCTAGATCCAATTGTCGGGACGCTCGAAGAGCATCTCGCGGATCCGAGCATTGAATATCTCGTCATCGATTGGAGTTCGTCAACGAAGAGGCTTGGAGTACTGGAGGGATTGCGGCGAAAGCGTCCGAACCTCCGCATGGTTGTGATCGGCCCTATCAGCAACGATGACATCGTGATAGAGACGATCATTGCGGGCGCCCGCGCTTACCTGGACCTGGGGGCAGGACCACGCATGGTCAGGGAGGCGCTCGAAGTCGTCATTTCGGGCTCGATCTGGGCTCCCCGCAAGCTACTCTCGAAGCTCATCGACCGGCTGCTTTCGGGTGAGGAAGCGAATCTGACAAGTGCGCGTCCGCACTTGACCACTCGCGAAGACCAGGTACTGAAGCTCCTTCTGCTTGCGCGTTCAAATCGCGAGATCGCGGTGGAACTCGGCATCGAGGAACGGACCGTGAAAGCACACGTTGGCAAACTCATGCGCAAGATTGGGGCGGAGAACCGCATTGAGCTGTCCATGCGCGCCTTGCATGGGTCATACACGCCGGTTGAAGACTCGATGGCCGAGTCGATGGCCTGAAGCATCCCGAAGGCCGAATACCATGATACTGCATGACTTACGGCCAAGCCGCTGACGCGGTGGTGGCGACTGGTATCCGTCAAAAAAGCAAACGGTCACAGCAGAGGGTTCCTGGCCGTTTGGCCTGCAAGACGTTACCCAGGTATCCAGCAAAGCGATTACTAAAATAGCGAGACCTTGGTACTGTTGTGTTTATTCAGCACATTACCGACAATGGCTTCTAGAAACAACGCAGATCTGGGGAAAGGAGTTCCCAGGCACCATGTTTAGCGTGATGCCTGTGAACTCCTCTTTTTTTTGGTTTGCGCCCACGTCACAACCCCGCGCTTTGTATTTTCATCTTTGCGCTCTGAGCGCCTTCCCTCTCGCACACGAGTCAGAAACAGGCTGGTCTCGCCGCAGCGAGACGGAAACTGCCGTCTCCAGGCCCCGCGCACCGTTCAGACTTTAACTCGACCTGGTTTCGCCAGCAGTTGATTTGTCGGGTACCGGGCATCGCGATTCGGGCCTCGCGCTGATGTGCCTTGAGGTTCGGGTGCGGTAGGCTGAGGCAGGATGCTGTTTCGATCCGGGTCCTATGCTGCCCGAGCTATTCCGCGACTTAAGAGCCTTTGTCGTGTCATTGATTAACAACCACCCGCGCTTTCAAGGACCGCGGATTTCGAAAGGATTCAGTTGATGAAGAAGGGTATTACTTTATGCCTCAGTTTCATGATGACCTGCTCCGCATTTGCAGCTTCGTCGCATACGGATTTGCAGGATCGTCTTGAGTCGGCGAAGACGGTGCTGGATCAGGTCATGGGCGCGAAGGACCGCACGATTCCCATGAACATCCTTGAGCAGGCCACTTGCGTGGCGGTCGTTCCCAGCATGATCAAGGGCGCATTCGTTTTCGGTGCGCAGTACGGTCAGGGCGTGGTGACCTGCCGCACAGGACACGGATGGAGCGCGCCCGTGTTCATTCGCATGGCGGGTGGATCATGGGGATTCCAGATTGGAGGCCAGGCGACGGACCTGGTGCTGGTGGCGGTGAACGATCGCGGAATGCAGGACCTGCTGAAGAACAAGTTCAAGATCGGCGGAGACGCTTCAGCGGCTGCCGGTCCAGTGGGACGTGCAGGCCAGGCCGCGACGGACTGGAAGATGAACGCGGAGCTGCTGAGCTATTCGCGCAACAAGGGACTGTTTGCAGGCATCAGCCTCGACGGCACCAGCGTCTCGCAGAACAAGGACGACACCGAGATCTACTTTGGCGGCCCACAGCAATTTGACAATGTGCTGAAGGGCAACGTCGCGGTGCCGGCTGGCGCTGTCCCGTTTGTTCGCACTGTCGCGGAGCACTTTGCGGCGGCAAAGCACGGCAAGTAACTTGCTCCATGCATGAAGATGCGTCCATGAAAGGCGGTCCTTCGAGGCCGCCTTTTTACTTGCTCAGTTGGGTTCAGGCCTGATCTCAGCGGGCGCGCACTGAGCCGGACCGATTACACTTGTTCTTGCTTTTCTCGATGCGAGAATCACTTGAGTACTGGCTTGTGCTGGCCGTGGTGCGCGCCCTGGGATGGATGCCGCGCGGCGTGGCGCGACTGTTCGCCGGCGGACTGGCGTGGGCTGTCTATCACGGGCTTGGGCGTCTGCGCCGCGTAGGCGAGCGCAATCTCGAACTTGCTTTGCCGCAGATGGCCCGCGAAGAGAGAAGAGCGAAGCTCCGCGGCGTCTATCGACATCTTGGCTGGCAACTGGTCGAGTTCTGCCGCATGCCGCGTTATACCGCGCGCAACACGCAGGGCTGGATTCGCACAGAGGGACTGGAGCACTATCTCGCAGCGCAGGCGCGCGGGAAGGGTGTTCTGGTGCTGACGGGACACCTGGGCGCGTGGGAGCTGTCGAGCTTTTACCACTCATTGATGGGTCATCCGATGGGCCTCGTGATCCGACGGCTCGACAATCGCAAGCTCGATGATTTTGTGAACGGCATCCGGTGCATGCATGGCAATCGCGTGCTGCACAAGGACGACTTTGCACGCGGGTTGCTGACGGCGATGCGCGCCGGCGATACGGTTGGCATTCTGATGGACACGAACATGACTCCGCCGCAGGGGGAGTTCGTTCGCTTCTTTGGACTCCAGGCGTGCACGGCGCTGGGGCTGGCGCGCGTTGCTCTCAAGACTGGAGCAGCGGTGCTGCCGGGTTTCATGCTGTGGGAGCCTGCGGAGCAGAGATACGTTCTGCACTTCGGGACGGAACTTCCGCTCACGCGGAGCGAAAACCCTGAAGCAGACGTGCTTGCATTGACACAGAAATGCAATGACGTGCTCGAGTCGTGGATTCGGCGGTATCCGGATCAGTGGCTGTGGATTCATCGGCGGTGGAAGACCCGGCCGCCGGGAGAGGCGCCGCTGTATTGAGACACGGCCTTGCCGATCATGGGGATGGCGCCATTTCGTGGCCGTACCATATCGTGATAAACACCCACCCCCCTCCCCGGATTCTGTAAGGAAATTACTTATTTTCAATGGGTTACGAGAGGGGTGTGTCGCTAAAATCCTCTCAGTATTGGACTTAGCCGCAGAATCCTCTCAGCAAAGGACTTACGGGTTGTTTTGAGAACAGTTTTTCGATTTCATGTCGCATTGCGGTATCGACGTGTCGCACGGGTTGGCATCTCGTGGCTCAGCGGGGTCCATCTCCAGCTTCCATTTTGCGCTGAAGGAAGGGAATTCTCCGCAAGGAAAAGCGGAGTGGGCGGGGTTCGCTGGGGTTCATAGTTTCCCACCCATGCCGCGATGCGACTGCGGCATGGATGGGGCACCCGTCGGTGTTTGCAATAGGACAGTTCCGGGGTATCCCACCCTTGGTTCTTCGCTGGGCTTGGATTGGGAAATGCAGGTCCTTCGGCTCCGCTTACCCACAGACGATGGATCGTCTGTGGGGCGCCAAACGCGCTCCGCTCAGGATGACAAATCTAATTAGGGTTGTGGTTTTCCATCAGGATGGCGAGACATTGACGTCTGTGGCTTCCCACCCATGCCTCGATAAAACTGCGGCATGGATGGGGCACCCGGCAGGCAGAGGCGTTACTCTGCGAATGGAGTAATCCTATGACTATTGGGGAACTGCTGGATCGTCTGGGCGGTCACCTTGCTCAAGGCGATCGTGAATGGATCGTGGAGAGCGTCAATACCTGCGAGAAGGCCAGTGCGTTCGACCTGGCGTTTGCAGACTCGGAGGACTCGGTGACAGAGGCCCTTGCCGGCCACGCCGGGGCAGTGGTGCTTCAACTAGGAGTTGCTGCTTCATATCCGGAAGGCAAAGTGGTGATTGAGACGGAGCAGCCTCGACTTTGGTTTGCGAGAGCGGCGAGGCTTCTGGCAAATCCGTTGACGCCAAGCGGGATCGCCCACTCGGCGGCGGTTGCGATAGATGCCATGATCGAGCCGGGCGTCATCGTTGGCGCGTGCGCAGTCGTGGCTTCGCATGTGCAGATCGGTGGTTTCACGCGCATTGAGGCAGGCGCCGTGATCTGCGAGCATGTGAGGATCGGTGAACAATGTCATATTCATCCGCGCGTTGTGATTTACCCAGGGACCACGATCGGAGACCGCGTGGTGGTGCATTCCGGCGCGGTTCTTGGGGCAGACGGATTTGGTTATGTGCGCGATGCCGATACCGGCGCATACACGCAGTTCCCCCAGCGCGGAACGCTGGTGATTGAAGACGACGTGGAGATCGGTGCGAACACGACCATCGACCGCGGAGCGCTGGCCGAAACGCGCATTCGGCGCGGTACGAAGATCGATAACCTGGTCCACATCGGGCACAATTGCGATATCGGCGAGGATGTGATTCTTGTGGCCCTGACGGGAATCTCCGGATCGTGCACCGTGGGCAACGGCGCGGTGATCGCGGGGCAGGTAGGCATCGGCGAACACGCTAATGTGGGTCCCGGAGTAATTCTGGGGGGCCAGGCCGGTGTGTTCAGTGGTAAAACCATCACAAACGAGGGTCAAAGACCGGGCACCGTGATGTGGGGTACTCCAGCCCGTCCGCTCAGGCAGGTTCTGCGTGAGCAGGCGGTGCTTTCCCGGCTGGCCCGCCGCGAAAAGGGCCACGACAAGCAGAGTGAGCCGTCTGGATGACGTGACGCCAAGGAGGCGACTTATGATCCGTCGTGCAATTCCCCTGCTGCACGTGTCGAATGCAGCTTCGGCCGTGGAGTTCTACGCAAGCGGCCTGGGCTTTCAGCTTGAGTTTGCGCACCGCCCTGAAGGCGTGGAGGCGGATCCGTGCTACATGGGTATGTCGCGCGACGGCGTGTGGATCAACCTGTCTTCATTCAGCGGGGATGGAGTTGCAGGCGGGGTTGTGAACCTGATGGTGGACAACGTCGACAGCCTCTTCGCAGAGTTCGCGGCAAAGAATGTGGAGGTCGATGTGCCGCCCGTCGATCAGACATGGGGTAGCCGCGAAATGTATGTCAAGGATGCCGACGGAAACTGCCTTCGGTTTATTGCGTGAAGATTTGCGAGTTCAAATTGACCCCTCCGGAGCTAAAGCCCTGATGGATTTTGATAAGCCTTTGTGGCGCGGCTGAAGCCGTGCCCTCTCACAAGCCGATGCATTCCAGCAGATGTGCAAGACCGTAACCTTTCAAGATATTTCCATGCGACAAGTTCGAAGTCTTATCTGAGGAAATTCCATTTGCCGATCATCGTTGTTGGAGGAAGCAGCAAAAACGTCGGCAAGACCTCACTGATCTGCTGCATGATTGCGGCGTTTCCTGATTTTCGCTGGACGGCTGTGAAGATCACGAACCACCGTTACGGACAGATCGAACCGGTGTGGGAAGAGCCTGCGGCGCGAGCACGGCAAGAGGAGCAGGGAACCGACACCGCTCGCTTTCTTGCCGCGGGCGCCCGTCGCGCGCTGCTTGTGAGCGCATCGGAAACCGCGCTGCCCTGGCGCGAGATGGAAGCGGCACTCGCCGGGGAACGAAACATCATTTACGAGTCGAATCGGGTTGCGGAAGAGATTCGCCCGGACATCTGTCTCGCCGTCTTATGCGGGACTGAGACCGGATTCAAAGCGAGCTTTGTTCCGTTTCTCAAGGCCGCGGACGCGGTGATCGCTCTGGAGGGCGACGCGGAGACAGCGCTGCAGGATGCTGCGGCAGGGATTCCTGTATTTCGGATGGCGTCGTCTGGCGAGATTTCGGCCCAGCTGATCGGATGGCTGCAGGACAGGCTCGCAACGGAGTAAATCTGCTGCCTGTCAGGATTTGTCTTTCTCGGTTTCGAACGGCTCGGTCTTCAACGATCCGTCACGCTGCTTTACCAGCATCTGGACCTTGCCTTCAGCGGTGTCGAGTTCTTTCTTGCAGACGGCAGAGAGGCTGACGCCCTCCTCGAAAAGCTTGAGCGAGTCTTCGAGGCTCAGATCGCCCTTTTCCAGCTGATCGACGATAGTTTCGAGTTTTTTCAGCGACTCTTCGAACGATGGCATTGCCTACTCCGTGACCGCTGCGGCCTGCGGCAGCACGCTGGCGATGACCTCAGCGGCTGCGATATAGCGGCCGAAGGGCGCGCTGACCTGCACGCCCTGCACGAGTGGGCGCACCGCCTCGAGCATCTCCTGTGCAATGAGAATTCCCTCTTTGCGCGCGGCGTCGGGCGTGTCGGCCTGCGCCATGCGCAGCATGATCTCTTCGGGCATGGAGACGCGCAGATCGTTCTTCATGAACTCGGCGTTGCGCAGGCTGGTGAGCGGCCAGATTCCCGCGATGACCGGGATCCGGAAGCCTTCGATGCGGTTCAGAAACTCTTCAAGCAGGCGCAGATCGAAGACCGGCTGCGTGATCGAGTATTCCGCGCCCGCCTCAACCTTGTAGGCGAAGCGCCGCAGTTCGTGCTCGATGTCCGGCACGCCGGGATTGGCCGCGACGCCGATGGTGAAGTTGGTGCTTGCGCCGATCGAGTTGTTGCCGATATCCAGTCCGTGATTGAGGCGGCGCACGATGTTCACCAGGCCGATTGCGTCGACGTCGAAGACCGCGGTGGCATCGGGATAGTTGCCCAGCTTGGGCGGATCGCCGGTGAGGCAGAGGATGTTTTTGCAGGCCGATCGACGATGCGCCGAGCAGGTCGGACTGGATGCTCAGCACATTCCGGTCGCGGCACGTGTAGTGCAGAATCGTCTCGATGCCGGTGTGCTGCTGGATCTGGATGCAGAGGCTCTGCGCGCTCATGCGGGCCGACGCGCGCGGCGAATCGGGCACGTTGATGGCGTGTACGCCCAGTTGCGCCAGCAGGCGCGCGCCTTCGATCTCGCTGCGTGCAATCGATGCCGCGGGGAGGAACGATCTCGACCAGGGTGACAAAGGATCCCTGCTCGACGAGAGAGCCGATCCGCGAACGCTGACCAAGCGGAGCGGGCGGCGTCTCAGTGGACAACTGTTCGGTGTGCACCGGAGGCCGTCACGCGGGCCTGCGCATCGATCGCGCGCATCGCGGAGCGCATGGCGCGAATGTGGTTGGGCGTGGTGCCGCAGCAGCCGCCCACGATCTGCGCTCCGGCGGCGATCGCCTTGCGCGCAAAGCTGGCCATGTACTCCGGCGAGCAGAGATAGATGTTGCGACCCTCCACTGCGCGCGGCATGCCAGCATTGGGCATCGCGGCGAGGGGCAGGGTGGTGGCGGCGCGCATCGCTTCGATTGCGGTGAGAACGGTGGTGGGGCCGGTGGAGCAGTTGACGCCGATGGCGCTTGCGCCCCACTCGGTAAGCAGTGCGGCGGCATGTTGCGGCGATGAGCCGTCGAGGCAATTGCTCTCGTCGTCGACCGTGACCATCACGAGCACGGGCAGATCGGGAGCGGTCTCGCGTGCGGCCAGCAAGGCTTCGCGCGCCTCGTTCAATGCCGGCATCGTCTCGATGATCAGCAGATCCACGCCTGCTTCAGCCAGGGCGCGAATCTGCTCGGCAAAGGCGGCGCGCGCCTCGTCGAGTCCGGTCTTGCCCAGCGGCTCGAGCCGCACGCCCAGGGGCCAATGGATCCGCCAACCCAGGCTTCGCCGGCCTGCTTCTCCTTCAGGTGCGCGACGGCCTGGCGGGCCAGCTTCACGCCCGCCGCATTGATCTCGGCGACCTTGGCAGCTGAGTCCGTGGCGTGTGAGCCGGAAGCGGTTGGCGCCGAAGGTATTGGTCTCGATGATCTCTGCGCCGGCCTGCAGGTACTCCTCGTGAATCGAGAGGATCAGGCCTGGATCGGAGAGATTCAGCTCGTCGTAGCACCGATTGATGAAGACGCCGCGGGCATAGAGGACCGTGCCCATGGCGCCATCGGCAAGGACCGGGCGGTTGGCGAAAATGTCTGTAAATAGAGGCATTCATCTGTCATGCTACCGCATTGCCGGTCAAAATGCGTCGCTGTTCAGCGGCGGGCCGGTGAGCTGCGCACTCTGAGCGGGCGAGTCGGGTTGCTTTGTTATACTTCGAGAGTCAAAAGCTATGAAGGAAGCGGCCAGCCGATGAGTGTTTTCATCCGGTCAAGAGTGCAGTAACCGCCAGTCAAGTGACCATGCTGCGGCAGCAGCCGCGATCAAGACCCGCGGCAAGACCGCGCTATCCATCGAGGTAAGGGATTTTGAAGAAGAGAAGTCTTTGGTTGTGCGCCGCCGGGGCCCTGGTGGTTGCGATTGTGCTGGCAGGTTGTGGTACCACGACCTATTTTGCGGGACGAGTTCTGCCGCCGAGCGGCCTGACCAACCGCGTTCTGATCGCTGTTCAGAACGCGTCACCTTCCACTCGCGGCGCGCTGGTTTTCGTGGACGCGTTTTACGACATCCGCCACAGTTATAACGACAAGATACCGGGATTCAGCATTACGGGTTTTTCGGGTGCGCTTCCGATCACCATCCAGAACATGCCTGAGGAGCAGACCGGCGCAGTTTACGGCTCCGGGGACGGCTCTTTTACCACGATCAGTTACGCCAAGGAGAACTCGGCGGCTCGACAAAGGGGCTGAACGGAGCTTCTTCCAGCATCTTTGTCACGCGCAACAGGGAATTCACTTTCGCGGCAAATCAGTCCTCACATGTGCTCACGATTCTTGATTCGACAAACGGCGGCAACTACGCTCTCAGCCTGCCGGGTCTCTACCGCGTGAGTGTCAATCCCGGAGGCTCGACGGCGCTCGTCTTCGTACAGAACTCCGACTACGTTTACTACACGCGCAAGCTGACTGCCGCGGAGGGAGTTGCCTACTCCGGTGGATCGAGCACGTGGCCGAAGGCGGCCGTCGATTGCGAGCCGCAGAACGCACCCGGCTGGTGCCTCCTCCAGGCGCAGAGTCCCCAAGCAACTGATACCACGGGGAACGCGTACGGAACCCCGCTGATCTTCGATCGTCCCGTCAAGGCCGTTTTCTCTTCGGATGGCGGCACCGCCTATGTGCTCAACTGCGGGCAGGAGTGCGGCGGCTCGGCTTCCTCGGTGTCTCTGATGCCCGTGGCTCCGACGATCTTTCTCGCCGGGCAGCACTCGGGATCGCTTCCAACCAATCTGGCCCTTCAGGCCAACTGCGCGAATGCAGGCAATGCGAGCACCTGTACGCTTCCGATTCCCGGAGGCGCCAGCAACGCGTTGGTCGCGAGTTCGACCATGTATGTGGTGGGACAGCAACTGCTGCCTGACGGGCTCTTCGCGGGCAATCTTACGGTCGTGAATCTTGCGGGGACCGCGTCGAGCACCGCCACGGCGTCAAACCCGGTTTCGATCAGCGATGGGGCGGCGGGAGCGCCAAGCCGCATGCTTCTCGCCGACGACAACACGCTGTGGATCGGCATGACGAAGTGCACCAACGGCGAGCGCTATGCCACAGGCAAGACGTACGGGTGCCTGACGATGTTTAACACCAGTACAAACTCCGTCACAATGATCGAGCCGTATCTCGGGGACCTGACCGGGATTGCCGCGGTGACTGGCCTGCACAAGGTATATGTGGCCCAGGGCGGGCAAGTGTACATCTATTACACCGTGGATGGCTCATCGATCAACAACCAGTACGTGACAGTGACTGGCACGGCATCGGATGTGGCTTTCATGGACGCACACACCGATGGCAACAACACCGTCTACTGATCCAATATGAGTTCCAAGCCAGGCGCGGATGCTCGACCAGCCGATGTGCTGGCCATTGCGGCGCACCGCGACGATGTGGAGCAGACCTGCGGCGGCACCCTGCTGCGGATGGCGGCGCGCGGACTTCGGACTGCAATTCTCGACCTTACCCGGGGTGAAGCCGGAACCCGCGGCACCGCCGAAGACCGGGCGCGCGAAGCCGCAGAAGCGGCGCGATTGCTTGGAGTGAGCTGGCGTGACGCGCTCGATCTGCCTGACGGTGCGATCGAGAACACCCTGGAGAATCGAAAGAAGATTGTTCACGTTCTTCGGCAGGTGCGTCCCCGCGTTGTGATTCTTCCCTACTGGCAGGCTCGCCATCCGGATCACGCGATCGTTGCAACCCTCGGATATGAAGCGTGCTTCCTATCGGGCCTTGCAAAGATTGAGACGGGAAGCGCACCACACCGGCCGTTCAAGATCGTGTACGCCAGCCTGTACGCCGATGTACGTCCCAGCTTCGTGGTTGATATCACTCCTTTCATCGAGCAGCGCCACACGGCGTTGATGGCATACAAGTCGCAGTATGCAAACCAATCCGCAGGGGGCGGCCTGTTTGTCCCTGAAGAAGAGATTCGCGAGCGAACGTTTGCCGAGGCGCGTCATTACGGATTGCTGGCCGGTGTGCGCTATGGCGAGCCTTTCGTGCAAAAAGAGGTCGGACTCATCGACGATCTGACGCTTCTGCCTGTGCAGTCGATCTAAAGACAGGGACTAGGGACAGGAGACTAGGGACTAGGGACTGGAGACTAGGGACTGGAGACTAGGGACAACCAGGGACCAGGGAGGGATAGATCCTTATCTGCCATTCAGATGGGGACAAGTTGAAGTCATAAACTTTACTTATACAAATCAGAAATAGAATAACTTTGCCTTATGTGCGGCTATTGGTCACACTGGAGCGGTGGAGGTCGATGTGACGACACAGACCTGGGACCCGCAGGCCTATCAGCAGCACGGTGGATTTGTGCACGGTCTCGCAGGCGGCGTTCTCGAATGGCTCGATGCTAAACCCGGCGAGTATATTCTCGACCTTGGCTGCGGCGACGGCCAACTGAGCAAGCGCATCGTTGATGCCGGAGCTAATGTTCTGGGAGTGGACGCTTCCGCCGAGATGATCGCCGCAGCGCGCGAGCGGTGGATTGAAGCGGAACACGCCAGCGCCGAGTCCCTTCCGTTTGACGACGGGGTTTTTGACGCTGTCTTTTCCAACGCCGCTCTTCACTGGATGCACAATCAGGATGCGATGCTGGACGAGGTTCACCGCGTGCTGAAACCCGGCAGCCGATTCGTGGCGGAGATGGGTGGCCATGGCAACATTGCTGCGATTCGCGTTGCACTGACCGCCGTGCTTGTGCGTTACGGCCTTGGCGATCGTGAAGACGGGGTGAACTATTACCCCACGCCGGAGAGCTACTCCCGACGCCTCGAGCGGCACGGCTTTAAGGTCGAACAGATGTCCCTGATTCCGCGGCCTACGCCGTTGCCGGGAGGCGGAATGAGCGGGTGGCTGCGAACGTTTCGACGCGGCGTGCTGGAAGGCGTGCAGGAAGAGCTGCGAGAGAAGGTTGTGGAAGACACAACTGCTCTGCTCGAGACGGCTTTGCGCGACGAAGAAGGAAACTGGGTGGCGGACTACGTGCGACTGCGCTTCATTGCGAGGGCATGAAGCGCACGCCTGATCAGTTGGCAAACCACATGCGGCCTCCGATGCCAACAAGCGTCATCGCAAAGATGCGGCGGAGCCACAACTCTGAGATGTGCTGCGCACCGGCAGCGCCAAAGAATCCGCCCACGAAAAATCCGGCGGCCAGCAGCGCTGCCACACGAATATCAGCGTTGCCTTTGCGGTAGTACTCCATGAAGGCGAGGATGCCAACCGGCGCGAGCAGCGCACCGAGCGATGTGCCTTGCGCCTTATGCTGGCTCATTCCCGCCAGCCACATCAGCGCGGGCACGAACAGGATGCCGCCGCCAATACCTACGATGCCAGAAAGAACTCCGACGATCAGCCCGACAAGCAGCATCGTCCACGTCATGCATCCTCCATCGGGCACGGTTGATGACGCTCGCCGGACCCGCAGCATTCAGCGTAAATCATTTAGCGGTCCGCAATGAGAGGCACGAAAAGTGTGATGATTTGCTTCCCGAGATCTTGAAATTGTTCCGGGGCTCATAGGGAAATCATCGAGCCCCGGACGTTTTTTGGACTCGACCTCTACGAAAGTACCGGCAGTTTAAGTTCCTGACCCACCTTGATCAGGTCCGGGTTGGCGATTCCATTGGCCTGAGCGATGCCGGTGTACTTGTTTGCCGAGCCGTAGAAGCGCTTGGCGATCTTGGAGAGATTGTCGCCGGAATGGACCGTGTAAGACTGCTCATCCGCGCCGACCGTCGCAATTTCGTGGTGAAGGTCGGAGTAGGAAGGATCTGCCGCCTTGATCGAGTCCCACACGCGGTTGGCAACGACTTTTGAAGGGACTCTTGCTTTCAACAGGAGTTTGTCGCCATCCAAATCGATCTGATCGACAGAGGCACCAATGTCAGAGAAATCCTGAATGGTTGTGATTACGCCGGAATACTTCTGTTTCAACTGTTCCAAATCTGCCATGCGTCTCTCCTCTCCGCTCAAGGCGGACGGTAAGTGATGGCTCGTGCCGGGGGGACCGAGCGCAGCGTTTCATCTCGCATCAGAGCGATGCGCTGACCCTTTCAACGCATGTTGTTAGTGCAGGCCTCTAATTCGACGGAGAGTTGAAATCCAATGCGAATTGGAGACCGCTTGGACACTCAATCTGCTTCCAGTGCCCGGGTTCTGAAGAGCAGGCCCGCCGCGATTCCCGCGATACTGGGAACCAGAAGGAAGAGCCACAACTGCGCCAATGCCTTGCCGCCTACGAAAAGCGCAGGTCCGAAACTGCGCGCCGGATTGACACTGACTCCTGTGATGCGAATTCCGAAGATGTGGATGACTACGAGCGTGATGCCAATCGCCAATCCGGCAAAGCCTGCCGGGGCGGCCTTTTGTGTTGAGCCCAGGATCACGACCACGAAGATGAATGTTGCCACGAGTTCAAACAGGAATGCGGATGTGACGTTGTATTCGCCCTGGTAGCCCGGACCCCAACCGTTCTGTCCCAGGCCGCTTACGGCCACGTCGTAACCGCCCCCGACGCCACGGATAAGGATCGAGAGCACCAGGGCACCCAGGATGGCGCCCGCAAACTGCCCGACCCAGTAGCCGATCATATCGCCTGTTTTCATGCGTCCGGCGGTCCATACGCCCAGGCTGACGGCTGGATTGATATGGCAGCCCGAGATGGGGCCAATGCCATAGGCCGCACCGATGAGCGCAAAGCCAAATGCGAAGGCGATGCCCACAACTCCCACCTTATCGCCTGCAACCACGGCCGTTCCGCAGCCAAACAGCACCAGAATGAAGGTGCCGACCAACTCTGCCAAATATTTCTTCATCACTCCTCCTGTTTTTTGGATTCATTTCGACTCGAGATTCGAAAATCGAGGGGGTTGTGTGCTTCTCCGATTGAAGGGAATGCCGCTTCCGGACGGCAAAGGGCGAGAGGAACCCGGAATAGCGCGCACAATCTACGTTAGATGCGCGCACGAAGTCTCGCAGAGACTGGCTCGACAGTCAAGCGCATTTGCGCCCCGTGGGGAGGGTTCAGACCCTGCCAAATTCATCAAACGTTTGCAATTTGTTTGCCTCGCTGCATTAGTCTGTTAACGATTCCCAGCGGCCATCGCAGTCCTAAATCCCAAGGCCGCAGGCGAGAGGCAATCCGGTTGAGCCAAACCGTATTTGTATTGGAAGATGAAACAGACATCGCGCGGCTGGTGCAGCATCATCTGGAGGCCGCAGGTTTTTCACCCCGCCTTTTTCACACCCCGACCAACCTTATCCCCGACGCGGAACGGCAGCCGCCGGCTCTCTTCCTGCTGGACATCATGGTTCCAGGAGGAGACGGTCTCGACGTGTGCCGGAGACTTCGAGCGCACCCCGGACTTTCGACGATCCCGATCATCTTTCTTACGGCGCGTGCGGGAGAAAACGACCGAGTACTGGGTCTTGAACTCGGAGCGGACGACTATATTACCAAGCCATTTGCGACACGCGAACTCGTTGCGCGCGTGAAGGCTGTGCTTCGCCGGTTCGAGCGGCCCACGACTCCCTCTGTGATCAGTTTTGAAGAAGTGGTGATCGATGCCAACGCAATGCAATTGAAAGTGCGAGGCAGCCTCACCACGACAACCGCGACGGAGTTCCGGCTGCTTGACTATCTCGCGCGCCATCCAGGCCGGGTTTTCAGCCGCGATCATCTGCTTGACTCGGTTTGGGGGGACGCCCGGTTTGTGACACCGCGCTCGGTGGATGTCTACGTTCGCCGCATACGTGAGAAAATTGAGGTCGACCCGGAGGACCCGCGTTACCTCAAAACCGTGCGAGGCGCCGGCTATCGTTTCGAGATCCCGAGGGTTGAATAGAAACCGCACCAGGACAGCATCAGCTCAGAGCCAGCTGGGAGCAATTTTTGTTGACCCGCAAAGTTTTCATCAAACTGATGGCGCTGTTCGTGCTTCTGCTCGTCTTTCAGACGCTTGTGATGGAGCTCATTCTCCATCACATGATGGAGCGCGCTGCCGGCGACATGCTGCACCGCGCCGCCCGCGATGCGTTATGGGCAGGTCTGCTTGCCCTGTTGGTGGCATTGCCTCTAGCGGCGTGGGCCGCGAGTGGTGTTACCGCGCGCCTGCAGCGAGTGGTAGCGTTTGCGCGCCGCATTGCGCAGGGCGAACTGAGCGCCCGGCTTGTCCAGTCGGGTGGAGATGAACTCGGCGCCATGGAAGCCGCGCTGAACCAGACCGCGGAGCGTCTCGGCCAGAACTTCGCTGAGATTGAGAGCGGCCGGCACGAACTCGCGACGATGCTCGATTCGATGCAGGAGGCAGTGGTCGCAGTTACCGCAGAGAGCCAGGTGCGGTGGTCAAACGCGGTCATGCGGAGCATTGCCGGCACCGAAATTCGCGTCGGCCTGCCGCTGGTTCACTCCGTCCGCGACCCCGATCTGCTGGCATGTGTTCGCGGCGCCCTCGAGACCGGCGAAGTGCATTCGGGGCGAGCCTGCTCGCTTGCGCCGGGTCGCATATTCGAGATCAACGCGGCGCCACTGCCAAGCGGTGGCGCGCTTGCCGTGCTGCACGACGTGACGCGCATCGAGGTTGCAGAGAAATCGCGACGCGAATTCGTAGCCAACGTCAGCCACGAACTGCGAACGCCTCTGACTTCGATTCAGGGGTATGTCGAGACGCTGATCGAAGACCCGCATCCGAATCCGCAAAGCACGCAGGAATTTCTGCAGGTCATTCTCAAGAATGCGAGCCGGATGAACCGGCTGACGGAGGATCTGCTGGCGCTTGCCAGCGTCGAGGGCCCCGACTACAAGCTGGCGGTCCGGCCGATGCGCGCGAGCGAGTTGGTGCGCGATGCGATCGACTCGCTCGGAGGCCTTATTGTCGATTCAGGCGTGGATCTGGAATGGGCTGGAGCGCCGGACGCGCACGTAATGGTGGATCCCGACGCGATGAACCAGGTCTTCGGCAACCTTATCGAGAATGCCGTCAAGTATGGCAAGTCGGGGAAGCGCGTACTGGTTGGAGCGCGACTGGAAGGCAGCGAGGTTGAGTTCTTTGTGCGGGACTTTGGCCCGGGCATCGGTTCAGAGCACCTCACGCGAATCTTCGAGCGTTTTTATCGTGTCGACAAGGCTCGCTCGCGCGAAGCCGGCGGAACAGGGCTTGGCCTGGCGATTGTCAAGCACATCGTGCAGGCCCATGGCGGACGCATCCACGCCGATAGCGAACTTGGCTCCGGGACGACATTTGCCTTCACCTTCCCGCAGATTGCGGAGAAGCGCCGCGATGATGAGGCAAATTCGCCGGTTGCGCTAAAGAGCGGAAGTTAAAGAAGTGTTAAATGCAAGAATCCTAAAAACCTTGCGATCAATTCAAATGCCCGTAACATTGCCGTTGGAGAATTGGGAACGGCAGGACCCTGCCTGGAGCTATCCGTGAAGAAAGCCTTGATTGCCGTAGGTTTGTTGGTATTGGCCCTGAGCACCGCCCAGGCCCAGAAGTTGACTGCAGCCGGTGCGACATTTCCATACCCGATCTATTCCAAGTGGTTTAGTGAGTACAGTTCCGCGCATCCCGGTGTGGAGATCAACTATCAATCCATCGGTTCCGGTGGCGGCATCACGCAGGTCACGAAGGGGCTTGTCGACTTCGGCGCCTCCGACATGCCGATGACCGACGATCAGCTAGCCGCTTCAAAGATCAAACTGATCCACTTTCCAACAGTGCTTGGCGCGGTTGTCCCGGTCTATAACGTTCCGGGCGTCACCGAGATGAAATTCAGTCCCGACGTCCTCGCCGACATCTACCTCGGCAAGGTCGCCAACTGGAATGACGCCCGCATTGCGAAGGACAATCCCAATGCGAAGCTGCCGGATCAGAAGATCATCGTTGTGCACCGCTCCGACGGCTCAGGCACCAGCTTTATCTTTACCGACTACCTCAGCAAAGTCAGCAAGGACTGGGCCGGCGGTCCCGGGAAGGGAACCTCGCCCGCGTGGCCGGTAGGCGTTGGCGGCAAAGGCAACGAGAATGTTGCGGGTCTTGTGCGGCAGTTGCCGGGAGCGATCGGCTACGTCGAGCTGATCTATGCGCTGCAAAACAAGATCACCTTCGGCGCGGTGAAGAATGCGGCTGGAAACTGGATCACAGCATCCACGGCCGGCGTGACGGAAGCCGCTGCAAGCGTGAAGCAGATGCCTGCCGATTTCCGCGTTTCCATTACGAACGCACCCGGAGCGAACGCGTATCCCATCTCCAGCTTCACCTACCTGCTGATTCCGACCGCAGGCACCAACTCGGCCAATCGCGCCGTGCTGAAGGATCTGCTGAGCTGGATCGTGAAGTCGGGAGAAGGCGAAGTGGAGAAGCTCTCCTACGCACCATTGCCTCAGGAAGTCGCAGACAGGGAACTGAAGGCGATCTACGCGCTGCAGTAAGTCGTGATGAGTGCGGGGCGCCAACGTCCCGCACTTCCTAATCGCACGATGACGCGGGTTTCAACCCGTCGCGGGTGGGCACCCAGACAAGTATGAAGGCCAGTGACCGCGATGTGGCACGGGGCCGATTCAGCCTTGCACGTTCTCACCAATCAGGCGATCGACGAGCGGAATCAGTTTTTCACCGGTACGGGGCAGCACAAAAGACCCGGCTGTCGCATCCCAGTCGAGTTTGAAACTGGTGGATAGGGCGGAGATCCAGATTTGCCGCACCGGAGTGTTTGGTGTGACAACGAATTTCCCCGCCGGTTCTTCGAAGACGATGTTCAGCACGCCGTTCTGCTCTTCGACCTCAAATCCAGCCTCGTCTTCTTCCTCGCGCACAATCAGGTGCTTCTTGAGTGTGTCGAGCGCGCTTTCAACCTGGCGACGGAAATCCAGTTCATCCAACATGGCCCCAGTGTAGCAACTCAGCCGTGAACCTGCGACCGTGCGGATCCGCGCTTACGCACTTTGCGAATACGGGACTGCGGCACGCGCATTGTTCAGCGCCAGCGCCCACCATTGAAGCCGGGCCAGCATCGCGTCCATCGATCTTTGCGCGCGCTCGGGACTCGAGAGTTTGCCGGCGCCGTCAAACTGCTCCCATGCAGCAGCGAAGCTTACGCTGTCGCGGATGGTCACGGCATGAAGCTCAGCGAATACCAGGCGCAACTGCTCCACCGCACGCAAACCGCCTGAGATTCCCCCGTACGACACGAACGCCACGGGCTTCGCGTGCCATTGCGTGCCCACAGAATCGATGAGCGACTTGAGCGGTGCTGGATAGCCGTGATTGTATTCGGGTGTGACGATGACAAATGCATCGCATTGCTCCATGCGCTGGGTCATCACGCCAATATTCTCTTCGCGCCCGAGCGCTGCCGGATCGATTACTTCCACCTCGAAGCCAGCCTTTTCCGCGATGCGTTCCGCGGCCCAGCAGCCAACGGTGTCGCAGAACCGCCCTTGCCGCGTGGAACCGTAAACCACGCCCACCTTGATTTGACATTGCATGTGAATTCCTCCTCCCACTAGCTTGAGGATAGAACCTCAAGTAAACTTGAGGTCAATAGGAGAATCGCCCATGCAGCAGCCCGCGTCCCCGAAAGTCCGCAAGATGCTCTCAGTCGGCGAAGTTGCGCAGCGCAGTGGCGTAGCTGTTTCGACTCTGCATTTTTATGAAGCGCAGGGCCTGATCAAGAGCTGGCGCAACACCGGGAACCAGCGTCGTTACGCGCGGGAAGTGTTGCGCCGTGTGGCCGTGATCAAAGTCGCGCAGCGTACGGGAATGCCGCTGGCTGAAATTCGCGATGCACTTGCGACGCTTCCTGAGAGCCGAACGCCTAGTACGGAGGACTGGGAGAAGCTGTCCACGCGGTGGCGCGCGAATCTCGACGACCGTATCAACCGCCTGACGCGCTTGCGGAATCAGCTCGACGGCTGCATCGGATGCGGGTGCTTGTCGCTCGAGGTGTGTCCGCTGCGCAATCCGTGGGACAAGCTTGCCGAGCAGGGGCCGGGGCCGCGACTGCTCGATCCTGAAGGCTGCGGGCGAAAATGAGGCGGCGGGCGATTTGGGGTCTCGAGAAAGAATCTGGCTGACTGGCAGCAGAGAGGGGACGGTCTCAGTCAATCAACTTCGATGATTCACCATGCGTAGCCAAGCTTCATGTAGAGTCCCCGGCTGTCGCTGAGGCCCTGCGCGTACTCGAGATTTACGAGCATATGATTTGCGGGCTTGATCACGTAGTGCACGCCCGCTCCGATGTCCGGGTAGATTGTGTGCTCGAGCGCGACCGGCGCCTCTCCGTATAACCCAGCTGTGCCGGCAAACAGCGTGGCGCCCCATCGCTTGCTGAATGACAGGCGTTCTTCGACTTCGAGCGAGGACATTTAGGGGGAGAGGTACTGACCGAACTTGTAACCGCGAAGGATCACCGTCGCCTCCGCCGCGACTGGCGCATCGCTGGTCAACCAGTTGTTCTGGCGTATGGCCAGCACGTGACGGCCGCCGTGTTTCCAGAAAGCACGCAGGTCCACGCGATAGGCATTGAACGACGCCTGGCCGCCGAGCGCTTCGCTATAGGCCAGATTGTTGACATTCAGAAACCAGCCCGTCGTGGGCATGTCTTCGTTGTCGCGTGAATCGTGCATCAGCACGGCACCCAACGCGGCTGATTTGAATCCGCGAACGCCCAATGTGTCGAGCACGAGTTCGTCTTCGTCGGTCGCGCCCAGCACCTGGTAGTTGGCGGCACTGCCTTGCGCGCCGATGAACCAGTCTCCTATCGCACGATATAGATACCGCGCCACGACGGCCCTCAGGTCATCATCGGTCTTCAGTGGCAGGCCGGTCCCGAGATAGTCGTCGTAATCGTTCTTGATATTCCCGAACGCTGCAACGGCCACGATGCGATGGTGATCGGCACCGAAGGATGTCCGCGCAAACGCGCTGGCTATCTGTGAGTTTGTGGATGTGTACTGGTACGACACGCCGAAGAGTGATACGCGGCTATCCGCATCGAACTTGTGCATGTAGGCGCCGAGTCCGCCACCGGAGGTACCGAGTTTGGGGCTCGATGAAAGCACCGGCAAGAGCAGCCACGGCGACCGCTCCTTTTCGACGGCCGGCTGGGCTGAGGCATCCGTCGAAGAAGGCTGCTGTGCGGATGCGGACACTGCGGCGATCACGAAGATCACCGACAGCCACGTGACGAGTTGCCTCATTGTTCTGGGCTCCCTTCAAGAACGCGGGAAATTTGGTTGGTCGCAGCTTTATGAATTCTCGAAGGCGAGAGAGGCCAGGATCCAGGGCCTCGGAGATCTGTTCGCGAAACTTGTCAATCATGCGAATGCGCGCCTGGTGGGACGACGTCATCAGTAAGATGCACGGAACAAACAACAAGGCGACACGAAATCAGGCCACTCGAGCGAGTTCTGCTCTAGATCAGACAGGGGTAATGCAGGAGCGTCTTGTTCTCGCCTGCCGCGCCGGACGGGTCTGGGCTCATGTTGGACGTCGCCTCGCCGATAAGACGTGGCGGGAGAGTTTCTCAGCGAGGGCGTGAAGATGGGGATCAGTCCTATCGCCGGCGTTCGCGGTGTCTTGCTTCTGAAGCCGTCGAAGAATGAGAGCTTCGTGCCTCCGCCGCTCGCCGTGGACGCCTCCGGTCGGGCCGGTGACGATACCTACGATGACAGCGGGGAAGCTCTCTCGCGGGAACCCGAAGAAGAGGATCCCGGCCTCGATTCGGATTCCGAGGCTGGCGTAGATGAGGGAGAAGAGTCCGCACCGGTTAATGCAGATTCGCGTGTGAATCTTTTTGCGTAATCGGCACTCGTCTGGCGGCTGAAATCGCGTGCGTAGCGGATGCGATGAAGGAAAGTTTCGGCGCCATCGCGGACTGGAGGTGCCAAGCGGTGTGCGAACGCCGGCGTCATTTGAAATTCAGGTTGAGCGTCAGGCCGCCAACATTGAGATGTTCCGGATTGCTGACGTTGTTCTGACGAAGATAGTAGGTCTGCAGTGTCATCTTGTGCCCAATCGGCCATTCGATCCCTGCGGTGTATTGCTCCCGGGACCATTCTCCTTTCGCGCCATCGTAAAAGAACTCCGCCGACCCGTAGGGGCTGAAATGAAATTCGTGAATGATGACGTCATAGAGCGCTTGCATGTTGTTTCGATACCGAGTGGAGTAGCCGCTGTCGGTCCAGCGGAACTCGATCCTGTTCCGGTCTGACAGGAGAAGCCTGGAGAGGGGGCGGAAACCGGAGGTGGCTTGCAGAGCCATGCGATTCTCGTTGCTCATGGTTCCTGATTGGAACGTCTGCAGCCGCTCATATCCGCCGCCCAGAACAAACGTGTGTTCCTTGTCTGTATCGGCATTCTCGGGGTGTGGTTTGCGAATAAGTTTCAATTGGCGTCCAACTCCGAACCCCGCGTTCAATTGCTGATACTCGTTTTCCTCCCCTTTTTTTAGTCCTGCAAAAGCGAGTGCACGCCACTTGTCGTGCAACCGGAATTTTGCGTTGAGGGTGGGCCAAAACTCGGATGTCGTTTGAGTCTGTGCGACGACAGGAGTTGGAATCGCCAGGATTAACGAGATGCAAACGAGAACTGCCAGCAGGATTCTGCCGCCGCCCGCAAGGGCCATCTCAATCCATGCCTGCACGGAACCAATAAAACACGGCGGCCGACTGTCCTGAAACTGTTGCTTCTGACAGAGCAAAGGAGCTTTTAATCGACTAGTTCAATGTAACTGTAAGAAACTAAAATAGTTATATATTTGATTACATCAGCAGGCCTGAAAGCTCTTGCACGTGGAAGGTTTTTGTACTAGTTTTACTAACTAGTTAGTTAAACATGACAGATCAGGTCAATCACGCCCCCTCCGACCGGTCAGCCGAGACCCGAGCTCGAATTCTGGATGCGGCGCTGCACGAGTTCAGCGCCAACGGACTTGCGGGGGCGCGGATGGACCGGATTGCTGCCGCTGCAGGCGTCAACAAGGCGCTGCTCTACTACTACTTCGACAGCAAGGAGAACCTGTACACCGCTGCGCTCGAGATGATTTCGGCCAAGATTCGCGATCGCTCGATGGCGGTTTTTCTGGGCGACGCCTCGCCGGGCGAGCGACTGTTGCGAACTGCACTTGACCACTTTGACCGCATCCTGACGCAAGGCGAGTTTCAGAGCCTGATGCAGCAGGAGATGATGCGGCTGCGCCAGGGCGAGTCGGGCGCTTTGTCGATCCTGGTCAAGCGCGTATTTGCGCCACTGCAAGCCATGTACCAGGCCATGGTGCGCGAAGGCATCTCGTCGGGCGAACTGATTGAAGCGGACTGGATGCAGATTCACCTGGCCGCGCTGGGAGCCAATGTTTTTTACTTTCTCAGTGCCCCGGTATGGCGAGCTGCTTTTGCCGTTTGACCCGCTTCGCACCGGAAGTGCTCGCGCGCGGCGCAGGGCGGTGGTGGAGTTTCTGGGCAAGGCGGTTTTCATCGATCGCGACCATGGAGCGGAAGTTGCAGCGCGCGTGCTGGCCGACACGCCAATGCCGGAGCTGCCGGGAATCGGCTGAGTTTTTGGAGAAGCGAATGAACGCAAGAAATAGAGTCTTCATGATTCTGGGCCTGCTTACGCTGGGCTCGCTTATCTGGTATCTGGTGACCGCACGTACTTCCGGCGACCTCAAGCTGATCGGCACCGTGGATGCGAACGAAGTGCTGGTGAGCGCCAAGATTCCGGGGCGAATTCAGACGCTGAACGTCCATGAAGGGCAAGCCGTCAAGGCCGGCGAGCTGATCGCTGTGATTGAGAGTGAAGACCTGGCAGGCAGCACACAAGGCAGCCGAGGCGACAGTTGCAAGTCAGCAATCGAAGCTCAGCGAGACCGTGGAGACCGAGCGGCAGACGCGCGGAGAAACGAGCAACGCGACGATCAATGCCGAGGCCCAGGTGCGTGCGGCGCAGGCGGCGCTTGCCAGGCGCAGGCTACTGCTGGACCATCAGCAGGCGGACACCACGCGCACTGTGGCGCTGGCCAAGCAGGGAATCATGAGCGATCAGGCTCAGCGACGAAGCGATCACCAGCCTGCAGGCAGCCCAGGCCGCGGTGCAAACTGCGAAGGAAAATGTCGCGGCTGCTGAGGCATCGCTGCAAGCAGGCGCAGGCGCACGAGTTGCTTGCGAAGTGTCAGCGCGCAGACGGTGGAGTCGACTCGCGAGCCTTGTGGCAGAACGCGAAGCGCGCTCGCCGATCAGGCTGGAGTTGAACTCGGTTATTCGCAGGTGCTTGCGCCCGTTACCGGCAAGGTGAACGTGCTGGCGGCCCGGCAGGGCGAAGTGCTGGCGGCTGGCGGCACGATCGCCACCGTCATGGACCTGACGCAGACATGGGTCTACGCGCCTTTGCCCGAAACGCAGGCCGACGCGGTGCAACTGGGCGACAGCCTGCGAGTCGTGATGCCCAGCGGCGCAACAGTCGCAGGGCAAGGTCATCGCGAAATCAGCTGAAGCCGATTTTGCCACGCAGCGCGACATCAACGGCGGCCGCAAGCGCGACATCAAGACCGTGCGGCTGAAGCTGCTCATCGACAACCCGGAAGAGAGGTTTGTGCCAGGGATGACGGCTGAGGTCTACATCCCAAAGAGCAAGCTGGTGAAGCAATGAGCACGCCCGCTCAACACGGTCCGGCGATCAACGGCGACGGCAAGAGTGCCGCGCGGGTGCGATTGCGGTCGAGAACATCGTGAAGCGCTACGGCGACTTCGAAGCGGTCAAGGGCGTGAGCTTTTCGGTGGCTGAGGGTGAGATCTTCGGCTTGCTCGGCCCGAACGGCGCGGGCAAGAGCACGCTGATCCGCATGATGACGACGCTGATCCCGGTCACCAGCGGCAAGGCGATTGTCGGCGGCCACGACGTGAGCGAAGGACACCGAACGAAGTGCGCCGCATGATCGGCGTGATTCCGCAGGCGCTGACCAGCGACCAGGACCTGACGGTCGAAGAGAATCTCAGCATCTACGCGAAGCTCTACAGCGTTCCACGCGCGGAGCGCGAGAAGAACATCGCCGAGGTGCTGGAAGCCGTGGATCTGACCAAGTGGCGCGACGCGCAGACCAAGACGCTCTCCGGAGGCATGCGCCGACGGCTTGAGATTGCGCGCGGGCTGGTGCATAATCCACGCATCTTCTTTCTCGATGAGCCGACGACGGGTCTCGATCCCGTCTCGCGCATCGCGGTGTGGGAGATGCTGAACAACCTCAAGAAGACGCGCAATCTCACGATGCTGCTGACCACGCACTACATGGAAGAGGCAGACCGGCTCTGCGATCGCATTGCGATTGTCGATCACGGCAACGCTGGTGGCGCTTGGCACGCCGGTCGAACTGAAGCAGAGCGTGCCGGGCTCAAACGTGGTTGAGGTGCAATTCAATCGCGAAGATCCTGAGATGGCAAGTCGCGGCTCGAGGCGCTTCCGAATGTCACCGAAGTGCAGTCGCAGTCCGCGGGCGTGTATCGCGTGCTGACCTCGAACGGCTCGCAGACGACGACGCAACTGGTTGAAATGGCCAGCGCGCTGGGCGAGTACCTGACGTCGCTGTCGCGTGCAGAACACATCGCTCGATGACGTCTTTGTTCACTACACGGGCCGGCAACTTCGCGATGAGCAGGTCAAGGCCGTCTTCCAGATGCCGCCGCGGCCGGGAGCACAGCCATGAACAGATTCCTCGCCATTGTCGAGCGCGAGATGCGCAAGTTCTTTCGCTCGCCGGTGCTGATGATCATGTCGATGATGCTGCCGCTGGTGCAGCTGATCATTCTGGGCAATGCATTTGGCGGCAAGATCCGCGGCGCGCA
Organism: uncultured Acidobacteriaceae bacterium; assembly: GCA_963786405.1. Lineage (GTDB taxonomy): Bacteria > Acidobacteriota > Terriglobia > Terriglobales > Acidobacteriaceae > Telmatobacter. The sequence goes on along the minus strand of CAWAZE010000026.1, from coordinate 49,808 downwards.
AGGTCGCGGTGGTGGACTACGATCGCGGGCCGCAGGCGGTGAAGGTGCACGAGGCCTTCGATTCGATCGCGGTCAACATTGCCACGTTCAATACGGTCGCCTACGACGACGAGAGCACTGGCCCGCGAGGATGTGCGCACCGGCAAGGTGGATGCGGCGGTCATTATTCCGGCGCAGTACTCGCGCCGCGTCTACGCGCAGGATGCGCCGCGGATCGGCCTGGTCGTGGACAACTCCGACCAGTTCATGAGTTCGTCAGCATCGAGGGCGAGATGCAGTCGCTGGTGGATGCGCTCAATCAGCCCGTGATTCAGGAGCGCGTGGTGAAGAATATCGCGCTCGAGATCGTCGAACTCTATCCCTACGTCGAGTACATGAAGTATCTGCTGTCCGGCTCGATCGCGCTGGCGATGTACATCTCCGTCATGATCGGCGGCGGCATGCTCTACATCGACGACAAGGCGCGCGGCGTGCACGAGGGCTACCTCGTTACGCCGATCAGCAAGCTCGAGCTGGTGATGGGACTGAATGCTGCAGGCGCGATCAAGGCGGTGCTCTCGGGCATTTCGCTCACCGTGATCGGCTCGCTGATGGCGGGCCTCGGCGTGATCTTTCATCCCGCCGCGCTGCTCCTGCTGTTCCTGCTCATTCTCGGGACCTCGATCGCCTTCAACGGCATGATGTTCCTGATGATGGTGCGGGTGGACGATCCGCTGGTGCCGCGCGCCATGTTCGGCGTGCTGAACACGCTGCTGTTTTTCCCTTCGGGCGCGATCTACCCGATTGCGGCATTTCCCAAGTGGCTGCGGGCAATTGCCCTCGTTGATCCGTTCACGTACGCGATTCACGGATTCAAGGCGATCCTGCTGAAGGACGGTGGATTCGTATCGATTCAAGACGATTTGCTCTTCCTGTTTGTCTTCGGCATCGGCACGCTGCTGATTGCGACGCCGCTGTTTAAGCGCACTCTTTAGTCGATGGCGGACAGGCGAGTTTCCGGCCGGCAAGAAAGATAGTCCGGAATGCAAAGAGGCGGTCCATTCCTTGTGGGAGGGTGGGCCGCCTCGGTGCGTCAGCGATCGCCTTGAAGAGCATTCGGGGGTTTTATTCCTTGGCCAATTCCACGCGGCGATTCTTCGCTTTCCCGTCATCCGTCGAATTGTCGGCTACCGGCTTTGTATCTCCAAACCCCTTGGCTGTCAGGCGGTCCGCAGCAACTCCATGGCTCACAAGCCAGGCCTTTACCGATTGCGCACGCTTTTCGCTTAGCAACTGGTTGGAGGTGGCCGAACCGACATTATCGGTGTGGCCTTCGACGCGGAGTTTCAAGTCTGCGTTGTCCTTCATGAGCTTGGCGATTTGATTCAGGGTGTCCTCGGAAGAAGGCTGGATCGTGGCTTTGCCGGTGTCAAAGAGGATTCCGTAGACGGCGACGTGGCCGCTCTTGTCCAACTCGTCCTTCAGCGATGAAGCATCGGCTGTAACCTCCTGCTTCATCTCCTGTTCGGTCACAATTGTCTGGTAGTAGTACGAGCCACTGTTTTCAATCACTACCCAGGTCTTTCCCTTGTTGGCCGAGATGTAACCTGGCGAGTTCTCGTAGACAATGTGGAAGCCGCCGGTGCGGAGTGCGGTCTCGAGGTTGCGAAAGACCTGTATCTCGCTGACGCCCTCACGAGTTCCGTAGTCCCACGAATGCAGTTCGCCCTCAACGTGCTTTTTCGACGCGTTGTCTTTTCCATCCACTGTGATGTCGAACTGGTCATATTCTTTGTTATCGCAGCTATGGATGCTGCTGCCCGGCATGCGGGTAACCAGCGGGGAGTCTTTGCAGCCCTCGGAGTCTTCCTGGGCGTTCAGATGCAGCGTGCATAGCGGCAAAACAGCAAACAGCATTATCAGGGGAAGCTTTCTCACGGGGTGTCCTTTCGTTCGTGGATATGGGTCTGCCCGGCGGCGGCCATGGTCGCAAGCTTTGTCAAAGTGACAGCGGGGCAAGTGCAGCTTTCCCGATTTTGGAGCCACTGTCAACAGAAAATCAGACTCGGCCTCCATGAAATCTCGATGCGATTAACGCAGGCATCCGGCGTGTACCGAGATTTTCAAGCCAGCGCATGAGTGCCCAGGCGTACAATTGCGCACCCGGGAAATCCCCGAGCATCACCCGGCAAATGAAAGAGAGAGGTCGATTCATGATTGGAGATCAAATCGGAGAAGTCAAAGGCAAGCGTCTTGTCCGGCGCGTTATTTCTGTCAACCCTCCCACAGCCGAGGTCTCTTTTGAAGACTCGGGCACCATTCTCGGCGTCGCCGTTACAGGTATGGGCACCTACACCTCAGTCGTGGCCCCCGATGGCTCCCTCCATGGGACAGGGCAGGGAATGGAAATGACAGCCGACGGCGACACTATTACCTGGACCGGCACAGGCGTCGGAAAGTTCGGACCTGGGGGCTCCGTGAGCTACCGCGGGATGCTTTTCTTCCGCTCCACCTCGCCGAAGTTCGCGCGCATCAATAATGGCTGCGGTGCGTTCGAATACGATATCGACGGCGCGGGCAATACCATCAGCAAGATGTGGGAATGGAAATAAAATTTCGGAGTTCCCCGCCGCGGCACATCGCGGCTGGAACTCTGGAATTGCATAGATACTATCCTCCGAAACACAGACCCCCAAATCACAATCAAGCCATCTTAAGCAGCGGTGGACGCAATGTTCGCGATGTCAGGCGAAGTCTGCGATTATGTCGAGAATCTCACTGGTGAAGGTTGTGAAAGCCGCGGGTGCCAATCAGCACCATCAGAAAGAGCGTGAAGTTGTAAGAGGCGTGGGTGAGGGTGGAAGCCGCGAGTGAGCGGGTCTTGAGACGGATTCCGCTGAGCACCATGCTCATGCTCCACAGCATGAGGAGTACGCCTTTCGCGTTGGCCGTCTGGGAGGCATGGAGCAGCGCGAAGAAGATGCTGGTGATTGCGGCGCCGAAGATCATGGCAGACAGGGACCACTGCGGATGCTGGTTGGGAAGCAAGGCGGGCGGGGCGCTGTGGGTGATCTTTTCCCGGGCCCAGTCGAATGCCGTGCAGGCGGAGGGCAGGAGGAAGCCCCGGAAAAGAATCTCCTCACACAGAGGGGCAACGGTTACTCCAAATGCAAACATGAGCCACGCGGCCTGGGGCGAGTTCATCATTTGCTGAATGGGTGAGTCGTGCGGCAGGTGAAGCACCGACTGCAGCGCTAGGGCTACTCCGGCACACCCCACGCCCAAACCAAACAGACGCCAGCGAAGCCGGATGGCGGATGCGCCACTCCACTGCAGGCCCGTCAATACGCTCCTGCGCCAAAGCAAGGGAAACACCAGTGCTCCGGGAACGAAGGCGATTAAATAAAGAAGTCCCATGACGCCGATGTTGTAAAACATGCTTCTCTGCAACTGATCGAGGGTGGACACTCCAAAAAGATGGAAGTGCATGGCAACCAGCGCCAGGATCACCGAACAGAAGGTTCCGGCCAACAACAGGAGAAGGAGCAGAAGCACGTGCCCGAAGTGCGGAACGCGGATTGGGCGCGGCGGCGCCGGGGGGGCGGGGGGCAGGATTTCCGGCTGGGGCAGGGGCGAGGCAATCATGTCCGGTTCGGGTGATGCGGAGTCGGATTTTGCCGGATAGGGCTCTATCGCGAGGTTCTCAACCTGTATGCTGCCTTCGATCGGCGTTTTGTCTCCGGTTCCGGCCACGGGGTCCTGTTCCATTGGGTTATCGGTGTCTGTCATGCATCCTCATGGTGAGTTGGCTGCGGCTATTGTAGCGGTGGACATTGAGTTTTGTTCTCCCGGCTTCGGCGGAGCAGTTTTCGGCCCGTCTCAACCTCGGGGCCTGGAACCTGGTTTGACAGGCAACCGGTTTGGACCTCCCAAAAGTACCGTAACCTTTTCACGGAACAGCGCACTATTGTGGAGCGGCAATCCCCCCCCTTGCGGTACCATGGGGCTGCAAATCATCCCATCGCACTCTGTCAGGTTGAGATATCGATGTCTCGAGTGAACGTGGCTCCTCCAAATCCGACCAAAGGAACCCCCATAAGCCCCGCCAACGGAAAAGCCTTTCCGTCGGCGTGGGAGGATGAAGAACTAGCGGCCTATGAGCCCAAGCGGGCCGTGGCCGTCGAAGAGAAGTCAAGGGCCGACGCGAGAGTGGAACTGCTCGCCCGGCAACTTCCGCTGCAATGGAAGGCGCTTCGCGAGATCCTGTCGATTCGTTGCGAAAGCCTGAACGACAGGGCGGGCCGTACGATCCTGCGCACAGTTGCTCCGAACCTTGACGGTCTGGAGATCAGCCGCGAAGACAACACGAAGATCGATGTGCACTTCGATTCTGTCACCAAGAGGATCAAGTTCTCGGGCAAGCTGCTCGGCTACGACCGGGAATACGAATTGATGGTCGTCTCGCACAACGGAGCTGACACGACTGCCTGGTACTCCCCGACAACCCTCAGCACCGAACAGCCCGACGACCTGGCAAAGCTCATGATCTCCCTCCTGCTGCGCGCGGATCAGTAGCGCGCCGCAGGGATGGGCTCCTTCCCCTGCCCAACCGTACCCCCTACAATAGTCCCTGACTTCAATTACGAGGACCCCCATGCCGCTCTCCGGAGAAGCCATCCGCCTGATGAATTACATTGACGACGTTGCCGTGACCCTGCGCCGGATCCTGGCCCTCGTCCCGACACTTACCGCCGAGGAGCGCGCCCGCATCGCCGAACATCTGCAGCATGCGCGGCCCAGCGCCGAGGACGTGGCCCAGGCCCTGACCAGCAAGTAAACTGCAATCGCTATATGAAAGTTGCCATTATCGGAGCGGGCCCATTGGGCCGCTGGCTGGCCCTGGCCGCCGCCCGCGCCGGATGCACAGTCCTGCTTGAAGACGTGATGCCGGCCAACCTGCACCACGCGCAGGAGTATCTCCGCCAGCAATTGGGGCCGGCGGCGCTGGGCGGGGAATCGGGAGCGAGCGTACGTTTCGTCGACACGATTGAAGAGGCCGTGCGCGAGGCCGATCTCGCGATCGACTGCGTTCCTGACGAGCTGGAATCGAAGCTCGAGATCTTCTGCCTGCTCGACCGCATGGCGCCGCCGCGCACCGTTCTGGCCACGCCGACCACGCGCCTGTCGATTACGGATCTAGCCTCATGCACATACCGCGCCGCGCAGTGCGTTGCCATCGCAGTGGACGCTCGCGACCTGCCTGTGCGGCATTCTGCTCCGGGAACAGTGGATGAGCCGGCGGCGGAACTGCTTCTCCGCACAACCCGGAACACGACGCCTGAGACGGTCGCGCTCGTTCGCAATTTCTGGAAGCGGGTTGGTTTTGTTCCGCGCTTTGAGCTCGACCCGGCGGCGTAGTTATTGGCCCAGGATGGATTCGTAGTACTGCACATACTTCGGTAGCACAAGAGTGGCGCAAAAGCGCTTCTGCGCGTCCTTCCGCGCCGCGTCGCGCATGGCATCGAGACGCGCCCGGTCCTTGAGAAGGCCGATTGCGCCGGCGGCCATCTCATTCACCTCTCCAACGGGATAGAGCAGGCCGGTGACTCCGTCCTCAATCAGCTCCGGCACGCCGCCAACCCGGGTCGCAATGGATGGCACCTTGCAGGCCATCGCCTCCAGCGCCGCAAGCCCAAAGGATTCCATTGAGCTGGGCATCACCATCAGGTCAGCAAGAGGCAGAAGCTCGTTGACCCTGTCCTGTTTCCCCAGGAAGTGAACCTGTTCGTTGATCTTGAGGTCGTGCGCGAGCCATTCCGCAGCAGAGCGATCGGGCCCGTCGCCCACCAGCATCAGTTTCGCCGGTACTTCGCGTGCGACCAAAGAAAAGACCTTGACCACATCCACCACGCGCTTGACCGGCCTGAAGTTCGAGAGATGAATGAGGATTGCCTCGTCGGGTTGTGCAAACTTCGCGCGCGCCGCGGCTCGAATTTCTTCGTCAAGGATCGGGGTATACACGTCGCAATTCACAAAATTGGGAACGACTTCAATCCCGCGAGTCACGCCAAAGTCTTCGATGGTCTTATCGCGCAGATAGTTCGAGATGCTCGTGACCCCATCGCTCTCCTGAATTGAATAACGAGTGATCGGGAGGTAGCTCCGATCGAGGCCGACGAGCGTAATGTCGGTGCCGTGCAGCGTCGTCACAAAGGGCAGCCTGCGTCCGCGGGCAGCGAGCATCTGCCGCGCCAAAAGAGCGCTGACTGAGTGGGGAATCGCGTAATGGACATGGAGCAGGTCGAGGTCGCAGAACTCCGCGACCTCAGCCATGCGCGAGGCCAGCGCCAGATCGTACGGAGGAAACTCGAACAGCGGATAGCTCGAGACAGGGACTTCGTGATAGAAGATGCCGTCGTCGCGCCCGCTGAGCCTGAACGGCTGCGAGTAGGAGATAAAGTGAACCTCGTGCCCTGACGCAGCGAGCTCGATGCCGAGTTCCGTCGCAACCACGCCCGAGCCGCCATAGGTGGGATAACAAGTGATCCCGATGCGCATATTTACTGTCAGCTCCGCTCTGCTCTCTATTCAGACGCCTGAGACTTTGACGTTTCGATCTATGCCGAAGATGCAGAAGCTAGCATCAACTCTTCGAGACAGCCTCGAGGGCCGGACTCAGTTGCGCAAACGAGATGAACTCGACGCCAAGGATTTCTCGCAAGGCCATTAGTGCGTTCCGTTCGATTTCACGGGAAGCCAGCAAGCGCGTGTTGGCGTGTTCAAGGTCAGTATCGCGATAGCCCGGGTGCGACACGAACTCGAATGTCCCTTCTGGCATCGCTGACAGGATCGTTTTGAGGCTGGCGATACTGAGGGATCCCGTTGCCAACACTCCCACTGCGCCGTCGGTCGTGGTGAACCCCTCTTCCTCAACGATGCGGTGGAAGGCCGGCTCAAGTCTCCGCAGCAATACCACCTGTGCACGCCGCAGATCGGGTGCTTCGGGGGTGGCATTCAGGCTCCATAAGGTCTCGAAAGGGTTGCGCACTGCGAAGACTCCCGCCTTGCGCGCCGCGCGGAGCACCGGCCGCAAGACTCCGGGGAACATATGCATGTGTTTGTGGGTATCAATGTGGGTCAAACGAACGCCGTAGCTCTGTAACCGGGCAATCTGCGCCGCTGCCTCGGCTTCCACTTCGCGCGTGCGAACCCGCATGGTCAGTAGCCGCCTGAGAAAGGCGCCTGCCGTGGGGTGGAACTTGCCGGTCCTCTCATCCACGAGCGTCGGCAACTTACCGGGATCGAGTGTCGGCGACCCGTCGACGAGGACAACATGGCAGCCCACGCCGAGTGTCGGGCTGTGGCGAGCCATCTCGGCCGCTTCTTTTGTTGCCGCCGCATTCGCCATCAAGGTGGTGCTGGTCAGCACCCCGGCCGCGTGCAGCTCAATAACGGCCCGATTTACGCCGGAGGTCAGCCCGAAATCGTCAGCGTTCACAATAAGACGGGTCACGGCCTTTAGCTTATCAACTTTGCCCCGATGCTCTTCAACAGGCGACTCTTAACAGCTTCGCTGTTAGAATGAATCAGGCCGTTAATGGCCTCCCACCGCCGTGGGCGGTTAGCTCAGTTGGTTAGAGCGCCTGCCTTACAAGCAGGAAGTCGGGGGTTCGAGTCCCTCACTGCCCACCATTTCGAAAGCAGAAGTCTCAATTACCACAGGATGCCATCAACCGGCTGGACCGGCGACGGCAGTTCAACCTCTCCCAGCATCTGGCGCAGATTGATCTCGATTGTTGTTGTGATCGCTGTCATCGACACGTCATGAATCTTGTTCGCGAATGGATCCTCGAGGTCTTTCCCAATCTTTTCGAGAACCAGGAACATAAACCCCACCAAGGTTGAACCGACTGGCGTATACCATCCGAGACTGTGGACGATTCCCACCGGTAATAGCAGGCAGTAAATCTCGACGAAGAATCTCGGGAAGAAGTCAAACTGCTTCGGCATTGGCGTGATCTTGATTCGTTCCGCTCCGCCCTGTGCGTCCATGAGGGCGGACAGGCTCTCATCGATTGACTGCCACTGCCACTCGTCCAGCCAGCCGCGTTCGCGTGCTGCAACCAGGATCGCGCTCATCCGGCGCTGCAGCGCAAGAGCCAGGTTCTTTTCGCGGGCGAGTTCGGCCGAGTCCTCATTGGGAACCAGGTGGGCGACGGCGGAGGCGGGGTCAAGTCCGCGCAACTGCTGGCGTAGCGCATGAACGTAGGCCACCTGATAGAGCACCAGCTGGCGTTGTACGGCGGCAAGCTGCGAATGTTCCTCCGGTGCCGCATTTTGTCCGGCCGACATCGTCGTCAGCACCTGCCGCGCGAATGTCCGACTGTGGTTCACGATGGCGCCCCAAAGTGTCCGCGCCTCCCACCAACGCGCGTATGCGGAGCTATTCCGGAAGCCCACGACGATGCCGATGACGACGCCGAAGGACGCAAGTGGTACATGGCTTGAGCTCACCCAATTCCAATGCATAACCTTGTAGCACACGACGATAGGAATGTCCCATCCGAGCAGGGCGAGCAGCGCGAGCACCAGACCCTGGATCATCTGCGTACCCGCTGCGTTTGGGAAACAATCATGCCCCGATCCGATCGGCCGTCGTTACCGGCACGAAACTCCTCTGCCCCTCCTTCGGCGATACGGACCACACCGCTCCCAATGTCGTAGACCCAGCCGGATATTGTGAGCTGGCCGCGAGCCATTGCACCGGCGACGCTCGGATGGGTTTTCATGTGGACCATCTGCATGAGCACATTCTCTTCGGTCAGCCTCATCAGCTTGCTGATATTGGACTCGTCCGTGTTCGTCAAGCTGTCGGCCACCATCAGCGCAGCCTGGCCGTGATGCAGCCAGAACCGCACAGTCGGCAGCTCGTCTGTCGACTCGGGATGCAGGAGCGCCTTCATTGCTCCGCAATCGGAATGTCCGCATATGACGACGTGTTTCACCTTGAGGGCTCCTACTGCGTACTCGATGACGGCAGTCACGCCTCCCGGGGTTCCGCTGTACGGCGGGACCATATTGCCAACATTCCTGGTGACGAAGACCTCGCCCGGGCCCGAACTTGTGATCGTCTCCACGTCGACGCGCGAGTCTGCACAGGCGATGATCAACGTGTGCGGCGTCTGGGGTATGGACGCGGCGCGCTGGTAGTGTTCCGCATTCTTTGCGTAGACCTCGACCTGGAACTTCCGCATCCCCGCCTTCAGTTTCTCCAAAACACTTTGTTCACACATTCGAGCCTTTCGCGTTCTCAGCAAAGTTGAGTCGTGAGGACTGGTGGAGACTCCGGTACGAAGCTGAGTTTTGTTGTGTTGGGTTGATTTTCCCTTGGGATTGTTTCAGAAGTGCAACGTTTGTTGCCAAACCGCATCTTGCAGCCGCCGGGCCAGTTAGTCCAGCGGGATGCCTGTCCGCTTGATGCCATGGTCAACTCAATCCCGCGCCGGGTCAACTAGAAATTCCGACAGAATCAAGCTAAATAATTCTTACGCCGCCTTCGTTCCTCGTTCGATTGCGGCAAGGTGTAAAGTGAGAACCATGAGCCTATATTGCGCGGTCGGCAGCGTCGAATCGGACATCTCGCTGGAGCAAGCTGCTGAACTTCTGGCAGAGAGTCTGGGCAAGTTGGGCACGCGCAATCGCGTGCTGGCGGTGCCGCCGGATATTACGCGGCTTCACTCGCAGGCCGGTGCGCTGACGTGCGCTACGCATCGTTTCTTCGGCGACAGGCTCAAGGCTGTGCTGCCCGCGATCGGCACGCACTCGGCGATGACTTCGGACCAGATGGACCGCATGTTCCCTGGCGTTCCGCATGAATTGTTCCACGTCCACAACTGGCGAACAGATATTGAGACGCTCGGCGAGATTCCGAGCGAGTTTATTCACGAACAGTCGGAAGGGAAACTTAACTTTGCGTGGCCGGCGCAGGTGAACCGCCTTGTTTCGCGGGGCGATTTCGATCTGATTCTCTCGATCGGCCAAGTCGTGCCGCATGAAGTGATCGGCATGGCCAACTTCAACAAGAACATTCTGGTCGGTACTGGCGGGCGACAGGGAATCAATCTGAGTCACTATCTCGGCGCGGTGTTTGGAATGGAGCGCATCATGGGCCGGGCCGACAATCCGGTACGGGCGGTGCTGAACTACGCTTCAGACCGATTCCTGCGCCATCTTCCGATCGTGTATGTGCAGACGGTTGTGGGGCGACGGAGCGACGGCGAGCTGGCGCTCCGTGGCCTGTTTGTCGGGGACGATGTCGAATGTTTCTACCGCGCAGCGGAACTCAGCTTGAAGGTTAACTTCGAACTGGTAGAGCAACCGATCAAGAAGGCGGTGGTGTACCTTGACCCGCATGAGTTCCACTCGACGTGGCTGGGCAACAAGGCTGTTTACCGCACGCGCATGGCGCTGGCTGACGATGCGGAACTGATTGTCCTGGCGCCGGGGGTCAGAGAGTTCGGCGAGGACAAGTGCATTGACGGCCTGATCCGGAAGTACGGGTATCGCGGGACTCCGGCGACGCTGGCTGCGGTGGAGGAGAATGCGGACCTAGCCGCGGAGCTTGGCGCGGCGGCGCATCTAATCCACGGATCGTCGGAAGGGCGATTCACCATTACGTGGTGCCCTGGCCAAGCTTAGCAGGGAAGAGATTGAGGGAGTGGGATTCAGTTACGGCGACTATACAGAGATGTCCGAGCGGTACAACCCGGACAAGTTATCGCATGGCTATAACAGCCTGGATGGCGAAGAGATTTTCTTTATCGGCAATCCGGGGCTGGGGCTTTGGGCGCATGAATCGCGGTTGGGCTCGACAGTGTCGGAACCGACCGGGGTTGCAAGATAGCGGCCAGCGGGTTGAGATTCATGCTGTCAGCAGGTCTCGGAATCGAGATCCTTCGACAGGCTCAGGACAGGCTCTGGGGCACCCGGCAAGCGGCAGTAGTGCGAGCGAAATGTAGCCGCAGATCCTTCGACGCCCTCGCTTCGCTCGGTTGCTCAGGATGACAAGTCGCAAGGTAGAGCGAAGTCGGCACGACTGAAGTCGTGCCCTTTCAAGACACTCATTATCCAACTGCCAGATGACTTCAAACAATTCCCAGCTCACGGAGCAGGAACGCGTAGTCGAAGGCGATCTCCTTGAGGTAGTCGTAGCGGCCGCTGGCGCCGCCGTGGCCGGCTTTCATATTGGTGACGAGCAGCAGCGGATTGTTAGTCGGTCTTCAGCGTGCGCAGTTTGGCGACATACTTTGCCGGTTCCCAGTACATTACCTGGCTGTCGTGCAGCGATGGTCTTGACTAACATTGCCGGATAACTTCCGGGCTTCAAGTTATCGTAGGGCGAGTAACTCAGCATGTAGCGGAAGTAAGTTTCCTCATTGGGATCGCCCCACTCCTCGTACTCGGGAACGGTGAGGGGCAGCGAAGCGTCGAGCATGGTGTTCATCACGTCGACGAACGGAACGTGAGAGAGGACGACGCGAAACAGGTCAGGCCGCATGTTGAGACCGCGCCCATCAGCAGGCCGCCGGCCGAGCCGCCTTCGATGGCCACGCGGGCAGGGTCGCCGTAGCCCGCTGGCGTCAGGTGCTCGACTGCGGCGATGAAGTCGGTGAAGGTGTTGCGCTTGACGAGCATCTTGCCGGCGTCGTGCCAGGGTTTGCCGAGATCGCCGCCGCCGCGAATATGCGCGTAGGCCATGACGACGCCGCGATCGAGCAGGCTGAGGCGGTTGGAGCTGAAGCCGAGCGGCAGCGAGTATCCGTAGGATCCGTAGCCGTAGACGTAGAGCGGATTTCTGGCCAGGCTCGCGCTTGTCTTTCGCGATAAACGATCGAGATGGGGACCTGCACGCCGTCGGGCGCGGTGGCGTGCACGCGCTCGCTGGCATAGAGAGTGCGATCGAAGCCGCCGGGAACTTCGAGCTGCTTCAGGAGCGTGGATTCGCTGCGTCATGACGTCGTACTCGAAGACCGAACTGGGCGTGACGAGCGACTGGTAGCCGTAGCGGAATGTCGTGGTCTCAAAGATGCGGTTGATGTGCGGGCGAGGCGCTGTAGGCGGGCTCGGGGAAGGCGATTTCGCCTGCGCGCTCGGCCTCGGGGCCATCAGCCGGCAAATCGCCAGAGGCGCAGGCGGGGCAGTCCGTCTTCGCGCTCGCAGGCGACGAAGAAGCCGGCGAAGAGATCGACGTCTTCGAGCATCACATCGTCGCGATGCGGAATGCGCTCGACCCAGTTCTCGCGCGCCGGCGCATCGACGGGCGCTGTGACGAGGCGGAAGTTGCGGCCGCGGTCGTTGGTGCGGATGAACCAGAGGCCGTTGCGATGGTCGACGGAGTATTCGTGCTCGTCCTCGCGGGGGCAGATGAGCTTGAACTCGCCGGCGGGCTCGTCGGCCGGGAGCGACGTGGCATTCGGTGGTGGTGTGGCTGGCGGACTCGAGGACGAGGAATTTGCCGTCGCGGGTGCGGCCGGCGCCGATGTTGAAGCGCTCGTCGTCGTCCTGGTAGACGAGCACGTCGTCAGAGTGGGGCGTGCCGCGCGTGTGACGCCAGAGCTGGAACTGGCGCTTCTGCTCTTCGTCTTCGACGGAGTAGAAGAGCGTGGTGTTGTCGGCGGCCCAGACGACCGAGCCCACGCGCTCGACTTCTCCCGGGAGGGTTTCGCCGGTTTCGAGATCCTTGATGTGGAGCGTGTATTGGCGGAAGCCGGTGGTGTCTATGGTGTAGGCGAGCCAGCGTCCGTCGTCGGTGATGTCGGTGGCGCCGATGGCGAAGAAGGCGTGGCCCTCGGCGAGCTGGTTGCCGTCGAGGATGACGTTCTTCATCGCCTTCGGGTCCGGCAGGGGTGCCATGCTTCCGGCAGAAGATTGCGTATTGCTTGCCTTCCTCGGTGCGCGAGTAGTACCACCAGTCGCCGTCGCGGAAGGGGACTGAGACGTCGGTCTGCTTGATGTGGCTGAGCATCTCTGTGTAGAGCTGGTCGCGAAGTCGGCGCAGAGGCGCCGTGATCGATTCGGCGTAGGCATTCTCTGCTTCGAGATAGGCAGTGACTTCGGGATTCTCTTTGTCGCGAAGCCAGGCGTAGTCGTCGGTGAGGGTGGTGCCGTGGAGAACGGTTTCCTTGTGGTCCTTGCGGGCGACTGGCGGCGAAAGAGTGGTGTCCTGAGTCATGTCCTTAACAGTGTATTGCGATCAAACCGGGTCTTCATGATGGGGCGCCGGCATGCGACGGGTTTTCGGAGGACGATACCGTGCTGGACGGCGCGGAATATTCCTCAAAAGGCTCTACGGGTTGCCTTGCGAGCTTCTGGATCAACCGGCGCATGCTCAGTGGCCTGCTGGATCTGGAGGGCGGTGTCTTTTCGATCAATGTGACGAGCAGTTCCGCGCTCTTCAGATTTCCTTCGAGAGTGTCATCGAGCAGTTTCTGCGCGATTTTTCGGCGTTTTCGCCCACGGTTCTCGCTGACGCTTTGCTCAGCCTTTTGATTGCATCGCCCCTGAACCGTTTCCTCGTGGTGGTTTTGACGGCCGGATTTTCAGTGTTCGAAGTCGTGTCTGGGTTGTCTTTCATGTGTCCCATTTCATAGTTGCTCTTTGTGGCGAGATACGTTCGGAATATCTCATTGAAAAGATTGATGTTACTTGTTTAGAGCGGCCATTTTTGGGCGTGTTATGGCACGTTTTGGTGCATCCTTGGGCGCATTTTGGCAGGTTTTGACATCCTGTTCGCTCTTTCTGTCGAAGAGACTGGCGGAAGAAATTTCGTTGAAAGGGAAGAGCGATCGAGCCGCCGGAGGTTCCTCTCGGAGCCGGAGCAGGTTCGCTGGTTTCCATTTCTCCCGAATGGTTTCAGCTTAGCGGGAATGTGCCAAATCTTCTGCAATGAGGGTCGCGTTCCTTAGCGTTTGTTTGCAGGCGTTTGGCGCGTCAGCCGGGAAGAGGGGGTTGACAGGTGCTCAGTGGCGCGACGGTTTGCGGAGAAGTGCGCGCACGGGAGCGCATGCACATCGGGCTGATGCGCAACTGACCTATTCCTGTGGGGGACTTACTTACCGAACTGTTTTGCGGCCTGGGCGATTCCTGCTTGAGCAGCGGCAAGATCCTGGGGGTTCATGACCGGGCGGAGCGAGATCTTTGCGTTGAACGCGTGGAACCAGGGTTCGGCCACCGACGGAATCTGCGATGAGTCCTTCATGTCGAAGACGATAGAGCCCGACCGGTTGCCGTTATCGTCAGCCATGAAATACGACGCCTCGGGCTTGAGATCCGCGAGGATCTTTTCGATGGTAGTGCCCAGGGTCCCGGCTTTTGCGGCGGCATTTCCTGTTTCGATGGGGATCGACACTCTAAGCAACATGCGCATACTTTCTTCCTCCTTCAGGGAAGGGATCACGAGTACAGAAGGTGGAGATGGGTTGTCAAGGATCAAGTGTGGCTGGGTTTGGCGCCTTCAAGGTTCGTCGTTTCCCACGCATGCCGCGGTGAGGCTGCGTCATGCAGGGGCACCCTGGGTTCGTGGCGGGGTTTGCATCGCCATCAGGGTTCATGGTTTCCCACGCATGCCGCGGTGAGGCTGCGTCATACATGGGGTACCATGGGTTCGTGGTTGGGCTTGCATCGCCATCAGGGTTCATGGTTTCCCACGCATGCCGCGGTGAGACTGCGTCATGCATGGGGCACCCAGGGTTCGAAGCTGGACTTGCATCGCCATCGCTCTACCGCCGTGAGGTTGCGCAGCGGGAACTTCGGCAAGAGCGCTTGCGTACAATGGGTAGCGATGGAAGGCTTTCACCGCGCACGCTCGTTTATATTCCGGCTCCTGCTGGCTGCACTGGTCCTGGTTCCCCTCGGAGCCGTTGCTGAGCGGGTTCAGGACCTTCCCAAACCCACCGACTACGTCAGCGACTATGCCAACGTGCTTTCGCCCCAGGCCGTAGAGCGCCTGGACCGCATCTGCGCGGAACTGGACCATTCAAAGGCCGATGCGCAGATTGCGATTGTCACCGTTCACAACCTGGATGGTGAAGATCCGGCAGAGTATGCGATTCAGCTTGAAGACAAGTGGAAGATGGGGAAGAAGGGGGGGGACCGCGGAGCGCTTGTGCTGCTTGCGGTTGACGACCGCAAATACCGGATCGACGTCGGCTATGGCCTCGAGGGCATTCTGAACGATGCCAAGATCGGGGACATTGGCCGCGCGATGGTGCCGTATCTTCGCGCTCAGGACTACGACAGCGCCATTACGCTGGCTGTGGGCCGAGTGGCGCAGGTGATCGCAACGGATGCCGGGATTACGCTGAATGAGGCGCCGGTGGCGGCGCGGAGGCACCAGCCTGGCGGTGGTTCGGCGCTGGCGAAGCTGATTCCATTTTTGATTCTGTTTCTCCTGTTCGGCGGCTTCGGTTTCATGCGGCTGCTCTTCGGCGTCGGATTAGCATCGAGCGTGCTTGGCGGACGCAGATATTCCGGCGGGCCGTTTATCGGGGGTGGCGGAGGATTTGGCGGAGGCGGTGGCGGCTCAGGCGGGGGCGGATTTGGAGGATTTGGTGGTGGTGGCTTCGGGGGTGGCGGAGCTGGTGGGAGCTGGTAGGACTGAGAATAGGGACGTAGGGACATAGGGACTTGGGACTAGCAGAGGTAGCAACTCATTTGTCTTAGAAGGGGCCTCTTGTGAGGGGCCGGAGGAGAAGGGGACGTATGAGCAAGGGACTTTTGGTTGTGCTTGGAATCGTGGGCGTTCTGGTGGTGGCTGCCCTGATGATCGGCGGCAGCTTCATCAGCGCCAAGAACCAGATGGTCGCCAGGGACCAGGAGGTCAAGGCGAGGTGGTCCGAGGTGGATGTGCAACTGGAGAGACGCGCCGACCTGATTCCCAACCTTGTGGAGACTGTGAAGGGTTTCACCAAGGAAGAGAGCACCGTGTTCGGCGACATCGCCAACGCCCGTGCCGGCTTGCTGAATGCGCGTGGTCCAGAGGCCAAGATTGCCGCAAATGGCCAGCTTGATTCTGCGTTCGGGCGGCTGCTTGCGCTCACGGAGAACTATCCGCAACTGCGGTCGAGCGAACAGTTCATGCGGCTGCAGGACGAGCTGGCGGGTACCGAGAACCGGATCAGTGTTGCGCGCAAGCGGTACAACGACGCGTTGCAGGGCTACAACACCTTCATCCTTCAGTTCCCGAACAGTATCTGGGCCGGGTTGGCTGGGTACCACGAGAACACTGCCTACTTCACGGCAACCGCCGAGAAGAAGGAAGTTCCGAACGTGAAGTTCTAGAGACATCTTCCCACCCTAACCGGGTATCGCTGTTGCGACACCCGGTTGGACTGGGGCACCCGATTTTGCAGGCGGGAATATGAGCGGGTGCTATCGAATTTCGGGTAAGGAAAAGGGCCATCCCTTCGGGGACGGCCCTTTGAATTTTCCGGGCATTCAGGGGCCCGGAGGCTACTTGTAGGACGCGATGGCGCTGGCCTCGTCGTCGTAGATGTCGAAGACGGTGTAGAGCTTGGTCAGTTGCAGAACGTCCTTGACCTTCTTGGTCAGGTTCAGCAGTTTCAGGGCCGCTCCCTGGTTCTTGGCGGTTGTATAGGCGCCCACCAATTCGCCCAGACCCGAGCTATCGATATAGTTCACATCTCCCAGGTTCAGCAGGATGTTTTTTGATCCTTTGCTGATCAGGTCGCGAATGGCCTCGCGCAACTGCACACTGCCCTCGCCCAGAGTGATCCGCCCGCTGAGGTCCAGGACGGTTACTCCGTCCAATTCACGGGAAGCAATTGTAAGTGCCACGGAAATTCCTCCTTTTTGCGTCTTACAAGTTATAGCATCTCCTCGCCGCCCTGCAAGGGCGAGAAGCGATTGGCAGGAAAGACGGCCTTGGGAACTGCTCCGATGTTTCAACCGATGCAGCTATTCGAGACGCCTAAAAGCTATCTCAATCCCGACAAGGCACGCCTCAGGGGCTAAAGCCCCTTGGTTTATGCGGTTTTTGACGGCACGGCTAAAGCCGTGCCCTTTCAAAAAAGATTCATGAATGGCTTAGAACAGATTCATGAAATGGCTTAGAACAATTCATGAAATGGCTTGAAACAGATTCATGAGATGGCTAGTGTTTCTGATCCGCTGGCGCCAGATGTTTGACCAGCGTCAATTCGGTCCCAGGCTGAAGTTGCCGAAAGTGGACCTCATCCATGAATGACCGAATAAGGAAGATTCCGCGGCCAGTGCCGCGCATGAGATTCTCTGGTGCGAGCGGATCAGGAAGGGTTGCCGGATCCACTCCTTTTCCCTGATCGGCGATGGTGAAGATCAACGATTTTCCGTTGTTTTCAAAGCTGACGGTGATCCGCTTTGCGGGATCGTAGTCATTGCCGTGCAGTACCGCATTGACGGTTGCCTCGCGAATGGCCATGGCAATGCGAAAGCGTTCGTCCTCGTCGAGGCCAACCTCGCCGGCCAACTTGTCTGCGGCGGCCTCCACCTCGCTGACGCTCTCCATGGTGGATGGCAACGAGAAACTCCGTTTACCTGGTTTGGGATCTATCAAGAGCTTCGTCTCCGCCTCTTCCCGAATGGTATAGCCATGCCTAAATGCGAGAGTGACCTAGCTCGCAGTTTTTCCTGCTGACGCGCATTGTGTCAAGCGATTCGTAGGATGCCAATGGTAGCGCGGGTTGCAGTGCGATCAACATTATTCGATCGGGCAACGCGCGTCCATTCCCGATAAGTCACGAAGCATCACAAAAGGTACTACACTCTGAACATGCAACGCGAGGGCACATCACGGGTGAGTTTGACTGCGCTGCTTGGAACCGTGATCACGGACGCGCAGGGGCAGGTGCGCGGAAAGCTCAAGGATATTGCGGTGGCGACGGGCTCCGAAGCCGGCACGGTGGTGGGGCTGGTGCTGAAGACGCGCAATGGCCTGTCGCTTGTGCCATCGCATGAGGTGAGGAGACGCCGGCGGGTACGCTGGAGCTGCGCTCGCCTGAAACGCTGACGCCGCTAAACGATCAGGGCAATTACCTTTTCCTGTCGCAGGACCTCGTTGACCGACAAATCATCGACATTCACGGGCGCAAGGTTGTGCGCGTGAACGACGTCGACCTGGAATGGACGGGGAAGGGTTCGGCTCATCTGCTGCGCGTGGCCGAGGTTGAAGTCGGGGTGCGCGGGGCCTTTCGGCGGATCTTCAAGGGGATCTTGCCGCGCGCCTCGCTCGAGTCGCTTTCGCGGAGGTTCAAGGATCGCGGGATTCCCTGGCAGTTTGTCGATGTCATCGAAGTGGATCCTGCGCGCCGCGTGAAGCTGCGGATCGAGTACGAGCGCCTGGCGGACATGCATCCGTCCGACCTGGCCGAAATTCTTGAAAACCTCGCGCCCGCGGAACGCGATGCCGTGTTTACCTCGCTCGACGAAGAAGTGGCTGCCGAGACGCTGGAAGAGGTCGATCCCAAGCTGCAGAAGTCGCTGCTCGAAAAGCTCGATGAAGAAAAGATCGCCGACATTGTCGAGGAGATGGACCCGGGCGCGGCTGCCGATCTGCTGGCTGAACTGCCGGAGGAGCAATCGGACGCCATTCTCGAGGAGATGGAGCCGGAGGAGCGGCAGGAAGTTTCAGAGCTGCTGGAGTTCGACGAGGACTCTGCCGCGGGCTGCATGACCACCGACTTTGTGTATCTCGGCATGAGTTCGACCGTCGCCCAGGTGGGTCCTGCGCTGCGGAGCTTTGACGGCGATCCCGAGAGCGTGACGGAGATTTACCTGCTGGATGAAAGGCGCGTGCTGCGAGGATCGGTTCCGTTGGCCCGGCTGGTGATGGCGCAGCCGGATACGCATCTGCATGTGCTCACCGACCCGCGAATTCTCTCTTGTCCGGCCGACCTGCACCAGAACGAACTGGCCGAGCTTTTCGATAAATACAACCTGCATGCGCTTCCGGTGGTCGACGCACAGGGGCGCATGGTGGGAGTGGTGCAGGCGGACCACGTGATCAGCTTCCTGCGCGAAAAGCTGTGAAGCTGGCCGCATATATGATCGGGTTCTTCTGAAAATTTCCCTCAGGGGCCAAAGCCCTCAGTTTCTTGTGGGTCTTTGCGGCGCGCCAGAAGACGTGCCCATTCAAAGCTCGGTTGATGTTACCTTCGAGCGTGAGTCGAGATGCGAAAACAGAATTGAGGGAAGAATGGCGCGCCAGGATCAAGGGCATTGTGCCCACACCCATAGAGATGCCGGAGCATCTTAAAGAGAGGGGCAAGCAAGCGGAGAGAAGGCTTCCGCCGATGATCGTGGTTTTTGTGGTGCTCTGCTTTTGGCGCGCATTTTTCTTCATGCTGGGCGCAACGATCCTGGGGATTGCACCTAACTCCAAAGCGGCCCTGTTCGTGAACACTTACTTCGATCCCCGGCTTCCCCACATTTCGGCCGAATTTATCTTCTTTGTCGCCGCAGTCCTCTATGCAGTCGCCGGGTGGGGCTGGATTAGCCGAAGCTGGCTCATTCGCTGGATTACGGTTTTTCTTACGGGCGCGACGGCCGCGCGTACGTTCGTGCTCTATTTTGCGGGGAAGGCTTCAGGGGTCTCATCAATGCGGACAGACAGTCAACACGCAGCGCTCGTCGTCAGCACTTTAATCAACGTGTTCATCTGCGCTTACCTGGCGTTTTACCCTGGGATGGATCAAGTATTCTCGGAGGCGCCCTGAGAGTCATTTCGGGACTCCGATGTGGTCCGCAAGTCGAAGAAGGGAAGGCGTTTTCATGGCTTCAGTTGCACGAGTGCCACAAGTGCTTTTGCTGATGCAGAAATCACGCGAAGATTTCCAGAATCTGTGAAACAATTCAAGAATGCTTCAGCTTCCGCGCATCATTCAGGGAGGCATGGGCGTTGGCGTGTCAAATTGGCGCCTCGCGCATACCGTCTCCCGGCTCGGCCAACTCGGTGTGGTCTCAGGAACTGCCATTGACCAGGTGCTCGTCCGCCGCCTTGCGGATGGCGACAAAGGCGGCTACATGCGCCGTGGGATCGATGCTTTTCCTTTCCCGGAGATGGCGAGGCGCATCTGGCAGGAGTACTTCATCCAGGGCGGGAAGCCGGCCGGAACGCCTTATCCGACTGTGCCGATGCACCAGCGGCTTGATCCGCGCAAGCTGATTGAATTGTTGATGGTGAGCAATTTTGTTGAAGTGTTTCTTGCACGTGAAGGCCACCGCAACTCTGTCGGGGTGAATTTCCTGGAGAAGGTTCAGTTGCCGCACCTCGCATCAATATATGGAGCGATGCTGGCGGGCGTGGGCTACGTTCTGATGGGAGCCGGCATCCCGATTCATATTCCCGGAGTTCTCGACAACCTGGCAGCAGGAAAGCCGGCCGAGTACAAGCTCGCGGTAACGGGAGCGGCGCAGGGTCAGGACACGCAGATGCGATTTGACCCGCGCGATTACGCGGAAGGGCCACTGCCCGAGCTAATGCGCCCCCGCTTCCTGGCCATTATCTCCTCGAACACTCTGGCGACAACAATGCTTCGCCGAGCGACGGGGCGCGTGGATGGATTTGTGATTGAGGGTCCCACAGCGGGAGGGCACAACGCGCCTCCGCGGGGCAAGCTTCAACTTACCGAGACGGGAGAGCCGGTCTACGGCGAGCGCGATCGGGTGGATATTGGAGAGCTTCGTGCATTGGGAGTTCCATTCTGGCTAGCCGGTGGATACGGACGCCCCGGCAAGGTCCGCGAAGCGATCGAACTGGGTGCGGCGGGCGTGCAGGTGGGAACCGCGTTTGCGTTCAGCGAGGAGTCAGGCCTGCGCAAGGACCTGAAGAGGTCCCTGCTGTCGCAGGCGGCGACCGGCTCGGCAAAAGTGTTCACTGACCCGCTGGCTTCTCCGACCGGGTTTCCGTTCAAAGTGGCGCAGCTTCAAGGCTCGTATTCCGACGAGGGCGTCGCGACAGCCAGAACGCGGGTCTGCGATCTCGGGTACCTGCGCGAGCCGTATGCGACCGCAGACGAGAAGATCGGCTACCGCTGCTCTGCCGAGCCCGTGGCCAACTACCTCGCCAAAGGCGGCAAGCTGGAAGACACCGTTGGACGCAAGTGCCTCTGCAATGCTCTGCTTGCGAACATCGGGCATCCCCAGACGCGCAAAGACGACGTGGCCGAGCCACCGCTCGTCACGGTAGGGGACGACTTGAATTTCGTTGCAGCGTTCCTGACCGACGGGCGAGAGAGCTACTCTGCCGCGGAAGTTGTCGCGTCGCTGCTGAGCGAAGTTGAGCCGACCGCCGTCCCGGATGCGAAGGTTGAGGTTGGAACAATCGCTGCATCCGCGCTCACCGCGGTCTAAAGCCCCCGGTATTAGGCGGCGTTTGTGGCACCCTTCGGCAAGCTCAGGGCAGGCTCTAAAAGCCCGTACCTTTCATAACCGGGTTCAGCTCGTGCGGAACGACTGAAGTCGTGCCCTGTCACAAAACCTGACGCGGGCAGGCCACTGATCAATGCTGCGGGTCGCGGTCGTCCTCCTCTGCCAACATTTCTGCCAGACGGTCGAGGCCAAGCTCCCAATGGGAACGGTGGTCCTTGATCCATTTTTCAAGCAGTGTGAAGCCTTTCGGCTCGATGCGGCAGGTGCGAACCCGGCCCAGTTTCTCAGTGCGCACGAGTTCGCACTCCTCGAGTACCTGCAAGTGTTGGGCAATCGCCGTGAGCGTGACGCCCAGCGGCTCGGCCAGCTGCGACACGGACATGGGCCCGCGGCTGAGAAGGTCGAGGATTGCCCGGCGCGTAGGGTCGCCGAGCGTGTGGAAGAGGCGGTCGATCTTCTGCTGGTGACTTGGCATCGCTGCCGACTTTCTCCTCGGTTTCAAAGTCGAGATCCTTCGACAAGCTCTGGGGCACCTGTGAAGTTTCAACACGTTGTTCCTTATCCGAATAGGAATCCCAGAAACATTGTTTCTTGTTTTTCCTTTGTCGGAGGAGATTTCACGACCTGGTGGTTGGGCTCCGCAGTCAAGGTATTGCCGCCCAAGCGGTTGAGGGCGCCCTATGCCCGAAAGCCTTGACGGCGAAGACCAACCACCGTACTCAGAATCGCTCCGACAAAGGAAAAAACCACCTCGCCCCTCCTCAAAAAGGAACAACGTCTTGATCATCTACAGGCACCCGGATCTCGAAGATGCGCTTAAGACAACCGCAGATCCTTCGACTCCCCTTCACTGCGTTCAGGGTCGCTCAGGATGACAGGTCAGGTGGAGGGTGCTGCTTTCCCAGGTCTCATCCGCCGCGGCGGACAAGACCTGGGGCACCCAGGTTTAAGGTTCCGTGCATTAACCGGCGAGTTCCTTCCCGAGGCGGTCGAAGAGGGTGCGCCAGCCCTGTTGAAGCATTTCGACCCCTCCCGGCCAATCGACGAATGTTCCCTGATTGGTGAGGATCAGATCCGTGCCGGTCCCTGAAGCCAGGAACTCGAGCGTGACGAGCGTAATGGTGATGGGCTTTCCATTCAAGGACATCTTCGAGGTGATCACGATCCGTTTCTCCGGCACGATGTCCTGATAGCCTGATTCGTTTACGATTTCGGAGCCCGCGATCGGGTGACCTTCCTTGAAGGTGTAGCGGAACCGTTCGCTTCCTCCGACGCGGAACTCCATCTCAAATTCCTGAATCTCGTGGTCTCCCTCGGCGTACCAGCGCCGCTTGCGGGAAGGTTGCGCAAAAGCGGCAAACACTCGCTCCGGTGGTTGGGGATAGTTGCGCTCAATGACGAATGTGCTGTGAACTACGCTTGTGTTCTGAGCCACGCTCTGTTCTGCCATGGGAACCTCCAATGCTGTTCAGATTTACTGAAGCAACGACTTCAGTATTGAGCAGATCGACATAATTGTCAAGTGGCTACTTCAGTATTTTTTGGGGAGGATGAGTTTCGGCGGAGTTTGCTTTTTCGGATCTCTGCGACGAGAACCTGTCGCTGGGGACCCCGGGTCAGAATCGAAGTCCCAGGATACCCATGAGCCGCACGGCGACAGATTGGAGGGAGCTTCAGTTCACGACGGTGTTCACGGTTCCGATGCCGTTGTTGATGTTGAAGTCCTGCATATTCGATTTTGTGGCGGCGGTATCGGTGATGATCGTGCCGGCCTTAAGGGTGGGACTGATCTTCACGGTCATCCTGACCACCCAGGTTGCGCCTTTATTGAGTCGGGGAAGCGTGCAGTTGATTACTCCCAGTCCTCCGACGACGGGGGCCCTGCACGGTGCACCCGGGGCGCTGACGCTTACGAATGTTGCGCCGGAAGGTACTGAGTCTGTGACGAGGACATTGGTTCCGAAGTCAGGGCCTTTGCTGGTAATGGTGATGGTGTAGGTCAGATTCTGACCGGGCGCTACGGGGCTGGGTGAGGCGCTGAGAGAGAGGGTCAGATCATCCTCGATGTCAAGTTTCGAAACGAACACGTTGAAATCGTTTGGTCCTGTCACGTCGTTGAGAGAGCCCGATGTAGCGCTTACGTTTCCTGAATCGTATCCGGTGAGGTAGACGTTGAGCGCCGGATCGACCTTGATCTTGATTTGCTGATTCTCTTGGATTGGGCCTCCGAGCAAAGTGGAGTAGTAGGGAATCGAACTCAAGGAGCTGTTCAAGGTGGTGACGAAGAACTGGCAGGGACGATCGGATGTCACGGAGAAGGAACGGATCGAAGCCTGGAGCGGGAAATTAGAGGAGCAGGTCCAGCCGGCTACGTAGGCGTTGCGGTACTGATCGAGCGCAAGTCCGTAGATGACATCGTCGGACTTGCCGCCGAGATAGGTGGCCGCAAGCATGCTACGGCCTGTCGAGCTCAGCTTCTCCACGAAGCCGTCGTAGTCGCTTCCGCCAAAGCTCTTCTTGAAGGCAGTGCTCGAAACCGGCAAACCGCTGCCTGCGGCTCCGGCGATGTAAGCATCGTTTGAGGTGTCCAGAGCGATGGCAGTAGGTGAGCCGCCTTCACCCAAACCCAGGTAGGTCGAATAGACCAGGCTCGTGCCGGAGGGACTCAGCTTCGCAGCCCAGCCGCACTGACTCAGCCCGCAGGTAGATCGGAACGCGCCCGGGGTCACTGGAATGTCATCGGCGTGAGTGTATCCGACGATGTAGGCCGAACCGGAGGCGTCGACGGCTATGTCAGTGCTTTGACCGATGACGTTGCCGTACATGACGGAGTATTGCAGTTTATTCGAGCTGTTGAACTTCGCTACCCACACGCCTTGAGTTCCCGAGGGTTCCAGGGTGTGCAGTGCCGGGAAGCTTCCGTCGGTGCGGCCAGTAAGATAGACATTTCCGGATGCGTCTCGCGTGAGCGCCGTCGCATAGTCAGACCGGCTTCCGCCGATGTAGGTGGAAAAGACGAGGGAGCTTCCGCTAGCGCTGAGAATCGTATAGAACGCGTCCCAAAGACCGCCTCCGAATGTGGGCTGGGAGGCGTTCTTCAAGGGAAAGCCACTGCCGGTGAGGCCGGTAATGTAGGCGCGACCAGACGAATCGACGGTTATGCCGTCAGCTTCAGTAAAGGGGCCGCCGAGGTAGGTGGAGTAGAGAAGTGCAGTGCCTGCTGCATTGACCTTTGAGCCACAAATCCGGCAATTGAGGACTGGTTTACCGCGGTCCAACTGGATTGGAACGGATTGACGGTGGGAAAGTTGAGCGAACTGGTTTGACCGGTGACGTAGGAATTTCCGTGGGTATCGATTGCGAGAGCCGCAACCCAGTCGGTGTCGTTGCCGCCAAAGACGGCCGAATGAGTCAGAACCGGGTCAATGACGAGGGGTGCGCTCTTGTCGTACGGGCCAAGGCGGAATCGGATTTGATGGCCGTCGGCCAGATCGTAACTGGCCGGAATTATTTTGCGCCGGCCGTCGATGTCCTGGTAAACGGTGGGAGGTTGCATCGTCAGACTGCCGGCTTGCGTCTGGACGACGAGGTCCCCGCCGGGGCTTTGCACAGCGCGGTTAGCGCTATCGAGCTTCATTGCGATTACGTGAGGATCGACTCCGGGCGCGACAACAAAATCGTGTTCGAGTCTGCCCTCCTGATTGCCGTAGTAGACGAGGTCCACACCGGGATAGATGTCGCGATAACGCACCTTTGCAAAGGTTGGAACGTTCCGACGCCAGCGAGACGGATCGGAGCCGATGAAGTAGTTGCTCTTTCCCGGCAGTTGATCGACGCCCGACGGCTCGGCGGCCGTGTTTGATCCGATGAGCTGCAAGCGGACTGAGCTTGACTCAAGGACTGATCCCGACGCGCCGCTGCCATGCTGGAACAGGGTGGAGGAAGGTCTCTCGGGTGATCCGATGCTTTTCGAGCGCGAGTGGAGAGAGAAGACGGCCTCGCCCGAAGTGAGAAATACGGTGTATCCCAGGCCGCGCGCGAGGAACTGAACCGAGCTGTCGGTCTGCCCCTGATTCGCTTCGAAGCTGATCGGGAGTTTGCCATATGAACTCGGGATCTTTTTCGCGAGTATCGTACCAGCGTCGGTGTTTGATTGCGCGCCCGCGAGTGGAGCGAAGTTAGAAATGCAGAAAGGGACGAGAACCATACCTGCGACTGCGGAGACGAGTCGCAGGGCAACTCTGGCAAGTTGATCCACAGGAGCCTCCAACGCGAGGGAGCGACGGAGGATTTCCCCGGCGAGAAACCGCTGCCCTTGATCTGAATGCCGACCTGGACTCTTCGGTCAGAGAGCGCCGGGTCCCATGGTGGCGCCCCAGAAAGTGCCGAAACAAACGCACGGCGTTCAGCGATGAATCGGGATTGAGACAGGTCCCCCAGCTTTTCAGATTCGGAGGCGGGCGAATCAGTTGCACCGGCCACTGACAAAATGCGAGAAGGAGATGCTGTCGGCTTATGTGCCGGTGACGACTACTTTGGGGACGCGGGCCTCGGGTGCGGGCATTTTGGGGAATTCAGCGTGGGGCTCGGTCTGGTACCAGTAGGCGGTCGAGTAGAAGTTGTCGGCGCGGTCGTTGGCGTGGCCGTGCTCGATGGTCACCTTGATGGACTTCTCGAATGTGATGGGGCTTTCGGTGTGCCAGCGGTAGAGACAATACCTGCCGCCGGTGCGCTCGGGATCGACGATGTAAGGCGCGCCCTGCCGCATGTTGGCGAAGGCCTGACCGTAGAAATCCCATGCGCCGTTGTAGTAGTCCTCGGTGCCGGTGCCGTTGATGGTGGGCGCGGTGTCGCCGTCGATGAAGATCATGTCGTCGCCTTCGCCGAACCAGCCGTCGGCGTTCTGCTCCACCGCGTGCGTGACGCCGACGAAGTGGCCTTTGCCGGTGGCTTCGAGAAAGACGTAGTTGTCTTCGCCGTTCAGATTCTTGCCGCTGGTGTTTGCCGACTTTTTGCATGGCGCGGCCTGGCGATACTGCGCGTGGAAGCGGCCGAGACCTTCAGGCAACTGCGGGACGGTTGTGTAGTCGATTGCGAAGTAGAGATTGTCGGTGCGGATCTTGCCTTCATTGGTCACGGTGACCCTGGCGGCGGAGGCAAACGGCATCTGGAAATAGCAGTTCAGCGCTTTCGCGGGTGCTACGGCGAGGAGAGCTGATTGATATGTGAAGTACTCGCCGAGGCCGAGGCCGTAGAAGTCGCCGATGGGCGCCTCGATCGAGGGCGACGATTCGCCATCCCACCACGCGCGCAGGACGAGGTTCTTGAGGTGCATGCGATCGGATGAGTTGATGGTGAACCAGATGTGCGTGATCACGCCGGCGCCCTTTACGTCCATCAGGGTGGCGGTCTGTCCGGGTTCCACGCGCACCGAGTCGTTGTTTCCGCCGGTGCGATCCCAACTCGACTCGCGCCTGCACTTGTAGTCGCGCAGGCGGGCCATGGCAAAGAGCGCATCCGGCACTGCAGGCAACGGTGCAGCCGGCGGCGTTGCCCCGGATGCATTTGCCGCGTTGAGCCCGAGCAGCGCCCCGGCGGCCGCCATGGTGCCGAGCAGTTTGCGCCGGGTGGGAGCGGTGTCGTTCGGATCAGAGGTGTTGGAAGAATTCGACGCGTTGGATGGATCGGACGGATGCATTGTGAAGTCCCTTCTTCGAGAGCTGTGTGCGCGGGGGCAAAGGACTCTTCAATATAGCAGGGGAGGTGTTGGAACCCCACCCAAGCGGAGCTTGGATGGGGCACCCCGGCACAAATGATTTCAAGCTCGAGATGGGGCACCCCGCGATAGTGGTCTTCAGCAGGATGCGTTCATCCTGCTGAAGTAACTTCGCAGGTGCGAGCAGAACCTCGTCAGACACGATGTACGTGCTTTCGCGACTCGCCAATCAGCGCTTCGTTTGTTATGGTCGTGGAGGCAATAGAAAATGAATCCACCATAGGAACGCGCGAGAATGCTGAGGCGTTGGCGAACCCGGATACTGCTGTTTTTGGCCGTTCTCGGCCCCGGATTCATTACGGCCAACGTCGACAACGACTCCGGCGGCATCCTTACCTATTCCCAGGCAGGCGCGCAGTACGGCTATAGCCTGCTGTGGACCATCATTCCAATCACCATTGCGCTGATTGTTGTGCAGGAGATGAGAGCCCGCATGGGCGTTGTCACCGGCAAGGGGCTGAGCGATCTAATTCGCGAAGAATTTGGTCTCCGGCTGACGTTTGTGCTGATGGTGCTGCTGGTGGTGGTGAACTACACCAACGTGGTGACCGAGTTCATCGGCATCGCGGGCTCGCTGCATCTGTTTCACGTCACCAAGTTCATCTCAGTGCCTGTGTGCGCTGCTTTGGTGTGGTTCCTGGTGGTGCGCGGCAGCTACAAGAGCACCGAAAAGATCTTCCTGGTCGCCTCGGTCGTTTACATCGCGTACATCTTCGCGGGCGTGCTTTCGCAGCCAAGCTGGAGCCAGGCTCTGCATGCAACGATTCGGTTGCCTGAGAAATCGGTCTGGCGCGACAAGTCCTATATGTACATGGCCATCGGCATTGTGGGCACGACGATCGCACCGTGGATGCAGTTTTATCTGCAGTCTTCGATTGTGGAGAAGGGAATTCGCGTCAAGGACTACGCTGCTTCGCGGCTGGATGTTATCGTCGGAAGCTTCTTCACCGACATTGTTGCCTGGTTCATCATCGTGGCCTGCGCCGCCACGCTCTACGTGCACGGAATGGGCGCGATTACGTTCGCTTCAGACGCAGCCGAGGCAATGCGCCCTCTTGCGGGCGACTATGCCTTCCTTCTGTTCGCATTCGGATTGTTCAACGCATCGGTGTTTGCCGCGTCGATTCTGCCGATTTCAACGGCATACACGGTATGTGAAGGCCTGGGTCTGGAGTCGGGCGTCGACAAGAACTTCAAGGAGGCACCAGCCTTCTACTGGCTTTTCACGCTGCTCATCGTGGGCGGGGCGGCGACGGTGCTGGTGCTGCCGGATGCGCAACTGGTCAATTTCGCCATTTTGTCGCAGGTTCTCGATGGTGTGCTTCTCCCCGTGGTGGTCATCCTGATGCTGATGCTGATCAACCGCAGCGACCTTATGGGCGAATACAAGAACACGCGCCTTTGGAACCTGATCGCCTGGGGCACGAGCATCATCGTCATCGGCATGACATTCGTGATGCTGTGGGGAATGATTCCGGGGCATTGATTACCAGAGAAGCGGCTTTTGTCCTGATGCTTCGAGCTGGCCGGTGCATCGAATGTTGAGGGGTCGTAAATGAGCACGGTTCTGGTTACTGGCGGTTCAGGCTTTATAGGCAGTCATTGCATTCTGCAGCTTTTGGCTGCGGGCCACAAGGTTCGGACGACAGTACGCGATCTGGGGCGTGAGGCCCATGTGCGGGCCCTGCTGAAAAACGGCGGGGCCAGGCCGGAAGGCCAGATATTTTTTTATCCTGCCGATCTGACAAACGACGCGGGATGGGCCGAGGCGGCCAGGAGTTGCGACTATGTGCTTCACGTGGCGTCGCCGTTTCCCAGCACGGTTCCCAGAGACGAAAACGAGCTGATTGTCCCGGCTCGCGAAGGCGCGTTGCGCGTGCTGCGTGCCTCCCGGGATGCAGGAGTCAAGCGGGTTGTGCTGACGTCGTCTTTCGCTGCGATCGGCTATGGACACGAGCCACAAACTGCGCCGTTCAGCGAAACCGACTGGACCGATCCCGACGGCAGCGACGTGATGCCTTACACGAAGTCAAAGACGCTCGCTGAGCGCGCTGCATGGGACTTTATCGAACGAGAGGGCAGAGGACTCGAGCTGTCGGTTGTGAATCCGGTTGGAGTCTTCGGGCCCGTGCTCGGCGCGGACTATGCGACTTCGATTTTGTTTGTGCAGCGCCTGATGGATGGTGAGCTGCCCGGTCTTCCGCGCATGTGCTTCGGCGTGGTGGATGTGCGGGATGTGGCCGATATGCACCTGAGAGCGATGACTCACCCGGCGGCAAAAGGAGAACGGTTTCTTGCCGTGGCGGGCGACTTCCTGTGGATTGTCGAGATTGCAAAAACTCTCAGGGCGCGAATGGGCGAGGCGGCGAGGCGAGTTCCAACGCG
Source organism: uncultured Acidobacteriaceae bacterium (assembly GCA_963786405.1). Classification (GTDB taxonomy): domain Bacteria; phylum Acidobacteriota; class Terriglobia; order Terriglobales; family Acidobacteriaceae; genus Telmatobacter. The sequence goes on along the minus strand of CAWAZE010000026.1, from coordinate 20,245 downwards.
GCAACTGCCGAATTGGCTTGTTCGCCTGGCAGCGCTGCGCGATCCGGCGGTGAAGCAGATCGTTCCCGAGCTTGGAAAATGGAAGAATGCGACAAACGAGAAGGCGCGGCGAGTGCTGGGGTGGTCTCCGCGATCGAGCGAAGAGGCAGTCGTTGCGACGGCGGAGAGCCTTGTGCGGCTTGGGTTGCTGAAGGGCGGCTCGAAGGCGCCTCAAAGTATCGACTGAATCAGAGCAGCTTGCCTGCGGCCAGGTCGCGAATGAGCCCACGATCGGCGGCCAGGAAGTCATATTCGGGCAGATCTTCGACCTTTACCCACTTCACCTGGTGGAAGATTTTGTTGTCGAGCTCGCCCTCGAACGCGTGCACGGCGTAGAACTGCAGGTCCACTGCTCCGCCGTGGCGGTAGTTGTGGCGAACGTGGGTGACGCGCGCTCCGATGACGGCAGTGATGCCCAACTCTTCGTGAAGCTCGCGGCTGAGTGCCTGCTCCGGACTCTCGCCGGGCTCGATCTTTCCGCCCGGGAATTCCCACTGGAGAGCCATTGGCTGGTCGGGCCGCCGCTGGCAAATCAGCACCTGGCCGTTGCGGACCAGGAGCCCTGCCGCGACGAACCTAAGAGCTGGTCCCGCAGGGCGCGAATTGGAACTCGGCTGCGCGTCTTCCACGGTACCAGTTTAAACGCGCCGAACCGGGCATTTCGATCAAATTGGAGACCCGGTCTCCAGCGGATAAATAGAGGAGGGGGCCTTATCCCATTCCGCGGAAAATGCAGCGCTCATTCCCCTCCGACGGCGGCCTCTGTTCCTTCGGCTACCTGCGGTCTGAAGTAGCCCCATCCACGCTTTGCAGCGGCCTCGAGCAATGCCGGTGAGGGGTTTACCGGAAACGCACGAACTGCGATTTCCAGCATGGCGAGATCATGGATGGAGTTTCCGAATACCGCGTCAGGGCGCGGCTGGCCAGCCCGCTGGAGCGCTGTGGCCTTGGCTTCGTCCGTGGGCACGTGGATCAGCTCGCCGGTGATGATTCCGTCCTTCACCACGACTTCTGCCGCGAGGACCCGCTCTTCGGGGATGCCGAGGTCTCGAACGCCTTCGGAGACGACCCACTTGTTTGTTGAGCTGACCGCCCACAGCTCCGTGCCCGCCTGCCGCAGTGCTGCCACGAGCGAGGCCATCTCGGCGAAGATGCGTGCTCGCACGAATTCGTCGAAGTACCTGGCAGCCGCTGAGCGCAGTTCCTGCTCGTGCAGACCGGCATACATCTGGACCATGTCGGCGCAAATCTGCATCTCGCTTACGGTGCCCGCAAGGTATGCGCGGTATCGGGTGTCGACCCAGTCATTGGTGGATCGCGAGACCAGCCCTTGTTCGAGCGACCAGATCATGAAGCCGTAGCCGGAGTCGCCGCTCCACAGCGTTCCATCGCAGTCGAACACTGCGACTTTCGGTTTGCTTTCCAGAACCCGTCTCTCGAACTCCTGAGCGGTCCACTTTGTCACTTCAATCTGCGCTGCTGACACGCGTCTTTCGACCCTTCTTGAGAAGTACTCAACTATATTCTCTTCTACCGGGGCACCATTTTGCACGGGTGGGGCAGAATGCCTGGTTACATCTCGAGATACTTTGCATGAATTTCTGGTGCACATGCGAGAGCAAAGTACAGTAGCTATTTCAGAGCGATGAAGCGAGATGCGGTCAGCTCGACACGGGTTGTCTCCGGAATGGGCCGCATTCCATGACACCACGTCCGCCGTACTCAATGCATCCAACGCTGAGTACAGCCTGAGCCTGAAGAAGCGAGGCTCTCGATATTTAGTTTTATTAATTAGTCCCGCTGGTAAGCGGCATGGCCGCACCTTGTGGAGACGGTGCGGAAATCATTGCACGCTCAAGGTGCATTATGAATAGACGAACAGGATATATCTCTATAATTCTTTTCCTGGGCCTGGCGTTTGGAGTTCCAATTTTGATTGCACAGGCTCCGATCGACCCCAATCTGCCTGAGGCTCCTTCTCCAGAGGATGGAGCGCTGTTAGGGCCGGGTTATGAGGTGGTGCCAACGGCAAAGACACCCGTTCCGCCGCTCAGTGCAAAGCAGAAGATTCAGTTCGCGGCCCACAAGACGTTCTCCCCTTCAATATTTTTGATGTCGGCCTTTCCGACCGGATTCGATCTAGCCGCGGGAACAGGACCAAACTACGGTAAAGGATGGGCGTCAGCGGGAAAGCTGTACGGATATAACACGGCTAATCTTGCCTCGAGTTACATGTTCAGTGGCGGTCTGATACCGGCTGTGTTTCACCAAGACCCACGTTACTTCAGAAAAGGGAGCGGTCCAATCAAATCGAGAGTCCTTTACGCACTGAGGTGCGAGGTAGTTGCCTTCAGTGACAAGGGCACGCCGATGCCCAACTACGGCACCATTCTCGGATTAGCCATGTCAAGCGGCCTGAGCAACGCGTATCTTCCCGCGAAGGATGTGTCGTTTCGAAATACGATGATGAGCTATGGGATCAGGCTCGGCATCAGCACCGGATTCAGAGTGTTCACCGAATTCGGTGGCTTCGGGGGTCTCATGAACCGCCAGCAAGATCGGTGACCCCAACGCATTGTGTTAACAGTCTTGAGTCCTTGATGAAGGTGGTTCAGTAGTTCCGCGATAGTAACCGTTCGCCAGATTGTCCCCCGATAATCGAGCCTGTGGATGTTCAAGGGAATCTGCCGCTTCTGAAGGACTACCGGGCCTATCTGCGCGTGGAAAAGGGGTTGCGCCCCCTTACCTGCGAAGCCTACGACGGCGACCTGAAGACGTTTGCCGAATTCCTTGAGAAGCGCCAAGGGGTTCTTCTGACGGCAACCCAGGAAGATGTCGCGGCGTTTCTGGAAGATCTTCGCGACCATTCAATCGAATCCCGTTCGATGGCGCGGAAGCTGAGCTGCCTGCGCGGCTTTTACAAGTGGCTTTTGCTCGATCGCCGGATTCACCACGATCCGACCGTCAACATCGAATCGCCAAAGTCGTGGAAGGTGCTGCCGAAGTCGCTGGCAGAGCCCGAAGTGGCTGAGATGCTGGAGCGCGCAGCGATGAATGCTTCGCATCCGCAGGCACAGGCAACGGCATTGCGCGATTGCGCCATTCTTGAATTGCTCTATGCGGGTGGGTTGCGCGTCTCTGAGGTCACGGCGCTATCTACCGGCGATCTATCACTGGACGCCGGCCGCGTCCAGGTGCGCGGGAAGGGCGACAAGGAACGGATCGTTCCGCTCGGTGATCGCGCGGTCAAGGCGATCGAAGCGTATCTGCGCGAAGGGCGGCCGCACCTGGCGCGCATCAGCACCAGAAAAAAGACCACCAACGCGCGCCACGATGCCACGCGCCTTTTTATCTCGCTGCGCGGCATGCCCCTGACACGCCAGTGGGTCTGGCATCTCGTGAAGATGACCAACAATGCGGCGAGCCCTCATCGCCTGCGTCACAGTTGCGCGACGCACATGGTGGAGCACGGCGCCGATCTTCGCAGCGTCCAGGTGATGCTTGGACACGCCGATATCTCAACGACGCAGGTTTACACCCATCTGGCACTCGGAAGGCTGAAAGCGGTGCATCGCCGCCATCATCCTCGCGCTACGTCGCGTCGGGCGGCTGGCGATCCACCAGAGCCGGAGTCGAATGGACGGCCGTCAAGCCGCGTCGTTTCCATCACGAGCGGGAAAGGGCGCAAGCCGAATCCGAGAACTGTTGAATCAGGGAAAGACAAGGAGCCCGCGTGAGCAGCGCTTCAGCCGCTACGGCCAACACTCCACTCAGTCCACTTGTTGACGGATATCTCAGTGTGCTGGCGAATGAGCGAGGGTCATCGGAACATACACTTCGCGCTTACGACCGCGAGCTGCATGCATTCGCAGCATATATTGCAGAGTGCCATGCCTCTCTGCAGTCCGCAGAGAGGATCGAGCACACGCACATTCGCGCATATCTCGGCACGCTTCTCGAACGCGGCCTTTCAAAAGCTTCGACGGCCCGTGCACTGGCGGCGATCCGAAGCTGGTTCAAATGGCTGGCGCGCGCCGGCCATGTTCAGCAGAATGTCGCTTCGCTTGTTGCGACGCCGAAGCTTCCGAAGCATCTGCCACGCGTGCCATCGATCGAGCAGATGAACCGGGTTGTCGACTCAGTGGACGAAGAGACCGCCAGTTGGCCTGCGCGCGACAAGGCGATTCTCGAACTGCTGTATGGATGCGGCATTCGCAATGCAGAGCTCACGGGACTGAACCTCAACGACATTCACTGGGCAAACGAGTCGATTCTGGTTCGCGGCAAGGGTAACAAGCATCGCTACGTTCCTCTTGGCGATGCGGCCGCACAGGCACTGCGTGCTTATCTCGCAGAACGTTCTGCGCGACTGGCTGCAGCGGGGAAAATCGAACGGACACTCGACGCCGGCGTTGATGATCAGCCTGCAGTTGCGCGGCCTGGGCAGGCCCGGCGGCGATGCGAGGCTGACGACCCGCAGCGTCGGGCGCATTGTGAAACGTATCGCCGTTCAGCGCGGTCTGTCTGCGGACGTACATCCGCACACACTGCGACACGCCTTCGGAACGCATTTGTTGGCGGAGGGCGCCGACTTGCGCGCCATTCAGGAGTTGCTGGGCCACGAGCGGCTCTCGACAACACAGCGCTACACCCAGCTCACGACCTCGCAACTGGAGCAGGTCTACGACGAGACCCATCCGCGCGCACGCTGATAGCGCTCCTGGTCAGCTAGCTAGAAACTGACTTTCCGCTCCGGATACCACGTGAGTTGAATAGTCGTTGTTGTCACGGTGTGGCTTCCGGGCAGGTAGATGGGCGCCTTCCACTGGCCGTAGTCGAAGTTGCCGTTGATCTCGAAGCTTTCGCCAATTCGCTTCACCACCTGGAAGTTGATGTCGTTCATCGTCGTTCCCCCCTCGATGAAGTCCTTGGCAGTCTTATGATTCCTGGCACCCACCATAATCCATTCATTTCCGCTCAAATGGTAGGTGATCCAGCCTTGCCCGCCTTTTCCCTCGCGGCCAATCCAATCGCCGAAGAGCATGCCCTTGTTGGTGTAGCCCTGTCTCTGGATGCCCTCCCAATACATAAAGCGGCCGCCGAAGCTTGTTGCAACGGGCGGGTCGGTATATGCGGCTTCAACCCGCATGTCCAATTTCGGCAAGCCGGGAAAATGCGAGAGGTATAGCCCCGGCCGCCAAGATGCGCGGCGCGGGGCATCGATCGGTGAAACATCGTCGTGCACTTCAGAATCGGCGTAGAGCGTAAGCCAATTGCGCAGGAATGGGAGTCGGTATGAGAAGTTAAACGCGCCAAAGCGCGCGCCGGGGTCCTCGGGGCTGTTTTTCACGGCGGCACTGGGGGAAGAGAAGCTGAAGAAGCTGTTCAGGAAGGTGTGGAGCGTGATGGGCGCATGGTCCTTGCCGCCCCAGATGACCGTGCGCTCGAAGCCGAATTCCAGGTTCGTCGTTGGTCGGAAACTGAGTTGTTCGGCATGGACCCAGGGGGAATTTGGATAGACGTGTCCCTGGAGGGGGCCGACCATAAAGTCATAGCGGAACGGCCCGGTAATGTACGAAAGCCAGGGGATCCGCAAGGGCTCGATCCGATTGATGCGGAAGGAATAGATGTTGTCGGCATTGTTTGAATACGCCATCCCTCCGCCAACCCCAGGGCCCAGCCAGTTGTCTTGCTTGCCGAACGAAATCTCGTGGTTCAAGACAAGCGCGGAAGCATATAACTCGACCCAACGTCCGTACGTTGTGAAGGCGATCGGCCCACGGGGAATGGTTGCCTGGTTATACGGCAAGTTGGTTGTGGGATCGATGAACGGGATCAAATCCACGTTCACGGAGAGGTTCTGTGCGAGGTCGTTCGAGTAGCCGATCGAAGATGGGGCGGCTTGAAATTCGCCGCGCGCGTACAGCGTGTATCTGCCGGCGGAAGCATACCCGCTTGCACCGGAATAGCTGTTGAAGCCGTGAGAATAGGGTCGGCCATAGTCATTCACAATCGACTGGCCGAGATGAAAACTATCGCGGATCGGCGTCCCGGTAATTCCCCGCAGGACGGTGTATGCCGATTCCACTCGCGCCTTGCCCCGCAACACATTGCATGGGCCCACCATGTCCTTGTCGAGTTCATGTTGCAGAGCCTCGTAAATAGCCTCAGCCTCATCCGTGGTGGGGTTTACGTAGTCTCTCGAATCTTCGATGCGCACGCCTGCTTCCTCGACCATGCGCTCCGCGCTGCCGCGCGTCCAGGGCCGCATCCCGAGGAAGACCGTGTCAATGAAACCCAAGCCATAAAGCCGCATAATCGCTGGGTACATCCAGCTGTCAAGGGGGATGTAGGGCGACCCCATTGTGGCCGGCTCGCAGATCGGCGCGGGACGACTTGGATCGTGTGGTGTCTGGCCTGCGCCCCCCTCTGGTCCTGGAGTCTCCGCTGCGAGTGTGTTGGCAGTCAGGATCAGAAGCCCCATCATCAGAATTGCGCGTTCTACGACGGAAGCTATAGACACGCGGCTCCTTACGCTCATGACCTCACTTTACCATTCGAGTTTGACCGGACCCGGATTGAAGATGCGCCGGAAGTGAGGCTTTGGGCACGGATCGCTACCGGGTTGGACTAATCATTCAGAAATTCGGTAGCCAAGTCGAGTTCCCGCTCAAAGTCGGCAACCCACTGCAAATAGTTCTCTTCGCTCCAGAGTCCCTTGCGCTTGAGGTAGTCCTTCAGGGCCAGGTTCGGATCGTTTGAGTCTCGACCCTCGGTCTGCAAATGGATGCGATCCGCAGCGGGAAGATCCGCGCAAGGGTATGGACCATTGACACACTCCACCAGCGTGGGTCCACGTCCCTGCCTGGCTCGCGCGATGGCTTCACAAGCCACGCGATAGGCTGCGACCGCATCGCTCGCGTCCACTGTTATGGCCGGAATTCCATTTTGCCTGGCGTCCGGTGTTCCCGGGCCTTCGTGCTTTCTCCACGCACCGTGGGCCACGAATACGACCGGCAAATCCTTCGATCCGGCAAGACCCATCGCTGCGTCCCACTTCGCGCGCGAAGCAGGCACGCGGGCGGGAAATGCCATGACAATCGTGCTGTTCTTCGCATGCTTAGCCGCCAGCGCAGATTCGCGAACCGCGCCGATCTGTGCGGCGCCATTGGATGCAGCCACAATGTTCAAGTGCTTGAAGTTGACCGGCTGATCGGATGACTGGTGATCGGTGATTGAAGCGAGTGACCTGAAGGTATTCTCCAGGGATGCGCCTTTCACGAAGCCCGGCATCAGGTCCTCGTCCCGAAGGCTGAGAACATCGCCGGGCAGCAAATCAATCACGAAGGCAACCGCTGAGGCTTCCCGTCCGACTGACTTTTGGAAGGCGCCTTTCAGCTTGCCGCGCTGAAGCAGCAACTCAGCGCGTTGCTCAATCATGCGGCACCTCACGATCGCCGCGTGGATTGCAATCAGCTTTTCATTCGAAATCAGTGAAAGACTCCCCTCGCTTGATGCGATCCCGCAGCGGATCCTCTAGGTGGTGTAGTCCGCATTAATGCGGATGTATTCATGCGTCAGATCGGTTGTCCAGAATCTACAAGTTCCTTCGCCCTGGTTCAAATGGCCTTCGCCCTGGTTCAAATGGATGGTGATCGTGAACTCCGGCTGCTTCAGATAGGCATGGGCGGCAACTTCGTCGAACTCCGCAGCCCGCCCACCGTCGCGGCATATGGGCAACTCGCCGAACCAGATGTCAATGCGCTCGGGGTCAATCTGCGCGCCAGAGTAGCCGATGGCAGCCATCAGGCGCCCCCAGTTGGGGTCGCACCCCGCCCAGGCTGTCTTAACCAGGGGAGAGTGCGCAATGGCCTTTGCGATGCGCAGGGCATCCGGATTCGACGCCGCGCCATTGATGCGCAACTCCACAATGTGCGTGAGGCCTTCGCCGTCTGCAACAATCTGGTGCGCGAGAGATGTGCACACGTGCCGCAAGGCGTCTGCAAACTCGATATTGTCTGCGCCCACTCGCGCGCCGCTGGCTCCCGATGCCAGCAGCAGCACCGTGTCGTTGGTGGAGGTGTCACCGTCTACGGAGATGCGGTTGAAGCTCACTTCAATTGCGTCGAGCAGATACTGGTTCAGTATGCCTGGCTCGACCAGCGCGTCCGTCATGATGTAGACGAGCATCGTGGCGTGCGGGACGAGCTGCGGGTGAATCATCCCAGAGCCTTTGCAAACCGCGGCAATTCGGATTTCCTGTCTAATCCGGCCCGGGCCATCGACCTCTGGTGTGGCGACCTCGAATCGCACAAATGCGGTCTTCTCCACCGTGTCAGTGGTGAGGATTGCCTGCGCGACCTGCTGGAAGTGATCGATCTCAGAGCCGAGCGATGCGGCGAGTTCGGGCAAGGCCGCGACCAGCTTTTCCGCCGGCAAGGGGACTCCGATTACGCCCGTTGAGGAAGGGAAGACCTCCCCCGGTTTACAGCCGAATGTCTGAGCGGCGGCGTTGCACGTTGCTCGTGCCGCATCAAGTCCAGCCTGACCCGCTGCGCAGTTGGCGTTGCCTGCATTGATGGCGACGACCCGGACCCGGCCGCCCGTTGCGTGCAGGTTCTCCTTGTCGACGATCAATGGGGCCGCTGTTACGCGGTTCGCGGTGAACACAGCCGCTGCGCTGGCCGGAGAATCCGCAACAATGAGCGCGAAGTCTGTGCGGCCGCTCTGCTTCAGGCCAGCCTTGGCTGCGCCAAACCTGAACCCTCGGGGGAGAACGAATTGTGAGACGTCGTCCATCGGTTCTGTCAATTTAATCTAACAAATGAGGGAAGGGCGTAGCGTGAAAGAAGGGTTGTCGGGATTACAAAATATCGGGAACGAGGAACAGTTTCTCGATTTGAGCAACGTCAACGTGGCTCGGGGGGACCGCGTGGTTCTCCACGACGTCAATCTCGCCATTCGCGCAGGCGAGCACGTGGCCATCCTGGGTCCTAACGGCTGCGGAAAGTCAACGCTCATTCTCACAATGACGTGCCAGATCTATCCGATTGTGATGCCGGGAATGCGCGTGAGCATCTTCGGGCGCGAGCGCTGGGACCTGACACAGCTCCGCAAGCACTTTGGCGTCGTTGCCGCAGGCCTGATGGGCTCTGAACTGCCTGGCGAACGCACCGCCGTGACCACAGGCATCGACGCAGTGATTGCAGGGTTCTTTTCTGCGTCAACGCTGTGGCCCAATCTTCACGTCACCGGAGAGATGCGGGTGCGTGCATTTGAGGCGCTGGAGCGGATTGAGGCCACGCATCTGGCAGAGCAGCTTGTCGGAGAGATGTCGGCCGGAGAGAAGCGACGGATTCTTATCGCGCGCGCCCTGGTGCACCGTCCGCGCCAGCTATTGCTGGATGAGCCATCGAACGCGCTCGACCTGGCTGCACAGCGCGATCTGCGCGAGACCCTGCGACGACTGGCCGCGGAAGGGACCGGACTTGTCCTCGTGACTCATCATCTGGGCGACATCCTGCCGGAGATTGAGCGGGTGATCCTGATGCGCGATGGACGCATTATTGCGGATGGCCCGCGAGCGGAGCTTCTGACTGCGGCCCGCCTGAGCGAGCTTTTCAATACGCATGTCCGGATCGGACGCGACGAGGAGTGGCTGCATAGCTGGTGAGAGAGCAGAGCTGGAGGCGGCACCTGAAGGTGCCTCAACCTACTCGGCGGCCGGCTTCGCTCCGGGCAGGCGCTTTTTGAGCAGAGCAATCTGGCCTGTGTGGTGCGCCTCGTGCTCGCAGACGTGAAACCACTTGCAGTAGTTGTTGGTCGGACCCCACGGCCAGTCCTTGTCCGCGGCCAGGAACCACGCGTCGTCGCGCTTGCGAAACTCCGCGAGGGACTTCTCGCGAACCTCGTGCAGGATGTTTACGTAATAGTCGCGGTCATGCCCCTTGATTGACTGACGCCCGGCATCGCCAAGATTCATTGCGGCGTCCCACTTCTTCTTGATGTCGTCGGACCAACTGTCCCATTTCATGCCGTCAAACGTGTTCATCTGGTAGTAGGTTTCAGTCGCTGCCAGGTGCAACATCAGGGCGCCAATGGTGTTCGCATTCTTGTCGAAGAGATAGTCGAGGTCGGCCTGGGAGAGCCCCTTGGTTGCGCTGAGCACGCCGTTTGCGTCGCGCATCCAAGTCAGCTCCGAGACAAACGAGCCAATCTGCGGCGAATAGCCCGGTCTGGGGCCAAGGACATTGAGTCCCGGAGGGTCGGCTGCGACTGCAGAAGAGAGCGGAAGGGCTCCGCAGAGACCGGCTGCCAGTGTGGTGGCGGCTCCGCCAAGAAATCTTCTGCGGGCGAAGGGGTGCGTGGTCAGAGAATCAGATGTGCTCATTTGCGTTGAACCTCCTGCCAGGGATGAGCGGCCAGGAATGAGGCTCCTGCGCACAACACTCCTGCGTGGGGCGCAGTATAAATGCGCGGATGATTGAACGCGACGACTTTGATGGGTGAGCGGATTGACTACGCTGTCTTCAGTTCTGCCGAAGAGACGGCGGCTTCTCGATTCGCGGGCTTCGCAGTGAGAATCGCCATGCCGAGGCACAGTGCGATCAGAATCTCAGCGATGACGGGGCCGGAGAAAAAGTAGAACCAGGAGTTCACTGCAAATGCCAGATACCCGGCGAGGAACACGCCGAGAATCGGCCGCAGGCGAGCAGCATCAGATTTTGCCAACGACGCAAGCAGCCAGAAGACCAGAGCTTCCATGGTGAGCGAGATCGTGATGCCGAGGCCCATGCCTCGGTAGAAATCGGCATAACTTCGGGTGACTCCCAAAACAGGGAACCGGTTTGACTGCATGGTTGCGGCAACCATTGCGGCGATTCCCGGTCGCGGCTTGCCGAAGATTCCACCAATCGGTGTGCGCGATGGCATGGATCAATGTCATGACCGACGCGATGCGGAGGAAGATCACTGCCTTCATAAACCGGCCTCCAGTCGAGGGGCTCAGCTTTGAGGCCCAGCCGCCCCACAGACGAAGACCTGTCTGTGGGGACTCCGGGACTCGCAGTTTGCCGATGTTACTTGTCAATTGCCTTTTCGAAGCTGGCGAGGATGGCTGACCATGCACCCGGCCCATCGAACAATTCGCGCAGCTTGGCGGTATCTCCGCCGTGACGCTCAAGCTTGCTGTGAATCATTTCCACGAGCGTCGTGCCTGCGGCCTCTGCGGTGAACCGGATCTCAACTTCGCTTGCCCTGGTCAGGTCAGGATCGAATGTCCAATCCGGTGAGTCGTGTCCTGGACCGAGGTGCCATGAAAAGCGCACCAGATGGGGCGGGTCCCATGCGAGGATGGTGCCCCAGTTGCACTTGTTTCCCTCGGCATCGCGCTCGTACCACCCTCCGCCTATTCGCGGCTCAACAATAATTGTTTGAAACGGCTGCTTCGCAATGTGATGCGTCGCAGGCCACCAGGTCTCCATCTGCTCAACGAAGACCGAAAATGCGCGCTCGATCGGGGCCTTCACACGAACGCTTTTAAATACGCTCAGGTCGAGTTCTTCCGCTGATTTTGCCATGATGACCTCCGTTGTCCGGTTTCTCTGCTGCTTGTTGGAAAGCGCTCATCGCCTTTGTCCACATCTGATCGAAGTGAGCCCGGAGGCGCGCTACACCTTCCGGGTTCAACTGATAAATCCTTCGTGTTCCAGCCTTGCTATCCATCACCAGCCCCGCATCCTTGAGCACTTTCAAGTGTTGCGAAACCGCTGGCCTGCTCACCGGCACCACGCGCGCCAATTCGTTGACGGCAATCGGGCCGCCCGACAGCTTTTGAAAGATCGCCATGCGGGTTGCGTCGCCGAGAGCATCCAATCCGGCCTGTAGGTAAGTGTCCACTTACGGTAAGTTATCACGAACCGATGCCTGATTGTCAATGGGAATTTTCGGGAAATTTTCGATCCGGATAAGCATCCGCTTTCAATTTGCTTCCTGCCACTCGGCGTGAGAACAGGTGTGACGAAAGTCGCTGCGGTATCTCCCGAACTTGTTTAGTGTTGCTTTTAGGAAGAAGAAGCCATGGCCGCACAGCCTGTCCCGTCGATCTCCGCCGCCGTCCAGAAAAAGCCCTTTGTGCGGCGCTCAAATGCAGACCGCTCACAACAGATCAGGCGGGTTGTGCAAGGTGTGTTTATGGCTCTGAACGGGTGGCTCGGCGTGCAGTTTTATCTCTGGGTGCGCTCATTCGAACCAGGCGGCACGGCGCAGCAGGTTGCGCGCCCAGCAGGCATTGAGGGATGGCTGCCGATTGCAGGCCTGATGAACGCGAAGTATTTCCTGCTCACGGGACGCGTGCCTGCTGTCCATCCCGCCGCAATGTTTCTCTTTGCGGCATTCCTCATGATGAGCCTGTTTGTGAAGAAGTCCTTCTGCTCCTGGCTTTGCCCGGTAGGTACGGCGTCAGAATACTTGTGGAGGCTCGGGCGCCGGGTTTTCGGGCGCAATGTGCGCCTGCCACGCTGGGCCGATATCCCGTTGCGCGGGGTCAAGTATCTCTTGCTTGGCTTTTTTCTGTTTGTGATCGGCGCCATGTCTGCCGACGCATTGCAGGAGTTCATGAACACTCCCTACGGCCTGGTGGCCGACGTGAAGATGCTCAACTTCTTCCGCGATATCGGCGCGACGGCTGCTGTTGTGATTGGGGTGCTTGTGCTCGGCTCCGTGCTGGTGCAGAACTTCTGGTGCCGCTATCTGTGTCCTTACGGCGCGCTGATGGGTTTGGTTTCGTTGCTCAGCCCCGTAAAAATTCGGCGCGACCAGGACGCATGCATTGACTGCGGGAAGTGTGCCCGGGCTTGTTCTGCGGGGCTAGCTGTCGATCAACTCGTCCAGATCCGTTCTGCTGAATGCACCGCCTGCATGGCGTGTGTCGCGGCCTGCCCGGCGCAGGATGCCTTGCAGTTTGCGCTTGTTCCAAGGCGTTCCCCGTTTCCCGCTGAACGCTGGATACGGCGGGCGCTTGGACCGGTGGCCGTGACAGCAATTCTAGCGTACATATTCTTCGGTCTCGTATTGTTCGCCCGTGCCACGAGCCACTGGCAGACGAACATTCCGCATGCGGTTTACTCGGATCTGGTGCCGCGGGTGAACCAGTTGTCCCACCCGGGAATGTAAGCTAAGCCCGTCGCGCACGGAACTCCTCGCCGATGACCGCGATGGTTTTGCCGTCGAACGCTTCGGCGGCGCGAGGAAACACGATCTTCTCTTCCATCTCAATATGTTCCTCATAGAGGCTCTTGAGCCGCTGCGTTGCCGAAAGAAGTTGTTGCTGGTTCTCAGAGTTGAGACGCCCGTTCCTGATCCACGCTGCGTAATACAAACTGACTGCGTTGTGCAACTCATTGGCCTCGTGATGCTCGCTCTCAAGTTCTCCAAGTTCGCGCAGATTCGCCAGCGCTGCGTTCTCTCGCATTCGCGGAAAGAGGGATTCCTCCTCGTCCGCTGTGTGTCGTTTCCCGCCAATGCGGAAGTAGTGCAGAGCAGCTTCGATTGCAGCAGCTTCCTCTTCGCTCAGGGATCTTGCATGTGCACGCTCCACGACCACGCATATGATGTTGAGAAAATGCTCGATCCTGCGATGACAATCCTTCAACATTCCCATCGGGTCGTCGAAACCGCTGTCTGGCCTCGCGCCAATCTGTATTCCCATGCGGTGACCTCCCCGCGATGATTCCATTAGATATTGGATTCACGCTGGATGGAAATCGATGGGCCAAGTCGAACTGAATTCTCGCGCGAAGATTTTGTGATAGATTTCGGGCACGCTGTTGAGGGTCGGGGAGGGAAGGGCGATGTTGAATAAGCGCTTCACTGCCCGGCTGCAAAAGAGTCCATCCAAAGGCGGCTGGACCTACGTTGTGTGGCCTGATTCTGCCGAGTTCTTCAAGACACGTGGTCTTGTAAAGGTGCGTGGAACGATCGATGGCGTGCCTTTCCAGAGTTCCTTCATGGCGCTGGGCGACGGCACCCACAAATTGCCTGTCAAGGCTGACATTCGGCGGCTCATCGGTAAAGGCGTGGGTGACATGGTCACCGTGCTGCTGGAGGAGCGGATTCGAGCCTGATGTAGTGTCCGGTTTCGCGTCAGCGTCCCAGACAATTCACAGTTGATCCCTGCTTACGGGTCTTGACTCGTGTCGTGCCGGGGTTTAGCGTGAAGCTACACGGGAAAGGAGGTTGATCCAGCCGATGAAAAAAGACTGTTCCAGTTGTAACTTACGTGAGGTGACTGAGGCCTGAGGCCCTTGCGCCCCAGCCCCAGGTAAGACCCGGCGGAAGTTCCCGCCAACGGCTCTGGCATTCGCTTAAGCGCGAAGGCCTCAGTCCAATCCCAACAGTTCACCGACGAAGAAACCCCGCATAAACAGCGGGGATTTTTCTTATGTGCTCTGGTTTTTGTGCTAATTCTGTGCTACCGTGATTCGCAAATTCCACAAGAGGCACAGCAAGCATGAGCACGCCCGTAATCACCATCTTTGTTCGCCTCCGATCAAAGACGGAAAGCACTGTAAATACGACGGGGATGAGTTTTCCCGTCGTTGCAATTGTCCAGAAGCATTTCCGCTGGACTCAGAACGCGATCCAATACCGCCGCAAGGCCGGGACCCGTTCTTGGGAGGAAGCGGAGGAGATCAAGCGCCAGCTCCAGGACCAATTGGCCGGACGTACACCCGAAGACGGCCGGAAGATAACGTCCGCACCGTCACGGAGGCCATTGTCCTCTTCATCACGGACAAGAAGGTCCAGGGCGTATCAGACGGCGTGGTAGCCCGGTACAAAAGTGAGTTGGGCCGCTTCCAGGTGTATTGCGAAAAAGAGAACGCCTTCACTGTCCCGCGCATCACGCGGGAGCTGCTCACAGGGTACGCGGCAACATGGGAAGACGCACTATCCGTCCAGCAACACGCGGGCGAGCGTGCGAGAGCGGCTCCGGGCTTCCTTCGGTACTGCTTTGAGTGCCGTTGGTTGGACCGCATCCCCGCCGTACCCAAGGTCGAGGTGGATGAGACTCCCACGCTCCCGTTGACGGCAGACGAATACGCCCGGCTACTGCGAACCGATTGACAAGGTTAAGCCGCTCCGGTGGGACGCAAAGGGGGAAACCAAACCGCTTGCTCCGAAAACAAAGCAACGGCTCCGCGCTCTCATACAACTTATGCGCTGGAGCGGCCTTGCCATTCAGGATGCGATCACCCTGGAGCGCAAAGAGGTACAGCACGACCGGCCAAGGGCCTCTATCGCGTTGTCACAAGCCGTCAGAAAACCGGAACCGACGTGTCTGTTCCCATTCCGCCGAATGTGGGCAAAGAGATTCTTGCCGTGGCAAACGACAACCCACGCTATGTGTTTTGGACGGGGAGGGGAAGGGTACAACCGTGGCGCGGATGTGGGGGCGCGCTATATCCGGCCTCTCTTTGAAGCTGCGGGGCTCATCGGGAAGGGACACATGCTGTCCCATCGGCTCCGTGACACATTTGCAGTGGATCTTCTTGAGAAGGGCGTCCCTCTGGAGGAAGTCTCAAAGCTGCTTGGGCACACATCCATCAAGACCACGGAGAAACACTATGCGGCATGGATCAAAGGGCGGCAAGACCGGCTTGACTCGCTTGTCATGGGGACCTGGGCAGCGCGAAAGAAGGCACGGCGGGGATAAACGCTCGGACGCCCTGCGCTGCTCGTGTCGCTGATACGCTGCTCCTAAGAGGCCCATCGATGACTGAGGAAAATGAGTCCATTGTTCTCACGGCTTTACACTTGGGCCGAGCTAATAAGGATCATTGACGATGAATGTCCCGATGGCGAGAGATTGGATGTGCTGAAGGCCGCATTCTACAACGTAAACAAGATCAATCAAACCGACGCGGACCAGATCGTGTCGTACCAACTATGGCAAATCGCTAGGAGCTGGAGGTCTGGTGACGGTCTTTTGCTTCGTTCCATTTACGCGGAGATCAATCGCGCTCCGACAATTGAGTATCCCGGATGGCAAATGCATATGGCGAAAGTATCTGGTCTGGTCATCGAGGAACTGGTCGAACGCCACGCAAGCCGTCTGAGGGACACGCTGCTAATGGAGTCGCACAAGGGCAAACCAAATGCAGCAACCAACCGGCTGACCCAATTGGGACTTCGGTTTTTCAAGAATATTGAAACCTACGAGATTGACCTGGATGCTGCTCGCAAGGCGAAGTAGCCGCGTTCGCAGTTAGGGGGTGGGCGGGTCTAAATCGTGAACAAGTTCCTCTGGAGAGCGCCGCAACCCCTCAAATCTACGCAAACGAACAATTCGCAAAAAATGAGACAAAATGTGTCTTTTTTACCATTTTTGTATTTTTAGAGTTTGTGTAAGTTTGTGGGCGGCGGAGGGCTTCATGGGCCTACCTTTCAAGATCTAGACCCGCCCTCCCCCCTGCCATGCCGATGTGTGCCACCGTGCCATCGGCACAGCATTGTTTACGCCGTGAGCACTGGTATTCTTATTCCTCTCTACAAACACAAACAATGTCCTTGTGCCCGGCACAGGTGGCACAGCATCACGATGTCCGCACCCGCACGCCCACCAGACCGCGGACAGGATGCAGATGCCCGGCAATGCGTTTGCGCCCATACTGCCAGCGTGACTTGACGCCTGCCATCACACGGGTGAGGTCCGCGGTGCCTATCACCAGCGTGCCAATCCATTGCTGGATGGCCGCCTCAATTTCCGGCACTGGTGTCACAGCATTCAGATCCACCTCAAGGCACTCCTCAATGAATGGGCTTGCCACATCGTTTTCATCCATCACATCGTCTGTGGCGTCCCGCACGGTCCGCGGCGGATTGTCCCCGCTGAACACTTCCGGTGCAGTCGCGATGAGCCGCCATAAAATACCGGGCATCTCAGCCTCCAAGGTGTTTTCCAAGGTCAAGTCCTCACGTCCGCTGAAGTTAGTCCGGAACGGCACAAACCGCAGCCGTCCCTTGAATGCGGCCGTCGCAGGCAAGACCGGCCGCTCATTGGTTGTCAGCACCAGCGTGTGTGTTGGCTCAAATGCTGAATCGTTCTCATACAGTTTTGCGCCTGTGAGTGAGTCTCCGCCGGTCAGCATCTTGAGCAATGTCCAATCCAGGTTGCCGCCCACCGTCTCACTAGTGAACGCAAGCCGCTTACCCTTCAGCCGCCCCATGAGGCGCTTGTTGCGGTCTTCGCCACCGCGCCGGGCTACCTTCTTGGCGTATTGCCGGCGGGCCTCCCCTCTCAGGATTTTGGTAAGAAGGCGCAATAGCACGCCCTTGCCATTGCGTCCGGAGCCGTAGAAGAAAACCAGCAGATGCAGCGCAAGCCCGGAGATTGAGAGCGCCATGAGCCGGTGAATGTACGCGGATAATTCATCATCCCCGCATGTAATCTCACAAAGAAAGCTGTCCCATCTTGGTGTTGGCATTTCTACGGGCATCACTTTGAGCCTCCGGGTTAAGCAGTCTTCCCGCTGCATTTCACGGATGATTCCAAGCCGCAAATCAGCAACCTTTCCATAGGGCAACGGCAGCAGCGCCGGGTCCGTGTCAAAGTCGGCTTCAGACTTCGGCGGCAGCCACGGTTTCACTTCAGCCGATGCCGGTCACAAATGCCGCTTGCTTCAGAGCACGGCGAGGGTCCCGCTTTCCCTCCTCCGGCTCAGGGTAACGCTGAAAGAGGTCATCGAGGTGACGCCGTATTGCGCGCCTCAAATTGGCGTCCTTTGAGTCCTCCAGCTTCCAATGCGTTGCAGGCAGCCACACGCCAGTTTCATTTGCACGGTCATAGATGCTCACAAAATCGTCATGTGCACGCACAAAGTCCCGTGCAATGTCGCTGTGAGTCATCGTTGGCAGCTTGCCGTAGTAGGGCACAAGTCCGGGGTTGCGCTTTTCCAGCTCCGCCCTGAAACTCACGCCATCTGCGGCTTGCACAATGAGAGTGAAAGCACTTGAAGCCGTTGCCAATGCCTGCGATGAAGCTGACCACGGTATCACGCGGGGATTCGCTACTGTGTTCTGATGACCACGGGCACTCAATCTCAACTTGCCAGCCACCTGTGACCTCACGCGCCTCTGACCGCAAGGACACGCCGTAGTAGTCAAGGAATCCAAGCAAGCTGGACAATTTCACATCGTCCGCTTTCCTCGGGGATGCCCGTGCGGTTAATGGTGCAGGAGCAAGACTGCGAAGCTGCTCCTCTGTGACAACCATGTCGTTGCCTTCCTCCACAATCCCAGAACGCCTCCACGGGCGCTCTTCACTGTGCTCACCCTTGCGCGCCCAACTGCCATACAGCTTGCACAGACGGGAAGCATTGAAATTGCCAGCGTCCACCATTGGGAAGAGCTGGTGCAACCGTGCCAACACGCCGCGCACAAGCTCCGTTGCGTTGTCATCGTCTGGCAGGTCAATCCGGTATTGCAGGTGCCAGCCGTTGCCCGAATCACAAAGCATCGGCTCTGGCCAATTCCGGTTGTTGAGGTATTCCCGCACACGCTCCGCTTCTTTGCGTGCGGCTTGTTTCTCCGCATCCGTGCTGTTGGTACCAGCAGGACGTGGTGGATCCAGGTCCACTAGCAGCCCAGTGCGGGAAAGAATGTCAGCATCACCCGCAGTGTTACGCGTCGGAGTTAACGCGAGACCGGAAACTCTGCCGGTAGGCTGATGGGATTGAGTGTGCAGTACGCCGCCTTGTATGACGGCTCATTTTCAATCCTGTGCAGGGCCGCATCCCATGAATCAAGTAGCCCACGGCAACGCCGGTGGGCCGGAACAAACGGACTTCATGTATGCCATAAAAGAGTTCCATTGGAGACTCACTTTCCGGAAGACTTCTTCCTGAAACTTCATGATTTTTCGCGCAATGCCCCGCAATTGCGCTACAAGGCGCATAGGCGCGTTGCGCCCCATGTGGGGCTATCCACAAGTTCTGTTTCTGTTAACTTGTCGGTTGGCACAGAAATCTCCCTATGCGGGATGCCTGCACAACTACCGCCCCAGGGAACCTTGGGAAGCGCGGTCACCATGGCGTTTCTGAGATGGCTGCCGCGTGGGTATGAACTCCATGAAAGCAATTCATTGCTTGCATTGCATCATCAGGTCCAGGTTGTCGGCTCTTTGCTTGGCTTCTTGTTCAGCATCACCGGAATATCCCATTGAACGTCGCCAATTAATATGCGGGCGCACTCAATGCAAACTCCAATTAACCCTTCGTCTATGCCTACAACGTTCTCTAAAGATGTGAAAGAAACGCAGATTCCTTTTACCGCAGGCTCTGCACTTGGGCGAGACGAGCGCCATCTACGCTCATGTGGTCAACGCAGTGGCAGTCTAGGTACATCCATAACCCAGCCGTCCCCACAAACTCCAGTCTGAGACTCGTTCCTTGAGTCATGCTTCCTCCTTTTGATCCAAAAACTGATGCCTAATACTGAATGCGATCTGGAGCTCGTATGTGACTGGTACGGAAGTGGCCTTCTAATGCAAGCGTCTGAAACACCGGACGGAAGAAACGCACTTCATGTACGCCGTGAAAGAGATTCATAGCTTCCCCCGATTCATCAGGTCTTGAATGTCTGCCGAGCATCTTCCCGGCTTGCGGTAGTGGACTCTCCAACGCTCTTTGCGCTTGACTTCGTTCTCAGCCAAGCCTGGAATCTCCCACTCATCACCGAGCAAAACGCGGGCACATTCAATGCCGACTTGAATGAACCTCCGGTCTTGCTCGTTCTCCAACGTGTGAATGAAACGCAGATTCTTGTTTCCGCACGCATCACATTCGTAGATGAAGTGACAGCCTGCCCGCCCGCCCATGTCTACAATGCAATGGCAGTCCAAATACAGCCATTGCCCAACTGTTGCCGCCAGCTCCGGTTCGAGCCGTGTTCCATCAGTCATGCTTCCTCCTCTGATTCCACAAATCCAAGGCGACAAAACCAGCCAGAGGCGTGTTTTATCCCCTCATATATACGGTTTTTTGGGTTATGTTTATGAAAATGCTATACTTGCGTGGTTTTGCTTGGAGCGTGGTGTATTCTCTCCCTCCACCCCGCCGTTCCAATTGCCCTACACTTATGTCCTTTTTTCGGCTTATCTATTTGATATGAAACTAGATGGGCCAATTTGCTCTGACACACTCTTACTTCT
>CAWAZE010000025.1:0-39242 GCA_963786405.1 uncultured Acidobacteriaceae bacterium | reverse complement strand
GGTCGATGGGGATGGTGCGGGGCTTGTCGTCGAATGGCACTACGTGCGAGCCGACGACGCGCGGACGAACCAGGAGCAGCGGGCCGGCCTGATGGGCGTATTGCGGTGCGGTGAGCTTGTAATGCACTTCGAGCGGCTTGTCGAGGGCCGAGGGCTGGACGAACTGGAACGAGTTCAATACGACGCCGGGCACGTCATGGGCGACCTCGGTCTCAAGAGACTCGCGGCGCTCCTTTTCGTCGGAGTATTTGAGAATTGTGCGGAGTTCGGCGCCTTCCGGACCGGAGTGCGTGGTGTCAACCAGGCCGGTGAGCGTGCCATCGGGCGAGAGGGTGAATGCACCTTTGCGGTCGGTGCCGTTTGCGTCAGGGTTGAGAACCGGGAGGGCGATGATCTGGCTTGAGGGGCCGGCGGCGAGAGTTCCATAGCTGCCCTGGAGATACGAAGGCAGATTTCCGACGGGCGTGCGCTCGTTGGTGGGGTCAAAGATCAGATAACGCTTGCCGTCTCTTGCTTTCACGATGGCCATGAGCCGCGGATCCTGGACGTCCGAAGGAACCTCGATCGCGGTAATCATGTGATTGCCGTAAAGCGAAGGACTCTGCGGGATCGACGATGCCGCGACGGTCGTCGACTGGCACGTAGTAGGCGTTGATCCCGGCGACCTGGAGCATGGAGATGAGGAGCGTGGTTTTGTCTTTGCAATCGCCGTAACGGTTGCGGAAGATATCGGCTGCGTGATTGGCCTGCAGGCCGCCGATGCCGCGCTCGACGATGAAGTAGCGAATGTCCTTCTGGATCGACTCAGTGATACGGCTCAGTTTGGTGTAGAAGTCGGGGGCGCCGGCGATGAGAGTCTGCACCTGCGCGGCTATCTCGGGTGACGGAGCGGGCCGGTCCGCTTCAAGCGTGGTGACCCATTGGCCGAGAGCGCGCCACTGGTTGTCTGTCCCTTCGACGGCAGCCTCGCCCCACTCCACGGACATTCGGGCGGCAAGGGCGGCCCACTCCGGCCGGGAAGGAATGTCGCGCAGGATGAGAGCGGGCATATCCTTGACTTCCCATCGCCAGTGATTGGGGGCAACCTCGACTGGAGCGACCGGCTTGTAACTGTGCCAGGTTTGCGTGTGGGACCGGCCAGGAGGCAGATCGATCTCGAGGGCCTGAAAGACTACGGGAATTCCATTTTGGATGCGCCAGATCTTTTCCTCGAGATAGGGCTCCATTACCTCTTCTGACTCACAGAGGATGGTGGCGCCGACATCGACGGCAGGCGGATGAGCGATGCGGTACTTCTCAGTGGACAGCAGGACAGGAATGCTTGTGTTGCCCTGTTCGGTGAAGTCGGTGTCCTGTGCCATGTACTGCTTTTCGTCGGCGGTAATGGTCCAGGCCCGGAAGTAATTGACCTTTTCGTCGACGTCATAGGCGACTTCGCAGGTGTTTTGACGTCCTTGCGGCTTGAGAATGCGGATGGCTTCGCGCTCTCGCTCGACGGCGCGGCCCTGCACATCGACGGTTTCAACATATTCGTCGAAGAGGATGACGGCCGCGGCGTCTTTGGCGTAGTCGGGCGTTCGCGTCTTGTAGGCATCGAGACCCCACTGCGGGATGGCCTGGGATTTGCCGAAGATCCCGCCCCTCCGGGCTTGCAGGCAAAGAGGAGGAAAGCGGCCACGAGAACGCGAGGGATGCTGACGTGATGGAAAGCCTGAGCGGTCATGTCATTCCCCTTTTGCGGCCGAAGTACGGCTGAGGACCAGTTGCTGCTGATCTGCTGTCGCAACTTTTTGATAGAAGTCGTGGAGACCTGAGTACTCCTTGGGATCAAGAACGGTGTAGTTGTAGGCCATTGCGCGCGTAACAGCAACCGTGCCGCCGTTGGCCTTGGTCTCGATCTTCATCAGCGCGTGGTCGGGCCAGGAGAGACTGGTTGCCGGCGCGCTCTCAACGTCGTATCCCGAGGGCAAGTGATAGGTCACGATGTCCTGCTCCAGCCGGGGATAGTGGACGTCGACCGGAATCGCGCGCTTTTCTTCCGCAACGAAGGGATGCCTGGAACGCGACTCGAAAAAGAGGCCGGGAAGGAAGAAACGCTTGCCCGTTACGGCGCCCACGTTGCCGGTGAGCTTTACGATCCCCGCCAGGTTGGAGGTATAGTCGTCGAGCCCGACGAAGTGATCGAGGTCGGCCTGCACACCGTCAGGGATGTAGGCGCGCATCGATTCGTTGAACTGCTTCTTGACCTCTTCGGTGTCGTTCTCGAGGGCCAACTGACGCCAGTGGAGCGCCTCTGAACCAGACATGAGGAAGCGGGCGGTGCCGGTCAAATTGCCGTCCGCGTCGATGTCGAGGTCGGCGACGCGCGTTACCGCCGACTGAGAATAGGTGCTGGGAGGCGTCTGATCCGAGCTTGGCCCCTTGGCAGAGAGGCGCAGACCGTTTGCGAGAGCGTGCTTCCAGTGGAGAAGGCCGAACGGGCAATCCTTCTGGCCGGGATCGAGATATACATCTTTGCCGCCGATGACGACGATGGCGATGTAGTCGTCCAGCTGACTGAGTGAGAGGTAGTCGGGATCGAAGATGGCGCTATTGCGGTTGACCACCTGCATGGGATACGTCTGCAGGCCAGCACCCCGGGTCAGGGCCACATAGAGGAGCGCAAGTTCGTTCGCTGTGCCGCTCTTCTGGTTCCAGACATCTTCAGCAGCCTTGATGTCTTTGAGTTTTTCCTTTTTGCGCTCGGCTTCGGATTTCTGGCGCGAGAAGCTCGTGTTGTCGAGTTGCATTACTGCGGCGTAGATCTTGCGCGCCTTTTGCTCCTCGGTGTCGCCCGGAGCGACGATGGCGGAGGCGGCCTGCTGCAGCGTCCTGGTGGGATTGGCGAATCTCTCGGCGTCCTTGGCCCAGTGTTTGCCCTCGCTCCGCCAGAATTCTGGACCGGAGGTGTACTGGGTGTAGTAGAAGTTGACCCGCCATTTAAGGCTGTTGAGCGGGGGCATCCAGTCCTCTGTGGGAATGGGCGGGACATCGGTGATGTCAAAGGTGAAGCGGCCCAGGTTATCGCGAACGATCTGAGTTCCGTTCCCGACGTGGACGCCATACATCAGCCCGCCGAGAGCTTCGCCGCGGTTGTTGAGGATGTAGGCGCTATCCTTCGACGGGCGGAAGAAGTAGTGCGCTTTGTGGACAAAGTAAGGCTGCTGCACCGTCCAGTCGGGCGAGGAAACCAGGTTGTCGTCGTAGCTAATTTCGAGACGGTATTCAAGGATGCTGCCTACCTCGACGCTGGGCAGAGTGAACACCATGGTATTGACCTGGTAGCCGTTGGTCTTTAAGTCAACCAGATCAGACGGCTTGGCGGTCAGCGGGATTACCGTGCCATCCGGGTGAATGGTGCGGCCCGCGATGTCGGTTACTTTGAAGTTGCGGCGCTCGTAGGGAATGCGAACGGTGGCCAGCTCTTTTCCCTTTTCCGTGAGCACCTTGACGCGCTCGTAGTAGCCGTGGAAATGAAGAGTGTCGTCGGTGGTCTCTTCCCGATAGAGATAGACGGCCGCGGCCCCGGGGGCTTTGGGGTCCTCGGTCATCTGCAGTTCTTCTTTTGTGGGTGGCTGAAACTGTGCGCGTGCGAGTTTCGGCGAGACGAGGGTGGGAGCAAGACAAACCAAGGCGAGACAGAATTTTTGACCGCATGGACTTTCCTGTGGTGAAGAGTGGATTGAAGTGTAGCGCAAAAATCCGGGGACTGACGATGATGGATAGCGGGCATCCCCGTTACTTTTATGGGACGACGGGAGTGGAGACGGGACTCGAAGCGCCCAAAAAGAGAGGTATCCGGAGCGATGAGCTCAAGCGGAGTCGGCAGGGTACACTTGTGGGTTTGGTGATTTTTGCGGAAGAGGAATCGCTTTTGATGAGCAGCATTCGATCTGGCCTGGTTTGTATCGTGATTTGCGCAATGGCATGCATGGCTCCGGTGGCAGGGGCGCAGTGGAATCCGCCGAATCCGGTGGTGAGCTTTGAGAAGCAGCCAGGCGGTCTGGAGGTGCGGCAGAAGGATGGCGTGCTTCGCCTTGAAGTGAATGCGGCCGACGTATTGCACGTGACGTACTCGCCGCTGCAGCCGGTGAAAGAGGTTCGCCCTTCGGACCACGTCGTGATTAAGCAAGGCTGGCCTGCCGCCAGTTTTGATGTGAGTGAAGATAGCAAGGCGATCACGTTGACCACGTCAAAAGTGAAAGCTGTGATTGAGCGCGAGAGCGGGGCGCTGCATTATTCCGGGGCCGATGGCAAGCCGCTGACGACCGAGAGCTATCGTTCGCTTAAGCCGGTGGAGGTGAACGGCGAGAAAACATTTCATGCGGAGGCGTTCTTTGCGATCTACGGCTCGCACGAGGGGCTTCTACGGACTCGGCCAGCACCAGGCGGGCGTGTGGAACTACCGCGGCGAGACGGTGGACCTGTCGCAGGAGAACACGAATATCGCGGTTCCGCTGCTGGTATCGACCAATGGCTACGGGATCTTCTGGAACAATCCTTCGCGCAGCCGGGTGAATAACCGCTTTGTGCACATGCTTTACCTGGATGCGGAAGTTGCCGATCGCGTGGACTACTACTTCATATACGGGCCGGAGGCAGATCAGATTATCGGGCGCTATCGCGAACTGACGGGCGAGGTGCCGCTGTTTGGGCGATGGGCGTATGGATTCTGGCAGTGCAAGAACAAGTATCAGTCGCAGCAGGAGATTGAGACGGTCGCGGCCAAGTACCGCTCGCTGCACATTCCGGTGGACAACATCGTGCAGGACTGGTTCTGGTGGGTGACGATGGGCGAGATGAAGTGGAACGAGAAGTATCCCGACCCGCAGGGGATGATCAACAAGCTGCACGACGAGCATTTTCACCTGATGGTGTCAGTGTGGCCGTACTTCAGGCCGGGCAGCACGGTGTATGACGAGTTCGACAAGAAGGGCTGGTTTGTTGCGAAGACGCAGGTGGGTGGATTCCACCCGTTGGGGCAGGCGCTCTATGACGCGACGAATCCGGAGGCACAGAAGCAGTACTGGGCGAACGTGAATACGGCGCTGTTTCAAAAGGGCGTGGACGCGTGGTGGCTCGACACCGATGAGCCGGAGACGGAAGGGCGCGAGGACAACATCCTCGTCGATCACAAGCTGCATATCGGCTCGGGCGCGCGGTACGCGAATGTCTATTCGCTGTTTCACTCGGGCGGAGTGTCGGAGGGACAGCAGGCGGCGTCGGACAAGAAGCGCGTCTTCATTCTGTCGCGATCGGCGTATGCGGGGTCGCAGAGATACGGCGTGACGGCGTGGTCCGGCGATGTGCTGAGCGACTGGATGACGTTTGCGCGGCAGATTCCGGCGGGGCTGAACTACTCGATCTCCGGCATGCCTTACTGGACGACGGACATCGGCGGGTTTATCTCAGGCGGTGATCTGAACGATCCGAAGTTCCGCGAATTGTTTGTGCGCTGGTTCCAGTTTGGCGCGTTTTCGCCGATCTTCCGTGTTCATGGGACGCGCATCGCCGGATGAGAACGAGCTGTGGTCGTATGGGCCAGATGCGCAGAAGATCCTGGTGGACTATGACACGCTGCGCTACCGGCTGTTGCCTTATATCTATTCGCAGGCCTGGCAGGTGACGAGCAATCACGGCACGCTGATGCGTCCGCTGGTGATGGATTGGCGCGACGATGTGGAGGCGCAGAATACGGGCGATGAATATCTGTTCGGGCCGGCGATCCTGGTGAGCTCCCGTGACGACGCAGGGCGCGACAAGAAGAAGCGGTCTATTTGCCGAAGGCGACCTGGTACGACTTCTGGACTGGCGAAAAGGTGGAAGGCGGGAAGCGGATTGAGGCGGATGCGCCGCTTGAGAAGCTGCCGCTGTTTGTGCGCGCGGGATCGATTGTGCCGATGGGGCCGGCGATGGAGTGGTCAACCGAAAAGGCTGCCGACCCGATTGAGCTTCGCATTTATCCCGGGGCGGATGGCGACTTCACTCTCTACGAGGATGAGAACGACAACTACAACTACGCGAAGGGTGCACATGCAACCATTGCGTTGCACTGGGACGACGCGGCAAAGACGCTGACGCTCGGCGCGCGCGAAGGGAGCTTCCCGGGAATGCTCGCAAAGCACACGTTCAACGTGGTCGTGGTTGGCAGGGACCACGGGGATTGGGAGAGCGGTGAAGGCGGCGAGTACCGGTGGCAGGAGGTAAGCTACCCTGGAGTATCATGTGCGTCGCTGAAACCCTCAGGGGCAGCCTGTTAGCCGCTTACGGCAATAGCTAAGCTGATCTAGCTTTTTACAGATTTGCGAGATGGCTTTTGGTATTCTCCGTTCAGATGGCAGCAGTATTTATGGCGAAGTCGATTCAGGCCTAGTCCGCGATTGGGCTGATCGAGCTGGAAGCTGAGCGAACTCGAGCATCGTCGAGACAAGCGAGAGCGGCAGGCCGACGACGTTGAAGTAGCAGCCCTCGATGCGCGGAATCCAGCGGGCGGCGCGGCCCTGGATGGCGTAGGCTCCGGCTTTGTCCATGGGCTCGCCGGTGGCGATGTAGGCGGCGATGTCTTCGTCGGACAGCGTGAGGAAGCTGGACGCCAGTGACTTCGGCGGCTACCTCGGCGGACTCTGACGGTGACCACGGCGACGCCGGTGATGACGCGGTGGGTGCGGCCGGAAAGCATGCGCAGCATGCGCGCGGCGTCGGCTGCGTCTTCGGGCTTGCCGAGGATGTGGTTGTCGAGCGTGACGGTGGTGTCTGCGCCGAGCGACGGTTGCCATCGGAGGTCATTCAATTCAGTTCGAAGACGGCTTCTGCTTTTTCGCGGGCCAGGCGTACCACGTAGGCGATGGGGTCTTCGTCGGGACGCGGATCTTCGGGGATGTGCGCGGGGTGGACCTCAAACGTGAAGCCAGCCTGCGTGAGAAGTTCGCGGCGGCGAGGCGAGGCGGAAGCGAGAACGAGGCGGCGCATATCGGCTTCTTTAGAGTACCGCGCGGGAACGTGGCCGAAGCCGGGCGCAGGATCGCCAGGCCGTGCATTGAGCTTCGCGTGTACGATCAGAAGCACGATGATGTTCTCCGATCTAGAACTCGCCAAGAGGCTGGAGGCCGCGGAGGGGTACGCCTGCACGCAGTTTGCGGAAGCGCGGGCAAGCTTGTTTCCAGAGAGCGGCTCGGAGTGGATCGAGGTTGGCAGGCGCGATTGCGGTGTTTGATGGGATCGACGCGCCGACAACGCAGAGCTTCGGGCTGGGATTGTTCGAGGCCGCTGACTGCAGGGACGCTTGAGAGATGGAGCAGTTCTTTCTTCGACCGCGGCACGGCGGCCATGCACGAGGTGAGCCCGATGGCGGGTGTGCCAGCGCTGGACCTGCTGTGCGAGCGCGGTTATCGGCCGATCGAGATCAGCAACGTGATGTACCGGGTCGTGGAGATGCCGGAACTGGATCATCCTGCAAACATCAAGGTGCGGGTGGTTGGGCAGGAAGAAGCTCAACTGTGGGGGAAGATCAGCGCGCGCGGCTGGACGCACGAGCATCCGGAGTTGCAGGAATTTGTGCAGCAGATGGGAGTTTTGAGCCTGGCGCGGAAGAACAGCCCGTGCTTTCTGGCCGAGATCGACGGAAAGCCGGGAGCGGCCGGAGCGCTGTCGATCTTTGGCGGTGTTGCGCTCTTTGGCGGGCGCGGCGACCGTTCCTGAACTGCGATGCCGCGGATTGCAGGCGGCGCTTTTGCAGGAGCGGATGCAGTACGCATTCGAGCACGGATGCGATCTGGCGATGATGGTGGCTGAGGCGGGGAGCAACTCGCAGCGCAACGCGGAGCGGAAGGGGTTTCGGGTTGCTTATACGCGGATCAAGTGGAAGCTGGCGCAGTAGTTGGAGCCGTTTCGGTCAGTTTCCAGCTTGCGAGAGCCCTGGTGTCGTCTGAAGGTCCTGGAACGATTTCCGCAAAGCAACCGCAGATCCCCTTCGGCTTCGCTCAGGGCAGCTTTCGACTTAGTAAGTCGCAGAAGACGCGGCTTACTACGCTCAGGATGACAGCAGTATTTATGGTGCGAACTCTAGATTCAGGACACTAGAGCTGGTTGCATAAATGCTGCCAGACGACCTGCAGAGCAGCCCTCAGGGTGCTAAAGCCCCAGGTATGATCGTGGCTTCGGCGGCAATCAGGCGCCTGAAGCCCTGATCACCACTGTGCCGTGCCCTTTCAAGACCTGTTAATAGCACATGTAATCAACACTAGATTGTCAGGCCTGTTTCGCAGCCTGCGGGAGTGGCTAGCCCCCAGGCCATGGCGGGCGTGTTGTGAGCGAGGCCGAATCGGCCGTCGGGTCCGAGCAGGATGATGCCGCCGTGGCCGCCGAGACGGTTGTATAGATACGAAATCGCTTCGCGGGCGGCGAACTCGGGCGTTGTTCCGGTGGCCACACGATCGGTGGCCCACTTGCCGAGGACGAGCTTCATGATGGGCTCGCCCCAGCCGGTGAGGGAGACGGCCGCGGAGAGATTGTCCGCGTAGCAGCCACAGCCGATCAGCGAGGAATCGCCGACGCGGCCTGGCGTCTTGTTCAGCGTGCCACCGGTGGAGGTGCCGGCGGCGAGGTTGCCGTGGGAATCGAGAGCGACGGCGCCGACGGTGTCGTGCGATCCGAAGCCGTGGGGATGGGCGGTTTCGGGGCTTTTGTCGTCCGTGATTCCCGAGAAGGTGGCGTCTGCCAGTCCGGCGGCATGGCGGGCCTTTGCATCAGCTAGCCGATGGCGCTCGCGGTCGAGCACGAGCTCGGAGTTATCGATGAGGTCCATTCCGTGGGAATGCGCAAAGGCTTCAGCGCCAGCACCCACGAAGTAGACGTGCGGGCTTTGCTCCAGCACAAGGCGGGCGGCCTGGATCGGATTGCGAAGGTGCTCGACGCAGGCCACGCCGCCAGCCTTCATGCGGCCTCCGTCCATCAGCAGGGCGTCGAGTTGCACGCGCCCGTCGGCGGTGAGAAAGCTGCCACGTCCAGCGTCGAATGTGGGATCATCTTCCATTGCGATGACGGCTGCTTCGACGGCATCGAGTGCCGAACCACCGTGCGAGAGGATGCCATAACCGGCATCGAGGGCGTGGCGAACACCGGCTTCGTGCGCGGCGGCGGCGTCTGGCGGAATGGCCCAGGCTCCTCCGTGCACGAGCAGGGTGGGCACATGAGTGGCTGGCCTGATCACCCGGTTATGGTAGTGCATCCGGGCGCCTGGCGGATTTGCAGATAATTTCCAGTGCTCCGGCTATTCTGAAAGTACTCAAACTGAATCGTGAGCCGGGAGAGCGCGTGACGCCCTCCTTTTCTTATGAACGCCTTGCGCGGTCCGTGCGCCGCAGCAAAATACAACGCAGAGATTCCGCATGCAATTGAGGGAGACGTGTGCCATCGAGCGACCGGCGCAGGTGGAATTGTGTTCGGTGAATGCAAAAAGGGATCGAACCGGAGAAATATTCCGCGTCGAGGGCTAAGCTAGTGAATTCGTCAAAGAAGAGACGCAGGACAGTTGTTGGGGTGACGAAGTTGGGGAAGGCCGCAGCCAAAGAGCTGACAAAGAAAAGCGGCTCGATCGTGAAGTCTGTCCTGGACGGCACCACCCCTGAGGATTTGAGGGGCATCAGATTTCTTTGCGATCTGGCGGGCGATTCAACGGATCTCGACGAAAGTCTGCGCAAGCGCCGGAGTTTCGCGCTGGAACTGGCTGCGGAGCCGCCATGGCGTCCAGAGCAGGCGGAGGCGGATGCGGAGACTACATCCGGCAATTCGGAATCCGGGAAAGAGCAACATTCTTAGCGGATTCCTGCCAGGAACGGTTGCCAACGTCAAAGATGAAAGCAGGGAAGGACTGTCGGCCCGCGCGGAAGGTGATCGCCGCACGGACTTGATGTCCGGTCCTAAACAGCAATGAGAACAAAGGAAGAGATACGTATGAAGCTCAAGTGGGACTTGTGGTTTCGCGCCGCTATGTGGTTTGGAACAGGCCTGACTGCGATGTCACTGGCCTGGATTGCTTGTGCGCAATCGATTGGCACAACGACGGTTCATGGAACGGTGTACATGGCGAACGGCACGCCCGGCTCCGGAAGCCTGCAGTTGAGTTGGCCCGCATTCACAACGGCGGACAACCATGCCGTAACGGCGGGCCGCACGACGGTGACGATCGGGCAGGACGGAAACATCAGCGTGAATCTCGCTCCGAATCAGGGATCGACGCCGGCAGGTCTCTACTACACGGCCGTGTATCACATGAACGACGGCACAACGAGCACCGAGTACTGGGTCGTTCCTCCCGGGGATCAGGTGAGCATCGCGCAGGTTCGCGCGCAGGTGATGCCGGCGGCCCAGGCGGTGCAGGCCGTGAACAAGGCGTATGTGGATCAGGCCGTCCAGTCGATCAATCAGGGCACGTTGATGTCCACCGGCGGAACCATGACGGGACCGCTTGGGTTCTCTGGTCTTCAAACTGTAATCTCGACGCGAGAGAACTTGCATATCAAGGAAGTAAATCCGCTCGACTACGGAGCGGTGGCAGACGCACAAAGCACGGTGGACGGGGCCATCTCGTCCGGGTCGGCATCACTCTCCAGCGCATCGGCGCTGTTCACTCCGGCGAGTTGCGGCGCCGGAAAGCTCATTTCCGTACAAGGCGCGGGCGCGGCAGGGGCCACTCTTATCACTTCCTGCACCTATGTAGATTCGTCGCATCTGGCGCTGGCAACTCCTGCCGGTTCGACGGTGGGCGGGGCAGGTTTGATTTGGGGTACAGACAATTACTCCGCGTTCGCCGCGGCGGTGGCAGCGGCGGCGGGCAAGCGTCTGCACATCACAGGGCCGGGATCTTACCTAATAAGCAATCCGGCGAGCATCGCGGTGGCTTCGAATACTGTTTACGACATGGACCGGAGTGCGACTCTGTTTACGGTGGGTGTGTCGTCTTCCGTCTATGGGCTCTTTGCGATTCCGGGCCATTCGCAGAATATTGAATTTAAGGGGCTCAACTGCTCCGGGGAATATCAGAACCCCGCAATCGCAATTCCCGCAAACATGGGACAAACTGCGTGCATCTTTTTCGACGGTTACTTGGGTGGAACGAAAAACGTACAAATCCACGACGGGCTCTATCAGAATCTCTTCGGCAACGCGATTGAGGGCTATAGCGGCGGGCTTCCTCCTGGGGATGGTTGGCAGGATGTGAACGTGGACATTTCACACAACACCTTCAGGAACACAGGAAACACCGCAATTAACTACAACGGGGACAATGCAAATATTTCGTTCAATTATTTCTCGGATGGTTGGGGGGTGGAAATTGCCGGCGCGCGTTCCACTTATAACTACAACAAATTTGAAAACATCCATGGGACCTATGTAATGCAGTTGGGCGGGTATGTGGGTAGCGCCGGTACTCCTCCCACAACAGGCGTTGAAGCGATTGGAAATATTATCATCAATCCGACCACGACAGGCGGCGGTATTTCTGTCGGTACTGGCTGCGCACATGCCATCATCGCGCACAATCAATTCTTAGGGATGAACCATGCACAAAGCGGCATTACGGTTGCCTACAGCGGGGTTGGGGGCTCTCCTGACAACACCTTAGTCGATTCAAACTTCTTCCAAGGTACGGCTTCCAATTTGGCAATGGCGGCTGTGTCTCTTTATTTGGTCAATGGTACGATCCTGAGAAATAACGTAAATGATTCCGGATGGTATTACGGCGTCTCCTCGGGCAATTCGACGAACACCGATTCGTCGGGTAATACCTGGAGTGGTACCGCGCACGATGTGAATTTAGACCAGAACAGTACAGGTTGGAGTCTTCACGACAGGCTGGCAAATAGCGGCGCCTGGATTGTGAACGGCTCGACAATCACTCCAGACACTTGCTTTGCCACTGGCGGTGGAAACGATTGCAAGGGGGGACTTTTTCAAGTTTCCTCTATATCCGGGGGTGCTGTACAGCTTCTAGAAACGACGGCGGCGGGGGTTGCCGGGCTCGGTGGCCTGTTTCCTAATCAATCGGTTTGGATGGCATGGGGCCCTGGCGGTTCCACGATTGATTCCTATTACGCTCCGCTCCAACTGGCGGTTGGCTCGACGGTGGTTCATACGATTACCGCAACGTCCGACACTTCGACGGTCCCCGAGTTTTTCCCCACAGCGGTACCAGGCACGAATAGTAAACAAGGCGCAACCACAGCTTTTGTGGCGAACGCTATAGCCGCTGCGAATCCTGTGCTGAAAGGAACAAGCGCGAGCATCGGCGGCTCGGCGCTGACCGCTGGTAACTGCGCCTCCGGCACGGTGCCGGTGACGGGTTCGACGACCAGTATGGCTGTAGTAGTCACACCTGTAACTTATCCGGGTGACGCCTACACATGGCATGGGTATGTCAGCGCGACCAACACGGTGACGGTCAAAGTCTGCACGAATCTGGCAGCAGGCGGCACTCCAACAGCGAGCGCCTATATTGTGCGGGTCATTCAATAGTGGCGGGCGACTCGACGCAGGCACTCGCCATGGTGAACGGGGAGGACCTTTTACTTCCCGGGGATCTTGACGCCAAAGAGTTGGTCCACTACGGGAGAATTCTTGATAAGCGACCGGCAAGTCTGCACGGAGATTCGGTGGGCATGTGGCTTGCGACGCAACTGCTGAAGGTGAGGGACCGCGCTGGATCGATGGCGCCTCTGCGGGCTAATGCCGCGCAGAGGGCATTCGAGGAGAAGCGCGGTGAGAAGAACATCGTACTCAAGGCGCGGCAGATGGGTTTGACGACCTGGGCTGCCGCGCGCTTCTTTCTGAAAACCATCACGCGGCCCGGGACGCTGACGCTGCAGGTAGCGCACACGCAGGAGTCGGCCGAGGAGATTTTCAGGATTGTGCATCGGTTTGTAGAGTGGCTGCCGGAAGATCTGCAGCGAGGTTTCCTGAAGACTTCACGAGCCAATACTCGGCAGATTGTGTTTCCGGAGCTGGACTCGCAGTACCGCGTGGTTTCAGCGGGGGAAAAAAATGCGGGACGCGGATTGACCGTGCAGAATCTGCATTGCTCGGAACTGGCGCGCTGGCCGGGATATCCGGCGGAGATCCTGGCAGGCTTGCGCGCCGCGCTGGCGCCCGGCGGCGAACAGATTCTCGAGTCCACGCCGGACGGCGTCGGGGGATGCTTTCACGAAGAGTGGCAGAAGGCCGGCGAGACGGGCATGGTGCGGCATTTCTTTCCGTGGTGGATGGAGGAGCGCTATCGGACAGCGGCAGTGGATACGGCGACGCTGACGGATGAGGAGCGATCCCTGGTGGAGCGCGAGGGGCTGGACCTGGAGCAGATCGGCTTCCGGCGGCAGTTGCGAGCCAGCTTTCGCGGGCTGGCAAAACAGGAGTACGCGGAGGATGCGGAGACCTGCTTCAGAGCGAGCGGCGATCCTACGCCGCGGATCTTCCAGCTTGGGCTGCCTGGGTCACTCGCGCAGCAGTATGTCGCAGTGAAGTTCGGCGCCATCGTGGTCAAGGGCGCCAACTATGCGCACTACCAGGTGCTGGTGGATCGGTAGAAAGACGAGGGATCAGGGGACAGGGATCAGGGATCAGTTACCGCCAATGCGAGGTCGCTTCTTCAATATTTCTTCGGCGTTGGTGGCCGCTCGTCTCTGCTCTCTGACCCCTGACCTCTGATCCCTGACCACTGGCAACTGAACCCTGTTCCGGAGGAACAAATGGCATATCTCGAGCCCGCGGATTACCCGAATTACGGATTGCCGGATGGCACATCGACGGACTGGGTTACCGCAGCAACCGCGTTAATCAATAGCTATTGCCGGCGGCCGGATCTGAATGTGACGCAATATACCGAGCGCCTGCGGCTAACCAGCGGCTCGCAATCGGTGCGACTCACCTATCTTCCGCTGACTTCTATGGGGAGCGCAGCCTCTCCCATCGTGAGCATCGAGGGCCGTTACGCCAGGCCGCGGCGCAGCGGCGCTGCACTTGCCGCCGATGGTGCGAAGGCCGCAACCGCAGTTACGCTGCAAGCCGGCTCCACGGCAGGCGTGCTTCAGCTTGCTGCCGCGGACACAGCCAGGTTCACAGCCGGTTCGATGATTGCGGTGGATGCGGATTACACCGGACAGACGGGCTTCGTGGGAGCTCCGATCTCAGGCGCATTTCTTCGGCAGCCGCTCAATGACGTCGATTACATCCGACGCATCACGTTCAACGTAGCGCTGGTATCTCAGGTGAATAGCACTGCACTTACTCTGGCGCAACCATTGCCGGGCGGCACTCCGGCGTCGGGATCAAAGCTGCAAGCGGTAGTGGGATTTGTTGACCGCGAGGGCGGCACCTTCTTCCAGGAATGGTCGGCTCTCTTTGTCATCGCAGGCGCGCAGGGGGAGAGAGTCTTCTTTCACTATCCGCGATTGCAGAGCCTGGCAGGCGCAGGGGAATCGTTTCAGCCGCTTGACGGAAAGCACAAGAGCGGCCTCGCGGAGTCGTTGCTCAAGGGGCGCTTCCTGTCACTTCCGATGACCGATCCTCTGGATGGCGAGCGCGTGCTTTGTTATCGAAGCTTTCTTCCCGCGCCCAATGCGCTGATCTAAGAAATCGGCTGAATAGCCCAAGTGAGCGAATGCACAAATGAAGATCACAATTCAGGGTCAGGATTACAGTTCGGCACTTGATGCAGCGCATCCGTTGACGGTTGAGCGCTCATTGAATGAGCCCTCCACGTGCCAGCTGTGGTTGAGCTTGCCTACTGATGGAAGCCTGGCTTCGCCCGGCCGCAATCAATCCATCTCCATCACCGGTGACAATGGAACCTGCTACTTTACGGGATACATCGCCGCAGCGCCGTTGCCTGAATACGCGGGTCTTGGCATGCAGGGTCCGATTTATCGAATTGCAATCCGGGCAATCAGCGATGAGCTACTGCTGGATCAATTAGCTATGGCACCGGGCGCAAGTACTGCGGGAGCAACCGCGGGGTCCCTTGTGCGATCCCTGGTGACAAAGACGGGCGCCACGAATCTTTCGACACAGGCACTGACGCTCAGCTCAGCAATCAGCAGCTTTACGCCGCAATCAGGAGGATTGTGGAGCTCGACCGCAGGCGAAGTTGCAACTGAAGCGCGCGCTGCCTATCGCGCAATGAACGGTGCGCTGTCGCTCTCTGCGATCCCGGCCGCGGTCCATTCGCTCACCGAAAGTGACGGCAGCCTGACTCTCGCGAATCTCTCGCTTACCGCACCCACAAAACGAGCTCTCGCCAATGACGTAACTGTCTGCGGAGAGCATGAGCCGGTCGCTTATGTCACCGAGTACTTTTTGGGCGATGGAGTTACTGCTCAGTTCAACTTATCCGCAGCCCCGTACTTACCGTCTTCATCGCGGTCGAGCATCATCCGCGAGTTATTCAATGAAAGCGAGATCGACGCGCGCGTATGGGGTAATCCTGGTGGATATGGCTTTTTCACATTGGGCGCGGGTGGCTTGCAGATGCAGGGCGGCAGCGGCACGGACGGAGATACGCTGCTAAGCTGGCTCGATCCGATGGAGATGGGTGGCACTTTGCTGCTTGAGGCGACCGGCGTCACTCTCGCCAGCGGCAGCACGGGCATTCTCGCGGGATTCTTTGTCGGGCTCGAAACGCAGGCGGCCTGCACGGCAGGCTTTAAGGTGACGGCGCAGCAGGGCACCGGGGACGTTTCACTGCAGCCGATCGTGCAGGGCGTGCCCAATGGAACGAAATACTCCGTGAATCCGGCCCGGCAGTATGCTCTGCGCGTCAGAGTGCACTGTCCGGAATGTGAGCGCGCGCTGTCTGTCTACCGTTCTTTTGGCGATGACGGCGCGATAACCGTCGGCGGTCAAAAGAATGTGAGCCCGGCAAAGCTCCAGTTTGAGGTGCAGGAGTTTGTAAACGGCGTGGCTGGAATGCCGGTCACACTCTACGAAGGATCGATTGCCAGCCTGCCCGGCGCCTGCACGGTCATTGCGGCCAGCAGCTTGAACCTGATAGGCACTATGCGGGCATTGAATCTGACAAACCTCGGTTCGGGATGGGTGGTAAGCACGCCGGCAAATGGAAGCCCGCGCACGCGGCGCATTGGAACAGCAGCCCAGGCCGCGGTGTGCCGCCTTGAAAGCGCCGGCACACTCATCTTCAACAACGGCTTTGCGCCGGCGGCCGGCGAACAGGTTGCGGTAAGTTATCGCACAGTGGGCAGAGCGGTGGGTCGCGCGATCAACGCGGCCAGCCAGCAGCAGCTCACGCAGTCCGGATTGCCGCCGGTGTCTACGTGGATCGGCACCGTCACCAATCCGGCGGCGCGCAGCTCGCAGGATTGCCGGAATGCGGCACTCGCGCTCGAACAGGCTGCGGCAAGTGTGAGCGCTCTATGGGGCGGCACTTACAAAGCCACGAGTGCGAGCTTTGGCGTGGACGTCTGGCCGGGCGACGCGCTTCATCTTGCTGCGCCATCCATGAACATGGACGCGCAGGTCGTCGTGCGCAAGGTAAAGATGACTTATCGCGCAAGTTATCCAGACTTAGTCGAATATGTGACCGCGTTTGCAAATGATTGGGCAGAAGATCTTGCTATCCGCACGAGCACTCTGGTGCCAGTCGACGCATGGCTGCCGGCTTCGCTTGCTCCCACTTACCTGGCTAATCTCAGCGGTCTCACAGTCACATCACTCAGCGGAAGCAGCGTCACGATTAATACGGGTGCGACTGCTCCGCCGGGCGGTGGGTTTGAGATTCGGCGGCGAGACTTTGCCTTCATGCCGGGTCAGGACTCAGACCTGGTGATGCGCGGTTCTCAGCCGGCGATGACCTTCATGCGCGTCTCGGCATGCGACCGTTTTTATATCAGAATGTACGACGGTGCCACGCCGCCGAACTATTCCGAGTTTTCGGCAGCGCTGTTTTTTAACCTGCCGCTGGGGTCCTAAGGCAGTCAACGGATGGAGTCCGGTAGATGCGGATGATGAATGAATTCGAAGCTCAGGTGCTGAGCGATCTGAGCGTGCTCAAGACGCAGATGAATGGCTTGATGGGCGACGGCAACGGCGGGCGCATCGCGGATCTGGAGCGCCGCATGGAGCGGCACGAGCAGAACTGGCAGCGCGCCAAGGGGTTCCTTGCAGCGTTCAGCGTACTGCTGACCGTCGTGGAAATAGCTGTGGAGGCCTGGCACAGGCACTGATCTCTAGTCTCTTATCTCAACGAGGGCGCCGAACGCTGCCTCGGTATAATCAGCCCCATGAGCAATCAGCCGCTAGTGGGCGTGGTGATGGGCAGCAAGAGCGACTACGAAGTGCTCTCTGCTGCCGTGGAGATTCTGCGCGCATTTGAAATTCCCCATGAAGCGCGCATCGTCAGCGCGCATCGCACACCCGACTGGCTCTTCAAGTACGCAGAAACGGCCCGCGAGCGCGGCCTGCGCGTGATCATTGCCGGAGCGGGAGGCGCGGCACACCTTCCCGGCATGCTCGCTTCCAAGACGCTGGTTCCGGTGCTGGGCGTACCTGTGGCGGCCACGCAGCTCAATGGCATCGACTCCCTGCTCTCGATCGTGCAGATGCCGAAGGGAGTTCCTGTTGGCACACTGGCGATCGGCAAGTCCGGCGCGGCCAACGCCGCTCTGCTGGCAGCTCGAGATTCTCGCCGTCACTGACGCCGCGCTCTACAAACGGCTTGCCGCGTGGCGCGTGGCGCGGACGAAGGAAGTGCTCGATCAGGAGCTGCCCGGGTGAGTGCCGCTTCTACACAACAGGACAAGGCATCGATTATTCAGCCCGGCGGTCTGCTTGCGATCCTTGGCGGCGGCCAACTGGGGCGCATGACGGCCATGGCCGCGCGCACCATGGGCTATCGCGTGCGCGTAATGGATCCCGAGCCGGCCTGCCCGGCGAGCTTCGTCGCGGATGAAACCATCGTGGGCCGCTGGGACGACGTTGACGCCGCGCGCAAGCTCGCCACCGGCGCAGATGCCGTGACGCTGGAGATCGAGCAGATTGGCGTGGACGCACTGCAGCGAGGTCGCGCGCATTGCGCCGCTGCGTCCGGGCGTGGAACCCATCCGCATCATCCAGGACAAGACTCTCCAAAAGACCTGGCTTGCGGAACACGGATTTCCCGTCGGCCCTTTTCGCGTGGTGCGCAGCGAGGCGGAGCTGCATGAGGCGGTTCGCGCGCTTGGCGGCCGCGTCTTTCTCAAGATCGGCCGCGGGGGATACGACGGCCGCGGACAGGCGCGCATCGGCATGGACGGACCCGCCACGGAAGCATCCATCGCAGAAGCGTGGAACGCCATTGGAGCGCAGCCCGCTGTTGCGGAACAGGCTCTCGACCTCGATTGCGAAATCAGCGTGATGGCCGCGCGCAATCCCTCGGGCGAAGTGCGTAGTTATCCAGCCGCCCGCAATCATCATGAAAATCAGATCCTCGCATGGAGCGTGCTGCCCGGCGGGCGTTTCGCCCGAGCTCGAGTCGCGCGCAGAGGCGCTGGCCGCGGCCATCTCGGCAAAGCTCGGCATCGAAGGGCTGCTTGTGCGTCGAGATCTTCGTCACGCAAACAGGGCGAACTGTTCGTCAACGAACTCGCGCCGCGTCCGCACAACAGCTATCACCAGAGCGAGCGCGGATGCGTCACCAGTCAGTTTGAGCAGCTGGTGCGCACCACGTGCAATCTGCCGCTGGGCGACACGGCGCTGATCACTCCGGCAGCTATCGTGAATCTGCTCGGCGAGGTGTGGATCAACAACCCGCCGAACTTTGCGTCTGCGCTCGCCGTTCCGGGAGTGCGCCTGCACCTCTACGAAAAGCTCGTTCCGCGCGCCGGAAGGAAGATGGGTCATTTGTCCGCGACAGGCGCAACCGCCGAAGAAGCGCTAGAGCGCGTGCTCGAAGCGAAGCGGCGGCTATAAATTCATCCTTCAAATTTGAAACAACCACCGTTGCAAGATAGAGGGTAGACACCCTCTATAGCGACGTAATCTTTCAGTCAAGCTCGGGCGATGCAACGCTCGCCCAGGACCGGCGATCGAGGTCCGGTTCTGCCGTAGATGCGGCTTCTTCCGGCGCCAATTCCGAGTGCGGCTCTTCCGGCGCTCCTGCATTGTCTGTCTCGCTGAGCTGGAGGACATCAATAGCACCTTTTAAGAATGCTCCGTCTTCTATGCAGATACGATGCGCAGTCAAATCTCCCATAAGTGAACCGTCGCTGCGAATTTCTACTCGATCACCGCCAATCAGGTTGCCGCAAACCTCGCCCATGATGACGACTTCGCGTGCGCTGATGTCAGCCCTTACCTTGCCCTCTCTTCCGATGGTTACACGGTGCGCCGGCGCGTTGATCAAGCCTTCGACGCACCCATCAATGTAAAGAGGGTCTGAAGAAGCAATTTCACCTTTGATCACAATCGATTTGCCGATCATCGAATGTTGGTTGACCTTCGCGGAGGATGGAGCTGGCGGTTGACTTGTGTTGGCAGGGGCTGACTGTGGCATCTCGCTATTGCTGTACTTCATATATTTCTGATCCTTTCAACTCCCGTCTAAAACAACGGGATTGGGTATATGGAGACCGAATCATGGTCTTGTTGACCTATGAGCCGGTCGGGCCTGAGCATAGCCAGAAGCTGCGCGAATCAAAGGGTTCGATCATTGTAGTCATATAACGTGCGCACTAGATGATTACTTCAGTCGCGTGCGAAATGAGACTTTCGTGTTTGCCCTGCCACATATCTCTTTACCTTGAATCCTCTTGCGGCACTCTGCCCCACGCAGAAGAGCTTACGCCTTCAACATTGCGCATGGACGACCGGCGAACCGAAAGCTAATCCTTAGTACCCAGCTACCGTCTTTTCAGGGCGCCACTGTCAGTTCACCGCCGCCTTGAAATTTTGAGGCAAGGTGCCCGGTAGCCGTTCAGCCATTTATTGCTTGATTCCACATTCAAACGCGTTGCTCGTGTGCGCGGCGGCGTGTAGGATTTCGCTCGTAGCAAGGCAGCCCAATACCAGCCGAGCGTTGGATCGCCCTATGCACCTCCACTACTGGCTCACAGCCGCACTTACATGCGCCCTCGCGCAGCCGATTCTTCCGCAGGCGCCGCGGGCCTTGCCTCTTACCGGGGACTATCCTTACGCGCACGATCCGTCGATTGCCAGGGATGGCAACACCTACTACGTTTTCACGACTTCGACCTCGCGCGAGGACGGTCAGTTTCCCATTCGCTGCTCGACGGATCTGCTGGCCTGGAAGCGATGTGGTCACGTGTTCGATCAGATCCCGGCGTGGATTCAGGAAGCCAGCCCGAAGACGAAGGTCCTCTGGGCGCCCGACATTTCTTACTTCAAAGGCACGTACCACCTCTATTACGCCTACTCTTCCTTCGGCGTGAATACATCGGGCATCGCGCTCGCTACCAATGAAACGCTTGATCCTGACAGCCCGAAGTATCACTGGAAAGACGAAGGCCTTGTGCTGAAGTCGGTTGCGGCGGACGACTTCAATGCCATCGACCCGAATATCGTTCTCGACAGCAAAGGTCGGCCGTGGCTCAGCTTTGGCAGTTTCTGGAGCGGCATCAAGATGCGCCGCCTTGATGCGAAGACCGGCAAGCTCTCAAGTAAGGACAATCAGACCTATGCTCTCGCTGCACGCGCCAAGCCCGAGAATGCTGCCCCCGCGAAGCCCGGATTGCCGGCAGACTGGCAGGCGATCGAAGCGCCTTTCATCGTGCGCCACAGAGGCTTTTACTATCTGTTTGTCTCTTTCGATCTTTGCTGTCGCGGCACGCGCAGCAACTACCGCATCATGGTCGGCCGAGCACAGAGCGTAACCGGACCTTACTTGGATGCGGACGGAAAGCCGATGTCCGAGGGCGGCGGTACACAATTGCTTGCAGGCAACAGCCGATGGCTCGGGCCGGGCGGCGAGTCTGTATTGCAGCAGCCTGACGGCGACTACCTTGTGTTTCACGCCTATGACGCGATCACCGGCAAGCCCGCTCTTCAGATCTCGACGATGACATGGGAAGGTGGTTGGCCGCACACCGCCCTGCGCACGGACGGCGAATCAAAGTAGATTGCGGAAATACGAGCGGCCAAGTCCTTAGCTGAGTTGCTCCACTTTTTCCCAGCGCTTGGGCCGGCGATTGGCCTGCAGGACCTTCTTGCGCAGAC
This sequence comes from uncultured Acidobacteriaceae bacterium, assembly GCA_963786405.1. Classification (GTDB taxonomy): domain Bacteria; phylum Acidobacteriota; class Terriglobia; order Terriglobales; family Acidobacteriaceae; genus Telmatobacter. The sequence continues at coordinate 17,990 of CAWAZE010000025.1, read as the reverse complement.
GCAGCGACTTTGGCGTGACCTCAACCATCTCGTCGTCGGCGATGAACTCGATGGCCTGCTCCAGGTTCAGCGTCTTGTAGGGCACCAGGCGGATGGCGTCGTCCGCGCTCGATGCGCGCATGTTGGTCATCTTCTTTTCGCGCACCACGTTCACGTCGAGATCGTTGTCGCGCGAGTGCTCGCCGACGACCATGCCCTCGTACACATCCACGCCCGGCCCCGACAAACAGAATGCCGCGCTCCTGCAATCCGTTCAGCGAATAGGTCGTCGTCAGGCCCTGCCGGTCGGCGATCAGCGCGCCCGTGGGCCGCTGCGGAATCTCGCCCTGGTACGGAATGTAGCCGTCGAACAGCGCATTCATCACGATGGTGCCGCGCGTCTCGGTCAGCATCTCGCTGCGCAGGCCGATCAGCCCGCGGCTGGGCACGCGAAACTCCATGCGCACGCGGCCCGAGCCGTGATTGTGCATCTTCGTCATCTCGCCCTTGCGCGGCCCAAGCTTCTCGATCACCACGCCCGTGTGCTGCTCCGGTACGTCGATCGTCAGGTGCTCCACCGGCTCCATGCGAACGCCGTCCACCACCTTCGTGACGATCTCCGGCCGTCCCGCCATCAGCTCGAAGCCCTCGCGCCGCATCATCTCGATCAGAATCGCGAGCTGCAATTCGCCGCGGCCCAGCACCTTGAAGGTGTCCGGCGATCCCGTCTCTTCCACGCGAATCGAAACGTTGGTCAGCAGTTCCTTCTCGAGCCGCTCGCGCAGGTTGCGGCTGGTCACGTACTGGCCTTCGCGGCCGGCAAACGGCGAGTTGTTCACGCTGAACTGGATCGCGATGGTCGGCTCGTCAATCACGATCAGCGGCAGCGGCGCAGGATTCTCGATGCTCGTGATCGTCTCGCCGATCGTGATGCCTTCCACGCCGGCAACCGCAACGATGTCGCCCATCGTGGTCTCGGTCGTCTCAGTGCGCTTGAGTCCGGAGAACGTGAAGAGCTTGGTGATGCGCGTCTTCATCAGCGATCCGTCGCGCTTGGAGATCGTCAACGTCGTCGCCGGCGTGCAGCGTTCCCTGAAACACGCGGCAGATCGCGATGCGGCCGAAGTAATCGGAGTAGTCAAGATTCGTGACCAGAATCTGCAGCGCGCCTTCGGCGTCGCCGGTCGCCGCGGGAATCGTCTTGACGATCGTCTCGAACAGCGGCTGCAGGTCTTCGCCCGGCGTGGCCAGTGTCGAGCGTCGCCGTGCCCGCCTTCGCCACCGCATAGAGCACCGGAAAATCCAGCTGCGATTCGTCGGCATCGAGATCGATGAAGAGATCGTAGATTTCGTTCAGCACTTCCTGCGGACGCGCATCGGGCCGGTCGATCTTGTTGATCACCACGATCGGCGGCAGCTTCGCTTCCAGCGCCTTGGCCAGCACGTAGCGCGTCTGCGGCAGCGGGCCCTTCGGCCGCGTCCACCAGCAGCATCACGCCGTCCACCATCTTCAGAGCGCGCTCCACTTCGCCGCCAAAGTCGGCGTGGCCCGGCGTATCGACGATATTGATCTTGCCGCCGGCAAAGTTGACGGCGGTGTTCTTGGCAAGAATCGTGATGCCGCGCTCGCGCTCCAGTTCGTTCGAGTCCATCACGCGGTCGGCCACCTGCTCGTTGGCGCGGAACGTTCCGGACTGGCGCAGCATGGCGTCTACGAGGGTGGTCTTGCCGTGGTCAACGTGGGCGATGATGGCGATATTGCGTATCGTCTGGGTCACAGGTGCGGTTTTCCTTTTCTTTGGATCCGGCTACTCACGCCGATAGGTTTGGGGGGTAAATGCAGTCAATCGCCGCAAAAAGCGGCTTCTCCCATTCTACCAGTAAGTCGGATTTCGAGCCTGCGCGCGCCTGTTTCAAACGCTTTACAGACGATTTGCCAAGGCGCGCGCGGCCCGTTTCAGCTTCCGTACGAAGTTAGAATTCGCTGCGCTCCATTGGCAGTCCGGGGCCCGCGGTGCTCTCTCCAGTCAAACCAGCCTCCGTGACATTGATCAAGCCAGCTTTGTTTGGGCCGGCGAGCTTGAGGCGAAAAGTGAACGGCGGATCGTTCAACGTGCGCGGCGGATGGGCTCCGCGATGGCTCACCTGAAAGGTCAGCGTCTCGCCGTCAAACTTCGGATTGAAGATCGGCCCAGGATTCGTGGGTGTCGATGTCCACGGCTGCCCTACGGCTTCGCGCTTGTGCAAGTAGAAGAGTATCGCGCCCTGCAGGGTTCCGCTCTCGTTGGTGATGGTCAGCGTGACTGCCGGCAAGCCATCCATCTGGGCCCGCCATACGCCCACGATGGGCGACGGATCGGCATCCTTCACGGCAGCGGTCTGTGCGCGCATCTCTGCCGTGCTGAACATTGTCAGGATGCATAGAAACAAAAGTCTGCGTCTCATCGCGAACTCCTTCGTCTGAATTCACCCTTGTTGCTTGGCAATCGCCGTGGTGGCCAGCGTTCCGCCCAGCCCCATCGTCTCCACCGCCGAAGAGGGCACGATCACCATCGAGCCTCGTTCCTTGATCGCCTCGTACAGCATGTTCATGGCGCGCAGATGCAGTGCGCCGGGATTCTCGTTGTAGACCCGCGACGCCTGGGCAAACTGATCCGAGACCTGCACCTCCGCCGCGCCGAGAATCACTCGCGCGCGCCTTTCGCGTTCTGCCTGAGCCTCTTGTGACATGGCGTCTTCCAGCGTTTGGGGGATTCGTACGTCGCGAATCTCCACGGACTGAACGGTGATGCCCCAGGGATTCGTCTTTTCATCGAGGATTCGCTGCAGTTCGCGTCCCATCATTTCGCGTTCAGTGATCATCTGCGCCAATTCGTGGCGCCCAATCGACTCCCGCAACGCCGTCTGTGCGCTCATGTTCACCGCCTCCATAAAGTTCTGAACCTCAAGAATCGATTTCTCCGCGTTCCACACCATCCAGAACATGTTTGCGTCCACATTCACCGGAACCGTGTCACGCGTAAGCGTGGACTCCGCCGTGACGCTGTGCACGCGCACCCGCTGGTCCACGATCTGACTGATCGACTCAATCACCGGCACGATATGAAAGAAGCCCGGTCCGCGCAGCCCTACATACCGTCCCAACCGCATCAGCGCGACGCGCTCCCACGGTTGCGCCACCTGAATCGCAAACAGGAAATACAGCCCTACCAGCGCCCCCGCAATTGCTGCCGCCGGATGGCGGATCAACACGCCGACAACGCCTCCCACAGCTGTGCACACAACAAAGGCCGTAATGGCCACTCTGTTTCTCGGAACTCCATCAGACTTTCCCATGGCCTTTCATCTCCTTCGCGCAGGCTCTTGAGAGAGTCCACGCAACTCTTCAATCAGTTCATCGACCGTGAATCCCGCGGCTCCTGCACGCGAAACGCAATCTCCCACAATCTGCGTCAATTGCCGCGTGCGCTCCGCATCCGCCTGCTTCATCTTCTGGGTGCTGATAAACGTCCCCGTCCCCTGGTGGGTCTCAAGCAAACCGCCCAGTTCGAGCTCACGGTAAGCGCGAACCACGGTATTCGGATTGATGGCCAGATCAACCGCAAGCTGGCGGACCGTAGGCAGTTGATCGCCTGCCGTCAGCAGTCCCGATGCAATGCCGCCGCGCACCTGGTCAATCACTTGCCGATACACCGGCACGCCGCTGTGCAGGTCCAACTGGAAGCGAAAGCCGGCAGATACAGGTCGTAAATTCATTACGCAATCAGTGTACTATAAGACTAGTACACTGTGTCAATACAAAAGAACCGCCCAACGCGGAACCTTAAACCCGGTTTCCAGTGGAACATTCCGGCGCCTCGGCCCGTTTTCTCCTTGCGCGCCTCGTCGAGTAAACTTTCGGGCAAATGAGAAATGTCGCTTATGACCGCGTGAATCCTGCGAATCGCCTGCTTACCCTGCATTTCGCACGCTTCTTCCCAGCAAGAATCATTTCAGCCTGCGCACTCGCACTGCTTCTCGTCGCAGCGCCGCCGTGCGCTCGTGCCCAATCCAAACCGGAGCACCTCGTCATCTATACCGTCGACGTCGAGGGCGGCCAGGCGACCCTCTTTGTCGCTCCCGGCGGGGGATCGTTGCTGGTTGACACCGGCTGGCCGGGCAACAACGGCCGCGACGCCGAGCGCATCCAGGCCGCCATGAAAGATGCCGGCATCAGCAAGATCGACAAGGTGCTCATCACGCACTTTCACACCGACCACGTCGGCGGAGTGCCCGAGCTCGTCAAGCGCGTGCAGGTCGGCGAGTTCCTCGATCACGGAGTCAACCGCGAAGACTCCGACATCACGCGCCAGGATACGGCCGCCTACATGAAGGCCATCGAGGGCAAGAAGCGCCGGGTCGTTCGTCCCGGTGACACCATCGACATCCCTGGCCTCACCATTGATGTGCTCACGGCCGACGGCGAACACGTCAGCGCAGTTCCCGGCATCAAGCCTGTGCCCAATCCTTATTGCGCCAGCGAGCCGAAATGGGATCTCGACGAAACGGAGAATCCGCGCTCCGCGGGCATTCTGGTTCGCTTCGGCAGCTTCAAGCTGCTTGATCTGGGCGACCTGACCAAGCCCAAGGAAGTCGCGCTCGTTTGCCCCAATAACCCCATCGGCACCGTCGATTTCTACCTGGTCACGCATCATGGCTTCAACCTGTCCAGCGCGCGCGCTATCGTCGATGCTATCCATCCGCGCGTTGCCACTGATGGACAACGGCGCACACAAGGCGGGCAGTCCCGAGGCCTGGCAGACGATCCATGAGAGCCCCGGACTTGAGGACCTTTACATGGTGCACACCGCCGAGGGCTCCGACGCCGCGCACAACAGTCCCGAGGCATCGATCGCCAACCCGAAGGGCGACGGCGACGGCGCTTATTTCAAGATCATCGCGCGCCGTGATGGCAGCTTCAGCGTCACCAACTCACGCACCGGCACAACAAAGGAGTACCCGCGCAAATAGCGCTACTTGTTTTCACACTTACTTCATGCTCGATACCTGGCTTGATTTGCCCTCAACATTCACATTGTGATTCTTCGCAATCTGCTCGATGAGCTGCAGATGCTGGGAGATCACAGTCGTGCCCTGCTGGGCCACCTGCTTCACATTTGGGTCCTGGGCATTCTGCGCCTTGTCCTTGAACTCCTTCAGGTCCTGCCGGTGATCTTTCACCATCATCGTGATGTACTCAGTATCAAAATCCTGTCCCGAGAGCCCTTCGAGTTTTGCAATGAGTTTCTTGTCCTTCTTTGAAGGGCCGTTCGGCACCGATACGCCGAGTTGCTGAGCCACAGGTTTGAACCATTTGTCGGCCATTTGGCCATGCTCAGTCACCATTTTCTGAGCGAACTTTTTCACGTCGTCGCTCTGGGACTTTTGCTCCGCGAGTTGGCCGAGTTGCACTTCTGCTTCGCCGCCCTCGAGTGCCTTGGATACAAATGCTCTGTCGCTGCTATCCTGCATAGCCGGAACGGTCCCGGGATACATTCCTGGACCTCCCGTGCCTGGATTTGTAGTGGACTGGGGCTGCTGACTGGGCATATTAGGTTGCTGGCTGCCGCCGGGGGCTTGCGCAAGAATTGAAACGCTTGCGAGCAAAGCAATAGCCGAGCCAAGCCAGAAACTTGCGGACATTCGATTAGAGATCATGTTGTTTCCTCCATGCCTGCGTGTCCGGCTCGCGACAGGCGTAAACCAACACGCACGCAATCACTCTGCGATGCTCTTAGCGCGAATCGGAGTTGCCTTAGCGAAAAGGCACCACAGGTGCCGGTATTTAGGAGACAGACGCATCTCTCATTAAATAGACAGGTTGCTCGGGTGCTTGACGGTGTGGAGCGCGAGGGAACGCTTTCACAGACGGGTGTCCGAACTTTTTAGTCCTCTTCCAGAATCGACAGCGGCCGCTAGGCTTTCCGCATTCGCTCAATCAATCCACTGATCCCGGCGCCCATCCAGGCCGGCGCGGTCATGGCCACGATAATGACGAACTCGAACGGCCACAGGTTGTGGTTCGTTGGATCGTCCCGGCAATCAGCAATAATCAGGCATGCGTTCGCGGCAAAGAATCCGCCGACCAACGCAAGCGGCACCAGGCGCTTCCTGCCCTCCATGCCCAACGAAAGAAGCAGCCCCAGGATGAACGCGAGAACCGGCAACATGAACCATGGCAGGAGGTCGTGTCCATGTTCGCGTGCGGAGTAAGGCTGAAATCGCCAATTGAAGACGGCGTCGAACAACACTCCGGTCACGACCGCGACAGCAAGCCGCCACTCTTTCGACGACATAGGCGCACGGACCTCCGCTCGTTCAAGTCGGGACTGATCTCAGCATCATACGTCAGACTTTGCGCTCCCGCACACAGACGCCATCCACAATTTGCTTGACCGCATGATCGGGCAAGGATAAAAGTACAAGCATTCAACCTGTCCCGCAGCCGGGTCCCTCTCACAACCCTCGATTTCCCCCGAAGGAGAAAACATGGCAATTGCAGTCGTCACCGGGTCCAGCACCGGTATCGGCCAGGCCACCGCCGCCACCTTGGCCCGCGCGGGTCACACCGTCTACGCGACCATGCGCAACCCGAAGACAGGAGGGGAACACCTCCACGCCGTTGCCGGCCGCGAGAAACTTGCCCTCCACTTTGCAGCGCTGGATGTGGATTCGGACGAGTCGGTTCGCACGACCTTCGCCAACATACTTTCTGAGGCGGGCCGCATCGACGTCCTGGTCAACAACGCCGGGTATCGGTCCCCTGGGCGCGGTCGAAGAGATGCCGATCAGCGAATTTCGCGCCGTCATGGAGACCAACTACTTCGGTGCGCTCCGCTGTATCCAGGCGGTTGTTCCCGGCATGCGAGAACGACGCTCCGGCTGCATCGTCAACATCACATCCGTCGCGGGCCGATTCTCCGCTGCGCCACAGGCAGCCTACTCCTCATCGAAGTTTGCACTCGAAGCTCTGAGCGAATGCCTTGCGCAGGAAATGAAAGCCTTCGAAGTCCGCGTTGCCATCGTCGAGCCCGGCATCATCGCAACGCCGATCTTCGGCAAAGTATCGGAGCTTCCGTCAAACACCGTCTACCCGCACAGCCGCCGCCTCAACGAGCTATTTCGGGCATCGCTTGAGAAGCCCGGTCTCTCCCTATGTAGTCGGTGAGAAGATCCGCGACGTCGTCGACAGCGGTACCTGGCAACTGCGTCACCCCGTCGGTCCCGATGCCGTCGGGCTGCTCGGCTGGCGGGCATCCATGAGCGACGAGCAGTGGGTCGAGTCGGGCGCCATGAGCGATGAACAATGGGTGGCGTATGTGCGGCAAAACTTCGGCCTGAACGTCAGCCTTTGACACGACGAGAATTCGCATGCAGTGCTTCCAGCGCGTCGCACGCCGTCTTCACGCCGTCTTCGCGGCTCATCTGGTGTGCCACCGCGCTTGCGTTCTGCGCAAAACTCGGCTGGTCGAGAATCGCTCGCAGCTTCCGCGCAACCTTGGCCGGCTTGTAGCTCTTTTTCTGGATCACCTTCGCCACCCCCAGGCGCCGCATGCGCCGAGCATTGTCGGGCTGGTCGTGCGAGTAGGGCATGATCGAGCATCGGCTTGCCCGCGCGCAGACACTGCGCCGTCGTCCCCACCCCGCCCTGGTGCACCACCAGCGACGCGCGCGAAAACAGCGCCGAGTACGGCGCATACTCCGCCACGCAGATCGAATCCGGCAGCGTCTGCTGCGGCCGGTTGCGCGGATCGGACCCGATCAGCAGCACCGCGCGCATGCCCAGCTCCATCGCGGCCTTCGCCGACACCTCGTAGAAGTCTCCCGCTGCCAGCACCGCCGCCGACCCCAGCGTGAACACCACCGGAGGCGCGCCCGCGTCAACAAACTCCTCCAGATGCGGCGGGCAGCTTCGCATTCCCCGCGTCCGCATCGTAGTAGCAGAACCCGGTGATCAGCGTGTTCGCGCGGCCAGTCCTTCTGCTCCATGCCCAGCACGCGCGAAAACAACGCCAGCACCAGGTTCGGCGAGTGCTTGGCGTCGAACAGCGGATTCTCGCCGGGCGGCAAGCCCAGTTCCCGGCGCAGTTCGTAGATCGGCTCGGGCCACTTGCGGCTCACAAAACGCGCCACGCGCTTGATCACGCGCCCCATCCCCGGCACTTTCTTGTCGGCCTTCGCCAGCCTTGGATACGGCGGCAGCACCGGCGGATCGAACGCCGAAAAAAACGACAGCGGCGCCAGCACATAACTCGCCCAGGGAATGCCCGTCACCTCCGCGACGATCGGCCCGGCGTAGTTCAGCTCGCCCAGCAGCAGCAGGTCGGCGCGCTGCCGGCTTGGTCGCCGCGTCCAGCAAGTCGTCATAGGTCTGCCGCAGCGACGGAAACAGAAAATCGCGCAGCCCATGCTCGGTGCCGTGCTTGATGTCGTAGACCATCTCCACCAGCACGCTGTTCGTTGGGTCGATGTCCGGCCGGACCGCGTGAAACTCCAGCCCCAGCGGCTCAATCTTCGGCCGGTAGACAGCCGGCAGCGCCATCACCGGCACATGCCCGCGCCGCTTCAGTTCCAGAGCCAGCGCAATCAGCGGATTGATGTCGCCAAACGTGCCGATATTCGAGAGAACAATGCGCAAAGGTCAGTCCGTTGTTCGTGATGGAGGTTGCAGCGATAAGAGTAATGCATCGGAGGCCGCTACGAGTACGCCACAATCTGCAGCGAGGTTCACCTTGCGCACGTGCGCTTCAGCCTCATTTAATCTTGCTGCAACGATAATCATGCCGGAGACTTCTGCATCATGCGCGTGCTGCTCGTCGAAGACGAAGTCCGGCTGGCCGACAATCTTGCCGCCGCCCTGCGCGACGGCCCCGGCTTCGCGGTCGACTGGGCCGCCGACGGCGAAGCCGGCGACGACTCCGCTCGCAATCGCCGTCTACGACCTCGTCATCCTCGACCTGATGCTGCCCCACCTCGACGGCCTCGGCCTGCTGCGCCGCCTGCGCGCTCGCGCAAAGACGCAACGCCCGTCCTCATCCTCACCGCCAAAGAAGGCAAGAACAGCCATCGTCGAACTGCTCAACGCCGGCGCAGACGACTACCTCGCCAAGCCCTTCGATCTCGGCGAACTCATCGCGCGCGCCAAGGCCCTGATCCGCCGCGGCAAGGGCGCGGCCCATCCCACGCTTGCTGCGCGCTCGACGTCGAACTGAACACGCTCGAGCAAACCGTCCGCCGCGACGGCACGCTCGTCGATCTCTCGCCCACCGAATACCGCATCCTCGAATACCTCATCCATCACCCGCGCAAGATTGTCAGCAAACAGGAGACTGCTCGAGCACCTCTACGACTACAACTGGGAGCACCACTCCAACGTGATCGAGGCCCACGTCTCCAACCTGCGCAAGAAGCTCGACGCCGCGCTGCCCGATGCCGCGCCCGATCATCGAAACCATGCGCGGACGCGGCTATCGCATGTCCGCCAGAGCGGGAAATCGGGGCTGGAGTCATGCACGCAAAGCCCGCCAAAGCATCGCCTTCCGGCTCATCTCTCGCCGTACTGCTCGTTGAGCTGGTCTCCGCGGTGCTCGTCATCCTGCTCGTCGCTCGGTTATGAGCGCCACACACACTTCTCGCTCTTTGACGTCATGCTGCACGGCCGCGCCGACTCCGTGCTCGGCGCCGTGCAGGATGCCGAAGACGCGCAGGATAACGTGATGCTCGATCTCGCCGATCTGCATGTTCCGCCCGACGACGTCTACGAAGTGTGGGACGGGCGCGGGCGCCTGCTGGGCCGCTCGCAGAACTGGCAGGGCAGCAGCGGAGTTGCGGCGCCGCAGCAGGATGGGTTTTCGCGCCTCGAGCTGAATGACCGGCATTATCGCCTGCTCCGGCTTCACGGCTCGCGCATCGTCGATCCCGGGTCTTCCGGGCGGCGGCAAGCTGCGGTTCGTCACGATTCTTTATGGCGCGCCCACTGAGCGCGTCTGGCACGCCATTCGCGACGCGGTCGAGTTCTACGCAGCCGGCAGCCTGCTCCTTGTCCTCATCACCGGTCCGCTCATCGCGTGGATGCTGCATCGCGGACTGTTGCCACTGCGCCAGCTTGCCGCGCTGGCCGGGCGCGTCTCTGCGCAGTCGTGGGAGTTCTCGCCGCCCGCCTCCGCGCGCGAAACCGCCGAACTCGCGCCCCTCACGCACGCTCTTGAAAGTGCGCTGCAGCGCCTTGAGCGCTCTTTCAAGCAGCAGCGTGCCTTCGTCTCTGACGCGGCACACGAGCTCAAGACCGCCGTCGCCGTCGTCCAAGTCGTCGCTGCAATTGCTGGAACTGAAGGAGCGCACCCCGGCCGAATATCGTGCCGGGCTCGAGCATTGCCTCGCCGACACGCAACGCCTTGAAGATCTGGTCGCGAAGATGCTTACCCTGGCGCGCGTTGAGAACGGACCCGCCGCAGTTGCTGCACCGGCGACGTGCGACCTGGCAGAGTGCGTCCGGCAGACTGTCGCGCAACTGCAGACGGTGGCTTCGCTGCGCGGGATTGATGTCGCGGTCCACGCGCCGGATTGCTGTCGCGTACCGCTCGCCGTCGCCGACTGTGCCCTGATTGTCGAAAACCTCCTGATGAATGCTCTGCAGCACAGTCCGCAGCGCTCGCAGGTCGAGATTCGCATTGACGGTCAGGATGGCGCCGTCGAGCTTGCAATCGAAGACCACGGCGAAGGCATAGATCCCCGCGCGCGGCCCTTCATCTTTGACCGCTTTTATCGCGGCGACCCCTCACGTTCCCGTTCCACAGGCGGCGCCGGCCTCGGCCTCGCCATCTGCAAGGCCATCGTGGAGCAGGCCGGTGGGACGATCGCGCCCCAGAGCGAATTGGGAGAAGGCACAACAGTGATCGTCCGCCTGCCGCGCTCCGGGATGCAGGCTTGTTGAGCACCACTCAAGAGTCCCTTCGAGACTTCGCGAAGACGGTGTGCCCCTCAAACAGATCTTTCTTGAATTTGATCTAATTGCCCCAAAGAGGAGCTACGGGTGAAGGTCCGTTTTCGACAGCATCTCCAGAAACTGCCGCCGTGTTCGCTGGTCGATCGCTACCGCCAGTAATTTCCCATCCCGCCCGAATAAGAACGTATTCGGAATCCCCGAAATGTGAAACTGCTGATGCACTTTGCCGCCTGTGTCGAGCAGCACGGTTGGCGCATACTTGTACGACGCCAGCAATGTCCCAACCTTGAACATATCCTCGTCTGTGATTGCGAGCACCACCAGCCCTTGCGGAGCGAAATACCGGCCTAGTGTATCCAGGTCCTGCATCTCCAGTCTGCACGGTCCACACCATGTGGCCCAGAAGTTCACGAGCACGATCTTGCCGCGCAATGCAGACAAGGTGACTTTCTTCCCGTTTAAGTCCTTCAGGGTGAAATCGGCCTTCTCCACGGCAGCGTCGTTGTCCACCAGCATTTGTGCAGCTTTGGCGTACAACGGGTCAGTCGTCGTAGTGGTTACGTGCTCGTAATGCACCAGCTTGGCCAGGTCCTGGTATTGCATGGGCACCTTGTCCCCTTTTTCTGGAACAGGGGTCTCAATAAGCGCTGCTGTGAGCGTGTCCGCCACTGCCTGTAGCGCTGGCTTTCCTACATCGCCCTCAGTTGCAAGGTGCGCAAGAGCATCGGCGTAGCTCACCTTCTGCGGGTTTGCGGGCAAAGATCGAATATCGCCAGCGAGCTTGAGAATGGCGGCCGGCTTCTGGTCGACCGGAACAGTTCGCAAACTGCGAAGTTGATTCTCAACTTGAGACGCCTTCACTTCAGCGTGAAGCAGAGTCGCCAAAACAGTAACGAAGGCAACAAAAAGACAAAGACGACGCAAAGGCATACGGATCCCGCTCCCTGGGTTGGCCCCGATTGGTGTTTTTGAATCTGCGCGGAATTATATCCTCAAATCGGACGAAGGAACACGTGTCCGGGGGCAACGTCCGCACATGGATAACTTCTGCGCTCGATCTCATTGATCCAGGTGAGGCCGGGCAAATACAGCCAACCTTCAGCATCCCTTAACCCTGCCATGGCACAATCCATCCGCCGGCAATTCTTCTCTTCAGCCGAGCTTGAAATCGAGAGACTCTCATGCCCAGCCTTCGCACCCTCGGCCTTGTCGCCCGCACCTTCTCCGCCGCGGCTCTGACACTCGTTCTTTTCGCCGCCGCGCGCCCTGCAGTTGCTCAGTACCGCGTTCTCGATAAGTGGAAGCTCGCCGATGCGGGTGGGTGGGACTACCTGCTCGTCGATTCGCCGGCGCACCGTCTTTACATCACGCGCGGCGACCACGTTGACGTAGTCGACACGACCTCCGGCCAGTTGACTGGCACCCTCTCAGGGCTTCACGGCACTCACGGCATCGCTCTTAACCCCGATGGCAAGCTCGGTTACGTCTCCGATGGCGGCGGCAACGCTGTAGTCGTCTTCGAACGCTCAACACTCGCGACTGTCGCAACCATCCCCGTCGGCACAAACCCCGACTGCATCATCTGGGAATCGGCTACGCAAACCGTGTGGACCTTCAACGGCCGCGGCCACGACATCTCCGTCATCGACCCCGCCACGCAGAAGGTCGTCGCCACCATTCCCGTCCCCGGCAAACCCGAGTTCGCCGTGTCCGACGGCAAGGGAACAGTCTTCAACAACATTGAAGACAAGAACGAAGTGATCCGGATCGATGCGAAAGCTCACAAGATCACGGCTGAGTGGCCCGCCTGCGACTCGCCCTCCGGCCTTACCTTTGATGCTGCCGGCAACCGCCTCTTCCCGGTATGCGACGGCAAGAAAATGTCCGTCATCGACTCGAACAGCGGCAAGGTGCTTGCGAGCCCCGCTATCGGCGACGGCCCCGATGCCGCCGCCTGGAGCGCCGCGCACAAGCTCGCGTTTGCCTCATGCGGAGAGGGCGTTCTGTCGGTAGTCGACGCCGGCTCGCCTGACTACAAGACCATCCAGACGCTGCCCACGCAGCGCAGCGCGCGCACCATGGCCTACGACTCGGCAACCGATCGCATCTACCTTGTTGCCGCCGAGTTCGGGGAGCGTCCCGCAGCCACGCCCGAAAACCCGCGCCCGCGCCCCCCGATGGTCCCCGGCACATTCACGATTCTCGTCGTTGGTAGATAAGGCTGCGGCCACATAGACCGCGGAACCGCTCTAGACTATGGCTGACGTGCGCCGGGCTGGAGTGTCATGAGAATGTTGGGGTCAACGACGAAGCTGGCGCTTGCTGGCGCACTCCTCCTCGAGCTTGCAAACTACTTCGTCGTTGGCTACCCAGCCGGTGCACACCTCGCCGTACGAGAGGGCTGGTTTCGGGCAATTGCGGCACAATGGTATCTGCTGCATTTGCCGGGCATCTTCGCTCTCAACGAGGTCCGGTTCTTGCGCACCTATAGCAGCCTGGGCTCGATCGTGCTCTTTCTCAGCGGTTGGCTCGACACAGCGGTTCTGCTGGCCGCATGCATCTGGCCCGTTCAATTGGTCCTGAGAATCTTCAGGAGGTCGCTCGGGCAACAGGAAATCGGGAGCTGAATCCGAGGACTGGCCACCATGAAACTCGTGCTCGCCATCATCGCCGTTCTCATCGTAGCGGTCTCCTTTTTCGCCGACTACAAATGGCGCCGGTGGATGGCCGACCGCCGGGGTGACCGCCACAATTCCGACCACTCCCAAACCCCGTAGCGCCTGACAGTTACCGCCGCGTCTATCGCGAATCGGCACAAGTCCAGGTCCGTCATCCCGTAAAAGTGGGAGCGTTCAAGGCAACTTTCCTTCTCGCCTGCCGTTACAATGAGTTCAACGGAGCCGTCCAAGAACCATGCATCGCCTTTTCGCTCAAGCTCTTCGCTTCCCCGCGCAACACCTGCGCGCAGCCCTGATTGCCACTCTCGCAGCCGCCCTGATGGTTGCCGCCCCCTCGGCGCGCGCCCAGTTCGGAGCGCCCCCCACCACTCCCGTCCACGACCCCGCCGCCCTCAAGCCACCGGCCGGCGCGCGCGTGGCCATCGTCGAATTTGAAGACATGGAGTGCCCTGACTGCGCCAACGCCAATCCGCTGCTGAAAGAGGCCGCCGCCAAGTACAACATCCCCTGGGTGCGCCACGACTTTCCTCTCCCATTTCACGCGTGGAGCATGCAGGCCGCCGTCAATGCCCGCTGGTTCGACACCAAGAGCAAGAAAATCGGCGATGACTACCGCGACGCCGTCTTCGCCAACCAGCCCTCCATCGTGAACCTCGACGGTCTGCGCCAGTTCACTGAGAAGTTCGCCGCCGACCACAAGATTTCGCTTCCCTTCGCCATGGATCCGCAGGGCAAGCTGGCCGCCGAGGTCAAGGCTGACTACGCCCTCGGCCAGCGCATCGGCATCGAGCACACTCCCACCATCTGGGTTGTGACGGCCAACTCCAAAGGCGCCCCGTTCATTGAAGTCGTGGATCGCACCAAGCTCTTCCAACTCATTGACCAGGCCCTCGCAGACACTAAAGGCACAGCCTCAGAGAAGACAGCGCACAAATAGACCCGACGAGATGTCGGACACCGGTCCCCACCTTGGGAATCCTTGCTATAAAAAGGGCGTGGCTTTAAGCCGCGCCCTTGTTGTTGCTAAATGAGAGGGGCTTCAGCCCTGGGGGACTTTAGCTGCGAATGGCTAACATCTGAAGGTGTCCGACTAGTCCCCTAGTCCCCAGTCCCTAGTCCCCGGTCCCTAGTCCCTGTATATTCACCAGCTCCCCATGCGCCCCCGGAGACACGGTCCGCGTCTGCGGAGCGCGCCAGTGGTCGATGTAGCTGATGCGATGCACGCACCCGATCGTGCAATTCGGCGCACAGCTCTTCGCCGTCAGAAACTCCCGCTTCGACGTCCGCCGTGGTGTACTCCGCAATCGGCACGCCCGGATACCCGCGCTGCTGCGAGCAGTAGTGCACCAGCCCGTCCTCGCAGATGTACAGATACCGCGACCCCGCGCGGCAACGCCAGTCGTTCGGCCGCCCCTGCACAATCGCCGCCTGAAACTCGTCAAACCGCGAGTAGTTGGTCTTCCGCCGATTCGTCATCTCGAAGTAGACCCGCGCCTCGTCTTCCTTCAGCGGCTTCAGCTGCCCGTCGCCGTCGTGAATAATCCCGATCGTCGACTCAAACCCAAGCTCCAGCGCCCGCTTGCCGATCACCAGCGCGTCATTGGGATCCCTGAAGCCCCCGCCCACCACCGAGTTGATGTTCACGTGAAACTCGGCGTGCTCGGCCAGCATCTGCAGCTTCTTGTCCAGCACCTTCAGGCTCTTCTTTGAAATCTCGTCCGGCACCAGGTTGTCGATGCTGATCTGCATGTGGTCCAGGCCCGCGCGGTTCAGCCGCTCGATCCGCTCCACATTCAGCAGGTAGCCGTTCGTGATCATCCCGGCAATCGCGCCCGTCTTCCGCATGCGGACGAATGATGTCGTCCAGTTGCGGATGCGTCAGCGGCTCGCCGCCCGAGATGCCGATCATCGCCGTGCCCAGCCGCCCCAGGTGGTCGATCCGCCGGTGCATCTCTTCCAGCGGCACCGGCTCTGAAACCTTGTCGTACTCGTTGCAGTAGGCGCAGCTCAGGTTGCAGAAGCGCATCGGCACAATCTGCGCCAGCACCGGATGCCCGGTCGACGTCAGCGCAGACCCCACCATCTTGAGCTCGCGCCCCTTCCGCGTAGCCGCCAGCCACCGCCCTCTCACCGTATCTCTTCGGGGAATGCCCATCTCTACTATTGAAACACAGGCATGCCGATGCCTTCTACGCGAGACGATTCCCGTTCGACTAATTGCCAGCAAGAGCTGTAACTGGAATGAAATTGCCGGATATTTGCTGAATAGCGGATACCAAGCTGATTCGACGCCTGCTGTCCGGCGCCAGTTCATTGGTTCTCTCTGGAAACTCGTTGTAGATTCGCCCGTCAAGCGTTCGTCCGGTCAAATGTTTCCGAACCCCGCCCCACTGCTTGAAGAAGAACTTAACCCCAGAGTTCCGGCATTGTTTACGCAATGATCTGACCCATCGTGCCTCGAGCGGGCGAGCGCCTGGACCGCTTTCACCACCCACAATCATCCAATTGATTTCATCGAGATTTACAATTCCAATGTCTTCAAGAAGCGGCTCGACAGACAAAAACTTGACCGTCGCTCCAGACTGACTCAGGTGTGCGATTCGAGGCACGCCATATTTCTTGTCTTCCACACTTACGCCCCACCAAATATTTCGTTGTGTGGCTGCAAACCTCAGTTTGGTTCTGAGCAGATCGCGCATTCTGATCGAGCGTTTTGTCAGGATCTGAAATGTGTGCCAGTTTGCCTGAACCATAACTTTCGACACGGCTTCGATGTAATTATCGGGAACCCCTTCATGGAACAAGTCGCTCATCGAATTCACGAAGATCATCTTTGGCGTCTGCCATCGCAGTGGGTCGGCCAGTTTTTCAGGAACGAGACGCAAATCGAATCCCTGCTCAAACGGGTGCCCCGGTACACCGCGAAACCGCTCAGCAAATCTTTCCGCGTAGCAATGTTTACAGCCGGGGCTAATCTTGGTGCACCCGCGCACCGGATTCCAGGTTGCATCTGTCCATTCGATGGCGCTTTGCACACTCATGATTGCTCCTTTGGGAATCGTACGAGATCCTGGCCAGCTAGTCCTTTCCCTTTCGAACTAACCGGCGTTACTTCGACAGTCCCGGATGATCGTAACTCCTGAATGACGGAACGGTAGTGCTTGTCTATGAACGGCAATGACCACGTCTTTGCCCGAATGTCATCGAATGCAACCTGCCGACCCGCAAGCTCGCGCAGCAGGATAGCTTTCAATTCGCTTAGCTGAGGAGTTTGGGAGATTAACACACCCTGAGAATCGCCTGAGAAATCAAACGTCCCCTCTTCATCGCCGAGGGGCCACATCACATCCTTCATCAGCAGGACAGCCTTCAAACTATTGCTCGCGTGTATGAGGTAGTACTTCGTTCTGTTGCCTGCCATTCGGTCTTCTTGTGCATCGTACCGAATTCGAAAGTGTCGGACATATTGTGCAGAGAGTCGCCCACAGAAGTACTTAAGAAAGCTCTCCTCCTTCCTAGTCCCGCTCTGGTTCATGAATGGCTGACGTTTCCAGTCCTCGTCTCCAAATAGTTCTGTGACATGCTGAACTACCGCGTTGTTGGTCATGTCCATGTTGATGCGGAACCACATGAGATTGATTAGCAATTCGCTGCGAGGCAACGCCAAAACATCGTTCATTATTGGGATTGAGAGTGGATGACCATAGGGGTCGACAAGAAAGAAACTCGGTGCGGATTTGCGCGCTCTGATTTCCGTGATGATTTTCGGAATTAGGGCCCTTGAGTCCGCCAGGCGCGGAATGACCTTGAAATTCTCGGGATGTGGAAGTGTTAAGTCCAAACAAGTCTTTAACTGTTCTACTTGTTCGACGTCGTCGTCAACGAGCACCATTCCCAATTTCTTCTTAGGGCTTTTGGTCGCGTATTCCTTTCCAGCCTTTACTGCGACGATTGGAGAGCCGTCGACCACTTTGCCTTCCGACTCGTACCGCCCTGGACCAGCGAAACAGTCGATGTAATAGAGCAAATCAAAAGTGCTTCCCAGAATGGTGGCCCAATTTGGAAGATACCGTGTGAGTATCTGGTGCTTGATTCGTGATACGCGCTTTAGGTGCTGAGGCTCCGCTTGCTCGCTCATGGCCGTCATTATTCGCTTTTTATTCGCTTGCGTCAACGCCGGAAGGTTGAATCAAAGAACGATTTTGACGGTTGCGGGTATCCCATCCTAGGCATTTCTAGAGAAGGGCACTCGGGCCTGCTTGTGCGTGTGGGCGGGTGGCCCACACATGCTTTCAGCTCTCAACCTACCCAAGAAGGTGGGTGCCCCATTCATGACGCGTAGTTTGCGT
>CAWAZE010000024.1:0-363504 GCA_963786405.1 uncultured Acidobacteriaceae bacterium | reverse complement strand
AACCGACGACGGCATATTCATGTCGGGCAGGTTGCCGCTGACGCCGAGACCCAAAGCTGCGAGCGCAACAACGTTGCGGCCGTTGGTGGCAAGCTCCGTGATTTGCTGTTCGTTGATGAGCGTGCTGACGACGTTGGAGTCGCCTTGCACTGCCAGAGCATTCGCCTGAACGGTGATGGTTGTGGATTCAGCGCCAACTGTCAACTTGGGATCGACGCGAAATGTCGCTGAGACGTTGACTACGACTCCCTTCTGTTCGAATGTCTGAAAGCCCGATGCCGAGACACTCAAGTTGTAAGTGCCCGGGTTCAAGCCCGAGATATCGTAGAGCCCGGTTGAACCGCTTTCTGTTGTTTTCGTCGCGCCCGTGGCCGGATCGATCAGAACAATCTTCGCTCCCGCGATAGTTGCTCCGGTTTGGTCCGTCACGATGCCGGTGATCGTCGAATTGGCCTGCGCAAACGCTCCTACGCATGCCAAAGCAAAGACCAGCAGCATCAGGAAAGACCTGTATCCTGAATTTCTTTTGATGCAATGCATTTGACTCTCCTATCCGAAGTGGTACTGCCTGGTTTGTGTAGCCTGGGAAGAGCGCATCTCACCTCCCCTTGTCGGAGTACTCGGATTTGTGATCGAGTTGTGGAGACTTAAATAACGCTTCACACTCCTTCAGGCCACACGGCCTGCTGTAAGTGATGCGTCAGCCTTTCGTTGAGGCGGAAGCACCGATTGAGTTATCGGTACGCCCAGCGAGTGGCAGCGGGTGTGCTGTAAAACAGCTGTTCGCGATTGGTCATTTCGCGAAACGCCTTCACATGTACAACCGTACCCACCGAGTAATTGCTGCTACGGACCGGCAACCTGTTTTTAAAAACATGACAGCATACGCGCTTTTCAGTCGATTGGTCTGTGATCAACCGATATAAAACGTTTTATGGCGGCTGCAAGACTCTTGAGCTGGCGCTCAATCTGATCGCTTCGGAGGTTGCTGGGTTAACACTTTGTAATCTGGATCACGTTTTGTCGAAGACGGACAAGTTGGAGAAGTTCGTCCCGCTGCACCGGCACATTCCAGGAACCTGTTCGCAGATTTAGGCGTAACTTCAATTAAGTTACATAAATAGCTATGAGAGAAGATTTCCGTGCTTGATTCCGCATGGGAGAGGCTATCAATCTATTACCGCTACCTCTGTTACTTAGTGCTTACTAACATTGGCGACCGCACTCAAGTCTCTATCGGTCCACCCTCAGAACGAACTGGAACACTGTTCCCTCTTCAGACTGCGCAGCCCAAATGCGACCATCATGCGCTTCAATAATGCTGCGGCAGATCGCCAGTCCCATTCCTGTTCCTTCCTGCTTGGTGGTGAAGAACGGTTCAAACAGCTTTGCCTTCGTCATCTCGTCGAAGCCCGGACCGCAATCCTTCACCGCAACCTTGACTGCATCGGTCCCCTGCATCGCGGAACAGATCTTCAGAACACGCGCCCCATTTCGTTCTGCCATCGCATCCATGCCATTGGTTGCGAGATTCAGCAACACCTGCTGGATCTGCACAGGATCGATCTTGAACATGGGAAGGTTTGTCTCAAGCTCCAATTCGATCGAAACTCCGCGCCGTATCGCGTCATCCCGAAGCAGACGTGCCAGCTCGACGATAAGACGATTGAGATCGGTATCCTCCCTCACATAGTCGGCCTTGCTAAACAGCGAGCGCACCCTGCTCACAACGGCGCTCGCTCGAGCGCCATCACTAATCACTCTCTCAGCCGCCGCGGTTGCCTTTATCACGTTGGCAGGCTCGGCAGAGAGCCATCGTCTGCACGCAGATGCATCCGTAACCAGCGCCGCAAGCGGTTGGTTGAGTTCGTGAGCGATCGACGCTGCCATCTCTGCCAGACTCGCCGTTCGAGTAAATCGCGACAAGTCCTCCTGAGCCAGAAGCAGCCGCTGCTGCGCGCGTTGTTGATCCTCGATGTCGATGTGCACACCGTACCACCGCACCACTTCTCCATCAGCAGCGCGCTGCGGGATTCCACGCACAAGGAACCATCGGTATTTCCCATTGGCCCCCCGGATCCGCGCCTGCACTTCAAAGCTCTCGACCGAGACACGCGCTGCATCCCAGCTATTACGAAAGAGCGACACATCCTCAGGATGGAAGATGCTGAAGAAAGCCCCCCCGTGCAGTTCATCAGCGGACTTGCCTATATGCTTGGTCAGATCTCGATTGCAGTACTCAATGGAACCCGAAGTGGATGCGGACCAGATTTGCTGAGGAATAGCCTCCGTAAGAAGCCGTAGCTGGCGCTCGCGCTCGAGGATCTCCATGTTCGAGTGCTGCAATTCGGCCGTTCGCTCCTGCACACGGGTCTCGAGCTCATCCCGCGCGTTCCGAATCGCAACCTCAGCTCGCTTGCGCGCCGAGCTGACCACGGTGATGACGATTGCGCACAAAACAAACGCGGCCAGAAAGCTTCGAGACTCTCTCTCAATCGAAATCGAATACAGCGGGGGTATGAAGAAAAACGCAATCAGCAGAAAGGACATTCCTGTCGCCAATGACCCGGCGATGATGCCCCCAAACCAGGCGCTGCCGATGATCGCGCCAAAAAAAAGAAAGACGAACGGGTAGGCAATCACATGCTGCAGCGGGAAGGTCCACAGGAGCGCGACCAGCACAAAGAAACCGGCAATGACGGTCGGCTTTGCTCCATATTCCCAAACAGCATGTGAAAGCTCTTTCCCGGATGGGACCATGGTCGCATCATAAACTGGAATCGACGCCTTGCCGACCGGGCTTTCTATAATCGGAGTGCCGCAAGCCGCGCTTTCTCTGGGCTGAACTGGCCCCCGCTAAGTGACGGTATACAGACCGTTATGCGCGTCCGCTTCCGCTCGAATCACATTCTCAGGTCGCCCAAGATCGCGCCAGTAGTACTCATCCGCGCGAAAGCCGATGATTCTCTCTCCCTGAGAAGCGAGACTCAAATAGGCCGTGATGATCGAGAACGCGCCTTGCTCCGTCGTCTTCGCGAACAGGCGCGGCGAGACAATATGAATGCCGGAGAAGGCGAGCGCCGTCATCGAGGATGCGGGTCGTACAATCTCAGCATTTCCATCGCGCCCCGCCCGGCGACCGCAAAGCAGGCCACTCTCGTCGAAGAGGAGATAGCGCGAAGTCTCACGGTCCTGGACTGCAAGGGTTGCGAGAGCGTCCTGTTCCGTGTGCGTCCGCAAAATGCTGGCCAGATCAATCGTACTGATGACATCAACGTTGTGCAGGATGAACGACTCCTGCATACCGCCGCTTCCTTCAAGGAAGAACCACCCGGCCTTCTTCAATCCACCGCCGGTGTCAAGCAGTTCCTCTTCGTTTGAGACCTCAATGCGCATCCCGAAGTTGTCATTCGCCTTCAGATACTCGTGCATCATCCCCGCGTAGTGGTGCGTGTTGACGATCACCTCGCGCACACCAAAGGCGCGCAGGCGCGATAGCGCAATCTCCAGCAGCGTACGGCCGGCAACCTTTACCAGCGCCTTCGGGCGGTCGTTCGTGAGCGGCCGCAAACGCGTGCCCAGACCGGCAGCCAGTATCATCGCCTTCATCTGTCCATCTTCTCCAACTCGACATGCCGAACAGCAACTTCGACTCCCGCTCCGCCACGCAGGTGTTTCGCCAATTGCTCCGCAAGATAGACCGAACGGTGTTGTCCGCCGGTGCAGCCGAACGACACCATGAGGTTCTTGAAGCCGCGGCGCTGGTAGGTGCTTACGCTGGTATCCACGAGCGATTCAGCGTTTTCAAGAAACTGGCGCACGCTCTCCTGCTGGTTGAGGTAGTCGATTACCGGCGCGTCCTTGCCTGTCAACGATCGAAAGCGCTCTTCGCGTCCCGGATTCGGAAGCGCACGGGCATCGAATACAAAGCCGCCGCCATGTCCCGACGGATCGGTTGGCATTTCACGATGGAACGAGAAACTGAAGATCCGCACCGTCAATACCTCGACGGGAGCGGCCAGGCCCTGCAGTTTCTCCGATGCCGACATGCCCTCCAGGGCCTGCATGAGAGTGGGCAATGCGATCGGCAGCTTCACGTTCTCCGCGAGCCAGCGCAGGTTCTTGAGGGCGTATGGCACGCTCTGCAGAAAATGCGCCTTGCGCTCGTAAAAGCCGCGAAAGCCATACGCGCCCAGCGCCTGCAGGATGCGTACGTAGACGTACGCGTAGTAGTGCTCCATAAATGCTTCACGGTCTACCTTGACGAAAGCAGCGAGGCAGCTCAAATAGTGATCGAGCAGTTCCAGACGCAGTTGCGGCGGGAGATCTGCCTTGCCGTCATACAGCAGAGACGCGATGTCATACTGTAGAGCGCCCTTGCGGCCGCCCTGGTAATCGAGGAAGAAAGGTTGCCCGTCGCGCAGCATGACATTGCGCGACTGAAAATCCCGATAGAGAAAATAGTCGTGTTGGGCACTCAGCAGAAATTTGGTAAGGCGGCCGAAATCATCCTCCAGCGCCTGTTCATTGAACGAGATTCCAGCCAGTCGCAGAAAGTAATACTTGAAGTAGTTCAGGTCCCAGGCAATGGACTGGCGATCGAAGCTGGAACGCGGGTAACACACCTTGTAGTTCAGATCGCGGCCTGCCTCAACCTGAAAGCGAGGCAACTCGGCCACCGCCTTGCGATAAGCTTCAACCGCCTGCGGAGCGATGGACTCTCCGGCGCGATTCTCGCCGAGAAATTCGAAGAGAGTAGTGTCCCCCAGATCCTCTTCAAGGTACGCGCCCTGGCTCAGATCCTCCGCGTAGATCTCGGGCACCGACAGTCCATGCCGGCGAAAATGCCGGGAAAACTCAATGAACGCGACATTCTCCTCCCGGCCCGGGTAGACAATGCCGATCGCGCTGGATCCACTGCCGGCCATCCGGACAATCGCGCGTCCTGATCCGCCGAGCTGGCCTTGAAGCGGCCGCACGCTGTCTGCCGGCACGCGGAAATGCTGCTCGAAAAGCCGCTTTAGAACGTCCATGAACCTCTCTTCCGGGTTTCCAGATCTGCTTCACCAAGATACCCAGCCCGGAGAAGCGGGTGCAAGGCTCCAGGTGCAGACCCCTCTTCTCGCTTGACAGACTGAAAAACTGGAGTTACTTTGCATTGTAAAGTAAATTGCCTGCCCATGGATGATTTGCACAGAGCGCTCGGAGACATCAGCAGCATACGCCGCCAGATGGCGCGCGCTACGGAGTTTCGTGGCTATGGCCCAGCGACGCTCGCAGCGACGGCAATTTTCGCGGTCCTTGCTGCCGGGGTGCAGACGCTCTGGGTGCCCTATCCGGCGAATCGAATTAGCTTTTACCTGGCCATCTGGATTTCCACCGCCGCCGCGTCAGCCACCCTGATTGCCGTACAGACGGTTACGCGCGCTCATCGCATTCACTCGGGCATGGCCGACGAGATGATCCGAATGGCCGTTGAGCAGTTCCTTCCGTCCGTCGGCGCCGGGGCGTTTTTGACGATCGTGCTCGTGCGTTTTGCTCCGTCAGTTCTGTGGATGCTTCCGGGCCTGTGGCAGGTCATCTTCAGTCTCGGCGTATTCTCTTCCTGCCGGTTCCTCCCGAAGCTGATGGTCGCGGCAGGCGCATGGTATCTGATTACGGGACTGACATGCATCGCGCTGGCGGGAGATCGAGCGTTCTCACCATGGGCAATGGGGATTCCGTACGGCGTTGGACAAATGCTGGTGGCAGGGATCCTGTATGCCACAGCACACGAGGGCAGCGATGAAGACTAAGGCTGCATCCGCTGAAGCGCGGTTTGCGTACGAAGGCCTGGATCGCCTCATCCACGAGCGAGCACGCCTCAGCGTACTGACCTCTCTCATCAGCAATCCCCGGGGGCTGACCTTCAATGACCTCAAACAACTTTGCGCGTTGACTGACGGCAACCTGAGCCGGCACCTCCGCGTTCTGGAACAAGGAAAACTGGTTGAGATTGTCAAAGGACATGACCACAATCGCCCTCAAACGTTCTGCCGCATCACTTCTGCCGGCCGCAAGCGCTATCTCGAGTACCTTGCAACGCTGGAACAAGTAGTTCGCGATGCGGCAAAAGGTGTCAAGGATGAAGCCGCATCCAGCCTTGTGCGCGGCCTCGCGCCGTCGCGCGCCTGAGTTTTTTTTGTGATTTTACTTTGCAATACAAAGTACTTTGTACTACGGAGGACCCCGATTGAACGACTCTTCAGTGTTGCATTCGAGCATGCAGGGCAGGATCGGTTCGCGCTCAATGGGTTTGAAACTCATCGTCGTCGGCTTTATGGCTTTGCTGATGACCATTCCTGCACTCTTTGTTTTTGACCTGGTGAATGAGAGGACGAGGCGAGCCGCGGATGTCGTAAAGGAGATCAGCACTCACGTCGGTGGCCAGCAGACTTTCCTCGGACCCACTCTCGCGATTCCCTACTACATTCCGTCTCAATCAGGACCTGAAGGCGCCAGGCACGGCATGTATATCGTCTTCCCTGCGCGCGCGTCAGCAACTGCAAGGACCACCACGGAAGAACGTCACCGCTCACTGTTCAAGGTTCCCGTGTTTCAGGCAGACCTGAAGTTTGACGCGGCATTCGATCTCGCCGGAGTGCCCGCGGCAGCGCCGCAAGGCGCCGAACTCGATTGGAGCAGAGCCGAGATCGTGGTGGGGGTAAGCGATGCGCGCGGAGCGCTTGCTGACGCTCTGCTCACGATGGATGGGAAGACCTCTACGCTCATCCCTGCGGGGATCGCACAGGACATCTCGATCGACGACGGGAATCGAAGCGAACATATGAAGTTGACGCTCCTTGGCGGCAGGGCCGGAAACATCGCAAAGCCTGAAGCGCAATTCACTGTGAGCTCGTCGCTGCGATTCTCCGGCGCCCAGCGGATCGCCGTCCTTGCGTATGGGAAAACGACGAATCTGGCAATGCAGGGTGACTGGCGCAATCCGGGTTTCGATGGAGGATTTCTTCCGGTAAGTCGGACTGTCTCCGGCAGCGGCTTCAACGCGGAGTGGTCGGTTCCCTTCATTGCGCGCGCCGTGCGCGCTGAAGGGCGTGCCGACTCGATCACCGGGCTCGATGCTACGGCTCTCGGCGTTTCATTTATTGAAGTGGCCGACCCGTATCAATCGGTCAATCGAAGCCTCAAATATGTGCTTCTCTTCCTGGGCCTGGTCTTTCTTTCGTATTTCATCTTCGAGGTCACCACCGGCAAGCGGGTTCACCCTGCGCAATACGTACTTGTTGGAGTTGCGCAGATCATCTTTTACCTGCTTCTCTTGTCGTTCGCCGAGAGAATCGGATTCGATCTCGGTTTTCTGCTCGCGGGCGCGGCCACTGTGCTGCTTCTTTCGGCAAATGCTGGATGGGTCTTCTCAAGTCAGGCACAGGCGATCAGAGCGCTGGTTATCTTCACCTTCCTGTATGGGCTGATCTACACGCTGCTGCGGCTCGAAGACAACGCATTGCTCGTGGGTGCTATTGCCAGCTTTGTTGCGGTTGCCGCCGCCATGTACCTCACGCGCAAGATCGACTGGTACAGTTCGATTCCGTCGTCAGGAAGCCAGGAACCGGCCCGGTACCCGACGATCCCAGTCAACCCTCTTTGATGTGGAGTCGCTCTTCATGCAAGGCAGTATCAAACACGGATTGCATGTCGCCATCATTATGGACGGCAATGGCCGATGGGCCCAGCGGCGCGGCTTACCCCGCGTCGCTGGCCATCGTGCCGGGGTTGCCGCGGTGCGTCGCGTTGTGGAGCGCGCGCTCGATCGAGGAGTTCGTCGCCTGACCCTTTACGCTTTTTCCTCTGACAACTGGCGGCGTCCCGCTGCCGAGGTGCAGAGCATCTTCTGGCTGCTTGCGGGCCTTCCTGCGACTCGAAACCAATCGGCTTCGCGAGCGAGGCGCGCGACTCCAGGTCATCGGCAGACGGGACCGGCTGGCAAAGCCGGTGCTGCGCGAAATTGAAAAGGCCGAGAGCGAGACCTCCGGAGGCCACTGCATTCATATCTGCGTGGCCATCGACTACTCATCGCGAGACGCCATCACGCGCGCGGCCGCACACGCGAGTGAAGCCCTCTCAAGGCATGGAAGTCCAACGCCGGACTTGCTCGGACCGCTGCTGACTCAGGCATTGACCGAGGATGGCGCCGACGTCGATCTTCTGATTCGTACCGGCGGAGAAAAGCGTCTCTCTGACTTTCTTGCTCTGGGAATCTGCATACGCCGAGCTTCTATTTACGGATCGTATGTGGCCCGATTTCAATGAAGGCGATCTCGACGCCGCACTCGAAGAGTTCAGCCGACGAGAACGCAGATATGGCGGCGTGCCTGAAGCCGTGTCAAAGCTGATCTTTCTTCCGCATCACCTAGAACCGAAATAGATACGAAGCCTTGATGAAGAACTGGCGTCCGTCATTCAGGTATTCGGGGGACCGCGGCGGTTCGGGGTTGTTCGGATCGCATTGGCCGTTCGGCATTCTGTTGCAGAGCGCCCGGTCGAGGTTTTGCAGGTCGTCGTTGTACCCGATATAGACGGCCGTTCCCGGATGCGGCAGCCACGTGATCAGCCCCTGCGCGCCAACCTGCTTCTTCCGCTGAAGAGAGGTCTCGGCAGGATTCACCAGGGTTGAGTCGTACTCCGCAATCGCGCGGATAGAGAGCGAGCGTGTGAACTGATAATTGAGCTTGGTGCGAAATACCTGCGATTCGTATACCGACGCTCCGTTTGCTGCGGAGTGATTGCGGTCGAGCAGGTAGGTGTTGTCCGCGGTGAACTTCTGCGAGGGCTGTATGGATACCAAAGCCTGAACCGATTGCTGGTGGAGCAGCGAAGGCTCAGCGCCCGCTACCGGGTTGTAGTTCACGTTTCCCCCAAACACGGTATAGATGTTCAGGTTCAGTTGTGTCCACGGAGCGCCGCGAAACAGAAAGCCCCCGAAGTTCTGGGTGAAGTTCTTGTTTTGGGTCAGCAATGTTCCATCCTGCGGGCCGAGTGTATCTGAGTTCTGTCCAACGAGAGGCGCGAATACCACATTGTTCGGCAACAAAAAAAATGGGTCGAAGTTCGAGTAGTGGTAAAGACGATTGCCTTGATGGTCCCACGCGAACGACTGGCTGGTCTCAACACCAACGCTCTGGATGATTCTGCTCTTTGGAAACCACTGGTAAGTGACGTGGTTCTGAGTGTCGTAAAGGTTTGTCGTCGGGATAAACCCGAGTTCGGTCTGAAATCCGGTGCTGTAGTCCTTGTTTACGCTGCTGAGGTTGAATGCGCGACCGGCACGCTGGACTTCCAGCCTGCTCGCAGGACCAGCAGAGTATTCGGCAGGCTGACCGTCGTAAGCGGGCTGCATCGTGGAACTCTCCACCATCTGTCCCAGCACCGTCCAGGTTTTACTGAGGCGAGCCGTAAAATCGGCGCCCCCAATGCGGTTCCAGCCGCCGCCAAACTCCTCGTCCGTATAAATCAGGCCCACGCTCGAGTCCTTGCCGATATCACGTGAAACCCGCCCGACAGCGTTCAGCGAACGCTTCTGATAGAGCGGATCACCGGGTGCAACCGTCTCCCCCGGTTCTCGATCGTCAATCAGAATGAATCCCAGGTTTGTCCGGCCAATCTTCCCGGTCTCGCGAATCCCGTACTCGGGATGCACGATGCTTCGTGTGTAAACCAGAAGAATCGGAGTGCTGAAGTAGTTGGAATTCTCAAGAAAGAAAGGCCGCAATTCCGGGAAGTAGACCGGGTAACGCTGGTTGACTGTGAACTGTGGCTGATCCGATTCCACATCGCTGAAATCGGGGTTTACGGTTCCGTCGAGCACAATGCTGTCCTTGATGATGACCTTGGCCTCGCCACCGGCCGTACCCTCAAGTTGCCGCGAACTGTAGTAGGGATTCAGCGGGTCGATGTTGATCAGCGTGCGCTCGCTCTGCGCCAGCACGTACGGGTTTATCTGGAGGTCATGCGATCCCGTAACGCCTTCAATGCCGTGCAGAGTGCCCTCCTGGCTCAGCGTTCCCGCCACCGCGCTCGAAACTCGCGGCCAGAAGTCTACTTCGCTGTTGCGTGGCAGGTTGCGCATGAAGACCACGCCCCAATCCGAAGAGTCGGCTCGAAAACGGATACTGCGAAAGGGAATGGCAAAAAGCGCCATCCATCCCTCTTGAGTCATTTGGGCTTCAGAGTCCCATACCTGGTCGTAGCTGTAGTCCGGCTGTGTGTTTTCAGTCCACATGGCGTCTGCCTGCACGCCCGCTGGGTTAACGGTGAACAGGATGCCTTTGCGCCGATCCTGAAATGGATCGAAGAGTACAGAGACGTAGTCGTCATTCAGAAGATTCTCGCGCCGAGCCAGATGGCCGCGGACTTCGGCCGGGCGTCGGTCGTGGCAGATAAAAACAACGTAGAGGGTTGCCTGAGTATGCGCCAGCCAGACCTCCGTCTTTTCGGTCGCCGGCAGACCATCATTGGGCACCTGTTGGATGAAGTCGCTGACTTGAGTCAGCTTCCTCTTCAGGTCAGGCCGCGGCTCGCCATTTGCAAAATCGGACAGCCGCAATGCTTCCGAAACGAGAGGAATTTTGAAGTCTGAGCGGAACTGAGTCTTGGCTGGCTGCACTGGAACAACCGTCGCCTTGCCAGCCTCCGCAACGGCAGCGATGCAACCGGCAAGAGCCATCAGTAACAGAAGTCCCCGGGCCGCAGCAATCCGCATGAATTCGAAGTTCGCGACCTGATGAGTCGCCCGTTTTGCTGCAGACAAGTGCAGTTTTAGATAGAGAGTCTTCCATCGGCCAGGAACAGCACGCAGAACGCGCAGGGGATCAGCCGAAGAACAAATCACTCGTGACATGAAGAATTGATGTTCCTGTGTAAGCCTATCTATATCATCTATATGTCTCCGATCAAGGTCTGCCATCACACGAGGCACATCGAAAGTCACTTCCGCATTCTCTTATGCAAGCGAGGCATTCAGTCGGCACCATGCGTTCGGGCTATACGACTCTTGGGTGATTTCCCGGGAACTCCCTCGGGAATTAGCCTGACCGGTTCCGATTGATCCTTTTGTGTGATTACGCTTGTGCGCCTTAGTGGTGACAAAAGCTTTCCTTTTTCCGCATCTGAACTCGGTCAAGTCGTTGAAAACAAGTCGATGAACGATACAATTCCAGCACATATCCACCCAGGGAAAGCGGAAATTCCTCATGTCAGACAAGCCCACTTTGGATAGCCGGGATTTCCTTGAGCACGCCTCGGTGGGTATCGTCCACGCGACGCCGGAAGGCCACGTCCTCCGCTGCAATACAGAGTTTGCCAACATCATCGGTTATGCCCGCGAAGAGGTCAGAGGGCTCACTTTTCAGGAGATTACCTCTGATGAAGACGGCGCCTCCTGTCTTGAGGCCTTTAAGCGCCTGTGGACGGGCGCATCCGACGCCGTAAGCTTCGAGACCCGCCTCATCAGAAAAAACGGCGAACCCATCTGGACAAAGCTGTCCGTTTCGCTCCTCCGGGACCGGGAGGGGTGGCCCTCTCACCTCCTGGGCCATGTCGAGGCCATCAAGGAGCACACAAGCACAAAGGCCGCTCCCCCCCTATTAACCGCATCCGCAGAGCCAAAGGAAGATCGCTATCGGAGCGCATTCGATACCTGTCCGGACGGAGTTCTGATTGCACAGGCCAGTGATGGCAAGATTGTCGATGCCAACCCGGCCTTGCTCATGATCCTGGGATACGAGCGCGAAGCGGTGCTTGGGCACACGTCGATTGAATTGGAACTATGGGCAGATGATGGCGATCGCGTCAAGCTTTCCGAAGCCCTTCAGAATCTGTCAGGATTCCGTGACCTCGAACTTCGCTTGCGCCGGAAGAATGCCGAGGTCTTTTGGTGCCAGATCTCAGCATCGTACGCAAATATAGACGGTGTCTCCTGCATTCTTTCTTTTGTCCGGGACGTGTCGGCCGCCAAAGCGGACGAGGAAAAGATCCGTAATCTGGCCTTTTATGACACGCTTACCAGCCTGCCGAATCGCCGGCTGCTTTGGGAGCGCCTGCGCCAGGCACTGATTTCAAGCGCTCGCAGCGGCAGCAAACATGCGCTCCTGTTTGTCGACCTGGACGGATTCAAGTCGCTCAATGACACACTCGGTCACCATATTGGCGATCTGATGCTTCAGGAAACAGCTCGCCGCATCTCGAGCTGCGTGCGAGAGGCGGACACAGTTGCAAGGCTGGGCGGCGACGAATTTGTCGTGATACTCGAAGACCTGAGCCAGGTGGCAGAGATCGCTGCAACGCAGGCTCGCACCGTGGGCGGCAAGATTCTCGCCGCCATCAACCAGCCGTACGTGCTTGAGGGTCGCGAATGTCATACCACGTCCAGCATGGGGATCACGGTATTCGGGAACCAGAGCGAAAGCACAAATGAGGTCCTGCAGCAGGCAGACATTGCGATGTACCAGGCCAAGGCGGCTGGCCGCAATGCAATGTTCTTCTTTGCGCCGGCTTTGCAGGCATCCGTTGACGCTCGCGTGGCAATGGAGAAAGATCTTCGCCTGGCGCTCAGAGACAATCAATTCTCTCTCTATTACCAGCCGCAACTGGATCGCGGCCTTCTGATCGGCGCAGAGGCACTGATTCGTTGGAAGCATCCCAGTCGCGGGATCGTCGGCCCCCATGAATTCGTGCCTCTCGCCGAAGAAACCGGCCTGATCCTCCCCATGGGAGGCTGGGTGCTGGAGACAGCCTGCTCGCAGATTGCGGCCTGGTCAAACCGGAAGGAAGGGGCTCACCTATCGATCGCAGTCAATGTGAGCTCCCGCGAATTCCGTCACCCCAAGTTTGTCGACCATGTCTTGAACGTACTCGAGCGTACGGGAGCCAACCCCAATAACCTGAAGATCGAACTCAGCGAAAGTATGTTCGGCGAGAACGTTGAGGACGTAATTGCCAGGATGAAGATGCTCAAATCCCATGGCGTCCGATTCTCGCTTGAAGACTTCGGCACCGGCTATTCGTCCATGGCCTACCTGAAACGCTTGCCGCTCGACCAGATCAAGATTGACCGCACCTTTGTCGGTGAGATTCTGGTTGATCCCATAAGCGGAGCAGTTGCGCAGGCGATTATTTCCTTCGGCAGGGCGATGGGATTATCCGTAATTGCTGAAGGCGTAGAAACCGAGGAGCAACGGGCATTTCTCGCTCGGCTCGGCTGCCATTCATTCCAGGGTTACCTGTTCAGCCATCCGTTGCCCTTAGGGGAATTTAACGGAATTTAACTGTTCAATCGACAAAGACCCGTCGCCTGGTAACCCGGTCGCGCACACTTGCGGCTTCCCTTTGGCAGTTCATCCCGAGTGTGACCTCCCCAAGCCCGAGCAACTTGTTGAGAACAGGAAGCTACCGGCGAATCGTCCTTCGGCCGGGCGGGCGAAGTGCCTGCCGTGCGCTCCGCGTGCCGATCGCGCAGACGCCTCAATTGCCCTGGTTACCGGGGTGTGAGCAACCGGTCCCGCCTGCGTGACAAATCCGGCGCAATGAGTCGTATACTGGCGAGGAAATTTGGTGCACCCGATGGAACCTGCCCTTAATCTTCAGGATTTCTTGAAAACCGACCCTGTGATTGGGCCGACGCACAGGCCCGTCACCATCGACGAGGTAGGTTTGCGGCAGTCCGTCCTCGAGGATCTGGCGCTGAAGACGCTCTATCTCTCAGGACCGTTTTCGGTTCTTGAGCTTTCGAAGCTGACGCGTCTGAGCTTTGAGGTCGCCAGCGAACTGCTGAAACGGCTCCGGGCCGAGCAGCTCTGCCAGGTTACGGGAATGAGCGGCCAGATCCAGAACCTGGCAATCACTTCACAGGGCAGGACACGCGCGCAGGAACTCCTGGCCCAGAGTCAGTACACAGGGCCCGCTCCGGTTCCTCTCACAAGCTACATCGATCAGGTGAGAAAACAGAGCGTTTCCAACGTTCAGGTCCGTCCGGCGGACGTCGCACGCGCATTTGCCCAACTTGTTCTTGACGACGAGACTCTCTGGCGGCTTGGGACAGCGCTCAATTCCGGAAATGCGATCTTCCTGTACGGGCCTTCAGGCGTTGGAAAAACTACAATCGCCGAGACTTTATCGCGCGTTATTGCAGGAGATGCCGTCTGGCTCCCGTATGCGATCGAGATCGATGGCCAGGTAATCACGGTTTATGATCCAACGCTTCACACACGCCTGGAAAACAGGGAGCCGCACGGACGCGATGAACGCTGGGTGCTCTGTCAACGCCCAGCAGTCCAGGTTGGTGGAGAACTCACCATCGAGATGCTGGATCTTCAGTACAACCCGGCAACAAAGTTCTACTCTGGCCCGGTTCAGATGAAGGCAAACAATGGCGTCCTGATCATCGATGATTTCGGACGGCAAAGGGTGCGCCCCGATGATTTGCTCAACCGCTGGGTCGTCCCCTTGGACAGGAGAATCGACTTCCTCACCCTCGCTGGAGGCAGGAAGATCGAGATTCCCTTTGAGATGCTGGTGGTCTTTGCGTCTAACCTCGATCCCACTCAATTGCTGGATGCCGCGTTTCTGAGACGGATCCAGACAAAGATCCGGATCGGAGCGGTGACCAGGGAAGAATTCAGCGAGATCTTTCGAAGAGTTGCGGTCGAGCGCGGGATCGATTTTGAGAATAGCGTTGCTGATGTCCTGGTTGACTTCATCGAGGGGACTCTGAAACAAGAGTTGCGCTCATGCTTCCCTCGCGACATCGTGAACCAGATCTGCTGGGCCGCCAAATACGAGGATAAGGTTCCCCTTCTCAATCACCGGACCGTCATGCGGGCCATCGAATCCTACTTCCTCGTGAAGCCGCTGAACAATCCGGAACCTTCCGCGGATAAAGGCCTGACACCTCGGTAGGTCCCATCCATAAGGATGTATTCCAGCTCGGGATAAGCCTGCGGTAAGACCGGGCGTTCATTCCGGGATCGGCTCAAGCTGCGATCGCACCGATTCAAATGTTCGTCGGATCCCATCTTCAAGGCTCACCTTGGCCTTCCACCCGAGGCCGTTAATTCGGCTCACGTCGAGAAGCTTTTGTGGAGTTCCATCCTGCCGCGATGTATCGAATTCCAGTTCGCAATCAAACTCCAATACTCTCGAAACAAGTAGAGCCAGTTCCCGAATCGTCAGGTCCTCGCCTGTACCAATATTGATCAACGGCGCCTCATTCGTCGTGATCAGACTTTGATATTGAAGCTCTGGAAGACTGAGCAAATGAATGCAAGCCTCGGCGAGATCATCGCTGTAGAGAAACTCTCGCCGGGGTTTGCCAGTTCCCCAAACGATCAGCCTCTTCTCTCCAGCGAACTTCGCCTCGACAACCTTTCGCATCAGCGCTGGCAGCACATGCGATCCCTTCAGGTCGAAGTTGTCTCCTGGCCCATACAGATTCGTCGGCATTGCGGCCAGATAGCGCGTGCCATATTGCCTGTTATACGACCAGCACATCTCGATCCCCGCGATTTTGGCAAGTGCATATGCGCGATTCGTGGACTCCAGCGGCCCGGTCAGCAGGTAGTCTTCCTTGATCGGCTGCGGTGCCAGCTTCGGATAGATGCAACTCGACCCCAGGAACAACATCCTCTTCACGCCGCTGCGATAGCTCGCATCAATTACGCTGGTCTGAATCTCAAGGTTCTCGCGAATAAAGTCGGCGGGGTAAGTGTCGTTCGCTAAAATGCCGCCCACCTTCGCAGCGGCCAGAAAAACATACTCCGGCCGTTCCCTCTCGAAGAAAGCATGCGTCGCGCTTCGATCGTTCAGATCGACTTCCGCATGGGTTCGAAGCAGTAGATCTGTATAGCCCTTCGCTTCCAATGCCCGGCGAATCGCCGATCCAACAAGACCGCGGTGGCCCGCGATGAATATGCGACTGTTCTTCTCCATACTCTTCCTGCCCGCGCGCCCCCTAATCCTCGTGATAGTTAAAGATTGAATAGCCGTGCTTCCTGACCAGGGCATCTCTCTCGGCACTCTTCAAGTCTTCCGCCACCATCTCCTTCACAAGCTCGTGGAAGGTGATCTTCGGCTCCCATCCCAGTTCATTGCGCGCCCTGCTGGCATCTCCCAGTAGAGTCTCAACTTCGGTCGGCCGGTAGTAGCGGGGATCAACGGCGACGACAAGGTTTCCATGCTGATCCATCCCCTTCTCCTCTACGCCGCAACCTTCCCAGGTAATCTTCATATCAAGCTGGCCCGCAGCCAACTCGACGAATTCCCTGACGCTGTGCTGCTCGCCCGTGGCGACTACGTAATCCTTCGCCTCTTTCTGCTGAAGCATCCGCCACATCATCTCTACATAGTCGCGGGCATGACCCCAGTCGCGAAGTGCATCCAGATTGCCTAAATAGAGGCGGTCCTGCAAGCCGACCTTGATGCGCGCAAGCCCGCGCGTGATCTTGCGAGTGACGAACGTCTCGCCGCGTGTGGGCGATTCGTGATTGAAGAGGATGCCGTTGCAGGCATAAATCCCGTAGGCCTCGCGATAGTTCACCGTGATCCAGTAGGCGTAAAGCTTCGCCACCGCGTAAGGAGAACGCGGGTAAAATGGCGTCGTCTCCTTCTGCGGGATCTCCTGCACCAGCCCGAACATCTCTGATGTCGACGCTTGATAGAAGCGCGAAACCTTCTCCAGGCCGGAAGTCCTGATCGCCTCAAGTAAACGCAATGTGCCGAGCGCATCGGAGTTGGCGGTATACTCCGGCTCCTCAAACGAAACCTTCACATGGCTTTGCGCAGCGAGATTGTAGATTTCATCCGGCTGCACGCGCTGGACAATCTGGATAAGACTGCTCGAATCTGTCAGGTCCCCATAGTGGAGCATGAAATGGCGTCCCTGCAGATGAGGGTCTTCATAGATATGGTCAATCCGGTCGGTGTTGAACAGGGATGTGCGCCGCTTGATTCCATGGACTTCGTATCCCTTCAACAACAGCAATTCGGCCAGATACGCTCCATCCTGACCCGTAACGCCGGTGATCAGCGCTTTCTTCATCGCTCTTCTCCTTGGCCCCTCGAAAGATTACTGAAACACTCATCGTCAACCGATGTCTGGCCGTAGCTTACATTGCGGCTTCGATGCAAGTCTTGAAATAATCCAGGCTCAGCTTCAATCCCGTCTCAAGATCAATCTTCGGTTCCCAGCCAAAGAGACGCCGGGCCTTCGAAATGTCCGGCTGGCGCTGAACAGGATCGTCCTGAGGGAGAGGCCGATAGACGA
Organism: uncultured Acidobacteriaceae bacterium; assembly: GCA_963786405.1. GTDB lineage: Bacteria > Acidobacteriota > Terriglobia > Terriglobales > Acidobacteriaceae > Telmatobacter. The sequence goes on along the minus strand of CAWAZE010000024.1, from coordinate 346,190 downwards.
TCTTGCTCGTAGAGCCCGTCACGCGCAATACGGCCTTGGCGCACTCCAGGATCGTCCATTCCGATGGATTGCCAACATTGACGGGCTCGTGCTCTTCTGTCCGCGACAGCCCAAGAATCCCTTCGATCTCATCCGACACGTAGCAGAAACTCCGCGTCTGTCCTCCCGTGCCGTAGATTGTCAGGTCATCGCCCTTCAGAGCCTGCGTCAGGAAATTCGAAATGACTCTTCCGTCACTCATCTGAAGCCGCGGACCATAGGTGTTGAAGATCCTCACCAGCCGGGTGTTCACCCCGTTGTAGCGGTGATAGGCCATAACCAGCGCCTCGGAGAACCGCTTCGCCTCGTCATATACCGACCGCGGCCCGATCGGATTCACGTGTCCCCAATAATCCTCCGTCTGAGGATGCACATCGGGATCGCCATAGCACTCCGACGTAGATGCATGCAGGAACTTCGCTCCAGACTTCTTCGCGATCTCGAGCACGTTTCGCGTCCCAAGCGACCCGACCATCAGCGTTTCGGTGCCTAGCCGCAGATAATCCTCCGGGCTGGCCGGAGATGCAAAGTTGAACACGTAGTCCACTCGCCTCGGATCGAATTCCCGGCAGATATCGTGTTCCAGGAATTCAAACTCTGGCACACGCTCCAGGTGCTGCAGGTTTTCAAGCGAGCCTGTGCAGAGATTGTCGACGCCCAGAACCGCATGGCCCTCCGCGAGGAGAGCATCTGTCAAATGAGACCCCAGAAACCCGGCGGCCCCGGTCACCAGTACGCGCATCGTTCCTTTCCTCTCTGACAACTGCAGTCAACGTGCGGAGACACAGCCATCCGGCTGCCTGTACCTGAATTCCTCTCTTCACAGATTGAAGCTGAAACCAAGTCGAAGCTCTTCAAGCCAGGGCGAATATCGAACCCTGGCGCTCAGGCTTTCGCACCCTCCCGGCGCCGCGGCACGAAGAACGCCGCCACCGGGTCGATCGGCTGCGACAACCCTGGCCGGCCCACACTGAGATAGGTGAATCCATTTTTCGTCATCGTCGCCGGATCATAGAGATTGCGGCCATCGATCACGATCGGGTATCGGAGAGTGTAGTGCAGCTTGGCCAGATCCAGTTCGGCAAACTCCTGCCAATCGTTCAGAATCAGGAGCGCATCCGCATCCTGGGCAGCCGCGTACAGTTCGTCAACATAACGCATGCATGGGCCCGGCGGAATCACTTCCTTGCACCGATTCGCAGCTGCGGGATCGTATGCGGACACGACGCAGCCCTCTGCCAGCAGCTTCTTCACGATGTCGAGAGCGGGCGACTCCCTCACGTCGTCCGTTCCGCCCTTGAATGCCAATCCAAGCACGCCAATCTTCTTGCCGCGGAAGGTCCACAGAGCTGATCGTATCTTTTGGAAGAAGCGCAGTTTCTGCTCCTCGTTAATCTTCTCTACTTCATGCAGCAGGTCGAAATCCACCCCCACCTGCTCCGCCACATGCCGGAACGCCGCAACATCCTTGGGGAAGCACGAACCGCCGTAGCCCACACCCGCGCGCAGAAATTTCGGACCAATGCGAGCGTCCAAACCAATGCCTCGCGCAACCTCCTCGACATCGGCCCCGGCCGCTTCGCACACATTCGCGACCACGTTGATGAACGAAATCTTGGTTGCCAGAAACGCATTCGATGCGTGCTTGATAATCTCCGCTGCCTTTGTCGATGTCAGGAGAATCGGCGGAGGATCGCTCGAGACTCGTGGACCCGGCACAGAGCCTGGAATGTTGTAGTAATCGCCGGAAGTCAGAGGAAGGTAGATGCTCTTCAGCAGATTCGCGGCGCTCTCGGTCGCCGCGCCAATCACAATTCGATCCGCATGCAGAAAATCCACGATCGCCGTGCCTTCGCGGAGGAACTCCGGATTGGAAGTCACATCGAACAGTTCCTTTGGCACGCCATTACGCTCAATTACCCGGCGAATCCACTCGTTCGTATACACCGGAACCGTGCTCTTCTCGACAAGAACCTTGTATGTGTCTATCGAGCGCGCAATCTCGCTCGCCACGGCATCCACATACGAGAGATCCGCACTTCCTGTCTGGCTCTGAGGCGTCCCCACAGCAATAAAGATTGCCTCCGCATCCTTGGTTGCCGTGCGAAGATCTGTCGTAAACTCCAGCCGATTTCCGCGATGACGAGCCAGAAGCTCTGGCAGATGCTCTTCATGAATCGGAACGCCGCCTGCCTGCAGCACGCGCACTTTGGACTCGTCATTGTCCACGCAGATCACGCGGTGGCCAATTTCTGCGAAACACGCGGCGGCTACAAGTCCAACATATCCTGACCCAACCACGGCAATTGAAACCGGCTGACCTTCAGTCTTCATCAACTCTTTCTCCACCTTGCAGATTTACGAGTGCGTCGAAATTCAGCGTGCTCCGGATGCGCCAGAAGGGCTGCAAGGCCTCCGACACCCATCGGCCCCTCACACATTCTCCTGGAACTAGGACTCCTTCTGGAGCCAGCCACACGAGATTCTCGCACGAGATGGCTCGACCAGCCATCACCCAAAAGGCACTTCCCCGCCTTCGAAGCCGTTACAATCTTGCAAATACTCTAAACCCCGCAAGCCCGAATCAAGCCGGCCTGTTTCAGTTTCATTGAGGACCCGACTCCCGAGCCACCTAGGCGTGAGCGAAAGCCATCATCTCCCTTTCAATCCACTCATAGGTCCGTTGCAGGCCCTCTTGCAGTCGGATCGATGGCGCCCAGCCCAGCAATTCAAGAATCTTCGTATTGTCGCTGTTTCGCCCGTTTACACCTTTTGGAGCATTCAGGTTATAGCGGCGCTTCAGCTTCACACCGGCTATCCCTTCGGCAATCTCCACCAGTTGGTTGATCGTTACCAGTTCGCTCGACCCCAGATTCAATGGCTCATGAATCTCGCTTTCCATAATTGCCATTGTCCCCTTGGTGCAGTCGTCGATGTACATGAAGCTGCGAGTCTGCTTCCCGTCGCCCCATATCTCTATTTCATTTTTGCCGGAATGCTTCGCTTCAATCACCTTGCGGCAGATCGCTGCCGGAGCCTTCTCGCGGCCGCCGGACCAGGTCCCTTGCGGTCCGTAGACATTGTGGTACCGCGCCACCCGGCACTGCAGGCCAAAGTCCTCCCCGAAGTGCCGGCACATCCGCTCAGCGAAGAGCTTCTCCCAGCCGTATCCGTCCTCTGGGAGCGCTGGATAGACGTCATCCTCCTTCAGCGGCGTAACCTGTGCATTCTTTTGCTTTTCGACGTTGTATACGCACGCCGTGGACGAATAGAAGAATCGCTCCACTCCCGCGTCGCGCGCCGCCAGCAGCATATGTGTATTTGAGAGCACGTTGAGCATGCAAAGCGCCTTGTTATGCTCGATGAATCCCATGCCGCCCATATCTGAGGCAAGCTGAAATATCAGATCAGCGCCCTTTGCGGCTCGATAGCAGCTTTCCTTGTCTTGCAGGTCCAGCACCAGGTTCTCGACTTCGGGAAATACCTGGTACCACTCATCCATCGGCTTAATATCCACGGCCCGAATAACGTCTATCCCACGTACACTGAGGCTCTTCACCAGGTGGCCACCGATGAAGCCTCCTCCACCACAGATGACCGCCTTTTTGCCTTTTAGATCCATAGTGTATGTCTACTCCTTTGGAATAGTCAGAAATGACTTCCTTTGAGTGAGATGCAACCAGACGCCTCCGCGTTCTCGCACAGGCCGGACAGAACTTGGATTCCTTGAAAACTTGCCGCGGTTCGGGTCTGCCGCAGCCTCCCCGTTGACTCCGATTGCCGACACTGTTTGTGTTAACCTCGACCATAGAGGCCTCGCCGATATGCATTCAGGGAACCTGCCTGCCAACCGAATTTATATGGACGCCAACGCCACCACCCCCCTCCTGCCGGAGGTTGTTGAGGCGATGCGTCCGTTCTGGTTGGAGCACTTCGGCAACGCGTCCTCCATCCATCTGGATGGGCAGACGGCCCGGAGAGCCCTGGATCATTCACGCGAGACCCTGGCGGAGTTTTTCAACTGCCACGACGCCGAAGTGGTATTCAACTCCGGTGGCACCGAGGGCGATAACACTGCGCTCTTCGGCCTGCTCCACCCCGGCGACCATTTCATCACCACCTCGATCGAGCACTCGGCAATCCTGCAGGCAGCGAATCGGCTTGAGCGTTTCGGGATCGAAACGACATTTGTCGCGCCTCAGCCGAGCGGCCTGATCGATCCGGTCGATATTCTGCGGGCCATCCGCCCCGCGACACGCCTCATCAGCGTGATGCTGGCCAACAACGAGACCGGCGTTCTGCAGCCCGTTGAAGAGATCGGCAAAATCGCCGCGGACACCGGCATTTTCTTCCATATCGACGCCGTGCAGGGTGCCGGCAAGGTCAAGTTCGACGTGCGCCGGTTCGGCTGCCACCTGCTTTCGATCAGCGCCCACAAGATGCACGGCCCAAAGGGAGTTGGCGCCATGTTCGTGCGCCGCGGAACCCCTGTTGAATCGCTACTGGTAGGCGGGAGCCACGAGCGCCGCCGCCGCGCTGGGACAGAGAATGTCGCCGGCATCGTCGGCCTCGCAAAGGCCGCCGAGCTGGCCATGCACAGCCTCGAAGACGGAACCATGACTCGCCTGGCCGCCCTCCGCGACAAGCTGGAGGCTGAGATTCTGTGCCTTCCCGGAACCGGCCTCAATGGCGCTGAAACCGATGGCAAGCCTGTGCCGCGCGTCGCCAACACCACCAATATCTGGTTCGACAACCTCGAGGGCGAGGCGCTTGTGATCGCACTGGATCTGAAAGGCGATAGCCATCTCCGGCGGATCAGCCTGCCACTCCGGAGCCACCGAGCCGAGCCACGTGCTCATGGCCATGGGACTCGACAAGGCAAGAGCCCGTGCCAGCCTGCGCTTCAGCCTGCTCAAGACCGCAACCGACGCGGACGTTGATCGGGCGCTCCGGGTCGTCCCTGAAGCCGTTCAGCAGCTCAGGGCGCTCTCGCCGGTCGAGGCCGGCACGCTCGGCTGAGCCTCAGGCGCGTACCGTCCCACGTTTCAAGGCCCTGTTCTCGACTTCCCTGCGTCGAAAGACCCTCGCTCGTGCTCCAATATTGAAGGACCAATGTCGAAGCAAAACACCATCGCGGTAGCTATGTCCGGGGGAGTTGATTCCTCCACCGTCGCGGCGATCCTTGCCCGCTCAGGCGAAACGGTGGTCGGGCTAACCCTCCAGCTCTGGGACCAGACCAGGCTGGCCGGCAAGCACGGCATTCCTGACGCACCCAAGGCGGGCCGGTGCTGCTCGCTCGACGACGTCTACGACGCCCGCCGCGTCGCCACGCACCTCGGCATCCCCTACTATGTCGTCAATCAGGAAGACCGCTTCGAGCAGGATGTCGTCCGTCCCTTCGTCAGCGAGTATCTGGCTGGGCGTACGCCGATCCCCTGCTCTCTCTGCAACAACCACCTCAAGTTTGACCAGTTGCTCAAGACCGCCCGCAGCATCGGCGCCGAATGCATCGCCACCGGACACTATGCGATCAACGACTATGACGAGGATCGCCGCCGCTGGATTCTCAAGCGCCCCGCCGATCTCGCCAAGGATCAGACCTACTTCCTCTTCGGCCTAACGCAGGAACAGCTTGAGCACACGCTGTTTCCCCTCGGTCGCCTTACCAAGCCGGAGGTCCGCGCCGTTGCGCGCGACCACGGTCTTGCACTTGCTGAGAAGCCAGACTCTCAGGAAATCTGCTTCATCCCCGGCGGCGACTACAAGCGATTCCTCACAGCCTATCTAGAAGAGCAGGGCGAGCCCTTGCCTGAAACCCAAGGCGAACTCGTCGCCTCAAATGGGGAGGTGCTTGGCCATCATGACGGCATCTTTAACTTCACTGTTGGCCAGCGCAAGGGCCTCGGGGTGGCATCGCCTTCACCCCTTTATGTTCTCCAGATCGACCCGGCCAGTCACCGTGTCACTGTTGGCTCTGACCCCGAGCTTGCCACCACTACCCTGCGGGCCCGGCGGCTCAACTGGGTCAGCATCCCGAGCCTGAGCGCACCGATGCGGGTGAAGATCAAGATCCGCCATCGCCACGACCCCGCGTGGGCCACTCTTGAGCCAGGCCCCGCTCCCGACGAGGTTGTTGCCACCTTCGACGAGCCTCAGCGCGCAGTCACTCCCGGCCAGTCCGCCGTCTTCTACGAAGGCGACGAAGTCGTCGGCGGTGGCTGGATCGTCTGACTGTTTCATCCCAAGCAAGCCGCATTTCATATAACCAATTCGCGAATGCTGCACAGATGCGCTGGGTGATATCCTCCCCACAGCGGGTTCCCTGCTAAATCTCCCCAGCAAGAGGCTTTAAATGTCACTCCGCATCAACGACACAGCTCCAGACTTCTCAGCCGAAACAACCCAAGGCCCGATCAAGTTTCACGAGTGGATCGGAGACGGCTGGGCCATTCTCTTCTCTCACCCGAAGGACTTCACCCCGGTTTGCACCACCGAGCTTGGCTACATGGCCGGCCTCAATCCCGAGTTCAAGAAGCGCAACTGCAAAATCATCGGCCTGAGCGTCGATCCCGTCGAGAACCACGCCAAGTGGGCCGCCGACATCCAGGAAACACAAGGCCATGCGGTCAACTACCCCATGATCGGCGACACCAAGCTCGAAGTTGCAAAGCTCTACGACATGCTCCCCGCCGAAGCCGGTGATACCTGCGACGGCCGCACCGCCGCCACCAATGCCACCGTTCGCACCGTATTCGTCATCGGGCCCGACAAGAAGATCAAGCTCATGCTCAGCTACCCCATGAGCACGGGCCGCAACTTCGACGAAGTCCTGCGCGTGGTCGACTCCATCCAGTTAACCGCAAAGCACCAGGTCTCCACACCGGTGAACTGGAAGCCTGGCGAGGACGTGATCATTTCCGGATCTGTTTCCGACGACGATGCGCGCACAAAATACCCCGATGGATGGCGTTCTCCAAAGCCCTACTTGCGCATCGTGGCGCAGCCGGGCCAGAAGAACTGAAGCGTCTCTTCAGCAGTACGCGTCAACAGGTTCACCGGGAGCATGAAAGTGGAAATTAGGCGCTTCTATCTTGCTTGTCTTGCGCACGCATCTTACCTCATTCATGACGGTGGCGAGGCCGCCGTCATCGACCCCCAACGCGACGTTGATCTCTACATCGAAGAAGCTCAGCAACTCGGACTGCGCATTCGCTGGGTCATCGAGACCCATCTTCACGCGGATTTTGTTTCCGGTCACTTTGAGCTCGCATCTCGCACCGGCGCCACCATCTGCCTCGGTGCCGGTTCCGGCGCCCTCTTTGCACATCGCGCTCTGAAAGACGGCGACGAACTGCCGCTCGGCAATTGCACACTCCGAATTCTGTCCACTCCCGGCCACACTGAAGAGGGCATTTCCATCGTCTCCTATGATGAGGGCGCAACTGAGCCGCGAGCCGTCTTCACAGGAGACACACTCTTCATCGGCGATGTTGGCCGCCCCGATCTCTCGCCGACCAAGACCCCGCAGGAGCTCGCTGCCATGCTCTTCGAAAGCCTGCACACCAAGCTCCTGACCCTGCCCGACGAAACCCTTGTCTTCCCGGCGCACGGAGCCGGGTCTCTCTGCGGACGCCAGATGAGCAGCGACGATAGCTCCACCATCGGCAAGGAGCGCCGCTTCAACTACGCATTGCAGCCTACCGATCGCGATCAGTTTGTCTCGCTGCTCACCGCCGAAATGCCTCCTCGCCCCGGCTACTTCCAGCAGGAAGTTGCACGCAACCGGGCCGGCGCGCTTCCGATCGAAAACCTCGAACCGCTGCGCGCCCTCAATCCCGAAGAAATTCTCGATCTGCAATCGAAAGGCGCCGTCGTTCTCGACACGCGCCCCTCCATGCAGTTTGCCGCCGCGCACGTTCCCGGCTCGATTCATATCGGCCTGTCCGGACAGTTCGCCTCATGGGCAGCCCGCATGCTGGGAATCGAATCGGCCGTGATCCTCCTCGCTGAAGATGACGCCGCCCTCGAGCAATCTCGCGTCCGTCTCGCCCGTGTAGGTCTTGAGAATATCGCAGGCTATCTTTCCGACGGCATTCTTGGTTGGGTCAGCGCAGGACAGCCCTACCCAGTCCATCGACCAGATCTCCGCGCAGGATCTTGCCGAAGCAATCAACTCCGCCCCGGATTCCTGGACAGTCGTGGATGTTCGCGAAACCTCGGAGCGCTCATTGGCCGGCACGATTCCTCATTCCATCTCAATCCCGTTGCCTGACCTTCCCGCCCGGATAGCCGAGATCAGCCAAGACGCAAACGTGGCGGTCCACTGCAAAGGCGGCTATCGCAGCGCAATCGCCGCAAGCCTCTTGCAGGCCGGCGGAATTAGTCGCGTGTCAAACGTTGTCGGCGGCTATGACGCCTGGGAGCTCACCTTCCCGCCACCCGGCGCCTCTGCCGAGCCCTTTGGCGTTCAACACGCCGAGGCGCGCTCTTTTGTCCAGTCTTTGCCGGTTGATTGAGCAACTGAAAATGCACTGGCCATCCCCTGTTTGAATCTTGTACGATCTCCTCCAATTCTCGGGACCTCACTCTTAACTCCATCGGAGACCTTTATGCCGGTGCCTACGCCGTTGTCTTTTGTGCCCGCGATCGACTGCCACGCTCAGGCGCGGATCGACGCACAGCTGCCGCACCCCGATAAGAAGAATATCTTCATATTCTGCGACGGAACGGGCAACGAGTTTGCCGATTCGCATGCCAGCAAGGATGCGAATTCAAATGTCGTCAAGCTCTATACGGCGCTGCGCGTCACTAACAAACAAATCGCCTATTATCACCCGGGCGTAGGCACCATGGGCGACCCCACCATCCGGCACGCCATTCCCCGCTATTGGTCCAAGGTCAAAGGACTCGCATTCGGCGCCGGATTCAAGGCTAATGTGCTCGATGCTTATCGCTATCTCATGGAGGCCTACAACGATGGCGATGACATCTACCTGTTTGGCTTTTCACGCGGAGCTTACACCGCTCGCGCTCTGGCCGGCATGCTGCATGGTTATGGACTGCTGTGTCGGGGAAACGAGGGCCACCTGCCCTATGTGTGGAACATGTTTCATGACGCCCTCAAGGGCAAGCGTGATCTGCTTAAGAAGTCGGTCCATGCACGCGGCGGAGTGTCCTCACACTCGATCGAGCACAATTTCGCCTTTGCGCAAACGTATTCGCGCAGAGTGACGATCCGATTCATGGGTGTTTGGGACACGGTCTCCTCGGTGGGATGGATCTACGAGCCTGTGCGCTTGCTCAGCATGGCGCAGAATCCCATCGTCCAGGTCGGTCGTCATGCCGTAAGCATCGATGAACGCCGCGCCTACTATCGAGATAACCTCTGGGGCTCACCTGTCGAGATCACGCACCCCGAGTGGCCTGAAGAGCTCCGAGCTCAGGGAATCCGGCAGGACATCGCTCAGGTCTGGTTTCCAGGCGCGCACTCTGACGTAGGCGGCAGCTACCCGCAATGGCAATCCGCCCCCGCCAACGAAGCCCTTCGGTGGATGATCGGCGAACTGCAACGTCACGGCGCCGAACTCTGCCGGGACCGCGCCGAAATGGTGCTCGGGAAACCGAGTGGAACATATAGCGCCGATAGCATCTTCACGCCGCCACCGAAACCCGACCACAGTATCCATGACTCGCTCAAAGGAGTCTGGTGGATACTGCAGCTGTTTCCGCAGCAATACTATGACAAGGAAGACCAGAAGATCCAGTGGCGAGTACCGTACGGTAGACCCCGCACCATCCCCCGGGGAGCGATCATTCATGGCTCAGCCGTGCGACGGATCGAGAGCGCTGTTCAGGGGGAAGAACCCTACCGTCCTCGCAACCTCAAGCGCGGTCAATACAGTCCTCTGCTATCGCCGCCGGCCGACACGACAGCCGACCTGACCGGCTGCTTCGTCTACGAACCCGGGAAAGCGAAATATCCCGGCGCGGACAATACGTTCAGCCGATTTGCTAAACTTGTTCTTGGTTGGATCACCTTCGCCCTCTTCTGGCTGATCATTGCGGCCGTTGCGTGGTACGTGCTCGCCGGATTCTTCTTTCTCCTGCTCTTTGGTCTTGCGCTGATTGCCCACACGCCCGGCCTTAGACATCTGTTTCGTTGTGGTTTTTCCTGGCTCAAACCGTAAGGCGGGAGAGTCTCGCACAATCCTGGAGCCGCCCTGCAACCTGCATCTGTCCTTTGGCCCACACGATATACTGTCCCGGCACCTCATTCAGGGGGATCTTTAGATGTCTGGGAAAACGTTTGCTCGCTCCGCGGCGATTGCCGCCTTAGCCCTCACCGCAATCTTCGCTTCCGCACAAAACGCTGCACTCACCATCCATCCTGACCAGCCGGTCTCCGCCGTCAGCCCGATGCTCTACGGCCTAATGACTGAGGAGATCAACTTCTCCTACGACGGCGGCCTCTACGCCGAATTGGTGCGCAATCGCACCTTCCGTTCTGACTGGAGCGGCATCCTCTACTGGTATCTCCTCGAAAGCGGAACCGCCAGCGCAAAGATGTCGGTCGACACGCAAACTGGCCCGAGTGACGCGCTCAAGTCCAGCATGAAACTCGAAGTGGAGCACGCCGACGCGCAGAATCAGGCGGGCGTTCTCAACGTCGGCTATTGGGGCATGCCGGTCCGCCCTGACACAATCTACAAGGGCTCGTTCTATGCCAAGGCCGACTCCAGCGATCTCGGCGCCGTCACCGTCAGCCTCGTCAATGACGAAACCGGTAAGGCCCTCGCGACAGCTACCGTCCCCGGCCTGACAACATCGTGGAAGCAGTACGAATTCACCCTGAAAACCGGCGCCGCGCAGGCCTCGGCCGCAAATCATCTTGCGCTCACCGTCGGCCACGCCGGAACTCTCTGGCTCAATCTCGTATCGCTCTTCCCGCCCACCTACCACAATCGCGCGAACGGCAACCGCATCGACCTGATGGAGAAGCTCGCGGCCATGCATCCCGCCTTCCTGCGCTTCCCCGGTGGCAACTATCTCGAAGGCGACCACATCTCCGAGCGCTTCGAGTGGAAGAAGACCATCGGCCCGCTCGTCGATCGCCCCACGCACCCCAGCCCGTGGCGCTATCACTCATCCGACGGCCTCGGCCTGCTCGAGTTCCTCGGATGGTGCGAAGACCTCAAGATGCAGCCTGTGCTCGCCGTCTATGCCGGCTACTCCATGATGCAGGAGCACGTGAATCCCGGCCCCGATCTCGACCCCTACGTGCAGGACGCGCTCGATGAGATAGAATACGTGACCGGCGGAGCAGACACAAAGTGGGGCGCGCAGCGCGCAAAAGATGGCCACCCCGCGCCTTTCAAGCTCAACTACGTTGAAATCGGCAACGAAGACTGGTTCGACCGTTCAGGCAGCTACGACGGCCGCTACGCGCAGTTCTACAAAGCCATCAAGGCGAAATATCCAGACCTGCAGCTCATCGCGACTATGCCTCTCAAGAGCATGAAGCCCGACGTGCAGGACGATCACTACTACGTCCGCGCCACGCAGAACTTTCAGGACGCAACCCACTACGACAAAACCGACCGCAATGGACCCAAAATCTTCGTCGGCGAGTGGGCCACGCGCGAGGGCTCTCCCACGCCGAACATGGGCGCCGCCCTGGGCGATGCAGCCTGGATGACCGGCCTTGAGCGCAACAGCGACATCATCGTGATGGCCGCCTACGCGCCGCTGCTGGTCAACGTGAACCCCGGCGGCATGCAATGGGAGACCGACCTCATCGGCTACGACACCATGAAGAGCTACGGCTCGCCCGCCTACTACGCGCAGGTCATGTTCGCCTCGTACCTCGGCGACCACACGGTCGCCTCAAAGCTGGAGAACGCCGGACCGAAGCTCTTCTACTCCGCCACCACCGACACGGCCAAAAAGCGACTCTATCTCAAACTGGTCAACGGCTCCTCGACCCCACAGACATTGCAGATCGATCTGAGCGGAGCCAAAGTCGCCGCCACCGCGAAACTCACCAGTCTGCGCGCAAACAGCACGCAAGCCACGAACTCCAGCGATGCCCCTGAGCAAATCGTGCCCGTCGATTCCACTCTGCGTGGCGCCAGCGCGAAGTTCTCGCACACGATGCCCGGCCTCTCCATTGAGGTCATTGAAGTCGAACTGCAGTAGGAATGACTCCTCGGGTGCCCACCCATGCGCGGCCAGTATCGCGCACGGGTGGGATCCGCATCGCGCCAACTCCGCTAACCCCGCGAACACGCGCGAAGCGCGGCTAACTCGCCTACCGCTGCACAGCCCAAGCCAGCCCGTCGGGGCCGCCGCCGGCATCGATCTTTCCCACAACCTCAAGTGTCTTCAGGTCAACGACCGCAACGAATCCATCTGGACCGAATGCCACGTATGCCCGCGCACCATCCGGTTGCACCATGATCCCACCCGATCCATGACCAATCGGCAGTCGCTTCACCTCTCGATGCGTCGCCGTATCCAGAATCACGAGATCCGGTCCAGCAGAGACGAGCGCCAGTTTGCCGTCGGGTGTGAACTTCAGCCGATTTGCACGCGGCACATTCGCCTTGAGCGTCTCCGTCACCTTCTTCGCCGCAATGTCGATCACGGATACCGTCCCGTCCCCGGCATTCGCCACCCACACCTCTTTGCCGTCGGGCGAAACATCGAAGCCCTCCGATCCGCGGCCCACTGGGATCACCGTCTCGTTCCAGTCGCCTCCCGGTGGACCCGGCGGCGGCCCCGGAGGTCCGCCTGCCCCCGCTCCCGGCATAGACATTCCCGGAGGCGGTCCCGGCGGCATACCAGCCGCACCTTCCGTCTTCTCGAGAATCGTCACTGTAGCCGAGCTCACATTCGTCGTCACGATCCGCTTGGCGTCAGGAAACACGTACACCATGTGCGTGCGATTCTGCCCTGTGCCCATGATCCAGTCCACCTTCCCGCTTGCGGGATCGTAGCTGCCGATTGCCTTCGCAGCCTCCGCGGTGAACCAGACCTTCTCTTGCACAAACGTCAGTCCGTGCGGCCCGCGCAACGGCCCCAGATCGATCTGCTGCTTCTGCTTTTGCGCAACCAGGTCCACAACTGTAAGCGTGTGGAAGGCGCCAAAACCATAATTCGACACGTACGCGCTGCGGCCATCCGCCGAGGCAATAACCTCGTGCGGATCATCGCCCACAGGCACACGGGCCACAACATGCAGGTCTTCAGGGTTGACAATCGCAAGTGTGTGGTCCTGTTTCGACAGAACCAACAACGCAGTCTTCGGAGTTGTCTGCGCAGCAACGATCCCCGGCATGGCCGCGGTGATCGCAAACAGTATCCAGATTCGTCGGCAATTTGTTACGGCGATCATAAGGTGTATCCGGGCTAAACGAACATGTCCTGATCTTTAGAGATCCGCGCTGCCCTCTCACGTACATCCCCGTCAGAATTGTTGCCGGCCCTCGTGAGCACATTCAGAAACGCTTTGGCTGCGGCGACCATTCCATTCACATGCCGCACGGGCTTGCTCACCGAGTCGGATACCGCATTGCCCGCACGCTCCATCGAGTCAAACATCGACGTGAACATCGAGTCCACGCGGTCTGTCTGCCGGTTGACGCGTCCAAGCATCTCGCTTGCCGCAGCTTGAAAATCTTCGCCCTGCTCGCGCACGCGGCGCGAAAGGTCAGCCACATCGCTTGAGATGGAGTCGATTCGCGGGGACACGCGCTCCATGATTTCGCGCGATTTGACCAGGATCGGCGTGACCTTTGACCTCAGATCCTCCACATCCACCTGCAGCTTCTTCACAGCCTTGCGGGCGAAAAGGAAGCCAGTCAGGACCACAAGAGCCTGCACCACGAGCGCAAATGCGGTGAGGCCGACAAAGATAAGCAGCAGAGTATCGTGATTCATCGTAGGCACCGACGTGGTCTTGCGCAGGGTCCCTGCGAACTCGGTTGAACACCTTCAGCGCATCTTGAGATCGAGCGCTCTCGTGGCAGAACCGGTGCGCCGACTCCACACTCACTCGCATCCGGCCCCAGGTCAATGAAATATCGCCTGATTTGAAAAAGCCCGGACCGGATTCCCGGTCCGGGCCAATCCAACTTAAACGCTCGGCTCAGCAGGCTCTGTACCCGTTGTCGTGTTCGTGCGATACGCCTCACGACCCGCATCGATTGCAGCGCCAACCCGGCTGCCCTTTTCGTTCACGAGATTCTTGCCCTTTTCGACGAAGTCCTGCCACTGAGCCCGCCCGCGGTCCGCGATGTCACGGCCGCGCCCAATGTACTGGTTCATCTGCTCTTTCCCCTTATCCACCGCATTGCCCATTTGCTCGGCAGCCTGCTTTGAACGCGTCCGCAGGTATTCCTGTCCATCGCGGGCTCTCTGTGCGAGATCTTCCCTCGTCTCGGCACCGCTTTTAGGGGCATAAAGAACCCCGATAAGTGCACCCACACCGAGTCCGGCCAGAAACCACGCAACGCCAACGCCTTGTGGTCTATTGTTGGTGTCTTCGCTCATGACTTTATCTCCTTCTGCTCAGTTCTTAAGAAGCCTGAGCCTATCAAATTCCCCGGTGTGCCGCAAACCTCTAACCCATCGCGCGGTCAAACGAAGGGCGCAATCACCAGGCTGTTCCGTAACCTCGCACATCTGATGCGCACGCGACCCGGCTTGGTTGCACACCGTCCCTCGGGGAGAACCCCGGATACATTACTTACATTATTGTCCTTGCCGGACGGGTGTGCGGCCCTTTCTTGCGCGGTTCGCAAAACAATTGCAAGCCGTTTACGCCTCAATTGGAGAAAAAAACTCCTGAATCTCAATTCCCGCGGCAACGCTGCCGCCTACTTCGGCAGCAGGCCGTGCGCAATCGCATCCAAAATGCCATTCAGGAAATTGATCGACTCTGGCGCGCAATAGCGCCGCCCAATCTCGAGCGCTTCATTGATGACGATCGGAAATGGCGTCGACTTGAACGCGAGCATCTCGCCGATCGCCATGCGCAGCAGGTTGCGATCCACCGCCGGCATGCGCTCCAGCCGCCAGTGCCGCGAATTGGCTACGATCAGCTCGTCGATCCTGTCCTGATGCGCGATCGACGAGCGAAACAGATCCTCCGCAAAGCCGCGGACCTCCGGCTCCACTTCATCTCCCGCTCTCCAGAACGTAGCGCGCACCTGCTCCGGCGTCTGCTTGCCCAGATCCGCCTGAAAAAGCATCTGCATGGCCAGTTCCCGCGATTTGCGCCGTGTGCCTGAGCTCAAGCGGGACCGCCTTCCGAGAGCTTGCGACGCAGGCTCACCATTTCAATGGCAGCCGCCGCCGCTTCAAAACCCTTGTTCCCTGCCTTGATGCCCGCGCGGTTTAGCGCCTGTTCCAGCGTCTCGCAGGTCAGCACCCCAAAGCTGTGCGGAATACCCGTGTCCTGTTGCGACTGGCCGATTCCGCGCGAAACTTCGTTATAGATCGCCTCGTAGTGGGCCGTCTCGCCACGCAACAGGCATCCAAGTGTGATGATCGCATCAAGCCCGCTCTTGCCTTGCTTGGCGCTGTCAGCAAGATTTCGCGACGCAGCGGGAATCTCCCATGCGCCCGGCACGCGCACAATCGCAATGTCGGCTCGTTTCGCGCCGCTGCGCAGCAACGCATCCAGCGCGCCCTCCAGCAGCCTGTCCGTAATGACCGCGTTCCAACGCGCAACGACGATCGCAAACCTCATACCCTCGGCGCTGAGATCGCCCTCTAGAGCAACCGGCTTGCCCCTTTGGGGATCCGTCCACGCCCAGAACGTAAAAGCAACCCCGGGCTCGGGTTCAACGGTAAAGATGTGTGATTTCCAATCGGTCTCGGTAATCAGCGATAAGCGCTTGGCCTTCTCGTCGCCGTTTGCGCGAAGCCAGGCCTCCGCCGTCTGATATGCAGCATCCAGCGAGGTCACCTCAACCATCACGTCCGCGACTGATGGAAATTGACCGTCAACAAATTCAAGATTTCCCAGCGGCGCCAGAAAGGATGCTCCCCGGCTCACTGTGTCCTTCCAACCCGCGCCACGCGTCAATCCCAGTGCAGAAAAGAAGCTCGACAGCTTCTCATACGTCGCGGCGCTGCCCAGCCGGGCGGAGGATGGAGATCCCCTTAATCATTCTCTGATTCTATCGTGCTGATTCGGGCCGCAAGCGCAACGCAGGCACCGCTCTCTGATGCAATACTGCCGGCGGCAAAAAATCGAAAGGCCGGAACACATCCGGCCTCTCGAACGTCCTCCGCGTGCAGCGACTACGTCGTAGTCCGCGGCTTCACTGCGATCACTGTTGCCGGCACTGAAGTGATCGTCGGCACAGTATTAGCGCAGTCCGGGTCCGACCCGGGTGCACACGCAGGCAGGTTCGGGTTGATCTGCTTCACGTCGGTCAAGGTGGGCACGTCGATAAAGTGAATCAGATTGTCGCCCGCGGTTGAAACAAAGAACAGCTTGTCGTCCGGGCTGAATGTTCCCGTCAGCGGCGCGGTGATGGAAGCATTTCCCACCAGGGTCACGTTATTCAATGTTCCCGCTGCACCGTTCGATCCCGGCACGTAATACGGCAATGGCGCACCCGGAGTCGTTCCGTTATAGGTGATGAATGCCAAATTCGAGGCGGGTGAAGCGACCACATGGTTCACTTGCGTGGCGTTGACGCCGCTCACCGGCAACTGATTCAGCGTGTGTGAAAGATTGAGCGCCTGCAGCGAGTTCCCATTCGCAGGGCACTGAATCGGCGCCTGCAGCGGGTTGCCCGTGTTCGGCGGCACAACGGTGGTCGATGGAATCGTCACGCCGATATCCGACAGTTGAATCCCGCCCCCAACCAGTGCAGCGCCCAGAATATGCTTTCCGTTGTTCGTCGCAGCCAGAACGTCTGTCTTCGCCGCAACAGAGTCGCCCTCGGGATAGAACACAAGGCTGGCATAATCTGCCGCGTTGCCTTGCGGACACCAGGTGTGCGCAACCGTCGTGTTGCCGCTCAGGTAAGCTCCCACGCTCGGAATCGTGAGCGCTACACTTGTCGCGCCACCCGACGAGGTCAGGTCATACGTGGTCCAACCGGTATTCACGTTGTACACATACAGCGTGTTGCTGTGGTTCGGGCCCAGCGATGCGCTGTCGCTGATGTACAGAGTCTTTGAATCGGGCGTCCATTGGGCCGAGTTGCCCACTCCGGAGAACGTCGCAGTGACTGTGCTTGATGTGGTCGCATACAAATAGAACACCTTGCGAACCGGGTCGTTGATCACCAGGCTCCTGTTATCGGGAGAAACGGCCAGCACCACGCCTGGAACTGATGTATCGGGCGTCTTTGTCGACGTGTTGTTAGCGGTGCTGTACACCATCAATGCGTGCGACGAGCCGAAGTAAAGATCGGACCCTGTCTCGATCCATCACCATTGAATTCGGCACATACGGCAGACGGACCGTGGAACCAGTGGTCCCGTTTAACAGGTCAACAGGCACAAAATACTGCGACTGACCCGGCGCTCCGAACCACACGTAGGAGCTGGCGGTGCCCGGGGTCGTGATCGTCACAGGGTTGCTCGAGATCGGCAAGCCCGGTCCCGAACAGACCCACCTGGTTGATCGGCGCCGGATTGCACGTGCTCGGCTGGCAAATCGCATACACCGAGGTCGCGCCTGGGAACGATGGCGAGACTGCGCCCGTGCTGCCGACCGAAATATCGATCGGGTTGGTCGACTGGTAGTCGAGCGTAAGTCCGGTGATGGCTGACCATTCGTGTCGATCACCGTTGTCACCATGTTCTGCTGCACGCCCTGGGTCACGGTCGCGTCGGTGCCGCCATTCAGCGTGACCGAAATCGACTGTGGCGGGCAGGTGGTGAAGTATCCCGCCGACGATCCCGAGCCGGCCACCGACGCGGTAATCGCCGTCGTGCCCGGCTGCTGCGCCGTAATCACGTTGGTGGTGCTGTTCAGATTCGCGACGCTTGAAGTGCCGACTGTAGTAGCTCAGCGTGCCGACAGCGGTTGAGCAACTGGGAACCGAAGCTGACTCCCGGAGGCAGTCCCCCGGGGCATGAATAGTTGCGTCACCGCGGAGGGCGCGCACAATTCGTACTGCTGCCCATTCGACGCAAAACACGCCTCGGAATCAAGCTGCGCACTCGCGCCCTGCGAATAGACACTGCGACTGATCGGCCAAAGCCAGCGCAATCGAACTCACCTGCGCAGTGGACAAAGACCTGCACAGGATTTGAAGTAACGGAATTCGCAGAAGCCGTGATGTAAGCCGACGCGTAGGGCAATCCACCCGTATTCGGCAGCGGATTGGGAAAATTGCAGATCGTGTAATCGGCAATGCCGCCGCCCGAATTGCGATTCCAGGTGCCGGCGCACATGTTGCCCGCTCGGCGAAATGTCGATCAACTGATTGTTGGTGGTGCCGTAGGTATAGCCTCGTCACCGTGGCGTTCGTCGCCTTTGCAGGTCTTCGCCGTGGGGGCGTTGATCTGACGCGTCTGCCCGAATGCCATGGAAACGCCCGTCGTCTTCGGCTCCAGATCGATCGTTTGAACGTCCGTAATCTTCAGTCCCGTAGCCCAGACCATTGCAATAATTCCCGGCTGGATTGCGCGTGCAGCCGGAGAAGGTAATTCCCGCTGGAATTGCCAGAAACAGCAAAAAGACAAGCGTCAAATACCGCCGCATGAATCCTCCCCGCCCCGCCTTTTCGAGCCGCGGAACGGTCTCTCCAAATCCAGGTAGAAATTATGGGTTAAAAGCGAATCCGTCGACACGCCCGGCCAGTGGCCTGCAACCGGAACATTCTGCCCGGCAACCGGCATTTGGCGTACATCCGTTCCATCCCGCCGGCTAACGACCCGCTCAGTTTGCTCCAAAGAAAAGTGTATCAGGGCAGGATGGCCGCCGGCACGTTCCCGCTAGCCCCGCCCACTTCTCCTGTATTTCCATAGACTCTGATCCGAAAGCTGATCGGCGAGCAGTTGCCGCGACTCAGGATGCCGGAGGCATGTACCTGCTCGAACCACTCCACCGCCCGCTCCATCACATCCCGCCGTGCGCCGGATCCACAAATCCATGCCCCTCATTCGGATAGACAACAAGTTGCGTTGGCACATGCTGATCTCGCAGCGCGTGCCAGAACTCATACGACTGCGGCGCAGGACACTCCCCATCGCGATCCCCCACCACCACCAGCGTTGGCGTCTTCACTTTCTTGATGAAGTTGATCGCCGAGCTCTTCGCGTAGACCGCGGGATCGTCGTAGACCGACGCGCCAAAGTAGGGAATCATCCACTGGTCGATCGAGTTCTCGCCGTAATAGCTCTGCCAGTTCGAGATCCCCGCCCCCGCGACCGCCGCCTTGAAGCGGTTCGTCTGCGTCACCGCAAACATGGTCATGAATCCGCCATAGCTCCAGCCCGTCAATCCCCACGCGTTCGGGGTCGACGGGATACTTCGCCATCACCGTATCCACGCCCGCCAGGATGTCGCGCAGATCCCCGTAGCCGAAGTCCTTCCGATTGGCCTGCGTAAACGCCTCGCCCTGCCCATAGCTGCCCCGCGGGTTGGGCTCCAGCACGAAATAGCCCAGCGCCGAAAACGCCGTCGCGCTCAGCCCGCCCCCTCCGCCCCAGCGTGCCAATTGCGCCGCAGCCGGGCCCTCCATGAACCTCCACAATCATCGGATACTTCTTGCCAGGATCGTAATCCTTGGGCAGACAGCAGCCAGCCCTGCACGCGGAATGAATCGCTCTTCCAGCTCAGCGAAACCGACTTGCCCCATGCCGGCTCAACCCCGTCATTGATGTGCGAAAGCTGAATCACGCCTTCCAGTCCCGACGTCATCACCTTCCCCGGCTTCGCCGCATAGATCTCCGCGGGACGGTCGAATGTGCTCGCCGCGAAACACAAACATCGATTGATCCGCCGTCGACGAAAGGCTCAACTCCAGCCTCCCATCGCCCACGTTCCCTGGAATGCTGAAGATCGGCGCGCCAAAGCTGACTTCGCCACCCGGCGACGTTCGGTCGCCCTGAAGGTGAAACCGGATCAGTTGAACGTTGCCCCCTGCCAGTTCGCTCACAAACAGATATCTCGTCGCCGTCCCACTCCATCCAGGCCGGCGAAGTCGGCCGCCCCTGGCTCAAATCGCGCGGTGGGCCGCCATCGGCCGCAGACGATCCAGACATCGCCGCCTGTCGACCCCTGGTCGCTCATCAACCCGCCAATAAACGCAATCGCCTTCCCATCCGGCGACCATCGCGGAACCGCGATCTGCATCCCGTGCAGCGGACCTGCCACATCCGCCGGAGCCAGGATCGCCCTTGGCGTTCCATCCAGCGATCTGCGTGTAAAGCTTCGCAACCCACCAGTTGTTCTCTCCCGGCGGATCCGCCGCGACATAGGCCAGCCCCTTCGAATCCGGCGCCCAGTCGAACTCATACACATGTAGATTGGCCGGCGTCGCCTGCGTTACCGGAGCGGCCGCATCACCTTCCAATCGCGCTACCGCCACCCGCTGAATCTCCAGCCCATCCTCGCCAATCACTCCCGCCGGCGGCTTCATCGCCGCCAACGCTCCCGCCGGCCGCGTCGCTCCCTCGACATACAGAAACGCAATCTTCGACCCGTCCGGCGAAAAAGCCGGCGCATCTTCGTATCCCTTCAGCGTTGTCAGCCGTCGCACGGGCTTGCCATCCAGCTTCGTCAAATACAGATCGGCCTGGTGTCCGGGATCCGCGCAATCTGAGAAGAAGGCCAGCGACTTGCCATCCGGCGCCCACGCCAGTTCGCCCTCGCGGCAATGCAAGTCCTGTTTTGCCGCCGCCGTTACGCGATCGCTCTTCGCCAGATCGCTCGCCGCCGCAACTCGAATCTCCAAGTCCTCGCGCGATGACTCCTGCACCCAGGCCAGCCGCTTTCCGTCCGGAGAAATCGCCACCTGGCCCACCGAGCGGCCGCGATTCAGATCCTTCAGCACTTCCGCAACCTGTGACCGGTCAGCGACTGAAGCAGTCGGCGCGTTCTGTGGCGCTGGCGCCGCAATGCAACAAGCGCTACCAATGAAAAGGACTGCGCCACTGACAACGGCGCCAGAAAGGGACCTGCGGACAGAAATGAAACGCATAAAAATGATGCTATCAGGCGCAAGGAGCAAAGAAATCGGCCGCTAAATAACTTCTTTGACAGGAGGTGGTTCGGCCCTTATCCTTTTCCGAGCAAACGCTTACTTGATCTTGGTCATTCGATCATCTGAGCCTTAAGACCGGTGCAAGTTCCGTGGAGTTTGCGCGAAGTTGCTTAAAGACTTTTGCGACAGAAAGGGAACATTCAATGAAGCCTCTCTCTCGAAGGCGATTCCTGAAGAACGCGAGCTGCGCATCGATGGGTGTTGCCGCAATGTCCGCGCTGGGGAGATTCAGCCTGGCGCAGAGCCAGCCCGTGACTCGCGTCGTTATCGACTCCGGGCGCCAGGTTGGGGCCATCGATCGTCACCTCTTCGGCTCTTTCCTGGAACACCTCGGTCGTGCCATCTATGGAGGCATCTACGATCCCAAGTCAAAATTTGCTGACGCAAATGGATTCCGTACCGATGTCATGAAGGAAGTACGCGACCTGGGCGTTCCCATCATTCGCTACCCCGGCGGCAATTTCGTCTCGGGCTATCACTGGCTCGACGGGGTCGGCCCCAAAGACAAGCGGCCTACAGTTCTCGACCGCGCATGGAACACGCTTGAGACAAACCAGTTCGGCACGAATGAATTCATCACGTGGGCCAGACAGGTGGGCGCCGAACCGCTGTTCGGGCTCAACTTCGGCACCGGATCATCGGAAGACGCCGCCGCTCTGCTCGAGTACTGCAACCTGCCCGGCGGAACCAAGTGGAGCGAACTGCGACGCTCTCACGGATATGAGCAGCCCCACGCAGTCAAGTACTGGTGCGTTGGAAACGAAATGGACGGACCGTGGCAGATTGGTCACATGCCGGCCCGGGAATACGGAATCAAAGCCGCGGACGCTGCTCGCCAGATGCGGGCCATCGATCACTCCATCAAACTCATTGCCTGCGGGTCCAGTGGGCCGTTCATGCCGACCTACATCGATTGGGATCGCACCGTCCTTGAAGAGTGCTATGAAGAAGTCGATGGCATCTCGCTCCACCGTTATTGGGGAAATACCGACGAAACCAACAACGAAAGCTCGAAGTATCTGGCGATGAATCTGGCCATGGATCGCCAGATCCAGGAGATCGTCGCCGTCTGCGACACCGTCCGCGCCCGTAAACGCTCAGGCAAGCAGTTATTCCTCTCATTTGATGAATGGAACGTGTGGTATCGCGCCCGCACCGGCGACGCAGTGGATGGGCACGGAAAACCGGCGCCCCATCTCCTCGAGGAACCCTACAACCTCGAAGACGCGCTTCTCGTGGGCGGCCTCGCCAATTCCCTGATTCGGCATTCGGATCGCGTGAAGGTGGCCTGCCTTGCGCAGCTCGTGAACGTGATTGCGCCGATCATGACCAACGAAAATGGCATTCTGCGGCATAGCATCTACTACCCCTATGCCTGGGCGCTCAAATACGCTCAAGGCCGCGCCCTCAGCATCGCCCCGGAGGGTCCGAGCTATGAAGTCGCTTCTCTCGGACGACCTATCGAAGGCATCGGTCTCGCTGCCCCCGGCTTTGGAGACGTGCCCTATCTTGACGTAGTGGCCACTCTCGATCCGGAAAAGAAGACCGCAGCCATCTTTGTGCTCAATCGCGACCTCGAGAAAGCGCGCAACCTCGAGATCAACTGGCACGACCTGACGCCCAGCAGTGTCACGGCATTTGAGACGATCACCGGACCTGACCTGAAGGCGGTCAACACGTTTGCGGATCCGAAGAAGGTGATCCCGCAGACGCTTGAGAATCCCAAGGTCGGCTCAAAGATGTCGCTCAGTCTGCCCGCACGGTCTTACTCCGTACTCGCGCTGACCCTTTGAGATCGTTGGGGCCGGGTGCCCCAGGTCTCGATTCTGAGACCTGGGAAAACCAAAATCCGTGATGCCACGTTTGACTTATCGCACGTCGCTCTTCATTTGGTTTCGACCGCCTGATGTATCGCCAGCAGCCTCTCCAGCAGCGGCTTCAGCAGATCCAGCCGAAGGGCATTCGCGCCGTCCGATTTCGCATTCGCTGGATCGTCGTGCACCTCGAGAAACAGCCCGTCGACTCCCGCCGCCACCGCAGCCCGTGCAAGCAGCGGAATAAACTCCGGCTGCCCGCCGCTCACTCCATTTGCCGCCGATGGCTGCTGCACAGAGTGCGTTCCGTCAAACACCACTGGAGCCAGTTCGCGCATCACCGGCAGTGAGCGATAGTCCACCACCAGCGTGTTGTAACCGAAGCTTGCCCCGCGCTCCGTCAGAAACACCCGCTCGTTTCCCGTGGACCGCACTTTCTCTACCGGATGCTTCATGTCCCACGGCGCAACAAACTGGCCCTTCTTGATATTCACGGCCCTGCCCGTCTTTCCCGCCGCCACCAGCAGGTCCGTCTGCCTGCAAAGGAATGCCGGAATCTGCAGCACGTCCACCGCTTCCGCGGCCACCGCGCAATGCTCAGGCTCATGGACATCCGTCAGCACTGGCAGCCCTGTATCCTTGGCCAGCGCACCCAGGATGCGCGCGCCCTCCCTGAGGCCCGGCCCGCGAAAGCTCTTTACGCTCGTCCGGTTCGCCTTGTCGTAACTTGCTTTGAAGATGTAGGGAACGCCCAGGTCGCTCGTAATGCGCTGAATGGCCTCGGCCATCCGCCGAACATGCGCTTCTGACTCGATGACACACGGCCCCGCGATCAGAAACAGCCGCCCCTCGCCCACACGAACAGGGCCGATTTCGAAAGAATGACTCACGATCTGATTGTACGGCGAGGGGACAGCGGACTCGCATGTTGATGCGTTCGGACGGCGATTCCGATGTCATCTGCCCGGGCAAAGGATGACGTCCGATTTGAGCAGATAGGAGTGTCATTCCCCGTTATACTCGTCATGTCTTAACCCCGGGTTGCGTTCCTCCAGGCTCACACGGTGATCGATGGCAGGAGGTGCCATGGCCACTCTCTCCGGGAGCCCTCTCGTTTCTTCGCCGCCGGCCAGCAGTCGACGCTTCGAGCATCTTTTTTTCTTTTTGATTAGCGTCCTGCTCACCCTTGCCGTGGGGATAGGTTTCGCGAAGACATACTTCTTTGCAGGTCTGTTCCGGGCAAAACTACCGAGCGCCCTCATCCACATTCACGGTGTGGTCTTCACCTGTTGGTTTGTTGTGCTTCTTTGTCAATCCGGACTGGCATCCGCCGGCCGTGTGGATTTGCATCGCAGGCTTGGCATAGCTGGAATGGGGATCGCTTGCCTGATGCTTCCATTAGGAATCCTTGCCACTGCCGAATTTCTCACGAGAATGGCGTCGGAGCCGGGCATGCTGACGGCTTCCATCATGCCTTTCACTGAGCTCTTTAGTTTTGGAGTTCTCGCTGCTGCGGCATTTCTCTGTCGAAAGAGGCCTGACATCCATAAGCGCCTGATTATGCTGGCAACCATTAGCCTTATCGGCGCCGCTGTGGGGAGAATGGAGTTCCTGCCGGATTGGCATTTGAGAGGAGTCGCAGCACTCCGTCTCTTCTGGGCTTACACCTACGTCTTCCTCGTTCCTCTTGCCGCGTTCGACATCTTCTCGTTGCGGAAGCTGCATCGCGCCACGCTCTGGGGAAGCGCGTTCCTCATTACGCTGCACCAGGTCGCCCTCTTGATCTGCACAGCTGGTCCGTGGCATGGATTCGCTCACTGGGTACAGTCGTGGGGAATCTAGCGACCAAGCGCAAAGGTGCAAGGCCCTTTCGCCGAAACGCCGCCAACTGACCGACAGTGCCCAAAACGCCATTCACCTGAGAATGCGCGGCTTTGTGGCTAGTCAGTTTGCCCTATGACGAATGGGCGTTCACGGCAACTGACGTCGCGATCTTTGGGGACGCCGTCCGCGCCGCCCGGTTCCTGTAGCTCGCCACAATAAATTCCCGGAACAGCGGATGCGGCTCCAGCGGCTTCGACTTGAACTCAGGATGGAACTGGCATCCGATGAAATACGGATGGTCCGGTAGCTCCACCATCTCCACATACGTCGAGTCCGGCGTGCTCCCGCTGATCACGCAGTCCGCCGCCCGGTCAGCAGCGCCTCGTACTCGCGGTTGAACTCGTACCGGTGCCGGTGGCGCTCGCTGATCTCCGTCGCGCCGTAGATCCTGCGCGGCCAGCGTGTCCGGCTGCAGAATGCATGTCCACGCGCCCAGCCGCATCGTTCCGCCCATCTCTTCCACGCCCAGCAATTCGCGCAGCTTGTAGATCACGCGATGCTGCGCCGCAGGATCAAACTCGCTCGAGTTCGCATCCTTCAACCCGCACACATTCCGCGCAAACTCGATACAAGCCGTCTGCATTCCCAGGCAGATGCCGAAATACGGCACCTTCTTTTCGCGCGCATACCGGATCGCATTCAGCATGCCCTCAATGCCGCGCTTCCCGAACCCGCCCGGCACCAGGATCCCGTCAAACCCCTCCAGTTGCGCCTCGTAGCTCGTGTCGTCAGGAGTCTTCGATTCCAGCCCCTCGGCCTCAATCCACGTGATGTTCAGCTTCAGGTTCTGCGCCACCGCTCCATGCGTCAGCGCCTCTTTCAGCGACTTGTAGCTGTCCTCGTACTCCACATACTTGCCGACAATCGCGATCGAAACCTCGTCCTTCGGGTGGTAGCAACGGTCGACCAGCGTCCTTCCACGCATTCAGATCCGCTTCGGGCGCCTCCTTGTGCAGATACTTCAGAATCAGCGAATCCACGCCCTCCTGCGCAAATTCGAGCGGCACCTCATAGATCGACGGTACCGTCGTCGCCCCGATCACCGCCCTCTCTTCCACGTTGCAGAAAGCCGCAATCTTCTGCTTCATCTCCCGGCTCAGATTGCGATCCGAACGGCACAGCAGAATATCGGCCTGAATCCCGATCGATCAGCAGTTCCTTCACCGAGTGCTGCGTCGGCTTGGTCTTCAGTTCCTGCGCGGCCGCAATCCACGGCACCAGCGTCAGGTGTACAAAGCACGTATTCTCGCGCCCCAGTTCCTGCCGCATCTGGCGAATCGCCTCCAGAAACGGCAGCGACTCGATATCGCCCACCGTGCCGCCAATCTCCACGATCGTCACGTCCGCGCCGTTGGCCGAAACCTTCCGCATCGCGTTCTTGATCTCGTTTGTCACGTGCGGAATCACCTGAACCGTCTTGCCCAGGTAGTCGCCGCGTCGCTCCTTCAGGATGATCTGCTCGTAGATGCGTCCTGTCGTCAGGTTGTTGTCGCGGGAGAGTGGCGCATGCGTGAAGCGCTCGTAGTGCCCCAGGTCGAGGTCGGTCTCCGCCCCATCATCCGTCACAAACACTTCGCCATGCTGAAACGGCGACATCGTCCCCGGATCGACGTTCAGATAGGGGTCGAACTTCATCATGTTCACGCGCAGCCCGCGGCTCTCGAGCAGGCAGCCGATCGAAGCGGCCGCAAGGCCCTTGCCTAAACTGGACACAACTCCGCCCGTCACAAAGACATACTTTGCCGACATCGATGCAACCTCACTATTTGACTGTTGGGTTTGGACGTACCTGGTGGGCACAATCAAGTATGACAGAATTCCTGTCTCCGCAAAACACAAAACGAGGGATCCGCGTATTCACCTGAATTATATGCGCTTAGCCCCCTCTCATATAGGCTTGTCATTCTGAGCGACCAGAGTCCGCAGCTGCGAACGGCGGGAGTCGAAGAACTTGCGTTTGTCTTTAATTTTGTTACCCAAACACTGCGCCCACCCTCGCCGCACCCCGCTTGCCCCCAGGCACCGTCCGGCCTACCATGCTCTTGACAGGAGCGAGCCATGACCACCGCCAGCGCCGTCCAGCATCGCAGACTCGGCCAATCAGGCCCCCAGGTCTTCCCCATCGCTCTCGGGTGCATGGGCATGAGCGGTGTCTATGGTCCAGCCGACGAGCCCGAGTCCCTCGCCACCATCCACGCCGCCATCGACGCCGGAGTAAACCTGATCGACACCGGCGATTTCTACGGCATGGGCCACAACGAGATGCTTCTCAGCCAGGCCTTGCGCTTCTTCCGCGAGAAGGTACTCATCTCGGTGAAGTTCGGCGCCCAGCGCGGCCCTGACGGCTCCTGGCTTGGCTTCGACGCGCGCCCCGCAGCCCTCAAGACCGCCCTCACCTACAGCCTCAAGCGCCTCGGTGTCGACCACATCGACATTTACCGCCCCGCGCGCCTCGATCCAAACGTGCCCATCGAAGACACCGTCGGGGCTATCGCCGAGATGATCCAGGCCGGCTACGTCCGGCACATCGGCCTCTCCGAAGTCGGCTCCGAAACCATCCGCCGCGCCGCGAAAGTCCACCCCATCGTCGACCTGCAGATCGAGTACTCCCTCATCAGCCGGGGAGCCGAAGCGAAAATCTTCCCTGTCCTCAAGGAGCTTGGAATCGCCGCGACCGCCTACGGCGTGCTGTCCCGCGGACTGCTCTCGGGATCACAAATCGCCGGCCCCGGAGACATCCGCAATCGATTCCCCCGCTTCGCCGGCCAGAACCTCGAGAAAAACCAGCGATTCGTTGCGCGTCTCCGCGAAGTCGCCTCCAGCAAAGGCATCACCCAGTCCCAGCTTGCCATCGCCTGGGCGCTGGCCAAGGGTGACTTCATCATCCCGGTCATGGGAGCCCGCAAGCGCACCCAACTTGCGGAAAGCCTCGCCGCACTCGCCGTAACGCTCGCGCCCGGCGAGATCTCTGCTCTCGAAGCCGCCGTCCCCGCTGATTCCGCCGCGGGAACCCGCTACGACGAACACCAGATGCACGCCCTCGACAGCGAAAAGTGACCAAAAATAATTGGCCTCGACCGCAACAGGGCAGAGGCCAAAGCTGGAAGCTCTGAGCTGGCAGCTAAAAGTTAAACGTCATCTTCGCCGTCATCGCCCGCGGCGTCACATAGTGCGTCCCGCTGAACGTCGACAGGAAGTTGTACAGCGCATACGTGTTGGTCACGTTGACCGCCGTCACGTCAAAGTCGATCTTGTAGCGGTCCGCATGGAACAGGTTGCTCTTTCCCACCGACACATCGAACAAATTCCGCGGAGCGATGCGCGCCGGGTTGTGGTCGTTGTTGCCGGTTCCCGGCGCCGGAATCCTCAGCAGCGTCGAGCCGTACTCCGACGCCGGACAAACCGCCGGCAGCGGATGGCCCGGCGTTGCCTTCACGCCGTTGCACATCAACCCCGCCTGGAACTCCTGGTCCGCCGTCAGGCTGCTCAAATCCACAGCGGGCTGCCCGTTCAGTGTCGTCGAAGTATCGCCGCACGCGCTGTTCGGATCGTTCGAAAGCGGGTTGTAGCAGGGAGCCGAACCGGCCACCTGCCCTGAGTCATAGCGCCAGTTGAACCCGCCCCAAAGGCCGTTCGCGTACTTGCCGCGCGACCACGTGTACTGCACGTGCGACGTCTGGTTGAACTTCTCGTCGTGATCAATCCGGAAGGGCAGCCCGGTCTGGCCAACAGTGGCGCCCGCGCCGGCGACCTGCGGCGGAAAGAAGCGAGCAGCCACCGAAGACATCACCGAGTAAGCGCTGATGCTGTGAAAATTCGGCACATCCACATGCAGCGCGTATCCGGGAATCTTGGAGTTGTGCCAGTCAATCGGGAAAGTGATCGGCGTATTGCCCAGCACGCTGAAGTCGAACGCGTTGTGCGTGTATTTCCAGATGTACTCGCCGCTGAAGATGACGTTCTTGCCGATCGCCTGCTGCAGACCCGCGTGGAACTCGTTGCGATATCCGGGAGCCAGCGTGTCTGATACGCCGGTCGAGCAGTTGAGCAACGGTGCAAGAACAGCGTCCGAGCATCCGTTGCTCGAAAGTACCAGGTTCTCGTTGAATGGCGTCTCAAGCGTGCGCGCATACGAAGCTCGCAGCACCGTTCCGGTCCGCTTCACGTTGTAGGCCACGCCCAGCCTCGGCTGCGCCTGCGTCGCGCTCGAAAGCCCGTTGTAGATATCGCCGCGAATGCCAAGATTGAACTGCCAGTTGCCGGCCTTGATCTGGTCCTGGATGTAGAGCGAAGTCTCCTTGATATCCGCGCGCCCCGTGAAGTCATAGAAGCCACCGGCGCGTGTCAGGTCGTACGGAGCCAGCACTGCCAGGTAATTCGGATTCGGCAGCGCCCCGTCAGCCGCGCACTGCGAAGTATCGGAATAACCCGGAAGAGAACCGCCGCTCGCATCCACGCAAGGCGAGTTGTAGATGGATTCCACAATGCCGAGTTTGTCGTTCTCCCGCAGGAACGTCTGTTCATACTGCGCGCCGGCCTTCAGCGTGTGGATCCCTTTGGCATACGAAATGTCCGAGTGGATGCCCGTGTTCGTCAGCGTGCGATTCTGCGCGATCGAAGAAGTCTGCAGATTCGCCGGGCCAAGGTCGGCCAGCGAATTGCCGCTTGGGTAGTAGTTGTAATCGTCACTGCGGACAAATGCGCCCAGGTTGAAAACCGAGTTCGTTCCGATCACACGCGTATAAGTCGGCGCAATATTGTATGTCTTGATCTGCGATCGCTGATCCGCGTCGCCGACGCTTGCGAACGCCGGATTCGCGCTCGTACCGCCGGCCACGACATTCTGCACGTTCAGGTTGTCATAGGCGTTCGGCGTCTGGAACCACGAGCGGCTGTAGTTCAGGTCGAGGTGAATCGAATCGACTGAAGAGAAGCTGTAGTCCACGCGATCGAATGCATTCTCCTCGTTCCCCTTGTCATGGAAAACGCTGAACTCCGGCGGGTCAAGGAACCTCCCCGAGTTCATGCCGTCCAGCTCAATAAAGTTTCCCCAGTTCTTGCCGCCATACGACAGATCGAACCCTGCCAGTGCGGAACCGAATGAGCCATACGATCCGAAAATGCTGCCGGTCGGCCGGGTTATGCCTTGGCCCGACCGCGTCGTGGCCACAATCACCAGGCTGGTCTTGTCGCCGTACTCCGCCGGCGGCGCGCCGGCGATCACCTGAATGGATTGGATCGAGTTGGATGGAATCTGGTTCGAAAAAACCTTGCTCTGCTGGTCTGTAATCGACTGCCCGTCCACTGAGAACGAGTTCGAGGCGTGATCGCCGAGCCCGTGGAACAGCCCGTTTGAATCAGCCGAGACACCCGGTGTCGTCGCCGTCACCAAGGCACTCAGAGAAGACGACTGGCTTTCCAACGGCACCTTGATGAACATGTCGCGGTCCACGTCCGTGTGGAACGTTGGATCGGTTTCAACCAGGTCCCCTGCCGCCTCCACCGTCACGGTCGAATCAGCCGCTGCAATCTGAAGAACGATCTTCAGGCTTGCCGCCACTGAGGAGCGCAGAACAAGGCTCTGCCTCTGCGAGGCGAATCCAGGAGCCGTCACATTGAGTTGGTAGTTATTGAAGGGTATGTTTCCAATCTCAAATTCACCAGTGGCGGCGTCCGAGGTCACGGTGCGGTCAAGGCCGCTGGCTGCATTGGAGAGACGAATCGATGCGCCTGGAATCACCGCGCCAGAAGGATCTGTCACGGTGCCGCGCACAGAGCTTGCATTTCCGCTCTGTGCGGCAGGCGTGGAAATCGCGGCGAACAAGAGAGCCGCAATGGGAAGAATGCGAATAAAAGCGCCGCGTTTGAACGGCATAGGTGCCTCCGATTGTTGACTGAAACTGCGGGATCCGTGCAATCAAGCTGCGCACGGCATCATCAGCGCAACGGCGGCATCGTTTGATTCGGGTCAGGCCAGATGAAGATTCGATTTTTCGCCCGGTTCAGGCAAATTTGAACGAGGTGTCAGGCCGAGACAGGAAGACGAAACGATGCCTCGCAGAGGGAGGGAGGAGGACGGATGAATAGCTGCCTGAGCCACTGACGTCTGACTGCGCGAACTTCCAGTTCGGGGGCTTGCGCATCAATTTGCACCAGCACCACCACCGCTGCAGCCACGGCAACCGGCGCCGCAGTGTGCAGGACCACGCATAGCGGACAGTGATCCGCATCGGTGCCGACCGAGTGGACGTGCGCAACCTGCACCACGGCTATCAGCGCAAGCAACGCCAGACACACAAGTACCACCGCGTAAGCATTCGGCTTTACGTGGCGGCTACTGCGCATCCAATTCTGCGGTCCAGTCAATCTCAGTTCCTGTAGGGGAGATCCTGCTTAAAGGATACACACTATTGGATGCGTCAGGCTGACATAGGTCACATATTCGGCGAGCCAGAGGTAATGGAGAGGCAAACCATAACCTTGGTCCGCCCGTCTAAACTGTTGCGCAATGAACTACTTCTTCCAGTTGCGGCGCGTCCTTCGCGTGAGCGGAGCAGCATTTCTTCTGGCCGGCTCCTTCGCCGCCGGGGCACAGAGTCAGAGCCAGAGCCAGAGTCAGAATCATAAGCAGCCCATCAAGCCCGATGCTCCCGGCCTCGCCAAGAATCATCGCCTCATCCTCAAAGACGGCTCCTATCAACTGGTGCGCGAGTATCAGGTTGTCGGCGACCGGGTGCGCTACAGGTCCATCGAACGGAGCGGAGACTGGGAGGAGTTGCCTGCAAATCTCGTGGACTGGGATGCAACCCGCAAATGGGAACTGACTCACGGCAGCGAGGAGGAAAATGCTTCCCCGGCCATGAAGGAGGCTGAGGACATCGACAAGGAGGAGTCAAGCGAACGCCTCGAAGAACAACAGCGCCGGCCTGAAGTCGTCAAGGGCCTTGAGCTCCCCGACGAGGATGGCGTCTTTGCGCTCGACACCTTTCACGGCACGTCGGAACTCGTGGAACTGGTGCCTTCGGAATTGAGCATGAATACCAAAACCAAAAAGGGCGTCAGCATCATCAATCCCCTGGCGAGCGCCAATGCAAACCTTGAGTTGCCGGGCCAGAAGGCCAAAGTCCACCTCCACGTGAACGATCCTGCGTTCTACCTGTCGTTGAACTCCCAGGATGACGCGGAAAAGGTTCTCTCCCACGCACTTACTGTCCCAACAGGCGGCGCAAAGGAACAGGCAAGCCGCAAGCATGGCGCGCACTCCACATCTTCAGGCTTTGCCCTGATTCGCATAGATCAGCGCAAGGAGGTTCGTATCGTAGGGGCCATTCACGTCAGTCCAACCGGCACGGTCTCGCAGAACGAAGACGTCGTGCCGACCAAAGTCGAGGTCCTGCCCGGAAAGCACTGGCTGAAGCTCTCGCCTCAGCAGCCCCTCACAATCGGCGAGTACGCTCTTGTCGAAATCATCTCCCCTTCAGAAATCAATCAGGCGGTTTGGGACTTTCGCATCGACCCCACCCTGGGTGACAACCCCTATTCCCTGACTCCAATTCTGAAGTAGGGCCGTCCTCCTGTCTTGCAGATATTTACCGTCTCTCGTCCCACAATGGAAGTTGGAGACAAAACGCTTGCGAGCAGAAAGTCACCCTAGGAAGTTGTCATCCCGAGCGAAGGCCGCCGCGTTCTTTGCGCCAAACACAAAACAAGCGGTCATCCCGAGCGCAGGTCGCTCCAGCGACCGGAGTCGAGGGACCTGCATTTTGCTGGCACCGCCACAATCTCCATGGAAATCCAGCGTCCTAACCCGTCGATGCAACTCGCGATTGTGCCAAGAACAACCCTAAGTCCTTTGCTGAGAGGAATCTGCGGCTAAGTCCAATGTTGAGAGGATTTTGCAGCCACACCTCTCTCGTAACCTATTGAAAACAAGTAATTTCCTTACAGAATCCGGGGAGGGGGGTACACGATTCAATTGCGATACCGGCCGCGATAGCCTGAGGACGCGTGCGGCCGAGGCCAAACATCGCCATTGAAATGGGTGCCTTCAGCCTGTTCTGAGCTTGTCGAAGGATCCAGGCTCTGCTTCGGCGGGGTCGCTGATCCCTGACCACCGATCCCTGACCACTCAGACGCCTACTTCGACCACACCGCCAGCACATTCCCCTGGCCGTCGGAAAAATGAAACCGCCGTCCTCCCGGAAACTCGAATATCGGAACCGTGACCTTGCCGCCCGCCGACTCAACAGCCTTCTGGGTTGCTTCCAGGTCCTCGGAATAGATCACAACCAGTGGCGCCGAATCGGCATGCACCTGACCCGGCTCCCCTTTGCGAAATCCGCCGTCAATTCCAGAGTTCGTTTTGTCGAAGGCGATGTAGTCAGGCCCCCAATCCTGAAAACTCCACCCGAACACCTTCTGGTAGAAAGCCTTGGTCAAGGCGATGTCGCTCGTCGTGAACTCGATGTAGTTGATCGCGTGATGCTGTGCAGACTGGCTCATGGTCTCTCCTGTCCTTTTGGGATGCTTGGATTTCCGTCGAGGGAAAGGCAGGAGCGGATCCGAGGCGCGCGCACACCTTTCCCGGTGTGCTTCTGAAGCGCCCCCATCCACATTCCCTCAGAAGCAGGAGAGTGCAGGTAGAGCCCGCTGCTTAAAGTCAGTCGCGGACTCGCGAGGTACGAAAAGAAAGTAGCAAAAAACATGTTCCGTGCGCAATCGGTAATTCAGCCCCTCGGAACAAATTGCCGATGCATCAACCCACTTCTGACCTGCACCATTTGCGAAGCGGCCTTCATAGCGGCGCGGGGATCAGGGCGTTTGAGTTGTTCGGACTCTGCCCGGAGCCGGCGGAGAATGTCAGCGGACCCATGTTTTCCGGCGCCAGCACCTGCGCTTTCTTTAGAGGCAGGGGAAAGCGGCCAAAAAGGAGATAATCCGCCGCGATTCCACCCGCGACGTACGGATTAAGAAAGGCAATCGGAACCACAAGGCCGTTTGTAATGAACGACAGGGCAATGCTCTTGTTCCGTCTGCTGTGGCGTCGAAAGCCAGGAACCTGTCGAATATCGAACAAGGCCAATTGCGTCTCGGGGTGTTTGCGCGCATAACGCACGAGTTTGTACGAAACCTGCCTCGGCGTGGTTATCCCACCGTCGGGAAGGATGCTCCTCCGGATCATGCCCGGAAAATAGAAGTTCAACATGCCGCCCGTGAAATCCGCGCAATTCCTTGCAATCAGGTTGAAGCGGGAACGATTTGGCCCCGCGTTCATTTGGGCGATCAATGCGTCGTCCTGCTTCTCGGTGGTCTCAAACCGGAAAGCGTAGATGCGCCGCTCATACGACACGCCCACAAACTGGCTCCACCCTCTTTTCACGTCGTCACCCCGGGGCACGTCCTTGCCAAGGCTCAGCAGATGAGCCTCGTGGTATTTGTCCCGCAAGCCATTGACTGTTTCACGATCTGCGTGCGCTGGAACCTCTGAGGCGCTCTCGACGGAATAAAGGTAAGGAAGCAGGGGCATCGCTATCCAGTCGTAGCCTGCGATTCCCTGGTAGCGGGTGATCACCGCGCCAAGCTCGCCCGGTGCGCACCGCCGCAGTTTCACGGGAGTTTCGGCGCAAATCCGCTCAAAATAGACGGCATCGTGACCCGTAGGGTTCAGGAAGCCAAAAAAGCCGAATGGCTCTTCCATCAGCATCGCGGCCTGTGCGCGGGCGCGCGGGCTGGCCGGTGACAGAAACGCCACCGCGATGAGAAAGAACACAACTGCGTGTTTTGCGCGCATCAATGGAATGGATCCAGATGTCACCGTTATCGCTCTTGGCAAAGGTATGCCGCACTCTCTGGAAGCACAAGTACGTATCCGGAGGCAAATTTAAACTTTGCGGATACACGTGGTCCGAAACTCAGATTCTTCCATATGACTGCCGCTTCCATCGTGCTGAGTCTCGTATCCCAGACTATCGGGCCGTGACAACTCTGGAACCGCTCGTTTATAAAGAACATTACCGCAATTTACCGACAAGGCCGATCGGGCGTGCCTGAAATTGTCCGGGATCGCTCGAAATTAACCAAGAGGGGAAAACCGAGGGGCTATGTCCACTGTTGTCGCTGGAAAGGGTCTGGAAGGAATTGTTGCCGCGAACTCCGGCATCTGCTGGATCGACGGAGAAGCGGGCGTGCTGGCCTATCGGGGCATCGATATTCACGAGCTCGCCGAGCACTCCACCTTTGAAGAGACCACCTACCTGCTCTGGAACGGCCATCTCCCCAACGAGCTTGCGCTGCGCGAGTTCAGTTCGCAACTCGCCCTGGCCCGCTCGCTCGACCAGCGCATCATCGACCTGCTGCGCAGCTTTCCCACCTCGGCCACTCCGATGGAAGTGCTGCGGACCGCGGTGTCGGCGCTCAGCTTTTATGACGCCGACGAGAAAGACAACTCGCACGACGCCAACGTGCGCAAGGCCTACAACCTGACCGCGCAGATCGCCATGATCGTGGCCATCTACGATCGCATCCGCAAGGGCCTCGAAATTGTTCCGCCCGATCGCTCCCTCTCGCCACGCCGGCAACTTCCTCTGGATGCTCAACGGCGTCAAGCCCTCCGAGACCGCGACCCGCACCCTCGATATCGCTCTCATCCTCCATGCCGACCACGAGCTGAACGCCTCCACCTTTGCGGCCCGCGTCATCGCCGCCACACTCTCCGACATTCACTCCGCCATTACCGGCGCCATCGGCGCGCTCAAGGGCCCGCTGCACGGCGGCGCCAATGAAGGCGTGATGCGCCTGCTCTACGCCATCGACAAGGCCGGCGCCGATCCGGTGGAGTACGTGAAGAGCATGCTGGCGGCCAAACAGAAGATCTCCGGCTTCGGCCATCGCGTCTACAAGACCGAAGATCCGCGCGCCACCCACCTGCGCCGCATGAGCGAGCAGCTCGGCAAAGACGCCGGCCAGCCCAAGTGGTTCGAAATGTCGCGCGCCATCGAGCTCTACATCAACAAGGACAAGAAGCTCAACGCCAACGTCGATTTCTATTCCGCCTCGACCTACGCCACGCTGGGCATCGACATCGATCTCTACACGCCGATCTTCGCCGTCAGCCGCATCGCCGGCTGGGCAGCGCACGTCATCGAGCAGCTCGACGACAACCGCCTCATCCGCCCCCGCGCCGAATACATCGGCCCCGTCTATCCTTCGCACTGGATTCCGGTCGAAGAACGGCCATAGCAACCGAATGCGATACTCTTTGGGCATCGAATTGAGCTGAAATTTAGCTGATCGCCCGAGGGCTCCCATGCTGCGCCGAAGCCTGATCAAGTCCGCGCTCGCCACAGGGTTCGCTGCTGCGCTCGGCGACCCTGCCCTCGCCGCGGAACATTCCGCCTCCGGCAAGCAATCAGCAAACGCATCCGATCGCGCGTTCTGGCTCGACCGGATGCGGCACGTGGCGGACCCGGTCCTGAAAGCTCTCAGCCAGCGCAGACTTCGCGCAACCATGCCGGTCGAAATGGCCCAGGAAGGCCGCCCCGAGCGTCGACTCTCGTCGCCGCTTGAAGCCTTCGCGCGCACTCTCGCGGGAATCGCACCGTGGCTCGAAGTGAGTGGTCTGGCGGAAGAAGAGAGCAAGATTCAAACCGAATTTCGTGAGATGACACGTCTCGCAGTCGAGGCCGGCGTGGATCCAAAGTCGCCGGACTACCTTCAGTTCGGCGCAACGGGTCAGACTCTGGTCGATGCCGGATTCCTCGCGCTTGCGGTCCTTCGCTCACCTCGCCAACTCAACACCAAACTCGACTCTGCGGTACGTACACAATTGGCGAACGCGTTGCGCGCAACGCGCCCCTTGAAACCGCCGCAGAACAACTGGCTTCTCTTCACGGCGGCGATCGAATCCGCCCTTTTCGCACTTGGAGAACCCTGGAATCGAGAACCGGTAGACGATGCGCTGCGCAAGCACATGCAGTGGTACGTCGGAGACGGCGTCTACGGCGATGGTCCCGAATTTCACTGGGACTATTACAACTCCTTCGTCATCCAGCCTTTTCTCCTCGCAATTCTCGATACAGTCGGCAATGAGGATGATGCATGGAAGGCCATGGTTCCGAAGGTTCAGGCGCGCGCATCGCGCTACGCGCACGTGCTCGAGCGCATGATCGCTCCCGATGGGACTTATCCCGCGATTGGCCGATCCATCACGTATCGCGGCGGTTCATTCCATCTTCTCGGCGATGTCGCACTGCGCCATGCACTTCCTGAGGATGCGGCCGCCGAGCAGGTTCGTTGCGCCCTTTCGGCAGTCCTGCACCGCACCCTGGACCCCGCTGAAACGTTCGACAGCGCAGGCTGGTTGCGCATCGGCCTCGCCGGCCATCAGCCATCGCTGGGCGAATCCTACATCTCCACTGGAAGCCTCTATCTCTGCGCCACGCTCTTTCTCCCTCTCGGTCTTTCGCCCCAAGATCGCTTCTGGTCCGGCCCCGATGCACAGTGGTCATCACAAAAGCTTTGGCGCGGCAAAGATATGAACGCCGATCACGCGCTCGGCTCGTAAGCTCTGAGTCCCGCGCACGCGATTTCTGTAGAAACTCACGCGCGTTCTCGTGTACTCTGGCTCCTCCCGAAGTCCATTTCCAGGTCCGACTTTGAGACCTGCCGTCTCAGCCACAACCTGCCTTCGGTCAATGCGCTCATACAACGGCTCGCGAACGCTCTGCGCCGTATCCGTATCCGCTACTCTGCTCACGAAAGGAGAAGTACATGGTCCTCGGAATGAGTCTCGCAACATTTACCGCGGTACATGTGGCCATCAGCCTGATCGCCATCGGCTCCGGATTCCTCGTGGTCTTTGGAATGATGGCTTCCAGAACCCTCCCTGTTCTCACAACAAGTTTCATGGTCACGACAGCACTCACCAGCATCACAGGATTTATGTTCCCATTCAAAGGCATCACTCCCGCAATTGTCGTGGGTGTCTTGTCGCTCGTGATACTCGCCATAGCGGCAATCGCGCGCTATGCGCGCCATCTGGGCGGAGCCTGGCGCGGCGTCTGGGTCATCACAGCCGCCATTGCCCTCTACTTCAACTTCTTTGTTCTAATTGTTCAGTCGTTTCAGAAGATTCCTGCGCTCCACGATCTGGCGCCCACGCAAACCGAAGGCCCCTTCAAGATCGCGCAGCTGTTTTTCCTGCTCGTGCTCATCGCGATTACGACGCTGGCCTTTCGGAAATTTCGCCACGCCTCGGCCAGGTTCTGAACAGGCGTTCCGCTACTGCAGATTCGGGACCTCCCGCGGATTCTTCGCCCTCCACATCAGGTAAAGACCCCACGCGGCAATGGTGGAAGCGTCGCAGATGGCACCGGTCAATATCTTGTTCTCAAACTCGGCGATCGTGACCACGTGGACAGTGAGATCGTGTTCTTCATCGTCGCGGTCGTGGTCGGAACGCGTCAGTCCCGTGGCCAGAAAGACGTGCTGCTTCTGCCGCGTGAAGCCATACGCAATCCATAAAGAGCCCAGGTATGTCATTCGCGCCGCGAGCAGGCCTGTCTCTTCTTTCAACTCGCCGCGTGCCAACTCTTCGGGATCCGCAATCTCCGTCTCCCAGCCGCCCTGCGGCAGTTCCAGAGCGCGTTCCTGAATCGTGTAGCGAAACTGCTCCACCAGCCACACGCGCCCGTCGTCGATTGGCAGGATAATCGCACAGTCGTCCTTCTCGACGACGCTGTAAATCCCTTCCTTCCCATTCGAACGAAGGATCCGGTCCTCGCGCAGGCGCAGCCATTGGTTGCGATACATCTCGCGAGTGGAAAGAGTAGTGATGGATTTGTCCGAATCAGCGTCACCCGGCTTCAATCGGCCTCCTCATTCGACGTCTTCTCATCCCGTACTCGGTACTGCCGCAGCCGCCCCAGTAGCGACGCCGGGCCGCTGACCGCCAGCCGCACCAGGTTCCCCTCGTACGCCTTTGCATGCACCACCATCCCCGCGTCTATCGCTGCCAGAGCTGCTCCATCGCGCTGCGGAACGCGAAGCTCCGCTTCGATGACCGGGTCGGAGTGCAACGCCTTGTCCAAAGCGACGAGCAGGCCGTCCATGCCCTCGCCTGTATGCGCAGACACCATCACCTCGCCGTGATGAGGCCGCGAGCGTGTCATGAGTCCTTCGCGCTCGTTCTCTCCCAGAAGATCGATCTTGTTGAGTACCTCGATGCGCGGCTTCCCAAGCGCATTCAGTTCTCCGAGCACCTTCTCCACTTGCGCCTTCTGCTCATCGCCGTAGGTCGAAGCAGCATCGCGCACGTGCAACAACACCTCAGCCTGCTCCACTTCTTCCAGCGTTGCCCGAAAGCTCGTGACCAGCGTGTGCGGCAGATTGCGGATGAATCCCACCGTGTCCGACAGCAGAACGCGCCTGCGGCTCGGCAGTTCGATCGCGCGAAGTTTTGGATCCAGCGTCGCGAACATTCGCGACGATTGCAGCACGTGCGCACCGGTCAGCCGATTGAACAGCGTGCTCTTGCCGGCATTCGTATAGCCCACCAGTGCCACGGTCGGCACAGGTACAGATTCGCGCCTTTGCCGTTGCTGCCTGCGCACTCGCCTCACCGCGTTGAGATCGACTTTGAGCTGATCGATGCGCCTTTGAATTTTGCGCCGATCGGTTTCGAGCTGTGTTTCGCCCGGTCCGCGAGTGCCGATGCCGCCGCCAAGTTGCGACATGGCCTTGCCCCGCCCCGTCAGCCTCGGCAACATGTACTCGAGCTGCGCCAGTTCCACCTGAAGTTGCCCTTCGCGTGTCCGTGCATGGCGCGCAAAAATGTCGAGGATGAGCTGTGTGCGATCGAGTACGCGGCACGGCAAAGCCGCTTCGAGGTTGCGAAGTTGTGTCGGGGAAAGATCGTGGTCGAAGAGCACCAGGTCGGCCTCAGTCGCCGCAGCCACACCGGCAATTTCCTCAACCTTGCCAGAGCCGATCAGCGTTGCAGGATCAGGCCGCGCACGACGTTGCATCATTTCGGCGGCTACGTTTCCCGCCTGCGCTCCGCACCAGCTCGCGAAACTCCGCAAGCGATTCCTCGGCATCGAGACCCGGACCATTCTGACATAAAGGTGCGCCCGAGCGACCATCACCGCCAGAATCGGTAAGACTCTCTTCGTTCACGTCCGCCGATGTCGCTGTACGTGAAGCTGCGAGCCGCGCCGCGCCAAGGCCTGGACGAGTGGCGCGTGGACGGACCGTCAGGTCCACTCCGACAAGCACCGCACGTTCAGGCTTGCCGCTCCAACGACCAGGACCGGTCGCAGGCACGCCCTGATTCTGACCCCAGACGTCAGCACTTGCTGACGGGAATCCCGGCCGAGCACCTGCGCCACCTTGGACCACTGAGGGCGCTCCCTGCGCGCTATCGCTGCTCCGCGCTGGCTGTGGCAGACGGAGCAGGCGCCGGCACCGCCGACGGGCCCATCCCGCTAAGCGCCGGGCGATGCTCTGAGTGCATCACGCTCCGGTTGCTCACCACGGTCGAAATTGCGTGCTTGAAGATCAACTGCTCCTGACTGTTGTTCTCCAGCAATACGGAGTACTTGTCAAAAGAGCGAATCTTTCCGGTAAGCTTCACGCCGCTGACCAGATAAATCGTAATGGGGGTTTTGTCTTTGCGAACCGTATTCAGGAAGGTGTCCTGAATGTTCTGTGCCGGCTTGTTCTCCATTTGCCGATCTCCTGCTTCCTCTTCGAGGTAATTTTGGATGCAACCATACTGCACCGGATTGTGAAGACAAATACAGCGGGGGCGGCACCGGAATCCCCGGAACCGCCAATCCCGCAATGTGACAACAATATAGCGG
Organism: uncultured Acidobacteriaceae bacterium; assembly: GCA_963786405.1. GTDB lineage: Bacteria > Acidobacteriota > Terriglobia > Terriglobales > Acidobacteriaceae > Telmatobacter. The sequence continues at coordinate 305,354 of CAWAZE010000024.1, read as the reverse complement.
ATTCCCGACCTTTTCAACTCCCGGGCGTTAAACTTCAGCCCCAACTGGATTTCATTCCCGTGAGAATGGGACGGCTCCCTCCGCACCGCTGGTAACATGTTTGCGTGCAAAAGATGGCCGTTTCTCCTGTTCAGCCAGTGCCGATGCTCGACCTCAAGCGTCAGTATCAACCCCTCCACGAGGAGTTGCTTGCCGCCCTCGACCATGTACTAGAGACGCAGCAATTCATTCTTGGCGAGCAAGTTACCGAATTTGAGCATGCTGCAGCAGGACAATTGGGAGTTAACCAGGCAATTGGCTGTTCCTCAGGCACCGATGCTCTCTGGCTGGCCCTCGCCGCCGCCGGAATTGGCCCTGGGTCCGCTGTCCTCACTACGCCCTTCAGCTTCTTTGCATCGGTAAGCGCCATCCTGCGAGCAGGTGCTGACGTTGTGCTGGCCGACATCGACCCCGTCACCTTCAACCTCGATCCAAAGACCGTGGAATCGACACTCAATGGACCCAGTGGCCGGTCTGTGACGGCTATCTTGCCTGTTCACCTGTATGGCCAATGTGCTGATTGGGGCTCTTTTGCCGGCTTCCGCCGGGAGCGGAAACTGAAACTCATTGAGGACGCTGCCCAGGCTTGGGGGGCTGAGTGGAACGGCACGAAGGCCGGAGGATTGGGCGACGCTGCCGCCTTCAGCTTCTACCCCACCAAAAACCTCAGCGCTGCCGGCGACGCCGGGATGATCACAACCAATTCGCCGGAACTCGCGGAGCGCGCTCGCATGCTCCGCCAGCATGGAATGCGCCGCCGCTATTATCACGATGAAGTGGGATGGAACGCGCGGATGGATGGGTTCCAGGGCGCCATCCTTCGGGTCAAACTGAAATACATACCCGGCTGGAACCAGGCCCGCCGGAGAGTCGCAGAGAAATATGACGCGCTTTTCCATGCCGCGGGTCTTGCGGAGAAAGGCCCCTATCCAACCCACGGAGTCGTCCTGCCGCAACATGTCTCGGGGACCATCCACGTCTGGCATCAGTACGTGATTCGCACCCCTCGCCGCGACGAGCTTCGCGATTTCCTTGCCGCGCGCAAGATCGGCTCCGAGATCTACTACCCCGTCCCGCTCCACCTGCAGGATGCACTGAAGAATCTGGGATACACCGAAGGGAGCTTTCCGGAGGCCGAACGCGCCGCCCGCGAAGTTCTCGCGCTTCCGATCTTTCCTGAACTGCGCGAAGACGAGCAGCAAACCGTCGTCGGCGCCATCGCGGAGTTCCTGGGCTAGCCAAGACTGCGACGGTTTGGCCGCACCTCGACAAACACCGTCTTTACCCCAAGGTCTGGATGAAGCGAAATGTTGCTGCCAGGGCCCGCCGCCTGGGTTATCCTGTCCGCCATGTTTTCCTACGACCCCGAGCTTCTTGCCGCTGTTTCGAGAGCCCCCCAGTCCGTTCCCGATGTGGTGCACATCATGCAGACCATCGAGAGCCTGTGCGACGACGGCGACGGGCTCAAATGGTTCAATTGGCTCTATCTCGGCGTAACCCAGGCCGTGGAGGCGCGCGTTGAGTCGGGCGGATTTTCTGACCCCGCATGGATGGCCGCTCTCGACGTCCACTTTGCCGGCTTCTACTTCGACGCCCTCCGCGCATCGCTCACCGGCATGCCGACGCCCGGCTGCTGGCAGGCTTTATTCGCTCAACGCCAGCAATCCGCCATCGCCCGCATCCAGTTCGCCCTGGCTGGCATGAACGCGCACATCAACCACGATCTTCCCCTGGCAATCGTGGCTACATACAAGGCATTGGCTGGCGCGCCACAGCACGGCACCACCCACTACAACGACTACACTGCGCTCAACTCCACACTCGACGACCGGATTGAAAGCGCCAAACAGACACTCCATGTGCGCTTGCTCGGCGCGGTGTTGCCCCCGGTCTCGCGGCTTGAAGACACGCTGGGCGCGTGGAACGTCGCGGCCGCGCGCGAAGCGGCATGGAACAACGCCGAGCTTCTCTGGTATCTGGCCGACACACCGGCGCTCTCCTCATCCTTCATCGACTCGCTCGACGGCCTCACCACCGTTGCAGGCAAGACGATCCTGGTACCCGTCGCGTAGCCGTGCCCTCAGTTCCCTGATCCCTGATCGAATACCGTAGAATCGTCCTCAGCATGAAGTGTCCATATTGTGGATTTGGGCAGGATCGGGTCGTCGACTCGCGTGAAAGCAAAGAAGCCGACTCGATACGGCGGCGCCGCGAATGCGAGAAATGCAATCGCCGCTTCACCACCTACGAACGCATCGACGAAATTCCTTACATGGTGGTCAAGAAGGATGGCCGCCGTGAACGCTTCGACCGGCAAAAAATTCTGAGCGGCCTGCTCCGTGCCTGCGAGAAACGTCCAGTCCCATCCAGCAAGCTCGAAGCGATCGTAGACGCGACAGAAAGCTTTCTGATCGACGCGCCCGAGCGCGAGCGCACCACAGCGGAGGTGGGCGAACTCATCATGAATCACCTCAAGGGCCTCGACACCGTCGCCTACATCCGCTTTGCCTCCGTCTACCGCGACTTCAAGGACGTCAGGGAGTTCAAGGAAGAACTCGAAGGCCTCCTGGACACGCACCGAACCAACAAAGGGAAAAAATAGCGCGCCATCGGGACTAGCTCTGGGAATGTACAAGCCCTTCACTCCCCTTTCGCTGGATGTCCCAGAGCCTGCCCCGGGCGAAGCCGAAGGGTCTCGGTTTGAAACCTGGGAAAGCACGGCCCACAGCCCTTAAGCTAGTAGCTGAAAATCAAGAGCATGAGGCTCAATTCATGACACACAAAATCACCCTCATCCCCGGCGACGGCATCGGCCCCGAAGTCACGCAGGCTGTCGTCCGCATCCTCGAAGCCACCGGCGTGAAGTTCGAATGGGAGCGCTTCGCCGCCGGGGCCGAAGCCTTCGAGATCTTCGGCGAATACATCCCTGCCGATCTCACCAAATCCATCGAAACGCAACAAGGTCGCGCTCAAGGGGCCCGTCACCACCCCAATCGGCGGCGGATTCAAGAGCATCAACGTCACGCTGCGCAAGCAATTCGACCTCTTCGCCAACTTCCGCCCCATCAAGAATCTCCCGGGACTCGAATCCAAATGGCCCGGCGTCGACCTGATCATCGTGCGCGAAAACACCGAGGGTGAATACGTCGGGCTCGAGCACGAAGTCGTCCCCGGCGTCGTCGAGAGCATCAAGGTCATCACGGAGAAGGGCTCCACGCGCATCGCCAAATTCGCTTTCGAATATGCGCGCAAGCACGGTCGCAAGAAGATCCACTCCATCCACAAGGCCAACATCATGAAGCTCTCTGATGGCCTGTTTCTTCGCTGCGCGCGCAAGGTGGCCGAAGGATTTCCTGAGATGTTCTACGGCGAGCACATCATCGACAACACCTGCATGCAACTCGTCATGAACCCCTACCAGTACGACACGCTGCTTCTTGAAAACCTCTACGGCGACATCGTCAGCGACCTCTGCGCGGCATTTGTCGGCGGCCTCGGGCTCGTGCCCGGCGCGAACCTCGGCGCGGACTGCGCCATCTTCGAAGCGGTCCACGGCTCAGCTCCCGACATCGCGGGCAAGGACCTCGCCAATCCAACGGCGCTTCTGCAGTCGGCGGTCCTGATGCTGCACCATCTCAACGAAGCGACCGCCGCAGAACAAGGTCCAGAAGGCGCTCGAAACCGTCTACACCGAGCGCAAATCCCTGACCCGCGACGTGGGTGGCACCGCCGGAACGACGCAGTTCGCCGACGCCGTGCTTGCCGCAATGGGATGACACAAGCACAAAGGAGAACCCATGCATTACCTCCTGTTCTATGAAGTGGCCGATGACTATGTGGAGACGCGCGCCCAATTTCGCGACGCGCATCTTGATTTGGCATGGAAGGCCAGCGAGCGCGGTGAACTCGTACTGGCCGGCGCACTCGCCAATCCCGTAAGCGGTGCGCTGCTCCTCTTCAAAGGCGACTCGCCCGAGGTCGCCGAGAAATTCGCGCTAGCCGACCCCTACGTCACGAACGGGGTCGTCAAGCGCTGGTATGTACGTGAGTGGACTACGGTCGTCGGCGATCTCGCCGCGCTCCCCAGGCGGCCGGCCGGCGATCGGATGCGAACGCTCTCCAGTCAGCGTCACTTCAGACCAAAGGTCCAACTGAGTCCTGAACTGCTTCCGTAATCGCTCCCGGGAAGATTCAACGGCGGCTGGTTGTCCCAGTTTCCATAGAACGAAATATTCCACTTCAGATTGCTGAATATCTTGACGTAGTAGGCCGCATTCGTATCAACACGAAGACGGCCTGGCTCAGAAAGGGCCGGTAGCAGTGTCGCATTCGCGTTGAAATTGGTCTTGCTGAACCTGAAAAATCTCGCGTCAACATAGATCAAACCTGCCATAAGGTTTTGATTGTTCGATTCCGGCACCGGGCTTTGATAGGTCGTGCCTTGCCACGCGAGGCCGCCAAGCACTGAGATCCTTGTACGGTTTGTGTTCTTGACAAAACGCCCAACGCCTCCGCCGACGGTGCTCTGGATCTGTATTTGCTGTTCGGTGCTGCTGAGTATCCCACCAATTCCCGCATAGAACCAATTCTCCGGCGGCAACAGATGTTGAGCCGTGAGGTTCAACGAATTCCGCGTCGAGGTTGAAACTCCAGCGCTGGATGAGAGATTTGAATCATAATTGGCTCCAGCCGTCCATCGTTCCCGCACGTACGCCGCATCTGAACTCAAACTGTACTGCGTGGATTGATTGCCTTTGGCATAAATCAATCCAAGGGCTACTTGACCGTTGAACCTCTGCCAGAATTTGTCGGAAGTAGCAATCATCGTGACGATCTGTGAGCGTTCGATCACGGCAGCCTCATGCGCTGCAGTCACCATAACTTCGATCTTTACTGGCTGATCCGCTGGTCTTTCAGGGGTTTCGAGCGTTCCCGAGTACACTTCGCCACTTGCGGTCTTCACAACAAACAGCTGCTTGCTTTCCAGCCTCAGCACCTTAGACCAATCAACGGAAGTGGTGCCGTCGATGTAGTCGAAGCTGACATACAGCACTCCCTGATCGAGCCCTTTGACCTCGCAGGTCATACGGTCGCCATTCTTCATGACCAGCACATCCGTCTTGTCTCGTGCATGGAGGGGCAAAGCAGATATGAGAATGAGAACGGATCTGAGAATCCAGATTCGGTGATTCATGATGGGCCTCTCGAGGTTGGGCTGCGCGCGCGGGATTGGAGCTCCCACGCCGATCGATTGATTTGCGGCAGTCAGAGGGGGGGTCGCTCGTGGGCTCGCCAAAGCCGCACTATACGTGACAGGAAGCATTGTCAGGCACTGGCAAATGCACCAGTAGACGGGAGTCCGCTACCTCCAGCAAGCCAGATCTTCAAGCTGCCACGCCCGCAAGCTGACAAAGCCCCCGCCGGCGAGCCAAGTCAGCCGTTATCGGGTGCTCTCGGATGTGTCCGCTTTTGCCGCGAGACGAGGTGTAATTGCATCCCGTCCGCGCGCAAGAGGGAGGATCTACTTCTCTTCCGGCAAAATGATCAACTGAGCCCGGGTTGTGGAAAATCGACTCGCGGAAGTTGATTGGAGCCCGTGGCCACTGCCAGCTCCCAGGCGGGAGACATCAGTCCGGGCATCGGTTTTGCCTCGAACAGCTTTTTGCACTGGCGCGCCGTCCATCGCGCCCACTTTTTCGACTTCTTCCTGCGCGCGCTATCCGTCGAAATTCCCGTGCCCGCATACATCTGCCGGTAGAGCTTTGACAGGAAGATAAATGCGACCCTCGAACGCAGATTTGGCGTGCAGGCAGACCGTTGCCAGATCGAACTCCAGTCATAGAACCTGTCCCACACCTTTTGTGTTCGCTCGCGAATCTCATCTGAACTCATGGACGGGTGCGGCGTAAACATCTTGGGGCGCACGTCGATAGGAATCAGCCAATACCGCGTAATCGGCACATCGCCCACCATCGTCGGATGTTGCGACTGCTCTTTCTCCCATCGTCCAAAATCCACCGTGCCAGGAAACGGAGTCATCATCACGAATTGGGCGAAGGTGATCCCAGCCTTCAGCGCCATCTCCACAGTCGCGTCAAACGTCGCAGGCTTGTCCGTGGGCAGTCCGAAGATGAACGAGCCGAGCACGTGAACGCCATGCTGTCTGAATTTCTGCAACTGCTTCGCGAGGGCCTCGCCCGAGTAGTTCCAGTCTTTGAAGACCGCCTTAAGACCCTCAGGCGTGACCGCCTCCACGCCCACCAGTGCGCCCTTGATATTGGCCTTGCGCATGGCATCCAGGTAGTCGCCGTCTTCGCCAGCCTCCATCGTGATCTGGGTAAAGAACACCATGTCTTTGGGCAGCTTCGCGAGCTCTTCCATCAGTTGAAAACGCTCATTGCGAATCGTCGTCAGCTCTTCCAGTTTGGCGATGTTGTTCTGCTCCCGTGCCAGCCGCAGATCGGTCAACGTTACCGGATAGAAGTTGTCATCGGCCAGCGCGATGAACCGAAAGCCGAGCCGCCGGAGGCTTACGATTTCGTCGACCACTTTCTGAAAGGACCGCTGCCGCGGCTTCTGTCCATCCGTACGCCACACGCTGCAAAACGAGCAGTGCTTGGGGCATCCGCGAATGGTCTGAACCGAGGCCCACATATATTTGTCGGGCCGCATCAGATCCCATCGAGCGGCCAGGAACTCGCTGCCCTCAATTCGGCCGCCTTCATAAATCCTGTCCGGGGTGCCCGGCGAGGCAATCCGCCACAACCTTGCCCCAGACCAGGTCGCCATCGCCTTTCACCACCGCGTGAGCTTGCCCGCGCTCCAGCGCTTCTTCTGGGAAAAGTGTGGCGTGGATGCCGCCGTAAACCACCCATGCGCCGCGCGCGCGCGCCATGCGACCAACCTGATAGCCGCGCAGGGCATTGCCGGTGTGAACGCTGATCCCGACGATATCGCCCGGCTGAATGCTCTCTGGCACAATCTGCTCGAGCGATTCATCAACAAGAATCGGATTCCCCATCGTCTGGGGTGTCGCCGCTGCAAGCACAAACAGCCATCGTGGGGTAATGACAGCCGTGCCGAAGGAGTTATCGCTAGGATTGACCAGATGTACGCTCGTGGTCGTCAGCCTTTCCAGGTACAGGTTCGATTGATTCTGAGAGCTTCATTCGGAATAGGGAGCCTATCGCCGAAATGAAAAAATGTATCCTGGCAGGTGAACGAAACTCCAGCGGCCTGCGTCGCCCTTCATCATACACATCGAATCGAACACCTGCTGCCGGAATCGGTAACCAGCTAAGTCGAATGAAAGAGGTGGACTTGGCAAGTAGCTGGAGGTTCGGAAGTTTGGCCGAATTCGCCCCTATTGCAGATTGATTGGCTGAACCCGCCTCTCCTGTACACTGGAGTGTTCACTGCCATGCAAAACAAATACCCAATCGGCATCCTCGGCGCGACCGGAATGGTCGGCCAGCGCTTCATTCAGCTCCTCGAGAACCACCCCTGGTTTGAGATCGCCTGGCTCGCTGCCAGCGACCGCTCCAGCGGCAAGACCTACGGCGAAGCCGCCAAGTGGCGCCTCGACACCCCGCTGCCCGAGCGCATCGCCCGCATGACCGTCTCGCCGGCCGAGCCCGAGGGCGCGCCCGAAGATCATCTTCGCCGCACTCGACGCCGCCATCGCGCGCGAACTGGAGCCCAAATTCGCCAACGCCGGCTGCGCGGTGGTCTCCAACTCCAGCGCCTTCCGCATGGCGCCCAACGTGCCGCTCGTCATTCCCGAGATCAACGCCGACCACCTGCACCTGATCGAGGAGCAGCCCTCGCGCCGCGAGTCCGGCGGCTACATGGTCACCAACCCCAACTGCTCCACCATCGGCCTCGTCATGGCGCTCAAGCCCATCGAAGAGCGCTTCGGGATCGAGCAGATCTTCGTCACCACCATGCAGGCCGTCTCCGGCGCGGGCTACCCCGGCGTGCCCTCCATGGACATCCTCGGCAACGTGATTCCCTACATCGGCAGCGAAGAAGAAAAGATGGAAGCCGAGACGCTGAAGCTGCTCGGCCATCTCGATGGCCACTGCCGTCACCCCGCTTGCCGCGCGCATCAGCGCCCACTGCAACCGCGTGGCCGTCGAAGACGGCCACACCGAGAGTGTCTCCATCAAGCTGGGCAACAAGCTGGGCCGCCCGGTAACGCACGAAGACATCCTCGCCGCATGGGCCGAATTCAAGCCGCTCGCCGGCCAGAGTCTGCCGATGGCGCCCGAACAGCCCGTCGAGTTGGCTCCGCAGAACGATCGCCCGCAGCCGCGCCTCGATCGCAATCGCGGCCGCGGCATGGCCGTCACCGTCGGCCGCCTGCGCCCCTGCAATCTGCTCGACTGGAAATTCACCGTGCTGTCGCACAACACGATTCGCGGAGCGGCCGGCGCAGCCATTCTGAACGCCGAACTGCTGGCGAGCCTCGGCAAGCTCGAACCGGTTGCCGAGACCGCCGCGCGCGCCTAGACGGGCGAATCAGGTAATACCCGTAGTTGCAGGCACGGCTTGAGCCGTGCCAAAGCTGACAGCCGACCGAGGGGCATTGGCCCCGGAGGTTCAGCACACGATGGGATATTCGCATGAGCCTGGTCGTGATGAAATTCGGCGGCACGTCGGTCGAAGATCCGGCCGCCATCAATCGTACCGCCGCCATCGTCGCCGGACGCGTGGCCATGGGCAAGCAGACCGTAGTCGTTGTCAGCGCCATGGCCAAGGTCACTGACCAGTTGCTGCGCGCCGCTGCCGCCGCCGCCTAGGGCGACCGCACCGGCGCGCTCGCCATCAGTTCGCGCCTGCGCTCCCGTCACCGCGACACCGCCGCCGCGCTCATCAAGAATCACGCCGATCGCGCCGCGCTCTGCAACCTCGATCGAACAGAAGTTCGACTCCGCTCGACGAAATCCTCCGCGGCCTTGCCGCAATCCTCGAACTCACCCCGCGCATCTCCGACCTCATCGTCAGCTACGGCGAGCGCCTCTCCAGCCGCATCATCGCCGCTGCCTTCTGCGAGCGCGGCATCGACGCCGCCCACGTCGACGCGCGCGAAGTCATCATCACCGACTCGCAATTCCAGAAGGCGATTCCGCTCGATGCGCTCATCGAGAAGCGCGCCGCCGAAAATCTGCGCCCGCTTGCTCAACGACGGCAAGGTTCCCGTGCATGGGCGGCTTCATCGCCTCAAACGAAGCACGGCATCACCACCACGCTGGGCCGCGGCGGCTCCGACTTCACCGGCGCCCTGATCGGCGGAGCGCTGGCCGCCGACGCCATCGAAATCTGGACCGACGTCGACGGCATCATGACCTCCGATCCGCGCGTCTGCCCCGATGCCCTGCGCGTCAAGGTCATCAGCTTTGAAGAGGCCGCCGAGCTGGCCTACTTCGGCGCCAAGGTGCTGCATCCCGCCACCATTCTGCCCGCGGTCAGAAAGAACATTCCGGTGCTCGTGCTCAACAGCCGCAACCCTGCCAACGAGGGCACGCGCATCATCTCCCTTGCTCCGCACTGCAGCAGCCCGTTCAAGTCGATCGCCGTCAAGAAGAAGCTGAGCATCATCGACGTGGTCGCCAGCCGCATGCTCATGACGCACGGCTATCTCAAGGCCATCTTCGACATCTTCGACAAGCACCAGTGCCCTGTCGACATGGTCTCCACCAGCGAAGTCTCCGTGTCGCTCACCGTCGACTCGAACGACAAGCTGCCCCTCATCGCCGCCGACCTCAGCAAGCTGGCCGACGTGAAATACGAAGGCAAGAAGGCGCTCGTCTGCCTGGTGGGCGAGGACATTCGCGGGCAAAGCGGCATCGCCGCGCAGGTCTTCAGCGCCATACGCCACGTCAACGTGCGCATGATCTCGCAGGGCGCCAGCGAAATCAACATGAGCTTCATGATCGACGAAGACGACGCCGACGAAGCGGTGCGCTCGCTGCACGCCGCGTTCTTCCAGGATCCCGACCCGGTGATCTTCGACGTCGAAGCGCGAAAGGTAGCTGCCAGTTCCTAACTGATTTGCCAGGAGCCAGGTGCTAGAAGCTAGTAGCTAGAGGCCAAAGAAATGCTGTTCCTCGTACTAGGCAAAGGAAAGACCGGAACGCTCGTCGCCGAAGTCGCCCGCGAGCGCGGCCACGGCGTGCGCGCCCTCGACATCAGCGAAAATGAACACGCCTCTGCGCTTACCGCGCCCACCCTGGCCGGCGTCGATGCGGTCATCGACTTCACCGCCCCCGGAGCTGCGGTAGAAAACATGCGCGCGGTCCTATCGCTGGGAAAACGAATCGTGGTCGGCACCACCGGCTGGTATGCACAACTCGCGGAGATGAAGGCCATTGCTCTCAAACGCGGCGGAGGCCTTCTCTACGGCACCAACTTCTCCATCGGAGTGCAAAAGCTCTTCCGGCTGACGGCGGAGACTGGCAAAGCTCGAGGGCTACAAGTTCTCTGTCAGCGAGACGCACCATACGACGAAGCTTGACGCGCCGTCAGGCACCGCGCTGACGCTGAAAGAGATCATTCAAGACGTGCGGCCGGGTGTTGAGATTCCGGTCACATCGCATCGCGTCGGAGACGCCAAGGGCGAGCACATCGTGACTGCCGCCAGCGAATACGATGTGCTGGAAGTCAGACACGACGCCCACTCGCGCCGTGGATTCGCGCTCGGCGCAGTCCGCGGCGCCGAATGGCTGGCCGGAAAATCCGGCGCGTGGGAATTCCGCGAGATATTCGACCAGTTGTGAAGCTCTCGCTCTCCTGGTAAAGATTGGGAAGTGGCGAAGCCGAGGCGATCCTTCCAGCGATCGGCGCGCCCGCCCTTAGCAAAAAACGGAAACGGACGCGCTCGACTCGCTGGAACTAGTCCTTCCCGAGCGAGAAGACGACGTTGATTGTGGTTTGCACGGCGACCGGCTGGTTGTTGAGCAGGTAGGGTCTGTAGCGCCACGTCTTCACCGCGTCCACGGCGGCACCTCGCAGCATCTGCGAACCGCTGATCACATGCACGTTCTCGAGCAATCCGCTCCGGTTGATGGTGGCTCCCAGCACTACGGTGCCGCTCACGCGGCTGTCCTTCGCAATCTTTGGGTACACCGGCGCAGTCTTGTGAATCGCCATGCCCTCGGCCACTCCGGCTGAGACCTGGGACACGACGGGAACCACGTTGACCTTGTTGAAACCGCCGAAATTGGCGCCCGGTACACCGCCACTGCCATCCATTGAAACCGGAGCCCCGCCTGCTGGCGGCTCCTCTTCCGGGGCAGCTTTTTTGATGTCGCTGGATATCCGGGATTGTGCTGCAAGTTGGGCATCCATCATGTCCGACGAGACCTGCCTCGACGGCCTCGGCATATCGGGGTTCTGTACCTCCCCAGCTGGCCCTGCTGGCGATGGCTTGGCAATAGGCTGGCCCGCCGCAGGGACCGTCGCCGGAACCGTGTCTGTCAGCGCGGTCGCAGCAGGAGACACAGGCTGCGACGCGATCTGCGGCGTCGCTGGAGCGACCTGGGTTTTCTGATGCGAAGAAAGCATAAAGGCGACAAGGGCCGCCACTGCGATGACTACAACCACCCCTGCTGAAATGAGCACCCACTTCTTCGAATTGGAAGGCGGCAACTCGTCCGGGTCTTTAATCCCTTTGACTTGCCCTTGGCCGTATTTAAACAGCTCGAGCACATCCGCATCTGTCTGAATCGCTCCTGGTGTGCGAGGGGCTACCTCTGTCGTGCTTTGCTGATCCACGCTCGGCGCGGGGGGGAAGCGTCTGAACAGGGCCAGCAGCCGGCCGTTGAACCGGGCGCTGAACTGGGCTTTGCGGCGGGCTTTGGATTGCGCTTTGAACCGGGTCTTGAACGGGGCGTTGAACCGCGTTTTGAATTGGACTCTGCACCGGACGCTGAGCTGCGGGCTGAATAGGGTTCTGGACCGGGCGCTGCACCGCGCCTTGGATCGGGCCCTGAACGGGACGCTGAACTGGGTTTTGAATCGGGCTCTGAACCGGGCTCTGAACGGGGCGCTGGACTGGGACCTGGACAGAGGCTTGGGGCGGGACTGGACGCGGCTCCGGTACTACCGCTGGTCGCGGAGCCGCTTCAGGGGCTCTGATGCCCGCAGGTGCCGCCGCGCGAACCTGAGTGACGTTTTGATGGTTGCCGTTCGATGACTGGACGTTCGGCCTTGGAGCTGAAGGTTGCTGCTGCCACGCCCGTTCGGTTTCGTCCTTGAGAAAGGCGTTCTCAGGGACGCGAGGCGCTGGGCGCACTTCCACTGGGCGGGGGGGTGCAACGCGCTCCGGGACGTGTTGCGGGCCGGGTTCACCCTCTTCGCTGGGATCCGCAGGAATTGGAAGGAAGTCGTTGGCTCCCGCATGCGTGGAGATCATCCCGAGGGTTGGATCGTTCCTCGAGGAGTAGACAATCACATTGACCGTGCCGGTGGCAGCGATCTCCTGCACAAGTTGAAGTGCATAGTTTTGATCACTGTCCAGATCGATCATCACTACGTCGAAGTTCTGCGCCAACAAGCGCGGAAGTTCGCTCACCATGTCTGGATAGGTCGCGAATTCACGAATTGTTCTACCTTCAGCGCCTGAAACGGCCTTCGCCACAACGCTGCGGCGCCCGATGTGCGGGCCGATGAGTGCGATCGACACGTTTCGAGTTGAACGCGTGGCCCTTGAATCGGGATCCTGAAGGGTGGCCGACATGTCAGCTCTGGTGCTCATAAGTCCCTGCGTCCTTCTTGCGGGTTGACGTTGATGAGGCTTTACCGCTGCCCCGCCTTGGCCTCATTCCTTGGCAGGTTTCGGTTGACAACAAAACCCCTGCCACACAAAACGAGCTTGTGCTCGGCCCGGGTAATCGCGGTGATCTGGGAAAAAAGAAGTGCAGTCTGCCTGTGGTTCCACGTCAGAAGCCCGCAGGTCAAATTCTATGAATCGAACGCCGTATACCTGCTCAGCACTATGTGCTGGGTCCTGGCACAGGGTTGACCGGCTCTCGTACCTGTAACGCAAATGGTATTCGCTTTTACACCGTAGATGAAACAATTGGGTACCTGGTACACATGCCTTTAGTCATCAAAGCCTCAGGACAGGCAACCATTTACGGGCAAATCCGGGTCCCCCACGGCAGTTCGAGTGTTGAAGAAGCCGGCACGGGTACTCGGCCCAGCCAAACCCGTGTTCGAAGGCCGAAACTCAGAGCGCCTGCAAGAGCCTAAAATACCCTGATATCTATGTTTATTCGTCCTGCCATTCCGTCTGATCTTCCCTGCATTACCGCCCTTGAGCGTGCGCCGATGGCGCGTGAATTTGTCGGTCAGTGGACCGACGAGCGCCACCTGGTCACGATGGCTGGCGGAGATGCGCTCTATTACGTCAGCGAAACAGCGCAGGGAGAGCTGCAGGCATACGCCGTCCTCCGCGGGATCAAGGAAGATTCAGGCTCGATTGAGCTTAAGCGAATTGTTGTCGCCATACCGGACCGCGGCCTCGGCCGCCGCATGCTCGAGGAGTTGATTCGGATCGTATTTGTGGAGCTCGATGCTCACCGGCTCTTCCTCGATGTCTACGAAGACAATCTGCGCGCCCGGCACCTCTATGAGAGCCTCGGATTCCAGTACGAGGGCGTAATGCGCGACGCCGCGCGACGCGACAGCTCGTGGTGCAATCTCCATCTGATGTCCATGCTCGAAGGAGAGTTTGCCGCTCGGAATGGCTGAGGCTCTTTCGCTTCCGTTTGCGTCCGGATTTGTACCATTGCAATCGGATTCTAACCGTCGTCCGGTATACACTCTCCTGTGATGGAAACAACTGGTTGTGGTACCGCAATCGTCACGCCGTTCAAGGCGGACGGATCGATCGACGAGCCCGCTTTGTGCGGGCTGGTGAACTGGCAGATTGATTCGGGCATCGACTTTATCGTCGCCTGCGGCTCGACCGGAGAAGCCGCCACACTCGACGAGTCGGAGTGGCTGCGCACCATCCGTATTGTGATTAAAGCCGCCGCCGGGCGGGTTCCCGTCTGGGCCGGATGCACGCACAACTCGACGCGGATGTTGTTGCGGCTCGCCGCGATGTTGCGCCAGGTGCACGGCGTCGACGCGATCCTGTCGGCCAATCCGTATTACAACAAGCCCACGCAGGAGGGCCAATTCCAGCACTTTCTGGCGCTCGCAAAGGCCGTCGATCCCATTCCCGTTTGCCTGTATAACGTGCCCGGTCGCACCGGGGTCAATCTGGACCCGCCGACTGTTGTGCGCCTGGCGGATGCCGCAAGAAACATTCAGGCCGTCAAGGAAGCAAGCGGCAAGCTGCCGCAGATCGCAGAACTGGTGAACTCGCTACCGCATGAGTTCAAAGTCTTCTCGGGTGACGACAACCTCGCGCTGGCGGCCATCGGTGTGGGCGCCAAGGGACTGATCAGCGTGGCGTCCAACGAAATACCATCGGAGATGGCGCGCATGATCGGTGCCGCTCTGCACGAAGACTGGGATGAAGCCCGCGAGCTCGAGCGGCTGTATGGGCGCCTCTTCGAAGCCAACTTTTGGGAGTCTAATCCCGGTCCCGTGAAAACCGTGCTGAACCTGATGGGCCGCACAACAGACGCGGTGCGCTTGCCCCTGGTTCCTCCCGCAGCGGCAACTCGCGCCAAGCTCGAGCGACTTGCCGGAGAACTTGGCCTGCTGAAGTTTGCTCCCGTTCCCGAAGGTGGCTTGCGGGTGTTTTGAGCTATTTGGCATCTCGCGAGAGCCTATGCGCGGCTCGCCCCAGGTATCTTTGAAGATTTTCTTTTCGCACGTCGAAATGAGGCATCCTCGCGCGTCATTCGATTGACGGCGGCTAACCGCCGCCTAAAATCCAAAACGGAGGTTTCCCCATGCAATATCTCTTAACACTCTATTCGGATGAGTCGGCGTGGCCGAAGATGACGGAAGAGCAACGGAAACAGGGCTATGCGGCTTACATGGCCTATTCAGAGGCGTTGAAGGAGGCAGGAGCGCTGAAGGGTTCGGGGCGGCTGCAGCCCACCTCAACCGCTACCACGGTGCGCACGCTAAATGGAAAGTCTCAGGTCCTGGACGGTCCCTATGCCGAGACCAAGGAACAATTGGGCGGCTACTTTCTGATCGATGTGGGCGATCTGGACGCGGCGCTTTCGTGGGCGGCCCGCTGCCCCGGCTCGCAGCACGGAGTCGTTGAAGTTCGCCCGATCTGGGCGATGTAAGCCAATGGATGAGCACAAGATGCGACGCGCACAGCATTGCCGGTGCGGTTGCGCGTCGCAGTTACGGCAAGCTCGTCGCATTTCTTGCCGCGCGAACACGGGATGTGGCTGGAGCCGAGGATGCGCTCTCTGAGGCATTCGCGGCGGCGCTCGCCGACTGGCCACGGAGCGGATGCCCGGAGAATCCCGAAGCCTGGCTCATGACGGTGGCGCGGCGCAAGTTCCTGGACGGGGCCCGAGGAAGGCGACGCGAAGTCTCCTCGGAAGATCTGGAGGAGATGGCTGAAGCGTTTGAAGCGGGCGCCGATGCTGCCGAGATTCCCGACAGGCGGCTCGGGCTGATGTTTGCCTGTGCCCACCCCGCGATCGATGCAGGCATTCGCGCGCCGCTGATGCTGCAGACTGTGCTGGGGCTTGATGCGGCGAGAATCGCTTCGGCATTTCTGGTATCGCCCGCAACGATGGGACAACGGCTGGTGCGCGCAAAGAACAAGATCCGCGAGGCGCGGATTCCGTTGCGTATTCCCGCGCCTGAAGAGCTTCGCGGGCGCCTTGACGCTGTGCTCGATGCGATCTATGCAGCGTTCGCAGAAGGCTGGATGGACGCGGCCGGAACCGACGTTGCGCGGCGTGACCTTGCGGAAGAGGCAATCTACCTTTGCAGGCTTGTGACAGAACTCCTGCCCCGTGAGCCTGAGGGGCTCGGCTTGCTTGCTCTCATGCTGCACGCCGATGCAAGGCGTCCCGCGCGGCGGAATTCCGATGGTGAGTACGTTCCACTGGCCGAACAGGATCCGACGCTCTGGAACACGCGCATGATCGACGAAGCTGAGATCATGCTGCGGCGTGCGGGCGCCTTGGGATCAATAGGACGATATCAACTGGAAGGCGCGATTCAGTCGGCACATGTGGCAGGGCGACGGAGCGGGCGCGCTGATTGGGCCGCGGTGGTTCAGCTTTACGATGCGCTTCTCGCAATCAGTTGTTCGCCGGTTGCTGCGGTTAATCGCGCATTGGCGCTTGCAGAGTTGCATGGCGCAGACGTAGCGCTCGACGCGATGAATCGAGCGGCCGCCGATTCGCGGCTTGCGGAGTATCAACCCTATTGGGCCGCACGCGCGGAGTTGCTCGCGAGGACCGGCGCGCGCGAGGACGCGCGTCATGCGTATAACGTTGCAATCGGAATGGAGCGCGATGCTTCGGTGCGGCGATTTCTCGAGCAACGGCGAGCGTCGCTGGAGACGCATGCACGATAAGGCAACGCACGCGTTGAATCGCAGGGTCGGTAACCCCAGTTTTTTGGGAAGGTTACTGCTGTAATCGTGCATTGAGAATTTATCTCCGCCCATCACAACTTTGCGAACCAAAGGGTGTCGTTCGGTTGTAAGGCGCGCAGCTACACCTACTCCTTCCTCGCTGCGCTCCTACTCCGGCGATGGATTCGTGTCGGGCACGGACCTTCGCAGAAAGCGGTGAACCTGATAATGTCTACAGAAAGATTTGGGAGGAGCGCTCTTCCCTCCGTTCTTGCCCTATTGGCTGCCTCGTTACTGGCGGCCGGATGCGGTGGCTTATCCCAGTCATCCACAACAGTTAGCCCGCAGGCTGTCACCGGTTCAACTTTCGTAGTCGGCACAGATGCTCCGGTGGAGAGCGTAACCTCGTTTGCAGTCCAGGTGCAGAACATTACTGCTTCCGACGGAACGAACACCGTGTCGCTTATCAGCGGCTCGCCCACAGTGGATTTCGCACGCTTCAACGGCCTGCAGACGTTGCTGGACATGAACGATGTTCCTGTCGGCTCGTACTCGAACGTGACGATCACGCTCGGCACGGCGATGATCGGCTACCTGGACACCAGCACAACAGAACCGACGATCAAGACCCAGCCCGCAACCCTGACAACCTCCACGATCAATGTGACGCTCGCCAAGCCCCTTGTCGTCGCACAGGCGGGTGCACCCGTCGGACTGCATCTCGACTTCGACCTGCGCAAGTCGATCCAGGTGGACTCGAACGGCCAGATCACGGGCACGGTAAAGCCGACCTTCAACGTGAACTCTGTAAACAACAACGACAAGGGCGCGTATATCGATGAGTTCGACACTGCCGTCGTCAGCGTGAACGCAGGCGCGCAGTCGTTCGTCATACAGGGACCGCACGGGAGGCAATTCACTGTCAACGTGAACGGTCAGACGGAGTGGGACGGCAGCGTCACGCTCAGCGATTTGACATCGAGTTCGATCGTGCAGATTTCAGGCAGTCTTGACCGCGCCGACGCAACCATCGACGCGGACGAAGTGGCGATCCTTTCGCAGAACGGCTTCTACGCCGCGGGCCAGGTTACCTACGTGAATCCCGCATCGGGGCCGCGACCAGCTTTGATCTCTATGTGCGCGGGCTTTTGCCGACGACGACCGGCCTTTCGCTCGGCCAGACTGCAACGGTGGATCTGAGCGGCACTGAGAAGTTCTCGATCTACTGGATGCATGGACCTCTCGCGCAGTTCCTGTTCAACCAGAGCGGCCTGTTGCCCGGGCAACATGTGGCGGTTGGCGGACCGGCAACCGGCGCCACCGATCGGCAGTCCGTCACCGTGAAACGCGTGGTGCTGAGGAACTGGGGCTTCAACGGAACGGTAGTTCCCGGAAGCGTCAGCACGGGAACCGACAGCTTCCAGATGAAGATCAACGGCTTCGCGGGAATCCTGGTGCCGCAAACCGTCACTGTGTTTATCACTGGAGAGACCGTGTTCCGTGACGGGCTGAATGCCCTGGGCGACGTGACTGCAAGCACAAACGTACGCGTTGTGGGTCTGCTCCTGAAGGATCCGACAAGCGGGCAGACTGTGCTCGTCGGGCACTACGTTGACGATCTGAACTAGCGGTAAATTGAAAGACCAGGGGCCGGGACCGGATTGAGATGACAACCCGGCCTCGGCCTTTCCTTTACAGCGCCGAATTCGGAGCCGTCATAAGTAATCGCCGCATCAGAGTCCGTTTTTGAAAGCCTGCGTCGAGAAGAACGCATTTTTGAGGAATGCCTTCTTATCGGCTGATTTTTGCTCGTCAGACTTCTGATTGTCTTTTCCCCATGTCCAGTACATGCCGAGGTAGGCGTAGTTTTCCGTCTGCCCGGCCACCGAGTGCCCATAGGCAAACAGCAGTTGCAATGCCCTCGCCCTTCAGGTGATACAAGCCCCCCGCGTCAATCATGGTTGAGGCTTCAGTCTGTGCCGGCGCTGTGCCTTCGCTGGCGTGAGAGAACACTTCAGCGCCCATCTCCAGCTTCTCGCCGAATCCGCGCTTCACCAGGAATCCTCCGTACGGAAAATCGCGAAAGCCGGTCTGCGGGACAATCTGATAGCCTGCGCCGCCATCCAGAGTCCACTTCCCGATGTCCTTGTAAGCCCAGAGCGGCAGCTTGTACCAGACCTTTCCGACGCCAAGACCTTTGTTGAAGTCTCCAGTTGGCATTTCAAACATGGTGAACGAACCGATCTGCGGGAATCTTTTTGTCTGCTTGATCCATGCGAGCTTCACTCCGAGCTCCATGTCGGTGAGGCCGAAGGCGCTCGGACCTGTTCCGCTGGGGAGGTAGACCGGGTTATTCGAAGGATTCACGCTTCCAAAAGGCAGAACACCGTGAAGCTGCACGCGCGGAATGGCTCCCCAGTTGAATTCAAAGGCCGGACCCGAGGAATCCATCTCCACAGGAGTTCCGCTGGCGGTGCCGAAGATATAAAACTCGTAGTGATGAAGATCGACGGGAACGGGATCGTCGGTCTGAAACGGCGGGCCCTGCGCCCACAGCCGCGGAGCAGGCGCGAGAAGCAAGAGGATCGCAAGCCAGAGGAAGCGGCTGAGAACTTTCATCCATGCACCCGGCTCATGCAGGCCTAACCAGCGAGAGCGGACTTCACTGCTTCACTGACGGCGCGGCCCTCGGCGCGGACTCCGGCCTGCTGTAGCCGGGCCTGAACAGCCTTGATGACGGGGCCCATGTCTTTGGGTCCGGGCTTCTGGCCGGTGGCATTGCCGTGCTCGGCAACGGCCTCGGCAACGAGAGCGCGGAGCCCGGATTCGTCGAGAGCTTTGGGCAGGAACTCCTCGATGACGACGATTTCACCGGCCTCTTTGGCGGCGAGCTCCGGGCGATTTCCCTTGGTGAACTGCTCAATGGAGTCGCGGCGCTGCTTGATCATGGTGGCCAGGGCCTGCTGCTCCTCGGTGGGGGTGAGCGCGGCGCGCTTATCGATCGCCTTGTTCTTGAGGGCGTTCTTGACGAGGCGGAGGGTGCCGGTACGCTCGGCATCCTTGAGCTTCATCGCAGTGATGATCTGCTGGCTGATCTGGGCTTCGAGTGCGCCTGCGTCGGTCATGTTTGGCTCCTCTTTTCGAGCGTCTGGCTAAGGGCTTTAGAAGTGTTGGTCAAAGAGGATTGTATCGATTCTGGCCTTCAGATTGCCGTTTTGCTCCACAGTTTCACGGTGCGTTTTGTGGGCTGGGTCGATGTTAATTATCCATCGTGTATTCAGTTATTTAACTGACTTGACGTGGCAATTTTGGCCACATTTTGGCACATTTTGGCACCCTAAAGCGCGCATATTGTCGGAATTTGGCAGATTTAAGAGTGATTTGGATCACCGGAACATGCAGGTGAACGAAAGATTTTTCCGTCGACTTTGAGGCGACTGACCGAGTCGATGAGGGCCGATAGATTCAGGATAGCGAATCGCGAGAAATTATCTGCAAGGAGCGCGAAATCCGCGCGTCAACGATTGAAGAGATTTGCACAGAAAATTAAAATCACATAAATCACATTTATGTGTATTCTATGATTTCGAAGGGAGCCTCTATGATTCGCAAAACACGCCTTTATACACCGGGTCCGACGCCGCTGCTGCCGGCAGCCCAGTTCGCGATGGCTGCGGCCGACATTCACCATCGCACGCCTGAGTTCCGCGCGCTGTTCCAGAAGGTGCTGGCCCAGCTGAAGGTCTTTGTGGGCACGAAGAACGACGTGCTGCTGCTGTCGAGCTCGGGCACGGGCGCGATGGAGGCCTCGGTTTCGAATCTCACCTCGCCGGGGGACCGGGTGCTGGTGCTGACGGCGGGCAAGTTCGGCGAGCGCTGGGTTGACCTGACGAAAGCTTTCGGCTGCGAAGTGGATGTGGTGAAGGCGCCCTACGGGCAGACGTTCGACCTGGCCGAGGTGCGGAAGGCCGTGAAGCCGGAACATCGCGCCGTCTACATGCAGGCCACGGAGACATCGACCGCCGCCGAGCACGACGTGCAGGCGATCGCGAAGCTCCTGAAGGAAGCCGCGCCCGAAGCACTGCTGGTGGTGGATGGAATTACCGGCCTTGGCACCACGCACTTTGACGTGGATGGCTGGGGCATCGATGTGCTGATCGGCGGGTCGCAGAAGGCCGTGATGATTCCGCCGGGGCTGGCCTACCTGAGCGTGAGCGAGAAGGCGTGGGCGGCAATGGAGAAGTCGAAGAACCCGCGCTACTACTTTGACCTGCGCAAGGAGCGGAAGAACGCGGTCAAGGGCGAGAGCGCGTACACGCCAGCCGTGGCGCTGGTCGCAGGGCTGGGCGCCGCGCTGGACTACATTGCCGGGCAGGCAGGCGGCGATCTGGAAAAGGGCCGCATTGCGCTTGTCAACAATGCCCAGGTGAACGCAGCGGCGACTCGCGCGGGGCTGGTTGCGCTGGGCTTTACGCTGTTTGCTCCTTCTGCGCCTGCAGCCGCGGCAACGGCTGTTGCAGTGCCTGAAGGAATGAACTCCGGCGACGTAGTGAAGGCGCTGAAGGCCAGATTCGCGGTGGTCACCGCGAACGGACAGGGCGAGATGCAGGGCAAGATCTTCCGCGTGGCGCATCTGGGATTCTTCGATTATCTCGATACCATCGCACTGCTTGGCGCGATGGAGCACATTGCGAAGGACACGCTGAAGCTGCCGGTGACCTATGGGCAGGCTGTTGCGGCGGCGCAGAAGGTGTTTGCGGAAGCAGCAAACAGTGGTCAGTGATCAGGGGTCAGGGATCCGGCATCTGTTTTTCGATCAACAGTTGCATCGATCACTGACCACTTGTCGTTCTTAGCTAGGAGCTACTTTTCATGGCAGAACTTAGTTTTGGAGAAAAGCTGCTGATTGCACGCAAGCAGCTTGATCTCTACTCGTACCAGATGGCCGAGCAGCTGGGCGTCCATCCCAACTCGATCACAAAGTACGAACGGGGCGAGGGCAAGCCGCATGCGGCCGTTGTGCGCATGTTTGACCTGCTGTGCGAGAAGCACGGCGTCCGTTTCGACGAGTACGAATCTGGGTCCGCCGCGGCGGCCAAGGGAGATGTGATGAAGATCGTTTTGGCGGAAAAGGTTTCGCCCGCTACGCTTGCGGTGTTTGCGGCGGAGCCCGGGTGGGAAGTGTTGACGCACGACAAATTGCCCGACGGATTGCCGGCTGCGCTGGCGGATGCGGATGCGCTGGTGGTGCGGTCGGCGGTGCAGGTGGACGACGCGCTGATGGAGCACGCTCCGAAGCTGCGCGTGGTGGGCCGCGCCGGCGTTGGCGTGGACAACATCGACGCAGAGGCGGCAACACGTCGCGGCGTCGTGGTGATGAACACACCGGGAGCAAACGCCGTCGCCGTGGCGGAGCTGACGATCGGCCTGATGCTGGCGCTGGCGCGCAAGCTGCCGGCGGCCAACTCGACGATGCATGCGGGCAAGTGGGAGAAGAAGAGCCTGCAGGGCGCGGAGCTACGCGGCAAGACGCTGGGCATCCTGGGACTGGGGCGAATCGGCCTGGAAGTCGCGAAGCGCGCGCGCGGATTTGGGCTGGAGATTATCGGCAGCGATCCGTTTGTCTCTGCGGCAGTGGCACGCGAGAACGGCATTCTTCTTGTTGCCCTTGGAAGAACTTTTTGGCAGGGCCGATTACCTGACGCTGCATGTGGGCCTGACTCCGCAGACGATGGGAGTGATCAACGCGAAGACGCTGGCGGCGATGAAGAAGGGCGTGCGCATCATCAACTGCGCGCGCGGTGAACTGGTGGATGACGCGGCCCTCGCCGCAGCATTGAAGAGCGGACAGGTGGCCGGCGCAGCGCTGGATGTGTTTACCGAGGAGCCGCCGAAGAACTGCCCGTATGTCGGTTTGGACAACGTTATTCTTACGCCGCACATCGCAGGCTCAACAGCGGAAGCGCAGGAGGCCGTGGGCATCCAGATCGCGATGCAGGTGCGCGAGTACCTGAAGCTGGGCGTGGTGCAGAACGCGGTGAACCTGCCCTCGCTGAGCCACGAAGAATATGTTCAGCTTGCGCCCTACATCGATCTGGCGGGACGGCTCGGATCATTCCTGGCACAGGCGGGCAGAGGCGGCATCGACGGCAATTCAGCTGGTCTATGGCGGGGCACTGGCGGATGCGAAAACCGACCTGGTGCGCAACGCGGCCATCGAAGGGCTGCTGCAGGGCTCAGAGAACGTGAACCGCATCAATGCAGCCGCGGTGGCGCAGGAGCGCGGCATTCGCGTGCACGAGGAGAAGCAGGAGAGCCAGCGCGGAGGTGCGGCAACAGTGCTGACCATCGAGCTTGCACTCGGCGACCGGTGGGCAGCCACGCGACTGCGACGGTGATTCATGGCGAGCAACCGCGCCTGCTTGAGTTCGACGGCATCGATATCGAGGCGCCGCTCGAGGGCAATTTGCTGATATGCCGCAATATCGACGTGCCGGGCGTGATCGGCAAAATCGGTACGATCCTTGGCGAGCATGGCGTGAACATCGCCAACTTCGCGCTGGGCCGCGAGAGGAGCGGCACGAAGCCGGTGAAGGCCCTCGCGGTGGTGCAGGTAGATGCACCGGTCTCGCAGACGGTGCTGGAGGCGCTGCAAACGATTGAGGCGCTGCTGGAAGTGAAGCTCGTGCAACTCTAGGGTTGCATGATGAAATTGAGCGTCCCAAGTCACCCGCGGCGGGGACCTGGGATACCAGGCCTGTTCACGATGTTCTGCGACTAGTCGACCGAATGAGCTTTGCCGTTCTGCAAGCTCTGGTCGATGATGGACTTCACCTTCTGGTCGGCCTGCCGGGCGAGTTTCCCCTGCTCTGCGCCGAGGCGGCCCTGCTGCGCTCCGAGCTTTCCCTGTTCCGCGCCGAGGGCGCCCATCTTTGCGCCGAAGTCACCCTGCTTTGCGCCCATGCGGCCTTGCAGATCGCCGAGTCTGCCCTGCAGATCGCCTAGCTTGGACTGAAGATCAGCCAGTTCCGCCTGGGTGACGGTCTTGCCCGCCATGGACTGAAGTTTGGCTACCGCTGCGTTGATTTCGGCGATCTCTTTGGAGATATCAGGTGTGGGGACGGCGACCTGCTCCTGCTGACGGCCCAGCTCTTCCTGCTGTTTTCCGAGTGCTTCCTGCTGCTTGCCCAGCCCTTCCTGCTGCTTGCCGAGAAGTTCCATCGGCTTGTACAAGGCATCGATCTCAGCCAGGGTGGCTGGATCGTCCACGTAGTAGTATTTCCCGTCGCGTTTGAACCAGAGGAAATCTCCATGAGCGAGTTTGCGTATCTTGTCGATGTCGGCAGTATGGAGATCTCCGGAAAACTGAACGTGCTCTGCGTTGCCGCGAATGATGCCGTACGAATCTCCGTTGGACGAGTAGGCATAGCTGTAGTGATAGCCCTCCCTCGCCGCAGCCTGAGCGGCTACAGTCGCGGCTTCCACCCTGGCGCGAATCTGGCTGTAGTCGATCTGGGGTAAGTGAACTTCGAGGCGCGGCATGGGTGGGATCACGACCACTTTCGGGTCAATCCTGGGAACAACGAGGACCCGCGGAACACTCGGCGCCGGAGCGGATGCTGAAGCCGGGGGCGCGGGCGGCGCGACCTGGGGTGCTGACTGGGGTTCGACCTCGCTTGACGGAGCCTCGACAGCCCTGGGCGCTGCGGCATCTGACGGCTGCTCGGGCGTCGAAATGCCGGAGATGGGTGCTTCAGGCGGTGCCGTCGGCGCGGCTTGCGCCGGGGCCTGAGCTGGTTTCGGCGCCAGGGCTTGGTCACCGCCCTGTCCTGCTGCCTGGACGCGAACCAGTGCGGTGGCCGCGAAGAGAGCAGCAGGCACCAGCAACACTGCGATGAGCGCGCGGCGTCGTGTGCCTGCAAATGCCTGGCGGAATGAGCTGTCGTTCAAAAGGCGTTCAATGCGGCGGGAGATGCTGTCTCTACGAGCCATGGCTACTCCTATGAGGGTTGGGTGCGGCGCTGCCGCGAATTCGAGGAGGACCTGCGCGTATGAAGCACGACTCCCTGCCTGCTGTAGACCGGCACGATCGCTGATGGCTTCCGCCAGGTCAGAGAGCTTGTGTTTGAGCCACCAGCCAAGCGGACTGAACCAGAACAGCGCTGCGTAGATTCCCGCGAGCAATTGCAGATAAAAGTCGCCCTGACGGATGTGAGACCGTTCGTGCGCAAGGACAATGCGAAGCTTCTCGGTGTCCCAGGTCTCGTAGTCCACCGGAAGGATAATGGAGGACCCGATGGTGACAGGAGACGAGACCGCTGGGCTGGCGCAGAGCCGCAGACCGGAGGCGTGCGCGTCGGTAAGGCTGACCGGACGAGCCGAGAGGCTAATGCGGAAGGCCATGACCAGGCCAAAGACGAGTCGAAGAACAATGAAGGCGGTCACGGCGGCATACAGCGGGAAGACAAAGCGCTTCCAGGGCAGGATGCGGACCCGTGCAGGGGACGAAGGCGGAGACACGGGCGACGATCCCGGCTCAGTGAGAGCGGCGATCAAGGGTGCAGCGGCAGGCTGCGACGCGGAGTCTTCGCCATCGGCCGGCGCGGGCACGGAGAGACTTGAGACATCGGGCTCCGGCGCCGTGGACGCAAGCGGCTGACGCGCGGATTGCTCAGCGGGCCCCGGCACGGGGCCAGGGCGCATCTGCTCACGGAGCTTGCCGAGCAGAGTTTCAGGATCCGGGGGAAGAACAAGCGCGGCGCGAGAGGGCAGGACCGAGAGTCGCTCGGCAACCGGAAGCAGCATCGGCATGAAGATGGCGGTGGCAAGGACGAGACCCCAGGCTGCTTTTTGTGCCAGCACATTGCTTACGCGAAACATGCGCAGGCCGGTCCAGACGGCAATCGCCACGAGCACGGACCGCAGAGCAGCTTCAATGAGGGAAGAAATCATGACTTGGCCTCCTTCTTTTGGGAGATGGCGTCTTCGCGGGCAGAGAGCTTCTGGGCTTCTGCAATGTGGGTGGCGAGTCGTTGCAGCTCGGCGCGGTCGAGAACCTTGGAGTCAACCATGCCGACCAGCAGGGCCTCTACCGATCCTTCGCAGAACCAGTCAACGATTCGTTTGACGGCGCGGCCGGCGACGCGTTGGCGCGACTCGGCCGGGCGATAGAGAAAGGTGCGGTTCTCGACCGAATGGACCAGGTAGCCCTTTTCTTCCAGGCGGCGGAGAACCGTGCGAACGGTCGAATCCTTGAGCGGACGGTTAAGCTCTTCGCGAACCTGATCGGCCGTGACGGAGCCGAGACGCCAAACAATAGAAAGGATGTCGCGCTCGAGTTCACCGAGTTCGGCAGGATCGTGATGGGGCTGAGTGTTACTCGCCATAGTGTTACAGACTGTAACACACAGAAAGGGTGAGCAGTCAAGAAAAAGTCTCTTCAAGTTTTCAGGTGCGGGCGTAAAGTGAGTGTTTTACATTCAGCGCTTGATGCCGGTTTTCAATCTGGGCCTTCTGACGAGGAGTGCGCACGCTTAATTCTGTCAGAATTGCGTCCCACTCAGTTAAGGAGCCTTATCCCTATGGATCTGGAGCCGAAGAAGTTCTTCATTGGGGTGATCGACTTTTTCTCGGTGATTCTGCCGGGGATGCTACTCACATACGTGATCAAGGATGCTGCATGGTCAGTTCTCTCTGGAGGTCGGTCCCCTGAACCCACTGGCACCGAAGGATGGGCTGTCTTTCTCATCAGCAGCTACCTGCTGGGACATTTCATCTTCCTTCTGGGCTCCTTGCTCCTTGATGATTTTGTCTACGATCCCCTCCGGAAAGCAACTTACAACGAACAGATAAAGAGGTTGGCCGAGGGGGACAAGCTGTCGGCGATTTGCTGGAGGTGGCTGGCAGTGCTATTGATCAAGGACTCTGCCGATTCTGCAGTTCGCCAGGCTGTGAAGATCAAGGAGCATTACCTTGGTCCGTCCAAGGCTGCATCTGCAGTGAATGCGTTCCAATGGTGCAAGGCGAGGTTGGTGTTCGATCATGAAGCCGCGATAGCCCGGGTGGAGCGCTTCGAGGCGGATTCCAAGTTCTTCCGAAGCCTTGTTGTCCTACTGTTGCTGGTCCTGATTCCTTGTGCTTGGACAAGGAACTGGCGGGTACTTTTGCCTGGAGATGTCTTTCTGTTGATCCTGGCGTTTTGGAGGTATGTTGAGCAGCGCTTAAAGGCCACAAATCAGGCTTATTGGTACATCATTACGTTAGACAGCCAGTGCCCGGAAGGATACCGCTACGAACTGAAGCCGGGGCCTTCGCATGCAGGCGGTGTGGTTACCCGCAAGGAGTGCAATATCTTGAGGTACCTTTTGGTGCAAGCCAAACAGTCTCCGCACGAGTGGGTTCTACCGAAGGGACATATCGAAGCTGGGGAAGCTATGCGGGAAACGGCTGTCCGCGAGGTAGTGGAAGAGAGCGGGGTGTGGGCAAGCGTGACAGCAGACCTGAAGAAGGTCTCGTTTTATACCAACGGAGAATCGATAGATGTCCAGTTCTACCTGATGCATGCCCTCGAAGAGAGGACACGCAAGGAACCCCGTCAACATGCGTGGCTGACCATGGACGAAGCCTTGGCTCAGGCGAGCCACACGGAGACGCTTGAGCTGTTGCGGCTGGCTCACGAAATGCAAATCAAAATCGATTTGACGGCGCGCGCTTCGAAAGCTGGTCGATGACTTGGTCAACGAGGCGATGACTGCGCGAAAAAAGGGACTTCACTTGTCGATTATGGCCGGTTCAGCACGGCATCTTCCGGCACAAACAGAGCGGCCGGGGACTCTGCCCCGGCCCGGGATGCCACAAAAAGAGATTACGCTCTGCTCATGTAGGCGCCTTCGCTTGTGTCGACGCGAATCTTTTCGCCTTCATTGATGAACGGAGGAACCTGGACGACGAGACCCGTTTCAGTCTTGGCGGGCTTGGTTACGGACGAAGCGGTGGCTGACTTGAGGCCGGGCTCGGTCTCGATCACGGTAAGTTCAACGAAGCTGGGGAGTTCGATGCCCACGGCCTGACCATCGTGGTAGCTCACCTTGATCTGCAGGTTCGGAGTCAGGTATTCCACCGCATCGCCAAGCGTGGTGCCCTTCAGCACAGTCTGCTCATAGTCGACGGGGTTCATGAAGTAGTAGTCGTCCCCATCGGCGTAGAGGAAGTCCATTGAAACTTCGTCGACTACGACTTTCTCGATGGCGTCGGCGGAGCGGAAACGGTGCTCGAACATCGCCCCCGACTTGAGGTTGCGAAGCTTGGCCTGAATGAAGGCGCGCAGATTGCCCGGCGTGCGGTGCTCGACCTTGAAGACCAGGTGAAGCTGGTCGTTGTGCTTGATGATCATGCCCGGACGCATTTGAGTGGCGGGAATCGCCATAAAGGTAGAACTCCTTGCTGTGCTTGCGTTGGATACGCAGGAAGATTGGCTTTCCGGCGCTTCCAGGAAGGACACCAACGAAGCGCGACAGCCCAATATTCATTGTAACTTAGCGGTGGATTGGGGCGGTGGATCGGGTCCTGGATCTCGGACAACCTGGATACGTTGTACGGTGACCGCTCCTGATTGTGATTTGATCGGAGACATGGCGGCATGGAAGAACCTGCGGATGAAGAAGAGCTTTACCCCGATTGCTGCGCTGCTTCTTCTGTCTCTTCTCTGGGCTCTTGGTGCGTTGCGGGCCGATCTGCTGCCGCAACTGGAAACGGATCGATCCTCGCGGCAGCCTTTTGCGCTAGCGGCGCTGTCGCTTTCTGTCGTCGCTATTTCGGCAAGCGTGATTACACTGGCACGCGGGTTGCGATGGCCACGAGGCCGAACTGTCGGCGATTGCGTGGCTGCTGGCCTGGGACTCTTCGTTGTACCTGCCGTGCTGATTCACCTGGCGAGCCACCGAATCACGGACTTTACGCGCGTGGCGGTCTTCTCTCTCGTGCCCGTTTTCACCGTTGTCTTTGAGCCTCACATCAGCCAGGATGCAAAAGCGATAAGCAATCGTGGTTTGATGACGGCGCTTGTTGCGGTCGCTGGAACGCTCTGCATATTTCCGATCGACCTTCCCGGATCGCTTGAGGCAGCACTCGCGTTGTGCGCTGTGGTGCTGGCGACAGCGTGTGCGGCCGCGGGCAACTGCTGGGGCGTCCGCGCGGCAGGCAAAGCCGCGGAAAAATCAATCGCACCTGTTGCGGCGATCACAAGTGGAGCGGCCGCAATTGGCCTTGCCGTCGCAAGCTTTCTGGCCGAGCGTCACATATGGAACTGGCAAACGCTCAGACCGGGCCTTGTCTGGTCGGGAGTAGTGGAGTTCCCAGGATTGCTATTGCTCTTCTGGCTGATGCGGCGCATGTCCGCCACGCGCATGTCCACGCGATTTCTGATTGCGCCGCTGATGGCGAATGTCGCGGGACTAATTGTGTTGGGAGCGAATGTCAGTGTCCGCGACGGGCTGGGGCTTTCGCTTATTGCGCTGGTCGCGGGCTGGCTGCTCTTCGCGAAGGAAGACGAGCCGGAGATTTCCGGCTCGCCTTTGGCAATGAGAGACGACTGACTATAGATCTGCAAGACGCACGCTGCAGTCTGGTGAATCGACGTGATTCACAACTTGGTTGGGTAGATCCCTTCTACGCAGATCGAATACTGCAGTCCTTTTGGCGTGAATGGGCGAAGATCGGGCAGCGCAAACGTGGTAATGCCGTCGCCGCCAAAGTTATTACTCAGCAGTGAGAAGATCGCCGTGTGGCCACTGATGTCCAGAATCCTCCCGTCAGCCGGCAACGAGTCCTGGCCATAACCATTGGCCGAGAGATAGATATCTCCCAGATACATGTTGCTGCATTGTTCGTGCATGTAGGTCTGGGCGCCAGTCGCAGAAACGCCATCCGTGCTGGTTGCGTTCGACAGGGTTGTCAGATTTGCCGGAACAGAACCAGTGCCGGGGGGTCCGGCAGAACCCTGTGGGCCGGCAGGGCCAGTGGGACCTGAAGGTCCGGCGGGGCCGACTTCGCCGACGGGACCGGCGGGGCCAGCTGTTCCGGCAGCGCCAGTGGGACCAGCTGGACCAATGGGGCCGGCTGCACCCGTTGGGCCGGCAGGGCCGGCTGCGCCCGTGGCACCGGCGGCGCCTAAAGGACCAGCCGGGCCGGTTGTTCCCTGAGGTCCAGCTGGACCAGGATGGCCTATTGGGCCCTGAGGTCCCTGAACTCCCTGGGGACCTGCAGGGCCAGTTGGGCCACTCACGTTCCAGGTAAGTGCGTTCTCATTGGGAAGACAGTTACTGACTGAATTCACGATTCGGGCAAGGCCCGTGAAGCGGTTGTAGCAGGCGACGACGACGGTGGGTTGTGGCGCGGCCATCGCAGAGGCACCCATCAGGACCATGGATGCAGATGCCACTAAGAGTCTCAGAGAGCTCATTCGAACCTCCATGCCTTTTTTGGTGGGGAACAGGGAACCGACAGCTGAAGCTGAATGGCGACGAAGATACTCGCAAATAAACCCGAGTGCAAGATTCGCCTTTCAGATGTCTCGTGCATTTTCGAAGATCGCCGGTTTCCATTCGGGAAGCCTGGCCCGGCAGAGGCTTCCGGAAGATGTCTCAATCACTGGAATGCAACTCTCTTTGTTGAAACTGCCGTCAATCCGCTACCATTGGCGCACTTCCCCGAAGAGAATCGCACGATTCTCAGGAGCCACGATTGATGCGCCGACTTGATGTCCTTTTTGCCACGATCCTGTTTTCTCTTCTTATCGATTCCGCACTGGTTCAGGCACAGAATCAGCCCGCCGCCGTTCCTGCGAATGCGCCTTACAAAAACGCTGCTCTTCCAGTTGAAAAGCGCGTGGCCGACCTGCTAAGCCGCATGACGCTCGAAGAGAAAGCGACCATGCTCTCCGGCTCGGGCTGGATGGAGTCGGCGCCGATTGCGCGGCTGGGAATCCCGGCGATCAAGATGGCCGACGGGCCAATGGGTGTTCGTTCGTGGGCTGGCAGTTCGGCCGTCACGAATGCTGCGAGCAACCCGGTGAAGGTACTGACGACTTCGTTCCCTTCGGGTGTTGCGATGGCGGCCACGTGGAATACCGACCTGGTGCAGCGCGAGGGAAAGGCCATCGGGCAGGAGGTGAAAGCGCTGGGCCGCGACATGATTCTCGGTCCCACGGTGAACATCAACCGCGTGCCGCTGTGGGGAAGGAATTTCGAGGGCTACGGGGAGGACCCCTATCTTGCAGCTCAGCTCGGCGTGGCTTACATTCGCGGCGTGCAGGGCGAGGGAGTGATTCCGTCCGTCAAGCACTTCGCGGCGAACAACGAGGAGTTTGAGCGGCACCGGATCGACGCGAAGATCGACGAGCGCACGCTGCACGAGATCTATCTGCCTGCCTTCAAAGCGGCCGTCCAGCAGGCGGATGTGTGGACCGTGATGTCGGCCTACAACAAGGTCAATGGCATACACTGCGCGGAGAGTGAGTATCTGCTCACCGATGTGCTGAAGAAGGAGTTCGGCTTCAAGGGATTTGTGATCTCGGACTGGGGCAGCACTTACTCCACGACTCCGACAGTGAATGCGGGCATGGATCTGGAGATGCCGGGCGGGCCGCCGGCCAAGACATGGATGGAGCGGCCAGCCACGCAGGCATCGGGCAACGGCGACGGATGGCTGGTTGCAGAGAAGGTGCTGGCCGAAGTAAAGGCGGGACACATCACAGAAGCGACGATTGACGACAACGTTGGCCGGATCCTGCGCGTGATCTTTCTGAGCGGCTTGTTCGAATTTCCTCACACAGCGCTCGGCGATGTGGACACACAGGAACAGCAAGCCCTGGCGCGCGAGGCAGCGACGGAGGGCATCGTGCTGCTGAAGAACGCAGGCGCACTGTTGCCTCTGGATCCAGCGAAAGTGAAAACGATCGCGGTGATCGGACCGAACGCCGTGGTGGCACGGACGGGCGGCGGAGGCAGTTCTCTGGTTCGGCCGAAGTACGCTGTCACTCCCCTCGAAGGAATTCGAAAGCGCGCCGGGAGTGGGATCCAGGTGACCTCGGCGCTGGGAGTGGGCATGGATGGTGAGGATCCGGCACAGGACACGCCGGAGGCACGCGCCAAAGCGCTGCAGGAAGCCGTCGATGCGGCATCGAAGGCCGATGTTGCGGTCGTAGTGGTGGGTCGCTACTTCAAGAACGAGGGAGAGAGCTTCGATGTGAAGACAATGGATCTGCCCGCGGGGCAGGACGAGCTGATTGCAGCGGTGGAGAAGGCGAATCCGCATACGGTTGTGGTGCTGAACACCGGCGACCCGGTGACCATGACGAAGTGGATCGACTCGACGCCTGCGCTGCTGGACATGTGGTATGGCGGGCAGGAAGGCGGGAACGCGCTGGCGTCGATTCTGTTTGGCGATGCGAGCCCATCAGGCAAGCTGCCGGTTTCACTGCCAAAGAAATTTGAGGATTCGCCCGCCGCGAAGAACTATCCGGGACAAGACCTTGTGGTGAACTACGCCGAGGGGATCTATGTCGGCTACCGTTACTACGACAGCAAAGATGTGGAGCCGCAATTTCCGTTTGGGTTTGGGCAGAGCTACACCACATTCGAGTACAGCGGGCTCCAGGTGAAGCCCAACAAGGCAGCGGGTGAACAACCCGTTGAAGTGAGCCTGCATGTGCGGAACACGGGGAAGCGCGCCGGGGCAGAGGTCGTGGAACTTTACGTGCACGATGGCCACTCGAAGATCGACCGGCCGGCACATGAACTGAAGAGCTTCAGTCGCGTGGAGCTGAAGCCGGGCGAGACGAAGACAGTGCAGATGAAGCTGGACCGGTCGGCGTTCTCCTACTGGAGCCCCGAGACAAAGACGTGGGTAGCGGAGCCGGGAACGTTTGAGATCCAGGTGGGAGCTTCGTCACGCGATATTCGGCTTCGGGCGCCGGTTGAACTCAGCCGCTGAGTAGGCTGTTGCGGCGCTGGCTATGCGGACGCCAGGACGGATGTCTTTCCCAAGGGGGCGGACGACGCGTCGCCGGTTGCACGACGTTCGATTGTCACTACCGTGATGTCGTCGGACTGGCCGAATTGCACAGCCTCTGCAACGATTGCAGCGGCTGTCCTGGTGGAGATTGCCTTGGCGCGGTCGAAGCCAAACAGCTCCCCATGCTGGTTCTGTGCTTCGACGACGCCGTCGGTGTAGAAGGTGAGGCGACTGCCGGGCCGAAGCTCAAAGCTGCTGGCCAGGTATTGCCCGCCGCTGTCGATTCCGAGCGGCAGTGCGCCGGGGAGTTCGATCTCGCGGCCGTCAAGGTAAGGGGATAAATGGCCGGCGTTGGCGATGTTGACGATGCCGTCGTGAGCGATGTGCGCGGCGAGGGCCGTAGAAAATCCGCCGCAGGTGCGCCCGATGAGGCGGTCGTGGAGCTTACGGAGCAGCAGGACCGGATCCCGGGTGTCTTCTGCCGCGGTGCGAATGGAGCCGACAAGCATGGAGACCATCATGGCGGCGGGAAGGCCTTTCCCGGCAACGTCGCCGACCACGACGATCATTCCGCCATCGCCGTCGGGAAGCGTCTGGAAGAAATCGCCCCCCACCTGTCGCGCTGGCTGGTAGACCGCGTCCACTGTGTAGCCGGGAAAGTGATCGCCATGCGCAGGCAGAATGACCTGTTGGACTTCGCGCGCAGCAGCCATCTCGGCATCGAGTATGACTTTCTCAGTGTGGATGCGAATGTGACGCCGGCTTTCCGAGACGAAAACAAAGACGAATCCCGCATAGCCGATAAACACAGCCGCCGTGGTTGCAACGCCATCGAACCGGAGCCGGCTCTCGAGACGATTAGTCTCGGGTGCGTTCAATTGAGCAGACCGAGGTGCCTCTGGAAGCCAGTTGGCGAGCAAATACATGATGACGGTCTGCAGGATAAACATGGGCAGGAGTGCCATCCAGAATCGGGATCGCAATATCACGCCTGTGGCGGCGTAAGAGACAGCGAACAGGCCGGAGAGCACGACACTCATCCAGAAGCGCAGAGGAGGTTGGCGCCCCATGTCGGTGATGTCGTTCACAAACCCCAGCGTCGCAAAGATAAAGAACACCGCAACGAAAAAGATCGCGACGGAGATTCTGGGGACGTCTTGCCAGGGGCTAAGTCGATTCATGGAAGAGGGGGTATCCTCTCAAATCTCAAATCCGGTGTGACCACACCGCTTCGCTCATTCCCAATGCGTTTTCCCGATAGGCTGCGTACCGGTTCGGTAAGAGGCGGCGAACGCAGACTCGGAGAATAGCACGACGAGCGCTGGAGGCACACTGAGAGTCGACTTGGCCTGACCCAATGACGTTCAGCCGACGCGATCGCGGAAGGCGTCTGGCGCCAAGATCGGGCCGCGTTGCCACTTCTTTCCGGCGTCGCGCGTATGGACGCCGTAGAATCTGATCACTCATGAAACGCAGGCAATTCCTGATGAGTATGGCTGCCGCGATTGGAGCACGGCTTTTCGCGATGCCAACTCGCGGCTATGGAGAGACAGTGCCAGTGGCGAGCGAGCGCACTTATCGCATTTTGGGAGTGCCCTTGCGGGCCGGCTCACTGGTCCCCGGCAATGAGAATGACGCCCAGGCCTATCGGGAGGTTCAACTGCTCGCGCGCCTGCAGGGGGCTGGCTGCAAGGCGGTCGACGATGGCGATGTGACGATTCCGAGCTACCTTCCGCATCATTCGGTCCCTCCGATCAGGAACTGGCCCGCTCCCCGCATTGCATGGGAATGCGTGAGCGACCGAATCGCACCACTCTTACGGCAGCCGAATCAGATTCCATTGCTGATCGGGTGCGATTGCAGTGTGGTGATCGGAACAACGGAGGCGTTGATGCGCGCTTCTGGACAGGAAGTTCATGTCCTCTACGTCGACGGCGATTTCGACGATGCGGCCCCTGAATCCGGTCGCTGCCAAAGCGCGGCGTCCTGTGCAGTCTGGCTCCTGACGCATGATTCGCCCTTCTGGACAGGCCCGCCGCTCAGGCCATCCCAGGTAACCGTCTTCGGCTGGAGCAATCCTTCGCGATCGAAGCAACCGGGAACAGGTTCGATGTCTTTGGCTGACGTGCGGCGATCAGGGCCGCGCGAAGCAGCGCGCCTGGCTCTGCAGGCGATTCCGGAGTCCGCCCCGGTGCTGCTCCATTTCGATATCGACGTCCTGCGAAAGCAGGACTTGCCTGCGGCCTACTTCCCCCACACGGAAGGGATGAGCTTATCCGAGGCTGCGGAGGTGCTGGGCGTCTTCCTGAAAGATCCGCGGATTCGGATTATCGAAGTCAGCGAATACGCCGCCTTGCGAGATACCGATCGGGCCTACGTCAACAAGCTTGTCGACTTGCTTGTTCAAGGACTGAAGGTGTGAGCGGCTATTGCGGTGGCTCGTAGGGCTCGACGCGCAGCATGTCGGAGAGGATGCCTCGCTCTTCCGGGCTGAACTGATTCTGATAGCGGTTGGAGTTGAGCACCGTGGGCCGCTGATCAGGCGGAACGGAACGCAGATCGCGAAAGGCGTTTCGCATCGTGGTCTGACGGTCGGGCGGAAGGGTGGTCCAGCGGCGCGCGGACTGGTTCACCTGTGCGCGATCCTGCGGCGAGAGATGCTCAAGATTCTCTGCGCGGGCCAGTCGGCGCTGGCGCTGCGCATCAGGCATCTGGTTGACCTCGTGCAATTGCTGCACCAGCCTCTGCTGATCACCCTGCGGAAGACCCTTGAAGGCAGGGCTGGTGCGCAGCATGCGTTCCTGATCCTGCACCGGCAAATTGCGATTCTGGTTGAGCCACGCGCCCAGGTGGCCGGGCGGCGCGTAAAGCGTCTGCGGATAGGTGGGCCGCGCGTTGTTCGGCTGAGCCAAGCCCGGTCTCGAGTAGCCCTGGCCCGGGTAGGTCGCGCCGGGATAGTTGCCGCGCGCACCCGCCTGGGGATTCGTCTGCGGCTGGCGCAGGCCGGGGTTGGCCGGCGCGGGTGACGCCGGATGGGTCTGGCCGGCCCACGGCGAGTTGTATTGCGGGTGTTGCGGGTTCTGATTGGAACCGCCCTGAGGCCGCGAATACTGGGGAGCGGACTGCTGGTGCGGCGCTGAAGAATGCGGGGCCGGCGCAGGGTGCGAGTTCTGGTGCGCGTTATTCGGGTGCTGTCCGAGCGCCGCCAGGGGGAGCAAGCACAGAGCCGCAGTGAGGACTGCGGCAAAGACCGCAGGCCGCGCTGTCTTCGCGATCCCTGTGCTAACTATCCCGTTCATCGTTCTCGGCCCCCACCGATCGAGTTTTGTTACTGCGTGTCTCCGTTGTTGGAATTGTCTGACATTGCTTCAAGCTGATCCAGAAGCTGCGCGTTGCTGTCGAGCGTCTGCAGATCGTGAACCACCGCGGCCTCACTTGTCGGCGCGCGGCTGTTCCAGGTTGGTCACTCCCAGGTATGCGCCGCCGCCTATCAGCAGCATGACTGTGAGCGCCATAGCGGCCAGCGGCTGTGCGTGCACTGAAGGACCATAGGCAAAGCGAGCGCGCAGGCGCTCCAGCCAGCCTTGCGGCGGCGCTTCGCGTTCTTCGCGCATCCGCGCACCCAGCCGGGTAAGGAAGTACGGGCTCGGCTCCGGCGCGGTCCACGAATCGAGCAACGGTCATGGTCGCGCGCAGCTCTTCCAGCTCCTTGCGGCAGGAGTCGCACTCCGCAACATGAGTCTTCACCTTGGCAGGCGCCGATTCAGGATCGAGCAGCATATCCGCCAGCTTCGCTTCCATCCCGGTGCATTTGTTCATGGTCGATTCCATCGGTACCACCCCGCTCCCTGCCGGTGTTGCCCGGCTTTTCCTTTACACAAAATCCTTCAGTTTGTCTCGCAGCGTCTGGTAGGCGCGAAAGAGCAGCGACTTGGTCGCCGACTCGCTCAATTTCAGCACGTCTCCGATCTGCCTGTAATCCATTCCCTGATACTTGTGCATCAATACCGCCATCCGCTGACGTTCCGGCAGCGCCATCACATGCGACCGAATCGCGGCCATCCGCTCATCGCGCAACATGCGCTGCTCCACCGTCAGTTCATCGTCGGCCACATCCGGCGTGGTGCCTGTCTCCTCGTCCGGAGCGTCCAGATATACAGTCTGCGCCGAACGCTCGTGCCGGTATCGCGCGCGTGATTCACCGCCAGGTTCGTCGCGATCCGGTAGAGCCAGGTGGTGAACTTGGCCTCTGCCCGATAGCTTTCGCGCGAGCGGTAAACGCGCAGGAAAACCTCCTGCGCCAATTCTTCGGCTACTGCCTGGTTGCGCACCATCCGGAAAAGAAAACTGATCATCGCCCGGTGGTATTTCCCCGCCAGGTAATTGAAGCCCGACTCATCGCCCGCCGCCACGCGCAACATGAAGGCGGCATCGCTCGATTCGTCATGAGCGTAGTTTTCGCGAGCCGGGTCCGGAATTGCGCCCGGACGCTGCGCCCCGCTCGCTCCCAGTGCCGGATTGTCCAGGACCAGGGTTGCCATATCTTCTGGAACCCTTCCTCCGGCAGAAGGTTGCGGTTGATTGGACGTTTCGAAGGTGGATTTCGCGGATTTTAAGTCGTTTCCGTCCTGGACGGGCCCTGCCGCCTCCTCCGGCCTCGAACCGGGACGATCACCCCCGGACCGCGTTGACAGAAAAGGGAAAATAGTGCCCGGAGAGCGCGATGGTCCGGAACCGGACGCGACGGCGGGGCCAGTCGCCGCAAATTCGACCTCGCTCGGCCCCAGAACGAAGCGGCCAGACAGCCTCGTCATCCGGGGTAGACTCGCGGCTCTTGCGGGTTGGTCGTAAACGCCAGAACATCAATCTCCAACGGCGGCCGCGCGACCCGAAAACCGGGCACTTCGGTTTGGCCGTAAAGGTTCGCTGGTGATACTCTAACCTACGGGATGCCCCACCGGCGCGCCCGCGCCGACCCCCACCCAGGGGCGCTTAACTCAGCGGTAGAGTGCCACCTTCACACGGTGGAAGTCGCAGGTTCGAATCCTGCAGCGCCCACCATATATCGATTTTAAGACAACCCAGACGGTCCAGAGAATCAAGATAAGTCACTGAAGATTAAGCGATTTTTGTCTTTTTGTGTCCAAGAGCGTATCGTGAAAGCCGATCCCTGGTGGGGGTAGAACTGGGGGTAGATTTTCCGGAGGTGGGGGTATTTTCCATCTCCGGGCAAATCCTGGGGGTATGTGCCTTGGCTTTGACCGATACAGAGATCCGCCGTTCCAAACCCGCCAATAAGCCGTACAAGCTCTCCGACAGCGGCGGACTGCACCTTCTCATCACCGCGGCTGGCGGCAAGCTCTGGCGCTGGAAATACCGCTTCGACGGCGCTGAGAAGCTTATGGCCCTGGGGCGGTACCCCGAGATTTCCCTGGCTGACGCTCGTGAACGCCGTGATGCAGCACGACGGCGGTTGGCCAATAGCATCGACCCCATGGCCGAGCGGATGGCCGAAAAGACTGCGGTCAAGGTAGCCACGGAGCACTCCTTCGAGAGGATCGCAGAGTTGTGGCTGGAGCATTGGCAGGGGAACAAGAGCGCGCGCCATGCCGCAACAACCCGGAGTCGCCTTAAGGTGAATGTCTTCCCGGTTCTGGGAGCCAGACCTATTGCTGAAGTGGAGCCGATGGAGCTTGTACAGCTCGGCAAAGGGATTGAAGCCCGCGGAGCCTCGGACATGGCTAAGCGGATTCTTCAGATCGTGGGCATGGTCTTCCGCTATGCAGTGGCGCACGGTTACAGCAAGCGCAATCCTGCTGCAGAAGTCCGTCCATCGGACATTCTGAAGCCCACACGCACGACCAACATGGCGCGCATTGATGTCAAGGAGCTTCCGGCGCTGCTCCGTTCGATTGAAGTCTACGAGGGAAGGCAGTTGACCAGGCTGGCCATCAAACTCATGGCGCTCAACTTTGTCCGAACCAGTGAACTGATCGGTGCACGCTGGGAAGAGTTCGACCTTGAAGCTAGACGGTGGTCAATTCCTGCCACCCGCATGAAGATGAAGACCCCACACATCGTCCCGCTTTCATTCCAGGCCATCGAAGTGCTCGAGCTATTGCGGACCCTCTCTGGTAACCACGAGCTTGTTTTCCCTGGCGAACAGAACCCCAGGAAGCCGATGTCCAACATGACCATTCTGAAGGCGCTTGAGCGAATGGGCTTCAAAGGCCGCATGACCGGCCACGGCTTCCGCGGCCTCGCCTCAACGATCCTCCACGAACAGGGCTACAACCACGATCACATCGAGCTGCAGCTCGCACACGCCCCGCGCAATGCCGTCTCAGCGGCGTACAACCACGCACTCTATCTAGAGCCTCGCGCAAAGATGATGCAAGACTGGGCGAACTTCCTCGACCGGACCCGGCAGGGTGGCAAGGTAATCACGATTCGCGAGTCGGCATGATGTCGTTCGCTGCAATCTTGATGCCTTGCTGTTCGAGGAGTAATGAGAGTCCACGCGCCAGATTCTCGGGCGTTGCTCCTCCTCCAAATCCACGAGGCTTTCCGAGTGCTTTGATGATGTCGCCTTGCCGGTGAGTTTGCACTTTCCCGTAGCTCATGAACGTCGTGAGTACCTGTTCATGCCCCAGGTTCTGGCTCCAGGCTTTGAATTCCTCGGGGCTCTGGCAGAGCTCTTCTGCGCAACGCACAAGAGTGCTGCGAAAACTGTGTGGGTTGAAGTACGGTAAACCTGCACTCTGGAAAGCTGTCTTGAAAATCGCCCGGATGGGACTGGCATCGTTCCAATGCGATCGATCGAGTCCAGCCACCACAAACTGCCGTTGGCTGCCATTGATAATTTTCGTAGTGGGGAATAGCGGGTCATCGTTCCCCCAGAGTTTGACCGTGCGGAGATAATCCACCCACTCACGCACTATTCCCAGGGCCAGATCGCTGACAGGAAAGAAGTACGTCGTGAATGTCTTTGAGAACTTGGTCCTGACTTCTCGTGCGTCCTGGATCACTCGACCTTCCACCAGATCGACATGCTTTAGCTTCATCGAGGCGATCGCGCTATCTCGGGCTCCAGTAACCAACGTGAAGGCGATCAATGCCCGGTTCCGCCGATCGACTTCCGTGGCCGAAGACATCCTTGCTAGAACATGCTGAATCTGTTCGACGGTTGGGGTCTCCCTCTCACGGCGTGCCGTAGCAACGCGGCTGTCCTTTTCAGACAAGTTGAAGTATTCGGCGTCCGCATACCGCAGCCTTGACTTGTAGCCTGGCTGCCATGCCAGCCACTGGAAGAAGGAGCGAAGTGCACGAAGCGTCGCGAAGACCGTGGACTTGCTGAGCCTCTCGCCGCTCCTGATTCCGTCCCGTTCCGAAAGTTGGCGCTTGAAGCCAATCGCCTGTTGAAAGTGGAAGGCCTTGAAATCGCGATACTGTGTGTATTCCTCAAACAGGTGGATGGCTTTGGCAGCTGCGTCCACAGTCGGCCCAGAATGCCGCTTCGCCTCCTGCAAATAACCGAAGTAGTGACGCTTGATTCGTTCGTTGCTGGCGCAGTGCTTTCTCATGCTCTCATGCTCCATTCTCGAAGTCACAACTCACGTTGGCTTGCGTTGTATTGCTTACTTGTTCCGGGGCCCTCGTTTGCGTAATCGTAAGAATGGAAGCGAAGCTGTCGAGTTGCGCTCTATTGATTCTGCGATTCATCATGCAAAAGCAGACCGGGCAGATCGCTTGCAGCATCCCGACTTTACCGGTCTCGAAGGTGCAATCGGCCATTCCGCCGGCTGCAGTCCTCGGTGTCCGGCACCTGAAGCAGTAAAGTTCGTCAGGCTTGCACGGTCTCTTGTTCTTGACGCGTCGAGACCTTAGGAAGGTCTGCAGTTCAAATCCAAGAACCAGAAGTGGGCGGAGGCGGTCGCATACGGGGAGTCCCTCTTTGATCCACGTTCGGACAGTGTTCTTGTGAACGCCGAGAAGTCGGGAAATATCATCCACCGTGTAATTCCGGTGCAACTTGACCAGTTGATGATTAGCTATTCGTTTGGCCATCCAGCTCACCCCACGCTGACCGAATGGATTTCCGGGCAGCTTCGAGTTGCCGAACAATCTGGCGGATTTCGGAATCGGTTCGCCCGGCAATCCGCGCTGCATTCAGGGCTGCGACTTCGCTGGCGGGCCATCCGACTGCCCGACCTCCCAGACTGACAGAACGGGTGAATAGCCCTTGTGAGATACGTAAGTAGATGGAGGAGCGGGATAGTCCTGTGGCCTGCAGAATGGCTTTCAGGCGCTGGATTGTCTCAGACATTGTTGAACCTCGCTGGGTGGTATCGGAACCGCATGGACACAACCTAGCTGGGCGAATTGGGCGATAAAAGGGGGCTCACTCGCCCAGACGCCAGAACGTAAATATCTATAAATCATAAGTTTGCGAGAATCATGCGTGAGCGTGCTCGTACGCCGCCCAAGACATACGCTCTGCCAGCACGTGCATAAATACCGGGGATTGTCAGAGTGACTTGGGCGAATTCGTTCTTACCCAACATTTCTATCTGCGAATGATTTTTCTGATCGTTTCCGCGTCCAGCCCGTCGGAGATTTCGCCCTTGGACAACTGCTGGGAATACCAGACCATCGACATGCCCGGCTTCCGCTTCTCGAGTCTCTTGAATTCGAGCCGCATTCTCTTGTTCCGCTCTTCCAACT
The DNA here is from genome assembly GCA_963786405.1 of uncultured Acidobacteriaceae bacterium. Taxonomy (GTDB): domain Bacteria; phylum Acidobacteriota; class Terriglobia; order Terriglobales; family Acidobacteriaceae; genus Telmatobacter. The sequence goes on along the minus strand of CAWAZE010000024.1, from coordinate 264,064 downwards.
TGAGCTTGCGGTACTCCCGCCTGACCTTCAGCTTCTCTTGGGGTAGTTCAACCGGAGCTCCCTGTGGTGGCCTATCAGCACTCTTGACGGCTGGGTCATGGGCTGGAGTTGGCGTGGGTTGCTTTGCTAGTTTTACAGATTCCTCGCCTGCAAGTTTCTTTATCTGAACTTCGATGTGAAGAGAGAACTCATCCGCAAAGGCAGTCAGCCAACTCCGACTCGTTTCACGATCCGTTCGATCCCAAACACGCTGCAGATCGTATGGCATTGCCTTAGAGGGCCGCATTACGACTAGCAGGGGAGCACACCAGGTTCTTCCCATGATCAAGGCGTCCGGCTCTTTTGAATCGAAGTCAATATCGCCATCCTGAAGATCGCACACGTCGCGGACCCACATCCTGACGCAATTTGCAAACAATTTAGCGAACTCAATGGAAAGATCGTGCGCCCACTGAATGTGAGGTTTTCCCAAACGCTTCTCGTGAGTCCTGCCGATCTCTATGAGATCCCTGAAGGCAGCGATTGCCTGCGTCGTTACTCCCGCTTTGTACAGCTCGAACATGGCGTAGAAGAACGCCGGAGCGGTTCCTATCTTGAGATAGCTGAGAAAGGATGCCGTCTTGATCGGTCCCACAATACCCTTCAACTGCGCCAGCGCTAGTTCGTGCTCCTTTGCTTCGGCCACCCTTTCTCCAGGATGGAGCAACCCATAACAAAACCACTTCCGTAACGCGCCCGCATTTCCAATGCGCATCGACGAGCGACTTGCGCAAACTGTTGATTGCCGGCAATAGATCCTCCGGAACACCCTCGTTCCACCGATCAGATCTCGCGCTCATCAGTACCCGGCCCTCGCCCGTTCTCAGCTGTCACAGTAAACGACTGCACCATCTGCTCTGCTTGACTGCCCTTCATTACAGGGAATATCGGTCTCCGACCTGGCGCGTCTGTCCCAGCGCCGTCAGCGTCTCCAGGATTTCAGCAACACGCGTCCGGCTGGCGGGCTTGAAGCCTGCCGCGATCTGCTGCACGTTCTGCATCGGCGTGGCACGCAGCGCATCCTTGACCGCCCGCACCTGGTCCGGCAGGGTCGCCGGCCATGGATGCTTGCGGCGCGCGGGGGCCGGGCCCTCGACAGGCGCCATGCCCGCCAGAGTGGTCTGGACCAGCAACTCGTTCGGCGCCTGGTATTCGGGACGCAGCCAGCGAACGACCCCGGAGCGCTCTTCCGCGCTGCGCTGCGCATTCAGGGAGACGACATTGCCCAGAATCTCTTCGTCCGTGAGGTCGACGGGCCAGCCATAGGCGGCAAAAACAGCCGCATCCAATTCGTCGTGGAGTTCGCGCAACACTCCTACGAGTCCAGCGTCGTAGATGGAGCGGTCTTCAAGGGTCAATTCCTCTCGGGCACGGAGCTTTTCGAGGACGTTGTACATTCCGGTGAGGGTCAGTTCGGGAAAAAGATCCTGCTGGCGCCTGCGGTGTGCATCCAGACGCTCGGCGACGCCGCGAATCGCATCCTTCTGTGCGTCTGTGCAATTTGGGAACGAGAACGTGTCGAAGCAGCGGGTCTTGTTGTAACGCGGCCTGTCCTCAAGAGTCCCGCCAGCACCCAGTGCCCAGCATACGTGGACTCGACTGGAGAGTACGCCGAGATGAAATGCGTCCGAGCTGGCGATATTGACGAGCATGTTGTCTGGCAGGACGCTAGCATTCAGAAACACGAAGACACGGTGCTTCGCGGTTTCGACCGTTGCGATAAAGCGTGGAAGACCCTTAAGGGCAGACCGCAGTTCCGCCCGCACCTTCCCGAAAAGCCACCATCTCTCCGCGTACTGTCGCGAATCGGGGGTCTGGTTGACCTTCGCATCGCGTTCCGGCTTTACGCGGTCTCTAACCCATTGGTAGACCTCGGGGTAGAATTTCAGCACCTCTTCGCTGCTGAGTCCGAAGAGATCGATGACCATAACATTTCGTGACGTTCCCGTCAGGTCGCGACCGTTCAGATAGGGGCGGATGTGTTGTTCCAAGCCATCGATACGGCCCAATCCGAGTGAGGCGGCGATTTCCGGCGTGACGATGAAGCCTGCACCGTGCAGCGAAACTCCTCTGCAACTCAGATCTTCGTTCGCCCTTAGAGGCTGCGCCGCAGAAACATCGACTCCAATCCGCAAATCGGCGAAGATGCGCCCTGTCCGTTCCGCCAGCTCGACGGCTGTGCCCTCTGAACTGGCGTCGCCTTCGCTCGTGACCCTGTAAAGATGGCCCTGGTGCTCCCCGCGCTCTCCCACGGTCATGGCAATGCGGACGGCGGCATGGCGAGTCGCGGCCTCCTCTTCGTCTGAGAGCGCCTTGAGCCATGGGTGATCGGGAATGGCGAAGACGATCGAAAGAGGGTCCTTCGTCGCGTTGAGGTTTTGGGCCACGACCCTGCGATCGAATACCTGGGTGATGCTGTTTGTGGTGACGAATCCGAATCGCCGCAGCTTTCCGGCGCGCGCAAGCTCGGCGGCCCGCTGCCACCAGTACATGACGAAGTCGGCGCTCTCGGGAACTTCATCGTACGCGTTTCGGATTGCAAATGCGTAGCCGTCGCCGTGCGACGCACGGATGTCTTTGCCGCCAATGAACGGAGGGTTGCCGACCACGAAATCGGCGTCGGGCCATTTTGACTTCTTCACGTCGGAGTATTCGTACACGGGAACGCGCGCCGACTCGTCCGGCACCTTTTCGCCAGTGGTTGGGTGCTCCTTCAGGGTGACGCGATCCCAGACGGTGACCGGGCCCCCCTGCTCATCGATGGCCGGTTCCCGCCTGGTCCAGGTAATGAGCGCGTCGGCTTCCTTGACGTTGTGAAAGTTCCGGATGACCGGAATGCGCGGCTGTACATCCCCTCGCGTTTTGAAATGCCACTGGAGATAGCCGATCCAGAGCACAAGATCAGTGATGACCGCAGCGCGCGGATTCACCTCAATGCCCAGCAGTTGATGTGGATCGACGGTCAATCCGGTGTGCTCCAAAGCCTGCTGGGACTCGCCGAGCGCGTGCAATGCATCCAGCACTTCACCTTCGAGGCGCTTCATGTGCTCCAAAGCAACGTAGAGAAAGTTTCCACTTCCGCATGCCGGGTCGAGTACGCGGACGGAGCAGAGCTGCTTATGAAAATGACGAACCGCTTCGATTGCACCATCCTGGTCGCCGGCAGCCGATAGTTTGGTGATGACTGCCTGTGTGCTGCGCCAATCGTCGCGCAGGGGCTCAACGACAGTGGGCAGCACAAGACGTTCAACGTAGGCTCGCGGTGTGTAATGCGCTCCCAGTGCGTGGCGTTCATCTGGGTCCAGAGCTCGTTCCAGCAAGGTGCCGAAGATGGCCGGCTCCACATCGCGCCATCGCGAGTTGGCGGCTTCGATGAGAAGGTAGATCTGATCGCCCGTCAACGGGAGAGCGCGGGTGGATTCGAAAAGGCCGCCGTTAAATTGGAGAACGTCTCTCCGCAGGATCGGAGAGAAGCCGCCATCGTTCATCGTCTTCCAGAGGGACTCGACGATGGGCGGGAAATTCTTTTCGTCGTCGCGGAGGCTTTCGAGCAGATCGAGCCACGCGCGCTCGGGCAGGAGGCCAATATCCTCGGCAAAGGACGTGAAGATGCAGCGCGTGAGAAATTCCGCTACCTCTTTGGGCGTGTATTTCAGCTCCAGGTTGCGCGCCAGAATGGCAAGCTTGCCGGCGACCTCACGCGTGACCCTTGCCCGTTCGCGAGAGGGGTCGAGCGAGTGAGGGTCAAGCCAGACCGCACGCAGCCGTTCGCGAATGTCGGGCTGCTCAAGCTCCTCCAGAAGAATGCGGAAGTTTCTCGGGCCCGGGGAACGGCAAGTAGGCTTTTCCGGTGAGGGAGAAGTCGGCGAACAACTCTATCGAATGGCCGACATCCACCACGATGAGAAAGGGTGGCCAACCCTCTGACGCGGGGAGTGCCTTGGCATAGCGCTCCGCCTGTCCGCGTGCCGCAAGCATGGCAGCATCCCATCCTCGCGTTCCACGCACAGCGGTACCCCGTTTCATCTTTCGCTTGGGCTCGGGCAAAGCCAACTCAAATAGCACTTCCTGTTTGGGATTGCTTCCTTGCTTCGCTTCCAGGACAAAGCAGTTCCGCTTATAGAGGTCGATGAAGTTCGTCGTCGTGGAGCCGTCGAGCTCTATGTAGTAAACGGCTTTGTCGATTACGTAGACGTTGGCGTCTTCATCGGCTTGGCTGGGTTGGGGTCGCGGCAGATCGAGAAAATCGCAAAGTTCCGAGAGGAACAGGGCGTAGTTTGCCCGCTCGGAGGCAGACGATCTCTGCCAGCGAAGGATGAAGCCCTCTTGATTTGAAGACAATGGCCCAGGCATTTTACCGATGGACTTATTGTAGTGGGGTGAGGCAGCTGTTCCGTTTGTTTCTCTCCGGAAATGACCATTGGTTCAATGGTTGCCAACAGACCCGAGCCGTCACCGAGATCGGGGCGACTGGCTTCAGTTAACAGAAGACCGTTTACCGGTACTAATCGCGGAGGAAGTGAGCGTATGCGGAATGCTCTCCCTCTCAGCTGTGTACTTAATAGTAATTTCCGGGTGGTCCACTATCCAAGCGGAATTCATAAAGACGCACTTCATTCAAGCTCGATGAGCGCGTTGGGCTGCTGGCAGCAACCGAAGCTCAACTTCCTTATTTCACTCCAGCGAGGACCAAAGACCGTGCAGCTAACCTCGATCATCTCAGGGACCAAGACAAGCCAAATGAGTTCCACGGATGAGAGGACATTGCGCCATTCTCTCCGCACCCAAACCGTCCGTGATGCCAGAGGCTATCCACTCATCCGATCAAACAATTGAGTGAACGCTCCCATGACTGGTTTCGTAATGCGCCCTCAACGGGTCTCCGCCGAAGTCGCCGTTGAAGTCGCGCCACACTGAGTGGATGTGGTTGGCGTTATCCTGCGTGTCGTCGAATTCGATCAAGAACGAAGACGTCTGTACGCGGTAATAGTGCAGGTCGCCCGGTTTGATGCCGCCGGCCCAGGCGAAGTAAACATTGCGCCCGGCCTTGTTGATCTGATCCATGCGCCGCTCCGCCAGCTCATCCGGCAGATTGTATGCGTACAGTTCCACCAGCGCGCGCAGCGCGTCGAACTGCCTACCGTTCATCCTCGCCGCCGGAAGCCCCGAGGGCTGCCCTTGTAGCGCCGCCTTCCTGCTGGCCGCCGTCAGGATATCGCTATACGCCTTCGGATCGACGATGGCGATCTTCTGCTGCGGCTCATCCAACGCATGAATCACCTCGAAGCCCAGGTCGTCCTCGCCGGCCAGCGTCCGCAGTCCCTTGCGCGGCCCCTGTCGCACTTCGGCGGGGTTGGAGCCGAAGAAGCTCGGCCCATCCACGACCTGTCCGCTCGCCACAGTATAGTTCTGGCTTAGGTGATGTCCCTCGATACGCCAGCCCCAGGTTCCCGTGTCGGATGGCGTGCCGAACACCGTGAAGTGATATTTCTCCGGATTGCGGCGCTCGCCGTTATCGTTCTCCAGCGCCTTCAGCACGTCTTCCAGGCTCATGATGGTGACGGCCTTAATGTAGCCGGTCTGGCTCAGTCCGGCCGCCAACAGCGCGCTCGCCAGGTGCTTCTGGTAGGGGCTCATTTCGCCCAACGTCAGCCCCTTGCGCTCCTTGGGGATAAAGTGCCAGTTCATGCGCTCGTCGTCACTGAATTGAAAGGTTGCCTTAGCCCGCTGCTCCGGGCTGAGCGCGGCCAGAAAACGGTTGGCGGTTTCCGTCATCACCGAAACCGCGTGGATATGGTGGTGTACGCCGCCCGGCGCGTCCTGACCGCCGTTCAGGAAACCGTGGTCCGTTTTGCCCGCAATCAGACCGCCTCCCAAGATCCCGGCGGACAAGCCGAGAAACGAACGTCGTTTGACCTGGCACATAAGCTTCCCTTCCAGAGAGTTCCGCAGTTCGGTTGGCGATGGTACTCGCCAATTTCCCTAAGTGTCAACGGTCTGCTCTGGACCCGTTTGTCCCCCTTCGCGCCCAAATTCGTTTTGCCGCTTCATCGGCCGTAGTCAGGAAATCCCGATCAGGAAGAAGTGGCAAACGCTCATGTAGCCTGGAGTGTTTTCTTAATTCACACATAATCGCCAATATAGTCATCGAAGCGCCAAGGCTGAATTCTGGGTTCTGGTCGAGTCACCGCCTACTCGGAAATAACCAGTTGGTCAACACCTGCCGCGAGGTGTTGTCAAAGTTGAAACTTCCGAGTAGGCCACTGTCGTTAGCACATAATATGTCCGGTGTTTTTAGCAAGTGAAGTGTCCGCTTAACGGGCGGTGAGGATGGAGCCATGCGCGAGAGCATGGAGATCTATCCGAGGACCGCGGCGGAGCGGGCGATGAAGTTGCAGGAAGTGTTGTTGCGAGCCACCGCGGGGAAGATTAAGTGGTGGCAGGCCGCGGAGTTGATCGGCATCAGCGAGCGGCAGATGCGGCGATGGCGGAAGCGCTATGAGGAGCAAGGCTACCAGGGACTACTGGACCGGCGACGGCGTAAGCCAAGCAGCAGGCGAGTGCCGAAGGAGCAGGCGGAAGAGGTTCTGAGCCTGTACCGGGACAGGTACTTCGATCTGAACGTGCGGCACTTTCATGAGAAGCTCGGCGAGGAACATCAGATCGGGTTGAGCTACACGTGGGTGAAGCAGACCCTGCAGGCAGCCGGCCTGGTGAAGCGCAAGGCCAGGCGAGGGGTGCATCGCAAGCGGCGTGAGCGGCGTCCACTGCCGGGGATGATGCTGCACATCGACGGCAGCCATCATCAGTGGTTTCAGGATGAGCGCTGGCACGACCTGATCGTGATCCTGGACGACGCCACCAGCGAGATCTACTATGCGCAGCTGGCCGAGGAAGAGACGACCGCCACAGTGATGGCCGGGCTGCGTGTGGTGATTGAACAGAAGGGGCTGTTCTGTTCGCTCTATTCCGATCGTGGAGCCCATTTCTGGCTGACGCCGAAGAGCGGGGGCAAGGTCGATTATGAGCGTCCCACGCAGGTGGGCCGCGCCATGAAGGAACTGGGAGTGCATATGATCCCGGCCTATTCTCCGCAGGCGCGGGGACGCTCGGAACGCAACTTCTCCACCTGGCAGGGACGGCTGCCGCAGGAGTTGCGATTACGCGGGATCCGAACCCTGGAAGGGGCCAACGCGTTTCTCAGGGAGCACTACATCGCCGAGTTCAACCGCCACTTCACGGTTCCGGCAGCGCAGCGGGGCACGGCATTTATATCCTGCCGGCACAGGAACCTGGAAATGGTCTTCACGCAGCGGTTTGAGCGCACCGTTGATCGGGATAACACGGTGAGCTTTCATAACCTGGTGATGCAACTCGAGCGCGCCCACTGGCGCCACACCCTGGCCGGATGCAAGGCAATCATCCACCAGCACCTGGACACTACTCTGACACTCATGATCGCAGGACATCGCATCGGTCACTATAGCGCGGAAGGAAAGCTCCTGACGCCGCTGAGCAAAAAGCAGATCAAGGCCGTGGAAAAGAAGTTGAGAGGAAAAGCCCAAAAACACACTTTCCCTCTCACCTTGCAAATCCCGCACACTACGCGGGATTCGCACTTTCCCACCGCCTCTACGGCTACTAACTTATGAAACCGGACATTTCACTTGTTCTCAAAAGCGGACATTTTCACTTGCTAACGACACTTCCGAGTAGGCCGCTTGTCGTTAGCACATAATATGTCCGATGTTTTTAGCAAGTGAAGTGTCCGCTTAACGGGCGGTGAGGATGGAGCCATGCGCGAGAGCATGGAGATCTATCCGAGGACCGCGGCGGAGCGGGCGATGAAGTTGCAGGAAGTGTTGTTGCGAGCCACCGCGGGGAAGATCAAGTGGTGGCAGGCCGCGGAGTTGATCGGCATCAGCGAGCGGCAGATGCGTCGATGGCGGAAGCGCTATGAGGAGCAAGGCTCGAAGGGCTTGCTGGACCGGCGACGGCGGACGCCAAGTAGCAGGCGAGTGCCGAAGGAGCAGGCGGAAGAGGTTCTGAGCCTGTACCGGGACAGGTACTTCGATCTGAACGTGCGGCACTTTCACGAGAAGCTCGGCGAGGAGCATCAGATCGGGTTGAGCTACACGTGGGTGAAGCAGACCCTGCAGGCAGCCGGCCTGGTGAAGCGCAAGGCCAGGCGAGGGGTGCATCGCAAGCGGCGTGAGCGGCGTCCACTGCCGGGGATGATGCTGCACATCGACGGCAGCCATCATCAGTACTTGTTCTCAAAAGCGGACATTTTCACTTGCTAACGACACTTCCGAGTAGGCCACTACCCGACCGGAGCCCATAAAAGATTCGCCCAGGCGAAGTCAGCCGCAGGACAGCGAGTATGCGTGGCTTCGACGGTCGAAATAACCATTCTCGATATTTTGGAAACCCAGTATCTCGATGTCAATGCACCGGGTTTTGTTTGGGCTTGCCTAACCGCATATTGAACCCAACCATCGGGCCGCAGGCATTGATTCCATTGTCCCAATATTTCGGCTGGGATAAATAGGCGTTGGATACATGCATGTAGGCTGCACCGACGGCCATGCTAAACCGGGGATTGAAGTTGTAGCGCGCGCCAAAGCCCACCATGAGGGTAAATGTGAAATCCTGCCCCTGCCCGTACCTGGCGCCGTGCGGCCCCTGCGCGTCAATGAACCCGGCTCCGCCACGCACCTCAAAGTAAGGTGCTGTTCTCCAGTTACGATGGACGAAATTACGCCGCACCCCCAGATCGAACGCCCCATATTTTGTTTCCGGGCCTCTCGGGATAACGGTCAAAGACAGAGTCACCGTAAGATCGGTGTTGCCGCGTAGAATCCAGGGGCCACTTATCTTGCCCATGTGCCATCGGAGCGAAGGGAATATCGGCACCAGGGTGTAATGGAGAGGATCTTGTTTGTAATCGTCGCCTATGAAAGCATCGAAAACAAAAGGAATGTTGATGGGGAGCACTCCCATTTCCTGGGAGAATTCGAGTTTGTTTCTGAAGTAGATGTCGTTGTTGAAATCTGTTGGTTTCGAAGCCGGTGATAGAACGGCCAAAGGTTCAGTCTTTGAGTCTTCGGCCATAGACGCGACCGGTTGTGTGAGACCGGCCAGGAAGAGCGCGAAGACACGCAGGATTCGGGTCACTTTCCAGTGCCTTCCATCAGAGCCCGATTAGAGCCGTACATCAATCGGCTCAGTATATGCCGAGTATGCAGACCAGCGGAAGGAGATGCTGCAATCGTAGGCGGACTACTGTACTCCTTGATGAACGAAAAGTAAGGTCTTCGTCAACATGTGAGCGCCGTCGCGGAACGTAGGACTCCGCGTCATTCATCCGCCCGCGCATATAGGGATCGACGGAGATGCATACATTGCGCACAAGCACTTCCCCGGGATTTGGGTCGCGAACCTCGACGGTTGCAAAGGAGAAATTGTCTATGGATGGTTCCCCCTGAGGGCGGGAGGTGAGGTGCACTTCTCGACTTTCAGTTGGCATGGCTGTTCGCAACAAGCATAGAGCGGACGGAGCATTGGAGCAAACTCGACGGAATCATTCTGGCACATCCGTCCATTTCCGGGAACATTGAGAAGCAAGCACAGACACCACATTCACCTCCGTACAACCGCGCAACATTTCCAAGGTGGGGCGGCAGCGCCGCGGGAGTCTGATCGTCGGCTCTCCATCGTTTCTCCCGACTCGCCAGACTCGACCTGATCGAGACAAACTTTCCGTTATCGCTCAGGGCTTCTGAGTGGGGCGCAGCAGGACTTCACTGATGAAGCACTGCGGCGATTGTGTGACGAGCGTCGCAACGACCGCGGCGATGTCGTCAGGCTGCAGCTTCTTTTTCGGGTCCTTACCCGATGCGGCGCCTCTTCCGGAGTGGTCGTCGAAGTCCGTATTGATGGAGCCTGGAGCTACAACGCTGACGCGGATGTGGTACTCCCGCAGTTCTTCGGCTACAGAGTAGGTCAGGCCATTCAGGCCCCATTTGGATGCGGCGTAGGCGGCGCCTTTCGGGAGTGGATTGCGGCCTGCCAGTGAAGAGATGTTGATGATGTGGCCGGAGCGAGCCGCGATCATCAGAGGTGCGAGGGCGCGAATCATCAGGTAGGGACCGCGCAGGTTGGTGTTGAACACGAGATCCCACTCGTCGGGCGTTACTTCGTGCAGGAACTTTCCAGCGATGCCAATCGCGGCGTTGTTCACCAGGATGTCGCAGCGTTCATGCTTCTGGGCGACTGCTTTTCCCAATTCGGCCACGGCCGAGGCATTCATCAAATCGCAGGGAAAGACGGACGCAGCACCGCCTGCCTGGACTATGTGCTCGCGCACTTTGTTTAGTTGGTCGGCGCTACGGGCGACGAGCACCACATGCGCCCCCAGAGAGGCGAGACGGTGAGCAATGGCTGCCCCGGCTCCGCGAGCGGCCCCGGTCACGACGGCTACGTATGATTCGAGTGGACTCATGAAGAACTCTTGATGCGAACGGTAGCTCCAATCCTTGTCATAGCTGAGAAGGCGAAGATTCGTCAAAGTTCTGTGCACCGACCGGCTCGGATGGAGTTTGTTAAGGCGCTCATGCTGGCAATTGCATTTCTTCTCTGGGCCGGGAATCAATTCTGGCCGAATTGGAGGGGCGCGACTCTCTTGAACGACCTGGCCATTGCACTATTCGTTTTGGACGTCTTTCTGGTCATGATCGGTTGGCCAGCAAGCTCGCCCGACGAATCCTTCGCTGAGACTTTTTCAGTACCATCTTAAGACAGGTGCTACAACATCACGGGATGTGTTAGACGGCCATTGTGTTTTCTCAGGAATTCCGCAACTTCCTTCTCCGCAACGGACTCTTGCTGCGCGGACAGGTTCAGACGGTCGATGAGGAAAACGATCTCAGTCACCTGATCAGATCTGATGGAATTGTCATCTGAAGCCTGAAACGAAACGAACCTCTGGGGGATTCCGTTGTCCCGCAACTCGAGATCTTCTGGCTGCAGGCCAAGAATCGGATGACCAGCCTCATCGGTCACAACGGCGTCCAGCGATATGTTTCCTGGATTCAGGCTGGACTCAACTGGGTCAACTCGGTGGGCGGGATCGGTTGCGGGAAGCTGTCCGGGGTGGGCGGCAACCGGCAACATCACACTCAACGTGAACGAGAGAATCCGCGCTCTCTGGAACATCACGCACCCCCGTCTGTTCATTGCAAGCGAGTATATATCCGTCCCCTCACCGAGCAGCCATCGAGTCCGGACTACCCTGAACATGTCGGGGATGTGCGTGAGTTGGGATTCCGGGTGGTTGACCGCCCACCCTTCCCTAGTCGGATTAGGAGGCCGGGGCCGAAGCCGAGGGCAGGCGAATAGACGTCAAAGGGACGAGTGGGCCACAACTCGCTCAGGACCACCGCGTGGCCGTCGATTACCCGTGTTTCCACGATCAATTCAGGGTCGTGTGCCCCGAACCCTCTGCGCGGGTGGCGACTACACCGCATGGTCGCTCGATCCGGAGAACGATGCCACGCCGGTAAGGCTTCAGGTCTTCGCTTCGCTGCTGGGCGCCGAAGGCTGTCGCCTGTGCGGACGCCGGGAGGTGCTGATCGATTCTTCATGCCCGAAGCTCTGGATGCCTGCGTCTCTAACGCCCGTCTTTGATGGCTTTGCCTTCTAAGATGGTTGTGTAACCGCCCTTTCCGTCGGCCATTTCATACTTGCTTGTGTACTGAGTGGGTGATGACATCGTGATTGTAGTTCTTCCTTTGACGGCTGTGCCCGCGAACTTGTCTTCCACCATCCACGTCCAGGTATTTCCGTCAACCGATCCTGTGGCGGTACCCACGAGTCCGACACTGTTGGCGTAATAGGATGTGTAGACCTTCGCATGGCTGTCGTAGGCGATGATGCCGAGGAGGGTCCCGAAATCGCCTTCAGCGTGGTGCTCGACATAGAATCCCCCCGGCCCCAATGTATCTGTTACGGTGCCGACAGTCTTACCGGCCCGCACAAACTCGTTGGGTTTAATCTCGCTTTCCACAGTCCATTTGCCAACGAAGTACTCCAACTTCTTGTGTTCCGGACCAGGCTTGGGTGGCGCTGGTGGAGCTTGTGCGAGCAATAGTGATGTGAATCCGCAGATCAGAATGACGGCGACCGACGATCGTGTGCTCATTTCGTGAATCCTCCTCAATGTGCGCAGAGTAGCAGCCGGGCCGTGACAATGGAAACCGCACCCTGCTTCTTCAGCATTCGCAGATACTTCTTGTCGTTGTGTTGACCGAGTCGGTAGTCATCGGCGAAGCGGAGATGCATCGCTGCGCTTGGGCATTCAGGGTTCCAGAAATCAACTTGGTGAAAGGAATTACCTGCGACTCCAGAAAGCTGCATGACTCGCCCGTCGAACGCAGAATTCTGCTTGAGAACATCGCAGACGTTCGTCTCCGCAGCGGTTGTTGCCTGTGCGTGGAGACAATTCACGTTGCTCAACAGGATCACAACTAGGCCAAGCGGCCCGCTTACGAATCGCCCTCTCACCAGTTGTGCTCCTGATGCTCGCACCAATCGGGCAGCGAGAAAATCATAGCGCAGAGACCCCCATCCGGGGTGTGTAACCGCCCAACCGGAAATAACTCCCAAACCGGATTACTTCCGGGTTGACCACAACACGCCCGGAACTCTGAAAAAGCCGTTGCGCTGTCCGGTGAATGAGTGCGTCCGAAGCCGCCTCTCCAACACGTTGGAGTAACGGACAAGAATGTTCTATTTGCTTCCCGAACTCACTTTCTCGAAAGGATCGTGATGGTCCCATTGGTGGACTTGGACTGATAGTCCAAAAGGCCGTTCGAGACGACGATGTCGTCTTTGCCCCGTCCTTCGAGGTCGGCGATCGCAACGCCTGCCCATCCGGTCTGAATGCTTTGAGTGGATATCGTGAAGCCCCCGTCGCGCGAGCCGAGATAGAGCATCAACCTGTTGTTCTGCCCGCACGTCACCACGATGTCGCGCAATCCATCGTCATTGATGTCTCCCGTTGCCACGCGGTCAGGACCTTCGCATCCGGTCAGAGAAAACGGCGAGCCGCGCATCTTACTGAATCCGCCCTTGCCGTCGCCCAGCAAAACGGTGACGCCGACGTCTTTTGGATCCGCAACATCCGGCGCGTAGGGGATGATTACGAGGTCGAGATTGCCGTCGTGGTTCATGTCATCGATTGCAACGGCCCACGGCGCCTTCCCGGCAGGGAAGGGCAAGCTGGGCGCATCACGCAAACCGCCTTTGCCATCACCGAGCAGAATTGTCACGGCATTCTGCTCCAAATCGGTTGTGACCACGTCGGGCTTACCGTCTTTATTGAAATCCGCCGAGCGCAGGCGTTGATAGGGTCGCTTTCCGGTCTTGAAAGCCTGCCCCGGCAAAATGAGGTTTCCCTTGCCGTCGCCCAGAAACATCAGGATCTGGTCGTGTCCCCAGCTATCGGTGACGACATCGAGTTTCCCATCACTGTTGAAGTCGGCAACGGCAATGCCGTGAACGTGTGGATAGGAGTGCGTATCGAATGGAGAATGAGGCGAAGGCGCAAATCCGCCCTTGCCGTCGCTAAGCAGAATTGTGAGGTATGGGGTTTCGGTATTGGCAACCACAAGATCGAAATTGCCGTCGCCATTGAAGTCGCCGACAGCAATATCATTAGGACTTTTGCCGCATGCAAATGGCGATCCTTGCGACCGGATGAAGTGACCTTTGCCATCTCCGAGCAGCACGTCCAGGGTTCCGTCGACCGCGTTCGCTACGATGATGTCGAGTTTGCCGTCATGATTCACGTCCGCAATGGCGATGGATCCGGGACCGTGACCCACTGGAATGACAGTCTTGCTGAACTCAAGCGCAGGCCCCGCCGCCATCCTATTGGACGAACCAGTGCTTCCACCTGCGAAATTGAACGTCGCAGACAGGACCAGCAGCGTCGCGATCATCAGGATTGATATTCTGACGTCTGTTTCCATTCGTCTTGTATCGCCGTTCCGCATTTCCTTGCAAACCCGAAGTAATCGTCGCATACGGCTGAAAATTAGTGTGCGCCGTTCTTCCACCAGCAAAGAACGTGATTCAGGATCACCACGGCATTTTTTCTGGTTGCTGGCGAATGACCGCCTAACCGGACATTACTCGAAAATGGGGTTATGTCCGGGTTCCCACCAACCGGCCGCGACCCCATAAATGAGCGCAGATCCCTTCGCCAAGTAGGCATAGACATTTTCTGAACACTCGTCGTCCTCACGTTACCAATCCGCCATTGCTGACGACCTGTAGAATGTGCGCATCATGGAAATCACTCAGGCGCAGAAGGATGTTCGCGATACCTTTCTCGGCGGATTCACCGGCCAACTTGTCTCGGCCGTACTGTGGGGCATATCGGCAGCGGCGTCCACATGGCACTCCTTCTATTTTGGAGAGATCGTCCTTGTGCTGGGCGGGTTTCTCATCTTTCCCGTCACCCAACTGCTGTTGCGAAGCCAGGGCCATTCCTATGCGCTTCCGAAGGGGCACCCGATGAATGCGCTTGCCATCCAGGTTGCCTTCACCCTGCCGCTCACGCTGCCCGTCGTGATCGGCATCGCGGCTCTTCGACCTGCCTGGTTCTACCCAGCTTTCATGATCACGTTGGGAGCTCATTATCTCCCGTTCGTATTCCTGTACGGCATGTGGCAGTTTGCCGGCCTGTGCGCAGCCTTGGTCGCAAGTGGTGTCGCGATTGGCATGTATCTGCCAAAGCCGCTCAGCCTTGGCGCTTGGCTAACAGCGACGCTACTCTTCCTCTTCGCGTTCGTCGGCCGACACGTTGCGCGGCGCAACTAGCATCGAACGGCGTGGTCCTGAGAATGAGTCCTTAGAACGTGCATGTCGTCAAGTTTCGGGCAGTGACCGTGCTTACTGGCGGTTAACCGCCTACCCTTCCCTTACTCAATTTTGGGGCAGCCCGCCTTGGTTTTCAGGCAAAGAACCGGCATGGCGACGAGCATTTAAACTTGGTGCGCCCCAGTAGCCAATGTTTATAGTGGGCGAGCCGCCAGCAATTGCGGCGTTATTTTCTGTGGACCTTGGCCAAACTGCTTGCAGCCTCGGCGTCTTCAAGGACGGGCGTTATTTGCAGTTCCAGGAGATCGCCCCACGTTGCCTCTAGCTCAGCCACCCCAGCCGCATCTCCTTCAACGACATGCCATCCGTAGAAGGACCCGGGGGCGTGCCAGCGCCCAATGGTCTTGGCCCCTGCTGGGACCGGCGCACCCGTGTTCAGAAATCTTTCGACTGCGGCTTTGTAGTGAGCGGGCGGAATCTTCCAAGAAATCATGAACTTCATCTAGCTCTCCTTTTCGCGGATCCGTCGTTGAGAATCACGGGCTATATCTCGAACATCTGTCGAGAGAGTTCCAAGTCTATATCAGCATTCAATGAAGGTATTGCACTTAAGATGGGACCCAATTCGAAATGGGGATTGCGTCCGGGTTACCGCCTTCTTGCATCCTTCACCACCGCGAATTAGAGAAGTCATCGGGTTGCGGAGTTGGATGCCCTCCTCTGGCCAGCGTCGGTGAAACGCCCGTGTGGCCGAAAGAGATTCTCGATCAGGTGCTAAATCGCCAATGTACTCATCGAGCACTGATTGGAGAAATCCCAATTCTCTCGGGTTCCGGGCGTATCATCGCCTACCCTTCCCTTACTCAATTTTGGGTCCCGCCTTGGTTTTCAGGCGAAGAATTGGATAGGGAAGAGTAGGCCACCACCCGGCAGGAACTCAGAAATCAGACTGGCGCTGGGCTCGATGAGAGCCTTGGGCTGAGGCCACCATTCGGCATCGGATTCGTCGCATCGCCCAACGTGTCATCCGCCTACCGTCATTCGGAGCGTAGTGTGACAGCTGGCTCGACGCGCATTCCAGCGCGAGCTGGAATGAGGATGGCGATTAGAGCAACCAGCGACAGAAGAAGCGGGGCAAGGATGTACGTTAATGGGTCATATGCGCTGACCTGAAACAGCAGTGCCTTCAGCATGCGCGACACCACCAGCGCCGTGCTGAGTCCGAGTGCCAGGCCGACCACCAGCATGCGCAGTCCGTCATTTGCAATCAGGCGAAGGATATTAGCCCGCGTGGCGCCGAGAGCCATGCGCACGCCGATCTCATGCGTCCGCTGAGTCGTCATAAAAGCGATGAGACCATAAAGCCCGATGACCGCCAGCACTATGCCCGTCAGCGCAAAAAAACTAAGCAGCGTCGTTTCAAAGCGCGGGCGATCCGCCAGCCGGCTGATGGTCCGATTCAGAGGCTCCAACTCAACTGGAACGGTTCGATCAATCGAAGCAACCTCCGACCTGACCCACGGTTCAATCGTAGAAGCCGGCATCACCGAATGGATGACGACAATCAATCTGTTTCCGCTCCAGTCGTCGGGCACGCTCCGGCGAAGCCTGTACATCTCCGGTTCACTTTGTTCGGTAAGCCCATTGTTCTTTACGTTGTCTGCTACGCCGACGACTATGGTCCCAGCGCCGCTGCGCGGCCCGTCCGACTTGAAGCGCTTTCCAATGGGGTCCTCGTTCGGAAACAGGCGCGCCGCTAATAACCTGCTCAGGATCGCTTCGCGCTGAGGAGTCCTTGTATCTCGGTACACGCGCGGCGGTGGAAGGTTCCCCTAGCGTTCGGCAAAGCGCGGCTCACTGATAGGCGCGCTGGCCGGTGATGCTTGTTTTGCCGGGAAGAGTGCAAGCAGCTCGACTCCAATCGCGACAAAGATCACAATGTCCTGGGGACTATCCCGCCTGTGCATCCCGTGCGCCGCGGCCTCCGCCGATTGGATTGTCATCGTGAACCCATGGGCAAGGCTTGACCACGCCCCATAGGCGATCATCAAGCGATGCTTGGCCGGCTGCTTAACGGCCAGCAACAGACAGGGCCCGAGCGCCGTGTTAAGGCTCAGGAACATCGGCAAGACATCGTTATGCCCGTTAAGCCAGCTGGAGTGCCACAGAACGTCGAACAGGAGATAGCCCCAAAAGGAATAAAACAAGCCCACCAACACCAACACGACCTGCAAGGCGCGCTCACGCTTCATACCATCCTCCGTTTTGTCTGATGCCAAGGTTATTTACCACGTTTTTACTTCAGATTGTGTAGCCACGCTAAAGTCCCCTTTGTCCGGTCCCGCCAGAAACGTGACCAGTTTCTGAACCGTGGCAACACGAGAGCTGTGATCAAACGGGCGCTTCTTCCTCAAATTCATACGACGCCCCGGGCAAAGCTAGCCTTCATACCCCCTTTTCGCGAGTGTCAGCTGCGATGCGTCCGATACTGGAACCCTGCGAGCATCCGCAGTGTGAGCAGAAAATGCTTCTCCCCTTCGAATAGGCTTGCCACAGGAACTGCAAGGCCCAAGGAGAGGCCCTCGGAACAGAAAATAAAGGATGAATCCAATCAAATTGGGTATGAGGAAAGCAGCAATCACCCAGGCCCAAGCAGGCATTTGACGCCTTTTTGCGTCCCCATAAATATATCCGAGGGCAAGGAAAAAAGCCGCTGCCGCCCGTTGTACTGGCTGCCCCGTTGCGGCACGCGAACCCAGGTCTCCTGCGCAAGGTCCTCAGCATACTCTCGCCTCCCGATGAGGTATAGCAGGTAGCGCACCAGTCGATGCTGACAGCGCTCCACCAGCTCTGCAAGAAGCTCCATATCCCTCTCACGTAAGCCTCGCGCAATCTTTGCCGTTTCGGTTTCGGCTGTCGTATTCAATGTCATTGGAAGAGCCGACATATATCCTGTATACGATTAAACCGCAGCGGATTACTCAACTTTTGATCGAAAAGTCACGCTAAGACACCGCCGAAAACACGAAGGCCAGCCCCGCGAACCTGTGGGCTGGCCTTTTTCTATGTAGATACGGACTATGCGCGAAGTAGATAGAGCCTATAAGCGAACACGCGCGGACGGGGTCAGTCTTACCCTTGGCCGGTGACCCCGCCCTCCACTTGATAAACGCGTACCATTACAGTAGCAGCGGCTCAAATGGCGGTCGTTGCGCAAGCGCAGGTAGTTGATTGCTTAGTGTCAGGCGCGCGCAACCGTTCGCAATATGCTAATCACGGTCATCATGTCTAAAAGCAATTATTGGCCTCGGCGATTTGGGCGACATTGCACTCTTGGAGCCGCAGCGGTCGCAGTCGCCTGCTTCGCATATGCCGCAACGCCTCCACCCGACGTTCGCCATCGATTGAGCATGGCTACGGCCTATGCTGGCCTGATTTTTCTCGCGGCATCGTTATGGCTCGGTCCATGGAATGTTCTGCGACAACGGCCAAATCCTGTCAGCTTCGACCTGCGCCGGGATATAGGCATTTGGACGGGTATTCTCGCCATCCTTCATACGGCGATCGGCTTGACTGTCCATCTTCGCGGACGGGTGTGGATGTACTTCTTCAAAGGGCTTCATCCGCTTAAGTTGCAAAATACGCAATTGGGCTTTGCCAACTTTACCGGACTCGGGGCTGCGCTACTCTTCCTGATGCTTTTAGCCATCTCTAACGATCTTTCGCTCCGTACCTTTGGAGGGTGGCGCTGGAAGTCTCTGCAAAGGTGGACGTATGTAGCGTTCCTGCTGACGGGGGCACATGGCATCGTTTATCAATGGATTGAGAAGCGCCATGCCCCTTGGGTCCTTGTCTTTGCGGCGGTAATGACCGCAGTCGCTTTTGCTCAATTCCTGGCCTTTGTAAAGTTTCAGCGGCGGCTTCGTGCTCAGACATTCTCTGCCACGCCTCGTATCCCAGAAGAACAGAGTTCTACTTGACGCGTTTTGCCTACTCTTCCCTTACTCAATTTTGAGGCAGCCCGTCTTCGTATTCAGGCGAAGAATTGGCATAGGGACGAGTTGCCCACAATCCGACCGGAACCGTTGATTCAGCACGTGAGATACCCTGGCGTGACCCAAAGAAACAGCGGTGCACTTCGGGTCCTTTGAAAGTGTATAGTGCGAGGCGTTGGAAAGTAGGCGTTGAATACTTCACCGGACAGGAGGAAAGAAATGAGAACAAGAACCCTCATCTTAGCTTTGGCGGTTTGTGCCTTTGGAGCAGCCGTATGTCTTGCCCAGGACCCAAACATTGGCACCTGGAAACTCAACGAAGCCAAGTCGCACATGCCGCCTGAGCTTTCAAAAAACACAACGGTTGTGCTTGAGGCCGCAGGTGACAGCGTGAAAGTAACGATGGACGGGACGGACAAAGACGGCAAGCCAATCCACAGCGAGTGGACAGGCAAGTTCGACGGAAAAGAATACCCAGTTACGGGCAACCCTGCCGTAGACTCTCGATCTTACAAAAAGGTTGACGACCATACGATGGTGACTGCCAACAAGAAGGACGGCAAAGCTGTTCTCAGTGCTCGCGTCACAATCTCGGCAGACGGCAAGACGCGGACGGTGCACGTAACCCAGACCGACTCGGCAGGGAAGAAGGTCACCGGCACAGCGGTGTACGACAAGCAGTAAGAGGAATTTCGAAGCAAAGCCGCATAGCGCCCTCCGATCACCTACACGGAGATCACAGGGGCGTTATCGCTTTCGATCGGAAAACTGCGGGCTGTCTTAGTAACGGCGACTACGGCACGGATGGGAATGCCACGCTGAGTTTTCAGCTGACTAATGAGTGGGGTCAAGGAACGGAGTGTCTGGATCACTCACAGAAAAGATCACCAGCCGCAACTGCTCAGTGCTGCTGCGATTGTAACCCGTCATTTTCACTTGTGGCGGCATCACAATCGCCCGATCACAGCTTCGGTTCAGCGCTCGCCAATTGGAGCCAGCCATAGAGTGGCTTATTGTCCTCTCGAGAACGCAGCGCCTCACGTGCACTTGAAAGGACGTGGCCGGAAGGACACCAAGCCACGCAGATCAGGGGGTATATCTGGGGGTATTCATAGCGTTCGGTGCAGTAAGCTGTTGATAGAGTGTAGCTTGTCATTTGATACTAATCCTGCAGCGCCATTAGAATCAAATACTTACCCTCAATCAGCGACCCATCCAATACACATTACCGCACACTGAACTGTAAGCGTCTTTTCCTTGTGAACATTCGTCACCATGGGCGATGTGAAGGACACGGCGGAGCTGGGGCTACAGTGCACGCCGCAGGCTCCGGAGCGTTGGAAGCAGGCTGACAGTTCAGAAGACGGAAGGTCGGGGCTTACGCTCCGGCCTTTTGATTTATGTGGTCATGACTGCGGGAGCGGCGGCGGGTTCGACAGGGGCTTTGCGGCGGAGGATGGCAGCGGAGATGAGAGTAATGATAAGGCCGACGGGCAGGGGCTCCATGAATGTGTAGGCCATGTTGACGAAGGGGTTCTGGTAGAGCTGCTGAGATCGCTGTATGGCAGCGACCTGTGCGGCGGTGGTGGCGGGGTCAAGTCCGGAGGACTGGACCTTGTGAATCTGCGCGGCGAAGTAGCTGTCCATGAAGTGGGGCATGAAGTTGAAGTAGAGGACCTCCCACATGGCGACGTAGCAGACGCTGGTGATGAGGGCGATCAGGATACCGCAAGCGAAGGCGCGGCCGAAGGAGATTTGGCCGGCAAGGGTGTTGTCGCGGTAGCTGCGGATGCCGAAGTAGATGAGCAGGAACGACGCCACCATGATGGTGTAGCCGAGAACCATGCTGTGGCCGGAGCCGATCTTGTCGGCGAGGAGAAGCGAGCCGCCCATAAGGACGGAGATGATGAGGCCGGCGATGAGGCCGAAGGTGAGGACGGTTTTCTTCATGTGAGGCTCCTGGTCGAGTGAGGATGGAGTCACGATGCGGTGTAACGGGGCCGGATGTCGTCATCCTTTCGAATGATTTTTGAGGAATGGAGCAGAAATCGTGCTTTCGGGTGACGCGGTCCACCCCAGCGACGAGGACCTGTCCCCTCACCCCACGGACAAAGACCCGTCCGCGGGGACCCCGGCTTCACGGCAGGAGGCCTAGTTCTTTGCCGCGCTGGACGGCCTGGGTGCGGCGCGCGGCTCCGAGCTTGTCGAAGGCGCGGGCGCAGTGTGTCTTGACGGTGTTCTCGGAAACGAAAAGCTGCGTGGCGATCTCGCGATTGCTGAAGCCGCGGGCGACCAGGGTGAGGATTTCGAGCTCGCGTGCCGTGATGCCGAGCCGCTGCTGGCGGGCCGTGTTGGGAGCGAAGGGGGCGGGGGCTTCCGCGGGGACAAGCACTTCCCTCACCACGACCGTTTCGCGGACGGTTTCGCGACTGCGCGTGATGCGGAGGCCGAGCCAGATGCCGAAGGTCGCGAAGAGGATGGCGACGAGCGCGCCATAGAGCTCGACGGAGTGCTCGATGATGACGAAGCGGTATTCGGTGTATTGGAGGGTGGCGATGAGGAGGCCGCCGACGAGACCGAAGATGAGGACGTGGCGCTTCATGATCGGGTTGTGAAGAAGTATATCCCCGCCTACCCCTGACTCCGCTCACGCCTCAAGGCTCGACAAACAAATACTCCATGAAAAGTGCCTGCACGGATGCAAACCTCATAACAGTCTCCAGCGCCCGGAAAGCAGTTCACCCTTTATTATCTTTCCATGTCGAGAAAGCTGCGTTGGGGAGTTCTGAGTACTGCGAACATCGGCCTGAAGAAGGTCTTGCCGGCCATGCAGTTGGGTCGGTATACGACCGTTGACGCAATCGCTTCTCGCGATCTTGCAAGGGCTCGAGAAGCGGCCAGGGCCCTGGGCATTCCGAAGGCATTCGGGTCCTACGAGGAGCTGATCGCGGACCCGGAGATCGACGCG
This sequence comes from uncultured Acidobacteriaceae bacterium, assembly GCA_963786405.1. Classification (GTDB taxonomy): domain Bacteria; phylum Acidobacteriota; class Terriglobia; order Terriglobales; family Acidobacteriaceae; genus Telmatobacter. The sequence continues at coordinate 242,176 of CAWAZE010000024.1, read as the reverse complement.
ATCTACAACCCGCTGCCCAATCAGTTTCACGTTCCCTGGACAATCAAGGCAGCCGAGGCGGGAAAGCATGTGCTTTGCGAGAAGCCGCTGAGCCTGACGGTTGCAGAAGCCAAAACCCTGCTTGAAGTGCGCGCCCGGACCGGCGTGAAGATCGGAGAGGCGTTCATGATCCGCAGCTTTACGCAATGGCTACGGCTGCGTGAGCTGCTTCGCGAGGGCCGCATTGGCGAGCTTCGCTCCGTAGTGGGATTCTTCAGCTACTTCAACAACGATCCCGGGAACATTCGCAACCAGGTGGAGTGCGGCGGGGGAGCGTTGCTGGATATCGGCTGCTATTGCATTCACGCTTCGCGGTACGCATTCGGTCAGGAGCCGGTACGAGCGGTTGGGCTGGTGGAGCGCGATCCTGCGATGAAGATCGACCGGCTGACTTCGGCGATTCTTGATTTTCCCGGCGGCCAGTCGATCTTCACGTGCAGCACGCAACTGGCGCCCTACCAGCGGATGCAGTTTCTCGGTACCAAGGGTCGAATTGAAATCGAAATTCCCTTCAATGCGCCGAAGGATCGGCCGACGCGGTTGTTCATCGATGCCTCGGGTGACTTGTCCGGTAGCGGGATCACGACGGAAGAATTCCCGACGGCCGATCAATACACAATGCAGGGCGATGCATTCTCGAGGGCTGTGCTGGAGGGTGGCGAGGTTCCCGTCCCGCTCGAAGATGCGATTGCAAATATGTCGGTGATCGAGGCCGTCTTCCGCTCGGGTGAGACGGGGCAGTGGGAGTCGCCGCGGACTTAAGCAAGGGCGAAGTGGCCTTCGACTCGCGGCCAAGGTAACATGTGTGCTGAATCACATGGTTTGGCAGGCCGCGGCGGTTTCACTCCGCTAGTCACCCCTGAATCTGAAGAATGGCTGTTGATGAGATGAACTCCCGCCTTAGCTACTCGCGCGGTCAGGACCGCCCGCTTCTCGAACTGACAATCGGAGGTTTGCTTGAGCGCACCGCCAGCCGCTTTCCAGACCGCCTTGCGGTAGCTTCGCGCCACCAGTCAAAGCGGATGACGTGGGCCGAGCTGAGCGCGGCCGCTGATGGCATTGCGCGAGGACTGTGGTCGCTCGGTATCCGGCGCGGAGACCGTGTCGGCCTGTGGTCGACCAACTGCATCGAGTGGATCATGATGCACATGGGCTGCGCGCGAGCCGGGGCGGCGCTCGTGAACGTGAATCCGGCCTACCGCTCGCACGAGCTGCAGTACACGCTAACTCGCTCGCGGATGAAGGCGCTGTTCCTGTGGCACCAGGACAAGCGCGCGGACTATGAAGAGATTCTGGATCGCGCCCGGCATGGGCTGACGCTGGAGTTGAAGCACACGATCTTCTTCGACTCACCGGAGTGGCCGGCTCTGCTGGATGCTCCTGGCCAACTGCCGGACCACGTCGCAGTGGATGACGTGGCGAACATCCAGTACACGAGCGGAACGACAGGGTTGCCCAAGGGCGTAATGCTCACGCACCACAACGTCGTGAACAACGGGCAGTTTCTGGCGCAGGGATTCCACTACACGGAAAAGGACCAGATTGTTGTTCCCGTGCCGTTGTTTCACTGCTTCGGATGCGTGATCGGCACGATGAGCGCGTTGAACTCCGGCGCGGCGATCATCCTGCCGAACTGGACCTTCGATGCCCGCGCCACGCTGCAGGCGGTGCACGAGGAAAAAGCCACGTCGGTGTATGGAGTTCCGGCGATGTATGTGGCTGAGTTCGGGTTGCCGGATTTTGAAAGCTTCGACCTGACCAGCCTGCGCACGGGAATGATGAGCGGCGCGCCGTGCCCGGTGGAGCTGATGAAGCGCGTGCTCAATGAGATGCACATCGGTGAGCTGGTCATCGCCTACGGGCAGACTGAGACTTCGCCCGTGGTGACGATGAGCGATGCCGGAGACACGATCGAGATTCGCGTCAACACAGTGGGCCGCGCGATGCCCCAGACGGAGATTCGCGTTGTCTCGACAACAACCGGCGAGACATTACCGCTCGGCGAGCGGGGCGAGATCTGCGTACGTGGCTACGCGGTAATGAAGGGGTATGACGGCGATCCGGATGGGACTGCGCAGATCGTCAAGTCTGATGGATGGCTGCTCACTGGCGATCTGGGCGTGATGCACGAGGACGGATGCCTCCACCTCACAGGGCGCTCTCGCGACGTGATCATTCGCGGCGGCGAGAACATCTACCCTCGCGAGGTGGAGGAGTTTCTTTATACGCACCCGAAAGTGGGCGAGGTTCAGGTCGTGGGCATTCCCAATGCGCGGCTGGGTGAGATTGTCGTGGCATGGATACGCCTGAAGCCCGGCCAGGAAGCGACGGAGGAAGAGATCCGCAAATGGTGCCAGGGCCAGATTGCCTACTACAAGATCCCGGAGCACGTGCGCTTTGTTGACGATTTCCCCGCGACGCTCTCAGGGAAGATTCAGAAATACAAAATCCGCGAATTTGAGATTGAAGCGCGCGGGCTGCAAAGCGTAGCGCAGGCGGCCACAGCATAATTTCCGCCATTGGGCCTCTCCGTGCCTGACCCGAACAGTTCTGGCGATTTGTATTTGCATTGTGATATAAGCCAGAACGATTCCCCATGCGCCGTTGTCCAGGCTATCTCACGACCAGAGGATTCCCGACAATGAATACTCGATTCGCCAGGATTGGAACCTTTCCGCTGCTGCTTTCCCTCGCCACACTTGCCGCTGTCCGCGCCGATCCCGCGCAGACGATTGAGCCGCCACCTGTAAAGATGGGCCTATGGCAGACTGAATCGAGCACTTCGATGGCAGGCATGGCAAATGCCCAGGGAGGTGGCAAGCACACCACCGTCACCCAGGGCTGCCTGACGCCCGAAACCTGGAAGCGCGACCTCGCAGATCTCCAGAAGCGTGAAGATCAGGATTGCAAGACCACGAACCTGCAGCAGGACTCGCACGCGCTCACCGTCGACCAGACTTGCACTTCGCCCAAATACAACACCACGATGCACATTGAAGCGCTGTTCGAAGACTCCGAACACATACATGGAACCGGAAAGATCCATATCACCGGCCCGATGTTCCCGCAGGGCATGATTATGGATTTTGCTCTCAGCTCGCACTACCTGAGTTCATCCTGCGGAGACGTGAAGCCCGGGGGTGCGAAGGTCATTCACGAGTAGAGCAAAATTGCGGCGATTCGAAAGCTTGGCGGCCCCGATGCACGTTCTTCGTGTAGGGGCCGCTTTCCCCCGGTCCTGGATCTCACGGCACGGGCACAATTTTGCTAACACTCCGCGACCGGATGCAGACAGTTGAGGTGTCCCGGTCCGCTCGCTGGCTGACTAGTCCCCGTCTTGATCTCTGAAAAGGCTCGTTCGTCGTTGTCAGCGGGTGAGGACTTGTCTACTTAGCGCGCTTTGCGACGATCTCCTCGGTGGCGAAGTCGCCCACCTTGCGGGTGAACTTGATCTCGTCGCCGTCGATCTTGCCGGTGTAGATAATGTGGATATCGTTGCCGTTGAAGTTCAGGACCTCGGCGAATGTGATGTTGTCGCCATCGATCTTACCGTCCTGGATATCGGTTGGGCCGAATTGCTCATTGATGGCTTTGCCGGTCAACTTTGCGCCATCCACGTGGAACTCGTAGGTGTACTTCTGCTGGCCAATCTGGGTGTCGAACTGCGAGGTCCACTTGCCGTTAAAGTCGGCGGCGAGAGCAGCGACGGAGCTAAGCGCGAGGAACAGCGTTGCCAGAGCAATCTTGCGAATCATGCAACTGTCTCCGATAAAACGAACTGGCGGAGTCGGCTGCCTCCGCATGACTCTGGGACGAGAGAAATCGAGAAGAAGTCTCAAAGCGGGACAGCCCCTGGGACCCTGCAGCCTCCGGTTTCATCATGGATGCTCACTCATGGAGGCTGCCGTGCCATCCGACCACTCGCCGACTGGAACCAAAAACACGGTGAGCCGCTCCGGAGTATCAAAAAATGCTGCGACCACAGGGGAACCCGGCAGGCCAGCGCCCCAAACAGCGGGTTCCGTGAGTGGTACAAAAAACATCAGGTGGGGATGCCAGTGCCCGGCGCGGTCGTTCAAGTATCCCTGTTTTGACATCATGTAGCTCATCGCACCGATCTCCTGCATCGGTAATTCCTTCTTATCGATTGCGGCTTCGATGGCGGCGAACATTTGATCCTTTGAACGCCCTGCCAAAACCAATTCTGTTCTCTTGATGAGAAATGGGAGGAAGGTCCGGACGGCGGGCGCGTTCAAGCAAATTGGAGCACGCAACTTAGGATTCCAGAAGTCCGGATCGTCGATTCCAGCGGCCCATGATCGCTGCACCATGCACACGAACCCGTTCGTCCCCTTAACCGCAGTTTTGTAACCCTGCCTGTCCAGGACCAGGACTTCGGCGTCACGTGAAACGGAGTCAGGCGCCGCGCTCCGTGCAAATTCTATTTCGGCATTCTGATCCGCGATCAGGTATTGATCAAGCGGAGCCATGCGCGGATAGGGCCCTTTAGCGTCTTGTGCTTTTGCCTGCCAGACTGTGCCCAGGACGACAGCCAGCACGATACTCCATGATGCGATCGCGCCGTGAATCTTCGTTTTCATCACCGACCTCCTGTGATTGTGGATTCTGGTCGTGACAGAGACCGGACGGCCCGGCGTACTTCTTCATCGGGTCGAATGGGATATACGTTGATATCAATATATTCTGCGGATGTCAATAGACGCGAAATATCAATTTGACGCCACGCTCCCTACCGCGTTTGGCCGGTGCGAAGAATTGCCTCTGTGCGTTTGTTGTAATGGCCGGTGAGGGCGTTCCAGCGAACAAGAGCAAGCTCCTTGAGCATCTGCATCCCGTCTCTGAGATAGCTCATACGGCTGCGCTCATCATGCGCCCAGCTTACCGGGACTTCGACGATCCGGAAGCCACGCTTGATGCCGATAAAGAGTATTTCCGGATCGAAGCCCCAGCGCTCGATGGTCTGGAGCTGAAATACGGTGTGTGCGGCAGCGCGGGTAAACGCCTTGAATCCACACTGCGTATCGGCAAAGGGCAGCTGCATCACCATGCGGCAGACGGCATTGAAACAACGGCCGAAGAACTGGCGGTAGAGCGGCTGGCGATGTGTCTGGCGACCTCTCTCAAGCCACCGTGAACCGATAGCGATGTCGGCGCCGGCGGCGATAGCTGCAAAAAGTCTACCCGCCTCGTCCATTGGCGCGGAGAGATCGGCGTCTGTGAACATGACGACCTCACCGAGGGCCTGCAGTATCCCGGAGCGGACGCTGTAGCCCTTTCCGCGGTTGCCTGGATTTTCGATGAGCCGCACTTCAGGGGCTTGCAAAGCAAAGTCACGCACCAACTGGGCTGTCGAGTCTTTGGAGCCATCATTGACCACGATGACTTCAGCTGCCCACTGATTTGCCCGGATGGCGGCGACAATTGACTCGAGGGTCGCGGGGATACGGGCGCTTTCGTTGTATGCAGGGATGACGATGCTGTATTTCGGGTACTGAACCACACTGCTCTCCCTTCCAGCGGGGCAACTGCCAACAGTTCGCAGGAAGACTCAGGACATCATAACCTTTTGACCGGGCAAATGGCGCTTATCTCTCGTCTCGTCAAATCCCATATGCGATCAATTTGACAGGAAAAGCATCTTTTCCTTAACTTCATGTGCTGAATGCGTTTATGCTGTCATACGGAGGCCAGAGGACATGACTAAGGCAGATCTGGTGGAAAAGGTGACCCGGCTGGGCGACCTGACTCGCCGCGACGGTGAGGTCATCGTGGAGACGGTTTTCGACTCCGTGATTTCTGCGTTGCAGAGCGGCGACAAGATTGAGATCCGCGGTTTCGGCTCATTTCGCATTCGCCAGCGCAATCCCCGTATTGGCCGCAACCCGAAGACGGGAGAGCGCGTAGAGGTTCCCGCCAAGCGCGTTCCCTACTTCAAGCCCTCAAAGGAGCTCCGCGACCTGGTGAACCCGGGTGAGGCGGCGCCTGCAACCGCCTCCTGACGGAGGAGATCGACCCAGAAACCCGGATCGCCGCTGCCTGAACAGGCGCGGTGGTCCGTTCTGCCTGCTGCTGCCGATGCCGTGACCGCCTAACCGTCAGAGAGCTGCTGCGAGTGGATGCACCCAGCCCAGTTCCCTACCCCGTGAATTCCAGACCACGCGCGCACGGATGATCCGACCGGGCAATCAGCCGCGGATGCCAATGACGCTGAACATGCGCCCGGCATGTCCGCGCGATGCGCGATGGGAGAAGAACAGGTCAGTGTGGCAGTTTGTGCAGCCACCGACCACCCTGATCGCAGTCGTCTTGAGGCCCGCGTCAAGAAGCTGCCGCCGGTTGGCCTCAACCAGGTCGAGGTGAAGGCTGGAACCGATGGGAGAGTGGCCCGGGGCGCGCTGTGTGAGAAACAGCATGGGATATCTCGCGCGGATCGGATCGGAATCCGAGACATCGCGGAAGAGTTCGCCCGCATAGGCAAACTGCGACTCGAAGCTCGAGCGCACTTCTTCTCCCACGGAGTAGCAGCAGGCGCCGATGCCGGGGCCGATCGCTGCGATGAGGTCTTCGGGCCGGGAGCCAAACTCCATGCGCATGCGGCCAATTCCACACTCCACGATGCGCCTGACGGTTCCCCGCCAACCGGCATGGAAGGCGGCGACTGCGCGCCGTTTGCGATCTGCCACAAGAACTGGAATGCAGTCAGCGGTCTGCACGGCCAGCAGAAATCCGGGCTCGTCAGTCATCAGGCCATCCGCTTTCTTCGGCGACTGACGATCTGCATCCGCGCGGCTGACAACCACGACTGAGTTCGAGTGGAATTGGCGCAAGGTCACGATCGGAAAATCGGGGCTACCGGTGATTGCTTCGGCCAGCAAGCGGCGGTTTTGCATCACTGCTTCGCGGGCGTCTTCTTTCGTGAAACCGAGATTCAATTCGCCGGGAGCATCTTCGGCACAGTAGACGTGACTGAAACCTCCGCGTCGCGTGCTGAATCCATGCAACAGCCAGGAGGATTTTCGCGACTGAGCCTTCTCCCAGCCCGCAACCTGCAGGAGCCCGACGCCGTTGGCCGCCGCCCGTGGGACTGGGGCCGGGCCGGAAAGTTCGGCCTTGGTGGCAGGATCCCTTCGCTGTTCGCGGAACCGGGCCGTGATGCCCGAACCCGCTCCTCTGCGGTGGCGCACAAGTCCTGCGGTCGCAAATAAAGCATCTATGGTCTGAAGATTGGTGTCGATTTCTGATTTCGGAGAGGTGGGGGACCGCTTCACAGATTGATTGTAATAGGGCGGCCAATTCGCTCAGGAGAGGAGCGAATGGGCCTGCCTTCCGGCAGGCCCGCTCGAGAGGCATCTAAAGGGAGGGAAGGTCCAGGGGGGATCGAGAGAAGGAGTCCGGTAAGGGACCCGCAAAGAAGTGAGTACCTTTCTTGGATGGGCTAAATTCGAGGAAGCCTCTGCTAATTACCTAATAAGATGCGGCAACCTCAAAAACGTTGTGCGTTCCTTATTGTTTTTTTATGGACCGAGGGTGCCTCGCCGCGGGCTATTCAAGGCAAAGCCTTTGAGACGCGAAGGCGCCAACATTGCATCCATTCACCTCTTGTATCTCAATAACCTGCTTAAAAACAATGCCTTACAGACTAACTCCTCATGGCTTTGGCTCTTCCTCCTGTTGAACTACAGGCCCTTCGCCTGGGAACGGCCAATTCTTGTCGAGCAGGATCTCCTTCTCGCGTTGCTCGTTCGGGACCTTGTTGATTTTCAGGTTCTCGAGGAAATGGACGCCGGTCTTGCCCGCCGTAACAATGTCGATATCTCCGTCGCCGTCCATATCCTGTGTTACAAATTGAGTTCCCGCTCCGGCGGTGCCATTCACGCTGACCGCGTAGCGTGAAAACGTGCCGGTCTTGCGATCGATCTTGTAGTAGTAGATGACCAGCGGATCGTAAGACCCAGGATCGTTGCCATTGTGACCGCGATAACGCTTGCCTGCGAGCAGCTCCAGTTCGCCGTCGCCGTCGATATCGACCATTTTGAGGGCGTGCACCTGCGAGAACGACTCGTCGATGGCGCGGCGAACCCAGCGGCGATCATCGCCTTCTCCCATCTGTTCGAGCCAGTAGAGCCCGTAGCTGTGGCCCTGGCCGTAGATCACATCCATCTTGCCGTCGTTGTTGACGTCGTAGCCGATGATCGGGAAACCCGCATCGTCCATCTTCCAGTCGGGATGCCATTCCCATGTGCCCTTGTTGGCATCGATCTGCTTGAACCAGCCGTTGGGCGTGAGAATGTCGGCGAGCCCGTCACCGTCAATGTCGGCGACGCCGATGCCGTGACCGTCCTGCTCCTTGCCGCCGACGTGGTGGACCTTGGGCTCGGGTCCGGCGAAATCAATCCAGAGGACGCCGGAGTGGTTGTAGTGCGCGAACACCAGATCGGGCACGCCGTCGCCATTGATGTCGGCCATCCAGCCGCCTTCGGTGTCATAGCTGTTGGTGATGAAATGCTTCTTCCACTCTGCGCCGAGTTGCTTCGGATTTTCGTACCACCAGATACCGTTGGTCTGCCATCCTGTCGTGACCACGTCGGGAGCTCCATCATGATTGACGTCGATGGTCCACTCGCCGCAGTCGCTGACGAACTCGCCCACAGTTCCGGCTTCGCGATATTGATGGCGCTTCCACTCGCCGCCTTTGGGGCCGGGATTCTCGTACCAGTAGGCCCCGCTGAGAATGTCCGGAAGGCCGTCTCCGTTCATGTCCAGCGTGGTGACGCCCTCCGCGTGGTCGGTTCCGAGACGATGCGCGAAGAATGTTGCCTGCTGTATCCCGCCAGGTCCGCCGCCGGGTGAGGACTTGCGCTCGGTCTGCGTAAAGGCAGTCGAACTGACTACGGCAGCAACAAAAAGCGAGAAACGCGAAACGCACTCTTAGTTTCATGGCAAGAACCTCTCGATTGCTTGAACCGATTTCGGCTGCCTTGATTGAAGCTGGTGTAATCTAGCACGCAATTGTCATGCAGCAGGGCGCTTGATGCAAGCCGGTGTCTGAGGCAAGATTATGTGGCCTGTCTATCGCCGCCCACGCGATCGCAAAGATGCAGACAGCTTCCACAGCGCAGGGACCATTGAGCACGCGCCTCTGACTAGTGAGCTGAGGCGACCGTCAGAAAAAAAACATTCCGCCGTGAAGCTCTGATCTCCGTTGTTCTTGTTCATCCAGATGCCCCATGTGAGCGGACCAATCTCCTTGTTGTCCAATCGGCGACCGGCCATCTTGAGAGCAAGCTTGATCTGACCGTGGTGGTAACCCTCGTGCCAGATCATGTGCTGCAGGCAAAGGAGCGGGTGGTCGTAGTGAAGTTTCATCTCCTGGCCCGATCGGATCAGGCTCCCAACGGCGTCGCGCACGGCCTTGGCACTCCTGTCCAGATCCTTGGCGATTCGTTCGGGGCTGCCTTCGCCATGCCACTCCTTCGATGGCACCTGGATCGCGAAATCCGGAGCATCTTCGGAGAGAAAAATCAGGCGCACGTAGTGGATATGTGTGAACATTTCCGCGACGGACGGACTGCCGGACATGGCCCTGGTTTCCAGACCGGCGGGCGGCAAAGAGCGCAGCAGATTGACGAGAATGCGATTGTTCCGATCCCAGGATTCGAGAATGATCTCAAGCAAACCATTGTCATTTGCGTCTGGCACATTGACCTCCATGGTTGCCGCGCATGTCTTGGCAAAATCGTAAATGCGAGGGTTCTCTGCGTGAGTGAGCCGATGTGTCTCGGAGTTCAGTTGCGCTTGCGGGGCGAGATTGAGGGTCGTTTTGCGAGCTTTTGAGAAGAACTCGCACGCCAAGGCCGCGCCTTCGCATTCAATTCAACGCGAAGCTTCCATGCGGTGCGCAGTGCGCCCAGCAGCAGGTCTTCGTTGGCCGCAGAAAGCACGACGTGCGTAGCGCCGTTGCGTCCCCAGCCGCCTGCAACAGGGATGAAGATCTCCGGAGCCTCGGCGACAAACATGGCCTGCTGCTCGGGCACGAGCATCAGGTTGCCGTAGCCGTGCTCTTCAGCCGCAAGCGTGGCAAAGATGCGCCCGCCCACGCGAAAATCAGCCGCACCCATGTGCGAGCCTTCCTCCGCGCCTTCAAGGCTCAGTGCAATGCGACGAAAGTCGGCAACAGTCATCATCGAATCTTTCGATGCAGGGACCGCGCGAGCTTGACGTCCAGCTCGCGCGATCGCCGGAGCTAGGAACTGGCAGCTAGAAGCTCGCTTTCAAACTCTTCATTCAGCCACTTCGAAAATGCGGCGAACTCCTCATCGCGGCCAAGGAAGTCGCGCACCATTTCGCGGCCGGGCTTTGAGCCGCCCTGCTCCAGAACCAATTTCCGATATCGTGCGCCCGCGTCGCATCCGAGCAGATCGGCCGGGTCAAACTGACCGAAAAAGTCCAGCGCAATCACTTTGTCGAACGCATAGGTGTAGTAGTTCGACGAATAGCCGGTAAGATGGCCGAAGCTCGCGTACATGCGGTTGCCCTCAAGCCACGTCCACGGCTGCAGGGATTTGTAGAGCCGCTCCGTGATCTCGTCGAGATCAATTTGGGCTGGATCCTGATCGTGCAGATCGAGTGACAGCGTTGTGTAGTAGAGCTGCGACCGCACCCAGTCTGCCCGCCCGAATGAGCCCGCAAGCTTCATCTTCCGGATGATCTCGGCCGGAAGTACCTCGCCTGTTTCATAGTGCTTTGCGAATGCCTGCAGCAGATTTTCGTCGCGGAAGAATTCCTCGAGCATCTGCGACGGAACCTCGATGAAGTCGCCTTCTGTGGCGAAGCCGGAGACGCCCGCCCACTCCGTCTGGCCTCCCAGTATTGCGTGCATCAGGTGGCCGAATTCGTGAAAGAACGTAACCACATCGTTGTACTGCATAAGGCCCGGATCATCGGGCTTGCCGCCGGGAAAATTGCAGATAAGCGCAGCCTCGGGAAGGTAGCGTCCACGCACACCCGTAACGATCGGTGCGGCAGAGAACCACTTGTCCTTGCCTTCGCGCGGGTGCATGTCGAGGTAGAAGCGCCCGACGTGTTTTCCGCCGTCGAAGACTTCATAGACCGAGACGGCCGGATCCCATCCGGGAGCGCTCGATGCACGGAATTCAACCTTGAACAGTTTCGCGGCAGTTTCAAGCACACCTGCCTCAACCTTTTCGTACGGGAAATAAGGACGCACGGACTGCGAGTCGAAATCGAAGGCTGCACGGCGGAACTGCTCATACCAGTACCCGCGGCTGGTGATGTCGATTTCCGCCAGACCGGCCTGCCTTTGGCGGGCGAAGTCGAGGATGAGCCCGTGCTCCTGCACTGCGCCATCGCGGCTGGCCTCGTCAAGACGGGCCAGGAACGTGCGCACATTAGCCGCTGAGCCCATCATCTGGTCGGCAGTGGCCAGATCGGCCCAGCTGCGGAAGCCGAGAATGGTTGATACCTCCTGCCGCGTGGCCAGAAGATCAAGCAGGATCTGCTGGTTTGCAGGGTAGGCGCGGGTGTTGTAGGCGAGGAACATGCGCTCGCGCAATAGCCGCGCTTGAGGCAAACGTCATGATCGGCTGCATGTCGGGCTGGTCGGTCGAGATAGAGATTTTGCCATCGGCATCGGGCTTGTGGCGCTCAAGATAGTCCTGCGGCAGGCCTTCCAACTCAGGCTGGGTGGCGACGATGGTCTTGCCGCCTTCCTGAATATTGCGACCGAACTCCAGCGACAGCCGCGTGGCCTTCTCATGGAGCGACTGGAGATGATCGCGCGTGGCCTGGTCCTTGTCGACGCCGGCCAGCCGGTACTGCAAGAGGGTGCGCTCAAGATAGTGGCGAGTGGCTGAACTGGCCGGAGGATTGGCGCGATCCAGGTCAATTGCCGCCAACGCATCGTAGACGCCTCGATTAAGGCTCAACGCGCTTGCAGCCATGCCCACATTTTGCGCCTCCATCTGCGCCTGATCGCGGACGGCCTTGTCTGCAGCGACGGAGTTGAGCACGCCTGCCTGTGCTCCGGCAAGGCTCAGTTGCTCAACCGCCACGTCGTAGAGCCGCAAGGTGTTCTCAAGAGTCCTGGGTCCTTCGGCAGCCAGCAATGCAGCGAGGGCGGCCTGATGCGCGGCGATGCGGCCTCTGACCCAGGCGGCAAGGGCCTCGGCGGACGCGGCTCCTCCCGCCTCCCAGGCATGCAGATCTTCAGTAATTTGAGCAGCAGCGACGGTTTCAGCAGGCATTATGGACACAACCCTCCAGAGTTCTAGGTTGCCACATCAGGCCGCATTCGCGCAGGCCGCAGAGAGAACATTCCGGTTTAGGGAAATCCGAAGAGACGGGCACATCCTCGTGGTTCAGTGGACAGAGAATCAAGGACAGAACGAATCGAACGCCATTCTCCTATTGACAATCTATATGAAGACAATCATGCTCATATAGACATTCAATAGGGGCGACAAGATGACTCCCAGGCAAACCAACCTTCTGCAAGGCACGCTCGATCTCCTGATCCTGAGAGCGCTGGGAACAGGAGAACTTCATGGTCTGGGTATCTCCCGGCGGATCGAACAGATTACGCGGGGAACGTTTCTCGTCAAACCAGGTTCGTTATTTCCAGCCCTCCACCGCATGGAAGAAGCTGGTTGGCTAAGTTCTTCCTGGGGAGATTCGGAAAACAACCGCCGGGCAAAGTTCTATCGACTTACGAAAACAGGAAAAGGCCAGCTTGAGGTTGAAACGGAAGAATGGAATGCGATCGCCCTGGCAATGGCAAATGCTTTGAGAGCGAATTAGGAGTTGAACCATGAAACTCTGGCGCCAGATCCAAAGTGGACTGCGAAATCTCTTCCGCAAGAACCAGGTCGAAAACCAACTGGATAGTGAGCTTCGGGCATACGTGGAGATAGTCACAGCCGAGCGGGTTGCCGCCGGCATGGCTGCGGATGAGGCCCGTCGCACCGCGCTCGCAGATTTCGGCGGCGTCGAGCAGGTGAAGCAGGCCGTGCGTGACCGGCGCGCGGGTGCTGGTGTTGAACGGCTTTGGCAGGATTTGCGTTACGGCTTGCGCCAGTTTCTGCGCAATCCAGGTTTCACCTGCACCGTCATCGTTACGCTGGCTCTCTCCATCGGAGCCAACACAGCGATCTTCTCCATTGTGAATGCGCTGATGCTGAAAAGCCTGCCCTATCCCCAGCCTGACCGCATGGGCACGATTTTCATGCGTGTCGAAGGAGGCGGTTCGACGTCATTCGACGGCCATCAGGACGTTGACGGCGAGCAGTGGGAGCTTCTGCGCGACAGCGTGCCGTCGCTTATCTCTGCCGTATGCAGCGGCATCTCTTCCGGGGTAAATCTCCAGGCCGGCGCGGCTGTTCAATACGTGCATGCAGGGCGCATCTCGGCGCACTACCTCGATGTCCTCGGAATTCATCCTATGTTCGGGCGCAATATCAGCGAAGCCGAGGACCGCGTTAACGGCCCCAAGGCTGTAATCCTGAGTTACGACTTGTGGCGGACCACGTTCCAAGCCGATCCCGGGTTGGTCGGCAAAGCCATTCAACTGAAGGGCGAGTTGTATGAAGTCGTCGGCGTGCTCCCCGCGGGCGCTAGAACTCCTCTCAATGCCGACCTTTACACGTCGTTGCAACCAAGCCCCAAGGGCGAGGGTGCGGGCACAAATTATGGCGTAATTGTCCGCCTGCGCGACAGCGCCAACTGGCAGCAAGCCGACGGCGAAATCAATCGCGTCTGGGCTAATCGCGCGCAGCGTTTCGCAAAAGAGTTTCACCCTGGTGCAAAGGTTGATTTCTATACGGTGCCTCTGCAGAAAGGGTCAACAGCCCAACTTCGTCCGCAGGTGCTGACGTTGATGCTGGCCGCGGGCAGTATCCTGCTGATTGCCTGTGCCAACCTGGCGGGACTCACGCTCGTGCGTATGGCTCAACGTTCCCCGGAAATAGCCACTCGGCTGGCGCTGGGAGCTTCGCGTTGGCAGGTTCAGAGGCAACTCTGGGTTGAGAATCTCGTGCTCGCGTGTAGCGGCGGCGCTATGGGAATTGGCGTCGGATTTCTCGCCTTGAAAGGATTGCTCTCGCTGTTGCCTAAGGACTACCTTCCGGTGGCGGGTGTGCCTATGGACACCCGAGTGCTGGCGTTCACGGTCGTCGTTTCGGTGCTCACGAGCATCCTGTTCGGCATGTTGCCTGCGTTTGTTGTGCGCAAAGTTGGTCTGCGCTCCTCGATGGCCAATCGCGCAATCGCAAGCGGAACAGGGCTGCGGCTGAGACAGACGCTCATCGCCGGCGAAGTGGCTCTGACTGTGGTTCTACTGGCCGGGAGCGGTTTGTTGATCCGTTCATTGATCCACCTCGAAACGTTGCCGCCGGGGTTCAATCCGAAGGAAGTCATGACCGCCAAGGCTTCGCTTGATGATGCGCGCTACCACGATCCTGCGGCCTTCGACCAGCTTTGCCGCGAGAGCGTTGCGGCCATGCAACAAATTCCAGGCATCGAGCGCGCGGCGGCTGGTTTGTCCATTCCGTATGAACGCGCCCTCAACGATGGCATCACGCTGCCCAGCGGTCCGAATGCGGGTCAACTGGCGATTACAGGTTTTGCCTACGTTACGCCGGGTTATTTTGAGACATTAGAGATTCCGTTGCGCGCCGGGCGCACTTTCACGAGCGCCGACCGGCGGGGCACCCAGGCCGTGGCCATGGTGAATCGCACCTTCGCACGCAAATTCTTCGGGACAGAAGATGTCGTCGGTCACGCGGCCGACAAAGAGGGACCCCGATCGTCGGTGTTGTGGGCGATGTCGTGCTCGCACCCCATGGCGAAAACTTCAACGATCCGCTGGGCACCGAACCCACCATGTACATTCCGGCGGCCCAGGTCGATCCACGGATGCTTGCTGTGGTGCACGTCTGGTTCCAGCCTAGTTGGATCGTCCGCACTACAGGACCGATCAGCGGCCTGCCCGGCCAGATGCAGCGAGCTCTTGCGAACGTCGACCCAGGGCTGCCCTTTTCGGGCTTCTATGTTATGAGAGATCTGGAAGCCAAAAGCCTCGCAACTCAACGAGTTGAAGTTGCCCTGCTGAGTGCCATGGCCGGCCTGGCCTTGTTGCTCAGCACCGTCGGTATCTTCGCCCTGGTCGCCAGTCTGGTTGCGCAGCGAACCCGCGAGATCGGAATACGGATTGCGCTGGGCTCCACGGTCCGCCAGGCCATGATTCATGTCTCGGGATCGGGGATCCGCGCCTCATCCATCGGATTATTGCTGGGCTTGTTGCTTTGCGCGGGAACGCTGAGGGCGATGCGAAGCGTTCTCTATGGGGTGGGCGTCTATGACGTTCCAAGCATTCTGACCGTAGTGGCTACTCTTATTCTGGTCACTTTGCTTGCCGCGTCGCTCCCGACCTTGAGAATCGCCAGGATCGATCCCGCAAGCACCCTAAGAGACGAGTGAATCTGGCGCGAACGGCGGCCTCAATGTTGTCGAGGTCCAGCGGGTGTCCGCAAATGCCATGGACGCATAACGCCATCCCTCCCCCAGGTTTGGCGCAATACCGCTGGACGTACAAACCATATCACGACGCTCTGTGATTAACATCGCTCCGCGATCGACCCTTGTTCCAGCGCAAAAGTACCAAAGGCACCGGACCGCTTTGAGCGCGGCTCTTCGACGAGGAATACATGCTCATGAACACCCCTTCCTTAGCTCCGCCGGTCTCGGAGTGGAGTCAGACCCCATGGGATTAGGGCTTTGAAACCACTACCGCTTTTTAGCGAGCGATCCGTTCGCCCGGGGCGGAAACCTCGAAATACGAGGCGAAGCAGATTCCTGCGCAGCCAGTTGTTTCGAAATGAGCCACTTGAGATGCGAGATGCCGGGGTGATTCGGACGGGCGCCTTCGGTTTTTTCCAACTCATGAAGGGTGGCTCGAAAGAGCTCGAGTCTATCTTCCAAAGACGTTGGGCCCGGGTCTTTCTGGGCCCGAACAAGCGAGGGTTCAATCATGCCTGCGGCTCCTTGCGTGGGGTGGTGCAAAGGTTAGCCATGGGGGCAGACGCGCGCCCCGTATCGAGATTTGCACACTCATAGTCGCACAGACTAGGCCGCTTTTGCACATGAAAGGTCGCTCGGCGGGCAGGCATTGCTTCCGAGCGAACGGCCACACGGGCTGCGCTGATGGGGAATGCACATCGCAACCCGGGCCGGGGCCAGACTTCAGGAAGGGGGAAAGGGCTGGCCCTTGAGCGAAGTCTTTACCAGTGGTCAATGAAGCGAAGCACACGGCGAGATCTCCAAGACCAGGGTAAGAGAATAAAGCCGGGGTTTTGAGCATCTGCGGGGCCATTTGGAAGGGTTATTTGACCCGATATTGCGATCGGGGGAGCTTACCCAGGATTTAAGCGAGATGGACACTGCGTCGCGGAACCATTACTATGCGTCAATTGAATGCATATGCCGCAAACCGTTGACATTGCGCCCGCACACGCCGCCCCGCCCACCGGCCAGATGGGTGCTCGGCTCAGGGTGCCCAAGGTGTGCGTGGCCATCCAGGCAAACTCGCCCGCGGAGATGATGGATAGAGCCGAGACAGCCATTAAAGATTCCAGATTCATGGAGTTCCGGCTTGACTCCCTGCCGAAGCCCGCAGCGGCAATGGCATACCTGAAGCAATTCCTTTCGGAACACCGGGATGTAACGGCGATCGCGACCTGCCGGCGAAAGGCTTATGGCGGCGGCTTTGATGGTCCGCTCGCAGCCGAGCTCGATATCCTGACCAAGGCTGCGCAGTCCGGCTGCCAACTCCTCGATCTCGAGGTCGAATCGGCCGAGGAGAGCAAGCCGGCACAGATCACGAAGCTGAGAAGCGTAGGCGCCGCCTTGATCCTCAGCTATCACGACTTCACCCGGACAAAGAGCCTGGAGCAGGCAGCCGATCGGATTGAGGTGTTCAAGCCGGATTATGTGAAGGTTGTCTCGACGGCCCGAACCCTTGCCGACAACCTGGCGGTTCTGCGGCTCATTGAAGACCGCTCCCTCGCCTCTCACGTTGTCGGGATCGCGATGGGCGAGGAGGGCATCGTGAGCCGGGTGCTCGGGCCAAGGGCCGGGGCCGCGTTCACATTTGCCTCGTTCTCCAATGGGACTGAGACCGCGGCGGGCCAGGTGACAGCCGAGTCGATGCGCGATCTCTATCGCATGGAGCACCTGGACCAGGCGACCCGCGTCTTTGGCGTGGCGGGAAATCCGATTGCGCATTCGCTTTCGCCGCTGCTGCACAATGTCGCATTTCGTCGCGAGAACGTGAATGCCGTTCTGTTGCCCTTGAAGGTGAAGTCGCTGCCGGACCTGCTTACGTTGGCGCTGGAGTTGCCGCTCGCGGGCGTGGCCATCACCATGCCCCTGAAGACTGAAGTGCTGCCGCACCTCGCGAACATGGATCCCCTGACGTCGCGCATCGGCGCCTGCAACACGCTGCGAACCGGCGCCGACGGCAAGCTCTACGGGTTCAATACGGACGTCGCGGGCGTGGTCAGGCCGCTGGAAAGACGGCTGCGCCTGAAAGACGCGCGTGTCGCGATTCTGGGCGCGGGGGGCGCGGCAAGGGCGGCGGCTTTCGGGCTGGTTGGCCAGGGCGCGGAGGTGTTCATCGTGAATCGAACTCACGAACACGCCGTTTCTCTGGCCCGGCATGCAAAAGCCAAATCGCTCAAGCATGAACTCCTGGCAAAACAGCGATTTGATGTGCTGATCAACTCGACTCCCTGCGGCATGCTGGGAGTGAAGCCGGCAATGCCTATCGCGGAAAGCGAATTGAATGCCGGGCTGGTCTTCGACATGGTCTACAACCCGCTGGAAACGCCACTGCTGAAGCTGGCCAAATCCCGCGGGATACCGGTGATTACGGGTCTGGAAATGTTTGTGCAGCAGGGAGCCCGCCAGTTTGAGATCTGGACCGGCAAGCCCGCGCCCGAGTCCGAAATGATGCGCGTGGTGGACCACGAACTGCGCAAGCGAAACCAAAGGAACGCGTAGAACTGCATCCGCTTTACATTCTTCATCCAAAGATTCTGAACCGGGCACCCTTCTCCACGGTGCAATCGTCAAATCAAGACCAGAGTTCCCCGCTGCTCAAATAGATCTCTGCACACCTGAAAGAGGCAGATGAGCTCCTTCCCCGTATCACGATGATTTGCTGAAGCAACGATTACATTTGGGTGACACAGGGCCCGTATTCCGGGCAGAACATATTGATAACGGCTCCATCCCTGCGAGGATCGCGATGACGACCGCATACATCAATCGAATTTCCACGGCAGTTCCGCCGCACGACGTTCACCGGTCTTTTGTCGCATTCGCAGAGAGCATCCTGCCTGACGGCACGGTGAGGAACCTGTTTCGCCGCATGGCGCGCATGTCGGCGATCGAACATCGCTATTCCTTTCTGCAGCCCCTCACAACCGAAGACGGCTCCTGGAAAGATGCGCAGGGACTTTACGTCCAGGGGGATTTCCCTGGCACGGCGCGACGCATGGAAGCATTTGAGCAATTTGCGCCTCGGCTGGCGCAATGCGCCCTGAATAAGATTGCCCTCAGCGAAGACGAGCGAAATGGCATCTCTCACGTAATCGTGACCTCCTGCACAGGTCTGTACGCGCCGGGGCTCGACTTCGACATCGTGAACCACCTCCAACTGAATCCTTCGGTCGAACGCACGATGATCGGGTTCATGGGCTGCTATGCCGCGATCAATGCATTGAAGTCCGCACATCACATCATTCGCTCCGAACCCGAAGCGCGCGTCCTGATTCTGAGTCTCGAGTTGTGTACGCTTCACCTGCAGGAGACGCTGAACCTGGAGCAGATGCTCTCGTTCCTGCTGTTCGCCGATGGGTGCGCAGCTTGCCTTGTCAGCGCGGAGCCAAAAGGCCTGGCAATCGAAAGCTTCCTTGCTCTGCGCATTCCGGACACAAGCAATCTGATCACTTGGCGGATACGCGAACTCGGCTTTGACATGCAACTTTCAGGACAGGTGCCGGCCGAAATAGGTCGCGCCATGAAGGAGATTGGAAGCCACATTACGCGAGGCAGAGATCCGCGCGCGATGGAGCTTTGGGCAGTGCATCCCGGCGGTCGCACTGTGCTCGATGCCGTGGAAAAAGGCCTTGGGTTGCCGGCGGAAGCGTTGTCTCATTCGCGCGATATTCTGGCGCGATTCGGGAACATGTCGTCGGCGACCGTGATGTTTGTGCTGGACCAGATCCTTCGCAGTGCACAGCCAGGACAGCAGGGCTGCGCCATGTCATTCGGCCCGGGTGTTACGGCCGAGACAATGCTGTTCCATGCCGCCTGACGCCTTGGATTTTAGCCGTCGCGCGCAACTCACCGAGCAGATGGATGGCCCATGCAGCCGCGAAGAGCTGCGCGCATGCCTTCGCGATCTCGCGCGGGTCAACCGATGGTTCCTGGCATATCGCCCTCTGTTGCGCTGGCTCAATTCGCTCGGGCTGGGTGAAATGAAACAGCCCATTCACATTCTCGATGTTGGTTGCGGCTATGGAGACGGGTTGCGATACATCGAGCAATGGGCCAATAAGCGAAACATTCCAGTACGCTTAACGGGTCTCGATCTGAATCCGGTCACAATAGAAATCGCCGAGGAAGCCACTTCGGCATCCAGCAGCATCCGATGGATTAGCGCGAATGTCTTTTCGTTCGAGAGCCGCGACCCGATTCATATTGTCGTCAGCTCGCTTTTCACGCATCATCTTGACGATGCAGAGATCGTAAGATTCCTCCGCTGGATGGAGAACAACACAAGGCTTGGATGGTTCATCAATGACCTTTCCCGCAGCCCGATTCCGTACTATCTGTTTCGACTGTTCTCGAAGATGACAGCGCTGCATCCGTTCGTGCAGCATGATGGACCCGTCTCAATCGCGCGCGCCTTTGTTCCGGCCGACTGGAAGAGATTGTGCGCAGCGGCAAGACTCGACGACGGCGAGGTATCGATTGAAGGCTTCACGCCCGCGCGGCTCTGCGTGGGACGGAGGAAGCGGCAATGACAAGAATTCGTGAGGTCGTGGATCACCTGATCGTCGGCGGCGGCCCTGCGGGGTCAATGCTCGGCATGCGGTTGGCAGATGCGGGCCTCCAGGTCACCTTGCTTGAGAGAGAGGCCGCGGCTCATCACAAGGTGTGCGGTGAATTTCTGAGCCGCGAGGCGCTGGAGTATCTCCAGCAGGCCGGGCTCTCCCCTGGCGAACTGGGCGCGGCCCCCATTCATTTCATTCGATTGTCCACGGGCCGACGAGCCGTCTGCGCACCACTGCCATTCCATGCGTTCTCGCTGTCGCGCCACGTGCTCGATGCGGTCATGCTGGAGCGCGCCGAGCAGAGGGGCTGCGAGGTAAGGCGCGGCGTGTGCGTCGACAGAGTTGAACCGCAAGGCCATCACTGGCAGGTTCAAATTCGCGGCGGCAGAGCAGTTCGCGCGCAGAATGTCTTTCTGGCAAACGGGAAGCACGATCTGCACGGATGGAATCGAACCGAAGGAAAGCAATGCGACCTGGTGGGCTTCAAGATGCACTGGCAGTTAAATCCGGTTCAGACAGAAGCAATGCGCGGAGTCATGGAGCTATTCCTGTTTCCCGGAGGATACGGCGGCCTCTCATTGATTGAAATGGAGACGGCCAATCTTTGTCTGGTTGTACATCGCACAGAACTGCAGCGAATTGGCCCCTGGGGTCGGCTTCTCGCATCGATACTCGGGGAGAATCCGCATTTACTCCAGCGCATGCAGGGCGCCGAAGCCCTCTGGGACAAGCCGCTCGCCGTTTCTTCGATCCCGTATGGATACCTTGTTAACAAGCCTTGCGGCATCTGGTGCGTGGGAGATCAGGCGGCGGTGGTTCCGTCGTTCACCGGAGACGGAATGTCGATCGCTCTCCACAGCGGCGCTCTTGCGGCGGAGATGTTTCTTGCCGGCGCAAGCGCGGATGACTACCATCACAGGCTCGTCGCACAGTTGAGCCAGGGAATTTCACTGGCGACAAGGATTTCACGCGCGATGGTCACCCGGACCGGGCGTGAGATTGCCCCGTTCGGCCTCAGGCTGTTCCCGCACGCGATGCAATGGATTGCCAACTCCACGCGAATTCCGGAGGAGGCGATTCTGCGCGGCAAAGAAAAACCTCAACCGGAACCGACGCATCGCAAGGAACACATTGCGTAGCGATCCCTACTTGCCCTTCTTTTTTCCGGTCTTGCCGGACTTCTGTTTCTCTCCCTTCAGGTGAGTCGTGGGAATCGGGGCCAGATCCGGACCGATACGGCGAACCTGAGTGTCGCGCATCGCATAGGAGATGGTGCGAGGATTGAGGGGGCGGGAAATGCCGGTGTTTGGGTCGATGGCGACGTTCGGCGAACTGGAAATCTGAAAGCTGAAGACAGGCTCGGTCCCGGTTGGTGAGGGCTGCGTGGAGACCCTCACAGGCAGATAGCCCTGGATGGGGTGGATGCGGAATGCCGTCTCGTAGCGATGGCGCTTGAGGCTCCACGTGAAGACACGAATCTGATCGAAGTCGAACGGAAGCCCCGACTTAGGCTGGCTTAGAGCCGTCACGTATTCTGGCACCTGGTTGTTGGGAACATTGGCCTGAGCGTCGGTGACCCTGGTCAGAATGTACGCCCCAACGATGCGCTGCCCTTCTGCGTATTGTCCGATTTCATCTGGAACATCGACATCGAGCCTCCCGGCGAGCAGCCAGCCCGCGTGTCCTTGATTGTCGCGGACAAGCCACCAATCCTCCATCGGGATCGTGGAAGATTCCGGCTCATCCGAAGCCGTCTCTGCTGCATTGGGCCCAGAAGATGCTGAGGCCGCTTGTGTTGTCGCAGACCCTTTGGCTGGGTTCGGAACGGGCGCTTTGCCCGTCGTTGCCGGACCTGATGCAGGGCGCTTGACCGGTTCGGCTGGAGCGGTCGAGGCGGCCTTGGGTACAGAAGCACGGGTAAGCAGCTGAACCTTGCCGTTCTCAGGAAGCAGATAGAACCGGTCGGTATTGCGGCCGGGGCTGATGTGTAGATAGATATCGTCGCGCACGCTTCCCGTCGCGACCACGGGGTCGTCCTTGTGCTGGGTGGCTAATTTCGCAAAGGCGTCGTAGGACTCGGAATCGATGACCGCACGCTGCTCTATCCAGCCGACTTCGTTCTTGTCGGTCTTGACTCTCAGGAAGCGGCGTCCGTGCTCCAGGACTTCGAGTTGCTGGCCGTTTGTTACCTGCCCCACGCGATTCGACACGGCAGCGACGCGATCATGCAGGTACATCTGGCGTGCGGCAACGTATACCGTCTCACGGGTCTCGTGGCGGAGACGCTTGCATCCACCTGCAAACGCAAGAATTACGAGAACAAGCAGGAAGGCGGCCTTAGCCTCGGTGCGCGGGACAGAAGGGACGAATGAGATTTGCAATCGCGTCAGCACAGCCAAAGGGGATCATCATGAGGATAGCACCGTCGGCTGCGGATCTCGTTTAGTGTAGCGCTGCGATCTCGATGGCACTCACCGGGTCAGTTCCAGTTGCGGACGAAATGACTGTGTCAAGATGGCCGGCGTTGGTGGAGTCGATGGTGTATCCGGTCAGGTCGGGATTGCCCCCAAAATTCACTGCGAAGACAAAGGCTCCCGTGCTGTCTTCAACCATCGATTGAGGATTTGTTCCCGCTGTGAACGTCTTACCAAGGGGTGTAAGCGTGAAGGTGCTATTGCTGGCAGCAATTGAGAACCCAGTTATGACCCCCGTGTTGCTTCCGGTAACCTGGCGGTTCAGGACATAAACAAAATTGCCGGTGGAGAACGGCAGAATTGAGGAGGGGGAAAGGCCGTTGATGGCAAACGGGGAGCCGGTGATCTCCTGCAGCGTGCTGTAGTTGAAGACCCGCAATCCGCCAGTGTTGTTTCCTGAGGTCACAGCGGTCTCGCCAACATACAACAGCCGCGGGGTTGTGGTGGTTGTCGTAATGGGATCGACTGCCACGGAGATGGCGCCACCCGCAGAGCTCTTAGCCGGGATGGTGATGACCGCTCCGAAAGGATTGGTGGTGCTGCTTGCATTGAATGGAACGACAGCCGTGCCACCGGCCCCCATGGCCACATAAACAAAGGTGTTGGCGGGCGAAATGGCGATCTGCTGAATGGTTGAAACGGGCAGGGGCACAGACAGAGGTATGGATGAGACGACCGTACCCGCCGTCGGACTAATGTGAATTGCAAAGAGGTTAGGAGAGCCCGTAAAGGCCTCAATCAGCCACGAATTCGTGGAGTCCACCTGCATGCTCGCCGCCTGGTCGGCGGATATCTGCTGGTTGGAGTTGCTCAGGGTTAGCTGACCCGTCGACGTCGCGATCGTGTACAGGTAAATGCCACTCAATGTGCTGACGTAGAGGAACGCGTTGTTTGGGGCAACGGTGATCCCAATGGGAGCGGCGGTCAGCGTGGTGGGACTTCCAGGAACTGCCGTGGTAACGCCGGCCTTCACATTAAAGCCGGCAAGCTCGCTCGTCGCGAAGTTTAATACATAAAAAAAGCCGCTGGTAAGGGTCGTCGGCGGGTTTGGAGTGATGGGCTGATCCCAGAAGCCTGAGCAGCCGGCCAAAAGCAGCGTCACGACTAGCGGCAGGCATGCCAACCTCGCAATCTTCATGACCGCTCCTCCAGCAACTGAATGTCGATATCGATTTAAGGTTAGCGCTTTCAAACGCATCTGTCCTGTCCTTCGTGATGAAAAGGACGCGCCCAGACACACAATCGCTCAGGCCGCACTCGTGCCTGAGGCGCGCGCCTGCCAAACAAGGTGTGCCGCGGTCAGATCCTCGATCGCCATCCCGACTGACTTGAAAATGACGCGACGGTTGCGCGGGACCGCCGCGGCAGCCGGATCGGCCAGGATCTCACCGATTTCGGCCTGGACCTGCGCACCCGAAAGCAATACGTCGCCCGATTCGCGTTCGACGTTGGCGCGAGCCTCGGCCACTACACAGCTCGAAGACATCGCCTCGTCGTCCAATTCGCGCAGCGAGGAACCCGTAGCGCCCACCGCCAGCACAAGAGTGCGTGGCGACAGCCAACGGCCGAGCAGAACAGGAGTCGGCGACGAAGTGGCCGTCAGCACGACGTCCGCCGAAGCAGCATCCTCGACCGCAACGGCACGGGAACCGGTCTCTGCCGCCAGCTTTGCCGCATTAGCCGGATTGCGGCTCGCAATCCGTATCTCGGCAAGTTCCGGCCAAACGAGACGCAACGCCTGAATGTGCGCGTGAGCCTGAACGCCGGCGCCCAGGATGCCCAGGCTCGTTGGCGCCGACTGAAAGTGGAGCGGAGCAAGAGCAGCAAAGGCCACTGCTGACACAGCCGCAGTCCGCATTTCGGTAATCAGACGTCCATCCATCAGGGCCAGGGGCTCGCCGGTAGCACGTCGCAATAGCTCAATCACGGCCATGTGCGTTGGAATGGCCAGCTCGTCGTTTCCGGCGTAGAAAGTGACCGTCTTGACTCCCATCACGTCACCAGCGACGACCGGCATCACGGCGAACCAGCCGTTGCGATGGCCTTCAGCATTCCCGGCGCGAAGAATGGTGCGTGGGGGCTGGTTAACGCGCCCCGCGGAGTAGTCGATGAGCGCCTGCCGGATAGCCGGGATCAAGGCTTCGTAGGTTAGTACGGCGCGGACTTCTTGCTCTGTTACGTACATGGTGGGAGCCAGTGTTCCGGGGGGCCCGTACAGATTCAATTCGGTCGATTGCTCGAGTTTGAACGGCGGCGGAAGCGCTCGTCAACCGGCTGGCGGCCTTTGAAGCCGTCTTCAACCGTGTGCCAGTGCTCGATGGTCGTTTCGCCCATCCGCCAGCAAAGCAGCACAACCTGGTCGTCGAGACGGCAAGGGAAATCCAGCAGGCCGGCGTCCACATCCTTCACCTGCACTCCGATCGAATCGATCTCGGCGATGCTTTCGCGCACGCGCTGCTGGTGGGCGTCCACCTCTGCACGCTGCTTCCCAGCTTCGGCGACATTCACGCGCATGCCTCCGCTAAGGTAAATGCGCCGGCCAAGTTCAGAGAGTCGGGACTCCACCTCCTGTGCTGCACGCTTGCCTTCAATCGCTCGCTTCAGGAGGGACTCCAGAACCGGAAGCAGGGACTGCGCCTCGTCAATGGTGAAGGTCTTCATCAGGGTCCTTCGATATAGCATACGACGGAAGCCGGCGAACCAACAGGATTTGAGGTACTGCCGTAACGTGGCAGACGAGTTCCTCGAACAGTCTTATTCGACTGGACCCGCAATCACAGCCCTGCTAACCTGACCGCCAGCATTGAGCATCGGGTTTTTGGGGACCGTAAATCATGGCGAAACTCATGCGTATTGCGCCGGAGATTCCGGCAACCGACCTGCAAAGCGCCACTACGTACTATGAGCAGAAGCTTGGTTTCCGGGTTGCCATGAGGATGCCGGATGGTCAATACGCCATTGTCGAGCGCGATGGAGTGGCTATTCATCTTTTCCGGAATGACGATGGAACACAGTCACCTGTTGGCATTCACATTTTCACAACGGAGATTGAAGCGCTGCACGAGGAATTCCTTCAGAGCGGTGCGCTTTTGACTCAGGGCATCGAGAGAAAGCCCTGGGGTAATCGAGATCTTCGGGTCCGCGATGAATTCGGTAATGTACTAAAGTTCACCGAGCCACTCGAGCACGAATAAGCTTCCTTCCCTGCTTCCCAGGCCGAAAGTGATCCACGCGGCCTTCCCGCGCCACTTCAGACGGCGTGGCCATTATGTGACGAACCAGTCCCATTGCTCCTCGGTCAGCGGCACCACCGAAAGGCGGCCAATCAGCAACAGCGGCGATTTTCGCGAAGAGCGGCTCGGCCTTGATCTCCGCAAGCGTTCTGGGGTGCTTGAGGCGCTTGCCCGCCTTCACCCGAACAATCGGCACCTTGGGGTCAGTGGGGTCCACGCTCACCACCGTACCCGTGCCGACTGCGGTGCGCTCATCACCCGTGTGATAAAAGATCCACTTGGTGCCTGCCTTCATCTCGCGCAGGTGCTTCACGGCTGTGGGGTTCGTCACGCCATCCCAGGTTGTCTCCTGGTCGCGGAGGAAATTGTCGAAGGAGTAGACGTCTGGCTCGGTTTTGAGGAGAAAGTAAGCCATGGGCTACATCGTACAATGAAGTCAACATGATCCGCTTTTCAACAGCCGGAGAATCGCACGGGGAGGCATTGATTGCGCTCGTCTCCGGACTGCCGGCTGGCGTCTCCGTCGATCTCGATTTTGTGAACCGCGAACTATGGCGGCGGCAGCAGGGATACGGCCGCGGCGGCCGCATGAAGATCGAGACCGACAAGGCCCATGTGCTCTCAGGCGTGCGCCATGGCAAGACCATTGGCTCGCCGATCGCCATCGAAATTGTGAACCGCGACTGGAAGAACTGGGAAGAGAAGCTCCCGGTTGAGGCCGGCGATCCGGCCAAACACCAGGCCGTGGCCTCGCCGCGCCCGGGTCACGCCGATCTCGCGGGAGCGCTGAAACACAACTTTCCCGATGCGCGATACGTGCTGGAGCGCGCCTCGGCCCGTGAGTCCACTGCGCGCGTCGCGGCAGGCGGCTTTGCAAAGCTGCTGCTGCGGCACCTGGGCATCGAAGTGTCAAGCCACGTGATTCGCGTGGGCCGCGTTGAACTGGAGCGCACCGCCACGTGGGATGAGATTGCGGCTGTTGCTGCCCGCGATGAAATCGTTCTGAGCTGCGTCGATGCCGATACTGAAGCGCGCATGAAGGAAGAGGTTGAGCACGCCTCCCGCACCGGCGATACGGTTGGCGGCGTCTTTGAGGTGGTGGTGCACGGCGCTCCAGCCGGCCTGGGTACCTACGCCAACTGGGACGAGCGCCTCGACGGTCTGCTGGCCTGGTCGGTGATGAGCCTGCAGGCAGTCAAGGCCGTCGAGATTGGCCGCGGCGTAACGGCGGCTGAATCCTTCGGCTCAAAGGTGCATGACGCGATCCATTACGCCAGCGAGGACACCGGAAGGCCCACGCGCTTCACCCGCGAGCAGAACAATGCCGGCGGCGTGGAGGGCGGCGTCTCGAACGGCGAAGACATTGTGGTGCGCGGGTATTTGAAGCCCATCTCCACCTTGCGCAGGCCGCTCGAGTCGGTCCGCTTTGACACCCGCGAAGCGACGAGCGCAAGCTACGAGCGCAGTGACATTTGCGTGGTGCCCGCTGCCGGAGTGGCCGCCGAGGCCATGGTCGCGCTCACCGTCGCCAGCCTTGCGCAGCAGAAGTTTGGCGGCGACTCCATCGCTCGAGATGAAACGAAATTTTGACGGATACATCGAACAGATACGGAGCTTTTAACAAAAAGAAATGATGTTGAAGATAGTCAAATACCCCGAACCGGTGCTTTCGCAACCCGGAGAGCCGGTTACAGAATTCGACGCCGAATTGGCGCAAACTCGTCGACGACATGTTCGAGACGATGTACGCCTCGCAGGGCATCGGCCTGGCCGCGCCGCAGGTGGCCGTGTCAAAGCGCGTCACGGTGATCGATCTTAGCCAGGGAAAGGATCCGGCGCAGAAGCTGGTGCTCGTGAATCCCGAGGTCATCTCTGCGCGAGGGCAGGCAATACGAGGAGGAAGGCTGCCTCAGCTTTCCGGAGATTCGCGAGAAAGTGGTGCGCGCCGCCAAGGTGCGTGTGCGCGCCCAGGACCTGAAGGGCAAGTGGTTTGAGATGGACGGCGAAGAGCTGCTTGCGCGCGCGTTTCAGCATGAAATCGACCATCTCGACGGAATGCTGTTCATCTTCCGCATGAGCGCGCTCAAGCGCGATCTGCGTCTGCGCAAGATTCGCAAGATGCAGCGCGAAGGCACGTGGTAAGACAGTGAAGCTGGTCTTCTGCGGGACTCCGCGCTTTGCAGTGCCCACCCTGGAGGCACTGATTGCGGCAGGCCATGAGATCGCGCTGGTTGTCTCGCAGCCGGATCGACCCGTGGGCCGCTCGCAGGAACTTGCAGCACCGCCGGTAAAGCAGACCGCGCTCGCCGCTGGGCTTGCCGTTACGCAGCCCGAAAAGATCCGCAACAACGCCGAGTTTCGCGCGCAGCTGGAGACGATTGCGCCGGATGCGATTGTCGTGGTGGCGTATGGGCGCATCATTCCGCCCTGGATGCTCACTCTGCCGCGTCTGGGCTGCATCAATCTGCACGCGTCCCTGCTGCCGAAGTATCGTGGCGCAGCGCCCATCCAATGGGCCGTGGCGATGGGCGACACGGTCACCGGAAACACCACCATGCTGCTGGAAGAAGGGCTGGACACCGGGCCGATCCTGCTGCAGCAACAGATCGCGATTAGCCCGGAACAGACTGCAGTGGATCTTTTTGACGTGCTGGCCAAGGCCGGCGCGCCGCTTGTGGTGGAGACGCTGACCGGGCTCGCGAATGGGACGATCCAGCCGCAGCCGCAGAACAATGCCCTTGCCACCCTTGCGCCGCATACTCGAGCGCGAAGATGGACGGATGGATTTCGCAGCGCACACAGCTACGGGACGTCTGGAACCGCTGGAGAGGCTTTCAGCCCTGGCCGGGTGCATTCACTGTGCTCGACGGCAAGAAACTGATTGTGCATCGCATGAGGGTGGCGAATGTCACTGGCACGGGCGTTGCGGGTGAAGTTTGCATTGAGGATCAGCGAATCCTCGTCGCTTGCGCTGGAAGTTCCTGGATCGAGTTCGCAGAACTGCAACTCGAAGGCAAGAAGCGCCTGGGCGCTCCCGAGTTCCTGCGCGGAGCCGGGCTGCGCGCCGGGGCGCGGTTGGGCTGAGACCGATGGCTGCAGTCTCTCCAGCACGCAAGGCGGCATTCGCGATCCTCATCGCGGTTGAGCGGGGCCAATCGCATTCAGACGACCTCCTTCGTGGCAGGCGCGTCGAGGCGCTCTCACCCGCGGATCGAAATCTGACAACTGCGCTTGTATTGGGAACCCTTCGCTGGCAACTCGGATTGGAACGCCATATTCGGCCTCTCCTGAAGCATCCGAATGCGAAGCTCGACGTGGAAGTCCTGATTGCATTGCGCCTCGGCGCCTATCAGTTGCTGCATCTCGATCGCATTCCAGCCCATGCCGCGATCGATGAAAGCGTTGAGCTGACCAAGCAGGCCGGTCACCAATTTGCCTCCCGAATGGTCAACGCGGTCCTTCGCAGGATCGCGCAAGCAGCAAGCAGCCGACAGGTAGAAGGAATCGTGATCGAGCCTGATTCCGTGGAAGCTTACTCGGGATGGATGGTTGAGCGGTGGGTCGGTTGCTACGGCCTCGACGCCGCGCGCTCAATATGCATCCACGGCCAGACCCCGCCGTTCCCTACGGTCCGTATTCCGGAAGCTGCTGTTGAGGAGGAGTTCGCGTCGAACGGCATCAGGCTGGAACCAGGCGAATTGCTGAGTACGGCACGCATCGTTGCAACTGGCGATGTGACAACAACCCCGGCATTCCGCGATGGACGGCTGCGATTGCAGGATGAGGGTTCGCAACTGGTGGCTGAACTTGCCCCGAGGGGCAGTGCGATTCTCGACTGCTGCGCCGCGCCCGGCGGCAAGACGCTCATTCTCGCTGAGCGCAATCCAGAGGCGCGCATCGTGGCCTGCGAAGCGAGCCCGCAACGCATGGCCCAACTGCGAAAACGGCTCGAGCCACTGGGTGACCGCGTCGAGTGCAGACACGCAGACGCGACACAGCTCACAGATGAGTCCGTTTATGATGTCGTGCTTGCCGACGTGCCTTGCAGCGGCACCGGCACCCTCGGCCGCAATCCTGAGATTCGCCATCGCCTGCGCCCTGAGGACCTGCCGCGTCAGGCCGAACGGCAAAAGGCGATCCTCCGCGCCGCATTGCGCGCCGTTCGCCCCGGTGGATTCGTGGTCTACTCGACGTGCTCGCTGGAGCCAGAGGAAAATGAGCAAGTGGTCGCGGCGGTGCTCGCTGAATTCGACCAGGTCCGTAGGGCTTCGATCGCAACACGTATCGAGGAACTTCGTGCAGAGGAGATTCTGACCGCGACCGGCGCCGCGCGGTTGCACGAATGCGTAACATCAGAAGGCTGCCTGCGACTCCTGCCTGGTGTGTTCCATACCGACGGCTTTTTTGTAGCCACGCTTCAGAAGTACGCCTGAGGCCTCGGATATTCAGCGCTTACTCGTGCGACAGCCTCAGATCTGTATAGGATCGCCCAAGGACGGCGCAGAGTGCTTCGACAGCCAGCTCATGATCGGCGCGCATCGGCAGGCCCGACACGGTAACGCTGCCAACCACGCCCGCTCCGGCTACACGCAGTGGAAACGATCCACCGTGCGTCGCATAATCGGCAACAGGAAGGCCCTGAGTCTCGGAAAGTGTCTGGTTTTTCTGTTTTTCGCGCAGGCCCACAGCGTATGAACTGCAATGAAAGCGTGCCACAACATTGCTCTTGCGACGGACCCACTCCGGGTTGTCGGGTGTCGTACCATCCATCGCAGCGTAGAAGAGCGGCTGTCCGAATCGCCGCACATCGATTACGACTGCGAGGTTGCGTTCCGCCGCCATCGTTCGAAGGCGCGACCCGAGATCCCATGCTACGTGCGCGTCCAACCTCGGCAAAACAAGCTCTCGCTCCTGCAGCGCAATTCGTTCCAGGTCTTCCGTCAATCCCATTCGCGTATCCCTTCGCCCTGCCATCATAATGCGACGGCCTCAGCTTTCGGCACTCTCCTCGATTGGCACGTTCGGGGCCGGCACAATACCGAGGCGCTCATAGATCGGCCGCATCTCCCTGCGAATAGCCGGTAGTCGGGACCAGAACCAGAGCGCGCCGACAATGCAGGCAACCCCGCTGACGATAACGGTGCGAGGTGCGCCAATGGCGTGCGCCAGGGCGCCGGCGAGCAGGCTGCCAAAGGGAGCCATGCCCACAAACGCCATGGTGTAGTAGCTCATCACGCGTCCGCGCATGTTTTCGTCGACGAGTGTCTGAATGATGGTATTGCTGGAGGTCAATCCCTGCATCATGCCGAAACCGGTAACAAACATCATGGGCATCGACAGCCAGATGGAGTCGGACAATCCAAAGCAGATCAGTCCAACTCCGAAAGTGGCGGCTGCGATGGGAATCACTCTCGTGAGCCCGCGCACCGAGCGGCGCATCACCAGCGACAGCGCCGACAGGAGCGAGCCGACGCCGACTGCACCCATCAGAAAGCCCAGCGTGTGCGGGCCTCCGTGCAGAATCTGACCAGCAAATATGGGCATGAGCACCATGAACGGCCAGCCCATCAGGCTGAGAAGCGCGAAGAGCAGAAGGATGGTGCGGATCGGGACAGATGAAGCCACGTACGTCCAGCCCTCCCGAAGTTGCGCCAGCATTGAGGAAACCTTGCGCTGTTCTGCGACGGCAGGAAGCCGCATCATCAGCAGCGAAGCGATCACGGCGATGTAACTGATGCCGTCAACCAGAAAGCACCAGCCCTCATTGGTGGCCGCGATCAGCAGGCCGGCCAGCGAAGGCCCAATGAGGCGCGCTGTGTTGACCATTGAGGAGTTGATGGCGATGGCATTGGAGAGGTCGGCGCGATCCTCCACCATCTTGACCATGAACGATTGCCGGCCGGGCATGTCGAAGGCATTGATGATGCCCTGCATCGCGCTGAGCGCCAGAACCTCAGCAATGGTGATGCGATGCGAAAGGGTGAGCAAAGCAAGCGCGAGCGACTGCACCATCGCCAGCGTCTGCGTCCACACCAGCACCTTGCGGCGGTCGATGCGATCGACGATGACGCCGGCGAGGGGCGCGAGCAGGAATGTTGGAATCTGGCCCGCGAATCCCACCGTGCCCAGCAGCAGTGGCGATTTCGTCAGGCGGTAAACGAGCCATGACGTGGCAACGCGCGTCATCCACGTGCCGATGAGCGAAATGCTCTGGCCGCCGAAGAAGAGCCGGAAATTTCGATGGCGCAGCGCGCGCCATGCGTGCGAGTGGCCCTTCGGCGCGGGCACGTCAAGCTGATTGGGCTGTGGAGTGGTTCGTTGCGCCGTCATGCGTCTCTCGTTCGATGCCAGGAGCGTTGACTGGGCCGCTTTTTACTTGGCAACGGTCAGCTTCACCGCAGTCTCCTGATCCACGCGCGCCCCCGCCAATGGCTGCTGCGCGATGACGGAGCCGGGCACGGCCTGGGGCTTCGGTGGCGCGTCGCCTGAGCTTACGGGCGGCACCGGAACATCCACAAAGTCGGGCGTCGCTGTCTTGATGCCAACCTTCGCAAGCATCTCTTGCGCGGTGATGATTGGAATCCCGGTCAGGTCCGGCATCACGAAGCCGTCGGGCGCTGAGTCGTCGGGCGCAGCCACAAGCAGGTTCACGCTGGGTTGCGCAATCCCCTGCGCGTGCGCCGGCGGATCCTGGGCCAGCACCGTACCGTCCGCGGCAGCGCTGTACGGCAGCTTTGCCGTCGCGCCCACTTCAAGCCCCACGCGACGCAAACGCAGCGCGGCAACACGACCTTCAGTTCCGACGATGTCCGGCACGTCCACCTTCTGCGGTCCGAGGCTTTCGGCCACGCGCACGCGCCATTCGCGGCGAACGACCGTTCCCGGCGCTGGCGATTGCGTCAGGATGTGTCCCGCGGCAACATCGGACGAATAATAGCGATTATCCACGTCAAGGTTCAGGCCCAGCCCGGCGGTCTGGCTGCGAGCCTCGGCCACCGTCATCCCTTTAAGCGAGGGCACCTGCACCTCGGCGCCGTGAATCGCGAAGTGCATGGTGGTGATGGCCGCCAGAAGCGCCACCGCGACCAGCAGCATGACCACGGAGGCCATGCGGAAGAATCGAATGACGATGCTTCCTTTCATGGCTCCGGCTCCCCGTCGGGATAGACGATCTCGTACTCGATGGTCGCAGCTTTCTCCAGCATCTTCGAGACGGAGCAGTATTTGTTCTTTGACAGCGAGACTGCATCTTCAACTGCCTTGCGGCTCAGCTTTCCGCGCACCGCGTAGGTGAGCTTGATGTGCGTAAAAACGCGCGGCGGCGCCGGCGCCTGGGTCGCGGTTGCCGAAACGCGCAGCCCGGTCAGCGTCTGCCGCTTCTTCTGCAGAATGCTGACCACATCGACCGACGTGCATCCGCAAAGCGCCATCAGCACCGCTTCCATCGGGCTCGGGCCGTGCGTGTGAGCGGAGTCGGCGTCGATGAGAAGTGTGTTGCCGTTCTCCGTCACTCCCTGGAAGACTTCTCCATCCTTCCATTCGCTGTGCGCAATCATCGTTTGCCTCTCCGCATGCTAGCGAGTGTTATCCGTCACCGGTTCCGGATGGATGGTTACGCGATGCACCTCAGGGCACTCGAGCTTGAAACGATCCTCGAGAGAGGTGATCACTTCGTGCACGCGATGCATGGCAAGATCGTCGGGCAGTGTGCAATGGCACGACAGGGAAACGTGCTCAGAAGTACGGCCCACGGTGATTTCATGCACATCCACGATCTCGGAGTAGTAGCCAGCCGCTGTTCGCAGGGCCTTTTCAATTCTGCGATCTTCTTCGACCAGCTCTCCAGGCTGCTCGATGGTCTTTTGCTCGCTCTCAATGTGTGTCAGGATCGTGTCGATCTCAGGCGTCTCGCGCATGATCTCGGCTTCGAGGCCGCTCACGAAGCTGTGCGCGGCGAGCAGCGGCATCGTTTCATCCAGCTCAACGTGCAGTTCCACATGCAGCTTTCCATGGAGCGATTGAACGCTCAGATCGTGCACGCCGACGTTGTTGCGGGCCGCCACGGCTCGTACGTGGTCGAAGATGCTCTCAGCGCGGGGCTGACGCGGCACTGTATGAATCACAACATCAGCTTCCGGCAGCACGCGAAGAACAGTTTCAGTGGCGGCACGCACCAGTTCACCAGTGTGCTCAAACGTATACAGCCTGGGAAGTGCAAGCGTCAGATCGGCGAAGTAAAGGGCGCCAGCCCGCCGCACGCGAGCCTGTTCCACGGCCAGCACTCCCGGCACCCGCTCCACCTCCCGAATGACTCTTTGCCGCGTCTCAGCAGGGATTTGATCGGTGAGTGCACCGATTGCCTCACGGGTCAATGTCCAGGTGATACGAAGAATCATGAGCGAGACCACAATGGCTGCGCACGGGTCGGCGAAGCGCAGCCAGCCAACCTGATAGACCGATCCGGCCCACGTCGCTGCCAGGCCAACCAGCACGGCTACACTCGCCCAGATATCTGAGGCAAAGTGAAACGCATCCGTCGCCAGCGCGGGCGAACCTGTTCGCTCAGCTACAGCACGCAATTCCCGCGAACGCCAGAAATCGACGGCAATGGAAGTCACGATGACCAGTACCGGCCATATCGAATGATGAAGCTGGAAAGTATTCCGAATGATGCGCGCGACGGCTTCCCATATGATCCACGCACAGGAGATGGCCATCAGGCCGGCCTCAATGAACGCGGAAAGATTCTCAACCTTGCCGTGGCCGTAGGTATGATCTTCGTCGGCCGGCTTGTCCGAGACTCGGACGGAGAAGAACGTAAGCGTGGCGCCGGCCAGATCGAGCGCTGAATGAGCCGCGTCTGACAGAACGCCCAGCGAGCCGGAAAGGATGCCCGCCGCCAATTTGAGAGCCGTCATCACCGCAGCCGCCAGCATTGAGTGCAACGCCACTCGCCGTTTCGCGGCGGAGTGGTCAGCGGGAACGGAAACTGTCGGAATTGAAGCGGATATCATCGCGTTCCTAGACTAAGTCGGCCGCACTGCTCTGTACAGCCCTGCGATCCCAAACGTGTACGGCTGCCAGTTGCAATCGTGATAACCGGCCTTGCTCATGAGAGCCAGCATCTCGGCAGGCGACGGGAAGCTGCCGACCGACGCAGGCAGATAGCTGTAAGGACCGTCCTGGCCGCAGATCATCCGGCCAATTGCCGGCAGCACATGGCGGAAATAGAGCGAGTAAGCTTTTCCGATCAAACCGCCGGGCTCACTGAATTCCAGGATGCCAAGCTGGCCGCCCGGCTTGAGCACGCGATGAAATTCACTCAGGCCGGCTTCGTAGTTCGCCAGATTGCGGAACCCGAAGGCGGTGACGATCAGATCGAGAGACGCAGAACGCAACGGCAGATGCAAAGCATCGGCTTCGAGAGCAATTGCGGTGGGACTGCCCGGCACGCGCGCGGAAAACTTCTGCGCTCCACGGCTCAGCATCGCATGTGCAAAGTCCGCCGCAAGGATGGGTCGCGCGCCGGACGGCCTGTGCTTGAGGAGGGCCATGGTCATGTCGCCGGTGCCGCAACAGATATCGAGAACTGCGGCATCAGGATTCGCCAGCACGGCGTGAAAGCGCCGCGCTGTGCGCCGCCACCACAGGCGGTCGATATTCGCGGAGAGGACGTGGTTCAACAGGTCGTAACGGTGCGCGATCGAGTTGAACATCTGCTGAACGGATTGCGCTGCGCTCGCTTCGTCTTGTGCGCCGATCGGTTTCGCTCCAGTGTTCGTCACTGCCTTCGCGACTCCTTGGCCTGTGAAAGCATGTAGGCCACCGCTGCTTCCAGCTCCTTCGGCGTAACGTCCTCCACTATGCCCGCATCGCCGATGCCTATCGGCAGCACAAATCGCCTGACTCCGCCAACGTTCTTCTTGTCGCCTCCGGTTGCCGCCACAAGCTTGGCAACCCCCGCTTTGAGTGGTGGCAACGGCCCATAAAGGTGAATCAGCTTCTCCAGCCGCGCTGCCTGCACGCCGGTGATGGTTCCGCGCCGATGTGCCACATAGAGCGCAGTGATCATGCCCCAACCAACCGCCTCGCCGTGGAGCAATGCCTTGTAGCGCGTAACCTGTTCGATTGCGTGGCCGACCGTATGGCCCAGATTCAGGATCATGCGCAAGCCGTTCTCCCGCTCGTCGCGATTGACGACCCCCGCCTTCATCCGGATCGATGCGGCGATGACCTTCTCGAGCGCTTTCGGCTCGCGGCCCAGCACTTCATCCGCGTGTTCCTCCATGAAGCGCAAGAGCGCACGATCGCGAATGATTCCAGCCTTGACGCTTTCCATCAGGCCGGCGCGCAGCTCGCGATCAGGCAACGTGCCCAGCACATCGATATCCGCAAAGACAGCCAGCGGGTGATGAAAGCTTCCGACAAGATTCTTGCCTTCCGGCAGATTCACTCCCGTCTTTCCGCCAACAGAGGAGTCAACCTGCGCCAGAAATGTGGTGGGCACCTGCACGTACCGAATTCCGCGCATGAAGATCGCCGCGACGAATCCGCCCACGTCGCCCACAATGCCGCCTCCGAATGCGATGAGCAGCGAGCCGCGATCGCCTCCCGCCGCAACCATCTGGCGCAGGATCTTCTCCACGCTCGGCATGGTCTTGTGCTTCTCACCCGCAGGCAGAAACAGCGTGGTTGGCGGCTCGGCAAACGAAGCGAGAAATGTGTCACCCCACAACGCCCATATCTCGGGCGAGGTGAGAACAAAGACTCGCCGCGGCAGTTTGCCCGCGATGCGTTCAATGCGCGGGACAAGGCCGCGGATCAGCCCGCTCCCCGTGATGACGTCGTATCTGGCCGAAGGTGTGTCGACTCGTATGGTTTGCACGCTGCTTTCATCCTAACGGAATCAAGCGGATACGTTTGCCGTTTCACGGACGAAAATATCCCTTGGTAAACTTGAAAATATGCGTATTGGTATTGATTTTGGCACTACTCGTGTCGTGGTCGCAGCAGTGGATCGCGGCAACTTTCCCCTTGTTTATTTTGAAACACCGGATGGTCAGATGCGCGACTGGTTTCCCCCTGTTGCGGCGATCAATGGCGCAAAGCGCCTGTATGGCTGGGAAGCAATCGCAGTGCAGGACGACAAGGACTGGACCCTTCTGCGCTCGCCGAAGCGCTCGTTGCGCTCTGCCGGTCCGCACACCGAACTGCACGTCGGCGATCAGTCTGTGTCATTGCGGTTGCTCATGAACGAGATGATGCACGCACTCAGGACGCAACTGCTGGAGCACTCAAATCTCGGTGCGGAGTCGAACGAAGAACTGGAGGTCATGCTCGGAGTTCCGGCGAACGCGAACAGCAATCAGCGCTTCCTGACCGAAGAAGCCGCGAGTGCAGCGGGTTTCAAGGTGCTGGGCATCATGAATGAGCCCTCGGCTGCCGCGATCGAGTTTGCCTACCGCAACAGCGCCGAGCGGAAGCACCGCGCTGGAGGCGGCCTGCTGGTCTACGATCTTGGCGGCGGCACGTTTGATGTTTCACTGGTCACGCTTGGCGAAACAGAACATACCGTTGAGGCCTCCGATGGAATTCCAAATATGGGTGGCGATGACTTCGATGAGATTCTCGCTGAGCTTGCACTGGAGGTTGCCGCGCCGGCTTCGCCCCTGACGGCCTTTGAAATGCGCGTCCTGCTTGACGAGTGCCGCGAGAAGAAAGAGTCGCTGAATCCTAATACGCGCAAGATCACCATCGATCTGGAACGCGTGCGGCCCGACCTGGATCAGGTGACGATTCCCGCGGAAACTTACTACGAACGCTGCCGGCCGCTGATTGAGTCGACCAGGACGGTCGTGGAGAATCTCCTTGCTGCTCATCCCGATTCTGAACTCGACACGCTCTATGTAACCGGAGGAGGATCGGAGTTGCCCTCGGTGGCGCGCATTCTGCGCGAAAGCTTCGGTCGCAAGGTGCGCCGCTCCGCTTACATGCGTTCGGCGAGCGCCGTGGGGCTTGCGATTCGTGCGGCCAGCGGGTCAGATCGCCTGAACGAGAGATTCAACCAGAATTTTGGTATGTGGCGCGAGACCGATTCCGGCGGCACCATTGTCTTTGACCTGATTTTCCCGCGCGGAATACGCCTCCCCGAACCGGGCCAGCCGCCCCTGCGCCTCGAGCGCGCCTACCAGCCGGCGCACAACATCGGGCACTTCCGCTTCCTTGAGTGCTCACGTCTTGATGCAAAGGGCCAGCCCGTCGGCGAGATTACCAACTGGGAGCAGATTCAGTTTCCGTTCGATGCACAACTCTGGAACCGTGCTGATCTGACTGTGGAGCCCGTGAAGCCCATGCACGCGCAAGACGGATTCGTGGCTCATGAGGAATACACATGCGATGCCAGCGGTAATCTGCATGTGAAGATCTCAGTCCTTCCCTCAGGCAATGCCCGCGAGTTCCTCATCGGACAGTTGGCAGCCAGCTGAGCCCGGCTCCCAAACCAGGATGATAGCCTCAGAAGTTATGGCATTGGCTTCTCCGGTGGACTATCTGGTGATGGGCGCAGGCGTGGCCGGTCTGCGCGCCGCAGTCGAACTGGCTGAACACGGCGATGTCCTCGTCGTCACCAAGGAGTCGCTCGGGGAATCGAACACGCACTACGCGCAGGGCGGAATTGCTGTCGCGATGGACGGCGACGCAGACGTTGCACTTCATCTGGAAGACACCATTGCCGCGGGAGATGGGCTGGTTCACAGACCCGCTGCCGAGGTGCTGGTGGCCGAAGGCCCGGCGCGAGTGGCCGAATTGATCGAGTGGGGCGCGCGATTCGATCAGGAGGCAGGTCGTCTTCTGCGCACCCGCGAGGGAGCGCATTCGCACCTCGCGCATCCTGCACGCATGCGGCGACGCAACAGGCGCGGAGATCAGCCGTTCACTCGTTGCCTTTGCGCGGACTCACCCGCGCATTCGTTTTGCGGAATGGACAATGGTCACGGGCCTTGTTGTCGAAGACGGCAGGGTCATTGCAGCGGACCTGGCCCCCGCCAACGCGGATCCACAACAGGGCGATTCCCGCCGCGTGGGTGCACGGGCTGTGCTCATCGCTTCAGGTGGCGCGGGCCAGGTCTACAGTGACACAACGAATCCTCCTGTGGCCACGGGCGACGGCATTGCGCTTGCTGCTGAAGCTGGCGCGGAATTGGCTGACATGGAGTTCTACCAGTTCCATCCAACGGCGATCTCGCTGCCCGGCGCGCCGCGCTTCCTGCTGTCTGAGGCATTGCGCGGAGAGGGCGCTTATCTCCGTAACGATCGCGGCGAGCGATTCATGGAGCGCTATCATCCGTTGCTCGAGCTTGCGCCGCGCGATGTTGTGGCGCGCGCGATTACGCGCGAAGGCATGGGAGAGGCGCCCGGTGAAGCGCGCGTCGTGCATCTGGACATGCGGCACGTCAAGGGATTGGACCTGCACAAGCGCTTTCCACAGATCAGCGCGTTTCTTTCGCGCTACTCGCTGGATCTCGAAAGGGACCTGATTCCGGTGCGCCCTGCGGCCCACTACCTGATGGGCGGCGTCCGCACCGACCTGATGGGCCGCACCAGCGTGCGAGGACTTTACGCGGCCGGCGAAGCGGCATGCACAGGCGTGCATGGAGCAAATCGACTGGCGTCGAATTCATTGCTTGAAGGACTCGTGTTCGGTGCACGTGCCGCCCAGTCCATGCTCGCGGACAATTTGCCGCGCGTTTCCATCGAAGGGCAGCCGAGCGTCAAACCGCCAATGGATGCAAGCGACGAGCAACAGGTGGAGAAGGTCACGAACGCGCTGCAGAATGCGATGTGGGCTTACGCCGGCCTGCTGCGTGAGGAGTTTACTCTGCGCCAGGGGCTCGCTGCTCACAGAAGGTGCGAGGCAGACCTTGCCCGATTCGCCGATCAAGGCAAGACCAGCCGGCGCCTTGTCGAGGCGATGGCCCTCGCTCGCGTCGCGCACTCAATCCTGCGATCGGCGCTCGCGCGCACTGAAAGCCGCGGCGCTCATTTCCGCAACGATTACCCAGCTCAGGACGACGAGGTTTCAGAAAGCACACGGTCATTCGCGCAAGCGGAGAGATTGAATTTCAGGAGTGGTAGGCGATTGATCCAGTCGTCGCCCTAATGATCTTTGAGCTTTGCGTGGCTCGCTTTCGATTGCGACGCCTCTTCCTGTTTGGGTCCCGCCATTACTGAAACCACAGCACAGATTCCCAGGATCGCCCCCATGATGGCGAGCGAAATCGTAATCGGCACCTCGATCCAATGTCCGGCGAGCATCTTGAATGCGACGAACGCCAGCAGCGCGCCCAACCCATAGTGCAGGTAGCGGAAGCGGTCGAGCAGGGAAGACATTGCGGAGTAAAGCGAGCGAAGACCCAGAATGGCTGCAATGTTCGAGGTGTAGACCACAAACGGATTGTGGGACACGGCAAGCACCGCGGGAATGGAATCCACCGCAAACAGCAGGTCGGTAAATTCGACCGCCAGAATCACCGGGAGCAGCGAGCCTTTGGACGGCTGCAGCTTACGAATCCATTGAGGGATCGCCGCGTGCGCTGAACCTCCGGCCACCAGTCGCCATGCGGCATAAAGCAGGAGCAGCCCAAAGACCCAGGTAATCCATTCAAAGCGCTGAATCAAGGTAACGCCGGCGGCGATGAACACTGCGCGCAGCACGATCGCTCCAGCTATGCCATAGAGGAGCACCGTGTGCTGCCGATGCGAGTCGATCTGAAATCCCTTGAAAAGAACCAGAAACACGAAGAGATTGTCGATGCTGAGCGAGGTTTCAATCGCATACCCGGCAACAAATTCAAGCGCCGGCTGGCGGCCCTTCTCGTATGCGATCCAACCTGCAAACGCGGCTGAGACGACCACCAGGACGCCGGTCCAGATCCATGCAGCGCGTTGCGCGTGCCCAGCTTCGCGGCGATGGCTCGGCAACAGCGCATCAACGGCAATCAGCACCGCGACTGCAGCATGAAATCCAACCCACCATGTCCAGGACGCGCCGGCAATCATAGTGTTCAGCTCTCTGTTCTTCGCTCGTGGTTCTCAGTTCAACGTCAACAACGATGCGTGCGAGGGATTGGAAACCTCCAACCACAAACCGGGGTTTGCTCGCTCATCGCTGATTGATCAGTCTGATCGTTTCCAGGAACACATCGCCGTCGATTGCCAGGCTGTGTGCGCTGATCTTGTCCATCGTGTCCTGGGCGGTGTGGTGATAGCTGTTGTTTGGCCCGTAGTCGAGATCGATCACGTCGATCGAGGGCACGCCGCGCTCCACGAATGCCAGGTGATCGTCTTCGACCGGCTCATCCGTCTGGAAGAAATAGCGCTCGTAGCCGAATTTCTTTGCCGCCTGCCGCACCACCGCCACCAGCCAATCGGTGGAGTGCGTCTCGCGCTGGATGTCGAGGTCCTTGTCGCCGATCATGTCGGCCAGGATGAATGCCTTGATGCGGCCCAGCGTTCCATCGCGGCCCCATCTGGCGGCGAGGTGCCGGCTGCCATAGGTCGAGTCGGACTGCGGACCACTGCTGGATCGCCTCTTCGCCATCAAAGAAGACCAGCCACACAGAGTAGCCATCGAGCTTGCTTGCCTCTGCAACTCGTCGGCGATTGCCAGCAGCAGGCCCGTGGTTGCGCGCGCCGTCATTGGCGCCCACGAAGTTGATGTTGCGCAGGGAGTAGTTGGTCTCGTAGTGCGTGGCCAGTACGATCACGCCATCCTTCTTGCCGGGAAAGCGCACGATGAAATTGCGCATGTTCACAGGGCCGATGGGAGTGTTGGCGGTGAAGGTATCTTCTTCAAGCTGATCGTGCTTGAACTGGCTCGCGCAGAAACTCTTCGGCCTTGACGTGTCCCGGTCCTGTGGGCCAGCGCGGACCGATGGCAGCGAACTGGCGCGCGTATTCGTAAGCCTTGCCGCCGTTGAAGTGCTGCTGGGCTTGCGTGGACTGCGCGGCACAGCCAGCACGAGCGAGCACAGACAAGGCCGAGAACGAAATCTTGCTCCCGGACATGGGGAGAATCACTGCGTAGCCTCTTTCGCCTTTCGACGCGACGGATGCACCCACCAGGCCACCCCGATGCCGATCAGATACAAGCACAAGCATGGGAATGGCATAGATGCACATGGTCCACGGATCGGGGCTGGGCGTGATGATGGCGGCCACAAGGAAAACCGCGAGAATGGCGTAGCGAATGTTCTTCCACAGGAACTGCGGGCTCACGATGCCGAACATCGCCAGGAAGAAGATGAGGATCGGCATCTCGAAGCTGATGCCGAGACCGAGAATCACCGACATGAAAGAAGCCGGTGTACTCCTCGATGGTGACGATGGAGTTGAATTTGCTGCCGAAGTCGACGATCAGGATCTTGAGCGCGCCGGGCAGCACGAAGAAGTACCCGAAGAATGCGCCGGTCAGAAACAGGCCCACCGTGGCGGCCATGAACGGCACCACGAACCGGCGCTCCTTCTGGTAGAGTCCCGGGGCGATGAAGAGCCAGACCTGGTACAGGATGAAGGGCGAAGCCAGAATCGCTCCGCCAATCAGCGAAACCTGCAGGTACAGGTTCAGCGGATCCATCGGGTGCGTGTAATTGAGCTTGATGTGCAGCCGGTCGAGCGGGGCCTGGACAAACCCGTACAGCTTCTCGTGAAAGTAATAAGCGACAATGAAGCCGCCGAAAAGGTAAAGCGCCGAGTGCACGATGCGGCGGCGCAACTCGTCCAGGTGCTCCATCAGGCTCATGCCGGGGAGATCCGCGCGTTCAGTTACCGCAGCCCGCGCCTTGTCGATTGCGTCTGCGGCATCAACCATGCTGATTCAGGGCCTCCGCGGGGTGCATCCTTTTGCTGATCTGCCGCCGGCTGCGAATGTGCGACCGGCGCAGCCTCGGCCATCACGATCCGGCGAAGCGCCAGGCTCGGTCGTATTCCCTGTCGAATCTCCACTCGGTCCGACGACGCGCGTGGGCCGCTCTGCCGGAACGGTCTCTCCGGTCGAGGGCGGCAGAATACGCGGGGTAGATGTCCGTCGGGTGCGGGTGAAGCCGCAGTGCTTTCCAGCGGGTGCCTGCAGAGGATACGTGCCCTCCCCGGGATATGGCGACTCGATTGCGTTCACAAGCGCCGGCGGCTCTGCCGATACCGATGACTGCGTCGTGCGTCTGCGCAGCCAGGGCTCGCTGCCGCTCTTCCTCTTCCTTCTTGCGGCGATCGGCCTCTTCGGCGTTCCGCAACTCCTCTTCCATCTGGAACTTGAAGTCGTTGGAGGCCTTGCGGAACTCGTACATGAGCTTGCCGATCTGGCGGCCGATCTGCGGCAGGCGGCGCGGCCCGAAGACCACGAGCGCCATGCACCATCAGGATGAGCGAATCAGCCATTCCCAGGCTGGCAATTTCGATTGGCGGCGGTGCGCCCATGAAGGCTAATGATAACTGGCCGCGCGTGCCGCTCACAAACCGGACGTTACGGGTTTGCCGTCTGACCCGAATCGTGGCCGGCTCTTCCGGCCCGCAGGCAGCCGTTTTGGTAAAATCAGCGTGGATGGACGCGGTCTTCGCGGGGCCGAATTTCGGAATCCGCTTGATGCTGATCGCATCCATTGTTAAGAAGGCTGCAACAACCCCGTGGCTGGGGTAATCCTGATCTGGCCGACTTGTCATTCGGCGCTCTCAGGATTGCTGGCGCATCCACTGCAGCCGAAGTTGCTTTCAACATCCCCGTCCAACTTTGGACTGAAGGCGGAAGACAGTGGACCTTGTTCTTGACGAATTAAATGCGGTTTCGTCCGCCGAGGCGGACAGTGCTTGCAGCCTCGATAACTACCTGGCGCTTCCCGATAACACCATGGACTGCGCGCATTGCCGAAGCCCGCGAGCGCCTGGGCTCGACGACGGTGATGCTCGGGCATCACTATCAGCGCGACGAAGTGATTCGCTTCGCCGACTACACCGGCGACAGCTACAAGCTCTCCAAAATCGCGGCGGAAACGGATGCGAAATACATCGTGTTCTG
Source organism: uncultured Acidobacteriaceae bacterium (assembly GCA_963786405.1). GTDB lineage: Bacteria > Acidobacteriota > Terriglobia > Terriglobales > Acidobacteriaceae > Telmatobacter. The sequence continues at coordinate 198,210 of CAWAZE010000024.1, read as the reverse complement.
CGGCGTGCATTTCATGGCCGAGAGCGCTGACGTGCTCGGCCGCGACGACCAGCAGGTGATCCTGCCTGACCTGAATGCGGGCTGCTCCATGGCAGACATGGCCGAGATCTCCCAGGTGGAGGCATGCTGGGAAGCGCTCGAGCGGCTGCACCTGACCGACGACATGATTCCGCTGACTTACATGAACTCAACCGCCGCCATCAAGGCATTCTGCGGTGAGCGCGGAGGGCTGGTCTGCACTTCTTCGAACGCGCGCGCGGCCTTCGAGTGGGCCTTCGCGCGCGGAAAGCGCATCCTCTTCCTGCCTGATCAGCATCTGGGCCGCAACACGGGCTTTGCCATGGGAATTCCATTGAATGAAATGACTGTTTGGGATCCGTGGGCTCTCCAGGGCGGCCAGACAGCCGCAAGTCTCGATGCAAGCCGGATCCTGTTGTGGAAGGGCCACTGCTCGGTCCATCAGCGCTTCCTGCCCAGCCACGTGGACCAGGTGCGCACCAAATATCCGGACATTCAGGTCATCGTGCATCCCGAGTGCCGCTGGGAAGTCTGCCAGAAAGCAGATGCGCTCGGCTCCACGGAGCGGCTTATCGCACTTGTCGAGAAGGCCCCCGAAGGAACCATGTTCGCCGTGGGTACTGAGATTCATCTCGTCAATCGCCTGGCACGCCGCTTCGCCGCGCAGGGCAAGCGCGATCATCACGCTCGACGATACGGGCTGCCTCTGCACTACGATGTATCGCATCAGCCCGCAACACCTGGCTTGGGCGCTTGAAAACCTGGTTGAAGGCCGCGTCGTCAACCGCATCAAGGTGCGCGCCAACGTGAAGCATTGGGCCAGGGTCGCTCTCGACCGCATGTTGGAAGCAGGGACGAAGGACTAGAAGCCCTCTCATAAATCTGTTTTGAAAGGGCACGGCTTTAGCCGTGCCGTCAAAAACCGCACAGACTAAGGGGCTTTAGCCCCTGAGGGTGCTCTGCGCTGGCATGGCAGCGTGTATGCGACCGCTCTAGTCCCCAGCCCCTGTTTCTTTGAGCCACGCCCGCGTGTTCAGCATCTGCCGCTGATCAAGAGCCCAGATCTTGCCGGTCAGCTCGTCCGCCGCTTTCCCTTCGCGCAATGACTTCTCGAACTCAGCTGCGATGGCCTGCATCTTGGCATCGAGATCGTCGATAAAGTTCAACACCAGCGCTTCGGGAATCATGGGCAGCTTCGGCGAACCGAACTCCAGCTTGCCGTGGTGCGACAGAATGACATGCAACACCAGGGTCTTCAGCCGCGGCGGAAACTCCGGCATGTTGGCGATGGTCTTCTCGACTAGTTCCGCACCCATCTGGATGTGCCCCAGCAGCGTTCCTTCCACCGTGTATTCGAAGCCGACCTCCCATGCCAGTTCGTGCACCTTTCCAATATCGTGAAGAATCACTCCAGTGAGCAGAAGGTCGCGGTGCAGCACCGGGTAATGCGGCGCAACGCGGTCAGCCAATTTCAGCAGGCTGATGACGTGCTCGAGCAGCCCTCCCAAATATGCGTGGTGAAGCTGCTTGGCTGCCGGCGCCTCGCGATACGCCTGAGCCAGTTCAGGATTCGAAAGCAACGTTGTCAGCAACTGCTTAAGGTGCGGATCGGTAAAGCTCTCGACAAAGCCCAAGAGCTGTCGCCACAACTCCTCCACGTCGCAGGTCGTGCTCGGCAGCAGATCCGTCTTGTCCGCTTCGCCTGCCAGTCGCCCTTGCGCAACTGCTCAACCTTCATCTGCAGTCGGTCGTCGAAGCGCGAAACGCACCCGCGAACCTTCACAATGTCTCCGCGCTCAAAGTCCTTCGCGATGCGCGGATCGCCCAGGTCCCAGGCGCGCCCTTCCATCTGCCCTGTCTTGTCGCCCAGAATCAAATTCAGATATGGCTTATTTGATTTCGTGGTCCGCTGCTGCTTGTGGAGCACCAGGAAGAAACTATCGAAGAGCCTGCTCTCGTCAAAGCCGGCCAGATCGGCTATAAAGATGTCCTTCATTCTTCCGGACAGCATACAGGAAGCGACAGAGCGCATCAAAAGCCGCGAAAAGCGTGCAATTTGCGAATTCACTCGCATTCGAAAAAGCAAAGGGCCCGGGAATAACCTCCCAGGCCCATTGTGATTTGAATCGCTCGGATTACTGTTGCGGAGGCGCAGGCGCCTGTTGAGGCGCGGGCGCAGGAGCAGGTGCAGATGCGGGCGCGGATGCAGGCTCCTGCGGAGCCGCTCCCAAAGGCCGGTCGCCGGTATCCTCTTTCTCCTTGGGTGCACCGTTCTTGTCGCTCATACGAGTCTTGTCGCCGGTTGTGGTGGACTTCTTTTTCTTCTTTCCTGTTGTGTCGCCCCCCAGGCCAAGCGGGCCTGCCTGTGCCTGCGTGTCTGCCACTTCGGCTGCATCGGGCCCCGTTGGAGCTAGTGGATCGAGCTTAGGGCCTTTCGGCTTAGGTTCTTTGGGCTGCTTGGCGCGCTCGCTGTAGCGGGTCTTCTTTTCAGGCTTCGAGGCGCTCTCGAGCGGATTGTCGGGCTCCGCCCCATTGGCGGCGACCTGTTGACCGGCGCCGGCGTCTTCCGTCGTGCCCGCCGGGGTGCTCGGCAGCGTCTCTTGTGGTGCCTTGCCGTAGCGAATCTTTTCCTTCTTCCCGGGCTTCATCGCAGCCGAATCGGCCGGCTTGCCTTTGCTGCTGGCATTTACAGTTACCTTCGTAGTCGAGCCAGCTGCCGCGGTGTCCGCTGCTACCGGAGGAGCTGGCGACTTCTGGCGGAAGGTGTGCGTCGTCTCGCGATAGCGGGTGCGCTCTACCTTCTTCTTTTTCTTCGGATGTAGGCGGGGTGTACGCGCTGAAAGTGATGCTGGGATGCTTCTCCGCTGCGGTTGCTGCGCTGTCTTCATAGCCGGGCTTGATATAAATGGCGGCCTCGTCGCGCAGCTTGGCCAGGTACTCGCGCATTGCCGGTTCCATCTTGGCCATGAAGTAGTTCTGCTCGACATCCCCCTCGACGTCCTTGAACTGGGGAACTCCTCCGGCGACATGCTCGTTGACCTTCAGAATCACGTAGCCCTGCTTGGTGCGAATCGGCTCAGTGTACTCGCCCGTCTTCAGCGCAAAGGTCTTTTCTTCGAAGACTTTATCCAGCTGGCCGCGCTTGTACTGGCCGAGATCGCCGCCCTGCGCGCCCGTGGTCCCGTCGCTGAAACTCCGCGCCAGCTGGGCAAAATCGCCGCCCGCGCGCAGCCGATTCATGATGTCGTCGGCTTTGGCCTTGGCTTCCGCCAGCTTCTGCTGATCGTCCGGGTTTGGACCTGTCGATATCAGAATTTCACCCAGCTTCACGCTCTCCGGCTGTGCATATTCCTGTTTGTGCGCCTCAAAATAGCGCTGGATCTCGCCGGGAGTCGGTGCAATCCTCCGGCCGACCTGGTCTCGCATGACCTGCTGGGTCACGATCTGGTTGCGAATATTGGCCTTGAAGTCCTCGAACGAGACACCCTGATCCTTGGCTGCCTTCTCCAGGTCTTCCATGGTCGCCATGTTGTATTGTTTGCGGATGTCATTGAGCCGATTGATCAGTTCGGTCTCGCCGGTGATGCCCAGCTCCTTGCCTTTGGCAAGCCAGAGCTGCTGGTCGATCAGGTCGCGGAGCAGATCCCTGTGGCTGGCGGAAATCTCCTGCATCGAAGCGCCCCGCTGGCGCGCTTCCTGGTCGCGCTCCGTCTGGGACCGGTCATATTCCGACCGTGTGATGACCTGGTCATTGACACGGGCGACGATCTCCTCAACCGTCGTGCCACCGTACGGGCTCTCCGGCGCGGCAGGGCGCGTCTGCGCCCATGAAAATGTGGTCAGAAGGATTGCGGCAAGCGAGGCCGCCAGGGGGGCACGAAGAGGCTTCAAAGTCATAGGTCGGCACATGGCAGGTAGCGATTTCAATCCACCTGACGCATAGACGTCATTGTAAATGCCTGGGGAGCAGCAGCGGCGCTCATAAGAACGAATCCGCACAGAATCGCCGACGAGTCCGTCACTATCCTTCCGAAGGCGGCCCTCGCCAACCTCCACACTTAAGGATCAAGCTATCCGAAAACCTGCTGCGAGCGTCAAATAACCCAGTGCTATACTTTAGCCCAGGATTGGCCTGCGAGGTCTCTCAAAGGCGCCTTTCGCAGTTGCAGTTCGGAGGTTCCTTCCGCTTATGACTCCCCCCGCCCGCCGGGCTCTATTCAGCCTTATTGTCTTCTTTGCCATTTGCGCCGCAGCTGGCGGCTTCTTGCAGCGCAAGGTCGGGGCGCAGTCATCGCAAGATGAAAGCCAGATCCGCGATCGCCTGAAGTCGTTCACCGACGTTTACGCAATCGTCGAGCAGAACTACGCCGAGCCGATCCAGGGCGACAAGGCAGACGCCGCCATCTACGATGGAGCCATTCCAGGCATGCTGCGCGTGCTCGATCCGCACTCCAATTTCTACGACCCAAAGGCCTACGCCAAGATGCGCGAAGACCAGCGCGGCCATTACTACGGCGTGGGCATGGTGATCCAGCAGCACTGGACAATAAGGTCTACGTCATCACGCCCTACGAGGGCACGCCCTCGTTCCGCGCAGGCATTCGTCCCGGCGACATCATCTCGGCCATCGACGGCAAGTCGACTGAAGGCATGAACTCCGACCTCGTGGCCAAGTCGCTCAAAGGACCCAAAGGCACGCACGTTCAGGTGGCCATCATCCGCGAGGGCCAGCAAGGCCCGCTGATCTTCGACCTGGTGCGTGACGAGATTCCGCATCCCTCTGTCGATCTCAAGTACGAGATTCGCCCCGGGCGTCGGCTACATTCATCTGACCCAGTTCCAGGAGACCACAGCCCAGGAAGTTAACGAAGCGATCGACAGCTTTCCGAACCTGAAGGGGCTGGTTTTCGATCTGCGCGGCAACCCAGGCGGCCTCCTAAGTCAGGCGGTTGAAGTTTGCGACCACCTGCTCGCCAAGGGCCAGAGCATTGTCTCCCAGCGTGGCCGCGCCTATCCTGACCAGAACTACACAGCGACCCACGGCAACGAGCGGCAAGGCATTTCCGATTGTCGTGCTCGTCAACCGCAACACCGCTTCCGCGGCAGAGATTGTCTCCGGCGCGCTGCAGGATCACGATCGCGCCCTGATAGTCGGCGAAACCACCTTTGGCAAGGGCCTCGTGCAGACTGTGTACAACCTCAGTGAGAACACCGGCCTCGCGCTGACAACGTATCACTACTACACGCCATCGGGCCGGCTCATCCAGCGCAACTACAGCGGCGTGTCGCTTTACGACTACTACTACAACCACGCCGGCGCTTCGCCGAACAATGCAACGAATCGCGAAATCAAGTTCACTGATTCGGGTCGCACAGTCTACGGCGGCGGCGGCATCACCCCGGACGAAAAGATCGATAGCCCGAAGAGCAACAAGTTTCAGGATTCGCTGATCTTTCCCCAGGTCTTTTTCCACTTCGCGGCGCACTATCTTTCGAACCGGACCGTGGATAAGAATTTCCAGGTCGACGACGCTGTGATGGCCGAGTTCAAGCAGTTCCTCACCAGCAAACAGATTCCGTGGACTGAAAAGGACATCACCGAGGTGTCCGACTGGCTGAAGACCAGCATCAAGGAAAAGATCATCACCAGCCAGTTCGGCCAGTTGCAGGGATCTGCATGTCATGGCAGACTGGGATCCGATGGTCCAGAAGGCGCTCACCTTCCTGCCTGAAGCCCAGGCTCTTGAGGATACGGCTCATAAAGTGCTCGCGCAGAAAGCCGAAGCGCGAAGCAACTCCTCGGCGCAATAAGAACGATCCGATTCGAACATGAAAGGTCATCCTTTAGCGGGATGGCCTTTTGACCTGTAGCCGCCGTCACAGAATCAGCCCTCCGCCGCTCCTATGCTTTGAGCGCACTCTGGGAGGTAGAAGCATGCCAATTCTCGCAGAGAAAACGGCGACCATTGTGAACCTGGGGTCTGCCTTTGAGTGCGAGTCGAATGCACAGGCCAGATACACCGCATTCGCCGCCAGGGCCGACTCAGACGGGTGGCACGGAGTTGCCAGCCTGTTCCGCGCCGCTGCTCGAGCAGAAGAGATTCATTCCCGAAATCACCTGCGCGCCATCAGGCACCTGGGTGAAGAGACTCATTGCGAAATCCATCCGATCGAAGCGGCGTCGACGCTCCAGAACCTGAAAATAGCGCTCGCCGGCGAACAACACGAGATCGACAGCGTGTATCCTCCCTTTCTGGCCGAGGCATGCGCCGGAAATGTCAACGCGGCAATCCGCTGTTTCACCTGGGCCATGGAAGCAGAGAAGACGCATGTCCGGCTCTTTCGGGAAGCCATCGAGGTCGTCGACGAAGGCATGAAAGACGGTTGGGCGGGCTCGCCGCTCGATTTCTTTGTTTGCGAAGTGTGCGGATACACCTCGGAACTTGCCGAAGAGGACGAGTGCTGTCCCGTGTGCAACCTGCCCCGGGAGCAGTTCAAGGTTGTTCGCTAGCTGGACCCCCTAACGCTGGCTGGCCTCGCCCGTGGCCACTTTGCGGTTGAATTCCGCTGACTGGTTACGCGGCACGCTCAAGGACTGCCATCGCTCTCGCGCGAAGTGCTTGGCAAGCAAAACGATCTGCCCCACGTGATGCGGATAGTGCGCGAGCTGGCGATTGATCGCCTGCATCACTGAGTGCGGCTCGCCCCGAATCGTGACGGTTCTCGAAAGATCGCTGTCAGTGAGCGGTGTCAGTGCCTGAAACACGCAAGCCCATCCAATCTCCCACTCCTTCAGCAGAGCCGCGCGAGTCGTGGGCGGATCGATGAACTCGCCGTCGCGATCCCGGCTCGGCTTCTCTCCGTCCGTTGTCAGAAAGTCCGTCCAGCGCGACTGCATGTTGCCCGCCATGTGCTTCACGATGATTGCAATCGAATTGGCTTCATCATCCAGCAGGGCAAAAAGCTGCGGATCGGTTACCTGTTCCATCGCACGCTCGCCCAGCTTCTTGTAGTAGCGCAGCAACGCCAGCGAATCTTCGATGTACGATGTCGTGAAATTCAGGGTCATGCGGAGAGTGTAGTCCAGACACGTTACATATTGCAGGGACCTCGTAATTCGTCACTCCGGCCGAGTCCGGCCGCGGTCCTTGCCTGCGAAATAGGCGCAGTGCGCGCTGACCGGGCATGCGTCGCACTTCGGCTTGACCCGTTTGCATGTTGACTGGCCGTGTTGTTTCAACAGGAGGAAGGCGCGCGTCCTGAGACCAAATTGATCGGGGACCTCTGCCTCAATCAGCGATTGCGCCTCCAGATAGGTCACGCCGTAATCCTCACGCTCCAGGCCCGATTCAATTCTCACCAAAACATGAGGACAGTTTGAGGGAATCGCAGCAACAGGCGAACAATGGCCAAAAAGCAATATGCGATCTGCGCCGGGATCCGCAATCCCCGGAAACTTCTTCAGCAGCTTACGTACTTTGCTCAACGGACCGACTAGCGCCGCGCGAAGATCACCGCCAAACTCGTTCTGCACGCGCTCGGCAATCTGTTGCAGGCGCATCGCTCGCACCTCAGGCACCATGCCGCCCGCCTTCAGCGCCTTTGCCAATTTCGTTTGAGGTGCCCTCAACAGCTCAAGCGGCTCAACGCCAATCTCGTTCTTGAGAGCGCTCCATCCTCGCGCGCACGTTGCGTCGCTCGCCGGATACCCGCAGTGCCACCAGACCAGAAACTGGTACGGATCGACCGGCCAGCAAGGCTCCTGCGGTCCGTAGAACGCCTCAAGCTTGTCGAGCAAATCCGGAACCGTGAGAGTCCGAAGTCTCACATTCTTCTCTCGCATTTCTGAGAAAGCGGAGCCCCTGGCGCCTCCGCTTTACGGCTCGTCAGTGTAGATCCCGACTTCAAGCTTCCCGCCCTCAGCCAGGCGAGCTCGAAACATTCCGCGCGTGTTGAAACTCCATGCCATCTGCCCATCGGGAGTCACCGCAATCACACCGCCATCGCCGTGCAATCCCTCAAGTTCCTTGTGGATGACCTGGTCGGCGGCTTCCTGCAACTTCATGCCCTTGAAGAAGACCAGGTTGCATACCTCCCGCGCCACACCAAGCCGAATGAAATACTCGCCTGTCCCGGTGCCGGATACGGCGCAGGACTGATTCGAGGCATACGTCCCCGCGCCAATAATGGGCGAGTCGCCAACGCGGCCCGGCATCTTCGCCTGCATTCCTCCCGTCGATGTGCCAGCGGCGATGTTGCCCTGCTTGTCGAGCGCAACCACTCCCACCGTGCCATAACGATGCGTATCGGGCGATTCCTCAATCTGGCCCACTGGGACAGTTGGCCCGGGTGACGGCGCGCCGGCTGGACGCGGCGGCACAGGACGGCCCTCCTTCGTCAGTTGTTTGACCAGTGCCTGCCATCGGCTCTCGGTGAAGAAGAAGCTCGGATCAACCTGTTCCAAACCAACTTTGCCTGCAAACGCATCGGCGCCGGGCCCGACGAGCATCACATGAGGCGATTTCTCCATCACCGCGCGCGCAAGGCTGATGGGATGGCGTGTCCGCATCACTCCCGCCACCGCTCCCGCCTTCAACGTGGCTCCGTCCATGATTGACGAGTCCAACTCATTCTTGCCCTCGCCATTGAACACAGCGCCGCGCCCGGCATTGAACAGCGGATCGTCTTCGAGGACCTTGATGGTCGCTTCGACGGCATCGAGCGATGAACCACCCTGCTCCAGCACCTTCGCGCCCACTCCCAGGGCCTGTTCAAGCGATGCGCGATAGTCCGCTTCACCCTTCGGACCCAGCGCCGAGCGCTCGATCACTCCCGCTCCGCCATGCACCACAATGGCCCAATGATGAGTCGCCTGCTGCGCATGTGCGGAGGCGTCAATCCCTGCAAACAATCCCGCCAACAAAAAAGCCTTTCGCATTCCTGTCATTGCATCGTCATCCTCGCCAATGATCTGGCGCTCTTACTTCTTTTTGGGAATCGTAAGCTGCGCGCCTTCCCCCACCTTGTACGTCTCAGCGAAGTTCCGCTGATTGATGCCGATCGAAAGCCGCCCGCGCGAGTCGATGTAGAAAAGCTCCTTCCCCACCGGCACATCGCTGAATGTCTTCACCAGCGGAAAGGCATAGCTCTTGCCGTCGAGCACAATCGGAACCTTATCGCCAAGCTTGTAGCCCAGGCGCGCGAACGTCTCTTCCGGCACATTCAGCACGAGGTTGCCGTAAGGCCCATCCGTCCCGATCACTTCCCCGTGCAGGCCCGCATCATCCACCGTCGCTTCTTTGATGTCCAATCGCACCAGCTTGCTTACATCCAGCGCTGGCCCGGCCTGGGTCCAATCGTCGCCGCGCGCCAGGTGCGCCGCAGCGGGAGAGAAGATATCGCGCCCATGAAATGTCGAAGAGATCCCGGAACCAATCATCCATTTCGGATTGGTGATCTCATGCGCCTCCACGATCCCGTCGCGATCCTGCACCAGCGTCAGCAGTCCGTTATCGGGCAGAACGAAGAACTGTCCCGCACGCGACCTCGCGATAATAGCCTTCCGTGTCGAACCCACGCCGGGGTCGATCACCACCACGAAGACTGCGTCCCTGGGGAAATACGGCGCGGAACCGGCGAGAAACCGCGCACCCATGGCGATGTTGTACGGTTCCGACTGATGCGTAATGTCGATGATGCGCACTCCGGGAGCCACGCCTTCCATCACCGCCTTGCAGATGCCGACCGCGTCGTCCTTCACATCAAAATCGGTCATAAAGCCGATGACCTTCAGTTGCTGCTGCGCCATTGCCGGCAAGATTGCAGCAAGCGTCATGACTGCTGCAATCAGGAGCCACCTGGTTCTCTTCATGCGTGACCTCTCGGACATTCTACTTATGGTATAACCCTCAATTCACGTTCCGAAGACGACAAAGGCACGGCGCTGTCTGAGCCGCCGTGCCCTGGTTACTATCAAGGTTGTCGTTGTTAAAAGATGAACTTCGCTGTGAATTGCATCTGGCGAGCCCCAAAGAGAGTCGAGCTGGTTCCAGCCGACGACCCGAACGCGGCTCCCGTGTAAGGTGCGATACATCCGTTGGTGTGTGCCGCGGAACTGCACATCGAGCTAGTCGCCGCAGGCGCCACATACGAAGAGTAGCTCGTATTCACCGCAAGGATGTTCTGGTGGTTCGCCACGTTGAAGGCTTCGGCAAAGAACTGCAAGCCGATCCCTTCGTGGAGCGTGAAGAACCGCGATACGCGAGCGTCGAGGTTATGCACGCCCGGCCCTGGGAATGCGTTGCGAGGCGCCTGCGGAACCCGTGCTCCGGTGGCTGAGTTGAAAAGGCTCAACGCCGCACCCGTCAATCCGCCGTTGCCTGCAACGCCAGCCGTATTCGCAGGATCGCCCACGCCCAATCCGCTCGGAGGGCTATTGCTCATGAAGCCCGTGACCGGGTTGCCGCTTTGCGCGGTATATGCGCCCGACACGGTCCAGCCATTCACAACCGCCTTCACCAGTCCGCTGTCTGTCTTGATGATCGGCGCGTAGATGAATGTCCCTGTAACGCGTGTCCGCATGTCAAGATCGGAGCGCCCGTACTCGGCCCCGATATTCATCGGATCGACCGGGGTGTCCGTGCCGTTGAACGTACCGTTGACGCCGGAGACCTGGCCGCCGTCCGTCGCATGCGAGTAGGTGTAGTTGCCCAGCAGCTCGAGGCCATGGCTCATCGGCTTCTTCACCGTGGCTACAAACGAGTTGTACCAGCTGTCAACGCTGCTGAAGCCGGCAAGGATGTTGGCGGTGTTATAAGTTACGCGCTGGGTGTACCACGGCAGCGTCACAACCGAGGTCGTTTTGCCCGTGCGGTCCACCACGTCATAAGACTTCGTAGTGGTGGCCGCTTCACATTCGAATCGATGAAGATCGGCAGCCGCGCCGCGTGATTCCCCACGTAGCCGAGCGTCAAGGCCGTGTGGTAAGGCAGTTCCTGCTCAATCGCCAAGTCGTACGAATTCGAATATGGATTCTCGAACTGAGGATCAAGTCCACGAATCGCCAGCGGGGTCAGTGCCGCGCCTGTGTTCACCACCTGTGGTGTGAGCGCGCCAGTAAAGGGCGCGGCAAGCGCCGGACCCGGCGGCTGAAACAGCACATTGGTGTACGAAGGTGCCCACGATGGATATGGCGCGGTCTTGCTGCTGCTGCGCGAAATGTTGTACTGCTGCTGATACACGCCGTTCTCTACGCGCATCGTGTAGTAGGTGGAGTTCGAGGTCAGACCGACGAAGAGTCCGTATCCGCCACGAACCACACCGCCTTTCCATCCCTGGTAGCTGAATCCCAGACGAGGCTGGAACGAGTGGTATCCGATGTGAATCGTGTCGGTATAGAACTTCGCCAGATCGCTGGAGGTGTTGGGTCGTGGAGGCTGCGGAACAAGCTGCGCGTCCCAGCGCAGCCCTGCGGAGAGCTGCAGCTTCGGAGTGATCTTGAAGCGGTCCTGCGCAAAAGCGGAAAGATCCTTGTTCCAGAAGTCATCCGCACCAATGTGTGTGATGGGATCGTTGACCTGCGTAAACGTTCTGTAGTGCCGCCCCGCCAACACATCGCCGGTATTTACGCCGTATACATCGAGCATCCAGTCCGCCAGGTTTCCGGCCGGCGCAGCCTCAGCAGAGTAGCTGTAGCTTCCGTCGCCCTGGAAAAGGTTCGCCAGGTACTCGTGGATAAAGCTGAAGTCGACTCCGAATTTCAGGTCGTGGCGATCCATTGTCTTCGAGAAGATGTCGGCAACCTGGTAGCGATGCTCGTCGGGGAATGCCCCGCGGGGCAGTGCGCTTGTTTCGCCGTAGCTCATCACGCCCGAAATGCTCACTGCAGGCCCACCAGTATTCGTACCGGCAGTCTCAAAGTCTCGCGATCCCTGGAATACCATTTGGTTGACCGCCGTTGGGCCAATCACGCTGGTCCAGTTCAGGATTCCGAAACGCTCGTGGAAGCCGGCCGAGCCATTTTGTGTAACGCCGCCGTTTGTCACGGTGTTTGAGGTGTTATATCCGTTAGGCTCGTTGAAATTCTGCCAGTTGAACTCCGCGCTGACATGGTTCTTGGCGTTCACCTGCCAATCGAGCTTCGGGAAAAAGATGTCCTGCGTAATCAGCCTGGAAAAGATGCCCTGGTTCTTATAGCCATACATGCCCGCATCTGTCCCATTCACGTAGCGGATGGCAGCCTGGCACTGCGCGGCCGTCAACTGCACCGGACAGACAAACGTGCTGAAGTTGAAGTTGGTCAGATAAACGATCGGGTTCACCTTGCGGAATCCGTCGTATGTAAAGAAGAAGAACAGCTTGTCGCGCAGGATTGGACCGCCCACCGAGCCGCCAAACTGATTCTGCTGGTGGACCGGCTGCGTGAACAGACCGTGCGCCTTGCCATACGGATCGAGCGCATTCAGGTCGGGATAGCGCAGGTAGTAGAACAGGTCCCCATGGAATCGATTCGTTCCCGACTTGCTGACAGCATTGATCTGCCCGCCGGCCGCCTGGCCGAATTCCGCCCCATAAGACGAAGCAGCCGATTGAAACTCCTGGATCGAATCGGTCGAGTAAACGTATGGAGCACCGATCGCGCGTCCGCGCGCCTCAGAGAAGAACGCCTGATTGTTGTTCGCGCCGTCGATGAGATTGGTGTTGTAGAGGCCCGACACGCCGCGATAAGCAATCAGACCGCTGGTGCCGTCGGGTGCCACGTTGGGCGTCATCAGCACCACTTCGTCGAAGCGGCGGCCGTTGATGGGCAGATTCGAAAGCATCGAAGGCCCGATCTCCTGCGAAGTCCCGATCTTCTCGGTGTCGATGAGAGGAGCATCGCCAGTGATGGTGACCGTGGATTCAGCACTGGCCACGGGCAGTTCAACGTCGATTGTCAGGATTTGGCCCACCGGAACAGTGATGCCCTTGCGATCCACCTTGGCGAACCCTGTAGCGGCAACAAGCACTTCATATCGGCCGGGTTTCAAGAATGTGGCCGAATATCCGCCGGTTGAAGTGGTTTGCAGATCGCGCTTGATGCCCGTGTCAGATTGGATGACGGTGACGGTGGCGCCGCTGACGACGGAGTGATTGGGGTCTGTGACCGTGCCGCTGATCGTTCCAAAGCCGGCGTCCTGCGCGAACACAGGAAGAGCCAGGGCCGACAGCATCATGATGACGAAGAGTACTCCGCGTAAACACCCGCGGAATCTCCTGGGAATCTTAGGAAATAAATTCATTGCGTTCTGGTTCTCCTCACAAAGAGTTTGGGTGAAGAATCGGTTCGCTCAGATATAAGAGCGTTTATGCCTCAAAAATCGAAAATCGGACTGCCCCTCGAATGAGCAGAAGGAGGGTGCAGGAAGGAATTGCTCGGTTCCGGTTCGGGTATCTAAAAACAGCCCGTTAAAAAAGCAGTTTGGTTACGACCCATCCGGCTCTCTTTCACGTTCGAAAGAAACCGGACGAACTCTACTGACAAGAGAGTTTCTTTACTGTTATTATCCCACGCCCCGTAAAGATCGCATTTGGAGTGCACACTCAATCCTGCCTTCTTAAATTGACTCCCACGTTAATTCGCAGGTCATCGCATACTATTCGTATGCTCAAGCAATCCTGGCGGCTCTCTTTCTTCCTGTTTATTGTGTTCTCCGTGCATGGCTTACGGCTCGAGGCTGCCCCGCGCCGCATCCCCGTAAAAGTAGTCGTGGTCGCGATGTTCGAGGTTGGTGAAGACACCGGTGACAAACCCGGCGAACTGCAATTCTGGGTCGAGCGCGACCATTTGGACCGGGTTTTTCCACTGCCGGCCGGGTACCACTCCGTCCGAATGAACAGCGAAGGGGAAATGGCCGTGCTCACTGGTCAGGGCACCGCGCATGCCGCGGCAACGATCATGGCCCTCGGTCTCGACCCGCGCTTCGATCTGAGCCACGCCTACTGGATCATCGCCGGTATCGCCGGAGGCAGTCCCGACCGCATCTCGCTTGGATCGGCAGCCTGGGCTCGCTGGGTTGTGGACGGAGACCTTGGCTACGAGATCGATCCGCGGGAGATGCCGCCGGACTGGACCACGGGTTACGTGCCTCTTCGCAAGACACGGCCCTTTGAGCTGCCGGTTGCCGCTCAAGAGGGCCAGGCGTTCGCTCTCAACCCCCAACTGGCGCAATGGGCATTTGATCTGACTCGCGCCACTCCGCTCGACGATCCGGAGGCTCTCAAGGAAATCCGCGCTGGCTTCGATGGCGCCGCTGCACAGCGCCCGCCGTTTGTGACACTCGGCGATGAGGTCTCTTCTTCTACGTACTGGCACGGCAGGCTCTCCGACGCATGGGCCACGGAATGGGTCAGCTATTTCACCGAGGGGAAGGGTCAGTTCCTCACCACAGCCATGGAGGACACCGGCTCACTGGAATCGCTGCAGTCTCTTGCGCCGCGCCGGCCTCGTCGATTTTCAGCGCATCCTCGTGCTCCGCACCGTGAGCAACTTTGACCGGCAACCGCGCGACCTGACCGCGGCCGAAAGCCTTGCACGCCAGCGCATCGGATCCTATAGCGCCTACCTTCCCTCACTGGAAGCTGCCTATAAGGTAGGCCATATCGTGGTCAATGAGCTGCTCACGCATTGGAGCAGATACTCCGATTCCCAACCATCTGTTGATCAGACCGCGCCCAAACCGTAAGATCGTCTCTGATCCGAGCTTCCCCAGGGGATCTCGATCCCGCTGCTGCGCGGACGATATCCTTCTGGACCACTCGCACCATCCAAATCTACGTCGTCATGTTTCAGCAGTTGCGGAGGTGCACATGAAGATTGCGTCCCGAATCACAAATCAACAGGGAAAGCATACGCTCGCAATTGAGACCGACGAGCACGAGCAACAGCTATCCATCCGCTGCGGAGGAGATGGCTATGGCTCGAGTGTGAACGGCGGGGAGCTGCTCCTCGCCGCCCTGGCAACGTGCTATTGCAACGATCTCTATCGAGAGGCCCGCAAGCGCCAAATCGAAATCGTGAGAGTCCGGGTGGAGGTCACGGGTGAATTCACGTCAGAGGGTGCGGGAGCCTCCAACATCACCTATCGCGCATCGGTCGACGCCAAGGCCCCTGAAGATGCTGTACTCGAGCTGATGCAGCACACTGACAAGGTAGCCGAGATCCACAACACACTTCGAGGTTCGACACCGGTGGTTCTGACTGAGTGCCAGGCCCGTGAAATACCGGTGGCTCCTGTCGCGTCGGCACGAGCTTCGGCAACGTCTTGAGACCTGCACCCGATGGGCCACTTGGCGAAAGCATGGCCGGCAGTGCAGAATGCTTTGGTTCTGAGAATCGATTCTTTGCCTGCGTTCTGCACTCGACCATCCTGGTCGATTCCAGAATTTCGGCACGAAAGCAGCCTTGATGCATTCTGTGTGGTTTGGCGAGTTTATGGGAACGCTGGTACTGGTCTTGCTGGGCAATGGCGTGAACGCCGCCGTTACGCTTCGCAAGTCCTATGCCGCTGACGCCGGATGGATGGTGATAGCAACCGGATGGGGACTGGCTGTGCTCTGCGGCGTCCTGGTGGCGCAGGCCTTCGGCAGTCCCGGCGCGCATCTTAATCCCGCCATCACGCTGTCCACGGCGGTCGCCAGCGGCAACTACTCGCAACTGCTGAGCCTGTGGTCGGCGCAGTTGCTCGGTGCGATGTGCGGCGCCGCGCTCATGGCGCTGCATTACACGCCTCACTGGAGCCTCACGCCCGATCCCGCCGCGAAGCTCGGCATCTTCTGCACCAATGGCGCGGTGCGCAGCCCCATCTTCAACATCGATCAGCGAAATCATCGGAACAATGGTGCTGGTGATCGTTGCCGTCGCAATCTCCTCTCGCGGAGTCTCCGCCACCGGACCCGCCGCAGGCATGGGACAGTGGCTTGTCGCCAGCCTCGTCTGGGGCATCGGCCTCTCGCTGGGCGGCACTACCGGCTACGCGATCAATCCCGCGCGCGATTTTGGTCCGCGTCTCGTTCACGCCTTACTGCCCATCCCCGGCAAAGGCGGCTCAAACTGGAGCTATGCCGCGATCCCCATCGCCGGTCCGCTCATCGGAGGCGCGCTTGCCGGCTTGTTGCTTCACGTCGCGCAGCTCTAGCCAACCTCGACCATAATCTTGGTAAATCGCGCCGGCTCGCGGTTCCACTCCTCAAGAATCGCCGGCGCCTCATCCATCGGCACGATATGGGTCACTGCGTCTTCCACGGGAAACCTGCGCGCCTCCAGCAGCCGTATTACCTCGCGAAAATCTTCCGGAAGCGCATTGCGTGATCCGAGAATGTCCAATTCCTTCTGCACAAAGAGCCGTGTTTCATAGGCCACCTGCTCCTTCGCATAGCCGATATAGACCACTCTTCCCGTGAATGCGGCTTCCTCCACCGCGGCCCGAAATGTCTGCGGCGACCCGATCGCCTCAATCACAACATCCGGTCCACGCCCATAGGTCAGCTCCACAAGCTGAGCATGCAGATCATCGCGCGTCGTGTTGATCGCATGGGCCGCGCCCGCCTTGCGCGCCGTATCAAGCTTGGCGTCATCCAGGTCGATCCCGATCACCGTCGCGCCACGAAACGCCGCGCCCGCAACCGCACCCAGCCCGACGCCGCCGCATCCGAAAACGGCTACCACCTCTCCTGTGGCCACACGTCCACGAGCCGCCGCGTGAAATCCGACCGTCAGCGGCTCTACCAGGCACAGCTCTTTCAAGCTCAGATTGGCGCGATATAACTTCGTCGCAGGCACGGCGATCAGTTGCGTGAGAGCCCCATCACGCTGCACACCGAGCGTCTCGTTGAACTGGCAGGCGTTGGGCCTGTTGCGCAGGCAGGAGGCGCAGCGCCCGCAACTGGTGTAAGGAGACAGGGTCACCGCCGTTCCCGGCTGCCACTCGGAGTGCGTGCCCGCATCAACGACAGTCGCCGCAACCTCGTGCCCGGGAATACGCGGATAGCTCACCAGCGGATTCCGCCCGCGATAGGAATTCAGATCGCTCCCGCACAGGCCCACCATGCGAACCTGCAGAAGGACCTCTCCCGCTTTCACGCCAGGCTCATGCATGTGCACTAACGATGCCTTCCCCGGAGCTTCCAACTGGACAGCCTTCATCTCAGCGTCTCCCTGCAGCCACTCTCTGCCGAAGCATCGATCATAGACTCCGTCACGACAGTCCGGCTCTAACTCGCAGGTTGTATCCTTTCCTGTGGCGGCAAGTTGATTTGCCGGAACGCAAGGAATCACTCCCCATGCCGGAAACCGTTGTGCAACTCGATCCGCGCGACAATGTCCTCGTTGCGCTCGTGCCGCTTGAACCCGGAACCGCTGTGCAATTCGGACAGGCCTCATGCCCTGTCGTTGAAGCGATTCCCGCCAAGCACAAGCTCGCACTCGTCGACCTGAAGCCGGGCGACCTGATTCTCATGTACGGCATGGTGGTGGGCGAAGTGACAGCGCCCATCCCGCGCGGCGGCCTGCTCTCCACGCGCAACATTCGCCACCGCACCGGCGCCTACTCCGCGCAACGGCACCCAACTTCCTTCGCTCTGCCCGATGCATCCGCCTGGGCCGGCCGCACCTTCATGGGCTATCACCGCGCCGACGGCCAGGTGGGCACGCGCAACTACTGGCTCGTCCTCCCGCTCGTCTTCTGCGAGAACCGCAACGTCGAGCGGATGAGAGAAGCGCTCGAAGAAGAGCTAGGCTACGGCAGCTCACACAACAGCTATCGCCCGCTGGTGCGCCAACTCGTCGAGCGCCAGTCAGCCGGCAACGGGTCCGCTACGAGCCGGGCCGATCCGCACCCGCGATCGCGTCTTTCCCAACGTCGACGGCATTCGCTTTCTCACGCATCAGGGCGGCTGCGGCGGCACGCGCCAGGACGCGCAGGCGCTCTGCGGCCTTGCTCGCCGGCTACATCCATCACCCCAACGTCGCCGGCGCTACCGTGCTGAGCCTCGGCTGCCAGAATGCGCAAGCCTCGCATGCTGATGGACGAACTGCGCGCGCGCGATCCCAAAGCTCACCAAGCCGGTGCTCATCTTCGATCAGCAGCGGTCAGGTCGCGAGACCGTTCTCATGACCGGCGCTCTCGACGAGACATTTGCCGGACTCGTCGAAGCCAATCGCGTCACACGCGCGCCCGCGCCGCTCTCCGCGCTCACCGTCGGCCTGAAGTGCGGCGGCTCCGACGGATTCAGCGGCATCTCCGCCAATCCGACCCTCGGCTATATCTCCGATCTGCTCGGCGGCCTCGGCGGCAAGACAATCCTCAGCGAGTTCCCTGAGCTGCACGGCGTCGAGCAGGAACTGATCAATCGCTGCGCCACCGACGAGCTGGCTCAGCGCTTCTTCGACCTGATGCAGGCCTACTCTGCACGCGCCAAGGCCGTGCAATCGGGATTTGAAATGAATCCATCGCCCGGCAACATTGAAGACGGACTCATCACCGACGCCATCAAGTCTGCCGGCGCGGCGCGCAAGGGCGGCGTCTCTCCGGTGCGCGACGTGCTCGACTTCCCGCAATACGCCACGACGCCCGGACTCACCCTGCTCTGCACGCCGGGCAACGACGTGGAGTGCGTGACCGCGCAGGCAGGCGCAGGCGCGAATCTCGTGCTCTTCACCACCGGCCTCGGCACACCGACCGGCAATCCGGTTGCGCCGGTGGTCAAGATCTCAACCAACTCCACCCTCGCCGACCGCATGGGCGACATCATCGACTTCGACGCAGGCGGCATCGTCACCGGCGACACCACGATTCCCGAGTGCGCCGAGAAACTGCTCGAACTTTGCATTGAGGTCGCCAGCGGTAAGCACTTCACCAAAGCCGAGCAGTTCGGCCAGAACGACTTCATCCCGTGGAAGCGCGGCGTGTCGCTCTGAGCGAGCTTGTCGAAGCATCTCGATTCCGGGGTCCCCATCGACAGGTCTTCGTCGATGGGGTGGTCTGAGACCTGGGAATCAAACTCAAAACTACTCCAACAACGATGCCACCACGGCCGGGTGCCCCAGGTCTCTATTCTGAGACCTGGGAATCGAACACGAGCACTACTCCAGCATCGATGCCACCACGGCCAGCGCCGCAATCGCCGCCGTCTCCGCGCGCAGAATCCGCGGTCCCAGTGACACCGCTCGCCAGCCATTCGCATCGAACAGCGCTTCTTCTTCCGGAGCCCATCCGCCTTCGGGTCCGATGGCGATCTCCAGCACAGGCATCTCTGCCTCAGCAGCGCTGACCGCCTCCTCCACAGCGTGCCGCAGTGTCGTCGAGCGCTCCTGCTCCGCGAGCACGAGGCGCGCAGCCGTCGATTCCGCCCGCACTCGCGCCGACAGTGAAATCGGATCGTGCAATCACCGGAACATCGGAGCGGCGCGACTGCTGCGCAGCCTCATGCGCGATGCGGCGCCATCGCTCCACGCGCTTCGCCGCGGCCAGACGCCAGATGCTTCTCAGTCCGTCGCGCAGATCACGGGAGCGATCGCAGCCACTCCCAGCTCGGTGGCTTTTTCGATCGCCCATTCCATGTGATCGAACTTGTAGACGGACATTACCAGCGTAATGGGCAACGCGGGCTCGGCCTCCGCTTCGGCGATCAGATTGAAGCGAACTTCGCTCGCTCCGCTCACACCGTTGTCCTCAATCGCAGCCACCTCCGCGTGGAAGACTTTGCCTCCCGCAACGACGTCGGCTTCCATGCCCGGCCTGCGCGCGCAGAACCCTCGCCATGTGCTCGGCCTGCGCGCCCACGAGCGTCGCGGTGGCTTCATCCCATTGTTCTGCAATCCAGCGTCGTCGCGTCATCGCCAATATCCATGCACCTTTGCGCTATACATGCATTATCGCCAAAAACACTTCGGGGGACGCTTGATGCGTCCCCCGAAGTGTTGCCTTTTTTGTTGGATGACCCGTTACTTCTTTTTCGCGGCTTTCTTCGCGGCCTTCTTCGCGGGTGCCTTCTTGGCTGCTTTCTTAGTTGCCATTTGCCTATTCTCCCTTTTCGATGGTTTGCATCGAGTTCTGCAAGTATTTCTTGCAGTTGAGGAATGTATAGATTCATGGTGAGTAAGTGTCAAGTAAAAAACGACATCGGAGTGGAAAAAGTGGCAACAATTTTTTCAAGATGAGTTCGAGTTCCTCACTCAACTTCAGATGAGATGTCGCGCATGCAGGAACGAAATCATCAAACCCGCGAATACATCGTGCCAGATATGC
Organism: uncultured Acidobacteriaceae bacterium; assembly: GCA_963786405.1. GTDB lineage: Bacteria > Acidobacteriota > Terriglobia > Terriglobales > Acidobacteriaceae > Telmatobacter. Next base: position 177,907 of record CAWAZE010000024.1, on the reverse strand, counting down.
GCGAAGATTCCCGCTCGCAGACTTCTGCGAAAGAGCGCAAGCAAACTGAAGAGCGCACCGAAGAGCGCGAGCAGAAACATGCTCCGTGCCCCTTCGTATCCATGCGCCGCACCAAAAGTAATGGCTGAGAACACCACGCCGGCCACGGCGGCGCCGCGTGCCCACGCAGTGAACTGCCGCTGCAGATAGCCGCGGAACACAAGCTCTTCAGCAATACCCACCAGCAGACAAAGCAAAATCCAGCCTGCAATCTCCATGCCAGTCGACGGCGCCAGCTGCAGCACTGCATGCACCGCGTGTTCCTGGCTCGGATCCGGCGTGAACACCTTTCCCCCATGAATCGGCAGAGGCCGGTGAGTGATCGCAGTCTCGACGCCCAACCAGAACAGCGCCACCGTTCCCAGGGTCATCATTGACCCGATCCAGAACACGATCGCTATACCCGCATCGAGCGCGATCGAGCGAACGTCACTCGAGAAGGCTCCAAAGAGAGAGCGCAGAGGAATCTTTCTAAGCCGCAATCCAAACGCGACCCAGCCCACTATCGCGACGTCGAGCGCCGCAGTCACCGCATACGTCTCCAGCTTGTGTACTCTTCCGGTGCCGGTCGCGCCTGGATTCCGATAAGCCCCGGCAATCGACACGCCCAGGATGAACGCGACCAGAGCGGCCGTGTGCCAGACAGGTGCAATGGTCGTCGCCGTCCCCGCGACATCCTCATGCCCTTTGCTCAAATCTTCGTGCGCCGGCTCGATCTCAGGTGTGTTCAATCTGGCATCCCTCAACGTGGTCTGGTAGCGGATAAGCCGATCGGTACCCGGCGTATTCGTTTCCGAGCCCCGTCCTTCAGCATTCGATGATGTTCAGCGCAAGCCCGGCGAGACTGGTCTCCTTGTAGCGCGACTGCATATCGAGGCCGGTCAGGTACATCGTGCGAATGACCTGGTCGAGCGAGACCTTGTGCGCCCCTGACTCGTTCAGCGCAATGCGAGACGCATGCACCGCCTTCACCGCGCCCATGGCATTCCGTTCGATGCACGGAATCTGCACCAGCCCGCCAATGGGATCGCAGGTCATGCCCAGGTTGTGTTCCATGGCAATCTCGGCCGCGTGTTCGATCTGCTCGTTCGATCCTCCCAGCGCAGCCGTCAACCCACCCGCAGCCATCGAGCACGCGACACCCACCTCGCCCTGGCATCCAACCTCGGCTCCGCTGATCGAGGCGTTCTCCTTGTACAGGATCCCAATCGCCGCCGAAGTCAGAAAGTAGCGATCGATTCCCTCGCGATCCGCTCCAGGCACAAAGCGTTCGTAGTAGTGCGCCACCGCAGGCACCACGCCCGCAGCGCCATTCGTCGGCGCCGTCACCACGCGGCCACCCGCGGCATTCTCCTCATTCACCGCCATCGCATACACCGTGACCCAGTCAAGCGGCGCCAGCGGATCGCTTCCCTTCCCTGCAGCTTCCTTCTCTCGCAATCGCTCAGCCAGTCGACGCGCCCGGCGCCGCACGCTTAACCCGCCCGGTAGAATCCCCTCGGTCGCAATTCCTCGTTCGACGCAGCCCCTCATGGTCTGCCAGATCACGTCGATGCCCTTCCGCACGCGGCTGCCGATCGAGTCATCGCTCTCGCCGGGATTCGCCGCGCGCATCCGAGCACACTCATTCGCAAACATCACCTGGTCAACCCTCAGCGAGTGATCCTGCGCAACCTGCAGCAGCTCCGCAGCGCTGTGGAACGGATACGGAAGCTCCACCCGGTGCTCGCCCGATTGCAGTGCCTCCCCGCCGTCCTCGACGATGAAGCCTCCGCCAATCGAGAAGAATGTGCGTTCGTTGAGCACTGTTCCCGTAGCGTCATACGCCGCAATTCGCAACCCATTCGGGTGCTGCGTTCGTGCGCCCGGTGGAAACATCGTTGCGCGGTCGAAGATCAGGTCTCGCGCTTCCTCGAACTCAATACCGCGCCTGCCCGCAAGATCGAGCCGCTTTGTCGATCGGATCACCGCAACCGTGGACTCGATCGCCGCCGGATCGATCGTCGCAGGTTCATTCCCCGACAACCCAAGCAACACCGCGCGATCGGTTCCGTGTCCCATCCCCGTCAGGGCAAGCGACCCGTAAAGCTCCACGTGCACGCGCTCGACCGCATCAAGCAACTTTCGCGATTCCAGGTCCCGCGCAAATCTGCACGCCGCGCGCATCGGACCCATCGTGTGCGAACTCGACGGCCCAACCCCGATCTTGTACAGGTCAAACAGACTCGTAGTCACGGTCAGATTGTAGCTTGACCGCTTGCTCTCCGGTTTCCTCGTTCGAAGAACGCTGACGACCGTCACAAGCAGGGACGACTCGTGATGGTACACTCCGCAAAAACCAACGATATGCTCTTCAAAGCTCTAAGTGCTGCCGTCTATGGAATCGACGCCAACCTGATCGACGTGGAAGTTGACTACAGCGGCGTCGTCGCCGAAAAAGATGTCTTCCACACTGTGGGTCTGCCTGACGCCGCCGTGCGCGAAAGCCGCGACCGCGTTCGAGCCGCCATCAAGAACTCCGGCTACACGATCCCGCCCACCCACATCACCATCAATCTCGCACCGGCGGATCTGAAAAAAGAAGGCTCCGGATTCGATCTGCCCATCGCCGTCGGAATCCTCGGCGCTTACGGCGCCCTGCGTGTCGACAACGTCGATCGCTTCCTTCTCGTCGGCGAACTTGGTCTCGACGGCAGCGTGCGCTCAGTTCCCGGCATGCTGCCGGTCGCCATCCTCGCCCGCGAAAAGAACATTCCCAACCTGATCCTTCCCGCCGCAAACGCAGCCGAAGCCGCCGTCGTCGAAGGCGTCAACGTCTATCCGGTCAGCTCGCTTCTCGATGTCCTCGATCTGCTGAACTCAACCGTGGTCGGCGAGATCCAGCGCGAGCCGTTTCGCGTCGCCGACCGAAGACCTCCTCGGCGAACTGCAGCACTTCTCCGTCGACTTCAAGGATGTGCGCGGCCAGCAGACCGCCAAGCGCGCCCTTGAAGTCGCCGCCGCCGGCAGCCACAACATCCTGATGATCGGACCGCCGGGCTCCGGCAAGACCATGCTCGCCAAGCGGCTGCCCTCCATCCTCGCGCCGCTCACATTCGAAGAAGCTCTCGAGACCACCAAGATCCACTCCGTCGCCGGAGTACTCGATGCCGCCGCCGGCCTCGTCACCCAGCGTCCGTTCCGCTCGCCGCACCACACCATCTCCGACGCCGGCCTCATCGGCGGCGGCATCGTGCCGCGCCCCGGCGAAGTCTCGCTGGCCCACAACGGCCTGCTCTTTCTCGACGAGCTGCCGGAGTTTCCCGCGCAACGTTCTCGAAGTGATGCGCCAGCCGCTCGAAGATCACACCGTCACCATCGCCCGCGCCTCCATGTCGCTCAGCTTTCCGGCGCGCTTCATGCTGGCCGCCGCCATGAACCCTTGCCCCTGCGGCTACTTCAACGACAAATCGCGCGAGTGCCTCTGCACCCCGCCCATGATCCAGCGCTACGTCGCCAAGATCTCCGGTCCGCTGCTCGACCGGATCGATATCCATATTGAGGTTCCGGCCGTTCAATATAAGGAGCTGCGTGGCGGAGCGGCTGCCGAAGGCTCCGCCGAAATTCGCGACCCGGGTGATGGCCGCCCGCGACCGCCAGCGCCAGCGTTTCAAGAGATCCGGCGAGAAAATCTACTCCAACGCCCAGATGACCACCCGCCAGATCCGCGCTCATTGCGAGCTCGGCGCCGACGCCGAACGCCTGCTCGAACGCGCCATGCAGCAACAGGGCCTCACCGCCCGCGCCCACGACCGCATCCTTAAGGTCGCCCGCACCATCGCCGACCTCGAGGGCGCCGAGCAGCTCACCGTCTCCCACCTGGCTGAAGCCATCCAGTACCGCACCCTCGACCGCAGTTACTGGGCCTGATTTCCACAGGCTTAGGCCTGTTCTCGAGCCGGTTAGCCTTTGTGGTTCATTCTGTACAATGGATGCGGCAATCATCCCACCAGATGGGAATAATCCCGTCCCCGAGTCTGCTGCGCAATCTCCCCCAAATTAAACGAAATAATCGATTTACATGAGACTCGAGCCACTCCATTCCGATCCGCTGGCCAGAGCAAAACCGGCAAAAAAACTGTTGACCCGAGGCCCAACCCGTTATAAATTCATGAGTGCCATCCACAAGGGTAGATTGCACAGCGCGTAATTCTGCGTTTCTCTGCCAATCCCTCATCGATTCTGAGCTGATGCTCATTTGTTGATGATCTGGTGCGTTTAAGCATCCACCGAGTACGGGAACAGAGCCGCAAATTCTCGATGCAAGCAACTCTATCCGGTACAGGGCAGTGGAGCCTGTCCAACTCAGCGCAATTTTGCAGCAAAAGTTTTTAGAACTACTTGCTCGACTTGTGCGTCTAAATTGGGGAATGGCTGCTGGGGGCAGCAGTTCGACGTTATATCTACTAGTTGCGAGCTGAACCGGCGGTGCCAAGTAGTATCGACCGGGCAGCGATCTCGGAAGGAGATTTCTTTAATGCGTTCTGATTTAGTTTTCGGGGCACTATCTCATGTGTCCAATCGTTACCAACTGTGTCAACTGGCAAGCAAGGCTACCCGTATGCTGCACAAGCCGAGCACACGGTTGCAGGACACGACCAATGAGGTCCTTGTCCGCTTCCATTCAACCAACCCGGGAACTGTGTTGCCGGCGAATGTGCCTGCGGCCAGGCCCATGGAAACTCGTCGAGCGGCATAGCGCACCTTCCTGTATTATCAAGTGAGTTAAGCAGCGACTTTTCAGCGGCCTATTCGCAAGTTGTATTGGGCCGCTTTTCCCCGGCGTTTCATCTCTCTACTTGATGAAGGGAATAGTGTTTACGCGCGGTGCGCGCCAACCGCGACTCTTAATCCCGCCTATTCGTTCCTGGAGCACTTCCCCCTCTCGGTTCCTTCACTACCCCCTCTCTCTCGCAGGTGAACATGACGATCGCAGAACTCAAAGAAAAAAACATCACAGAACTGAGCCGCATTGCGCGCACCCTGGAGATCCCGGGCGCCAGCGGCCTCCGCAAGCAGGACCTGATCTTCAAGATCCTTCAGGCCCAGAGCGAAAAAGAAGGCCACATCTTTGCCGAAGGTGTCCTTGAAATCCTTCCTGACGGCTACGGCTTTCTGCGCTCTCCCGACTACAACTATCTGCCCGGCCCCGACGACATCTATGTCTCGCCGTCGCAGATTCGCAAGTTCGACCTCAAGACCGGCGACTCGATCAGCGGCAACGTCCGTCCGCCACACGAGGGCGAGAAGTACTTCGCGCTGGTCAAGATCGAAGCCATCAACTTCGAGTCGCCCGAAGAGACGCGCAACAAGATCCTCTTCGACAACCTGACGCCGCTCTATCCGCAGGAACGCATCAAGATGGAGACCGTACGCGAGGCCATCAGCGGCCGCGTGATGGATCTGCTGACGCCGGTCGGCAAGGGACAGCGCGGCCTCATCGTCGCTCCGCCGCGCACCGGCAAGACGATGCTGCTGCAGTCCATCGCCAACTCCGTCACCTCCAACCACCCTGAGGTCGTCCTGATCGTGCTGCTCATCGACGAGCGCCCGGAAGAAGTCACCGACATGCAGCGCTCCGTCAAGGGCGAAGTCATCAGCTCCACCTTCGACGAGCCCGCGGCACGTCACGTCCAGGTCGCCGAAATGGTCATCGAAAAGGCCAAGCGCCTCGTCGAGCACAAGCGCGACGTCGTCATTCTGCTCGACTCCATCACGCGTCTGGCCCGCGCCTACAACACCATCGTGCCTCCCTCGGGCAAGGTGCTCTCGGGCGGCGTCGACTCCAACGCCCTGCAGCGGCCCAAGCGCTTCTTCGGCGCAGCCCGCAACATTGAAGAAGGCGGCTCGCTCACCATCATCGCCACCGCCCTCGTCGACACCGGCTCGCGCATGGACGAAGTCATCTTCGAAGAGTTCAAGGGCACCGGCAACATGGAAATCATCCTCGACCGCAAGCTTGTCGACAAGCGCGTCTTCCCGGCCATCGACATCCAGCGCTCCGGCACCCGCAAGGAAGAGCTGCTCATTCCCAAGGAAGATCTGCAGCGCATCTGGATCCTGCGCAAGGTGCTCAATCCGCTGTCGCCCGTCGAAGCAATGGAACTGCTGATCAGCCGCCTCGAAAAGGTCCGCAACAACGCCGAGTTCCTCGCAAACATGAACCAGCTTTAATTGAAATTCCGGCGCTGGTGGTCTAGGTGGTCTAGTTTCTCCAGACGGCGGGCAAAAAGGCCGGGGGCATCGTCCCCGGCCTTTTTCGTTTTTCGATGTTCGAAAGCTGCTAACGCTCTAAAGCTGCACGGCCAAGCCTTATCACAACACCGAAAATGTTGTTAAAATGGATTTGTCCGTCATCGTGGGGCTGTAGCTCAGCTGGGAGAGCGCCTCGTTCGCAACGAGGAGGCCAGCGGTTCGATCCCGCTCAGCTCCACCAAACACTCAACAACTTGCGGCATCCCTTCGATCTCCTTGCGGGTATTTGTGCTGTTTGTGTCGTACTCTCCGGTTGCGCCCTCCGCAGTGTCTCTGAATCCCCTTCATGGCTGCGCGGCGGCCCGACCGTGCTTTAGCCGTAGTACTGGAAGTCCTTCCAGAAAGACGGCCAGCCTCCGCGCACGCCACGACAGACCCAGACATCTGCGGGCTCTTCGATAGCTCTGTTTACAACGCCATAGGGATGCGGCAGGGTGGCTGCCCAGGTGCACGACGCGAACATTCGGCTGAGTCCGTCGCGCGTAAAGCCGACGGCGATCACGGTCTGGGGCGGCGGGTCACCGTAGCCCCGCAACCAGTTGGAGTTCATGCCGCTGATGGCCTCCGGCAGGCGATAGGCGGGACCGTAGAGATTAACGGCGCCTGCTTCGCCTTCATCGCCGGCGAGGACGCCCAGGGCGGCTCGTTCGGATGTCGGGAAGGGAGTCGCGCACGCGGGCGACAGTGGCAGCAAGCTCCGGCCAGCCTATTTCCATGTTGAAGCTGTCGTTGGCGGCGTCGGCAATGCGCCACCATGTTGAGTTTATCGGCGCAACGGGAACAACCAGGGCAGAGGAGACGAGGCCGCCAATCGCGAGAGATATCCAGGTGCCGCGAAGCGCTGCGTTCTGAGCCCGCGGAGCGAGGAAGGCAAGGCGCTGCTCGGCCCAGACTGCCCCAGCGGCCATGAGCATCGGGTAGGCCGGAGCGAGATAGTATTCGCGACCGCGCGCAGCAACAAAGAGGACGAGAGGAATGACATACATCCAGCCGAGCATGCGGAAGGGCTTTCCGACCGTCGTAGCGAAGAGAAACCAGAGGCCTGCCAACCAAAGCGGCACGGTAACAGGGTTGGTGGTTCGCCAGAATTGGCTCGGAATGAAGTAATCTGTGCGGCCCCATCTGACATCGCGGGCGTGAATGCTCTGCATCCAGGCGAGGCCCACGAAGTGGTGTTGGAACTGCCAGATGACTACCGGCAGCGCCATGACGGCAGCGATGCCGACGCCGCCCCAGAACCACGCTGAGCGCAAGTAGCGACGGTTGGGTGTGAGGAGCATTCCGCAGAGCAGGCCAGCGACAAAGAAGGCCATCGTGTACTTGGTGATAAAGCCAAGCCCGACAGCGGCGCCGATGCCAAGCCACCAGCGAGGATTCTGCGAGCAAAGCAGGCAGGCAGTGCACCACGCGACGGCAACCCACCAGAGCAGATCAAAAGTCATGTAGGACATAAAGGAGCCTGAGAAGACGATTGGCCCCTCGATAGCGGCTCCGACCGCGGCGACCAGCATCGCGCGGCGACCGCCGCCGAGCGCGCGTGCTGTAAGGCCGGTCAGTACGATCAGGAAACCAATGGCAATTGCCGCGAAGAAACGGAACCCGGTGAGACTGACGCCGAAAACCGCCAGTTCCACGCGGGCGAGCCACGCAGTGAGGGGAGCATAGACGACGTAACACCAGTCCAGGTGGCGTGCGTTGGAATAGGTGAGCAGTTCGTCGCGGTGGAATCCGTATCGGCCGCTGGTGGCGATGTGCACGAGGGTGAATGCGAGTCCGGTAAGCCAGATCAACGCATTGTCGTTTGGTCGGAGCTGTGACTTGAGTGGCGATTCTTGCATGGCGGCCTCTTAAAGATGCCTCGAACCGACGACTCATCTTAGCTCGCGGGGGACTTCTATTGCAGCGAGCGAGTTACTACGAGTGCCAGCCACTGCGTCCAGTTCGCGCGGTAACTCAGGCGTAGCGACGATATACTCGGCTCATCGATAGGGTTAACTTTCATGACAAAGCGCGCAAAGATTCAGGAAATGAGGCTGATCGAGATCGAGGGCGAATTCCTCACGCTTCTGCATTCGTGTCTTCGCGAGTGCGCTCAAGGGCGATATGGACTGTTCGGCCAGAATGATCATCTAGACCCGGAAGGACGTTATTGGGGCTGGCCCGAGGCAAAACGGTTGAAGAATCTGGCTCGGGAGATCAAATCTCTTCGGCTCGAATTCGGTCAGACTGACGAATGTTGCGAGCGATTTATTCAGCTCTGCTCGCTGCGCGGATCGAATGTCCCTGGCGAACCCAAATTGGCCGCTGAGTTTCTTGCCGACCTCATCGGAAGTTAGAGCCGACCTAGATAAAAAACCATAGATAAACCCAACCCTCTACGCAGACTACAGCAGGTCGTCGCATCCAGACGAACTGATCACTCGCGATGAGTTCCGGCAACAGATCGGATCAACAATCCAGTGTCCGCGTTAATGAGGAACTGCAATCGTCGGGGCTTTACCGCCTTGATTCAGGGATTCGGCCGAGGCGTGGATCGTGATGCAACAGCAGGTCACATGCGTGGAGAGCCTCCGTCTCAAAGCTTGGACTGTCGCTTGGAATGAGAAGCCAATGGCGAATCTTATTGCCCAGTAGTTCGATTGAACGGATGGAAGGGAATTCCCGGCGAAATTCTGGATCTGCAGGATTTGTACCGTCCGAAAGAACAAGCCAAACGCCATTGTCCCTGGGAGATTTCTCGTGATCTCGAAGCATGCAAACGATTCGATCGGCCACGTACACTGCAAAACCGGAAAACATCCGACGCACCTCGGGGTTCAACGGGGCGAGCGCCTCAAGGACAAATGCGTGCGGAGGCTTCTGTTTTAGTTTGGCGGGGCGAGGCATGGCCATTCAGCATCGACCATAACTGATTTGCCCAAAATTCGTCCTGGAAGTTGCCGCCCACCATCAAACACGGCCCCCTTTCTGCACCCTTGGGCGTTTCTGGCCCGAGATTTTCATTGACATTTAGTTTCCATGGAAACTACAATAGCTTCCATGGAAACTAATGCAGCGAATACGCAGTTAACTCAATTAGAGAGCCACATTGGGTATTGGCTCAGACGAGTCTCGAATGCTGTTTCAGGATCGTTTGCCCGCGCTCTCCAAGAGAAGCAGACTTCGGTTGCGGAATGGGTGCTTCTGCGTGAGCTTCACGAACGCGGACAAACTGCTCCAGGCAAGTTGGCCGATAGCTTGGGATTGACTCGTGGTGCAGTTTCCAAAATCGTCGACAAACTCGATGCGAAGGGCTGGATCCAAACGGAAGCAAAAGAGGGCGACAGCCGCTTCCGCCTGCTTTCCCTCACACGGGCGGGACGGCGCAGCCTCCCCGTTCTTGCTGAGATTGCTGACCAAAACGATGCACGCTACTTCGATTGTCTGAGTGCAAGAGAGAAGAGCACTCTCCGGGAGCTGCTTGCCAAACTTGCAGATCATAACCGCATCCACGATGTCCCAACCGAATAAGGAGAAAGTTCGTGAGCAAAGCAATTGATAACCTGACCGAAGCTATGAAAGTTGCAGCAGCAGGTCGTCCCCGTGTGGGAGGTTTCCCATACTTGGCCGAAGTTCTGCGGAAAGCTGGCGTGACGCGCAATGTATGGTCGCTGCCGTCCTGCCAAAGCCTCTTTCTGACGAAGGAGGGTCCAGTCATCATGCAGGGTGCCCCTCTGGTCAACGGGGCTGTCGATGTACCAGCCTTCGATGAGGCAGGTCTCATTGCGGCGCTTCGAGTGGATCAGGCTGGCGAAAGCACATTTCCAGAGTTCCTGGATGCTTCGTGGCGAGCGGGTGTCGTGCGCTATGACGTCGATCTGGAAGTACGCACAGTGGCCTACCAGGGTTGCAATGGCGAGGAATACATCGAAGACTACCCTGCGGTGACTGTCGCGTGATCGGCACTGACAAAGCCTTAATAGGTCATTTGCAGGAATCAATCGCGGTTCGCCGCGTTCTTCTTCTCGTGGAGTGAAAGGGGGGACAACCTTATGGGAATCTTGCTAGCATTCGCCCCGTTCATCGTGTTCGCAGTCGTTGATAGACTCATCGGTCCAGCACAAGGCCTGATCGCCGGGGCTGCGACTTCAGTGGTGCTGCTACTCCGTGATTGGATCGGCTTCCACAGAAAACCAAAAATTCTAGAGATCGGAACCGCAATACTGTTCGGCGGACTAGCACTCTATGCAATTCTGGGTGGCCCCATCTGGTCTATCGTGAGTGTGCGCCTCCGGGTAGACGTGGGACTTTTGCTGATCGTGCTCACCACACTCATTATCGGCAAGCCCTTCACGCTGCAATATGCACGAGAACAGACCCCCCACGGTCTTTGGGCACGCCTCAGTTTATCCGTAGCAACTGCGCCATAACGGGCGTGTGGTCTGGAGCCTTCTTCATCCTCGTTCTAGCTGATCTGATCTTGATCCATAGGACCGATTTGCCGCCGAAGATTGGGATTCTCGCCACCGTCCTGGCACTTTTTGGGGCCTTCAAGTTTACCCAGTGGTATCCGGAAAAAATGCTCGGTCGAATGCAGAGTGATTACTAAGAGTTCTCTGGAGGCTGCATGTTTCAAGTTATCTTTACGCTGATTGCGGTTGTGAGTGCATCTGTTCACCTTGCATTCTCACCCGGACGCCGGAGCAGTGGAGCGGCGATTGCCGGAACATACCTGCTGTATCTGCTCTTCTTCTATGTTGGCCTGATGGGAGTGCTCACCGCGTATGCACACGTCTTCCGTCCCGTTGAGACATCGGCGTCCATAGGATGGTCAACAAGCCCTTACGAATACGAAGTCGGGATGGCGGACCTCACCGTTGGCGTTTTAGGCGTTTTGTGTCTGAAGTTTCGGGCCGATTTCTGGTTGGCCACAGCGATTGCAAACGCAGTCTGGTTGCTCGGCGACGCCGTCGGGCACATTCGGCAGATGATACTTAACAACAATCACGCTTCCAACAACTCAGGCATCTTCTTAGTCACCGAAATCATCATGCCACTCGTAATTCTCTCTTTAAATCTCTACCACCGTCGTTGGGAAAGCAAAGTCACCTGACAGGATAGTTGACGCTAAATCGCCAACGCACTCATTGAACAAGATTTGTACCGATAAGTCGGCTTTCTCTTTCGCAAGGATGACGCTCGCGCAGCTCCAATGTCGTCCTCGAGCTTCATTGAGGCAGCGATCTCCCGCGCCTCAATGTAACAAATCCGTCGCTCGCGGATGCTTTTGGGGTAAACTCCAGTGCATTCCCTGGAGGGCGTTATGACTTCAATCTTCAAGCGTCCGGCGATTCGCGCTGACTGGACCAATCGGCCCGGCCCATCGGCGCCCAATAACCACCCGCCAGACCCAAAGCCAAGGCCGGAACAAGCAGGAACGCAGATTCGTAAGGCGGCCTGAGTCGCCCGGCGACAATCTCCCGGTATCTGAACCGAGCCGATAACTATGGCTACTCAACTCGAAATCCTTGCCCGCGAAAAGGACGTTACAGACAAGATAAGTACTCAGGTCAGAACAATCTCAGTCGGGCTGATCGTATTCACATGGAGTATTTACAACGCGTCGGAACACACGCTCGCGTCTGGAATGAAGTCGGTGCTGGCGCCGCTTTTTCTGGTTGTCGATTTTCTTTGCATTGGGGCCCTATTCGCGGATTTTCTCCAGTACGTCTTCGCCAAGGTGGCGGTGGAGAATTCGCTGAATCAGCCCATCGACGCAAAGAACGACATCTATGGCTACAACGACGATTGGATCAGCTACAAGGCGCAATATTGGTCGTTCTGGTTGAAGATCGTCTTATGCGGCTTGGCCATTCTCTTCGCATGCTTCCTCACGGCCTACGGACTCATGGAACTCAAGGGATAGCCCAAGAGAATCCTGCGCCCGCCTAATGGACCTGCCAGTCCAGCGCATACACGTCCTGCGTCCCCCGATCGCGCAGCAGCAGCGGCGAATCATCCGGCGCAATCGATACTGACCCGCCGCCAGTTCCAGCGAGAACAATATCCTTCAGATCGACGACGCGATCGACCTTGTGGTCCGCCACCCGGATTCTCTGCACCGAGCCCTTGCCGGTGGAGTCCTTCAGATAAACGAACTGCCCATCCCGCGACCAATTCAGCCAGCTCAAGGTTCCGCTTCCAATCTTTGTCCACTGCTGCGATTGGAAGTCGAACAGCATCGCGTTGCTTGAGTCGGCTGTCATCGCCACAATGTATCGTCCATCGGGTGACCACCGCGGTGAGAACAACCCTTTCGATGCCGGCACACCTGAAACCTCATGAGTCTGCAGATCGTAGATCATGACTGCAGGTCCGGTTGCGTCCATCGCGTCGTTGGCATCGCCCCCGAATACAATCTTCTTTCCGTCGGCCGACCAGCCGGGATCCTGCTGATTTCCTTTCACGCCCGGCATCAACTCACGCGGAGTTCCACCGTCTGCCGAGATCTCAAACGCCTTCCCTGGGTGATCCGAACCCTCAGGAAACTCGAAGAACGCAATTGTCGTACCGTCCGGCGACCATCGCGGCAAAACCGGGTGCACAGGCGCAAACGTCAACTGCACGCGGCCCGTGCCATCCATGTTGCTCTTCCACAGGTCGCCCTGCGGATAGGAAACATATGCGATCTGCTTGCCGTCCCTCGATGCTTCAATCCAGTCTGCTGAAATCCCGCCAAAGAATGGAGACGGTTGCCCGGTCTTCCCGTTGTACTCCGTCTGTTCACCGCGATAGGTCCGTCCCACGACGAAGAGCTTGGTCCCGTCCTTGCTCGGGATCGGTGACTGCAGTGACATCGGGCTCGATGTCAACTGAATTGGCTGATTGGCTCCATGGAAGAGCCGGCCTTCTTTAGGAAGCGCCCATATCTGCCCCTGCGCCTGAAAAACAAAGAACTTTCCGTCCGGCGTCCACCGGCCGCAACATGCATCTGACGCGCTCTGCGAGCCGGCAAAAAGCCGCTGCGGATTCGCTCCGTCTGCTCCAACATCCCAGATTGACTGTTCCCCCACGTTGTCGGTCGTACCGCTTTGAGAAATCTCGGTGGTACTCACCCTCAAGCGGCTTCCATCCGGGGACCACAGAAGACCGGACACCAGAGCTCGCATCGTCACAAGCTTTCGTGCATCCATTCCGTCCGCTTTTGCCAGGAACACATCTTGATCATTGGCATAGGCAAGCATTTTTCCGTCGGCCGACCAGGCGGCGGAATGCCCCACGGCATCTCCCAGCCGTCGTGGGGATCCTCCCAGAAGCGGCACGCTCCAGAGCGGTCCAGCGGAAGGGTATCCCCGTCCGGCCACAATCAGAAGAGAAGATCCGTCAGATGCCAGATCCACGGGAAACATGTCTGGCTCCGGCATCGCAATCTTCGTCACCTCTCCGCCCGTCACTTGGAGCGCGGTCGCGTCTTCCACACCCGAGTTCACCACTGTGAGAAACAGTCTCGACCCATCGGTTCCAATCAGCGATTTCTGCAAGCCGTCATGCGTAAGCTGAACATAGTTGGAGACGCTCGGAGCCGGCGAGGGCCGCATCAGCAGGTATCCTGCGGCTCCAGCCGCGACAACTACAGCTCCAACGATTGCCAGGATCATTCCGCGTGAGCTCGACTGTTGCTTCTCATTGGCAACGTAGCTCGAAGTCTGCACGGTTTGCGTCCCGTCTGAAAGAGCTTCCAAAGCAAATCCGAGATCCGACGCCGATTGAAACCGCTGTTCCGGGTTTTTCTCGAGACCGCGAATCAGCACCTTCTGCAGTCCTACCGGCGTATTCGGAGCCAGTTGCGCAATCGAAGGCGGTTCCTCGTTGAGAATCGCGCTCATCGTTTCGATCGATGTCTGCTTGAAAAATGTCCTCTTGCCCACCAGCATCTCGTGCAGGACGGCGGTGAACGCAAAGATATCGGAACGATGATCCGCTGGCTCTCCCCGCACCTGCTCGGGAGACATGTAACCCACAGTCCCCATCACCATCCCGGCGATCGTTTGCACTTCGTGCGGCGGCTTGCTGAATTCCAGTTCCTTCAGCTGCATCAGCCGCGCCAGGCCGAAGTCGAGAATCTTCACCTGCCCGTCTTTCGTCAGGAAGATGTTTTCCGGCTTGAGATCGCGATGGACAATTCCTTTTTCGTGCGCTGCAGCCAGGCCACGCGCCATCTGCGCGCCATAGTCGATGACTTTTCGCACCGGCATTTGACCGCGCTTGAGCCGATCGCGCAGTGTCTCTCCGTCCAGCAGCTCCGAGACAAGATAGGGAGCCCCTTCAAAATTCCCCATCTGATACACCGCGAGAATATTCGGATGATTCAACGCTGCCGCGGCTCGCGCCTCCTGCTCAAAGCGGCGCAGGCGATCGGGATCGGTCGAAGACAACCCGGGCAGCACTTTGATTGCAACATCACGATTCAATCGCGTGTCGCGCGCTCGATACACCTCGCCCATGCCGCCCGACCCAATCGTGGACAGTATTTCGTAGTGATCGATAACCTGATTGGGGTCAAGTGGCATCTGCGTGATTATATAATGCTTAACGCAGGCCAAACGCAAGCCGTTCATTACCCGGAATACTGCGGGCGGAACGGAATGTCCCGCCGCTGAATCGCCTCTAGTTAAACAGGTCTTTCATCTTCTCGAGCAGCCCCGGAGAAGTGGGCTTGTTGTCCACCGTCATCGAATCGCCCAACTGCGCCACCAGTTCCCGCTGTGCCCGCGACAGCTTCTTGGGGATCTGCACGACAACCTTCACGATCAGATCGCCGCGGCCTTTCTCGTTCAGGAAAGGAACGCCCTTGCCGCGCACGCGAAGCTCCTTTCCGCTCTGCGTACCCTCGGGAATCTTCAGCATCACAGGCCCGTCCACTCCGGCAATCTCGATCTCCGCTCCCAGCGTTGCCTGCGGAAAGCTGATCGGAATCACGCAGTGCAGATTCTGGCCGTCGCGCTCAAAAAAGTCGTGCTCATTGATCGACAACACCACGTAGAGATCGCCATTCGGACCTCCAGACCGCCCTGAATCGCCTTCTCCCGAATAGCGGATGCGAGTGCCCTCTTCAACACCCGGCGGAACCTTGACGTTGAGCCTGTTCTCCTTGGTGACCCGTGTCTCCCCGCGGCAAGTCTGGCATGGATCGCTGATAATCGATCCCCTGCCCGCGCACGAACTGCATGTCCGCGCCACCGAGAAGAATCCCTGCTGATAGCGAATCTGGCCACGGCCATGGCATTGCGGGCAAACCGACGGTCCGCGGCCCGATGCGCTCCCCGATCCTTTGCAGGTATCGCAGGATTCGAAACGGCGAATCTTGACCTCCGTCTCGGTTCCGAAGATCGTATCTTCGAAATCAATCGTCAGGTCGAAGCGCAGGTCGTCGCCACGCAGCTGTCGCGTGCCGCGCTGCTGGTTCCCGCCCACGTTGAACATCTCGCCGAACAGGTCGCCGAAGATGTCTCCCAGATCGACGCTCCCCGAGAACCCGCCAAATCCGCTGGGCCCGGCTCCGCCAACCGCCGCATGGCCGTACCGGTCGTACGCGGCGCGCTTGTCCGCGTCGCTCAGCACCTGGTAGGCCTCGCTCGCCTCTTTGAACTTCTCTTCCGCAGCATGATCGCCCGGATTGCGGTCAGGGTGATACTTCAGCGCCATCTTGCGATAAGCGCTCTTCAGTTCCTGGTCGCTGGCCTCGCGCGATACGCCGAGAACCTCGTAATAATCAGCTTTGCTCACTCTTGTATTCAAACCCGCTTAAACCTTTTCCTGTTCAGAATGCGAAACCGAGTTCATACCTCGCACCGCTCACGTTGCAGTGCCTTCCCGCAGCGAACATCCGCGTTCGCCGCTGCCGTCTACTCATCACTCGCTTGTCTGCTTTGGATTCGAGACTACCCGCACCAGCGCCGGCCGCAGCAGCTTCTCACGTAGCCGGTATCCGCGGCGAACCTCTTCCGCCACGTGCTGATCGGGCAGGTCCTCACGCTCAACCGAGCCCATCGCCTCGTGGTGCCGCGGATCGAATTCCTCGCCCACGGTCGCCACCGGATGAACCTGCAGCCCGCGCAGAATCTCTTCCATCTGCTTCACGATCAGCTCCACGCCCGAACGCAACTGCTCTGCGGTGCCCGCGGACTTGAGCGCCAGCTCGAAATTGTCCAGGACGGGCAGAAACTGCTCCACCACCGACCCGGTCGCATATTCCTTGTAGTCCTGTCGCTCTCGCTCGGCCCGCTTGCGCGCGTTGTCAAACTCGGCCTGCATCCGCGCCTGCCGATCCAGCGACTGATCGCGCTCCGCTTTCAGCTTTTCGAACTCGCCCTTGAGCTGTTCGAACTCCGCCCAGCTCACCGGAGCGCCCTCCCGTTCAGACGCCGAAGGCGTCCCCTCTGTCCCGGCGCTCTCCGGCACGACCGGCTCTGGTGTCTCCAGCGCCGTCACATCTGCTTCTGTCTCAGACATATTTCTTCGAATTCCCCAAATGTTCTTCTTGTTCAATTTTAAATTCCCTGGCGCCGGCGGATTAGGAAATGGTCTCGCCGAAGCCATTGTTACCAGGTTGACACGACCAACAGGGAGCGTCGGCCCTGAACCATCTCAAGTCGGAGACGGCCTTTCCTGATCTGTCCTGAGTGCCGCCTTCTCTTTAACGAATATCACCGGACGCACAGCTCATCTTCACGTGGCAGGAAGAGCCGGCCCAATGTCCATAGCCGCTACTGAGCCGGTACCTCCAGGATGCGCTCAGAAAGTCTCGCCACGTAGCGAACTGCCTGGATCATCTCCTGATATTGGATGCGGGTGGGTGCAATGACTGCTACGGTGCCCACACTGGCGCCCCCCAATCTGGCGGGTGCGCCAATCAGGACCAGGTCCTGCATCGCCGGGGAAGCCTCATCAAGTCCAACCACCACACGCACTTCCTGCTGACTGCCGTTCACGTAAGCGGTAAGCAACTCCACCAGCCGCTGCTTGGCTTCGAGAGCCAACAGCATCTGCCTCAATCGCTCGCGGTCGACCTCCGCGACAATCAGGTTTGACATCCCTTCCATGTAAATAACTGCGGCTGTGTCACTTTGAGCGAGCGCGCCTTTGCGGCAAAGTTCCTCCACCGAAGCGAGCAACTGATCATACGCAGCGCGCTCTTCCTCCATGCGCCGCGTCACCTCGGTGCGAATGCGATCAATCGGCCATCCGTGGAACGACTCATTCAGATACCGTGCAGCCGTTTCCAGCTCCAGATGCGTCATTTCGCGGTCCAGCACCAGCACCCGGTCCAGCACCGCGCCCGCCTTCGTAACCAGCACCGCCAGCACGCGCCCGGCGGAAAGTCTCGAAAAATGAATGTGTTCCAGAACCTGCTCGACCGATCCACTGGCCAGCGCAACTCCCAGACCGCTCGAAATCAACGCCAGCACATGCGAGGTGCGCTCAAGGTATTCGTTGGAGCTGGCCACACCCGAGAAGATCTCTTCAATCTGACCGCGACGAGCCTCACTCAGCGGAACGCCGCGATCCGGATTCGCTCCGATGGCACCGGACCCAACCCGGCCCAGGGCCGCATCCGGCCGCGTGATCTGCTCGACGTAGTAGCGAAAGGCTGCAGCCGTCGGAACGCGCCCCGCCGAGGTGTGCGGCTGCTCCAGCATTCCGGCTTCGCCGAGCGTCGACATCACATTCCGGATCGTTGCCGAACTCAGGCCTTCCCGGTTGGCAAAATATTGCGCAACTGCCTGTGAAGCCACGGGTTCCCCGGTGGCGATATAGAGCTCGATGATCGCCGTGAGCACCAATCGCTCCCGCGGGCTGACGCGCACCTCAGCCATCTTCGCTCTCCCCCTCTCGGCCTGCCGTCCCTCGCCGAGCCCAGCCAGTTCTTGTTACAGGAACCCCTAATCCACACAAATTCTGATGCTTACAATGAAAAATGGGTGGGATTCCCCCTTCTAATTCTAGAAACCTGATCACCCCCGCGTCAAGTGAACGCGCCGGCTTCGGACCTTCCCGAGACCCCAGAAAGCAGCCTAAGCATCAAAGCGTTGAATGCGGAGCGTGCAAATGGCCAAAATGCCCTCAAGAAGTCTCTCCAATCCGACTCTGTTGAAACCGGTCGACAAGAGCGACGGTATGATTCAGGTGATCATCGAAACGCCGAAGGGCAGCCGCAACAAATTTGCTTTCGACGAAAAGCAAAATATCTTCGCCCTTAAAAAGGTTCTCCC
This sequence comes from uncultured Acidobacteriaceae bacterium, assembly GCA_963786405.1. Classification (GTDB taxonomy): domain Bacteria; phylum Acidobacteriota; class Terriglobia; order Terriglobales; family Acidobacteriaceae; genus Telmatobacter. The sequence goes on along the minus strand of CAWAZE010000024.1, from coordinate 159,323 downwards.
CGCAGGCATGGTGTTCCCTTACGATTTTGGGTTTCTTCCCAGAACGCTCGCTCCCGATGGAGATCCGCTTGATGTCCTTCTGCTGATGGATGAGCCGGCCTTTGCCGGCATTGCCGTTCGCTCTCGGCTCATCGGGATCATTGAAGGCGAACAAACCGACGGCAAAAAGAAGACCCGCAATGATCGGCTGGTAGCTGTTGCAGAAGCCAATCATATGTACGCCAACATCAAGCGCTTGCAGGATCTGCCCAAAAAGTTCCTCCACGAACTCGAGGAATTCTTCGTCAACTATCACAGTCTTGAAGGTAAGAAATACAAGCTCCTCGGCTGCAAAGACGCTGCCGCCGCTCGACGCATCATCGAACATGCGCGGCGAGCTGCTTGAGTGCGGCTACGCCTTCTGTGGTCAGCTCATCCTGTTCGTTTAATCTCATCTGTGGGAGCATTCCCGGATGATGACCGTCGAATTCTCAAAGCAGCAACGCACCGCCGCAATCGCCTCGCTCCAACGCTACTTTGAAGAAAACCTCCCCGAGCCCATCGGCGATCTTCCAGCCGGCCTGCTGCTTAATTTCATGCTGGAAGAGATCGGCCCTGTGATCTACAACAAGGCAATCGGCGACGCACAGGCCCGCCTGCTGCAGCGCGTGTCTGACCTGCATGGCGAACTCTACGCCGACGAGTTTCAGTACTGGCCCCGCGCCGACGCCAAACGCAAAACCAAACGCTGACGCCAGTTCATTGGGATAGGAACCTGCCTTTCGAGCCCCCATAACATGCTGTCATCCCGAGCGACCGTAATCCGCCGTGGCGGATGGAGGGAGTCGAGGGACCCGCATTTTCTTCCCTTGCCGGCGCTCTGCCTCTTGCAGATGATTTCCCCTCCGCAACGCAAAATAGAACCTGCAAGGGAACCCAAGAGGCGCCGCGGTGCCCCATTCATGCTTAGAAGACCAACGGAAGCACCGACACCACAATGTGAGACAAAAATGTTCAAATCGTCCAAGAATCGCCCGTAACTCCTTTGCTGAGAGGATTCTGCGGCTAAGTCCAATGATGAGAGGATTTTAGCGCCACACCCATCTCGTAAAACGTTGAAAACAAGGAATTTATTTACAGAATAGGGGGAGGGGAGGGTAGGAATATCACAATATGGTACAGACCTAGACCCGCACGCCAGCACGAGTTCCCAGCCCCATCGCCATCTAGCCGTCCCTACTCCCTAATCCCTGGTCTCTACCTCTAGTCCCTCGTCCGGCTGATAGATTTGAGAAAAAGGCCTTTCGATCTCACTCTCCGGCCGCCAAACACATGTACGCAACAAAGAAGAGAACCATGTTCCAGGCTATAGAAGACGTTCGCATTCAATGGACCAAGGTGGTCCTGCCACCCGTGTTTCTTGAGGAGGAGCTACCCCTCACCGAAGGTGCAATCGCCACCATCTTCAATGCGCGCCTCGACATCTCCCGGATCCTCGGCCAGCGCGACTCGCGCCTGCTCGTCCTCGTCGGTCCCTGCTCCATCCACGACACGAAAGCCGCCCGCGAATACGCAGCGCTGCTCAAGTCCGCCATCGCCGAGTTCTCGACCGACCTGCAGATCGTCATGCGCGTCTACTTTGAGAAGCCTCGCACCACCTTGGGATGGAAAGGCCTCATCAACGATCCGCACCTCGACGGATCATTCAAAATCAACGACGGCCTGCGCCTCGCCCGTCACCTTCTTCTCGACCTCGCGGAGATGGGCGTGCCCTCCGGCACCGAGTTCCTCGACATGATCTCGCCCCAGTACATCGCCGGCCTGGTCAGCTGGGGCGCCATCGGCGCGCGCACAACCGAGAGCCAGGTTCACCGCGAGCTCGTCTCCGGCGTATCGTGCCCGGTTGGCTTCAAGAACGCCACGTCCGGCGATGTTCAGGTCGCCGTCGATGCCATTCTCTCCGCATCGCACTCGCACACGTTCCTCGGCCACACAAAACACGGCCAGTCCGCAATCTTCGTCACCACCGGCAACTCCGATTGCCACATCATCCTGCGCGGCGGCAGCAAGACGGTCAACTACACCGCTGACTCCGTTGCCCAGACCACTGCCGCATTGGAAAAGGCCGGCGTCGAGGCCGCGCATTATGATCGACTGCAGCCACGCCAACAGCAACAAGGACTACAGGCGTCAGGCGATTGTCTGCCACGACGTCGCCGGGCAAATCGCTGCCGGAAACAAGAACATCATCGGCGTAATGATCGAGAGCAATCTCGTCGCGGGCGCGCAGCGGCTCGTCGACGGCCAGCCGCTCGTCTACGGCCAGAGCATCACAGATGCCTGCATCGACTGGCCCGAGACCTATACGCTGCTCAAGGAACTCGCCGCCGCTTCGCGCACCCGCCGCAACGTCACCGAAGCGGTCCACGCATAGCGCAAATGAGGCAACGATCGACTGGATCTGGATGAATCCCCGCGCTTCAGGCCTGTCCCATCACGATTGTGTGCGGGCTCATTGGAATCGGATGCCCCTTCACGCTGCTGAATCCGCCCTCTTCATACATGGTCGTGAGTTCGCTCAGCGTGTAGGCATCGCCCGCTGTGGTCGAGGTCAGCATCGTCAGGCTGAACGCGGCCGGCATGGGCGGCGAGATGCGATCCTCATTCGGCACGAACTCCAGCGTCGCCGCGCGGCCGCCGGGCTTAAGTGCCGCATGCACCTTCTTCATCAAGCTGACGCAAGTCGGCTTGTCAAAGTGGTGCAGAAAGTTCGTTAACAAGACCACGTCATAAGGTCCGCCAAAGTCTACGTCAAACGCGCTGCCGGGCAGCATGTCGTAGCGGTCATGCACTCCAGCCTTCTCAGCGTTCTTCAGAGCCACACGCAGCACCGGCGCCCAATCGAGACCAGTCACGCGCGCTTGCTTGTTCTGCTTGGCGATCTCGATGCCGAACAATCCATGGCCCGCCGCGATATCCAGCACGCGCATGGGACCGTTATGTCCGTCGAGCACCACCGCGCCCAGCGGCGCCGCCATGGGAGCCATCATCGGCGCCATCTTCTCCGCGAAGTCAACCCACACCGGATTCTCAGGCTCGACTGTTCCCTCGCCTTCAAGGCTCGTTCGCCCCGTTCGCACAACGCTGGCCAGGTTGCTATAAGTGTCACGCAACGCCGGGTTGCTCATGAAGAGGGCGACTGAAGCCATGCACGCGGGCGATGCCGGATCGAGAAATGCCGCGCTTGTCGGCGTGTGCTTGTAGTGCCCATCCGCCTTCGCCAGCACTCCGTTGATGCAGAGAAAGTCGCACAGAATGCGAATGCCGCGCTCTGAAGCCTTGCAGTGGCTCGCGATCGAGACGACATCTCCCGGCCCTTCCCCAACCGCTCTGAAAATATCCAGTTCAATTGCCGCTTTGAGTGCCGCCGAGCGCTGGTGCGCCTGCACCATGTCAAACACAAGCCCCGGATTTAACGGAGCTGCCGCATGATTCCCATCCTGCATCAGTAACCTCCACTTTCACCTTGCGGGTTAACAAATTGTCGTGGGGAACCGCTTAAGGCTGCCAAAGTGTAACCACGCAGCCTTTCATCGGGCAATGAAAAAGGGCAATTTGCAAAAGTCTGCCGTAGAAAACGCAAACAAAGTGACGTGTATGATTGCCGTGTCAAGCATGCGATGGCATCAAATGAATTCAGCGATGAAAAAAATTCAAGTCCTTCTGATAGCCGTTACGATGTGCTCCACCTGCGGCCTTGCGCAAAAAGTGAAGGTCGGTTACGACAAGAGCGCCGATTTCTCCAAGTACAAGAGCTATACCCTGCAGGATCCGAGTGCCCCTGTGAGCAGGCCTCTACTTCATGCGTCGGTAATGGGCTCCATCAACCACGGGCTTGAGTCCAAGGGACTGGCCGGTGTTCAGAAAGATGGCGATCTCACGGTCATCCCGGAAGGCGGCCTGGACTATGGTTTGAACTCTCCCGTAGGAGCCACGGCTGATTCCGGCAACTCCAGAACTCAAAAGCCCGCCGTTGATGTTCAATTATGGGCCGGATTCATGCCCCCGCCAGGCTCCGCCGGGAAAGGTCTTCCAGAAGGAACGCTTGAATTGACCATTGTCGATCGGGCAGCCAACAAGGTGGTCTGGACCGGCCTCGTCGTGCAAAAGCTCAACCCCGACAAGAAAGAACAGTCGCTGGAAAAAGTCGGCGCGGCAATCAATAAGCTGTTGATGGAATACCCGCCAAAAAAATAGCCCGAATGGCGTGCCGGTGCGAGCGCGATCTTATCGCGCCACCCGCACACGCAGCACTGTGGATCTTTCCGGCAGCGATACATGACGTTCATCCCCGTTGAGTCTGCGGGATGGTATCCATTCTTCGCCTTGAAACGTGCCTTCCTCAATGGAGATGAGTTGCGCATCGCGCAATGGCCCCTCCAATTCGCGGAACGTTACATCGAATCCGGTTCCCATGACCACGAAATCATCCGGGGCAAGCTCGATGATCATGCCGCAGGCCCTGCCTTTTACCGGATCAAACGTAGCCGTAAACTCGATATTCGCAGCCAGCCCGTTACCGACGCGAATGGATTCCTTCCAGTCTTCCCCGTTGCCCAGTCCTTGCAGGATCGGGTGTAGCTTGCCTTTGTATTGATGGCGCGAGATGAGCGGGAGCAGAGGCCGCAGCACGCGATAGGTATCTTCAAATTGAGAGCCAAGCGCTGCGGCCGGCCCGCCTTTTTGCACATCGTCAATCCCGAACGGGCTGAAGCCAATGCCGTTGAAATAGCCGAAGGTGGTATACGCAAAGCCGACAAAGTACGGATTGAAGTTTGTCTCCGGCACAAAGAGCGGATTGTCCGACCTGGTGTACTGTGCCGCGACGTCGTAAAACTTGGGGTAGTAAATGTCGGGCGCGAGGATGTCAATCGCGGGTGCCCCCGCTTTCCATACATCGAACACATTTACTGTGGCGCCGCCGCTTGGCCATCGTCCCGCGCGTTCAACCCCTTCGATCAGCCAGACGTTGACATACATGGGCAGTTGATACTCATGTTTGCCGGCGGTCGCAACCGTATTGACGTAGTTTGAGATGAGCCATGCGCTGAATGTCTCGGGCGCAAGTTCCCCGAAGACCTGCTTCCAGCTTCCAGACTTCGGAGACTTGCTCCATACCGCTGTCATCGGAGCACCGAAAGATGCTCGCGGTGGCTCTCGAGAAAACTGAGCAACTCCTTTGGCACAGGTCCGTCGAACAGGTGGTTGGCGGCTTCGGAATAGTCTCGGGCCGTTCCGACTTGTCCCGGTTCATTCTCCACCTGCACCATCAGAACCGTGCGTTCCGACTCATCCGCGCTCTTCACGTGCTTCAGCAAAGCGGCAAACGCACGTGAATCGGCTTCCATGGCAGCCCGGCAAATGGGAGAAATGATCTCTGTCTCTTCGCCTCGCGGTCCGAGCACGCGCGCGTACTTTTGCTTGTCGCGCTTCACCCACTCGGGCACGTAGTGACTCTCGCCGTTCTTCCAGGTGCCGAACCACAGCAGCACGAGATGCAAATCGCGCTTACGTGCGGCCTGAATCGCTTGATCGACCGATCGAAAATCAAATTGCCCGGGCTGCGGCTCAATCGCCTCCCAGTAGATCGGAACCTCCGCCGTGTTGGCGTGCCAACCGGCAAGCACATCCAGCGCCTTGCCCAGGTCATCTGCATTTGCGTTTGAGGTGTTGTGAACCTGCCCGCTGAGCATCAGATACGGACTGCCATCGACGAGAAGCCGGATGGTTCCATTTGTCTTCTCGATCGTTGGAATTGGTTTGGGAGCAGACTCAGCAGCGCGCGCAGGGATGAGCAATAAGAGAGCGAACATCGCGAAAACCGCGTTAGCGGTTTTCGCGAATGGCGAGAACATTTCTTGTGAACGCATTGGGATAGCCCTATATGTCCTTCAAATCCGGCGATTGATTAGAACTCAAGGCGCATCGAGACCTGGCCTGTCCGGTTGCCGCCAAAGTCCGAGCCGCGCGAGGAAGTGATCTTCCCGAAGTTCGGATTAGTGATGTCAAGTAGCGGATCGTTCAGGTTGGTGTGATTCAGCACGTTGGTAAACGTGCCCTCCGCGCGAAGATGGACATTGTCTGTGATGGCGAATCGCTTGCTGAGTCCGGCAGACAGATTCACCGTTCCAGGTCCTACGATGTCTCCAACATGCTCATTGCCGAAACGGCCGATGGGATTGGAGGTCACACCCACGCCGCAGGCATTCCCAGCGTACGAAGCAGCCGTGTAGCCGGTATTGCTTGGGCATGCGAAACGCCTGCGGGTTTACCCACTGGTTCCTGTTCGGGTGAGCGGGACGAATCTTGCCGGCGATATCAGGACGCTGATCGCTTCCATAAAGCTGACCTGAGCCAGTACCCGAAGGATCTGCATCGGTGGACGGAATATGAGCTGCGAGGTAAGGACCGGTCTGCCAGAGGAAAATACCGCTCAACTGCCATCCGCCAACGACCAGGTCCTCAAAGCGATTTGCGTTCGCGGCAAAACTACGGCCGTGACCGAATGGAAGCTCATATACGCCGGTTGTGTTCCAACGATGATGGCGTGTTCCGTTGACGTTGCCGTAATCAAGGTGGCGGTCATACAGATACGTGGAGTGGGAGGAGTTGTCGCCATTCTCCGATTGGAAACCCGACGAACCTGTTCCCGCATTATCCGCCATGTTCTTGGCCCACGTGTAGGCCGACTCGAAGGTGAAGCCATGCTGGGTCCTGTGGTTGGCCTCCAACTGCAAGGCTTCGTAGTTTGCCTGTGCACCGTTCAGGTGCGAGTTGATCGCACCCCAATTCGGGAATGGACGATCCGTTAATGGACGCTGGGTAGCCGGCGTGGTGCTCGAATAGGACATAGCGTTCAGGTCCGGAGTCCAAACAAGGTCGTCGGTCTTCATCCCGATATAGGAAATACGCGAGCCGATGTTCCCGCGGAATTCGTGATCGATGGACAAGTTCCACTGCATGGAATAGGGATCTTTCCAGTCGATCTGGTCGGGAGTATTGAAGCTTGAGGTGCCGAATTGCGGGCCACCGAGTCCGGGACTGGACTGCGGCCACAGATAGGCCAATCCATTCGGAGTCAGCGAGTTGAACATGTTCAGGCTTGCGGCCTGTAACGTGTTGGTCATCGCAAAGAATATGCTGCCCAACATCGTCGTGTTGTAGTCTCCGAAACCTGCGCGTACCGCAGTCTTATCGTCATTGAAAGGCCGCCATGCAAGTCCGACGCGGGGCAGTATGCGGTCTTTCTGCGAATGGCGCAGGCTGCTCGGCAGGTGCGCTTCGCTGCTGGAAAGCACTGGGGTGCAATTCGCAAAATCAGTGCTTGGCGGGCCATATCCGCAAGCGTCGAAATTGGCAAGATAAGACGGGTCGAGAAGATTCTTATGGCCGGCAGGATAGATGACCGCGCCCGTGCCGGGGACGCTTGGATCGAAATTACCGATTGACCCTGTGTCGTCGCGATACGCGGGATGGTACTCGTAGCGCAATCCGTAAGAAACGGTCAGATTGGGCCTCAGGTTCCACTGGTCCTGCGCGTAGAAGCCGTAATAGATCGACCTGCCATCATTTTCAGGATGCAGAGTGTAATACGAAGTCTCTACCGGGGCTCCGGACAAAAAGTCCGCGAACTGCGTTGCGGGACCGTTCTGAGACATGGCGCCCGTAGCTCCGGTGATCTCTCCATCAAAACCAAAAACCGTGACGTTGTTGAGCCCGAAGCTGCCGAGAGTTGTAATCGATTGCATTGGGCGGACATCAAACCCGAATTTCGCTGAGTGCGTTCCTTTGGTCCAGGTCAGATTGTCTGCGTATTGGAACAAGTGACTCTGCGACGTGTTATTCAGATTCCCCGCTTGAAGCGTCGTCAGTTGTGGGAAACCGATGGCCGTCATGCCGTTGACCGGATAGGTTGGACCGATCGGCTGAAATCCAGCGGCGTTCGTGTAGGGTCCCCCGTTGAACAGGTTGCGCCTGCCGTTTTTCTCGTCGGTAAAGCCGAAGCGAAACTCGTTCAGCAGGTTCGGGGTAAAGCTGTATACAAGAGAGCTGGCCAGAATCCGATAGTCATCGAAATAAGTGACCGAAGGTATGTTCAGGTCCTGGGGAGCGAGGCTCGTGACGTTCTTAAATGTATATCTCGCAAAGCCCTGTAGTTTCTGGCTGAAGTGGTGGTCAACGCGAGCGTCGAACTGATTCGAGTGGTAACTGCTGTCTCGATTGTCGGTGTAGTTATAGCCCAGCCCTTGTTCCGCTTGAATAACCGTCTGATAGTTGCTGACATTCGGATTCGGGAAGAGGCTCAGGAATGGCTGAGCGGAAGAATTGATCGGCGTAACAATATTGTTCCCGGTTTCCGTCCAGTAAGGCATGAAGGTTGTGGGGTCGATAAGCCAAGTCGTCGGAACATTCATGTCAAGCGGAACCTCTTGGCTAAAGTCTCCTGCCTTCATGGCCTGCGTCGGAACGAGATCCTGGATGGTGGACTGCTTGGGGAAAAGAAACCCTTCGTAAGTCCCGAAAAAGAAGGTCTTGTCGCGTCCGTTGTAAAGGTGCGGGATTACCAGCGGACCGCCGGCACTGGCTCCAAAGTCGTTGCCGATCTTCTGCGGCTTCACAGCCTTTCCTGTGGCTGGATCGACGGGCGTGCCATACGCTACCGCATCAAAGGCGCGATTCTGGTGATACCAGAAGAGGGCCCCATGCAGTTGGTTGGTTCCACTCTTTGTTATCGTGGTGATCTCGCCCGCCTGTCCGAACTCGGCGTTATTGTTCACACCATCGACACGAAGCTCTGAAATTGATTCAGACGACGGGAACGCATCGGAGAGCGGTGAATTGCTCGTCACATTCTGCGTTGAGACACCATCGACGGAGGTTTCCGTTTGGAACGGCAGCCCTCCCTGTACTGAAAAACTGGAGTTGTTATCGGACTGAACACCGGGAAGCGCCTGAACCATACTGAGTGGACTGGTACTGCCGCTGGCCCGAGTGTTGACCGGCAGATTCATGACGCTCTCAGCATTCAGCGTGGACGCGATGGAGGGAGTTTCCGTCTCGATTGCCCCGGCAGTACTAGCATCCACCGTGACTTCCTGCAGGGCCGCGCCAACTGTCAAAGTCACGTCGACGCGTAACTGTTGCCGGGCCGCGAGTGCAAGGTCAGAGATCAGCTGGGCCTGAAAACCCTGCCTCGTCACCTGGACCTCGTATCTCCCTGCGGAGAGGTCAGAGGCCTGGAAGTTGCCACCTCCGTCGGTGGTGAAGATTGCCGAGATTCCCGTGTCCTTGTTGATGACAACAACCTGAGCGTCGACAATGACAGCGCCGCCTTGATCCTTGACCATTCCAAGGATCGTGGAGTGTACGGATTGCGCGGGGAGTTGAATCGAGTTCAGGAACCCAATCAGGGAGAGGAAGAAACAACACCGAACCAGATAGCGCATGGCTCACCTCCGAACAAATAGCGACGGTGGGGCCGTGCGCTTGACTGTTGTTCAAAATATATGATCAATGCTCGTATTGCAAGGGCGGAGGCAACAAAAATTTCAGCACTGTGAATGCGGGGATGCCGGGCCCATTCGTACGTCCTCTTGAACTGATCAATCTATTGCGCTTATGCACAGCCTCGTGCAGCTATAGGACCATTGGAGAGGCCTCTATCCGCAGGATTATGTGGAACTTAAGTACATGAGCAGTGATTATGTACTGCCGTCGCCGCCGGGGCTTTCTCTTTTGGACCCGGGCGTAGAGCTTCGTGGCCAGCCTCAATATGCGGTCAAACCTTCAGGAGCATGGCCATTGCGATAACTAGCGGCCGCACGGCGTTCGTCTCTTAACAGTCGTTGATTTGCGATCAGTCGAACCCACATTGGTATGGATCCAATCCGGTTGCCGGATGCCTTGGCGATGACATACGCCCGTGCGCATTTCTCATAAAGCTCGGTATTGAAAAGAACCCGGTCGCAGGTCATTCCCAGGCAGAGCAACTGCTCGCCAAGCAGTGCGGCATTCGCTCCTTGTCTAAATTCTTTCTTCACAATTTCTCTAGGTATCTTTTCCTCGTTTGCCAGCGACCCAATTGGTAAACCAATATGTCTCACCTGCTCGTCAAAAATGGGCGGCAGCTGGCCGCCATATTGGGCAATCAAACGGACGCCCCTGGGGCTGGAAATGGCGACGGCCCCAACATCGGCACGTGCTTGATAGATTGATGCGTGGAGATCGCTCGAGGCCTCGTCTGGAAAAAAGGAGACCGTACGCAGATCGGCCTTTGCAATTTGCCCCCAATCCTCGTGTCCCGACGTCAGGATCATTTCCATGGCCCCGGGAACACGCATGGAGAAGCTGTCCGCCGGAGTGTTGAGGAACCCTTTTGCGGCGAGACGCCGACATCCCTCGAGTAATTGCTGCTCAATCTGCATCCGTTGCACGATGTCTCCTTAATCAGACGAGCTTCAACACATCTTCGAAGCGGTTCAGGGCATCATCAATCACGTCGTCGGTATCGGCGAGCCCGGTATAAATACGACTGCCTGCAAGCGTGATGACCCCATGCGCGCTGAAAGCGGCCCCCATTTCTTCCATCATGTGTTTCCGGGGGCCAGCTTCTCTCATTACTTTGATCGGATTGCGCATGCTCATGAGCATGACGCCGGAGGTTTGCAGGTGGACAATCGAACCCTGGTTGTATGTGACATACGGCAAGCCCAGGCGGCCGATGATTTCGCTGAGCCCCTTCCGCAACCGATCCCCAGCACGCCCTGCCTTAGCTGCGGCATCCGTACGCCGCATCTCCTGAATTGCAAAATAGCCCGCCACGCAAGAGAGCGGATTCGCGGACAGCGTCCCCCCGACAAACGCACGCTTCGAGGTGGTCCCGATGCCGCCGGCAAGCAACATCATCACATCGCGCCGTCCCCCGATGCCACCAGCCATCGGGTAACCGCCGGTGAGGCATTTTCCCAGCACTGTGATGTCCGGTTTAACGCCAAAATAGCCCTGCGCGCCGCCCATACCGATGCGAAATCCGGTAACAACCTCATCGAAGATTAGAAGTGCGCCAAATTCGTCGCAGAGTCTCCGAAGTTGACTGTTGAAGTCACGCAGGACTGGACGGGTGCCGCTCTCTGGCCCCAGCGGTTCGACGATAATCGCTGCCGTCCCACCTCTCAGTCGATTGAGCCACAGAGTCCGCCGCAAGGTTTCCAGATCGTTTGGGAACCGCTCCTGGATATATGCGGTAGATGCCCGGGGTATGCCGATGGCCTCTCGGCGGCCAGTGCCCGGAATACGCATTCCGTACACCATTTGGTCACTCCAGCCGTGGTACGCCCCGCCGATCTTAATCACCCATTTTCGGCCCGTATAAGCGCGAGCCAGCCGAAGCGCCGCCATTACAGCTTCTGTTCCTGAACCCAGCATTCGGAACATTTCGATCGCTGGCATAGCTTCGCAGACCAACTCAGCCAATTTGACTTCATACTCGTGCAAGAGTCCGGTTACCGGACCGCAAGAATCCAATAGCGCATGTACCTGTTTCCGAACGAATTCGTCATTGGAGCCGAGCAGTGTCGGCCCTCCCGCCTTGAGAAAGTCGATATAACGATTGCCGTCAACATCGGTGAGATGAGCGCCGTTTGCCCCGGCAATTGCCAGCGGAAATGGATAGTTGAAAGCAAGGTTATGCTGTATACCGCCAGGAATGATCCGCGCCGCCTGCTCTGAAAGACGCAGGGACTGAACACATTTCTCTTGAAAATACTTGAGTACGGTCTCCATCTTTTCACGACGGATGGGGCGTATCGGCTGCTTGATAAGTGCCGCGAGACGCGCGTATATGTCGTCCGTATGGGGCCATTCGGAGATGCCATGCGCAGGTGCTGCAATGTCGTTATCGAGCAAGGACGGATCGGTACTTAATGTGGTCATCGAATGGACTCCATCTCTTCGGAATTGGCGAACAGCGCGAGAACTTCGGATCGAGATGGGTCACAACCCAAGACTTTCCCGTTGTTGATTGCGTCGCGAAAGAATGTTGCGCAGGCCAGTTCCAGCGTTTCCAACCGGGTTATGGTTTCGGTCAGCGTCGGACCGCAGCAAACAACACCATGGTTGCGCATGAGATAAGCATTGATCTCTGGCCGAAGCGTCTTCCGCAATTTCGAGGCAAGCCAACTCGTCCCCGAAGGCGCATAGCCTACAAGAGCCGCCTTTGACCCCAGAATGGCCTGATCGCGCGGATGACGAATCTCCAATGCGCGTCCGAGCAGGGTATAAGCACTAGCAATCGGCTGGTGCGTGTGAATACTGGCACGACAGTCGCGCCGGACACTCAGAACGTGAGCATGGAGCCGGTGTTCGACAGAAGGCCGGCGATCCCCCGCAACGGGAACAAGGTCTTTCAGACGCAGTACGCAGATATCTTCCGGGCCCATCGCGTAGTAGTCGGTTGCAGAGGGAGTGACCGCGAAATGCTCGTCGTCGATGCGATAAGCAACATTCCCTCCTGTTCCTGCCAGGTATCCCTGATCGGCGAGATACAAACAGGTCGTGACGACTTCCTGGCGCGCTTTTTCGAAGTTCATAAAAGCACTCTCCCTCGCCGATTCAGCCGTCGATACAAAGGCGCCAGACGTCGGTATGCCAGCTCGAATGTTTCGAAGATTTCGTCGTACACGGCCTTCCTCTCGGAATCAGGCAGATATGTTCGGCGGATTTGCGTCAGTCCCGGGACATCATTGAAGGAAAGAGCACCGATCCCCACGAAGCCAATCAGCGCCGCCCCCACGGCGTTTGCCTGAATCGGAGCCCTCGTTTGCCGAACAGGAATGCCGAGGATGTCGGCGAATATCTGGCACCAAACGTCAGAAGTGGCTCCCCCGCCCACCATGGTGATTTGATCGAGCGGCTTCCCGAGAAAGCGATTGACTGGTGCAGCCATCCAGCGCGTATTCAGCGCAACCCCTTCAAGAAATGCGCGGATCATATCCTTGCGAGAATGCTGTAAGGAGATATTCAGCAACCCAGCCCGCAAACTCAAGTCATCAACCGGACTTCGTTCGCCGAAAATCCAGGGCGTATAAAGTAAGCCTCTGGCTCCAGGCGGGACGGATGCTGCCATGGCGTCCAGGATGGAATAGGCATCGAAAGGCCGCTCAGTACCAAGCTCATCCTGATGGAAGAGAATCTTGTCGCATAGAAAAGAGAGATTAGAACCTGCCGACGACTGGAGAGCAACCGTCAGATAGCGCCCGTTCACGGCACAAGGCACAGATGCAATCTGCGAGAACACATCTGTTTTCTTGAAGGGAACATGGACCCCGATCCACGATGATGTGCCTATATAAAGATGAGCCTCTCCATCCCGGACGGCCCCTGATCCGATGGCCGCAGCGGAATTATCAACAGCACCAGCCACCACGACCGTGTCCCGGGAGAGCCCAAGTTCTTTGGCAGCCGAAGGGGCTAAAGTGCCGAGCACATCAGTGCAGCGCACGATCTCCGGCAGCTTTTCCATTGCAATGCCGGATTGCGCAACCAGCTTCTCGTCATATCTGATATTGCTGGCATCGCGATTGTCAGTGACCCACGAAGTCAAAATGGAGTCCACCGTAGCAACGAACCGGCCCGTGAGGCGCAGATTCATATAGTCGAGGGCGTTCAAAAATTTATATGTCTGGTCGTAGATTGCAGGCAGCTCGTCCTGGATGAAGGCCATGTGTCCCGCAGAGTCCTTCCCCGAAAGAGCTGGAGCGCCGCCCGTGCGACGAACCCAACGGAATAGCTTGACAGGGTCATAACCCGCCACGGAAAACAGACGACCTCCGGCCCTGCTGCGGATAGCAGCCGCCCCACGCATATCGATCCATGACATCGCCCGATGGAGAGGTTTGCCTGCCTTATCGACAGGAACTGTACATTCTCCCTGGCAAGAACAACAAATAGCTGCGATTTCCCCGGCCAGCTCAGGCAACGCTGCTACAAGTTCCCGGGCAGCGTCGATAAATGCGCTCCACCAATCCTCGGGCGCCTGTTCCGCGCCAACTTCATCCACAATGTGCAGAAGAACGGGACGGAAGGCCCACTTCTGGACAACTCCGTCGAGCCCGACCAATGCACACTTGCACCCCGACGTGCCCAGGTCGACGGCGAGTACAAATCGGTTGTGGCGCGTGTCAGCCATGCCTCTTCTGCCTCATCCGTCAAATTTAGTCGTTTATTGGCCGACGGACTTCCTCGAAGTGGATGCATCCTGCACCCCGCCAAGGCCAACTTTTCACCAAGAATATGAGCAATAGTCATATTTGTCAAGAAGACATTCGATCTCCTAACCCAGTTCATTGACCGCTGGACTAAATTCATCGGAGGCTTCTTGGTTGGATATTCCTCTCTCCGTCTCAATCAATTTGCCCATATGGTCTACACTGCGCCAGTGGATTCTATATGATGAGCAATGCACTGATTCTGCGCAAACGTGAATGCTCCAGTTCAGTTGCCGCAGGGGATCGCAAATTCAGCACGCAATCCGGTGAGGAAACATGTTGGATGTTGAGAAGAGGACGCAAGTAAAGCGGATACCGCGTCAGGAACGCAGCCAGGCTCGCTTTGAAACGGTATTGGAGGCAGCACTGCACTTATTCGCTGCGCGGGGATATGAAAGCGTCTCCATGCGTGAAATCGCTCGCGAGGCGAAGATGCCGATCGCTTCGGTTTACCAATATTTCCCGATGAAGCTGGCGATCGTGCGCGAAATGTGGACCCGCTATACATCGGCAATTTCGGAAACCCTGGCGACTGAGATTCACCGTTCCATCCGGGACGGCAGAAATGACCCGAATCATCTGATTGAAGTGATCATCGATCGGATGGCCGAGTTACAGACTTCTCATCCCGCCTTCATCGAGATATGGAGTTGCGTAGCCGCATCGATCGAATTGCGCGCCCTCAATGTCGAAGACACGCTTCAAAACGCCCGATTCATCGCCGATGCGCTGCAGAAGATGCATCCTCAATCCGACCCGGGCGCGGTCTACGACCGGGCCTTGATCGCAATTGAGATGGCCAGCGCCACCACCCGGCTCGCTCTTGCTCTTCCTGAACCCCACCGGGCGCGCGTCTTACTCTCTTTGAAGACCGCGCTTTCTCTACTTCTCGGACCCGGCACTCTGACCAGCCGTTCCTCTCTGACGACCACAAACAAAAAGAGCCGCGCAGTTGCTGTTCATAAACCACGACCTAGCCGGAAAGCAGCCACTGCAAAATCCGGTCCTTCGTCGCGGTGAAGGGCGGATAGCGCACGTCAAGATCAGCTCGCAACGATCGGCGTACCACCGCCTTTGCATGGGAAAAGGCGTCAAATGTATAGCGGCCATGAAATGCCCCCATCCCACTTTCGCCGACGCCTCCAAACGGGAGACCAGCCACAATCTGATTGACCAGCACATCATTCACGACTACACTCCCCGCGCTTACGTCGCGAATGACGCTGTCCTGCAACCGGCGATTTCCCGAAAAAAGATAGAGCACCAGCGGCTTTGGCCGCTTCCTGACGAAAGCAACGGCTTGCTCAATATCTTCATACCCGATGACTGGCAGAATTGGACCAAAGATCTCCTCCTGCAGCACCGTAGCATCGGCGGGTAGATCGGTAAGTACGGTGGGGGCGATATACCGTTCTCTCTCGGCAGACTCACCTCCAATTGCGATCCTGCCTTCCTGCATGAGGGAAACCAGTCTTGCAAAATGGTGTTTGTTCACGACTCGCCCATAGGACCCGCTTAGCTGCGGGTCGGGTCCATAAAAGCGCAAGATCGCACTTCGCATGGCCTCGATCAAAGGCAAGCGCAAGTGCTCAGGAACGAGAACATAATCCGGAGCCACACAAATCTGGCCGGCATTCATGAAGCGGCCCCACACGATTCGCCTTGCGGTTATTTCAAGTGGGGAATCTTCGGCGACGATGGCCGGATTTTTCCCGCCAAGTTCGAGCGTCACAGGTGTAAGGTTCGCCGCCGCCGCAGTCATCACTATCCTGCCGACCCGGCTCGAACCGGTGTAAAAGATCTTGTCAAACCGGAATTCAAGAAGGCGCGATGCCGTTTCCGGACCTCCCGTAAACACTATGACTGCTGCGGGATCGACGTAATGCTCCAGATACTCGGCCATCAATGACGAAGAATGCGGCGCAAGCTCCGACGGCTTGACCACTGCGGCATTGCCGGCTGCCAGCGCACCGGCAAGTGGAATAAGGATCTGCTGGAAGGGATAATTCCACGCACCGAAGATCAGTGCCAGACCAAAGGACTCCTGCTGTATCCAACTCTTTCCAGGCTGCGCTGCAAGAGGGGTGCGAACGTGACGAGGTCGTAGCCATCGCCGCAGATTGCGCATCATGAGTCGTATCTCGGAACGAACCATGCTTAGGTCCGCCAGCCGGGCCTCGGTGGGGCATCGACCGAGATCCGCCTTGAGCGCCGCCAGCATCGCCGATTCATGGTCCGAGACGAAACGGAGCAGCCCGTCAAGTTGAGCCAGTCGCCACGAGAATGGACGCGATAAGCCGCAGTCAACAGTTTTCCGCAATTGCTCAAGCCGGCCCTGCGGGAAAATTGCGTCTGTCGCTGCGGCTGCTTCATTCTGCATGGAATTCCACATATTCATCCTCCCGCCTTTCTCACCTGCTGCACTTGGCATGGATTGTCGGTTGTTGAGTCACCCTGTGCATCGGTCTGGCGTAGCAATAGCGGACACCGCGGACGGGAAAAATCATGCAGGAGAAGTGGACATTTGAGTTTCTTCTCCACCGCGCAACTTCACCGCACAATAGAGTGCCAAGGCCACACAATTCAGCACAAGAACAACTACACCGACAAAAGGTGCGCCAAAGGAGTTGCTCAGGTTCGCCGACAGACTAGGGCCAAGCCCGTTACCAAGCGTAACCAGGCTGGTGCTCACCGCGACCACTCGACCGGAACGATCCAAACTCGCCGCCAAACCAAGTTGAAAGATCACGGATGAGAGATTTGTGATCGACTGCAAAACATTCGCCGCGACATATATCCAATGGACCGCAACCATACTTACGAGAACAATCGACGCTGCATTAAGGGCGACCAAAACAATCAATGACGTGAACCGTCCGAAACGATTACTGATCCAGGCAGCTCCAACCGCACCTGCCAATAGCAACAGAGTCGAGGCCGATAGTACGACACCGAGGCCATAGCGATTGAAACCTGCTCGGATACCGTAAGCGTCCTCCATGCTCCAGAATGCCCCCTGCCCCAACTGTGTCAGGAAGACAGCCAAAACGACGAACACCGCGGACACAGCGAAGGGCGAGTACGATGTCTGCCGGACGGAATCGTGCCGAATGGGGAACGACGGCAAGCGCAACAACAGAAAAGTGCCAAACACGCAGATGACGAAAAGGCAGACGTAGGGTCCCCGGTATCCGAGCTGATCGACGATATAGGGCAACACGGCAAGCCAGAATGCCGCATTGATTATGGAGACGATCGTCAAAATCGCAATCAATCTCTCCCGGTCGACTCCGCGCGACAGGACCCTTGTCGCTTCGGCTGCTACAGTGCCCGCTCCAATTCCGGCCAGAAGGCGCGTGGCAAAAAGAACTGGAAGCTCAGACGAGGTGAGTGTGAGCGCGGTGGCGATAATTGTGAGAAGGCCGCCGGCTAACGCCCAGTGCCGTGCCGAATGCGTTCGAACCCAGCCTGATAGACACAGAGTGGTGAGCGCCGACACCGCCAACTCCATGCTCAACAGGAGACCGGCACTCTTGCCGGAGAGTCCAGCGTTCACCTTGAGCGTCTCGATCAGCAACGGCATAAGGAAAACGCTT
Organism: uncultured Acidobacteriaceae bacterium; assembly: GCA_963786405.1. Lineage (GTDB taxonomy): Bacteria > Acidobacteriota > Terriglobia > Terriglobales > Acidobacteriaceae > Telmatobacter. The sequence continues at coordinate 141,424 of CAWAZE010000024.1, read as the reverse complement.
GTCGTGACGATCAGCTGCGACCCGATCGCAGGGAACAGAATCATCCTGTCCCGTCTTTGCGGCAAAACCTTCTTCAACAAGAAATCATCCATCCGGCAAGCTGGGAATATGCGCTACCACGCGTGCGCTGGTTCACATTCAGATTCGAGATTGCCCTGTGCAAATATGACTATCGATCATCTTATCAAGATATGGTCTTGCACAATCCCTCAATCCATATCGAGTGACACGGAAACGAATAGACGAGACTCGGGCTCACGCAGACGTGGATCATATGCCACATAAGCTGAAGAGCTGTTTGGGGAGTTGGGGCAAGTGTATGAGCGAATCGGCAGCCCTACGAGCGCCCTGCCAGCTTGGAACGAGTGCGCTTTTCGCTTTGAAATTCGGCGGTGCGGATCAGCATAAGGCGCCTCGTATATGAGGAAACCTGCGATTCCCAGGAATCATTCGATTCGGGAGCAACCGATGAGGGTCCCGGTTCGAGCTTTGCATCTTCGATGTGGCGAAGAAGAATACTCCTGAGTTGACCGGCACCTTCGTCATCAAGGCCAAGGTGGGACTTCTCTTCCATCACGTCGAGCGCGAACCGAAGGTCGGAAGCGAGCTCAGGACTCAATTGAGCGGTCATGATGCTGTGATCTTATCCGAAGCCCCTGGGTATGAATAGAGAAAATCGGATAGATCCTTGGTCCCAACCAATATCGAACTGTGGAATAACTGTGCAAAAAATCGGGAAAACGCCTGAAAACCCTATAGATACCGCAACATCTTCAACATGGAGGGCTCGCTCCACTCCTAAAGGAGGCGGGGAAGTCGACGGGCGCTAAACGCCTGCCCGTTCGCGCCCGCTTACCCCAAATGTCACGTGTGCACCCACACGCTCGAGTTCTGCCGCCCAATGCAAGATTGCGCCTCTTCGTCGAAGCGCGCCTTAATCTCCATGACGCAAGCGACTTGTTTTCCGCGTTCTGCCGCGCGAATCAACGACTTCACAAAAGGAGTGTCGTCTCCAATTCGGTAGGCCGTCATCTTGATTGCGACCGTATTCGGATCGTCTGCCGCCGCGCTGATGAAATGCTCGACCGTGTCGTCGTAGCTCTCGTACGGATGGTGTACCAGAATGTCAGCCGCCTGGATCGAAGTGAAGATAGAGCCTTCCCCGTTGTGGTGGAATCCATTGCTCTTTGGCAGTGACGGGTCTCGGCTTGCGCTGCCGAAATCTGCGCTTCGCCGTCGCCAAGAAGTTCGAAAAGGGGAACTCGTCGTAGTTCGTTCGGGTCCCCGATATTTCCGCCCACCCTCTCCAGGTCACCGCCAAATATGGCTTCGGAGTGAACTTCGAAGAGAGTATTACTCCCTCCATTACTGCCTATGGGCGCTTCGGATGGAATAACGGGAAGACTGAATCCTGGTCGTTTACTGAGGTCGACCAGACCGTGTCGGTCGGTGCCGCCTTTGCCAGTTCTCTTTGGAAGCGGGGCAACGATCGTGTCGGCACCGCCTTCGTTTCAAACGCAATCAGCAGCGTCCACGCTCGATACCTTGCCCTGGGTGGTCTTGGCTTCGTACTCGGAGACGGTGGTCTCAAATACGCGCGTGAGAATCTTTTTGAGACCTACTACACTGCTCACATCTGGAGGGGTCTATACATCGGTCCCGATCTTCAGTACATTGTCAATCCCGGCTACAACAAGGTCCGTGGACCGGTTCTGGTGCCGTCAATCCGGACGCACATCGAATTCTGAGGCAGCAATGAAGAAGCTCCCGCAAGGCCCGCTCGACGCAGCATTTCCTGCTATTCGGAACATTTTCTTTCTTCTCGTTGCTGGATTCTGTGTTGCGGCAAACGCTCAGCGTGTCGCGTCCCTTTCGGAAGTGAAGACGCTTTATGTCGAGACTTTCAGCGGCGGAGAACAAGCCCCAAACCTTCGGGACAACCTGGTTCGCAGGCTTTCGAAGAGCGATCGTTTCCACCTTGTTCAGTCGCCCAAGGATGCCGATGCCATCGTTGTCGGCTCGGGACAGGTCTGGTTTCGAGGATTCATTTCGATCAACCCTCGCACACCTTCGACAGATCGCCAAGCCGTCTACAACGGCTATCTCTCCCTCGAAGTTGTCGGCGCTGATCACCAGCCACTCTGGTCATGGCTTGTTACACCTAGCAGACTCTCGTGGAATAACATCATCGACGATTTGGCCGGCCATGCAGCCAAAAGGCTTGTCGAGGCCGCGGAAGCTGCCCCTGTGTCCTCCGCCTCTCAGGGCGCTTCTAGGGCTCTCACACAAACCATCCTCAGCGCGGCCGGAGCAACGTTTCCCGCCCCGCTCTACCAGAAATGGTTTCAGGACTTCGAGCAGCTTCACTCGGGAGTTCGCATACTTTACTCTCCCGTTGGGTCACAGCTCGGAGACGAAAAGCTTGTCAAAGGCGAAATAGACTTCGCGGGATCAGACGTTGTGCCGGAGGTGGCTGTCGGCGACGTCCATGCCCTGAAGCTGCGCCGATTCGCTTCCGTGCTCGGAGCCGTAGTCCCCATTTACAACTTCAAGGGAATTACAAAGGATCTACACTTTACGCCCGAGGTTCTCGCGGACATCTATCTCGGCCGGGTGCGCCGCTGGAATGATCCAGAGATTCTTCGATCCAACAAAGGCGTCAACTTGCCCGACGCAGAGATCACTGTGGTCCATCGGTCCGACGGCAGCGGCACCACCTGGGTTTGGAGCGAATTCCTTTCTAAAGTCAGCCCCGGCTGGCAGTCTTCCCTGGGCCGGGGCACCTCACTCAAATGGCCCATTGGAATCGGCGCCGAAGGCAACGAGGGCGTTGTCGATGCGGTGCAGAAAACCGCCAACTCCATCGGCTATGTCGAACTCACTTACGCCATCCAACACCAGCTCAGCTTTGGCGCGGTACGAAACCGCGCGGGAGAATTTGTCCGCGCCGATCTCGAAAGCCTTGCCGAAGCTGCAAGCGACTCGGGCGGCGGCTCGGGTTTCGCGTCGACAATCGCCGACCCGCCCGGCAAACACGCCTATCCGATTGCCGCCTTCACCTGGATTGTCATCCCGACCCAGACGGTTGACCCCGTGAAGCGCACCGCCCTTATGGAGTTGCTCCGCTGGATCCTTACCTCTGGCCAGAAAGAATGTTCCGCACTTGGCTACGTGCCTCTGCCCCAGGAGGTTGCAGACCGCCAACTTCGTATGTTGACCACCACTCCGTAATCGACGTTTGCATAGTTGCTGCGAGTCGATTCCTGACAGACTCTGAGCTTCCTTCCCGAATCCCTTTTGTTTACATCTTGAATTCACACTAAGTTTCTATGCTCGCCAGATGGAGGACAACGCAAGAAATGACCATTGACAGAGCTGAACTCGACAAAATGCAAAGCGCTTACAAAGCAGCAGTGAGCGAGTGGATTGACGCCATTCGGGGAGAAGAGGCGTTGGCTTCAGCGATCCATGATGTAGCTGAAGTGGACAAGTGGGAGGAAGCCGCCAATCGGGAAGAGGAAGCGAGAAGCAAAGCAAAGGGAGCGAAGGCAGCATACGAGGCGGCGCTGCGGCAAGAGTTCTTCAATTTCTGATGCAACTTCTCGCGGACACCACGCGCTTCTGTTTCGCACGGCTCCGGACCGCCAGGCACCAGCGCAGCCTGTGCTTGGCGATCGGATCAGGAATAAATCAGACGAATCGAATCAGCCGTTCTTCGTTTCGGGTTACTCAATGACAGCCCGCATCCAGTAGTTAGCGTCGCCGTCTACCTCGATTCCGTGGACCTCGCGCTCGAAGCCCGGGAAGCGTCTGCCGAATTGTTCCATCGCGAGGATGAGCTTGATTACCGGCGAGTCGGGGCCACCGAGGCGCTCGCCCGGCATCGACATCGGGATCCCTGGGGGATAGGGAACAAGCATGCAAGCAGCGATTCGGCCAGCCATCTCTTTGAATCGAATGCGCTCGGTTTGGCGGCGAACGAGCTTTTGGTAGGTCTCCGCGGGCGTGAGAACTGGATCGAAGTCCTCGTCACAGGCCGCGTTGACGAGGCCCGCGAGATCGAGTTCGATCATCGCCGCGTGCATCTCGTCGGCGAGGTGTCTCAACGAAACATCGCGATACCTGTGAGGGAAGCGCTGGGCCAATTCCGGAAGCGCCTCTTCGAGTGACGCGTCCGAGTCGTAGAGGCGCTTGAACTCGAAGAGATTTTCAAGCAGGCTGCCCCATTTGCCTTTGGATGTTCCAACAGAAAACAGCACCAGAACGGTGTAGTCGCCGGTTCGGGCTATTTCTACGTGGCGCGAATCGAGAAACTCAGTGAGGATGGCCCCAGGGATGCCCCATTCGGCCATGACTCCCTGGGCGTTGACGCCGGGTGTCAGGATGGTCACCTTGGTGGGATCCAGCATGCAATAGTCATCCGGCGAGTCTTCGTCCTGGTAGCCGTGCCAGTGATCGCCATTCTTGAGGGTCCAGCAACCTGGCTCAGTGGCCAGAAGTTCGTCTTCGGCATCTTCAAACAGAATGCTTTCGCCCGTCGCCGGATCGGTGACGCGCTCGGGCTGGTAGACGCCGAAAAACCAGGCTTCGCCGTTCTCGGATGCGATGCGCAGTCGATGGGCGATAGAGCTCATGGCCTGTCGGAAGCTGATGGCGTCAGCGAGCGTCTCATCCATGAGTGTCGGGCCGGCGGGCTCGTCCATCATCGCTGCGGCCACGTCGAGCGAGGCGATGAGCGGGTAAAAGGGCGAGGTGGTGCCGTGCATCATGAAGGCTTCGTTGAACTGGTCAAACTCGAGCGGGGCGCGGTCAGAAAGCTTGACGTGGATCATGGAGCCCATGGAAAAGGCGGCCAGCATCTTGTGTGTGGACTGCACGGAGAAAATGACGGGGCGGTCTTTCATGTCTTCCGGCACGCCCATGGCAAAACGTTGCCGATAAAGGGGGTGGAATTTTGCGTACGCGTACCACGCCTCGTCAAAGTGAACGCGAGGGATCGAACCAGCAAGCTGTTCGACAACCTGATTCACGTTGTAGCAGAGTCCATCGTAAGTGGAATTGGTGACCACAGCGTAGGTGGGCTGCTGCGAGCGGGCACCCGCGGAGAATGGGCTGCGCGCGATGAGTTCGTGCACGGAATCCGGTGAGAATCGCTTGAGTGGAACGAGGCCGATCATGCCGTATCCGTTTCGCGTGGGCTTGAAGTAGACGGGGCGGGCACCGGTGACCGTGAGGGAGTGACAAATGGACTTGTGGCAGTTTGCATCCGCCAGAACGATATCGTCCTGTGCGATGACGCCATGTCCGACAATTTGATTGGAAGTGCTCGAGCCGCCGAGCACGTAAAACGTCCAGTCGGCGCCGAAGATTCGGGCCGCGTTGCGCTCGGACTCGCCGGGAGGTCCGAGGTGATCGAGCCACGAGCCAAGCTGCGCCGACGAAATGCCCAGGTCAGAGCGAAGAAGGTTTTCGCCGAAGAAGCGGTGGAACTCCTGCCCGACCGGATGCTTGAGAAAGGCTACGCCGCCCATGTGGCCGGGTGCGTCCCACGAGTAGGCCGACTGGTCGTTGTATCGGAGAAGTTCGCGAAAGTATGGCGGCAACAGCTGGTCGTGGTAGCGCTCGATCGCGGTGTCGAGGCGCGAGGATATAAAGGCAGGGGTGTCGCCGAAGAGGTGGATATATTCGTGGACTTGCTTGATGACTTCCAGTGGCAGTTCGGAGACCAGAGTGCGATCGGCGATGAGAAAGATCGGAACTTTCTTGTTGCGGTGACGAACGCCTCGAATGATGTCCAGGGCAGCGCGTTCTTCAAACTGTGAGTCGCCTTCGAGGTCCCAGTCGAGCAGGACGGCGGAGTAGCTGGGATCTGAGGTTACCAGCGAGAGACCATCTTCTGTCGAGGTGGTACGAACGACCGTATAGCCCTCATCGCCAATGGCGTCGACGAGGCGTTCCATGGCACGGTCAGAAACCGAGTCGGTGCGCCCGACCTCACTGGCAATCAACAACACCCAACGCTTCTCGTTCATTTATCCCCTATTATCCCCGATCTCCAAACTAATATCCTAAGGCCTTCTCGGGAAGCCCGATTTACGGCACGAGGATTCGCGCCATCACGAACTTCGTTTTCGGAGTCGTTGAGTCCTCGACGCCCGTACGTCAGATTTTTTGATGCAGGAGCAAGAACCTCCATAACATGTCTGAGCATTTTTCGATCGCGACTCCACTCAAAATACTGGGCCGCCTTGCGCGAATATCAATGACCTTTCACGATGCTACAACTTGACACCACGGGCGCGTAGATTCATTCGAAGAGTAAAAAAAAAACCCACTCCGCGCGCCATGAGCACTGCGCAATAGCGCGGCAGCTTACGAGTTGTGCGGGGGGTTCCGTAATCCAAAATTCGCATCGTCCGGGAGGCTGAGCGGAAGCCTGAAGTCGTGGAAGAGGCGGGGCTCTAAAAACAGAGTTATCGCAGAAATCGCGTAGTTCTCAAGCGTGAGTACGTGAATGGAGTGCGCGTTCCACCGTTTGTCTGGGCCGGAGGACTCATAAATGGCAAAAGCTGGCTGCCCATTCGCGAGACGTGGGTACCAAATGGAGGCCACCACAGGTCTTCCATGCCGCGGTAAAAAAAGTCCCGATGGTCTCGCGCCCGAAAAACCACTGCAGCCACGGCGGCATGACGACGGTTGCATCTTCCTTGAGCACAGCCAGAAAACCGTCTATATCGTGTCCTTCCCAAGCCTGCAGATAGCGTCCGAGGAGCTTTTGCTGGGAGCGAGTAGGCTTGGATTCAAATGGCGGCCGACGGTCAGAGTAGCGATGCGAGAGCCTCTCGCGCGCCCGCTGCAATGCACTGTTGATGGATGCGGTGGAACCGCCGAGCAGAGTTGCCGCTTCAGCAGATGCCCAGCCGAGGACATCGCAGAGCATGAGCGCAGCACGCTGGCGCGGTGGCAACTGCTGAATGGCAGCAACAAACGCGAGCTGCACAGACTCTCGCGCACTGTAGCGTGCCTCAGGATTTGGTGCGGCGTCGGCGAAGCCCTCGAGGTTTGCGTCGGGATACGGTTCGAGCCAGGGCACGTCAAGCGCAGGGGCGCCTTCCAGTTTCGGCGGGCCAGCCGGACCAAGCTGGTCGGGCAGATATCGTTGTTGGTGCTTGCGGCCTTCGAGCGCATTGAGGCAGGCATTCGTGGCGATGCGGTAAAGCCATGCTCGGAACGATCTGAGCTCATCAGAGCTGCTGGCCTCGAAGCTCGAGAAACTGCGCCAGGCGCGGAGATAGGTCTCCTGCACCGCGTCTTCGGCTTCGTGGAGGGAGCCCAGCATCCGATAACAGTGCAATTTCATTTCCCGGCGGAACGGCTCGGCGAGCCGTTCGAAGGCCTGGTTTTCTCCGAGATTGGCAAGTTCGATCGCCATTGCGTTTGATTTTAGACCTCGTGTGTAAATCTTTTGGCTGCGTCAGGCGGCCACGGCTTCGAGTCCTTTACCAGAGACGACAAAGACATCGCCGAGCGAGCGATCGGGATTGAGAACCAACTCGATCACGGCAGTTGCGACTGTGCATGCAGTTGGCGGTGCGGCCATCCCCCGAACGAAGTCGTCCGCGGAGATCCCAAGATATCGGGAGTAACCGGTGATCGCATGTTTTCCGAGATCGGTGTCAGGTACGATGCGCGGGGCAATCACCATGAAGCGTAGCCCGAGGCCGAGGCGATCTGACTCTTTCTGGCTGTAGTTGGCAATGAAGATCTGTGTGCGCTTGGCTCCGGCATAGCCACCAGAGAGCGGCGAGCCCGCCAGAGCGGCACCGCTTGAAATGAGCACCACCGAAGTGCCTGCGAGTAAAGGCCGGCCGAGAACTGCCTTGCAGAAGTTGAATGCGATTCTGACATCGTTCTCCCAGTTCGCAGAGAATTGCTGCCAGCTTTGCATGTGGATTGGCGCAACCGGTGGAAATACCCCGCCACCAAGGATAAGGATGTCGGGCTCGACGACGTCGAATACTTTCGAAGGCGCATTTTCTCCTGTTGCGTCGAGCGAGAGAGTTTCGACTCCGCAGACCTCGTGAGCTAATTGCTGAAGTTGGGCTTCTTGTCGAGCCACCGCAAGAACCTGCGCCCCGTTGCGAATGCCCGCTTCGACAATGCGGCGGCCAATGCCGCGGCTGCCGCCGATCACGACCATCTTTTTGCCACTCAACGAAACCATCACTGCCTCCCACCGTCTGAGACTCTCGAGCGCGATCGAATTTGCTGTATCAGCGGATCTCATAGACCAGGTTGACCCGTCCCTCGGAGAGTTGTTGAACACTCTTGAGCTCGAGGCTGCGCTGGCGCGTTGCCGACGCAAAGAGCGACTTGCCCTCACCCGCAATCAGGGGATAGACGATCATCCGGAGTTCATCCACCAGACCGGCGTCGATCAGGCTCCCTGTGGTTCGTGCGCCTCCGACGAGGTAAATGTCTTTGCCGGGCTGGTTCTTGAGGGCCACAATTTCGTCGAGGTTCTGGATGAATTTCGTATTGGGCCACGCGGCTGGCGAGATGGCGCTCGACAGCACGTAATGGGGAGTGCGTTTGGCGAAACTCGCCCAATCGAGTTCAGCGGGAGTGGGCGGGGCGCCTGTGATCCACGCGGGCTGCTGCGGGTCAGTCTGGATTGCTGTCCAGTATTTCTCGTAGCCGGGATACATGCCGCCGCCCAGGACGCAGGCGTCGATTTGCTGGGTGAGGCCGTAGTCATCAGACCAGGCGTTGACCCAGTCCGCGGGACCGCCAGTCCTTTCGATCTTTCCGTCCAGAGACGCTTTCATTGCGGCGATTAACTTCCTCATGACGACCTCCTCGCATTTCTCTCGACGCGGCAACGTGGGTGCGACAGCGCCAAATCAAAATTCTCAGTTCGCCTTTTCCTTCGGGTTGGGGGATCCCTTGCCGGTCGCCGGAGCAGGCGTTGTAGCACTCGTGCGCGGGGACCAGGCCCAAATGCGTAAAGGTGAGCTCGGTCTTTTTCATGACTCGCTCCTCCGTATTTCTTTCCTTCGTGGGGAAGCTAATTGTTGCCGCCGAAAGGGCGGCGGTTGTTACAGAAGAGCCTCAGCGCTCTGCGGCACGAAGCCTGCGTATTGGCGCTCGAACTCCTTGGCGACGCCGGTGCGCCAGCCTTCGGCGATGGATTGCGACGCTGGGTCTGGGAAAATATCTTCTTCACCGTTCTCCAGCCCGTTGAAGATGCCCTGCGCGACGGACTCGGGCGAAGCCTTCGGGATCTCGAAGCCACGAGTCATGTCGGTGTCGACGGGACCCAGGAAGACGCCGTGAACCTTTACTCCCTCGCTTGCCAGCAGCGCCCTCAGGGACTGCGTCATGCTCAACGCCGCCGCCTTCGAAATCGCGTAGCTGGGCGTAAGGGGCAACGGTGCGAGCGCCATCAGCGACAGGTTGTTGACGAGGGCTCCTTTGGAGCGCTTCAGCATCGGCAGGAACGCCCGCGAAACCTTGTACATGCCAAAGAAATTGACGGCGAGGGTCTGCTCGATGACGGCCGGATTGCTCAGGTCGTCATAGGGAGCAATTCCTGAGTTGTTGATAAGGACATCGAGGCTGCCGACCTGGCGCACTGCGTGTTCGATCTGCTCCGCGTCGGTCACGTCGAGCATCAGCGGCGTTACACGCTCGTCGGCGATGTCGAGCGTTCCGCGAGTTCCTGCATACACCGTCTTTGTTCCGCGCCGGAGGGCTTCCTGAACGAGTGCACGGCCGATGCCGCGATTGGCCCCCGTAATCAAGACTGTTTTCTGTGTGATGTTCATGATGATCTCCTTTTGGGCTGACCCGGCCGTCCCGATCTCGCCTCTCTACCGGGTAAAACCGGCGCGGGCGCCAAAACTCATCGGTGCCTCGCAGATTTTTCTTTTGTAGTGGATTTCCTACGCGACAATTACTGGGTTTACAGTATTCAGCGGTCCAGTACTCGCCGCTCATCAAACCGCGATGTGCTGACGGCATTTTTGCGCCGTCTACATGGGTGCAGTAAAGCGATCACGGGCGGAAACTCCGCCGAAAGCGCCTGAATTATTGATTTGGGTGGTGGCCAGGGACGGGATTGAACCGCCGACGCCGGCCTTTTCAGGGCCGCGCTCTACCACTGAGCTACCTGGCCTCAGTGCAGACTTTCAGTTGCAATTCCTGCGCGGAGTCCGGCGGTGCCGGAAAGGATGGGCTGATCCACGAACAGTGCGCTGCAACGACTGTCTCAGTATATCAACTCCCCACCGGACCACCAAACCTCAACCCGCTGCAATCGAAGCCCCTCGCCGCCACAAACGAAAACCCCTTAATGTGACCGCGCTGGCGCCAGTGATACCCTTTCCGCAGCCATCGTGGGAGATCTTAATGTCCGTCAAAAAGCCCACTCGCCGCGAATTTCTCGTCGCGACGTCTACAGCCGCATTGGCCGCAGCAACGCCCGGCGTTAGCTCCTCCACCAACGCGACAATGGGAGTCTCCCCGCCCGCCGCCACGGATCAGACTCCGTTTACTTCGACGCGAACTCCTTCAACCCGGCCCGCAGCGCACCTTCAGCGGCGACAGGGCCACCCAGGTAGCGATGCCCATCGGCGGCATCGGCGCGGGCTGCATCTGCATCAACGGCTACGGCGGGCTGCAGGACTTCTCGATTCACACCCGGCCCGAAACCACGGCGCTGCCCGCGGGATTTACCTCCAACTCGCCAGAAGCTGCCTTCGCCAGTTCTCCACATCAAGGGTGCTCCGCCAGTCACCAAGCTCGTTGAAGGTCCCTTCCCGCCATTCAAGATCTTCGACCAGGGCTTGCAGGGACAGGGGCTTGCGCCGCGGCGGATTTGAGGGCTTCCCACGTTTCGCAGAAATGCAATTTCCGCGGAGAATTTCCGTTCGGAGAAGTCCGATTCGCCGATCCATCGGTTCCGCTCGACGTGTCTCTCATCGCCTGGAATCCATTCATTCCCCTCGACGACAAGAACTCCGGCATCCCCTGCGCCATTCTTGAATACACGCTGCACAATCCATCTTCGCATCCGTCGACTACGAATTCTCCTACCACCTCTCGCATCTCGCGCCCGGATGCAAGCCCGATCAGGCGGCCAGCGTCAACTCGGTGATCCCCGGCAAGGGCGTGTTCCTCTCCAATCGCGAAGAACCAAACGCCGAGTCCTACGGAAGCGCCAGCCTGATCGCCATCGGTGACCCGGCCGCGCATCAAGGCCATGTGGCTGCGCAGCCCGGGCTGGGAATTCGATTCGCTCTCTGCGCTCTGGCGCGAAGATCTCCAGCGGCACCTTTACCGCCAACGACGGATCGAACACCGTCGACAACTGCCGGCCGCAACGGCTGCTTCCATTCTGCTCGAAGGCCACCTCGCGCCCGGCGAATCGCGCACATATCCCATCCTCATCGCCTGGCACTTTCCCAACTGCTATCTCCGCGAAGGCGGCACAACGCAAGCGCTGCCGACATTGCAGGGCCAGCCCGGATGCCGCACCGTCGCTGCTCAAGGCGCTTCCGCCGTGGCGTCCCTACTACGCGTCGCAATGGAAAGACGCGCGCGAAGTGGCTCTCTACGTCGAGCAGAATTACAAATCCCTGCGCGCGCGCACCGTGCAATTCAAGGAGGCGCTCTTCTCCTCCACCGTCCCGCCATACGTGCTCGACGCTGTCTCCGCCAACCTCGCCATCCTCAAATCGCCCACTGTCCTGCGCCAGGAAAACGGCAACATGTGGGGATGGGAAGGCTGCTTTCCTGACGCCGGTTGTTGCCACGGTTCCTGCACGCATGTGTGGAACTACGCGCAGGCTCTTCCGCATCCTCTATCCGCAACTGGAACGCACGCTGCGCGAACTGGAACTCGTCCGCTCCATGGACGAGCGCGGTCACGTGAACTTCCGCGGCGCGATTCCCGATGGCCCGGTCGATCACAGCTGGCATGCCGCGGCCGACGGACAGCTCGGCGGCATCATGAAGGTCTTCCGCGACTGGCAGATCTGCGGCGACACGGCATGGCTGAAGCGCATGTACCCGCTGGCCAAGCGCAGCATCGACTACTGCATCCGCACCTGGGATCCCGATCATCGCGGTGCGCTCTTTGAGCCGCACCACAACACCTACGACATCGAGTTCTGGGGCGCGGAGCCGATGTGCACCAGCATCTATCTCGGCGCGCTCTCGGCGATGGCGCAGATGGCGACGGCAGTCGGCGAAACAGTCCGACTCCGAACTCTATGCCGACCTCGCACTGCGCAGCTGCGACGCTACATGGACGAACATCTCTTCAACGGCGAGTACTACCAGCAGAAGGTTCAGTACCAGATCTGCGCGACACGTCCTTTGCACAATCCATGGCGCACGTCGATGAGAAGAGCAGCGAGATGCAGCAACTCCTGAAGCGCGAAGGCCCGAAGTATCAGTACGGCAGCGGATGCCTCTCAGACGGCGTGATCGGCGCCTGGATGGCGCGCATCTACGGCATCGAGACGCCGCTGGCGAGAAAGAACGTGCGCTCCACTCTGCAATCCATCTTCAAGCACAACTTCAAGACCGACCTCAGCCAGCACGCCAACGCGCAGCGCCCCGGCTACGCGATGGGCCGCGAGCCCGGCCTGCTGCTTTGCAGTTGGCCGCGCGGCGGCAAGCCGACTCTGCCCTTCGTCTACTCCGACGAAGTGTGGACAGGAATCGAATACCAGGTGGCCTCGCACCTCATCGAAGAAGGGTTCGTCGAAGAAGGCCTGACCATCGTCAAAGCGCTTCGCAGCCGCTACGACGGGCGCACGCGCAATCCGTGGAACGAATACGAATGCGGCAACTGGTATGCGCGCGCGATGTCCAGCTATGCACTGCTCGGGGCGCTCTCCGGCTTCCGCTACTCCGCTGTAACGCGCACTCTTTCCTTCGCACCAAAATTGAAGGCCACGCCGTTCCAATGCTTCTTCTCCGCTGCTTTCGGATACGGAACAATCGCCATCGACGGCCGCAAACTGAGCATCAGGATCGCCGAGGGCGAGTTGCCCATTGAAAAGCTCGTCTTCACCGACGCGGAATCCACCCGCACGCTCGACTGGAAGATCACCGCCAGGCCGGACGCCATCGCAACCACATCCGTCTAGCCCGCCATGGTTCATGTGATCCAGGCTCGACCAGCACCCCGGCTCGGCGATATTCTCGCCAACGCCATCACCCACGGCGTCGGCGCAGCCCTTGCCATCGCAGGTGCGGGGTATCTGGTCATGTCCTCAGAGCGAGGAACAACCTGGGTCGCTGTGAGTTGCATCGTCTTTGCATGCACCCTGATCTGCGTCTATATCTGCTCCACGCTCTATCACTCACTCGTACGTACACGCGCCCGTCGCGTGTTTCGAGTGCTCGACCACTCGGCAATCTACCTGCTCATCGCAGGCACCTATACTCCGTTCACGCTCGTTTCGCTTCGCGGTCCGGTGGGTTGGGTGCTCTTCGGAGTGGTGTGGACCCTCGCCATCGCAGGAGTCATCTTCAAGAGCCTCGCTGTGGACCGGTTTGCCGTCGCCTCCGCCCTTGTCTACCTGTTTCAGGGCTGGTTCATCGTATTTGCGGCCCGCCCCCTGTTCCATGCCGTTCCCCTCCACGGTCTCTTGTGGCTGGCAGCCGGAGGCATCGCTTACACCCTCGGCATCCTTTTCTTTGCCTTTGACCGGATTCCCTATTTCCACGCTGCGTGGCACATCTTCGTCCTCACCGGCAGCGCCTGCCATTATTTCGCCATCCTCTTCTATGTGATCCCGCGTCCCTGACCGCGCCTGCATATGCGCCATTCTCCCGTCAATTTCGGTCGCAAGAACCTGAAGTCGCGAGCTTCCCGAGCAATGCATCTTGCAGGTTGCCGGGCATTCCGCCCCCCGGGAACATTGACCTACCCTCCCAAACCCGGTAAACTACTCTAGTTTGGCGATTCCTGCCTGTCGTCTCGGAGCCAACCGCTCGCCCAAGGGTTTTCGGCGCTTGAGCGTACCGTGACGCAGAAGTTTCCGCCCGAGCTATTTTGGATTGCATGAGCGCACCGCCCGGGCGCGTGCCTGCTCTGGAGGATTTATGTACGCGGTTATTACGAACCGGTGGAAAGCAGTATCGGGTCGCTCCCGGCGACGTGGTGAAGATCGAGTCCGTCGCCTCAGACAACCAGATCGTCGAATTCAGTGATGTTCTGGCGGTTAGCGGCGAAGCTGGCAGCGTGGCCAAGCCTTCCAGCGCCAAGGTGACTGCCGAGGTGCTCGGCGAAGGACGCGGCGACAAGATCCTGGTCTTCCACCTGAAGCGCAAGAAGCAGTACAAGAAGCTGCAGGGACACCGGCAGAACTTTACCGAGGTGCGCATCAAGGCCATTGAGGCCGATGGCGTTACCTACACCGCCGCAGCTAAGTAGGCGAGCGGCAGCAAGTGATGTAGAAGAGGGATTCGGCAATGGCACATAAAAAGGGTGGAGGCAGCTCCACAAACGGACGTGATTCAAATGCACAGCGGCTGGGCGTGAAGGCCTTCGCCGGCCAGCTCGTAACCGGCGGCTCGATCATCATGCGCCAGCGCGGCACAAAGATCAAGCCTGGCGCCAACGTGGGCATCGGCTCCGACGACACGCTCTTCGCCAAGGTCAGCGGCCGCGTGAAGTTCAGCGATCACGGCAACCGCGGACGCTTCGCTTCGATCGAGCCCGTCAGCCGAATAGCTCGCAACACGCTCAACGGACAGAAGCCCCACGGCACGCCGTGGGGCTTCTGTTTGCTCCCTGCGTTCATACACAGCGCTCGTAAGGCACAGAAAAAGGGCCGAATCCAATCCGGATTCGGCCCTTCCACTTCTCCGTGAATGCAACCGACTACGACTTCGATTCGCTCCCCTGCAGATTGCGCGTCAGAACCTTTTCCACCACGCGTTCCACGTCGGTGAGGAAGAAGCTGTTCGCAGGCTGCTGCACCGCCACCTGCGTTCCGTGGCCCAGGGCCGCGGCAATCTCGTTCCAGCGATAGATCGTCGAGTTCGCTGGCACCACCATGGGTTTGCGCGCCGGCTCCGGCAGAGCACAATAGGTTACCCAGACACCCAGCGAAAGCAGAATGGCACCCTCATAGGCAAACTGGAGAGGCGCGTTCAGTCCCGCATGCGGGTCGTTTAGCGCGGAATAAATGAAGTCATTCGCCGACATGATTCCGAGAGCCAAGGCTGTGCCAAATCCCATCTCGCGTCCGGAAAGACGAAGTGTGTTCATGCACAGGCAGAGGAAGGCCAGAAGGCAAAGCTCAAGAACGCTGACCGACCGCATAAGCGCGTAAGCGATGTCAGGAATCAGCATTACGCTGATGTGTGAGTATGAAACGGTGGCCAGGCTCGCAATGGCTGAAACAAGTGCGACCCAGCGAAACACGATCGTTCCCAGACGAAGCAGTCCTGAAAAGGATGCGAGCACTGAACGAAACACTTCAAGCGTGACAAAGAACAGCGTCACGGCACTGGCGATGTAAACAGCCCAATAGGGGTAAAAGTAAAACGGGAAATATCCGTGCCCCCAGGGTTGGGCTTGAAGATACAAAAGTCCAAGCAGCACAGGCGTGGATACAACGCGCAGGGCCAGGTAAGAACTGATGGCCGGGAAGCGGCGATGTAATCCCTTCGACCAGAAAATAATGCCAAGGGCGGCCCAGAGCACAAACTCGACCGCGCTCATCAGCGACATTGCGAACTCTAAGGGCATGAACGGGCCTTTCCATCCTGAAGGTGTTCTCAGAATAGCCCCATGCACCTCTCTAATTCAAATAGAGATTGGCCCAGCCACGTAGCACTTTGGTGCTACGAAACCCTTTTACTTCGTGGTTGCTGAGCAGCCCATGCCCGGTCCGCAGCCCGGCACCGGCAATCCGGAGGTCGCCGAGAGGTGGCTCGCAATCGCATGCTTCGGAGCAGAAGAGAAAGAGGCGGCGGCGGCGCCGGCGACGACAACTGAGAGAATCAGGACCCGGAATGCGAGTTTCATAGTTAGTTACCCCTCACTGGAAAATCTGATACAGATTGTATGCCGAATAACACTTTCATGGTAGTACGCAAATACTACTAAGTCCAGCATTTTCATTTACATCGAAAGTATCGCACTTAGGGCATGACCAAAGTAATAACAAACATGGGTAATCTACCCATGAGTAACCATTCCGGTCACCTCCGGCGGGCTCTGCGTAGCGCTCGCCCCGACCCCGCACTGCACGACTCGGCGTGGTAAAATCAATACAGACAGATTCGCCAAAAGCCCCGTCTTTCAAGCGGATAATCCCCGAACCCAAGCCTGGAATCGGATCCCGGCGGCCGCAGTTTGCAGGAGCTGAAGAGGCGAATATTCTGCGAATGGAACCCTATGGCGACTCTACCCCCCGAAAATAGCCCGCTCCCGGAAGACAATGGCCAATACACCGGCGAAAACATCAAAATCCTTGAAGGCCTTGAGGCCGTTCGCCTGCGCCCGGCCATGTACATCGGGTCCACCGGCGACATGGGGCTGCACCACCTTGTTTACGAAGTAGTGGACAACTCAGTCGACGAAGCTCTCGCAGGCTATGCGAAGAAAATCGACGTCATCATCCACGTCGACAACTCCATCACCGTCGTCGACGATGGACGCGGCATTCCCGTCGACATGATGCCCGTCGGCGAAGGCAAGATGATGCCAGCCGTTCAGGTCGTCCTGACCAAGCTGCATGCCGGCGGAAAATTCGATTCCTCCACCTACAAGGTTTCAGGCGGTCTGCACGGCGTGGGCGTCAGCTGTGTCAACGCCCTCAGCGAAGAGTTCGAAGTGGAGATCTGGCGCCCGGAAAAGCCCGGCGACCCGAGCCACACTTACGAGCAGAGCTACTCGAAAGGCATTCCCACCTCTAAGCTGCGCAAGACCGGAACCTCAAAGAGGCGCGGCACTAAGGTCCACTTCCTGCCCGACAAGAGCATCTTCGCCACCACTGAATACAACTACGACACGCTGGCGCAGCGCCTCCGCGAAATGGCATTTCTTAACAAGGGCCTCGAAATCACCCTCACCGACGAGCGCACCTCCGATCCCAAGACCGGCGAGTCCAAGCGGGCCGAGTTCCGCTACGCCGGCGGCATTGCTGAATTCGTTAAGCACCTCAACCGCGGCAAGTCCGTCCTGCACGACAAGCCCATCGTCATGGAAGCCTCGCGCGACAACGTCGAAATTGAAATCGCGCTCCAGTACAACGACAGCTACTCTGAAACCGTCTTCAGCTTCGCCAACAACATCAACACCGTCGATGGTGGCACGCACCTCTCCGGCTTTCGCACCTCGCTGACGCGGACCATTAACGCCATCGGCCAGCAACTCGGCCTCTTCAAAGACGTGAAGGAAAACCTGAGCGGCGACGACGTCCGCGAGGGTCTCGTTGCAGTCGTCAGCGTCAAGCTGTCGCAGCCGCAGTTCGAAGGCCAGACCAAAGGCAAGCTCAACTCCGACATCGCCGGAATCGTACAGGCCTTCGTCAATGAGCGACTCGGCATGTTCCTCGAGCAGAATCCGCCGATCGCCCGCAAGATCATCAACAAGGCCATCGAAGCTGCTCGCGCCCGCGAGGCCGCGCGCAAGGCACGCGACCTCACACGGCGCAAGGGTGCGCTCGACGGCGGCGGACTGCCCGGCAAACTCGCCGACTGCTCTGAACGCAACCCTGACCGTTGCGAACTTTACCTCGTCGAGGGTGAAAGCGCCGGCGGCACCGCCAAGCAGGGCCGCGATCGCCGCTTCCAGGCCATCCTGCCGCTCAAGGGCAAGATCCTCAACGTTGAAAAGGCCCGCTACGACAAGATGCTGGGCCACGAAGAAATCCGCGCCATGATCACCGCGCTCGGTACCGGCATCGGCAAAGACGACTTCGATCCTGCCAAGCTCCGCTACGGCAAGATCATCCTCATGACCGACGCCGACGTGGACGGCTCGCACATCCGAACGCTGCTGCTCACCTTCTTCTTCCGTCACATGACGGAGTTGATCAAGCGCGACAACATCTACATTGCACAGCCTCCGCTCTACAAGATCAAGAAGGGCCGGTTCGAGCAGTACATCAAGGACGATCGCGAATTCGTGAAGGTCATGGTCAAGCGCGCCTCCGAAGGCATGATCGTTCGCCACGGCGAAAACGCCAGCCACATCGAAGGCGCCGAACTCACGCGCTTCATGGGCTACCTCAACGAGTATCTCGGCTTCGTTGAAAAAGTCGACAAGCGCATCCGCAACGAGAAGCTCACCGAACTGCTTGCGCGCGCCGAGCTCACGCATCGCGCCGACTTCACCTCCAGGACCGGCAGCGAAGTTCCGCCCAAGCTCGCGAACCTCCACGAGAAACTCATCGAAGTTGCCGATAGCTTCCAGATCAAGATCCACAAGCCCGTCGAAGACGAGGAGCATCACACCTGGTCCGTCTGCTACACCGACAGCCAGGGCGCTTCGCGCTGCGTCGACTGGACTCTTGCCTCGAGCCCTGAGTTCCGCCAGATGATGTCGAAGTACTCGCAGATCAGCCAGTACCTCGAGCCGCCTTTCCTCGTTGAATACGCCGTCAAAGGCGCGCACGAGCCCACGACCGAAGAACCCGAAGGCACCGAGTTCGAGGAAGGAGAGGCACCCGCAGAAGTCAAAGCCGAAGCGAAGGCCGCGCGCCGTGCTTCCCGCATTCTCCGTGAGCCGGTCGAGAAGTCGACAGCCCGCGAGCTCTTCGCCTACATCGTCGAACAAGGCAAGAAGGACTATCAGGTTCAGCGCTACAAAGGCCTCGGCGAGATGACCTCTCCGCAGCTCTGGGAAACCACCATGGATCCCGAGCGCCGCACGCTGCTCCAGGTCAAGCTCGAAGACATTGCCGAGACCGAGACCATCTTCACCACACTCATGGGCGAAGATGTCGAGGCGCGCCGCAAGTTCATTGAAGACAACGCCCTCGACGTCAAGAATCTAGACATCTGATCGCGACCTTCTTGCAGGCGAAAGCAAAACTGTCCGGATCTGCTAATAGATCCGGACAGTTTTGCGAAGAGGTCTGTTCGTCAGCTCCCGGCGATTGAAGCCCTTTGACGCGCTCAGCCATGTTCCCACCTCGAATCCCTTTGACACGCAAGCCGGCAATTCCGGCCTCCCGAGGGCAACCGTACCGTGTTGAGGAGCTACTTCAGAATGGCTGTCAGCGGCTTTCCGTCCATGCCGGTCTGGGGCAGGCCGAGGATCTGCGCTATGGTGGCAGCGACATCGATGTTCGAGAAGGACGGCTGTTGGCCCGCATGACGGATGGCTGCACCGCTGGCAATAAAAATAGCCTGCATCAACGGCCGGGTATTGGGATAGCCGTGAGCCCCGATCTGATGTTCCACGGGGGGATTAGAGCCGCGGTGCTCATGTCCCGCCCTGCTGCCGCCGAACGCCCAGTCCTCTTTCGCGTACGCAAGCACGTCAAAGGCCGTAGCGTTGTCGTCACGGCCGGGCCAGCCTTGGGCTCGAGTCTCTTCATCGGTGGGCACGGAGTCGGTAGCCGGATTGGCCGCGAACGCTGCGCGAATCTTTTCTGTCAGATCTGGCGTGCGGTGGGTCTCGTAGATAAAGGCGGCTCCACCCTCGGCCAGAGCCGTCGCCTCAGATGGTGGAATGCCCGCGTCCGTCAAGATCGCATTGGGATCGACAAGATGGTGCACGCTGCTCTGGCCGTGATCGCTGACGATCAGGAAGGTTGTGCGATCCAGGTCCCCTGCCTCGCGCACGGCGTCCACCACCTCTTTCACGCAATCATCCAGAAAGGCAGCCGTGTTGACGCCTGCCATCGTGTCAAAACCATAGGTATGTTCCGCGCTGTCAAGGGCGAGCAGGTGCAGCAGCACAAGGTTGGGATGGTGGTGCCTGATGGTATAGGCGGCAGCGCGCGTGTACAAGCGGTCGCGATAGGCCTGTGATCCTTTTGAGAAGCCGTCCAAGTCGGCCTGCGTGAGCGATCCATCGGCAAGCATCTCCTTGAGCAGCGGCGAGGTGGCTACCGGCTGTTCAAAGAAGCTCCAGTCAATAGACTTCGCATTTTCTATCGCGACCCAGTCCATCTCGGCTGTGGTGAGCCCCGCCTCATGAGCACGGTCATAGACAGTGGGCACACGTACAAGAGCTGTCTTGTCGGCATGGAACTCGACTTTGGGCGGCTCGCCCGTCCGCTGCCCCGTGATCGCTCCATTAGCGATTAGCCCGTGCTTCGCGGGTGCGACCCCAGTGACCATGCTGGTGTGGTTGGGCCAAGTCACCGTGGGATTTACAGGCTGCATACTCTGGGCGTAACTGCCATCTTTCATGAGAGCGTGCAGGGTCGGTACAGGCAGCAACGGCTGATCGAGTAGCGATGCCCCGAAAGCGTCCAGGCTGATGACCACGACCACGGGTGCACGTTGCGCATGCGTGTCCTGGCCTTGTCGCAGCGCGAGTGCTGGTGCTCTCACACTCGCGACGCATAGCATTGCCGCCGCCACGATTGCCCTTAAGGCCATGTTGAGTACTCCTCCATACTAAAGGGGAGAAAGAATGAAGATTCCCCGCCTGGCGCGCGGTCAGGCCAGCTTCCATGGCTCTCGATACGGCCGTGTCAGCAGTTCGCTCGCCGCACTGTCGTTCAAAATCTTCTCCTCCTTCACGTCCCACTGAATCTTCCGTCCGGTCATCATCGAGATCAGCCCAAGGTGCCCTGGCAACGTTGAGTGATGTGCAACTTCCACTGGCGTAATGGTTGGCTTGCGCGACTTCACGCAGTCCAGGAAATTCCGCTGATGCCCTGGCGACTCATACAGCTTCACCTTGCGCAGATCCTCCGCGAGCGAATCCCCTTTCACCCAGTCCTGATTCGAAGCATCGAAGCCGGCACGATCCACCCACACCCAACCATCGGTACCGATCCATTTCGTGCCCATGCCGATCGCCCCCGAGCCGCCCGCAATCGTCATAGCCACGTCCACCGGATATCCGGTCACTTCCTTCCGGTACTTGCACTCGATGTGATACTTCGTGGCGGTGTTCCACACCGCGTTTGCCGGCGGGAACTCCCCGTGCCCCTCAATCTCCGACGGCCCGCAGGTGTCAAATCCCAACCCCCAGTGTGCGATATCGCCGTGATGCCCAATCCAATCCAGCAGCTGTCCGCCTCCGGTGTTGTAATTCCACCGCCAGTTCTGGTAGACACGCACAGCAACGTAGGGCTCCATTCTCGACGGCCCGATCCACCGGTCATAATCGAAATCCGAGGGCGGTTCGCTCACTGCCAGATCCCACGCCGCCGTCCCCGGCACAATCTGCGCCGGGCTCTCGATCTTGTCCGGCAAAGCAGCCAGCATTTTCATGAGCGGTGGCGTCGTGTTGGGAAAATCGTGATGCCCGCCCGGCAACCCGACCTCCACCCGCAGCACATTGCCGATCAGCCCACTGCGCACAATCTCCGCCGCCTTGCGAAACTGGGGCAGCGACCTCTGCCACGATCCGGTCTGCCAGATCACGTTATTTTGCTGCACCGCCTTTACAATGGCCTGCTGTTCCGCGACTGTGCGTGCCAACGGCTTCTCGCCGTAGATATCCTTCTTCCGCCGCGCAGCTTCCGTCGCAATCAAAGCATGCCACTGGTCCGGAACCGCGATCATCACTGCGTCCATGTCCTCGCGTGCCAGCATCTCCCGGTAGTCGTGATACGCCTTGCAGTCCTGGTTTCCGTAGTGCTTATTGATCGTGTCTACCGCCATCTGCAAGTGCTTCGCGTCCAGATCGCAGGCCGCAATCACCTGGCAGTCTGCCTCTGCCAGAAATGCCTTGGTATTGGCCGGCCCCATCATGCCCCAACCAACCACGCCGATCGTGATTCGATTGGAAGCGGAAGGCCTCCCCATACGCGGCGAACGCTCTGCCCGGCAATGCTGCCACGGCCCCGCTCATTTGCATAAAGCGCCGTCTGCTTAGCGATGAACCCGAACCGCCACCCGAAGAAAGCAAGGTCATCATTGTCTCCCCAATTT
Source organism: uncultured Acidobacteriaceae bacterium (assembly GCA_963786405.1). Taxonomy (GTDB): domain Bacteria; phylum Acidobacteriota; class Terriglobia; order Terriglobales; family Acidobacteriaceae; genus Telmatobacter. The sequence goes on along the minus strand of CAWAZE010000024.1, from coordinate 119,329 downwards.
CATTGCCGGCGCAGTCATCCACAATTCCAGTTGCATCTGTTCGACTCTGGATCTCGCTTGTCCGCCGACTCGTTCGAATTGTACTGCTCTCCTGCCGCGGACCTGTACCGCCCACCAAAACGCGAAAAAGGCGAACCCCTCTTTCGAAGAATTCGCCTCCATTCCAGTTCCCGAGTATCAATTCAGGCGTGCCCCACGCAGTGGGATGGAAATCATCCCCGAAGAAGGCATTCACGTCGCACGGGTCGCGGGCAGGCGCCGCGACCAAGCCCCTCGAGGGAGCCTGCGAAATCTGAGCGCCAAATCGGCATTGACTGCGAGCACTAAGATTCGAGGATGTTGAACGGGGAAGGTCTCGCCAGAGAGGAAGGCTTGAGAGACAAAGCTCTCCGCAGACTCCTCCACTTCTTACCCAAACGATCCGAAGCCATGAACAGGTGTCCAGCGGTAAGTCGCCCTGCAACACGGTGGTGGCCGACGGCGGCCAGCGCCATCGAAGCAATACAGCCGCACTGTGTGCAATCGGGATTTCCTCCAAACTGGCAGGGAGTGATCTGCGTCTTAAGATCGGCGGAGACGGTTTCTGTGGTTCTCGCAAAAATACACTCCTCTGGGCTCCTCGGTGGAGACTCGATCTCGCGAATGAGGGCTTCGGGCATATCCAGAACGGGATACTTCAGGCGTAACCGTCGCAGCTCGGCGATGGTGGAAGCTCTTTGTGAAGCGGTCAGTATTTCCGGATCGGTGGCGCCAACCTGAGGAGTAAATATGCTGAACCACACTTTCGCAACCTCTGGTTGGCTGGTCCAAAAGCCAGAAATTCGTCGAGATAGCCGGAGCGCTTTGATATTTGCGACGTGATCGTGCAGTGAATGGTTACCCTGGCTCCTCTGATGTTCTGGAGTATTCGCTCGTACGTGGCCGGACTGCGCCGAGCATCATGCTCCGGCTGCAGGCCGTCGACAGATACCACGACATTGAGTTTCTTAATGCTCATCCATGCGCTTGGGATCACTCTGAATGCGCTCGTAACAACCTGTATATGCACGCCACGGCGTTCGATTTGTGGCAACAACTTGTCGAGCTCGCGATACCGCACCAGAGGATCTCCGCCGACGAGTGAGACGTGGAGTGGCTTGTGCTCATCGATCAGCGCGAGCACCTTGGCGACAAGTTCATCTCCCTTGAAATCGGAGAGCTCGCGCAACCGGGATTTCCCTCCAAGATGTGCCTCATCAAAGGCGTAGCATCCAGGACACCGCAGCGGACATTCCTTTGTAATTTCAATTGAAAGGGAAGGCGAGCGCCCAGCAAGGATCCTGAGCCATGCTTGCATAACTTCAGACTTCTTCATGAACTCTCCATCAGACGAACGCGAACCAAACGGTAAACTCGAAGTCCTGACCACGGTGCGAAAACGGTCGGATCGGCTTGGGAAAGTGATTCAATAACTCTCCCGCCCTGATTGATCGCACACTCTTCTTGAAGGAGAAATAGACAGCGCCGCTCGTAAGATGCGTCTTGACCCTCCCACGGCGCAGAAATTGCCATCACTGCTCGCAGATCAGACTCGAAGCATTGGAGAGTTTTCGACGAAACCCCTTTCAAAACGGAAAGAGCGCGGCCGCAGCCGCGCTCCATCTTCAGACAATCTCCTCGAAAGCCTATGCTTTCGGCCGCGTGGCCTTGAAAGTCCCACTGTACGAAATGAACTCCCACGTCCCGGTTAGAGCGCTCGTGTCATCCAGCTTGCCGTTGACTTTCAGGGGTGCGGTCTCGCCCACCTCATCTGCCGTGAACGTGAAATTCAGATCAAGCTGTCCCTCCTTGTAGGTTCCGGCAACATCCGAGGTCCCGAACTTCCCCGTCACCTTGCCATCCCGATCAACCGCCAGATCGGCATCGGCCTCGCGATCTCCGCCCGGCGTCTCTATTACGAAATGCCACTTGCCAACGATGCCGGTAATCGCCGTCGCAGCCGCATCCTTCGCCGGCGCGGCCTCCACCGGTTGAACTTTCCCCGAATTTTGCGTCGAGGACGCCTGCTGTGCGCTTCCTATCCGACCACCAACACTCAGGCATGCAATCGCCGCCGCAACCACCAGAACTCTCTTCACACTCACTCTCCTCAGTTCAACCGTTTAGATATTCGACCGCCCAACACGCCGCCCAATCAGTCATATCAAGCCGAGCCGCTTCTGCACAAAATGTCCAGTTCTTCGCTGAACGCCATCGCTCATCCAGACCTACCTCCCAACTCCCGATCCCTGTTCTGCTAGCCTTCCCATGGACTTGAAATCAGGAGAAATCCATGCGTATTTCCTTGCATCACTTTGCCGCAGCCGCGATCATTCTTGGAGCATCATCCTGTATCTCAGCGCAGATTTTAGAACAGCAAACCTTGAGACATCCATCGCCCTCGCTTCAATCTTCCGCGGATGCGCAATCATCCCCCGCCCTCGCCCCGTCCGTCATGCCCGTCCATGGCCCACAGGCAGAAGCCGAAACCAATCCCGTCGCCGATTCCAAAGCCATCGTTACAGTTGGCAAAGCGCGATTCACCATCCTCACGCCCCAACTCATCCGCATGGAGTGGGCTACGGACGGACAGTTCGAAGACCACGGTTCATTCGTTTTCCTTAACCGCCGCCTCCCCGTCCCCAAGTTCGACCAGACAGAACTCGCGGCAGGAACAGCAACAACTATCGCGATCAAAACCAGCGCGTTGACGCTTAATTATTCTCCATCTGGCGATGGCAAGTTCACTTCCGACAATCTCTCCATCGTGCTCACTGTTGACGGCAAGCAGACCACCTGGCGCCCCGGCCTTGCCGATCCAGAGAATCTGCAAGGCACCACTCGAACACTCGACGGAGCGCTAGGCAGCAAGACCAAGGAACCCATAGAGCCGGGCCTCATCTCTCGCTCCGGCTGGGCGCTGGTCGACGACTCCACGCGTCCGCTCTTTGACTCCGCCGACTTCCGCTTCCTCCAGGGAGAAAAGAGCCCATGGCCCTGGGTCATCGAGCGACCCGCGGGCGACCGTCAGGACTGGTATTTTTTCGGCTACGATCACAACTACCGTCAGGCTCTCGGCGACTACGTCAAGGTCGCGGGCCGCATTCCTTTGCCTCCGCGCTTCGCCTTCGGCGCATGGTGGTCGCGCTACTGGGCCTACAGCGATCAGGAGATTCTAGGAAATCATCCGTGGCTTCCACCAGAACGACGTTCCCCTCGACGTCTTCGTCATCGACATGGATTGGCATATGAATGTCGAGCAGCTCAGGGCCGCGGGCGAGCAGGACAAGTCAGACCACTCGCTTGGCTGGACCGGCTACACCTGGAACAAGTTTCTCTTTCCCGATCCGGACCAGTTCCTCGCGAGGCTGCACGACGTTCACCTGAAGACCAGCCTGAACCTTCATCCCGCATCCGGCATTCAGCGATGGGAGTCTCAATACCCCGTAATGGCAAAGGCGATGGGTATCGATCCAAAGACCGGGCAGTATGTGGCCTTTGACATCACCGACAAGAAATTCACCACCAACTATTTCAACCTCGTGCTTCATCCGCTCGAGAAGCAGGGCATCGACTTCTGGTGGCTCGACTGGCAGCAGGAACCCAACACAAAAATGGCCGGCGTCACGCCTACATGGTGGCTCAACTACGTCCACTTCACTGATCAGCAGCGCCAGGGCCAGCGTCCGCTTCTCTTCCACCGCTGGGGCGGACTTGGCAATCATCGCTACCAAATCGGCTTCTCCGGTGACACCGTCTCTGTATGGGACTCGCTCGCGTTTCAACCGTGGTTCACAGCCACCGCCGCGAATGTGGGATACGCCTATTGGAGCCACGACATTGGCGGTCACATGCCGGGCGCCGTCGACCCGGAACTCTACACCCGCTGGGTGCAATTCGGCGTCTTCAGCCCGATCCTTCGCACCCACACCACGAAGAATCCTGATTCAGAGCGCCGCATCTGGGCATATCCTGAGCCGTATTCCACAGTCCTTCGTTCAAGCTTTCAGTTGCGATACGCATTGCAGCCCTACATTTACACTGAGGCCCGCCGAACCTATGACACCGGCGTCGCCTTCCTGCGCCCGCTCTATTACGACTTTCCTGAAGCCAACGAAGCCTATGTAAGCAAGGGTGAATATCTCTTCGGCGACCAGATGCTGGCCGCCCCCGTCGTCGCGCCCTCCGACAAGACGTCGGGATTGGCCACGCAAAAAATCTGGCTGCCCAAGGGCGAATGGATGGAGTGGCCCACGGGCAAGCATTTCAGCGGCCCCGTCACAATCGACCGCAGCTTCTCGATCGAACAGACCCCGGTGTATTTGAAAGCCGGCGCCATTGTGCCGATGCAGCCGCCCATGCACTATACCGGCGAAAAGCCCGTTGACCCGCTCATCGTGAATGTGTGGCCGCTTGCGCCAGGCTCGAGCAGCAGTTATTCGCTCTACGAAGACTCCGGCGTCGCGACCGAGTACCAGCGGGGGGTATTCGCGCGTACCCCGATAAAGGCGTCGCAGTCCGGCGACACGCTGCGCGTCGAAATCGGTCCTGTTGAAGGCAGCTATCCGGGCATGCAGAATACGCGCGGCTACACCATTCAACTTCCGGCGGACTGGCCACCTGCATCCGTCACGGTCAATGGTGTTGCTGTGAAACGCGCAGGTCCAACGGGCAAAGGCGGATGGAGCTTCGAGGGCAACACGCTCACCACGGTGATCCCGGTCGCCAGCCAGAGTGTCGCTGCAAAGATCACCATTGAAGTCCGCCGTGGTGCAGGGCTCACCGCACGGCGCAACGAATTGGATGGCTTCGCCGGTGCTATGACGCGGCTACGCGCAGCTTACGACGCGTTAAATGGAATGTGGCCAGTCGCCGCGCCGCCCGACGTCTTGATTGATGCGATGCAATCAGGCGATCGCCTCGGATATCATCCCGAACGCGCGACGGAAGAACTGGCACACTTCCACCAAATCCTTCCACAGGCTCAGGCCACAGTTGCCCAACTCGCCAAAAACGCGAAAGACCGCCTCGAAGAGTATGCCAATCGCATGAGCAAAGACAATTCGCGCCAGGCCGACATCGATGCCCAGATACATCGCAGGCTCAACGCGCTTGAGCGAGCACAGAAGCAGGTTGCAGAAGCGGGCAGATAAGTACTCAGCGAGCATGCAGTGGGGTAGGGAGTCTCGCCATATCCCACTGCGCAACCAATTAGTTGCAGCTTTTCTCAGAGCTGGCTCCTCACTTACGAGCTTAGCCTTCGCAGCAGGAGTGTTCAGTGCTCTTGGGCTGCTCATACTTCTGCTTGGGGTCGACGAAGTACGCGCCATCGTACTTGTCGTGATGACGAACCCACGCCATCGTGTGCGCCAGCCCATCCTCGTCGCGCCCCTTCGGCGCCAGGTCGAGAAAGTTGTACGTCCCGACTAGTATGTCCAGCCCTCGCGCATACGTTGAATACGTGTGGTAAATCTCGCCATTTGCGTCCTTTTGGAACACGCTTGCGCCCGGACGTTCTTCACTCGGGAATTCCATCATCGTGTAGTTGTAATTCGCCTTGCCGCTGGCCTTTTCTTCTGGCGTCATGGACACGTGGTAGTCATAGTTGAAGTCCGTGCCGAACGAAGATACCCAGTGGAATCGCCATCCCATACGCTTCTTGAACGCTTCAATCTGTTCAATTGGCGCACGAGAAATTACAGCGAACGTGACATCGCGGTGCGCTAGATGAATGGTCATGCCATCAAAATGGTCCGCCAGGTAGGAGCAGCTTGGGCAGCCTTCTTTCCATCCGGGACCAAACATGAAGTGATAAGTGATGAGCTGGCTGCGGCCGTCAAAGAGATCAGCAAGTGTCTCTTTGCCGCCGGCTCCCTCAAAAGCATACTGCTGCTCCACGCGTTCCCACGGCAATGCCCGTCGTAACCTGCTCAACTCATCGCGCTGCCGCGTAAACTCCTTTTCCTTGGTGAGCAACTGCTTGCGCGCCGCAAGCCACTCAGTGTGCGAGACCGCCTTCGGATTCTTCACGTCCGTCGCCATGCTTGCCACGATTAACCTCCTCTGTTTCGCTTTGTTCGGGGAACGTCTTTCGCCTCTTTCTCATGAAGATTGTGCCCGCAACGATTGCCGTCAGACCGCCGGTTCCCGTTGCGCTTCCGGCAATAAGAGCCGCAGTTGTTAGACAGAATGGACACATAGGAGCCCTCCTGATCAGGCCGCGGGCCGAGCCTGTTGCATGAACAGCGGCGGTTCGTCAGCGCTCGGCCCAAAGCTCGCGGGAACCGCGATGTTGAGAAGTCGAAGATAAACGCTGAACTGGCCGCGATGCTGGTACCAGTGGCTCAGCATCACATCGCGCAGGAATTGTCCTCGAGGTTGGGCGAGGACCTCCTGTCCTCCGGCGACCATGCGCCATTTCTCGTTCATCGCCGCGTCGTCGAACTTCGGCAGCACTTCGCGCACTGCGGCAATGCTCTCGTCGAGAGTCTTGAGAATCTCTTGACAACTCGCCGGTTGCTGAAAAGTGGCAAATTCCGGTAGCTGGACCGGATTGCTTTGCGCAAAGCGGACAACCCCGCCCGGAACCATGGCGAGATGATATGCCAGTTGCCCGGCACTCATCGATTTCTCATGAGGCTTCCACGTCAACTTGTCCTCAGGAAGCCGCTCAAGAAACCTTCTTGTGATGGTCGCCTGAAACTCGAATTCTGCAAGGTATGTCTGTGCAATAGACACGTTGATCCTCCTTTGGGAAATTCAGCCCTATCGAACCGGCGCGGTTTTGGATTGCGCTTCTTCCGCGCGCCGGCGAACCTTTTCGTGTATGAGTCCCCAGCCTGTCACCACGCCTTTCTTGTGGTCTTCCTGGACCGCGCCAAAGCCAGAGTGGCGGAACTTGATGAGTGTCCCACCCTCTTCCTCGCTGAGCCTGTACTGTACGTTGTTGGCAACTGGACTGGACATGAAGAGAGGTCCGGAGAATTCCAGAAGTGTCGGCCGCTTGATGGCTTGCACATGAGCCCAATGATGGCCGTTCTCGCCGCCCAGATCGCGATACCATCGGCCGCCGGGCCATGCTTCGAGTTTCATCGGCATTGGCCTGCCATCACCGGACTCGTTCTCAGGCCCCAGTTGTTCAAGGAGCGCGGCAAAGGTATCCTCCAGCGACGCCCGCACATGAATCTCCCGCTCGACATTCAAGATCAGATCTTCAACGCTTGCCGTATTCGCAATCATGCTTCCTCCTTGGGATTTAAACTTAGGTCCGAATCCTTTGATGCTCCCGCTGCTTTCTGTTCCGCCCGCTCCTTTACACGTGTCAACTGGTGGCTCCAGTAGCGTTCGAACAGTTCAGCCCACTCATGCAGTGGCCGAATACCTTCCGCGTTCGTCCGGTACAGTTTCTGGCGCCCGTTGCAGCGCATGCGAACCAGCCCGACATCGCGAAGCACTCTAAGATGCTTTGAAACCGATGGCTGGTCGCAACGCAGCCTCGCCACAATCTCGCTCACGGAATGCTCGCGTGCCGCAAGAAGAATCAGAATCTCCCGTCGCCGCGGCTCCGCTACAGCATTGAACGCATCAGAGGTGGTTGCCGCTCGAGCCATGTAAATCAATATATTCCTATATGGGAATATGTCAAGTAAATTTCTTCGTTTTACCCGATCTGAAATGAAAGCGTTTGCAGCGCAGGTCCCCGTCGATTACGATTCCGCCGTATGAAAAATCTCGTTCGTGGCCTGCCTGCAGTTCTCCTGCTCTTTTCTTCGCCGCTCATCATCTCTCAAACTCCCGCAGCTTCTTCCGATCCGTTGGCGCCCACGCTCGGGGTCAAATCCGCTGTTGAGATTGATCGCGAGTGGCAACAATCTGTCGCCAAATATGACGCCGAGCGCAATCGCCTCCTTGCTGAAGCCGACCGCCAGGCCAACGACGGCCCCTATCGTCCCGACTGGGCTTCGCTGATGAAGTACCAGCAGCCGCAGTGGTACAAGGATGCGAAGTTCGGCATCTTTATTCACTGGGGCGTCTACTCGGTGCCCGCTGCGCAGAACGAGTGGTACCCGCGCAACATGTATCACCCTGGCGACGGCGCTTACAAAAACTTCCAGGAGCATTACGCCTCGAAGGACGAGTCAGCAAAGGACAGCAAGGGCTACAAGGATCTGATTCCTCTCTTCCGCGCCGAGCACTTCAACGCCGCTGAGTGGGCCAAGCTTTTCAAAGACGCAGGTGCACAGTATGTAGTTCCCGTGGCCGAGCATCACGATGGCTTCTCCATGTACGACTCGGGCCTCTCCGACTGGACAGTTGTGAAGATGGGGCCAAAGCGGGACACGCTCGGAGAACTCGCCACTGCCATTCGCGCCGAAGGCCTGCATTTTGGCTTTAGCTCGCATCGCGCCGAACACAATTTCTTCTTCGATGGTGGTCGCGCAATCCGCTCTGACGTGAACGATCCGAAGTACGCGTCGCTTTACGGCCCTGCACACCAGTGGTTTCAGGCGGGCGGAGATGCGCACGGTCTTGAGGACGACTGGACCTGGGTGAGTGAAGCCTGGACGCGTGACTGGCTGGCACGTGACACGGAACTCGTGGAAAAGTACAAGCCTGAAGTTGTCTACTTCGACTGGTGGATCGGCCAGCCAAACTTCCGTCGCGCTGTGACGGAGTTCGCCGCGTTCTACTACAACTTCGCCGCGGCTCACGGCTACACCGGCGTGATCGATTTCAAGGACTACTCACTGAATTGGAAAGCCGGCACACGCGATTTTGAACGCGGCCAGCAGGACCACATCATCGCCGACCACTGGCAAACCGACACTTCGATCAGCAACGCGTCATGGGGTTACATCGACAACGACACGTTCAAGACGCCTGAGTTCCTCGTTCACCAGCTCGTTGACATCGTAAGCAAGAACGGCAACCTCCTCCTCAACTTCGGCCCGCGCTCCGACGGAACCGTTCCCGATGAAGTGCGCGCAACTCTGCTCGAAATGGGCGCTTGGCTCAAGGTCAACGGCGAGGCTATCTATGCCACCACGCCTTGGAAGACCTTTGGTGAAGGACCAACGCAAGTCAAAGCGGGCGCATTCCACGACACTGACACCAAGCCGTACACTGCTGAGGACTTTCGCTTCACCGCCAAGGGAAACAACGTCTACGTCATTGGAATGGCTTGTCCGGCCGATGGCAAAGCCACCATCCACTCGCTCGGCTGGTCTCATGAGGGCGCCTCGATGCCGATCGCGAAAGTGGAGTTGATCGGCTCCGCCGATAAGGTCACGTGGACACAGGGCGCAAACGCGCTCGAGATCACGCTGCCCGCTGGCGCAGCTTGCAAATATGCTTACGCGCTGAAGCTGACCGCTGCGGAAAAGTAACCGCGATTCGCTTGGCGAACAAAGGCCGGACATGGCAGGATGATGTGTCTGCGGAAGATCCTCTGCGGGGTGGTTAACATGTCACTCAACCGTCGGCGATTCCTTGGTCATCTCGGTTCAACCGCCGTTGCTGCGACCATCGCCACCCGTGTGCACGGATTCGCGCCGACCGATCCCCCTCGGACGGATCCGGCACACGACCCGCTCCGCCCGGAATACCATCTTCTTCCGCCTCACAATTGGATGAACGATCCAAACGGGCCTATCTTTTGGAAGGGAAAATACCACCTCTTCTATCAACTAAATCCTCACGCTGCAGTTTGGGGCGACATGCACTGGGGTCACGCAGTGAGCACTGATATGGTGCACTGGCATCATCAGCCCATCGCGCTTGCACCCACACCCGGCGGGCCTGACAGCGAGGGCTGCTTCAGCGGATCGGCTGTCGTCATGGATGGCGTCCCCACATTTATCTACACCGGCGTGCAGAATGCGCCGCCGGAATCGGTCACAATTCGCGATGGAAATGACAAGCTGCGTGAGACTCAACTGCTCGCCATCGCACAAGACGACAATCTCCTTCACTGGAAGAAGCTCGAAGTACCCATCGTCGCCACACCACCCGCGGACGTGGTTGTAACCGGCTTTCGCGATCCATGCCTGTGGCGCGAAGCAGACGCCTGGTACATGGGGCTCGGATCGGGCGAACGGGCCAAGGGCGGCTGCGTATTGCTCTATCGCTCGCAGGACCTGCGCAAGTGGGACGTACCTTCATAAGCTCGTCGAAGGAAAGCCCAACGGCCGCGTCGCCGCCAATCCCTGCGACAGTGGCGAGATGTGGGAGTGCCCTGACTTTTTTTCGATCAATGGGCAACACTGCCTTTTCTACTCCACCGAAAACAAGGTGATCTGGACAACCGGCGACTACGACGAGAAGGAACATCTGTACACGCCGAAGCGTCAGGGAGTTCTCGACCACGGAGCCTACTACGCTCCCAAAAGCTTCCTCGCTCCCAATGCTCGACGGATTCTCTGGGGCTGGATCCGGGAGACGCGACCCGAGTCTGATTTCGCCGCCGCAGGCTGGTCCGGTGCGATGGCTCTCCCGCGCGTGCTGACAGTCGATCAGCAGGGCCAGCTCGAAATAGATCCCGCCGCAGAAGTCGAGAAGCTTCGCGGCACACTCCGAAGCGTCGCCCTGAGCGCAAGTGCCCCATATCGCCTCAAGCTCGCCACGCTTCGCCACGAGTTCCTTCTCCCCATCGAGCTTTCCACCGGAACCGTAAGCGCTCGACTCGTCACTGCTGGCCACACTGCCTGGGAACTCAAGATCGATATCGCGGGCAATTCGGTTCAATGCGGAGACACAACTTTCGAATTGCCCTCTCGCCCCTGGTCAAAACCTGAGCTTCGCTTCTTCCTGGATGGTTCGATCATCGAGTGCTTTATTTGCGGCAGGGAGGCACTCACAAGCCGCGTGTACGAAGTTAAGCCGGATGCGACCACGCTCGAGATCTCGCTTCAGGGCATAGAGACTCTTGAGCTCTTGCATTGGCCTCTCGACGCCATCTCTGCAAATCGCCTGACAACGTGAACTGCAAACATCCGCAGCGCATCGCTCCTTTATAGTGTGCGAGTAGGCTTCTCCACGCAAAAAGGATCGCGCAATGACTCTGGATCGTCGAGGCTTTCTAGCCGCCTGCAGCCGCGCAGGCATCGCTTCCCCGCTGCTCCCCGGAATCCTCTACACGCTCGCCGTGCAGGCGCAGGAGCCCGCCGACAATACCGATCAGTCGAAGCCGCCAAAAATCACGCCTGAGATGATCGATCAGGCTGCAGTCATGGCCGGCATAGGTCCCTTTACCGCCGAGCAGAAGCAAATGATGCTCGATGCCCTCGTCGACAACAATGGCTCATACAAAGCCATCCGCAAGATGCATCTGCCCAACTCTGTCCCTCCGGCATACATCTTCCATCCCCAGCCGCCGGCGGGAACCATGGTTGCGTCAATCCACAGCGAGAATCGCGCCAGGCATCCTTGCGAACGGACGGAAACCCGATTCAGGCCGTGAGCGCTCCCGCTCGGATTGAAGATCTGGCTTTTGCCACCGTGAGCGAACTTGCCAGTCTGTTGCGCGCCCGTAAAATCACTTCCCTCGCCCTCACGCAGATGTACATCGATCGCCTCAAGCGCTACGACTCCAAACTCCACTTCGTCATCTCACTCACGGAAGACCGCGCCCTCGCGCAGGCGAAGGCAGCTGACGCAGAGATCGCCGCAGGCAAATATCGCGGCCCGCTGCACGGAATTCCCTGGGGAGCGAAAGATCTGCTCGCCGTCAAAGGTTATCCGACCACATGGGGTGCGGGCGGCTTCGAACATCAGTCCTTCGACGAAGACGCAACCGTCGTGCAACGGCTCGATGCGGCGGGAGCCGTGCTGGTGGCCAAGTTCACCCTGGGCGCGCTTGCCATGGGCGACAAGTGGTTTGGTGGCCGCACCCGCAATCCCTGGAATCCCGAGCAGGGATCGAGTGGATCGTCTGCGGGATCGGCAAGCGCCGTGGCCGCGGGATGCGTCGCGTTCGCCATCGGCTCGGAGACGCTCGGTTCCATCAGCTCGCCATGTACGCGCTGCGGTGTCACGGGCCTGCGTCCCACCTTTGGCTTTGTACCGCGCACCGGTGCAATGGCCTTGAGCTGGACGATGGACAAGCTCGGCCCGATCGCTCGCTCAGCCGAAGACTGCGCGCTTGTGCTGGAGACCATTCACGGGCCTGACGGAAAGGACGCATCCGTCTACCCCGCCCACTTTCAGTGGGACGAGTTGATCGACTTGAAGGCGTTGCGTATCGGCTACCTGAAAAGCGAGTTCGACCCTCCAAAGCCATTCAACTCCTTCCCAACCGCCGGTCAACGAGACCCCGGAGGAGAAGAAGGAGCGCGAAAAGCGTGATATCGAGCAAAAGGCCGGCCGGGCACGCCGTGACTACGACCGACGCTACGACATCGCCGCGCTCGACAAGCTCCGCGCCATGGGCATCGATCTCATTCCCGTCGAACTGCCCAAGCTGCCCTACGGCGCGATGGTGCCCCTTCTCACCGCCGAGGCCGCGGCAGCCTTCGACGACCTCACTTTGTCCGGCCGCGATCGCCTGCTCACCGAGCAGGGCATCGAAGATTGGCCCAACGACTTTCGCACCGCGCGCTTTTATCCGGCGGTCGAGTACATCCAGGCAAACCGTGCACGTACTCTCGCGATTCAGCAGGTCTCTGCGCTCTTTGAGAAGGTCGATATCATCGTTGCCCCAACCGGCGGAACGCAGTTGGTGGCCACCAATCTCACCGGCCACCCGGCTGTGATCGTGCCCAATGGACTGCGCGGCAATGACGCTCCCCAGCCGCCGAAAATCGACGACGGCGACAACGACGACATCGGCGGACCGGGAACTCCGGTGTCATTGACATTTCTCGCAGGTCTCTATCAGGACGCGAGTCTCGCGGCTTTCGCGCTCGCCTACCAGCGAGCCACGAGTTTCCACAAGCTGCATCCAAAACTTGATTAAGACAATCGCCTTCACCGATTCGATAGCGCGTAAACGGCGCGGCAACCCCGCCAGCCGCCATGTACCATTTGGGCATGGCGCTCGTTGAAGTGGATGCGGTCTCAAAGAGCTACGCCCGCCGCGCGGGACTTCATACCGAGATGCGTGCCGTTGTCGACGATGTCTCGTTCTCGATCTCTGCGGGCGAGACCCTGGGACTGGTCGGCGAATCCGGCTCCGGAAAAACCACTGTCGCCCGCATGATCCTCGGGCTGGTACGCCCCACGCATGGCAGCGTGCGCGTTGGCGGTGTCGACGTCGCGCGCGCCTCGCGGAGCGAAATGCAACGCATTCGCCGGCAGATGCAGCCCGTTTTTCAGGACCCCTTTGCGGCGCTCAATCCCCGCATGAAGGTGCTGGAAATCGTCACGGAGCCCTGGATGATTCATGGCGATGATCTCGTTGGTGAAATCCCCAGAGGTCATGCAGCTCTTCGCACCCGCGCCGTTGAACTGCTTCGCGAGGTTGGGCTCGACGAATCGGCTCTTGGCCGGCATCCCCACGAGTTCTCAGGCGGCCAGCGTCAGCGTATCAACATCGCCCGCGCACTGGCTCTGCGGCCCCGTCTGTTGATTCTGGACGAGCCGGTCTCAGCTCTCGATGTAAGCGTCGGCGCGCAAATCGTCAACTTGCTGCGCAGCTTGCAGCGCGAGCAAGGGTTGACCTATCTCTTCATCTCCCACTCAATGCCGCTCGTGCGCTATCTCAGTACGCACATCGCGGTCATGGAGCGCGGCCGCCTCGTTGAGACGGGCGAAGCAGTATCCTTATGCGCATCACCCCAGGAAGCCTACACCCGACAGCTCCTGACGGCCACGCCGGAGTTGCCCGCCCAGCGAACAAACCCACCGGCGCGAGCTGAAAGCCACTACAAGACCAGTTTGTGCCAGGCCTGGCTTCAGCCATGCCGCTTGCGGTGCTAGTTGATTCCGGCTTTAGCCGCTGTGGGATTCCGCTGTTGTCCTACTGCGGCTTCTCGGCTGGAGGTGGCAGTTGCCGGCGTCAGCAGGCGCTGTTGCGCTCGGAGGAGATCGCCGGACTCGGCTGGAGCTGCCGGGGCTGCGGGCGCCGCAGGGGTCGCGGGAGCGCGGCATCGGATGTCCTCCTGGCATTCCTCCCGTACCCGGCATACCCGGATGATTCGCAGGCATCTGCAGGTCGGTCACATCCATTAGCTCGATATCAAAGATCAGATCTGCCTTGGGAGGAATTCCCGGATGAGCCGCGTCAGGTCCCGGACGCCCGCGTGCTCCATAAGCCAGCTGCCACGGAATGAATAGCCGGCGTTTGCCGCCAACCTTCATACCGGTGAACCCCTGATCGAAGCCCGGGATTACGCGGCCAAACCCTTGCGGAACGCTGATGGGCTGCGGCTCCCCCAGCTTCGGCTTGCCGCTTTCGTCAAGCTCTGGCTTGCCGTCGGCTCCAACCACCGGTGCACGGCGATCATACGACGAGTCGAACTTGTATCCATCTGCTGCGAGCCAGCCCGTGTAGTGGACCTTGTAGATCTTGTTTGGCTCTGCGTCTTTTCCTGTGCCGACCTTGATGTCCTGATAACGCAGAGAAAATGCTGTCTTCACGATACCGCGCACAGGAGGAACCCCTGGAGGCAGTTGGGTGCCGGTCGCTGGCGCGGCTGTCTTCGCGGCTACGGCGGGCTTCGCAGGCGTTGCTGGCTTGGATGCAGTCTGTGCAATTGATAGGACAGTGCTTGCCGCCAGAAGCAGCATAAGAAAGGATCGTTTCATTGCGTAGAAATACTCCGTTTATTTCTTAATGGGGAGTCTATCAGGCAGTCCTCCGTCCGAAACGCGAGTGCCATTCTTCCGGTTCGCAGGGAATTCCCTTACGGGTCTTTATGCGGCAGCCACTAGAGTTGGAAAATGACGCCATCTTACCTCCATTTGCTGCGGATTCTTTGGCTTCCTCTAGCGTCGGCTTTGGCTGGTGTCCTGAACACAATCGCGGGCGGGGGATCGTTTCTTTCTCTTCCGGCTCTTTTTGCTAGCGCAACAGCCACCGGAGTCGGTGCGGTTTCGGTGCAGGCCACCAATACCGTCGCGCTCTGGCCCGGTCAGTTGAGCTCGCTTGTCCCTTTCCGCAAGCAGTTGCTCGGTCACGGTTGGAAGCTTCTGCCCCTCGCCCTGGCGTCGGGCGTGGGAGCGGAGATCGGCGCCCTGCTTTTGCTCCGAACCAGAAACCACATGTTCCGCGAGCTTTTGCCGTGGCTGCTTCTCTTCGCGGCGTCCATGTTCGTGCTCAGTTTCCCGCTGGGAAGCTGGCTGCAGAGCCGTTCCAACGGGCGCCGCTACAACACGTTACTCATCGTCGGCATGCTGGTTGTCAGCATTTATGTGGGCTATTTCGCCGCAGGTGGCGGCTTCCTCGTTATGGCTCTGTTGGGCATCTGCGGCGTCCACGACATTCACGAAATGAACGCGCTGAAAATTCTAACCGCGGCGGTTTCCATCGGAACCCCCGCCATCACGTTCATCATTGCGCGGCGTGTGGAATGGAGCTTCTGCCTGCAGATGGCTATCCTGGCGGCGTTGGGCGGCTACTTCGCCGCGCACTACAGCCGCAAAATCAACCAGAGAGCCATGCGCTGGACGGTAGCGTGTATCGGTTTCTCGACCGCCGGGTACTTCTTCGCGCAGAACTTCATTGCGCACCCGTAAGGCGCCGCGCAGTTCAGGCACAGATCAGGCGTCGGCTATTCCGCGCTGATCTTCCTCTCTGTGCCCTTCGCCATCACGGTCCAATGCTCCTTGTCAGCTGAGAACTCCTGCCGGTACTCGATCCGATCAGGCGCGACGAACACATTGACCACTCTGAAGTAAGTGACTTTGCCCGGTCCCGTGACTTTCCAGGGAAACTCCCACGTGTTTCCGTCAATGAAAAGCTTTCCTGATCCCGGCTCTCCACCGCCCTGCGGTATCTGGTAGGTCGTGTAAGAGTTTTGCTTTTCGACATACGTGAAGACCAGCAAAACTTTGGATTCCCCATTCGCCAGTTGATTGCAGGCCACGTAACCGCCGCTTTTCCAGCACACGTTCTTCAGCGAGTTGCTCTCGTGGCTCATCTTGCTGAACTCGGTGTCAAAGTGATCAATTTCAATCTTCCAGACGCCCTCGTACGCCATGATCGGGTCAACTCCGACCGAGGCCGCAGGCTGTTGGGTCGCTGGCGCAGTCGGTTGGGCCCCAGTCGCCGGTTGTTGGGCAACTGCGCCGCCCCAGCCAGACAAGAACGAAATCAATGCAATCGCGCGAACCCAGCCGCACTTCAGAATCATTTCCACACTCCTTCGACCAGTTCAATGGCCTCAAAACAAGCCGCCGCGCTGTTGATGAACGCAAATCAGTTTAATTCAGCCAGCATCCCGGCAAGCAGAGCCGTCCGAGGCGCCAGATGCTCGATCAAAATCGATTCGTGACTGGCATGGGCTCCCTCGCCTACCGCTCCCATGCCGTCCAATGTAGGAACTCCCAGCGCCGACGTGAAGTTCCCGTCTGAGGCGCCCCCAGTGGCCGCTTCCTCGAGCTCAATTCCCAGTTCCGAGGCAAGTGCACGGGCTCGCTGAAAGAGCCGTACAGTGCCGCGCGTTCGCTGCATGGGCGGCCGGTTGATCCCGCCGGTCACGGTGACCGAGCAGCGCTTGTCCGCAGCCTTCAGGCCGGTGAACCTTCGCTCGATGCGAGGCCCATCCGCCATCCGCGCAATCCTCACATCCACCTCGGCCCAGGCCTCCGCAGGAACGACGTTGGTCTTTGTGCCGCCGCCGGCCACCCCCACGCTCACCGTCAGGCCACGCTTCAGATCGGTCCAACCGCTGACACGCTCAACCACACGAGCCAACTCGCAAATCGCGCTCGCGCCTTTTTGAAAATCGACGCCCGCGTGCGCGGCCACACCCCTGATGTCGATTCGCCAGTTGCCGGTGCCTTTGCGCGCAGTCTTGTATGCCAGGCCCTGCGCCGGCTCCAGTACAAAGACCGCGGCGCAGTCACGCGCCAATCGCTCCGTGATTGGCCTGGACACCGGGCTGCCGACTTCCTCCTCGCTGTTGAGGAGCAGCACAACTTCCCGGTTCAACAAATCAGCCTCGATCAGCATCTCAATGGCCGTGAAGCCCATTGCGACACCGGCCTTCATGTCCAGCGTGCCCGGCCCCCAAAGCCGCCCGTTTTCAACCCGGCAGGGCATCGTTCTGAGCGTTCCGGCCGGCCAGACAGTATCCAAGTGTCCCAACAGGAGAACGCGTCCAGCCGCAGCGCTGCGCGATTTCGGCCCAAATCGGGCTTCCAGCACGTCACCAAACTCTTTTTGTTTGTGAATCTTAACCCGACCGCCGAGCGCGATGGCACGAGCGGCGCCGATCGCCATGCAAGCATCCACGGCCGGCTTGTCGTCCGATGGCGACTCCGCAAGGACAAGCTGTCGCGTTAAATCCAGCAGCTCATTCTGTTTACGCCTCGCTCCTGCCAGCAAAGCGCGCATGGGAATGGAAGTCACAGGGGATGCAAGCATCAGGCACTCTTCCAGAGGAATATGGTCGTATATACGAGTTCAACCCGATTCTACGACTCAAACCAGCCACACGTACCAAAGCCTGTAACGCCTTTCCACTGCCGGCCCTTGTTCCGTACCCCTTTGATTTGGTTAACCTTGCTCGCATCCGTTTGCGCGAGCACGTTACTGATGAGCAAATTGTGGCAAAAATGCCACATGCGAATTTATCTATTCCCCCTCTAATCTAGTAGTTGCGTCACCAGCTCGGTAACACGTGATTCATTCGGAGTTATAATTTGGCCCACCCAGCGCACCTGGAGCAGACGATAGCGGCGCCCCTGGAATTCACAGGAGTCGGACTCCATTCAGGCGCGCCCGTCACGATGCGGCTTCTTCCAGCTCCCGCCGGTTCCGGCATCGTCTTTCGGCGCACCGATCTCGATGACTTTGAAATCCCCGCAATCGGTCGAAATGTCGCCAAGGTTAGCTATGCGACAAGTCTCATGCGTCAGGGCGTTTTGATTTCGACCACCGAGCATCTGCTCTCTGCTCTCATCGGAATGGGAGTCGACAACGTAATCGTGGAGCTCGACAACCTTGAGCTTCCCATTCTTGACGGAAGCGCGCTTCCCTATGTGGAGGCATTCCGCGAGGTCGGCATCCGCACTCAGCGCCGCCGCCGCGAGACCATTCGCGTCCTCAGCCCCATCGAGGTGCGCGAGGGCGACAAATTCATCGGTCTTTATCCCGGTCCCGGCTATCGCATCCAATACAAAATCGACTTCCCCGCTCCGATTGGCCGGCAGCAGACGAGCATCGATCTTGCCGCCGAAACCTACGGCACCTTCATCGCTCCCGCGCGCACCTTTGGCTACAAAGCCGACGAGAAAAAGCTGCGGGACATGGGCCTCATTCGTGGCGCTAGTTCGGACAATGCGATTGTTCTCTCCTCGCAGGGTCCGGAAAACGGACCGCTCCGCTTCAGCGACGAGTATGTCCGCCACAAAGTGCTCGATCTCATCGGTGATCTGGCTCTTGCCGGCCGACGCATCGAGGGTCATGTCGTCGCCGAGCGCGCCGGCCACGCCATGCATACTGCGCTGGTTGCCCGCCTCATGAAGGATCGCTCCGCATGGGAACTGGCTCACGTTTCCGTACCGCAGGAAGAATCCTCGGAATCAGAGGCGCTCGCCCATGCTGCTCTGCGCCGTCCAGCGCTCATCGGCGTCTAGCCCGAATTTCTTACTGCCCTCGCATCCGCTCTTTCGATCAAAGAAACAGAATGCACATCGGCGCTGGCGCAGCAACGCTCTTGCCTTCCTCTGCCAGTTTGCCGGTTGCAGAATCACGCTTGAACACGCTCAACAGGTTCGAGTCCTGATTCGCCACCAGCATCCAGCGCTCCGTGGGATCAAGCGTGAAGTTGCGCGGAATCTTTCCGCCGCAGTTGGAGCGTTCCATCGGCGTTAAAGCGCCCGTCATGGGATCTGCCTTGCATGCGTAAAGGAAATCCTTGTCGCGGTTCGCGAAATAGACGAACCTGCCGTCCCTCGTGATCGCCGCGTCGCATGCGCGCGTGTCTCCGTGGTAGTCCTTCGGAAGCATCTCAATACGCGACTTCAGAGCCAGGCTTCCATCGGCCTTGTTCCACTCCAGCACATCGACGGTTGAAATCAACTCGTTCACGGAATACGCAGTGTGCCCGTTCGGGTGGAAGTGCAGCGTGCGCGGTCCCGCACCGGGTTGGGCATGATACGCTCCCACGCTCTTCAGCATAGCGGTGTTGGGATCGAGCGTGTAGATGTGAATCATGTCGCCGCCAAGGTCATTGATATAGGCATAGCGATTGTCCGGTGAAAATGAAGCAAAATGCGCGTGCGCGCTCTGCTGGCGGTCCTTGTTCGGACCGTGGACAGTGTAGTGGTCACTCCACACCACCGGGCTGAGTTTGCCCTCCCTGACCAGAAAGCTCGCGGCGCTTCCGCCGCCGTAGTCAGCGGCGAGCAGCACGCCCCCCGTGCGATCGAGCGCAACGTGGCATGTGCCCGCGCTCGCGGAGTTTTGCGCCGATAGCGCCTGCAGCCCGCCGTTGATCACGCGAAAGCTGGCAACTTCGCCGGTCGCCTTGCCGTTGAAGCTATCCACTTCGCATGCCGCGTAGAGATACTCCCGATCGCGCGAAAAGCAGATCCAGTCCACATTAGCCACTGTTGCCGCTACGCCTGCGGCGGTAAGTTCGCCCGATGCCGGATTCCAGTCATAAGACAAAATTCCGTCTGGCTTGCCGGATGCTACGAAGACCCGCGGTGTTCCCGGCGCGGCGAAGCTGGTTGATGCAGAAGCGAAAGTGGCGGCAGAGGCAGTCATCAGAAATTCACGGCGTGAAAAGTTTCCCATGGCACCAGCGATTGTCGCCGATGAGCCTTGGAAGGCGCCAGTTTCAAAACGGCACGGACAGGAGGGAGAGCACTCACTCGCACCCAGCTCCCCCTCCCCGGTGCTCTCAATGCGAGATTGAGAACACGACATTCACCGTCGTTTCGACCTCGACGGGCTGCTCGTTGAGCATGTACGGCTTGTAACGCCAGGTCTTCACGGCATCGAGTGCCGCTTGCTGCAGCATTCCCGGCCCGCTGATCACGCGCAGATTCTCGATCGTTCCCGACTTGGAGATCGTCGCCTGAAGCACCACAGTGCCATGAATCCCCATCGCCTTTGGAATCGGCGGATACTGTGGGATCGTCTTGCGGACAATCAGTCCTTCAACAACCATCGACGAGACACGCACCGGGCCTGTGTTATCCGGGTGTACAATCGCGACGGTTCGACGATTGCCGAACGGATTCTCATCGGCGCCTGGGACCCCCGGCCCCGGTTCCATCGTCAGCGCCGTGCTGGCGTAAGGTGCCTCCGGTCCCGTCATTATTTTGATAATCGGCGGAATGTTTGTGGGAGCAATCAGCTGTCCGTCACGAATCTCCGACAAGTCGCGGCTTGCATGTGGTTGCTCTCGCATAGGTCGAGGCGCTTGCGGCGTTGGCGCGGCAGGCGCCACCATCAGAAACTGAATTACTTGCCGCGGAAGTGCCGCTGGAAAAACGAGCGGGATCAGGATCAGAGCCAGCACAATCGAGCCATTGATCGTGAACGTCGCAATCATCCAACGGCGGCTGCGAGTCTTGATTCTGCCCGTGGATTCAAACGTGGAATCTTCAAACATGACCTGCCTCCCGAGCAATCGTTGCAGTCGCGCCGTCTGGGAGGCAGCGGGCCTTTTGAACACGCAACCGGGCGCGTCCGCTCCGCGCGCCTGCTTGCGCGAGAGAGCGAAGATCAAGGCCCTCCGTTCATCCCATTCGGAACCACTGTGCTCATGTAGACACCACGCGAAACGCGAATGTTCCCGAAGCTATAAATCTGACACGCAGATCGAGCATCGGCTGCGTTACACTCCAAAGGGTTCGCGGTTAATCACAAACCGGAGTTGGTATGAAACTGATTCGCTTGTTGCTCCTCGCAGTAGCCGCAATTCAGATTCAAAGCTCGTCCGCTCTCAACGCTCAGGATGCTCAATCTCCGGGCACAGTCACGAAATCACCGGACCCGGCCGCCACGCTCGAATACATTCATGGCGCGTGGGAGACGCTCACCCGCTCGATGACGGAGTGCCATTCGCTGGTTGACATCAAGGTCACTGCGAATCCGATCCTCTACATGCCTGCCGAGACACCCGCTCCGCCCGACGTTGCGGCGCTCAGCGAAAAGTGTCACGTAAAAATCGCGAGCCTTCCGCAACACATTGAAAAACTGGGAGACGTCCGACCTGAGCAGCTTCCCGCGGCAGGCCTGCTCTATCTGCCCAATCCCTACGTCGTACCCGGCGGCCGCTTCAACGAGATGTACGGCTGGGACAGCTTCTTCATCCTTCTCGGACTCGAAGCCGACCACCGCGAGGCGCTGGCCAAGGGAATGGTCGACAACTTCCTCTTCGAAATCGAGCACTACGGCGCCGTGCTCAATGCAAACCGCACGTACTACCTCACGCGTTCGCAGCCGCCCTTTCTCACATCGATGATTCGCGCGGTATATGAGAACCCCGCAAGCTTCCCCGCCACTCCGGCCGGCCGCACCGAAGCGCGCGCATGGCTCGAGCACGCCTACACCCTTGCGGAAAAGGACTACTCCACGTGGACGCGACAGGAGCATAAGGCCGGTACAACAGGCCTCGCTCGCTACTTCGACTACGGCAGCGGTCCGGTGCCGGAGATGGCCGACGACAGCACCTACTACACCGATGTGATCCGCTGGCTCGTCGCACACCCATCGTCTTCCAGGCGGCCAGTCATTCCTCGTCAAAGGCACAGACCAGCCCGATGCCGCAGAGGCCGCACGGCTTCAGCAAACGAGCTGCGACGTGAAAGTCGGCGTGGTCTGCATGCACGCATGGGCCGACGGCTACCGCCTCACAAGAGATTTCTACCTTGGCGACCGCGCCATGCGCGAATCGGGATTCGATCCGAGCAATCGCTTCGGCCCATTCTGCGGAGCAACACATCACTATGCCCCGGTGTGCCTCAACAGCCTGCTCTATCGCTACGAACGCGACATGCAGCACCTGGCTCTGTTGCTCGGCAAACCGAACGATTCCACGCGCTGGGCTCGTCGCGCCAAGGCTCGCAACATCGCAATCCATCGCTATCTCTGGCGGCCGCAACCAGGCGTCTTCGCGGACTACGACTTCATCCGCGCACAAGTCGTCCGATTACGCGTACATCTCGTCGCTCTATCCGCTCTGGGCCGGCGTCGCAACCCGCGAAGAGGCGCAAAGGTCGTGGCCAAACTGAATCTCTTCGAGCGCAGCGGCGGGCTGTCAATGAGCAACACGCAACACCGGCCTGCAGTGGGACGAGCCCTTCGGGTGGGCTCCGACGAACTGGATTGGCGTTGCGGGCCTTGTGGCCGAGGGCTTTCGCGACGATGCAAAGCGTCTGGCGGCAAAGTGGGACGCGACGGTTGACCAGGGCTTCGCCCATGACGGCACCATCCGCGAGAAATACAACGTCGTCTCAGGAAATGCGGATGTGCAGGTCAGCGCAGGCTATAAGGAAAATGTGATCGGCTTCGGCTGGACGAATGCCGTTTACCTGAAGATGAGAGAAGTCGTCGCAGATCGCGCGAAGCAGGCTGCCGACTGAGTTCACAAACAGAAGGGCGCTTCCATCCACTGGAAGCGCCCTTTGCTTTGCCTCCGTCGTTATTCCGGCAGGTCGATCTTCCCTTTCACCTGGAAGCTCTTTGTCAGCACCTGTGCGGTTGTATGCGGCTGGCCACCGCCGACCGACACTGAGTAGCTTCCCTCGGCGATGATCGGCTCGGCCCGCATCAGTGACCATACTCAGATCCCGTTGCTGCAGTTCGAACCGCACTTTCTGCGAAGCACCCGGCTCCAGGTGCACCCGTTGGAAGCCCCGCAATGCACGCAGCGGAGCGCCTGCCACATCCGGGAAGCTCAAGTAGAGCTGCGCAACCTCATCGCCCGCTTTCTTGCCGCTGTTGGTCACCGTGACTTCTGCGGACACCAGACTCCCCGGGTCAACCGGATTCGGCGGCACCATCAAGTCGCTATACGTGAACTTCGTGTAGCTGAGCCCATAACCAAACGGATACAGGGGCGTTCCTTGGAAGTAGCGGTAGGTGCGCCCCTTCATCGAGTAGTCCTCGAATGGCGGCAGTTGACTGACGTCCGTGTAGAACGTGACAGGCAGACGTCCCGCGGGATTGTTGCGCCCGGAAAGTGTCTGCGCTACGGCGGTGCCGCCCTCTTCGCCTGGATAAAAGGCATCGAGAATGGCATTGGCATGCTCGTTCGCCCAGTTGACGGCAAGCGCGCTTCCATTGGTCAGAACCACCACCAGCGGCTTGCCCGTCGCTCCGAGAGCCTGCAGCAGTTCCTCTTCCGGCTTGGGAAGATCGATGCTCGTGCGATCGCCGCCCATGAAGCCCTCTTCATGCACCTGCATCTCTTCGCCTTCGAGCTCGCTGGTGATGCCGACAACAGCCACAACTACGTCGGCATTTTTGGCCGCTTCAATCGCTTCCGGTCTGCGGCGCGAGATCAACCTTCGACCACACGAGCTTGTGCAATCGCTTCTTTGTTTTGGCCCTGACCATAATCCACGGCGAGCGGATAGGCTTTGCCCTTCTCCAGGTGAACACGGCCGAGCTTATGTCTGCTCCGCTTGCCTGAAAATCCATCGTCACATGCTTGCCATCGAGCGATACGCGGAAGAACCCGTTGGCCTGCATGCCAAGGTTGTAGTCGCCCGTCTCAGGAGCAGTGAGCGTGCCATCCCAATGGATCAACGATCCCGCCTTTATCCGCGACCTCGGCCGGCAATGGCTGCGCGGCGGCATCGATTGTCGGTTCCACGCGAGTGGCCAGAACAGTGGGCTTCTTCGTCGGGTTGAAAAGATCGAGATCCTTCATCTCGGAGTAGCTCGACCTTAACGCCTGGCTTGCCATCCGTCGTCAGCGCACTCGCCGGCACAGGCGAAGCCTTCTTGCTCGAGAAACTGCGTTCCCTGCAACATAGTTGAATTGTCGCATTCGGAAACTCGTTCTTCATCCCCTCAAGGATCGACACCGTGTGCGTCGGAGTGCCGTTGTAGTTGCCGAGCAGCACCTTCGTTTGATCAGCCAGAGGCCCAATCACCGCGATCTTGATGCCTGAAGTCTTCAGCGGCAGTACGCCATCGTTTTTCAGAAGAACCATCGACTCGTTCGCAAGCTTGCGGGCCAGCGCGCGATGCTCGGCGCTGTCCAGCAGCTTCTCGTCGATCTTCGTGTACGGCACCATCTCCGGCGGATCGAACATGCCCAGCTTCATCCGCGCGGTGAACAGCCTCACCAGCGATACGTCGATATCGCTCTCTTTCAGGAAGCCCTGCTTCACTGCATCGAGATAGGGCTTGTAGTCGTGATCGTCATTCACCTTTGCAAAGAAGTCGACGCACTCATTGTCCATGCCGCGCTTCAGCGATATGGCAGAAGCCTCCGGCTGCGACTTCGTGAAGTGATGACCGGCAAAAATGTCGATCACCGCGCCACAGTCGGAAACAACATAGCCCTTGAAACCCCACTTGCCGCGTAGCTGATCTTGCAGCAGGAACTCGTTGGCGCACGCAGGCTGTCCGTTGATGCTGTTATAGGCGCACATCACGGAGCCGGCCTTGGCCTCCGTCACTGTCGCGCGAAACGCCGGCAAGATATGTGTCGATCTCATCGTGCTTGCTGACATCGACGTCTGCCGAGTGGCGCGTAGACTCCGGTCCGCTGTGCACCGCGTAGTGCTTCGGGGTCGAAATCACGCGGTAGTAGCGTCGGGTCGTCGCCCTGCATGCCGGTGACAAAGGCCACTCCCATGCGCGCCGTCAGAAACGGATCTTCGCCATAAGTCTCCTGGCCTCGTCCCCAGCGCGGATCGCGAAAGATGTTGATGTTCGGCGCCCAGAAATCCAGCCCTTCAAAAATATTGCTATGACCGGCGCGCACGTCCTGAGCATGCTTGATGCGTCCTTCGGTGCTGATAGCGACAGCCATTTCATGAATTCCCGGCGTATCAAACGTCGCAGCTAGTCCAATCGGTTCTGGAAACTCAGTCGTTCCGTCGACCGCCACGCCATGCAGCGACTCGCTCCACCAGTCGTAAGCCGGAACATTGAGCCGGGGAATCGCCCGCGCCTGGTTCAGCAACTGTGAAGCCTTCTCTTCCAGCGTCATCCGGTGCACCAGGTCGGCAGCACGCTGTTCGGCCGGCAGGCTTGGGTCAAGGTATGGTGCCTTCTGAGTGTCTTGTGCCCACGCTGGCCACACCATCCCGCAAAATGCCAGCCCAGCCACAATCGTTCGCATTCCAAGTCTCTTCATTCGAATCCCTCACGCGTGGGCGAAATCTGCAGAGAATTTATAAGCCGAAAAATCTTCCCTCCGCCCTCCGGCAGCCAACGCTAACGCCCCTCGGCGGACGCTGTCAAGCGCGAGAACTCCAACGCTCTCCAGTAAAAAATCGCTTTATTGTTTCCGCCTTCGAAACTGTTTCTCGCGTCCCCGGCGCACACCGGCGTCCGGGGACGTGTAACCTTTCTGCTGCGTGAGGAGTAAAGGGAAATAGAAAGGGGAACGGACATGCGGGACGGCGCAAGCAGCGTCCTCGACGAGTTCCGGCAGGGTAATGTCGATGCCTTCGAGACGCTCTTCCACCTCCATCAGAGAGCCGTTTACGGCTGGATTCTCCGCATCGTGCGCAACCCCGACGCAGCCGAGGAGGTAACCGTGGAGGCATTTTGGCGCATCCATCGGGCGCACGCGCGTTACGATCCGCAGCGCAGCTTCGAAGCGTGGGCAAGAACCATCGCCACGCATGCGGCGCTCGACTGGCTCCGTGCGCATCGGTTTGAACGCAGCCGCTCTCCGGAGCCATTTCAAGATCCGCCCGCGCCTTCGGCTCCTGACCCGGCCATCACCGCCGAAATCCGCCGAAGAACTGAGTCTGCGTTTAGCCGGTTGCCGCCGCGTCTTCGAGTTGCAGCCTTACTTGCAGTCGTTGAGGAGTTGCCGCAAAAACAGGTGGCCGAAGCGCTCGGCATTTCAATCACCGCCGTCAAGCTTCGCGTCTTTCGTGCGTTGCGCTTGCTCAGAAAGGACTTGCAGCGACAGGGCATCACGCCATGAATACACACGATCAGGACCGCATCCTGCAGTTGCTTCGCCAGGCTTTGCCGCCAATGCAGGAGACCGAGCCCGGCCGCGATCTTTGGCCCGCAATCTTGCAGAGACTCGCGCCGAATCCCCGCGCTGCCCTTCAGTCAGTCCCATTGCTCGATTGGGCTTTGGCCGGTGGTCTGTTGGCTTTTGCCGCCTTCGCTCCGATGACAATTCCTGTCCTGCTCTATTACCTGTGAGACGGTGGACCGCTTAGTCCGCAGAAAGTGAGGTTTCCATGAACACGCATCCTTACCTGCGAGCATTCCTCGCCGGAATCCTGTTGCCGACGCTGATCATGCCCCTGTTCCTGATCGCGTTCATCGTTCTTCGACTGGGAATCCAGATCAGTCTTCCGATTGAGCGCGGCATTGTCTTCCCCATGGGACTGGTTCCCATTCTCTGGGGACTCTGGAATATGCTCTGGCAGGGGTCGCACCCAAGCACTCATCTCTCGGTGGGCCAACACGGAGCGCTCCTGCCTTTTCTCCTGCTGCCAACCGGAACACTGATGGCCACCCGTCTTGGCGTCCTGCAATTGGGAGCAGCGCACGCAATCTGGTTCTCGTCAATCACAATCCCATATGGCTTGATCGCGGTCTTCTTCGCGGCAGCCCTCGCCGGCTACTACCTGTCATGGAAGTACATTGTCGGCTTTGTGAACCGGGTGTTGGGAATCGCGTAGAGATGCAACGTCTCTATGCACCGGCCGAGAAGAAGTCCTGCAGCCCGGCGCGATGCGCATGCGTAACCATGGCCGCCTGAATCTCCAGCGCCAGTGCTAGCGCATCCCGCCCCTGGCGCCCTGTCACAAGAGGCTCGCGGCGCGTCCGCACGGAGCTGAGGAACGACTCAATCTCCAGTCGCAGCGGCTCGCCTTGCACCACCGGAGGCTTGACGAACGACAACCCGGGATTGGGGCTTGAAACCAAGCCGGCGGCCGCGGCTGACGCCGCCAGTTGTGCCATCAGCGCAGGATCAATCCTGCCTCCCGCAATGGCCGCCGCAATCTCCGGTGTCACATTCGCGTCCAGTTTGATCACCAGCAACTCCCGCCGGGCATAGTCGATCGACACATACTGGCGCGGCTGGAAGAAGCGCAGCTTGCGCACCCGTTCCGTGGACACGCGCGATGCCGTGAAGTTGGCCACGCAGCCTGACTCAAACTCCACCCGGACATTGGCGATGTCCACCTTGGGCGAAAGAATCGGCAGCCCGACGGCACGCACTTCGCGAACAGGCGAATTGGCGAAGGTTAGCACAATGTCGAGGTCGTGAATCATCAGGTCGAGCACCACGTCCACATCGAGAGCCCGCGGTGTAAAAACCGATAGGCGGTGCGCCTCGAAGAACATGGGCCGCCGCAATTGCGCCTGCACTGCCAGAACCGCAGGATTGAAACGCTCCAAATGTCCCGGCTGCAGAATGCGCGCCTTCCTTGCCGCGAGCGCCAGCAGATCATCCGCCTCCGCAAGGCTCGCTGCCAGCGGCTTCTCGACAAGCAGATCAAGGCCCGCTTCCAGCAGCGTGGAAGCAACCGCATGATGCTGCACCGTTGGAACCGCCACACTGGCGGCATCGAGCCGTAAATCGGCCGCCAAAAGCTCTTCGACAGATGAGAACACAGGAATCGTGTAATGAGCGGCTGTCTCAGCAGCGCGCACCTGATCCGGCTCCACTGCACCGGCCAGGACAACCCCCAACCCCGCAGTCTCGAGTTCGCGGTAGACACGAAGATGGTTGCGGCCAAACGCGCCCGCTCCAGCTACGGCTACGCGCAATATGGGTTCGGTGGCTATCTCTATGCCCCTTTGCCCTCAACCGCCTTCAGACAGCGGCTATAGAGCTGAAGCAACTGGGCCACGTTCTCCTCGGGTTTGGGGGCGCCGGCGCCGCTGAAGCCCGTTGATGGCGTCGCGGTGCGTCCGACGCCCGCAGTTCCCGCCACAAACTTGAGCAGATCGAGAGCAATATCTTCATTGCGACGGACTCCGAGCCCCATGCTGTTGACTGCTTCCATCTGAAAGTTCTCCACATGGGATGCTAACAGAATCGGGCAATCGGGCTCCCGCATCCCGGGTGCTCGGCGGGCGCGATACCCTAGAAGTGAGTCCGCTCCGGATCAGATCAAGGCGCACCGGATCGTTCCTGATGGCCTCGCCGCGCGATGACCTCTCTCTTTCGCAACTGGTTCCAAAATCCGGTGTTCCTGCTTGCGCTCGCCGCAGGCCTGATCGCATTCGTTGTGCAATCCGGAGAACTGGGTTCGGCAGACACGATGCATCGTCTCCAGTCCACTCACGCCTTCTGGACCTCCGAGCCACCCGTCTTTCCAGAGGAATATCCCGAATTTGGAGTGCATGGCCGAGGAGGCACACTGCAGAGCTGGTATGGCATTGGCCAGTCTTTGCTCATGCTTCCGCAGGACATTCTCGGCACCTGGATTCAGGATCTCCCCGTCTTCGGTGCGTACCGCGAAACCGATCCCACCGTGCGCAATATCTTCGTCACGTTCACCACAAACATTCTCCTCAATATCCTGACGACCCTCGTCTGCTTTCGCTTCCTGCGGCAATTAGCGTTTGCGACAAATGATTGCGTTGCCGGCGTTCTCGCCCTGCTTCTCGCCACCACGCATCTGCACTACACGCAGAACATGATGGAGAACAACTACATCTTTCTCCTCACGCTAACCGGCTTCTCATTTCAATTGGACTGGCTCCGCACCGGCAGCCGCCGATCATTGCTCCTCGGCGCCGGAGCATTCGGGCTCAACCTTCTCACGCGCCTAACCACGGGTCTCGATCTTCTTGCCGGCGCGATGTTTGTCCTGCTCGTGCTCTGGTTCGAAGGTGCGCGTGGCCGCGCATTGTGGGAGCGTCTCCGCACATATGCCTTCACCGTTGTCCCTGTCTTCTGCTTCTTCGGGCTCCTTGACCGGCTCTATCAGTTCTATCGCTTCGGATCGTTTACCAACACCTACATCAGCGTCGTCGCTCAGGAGGTGTTGCAGCGTCAACCCGAATTGCCTCGCACATATCCGTTTGAAACGCCGTTTCACATCGGCTTTTTCGGCGCGCTCTTTGCTCCCGAGAAGTCCATCTTCCTCTTTGATCCGCTCCTTGTCCTCGCCCTCATGCTTCTAATTGTTCACTGGAAGCGCCTCGCGCATTCGGTCCGTGCCTACAGCACCGCGACATGCCTCATGTTGCTCGCGTACATCTGCTTCTACGCCCGTTACACGGTGTGGAGCGGCGACACCGCGTGGGGCGATCGCTACGTCTCCACGACGGTCGAGTTGATTGCTCTCCTCGCGGTTCCCTTGCTGCTTCGCTACCGGCGCAACGCAGGAAAGACGCTCTGGGCCTTTGGCATCATTATTCTTGCGGTCAGTACCTTGATCCAAATTGCCTCACTTGCCTTCTGGATGTCACTCGAGCGCTACCAGATGGAGACTCTGGGACAGCCGACATTCGTCGTCGTCCTGAGATTCAAAAATATTCTCGCCTTCGCATTGGGAAAGATGGATGCATGGGGGCTCAACAACCATGCGATGACCGAAGATCCATGGGACTATGTCCACATCACCTGTTGGAATTTCCTGCCATTCGTCCTCAGGAGGGTTGGAGAAGCGCCTGCCTGGGTCGTGCGTATTGCATTTGCGTTCTGGTACGCGGCGCTTGCCGCGCTGGCCGCTACTCTGCTTCGTTTGCGCTCCGTGACCCGGCATCTCAGCCGGTCCTGAACGCTACTCAACCGCTACACGCGATACCCTGAGAACGATGCGCACCGCCTACATCGCGCTTGGCTCTAACCTTGCCAGTTGGGCAGGACAACCGGAGGCCACCATGGCCTCAGCCCTATCGCGCCTGCGATCTCTCGGCACGGTGCAGAGGTGCTCTTCCCTCTACAGCACCACGCCGGTTGGTCTTGCAGACCAGCCACGTTTCCTGAACGCGGTCATCGCTATAGAGACCGAATTGGATCCCCATAACCTCCTTCAGGCGCTTCTCGGCATCGAAAAGGAATATGGCCGGGACCGCGCGAACGGCATTATGAACGGCCCCAGGACCCTGGATCTGGATATTCTTCTATTAGGCGATCTTCAAGTCAGCGAACGGGACCTCGAAATTCCCCATCCTCGCTTGGCAGATCGCGCGTTTGTCCTCGTCCCCTTCAATGAAATCGCGCCGGAAGTCAAAATATCTGGGCAGCAGAAGTCCATTTCTGATTTGCTTGAAGAACTGCAGAAGAATTGCCAAGGTGAATCCGATGCCGTGCTGCGAGTTGAAAGTGATCGATGGAATCAATCTCAGGCTGCGGTTCATGGAAACCACGAGCCCCCGGGTGCCCCATTCTAGGCAACTGTCTCATCGTTGCCCAGGGTGGGAGACCACGAACCTCTATCGGGTGCTGCTGACAGCTCTGCTGCTGACGGTTCTCTCTCTCGGCGCACAGTCTCCTGTCGCACCGCTGGTGAACCTGACGATTACAGTCGTAGATAGCCGCGGAGCGGCCCTTGCCGGAGCAACGCTCAAAGACGCCGATGGACGCGTAATCGGCCAGACCGGCGCCGAGGGCCGCCTCACGATCCACTGCGCCACGCCCTGCCTCATCACCGCGTCAGCACAGGGATTCGAAGACCAGGCGCTCCAGGTGACCGCAGGCACATCGATCCGATTGCTCCCCGCAACCGCAAGCGAACAAGTCACCGTCACCGCGTATCGCACCCCCATTGGCTCGCTTGAGAGCCCGGTCACTACGCGCCTTCTCACGGCCACGGAACTCAGCACCACCGCCGCGATCACCACCGACGGTCGCGTGCGGCAGCTTCCCGGCGTCGAACTATTCCGGCGTTCGAGCTCGCTCGTTGCCAATCCCACCTCCCAAGGGATCAGTCTGCGCGGCCTCGGCTCCACCTCTGCCAGCCGTACACTCGTCACCGAAGATGAAGTTCCTCTCAACGATCCACTCGGCGGCTGGATCCACTGGGAAGAGCAGCCTGAACTCTCCGTCGACCGCATCGAAGTTGTGCGCGGCGGTGCGAGCGATCTCTACGGCTCCAGCGCGATCGGCGGCGTCATGAGTGTTGTCGATGCGCGGCCCTCCAGCAATCTGGCTGAACTTCGTAGCAGCTTTGGCGCGCAGGGAACGTACGACAACGGCCTTTTACTTCAGGCCAAACACGGCCCCTGGGGTGTCGCGGCCAGCGGGGGCGCAGTGGTCACAGATGGCTTTATTCAGGAAGCCCCTTGGCAGCGCGGACCCGTCGACATCGCGTCAAACGTGCACAGCCAGAACGCGCTTCTGCTCGCCGAACACGATCGTGATCCGCTCAGGCTCTTCCTGCGCGGCAGCTTCTTCAATGAAGACCGCTCCAATGGCACGCCCTACCAGACCAATGGCACCCGCATCTGGCGTTACGCCACCGGCGCGGACTGGCAAGCACCGCGCAACGCTGCCGCCCTTCTGCGCCTTTACGGCTCGACGGAGCACTATCGCCAGACCTTCTCGAGCATTTCAAATCTCCCAATCTTCGGCGATCCGACCTGCTCCTATCGCTGCGGAGAAATCCCGACACGCTTCACTCTCGCTCCCACAAATGAACTGGGCGGAGCGGCGCGTTGGAGCCAGCCAATAGGAGCCGAGCTTCTCCTGATTGCCGGAGCCGACGTCCGTGACGTTCGCGTGTGGGACCAGGAGCAGACCTACGGAGCTACCTCGGCCCTGACCAATCTCCACGATCATCAGCGCGACTCTGGCCTCTACGGCGAAGCGATGTGGTCGCATCATGCATGGACACTCACCGCCTCGGGCCGAATTGACTGGTTCCAGAATTACGATGCCCATCTGGTCGTCTGGAATGGCTCTGCGTGGGTCCCGTCTTCCACGCAACCACCCACTTCCTCAGAGACCCTCTTTGATCCGCGCTTGGGCATCTCTTACAAACTCTCTACGCACTGGGCGATCAACGGATCGGGTTTCCGCGCCTTCCGCGCCCCCACCCCGAGCGAGCTCTATCGCTCGACCACGGTAGGCAACAAACTCACGCTGCCTAACGCAACGCTGCTCAGCGAGCGCGCAACCGGCTGGGAAGGCGGCCTCGCCACCAGGTGGCCCTGGGGCACAATCCGCACAAGCTATTTTCTGACCCAGGTAAACCGGCCGATCGTTGCCGTCACCATCAACCCGAATTCCTCGCCAATCCTGCTGAAGCGCGAAAACCTCGGCCAGATTGAAAGCCAGGGCGTCGCAATCGACTTCGAGGTCACCCCGCAGCGCTGGCTCGCGCTCGACGGCGGCTACCAGTACGCTCACGCAGTCGTGAGCCGCGGCACCCAGGACCTCGGCAACTGGATCCCTGAGGTCGCGCGAAACATGGGAACACTGAACCTGCGCGCCTTCCATCCATCCATCGGCACCCTGAGTCTGCAAAGCCGCATCAGCGGACGCCAATACGACGACGACGCCAACCTCTTCCTGCTCCACGGCTACTTCCGCCTCGATGCCTATGCCTCCCACGACTTCGGCAGCCGCTTCCAGGTCTTCGCGGCCGGAGAAAATCTCTTCGATCGCGCAATCGAAGTATCGAAAACCCCAACCACCACGCTGGCGACGCCTGTTGTCGCCCGCGCCGGCTTCCAGATCAGGCTCGGCGGCGCGAAATAACGCGATCAACTCTTTTCTGAGTCCGACCGCCTGCTCAGAATCACACAACCAATCCATTGTCATGTTGAGCGCAGGTCGCGGAAGCGACCGAAGTCGAAACATCTGCGGTTGACTCTGCTCCATATCGCCGACCTGACCATGGCTGAATCGGCTCCAGACCCCACCCCGCTACAATCGTCAGGTGGGTCTCGACTTCAACATCTTCAACGATGCGCCTTCGGGCGGCCGCCGCGCGCAAATCGTCCTGCCCCACCAGACCGTAGAAACCCCCGTCTTCATGCCTGTCGGCACCGCTGGCTCCGTCAAAGCCGTCCCGCAGGACATCGCTCGAAACCCTCGGCGCGCAGATCATTCTCGGCAACACCTATCATCTCTACCTGCGTCCCGGACACGAACCCATCCGCCGCATGGGCGGCCTGCACAAGTTCATCAGCTGGCCGCGCGCCATGCTCACCGACTCCGGCGGCTTTCAGGTCTTCAGCCTCAGCGCTCTGCGCAAAGTCACCGATGAAGGTGTCCGCTTCCGCTCGCACCTCGACGGCAGCAGCCACTTCTTCACGCCTGAGCACTCCATGGACGTGCAGATCGCCCTCGGCGCCGACATCGCAATGGCCTTCGACGAGTGCACCGAGTATCCCGCAGACCGCACCCGCGCCCAGGAGAGCCTCCGCCTCACCATGGCCTGGGCCCGCCGCTCGCTCGATCACTTCCGCGCCACCAGAACGAAGTGGCGTGGCACTATGATCTGGGCGGCGCCACGCAAAGCCTCTTCGGCATTGTTCAGGGCGGCGTCTACACCGATCTGCGCCGCGAGTCCGCCGAACGCCTCGTCGAAATGGACTTTGACGGCTACGCCATTGGAGGTCTCAGCGTCGGCGAGCCCCGCGAGCTCACGCTTGAAGTAATTGACGCCGTCCTGCCCCTGCTGCCCCGGGACAAGCCCCGCTACGTGATGGGCGTCGGCTATCCCGACGAGATCGAGCACTACGCGCGCATGGGCGTCGACATGATGGACTGCGTTCTGCCCACCCGCGCCGCCCGCCACGGGCTGCTCTTCACCAGCGAAGGCCGCCTCAACATCAAGAACAAGCGCTACGCAGAAGACCAGGGCCCGCCCGATCCCGCCTGCGACTGCATGGTCTGCCGGCGCTACTCGCGCGCCTACCTGCGCCACCTGATGCAGTGCGGCGAACCGCTCTCCGGCACCCTCAACACCATCCACAACCTCGCCTACTACCTCGGCATCATGGAGCGCGTGCGAAAGAGTCTCGCCAACAAGGTTGAAGCAGCAACCTAGGCGTCGATGGCAGTCCCCAGCAGCTGTTTCAACGCTTGGACATATTCTGTCAGCGCCTCGCGGCCGGTTTCCGTCATGCGATAGAGAGTCTGCGGTTTGCGCTCGACGAACTTTTTCTCGACAGCCACATAACCCGCCTCTTCAAGCTTCAATAATTGCGCGCCAAGATTCCCGTCCGTCGATCCGGTCTTCCCGCGCAACCACGTGAACTCCGCCTGCTCGACGCCAGCCAGCAGCGAGAGCAGCGCGAGGCGCAACTTGCCGTGTATCACGGGATTGAGTTCTGGCAGCTCAGGCATGGACGACTTCCCGGCGGTTCCGGCGTGACTCCAGCATCATGGCGTAAATCCCGAAAGCGATCTGACACAGAAAGACAGCCGAGAGAAATGCCACCGTCAATTGAGCAACAGAGCCAAAGCATGCGATGACCGAGGTCACCCACCACACGACTGCACAAGCAATCTGCGCCTTCCAGCGCAGGATCATGCCCGACGCGCCATTGGCTACTCCGAGGATTGCCCCGACAATCGAGACAAACCCATGCTCGTCGAGCCTGCCGTTGATGGCAAGGGCCGGAAAGAGAACAAGCATCGCGATACCAGAGGCAATCCAGACGGAGACGATGGCCCGCACCACCGTTGTTCCTGGCCCGCCCCTGCCCTTTCTCAAGCCGATGGCCAGCGTCAGGATCGCGGCACCGATCATCGTGATTGGCCAGACCAGCCCGCTGTAGACGCCGCCAACATGCACATGTTGACTCCCCCAGACAGAGAGCCTCCCGCCCCAACTCGCCCATGCTATCGCCACGTAGTAAGCAATACCCCACAGCACAAACGTCCATCCCCAGCTCTCGGTGGAGCGGCGGCCCTCGGCGATCATGCTTTGAATCAGGGCCAGCCGTTCGTTCAGTTCATGCGCGCTAGTTTCGTCTTGCATCCGAATCTCCTTTGCATTCTTGCTTGCTGCGGAACGGTTCTAAATTGCAGTGAAGCGGGACTCAGCCTCTTTACGGTTCACGCTGGAGAAGCATATCGACACTGCGATGCGGTGGATTGTTGCCGACTGCGACGTCGGTGGCCTCCTGCCATTCGCCCTTGTCAGTAAGGTGCATAGTGTTCTGAATCCTGGCTGGGCCGGAGTTAAATCCCCACTCAAAGCCATCCGGTTGCACGGTGAGTTCGCTGTCGAGGTAGTGTCCGCCGTTAAAAGCGCGTATGCGGTAAGTCTTCGAGGCATCGTCAAACGAAATCGTCGCCAGAGCGCTGAATTGAGGCTTCCCGTCTGAACCGCTGCTCTTCCCTTCGACCAGCAGCACCAGGCCGTCGAGCTTGTATTGCACTTCTTCGGTCTGAGTCAAACGAAGCGGTTCGCCCGGACCCCGAACGATCGTTGCCGGCCCCGACCACTTGCCGGCAAGGAATGCCAGCTTTTGCATAGCCTCGCGCTGGATCTCTACTTCTTTAGAAGGCGGCTGCTGGGCTGCAAGCGCGAAATTGAGCGAGATCAATGCCGCTCCTCCGATCAGCCTGCCGGAAGGAAATCGCGAAAGCCTGAACTTGGGAAATGCGCGTCTCATTTGCGGCCTCCTTGTCGTGAGCCCGCCCAGCTTCCCCGGAAGAATCTGGAAAGGTTTCGAATATGGTTACTCTACATAATAGAGTACTCTGCGTCAAGAAGATTCTTTGAGATCACGCACGTTTTCCGTTGAATGGGGCATGACCGAGATTCTTGGAGCCCCTTGGCATGAGGAAGAGTCTCTCAAGTCATCTGCGACCGGTAGACCGAATTATGACCAGTCGGGCAGCGCAAGTTCTCCGCAGGGAATCCTAGTCACCAGCTACCACCCCCTTGGGAGCAACCATGACCTCCGCAACATCTGCATCATTCCTCAAGGCCAGGGTCCCACTTCTGGAGCGAGACCAGGTTCCGCAAGAAGTGATCGACCTTTATGATCACCTTCTCGCTGAACGCGGCGTCGTGCCAAACATGTTCAAGGTGCTGGTAAACGTCCCGCCTCTGGCCTTCGGCATTACCGCGCTCCTCCGGCCGCTGATGGGCGAGGGCAACCTCCCCGGCTGGTACAAGGAACTGATCGCCACCCGTGTGGCCTCTCTCAACCAGTGCGACTACTGCGTCAGCGCCCATCGCTACCTGGCCGCACAAAGGGGCGCGTCACCCAGCCAGGTGGCGAGCTACGATCACTTCGAACTCGGACCATTCTCCGACAAGGAAAAGGCGGGCTTTCGATACGCCACTGTGCTCCACCAGTCCGGCCACGCCGTAAACGAAGCGGCATTCGAAGACGTCAGCACCTTCTTCAGCTCCGAAGAGATCATCGAACTCACCGCCGTTGCCGCAGCCTTCGAAATGTTCTCCCGCATCAACTCAGCGCTCCGCATCCCCGTCACGCCACTACCCGAAGCAAAGTAAATTGGGCGGCTGGTCCGCATCTTCGGGGTGCTAATTCAACCACAACACTGGGTGCCCTAGGTCTCGATTCTGAGACCTGGGAAACCAGATTCAACCCCTACTTCCCCAGTTGCTTCACAAAGAAATCCGCCATGATGTGATTCGCTTCGATCGCTTCGGGCAGTCGCGGATCGTACCAGAACGCATGCGGCAGCGCGTCGTACACCACCAGCCGCGCATCCACTCCGGCCAGCAGATAAGCGCGGTGCAGGTTCACGGTTCCGCTCAGCAGCAGATCGCGTCCGCTCGTCACAAACAACGTCGGCGGCAGCCCGTGCGAGTCGCCATAGATCGGCGAAAGCACCGGGTCTTTGGGGTCAGTCGATCCCACGTAGTACGGGTCGTGCGCTCCCGTTTCCGGCGGATCGAGGTGCCCCGCAAGACCGCGCAGCCCATACATCGCAATCGAATCGCCCGCTCGCGCAAAGTCGCCCATCCCGCTGAAGATTCCCAGCGCCGCAGGCTGCGGCAGACCCAGTTGCTTCAGCTTCGCCGCCACCTCCGCCGTCAGAATGGCCCCCGCCGAAGTCCCGTAGATCACGACATGGTCCGGCTTGTAGGTCTTCAGCAATTCCTTGTACACCGCGACCGAATCATCCACTGCCGCGGGAAATTGAACCTCAGGCGAAAGCCGGTAGAGCACGGCGACCACCTTGATCCTGGTGTAGCTCGCAATCGGAATCGACTCTGTATACGAACCCGAGTCCGAATTGAAACCGCCTCCGTGCAGGTTCAGCAGCACCTTGTCCTTATTGCTCTCCGGCACTCCCTCGGGAGTCACAATGCGCACCGGCACGCCGGCGATCTTGTCCTCCACAATCTCGTTCGGGCACAGCTTCGTCCAGGCCACCCGTGCGCGCGCCGTGTATTGCATCCGTCATCTTTCGCCGATCCTCCAACGGCTGCGGAGGCCCCTGGTCCGGCTCCGCGCGCCCGATGGAGAGCTGGGCCTGGCTGCTCACCGTCTGCGGCACCGGCACTACGCGCGTCACATGCGCCGTACCCTTTTCGTCGATGTAGCTGGTATCGCGATTCGGAGCTTCAGCGGCGGTGGTAGGCTTCGGCGCAGGTACAGACCCCGATTCAGGCTTTGACGCCGCCTGCTGAGCGATCAGCGGGAACGACGACATCACAAAAACCAGCGCGGCATAGCGAGAGACGAGCGGCATTGGCTTCCCCTCCATAGCGATCTGAATTGACAACGTGTTCCCGCTTCGAGCGGCCGAACTGTTCACGATAGCAGAGGCACGGCCCGATGGTGTGATCGTCTCGTGCGCGTCAATGCTGCGTTAACGCCTTTACCATGAAATCCGCCATGAAGTGGCTGGCCTCGATGGACTCAGGAAGCTCCGGGTCATCCCAGAAGACGTGCGGAAGCGCATCGAACACCACCAGGTGTGCATCGACACCGGCGTTGAGATAGGCCCGATGCAGATTCACTGTGCCACTCAGCAGCATATCCCGGGTGCTGGTTACGAACAGCGTCGGCGGAAAGCCATGCGGGTCGCCATAAATGGGCGACAGAGTTGGATCCTTCGGATCGGCCTTCCCCGCATACCACGGGTTTCGCGTGCCGGCATGAGGCGGATCGAGGTGTCCTGAGAGGCCATCCCCTGAATAGATCGAGATCGAGTCTCCGTTCCGGTCGAAGCTGTCCAGGCCGCTGAAAATGCCAAGCGCTCCAGGCATCGGCAGGCCCAGCTGCTTCACTTTCGCTGCAAACTCGGCTGTAAGGGTCGCACCAGCAGACGACCCATAAACCGCAATGTGAGCTGGATTGTAGGTCCGGAGCAATTCCTTATAGACGGCAACCGCATCTTCAATGGCGGCGGGAAAGGGATGGTCGGGCGCCAGCCTGTAGAGCACAGAGACAACTTTAATCTTTGAATAACCGGCCATGGGAATGGTCTCAGTATAGGAGCCGTTATCCGAGACGAATCCACCGCCGTGCAGGTTGATCAGCACTTTGTCTCGATTGCTTTCCGGCATGCCTTCAGGCGTCACGATTCGCACCGGAACCCCCGCAATGGCGCCATCCGCAACTGTGTTGGGGCACAGCTTGCTCCACGCCTGACGGAGCCGTATCAAATGCTCTTCCTCTTTCCGGTTTTCGGCGGGCGACTCAGGCGGGTCGTCGTCCGTCTCGACCGTCGCCAGCGACTTCTGCGCCTCGAGGCTCAAATCCTTGGGTACGGGAACCACCCGGGTGACGTGCGCGGTGCCCTCGGAGTCGATAAAGCTGGTGTCGCGCGTGGCAGCTTGAGAAGCGGTTGTAGCAGGCGGGGAGGTCTGGGCTGCGACAAGCGCCGCAAAGCAGGCAAGCGCAGCCAGCGCTGCGATCCGGGCCGTCCGTAGCATCTATCTTCCCTCCCAGCCGATTGAAAAACATTTCGGTCTCGCGAAGAACCAAAGGGGAGATTCCAACATATCAAAGACAGGCGTATCCTTGAGCCGCAGATTCGTTCTGTCCCACGTCATCGTCAGGCATCTGTTAACGGTCTACAAGCAAAGGAGGAATTCAGATGATCGCTCGAATCTGGCACGGGTACACGAAGCCCGAGCACGCCGACGCATACGAAGCGAAGCTGAAGCCGGAACTCTTACCTGGCATGAGCAAGGTCCCGGGATTCAGAGGAAGCTTCCTCATGCGAAGATCAGCCGGAGATGAAATCGAATTCATCACCATCATGATTTGGGACTCTCTCGATTCCATCCGCGCGGTCGGCGGCCCTCATTACGACGCCGCAATCATTCCCGAGGATCGGCTCAAGTACCTGGCGCGATACGACACGCACTCGGCGCATTACGAAATCACTTCCATATCAGGATTGGCTGGAATTCTCCAGTAACCGCTTTCCAATAATCCTGATGCCACCTTAATGTGAGCTACGTTAGAGTGAAATTCCCATGACCGCCATCTCATCCCCCACGATTCATAACTTTGTAGGAGGCAGGTGGGTGAATTCCACCAGTCCTGCCGGCCTCGAGCTTGCAAACCCCGCCACCGGCGAGCCGCTCGGCCAGACCCCCTCTGGCTCCGCCGCGGAGGTCGATGCCGCCGTTCGGGCGGCTCACGCCGCCTTTGCATCGTGGCGCTCCACGCCCGCTGGCGATCGCGTGCAGTACCTCTTCAAGCTAAAGGCGCTGCTCGAAGCGCACATCGACGAGTTGGCCGGCCTGATCACGATCGAAAATGGAAAGACCCTGGCCGAGTCCAAAGCCGAGTTGCGCCGGGGCATCGAAAACGTCGAGGTCGCCTGCGGCATTCCCGTGCTGATGCAGGGGTATTCGCTTGAAGATGTTGCACCCGGAATCGACGAGATCATGGTGCGGCAGCCGCTCGGCGTCGCTGCCATCATCACCCCGTTCAACTTCCCTCTGATGATTCCGCTGTGGTTCCTTCCTTACGCCATCGCCACCGGCAACACCGTCGTGCTCAAGCCCAGCGATCGAGTGCCGTTCTCCGCGGCGCGTCTCGTCGAGCTCATTCAGGAGACCGGCTTGCCCGACGGCGTCGTCAATCTCGTCAATGGCGGCAAATCTGCGGTCGATGCGCTCCTCGATCACCCGCTCGTTCGCGCTGTGAGCTTCGTCGGCTCCACGCCGGTCGCGAAATACGTCTACTCACGCGGCTCAGCAAGCGGCAAGCGCGTACAGTGCCAGGGCGGCGCGAAGAACCACGTCGTCGTCCTTCCCGATGCCGATCAGGAGACGACCACCAAAATCATCGCCGACTCTGCCTTCGGCTGCGCGGGTCAGCGATGTCTCGCGGTCAGCGTCACCGTCACAGTTGGCGAAGCCAAAGACTGGTTTCGCGACTCCATCTCCGCGGCCGCTTCCTCGCTCAAAGTGGGCGATGGCCTCGATCCCGGCACCCAGATGGGCCCCGTGATCACCCACGCCAGCCGCGACCGCGTCGTCTCGCTCATCGGTCAGGGTGCGGATCAGGGCGCGCACCCCATCGTCGACGGTCGCAGTCAAGCCAACGGCCATGCGGGCTCCTTCGTCGGTCCCACTGTCCTTGACGGACTTCCCGCCGCCAGCCCACTCATGGAAACGGAGATCTTCGGTCCCGTCCTTTCAGTTGTCCACGCCGGATCCATTGAAGAGGCGATCGCCATGATCGATCACTCGCCGTACGGAAACGCCAGCTCGATCTTCACCACGTCCGGCGCCGCTGCCCGCAAGTTCCGGAACGCAGTCTCCACCGGCAACGTCGGCATTAATATCGGCGTCCCCGCGCCCATGGCGTACTTTCCTTTCTCCGGATGGAAAGGCAGCTTCTTCGGCGTGATGCATGCGCAGGGCCGCGACGCCATCGAATTCTTCACCGACAAAAAAGTGATCGTCGAGCGCTGGCCACGCGAGTGGTCGCGCAAATTCTGAACATCGCCCTTACACCACAATAAAAAGGGGGGCCTCTCGCGAAGCTCCCCTCTCCACTTGTCGTACCCGATAAGTTATGAATGCGGAAGTATCAATAGCCTGCTTTCCAGCAGCCGTTCCGTCAAGCGATCCAGCGCCTGCGGAAATTTGTACGAAATCGCTCGTACGCTCATCCCCAGCAGAGCTGCCGTTTCGGTCTGCGTGTATTCCTGCAGCACGATTCTGCTCAGCATCTGGCGGTCGAGCGCTCCCAGCTTATCCAGGCACCGTTCAACATCGAGCACAAAGATGACCGCATCCTCAAACGTTCGAATCGGCCTGCTCGATGCCCAGCCTCTTCCGATCGGATCCCCCAGAATCGAAGGCGTTCGTCCCACCTGCATCGAGGCATAAAGATACCTTCGAAGCATGCTCTCCGTATGCTTCCTGTAGAACGCGAGGCTTGAGGTCTGCTTCGCTTCAGATTCACTCGCCGGCTCTCTCTCCGCCGCCGATACGTTCTGCCGATTCCGTGCTCCTCGTTTCCCCGCCCACGTCTTCGAGTGAGCTCCCTGTTCCCCAGATCGACGGCAACTGAAGGGCTGCGCTCATTCCGCACCTCCAATTGCTACCATTCCCCAAACCCTTACCAGCGTTTTGCGTGGCGGCCGCCCACGCCTCTTTCTGGTTTCCGGTGAAGGAAAATCCTTGAGCCTGACTTCACAGTCTCTGCAATATACAGTCCCTTGAGTCTGGGCCCGGTACCAAAGGCAACCACAGCCCTCGCAAACCTTCAGTTGCACGCGCAATTCCATGACGGATTCTCCGTAAAAAATAAAGCATGCTCTCCCGTCTCTTCAGCTTTCTTGTCTCTGTTTGGCGGGGTAATTGGAACCAGGTCAGGCTCTTCAGGGTTCTTCCGCCCCGATTCCTACCGGCCGTCTCGGTTCTCGTGTTTTTCATGTTGGATTAGCGCGCAGATCCTGGAATGTCTCCACACGGCCGCCTTGAGCGCAATTGCTTACGCTGAAGCTGGGAAGCGAATGCGATGATTGGCCCTGAAAGGCCGCAACATCGCGATCACCTGCCGGTTACCGAAGAGGGCAAACTACAACCCTCGTTCGATTGCGCTATCGAGCGCGTATCCCCGACAATTCCCCCAAAACCCGTGCGAGCTTGAGTAAAGCCAATCTAGTGACCCATATCCTGTGCGTCAACGTGGCCCGGCTGTATTTCCTGATCTCTCCATTCCAACCAACCAGCGTGCGCTCAGAATGAAGGCCAATCGGCACATTTCGGTTTGCTGCAAGAAAAGGGAGATACTCTCCCAACATGTCTGGTGGCGGATTTTCCACAGATGAATTTTACCCAACTGCACGAGCGACTCCGGTTAGAGTTGCTGCGCAGGATTCAGCGTGGCACTCTGAGCGTCTCGTTACTTGCTCGCCAGACAGGCTTCGGCCAGTCCCACGTCTCAAGCTTCCTGCGCAGCCGGAAACAACTCTCGCTCCAGGCCCTTGACCGCATGCTCGCCGCCCAACATCTGGTCGTCGCAGACCTGTTGCCCACCGTCCACGGGCTCCGCAGGCGGTCATTCGACGGCGAAAGCACCGCGGTCCCCGTCATCTCCCACAACGCCGCGCTCTTCGAGCCCAACATTCGACCCTCAGCGGTTCAGTGGACGCTGCAATTGCCCTCCGGTATGCTCCGCGAACTCCGCGTCCGTACCACCAATGCGCGGCGCATGACATGGGAAAGATACGTTGCCGTGCGAATCCCTTCCGACGATGCTGAGGCAATGCACCCGCTTGTCTTGCCCGATGCGCTCGCTGTCATCGACCGCCACTACAACTCGCTTGTTCGCCACCATCCAGATCGCCCCAATCTCTACGCGGTGCGCGACGGAACTCACTTGATGTTGCGCTATTGCGACTTTCTTTCGTCCCGCCTCGTGCTCCGGCCTCTCAACAACGCCCACGCCGTCAACCTGATTGAGATCGGCCCCGAATCGTCTCCAGGCGAACTGATCGCCGGTCGCATCGCGCTCGTCATCAACGAACCGTAGATATTCGGCTCTCTTGATTGCTGCGATCTGGAACATCGCATGACTCAGCCCTGAAGCTGAGTCCGGTCTCTGCACTCGAGGGCTGCGCACGTGAAAATCGACACGCTCGACTCCAGTCCAGGTGTCATTGAGGTGGCTGAACGGTGGTGACAAAGATCACTGCTGGCGATGCCCCTTACAACCTAATAGTTGAAATAGGAAATAGAGCTACTACATTCTTTGCGTTTTAGATCAGAAATATTTTTCAGAATGTGAGACGTAACTCTAGGTAAACCAAACAACAACCCCACAAGTTGCAAATTCAACATCAATCATCGAGGTTTTCAGTGAACGCAATTCAGTCCTGCAAAGCAGGACTTTCCCAGCCGGGAAAGTTCTGCGGAATAGCATGGCGGCAGCGATTTTCTCTGTTGCCGCTTTGTGCGCAGTATCGTCCATCATGCCTGGTAACGGCATCGCCTACGCCCAGAACACGAACGCAACCATTCGCGGACAAGTGCTGGATCCCACCGGCGCATTGGTTCCGGGTGCGCACATCACAATCGTCAATA
The DNA here is from genome assembly GCA_963786405.1 of uncultured Acidobacteriaceae bacterium. Lineage (GTDB taxonomy): Bacteria > Acidobacteriota > Terriglobia > Terriglobales > Acidobacteriaceae > Telmatobacter. The sequence goes on along the minus strand of CAWAZE010000024.1, from coordinate 75,628 downwards.
AGGACACCAATGTAACCGTCTTCAGCGGAGAGAGCGACGCCGTGGGCGCCTTTGTTGCGCCGCAGGTGCTTCCGGGTACATATAAAATCACGGCAAACTGCCAGGGCATGAAGGATACAGTGGTCGACAACCTGGTTGCCACGGTTGCGCAAACCACCTCCGTCAACATCAGCATGGAAGTCGGCGGCGCAAGTGACGTCGTCACGGTGGAGGCAAAAGGCGAAGAAATCGATCGCAGCACTTCGGTTGTCTCTACGCTGATTACCCCGCAAGACATTCAGCTAATGCCCCTCCAGCAGCGCACAACTGAGAACATGCTGGCCTTCATTCCAGGCGTGGCTCATGGCGGCGCAGCCAATACGCCCTCCACCTCGCAGCTTTCGATCAATGGCAGCCGTACGCTGAATACAGAAGTACTGCTCAACGGCGTTTCAACCATTATTGCCTCGACGGGCTCGCCGCTCACGCTGCCTTCGCCCGATGGGGTCGATTCTTTCCGCGCGCTGACGACGAACGCTCCCGCTGAGTATGGCCGCACTTCCGGCGCCGTAATTTCGGTGAACACTATCTCCGGCGCGAACGTATACCACGGCAACTTGTACTTTTTGGCGCGCAACGAAGCTCTCGATGCAAACCAGTACTTCCACAAGACGACCATCGTCAACGGAGCACCGCAGCGTCGTAACCGGGACCGCTTCTTCCAGGCCGGCGGCGCAATCGGTGGGCCGGTTCGCATTCCCCACTTCTATAACGGTACGGATAAAACCTTCTTCTTCTTCAACTACGACCTCACGATTGCGCCAAACTCTCAGACCCTGAATCTGACGGTTCCCACCGCAGCCCAGCGCACCGGTGACTTTTCGAATGCGCTGGCAACGACCGATGCCAACGGCAAGAGCCGTACGTCGCAGAAGATTTATCAACCCGGGGGCACTTCCACTCCCGTATTTGCTGGCAATCAGCTGACGGGAATCGATCCGGCTTCAGCCCAGATCCTCGCCATGTTGCCCCTGCCCAATACCATCGGCACATACGACCCGGTCAACAACCGTTACACGGGCAACTGGACCTCGCTCCAGAACCTGACCTCGCACACCCAGAGAATCGTTGGCCGTCTCGACGAGCAGATCACGCAGAATGATCGCGTATCGATGAATGTCTATCGCTACACGACTGAGTCACCGAATGCTGTCTACTGGAGTGTGCCGCTGCTGAACACCACGTGGGACTGCACGTGCAACAACGCGTGGCTGCCCTCCATCGACTACACGCGCGTTTGGAACCCAACATTGGTCATGGACCTGAATATGGGCTACTTCCGCAATGCCGTGTTCCGTAATCCTCCGGGATACGGCATGAATGCAAGCCAGAAGCTCGGCATCGCTTCGCTCCCTCTGGACCAGATGCCGCAGATCATCGTTGGCGGAAGCTCCAGTTCGGCAACGAACGGTATCAGCAACATGGGCGCCGACACCAACACGAACCAGGTCAACATTACGAACACCTTTACGCCCTTCGGCTCGATTACCAAGACGGTGGGTCCACATACGCTGAAGATCGGCGCCTCGCTGCGCAAAAACCAGTTCAATTCCTACAACCCTGCTTCGAGTCCGGAAGGCTCCATCACATTCGATGGCTCGATCACGAACCACGGTGCAAGCGGCAATGCGAACACGCAAATCGCTGACTTTTTGCTGGGCAAGATCAAGACGGCATCTTACGAACAACCTCAACCCCCGACTGGGCGCCGGAATACCAACCTTGGAATCTTTGCCCAGGATGACTGGAAGATGACACCGCGGTTGACGGTGAACCTTGGCCTCCGCTATGAATACGAAGCAGCAATGACCATTGCCACCGACATTTATAGCCGTGTCGATCCCAACACAGGTAAGTTGCTCGCCGCAGGTTTGAACGGCGCTTCGCGCTCGTTAAACATTGTCACTCCGAAGGCGGATTTCTCTCCGCGTGTCGGTCTTGCATATAGCGTCAACAACAAGACTGTGATTCGTGCGGCCGTCGGTACTTTCTACGGAACCATTTTCCAGAACCTAGGCGGTCAGCTTGCTTATCCTGGTTATGACACGACCGTCAGCTACAACAACCTTGGTACGGGTGTCGCGCAGCCGTTCTCGCTTGCACAAGGCATTCCGGTCCAGCCCGCTCCAGATCTCAAGAACCCCTATGCAATTGTCAATGCTGCCACGGACACGAATCCCTACAGTGTTGGCACATCGTTCAACGACCAGAGCCGCATGTCGCTGGTGCAGCAATGGAACGCCGGCATTCAGCGGCAGCTTCCACTGAGTCTCACCTTTGAAGCCAATTATGTTGGCAACCGTGGGCGGCACCTGCCATACGGCATCTCGAAGAACGTTGTGCCGCTCTCCCAGGTGGATGCGGTTACATTGGCGAACACCACCAAGACAACGCAGGATTCCATGCCGTACCCGACGCTGAAATCCTTCGGCACGACCGATAACGTAGGTAAGTCTAGCTACGACGCATTGCAGGCGTCCGTGCGCCGTCAGTTCAACAAGCAGCTCGCGGTGCTCTCCAACTACACACTTGCCAAGGCGCAAGATGATGGCAGCACCATCTACAACTTCTCTGCTCCCAACGGCACTGCGAACGCGCAGTACACTGTTGATGCTCAGTCCCGCGCGAAGGACTTCACGTACAGCGGCATCGATGTGCGGCAGACCCTCAATATCGCTCTGCAGTACACGTCCTCTGGCCCATGGTGGGTTCGCGGCTGGCACATCTCGCCTGTCTTCGTCGCACACACTGGCCTTCCCATCAACATTTCGCAAACCAGCGAAATTCCGAATTCTTCTCAGCGTCCGAATGGCGATACCAGCCTTCTGAAGCTCTCGCACCCCGTTCGCCTCGCAGGTGCGGTGCAATACTACGACAGTCCTCAGACCGATTCCAGCTTCCCGCTTACGCCAGCCGGCCCGGTCTATAACACCATCAACGGCACGCGTACGCGTATTGTGGCAACCGGCTTTGGCAATGTCAGCCGCAACTCCAACCGTGCACCCGGCGAAATGGACCTGGATGCTTCTGTCTCCAAGGATTTCAAACTCTGGGAACGCGTGAAGTTCCAGTTCCGCATCGATGCATTCAACCTGATGAATCACACAAACTTCCAGGCGCCGAATGGCTCGCTATCAGTTACGGCTGACCCTGCCAATCCGACCAAGGCAACATTCGCAACATCCTCTGCCTTCGGTAAGATCACCGGAACGCAGCCCAACCGCCAGATGCAGGCCTCCGCTCGCTTCTTTTTCTAGAATGGAAGTTGGACTGCAACACACAGAGAGGCCATCCGCAAGGGTGGCCTTTTCTGAATGAGCCGAAAACCTACGTTTGTTCTTAACGCACGAAAGATAAGGCAGGAATGATGAGATTGAATCGCTTTAAGCAGCGCATAATGATTGCCACCCGCAGAAAGTTGCATTGTTTCCTGGCTCTCCTGGTCTGTGGAATGACAACCTCCGCCTTTGCCGCACAACCACTGCTTTCTCCGTGGAGCAACAAATCTGTTCCGATAACGAAGGCTCCATACGCTTGCCCCGCCGTTGCACACATTGCTCCTGATCTGAAGACAGACAGTTTTTACCGCCTTGACGATCCCACGCATTCGATTATTGATCCCGTGCGCATGGAGGCCTACCGCAAAAGCAGTGATGGCGTGAAGCAGATCGGTCTGGACGTGGTGCGCGCCGCCGACGCCTTCCGTACTACCGGTTCCCGCGAAGCCGCGCAATGCGCCATTGCGCAGACCGCAAGCCTCGCCCAGGAAAACGCGCTTAACGGTAATATGTCGTCCAATCAGGCCTACTACGTGCAGGGATGGGTGGTGGGAGCGATCGCGATCGCCTATCTCAAGGTGCAGGACACAGGCCTCGTCTCATCCGAGCAGAAAAGCAAAATTGCCGAATGGATGCATGCCGTTGGACAACAGACCCGCGACTACTATGACGCACATAAAAAAACCTCTCACGGTGATGCCCAGAACAACCATCTCTATTGGGCTGGCGTGGAACTGGCTGCCATCGCCGTGGTCGCGCAGAACCAGAGCGACTTTGACTGGGCCATTGCTGCATACGATAACGGCGTGGACCAGGTTAAGCCCAGTGGGGAGCTACCCCTTGAAATGGCTCGCGGACAGCGCGCTTTGCACTATCACCTCTATGCGCTCGCTCCCTTGGCCCTTCTCGCTGAGTTCGGCGAAGCCAATCATATTGACCTCTACGCACACGCCAACGGAGGGATTCATCGCCTGGTAAACTTCTCGGTCAATGGCCTGATTGATCCATCGCCTTTCGTCCAAGCCTCCGGCGTTCAGCAGGAAGTCCCGAAGGTTGTCACTGGCGACCAGATTGGCTGGGCTCCTCCATATCTGCGCCGCTTTCCGAATCCTGTGCTGCAAAAGTTCGCTGACAACGCGCCCGACCTCAGCGTCTACTACCTCGGCGGGCTTCCTCCGGAAAAGTAGCTGTTAGAGAGAATCCGATGCGAATCTCCAGGTGATTGGCATTGCGAGAAACGCAAAAAGCAAGAGCGTAGAGTGGACAATTTGCCGCTCTACGCTCTATTTCGCAGCACCTACTCTCTTACATTTCGTGACCCGCGTCAGGATTATCAAACCGCGTGAACCGCGAAATGAAGTTCAGGTGCACTGTGCCCGTGGGGCCGTTGCGCTGCTTGGCGAGAATGATCTCCGACTTGGCCCTGTCTGACTCCGACATCTCCTCGTCGCGGTTGTAGTAAGCCTCGCGGTGAATGAATGCCACCACGTCGGCATCCTGCTCGATCGAGCCCGACTCGCGCAGATCGCTCAGCATCGGACGCTTGTCGTCGCCGCGCCGCTCGCTGGCACGCGAAAGCTGCGACAGCGCCACCACCGGCACGTGCAGTTCCTTGGCCAGTGCCTTCAGTCCGCGCGAAATCGCCGACACTTCCTGCGTGCGGTTCTCGTAGCGCTTCCCGCCAGCCGACGGCAGCGTGGCCGACATCAGTTGCAGGTAGTCCACCACCACCAGATCGAGCCCGCCCGCCGTCTGCTTCAGCCGCCGCGCCTTGGCGCGCATCTCGGCCAGCGAGATGCCGGCGCTGTCGTCGATGAACATCCGCGACTCGACAAGCTGCTCCAGCGCACGTCTGCAGCTTCTGATGGTCCTCGCGGCCCAGAAAGCCGGTCTGCAGCTTGCGCTGGTCAACCCACGCCTGCGAGGCCAGCATGCGGCGCAGCAGCGACTCCTTGCTCATTTCCAGGCTGAAGACCGCCACCGTCGCCTGTGCTCTTGATCGCCGCGTTCTGCGCAATGTTGATGGCAAGCGCCGTCTTGCCCATCGACGGGCGAGCCGCAATAATGATCAGTTCGCCTCTTCTGCAGGCCGCTGGTCATGCGGTCCAGCTCGGTAAAATTCGTAGCCAGCCCTGTAACCTCGCGGCTCTGCTTTGTAGAGGTTGTCGATCGATCCGAACGAGTTGGCGACGATCTGGTCCAGAGGCTGCAGGCCGCGCGTAATGCCCTTCTCGCTGACTTCGAGCAGCTGCCTGCTCGGCCGCGCCGAGCACCTCAAGCGCCGTCTCGCTCTGGTCGGCCGCGCGCGCAATCGCCGCCGAGCAGATCAGCATGAGCCTGCGCAGCAGGCTCTTGTCCTTGACGATGCGGATGTAGTCCTCGATGACCGGCCGGCACGGCAAGCCCTCGGTGAGCGACGCCAGGTAGGCCACACCGCCCACCGACTTCGATCTCCTTGTAACGCGAGCCAGTTCGTGGGCCAGCGTCACGATATCCACCGCGCGCTGCTCGTTCATCAACTCCGTCATGCGCAGGAAGATGCGGCGGTGCGAGTCGAGCGAAAAATCGTCTGACTCGAGCTTTTCCGCAGCTTCGGAGTGGGCCGCGTTGTCCAGCAGGATCGCGCCCAGGATGGTCTTTTCAGCGTCGATGTTTGCAGGCAGACCCGCGTCGAGGCTCGTCAGGTCGGGGATAGTGGCCATACCTAAGTTTAGGCCGAATCTGACCACCAACTCTGACCAGGGATAGTGTGAATAAACCCGCCTGAATCAGGAAAACACCGCCAACAAGAAACCCGCGCGTGAGTGACGCGCGGGCCGGCCGTTCAGGAAATCGGTCTAATCTTCAGCTATTGCGCAATCACTTCTGCGGATGTGCTCTTGATCGGAATTGTCATAGACGGCACGAATGGAATGTTCACCGGATAGTTATAGGTCACAGTCACTTTCACCATGTTCCCGGGGGCATTGCAGGTCCCCGAGCTGCAGGCGCTCCACGTCGTCGGCGTCGTCGTACTCGCGGTGAGCCAGGCCGTCGAGGAGGTCAACTGGCTGTGGCCTATATATCCCAGGGAGTTCACGTAGCCCGAGACATCCGCACCGTCTGCGCCGTTCTGGCTCGAGTCATATGGAGAACAATATGCTGCGGTCAGGTAGGTAGCGCAATTCGAACCGCGAACCATCGCAAATCGTGACCCCTCTCGAGCGGCATCGGCAACCAGTTGAAAGTTGTAAACCGCCACCGAAATCTGAAAAATGCCCAGCAGCATGGCCATCAACACGCTGGCGCAGATCCCCATCTCAACGGTGGTGATTCCCTCATCCTCTGCAAGGAGCCGTTGCAAACTCTTGAGCGCGCCTCTGTTCATTGGTTCGATACCACCTGCCTCGCCGAGCCGTTAAGCGTAAACGAACCCGATCGGGGATACTGAAAAAGGGGCGTGTAACCAACCTGTGTATTGACAGTGATGGTTTCCACAATCGATGTGTTGTTGTTGTTGCAGGTCGCGTTATCCGAGCAGCTCGATGGCGTATAGGCAGTGTTCGCGCAAGTGCAGGCTGTGTTGATGTATGTGACCTTCACGCCGCTCAGATTCGCCGCATCAGCCACCGCGGCATTCACCACGCCTCCGGAATAGGTCGTCCCCGACTTGGTCCAGTCGGCAGACGCCGAGCGGCTCGATGCGCCATATTGAACCGCGGCATGAGCGGCGTTTGACACCTCGATCGCCGAGTAGACCACCCTCCCAAATTCAACCGCACCCATCAGGAAGAGGGTCAGCAGCGAAAAGGAAAGTGCCAGCTCTACCATCGCCTGGCCTTCCTGTTTGTCACGTACCGCCCTGAGCCAGTGATTTATCGATCTCTTGTTCGTCATTTCATTCCCCCTATCCCACCAGCGTGATGATTCGGAACGGCGAGGTAGCTGGATGCGCGGTGCTGTAGTTCGTAAAGTTGATATCGATCTTGCCGTTGTCGTAGAGCTCTCCGACCACAAATCCAAAGTTCGTGGTCACGCCTGTGCCGCCCTGGTCATGAAGGTCCACCGCCGCGCCGGGAGCGTAGATCATTCCGTCAAACGTCGCACCGCTGCTGCCAAACGAGAGCGTCATCTGGGTTTGGTCTGCAGCCGACTGGTACAGCGCCAACCCGTTGTATGCGCCTTGCGTTGGGGCATAGATATTAAATGTGGAAGTGGTTTGGACGTTGAGAGCACTGCTGGCGCCGGTCACGGCCACAACCGCACCACCGCTCGGACTGTTGTTTCCGACCGTATCAGTCCCGGAGACGGTCACTCCCGTCGTAAAGACATATACGCCAGGCCCGAGTGTTGCGTTATTCAAGGTAACGCCGCCGCTCCCGCCGTAGCACGCAACATTTCCGAAGCCGGGCCCTGGGATCGACCCAGTGAGTGTTCCCCCGGATGGCGAAACCACGGAGACGCTCCCGCCCGAGGATTGACACTGCTTTGCCGGGTCAGCCAGATTCGAGTACGGGGCGGCTTGCGCGGGGGAATTCAGATTTACCTGGGTGGCTCGAATTAATGGTCCCACCACAGTTTCCGCTCCCCTGCTGGCCGACTACATCAACCCAGGCGAAGTTCGATTTGCCGGACTTTCCAGTGACGCACAGTGCATCGCCTGCGCTTGAATTCACATACATGCCGCAACCCGGCGCAATGATCGCTCCGGCTCCGTGAATCCAAAGCGCCTGGTCGGCGGTGGGACTCATGATGTATCCGCAGGCCAGGCCCGTGCTCGGCGCACCGGCGATCGATTTCGCCGCTACATTGACCAAACCGAAGTTGTCGCCCCCAAACATATTGCTGAACGTGTGCATGAAAATGGTGGCCGTCGGCTTGTACAAATTGACTTGCACACAGGTGCCGCATGTTACTCCACCCACACTCGACGGGAGGGAAACGGTCACCATGCTTGAGGTTATGCCTGCGTCCACAGTGCTTGCGGCGTTAGTGGCCGCGGTCGTCGCGTTGCCGCCGTAGTACAGCGCCGTCGCCCCTGCCATGGCCGCCGAATCTGCCGCAATCTGCATGTTGCGGCGGGCGCGGAACAGCACGCCCACGTCAACTGCCATCCCGAGAGCCCCAATCAGAATTCCCATGCAAAGAACTGTCATCACCAGCACTTGGCCGTCTTCGTTGCAAAATCTCTTCATGGCTTCCTTCTTCCTGAGCAACTTTCCAATGAACCGAAGAAAAGACGCTCACCTGAGCAGCTACAAAATGACCGAGAACCCCGGGGGAAGGCTTCAAAAGCCCATTCATGGACTCGTTGTGGATTCTAGTAATGAATGAGGTTCCAAACAAGACAGTTAAATTACCTTTAGGTTACTAAAGTCCCACTTACGGCATGTCTAATTATTATCTCATCAAAATAAAATGGCGTATCTTTTTCGTCACATCGCAAAAAATACCTGCGATTCAAGCCGAATATGCGAACAAATCAAGGCGGTTTTTGTCCGAAAGTGCGCTTGAACGAGCAGCGGCGTAGAATGGGATTGCGATTACCGCGAAATCACCCGTCGCGAAGTTGCCGTTCACCGAAAGGGGTGTCGTCCGCCAAAAATGGCATCTCAAGCAGGAAGGGATACGAATCCTGTGCTTGGCGCATTGCCTTACTCGTTGATCACCATCTGTGATGTGCTGGTCAGGGTAATCGTGTAGCTCCTTATCAAGGGAATTCTGAGTGTATAGGGATACGTGATAACCGCCTTCACCGCATTTCCGGGCGTGTTGCAGGCGTTGCCATTCAGGTCAGTAGTTGTACATTGGGTATTCCAGTCAGTGTAGGAGTAGGTGCCGTCTCCCGGGTTCGTTACGTTCGCGCTCCACCAGGTGGTAGTCACGGTCAGCTTGCTGGGATCCATTCCCGGATAACCGATATTCTGGACGTGAGTCTGAAGGCTGGCACTGCCATCTGAGCTCGTTGGATTGGCCCCGCTGGTCGGACTCAGATTGCAATCGGGAAATGTGGACGAAATTGTGCAGGACTCCACGCCGCGAACGCTGGCGTAGCGAGTGGCCTGCCGGGCGGCATCGCATATGAAATTGTAGGTATACAACGCAAATGAAACTTGAACAATGCCGAAAAGCATGGGGAGGTAAACGAAGAAACAGACGAGCGTCATCTCGACAAGGGCCGCACCTTCTTCACCGCGAGTGTTTCGCCGCTGTCTCATCATGACTCTCCTTTCGGCACTCGAGGATGCACTTCCCACCTGCCCTCCCTCATTACTGCAGAACCTTCTGTTCGGCGTATCCATGCAATGTAAAACTCCCCGTAAAAAGGCCCGGCACAGAAGCCACCGGTGCACAGACGGCTGTCGTCTGGATGCCCACATTCACCACTGGCTTTGCAGGGCTAGTGCAGGTCCACGTTCCGGCAGCGCCGCTGCACGCGGTGCCGTCAGAACAGGCGCATGTTCGTGATAACACGTTGACTGTAAACGAAGAGCACTTCTGCTTGACCCAGGGCGCGTCGTTTTCGGCGGCAAGCTGGATTCCCCCGCCGGTACGAGTATCCATGTAGTTGCCGCCGTTCATCGCCGCGTATTGTGCCGCCGCTCGTGCCGCGCTCGTCACCTGAATGGATTTGAAAGCCAGATCTCCAAGTTCCACCGCACCCAGCAGCAGTGCAATCAGAATCGGAAAGGTCAGCGCAGTTTCCACTATTGCGTTGCCTGTCTCCCCGTGCCTCATCAATCTGATGGCTCTATGCGAAAGTTGCCTGCTGTTGATCATCAGAGTCTCCCCTTACTCCACCAGTGAAACCTGATTCAGCGGTGACGTGCTGTGCACATAGTTATAGTTGTTCGTAATTGTGAGGCTTGAAGACTTGTCATAGATCTCATCCGCAATGATCGAGCTCACAACAGTTGCTCCGCCGTTGTCCTGCATGTACACCGCCGCAGCCGGCGCGTAGATCATGCCATCAAGGTTGGCGGTGCCTGAGCCAAACTGGATCTGAAGGCATCCCCCCGGTGCCGGAGTCCCCTTGAAGGAATTGTAGGAACCTGCGCAGGTCGGCGACGCCGTGGACTGCACCCACAGGGAAATTCCGTTATACGTGGCCCCGGTGCGACGGAGCTTTCATCACAAGAGCTGTATTGCCCTGGCCAAAGCCTCCTCCAGCCAAAACAACAGTTCCGTTTATCGTGGCGGAACCAAGATTCACGCCATTTTGAAACACAAAGACCGAATTGCCGCCGGCCGTGCCCATTGTCACCCCATCCGCAACGGTCACATTGCTCCCGCTGAAACACACCACCGAAGCGGTCGTCGTTGTCCCGCCGCATCCGCTTGTCTGGTCGCCGAGGTCGGAACGTAACCGTCGTGCCTGCCTTGTTCTGCGTTGGGTTCCGCTGAGTTGCGGATTGCTGCCACCAACGGAAAATGTATTGCCAGCACCGGTAGTGCAGGTAGGGTTCGGCAAGCCGGCGAACGGGTCCGCCACGTAATTCACGCCGGTTTGTGCGTTCGCTTGACTCTTGTTGCACTTTCCGCTCGGATTCTGCGCGCCAACAATTCGAATTCCGTCGGAGTTGATCGTCGCGTTGCCCCCGTAGTGCACAGGGCAGTATTGTCGCTTGAGTTGACTTGGATCACGCAATGCGGCGCATTGATCACAGCCGCTCCCTGGACATCCAGTGCGTCTTTTGCCGTCTTATCCAACGCATACATGCAGGTCGCGCCTGGAGTGATCCCGGCGACCGCCCTGGAGGCAACATTCAACGGATTGTAGGAACTGGTACTCCCGAACAGCAGCCCAAACGTCGACATGAATATCGTAGGATTCGGCTGCGTGATGATCACCTGTACATACTCGGAGCCCAGATGGCTCCCAAGTGTCGGGCCAATCGTCGTCGCCACCTGGTTGGTGTCGGTGATCCCGTTGGCGGTGGCAGCTGAATTTGAAGCAGCCGTGACTTGCGTCGAAGTCCCGCCGTAGTAATACTTGAGGGCTGCCGCGATCGCCGCCGCATCCGCTGCGGTCTGCACCCTTCGCCTGGCCCGGAACAGAAGGCTCACATCGAGCGCCAGCGCCATACAACCAAGCAGTATGGCCATGCTCAACGCCGTCAGTACCAGCGTTTGGCCGTTCTCATCCTTTTGAAATTTCATCGTCGACCTCCAGGCACCGCAACTTATCCGGCCGCGAGATTCGCGCTTCACGCACTTCACATACCGTCGCACGGAGCCCGAGCATCGATGCGATCAACCCTCTGAGAACATGATTATTGAATTTTGCCGGATCGGAAAGCAATTGAAATGTCCGAGATCCGGCACATAACGAAAGGCTTGCAGTAACCTCTCGAGCGGGACAGTCACATCCCGCGCTAGTTACCAGCAAGCCGCATTTCGCAACGAACTATGAGCTTTTCTACGGCAGACACAGCAACTTACGTGGTACCTAATTCCCTGTCGGCCGCCAGCGCAGAATCGGCTTCCGCGCCGCCTGCACCTCGTCAAGCCGCGAAACGCGCGTCGAGTGCGGCGCCGACTTCACCAGTTCCGGCGTCTCCTCCACCTCCCGCGCAATCGAGCGCATTGCGTCGATGAACAGGTCCAGTTCCTCCAGCGACTCGCTCTCCGTCGGCTCGATCATCAGCGCCCCGTGCACGATCAGCGGAAAGCTCACCGTGTAAGGATGGAACCCGTAGTCGATCAGCCGCTTGGCGATATCGCCGGTCTTCACGCCCTTCGCCGCCTGCCGCTTGTCGCTGAAAACCACCTCGTGCATCGACGGCGTCTTGTATGGCAGCTCGTATAGGTCTTCGAGCTTCTTGCGAATGTAGTTCGCGTTCAGCACCGCATCTTCCGTGGTCTGCCGCAGCCCATCCGGCCCGTTGGCCAGGATGTATGCCAGCGCGCGAATGAACATGCCCGACATTGCCGTAGAACGCGCGCACCCGCCCCACAGACTTCGGCCGGTCGTAGTCCCAGTGCTTGCGCGCCGTCCTTCGTCCTGCACAAGAACCGGCGTCGGCAAAAACGGCTCCAGGAACCCCTTGCACGCCACCGGACCCGATCCCGGCCCGCCGCCGCCGTGCGGCGTCGAAAACGTCTTGTGCAGATTCAGGTGCATCACGTCGACGCCGAAATCGCCCGGTCGCACCTTGCCCACCAGCGCGTTCATGTTCGCGCCATCCATATAGAGCAGCGCGCCCTTGGCGTGCAGGATGTCGGCAATCTTGTGGATCTGGCTTTCGAAAACGCCAATCGTCGACGGATTGGTCAGCATCAGCGCAGCGGTCTCTTCGTCAACCTGCCGCTCCAGCGCTTCCAGATCGATCCCGCCATCGGCATTCGACTTCAGATTCTCCACCGCGTAACCGCAGATCGCCGCCGTCGCCGGATTCGTGCCGTGCGCCGAGTCCGGAATCAGCACCTTCTTCCGCGGCATTTCCCTGCGACTCATGCCACGCGCGAACCAGCAGGATTCCCGTGAACTCGCCGTGCGCGCCCGCCGCCGGCTGCAGCGTGATCGTCTCCATGCCGGTGATGTCGAGCAGACACTTCTGCAGCAGATCGATGATTTCGAGAATGCCCTGCGCCAGCGACTCCGGCCGGTAAGGATGCGCCTCTGCCAGCCCCTCGATCCGGGCCACAAACTCATTCACGCGCGGGTTGTACTTCATCGTGCACGAGCCCAGCGGATACATCCCCAGATCGATCGCGTAGTTCCACGTCGAGAGTCGTGTGAAGTGGCGAATGATCTCGATCTCGCTCAGCTCAGGCAGCAGCCCCGGCGTCTTGCGATGCGCATCGCCCAGCAACTGCGGCGGCATCAACCGCCGGCACATCGAGCGGCGGCAGCTTGTACGCGCGTTCTTGCCCGGCGAAGACTTCTCAAAGACCAGCCCCTCGTTCTGCGTCTGGTGCGGACGAACCTTGCCCGTCGTGGATGGTCCCTTCATTTCTGCATTCGCTGCCATTCTCTGTGCCCCGCAAACTCTCAACCGCTGTGAAGGGTACGGGCTTCGGCCCGCACACAAAACCAATCCGAAATCTCGCCGGGGTCACAGCCCCTGAGTCCTTTTCTAGTCCCTAGTCCCTAGTCCCTCGTCCCTAGTCCCTAGTCCCTACGTCCCTAATCGCTAGTCCCTGCCACTCACGCCTCCACCAGCCCAGCCGCCAGCACCTTCGCCGCAGCATCAATCTGCTCCCGCGTATTCACTTCCGTCGCGCACCACAGCGTCGCATTGCCCAACTCCGGATACCACCGGCTCAACTCAACACCGCCGACAATCTTTTCGTCCAGCAGCCGCTTTGACCACAGCGCCGGCGCCTTCCGCCGTCTTCAACACAAACTCGTGGAACCGCGGTGCACCCTTGAACAGAAGCTTCGTTCCCGGCTGACCTGCAAGCGCCTCGGCCGCGTATGCAGCCTTCGCCAGGTTGTGCTCCGCCAGTTCGCGAATTCCTTCCTTGCCGTACACCGTCAGGAAGATCGTCGCCATCAGCGCAACCAATGCCTGATTCGTGCAGATGTTCGAAGTCGCCTTCTCGCGCCGGATATGCTGCTCGCGCGTTGACAGCGTCAGCACAAACCCACGATTCCCGTCGCCATCCACCGTCTGCCCCGCAAGCCGCCCCGGCATCTGCCGCAGATACTGCTCCTTCGCCGCAATCACGCCGCAGAACGGGCCGCCGTAGCTGAGCGCCACGCCAAACGACTGCGCCTCCATGCTCACGATGTCCGCCTCCACCGGCGGCCGCACCACGCCGAGCGATACCGCCTCGGCAATCGACACAATCAGCAGCGCGCCCTTCTTGTGCGCAATCTCCGCAATCGCCGGAATGTCCTCGATCACGCCGAAGAAGTTCGGGCTCTGCACCAGCACCGCCGCCGTCTCCTCCGTCACCTGCTGCTTCGAGCGCGGCCAGATCCAGGCGGCCAGTCTTCGCGTCGTATCCGACCAGCGTCGACGGCAATCCCTGATGCTTCGCGTACGTCGCGAGCACCTCGCGATACTCCGGATGCACTGTTCGCGCCACCACTGCCTTGTGCCGTCCCGTAACGCGCACCGCCATCATCACCGCCTTCGGCGGCGCCCGTCGAGCCGTCGTACATGCTGGCGTTGGCCACATCCATGCCGGTCAGTTCGGCGATCATCGTCTGGAACTCGAAGATCGCCTGCAGTGTTCCCTGCGTGATCTCCGGCTGGTACGGCGTGTAGCTGGTCAGAAACTCGCCGCGCTGCACCAGCGCATCAATAATCACCGGCCGGTAGTGGCGATACGCGCCCGCACCCAGAAAGCTCGCATAATCGGTGGCATTCTTCTGCCCTGCGGCGCGGAAGTAGTCGATGATTTCGCTCTCGGCCTGCTGGCGCGGTACATCAGGTCGCGATTCAGCCGGTACTCGGCAGGAATCACTGCAAAAAGATCGTCGATGGAACTGCGCGCCGATCTCCGCAAGCATCTGCTCGCGTTCGGCCGGCGATTTGGGAAGGTAGCGCATGTCAGCTTCTAGCCTCTAGCTTCTAGCTTCTAGCTGAAGCAGGTGTATTGAGCGTATGAATCTCCGAGATCACAGCCTTGAAGCCGATGCTGCCATGTTACTGCGAAAGAGCTAGAAGCTAGGAGCTGGAAGCTGGCAGCTGGATTACGCCCCCGTCTCTTCCGAGACGAACTTCTCGTACGCCGCGGCATCCAGCAGCTTCTCGAACTCCGCCGGATCGGAAAGCTCGACCTTAATGATCCAGGCCTCGTGTGGAGCCTCGTTGATCTTGTCCGGAGCGGTCTTCAGCTCTTCGTTCGCAGCCGTCACCGTCCCCGACACCGGCGAGTAAAGATCGCTCACAGCCTTCACGCTCTCCACCGACCCGAATGTCGCATTCGCAGTAACGGAATCGCCCACCTTCGGCGCATCCACATAGACAATGTCCCCCAGCGAGTTCTGGGCATAGTCCGTGATGCCGATCGTGCCGATCTTGCCGTCGAGCGAAATCCACTCATGTTCGCGTGTATAGCGGTAATTCGTGGGATAAGCCATGGAAGGATCTCCTTATGAAAACAGCGAAACCTTAGTGTACGACTTCGCGCTCCCATCGCGGGAATGAGGAAAAGCCGACCCGCCGTCGCACCGAAATGAGGTCAGAATCGCAC
The DNA here is from genome assembly GCA_963786405.1 of uncultured Acidobacteriaceae bacterium. Taxonomy (GTDB): domain Bacteria; phylum Acidobacteriota; class Terriglobia; order Terriglobales; family Acidobacteriaceae; genus Telmatobacter. The sequence goes on along the minus strand of CAWAZE010000024.1, from coordinate 60,182 downwards.
TTGCCGCCCTACTTCGCCGCAAATCCCGGATAAGGCCGCAACGGTACGAGTGCGACCAACTCCAGCATCCCCGCCGTGAAGATGGGAAGACTGCCAATAGCTTCCCGCACCTCTGCCTCGCCCGCGGCCTCCCATAGAATCGCCGCTCCCGGCAGGTCGCCCCGCAACCAGATCTGCCTGAGAATGCCCGCCGCGTACAGTTCCTTCACGCGCCGCGATTCATGCGCCATCAGTTCAGCAGTGAATGCTTCAGGTGGAAATGCGTCCGTGCGTCTCCGCGACATCGATAGAAATTGCATAGGCAGATTGTACGGGAGGCACGACCGTGCATCTCTGAGGAGCCTAAACAGCGCTGGCGTGAAACTCCGATGTGAGCCTGCGGAAATCCACCAGCATCTTCACGCGCCAACAGATAATCATGCCGAAAGCCAGGATGAAGAAGATCCCGGCCGTTTGTTCCGCGGTCAAAATGGTGTCAAAGTACCCGCGCGCCAGGAAGCGGATTGCCGCAAGGACCAGAATTACGGCAAGGAAGGCGCTCGAGCGCTTCATCATTACCACGTCTCCCCGGCGCTCCAGCCGCGTCGTCAGCAGCAGAGGCAGCGACAGCGCCGAGGCCCCGATCACAAATGCAATGCCTGCCCACCCCAGAGGAATCCGAAACGCCGGCACAAAGAACATCGAGAATCCCGTCGCCATCCCCAGCGGTGGAATGACAATCTTCCTCAGAGAAACCGCGCTCCGCGCCTCGCGCAACCGCCACATCGTGACGGCCACGAGGCCGGCAGCAGAAGCAAGAATCGACGAAACGGGAGGAAGCACCACCATGCCCTCATTTTATTCGATCCCCCAATCCCGCGCTTCCCCAGTCCCCAGGCTGTATCGATATGTAGCAGCCTGCTGAGTTTTTGAATCTACAACAAAGAAAGTGGTCATCCTGAGCGGAGGTCGCTACGGCGACCGTAGTCGAAGGACCTGCAGTTGCTTGGCACCGCCACAATCCCTTGGGAATCCAGTATCCGAACCAACCTATTCATCTATACGGCCTGGTCCTGGTCTCACGGTCGCTCCACTCACTTCTCGAAAAACTGCCCTCTCCCCCCATTCGCCCACGGGTCATAGTGCGCCGCAAAATTCGCCCGCGTTTTCACTGACGGATGGTTATACTCCCAGAACTCAATCAGCGGACTGGGATTGGGATCCTCAAGCCACGCCTCGCCCAGCGCATTGAAACCCGCAACGGCAGTCTTTTGCGGATCGGGGATCAGGCCATGAACCGCCTCCTGCCCATACACGTCCGCCTCGTGCTCAAAGTGCCGGCTGAAGGTGTTGACGAGCGGCTCGATTACGAAGCCTGCGAGTGAAATCGCAAACAGCAGAACGACAAATCCCGCGCGGCACGCAAGAGGCGCATTCCTGTCCAGTCTCCACCGCTCCCCGAAGCGCCCTGCCAGCCACTCCGCAAACCGTGCACACCCCCAATAAAGAAAGAACAAAAGAACTGCCATGAGCGCGATCAGCTTCTGCATATGATTCAGCACGTAATGTCCGCTCTCATGCCCGAAGACAAACATCACCACGTCGTCCGGAACCCGCCCGGCGGTCGTGTCCCACACCACGATGCGTTTGGTTGAGCCGATTCCGCTCACGTAGGCATTCAGCCCGTTCGTCTTTTCGCTCGCCTTCATCAGAAACATCCGCTCCGGCGGAATGTCAGTGCCCGTGCGCGCGGCCACCTTCTCAAGTTCATCCACCAGCACCGGATGGTTCTTCGCGAGTGGCTCAAACTTATTGAAGATCGGCTCAAGCAGCGGTGACACAAAGATCACCAGCACCAGCAAAGGCAGCGTCGCCACCCACACTCCCAGCCAGTAGCGCCGCGGCCAGCGGCGCACGATCCACTGAAAAAACAACATCACCAGCGACCCGAAAACCACTGAAAGCCCCAGCGCCTTCCCCTGATCGCCAAACCAGCTTCCCCACCCCTGCACGCTGATGCCATAGCTGCGGCTCACGCTTTGCGCATACATATCCAGAGGCAGGCTGGCCCCTGTCAGCACCACGATAAGAGCGGCAAAGAACAACAGCCCCTGCACCCAGCGCTTCTGAGACACCTGACCTGCCCACTTTTCCAGTCCCGCAGCCGCGCGCGTCGCCAGCAGCAGCCACAACACAACGAAGCCCCATATAGCGCCCGTAAAGTGCAGCACGCTCCGCACGCGGCTGAGAGCGATCGCCTTGGCCAGCTTGTCCGGCGGCAAATGATACGCCTGCTGGTCCGCGCCGCCTTGTTGGGTCGTGGCAGCCGGCGCCTGCGTCGCCGCCGGAGCTCCACTCTGGTCCGCCCTCAAGCCCGGAACAGAAGCAAATATCGCAATGAAAAAGAAAAATGCTGTCACGCCACGTCGCACAAAACTCACAGGCACCTCGCAATCGCTTTTCGCAGTCTGTCCAATCTTCTACCCGATCCAGGCATTGTTGCGCTATACGTTTCGTCGTTCTGCTCCATTTCCATCCAGGCAGCAGACTCTGCGACAATCAGCCTAAGAGATGCTGTTGATCAGCCCTTCCAGCGTATGACCAATCCCATTTCCGCCGATAGGCGGCTCTCCGTCAGGCTCATGGTCTGCGCGGCCTCCATGTTTCTCACGATCCTTCTGCCGGCCGTGGCTGCGGCGCAGCAACCCCGCTCCGGCTCGGTCCTTCTCGACACCATGACCGCCGAGTTGCAACGCGCGTTCACCTCGCTCGGCCGTCCGGGCCCCGGCACGCATGACGCCGACAAGCAGCTTCCGCCCTATTTCCTCAGCTACTCGGTCTCCGACTCAAGCAGCATCTCGATCCGCGCGCAATACGGAGCGCTGGCTGAAAGCTCCGCGAACCACGTCCGCATCGCCGACGTGCAGGTCCGCCTGGGCAACCCCAAACTCGACAATACTCACGGCAATCACCGGGGCTCCGCCGTCAACAGCCTGCAACTCCCTCTCACCGATGACCGCGAGGCTCTTGCCCGCACGTTCTGGCTCGCCACCAACACTGGCTACGGCACCGCGATGGACAACTATCTGCGCGTCCAAACAGAAGCCCAGGTCCGCGCCAAAGAAGAAGACTCCTCGCCCGACTTCAGCCAGGAACAGCCGCAAACCTCCATTGGCAAGCCCGCGCCGCTTGTTTCCGTCGACCGCGCCGCCTGGGAGCAGCGCGTCCGAGCGCTCTCTCGCATCTTCCGCGACTACCCAGACGTCTATCAGAACCTCGTCATGCTCACCGCCCAGAACGAGACTGACTACTACGCCTCCTCTGAAGGTTCGCAGGTTGTTGCGCCGCACATGCGGGCACGTGTCGTCATGCTCGCCGTCACCCGCGCCGACGATGGAATGGACATGTTCCGCGCGCAGACATTTGAAGCCGAGACCATCGAAGGCCTGCCTTCCCAGGCCGCAATGGAATCCGCCGTGCATGAGCTCGGCAAGAGCCTCGAGTCACTCCGCAAAGCCCCGGTCACCGAGCCCTTCGACGGTCCTGCGATTCTCTCTGGCCGCGCCGCCGCCGTCTTCTTTCATGAGGTGCTAGGTCATCGCCTCGAAGGTCAGCGCCAGCGCGGCGACGAAGAAGGCCAGACCTTTACCAAGGAACTCAACAAGCCGGTGCTCCCTACCTTCCTCTCCGTCGCCGACGATCCCACCGTCAGCACGTTCGATAGCACCTGGCTCAGCGGCAGCTACGCCTTCGACGACGAAGGCCAGAAAGCGCGCCGCGTCGATCTAATTCAGGATGGCGTGCTCAAGACGTTCCTCATGTCGCGCCTTCCCATCGCAAGCTTTGCTGCTTCAAACGGTCACGGCCGCGCGCAAACCGGCCGCATGCCCACCGGTCGCCAGGGCAACCTGATCGTCACATCGACAAAGACCTTTCCCGAAGCCGAGTTGCGCAAGCAGCTCATCGAAGAAGCAAAGAAGCAGGGCAAACCCTACGGCCTGTACTTTGAAGACATCTCCTCCGGCTTCGCCGTCACCACACGCAACTCGCCGCAGGCATTTCAGGTGATTCCTCTCGTCGTATGGCGCGTCTACGTCGATGGCCGCCCCGACGAACTCGTACGCGGCGTAAGCATCGTCGGCACACCGCTCGCCGCCATGAAGCGCATCCTCGCCACCAGCGACAAGAGCGAAGTCTTCAACGGCGAGTGCGGCGCCGAGTCCGGCACCGTCCCCGTCAGCGCCGTCGCCCCTGCCATGCTTGTCAGCGAGATCGAAACCCAGCGCCAGCAGCAAGGCACCGCCCGCCCACCCATCCTTCCCATTCCCAGCGCTCCCGCCACAACCAAGGAGCCCCGATGAAACAACAAATGCATTGTCATCCCGCGCGCAAGAATGCGGTCTGTCATCCTGAGCGAAGCGCAGCGAAGTCGAAGGATCTGCGGTCGCCTTCTGCGCGCGCCACCGCGATTGCCACCCTCATCTTCCTGCTCGTCATCTCTACCTTCTCCGCAAGAACGATCGCCCAGCCCACCCGCGCTGACGCCGAGAAAGACCCCGTACTCAAAGCCATGCTCACCGAACTCGACCGCAGCATGGCCTCTCTTCAGCTCCCCGGCTTCCAGAAGCCCTTCTTCATCCAGTACCGCGTCGCAGAAGTCAGCGACTTCGAAACCCGCGCCGCCTTCGGCGCAAGCCAGGGCGCCCAGCGCAACCACTCGCGCATCGCACGCATCACTGTCCGCGTCGGCGACTACAAAACCGACAGCTCCACTGCGCGCGGCGACGGCGCATTCGAGCTCACCTCGCTCGACGACGACCCCGTCGCACTGCGCTCCACTCTCTGGAATGGCACCGATCAGGCTTACAAGGCCGCGCTAGCCGCCTATGCCCAAAAGCAGGCGGATCTCAAGCAGGTGCAAACCCCTCCCCAAGCCGACGACTTCAGCCGCGAAAAGCCGCTCATCTCTCTCGCGGCGCCGCTTAAGCTCGCCGTCGACGAAGCCTCCTGGACGAACCGCGTCGCCCAGGACAGCGGCCTTTATCGCAGCGACCCTTCGGTCAGCGCCACGCAGCACGACGTGCAATTCTCCTCTGCCTCGTTCCACGCGCGCGTCACAACCATCTGGCTCGTCACCAGCGAAGGCGCCATCGTCCGCAAATCCTCGAGCCTTTACCAGGAGTCCATCGGAGTCGGCTCTCAGGCCGCCGATGGAATGCATCTCGATCGTTCCTACGCCACCACCGGGGTCACGCTCAACGACCTCGACAGCCCCGACGCTTTTCGACAGCACGCCATCAAGCTCATCGCTTCACTTGCCGATCTGCGCAAAGCGCCTCTCGTCGACGAGGAGTATCACGGTCCCGTCCTGCTCAGTTCTGACGCCGGCGCTGACACCATGCGCTCACTATTGTCCTCGGGAGTCGCCGCCACGCGCCCCAGGCTTGGTACCGGCGCGCGCACCAACGGTACATTCGCATCCAGCCTGCACGGCCGCATCCTGCCTGATTCCTTCGATGTCGTGGACGATCCGACCCTTAAAAGCTTCGCGGGAAAAAGCCTCGTCGGCTCCTATGACGTCGACGATGAAGGCGTCGCCGCACAAGCGGTCAAACTTGTCACCGACGGACGTCTCGACAACTACCTCATCGGCCGCGTCCCCGTACGCGACTTCCCTCAGTCCAATGGTCACGGGCGCGCGGGCGCCGCAGGAGCGGCCCGCCCTGTCACTGGCGTTTTGAAAGTAACCACGCAGAATGGATTGTCGGATGAAGAATTGAACGCCAGGCTCTTAGCTCTCGCGAAAGACCGCGGCCTCAAGAACGCCTACTTCGTCCCCACGCTTGGCGCAGAAGCAACCCCGCGGTTGCTCTTTCGCATCGACCTCGACGGCAAGCGCGAACTGGTGCGCGGCGCCGTTCTCGACGATCTCGACCAGCGCGCCCTCCGCTCAAGCCTCACAGCCGCCGGAAAGGACCTGTGGGTCGCCAACTATTCCGGCGAAGTGCCAACCACCGTGCTCGCCCCCGCACTCCTCTTCAGCGACATCACCATCCGCCGCGCCAACGAGAAGAACGAAAAACTCCCCTTCTACCCCCCGCCGGACTAGGGGCGAACATAACAAGGCGGTCATCCTGAGCGACCGTAGCCGGGTGCCGGTGCCCCAGGTCTCGATTCTGAGACCTTGGGAGACCACATAAGCACCGCTGTCATCCTGAGCGACCGTAGCGAAGCGCAGGGAGTCGAAGGACCTGCATTTGCTTCTCCGTCAGCGCTTCTAGATGCCCATGTCATTAAGAGCGGAGCACAGGGCCCTACTTAGCTAACCTTCTTCCTCCACCCGCCCACAATCGCCCCCATCAGCATCATCCCCAGCAGCCAATACCCCGTATTGACCGCCCACAGGCTCAGAGGTCGCACCTCGAAGATATACTCGGTCGACAACGCAGTGAACATGAAGCCCGCCCACAGCAGCGCGCCCGTCTTGATTCCGCGCCACACCGTCTGCGGGTCCCGTAAGCTGCGTGAAGTAAGAAATCGCTGTGGCCATCAACACCGCCATCACCACCGCCGTCGCGTACTGAATCGCGGGATTCATTCCCGAACTCACCAGCCACTCTTTGGTGCGCCCAATGCCGTTCAACCAGGTATTCATGAAGTAGGAGTACCAGCCGGCCTCAAGCAAAAAACACGCGACCCCAGCCACGACGTTCGCCAGGTAGTTTTGCCGCACCCCTGTCCCCTGCATCACCGAAACCTCAGCCGCCATTGCGCCCTCCGTTCAACTGAACGGCCCCACATTAAGGCGAATCCGCATGTGATTGCAATTGAATTCGAAAAGTTCAGTGCGTCTCTATTCCCTCGGTCCCCGCTTCTCTTCAATCCAGCCTTGTCAAATAAGCCGCACCCTCCGGTGGATCCAGGCGCCGCGCAATTGCCTCCGCCTGCTCGCGATCGTCTCCCGCCGGCCGGATCCGCACCCAATAGCTGTTTTCACCCGGAAACTCGATCACGCGCGAAGCCGGATACTTGTCCAGCAGTTCCTCTTTCAGTTTGATCGCCTTCTTTTCCGTCGCAAGCGGACCAATCTGCACGCACCAGCGCCCCCCTGTGTCGATCGGCTTCGGCGTCTGGTACACGTCGATGCGCACCCGCGCCATCCCGCTCCGATAAACCCCGATTGACTTGGCAGACGCGATCGTCAGATCCAGAATCTTGTCCGGCACAAACGGTCCCCGGTCGCTGATGCGCATCGCCGAAGCCTGCCTCGTCGTCAGATTCGTAACCACGATCAGCGACCCCATCGGCAGCGTGCGATGCGCCGCAGTCAACGCCTCGTCGGTGAATACCTGCCCGTTCGCAGACTTTCTTCCCTTGTACGGTGCGGTATACCACGTCGCCAGCCCCACCTCGCTCAAAATGGGCCGGTGCTCCAGGATGAACTCCTTGTCATCCCTGCTCACTCCACCCTCTGGAACGGCCGTGACCGGAATTCGCCCGCTCGCCGTGGCCGGCGCCCCAGCCGCAGGACCCGGACTCGACGGCGCGGGATACGTAAGCGGCGGCGCCGTTGCAACCGGCGGCAGGGACGTCGGCTTCTTGTGGTGTCCGCAACCTGCCGCAATCAGCAGTGTCAGCGCCGGCCCCAGTGCGCATGCGAACCTTCGCGCGCGCGAAATGCTCGTCCGTGTCATCAGCCTTGCGGGCCCTTCGGCTGGTTGTTGGGGTCCCCCTGGACAGGTCTTCGTCCCTGGGGCGACTCTTCCATACGGTCGGCCAGACTGCGCAGCGTATCTGAAACCTTGCGCATCGCCGAAATCGATTCGCTTCGAACCTGCGGAATCACAGCGTCATTCACATAAGCCACCGCATGACGCAGTTCCATCTCGATCAGTTCAATCGCCTCTTCCAGTCTGTGACCCACCCCGAAAGGACCCGGAGGTGGAGGGGGATACGCACTCATACGCACATGCCTCGTCTCTAGTCTGGAGCGCGCGGAATCATGCGTCAACGCTACTCTCCCTCATCTACGCCTCGATGTGCCACGAAGTTCAACAGTCGGCCCAATCCACACTCTTCGTCCCTCGCTCTCCGTGTCTGCTCCTTCGCGACTCCAGCCTTCTGCCCTGCCCGGGGTCACCTTTCCTCGAGAAATCGCGTCCGACATAAATGGAGACGCCGGATCCGCGAGCCGCAACTCCTCATATCTGTCATGCGAATGACCGCCGGTCGCACTTCCAGACTCTAAGCTCGGGTCCGTTTCTCGGAAGCGAGGGCCACTTCTTTGGGAGACTCATCGAATCATGAAATAACGATGCCAAAGAATCTCGCGCCTGCCGCCACTTCGACGCACGCAACCTATCTTCTTTCTTCGATTTCTCCTGCATCTTCTCTTTGCCGCAACCGGCACGGCGCAGATTCCGCCGGCTCAGCTGACCCCACTGGTCAGCCTGGCGTCTCCTCTGCCTGATGCGCCCCTTCCCCAAATCGATTATGAGGACGCCAAACAGGCCCCTTGCCACACAATTCCCAGAAGCCAATCCGCCGGTACCGCGCTTGTCTCCACTACCGCCACTCTCAGCCCCCGGGTCGCGGGCGTCGCACCCACTCAACCAGATGCCGAGCCTCCGCGATCTGAAGTCCTTCAGATAGAGCCGTCCCCGTGCCCGCCTTCGATCATCAATCCCTTCTCCCGCTTTATCAGCGAACCTCATGCCGCTCCGCTTACTCCGAAACAGAAGGGTGAAATGGCGGTTCGAAATCTCCTCGATCCTTTCAACGCAATTACCATCCTTGGCACTGCTGCCATTTCAATAGGCTCCGATTCGCACACCCCATACGGCCCCGGTTTGAAGGGCTTTTCCAAAAACGTTGGAGTCGCATACACCGAAGACATCCAGGGCGAATTCTTCGGCACCTTCCTCATCCCGTCCATTGTTCATCAGGACCCGCACTATCACCGCATGCCCCACGCCTCCATCCCGCGCCGCATCCTCAATTCCATCCTTCGGTCTACTGGACGCAGGGCGACAACGGCAAAGGCATGCCCAACTACGCCACCTTCATCGGCTTCGCCATCAACTCTGAGATCAGTCAATCTCTACGTTCCTGGAATCGAAACCGACCTATCCTCCACGGCGCAACGCTACGTCACCGGCCTCGCCGCTCGCTCCGATCGACAACTTCATCACCGAATTCCTCCCCGACGTCGCCAGCCACATCCACGTCCGCGTCGTCCTCGTCCAGCGCATCATCAACCAGGTCGCCCAAACCGAAGCGGCATCGAGCCCTCCGCACCGGCTAACGACCAAGCCGGTAAACCATTGCAAGCCAATGCGTTTGTGATTACCAGCGGTCGCTCCATACTCCCATTCGACCCCACTCCGATCACCATTCAGGTTCCAATTCTCGCCGTTCGCTGCACCCGCGTTGGATTGACCGGCCACCCTGATTACTCTTGTACTGAGTTTTTAGGCCCTTGCCGGCAGTCCACGTCGCCGAGAGTCTCGCCAGACGCCAAAGCGCAGACGCATTCTTTCTTAAGGAGATCGCAGGCAATGTCCAAAGCGATAAAGTACGCCGAGAAAGCCGCCGTCTACGCGGCCAAGGGCGCGTGGGTGGTCTATGAGCGGTTGAACCGCATCAGCCCCAACCCGTCGTTTACCCCCAAGTGGAGCGACAAGCCCCTGCTGAAGAGCTATCAGAAGGAGAAGCCGCCCCTCGGCTGGCCGCGCACCACTGACTCGCTCTGTCCCAAGTGCGTACCCGAGATCCGCAAGCAGATCCTCGACGGCAAGCTGCCCCACGAAGTCCTGCTCAACGAAAAGGTCGGCGAAATCAAGGCCCAGATCATCGAGCGCGACGGCAAGATCCTGATGGTCAAGGACTGCCCCAAGCACGGCCACTTCGAAGACGTGATGTCCATCGACCCGGCCTTCTTCAAGCACCTCGAAGAGAGCTTCCCCGGCCGCGACATCCGCGCCCACGGCGAGGGCGACGAGAAGCTCCACAACCACGGCACGTCGACCGTCACGCACGGCCGCGGCTCGGTGCTCACCATCGACCTCACCAACCGCTGCAACATGATGTGCGATCCCTGCTTCATGGATGCCAACCAGGTCGGCTTCGTCCACGAGCTCACGTGGGACGAAATCAAGACCATGCTCGACAACGCCATCACCATCAAGCCCCGGCGGCAGATGAGCGTTCAGTTCTCCGGCGGCGAGCCGACGCTGTCGCCCTACTTCCTTGACGCCGTTGCCTACTCGCGCAAGGTTGGCTACAACAGCGTGCAGGCCGCGTCCAACGGCATCGAGTTCGCCAAGAGCAAGGAACTCTGCCGCGCCGCTGCCGAAGCCGGTCTCCGCTACGTCTACCTCCAGTTCGACGGCATCGGCAACGCTGCCAACTCGCACCGCAAGGTCGGCAACCTGTTTGACGTGAAGCTGCAGGCCATCAACAACCTGCACGAAGCCGGCGTCGAAATCGTCCCGGTCACGACCATCATCAACGGCATCAACAACGAGCAGGTCGGCCGCATCATCGAGTTCGCGCTCGACAACCCCAAGAAGATCAGCTTCCTCAGCTTCCAGCCGGTCAGCTTTACCGGCCGCGACGAAGACATCACCGAAGAGCGCCGCTCGCCCAGCGCTACACGCTCTCGCACATGGCGCACGACGTCAAGAACCAGGTCGGCCTCGGCGTTCCCGAGCGCGACTGGTTCCCCATCAGCTTCATGAGCACCTTCTCTGACTGGGCCGATCTGATTCACGGGCCGACCGCCGAGTGGGGCCAGCTCTCCTGCGGATGCCACCCCAACTGCGGCATCGGCATGGCGCTGATGATCGACAAGGAAACCAAGGAAGCGGCGCCCGTCACCGCCTTCCTCAACATGAACAAGGTGGCCAAGGATCTGGCCAAGGTCAACGACGCCGCCCGCGGCAAGTGGCTTTCGGTCATCGGCTTCGGCCTCGCGCTCCTGCGCAACTACGATCCGTTCCAGGCGCCCACCCACTTCAAGATCACTGACATGCTCAAGAAGATGGACAAGACCTTCAACGCCACCGGCAAGAACTACGGCAGCGTCAAGGGCGACCGCACCATCGAGGACATCCAGAAGCGCCGCTCAGGATCGCTGGAACTTCCTCTTCATCGCCGGCATGTGGTTCCAGGATCTGTTCAACTACGACTTCCGCCGCACCGAGCAGTGCATCATTCCCTACGCCACGCAGGAAGGCGAGATCAGCTTCTGCGCGTACAACACCGGCGTGGGCTGGCGCAACATCATCGAGAAGATGCACATGACCGCCACCCTCACCAAGTGGTATGAGGAGCACGGCCGTCACGAAATCTTCGCCGGCGGCAAGAAGGTCGGCATGACCCACGTGGGCCACGAGCTCGACCTCAACATGGAGCACGTCAACTCCGAAGCCAACCACACGCTCGACAAACTCGGCATCGCCAAGAACGCCCGCGAAGAAAAGTATCCGCGCCCGCGACACCAAGGTGAAGTCCGATGCGGAGAACGCCCGCATGGCCAAGCTCTATCGCGAGCACGTGCTCGGCGAAAAGCCGGTCGAGGGCCTCGTGAGCCTCGACGCCATCGCCCCCGCCAAGCCCGTTGCCCGCAAGGAACCCGAGCCCGTCGCCGGCGACTAATCAACCAACCTTGGTTCTCTCACCAAAAGGCCGTCCCAGTCGGGGCGGCCTTTCTGCGTTTAGATATGAAAAAGCTGTTCCGTTTGTCTTGTAGAGAGCCAGCCTTACTAGGAACTTGGGTGTCCCACGTCTCGATTTTGAGACACGGGATCACTGCATCAATGCGGAAGGGGTCCGGCTTCCAGCACAATTCTCATTCGACTGTCTGCCTTGAATTCGGACCTTATTCCTCCGGCTCTATATGAAGCACACCCACTGGCTGCAAATTCTCTACTTCGCGATACGGATCCTTACACTCTTTGGGCTCCTCAGGGTGAAGCGCGAAAAGAGAGAATCTGGTTGTTGACGCGCCCTACCAAACCTCGGTCTGGACCATCTAACCCGCAGACTCACTCACCGCCATCTTCCTGGGCGGAGCGAAGGACTTGCCAGGAACGCTTCACTGAAAAAAGCCGCGGAGGAACGTATGGAACGATTCAACCGAGCGATGCTCGCTGCTCTCCCCTTGGGCCTGATCGCACTCGTTGGCTGTCAGGAACTCACTCCACACGACACGCGAAGCCTGTTTTCCCCGACCATTCCACGATCAGAGGTCGTCGGCATCGTGGCGGGCTTCGGAACAACCTTTGCCGCGATGCCGGACTTGGTGGCCATGCTGAAGCGTAAGTCGACGGCAGGCATGAACCCGAGAATGGCAGCCATCATGACCGTTTTTCAACTCGTTTGGATCTACTACGGCTTGTTGATCACGTCGCGACCGGTGGTCGTTTGGAATGTGATTGCGGTACTGATCAACTCACTGAGCGTCAGCGCATACCTTCATTTCGCCAACAAGGAAAAAGCGCACGCAAGTGCATGACCCCTTCATAATAGGAGACGCCGTGAAGATTGCCTGGAGAATTGCTCTCCCATTGGTCTTCACTGGAACTGTGATCACGGCGGTCTTCGCGCAACGGGCGTTCCGCCAATATCCGTCGGTGGAGTATGGTGAATCGATTCCGCTGCCCTCCGATTGGAACAATCCCGCTGAGTGGACCTTTGCGCGTCTCATGTACCCTCCCGGTCCGCTGGACGGCTACCGCGGCCGCTTCGATGGGCCATGGCAGCAGGGACTCTCCCTCTGGACCCAGGACTATCCCCGAGCCGACCGCGCTCTCGCGAACGCAGTGCGGCGTCTCACGCGCGTGGACGCTCGCTCCGTCGAGCAATCGGTGAGCCTGGACGACGGCGATGAAATCTACAACTGGCCGTGGCTATACGCCGTGCAGGTGGGCGAGTGGGGCCTCACCGATGCGCAGGCCAGGAAGCTCCGCGATTACCTCCTGCGTGGCGGCTTCTTCATGGCTGACGACTGCCATGGTTCGGAGGAGCAAGCCTACTTCGAAAAAACAATGAAGATGGTCTTCCCCGACCGCCAGCTCGTAGACATCCCCAATGACGATCCGATCTTTCACACACTCTTCGACCTCGATGACCGCTTCCAGATCCCCGGGATGGAGCACCTCTCCACCGGTCACAAGAAGGACGGCTACGTGCCTCATTGGAAGGGAATCTACGACGACAAAGGCCGCATCATTGTCGCCTTTTCGCTCAACTCCGACATCGGCGACTCATGGGAATTCCTCGACGATCCGCGCTACCCCGTCCGGTACTCTGCCCTCGGCACAAAGATCGGCGTGAACTACGTAATCTACGCAATGACACACTAGCCCCCGGTCCCTACTCCTTAAAAACTCACCTTCGCCCCAAACTGTATCTGCCTCGAAGTCGTCGCCGTCGACGTCACCACTCCCGCCGACGGCGAGATGCCCGATGTCGCCGACGTGTACACAACCGGATTCGGCGTCATGAAGTTCGTGTGATTGAGCACGTTGAAAAACTCCGCCCTGAACTGCAGCCCAACCCGCTCACTGAAGTGCGCGTTCTTCGTGGCTGACAGGTCCACACCCGCCGATCCCGGCCCCGTCAGCGGATCGCGCGAGACATTGCCGTACGTTCCGTTTGCGGGTGGCAGAAACGCCTCCGGGTTGAACCACTGGCCCGACCGTCCGCGGATAGAGCTTGCCGTTGAAGTTCGGATTCCAGTTTGGACGCACCGGGTTCCGCGTGTCTCCATTTCCTGTCGGGTTGTACCCGAGCTGTGGCGTAAACGGAAAGCCTGTCTGCAGATTTGCGATCGCGCTCACCGTCCACTCGCTCGCCAGAAAATTCACTGCGCGAGATGAATGATTCAAAAAGCGCCGATGCGCCCCGAAGGGCAACTCGTAGCTGCCATTCAGCGCCGCGGCGTGCCGCACGTCTGTCGCTCCCGGCCCCCAGTCCAGCTTCGGCTGCAGCGGAAACATCACGAACGCCGGAGTGTTTCCACTCACGCTCGTATTCCACGCCGATCCGTCATCCAGATTCTTCGCGTAGGTATAGTTGCCGCGAAACTGGAATCCATTGCCAAACGAACGCCGCACATCCACCACGAGCGAGTTGTAAAGCCCCACGCCCTGCGACACCCACGACGTCGTATTCGCCAGGTTTGGATTTACAAACGGCGCGCCGTTGGGATAGAACACCGTCCCGTCGGCAAGATACTGAGGCACCGGCTGGTTCATGTCTTCTGACAGGATCTGGTGATAGCTGTGCGAGCCCACAAATCCCACCGTAAGCGAAGTGCGCGGTGCAATCTCCTGTTCGATGCGCAAGCTCCACTGCAGCACCGCGGGCGTATCGATATCCGGCTGCACGTTGCTCGGCGAAACCAACGTGCCCGCCGGCGGAGGCTCGCCGGGCGTAATCTTCAGCCTTGAAACCGCGATGTTCTTGATCGACTCCGCCGTGTTGAACGGCGCCGTCTGATCGAGCCGGTAGTCCAGCGTGTCGAGCAGTCCGTGATAGATGCCGAAACCGCCGTGCACGGCCGTCTTTCCGTTGCCCCAGACATTCCACGCAAAGCCAACGCGCGGCTCGACAAGGAAGACGGCGTTGTTCTTCGTCAGCGCCGACCCGCCAATGCGAGGCTGCGTCTCGAGCACACCGTCAGTAATGACGTAATTCGCAGCGCGCCCCTGCGACCTCATTCCATCCGTTTGTGGACTCTGACCGGAAGCCTGCGCGCAACTCGAGTCGAGGCCCAACCTTGATCGTGTCCTCCACAAATGCCGCACCCTCCAGCGACCTCCATCCCAGTTCCGTCGGCGACGGAACCACCGTGAATGTCTTCACCGTCCCCTGCAGAAAAGTCGCAAGCGTTGCAAACGAGGCCTGCCCATACTGGCTCTGCGCCAGCATATCGTTCGACTGGATCCGCTGCAGCCACACTCCTGTCTCCACTTGATGCCTGCCGTGCGACCAGTACACGTGATCATCCACCGTGAACAGGTTGCGCGTCGTCTCGTTGTTGCTGCCCACATTCAAACCCGCCAGCGAGATCGCTGACGCGCCATTCGACGCGGTGCTCCCGCTGATTACGATCGCGCCGATCGGCTTGCCCGTCACCCACCCAGGCAGGTCTACCGGTGTAGATCCCGTAAAGAAGAAGCTTGCGCGCGAGAATCCGAATCGCGCCGTATTCAAGAGCGATGCGGAGAACACGTGTTGCTCCTGCACGCTCGCCACCTGCTCGCGCAGGCTCTCGTCGATCCAGCTCAACGGATTCGCCGACGGCGTGATCGCGCTGCTGTCATCGATTGTGTACGCGGCAAAGAGCAGATCCTTGCTGCTCAGGTTATCGTCGAAACGCACCGTCCCGAAGTCCTCGTGAATATGCTGCTTCGGATGGTTGAACGCCACCGCAATTCCGCCGCCGAGTTCGGGCCCGTTCTGCTCAGGCCAGAGCGCAAGCAAAGGCACAACAGCCGGGTCGACGCCCACGTACTGTTCGCCTCCAGAAGAAGTCGGAAGATAGCCCTGGCGCGCCCGGTTGTCGGGGACCAGCGTGACTGCGCTCAGACCCCAGTTCTGCCGGAAGCCCTCGTAGTTGCCGAAGAGAAACGTCTTGTTCTTCCGGATGGGCCCGCCCAGTGATCCGCCAAACTGATTCCTCTGCAACTCGGGAATCGCGCCCTGGTCGAAGTAGTTCCTCGCATCCAGCGCGCTGTTGCGCACAAACTCGAATGCGGTTCCATGCAGCTGGTTCGTGCCCGACGTGGTCACGATGCTCACCTGCGCGCCATCGCGTTTTCCATAGCTCGCGCCGTAGGTATCGCTCACCACGTTGAATTCGCGCACCGCATCGACGCCCAGCAACTGACCGCTTGTGCCTCCCGGCGTGACGTTGATCAGTGAAGCGCCGGTGTACTCAATTCCGTTCAGCAGGAATAGATTGTCCTGCGGCCGGCGTCCGCTCACAGAGAACATGTTCCCGACAGACGAGTTCGAGCTTCCCGTCCCACCCGATCGCTGGCTCGTGTAGTTCACCGCCCCAGGATTCAGCGTGATCAGCCCGTCGAAGCTGCGTCCGTTCAGCGGCAGTTCCTTCACTTGGCGCTCGTCGATCAGCCCAGCCGTCTGTTGCGTCGACGTGTTCACACTCTCCGGCTCGGCGTCCACCTCAACCTGCTGCTGCACCGCCTCAACTCCGAGCACAAAGTTCAACTGCAGACTCTGCGCAACGGTCAGCGTGATCCCGCTTCGCTCCTCCGCCGCGAATCCATCCAGCTTCACCAAAACCGCGTAGTGGCCCACTGGTACCGATGGCGCGTAGAAGCGCCCCTCGCTGTCCGTTGTCACAATGCGCGTCGCGCCCGTCTCGATCTGCCGCACCGTCACCGATGCGCCTTGCAGCGCTGCGCTGGTCTTGTCGCGAACAACGCCGCTGATCGTGCCGCCAACAATCTGCGCACCGAGGCTGGCCGCGCCGGCAAACAGCAACACAAAAATAGAAATGCGAAGTCTACCGATGAGTGTCACAAATCCTCCTGAATCCTTGTCTGTCGATTGCCTGTTCTTCAGGCTTGGGGAATTTGAGTGCGAGGTGGGAAGGCCCTGCAATCCTCAGCACATGGACAGATGGAATAAACTCAGCGGCAACAACAACAGGCAGTCCGCCGGGAGGCAGACACAGAGAGCCGCGAGAAAGGAGTGACGTTCTTCATATTCGTTCGATACGCCTGGGGAAGCCCTGAAAAGTCGCCGTTCTGAAAGGGCACGACTTCAGTCGTGCCGTTAAGCCATCAAAATGAATGGGGGCTTTAGCCCCTGAGGGATGCATTGGCGACCCTGACAACCTCCGAAAAACACGAAAGCCGCGTCAGCAACAGCTGATTCGCGGCCTTATGGAACCGACTGTGCCTGTACTAGCTCACCCACAAGACCGGTGCAGCGTGCAGCAACACGCACAACACACCGCCGTCATGGAGCGAACCTTCATGGGACCAGTATAGGGTCACTCCCCTCTTCGGTCAATCGACAATTCGTTCTTCGTATAATTGGATTTACCGAGAGAGAAGCCGATGCCAGCCTACGAATATCAATGTGACAGTTGCGAAATCCGCTTTGAAATCCGTCAAAAGATGTCTGAGCAAGCCCTCGACACTTGCCCCGAGTGCGGCAACCACGTTCGACGCTTGATCAGTGGCGGCGCAGGCGCAATCACAAAAAGCAGCCAATCCTCCGGGTACGCGCCCCAGTCCGCCTGCGGCTTCGGCGGACCCGGTTGTGCGCAGGGCGACATGTGTTGCGGCAAAACAGCTTGCGAGCAATAGAACTGCGGCCGGCCGTGATCGGCCTTCAATCCCACCTTACCGAAGAACGGCCGGCGACGGAATCACCTCCGACAGTTCCCTGAACGCCCGATCGGGCAACTTCAGCCCCGCGGCCGCAATATTCTCCTCCACGTGCGCCACGGTCGACGTCCCCGGAATCGGAAGAATCACCCTTGAGCGCTGCAGCAACCACGCCAGAGCCACCTGCATCGGCGTCGCGCTAAGTTCTGCAGCAACTCGATCAAGGGCGTCATGAGCCTGGCGATTCTGTCCGAGAGGCGCCCACGGAATAAATGCAATCCCGTTTTTCTCGCAGTGATCCAGCAGAAAATCCCACTCGCGGTCGGCAAAGCTGTACCTGTTCTGCACAGACACAATCGGCACAATCTTTCGCGCGCGTTCCAGATGCTCCAGCGTCACGTTCGACAGCGCGACGTGCCGGATTTTTCCCTGTTCGCGCATGCGTGCAAGGGTTTCCATCGACGCATCAAACGAAACCGCCGGATCCGGAATATGCAACTGGTAAACGTCGATTCGCTCAAGACGCAGCCTCTTCAGGCTCCCGTCCAGCGCGCCTTCCAGATGATTCGGACTGGCATTGTGAATCCACTGCCCAGGCCCTACGCGTTGCCATCCGCCCTTGGTGGCGATCACCATCCCCTGCGGGTACGGAGCCAGTGCCTCCGCAATCAGTTCCTCTGAAATATTCGGGCCGTACGAGTCAGCCGTGTCGATGAAGTTCACGCCAAGCTCTGCGGCGCGCCGCAACGTTGCCTTCGCCGCATCCGGATCTGCCGGCGGCCCCCAAATGCCCTTGCCGGTGATACGCATCGCGCCATATCCCAGCCGGTTCACCGTCAAATCGCCAAGTGAAACGGTTCCCGCCGCGGTCGCAGAAATAGCTTTCAAATTCGTCGGCATGTCTCGAATCTCCTCATCTCTAAAATGCGCGATGAGTTCCATAGATTCAAGAGACGCGGAATGATTCCTCCCGTCTCAGAAGTCACCCGGAACTTGACAATCGCGGCATACCCTCGCGAGCCCCTTCGATGGAGCAAACCTGCGAGTGCTGCCGCGATTATTTCCGGCTACATCTTGTCCTTAAAGTCGAGATTCGTCACAAACGTTCCTGTCTCGTACACCGACGCACTCCACGGCACACTCAGAGTGAACTGTGAATTCGGATTGCAGCCCACAATGCTCACAGTGAACGACGCGCTCGCCGATGCTCCCGGTGCAATGTCCCCAAGCAAGACCGGCAAGCTGCCCGATGTCAGCTTCGGAGTGCAGCTCGGTCCAGAATTCTGCGCTAGCGTGAATCCGGTGAGTTGCGTGCCGTATGCTGGCCCGGCTGTTCCGCCGTTTGTAGCGGTCACGGTGAGTATCCGCGTGTCAGCCGTGCTCTTATTGGCCGAAAGCGCAAACGTCAGCCCGTATCCCGGCAGCTTTGTCGGATCGATGATGCCCCAATACGCCGGCTTTGCCTGCAGCCCCTGGTCAAAGGGCAGTGGATAATCCGTGCGCACCACCGGGAAACTGTCCAGCCAGGTATCATCGTCGGCCATGCCCCACAGCGTCACAGCGCTCACCTTTCCGCTCAACTGCCTGAATGTGTCGAAGTACAGCTTGTAGAGCCAGCCCTGCTCAGACAGGATCGCCGGCGGAATGTTATTGCCATAGTTCGATGTCGTATCGCCGGCGTTGTACACGCTCATGTCGAGTTCTGTGATCTGCTGCTCGATGCCTGGCAGCGTGTTGGCTACCGTGTCGATCGCATTCACCATCGCTGCCGTTGAGGGATAGTTAATCGCGTTGTGCATCTCGTGCCCGATGCCGTCGATCGGAATTCCTCGGGCCCGCAGATCGCTCACGACCTTCACGAGACATGCAAGCCTCCCTGGATCAGCCGTGCTGTAGTCGTTGATGAAGAGCTTAGTACCCGCCGGTGCATATGCTCGCGCCGCCTGCAGCGCGACATCGATATAGCTCTTGCCCAGCACCTGGTAGAACGGCCCATGCAGCCAGGCAATCAGGCTGGCTCGGATCCAGCGGCTCATTCACCACATCCCACGCATACACCTTGTTGCCAAAGTGCTGCACCTCGTTCTGAATATGTTCCTGGATATTCGCGATCACCACCGCCTGGTTTGCGGTCGAATTCGTTCCGTCACCCACGGCATACGACGGAGTCTGCGCGCCGCTCGCCCACACCAGGTTATGCCCGCGCACGCGCATGTTCGCGCATTGCGCCAGCCCGACCTCGGCATCCGCATTCGCGTAGTTGAAGCTGCCCTTCGCTGCTTTCCACCGAGCTCCACTTCATGTCGTTGCCCGATGTGATGCTGTCGAAGTGCTTCGTCAGCAGTTGCGCATGCGGCCCTGAGATATCCGTCATATCTACCGCGGCGCCCACCGGGAAAAACGCGGAAAGCGTCTGGAAGATCGAGGGAATATCCGTCTGTATCTGTGGCGGCTGCACGTAGGTCAATTGGAAGTCATCTATATAGAACGACACGAGGTCGTTTCCTGCTGCCGGCACCGTCTGGAAGTAAAGCGTTGCAGCCCCCGGATCGTAGCTGTTCGACATGTTGTAGCCCATGACGCTGATCTGGTGCCAATTCCCGTCTGCAGGCACCGTCACACCCGGATATCCCGTCACGCTCGGATAACTTGGATTCCCACTGAGCGTGGTCTGGAGGCTGATGTTGATGACGTGGCTCGACCCGTCGGCCGGCGTAAGCATCACCCAGCCGCTGACGTTATACACCGACCCCGGATACATCTTGTTGCTCACGCTGATCGACGGGCCATCCCAATTGGCGATGCGTCCGGTCGTAAGCAGGCTGTGCGTTCCTGTGTGCGCTGCAGCGGTGCTGTTCGCGACCGTGGAACTGCCCGAACGCGAACTCCATCCATCCAGCCCGCCGTCCTCAAACGTGCTTGTGATTCCGCTGTTGTCCTGCTGGCTCGGATTTGGCGGTGGAAGCGCCAATTCGCTGATCGTCACATCGCTGATGTAGAACGAATCCGTCGCGCTGCTCGACTGCACGTAAAGAATCAAGCTCGTCGGCGGTCCCGGCAGATTGCTGAAGCTGAATGTTCCCTGCACCTTTGTCCACGCCGCCGTTGACAATGCTGTCGATGTGGCAACATTCGCGTACGATCCTGTCGTCGCGCAGTCGGCAGTCTTGGTCGAGATTGTCACAGTCGGCGTATCGCTTGTTCCGGCAGCCAACAGCACATACGCAGTGACTTGATAGGTTGCGCCTGCCGCAAGATTGTTAATGCTCAGCAGGTTCAGGCTCGGACCCATGTAGGTCGCAGTTCGATTTGTTGTGAGCAGCGCTCTCGCGTCTCCTGCCGGGTCCAGCACGGGAGGAGCGGCATTCGCCAGTGTGGGCGATCCAAACGAAGTCCACCCGTCCAGACCGCCATCGGAGAAGTTATACGTCGCAACTGTGTTTCCTCCCGGGGGCGGAGCCGTTTGCGTAATCACCACATCGTCCAGGTAGAACGATTGCGCGGTGGTTGCTCCAACAAGCTGTGCATACAGCGTCATTCCGGTCTCGGTGGCACTGGCTGTATAACTTCCGCCGATCTGCGCCCATCCCGAGTCTGACACCGCCACTTGGTAAGCTCCCGACGGTGTCGTAGCATGTTCCGCCTGAACAGCTCGGGTCACTCCGCTTGATGGTAAAGTTCGCACTTGTCGCGCTTTCACCGCTTGTCAGTTGGACATACCCGGTGATCGTGTACTTGGCTCCCGCCTGTAACACACCAGTCACTGCAATTGACGGACCACCTGCACCACTCGAACCCGTGGTCGTCAAGAGGCTGTATGAACCGGAATATGCTGCCGCATTTGAAGCTACCGGCGTGGTCGCGCCATTGAACGAAACCCATCCGTCCGCTGTTCCATCCTCAAAGTCGTAGGTGGCAACCGTCTGCGCGCTCATTCGACTGCCCATCGCCAGCACAAAGACAGCAACTATCCCGAAGGCGCGAACAATTCGACTCCTTAGGTGCGAACGTCCATTCTCAAGAAAGCGAAGCATGGCACTCTCCTTGGATTCAGCGTGTCGACGCTGGATCCCTCGTTCCGGCATCCCGCGATTCTGACTTTGTATAGGCATGGGGTAGCGATCTACTTGATCACAGTAATTCGATTTACTCGAAACACGCCGGGAGTATAGCCACAGCTTTTGAGGGCTGTCAAGAAGTCTTCGCAGGGGTTTTCTGAATTAACTCGCCTCTAAGATTGGCATCGCTCGGACGCTGGGCTCTCCAATAGGCAGCACGGGCACGGGGAAGCGTTCATTTGTCCTTCTTCCCGAAGAATTTGCCGATCGAGTGAGCAGCGGAAGAGGCCGCGCCCTTCGCAGCAGCGCCTGCCATGGAGGCGCCGGCGCTCGCATCCGCAACAATGACCGGCTTCTCCAACGGGCCCGTAACCGCGACGGGAACGCCTTTGCTTCCGCCGCCAGACGCAGCCATCTTTGTCATCGTTCCCGCCATGCCGCTGCTCGGATATGCCGTCAATTTTAGATCGACCACGCGATCCGGACTCATCGTCCCTGATCCAGTCGCCTCGCCAACATCCGGAATTTGCATACGGATGTTATTCAACTGAAAGCCTGCGCGCGTGGCATTCAAATCAAAGGAAAAGCTGCTGAACAATGTGTCAGGCGAAGACGCGGCCTTTCCCGCGAACCCTGCTGCCGCTCCTAGCTGCGATCCCAGATTGAAGCCGGCCAGCTTTGAATTGGCAACCTGTACGGAACCCGATAGGGCCGGCGAGGCTTCGTTTCCCGTGATGGAGAGTTTCGTCGTCATCGAGCCGCCCTGTAGATGCGAACCCATAGGCAGCTTGATATTCAGCGCTCCCAACAGCGTTTGCACATCGTCCATCGGCACGTCGGATGCATTCAACTCACAATTCAATGCTCGTTCGTCAAGGAGCTTCTGCACTGTCCCGGTCACGTGGAAGACCGCGCCGCCAATGGAAAGATCTGCTTGTGCAATCTTCGCTGACTGCTGCTGAAGATTCATCTCAATTCGGTGTTTGATCGAGATATCGCGGGGGGAAGGGATCCCGCCCGATGAGAGCTTCATCCCTGTCGCTTTCAGCGTTCCCGACACCGTTTGCGTAGTGCCATCGGATTTGATCGTTTCGTCGGCGCTCGCCTGGCCTGCAATGCCGCTCGCAGTATCGATGAACCCGTACGAGGCGATGTTCGTGCCGGTCGCCTTGACTGCGGCTTCGAATGGCGTGCCGGCTACATTCGAAGCATTGATTGGGCCGGCTGTCCCGGAGAGGACCGCATTCCCCCCTCCGGGCAACTTCGTCGTCATCTTGAATGGAAACGATGAGTTCGATGAAAAATTCGATACCTCAACGCTGAAATCGTCATAGACACGGGGAGCGCGTGCAGACCCCGTCAGGCCTTCTATAAGCTTTCCATGTCTCAGAATGAGCTTCTTTACGGACACTGCCTGCAGTGCGGAGCCCGCCTGATTCAGATCTTCTGTGGAACTCCCTCCAAGATTGGAGAAGTTGAAAGTCCCATCGGCGGCCCGCAGCACTGTGATCTCCGGATGCTCAATGATGACGCCCGTTACCTGCAACTGCCGCGAGAAGATGAGAGGCATCAGAGAGACACCAATCTCGACGGACTTGGCCGAGAGGAAGTTGGATTTGCTGAAGGCAGGGTTGTCTGCGACCTCGATATCATTTGCGATGAGCTTGCCTCGAAGTAGAGCTAGCCTCAGCTGGCCGAAAGTCACCTTTCTGCCCAACGCATGGCTTGCACCTGATTCAAGAGTGGGTCGGAATTTGTCTACATCAATCAGAAACGGCGCAATGATCGCCGCGAGAAACAGCACTCCCACAACCGCGGCCGCGACGATCATCCAGCGTGTTCGTCTGGATAAGTTACGAAATTGGGTTTTGATGTCCAGGCAGAGGCTCCTGGCGTGCTCGAGGCTTCGTTGGGCTTTCATTTCTTTCTAATCAGTCAGCAGGGTGATAGCTGAGTAAAATCACAGACCGCGAACATAACTTCGGACTCTTTTGGGTCGAACCCGGCTCGTATTCGGGCCAAATCTCTCGGCCAAAACAATGAAGCCGCGACGGTCTGCTGCAGGCGCGTCAACTCACGTGCCGGTTCCACGCGAACCGGCACGTGCCGTTCAAGTGAAATTCGCGCCCTGCCTACTTCCCTTTCGAGAGATTCTTGGGCGATACCTGTTCGAGAGTCCCAACCATCGGTTTCCCAGACTCCGGTGTATGAACGGTACCGGTGAAAATCTCCTCTCCGGAGATCTTCTTGCCATAGAGGTTTTCGTTTGCGCCGTCGTCCGGCCCAAGCGACGTGCCTGAAAGCGATACTCCGGCAAAAACGCCCTGCGAATCTGAATACGACAGCATTTCCGCAGCCATCGTCGCGGTAGTCGAAGCCTCGGCATCGCGACCCACAGGACCGGCCGCAACGCTGGCATCGGCGCCAAGCTTGGCCCTCCCCTTCATCACAGCGCGTGCGCCCTTGTCGTTCATTACCAGCACAACAAAGTCCGTCGACTGGCCCCCGGCTTGGAACCCGACGCTTCCGCCGCTCGACTGCATCATGATCGGCGCGCTCCAGGGACCGGCGAAATCAGCTCCGCTGCGGCAGGTCATCGCCCCCTTGCCATATTGGCCCGCAATAATGAATCCGCCCTTCTTGACGGAAGGCAGAACAATGACACAATCGGCTTTGTTCAGAATGCTGGGGGGGATGCCTCGCTTAGAGTTGACAAGGTCCTTGAGCACACTGCCGGCATTCGTCAGCCTGTCGTTTTCGGCGGCGCTGTCCGCTTTTGCGAGCGAAGGCGTCAGATACAAAGCGACAGCCAACAAACTGACCAGCCAGTTCGGCTTCATCAGCCGAGAGAAATTCTTCATCTGCACCATTTCAAGCTCCTTTATTGGATGTAGTTTGGGTCGCATGGCCATTCGCCTTGCGTCCGTTTGTCGAGTTCGTCTTGAACAACAACGAACGCAGTGGGGCTCCTCTTCTCGTGATTCAAGAGAAACTTCAGGCAACCCACGGAGCGGCAAAACTGCAAGCCAAAGGTTCTTTCTTGTGTTCTATCCGGCCAACGTGCGGCGCATGGAGAAAACAGCGGATAGCGAGTTATTGGATGCTTTCAGCCCCGAGGCGGTTTGCTGCGTTGTCAACAACTTGTGGCAACGCCTCCCACAAGGCCAAACCCGCTATGATGTTCAAAGCGCAGAACGAGCCGGCGCACGTATGTCGGAGCCCACCTCCATCTTCATCTCGGCCGGCGAAGCCAGCGGCGAACACTACGGCGCGCTGCTCGTCGACGAGCTCCGCCGCCGGCTGGCCTCATCCGGACAAACTGCATCCTTTATCGGCATGGGCGGGCAACGCATGGCTGACGCCGGCCTCGAACGCGTCGTCCGCTCTGAAGATATGGCGGTCATGGGCATCACTGAGGTCGTCCGCCACCTGCCTCGCATCTATCGCGAATTCCGCCGCCTCAAAGCCGCAATTCGTGCCCGACGCCCCAGCGTCGCCGTCCTCATCGACTTCCCCGACATCCATTTCAGGCTCGCCGCCGAGTTCCACCGCCTCGGCATTCCCGTCATCTTCTTCGTCAGCCCCCAGCTCTGGGCCTGGAAGAAGCAACGCATCAAGCTCGTGCAGCGCTATGTCGACAGGATGCTCGTTATCTTCCCGTTCGAGGAGCAGTTCTACCGCGACCACGGTGTCCGCGCAGAATTCGTTGGTCACCCGCTCGCCGAGCTACCCCTGCCCTCAATTTCCCGCGAGCAGTTCGCCCGCGACAACGACCTCGATCCGGCCAAGTCGTGGATTGGCCTCCTACCCGGCAGCCGTGCCAAGGAGATCGTCGACAACCTTCCGCGGATGCTGGACGCTGCGCGCATCCTTGCTACCCGTGCGCCAAACGGCGCAGACCCTCGTCGAGAACTCCAGTTCATTCTGCCGCTCGCCCCCACGCTCAAGCCTTCGCATCGCAGGATGTTGCAGGGCTTGGTTGAGCGCCACGGCAAGCGACCTGCCCGTCTATCTCCTGGATGACGCGCGTGCCGCCCTGTTTCATGCCCGAGCCTCGGTCGTAGCCAGCGGCACCGCCACCGTCGAAGCCGCCCTGATCGGCAAGCCTTTCGTGGTCGTCTACCGCGTCTCGCCCATCACCTACGAGATCGCAAAGCGCGTGGTCAAGGTCCCCTATGTAGCGATGGTCAACCTGATCGCCGGCAAACTGGTCGTTCCGGAGTTGATTCAAAAAGATTTCACCGCATCCAATATCGTGCGCCAGATTGAGCCCCTGCTACCCGAGGGGCCTCCTCGCGAGTCCATGATGAAGGAGCTGGCGCGGATTCGTAGCCTTTTGGCCCAGGAGAATAAGGCTACCGAAGGAGGCGCCATCGCACGGGTTGCAGCCATTACGATGGAGTTGGCGAAAGCATTCTCCCCAATCCCCGAATCCGTGCAATCCTGAAGAAACGGAATCGCAGAGGCAGGCACACCCAAGCCTATGGTCATGAAGAAGATGCATCCAGGACCTTCGATGAAGGACACGAATTTCAGATTGCGCGTATCGCTTGCCGCATTTGCCGTCGCACTTTTCGCGACCTCAGCGCTCGTCGCCCAGAGACCCGAGCGTCCGGCCCTGGACATCATCGGCTACGTGATCAACGCCGAGATCGACACGGCCACCCATCATCTGACCGCGAAGACTCAGGTCACCTTCACGGCGCCCGAGAACTGCTGAGATCGTCAGCTTCGGATTTCATCCCGCGCTCAAGGTCACCAAAATCACTGACGAGTCCGGCAAGGTGCTCACCGGCGAGCGCTCGGCCGACGGGGCCATCCGCGTCACGCCTTCCTCGCCCTTCGTGAAGGGCCAGTCCTCGCGCTGGACCTTCGAATACGAAGGCAGTCATCACCGGCAACGAAGATGGGCCTGTCGAAGGTCTGAAGCTCGCCGCCATTCAGGAACCCATCACCTATCTGCTTTATGCCGCACGCTGGTTCCCCACCACCGGCTATCTCACTGACCGATTCACCGCGGAAATGCACATCCGCGTGCCACAGGGGATGAAGGTCTTCGCCAGCGGCGCACAGGGAGGCGCCCACTCCGTGCACGCTCGCCGACGGCAAGCCCGGCGACCAGTTCGACTTCAACTGGACAAAGCCCGGCTTTCCCGGAACCGTCGATCGCCGGCCGCTTCATCGGCCCCGCCACCGCCGGCCCGGGCAACGTCAAGGTCTACCTCACCGTCGCCCATCAGACATCTGGCCAACGAACTCGCCCAGACCGCCGCCAAGGAATACGACTTCTTCACCGACAGCTTTGGCGCGCCGGAGACCGCACACCTCAACGTCGTCGAATTGCCCGACGACACGCTCCCGTCAGTCTGGGCGCCGGAGCTGGCCGCCATCATGGGCTCCCGCGTCGGCGACAAGATCCGGCATTCGCCTGCTGGCCAACACCATCGCCCATCAGTGGTGGGGATCTGAAGTCAGCCCGCGCACTCTGAACGACGCATGGATCACCAACGGCATGGCCCGCTACGGCGAGCTGATGTACGTCGAAGAAGAAAACGGCAAGAGCGCGCTGCAAACGGCGCTTGCAGGACGTCTCCGCCGGTGCGCTGGCCTACGACACCATCCCGCTTTCGAGCGCCGGCCGGCTGAGCCCGTTCTCGCCCGAGTTCCAGTCCATGACCCTCGAGAAGGGCGCCATGATCTTCCACATGCTGCGCGGCGAGATCGGCGACAAGGCCTTTCTGGCCACGCTGAAGGGCGCGCTCAGCCAGTTCACCGACAAGGCAATCCGCGACCAGCGATCTCGACCAAAGTCGCCGAAGCCCAGAGCCAGCAGCAGCTGACGCCGTTCTTCGCGCAGTGGATCGACGGCACCGGCGCGCCGCAGTTCACCAACAAGTACGCCGTCTACCGGCTCGGCAACAACAAGGGCTTCCGCACCATCGGCGAGATCGACCAGGACCTCGACCTCTTCCGCATGCCCGTCGACCTGCGCGTTGAAACCGACGGCAAGACCGAAAACCAGAAGGTCGACGTGGTCGGCACCGATTCGCAATACGTCGTCGACACCTTCGGCCGCCCGCGCCGCATCGGCATCGATCCCGGCGACTGGGTGCTCAAGTCCATCGCCCGACCTGCAGGTGCGCATCGCCATCCTCAAGGGCCAGCAACTCGTCGCGCAGGGCGACCTGACCGGCGCGCTCGCCGAATATCAGAAGGCGCTCGACGCCAACTCGCAGAGCTCGCTGGCCAGCTACCGCATCGGCGAAGTGCTCGTTCACGCAGCGCAACTTCCAGGCCGCCGTCAACGCCTACCGCGACGCGCTGCGCGGCGACGGCGAGCCGCGCTGGACCGAGGTCTGGAGCCACATCGCGCTCGGCAAGATCTTCGACATCACCGGCCAGCGCGACCGCGCCGTCAACGAGTACCGCCTCGCCGTCCAGACCAACGACAACACCCAGGGCGCCGTGAACGAAGCGCGCCAGTGGCTGCAAAAGCCCTACAAGCTCCCCGACACGCAGTAGATGGGAATCTCGAAAAACCGAAGGGCCGGCTGTAGGCCGGCCCCGATGTTTTTTAAGAAGCGATCGCTTTGAAAGGCGCCGCTTCGTGGGCCCAAAACCAACCGGCTTTAGATGATGACGAAGAATCCGTCGCTTTGAAAGGGCACGACTTCAGTCGTGCCATCATTGCCATTAGAGCGATGGGGCTTTAGCCCCTGAGGGAATTACCGGGCCTCCCGGCAGAACCTCCAACGAGACCTTGGCCACCCCGGCCTGTGTCATGTCCAGTTTCTGCGCCGCCCCGTAGGAGAGATCAATGATCCGCCGATCGTCGTCACCCAGATCGCCGCGATCGTTGATGCGGACAACAACGGACTTTCTGTTGCGCAGGTTGATAACGCGCACCCACGTGCCGAAGGGCAATGTCGGGTGGCAGGCCGTCATCGCGTACATATTGAAAACTTCCCCGTTCGCCGTCTGACGTCCGTTGAAGACCGAACCATACCAGGAAGCGATCCCGCGAAAGAGCTTGCCGTGTTTTTGAGGGGCGACCTGATTCTGGCTATCCAACGCCGGCGTCGGACTTGCAACTACCGGCGTCGATACTGCTGCCGGCCGGGGCAGTCGTGCATCCGCTTGCACTGTCCGGGTGGAAATCGTTCCCAGCAACCCGGCCATTGCTACGCAGGAAGTTCCCACAAGCAGCCAGAACGGCAGCGGCTTCATGGGATTCACGTTGCTTTCTTTCGGTCGTTTGAGCATCTCTTGATTTTACTAGCTCGAGGCCAGTATCCTCCTCAAAATGAGATAGATGCATCCACATACATGGGAAAATCGGCCCATTTTACGGTACGAAAAGTGCAACCGATTGAAATAACACAACTTAGCGATGAATCAGAATCGGTTCGGTTTTCGATCTTTCTTCCATCCGAAATGATCGGTCAGGGCCGGTCTTTTTCGTTCCCCTCTGGCCCCGAAGCCCGGATGAACATCCTGTGGTCGGCAAAGAATACCAACGGACTCCCCGATTGCAAAAGCAAAATTCGCGCCCGGTCATCGTCTGATGGCCGGGTGATCGCCCGAACGTAACAGGCACGTTGAAAAGCCGAGGTTTAGCCTCCTGTCCCCCGGGTGACTTTCGTTCTGGCGGAGCCGACTGGTCTGGTTTGCGGAGCATTACCGCCCTTCTTGCTAGCGTGGAATTTGGGCTGATTTTTGACGGGAGGAACAAAATGCATTTGAGCAATGCTGGCTTGGAGTTGCTGAAGAAATCTGAAGGTTTTAACGACCGGGCGTATCAGGACGTCGCCGGATTCCAGACAATCGGCTTCGGCCACAGGATCCAGCCCGGCGAGAACTTCAGGAGCGGAATCAGTCCGGCACAGGGAGAAGCGATTCTCGCACGCGACATAGTAGCTGCCGAAGAGGCCGTCGCGCGACTGGTCAAGGTCCCGCTGACGCAAGGGCAGTTTGACGCGCTGGTGGACTTTGTTTTTAACCTCGGCGCAACACGTCTCGCCGGATCGACTCTCCTCAAGTACCTCAACGAGGGCAGGTACGATGCCGCAGCCTGGCAGTTGCTGGCCTGGGATCACGCCGGCTCACGCGAGGTCGCCGCCCTCAAGAATCGCCGCGAAGCCGAGTTCAAGCTATGGGCCCCCTCGCAAAATCAAAAAGACGCAGCCGCCTGACCGCAGCGAAGCGTGGGGAAATTGAGAGCCGACCCTGAGCGAATCCGAATGGGACCTGCGTCTCGCCGCAGTCATCCCGAGCGACCGGACACTGAGCGGAGCGAAGTGGTAGGAAGTCGAGGGACCTGCATTGCCTCTTAAGGGGCGAGTGCCCCTTCCAAGCTCTGCTTGGGCAGGTTACTGATCCCTGACCACTGATCCCTGACCACTGAAATCGCCCCTAAGTCCTTTACTGAGAGGATTCTGCGGCTAAGTCCAATGGTGAGAGGATTTTAGCGCCACACCCCTCTCGTAAACCATTGAAAACAAGGAATTTCTTTACAGAATCCGGGAGGGGGGGGTAGGAGGACCACATAGTGGTACGCGGCTTCCCTCTTCGTCGGGCCCCGCCACTAAGGACTGATCCCTGCAGCGAGTGGCCGCTTAAGCTGTATCTCAGTAACCACAAGCCGCTCGCCCTCCTTAAGGTAGCCCTTCCTGCGAAACCAGTCTTCCATCGAAGGCTGCAGTCGGTCGAGTGGCACGCGATGGCCGGCTTCGAGCAAACCGTCTGCGCAGGGCAGCGTGTCGTCAAAGATCGCATCGTTGGTGAAATTTCGCATGGCAAAGTTATCGATCCATCCCAGCGGGCACGGATGCCTTTCGCCGCCGGCATCGACTCGCTGGACAGACAGCCTGCGCACAAACATGCATTCACTCTACATCTCGGTGAAAGGAGGCGCTTGAAAGAGACACGCTACCCGAGCAGGGTTGAATTGTGCCCCTCGAACACCGCGGCCAGTGCCGCCGGAGTGCGTTCCGGCATCGCGTGAATCGCCTGAATAAGCCGATGAATGTTGGGCGTCATGACGAGCAGGTAGCGCACCGGCTCGGCCGCTGAGTTCCAGTAGGTATGCGCTGTACCGCGCGGCACCAGAACCCCGCTGCCGGCGCGAGCCTCGACCTCCTCATTCCCAACCAGCACAGTGAGGGAGCCTTCGAGCACGTACCAGGCCTCGTCGTCGGCGTGATGCACATGGAGCGGCGCAATCAACCTGCGTTGTCCCGGCGCTCCACCCGGGTCACGCCACTCTGCAACCACAAAATTGCTTTCCGACGAACCGAGGATCTTTCCGGCAAGGGGCGAAGCAATCATCGCAATCTCACTGGTTCCTTATCGAGTTGGGCTTTGCTTCCTTCGTCGGAGCAATCTTCGCGTCCTTCGGTTCCTGCTGGGCCTCCACTTTGAATCGCTTGTAGTCGTAGTCGCGCTCGGCAAAGCGCTGGCGGAAGTTCTTAAGCATCAGGACGCGCGCCTGCATCACCCCTTCACCGCCGGTTGGAAGCCAAATCTCGCCATTCACCTTGGCCTGATCGAAGCGGAAATTCGAGCCCTTCTGCACCGTAGCGACGAGGCCGCCGATGACGCGGAAGTTATCGTTGAAGCCCACCTCGAGGTGCGCAACCTGCCGGTCCGCCTCATTGATCCAGATAGTGCCCTGCAGCTTCTTTGAGGCATCCTCCGCGATGCCGTGCGTCTTTATATCCTTGCGTCCGACAAAATCGAAGACGATCGTAGAATCGCCGCGAAAATTCTCGCGCCGGGGATTCTGCACATCCATGATCTCAAGCAGCCTGCTCACGCTGATGCTTGGGCCTTCCAGCGCCTTTTCGCGCGGAGTCTTCTCAGCCTTCTCAACGAGCTTTGTAACGCGGTCGGTCTCTTTCTGCTGCTCTTGCTGATCGAGCGGCCGGCCGTCGTGCTTGACCTTGCGCTCGATCACGTGACCGTTCACGAAGAATTCCTCGTACTCAGCCGTCTCCTGCTTCTTGACCTTGCCCTCGGCATCGATGTCTTCTGTGGTCTGCCAGGACGTGTATGTGTAGTTCTCGCGGATAGTGTCGAGTTGCTTCTGGTGCTCTTGAACCTCACGCATCAGCTGGCGAATGTCAGGCAGAGGCAGAACTGCCTTCTGCTGTGCCTGACGACCCGTCAGTCTGAAGCATCAGCAGAATGAGGCCCGCGCACCAAAAAAAGTTACATCTGTACATGCATTGATTTCCTGAAAGTACTCTGCCGCAGTTGAACTGTCGTTGACCTCTGCGCTTCCGTCTACCTTCAGTGTATCGTTCGCGTGATAATCCGCGTTGAGGAGTGCATCTCGGAGTATCATCACATAGCAACACCTTGAATGCGGCTTTCAACGCTAGGGCGTACTACTGGACCATCAGGAGGAGAACGCAATCATGTTTCGCATGCTGATTCATTGGCTCTTGAGTGCAATCGCGCTGATAATCGTTGCGAAGCTTGTCCCTGGGTTCTACATCAATGACATGACGACCGCCATGATTGCCGCAGTCGTCATCGGGTTTCTGAACGCAACTCTCGGCTTCTTGATGAAGGTCGTCTCATTTCCCCTCGTGCTCCTGACTTTCGGGATATTCCTGCTTTTCATCAACGCAGCCATGATCAAACTCGCAGCGAATTTCGTCAGCGGCTTCTACGTCTACACCTGGGGAGCAGCATTCTGGGGCGGGATCGTTCTATCGCTCCTCGGGATGATCATCCGCGGAGTCATGCAGGACGCATAGGCAGGAACGCAACCTGAAAGCCTGCTTCTAGCGGGCAGCAGATTGAATCGCAGGCTGTTTGGATGAAGGAGCCTTGGCTCGATGGGATTTCTTCATCGCAGTCGCGCCGCTGGCCCTGTCATCTTCCTGCGCCGGCGCTTCATCCGCTTGGTGCGTGACCACCGGACCGTTCAGCGTTTGTGGTGTGCGTATCGCTCCCGCGCTCGAGAATCCTCCCGCACTATTCACCCGCGGCGGCATTACAATCACCCTGGGCTGCGTCGCAGTTTGCACGCGCGAGTAGACCCCCCATCCTCCACCCGCAACGACGAACACAATTGCCGCTGCAGCCGCTGCGCGCACCGTTGAACCGCGCACCCAGCCGCCACCTGCATACGAAGCAGGCCAGAATAAAACACGGCCGGCGCGCGGAGCCCTCTCGAGCCTTGTCTTGATGCGATCCTCGAGACCGGCGGGAGCAGGCAAGGTTGCGATCAGGCGCAGGGTATCTTCTCCTGCGAGGATTACTTCACGGGCAACGGAATCTTTCTGGGTTGAGGGATTCATCGGATACTCCTGGAATGTTGGAGCAGCTCAGCCATGAGGTTGCGAGCGCGAAAAAGGCGGGAGCGAACGCTCGACTCGGTTACGCCGAGTACCGCCGCAATCTCGACGCTCGAAAGTTCTTCGAATGCGGAGAGCAACAGCACTTCGCGCTCTTTCGCGGGGAGGCGCTTCACGCAAGCTAGAACCTGCGCATGATGTTGCGCGGCAGAGACTCTCTCTTCGGCGCTCAGTCCGTCTGCCGGTAAAACCCGCGCCAGCTCGGAGACGTCGTCCGTTTCGGGGCGCGTCTTTGCGCGGCGCTTGCGATCGAGAACGACATTCCACACGATGCGGATGAGCCAGACGCGATGATCGCGAATCTCGCCAAGCGTATCGCGATGGCGAAGAACGCGAAGGAACGCTTCCTGCACGGCGTCTTCAGCATCGGTTGCGTTGCGCAGAACGGAGAACGCTACGCGGTAGAGAGTCGCGGCATACTGGTCGACGAGGGCCGCCAGCGCTTCGTCGTGCGTGCGGTCTGCGTCATGCACGGCGCTGTCGACGATCTCCATCCAACCTGAAAGTATGGTCTGGCTGGCACTCATACAAACACCAGACGCAGACCATGGGGCAAATGCTCAACCCCAACGCATGAAACTCGGGGCCCGTTCCCGACACGAACTTCGCGCAGGTGTCCCGCATCTCTGGATTCGCGACGACGCTACTGCCCGCCAGCCAGCCTCTGAGCTGCGATCGAACCCGCAGCGCCGTCCTTATCGGAGTCCTTTACTTTAGCCCACAATGCGCGCGCCTGATCCTGCTTGCCGCTTGCAACGTAGAGGTCCGCGAGCCCGAGCTGAGCTGCACCCGCCGAGACCGTCTCAGACGGCTTGGCGATGATGGCATTGTAGAGATCGATCGCCTGGGCATCGCGGCCATTCTTGTGATAAAGAGACGCAAGGGACAACTTGGCAAGATTGGAGAGATTGCGGTCCCAAGAATCGGCAGCCTTCTTCAACTCGGTCTCAGCCTGGTCGTTCTGGCCAAGTTCCTGGTATGTGACGCCGGCGAAGTACTGAGCCTTTGCGCCCGCCGCCTGCCAGCCGTATTGATTTGCAACAGCGACAAACTGTTGATTGGCAGCCTTTGACCGCTCGGCAGCAGTTGCAAATGTTCCCTTCTGCGGCGGCGCTCCGGGTTCGGCCAGAAGTGCGGAATAGGTGTCCAGAGCCGCGCCCAATGATGCATTCGCTGTTGCCTCACGGAGGTTCCAGAAAATCAACAATCCAGCGCCCAAAACAAGAGCCGCTCCGGCTGTGATGGCCCAGCGCATAACCCCGCTGCGGTGACCGCTGAGCCAGGTAACGCTGGTTTTTGTGGCTTGGGCAAATTTATCGCCCTTGAGGGCGTGACGTGTCTGTGTATCCACTGAGTTATCTTGTCCTTCGTTGATCAACTTGCAGGCGGGTCCGTACAGGAAGGGGCACTACGACTGCAACCATATCAGTTTATCAGTGCGCCAAGAGCAGCGTCCACCGCCGTCGCTCGCGGGTAGCCACTCGTGCTGCTTGCCGTTCTCCAAGCGGGAACGATAGGCTAGTTGCATGTACGAAGATTTCAACGTAACCGACCGCTGGAGCGGAGAAGAACTCCACTGCTCCTGGAAGGCGAACATTGTTGCCATCGCCACGCGCCACGCCGACGCGGTCGATGTGCGGTTTGACGTAAACGGCAAGCCGATGTGGATCGCGCTGCCCTGCACCGCATGGCTCGAACAGAAAAAGCGCAGCGGCAAGGTCATTACGGACCAGCTCGCGGCGCAAATTGCCGGCCGCTATCTGAAGCAACTCATCGAAGAAGGCTACGACGCCGGGCGCGAAGTCTACACAATGACAATCCCAGACGTTCTGGACCACCTCGACGCAGTAGTGGCCGAGGCCAAGGCGGAGGGCGGAATTCCGCTGCTGCCCGTCGGCGTTTGAAACAATATCCTGGATGTTTCGAGATACAGCAAGAACTG
This sequence comes from uncultured Acidobacteriaceae bacterium, assembly GCA_963786405.1. GTDB lineage: Bacteria > Acidobacteriota > Terriglobia > Terriglobales > Acidobacteriaceae > Telmatobacter. The sequence continues at coordinate 25,465 of CAWAZE010000024.1, read as the reverse complement.
CTTGTCATTTTCAATGTCTGCAAGACAGAATGAGAATCCGAATGCGAACAGCCAACAGCTGATTTAGATCGACCCTGTTTGTTCGCACGAACGTTCGGTTGCATCCAAGTTCTTGAAGGAGAACACTGTTATGGATGCAGGTCACGGAATAATTGCCTGGATCATCATCGGAGTGGTCGCTGGCTGGCTCACGGGCAAGCTCATGAAGGGATCCGGCTTCGGGTTCATCATGGATATGGTTGTCGGCCTGGCCGGCGCGCTGGTGGGCGGCTTCATTGGAAGCCACCTTGGCATCGGCGGGGTCGGCGAGCACGGCCTGATTGTCAGCATCATTATCGCGGTGATTGGAGCCGTACTACTGACATGGCTCCTGCGACTTGTCACGAGAAATCGAAGCGCCCAACTCTAGCGGAACCAGTTTGGGTGCCGACTCGAATTACTTTGAAGTAAAAAACAAAAGGCCATGCCGCAGGGCATGGCCTTTTGAAAATATTATTGCCGGCGATCACCTAATCTCCCACACAGTCGCCCGTGCAGTACCATCGGCCCAGCGAGGCTTAACTTCCGTGTTCGGGATGGGAACGGGTGATCCCTCGCAGTATGGTCACCGGCAAACTTGAGATGGCGCTTGGCGGGTTGGTTTGCCCGCAGCCTGCCGCGACGTCTGCTTTGTCCCGGATGGTTTCTCCCGGGGCCCGGCAGGAACGCGGACTGCAATCTGGCGCCAAAAACTTTGCTCAGCTCAGAGCTGATTGCAACGAAATTGATTGGTTGTTACAAGGCTTGTTAGAAGAGCGTCCGCGGATCTATACTGCGCGGAGTTAATTCTATGGACAAGCCGAACGGGCGATTAGTACTGGTAAGCTACACGCATTACTGCGCTTCCACCTCCAGCCTATCAACCAGATGGTCTTTCTGGGCCCTTCAGGGAGATCTCATCTTGGAGCGTGCTTCCCGCTTATATGCATTCAGCGGTTATCACAACCGAACTTCGCTACCCAGCCGTGCCCTTGGCAGGACAACTGGAACACAAGAGGTTCGTCCATCCCGGTCCTCTCGTACTAAGGACAGCCCTCCTCAAATCTCCTACGCCCACAGCAGATAGGGACCGAACTGTCTCGCGACGTTCTGAACCCAGCTCACGTACCGCTTTAATAGGCGAACAGCCTAACCCTTGGAACCTTCTACAGCTCCAGGATGCGATGAGCCGACATCGAGGTGCCAAACCAATGCGTCGATATGAACTCTTGGCATTGATCAGCCTGTTATCCCCGGCGTACCTTTTATCCGTTGAGCGATGGCCCTTCCATACAGAACCACCGGATCACTAAGGCCTGCTTTCGCACCTGCTCGACTTGTAGGTCTCACAGTTAACCACTCTTATGCCTTTACACTCGACGACTGATTTCCAAACAGTCTGAGAGTAGCTTCGCGCGCCTCCGTTACAATTTAGGAGGCGACCGCCCCAGTCAAACTACCCGCCTAACTATGTCCCTCTCCCGGATCACGGGAGGAGGTTAGAATCACAGCACTCGCAGGGTGGTATCTCACCATTGGCTCCACCAAGTCCGAGAACCTGGTCTCAAAGCCTCCCACCTATCCTGCGCAGCAAGAACCATAACTCATAGTTAAGGTGTAGTAAAGGTGCACGGGGTCTTTCCGTCTAGCTGCGGGTAACCGGCATCTTCACCGGTACTACAAGTTCGCCGAGCAACTCGTTAAGACAGTCGTACGATCGTTACGCCATTCGTGCAGGTCGGAACTTACCCGACAAGGAATTTCGCTACCTTAGGACCGTTATAGTTACGGCCGCCGTTCACCGGGGCTTCAATTCAAAGCTTCGCTTGCGCTAACCTCTCCTTTTAACCTTCCGGCACCGGGCAGGCGTCAGCCCCTATACGTCGTTTTCGACTTAGCAGAGACCTGTGTTTTTGTTAAACAGTCGCCGTACGCGCTTCACTGCGGCCCACTTGCGTGGGCGCTCCTTCTCCCGAAGTTACGGAGCCAATTTGCCGAGTTCCTTAACGAGCTTTCACTCGAGCGCCTTTGGATATTCTCCTCGTCTACCTGTGTCGGTTTGGGGTACGGTTCCCTTTGTTCTCCTTAGAGGTTTTTCTCGGCAGCGTGAAATCAGCATCGTAAGCCCCATACGGGACTGCGTTACACCTCACTGTTAAGACCCGACGGATTTGCCTATCGGATCCAGCTTACGTGCAACAACCGCAATAGCCATAGTGCGGCATGCTTATCCTTCTGCGTCACCCCATCGTCAAACGAACATTGGGAGGAACGGAATATTAACCGTCTGTCCATCGGCTACGCCTTTCGGCCTCACCTTAGGGACCGCCTAACCCTGAGCGGATTAACCTTCCTCAGGAAACCTTAGACTTTCGGCGCGGAGGGTTCTCACCTCCGTTATCGCTACTTATGCCGGCAGGGTCTCTTCGCAACGCTCCACCAGTCTTCTCAGTCTGGCTTCGCTGCTGTTGAGAATGCTCTCCTACCACGCACACCTAAAGGTGTGCATCCGCTGCTTCGGTGTACAGTTTTAGCCCCGTTGTATTGTCGGCACCGGACCGCTTGACCAGTGAGCTATTACGCTTTCTTTAAAGGATGGCTGCTTCTAAGCCAACCTCCTGGCTGTCTGAGCGTTCCGACTTCCTTTCCCACTTAACTGTAACTTGGGGACCTTAGCAGGCGGTCTGGGCTGTTTCCCTCTCGACGATGAGGCTTAGCCCCCACCGTCTGACTCCCGGATATGTTGTCACTGGCATTCGCAGTTTGGTTGGATTCAGTAAGCCGGAAAGCCCCCTAGTCCATCCATCTCTCTACCACCAGTGCAATTCGTCCGAGGCTAGCCCTAAAGCTATTTCGGAGAGAACGAGCTATCACGGAATTTGATTAGCCTTTCACCCCTACCCACAGCTCATCCGAGCTTTTTTCAACAAACACCGGTTCGGTCCTCCAGTGGGTGTTACCCCACCTTCAACCTGGCCATGGGTAGATCATCCCGCTTCGCGTCTATTCCTGCCAACTGAACGCCCTGTTCAGACTCGCTTTCGCTTCGGCTCGCTTACGCTTAACCTTGCTGACAAGAATAACTAGCCGGCTCATTATGCAATAGGCACGCGGTCAGACATTCCCTTGCGGGCATAGTCCTCCCACTGCTTGTAGGCACACGGTTTCAGGTACTTTGCACTCCCCTCGACGGGGTTCTTTTCGCCTTTCCCTCACGGTACTGGTTCACTATCGGTCAGAGACTAGTATTTAGCCTTACGGGATGGTCCCCGTGGATTCAAGCAGGGTTTCACGTGCCCCGCCTTACTCAGGTATCCGCTTCGAGTCTGGACTACTTTCGCCTACGCGCCTGTCACGCTCTATGGATCCACTTTCCAGAGGATTCGGCTAACAGCCAGATTGGTAACTCTACTGTTGCGGACCCTACAACCCCCGAAGCACCGAAATGCTACGGGTTTGGGCTATTCCGAGTTCGCTCGCCACTACTATCGGAATCGAGGTTTCTTTCTTTTCCTTCAGGTACTGAGATGGTTCACTTCCCTGAGTTCGCTCTATCCCACCTATGTATTCAGCGGGTAGTTCCTGAGGTTTGCTCGGGAGGGTTTCCCCATTCGGAGATCTCCGGTTATAACGCCTGTGTGCGGCTTACCGAAGCTTATCGCAGCTTGCCACGTCCTTCATCGCCTGTCTCTGCCAAGGCATCCACCGTGCGCCCTTAGTAGCTTGACCATAGAATTAACTCCAGCGCAGGGAGCCGAATCGCTTCGGTCCTGTTCAGAGTTAACCTAGTTATCCGCCTTGAGAGTAACTCACTCGCGCTCACGCGCCTGTCGAGTTACAACTCCTAAAGACACTCTTCTTACTTGAACACTTGCCTGAGTTAGCTAACTTGCACTAACTCATTGCATGTGCTCGGCCTTGTATGTATACGTGCTCGGAATCTTTCGCCGCACCGCGCGCCTCACGGCGGACAGTACAGCTTTCCAAATCGCGTTACCCAATCAATTTCGTTGTCAAACATCCAAACTTCGTCCCTTTCGCGGAGACGGACCAGCCCTGAGGCTGTTGAAACCTGCCGATCCATTTTTCGTGCACTGGATCTGCCTGCTTCCAGGTCGAAGCCCTCAAACTACTGAAGGCGGCGAACTGGAAGCAGTGAATGAATGTTGGTGGAGCTGACCGGGATCGAACCGGTGACCCCCTGCTTGCAAAGCAGGTGCTCTCCCAGCTGAGCTACAGCCCCACAAGTGGGTGCCTGCGGCTAAGATGGTGGGCCTGGGTAGAGTCGAACTACCGACCTCACCCTTATCAGGGGTGCGCTCTAACCAACTGAGCTACAGGCCCGCGTTGGCCGCTCCCCCGCCGGCTCAAGTCAGAGCCCGGCGGCTCTCCCAAATCCTCATTCAGTGCTAAAGGGTTTCGAGGACAAGGTTGAACATGCTGGGCAGCTACGCCGCCCATGACCATCGTGCGAATGTCGATCAAGCAAAGAAGGCTTGTATCGAATTCCCGCGCCTGCCGTCAGGGACGGCTCTTGCAGGTTAGATGGACACTCGCATCCGACTCGCCGAAACGACTCCGCTATCGCGGAAGGAATACAAGTGCCATCATTTCTCTTTTAGAAAGGAGGTGATCCAGCCGCAGGTTCTCCTACGGCTACCTTGTTACGACTTCACCCCAATCATGAATTACACCTTGGACGGCTGCCCCCTTGCGGTTGGCTCACCGGCTTCTAGTGCAACCCACTTTCGTGATGTGACGGGCGGTGTGTACAAGGCCCGGGAACGTATTCACCGCGGCATTCTGATCCGCGATTACTAGCGATTCCAGCTTCACGTAGTCGAGTTGCAGACTACGATCCGAACTGAGGCCGGCTTTTTCCGATTAGCTCCCCCTCACGGGTTTGCGACGGTTTGTACCGGCCATTGTAGCACGTGTGTAGCCCTGGACATAAAGGCCATGAGGACTTGACGTCATCCCCACCTTCCTCCCCGTTATCCGAGGCGGTTTCGTCAGAGTGCTCAACTAAATGGTAGCAACTGAAGATAAGGGTTGCGCTCGTTGCGGGACTTAACCCAACATCTCACGACACGAGCTGACGACAGCCATGCAGCACCTATACTACGGCCCCTTGCGGGGAAGGGATATTTCTACCCCGGTCCATAACATTTCGAGCCCAGGTAAGGTTCTTCGCGTTGCGTCGAATTAAACCACATGCTCCACCGCTTGTGCGGGCCCCCGTCAATTCCTTTGAGTTTCAGCCTTGCGACCGTACTCCCCAGGCGGACTGCTTAACGCGTTAGCTACGGCACGGCGGGATTGGGTACCCGTCACACCAAGCAGTCATCGTTTAGGGCTAGGACTACCAGGGTATCTAATCCTGTTTGCTCCCCTAGCTTTCGTGCATCAGCGTCAGTTATGGTCCAGTGAGCCGCTTTCGCCACAGGTGTTCCTCCTGATATCTACGCATTTCACCGCTACACCAGGAATTCCACTCACCTCTCCCACACTCAAGCCCGGCAGTTTCTCGTGCAGACTATGAGTTGAGCCCATAGATTTCACACAAGACTTACCAAACCGCCTACGCACCCTTTACGCCCAATAATTCCGAACAACGCTCGCCCCCCTCGTATTACCGCGGCTGCTGGCACGAAGTTAGCCGGGGCTTCTTCTTCCGGTACCGTCATAATCGTCCCGATCGAAAGGAGTTTACGTCCCGAAGGACTTCATCCTCCACGCGGCGTTGCTGCGTCAGGGTTTCCCCCATTGCGCAAAATTCCCCACTGCTGCCTCCCGTAGGAGTCTGGACCGTGTTTCAGTTCCAGTGTGTCCGTGCGCCCTCTCAGGCCGGATACCGATCATCGTCTTGGTGGGCCATTACCCCGCCAACTAACTAATCGGCCGCGACCCCCTCCTGAAGCGAATTGCTCCTTTGACCCGTAGGTATTATGCGGTATTAGCTAAGGTTTCCCTCAGTTATCCCCCACTCCAGGGTAGGTTAGTCACGTGTTACTCACCCGTGCGCCACTTTACTCAGGTATTGCTACCCTTTCTCGTTCGACTTGCATGTGTTAGGCACGCCGCCAGCGTTGATTCTGAGCCAGGATCAAACTCTCGTTTGAAACCTGATGTCGTACCCACCCTGACGGAGGTCAGGATAGGTCCGACTTCTGCCCGCGCTTCAACAGCGCAGGGCATCTTACCTTGTGAGAATGATCAAGCCAAACCTGATCGTTTCTCACGACTGGCACGTTCAACCTAATTGTCAAAGATCCTTGAGAGCTCTCCGCCTAAGCGGTACCCTTTTGGATCGAGGCCCGGGCTGTTACGCCAAGGTGTCCTCGAACTTATTGCGCTTGCCAAATCTCGCATCTTCAGCGGTCACCGGCGTTTTTGCGCGAACCTTCTAAACCTATCGAAGTTCTGACTGTCATGTCAAGCCTTGATTCTCGTGGGAATCAAGGACCTAAACTCATTCATCGTCGGCGGGCAATTTCCACCCGCAATTCCGATCGATCAAGCGGCGAGAAAAGCTCGACCGCAAAAGCATCGCACAGCGCAAAATATCAAAGAACGACCAGCAGTTCATGCTCGAGCCGCATAGGGCGCGCGGAAGGATTTGCCTCCGGGTCATGCAATGGCTTGTTCTCTGCGGGATTCCCTACAGGGGTTCATGGGGTGCTTTACGCTACCTCACCTGACCCTACGAACCGGCTTCCCACTTCCCACTCAGGGCAGGCCATACGGCCACTGGGAGGCTCCACTGCTCATCTGCAACTTTTTAAGAGTAGCACAGGCTACTCTCAGTGCAAGTCGCGGTTCGGCCTTGATCTTACACGCCGAATCGCGACTTGTTGAGAATAGCAACTGGACGTGCATCGACTGCAAGCCAATTCATGCTGTGGAAAGCATGCCTCGTTCTGTGGGAAACACCGTTTTCACAGCTCCGCCGCCTGAAATCACTGTTTTGCCATAACCCAAGATCCGTCAGCCCATTCACGAAAAACTGCATCGCCAGCGCCACAAGCAGCAGCCCCATGATGCGCACCAGAATGCGGATGCCCGTTTCACCCATCACTCTCCGCACCCGGCCCGGCGCCCGCCAGAACCCAATAGCTCAACACAGGCGGTCACCACAATCGACCGCCAGAACCGCGCCCATCTCCCAGTGCCACAACGCTCGGAACCGTGCCCACCAGCACCATCACCGATGAAATTGCTCCCGGCCCGGCCAGCATCGGAATCCCCAGCGGCACAATGCCCGCATCCTCTTTAGCCGCGCCTTCCTCCGTGTCGCCGTGCGCCTCCTGCGTAGGAGAGCGCTTGGCCTCCAGCATGTCCAGGCCGATCAGCAGCAGAATCAAGCCCGCCTGCAATCTCGAACGCAGGCAACGTGATACCGAACATCCTGAAGATCAGCTGTCCCGCAAGCGCAAAGCTCGTCAGCACGATGAAGCACGTAAGCGCAGCCTTTCGCGCCATGCGCTTTCGGCGCCCTGCATCGGCACTCTGCGTGATGGCCAGAAACGACGGAATCGCCGCGAATGGATCAACCAGAAAGAAGATGGAACTGAGCGCCAGCACCGAAAAGCGCACCAGCGGCGCGGTGCGAATCTCATTCAGTGCAGCCGTCGCCGGATTGGTCCAATCGAGCATCATCGCTCACTAGCTCTCGATCTTGGTTCAGAGTACGTTCAATGTCTTGATGCGGCGATGCCCATGCGCATCCTCAATCGGCGCATTCCCGTCGCGAACCACAAGACGCGTGTGGCAACCGGCTTCGCGGGCCGGATCCACCTCGCGAACCACGTCGGAAAAGAACAGCACTTCCCTTGGATCGACATCCATCGCGGTAGCGATGGACTGGTAACTTGCGCAGTCGTCTTTGGCCCGGTCCGGTATCGAAGTAGCCTGAAATCAAATGAGTAAGATCACCGAAAATCGAATGACGGAAAAGCAAAAGCTGCGCGGCAACCGAGCCAGATGAGTAGATCGCAACTTGGCCGTTAGCCGACCAGCGCTCCAGCGCCGCCGGCACATCCGGAAAGAGCGTTCCCTTCAGGTCACCGTTCTCAAACCCACCCTTCCAGATGCGCCCCTGCAGGCTCTTCAGCGCGGTCGATTTGCGATCGTGATCCATCAACCAAAGCAGGTATGGAACAGCCTCATCCCAGTAATCGGGAGTTGTGAATATGGGACAGCTCGCTTCCGTTTCGGCGGCTCTCTCTTCCACCAGCAGCGTCAGATCATTCACAACGCCGGTCTCGCCTGCATGCTCCTGCAGAAATCTCGGAAAATGCGCGCGGGCATAGGGGAAAAGCTGCTCCGTAAACCAGCGAGATGGGCGCAATCGTGCCCTCTACGTCCAGAAGGAAGAGACGCGGACTGCTTGCGCTCATATGTTCAAACCGATGGTTGCGCGCGGCCCCAGATACGCGGGTCCAAAGCAAACGGGCTGGTATCCCTGATCTACTCCTGAGCCGGTGTAATGCGGCGTCCAGCCCGTCGTGTCCTGAAACCATCGGATGGCGCGGATACGGCGATCCTCGCAGAGCGTAAACCAGTGCGCTGGTCCCGCGCGGCACGCGAAGCATGTCGCCTGGGTCGACTTCTACTGACGCGACTCGCTCGCCCAAAGCCAGAAAAAATATCCCGCGACCTGCGAGGATGAAGCGAACCTCGTCTTCGGAGTGCGTGTGTTCCTTGTCGAAGCGCGCGAGCATGGCCTCCAGATTCGGTGTTTCAGGATTGACGTCGATCACATCCGCAGTCACGTATCCGCCGCGGCGCTTCATCTCATCGATCTCGTCGACGTACGCGGCGAGCACCTCATCAGCCGACGCGTCCGCACTCACGCGATCGAGCGTCCAGCGCTCGTATTCAATGCCCAGCGCGGCCAGTTCGTTGCGAATTTCGGACTCATCCCCAGTTCTGCGGTCTTTTTCGGGGTCTTCGGCGAAAGACCTACCTCGCTGGGTCGTGGGGAAGCGAAGAACAGCCATGATGTCTCCTCCATCGGAGGCCTGCACATCGCAGGAACAATCGCGCGCAAATGCCACTCACGCTGGTTGGCCGTACAATCGCCGCCCCTCCACCTCGAAGAGAAACTCGAGGGCCTCCAGGTGACGGCGTGCCTCGGCCACCGATTGACCCCAAGTATAAAGCCCGTGACGGCTCAACAAAACCCCATGCGCTGCGGCGTATTCTCGCAGAGCTTCGGCGAAATTTGCACCGAGCTCCTTGTAGTTCTGCGAGTTCGTAATGATGGGAACGCGCTCCTGGTGCGTGTGTCCTGCAACCCCCGACAATCCTTTGAGCAATTCGTACCCCTCAAGAGGCACATAGCCGGTCGCCACAAATCGCCCCGATAGCAGCGTGTTCCAGATCGAGTGCACATGAAGAATGGCGTGCGACTTGACCCGAGCGTGATAAATCTCCGTGTGCAGGCCCGCCTCGGCCGAGGGCTTGCCGGGACCCGCAATATGGCGGCCTTCGAGATCAATCTCCAGCAGGTCAGCGGGAGTGAGCGCTCCTTTATCGAAACCGCTCGGCGTAATGAGAATGCGGCCGTTGACCCGCACGCTGAAGTTGCCGCTCGTGGCCGGCACCCAGCCGCGCGTATAGCACCACCGCGCCGTAGCGCAGAGCGCTTCCACCTCAGATTGCAGAGTGCGCGTATCCGAGACCATACGTGTGTACGCAGTGTAACAATCGAAACCAACCTCCGGCCTCCACACGCACTCTACAATGAGTCGTTGCTCACCGAACCTCAACGCGACCTCATCGAAATTGTCCTCATAGCGCCGCGCAATCCGCTCAACATCGGGGCGGTGGCGCGCGCCATGGCGAACTTCGGCTTCACGCGGCTTACGGTGGTCTCAGCCTATGAACCCCACTGGCGCGAAGCCCGCTCTGCCGTCGGTGCACCGGAGGTGCTCCAGAACGCTCGAGAAGCCGCAACGTTTGCAGACGCCGTCGCCGACCGCACCCTCATCATCGGCACAGGCACGCAGACCTACCGCAAGCCGGAACAGTCCGTCGTTTCCCTTCCCGATCTTGGGCCCATGGTGGCGCAGGAACTCGACCGCAAAGGTCGCATTGCACTCGTCTTTGGCCCGGAGAAACACGGCCTCACCCGCGAAGACCTCTCCTGGTGCCACTCGCTGGTCGAGATTCCCACCCATCCTCGCCAGCCTTCCATGAATCTCGGGCAAGCAGTGGCTGTGTGTCTCTACGAACTCGCCGTCCGAGCCCTCGTTCCTGAGCAACCCTCCCCCAAACCCGCCCGAAATCGAGCAACCCCCAGCCCGGATTCCGCAGCTTCTGGCAGGTCGCAATCCGACGCCTCGTCCGGCGATCTCGACATCCTCGCTGCTCTGATTGATGACGTCATGGTTGCTGCAAATTATTCGCCGCGCACCATGCAGCCAGCCAATCGCCACAGCATTCGCCTCCTACTCCGCAGAATCAGGCTGAACGCCGCGGATCAAAGGCGACTTCTAGGCCTCTTCAGGCGCATTTTGTGGCGTTTACGTCGATCCCCGATTCGTGACATTACTTGACTACCAAAGAGGCAGGATTCGCGTTAAACATCCTTTTATACTTTCCGTGCAACCTTACTACAGTGCGAAACGAAAGGTGATCCGATGCGTTCGTTCATCGACTCTGTTCGCGAGATGAATATTCTAAAGAAAAGCAACAGAACGAGGGCAATTGTTGGCGTAGCGCTGATTTGCTCAACCCCACTCTTCACTGTTCTGGGGCAGCAGGCCGCCAGCCCGCAACAGCCGTCTCAACCGGACACGCAGCCTGCCTCTTCCGCGACAGCGCCAACAGGGCTCGCGGCGGCTTTGAAGAATGCGCCACATTCGGTCGATGGCGCCATCAACGATGAGCAACTCAAACAAGTTCTGGTAGGCAAGGCGCTCTTCCTGCGCGGGACTTATCTCGATAACACCCTTGATTTCGATGAACACGGAAACCTCGCTGGGAATTCGCCGCGCGGCTCATACACCCTCAGCGCAATCAGAATCAACAAGGCAAAGTTCTCCAAACACAAAGTGCAACTCGAGGGCGATCGCTACGCGCTCCATTTCCTCGGTGAACTTCCCCATCAAGACCCGTTGAAAGACGTCGACCGCGTAAAGATCACCCCGAAGAAGAAGATCTTGAAAATCACGATCGATCGTGAACAGGTGGAAAAGCCCAAAAAGGAAAAGCACAAGAACAAGCCGAAAGCCCATGATGATTTGCCGGTGGCCCAGGTCGCTGCCGCGCCATCGGCTCCCCCCAGCCAGACCGGGCACGATGCCGCAGCCGGCGAGCCACCAACATCCGACATCGCCTCTGGCGATAAGCACGTCACCACGACTACATCCCCAGCGCATGCGTCCCAAATGCTTGTCAACGCGCTGGACCGCGTTTTCGCTCCGGAAATCGACGACCGCATGATCGCGGTGATGCCTGACTTCTGGAAGCTTTACTACAAGGCCGCTGCAGCCAACACTGACTACAGCCCGACTGATCCTGGCATCTACCACCAGACCGCTGTTGACGAGAAAGCAAAGCTGCTGTCGACCATCGAACCTCCCTCAAACGATCTTGCGCAGTCCAACGGCGTCGCAGGAATGGCGCTCTATCACGCGATCGTTAGCAGTGATGGAAAAGCGACAGAGATCGTAGCGGGCCGGCCCATCGGATTCGGATTGGACGAGAGCGCGGTTGATGCAATCCGCAAGGCCAGGTTTCAGCCGGCCATCAAGGATGGCAAGCCAGTGCCGGTCGTTTTGGACCTGGTGGTTTCCTTCCGCATTTACTCGAATCGCACATCGCAATCAGCCGTGAAGGCTGAAGGCAGTCCGGCCCAGCCCGATCTACCCGGCCCCTACACCGCGCAGCGCCAGTAGTCCAACCCCGGTGCGGCTCGACCGCTGGAGAATTCTTCCCAGGCTCCGCCACTGGGGGCTATCCCTGCGCTTGCGGAGGCGCCGGCTCCCAAAGCTCAATGCGGTTGCCCTCGGGATCCCAGATCCACGCAAAGCGGCCGTAGGAATGGTCCTCGCGATTCGGATCGATGCGGACTCCCGCTCCCGCCAACTGCTCCAGCAGCGCATCAAGATCGTCGACCCTGAAGTTGATCATCGTCTGCTGCGGCCCTTCGCCAAAGTACTTCGTATCCAGCGAGAAATGGGCAATCACGGTCGTTCCAAGTGATTCAGGGCCATCAAACGTCAGTGATCCCCCCTCCCCGCCCGGGATCCCCAGATGCGCCGCATACCATGCCGTCAGCGCCTGCGGATCGCCCGCCTTGAAAAAAACGCCTCCAACACCAACCACCTTGGCCATCTCTGCTCCTCCTGCCCAACTCCGGATGCCCTACTCCGATTGTCTGACCAGCTCTTCGAGCTTCTGCTTGTGCTTGGCCTGGCGGCCTGTGCGCGGCTCGCTGTCCAGCACGCGTGCGGGTTTGGGCTGACCAACGCGCTCCCGCGCATTAGCCTTCACCGCCTTCGTAGCGGAGAAACTCCCTGGCTTGCGTTTCGTCATGGCAAAGACGAGTATGGAGTAGATTGGGCCGGATGGGAAGCCCCGGCTCTTCATAGCCCAGAGCTGCCGGAGAGTTTCCTTTCCGGTAGGTCTTTTGTTGATGTGGAGAAGTGGTCCGATGGAAGAGAAGGAGTTTTTTAACGAGAGCACAGAGCAACGCACCCACACGCTCACATGCCCGAAATGCGGTCAACCAGGAGATTACAAGGTCACATGGGTTGTACGGCGAAAGCGGGGACAGCTGCCGCGCCACGCCGACGAGCGTGACCGGGCCCGTTTTGCAAAAGCGCAGTCGTACATGGTCCGTCGCGACGACAAGCTCTCCTGCTTGAACATCCGCTGCCGCAAGCCCTTCGAAATCACGTCGCTCCAGTCACTGGCTTTTCTCAACGAGTAATTGCGTGCCATGAAAACCGGCGCTGGCAAAGGCTGGCGCCAGTTCCACGGCATGTGATTGAATCGAAGACTGTGAGCGACCCCGGGCCCGGAGGCCGGAAGCGGGGCCTGCGAGGAGAACGAATCGATGCAGAACATGCTTCTTCCCCCCGAAGAGCGCAATCTGACCCCCGACCAGGTGGAGGCCCTCGATAAGCGGCGTGAACTGGGTCATACACTGCTCGTGATTGCCGGCCAGTTTGCGGTCATCGCCACTGTGCTGTCTGCTCTGGGTGGGTCAGGATCTAACCTACTCCCCGGGCTGGGCGCACCCCATCGCCTACTACTTCGCCGTCGCTGTTGGGTCTGATCGCGGTCTGCGGGCTGACAGGGCTCATCCTGCGCTCGGGAACCCCCCGCATCGACTGATTTCCCGATTGCATTCGCGCCTAGCATCGAGACGCCGCACGCGCGACCGTCTCAGGCCCCCTTCTCCTGCAATCTGCGCGGAAACGGTATAGCCTGAAGGTGTGCCGATGGCTGCCGCTTCCTCGACCGCCCCTGCTGCTGTCATCCCGCCTCCGGCTGACCGACAGCCACGGCCGCGTCATCCACGATCTGCGCGTCTCCATCACCGACCGCTGCAACTACAAGTGCGTCTACTGCCGGACGGGCGAGCATCGGCGCACAGTATCCCGAACTTGCAATCGACGAATACCTCCGCCTGATCAAGCTGTTTGTGAGCCTCGGCATCGAAAAGGTGCGGCTCACCGGCGGTGAGCCTCTGCTGCGGCGCGGCCTGATCGAGCTGATCCAGGATCTGGCACAGCTGCGCACGCCGTCGGGAGCCGCTCGATCTGGCGCTCACCACCAACGGCCACCTGCTCGACACACTTGCTGCGCCGCTGAAGAGTCGCCGGGCTCAATCGCGTCACCGTCAGCATGGACGCCGTCGACGCCCCCACCTTCGAGCGCATCACGCGCGTTCCTGGCAGCTTTGACAAGGTGCTGCGCGGTGTTCGCGCCGCTCGCGACGCCGGGCTGACTCCGCTCAAAATCAACTGCGTCCTGCTGCGCGGATTCAACGACGACGAAATCGAGGGCTTTGCCCGATTTGCTCGCGAAGAAGACGTCGTCGTCCGCTTCATCGAGTTCATGCCGCTCGAAGAAGGACCGCCTCTGGACGCCGGAGATCGTCGTTCCCTTGACCGAGATTGTCGAACGCATCAGCCGCGTGATGCCTCTCGAGCCGCTGCCGCCGCGCGAAGCCAGCGAAACCGCTCGCCGCTACACCTTCGCCGACGGCCGCGGAGAAATCGGCATCATTGCACCCGTGACCCAGGCCTTTTGCGGAGCATGCAGCCGCGTGCGCCTCACCTCCGACGGCAAGATCCGCACCTGTCTCTTCTCGCAGGTAGAGCACGACCTCTACGGCCGCATGCGAGCCGGCGCGACAGACGCAGAACTCGCGCACTACATCGATTGCACAGTGCAGGGAAAAGAAGCGCGCCACCACATCGGCGAGCCCGGATTTCTCAAGCCCTCCCGTTCCATGGTGCACATCGGCGGATAATCCGCCGCGCCTGCTCCACAGATTCATCCGGCTGCAACACGAAGACAAGGTTTCGCGTGATTGCGTTGAAGCGCCAATCGCAATTCCAAAGCATTGGCCTGCCCTCTATGACAAAATGCACATCAAGGGCACGTCTCAGGGATCTGAATGGTTGATACACAGGAAAAGCGCATCCCGATCGACGATCTACTTGTCTTCCATCAACTGGCGCGATCGCTCAATTCGAGCCTCGATCTGGATACGATCCTGCGCACCATCCTTGAGCAGATGGAGCGATTCATCGAGGCCGACCTCTGGACCCTGCTCATGCTCGACGACTCCCGCCAGGAACTCTACTACGCCATTGCTGTCGGGGAATGAAGAGAAGGCCCTGCGCGACCTGCGTGTCAAGGTCGGCGAGGGCGTGGCCGGCTGGGTTGTCGAGCATGGCGAGACACTGATAGTTCCCGAAGTCGAAGACAATGATCCACGGATGCAGCAGACCGTCACGGGGCAAAAAAGAAATGTGCGCTCAGTGATTGCGATGCCGCTGCGTGGCCGCAAGGGCGTACAGGGCGTAATCGAGATCCTTAATCCCCGGGCCGGCCAGCTCACTGACTACACCATCGCATTTCTGCACATCCTCGCGCGACCACGCAGCCATCGCCATTGAGAATGCGCGCGCGATGTCGCCGCATTCAGCAGCTCACCATCACCGACGACACCACCGGACTCTTCAACGTGCGACATCTCTACAACGTCCTCGACGCATGAGCTGGAGCGCAGTGCCAAGCAGCGCACACCAGTGAGCCTGGCCTTCATCGATCTCGATCGATTCAAGCTGGTCAACGACGTGCACGGCCATCTGGTGGGCAGCGAACTGCTCGCCCGCATCGGCACACGCCTGCAGGAACTGAGTCGCACAGCAGGACCTGTGCTTTCGCTACGGCGGAGACGAGTTCGTGGTCCTGATGCCCGACACCGGCGCATCAGAGGCCTTGATCGTCGCCACCGGCCTGCATCAGCAACTCATGCATACCCGCTTCCACATGAAGAACGGCCTGGAACTGACCGTCAGCGCCAGCGTCGGCCTTGCCACTTGTCCGCCGGAGTCAGCAGCAGTCCACGCAATTATCGGCTCCGCCGACGCGCGCATGTACGCCGTCAAAAACGACGGCCGCGGCAAAGTCCGCGGCGAGTAAGTATGTTCTTTTGGTTGGACGGCGCTACTCGTCTCCAGCGGAATCCTTCCCCTTGCGATCATCCGCCAGCCCTTCAAGCTGATTCCGCCAGTCGAGCGACTCCACAAAGCTCCGCGACTCGCGCCAGCCGGGCTCCACGATCACATGCAGTTCAAGGTAGACGCGCGTGCCAAGCAGCGACTCAATCTGCTTGCGTGCCCCTGTACCAATCTCCTTGAGCTTCGCGCCGCCTTTGCCAATCAGAATCGCCTTCTGCCCTGTCGCGTTCGCAATAGATGGCCGCCGCAATTCGCGTCAGCGGCGCCTTCTGCTGGCGACCCCTTCTTCGGCGCCGGGGCCTCCTGCGGTTCTTCGTATCTGCTCAATCACCACCGCTGCCGAATACGGCACCTCTTCGCCCGTCTCCACAAGAATCCGCTCGCGAATCAGTTCCGCCACCATGAAGCGCATCGGCTGGTCAGTGTACTGGTCCTTGGGGTAGTACCGCTCGCCCACCGGCAGCGCATCCACAATCTTCCGAATCAGAATGTCGAGCCCATCGCGCTTGCGCGCGCTCACAGGAATCACCTGCGCGAAGTTGTACTGCTTCGTCAGGGTCTCAATCAGTGGCAGCAGCAAATCCTTGCCGACAAGATCGATCTTGGTTAGCACCAGGAATACCGGGCAATCAAGACCGCGTATCAGGCCGAACAGAAACTCATCTTCGCTGGCCCAGTTCGGCGATTTGTGCAGGTGCGCCTGCGCCGGTTCGCCCGCTGCCTCCAGTTGCACACGTCGGCTGGCGTCCATCAGCACCAGAACCACGTCGCGTGTCTCCAGAGCCTCGTGCACTTCCTGCAACATCCGCCGGTCGAGTTGCGAACTCGGCTTGTGCACTCCCGGAGTATCCACAAATACGATCTGCGCCGCAGGATGCGCGCCCTTGCGCGCCGCGACCTCCAGCACTCCTGCGATACGGTTGCGTGTTGTCTGCGGCTTGGCCGTGACAATGGCGATCTTCTCGCCCGTGAGGGCGTTGAGAAGCGTACTTTTTCCGGCGTTGGGCCGGCCGAGAATGGCGACAAATCCTGAGCGCACGGGTAGAAAGGTACTCCCTGATCCATTATGAAGGATTCAATGGGCGGTTTCAGGCCATTCCACGGCGCAGCTTCGCAAATTGATAGCCAAGATAGCCGGGCAAGGCTTCAAAGAGTGCGCGCCTCTTTAGTTCCTCATAGCTCAATTGGCCGATGCCGAATCGTGTGATGAGCGACCGCAGAACGTGATCGTGATTGGCAAACCTCACTGCCAGGTCGATCAGCGCAGGATTCGGATAGAAGCGCTTCTGCAGCGCCACCGATCTCCGCAACTCCTTACCCTGCTCGGCTTCGCAAGCCGTGTCGTGGCGTCGAAGAAAATCCGCAGACGTGTTCCTGCTTTGGATTGCCGCAAGTGCCGTCCTTCCTGCGTGCTCTCCGCTCACCATCGCGTAATAAATCCCCTCGGCCGTAAACCCGTTCACAAACCCCGCCGCATCGCCCGCCAACAGGATGCGATGCGAGGAAATCTTCCTCAGCGGGCCGCTGAAAGGCAGTGGGTAAAAATGAAAATTCTGCTGCTGTGATTCTCCCTCCAACACCCCTCTCGCCTTCATATCCTCAAAAAAGCGAGTGTGATGCTCGTAAGGCTTCTCGGAAACGTGCTCCTTCACATGGTCCAGCCGGTAGCCCACACCGAAGTTGACATGGGCTGCCTTGGGAAAAACATAACCGTATCCGTAGCCGCCGCCTCTGCCGAAATAGACATACAACGTGTCCTGGCGAGCTCTCACCTCAGTGAGTCGGCTCTCCTCGGTTCCATCTACAGCCATCTGAACCGGGCTCCAAGGCCCCCGCAGCCCCGCGTGGACCGCAACCGTGCTGTTCACCCCATCGGCGCCGATCACGAGATCGGAAATAAACTCCTCGCCGGCCGTCGAGGTGAGCCGCACCCCATCCTCAGCCACTTTCACACGGGAAACAGTAATGCCTTCTCTGACTTCAACGCCGCTATTCTTACAGTGATCGATCAGGGCGTTGTCGAATTCAAGCCGTCGAATCATCGCATATAAAGGCTCGTCCGACTCGAAGTGAACAACCTCGCCCGAGGGAGACTCCAGCACCACGTTGTTCACGAGATTGGTCGGAAACGGATCAGCACTACTGGCTCAAGGTAGGGGAAGCGTCGATAAACACGACAACTGATTCCGCCGCCGCAAGGCTTCAACCTTGGAAACCGGGCGCGGTCCAGAATCGCGACGCGAAGCCCGGCGCCGGCGAGATTGATTGCCGCCGTCGATCCGGCAGGCCCGCCTCCGACAATGAGAACGTCGTACCTCACGCGGCCCTCGATATCTCGTTCCCTGGTTCCGTCAGACGTGCCCTGGCGTCACGGTAGCGTTGCGGCGTCTTCCTGTACCGGCGGAAAAATGCGGAGTCGCTCCACGCGGCGATCCGTCGAAGCGACCACCTGGATGCGCAAGCCCGCATGATCCAGCAACACCACCTCACCTGGCAAGGGAATGCGACCCTCGATCTCGCTGACCAGGCCGCCGAGCGTCTGTTGCTTCGTACTCTTCGTCCACTTCCACCGGCTCGCCCAGAAGCTCGGAGATCCGGCCCACCGGAAAGTTGCCTGACACGACCCACACGCCGTTTGCCTCCGCTGCGGATCGCTGATGTGGCCATCCTTCTCGTGCTCGTCGCGGATGTCGCCCACAATCTCCTCCAGCAGATCCTCGATCGTCACCAGTCCCGACACTGCGCCGTATTCGTCGATCACAATACGCATGTGCTGCTTTTCGCGCTGCATCTCGCGCAGCAGTTCGTAGCCGCGCTTGGTCTCCGGCACGAAGGCTGCAGGCTGCTGGATGCTTGCCACACGTGCGCGTTCGCGCCTCTTCATCCGTGATCTGCAGCAGGTCGTGCGCGAATGCGATGCCGGTAATGTTGTCGAGCGTTCCCGCATAGACCGGCACGCGCGAAAAGTTGTGCTCCTTCAGCAGCTCGAGAAAGTGCTCGAGCGTGATGGATTCGGGCACGGCGAAGATCTGCGGTCGCGGCGTCATCACTTCGCGCACCAGTTTGTCGCCGAATTCGACGGCAGACCGCACCAGGTCGCGGTCGCTCTCCTCGAGAATTCCTTCTTCCTCTCCGGCTTCAAGCAGCGCCTCCACGTCCACCGCGGGCTCTTCCTCCGGGCTGACCGGCTCTTCCGCCAGTGACGCGACAGAGAAGAAGAAACGAATCAGCACCGTGATCGGCGTCATCAACCAGAGCAGCAGACGGATCGGCCACACCAGCCGCGACGCCCAGCGTCCTCGCGTATGTGTGAACAGCAGCGAGGGCAGAATCTGGTTGCAGAAGACCACCACCAGCACCACGACCAGAACCGCCTGCGCGATCTCGGGGTAGGTAGGCCGCGCCGCGTGTGGAGCGCGGTCGAAAAGCACCGCGCCGATCTCCAGCGCAATAATGCCAAGCGTGAGTTGCTGCAGCACCGCAGCGCAGATAGCGCCGCATGATCGCGGCTCAGTCCGATCTGCGGCTCAACCTTCTCCTCCCACTCGTCGAGATTGTCCTGCACTTCGCGAGGGAGGATCTTGCCGAACTCGGAGTACACGCGGCTGATGTACGCGGCCAACGTGTCGATGATCGCCGCGAAGACGACAAGCGTGATGGCTGTAAGGCTCATGCCCTCGCACTCCGGGCGGCTCGCGCCTTCGGCTTGCTCTTGGTGCGCAATGCGCCCACCGCTTCGCCGGCCCGCTCGATCAGCCCTTGCGGCAAACCCAGCTTCGCGCGAAGATTGCCGCTCGCGCCGCGCCATCTCTCCCTGGTCGGTCTCGTGATCGTAACCCAGCCAGGTGCAGCAGCCCGTGCAGCATCAGCACCTTGATCTCCGTCGCGAGCGAATGGCCGCTGTTCGCGCGCCTGGCGGCGCGCCGTGGGCACGCTGATGGCCAGATCGCCGGCAATCTCCGCGGCGACGGAGCCTGCGGCAGGAAACGAAAGCACGTCCGTGGCCTTGTCCTTGCCGCGAAATTGCCGATTCAGCCGTCGGATCGCTGTGTCTGTCGTCAGCAGCACCGTTACCTGCCCGCGCAACTTGCACCGCAGCCTGTGCCTCACCCAGAAAGCGGGCGAGCGATCGTGCAGAGGGAAGCGATGACCGGCGGCAGAAGTCCCTCGTGCGGACCGCCGCTGTCCGTCTCGCAGTCTTTGCTTGCGAAGCGTCCGCCGCGGCGGAAGGGTCCAGGTCTGGGTCGAGGAGGATCATCGTGCGCGGAGGCCGCTGCCGAAGCGGCCCCGAGTCCCTTTAATTTTACGCGAACGGTGTCATCTACTGCGGCTTGCTCGGCTGCACTGCAAGTCCCTCGGGCTGTGTCTGCGACGGCGTTTCGAGCACTTCGCCCATGTTGAGCGGCAAGTTCAGCGGCAGTTCCTGCTGCTGCGGCTTGGTCGGCTTCGTAAGCGCGCACAATCCGCTGCACCAGCGCGTGACGCACCACGTCGGAATCCGCGAAGTGGCAGAAGCTGAATGCCCTCCACGCCGTCGAGAATATTGATCGCGTCAACCAGTCCCGACTTGCGCGGATTGGGCAGGTCGATCTGCGTAATGTCGCCCGTAATCACCGCCTTCGAGTTGTTGCCCATGCGCGTCAGGAACATCTTCATCTGCTCGATGGTCGTGTTCTGCGCCTCGTCCATGATGATGAACGCGTCATTGAGCGTGCGGCCGCGCATAAACGCCAGCGGCGCCACCTCGATCACATTCTTCTCAAGCATCTTGTCGACCTTCTCCGGATCGAGCAGGTCGTAGAGCGCGTCGTACAGCGGGCGAAGATACGGATCGACCTTCTCCTGCAGCGTGCCCGGCAGAAAGCCCAGTCTCTCGCCGGCCTCGACCGCCGGACGCACCAGCACGATGCGGCTTACCTTCTTGGCATTCATCGCAGCAACCGCCATCGCCACCGCGAGATAGGTCTTGCCGGTACCCGCCGGTCCCACGCCGAAGACCATATCGTTCTGCTCGATGGCCTCGACGTATTTGCGCTGATTGATGCGAGCGCGGCTGCACCGTGCGCTTCACGCCCGCCGAGCGCTGCTTGCCCGAGTCGGCCAGCGAACGCAGCGTGGTCGCGGGATCGGCCACCACCAGCCGCAGCATTCCGTTCAGTTCGCCGTTGTGGGGATTGATGCCCTGGCGCCGCAGCGCCTCGAAATCCTGAAAGATGCGCTGGACTCTGGCCGACCGCTTCGTCCGGCCCTTCTACGTGCACGGCATCGGATCGAAGATCGATCCTGACACCGAGTGAGTCCTCCATCAACCTGAGGTTTTCATCGCGGGTCCCGAACAGGGGCTCAAGATTGGGCGTGATCTCCAGATCAGCGTTCAGAGGGCCTCCATGGCGCTGCCGCACGGGCAGTCTGCAGTTGATTGATTGGATGTTTTGGGTGGGAATGGTTGACTGTATTGCGTCGAGATTATTTGAACACGGGCGGAGAAACCGCACCGAACCGCGTCTGGTCTTACCCTTATTCGAATTGGCGTGGGCGGCCAAGTAGCTGTGTATGGGGAGAGAGTAGCGCCGGTGGATTATTCCGTCAATCCCACCGGCGTAAAGATTCAAGAAAATAGTGACTCCCCGTGTACACAACCTGGTTCCATCACATCGTTCCAAGAACACGCTCAATTGCCGCACCCTTCGAGTTCCATCCCTGCCCCATCATCTTGAACGCAAAGTCATCCGGATGGAATCCGTGATGCACAAGCCTAAGTACCGTTCCTCCTGAGCCGGTCGCCTCCATCGTCCACGTGACTGTGGTCTCCAGTTTGTGCCCGTAGCTCTCATTCTCGGCGGAGCCACCGTTCCATGTGTAGACAAGCTTCCGCTCGAGCTCAACCTCCAGCACCTCGCAGTCCACGATCCCATTCCAGTCGCCCATCGGCTGTGTACGAAAGTTGAACCGGTGTCCGACCACGGGTGCGATGTCATTCGGCATCAGCCACCCGGCCAGCAGTTCCGGCTCTGTCAGAGCGCGCCAGACCTTCGCAGGCGCCTGAGGAAAGGCGTACTCCACCACAATCTGTTCATTTCCCTTCATCATCGGAAATCTCCTTCAGCACCGCGCTGAGCGCGGCGAGCTTCTCCGGCCAGAACTGCCTGTAGTGGCTGAGCCATTGCACCATGGGCCGCAATCCCTCCGGATTACCGCTGTAGTGAACAAACCGGCCATCCCGCCGTTCGCGCGCCAGCCCGCATCTCTTCAGCACCCCCAGGTG
This sequence comes from uncultured Acidobacteriaceae bacterium, assembly GCA_963786405.1. Classification (GTDB taxonomy): domain Bacteria; phylum Acidobacteriota; class Terriglobia; order Terriglobales; family Acidobacteriaceae; genus Telmatobacter. Next base: position 3,469 of record CAWAZE010000024.1, on the reverse strand, counting down.
CTGCGAAATGGCAGGCTGCGACACGGCGAACTGCGACTTCAGCTCATTGACCGTGAACTCGCGGACGCAAAGGCGCTCAAAAATTGCCAGCCGAGTCCCATCGCCAAGCGCCCTCATCAGTTCCAGCTTCACGGACAATATATAAGTGCTCGCTTATACATTGTCAACCGGCTTCATCCAAAGAACGTCAGAGCACGCTTCAACGTCTTTGTTTTGAAGGAAGAATAGGCAGGCGTGCCCGTGGCCCAGTAACTTCCCGGAGCACCGTCAATTGACCCGAATCCAGCTTTCCCGTAGACTAGGAAATTGCGAGGGATGCGGCTGTTTCTGCATTCTGCACCGCATAACTCACAGATTTTAAGGAAGCAAAATGGCAAACCATGTATCTTCGCTGAAGCGCGCCCGTCAGACCGAGACCCGCACCGCGGTGAATCGCGCCAATCGCACCCGCGTCCGCTCGAGCCTGCGCGCTCTGCGCGAAGCCATCGCCAAAGGCGACGTGAAGGCAGCAAACGCCCAGTTCCGTGAGACCGTGTCCACGCTCGACAAGAGCGTCCAGAAGGGCGTCCTCCACGACAACACCGTCTCTCGCTACAAGAGCCGGCTCAACGCACGCCTCAAGGCCCTGACCACAGCCAAGGCGTAGTTCGCACTCAGAGCCAGACTCCGTTTCAACCTCAACGGCCGGGATCAATCCGGCCGTTTTCGTTTTTCCCTCGCGACAGGGTTGATCATCAAAGCAAGCGCCAGCGGATTCGGCCATCCCACATGCCTGAATAACCCGACACCGTCGAATGACGGCGGGTCGATCGTTCACTAACCCGCATTTCTCCTCGGTAATGGGCACCAACAGTATTCGCCGCACCAAGGACAGGGGTACGTAGCTGCCACAAAGCTACCCCCTCCCCGGATTCTGCAAATAAATTCCTTTTTTTCAATAGGTTACAAGAGGGGTGTGTCGCTAAAATCCTCTCACCAATAGGACTTAGCCGCAGAATCCTCTCAGGAAAGGACTTACGGGCGATATGAGGGGTCAGGGACCAGTTGTCAGGGATCAGTGATCCCGCCCAAGCTGAGCTTGGATCGTTCGGCAAGCTCAGGGCAGGCTGAAGGTACCACCATCGCTTGATCTTCAGTTTCTATTATGTGCCGGGAAGGGGAAATCGCCCGCAAAGCGGGGCATGCCTCGCGGCTCGGAGAGATCCTTCAGGTCGCGGGATCAGAAGCGGAAAATGACTCCATTCAGGGGGATGTCGATCTCATCGAGGATGCCTGTGGGGGCGGCGGTCAGCTTGCCCCTCGGCTTTCGCAAGAACACGTGGCCGTAGGTCCTGCTTCCCTGCTTGAGGATGGTGTGGCGCAGAAAGACTGGCGGATGCGCCGGATCGAGTTGCTGCGGATGGGGACCGTCTGCGGTCTGGCGGAGTTGAATCTGGCGTGCCTCCTCCTCGGATCTCGTTCCGGGGTTGGTGGTCATGTCCCGCATCGCTTCCGGATGGGTTGGCGCCGGCATGGCGGCACTGCTGTCGCTGACGGGGCCGGATTCCGGGGGACCTCCGCCCGGCTGGCTGAGACCGGAGGCGCGGATGCTGGCCTGTGTGTCGAGATCGCGGCCCTTGTCGAACCAGGTCAAGCGAGTGTGGGCAGCGTCAGAGTAGAGAGCGGAAATTCCCTTTGGATTGACCTCGGCCGCGCCGGGGCCAACCTGCGTGATGGAGACGAGCACCGAGAATTCGCCGTTGCCCCAGTTCTGGAGAAAGCCTACCGCGACGCTGGTCCCGTTATCTGTGGTTTCAAGCAGTGGCTTGCCATTGACGACGATGACCTTGCAGTGAACGGTGTCGGCGCGGTTGTAGGTGATGATTTTGGCGTTGTCCGGAGTCTGTGCAAGAAGCGCCGTGGAGAGAAGAAGGGAGTACGCGAGAATCTTCATCTGCAAGCACCTCGGAAGCGGAAGTATACCGCGAATGGACGGCTTTAACGGAACGGGGAGGGCGGCGTTGTTTTGGACGAATCACGAATCGATTTGTCGCGGAGACGGGAGCTGGGGACGGTCTGAGTTTCCCACCCATGATCCGCCGCTGCGAATCATGGATGGGGCACCCATTTTCCTGGGGCAGGTTGAGAGCTGAAAGCTTATGTGGACTACCGCGCTCCGGGTTGATGGTTAGAAGCTCCGCAAGTCCCTCCAGAGAGCAGATCACAGCGCAGAGGAGCAGCACTCCGACAAGATCATTCACGATAAATCCGAGAATGGATTTTGTTTTGAGAAGCGCGACGGCGTCGATGAGGGTGATGATCAGGGCAAGCAGAAAAGCGAGAAGGAGCGCATGAAAGTTGCCGGTGCAGGCCAGGCCGCCCGCCAGCAGGCCCAGCACAATCTCCCGCGCCGCCAACACCGCCATCATGGGACGGGACTCCCCGCGCAAGAGCGGAAGACCTGCCGGACCGGTGGCCAGTTCCGGCTTGACCAGCAGGATCAGCCCGATCCCGATGAGGAACACAGTCACGAAATAAGCGACGATCCGAGCAAAGACCACAGGCGTGTCCTCGCCGTTTCAGAATCTACCGCCCCTTATACCACCGGACGCGGATCCCGGTTCTTACTTTCCCCTCATGATCTGCCGCGCGCCTGACTACTTGCGACGGGCGTCGGGAACCCAATCTTTGTTCAGCGAGGGAGGAGTCGCATGCAAGCTCTCCCGGATGGCTGAGACGCAGCGTGAACGGTGCACTTCCAGGTCGCTCTTGGCGCGTTCCATCTCGATGTTGCCATAGGCCATGAACCTGTCGCTGAAATGGCAATAGGGGCCGGAAAGTATCTTGACGCATTCGACGTTTCTATTCTCGAGAACTCGTTCGAGATCTCTGCAGACTGAACAACGCATAAGTTCCCCTCCGACCTTTCGGCCGGATCAATCGTGTTTGAAAGTAAAGTGGCGTTAGTGCTTGAGAATCTGATGCTCGGCGCGGAGCCAGTCCTGTATGTCGTGGCCGTTTCTGCTGCCACGCTTCTGATACATCTGGAATGCGCGCTCCCGGATTGCGTCTGTTGACTGGCTGATTCCGAGCGTAGATGGTTCCATAACCTGAGCGGTCACCGGGGCGTCAGCTTTGTTCAGTTTTCGCTGTTTTTCGACTCTGGAAACGATCATTAGGACCCTCATATATATCAACGGCTAAGAGGGAAGGAGCTTCAGAATAACTGCCTTAGTTCAGAGAATCTGAAAGAGGAGATGAGTAACTCCTCACTCTCAATGCTACGCTCATTCCTCCTCCGGCGATGTTTATTCTCAAGTTATCTCATCAGGCTTTGGAGTTATCAACTTGCAAGCATGGGAGAGCGGTTTCCGCCACCACTCGACCGGTGAGTTGGGTGCGGCGGAGATTGAGTCGCAGGGTATGGCGCGGAGACGGGAACTGCGGACCCTGGTGGGATGCCACAAAGTTTCTCGCTTTCCCACTCATG
>CAWAZE010000023.1:0-213301 GCA_963786405.1 uncultured Acidobacteriaceae bacterium | reverse complement strand
AGCGGCAGAAAGGTCCGAATGAAGCCCGATCTGGAGGCCCAGCTCAGCAGGCTACCATCCCTTGAAACCGGTGAATTGCGCAAACTTTGGTGTGATCTCTTTGAAAACCCGCCTCATCCCAAACTTCGCCGTGAACTCCTTATTCCCATCCTTGCCTACCGTCTTCAGGAGAAGGCGTTGGGTGGGCTGAAGCCCTCGACCGCTCGTCGCCTGCGAGCGATCGCCGACGAACTTGCGTCGGGAAAGAGAAGCCCTGGAAGCAGCCAACTCGCGCCGAGGCCCGGCACGCGCATGGTGCGGCAGTGGCAAGGAAAATTGCATGAAGTGATCACCCTTGAGAGCGGCTTCACGTACGACGGCGAAAAGTTCCGCAGCCTCTCGGAAATTGCCCGCGTCATCACTGGGACCCGATGGTCCGGCCCAGCCTTCTTTGGGTTGAAGAAGCGCAAATCCGAGGAGGCCGCATGACGCCTCGGATCAAGTGCGCCGTCTACACCAGGAAGTCGTCTGAAGAGGGCCTCGACCAGTCTTTCAATTCGCTCGACGCGCAGCGCGAGGCCTGCGAGGCATACGTTCTCTCGCAGAGGCATGAAGGATGGGTTGCGCTCAGCACCAAATATGACGACGGCGGCTTCTCGGGCGGCAACATCGAACGGCCGGCTCTGAAAAAGCTGATGGCCGATATCGCCGAGGGAAGAGTCAACACGGTCGTTGTCTACAAGGTCGACCGGCTCACACGGTCTCTGGCCGACTTCGCGAAGCTTGTCGAGCAGTTCGATTCGAAAGGCGTGACCTTCGTCTCCGTCACCCAGCAGTTCAACACCACGACCTCGATGGGCCGGCTCACCCTGAATGTTCTCCTGTCCTTTGCGCAGTTCGAGCGCGAGGTCACGGGCGAGCGGATCCGGGACAAGATCGCAGCCTCAAAAGCCAAAGGCATGTGGATGGGAGGCCGCGTTCCTCTGGGATACGATCTCCGCGACCGCAGGCTCTACATCAACCCCAAGGAAGCGGAACAGGTTCGCGAAATCTTTCGCCAGTATCTTCGGCTGAGAACGGTTCCGAGCCTAATGGCGTACCTGAATCGAACCGATATTCGGACCAAAGTCAGGATCGGCGCGGACGGAAGGAAGGCGGGCGGCCAGCATTATTTCCGGGGCGGCCTCTATCAGCTCCTGAGGAACCATATATATGTTGGCGAGATCGAGCACAAGGGATCGGTGTACCCCGGGGAACACGAGGGCATCGTCGATCGCGAGCTCTGGAATCAGGTCCAGGAACTCCTGGACCTGAATCAAAATGGAAGCCGAGATGGATCACGCACTGCGAGCGGAAGCATGCTGACCGGGCTTCTCTTCAGTGAATCTGGAGTCCGATACATCCCGACGAATGCGCAGAAGGGCGGGAGGCGGTATCACTACTACACCTCGCAGTCGGTCATCAAAGGCGACAAGGAGGAAGGCTCCATTGGGCGGCTCCCGGCACCGGCTCTCGAGAGTGCCGTGGCCGACCGGATGCAGAGCTTTTTCCAGTCACCAGCCGAAGTATTGGACGCATTGAAGCGCATCAGATCTTCCTGACCTCGATTACCAGAAACTTCTGAAGCACGCCAAGCAGAGGTCGTCCGATTGGCCTCGCATGGCTCAGTCCGAAAGAGCCGATCTGATCCGTGCCGTGCTTCACCGTGTAATCGTTCATGAGAGCTCGATCGAGCTTCAGATCAACCTGGATTCTCTGGTTCAGGTCCTATCCGGGAAACTGCCCGCCGGCGAATCCAAAAGCACGAATCCGCAAACATTGTCCTTGAAGGCCTCGTTTCGCCACATCCCTCAGGGCAAAGCTCTGAAACTGGTCATCGGCAACGATCGGACCGAGTCGGCTGCAAGCAGGGAAGCGATCGCCAAAGCCATCGCCCGCGCCCGCTCCTGGTACGACCAGATCGTGCAGGGCAGGGCATCCGGACTGCTCGATCTGGCCCGCCAGCACGGCCTGACACACCGATACGTGAAGAGCATCTTCCCGCTGGCTTTCCTTGGACCGGAATCAGTCGAATTCCTGCTGAACAACCGCGAAGGTCAACCGCGGACGCTCGATTCCCTCATGGGCAGGGTGCCGATGCGATGGGATGAGCAACGAGCGTTTTTACGAGGTGAATGAGCTCCCAGTTCAGCCTGCTTTCTCACTGAGTGCATACTGATCATTTGCGGATTTGCTGGCTTACATGATTCCGGATGACGGACGGCAATATACCAATGGTCAAAAAGTCTGGAGGTTCAGCCATCGGTTTCATCAATGGCGCTGTGAAGCCGTCCCTCGCAGAAATCAGAAACAAGCAGGCTCACGGCGATCCATTCGATGGATTTTCGTGGGAGGGCTACTCGAATTGGTCCGTGACCTCATTGCGTATGCGTATCGGGATTTTTGTCGTACGTGCATAAGGTCTAGACGCGGTAATGAGGACCTCGTCTAACGTCTGCTGCAGAAGGCGAGAGTCCGCTGAACGAAGCCCTGCAACTGCCGCGTCGGTCACGACCACCGTCAGGTAGCCCTGAGGGTTGGAATCGTGATGGAAGAGATTGCCATAGTCTGTCAGATCGCGAAGCTCCTGCACATCCGCCGCTGACATTATGGGGTTTGCCTGATCAAGGCGGGTTTGGCATCGATCGCGGAAGTTGCCGAGGAGACCTCCGGGCGGATAGTCGGCGGGATAAGCGACACGGCAGAAATATTCCAGTGTGGGTCGGATGTCCACGGCGATGTCACGCAAATTACCGGTGGCCGCCGTTTGTAAGTAAGTGCGTAGCTTTTCGTGGCGTCGGTCGTATTCGGTTATAAGATCCGCATCCACATTCCAGGCGTCGATGGTCGAGCTGGTCGGGCCGTCGCGGCGTACCTGGAGGCCCGATCGCTGCGTCGGGTCCGAACTTTCCCATGTCTGGCAAAGAAACGGCTTGCTGTGCGAAAGAATAATTACTGAGCGACGCGCGGGAATAATCGACGAATCTCCTGCACTGTCGTCAGCGATCGATTGTCGTCGAGACTCGATACAGGGTCGTCGATGACCATGACTTTTCCGGCCAGATTTGGGTCTTGGTCGAGGCAGGCAAAAAAGAACGCAAGGGCCAGTGTATTGCGATCTCCGGAGCTGAGCGTATTGCTGAAAGCGTGTTGCCCGGGTGCGGCATCGGCCGTCACCGGAACAACGACGTTGTTGATCCGAAGGCTGTACGAACAGGCGGAACCCCCGCGCGTGTTTGTCGGCTGGATCTGTTCCAGCCGGAAGCCCGCGTTGAAGCGTGCGAGATACTGGTTGATGGCATTCTGATAATTCGGAAAGACGTTGCGGCGGTATTGCTCCAGCGCCTGGCGTGCCTGGTCGCGCTGCTGCTCCGTCGCGGTCTTCGCCGCCTTCTCCGCCGAGTAGGCATCGCAAAGGCGTTGCCGTGTTCGGGTCTTGGCGCGCCTTGGTTGACTGAAGACGGACAAGGTCCGCTTCGCGGGCGAGCACATTTCCTGCGGCAGCCTGCTCCTTGATCACATTGAGAGATCCGATTCGCCGCGAGCAGCTGACGCGCTTAATTGGTCAGCGCGTGTGCGGTGCACATCGTAAGCCGCAATCGCATCTCTAACTTCCGGGGAGAGCTCCATTCGATCCAGAGGAGTCGCCGCCTTCGCCGCCAAGGCGCTTGAGATGAGTTGCCGAGCCCGTCGCCAGTCCTCGGTGACGGCCGTGCTGTCGAACGCAATTTCCGGCACATCGGCAAACCGTGCCCAAAATGCGCGGCGCTCGCTCGCGGTGCGTAAGGTTCGTTCGAACGCGATAGGGCCGTTGTCCGAATGTGTTTGGTCGATGCTGCTAGCGAGACGGCCGATGCTTTCTTTAAGGTCTCGATATTCCTCGCTGAAAAATGCCCGATAATGCGTCAGAACCGGCGAGGCGGACATGTCTTGTGCGCAAAACGGGCACTCCTGGCCGCCCGAAGGTATTCGTCGCATTCCGTCGGCAACCCATGCTTCGCTGCCCGCTGGCATCCGAGACAAATGTTCCTGCACACGTGTCACCGCGGCCGTGTCGAGGTCTGGAAGGTCTTGCGCCAGCACCCGCTCGATAGCCGCAGTGTCGAATGCAGGTAACGTAATCGCCTCGAAGGCCCGGGCTTCCCGGATCGGTATCTGTTCGCGTGCGGCCTGCAGCGCCCGCTCCGCCTCCTTGTATATCCGCGTCGATGTTCGGCCTAGATTGCAGTGCGCAAAACGCGTCGATGGTCATGCCGCCCATAGCTGCGGCCGGCACGGCGGACGCCCTGGTGCGAAGCTCTGCGTTGTGTGCCTCGATTCGCGAGACAAAGGCCTGGAGCTGCTGATTGAGGGCGACGCCCTGCGCCCCGACGATCAACTCATGGAGATTTTGACGATGCCCGGCCTCCACGGACAGCCCGGAGCAGACATTCTCGTCGACGAACGTGTCGTCGAAAACCGCTAGGTTCGGTAAGGTGCCTGTTCCACGCGCCGTTCTGGAACATCGCCGGCTGCGCCCCTCCGGCGCAGTCGATGATCACTTCCGGCGGATGAGTTGCGGCGAGGCGGTGTCGCTCTAAAATGCGAGTTCAACAGGTCGATGCAACACCATCTGAGTGAGAGGTCTCACAGGAGGTGGTGTTTATGTCACAAGGGAAGCGAGTGGAGGTTTCCGCGGCGCAGCGGACAGAGATATGGCGGCGTTGGAAGGCGGGAGAGTCGTTGCATGAGATCGGGCGAGCATTCGGCCGCAAACATACCTCCATTCATCTGCTGTTATCGCATCATGGCGGGATCGTTCCGTCCGTCCGTCGGCGCTCACCCCAAGCGCTCACGTTAGCTGAGCGAGAGGACATTTCGCGAGGAATCGCTTCCGGCTTATCGATTCGTGCAATTGCCACCCGCCTTTCTCGAGCTACCTCAACGGTGAGCCGGGAGGTCGCACGTCATGGTGGCCGTTCTCAGTACCGAGCGAGCGAAGCTGATTGTGAAGCCTGGGGGTTGGCTCTGCGACCTAAGCAGTGCCTACTGGCCACCCATGAGCGGTTGCGAAGGATCGTCGTCAGTAAACTGACGCTGGACTGGTCGCCTCAACAGGTTTCCGGATGGCTAAAGATCCAGTATCCCAAGGACGAGAGCCTGCGCGTGTCCCACGAGACCATTTACCGTAGCCTCTTTATTCAAGCGCGTGGAGTATTGAAAAAAGAGCTCATTGGACACCTTCGGTCCAAACGCCTCATCCGCCGCTCGCAGAACTCGAGCAAGAGTGGACATGCACAGGGTCAGATCATCGAGGCCATCTCGATCCGGGAACGACCAGCGGAGATCGAGGACCGAGCGATCCCAGGACACTGGGAGGGCGATCTCATCAGCGGCACAAAAAACAGCCACATCGTGACCCTGGTGGAACGGCACTCACGCTACACGACGCTCATCAAGATACCCAGTAAAGAGACGACCGCTGTCGTCGCCGCACTGAGTCGGCACATTCGCAAACTCCCCGTCTCCCTGCGCCGCTCGTTGACCTGGGACCGAGGACACGAAATGGCCCAACACAAAACCTTCAGCGTGGCCACCGATGTGAAAGTCTACTTCTGTGATCCCCACAGTCCCTGGCAGCGCGGCACAAACGAAAACACCAACCGGCTGTTGCGGCAATACCTGCCTAAGAAAAGGGACCTGTCACGCTATACGCAGTCGGAGCTGGACAAGATAGCGCTCCGCCTCAACCAACGACCGCGAAAAACTTTAGAGTTCCAGACCCCTGCCAGTAAACTGCAAGCAAGTGTTGCGTCGACCTGTTGAACTCGCCATATGGTAATGTATTTCTGTACTGTATCGAACCACAGGCCTTGCGCCTGATTGCCGTAGGAGTGGTGATATTGCACTGTTGCAGTGTGCATCAAGAGCGACTTGAATCCGCCCATACCCCAGTCGTATAGGCCCCCTTCGGCCCCCCGCCAATTGTTGTAGTCGGTCTTGTTGTTGGTCCAAAGTGAATTTACATCCCGGTAGCCGTGCAATCCAACCCCGCCATTGTGGCTAGCTTCGGAGTATTGGACTGTTATGTTGCTGCTGGAAGTGATCTCCAATCCGCCCCAATTGTTCCAATTCGCATGAACGCTATCGACCAAGACACCGTTGCTGTTGGAGATACTCGCTGCGCTATGGTTTACGCAACTCCTGGCGTGTTCAAAGGTGAGGCCGCGAACAACCAGGTTGCTGCGCCCAGAAACATTCAGAATCTGCGTGCGTGTGGGCGACTTCTCCGCCACGCTGAATCAGTTCATTCGCAGGTTCATAGCCGAGCTCGGGGGTGGAAACACGCAACTGGAGTTGAACCACCAGCTCCGGCAAAACGGTTAACTTCAATTCCACCTCAGCTACCGGCCGCGGTGGCGCGAATATTACAAGAAGGCGCCGCAAGCAGAGAAGTTGCAGATCTACTTGGAACTCACCTTGGATAAGGTTGAAGCAACGTCCTCTAACCACCAACCATGAAGATCTATCAAATCGCCGACGAACATACGCAGCATCCGGCGGGACCTTTACGAGAAGGTCCTGAGTTCAGCCATCTGCAGCAGCTCATCGTGGATGGAGACCCTCCCCGCTTCAGTCCTCCCGGGTATTCGTATTTCCCATTCTTCGCGTCTCCGGTCTCTTTCGTCTCATCAGAACCCGTGGAGTCAGCTTGATCGATCGTTCCCAGGGAATCGTTCACAAGCTCTCTCTTAACTTCGGCATCGGTCATGGTGGGTCGCTTCGTTTCTTGATTCATCGGATTTGTCCTTTTATTAATTGGATGCCGCGCGCAATGGTCGCGCTGATCAAAACAGACCTCTAAATGTGACAAGGAGAATCGATATGCGAAAGATAATCGGCCTGGCGTTGTGCTTTGGCAACCACTATTACTGTGTCCGCATGGGGCGCAGACAACTCCCTCGGAACCTGGAAGGCTAACGTCGCGAAGTGCAAGTACACGCCTGCGCCATGGCCGGTCAAAAGCCTCACGGTCACCCGGGAAGCGGCACCCGGTGGTGTCAAGGTGACGAACACGGGCACGCGCACCGATGGATCGGCGATCAATGCAAGCTATACCGCAAAGTACGATGGCTCGTCGTCAGAGGTGACAGGCGAAGGGTCGCCCTATGACAGCATGTCGGTCAAGCAGGGAGATGCCAACACCTTTACTTATGAAGCCAAGAACTCAAAAACCAAATATCGCGCCAGCGGACGCATCGTAATTTCCGGCGATGGCAAAACCATGACCACCACGGCGTCGGGCGTTGACGCCAATGGAAAGCCCATGACATTGAAGCTGGTCTACGACAAACAATAGTCCGCAGATTTGAAGTCCGGAAGCAGACTTACAGAGCGCTCGCATCGGGCGAGCTCGGCCATCTCTCTTGCTGGCGGGGCTTTTCTTTCGAGTGGCGGTCAGATGACCGGCCGCCCTTTCCCGGCTGGTTTCGGATCTCCGAAAGGGCACTGCCGGAATTCGCGAACAGAGAAATCAGGCTGCATCTGGCTCGGATTTTGAGCCAGAGAGAATTTTCTCTCGTCCCTTTTGGCTGGCGAATTCTCGCGAATTTGCCCGGAAATGTGCGATAATGTTGAGTATTTCTCTCAAGCTATTTATTATAAAGACTTTATGGCGGAGGGAGAGGGATTCGAACCCCCGGTACCCTTTCAGGCACAACGGTTTTCAAGACCGCCGGTATCAACCGCTCACCCATCCCTCCGCGGGCAGGGAAGCTATCCTGTTTCACCAGTTTACCCCAATGTTCGATCAGTCAATTGCGAACCTCATACAGCAGCGCCTCTCTTGCGCAACGCCTGGCTTGAGAGTCATAACGAGGATCGTTTTCAGAAGCGCGTTTGGCAGCGCGATGATTGAAGTTTTGACCCTGCAGGAAAAAATAGGAAAGATCTCCGATGCACTTGGTCCTCGAACCGGCAAAACCATTGAATTTGAAGCGCATTGCAGCCGGCGGTGTTACAACAGGAGAGGATGCCAAAGCGAGCGAAATCGGGAACCGCGCCCCTGCCCGGGCAGCCCATCAGCCTCAGAACCCTCGGCGAGTATTTGAATCTCTCTCCCGCGACGATTTCCCTCGTGCTCAACAATGCGCCCGGTGTCCGATCTATCCCGCAGGAGACACGGGATCGGGTGACCGAGGCAGCCGCAAAGTTCGACTATCGGCCCAGTTTCTTCGCGCGTTCCCTGCGGAAACGGCAAACCTTCACGATCGGTGTCCTGGTACCCGAACTGAGCGACAGCTATGCCACCCAGGTACTCGCCGGCGTCGAGGAGTATCTCCTCGAGGAGGGCTACTTTTATCTGACGGCAAGCCACCGCCGTAAGCCCGACCTCATTGAGGAGTATCCTCGCCTCCTGATGGATCGCTCCGTCGAAGGCTTCGTGGTCATCGACACCGTGCTCGAGAAGAGCCTGAACAGCCTGCCGGTCGTTGTCGTGGCCGGGCACCGAAAGATCGAGGGCGTCACAAACGTTGTCCTCGATCAGCGACGAGCTGCGGAGCTGGCTCTGCGCCACCTCTACCAGCTAGGCCACCGCAAGATCGCATTCATGCGCGGAGGCAGCCACAGCTCTGATGCCGACGACCGGTGGAACTGCCTGATGGCAGTAGCTCGGGAATTGAAGTTAACCGTTTTGCCGGAGCTGGTGGTTCAACTCCAGTTGCGTGTTTCCACCCCCGAACTCGGCTATGAACCTGCGAATGAACTGATTCAGCGTGGCGGAGATTTCACCGCGATGATCTGTTACAACGACATCGCAGCGATCGGCGCGATCCGTGCCCTGATGAATCATGGGCTGCGGGTGCCCAACGACGTCTCTGTGGTGGGCTTCGACGATATTCAGGGCGCTGCCTTCCACAACCCCAGCCTGACGACGATTCGTCAGCCGCTGCACCAGATGGGAATGGTCGCTGCTCGCATCCTCCTGCAGAGAATTCGGGGTCAGGCCACTTTCCCTGACGTTGTCCCCATCCACCCGGAGATTGTGATTCGCGAGTCCACCTGCCCGCCAAATCCAAAGCGGGCCCGCGCCAAGCGAAGCTGAAGATGGCCCGGGAACGGCTGCACTCACCTGTGCGAACACTCGCGGTGTTGCATCTCGTGTTTGCATTGACAGGCATTCTTCATGTTGTGGGTGGCGCGCTGTTGCCATCGCTCGCCATGCGCTTCCACCTGAGCGATATCGATGCAGGTTTTCTCTTTCTTCTCTATTACGCCGGGACGTCAATTGGCGCGCTCCTGTGCCGCTGGAATTATGCCCGCACCATCACGCTTGGCTTCGTTGGCATCGTCGGCTGTTGCCTTGCCGTTGTTGCGGTGCCGCGTCCATTCCTGCCGAGTGCATTTCTGCTTCTCGGTATCAGCGTCGGCGTACCCATGTCGGCTGTTAGCTTGTACGTGGGTCGCGCGTTCCCTGATCGCTGCGCGTCGATACTCACCCTTCTCAACTTCAGTTGGAGTATCGGCGCACTTGCTGCTCCGCTCATCGCCGCGCAGATTCTCGTGCATCACACGTATCGCGCCGCCTATCTGCTCTTCGCTGTCATGGCCATCGCAGCAGCACTGGCCTGCGGTCTGCTGCTCAAAGAAGCACCCGAGAACGACCAGCCAAAGAGTGAAACCGCCAGTCATTCCGGATTGGCCTTTATCCTGATCTTCGCACTTGCCAGCATTTCTTGAAGTCGGCGTTGAAAACACGGCTGCCGCCTGGCTCCCAACCTACGTGCTGCGCGCGGCAGAGAAGGGAATTGCGGTTGCCGCGGCGTCCTCCGCGCTCTACTGGTTTGGTTTTTTGTCTTCTCGCGGGCTTTGTTCGTTTGTGCTCATGCGCGTAGCGCCGGCACGCGTTTTTCGTGCAGCGGTCCTCACTGCAATTGTTTCCGCTTCGCTTCTCTCAGCTGTTACCTCGGTCGCGGGACGAAGCGTGGCGATGTTCCTGCTGGGAGCAGCGTTGGCGCCGATTTATCCACTCGTAATCACCGGGTCATTGTCCACGCGTTCGCCGCACATCCGATTCGCGATGGGTCCTTGCGACTGCCGGCTTTGGCGGATCGGTGTTGCCCTGGCTGGCGGGTTCCATCTCTGCGCAAACAGGGAGCCTGCGCATAGGCATGCTTGTTATTCCCGGCGCATTGTTGCTGATGGTGTTTGTGTTCCCTGCGTTCCGCGAAACAAAGCAGCCTCTCGCCGCCCAATAGGATCGGGGGAGCCGTTGCGGCTCCCCCGATCTTGCGAATCATGTTTCCTGATTACTTCTTGCCTTCCAGTTCATCCGCCAGCGCCCCGGCGCTATAGAGCTTGCGCAGGCTCTCGATCATTCCTGCCGAGTGCACCGCAACAGCGCGATTCCGCGTGCCGTCATAAACAAAATCTCCGGCCATTGATTCGATGTTTCCGTCGAAGATCAGGCCCACCAATTCGCCATCGCGATTGACCACTGGAGAGCCGGAGTTGCCGCCGATGATGTCACCGGTTGAGACGAAGTCGAAAGGTGTTGAAAGATTCAACGTGTCCTTGCCGGCCGACTCTTTCGCGGTGAGGTTAAAGGGCGCCTTGTCCCCAAAGCTCGCCGCGCGATCGTAGAGGCCATAAAACGTGGTGATGGGCGGCGCAATCGTGCCGTTGTACGGGAAGCCCTTCACCGTGCCGTAGCTCAGGCGCAGAGTGAATGTGGCATCCGGATAGGCGTCTTTGCCATACACCAGAAAGCGCGCTTTGCCCAGCTTCTCGCCTGCCGGCGTCACAACGCTCGAAATCGTGTCGCGCATACGGCGATTCGTCGCGCGCACAATCGGATCTGACCCGGCGAGCGGCCATGATCATGGGATCGGTGGACGCTGCGACCGCGGCCTCGCCGCCTTCCATGAGTGCCTTGCGTACTGCCGGATCAGCCAGCTTCGTTCCGTCAACGAGCGAAGAGACGCTTGAATCCACCTGCCCGCCGTTCACAATGGCCTGCACAAACGCGTCATCCTTGCCCAGTTTTTCCTGCGCAAGATTGAGAGCCGTCGTCATGAACAGCTTCTCCGTGTCCATGGTAATGGGCGCAGGCGAAAGCATCTGGAACTTCAGCGACTGAAGATTTGCATCATGGAACTGGGGAAGCCGCTCTCCATCCGGCTTCTTGATCTCCTCCGCATACTGCACAAGCTGCAGCGCAAGCGTGAAGAGACGGCTGTCGGTGCGGCGGAAGATCTGCGTTTTCAGCTCCGGCTTCATCTGGTCTTCAGCACGCGCAATCGTGTCCCACGCTCCGCCGAATTCCTTCTGCCACTCAGGATTCGCAGCCACCTTCTTGCGGAAGTCGTCTTCCTCCGCCTGCTTCTTTGCCACGATGTTCTTGTCTGCAAGTGCTTCGGCGCGCCCGATGTAGACCTTGAGGCTGTTCTGCAGCCCGAAGATGACGGTGCCCACCTGGCGTGCCTGCTCAGGCCCCTTTGCCGCATAGGCTTGCGCAGCCGCGATGCGGCGACTCAGGTACTCCGTGAACGCCGGAATAATCACGTCACGCTGCACCAGCAGTTGAGCCATCGTGTCCTGGCGCGCCGTCGAGCCTGGATGCCCCGAGATGAAGATCAGCTCGCCTGGTTCGGCTCCCTTTGCGTTCCACTTCAGATAGTTGTCCGTGCGCAGAGGCTTGCCGTTCTCATACACGCGGAACACGGCCATATCGAGGTCGTAGCGAGGATACGTGAAGTTGTCCGGATCGCCACCGAAGAATGCGGCCTGCTGCTCGGGAGCAAAGACCAGGCGCACGTCGGTGTAGGCCTTGTACTGATAAAGCCAGTACTCGCCGCCGCTATAGAACGTGACGACTTCGGAGCGCAATCCAGTCTTTCCTTCGCTCTCCTTGGTGATCGCGGCAACCTCGGCCTCGCGCGCCTTCAGCGCCTTTGCGTTGTCGGCAATGCCTTTGGCCGCGCCCTGCACGCGCGCAGTCACATCCTGCATGCCCACCAGCACATTTACTTCGAGATCGGGCGACTTCATCTCCTGGTCAGGCGTCGCTGCATAGAAGCCGTCGCGCAGGTAGTCGTGCTCGGCAGTCGAGTTCTTCTGAAGCTGTCCGCGCGCCACATGATGGTTCGTGAGCAGCAGTCCATCGGGGCTTACAAACGAACCCGATCCGCCGTCGTTGAGCCGGACGCTCGACAGTCGCAGGTGATCGAGCCACTGCTGCGTTGGGTGGAAATCGTACTTGTTCGCCAGCTGTTTGAGCGGCGGGTTGTCAAAGGTCCACATGCCCTCTTCGGCGTGGATCACAGGCACTGCAGTCAAAATGAACGTGACAGGCAGCAAAAGAGAATTGCGGAGAGTATGAGAAAACATCGAGCCCTCTTCAAATGACCGTGCCGGCGGCCAGCAAAACCTGCGCCGGCGCTTTGGTGTTACGGTTTCGGCATCACCAGCACTTCAACACCGGAAGCAGCGTCCTTCTGATGAAACACCTGCTCCGTGGCCTTCGTAAATTGTTCCGGCGCGGCGTTGGGAATCTCGGTGAAGATCTGCGGATTACGATCAGTCAGAGGGAACCATGAACTCTGCACCTGAACCATAATGCGATGACCGCGGCGGAATGTATGAAAAAGATCGGGCATGGTGAAGTTGATATCGGTTGTCTTCTCCGGCACAAGTGGCTCCGGCTTCTCCCAGCTGTTGCGGAACTTGGCCCGAAATGGCTCGCCGCGCAGCAACTGCTGATAGCCGCCCATGTGTAACGGCGGAGCATCCAGGATCCGTTTGTTGCCGCGCGCTGAGTCATCCGGATCCGGAGAGTTGTCCGGGTAGACGTCGATCAGCTTCACGTCAAAATCAGAATCCGTTCCGGAACTCGCAATCTTCAGCTTGGGTGAGATCGGTCCAGCAATCGTCACGTCCTCTTCAAGAGGATCGCTCTCGTACACCAGCACGTCCGTCCGGGAACTAGCAAAACGCTGGTCATCCACCATGTAGCGCTGCGGAACCGTGTCCGTCGTGTAGCCGACGAACGGCACCGGATGATTGGGGTCGCTCACATATTCGTCTTTGCCCTGTGCTTCGGTTGGCGCGTCAAAGCTGAGCTTGCCGCCCGCGTGAAAGTAAAGCATCTTCGGCGTCGCAGCCTTCGGGCGGCCACGTATCGAAGTTGCGCCAGACATTCGTTCCCGTCTCGAAGACCACGGCCTTTGCTGGGGCTGAGCCTTTCCCTTTCAGATAGTGCTCGAAGAAGGGAAACTGAATATTCGCGCGAAAGTACTCGCTGGTCTTCGCATTGAACTGAACATCGCCAAGATGGCTGCCATCGCCCCGCGCCCATCCGCCATGAACCCACGGTCCCTCGACGAGTGTCGTCGGTGTCTCCGGGTTGAACTTCGACGTCGCATAGAATGTGCGGTACGGGCCGCTGAGATCTTCGGCGTCATACCATCCGCCCACCACAAGCACCGCGCAGCGAATATTTTTCATGTGCCGCGACAGATCGCGCGCCTGCCAGTAAGCGTCGTAGGTCGTGTGCCCGGCCTGGTCATTGAAGAGCCAGTTCGAGCCTTTCAGGTACAGCTTGTCGAGATTCGCGATGTTGCCGGCCTTCAGGTAGAACTTGTACGTATCCGGCGTGCCGAAATCGAAGGGGACCGTGGGCTTCGGGGTCTGCGGTTCAGCCTGCGGACGAAAGAAGTTGTAGAACCCGAAGTTGGCGGAGAGCATGAAAGCGCCGCCGTGATATCCGTCGTCGCCCAGAAAGAGATCGGTCATTGGAGCCTGAGGGCTGGCGGCAACAAGCGCCGGGTGCGAGTCGATCATCGACGCCGACGTGTAAAAGCCCGGGTAGGAGATACCCCAGATGCCCGCCTTCCCGTTGTTGTTGGAAACGTGCTTGAGCAGGAACTCGATGGTGTCGTAAGTGTCGGACGCATCATCCACGTCCTGTGGCGATTTCTTGTTGTCGATGTGCGGGCGCATTTCCTGAAATTCACCTTCGCTCATCCATCGGCCGCGCACGTCCTGGTAGACAAAAATGTAGCCGGCCTTTTCAAACTCCTCTGACGGCCCAAGATGCTGGGGATACCGGTCTTCGCCGTATGGACCCACGTCATACGGTGTGCGTTCCATCAAAAATGGATACGGTCCGCCTGCGGCGTCCTTCGGCACATAGACCGCCGTGAACAGACGCTTCCCGTCGCGCATGGGGATGCGGTACTCGTATTTTGTGTAGTGCGCGCGGACGAAGTCTTCCGGCGGCGCTTGCGGGGTGGCAGGCTGTTGAGCGTGAAGTGCAGCGACAAGCAGCGCAAAAAAAGACAAAACCGCCAGGGGCAGCCGGTGCAATCTGGACATCTTGAACTGGAATCTCCTGCTATTCAGAATAATTCACAGGGCAGGGATGCCGCACTTCATCCGGTCCTCGTGCCGTTCCTGATTGTTCCTTTATGTCCAGCGTGTTACAAGCTATACAACAGGGTGTAGGCGTAGTGTGCTCCGGAGTCGATTGGTACGCAGCGGTGCATCCCATTGATTCGTACGGTCTCTGTGTCGCCTCAGCCCTGAATTCGCAGTAAAGGAACCCCAACCTCTCAATGAGCGCTGGCCCCACGGCGGAAGTGGAAGCTCTTTACGGCGACTATCCGCTCGACCTCGCCTTCGACGAGATGCGCGAGGCCGGCGGCGAAGTTCGTCCGCTACTATCGGGCGCTGGCCGAGACCCTCGCCCGTCTTCCCGCCGATGAACTGCAGCGTCGCAAGCAATCGGCCGAGCTCTCCTTCCTGACGCAGGGCATTACCTTCACGGTCTACGGACGCGACGAAGGCACCGAGAAAATCTTCCCGTACGATCTTGCTGCCCCGCCTCGTCACATCCGCAGGAGTGGGATCGTATCGAGCGCGGCCTCACCCAGCGCATCACCGCGCTCAACCTCTTCCTGCGCGACGTCTACTCTGAAGCCAAGATCCTGAATGATCACGTCGATTCCGCGCGAACTGGTCTACAGTTGCAAGCACTACCGCCGACAGATGCGCGGCCTTCAGGTTCCTCGCAATGTCTACATCGCCGTCGTCGGCTCCGACTTGCTGCGCCTGAACACCGGCGAGTTTGTGGTCCTTGAAGATAACCTGCGCGTGCCCTCGGGCGTGAGCTACATGCTCACCAACCGGCGCGTCATGAAGCGGACCTTCCCGCAGCTCTTTCACAGCTACGGTGTCCGCCCCATCGAGCACTATCCGCAGCTTCTGCTGGCCACGCTTCGCTCGCTGGCTCCCGAGGGACGCCCCGAGCCGAATATCGTGCTTCTCACGCCGGGCGTCTTCAACTCCGCCTATTTCGAACACACCTACCTCGCGCGCCAGATGGGCATCGATCTCGTCGAGGGCCGCGACCTCGTCACGCACGACAACATCGTCTACATGCGCACCACCGACGGCCTCAAGCGCGTTGACGTGATCTACCGCCGCGTCGACGACGACTTCAGCGACCCGCTGATCTTCCGCAGCGATTCCATCCTTGGATGCACCGGCCTGTTCAACGCCTATCGCGCCGGCAACGTCACCGTGACCAACGCCTTCGGAACCGGCCTCGCCGACGACAAGGCGCTCTACGCCTACGTGCCGCGCATGATCCGCTACTACCTCGACGAAGATCCAATCCTCAACAACGTCGAAACCTACCTGCTGACTGAAGACAAAGAACGCCAGCACGTGCTCGCGAATCTCGACAAGCTCGTGGTCAAAGCCGTCGGCGAAAGCGGCGGCTACGGCATGCTGATTGGTCCGCACTCCACCGCGGCCAGCGCGAAGAGTTTGCGGCGCGCATCGAGGCCAATCCGCGCAACTACATCGCCCAGCCCACACTCGATTTCTCCCGCGCTCCCTGCCTCATCGGCGATCGCCTCGAGCCACGCCACGTCGATCTGCGGCCTTACATTCTCTTTGGTGACAAGGTAAACATCGTGCCTGGAGGCCTGACCCGCGTGGCACTTGAGAAGGGATCGCTCGTCGTCAACTCGTCGCAAGGTGGCGGCAGCAAGGACACATGGGTATCTGGAATAGCGGTCAGTCAAGCCGTTCGGGAGAGTACCACGATGCTATCGCGCGTTGCCGACAGCCTCTACTGGATGAGCCGCTACCTTGAGCGCGCTGAGAACACCGTGCGCCAGCTCGACGTCACCATGAGCCTCATGCTCGACATCGGCGGCGCAAGCGCAGAGACGCACTGGCAACGGCTCGTTGCGTCGCTCGGAAACCCTGCCGATCTCGATTGGAACGGCGATGCGCGAATCGATGGCCGAGAGCCTCATCTTCGACAGGCAGCAGCTCCGCTTCGGTCACCTCCTGCATCGATGGCGCGCGCGAAAACGCCCGCCAGATACGCGAAGAAATCTCCACCGAGCAGTGGCAGCGGCTCAATCGCCTCTATCACCAGATGCATTCGCCGCATAGCGAGACCAGTTCTCGCTCCAATATCAACGATGTGCTGGCTTCGGTCATCGACGGCATACATCTGTTCAAGGGCGTGAGCGACACGACGATGATTCATGGCCAGGGCTGGCACTTCATCCGCCTGGGTCGCTACCTTGAGCGCGCATATGCCATTGCCACGCTGCTTGAGGTCTATCAGTCCCGGCTCGTCCGGTCGCCGGAACGCGAGCATTCCGGCTACCACTACCTGGAACAGGTCGGACTCCTGCGCTGCTGTACCGCATTCGAGGCTTACTGCCAGGTCTACACCGCCGATCTCACCCCCGACCGCATTCTCGAGTTTCTCTTGCTCAACCGCGACTTTCCCCATGCCATTCGCTATTCCGTCGATGGTGTGCGGCAGGCCATCCAGTCGATTCAGCACACCGGAGGCCGCCGTCCGCCCGACGAGCTGACCGCCGGCATCGGGCGGCTCCACGCCATGCTCAGCTTCACCACCATCGGCGAAATTCTTTCCGGCGACGCGGCGGCATTCCTGCACACCATTCGTGAGCAGTGCATGCGAATTCACGAGACTGGTCTATCGCTACTACGTTCACTATTCCATCCAGTCCGCGCTGGCCATTTAGCCGCCATAGAAAGACGAGCATGAACTTCTACTCCATCCGGCACCTTACGCGCTTTCGCTATTCGCGGCCTGTCAGCGAAAGCATCATGGAAACGCGCATGCACCCGCGCTCCGACTCGAACCAGCACTGCCTCACCTTCTCGCTTTCGGTGAGCCCGCGCTGCCGTGTATTCACCTATCGCGATCACCTGGGCAACAACGTGCAGCACTTCGACATCCCCGGCGAGCACAACCAGCTCGTGATCGTTGCCGAGTCGGTCGTTGAACAGCAGGTTCTGCCTGAGGTGCCCGCATTTCTTTCCCCTGATGCGTGGAGCGCGCTCGACGACATGGTCGCGGCGGGAGACTACTGGGAGATGCTGCTGCCCAGCGAGTTTGTCGTGGAGACCCCGGCTCTCACACTGCTGGCATCTCAAATGGGCGTCACCCGCCGCGACGATCCGCTGATGCTCGTGCAGGAACTCAATCAGCGTCTCTTCGACTACTTCGAGTACGTGCCACGTTCAACCCGGGTCGACTCCCCGATTGACGAAGCCATCGTCAGTGGCAAGGGTGTTTGCCAGGACTTCGCCCACACCATGATTGCTCTGCTCCGCCTTGTCCGCATACCGGCCCGTTATGTCTCGGGATACCTCTATCGCAGCCGCGAAGACCACGACCGGTCGACGCCTGACGCCACGCACGCCTGGGTCGACGTCCTGCATCCCGCATCTGGGCTGGGTCGGATTCGATCCCACCAACAACCTGATCGCTCATCACCGGCACATTCGCACTGCCGTTGGCCGCGATTACGCCGATGTCCCTCCGACCCACGGAATCTTCCGCGGCAAGACCACCAGCGAGCTGTACGTGGCGGTCCACGTTGAGAGCCAGCGAGCAACCACCGGCTTTGGACCGCAAATTGCCCATCCCCGAAGACTGGTCGATTCTGGTCGAACGGGCCCAGCAACCCCCCGATCCGCCCCAGTCGCTGATTGATCTCCAGCAAATGCAACAGCAGCAGTGAATTCCCTGAAGGGCCGGAATCTCCCTGAAAAGCCGCGGTCTGTCACAAAAACAGCTTTTTCTTTATTGAATTCTCATCCCTTTAGGGACTAGATTGATACAAATCCCCCCGGCCCGGCGATCCATTTATGCCGGCGTTTGATAACGCTTGTAAGGCATTTTGATTATGTCCGCGGCACCGCTCGACTCTCGATGGCTCAAAAACCAAGCGTCAACTCTTGTCCGCTGACGGGAGGAATAGCCGCACATTCGAGCAATGATTTATGAACGTAGCCGTAAGGCACGATTCTAGAACGATCTGAAGTAAGACCTTTTGGAGGAACAGCCGTGAAAAGATCCGTTTCGGGATGGATACTCCTCTGTATCCTTTCCACCGCCGCCCTCGCGTTTGGCCAGACCGCAACCACCTCACTTCGCGGAACCATTAAAGACCCCACCGGCGCCCTCGTTCCCGGCGCAAAGATCACCATCGTTGATAAGGAGAAGGGCACGACCTTCACCGCCATCGCCAACAGCGCCGGGTTGTACACCTTCGCTCAGATTCCCCCGGCCAAGTACACCATTACTGCCACCGCGACGGGCTTTGGCAACCAGGTCAAAGACCGCCGAACTGCTGGTCAACCAGCCCGCAACCATCGATTTCAACCTCGCCATTGAGGCCAGCACCGAGACTGTGGACGTGTCGGCTTCGGCTCAGACGCTCAACACCACCGATGCGACGCTGGGCGACTCCGTGGCAAACGAACAGATCCAGGCCATGCCCATGGATGGACGCGATCCCATCTCGTCTGCTGAGCCTGCAGCCGGGCGCTCTCTATCTGGGCGAAACGATAGGGCTGACGGACAAGACGGCTCCCCAGAATCTCGATAGCCGGCAAGGCTCGGTTTCCGGCGCTCGCTCCGATCAGGGTAACGTCACGCTCGACGGCGTCGACGACAACGACCAGGTCAACGGATACGGCTTCAACGGAGTTCTGCGTTCCACTCTCGACTCAACCGAAGAGTTCCGCGTGACCACGTCGAACAGCAACGCCGACGCTGGCCGCTCTTCCGGCGCGCAGATCTCGCTCGTGACCAAAAGCGGCACCAACAAGTTCCACGGCGCTCTGTATGAGTACAACCGCCCGTCCAACATGGTTGCGAACGAGTATTTCGTCAAGAACCAGCAACTGACGGACGGCGACCCAAACCGACCGACAAAATACATCGTGAACACCTTTGGGGGAAGTGTCGGCGGCCCGATCCTCAAGGACAAACTCTTCTTCTTCTACAACTACGAAGGGCAGCGCCTGGCCACAAACGCGACCGTTACCCAGACCACGCCCTCGCAGACATTCGCGAACGGTCAGGTCGGCTACTTTGCCGCAGATGGATCGACGGTTATTTTGACCTCGCAGCAGATTGCACAGTTGGACGCCGCCTGCACACAGTGTCCCGCTCCAGGTGTCGACGCGGCAATGCTGTCGTATCTTTCGACTGAGCCCGTTGCGACCGTGCTCTCCGGCGGCGACGGCATCAACAACGGCACCTACACCTTCAGTTCCCCGGCGCCGAGCAACCTCAACACCAACATCGGCAAGATCGACTACATCCTGAACAGGACCAATCACATCTTCGTTCGCGGTAATCTGCAAAAGGATACAGCCTCCGGAGCTCAGCAGTTTCCGGGCCAACCCGCCTCCAGCTCCCTCGAGGACAACACCAAGGGCATTGCAGCAGGCCATACCTGGACCCCGACCTCGAATATCGTCAACGACATTCGTTACGGTTACATCCGGCAGGGCTACTCGAGCGCCGGTATCGGTAAGGGCGACTACGTAACCGTTCGATTCCTCAGCCAGCCGACGGCCCAGACGCGCAGCTCGATCGTGAATATCCCCGTCAACACAATCGACGACACGTTGAGCTGGACCAAGGGTAACCACAGCATGTCGTTCGGCGGCAACTGGCGCATGATTCATGAACAACAACAGCAACAACACCAGTTCGTTCAACGGCGCGAATACCAACCCGTCATACCTGGCCTCCAAAAATAAGCCCGACCCGACCAAGCTCGGATTGCCAGCGGTGAGCGGGGGATATGCGACCTCCTTCAACTACGCTTACTCCACGATCATCGGAAACGTAGCTGAGCGCGACACGAGTGCCAACTACGTCGTCACGGATCCAACAACTGCAACGGTTCTTTCAGATGGCGCATTCGTAAACCGCCACTTCAAATCCAACGAGTTCGAGTACTTCCTGCAGGACTCCTGGCGCGTCAAGCCCAACCTTACGCTTACGTTTGGCCTGCGCCACACAATTCTGCAGACTCCCTATGAGACCAAGGGACAGCAGATCGCCCCGACCGTCGACACGCATAACTGGTACCTGGAGCGTGGTCAAGCTGCTGCGCAAGGGCGCGTGTTTGAGGACGATCTCTTCTTTACTCCGGTAGGAAAGGCCAACAACGGACCCGCATACTGGCCGAAGCAGAAGGCCAACTTCGCTCCGCGCTTCGCGATTGTCTATGCTCCTGACCCGAAGACCTCGATCCGTGCCGGGTTTGGCATGTACTACGACCACTACGGCGAAGCACTCACCAGCCGGTTCAGCCGTCTCGGTTCGTTCGGACTGTCTTCGCAGTTCTCCAGCCCGGCAAGCCAGTACAATTACCTGACAGCGCCGCGCTTCACGGGGCCGCACGACTTGCCGAATATCCCCGACTCCACCCACGCCCCAGACGCAGGTCTATCCATATGCCGTTCCGGACGGAACCTTCGGCATCAACTGGGGCATCGACAACCACGTGAAGACGCCCTATGTTGAGGCATTCAACCTCTCCGTGCAGCGCGAGTTGCCGGGCGGGTTCCTGGTCGACGTCGCTTACGTGGGACGCCTGGGACGGCACCTGTTCCAGCAACTCGATCTGGCCGAACCAGTGAACTACGTCGATCCCCAGGGCGCCGGTGACTACTTCACCGCCGGAACCCAGATGTCGAAGGACTCGGATCTACTCAACGGATCGTGCCTGTATTGCGACGGTACTCTCCAGCACATCCCGACCATCCAGTATTTCGAGGATGTCTTCCCGCAGATGCAGAGCCTTGATTTCGATGGTGAAAGCTCCACCGACGCGATCTATAACGATGAGTGGGCTCCCCAGCGCTACAGCTACGGCGAAACGGGTGCGCTCTGCCGACATCGACTTCGGCTGCGGCTACGGGCCACCTTGACGGGCCACGTTCTGGAATTCAGCAATTCTCATCCCTGATCGCGCTGTCATCGATCGGAATGAGCTACTACAACGCCGCGCAACTTACGCTTCGTCATCCGTCACAGCAACGGCTTGCAGTCTGACTTCAGCTACACGTGGTCCAAGTCCATCGATATGGGCTCGGATGCAGAGCGTTCGGCCACATCCTACGGTGCAATCCAGAATGTGTGGACTCCATGGTTGAGTCGTGGCCTTTCAGACTTCGACACCACGCACTTGATCAGCTGTCGACTGGGTCTACGCTTTGCCTTTCGGAGCAGGCAAGGCACTGCTCTCAATCTCCGGCAAGGTCGGGATGCTATCTGGGGAGGTTGGCAATGGGCAGGGCTGGGCCGCTGGTCGAGCGGACTGCCGTTCTCGGTCATCGAGCCCGGATGGACAACCAACTGGGAGCTTCAGGCCTGGGCAGTGAACACGACTCCGAAGGTCAAGACTAACAGAAGCATATGATCGCGAGCGGATTGCCAGCAGGTCTTTGCAGACGATGCAGTCGATCAGCGAAGGCGTAACGTCCGGTTCCCCGATTCGACTTCCATATCCGGGAGAAGCGGGCCAGCGCAACAAGTTCCACGGCGATGGTGTCTTCGGCGTCGATTCCTCGTTGAGCAAGACCTGGGGCCTCGGAGAGAGAGCGAAGATTGAAGTTCGCCTGGGAGGTCTACAACGTGACAAACTCGATTCGCTTCGACGACGGTTCCTACGGTAACTACGCTTTCAACAATGCGTTGACCTATCCGGCTTTCGGTGTCTACGGGCAACGCCTTGGCACCAACACCTTCCGCCGCATGCAATTCGGCTTGCGCATCGACTTCTAAACACACACCTGCGCAAAAACTCAAGGCCGGAGATAACCATCTCCGGCCTTTGATTTTGTACATTCGATTCGATGTCGTGATGCAACGCGAGGGTATTCAGGCCTCTCGACGCGTCAATGCCGCAATCCTGCGCAATTCAGGCAGCACCCTGCCCAGTTCCGCCGGCCGTGCATCCCGTCTGCCCAGCGCGAAGTAGATGTCTCGATAAAGCGGATAGAGTTGCTCGTAGATTGCGGCGGCCTTCGCATCCGGTTCCACTGTTCGCAAGTGGCAGGCACACCGCGCGTCTGCGCCTCCTCAATGCGTCTTGAAAGCCCCGGCAGCCAGCAGCGCCATGATTCCCGAGCCGAGGCTCGTCGGAATTCCCGCCGGCACCAGCACCGGCTTGTTCGAGCACATTGGCATACACCTGGTTCAGCACTTCATTCTTCTGCGGAATTCCGCCGGCATTGATCACGCGATCCACGCGCACGCCGTGTTCCGCCATTCGCTCCAGAATGATGCGCGTGTGAAACGCCGTTCCCTCGATCGCCGCGAACAACTCATCCTGCGCCGTGTGCACCATGTTCCATCCCAGCGTCACGCCGCCCAGTTCGGGATTCACCAGCACCGTACGATCGCCGTTGTCCCAGCTCAGCCGCAGCAGTCCGGTCTGCCCGGCCTTGTACGACTCGAGCCCCTTCGACAGCTCGTACACGCGCGTCTGCGCGCGCTCGCGCGATCGCCTCAAAGATGTCGCCCGTCGCCGACAGCCCCGCCTCGATTCCCGTGTAGCCGGGATGCACGCTGCCCGGCACCACTCCGCAAACGCCCGGCACCAGCTCGCGCCTCGCGCGCCATCGCGATGATGCACGTCGACGTGCCGACCACGTTCACCACGTCGCCTTCGCGAATATTCGAGCCGATCGCATCCCAGTGCGCGTCGAATGCGCCCACCGGAATCGGAATTCCCGCGCGCAGCCCAAGCTTCTCCGCCCACTCCGCAGATAGATGACCGGCCAGCTTGTCGCTCGTCTGATAGTCGCCGCCCATCTTTGCGCGCACGCCGGCCAGCAGCGGATCGACCGCGACCAGAAACTCCTCAGGCGGCAACCCACCCCACTTCGGATTCCACATCCACTTGTGGCCCATCGCGCAGACGCTGCGCTTCAGCTGGCTCACGCTCTTGACGCCGCTCAGCGTCGCCGCCACCATGTCGCAGTGTTCGAGCGCCGTCACAAACAGCTGCCGCTTGCCGGGATTGTGGCGCAGCCAATGCAGCAGCTTTGCAAATCCCCACTCGTGCGAGTACACGCCGCCGCACCACTCGATCGCTTCAAGACCCATTGCGTGAGCCTTCGCCGTGATCTCCTCTGCCTCGGCGTGCGCGCGATGATCGCACCACAGGTAGTACTCATCCAGCGGCTCAAGGTTCTCGCCCACCGGAATCACGCTCGATCCGGTAGTGTCCAGCGCAATGGCTGCGACTGCGTCTCCATGATGCCCGTCGCGCTCAGCACGTCGTGCATCGCGGCAGCAAGAGCGGTCATCTGGTCAGTGTGCGATTGCGTGGCGAAGTCCGGGTCTTCGCGGCGACGATGGAGAGGATACGAAGCCGAAGCGGTCCCAACAGGTCCGAACTCGCTGTCCACCAACGTCACGCGCACGCTGAACGTGCCGAAATCCACCCCGGCGACCACGGGCATAAGACCTCCTCCGGTAAACGCTTACTCCAGAACAGACAAGACTACACCATTCAGCGCGTCAGCCGATGAAGGAACCTTCGCCGGAAAGTCGCGTCACTTCATTCCGGCATGCTTCCTCCCCGGTTCTTTACCAGGATCGAAATGCGCCGATTCGAAGGATCAAACGGATTGCTCTGCACGCGCAACAGCTGGTCGGCATATCCGCGCACCTGCGTCACCTGGTTTGAGCGCACCCCACTCTCCTGCAGCAGCCGCCGCGCAGCGTTGGCGCGGTCGGCAGACAGCTCCCAGTTGCTGTAACTCGCATCTCCGGAGTACTGCGCCGCATCCGTGTGTCCCTCGATCAGCAGGGAATTGGGAAGCGTCTTCAACTCCCCAGCCAGCAATGCAAGCAGTTCCTGGCCGCTATCGCTCAGGCGCGCGCTGCCGCTCTGATAAAACGTTCCGTTCTTGTCTTCCAGCAGTTCGATCCGCAACCCCTCCGGGCGTAATCGTGATCTCAATCTGCTTTGACAGCTTTTCCAGGCTCTTTCTTCGCCTTGATCTCCTGCTTCGAGCTTCTCCTTCAGCTTCTGCATATTGTCCGACTGCGCCACGGTCACAGTCTCGCCGGTGCCCGTTCATCGTGGTGCCCATCATGCTGCCCGTCCCCTTGGGATCGTTGAAATATCCGGCCACGGCCTTCTTGATCTTGCTCGCTGGAGTTCATCAGCCACAGCACAATGAACAGCGACATCATCGCGGTCACAAAGTCGGCATAAGCCACCTTCCATGCCCCACCGTGATGGCCGTACGATGACCGCGCTTGCGCTTTTTGATGATGATGATCGGTTGCGCTCTGCCTGGCATGGTGCCGTGCTCCCTCATGCCGTCGCCTGCTGCGCTGCTGATCCGCTGCTCTTGCAGTGCTTCTCCATTTCGTCAAACGTCGGACGCACGTGCGAGGGAATCGCGCGCCGCCCAGTCTCGATAGCGATCATCGGCGCGGAACCCTTCAGAAACGAGAGCAGGACCACGCGAAGCACATGCAGATAGCCGTTATGCTCGTCTGCCATTTTGCTCATGTTTGAACTCAGCGGTCCCGCCACCCCGTAGCACAGCAGGATCCCCAGAAATGTGCCGACGAGCGCGGACGCAACCTTCTCGGCCGATCTCCTCGGGAGGTCCGCCCAGCGATCCCATCGTGATCACGACGCCCAGCACAGCCGCCACAATTCCCAGCCCGGGCAGCGCATCGGCCACAGTCGTCAGTGCGGTCACCGGCAGAGTCGCCTCGTTGTGGTGCACCTCCATGTCCAGCTCCATCATCTGGTCCATGTCGAAAGGTTCAACGCCGCCCGTAATGGCCATGCGCAGCGTGTCGCACACAAAGTGGACTGCATGTTCGTCATTCAGGAACTCGGGATAGCTTTTGAAGATCACGCTCTCCGGCGGCTTCTCCACATCGTCCTCAACGCTCAGCAGCCCTTCCTTGTCGCACCTTGTTCAGGAACTGGTACATCATTTTCAGCGCGTTCAGATAGCGCTGCTTATCAAACTGCGGCTTCCCCAGCACACCTTTCAGCCCCGCCAGAATCCCTTTGAGGATGTGCACCGGATTCGCTGCGAGCAAGGTTCCAATCGCAGCCCCTCCCAGAATCAGCAGCTCCGCCGGCTGCAGCAGCACGGCGATCTGGCCCTTCTCCATGAGGAAGCCGCCGATGACTGCGATGAACACCACAAGGATGCCAATGACTGCAATCATGCCTTCCCCCCGCCTGCGCACGTGCTTTGATTTCCGCCGGCATGCACGCTCTCCTGCATCGCGGACTGCGCCCGTTCGAGTAACCGCGCGAGCGTCTCTCCCTTTTCCGCCTGCGCCGCGCCAATGCTCACGCTGATCGAGATGCGGTCTCCCCACCACCGAAAGTCGGTGGTCCTCGCCATCCCTGCCAGCACCTGCGCGTGGGCCGCGAGCATGGCCGCGCTGGGCTCGTGCGACAACACAAGAAATTCGTCGTCACCCCAGCGCCCAATCTCTTCAGCGGTCGTCAGGCCGGCGGACAAGAGTTCGCCGCACCTTTTCGAGCATCGCCTCGCAAGCTCCTGCGCCGTGCGTTGCGCGCAGTTCTCTCGACTGGTCGACCGTGATCCACACTACGCCGAGCGGCGCGCCGCCCCGCACGAAGTCCTCGTGCAGAGCCGTCAGCCGGTCCGCGAACTCTACCAGGTCTTCTTGCACAGGCGACTCGCCGGCGATCTCGCCGTGCGGCAACGAGTCAGAGTTGTCCAGGGGGCGAAAAATCACGCCGGCGCCGATCCGTGTGCCGAGGCCGTCGCGCAGAACCATCCCCTTCACAATCGCCGGAAACACATAGCCACGCCGGTGTCGCGCATGCACCAGGGAACCGCGGCCTTGCGCCGACTGCGCGTGCGTTTGCGCAAACGGAACCTGGCTTCTCGCAACAACCAATGCTTGAAGCGCGCTCTTGACAGGCTGCCCGATCAGTTCCGAGCCCGGATGCCCGGTAATCGCCTCTGCCGCTCGATTCCAGAACGCGACGCGCCCTTCCCCATCGGCAACCACGACGCCTTCTGTGATTGCGTCGAGCACTGCCTCGAATAGTTCGCTGCGATTGGCCATCGAATCCCCGTCATAGGGATACATCGGCACAATCGCCGCCGGCTTCATTCATTGCAGTGAAGAAGCATCGGCCCGGAAACGCAATTGGGAAATTCAGTTCGTAGTTGGCGCGGCAATCTGCGGCTCGGCGGACCCGCTAAGCGGCAGGCGCACAATGAAGCGCGTGTTCCCCGGTTCCGATTCCACATCGATCTTGCCGCCGAATTTCTGCGTCACGATGCGATGCACAATCTCAAGCCCAAGCCCTGTTCCTGAACCCTGCGGCTTGGTCGTGAAGAACGCTTCGAAAATGCGTGGCAGCACTTCTGCGGGAATTCCTGCGCCGTGATCGGTAATGCTTACCGCCAGCCACCCCGGGTCGGCAGCACCTTGTGCACCGGGCTCAGTCCATGTCGCAATCTCGATTTGTCCGCGATCCGGCGACGCATCCGCGGCGTTGTCGATCAGGTTGGTCCACACCTGGCTCAAAGCCGAGCCGCGCGTCTTGATCATTGACCTGTCCCGCCTCAAAACGCTTCTCCACCACCAGTTCCTTGATGCGCAGCTTGTGCCCAAGGATCGTCAGCGTGCTCTGCAGGCTGTCGTGTACATCCAGTTCTCTCGCCGGTGACTTTTCGTCATAGGCAAACTTCTTCACGGCCATCGCAAGATCTGAAATGCGCGAGATGCTCTCCTCGATCGCGCACACCAGTGAGACGCTCGAAACCAGCGCCTCAAGCCAGTTCAGCGCGTCCGAAAAGCTGCTTGCTTCAAAGTACTCGCGCGCGCACTTCAACTCCTCTGCTTCAAAGCCGATCTCCACCAGCGACGGCGCGATCGTGTATGCATTCTCTACGCCCGGCCTCTGCAAGCCACTCTGCACAGCGCCTCCTCGGCGTCTGCCTGGTCCAGTGAACTCAACGCGGGGGCATGGCAACTCTTCACCGCATGCTGCAGCAGGCCGTGCATGCAGTCCAGTTGTTCCGCCGTCTTTGGCTTTCGCGAGCGCAGGCTCAAATCCTGCAGCCGGAGCAGATTCTCGCGTAGTTGCGAAGCCGCACGCTTTGCCGCTGAGCCCGGATTGTGCAACTCGTGCATCAATCCGGCCGCCAGCGTTCCCAGCGAAACCAGCTTCTCGCGATGCAGCGCCTCGGCCTGGTACGCCGACAGGCGCACCGACATGTCACCCATAATTACCTTGCGCGCCGCCGGGCAGCAGGCCATCATGGCCCAGAACTGGCTCTCTGAGAACCGCACCAGCACCGAGTCCCGGACCGTCGTGATGAGGAATGCCGCATGGGTCCTGCCCGTCAGGAAAGGAGTCTCGCCAAAACCTTCGCCTGTCGTGTGCCAGCCCAACTGTTGTATGTGATCCATCCGGTTCCAGGCGATCGGCGCGAGCCTCGCCCTCCAGCATCAGCCAGTAGTAGAGCGTTGACTCACCGGGCTCGACAAGCATCGACCCGGCCTTTGCCGTCACGCGATCGACCGTGGGTGAACGCCTGCAACTCGTCGATCGCCGTGTCTGCGAAGACGCGCGTCTTCTTGAGAGCCTCGGCAATATCCCGCGAGGGGACCGATTCGATCCTGACTCCTTCCCCAGCTTGTTGCCCGTTTCGTTGTGCGCCTGCGCTCATCTTTCTGTCTTCGTTCTCCAATCAGAATCCCGCCAGATACTGATGCGCAAACTGCACCGCAATCGAGCCTTCGCCGACCGCCGAGGCCACCCGCTTGACCGAGCCATGCCGCACATCCCCGGCAACAAACACCCCCGGTACGCTGGTCTCCAGCAGAAACGGCTCCCGGGTCTCACGCCAACCATTCAGCAGCTTGCCATCCTGGCGCAAGATCCGGTCCGGCCAGCACAAAACCCTTCTCGTCCCGCAGCAGGCTCGCCGGAAGCCACTCCACCCCCGGCTCCGCACCGATAAACACAAACAACGATGAAGCCTTTACGCGATATTCGCCCTTCGGACCCCTCAGCCGCAATGCCTCCAGCTGGTCATCGCCCTTCGGCCTCCGACACCTGTGTCTCGGCTCTCCAACACAATATTGGATGTGCGCTCGATCTCATCGATTAAGTATTTCGACATGGTGGCCGCCAGACCCGTCCCGCGCACCAGCATCGTCACCTTGCAGGCAAACTTGGCAAAGTGCAGCGCCGCCTGCCCGGCGGAGTTGGCGCCGCCCACCACAAAGACCTCTTCGTCCTTGCAGCGACGCGCCTCCACCAGCGCCGCGCCATAGTAGATGCCCCGGCCGGTCAGCCGGTCCGCGCCCGGAATCTCGCAGCTTGCGGTACTGCACTCCCAGCGCCAGCAGCACCACGTGCGACGAAACCTCGCGGCCATCGGCGAGCTGAACGAAGCGGTACTGGCCGTCGATGCGCAGCCCGGTGGCCCGCTGCGTCAGAAACTCCGCGCCGAATCGCGAGGCCTGAATATGCGCGCGGCGTCCCAGGTCCGTCGCCGGTGATGCCGGCAGGGAAAGCCGAGATAGTTCTCAATCCTCGAAGCTCGAGCCCGCCTGTCCGCCCGGCGCCTCCGGCTCAATCACCAGCGTCTTCAGCCCTTCGCTGGCTCCATACACGGCTGCCGCCAGACCCGCCGGCCCGGCGCCGATCACCACCATGTCATAGAACTCCTGCGTCGCCTGCGTGCTCAATCCCACGCGTGACCGCCAGCGCGTCGGGATTCGCCTCCACCAGCATGCTGCCGTCCGGCAAACAGCACCACCGGCAGCTGCTCCGGCGTCAGTTGCCGCTCCTCCAGCAGCTTCAGCGCATCCTCGCTGCGTTGTCGACATCCAGCCAGCGATAGGGCACGTGGTTGCGCGACAGAAAATTGCGCACCTTGTGGTCGTTCAGCGACCAGCGGTGTCCGATCACGCGCAGTCCCTCAAACGGAGGCCGGTAGCCCGCCTTCCAGTCGTCCAGCAGATCGGTCAGAACCGGGTAGAGCTTCTCCTCGGGCGGATCCCAGGGCTTGTTCAGGTAGTAGTGGATGCGCGCCGAGTTGATCGCCCGGATCGCCGCCTCCGTGTCGGCATAGGCGGTCAGCAGCACCCGCCGGGCGTCGGGATAGATCTCCCTGCGCGCGCTCCAGGAACTCCACCCCGGTCATCCCCGGCATGCGCTGGTCGCTCAGCAGCAGCGCCACCGGCTCCTGGCGCGCCTTCAGCTGCGCCAGAGTGTCCAGGGCAGCCTGTCCGCTGGCAGCGCGCATCACCCGGTATTCGGCTCCATACTGGCGGCGCAGGTCCTGAACCACCGCTTCCAGAACACTTACGTCGTCATCTACCGCCAGTAGGATCGGCCTCGCCATATATCTCCAGTCTAGGGCCTTTTGTGCCACAGATCGGTAAACAGGACTGACAGGATCCGGACTGTTGGATTCTCCGTGACGCTATTGGGCATTTGTGCTGTAATCTATTTTCGGGGTGATTACCTACGTGAAGGGTACTCTGTGAGACTGGTCATGGGTGACGAAAGGCATGTGTATAATCCTCGGTGCACGATTGCCATAGGGGTGATTGGCATTGTAGGCATTTATGGTCACTTCCGCAGAATGGTTTTTGAGGCGTCTGCCGATGAAGCAGACGCAGAGTTGACAAATCTGAGACTGCAGCACCGGCCCTGAAAGAAATAGACGCCGGTTCGGCCGACCATGTTTTGGGTTCACGTGGCAGATGAGGCGCACAACATGAATAAGATCATTCTTGCCGATTCACAGGCAATTTTCCGAGCAGGGACGGCCAAGGTCCTGGCCATGGACGAAGATCTGCGCATTATTGCCCAATGCACCGATCTGGATCGGATGATGCACGCGATCACCACCTTTCCCGGTTCCATCGTTGTCTTTGCGGCCTCGTTGCGACCCGATATGGCCGCGCTTGCGCACGCTGCTTGAGGCCTCAAACAGCCGCGGCATCGTGATTGCCGAGAACACCGAGGCTGCCAGCAGCTACCTGCAGCAGGGCTTTCGCGGTGTTGTCTTCCGCAACGTCACCGGGCAGGCGCTGGTGGAGTGCGTACGCCGCGTCGCGGCCGGCGACACCTGGGTGCCGCCGCAACTCCAGATTCCCGACTCGCCCGAAGAAGATATGGTGGGCACGCGCGTGCGCGACCGCCTTACGCCCAAGGAGATGCGCATCGTCGCCCTCATCGTCCAGGGCTGCAAGAATCGCGAGATCGCGCTGCGCCTCAAGACCACCGAGCAGGTCATCAAGAACTATCTGCGCTCCATCTACGACAAGACCGGCGTCAGCGACCGGCTCGAACTTGCGCTCTTCACCATCCACCACCGCGTGCTGGCGCAGGCCGCCGCAGAAGTCGGCAGCAAGCTTGAAGCCGAAGAGCAGGCTCAGGCCGCAGCAATGCAACCCGGCCCACCAGCTCTCGCCCAGTCTTGAACTGACCGTCCTGACCCAAAATCCTGCTCACGCTGCCCGCCAGGGCAGTGTGAGCAATCCCTTCCTACACCTTCTCCGCCACGCTCTTGGCCTGCGTGAACAGCAGCAGATAATCCGGCCCGCCCGCCTTCGAATCCGTCCCGCTCATATTGAATCCGCCAAACGGATGCGCTCCCACCATCGCGCCCGTGCACTTGCGATTCAGGTAAAGATTGCCGACGTGATACTCGCGTCGCGCAATGTCCAGCGCTTCGCGTGATCCGGTGTAGATCGCTCCAGTCAGCCCGTACTCCGTGTTGTTGGCAACCTTCAGGCCTTCCTCGAAGTCCGCAACCTTGATCACCGCCAGCACCGGTCCAAAGATCTCCTCCTGCGCAATCACCGCATCCGGCGCGATATCCGCAATCACCGTCGGCTCCAGAAAGTAACCGCCGTCTGCTGTCTCGACCGCATTGCCGCCCGCCACCAGCCGGCCTTCCTTCTTGCCGGTCTCGATGTAGCCCAGAATCGAATCCAGCGCGGCCTTGTTCACCACCGGCCCCATGTTCGGATTCGTCGCCGGATCGCCCACCGTCAGCTTCGCCACCCGCTCGCGCAGGCGCTCCACGAACACGTCGTAGACCGGCGCTTCCACAATCGCCCGCGAGCACGCCGAGCACTTCTGCCCGCTGAATCCGAAGGCCGCAGCCACCACGCCATCCACTGCGGCGTCCACGATCCGCATCCGCGCAGACCAGGATCGAGTCCTTGCCGCCCATCTCCAGAATCGTGCGCTTGATCCAGATCTGTCCCGTCTGGTGCTTCGCGGCGCGCTCGTGAATCTCCAGACCCACAGCTCTCGACCCCGTGAACGCGATGAAGCGCGTCTTCGGATGCTCCACAATCGCATTGCCGAAGCTCGCTCCCGATCCAGGGCAGAAATTCACCACGCCGCCCGGCATTCCGGCCTCTTCCAGCACCTCAACGAACTTCGCGGCAATCGTCGGCGAATCGCTCGACGGCTTCAGGATCACCGTGTTCCCGGTCACGATCGAAGCCGCCGTCATCCCCGCCATGATGGCGAACGGGAAATTCCACGGCGGAATCACCGCGCCCACGCCCAGCGGAATATAGATCAGTTCATTCGTCTCCCCCGGCAACTGGATCGGCGTCTCCGCCTTCGCCAGCCGCAGCGCCTCGCGGCTGTAGAACTCGAGAAAGTCGATCGTCTCGCCCACGTCGGCATCGGCCTCGGCCCAGTTCTTGCCCACTTCGTACGTAAGCCATGCGCAGAACTCGAAATTGCGCTGCCGGATAATCTCCGCCGCAGTCAGCAGCAGAGAAGCCCGCGTCTCAACCGGAGTCCTGCTCCACGTCTCAAACGCCTTCAAGCGCGGCTTGCATGGCCTGTTCGGCGTGCTCGGCGCCGGCCTTCTGATGAACGCCGACCACCTGCGCCGGCCGCGCCGGATTCAGCGACCGGATCTTGCCCTCCGTGCTGCAGGCGATGGCCGCCGATGATCAGGTCATACTCGCGGCCAAGCTGCCCCGCAACCAGGTCCAGTGCTGCCTTCATCTTGCGGGCGTTCTCGGGGGTTTTGAAGTCGGTAAACGGCTCATTCGCGAAACTCGCCCTGGGGCGAGCGCGGCTGAATTTCGGTCGGGAGAGTAACAGTTGCCATAGCGAATCGATTGTATTCCTGGGCTGATTTGAGTTCCAGGTCATTGGACACACAACCGCGCCCAAACGAGGCATTTTTTGCCGCATTCAACTTCTGCGAGAAACAAATCCTGCCACCCAGGGTTGGTAATGGAGTGCCCGGTTAGTACCAACAGTGAGGGAGAATGACACCCCAAATCGATTCTCTTGTTTCGCGGTCTCCGCGTTTGCTCTCGGCTAGTCAAATCCCATGCATCGATTCGCCCCGCTCCTCACCCGATCAGGGCCGTGCGCGCATCAGCCGCCGCATCCTCGCTCTCGTCATGGCCCTTGTCGCGTCGCCCCTCGCCGGCGGCAGATTGCAGGCGCAACAAGCCCCCGATCCGTGGCCAACAGACGATCCGAACGAAGGAGCCTCCAACAGCCAGTCGCAGCCCAGCCGGCAATACGGCTACGGCCAACCTCAAAACCAGCAGCCCCAGTACGCGCAGCCCTATCCCCAGCAGCGCTACGATCCCAATCAGCCCTACCCGCAGCCGCAGGTCCTCCAGCAGCAGCCGCAGGGCTTCAGCGCCGATCAGCTTGAGCAGATAATCGCTCCCATCGCGCTTTATCCAGACAACCTCGTTTCCATCGTGCTCGCCGCCTCAACCTACCCGGCCCAGGTGGCGGAAGCCGACCAGTGGCTCCGCATTCAGGGCAATGCGCCTCCCGAGCAGGTCGCCGCCGCCGCGAACGCTCAGACCGGCTGGGACCCGAGCATCAAAGCACTCACCGCATTTCCGCAGGTCCTCGACCAGCTCGCGCAGAACCTTCAGTGGACAACCGACCTCGGCAACGCCTACTACAACCAGCCGCAAGACGTGATGCAGACCATCCAGGTGATGCGCTCACGCGCTCAGGACGCCGGCAATCTGCAGAGCACACCTCAGCAGCAGGTCACCGCCGACCAGGGCAACATTGAGCTCGCCCCGCCCAGCCCCCAATTGGTCTACGTTCCCAGCTACAATCCGTGGGCCGTCTATGGCGCGCCTGTTCAGCAATACCCGGGCTACAACTGGCTGGGCGCCGTCGGCGGCGCGTTTATCCAGTGGGGGCCGGGCGTCGCCCTGCAGGCTTTCGCCCCGTTCGGATGGATCGGATGGGGACTCGACTGGTTCGCTCACGCAGTTTTCTTCAACCACGGCTACTACTGCACCCACAGCTACCAGGTGCACGACTGGGGATTTGCCCATGGGGGCCCTCGCGGCTTCCACGGTTGGGAGCGCGCCGGCTTTCATGACAGCCGTGGCTGGGGACGGGAAGACTTCCTGAGAGCCGCCTCCAATCGCGGTCAGGGATCTGGCCGGTTCGGCAACGACCGGATCGCTCACGGCACCTTCAATCACGGCAGCGACTTCAACCGCGGCCAGAGCTCGAATCAGAGCAGCGCCTTCAACCGCCCCGATCAGCACTTTGGAAACGACCGCATCGCCGGCGGCTACCACGGCATCGGCAACACATACGGCCGTTCCGGGGAACCTCAGCAGGCATACAACCACATGCCGCAGACCCCAGGCCGGCAGCAACAGGGTGACGGCCGCACTCAGAACTACGGCGGAAGATCGTTCGGCTACTCAGGCACGCCCGCATCCGGTGCCATGCATAACTACGGTTCGGTCTATGGCCCCGGCTATGGATCCAGTCGCTATGGATCCGGTTCCGGCATCTACAGCAGACCTTCCTCCGGATATCCGAGCCGGACCGGGGCACCCACGACCCCCGTGTCTGGGGGCTATCGCTCCGGGCAGGTCGGCAGAACATACGGTTACGCTGGACCCAGCCTTGCCCAATCGCGCCCGGGAATCGGCAATGAGCACATCGCTGGCGGATTCCGAATGTCTGGCGGCAGCCGCGAGAACTATGGCGGTGGCTACAAAGCGCCGAAGAGTTCCAGCTTCAGCGGCGGCCACTCGTCCTGGGGCGGCGGTAGTCACTCCAGCGGTAGCAGCCACTTCGGAGGCGGTGGCGGTCACTCTGGTGGCGGAGGGCACTCAAGCGGGGGCCACGGCAAACGCCACTGATTCTTCAATTAGTCAAGGCGGGTTTGAACTCGTAATAGATCGTCACTCGTTGAAGAGTTCCACGGTCTCAAACGGCGTCGCTGACCATGGCCGGAAGCGATTGATCGTAAACTTCGTCGGCTGTCCAGGGACTACGTCTACGTGCATGTAGTTGTAATCTTCTTTGGGGGCCTCGCCTTTCCAGTACCGATCGGGTGGATAGTTCGCAGGCACGTCAATGTGCGTTCGTCCCGGCAGGATTGGATCTTGCTCCGCACCGCCGCCGCCCATCAAGAAGTACTTCACGCCATCGACGTTGTAGGCTTCGGTTGTATGCACATGGCCGTTGAATACGACGATATCCATGCCCTTTGCATATGCGGCGATGATCTTGTGCGGGTTCTGGGCCTCGGGGATGGGACCCATTCCTGAGCGACAGAACGTCGGGTTGTGGAAGGAAATGAAGACCTTCTTGATGCCCTTGGCCTTGGCGTCATCCATCCACGCCTGTAGCTGTTTCATTTGCTCTTCGTAAGCGGGCCGGGTCGCCTCCCAGGCCGTGGGACCGCGGTAGTTGTATTTGCCCGTCCAAAGGAAGATAAAGCGAGCGCCGCCGTAATCGAAGTTATAGGTGAGTTGCTTATCGGAGACTCCCATCTTCTTAAGGTAGGGGAGAGACGTTAGCAGGCCCTCCACATCCGGATCCTCCCAAACCTCGTGATTGCCGACTGCCGGGAAAAAGCGCCCATCCAGACCGACGTCGCGCAACTTTCTGTCCGGGCCCGGCAATTGACTCAAGAAGTCGCTGTGAAGCCGTTCCCAGTAGGGATTCTCGGAGGGTTTGTTGGCCTGCTTGCCCCACCAGACCAAGTCTCCGGTGCTCAAAATGAAATCGGCCTGCCCGCCTTTAACCTCTTTCACCATCTCGCGGACGACCCAATTGCCGCCTTCCAGCCGGAACATGGTGCGGCTCACGCCCGGCAGCAGTTTCTTGTCCTCGACCGACGCCTACGTGGCCCAGCCCTTGTCGAACTTTAGCGTAGTAATTTCGCTCGCCGTATCGAACGGCATGACCATCTCGGCCAATTCCTTGGTGGACGGGTCGTAGATGAGCTTGACGTCCTTCGCGACCACCTCCGGCGCCACCTTGGCCGGAAGTACGAGTTCAAACATTTCGACCATAAGCTGTCTGGCGTCACCTTCCTGATCCTGTTTGTAGGGCAGGTTCATCATGGATCGCGAGTCGCCATAGACGTCAAAGGAGAAGGCGGATTCTTTTGTCTTCGACGAGGACTGTTGCGCGCTCGCCGTGAAGGGCTGAAGAGCCATCACAGCCGCGAATGCGAGCAAGGTCACCGAAGTAGCTACAGCGTTTCTCATTTGTTGTACTCCTCGTGTGTGCCCAATTTGACCCGCCAGGCGGCTTTGATCGCCCCTGACCTCGTTGGCACGATCATCGACCGGGATGGTGGGAAGTTTGTCCTTGCTCTTGACTGGCAGGGTGCGGAGGTAGGGTGTTCCGGACAAGCGCCGCTCTCCACTTCAGCACACACGTGGTAGCCTGCCTACTGTCGCTTACGACAGGTGCGGCTGTTAACGTCTGACGCTCTACCATTTGGTCACGGGTCAACCCTACCCAACACAGGTTCCGGGTGTGTGGTGGGCCACTCGTCCCTTTGACAGATTTGGCCTACTCGTCAATTACCACTCAGTCATTGACGGTTAGGCGGTGAACGCCTCCTAATCTCGACTTATGTGTCTCTGCGCGCAGTGCCCGGAAGAAATCGATTGACGCCCACCAGTCCCTCCTGCAATCTTCCTTCAAACAGACAGAACAATCGTTCACGCCAAAGACCAAGCGGAAACCTTGGCCCAAAGGAGACTTACATTTGAAGTTCGCAGAGCAAGGCATCAAGTGGCGGCAAGTGATCGCGGTGGCGATAATTGCAGTGCCATGGTTTCTTCGCGACGAGCTCGCAGGCAGAATGGAAAAGCGGGCAACCGATGCGCAGCAGGTACTGACGGAAAAAGACGAACAGCAGGAGCAGCAACAACAAATCAACGATCAGCGTGACATGCTCCGTCGCATCGGGCAGATCCAGGCTCAACTGAGGCTGATGGATGCCAAGGTCGACTCGAAGGTAAGCGAGGGAGAGGTTGAAGAGCAGATCAGGAAGTCCGACGACGAGTTCCTCGTCAATTTCTTCAAAGAAGCAGGTTCGGACCTGGGCGACACCGCGGACAAGTTCGTCGAACTCATGCAACAGGTGAAGCTGCCTTCGGCTCAGGAGGATCAACTGAGCAGGGTTGCCGCAGCAGCACATAAGACGGCCAATGATCTCGAGAGCTTCGATCCAAATGCCTCCGAGTCGGTGATTGATGCGCAGTTTAACGGATTGTCCAAAGCTCAGGACGATCTGGTCGACGCCTACGAGACCTTATCAAACGTGGCCGAACAAGAGCGTGACCGAAGCACAAAAAATGCCAATATCGCACGCGGGGCCGCCTGGGCCTTCACCGCTATTGGCACGGTGCTGGTGGGCAATTGGAGAAAGCTGCTTGGCGGGTCCGACGAGGAAGAGGAAGAAGGCGGCAAGAAATAGTCTGCGGCTTCGGCTTGACCGTTACGATACCCCGGCAAGCTGAAGGTAAGGCAGAGTGAATTCGGTACGCCACAAGGAGGGGTGCAGTAGCCTCCTTCGACCGAGAAAAATGTCAGATCCGCCTTGCCGATAATTGCCCTTCGCCGACGCACAATGGAAGCTGGGCATTGAAAAGGGGAGCACCACGTCATGCCAATCCATGTCTTGCCGATATCACAATGCGAGACGAAACGGCGCAAAACCCCCAAAAGTCGCCACTAACTCCTTTGCCGAGAGGATTCTGCGGCTAAGTCTAATGTTGAGAGGATTTTAGCGCCACACCCATCTCGTAAACAATTGAAAACAAGGAATTTCTTTACAGAATATGGGGAGGGGGGGGGATCTCATATAGTGATACCCCTGAAAGCCGGCCGACCCCGTGACCCCTGACCCCTGACCACTCACGCCCACTGAAGCGTCTGCACAGAGTCCGCAGGCAGGTTCACTTCGAGCGCCTGCGAGCCCATCAGAAGCTGCACACGTTTTTCGGAGCCGGTATTGGCCAGCACCAGAACAAACGAACCGTCAGGATTCCGGAACCCGGCGTGCGAGACAGCGCTCCCGGTGCCCAGGTTTCCAACCGCGTTCGTCGCAAAAACACGCGCGCCCCGCTTCACGTGCTTCGAATAGTGAGCGAACGCCCAGTATTGTCCGCTGCGCGTCACCTTGTGCGTGCCATTCTCAACCGTGATAACGCCGCCACAGGAGAACGGCCCGACGTTTGGCTTGCCCTTTTCGTCGAGCGCGACATTCCATGAAGTGATCGAACGCGCCCAGTTGTTCAGGATGCCGTTGAACTGGTCTCCCCATTTCGCCCAGTCCGTCTGATAGTCGGGCTGGTTGATATCGGGACCGCCCTCCGTCCAATAAGCGCTCTTCGACGGAAACGCATCGTGCACGCGGCTCATCGCGGTCGGATCGCCCACATATCCGTGCCACGCGATGCCGTCGATGTACTCGTAGGCAGCGGGATCGCTCAATTCATCGATCGCGCGGCCCCACAGACTGTAGTTGTGATCCAGAACCCAGATCTTCGTCGGCAGTCCTGCCTTGCGCAGAGCCGGTCCAAGATGGCTCTTCACGAATTCAATTTCCTGCTCCTGCGCCCAGAGGCAGGCAGACATGCGGCCTTCCTGCTCGGCGTCGGTCTCGTTCTGCACCGTCACCGCATCGATCGCGACACCTTCAGCCTTATAGCCTTCGAGGAACTTCACAAAGTAGCGCGCATACGGGTCGAAGCTTTGCTTCCGCATCGCTCCGCCCAGCATCGAGTTGTTTGGCTTCATCCATCCCGGCGGGCTCCATGGCGACGAAAAAAGAAACAGCTCAGGATTCTCTTTGCGCGCCTCTCGCAGGATCGGCAGATAGTAGGCCTTGTCGAAGTCGATCGAGAACTTCTTCAACTCGGGATCAGGCTCGGCGCTCTCGTCGTAAGCAGTAGACCTTCGTCGCATAGTCGCTGGAGCCGATGCACGTGCGGCACACATTCAGCGCCATCTCGTCCGCCGAGAAGAGATCGTGCATCACCTTCTGCCGTTCAGCGTCATTTAGCCGGCTCAAAACATACGCCGAAGATTCGGTGATCGCCGCCCCGAAACCAAGGACCTGCTGGCGCGCCGCATCGGTGTTCAAGGCAATAGCGTCGGCGGCAATCTGACCGGCCGCCTTCCACGCAAGAGGATCGAGTGTTGCGTGACGCCGGTCGCGAAAAGTGCCCCACACCTTCACTGACCCTGCTGCTTCTGCTGACCAGGCTGGAATGCGACGCGAAACTGCAAGCGCAGCGGCCGTAGCCGAAGCTGCCTTCAAAAACCCTCTGCGTGAACCGTTCTTCATTTCCGCTCCTTGCGACCGGCAATTATTTTCCCGCCGCATCATAACAGAGCGGAAAGTTGCGGTAAACCGTTTGAGCAGGTACTTCGCAGGCTGTGCCGGTGACTGCCGTCACTTCGCTTCAAGGGCCGCGAGAATCTGCGGAGCCATCTGGCTCACGCTTCCGGCGCCAAGCGTAAGAATCATGTCGCCCTCGCGCGCTTCACCGGCAACCGCAGCAACAGCACTCGGAAAGTCCGGTGCGAAGCTTGCGTGTGCACCTGTGATCTTTGAAGTCAGCAGCTCCGCGGTAATCCCGGGCAACGGCTCTTCGCTGGCCGCGTAAATCGGAAGAATCACCACGCGATCGGCATCGGTGAACGCTCCTCCGAATTCAACCAGAAGATCCCTCGTACGCGTATAGCGATGCGGCTGGAAGACAACGTGAATGCGGCCATGTCCACACTCGCGCGCAGCCGCGAGCGTCGCGCGAATCTCGGTTGGGTGATGACCGTAATCGTCAACCACCGTGACTCCGCGCGCATTGCCGCGAACCTGGAAGCGCCGGTCCACTCCTCGAAAGCTCTTCAATCCTTCAACAATCTTGTCCGGCGTCACTTCGAGCTGGTGAGCGATGGCCACAGCGGCCGTAGCGTTGAGCACATTGTGGCGTCCCGGGACGTGCAGTTCAAATGGGCCCAGCGGCCCAGCCGTCGTTGAGACCAGAAAGCGCGAGAATGATCCTGGCCTCGACTCGAGAAGTTCGAGCCGGTAGTCTGCCTGCCGCGCCACGCCGTAAGTGAAAACGCGACGGTGAACCCTTGGCAGGATCGACGCGAGTGCCGCGTTGTCGATACATGCGGTCACCGCGCCATAAAATGGCACCTTGTCCATGAAGGACAGGAAAGCCTGTTCCACGTCGTCCATATCGCGATAGCAATCCATATGCTCGCGATCGAGATTAGTGACAACTGCCAGGATTGGCGAGAGCTTCAGGAAGGACCGGTCGCTCTCATCCGCTTCGGCAACCAGATATTGAGTCGTTCCGAGTTTCGCGTTCGAACCGAGCGCACCTACACGTCCACCG
The DNA here is from genome assembly GCA_963786405.1 of uncultured Acidobacteriaceae bacterium. Classification (GTDB taxonomy): domain Bacteria; phylum Acidobacteriota; class Terriglobia; order Terriglobales; family Acidobacteriaceae; genus Telmatobacter. The sequence goes on along the minus strand of CAWAZE010000023.1, from coordinate 173,232 downwards.
ACCACGACCGTCGGATCAAGGCCGCCAGCGCCGAGCACCGCCGCGACCATGGAAGTGGTCGTCGTCTTGCCATGCATCCCGGCAATCGCGATCCCGTATTTGAGCCGCATCAGTTCGGCCAGCATTTCGGCACGCTGAATCACCGGAATCTTGCGAGCTCGCGCCTCAAGCACCTCAGGATTGTTCGCCGAGACTGCTGAACTTGTCACCACGACCGTCGCCCCTGCAACGTGTTCGGCCTCATGTCCTTCATAGACAGTTGCGCCAAGCTGTACCAGCCGGTCCGTCATCGGCCCGCGCCGCAGATCGGAACCTGAAACCTTGAAACCCATGCTGAGAAGAATCTCGGCGATGCCGCTCATGCCGATTCCGCCGATTCCGATGAAGTGTGCGTGCTGCGAAGTGACAAACATGAAGGTCGAAACTCAGGTTAGCACTGGCGGCTCACGCCGAACGCATGCTGGGGACATTCTCACACCGCGAGCGCGAGACACTTCATCGGCCGAAAAGTTGCGGATATATATTTCGCGGCGGCTTCCGCAACCTTCCTGAGAGGCTGTGTTTGCACTACACATAACCGGCGCACGAGGTGGCAGCAAGAGCCAAGCCACAGCGGGAACAAAGCCGGATTGGCCGCAAATAAATCGGCCGAATGGGACGGAGGAAATATGAAGAGCATGAGCAAATGGGTGTTGGGTGCAGCAGTATTAGCCGGCACACTGAGCCTGGGAGCAACCAGCGCGCAGGCGGCCGAGTTTGGGATTTACGTCGGCGGGCCGGTGGCCTATGTTCCTCCGTGCCCTGGAGCCGGATACGTTTGGACCGCTGGTTACATGAATCGTGGCTATTGGGTTCCGGGACGCTGGGAGTTTCGCGGCTATCGCGACAGAGACCGGGTCGCTTACCTCAACCGCGATCGGGACGATTGGCGCTTCCGCGGCGGCAGGGACGACCATCACTTCGACCGCGATCGCAATTGGGACCGCGATCACTTCCGCAGATGACAAACTGCAAGCCTTAGCCTCCGGCCTCTCCTTCGGGAGAGGCTTTTTTTCTTGTTTGTTGCAGCAGAACGAGATCCGAGCTCTCATTGCACTGCCGGTGGTGATGGTTTGTTTCTCAGGGACCGCAACTATTCTCCGGATGTACTGTTTGAATGTTCAGAAGCCCGTGACAAGCTGGACGGCGGTACTGAGATCGATTTCCGATGGATGTTCAGCGGGCGGCAAGCAGGGAGGACCCCATGAAAGGCCTAAAAATCATATTTATCGCAATGCTTCTTGCTGTTCCGTTTGCACTTTCAGCGAGAGCCCAGGTCGCGGTGGGAGTCGGCGTTGGGCCGGCCGTTGTTGCCGCGCCGGTAGACTATGGACCGCCGGATTGCTCGTGGGGTTATTACCCTTACTATCCATACGGCTGCGCTCCTTATGGATATTACGGACCTAGCTGGTTTGCTGGCGGCGTCTTCATCGGTATTGGTCCCTGGTACGGATGGGGTTGGAGTCATCCTTATTACGGTCATGGCTACTATGGACATGGCTACTACGGGCATGCTGGCTACTATGGCCACGGCGGCAATTACGGACACAGTGGATATGCCGGTCGCAGCGGATACGTGAGTGGCAGCAACAATGGCCATAGTGGCTACGCCGGTGGCAATGGCGGCCGCGCTGCATATGGAGGCGCTCACGGATTCATGGGTGGAGGCAGTCCTTCTTACGGCGGTGGCAATCACATTGCCGTTGGTGGTGGAATCCGCGGCGGCGGATTCAGCGGTGGCGGTTTCCACGGCGGTGGAGGCGGCGGTTTCCATGGTGGTGGTGGCGGACACCGTATAGCGATGGTGGGATGAGCCCGGTTGCTTCGGCAGCCGGGCTTTTATTTTGGACCTCGACTTGCCCGGTCAGGATGGTGAATTGGCGAGGCTGACCAGACGGTCGACGATGCGTTGGGAAGCGTCTGGATGGGCCTGGGTCAGGGCTGCGGCCGACATCGCATAGAGTTGATCGGGATTTGTCAGCAACTCCTTCAACACTGAGAGAAGCCTGTCAGGGGTTGTGAGATCCGACTCAACCAACATAACAGCCGCTCCGGCACTGACCATCTCCTCGGCGTTGTGTTTCTGGTGATCGTCGGCGGCAGCGGCAAACGGAACAAGCAGGGCCGGCCTGCCGGCTGCGGCCAATTCCGCGACGGTGGACGCTCCGCTGCGCGACATGACGAGATTGGCTTTTGCGAAGCGCGCAGGCATGTCATCGAGGAATGGGCTTACCTGCCAGCGCGCCGGATCTGCCCCGCTGTCGCGATAGGCGGCTTCAGTCGATTCGGAGCTGCGCGCGCCGCTCTGATGAAGAATCGTCATGCCTGGAACCGCGTCGAAAAGCGCCCCCACAATTTTCGGCATCGCCACATTGAAGAGCCGCGCGCCCTGCGAGCCGCCGAAGATGAGCAGGTGCGGTGGAGCAGTGGAATTGCCAGGGAGCGGCGGAACCTTGAAGAATTCGGGCCGGACTGGAATGCCGGTGACCTCAACGTTGCGGAAGAATTTCGCGGCTGCGGGAAAGTTCACTGCCGCGGCCTGGACGCGCTTGCCCACAAGGCGGTTGGCTAGGCCGGGCATTGCGTTGGGCTCGAAGGCCATGGTGGGCACCTTGAGCAAGAGCGCCGCGGCCATGCCGGGACCTGAGGCATAGCCGCCGACTCCGAAAACGACATTCGGCTTGAACTCGCGAATCAGTTCGCGGCAGGCGAACAGGCTGACTGGCAGGTCAGTAAAGGTGCTCAGGCGCGTTCGAAGCGAGACGTTTTTGAGCGGGCCGACCTCGATGAGGCGGAGCTTGAATCCAGCCTCCGGAACGAGGCGCGATTCCATGCCGCGCGGGGTTCCGACGAAGAGCACTTCCGCCGCGTGTCGCGCGACGAGTTCTCGGGCAACGGCGAGTGCCGGGATGATGTGACCGCCGGTTCCTCCTCCGGCAATGAGAACGCGCAGCGCCGCCAAACGAAAGCCCTTCCGAGAGACAGAGTAACAGTGGTCAGGGGTAAGTGATCAGGGATCAGTGGTCAGTGGTCACGGGTCGCGGCGGAGATTCGCTGGCGCCAGGAGCAGCAGGACCAACCTGGTTCGTTTAGGCTCTGTTTACGAGTACCACTATATGAGATATGCCCCCCCCCCTCCCCATATTCTGTAAGGAAATTCCTTATTTTCAGTAATTTACGGATAGGGTTTGGCGTCAAATTCCTCTCATCATTGGACTTAGCCGCAGAATCCTCTCAGCAAAGGAGTTAGGGGCGAGTTTTGCGGAGTCTTGCCCCTTTTAGTCTCGCATTGTGATATTGGCGCGAGGCGCGGATTGAGTATGACGCGGCGCTTCGCTCCAAGAACTTCAGTTTCCATTGTGCGCTGACAGGCGACAAAGATCTGCAAACGAGGCGTCGTTCCCCCCTTTTCGAATCGCCGGTGGGGGTGAAGCCGTGGCCTCGTATCCGCGGCTCTCCACCGCATCTTGCGAAAGTTCGTTTAATCGAGACTAGAATTGTGCCCTCTGAGCACGACTCATCGAATCGGGGCCTTACAGGGAAAGAGGAACCGGATGCGAACGATTCAGACAGCGGGGCCTAGAGCCGAACTTCGAGAGTTTGTACAGGTATACGCGCAACGGGAGATCGAATGCACCGGCGCCGGGTTTTCGCAATCGAACACCTCATCCCTTGAGCAAGGCATTGCGTTCCACTTCGACGGGCAAACCGTGCTCGACTATCCGCCTCACCCAAGCAGGCTTGCACCAAAAGCTTTTGTCTTTGGGGGACTAACACCCCCCTGTGGAGGCACTAGTTTTGCAGGTCATGTTCTCGGGTTCGCCGTTTTTCTGAAACCGATCTCACTGTGGCAACTCTTCGGGATCCCTTCAAACATCATGGTGAACAGGGAGTATGAAGCCGAGGACCTGATGGGAAGAGATGTGCTTGATCTTTGGTCGAGGATGGCTGAATGTGCTACCTTTCGTCAGCGAATTCGAGCGATGGAGGAATTTCTACTTCCGTTCGCTGCCCGTGCGCGCGGCCGCACACTGATCATGAGGGCGGCTCAGCATATGCTTGGCTGCAAAGGCGCAGTACGCATCGACAAGATTGCGTTTCATACGTCGCTAAGCGTCCGCCAATTTGAACGCCGTTTTGCGGAGGAGGCGGGTATGTCTCCAAAACTCTTTGCTCAAACCGCACGCTTTCAAAATGCGCTTGATGCGAAGCGATTGTCTCCGAGCCGTTCATGGCTCAGCGTCGCTCACGAATTGGGGTACTTTAACCAAATGCATATGATCCGGGATTTTCAACGATTTGGTGGCGGCGCCCCAAATGGGGTACTTGAGAGCGGTGGCGATATTCAGCCGTGGTCGCTCGCACCGTTCCAGGACTTGGAACTGGAGCAGCGACGAGATGCGTTCGGCATTGCCGACAAGTCCCGCTCGCTAAAAAACAAGCAGCGAGCACAAGGCCCCGCTGATCCAGTGCTGGTCTGAGTGCTCGCTTGCTTTTTCTCCGCAGGCAGAGGCTAATCACTCCACTACAATTCGCTTCCCTGTCACCTTACCGGGCTCGGGTGAGACGCTGACGCAATGTTCTCCCTGCAGGTCGCAGCTGAATACAAGGGATGCTCCTACCAGTTCATTGCGGCTGTTGAGATGGAAGATCTGATTGGTCTTGAGCATGGCTACAGCATTGCCGGCGGGATCGAATGCAAAGAAGTATGCGGTCGAATCGAACCGGTTAGGGCCAACACGCTTCCAACTCCCCATCAACGTCGAAACCGGGTTGACGCGATCGAGGGAGCCCGGTACCGGCGAAGACGCCCCCGGCAGAGAACGAGCCTAAGGCGCTGAAGGAGACAGGACCTGCGTCAATAGAGAGGATCCATGATCCCTCGATCGGCGATGCTGCGGCACCCATACTTTCCTGCAGTGCAACTTGTGCCACCGCAGTCGAGTGCAGGATCGGAACTGCAAGAGCAAGGATGGTCAAAGTTCTCAATACGCTGACTGTCCCGCGCTTGATAGCTGTCATGTTTCGCTCGTTGATCATGAGTTTCTCCTTTGAGTTTGAGATCCACGTCGCCGCACTCTTTGCTCCACGTGGAGCTTCAAGTGCGCTGGTAGGGTCATCTCACCATTGGCTCAAAGGGATTGCCTTGTATAAACGCGACAGAACCTCAAATAAAGGCACGGTTGTCGGATTGGCCAGCAACGAGTGCGATAAGGCACAATTCAGCCGTGTCACTCAGAGAGTTCGGAACGACGGGAGCATCGAGGAAGAGTGACGGGTGTGCGCGTGGAAGATTGCGGAGGTGCAGGGTGTGGCGATTGTTCAATTCGGTGATGCGGGTTTTGAGCAGCCTTGTTGGTCTCCTCATGGTTTTGATGGGAGGCGTGTGGATTCTGCAGGGGCTGAATCTGGCGTGGGGATCCCTAAGCCGCAGTTTCATGCAGGGCGATCAGCATTGGGCGTTCTATGGCGCGATCCTGCTGGTTGTTGGGGTGTGCCAGGTGGTGTGGAGCAATATGCGGGGCAGTCAATGACTGAGAAACTCGATGGGTGCTAAGATCAGTCTATGAAGAATGAATGGCGCAAGTTTAACCCCAGAGACCTAAATACTCATCCCAAAGACAATTCTCGAGTGGAAATGAAGTATGCGGATGGAAGACAGATCTCCGGAGGGTACTTGAAGGGCCATTTTCTTCAGGGTGGTGTTATCTCAGCAGGCAGCGTTGACGTGACCATGCGCTGGCGCTACGTGCAGTAGGTCCAGTCTAGTTTCATTATTGTTACCTAAGTCTTTGTGTCCGAGAACGCCTTGCTTCGTGCCGGCAATTATCTTGACTTGGGTTGATTGATTTGGGGATTTGATTGACGGTCCCTAATCGCTGTCGGCAACGAGGACCATACCCAGATCGCGCAAGCTTTGACCCGCGTGGCGCCTGAGAACTTCGGCAACATTTTCGGCCATTCCCTTATTCGACGCGAAGAATCTGAAGGTCACAACTTCCTTGCCGAACATGCAGGTTATGTCGACGCGCGTGTTCACTACCCTGTCGACTCTTCTTACGGTCACCAATTCCGGAGAGCTCGCAAAGGCTTCTTTGCGGGTATCAAAAGGTCCGGCGCCTCCTTGAGGCGGCCAACCAGACAGACTCGACAACTGCTTCATTCAGTGACCTCTACAGACTGATGGTACCCTACCGGGCGGCGCAATCGACGTTTGGACAAGTCTTAGGGCAATCGATAGTTTCCCTGGGTCCCCCTGGGCTGCGCTTTGGCAGGTGGCGTCGTGGTTTCCCACTGATGCCGCGATAATGCCGCGGCATGAATGGGGCACCTGGGTTCGTGGCTGGGCGGGCGTTGGGAATGCAGGTCCCTAGACTCCCTTCGCTTCGCTGCGGTCGCTCGGGATGACCTCAGTTTTTAGCTGTGTCGCTCGGGAACACCTCAAGTTTCAGAATGGCAACTGTCGTAGATTTCGATAACTTTACAGACTGCTCTGCGTCGATACAGCCTGGAGCTGATTGCATGCATGCTGCCAAGGCGCCAGGTACTATGCGATTTCGGCGGCCCGGGTAGGTCGTGCCCTTGCAAGACAATCTATGCAGCCACCTCTAGTACTTTTCCCAGTGTCCGGCTTGTTTGAATCGGGGTTAGGATGATTCTCGCAAGTCGCGGTATGGTTCGGCGATCGGGGTAGCCTCACAGGCACCCACACCGAATCGGACTCTCTGGACTGGGTCACTTTCGGCTCGGTCTTCCGCGTCTTGTTCACAGCACGCTAAAAACTCAAATCTCACGTACGTGCACGATCAGACTTCTTCTTTGGAGGATCACACGGATGGAAACGATAGTTGTCTCTCGGCGTCGGTTGGCCAAATGCCTGCGACCTATTGCGATGGTGCTGCTGGCTCTGAACCCGATGTGCGCGGTGCGCGCGCAGGACGGTAGATGGAACTTCAATATCGGAGGCGGCGTCGGCTTTCCGACTGGAGACCTGGGCAAGTTCATCAACAGTGGCGGCGGCAACTTTGTAGTGGGAGGAGGCTATAACGTCAACCATTGGCTGAGCACAAATGGCGAGTTCATGTGGCAGGATCTGCCTGTTAATACGTCAACGAAGGACCTCCTTCAAACTCCCGGCGCATCGGCCCGCCAGTATGCGGTGACATTCGACCCGATGGTTCACATGCCGCTTGGACATCATCTGGGAGCTTATGCGATCGGCGGTATCGGGTGGTACCACCGCTCGGGCGAAACAACGACGCCGGGCACGGCCGTCATTTGCGATCCCTACTGGTCGTGGTGGTACGGCTGCACGATCGGCGAGGTGAATATTATTACGGGGAGCACGAGCGCAGACGCATTTGGAGAGAATATCGGCGGCGGCCTCACGTATCGATTCGGTGAAGGCCATATCAAATTCTTCACCGAAGCCAGATATCACCACGCCGACTATCACAAAGTGGGCACGGATATCATCCCGCTGACATTTGGCGTTCGGTGGTGAGGGGAACAGAAAAGAGTGAATGAGTGAATAGAAAACAGTGAATGAGTGAAAAGTGAACCGTGCACGTCGAACGGACTTCGTTCTCGGAATAATCTGGTTGCTTGCGAGGGCTGCACCGATCACCACCTGTCGGTGGCCCTCAGCCAGATACGCTCACATGGCAACACGGTTTATCGGCGCCGTGCCGCACCGCAATCGACAATCGCAGAGAAGATCACGGAGCCGCTCTGTTCAGAATGACAGTTTGGTTTCTGCCTCGATCAGCGGGGGGCCTGGGTTGAAGTAGCTCGAGGGGATGGGAGCTGCTGCGGGAAGGTCGGCAGCGGAATCGATGACGTTTGCGAGGGCAAGTTCGATGCGCTGTTCAAGCCTTTGCCTAGATTCCTGCGCTGAAGAATCGTTCGGTTCAGATTCGTCGTGTCTCCGTGTCTTCCGGAAAGGCATCAGCAGTGAGTGGAGGAGGCTACCATTTCGATCCTGAATCATTCTTTCGATCTCCTGGGGAAGTTGGGCTTCTGCAAGAATGTTGCCGGTGTTGGGTCTTGTGAAAGATCTCTAGTCAAATAATAGCTGCGATTGTGCTTAGGGCAATCCCCTTTCAGTCACTGAGGCTGGGAAAAAGTGGTTACTGTTTAAGTGGTACTTCAGGGGTCAGGGGGTCGGTTCGGCATTGCTCGGGCGCGCGGAGGGCAGGGAAAAATACAGGTCCCTCGACTCCCTTCGCTTCGCTGCGGTCGCTCGGGATGACCGCGGCTTCTAACTATGGTCGCTCGGGATGACCGCGGGTTTGAGGTCGAGGCAAATGCAGGTACCTCGCGGTCAGTAGATTTCGCCGGCGGTTTGGGTGGAGCGAATCTTGCCGCTTTCGGCCTTTAGCGTGTAAGCAACGCCTTCACCGGTCCAGGTGTTGAGATCGAACGTATCGCCGGGTGCGATCTTCTGTACGCTGAAGTCGCCGAAGGTCAGGGGAACACCCTTTTCGATTGCTCCGGAGGCATGCTGGGCGTCGATGAAGTAGGCGTCTCCGTTTCCGACCACAGAAGCTTTGCCGTCGGGTTCGAGCAGCACCGCTGCGCGCTCCTGAACGCCGATGCCGCGGATTGCGGGCGGCGTTACGGCCGGTTTTGTGTCGGGCTGGTTCAAGCGGGCGAGAAAGACAAGCAGCCTTCCCATGCGGTCACGCCGGGCGAAATGCGTGTCGGTGATGATGTTCTTCAAGATCGGGATTTCCAGGAATCCGCGAGCGAGGGAGACTCTCGAGCTGTAGGGGTCGGAGAGCGCGGTCTTTCCATCGAGGTTGGGATCGTCAGGCTTGTCTCCCTGGGCGGTGTAGAGGTACTCGCCCATAACGGCGAGGCCCGCGCTTGTGCCGCCGATGGGGACGCTGCGCCGGATGGCGTCGTTCATCGCGGTCTGCACGGGGGTGCCCATCCAGAAGTTGATGTAGTTGGCCTGATCGCCGCCGGCGATGAAGATTGCGCTTGCGTGGCGGATTGTGTTTTCAACGAAGGGATCGAGTGCGGCATCGCGGCTGGGAATCACAATGGTGGCTACTGAATTCAATCGGCAAAGGCTTTGGACGTAGCGGTTGTAGTCGCCGGCGCCAGCGGCACGAATGATGAGGAAGTCTCCGCCTCCGGCGCGAACGCAGAGCCACCGAAACGCTTCGTCGAGATCCTTTCCTCCGCCCATCAAGGCAAAGCCGGAGCGGGGAGTGGCGGAAATGTCTTCCGGATTCCCAACACGCAGGTACTTGTAGGCGGGCTCTTGCGAGGGGGAGGGAAGTGCGGCCCCGAGGACCGATTCGGGAACCGGAACGAAAGCCAGTCCGAGGACGAGCGCGAGAACGAGTTGGGGAGCCGGGAGGCTCATCCACAACTTCCGAAAATGACCCATGCGGGTAGCTTACGGCAAAAACAGAGTAAGTGAGGTTGATTGAGATCCTTGCGATTTTGCATGTAGTTGAAATTTCCTCGTTACGGTACGGATTCCTCTTGTCCCGCGTGCAGGAAAAAGCCGATGGGCGCGGGCTATAGTTGAGCCTGGCGATTTTCCCGACCTAGCTCAGGCGTGGCACAACGAGATACCAAAACCCGGTCCCTTGTCTGGGACGACGACACCTCCGTAGAGCCCCGTTTTCGGCGCTCGCAAGCAGGCGTCCCTCCTGTCGGTCGCGGACTCCCAGGCATGCCGATTGCAATGGACGACGAGGATGACGACGGTTCACCCGGTCGCGCCAAGCCGCGCCGGTTCACGGATGAGCCAATCCGGCCCTGGTGGCGTCCGGCGTCGAGGATAGGCCGTGTGCTTCTCGGTATCGGTGTTTTCGCGGTCTTCTCGGCATTCGCAGTCTCGGCGTACGCGCTGAAGAGCTTTCTGGAGCGCGACGCGCGCTTCAGGATTGCGGGCACGAGCAACATTCAGGCAACGGGTCTTGCCGAGGTGAGCCGCGCGGATATGCTGCCGGTCTTCGGCGAGGATGTTGGGCGCAATATCTTTTTTGTGCCGTTGAGAGAGAGACGGAAGCAGCTTGAGCAGATTCCCTGGGTTGAGCGGGCGACTGTGATGCGTCTACTTCCAGATCAGATTCGCGTGGCCGTGGTTGAGAGGAAGCCGGTTGCGTTTGTGCGGCAGGGTTCGCAGATTGGGCTGGTTGACGGCAGCGGCGTACTGCTGACGATGCCGCCTTCGATGATGTCGCATCATCACTATTCGTTTCCCGTGGTCACCGGGATTGATGGACGCGATCCAATTGCTTCGCGGAAGAACCGGATGGCGACATATGTGCGCCTGGTGGGGGAACTGGACGCAAACAGCCAGCACTTGTCCGACCAGTTGTCGGAGATCGATCTGACAGATCCCGAAGATGCGCGGGTGATGATGCCTGAACAGGGCGGGGACATACTGGCGCACTTTGGCGAAGATCATTTCCTCGAGCGCTACCAGCGGTACAAGGCACACATTGCGGAATGGCGCCAGCAATATCCCAAGCTTGCGGAGGTGGATCTCCGCTATGACCAGCAGGTGGTGCTGCAGATGACTGGCGGCGCGAGTGCGGCCCCGGCGACGATGGACGCTGCGAACGGCAAGCCGGATGCGGCGGCTGCGCCGAAGCCGGCGGAGAAGAAGGCGGCGTCGCCAAAGCACACGCAAAGCAGCAAGGCAGCAAAGTCGCACGCGACTGGAAAGTCCTCAACAAAATCGAAGACCGCGAAGAACAAGACTACGCAGAAGAAGAAATCGGGGCAGACGAATCGGGCTGCGCTGAATCACACCACGCAGAAGTCAACACCTAATACCCACACGGCCGGGATCACAGGGCTGGGCCAGTGAGTTCGAAGCAATGAGCGAGAAGCAAGACAACCTGATCGTGGTGGTTGATATCGGGAGTTCGTGGACACGCGTGCTTGCGGCTGACGTTAATGAAGGCGCGCTGCGCTATCGCGGTCATGGGCTTGTGGAGTCGGCGGGAATGCGAAAGGGCCTGATCTCCGATCTTGCACCTGCAGCAAAGGTTGTGAAGGCCGCGAACGAACAGGCAGAGTGGGCGGCGCGCGCAAACATCGATCAGTGCGTGGTTGGAGTGGGCGGCCCGCACATTCGGGGACTGAATACGAATGGTGGTTTGGATCTGGGCAGCCGGATGCGGGAGATCACGCGCGAGGATGTCCGTGCGGCGGTGGAACGGGCGCGGGCTGTGGAGCGGCCTCCGGATCGCGAGATTCTTCATCTGCTGCCGAGGCAGTTCATTCTTGACGACCAGCCGGGGATCTTTGATCCGGTAGGGATGGTGGGTGCGCGGCTTGAGGTGGATCTGCACATTGCCACCTGCTCAGGGAGCGCACTGCAGAGCACGGTGACCTGCGCGAATCGAGCCGGTCTTGAGGTTTCAGAAGCGGTGCTGGAGTCGATCGCCGCGGCGGAGTCGACGCTGTCTGCCGACGAGCGCGAGCTTGGAGTCTGCATTCTCGATATCGGGGCCCACTCGAGCGATCTGGCGGTTTTCTTCGAGGGGGCGGTCGCGCACACAGCTTCAGTGCCGGTGGGCGGCGCCCATTTCACGAACGACCTTGCGGTGGGTCTGCAGATGCCGGTGGCACAGGCTGAGGAATTGAAACGTCAATATGGACATGCAGTGGTGACCGCCGTGCCGCTGGAAGCGGAGATTGAGATTTCCAATCCGCAGACGCAAAGGCTTGGGTTGCGGACGCTGGCGGAGATTCTGGAACCACGGGCGCGTGAGCTTTTGTATTTTGTAAAGGAGAGCCTTCGCCAGGGCGGTGTGCTCGATGCCCTGGGTGCCGGTTGCGTCCTCACAGGCGGCGGGGCCATGCTTCCCGGTATGCTGGATATCACGGAAAGCCAGTTGCGGGTTCCGGCGCGTACCGGCATGCCGGTGCGACTCTCGAACATGCCCGGCGAGCTCGTTCACCCCAGCTTTTCAACCGCTGTTGGAATGCTTCTTTACGCGCACCGCACACGCGTTACCCGTGCGGCCGAGAACAACAGTCTGCGCGCGAAATTGCGCGCTATTTTTGCAGCAAGCTTCTAGCCAGGAATCATGTCAATCGCAGACGGGGAGGCGCGAGCCGCTATGGAACAGCAGAATAAGGAAGCCGGAGAGATGCGGATTGAGTTTTACGAGGAGAGCCCGCGCGGTGCTCGCATCAAGGTTATCGGCGTGGGGGGCGGCGGCGGCAACGCGGTCAATCGCATGATTCAGACCGGGCTTGAAGGGGTCGAGTTCATTGCCGCGAATACGGATGTGCAGGCCCTGAAGCTTTCGCTGGCCCCGGTGAAGCTGCAGTTGGGCGTGCGGCTTACTTCCGGTCTGGGCGCGGGAGCCAATCCCGACGTGGGCCGTCGTGCGGCGCTTGAGGACTCGGAAAAGATCATTGAGGCGCTTGAAGGCGCGGACATGGTCTTTGTCACGGCCGGTTTGGGTGGCGGCACGGGCACGGGTGCTGCTCCGGTGATTGCGTCGCTGGCGAGCGAGATGGGGATTCTGACTGTCGCCGTGATCACGCGGCCGTTCGCGTTCGAAGGCAAGCGCCGACTGCAGCAGGCCGAGCGCGGGCTGAAGGAACTGCTCGAGAGCGTGGACACGATGATCGTGATCCCGAACGAAAAGCTCCTCGCTGTTGCGAAGGATGCGGGGTTCTTCGAGAGCTTCCGGGTCGCGGACGACGTTCTGCGGCAGGGCGTGCAGGGCATCTCGGACATCATCACGATTCCAGGCATCATCAATCGCGATTTTGCCGACGTGAAGACGACGATGGCGGGAATGGGGCACGCGGTGATGGGGACCTCGGTACGGTCTGGGGAGAACCGCGCTGTGGAGGCGGCCCAGGCGGCGATGGCTTCGCCGCTGCTTGAGGCGGGAGCGATCGATGGCGCCCGCGGAATTCTGATCAACATCACGGGTTCCAGTTCACTGAAGCTGTCGGAGGTGAACGAAGCTTCTTCACTGATTCAGACCTCAGCGCACGAGGACGCGAACATCATCTTTGGCGCCGTTCTGGATGAGCGGATGGGGGATGAGGTCAAGATCACGGTCATCGCAACGGGGTTCCGCGATCAGATGCCCGAGAGGCGCGCGCGGATGTTGAATGTGGAGGAACTGCCGGTTGTTTCGGTGCCGGTGGTGGCTCCCGATACGTGGATGCGTGAGAAGGCAGGACCACCGGCCCCGCCTCCGGCACCCCCGGCGCCCCGGTTCATGAGCGAAGAGGAAGACGGGGACAGGGAGGCGGCTGAAGAGCCGGCGTTTGTGCCTGCAGCGAGCAGGCCTCAGTTTGCCGAACTGGCAGAGGAGCCGGTGTATACGCCTCTCCCACGAGACTATGCCTCAGACTTTGGTAATGGATTGGGCCGCCCGGAAGAAGCCGATGATCGGGAGGTGCATACGATTGCAAGTCCTTTATCTGCACCGGCTGAGGAGCCGGAGCGGGATCTGGATGTTCCGGCGTTTATGCGGCGGCTGAAGTTCTGATGCGAATGGGGTTAACGGACTCTTGCCTTGGCGGCAGGAACCATATAACTTCAAGATAGTTCAACAAAAAACAGGGTTTCTGTGGTACGAACAAGGGGTGTACTTTTCCCTGATCGTGTGGGCATTTCCGGCTTTTCCGGCGTGACACGACTCACATACTGCGGCCATAGCGTATGAAACAAATGAAGTATCCGAACAAGTAAGAAGTGCGATTCCGCCGAGGTGGACGCATGGCACGCGACTCATGATTGAGGGGATTTATCAGGATGAGATTGTCCTGCGTTTTTGCCTTGGGGCTTGCGGCGATGGGAATGTTTGCCGACGCAAATGGCGCCGCCGCGCTCAATGTTCAAAGGAACGTCCGGCACACGAAGCCATCGCACATTACTGAAACCAAGCACTCAACTCATCGATCCGGTGCCGTGTCAACTACGGCACACGCGAAGTCCACAGCTTCGGCGCACCGGGTTCATACGTCTGCGGCGTCGAGTGCAGCGATTCATCGCGCTGTTTTGACGACGCGTCATCATCGCTATTATGAGCGCTTTACGGCGAGTTCATTTGCCAAGGGCGACATCTTCGAGGGCGACAATATAGCAGGGGAGGATCCGCTAGTTCGTCAGGCTGCAATTGATGCCCTTGACGGCATGAACGGCACCGCTGTTGTGATCAACCCCTCCAACGGCCGCATTCTTGCGATGGTCAATCAGAAACTGGCCCTTTCGCCGGGTGCGGAACCGTGCTCAACGATCAAGCTGTCAGTGGCCCTGGCTGCTCTCTCCGAGGGACTGGTCACGCGCGACACACCGGTGCAGCTTGCCGGTTTCCGCATGAATATGACCGACGCCCTGGCCAAGAGCAACAATCTGTACTTTGAGGAACTCGGCCGCGAGCTAGGGTTCGAGCGCGTTCGCCACTACGCCAATCGCTTCGGACTTGGCGAACTGGCCGGATACCAGATCGACGGCGAACAGCTTGGCACGTATCCCAATGAGGCAATTCCAACCTCGGAGGGGGGAGTCGCCCGGATGTGCAGCTTTGGGCAGGGCGTTTCGATGACCCCGCTGCAACTGGGGGCATTCGTTGCGGCGATCGCCAACGGCGGGACCCTCTACTATCTGCAGCATCCGACCACCGCGGAAGAGGTTGCTACGTTTGAACCGAAGGTGAAGCGGACGCTGGATATTGCGCGCTTTGTCCCGGACCTGCAGGACGGCATGGCCGGAGCAGTGGAGTACGGCACGGCGCGCCGTTTGCGGGCGAACTTCCAGGAGTTTCCGGTGTTCGGAAAGACGGGCACCTGCTCCGACAAGGGAACGCGATTTGGCTGGTTTGTCTCCTACTCCGATTCACCGCAGGGGAGCCTTGTTACTGTCTTCTTCCTCGAGGGCGGCCGGCCCACCTTCGGTCCGCGGGCCGCGGAGCTGACGGGTGCGTTCTACAAGAACCTCTGGGATCGCAATTACTTTGCTGAGAAGGGTTCGCAGCAGGCACACGCCGCGCTTCAGGTCACGGGCGCCACGGCCGTTCGGTAGAGCTTGATTCGAGGATCACTCAAGGGCCGCCTTCGGGTGGCCTTTTGATTTTTGCGGTTCCGGCGGATAAATCGCGTGAAGCGAATCGCTGGTTGCATCATCCGATATGCTGGAGTCACGGATTTCCCCGCAGCTGCTGAGAAGTGGGCGCAATTCCGGTGGCCAAATTCGCCCAGGTAGCGATCGAAAGTCTCTATGGCATTGCCTATTCACATCCTCCTTGTTTACGGCTACCTGCTGCTGTTTGCCTGGGTGCTGATCGAGCAGTTTGGGATTCCTCTTCCCGCAGCGCCAGTGCTGCTGGCGGCTGGAGCCCTCTCGGCTGAGCACCAGCTCAGCTTCGGCCTGGCATTCGCGGCGGGAGTCCTCGCGTGCCTGGCAGCCGACTCGGCGTGGTTCCTCATCGGCCGACGTTATGGGCATCATGTGCTGCGGATTCTCTGCAAACTGTCACTGGAGCCGACTATCTGTGTCCGGCGGACCCAGGATTCGTTTGGACGCCGTCGCGGCCTCACTTTGACGTTCGCCAAGTTTGTTCCCGGGCTTGCCACGCTTGCGCCCCCGGTGGCCGGTGAAAACGGCATGGGCCTGGCGGCTTTTCTGTTCTTTGATGGGATCGGCGCCGCGCTCTGGGTGGGAGCTCTACTGGCGCTGGGGAGATTGTTTGGCGATGCATTGAAGCGTGACCCGAACTTGCTCGATTGGGTCGGGCGGTTTTCGGGTGCAATCCTGGTCCTGGGAATTATTGGATTCTTTCTCGGCCGGGTGTATCGCCAGCGCATGTTCAGAAGAAAATTGGTCGCCTCGCGGCTTGAGCCGGAAGATCTGATGCGCCAACTCGACCGGGGCGAGAAGGTCTACATTGTCGATCTTCGTCACCCGCTGGAATTGCTTGCAGAGCCGTTCACGCTTCCGAAAGCACTTCATTTCTCTCCCGATTCGCTAACCGCGCGCCATCAGGAGATTCCGCGGGATCGCGACGTGGTTCTCTTCTGCACGTGCCCGAGCGAGGCAACGGCTGCCAAAACGGCGATGACGCTGCACAAGCTGGGCATAGACCGCGTGCGGCCGCTGAGGGGCGGCTACGACGAGTGGAAGCGTCTCGGCTATCCGCTGGACGCGGTTGCTCCTGTTCAACCCGCCAGCCAGGTGGTCCAGATCGCGCGCTGAGCAGGTTACTAAGACGGGACGAATAGCGCGGAGAGCTTGTTGCCAATCGGCGATCCCAGTCCGCTGCATGGGTCCGGACCTGGTTCCGCGCTGTAGATCCCGTTGCTCCCCACTGTGATGTCATTGAAGGCCTTTGGGTTCTGCCAGAGCGTCGGCGATACAAAGCCCAGCTTTGTTCCAAACGATGCAAACAGCCCGGCGTAAAGTGGCGCAACGGCGCTCGTGCCCCCGACGACGGTTGCGGCTCCGTGGACGTACACGTTGTATCCGGTGTTGGGGTCTGCGTCGCCGGCCACGTCCGGGATCATCCTGCCTTTGCCGAATTTCGTGTTTGACGGTGCTGGGGGCGCGCCGATCTGGAAGTTCTGGATCGGGAAAATGGTTGAATAGCCGCCACCGGTTCCCTCGCCGTTGGTCTGACCGGGATTGTCGTTCCACACAGTCTCCTGCGTCTTCGTCTTGTAGGTTCCGCCGCACCCTACGACGTGGGGACACGAGGAGGGGACGTCGACGTTGGCCGGTGTCGAGCCGCCATCGCCGGAATCGTTGTCGCCGGAGGCTCCGAAGACGATCATGCCGGCGACGGTTGCTGATGCGGCAGCTGATTCCATCTGATCGGCAGCGTCCTGGCCCCAGTTAGCCTCGTCAGCGCCCCAGGAGATGGAGCATACGTCACAGCCGTCCTGTGCGGCTTTCTCGACAGCTGTGGCAATGTCCTTCGACCAATAGACACGAATTGTGGCCGCATTTCCTGTCGCGGCGAAGTAAGCAGCTCCAGCCACTTCAATATCGAGCGCGACTTCGTAGTCAGGATCGTCGGAGGCGCCCAAGCTCTGGTTGGGGTTGTTGTTTGTCCCGTCTACCGAAACGTCAGTGATTTGAGGATCAGGCTGATTGACAGATTGGAAGAATGCGGTCATGTCGGACATAACCCAACCGCCGCCCAACTCAACAATCGCGATGACTCCTCCGCCGGGTAGGCCCGTTGGCCAGTTGTAAGCCTTGCACAGATCGGGGACGCTCCACGGGCCCGCGCCAGCTGAAGCAGCCGCGGCCCGGGCAGCGGCGGAGAAGAGGTGGCGGCGCTTGAAATAGGGCTTGCACGGGATTTTCGCTTTCGCGCTCATAGACGTCTCCTTCTTGTTAGTCCTCGAAGTGAACTTTCAGAGCGGAATGAACAGGACTTGAACGAACCGTGCGCTGTTCTGTGCGCGCGAGTATGGCACATGTGTGAGGCGGATGGCAAAGCCTCGTGTGCTCCAAAAGCCTTAGTATGAGTGGGGGGAGCGGTGACGACCCCGGAGAACTTTTTTGGCTTACGACGATCTGCGCGACTGGATCAAGACACTCGAAAAGCACGGCGAACTGAAGCGCATCCGCGAAGAGGTGTCGCCGGAACTGGAGATCACGGAGATCACCGACCGCGTGTGCAAAGATCGGCGCGAATGCGCGGAGCGAAGGCGGGAAAGACCGAAGGGAACTACGCTCCCGGCGGGCCGGCGCTGCTGTTCGAAAACGTGAAAGGCCATCCGGGGCACAAGGTCCTCATCAACCAATTTGGCAGCGAACGGCGCATGGCGATGGCGCTGGGCGTGCGAGCGGATCGAAGAGATCGCCGAGCGCATTTCAGGCCTGATGAACGTGAAGGCGCCCGAGGGGCTCTTCGACAAGCTGAAGATGCTGCCGCAACTGGGGGCGCTGACGAGCGCGTTTCCGAAGACGGTCAGCGCGAAGGACGCGCCGTGCAAGGAAGTGATTCTGCGCGAGCGGACTTCGACCTGAACGCAGTTTCCGATTCTGAAGTGCTGGCCGCACGACGGCGGGCGATTCATCACGCTGCCCTGCGTGCACACGCGCGATCCGCGCACCGGCAAGCGCAACATCGGCATGTATCGCATGCAGGTGTACGACGGGCAGACGACCGGCATGCACTGGCAGCGGCAGAAGGTGGCGGCGGAACACTATCGCGAAGCGCTGCGCAATGCGGCTGCGGCGGCGCGGCGGACTGCAGATGCGCAAGACTGCGCGCGTGGCGGCGATGGCGGAGTCGGCCGGCGGCGCGGTCAGCGATTCCCGACGGGCCGATTGGCGGGATTGCCGCAGGTGGCGCTGGGCAATCTGAAGGGCTCGCGGCTGGAGGTTGCGGTGGCGATCGGCACCGATCCGGCGACGACGTTTTCGGCGATTGTGCCGGCGCCGCCGGAGGTCGAGGAGTTCATGATCGCGGGATTCCTGCGCGGCAAGCCGGTCGAGATTGTGAAGTGCGAGACGGTCGATCTCGAGGTGCCGGCGCAGCGCGGAGATCGTGCTGGAAGGCTACGTCGAGCTGGGCGAACTGCGCAGCGAGGGTCCGTTCGGCGACCACACCGGCTTCTACACGATGACCGACGAGTATCCGGTCTTTCACCTGACCTGCATCACGCATCGCAAGGATCCGATCTACGCGGCGACGATCGTGGGCAAGCCGCCCATGGAAGATGCGTGGATGGGCAAGGCGGTCGAGCGCATCTTTCTGCCGGCGATGAAGATGACGATTCCCGAGATCGTCGACATTCAATCTGCCGGTCGAGGCGGTGTTTCACAACCTGATGCTGGTGTCGATCAGGAAGAGCTATCCGGGGCAGGCGCGCAAGGTGATGAACGCGATCTGGTCGCTGGGGCAGGCCATGTTTACCAAGTGCATCATCGTGGTGGATGAGGACTGCGACGTGCAGGACATCGGCGAGGTGGTGTTGCGCGTGGCCAACAACATCGATCCGGAGCGCGACATCCAGTTCACGCTGGGGCCGGTCGACTCGCTCGACCACTCGTCGCGGCTGCCGAATTACGGATCGAAGATGGGCATCGACGCCACGCGCAAGTGGAAGGCCGAGGGATTCGAGCGTCCGTGGCCGGCGATGATCGAGATGGATCGCGCGACCAAGGCGAAGGTGGATGCGATGTGGGCGAAGCTGGGGCTTTGACGACGCATGCGACGGACTGAAATACCCAGAGCTGGTTGCATAAATGCTGCCAGGCAAGTGCAGAGCATCCCTCGGGGGCTAAAGCCCCAGGTGTTACGCGACTTTGGCGGCACGGCTAAAGCCGTGCCCTTTCAAAACCTAATTTGTGCAACTAGCTCCAGAGCCATGCGTGTTTATGCAGCCAGTTTCAGAGTCGTGCGTCGTGTTCCGGTATGGGTCCTGATCTGCCTCATGGTTTTGGCTGAGACTGCAACTCCCCGATGCGAATCGCAGGCACCAGACAGCTTCCGCTGGATCGATTTTCATGCTCCCAAAGACCAGGATGTGGTTGTGTGGGTGACACGCGCGCTCGATGGACAGAAGTGGACTGCCATTCGGGAGATCGGGGTGCAGTACGATGCGGCACTGGTGATCACGAGCTTTCGAGCGAACCCGCAATCGGCTGCCAATGAAGATGTGTTTACAGTGTGGAGTGTTTCGCTCAGCGATCGCTCCCTGACATCCATTCTGAAGGGCACGAATCTGCGTGTCGTCGAATGGATGCTTTTCGTGACGGGCGGGCTGCGCGAGCTGGGGGCAATGTATGACGATTGCAACAACTGCGCTGCGACGACGTTTTTCACCGCGTTCTACTACGACCTGCGAGGGCACACGTGGGCAGCGCGGTGGATGCGCGGAGGCCAGGGCGTGCCGCTTTGGGTGTCCAATGCAACTGCCGAGGTAACGCGGACCCAGGTCTATGCAGTGATGGCCGACCCGAATGGCCGTGAGACTCTGGGCACATGGAATCATCTGGACTATGGACGGCAAAAGCCAGCCGAAGATTTTGTCTATCGCTACGACCTCGATCAGGGGAACGGGCTCGAGCGGATGCAGTTGCTGGTTGGACGGGATGCTGCAGGCATGAAGGAGCGCCTCTGCCGTGTCCAGGATTCCGTTGCGGAATTGAGCCGAGGGCAGGATTCCTTTCTCTGCCAGACGGGGAAGAAGCAGAGTTGGGAACGCAAACCTGTGACCACGCCTCCAGCCAATAATCAGGGGCAGTCGAAGCCACCGGGCGGGGTGTAATTGCACTGAGTCTGGATTGTGGCACTCAAAGGAACTGATTGCGCTCGGTTTGCATTTCCATGAATTCAAAGAGAATAAGAAAATGCCTATTCATTCAGGTGCCTTCGAAGCTCTTCGGGGTGGCTGGTATGCGCGTAGGCGGTTTCGCGGGAGATGCGCTGATTTCGAACAAGCTCAGCCAAAGACTGCTCCATGGTCTGCATGCCTTCAGAGCGACCGGTTTCGATATTTGCGCGGAGCTGATGGTCGTCTCCGCGGCGAATAAGATTCCGAATTCCGCTGGTGGCCATCAGGATCTCAACCGCCGGATAGCGATCGATGCCGTTGACGGCGGCCAGAAGCCGCTGGTGAATCACCGCCAGCAAAGCCAGAGAGAGCTGGCGGCGGATCTGCGGCTGGAAACCGGAACGGAAGATATCAAGAATGCGCGCGATGGCCTGCGCGGCGTCATTCGTATGTACGGACGTGAGAACCAGATGTCCGGTCTCGGCAGCAGTTAGCGCGGCTGCCATGGTATCGCTGTCGCGTATCTCGCCGATAAGAATCACGTCGGGATCTTGTCGCAGTACGGCGCGAACGGCCTGGGCAAAACTGGGCGTGTCCAAGCCCAACTCGATCTGCTCGACAAGAGATTTCTGGTTCTTGTGTTGAAACTCGACCGGATCTTCGATCGTGATGATGTGATCATGGCGGCTGCGATTGATCGCGTGGATCAAAGCCGCCATCGTGGAGGTCTTGCCGCATCCCGTGGCCCCTGTCAGCAGGATGAGACCTTGCCGCCGCTCAGCCAGACGTCGAGAGAGACTTCGGCAAATTCAGCGATTCCAGAGTGGGTACCTCACTAGGAAGAACGCGGATGGAGGCTGCGAGCGTACCTCGCTGGAAGTGAAGATTGGCGCGAAATCTTGCGGTTAAGCCGCGAACAAGACAGAAATCGAGACATTTGCGTTCCTTCAGTTCCTCATACTGGTTTGCGGACAAAAGAGGCTCGAGAAGACTCCAGATGCCCTCGGCTGTGATGTCCGGGCCGGGAACTGCTGTCAGGGCGCCATTCACCCGAAACGTCACCGGCGAACCGTTTACGAGGATGATGTCGGAGGCATTGGATGCAATCGCCAGTGCCAGCAGCTGGTCGAGGGAGCCCAATGTATTGGCATCTGAGGCATCGACACTCAGGTCGACCTGAGCTCTCGCCGCATCTGATTGTTCATTTCGATACATGCGTAACTACGGAACCCCTCAGGAGAGATTTCTTAAACCGTTATGGTGCCTGATCTTAGTAACCCTGGATTAATCCGCTGCCATTACCCGGATGGTCACCAGGTTGCGCACCCAGCGGGCGGGACGCTTTTCCCCGGTGCAAACAAGCTGAAACGGGCCGTTTTCGGTGATCGGCTTGCCATCGACGCTGTCCGCCAGAAGCACGGTTCCCTCATGGACATCGGGCGCAATCTCGCCGATGGCGAAGACCACCTTGTATCCGTCGCGTCCCTCGACCAACACGTAAAGCTTGAAGTCCTTGCCTTTTGGCTTCTCGGGAACGCCGAGGGGAGTGAGGAACTGGATCAAGGGCACCCCGGAGAATGTCTGGTCCGCATTGATATGAGCGTTGTGGACGGTGATTGTCTGGTGGGGGAGTTCGGCAATTTTGGGAACTGTCCATTCTGCC
Source organism: uncultured Acidobacteriaceae bacterium (assembly GCA_963786405.1). Lineage (GTDB taxonomy): Bacteria > Acidobacteriota > Terriglobia > Terriglobales > Acidobacteriaceae > Telmatobacter. The sequence continues at coordinate 151,292 of CAWAZE010000023.1, read as the reverse complement.
GACTTGTCGCCAAACGTGATTTTCACCGCGACCATCGCGCCATCGACTGCCGGGCTGGCCTGTGGCCGGGAGTGAGCCGGTCTGAAGATGGCGACGGATGCGAGGGGGTCTCATTGGGCGCGGTTTGTGTTGCCTGGGCGCAGGCGAGAGTCGCTGCAGCGCTCATCGCAACCAACATGGCAAATTCGATCCCTCGGCGGCTCATTCAGACCCCTCCCGGCATCCATCGTATACTGTGCGTATGTCGATTGTGCGCAACATCGCTGCCATCGCCAAGGGGATGAGCATCACCTTCGGCGAGATGCTGCAGCCAACGCAGGTCGAAAACTACCCCGATGGCAAGGGCCCTCTTCGCGGCGCCGTGTTTGAGCAGCGCTTCCGCGGCAAGCACGAGCTGCAACGCGATGAAAATGGCCTCGAGAAGTGTGTTGCCTGCTTTCTTTGCGCTGCGGCCTGCCCGGCGAACTGCATCTACATTGAGGCTGCCGAGAATACCGAGGAGCAGCGCATCTCGTCGTCAGAGCGCTATGCGAAGGTCTACAACATCGACTACAACCGCTGCATCTTCTGCGGGTATTGTGTTGAGGCCTGTCCCACTGACGCGATCACGCACGGACACGGTTTTGAGCTGGCCTCTCTGAACGCCACCAACCTGGTGATGCGGAAGGAAGACATGCTGGTGCCGGTGAGCGCCCTTACGGCAGCGCGATAGACCGGCAATCGCCCCGCAAATTCAAAGATTCAGGAAGGACCTTCCCGCTGCTGTCTGGCGGGCAGGCGGTTGCAACCGTAGAGGTTGTCCTTGTGGCCGGCACAGCCGTGCTTAGAATTGAGGGAGACATATGAGACCAGTCCGCGAACATCCCATTCAGGAGATTCTCAGGAATCGTATCGCCATCATTGACGGCGCGATGGGTACGACGATCCGCACCTACGGAATGAAGGAAGCGGATATGCGCGGTGAGCGGTTCAAGGACTCGAAGAAAGACCTGCTGAACAATGGGGATCTGTTCACCTTGACCCAGCCGGGGATGATCGGGGATATTCACCGTCGCTTTCTCGAGGCCGGGGCAGACATCATCGAGACCAATACCTTTGGCGCGACGACCATTTCCCAAAGCGAATTTTTCGTTGACGATCCGCGAGAACACGGCGGCCGCAAGGACCCGGATTTCTACCAAAAGATCATCGACGATCCATTCCTCAAGAGTCTCGCGTGGGAGATCAATGAGAAGTCGGCGCGGCTGTGCCGGGAGTGGGCGGACCGCGTTGCGGAAACGACGTCGCGTCCAAGATTTGTTGCGGGGGCGATTGGGCCGCTCACTGTCTCGCTGTCGAACTCGCCCGATGCCAACGATCCGGGTTTCCGGTCGGTGACGTTCGACCAGGTGAAGGCGGCCTACAGCGAGCAGGCGCGTGCGCTGATTGCGGGCGGCTCGGATTTCCTTCTGGTGGAGACGATTTTTGACTCGCTTAACGCGAAGGCTGCGCTGGTGGCGATACGGGAAGTCTTCGATCAGGATGGAACGGAGTTGCCGGTCATGATTTCCGCGGCAGTGGGGCGCGGAGGAGAAACTCTGATCTCGGCGCAGACTACTGAAGCGTTCTGGAATGCGGTGCGGCATGTAAGGCCGCTTTCGGTGGGGCTCAACTGCTCTCTTGGGCCCGATTTGATGTATCCATTCCTGAGCGAATTGGCAGAGAAAGCGGACGTTGCCGTCTCGTGTTATCCAAATGCGGGACTGCCCAATCCGCTCGCGGAGACCGGCTTCGATCTTGGGCCGGCGGATATGGCGCGGTTTCTTGGAGAGTTTGCTCGCGGAGGGCTTGTGAACATTGCGGGTGGCTGTTGCGGCAACACACCGGAGCATATTGCGGCGATCGCGAAGGCACTGGAAGGTGTGCCACCAAGACGCTGGGAGAGGAATCCCGGCGATGCCGAGGTCCGCTCATTCACGGCCGACGCTGAGGTCGCGCGATGAAGCCTCTGCGCTTGTCAGGGTCACAACCATTCACGCAGCAAGCGGGCGTCTTCATCATGATCGGTGAGCGAACGAATGTGGCAGGCTCGCCGAAGTTCGCCAAGCTCGTGAAGGAGGGCAAGTACGAAGAAGCGGTGAGCGTTGCCCGGCAGCAGGTTGAGAGCGGAGCCAACATTCTCGATATCTGCATGGACGAGGGAATGATTGACGGCGTCGCGGCCATGACTCGGTTTCTGCAACTGCTCGGAAGCGAACCCGAAGTGGCGAAGGTGCCGTTCATGGTGGACTCGTCGAACTGGGCGGTCATCGAAGCGGGGCTCAAGTGTCTTCAGGGCAAGGGCGTCGTGAATTCGATTTCGCTCAAAGAGGGGGAGGAGAAGTTTCGCGAGAACGCCAGGACAGTTCTCAAATACGGCGCAGCAGTGGTTGTGATGGCTTTCGATGAGCAGGGACAGGCGGCGACATACGAAGACAAAATTCGTGTGTGCGAACGCGCCTACAAGATTCTTGTAAACGAGGTAGGGCTTCCGCCCGAGGACATCATCTTCGATCCGAATATCCTCACCGTCGCGACGGGCATGGAGGAGCACAACAACTACGCAGTCGACTTTATTAATGCGACGCGCTGGATCAAGGAGAATCTGCCGCATGCCAAGGTCAGCGGCGGTGTGTCGAACATCTCTTTCAGCTTTCGCGGCAACGCAAAGGTTCGCGAGGCCATGCACTCCGCGTTTCTGTATCACGCCATTGGTGCGGGCATGGACATGGGCATTGTGAATGCCGGAATGCTTGAGGTGTATGAGGAGATTGAGCCCTCGCTGAAGGTGCTGGTCGAGGATGTGCTTCTGAACCGCCGCGCCGACTCTACAGAGAGATTGGTTGAGTTCGGCGAGACACTGAAGAACGCAGGGGCAGCGGTAAGCGAGAAGAAGGCGGAAGAGTGGCGTAACGGCACGGTGGAAGAACGCCTGACGCACGCGCTGGTCAAGGGCATCGATAACTATATTGATGGCGACACCGAAGAAGCGCGGGCGAAGCTTGGACGTCCGCTGCTGGTAATCGAAGGTCCGTTGATGGCCGGCATGAGCGTCGTGGGCGATCTCTTCGGCGCCGGAAAGATGTTTCTGCCGCAAGTGGTCAAGTCTGCCCGCGTGATGAAAAAGGCGGTTGCCTATCTAACGCCGTTCATGGAGGCGGAGAAGGCGGCGATGGCCGCGGCGGGGCACGAGGTGAAGGCCCAGGGGAAGATTCTGCTGGCAACGGTGAAGGGCGACGTCCACGACATCGGGAAGAATATTGTGGGCGTGGTTCTCGCCTGCAATAACTACGAAGTGATCGACATGGGCGTGATGGTTCCCGCCGAGAAGATCCTGGAACGCGCGAAGGCAGAGAATGTGAACGTGATCGGGCTCAGCGGCTTGATTACACCGTCTCTCGATGAGATGGTGCACGTGGCCCGGGAGATGGAGCGCCAGGGTTTCACGCTGCCATTGCTGATTGGCGGAGCGACCACGAGCCGGGCGCATACCGCGGTGAAGATTGCGCCGCACTACCGCCAGCCTGTGATCCACGTGCTGGATGCAAGCCGGGCAGTGCCGACAACGACCAGCCTGCTGAGCGAGGATGGCCTGGAGGAATTCGTTGCCAAACATCGCGCAGAGTATGAGGCCGTCAGAAAGGCCCACTCATCGCGACGGCAGAAGGTTCTTCCGATTGAGATTGCTCGCACGAGACGGACTCCAATCGAGTGGCGGGCTGAGGACGTGCCGGTTCCCGAGTTCACCGGTCTGCGCGTGCTCGATAATTTCCCGCTGGCGACATTGCGCGACGTAATCGACTGGACTCCGTTCTTTCACACATGGGAGCTGAAAGGCGTCTACCCGCGCATTTTTGACAATGAGGACTACGGTTCACAAGCGCGTCAACTTTTCAATGAGGCCAACGCGCTGCTCGATAGGATCGTTGCCGAGAAGCTTCTCACGGCACGCGGTGTCTATGGCTTCTTTCGCGCCAATGCGACAGGAGACGACATCGAGCTTTATGCAGATGAGAAGCGCGGAAAGGTGTTTGAACGGCTTCATTTCCTGCGCCAGCAGGCGAATCGCGAAGGAAGCGAGCCGTGCCGGTCTCTCGCGGATTTTGTTGCACCGAAGGAAACGGGATTGCCCGATCATATCGGAGCATTCGCTGTGACCAGCGGGATCGGCCTGAAGGAGTTGTGCGACGGATTCAGGTCGAAGCATGACGACTATAACGCCATCATGGCTGAGGCGCTGGCTGATCGTCTGGCGGAGGCGTTTGCAGAATGCCTGCACAAGCGGGTCCGCGAGGAGTGGGGATACGGCCGCGGAGAGTGCCTTAGCAGCGTGGAACTGATCCAGGAAAAATATCGCGGGATACGGCCTGCTCCGGGTTATCCGGCTTGCCCGGACCATACGGAGAAGGGCACGATATGGCGTCTTCTTGATGCGCAAAAGAACACCAGCATGTTCCTCACGGAAAGCTTTGCGATGTGGCCGGGGTCGAGTGTGAGCGGGCTGTACTTTGCGCATCCGGAGTCGCGATATTTCAGCCTCGGCAAGATCGACCGCGATCAGGTTGTCGACTACCACCAGCGCAAGGGGATGAGCGTGGCGGAAGTGGAGCGGTGGCTCAGCCCGAACCTGAATTACGATCCTGCGGAATATTCGTCTGCTGATTGGCGCAGTCGAAAGTGCTGTCCCTCGGGGGTTAAAGCCCAATTGATTATGCGCCTTTTGCGGCAATCAGGCTGAAGCCCTGATCTACCAGCCGTATCCTTTCAAAACGGGATTTAGCCGGCTCAAGTGTCCTGAGTCTGAAGTTCCGCATAATTTGCGAAAAGCAACTGCGGATCCTTCGACTTCGCAAGCCGCAAAAGCGCGGCTTGCTGCGCTCAGGATGATAGCAGCATTGATGGCTCATTATGACAGCGGTATTTGTGGTTTAGGATGACAGCAATGGAGAGATCGAGTGCGTAAGGTGTCTCGAATGCTTGCGGCAATTTTCTTGTCTGGTGCTTTGGTTTGCGGATGTGGAGGCGGAGCGAGCGCCTCCACGGGGACGACAACGCCGCCTGCGGGCGCCACACCGGCGGCTACGCCGACGATGTTCTCAAGCAACGCGCAGAACGGCGCTGAGGTCGTGAGAATCGCAGGGTCTACTCCGGGATCGACGATCTACTATACGACCGACGGATCCACTCCCACCACTTCTTCCGAGATCTATCAAGCGCCCTTTCTGGTGTGGTCGACTCTTACGGTCAAGGCCATCGCCACGGCGCCCGGCTACGCAACAAGCGCCGTCAATAGTTTCATCCAAACACCCAATGTTTCACCCAACACGCTAGTGTGGAGCGACGAGTTCTCGAATGCGACGGGCGCGAATGCTCAGCCCGATGCCAAGGTGTGGACCTACGATACGGGCAACAGCGGTTTTGGCAACAACGAGCTTGAGAACTACTGCGCATGGGGCTCGACAGCCAGTCCGTGCGATGCAGGAAATCCGAATGCGTACATCGATACGGCCGGTATTTTGCATATCGTGGCGCGCAAATCTTCAGCCGGCGTCTACACGTCCGCGCGCATGAAGAGCCAGGGGCTGTTCAGCTTTCAGTACGGCCGGGCGGAGGCGCGGATGAAGCTGCCTGAAGGGCAAGGCATGTGGCCCGCGTTCTGGCTTCTGGGGAACAACATCAGGACCATCAACTGGCCGGCCTGCGGTGAACTCGACGTGATGGAGCATATTGACGGGAGCAATCCGCCTCCCTCCGTTGGGGCCCCGGCTCCGGGCTATGACTGGGTCGCTGACTCGGTTCATGGGACGAATCTGGATGGGACGAAGCAATATCATCCCTCGGGGTTCTCGGCGGCGGACTGGCACACGTACGGCATGAACTGGAGCAAGGGCAAGGTCGAGTTCTATATTGACGATCCGAGCAACGTGTACGCGACATTTACCCCGAACACCCAGACAGGAACGTGGCCGTTCGATGATGGCCCGGAGTTTCTTTTGCTGAATCTCGCAGTCGGCGGCGACTGGCCCGGAAGCCCGGATGCGACGACGGTGTTTCCGTCGGAGATTCAGGTGGACTACGTGAGGATCTATAGCAACTAGGGTCAGACCAGTGACAAATCAGATTGCTTCCGCCGTCTCCAGCCAAATCTCTGCGTGGGCGAAAAGGGGGCCAGACTGTATTATTTCTCATCGGAGAAATCATGGCTCGTCTGCGTTTTTCTGTTCTCTGCCTGTCTGGGTTAATGTTCGCAGTGCACGCCTCCGCGCAGAAAGAGGATGCCACCCGCCTGAGAGTCAAGTCGCCTAACGGGCAGGTTGTGATGATTTTGTCCGACGCGGCGGCAGGTCGCGGGATAAAGCCGCCGAGCAACGACCTTAGCTACTCCGTGGACTTTCATGGGAAGTGGTTGATGGACGAGTCCATTCTTGGTCTCAAACTTGAGGGCCATGCGCCACTCGGGCCGGGCATGTACCAAGTGCGTGTGCGGACGGGAAAGGCCGATGCGACCTACACGATTCCTGTTGGCAAGACGAGTTCGGTGCGCGACCACTACAATTCAGCACTCGTGGACATGGAAGACAAAGTAGGTCGAAAGCTCAGTCTTGAGATTCGAGCCTACGATGACGGGGTGGCTTTCCGGTACATTGTTCCGTCACAGCCGGGCGGGGAGAAGATCCGCATTGAGCGGGAGCTTACCGAGTTCAACTACAGCAAGGACGCGATTACCTATCCGCTGCTCCTCGATGGTTTTCAGTCGTCCTACGAAGACGAGTACCAGATGCGGCAGGTGACGGGGATCCACCATGATTGGCTGGTAGCTCTGCCGTTGCTGGCCGAGGTTCCGGCCGTTGGGTGGGTGGCGATTACCGAAGCCGATATTGAGAACTATGCGGGGATGTATCTGCACAAGGCCGACAAGCCGCTGGGGCTGCAAACGGAACTTTCACCGCACATCGATTCACGCTCGATTGCGGTTGAGGCGGACGGGTCTGTAAAGAGCCCATGGCGTGTACTGATGATCGGCGACGAGCCGGGGCGGCTTATCGAGTCAAACATCGTTCTTAATCTGAATCCGGCATCGAAGATCGCCGACACTTCGTGGATTCGCGCGGGCAAGTCGGCCTGGGACTGGTGGTCAGGGGAAGCGGCACCGGGGGCCAGCTTCAAACCCGGCATGAACACTGCGACGATGAAGCACTATATCGACTTCGCGTCGGCGTCGGGATTCGCATACATGCTGATCGATGCGGGCTGGGCCAAGGCTGAGCGGAAAGGTCCGCAGGACTATGCGGCGCTTGCCGATATCACCCAGGTGACTCAGGAGATCAACATGCCGGAGTTGCTCCGTTATGCGAAGGAGAAGAAAGTCGGGATCTGGTTGTGGGCGCATTGGACGTCCGTCGATAAGTACATGGACCAGGCATTTCCGTTGTTTGAGAAGTGGGGAATCGCGGGAGTCAAGATCGACTTTATGAATCGCGATGATCAGCAGATGGTGAGCTGGTATCGCCACGTTGCGGAGTCTGCGGCGCAGCACCACCTGATGCTCGACTTTCATGGAGCGTTCAAGCCGGATGGGCTTCGACGCACTTGGCCCAACGTGATGACGCGCGAGGGCGTAATGGGCAAGGAGTATCTGAAGTGGAGCGCGCGGACCACGCCGGTGCACAACACGACGTTGCCCTTCACGCGCATGCTTGCGGGGCCTCTGGACTATACGCCGGGCGCATTCGGGAACAGCAACCGGGAGAGTTTTGTTGCGCGAAACCTGATGCCGATGGGTCTGGGCACGCGGGCGCACGAGCTTGCGCTCTACGTGGTGCTCGAGAGCCCGCTGCAGATGGTGTCCGATTATCCGGAGCATTACGCGGGACAGCACGATTTTGAATTCATCAAGCAGGTGCCGACTACGTGGGATGAAGTGCGCGTGATCAACGGGCGACCGATGGAGAACGTCACCGTTGCGAGGCGGAGCGGCAAGGACTGGTACCTCGGTTCGATTACGAACTGGGATAGCAGGACTGTGCGCGTGCCGCTTGATTTTCTTGGTGAAGGAAAATACGTTGCCGAAATCTATGCCGATGCTGCGGACGCGGACAAAGATGCAACCCACACGGAGTTCTCCAAGCAGACGGTTGATCGCGGCACGGTGCTCGACGTGCGGATGGTTTCGGGGGGAGGGAATGCGATTTGGATTCACCCTGCCGAAGGCGTAAGCCCGTGAGCGGCAATCAGGGCTGAAGCCATGATCTTCCAGCCATGCCCTCTCATTGAGTGGATCGGTGGTCTGGAATCTGGCAAGATAGGTTCACCGGAATTGCAATTTATCTTTTCGATGGAGAAGGTTCATGGCGCTTTCCCGTCTGCGCGGAGTTCTATCGACCCTCTTGTTGTTCACTTTGTCCGGGAGCGCTTCCGCGGTTTATGCGGCTCCCGCGCCGTCTGGCTACCAGGAACTGGTGAGGCTCTTTGAAGGCTGGCGCGCGTTCGAGCGGCCCGTCATGCACGGCGCGGTTCCTGACTACAGCGCGGCTGCGATGGCGGCGAAGGCGAAGGAACTGCCGGCGTGGCGCAAGCGTCTGGATGACCTGGACACGAAAGGCTGGCCGATCGAGCAGATCAATGACTACAGGCTGGTCAAGGCAGAGATGAACGGGTTTGATTTCAACCTCAGGGTATTGCGGCCCTGGGCCCGGGATCCTGCGTTTTATGTGAGCATCTGGGCGGCACGCAGTGACTGTCCATTGCGCGAGGGACCGCTTGTTTATCCTGCGATCGAACTGTACAACTTCCGGTTTCCGCTGTCGGACGCCAGCCGGCACGAGTTGACGGATAGAATTGGTGCGATCCCTGCGCTCCTCACCCAGGCGAGGGAGAACCTGAAGGAGAGCAACGCGCGCGATCTCTGGATATGGGGAGGGCAGGAACTGCGCAACCAGTCTGAGACACTGGCATCGTTCGAGGCCGGTTCGCTCACGGTGAGTACGCTGGAGGGCAGCCAGCACGCCGACTTGGCCGGGGCGGATCCTGAGCTGCACGCAGCGGTAGCCAACGCACGCAAGGCGACAGACGATTTCATCGCATGGCTCAAAGAGATGGGTCCGGACAAGACAGGCCCCTCGGGAGTGGGCAAGGAGAACTACGACTGGTACCAGGAGAACGTTCACTTTGTCCCATTCACGTGGCAGGAACAGGTGGTGCTGCTGCGACGGGAACTGGAGCGTGCCCATGCTGCCCTGCGTCTTGAGGAACAGAACAACCGGAATCTGCCTCCTCTTGAGCCCGTTGCCGATTCGGCGTCGTTCGACCGGATGACGCAGGCGCGGCTCGACAAGTTCGTCGCGTTTCTCAACACGCAGCAGATTATCCCGGACAAGCCGTATATCAAGCCCGCGCTGGAGCCGCAGCTTGGACATTTCGTTCCGGAAGAGCAAAGGATATTTTTCACGCGCGTTACACATCGCGAACCGATGCTGCTGCTCTCGCACGATTATCACTGGATCGATCTGGCACGGATGCGGGATGAGCCCAATGCTAGTCCCATCCGGCGTCTCGCTTCACTCTCGAATATCTGGGACAACCGGGCGGAGGGATTCGCCACGGCTTTCGAAGAGATCGTGATGCACGCGGGACTCTACGATGACGAGCCGCGCGCCAAGGAACTGGTGTGGATCATGCTTGCGAACCGGGCCGCACGAGGTCTTGCCTCGCTCTACGTGCAGGCGAATGAAATGACACTGGAGCAGGCTGAGCAGTTTCAAGCGGAATGGACGCCGCGAGGGTGGGCCATAGCCAAAGACAAACTGACTGCTTTCGAGCAGTTGCTGTATCTGCGGCAGCCGGGCTATGGGGCAAGCTATGTCACCGGCAAGATCCTGTTTGACCGGCTGATGACGGAATACGCGCACCAGCAGGATCTGGCGGGAAAGCCGTTTGTGCTTCGCGATTTCATGGATCGCTTCAACAATGAAGGGATGATTCCGATCCCGCTGATGGAGCAGGAGATGATTCAGGCGACGGCAAGGGATGCATATCCTGCTGGTGCCGGGCGGTGATGTGAGCTTGTTGTAGGTGGGGCTATGCCCCTACAGCTTAGTGGGAACCCTGCATTGAAAGCTCAGACGATCCTGGCTTTGCGGTCGCGGCAATGTGCGTTCCAGCCGTCTTCGGCAGACCCATACGTTCACGAATTTGCTGGAAGAGCAATCTGTACCCTGGATCGTCCTTCACTGACGCGATGCATTCGCACGTGGGAAGTCTCATGAGAACGAAGTCATTCCGTTCAAGTGCTGCCCTGAAGTAAGGGAGCGCCGTCTTTGGTTGCCCAAGGCGCAAGTAGGCCTCTGCCAGTCCATAACCTGAACTACTTCCCTGATCAAAGGCTGTCTGAGCTGACTGGCGAATTGCCTCGAACAATCCTGATCTGCCTTCGCGGGCCCACCCACGGGTAGCAGAGATCGCGAGGGCGTTAATGGCCGGATCGTGTGAGATTTCTGCCACCTGCCGAATGTCCGCGAGGAAGGCCGGATAGTTCCGGTCTTCCAGATCAATCCCGGCCAGGTAACGGCTTGATTTCACCAGGTTCGGTTGAGTTCGAGACAGTTCCCGGAGGATTCTGATGTTGGCTTCACGATTGTTACGAAGTTCAACATGAACGAAAGCTGAGTCAGCAACGATGGCCGGCGTCGTAGGGCTCAAACGCACGGCCTCGTCCATGTGGGCGAGCGACTGGAAGTCTTCCTGCCGCGAGAACAGTGTGGTGCCATACCAATGGTGAGTTTCCTCCTCATTCGGGTCGAGCGCCAGGGCGCGCTTGAACTCGGTATCAGAGCCAGCGACGTCCCAATAACCGTAAAAGAGCGCGAAGGCTTTGGCGCGATGCCCGGCGGCGAGATTCGGATCAAGCTCAATTGCCCTGGACGCTGCCGCTTTGGCCCGTTGAAACGAATCAGCTGAATTGACCTGCGCGTACTGGGGAAGCAGGTCGTAACTTTCCGCAAGTCCGGCGTAAGCCTGGGCATAGGCGGGGTCTTCAACGATTGCCTGTGTGTAGGCATCGACGGAGTTGGCCAGGCTCTCGGCGGTACGCAGGCTCCATTGATACCGTCCCTGGAGATAAAGCTGCTCTGCGTGAGGAGAAGAGGCATGACGAGAACCGGGGGGAGCAAGCTGAACGGCCTTGACTGGCGAAAGGGCCCTGTAGTGGCGAATAGCATAGAAGACCGCTGTTGCGGTTAAGAGAGCCAGAACGGCGGTCCAGACGATCGCTCGCAAAGGGCGAAGATTGCTCATTTCGCGGTCAAGCGGTGTGGCGAGCCTGCTGGAATCGATCACTTGATGTGATTCGGGCGCGGCCTCAGACTCTGCAATGCGAAGTGCCGTTGTCTCTTCGCTTCGGTGATTGTCTTCAGCGGATGGAGGAGTCTCAGCTGTTCTGCCTTCTTCTCCGAGCAGCCAGGCACTCAATTCGTGGGAGTATGCAAAAACCCCGCTGCGTTCTCCGCCTGGAACGCGATGAACCGGAAGTCCCCGTTCCCGCTCCCATCGCTTAACGGTTCGCTCAGCCCGATCAAGAAACGCTGCGATTTCCTTCCATGAAACCAGCACCTTGGCTCGATCCGGAATGTCTGAGTTGGGGGAAGCCATGGCCACGTCCGATCAGGGCCCATGCCGTTGATTGGCGGCGAAAGCGATAATACGTGTCGACCATACGACTGTAAAGGATGGCGAACGAGACGCAAAGGCACAAGATGGCCCGAATTGGCCCGTGGCGACTCTTGCTTCCCCGCACACAAAAGAGAACCATCAAAGGTGCGGTTCTGACCGTAACCCAAAGAAAACCCAGCCCTCCCCCGGTCGGGACTGCACGGCCCTTTGAAGCAAGACGGGACAAGGCAAGTGGGGGCAACCAGCGCTTTGTCTCCGGCGCTGGAACTGCCCCCTTTCCTTTGCCAGTCCGCTTTTGAAGGTCTGCGCTCACTGGCGCGCAGCTGCTCGAATTGCGGCAGTCAGTTGCCGGATATGACCGTCTGGACCCCCGGAGACGCCGTTCGATGTGACGGTACTTGCACTGAGATTTTCCCTATGGTACAAACTAAATCATTCAAGTTTGCCCCCAAAGGGCAAGCCTGAGTTTCATGCAGAGTGGCTGAGGGACGAGCCCTGTGACGCCACGACAACCTGCCTGGGCAAACCAGGAGTATGGTGTCAACTCTTGCCCGGCTTAGACGGGGAACATGAGATTCGGGGGTCGCTTCAGCACTCTTTGCGTTAGCGGCTTCGCAAGCGGTTTCGAGTCAACTCACGTTCGCTCTTTTTGAGCCGGTCACGCGTGCTCGCTATCCGTCGGTCGCTCGCGCACATGCGAGGGATTTGTGACGACTGCTTACGAGTTGCGATGTCGGGAATGCGGCAAGACCTACGGGGTCTCAGCCGCTTTCCATCTGTGATGAGTGTTTTTCCCCGCTCGAGGTGGCCTACGACCTCGAGTATGCCCGCACCCGCTTTACCCGCGAAGCGATCTCCCAGGGCCCGCCGAACATGTGGCGCTATCGCGCGCTGCTGCCGGTGTCCGAGAGCTACGTGCCGCAGACGCCTTCCGGCTTCACGCCGCTGGTGACGGCGCCGCGGCTGGGCGCGCAGCATTGGCGCGCGCAATCTCTACATCAAGAACGACGCCGTCTGCATGCCCACGCTGAGCTTCAAAGATCGCGTGGTGGCGGTGGCGCTGGCCAACGCGCAGGCATTCGGATTCGACACCGTTGGGCTGCTCGTCGACCGGCAACCTGGCCAACGCGGTGGCGGCACATGCGGCGCGCCTGGGGCTGAAGACCTACATCCTCGTTCCCGCCGACCTGGAGCCGGCGAAGATTCTGAACACGCAGGTCTATGGCGCAACGCTGGTGCGCGTGGAGGGCAACTACGACCATGTCAACCGGCTGTGCTCGCAGATTGCCGACCGCTACAACTGGGGATTCGTGAATGTGAACCTGCGGCCCTACTACGCCGAGGGCTCGAAGACGGTGGGCTTTGAGATCGCCGAGCAACTGGGCTGGCGACTGCCCGATAACGTTGTTGTCCCGATGGCCGGCGGTTCGCTGATTACCAAAATTCGCAAGGCGTTCAACGAACTGATTGAGCTTGGACTCGTCGAGGACAAGCCGGTTCGCTTCTTCGGCGCGCAGGCCACCGGGCTGCTCGCCGATCGCGACAGGCGGTGAAGAACGACACCGATGTGATCGAGCCGCAGCGGCCGAACACGATTGCGCGCTCGCTGGCGATCGGCAATCCGGCGGACGGCATCTATGCTTCGCGCGTGATTCGCGTCGACGGGCGGATGGGCGGAGGATGTGTCCGATGTCGAGATCGTTTCCGCTATTCAGGAACTGGCCGAGACGGAAGGCATCTTTACCGAAACGGCGGGCGGCGTGACCACTGCTGTGACGGCGCGGCTGTATGCGCACGGCCGCATTCAGCCGGACGAACTGACCGTCACCTGCATTACCGGCAACGGGCTCAAGACGACCGATTGCCTGCACCGGGGCCTACGAGCAGAGCGAAGCCATTCGTCCCGCGCCTTGCCGATTTTGAAAACTTTGTTGAAGAGCACATTGCATCGCGCCAGGAGTCTGAACCTGGCTGGGAGAGAGTTATGTCCGTTAGAGTTTTGTTGCCAAATGCATTTCAGAAACACACCAACAACGTGCGCGAGATTTCCAGCACTGCGGCCAACCTGCCTGAACTGGTCACGGATATTGAAGGACGGTTTCCGGCGCTGCGCCAGCACCTTAGCGCGGAGAAGACGGGCAGATTCGGCGCTTCATCAACTTCTATGTGAATGAAGAAGACATCCGCTTCCTGGGGAATGAGAAGTACAGCTTCAAAGAAGGGGATGAGGTGCTGGTTATTCCGTCGATTGCGGGGGGATGCGAGTAACTTCTCTTTGACCGCGCATGTCTGAGCAGGCAAAAACATGGCCGATCGGCCATGTTTTGATTTGCGGCTGGCAAATTCCTTTGCTGCCTGCTTCATTCCGTCAACAGGTGCATACCGACGATTGCGAGAATGCCGCCAGCTGCCGCTGTCGCACCGGCGACCAGCAATTCAGAGACGTGCAAACGAATAACTTCAAGCATCTGGCGAGTGGCGCTCCGCAGCTCCTCATTGTGTCCCCACTCACGCACCAGCGTTGCTGCGCCAGTTGCCAGCACAGTGAGAGGCAGCGCGATCAGCAACACCCACAAGCCCACGTGCGGGCTGGATGCATACCAGTCCACTATGCGCTGAGCGCTGTGTGCTGGTTCGTATTGCACTGGCTGCAGGTTGCGCGCGAACAATGAAGTCATAAACAGCACTGCGGGGAAAACCAGCAGCAGTTCCAGAGCGGCGAGGAAGCGGGGAATGGTTTTCATGGATTTACTTTGTACCACAAAGTAAATCCGGACGCAACGTGGTTTTTTGGTCGTGATCGCCACGAAACAACTGCCTTCGCATGGGCGCGCTGCATGATGACGGTTTATCGAGAATGCCGTATCAAGCGCCCCATTTGGAATGTACATTCACGTTCCAGCAACCATTTATTTGCACTTGTTTTGCAGCCGATTCACCTTGCTCTTACAATTTCTGCCGGATACTACTCCCGTGATTGCGCAAGCAGGGCAGAAGGCTCCGTTCGCACTATTACCACCGTCCACGGCTGATGTGGAAGCCGTTGAATCATCCCTATTCCAATCCCATTCAGCCCCTCTGGCGAGGCCACGCATCCATGCGGAGGTGGGGCGCTACAGGGTGCGACTCGCGCAGAGTGCGGCGGATCGCGAAGATGCGTGCCGCCTGCGTTTCAAGGTCTTCAATATTGAGCTGGGCGAGGGACTTGAGAGCTCATACGATACGGGTCTGGACAGCGACCACCTCGATATTTTCTGCGAGCATTTGCTGGTTGAGAACAAAGACGACGGACGCATCGTGGGCACTTACCGGATGCAGACCGGTCTCGGGGCGCAGGCGAATCTCGGATATTACTCCGAGCAGGAGTTCAATTTTGCTCCATATGAACCGCTGCGCCGCGACATTCTGGAACTGGGGCGGGCAGCGATCGATCGCGAGCATCGCACGCCTGAGGTGCTTACATTGTTGTGGCGCGGAATTGCGCAGTATGCTAACCACATGGGGCTGCGCTACCTGATCGGTTGCTCTTCTCTGAACTCGAAAGATCCGGCCGAAGGTTGGCAGATGTATCGCCAACTTGAGCAGTACATGGTCGCTCCCGAGTTTGAGACAGTACCAACCGAGGGATATGTTTGCCCCACCGAGCAGCAGGGCGAGAACGCACAGCCGTCATCCGACCTGCAGGATTCCTCGTTGCCGACCAAGGTTCCCAAGCTATTAAAAACTTATCTGGCGATTGGCGCGCGCATTTGCGCTCCGCCTGCCTGGGACCGGGAGTTTGGCACCATCGATTTCCTGACCTTGCTCGATCTCAAGTTGCTCTCCGCGGCAGCCCGCAATCGGTTTCTTGCACCGCTGACGCAATGAGCCTGAGGGCCTGCCGGCGCGCTGTGGTGCTGGCGTTCGTGCTGGTCAAATGCATTCCTCGATTCTGGCTCATGCGGCTGAGCGGACCGCGCACACTGGAGCGTCGCGCCGTGTGGCTCCAGAAGACTGGTCTTGAAGTTCTTCGGAGCCTGGGGATTCGTCATTGCGTGGAAGGGCGGCCCCCGCGAGAGGGACTGGTGGTTTCAAACCATCTCAGCTACCTCGACATTGTGATTCTGAGCGCAGCTATGCCTTGCTTCTTCGTTGCGAAGGCAGAGGTAGACCGCTGGCCGTTCTTTGGGAAGGCAGCGCGCAGCGGCGGCACGTTGTTTATCGACCGCTCGAGTCGTGACAGCGCCGAAAGCGTAGCGGCACTGATTGGCGAACGGCTGCGGCTCTCGATTCCGTTGCTCTTCTTTCCGGAGGGCACAAGTACCGACGGCACGTCAGTGCTTCGCTTTCACTCCCGCCTATTCGAGCCAGCGATTGCGGCCAGAGCGCCGATTACCGCGGTATCTGTCGGTTATGTCGTGGAGGATGGAACGCCGGAGAGTGAAGTCTGCTGGTACGGTGACGACACATTCGGCCCGCATCTCCTGAGGACGCTGAACAGCCCTGGGATTCTGGCTGTTGTACGGTTTGGAGAGCCGCGCATCTACGGTGACCGGCGCGTTGCGGCGGATGAGACACATGACGAGATCGTGGCGATGCGCGGCAGCAGAGCTGACGTTATTGCGAGAGAGGCTTTGATGGTGTGACTCATCTCGCGGACATCGTAACGCTGCGGGCGAGAGGCCACCGCAGATCCTTCGACTCGCTGCGCTTGCTCAGGACGACAAACCAAAAAGCGGCTTCACGGCACGGCTAAAGCCGTGCCCTCTCAAACAGATTATGAGATGGGTTCTAGTCTTTGACGTCGGCTGATGGGGCGGCGGTGGATCCGCGCACCACCAGGCTGGTGGAAACCAGGAACTCATGCTTCAATCCGACCTTGGTGGGTTCTTCGGCCTGCTGCCGGAGAGCCTCGAAGGCAGCGCGAGCGAGATCGGATCGCGAGAGCCGGATGGTTGTGAGCGGCGGCAGGGTGAACTCGGCGAAATCGATATCGTCCAGGCCGATGACCGAGAGGTCCTGCGGGACGCGCAGTCCCTGCATGTACGCGGCACGCAGAACGCCGATGGCGGTCATGTCATTGGAGCAGAGAAGGGCGGTGGGACGCGCCGCGAGCGCCTGGAGCTTTCCGAAGCCTACGACGCCGCCCTTGAGAGTGTGATCGCACTCGATGATCCATTTCTTCTGAGCGGTCAGCCCGGCCGCCTGCATTGCCGCGTGAAAATCATTCTCGCGCGTGACGGCGGAATGCAGTTTATGGGGTCCGGCCAGATAGCCGATTTTGCTGTGGCCAAGCTCGGCAAGGTGAGCCACGGCTGCGCGAATGCCGGTGGAGTAGTCGAGGAGGATGGTGCTTGCTTTCGGATCGCTGAGCTTGAATTCGGCAAGCACAATCGGGATGTCGCGAAAGGCGAGCTGATCAAGGACCGGCTCTTCTTCGCCGAATGTGAGAACCGCGACGCCTTCGACTTTGCGCTCCAGCATGCGCCGTACACAGGTGGTAAGGACGGCCGGGTCGCTGTTTGAGGAACTGACGAGGATTTCGTATCCGTGTGCGACCGCGATTTCTTCGAAGCTCTGGATCAGTTCGGGGAAGAATGGATTGGTAATGTTTTCAACGATGATGCCGAACAGACGGCTCCGGCCGGAGACCAAGGTGCGCGCATGCGTATTTGGAAAGTAATTCAGGTGTTCGATGGCTTGCCAGACGCGCTTCGAAAGCCTTTCGCTCACTACGGGCGAGCCATTGATCGTTCTGGAGACCGTTGCGATGGAGACTTTGGCCAGTGCGGCTACTGCGCGTATATCTGGTGTCTTGTCGACGGACTTGCGCGTTCCTTTTCGAGCCACAGACCAATCCTAAAGCACTTATTGAATGAAAAGATAGCGAAGTTAATTCGTAAAGCGAACAAAATGCGCGGAAGTAATTCGCCGGGCGTGCAAATGGTACCGTGAGCATCGGCCTCAGGATTTGTCGGAGATGAGCAGCCGGAGATCGCGGAGATTCAACCCGGTGGGTCCTGTCACGACTGCGTCGCCTAATGAGGTAAAGAGCGGGCAGGAATTAAATGTGCTCAAAGAGAGTTCCGGGTCGAAGCCGAAGGCCACGGCACGCGCAAAGGTGGTTGGATCTGCGACTGCACCTGCATTCTGGGTATTTCCATCGATGCCGTCCGAGCCTGCGCTGAGCACCGTCAGCATTTCACCCGGGTGATGAGCCAACTCGACCGCGCACGCGAGTGCGAACTGCTGATTGCGCCCCCCGGCTCCGGGGGTGCGGTCCATGGTGACTGTTACTTCGCCGCAGGAGATCAGGCAGAATCGCCGGTGACTCGCGCGCAGATCGTGAAAGCGATCGAGCAGATACCGCGCAGCATCGGCGTAATCCCAGTCGTCGCAGGAGTTGTCGACTGCAACGAAGTAGCCGGCTTTCTGAGCAAGCGCACGGGCGCCTTCCACCAGGTCGTGGCTCGACAGCAGGATCTCAAAGACCGAATCCCGAAATGCTTCATCTTCGCCGGTCATCGAGAGCGCCGCGGTCACGCGTCGGGGGTTAGGGTCCCCGTTGCGGGCGGGCCAGGGAAAGAATGGAGGCCGCCAGCCCTTGTTTCCCGGCGACTCGGGCAGGTCAGCACGCTCAAAGAAGGCGCGGATCGGGGCGGGCAGTTTCCGCAAGAGGTCATACTTCTGGAGAATTTCGTGCACCTCGTCCACGGTGGAGTGATCGGGAGAGGTTGGTCCAGAGGAGAGCGCGTCGAGCGAGCGAAGGGGAACATCGGGCAGCAGCAGCGAAACCTTAAGAGCCTCAGGAGCCGCCATGGCGAGGCGTCCGCCCTTCACCGCGGAAAAGTGTTTGCGCAATGTGTTGATCTCGTTGATCGGCGCGCCGCAGGCAATCAAGGACTCGTGAAATGCGATCGTGTCTTCAAGACTGATCTTCGGATCCAGGGGCAGGTCAAACATTGCCGAGCCGCCGCCCGAAATCAGGAAGAAGATGAGCGTGTCTTTCCGAGCCTTTTTCACCATGGCGAGTGCAGCTCGGGCAGCAGCGAAAGAGTCCTCGTTTGGAAGCGGGTGGCCGGCCTCAAAATAGCGGAAGCGCCAGTTTCTCTTCTTCGGCAGATACCTGGTGCAACAGATGCCTCGCAATCCCTTGCGCCGCTTCATGCGGTCGAGAAGCACTTCGAGCATTGGGCCTGCGGCCTTGCCGAGCGCAATGACGAAGATCCGCTTGTATTGCGACAGGTTGATGCTGTCCGGGCCGCTGCCATCCGGCAACAGTCTCTGCAGCGTGTTGCCTTCAAAGTGAAGGCGCCGGTCGAATGCAGATCCGATGTCGCATGCGTCGATCGCTCCAGTGAAGAACTCGGTCGCGGCGGCGTGGAGAAAGTCAAGAGCGGAATCGCTCGTGGGAGTCATTGCACATACTCCTTCAGCCAGCCGAAGAGTGCCTTCTGCATTGCTTCAATCTGACCGGTAAAAGAATGATCGGCTCCGGGGATGAGTGCCAGTGTCCTGGGGTCGGCGGCTGCTTCCGCGACCTGCCTCAATTCGGCAACGGGCGCAAAGCAATCGTGATCTCCGCTGAGAAACAGCTTGGGCAGAGTGCAGCCGGAGAGAAACGGATAATGAACAGGATGACCGAAGGCCTGCGTGGGAAGACCCAGGGCGACAAGCGCGCGCACATTGGAGGGGATCGAAGGCCGCACCGACGAGTCGCAGCAGGCAAACAACGCCATTGCCGCACCAAAGCTGAATCCAACGACTACCACCGGCCGTTTGTATTCGGATTCGAGCCAATCGAGAGCGGCAAGCACGTCGCCGGATTCGGCGTTGCCCTCGTGAGTGCCTTCGCTCAAGCCGGCTCCGCGAAAGTTGAATCGCAGGACCGGCCACCGCAAGCCCCACTCGGGTGCGTTCAGCACTTTCATGGCGTGATAAGCCACCTTGTTGTGCATCGTGCCGCCGGCAAGAGGATGCGGATGACAGACGAGTGCTGCGCAGGGTGCCTGAGAGGCGCCGTTGTTGACAAGGCCCTCGAGCCGGCCTGCCGGTCCGTTCAAATGTACGGCGCGCAAGGAGGAGACTTCCGGATTGATTGCCGGCTCGGCGAGGGTGGGAGAGGACATCATTCCACGCCCTATTTTACGCCTACTGCGGCTTTGAATTGGCGAAGTTTCCTTGAGGTAAATCGTTCAAGCCCGGAGTTGAGTCGACAGCCATGAATCGAGACTGTGAAAGTCATTCGGGCCTTTGTTGCAGGCTGCCGAGCGACGGAAGCAGGTTGCCGTCTAGGGTATTCTGGCAACAAGATGAACGATTCTCAGGCGCTTGATCCCATCGCCCTTACCCGTGCACTGTGCGAGATCGAGTCCACCACCTACCGTGAGGGGGCAGTGGGGGATTTTCTGGCCCGCGTTCTGGCTGAACGGGGATGGGAAGTGGAGAAGACTCCGGTGCCGCAACCGCCAGAGAGCGTCGATGGCGGTCCCCGATGGAATATTTATGCCGGGATCGCGGGGCAGAAGGCCGACCTGGTTTTTTCAACCCACATGGACACCGTGCCTCCATACATTCCTTTCAGTGAAGATGCGGAGTTCATGTATGGGCGCGGGGTTTCTGATGCGAAGGGCATCATCGCGGCCCAGGTTGCCGCCGCGGAGGCGCTGCGGGTAGATGGTTTCCGAGTGGGATTGCTGTTTGTTTCGGGCGAAGAGCGGGACTCGGCCGGCGCGATGGTTGCCAATCTTAGGCCAAAGGGCAGCCGCTTTCTGATCAACGGCGAACCTACCGACAATCGGCTGGCCCTGGCGAGCAAGGGCTCCTTGCGGGCGGTGTTTAAGGCGTCCGGCAAGATGGCCCATTCGGCATATCCGGAACTTGGCGACAGCGCCGTGCACAAGCTTGTGGATGTTCTGGGAAAGCTGCTTGCGCTTCCGCTACCCGTTACAGAAGATGTGGGGCCCAGCACGCTCAATATCGGTCAGATCAACGGCGGCCATGCGCCGAACGTCATTGCGGACAAGGCCGAGGCGCAGGTGCTCGTGCGTCTCGTAGGCGATTCCGCGCCGATTCGCGCGGCGCTGATTGAAGCCGCTGAGGGCCTGGCGGAGGTCGATTTCACGCTGGAGATCCCGTTTGTGCGAATGCGCGCAGTGCCGGGACTGCCGACCATGATTGCCAAGTTCACGACCGACATTCCGCAACTGAGCAACTGGGGCGAGCCGCTTCTGCTCGGACCCGGTTCGATTCACGTTGCACACACGCCTTTCGAAAAGCTTGCCAAGAAGGAACTGAAGGAAGCGGTGGAGCTTTATATTCAAGTGGCTAAGCAGTTGCTGGCCTGAGTAGAACTCTGAGCCACTGACAGAGTCATTTAATCCGGTGAACAAGTTATTGCATTGAGGAGAGTTCAAAATGAGCAGTATCTACGAGATTCCTGTGCAGAAGATCAGCGGCGCGGACGCGTTTTTGTCCGAGTTTAAAGGCAAGGTGTTGCTTATTGTGAATGTGGCTTCGAAGTGCGGATTGACGCCGCAGTATGAGGGGCTTGAGAGCCTGTATGAGCAATATCGCGGACAGGGGCTGGTGATTGCGGGGTTTCCTGCCAACGACTTCAAGAGCCAGGAGCCCGGCACGAACGAGGAGATCGAGTCGTTCTGCACTACAAATTACGGTGTGAAGTTTCCGATGTTCAGCAAGATCACCGTAGTGGGCGCAGACAAGCATCCGCTGTATTCGACATTGATCGCTTCGCAGCCGAAGGCCATTGCCGTTGCGGAGGTTCCATTCCGCGAAAAGCTGAAGGGCTATGGGATCGAGACGAATGCCGATCCCGAGATTCTCTGGAACTTTGAGAAGTTTCTGGTCAGCCGCGATGGGACGGTTGTGAAGCGATTTGCTCCGGACACGTCTCCCGATGCGCCTGAACTGGTGGCGGCAATCCAGGCGGAACTGGCCAAAGAATAGGGAAGCAATTGCATCGTCAGCCCGGTTGCGCTTCACCGAGGATCGCCTTCAAGGGGAAAAAGAGACGGAAGACGGTGCCGCATCCGGGCTTGCTGCGCACGGTGATCCTTGCGTGATGCTTGTCCAGGATTCCTTTGGAAACCCAGAGGCCAAGGCCTGTTCCGGTTTCACCTTTTGTTGTGACAAAGGGGTGAAAGAGGCGATCGAACATGTAATTGTCCATGCCGCTTCCGCTGTCGGCAATGGTTACTCTTACCCCATCGCATCCGGCCCGATCCTTCGCCGGGTGAACCGAAAGAATGAGCCGCCCTTTTGCCGCGAGGGCGTCGAGCGCATTTGAAACGAGATTTGTAAAGACCTGCTGAATCTCCCCTGGCAGGCACAGAACAGGCGGGGCCGGCCGGTAGCGGCGTTCGACGCGCGTGTTGAAAAGCCTGATCGATGGATCGTGGAAGTAGACGACCGAGTCGATGACTTCGTCCAAAGCCGTCAACGCGGGCGCGGTGCGCTGGCGATAGAATTTCAGGCTTCGCGCCGTGATGTGCGAGAGCCGCTGCAGTTCCTTGTCCGCGACCTCAAGCAAGTCCTTCGAACTCTCTGAAAGCCCCTGGTCCGATTTTGCGAGAAAGAGTAGGTTGGTCAAGGCCTCAAGCGGGTTGTTGATTTCGTGCGCGATGCTGGCGGCCAGCCTGCCCGCTGCGGCGAGCTGTTCCGAGCGGCGGAGCGCCTGTTCGGTTTTCCGCGCTTCGGTGGTGTTCCGCAGATACACGATGATTCCTTCACCGGGCCGGGGATAGACATAGAAACGGAACCAGGTTTCGATGGCATCCAACTGGAAGAACTGCTCGATGTCTCCAGGTACCCGTTCCTCCATCGCGCGGCGGATGACTGACTCAAGTTGAGTGCCGATCAAAATCGGATAAAGATCCCAAAGCACCTGGCCGATGTGGGGCCGATTTGTCCGGGAGACGAGCCTGACGGCTGCGGGATTCATGTAGGTGACGCGGAACGATCGGTCGAGCATGCCGAAGGAGTCGGGGATGTGCTCCAGGACCTCCCAGGCAAACTGGCGTGCACGATAGGCTTCGGCGTTCGTGATGCTTGCCGCGATCTGACCGGCGGCAAGGTCCAGGAAGCCCTCATAGCTGGAATCGAATTGGCGATACGGATTCAGGGCAGCAATGAAAACTCCTGCAGGCATCTCCTGCCCCCGGCGGGAGATCGGAACCAGCCTCGCCTGCCTGGGAGGCTTGTCCCACACGCCGGTCGGCAGGTCTGGAAAGTGACCGGCGAGATCTTCTACCGTAACCGCGCGATTTTCAGCCATAAGAACGTCAATCGGCCAAGGCCCAGTTTCGGTGTCCGCCGATAGCTCAGGACTGGCGGCGGGGTGATTTGCGCCAATACCGCTGCTTGCGACGAGTCTGAGCTCAGAAATGCCTTCATCAAACAAGTAAACGAGGGCAAATGGAATGTCTTTCTGGTTTGCGAGCCCGCGACCGATCGCACCAAAAACCTCCTGCTTTGTATGAGCATTCCCGAGCGCGCCGGCCAAGGCTGTAAGGGCGGCGAGCTGCCTCTCGCGGAACACGCGCAGGGTGTCCGCCATTGCGACGCAAAGCACGCCTTCGATGTGGTCGCCCGAGCCCACCAGTGGGCTGTAGGAAAACGTATGGTAGGACTCTTCGGGAAATCCTCGGCCCTCGAGGATCAGGGGGAGCGTTTCGTCCCAGGATGCTTCCCCGGTCTTGAGCACCTTTTCAATGCGCGGACCGATGTCGCCCCAAATTTCACGCCAGACTTTCAAGGCCGGTTTTCCGAGCGCCCACGGATGCTTTTTCCCGAGCACACCTCTCGCATATGCATCGTTGTAGAGAACTGTCAGTTTTGGGCCCCATGCCATCCACATTGGAAACCGCGATGTGACGAGGATACGCACGGCTGCTTTCAAGCTGTCGGGCCATGAGGCGACATGGCCGAGAGGAGTTGCAGACCAGTCGTAGGAACTGATCAGGTCGCTCATGAGCGGTGGCGACGCGGCCCCGGTGTGGCCGTTGGGTGGCGGGGTCTTGTCTTGCATTGGCTCTTCTCCGGCTTTCCTTCAGCCCACGAGATACCTGCCACGCCATTCTAGCCAGATTCGGGACGGGGGATCAGATACCGATGGCCTCCATTGAAGCCTGTCAGTGATTTGGTCGTGCCAGATTTTGCGACGATATACCGTTGGCTTAGATGCGGCCATGTTTTATCCAGTTGTCTTCGCAGTTGAGGCTGTTTGCCGGGCTTGTCAGATAAAAGAGGCCCCAAGAGATGGCGGCGCCGAGCGCGGTCCGTGTATTCTCGCCCCATGCACACGGAACCATCTTCCGATCCAGACGCTTCGAATCAACTGGCGAATGCAGGGTCGTCGTATTTGCGGTCGGCTCGCCACCAGCCGGTGCAGTGGCATGCCTGGGGCGAAGCGGCCTTTGCGCACGCACAGGATCAGAGCAAGCCTATCCTGCTCGACATTGGGGCCGTGTGGTGCCATTGGTGCCACGTGATGGACCGCGAGTCGTACGAAGATGCGGAGATCGCCAAGGTGATCAATGAGCACTATGTTGCCGTAAAGGTCGATCGGGATGAGCGTCCAGATGTGGATGCGCGCTATCAGGCAGCCGTTTCAGCGATCAGCGGGCAAGGTGGCTGGCCACTAACCGCATTTCTTACGCCCGATGGGCGTCCTTATTTCGGCGGGACGTACTTTCCGCGCGAGGACCGCTATGGGCGACCAGGCTTCGGGCGCGTACTGGTTACCATGGCGCAGGTGTGGAGGGAGCGCCGCGAGGAGGCGCTGGAATCAGCGGCCAGTGTGATGGCCGCCATCGAACACAATGAGAGCTTCTCGGGACGCAGTGGGAACCTGTCCCTTGCCCTTGTGGACAAGATTGCTGGATCGGCGCTTGCGAGCTTTGATCCTCGCAACGGGGGATTTGGCTCGCAACCCAAGTTTCCGCATCCGGCGGTCCTGGACCTGCTGCTTCAGGTCGCAGTGAATCGCGGGAACGATCAGGCTCGCGAGGCTTTTACGGTTACGCTCGAGAAGATGTCGCGAGGCGGAGTCTACGATCAACTTGCCGGAGGGTTTCATCGCTACAGCGTCGACGAGCGCTGGGTTGTTCCGCACTTCGAGAAGATGCTGTATGACAACACGGAACTGCTGCGCAATTTCGTGCATGGGTTCCAGAGCTTTGTTCGCCAAGACTTCCGGCAGACGGCGCTGGAGATCGTCGGCTGGCTCGATGCCGTGATGACTGATCGGTCTCGCGGAGGTTTCTACGCCTCACAGGATGCGGACATCAATCTCGATGACGATGGGGACTACTTTACATGGACCCTTGACGAAGCCCGCGCGGTGCTGGATGCAGATGAGCTGCGTATTGCGTCGCTCTACTGGGACATTGGTGAACTGGGAGACATGCATCACAACCCTGCCAAGAATGTGCTGCACCAGAAATTCACGCTGCAAGAGGTAGCCGGACAAGTCGGAGAGTCCGAAGGAGAAGTGCGGAAGGTAGTCGACTCGTGCCGCCGCAAGCTCCTTGCTGCGCGCGAGAAGCGCCCGACGCCCTTCATCGACCGCACGTTGTATACCGGCTGGAATGCCATGGGTGTCACGGCGTACCTGGAGGCCGCCAGCGTGTTGCGTTTGGGTCCTGTACGCGAGTTCGCCTTGTTGACGCTCAAGCGATTGCTGGCCGAGGCGTGGGATGGAGAAGAGACGCTCTATCACGTGATCGCCTATGGGGACGATTCAAGTGGTGCAGTGCGTGCGTCAGAGAGGGTTTCCGGCACGCTCGATGATTATGCATTTACGGTGCATGCATGTATCGACGGGTGGATGGCGAGCGGAGAGATGGACTTCTACGAGGCCGCGATCAAGCTGGCGGATGCCATGATTGCGCGCTTTTACGATCACACCGCGGGAGCATTCTATGACATGGGAGCACGACCGCCGGGTGCGATTGCCCTCGGAGCCCTCACGGCACGCCGCAAACCTCTGCAGGACTCGCCGACGCCAGCCGGGAATCCCACGGCGGCGGGCGCTCTGCTTCGACTTGAAGCGCTCAGCGGAAAAGCGATCTATCGCGAGGTTGCAGAGGATACGCTTGAGTCCTTTGCCGGTGTTGTTGAACACTTTGGTCTCTATGCCGGAAGCTACGGCCTAGCGGCGGAGCGACTTTTGCTGGATCCGGTGCAGATTGTCGTGGTCGGCTCAGGCGCAGAAGCCGACAAACTCGAGGAGCTTGCCACGGCGCGCTATGCCGTGAACAAGAGTGTGATCCGGATTGTCTCGGAGCGCCTTGTCCCCGGCGCCCTCCCCGAGACGCTGGCAGAGACGCTGCTCCAGGTTCCTGCACCCCCGGGCGCGAAGGCGTGGGCGCTGGTTTGCAGAGGGCGCACCTGCATGCCTCCCGTTGCCAATCCTGATGCTTTGTTGCAGGCATTGGAAGAGGCACCTCAGGCAGCGCCACACCTTTAGGAGCTGGTGAAGGGGTTCCCCTCGTTTGGCTTTATCGTGGTCGGATCGACGTCAGGTCTGGCTGATTTAGCGGCCGTGGCTACAGCGGACGGCATTCCGGAACTTCCGGTCTGGCCGTAGACACGGAGCGGATCGCCGGGCAGAATATGATTCTCCTCGAGCGCCAGCCGCACTCTGCGCCGGAACTCGCGGACGGGCGCAAATTGCAGCGTTGCACGGGTTTTGAATACCACAGGAAAGATGAGTTCCGAGCCCCTGACCGCATCGACGCCAAGGATTTTCGGGTCGTCGATGATTACTTCGCGGAATTCGTCGCTGTTCCTGAGATCCATCGCGATGTTCTTGAGAATCTCAGTGACCCGATCGGGATTGGCTGAGAAGTCTACGCTGACATTTACCGTGGCCACGGAGTAGTCGCTCAAGTTGGCAACCGTTGTGATCTGGGAGTTGGGGACGACATAGAGGGTCCCGTCTCCATCGCGAACCGTGGTCTTGCGGAGGGTCATTGTTTCCACAACCCCACTTACCCCCGCGATCTTTACCGTTTCGCCGACGTTGAACTGGTCTTCAATCAGGATCAGGAGGCCATTGAGCATGTCGCGGACGATGTTCTGGGCTGCCAGGCCGATGGCCACGCCTGCCACCCCTGCTGAAGCCAGCAAAGGGGCGAGGTTTACTCCCATGGCGGCGAGAAACTGCAGGGTGACGATCGACAGGATGATTGCAATTCCAGTGGCACGAATGACGCTCGCCATCGTCTTAACCTGTGCGACCCGGTTATGCGCCGCGGCGTGCGCTTCGGCGACCCGGATCATCCTTGACGTGAGGAGGGTCAGTAACCGAAAGAGCAGGAAGGTGATAAGAAGGAGAAACAGGAGGCGAGGCAGCTTCAGACGGACGAAATCCTGGGCGTCATCCACCCAGTTGTCCAGCACTTTACCCATGAACCGGCCCTCAGCAAACCAGCCGGCCCGGGCGGCCAGAAGAACTCGAGCGGCCAAGAGAGAAGGATGCATACGAATCACCTCATTACTATCTATACTGTGCGCAGCCGGCAATGAACCTACCCTGCGATACCCAACGTCGGCTCAAAAGCCGAGTCGGAAAGCAGTGCGGGCAAGAGACCGGCGCCAAACGAGCATCACAAGACTTACACTGGGTGCAAACGGAACGGAGTCACTGAATCCTCACATCGAGAGAAAGGGGGTTCCAATGCATCATCGAAATAGCCTGGAAGATGCCGGGGGAATTGGCGTTGATCGATTCCAAGGAACGGCGTCGAAGGCAAGGTGGGGCCGCGCATGCGCCGGCCTTGCTTTCCTCGTGGCGCTTACTTGCGTGGCTCAGGATTTTCGCCCCCAGAATTCAAACCTCACCAACCCTGCGAACGTGCTGCCCGATTCCAACGCGCAGATGGAGAGCCACGAGAAGGCGAGCAAGCAGCAGAAGTATGAAGCAGCCAATGCCGAGCGAAAGAAGCAGATAGCCGACGACAGCACAAAGCTGCTGACGATGGCGATGGCGCTGAAGGCCGAAGTGGACAAGACCACAAAGGATACGCTTTCGCTCAACGTAATCCGCAAGGCTGAAGAAATCGAAAAACTGGCCCACAGCGTGAAGGAAAAGATGAAGCTCTCGGTTGGGCCGGGATAGTCTGCGTTTCGGGTACGGGCGGCATCGAAGACAGGTTCGCCTGCACGCTGTACGTACGATGATCGCCGCGGCGCGAGCTTCGCAGGAGGTTCCCATGCAAATTCGTCAAGGTCGAATTGAGAGAACGCAACTTTCAATCGGGCCAACCTGGTCTCCAGGACGAGAAAGCTGTGTGCGCATTGCGGTCGGCTTAACCGCGGGCGTAATTCTCTTTACTTCCCTCGCAAACAGCCAGCAAAATCCTCCTCAGCAGCCCCCGCACCCCATTCTGCTTCCTGAAGCAAACCACCTTCCTGATATAAACGACCAGATGAAATTGCATGAGCAGAATTCGAAGAAGCAGAACTTCGAGGCTGCGAACGCAGAGCGGAAGCGCCAGCTCGACGATGAGAGCGCCAAGCTGCTGATCCTGGCCAAGGATCTGAAGTTGCAGACGGACCACATGGGAACCACCCCACTGACGTCCAAAGCAACCCGCGAAGCCGAGATTATCGAAATTCTGGCCCGCGATGTACGGGAAAAGATGAAGTTGACTGTAGGTGGAACCTAGGAATGACTGGAATGGGTCGCTTATCAACATGGGTCCGAAACCTGTACCTGGCGCTCTGCCTGGCGGCGATTATTGCCCTTTTTGCGAGTGCCCAAAACTTTCCCGCATCGCAGACGCCCAGTGATGGTTCTCGCCATGGGCGAACTCCTCTCGACCCTCCTGCGACTTCTGATCCTCGGTACGAGGATAGGCGCCTAAGTGCGCTGAATGCGGACCGGCACAAGTCCATGGTTACAGATACGGAGAAGCTGCTGCGATTGGCGAAGCAATTGGATGAGGAGATCGCAGCCAACACGGCGGACGGGCTCACCTCAAAGGAAATGAAGGAAGTGGCCGAAATCGAGAAGCTGGCACGCAACGTCAAGGAAAAGATGGCCCGCTCCTATGGGGGTGGACCGATCTTTATGAGTCCAGGGATTCCGGGGAGTCCCTGAGACCGAGGTTCGAGCCATGATTGTTAGAATTGGTTTGGCAATTCAACCAGGCAGACCGGCACCTCATTAGAACCCCGGCTGGGAGTGAAGACGAATGGGACTTGCGGTTTCCAGCGCACACGCGCCGTGGGCAGCGAACACTTCCGGCGGCCTGGGTCCTGAGCAGTTGATTGAGATCTACCGGCTCATGTACCTGTCCCGCCGGGTGGACGACCGCGAAATCCTCCTGAAGCGGCAGCAGAAGATATTCTTCCAGATATCAGCGGCAGGTCATGAAGCGCTGCAGGTTGGAGCCGCGCTTGCGCTTCGTCCCGGCTACGACTGGTTTTTCCCGTACTACCGCGATCGGGCGTTGTGCCTGGCGCTGGGCGTTACGCCGACAGACATGCTGCTGCAGGCCGTGGGCGCTGCCGACGACCCGGCAAGCGGCGGACGGCAGATGCCGACGCACTGGAGCAGCCGCGATCTGCACATTGTGAGCACGTCGTCTTCGACCGCCACCCAGGTACTGCACGCAGTGGGATGCGCTGAAGCCGGCCGCTACTTCACCCGTCACCCCGAGGCGGCCGCCAAGGTCGAGGGCGACTATCGCGCGTTTCGCGAAGTGACCTTTCACGGCGACGAAGTCGTACTGGCATGCATCGGCGAGGGCTCAACTTCGCAAGGCGAGTTCTGGGAAGCGCTGAACACGGCCTCGAATCAGAAGCTGCCGGTCATTTTCTGCATTGAAGACAACGGCTACGCCATCAGCGTGCCGGTCGAGGTGAACACACCGGGCGGCAACATTTCGAAGCTGGTTGCGAATTTCCCGAATTTCCATTTTGCCGAGATCGACGGCACCGATGCCGGAGGTGTGTCTGCGAGCCTTCCAGGAAGCGGCTGAGCATTGCCGCGCGGGGCGTGGGCCGGCGTTTGTTCACGGTCATTGCATTCGGCTCTACTCGCACTCGCTTTCCGACGATGACAAGCTCTACCGGTCGGCCGCGGAGCGCGAAGCCGACGCCATGCGCGATCCGCTCGCGAAGATGCAGATGCGCCTGCTGCGAGAGGGCATTCTGACTGCCGAGCAGATCAACGCGCTGGAGCAGGCCGCGGAGCGCGAGGCCGCGGAAGCCGCCGAGAGGGCGCTCGCCGCTCCGCTGCCCGAAGTTTCGTCGATCCGGCGTCATGTCTACTCTGAAGACCTGGACCCGACGAGCGCAGCATTTGCCACGGAGCTCGAGGAACCGGCGGGATCCCATCCGGGGAAGTCTGCGAGCTCCAAAGGCAGCGCGCCCCGCACCATGGCCGACCTGATCAATGCCTGCCTGCACGACGAGATGCGCCGCGATCCGCGCATCGTGGTGTATGGCGAAGACGTGGCCGATGCCAGCCGCGCAGAGGCTCTGTCCGAGGTAAAGGGCAAAGGGCGGCGTCTTCAAGCTCACGGCCGGACTGCAGACGGAGTTCGGATCGGAGCGCGTATTCAACTCGCCGCTGGCCGAGGCAAATATTGTTGGCCGCGCCGTGGGTTATGCCGTGCGCGGCATGAAGCCGGTGGTCGAGATTCAGTTCTTCGATTACATCTGGCCCGCCGTGCATCAGATACGCAACGAACTGGCGCTGATGCGCTGGCGGTCGAACGGCGCATGGGCGGCGCCTGCGGTGATCCGCGTGCCGATTGGCGGCTACCTGACCGGCGGCGCGATCTATCACTCGCAGTCCGGCGAGAGCATCTTCACGCATATCCCGGGGCTGCGAGTCGTGTTTCCATCCAATGCTCTCGACGCCAACGGACTGCTGCGCACCGCCATCCGATGCGACGATCCGGTGCTGTTTCTGGAGCACAAGCGGCTGTATCGCGAGACCTATGGACGCGCGCCGTATCCCGGCCCGGAGTTCGCGATTCCGTTTGGCAAGGCCAAGGTGGTTCGGCCCGGTACGCATATCACGCTGGTTACCTATGGAGCCGTTGTACCGCGGGCGCTGCAGGCCGCGCAGACGGCAAGCCGGGAAAACGGAATCGAGGTTGAAATCATCGATCTGCGCACGTTGAGTCCTTACGACTGGGAAGCGATCGCGACCTCAGTGCGCAAGACAAGCCGCGTGATCGTGGCCCACGAGGACATGCTGAGCTGGGGCTACGGCGCTGAAATCGCCGCACGCATTGCCGACGAGCTCTTCGAAGATCTGGATGCGCCGGTCAAGCGCATCGGTGCGATGGACACCTTCGTGGCCTATCAGCCGGTGCTTGAAGACGCGATCCTGCCCCAGCCCGAGACGATCCTGAAGGCAATCAGCGAACTGCACGCCTATTGAGTGTCTGGCGGCTCGGGAAAGTCCGGAAGCGAACTCGAACTAGAGCCGGATACAATACGGGGATGGGGACCCATCCTGGACAGCGCTGGTGTTGGAATGACCGGCAGGCGGAAACGAGCAGCATGAAGAAGTTCTTCCGCCTTCTGCGCTACGGGCTGCCCTACTCGCTGCAATGGGTGCCGGGCGTGCTGCTGCTGGCAGCAGTCGGCGTGCTCGACACCTTTCGCACGCTTCTCTTTCAGCCGATCTTTGACCAGGTTCTCAGGCCCGATGCGCCTGAAGGCCCGATCACGCTTGGCCTGCCGCAACAGCCAGTGGCACTTCGACCTGAGAATGATGGTTCCCCGCTTCCTCCACATGCACAACGCATGGACTGTGGTGGCGTTTGCGCTGGTGGTCTCCACCATCGCGAAGGGGCTCTGCGACTACCTCGGGACCTACCTGGTCAACTACGCCGGCTTCGGCATGATCACCGACCTGCGCAATCATCTCTACGAAGCCACCCTGCGCCGTTCATCCAGCTTCTTTCACAAGCACGCCACCGGAACCATCCTCTCCACGCTCATCAACGATGTGGATCGCGTGCAGACGGCCGTCAGTTCGGTGATCGGCGAGTTTCTGCAGCAGTTCTTCACGTTTATTGTTGGGCTGTGTTTTCGTGATCAGGCTGGGCGGACAGCTCAGTTGGGCGCTGTTGCTGTTCGTTCCGGTCGTGATCACGTCCTCGCGCAAGATTGGCAGGGAAGTGCGCACCCGGACGCGCACCGGGCAGGACAAGCTTGCCGAGATTCAGAACATCCTGCACGAAACCGTCACCGGCAACCGCATTGTGAAGGCCTTCAACACCGAGCTGTGGGAAATGCTGCGCTTCAAGAAAGCCGCCAAGCCGACTCTTCCGCGCCAACCTGCGCAGCGTTCGCATCCAGTCCATCAGCTCGCCATTGATGGACACTGATTGGAGCGATCGCCATCGCGCTTGTTTCTGTTCATCGGGCGCAACGAGATCCTGCACGGCCGCATGACGATGGGACTCTTTGGCGCGTTCATCATTCTGCTGTTCAAGCTCTACGATCCGGTGCGCAAGTTTGCGTTA
Organism: uncultured Acidobacteriaceae bacterium; assembly: GCA_963786405.1. GTDB lineage: Bacteria > Acidobacteriota > Terriglobia > Terriglobales > Acidobacteriaceae > Telmatobacter. Next base: position 119,109 of record CAWAZE010000023.1, on the reverse strand, counting down.
TTTCTACAACAGCTTCCAGCAGGCGATGGGCGCGTCGGCATCGATCTTCGCATTTCTTCGATGAGAAGGACGACGTGAAGGAACGGTCGCATGCGATTGCCCTGAAGCGCTTTGGCGAGCTCGATCCAGTTTGAGAATGTCGGCTTCTCCTACTCGACGGAGAAGGGCGAGCACCAGATTCTGCATAACGTCGAATCTCGAAGTCCACGCGGGCGAAGTGCTGGCGCTCGTCGGCCCGAGCGGCGCAGGGAAATCGACGCTTGTGAATCTGATTCCGCGCTTCTTCGATGTGACGTCGGGCCGCATACTGATTGACGGCCACGACATTCGCGATTGCACGTCTCAGTTCGCTGCGCCGGCAGGTCGCGCAGGTGACGCAGGAGACGATTCTCTTCAACGACACGGTGCGCAACAACATTGCCTACGGCCAGCCGGACGTGAAGCACGCACTGGTGGAAGAGGCCGCCCGCAACGCCCTGGCGCACGACTTCATCATGCGCATGCCGCAGGGCTATGACACGGTGATCGGCGAGAAGGGATTCCGTCTCTCCGGCGGCGAACGGCAGCGCACTGGCGATTGCGCGCGCCATTCTCAAGAATGCGCCGATCCTCATACTCGATGAAGCAACTTCAGCGCTGGATGCGGAGAGCGAATCGCTGGTGCAGGCTGCGCTTGCCAACCTGATGCAGGACCGTACGGTGCTGGTCATTGCGCATCGTCTCGGCACCATTCGCCGCGCCAATCGCATCGCCGTGCTCGAGGACGGTCGCATCACGGCCATCGGCTCACACGAGGAACTGCTGACAGAATCTCCCACTTATCAGCGGCTTTATCAGCTACAGTTTATGGATGTGCCGGAAGCCGAGGACATGGGCCTTGAAGCTGAAGCGCACGCCCTTGACCGGCTTTTGCAGCCGACGCTCGGGGCCGAGGCAGAGGAAAAGTAAGCATGCCAATTTATTCGATGACCGGTTTTGCGCGGACGCAGGTTCGGCGTGCAGCGAACAACTCGTGTACACCCTGAGCGTAAAGAGCGTGAATCATCGATTCCTCGATATCCAGTTACGGCTGCCAACGGGGCTCGATGCGCTGGAGATGGATCTGCGGCGCGCGCTAAAGGAAAACCTGGTACGCGGTCACGTAGAGTTGACCCTTTCTGTCGATCGCACTGCTGCAGCAAAAGGCGGGTTACAACCGCGAGCTGGTTGCGGGGTATCTCGACGCGTTCAAGCAGGCGCGCGACGGAGTTTCAACTTGAAGGGCGAGCCTGATCTGAACGTGGCTCTGCGCCTGCCCGGCGCCCTGCAGGCCGAGACGCGGGGCAATGGCGAAGAGGACCTGGCTGCGCTGACGGAAAGCGCCATGCGCGAGATTGGACCGCTGCTCGATGAGTTGAAGATCATGCGCGCACGCGAAGGCGAGGCGCTGGAGGCCATTCTGCGGGCCTCGCTCGATCGTCTTGCAGAGGCCGTCGAAGGAGTGGCGGCGCTGCGGCCGGAGGTGGAGCAGCGCTACCAGGAGCGGCTCACGCAGCGGCTGATCGCGGCGACCGGGAACGAGTTCAACCGGCAGCGACTGCTCGAAGAGGTTGCGGTGCTGGTGGACCACAGCGACATCTCAGAAGAAGCTGGAGCGGATGACAACGCACATTGGCCACTTTCGCGAGCTGCTGACGACAGGCGGCGAGGTCGGGCAAGAAGCTCGATTTTCTGCTGCAGGAGATGAATCGCGAAGCGAACACGCTGCTCTCGAAGACGGGCGGCGTCGGCGGGAAGGGAACTCGCATCACCGAACTAGGGCTGGCCATGAAGGCGGAGATCGAGAAGGCCCGCGAACAGATTCAGAACGTGGAATAGAATGCCAAAGCTGTGTTCGAGATTTACATAACGGCGAAAGGGACAACTGGAAAGTGGCAGGAATTCTTTTCATCATTTCGGCGCCGTCGGGCTCCGGCAAGAGCACACTCGTGAGCGAACTGCGCAAGCAGGTGAGCGGCGTCGACTTTTCCATCTCCTGGACAACACGGCAGCCGCGCGGGCTCAGAGGAGAATGGCCGCGAATACTACTTCACCACACGCGAACGAGTTCGAGCGCATGGTGGCAGAGGGCAAGTTCCTCGAGCACGCGGAGGTCTTCGGCAACTACTACGGCACCGCGCGTCAATCGCTTGAAGAAGCGCGCCGTGTTGGCCACGATCTGCTGCTCGACATCGACGTGCAGGGCGCAGCGCAGGTGCGCAAGACCATGCCCGAGGCAGTGAGCATCTTCGTGCTGCCGCCGACGCCGAAGGTTCTGCGTACACGGCTGCGCAACCGCAGTCGCGTGCGGAAGGGGTGGTGAACGAGGCGGAACTCTACCGGCGGCTGAGCGAGGCGAGCAAGGAAATTGAGAATTATCGCGAATACAGCTATATTCTGATCAACGACATCCTTGACCGGGCAGTAGCGCAACTCGAGGCCATCGTGCTGGCGGAGCGTTACTACCGGAACGGCGAGCCGATCGCTATATCGTTCGAGCAGGGTGTTGGAGGTCGCCGCGGCCTGCCGGCAGTCGAATTCGCGGGAGCGGCTTAAACCCGTGCTGGAGGCCTTTGGCATCGAAGGGGGCTCCGGCCAGCAACAACTTCCCTTTGGAGATGATCCCGATGACGATTGAGACCAATTTCGATTCGAACTACCGCAAGGTTCTTGTGGCAGCCCGCCGCGCACGTCAGATTCAGAGCGGCGCCGCGGCACTCGTATCCAGCCACTCCACCAAGGCATGCCGCATTGCGCAGGACGAGATTGAAGCAGGCAAGATTGCCTACGTGAAGAAGGAAGCTCCTGTCGTGCAAGCCGCTGGTCGAGGACCGCGGTATTCCGATCCTGGCAAGCTAAGTTCTTTCCTGCCTTAAAGAACGCAAGCGGGTCCCGTGCCCTGAAATGCAACATGTGCAGGGGTTGGGGCTCCGGCTGCGATGTTATGCGCGCACTTCTCCACGCTCGTTCTACAATTTCAATATGCGTGTAACGGTCGGCGTCTCCGGCGGCATCGCCGCGTACAAAGCGGCGGAACTGGTGCGCGCCCTGCAGCGGCAGGCGCTGGAAGTCCACGTGGTGATGACCGAGTCGGCCACGCGGTTCGTGCAGCCGCTGACCTTTGCCGCGCTGACGGGCCACAAAGTCATCACCAGCCTCTGGGATGAGAACGACAGCAGCGGAGGATCGCGTCCGATTCCTCAATCGAACACATTGGCGAAGCGCAGTGGACTGAGGCGCTGGTCGTGGCGCCGGCGACGGCCAACATCCTTGCCAAGTTTGCGCACGGCATCGCCGACGATTTTCTGACCACGATGTACCTTGCGACCACGGCGCCGGTGCTTGTTGCGCCCGCGATGAACGTGAACATGTGGCAGCATCCGGCGACTGCAGGCGAATCTTGAATTGCTGCGCCAGCGCGGCGTGCGCGTGATCGAGCCGGGCACCGGCGATCTGGCCTGCGGCATGGTCGGCGACGGGACGCATGGCGGAGCCCGAGGCGATCGCCGACGTTGTGCTCGAATGCACTGGGTCGCCGGCACGACCTGGCCGGCGAAATCGTGCTCGTCACCGCGGGCGGCACGCGCGAGGCACTCGATCCGGTTCGCTATCTCGGCAATCGCTCCAGCGGCAAGATGGGCTATGCGCTTGCCGATGCTGCACAGGGCCGCGGCGCCAAGGTGATTCTGATAAGCGGGCCGTCGGCGCTGCATCCGCCGGCGCGCTGCGAGGTGGTGCAGGTGACCACGGCCGAGGAGATGCGGAAGGCCGTGCTGGAGCGCATGGGCGAGGCCACGCTGGTGATCAAGGCCGCGGCTGTTGCGGACTACCGCCCCGTAGCCGTCTCCGAGCAGAAGCTGAAGCGCACCGGACCGATGACGCTGGAACTCGCTGCCGACCGAGGACATCCTGGCCGAAGTGGCGCGCCTGCGCAGGCCCGGTCAACTCATTGTCGGCTTCGCCGCGGAGACCGAAGACCGGATGGAGAACGGCCGCGCCAAGCTGCTGCGCAAGGGCGCTGACGCCATCGTGGTAAACGATGTTTCCGGCGAAGGCGTGGGCATCGATTCCGACCGCAATGCGGCTACATTTCTTACGGCTTCGACGTCAATCGAGCTGCCCGAGATGCCGAAGCGCAAGCTCGCCGACCGCATTCTCGACGAGATTGTCACGCTGCGCCGGCCGCGCCCTCTGGTATTTGAAGTGGACGACGAGGGGACGCAGCAGGACGAGGTTTTGAATCAGTCTGCAGCTCCAGCCGCGACACGCCGCCAGATCATCGTGGAGTAGACTGCGTGCCGCCTGCGCTCGAGCCCTGCAATCCGCGAAGCACTGGAAGCGCGCCTGCGCTTCTATCGCGATCTCGGTCTCACCGAGTTCTATCGGCGGCCGGTTGACGCCCTGCAGCTTCACAGATCCACAGAATCACAGGCTTCAGAATCGATCGATGAAGACGCGCGTGTTGCCGCGTCGGATGAGACCGCGGGAAGCACGGTTCAAATCGAGACAGAACCAATTCAGGAGAATCCAGCCATTCCACCACGCAAGCCTATCTCAGCTCCTCCGCAGATTGCCGCTGTTGTTCCCGACTGCGGACCGTGCATCCGCGCTCCGCATGATTCGCGAAGAAATTGGCGACTGCACCCGCTGCGCTCTTCACAAGGGGCGCAACAAGCTGGTGTTTGCCGACGGCGATCGCCGAATGCCCGGCTGATGTTTGTGGGTGAAGGCCCGGGCGCCGATGAGGACGCGCAGGGACTGCCGTTTGTGGGCCGCGCCGGCCAGTTGCTGAACAACATGATCGCGGCGATGGGACTGAAGCGCGAAGAGGTCTACATTGCGAACGTGGTCAAGTGCCGTCCGCCGGGCAATCGCACGCCGGAGCCCGAAGAGGCCAATACCTGCTCGCCGTTCCTGTTCCGGCAGATCGACGTGGTGCGGCCGGAGGTGATTGTGGCGCTGGGCGCGACTGCGGCGACGTACCTGCTGGGCCAGCGGCAGCCGCTTGCGGGTTTGCGCGGGCGCGTACACTCCTTCCGCGGAACGAAGCTAATTGTGACGTACCATCCGGCGTTTCTGCTGCGCGATCCCCGGCAGAAGAAGGAAGCGTGGGCGGACCTGCAGATCGCCATGCGCGAACTGGGGTTGAAGCCGCCGAGTCGTGCGTAGCGGCGCGGAAGACGGGAAGCAACCGCAGATCCTTCGACTTCGCAAGCCGCAAAAAGCGCGGCTTGCTGCGCTCAGGATGACACGACATTGAGGTTTGTAGTTTCCCACTCATGACGCGAAAAGGCCGCGTCATGAATGGGGCACCCACAGTTGTTATTTTCGTCCTGCGAGTTCGGATGCGCGCGTTGCGCCTTGCAGGGCTCCGAGGCGTCCGGGGGCATTGATGAGGGCTGCTTGAAACTCCTTCAGGGCGAGATCCGCCTGATTTTGTTCCAGGAGCAGGTCGCCGAGTTGTTCGCGGGCTGGAATGATGGGGCCGGGAGTTACGGGCAGCTTCTCGATCGCGTCTTCTTCGTCAGCGGAAACACGCATCAGGGCGATGGCTTCCTTTGAGTCTCCGCGCGCCTGTGCTGACCATGCCGTGACTTCGCGGGCCAGAATTCCAACCTGAGCGGCCCAGTAATCATCGCCCGACTTGCGAAGTTGCAATTCGATTTGCCGCATTCGATCGATTTCCGGGCCTGCCTCGCCGGCGCGTCCGCTGCGAGCAAGGCCAAGGCCACGTGACCAGACAGTAATTGCGACGACGTGGGGTGGAGCGCCCGCAGGCGGAGCGATCTTTATCGCGTCATTCCATTGGCTGCGCTCGACAGCATAGCGTATCGGCATTGCGGTTGCTGCGTAGGAAGATTTGAAATCGCTTTCGTCGATGTGAGGCATGGCCTCAAGCTGCCGAATGACTTGAAGCGCGTCTTCGTAGCGCCGGGACTGCAGGTAGGCGTAAACCAGATAGTCCATGGCGTGCAGCTCTTCCGGCGTGTCTCCCTGCTGGTGTGCGGCCGCTCTTGCGGCAAGATTTGAGGCGATCGAGTCGTCCCACATTCCAAGGCGCGTGAAGATGTGCGATGGCATGTGCAAAGCGTGCGGAGCCGAAGGCGCAATCAGGGAGTAGGCTCGTGCCGCGGGAAGGCCCTCGCGCGCGAGCTCCGCGTTGTCGCAGGCGTGGATGAGGTAATGCGGGATTCCAGGGTGTTCCGGGTGCGTGCGATAGAGGGGTTCAAGCAGAGCGACCGCCTGCTTCTGCATGACATGCGTCTTGTCGGCGGGAGGAGCGTTCGCGAGGAGTGCGAGCGCATAGAATACCTGCGCTTCTACGTCGTTTCTGTTCCCTTCGGCGGTAGCGCGCATTGCGTGTTCGTAACGCTGTGCACGCGCAGCGTATGGGATTGAGTCCGCGTCGCGATACATGAGGCTCAGCGCCTGGATGAAGTCGCGCTCGCGAGCGGAGCTTGTATCGATCTGCTGCGCCGACTGGATTTCCTTTTGCGCCGCTGCGAGGGTACTGGAGACAAGCGGCGGGTCCCAAAGCTGGTGATAGAACGTCATGGCCGCACCCCAGTGAGCCATTGCGCACTTCGGATCCAGCGTGGCAACCGCTTGAAATGTGTCGTTGGCAGCCGAGTAAGCGAAGGAGTGAAGGAGTGCCACTCCCCGGTTGAACCGGCCTTGAACAGCCGGTGAACAAGAGATCGGAAAGGATACTGTGCCGAGCTTCTCAGGAACGCCGTGATCGTGGGCTTCCTGTGACGTCGCAAAGGGGATGATGAAAAGCAGGCCGAAACACGCTCGCGACAGCTTGAGCATTCTCGAAGTCAGTGAGGCTGCGTGCGGGCCGTGCATTCCTTTTGAGTGTAGAGGAAAGAACTGCCTTCGGGGAGGCGGGGCGTGCCATCGTTTGCCTGGAGCAGGAGAACATCCATATTGGAATTGATCATTCCGCCGGGACCGAATGTGCGGTGAGCCGTGGAACCGGAATAAGCAGGGAGATCGAATTCGAGGCGGGCTGCGCCTGTGGGTGTGGTGTTGCTCAAGTCGCGATTCAACAAGCCGCGGGCCTGCGCCTCTTCAATTTGGCGAGAGGGGCCTCCGACGAGGACGAGATGCATGGTGTCTTTCTGGCAAGGCTGCGTGGCGCAACTGCCGGGATGGATCACGCCTGATGCGAGGATGGTTTGCGAGTGACCGAAGCGGGTGTTCACCCTTTCATTGGGTCCGGCTCCGGCTGCGATGCCTGCGTCGGTGCCGGAGCCGGAGCCCTCGAACGTACCATCGTCGTGGAGAACGAGCGGAACCGGAATGCCCTGGCCGTTATTCAGGGAGCGGGCGGACTCTTCGTTCATTCCGGCAGAGGAGATGCCAGTCGTGGTCACAACCTGCACGATAACCATGAACTGCGGGCATGATGATCCGGAACTTTGTTTTCTACCTGCTGACAAGCCATGTGATCGAGGGTGGCGCGAATGCTGTCGATCTCTGCCTGAATAGCGTCGGCCTCTTCGGTAAGCATGGCGGATTCGAGCCACGGTGACTGCCACGTCCAGCGTCCCTCGCTGCAGGAAGCGGCGTGTGCCTGCTCATGCATCGCGAAGATTTGATCGATGCAATTCGGGGCGGGAGCCGTTACAACGTTGCAGGTCGGATCGGAGTGGGGAGCGAAGAGGCTTGTCTGGGGGAAATTGGTGAGGCCCTGCTGCTGCACAGCCTTGAGATAACTGTCGATTGCGGCTTCCAGCGAATCCCATTTGGCCTGCGTAGCAGCAGAGCCGGGAACGACGGCGGACAGCCTGCGCCCAACGAGAGCTTTGATTCCCTCGAGTTTCTGCAGCCTGTCTTTGAGCGGAGGAATGTCGTCGCATCCGCAGGCAGTAAGCCACGCGGGCTGCGCGGTTGAGGTGGAAGCCCCTCCCTGCGCGTGAGCTAAGGCAAAGGGAAGCGCGAGCACAACAACGAGCAGTGTGCGCGGGCATCGTGACTGAGACCGACAGCGCATGGGGATGCACCTCATGGCTTGGATCCTTGTGCTCCGCTGGTGACGGAGAAGTCCCAGACGGAAAAGAAGATGCTTGTTTCCGCGCCGCCTCCGAGGCTGCCCTCTGCGCGTTTGCCGGGATGAATGGCGCGGAGCACGATGGCGTATTCACCCGGCTGCAGTGGCTGCTTCGGCGCAAACTGCATCTGGCCGCGCGCCAGCTTCTGAGACGTGATCGAGAGTCGGGCCTCGGTAACCTTTTCGTATGCTTCAGTGCCCATCTGTCCCATGGTGGTCTTGGTGGCGCCAACGAGGCGCCAGTTGTCCTTGCTTTCGACGAGCTTGATGAGTTGCGGCTCGTAGGCATCCGGATCGATGCCAAGGAGATTGCCGTAGGAGATTTCGAAACGGGGATTGTTGTTTGCGACGGAGAAGGAGGATTGCGGACCAGGGAGAGCCCAGACATACGTGACCTTGGGTGGACCATGATGATGACCCATTGCGCCCATGCTCCCCACCATTCCCATCGCCATGCCGGCAGCGGGTCCTGCGAACATGCTTCCTCCGACGGCGCCAAAGCTAAGCGCCTGACGGCCAAGCCCCATCAGCATGCTGGTGGCCTGCGAGCCTGCGCCCGGCATGTCGTCGCCTTTCGTCTGGGTGCTGGCGATCTGCGCGATGGATGGCTTGATCACGGAACGGGAGTCGCCGAGGAGCAGATTGAGCGGCGGCAACTGGCTTGTGTCAAGCATTCCGCCGCCCATCCCAGCCGCTCCGCCACGGCCCATCGACATGGCCATCGTCATCATCTGCTGCATGGAGGCGTTTCCTCCCATCCCAGCTGTTGACTGGGATGGATTCAACACGGCGGAGGATGACGCCTGAGACTGTGCAGGTGACGCGGGTGCCGCCTGCCGCTTTCTTGATTCGGCCTTCAGCATGGCCTGCATGACGGGACTGCTGATTCCGGCGTCTTTGAGAGCGGTCAGGCCGCCGATGGAGACGTCGAAGGCCGTGTCATTTGCCTCGATCATCGCGACAATGACGTCGTCGCCGAAGCCATCTTTGGCGAGTTTGAGGATGTCGTCGTTGGTGAGAGGGTGCTTTGATTGAGCGGCTGTCGCGAGGATCAGCGCGATCATGAGAGCGAAGCTCAGGATCCGGAGGGCCCCTGCGTGTTGCCTGCTTAGGAGCATCGCTCACCAACCCGATGGACGTTACGTTACCACGGACGCAACACTCTTGTGGACCGGAAAAGTGGTTGAGCCGGGAGCGGTTTGGGCTCTCGCTCAAGCGCCCAAAATTGTCGAATGGATGGCGCACTCTCATTTGGGTGGGATAGCGCTACTCGTGTGGAATCCGGATGGTCACGTCCAAAAGTATCAGCCTGTTCCCTATCCCTTTGGGTGATGCCATCGCCACGTTTGGCGTATGGAAGACGGGGGAATCTCACTTATATTGAATTCAACGAGGGGTCAAAAGCTCCCCGGAAGCGTGTCCGGGTCTGAGCAAGCCGGATACGGTTCCTGGGAGAAGACCCCTCGCCAAACCTCAACCCTTTCCCCAAAAAACAAGACCGAAAAATGGCGAGGTCTGATGAAGCGCGCGCCAGCCTTTGTCTTCGCGGCGCGATCGCAGTCCATTCATAATTTGCTTGTCGCGCGTGTTTAAAACACCCGCACGTGTGGCGACGTGAGCGCGGCGAGATCGGGCCCGCGCGTAACCGTCTGATATTCTCGCGGTTATGTCCTTTATCCGCGACTTCAAGGGCCTGACTCAGTCGCAGCGTCACACCTTTGTGGCATGTTTTCTGGGCTGGACACTCGATGCGCTCGACTTCTTCCTGCTGATCTTTTGCGTGAAGGCGATCTCCGCGGATTTCGCAACGAAGCCGTCAGAGGTGCTGGGAGCGGTGTTTCTTACACAGGCATTCAGGCCGGTTGGCGCGCTGGTGTTTGGAGTGCTGGCGGACCGGTATGGACGCCGGCCGGTGCTGATGGCGAACATTCTGAGCTTCTCGGTGATTGAGCTTGCGTGCGCGTTTGCTCCTTCATTGGCGGTGCTGATGGTGCTTCGGGCGCTGTTCGGCGTGGCCATGGGCGGAGAGTGGGGCGTGGGTGCGGCACTGGCATTTGAGACGCTGCCCAAAGAAGGACGCGGCTCATTTTCCGGCATTCTGCAGGAGGGCTATGCGTTCGGATCGATCCTGGCCTCGGGCGCATTCGCGCTCTTCTTTCACGGGATCGGGTGGCGCGGGCTGTTCATGCTGGGCGCGCTGCCGGCGCTGCTGGTGTTTTATGTGCAGGCGCGGGTGGAGGAGTCGCCTGTGTGGCTCGCGCAAGCAAGAAAGCGCAAGCTCGAGCCTGTCGGATCGCAGGTTGCCAAGCAATCGGAACAACTGAAGAAGTTTCTTCCGCGTTTTCTATTCTTGATTCTGTTGATGACAGCGTTCATGACTTTGTCGCACGGCACGCAGGATGTGTATCCGACGTTTCTCGAGGTTCAGATCGGGCTGACGCCGCGGGTCGTTGGGACCATTGGCGTGCTTTATGGAGTGGCGCAGATTGCCGGTGGCTTCGTCTTCGGAACGCTGTCCGAAAAGTGGGGACGCAAGAGGGCGATCATTGCCGCGGCGCTGCTGACTTTGCCGGCGATTCCGCTGTGGGCCTATGGACGTTCGGCGATCGCTCTGGGGATCGGCGCAGTTGTGATGCAGTTCATGGTGCAGGGCGCGTGGGGCGTTGTGCCGGCTTACCTGACGGAACTGACACCGGGGCCGATTCGCGCGACAGCGCCGGGGCTTGCGTATCAATTAGGCGGGCTGGTGACATCGTGGAATGCGAAGGCGCAGGCGCTGGCGGCGGAGAAGTGGGGAGGCTACCCGCATGTGCTGGCGATTACGGTGGTGATCGTGTCGCTGTCGCTTGCGGGGCTGGCTGCGCTGGGGCACGAGGTGAAAGGCAAGGATCTGGCGGCGGATTGAACTGGCCGGTTCACGCCGGCGAGCAGTCGCCTCAAAATCCGTGCCTGACTGAGTGTGGCGGGGTGCGAGGTTTCACTCGCATGAGACAAGAACTGCAAAAATCATCGCGTAGATGGGCACCCTTACCGAGGTGGAGAGACTTCAATCCCAATGTGATGCTCGGTGGCGCGACGAAAACGGATGGAGTTACTTGGGGCGGATGAGATCGAGTCGGTCGTGAGTGCGGACCCAGGTGTTGCCGGCCATGCGGCCTACGGCGTCGAGGCCTGCGGGATCAACGCGAAAGTCTTCGACGAGATCTTCGCGCACGTGGAAGCGGACGACTTCTCCAAGGACGATGACGCCGCCGCCTGGAGCATGGCTGGTGTAGATCACCTGGAGCAGTCGGCACTCCATTTGCGCGGGGGACTCGGCGACGCGGGGAGGCCGAACTACTTCGCTGGCAAGCGGTGTAAGGCCCGCGAGGTGGAATTCGTCGATTTCAGGCGCCACCTCGGCGGCGGTGGTGTTTGCCTGCGCGGAGATGGCTTCGCTGACGACGTTGATGACGAACTCGCGGGTTTCTTCGACGTTGTGCAAGGTGTCTTTGCGCTGCGCTTTGGGGCCGGAGCCGGCAGCACGCAGGGCGGGACAGAAGAGCACGGTGGGCGGCGCGGATCCGACGCCGGAGAAGAAGCTGAAAGGAGCGAGATTGGCAGCACCGCTGGCGTCGATGGTGGAGACGAGCGCGACAGGGCGGGGGACGATGATCCCGGTCATCAATTTGTAGATCTGACGCTGCGGGTGATGTGCGGGATCGAAGGTCAGCATCGGAGAGGGAGTCAGGGCTGTGGCGCTCATTCTAATAGCCTAGTCCAACCAATTGACCGCCTGAAACATCTAATGCTGGCTTTGCGCGTCTGAACACCGCGGGAGGTGCGCAAGGCGTGTCAATTGAGGTGCATAGAAGGAAATTTGTCACACAGTAACACAGCTTGATGCACAATCGTTTGTAGGAGAGATTCTTCGTGCCTCGGATTCACTTTCATCTTCAGCTCGCCGAACTGAAGGACAAGATGCTTGCCATGGCTGCGCTGGCGCAGCAGTCGGTCGAGTCCGCGGTGGATGCTTACGTGCAGCGGGATCCGGGACTTTGCGCCTATGTGAAACAGAATGAGACTGCAATCAACTCTGCGGAGCGCGAACTGGATGAGATGGCCTATGAGCTGCTGGCGAAGGAGCAGCCGATGGCAATCGACCTGCGATTCATCCTTGCTGTAATCAAGATAAACGGCGATCTGGAGCGGATTGGCGACCAGTCGATGGGGATTGCACGCCGCACGCGGGACATCATGAAGACTGAGGCAGTGAAGCTGCCGGTTGATTATAAGGCGATGGGTGATTTTGCGGGGCACATGATCAGGACGGCGATTCTTGCGTTGCTTGAAGGCGACGCGCGCACGGCAGACGCGGTGCGCGAGATGGACGACGAGATCGACCGCATGAACAAGGACGCGCAGAAAGAGCTGCTGAAGATGATCCAGGAGCAGCCATGCTATACGCAGCAGGCGATGAATGGGCTGATGGTGTCGCGCAGCCTGGAGCGGATTGCGGACCATGCGGCGAATATTGCGACGGACGTGATCTTCTGGGTTCGCGGCGCAGACGTGAGGCATCAGTTGAGTGTGTAGGTGGATTCAGTTAGAAGCTTCTTCCTATCTACCAGCTCCTGGCGCGCGAGTCGATTGATGAAGTCCCATCCAAGCGACAAAAAACATAAGCTTCACCTGGATGGGGACACCCTCATTTTAGTAAGTCACAGACGGGTCTAGCGGGTGGCTTCGAACAGGAACCATGCGCGGCGCTCTGCCTCGTCGATCCAGATCTCAATCATGCTGGTGGTGGCGTAGTCGTCGGCTTTGTCTGCCACTTCGTGGGCTGCGCGCAGGCTTACGACGAAAGCCTTGTTGTCCTTGTGGAGTTCCCGCAGCATCTCGGTGGGACCGACAAAATCCTCATCGTTATCATGGATCCGCTGCAGGCGCGCAATGTGTCCGATGGAACGGACGGTTGTGCCACCCACCTTGCGCACGCGCTCGGCGATATCGTCGGCAATGGCGAAGATCTGCGTCGCCTGTTCATCGAGCAATAAGTGATAGTCGCGGAAGTGCTGGCCGCTCATGTGCCAGTGGAAGTTTTTGGTCTTGAGATAAAGGGCGAATGTATCGGCCAGCAGTGCGTTCAAGGCGCTGGAGAGGTTCTTGATTTCTTCGACGGAGAAGCCGTCGGGGACAGCGAGCCGGGCTGCTTTTGTTTCTTTTTCATGCACGTGCGTAGGCATAGCGAAAATCCTCGGCAGAGAAGGGGATTCAGGCGTATCCGGAATGGATGGTCTGTGACTTCCCTGTGCAAGAACTTTGATGCGCACACGCAGGGAGGAGGTTCGCTCGGCGGCAGGATTGCTGAAAGAGCATGCCAACGTCCTGGTCTTGCGGCAATCAGGCCTGAAGCCCCGATCTACCAGTCGCGCTCTTTCAAGACGAAGGTCTCTTCGTCAACCTGAAAGGCGCCGATCCTGGTTGGAATCGGCGCCCTTTACTCGATGAAAACGAGGCGAAGAGCCTATGACTTCGTTATTCCTTTCCAATCGGATGAGCGTCGTAATGGAGCAGCACGGCCACTGCGCAGCTTGTCAGGCGTGTTTCAGCGGAGTCGGCACGGCTGGTGAGGATGGTGGGAACTTTGGCGCCGAGCACGATGCCGGCGAGTTGCGCGCCACCGAGGTACTCGAGCTGCTTGGCGAGCATATTGCCGCTCTCGAGGTCGGGAACGACGAGGATGTCGGCCTGGCCGGTTACGGGCGAAACGAGCTTCTTGATGCTGGCGGCTTTCGCGCTGACGGCGGTATCGAAGGCGAGCGGGCCGTCGAGGATTCCGCCGGTGATCTGGCCGCGGTCGGCCATCTTGCACAATGCGGCCGCGTCGAGAGTGGACTTGATCTTGGGGTTCACGGTTTCGACTGCGGATAGCAGTGCGACCTTGGGCTCGGGAATGCCGAGGGCGTGCGCCAGGTCGATGGCGTTCTGCACGATGTGGATCTTGTCCTCGAGTTCGGGCTCGATGTTGATGGCGGCGTCGGTGATCAGCAGGGTGCGCGCGTAGGCCGGAGTATCCATGATGAAGACGTGGGAAATGCGGCGGCTGGTGCGCAGGCCGGTGTCGCTCCTCATCGCGGGCTTGAGCAGTTCGTCAGTGTGCAGACTGCCCTTCATCAGGCCTGAGCGTTGCCGCTGCGGCACATGGCCACACTGATCTCGGCGGCCTGACGTTCAGTATCGGCCTGGAGAATCGGGTACCTGCTCACATCTACGCCGATCTTGACGGCAAGCGCTCTCATTGATGCCTCGTCGCCAATCAGCGTGGGCTCGATGAGGCCGGCTTCGGCGGCCTCCACCGCGCCTCTCAACGCCACGTCCGATAGCGGCCACACGACAGCAGTGGTGATGGCGGGCAAAGACTTGCAGCGCTCAAGGAACTTGTGGAAGACGTGATAGTCAGCCGGGTGGCCGACAAGTGGGTCTACTGCGACAGCTTCGGCAAGGGGGGCAAGATCGCTCATGGGTGTTCCTCTCCATCGCCGACGCCGGGGGAACCCTGTCGGCCTAACGATTCCATTGTCACCCGGGGTTGATTTCGCGCGTGTGAGTGGGGTCACAGTACGGGCAGGCGTCTCTCATGGCGGTATGACATCCTGTGGCTGGTTGGACGCGCCCCACCCAAGCAGAGCTTGGATGGGGCACCCTATTCAGCGCGCAGGGCGTTTACGGGGTTTACCCCGGCTGCTCTGCGCGATGGCAGGTAGCAGGCAAGCCAGGAGACTGCGATGACGCACGCAGCTGCGAGGGCGTAGGTCCACGGGTCGATGGGGCTCACATTGAAGAGGAGTGAAGACATGAGGCGCATAGACGCGAATGCGCCCCCAAGGCCGAACGCGATTCCGACTGCGGTAAGCATCATGCCCTGGCGAACAAACAAGCCTGTTAAAGCTTCGCGCTGTGCTCCGAGCGCCATGCGGATTCCGATCTCGCGCGTGCGTTGAGACACGGCATAGGAAATGACGCCGTAGATGCCGACGATGCCAAGCAGCAGCGCCATGCTGCCTGCGACGCAGAGCATGATGAGCGTGAAGGATGTGCGGGCCATCGACTTGGTATAGAGCTCACCGACAGTTGTCGCGTCGGCCAGAGGCAGGTCTGAGTCGACGGACCAGACCGCCTTCTGCACTTCGCTCATGAAGGCGGCAGAGCCGGCACGGGGCGATCGGATCGCAAAACTCACGTAGCGTTGCACCATTTCCTTTTGCGTTTCGAAGTTGTCCTGGAAGAGAGGCCAGTAGACCGCGGTTGAGGGAGCCTGGCTGACGCCATCGTCGTAAACGTTGCCGGCAACGCCGATGATTTCGTGCCATGGATCGGTGGAGCCGACGTGGATGAATTTGCCGATGGCGTTGGCGGGCGAGCCCCAGTATTCCCGGGCGAAATTCTCAGAGATGATTGCGAGCGGTCGCTTTTCGAATTCTTCGGGCCACGTCATGTCGCGGCCTGCTACGAGCGGAATGCCCATGGTGGAGAAGGACCCCGGCGAAATGAACTTGAAGCGGCGCAGGGGCGCTATCTCGCTTTCTTTGTAGACGCGATCGCGCGAAAAGACTGGATCGAAGTTGCGGTTGCCGGACATGGGGATGGCCGAGGTGATGCTCACAGAGGAGACGCCGGGAATAGCGGCCAGCTGGTTCAGAATGGCCTGTTCGGTGCGCACGACCCGCTCCTTTTGTGTGTCAGGAACCTGGGTTTCGGGAATGTAGATGTCGAAGGCCTGAAGCGTGGCGGGATCGCTAAATCCCGGCGACACGCGCACGAGCGCGCGAAAGGTGCGAATCATGAGGCCGGAGCAAATGAGCAGCACGAGCGCCAGCGCCACCTGAACGACCACGAGCACCTTGCGGGCGCGGTGACGCTCGCGACTCTGGCTGAGGGAGCGTCCGCCCTCGCGCAGTCCGGTGCTGGTGCTTAGACCCGAGTATTTAAGCACTGGGATCATGCCGATTGCGAAGCTGACGAAGAGCGCGAGCCCAACCGCGAAGAGCAGGACCGGCACGTCGATGCCGATCTCATGGAGGCGAGGCAATCCTGTGGGCGCGGCGGCAACAAGGATGCGGAGCGCGCCAAAGGCAAGCATCAGGCCGATGGCGGTGCCGGCGCATCCCAGCAGAAGGCTTTCCAGAAGCAGGCCCGCGGTTATGTTCTTGCGATCTGCTCCCAGCGCGGATCGGATGGCAAGCTCCTGGCGGCGGCCTTCCACACGTACCAGCAGCAGGTTGGCTACGTTGGCGCATGCCACCAGCAGAACTACGGCAATCGAACCCATCAGCACCCAGAGAACATTGCCGACGTCACCGACAACGTCGTTCTTGAGTGGGTGAAGGTCGATGCCGAAATTTGCTTTTTCAAAGATCGCGGCGCTGAACCCTTGTGGCGCAGGAAAACTGCGGATGGCGACCGGAATGAGCCGCGCAAGATCGGCGCTCGCCTGCTCTATCGTGACGCCGGGTTTGAGCCGCGCGAACCCCTCATTGTTGAATTGGCCAAGCTTGGTTTCGCTTCTATTGAGTTGCATGGGCACGATGAGGTCGAGATTGTTCTGATCGAGAAAGCGGAAGTCCTTGGGCAGGACTCCAATAATCTCGCGCGCTTCACCGTCGAGCTTTGCGGTGCGGCCAACGACAGAGCCACCGCCGAAGTGGCGCTGCCAATAGCCATACGTGAGAACGACAGTTTTGGGCGCCTTCGGCTGATCATCTCGCCGGGTAAATAGTCGTCCTTTGACGGGCTCCACGCCGAGGAGCGGAAGCGTGCCATCGGTGACAACAAGGCCGTGTACCTGCTCGGGTTGTGCGCCGGCAGTCATGCTGAAGTCAGCGCGGTTGTATATGCCGATGTCCTCGAGGGTTTTGTTTTGCTCCCGGTCAATGAAGTAGAGGAACGCCGCCATATTGATCTTCGGCAAGTTAATGCCGGGAGCCGTGTGCCACACGCCGATCAGGCGGTCGGAATGCGGATAGGCGAGTGGTTTGAGGAGAATTCCCTCGACGACGCTGAAGACGACGGTGTTTGCGCCGATGCCGACGGCCAGTGTAATGAGCGTGATCGCCGTAAATAGTGGCGCGCGGGCGAGCCGCCTAAGAGCATGCGTGAAGTGGCCTTTCAAGTGCGACATCGGGTGTTCTCCTGACAGGGTGCTAAGATCGGGCCGGTCATCGGGTCAATGACTGCAATGATCTGGACCATTCCGAGAGAGCTACGTGGAGGATCGAAGAAGAGTTCCGGGGATGTGACGAATTAGGAAGCCTTTCCGCACAGGTGAAAAGCTGCTATGCTGCGGGCGCAGAGAAAACCGATTTACAAAGGGAGATTGCGGAGATGTGGTTCCTTGGAATGGACGTGGGCACGGGCGGAACACGCGCGGTGGTGGTGGATGCGGCCGGGAAGTTGATCAGCGGTGCTTCGAGCGACCATGCACCCTTTCGGACTCCGCACCCGGGATGGGCGGAGCAGGATCCTGAGGACTGGTGGCGAGCGGCGCAGGATGCGATTCGTTTTGCGCTGGCCGCCGCACCGGAGCCGCATGAGCCGATTGCTGCGATCGGCCTGACCGGGCAGATGCACGGCGCGGTGATGCTGGATGAGAACGGAGCAGGTGCTGCGGCCGTCGCTGATCTGGTGCGACACGCGAACGCAGCCGGAGTGCGACTGGCTGACCGAAAAGATCGGCTACGAAAAGCTGATCGAGCTGACCTGCAATCCGGCGCTGCCGAATTTCACGCTGACAAAGCTGCTGTGGGTGAAGACGCACGAGCCGGAGATCTTCGCGAAGATGCGGCACATCATGTGTCCGAAGGATTATGTGCGCTATCGGCTGACGGGCGAGTTTGCCATCGACGTGCAGGAGGCGTCGGGAACGCTGCTGCTGGATGTGACGCACCGGCGCTGGTCGAAGGAAGTGGCCGAGGCGGCAGGGATTCCGGAGAGTTGGCTGCCGAAGCTGTATGAGTCGCCGGAGGTATGCGCGCGCATCAGCGAGACGGCGGCGGGGCTGACGGGGCTGGCCGCGGGCACGCCGGTGGTGGCCGGAGCGGGAGACCAGGGCGCGGGCGCGGTGGGCATGGGAATTCTGCAGCCGGGATCGGTGTCGGCGACGATCGGGACTTCGGGCGTGGTGTTTGCGGCGACGGCGAGTCCGACGAAGGATCCGAAGGGACGGCTGCACACGTTCTGCCACGCGGTGCCGGGAGTGTGGCACGTGATGGGCGTGACGCAGTCGGCGGGGCTGAGCCTGCGATGGCTGAAGGAGACCTTCTTTGCAGGGCAGAACTATGACGGGCTGTCCGCGGCGGCGGCGAAGGTTCCGGCGGGAAGCGAGGGGCTGATGTGGGCGCCCTATCTGCTGGGTGAGCGGACACCGCATCTCGATCCGGAGGTGCGTGCGGCGTTTGCGGGCGTCGAGCACGATACACACGGCGGCGCATTTCGTCCGCGCGGTGCTGGAGGGCGTGGCGTATTCGCTCGAGGACACGTTCACGCTGTTTGCGGAGCTTGGGATTCCGGTCAGCGCGGTCCGGCTGGGCGGCGGCGGAGCGCGCGGGCCGCTGTGGCGCAAGATTCAGGCGGGGGTCTACGGACACACGGTGGAAGTCCTGACTGCGGAAGAGGGCGGGGCGTTCGGCTGCGCGCTGATGGCGGGTGTGGGCATCGGGCACTGGGCGAATCTGGATGAAGCCTGCGGACAGGCGATCGAAGTGGCGCAGCGCATTGCGCCTGATGCGGCGGACCTGGAGGCCTACAAGAAGGGCTACGCGCAATGGCGCAAGCTGTATCCGGCTCTGAAGAGTCTCCGCTGACCACAGCCCCATTCCGGTAGCATGGATGGGCTCGGGGTTCGGGAGTTGAGCGGGCTTTTCCGTGTGTGCCGAGGAGCGGACAGATGAGTGTGGCTGCCAGCGAAGCTGCAAGCATTGGGAAAGAGAGTACCGGAGGGATTGCGCGCGAAGTACAAGCTCCGCAGCGCAACCTTGCGGTGGATGCCTATCGCGGGCTAGTCATGGTGCTGATGATGGGCGAGGTGCTGCGCTTTGCAGAGGTGGCGCGCTCTTTCCCGAACAGCACGATCTGGCGATGGCTGGCCTATAACCAGACGCACGTGGAATGGGCCGGCATGAGTCTGCACGATACCATTCAGCCGGGATTTACATTCCTGGCCGGCGTCTCGCTACCTTACTCAATCCGAAGCAGGCAGCGAAAGGGTGAGACGTTCAGGCACTCTCTCTTGCATACAATCTGGCGCAGCTTTGTGCTGATTGCGCTTGGCATTTTTCTGCGGTCGATGGCGGGACCGATCACGTACTACACGTTTGAAGACACGCTGACGCAGATTGGCCTGGGGTATACATTTGGATTTCTGCTGGCGTATGCGCGGCCACGCTGGCAATGGATTGCGCTTGGCGGACTACTCTTCGGCTACTGGCTGGCGTGGGCGCTCTATCCTGCTCCCGGAGCGAACTTCAATTACGCCGCTGTTGGTGTACCGCCCGACTGGAAGGGCCAGATCTATACCGGCTTTGCGTCGCACTGGAACAAGAACAGCAACTTTGGGAACGCGTTCGATGTGTGGTTTCTGAATCTGCTTCCGCGGACCAGGCGGTTTGCGTATAACGACGGCGGCTACCTGACGCTGAGCTTCATTCCAACGCTTGGAACGATGCTGCTGGGAGCGATCGCGGGGCGGTGGTTCCTCGAGTCGGCGCCCAGGATTCCGCTGCGCAGGTTTGTGCTGGTGGCGACAGGGTTGATGGCAATGGGACTGCTGTTGCACTTTGCAGGGATCTGCCCAATCGTGAAGCGAATCTGGACGCCTTCATGGACTCTGTTCAGTGGTGGCGTGTGCTTCTTGTTTCTGGCCGCGTTCTCGTGGATCGTGGAGGTGCGAAAGCACAGGAAGATTGTGTTTCCGCTCGTGGTGGTGGGAATGAATTCCATTGCCGCCTATCTGATAGCGCATCTCTTTGAGGAATTCATTCAGAGCAGCTTCCGCATTCATCTCGGTATGAGATTCCTGAATCTGATGGGAACGGCGCTTGAGCCTTTCTTCCTCGGAGCGCTGACGCTGCTTGCCTACTGGGTAATTCTCTACTGGATGTACAAAAGGAAGATCTATCTCAAGATCTGAGCCTGACGGTCCGCGAGTCTGCCGCTATCAGTTATGACGGTGAACGGGCTCCAGCAAGCGTGCTGTTGACGATCGCCGGAGCCAAAGCTCGACGATCAGCGTGTTGATTGAGAAGCCGATCCAGAAGGCTATACCGAAAAAGTCCTTCGGCTCGAGGTGAGTGAGAGGGCTTGTTGCGAAGAAGACGCCCATCACTGGCCGCGTGGTTGCGATCCCAAGGAGAACGCCGATCGCTCGAGTCATCCAGCGACGGCTCAACGAGTGGTTCTGATGGCGCAGGTAAAGGAACGACCGAGAGAGCGCGTAGAGGAAGAGGCTGTTAAAGAAAAGGACTGCCGAGCGCTCGATCCACCCACCGACCGCATGCGTGCTCATCGCGTAGGCGGTGATGCCGATGATGGCGCCAAGGAGAAAGACGGATCGTTCAATCCGGAGATGGGTCTTTGAATCGTCGGCAAACCGGCGCGTGTAATAGAGCGGGATCGCAAGGACGAAGAGGAGTGCGGGAATAATGTGCGCCAACGTAAGAGCAGCATGCGATGCGAAGAGTGCGTCGAGCTGAACCATCTGCGGCGGCCCGGACGGCGACGGGTGCGCGAGAGCGGCGAGACGTCGAATCACTACGGCCACAGAGATTGCGATGCAGACAAAGAAGCCGCTGTGTATCCAGAGGGGGAACGGCCTCGTTGCCGGCGCGGCTGCGGTTGCGGGTTGAAGCGCTTTGGCCATTGCTCGGGAGCCCTCGGGATCAGGAATCCTAGGCTGAAATTTACTGTACATCTTGTAAAATTAAATTGCAAGCGGCTAGAATTGCAGCGTGACCATCAGGAAGGTTCCTTGTAAGCGCCCGTACTCGTTGGGGAAACGGCAGGAGGCCTCTGACCGGACGCGGGCGGGCGTGCTTGCAGCGGCGCGCGGGATGCTGGAATCGCAGGGATTCCTGAATTTCACGTTGGACGGCCTTGCTCGCGAAGGCGGTGTTACACGGCAGACCATCCACAATCTGTTTGGGACGAAGGGCGGAGTAATTGAAGCACTCTTTGACCAGCTTGCGTCCAGCGGTGGCATGGAACGCATGCAGTTCGTGATGCAGCAGAAGGATGCTAGCCAGATGTTGGACGGCTTCGTGGAGATCTTCAGCGGATTCTGGAAGAAAGACAGGCTGCTATTACGCCGCATCCACGGGATCGCAGCGATCGACCCGGAGTTTGGCGCGGCAGTGGCGGCGCGGAATCAGCGGCGGAAAGGCGCGGCGGCGAGGGTAGTGGGCCTGCTCGGGCCAAACGGATCGCAGAAGGACACAGAGCAGAGAATCCATGCGCTTCATGCGCTGACTTCGTTTGAGTTTTACGACGCACTTGTTGAGGCGTGCGGTGATGAGGAACTTGCGGCGCGATCACTGCGCGCGATCGTGGAGAGAACAGTCTTATCCGAAGACGAGTGAGCGGTTCAAAGGCGGATCCGATGCCTGTGCGGATCATGGCGGCAACAGGCTAACGTATCCGCCTCGCGCATATACCTGAGGGCCGGTACTCGATGTGCCTTCATCGATTTTGGCGTCCAGCAAGTAAGCGCTGATTTTTAGCGGGTTGTGATCACTGTCACAGTGCGGGGTGAATGTGGTCACTGATACCCGGCCTTTCCGGGCGCAGACTCTGTTTCCATGGGCCTCGTAGCGAAATCACAATTTGCGTTTGGGTGGAGGCTCTGCGCGGAGAAGCGTTGATGAGCTTTGCATCTGGTTTGAAGACTATTGTCGTGGCCACGGACCTGGACGGCAGGTCGGAAGCGGCTCTCGAGTATGCGCGCAAACTGGCGTCGGGCTACAGCGCGCGCATCATTCTTGCGCACGGGCTTGATCCCCTTGACTATGCATCGGTGATCGGTGTTCCGAGCCGGGTGTTGACGACGTTGCCTGAAAAGGCGCGCGCCGTGCTGGACGAGATGGCGAAGGACCTGGTCAACGCAGGGATTCACAGCCATTCTGAGATTCGACAGGGCACGGTAGCTCAGATGCTGGTGGATGTGGCCCGGCAGTACGATGCCGGTCTGATCGTGATCGGGACAGAGGGAAGACTGGGAGCTGGTCCAGTGGTAGTTGGCGCTGTTGCCGAGCAACTGGTGCGCCTGGCGCCGTGCCCGGTGCTGGCTGTAGCGGCGGACTATAACGCCGGACCATATCGTCCTCTTCCGGGCGGTCCGGTGATGCTGGCGATGGAAAAGAACGAAGCAACTGCAGCGGCAGTGGCCACCGCCTCCTCTCTTGCAGAGACATTTCATCGGACTCTTGTGGTTGTGCATGCGAGGCGGCCTGCCGAGGCTGCTGCATTTCTGAACCCCGGTGAGACCACGCTCGAGCAGTTCGGCATACAAGCCGGCGGGCGCTTTCCTGTTCGCTGTGTTGTGAAGGACGGCAAGCCTGCAGACGTGATGGAAGAAGCGATCGGACAGTATCACCCCAGCGTGCTTGTAGTGGGCGTAAAGCGGGCAAGCGATACACCCGGTCCACATGGCACGGCGTTCACACTTCTGGCCCGCTCGCGCGTGCCGGTGCTGTGCGTGCCTCCCGAAGCCGCACAGGCCACAACCGAAACGGAAGTCTGTGTGCCCGTGTCGGCCAGTTGAGGCAGTCGGAGAGTACTGGCCGATGCAAGCGCGTAGCCCTGGCGGAGTCACGACGAGACGTGAGTCCGCTCTCACTATTCGTTTTTTGAGTAACTGTTTTTCTGAACAGGTTACTGGACATGGGATCTGGTACATCGCAAGTCCGCAAGACGAGACGCATTCTTGACGTGAAAGCCGCAGAGAGATCGAAAAGTGGTAACGCCGGGAACATGTTGAAGCAATGGATGCAAGGGGAGATGCCATGGAACCAGAGGTAAGCACCGATCGAGGGGACTGCGCGGCAGCTCACCCGCTTGCGGAATTGCTGGCGTGCCCTCCGGCGGTCGCAGGCCTGCTGAATGCCTCTGCTGAATGCGTCGAGTTCGACGTGGGAAACAGCATTTTCCGGCAATCCGCTCCGTGCCGCGGCCTATGGGTTGTTATTGCGGGAAGCCTTCAGCGCAAAGCGGAACGGATCGAGTCGCGCGTTCTGCTTGGTTCAGTCCGCGCGGGCGAGCTGGTGGAACTGGCGGCTGTGTTGAGCGATGGGAGCCACACCTACACCCTGACAGCTCAAAGTCCGGGGTCCGCGCTTCTTCTGCCGATTGAAGCGCTGCGGCAGGCCTTTCAGGCTTACCCTCCGCTGAGAATGCAGCTCCTGGAAGAGCTGGCACGCGAAGTTTCGCGAGCGTACGCGATGTGCTGTGTGAGCCGGTTGGGGGGAACCCGTCGACGTTCAGCGGGTGTTTAATTTGGATTTGAGGCAGGATCGTTCCGCGAATTCGCATTCGTTAAAATGCTTCTGTAACCGTAGGGAAAAAATACGCGCCTCAGCTTGTGCTCCGGGGAATTGCGCTATACTTTAATTCGAAGCTCAACATAAGTATGGCCGGATCTCACCCTCATCACCCTCCTGAAGATTGTTTGAATTGCGAGCACCGCCATCTGCGGATGTTCTGTAACCTCACTCCGGATGCACTCCGGGATTTCGACAATATCGGGATCATGATGAGCCACGCGCGTGGCGCAAAGCTGTTTACCGAAGGCGATGCAGCGCGAAACGTCTTTATCATCTGCTTCGGCCAGGTCAAGATCTCTTCCACTTCGCGTGACGGCAAGACGATGATTCTAAAGATCGCAGCTCCCGGCGATGTGATGGGGCTGAGCGCGGTGCTTGCAAATGTCCCACATGAAGTAACCGCTGAAGCGATTGAACCCTGCCAGGTGAAAACGATTCGCAAGCAGGAGTTTGTCGACTTCCTCGGGCGGCACGGAATTGCCAGCATGCATGCAGCGCAGTCGCTTTCGGGCGAGTATCTGACGGTGTTTCATGACGCCAAGCGCCTGGCGCTTTCCGGCTCGGCTGCGGGAAGGCTGGCTCGGTTGTTGCTTGACTGGGGACGCCAGGCATCGAGCGGCAAACCGGAGATCCGTTTCACGATGGCGCTGACGCACGAAGAGATTGCCAATATGGCTGGAACTTCGCGCGAGACAGTCACGCGGCTGCTGAATCAGTTCCGACGCGATCAGTGGATCATCATCAAGGGCGCGAGCCTCACCATTGCCAAGCCTGACCAGCTTGAGCGTCTTACGGCTTAGTTTCCTTTTTCGCCAGGTTGCAAGGATCCTTCCAGCACTGGGAGCCAGCTCCTTTGAAATCGTTTTTAAAAGGTCTTCCAAACCAGTTTCAAAATTAACTTGCAAGTTGCTCATAGTGGACACCGCATTCCTCTCCCTTGTTTTCAGGTCTTTATGAGTTTGCGAAGGGAAGGTCTTGACAGCTGAGGCACTCGGATGAAAACGTCGCATTCTCGGAGGTCCCCATGCGACTCCCTCTGGCTACATCGGCCCGAATGCTTTCCCTGCGATGGCCGAGAGCACACCGGACCGGTATCTTGATCGGCCTGGTTGCAGTTGTGATGATCCCAGTGGTTGGGAGGGCGCTCCTGCAAAACTCCCCGCCGAGCACTCCGAGGAATGTGCCGGAGTTTCTAAACCGGCAGCCGGACTTCAGCGACCAGGAGCGGATGCGCCAGGATCACACGAGCCAACAGGGTTTCGAGGCAATCAATTCCCTCCGAAAGAAACAGGTCACCGATGACAGCACAAAGCTGCTGCAATTGGCATCCGACCTGAAGGCCGAGATCGACGGGACTGACAAGGACACCGTGTCGCAGAGCACGCTCCACAAAGCTGAAGCGATCGAAAAGCTGGCCCGCAATATCAAACAGAAGATGACGGTCACAGTGTTACCGAACTGAGAGATGCCCCCAGCCGGCAGCGAACCCGGCAGAAGCGATCCGGCGAAGCATGAGTGCACGCCGGATCTGGCCAGTGCTGCTCAGAGCATCTTTCACATCTTTAGCGACTGCACGTGAATGACACTACCTTCTTTCTCGCCGGTGACGTTCACGCGCAGGTGGTCTTTCTTCGAAGTGCTCTGCAACAGCTTTATTGCTTCTTCGTTTCCCTTGGCGTCGAATTTGAGATATTCCCCGTTCTTGTCAAGGATACCGAATCCGCCTTTGGCGCAGGTCAAGGCGCAATCGCGGGTGTGTGAGTCAGGATCGGCCTTGGCTTTGGTCGAGCACTGCGTGTCGATGATTGGAGCATTGGTCCAGCTTTCGGCGGACGCGAGGGCCGGCAACGAAAGGGCTGCGAGCATTAGCACCGAAATTCTCTTCATCATTTGGACTCCTTGTCTGGTTGGGAATTTGATTTGCATGTTGTTCACGCGTGGTGATGAACCGTATTCGCTTCAGGAATGTCGTGGTTTGTTGCGGAATCGCTCGCGAGGAAGGCCAGTTCCCGGACTTCTGTCAGCTTCGCCAGGGCAAAGGCCCCGAGCGATATTTCGATGTCTCGTACTGCAAGGTCGAGGAACATTCCCTGGGAGATCAGGCTAGCCGCGATCGCCCACAACCAAGCCATGACAATGTATGCCGCGTAGCGAGTGAAGCGGCTAAGCACCAGGACACCCGCGACAATCTCAACGATGCCCACAAAATGCATGAGTGTTGGCGCCGACACGTGGAGCAACCGCGGAACGACGGGATTCAGGTACATATCCCAGTTGGTAAGCAGGTTGAAGAACTTGTCCAATCCAGCGAATACCGGGCCTAGTCCCAATCCAATGCGCAGCGTCCACCATGCGTGGTTGAGTCGAGAACTTGATTGCAAGATCCACCTCCACTACTCAATGGAGCGGGAGGGGCCGAATTGGTTACACCGAGAATCGTTGTAACCGTCTGGGGCCCTGGCCGCTCCAATATGTAGAGACTTGGCGAGGAGGATGATGACGGGCTTTTCCGCATGGAAAGGGCGCGAGCTGAGGGCGTGAACGACGAGGAGATTGTCAAGCGCACTCTCGCCGGCGAGGCGATCTTGTTCGAACTGCTCATGCGTCGTCACAATCAGCGCGTATATCGCGCGATACGGTGCATTATTCGCGACGATTCAGAATGCGAGGACGTCATGCAGGAGGCTTACGTACGCGCTTATGAGCACCTCTCACAATTCGAGGGTCGCGCGCAATTCTCAACCTGGCTTACTCGAATTGCCGTGAACGAAGCACTCAAGCGATTGGCTGCACGCGGGAAGCTCGAACCGCTGGACCCGGAACCCTACGACGGGGAGGAAGGAGCCATGCCGGTGTTCATTCGGATTTACCCACGCCGGAGGACAATGCGGTGCGCAGCGAATTGAGATCCCTCCTGGAAGATGCAGTCCTGGCGCTTCCGCTTGCGTATCGCGAAGTGATCGTGCTGCGCGACGTGGAGGAAATGAGCACGGCCGAGACTGCAGAAGTTTTGTCCATCACTGACACGAACGTCAAAGTCCGCCTGCATCGGGCCCATGAGCTGTTGCGCGGAGAGCTCCTTGCGCGAGCCGGCGCGTCTGCCTCCTCACGCGTTTGAGTTTCATGCCATCCGATGCGACCGCGTGGTTCGGGCAGTGTTTGAGCGGCTGGACCGTGGGGATATGCGCCAATAGACGCTTCCAACACCGCACATATCCTGCTCAGGAACCAATGAAACGGGATTATTGTCGGTTTCTTTATTGATTCTTTATTTGATTTCCAACTATCGTGGGGAATGGAACCCCAATCCAGCACATACCAACCTTCTAGAGTTCCGAGAGAAGATTTCGACGCGCGTTGTTGCAACGCCCGCAATGAGTGTGTGTTTTTTGCTCTTTTCAGGGCGTAGATCAGTACAACTCTAGTCACTTTCGTGGAGGTCAGGCGCAATGCTTAATCGACGTACTCGAAGTGTATTCATCGCCGTCTTACTTGCAATTGCCGTGCTCGTCGCACTTCCAGCCAACAGCTTTGGCCAGACATTCCGTGGTGGAATCAATGGAACGGTTACGGATCAATCGGGCGCGGTCGTGCCCGGTGCCTCAGTAGAGGTTGTCGATTCGGCCACGGGCGTATCGCATAAAACCGTATCGTCAAGCGCAGGTACTTACACCTTCCAGGACATGCCGCTCGGCACGTACAGCGTCAAGGTCGCGGGCCAGGGATTCAAGCAGGCAGTCATATCGGGTGTTCCTGTGACGGCAGGCGTCATTTATACGCTGCCAGTGAAGCTCTCCGTCGAGTCAACGGGCGAGACGGTTGAAGTATCCGCGTCGAGCCTCGTGCTGGACACCACGACGACGACGCAGACGACGGTGATTCCCGAGACGACGGTGCAGGATATTCCGCTGAACGGGCGCGATTTCACGCAGATGATCGGAGCGGCCCCGGGTTTTGCGGGATACGCGCTGGGCGGGTTTGGATCGGTCAACGGCACACGCGGAAATCAGGTCAACTGGCAGATTGACGGTTCCGACAACAATGACTGGTGGCACAACATTCCCGCGGTCAATCAGGGCGGCGTGGAAAACATCGCGGGCGTGACGCTGCCGATCGACTCGATTGCGGAGTTCAGCCTGCAGACACAGTCGTCGAGCGAAGTGGGGCGCAATCCCGGCGGTACGGTAAATCTCGTGACGAAATCGGGCACCAACACATTACATGGGACGCTGTACTACTACGAGCGCAACCAGGCGCTCGCGGTAAGCAATCCATTCAACACGCTGGGCGATCTGCCGCTTTCCAACGTACAGTGGGGTGCATCGCTGGGCGGTCCGATCTGGAAGGATCATACTTTCTGGTTTGCCAACTTTGAGAAGCAGAAATTCAACATTGCGACCGGTAACTCCGGCACCGAGCCGAATGCCGGTTATCAAGCGGCCGCCGAAAGTGTGTTGTCCCAATTTGAGGTTGCCGAAAACCCGACGATGAAGAACACTATCACTTCTCTGTGGCCTGCGAATCTGATCTCGGGTACAAATCTGAGCGCGATTCAAAACCCGGCTCCGGAGTTTGGCTACAGCTACAACGGAGTGATCAAGGTCGACCACACGTTCAACCAGAAGCACAATATCTCGGCGCGTGCATTTCTCGGGCAGGGTAATCAGACCGCGCCTGTTGGGCAATCGGACGTGAATCCGTGGTACTTCGAGATCGGACCAATTCACGTTTACAACTACTCGCTCGCGGACAACTACGTTTTTGCGCCGAATGTCACGAACTCGGTCACGATCGGCGTGAACTATTTCAACCAGACGTTTTCTGACGCCAAGACGGGTTTTGGCGATCTGCCGTCGATAGGCTTCGTGACCGGTTCACAGTTCGACAACGCGCCGAACATCAAGATCTCCGGCTTTGAACCGACGGGGAACACGCCTCCTGAGGGCCGCAACGATATCACCGGCCACCTCGACGATGCAGTGAACTGGACTGTCGGAAAGCACCAGATGCGCCTCGGTGGCGAATATCGTCAGATGCAGTTGAACGAGTTCTACTGGCGGCACTCGACAGGCAGCTTCACATTCGATACCAACTACCCCTCTCCGTGGGACGCGACGGACGAGGAGGGCAATCCGGTCTATGCGATCGATTCAAAGGTCAAGTCGCTGGCCAACTTCCTTGCCGGTTACATGACGAAAGCTACGCAGGCATTCGGCGACCCGGAGCGCACTGTCTACTCACATGCATTCGACGTGTTTGGCCAGGACAGCTACCAATTGACGCCCGCGCTCAACGTGAACTTCGGCGTGCGGTATGACTTCATGCAGCCGATGCACAACGACAAAAAGGACCTGTCCGTCTTCCGTCCGGGAACGACGCCGACATACCTCGCCTTCCAGGGCGCTGATATCGACCATATTTACGATCCTGAATACACGAACATCAGCCCGCGCGTGGGCTTCAGCTATCAGCCCGGCTTCTGGCCAGGGACGGTCGTGCGCGCCGGCGCAGGACTCTTCTTCGATATGCCGAACGCCAACCCATTCCTCGACAACCGTCCCGGAAATCTCGCTCCGAACGGGCTCGAAGGCAATCCAGGCGGCCCGAATCCAGTGGTGAACGCGACCACGGGGAACGAGGTCATCGTAAACGGTTCGCAGATCATTCCCACCCCGGGGACATCAAATCCCTGCCCGGCGGATAACCCCTGCGGCGCATTCAGCGTGGCCAAGGGCTTCCGTTCCCCCTACAACGTCAACTACAGCCTCCAGGTGGAGCAATCGCTGGGCGGCAAGGCATTCTTTCAGTTCGGCTATGTGGGCAGCCAGGGACGCAAACTGCTCAGCCTGCTGAACATCAATCAGCCGATTGCGAATGGAACATCGACGGCGACGCCGGGAGAATTTGCGACCAACTCATATGGCGGCAACTACTACTCCGATATCAACCAGATCCAAAGCATTGGAACCTCTAACTACAACTCGCTGCAGGCCGTTTTCCGCACGACCTCCTTGCACCATGTGACCTCGCAGTTCTCCTACACGTGGAGTCATAACCTGGATGAAGTCACGCAGTACCGCGGCGCGTTGCCGCAGGATAGCTACAACTTCAAGGGGGACTACGGCCCGTCGGACTTCGATACCCGCAACGCCTTCAAGGGCTTCGTGAATTACGAACTTCCGTCGCTCCAGAAAATGAAGTTGCTCACCAACGGATGGGAAGTGAATGCATCGATCGCATTCAACAGCGGCCAGCCGATCACGGTCTACACATCAACGGACAGCAGCGGAACGGATGAGAACGTGCAGCGTCCGAACGTCGCCGGCAATCCGATGGAGGGCCTCTCCCATAAGATTGTGAAGCCCTCGGACGGCAGCACTCCCTATGTTCAATGGCTGAACACTAACTCATACTCGCAGCCTGCCGCCGGAACCTGGGGCGACGTGTCACGCAACAATGTGACCGGTCCGGGATTTGGAGACGTGGACTTCTCGGTGTTCAAGAACACCAAGTTCAATATTCATGATTTCCCGGTCAATGCGCAGTTCCGTGCGGAGATGTACAACCTGTTCAACCGCGTGAACCTGGCCAGCCCGGCCTGCACCCAGCTTTGCCTCGACTACTGGGACGGATCGAGCGGTTTCGCAGGCGCGTTCGGAACAACGAGCTCAACAATCGGCTCGGGCAACTATTCTCCGGGCATCGGTCCGGGTGAGCCCTTCAACGTGCAGCTCGCGTTGAAGATTATCTTCTAGGAGTGTCAGAGATCAGGGATCAGGGTCAGTGAAATAACAATGCCGGTGGCTGATTTTAGCCGCCGGCATTTTCTTGTGTCCCTTTGAACGCTGGCAATCAAGATGAATTGTCGAAGATTCACCTCGATCTTCACGCAGCAAAAAGCCCCGCTGGAAGCGGAGCTTTTCACTGATCCCTGATTACTGATCCCTGACCGTGTCTTACGACATGTGGGTGAATGGGCGTTGTTCGAGTCTGAGCGCGAGCTTTGGCGGTTCGAGGCCCGCAGTGTTGCTGGACATGACTTCAGTAAATGATTTACGGAATGCCGTCATCTCGTCGGGTGTGCCGACGGTGATGCGGACGCTGTTGGGCCAGGCAGGCCAGATGCGGCCGACGAACATCTCCTTGCTTGCCAATGCGGCCTGGACCTCCTTGCCGGGACGCCGCACGTCGAGCATGAAGCAGTTGCTCTCAGAGGGCGTCGTTGTATATCCCTCGCTCTTAAGCCATGCCAGCGTCTGTGCGCGGGTGTCGGCGATGATCTTCTTTCGCGTGGGAACGAGGTTCGGATCGAGCAAGCTGGCCTTGGCTGCGGCTATCGCTGTGATCGGCAATGAGTTCATGCCGCCGAAGGAAGAAATCTTTTCCAGCAAGTCTGGCCGGCCAATCGCGAAGCCCATGCGGATTCCAGCCATTCCATAGAGCTTGGAGAAGGTGCGCAGAACGATAACGTTCTTGCCTTCCTTCACAAAGTCGAGCGAGCGCGGCGCGTCGCACAGGTGGATGTAGGCCTCGTCGATGAGGACCACGGTGTCCTTGGGGGCGTTGCCGACCACATAGCTCGATATCGCTGCGCGGAGTGCAGGTGCCGGTGGGATTGTTGGGATTGCAGATGTAGATCACGCCCGGATTCGACGCGGCGGCAAGCATGGCCTTGATGTCGTGCGATGCGGCGCCTTTCGGGTCAGTGAGCGGCACCTTGATGACGGATGCGCCGGAGATCTTCGCGGCCCACATGGGCGCTTCGTAGCCGGGGTCGGCGACGACCAGCGGCCTGTCTTTGCTGGTGAAGGCAAGCACCGTGTAGTGCAGCGGTTCGGTGGACCCGGCAAAGGGCATCACCGAATCCGACTTCAGGCCTTCCTGCTTTGCGAAGATCTCGGTCAGCTCTTCTTCCGTTGAAAA
The DNA here is from genome assembly GCA_963786405.1 of uncultured Acidobacteriaceae bacterium. Taxonomy (GTDB): domain Bacteria; phylum Acidobacteriota; class Terriglobia; order Terriglobales; family Acidobacteriaceae; genus Telmatobacter. The sequence goes on along the minus strand of CAWAZE010000023.1, from coordinate 87,543 downwards.
GAGATAACGGCCGCCGCGCGGAATGATCTCGATCATGGCCTGGCGCGCCGCATCCGATGGTCCCATCGGGTTCTCGTTGGCGTCGATGTGAATCCCCTTGTTGGGGTCTGCGAACTTGGGGCGTTCGGCGAGCGCGAGATGCGCCTCGGTGAGTATCGGCAGGCTAGCCAGCGCAGAGGCGCCGGCGGCGAACGCGAAAGAAGCTTCGGCGAGAAATGCCGGTGGAGATTAGAGGATCGACGGTCGAATACATCGGCACGACTCCTTCAGGTGGGTTTTGGATTGGACAGACGTAAGATGGGGCCGCGGCGTAGCTGGAGTAAGCCGGAAAAGATGTGAGGGAAAGGGGTTTGATGGTCCCATGATTCAAGGTATCGTTGAAAAGCCGCGAATTCAAGCGGGAAATTGGCAACGGCGAGAATAGTTTGAGCGCGGAAACGACTGGGTTCTCTGATACGCCGACGGTCAGCGTTGGGGACGCATCGGGTCCGCGGAAAGGGCTCGAAGCCCACCCGAATCACTTGAATGCAGTGAACCTTCTTTCGGCCCGAATTGCGGACACAGGGCGCAACAATGAAAGGAGGCCCGATGCCTGCCGAATCATCTGCAACTCCACCTCCGCTTCCGGACAGACCGAATCTGCTCCATCTCAAAGACCAAGCCAAGGAAATGTTGAAGGCCGGCGACGCTTCGACGCTGAGCGAAGCACAATCGATGATTGCGCGGCTCTATGGCTTTGCGAGCTGGACAAAGCTCAAGGTGCACGTTGAGGAACTTGGTCAGGCACAGGAAGTGAGTGACCTCAAGTGTTCCATCGACGCGAATGATTTTGATCGCATGAAGGAACTAATGACTCGCAACCCTGCATTGCATCGCGCCCCGCTGGGATATGGAAAGCGAGGCCCGCTGACGTGGGTGGCTGAGTGCCGCGTGCCGTGGGAGCCGCCGGGTGAGGAACGGCTCGCGATGGCGCAATGGATGATCGACCACGGATCGGATGTGCACGAAGGCGATGACGGACCGCTGGGGCGCGCGGCGTTGATGGGTTACCGCGTTCCAATGATGGAGTTGCTGGTGCGGAATGGCGCGGATGTGAATGCTGTGTGGGCGGAATCCATGCCGATCATCTGCTCTCCCTGCGAGACCGTAGAACCGGCGGCGCTGAAGTGGCTTCTGGATCACGGCGCCGATCCGAACTGCGACAAGCAGGGTCGAAAGTACAACGAAACTGCTCTGGACTACCTGCTTGGCACGTACTACCGTTCCGAGAATCTTGCCGAATGCATCGAGATTCTTCTAGCGGCAGGCGGGGCCACTCGTTACGAGGAGCCCGGCGTGTTGGATCTGCTGCGCGGCAGGATGGAGAGTCTCATAGAGAAACTGGCTCGCGATCCTGCGCTTGTTCACCGAAGATTTCCTGCTCTGGACTTTGGCGCGACCGGGACACGCAGGCTCACCCTGAAAGGGGCCACTTTGTTGCATGTGGCTGCCGAGTACGGGAATGTGGATGCCACGCACCTTTTGCTCGAGTGCGGGGCAGATGTGAACGCGCAGGCGGAGATCGAGGAGCCGGGAATTGGCGGACAGACTCCGCTGTTCCACGCTGCGACTCAGGATCGCGACTGGGGCCTGACTATGGCGGAATTGTTGGTCAGACGAGGCGCGGACCTGTCGCGGCGTGCGAGGCTTCCCGGCCATTATGAGCGGCCCGGCGAGGTAGTGGAATGCACACCGCTGGGATATGCGCGACTGTTTCCCGGCGGCGCCACAAGGACCGTGATGTTCCTCGAGGGGCGCGGCGGGGCAGAGTGACCGTTAAATTTCAAGGAAACACTCATATTGCGTGGAACATACATTGTGGTAGACTCGCTCCGGTAAACGATTTCTCAGGCACTGCGCTCCCTGTTTTGGGAGGCATCTGAACCGGTTACTGGCTGGCAGCCCGGATCAAGCAGTTCTTGATTGCAGGACCGCCAAGCTGCTTGACAACCCTTGGAGTAAAGCCATTTACTTGTGAGCGAACATCCACACAATGCGCGGATGCAATAGCTTCAAATCTCAGGTGACTCAATGCTCGGATCGGTCCCAGTCTCAGCCGCAGCCGCTTTGTCAAAATCGGCCGCCACGTTTCTTGCGCTGAGTGCCCCGTCGCTGGCGCACTTAAGCGTGCTCGACATCGCGGTGATCGCCATTTACTTCGTCATGGTGATCTGGATCGGCTTTTACCTGAAGGGCCAGGCCAACACCAGCGAAGAATTCTTCATGGCCGGCCGCGAAATGACGGCATGGATCGCCGGCCTGAGCTTCGTCTCGGCCAACCTGGGCTCGCTTGAACTGATGGGCTGGGCCGGTTCGGCTTACCAATACGGAATTCTCGCGGCGCATTGGTATTGGATTGGCGCAATTCCCGCGATGCTCTTCCTCGGCATCGTGATGATGCCGTTCTACTACGTCTGCAAGACCCACTCGGTGCCGGGTTACCTGAAGCTCCGTTATGGTCAAGGCGCAAGCGTGGTGTCCGCATTCTCATTCGCGTTCATGACCGTGCTGATGAGCGGCGTGAACATGTTCGCCATGGCCGAAGTGATGAAGGTCGTGCTTGGCTGGAACCTGAACTTCTCCATCATCGTCTCGTCGCTTGCGGTGGCCGCATATGTGGCGCTGGGCGGCTTGCGCTCGGCCATCTTCAATGAAGTGTCTGCAGTTCATGCTGATCTGGGGCGGCGCGCTGCTGGTGCCGATCCTCGGCCTGGTGGAGTCGGGCGGCTGGATCGGGATTCAAGGCGAAGCTCGCGCACAACATTGCAACCGGCGCCACCGCTCCCGGCGACTACACGCACATGTGGCGCAGCATGGGCCACTTTGCCGATAACCCGATGGGCATCCACTGGACCGGCATCGTCTTCGGACTGGGATTCGCTATCAGCTTCGGCTACTGGACCACGGACTTCCTGGTGGTGCAGAGGGTGCTGGCTGCCAACAATCTGCGTTCGGCGCGCATGGCTCCGGTGATCGGTTCGTTCTTCAAGATGGCCGTTCCGTTTATCGTGATTCTGCCCGGACTGCTCGGGCTGGTTGTACTGCAGAACCCCGACGGAAGCCTGATGCACCTGGTGGGTCAGAACCTGGCCACTCCAGAATCGGGATTGCACAGCTACAACGAAGTGCTGCCGCTGATGCTGGTGCGCTATTGCGCGCCCGGCCTGCTGGGCCTGGGCATCACCGCGCTGATTGCGGGATTCATGAGCGGCATGGCAGGCAACGTGAGCGCCTTCTCCGCGGTGTGGACCTACGACATCTATCAGCCGCTCATCAAGAAGAATGCCCCGGATGAGCACTACGTAGCAGTCGGACGATGGGCCACGATTCTTGGCGTGGTCGTCTCGATCGGCACAGCCTACCTGGTAATGAGCGCCGCGGGCATTATGGACTACGTGCAGGCGCTGTTCAGCTTCTTCATCTCGCCTTTGCTTGGGCGTAGTGCTGGTGGGCATGTTCTGGACGCGTGCCACCAAGGCAAGGCGGCTTCTGGGGGCTGTTGCTTGGCACCCTGACCTCGATTGGGCTTTGGGCATGGGTCAAGGTCGATCCTTCGGCGCTACGCTACGTGGCGATTTCGACCGACGCGAAGGACATGGCTGAGAACATGTACCGCGCCCTCTGGTCGGTGATCGTCGCCATTCTGCGTGAATGTGATCGTAAGTCTTGCCACCAAGCCAAGGCCGTTGGCAGAGCTTGATGGCCTGGTCTACGGCGCAACCAAGCTGCCCGCCGAAGAGCCTGTTCCGTTCTACAAGAACGAGTACTTCTGGATGGTAATCGCGATCATCCTCTTTCTGGCCCTCAACATTTACTTCTGGTAAGGAGGCTGGCGATGCATTCGGGGCATATCTCAATCTGGTTCTTCATTGGCGTTCTTCTGACGGTTTATGGTGTTCTGATTTTCGGTTATGGCCTGTTTGAGCTGGCTACCGGGCAGGTTGCAAACGTGGTTCTGGCCAATCTTCATGCCCCTGTGTGGTGGGGTGGATTGATGACGGTCCTCGGGCTCTTCTACAGCATTCGCTTTCGCCCGAGCCGCAACGGTTGAGTTGCAAGTGCGGTATAGAAGGAGTCAGGAAAAATGGCAGCGCAAAGAACAATGACATTTGGCGTAATTGTAGGAAATCGCGGCTTTTTCCCGGATCATCTGGCCAAGACGGGCCGTGAAGAAATTCATCTCGGTTCTCGAAGCCGCGGGAGCACGGGCAGTTGTGCTTGGTCCTGAGCAATCGAAGTATGGCGCTGTGGAAACGTACACAGAAGCGCAGCATTGCGCCGAACTCTTCAAGAAACATGCGGAAGAGATCGACGGCATCATCGTAACTCTGCCGAACTTCGGCGAAGAGCGCGGCATCGTTGACGCGATCCGGCTTTCGGGGCTGAAGGTGCCGGTGCTGGTGCAGGCCACGCCCGATCGCTCCGACGCCATGACCATTGCGACGCGCCGCGACAGCTTCTGCGGCAAGATGAGCGCGTGCAACAACATGATGCAGTACGGCATCAATTACTCGCTGACAACGCTGCACACCGAGAGCGTGACGTCGGCGGAGTTCAAGGCGGACCTTGAGTGGTTCTCGGCGGTCTGCCGCATTCGTGAAGGGACTGAAGAACCTGCGCATCGGCGCAATCGGCGCGCGCCCGACGGCGTTCAACACGGTGCGCTACTCAGAGCGCATCTTCGAGACCAGCGGCATCACCATCGAGACGATTGATCTGTCGGAGATCTTTGGCCGCATCAATCGCATGAAGGACAACGACGATGCGGCGCAGGCCAAACTGGCGGCGATCAAGAAGTATGTCACGCACCGCCGGGATTCCCGAAGAGGCGCTGATGAAGATGGCGAAGCTCGGCGCGGTGATCGACGGCTGGATGAAGACAGGCTCACGTGACCATCAGCGCCGTGCAGTGCTGGACCTCGATGGAAGAATTCTTCGGCGTGGTGCCCTGCACCATCATGAGCATGATGAGCAACGACCTCATCCCGTCGGCCTGCGAAGTCGATGTTCCGGGCACGCTGAGCATGTACATGCTGGCCCTGGCGAGCGGAACGCCGTCGGCGCTGCTCGACTGGAACAACAACTACGGCAGCGATCCCAACAAGTGCGTGTGCTTCCACTGCTCCAATCTGCCCAAGCACTTCTTCAAGGACGTGAAGATGGACTACCAGGAGATCATCGCCGGCACAGTGGGCAAGCTGAATACGTTCGGCACCTGCGTGGGCCGCGTGAAGGCCGGGCGCGATGAGCTTTGCCCGCTACTCGACCGACGATCGCCGCGGCATTGTGCGCGGCTATACGGGTCCGGGCAAATTCACCGACGATCCGCTGGAGACCTTTGGCGGAGCGGGCGTGGCGGAGATTCCGCAACTGCAGAAGCTGCTCAAGTACATCTGCCGCGAAGGATTCGAGCATCACGTAGCCGCGAACTTCAGCGATGTATCGAAGGCGGTGCACGAGGCTGCCGCGGTATCTCGGCTGGGAGAGCCACTATCACCCAAACCTCGAGGACTAACCAGACTTGAGAATCAGCCGGGCGTTGACGAGTGTGTCGACGCCCGTATTTGTTTGAGGCGGATACTGGATAAGGAAGCGCAATCATGAGCAAACGAATCGGCAAGGGCCTGGTGGCGAATGGAACCACGCTGGTGACACAAGCTGCGTGGAACGCGGAGCTGAATGCAAAACATGACAAGCTCGTCGAGTGGCTGCAGGCGCAGAAGCTTGGCGGCGTGCTGATCAAGCGCAACGAAAATGTGGCGTGGCTGACTGGGCGGCGCGGTTGAACTGCGCGTGCTGACTCCGGGCGAGACCGGAGTGGCTTCGCTGCTGGTGACGGCGGAAGGGAAGCGCTACTACTTCACCACGGAGAATGAAGCGCCGCGGCTTCACGATGAGGAGTTCGGCGCATTGGATTTCGAGCCGGTTACTATTTCCGTGGTACGCGGACGATACGGCAGGTGCTGCTGCAAAGCTGGCAGGCGGCACGCTTGGATCGGATACGCCGGGAGCGGGCTTGACACCGGTGAACCTGTATCCGCTGCGCGCCGCGCTGAGCGAGAGCGAGATTGCGCGTTATCGCTGGCTGGGAGCGGAGACAGCGGCGGCCACCGTCGAGTCGCTGCACCAGGTCGAACCCGGACTGAGCGAGTACGATCTCGAGGCCATCACGGCGGCAAACCTGCTGCGCCGCGGCATTCTGCCGTCGGTCTATCTGTTTGCGGTCGATGATCGCATCTTACAAGTACAAGCATGCGGTGGCGCGCGGCAAGCGGCTGAAGCAGTACGCCATGCTGAATCTCTGCTCGCGCAAGTGGGGCCTGGCGATTTCGATCACGCGATTTGTGCATTTTGGCGAACTGCCCGGCGAGCTTGGCAGCGCGCTTCAAGTCTGCCGCGCAGGTGAATGCGGCCCTGCTCGATGCGTCGCGCGTGGGCGCGACTTCGGCGGAGCTGTTTCGCGTGGCGCAGGCTGCGTACTGCGGCGGAAGGATTTCCGGGCGAAGAGCGGTTCCATCACCAGGGCGGACCGACGGGGTACGGTGAGCGCGAATGGGTGGCAACGCCGAACGGCACTGAGACCGTGGTCAACAATCAGGCGTTTGCATGGAACCCGAGCATTCGCGGCGGCAAGGCCGAGGACACCGTGATCCTGCGCGACGGCGTAATCGAGTGGCTTACAGCAACGCCCGAGTTGCCGGTGATCAATGCCAGCGTGAATGGGAAGAATTATCCGGCGGCGGGCGTGCTGGTGAAGTAAGAGCAGGGAGCAGGGGCCAGGGAACTAGGGGACTAGGGACTAGGACCAGGGTCCGAGGACTCGAGACGGATGCGTGCTACGGCCGCTCTGCCGGTTGCAGCGTGAGGCGCGCGGTTAGCACGACGAGCGCGGCCCAGAGAACGTCGGCGCCGAGCAGGTGCGCCAACTGCAGCCACACGGGCGCGAGCAGAACCACGTCGAGCACGCCGAGGACGTATTGTGCTGCGAGCAACAGCAGGACCAGGGCGGAGAGGCCGCGATTGTCCCAGTGTGCTGAGCGCTGCGCCGCGCGCACCAGGATCCAGATCAGAAAGACGCTCGCGATGAAAGCGATGGTGGGATGCGTCCAGCGCCAGCGCACCAGCCATCCGCTGGTCGGCTGAGAAGTCCTCGCCAACGCGGAAGCCGAGCGATGTCGCAGGGAAGAGCGTGTCGCCGAGCGCAGCCAGCGAGCCGGTGACACCCACGACCAACACAACGAGAACGCCGACGACGGCTCCGATGGGCGCGACCAACCTGAATGGTGCCGCGGAGTATACCCGCGACTGCGGCTCAGCATGTGAGCTGTGAGCGTAAGTGCCGCGAGCAGCAGAAGTGTATTGGTCAAGATGCAACGCCAGGTAGGCCGGGCGAAGCGGGGACTGGCTCTGGGCCGTCAGTCCAAGCTTGACGAGAAGCGCACCGAGGATGGCTTCGATGAGAGTGAAAGCGACGGTCGCGACAGCAGCCGCGCGGGCAAGATGGCCGCGCACGGTGCCGGCGAATGTCCAGATCAGCAGTCCAACGGCTGAGAAGAAGGAGAGCCCGCTGGTGATGCGATGTGTGAACTCAATGATGGTGTTCGTGCTGGCGGAATGCTGCAGGACGGTGCCGTTGCACAGGGGCCAGTGGTTGCCGCATCCCGCGCCGGCGCCGGTGGCGCGTACCAGCGTGCCCCAAAGGATGACGGCGATGAAGTAGACGAGCACTGCCCACGCAAAGCGGCGGAGGGCCGGCGATGGCAGGCGTTTCAAGTCTAATGAAGTGCTGACTGCGTGCATGAACGAGGGCTCCACATCGAACCCTCCAGTGTAAATTAAGCGGGTCGAGGATCGATTCTGGCGCTCCGTGTTCCGAGCGACGCAACTACGCTTCCAGCAGCCGCACCACGTGATTCACGATCATCAGGTCTTCGGCTGGCGGAATCACGCGCACCGTTACGGGCGAGTTCGCTGCGGAGATCACCGCTTCGCCGCGGACATTGTTGCGCTCCGGATCGACCACGATGCCAAGTGTGCCGAGGCCGGCGCAGATCTCCGCGCGCGATGCGATGTCGTTTTCGCCGATGCCGCCGGTGAAGACGAGCATGTCGAGCCCGCCCAGCTCCGCGAACGAAGCTGCCGATCCACTTCGGGCGATTGTCCAGGTGAATTTGTCGACCGCGAGCCGGGCCTTGGAGTTTCCATCTTTGATGGCTTCGCGCAGGTCGCGCATGTCGTTGGAGAGTTCGCTTACGCCGAGCAGGCCCGATTTCTTGCTGAGGACGGTTTCCAGTTTTTCGGCAGCCTCGGCGGCGTTTGGAGTTGTCTCGGCGATCTTGCTTCAGGATGAACAGCACGACGCCGGGATCGATGTCGCCGGTGCGTGTGCCGCTGATGATGCCGCCGGTGGGAGTGAGGCCCATCGAAGTGTCGAGGCACTTTGCCGTTGCGGATCGCCGAGATGGATGCACCATTGCCGAGGTGCGCCACGATCAGCTTGTCCGGAATGTTGGGCTGCAACTGGTAGATGATCGACTCGTAGGAAATGCCGTGATAGCCGTAGCGGCGCACTCCCATGCCGACATATTCCGCAGGGAATGGGCATGTGCGTGACAACTTCCGGCATCGTGCGATGAAAGTAGGTGTCGAGAATCGCAAAGTTTGGAATGCCGGGGAAGAGGCGCAACGCCTCGCGCATGATGTAGACGGCGATGGGCGTATGCAGCGGCGCAAGGTCGGCGTAGCTTTCGATTTCGTCGATGAGCTCGGGAGTGATGACGCTGGTTTTCGCGCACCGTGGGGCCGCCGCAAACGGTGCGATGGCCGATGGCTTTGGGAGCAGGAAACTCGCCCGAGTGCAGGGCGTCGGCAACGAGTTTGAACGCGACGGCGCGATTGGGCAGAGCCGGGGTCTGGTCGACAAGCTTCTTGCCGCTCGGCGTCCTTGATCCAGAACTTGCCGTGGTCGGTGCCGATGCCATCGACGGCGCCTTCGTTGAGCTTCGTGCGCTGGCCGTCGCCGGCTTCGTAGATTGCGAACTTGATGGAAGATGAACCGCTGTTCAAAACCAAAACCGGCAAAGACGACATGAGAAAACTCCTCGCATTCATTTAGGGAATCAGTGAATCTGAAGTGGGCAAAAGCTCGAGGTTTTCAATCGTGAGCACGCCGCAAAGACAAGTACCTGTGACAGAAAAGGCTAGCAGCCGAATGTTACAGCGGAGGGTGATTGGAGTCACATGGCCGCGATACGGCGGCTCATGGTGTGAGACAGCATGACTCCTAAGATGCACGCGGAGTGCTAGAAGTAGCCGCTTCAGCTTGAGGATTTGCGACTCGAATCCGTACCAGAGCGCGCTGGCCACCGCGGTGCAGGCGACGAGGCGGAAGGCGACGACGGCGAGGTTCCCGGCGATGCCATACTGGTCCATGCGCGCGTCGAACCAGCCGAAGTAGACGAAGACCATGATGTGCGTCATGTAGAGGCCGTAGCTGATGCGGCCGTAGAAGGCAAGAGGGCCGCGGCGGAGTAGGGCGTTGAGTGGATTGCGCGCGCCTGTCGACGCGATAGAGGCGAGAACGGCTCCGCCGAAACCGGTGGTGAGGGCTGAATCGAGAAACGCCGTGCCGCCGGCGATGGTTGCCGCGGCGAGAAAGCCGGTTGGAATGGCGGCGAGACCGAGGATGAGCCAGATGCGGCGGCTGAGAGGCAGCGTGTAGAGGCCGAGGGCCAGCAGGCTGCCCATTGCGATTCCGTCGAGGTGCGTGAGCGTGTGGGTTGGCGTGATCCATGCGAAGTGAGTCAGGCGGAACAGCGGCGAGGCGATGAGCGCGCCGGTGAGCAGGAGAGCCAGCATCCAGCGGGCGGCGCAGGAAGCGCACGACGGGAGCCCAGAGGAAGTAGTACTGCTCTTCGATGGCCAGCGACCACGTGGGGCCGATGGGCGGCGGCAGCGTGAGGTGAAAGAGATTCTGCAGAAAGAGAATGTATGCCCACCAGGGCGCGGTGCGGATGGCGTCGAAGATCGGAGGGCCGATGAACCAGGGAGCGTTCAGATAACAGACAACGAGCACAAGCACGTACACCGGCCAGATGCGCAGTGCGCGGCGGCCATAGAAGTTGCGGAAGTAGTGCGGCTTGTCGCGGGACTCGAGCAGGATCGAGGTGATGAGAAATCCCGAGAGCACAAAGAAGAGATTGACGCCGGTCCATCCCCAGAGCGAGGCGCCGTAGACCCATGTGCCTGTCGAGGCGCGGATGGCAGTGGTAGAAGACGACGAAGAGAACGGCGAGGCCGCGCAGTCCCTGCAGTTCCGGGATGTAGCGAGGGCAGCCAGGATGGGCGTTGAATGGGCCTGTTCGAGGTGAGATTTTCGGCGCAGCTCTCAATCTTCTTCTTTCGCAAATCCTTCCACGATCCAACCAGCCAGCCAGAAGAGCGCCCGGTCTAAACGGAAGGAACGGTAATCAGGCTTAGCGAGCCGCCACTCCCACGGTGCAAAGATCGAGGATCCCAATATCGCATTAGAAGAAGCAGCACTGTCAATGGGATGAGAATCATCCATTGCCCGCGCGGCACATTCTTCTGCTCCCTCATGAATGTTCATCGCTCCCCCTTGCGAAGCGAGTCTATCCTGCCGCCAGTTGCTTGGCCCGTTCGGTAGCGCGCATGACGGCCTTGATAAGCGTGACGCGGAGGCCGCCTTCTTCGAGTTCGAGAATGCCGTCGATGGTGCAGCCGGCGGGAGTGGTGACTGCGTCTTTGAGCAGCGCGGGATGGTAGCCGGTTTCGAGCACCATCTTGCCGGCGCCGAAGACGGTCTGCGCGGCCAGTTGCGTTGCGGTGTCGCGCGGGCAGGCCAACCTTGACGCCCGCCTCGGCCAGCGCCTCAATGATGATGTAGATGTAGGCGGGGCCCGACGCGGAAAGGCCGGTGACGGCGTCCATGTGCTTCTCGTCCACGATCACGGTGCGGCCCACGGTCTCGAAGATGCGCTGTGCCAGATCCATCTGCTCGGGCTTGACGAAGCGCCCGCGGCAGAGGCCGGCGACGCCCGCGCCGAGCGCGGAAGGCGTGTTGGGCATGGCGCGGATCACAGCGATCTCGATGCCCGCGGCGTCTTCGATGGCGCGCGTCTTCACCGATGCGGCAAAGGACACGATGGTCTTGGCGGGAGTGAGCGCGGGCTTGATCTCGTTCGATCAGGTCCGGCACCTGAAAGGGCTTCACGCCGATCAGGATCAGGTCGGCCTGTTTGGCGGCGGCGAGGTTGTCGGTGCTGACGTCGACGCCCCATTGCGCGCTGAGGGCGATGGCTTGCTCGGCGTGCGCCACGGTGGCGTAGATCTGGTCGGCGGCAAAGAGATTCTGCTTGAGGAAGGCCTGCAGCAGAATGCCGCCCATCTTGCCGGCGCCGAGCACCGCCACGTGAATGTGGGGCAGCTGCGCGGGTGTTGCGTTGGCCTCAACGGCTATCTCCGCCATGGTTTTCCTTGTGGTGGGTGAGAGTAGTGGTTCACTTCAAGAATACTCGCACCGTTGGGCGAGGGTTGCTTTCAGCTCACAGTGGTCATGGATCAGTTGTCAGTGGTCAGTGGTCACGGGCTGACTCCGTTCCTTGCTCCACAGTCTCACGGTTACACAGGAGACCCCCCTCCCCGGATTCTGTAAAGAAATTCCTTGTTTTCAATGGGTTACGAGATGGGTGTGGCGCCAAATTCCTCTCAGCATTGGACTTAGCCGCAGAATCCTCTCAGCAAAGGACTTAGATAGCGCGAGCGGCTCGAAACCACTCAAGATCGTCTTTCGGAACCCTCTTATCTCCAATTCAATTATGGAGAAACACGGGGTATTTATCTGCAAAGCCCTACCGGGATGTTGGCCTTACTCGGGATCAGCGAGCGTGATAGTCCTTGTTTTGAACGATGGCATAGACGCGGTTGTCTGGAGCTCTGAAGAACTGGAAGGCATAGTCGCCGCCATCGGCGCCGGCTTTCGGCAATACATTCAGAGCGCCCAACAGAACACCGCCCGATTGTTGAATGGCCTTCAGAGTCGCCGCGATGTCGCCGGTCAAAAAGCCGACCGCCAAGCCTCCCTGACCATGACGCCATGGCCGATCTGATGAGCCCGGGCCGTAAATCTCAAACAAGGACCCATTGGCGGCGACCAGAACCGCGAAATTGGATTGATCGACCACCGGGCGCATTCCGAGTGCGTTTACGGCCAAGTCACGAACACCCTTAAACTGCGATGCATCCACATCAACACCACTCCATTGGAGCTGTTGAGTCACTCCTGATGGAGGCGAAACTCGGGAGTCGGTCTGTGCGATTGCGCACATTTCCAAGAGGGCTGTTGCAAGGAGCACGGCTGCGCATCGATTCGATCTGCTCATTGTTATTTCCTTCATAGGCTTTACTCAGTGCGATGATGCAGGCGTTTCCTCGTGGGAGATGCTTTGCCACTTGGCGCTCCGTCGTTCGGCGCCTCTGATGTAGGAAGCGCTGACACTAAGGGCCGGCGGGAGAGGCCTGCCGTTACAGACTGCGTCCTGCTCGGCGCGGTAGCCGATCACAAATGATGTGGGCGTGGAAGGTTTGAGGACAAATCCTTGCAGGCGGTAGCTCTTGATCTTGCAGTCACCGGATTCGACTTCTGCAATCAGTTCCTTCTTGTTGATTGCACCCGTGGAACTAGCGATCATCGCGTTGTCGCTAACGATCTGTCTGAGAACGTCAATGTTGCCGGTCGCGCGAGCCTGCCAGAATTTCGTCTCCAGGTTCGACAGATCCTTCAAAGAAGGACCGTCCGGTGCATAACTGTATTCGCGCGGATAGTTGATATGGCCGTCACCAAACGGGTCTAGAGTTTGACCGATTTGAGCGACTGCTGCGGTGGATAACAGGACGAACGACAGAAGAGCCAGAAGCGACTTCATAGCACCCCTCCGTGCCTGCGCCCTTGGATTCCAGCGCAGACGGAATTTTGGGGAAGGGCAATCATACTTCCACATTCCGAATTTTCGCAAGCGTGGAATGGTGTGGCACTGCGCAATGAAACCAAAGACAAATGCAGGTTCTTCGACTCCCGCCGTCCGCTGCGGCGGACGGCGGTCGCTCAGAATGACAGATCTATAGGAGAACGAGCTCGGTGATGGTGCGGCATCAGTGGGCCGCAGTTTTCTGGCTTGCGATCCATGCGGTGATGCGTTCGTCGAGGACGTCGAGCGGCAAGGCGCCTGCGTCGAGCACCTGATCGTGGAAGGCGCGAATGTCGAACTTGTCGCCGAGTTCTTTCTTTGCGCGATCGCGCAGTTCGAGGATCTTTAACTGGCCGATCTTATACGATAACGCCTGGCTCGGCCACGCGATGTAGCGGTCCACTTCGGTCTGCACGTCGGTTTCATCAATGGCCGAGTGGTCGTTGAAGTATTGAACCATCTGCTCTCGAGTCCAATGTTTTGAGTGAACGCCGGTATCGACTACGAGCCGGATAGCCCGCCAGATGTCGCCCTCAAGGCGGCCATAATCAGAGTAGGGGTCCTGATAAAGGCCAACGTCTTTGCCCAACTGCTCCGCGTAGAGTCCCCATCCCTCGGTGTACGCAGAAAAGAACTCGAATTTTCTGAACTCCGGCACATTCTCCATTTCCTGTGCGATTGAGATCTGCATGTGATGACCGGGAAGTCCTTCGTGATAAGCCACGGATTCCACTTCATCCAGTTTGCGATCGAAGAAGTTGTAGGTGTCGATGAACAGGCGCCCGGGCCGACTGCCATCGGGTGTTCCCGGCTGATAGTACGCGCTTGATGCTGTCTTCTCCAGATAGTCGGGGACCGGCACAACTTCGAAAGGCGCCTTTGGCAAATGGCCGAAGAGTTGCGGAAGCCTGGCCTGCATTGGAACCAGGTAACCTCGATATGCCTCCAGCAGAGCCGCGGCCGAAGCGGGCTTCATCCTGGGGTTGGCTCTGAGACTGGCGCGGAAAGTCTGCAGGTCTTTAAAGCCAAGCTTCTGTGCGATCGCCAGCATCTCGGTCTCGTCTTTCTTTACTTCGTCGAGGCCAATCTGGTGAATCTCGTCTGCGGTCAAGTCGGTGGTTGTGCTGTGGCGGATCAGGTACTTGTAGTACCTTGCGCCATCGGGCAGCGCGGAGAGGCCGGGCTCTGTGCGGCCCGCAGGGACATAGCTGACCTCAAGAAAGCGTGCGAGCCGCACATATGCCGGAAGGATCTGTTTGTCGATTGCGTCCAGCATCTGCGTCTTGATGCGCTGCTGCTCTGCGGCGGAAATCGAGGCGGGGAACTTTTTGAGCGGGAGAGCAAGCGGGGAGTCTTCAGGCTTCTGATTGGCGAGCGGCTTGACCTGTTCGAGTGTCTTCTGCAGGAGGTATTTTGGAGGCACGCGCCGATCATTCATGCCGATCGACATGTTCGTTATCACCTGGTCGAACGCATTGGGAATCGCATGCAGCCGTGAGATCCAGTCGTCGTAATCCTTCACCGTTTGGAAACTGAGCTCAGCGACGAGTTGAGGGTAAAGAGAGTAAATGCCATCCATCTGGTTGATTGGCATTTCCCACTCCTTGAACTCGGCGGCTTCTTGCGCATCCGAGAGATCTTTCAGCAGAATTTCGCGGCTGGTCTTCTCCTGGTCCGTTAGCGCCGCGGGATCAATGGCCGCAAGCTTCACGAAGAAGTCGTGCTGGACAGCGATCCATTGGTTTTCTGCCGCGACAGAAAAGTCGGAGAGCTTGTCGTTGTATCTTGTGTCGCCGATAGCAGATGCGAATTCCGGCGAGTTCTTAAGATTCGCTTCCCAAAAATCGTGGAAGAGGGCGTTGAGCGCCTTGCGGCGATCTTCCATTGACGCGGGCTGAGCGGAAGGGACAGGTGAGGCTTGTGCGTGCGATGCGGGGGCGACTGGAAACAGCAGGAGCGAAGAGGTCAGGACGGCCAATGCAGGGGCTTTCAACATGACAAAACCTCGAAGTGGCTTTCAACAGCGATTAAGTATTGGCGCGGCACTAGTGGGCGGAGGATTTCTGGGTTGCGATCCATGCGGTGATGCGCGCTTCGAGGACGTCGAGGGGCAAGGCGCCGGTGTCGAGCACCTGATCATGGAAGGCGCGAATGTCGAACTTGTCGCCGAGTTCTTTCTTAGCGCGGTCGCGCAGTTCGAGGATCTTCAACTGGCCGATCTTGTAGGCCAGCGCCTGTCCGGGCCATGCGATGTAGCGGTCGACCTCGGCCTGGACGGAGGGTTCGTCAATGGATGAATGATCGTGGAAGTACTGCACCATCTGTTCGCGGGTCCAGTGCTGCGAGTGCACGCCGGTGTCGACCACGAGTCGGATGGCACGCCAGATGTCCCCTTGCAGGCGACCGTAGTCTGAATACGGATCCTGATAGAAACCTACGTCTTTCCCGAGCCGCTCGGAGTAAAGGCCCCATCCCTCACTGAAGGCAGTATAGCCTTCATACTTACGAAACTCCGGAATCCCTTCCAACTCGCGCGCGATGGAAATCTGCAGATGATGACCAGGGATACCCTCGTGGTACGCGATTGTTTCCACGCCATAGAGATTGCGTTGAGTTGCGTTATATGTGTCGATGCGGATCCGCCCGGGGCGGCTTCCGTCCGGGGTGCCCGCCTCATAGTAGGCCGGCGCTGAAGTCTTCTCCAGATAGTCCGGCACTGCCGCCACCTCGAAAGGCGCCTTGGGCAGCCGGCCGAACAGCTGCGGCAGCTTGGCCTGCATTGGCGTGAGATAGCCGCGGTATGCATCGAGCAGAGCCTCGGCCGAGGCCGGATGCATCTTGGGATTGTCTTTGAGGCTGGCCTCGAAACTCTTCAGGTCCTTGAAGCCGAGCTTCTGTGCGATGGCCAGCATATCGGCCTCGTCCTTCTTTACTTCGTCAAGGCCAATCTGGTGAATTTGCTCGGAGTTCAGGTCGGTGGTGGTGGTGCGGCGGATGAGGAACTTGTAGTACTTTGCGCCGTCGGGCAGCGCGGAGATGCCGAGTTGGGTGCGACCCGCAGGAACGTAGCTGACTTCGAGAAAGCGGGCGAAGCGCAGGTAGGCGGGCAGCACTTCCTTGCCGATAGCATCAAGCATCTCCTGCTTGATGCGGTCCTGCTCTTTCGCGGAAATCGAGGCAGGGAACTTCTTGAGCGGAAGCGCGAGGGGCGAGTCTTCAGGCTTCTGATTGGCGAGCTGCTTTACCTGTTCGAGGGTTTTCTCGAGAAGGAATTTCGGCGGGACGCGCTTGTCGTCCATGCCGATGGACATGTTTTCGGACACCTGGTCAAAGGCTTTGGGAATCGCATGCAGACGCGCGATCCAGTCGTCGTAATCCTTCGCCGTTGTGAAGCTGAGTTGGGGAACCAGCTGCGGGAAGTCGGAGTAGATGCCGCCCATCTGGTTGACGGGCATCTCCCACTCCTTGAATTCCGCACCTTCCTGGTCTTCAGTGAGGTCGTGGATCAGGAGGTCCCGGCTGGTCTTCTCCTGATCGGAGAGGCCAGCGGAATCGACTGTAACAAGCTGAAGAAGAAAATTCTGCTCGGTCGCGAGCCAATCGTTGATCGCCTTCACGGAGTTGTCGGAGAGCTTGTCGTTGTATCGCGTGTCGCCGATCGTGGAAGCGAATTCCGGATTATTCTTCAGATACGCTTCCCAGTAATCGTGGAAGAGAGCGTTGAGCGCTTTGCGGCGATCTTCCACAGATGCCGCCTGGACAGGGGCCGAAGGTGCGGCCTGGGCATGCGATGCGAGGGCAGATGGAAACAGCAGGAGCGACGAGGCCAGGACGACCAACGGCGGAGCTTTCAACATGACGGAACCTTGGGAGGCTTTCAGCGGCGACTAAGATGTTCTGTCGAGTGTAGAACACGAGGTCAAGATGTCGCCCGATCGAAACCTCCTTTGATGCGGGCTGTGCATAGTCAGGGCTTGAGGATTGAATCGTGGCCGAGGATGCGGTAGAGCGTCGAGCGGCTGATGCCGAGCTGGCGCGCGGTGCGGAGCTTGTTGCCGCGATTGAGGCCGAGGACGTATAGGACGTGGTCAAGGATCACAGCATCGAGGTTGAGGCTCTCATTCGGCTTAACGGCATTTTTCGCGCGTTGCGATTGTGAAGCGAAAATCGGCAGGTCTTCGGCGCGGATGACTCGTTCGACGGTGAACTGGAATTGAGATTCTTCGGCGCTGCGCATGGACATGTTTCGCCTTCGCGGCCCGATCGGTTTGGGCCCAAAGAAGGTTCATCGTCAGTGCCGCAAAAAAGATGAACCGGAGAGATGTGGTCTCTCCGGTCTGGTGATGCGATTCGAATCTGTCCGATGATCGGCTTAGGGCTTTCGGAAGCGCTTTGACGGCTCGTCGGAGAAGATCTGTCCGTCGCGGATGTGTACGACGCGATGCGCGTACTCGGCGATATCCGGCTCATGAGTGACGAGCACGATCGTGTTGCCCTTGGCGTGCAGAGTGTCAAACAGGGCCATGATTTCGATGCCGGTCTTCGAGTCGAGGTTTCCGGTGGGCTCGTCGGCCAGGATGATCGACGGGTTGTTGACCAGTGCGCGCGCGATGGCCACGCGCTGGCGCTGGCCGCCGGAGAGTTCGTTGGGCTTGTGATTCATGCGCGACTCAAGGCCGACGTTGATCAGAGATTGCTTGGCGCGTCTCGATGCGCGCGGCCGCAGGCGTGCCGTTGTAGATCAGCGGCAGCTCCACGTTGTGCAGCGAAGTGGCGCGCGAGAGCAGATTGAAGGTCTGGAAGACGAATCCGATTTCCTTGTTGCGGATGCGCGCCAGCTCGTCGTCGTCGAGCTCGCTGACCAGCTGGCCGTTGAGCCAGTACGTGCCCTTGGACGGCGTGTCGAGGCAGCCGATCAGGTTCATCAGCGTGGACTTGCCGGAGCCCGACGGGCCCATGATGGCCACGTACTCGTTCTGCTTGATGCGAAGGTTGACGCCGCGCAGGGCCTGGACCTGCTGCTCCGAGCCCATGTCGTAGGTGCGCCACAGATCCTCGACGACGATCATGTCGCCGTTCGGCGGAGCCGACTAGCGGTTCGATTTCGACGGTACTGGTGCTGTTCAAAGCCATCCGAATCTCATCCTTTGCATTCTGCCGTCTGCTACGGTTCAGCCCGGTGCGGGGCGCGAATAAGAAGTCACTCCCCGCTTGAGTTGCTCCGCCTGACTATGCGTTACCGACCGGTGCGAGCGGTTTCGCAGTGTCGCGTCTTCAGCAAGGCGCCGTCTTTCAGGCCGCGCAGGGTCTTGTAGGGACCGGTGACGATCTCCTGTCCATCTTGAAAGCCCTGAAAGCACTTCGATGTCGGTTGCGCCGGTGATGCCCGTGGTGACGGGAACGAACTTGGCGCGCTGCTTGCCGTGCGCATCCTTCTCGCACGACGAAGACGCCCTGCACCGGGCTTCACTTTGGAACTGGAGGAGGGCGTAGACGCCGCCTCCACGTTGCCGTTGCTGGTGGGTGCAGGCGGCGTGACATGGTCAGAGCCTGGATGGGCAGAGACAGCACGTTGGCCTTCTGCGCGGTGGTGATCTTCGCCGTGGTTGAAAGTCCGGGACGCAGTTCAGCGGGCGGATTCGTCGAGCGTGACCACGACCTTGAAGTCCTTGGCCTCTTCAGTGCCGGTGGTGGACTGCGACGTAGCGACGCCGGTGGAGCGCAGCAGGGCCTGATCGCCAACCAGCGTCACGTGGCCTTTGAAGATCTTGCCGGGAAGCGCGTCGATGGTGACCTCGGCGGGCTGGCCGATCTTGACGTTGACGATGTCGGTCTCGTCCACCTTGACTTCAGCAGTGATGACGCTCATGTCGGCGAGCGTCATCAGAGTGGAGCCTTCGGTGTTCTGAATGCCGACGACGACGGTCTCGCCTTCGCGCACGGGAAGATTGGTCACGATGCCGTCAAACGGAGCGATCGAGACGGTTTTGCTCGAGAGCGTCCTGGTTGAAGCGGAGAGTGGCTACCTGCGTGCCCAGATGGCCGCGCGCGGAATCAGTCTGCGCCTTGGCCTGGTTGAGGCTGGCGCATCGGCCTGATTCAGCGATGCGACAGATCGGTGTCATATGCAGCCTTCTTGGCGTCAAAGTCCTGCTTGGCCATGATGCCGGCCTTGTAAGAGGCTCTGGGCGCGATCCCAGTCCAGCTTCTTCTGCTCAAGATCGGCCTTGGCATGCTCCACGTTGGCTTCGGCGGTCTTTTCGGCGGCGATGTAGGAATTGATATCGGTCTTGGCTGCGGCGATTGTCGCCTTCTGGGCCTGCGACATTGGCCTCCGGCTGCACGTTCTCCACGGTGGCGACAACCTGACCCTTCTTAACGTGATCGCCTTCCTTCACGATCAGAAGTGGGTAATGCGGCCAAACGACGTGGCGCCGACGTTGACGTAAGTCTTCGGCTTGATCTGGCCGGTGCCGCTGACAACCGTGGCCAGGTCCTGGCGGGAGACCTTGGCCGTCAGAACCTTGGTGTAGCCCGACTGCTGCTTGTACGACAAAGACGGCAACAAGTGCGCTGGCCACAATTACGCCAAGAACAATCAGAATGAATCTTTTTCATGGGCGGTAGATGCTCCAGGAGCTCCGATGTTATTTTACGCAATTACTCTTCTGCACAGTTCCCAAACCTGAGTGAATTCACCAGGACGGCGAGTTTAGTCAAATTTGTCACCGCACTCCGGCTGACTCCTGCGTGGAGTCCGTACCGCACCTGTTTTTGCCTGTTTGCGGACTTCTGGGGTTGCCCGAGGGAGTGTCAGAACCGCGGTGCAGAGTGATTGCGTTTGTTCTAAATGACGTCCAGCAACGCGTAATTGTCTCAAATTGATTTCCGGTCGCGGCTGGAGCCTCGTGGTTACCTATTAGCTACCTCGGCGTCCAACGGGAAGCGGCTTGTGTCCAATGCCTTGCCCGGTACCTCTGGGACCCGTAGAATAAGGCATTGTAGGAGCTTTTACAACGCAATGAAGTTTCAACGGCCGCTCGTTCTTCTTCGTCGCACTCGGTTGCGGCCTGGTTTTTGTCCCCGCCGGCGCACTTCGAGCCCAACAATCGGGCCCGTCGACGCAGTCCGTACGCACCCCATGGCCAGGACCAGGAAGTCGATCCTCTCAAGCGCCAGCGCAGCGATGAGGACGCGAGGAAGGCTCAGAAGGCTGTCCGGCAGGAGTTGAAAGGCGCCTACAAGACCTGGCTTGACCAGGACGTGTTACCTACATCATCTCCGACGAAGAGCGCAAGGCATTCAAGAACCTGAGCAACGACGAGGAGCGCGAAGCATTCATCGAGCAGTTCTGGCTGCGCCGCAATCCCAATCCCGACTCTCCCGAAAATGAGTTTCGCGAAGAGCACTACCGGCGCATCGCATACGCCAACGACCACTATGCAGCCGGCAAGCCCGGCTGGAAGACGGACCGCGGCCACATCTACATTGCCTTCGGTCCGCCGGACTCGATCGAATCGCATCCCTCGGGCGGCTCCTATCAGCGTCCCATGGACGAGGGCGGCGGCGAGACATCCACCTTCCCGTTTGAGACCTGGCACTACCGCTATCTCGAAGGTGTCGGCGACAACATCGACCTGGAGTTCGTCGATACCTGCCAGTGCGGCGACTACCACTTCACCATCGACCGCGGCGAAAAGGATGCGCTGGCGCAAGGTCCCCGGGCATGGGTCTGACACAGTGGGAACAGATGGGACAGGCCAAGAAGGCCGACCGTTTCAAGGGCGGCTTTGAGAGCCTTGGAACCGGTCCGATGGCGTCTGGACAGCAGTCGAAGGAGTTTGACCGCATCGAGCTGGCCGCCAAGATTTTTGCGCCGCCGCCGATCAAGTTCAAGGATCTGGAAAGCTTCATGAGCGAGCACAAGATGCTCACCGGACCGATCTTCCCGTTCGATGTGCGTACCGACTTCATCAAGGTCACGGAAAGCACCGTTCTGGTCCCGATCACGGTTCAGATCAAGAACCGCGACGTCACCTTCGTGACCAAGGACGGTGTTTCCAAAGGCGTCGTCAATATTCTTGGCAAGGTCACGACGCTGACCCACAAGACGGTTCAGACCTTTGAAGATACGGTTGAAGTTCAGCAGCCGGCCGAATTGCTGGAGAAGATCGCTGGATCGCAAGTCGATCTACTGGAAGGCGATCCCGCTTCTGCCCGGTCTTTATCGTCTGGATATTGCGATCAAGGACGTCAACAACCCTGACCACATCGGCTATCTACGGCAGGAGCCTCGAGGTGCCCGACCTATCACGACGAGAAGCTGGGCACCTCATCGCTGATCCTGGCCGACCAGATGTATGCGGTGAGTTCGCACGACATCGGCGCCGGAAACTGCGTGATCGGAAACACGCATGATCTGCCCGCGCGTGACCACGAATCCGGCCACACCGGTCAATTTCAAGCGCAATCAGCAGCTCAACTTCTGGATGCAGGTGTACAACCTCGGCATCAACGATCAAACGAAAAGTAACGAGGCCAAGGTTACCTACCAGATTGTCGATTCTGCAACCAACACGGTGATCTTTGAGAAAGAGCAAGATTCCAAAGACTTTGGCGAACACAGCGACCAGCTGACGGTTGAGAAGACCCTGCCAATGGCTGGCCTCCAACCCGGGCAAGTACAAGGTGACGATTAAAATAAATGACACAATCTCAAAACAAGAGATTGCGCAATCGGCGCCTTTTGTCGTGGAATAGTAAGAGCGCCCCGCAACAAGGTTATCTGGCGCCAGATCGGGAGACCTGCGGGGAATTGATTCCGAACGAAGATTGCCAGGACGCCGCCGGGTCACCAACACGAGTGATGATGCGCAGGCTCCAACTCGTTTCCCTAGTCGCGTTGATTCGCTTGCGAGCGCTCACGCGTTCGGCGCTGCGCCCGCGTCGGTCTCCGGGCTTGTGCGCGATTCTTCGGGCGTACCGCAAATCGGCGCCGTTGTTCAATTGCTGCGGCCTGATCTCAGTGTGATCACAGTTGTCTACACGACCAGCAAGGGCAATTACACCTTCTCCAATGTTCTGCCCGGACATTACGCAGTCAAGGCCATGGGTACTTCGTTCCTGCCTTCGCTGCGCGAGAACGTTCGGGTCCGCACCAATACCGTTGTCAATCTCACGCTGAACACTCTCTACGAAGTGATGCAATGGCTTCCGGCCGAACCGCGCGCCGCGAACGCATCGAAAGATGATTGGGCGTGGACGCTGCGTTCCGCCGCGAACCGCCCGTTGCTGCGTTGGCTCGAGGATGGACCGCTGGTTGTGGTTTCTGACCGCGAAGGCGTGCGGCCAAAGCTGAAAGCCCGTCTGATGGCCACCGGACAGGAGGGCACGTTTGGCGAGAGCGGCGAGCGCATTCACGGCGAATGTCGAAGTTACGCCTTCCAACAGCCGCGAGCTGCTGGCGCGCGTCGACTTTGCGCCATCCTCGACGCGGGCATGGAATCGATGCTGGGTTTCCGGCAGGATCTTGGCTTTGCCGGTTCGGTGCAGTCGATGGCGGCCGTCTCCATCCATCCGGAGATCGAGACTTCAGATGGAGCGGGGCTGAGTGAGGCTGCGCTGCAGAGCTCCGCAGATCATGAATATGGGAGATGAATTTCAGATTGAGGCCGGCGCTGAGCAGGTGTTCGCCCGGCTTCAATCAGAATTCGCCGAATACGGTGATGGCGGCATTGCCGTTTGCGACCGTGGCGTGGCGCGGAGGGAACTCGACCGTTAGCTACCGGCTGGCTTCTGTGCCGACGTCAAACCATGATCCCTCAGAGGCCTCGTACTATCTGCCGGAACTTGCGCTCCGCAATGGTGAACTTTCCCTGGAGCACGGGTTGCACCAGGAGATCGGCTGGGAGCGACGGACCGATGATTCCGGCATGGCCTTCCTTGTCTATGCCGATCGGATCAACAATCCTGTCATCGAAGCCGCGGGAAATGCTTCAATGGCAGCGAGCGGAGTGCTGATCGACCGTGCGACTGGATTGATGCGCGCAGCCGGTTCGGATTATTCGAGCGCCGGAGTTGTGGCAGCCGTAGAACGCCGGTTGCCGGGCGGCAATCGTGTGCGTGTCAGCTATGCAAACGGCGATGCGCTGGTGATGCCTGCCGCGACGCGCGCCATGTCACTTGCGCAGATTTTCAGTTCGGCTCACCCCCGCCACATGCAGACCTATTCCATCTCGCTTTCAGGAACGCTCGATGGAACCGGAACACGCTGGCGTGCAAGCTATCGCTGGCAGCCGGCGGACAGCGTCACTGCGGTTGCCTCTTATTCGGCGGAAGCCATCGAACCTTATCTGAACATGCACATCAGGCAGCCGCTTCGACTGCATCACGACGGCATGAGCATCGAGGCCGTGGTGGATATGAGAAACCTGCTGGCGCAAGGCTATCGCCCGTACCTGGTGAATGATGGCTCGCTGCTTGTGTTCGCGCAGGATCAGCGCAGCGTCGGCGGCGGAGTAGCGTTTACGTTCTAAGCAAGGTCCGCACCACAGGCTTTCGCAAATTTTGTGGTTTCAATTCCCGCGCTGCGCGTGCGCGTGTTCCGATTTTGTTTGCGCAGATGCAGCGAGAGACGCGAGGGCCAGGCTTTGGAATACTCCTCGGCTGTGGTATATTTTTCAAGGGTCAGTGAATAGATTTTCCTGCCTCAACGTGCATGGATTTCTCCATCGCACGGTCCACTCAGAACTGGACGCGTAGCTCAACTGGCAGAGCATTCGGCTCTTAACCGACAGGTTGTAGGTTCGATTCCTACCGCGTCCACCATCGAATCAAATACTTAGCGAACGCCTTTCGATTTTCGAACCCCACACATCCCCACATCCGGTTAAACCGCTACCGCTTCGCGCATTTGAGGCGCAATCACCATTTGCACGACCTTGGAATTGGCTTCCTGTTTCGCTTTCGAGGTCGCGTTGCCATACACGTTCATTGTGGTTGCAACGTTGCTGTGCCGCATGAGTTTCTGTTGGACTCCAATGGGCGCGCCCGTCTCGTCCAGGTGAGCACGATAGGTGTGCCTGAACGTGTGCCAACCCGGTCCTTTGTCCGGCAGGCCTAGTTTCTTGAACGCGGGCCGAAGTATGTGCTGCTGGATTGTCCCCGCGTTATAACACCGTCCATTGACTGGGGAAGGGAAGACAAGCCCGATAGAGCTTTCCCCTTTCCAGGTGAGCAGGATCTGGGAGAATGTTGGATCGAGCGGGATGTAATCGTTGGACGCTTCGGTTTTTACCTTTCCGATTCGTCCGTTGACGACTCCTTGCTGAACCAGCATCTCTTCGGTTTCGAAGTTGATGTGTTCCCAGCGGAGTGCGAGAACCTCGGAGACTCGCATGCCTGTGCACATGGCAACCATTACCATGGTGCGATGTGGATCTTTCAAGTGCGAGAGCAACGCTTGAAATTGCTCCGGGGTCAAGATCTGCGGTTTCTTTTGCCGCTTGCTTGTGCCCCTGAGCTTCACCACCTCCACAGGATTGCGCACCAAATCCATCAAGCCCCACAGCATCGCTTTCTCGAAAAGCAGGTGCATCAGGGCACGTACGTGCCCACGTGTCTTTGGGGAAAGCGGGAGTGATTTCAGCCATTCCAAAATGTCCAATGGCTTCATGTCCGAAATAGACGTGCCCTCCCATTTAGGTCGGACGTGCGTCTTGATGTAGCTGCGATACCCGGCTGCCGTGCTCCAGGAGAATCCATCCGTTATGGTGGATACTCCGGTTGGCTGTTTGACGATGGCCTCCAGGCGTTCCTCTCTTTCGAATTGGTCAAGGACCAATCCAAAAGTCGGCTCATTATGAGCGCGGAACGATTCTGGATCGTTGATTCTGAGCTTCTCCTCCTGAAGACGAAGACGCATTTTTGACTCGGTTGGATAATCGCGCACGCTGAACGTCTTCTGGCGCATCGGGCTACCCGGTTCCGCATGGCTGCGGTACCTGTATTCCCAAACCTCTGCTCCAGACTTGCGGCGCACTTTTCGGAGGCTTCCTTCTTGATACCGATTCCGCGTGAATTTCAAGATCGTCTCCTGACTACTTCACGCAAAACGGCTGGCTGCAACGATTCTCAATCGAGCGCACCCACGCGTCAAGCGCCGATAACCGGAAGTGCCAATACTTGCCGATTCGAATGCTGGGGACGTGCCCCTGACGCGCCATTCTCTGGAGTGTCTTCGGGTGCATCCGGAGGTGTGCAGAGGCTTCATCGGTTGATAAGAGTGGCTCGAATTTCTTTTCAGTCGTTACGATCAAATCGCAATCACGTGCCATCACGGTTTCACCTGTATATCCCATAAATTATTCGCCTATATATCCCATAAATTTCAATATGCGTGCCCCCCACGTGCCGTCTAGAGGTCGCTTAATTCGAGAGTAGTGAAGCGTGCCCCACGTGCCGTCACCCCATGTGCATCCACCTGCCCTCCCGATTCGATCCTTGATCTTGATGCACATCCAATGCGCGAATTGTGGGTCTTGGTACTGTGCCCCCACAGTTGAGGTTTAGAGACGCTTTGAGACGCCAGCGCCCGGAAGAATCCATTTTCACGTCCTGGCCTGAGAAGATGCCTACCCGTTCCCACTCATTCAGACCGCACGCGCACGCGAGCTTTGACCAGTCGTCAAGGTGCTCCGTATCAAATTCTGTATCAACGTTGAACCCGTACCACGACCCGAAAGTCTGAATGAGCCGCGCGCCTTTTACTGCATCGCAGAACTGCTCTACCGCATCCGGAAGATCACCAAAATCTGTAACCTTGGTGATGTACTTCAAGACCTCCCGCGCCGCGCCGTCCCGATCCGACACCGGCCGCACGTCGAGCACGCGCCGGTTTGCGGCATTCCACGCATTGCGCCGCGCCACTTCTGCCGCCGTGAGCCCAGGCATAACGCGCCAAGCGCCTTGATGCCATTCCTTGATTTTGTTGGCGCGCCCCAGACGTACCCACTCCTCAAACTGGTAAGTATCGCCCTCGCGCCGTTCCTTGCTCGCATCCTTGCGCGCGAACGTGCCCCATCCCTTTTGGGTGAGCCGCAGCCAGTCAAATTCCAGCCGGAGTTTCAGCGCCGTGAACGCATACACCCGCTCGCCCGCCAAAACAACCTTTTCGCTTTTGGCGGGAAGGGAAGAGGCTGCGTCGGCCAGCACGTGGCAATGGACGTGCCATGTCTTCTCGCTCCGGTTATATGTGGTTTCGAGCGAGTAAACGCCGCCCTTGATCCATTCCTTGTGCTGAGAGATAAACTTCCGCACCCGCGCCTTTCTGGAGCGATTCCACGCGCACAGTGGGCACAACCTATGGTTGCAGCCAATCGGGACCGCTATAGTGCCGCCACGCTCGCCGCAGCACGCCGCCTTGTAGCCGATCCATTCAACCTGGCAGTTATTGAGCTTCATCCATTGCTTCTCCCACTTGGCGCAATCCCCGAACTTGGACTCGTCTTCTTTTGCCGCCACCCGCGCGTGCCTCTGCCAGATCTCGTGCACCGTGCAGGTCAGGTTGCGGTGCATCAAGAACTGACGTTTGTACTTTTCCGCTTCGGTTTCCTGCTCCGCCGACCATTCCGCGACGCTCATTTTTTCGACAGATGTTGCTAGTTGTTTCTTAGTATCAAGTGAAGGAGCTTTGCCTCCGGCAAAGCGCGCAGCCCCCCGGCTCCGATGCCGCGTGCGCTTGACGCGCACGCCTACGCCGGGTCCCCAGACGGTAGGGACGCGAGAGGGCTATTCTTTTTTGAAATACGAGAGGTGCTATAGCTCCTGACACTTTCATCCCTTCTACCTCGGCAGATTCGTTATAACGTTCTCTTGCCGACTGCGCTGAAACTTGAATGAGATCTCAATGGGGGCCATCAGTTGGCTGAAGGCTGGCTTAATGGTCTCTCTGATCGAATGGGCGTTGCTAACTGTCAAGAAAACTTCGAGGCACTCCTTACAGAATGGGAGAGACCCGGAACATTTTTGGAATCGAGGGCTCAGTCGGTTTGTCGAAACCACTGCTGCACACCGAGTAATCCACTGGCCGATTGCAACTTTCGCAAAGCTTCACCTAATCCTTCTCTGACAGCATCCTGTAAATTGCATCATTCCCCGCTTACATCAGCGGGTCCAGATTCAACTTAGCAAAGAGTCGGGATTAAATCTGGGCCGGGAAAACGGGATATTGGGATTTGATACAGGAAATAATCGGTGACCACAATATGTTGTGGTTGTCCACCAGACCTTCTGGCTTAAGGAGCAGCTGCAACTGAGATGAGGCTGCGGGCTATGGTGCCGTGCACGAAAACGGCAAGACGAGACGGCAATAAAGGAGCCGGACTATTATTCGCGTCGGAGCTTCGTCTCGATCGAGCGCCTCACGCATCTGGTTCACTTCAGATCCGGCGAATGTCATGGGAGCGCGCCATGGCCGCCGGCAAGGAATCGTTCGACTGCCCCGGCATCATTTTTTACAATCGCTTGCGAGAATTCTTTTTCGAGTTTTGATACTTCTTCTTGCATCATTTTCTTCCCAATCTGACCGAGAGTGAGAGAAGGCACAAATGCTAACGCGATGAAAATTAAGACTCGCTTCAATGGCGTCACCTCACAGCAGTGGGTCTGTACCCATGGATTCTATGCTGAACATTGTTGATGTAACATCGCGATTTCACTCATTGACCCGGTCGGCCCAAACCTCAACGAGCGCTATGGCCCGATCACAACAGTTTACTTCCGGTTTGGCGGTGACTCGTCCGGATCGAAAGAGGCTGGTGCTCACGCAGGAGGTTGGTAACGGGCACAAAAGTGGCCTGGCGTTTTCGACAACCACCAGGCCACGATTGAGCGTGATCGTGTCAACAAACTCGTGCTTCTAGGCCGCTGCGTGTTCGGCGATCTTATGGAAGGTCGAGTTGACAACTTCAGAGGTCTGAACCTTCGGTGTGCCCTCGATAAACTTTGACATCGACTTCAACACTTCGGGGTAAGCATTGGTGGTGTAAGCATCTGCATCTTTCTTGCTTTCCCAAAGACTAATTGCCGTCACATCAATACCGCCAGGGCCAGAGAACGTAATTTCGTCCTTAAAGCCCTTTTGTTTACGAAGCAAAGGAAGAACGTCCTTCTCAAACGTTCGTGTGTAATCAGAAAGTGAATTGGATTTCAGATGAATCGAGACATTACGAGCATACATATGCAACCTCTCAAGGTTGGGGTTGCTAAGAGTGAAATAATTCAGATGGGCTGACTTAGTTCAGGGAACCTGAAATGAGGGGAACGTGTTAGCCGCCTCTACCCCCCAACCGTAGTCTTATGCGGAAGGGATGTCAAGAAACTGATCGGTGCTGTAATGATGCACTTTCGATCACCTTTAGGAACCTAATAATAAGGCTCAAACTCATCTACCTGTAACCCGCTATTGTCAACTTTACCTAGCGGCATCAATTCTGGCTTCTTGCAAGATGTGTGGATGAGAACTAATCCTTTTCAGTCGTTTTCTTGACGATCCGCGCGTCGACCTGGTTCACGTCTTCGCGCGGTTTCTTTTGGCAACGCTCTTGATGGACTCCGCTAATCGCCACGCCAGCCTTATCCTTGCACGGCTCCGTCTTCTTTGCTCCGCACTTTGGACACGGTCGATCAAAAAGTAGGTTTTCCATAGCCAGAGTCTACGCCGCACCCGAACGCATCGCCAGACCTGCGCTAAACCAATCAGCTCACAAGGCCCGTATCCAACTGGCTTGAGGCCTATAATTTTGATCGCCATGGATAAATTCTGCTAAACTCCCCCCGGCATGACCAAAGAACTCATAAGAGCTGTAAGGGTCATTCACCAACTGGAACGGTCTATTCACGTCTTGGAACTGGTAAGGGATAGAACGCAGCAAGCAGTAAACCAAGCAATTGCAAGCCATGAGAGGCAAGGGGGTTCTGCTGAAACCAACCCGGCCGTTGCTAAAGCACGTGCTTATATCGCCGCCTACAGCAGGGCGATTCTTGGGGCCAAGGCGCAGATCGATGAACTGGAAAGAGGGGATTAGAGCGTTTTCATGAGCCGTAGCGCCTGTACACAAGGTTCGTATTCAGCGTAGAGTGTTCAGTCGGCGGGAAGACGCGGTTGCCAGACGTATTCCAATGCGGATGGACGGCCCCTCACTCTGTGAGACCGCTCCACGATCTTCCCGCCGTTTGTTTTGGCCAGTTGCTGGTGAACGGCGGGGAGTAGGTAGTCGAGTCTACGGAGGCAGCAGATTTTGGTGTCTTCTGACAAGGCGACAATGCAGCCTACGGCTTGTCAGCTTCTGGCTTTGCCTGTTGCAGCTTTTTGAACAGCGAGAACATCTCCACCGGCAGGGGAAAGACGATAGTGGTGTTCTTTTCCACACCAATCTCAGTGAGCGTTTGCAGGTAGCGCAGCTGGATGGTGATGGGCTGCGTGGCCAGCAGTGCTGCGGCATCCACCAGCTTTTGCGCGGCATCGAACTCGCCCTCGGCGTGAATGATCTTCGCGCGCTTTTCGCGTTCTGCCTCGGCCTGTTTGGCCATGGCGCGCTGCATTTGTTCGGGGAGGTCCACCTGCTTCACTTCCACCGAGATAACCTTCACCCCAAAAGGTTCAGTCCTCTGGTCGATGATGGACTGGATGCGCAGGTTGAGATTGTCTCTGTGGCTCAGTAACTCGTCCAGCTCGACCTCGCCCAGCACCGAGCGCAGTGTGGTCTGGGCGAACTGCGAGGTTTGGTTGACGTAGTCGACCACCTTAATGGCGGCGTCATTGGGGTTGACCACGTAGTGGGTTACTACGGCGTCCACCTTGAGAGTGACGTTGTCGCGAGTAATCACGTCCTGGGGGGGAACCACGAACACCTGCTGACGCAGCGAGATGCGCACCATCTGGTCGATCGGCCTGAAGACCAGAATGATTCCCGGCCCCTTGGGCGTAGGCAGGGCGCGGCCCAACCGGAAGATCACCGCGCGCTCGTAGTCGCGGAGAACCTTGATCGAGTTGAGCAGGTAGAGGACGACGATCGCCGCAACGACTAGCATTGGAATCGGCAGTTGAGACATTGGGCTTCCTCATTCAGCAGGGATTGTACTCCGAATGGTCGGGCGTCAGTTGACGGAGGAAGACCAATGCGATCCGCGAGTCGATCTTCCACGTTCCGGGCGGATTGTGGGCACTCCGGAAGTAAAAATGTGGCGATTGCCGAATAGCCCGAAATCCTGGGCATTCTCGATTGGAGGAGAAGCTGCAGTGAGGGCCCCCTAGTCGCTCGCTGGGAAGACAATCGCTGGGGTGATCCCCTTAAGTTCCGGATTTGGTCCGGGTATCCAGTTGGTATTCTGCGCCTCCACAATCAGCCATTCTCCGCCCAACTTTTCAACGACCATCGTGAATATTCCGAATCGCGGTCTACGTGCCGTTCCGTCTTCGTTTCGATCGCCTTGGATTTTCCAACTCCAATGAAGAAACGCCACATCCGGGCGCAGAAAACGAACGGCGGTATCAAGCGGCATCAGTGTCGAATCTTTAAAGCGGCCAGAGAGTAGCCGAGCGTGATAAAGCTCGAAGTCCGTCCTCCCGTGCAGCCAGTCGCCACCTACGTTCACAAAGTCCACATCTTCCGACATGATCCGCGCCAACTGATGCCCGTCATGTTTCGCCCAAGCTGCCGCAAAGGCTTGCGGAACGTTGCGGACCGCCGTTTCGTCAGCCCTCTCCTGGGCTCTAGCGGCGCATGGCGCAATGAGAAGTGCCACGAGTAGGTTGCGGAATAGTTGATGCATTTTCACTCCCCGTCTTAGAACAGGATCATTTTCCATCGGCTCCGCGATCTTTCAACTGAGCTAATTACAAACGCATTGTCGATCAGCAGTGTATAACGGCGAGTTCCGAGCGAATGGAAGACTTACATGGAAGGCAGTCACTCGCTCAGAGCAGATTAGCCGGAGCTTGAATCTTTGAAGATGGATTGCAAATTGCATATGAGTGACTGAGCACCGAGATCATATGGCCGCACCGGAGGCGGCAGAGAGCATACTTTCGGCCTTGGTTGATGTCTTGAGAAGGGATGAGAGACCATGACTCAAGCCCATACAGTACAGTTCGTACATCGATTAAATGAGGACGGCACAATCGATTCCATCTGCCGTAATTGCTTCATCACCGTCGCAACTGCAGTATCGGAATCTGTTCTTGAGCGCGAAGAGCGAAAGCACAACTGCAACCCTTGGCTGATACGAGCAGTATAAGAAACGCCAGGCACAGTGAAGATTTTTCGTAGTGATTCGCCGGGCAACTCCGGGAATCCTATAGTTGATTCATGCAACACAGCCGCATGGATCGAATCTCCTGTTTGGAAACGGGGTTGATTCTTCTTCGGGAAGAAGAACAAAGACTACAGTCCATCATCCTGCTGGGAGCGCCCGAATCCAAAGAGAGGGCGCAGGTCGAACTTGCGCGGTTGCTCGGGCAGATCAAGAAGGACAAGCTCGAATTGGCTCAATTGAAGGGGTGAACAATGAACCTGATAGACGTAACTCAACCGTTTAGAACCGACGATGATTGCCTAGCCTACCTTGAGTGCGGTCCGGCGAGCTGTAAGGGTCATTCACCATCTGGAACGGTCTATTCACGTCTTGGAACTGGTAAGGGATAGAACGCAGCAAGGAGTAAACCAAGCAATTGCATGCTCTGAGAGGCAAGGGGGTTCTGCTGAAACCAACCCGGCAGTTGCTAAAGCACGTACTTAAATCGCCGCCTACAACAGGGCGATTCTTGAGGCCAAGGCGCAAATCGATGAACTGGAAAGGGGGGATTAGAGCGTTAAGGTCTACCGTCCGAAGCTGTCTCAGTTCCTGCAAACCCCGCAGGTACCACCTCCGTCAGAGAAGTTGCAGGTACTGGCCCTGCCATCCCTCCCGCCATTGTCTCGGGAATCCAGATCGAAAACACGGAGCCGCTCGGGCTTGGCGTCTGACGGCTTCGCACGCGAATGGTCGCGTGGTGCCTGTCCAAAATCTCGCGGCTCACCCACAGCCCTAAACCCGTGCCTCTGTCGCCTTTGGTGCTGACAAAGGGCTCGAACAGCCTCCGCAATGTATCCCGATTCAGGCCGTGCCCCGTATCGGCGATGCTGATGCGCAGCCCCGCTTCTCCTGTTCGTGCGTGGGGCTGCGGCCGCATCCGGACTGTAAGCTTACCGTCGCGCCCCATCGCGTCTAACGCATTCGCAATAAGATTGGCGAATACCTGCCGCAACTCCGACGAAAGGCAGAAAAGACGGTCTGCCTCCGCATAGTCAAGCCGCAATGTGATGCCGGACTGGCGCAGCCGACCATCGTAGATCGACAGAGCCGAGTCAAGGATCTGCGAGGCATGCTCCCATGACGGGATTTCGGTTCGCCTGCTGAAGCGCAGGGTATCCGTGACGATACGCGAGATACGCCCAACCTCCTCCTGCGCCATTTCCACGTACCGCACGGTCGGTGCATCGGTCAGGGATTGTTCAATCAGATACAGCAGGTTGGTCACAGCCGCCAGCGGGTTATTGATCTCATGCGAAATGGTGGTCGCCAGGCGCCCCACTAGCGCCAGCCTCTCGCTTTGGATCAGCGCCTCTGTGGCGCGATCCCGCGACTTCTCTGCTTCCTTTAGCGCCGTGATCTCCTGCGTTACGCCATCGAAGCGGACCGGCTTTCCAGCCGCATCATAAGCCGTGCGGCCGAGCGCATGAATCCACTTGATTCGGCCTTCCGGTGACACCGTGCGGTATTCAATGTCGTATTGCGTGCGCGCGGCAATGGCCAGCTCGATAGCTTGCCGCGTGCGTTCGCGGTCGTCCCGATGGAGCCGAGCATAAAAGAGCTCGATATCCACTTTGGCGTCGGGTGGCAGCCAGAAATGCTCCTTCACCCGCTCATCCCAGATAAGCCGGTCAAATGGGAGATTGCAGAACCAGTAACCAATACCGGCGGCTTCCGTTGCGAATGCGAACCGGTCCCGATGATCACGTAGCATTTCCTCGTGGCTTTCGGAGCCCTTAACAGGTTCTAGGGCGAGCCCGGGAATCGCTGCGGGTGTTCCGTCGCTCAAGTGCTCTTACCTCCGGCAACGCCGATGGAATTGGATCAAACTATCGCCTCGGGGAGTTGCCGGTGCCGCCTCCCGGTGGGAGTCGATTCAGGAACCCAGACTAGAGATGCAGCTCGAAAGCGCACGGTTGCCAAGGAAGCGCAGGTTCTCAATGGTTTCTGGATTCCGGACGTATCGTGGCCAACCCGGACATAATCCCCGTTTTTGGTAATGGCTCAGTTTGGAATCCACAGAGCCAACTGAGCAAAATTGGGCAGATTTTCGCGGCGGCTGAGGGTACACCCATCTCATGGCCGAATTGATACGAATACTCACCACCGAGCCCGATGGTGATGATGGGTTGATCGTGACGTTCTCAGATGGAACGACTGGCGCGTATGTGGTTGAGGAACTACTGGCACTCAGGCCAGTGCGAGAACGATCAAAAACCAAACGCATTAAAATGACCCAGAAAGGGAATGGCGAACTCAAGGCCAGAGGAGTCTGAGTATGAAAAGGGATATACGGCGCAGAGACCCCAACCGATTTTCTAAAATCCTGCAAGCGCGGCTTGCCCAAGCCGACCAGCAGCGCATCCCCATTGAAGTCGTTCCGCTTGTAGCGATCCCCACACACCCAGTGCTGCCTCGACCACGGAGACCGAAGGGAATCCCTAAAGCGCGACGAGCGTACTAGCGTGTGCTAGAACCCGCCAGAAAATTCAAACTGAGCCACTACCCCATTTTTCGAGTTTGTCCGGATTGGCGATCATCCGCTCGGAATAGATTTGGTGGAGCAGTATACAGATTCTAAGGTTGCTAGATTCTGAGGCATGGCTTGGTGATAGATGGAGCCTGAATCGCATGCCAGCCGTCCTTGGAGTAGAGCATGTCGATGATCTTGCCTTCCACCGACAATCTGTAGGTGCCCAAGGGCAGGGTCTCTGAAACCCACTCAACTCCATATTGGCAGTCCTTGAAGAGACGCGTACCGGATAAAGCCACCCTTACTGCCGACACCATACATTCGGCCTTTTCGTTGTTGCCGCGCAGAGTCCCCGACAGCCTGACTGGGTCTCGTGTAAACGTCATAAACCACCTTTTCATGTGTGTGAACGGGCGTGGCAATGGCAAACTACCTTCCCGAATCGAGGAAATGAGCCGAGATTCCTCTTGGCTCTTAGCCAGCTGGGTGTGAGGGATGTTTAATGCGGCTTGCTTGCGTGGATATGATTTGGTGGGCCGTTGCTGCTGCAGATCCAAGGGGGCTGGCCCTAGAACCACGCTACGCCCGACATTCAACGATGAATGATCAATTTTGAACACCTGAGGCCGCTCGCCGCAGTATTCGGAGGAAAATGCGAAGGATTTTCGGTAGTGGCCTGGCGTCAATCGGGGGCATTCGGTCAAATTCCGGGCGCATTGTGGGCAACCCGTTCAATTACTCCCGAGTAAATAAGAACGACAGCTTAAGAATCCCCTTCGTACCGGCTTGGCAGATTAGCATCCTTCGAGCACGGAATTAGGTGGCAACATGAGCCGTGCTGCCTTCCATTCAGTGACCACCGTACAAATTCCTTGTCGTTTCGAATCATTCCTTTACGCTTCCTGCTCTGGATCAATGACCACCCTTAAGGCCCTTGCTACTGTCATGGTGCGCGCACTGCCCGCAAGGCAGAGACGGGGTTTCCGGGGGAGGAGCCCCGTCCGCGCGTTCCCGCCCAGCCAACAATCGCGACATAAGAAAAGACCAGTCCGCGCGGTAAAGATGACATTGGTCATGATCGTCCATTACACGTCCAGTAAGGACTCGGCGTAGCGATCTATTGTTTCCCTCAGAACAGCTGGCACAGGTGTCATCGGATTAAATGCATTAAGAACATATTCATCATTTTCACGCGCGATCGCTTCTCGTGCTTGTTCATTGGTTACGTGCAGTCCCATCCGCTTGTCCGCGAGAACCACTTTCTTGACTACGGAACCCATTGTCTCTGACATGGATCAATTCTATTCCCCTTATGATTATGAGCCGTTCGCATTCTTTCCGGCTGATCGTTGTGTTCTATGATCTCGTCGAGTAATTTCCCAGCTTCATCGAGTTGACCGTTACTCAACAGTTCCTCCGCTCGTTTGCTCAGTTCATCGCTCTTTGCCGCTTCCCCCAACAGCGCTTTGAGTTCGTGGTACTGTTCGGCCCATTTGTCGGCCTCAGCGATCTTTTGAATCAGCGCCTTATGCTCTTTGGCAAGCTCACGGTTCGGCGAGCGCCTTGGGATCGACTCCAGTACAAGTACAGTCACGTTCCTGTGCCGCAACACGCAGCGGCTGAAGGAGGCCGCCGACGCCTATACGGAAGCGCTGCAGATTCGACGTGATCTGGTGAAGACCAACCCGCAGGCCTACCTGCCGGACTTGGCCAGGCACGCTGAACAACCTGGGTATCCTATACAAATCAGAAGGTCATGATTCCGAAGCGGCTCTCTTTTGCGCCGAAGCAACTGCGATATTCGACCAGCTCGCTGCTGATGATCCCGAGAGGTACGGCGCTTTAGTCAAAGGCGTGTGTGTGCAGTGATTGTGACTTCCGTTGGCGTCTCAACCCTAACCATTCGGTGATCTATCGGTGCGAATCGACGTGAGCATCTGGCAGTTCTTGAGCACAATTGCCCCCACATCAACCCCCACGTTCGCCCCCACAGTACAAATTCCTTATCGTTTCGAATCATTACTTTACGCTTCTTTAGGGTGCCAGCCGTTCCGCGTAAGTCGCTGAAATTACGTAAGTTGATGTTCTCTTAACCGACAGGTTGTAGGTTCGATTCCTACCACGTCCACCAATTGAACAACAACTTAGTTCGATGTGCGCTCTGCTTGCGCTCCGTTGCTCTGAAACGCAAGCTGCGCCACCTTCACACCCGCGGTGCTCATCTCGTCCGTGACCACATCACCATAGACGTTCATCGTCGTGCGGATGTCCGTGTGCCTCATCATTTTCTGCTGCACGGCAATCGGCGTTTTTACAGCGTCGAGCCGAGAGAGGTAGGTGTGCCGGGAAGCGTGCGTACTTATGTGCCCGATTCCGGCGGCCTTCGATGCCCGTTCTAGCCCTTGCTGCGTGCCTGTGTAAGAGAAGGGAAGTCGGCCGAGTTTGAATGGGCTGGCGAAGATCCAATCATCAATGCCCGAGAATCCGGAACACTGTTTCCAGGACTTCAGGCGTTTCAGCAATTCATCCGCAAGATTGAATGTCTTTGCGGACCCTTCCGTCTTCACATCATCTACAACCTGCCCGACAATTCCACGCCTGATGCTCAGCCGTGAGCCCAACCAATCCACGTCAGCCCATCGCAGTGCAAGAACCTCACTGACGCGAAGGCCCAAGCACACAGAGAGCAAAGCCATCGTCGCGAATGGCTCCTGCAGCTCCTTCAGCAAAGCGTGGAACTGCTCCACTGTTAGGCTCCGGGATCTCCGTACCTGGACTTCCTTTGCCAAGCAAGGCATTCCATGGGATGTCTTCAAATCCGCACGCAAGCCGGTTTCGGAAGCCCACAACAGGCAGGAGACAACTCTTTTCGCCAAAAGCATTGAGCGTCACGCCTTGAGGAACAGTAGTTCGGCTGGAGTCGCGGATGCTGCGGAGGTGGCATAGGAGGACGAAAGCATGACAAGCTTACAGTTTGACAAAGAGATTACCGCGCTTCTTGTCATCGATCCATACAACGACTTCATCTCTGAGGGAGGAAAACTATGGGAGCGCATAAAAACTGTAGCTGAAGCGAATCGTTGCATTCCCCATAGGCTTGAAGTGCTGGCCGCTGCGCGAAAAGCTCAGCTTCGCGTGTTCTATGCGCTACATCATCGGTACCGGCCGGGTGATTACGAGACATGGAAATACATTGCACCAATTCGGAAGGCAGCGTTGGGGGAGAAAGACGTTCGAAGAAGGTTCATGGAGAGGCGAAATTCGCCATGCCCCGGAGAAGTTGTCGCTCAGGAGCATTGGTGCTCCAGCAGCTTCGCCAATACTGATCTGGATCTGCTTCTAAAGAAGCATGGTATGCACAGACTGATCGTCATCGGGCTCGTAGCGCACACCTGCGTGGAATCAACTGTCCGATACGCCGCTGAACTTGGCTATGAGGTCGCAGTGGTAAAGGACGCGACGGCGGCCTATTCGGAGGAAATGATGCACACCGCTTTAGAAATCAATTTGCCGAATTATGCGAACGCGATTGTGACCACGAGTGAGGTCCTCAAGTCGATTTCATTCTTGTGAAGGAGCTCGTCGGAGACGCTGAGGGCGCATTCCTAGGCGACTCAGTATGAACGCAAAGCAGAGAACAACCTGGCTTGCGAACACACCGCGTGGGCTTTCTCAACTGTCGCCGACAGGGCAAAGCGCTCATTCAGGTATTCGATTAGATCGGTGTTCTCGGCATGTGGCCGTAAAACCGCCTACCGAGCGAAGTGACTTCCGAAGCTGAGCACGCGTTGGAAACCATGTGGACGAGGAGGCGACTATACGTTCAAGTGGATTGCCGCTGCTAAATGCTCCGCAATGGCATTCTGGACCCTCGGCCGTTTCCAAGTGCTTATCGTCCCCAAGCTGACAAAGCTAACCAAGAAGGTCACAGGAATGAATCAAGTCAAGATAATCTTGCGAGCTTCCCCCTCTGGATCGTCGGCCATCCTACACTCGTTATCCCAGATCATCGTCTTGTTCGTTTCCGGATCGGTCGGTGCCCACTTCAGATTCGGAATACTCGGGTTCCCCGTCGCTGCAAATGCAGCCCACGATGATGCCATCTTCTTTGCCAGCGTCTGCGCCTCTAGGGTATTGCCAGTCCCCTGCTCGCACCGCTTCGTATTGTCGAAGCAGAATTGAAGGTCTGCAGTGTGCCACGCGCCCGCCACACCATCGAGAATCTGCGTCTGCCACGTGAAGTAGTACGCGTACGCCGGCGCGGCCTTCAACTCGTGCTTCAACCGCGCCATCTTCACTACATTGTTCCGCATTCCAAGGCCATTCAATCCCGGAGTACCGCTGCACATGTACGACAACGTTTGAATTTTCTTCTGCGGATACGCCTTCTTCAGCGCTGCGACAATCGCCGTTGCTTTTTCCGCGCCATATGTCTTTGAAAGATTTGCGTACCACTCCTCCTCTGTTGGACGCGAAGACATCTGATTGCCCTCTTCGCTCACCGAACCCACCAGCATCGGCACGTTCTTCGAGACCTCCGGAGCGGCATCGAAAAATGACCGCATGTTGATCACCTTCCCGTCAACGCACGGCGACCACCCCACGCGCGGTGTGCCGGGCGCCCCAGGTCCCATCATCGGCCGCCCCGGCGGATTGATCTTGGCAGCCGCCGCATTGCCCGCCGCAAACAGCTTGGCCCAATCCATTTTCTGCAGAGACCGGATGTCGTTCACCGCAAGCCCGAGTTCTTTCATCACCTGCCGGCTGAGCTCCTTCTGCTGATCCCTGCTAGGAATGTTCCCGCCGCCGCCAGACTGCGCCGCCGCACGATGAATGAGCCCCACAGCCGACGGCATGCCCATCAGCGTCGTTACCTTCGATCCACCACCCGACTGTCCGTAGATCATCACGCGATCCGGATCGCCCCCGAAGTTCTCGATGTTCTCTTGAACCCACTTCAGCGCCGCAACCAGATCCGTCATGCCAACGTTCACTGAGTCTTCATACGCAGAGCCCCCGATCTCCGCGGCATCGAAGAATCCCAGAATGTTGAGACGGTGATTCACCGATACCTGCACCACGTCATGATGGCGCGCCATCTGCGCACCCTCGTGCGAGGGCAGCTCGTACGACGATCCGAAGCTGAAACCACCCCCATGCATGTAAAACATGACCGGTCGCTTGCCAGTCAGGCTGGGCGTCCAGATGTTCAGCTTGAGCATGTCTTCGCTCTGCCAGCCGTCGTCCCAGTCGAAGAGGAAGGTCTGCTCGATGCTTGTCCAGGGATGCAGATTCTGCGGGCAGTTCGCGCCGTACGCCAAAGCCGGATACTCGTCCGTCCATGGCTTAGGCGCCTTGGCCGGCAAGCCAGCGATTCTCTTCCGCCGTGGTCGCCCCGTATGGCACACCTTTGAACGTCAGCACGCCGCCATCCACAAACCCGCGCACCTTGCCATACTGCGTCTTCGCAACCGCCGACCGCGGCGTCGAAACGTTGCCCGGCTCCTGGTGTGCCCCCGTCTTGACGCTGTCAGAGCCGAACACCGGCTTACACAGCGCCGCACCCAGCCCAACGGTCGTCGACAGAAGCAGCGCCTCACGCCGCGTCAGAACGCTGGAATCGTTCAATTTCGACATGAACAGGATCTCCTCTCGAGTTTGCGATGCGATCAGTGGTTTAGGAATCGCGCTGCTCGCTTGAACAACGCAATCCTCCTATTCCGGCAGTGCATACTGCCCATCGACGTGGAACTTGCCCGTAGCAATGGGCGCTCCCGTATCGGGCTGACCTCCGCCGATACTGATCGTATAGTCCCCTTGCGCGATGATCGGGTTCCCATCCTCCGTCACCATCCCCAGATCGCGCGGCTTCAGTTCGAAGTGAACCTTCTGGCTTGCGCCCGCATCCAGATGAATCCGCTCAAACCCGCGCAGAGCCACAAGCGGCGCACCTTTCACCTGAGGGAACTTGAGATAGACCTGCACCACCTCGTCGCCCGCAATCTGTCCCGTGTTCGTCACCGTGACGTCAGCAGCAACCGGCTGATCGGCAGCGACAGACTGTGTCGGGACGGTGAGATCGGTGTAGCTGAATTTCGTGTAGCTCAGTCCGTAGCCAAACGGATATAGCGGCTTCCCGTTGAAATAGCGATAGGTTCGGTTTGCCATTCCGTAGTCTTCGAAGTTCGGCAGCTGGTCGACCCCTTTGTAGAACGTAACCGGAAGCCGGCCCGCCGGATTGTTCTTCCCACTCAGCGTCTCCGCAACTGCCGCGCCACCCTCTTCGCCCGGATACCACGCCTCGACGATCGCATTCGCATGTTCATTGATCCAGTTCACAGCCAGCGCGCTGCCATTCATCAGAACGACTGCAAATGGTTTGCCCGTTGAAGCAACGGCTTCCACGAGATCTTCTTCGGGCTGAGGCAGGTCGATGCTGGTACGATCTCCACCCAGGAATCCCGGCTCGCTCACCGGCATCTCTTCGCCCTCAAGTTGGCTCGTGATTCCCACCACCGCGATCACCGCATCCGCATTCTTTGCTGCCGCAATCGCTTCCTGCGAAGGAGCGTTGTTCACCTTCGCCCAGATCAGCTCGGCAAGTGGCTTGCTGTTCCGAGTTCCGTACGCGACCTCGATCGCAACCTTGCGGCCCTTCTCCAGGTGAACGCGTCCCACTGCCGATGAAAGCCCTCGCGTGCCGCCACCGAAGGCCATGGCCACCTGTTTCTCATCTACTACAACTCTGCCGAATCCCTCGCAGCGAACCCCGATCAGAAAATCGCCCGATTCATTCGGCGTTAGGAACCCGGACCACTGCACACCAAACGTCTTCTTCCCCGCCACCTCTTTCGGGAGATTCTCCTCGGTCAGCTTGATGTTTGCTTCGGTCCGGCTCACGATGGGCGGCGTGTTCGAGGCCTGCCCCGGTCCTCTCCGTATCCCTTCGTTGTAGTCGGCCTTCAGACCAGCCTTCCCATCCAGAGTCGTCAGCAGTGCATCTGGCACCGGCGTGCCATCTGGGCGCAGGAACTGCGTCCCCGGCACAAACGTGATCGCCGCATTGGGAAACTCCGCGTGAAGCCCATCCAGAATCGACACGATATGCGTCGGCTGCCCCGCATAGTTTCCAATAAGCGGTCGCGTCTGGTCCACAAGCGGCCCCACCACTGCGATCTTCTTGATTGACGGTTTCAGCGGAAGCAACCCGTCATTCTTCAGCAGAACCATGGACTCATTCGCCAGTTTCCGCGCGTGTGCCCGATGTTCCGCGCTATCGAGTTCCTTCTCATCGATCTTCGCGTAAGGAACCATCTCCGGCGGATCAAACATCCCCAGCTTCATCCGCGCCGTGAACAAACGAATCAGCGCATTATCCAGAACGCTCTCCGGCAAATATCCCTGCTGAACCGCATCAACGTAAGCCTTCTCCACCGGCTCGCCAAACCGCGACGTGAATGTCACGCACTCGTTGTCCATACCGCGAAGGACAGAGATCGCCGCGCCCTGCGCCTGCGTCGGACGATAGCGATGGTTGGCAGCAACGTCCCTCACCGCATCGCAGTCCGAAACCACATATCCCTGAAATCCCCACTTGCCCCGCAACTGATCCTGCAAGCAGGTACTGGTTCGCGCATGCCGGCTCGCCATTGATCGCGTTATACGCGCACATGATCGAGCCGGCCTTGCCTTCCACGATTGCAGCGCGAAATGCCGGCTCGTACGTATCGACCTGATCGTGCTTGCTCACGTCCACATCCGCGAAGTGGCGCGTCGGCTCCGGTCCGCTGTGCACCGCATAGTGCTTCGGCGTCGCGATGGCGAGGTAGTACTTGGGATCCGTTCCCTGCAGTCCCGTCACATAGGCAACACCCATCCGCCCCGTCAGGAAAGGATCTTCTCCGTAGGTCTCCTGCCCACGGCCCCATCGTGGATCGCGAAAGATGTTCAAATTCGGCGACCAGAAATCCAGGCCGCCCATGATGCCCGTATGTCCTTCACGCGCGTTCTGCACATGCTTGATACGCCCCTCAATTCCAATCTGCGCCGCCATCGTGTGAATAGCCGGCGCGTCAAAAGTCGCGGCCAGCCCCACCGGCTCCGGATATTCCGTGACGCCTTCATTGATGACTCCGTGAAGAGCCTCGCTCCACCACTGATACGCAGGAATCTTCAACCGCGGCACCGCCGCAGAGTTGTTCTGCATCTGCGTCGCCTTCTCCTCCAGCGTCATGCGGCGTACAAGGTCCGTTGCGCGCTGTTCAGGAGAAAGCTGTGGATTCATGTAAGGAAGATTCGCTGGCTCCTGGGCGACCCCAATTTGCGATAAGCCCAGGAAGAGTCCCATACAAGCAACGGTGCATTCGATTATGTGCGTAACGCGCGCTTTCATACATTTCTCCGAATTGGACTGAGGGCAAGACCTTTTATTTGCACGATGCGGTGAAACACAGGTTTTTACTGAAGAACGGTAGTACGTGGTTCTGGAAGCGATCGGCAACTGCGCTGACGTGGGTGCCGGAGTAGATCTCGAAACTGTTTGCGATTCCGTAGTTGTCGAGCATCGTGTGCAGCTTGATCGCGTCGAAGCGCAGTCCGTCCTGGTCGCCGACATCCATCGAGATAGCGCGATATTGCCTGAGGTTTCCGATGTATTGATCCACAAAGGCCAGCGGTGCGTTCGCATTGTATTTCGCGACAATCTCCGGCTGCGGAACGCCGTCTTTCGTCGGAAGATCGAAGTAGAGCGGCGGATTCTTCGGGTTCGGGGCCCATGCTGCCGCTGTTGCGTACTGGGCTGCACCGAAGCCGGGCGACTGGGCTGCAAGATCGCCAGGCGACTTGGCAGCCGCGACCTTCTTCTCGCCGGCGATAGCACGCTCCTTCATCTGATCGGCTGGTCCGGGACCGCCGCCAGTCATTGGAGACATGCAGCATGGGCTCATGATGTAGAGAGCGCCGAAGACGTCGGGATGCTTCATGCCGATGCGGGACGCGCCGTAACCGCCCATGGAGTGGCCGACCAGGCCGCGGCTCTCGCGCTTCGGAAAAGTGCGATAGTGGGCGTCGATGTAACTGACCACGTCATGCCAGATGAACTTCTCGAAGTCCCCCGTCGTGACGGAACTCGAGTACATCGATCCGTTATAGACCGTTTTGGAGTCGGGCAGGACAACGATCATTTCCTGCGAACCTTTTGCAAAGGCGCCCTCGACGGTCTGCGGAACATGAATCTCGTGCGTCCATTGCTCGGCGCCAATGGAGTAACCGTGCAACGCATAGACGACTGGATAGCGGCGCTTCGTGTCCTCTTGATAGCTGGGCGGCAGGAACACGATTACGTCACGATCGACAGCGTCGCCTTCGAGATTACCTTCAAGTGCGGCGCCATGGACTTTGATGTGCTCGACCTTCACTGGCTTCGCGCCCGGGACCACTGTCGGAATATTGGTTTGTACCTGCGCAACGGATGGGACGATTACCATCACGATCGAACACGCCATGAACAGCTTCGCCACTCTCATTCGAACCTCACTCCGGATCTTCGCTTTACTAGTCACTTCACTCTGGCATCGACTACCAAAAGCCGGGATACGTTTTCTGCTGACGCAGGTTTGGGGCCCGAATGCAGGGTTCTCTCATAGGCAAATCAGCACCAAAGCTGCAGATTTCCCGGGACCGTCCTCACGGGTCTTTCCGGAATCCCCGAATATCATAGTCCGAGGTGGAATAAACAAGCTATATAAATCGCTTTACTCTGCGGGGGCGGTAGGCTACTATCCCGAATGACCGCGAACCTGAGATGAATCGCGTCAATCTTGTCCGGTCCGGAAAACGTTTAACTAGGAGGAAAGCAATGCGCTCGATCGCAATGACGTTGCTTCTGAGTGCGAGTGTCTGTCTTGCTCAAGAATCAGGGGACTTCAAGCCTGCCACATCGAACGTTCTGGATGCACAGTATCCCAAGGTCGACGGCAGTTCCCGGGTCCAGATTCGATTCAAGGCTCCGGATGCCAGCAAGGTCCGGGTGAATTTCTGGAGTGGTCCGAAAGCCGACATGGAAAAGCAGGCGGATGGTTTCTGGACCTTCACCGCTCCGCAGTTAGCTCCCGGACTTCACTACTACACCATCATTGTGGATGGCGCTGAGGTCAGCGATCCCGGAAGCACGGCTTACTTCGGCGGCAGCAAATGGGCGAGCGCTGTCGAGGTGCCCGAGGCCGGTGCTGATTATTACCTCCCCAAGGATGTCCCGCACGGCCAGGTACGTCAGATCTGGTATCACTCCAGCGTGACCGGAACATGGCGAGACGCGTTTGTCTACTTGCCGCCTGACTACGACAGTTCCAAGGCACGTTATCCGGTTCTCTACCTGCAACACGGTGGAGGCGAAGATGAGACGGGCTGGATCCGCCAAGGCAAGGCTAATTTCATTCTCGACAACCTGATTGCCAGCGGCAACACCAAGCCGATGATCGTCGTCATGGCCAATGGCTATGCGAGTCGCGCCGGGTATGTGGTGCCTGACCTCACAGGCAAACCGTTTCTCGGGCCTGACTTCATCAAAGTCATGCAGGAGCGGATGGGCGCATTCGAAGATGACATGATCCAGGCGCTGATCCCGTTTGTCGATAAGACATTTCGCACTATTGCCGATCGCGATCACCGCGCCATGGCCGGACTTTCCATGGGCGGAATGGAGACGTTCCAGGTGACCTTCAATCATCTCGACCTGTTCTCTTACATCGGCGGGTTCAGCGGCGCGGGAAATCCTTTCCTGACGGGTACCAGATTCGACGTCAAGACCGCGTACAACGGAGCTCTGGCCGACCCATCCGAATTCGCAAA
The DNA here is from genome assembly GCA_963786405.1 of uncultured Acidobacteriaceae bacterium. Taxonomy (GTDB): domain Bacteria; phylum Acidobacteriota; class Terriglobia; order Terriglobales; family Acidobacteriaceae; genus Telmatobacter. The sequence continues at coordinate 42,846 of CAWAZE010000023.1, read as the reverse complement.
GCGCGTTCATCTCCTGTGGATCGGCGTAGGCACGAATGAGCCCGAACGCATGAAGTCTGGATTGGAGAGCCTGCACACTTCGCTTGACGCGGGAGGTGTGAAGCATGTCTTTTATGAATCGCCTGGGACCGATCATGAATGGCAGACCTGGCGGCGCGACCTGAAAGATTTCGCACCGAGGCTGTTCCAACCAACGAACCACCATGCGGGCGCCGCGCAGGGAAAGTGACAGTTTCCGCCGTAGCCTCCTGCGGCGCTTGTGGCATCTCCGCCATTCAGGCGTCATCTGGCGCATTGTTGCACTTGGCTCCTGCTGGGGTTTCGCCCTTGAAGGGCGTGATCTTCTTCGACTGCCACGTTTTCCTCCATGGCCCGTATGCTGCTGCAGTCTGGCCATCTTTTTACGATCCTCTGCGGACGTCAGTCATCGGATAATCGCCAACTCACTAACCGTCAAACGATAGGTATCGAGAAGTCGGCCAGTGTTTACAAATCCGATCCACCTGGCCGTAAAACCGCCTTCTCGGCGGATAGGGTCCGGGCCGGTTCCCGCCAAAACCACATGGCACAGGCGGATACTCGGCCAAGTCACTTCCACAAAGGCGGTGGTTGACTGTATCCAATGCAGTAGGAGACCTGCTTCACGGCTTTCGAACGGCGGCCAGGAAGGTCTGGTAAGCTGGGGTCGCTCTTCAAACGAACTCGGATCGAGGACAGACAATGCGTATTCGTGCTCTGATTCTTGCAGTTGCTGTGATAGTAAGTGGTGGTATGCAGATGCGGGCGCAGATGAGTGGGCTCCCGCCGTCGCCGCCGGTGGGTACAAAGGAAGACCCCGCGAAAGCGGTGGACGGTTTGCTCTCCATGATGGAGTTCCAGGTAGTGGGCGCGGCGAAGGCTATGCCAGCCGATAAATACAGTTTTGCGCCGACGCAAGGTATTTTTGCTACGGGACAGACAACGCAGTTCGATACCGTGCGCACCTTCGTGGCACAGGTGACGCACCTGGCGCAGGCGAACTACTTCTTTTTCGGCTGGAGCGGCATTAAGCCTGACCGCGACTTGAAGGCAATCGGCTCCATTACGACGAAGGACGAAGCGGTGGCTGCACTGGAAGCATCGTTCGTCTACGCGCACAAAACGATTGCAACCATTACGACAGAAAATGCATTTGTCGCCATCAAGCCGGTCGACGGGTTCAGCACGCGGGCTACGATTGCCGCTTTTGCGGCAGCCCACGGGAATGATCACTATGGTCAGATGGTGGAGTACCTACGGATGAACGGCATTGTGCCGCCGGCGAGCGCCAAGTAGTTAGCCGGTTAGCGAGTCAGCAAGATGCGGCCCTGATCGGCGATCTGGCGGATGCTCTGGCCCTGGCACCGTTCGCGATAGATGGCCTCGCGATCTACAGAGAGTGGCTGTCCTCCGATGTGTCTGCCTTCGAGCCGGGCGCGCCGCATGCCGGTCCTAACACACCGTGAGGCAAACTCAAGGAACCATCACATAATCAATAGGTTAGCGACGTTCGCAAAAAATTGAGGTCAGCCATTTCAAAACTCATTTCAAATTTCCGAAAAATCTCGCGAGACAGGAACGTGTAGCACGTTCCGTGCGGGCTTGGTCCGAATCAAGGGCGCAGAGTCTGGCGGCTGGCCCGCAGAAGAGCGTGGCGAAGACGCTCGCCCCACCGCCCAGTAGCAGTCCTAATCCAAGAACACTTATGTTACCGTCGGTGTTCACCACCGCACGGAGGTTGGAGATCACCCAGATCTGGCCGGCTGGAGCAACACCCCGTACCGTATTCGTGGTGCCAGGAATCACCCCGATGCCGCCATTGAATCTCACAAGAGGCGTCCCAGACAGAATTTGCCCAAAGGTCGCGCAGGGGGCGAGGACAACGAACAAGAACCCGAGTACATATTTCATAACGCACTCCTTAGGGGGCCCTTGCGATTGCGACCCATGGAAGGGCCGATCTGACCCCTGGGTCCGACATCCTACGCTTCTCGCGTTACCGGCGCAACAGTCAGCGGTCCCTCCAGCAGATAATCGACAACAACATCCGGCCGCTCCATCAGCTCGCATAGCGGAACAAGCGCAAAGGCGCATGGCCCTCCCGTTTGTCTCATCTTGCCATGACCGGAACCTACCATCTCAAAGGGGTTTCAAAAAGCCGTGTGAGACATCGTAGTTTGGCCATACTTGCACTGAGTCTTGAAAATGGCAAGTTATTTATAAATAATAAGTTAGATAGACATGGTGGGACGTTGTGAGACGCTGTTAGAACCGCATGCCGGCACGCACCCGCTCTCGATCAGGCTGCGTTCGAGTTCTGCGATGGCACCGATGATGACCACGATGGCCCTGCCCAGCGGGCCGGCGGTATCGATGCTCTCGCGGAAGCTGACGAACTCGATTTCCAGACGGTTGAGCTCATCGAGCACTTCGAGGAAGTGCTTTACCGATCTCGCGATCCTGAAAAGCTCCCGCTTTTCAGGGGCGATCGCACTTGGCGCTTTTGCATGCGACACTAGGGGGAATTAGAGTTTCCCTAAATAGTCTTGATACTTAGCGAAAGTTCGACCCTCCGCTGGCCAGGTCATATTCTTGCTTTGAGGATCCGAGATCCTATTGCTGAATATGGTCTGACGCCTCAACCGTCCAATCTCTAACTCCGCTTGATGCAGAAATCCGGGGCGCCTCGAACCCAAAGATGAATCAAATCGAAACGGCGGAGAAAAACGAGGCGGGTGAAGATCACGACGGCTCTCGTGCGGTTAGCCTCCCGACTGGGTGGTGCATCGACTCTGCGACAGAGGCGAAGGCCAAATCTAAATGTAGTTACGGGATCCCAATCAAGCAGACACCGGACGCGCTCGCTTTTGCTCTAGAGAAACCTTAGGGTGGGGCGGTTTCCTAGAGGTGCCCAACGATCAAGAAGGTTCCTTCTTGTAATTGCATTTCGAGCATAGGACCATTGCAAGGGCGATTAGCGCAATCGTGTAGCCAGTCCCCTAGATTCAACCCACATTGCAATCGGAGGGAACGATATGTACCGGAAGATTTTTCTTGCGACGCTCATTGCAGCGCTGGCGTGCACAATGGCTTTCGCGGCAAGTGTCGAAGGTAAGTGGAAGGCGACTTTTGATACCCAGATGGGTACCCAAAACTACACATACGAATTTCATGTAGATGGGAACAAAGTGACTGGTACCGCTACCAATGACCGGGGTCCGACACCGATTACGGAAGGCAAGTTGGACGGGGACACGATTACATTTGTCGAGCCCCTCAGTTTCAACGGCAACGACATCCGAATCGAATACACCGGCAAGATCGACGGCGACCAAATCAAATTCACGCGAAAGGTCGGAGAATTTGCCACCGAAAAACTAGTTGCCGAGCGCTCAAAATAGCGCTTCTCCACACGGCGGCAGAGAGACAATCTCAACGCCAAAACCAAAATCAGAATCTCTGGTTGTCAATGGAGCTTGGGGCAGAGGTCATGGAGACTTTTTTGGAAAAAATAAAACTCTCAATTGTCGCGGTGCTTGTCTCGACCTTCTTGCCCGGCGTATTGGTCATGGCACAGGTGCAGAGTGCTGCCGTCACCGGAGGGCGGGTGGAAGGCGTGCTCGCCGACGGCGTTGTCTCGTTCAAGGGTATTCCCTTTGCCGCGCCCCCGCTCGGCGACCTGCGCTGGAAGGCTCCCCAACCTCTCCAACCGTGGAGCGGCGTGAAGAAGGCGGATTCGTTTGGCGCGATGTGCATGCAGGACGTCAATATGAGCAGAATATTTGGGGGACCTCCTCAGGCGAGCGAAGACTGCCTCTACCTTAATGTGTGGACCCCTGCCAAGTCCGCTGGAGACAAACTCCCGGTTATGGTGTGGATCTACGGCGGCGGTTTCTTCGGCGGACAGACCGGAAGTCCCGCATACGACGGCTTCAACTTCGCTAAAAAGGGTGTTGTGATGGTCAGCATTGCCTATCGGGTGGGCGTGTTCGGCTTCCTCGCGCACCCGGAGCTTAGCCGCGAGAGCGGCAAGGGTTCCGGAAATTACGGCCTTGAGGACCAAATCGCGGGCCTGAAGTGGGTCAAGCAAAATATAGCCGGCTTTGGCGGCGATCCCTCGCGCGTGACGATCTTCGGCGAATCGGCCGGCGGCATTTCGGTCAGCATGCTTGCCGCCTCACCGGCCGCGAAGGGCCTGTTCCAGCGAGCCATCTCCGAGAGCGGCGGCAGCTTTGCTCCACCGCGTTATGACGACGAGGGAGGACAAAACGTTTTTGCGCTGAAGGTGGCCGAGGCCCGCGGCGAAGACTATCTGAAAAGGCTTGGCGTCAAAGACATCAATGCGGCCCGGGCACAGTCTGCGGACGCAGTGCAGAAGGCTATGGGGCCTCCGATGGGTCAGGGTTTCTGGCCAGTGCTTGACGGTAACGTTATTGTCGGCGATCAGTATGAACTGTACGAGGATGGCCGCTTCAACGACACCTCGGTGCTCATTGGCACGAACTCCGACGAAGGCGCGCTCTTCTCGCGCGGGTCTGTATCCCCGGCACAGTTTGAATCGCAGATCCGTAAGGGATACGGCGCGCGCGCCGACACGATTCTCGCGGCATATCCACACGCCACCGATGCGGAAGCGACACGCTCGATGAAAAATATATTCCGCGAATCGACATTCGCGTGGCACACCTGGACATGGGCGAGGTTGCAGTCGCAAAGGGGCAAGGGCAAGGTCTATTTGTACTACTTTGACTATCACCAGCCGGATGAGCCGGAGGGCGCGAGCCATGGCACCGAGATGGGGTACGTCTTTGGCCATCTGGACGGTGTAGGCGCCATGTTGTCCCATCTGAAAGGTCCGGCGAAGCCGGAAGACCTCGCTATGTCCGACCTGATTAGCAACTACTGGGTAAACTTCGCCAAGACCGGCGATCCCAATGCTCCCGGCATGCCCACCTGGCCGGTCTTCACAACTTCGGCCCAGCAAGCCATGTTTCTGGATTCGCAATCCAGCGCCCACCCGGTCCCAAACATGAAGGAGCTGAAGGCATTCGATGACTACTACGCCTGGCGGCGCGCTGAGTTGCAAAAACATTGAGCGCAACTTCTCCATCCGGAAAGAAGCTGGTCAATGAATACAGAAACCATAGGCGCTTCGTGTGTTCGACTGGCCCGGGGCCGTTATCTGTCTGGTTGAATCGCCAATCGGATACAGGACTCAGACTCTTCCAAAGCACTATGCAACTGATACAGCCTGGTAAGGTCCTTTTTTTGGCGGTCCTATTCAATGGACTCTTCGCTTTTGCCCTGTCTTCCCAGGCCGCGCGCAACGGCGATCAATCAGGCAACATCCAATACGGCCCCTCGATCCCCATCGGGAACGGCTTCGCCCGGGCGTACATCAAGTACGCCGATTCTCAGCTGGTTGAGGTGGATGTTAGCCTCACTCCCGGGCGTCCTCAAGGTGTGTTTGTGGCCGGCTCAGTTCGACCGGAACAGGTCCTGCGGGATGCCTGCCGCCGCGAAGATATCGTCGCGCGAAGCGTCGAGCTGCCGGCGCAGGTGCGGAAGGTCCACGTCGAGCAGTTTCCCTTTCCACTTGCGCACCTTGCCCGCGACCATCACGGTCTCGACGTTTGAGCGATCCATCAGCGATACGACCGCACCCGGCACCTGATTGAGCGGCGCAACGTTGATTGCTTCGGCGTCGAGGATGATGATGTCGGCCTCTTTGCCCGGCGTGAGCGAGCCGACCTTGTGGTCCAGCCGCAGGTGCTTTGCGCCGTTCATCGTGGCGTGGCGCAGGACGTCGCGTGTAGTGAGCAGGCCCGGCGTGCCGGCCGGCGGTGTTGGCCACCAGTTGCCTGTTGCAAATCCCGGATCGAGGATCATCTGGTTCACGAGCACGTGCTGCAGATTCATCATGGAGCGCATCTGGGTGAAGAAATCCGCAGTCAGCGTGCACTCCACGTCCGTGCTCAAGGACGGCTCCATACCAAGGCTTTGCATCTTAAGGATAGGCGGCATGCCGTGCCGCATATTCATCTCGATCGGGACGGCGAGCGAGACCTGTGCGCCGGCGTCTTTGACGCCTTGCCAGCCGAGGTCGGACATCCCGGTCATGTGGATGAACAGATTGTCGGGCCCGAGCCCGATGTCGTTGTTGACGCCACCTTGGCCCCGGGCTAGCAGGTCCAGGATCGGACGGATCCCGAACGGAGAGAGGATGTGCGCCGCAATTTGGAGATCGAGTTGGCGTCCGATGGTCCAGGACCGCGAGTAGGTTGGAGTTCCAAGGTAGACCTCGCCGCCCATGATCATGGTCACGAGCTGGTCACTCGAGGAGAACCACTGCTTCTTGATGCGAACCGCGTCGTCCGGGTACTTGTTGCTGGCAACGCCACCCGCACTCTCGAAATAGCCGAAGGCGGCCCGGCGCCCCGAATCCATGATGCCCTGGATCGCGGCGTCGGAGTGTTCGGGCGAGTGATTGATCTGCGAGACGTCGTGCACCGTCGTGACGCCCGCGTCGAGTTGGCTGAGCGAGCCGAACAGCTCGTTGATGTACACGTCCTGCGGCCTGTACACGGGGGCGAACGTCTGGAGAATGTATTCGAGGTAGGTGACGTTCCCGCTCGGCGTGTTCGAACCATCGTTGATAAGTATCCCGTCGGCGAGGAAGCTGCGCAGTGCCGTCTCGAACTGGTGATGGTGCGTATCGACGAATCCGGGCATGACGATGCGGCCGCGGCCATCGATCTCTGCGGCACCGCCTGCGTGCAGGTGCGGCCCGACGGCGATGATCTTGTTGCCTTCGACCAGCACGTCGGCCTGGGGAAAATCACCCACTTTCGGGTCCATCGACATCACAGCGGCGCCGCGGATGACGTAGCTCCGGCCCCGTCGGCCGCTATCGTCGGGAGGGTCATCGCCCCCGTTTGTGGCCGCGCCAGACGGCTTCAATAAATTGAACCCCGCCGCTACTGCGGTCGTCGTCGAATTCTTCAGGAAATCGCGCCGCGAACCGTATAGTGAACTGTTATGGTCCAGCGATTTTCCTTCTTCACACATCTTGGCCATTTTTCTTCCCCTCTCGGCAAATGGAGGGCCTACGACTCCGACGAATCCGGCCAGCCTCAAGTCTATATTCAGGCGGTTCCATCCAGCGGTTCCAAATGGCAAGTTTCCAATGCGGGCGGTCTCAGTTCTTGTGCAAACAGGTGGCAGGACGAAACCGGTCATGTCCGCGGTTGCCGGCAAGATCGTTTGCGATACCGGAGCGCTGCAGAGAAACCCAAAGCCGGTTAACAAGAAGAGTCGGTGGAATGCCGCTATGTGTGCCAAAGAAACCGATTCACCACATGTCAACGACCACGGCCTTCCCATGACCATAGGCGACCAACCCTTTCTCTACAACGCTCTCCCCACGCGAGTGATTTTCGGATTTGGTACCAGGTCCCGAACGGGAGATGAAATTCGTCGCCTCGGAAGCAAGCGGCCATTGGTGCTTTCAACGCCTGGACATCGAGCCCAGGCGGAGGCGCTGGGCGCTCAACTCGGAATGGACTTTGCGGATGTGTTTGCCGAGGCAATCATGCACACGCCCGTTGAAGTAACGGAGCGAGGCGTCGCGGCCGTACATGAGACACACGCGGACGGACTAATAGCGCTCGGCGGAGGTTCTACGACCGGCCTGGCGAAGGCCATTGCCCTTCGTACAGATCTACCGCAGGTTATCTTGCCGACCACCTACGCGGGATCGGAGATGACCAACATTCTTGGTGAAACCAGAGAGGGAAAGAAGACAACCGTTCGTTCACCCAAAGTGCAGCCCGAATGCGTGATCTACGATGTAGATCTCACATTCACTTTGCCGCCTCGCGCGTCGGCGACTAGCGGGATGAATGCCATTGCTCATGCGGTCGAGAGTCTCTACGCCGAGGACGACAATCCAATTGTGTCGCTGCTGGCCCTTGAAGCGATCCGCTCACTGGCCGAAGGCTTGCCGGCAGTCGTCAATCAGCCGCAGGATCGCGCCGCCCGGGCTCAAGCGCTTTACGGCGCCTGGTTGTGCGGCACTGTGCTGGGCTCGGTCGGTATGGCTCTTCATCATAAGCTCTGTCATGTGTTGGGCGGCTCGTTTGGCCTGGCGCACGCAGACGTTCACACCGTTATTCTTCCCCACGTGGTAAGTTTTAACGCCCGCGCGGTCCCGGAGAGACTGGCACCTGTCGCCGAGATTCTTCGCAGCCCCGGTCGCCCGGGTCAGGGACTTCACGATCTTGCGAAGCGCATGGGGGCTCCGCTTGCCTTAAAGGATATTGGCATGCCGCGCGAGGGGCTCGATCGGGCGGCCGGGCTGGCGACAGAAAGTCCTTACTATAACCCGCGCCCGCCCACTCACTCCGAGATTCGAGCGTTACTCGAGCAGGCATTTAACGGAAACCGGCCCGAGATGTAAAGAGATATGGAGCAAGTTGTCTGCAGCACCCGCGCCATCGTCCGATTACAAATCATCGGGGTTATACGAGAAGGTGATCAATGAAGGTACCGAATCATGAACAGACTCTCTATTTTACCGAGGAGAACTCTACCGAGGCCGTGCTGGCGCGAATGAACAATTGCTCCGACCCGCGGTTCCGCCAGATCATGACATCGGTTATTACGCACCTCCACGCCGCGGTAAAGGAAACTGAGCCCACGATGGAAGAGTGGTTTGACGCAATCCGATTCCTGACATGGGCTGGACAGATATGCACCGACCGCCGTCAAGAATGGATCCTACTATCCGACGTCCTGGGTGTGTCCATGCTGGTTGATGCAATTAACAACAGAAAGCCCTCAGGCGCGACTCAATCGACCGTGCTCGGCCCATTCCATGTGGCTTCGGCGCCCGAGCGCGCCCTTGGCGACAATATATCTCTGGATGGCAAGGGAATGCCGCTTGCGGTTTCGGGACGCGTCACCGACACCAACGGCTGCCCCATCGCCGGCGCGGCCCTTGATGTCTGGATGACAAACGAGGATGGCTTCTATGATATTCAGCAGCTGGAAATCCAGCCAGAAATGAACTTGCGGGGCATTTTTCATACCAATGACGACGGCCGCTACTGGTTCCGCTCGGCCCGCCCCCGCTTTTACCCGATCCCAAAAGACGGCCCGGTCGGGCGCCTTCTCGACTTGTCGGGCCGCCACAATTTTCGGCCAGCGCATCTTCACTTCATCGTAAGCGCCGCCGGGCACGCGAGCGTAACCACCCATTATTTTGACCGAAAGAGTCCTTATCTAGATTCGGATACGGTTTTTGGCGTCAAAGAATCCCTGATTCTCGACTTCGAGGACCATGACGACCCCAGGCGGGCTGCTGAACTCGGTGTCGGCAATCCTTTCGCTACGGCTACTATGGATTTTGTCCTTGTGCCCACACGCTAAGGCGACCTTGCTCGCCTGCCACGCATGGATCGCGCACAACGCCGTGGGATCTAGAATGAATCCGTCACTGGTGCGTCTCAGTCACGAACACAGCTGAAATTCGACGAATCATCAACGGATGCTCCCTGTGCTCCTGTAAATCTGGGAAATGCTGGATAGACGCACATGGGGCGTGAGCGATGCGTACCCGCATTTCCATCAATTGAGATAAGTGTTCCTGGAGCTTTGCCGCCATCAACCCAGGAGTCCAGTGCGCCGAGGCCATCGTACGTGCCTGTAAAAACCCCACGGCCGTGACCCATGCCCGGCACGATGTAGAACCGGAAGAATGAGTCTAGAGCGGATTGACCAAAGATGGAGACTTGACGATTGTAGTAATCGATCGAGTTATACGGGCTTATCAAATCGTCAATCGTTCCGTGCACCAAAAGTATCTTTCCGCCCTTGTCTTTGAACGATCGCAGGCTGGCGCTCGATATATCAACCTCTTCAGCCGAACGCTGCACTTGGGGCTTCCACGCGGCAGCATCGAAGGTGAGTGGATCGAAATTAGGATCTCGCGTGATGAAGTATTTAGTCACGCCCGATGCGACCAGGTACTGAAATGCACTGCCAAACGGAGCCGAAGACGGTTGAGGCGCTGCACCAAAAGAAGCCATCTTGAATAACGCTCCTTCAAGGACAGGCCAGCGTGGAAACGAATCGAGACCTCCGACAGGATACCCAGGACGATAAGGGGAATTGATCGTCTCTATAGTGGCGATCTGTGCGTCCGAGAGACAGCTATCGCCCGTGTCCGTTCCTCCGGCACAGCGCAGCGTTGAGCGGACAGTATCAAGAGTGAAAGCGCGATTGCACGCCGCAATGTCGCTGATGATTCCATCCTCTGCGCCGTCGAGTTTGTCGCAGGTCGCATAGACGGCATCCGTCAACAGCTTTACCTTAACCGGGTTAAGCCAGCCCTTTCCGCCATTGTCGTAAAGTGCCTTTGCTATCGGAACTCCGGATAATTGCAGGAGCGTCAGATTGTAGGCCGGAAAGTTAACAACTACTCCGTCATAGTCTGCTGGATAGAGAGCGGCAGCTACCAGGGCTTCATGACCTCCCTGCGACGCTCCGATGAAATACGACCGCTTCGGGACGCGCTTGTAATAGGACTTCACCAGGACCATCGCGACATCATGTGTTTTCTTTATGGAAAGCTGGCCGAAATTCAGCCGCGACTCGTCATTCAGCGCAAACGATCCATCGAAGCCCATTGCACTCTTATGCCCGCTGTCGCTTCCGAGGGTGACATATCCGGCGGCTAATGGCGTCTGCTGCCCGGCAGGCTGACCCGGATAGGGCGTGAGCCCTGTAACCAGGTTGCCGTCATATGCTCCACCGCCGAGCTGCAGCATCCGTCCATTCCACTCGGAAGGCAAATTCACTTCAAATTCAATATCGGGAGCCCTCTGGTCGATAGGTTTAATGAGACCGAGAACCTTACAAAACTCGCCGTTTTTATTACCGGAAGCATCTTTGGCGATAAACACAGCGGATTCAATGGCTGCACCTTTCGTTGGCTTACCAATCGCAGACGCGGGAATTGTCAATGCACTGAGTGCCGAGCATTGAGCGCTAGCAGGAGCGGTTTCGGACGCAGAGCTTCGAAGCGCCGGTTCCAAAAGAACTACAAATAAAGCGACTGCAAAGAAGATATGTTTCAGGGCTCCATATCTCTGAAAATACGTTTCTAACATGTTCAACTCCTGTGAACTTGATACCTTGGGAGAGCAACCTACATCCGGACAATGGGCTTTACTACCGTCCCAGACTCCGAGTCGGAGATCGCTTGATTGATGTTTTCCATATCGTAAAACGTGAGCAGGCGATCGTAGGGAAATCGACCTTGCCTTTGAAGTTCGATTAGTTGCGGGATAAAGATATCGGGTGCACTATCGCCTTCAACAATTCCGCGCACTTTGCGGCCCGCTGTCATAAGGTGCATTACGTCGAGACAAATCTCAGAGCCCGGGCCCGAAGCCCCTACCAAGTCCACACTGGCCGCGCAGGGTCAGCGAATCTACTGCCTGGCGAATGACCTTCGAACTGGCGGTCGTGTCGAGAGCATAATGAACACCAGTCCCGGTGATTCGCATGATGCTCTCCACAACACTTTCCTGCGAGCCATTAACCGTATGCGTGGCTCCGAGTTCACTCGCCAATTTCAGCCGCTGCTCGTTGAGATCAACGCCAATTATTACCGTCGCTCCAACGACGCGAGCCGCCATAATGGCTGCCAAGCCCACCGAGCCGACACCGAACACCGCAAACGACTTTCCAACGCCCACTTTCAGACTGTTGATCACGGCCCCGGCTCCCGTCTGAATACCACACGCAAGCGGACCCAGGCGCTCCAGCGGAGCATCCTTCGGAACTTTCACGACGTTGCGCTCAGTGCACAACGCGTAGCTGGCGAAAGACGACTGCCCAAAGAAATTGCCGTAAATCCTTTCTCCACCTTTCGAAAGCGGTGAGGTGCCATCCGATCGGCTGCCGGCGAAATTTCGGCCAAAGAAATCGTGGCAGTAAGTTGGTTCATGTTCGTAGCAGCTCTCGCATGCTCCGCATGAGTTGTACGTCATCACGACATGGTCACCGGCTTTGACCTTGGAGATGCTCTGTCCCACCCGTTCCACAATCCCTGCGCCCTCATGCCCGAGGACAATCGGTTGCGGGACCGGAAACGTTTGATCACGCATAGCTACATCGGTGTGACAAACCCCGGTGGCGACAACTCTAACGAGGATCTCGTTGTCCCGTGGTTCCGCCAGGTCAATAGTTTCGAGCGATTGCGGCGCGTGCGGCGCGCGCGTGACGGCTGCAGTTATCTTCACGGTGATCTCCGGTTGAAATGAATTGCTAAACGCCGTTAGTAGCGATCTGCGATTCGTGCTTTCTTAACTGCCAGAATTGAAGGAACTCCGCGTAAAAAATCAAAAATGGGAAAGTAACGCCGAGTAACGCAGACGCGAGCCAGATCTCGAAATCATTCGCCGGCGGACCTGACCTGAGCGGGCCGCTGATCGACCCGCAAAGAGCGCCATAGAGTAGCGCAAGCACGGTGCCTATTACTGCTGAGGTAAGGGCATTAAGAACGCCTCTCACCGGCTGTGCGAACTTGCTGAACAGAGTTCCATGCAGCATGTTCATGACGATAATGGTCCCGAAGATGAACGGGATGGGGACGCGGACCATGAATCGGAGCGGGTCTATTCCTAAAGCGAAGATTCCGACGTAAAAAACGATTCCCCCCAGCACCAGGCAGAGCAAAGTCCAGGCGAGACCCAGCACCGGCTGCCTCATCAGGCTCTCGGACAGGGTGAAAGGCCAAAGGTCAAAATTAAGCACAAGAAACATGATTGAGTTAAAGGTGATGTAGAAGACCAAGGCGAGGTTCGCATTAATGAGCCCGTGGGGATCAAGGGACGGGACATAGACGGGCGCGCCCTGCATGAATGAGTAATTAAAAAACAGGCGAAACAAGAGATAGTTAATGACATAACAGGTAGCAAGCATGATCAGGCCGGCAGCGACGGGATCCTTGATGGATGAGCTGAAGGGCCAGCCGCCAAACATGATGGTAGCCGTGAAAGTCACCACCACCATTGCAATTGTGCACGCCATGAGCATTGGCACCGGGGGATTGACATTGCCGCCTACAACGGCTCGCGTTGCCGCTCCGCCAACTGCTCCTACCAGGAGTGTCAATAGGATCAGCAGAAATCCCTTGAGCGGTTGGGGGCACGAAGCTGCGAATTCCGGTTTCTTGCATCCCCAGGCAACGCCGATAACGATCTCCATCGGAATGACGGAGATGAGGCAAAAGGAAACCCAGCCCATAAACTTCGGAGCGTCAAAGAGTGAGATGAAACCAAGTGAAACCGCGATGACCAGCGCGGAAGCGGCGATGCCGGCAAACGGTTGTTTGAGGTTTAGCATATAGTCGTCTCGATTAATGGAACGCCCATTTGTTCTCGTGGCTGAACATCGAAGGTCTTCCCGTCGCTGGCCGGGATTTCTTTAGCGCCGATTAATAATTGTGTATCCACACCTTCAACCCCAGCCTCAGACATATGATGATGTCCCGATGGTTCTTATCTTCGAGCATCGGTCGCCTGTCGACTTATGCCCCATTTGAAAAAAAGATGATCCTCGCCGAGGGCAACCCCAAGAGCCAATTCTCCCCTCGCACGTAGAGTGCCTCAATTTCCGGTCCCGTATGTCCCGGCATATCCGGCTTTGGATCGAAACCAATCTGAGCTTGTAGATAAGCGAGGTGCCGATAGCCTTCGGGATATTTTGTAAGAAGCGTCGCGTCCAGGTGCAGCTTGGCCTCGGGATCAACCGGATCCATTCGATCTTTCTCGTAAATCGGCTGACGCAAAACTATGCCCCAGCGGCCCTCTCGCTTTTCGAGGAAATCGTAGAATCGCCCGATGCACGCGACGTCACATAGTATGCCGTGAACTGTCGCGCGCTGGAGAATTGTCATCTTCGTCTGTGCGATTGCGCGCTTACCCCGGACCTCGATCGAGCTGCCGCCCAGCAGGTGCATGACACGCATTCCGTTGGCGAACGACTTTTTGCTGTTCTCGATGAATTCTTCAGCAGTTCCCTGAGCCCAGGTAGCCATCATGCGTCCGTCATCGTGCCAGACTGTGCGGAATTTGTCCCACATGCGCGCGTCGCGCCACAAAACCCAATTCTCGATCAGCTCACGGATGATCAAGCGATCCTGTAGTTCCTCATTCACCTCGCGCTCTCCTATGTTTTGACTGTCGAGCTTGAGCAAACAGTCGAGACCGTGTCACGAGAATGCATTTACCGCGCCTTGTCACGCTTTACTTCTCTGTCGAATAATCCTTGTATTCGGCGGTGAAAAGAGTGTGGCGGAGTCCATATCCCCCCGCGCCGGATTCGCCATTGACGACTACCTCCGAGTTAATAACTGTGCGGACCGGAAGTATGTTCATCCTACCCCCCACAGGTACGGGACCATAGTCAATCCTGATGCTCTGCTGGTGAACAACGTCGGTTTTCGCTATTTCGGCCTCGACAACCATGCGGATGACAAGTCCGGATTCAGAATCCACAAAAATCTCGCCGTGATACGGAACAGTGGCCCTGTAGTGATTCCATTCCGCAGAGGTCTGAAGGTTCCCTGATGCGCCGCCCGCCGCTGCACCCTTTGCGGTTGGTTGATCGGGCGCAAGGACCGGGCCAGTGAGGGTGGTGTAGAAAGTGGCAACACCGAACTGTTTCACGCTGGGAAAGCAGCAGACATTGATTTCGAACTGGGAGTCCTTGCGCGGGACCGAAAATGTGAACACTGCGGTGGCCTTGACGCGCACGTTCTGCCACCGAGTCCAGCGCAGCGAGCCGGAGGCCAGTGCCTGTTTGAAGATCAGTGCCAGCGAAGGAGGCGATTGCTGAATTTCAATCATTCCGTTCGCTCCCCACGCGGTGTTGACTTTGTCGCCCTGGAACTGCTCGACACCGCGTTGGAAGGTCACCCGCTTCTGGGTGGAGTTGATGTAGTGCATGAAGGTGGCGGGCTTGGAGAATCCGGAGGAAGTGGCATCCGCCTGGGCTCCGCCCTGTAGACCGCCGGATCCGGCGATGGCATCCATGCTGTCTTGAAAGCGGAGGGTCGTAAGACTTGCGGAAAGTGGCGGCAGCTTGTCGTAAGTTCCCTCGATCCATGCGCCGGCCTTATCCAGCGTGCCCTGCTGCATATCAGGGCTGGGTTGGGGCAGGTTCGGCAACTCAGAAGGCGGCGGGATGAGGTCTGCGGCGCGGCCCTCCAGGATGAAGATCTGAGCTGTAGACTGCGCGCCGGGCACACGGGAAATCAAACCGTTCATGCGAACTGGGGTAAGTTGTTCCGTAAGCTCGACCTGCTTAAGGGCGTTGGCCACTTCGACGTCGGGCTTTCCTGCCTGTTGGAGAGACCGAACCATATCCTCAAGTTGGCCGACACTGATCGCCTTGGCGCACCAAGCCGGCGGTGCGGCGAGAACGAGAGCGAGTAATCCGCCGAACGCTATTCGAGCCCTTAGCACTGCGATCACAAGGGCCGCAGACCTAGAGATCTGCACATTGACTTCCTTCTCATTGGCGCTCCAATTCGTTAAGAACATGACATGAGTTTCTACTGAAGCGAGAGCCATCAATACTAGGGCTGTCGCCCCATCAAGACAGGCGAGATCGTGAATCGATCGGCGTAGTCCAGATGCCCTGCATCGTTCCTTGAATTTGCTTTCGCGGGATCGCATACTTCCGGCGCACTGCGAGTCCAGCATCCACCGCTGCCTTTGCGATAGCCGACCCCGAGCAATAGTCGGATGCTTGAGATATCTTTTCAAGTAGGAACCTTTATGAGCGTTAGTTACCTTATGGAAACCATCAGATGTTCTGGAGTTTGCGAACTGGTGGCGGACACGCCTCCTTTCAGTTCCCTCATCCGCCTGCCATAGTTCTACATGCGCCCGCGCATCGCCGTGGATGGAGGCACTATTCCCTTAAGGCGGAGATAGACCACCATCTGGCCGTACATCTCATTGTTGTGTGCGGTGTTCTTCTGGATGTTCCCGAGCTTCGAGCCGCGCATGAATCCCTGGCCGGATATATCCGTGGCATTCGCGTCTGTTACGGTCGCGAACGCCGCATCACATGCATCAAAGGACTTCTTCAAGACCGATATGACTTCATCCTTGGCGGTTGCAGTAGATGGAGGTTTGCGTTCAAACGGAGCACCACTGATCACGGCGCAGATCCCCGTCTGGACCTGTGCGACATGGGTGAACAGCTCCGCATAGCTGCGAATCTCCGGTGTCGGCTTGAACGAGAAGTTCTCGGCCGGCATTGCCTCGGCGGCCGCGACGATGATCTTTTTGGTCTGGTTGTAGCCGGCAAGTGCTTCGTCCACCAGTGACGGCTTTGCAGAACCTGACGCTGGTGCCGGTTGCTGGGCAATGGCTATGCTGGCCGATCCGGCAATCAGAGCCGCAGAAGCCAATACAAAATGGAATATGCGTTTCATCGATTTACCCTCCGTAGTAGACAGAAACTGAAGTAGTCCCGCTTTTGCCCCAGCAATCATTTCGTGAATCCCGACGTCGTGATTCCATCTTCCATCAGCCCGATGTTATCCACCATGCGAATACGCCCATCTAGGATTTTGAAGACTTCACTGATCTGCATCCTCAAGGGGTTGCCGCCGTAGTAAAGGATTGCGTACCCAGCCACGATGCCGCGTTCCGGATCGACGAGGCCGATACGAATCTCTGTTGCCGGACCCCACGGCCTCGGGCCCAGGTTGCTCTCATAGCAGCCGACGTCCCCGCTTCTCTCCACTCCGTTTCGTGCGTTGTGCGTAATCCGGTTTCCGCTGTGGTAGCGGTCACAGCGCGGATCATAGTCGGCCTGGATGGGCTGATGATCGGTCAGTCCTTGAAAGTAGGAGGTAATGATGCGCACCAACTGCTCGCGGGTGGCCCGCTCTTCAGGCGGCACGATGGTGTTGAAGAGAGGGTCGTAGGGAACAAGATTCTTGAGGTTTACCCTGGCGCTATCATCGAAATTGATCTCGACTTCACTTATCTTGCCGTCAACCACCTTGAGCCGCGTGCCGACATAGACTCCTTTTCCGTCGGCCGTCTGCCCCGCCACACGTTCAACAACGTTGCCTTTAATGGGATCGGCGTAGACGCCTTCCGAAAGGATTTGTTTTACGATTGACCACTTACTATCGGCAAGAGTGATGGCCTTGGTGTTCTCGCGGATCTGGGCATCCGGTGCGAGTTGAATTTTCTCCGGGGTATGGGCCAGCATCGCGGCATTGAACTGCTTGGCCTGGTCAAGAAGGCAGGCGCGGTCACACGTGGCGGCGTATGCTGCGTTGCTCAAGACGAACAACACTGTTCCCGCAAACGCCCAACTGGAGATTCTCAGGGAAACTTTCCTTGTCATCAATCTTCCTCTCTTATCAACACTTCGTTTGTCCTTCCCGGAACTCCTGTAGCGGCCGTGATCAAAACCTTTTGCATTGAATTTCTCCCAGGAGTATCTTCAGATCGTTGGGATACTGGAACAAGTAGGCACCTTCATGAGCGATAGTCACCTTTTGGAAACCATGCCCCCCTGGAATGTCTTTGACAGCCACTGCCCAACCCGCCAGGTACTTGATCTTATTGCGGATAAATGGACAGTCTTGATTATCCGGCGGCTCGCTGACGGGACTCTACGCTTTGCTCAGTTGCGACGATCGGTGGACGGGATCTCGCAGAAAGTACTAACCAACCTACTTCGCAGCCTGGAGCGGGACGGAATCGTTACGCGCCGGATCTATGCCAGCGTTCCACCCAAGGTGGAGTACTCTCTGACCAATCTGGGACGCTCCTTGTGCAATTTGGTCGAGGGCATCTGCGGTTGGGCCGAAGCCAACATTGAGCAGGTTCAGGCGGCGCGCGAGAGGTACGCCCACGCTATTCGCGAAGATTCGGTCCCGCAATAAGATGGATAGCGATGAGTCTGCTTGTCAGAAGCAATTGTCTATTGATTTAGGTCTCACGCGGATCACGTGAGAGTTCCCTAACAACCGCGGTCGTCGAGCTGCTTCACCAGTTTCCTATTCCTTGGACCTCGGCGATTAGGAAGGGGCGCCACTTGGGGCGCCAATAAGAAAATGAATGAAAGTTGTTCATAAGAAACAAGCGACTTAAGAGCAATGTCACGGCTGAGCATCGCTGTCAGCTATTGACAAAAAACAACTTACGCGCACTTTGCAAATTCGGGACCAGGGGGTCGGAGGTTCAAATCCTCTCTCCCCGACCAATACATTCTAAACAACTTACAAAACCTCTCTAATACAGCGAATCGTATAACCAAGTGGTTGCGATTCAGGCATTATGCAGCCAACTTCCATGTCGTGCTGCGTAGTCCTGTATCCCATGCGTGCCTTGTCGGAACTGCTCTCTCAGTGCAGTTCACACTACTCATGCGCCACGGAAGTTTTTGCCAGGTACTCTACTCCATTTCGAAGGCGACGAACTGGATCACGGACTGGCGTTCCAGTTCGAGGACGACAGCATCGCCTGTCTTGAAGCTGGCCAGCTGCCGGCGCAGACCTGCTGTGTCGACGACAGGTTGCGAGTTGATCGAGCGGATGACGTCTCCAGCTTGAACGTCGGCTAGTGTGGAGGGCTCTCCTTTGAGCAACCCAGCCACAATGACGCCGCTGCCGGAGCGAGTTGGCATAGACTCAGCAATTTTTCCGTTAAGGTCGAGAACAAAGATACCCAGGGGCGCGATAAGGCCAGTTCTCGGGTTTATGAAATCGATCAGGTTATCGATTGTTTGCGGAGCTTCTGTCGGGATAACAGAAGCGTCGACTTCGGCGCCGCCACGCAAAACTTTAATCTGCATCGGGTGACCAGCGGAATGCAGGTAGAGAAAGGCCGTATATTTGGGCAGCGAGTCAATGGATATTCCATCTACGGAGGCAACGATGTCTCCGGATCGAAGTCCTCCCGTTTCGGCGGGGCTGCCATGGTCAACATCAGAGATGATGACGCCCCAATCCTGAGGGAGTTCGAGACCCTTGGCCAGATCGGACGTGATGGTCTGAGCATGCGCCCCAATGGTGACCGCGTGAATGGTGCCGCGCGCTTTGATCTCCCTGTAGGCAAAGCGGACGATCGGGTTCCGGAATTGCGAAGCCGAGGCCCTCGCTTCCGCCGCCAGAGGTGTAGATGAACGTGTTAATGCCGACAAGGTTGCCGTCTCGATCAATCAGCGGGCCGCCGCTGTTTCCTGGATTGATCGGCGCGTCAGTCTGGATATAGACCATGGGACGATTGAGATCGGGCTGTCGTCCCACTGCACTCACGATTCCCTTGGTGAGGGTGTGGTCCAGACCTTCGGGCGAGCCGATTGCAAGCACGGCTTGGCCGAGGCGAACCCGGTATAGCTCGTCAGGAAGCGATATGCAGGGAAGGTCTTTTTCTTCAATCTTGAGCACTGCCAGATCCGCATAGCGATTCGTGCCGATGAGTTTCGCTTCGTATACACGCTGCTTTCGTGCCAGCGAAGTGTGATAGGGAACGATTTCAACCGTTGCGGGCGCCAGAATTACGCGAATGCGCATCGCACCGGCGACCACATGGTTGTTTGTGATGATGTAACCATCGGGATCGACGATGACTCCCGAGCCGAGCGAACGCTGAAGCTGCAGCACCTGGGAGTCTTGGTCGTGTTCCGGGGCTCCGTAGCCGGTAACATCGACCTCTACAACAGAACGCATCGCGCGTTCCGCCACCTTTTCGAGAGCCTGATCGTAGTCCTCCAGGACAGGAGAGGTTTTCGGCTCCTCTTGGTTCTGGGAATAGATACGCGACGAAGAGATACACGCGAAGACGACGAGGAAGAGAAGTCTTGTTTTCATTCTGGTCAGCTCACTAGGACATTGGATGGATCGGATGATAGGGGCTCGGAGGGCTTTTGGGGATTTTTAACCTGCTTCCATTCAAGAATCTTCAGGTCGAGAACGAAGATTGCATACATCACGGGTACCTGCAGCTTGGTGACGACGGTTGCGATCAGCAGGCCACCGATTTGCGCATAGCACAGGGGCTTCCAAAGCGGACCGCCGTGCAGGGCGAGTGGAAAAAGCGCGAGTACAGTGGCAAACACGGTTATGAGCACCGGCCGCAAACGCAGAATACCGGCATCGATGAGAGCATTTTCAAAGTCGTCACCGACAGCGTGACGTTCTTCGATGTAGTCGAAGAGAACGATGGAATGGCTGACAATAACGCCCACAAGACTAGCCACGCCAAGAAAGGCCATAAAGCTAAATGCCTCGCCCATGATCCACAGAGCGAGGAACGCACCGATCATTCCGTAAGGAGCGGCCGCAAGCACCAGCAGCGGCTTGATCGCGTTCTTAAACTGGAAGACCAACGCGAGAAAAACTGCAATCGTGGAGATCGCCATCACGATTGCCAGATTCTTGAAACCGCTTCTTGGTCTTGTCGTACTCGCCGCCAATCTGCATTTGATAGCCCGGAGGCAGAGAAGCCTCGAGGGCCTGGAGTCTCGGCATGACGTCCTTGAGAACCTCCGAACTTAGATGTCCGACAACGGGAAAGCTGCGTATGTTCATCGCGCGGAACTGCTCGTAGCGCAAAATGCGCCCGGTTACAAGATCGTGATTCACGCTGGAAATCTGGGAGAGCGGAATCTTCGAGTCGTCCTGTGAGGCGTAGACATAGAGATTTTCCACATCGGAGAGATGGGCGCGATCTGTCATACGCGCGCGCGCCACAATAGGAATCTGTTTCTGCCCTTCCTGCAGGATGCCAACAGTCGATCCGCTGATGGCGGAGGTCGAGGAGTTGGCAACATCCATGTTGGTGACGCCGGCAAGATTGGCGCGGTCGGGATCGACCGTTAATTCGACCAGGGTGTTGTCATCACCCCACTCATTGCGAGTGCGATCGGCGAGCGGAGACGAGCGAAGGATTTCTTCTACCTGATCTGCGATCCGTCGCAAATTGCGAACATCTTCATCTTCCTGCCTTGCATCCACGTCCGCGGTGCTGGAGACGCGGATTTCGATGGGATAGTCGACTGGATTGGTCAGCAGCTGGCGAGCATCCAGGCGTGCTCCGGGAATGGACGCGGTAAGCACGGGCTGGAGTTCACGAATGAATTGCGGGGTCATCTCCTTGTCGGTGACTTCGATGAGCACTTGCGCGTAATTCAATTGCTGGAGCTGCGGCGATGCGGAGAACCAGAAGCGCGGGCCTCCGCCGCCGACGAAGCTGGTGATGTATCGGAGCACAGGTTCCCGACCTTTGCCGGGGTGCTCGGCGGAAAACTTCTCAGCCTGCTTGTGCACCATCTCTTCTACCCTGAGCGCAGTCTCGTTGGTAGCCCCGAGATTCACATCATTCGGGAGCCAGACGTCGATATACGACCAGTACTGCACATCCTCAGGGAAAAAGGCGACTTTGAGCTGGGCAAAGATTATGCCGCCGATGACGAGGAATACCAGAGATCCGAAGAAAAACTTCCATCGATGCTCGATAGAATAGCGGGCGATTCGAGCGTACCAACCGTAAAAGCCAGCCTCGCGCATCTCTTCGATCGTTCTTTCGGCCTTCTTCTCGGGGCGCAACAGGTAATAAGCCAGAAACGGCAAAAACGTCATCGACACGAGGCGAGACGCCACCAGCGAACAGGTCATAACGACGGGCAGGCTGTAAAGGAAGTCTCCTGTGCTACCCGTAACCATAAGGAAGGGCAGGTAGGCGACGATATTTGTAACCGTCGCATACATGATTGCCGTTGCCAGTTTGGTGGGACCAAGCCACGCCGCGACGAAGTTCGGGTTGCCCTCTGCCATTGTTCGCTTGATCGAGTCACCGGCAAGGACCGGATCGTCCACCAGAAGTCCCAGGGCGATAATCAGCGTGGCGACCGAGGTCTGCTGGATATCGATGCCGAGCAGATACATCGCGCCGAAAGTCAGCGCAAGGGTTAGCGGCATTGAAACAGCCATAAGCAGCGCCGAACGCCATTCCCAAAAGCCCAGCCATGAGACAAGCACGACGAGCGCAATGGCCTCGTAAAGCGCGTCCATGAAAAGGCCGATGTTTTCCTTTACCTGCAATGGCTGATCCGAGGTGCGCGCGATGATCAAATCTTCAGGCAGGTACTGCTTTACCGCAGTGAGCTTCGAGTCGACGCTATCGCCCGAACGCATCGATCTGCTCGCCGTCTTTCATCTGGACCGCGACAGTGACTGCGCGGCTGCGATGCCATTTTCCGTCTTTATCAACCCAGGTGAGATAGTTGAGATATTTCGCAGGGCTCTGATATCCACGGGAAATCTGCACGAGATCGCGCAAATAGACGGGACTGACTCCGGCTGAAGAGCCTGCAGCGGCACCGGAAGTCGCCGCTGCTGCCTGCGATGTCGCTCCTGCCGAAGAAGTCGAAGAGGTACTGATTATGACATCGCCAATCTGTTGGGGTCTGGTGAATTTTCCGGAAGGATCGATCTGGATGTTCTTAGGACCGACCTCAAGCTGGCCACCGGGCAGCGTGATATTACGAGCTCCGAGAATGTCCTTAAGGTTGGAGGGCTGCAGCCCATAGGACTGCTAAACGATCCTGAGAGTAGTTGAGATAGATCTGTTCGGGAAGCACGCCTTTGCGATCGATCTTTGCCACTTCAGGAGCGCCCTGGAGGGTGCGTCCAATCAGGTCAGTAAAATCGTCGAGCTGGCGATAGGAATAGCGGTCGCCGGCAACGGCAGCAAGCTTCGGCTCTCGGTTTCGGAGGGATCACGAATGAAGGCGGCGGGCCATGAGTCGGGATGAATTTCAGAGCGATTCAGATTTTCCCTGATCCACTGATTGCCAACAACCCGCAACTGCTCCTCACTCAGCTTAGAGGCTACATCCACGCCTATAAACCCGCTGCCCTCAAAGAAGTGCGGATCAGAGATTGTTCTGTTTTCAACTCCGGCGAGAATGACCGAATTAAAAGGCTCGCGGACCATCGCCGGCGCGATCGATGTTGGGAATGCCGAGACGATGCTGATTCGGGGCTGATGCGCGTTCTTCGTCTCCGTGGCTCGTGTTTGCTCGATGGCTCGTCGCATCGAGGCGGCGCGTAACGATATGTCGATCGAGTTCGCGGGCGGACTCGCGACCGTAAGCATCATCGCCGCGGTATCGCCGAAATCACTATTGAACTGGATCTGGTCCAGCACCCTGCGGTAGTTTGCTGTTGAGTGCAATCAATTTGAGGTTGATGTCGGCAAACTGTTTTTTCGTGTCCGATACGTTGTCGCCCAGCTGTACATAAACCAGAGAAAGCCCTGGAAAACTGATGGAGCGGATTCCGAAATCGGAGGCCGTTGGTCCCTTGATAAACGCATTCTGCGCCATTGTCTGCTCAACCGGGCGCGAGACGAGTTGCTCGACATCTTCAGCGGTTGCGCCAGGCCAGGACGTAGAAGCGACGGCGACTCGCACTGGAATGATGGGGTCCTTGCGCTTCGGCATGTGGGCGTAGCCGTACCAGCCCCACACCGCCACCGCGATCAGAAGCACAAAGGCGACCTGGCGATGCTCTGTGAAGAAGCGCGCCGTATTGTGCGTGTTGGCGATGTACTCGGCTTCTGACTTATGGCTCATCAGGATCTTCCAATCGCTCCCTACGGAATTACACGAACCTGGTCTCCGCTTTTGATGAGCGTTGCGCCGGTGGTGACAACTCGCTCTCCGAACTTCAGTCCGCCATTCACACCGATCATGTCTCCATAGACCTCACCGAGTTCCACAGGACGGAGATGCGCCGACTCGATCTCCCCATCGCCCTGCACTGTCAGAACCGCAAACCCATTGGCGCGTTGCGGGTCGTGAATCACTGCGGCAACGGTACTGCCATGACCAAACCCGGCAGAGGAGCACCATTCACTGAGAGAGACGCAATCATTCCTGATTTCAACTCATTTTTCGGATTCGCAATCGAGACCTCGACTGAGAAAACTCGGCTCTTCGGATCGGCTGCTGGAGAAATGGCCGTGACTCGTCCGGTGAAGGTCTGCGGAAGAGCGTCAGTAGTAATGATCTGCGACTGGCCGACATTCACGCGGCTGATGGATATGTCGGGAACGCCGAAGACGGCTTTTACGGTTTGTGTATCCGCGATAGTGAAGCCGTTGGTGGCCGCGCTACAAAGCTGCCGGCATCCACGCTGCGCTTCACGATCCAGCCGTCGAACGGGGCCTTCAGTGAACAGTAAGCCAATGCCGTTTGCGCTTCACTGATCTGCGCCTCCGCATTTGCAACCTGGACGCGGCGGTGGTATCGAATTGCGCCTTGGCTGAATCGAACTCGGGCTTGGTTGCACTTTGCGTAGAATAGAGCGCCGAAACGCGATCGAAACTGGACTTGTCTCTTCAGGTGCTGGGCCTGCGCACCACCGCCGGACTTTGGCTTGCGTAAGCTTGTCCTGATAATTCTGCTGGCTCACGACAGCAAGCACCGTTCCCTTGTTCACCCAATCGCCCTGGTCGATATTGCGCATGCCTCCGCTGGCGCTTCTCACCTGGCGAACGCGATCGACGTAGCCGCCGGATTGAAAGGCGAGATCGACCTGCGTATAGGGAACGATGCTGGCGGAATAGCGCGCAGCATTTCCCACCGCCACGCTTCGGACCATGGCCGTACGAACGGGTAGTGGGCTGTTTCTGAGGAGCAGATTCGTCTTTGCAGGCGCAGACCCAAACGTAAGGGACGACCGTGATCACCAGTGCGACTTGCGACTGTACAACGTTTTGGCATCGTATCACTCCTCTCCCAGCGCTTTTTCGAAGCTCGCTTTCGCACTCCAGAAAGCGAGCAGGCTGTCTTCGTATTCGTTGTTGGCATTGGCGACTGCGGCCTGCTGTTCGAGCACATCGCGGAGCAAAACAGCAGACTGCTTAAATTTGTCATTCACCTCACGCAGCTTTTCATTTGCGGCAGCGCGCGCGGCTTCAGCGACTTCAAGCAACGAACGGCTCTCGGAGAACTTGCGAAAACTACTATCCACCTCGAGCAGGACCTGCGAGCGCGTCTCATCCAATTGATATTTGCTCTGCTCAACCACGACATCCTTTTGCTTGACCTCGTCTCTGCGGCGACCCCACTCGAAGGGCTCCCAGCGCATCTCGAAACCTGCCGCGGCGATATTCTCCGGCAGGATCGTCGTGTTGAACGGGCTCATGTAATGGAAGGCAGCACTGACGTCAGGGATGTATTGTGACTTGGCCAGCTTGCGGTCGTAATCTGCGCGGCGATTGTCGATCTCTGCCTCTTTGATCTCAGGACGCTGAGATAGGGCAGTCCGGCGAGCCATCTTGAGATCGATCTCTTCGACGTCTTCCGGGGGAACCTGCTGCGTTCGAAATGGCGTATCGAGATCGCGACCCATCAGGAGATTGAGCTTCTCCTTTTGCGTCTGGAGCGTGTTGCTCAACTTAAGGACCTGGTATTGAGCCTGCGCAAGCTTTGCCTTCACGTCGAGACTGCTGGACTTGAGCACGGAACGCTGGGCAACGTAATCAAGAACCACCCGGTCGGTCTCCTGATATTGCTTGACGGTCGCAGCGGTGGCGTCGAGAGCGCTTTCGGTCTGCAGGACTGCGTAGTACGCCTGCTTTACGTCGGCAACGACGGCCTGCCGCTTGGCTTCATACTTCTGGCGCGAGAGGTCGACATCCAGTTTCTGCTCCTGAATGGCCAATCCGATCTTGTACAGCTGGCTGAGAGGTTGAGCCACTTCAACGATCGCGTATCCGGTGAAGCCCTGAGACAAGTTGATCTTTGTGTCCGATGCGGGCACGGCTTGGTGATCTGCCGTCTGGAATGTGTTGGCCGGGAAGTTCCAGCTTGGAGGAAGTGAGCATCCCGGAACCGAAAAAGTAGGTGCTGAACGAAGGAAGCCGCTTTGTCTTTGTCGATGCAACGGCCCATTGGGCTTTGGTGATGTCCAGTTCCAGAATTTTCGCGGGTCTGTTGTTAGCCAAAGCAATTTTGATTGCCTCGGAAAGGGGAAGCTCGGGCTCCTGCGCGAAGAGACCGCCTGACACCGTCAATAGGTACCCTAGAATGACCACCGGAAGCGTGCGCATGAGCCTTGCCCCGATCTATTGACGGGCCCCGCCGCCACCATGGGGCCCGAGATTGTTCAAGTCAGCGAGCACTGCCTGCCGGTCCTCCGAACGAAACTGCCCGGCGTTCATGACTGACTCGATCTGAGACTTCGCACCGTTGAGTGCACGCAAGGCTTGCAACGGATGACTTTGATTACCTTTTGCAGCCTCCAGTTCGTTCAAGCTGTCTTGAAGTGCCCGAACCTGGGCCTCGGTAGGATCGCCCATTATGGCAGCTTTAAAGACGTCCTTGCCAAGTTTTTGTCCGGCCGAAGGCGGAGCATCGGATGCTGGCTGCTGCTTGTTGACGATCACTGCCTGCAGGTCCTGGCGTAGCGTCTCTCGATCCTTCGCATCAACCGCTTCCACGGTTTTCTTCATGTTCGAGACGGCGCGCCAGGGTGTGAGCAGATCTACCAGCGCACCCGGTATTTGGTTGGAACGCGCGTTCTTTAGCGTCTCAGCATCCGTCTGCAACTGCTTTACCTGTGGAACCGTGATGCTGCCATTCAGCACGGCCGTTTTAAGATCCTGTTGGAGCTTTTCCATCGCAGGACTGGTCGTTTTTTGGGCATAAAGCGACGCCGAAAGCAAAATCGCGAAGCTGAGCTGAACGGTAAAGGTTCGAAATAGTTCTCGCATAATTTTCCATTTCTCCGCTGGGTAGGTAGACCATCGAACGGAATAGCCAGCAGAATCCAAACAGGAAGATATGGGACGCTCGAATCTGTTCAGGTTGTTCTGTTTTATCTGTCTCTTGGCGCCACTAGCTCGCCGATTTGCATGCTGGTCCCGCTGCGCTTCCCTCGCGTTTGAGGCGGCCAACATCGATGCCCGACGCCACGGCTATCGCAGGATCAACTCCAGTTGTGCCAGCAATCGGGCGATGTGAACGCCAGTTCTGCTGCTCCGTCGTCTTTCCGTCTGAGCTGGTCGTGGCCCGGCAGAATTAAAACGGGCGAGCTGCCGTGGTGTAGCATCGCGTTCCCAGGGAACCTTCTCTGGCTCGGCGGTCCGGGCTGGGTCGAACATGCATCCAGAAATCCGTGTGCTCGGGAAAAGGGAAAAAAGAAACTGGGGAAAAGATATCCTAAATATCGGATTGCAAAAACAGGTATTTTGAGAATCGCGAGCAATTTCCGATATCTGGCCCCCCGTTATGGGAAAGTCGATACTCTGTGAGGGAGCGGGGAACGAAATGATTCCCATTGATTCCCTGCGGCCTCTCGGAGCGCACTTCACGGCCATTTCACGGTGAGCGCGAAGATTTCCTGTGCGCCGGTGTCGCGGGCTAATACCGGCGAGCCATCGGGGGCGACGCCGAACCGGGTATTTCCGCTCGGACCCAGGGCCAGGGTCAGACCCTTCAAACTGGTGATCGTCTCCACTTCATGATCGGCCAGTCGAACGCGAAAAGCTATTGGTTCCGAGCCGCCTGTGGTGTAGTAGACGTACTTGCGATCCGGCGAGTAGGCCACCATCACGACATAGCCCGGCATCTTCGACGAGACAAGGTCGGACCATCTTTGCATTTTGAGGCCGAAGACGATGAGCTTCTTACTGTCTGACGTCGTGCTTGCCAGCAGATCATCGGCAACCCACCGCACGTTGTAGAGGCCTGACGAATCGGCAACAGTGGAGCGTTTTCCCGTGCCTAGATCGAAGCGAGCCGATCCGCCACTTCCTGTAGATTGTGCACGAACCAAAGATTGTGGCCACGGTTCGACTCAATAACAAAAGCCGCCAGCGATTTACTCGCTGCAATCCTGCGGGAGATGTCTCCAACGATTGCGACACGCCTGCCATACATAGCGAACTTCTGGGCCATTTCACCAGCCATGCAAGTGCGCAGATCGAAGAAATCATCTCCGAGGCGTTCCACAGGAATCACAATGAAAGTGGCGCGATACTCGGATGCAGCACTCATGAGATCGACCGCATCTGTGCCATTTCGCAACTGGGGGCCGCTCGCTGGAACTTCGAAGACTCGGATGCCACTTAGCTCAAGGAATGGACCGGGCATAATTCAGACCTCGCGAAGAGTGCAAGGAGCGCGACTATTTCGTTGCCCATTTTAAGGATGATCCGATGAGCGCGAAGTGGCCAAGCATCAAATCGACTGCAAATCGATCAATATTCACGCGCTACTTTCCCCGGCTGTAGATACCATCGGGCCAGCGCATGGACTCAAGGTAGTCTAGGCATTGCTCGTCAGTAGAGAACTTGTCATTTACGTTTATCGGGTTCATTTTTGTATGAACTCCAATAGCGCCCGCACCAGCCAAATAGCCCAAATGACGCATATCGCGCCAAATGCAAGTCCAAGCCAGATCGGTAGACTCTTACGCATACTTAGCACATCGGTTGTTTATTTCTGGACCAAATCACTGCTGGACCACGCTCCCCCAAGCTTGCACGCAACCACCGCGGCGCCCTCCCCCAGAACCGCCCCAGTGGAGCACAGGTGCCGAGAACTTACCCGGACAGCATCTCGAGCCAGAACCGCGATCTGGCTAAGGAAGTTATCGAGACCGTGATCTGGCTAATCCAGCCATCTGTTTCAACACTGGGCATTGGTCCGCATGCCCTGGACCAAGCTGCTTCAATTGGCGATTGCATTTCCGCATTGCTGCACGCAATTGCGCTTCGAGACTTTCCAGTTCAGCCTTCTTAGCAAGCAGCACGATGAGCTTATTCTGTAACCTGTCCCTAACCTCAACACAGCTTTGAGCGTTTCCTTCTTGAAGAACGAGAAGTTCGCGAATCTCTGCCAGTGAAAACCCAAGGCCCTTAGCTCGCCTCACAAATTCCAGGCGATCTACTGCGGATTCCGCGAATTGTCGATAGCCCGACGCGGTTCTCGATGGCGGAGAAGGCAATCCTTCCTTTTCATAGAAACGCAGGGTTTCCAGATTTACGCCGACGCGCTGCGCAAGTTGGCCTCTTGTCAGACTCTCCATTGATGCAGCCTAAACCCTGTACTGAGCTACAGGGTCAAGAGAAATTCGCAATGGGCGAGTTGTGGACTACTCTTCCCTATGCCAATTCTTCACCTAAAACTAAGGCGGGCTGGCCCAAAATTGAGTAAGGGAAGAGTTGTTTGAATGCTAAGTCGAGGAGGAGCACGAGGTGTTACAAGAAGCTGAACTCAGCGGGCACCTCTTGACAGCCACGCCGCCACGCCAGTGCAGATTGCAAGTGCAACCGTAAGAATCCGTACAAGACCAGAAAGCTCATTGAAGCTCACGTCAACTCCGAGGAGTTGATACGCGAAAAGCGCCCATCCCAAAGTACCAATGGCTTGGGGAGTTGTCCTTGCCAGCGCACCCAGATGCCAAGCAAGATATGCCCCGAACAGAACACACAATGAACAGAACACCCCGAGTGCGAGAACCACTGGGCCGTAAGAGAGACGGTGATCTTCTGGGAGGGGCACCAGGTTCATTGCCCCGGCAGCTTGCCAGAACCTCACGACGGCGTATGTGTTCCCTGCGGCTGCCACAAAGAGCAAAGTGCTGGCAGTTCTGTAGAGTGCAGTTGCTTTCATCCGAGTGTCCCCCTTTTGCGGCATTTTACCGCCTACTCAATGACCCAATTCTGCTGCATTCTGAGAATGAATTTTTGGCCACGACTCTTAAGGAATGCGTATCGTTAGGAGGGGCGGTGATATGCATCTCGGAATGCGTTGGGTTGCAGCAATTCTGATCTTCGTCGCTGTGGATGTCTCGCTGATGTTTGCACAGCAGCCTGGTGGCTCGATCGATGTTCCACCAGGAGCCAGAGCGATCCTGGCTGCAAAGGGCGATGGTGTGCAGATATATGGGTGCATGGCCGTGCAGGATGGCGCGAGGTGGACCCTAAGGGGACCGGATGCCAAACTGCTGGATCCCGGAGGTATGCAGATTGGCACGCACTTTGCTGGGCCCACGTGGAAGCTGAACGACGGCAGTAAGGTAGTGGGTGAACTGGTGGCAAGCCAGCCCTCGCCCGATACGGATTCGGTGGCATGGTTGCTATTGCAGGCCAAGGATGGATCGGCAACAGGCAGGCTGGCAGTGGTGACGTTCATTCGCAGGACCGAAACGCATGGCGGTGTACCCGCGGCGAATGACTGCCAGAAGAGCGCCGATGCTGGGAAGAGCGTGAAGGTTCGCTATTCAGCGACGTACACGTTCTATGCGAACCAGCACTGAACGATGAAGGTAACCCGGGTCGTGAATATAATCTATTGCAGGAATCCAGTTCGCGAACAATCGGGGGCAGCATGCGTTTGGCTACCTTCTCGGCTAGACTTAGCGTACTGTTCTTGATGCTTGCTGCTCTGCTGACGTTGGGGTGCGGAAGCGGCCGGCAACTTCAGAGTATCGCCCTAACGCCCACCTCGGCAGACGCCAAGAACTTCACCAACGGCCTCGTGGCATTTGTGGCGCGCGGTACCTTCAGCAAACCACCATCCCCCGCGAACCTGACAAGCCAGGAAGTGATGTGGTGTGTGGGGAGCAGCAGCGGCAACTGCGACGGGAACATTAATCCTGGGGTTACCGTGGACACAAACGGCGTTGCGCAGTGCGAGTCCCGGTTCTCGGGCACAGTGACGATTCTGGCGGGAACGGGGTCGAAGATGATCGCGCCCGACGCGGGTGGCCAGCTGAAGGTTTTCGGGGCGGCCAAGTTGACTTGTCCGTGAGGACGGAAATTCTCCTTCCCGTGTCTGCGGCTTTGGCAAAAGTGAATCTCCCCTTGTATTTTTGTAGGCTGTCATTCCTTGACTTGACGGTTCCGGTTGGATCGTGGGCAATCCGGAAACAACTCAACGTTTGGACAAAAACTTGGGTCCAACTTGGGTCCAATAACTGCCGAAAACCCTGTATTTGGGACCAACTAGACGCACCACCGGCCCAAACGAGTCAACAACTTAGCAAATCGGTTGCTGCTTCGGGACTAGGGGGTCGGAGGTTCAAATCCTCTCTCCCCGACCATTCTTGGTTTTCAGCCCCTTTTTGCAATCAAGTCAAATGACGATCTGTAAGTTGGATAAAGGCTCACTGCGTCGATGGAGCAGTTCAAAAGTGTTTTTCTAAGCAGATCGGCTTGTTGGCTGGTTTGCGCGCAATACAAAGAACCAGCGTTTTGCGCGAGTTCCGAAAATCCTGCGCCCATCAACTGGCGTTGCACGGCTTGGATTTGCAACGAACCTATGGCTGGCTGTTCGCAGCTTTGGGAACGTGCGTCGTGATGCCTTTCAGAAGGAATTCGCGAATCAGATTCTCTACAACATCTGCGCCCGTAGCCGCCAATCCATTCAAAAGGACCAGCGAAGCTCCGCGATCGGCCTCCGGATAGTACAGGTTGGAGATGGCTGCTGCTGAGAAGTTGCCTAGCACGCTCGAGTAATTCGGCTTCCACGCACCATCATCGCCCCTGGCAATTACTGCGGTAGACATCGCGTAAAACGCGCGCGATCTGATGCTGCCCGTTCCCTTGTAAAAGTAGCGTGGGTCCTGGCGAAAGATAGAAGGATAGACAGCTCTGCCCAGCAGTGTGCTTGAAGCGTGATTCGCGAATGCAGCACAGTATCGCTTTCCATATCCTTCAATTCCGTCGCCGTAGGCAGGGAAGACATTATGGTATTGTTCGGCACCCGCAACGCCGGCCACAATCAAGAACGAGACTGGATCGATGATCGCGCGAATGCTTAGTTGGAATTTCTGCTTCGCCTGCATCGGTGGCGCGTTCCAGTTGTACGTGCTGTAAAAGTTCGGGATCACCCCGCCGATGCGCTGCTGCACCGCGATGTGCACCTGCTCCTCAGCCATTTCCTCCTTATTTCCCGTTACCGTCACACTTGTGGTCACACCAGAAACAGTGAGAGTCACAGGCGGCATTACGCGTGCGTCGCTTGCATGCAATGGCATTTGAGTTGAGGTGAAGGTGCTCATGCCCGACCCGGTCACCGTGACCTTGTAGGAACCCGGCGCCAATCCCGTGAACACGAACTGCCCGTCACTGGATGTGACCACGTGCCGGAGATCGGAATGCGGTGGGCCCGCCAAAGTCACCTGCGCACCCTGCAACAAGTCCCCCTTTGGATCCATCACCGTCCCAGAAATGCTACCGGTGCCGGATTGCAAGGGCTCGGTCGCGGATTGACTGGCAGGCTGCTGGGGTTCGGGAGCGCTTGGGAGTGCGCTCTCCTGGGCTGTCAAACTGAGGCTCTGCTGCGCACTGGCCGCTGCTCCGGCCGAGCTGAAAAACATTAGCAAGACTGAAAATGCCATCAATAAGGACTTCGATTTGCTCGCAATATCGACCAATCAATCATCCTCGTTTCCCAGCCAGATGTCGGCCTGTGTCCAGTAAGTATCCCCCCGATAGAGCCGGAGGCTTTACGGTTACTGGCCCCTCAAAGGGGCCTGATCTCAACCGGAGGACGGAAAAGCAATAGCCTTTGAAGTTCATGCATCGAGGCAACTGCAGCGGAAACTGGCGGCAGCACAATCCCGGGACTGTCCAGTGCACGCTGCCTTCGGGCAGCGCCGGGAATCTCCCATATTGCGTTGGACGCGTGGCAGGAACGCGCGTAACCCTTTTGCCGCGTGACGTCTTCGTGGGAGGTCTGTTCACTTCTCTCCGCATAAGAGATTTGCCGTCGAGTGAATGGTGGGCGAACAGGAAGTTTCGATACATTGCACGCTCCAACGGCTGGAGCGACAGGGACGGGGCAACTGCACAGATGCTCCGGTCATTGACGATCGATTTCGACGATCATGAAGGTTCCCGGCTTGGTCTTGGGACGACCTGTTGTTGCCGGTTCGAATTCAGCGGTTGGAAGGTAGATGCGATGCCTCGCCGTATCAATTCCCATGGTGCGTGCGCCGTCAGGAGTCTTCACGGTCTGTTCTAGATCAAAGCTACCTGCTTTCTCGCTTGCAAGGGTAAGTGATCTGTCGCGGCAGCTGGCGAATGCCTGACCTTCATGGAATCCGGTGGCGTCCACGCCCGCGCCTATCGGAAGGGATGCCTCCACCTTTCCAGTCTCTGAATTCATGACGATGAGTTTCTGGGGGTTTCGGCAGCCGATGAAGAGCCGGTGCGACTTCGCGTCCATGGACATTCCTACGGGATGACCGCCCGGCGCCACAGGCCAGCGCGCAACAACGCTTTTCGACTTCAGATCGACGACGGCAACGACGTCTTTGTCTTCGAGGTTGATGTAGACCTTGCCGCTTCCATCGGAAGCAAGGAACTCGGGCGCGCCGCCAAGCGTGATCGGGTCCACCTTGCCGGACTT
The DNA here is from genome assembly GCA_963786405.1 of uncultured Acidobacteriaceae bacterium. Lineage (GTDB taxonomy): Bacteria > Acidobacteriota > Terriglobia > Terriglobales > Acidobacteriaceae > Telmatobacter. The sequence goes on along the minus strand of CAWAZE010000023.1, from coordinate 9,348 downwards.
CGGATCGATATCCGGGCTGAAGGTCATCAGAACGCCGCCATCGCCAGACACTGCAAGGACTTTGTCCAGTTTCGGGTCGTAGATGATCCCGTCAGAGTCGGGAACGGTGGGTATCTTCCCAAGCACAGCATACGAGGTGAGATCGAAGACAACGATGGAACCGCTGCCGCCGCCATCGGTGACAAATCCGCGATTTAGTTTCGGCACGATCGCTACGCCATGCGAGCGCTCCTGGCCGGGAACGTCACCAAGCACCTTGCCGCTATCGCCGTCGAGGATCTGGGTGTGCGTGCTTCGCGTGACGTACAGACGATGAGTTTGTGAATCAACGGTCACATAATCCCATCCGCCGTCGCCACCGATGTGGAAGGTGTTGGCGACCTTCCATTGCGTTTGTGCATAAATTCCAGGGCTGACAAGTGCAGCCAGCATGAGGCAGGCAACTGCCGGTAATCTTCGCTCCATCTTGTATCTCCCGGAAATCGATCTTGAGCGCTTCAAGGCGCGGTCTGAGCCGGGCGTCCTCTTTCGCAGCCAGAGGCACCCTTTTGATCGCCACTCTACGTCGATAGTAGAGACCGGAACTTAAGAATGTCTGAATTACTCGCGAAGGATCGGCGGCTGGGGCCCCACAGGTTCCTTGGTCCTAGCAAATCACACTTGTTCGTCTAAAGCTTATGTGACGTTGGAGCAGGACGGCGGCAGCACCCCGTAGTCGTGCCGCTTCACCATCTGACAGAATCGCGATCTTGGGTTGCGCGCCGCCCACCTGGCGCTTCTTAAGCTCAGCATTAATGATCGGCCCGACAGCATCCCAGCGAAGCGTGACATCGCCAACAAAAAGAATCAGTTCCGGGTTAAAGGCAGCCGTCACAACTCGCAGTCCTCGTCCGATCCATTCGGCTTGTCGATTCAACGCCGCGCGTGCTGCCTTATTGCCACTCGCCTCCAGGTTCAGAAGCTCCTGAAACGTTGGAGCGCCTTTACCTTTCATCTCTTCGTGGAGGTAACGCAACGCCGCTCGAGAGGAGGCGAACATTTCCCAGCAGCCGACTTGTCCGCAAGCGCATCTTGGGCCGGAGTCGGAAATGGGTACGTGGCCGACTTCTCCTGCCAGTCCGTCAGCGCCTTCCATCAGCAGTCCATTCACAATCGCCGCCGCTCCGACGCCCTCGGAAATCGTAATCAGGACTGCGTTCTGGATGCCATCCATATGGCCGAACCACACCTCGGAAAGCAGGCACGCATTGGCAGCGTTGTCGATCTCGACCTGAATCTTGAGAGCCTTCTGCAGCTTTCCACGGATATCGAAACCCACCCAGGGAAGATTTGGAGCCCACGCCAGCTTCTGCGTGATCTTGTTAACACGTCCCGGCAAACTGATCCCCACACCCTCCCATGTCTTCCCAGGAAAATGCGATTGGAGATGTCGCATGCCTTCTGCGATGAGATCAACGCCCTGTTTCGGATCCGCAATGATCGGAACCATCGTTCGATCAAGGAATCTGCCATTCAGGTCGACGACCGCCAGGATCGCCTTGGTGGGACGGATGTCGCCAACCAGTAGCAAAAGGTCTTCGTTCATCGTCAACATGGTTGGACGGCGGCCGCGCTCCGTCTTCACCACGGACCCTTCACGAACCCATCGCTCCTCGATGAGGCCGTCCACGATCGAAGAAATCGTCGAGCGCTGCAGTCTGGACCTGCGAGCGATGTCTACACGCGAAATCGGTTGATTGCGCCGCAGAACTTCGAGTACGAGGTCGCGGTTATTATCGCGGATCGGTGACGTGCCCTGAGCCGGTCTGTGAGCATAATCGTTTGACTTCACTCTACCTCGCCCGATGTGCCCATTCAATCCGGATATGCTTCGCAGAGCCATCGTCAAACAAGCTCATACGGGTGACGTTGATGACGCGAGAGCAGGCTAGCGCCAATGTCGTCGCCGATGATCGACTCGGCCACTGGATCCCAGTGGATGTGGTGGTTCGTTTTCATCGCGATCCAGTGAAGCAGGCACGTCGTACAAGCGCGGTGGCCAATCTCGGCCGGCGCGGTCGGCGCCTTGCGCGAGAGGATGCAATCGAGCCAGTTTCCATGCTGGTCGTCGGAAGTGTATGGATGAAACTCGTTCGGACCGATCTCGGAGTCCAGGATCCTTGGATCGCTGGCGCGCAATGGCACGATCGGCACCTGCTTATCGCTGGATGATGCAGTTGGTGTGGTCATGCCGTCGCGACATACAAAGATCCATCCCTTGTCGCCGATCCACTTGATGCCGTTTTCGAAATCGCCGGAGATGGTCATGACTACGCCGTTCGCGTAGCGGCCATAAGTTTTGAACGGTCCGTGCACATCCCACAGACCGTCCTTCGGAAACTCCGCGCTTCCGTAGATCTCGACTGGTCCGGTAAGCTCTGTATCCATGCCCCAGTGAGCAGTGTCGACGTGATGGGCGCCCCAACCGGTAATCATGCCGGCGCCGAACTGTTCCAGGCGCAACCAGCCAGGACGCGAGAACCCTTTGGTGGGCATCACGCGATCCAGTGTGTATGGCACCTCTGGTGTCGAACCCAGCCAAGCACTGTAATTGAATCCGGCGGGGATGGGCATGGGCTCGGGATTGCCGCCCGAGGGATCGCCGGGCAGCCCGATTTCAACCTGTTTCACTGTGCCGATGCGGCCGTTGCGTACAAGCGCAACCGCGCGGGCAAATTGCTTCCACGAGCGCTGCTGCGACCCGATCTGAAGGATGCGGTCGCTCGCTTTCACCTGGTCAGCCATGATGCGGCCTTCACGAATGGTCAGAGACGCGGGCTTCTGAAGATACACGTCTTTGCCTGCCTTCACCGCGGCGACAGCCAATCGCGCGTGCTGGTGGTCTGGCGTCGAGATCAGGACCGCATCGATTTCACTGTTTGCGAGAAGCTCTCTGAAATCTGAGTAGCCTTTGGTGCCCACATAAGGCTTGCCGAGCTTCTCGGTATATTTCCTGTCGACAACCTGCTTGCCCAACTCGACGCGCTCTTCACTCAAATCACACACAGCCAGGATGCGGTTGTCACGGCCCGGGACACCGGTGAACTGCATGACGCCGGGCATATCGTGCCCTTGCGAGATGCGTCCCACGCCAATCGCGCCGATGCTGATCCTGTTGGACGGAGCAGTCGCTCCAAACACAGACTCAGGCACGATGGTCGGGAAACCGGCAACGACGCTCCCGGCAATCGATGACTTGATGAAGTCTCTGCGAGTCGCCTTCATGTGTTTCCCCCTAAAAGCATTCAGGCCCGGTTCTCCCAGTCGAGGTGAACGCGGGCCGCATTCATTTGCGCTTTGATCGAAAGCTCGGCAGCGAGAAGGCACTGCCCCTGATCCTGCGCGGTATGGGTTCGATTGACGATGTCGCTGACAAATTGAGTACCAAACGGAAGCGTTAGATTGTTGCAGTCGATGTACCTGGCTTCATTTTGATCGACGACAAACAGATTGTTGCCCTGCTTGCTTACGGCAACATTTGTGTATTTTCGGACTTCGATATAGCCGTCTGTACCCAGGATGAAGAGCCTTCCGTCGCCCCATGTGCCGAGACCGTAGGGCGTGAACCAATCGAGGCGCACATAACCGAAGCCGTTGTTCCCACGCAACATCATGTCACCGAAGTCCTGAAACTGAGGATGATTTGGGTGACGGACGTTGGCAATCTGGGATGCAACAACCTCTGCTTGCGTTGAGCCTGTGTAATACAAGAATTGATCGACCTGGTGCGAGCCGATGTCGCAGAGAATACCGCCGAACTGGACTTCTTTCCAGAACCAGGCAGGCCGGCCATCGATCGAGCCTGCGCTTCCTGCATCGCCTCCGGATCGTTGACGAATCTGGTGCGGCGCGATATTGATCGTCTGGATCACATTGCCGATTGCGCCGGCTTGAATCAGCTCTCCTGCCTTGACGGCGGCCTTCACCTCGAGCCGTTCCGAATACATGATCGCGTAGATGCGTCTCGTAGACGCGATCGTTTCGCGCACTTCCTTGAGTTGATCGAGCGTGGTGATTCCGGGCTTGTCAGAAAGGAAGTCCTTGCCCGCCTTCATGCAGCGTACGCCCAGAGGCGCGCGCTCGTTTGCAATTTGGGAGCTCAATACCAGCTGGATCGAAGGATCGAGCACAATTTCTTCTTGTGTCGCCGCGACCGCTACATCCGGATAACGCTTCTGAAATGCGGCGAGAAGATCGGGCTCGAGTGCCCAGACCTTGACCAGAACTCCGCCCCCACGCTTGACCGCTTCAATCATGCCGTAGATGTGTGGATGACTGATGCCGCAGACGGCGAATTTGATGGAATAGCGCGGAGGCGCATCTTCCAATAGAGGGAGCACTTCCTCTCTTGCACTTGCTGGCGAAGCTGGAGGAGGCCCGGCAGAAGCAAAGGAGGGAAAAGCCGAGATCATGCCTGCGACAGAGGCATTGCGGAGAAAATCGCGCCGAGGGATAAAAGAATCAGACATGAGTGCACCCGTGATAAGGGTTTTGGGCGCAGCATCGTAAAGAGAACATATGAGGAACGCCCGACTGTGGTGAGGGAGAGACCAGGCCTCTAATCTCTCCCAGATAGAACCAATTTATACAAATCAGCTGGCGGATGAATCGACGATTTGAGATTCGCTCCGTCAGAAGTTCATCTTGAGCGCGAGCTGGATGATGCGCGAATCCGCGGTTGTTCCCACGTTGCCCGTGGCCGTGCCGATCGTCGAGCGAGTGCTGCCAAAGGCACCGTTGGCGAAGGTCACGTTTGGATCGGACCACTGCGGGTGGTTAAACAGATTGAAGAATTCGGCCCGGAACTGGAAGTTGAAACTCTCGTGGGATGGCACTGGATAGAAGTTCTTGATGAGGCCAGTGTCTACGTCCCAGAGATTCGGACCACGCCAGGTGCCTTTGCCGACGTTTCCATAGTTTCCTGCTGTCGGTTTTGCGAAAAGGGTTGTGTTGAGCCATGGCACGCAGTGCTTGACCCCGGTACACCCTCCGGCCTGGCTCGATGGCGACTTGCCGTGTTGGTTTGCAGGCCCGATGTAATCCGCGCGATCGAGATTGTTGCCTGTCTGGGACTGATCGGTTCCAGCAAGGATGGTCAGCGGATCGCCGGCAGTGAATGCGTAAATGCCTGTCCATTGCCATCCACCAATAAGGTTACGGACCAGCGCATTGGAGCCGTTGAGCTTGGGCAGATTCCACACGTACGAGGCCACCACGTGGTGCCTGTGGTCGAAGGTCGCCGGCCCGGTCTCGAAGTCATGCTGTCTCGGATCGTAGAAGGACATGCCGGAGCCGATGCTCGATCCGATGTCTGTGATCCCGCCATTTTCAGCCAACCCGTAGTCGTTCGCATGGGCATAGGTGTAATTGGCAAGCAATGTGATCTGGTTCAGAATGCCGCTTCCGCTCGATGCCGGCCGTTTCTCGATTGCGATCTGGAAACCGTTATAGGCGTTGGCGCCTGTATTCCGATTCTGGTAGATGACGCCAAACGGCTGATAGGGCCGCCGTGCCTGCAGCGACGCTGTGCTGCCAGCCGTGTACGCGCCGGGGTTCAAATTCACGTCCTGCCGGAGATGAGTTCCACGCGTTCCTACGTAGGAGGTGTGAAGAACTGTATCAGCACGCATCTGACGCTCGAAGGTGATGTTCCAATCGTAGATTTCAGGCGTGACCCACTTGACGCCCGGCTGCAGACCGTAAATGGTCGGGTTCGCCACGAACTTCGCGTCCTTGGGAACGTTGTTGAGCGTATAGCGCTGCGGGAAGCCGTTCGTGAAGCCTGGATAAGCCGCCAAAGGATCCGAAAGGGAACCAATCTGCGAGGCCCCGGTGGTTGAATCGTTCAGGTCAATGCGCAGGCTGAAGGGCGGCGCAATCGCCGCGTCGTTCAGGAACAGGCCAGGCAGTCGCGAGTAATAAAACAAACCGCCTCCGCCGCGGAGAGACATCTTCCCCGAACCGGTAGGATCCCACGCAAATCCGACGCGAGGAGCGAAGTTGTTCAAGTCGCTCGTTTGCCCGCGATCGGGTACGCTGATCCCGTTGTATTTGTCGCCGATAAAGAACAGGCCCGCAGGTGCAGTGGGAACGATTGACGAGTGGACTCCGGCAGCCCAGGCATCCGGGCGGAACTGCTCGATACGTCCCCAGATTTCTTTCATGACCTGCTGGGGTTCCCAGCGCAGTCCATAGTTCAGGGTGAGCCGCGGCGAGACTTTCCATTTGTCATCGGCGAAGAGACCGATCGGGTTCTCGCGCGAGTCGGAGAAGTCGCCCGATGTCTGGCTGAATGTGTGCTGATAGCCCAGCAAAAAGCTGGCCATCGACAGCCCCGTCACGTCATTCGTAAAGTTGAAGCTGCCATTCTCGAGATCGGTATTCCGGATGTTCGACTGGTCCAGTTCGAGGTCGAAGCCGAAATTCATATTGTGCTTGCCCTTGGTCCAGCCAAACACTTCGCGAAGGTCGTAGGTGTTCCGGATGAACTTGGCGTCGGTGAAGCTGCCGAGGGTAAAGTCGCCGGCAACAGCGAAGTTTCGGATGCCGCTCTGCGCCTCGGGCAATTGCCAGATGCTTGAACCGAAGTTACTCATATCCGGGACCGTGCCTCCCGGGCCGCCTTGCTGACCGCGGTCCGAGGACGAACGCACGAAATCTAGAGTGACGGTATTGACCAGTTGCGGCGAAATCACCCAGATGTAGCCAACAGCCCAATTCTGCGACAGCACCTTCGAGCCAGGTCCCGCCGTCAGCAGGTCCTTACCGTCATACGTTGGTGCGTGTTTGTACTGGTTGAGGTAAACGCGGCCAAACAGGCGATCCTGGCCGCGGAAAACCTGGTCGAACCGAGCAATGTACTCGTTGAAGTCTTGCTGGAGTGGCGTGCCGAACGTCACGGACCCATTCGTGGACCCCGCCGGTAGAACGGGCAGCAGCTTGGCCATATTGAGGGCAACGGGGTCGATCGGGCCAATCGAGGCATTGCTTGCGTAGGGAACGTGCGTGAAAGGATTGTTGATCTTTGTGGTGGGATTCGTAAGCGAGAAGTTTCCGTTCAGGTTGTCCGCGGTGGGAACGATCGCGTTGGTGGCGTTGTTGACGCTGCGAATAATCGTTTTCTGCCATCCGAGGAAGATGAAGCTGGTGTTCTTGTGGATCGGACCACCGCCGGTGGCCCCGAACTGGTTGCGCTTGAGTGGATCGACTTTGTCGGCAAAATAGTTGCGCGCGTTGAAGACGGCGTTGCGCACGAACTCAAAGGCATCTCCGTGCCATTGGTTCGTGCCCGACTTCGTGACCACATTCACCACCGCTCCGGCGTTGTTGCCATACTGCGCGTCGAAGCTGTTGGTCTGAACGCTGAACTCCTGTAACGCGTCCGGGAACGGAAAAGGATTATTCGTGTTGCTCATCAGATCCTGGTTGTTAGCCCCATCCAGGTTGTAGCCGATCTGATCGGGCCGTGCGCCGTTCACTGCGATCGCTTCGGCGCCAGGAATCTGTTTCGTGTCTCCCTGCAGCGTGCCGGAATTGTTTGCGATTGCCGAGACAGCGCCAGGTACCAGGAGCGTCAGATCGGCGGCATTTCTGCCATTCAGGGGCAGATCGCCCAGGCGCGCGCTCTCAATCACCTGGCTGAGCTCCTGACTCACAGTGTTCACTTGAACGCTCGATGACTCGACTGTGACTTGCTGGCTCGTTTGTCCGACTTCGAGCCGAACATCCATGCTGCGAGTCTGGTCGGCGAGCAACACAACGTCCTGTGCATATCGCTTGAATCCCTGGGCTTCAACTAGAACCGTGTACGTGGCCGGAGGAATCGAGGAGATATTGAACTGCCCAGCGCCATCGGTCGTGTCGTTGCGTGAGATCGATGTGTTCTTCTGCGTGACCGTGACCTTGGCCCCGGGCACGAGGGCGCCCGTAGTGTCAGTGACGGTTCCAGTAATTGCTACGCTGCCCCCACCCTGGGCCAGTGCACCGGACAAGAATGTTAAGACCCCGAGAAGAACTCCCATCCGAATGGCCCACTTACCGTGAGTGGCATCTGCCGTAGACCTACGCTGCATAGCTTGGCCTCTCTTTCCCGCACTCCCATTAACAATTCGCTTTTGTTCGAGTGGTGAACTAATTGCGCGGAAGTGTAAGTCGCTCGCGAGTCTCCTGTCAACGATTTTGTATAAGAGCTGAACGCTGGCGGCGAATCCATCATGTGTCAGGCCGCGAGACAGCCGGGAGCTTCCTTGCAAACGCCTGAGTTCGCCTCGATGATCGAACTCGCCTCAGAAAACAGCCCCGATGCCGGCTCAATTCAACCCGCATCGGGGAGATTGTCCTCTCGTCAATGGGACTCTGTATACGTGTAGTCTTTCGTCTGCCAAACCCCGTTCCACGACCACAGCCGCGCGTAGATGGTTTGCCCGCCAGTCGGCAGACCCGATACCGTCTTACTCAGCGACGTGGTTACGCCGGAGTCATACAAATCCCGCGATCCCACTCCCGTCGTGCCCAGGTACAGTTCGTAGTCCACCACCCCCGTGCCTGCCGTCCAGCCAAATGTCACACTCGAACCGGACAACGTCGAACCCGGTGCCGGCGTCGTCAGCACCGCAGGAGTCGGGCCCGCATCGTTGACCCATGCGTTCATAAGGATGTTGACATCCAACGAGCCGAGACCGGTTGCTTCGTCATAGCCGGTGCCCACCAGGAACCCCGCCTGTGTGCCGCTTCCGCTCGCCTTGGGAATGCTGTTGTTGCAAATGCTCGCTGTATTCGCATTGCAACCACTGACGCCACTGGAGGAGACGGTCACGTCGTGGAATGCCGTTGGTGCGGAAGCTGCCAGCGAGTAGAGTTGCGGATTCAGGTTGCCCTGCGCGGCTCCAGAATTCTGGTCGAGCAACGCAGCCACGCCGGCCATTCCGGGGGCTGCCGCCGAGGTTCCAGAAAAGATGATGAAGCCGAAATTCGTGCCGACACAACCGCCCCCTGAGATCGCGGCCATACAAGCAAAGTATCCATCGTGGCCGGAACTCGAAAAGGAGACATCGGGCGTATAGCGCCGGCTCTGGCAGAAGGCACGCCAGTCCCCGTTTGCCAGGATGGGGTAGCGATTACCGTGCTGACACCTCCGCCGGTAGCCGCAACGTTCGTGTTAGTCGATTCGTTCCACGCGCCCTCTGGGATATAGCCCTTCGCCGAGCGGTAGCCGGCGCCATTGGTTGAAGACCAGTAAGTAGACGGGTTTGCGGTGTCGGCAAACTGTGTGCCGCCAACGCAGGTGGCGTAGCTTGAGGAGCAGAGGTA
>CAWAZE010000022.1:0-29648 GCA_963786405.1 uncultured Acidobacteriaceae bacterium | reverse complement strand
GCAACAAGACGATTCGTCCGGCCGGGTAAAGCCTGCGTTACTTGACCGCGATACGCGAGGATGCCTTGCATCGTGTTTTCTGAGTACCACTGGCCTGTGTACGACGCAGCGCGCCTAAAGAAAACTCGTGCTTTTCCGTTGACAAAGACTTACATGGAGGGCGGTAATTCGCCCGGAACTCAGGATTCTCAAGGTTTCGTCAGTGCGCTCGATGAGTGACTCGGCGATTTACCACTCGTCGAGGAAGTCGTAACGAGTCAATTGGCAACGATCACTTGTCCGCGAAGGCGGTTTTTCGGCCACTTGCCGAGAGCACTGATCGGTTTGAACGGCTCAATAAGCGCTTTGGCCTGTTATCGCCAGTTGAGTTTTGTGGATTCGAGAAAGTGCACCCTAGATGAACGCACAAAGGTTTCGAGTGCCTACTCTGCCATGTTGTTAACGGGAACCGTACCCCCATCCTCTCCAAAGAGGATGGGAGTCCGGGAGTAGCGCTTATTTGGAGCGGAGCTTCAATGTTCCCTCTCCCTGACGTAACCTCTCTCCAGCCTTTGTCGAACCTCGCCCGGGATGTCTCGAGGGGCGATCGCCGGGGAATCGAATAGCACTGCCGGTATAGTTCCGTCGTGCATCCGGTTTGGTACGGCAAGATAGGTGTGGATTTCGCCTGTTGAAGTATCCGCACCCCACCCGGTGATCTCTCCACGGTTGTTGATATCCGAGGCCCACAACAGATACAGGTTGGATCCGGCTGCCACCTGGGTGTTGAGATCGACGGGGATGCCGTTGTGCCAGTAAATGGCTCGAGGATTACCGGCGGGGTCGATGGAAATGCCGACGATCTCACCCGCATCGTTAATGGCTACAGCGCCGCTTGCCACGTCGCCGGGCAGGGTGCCCAGGTTCTTCATGCCGTGCTGTCTTGTCCAGAGAAAACCGACGTTACCGTTGAAGGGCGTAGAGTCGTCGCGGAGCGAGGAAGCCCCAACCACTTCCCCGCGATTGTTGATTGCGAGACCGACATTCCCCGCAGTAGAACCGAGGTTTCCCAGGTCAACCGGCGTGCCGTCGGCCTCCCAAAGAATCGCATGCGATCCATAGGCGATCGGTGGTGGTTGAGTGTTGCTGCACGCGCCCGATGCCCCCACCGTCTGTCCTTTGTCATTCATCCATAGCCCGACGCTGACGGTATCGTTTCCCAGGAGGGGAAGAGGCTTGACGCTTCGCAGATCAGGGCCCCAGATAACCGCCCGGAATTGGAGCTTCTGGCTGGGCAACTTTGAGGCGCAGGAAGGATCCGAAACGGCCGTCTCGGCCACGCCGGGAATCTGTCCGCGGCTGTTCACGTTTCCGACGGTGCTGTTGTTGCCCCCGAGCGTGGGAAGGCTGATAAACCGGCCTCCCTGCCACACAGCCGCGACGCACATGCGATGGGTTCCATAGGAGCAGAAGTCTTCGCCATTGGGGTCGTAGGCGGAGGTTTCCGTCTGAACCGACACCCGGCCAAGCGAGTTGATTCCGAACGCACTCGCGTTCAGCCCGTGGTCGTCCGGGTGGTCAAGATCAACGATCTGCTCACCCACCCACAAGACGGCGTGCTGGAAGCCGTCCGATGCGACAGACACCCCAGCGACAACACCAGCGTCATTCAAAGTCCCGGGTTGGCTGAAACCGCCGCCGGGTAAGGCGCCGAGATCGCGGACGGCATAGCGTGCAGTTGCGTTCTGTGCCTGGGCCGCCGCGCAAACGGTAAGAGCGAGGCTGATACTGGTAACGAGCGGGAAACGAGTACTCATAGGGATCTCCTTTCAGTGTGCCCGGCAGTCATGCCGAGTTGTTGTTTTGCAGGCAAATCATCAGCGAATGCAGACAGACCACTTGGGGAATGCCAGCCCGGACGGAGTGATGGACGGCTCCGGACTCAAGCCATCGATTCAACCGCTCAATAGCCACCCCGCAGAGCATGCGTCCCTGCCCCAGGGTCACCATCACTCCCTCGCAAACCGGACACTTTGAAGCCCCTGAGTTGCTCGAAGATGAGGAGCGTCTCTCTTGTGATCCTGACAGTGGTTCGTCTTGCCATGGTTTCTCTGCCTTGGTGGATTTGCCTTCGAACGTTCGCAGCATGGCGGAAATGCGCAGGGCAAGTCCTTGGCTCTAACTTGGAAAGTTCTTGGATTTTCTTGGAGGGGAGGAAATCGAAACGAAATGAGTCACTTACGCGATGTGTAGAGGAGACGAAGGACGACCTGATCAGGCGTTTGATACATTCGGGGGGCAAAGGGCTATCACGGCAGAGGCGGGGAACGATGTCTGGAGTACTCGACGAGTCGCGGCGAGAACTTTATGAATTCGGTCCGTTCCGCGTGGATGCGGACAATGAGGTGCTTTTGCGGGATGGCCTGCCTGTTACCCTCACCCCGAAGGCGTTCCAGATTCTGCTCGTCCTTGTTCGTCGCGGCGGCGAAATTGCCACAAAAGACGAGATCATGAAGAGCGTCTGGCCCGATACCTTCGTCGAGGAAACCAACCTCACGCGTAACATTTTCAGCATTAGGAGAGCGCTGGGGGAAGGATCTGAGAACCAGTACATCCTCACCGTATCGGGAAAGGGATACCGGCTGGCTGAGAAAGCTGTGCCTGTCCTCCCGACTGAACTGAATATAGTTTCTGCCGTCCGGTCGACCGTGGAGATCGAAGTCCAGGAAGAACGAAAGAAGAACCGGCTGGGCTGGATTGCCGTCGCAGCGACAATCGTCGTCACCACAGCCGGCGCGGCATACATTTTTCTTCGCCCGGCGACCCGTCTGACAGAAACCGACACGGTCGTGATAGCCGACTTCAGCAACGGCACCAACGACCCGGTTTTCGACCAGACGTTAACGCAAGGTCTGGCCGTGCAACTGGAGCAGTCCCCGTTTCTGCAGATCGTTTCTGACCAGCGGGTGCAGCACACGCTGCAGTTAATGGGGCGCAGCCACAATGAGCACCTGACCCCGACTCTTGCACGTGAAGCGTGCGAGAGGATGGGCGCGACGGTGGTGCTCGAAGGCTCGATCTCCAATCTCGGCAATGAGTACGTGCTCGGACTGCGCGCAACCCGGTGCGGTCCGGGAGATCTGCTGGATGTGGAGCAGGCAACAGCAAAGACTAGAGAACAAGTGCTGGATGCGCTGACCCAGGTGGCGAGACGTTTCCGGCGGCGGGCCGGCGAGTCACTCCGAACGCGACAGATGCACGACAAGCCATTGGAAGAAGGCTCGACTGCCTCCCTGGAAGCTCTGAAGGCCTATAGCGCGGGGCTCCGCGCCTCCCTTAACGAAAGTATGGTGGTCGGAATTCCGATGCAGAAGCGCGCCATTGAGTTGGACCCGAACTTCGCGCTTGCTTACGCCAGCTTGGCGTTGACCTATGCCGATAGCGGGCAGACCGGACCTGCTGCGGAGGCGGCCCGACGGGCCTATGAACTCCGAGATCGTGTGAGCGATCGCGAGCGATTCTTTATCGAAGTCACCTACGATCGAATTGTAACGGGAAACCTCGAGCGTGCCCGCCAAACGTGTATGTCTTGGGCGCAGACCTATCCGCGTGACCCGGTGGCGCATGCTCTGGCTTCAGGGTTGATCCTTCAAGGGCTGGGCGATTTCGATGTCTCGATCGAAGAAGCGCGAAAGGCGCTGGCGCTGGATCCGGACCTGGGCCCCGCGTATACGAATCTGGCCTACAGTTATTTCCTTGGAGGCCGGATGAAAGAAGCCACAAATGTCGTGACACAGGCATCGGGGCGCGGCTTCAATCCACCGGAGATGATTGTTCTGCAATATGCAATTGCATTTGCCGCTGAAGATGCGGAAGGAATGAAACACGCCGCGGCGTTGGCCTCAGGCAAGCCCTGGGCCGAAGACTGGATGTCCCAGGCCGAAGCGCTGGCGGCCGCAGATCGAGGACAAATCCACCTCGCCCGCCAGCTTTCGCGCCAAGCCAGGGAACTCGCGATCTCCGAGGGACAACCGGAGCGCGCCGCAGGGTACGAGTCAGCGTTCGCCGTGGATGAAGCTCTGTTCGGATTTCCGAGAGAGGCGATCCGAGCTGCGACGGATGCCCTCCGAATGTCGCGCGGCCGCGATGTCGAATATACGGCAGCGCTGGCCTTAGGCCTGGCAGGAAATGTCCAGCATGCCGATGTTCTGCGCAAGGACCTGCAGGATCGCTTTCCGGAAGACACAGTAGTGAAGGGAATCTATCTGCCGGTTCTGAACGCTCGGCTGGCGATGTACAAGGGGGATGCACACCAGGCGGTGCAGGATCTGGAGGTCGCGACTGCCCGCGAAATGGCCTTGGTGGGGGATGGTTCAGCGATGCTGGGAAATGTACATTCCCCTTACATCCGAGGCGAGGCATTGTTCAGGACCGGACGGGTGCGGGAAGGAATTGCAGAATTCCAGAGACTTGTGGATCATCCTGGAATCAGGTTCACTGATCCGGTTGACTCGCTCGCTCATCTGCAGATATCGCGAGGCTATTGCCTCACGGGTGACGGAAATAAGGCTCGAAGCGAGTACGAGATGTTATTGAAGCGATGGGCCGATGCAGATCCAGATCTGCCAATTCTCAAAGAGACTCAACGCGAATTTCGCTCGCTACCCTAGCCGCTACTTTCAAGGATGCGATCCTGCATTCTCCTCTGGGAATATGGGAGAGCTGCGTACGTGACCAGAGCATGCGCACCACCCGGTCAGTTGACGCATTATCGCCAATGCCCCCACCGACGACAGCACTTGAGCCACATGGCCGGATAGTCGCCAATTTGGACGCTTGGCGGTTTTACGTCCAAGTGGAGTGGATTTGTAATCACTGGCCGACATATCGGTACAAACCGACCCGCAACGAGTGCATTGGGGATGATGCACTCTTTGACCCATCGGGGGCTCTCGATGGAGTTGAGAGGGAGATCATTGGTTGCCTTTTCGGAATGTCAGCTAATCCCGGGCACCGGAAGAAGGTAGTGAGACAACAAAATCCAGAAATAGTCAGGTCCTAGCTTAGCTTTTGACTTGTCCGGTATCTATTCCTATTTGTTCGAGCGTCCGTCCTTTGGTTTCCGGGACATAGAGCGCCGTCAGAACGCAGCCGATCATGCAAATCGACCCATAAGTGAGAAACGTACTACTGGTCCCTAGGGCCCGATTGAGAAATGGAAAGGTGAATGTTAGAGCAAAGGATGCCATCCAGAGCGCGCTAACAGACGCAGATACTCCAAGTGAACGAATCCGGTTGGGAAAGATCTCCGATATCAACACCCAGGTGATCGGAGCGAGGGTCATGGCATAGCAGGCGATGGCAGAAAGCGTCAAGGTGAGTACGATGCCGGCGCGCCATCCGGCATGGTAGGCAAATGCGCAGAGCAGATGAGAAGCGCCGATTCCTACACATCCAAAAAGCATCATCGGACGCCTCCCCAGGCGATCGACAACTGCCATAGAGAAGATGGTGAAAACAAGATTGATGGCCCCGGTGATTACGATGTTGAGGAAAATGTCGTTTGCGCCAAAACCGGCACTTCGGAAGACTTCGCCCGCGTAATTGAAGAGGATGTTGATACCCGTCCACTGTTGCAGAACAGCAAGCGCGATGCCAACCAACAGCATGCGGCGAACGCCAGTAATCATCAGCTCGTGGATGGAGGAGTTGCCGCTATCTTCAAGCGCAATCGCCTGCTCAATGGCAATGATTTCGGTATGGCTATATTCAGGCCCACCTATTCGTTCGAGAATGGCGCTCGCTTCCTTGGCTCGCTTTTTGACGATCAGCCATCGCGGACTCTCTGGCAGAAACAACGACGCAACTAGAAAGACGAGCGACGGGACGACCACCGCCGTGAACATCCATCGCCAGCCGTACTGGACGTTCCAAGAAGAAAGGGCCGCAATCGAATTCAGGTCTTGCGCTACAGGCTGCGCGATCAGCCAATTCACAATCTGGGCAACCAGGATGCCGACAACAATCGCGAACTGATTCAAGCTCACCATGCGGCCGCGAGTCGCCGCCGGGCTGATCTCAGCGATGTACATCGGAGAGAGGTTGGAACTGAGGCCAATCGCAATGCCACCCGCGATTCGCCACACGATAAAGCTCTCGAATTGGTAAGACCATCCCGTCAGTGCGGATGAAACGGCGAACAGAACGGCGGATAAGAGAAGGATTCGACGCCGGCCGTATCGGCCCGCAAGAGCGCCGGCAGCAATGGAACCGAGCAGACATCCGACGAGCGCACAACTGTTCGCCCAGCCAATGAGCACCGCAGAGCTGAGGTGAAAATACTGCTCGTAGAACTGGCGTGCGCCGCCAATGACAACCCAATCATATCCAAATAGCAGTCCACCGAGTGCAGCGCTGGCCGCGATGCCCCATACGTAAACACTGCTCGCCCGTGGCGAAGAGGTTGAGTCTGACTTGGGAAGTGAGCCGGAATTGATTTGGCGACTCACTTGCCCTGCTCCCGGAGCAGATCGATAGCGCCCGAATGGCTCTGATCCATTCTTAGTACCTCTCTCAGTAAAGAGGTCCCTTCCTGCGCCTGCCCGAGGCCGATCCTGGCTTGAGCCTTGAGAAAGCAGGCGGTGATCGTCTGGCGCCGCTCCAGATCTTCGTCGAAGAGAAGCATGGCTGGAAGCGAGGTAGCAAAGTAGTCGATCGAAGGCGTTTGCTCGTCCAGCGACAGCGCATAATCCAGGACCTGCTGGAGCAGATCCATCGCCTCATTCTCTCTACCCAACTGACGGAGCGAGATGGCGCTCCAATAGATCATCTCAGAGGCAGATTGCGTCTTCATCTGCTGAAAATCGCCGATGTTGTGCGCGGCGCGTTCCCAATGAACAATCGCCTTGTCCATGGATCCAAGCTCTCTGTAAACCAGCCCCATCCAGTAGTCGACGATGCTCAGGTTCATCTGGAGATGACGTGCTTCCCCAAGAGTCTCGGGCAGCTCAAATGTGTGCTGCAGGTAATGATGAGCTCTTTGAGCGTCGCCAGACGCAAGGGCGGCCTGAGCCAGAAGAAGATTGGATCGAAGAAACTGCGTAAGCACCAACCCTTCGCCGCCCTCCCAAGGCTGAAACTGCCGTCCCGTGAGGATCGCCAGAGCCGCTTCCGGTCGATTCACGTCGTTGTATAAGGTTGCCAACTCGACTGAGAGGTCGTCTCTGCGCAAGACCATATCGCAGTTTGCTTCAACTTCGGCCAATCGCTCCGTTGAACCTCCACCCGTTCTCTTCTTCAACTGGTCTTGCTCATAGAAGATGCGTGCATCGTCCGGTGCAAGTGCGCGGGCACGCGCAAAAGCTTCAAGTGCCCGCTCCGGATCGTGAAGAATGTTGTAATAGCCAAATCCGAGATTCCGCCAAGCCGTGGGGAATGCAGAATCGAGACCGACCGACCGCTCCCACATCGCAATTGCTTCGCGGTGACGACGCCGGTCGTACAGAAGATTTCCAAGGTAGTACGGTGCGCGGGCGTCAGCATGGCTGCCGGCGATTGCTTGCTCCAGCAATAACATCTCTTCCAGGCGGTGCGGAAATACGTAGTCAGAATCTGCCTTTGCCGCCTCAGAATAGGCGCTATTCGCTTCCTCGTGTCTGCCAAGGCGCAAAAGGATGTGTGCCCTCGCGTAGAGAAGCATTGTCCCTGAGCCATCTTGAGTGGGAAACTGCGGCGGACGAGCAATCAATAGCGCCTCTTCGAAGAAGCCGGATCGAAGAAGATCGAAAATCAAATCGAGCCTTTGCTGGCCGTTTTCAGGGGGCTCGCCAGACTCCAGGAAGCGATTGAACATGTCCAAGGGATCCAAGGCCCGGATCGCGTGTAAATCGGTTTCGGCTTCCGACCTTCGCCCCAGTTTCCGCAGTATCAAACACCTCAGGTCTCGAGCATTCAGGTTGTCCACGTTCACCCGAAGCGACCTTTCAATGTGCTTGAGCGCAGCCGGCCATTCTCCGCGCGCACAATTCAGCTCGGCCAGTCGATGATGGCCGGCGGCCCGCCAGGCGGCGGCCCATGTCGCCTTCTGGAAGGCGGCGTAGCCTTCCTCATGGCGTCCTGAATATGAAAGTGTCAGGCCGAGGTTATAAAACGGCTCGCAGTCCGCCGGATTGGGATTTCGCTCGGTGAGGCGCGCAATGGCGTTGCGGAGGCGTTGTTCAGCAAAGTAGAAATTCGCCACGACGCAGATGCCAGCGCCCGAGTGCGGCGTTGGCGCGGCTGTCGAGGGGGTCTCGCCGAATGGCCTCCTGCCAGTAATCCTCGGCGTGCCGAGTTGGATGCCGGTATTGTTCGAGGTGAAGGCCTGTGAGAAAAAGTTCGTCGCTTGTATTGACGTCCGCTGGAAGTGGTGGCTCTTTGGCTACCTCCGGCTTCGGCATCGGGGCAATTGAGTCCGGCCCGTAACGTAGAAGGGTATGGCCACTTTGCGTGAAGACGATCTCCAGTCTTCCCGGTCCGGTCTGAACATCGAACCGCAATGGCGATTCGGGCTTGAGATCTCCTTCCCACAGTCCTGCGGGCTTCTCGTCGACGTACACAGTAAGAGAGCATTCCGGACGTGCACAGGTGACGAGAAGTTGGACCTGAATGCTTCCCTCTTCTCGCAACACGCGAATGGCCGCATCCAGGTTGGCATAGTCCGGCACGCCAATTTCGCGGATCGGGTACCAGAACTGGCTGAATGTCTTTGTTTCCCCCGGCGCAAGATAGGAGAAGTCCGGCTGATTATCTGTATAGACTCCCGCCATCAGCTCGATATACGGTCCATCCTGCTCAGTCAGATGTCGATCCCATGCATAGCCAAAGTCGTGATTGCCCCAGGTCCACTGCTTCTTGCCCGGAGCGATATGATGATCCGCAACATGCACCACTCCGGCGCGCTTACGGTGGTCATAGCCACCGAAGAAGTCCTGATTCGATGCCGGAATCATGTAACTGGTAGGAACGGGAATGTTGGCGTACCAGCTCAGGTCGTTCACTGCGTAGGAGCCGTCTGGAATGAATTGACGCGGCATTTCGTCCCGTGGAACGCCACGGAGTCCACGCCCTCCATAATTCACGCCGTAGTACTTTCCCATGCTCAGCGGGAATTCCGTGGTTGCGCGCTTCGCATGATCTGCGACGTAGTGCACATCGTGCGGGAAGAACGACTGGTATTGCTCGTGCACGTGGGTTGCGACGTTCGCCCACCATAGAAATGTCTGGGTTTCGGTGGTCCGATTGTAGAGGCGGACTCGAAGTTCAAGGTACGCCTTGCCCGGCCGCAGACAAAGCCCATGCATGCCCTTCATGCGCGATATGGGGTCATGATCGCTGCACCAAATCGTGGCAGATCCATCCGGCTCGCGCTCAATGCAGTATTCCACCGGCATGAAGGTGGCGGGACGGTGGTGCTGCGGCCAATTGAATTCCACTCCTCCTGAGATCCACGGACCAGCAAGTCCTACAAGAGCTGGTTTGATCACGTTTTGGCGATAGAAAAAGTCGTACCCGTTCAACTTGTCCAGCCCGACGTGGATGCGGCCACCAATCTCCGGAAGAACCATGAATCGAACGTACTCATTCTCCAGGTGGAGAGCTTTCCAAAGACGATCCCGCGGTTCCGTTTCGATCCGGTCGATAACGGGCAGCGGATACACTCTTCCGCTGCTGCCCTGATAAACGCGCCTTTCGAGAAACAGCGGATTGCGGTCTGGCCTTGCGGGTTCCCAGGTGCGCATCAGCACAGGCTGTTCCCACACCTTCACGGGACCTGTCTCTGATGCCGGAGCTTCGGGAAGCTGCAGCTTCCCCGTTGAAACATCAGAAGGACTACCGGGATCTCCTTCGTTCAACCAGTGTCGCTGGCTCTTCCTCATCGATTCGTTCTCGATTCTGCACGGATGACGAAATGATATTGAGGAACGAGCGTGAGACTGTTCAAGCGCTCAATCTGCGGCGCCTCTTTAAAATCGGGCCGGAGTTGCTTCTCGAGGAAAACGGGTGAATCCTTCCGGAGTGGAAGCACAATCAACTCAAGCTGCTCGCCACGGATTTGCTCGGCAAAGCGACGCAACCCGATCGACCACGGCATCCCGTTGTAAAAGTTGTCATCAAGAAGGTGACCATTCGCTGAAAGGCGTCCAACATCTCCGGTGTAGTCGATATTGAGGAACACGTTGCTCACGGCATTATCGAGAAGGTCACCCACGATGGAAATCTCCCATTTCGCAGCGACGTCGAATGCATCGCCTCCGGGTACCGTGGCCACACCCTGCGGTCGCCATGAGAGCGGCGGCCCAAGTTTCACCGGCGGTGCTACTTCGGCATCGTGAATTTTCTTGAACTTGAGTACAAGATGCTTCTCCGGCACCGAGCCCTTATAGGTGGCAGCGCCGTTTGTTCGGAGCACATCGAGCTTTGCCTGTGTCGATGTAAAGGCTTCCCCCGTGTCCGGATAGACGCTGAATCTGCATTGCGGCGACCCCTGAGACTGAAGCACGAATTGGCGCTCGTCGGCAAAGAAGTCCTGCTCAGTTTCGACGATGTGCGACCCGCCGCCAATGCTGGCCTTCCAAACATTCTCCGCTTCGACCTGCGTCAGCACAATGAGTCTGACTTCCGGACTCGATCCCCGCCGCAGCGAAATAGTGTGATCCAGCCCTGTTGAGATCCGCGTAATGACAACCACTCCATCCCGCCTTCGAACCGTAGCGCCTTCAGCTCGGGCGTTCAGGTCAGGCGCATCGTCGAGAACAAGCTCCGCTGGAATTCCTGGCGTCTCCGCAAACACAAACGTCTCACCGCGTGGGTCTTTAAGACGCGTGAAGGGTTGCGCTGTGCCGTATCGAAGTGTGATCCCTCCCAGGTCGAAATGGAAAGGCCAGATGAAATATGCACCGGACGGAATATCAATCGGCTTTGCCGGAATGTTCAGTGTCGATCCGGGCAGTTGGACCTCAAATTGCACTGCTTTACGCGTTGGAACCTCTGCACCGCGGGCGTAATTGTTGACGAACAAGAATCCCTGTTGGCCCTTGCTGCGAACGGACGCACGAATCAATGAGAAATCCGCAGGCGTCTTGGGTGTTCTCAGTGGAGCGTGGACCGACATGGGCGCAAGGTCCTGGCCGAAATCGTTCAGAAAATAGTTGAAGACCTTTAACTTTCTGAAAGATTCACGTTCCGTGCCGAAGGGACCAAGAGGAGCTTGAAAATCGTACGACTTCTCTGGCACGTCGGTCGGGTAGCCGGTGGCCTGAGATTCCTGCAGCGTGCTGCGCTTGCCATCCGGGTTTTGCCCACCCTGGAACATATAGGTGCCATATAGATTCACCCCGGAACCAAGCATCACGGGCATCATGGCTGCAATATCGTCCGGATGCACGACTGGCCTGCGGTGGTAGGTGTCTTGAATCCCGCCCCCGATCTCTGCAGTAATGAACGGCGTGTCAGGCGAATCGGCCTCCGGCCTGGTTCCGCCCTGGCCAGCGATCATACCCATGTTTCCAGCGACCCGGCTCTCAAAGCGAAACATGTAGACTTCATTCGGTGGCAGTTCCATTGTCGAGGAGTCCCATGGCGCATCCGGATATCCCGCCAAACACGGGCAATACCTGGCCTTTGGGAACCACGGCGTTATCCCAGCCCGTGACCGTGTAGAGTGGAACGTCCAAGCCATCCTGGAGCGCCAGTCTCTTCAATGCAAGGATGTATTCTTCGCCCTGCTCAGGCCCCCGCCCTGCATACTCGTTCTCAAGCTGGATTCCAATGACCGGGCCGCCATCCTTCCATAGGAGTCCCTTTGAGCTGTTGAGCAATTTGCGCATCGTATTGAGCGACGTAGCTCATGAAGGCAGGGTCGTTTCTTCGCGTAGGGCCCTTCTCCTGAAGCCAGTCAGGAAAGCCGCCGTTTCGGGCCTCTCCATGCGCCCATGGTCCGATTCTGACCACCGCGTACATGCCATGCTCGGCGCAGAGTTGCACAAATCGCCGCAAGTCGCGCTGGCCGGACCAATCGAAGCGGCCTTCTATTTCCTCGTGGTGAATCCAGATCACGTACGTCGCAATGATCTGGACCCCGGCGGTCTTCATCTTCAGAATCTCTTCTTCCCACTCGGTCTCGGGGACACGGGAGAAATGAAACTCTCCCATCACCGGAAGCCAGGGAACGCCATCCATACTCAGATACATGTTGTTGATGCTGATCGTGTGCCCACTTGGTGATGTCGATGCTCCACCGTGATAGGTGCTCGGACTGGGCATTTGAGACAGCGCGGAAGCATTGATCACGATCTTGTTTACCTGAGCAGACGCAGGAACCAATGCCAAAGCCAGCAAAAGGCAAGGCCCCGTAACAGCAAGAGACAGCCCTTTGGATGGGGAATCGGTCATTCGCATTGTGTCAGTTCACTATAGAATCTTCACCTGATACTCGTAACGTTCACGCGAGGTACCGGTGCAAACAAGACGAAAGTTCCTGCAGGTTCTCTCGGGAAGCGGAGCGGTTCTACTTGGTACGGCGGGAATCAGCGAGTCTGAGCAAGCTGCTCCTTCCGCCATCGATTATGAATCATTCACCCTGACCGAGGGATGGTTGTTGCGGCTGGATCCCACAGCTTCTGCGCTGCCACCGGATGAAGATGTTCAGACGATTGACTGGCTGCACGTGAGAGTTCCACATACCTGGCAATCGCTGGGCGGATCCCCCGACTACTCGGGAGTCGCCTGGTACAAATTGCAGTTCCTGGCGCCTGTTGAATGGAACTCACGGCACGTACGCATCGAGTTCGAAGCCGTCACCCACACCGCTCATGTGTTTCTAAACGGTAAGACGATTGGCGAGCATGTTGGCAAGGGGTATACAGCGTTTACTTTCGATCTCTCGCCCTACCTGAATCCTGGTCAACAAAACACCCTGCTGGTGAGGGTGGAGAATCGCCCGCATGATCGGATGCTGCCTCGAAACAAGAGTTATGACTGGACAGATGACGGCGGCATCATCCGTCCCGTCCATCTGCACATCACTCCAGCCACATTCATCGAGTCCTCTGAAATCGATGCGAAGCCGGATCTGAGCAATGGCACTGCTGAGATTCGCGTCAGAGTGAAGGTCCGAAACGCAGCCTCGACACCGCAGCAAAGTCAGGTTCACGCAAGCGTCCGGCTTAACGGAGCCTCCGACGAGGTTGCTCGTCTGACCTCTGTTTCGAGCACAGTACAGGCGAACAGCGAAGCCTGGATCGAAATCGGCCCGACGAGTCTATCGAACCCCTCTCTCTGGCATTTCGATTCGCCTAATCTCTATTCCGCAGCAATCGAGTTGAAGAGCGAGTTGGGATCTCATCAGACCGTTGAGAGCTTTGGAATCCGGCAATTCGAGATTCGCGGAACGGCGTTCTACCTGAATGGAGAAAAGGTCTCCCTTTTCGGGGTGGAGAGGATGGCTGGGAGCCATCCCGAACTCGGCATGGCTGAAACGAAAGAGTGGATCGAAAGCAATCATAGAGACATGAAGAACCTGAACTGCGTGTTCACTCGAGTGCATTGGGCGCAGGACAAGCGAGTGCTCGAATTCTGTGATCGACACGGAATCCTGATGCAGGAAGAGGTTCCGGCTTGGGGTCCGGATACGTTCCGGGATACGACAGACGAAACCCAACGCGCACTGGAACAGAACGGCCTCGAGCAGCTTCGCGAAATGATTGCTCGCGATCGGAATCATCCATGTATCGTCTCGTGGGGGCTCTGCAATGAAGTCGACGGGAAGAATCCAAGGTCTCGTCAGTTTGCGCACCTGCTCAGTGCGGAAACTCGCAGACTGGATCCGTCCCGGCTCCAAACCTACGCGTCCCATTCGCTGGGAAATGATCCGGCTGCCGATATGGCGGGCGACTTTGATTTCATTTCAACCAATGAGTACTACGGCAGCTGGACACCGGGCGGGCCTCAGGACGTCGAAGCCCACATTGAGGGGATTCGAAAGGCGTTTCCGGACAAGCCCATCGTTGTCTCAGAGTACGGCTGGTGCGAGTGTCAGCCGAAGATTCTGCCGGGTGATAACAACCGGGTGGAAATCATCAACTCGCATACCGAGGTATTTCGCAGATTCCCGGAGGTCGCAGGTGCCATTTACTTCGACTACAACGACTACCGCACGCTGGTCGGAGATAAGGGAAAAGGTGCAATGCGGCAAAGGGTCCATGGAGTCGTCGACCTCTTTGGCAAACCCAAGCCGTCGTTTGAAGCTCTTCGCATCCAGGCTAGCCCGCTCAAGGAAGCGACCCTGAGAAGATCGGGCCATAACCGGTATGAACTCGAAATCCGTACACGGAAACAGCTTCCTGGATATGCACTGCGCGGGTATTACCTGCGCTGGATAGCTTTCGGCTATGACGATCTTCCCATGAACGGTCATGTGACCGCCTTGCCAATACTTCCACCAGGTATGTCTCAGACCTTCGAAGCGCGTTTCGATCAAAGTGAGATTCGAAGGGTTGTGGTCGACCTGATGCGCCCCACCGGATTCTCCGCACTGACCATCGAGTACCTTGAGAAGGCGGCATCAAAATAGCAGCGGTTACGATACTGAGATCGCATCGTGCAAAGAGCGTTGCGGCGTCCATCGAAGCAGTGGTCTGGAGCGTGTCGACCTTCAGTTCCGCGGGGAGTGCTTCAATGTGTTCAACGTGGTGAACATGGGCCTTGGAGTGATCAGCAAAACGGCTGGGACCTCTCGGCATTCAGTTTTCCCTAAAGTTCATCTATTAAGAGATGGCGATAACGAAAGACCAAAGCAGTCGTTGAGGTAAAGACAGGGCTTCTGAATACGTCAAATCCCTAATTAACTCTGCTTCGGCAGCATAATTTGTGGCCAATGACGCAGTGTCTCTTGCGTCGCACGGGACAGGTATTCGATCAGCTCCTCAGCCAGCTCCGGCTTGACGGCGTAGGTGTAGATCAGGGTGAGCTGACCGTGGTTGGAGCAGCTTCGTCATACCCTCGTCCGCTGCCGCAAAAGCGATCACTGCAATGCATGCCGACCAACTGCTTGGCGCGTCGGTCGGCAATGAACCCTATTGTTGAGGCACGGTTGACGGGCGAAGCAGCTAGTGGAAATGGTATAAATTATTCTAGTGATGCCACAACAATCTGGATATGAATCCCTCCTTCGCCCGTTCAATCGTCGTCGCTTTCTGAAGACTGCCGGATCTGCTGCCATTCTTCCCGCAGTTCTTCGCAGCGCCGCAGCGCAGACTCCGACGACAGCGCCCAATAACCGCATCAATTTAGGCGTGATCGGGATGGGGTGGCAGGGACCTGGCAACACGGACGCCTTCCTGACATTGTCGGACTGCCAGGTGGTCGCTGCGTGCGATATCGATGCCAATCATCTGCAGGCTGCCGTCAAGAAGATTAATGACGCTTACGGGAACGAGGACTGTAAGGGCTACCACGATTATCGCGAGTTGCTGGCTCGTGACGATATCGATGCTGTTATGATCGCCGTGCCCGACCACTGGCATGAGATCGTCGCCACCGAAGCCGCCCGGCGCAAGAAAGATATCTACGGCGAAAAGCCTTTGGCGCACACCATTGCCGAACAGCAATCCATCGTGCGGGCCGTCCAAGAGAATCAGATCATCTGGCAGATGGGATCATGGCAGCGGTCCGTTCCCATGTTTCATAAAGCCGCAGAGATTGTTCGAAACGGGCTGATTGGCGAGGTGACCCGTGTCGAAGTCGGCTTGCCTGGCGGCAACGCAGACTTCGACGACGTGGAGAAGGAGGCGCTCGCAAACTTGGCCTCCAAGGGGCAAAACGTGGCCAGCCTCGAGCAGATTCTGTCAGGCACACCTGCCTGGAATATGCTCGTTGCCGATCCTCCCAAAGAACTGGACTACGAGATGTGGATCGGCCCGTCGAAGATGGAGCCGTACATCAGGGCTCGCTCACACAAATCCTGGCGCTGGAACTACAACTCGGGCGGTGGCGAACTTCTGGATTGGATCGGTCATCATTGCGATATCGCCCATTGGGGTCTCGACTTCGATCACACCGGTCCGTCGGAGGTCGAAGGCAGTGGAGAACTTCCACCAGAGAATGCGGTGTGGAACACTGCGCCGAAATACCGGTTCGAACTGAAGTACCCGCACGGCGTCACTATGACCATTGCCGGTGGCTACCCCGATATCAAGACGGGGGTGAAATGGATTGGCACCGAGGGCTGGGTATGGGTCGATCGAGGGGGATTTGACGCCTCCAATCAAGCGTGGAAGCAAGGCAAATACCTGCCGCGGGAACTGCGCAAGGTCAAGCTATACACCTCATCGGATCATCAGCAGAATTTCCTGGATTGCATCAAAACACGTCAAGCGACCGTCACGCCGGTGGAAGTCGGACACAACTCCGCAATTCCAGGACATCTTTGCCTTATCTCGATGCTCACTGGAAGGAAGATCCAGTGGGATGCGAAGGCGGAGAAGATCGTCGATGATCCGAAAGCGAGTAAATTGATGACGCGCGAATACCGTGCGCCATGGAAGATGAGCTAGGAATTCGATCGTCATTTCCCGGTCCTCATTCGGCCGAGTACCGGTTCTTGGCATGATTCAAGGCGCCGTGATCCAGCCAGCGCACTGGCCGACGATAGAATGGTCGATTCAGTTGGAGGGACAATGCGACCCGTAACTCGCAGGAACTTTATTGTAGCCGCAGCAGCAGTTACGGCAGTCTCATCAACGAAGTTCTCGTTTGGAATGCCGTTGGGACTGGTGCCGGGCATCCAGTTGTACAGCGTTCGGCAGCAGATGGCGCAGGATTTTGAAGGAACGCTGGCGGCGGTGCGCGAGGCGGGATACCTCGAGGTGGAGTCTGCTGCGCTTCCGAAGAAGCCCGCGCCGGAGATCCGCAGGGCACTCGACCATGCGGGGCTGAAGTGCGTCAGCTCACATCGCTCGTTTATCGATGTCACGAAGGACTTGGATGCCACAACCGAATTTGAGAAAACCATCGGCGTGAGTTACATCATCTGTCCGGGACCGGGACGCAAGAACCCTCCGGTTTCCGGCCAAAAAGCCGGGCCACCCACGATAGATGACTGGAAGTACAACGCCGAGGAATTTAACAAAACGGGTGAGAAGCTGAAAAATGCAGGCATCACCTTCGGCTACCACAACCACTGGGTGGAGTTTCAGCCGGTCGATGGCAAGGTGCCCTACGAAGAACTGCTCATGCTCTGCGAGCCCGACAAGATGACCTTCGAAATGGACTGCGGCTGGGTGAAGGTCGCCGGCCAGGATCCGGTCACCCTGATGAAGAAGTACCCGCACCGCTTCTCAATGCTCCACGTGAAGGACTTCCATCTTCCGGCGAACATCTCGTTTGCGACGCATGAGGAGGCGAAGGTGACGGAGTTGGGACGCGGATCGATCGACTACCGGCCGATCTTTGCGCAGGCTGCAGAAAACCAGAAGATTACGCATGCCTTCGTCGAGCAGGAGGCTTTTGATATTCCGTGGCAGGAGTCGCTGAAGGTGGATGCGGACTATCTGAAGAACCTTGCTGTTTAGCGCATCCACCGCCTGAGGATACATGGCTGCTTCAACTGAAATAAGAGTGCTTCCTGTCCAGAAAGTCGCTTGGGATTTCACCTTCGCCTTTCTGGCTGTTGCGACTATGGCTGGGTGTTCGTGCCTTGTTCGTCGGCATTGAGAAATATGCCACCTATAAATCGGTTGCAATGCCGCTCATCGATCCGTCTACCGGCCAGCCGGATGCAAGCGGTGTGATGGTCAACGTTAGCGTGAAGTCATACGCACTGGCTAACTATGCGGGTATCCCGGTGGGGCTCAGAGACAAGTTCGCGCATGATCCGCATGTTTCCGAAATTCGCGTTGACGCTCTTCGACCGCATGCTTGGCCCGGCTTTCATTCTTACCGGACTCATGCTCATCATCGGCCTCGGCACGCGCGTCTCATTGCTCGTACAGGGATTGCTCTTCATCGCGCTGACGGTCGGCCTGGTTCTGATCGATGCGAACGATGGCGTGGCTTACCTTGGCATTCATATCGGCCTGGTGGCTGCCGCGTTTATGCTGGTCCAGCACAACAGGTTTGCGGTCCTCAAGAAATGGTAGATAAGTTGAATCGTCGTGAGTTCATCAGCGCGACTGCAGTGGCGGGTGCCGCCATGCTGCTTGGAGGCCTGCAAGTCCGATTCGAACGAGCAGAAGGTCGCGGTCAAGAAGTCTTCCCTGAACACCATCAATGTCGCTCTCGTCGGTTATGGCGAAGAAGGCAAAATTCTCCTCGAATCCTTACTCAACATTGAGGGTGTCCGGTTGGTAGCCCTTTGCGACATCTGGGACTATCACCGCGGCGAGGGAGAACGCTACCTTCAGAAGCTTGGGAACGACGTTCGTACTTACGAAAACTTTGAAGACCTGCTCGCCAAGGAAAAGGATCTGCAGGCGGTTCTGATTGCGACGCCGGACTTCTGCCATGCGCCGATGACGAACACCAGCCTCAAAGCCGGTCTGCACGTGTATTGCGAAAAGATGATGAGCAATACGATCGAGGGTGCGCGTTCGATGGTGCAGACCATGCGCGAAACCGGAAAGCTGTTGCAGATCGGCCATCAGCGCCGCAGCAATCCCCGCTATGTATTTACCCTGAACCGGCTGCTTCACGATGCCCAGTTTTGCGGCCGGCTCACGGCTGTGCAGGGACAATGGAATCGCGCAGTCAAAGAGGACTTCGGCTGGCCCAAGAAATTCGAGATGCCTGCCAGCATGCTTGCAAAGTACGGATATAAGGACATGCACCAGTTCCGCAACTGGCGCTGGTACAGAGGACTTGGCGGTGGTCCTTTGTCTGATCTCGGGGCGCACCAGATCGATATCTTCAACTGGTGGCTTGGGACAACGCCCAAATCCGTTGTCGCCAGCGGCGGCCTGGACTATTTCAAAAACCACGACTGGTACGACAACGCGATGGTCATCTACGAGTATCCGCTAGCCCAGGGTGTCGCGCGCGCGTTCTATCAGGTGCAGACGACTACCAGCGCGGGCGGCGGCTACTTCGAATCGTTCATGGGCGACGACGGCACCATCAAAATGTCGGAAGACCCTTCGATCTGTGCCATCTATCGTGAGGCTCGAGCCGATGCGGTCTCATGGGACGATCTGGCGCAGAAGGGATATGTGCGTGCAAAGCAGACGTCTGCGGACGCCACGAGAGTGGACGTGCGGGAAACCGCACAACTTGCCGGAATACGAAATCCCTGTGTTCTTCAACAAACCTCCGCATCAGCCACACCTCGAAAACTTCTTCAACGCGATCCGTGGGACGGCGAAATTGAACTGTCCCGGAGATGAAGCTTTCTCAAGTGAATACGTCATTCACAAAGCCAACGAAGCGGTGGATGCCGAGAAAAAGCTATCCATCACCAGCGAAGAAGTAAAAGCCTGAGACTATGAAAACAATCCTTTCGCACAAATATCCCCTGGTGGCCCTCTTGCTCGTTGCCACCGCTGCACTGGCGCAGGACAAAGTCCCGCTGAAGACCCAACTGCCTCGCCCGCTATTCGTCGGCACGCCAGTCCCGCTCAATGTGCCGAATCTTGAGCCGCCGATGAAGGGCAAACGCCCCGACTTTATGGTTCCCGCGGGCACCGTCAACCTTGCCAAGGGAAAGAAGGTTACGTCCAGCGATAACAATCCTGTGACCGGAACCTTGGACCTCGTCACCGATGGCGACAAGGCCGGCGATGAAGGGTCTTGGGTCGAACTCGGGCCGGGCAAACAGTGGGTGCAGATCGACTTGGCGAAGAGCGCAAATGTCTATGCAGTTCTCGTCTGGCACTTCCACTCCCAGGCTCGCGTCTATCGCGACGTCGTGGCCCAGGTGTCTGATGATCCAACGTTCAAGTCAGGTGTAACGACCATCTTCAACAACGATTTCAAAAACGAGCTCGGTCTAGGCGCGGGCAAGGACCTGAACTACGTCGAAACCTACCAGGGCAAGCTGATCGACGCCAAGGGCGCGAAGGGCCGCTACATTCGGCTCTACAGCAATGGCAACACGACCAACAAATTGAACGACTACATCGAGGTTGAAGTGTGGGGCAAGCCTGCTGCATGAGTCCACTCGGTCCGGCAGAGCTCTAATGGAGAATGCGATCCCTCGTTCGTATTGGGCTCGCTGGGCACCTTTCATTCTCGTTGCGCTTCTCGGACTGGCTGTTCGCCTCCCGCAACTAGACGCGCGGCCCATGCACACCGACGAAGCCATCAACGCCTACATCGTCGGACAGCTGCTTGGCGGAGAGGCGTTCACCTACGATCCGCAGGACCGTCATGGTCCCGCGCTGGCAGCTCTCGCTCTGCCGCTGGCCAGGATGCAGGGAGCAAGATCATTTTCTGATTTGACGGAATCAGAACTAAGGCTCACGTCGGTCGTGGCCGGGACGATCACGATCCTCCTCTTCGGCGCTGCAGTCGAGATGTTCGGCTACTTGCCCAGCCTGCTCGCGGCGATGCTGTTTGCCGTCGGTCCGCTGCCTGTCTACTACGACAGGTACTTCATCCATGAATCACTCTTCTGCGCAGCGACATTCGGACTGATCCTGTCCGGTTGGCGCGCCTTTGAAACGCGCTCCGTTGGCTATGCCGCGCTGGCAGGTGCGTGCGCCGCGTTGATGTTCGCCTGCAAAGAGACCGCGATCCTTCACCTGTTTGCTTTGGCCGTTGCAGCAATTGTGTTCAGGATCTGGAATCTGCGCGGCGATAGGCTTGTC
The DNA here is from genome assembly GCA_963786405.1 of uncultured Acidobacteriaceae bacterium. Lineage (GTDB taxonomy): Bacteria > Acidobacteriota > Terriglobia > Terriglobales > Acidobacteriaceae > Telmatobacter. The sequence continues at coordinate 8,832 of CAWAZE010000022.1, read as the reverse complement.
GCGTCGTTGCGCCCTTGGCCACTTCTGGCTGCGGCTGGCACTTTTCTGGCGCTCTTCGCAATTCTGTTCACGTGGTTCGGCAGAAACTGGAAAGTCCTCCCTGCTCTATCGCACGCGGCCCCGGATTTCTTTGCGCGTGCGGCAGGTCAAGGCCATCAAAAACCATTCTGGTATTACGCGCGGCTTCTCACCGACGGGTGGTCCGGTGGATTGCTGGTCGCCCTTGCCTGCCTCGGGTTCTTCATCAGCATCAGAAAGCGCAGCCTCTCACCCTATGCCCTGTTGGCGTATTACGCGCTCGTCATCGCCGCAATCTACAGTCTCGATTCCGTACAAGACACCATGGCTGGCGCTGAACTTCTGGCTACCGCTTGCCCTATTGGCCGCGAGGGCGGTCGAGTCTCTCTGGCACTGGACGGCAAAGGAGATGAGCCTGCGCATAGCGCTCCCAGCCGCCTGCGTTCTCGCAGTTCTCGCCGGCTGTGCTGATTGGTCACGACACCCGCCAACGAGTCTTTCTCCATCCAGCCGACGAAAACAACCCCTATGCCTATGCCCACACGTCGGACGACATCCTCGGACTTCCCGTGGAAATCGCAGATATGGCTCGCCGGAATAGTGTCGCCGCTCCTCGCATCGCAGTAATCGCGGCTGACCCCTGGCCCCTGCCCTGGTATCTGCGACACTTTGATCAAGTGGGTTTCTGGCAGCCAGGCCAGAAGGTCGCCGATGCAGATTTCTTCATCACTTCGACCGAGGCGGCCGACCAATACGCCGATCAACTGCGGAATTTTCGCCCGGAGTTCTTCGGAGAACGTCCCGGCGTGCTCATCCTCTTGTGGTCGCCCGCGCCCAAATGAAACCCATGGCTGAGATCCATCAATTCAACCACCACGCCATGGCGACCTACTTTCAAGTGCGCATCGCCAATCAAGACAAGACGTATGCCGCGCAGGCCGCACAGGCCGCCCTCGATCTTCTTGACGGCACTGGAAGGTCGGTTGAGCCGTTTTCGCGTGAACAGCGACATCGCGCTGATCGCTCATCTTGCGTCCGGCGAGAAGATGCGTTTGAGCGAGCCCGCCTTTGCCTGCCTGCAAATCGCGAAGCAGATGGAAGAGGCTACACACAGTGCGTTTTGCCCAACGCCAGCCGCATTGAAGACTCAGCCATCATTTCCACAGTGGGAGCTACTGCCCGACGAGCATCTCAATTCTCTGCGTGAGCGGTCAGCTCGACTTCGACCTCGGCGCGATCGGCAAGGGATTCGCTCTCGATCGCATGGGCGAACTGCTCCGTCAGTGGGATTGCCACGCATTTTTGCTGATCGCGGGCGGCAGCAGCATTCTCGCTGGAGATCAGCCCGACGATACCCCCGGCTGGTCCTGTGGCCTGGGTGAAGACGATTCATCGCAGAGATTCTTTCTGACGCACGCTTCGTTGAGCGGTTCAGGATTGGCGGTAAAGGGAACCCATATTCTTGATCCGCGTACAGGTCGCCCGGCGTTGCGGCAAAACCGGGCTTGGGTTCTCGCAGATACCGCAGCCGAATCGGATGCGCTCTCCACCGCGTGCATGGTTCTGAGCGAGTCGGAACTTGAAGAGGTGCTCGCTCAGAACCATTCCTGGCTGTCTTTTCTCGAAACTGACGAAGGATACCGGCCGCTTGGAAGACGCGCACTCCCGATTCAATCGTAGAGTTTCGGTGATGAGACATGTTTTGAAGGGCACGCGGAGTTCCAGATAAAGTTGGCGGCTTTCCGGATCCTGTGGTTGAAAGTCGCCCTCCGCAGGCCCGCCTCTGTACTGTCACGGCAGAGGTCGACGACCATATGGACGTGTAGTCGCCTTTCCGTACAAGTGGCCCTTGACGCAACTGCTGCCTTCAGCCCTGATCCTGGTTGGCGTGGGTGGGGAATGGCCTACGATCCGCCTCGAAAGTCTGTCTGTATTCGGTCATGATTCTGGTGGGGCCCCGTCGGCCACAAAGGTGCCTTTGTGCGTTGCTTTAAGAAAGTGCGCCCGCGTCAACCGTGAGACAGAAATGACTGTCACAAGAACTCTGCGATGAAGCGCCGTGCGTCAATGCGCGCCTGGTGCGCAGCCGACCCACACCGTACTTTCGGGATGGCGAATTTCACTCCGCGGGCTTCTGCTATGCGCCTTTCGATTAGGGGTAGGGGATTCGCAGCATTCGCGAGACCGGGTTCAATTCCGGCTTCGCCGCTGCTCGCGCGCTGACGCGCCCAAGTGAGCATCTTCCCGTTGATGTGAGCTATGACCATGGCTTTCAGAGAAGTACAAGGCTACATGATTGCCCCAATGGGCTGGCGCTAACAGCATTGGGCGGGAATCAAGTTGGAAATGTTACGCCTTTCTGCCTACCTTCAGGAAAGGCACTTTTCGCGATCCCTGTTTCCGAACCCCGCGATTCAGCGAGAAACGACAGGGACTCGCTACACTTCTCGCTACAGGAGCCTTTGGGACTCCCGTGCTCATCTAAGCTAAGCCATTGAAAGGATTGGAGGCGCGGGCCGGGATCAAACCGGCGCATAAAGGTTTTGCAGACCTTCTTGATTAGCGAGTTTACGTCATTAGCTTCAGTAGGTTGTCAATTTTAAGTGGCATCAAAGTCCGAAATTAGTCCGATATGACCGTGGATTCGAACCAGGCTTGACGTTGACCTGATGGGGCACTAACGGATCCAGGCTCTCAGTCGACAATGCGCTTCTCTGAGCGCTTTGGCTTGGGTCGTCAATTCAATTCGGCGGACGCTGTCGTCACGGAAACGTGCTCCACCGCAGCGTCAGGCGCATTTCAGTGTGTGGGATTACGATGTAGCGAACTGTCAGATCAAAATCGCACGCTATACGACCGTTTGCATAGCGTGTTGGGATGCGTTCATTCCGCCCGCAACGTCTTCACGGGATCGACCTCGGCTGTCCGCATAGCCGGAAGAGATGCGGCGGTGGCAATGAAGAGCAGCAGTATGCCACTGACGACGCCAGCGGTAATTGGGTTGAACGTTTTCACTCCATACAAAATCAACGAAGGGCATAGCCCGCAGCCCACGCGCCTGCGAGGACCTTGGAAAAATCGAGATCACGAAACCGAGGGTTCGCCTCGAATCTACCTGGACTCCCCAAGGAACGAGTAATTTCCGGTTAGGCGGTGATCCGTCCAGAACTCAGAAATCTGCTGCTAACGTGACCCCCTCGAGAGAGCTAGATGAGTGCCTCGGCGATTTATCGTTGGTTGAGACCGGGGAAGATCGCGGGAGGGAGGCCTGTTTATCAGGACCGATAGTTGGTCTTAAAAACAGCCTGCCATCCTCGCCTGGAATACTGCTGGACAAGGCGTAACGATTCCTGGCTCTTTGCTGAACTACTCTGCCCGAAGTGCTTTCATGGGCTCGATGGATGCGGCGCGGCGCGCGGGAAGCAGTGCGGCAATCACGGCGACGACAGAGAGGAACAGCGCGGCCGCCAGGTAGACCAGCGGATCTGTGGAAGAGTCGCCCATGAGGATGGCGCTCGAGCCCATCGCGGAGTTGGTGAACGAGACGCTGGCCACGCTGCGGGCCAGCGCGAACGCGAGCGCCAGGCCGGCCGCCAATCCCAGGCTGGTCATCGCCAGCCCCTGGCGCACCACCAGGCGCATCACGTGGCGGGGCGCGGCGCCCAGAGCCATCCGCACGCCGATCTCCTGGGTGCGCTGCGCCACCGAATAGGCCATAACACTGTAGAGGCCGACAGCGGCGAGCAGCAGTGCCAGCCCGCTGAGCACGCTCATCAGGCTTGCGAGAACTTTCTGAGGATAAAGCGATGCGCCGATGAACTCGCGCAGCGACGCGGCGTCAAACACGGTCACGTTGGGATCGAGGTCGCGCGTTTGCGTGCGCAGAATCGGCAAAATGTTCTCTGGATTGCCTTGCGTGCGCACGTAGAACGCTAGGTTCATGTCCTCGCGGTAGACCTGCCGGAAGGATACGTAGAAGTAGGGCGTCCCGGGTTCGCCCAGGTAGTGATATTTGCTGTCTGCGGCGACGCCGACAATGCGGAACCACCTTCCCCACCCGTGCACTTTCTTGCCGATCGGGTCGCTCGCAGGGAAGAAGCGGCGCGCGAACGCCTGGTTGACGATCATCACCCGTTCCTGGGCGTTTTCGTTGTCCTGGTCCGTGAAGTTGCGGCCCTCCACTATCGGGATCCGCATCAGCGGCAGGTAGCCGGGCGAGATCACGTTGCGGAAGATGTTCATATTCTCGTTCACGTGGCGCGCGTAGCCCTCGATCTCGAGTTCCTCCCACCAGCTTGGCTCAAAGCCGAGCGGGATGCCGTCAGAGAAGGCCACATCGGTGACGCCCGGAGCGCTGAGCATGCGCTCTTCCAGACGGCGGCAAAACTCTTTGCGCTGCGCGAGCGTGTAACCGTTGGTGGAGAGGTAGAACTGATTGAGCAGAACGTGGTCGGGGTTGAAGCCGGGATTGAGATTCAGGGTCTGGCGGAAGCCGCGCAGGAAGAGGCCCGCGCCTACAAGGGTGACGAGAGCGAGTGCGACCTCGCAGGCGACGAAGGCTGAGCCGGCACGGCTGCGGCCGGCCTGACTGTTGCGGCCACTGGCGTTGAGGCGAGACGTGAGGTTGAGATGGCTCACGCGCAGCGCCGGAATGAGGCCGGAGACGAGCGCCGCCAGCACGGCCGCGCCTGCAGTAAAGGCGAGCACGGCGAAGTCGAGACGGGTATCCATGAAGACCATTTGCCGGATGTTGCCGGGTGGCAGCAGCAGATGGAGCGCATGACTGAGCCACGGAGTTGCGGCAAGGCCGAGGCCCGCGCCTGCGAGCGCGAGCAGGAGCGTTTCTGTGAGAACCTGTCGCACGAGGCGAAGGCGGCTGGCGCCCAGGGCGAGACGCGCGGCGAATTCGGGCTCGCGCATGGTTGCGCGGGCAAGCAGAAGGTTGGCCACGTTGGCACAGACGATGAGAAGCAGAAGCACGCACACGCCCATGAGGATGCGCAGCGGGCCGACGAGCAAGCCCTGCGGTCCGTGTGGAGACTTCCAAAGCGGCAGCAGTGTGGCGCTCATGCCCTCGCTTACGTCGGCGTTGGCTAACGCCATCCGCTCGCCAAGCGCTTTCACTTCCTGGCGGGCTTGCTCAAACGTTACTCCGGGCTTGAGACGCGCAATGCCCAGCATGTTGCGATCGTGTCGGTCGCGGAGCATCCAGAGAGGTACGCCATTGAGCGCGGACTGTTCCATGTACGGAACCCAGATATCGAAGGCCATCGCGGTGATCGAGCCATGGAACTCCGGCGCGGCCACGCCCACGATGGTCAGCTCATGCTGGTTCACGCGGATCGTCTTGCCAACAATGGATGGATCCGCACCGTAGTGCGAGCGCCAGTAGCGGTCGCTCAAAATCGCCAAGGGCGATTTGCCGGGAGCGTCGGGAACTTCGGCGGATTGGAACATGCGGCCCATTTCAGGCTGCACGCCGAGGACAGCAAAGTAATTGCCGCTGACCGTCTCGCCCCAGATACGCTCCCCATGGCCTTCGGGGCCGACGCTGAAGGCGGCGGGACGGAAGACCGCCACGTCGACACTGCGAAGATGATCGCGGAAGTCGCGGAAGTCCGGGTACGAATTGGGCACCATGACGCCGTTGGGCGTCAGGGATTCGAGGGTGACCAGACGCATGGGGTCGGCCACGCCGCTCAGCGGCTGGAGCAGGATGCCGTTGATCCAGGTGAACGCAGTGGCGCAGGCGCCGATCCCGATCGCCAGGGTGAGCACGGCGACGATGCTCAGAGCAGGGTTGCGGAGCAACATACGGATGCCGAACCGGATGTCGCGCAGTAAGTCGTCGAGCCACAGTATGCGGCCGCGCAGATTGAAACGTTCGCGGGCGGCGGCCACGCTGCCGAAGGATGCCCGGGCGCGCCGCTCGGCCTCCTCTTTGGCCACCCCGGAGGCTTCGAGTTCGTCCGCTTCGAGTGCAAGGTGGGAGCGGATCTCTTCGACGAAGTCGTCTGCGGAGCGGCGTGAGGACTTGCGGCTCGACATTTACATCCCCTCAGCATTTGGCTGAAGAACGAGCGCCATCGCACGGGCGAGGCGATTCCATTGCGTTGTCTTGGCGGTCAGCTGCTCGCGGCCCTGCCGCGTGAGCGCGTAGAAGCGCGCCTTGCGATTGTTCTCCGAGACGCCCCATTCGGCAGTAATGAGGCCGTTGTCCTCCAGCCGCTGCAAGGCGAGGTAGAGGGAGCCGTGATCGACAAAGAAAGCCTCGTCAGACTGGCGGAGAATGGCGCGGGCAATGCCTTGCCCGTGGACAGGGACGAGCTGGAGCACCTTCAGAATGAGCAGGTCCAGGGTGCCTTGCAACAGCGCGATGCGTTCGGATTCTTCCTTTCGGGTCGGCATACGACAGGAGTATGCGCGCCTTCGGGTCGGATGTCAACAGGAAGGGGTTCTGGCCATTCTCTGGGCCGTCAACTGTGTGCAGGCCTAATTTACGCAATAGCGGCAACAACGCTCCGGCATTCCTGTGGGCAAGCATCGATCGGCCGTTACTCCCCTTAAGTCGGCTTGAAAATGTCCGCTTTTGAGAACAAGTGAAATGTCCGGTTTCATAAGTTAGTAGCCGTAGAGGCGGTGGGAAAGTGCGAATCCCGCGTAGTGTGCGGGATTTGCAAGGTGAGAGGGAAAGTGTGTTTTTGGACTTTTCCTCTCAACGTCTTTTCCACCGCCTTGATTTGTTTTTTGGTCAGCGGCGTCAGGAGCTTTCCTTGCGCACTGTAGTGTCCGACGCGATGTCCTGCGATCATGAGTGTCAGAGTAGTGTCCAGATGCTGATGGATGGTCACCTTGCATCCGGCCAGGGTATGGCGCCAGTGGGCGCGCTCGAGTTGCATCACCAGGTTATGAAAGCTCACCGTGTTATCCCGATCAACGGTGCGCTCAAACCGCTGCCTGAAGACCATTTCCAGATTCCTGTGCCGGCAGGATATAAACGCGACATCGAGCCCCAACTCCTGCGCCTTGCGACCGTGTTCGATTACGAATTGCAACAGAATGAAGCCTTCGCCGGAGTAGCTTAATCGCGTGCCGGGATCGAAATGAATGTGCAGCTTTTGGTCGGGTTCGATAAACCAGAAGTCGCTGAAGCCCATGGAAATGAGTAAGGCACATGCGCCGAAGGTCCTCTGTTCGATCACCTCGTGTATGTGCGGAGAGTGCCTGATTTCTGCCGTTGCCGGTCTCCGGCCTCGCCTTCGTCACAGAAGCCGAGACTGGTGTGATTTGGAGTGATAACCGCGATAAGATCTACTGATTCGCCGAACGGAGCCGCGCTGTGACCTTTGCAAAAGCTGTTTCGAGCTATCTTCTACTGTGGGCTTTGCCCTGTGGAATCGCTGCTGCGCAAGACACGAAACAACAGCCGAAGCTCGCTGGCGATGCCCTCAAGAATGTCCAGGTATTGAAAGACCTTCCCGAAGAGCAGTTCTGGGCGACCATGTCATTCTTCGCCGATTCCCTGGGGGTGAATTGCGAGCATTGCCACCAAACCCCATACGAAGCCGACATAAAGCCCGAGAAGGTCAAGGCGCGCCAGATGATCCGGATGGTCCGCGACCTGAACGCGCGCTACTTTGAAGGAACCCAGAAGTTGACCTGCAACAGCTGCCATCGCGGAAGCACGGCTCCGGTTGCGCAGCCTTCTCTCGATGCCCAGCACTGGATGGATTTCAACGGCGTGGAAGGCCCGTTGCCTGACGGAGCCGGCTTGATTGCCCGCTATCAAAAGCTGACGGGCGTTGCCGCCGTCGCGACTCCACACGCTGAGCGCGTATCTTACGAGATGACCATATATCTGTCAGAGGCTCCGCCGAGGAAAGAATTCACCGAACTCACCACCGGAGGGCCGAACCGATTTCGCATTAGCAGAACTAGTGACAGCGGCACGCAAGCATGGATCCGCGATGGAGCCGCCGGCTGGACTCATGACGCCAATGGCTGGAAGGCTACCGACGGCAACCGAATGTTCGACATCTCGGACGAGGCTTCATCATTCAACTGGCTGACCCTGAAAGGTGTCTCTGGACCAAAGACGGTCAAGATGGACATCGCGCGCGGCCGTCCAGTTGCAGTCGTGGAAGTGAATGACCGCGGCGAAAGGGTATGGCTCTATTTCGACCAGCAAACAGGGTTGCTCCTGCGGCGCAGAGGATTCTTCCCAACATACTTTGCGGACGGCTGCTGGGACATGGAGTTCGATGACTACAGGCAAGTGGGACCTGTGATGCTGCCTTTCCTGGTACAGATTCTCAATCCTTCTGGGAACGGACTGACGATTCGCAAAGCGAAGGAACGGGTGCTGTTCCCCGAGCTCGACGCCAAACTCTTCACGAAGCCCGAGACAGCGAAATAGCCCCAGACTCATCGCAGGTCTGCTTCCCTCAGAATTGTCGTCCCTGTATCTCTGAAATCAGCGACAGTGCGGTTAAGACTGCTGCAATGGGGGAACCGATCCCCCGGCTTCCGCGCGGGCGGGCGGCTCCCGTTGATCCTGTGGTGAACACTCACCGACGCTCAGCACTGGTGACCGCTGCCAGATTTTCGCATGAACAAACGATGTTGCGGTCGAGTCACCGCTTATGGAGACTCTTCTTTACAATGATGCGTACACATGAGGAGCGAGCTCACCTTTTTAGCTAACCAGGGCCTTATACCAAAGAGATCCAAGGTTGAATCAGTGTGCGTTATTGCTTCAAGTACCCGCTGCTGCGTGTTTAGCTTCTTGTCTGCCCGAACGTCTGCCGGCTCAAG
>CAWAZE010000021.1:0-36365 GCA_963786405.1 uncultured Acidobacteriaceae bacterium | reverse complement strand
CCTGTCCAGCGCCAGATCGAGCAGTCCTCATAGTTTGAGGCCATGTATTCGCCGTCCGGTTGATTGGCCATGATTCTGTGGTCGGCGATGGCGTCTACGCGGGAGCGCCTGACCTGCCCGAGGAAGAGTCGCTTAAGGCCGGACTGCAAGTTCGAATACATGCTCCTGCTCGTTGTTCACGTAGAGGAGATCCAGCTGGCTCGCGGGGCCAGCTTTTCTTGCGGATAAATTCGCCAGCAGGCGGCGCATTACGGTGGCGCCGAAGGGGTTGAAGAGGAACACCAGCGATGGCCCTGCGGGAAAGGCGAAGTCTGCAGCATCGGCGCAAATCAGGCGCGTGGGAGCGTGCACTCGGCCGGCGGCCCGCCACCGTGCGATGTTCTTTCTTGCGATGCGCGCGAGGGTGAGATTCAGCTCAATTCCAACGACTCGGCGAAAGGGCAACTCCGCTGCAAGCAGCACGGCGCGGCCCATGCCTGCGCCGACATCGATAAATGTGATTTCCTCGATTGGTGCGGCGGGACGGCTCCGTTGCCATCGACGCAGAAGTGCGTGAAAAACAGATGGAGCCACTCCGAAGTATGCAGTTGAATGGCGGTCATGGCGATGTCCGCTCTTGAGGTGCCGGCCCGGGATGAGGCCGCTGGTTTTGACTGAATTTTCAATATCGAAAGGGTGCGGCGTGTATCCGTCCCTGACATACAAGCCCGGCAATTTCTTTCGTTTGCGCTCGGGCGCGGTACGGTGTGCGAGATCTTTCACGTTTGAAACTTAGCATACGGGGTGCGGAAAGCAGGTTTGACGATTGACATTCGATTTCGGCCTATGCGAAAGTCGGCTCACAGGGCCGCACTTCCCTTCCGGCGGCACCCGGCGGAAATTTGGATGGAACCAGTTCCGATGTCTCGTGCGGTCGTGTTGTGAGTTGCGTTTATCGCCAACCACGCTAAGGAATGATCGCCATGAGAATTCACTTCCGCAATTCTTGCAGGCTGTTCCTGACCTCCACATGCGTAACGCTGATGGCGGCCTCCTCGCTGGCCTGCGCGGCGTATATGCCCACCACACCCAGTGTTCACGAGTATCGCGTCGCAGTCGATTTCGGTCTTGTGAGCGCGCAAGGGATGGGACCGGCCCAGTCGTGGACGACGTTCCAGGACCCGTTTGAAAAAGCCTTCACAGTCGAAGTTCCGCAGGGATGGACGGCGAGGGGCGGGCTGTTCCGCATGGGCTATTCAGACGAGAGAGCGATGATCGATCTAATCTCTCCCGACGGGCGGGTCAATGTGCGCCTCGGCGACCTGGCGATCCCGGCCTACACGGTGCCCACGCAGTCTCACGATCGCGAGGGCGACATGGTTGATCTGGGGGCACAGGCGCAGCTGGTTGTTGCGCGCTATCGCAGCGGGCCGGAGTTCGCCGTGCTCTATTCTCATGCGCGGTTCAAGCAGGAATGTCATCAGGCCACGGGGGATGCGGTGAACGTGGATTTTGCCGTACCGAACTACTTATCCGCGGACGCAGCGCCAACGAAATCATCGACCGGAGAGATTGCTTACCGCTGCGGAAGCGGTGCGGCGCAGCGGATTGCGTTTGCGTACGTGCGAACCACAGCGCAGGGGAATCTCTGGGCAGCGCCGACGATTGGCAGCTTTATCAGCCCGCCGGACCGGGTGGCAGAAGCGCGCGCAATTTTGCTGCACATTGCGCAGACATTCAAGCTGAGTTCGCAGTGGATGCAGCAGCAGAAGCGGCTGGATGATTTTGCGATTCAGTACCAGCGCGCCCGTCAACAGAAGTGCCCGAAGGCTCTGACGGCGCAGATGCGGCAGTTTGAAGCACAGATGCTGACGACGCGGAACCAGGTGGCGGCCTTTGGGCGACGCCAAGCGGGACAGACATCTCAGGCGGACGGATTCTCGCAGGCTCTGAGGGGCGTGACGCCGACGTCCGATCCCTTCAACGGCGAGGCCCGCGAGGTGTGGACCGGAACCAGGTGCACCTATTGGACCAACGGCTCGGGCGCGGTGGTGAATACCGATCTGGCCCCGGGCGGCGGCGGCTGGCACCAGATGGAAGTGCTGGCGCCGTAAGCTCCTGGAAGCGAACGGCCGATGGTCCTCGAGTACGCTTCTCCAGTAATCAGCCGGGAACACACAGAACCTCCGCCGAATCAACGCGCAGTGACAGGGCTGGCAAATCGCGATAGGCTGGGGATACCCGCGTCTGGCGCGGTGAAGGAGCTCGTTTAACCCCCATGCCCATTCAAGCGACCTCGAAGATCTGGCACAACGGCAACTTGATTCCCTGGGAGCAGGCAACGATTCACGTGATGAGCCACGTGATTCACTACGGCTCGAGCGTTTTCGAAGGCATCCGATGCTACGCGCAGCCTCAAGGCTCGGCGGTATTCCGGCTTCCGGAGCACATGCAGCGTTTGATCGATTCCGGAAAGATCTATCGGATGGACATTCCCTTCTCGCTCGACGAGCTGTGCGCTGCGGTTGTGGAAGTGATCGAGGCCAACGGGATTGCGCCGTGCTACATCCGGCCAATCGTGTTGCGAGGGTACGGAGAGATCGGGGTCAGCCCGAAGGGATCGCCGATCGAGGTCTACATCGCCAACTTCCCGTGGGGCAAGTACGTGGAGGGTCCTGGCGGCGCGGATGTCTGCATCTCGAGCTGGAACCGGCTGGCGCCGAACACGATGCCGGCGCTCGCCAAGGCGGGTGCGAATTACATGAATTCGCAATTGATCCGGATGGAAGCGGACATTAATGGATACGTCGAAGGTATTGCGCTCGACGTGAACGGGCTGGTAAGCGAGGGGTCGGGCGAAAACGTCTTCGTGGTGCGGAATGGCGTGCTGTACACGCCGCCGCTGTCGAATTCGGCGCTGTCCGGGATTACGCGGGACAGCGTGATGACGATTGCGCGGCACCTGGGATTGACGGTGATTGAGCAGGCCGTTCCGCGCGAGATGTTGTACATCGCCGACGAGGTGTTCTTCACGGGGACCGCCGCGGAGGTTACGCCGATTCGCTCGGTAGACCGCATCCTGGTGGCCGACGGCAAGACCGGCGAGATCACCAAGAAGATTGCCGATGAGTTCTTTGCGATTGCCAATGGACTCAAGCCGGATCGCTTTGGCTGGCTGACGCCGGTGAGGGTGAATGCGACGGAAGCGGTGACTGCGTAGCGGTCAGTTTGAATGCCAGTGGACGGGCGGCCCAGATGGTGGGCCGCCTTTGTTTTGGTCTTATCTATCCCACATCTCTCCGAGATGTGGGGCACCCTCATTCATGGATTGCCTGATTCGAAGAATTTAGAATCGATACATGAACTCCTTATCCCGGATTCTTACTCGCCTGTTCTTCGTGTGCCTGGTTGTTCTTCCAAGTTTTGTTTCCGCGCCGTCGGCTGTGGCGCAGGCTTATACCGGGCAACCGAAGCTGATCGTGATTGTGGTGATTGACCAGTTTCGCGGTGATTATCTGAACCGGGACCGCGCCGAGTTCAAGGGGCGCGGGTTCAGGCTGTTCATGGATCAGGGCGCCTGGTTTACCGATTGCTACTACGACTATGCCAACACAAAAACGGCGCCGGGGCATGCGACGATCGGGACTGGCGCTTACACAGACGGCCATGGGATTGAGTCGAACGAGTGGTGGGACGCGTCGAGGTCTGACGAAGCGCAAGGTGAGCTCGGTACAGGACGAGCGCTACCAACTCGTGGATATTCCTGCAACGTCGATTCCAGCGAATCAGCCGGGAGCGCCGTCGTATGCACTCAAGTACATTGTTGGCGCCTCACCGCGCAATCTGCGCGCCACAACGCTGGGCGACGAGTTGCGCCTTGCGACGCAGGGGCGGGCGCGGGTCTTTGGAATTTCGCTGAAGGACCGCGCAGCGATTTTGCCAGCAGGACAGGCTGCCAACGCAGCATTCTGGATCGATAACGCCAGCGGGCAGTTCACCACCTCCACCTATTACATGGAGCATCTGCCGGAGTGGGCGCGCGTCTTTCAACACGAGCGGCCGCATTGAGCAGGCCAAGCGCGAGGCGAAGGCGGAAGGCACTACGCAGTTCTACGACCTGGTGGGCAGGACGCCCGCAGCCAACCGTTATGAGCTGGACTTCGCAAAGGCGCTGATCACCGCGGAGAAACTGGGGCAGAAGCGGTGTTACCGATCTTGTGACGATCTCGCTTTCGGCGAACGATATTCAGGGGCACCAGCTTGGGCCGGACTCGGACTCGCAGGAGCAGATGATCCTGGGCCTCGACCGCGACCTTGATGTCTTCTTCACGTGGCTCGATCAGACGAGGGGACTCAAGAACGTATGGATTGCTTTGACGGCTGATCACGGAATTGCTCCGGTGCCGGCTGAGGCCGCAAAGCTGGGCATCGACTCGGCGATGGTGAACCTGGAGGCTCTCTACGCCGATCTGAACAAGGAGCTGAATGAGCGCTTTTCGCCGGGAGCCGGAACCGATTATCTGATGCCCGGCCCCGAGCTTCCCTATCTTGTGCTGAACAAGCACTCATTTGAAAAGATCCACATCGACGAGAAGACAGCAGAAGACGCTGTGGCGGAGATGCTGCCCGCGGCCGTTGCCAAGCAGGTTCAAAAGCCGCAGGAGACACCTGCGCAGCATCGCCTGCCACCCATGCCGCAGGTGGCGGGCGTCTACACCAGGCTGCAGCTTGCAAACGGGCAGGTGCCGCCGTCTGAGTGGGGACGCGAACTCTCGCACAGCTACGCCTACCACGGCAACTGGTTTGAGATGCTCGTGCTCGGCGGTTATCAGATGGAGGATATCCGCAACTGGGGTGGGACGACGCACTTCAGCCCATGGAGTTACGACCGCCATGTACCGCTGGCCTTCTACGGCGCGCCGTTTATTCCGGGCGAGTATCATGAACGTGTGGCTCCGGTTGATCTGGCAGCCACATTTGCCTCGCTCGCAGGCGTCAATCAGCCGTCCGCATCCATTGGCCGCGTGCTCACAGAGGCGATCAAGCCGAGCCGCTCGACTGGTCAGTAGGAATCCATGTTCAAGGAAGACAGACGCGCGTGAAACCTGACATGAAAGTGCAGTTGGCCGGCCTGGAGTTGACCAACCCGGTCATCGCCGCGAGCGGCACTTTCGGCTATGGCATCGAGTTCGAAGAGATCGTCTCGCTGGAGCGCATCGGCGCCTTTGTCACCAAGGGCATTTCGCTGGAGCCGATGTTGGGTCACGCGGCACCCCGCATTGTGCAGACCGCCGCGGGAATGCTCAACGCGATCGGCCTGCAGAATATCGGCGTCGATGAATTCGTTGCGAAGAAGCTACCGCAACTGAGCCGCTATCCCAAGTGCAAAGTGATTGTGAATGTCTTCGGCTACACGTCAGCCGATTACATCAGCGTAATCGAGCGGCTCAATGAAGGCGAAGGTATTGCGGCTTATGAGCTGAATGTCTCTTGTCCCAATGTGCATGCCGGGGGAATGGCGTTCGGCGCGGACTCCGGCTCGCTCGAATACCTGGTTCGGGAGTGCAAGAGCGCCTCGACGCGGCCCCTGATTGTGAAGCTCTCGCCGAATGTGACTTCCGTTGCGCACATGGCCCGAGTTGCCGAGCGGGCGGGGGCCGACGCGGTGAGCCTGGTGAACACTTTTCTGGCCATGTCGATCGATGCGGAGACTCGCAAGCCGGGGCTGACGAACACGACCGGCGGATTGTCAGGGCCTGCGATCAAACCGATCGCGCTGCGGATGGTTTACGAGACGGCGCGAGCCGTGAAGATTCCGATCATCGGGATGGGTGGGATTGTCACGCCGGAGGACGCGGTGGAGTTCCTGCTGGCAGGCGCGACGGCTGTGCAGGTGGGCACGGCAAGCTATGCCGATCCGCGAGCCACGGAACGGCTGGCGAAAGAACTTGAGTCGTGGTGCCGCAGCCATCAAGTGGAGCGCGTGGCGAGCCTGACGGGAGCTTTGGAAGGCCAGCAGAAGTAAGCGCTGGGTGCGAGCGAATATCATTATCTACGAGTTAAATCTTTCCCACTCAATGAGGAAGCATTCCTATGAATCTGAGCCGAATCGGAAGAGCGATGTCGCTCGTCCTTTGTCTAGCCGTGATTGCCGGAACCGGGCTGCACGCGCAGAATATTTCGCTGACCGTGGATGCGACAAAGACACGACAGAAGCTGCTGCATGTACGGCTCGAGATGCCGGTGAAGCCCGGACCGCTGACTGTCTACTACCCGAAGTGGATTCCCGGCGAGCACGGGCCGGACGGGCCGATTGCGAGCCTGACCGGGCTGAAATTCGAGGGCAATGGCAAGGCGATTCCGTGGCAACGCGATCTGCTGGATACATTCACGTTTCATGTGAATGTCCCGGACGGTGTGAGCCAGCTGGATGCGACTTATGACTTTATTGAACCGACTGAGCAACTCAGCAACCGACAAGCTGATGGTGCTGGAGTGGAACAACGTTGTGCTTTATCCCGAGGGAACGCCTGCTGAGAAGCTGATGTACGAGGCGACGCTCGTGATGCCGGAGGGATGGAAGTTTGGGACATCACTGCCCGTGGCGGAGCACCAGCGGGAACGAGGTCAAGTTCAAGCCGATCTCGCTGGACATGCTGGTGGACTCTCCGGTGGTCTCGGGCGAGTTTTATCGCAGCATCGATATCACGCCGGAGGGAGAGCCGATTCATCACGTAGATGGACATTGTGGCGGACAGCGAAGGTGCGCTGAACATGAGCCTGAAGAACCAGAAGGAGATGACCAACCTGGTTGCGGAGTCAGGGCAAACTGTTCGGTGCGCGGCATTATCGCGACTACCACTTTCTGCTGACGCTGAGCGATCACGTGGCGCACTTCGGGCTTGAGCACCATGAATCGAACGACAGCCGGCTGCCTGAGCGGACGCTTATCGGACCCGGCTCCGGGATGGCACTTGGCGGATTGTTGTCGCATGAATTCGTGCACTCGTGGAATGGGAAGTTTCGCCGGCCCGCGGATCTGACGGTTCCCTATTATGAGCAGCCGATGAAGACTGACCTGCTGTGGGGCTACGAAGGATTGACGGACTATTTGGGGCCGATGCTGGCGGCTCGCAGCGGCTTGTGGACCGCTGAGCAGTATCACGAATACATGGCCAGCATTGCTGCGATGCTTGGTCCGGGAAGGCCGGGACGTACCTGGAGGACGCTGCAGGACACTGCGGACGGCGAACCGGGGCTTGGGTTTGCGCGCGGGTGGATGAACTGGCGGCGCGGCACGGACTACTACGATGAGGGCGATCTTTTGTGGCTTGAGGTGGCGACGATCATTCATCGCGAGTCGAAGGGAAAGAAATCGATCGACGATTTCTGCCTGGCGTTTCACGGTGGTGCGAACAACGGGCCGGAGGTGAAGACATACACCTTCGATGAACTGATCGGCGCGCTGAATGCCGTGGCGCCGTTTGACTGGGCGAAGTTCTTGCGCGAGCGGCTGGATTCGACTACGGCCGAAGCGCCGGTGGGTGGGATTGAGAACGGCGGCTGGAAGGTGGTGTTCAACAGCGAGCCTTCAAAGCTTGAGAGCCGGCGCATCAATGGCGGCGATATCTACTCGATCGGGCTGCAGGTGAGTGCCGAAGGCGTGGTGAGCGATGCGATTGTCGGCAGTCCGGCGTTTGAGGCGGGCGTTTCGTCGGGAATGAAGATCGTCGGCGTCAATGGGCGCGTCTTCAATCAGGATCTGCTGGACGATGCGATTAAGGCGGCGGCCAAAGACTCGTCGCAGCCGATTACGCTCCTGGTGCTGGTGGATGACTTCTACCGGACATGCACGATCAACTATCACGGCGGGGCGCGCATTCCGCACCTTGTGCGGGAGGATGGGAAGCCGGATTACCTGGATGAGTTGATCAAGGCGCGGGTGGTGAAGGTGGCTGTGGCTTCTGGCTCATAGGTTTCTCAGGTCTCAGAAGCGAGACCTGGGGCACCCGGCGAATGGTCTGAATCGATATGGAAGAGGCTTCCCTCAGGGGCTAAAGCCCAGCTCATTTTGGGCCGTTTTCGGCACGACTGAAGTCGTGCCCTTTCAATACCTAAATGACCATCTGCGTGGCGGCGCGCTCAGTTTTCGGCACGACTGAAGTCGTGCCCTTTCAATACCTAAATGACCATCTGCGTGGCGGCGCGCTCAGTTGGCCGCTTTTTTTACGAGTGCGCCGATTCTTGCCTCTTCGGCGGAGCCCAACTGCTTCAGCGCGAAGGCGGTCGGCCACATGGCGCCGTCGTCGAGGTTCGCTTCGTGCATGAAGCCGAGTGTTGCATACCTCGTCTTAAATTTCTGCGCGCTCTGGAAGAAGCAGACGATCTTGCCGTCCCTGGCATACGCGGGCATCCCGTACCAGAGTTTCGGCTCAAGCGCCGGCGCGTTGGCTCTGACGATCGCGTGAAGCCGCTCGCCGAGTTCGCGATCCGATGCCGGCATCGCGGCGATCGCCTCGAGCACCGCGGCCTCGCCGTCGGCCTTCTTTCCAGCCGGGTTCGCGGTCCTGGTTGCCTCTTGAGTCGATTTCTTCTCAGCCATAGAGACTCCTTTTAGCGGTTGTGGCTTTGCTCAACACCAATTGGAGAACCGCTATATGCGGGCTTGTCGTTCTTCGCCGGAAAGAGGTTGCCGATCTTTCGGCTTTCCGGTCGCAGCGCCCACGACGCCACGGTAAAGCCGGTGATGATGAGCGGCGCTATGACATGGAACCCGTAAGCGCCGTAGCCGCCGACCGCAGCACAGGATGCAGCCGCGCCTGTCAGGTCAAAGAAGATGCCGGCATACGCCCATTCCTTGAGCAGCGGAAAACGCGGCACGAGTATGGCAATGGCTCCCAGCACCTTCCAGAATCCCAGGATGGCGAAGAAGTACATCGGGTAGCCAAGGTCGGGCACGACTCCATGGGGGTTGGCCAGATATTGCGCGATCTGCCCGACACCGCCGCTTCCGATCGGCATAGCGACGAGTACGGTCATCGTCCAATAGACAACGGTTTTTGTCTCTCATGGTCAGTTCACCTCCACGCCGACACTCTCCAGCACACGATCCAGACTGTCGATGAATTTCTGCCAGCCGTATTTTGCACCCTTGATAAGTTCGCCTGCTGATCGGGACCGAAGCCGGACTGCTCCATGCGAACATGGGTGCCGCCCTCCGTTGGAGTCAACGTCCAAAGCACCACCCATTGAAGCCCGCTCTCGCTTCCCCCGACACCCCAGTTATAGGACAGGCGCTGGAGTGGTTCGACGGTCAGCACCTCACAGTCGACAATACCATTCCAGTTCGGCATGGGATCGGCTCGGAACTGGAACCTCCGCCCGACCACTGGCTCGAAGTCGTTGTTCATCAGCCACTGCGCGATCAAGCGGACTCTCGGTGAGCGCGCGCCAGATTTTCTCCGGCGGGTGCGGCAAGTCCCGTCTCGACTACAAGGGTACGTGGACGCTCTGCTGGATTGCTCATGGTTCCATCCTCTCCAAAAGTGCTTCAAGGCGGTCAAACCGGTCGCGCCAGAAGGCGCCGTAGACGTTCGAGCCAGTCCACCATCGGCGCCAGCGCTTGCGGGCCGTGCACGTAGTGAGTCTCGCGTCCCTCGCGGCGATGCCGTACCAGCTTTGCCCTCTTGAGCACCGTAAGGTGCTTGGAGACCGCCGGCTGCGAAACGCCCGCATAGCTCGTCAATGCGTGGACGGTCTGCTCGCCCTGCAGGGTCAATCGCTCGAAGATCGCCCGACGAGTCGGGTCGGCGAGCGCCCTGAAAACATTGTCTGCTACGGCCTGCATGCTGTAATCATCTTTTCCTTGGTTCGGGGCGGAAGAGCCTTTTCTTGGTCAGGTGGCGTATTACCAATCCAGGTGTGTGATCTGAATGAGATTTCCGCACTTGTCGTCAAACACTGCGATGGTCGATCCCGTCGTCTTGGTTGGCTCCTTGGTGAACGTCACGCCGTGTTGCTTTAGCCGCTCGTACTCCTTTTGGACGTCGCCGACGAAGAAATTAGCGGCGGGAATCCCGTGCCGAAAGATCTCTTGTTGATATGTCTTCGCGGCTGGGTTGAAGCCGTCGCTGGGCTCCAGAACCAGTTGCGTGCCTTCTGGTTCTTCGGGAGAGACCACTGTGAGCCATCTGTATTTTCCAGCCGAGAAATCCATTTTCTTAGTGAAGCTCAGAATGTCGGTGTAGAACTTCAGGGCCTTTTCCTGGTCGTCCACGAAGATGCCCGTTACTTTGATTTGCATGGCTTATTTCCTCCTATTTTTGCCTTCACACGCAAAACCATAACCGTTTGGTTATGGTTTGTCAAGAGTGGGCATTGATTGGGAGTGATACGCGGGGCAAATGCGGATGCGCGGAGATTCCGGTAGCGACGCAGTTCTCGGTTTGCGGATGGTCCGGCCGTATGATCGGTCAAGGAGTAAGCGCCGTGACCACGCGTCAACGCAAGGTTCGCTCTCAACTCGGGCGAGCCGCAGTCAGGATATTTGCCGCGAATGATCGGATGAATCAGCTGATTATCGACCATCTTGACCCTGCCGCATGGACGGCAAAACCGCCGGGCGAGGTTCGCACCATTGCGGCGATCTTCACGCACATGCACAATGTCCGCACCAAGTGGGTCAGGCTGACGGCTCCGCACTTGAAGGTTCCACCCCAGCTCAACCGGGCGCACTGCACACCGCAGCAGGCCCGTGCGGGACTGGCCGAGAGCGCCGCCCGCTGCACGGAAATGCTGGCTGAAGCGCTCGACGGCGCAGGTCGCATCGAGAAGTTTCGCAGAGACGGCTGGGCTCAGCCCTGGCCGGTTGGCGTGGAAATGCTGTGCTACATGCTTTCTCACGAGGCACACCATCGAGGGCAGGTGTGCATGCTCGCACATCAGCTCGGATTCCCATTGCCGAAAACGATTGGGGCGGGGCTCTGGAATTGGGAAAGGCTGTTGAAAGAGGGGGTGTCTGGATCACCTCAGGGACTTAGACCCAACCTCAACCCGGCGACGAAGACCAAGGTCATCTCAGCATGATGATCCTTGCAATGTTGAAGTAAATCACGAGTCCGGTTACATCCACCAGGGTCGCCACAAACGGAGCCGAGGCGCTGGCGGGGTTCAGACCGCATTTCCGCAAAATAAACGGCAGCATCGAGCCGGCAAGCGTGCCGAACGTCACGACGCCGATAAGAGACAGCAGAATTGTCACAGCCAGAATTGGCGTCTGCGCTCCATATGTATGAAAAAGCGATTGCCAGACAAAGATACGCGTCATGCCGATGACGCCAAGGATTGTCCCGAGTGCGAGTCCGGAGAATAACTCTCGGCGGATGACACGGAACCAATCGCGCAACCGGACGTTCCCCAATGCCATCGCCTGAATCACAAGCGAAGTTGCCTGCGATCCGGAATTGCCTCCGCTGCTGATGATGAGAGGCAGGAACAGCGCCAGGACAACGGCCTTCGAAATCTCGTCTTCGTAAATGCCCATCGCCGTGGCAGTGAACATCTCGCCAACGAAGAGGATCGCCAGCCATCCGGCGCGTTTTTTCACCATCTCCACCATCGACGTGTGCAGGTAAGGCGTATCGAGCGCCTCCATGCCGCCGATATTCTGGATATCCCGGCTCGCTTCTTCTTCGACTACATCCACAATGTCGTCGACCGTCACGATGCCCACCATGCGCCGGTCCCCGTCCAGAACGGGAATAGCCAGCAGACGGCTGTCGCGCACGAGGCTCGATACCTTCTTCTGCTCCGTTTCGGGCGTGACCCAAACCAGATCAGCCTTCATTACTTCATGAACAAGTTTGTTTGGATGAGAAGAGAAGAGTTGCCGCAGGGATACGACGCCGAGCAGGTGCTGTTCCTGGTCGAGAACGTATGCGTAGTAGATGTGGTCGACGGTGGGTGCTTCCTTGCGAAGATACGAGATCGCTTCATCGACGCTAGACTCCGGACGTAAGCGCGCGAAACGGGGGTTCATCAACCCCCCTGCCTCATCCTCGTTGTACGCCAGGAGAGCGATCACTTCCTTGCGCGTCGGTTCGTCCAATAGCGAAAGCATCTCCTCTCGCCGGTCAGGGCCGATTTCCTGGATTACGTCAACGGCGTCGTCCGGGGCGATCAGGCGCATCCATACGTGCCTCTGTTCCTGCGGCAGGTCGAGCAGCAGGTCGCTCTGATCATGGGCGCTGAGTTCGAGGAAGAAGTCGGCTTTTTCACCAGTGCGCAATGCACGAAATTGCTGGGCGCGCTGGCTTCGCGACAAGGCTTCCCAGCGTTCCCAGAGTTGTTCCGTTGCGCTTTCTATCACGGTCGTCATAACGTTCCCCTCTCGACGTGACCAGGCACACGATTAGCTGTTGGATTGTCACAAAGGCTCTGTGAGCCGAACTTCACGCCATACTGCAGGGGTAGCGGAATGTCAGGCAAGCGCATTCAGGACAATCTGCTGCGCCTCCTCCACAATACTTTGTAAATGCGCTTCGTCCTTGAAACTTTCCGCGTAAATCTTGTAGAGATTCTCGGTTCCCGAAGGCCGCGCCGCAAACCAGCCGTTTTCGGCCACTACCTTCAAGCCTCCTATGGGCGCGTTGTTTCCCGGGGCGTTCGTCAACTTTGCGGTGATGCTTTCGCCCGCCAGATGTGATTCCTTTACCGATTCGGCGGAAAGTTTGCTCAGGCTGGCCTTTTGCTGCGGGCTGGCCGGCGCATCGATTCGCGTGTAATAGGGCGTGCCGAATTTCCCGGTCAGTTCGGAGAAATGCTGGCCGGGGTCCTTTCCAGTGATCGCTGTAATTTCCGCGGCGACCAAGTCCATGATGGGACCGTCTTTGTCTGTCGTCCATACCGTGCCGTCCCGGCGCAGCAGGCTCGCGCCCGCGCTCTCTTCGCCGCCAAAACAAAAGGACCCATCAAAGAGACCGGAAACAAACCATTTGAATCCGACCGGCGTCTCCGAGAGTTGCCTGCCCAGGCCGTTCACAACCCTGTCGATCATGCTGCTGCTTACGACTGTTTTGCCGACGACGGCATGCGCGGACCACTGCGGGCGATGTGTAAGCAAATACTGGATTGCAACTGCCAGGAAGTGATTGGGATTCATCAGTCCGGCTGGCGTGACGATACCGTGCCGGTCGGAATCGGGATCGTTAGCAAAGGCCACCTGGTACTTGTCTTTCAGGCGAAGCAGACTTGCCATGGCGTAGGGGCTCGAGCAATCCATGCGAATCTTGCCATCGTGGTCAACCGTCATGAACGAAAACGTCGGGTCAATGATCCGATTAACCACCTCGATTTCCAATCCATAGAGCGAGTTGACCTGGTCCCAGTACGGCGCAAATGCTCCTCCCAGCGGGTCCACTCCCAGCTTCAGACCAGCATGCTTGATTGCGTCCATGTCGACGGTGTTTTTCAGGTCCTGGATATAGGGCAGCACGACATCCTGCTGGTGCGTGCTTGCGGCCCGGATAGCCTCCGAATACGCTATCCGTCGCACGTCCGTGTTGTTCGCTCGCAGCAAATCGTTCGCCCGCTGCTCCACCCATTTTGTGACGTCAGTATCAGCGGGACCGCCGTTCGGCGGGTTGTACTTGAAGCCGCCATCTTCCGGAGGATTGTGCGACGGCGTGATGACGATGCCATCCGCGAAATGGTCTTTGCGGCCGCGATTGTAGCCCAGGATAGCGTGGGAAACCACCGGGGTAGGCGTGACACCGTCGTTCTTCTGGATGATGGTTTCCACGCCGTTTGCGGCCAGCACTTCGAGCGCCGTTATCTGCGCCGGGGCCGATAGCGCGTGGGTGTCCTTACCCATAAAAAGCGGGCCATCGGTACCCTGCATGCGCCTGTACTCGCAGATCGCCTGGGTGATGGCGAGGACATGCGCTTCGGTGAACGTGCCCTTCAGCGATGTACCGCGATGACCGCTGGTTCCAAAGCTGACCATCTGGGCGGGATCACTCAGGTCAGGCCGTTCGATCCAGATACTGTTGCCTGAGATGATCAAGATTGATCAGCATTTCCTTTGGGGCAGGCTTCCCTGCCAAAGGAGAAATATGTGATTGAACCTTTGCTTCGGTGACCATGGAAACCTCCGTGGATGCTGCGCTCATCCGTCTGCTAAGAACAATACGACCACCCAACTATAAAGTTGAAATTTCACTTGTGCGTTAAAACCGTGAAAGCTTGGCAAGAGGGCCAGTTCGATACCGATGCGCTCAGAATAGTCGAATCCCGTTCCAATTTCTGGGGTCACTTGAGATTGGCCTTTGCCCGTTCTTCTCGAGCGTCATCAGATCGTGAGCGACAACATATCGCCAACGATACGGCGGTGCTGCTCAGCTCCGATCACGGGTTCTTCCTAGGCGAACATCATCTTTACGACAAGAGACTCGTGTATGAGCCGTCGATCCGGGTTCCAATGATGGTGCGCTATCCGGGCCGGGTGAAGGCCGGATACGAGGAACTCACGGCGCATCTCAAGGAGCGGCTGGCGGCGCTGCGGGCCGAGACTCACGACACCTATGAGTACAAGCCAAGCGGTATACCGAAGCACTGGGATCTCGGGGTGCAGACTGAGTCGGGGCTGAAGCAGTCGAAGTGAACTGACCCGTTCGGGCGGTGATACGCACCGGACCCCGATTCGCTGGCACTCGAACTTTCCCAGGTCTCAGAGTTGAGACGTGGGGCAACCGGCAAATGACAGCCCAGACTGCCTTTGATTCGTGCGCGCGAATGACTACCGGAAGAAGTAGACCGCGTGCTCTGTGTTCTCTATCGGAACCCACCCCGGCGGCAATACAACCGGCACCGAGTCTGAGATCACTGCCTTCGCCCCCGTGCTCTTCAGGACGTTGAGCACCGCCTGTTCACCCTCTGGGCTCGAGTTCCAGAAGGCGGACGCCGAATCGGCTATCTCGGAATTGATGCCGTGCGGCACCTCGGCTACAATCTCAACCTTCTCCAGGCGAGCCCAGTATGCATAAAAGCCATTGCCAATCAGTGCTACGTGGTCGCCCGGTTCGATGCCCATCGCCCGGAGCCGATCGGCTACCGCCACCTGCTGCGACCGTTGCACGCTGTTGCGAAGGCCATAATCATGGATCAGCACACCGAACGCCGCACAAGTCGTAAATACCCCCAGCACGAGGCTTGCTGCCTGGGCTACCTTTCTTCTTCGCTCTTCTCTTGAAATGCTCGTCGAGGCCAGCATTGCGCTCCACCCGACCAACATCACTCCGCTGGTATATCGAGGTTCCCAAAACACGAGTGCATACATCAAGTTGGTTGCGATGACTGGAATCAGGATAGGCCAGAATCTGATCAATTGCCGCCATGCTCCTCCGACCCGATCGCTCAGAAAAAACATCACAAGCACGACGGCCGTCAACACCCCTTTCGGAATGAGAACATAAAACACAATTTTGGTTGCTTCTCTCGTGAAGGCCCGGACTTGCCGCAGCGGATGCACGCTTGAGTCGAGCCCCGCATACCAGTAAGACGGGTCGTACCAAACCGGATAAGTGCCTGCTATCGGAGTGGCAAACCCATACGCTGCGGGCCAATTAAAGATCATTCTCGTCGGGTGAAGCGCATCCCTGTGTCCGGGTTCGCTTCCCTGCCAATGGCGTTGGATTGGCTGCACGGAATTCACAAGCCACCCCTGGTTCACACTCCCCGAGTCTCCAAATGTGAAACGGTGTTGGTTCCACGAGAGCGCAGCCACGAAGGGCATAGAGACTGTCAGGAAACCCAACAGAGCGGCGCCGATTATCCGTTTCCTACCATTCTTCTTCCACGCGACCGCCAGCATCGTCGACATTGCGAAGGCCGCAAATGGCAACATCGCAGCCTTTGCCAGGTATCCGACGCCGAGCAGGATGCCAAACAGACCTGCGGAAGCAGTGCTGATCCGTCCGCCCGCAAATCGCAGCATCATTCCCGATGCCATACACACCAAAGCCGCCACAAGCAGGTCCGGTGTCACCAGTTCCAGCGAGTCGACGCCGAAATGCACGCCCAAAAACGCCACGTATCCGAGAACCCATGCATAGGGCCCTGAGCATCCCGCCCAGGTCTCATCGTTTCTGGATGCCAGTAATTCCCGCCAGAAGAACTCAAAGCAAAAAAGCGCCGCCATGAAGATTGCGAAATTCAGCAGATGCACTTCCGGAAATTCCCAGCGCATCGTTGGCTTCGTCACCCGAAACAGCAATCCAATAAGCGAGCAATAAAGCGGTGACCAATAGGAATTCAGTGCGGCGTGCCAGTTTCCTTTCCAGTACTGATCGCCCACGTCCATATAGGAAATGCCGTCGGGGTTCATGCTGAATCTGCAAACCCAACACTCTATCAAGGCCAATGCGGCGATGGTGCAGCGAAAGCCCCGCTGAACCGCAACTATGCGGCTCTGCTGATATCGGTGAAGCTTTGAGGGCATGGAGACAGTTTCGTGTGGATTTGGGGGTGTGTCTGTGATGGGGGCTACATTGATCCCGTCATACGCCGCCCCGTTTCGGGCGCGTGATGCAAATCACATCGGGGTGCGATGGGCGCTGGAATTGAGTGATTTACAACACTTGTGATGACGCTCACAGCCTATCGTTATTTCGCGTAAGTACTGTGCCTTCATCCACTGGGGATCCGAGGCGAGACTGGCGGGTTCAGCGGTCCAAAGGGGGATCTTCAGTGCCTGCATGACGGAGCGAGGAAGGCATGGCGCAGTCGATTTGGCAATCCATGGAGAAGAAGGGGTACAGCCGCAGAGAGTTTCTGACGTTCTGCGCTGTGGCCGCGACGGCGGCAGGTCTGGGGAAGACCGGTGTAGCCCAGGTGGTATCCGCGTTTGAGAAGAAGGAAAAGCCAGCGGTGGTGTGGATGCACTTTCAGGAGTGCACCTGCTGCAGCGAGTCGTTTATCAGGGCGTCGCACCCGATCGTGGCAGATGCTCTGCTGGATGTTCTGTCGCTGAACTACACGGAGACGCTGATGGCGGCTTCCGGCTTTCAGGCGGAGAAGAGCCTGAACGACACGATCAAGAACAACAAGGGCAAGTACATCGTGCTGGTGGAAGGCGCGGTGCCGACGAAGGACGACGGCGTCTACTGCATGATCGGCGGCAAGACGGCCGAGTCGATTCTGCAGGAAGTGTCGAAGGACGCGGCGGCGATTGTGGCGTGGGGCAGTTGCGCTTCAAACGGATGCGTGCAGGCCGCCAAGCCCAATCCAACGGGCGCGACGCCGATTCACAAGCTGGTGAACAAGCCGGTGATCAATGTTCCGGGCTGCCCGCCGATTGCGGACGTGATGATGGCGGTGGTGACGCACCTGCTGGTGCTGGGACAGATTCCGGCGCTCGACAGCCTGGGCCGGCCGAAGGAGTTCTATGGCCGCCGCGTGCACGACACCTGCTATCGCCGCGCCAACTACGACGCCGGACTCTTCGTGGAGTCGTTGGACGACGAGAACGCGCGCAAGGGATATTGCCTTTACAAGATGGGCTGCAGGGGCCGGTGACCTACAACGCCTGCTCGGTGGTGCGGTGGAACGAGGGCACCAGCTATCCGATTCAGTCGGGCCATGGATGCATTGGCTGCAGCGAAGAGGGCTTCTGGGACAACGGCCCGTTCTACCAGCACCTGGCGTCGTTCCCGGGATTCGGCATTGAGAGCACGGCCGACACGGTTGGCACCGTGGTGGGCGTTGCCACGCTGGCCGGAGTGGCCGCGCACGCGGTGGTCACCAACGTTCGCAAGCACAAGGTCATTGCGGAAGTGCACGCAGAAGAACAGAAGGAGCGTAGAGGAACTATGGCACGCATTGTTGTTGATCCCGTAACTCGAATTGAAGGCCACCTGCGCATTGAGGCGGTGGTGGAGAACGGCGTCATCACGGACGCATTCAGCGCAGGCACGATGATACGCGGGCTGGAGAAGATCCTGATCGGCCGCGATCCGCGCGACGCGTGGGCCATCACCGAGCGCGTATGCGGCGTGTGCACGACGGTGCATGCGCTGGCCAGCGTGCGCGCGGTGGAAGATGCGCTGGGCATTGCGGTTCCTCCCACTGCGGAGCTGATCCGCAACATCATGACTGGCGACGCAGTACGTGCAGGATCACGTGATCCACTTCTATCACCTGCACGCGCTGGACTGGGTGGACATTGTCAACGCGCTCAAGGCCGATCCGAAGAAGGCGGCCGAGCTGGCGCAGTCGTTCTCGAAGTGGGACAAGAACACGCCGGCGTACTTCACGCGACGTGCAGAACAAGATCAAGGCGTTTGCGGCCAGCGGTCTGGGCATTTTTGCCAACGGCTATTGGGGACATCCGGCCTACAAGCTGCCGCCGGAGGTGAACCTGATCGGCGTGGCGCACTATCTGGATGCGCTGGAGTGGCAGAAGGAAATCGTCAAGATTCACGCGGTCTTCGGCGGCAAGAATCCGCACCCGAACTATCTCGTCGGCGGCGTTCCCTGCTCCATCGATGCGGATGAAGTGGCGGCCATCAACACCGAGCGGCTGAACCTGGTCTCGCGGCTGATCTCGCAGGCCGACGAGTTCGTCAACCAGGTTTACATTCCCGATCTGCTGGCGGTGGCCTCGTTCTACAAGGACTGGGCGCAAGTAGGGCGGCGGGCTGAAGAACTACCTCTGCTACGGCGAGTTCCCGACCAAGGGCTACAACAAGCCGAGTCGTTCAAGTATCGCGCGCGGCGCGGTGCTGGATCGCGACCTGAGCACGGTGCATCCGGTGAATCCGCAGCGACTCGCAGGAGATCAAGGAATACATCGCGCACTCGTGGTACAGCTACGAGGGCGGCGATGCGACCGGCATGCATCCGTGGGCGGGCGAAACAAAGATCAACTACACCGGACCGAAGCCGCCGTTCGAGACGCTGGAAGGATACGAGAAGTACTCGTTCCTGAAGACGCCGCGCTGGAAAGAAAACCCGATGGAAGTGGGTCCGCTGGCGCGGCTGCTGGTTTCGTATGCCTCGGGCACACCGACGTGAAGGAACTGGTTGGACATGACGCTGGGCAAGCTCAACGTGCCGGTGGACGCGCTCTTCTCCACGCTGGGACGCACCGCGGCACGCGGCATTCGACGCGGCGCTGGCGATGGTCTGGCTCAAGGAGTTCTACGGCGAGCTGATGGAGCGCGTGAAGACGCGCGAGATTTCCACGTTCAACGGCGAGAAGCTGGGAGCCCAAGACGTGGCCGACGGAAGCGGAAGGCGTTGGACTGGTCGAGGCTCCGCGCGGAGCGCTGGCGCACTGGATCAAGATCAAGAACGGCAAGATCGACAACTACCAGCTCGTGGTGCCGACCACCTGGAACGGTTCGCCGCGCGACGCCAAGAAGCAGCGCTCCTCATTTGAGGCGGCGCTGATCGGCACGCCGGTGGCCAAGCTCGACCAGCCGGTCGAAATCATCCGCACCATCCATTCCTTTGACCCGTGCCTGGCCTGCGCCGTACACCTGTACGATCCGCAGGGAAGGCACCTTCACCAGGTTTCCTTCGAGTGATGCCATGAGTACAACTGGAATCGGTGCAAACAAGGGAGCGCCGGCGCGCGGCGTAATCATCCGGTCGGAGTACCGGCGCGTGTATGTGTGGGAACTGCCGGTGCGCGTCTACCACTGGATCAACGCGGTCGCGCTGGTGGTGCTGTGCATTACCGGCTACCTGATCGGCGCGCCTATTCGCGCGTTCTACGCGGCTGAAGCCTACCAGCAGTACTGGTTCGGCTGGGTGCGGTTCATTCACTTCTTCTGCGCGTACGTTTACGTCTTCAACTTTCTGGCGCGGCTCTACTGGGGCTTCGTGGGCAACAAGTACGCCAAGTGGAACACATTTCTTTCCGCTGAAGAAGTCGCAGCGCCAGGAGATCGTCGACGTCATCAAGACCGACGTGCTGCAGACGAAGCTGCACGGGCGCCATCTCAACCGGGCACAACTCGCTGGCCGGCGTTCATCTACTTCTTCACCTTCCTGGCGTTTGTGGCGCAGTCCATCACCGGCTTCGCGCTCTACTCCAGCATGAGCAACTCATGGATGCCGCGGATGTTCACCTGGATTGTGCCGCTGATGGGCGGCGAGATGGGCGTGCGCTACTGGCACCACCTCTTCCTGTGGTTCTTTGTGGTGTTCATCATCGTGCACGTGTATCTCGCTTTCTATCACGACTACATTGAGGGGCGCGGCACGATCTCTTCGATCGTGGGCGGATGGAAGTTTGAGAAGACGGGAGAAGAGGTGACTAGGGATTTAGAGGTGTTGGTGAATACGAACAAGAAGACTCTGGTGCTGGGGCTCGGGAATGTGATCATGGGCGACGAGGGCGTCGGCGTTCACGTGGTGCGAGCCCTGGAAAAGCACACGCTGCCACCGAATGTGGAGTGCCTGGATGGCGGAACCGGCGGGTTCATTCTGCTGGAGCCGCTGGAGAGCGCAGACCACATTGTGCTGATCGATGCGGCGGCGGACGGGAATCCTCCCGGGACCGTGACACGCACGACGCCGCGGTTTTCGCGCGACTATCCGCCGACGCTCACTGCGCACGACATTGGCGTGAAAGATCTGCTCGACGCCTTTTATATGCAGGGCGGCGAGCGCGAGGTGGTGCTCTACGCAATCACGATTGATCCGAAGCAGCCGATTTCGATGGAGCTCTCGGAAACTGTTTCCTACGCGAAGCGAGAGGTCGTGCGATTGATCCTCGAGGAGCTTTTAGCTGCTTAGCTGTCTGGATGTTTCCCAGGTCTCATCCGCCGCGGCGGACGAGACCTGCGGCACCCGGCGTTATGGAGATGCCGTCGACACTGGTCTTGCCGAATCAAGGTGGAGCGACTTAGATTGATCCTTCGGTGCATGGATGAGCTTTGGGGCTCATACTCTCACCAAGGAAAGAAGACCCAATGGACCGCCGGACATTTCTGGGTACTGCAAGTGCTGTCGTCGCCGCGCATGGACTCCATCCATTCACTTCCCTTGCCCAAGCCCGCTCACCGCTGAAGCCCATGGCCGTGGGGTTGCTAATCAGCCCATTCAAGGCGCCAGAAGAGACGATTCGTCGAGTTCACGACATGGGCTTTACGAATTGCTTCCTGTCGCTGGATGGGTACATCAACAAGTTCACCCCAGACGCGGCCAGGCAGATCAAGGATCTGCTTGCGAAGTATGAAGTGACGGCGACGACGGTGGAAGTGGTGGGTCCTTCTCCGCTGGTGTGGGACTTTCTACAGGGGCCGTCGACGATCGGGCTTGTTCCGCCGAAGACGCGCGCTGCGCGCATCGACGCGTTGAAGCAGGTCTCCGATTTTGCGAAATTGCTTGGCGTTCCGCAAGTGCAGACGCATTGCGGTTTCATCCCGGAGGATCCGGCCGATGCGCTCTATCCGGGTGCTGTCGAGGCGATTCGAACTGTCGCGGAGCATTGCCAGGGAAACGGACAGCATTTCCTGATGGAAACCGGGCAGGAGACGCCGACGACGATGTCGCGGATGATTCGCGATGTGAACATGCCGAACCTGGCCGTGGGATTGGATACGGCAAACCTGATTCTTTACGGCAAGGCGAACCCTGTGGATGCTGTCGATATTCTCGGAACGCACGTGCGCAGTGTGCATGCGAAGGATGGCCTGTGGCCGACGAATCCGAGTGAGCTGGGGCAGGAGGTGCTGATCGGCAAGGGGTTGGTGGATTTCAAGACCGTGTTCACCAAGCTTCATCGCCTTGGCTACCAGGGAGCGATCACGATCGAGCGCGAAACATCCGGCCCGCAACAGATTGAGGATGTGAAGAACGAGAAGATTTATCTCGAGCGGATTATCCAGGAAGTGCAGGTGTGAAGCGGACGGGCGGCTTCAGGGTTGACGAAGTTTCTCAGGCCTTGACGGGAAGGCGAGGACACATGGACAGAAGGCAGTTTGTAGAGGCAGGATCTGCTGCTGTTTCAGGGATGCTTTTGCTTAAGCCGCGTGCGGCATTCGGGTACGAGGCGAATTCCGCCGTGCGGCTGGGGCTGCTTGGCTGCGGGAATCGCGGCTCGTCGGTGGCCGGTTCATTCGCGCAGAACACCTCGGCGCAGATTGCGGCTTTGGGCGATCTGTTCGCGGACAATCTGGCGGCGGGGCACGATCGCTTTGACAAGCTGAATGCGAGCCTCGGGCATCCGGCGCTTGACGGCGAGATGTTGTTTCGGGGGCCACATGCTTATGAGCAATTGGCCCAGGCGAAGGATGTAGACCTGGTCCAGATTTCAACGCCGCCTTTCTTTCATGTTCAGCACCTTGAAGCGGCAGTGGCGGCTGGGAAGCACGTCTATTGCGAAAAGCCCGTGGGCATTGACGTTCAGCAGGCAAAGCAGGCTCTGGAGATTGCCAAGCGCGTGAAGCCTACACAAAGCGTCGATGTGGGATTTCAATGCCGCAATGCGCCGCCGATCGCCGCGATTGCAGAGAAGATCAAGGGCGGAGCGCTGGGAAAGATTGGCACAGTTTCAGGCAATTACAACGCGCCGGCTTCGACAGAGAAGAAGCGCGACGGCGAGTCGCCAGACGAATATCGTCTGCGCAACTGGCTGTGGGATCGCGCGCTCTCAGGAGATATTCTCGTCGAGCAGAACATACACATCATCGACCTCTGCAATTGGATGATAGGCGCACGGCCATTGAAGGCAATAGCGACCGGCGGGCGCAGCATTTTGACGCACTTTGGCGACTGCTGGGACAACTACCAGGTGGATTTCACTTATCCCGGTGACGTTCATTTTTCGTTTGCGTCAACGCAGTTTGGGACCGACGGCGTGTTCGATGCAGGGCTGAAGCTCTTCGGCGCGAGCGGTTCGGCAACGGTGCCGTACGCAGGACCGATCCAGATTACGGGAGCAAATGCGTGGGGGTGGCAGGATTCGGCGACCACCGCTGCGGGTTCAGGGAAATTCGCGGCCAACGGCGCATTCTCTGACAATCTCGCATTCGCCGACCGCGAGAAGGAACGATCTTTCATTGCGAGCATCACTCAAGGGCCGGCGCACAACCAGATTGCGGAGGGAGTTAAGACTGCGCTGAGCTGCATGCTGGCACGGATGGCCGGATATCAACATCGCGAAGTGACGTTGGGAAGATCTTCTGGCGCACGGAGAGTCTTATCAACTGGGGTTCAGTCTCGACCAGTTCGCATGATCGGAGCAGTTTTCACGAGTCCGGCGACGCATCTGGAGCGCGCGACAATGCAACGGATCGGGTGCATTTGCGGTCCTGAGCCTTTCCGATCGCTGCTGCGCATCCAACCTGCAGCCGGCGGATCGTTTGCCAACCCGAAGTTCCGGAATCGCATCTTAGCGAGCGGGGGCGGTTCTCAATCACAGGCATACGAATAGGACCGGGGACATGAAGCAGGGCTCTTCAGTTGGTTTCGTGCAAGCTGGGCTCTTGCGGTCAAATGCATACGCACTCATAGATTCAATCCAATCCAATCTACGCGTTGAGCGATCACTCGGAGCCTCTGATGGAAACTGATTCTTCCCCCAAGACTGCTGCATTCTGTTCCCTGCTCTATCACTTCTCATCTCGCGTATCTGCCATCGGCAGACGCCGACCGGCTGCACGGGCGCTGTTGGGCCTGCCGTTGGTTCTCGGCGTTCTCCAGGGAACGAACTGCCTTGCAGCGGCAACTGTGTCGCCGACGAGTCTGAGCTGGGCCTCAGTTGCAGTGGGCAACAGCGGTGCTCAAAAGGTTGTCACGCTGACGAATGGGAATTCGACCGCGATTACGATCAGCGGCAAGACTCTTTCCGGTACAAATCCGGGAGACTTCAAGATCTTCTCGACAACCTGCGGCTCTTCTCTGGGAGCGGGTGCGAGCTGTACCGCAAGTATCATCTTTGCGCCGACAGTGAGCGGAACCCGCACAGCGACGCTCAATTTCAGCGACTCGGACAGCACCAGTCCACAAAAGGTGCCTCTTACAGGATTAGGGACCGGCGGTTCGGGCACAGTCAGCATGAGCCCGACGTCGCTTTCGTTCGGCACCGTGAATGTTGGTTCGACCAGCGCAGCGAAGACGGCAACTGTAACCAACGGCAGTGCAACCGCAATCACGATCAAGAGCGTTGCCATAACAGGCACGAATCCCGGCGATTTCACGGCGAGCAGTTGCCCCAGCAGCCTGGCGCCGTCAGCGAGCTGCACGATCAGCGTGACGTTCAAGCCGGCAACGACGGGGGCGCGCTCCGCAACGTTGACTGTATCTGACACGGCAAGCAACAGTCCGCAAACCGCTGCTCTATCAGGAACCGGCGGCAGCACCACCGGCGGAAGCGTAACCGTATCGCCGATGAACTCCTTCCCGCCTACGAATGTGGGCTCGACAAGCTCGGCGCAGACGGCCACATTGAGCAACGGCACCAAGTCCGCGATCACGATCAGCAGCATCAGCATTGGCGGCACCAATCCCAGTGACTTCTCGATCTCCACCAAAACCTGCGGAGCGAGCCTTGGCGCCTCGGCTAGTTGCGGGGTGAGTGTCGTGTTCAAGCCCACGGCAACCGGGGCACGTAATGCGACCCTGTCGTTTGTCGACACAGCCAGCAACAGTCCGCAGACCGTATCGCTTTCCGGATCCAACCCTGGCGCATTTCAGATCATTCCGACGAACCCAGGTCGTCATGTGAACAACACCCTGGATTTCGCGGCGACTGTGGACGTGACGTGGTCGGCGTCGTGCGGATCGATCGGCA
Organism: uncultured Acidobacteriaceae bacterium; assembly: GCA_963786405.1. Classification (GTDB taxonomy): domain Bacteria; phylum Acidobacteriota; class Terriglobia; order Terriglobales; family Acidobacteriaceae; genus Telmatobacter. The sequence continues at coordinate 11,587 of CAWAZE010000021.1, read as the reverse complement.
GCACGTCAGGCAATTACGTTGCACCGGGATCGACCGGGAAATGCACTGTCACGGCGACGCAGACCGGTGGAAGCAATGCGAAGGCAATTACAACGGTGACTGTGTTGGCCGGACCGGGCTCAGGAACACTGGCGTTGTATCCCACATCGGCTGCAGTTTATGCCGGAACGACCCAGGTATTCCAGGCGCAGCTTTCAGGGATTCCGGACGGTCACTCGCTGACGTACAGTACAACCGGCGGCACGTTAACCAATCAAGGTATCTACACCCCACCGGCACCGCGGGCACTACAGTGTGACCGTAAAGGACCTCTCTTAAACACGACGGCGACCGCAACTGTCACAGTGTTCTCGAAAGTGACGGTGGACTTTGCTTCCCGATCGACGAGCCTGCACGCGGTTCCGGCGCATCTGTTCGGGGCCGAGCGCATGGACTCGACTGCACACTACGGCCGATCTGGACCTGGTGAAGGCGGGAGGCATCAATTACGCGCGGTTCTATGCGCTCATTCCGTCTGGTCTTTAACGGCGGACTGAACTCACCAAACTGGGTCCCCCTCGATTCGAATGTCAGCAAAGATCAGCGCAGGCGGCATCAAGATCATTTTGCAGATGCACCAGACACCGAATGTGGCTGCTGCCAAGTAGCAAATCCGTGCCCCAGCACGCCCAATAATGCAATGCCGACAGATGTGAATGCATGGGCCCAGATGGCAGTGCAGTATGTGAATCACTTGGAGGACAACGTTCCCCGGTGTCGTAACTGACTACGAAATCTGGAACGAACCGAATACTCAGCGCTGTGTGTCCCGACAGCAACCAAGACTGAGCAGCTACCTGAAGCTCTATGACGCCGCGGCGCCGCTTAATGATTAGCGGCGATCAAAGCGCATGGTTCAAGTGCGAAGGTCGGCGGACCGGCAACAGCGGGATTCCAGTCAGGCTGGGTGCAGCAGATGCTCGCTGATCCCATCGCCTCGCAGAACATCGGGTTCATGGCCTACCACGACTACATGTTCGGGAGCGTACAGACGGGCGCGCAATGGGACACGTACAACGGCACAATCACGACGTCAGGATGCCCCGCGCCCTGCGGCATCTCTGTCTATCAACGAACGCAGAACACGGGTGCGGGGCCAATGGCGACGTACGCTTACGCGTCGACAGATCGTAGCCGCGGACAAAAGTCGCAGGGCAAGAACCTGCCGATCTACAACACCGAGTACAACCTGAACTGGGCACGGGCAAGAACTGCTGTCAGAATGATCCGATCTACTCTCCCGTTTGGAATGGCATGTATGTCGCGGACGTGCTGAATGCGGTCTACCCGCCCAACAATGCCCCCCCAATGTCATTGGACACATGGTGTATTTCGCAGTAAATCGACGGACAAAAACAAACCCGAATTCGAACTTCTGCCTGATCGGAGAGATCAACGCGAACATGGACTGCCCGTACCCCACCCCTGGACATCGCCGCAACCTTATCCGCAGTACTACCTGTACAAGTTGCTTCGGCTCAGCGACCTACCTGGGGCTGCAAAATGGCGGATACATGGCCAGCTCACTCTCGCCGAGTACGGTTGGGAATGGTCGGGTACCGTGAAACGGGCCGTGGTCTACCACCTCAAACCGCGAACCTGGACGCGATCGTGCTGATCAATCCGACGGCGAACTCGCTCGACAATCTTACGGTCACTGCAAACAATACGGGACTGGCATCGGCGTCAGGCGCGTTTTACCAGATCGCCCAAGACGGGCAGTCGATTCGAGGGCCATCATCTGTCTCGCTGCAGCCGCAGGGCGGAACATCCTATTCGATGACCGTGGATATTCCGGCGTACTCAGTGCAGGCGATCGCCATCAGCCACTAACTCTGAAGGCGAAATCCTGCCGGGACATGAGCCGCAAATCGGCGGCTCATGTCCATTCCAGCACCCGGACGCATTTCCTGTAACTATTGACAGTTGAACTTTTATGGGAGCGGACTATTCTGATCCTGCCCTTGTCTTGGATTGGATAAGTGCCTTGAGAAGAGTGCGCTTAGAGCCTCCCGCATTCGGCTTTGATTACAACTCAACGCCGAATCGGAGATGCAAGCTGATGAGTGTGCATCGACCGCCAAGCTTTGCAATGCTGGTTCTCTTTCCCCGTCGAGAACGAGAGGACATGCAATGAGGAAGTGCCGCTTCAGCCAGGCAGAGATTATTGGGATACTCAAGGAGCGCGAGGCTGGAGCGAAGATGGCTGACTTGTGTCAGGAACACCGCATCAGTGCGGCCACGTTTTATGTATGGAGATCGAAGCTCGGCGGGGAGACAGTCCGTGAAGCGCAGCGCCTGCGCCAGATTGAGGATGAGAACCGCCGGCTTAAGGAGCTTGTGGCTGACCTCAGCCTCGACCGCGAGACACTCAGGGCGGAGATCCGGAGACGCGGGCTAAATGCTTCCGCGTAAGTGAAGTGAAGTGCCCGCCCTTGAGCGCACGGCTCGCATGCTTCTGAAGAGTTTAAGGGACGCACCTGCCCACGCAAACAGTCATGTGACTCATCCGTAACGGGAGCAAGACTAGAAGAGAACCTGGCGCAGGTGTGACTTTCTGCAGAGCTCCAGCAGCCGACACATTACCTACCATCAGGATCAGGACAAACAAACCTGCGATGGCGAGAGCCTCGAATGGGGATTGGGATGAAGCACACTCCGGAACAGATTGCGAATCTTCTTCGGCAGATCGACGCGGCGATTGCGAGCGGAAAGACAAAGTCGGCGGCTTCAAATGAGATCGGAATAACTGTCCAGACCTACTATCGCTGGCGCAAAGAGAGCAGCAGCTCCGAGCCGGACCAAGGCAAGCGTCTGAAGGAACTGGCGCAGGAGAACGAGAGGTTGAAACTACTGGTAGCCGACTTAAGCCTTGAAAAGCAGCTTCTCCAGGAGATAGCGCGGGGGAGCTTCTGACTCGAGGAGGAATGCAGTTGTTCGGCGGGTTGCAAATACATCAGGCGGGAAGGTTTCTGCTGCTCTTTCGAATTACGGCCTTCAATTCCTCGCGGTCCAGGCTGAGGTCCGCCACCAACTGCTTAAGCCGGCGATTCTCATCTTCCATTTGTTTCAGTCTTTGAGATTCGCTGCCTTCTGCCCCGCCGTATTTCGCTTTCCAACTATAGACTGTCGCCGAGCTGACATCATGCTCGCGGCAGAGATCCTCCATCCTTACTCCGGCCTCATATTGCCGCAGGATCTCGATGATCTGTTTCTCTGTAAACCGTCTACCCTTCATTCCTGGTCTTCTCTCGTTCATGCGGCGAGGACAATGAGAGCGATCCTCCCATTCCTAACACCAAGCGCTGGCGCTCTTGCCGTTTGTTCGTTCAGGATTAGTCAGTGAGTGACGAATTGCAACTGTCGCAAGTGACAGGTGGGGGGAAGTCTCCAATGTGAGCCACAATCAGAAGCCTGTGTGCTGGAAATCGTCAAGACGGCGCGGCGGCAATGGCTGGGAATCGCGCTTGTTGCCCCCGGGCATTGGCCGAGGACCGCGGAACTCGAAACGGCTGTGCTGATGCAGAGGTGCCTCGACAGTAATCGACGTTCCCTCGTTCGAATTTGACCTTACGGACAGACTGCCGTGGATCGAGAGAATGCGTTCCTCAATGGAGGCCAAGCCCAGTCCAGAGCTCGTCACCCTGGTGTCGAAACCAATGCCGCCGTCTCTTATCTGCATCGTCAGCCGATCACCGGTCCTTGTCAGCGTAACTTGCGCGCGGTCTGCGCGACTGTGCCTGACCACATTGTTCAAGGCTTCCTGCGCAATGCGATAGAAGGAGAGGGCCACTTCAGGACTCTCATTCCCGGATGCCTCGTTGGGTTGAAAGTCTATGGCGATGTGATGCCGCAGTGAAATGATCCGGCAAAGCTCATCCAAAGCATCCGCGAGACCGAGGTGCTCAAGCTTTGAGGAATGCATGCTGTGCGAGAGATTGTGGACTTCAGAGATTACTTCGTCCACTTCCCGAGTCAAATCTCGAAGCTCCGCGACGCCGAGAGATTCTGACAAACGCAGATCACTCATGGAACCAAGCCTGATCGATAACAAAGAAAGCCGTTGTCCGATGTTGTCGTGAAGCTCTCGAGCAATGTGACGCTGTTCCTCTTCGCGCGCCTGATTTATCCGCTGCACAAGACGACGAATGACTTGATCATTTCTCCGGCGCCTTCTCGCCATCTCGGCCAACAGCAAAAGAGCGCCCGACTGGACCAGCACAGCGATCGATCCGAGGACGAGATATTTTCGGATGTTTGTCCATGAGGTCGGCCCCTGGACCTGGACTGACGCATCAGTTGTCGGCGGACCAGTTGCGGGCGCAGCTCGTGTTTTTCCAGGAGACATTTCAATCCTCGTGGCCGCCGGGTTCTGAGAAGGATGAAGGGTTGGCGTCTGTGCGAGGGCAAAGTCGACTTACAAGGACGACACGAGCTGTTCCCGGATTGCGAGCCGTAGCAGGTCCAGGTTACTGTGCAGATCAAAATCCTGCATGATGGAGTACTTGTGGAACGCGACCGTCCGCACGGTGAGGCTTAATGTGACTGCGGCCTCCTTCATCGTCAGACCTTCGGCGAGCAATCGCAACACTTCCTTTTGTCGTCGGGTGAGGACTTTTTCACCCGGATCCACCGATTCGCAAGTGCGGTCCCTTTCAAGACGGTATGTGACCCGAGGCGTCACGTAAGAGTTGCCAGCCAGAAGCATGTGAATGGCGCCGATGAGCTCAGTCGCAGCGCACTTTTTAAGAAGGAAGCCCGAAGCCCACTCGCGCAGGACCTTATCCGCAATGGCCACATCTTCGTTCATGGTTACCACGAGGAGCGGAATCCCGGGGCATAAAGCTTTCAGGTGTCTTCCTGCGTCGACTCCGCTGAGAAGAGGCAGGCCCAGGTCCACGATGATAAGGTCAGGCAATAGTTGCATTGCCATCGAAATCAGAGCCTTTCCGTCAGACGCTGTTCCAACAACCTGAAACTCGGGTTCCAACAGTTTCTTGAATGCATCGGTTATCAGGATGTGGTCGTCCGCCAGCAGTATGCGGTGTCGCTTCATTACAATTCCTCCTTCGACGGTTGCGGGGAACAACACTCTTTAAAGGAACGAACTTGCAGGTGGGAATTGTCAGTTAAGATGCCGAACTAACGGGCGAGCTCAGGCAAGAGAACAACGGGTGAACATGGACTCCAGCATGGAGAAAATTTAACGTCGAGCTGTTTCCCAGGAATTGGATCGGACTGCCCGGCGAAAACGTACTCTCGCCCTTTGATTCACCAAAATCGAAATCCGTTGCCCAGATAAGGAAATTGCGGCATATATCGATGCATCCTAAACTCAGATAGATGAGAGTGGTAACTTCGAAGCTCCGCCGGTCCTGCTCTCTGGGGAATGAGCCGCAGACGGAGTCGCTGCAAGGTGATCGGATGCATTCGGACACTTCCTCGCAGCGTGTCTCTTGCTTCAAGAGTCTGAATCTCCAGTTATCTTTTCCAGATCTCTTGAATGGTTTCTATTTTTAAGCTGTCCTGTTCATTCGACTCCTTTCAAAATGAAGGCGGCCTCACGAGTTCCTGAAAGCTCGCCAAATGAGGAGGAGCCTGATGAGAGGGATATTGCTTTCGAATTCAAATGCTTTTGTTTGTTTGGAATAGCGAGATTCACCACCTGCACAAGGAGCCGAGGCCACGAATTTGAATGAGACGCGGTGAGTCCCGCGACATCTCGCCGTTTTGACCGAGGGCCCTGATGAGAGTTCTGCGCATTCCTGGAATGTCTAACGGTTATGAACCGGTTAACGTTGCATCAATAAAGCCAACAAAAATAACCTGTTAACTGGGACTATTGGACCAAGGTCCAATTGTGAAGCACAACGGTCTTTCCTAATATTTCTGGTAAAGAGTGCGATTCCGCCGACAAGAGACGGGCGCACAGAAGTGTAAAGGTCTTCACAATGGGGCCAGTTTACCTGTTTGTAGAATTCGTGATGGTTGCCTCGGCGATGACGTTTTCTCTTTGCGCCGTGCGACAACTGTCTGCCTTGTTCTCTCCGGCATCCGGCCCCAAAGTGAACAAACAAGTCGAAAGACAAGCGAGTAGAGCCGCAAATCACATCCCTCCCCCAGCCTTTAACGCGCGCCTCACGAAAGCTGTGAGGCTGCCCTTCCCCACGCAGAGAGCCGACTAACCTCGGCTCTTTTGCGTTCATCTGAATTCGCGGCACGCTCGGATCAAGATCGCTCCGAAATCCAGGGTGCCAACAAACTTGCAGCCCGCCTCGCAATCCCCCAGAGGCGGGCTGACTTGTCTTTGGCGCGTGGACCTCATGCGCGACTCTGAAACCCGGCTTGTTGTGATGGTTTTAAACTTGCCGATCAGACATTTAGTCGAGTTTTTGAAAAACGCTGTCACGATGCGAATCGCTGACTGAACTCTGGATCATGAGCCCCGACTGGCACCCCGGGAGTAACCGAGAGCTCCACCTTGAATGCAGCGCCGGGCTCCTGGCGTTCGACCAACGTAATGCGGCCGTCGAGGGACTCTATCAGGGAGCGGCAGATGGAAAGCCCGAGACCCATCCCCTCTTGTTTGGTGGTGAAGAAGGGCATGAACAGCCTGGGTCTGTTTTCGTCTGCGATCCCGCATCCGTTGTCTTCGACAACGATCGTTCCGACAACGCCGTCTTGATCGAGCGAACTCGTCAGAATGAGAAGCTTTTGTCCCAAGGGAACGTGCTGGAGCGCATCCATCGCGTTGTTGGCAAGATTCAGGATGACTTGCTGAACAACGACCGGATCTCCCGAGACGAGGACCGCATCTGGAGAGGGGCTCACGCGAATCTGAACTCCTTTTCTGACCGCGTCGTTCCTTATGATTCGGCCGACGTCATGAATGATTGCGTTCAGGTCGATAACCGATCGGGAGATTCTTTGTTTCTGGAACATGGCGCGCATGTTGAACAGGAAGCCACGCGCTCTCTGATCATCTTCCGTGATTTCTGCGAGCGCCTCTTTGATCTCCGAAAGATCCGGCTCAGGCATATTCGCAAACCGCGAAGCAGCCTGCGCATTGCTCAGGATCGCTGCCAGAGGCTGAGCGAGCTCGTGAGCCAGCGAAGCGGCAAGCTGTCCCATTGAAGCTGCGCGGTTGAGATGTGCAATTTGCTCTAGCATGGTGACTCGATCGTCTTCGGAGCGCTTGCGGTCAGTCACATCCACGCAGGAACCAATGTAGCCTGTGAACAAGCCCTCTGAACCTACCCTCGGCACCCCGATATCGATGATCCAGCGGTATTCTCCGTCGTGGCGGCGGAGGCGGTACTCCATTCGAAATTCCTTGCGCTGATCAAAGGACTGCTCGTATGTTTCAACGCATTGCTGCAAGTCCTCCGGATGGACACCCTCCACCCAGCCGTCTCCGAGCTCAGCTTCAATGGGCCGGCCGGTGAAGTCGAGCCACGCCTTATTGAAGTAAGAGCAGAGCTTGTCAGTCCCCGCAACCCATACCATCATTGGAGCTGTGTTAATCGCAACGCGGAATCGCTCTTCGCTCTCCTTGATTGCCTGCTCATTTCGCTTTCGTTCGGTGATATCGACCAGCACGGACATTGCAAGGATTACTCTTCCATCAGACCTCTTGATTGAGCCGATGTTGAGGAGTACCGTTCGTCTCTCGCCCCGCTTGGTGAGAATGTCGACTTCCAGGCTGCGCAGGTCCCCTTCTGTCTTCCATCGCTCGAAGGCTTCCTTCATCCTTGCGGAGGATTCCGGCGAGGAAAGGTGGTAAAACAGCCTGCCTGCAAGCTCTTCTCTCTTGAACTCAAGCGCTTCGCAAGCCGCCGGATTGGAGTCGATGATCGCGCCATCATGCGAAACGAGGAAGCAGTATTCCGGGAGGATCAGAAAGAATTGCCGAAGTCCGTCTTCAGGAAAGTTCAGGCTCGCCCGCACCGGGGCACCGTCCGCGATGGCCCTGTGGGCGCCGGTCGGACTCGGAGTGTGGTTACTCGACTCGAAGTTAAGGGTAAGATTCCCTGCCGACCGGGACGGCTCCGTGGCGCGGATAATCGGTCCGCCGCGGATTCCCGAGTCAAGCTGATAACCTCTCGGGCGCGATTGAACGAAGTAAAGCACAAACGCAATGATCGCCAGCAGCAAAAGAGCGCTGAACCGCGCCGGATAATCAGTGGGACCATGGCTCCAATGGCTCCATGTCCAGAGAGCCGACATTGCCAAAGCGGCAACGGCAAAAATCAAGATCGCGAATTCGCGTTTCAATGGAGGCAACCGAACTTTGCGCATTTCCTGTGTATTGCCCTCGAAGTGCCTTGGAACTGATTGATGAGAGGTCCGGATCTGGCCCGAACTCTACGGAGTCTGCGGGCACCACACCCGGAAGCATCCGTTTACGCGTTTGGAGAGGGCTGCATACTGTCCGTCGAGCGCAGCCTTTCGACCAGGCGCACCATGTCTGCGACGGACCGCGTTCCCAGTTTCTGCATCACACGGCCCCGATGCACCTTGATGGTCTTTTCTGTGGTTCCGAATTCACTGCCGATTTGCTTATTGAGCATCCCCTGGGCAACTCGAATGCAAACCTGCCGCTCTCTGTCCGTGAGCGTGTTGAATGCCTCACGATCCCGGTTGACAGCAGCGATCCGGTCAAGGGACCGCTTCGACCGGTCGAGTGCGGAATCAATCGCATTGATCAGTTCAGTGCTTTCAAACGGCTTGATGAGAAAGTCGACAGCACCAGCTTTCATCGCGCGAACGGAATCAGAAATGGTGCCGTGGCCGCTGATGAATACGATCGGCAAGGTCTCGCGCTTCCGGCTAATCAGTTGCTGGACATCCAAGCCTCCAACGTCCGGGAGCTGAAGGTCCAGCACGATGCAGGCTGGCCCGGATGGGAGCGTCTGGTCGAGGAAATCCCTGGCTTTTGGGAAGGCTTCTACGCGCCGGCCGTGCGAACGAAGAAGCCGGCACAAAGAACGCCGGATCGCCGGGTCGTCATCGATGACATAAACGACTCCATCCACCATGGAAGGCGCCTCCGGAGGGGGGATCGAAAGCCATGAAATGAGGGCATCCTATCACCCATCCGGAGCGATGGCAATTTATATCGATTCGACGGCGGGAGCACCTTGGCACGAGCAAGCCCACGTTTCAGTTTCCAGTCACCGCATGGCCCTTTGCCTTTTCTTGTGCTCCTTCCCACTGTGCGGACGTCATGACACAGCGAAATCCAAGGTGATTGGTTCCCGTGTCGACCTCACCTTTGCCGCGCGTGCCGACCATGTAGCGCGAGCAGTATTGATCGGTGCAAAGAAATGAACCGCCTCGATGAACCTTCTTTGACTGTCCCGGTTCCGACGGATCATTGGATGAGTCCGGTCCCTGCGGGTTGCGGGCAACGCCCGATGCCTTCAACTGCTCGTAGTAATCGGGCCGGTACCAGTCGCTTGTCCACTGCCAGACGTTGCCCGCCATATCGAAGAGCCCGTATCCGTTGGCAGGAAATTGCGCGACGGGCGCAATCCCAACGAATTTGTCTTCGCCAGTGTCCTCGTCAGGAAAATGACCTTGATGTGTGTTGGCCATCCACTTGCCGTTTGGCCGAAATTCGTCTCCCCAGAAATAGAGCTTTCCCGAAAGCCCGCCTCGCGCGGCGAACTCCCATTCAGCTTCAGTGGGAAGGCGCTTGCCTGCCCATTTCGCATAGGCGAGAGCGTCCTGGTAGGCGACGTGGACGACGGGGTAATTCCCTTTTCCGACAATGTTGCTTTCAGGCCCGAGCGGGTGACGCCAGTCTGCACCTGCAACATAAGTCCACCACTTGAAATGATCATTGAGCGGCACCGGATGATCGGGTGGAGCAAAGACGACTGAGCCCGCAACCAGATTTTCCGGCGGCGCTCCGGGAAAGTCTTTTGCATCCGGCTTGCGCTCCGACACGGTCACATATCCGGTTGCCTTCACGAACTCTGCAAACTGCAGGTTGGTTACATCCGTCCTGTCCATGAAGAAGCCGTCAACATAGACACGGTGAACCGGACGCGAATCGCGCGTTGCCTGCATCCCGACAGCGTTCATATCCCCCATGTTCTGGGCGCCCATTGAGAACTCTCCGCCGGGGATCCAGACCATTCCATGCGGAGCCTTCGCGGGAGCATCGGTCTTGTTCGGCACCGTCGGCTCGAATCCTCCGTTTATCGGATCAGATGCGGCCATGGCGCCATCGACTGGATGCGCATTGGTTGCTGGAGCGGCAGATGGAATTGCGGATGAGGAGGGCGGCTGGGCCTGAACCGAGGGCGCGTTCCTGTGAACGGCAAACCAGGCTGCCGCAGCGACAGCGAGCGCAATGCCAGCAAGCCAGGCCTTGGCGTCAATTCCGGAAGCTTTCGGCTTCGCTTTTGCTGGTCGCTTTGTCTTTGTTGATGCCGCGCTGTTCTTCAGATTCAGCCTCCAGGACAGCCGAATTCATCAGAACCTGTTTGAAGACGCCTTTGCAAGATGGCAAAACAGACAGGGGGTCCGAAAGATACGCAGGGAAACTTCGTTCAAATGTTTTGGAAGGACCGCGGCACGCCGTAAAGTATCGGCAGATGTTGGAGTTACTGGGGAACTTGCGGCAGCGGTTGTGGACCGCGATTCCGGAACAATGATCAATACTTCTGAGGACTAGACCCAGCCAGGCTGCGGGGCTCGCGTTACAGTTTGACGATGCCTTTAATCTCCTTGAACCCGGTCCTGCCGTTTCCCGGATTCCAGTCGATAGCTTGCATATAAACTTTCCATTCTTTGTTTTTGAAGATTCCGACGACCGTGGCGTAGTCCTGATAGTCCTTCCCCTTCTCGACGAGCTTTGCCGAACCGCTCATCCCGGATTGGGTCAACTGCGCCATGTTCTGGCGATTGACGGTCTGCGAAGTGCCGGTGACTGGCTGAAGGTGCGACGCGATGAATTGGCCTCCCAGGTTGGAGAAACCGAAGGTGCAGCCGCTTAGTTGAGACGTCAACAGCAGCGACACTGAGCCGTCGGAAGGCGGATTGCCGAATACGCTGGCAACGTTGTCGGTCTGCTGCTTCATCGGAATGTAGTAAGCGATGAATTCGTCGTTTCCCAGAGCCACGCCGGGACCCGGGTTGCCGCCGTTCTTGTTGGAGATGTTGACCGTCCAGAACGGTTTGGGGCTCATGCCGCCGAACCCTTTCTTCATGACGGGGGTGGTTCCATGAGACATGATAAATATCGTCAGCCCCGAGCCGCGCGTGTTTCCCCCCGCGATGTTCACGCAGTTATCGTTAAGAAAGCTTTTCGGATCGGTCGTGAACTTGGCAACAGCATCTTGAATGGTCACAATAGTAAGCTACTCTAGCAAAAACCGAGGAATCCTGTTTTCGACTTCGAACTCTATGGCAGTTGCGGAGGACTAAGCACCGCTAATTGAGGCGTAGGCGCGGACTGATACGGGCGAGTCTTTTAGCGGCTCAAGCCTATAATTTTCATATATTTAAAAAATGGCTGGCTCCTCAGGTAGGACTCGAA
>CAWAZE010000020.1:0-81075 GCA_963786405.1 uncultured Acidobacteriaceae bacterium | reverse complement strand
GACCTGTTTGATCGATCGAGGCAAAGTTCGTTGCGCCCGAGCTCCACGTGACACTGTTCGTGATGTCAGAAGTGCTGCCGTCAGAGAAGAGACCATTGGCTGCAAAGGCCTGGGTCTGACCGGTTGCAACAGATGCGCTCCCCGGTGTGACGAAGAACGTCTCGATTGCAGAGTGAGGGCCGTAACCGTAGCAGATGCGGTCCTGCTGACGGCTCCCAACGTCGCAGTGATCGTAGCCGAGCCTGCCGATGCACCGGTCACCAGTCCTGCGCCACTGACGCTCGCAACACCGCTGTTGCTCGTGCCCCAAATTACTTGCGACGTTACGTCATGTGAACCGCCGTCGCTGTACACGCCTTGCACCAACAACTGCTGGCTTTGTCCCGTGGCGATCGAGAACGAAGCCGGGGCTATCGTCAGCGCAGACAGGGTCGCGGCGCTCACAACGATGGGTGCGCCGCCCGAAACCGTGCCAAGAGAGGCCGTCACCGTTACTGTACCCGCCTTGAAAGCTGTAAGCATGCCAGTGGGGCTCACGGTGGCAATCGTAATGTCTGAGCTCTGCCAGACCACTTGTGAAGTCACATATTGGATCGTGTTGTCAGAATAGGTTCCAACGGCTGAAAGTTGCTCGGTCGAACCGGCAACCAGCGGGGATCCGCTTACTGAGATAGAGGCAACTGAGGCGGCATGTACAACAACAGACAACGTGCCGGATACCGTTCCAATGCTCCCTGTGATAACGACGGAGCCCGGCTTGAGAGCCGTGAGCACTCCCGCACTGCTGACCGCCGCGATCGTGGAATCGGAGCTCTGCCACGTCACCTGAGTCGTAATCGCCTGGGTGCTGTTGTCGGTAAATGTGCCCTGCGCCGCCAGCTGTTCAGTGAATCCAGCGGCAAGCGAAATTCCGCCGCTGACAGCGATCGAACTGACCGAGGCTTTGGTGACCGAGAGCGCGAGTGTGCCCGAAACTGTGCTCTTCGTTGCGATCGTTATGACGGACCCAGCCCTCTTCGCCGTCAGAAGGCCCGAAGCACTCAGAGACGCCATGGAATTGTCAGAGAGTGTCCACGTCACCTGCGAGGTCAAGTCCGCGGTGCTCCCATCGCTGTATTTTCCCTGTGCTGTCAGTTGAAGAGTCGATCCCGCTGGGACCGATGTAGTTGAACCAGCGCTCGTGACGCTAATCGAGACCAGGGTCGTATTCCCCGACAGCGTAACCTTGCTGACATGCCCACCTCCGCATCCTGAGAGGGCAAAACAGAGCATCAAAGCCAAACCAAACAGCGCGCTGATCCTTTTCATCCTGGAATCCTCGTCCTCGAGTGGAAACTCTTTTCGTGACGACCCGCTGTTCTCAAAACAGTCTGAGAATCCGCAGATCAAGTTCAACCGCCAACACAGCCTGATATTCAAGATCGCCTTTGATGCCTTGCATGCATGTCCGTTGACGATCTCATTTCGTGTGCTTGGGAAATACAACGCGTCTGTGATGCCTTCAGGGGGATGCTTAACGCGGTCTCACAGTTCTCGCAACGCCTTCCAGTGTTGTGTGTTACCCGACGTACGGTAAATACAACGTTGGTGTCTGGCTGTGATCGAAGTGATCCCCCAAATGGGTCATAGTGCCCAGGCATGTTCAACCATCGACAAATGTCACGTTACAAAAGTTGCAGCACGCAGCGATCGCGCGCCTCCTGGATGGAACAGGTAACAAGACGAATCCAGGTTTCACCTCATCGCGTGAGTTATTCTCTCCTCTGTCTCTTTTCTGGACATGTCTGCCCATCTAGGTCCATCGGCCCCTGGAGGCGCAAGCCAGGTCTGCATTCGGGCTAAAGTTATTTGCAGAATGCGCGAAGACTTGGATGTATGCGCAGAGCGGCTTCAAGGTGCGAGTGCGGTCCTTATATACGTGTGAAAGCCCTGTTGCGTTTGCTTCCTGTAGCGCTCATGGTGTGTCTTGCTTGCGAAGGTCAGGCTCAGCACGCGAGCGAGCAGTCAGGGGCAGGCTTAGCTCTCACTCCATCGCCTGCGAGCCTCAGGATCTATCCCGGCACTTCAGGCACAACCACGATCAGTGCGATGAACCTATCTGAATTCTCGCGCAATGTGGAATTCCACGTAACATCACAGTTGCCAAGTGGGGTTTCGGCGCTGCTCACCTCCAACCCCGATGGCTCAAGCCAGCTGACCTTTATTGCGGGCAAAGAGACACAACCTGGCAGCATCATGGTCACAGTTGCAGGAGTGTCAGGAAGCTTCACAGCAACGACAACGATCGCGCTGTCAGTCAATAAGCCTTCCTATGTGCTCAGCATTTCGCCGATCCCCTTCACCATCTCAAAGGGGCTCCAGTTTTGCCTCCACCGTGACGGTGGTGCCCTGGGGAGACTTCATTGGAACGGTGGATCTCTCCGGGGCTCAGCTTCCGCCCGGCGTGACCACAACTTTCAGTCCCTCCACCACAGATTCGACCAGCTTGCTCACATGGAGGGCGGATGATTCCGCGCCTGCAGGCACCTCGCCGGCGACCATCGCGGGGAATGCCGCAGGCATGATGTCCTACAGCCAGTTCCAGCAGATCGTCACCGCAAGACCTGTGCCCTCCTTTGCGGTGGGAGTGTCGCCCGCGTATATCGCAATCAACCAGGGCGGGACAGCAACAGCTGATATCGCGATTACCGAGTCAAATGGATTCAAAGGAGAGGTCAATCTCAGCGCAACTCAGCTGCCAGGCGGAATTTCGGCGGCGCTCAAACCAGATGCCGCCAGTGAGAGAAGCGTGCTTACGCTAACTGCGAGCGATTCAGCCGCGGCGGGCGTTTACGTAACAAGTGTGTGGGGATCTGCTGCCGGTCAAAGCGCGCTTTCCCCTCTCTACCTGATAGTGCAACCCGCGCTGGCATTTACCCTCGGCGTGTCGCCTTCCGCCCTCACGCTCGCGCAAGGCGGCTCAGACAGCGCGACGATCGCGGTCTTTCCTCAATCTGGATTTACAGGAGATGTGAGGCTTTCCATTGCATCCGCTTTGCCGGATGGCATGACTGCGTCGCTCACCCCTCAGCCGGGAACGTCCGGCACACTGCTCACCCTCTCTGCGATCCCCTCGGTCACGCCGGGCGAATACTTCGTAAATCTCTCCGGCACGTCCGCCCTTCAGACCATCACCAGTACGTTCCCTTTTGTCGTTGAAAATGCGACGACCGCAGCAAATCCAGCGCCGAAGATTGAAGCCATGTCGCCTGCGTTTGCGGCTGCCGCCGGCGCACCGCTCACGCTGACGCTTATTGGGTCAGGATTCTCACAAAGGTCAACTATTTTCTGGGGCACATCAGCGCTCGCCACTCAGTTTGTGAACTCAAATACGGTCACCGCTCAGGTACCCGCAAGCAAGCTAATGACCGCCGGAGCATATGCAATCACCGTCAAGGCCCCTGCTCCAGGTGGCGACGCCTCCAACACGATGCAATTCGAGGTGGACTCCGCATCGCCAGGAATGCTCGGTTCCCCTGTATTCACTCCAACAACAGCGCTGATCTCCGCCGGGCAAACGGCAATCTACCAGGTAAGCCTTCCAACAAAGGCTGCAATCGTTTCAGCAACGTGCATGAACCTGCCGAGCGGAGCAACCTGCACCTACGTCAGCACCAGCAATCAATTGAACATCCAGACCGTCCCCACATCGCCGAAAGGAATGTATCAGGTAACCGTGGTCTTCAATGAGACTCTGTCTTCATCGACGAATGGCGGTTTCGTCCTGTTCCCCTTTGTGCTGCCTTATTTATTTAGAAAGAGCCGTCTCACGTCGCGACATAGGATCCTGGCATGGTCGATCGCGCTTGGCCTCGCCCTCTCCGCAATCTGCGCAGGTGGTTGTGGTGGCCGCGCTTCGGCCCCTCAATCCAGTCCGGAATCCGATTCCACACAACAGCTAACAAGCTCGGGGCTCGTCAGCCTCACCATTCGCTGAGACCTGATTCCGGCCGAATACTGCGGTGAGGCGCATCGGATCAGATAATCAGTCGGAAACCTTTGTAAGGCAAACTCTGTTGTGCGCATTGTCGATCGTTGCATTGAAATGTGCGAGAAAATCTCCGCCGATAAGACCTCGAACAGCGTACCCCGCTGCGTGAATCTCTTTCATATCGAACGCCAGCACATAAAGGCTCCCAACCTTTGCATTCTGGCCGACTCGAACCGAGTTGACCAGCGCGTACTTGCCTCCTTTTCCTTGGAGGCTTACGCCGACAACCGCTGCCCTTGTGGTGGTCTCAATGTTGAGTTCCGAAGCAAGAGACTCGTCGATCATCGTGACCTGACTTCCTGTGTCCAGCAGAAAATCGTATGGCCCCGCATCGTTTATGTAGGCTTCCAGTATCACCTGATTCCGATTAGAAGAAGCGTGTGAAGGCTGGACCGCGAGGTTTGCCGAACAGGAGGTCTCAGCGCAAAGGAGAGTTGGCCCTATAAAGATCGCTGCTATCAGAAGTGCACGTATCATTCTTTCAACCAGCCTCATAGAAATTCTCTGCAGCAGAACGGAAACCATGAGCGACGTCCCGCTGGGGCAGCAGAGTGCTCTATAAATAGCACCATTTTGCGAGCGATCAGATGCTCCCCTTTTACGCTATAAATGGAATTCTTTGGTTATTTTGATATCAGTGTAACGCAAAGACCGAATGGTAGGAGTGTCCCGCATCACAATCTGCCGGACAAACAAGAACGGCCCCCTGGGCTTGGGGGCCTTGCTTTGCAGCGTGGAGCAGCCCGCCCGCATAGTCCGGGCAGGCTGGAACAAGAATCTGTGTGGTCTATTCCTTGTTACTGACGAGAGAGAACATGGCTCCTTGGGGGTCCTGGCCATTGATAATCCAGCCCCCGCCGGGCACCTGCATCGGGCCATTCAGAATCTTCCCGCCGCCGGATTCAACTCGCTTGACGGCCGCCTTGATCGACTCAACGTTGAAGTAGAAGTTCCAACATGAGACAGGTATATGCGGCGCTTTGGTCATCATTCCGCCGTCGCCCATTTCCTTGTGGTCGCCTTCATCGAAGAGGCGATAGACGCCCATGGGGCCCATATCCATATCGCTGATCTTGGTCCAGCCGAAGACTTTGCTGTAAAAATCGAATCCGCCTTCGAGGTCTGTTGTGTAGAGCTCGTGCCAGCCAATGGTACCGGGAGTCGGTGGTGCGGGGCGTTCTGGCGAGGGCATCTTCGGGTCGGGCGTGAAGACCACGATTGCGGCACCCTGGGGATCGGATAATACGGCGAAGCGAAGCATGCCGGGAACGTCCGTCGCGGGTTTCCATAGCTTTCCACCGGCTTCGACGATTTTCTCGATGTGAGCGTCGACATCATCGACCGAAATGTAACCAATCCATGAAGTATGCCCGGTCATGTGCAGCATGCCGGCGATTCCAACGTTTCCGAGGTTAAAGGTGGTGTACGGAGAGCCTTCCCCTGAGGGCATCTCCTGGGTCGTCCAGCCCACAACGTCCGAGTAAAACTTGCCTGTGGCTTTGGTGTCGCTGGTCATGATTTCGTACCAGCTAAACTTTCCTTTTGGCGTAAACATCGCTCGAGTTCTCCTTGTCGGTGGACGCGCTAGCGTATCAAAGTGATGCGCGCTTGGTAGCGTTGATATCAACTCGATCAAAGGTATGTCAATCGGCCAAAGTTAATTTTGATGCCGAGGATGCGGAAGGCCGCGGGATTGCTCTTGGCGCGAGGTTCGAAGGGGGAGTGGGTCGCCCGCCGACTTCATTTCTTTGCGCAGCCCTGATTGTTCGCGGTCTTGGCGCATGTAGTGCCGTTGGGGCCTTCAACTGCGCCCTTTCCATTCTTGCTCTTGGATGTGGCGCCGTGGCTGGTTTGCGTTGTTGTCACCCCGTTAGAATCTGTGTGTGCGACAGCGGCATTACCGGTGTTGGGATTGACGGCAGCTGCGCCATTGGGGCCCTGAGTTGCGGTGACGCCATTCCTGGACTTGGTCGTGGTGCCGTTGCTGGATTGTGTCGTTGTCACTCCATTCGGGTCTCTGTGCGCGGAAGCAGCGTTGCCAGTATTCGGGTTAACCGCAACAGCCGACTTACCATTGCTGCAAACGGTCTGGCCGCGCCGGTTCTTAACGCAGTCCGCCCCATGCGCTACCGAAACAAAGAACATACACGCCATCACCGTCAGTAGAAGTTTCATTCGCTACTCCTGCGAGTACTGTTGCCCTCGATTCACACCGTTGTAGTGACGCTGTGACGATATCCGGTTTGAAGACCTCACGCAACCAGCAGAACGTGGGCTCGCCTACGGTCGACATCGCAAGGATGCGAAGACGAGGGAGCCGTTCTCTTTATGCAAGTGCGCATCATCCGCGGATTGCCAGGAATGTAAGCGGATGACATTCTCAGGAATAGCCCCTTTTGATATTGTCTTTGCTCGATAGACTCCAGCGCTGATACTGCTACTTCATGCATTGCAAGTCGCTCGGCAGCCTTTCCCAGGCTCGTGACAGGCACGCCCCAAATTGGATTCTTGAATTTCTTTGGGAAATTGGAGTTCGGGAGGGTGTCACTGTTTGTGCCAAATGATTCTAAGATATTTAGAATCAATGGCGGGGACGACGGGGCTCGAACCCGCGACCTCTGCCGTGACAGTTCTGATCACGGTCGTAACCCGTTGATTCTAGGAGCATCGGTGGCACCGAAAAGCATCCAAAATCATCCAAAAACAAGGTTCGGTACCGTCAACCGTACCGTCAGTTCTCTGGGGCCGATGCCGTCTAATGTCCTGCAGACATTTGCCCAAACGGGGCAAAATCGCGGCAAAGGTCCGCGAGCGAAACAAGAATGCTACTCTAAGTCCCTCGCTGCCCGTACCGTGGCTGTACCGTAGCGCGTACCGTAAGACTCGAATCAACACTTAAACGTACTTTCAACAACATGCAGGTCGGCGGATGAAACCTAAGACCATGAGAAGCATTCGCAATCAGATAAACAGAGCGCAGATGGAGCGCGAAAATCGGTCTACGCAAGGGCGTCTGTCGGGACTAACCGGTAGGTCATTCCCTAAACACGAGTTCAATGAGCGATTTGGCCTGTTACCAACATTTGAGAATGAGCACTGAGGGTCGGGGATAGGACCGGCGGTGCGAATCTCCTGTTCGAGTGGCGCCGCTCCCGAGTCTAGACACCGCCGCGCCGCGTGTGTAATTGCACCCAGGAGCGTAACGACCAAGAGAGTGTGTGTGCTTATTGCTACTCCTCGTGCCGGTCCGCTTCTCTGGCCACTCCGGAGACCGTTCCCGTGAATCCCCCCGTAGCGGCAAAAAAGACCGGGTTGCTCGAGGCGTCGGCCACCACCGGCACCACCGTTTCGGTTAACGTAAGCACGCCGGACGCATCCTTGAAACGGCCGGTTCC
Source organism: uncultured Acidobacteriaceae bacterium (assembly GCA_963786405.1). Taxonomy (GTDB): domain Bacteria; phylum Acidobacteriota; class Terriglobia; order Terriglobales; family Acidobacteriaceae; genus Telmatobacter. The sequence continues at coordinate 73,650 of CAWAZE010000020.1, read as the reverse complement.
ACCAGTGATTTGAAAGGTCAATACACAGTGTGCCTCCTGAGCCGCGAGATCGATGCAATCGCTTCCTTGCGTGAGATTGACCTTCAATAGACTCCCATCCTGGAAGCGAAATACGCCCCCGCCGGCGTCACTTGGGAAGTAAAATTTGTTCGGGCCCGAGCAGGTGCTGGACTGTTGCGGAAGAGCTGCGATAGCCCGGACATCGCGAAAGGTGAATGAGCCCAGCGTACCGTTCCCGGCGTAATTCTCTTCGTTGTTATTTGTGTTTTTCTGCAGTAGATCGACCACGCTGGCCGCAGTAGTTCCCGAAAACACCATCTTTACGGGATGCTGTTGTGCGTAAACGCCTGCGACGCCTAGATTGAGCATTAGCGCCATAGTTGCAGTGTGTTTCATTCGTGTTCTCCTTCTGCCGATACAGGCGGAAGTGGCCCCCCAAAAGCGGCCAAAGTTTTTGTATATTTTTTGAAGCCCACAGGAGACGGGCTATCCATCGACGCTCGCTCTGCAGAAATCACGAATCTGTTGAAAGCCTGGGGAGGCGGCGACGAAGCAGCCCTGGGCCGTCTGGCGGAGCACGTCTATCCCGAGTTGCGCCTCATGGCTCGCCGCTATATGAAAAACGAAGCTCAGGGCAACACTCTCCAAGCTACCGCCTTAGTCCATGAGGTCTTCCTCCGCATGGTCGACGTGACCAACGTCGAATGGCAGGCGCGCGCGCAGTTCTTTGCCATCGCGGCCCAGATGATGCGACGCATCCTGGTGGACGCCGCTCGCACACGCGGTGCGCGGAGGCGCGGCGGAACACCGTCCAAAGTGAATCTGGATGAATCCGCCATCTTGTCGCCGGTGCCCGATCGAGCGATCCTCGCTCTCGATGAGGCCCTGACAGCGTTCTCTCAGGTGGCGCCGCGCCAGGCCAAGGTGGTCGAGCTGCGTTATTTCGGTGGATTGACCGAGGAGGAGATCGTTGCCGCTCTGAAGATCTCGCCGCGCACGGCCAGACGCGATTGGCATCTCGCCAAGGCCTGGCTCCTGCGCGAGTTAAGCCATACAATGGAGACGCCCTCGGGCCCCTAAATGATAACTCCGGAGCGTTTCCTGCAAATCGAAGAGCTATACCACGCGGCTCGCGAGGGAACTTCCGATCAGCGAGCGTCGCTGTTGGCGCAGGCGGATCCCGAATTGCGCCGCGAGGTGGAATCGCTCCTGATAGAGCCGGCAGGCGGCGAATTTCTCGATCGGCCCGCAATCTGGAATGCGCCACACCTGCTGGGGGACTCGACTCCTACCGGATTAGCTTCGGGTGCGTGTCTGGGACCATACCGTATCGAAAGCAAGCTCGGCGAGGGCGGCATGGGCGAGGTCTTTCGGGCCATCGACACGCGATTAGGCCGTGCTGTCGCCATTAAAATCACTCGCGAACAGTTCAACGCCCGCTTCGAGCGCGAGGCCCGGGCGATTTCGTCCTTGAACCACCCCAACATCTGTATCCTTCACGACATCGGGCCCAACTACCTGGTAATGGAGCTGCTGGAAGGGGAGACTATCGCGGCCCGGCTGAAAAGAGGCCCGCTGCTCCTGGAAGAGGCAATCCGTCACGCCCGGCAGATCGCCGCCGCGTTAGAGGCGGCGCACGAGAAGGGCATCATCCACCGCGATCTGAAGCCTGGCAATATTATGCTGACCAGATCCGGGGCGAAGGTACTGGATTTCGGTCTGGCGAGGCTGGATGGAGACCAAACGCTCACCGCCGATCGAATGGTGATGGGTACGCCTGCCTACATGGCGCCGGAGCAGCGGGAGGGCAGGCCCGCTGATGCCCGCACGGACATCTACGCATTCGGCTGGGTCCTTTACGAAATGCTGACAGGCGAGCGGGCCGCCATGCAACGGAGGCGCCTGCGTGCGCGCAAGTTGGAAACCATCCTAAGCCGGTGTCTGGAAGAAGATTCAGGGCGCCGCTGGCAATCCGCTGCCGAGTTACAGCGTGAGCTGGCGGTGATTCCCAGGGTGAAGGGTGAGTTGCACGCGACTGCACACTCTTCTCCGCAACGGGCGCCGAAACTCACGGGGAAGACAAAGATTGTGCTGGGCGAATTTGAGAACAAGACCGGCGATCCGGTGTTTGATGGAATCCTCCGCCAAGGCTTGTCGGTACAACTGGAGCAGTCCCGTTCCCTCACTCTTGTCTCGGATCAACAGATCCAGCAGGTACTGCGATATATGGACCGGCCGCCCGAGACGCGGCTCACTTCCGAGGTGGCGCAGGAGATCTGCGAGCGCACCGGCGGCACGGCTGTCCTGGAAGGCTCGATTGCAAGCCTCGGAAGCCAGTATGTCTTGTGGTTACGGGCCAGAAACTGCAGCACCGGCGACATCCTGGGCCAGGAGCAGGCGAAGGCGGAAAGAAAAGAAGAGGTCCTGGATGCGCTCACTCGGATTGCGATTCAAATCAGGGCGCGGCTGGGCGAATCGCTGGCAACCATCCGGGAGCACTCGACGCCTCTCGAGCAGGCAACCACGCCCTCGCTGGAAGCCTTGAAGGCATATAGCGTCGCACGGAAGGCCGTGTTCGCGCGCGGTTCCGCTGCGGCAATCCCCCATCTCCATCGCGCTATCGCCATCGATCCTCAGTTCGCCATGGCCCACGCCGACTTAGGGTTCTTTTACTGGAATATGGGACATACCGATTTAGGCGCGGAGCATGTCCGCAAAGCCTATGAGCTGCGGGACCGGGTCAGCGACCGGGAGAGACTCTTTATCCTCTTTTTGTACGACCGGCAGGTAACCGGAAATTTGCAGAAGGAATTGGGAACTATCGAGTCATGGGTGCAAACCTATCCTAATGATTGGCAGGCCTGGACGGTTTGGGGCGGATGGGGCACGCGGGGGACCGGCCAATATGAGAAGGGAATTCAGGCAGCCCAGGAGGCGATTCGGTTAAATCCTGATTTACCGTTTGGCTATGACACTCTTATCGTCCACAATATTGCGCTTGGCCGGTTCGCAGAAGCTGCGGCTGCGTTGCAGCGGGCGGCTGAACGCAAATTGGAAAACCCCTTTTTTCTGGTCAGCCGGTACTATATCGCGTTTCTCGAGGGCGACGAAGCGGGGATGAAACGCGAAATCGACCGGGCTCGCGGAAACCTTGAGACGGAGAACTGGATGTCGCACAACCATGCCCTAGTTTTGGCGCGTTCCGGACAGGCGCGAAACGCGAGAATCCTTTGGCAGCATACGATCGAACTAGCACAACAGAACGGCGACCGCGAAAAGGCGGCCATTTACCAGGCCGCGGAGGCAGTGTGCGAAGCACACTTTGGAAATTGGGATCGGGCGAAAGAGCTCGCCCGGGCGGCACTCGCATTGGGAAAGGGCCGCGATGTGGAGTATGCCGCGGGGTTTGCACTGGTGCTCTCAGGCGACATTTCCGGATCGCAAACGCTCGCCGAGGACCTGGCAAAACGATTCCCGGAAGACACTCCCGTACAGTTCGAGTATCTTCCCACGTTGCGAGCGCTTTTCGCGCTCTACGATAATGTCCCGTTGGACGCGATCGAGCGGCTACAAACGGCACTTCCCTACGACCTCGCGATGCCAGGCACGGCCTTCTTCGCCAAGTTCGGAGGGCTATATCCCGCCTATGTGCGTGGGCAGGCGTACTTGCAGGCAGGGCGCGGCCGGGAGGCGGCGGCAGAATTCCAAAAGGTCCTGGATCATCGCGGCATCGTTCTTGCCGATCCGATCGGCGCGCTCGCGCACTTGCAACTCGGCAGAGCATTCGCATTATCTGGAGACAAACTGAAAGCCAAGGCCGCCTACGAAGATTTCTTGAGCCTTTGGAAAGACGCTGACGACCACATCCCGGTCCTCGCCCGCGCCAGATCGGAATACGCCAATCTAAACGAATAGGCGCACATCTTAGTGCAGGCGTTCGCAGCAAGATACCAAGCTGGATGAGTCGCGCAGCGGTTGCGGACGAATACACGCGCAGCCACAACTCTCCTTTGATGACAAATCGCCAAGTCACTCACCGACAAACGGGTTTAGTCCTTATAAGTCGGCTAACGCTAAGCAATTCCAGCGAACTAGGCTCGCGGGTTCTCCGGCGACATGCCCGAGGAGCAATTTGAGGGTCTTCGCGCGTGTCACCTAGTCTGCACGGGCGCGCGGGAGGGCATTTGATTTCGTTCACGATACATCCTGTGAGCCAATTCGAACGACATGCATTCAGGTGGCAATTTCCGGAAAAACTTCTATTTTGTGGATGTACAAATGCAGCTATGGAACGGTCTACATTTGAAAGTCACAAATGTTTTAACCCCCCTTACCCCTGGGTCGGTAAAAGTGATACGGCATCCGATTGCGGTGGAGTGCCGATCTTACCTGACGCTGCGAATCGAGAGAGTTAGCCTCTCGCGTAGATATGCGAAGGAAGCCTTTTCAAGCGCTGGCGGTCGATCTCTGCCGCCACTTCGTCTGGACGCGGGAGAAACTGCTGGTTCGGGTCAATCCTCAATGCCGCTATCGCTTCTTTGACTCTCTGGAGAGAGTGTTTCAGGGCTAGAGCTTCGTAATCCTTCAGATACTCCTCCATGGAGTCCTGCACGTCCTGAGAGGGATACCGTCTCGCCAACCCCTCCAGGAGTATCCCAAGGGCCGCTAACTTCGGGCAAGCGCCTCTGCAATTGCTCGCCGGTTGTTGTCAACGCGTTGTTTAGTGATGCTCGGTCTACTCGTTCCATCGGAATCCTCCTTCTTGGTTGGCTTGCCAAACCTGTCTATTGGGCCATCTGCGTAGTTCGTGACCCAACGAATCCACTTTGACGGGCGTTCCCCGTGATTGACCTCCGACCGGAAACGAGCACGAAGAAGGCTTGTGAATTGCTCTAAGGTGATGTTGGGAGCTTCCCGCAGCCACATCCCAAGGGCCTTGCCTTCCACGCCTCCCCACGGCATGTCTAGGCCGGGGTTCTTCGCGTCCCAATAGGTTTTGATTGCCGTTTTGAAAGCTGTATGGCGTTCGTCGGAAGTCCTCTCGCGCTTGGCGCGAGAAGCTTTTTCTGGACTCTGGCAACTCGCTTTCTGTCCTTCTGGCTCTCTGGCTTTCTGAGCAGGACCTTTCGCAGCGCCGTTTGCAGTGCCATTCGCTCTGCCGTTTGCATGCTCTTGTGTGTGACTTTCATTTCTGTAGCGCTTTTCGGCGTTCGCGCGGGCCTTCTCGGACTTCGCCTTTTCCCTCTCCATGCGCCCTGAGTAGAGCAATCCATCGCGCACCATAAAGAACGGCTTGCACTGCGAATAGCACTGCAAGACCCTCTGTGATTTGCAGCGCGTCAGTCTTGCAATTTCTTCGGGATCTTCTGGGACGTTTCCTCTTTGACTGCATACGCACCACATACGAACGAGCAGCCCTTGAGCCTCAAGAGTTAGCTCATCCACATCCGGGTCGGTGAGATAGTCAGTTGCCCAGAATTTGAACCACGGCTCTTTGCGGCGCATCAGCCCTCCCTTGAAGCACGCGCCTCGGTGCCGCTCTTGCCCTTCGGCGTACCGCTACGGCTGGCATCGATCCGCTCGGCAATCCACTCATTCACCTCCGCCTCGATCCATGCAACCGAGCGAGCGCCGATTTTGACGCGTGCTGGGAACGTCGGAGATGCGTAAATGGAACTCCGGCTTAGACCTGTAGCCTCCTTGACTTTCGGAAGTTTCAAGAACTTGTTCGCCATTGCGGCTCCTCTCTTCTGTTTGTCCTCACTTGGATTAATCTGCATCCAGCTACATCCTCGTGTGATAGTCTGCCCGAATGGAAGATATATTTCTCTTCCGTCACAAAAGGAGGTGCGGTGCCCCCTGCTGCTGCGTCAGGAAAGCCTTTGGGCTGGCGAATTGGCGTGGAGAATGAGCTTTACCTCGCTCACCTCAACTATTGGCTCGCTAAACTGCAAAACCGATGCGGCTCGATTGCAGAGGCCTCTCGAAGGAATCCGGGTCGGGCTAGCTCCGATGATTTTTGGGAGTGCTTGGCAAAAAACCAAAACACTGACGAATCACGCGAGCGGGTGCTGCGAGTGGTTCGCATGGTGTCTAGGCGCGAGACCGCCGAACTCAACAGAGTCCTTGCCGATTACATCTGCACGCCGTGGGTATCTTGTGGGAAGAAAGATCGGCTAGAAGTGAGGTTCGACGCTGTCGATCCCAGCTATGAAATCCTGCACGGCCATCCCGAAATACCGCGCTTGTGTCGATTTCCGGCGGAGGAAGTGACGGCAGTTTTGGCCGTGCTTCATCTTGCCCAGGCTGGCTTCCTCTACAAACTACGCGCCTGCGAAATCTGTAACACGGCCTTCATTGCCATCAAGCGCGACCAAAGGACATGCTCCAGCGAGTGCAGCAAGCTCCGTTACGCAAGAACTCCTCAGGAGCGAAAGCGTAGAGCAGCAGCGGCCCGCGCGAAATACGACCGCACATTTGGAGTTCCGAAGAAGCGCAGAGCCAATGACGCCCAGTAAACTGAACTGCAGCCTCACTTCGTCTTCTTTCGCGCCCTGCGTCTCCGTAGGGATGAAGACGGGCCGAATCCCTTGCGCCCAATGTCGCAGGGCTATTTCAATCAGGTCACGGTTGAAGCCACGCTCCGTGAGCAGAGCAGCGCCCATTTTGCACAGATCGGGGATGGTGAGAAGTTCGATAGCGTTGGTTTGCCATCTGAGGTCGTGTTGGCGAACGTAAGACCTTCAAGGGCCCAGTCAAAGGCATCGCAAACAGCCTAAAGAGGAGTCGCCGGCGAAGACCTATTCATGGAGCGTGTCAGACACTTGCGAAGGCATCTCCAATCTCACGGTCATTGCTCGAATCTGCAAATTCTTCAGTGCGTTAGCTACTTGCTCGTCTACGCCACTTGGATTCGAAATGGGAGCACCTTGCCGCCGCGTTGCGTCTGTTCAAGAAAGTCGGCCCAGTCCTGCATCATCTTGGCGCGTGGCTCAAGGTAGAGAGCGTGGTTGTAAGCAGCAGAGACTGCGTTGCGCGGAGCGTGGGCAAGCTGAAGCTCAATGTGGTCGTGGTTGTAGCCCTGCTCGTGCAGAATCGTTGATGCCAGGCCACGGAAACCATGGCCGGTCATGCGGCCTTTGTATCCCATCCGCTCAAGTGCTTTGAGGATAGTCATATTCGACATGGGTTTTTGGGAGTCTTGTTCACCAGGGAATACGAGCTGCTCATCTCCAGAGATGGTCCGCAGCAGTTCCAGAACTTCAATGGCCTGCCGGGAGAGAGGTACGATGTGCGGCATCTTCATCTTCATTCGCTCTGCCGGAATGGACCAGCGCATTGCTTCAAAGTCAAACTCATCCCAACGCGCTCCAATCAGTTCGCTGGTGCGAACGAAGGTGAGCGCCATGAGTTTGATCGCTAATCGAGTCAGTTGTCGCCCCTCGTATACCTCAATCGCGCGAAGAAGCGCGGGGAGTTCTTTTGCATCTATCCGCGCCATATTGGTTTTGCGGGTGGGTTTGAGTATGTCGGACGGGCGGATTTCCGACGCCGGATTCCGTTTGCTAAACCCGTGAGCTACGGCATAGCGCAACACCATGCCGACAATTTGAAGAATCCGCTTGGCCATATCGGATGCTCCTCGGGCTTCGACGCGCTTTGCCAACTCCACCAGTTCCATCGGCTCGATTTCTGCTACCGGGCGTGATCCAAGGACCGGGTAGACGTTCACCCTGAGTCGATTCCGGGTTGTCGCCACGTGGCGCGCACTCTTGTTTCCCTTCCAGTGCTCCAGCCATCGCGCGGCAATCTTCTCGAAGGTGTATTCCGTCGCAACGATGACGGCGTTCCTCTCGGCCAAACGTTCGGCCATTGGGTCAACGCCGCTCGCGAGTCTTCTCCGAGCCGCATCGCGACTCTCCCGGGCATCGGCCAAAGATATGTCTGGATAGCGCCCGAGGGCCATAAGCTTCTCTGCGCCTTGGAAGCGGTACTTCCAGCGCCAAAGCTTCCCTCCGGCGGGAGTAATCAGCAGATGCAGGCCGCCGCTATCGGAGACTTTGTAGGACTTTTCAGCCGGTTTGGAACGGCGGATTTCAGTATCTGTCAGAGCCAAAGCGAATACCCCCTAGGATTTTTCCGAAAATGGAAATACCCCCACTTTCGGAATCTCGTACCCCCAGATATACCCCAACGAGGAATTGGCTTCCACGATACACCGTTGGACACAAAAAGACAAAAGCCGCTGATTCTTCAGCGGCTTGCCTTGGTCTCTTGGATGTCTCTGGATGGCTTTGAATCTAATATTGGTAGGCACGATTGGATTCGAACCAACGACCTCTTCCGTGTCAAGGAAGCGCTCTAACCAACTGAGCTACGCGCCTGTGTACTGCGACAGAAAGTAGTTTATCAGGATCGGAGCTGAGCGGCTATTCGCCCGGGCGGCCGGCCCCTGGATGGCGGGCTGAGGAATCCTGACCACCAAGACTACAAGCCCGTTGAGGTCACAAGAAAGCCCGTTGAGGTCACGAGAGCCCCTGGCGGCACACTCGTGGCTGGCGGATTGGTCAGGGCCGCTTGCAGTTGATCGAAGTGCCTCTTCAGGGAGGCGGACAGATCGAAACCACATCCCGCATGTGGTTGAACTATTTGAGTTGAGACCATCTATTCCGCATGATCCCCGATGCTGTACCATCGGTGACTGGTGGAGCGCCCCTGCTTTTCCAGTGCGAGGCGCTATCCCTGAACGTGACATGACCGAAGGCCCGAATCCACGACTGAACCCGTTCCGCACCGCGCCAAACCTGCTTACACTTTTGCGCATATGTCTGGCACCATTTCTGGTTGCCGAGATCCTCGAAGATCGCTTCGGTCTAAGTTTTATCCTTTTCATTACGGCTGGATTGACCGATGCAATGGACGGTCTCCTCGCACGAGTTCTGAAGCAGCGAACTGTGCTCGGTCAGTATCTCGACCCAGTGGCCGACAAGCTGTTGCTGAGCACGCTGTTCCTCGTGCTGATGCACAAAGGGCTGATTCCCACCACGGTCACTGTACTCGTGATCGGCAGAGACGTCGGTATTTTGTTGGTCGCCGCTATCCTCTATGCGGCAGTGGGCAAGAGGGAATTTGGCCCGAGTATCTTCGGCAAGGCCAATACGGCAGCGCAGGTTGCAGCCGTGGCCGTGGTTCTTTTGCATCAGCTGACCGCGGCAAAGTGGGTTGTGGTGCTCCGGCTTGTCTTGCTCGATGCCACGATCGGATTGACGGTGGCCTCCGGCCTTCACTATGCGTGGCTTGTCTCGCGCAGCCTGGGTAGTCCAAATAACGGACACGCCGCCAAGTAGGACCATACCCTCCGCTCTGCTTTCCAGCCTTTTTTAAGCGCAGGTCCCGCGTCACAGCCAAAGTTACAAGTAAGTGGCCGGGAATCTTCCACATAGAATGGCGTTGCCCGAAGCTGGCTTCGAGCCTTGACGGGGTTGGAATCAGTCGTCGTCCAACTGCTTTTCCTTCTCGGTGGTTTCTTCGATTGCCATGTCGTGAAACTCTTCGGAATCAAAGACATCGCCACATTCCAGGCACTCCACATACTCGGTATCTTCGTGTCTGGAAACAATTCGGACTCTAGGGTGTTTGCAGGCGGTAGCCATGGTGACAGTCGGAGAGGAATAGATGCTCTTTCCGCAGATTGTAGCGGCCTTTCTTGAGTTTTCAAACGACTTTTGGTGAAACTTTTGCGTAAGAGTCAATCGCCGATGCTAATCCAGGCCTGTCGTCTTCATTGGCTTGAAAGGCCGACAGAATCGGTCGTATACTGAATACGGACCGAAGAAGTCGGATATTCAATGCTCAAGCTGACCAAAAAAGCCGATTACGGGCTGATGGCGCTCAAGTTCCTTGCCGAGCACCCTGATACGGCTGCGCTGGAGCGCGAAGGATATCGCCGACGCCTACGGAATTCCGGCGCAGCTGCTGGCCAAGATTCTGCAGCAACTGACCAAATCGGGGTTGCTGAAGTCGCATGCCGGCATGAATGGTGGTTACGCCCTGTCGCGAGACGCGCGGGAGATTTCGGCCTACGAGGTGATTCTCGCGATCGACGGTCCGTTTTTTATCACGTCGTGCACCAAGGGCGCGAAGGGCTGCGACCTTACGCCGAGTTGCACGATCAAGGAACCGCTTGGCGCGGGTAAACGACACGATCGCGGGTGTGCTGAAGAGCATCAGTATTCAGGATCTGGCCGAGCATGAGCACCCGCCCGGTCGAACGCAAGCGACAAGCGGACTGGTTTCACTCACGATTTAGAGATTCGTTTCTCCGCGACGAGCGCGGACGCAGTCAAGGATGGAGAGGTCAGATGAGTACAGTTGCGAGCCAAGTGGAAGTACCGGCGGGCGTAACGCTGCCGATCTACATGGATAATCACGCGACCAGCCCGCTCGATCCCGCGAGTGCTGGAAGCGATGATGCCTTTCTTCACCGGCAAGTTTGGCAATGCGGCGAGCCGCAATCACTCCTTTGGCTGGGAAGCAGAGCAGGCGGTTGAAGACGGCGCGCGAGCAGATCGCAAAGCTGATCGGCGCGACGCGCAAAGGAGATCATCTTCACCTCCGGCGCGACGGAGTCGAACAACCTGGCCATCAAGGGCATCGCGGAGATGTACCGCGAGCGCGGCAACCACATCATCACGCAGGTGACCGAGCACAAGGCTGTCCTCGATACCTGCAAGCGGCTCGAGAAGTATGGCTATCGCGTGACGTATCTGCCGGTGAAGGCTGATGGGCTCATCGATCTCGAAGACCTGAAGCGCGCCATGGACGACAAGACGATCCTGGTCTCGATCATGGCGGCCAACAACGAAATCGGCGTGCTGCAGCCCATCCGCGAGATCGGCAAGATCTGTCACGAGAAGGGCGTGCTCTTCCACACCGACGCAGTGCAGGCCGTGGGCAAGGTGCCGGTGAACGTGATTGCCGACAACATCGACGTGCTGTCGCTCTCCGGGCACAAGATTTACGGGCCGAAGGGTGTGGGCGCGCTCTATGTGCGGCGGCGCAATCCGCGCGTGCAGATTGCGGCGCAGATTGATGGCGGCGGCCACGAGCGCGGCATGCGCTCGGGCACGCTGAATGTTCCCGGTATTGTGGGTCTCGGCAAAGCCTGCGAGATCGCGCGTGCAGAGATGGAGACCGAAGCGGCGTATCTGCGCGGACTGCGCGATCGGCTGAAGAGCAAGCTCGAGTCGGAGCTGGACTACATTCACGTGAACGGTTCGATGGAGCACCGGCTGCCCGGCAACCTGAACGTGAGCTTTGTGTACGTTGAGGGCGAGTCGCTGCTGATGGGCATCAACGATGTGGCAGTTTCAAGCGGCTCCGCGTGCACCTCGGCAACTCTGGAGCCCTCGTATGTGCTTGAAGGCGCTCGGGTTGGGTGACGATGTGGCGCACAGTTCGATTCGCTTTGGACTTGGGCCGCTTCAACACGCAGGCCGAAGTGGATTACGTGGCTGCGAAGGTGATCGATATTGTGAAGAAGCTCCGCGAGCTTTCGCCGCTCTACGAGATGGTGAAGGAAGGGATTGACCTGACCAAGATTGAGTGGCAGGCGCACTAAGAGCTGCAGTACCGGCGACGGATTGCGTCAGGGGCGACAAAAGCATCGGCAGGCGAACCTGCCGAATCCAATATGAAGTACGCGGCTTCCCCGCCGAAGGAGATCGGAATATGGCATACAGCGATAAGGTCGTAGACCACTACAACAATCCGCGCAACGTGGGCACGCTCGACAAGAGCTTCGAGCGAGGTCGGCACGGGGCTGGTGGGCGCGCCGGAGTGCGGCGACGTGATGCGGCTCCAGATCCGCGTGAATCCCGAGACCCAGGTCATCGAAGAAGCCAAGTTCAAGACCTTCGGCTGCGGCTCGGCGATTGCGAGTTCTTCGCTGGCGACCGAATGGATCAAGGGACGCACGGTTGAGGATGCGCTCGAGATCAAGAACACCGACATCGTGAAGGAGCTTTCGCTGCCGCCGGTGAAGATTCACTGCTCGGTGCTGGCTGAGGACGCGATTCGCGCGGCGATCGGCGACTGGAAGAAGAAGAATGGCGTTGCGGAAACAGCGAGCGGCGGCCGTTCCAGCGCACTAAGATCAGGGCGGTTGTCGCGTCTGGCAAGCTGCTTTCGCTTGTGGGACAGCTTCCACCGTGCTGGTTAAGCCCATCGATGAGGATTCAGCTCCACCAGAGATGGTTGAAAGGCAACAATGTCGAACATGGTGACAATTGGATCGAAGCCCGCTGAAGGAGCCTCTGCAGCGCCACCGCAGCCTGCTGTTACGCAGGCGCCGGCGCCAGGGCTCTGCAGGTGACCGAGCGTGCCATCAAGCGCATTCGGGTAGCGATGGAGAAGGAAGGCGTATCGCCGAACGAGGGCGGGCTGCGTCTTGGCGTGATGGGCGGCGGCTGCTCCGGGCTTTCGTATTCGATCAAGTTCGACACGCGGCCGCGCGAACGGGATCGCATCTACGAATTCGACGGCGTGCGTGTTTTCGTCGATCCCAAGTCGTTCGTCTATCTGCACGGCATGACGCTGGACTACGAAGAGACACTGATGCGGCAGGGCTTCAACTTCATCAATCCGAACTCCTCGCGTTCCTGCGGCTGCGGTTCGTCCTTCTCGTCGTAGGTGCAGCGATCCAGTTGCAGGAGTTTCAGACATGTTGAAAGTTATTGATTCCGCAATTCCAGTTGCGTGCTGGTCGTGTTCGGTTGCGCACAATGAGTCCACGCTCTTCTGTCCGCACTGCAGCAAGATTCAGCCCGCTCCAGGAGGGCGATTATTTTTCTGTCTTTGGACTGGTGCCGCGGCTCGATCTCGATCTGGGCGCGCTGGAGCATGAGTTTCATCAGCTGAGCCGCAAGCTGCATCCTGACCGTTTTGCGCGCGCGCTCGAGAACGAAAAGCAGTGGAGCCTGGCCGACACCGCACTGCTCAACGATGCGTATCGCACGTTGAAGGATCCGATCCGGCGGACCGAATACCTGCTGAAGCTGCACGGTGCGGAGATCGGCGAAGAGCACGCAGGCAAGGACCGACCCAAGAATGATATGGGCGCATCGCGCGTGCCGGCTGACCTGCTCGAAGAGGCATTTGACCTGAACATGCAGCTCGAAGAGATGCGCATGGCTCGCAAGATGGGAGAAGCCGACCCCGAGCTGCAAGCGAAGCCTTGAGCAGGCGAAGAGAAAATTCGATGGACTGCTCGATGAGGTCGATCGCGACCTGCGCGTCGAGTGGGAGGCGTGGGACACAGGCGACGCAGGAGCGCGCGCAGCAGCACAGAAGAAGATGGTGGCCCTGCTCGATCGCCGGCGCTACATCAGCAACCTTGTCCGCGACGTAACAGAGACACTTGGAGCTTAAAAGAGGAGCATGGCGGAAGGACGCGTAGTTGGCATCGACCTGGGAACCACGAATTCCCTGGTCGCATATATGGAAGGCGATAAGCCGGTGGTTATTCCCGGCGTGGACGGCTCAAATCTTGTGCCGTCGGTTGTGGCGCTCGATCCCGTGCCGCCAGAGGGTGGCAGGCCGACTGTCACGGTGGGCAACAGCGCGCGCAGAGCCCTGATTGAGACGCCGGAGCGGGTGATCTATTCGGTCAAGCGGCTGATGGGGCGCGGGCCTCGAGGAAGTTCAGAGCGAACTGAAGCTGTTTCCGTTTCGCCTGGCAGACGATGTCGAAGCCGGTGAAGTGCCGCGCATTCAACTGGGCGAACTGCGGTTCACGCCGCCGGAGATTTCGGCCTATATCCTGCGCCAGCTCAAGCGCAATGCGGAGCGATTCTTCGGAACGCCCGTGACGCAGGCCGTCATCACGGTTCCTGCGTACTTCAACGACGCGCAGCGGCAGGCCACAAAGGATGCCGGGCGCATGGCGGGGCTCGAGGTGTTGCGGCTGGTGAATGAGCCCACCGCGGCCGCGCTTGCCTACGGCCTGGATCGCGCGAAGGTGGGCACGATCGCCGTTTACGATCTTGGCGGCGGCACGTTCGACATCTCCATTCTCAAGCTGCGCGACGGCATCTTCGAAGTGCAGTCCACCAACGGCGATACGCACCTTGGCGGCGACGACATCGACAACCTGCTGGTGGCGATTGCGCTGGATGAGATTCACGCGGAACACGGCGTTGATCTGCGCAAGCATCCCAGCGCGGTGCAGGCATTGCGCAAGGCTGCGATCGACGCAAAGATTCAACTCTCGTCAGAGCAGGCGGCAAGATTCGATATCGAACTTCCGAATGGAGATCGCTATCAGCGAGAGATTCCGCGCGATGTGTTCGAGCAGTTGATCGAGCCTGTGCTGCAACGCACTGCCGGGCCGTGCAAACAGGCGCTGACAGATGCCGGCGTGACGCCTGAACAGATCGACGAAGTGGTGCTTGTTGGCGGCTCGACGCGGATTCCTGCCGTGCGCAAGCTGGTGGATGAGCTGTTCCATCTGGGGGCGCGCGGAAAGAAGCCGCACATCGAGCTGAATCCTGATGAAGTTGTCGCGCTGGGTGCGGCGGTGCAGGCTGACATTCTGGCGGGCGCTTCAAAGACGACCGAAGAGATGTTGCTGCTGGATGTAACGCCGCTCTCGCTCGGCATCGAAGCGCTTGGCGGAACGGTGGCAAGAATCATCCAGCGCAACTCGACGATTCCGGCGTCGGCGACGGAGCACTTTACGACCGGCGTCGATGGCCAGACAAACGTCGCGATTCACGTTGTGCAGGGAGAGCGCGAACTTGCTGCCGATTGCCGGTCGCTGGCGCGATTCGATCTGAAGGGCATTCCGCCGATGAGCGCGGGGTTGCCGCGGATCGAGGTGCGATTCCTGATTGACGCCGACGGAATCCTGCAGGTTTCCGCGCGCGAACAGCGCAGCGGGCAAGCTGCGCAGATTGAAGTGAAGCCGACATATGGGCTGACCGACGAGCAGGTCGAGAGCATGATTCTCGATTCGTTTGACCATGCGGAGGAGGACTTTGCGAAGCGTCTGTTGATTGAGGCACGCAACGAGGCTGACACGATCCTTTCCGCTGTGGAGCGGGCGCCGGAGAATCCCGCGTGGCGGCAATTGCGCGGTGAGGAGCAGGCCGCGATTGAGGCGGCGCGCAATCGACTGGCGAGTGTGAAGCTGGGTGACGACCTTGCGGCAATTCGCGAAGCCACGATCGCACTCGACCAGGCGACGCGGCGATTTGCGGAGCTGATGATGGAAGCCGCGGTCACAACGGCGATTCGCGGGAAAACGATGGAAGCGGCAAGCGAGGATCTGGGCGACGAAGTAACCGCGCCGCATCCGATGGCGCCCGCGGAGTTCAAGTAAGATCAAGTCCGCAGCGAAGGACAATACATATGAGCGAATCCACCAACAAGAACATTCCTCCTGACAAGCTGGTGCGCGTCACGTTCCTTCCCGAGGGGAAGACGGTCGAATTCGAATTCGGCACCATGCCTTATGAACATCACGGCAAGCCGATGTCGTTTCTCGACGTGGCGGAGAATCACGAAGTCTTTCTCGACCACGCTTGCGGCGGCGTTTGCGCCTGCACCACGTGCCACCTGTGGATCAAGGATCAGGAAGGCATCAGCCCAGCTGACGACGATGAGCTCGACAGGATGGACATGGCAGCGGATCAGCAGCTCAATTCGCGCCTCGGATGCCAGGCCGTGATTACCAAGCCGGGCAACTACGTGGTGGAGATTCCCAAGTGGAATCGCAACTACACCTCCGAGGGCAAGCCGCTGGCCATGGCCGAGAACAAGTAACCGTCAACTCGGAACCGCTTCACCAGCCAAGCCGGGCACTTGGCGAAAGAGGACGAAATGCCACGTGAGATCCATTGGACTGACTCCGAAGAGATCGGCATTCAGTTGCAGGAGAAGTATCCGGAGGTTGATCCGTTGACCGTGCGGTTCACGGACCTGCTTCAATACGTGACCGGGTTGGCTGGATTCGCTGACGATCCAAAGTTATCGAACGAGTCTCGGCTGGAAGCGATACAGATGGCCTGGCACGAAGAGTACAAGGACGCGAAGGGCTGAGCGGGTCAGGCTCGGATCCGGGAATTCTGTGGTCATTTTCATGCTGACGATAGGCGTTTCGTATTGTGGTATTCGTACCCCTCCCCCTCCCCTATTCTGTAAATAAATTCCTTGTTTTCAATGGTTTGTGAGAGGGGTGTGTCTGTAAAATCCTCTCGGCATTGGACTTAGCCGCAGAATCCTCTCAGCATTGGAGTTACGGGCGCATTTTGGGCGAATTGAGCGTTTTTGTCTCACATTGTGGTGTCGATCCTTATGTCGAACCGGCTTCTTCTGTTCGAAATTCAACCTCTATTGTGCGCTGGATGGGGGTAATTCTCTGCGTGGCGGACCTGGCCAACGGACGATACCTCTTCGGCGGGGCCCAGGCGTGCAGGCCCAGAATGACAAGTCATGGTTCAAGGTTTCCCACCCATGCGCGATGGAACCGCGCATGAATGGGGCACCCAGTTTGTCAGCATGAGTAAGAGAGAAATGCAGGTCCCTCGACTCCCTACCACTTCGCTTCGCTCAGTGTTCGGCCGCTCGGGATAACTGCATGTTTTAGGTGTGTAAGCAAACGCAAATCAGGTTTGCGTCAGTTTTGGTAGTCCTCGCTCCAGCCGAACGCGGCTTCGAAGTGTTCGAACTCCGATTTCCGCCCGGGTACCAGATACACACTGACGACATCGAAACGAATCGGCGGAGCGGTCTTCCGCGGGAGCTGCCGGATATAGCGGCGAGCGAGGCGGCGCACAGTTTCGCGCTTGTGCCCGTCGACGGCGACTTCGGCCGGCGTAACGGTGCGGGCGGATCGGGTTTTCGCTTCGATGAAGCAAAGAACCGGCCCGTGCCATGCGATCAGGTCGATGTCTCCGGGTGCGTCGCCCGAGGACCAGCGCCGCGCGACCACCGTGTACCCCTTGCGCCTGAGGTAGAAGAAGACCGCGTCTTCACCCTCGATGCCGAGTGCCAGATGCGCAGGCAGGTTGCCGATGCGGCCGCGCAGGCGGGCGAGCTGGTCAAGGCGCGCGAGCGTGCGTTCGAAGAAGGTGATCCGCGCCCGCCTTATTGTCTCCATGGGAGACCATTGTCGGTCACTGGCGCAAATGCCGCAACTCAAGGAATCTTGGCGTGGCTTTCCACTCATGCGCGATGAGACTGCGCATGAATGGGGCACACAGGGAAGCACCTCTCTGGGGCTAAAGCCCCAGGCATCATGCGGTTTCGGCGGCACGGCTAAAGCCGTGCCCTATCAAGACCTGATCAAGCGACGGGCCCTGGCGTTCTCGCGCTTTGAGGCACGTGGTTTCCCACTCATGCGCGATGAGACTGCACATGAATGGGGCACCCAGAGGCGGGATGGGGCCCCCGCATGTTAGGGAGAATTAACTTCAAGTCTCCCTAAGCTGGCGCTATACTCGGGACCCGGCCAGGTTCCACCCGATTTCCGCAAAATTCTGAATTCCTCTGTCCTGTCCGGGGAGACGCTCAGGCGATCCGTGGACCGTTTCCAGAAGGAGATTACCGCATGAAACCGACTTCGATTCGTTGCAGGGCCGCTTTTACGCTTGCGCCGTGTGCCGTGCTGCTTTTCATGGCAGCTTTGCCGGGGGTCCAGCTATCTGCACAAAAGATCGTCAAGTTTGATGTGCCGGGCGCGGACATGACCGCAGGATCCAATAACGGCACTTTTCCGGCCGGCATCAACAACTGGGCGGCGATTACGGGATATTACGTTGACGTGAAGGATGTGTACTACGGGTTCCTGCGAAGCCCTGATGGCGGGCTTACTTCGTTCCAGGCTCCCGGCGCCGACACCACCGCCGGTTCCTTCAACGGTACGGATCCCACTGGCATCAACGACCTAGGGGCGATCACGGGAGAATACTGGGACGTGAGCGGCACCGGTCACGGTTTCCTGCGGAGTCCTGATGGGAAGTTTACGACGTTCGACGCTCCCGGTGCGGGCGGTTATGGCACCACTCCCTTAGCCATTAACCTGGGGGGAGCCGTCGTTGGTTACTACTCCGACTCGAATTTTGCGTTCCACGCCTTTCTGCGCAGTCCTGACGGAAAGTTTACGACGTGGACGGGCCCAGACGCGTGCACAGGAAACGGTTCGGAAGGGTGTTATGGGACGGGAGCCAGCAATATCAATGCATTTGGGATGCTTGTGGGAGGCTTCCAGGACGACAGCGGATACTTTGTTCACCATAGCTTCGTGCGCAGCGCGGACGGTAAGTTGAAGACCTTCGACGTTCCCGATGCGGGCAAAGGCCTCGACCAAGGCACAGGTTGTCCCGGTTGTGCGCTGGGTCTCAATCAGTTGGGGGCTATCGCGGGGATCTATAGTGACGCGAAAAGTGTGAATCACGGCTATTTGCGCAGCCCCAGGGGCGAGATTACTACGTTCGACGCTCCCGGTGCGGGCACCGACATCAACGAAGGCACGGGCTGTCCTTCCGATTGTCCGGTAATGCTCAACGACCTGGGGGCGATCGCGGGAATCTACATTGACACGAATTTTGTGTACCGCGGCTATCTACGCAGCCCCGATGGCAAGTTTGCGACGGTCGATCCTCCCGGTTCGGTCTTTACGTGGCCTTCCGGCCTCAACGATTTTGGGGCAATCACGGGATACTACTACGATGCGAACAGTGTGGGTCACGGATTCATTCGAGTGACTTCACGGTGATCTTTCCGACCCGGACCTGGCTGGAGGAGCGCTGACCCTTCTCACTCTTCAAACGGCTCCTCCCGTCTCTTCAACGTGTCGTCGCTTCGCCAGATCAACCCCGACACCGCAACAAAGAACGCCACAATCTGCAGAACTGCGCCCAGCGCGATCAGCGCCAGCCCCGTGAGCGCCGGCCACCCCGCCGTCACGATGTTCATGCGCAGAGAAGAAGACGATATCGGAGTTCCAAACTGAAGACTCGTCGTGCCTATGCAATACCGGAAGATCAGGCCCACACCCGCCGCGAGGCATATCACGGACACAATGACCAGACGTCTCACTGATGGCCTCCTCTCCGTCTCCTTGATCAATTGGATTCAATTTTGGCCGTGGGCGTCTTGCTCTCGAATCTCAGGTGGCAGGCTACTGGCAGACGCTTTTCAAGCGATCAAACGGCTTTGGCTTGAACGGCGGATACTTCAGGTGCCGTGAGTCCATGAACTGATCCGGCAGCGTTCCCCCATATTTAAGAGCTGCATCAGGATCAAGCCGATACGCAGCATCCTTCTCCACCTCTTGCAGCGTTGCGAAACGGAACCCCTCGTTGCGCAGCAAGGCAAGCAACTGAGGCAACATGAACGTCGTGAACCCCGTCGCATGCAGCAGCATCACGTTAGGAATCTCGTGCCCAAATGCAATCTCCTGCTCCTCGCGCCCCAGTTTGATGTATTCCTCTGCTGTGTCGAGATAGCTTTGCTTCAACCACGTGATCGCCGCATCATCCTGCTTCGCGATACAGCGTGCGAATGCGTCGTTCCAAGCGTAGTCCTCGAAGTCCAGCGTGACCTGCGCAATCTTGTACCCATGCTCGCGCAAGTATCCGCGGACGGCACGCCGCTTTTCCAGCGTGTCGCCCTCCCAGAGAAAGGGGTAGCGGAACCAATGCCAATCGCTCGCGCCGGCATAATCCTTCAGCGCCGGTTCGTTCAATGCGATTTCGTTCTCGAATGCCTCTGCTGTATTCGCGGTGAGCGACATGTGCGACCAGGTGTGGCTACCGATGTTCATGCCTCCATCCACCCACGCCTTCAGCGCACCCTGCGCGTCAGGATCATTCTGCAGCTTCACCGCATTCACGAATCCGTATGTACCCACGAGTCCGTTGATCTTCAGAACCGATGCCAGATTTGTGGCGATCATCGTCCTTGTCATTACCACCGGCAAGGCTCCCGCAGCAGGAAGGTCATCAAATGTGAGCGCAACCACCGGGTGCGCACCCAGCTTTCCAACGTCAACGACAGTCGCGTTTTTCTGCGCGGCAGGATCAGCGTCATGCGACGACTGGGCAATTCCTGCGCCTGCAAACCCTCCAAGCATTGCGACCGGCAGCAGGCACCACCGTGCAAAACTGTTTCCATCCGTCATATCTTGCGCAGTGTAGCAAGCCGCCCCTGCTTCGCCCCGATACAATAGCCACTGATGGACCTCGTCCAAATCTCGCCCGCTCGCAGCGTTCCCGCGCCCAAGCCCGAGTGGCTCAAGGCCCGCGCGCCCGTGGGCGAGAACTACCACGACCTCAAGCGGCTGGCCCGCTCGCTCAATCTGCACACAGTCTGCGAAAGCGCCCACTGCCCCAATATCGGCGAGTGCTGGCACCACAAGACCGCCACCTTCATGATGCTCGGCAACCTCTGCACGCGCCGCTGCGGATTCTGCGCCGTGCCCAAGGGCCGCCCCGAGCCCATCGATTTCGACGAACCCCGCCGCGTCGCTGAAGCCGTTGCCACCCTCGGCCTCGAACACGCCGTCATCACCAGCGTCAACCGCGACGACGACCTCATCGGCGGCGCGCGCGATCTTCGCCATGGTGATCGATGAAATTCGCCGCCAGGCCCCCGGCTGCCGCGTCGAAGTCCTTATCCCGGACTTTCAGGGCAACCAGGAGGCCATCCGCACCGTCGTTGATGCCCGCCCCGAGGTTCTTAACCACAACACCGAATCCGTGCCGCGCCTCTATCGCGTCGTCCGCTCCGGCGCGCGTTACGAGCGCACTCTTGAGTTGCTGCGCTACTCCAAGGAACTGAGGCCCGGAGGGCTGACCAAGTCCGGCGTCATGGTCGGCCTCGGAGAAGAAACCCGCGAACTCCTTGAAGTCTTCCGCGATCTCGCCGCGGTCCAGTGCGACATTCTCACGATCGGCCAGTATCTGCGCCCCTCGCGCGACCACCTGCCCATGGCGCGCCTCTACACGCCGCGCGAATTCGCCGAACTCAAAACCGAAGCCCTGAAGATGGGCTTCCGCCACGTCGAATCCGGCCCGCTCGTCCGCTCCAGCTACCACGCCCACGAGCAGGCTGCTTCAACCGGGCTCTCGGTCCTGGCCTAAGCGCGTCCAGGCCTGCCGCCCTCTGTCCGTGTTGCTAAAATAGCCGTTGGAAATCTGCACCACGCGAGGAAACACTATGGCAGTCTCGGCAATGGCCGGAATACCGGCGCTCAAGGAACTTTCCGCAGACCTCAAGCGGCGCATGGACCAGGCAGTGGCTACATTCCAGGCCAGCCTGGCCTCGACGCGCACCGGCCGCGCCAGCGTTCACATGCTCGACCAGATCAAGGTGGACTACTACGGCACACCCACCCCGATCAGCCAGATCGCGCAGCTCTCCGCGCCTGAGGCACAGCTGATTCTGATTTCGCCCTGGGACCCGACCGTCCTCAAGGAGATCGAAAAGTCCATCCAGGCCTCCGACCTCGGTTTCAATCCCATCTCGGACGGCAAGGTCATCCGTATCCCCGTTCCGCCCATGACCGAGGAGCGCCGCCGCGACGTCGTCAAGCACGTCAACAAGGTTCTCGAAGAGCACCGCACTGCGGTCCGCAACGTTCGCCGCGACGGCAACGACGCCCTCAAGAAGCTCGCCAAGGATAAGAAGATCAGCGAAGACGAAGAGAAGCGCGCACTCGAAGAGGTCCAGAAGATGACCGACGAAGAGATCCGCCGCATGGAAGAGCTTTCCCGCAAGAAAGAAGCCGAAGTTATGCAGGTGTGAGCGGGGGAGCCGACTTCGCTGGGTGCCAAGGTCTCGATTTTGAGACCTCTAACTTGCCAGGGCGTGGTAAGAATGACCGGCATTGAAAGCCCGTGAACCGGACGCATCTATGCGAGGACCATCGTGCACCACAACCTTCTCCACACCATCGCACTTCTCACCCGCACCCCCGCCACTCTCAACGCACTTCTCCGCGATCTGCCCGACGACTGGACTATCCACAACGAAGGTGGGGAGACCTTCACCGTGCCTGACGTCATTGGCCACCTGATCCATGCTGATCGCGCCGATTGGCTGCCACGTGCCCGCATGATTTTGGAGCGCGGCGAGACGCGCCCCTTCGAGCCCTTCGATCGTCGAGGCCACGTCAAAGAGTGCGATGGAAAAACTCTGCCCCAACTGCTCGATGAATTTGCCCGCGTGCGCTCCGCGGCTCTCGACGACCTTCGCGCCCTCAACCTGCAACCGGCCCAGTTGGATCTGTGCGGTTGTCATCCCACGTTCGGCGCCGTCACGCTTTCCCAGCTCCTCGCCACCTGGGCTGCGCACGACCTCACTCACATCCATCAGGTTTCGCGCATCATGGCGCACCAGTACCGCGAAGCCGTCGGCCCCTGGTCCGCCTTCCTCGGCGTCCTCCAGTGCAACGGGCACAGCGCCTGAATCACGATCAGATTTGGATTCGAGAGACTAGTGCTTCGTCCGCTTGTAAAACGGAATCGGAACCTGCTTCGCTCGCACGCGATTCCCGCGCACGTCAACCAGCACATCCCCGCCGCTTGCCGCAACGGCTGCGGGAACCAGCGCCATCGCAATGTTGGTCTTCAGGAACGGCGCAGGCGACCCTGAGGTCACCGTTCCGATGGGGTTTCCTTCAAGATCGAGCACGGGGTAACCGTCGCGCGCTATGCCCCGCTCCACCATTTCAAGGCCAATAATCTTCCGACTCGGGCCGCCTGAGGCCTGCACGGCCAGCAAGGCGTCACGTCCGATAAAAGAACCCTTGTCCAGCTTCAGCCAGCGATCGAGCCCGGACTCCAGCACATTGATCTCGTCTGAAATCTCGTGCCCGTAGAGACTCATTCCCGCCTCAAGCCGCAGCGTATTCCGCGCTCCCAGCCCGCATGGCCTGATCCCGAACTCCGCGCCCGCCTCCAGCAGCGTATTCCACATCTTCACCGTTGTGGCTTCATCGTTCGGCAGATACACCTCAAACCCGTCTTCGCCTGAGTAGCCGGTGCGCGCAATCATCACGTTCGGAATCCCCGCCACTGTGCCCCAGGTGAACCAGTAGTTTTTGATCGCGCCCAGTTCCACCTTGGTCAGCTTTTGCAAGGTCTCAAGCGCCCGCGGTCCCTGCAGCGCCAGTTGCGAATAGTAGCTGGAGTAATCGCTCAGATGAATCGACGGAAATCCGCCGGCCTGCTGCCGAATCCACGTGTAGTCCTTGTCCTTGGTCCCCGCATTCACCACCAGCATGTAGTCGTTCTCGCTGAGCCTGTGCACCAGGATGTCGTCGACAAACGTCCCCTGCGGCGTCAGCAGCGCGGAGTAGTGGGCCTGCCCGTCCTTCAGCCGCGACGCATCATTCATCGTGATGTGCTGCACGGCATTCAGCGACCCCGGCCCGCGAAACTGAATCTCGCCCATGTGGCTCACGTCGAACAGCCCCACAGCCGTCCGCACCGCCAGATGCTCCGCGATCAATCCACCGCCCGGGCACGGGTACTCTACCGGCATGTCCCACCCGCCAAAGTCCACCATCTTCGCCTTGAGAGCGCGGTGCGTTGCATTGAGAGCGGTCTTCTTGAGAGCGGGAGCAACGGTCGATTCAGAAACGGTCATGGGTGTTCCTGTTCCTTTCGAGCAACGGTCCTGTACCCTGCTAACGATAGGCACTGCCCCACAGCGGGGTCAAACCAACTTCAACCAATCACGGATGAGGAGTCAGAATGGAGTTGTCATGAACCCGGTTCGCGGAATCGTTATGCTGATCGCCTCCGCCTTTGCTTTTTATCGTGGATGGCAGATCCACTCCGGCCACTACGCGTGGTTCGCCTACGGATTGGGCGTTCTGGCTCTTGCTCTCGGAGCCTGGCACTTCATCCGCAAGCCGCCCGAGCCCCGCGCCTGAATCGCTTTCAGCGGCCGGCCTTCGCAATACGCGCTGTGGCACTGGAGAGCCTGAAACAACTCTAGTTACTTACCCAAGCGCGATTGGAATGCTAGGCTTGCGAGCATGGAATTCTCCTACAAGCTGAGCGAAGCGGAGTACATTCAGGCCTCGAAGCTGGGGCGCAAAGCATCTTCTCGGTCTGTCTTCAAAGTGGTTCTATTTTGGGTTTTCATTCTTATTTGCCTCATGCTGCTCTGGGCAGTTGTTCAGAAAAGTAGGCAGCGCACCAGCGATTTAGATCAGCAGGCCGCCGTGAAATCGCAGGCCAATGGACCTGAGAGCCGCGTTTCGGTCACGCACGCACTGCTTGTGAATATTGGACCGTTCGTCCTACTCGGCGGCATATGGGTATTTGTCCTGTTTAATCTTGGGCCGATACGCTTACGCCGCATCTACCGGAAAGATCCATTCGTGCAGGGGGAATGCACTGTGAACCTTACTTCAGAGTCGATTTTGGTTCGAAACACGGCAGGCACCTCTTCGCAAACTGGATGGAATGTTTACAAGAGCTGGCGCGAAGGAAACGGTATCATCGTTCTCGTTTTCCACTCAGGCGCATGCTTCGGCATGAGCCTCGCTGGCCTCTCCAATCCACAACGCGATGAGCTCCGCTCCATCCTCGCCGCCGCCCTGCCCAAAAAATGATGTCTACTTCTTCTGCGCACGCCAGAACGAGGTCACGCCCAGGTAGAGGAACACGACGACAACAACCACAGACGCCCAGAACGTCCGATGGTCCGGTCCCTGCGCGTAGCTGAATCTCGTCCGCCACAGAATCGGGCTGAAGACCAGCACCGGCAGGAAAAAGAACACTCCGACAACTTCCAGCCAGATCTTTCCGCCCACGCGCTGAAACGGCCGCAGAAACCCGCCCACGCCCCTCGCCACTCCGCGCGTAGTCTGCCCAGCCACTCGCCCGCGCGATGCAGCATCCGCAGGCCTCGACGCCCCGTCTTTTCCATCCCGGCTCGTTGGCTGGTTCGGCGCGCCCGCTTCCGTTCCCGGCTGGCCTTCGCCCATGATGCGTTGCCCTGCCATTCGTCCCGCTACACGCAGTCCGATGCCTACTGCCCGTCCAATCGATTCAGGTCTCACTCCGATATGATGTTAGCAGCGACAGTCGAGTGGCGCTTTCGTGCAGTTGCCCACCGCTCGCTGCAGACGTAAGGTATATAAATCGCTTGCCGCTCCCCGCGCCTCTCCCGCGCTGGCCGCTGCCTGCCGGAGGTAATCGTGACATCTCGCCTGAAAGAACTGATCCAACAACTCGGAGAGGCAATCCACGAATCGGTCATCGAGAGCGAGCAGATCGCCGGCGTTGTTCAGGACATACGCAAGCACGGCTTCGATGTGCTTCTTATGCTTGAGGCCACGATCGGCCTCAACGAAGTCTCCAAGGAGACTGAGGAAGCTGATGCCGCCGCCGAGGCCGCCGGAGGCACCTTCACCAAGAACGATGTAAATTTCCTCCGCTCTCTCCGCATCTCCGTCGAAGGCGAAGAGGACGAAAACGAAACCCAGGAATAACTCCGCATTCTTTTCTTTCGCTCCTTCCCTGGGCACCCGTTACCATAAGCACGGCAAGGCATGAACAAGCTCTTTTCCCTGTTCCTTCTGCTCGCGGCAGGCGCCTGCGGGATCCTCTGCGCCCAAATCCCTGCCGTCCCGCCAGATTCCGCTGAAATCACCCTCATCGACCGCCCTCACGCGCAGGATTGGAGCAGCGACATTGACAGGGGTTGGCGCTCGCGTGCCGGCGACGACCTGGCATGGGCGAATCAAGGCTTTGACGACACCGGTTGGGAGATCGTGCGGCTCGACGACCTCGGGGCGGCGCAACCAGGCTGGCGTTGGTATCGGCAGCACATCAAGCTGCATGAGAACCATCCTGACCTGGCGCTGCTGATAAACGGCGGCGACGGCGCCTACGCACTCTACGCCAATGGCATTGAGATTCCGGGCCCGCGCATTCGATCGAGCTTCGACCTTAAACGACCCACCGAGCGCACTGTGATGCTGGACAATGTGCCCGGCACAGATCTCGTGCTGGCGCTGCGCACGTATGCCACGCCGAGCTACGCTGGATGGCGCTACCCACTTTTCATCTCGGCATCGCTCGGAACACCCGACGCAATCGAAAACCAGAAGCTCGCGCTCGAAAGTTTCCGGCTGAACCTGGTGCTTCCTTCCATTGCAATCAACTTCCTGCTCGTGCTCGCCGGAGCAGGCGTTTTTGCCCTTTATGCCAGTCAACCGAATCGCATCGAGTATCTATGGCTTGGCCTCTACCTGTTTCTGTTGGGGACCGCAGACCTTTTCTGGTTTTCCCAGCAAGCGGGTCTTCTGCCGATCTCTGCAAATTTCCTCGTCGCCGATCCGTTACTCTACGCCGTCACCATCTGCCAGATCCACTTCACCTTCAGTTTCGGCGAACGACGTCTTGGTGTCTGGTGGCGCGTTTACCAGGTACTTTTGATCGTTCCTCTGGCGCTGATCTGCCTTGCCTGGCTTGGTCACTTCTCCAGTGCAACCTACGTCTTCATTGAGGCCGTAATCCTTATTCCCGTCGCTGTTTTTATGCCGATACTGCTTTCCATCTGGTATCTGCGCGGTAACCGGGAAGCGGGTTGGCTGATTCTGCCCAGCTTGCTTCCCGCGGCCACACTCTCGCTTTACGATCTCGGCACTGTGTCCATCTTTTACGGGTGGCATAACCTCGACTTCCTCGACAATCCGATTCAGTTCGGTTCGGTTCCCGTTCAACCGGTCGATCTCGGCAATCTCCTCTTCTTGTTTGCCATCGCCGTCGTCATCTTCTTCCGCTTCTCCCGCGTCAACCGCGAACAGGCCCGCACAACAGCGGAGCTCGGCGCCGCGCGCGAAATCCAGCAGCGCCTGGTCCCCGCATCGCTCCCCGCGCTTGCCGGTTACCAGATGGAAGCCGCCTACCTTCCCGCCCAGGAAGTTGGTGGAGACTTTTACCAGGTCATCCCTCAGCCGGACGGCTGCCTGCTCATCGTCGTCGGCGATGTCAGCGGCAAAAGCCTGAAAGCCGCGATGACAGGCGCTCTCGCCATCGGCGCCATACGCACGCTCGCCGTCGAAGACCTCAGCCCCGCCGTCTTCCTGGCGCGCCTGAATCAACAAGTCCTCAACACCCAGGACAGCGGATTTATCACATGTCTTTGCGCGCGCCTTCAACCCGGCGGTTCGATGACCATTGCCAACGCCGGCCATCTGTCGCCCTATCGCGGCGGATCCGAGATTGCGCTCGACGCCGGTCTGCC
This sequence comes from uncultured Acidobacteriaceae bacterium, assembly GCA_963786405.1. GTDB lineage: Bacteria > Acidobacteriota > Terriglobia > Terriglobales > Acidobacteriaceae > Telmatobacter. Next base: position 46,380 of record CAWAZE010000020.1, on the reverse strand, counting down.
GCTTGGCATCCTCTCCGGCGTTGAATACCAGGAGACCGCCTTCAACCTCGCACCCGGCGACAAGCTGACGCTGCTCTCCGATGGAGTGATCGAAGCCAGAAACTCCTCCGGCCAGCTCCTCGGATTCGAGGCCACGCGCGCCATCAGCACACAATCCGCCGCCGCGATCGCCGCCGCCGCCCAAGCCTTCGGTCAGGAAGACGACATCACCGTGCTCACAATTGCCCGCATCGACCCAGCCAATTAATTATGGGTGCCGATCTTGGGCGGGGCGCCGTTCATGGAAGACCAAGAGCAGATGGGTGGGGGTATCAACTTTCACCATATCTTCGCTATTTTGTCCTGTCTTTGGGTGTCTCGTCCTGCTACAATCCGAACGAAATAGAATCCAGCCGCCGCGTGTTTCTGTCGTTCCCAACATGGCCGCGCCAAGGCGAGTAACTTCTGAGGAGCAGGTCCAATGGCAATCGCCGATGAGCGCGCAAAAGCTGTAGAACTAGCACTTTCGCAGATCGAGAAGCAGTTCGGTAAGGGGTCGATTGTCCGGCTCGGGTCCAAAGAAGCTCTGCTGCCCATCGCGGTGATTTCCACCGGGTCCATCAGCTTCGACGCGGCACTGGGTGTGGGCGGAATCCCGCGGGGCCGTGTGATTGAGGTCTTCGGGCCGGAGTCGTCTGGCAAAACGACGATTACGCTGCAGATTATCGCAGAGGCCCAGCGGATGGGCGGCCTGGCGGCATTTGTGGACGCGGAGCATGCGCTGGATCCGGGATACGCCAAGAAGCTCGGCGTGGATGTCGATAACCTGCTGGTTTCGCAACCGGACAGCGGAGAGCAGGCGCTGGAGATCACAGAGGCGCTGGTGCGTTCCGGCGCGATCGATGTGCTGGTTGTCGACTCTGTGGCTGCTCTGGTCCCCAAGGCGGAGCTGGACGGCGAGATGGGCGATTCGCATGTCGGACTGCAGGCACGGCTGATGTCGCAGGCGCTGCGGAAGCTTACAGGCACGGTCTCGAAGTCGCGCACGGCGCTGATCTTCATCAACCAGATCCGCGAGAAGATTGGCGTAATGTTCGGCAACCCGGAGACCACGACCGGAGGGCGCGCGCTGAAATTTTATTCTTCGGTCCGCGTGGATATTCGCCGCATTGCGGCCATCAAGGAAGGCGATGCGGTTACCGGAAACAGGACCAAGGTCAAGATCGTGAAGAACAAGGTTGCTGCGCCATTTCGCGAGGCCGAGTTCGACATTCTTTACGGCGAGGGCATCAGCCGCGAGGGTGATGTGCTGGATCTGGCGGTGAATAACAACATCGTGGAGAAGTCCGGCGCGTGGTACAGCTATGCGGGCGAGCGCATTGGGCAGGGCCGCGAGAATACACGCGGCTTCCTTAAGGAAAACAAGGACATCTTTGCCCGGATGGATGCCGAGGTGCGCAAGAAGCTGAACATCGGGGCGACGAAGGCTGAAGTGCCCGAAGTGCCTGCGACCGGTCCGGCTGAAGCCAAAGAAGCGGTCAAGGTGCGCCGGGGATAGGAACCGCAGGAGGCTGCAAGTCGTAGATGCTCCCGAGGCGGTCTTGCTCCCCAAATACATTTCCATATGCTTTTCATCGTTCGGGCTCAAGAGGTTGGAGCAGGGATCTGCCGATTCCTGCTCTACACTTGGTATGCGAATGACCACTATCAGGCGAACTGCAGCGAAGTCTCTCTCGCGGCTGAACTTCCGCTCGTTCGCAGTCCTGTGCGCCGGCGTACTTGGCTTTGCCGTTCTGGGCGCTTTGAGTTGGCCGGCGTTCGGCCAGGCAGCCAAGTCGGACAACCCGGCCCCAGGCGAGGTACGGGGGGTCATCAATCTGGATGGCTCGTGGCGGTTCCAGGAGGGAGATGACCCGAGATGGGCCGATCCCGCCTTCGACGACAAGGACTGGGCGGAGGTCAGTCTCGGCAAGACCTTTGCGGAGCAGGGAATCGTCTCCTATTCCGGATATGGCTGGTACCGGCTTCGATTGCAGCCCCAGCAGCTTGCAGCGTTGGGGAGTTCCGCTTCGCGCGCGACGCTGCTTCTGCTCGTGACGAGCAATTCGGTCGGGCAACTCACGGTCTATGTGAATGGAGTTGAAGCCGGACACACACGCGGGATGACGGAGCCGCTATCGGAGTACCAATCGCCTCCATTTGCTGTTCAGCTCGCCAGCGACGGGACAACGCCGGTCGTTTTAGCGATTCGAAGCTGGGCCGGTCCGACAACGGGCATCCGGCGCGGACTTCTCGAGAGAGTCGAGGTTGGAACACGCGAAGACGTCCAGGACAAGCTTGCGATGGCTACAAGCCGTGAATGGAGCGAGCACGCGATCTCCGCGATGGCGGTGACCTTCCTTTTCCTGTTCGTGGCTGTCCTCGGCGCGGCGCTTTATGTGGCGCAACGCAACCACTCCGAATATCTCTGGATGGCGCTCTTGTGCGTTTCAGTCGCTGCAGGAGGAACGGCCGATGCGATCTTCGGGCTGGGGATGATGTCGGCTTCGGGCTTTCGGATCTTCACGCTTCTTACCGGGCGTGCGTTCATGGCCATCACGGTTGAGTTTGTGCTGCGCTTCACGGCAAGCAAGCCAACGCGTGCAATTCGGATATTTCAAGCCTCCGTGCTACTTTTGCCGCTCGTGTACCTGCTGCCCGGGAGTCTGCTGTACCAGGTGCTTTCGGTCTCCGCGGAGGTCGCGTTCTGCGGGCTTGTTACTGTGCTCCTCTTTCGCGCGTGGCGTCGCGGGCAAGGTGAAGCGGGCATCATGCTTCTTCCGTTTTTCCTGGCCGCTACGGCAGATTCTGCGGACACCATTCTCGACTTTGCATCGAGCAGGCACTGGCTGCCGGAGCAGTTCGCGTCACACCGCTTCCACTTCGGTCCTGTTGAGTTTGGCACGGGCACGGTCGCATACACGATTTTTCTGGCGAGCCTGGCTGCGGTGATTCTCTACCGGTTTATTCGCGTGAGCCAGGAAGAACAGCGATCCTCTGCAGAGATCGCGGCGGCGCGAAGCGTCCAGGCTCTTCTCATTCCCACCCAGCTTCCCTCGAACAAGAACTTCATGCTGGAGAGCGCCTATCTGCCGGTTCATGGCGTCGGTGGGGATTTCTTCCAGGTGCTTCCTCTCAAGGATGACTCGCTGCTGATCGTGGTTGGAGACGTGAGCGGCAAGGGACTGCAGGCCGCGATGAACTCAAGCACACTCGTCGGCGCTTTGCGCAACGAGCTTTCGCACGATCCCGGAACGGTGCTGTCGCATTTGAATCGTGTCCTGATCGGGGCGACGTCGACGCCGGGTGCTGTTCCGGAACTTGATTGCGCGCCATGTTACGCCACGTGCCTTTGCGCCCGGATCTTCACGGATGGTACGGCTACCATTGCGAATGCCGGACACCTGAACCCTTACCGCGACGGGCGTGAACTGCAACTGAAGCCGAGCCTGCCTCTTGGTGTTATCGCCGACTCAGAATATGAGGAGATGACATTTCGGCTCAACCGCGGCGACAGGCTGGTCTTTCTCTCGGACGGAGTGGTGGAAGCGATCAATGCGGAGGGAGAGCTTTTCGGCTTCGAACGCACGCAGCAGGTCAGTCACGAGCCGGCGCGGTACATTGCCCAAACCGCCCAGCGGTTCGGGCAGACTGACGACATCACGGTGCTGTCGCTCTATGTTGCGTCGCGCGCTGCGGAGCATGACAGTAAGAGTGTGGTGTACACGAATTGATTACCTCCAGAGACGATTCGAAACATTCTTCGAGCCGGTGTTTCTCTGTCCATGCCGTAGAATCGCAAATGAGTTGCCCCCAATGAGCGTGAAAGCCCTCTATCCCGGCACCTTCGACCCACCGACCAACGGGCACATCGACCTAGTTCAGCGCGGGTCAAAGCTCTTTGAGCATCTGACGGTTGCGATTCTCAAGAATCCGGTAAAGAATCCCCTGTTTACCGTCGAGGAGCGCGTAGAGATGCTGACGGAGTCTACGGCTGCGCTGGGCAACGTGTCTGTGGCTACCTTTGACGGCCTGATGGTCGACTTTGCGCGCCAGCGCGGTGCGACGGCAGTATTGCGCGGCATACGCGCGATTTCAGATTATGAGCACGAATTCCAGATGGCGTTGATGAACCGGCGTCTGGCGCCAGAGATTGAGACCGTGTTCCTGCAGCCCGCGGGCCGCTACTCGTTTGTCAGCTCGCGTATGCTCAAGGAGGTTTTCAGCTTCGGCGGCGAAGTGGCTGGCCTGGTTCCCCCAAACGTGCTGAAACGGCTGCGTAATCGAATGATGACAAGCTGAAGTGTGCAAGCGCCCTGGTCGCGCGGGAGGCGCATTTGTCGGAGTATTTGAGCCTAAAGCCTGACTCGATTCACCGGGAGATCAGGGAAACGCTGTTTGGCGATCTGCCCCTGGCGCGGCTGATACAGTCGCCGCCGGGCACGCTATTGGCCGAGCCGTGGAACTCGTTTGCACGCGCGAGGGACATGATCGCGGGGGAAGACCGGGAAGGCGCCAGGAACGTTCTTCGCAAAATCCTGCAGATTCCGAATCTGGACACCCGCGTCTGCCTGCAGGCATGGCACTCGCTGGGTGAGGCAGGCGAGACGCCGCCCGAGGAGAAAGAGAAGGAAGTGCTGGGAGTGGTGGTTGAAGTGGGAATGCCAAAGGGGCTCGATCTGGTGGCCGCGTATGCCGATCACCGAGCCCGTTACTTCACCTACAGCGGAGGCGGCATTCTCTGGGAGCGGCAGGATGATTCGTTCGACGGGCTGATCGATGATGTGCTGAAGGCAGGGACCGCAGTGGTAAGGGTGATCCAGCCGTGGAAGCAGAGCCGGCCGCCAGAGCCAAAGAAGGGAAATGTGCGGATCAACCTGCTAACGCCGAGCGGGCTGCATCTGGGGCAGGGGCCGATCGATAGCCTGAAGCAGGATCCGATGGGCGGACCGATTCTCTTGTCTGCGTTCAAACTGTCGCAAAAGCTTATGGCGCTGACGAAGAAGGAACTGCCCTTCGACTCGATCTGGTCGTGACGCAGGAATTCCCAGTCAGGGTTTGCCTTGATCGTCCTTTGAACGGCATTGCGCAGGCGGTTTTGCGCCGGGCGCGAAATCTGTAAAATAAGGGCATTATGACTGTCGCTGCTCCTTCGAAGATCTTCGCCGACCGGATTGGACGTATTGAAGTCTCTGCAACCATGGCAGTTGCTGCGGAAGCTGCCAAACTGCGAGCACAGGGCGCGAACCTTGTGGACTTCGGAGCCGGAGAGCCGCACTTTGCCACTCCGCGCCACATCAAGGACGCCGGCATTTCGGCGATCGAGGCGAACTTCACGCGGTACACCGTGGTTCCCGGCATTCCGGATGTGCGCAAGGCGATTGTGGAGCGGCACGCGTGTGACTTTGGCTCGGACTACGCGGTTGACGAGGCGATCTTCACCACAGGCGGCAAGCTTGCGCTCTTCAACACGATTCAGGTTCTGGTGGATCACGGCGACGAGGTGATCCTGCCTGTTCCTTACTGGGTCAGCTTCAAGGACATCATTCAGTATGCGGGCGGCAAGGTTATCTTTCTGGAGACCAAAGAGGCTGAGAACTTCCGCATTACCGCAGATGCTATCGAGAAGGCCATCACGCCGCGCACGAAGGCAATCATCCTCAATTCGCCATCGAACCCGGCGGGGTCGGTTGTGTCGGCTGAGGACCTGGAGCGGATCGTGCAACTGGCGCACGAGCGCGGTATTTTTTTGCTCCTGGACGAGTGTTATGTCTATCTGAACTATGAGGGCAAGGCTGTCTCGGGCGGTTCGTTCACATGGGCCAAGGAGCACCTTGTCATTCTGGGGTCGCTCTCCAAGACCTATTCGATGACCGGATGGCGTGCCGGGTATGCACTGGCTGCGAAGCCGGTGGTGGCCAATCTCAGCAAGCTTCAGTCGCAGTCGACTTCGAATGCCACGAGCTTTGTGCAAAAGGCGGCGATTGCAGCGCTGGCGGGTTCGCAGGAATGCGTAGCACAATTCCGCGCGGAGTTTATCGATCTGCGCGATTACATGCTGGCGCGATTGGCGGAGATTCCGGGTGTTACCTGCACCAAGCCCGAGGGCGCATTTTACGTATATCCGAACATCTCGGCTTTCCTTGGCAAGGGAGGCGTCCGCACGGCAACGGAGCTGGCCACCCGGCTGCTCCACGAAGCGCATGTTGTCACTGTGCCGGGTGAGGCATTTGGCACAGGCGAGCACATTCGCATCTCTTATCCCGTTACAAAGCAGAACATCGACGAAGGGACACGCCGCATGGCGGAGTTTCTGGGGAAGCTGGGATAGGAGTATATTTCCCAGTTCCCTGGTCTTGCTGCCGGGCGGAACCTGGACTTCTCGACGCGCACCTCGTCGAGGATGCGGATTCAACGCGATAAAAAGTATCGTGCGTCACTGTGCAAACCTAGCTTCTGTCGGGTAGGATGTGACTTCCATGGCGAACCCTATTGATTTCCGTCCGGTGATCCTCGCAGGTGGGAGCGGAACGCGCTTCTGGCCGCGCTCCCGCCGCGCGCGGGCCAAGCAGGTGCTGGCGCTTGACGGCGAGCGCTCGATGATTCAGCAGACTGTGGAGAGGCTCAAGCCACTGGCCGCGCAGGAAAAGATATGGGTTGTCACCAACGAGTTTCTTGCCCTTGAGATTGCCGACCAACTGAAAGGGGTTCCCGCGGAGCAGATCATTCAGGAACCGGTGGCCCGCAACACCGCACCGGCCTGTGGACTGGCCGCGCTTCTGATCGAGCGCCAGAACCCGGACGCGGTGCTGGGAGTCTTTCCTTCAGACCACGTGATCGCCGATGAGCCGCGCTTCCTGAAGGCGCTGCAGAAGGGGATCGCCGTGGCAGCGGCAGGCGAGAACATGGTTGTGCTGGGCATCGAGCCCACCCGCCCCGAGACTGGATACGGTTACATCGAGACCGGAGACGATGCGGAGCAGGAATCCGCACTTCATGTTCGCCGGTTCACGGAAAAGCCGAATCTCAACAGGGCTGAGGAGTTTGTTGCCTCCGGAAATTACTACTGGAACTCAGGCATGTTCCTGTGGTCGGCGCGCACGCTGGCCAATGCGGTGCGCGAACATCTGCCGGAGAGCGCTCCGCTGCTTGAGAAGATTGCCGCGACCTTCGGCACTCCCCAGTTCGAGGAAGCATTTCGCGAGTACTATCCGAAGTGCGAGAACATCTCGGTGGACTACGCGATTATTGAGCCGCGCTCGGCAAAGGGCGAACATCTCTCTCATCTCTATTGCCTGCCAGCGGAGTTCAGCTGGAACGATCTGGGATCGTGGGCTTCGCTCTACGAGTACCAGGTGGAGACAAGGCTGCGCGGCGATGGCGACGGGAACGTTGCGGAATCCGACGGCCATCTCACGTTCGAGGCCGGCAACAACTACATCTATAGCCCGAAAAAGTTCGTAGCGCTTGTCGGGGTCGAGAATCTCGTGATTGTCGATACCGAAGACGCGCTGCTCATCGCGCACCGCGACCACTCGCAGGATGTCGGCAAGGTTGTGAAGGAGTTGGGGCTTTCCGGCCGCGAAGAACTCATCTGAGAAAAAGAATGCCCCATCCGCAAATCAAGTTTGGAACTGACGGCTGGCGCGGTGTGATCGCCGACGACTTTACGTTTGCCAACGTGCGCACCGCCGCAGAGGCAATCGCAGCGTACGTTCACGCCAAAGAAGACCCTGCGAAGGGCTTGTGCATCGGCTACGACACGCGCTTCGAGTCCGAAGGCGTTTGCTCGGGCGTGTGCGGAAGTGGTGGCAGCGACCGGAATTCCTGTCGCGCTTGCCAACGACATTACGCCCACTCCTGCGCTGAGCTTTGGCGTGCGCGGGCGCGGCGCGGCGGGCGGCATCATGATTACGTCGTCGCACAATCCCGCGCAGTGGAACGGCGTGAAGTACAAGGCGTGGTACGGCGGATCGGGCAAGCCGTCGATCATCGCGGCGATCGAGTCGTATCTCGGCGTGACGGTGCCCAAGGTCGAGAAAGCGGCGACGATTGAGGAAGTGGATTTTCTGCCACCGTATCTCCAGGCGATTGAGAGTTTCGCCGACCTGGACCTGATTGCGAAATCGGGGATGAAGTTTGCGATCGATTCGATGTATGGCGCGGGGGGGACGATTCTCTCGAATATTTTCACGCGGCTCGGCGTGGACCATGTGCAGATTCGTGGCAACGTCGATCCGCTGTTTCCGGGCATCAATCCGGAGCCGATCGAGCCGCACATTCGCGCGCTGGGCGAGGCGGTGGTCGCGAACAAGTGCGATGCGGGGTTGTGCACCGATGGTGACGCGGACCGCATCGGCGCGACCGACGAGCACGGCGAGTTTGTCGATCCGCACAAGATTTTTTCAGTGCTGCTGAGCTGGGTGTTGCGGCGCAAGGGCTGGCCCGGCGCGGTCACGCGCGCCTTCAATACGACGAAGATGCTCGATCGCATTGCCGCGAAACACGGGCGCGAACTGATCGAACATGGCATCGGATTCAAGTTTGTCTGCGACTACATGCTCGAGCGCGAGATTGTGATGGGCGGCGAGGAGTCGGGCGGAATCGGATTTCAGCGGCACCTGCCTGAGCGCGATGGGCTGCTCAATGCGCTGCTGCTGGCCAACGTGATGGCGGAAGAGAAGAAGACGCTGGGCCAGCTCGTGGCCGACCTGCAGGCGGAGTACGGCGAGCATCAGTATGGCCGCATCGACCTGCACATTCCGGATGACGTGAAGAACGCCGCCATTGCACGCGCGAGGGCGCTGAAGGCGGGCGATCCGGCGATTGCCGGAATGCCGATTCTGCGACAGGAGACGCTGGACGGCGTGAAGTTTTACCTCGACAATCCCGAGGCCAAGACGAAGCCCAATGCGGCGGAGACATGGATTCTGTTTCGGGCCAGCGGGACTGAGCCGCTGATGCGGATTTATACCGAGTCGACGTCGAAGGAAGTGGTGGCGAAGCTGCTGGCGGCCGGGAAGGCATTTGCGCTGGGGGATTGAGCGAGGAGGAGGAAGTCCGGGTGTTCATTCACATCTTTGGATTTCGCTGGAGGCCGCAGGCAACGGAGGCCGACAAGGCTCGGGCCGCTCACGACATTGTGGTTCTCCGCGAGCACGTTCTTGGGCTGATCGATGTGCACGTGGGGCCGAATGTGTCGCCGCGCGGGCAGGGATACACCTTTGCGGGGCTGATGACCTTTACGGACAAGGCCGCGGCCGATGCCTACACAACTCACCCCATGCACCAGGCGCTGCTCAAGTGGCTGGCGCCGTTGATCGATCCGGTTGAGCTGGATTTTGAAGCTTAAATCCTGACGGAAACAGTCCAGAGTTTGTGCCGAACCGAAAGCGCTTGCCGATGCCGCCGAAGAGCGCACGTTGGTTTAAACGTTTCCTATCTTGACAAGAATATTGCGTAAACATAATATATTGTCGTGCAGGAAAACAGATCCAAAGGTGGGAATCCCGGCGAAAGCGGACTCTACAACCGCATTGCTGTGCTGCGGGCCGAGCGTCGCGTCAGCCGCCAGGACCTGGCAGGCGCCGTGGGAGTGAACTATCAGACGATCGGATTTTTGGAGCGCGGCGAGTACGGGCCGAGTCTGAAGCTGGCCTTTCAAATCGCTGCCTATTTCGGCTTGCCCGTCGAAGCTGTTTTTTCGACGGTGCCATTCAAGCCATTAAGCGAGCAGGTTTATGGTGCGAGCCTACCCGCGGCAAAGGAGAAATGATGGAAACCGACTACGTAGTAGGAAACATTCGCATCCGTTTCGCTTCGCAAGCGCGCCGCCGCTGGTTTGTCGCGCTTTTTTACACGGTGCTGGCCGTGTTTGATCTGGCGATTTCTCACCTCATCGGAAAAGAGACCACCGGTGCGTGGATCACCGCCGGGTGCGGCATTCTCTTCGTAGGTCTTTGGATGATCTTCACATGGATCGCTGGCGACATGCGCACTCGCGGCGACGAACGCGAGATGTATCGCCGCGACCACGCGCACTATTTGGCCTACTACTTTGTCGGCTACGGTCTCATTGGAGCACTCTTCGCGGGCTCTTTCCGGGGACCCAATCCGATCACCCCGCTCTTGCCTCTCGCGTTGCGCGCGTTTCTCGTGCAACTGCCGCATCTCCTGCTCTGGGCGACATTCTTCCTCTATATCACCCTGCCGCAGGCGATTCTTCTCTGGACCGAGCCGGATATCGAGGCGGATCAGCGGGCTTGAGCGGACTCTCGTGGCCCATCCTTGACGCGGTCAAGGGCGGGACACCGAAACTAACCCAGGTGCTAAAGCCCCTTGGTTTATGCGGTTTTGACGGCACCCTTCGGCAAGCTCAGGGCAGGCTCAAAAGCCGTGCCCTTCAAAGCAGATTTATGAGATGGCTTCTAGACCCCTTCGCCGACGCCGCCGATGACGGCGATCTTGGCGCGCTTGCCGAGGCGGACGGTGAGGCGGGCGGGCAGCGTGTCGAGCACGACTGACGCGTTGCTGACGGCTTCGCCGTCGATCTTCACGGCCTTTTCGGCGATCTTGCGGTTGGCTTCTGCGCCGCTGGAGGCGAGGCCGGCCTGGATGAGCAGCTTTGGCAGGCGGATCTGCAACTCGCCGGGCGGGCACGACGGAGTCACGAGGTCGGCATAGGCGATGTGAACTTCTTCGAGGTCCTCGACTGCTTCTTTCTGCTGGAACATGCGGGCCCAGTTTTCGTCGGCGTGCTGCGCGGCGGCTTCGCCGTGGAAGCCGGCGGTGATGGTGCGGGCGAGTCGCTTCTTGATCTCCATGGGATGCTGCGCGCCGGAGGCGGCTGCGGCCTGGAGGGCGTCGACTTCCGACTGTTTCAGGTCGGTGAGGAAGACCCAGTACTTCCACATCAGGTCGTCGGAGATGGACATGAGCTTGCCGTACATCTCCGCGGGCGGCTCGTTGATGCCGATGGCGTTGCCGAGAGACTTGGACATCTTCTGCACGCCGTCGAGGCCTTCGAGGATCGGCGTCATGAGGACGATCTGCGGCTTCTGGCCGTAGTGGCGCTGCAGCTCGCGGCCGCACAGGAGATTGAATTTCTGGTCGGTGCCGCCGAGCTCGACGTCGCATTCGAGAGCGACGGAGTCGTATCCCTGCATTACGGGGTAGAGCAGTTCGTGGAGGCTGATGGGCTGCTCGGCCTGGAAGCGCTTGTTGAATTCGTCGCGCTCGAGCATCTGCGACACGGTGAAGTGGGCTGTGAGGCGGATGGTGCCTTCATAGCCCAGCTTGCTCAGCCACTCAGAGTTGTAGCGGACCTCGGTCGCTTTTTCGTCGAGAATCTTGAAGACCTGCTGCTTGTAGGTCTCGGCGTTTGCGTCGATCTGCTCGCGGGTCAGCGGCTTGCGGGTAACGTTGCGGCCGGTGGGATCGCCGATGAGCGATGTGAAGTCGCCGACGAGAAAGATGACGGTGTGGCCCAGCTGCTGGAAGTGGCGCAGCTTGCGCATGAGCACGGTGTGGCCGAGATGCAGGTCGGGCGCGGTGGGGTCGAAGCCGGCCTTTACGCGCAGCGGGCGACCAGTCTTGCGGCTCTCTTCGAGGCGCTCGCGGAGGTCGGAGACGCGGATGATTTCTGCCGCGCCCTTCTGCAGCAGGTCGAGTCTGCTCGTCAACAGGTAGGAACGTACTCATGCCGTAGTTCAGTATAAAGTCGCGTGCCTGCTGACCGGAGCGGTCATTCATTCATCGGCGCGACGGTTATTCACAGAACGGCGCGCATCCTTCGGCCTCAGCCCTCATCCAAGCTCGCAGGAGAGGTGTGCCCTATGTCTACAGTCACTGGCCGGGCGGTACAGGTCACCGCTGCGGGAGGAGCCTTCGAACTGGTTCAAAAGCAGTTTCCAGATCCCGGGCCCGGACAGGTGCGCATCCGCGTGCAGGCGTGTGGCGTGTGCCATAGCGATTCGATCACCAAGCTTGGTCTCTTTCCCGGGATAGCGTATCCGCGTGTTCCGGGGCATGAGATTGCGGGTGTCATCGATGCAGTCGGCGATGGCGAGCACTTGTTCAAGGCGGGCCAGCGCGTTGGCCTGGGATGGCACGGAGGGCACTGCAACTATTGCATTCCATGCCGGCGGGGCGATTTCATCCTCTGCGAAAACGGACAAATCCCTGGCATCAGCTTTGACGGCGGCTATGCCGACTATGTGGTTGCCCCTGCGAATGCAGTGGCATTCATGCCCGATGAATTGAAGGATGAGGAGGCTGGTCCGTTGCTTTGCGCGGGAATTACCACCTACAACGCCCTGCGCAACAGCGGAGCGCGACCGGGCGATACGGTGGCGATTCTCGGTATTGGAGGGCTGGGGCATCTGGGCGTGCAGTATGCGGCCAAGAGCGGCTATCGCACGGTTGCGATTGCGCGCGGACAGGACAAGGCTCCGCTGGCGAAGCAACTGGGCGCGCATGTCTACATCGACAGCACAAAGCAGGATGCCATGGCGGAGTTGCAGAAACTGGGCGGGGCGGTCGTGATTCTTTCCACCGTGACTGATGCGGCGACGCTTGCGGCCGCGGTCAACGGCCTCGCTCCCAATGGCAAGCTGATTATCGTCGGCGTGCCGGAAAAGCCGCTGGACGTGAATACGCTGCCGATGATCCTTGGGCGGCGATCGATTGTCGGCTGGCCGTCGGGGACCGGCATGGACTGCGAAGACACGCTGAATTTCAGCGCGCTGACTGGCGTGAAACCGATGATTGAGGTGTTTCCGCTGGAGAAAGCTGCGGACGCCTACGAGCGGATGATGAGCGGGAAGGCGCGGTTCAGGGCGGTGATTAAGACGTAGGGAACAGGGATCAGGGATCAGGTCCTCTCTCGTCACCGCTGCTCCGGAGGTCACGCTATAATCGACTTCATGCAGCAGCGCAACCGCCATCGCGTTATTTTCATCGCGCGCGTCCTCAGCGCACGCGCGGCCCGTGCTGCGGCGGCTTCGGCCGCCTAGACTCCGCACCACCTCATCCAGATTCCCGGCAGCTAGTTCCACTTCAGGTCCCTCGGTCATGGGCCTGCGTGATCACTGTCCACTGCGCACTGTTCATCGGTCTTACACTGGAGTCATTATGGAAGAATTCAGCCGTATCCAGCGCCTGCCGCCTTACGTCTTCAACATCACCGGCGAGATGAAGGTCAACGCGCGGCGACGCGGCGAGGACATCATCGACTTCGGCATGGGCAATCCCGATGGGGCCACGCCCAAGCACATCGTCGACAAGATGATCGAGGCGGCGCTGAAGCCGGTCACGCACCGCTACTCGGTGTCGAAGGGGATTCCGCGGCTGCGCAAGGCGATCTGCAACTGGTACAAGACGCGCTACGACGTCGATCTCGATCCCGAACAGCGAGGCGATTGTGACCATCGGGTCGAAGGAGGGCATTGCGCATCTGTGCCTGGCGATTCTCGACTCGCGCGACACGGTGCTGGTGCCGAATCCGAGCTATCCGATTCACATCTACGGGCCGGTGATCGCGGGGGCGCACGTGGTGAGCGTTCCGGTGCACGACTGCGACCAGTTTCTGGCGCAGCTTGAGGAGCTGATTCCGCGCATGACGCCGCGGCCCAAGGCGCTGATCGTCAATTTCCCGTCGAATCCGACGACGCAGACTGTGGAGCTGCCGTTTCTGGCGCGGCTGGTCGAGCTGGCGCGGCGAGTATGGATTTCATCTGATTCACGATCTGGCCTATGCCGATCTCGGATTCGACGGGTACAAGCCGCCGAGCGTGCTGCAGGTGCCGGGCGCGAAAGATGTGGCGGTGGAGTTCTTCACGCTGTCGAAGAGCTACAACATGCCGGGGTGGCGCGTGGGCTTCATGGTGGGCAATCCGGTGCTGGTGAATGCGCTGGCGCGGCTGAAGAGCTACTTCGACTACGGGACGTTTACGCCGATCCAGGTGGCGTCGATTCTGGCGCTGGAAGGGCCGCAGGAGTGTGTGGCGGAGATTCGCGAAAACTATCGCAAGCGGCGCGACGTGCTCATCGAAGGGCTGAACCAGGCGGGCTGGCCGGTGGCGTCGCCGAAGGCGACGATGTTTGTGTGGGCGCAGATTCCCGAGCAATACCGGAAGCTGGGGTCGCTGGAGTTTTCAAAGCTGCTGCTGACCGAGGCCAAGGTGGCGGTGTCTCCGGGGATCGGGTTTGGCGATTACGGCGACGGGCACGTGCGGTTCTCGCTGATTGAGAACGAGGAGCGGACGCGGCAGGCGATTCGCGGGATCAAGCAGATGCTGGCGAAGGGCGTGCTGGTTTCGCAGTGATTGGTCAGTGGTTAGTGGCCAGGGATCAGTGATCAGGGGTCCCGGCCTGCGACAAAGACATCTGTACATTCCTCAGGGGTACCCCCTCCCCATATTCACCCGAATTGTGGGGGAGTGGGTTACTTGCACGGAGTGAAATGCAGGTCCCTCGACTTCCTCCGTCCGCGCGGCGGACTCCGGTCGCTCGGGATGACCTCGGTGCTTGGTCCTGGTCAGGTTGTCCGGGATGACCACGGTATCAAGGTAGAGGCGCTCGGGGCGGACTTCCGGACTTCACTTCCTTGGCTGGGTGGCGTGGGATGACATGGTTCCGGGACTGTTCGGGACAGTTTGTCCTACTCTGGAGGTATGACGGATCGGGAATTGCTGGGGCTGATTGCGCGGGCGGCGGGGGGCAAGGCGGGTTACAAGCAGCTGGTGCGCGAGCTGGGGCTGGGCGGCGGGCGCGAGCGGCGACTGCTGCTGGAGCAGCTGGCGCGGATGACGGCGCGCGGCGACCTGATGAAACTGGATCGGGAGCACTGGAGCATTCCCAAAGCGCCGGGCGGCGCGGGCGGAAGGCGCGGCGATTCACGCGACAACCTGATGGCGGGCAGGCTGGATCTGCATCGCGACGGCTATGGATTTGTACGGCCGAATGCGCGGCAGGCGTCGGGGCAAGTGGATGACGTCTTTATTCCGCCGGACGAGATCAACGGTGCGATGCAGGGCGACCAGGTGCTGGTGGAGCTGGCTCCTCCGCGCGCGGATGGGCGGCGGCTGGGGCGGATTGCGCGGGTGCTGGAGCGGCGGAATCCGACGGTGGTGGGGATCTTTCACTACGCAAGGTCGGGGCGCGAGGTGGGGCACAAGGTTGTTCCGTTTGACGAGCGGATGACGCAGCACATTCTGATTCCGGATGGGCAGGAGTTGCCAGCTGCCGACTGAGGTGACAACTCCGCATCGGGTGCTTGGGGCGAGGCCGCGCCGCATCCACACGAGAGTCTCGAGGGGCTGGTGGTGGATGTGGAGATTACGAGCTGGCCTACGCCGACGCGGCCGCCGGTGGGGCGCGTGATCGAGGTGCTGGGCGATCCGGATGATTTCGGCGTGGATGTGGAGATGATGATCCGGAAGCACCAGTTGCCGAGGGTGTTTCCGGAGAAGGTGCTGGCGGAGGCGCGGGAGATTGCGCGGGTGGATAAGGCGAAGAGGCAACCGCAGATCCTTCGACTCCCTTCGTCCGCTGCGCTGACTCCGGTCGCTCAGGATGACACGCTGTTTAAATCTGAGCTTTCACTTGAAGGACCCGAATTGGCGCACGACGGGATTTTCGCGGGTTGCCGATTGTGACGATTGATGGCGAGACGGCGCGGGATTTTGACGATGCGGTGATGGTGACGGAGCGCGGCGACGGCGGATTTGAACTGCAGGTGCACATTGCGGACGTGGCGGATTATGTGCGGCGCGGGAACGGATCTCGATCTGGAGGCGAGGCTGCGCGGGACGAGCGTGTATTTTCCGGATCGCGCGATTCCGATGTTGCCGCAGGAGCTTTCGACGGATATCTGCAGCTTGCGGCCCGGAGAGGACCGGCTGGTGCTGAGCTGCGTGATGCAGCTGAGCGCGGAGGGGCGCATTGAGAGCTACGAGATTGAAGAGGGCGTGATTCGCTCGGCGGCACGGATGACGTATACCGATGTGCACGCGATCATTTCGGAGAGACGGGCGATGCGGCAGACGCGCGGCGAAGTATGCGAGCCTGGTCCCGGATTTCGAGCGGATGCACAAGCTGGCCATGCTGATGAACAAGCGGCGCGAGGAGCGCGGGAGCATCGATTTCGATCTGCCGGAGCCGGTGATCGAGTTTGACGAGCAGGGGCAGATGCGCGGCGTGACGAAGGCCGAGCGCACGTGGGCGAACCGGCTGATTGAGGAGTTCATGCTGGCGGCGAACGAGTGCGTTGCGACGTGGCTGGAGGACCTGGGGGTGCCGTCGCTGTATCGCATTCACGAGAAGCCGGAGGCGAGGCGCGTGGTGCAGTTTGAAGAGCTGGCGGCGAGTTTTGGGTATTCGCTGGGGCTGGGGGCGCTGCCGGTGAAGAAGATTCAGACGCGCGGGGATCGCCGCGAGGCGCAACGGACGCGGGCGGGCCGCGCGGACGCATGAGGTGCCGGAAGATATCGCGGTGACGCCGAAGATGTATCAGAAGCTGGCGGCGCGGATCGAGGGCAAGCCGGAGGAGCGGATTCTGAGCTACCTGATGCTGCGATCGCTGAAGCAGGCGCGCTACTCGGAGATCAACGAGGGGCATTTTGCGCTGGCTGCGCCGACGTATACGCACTTCACTTCGCCGATCAGAAGGTATCCGGATCTGATTGTGCATCGGATCACGAAGGCTTTGCTGCAGGAGGGCGTGAAGGGGCGAGGTGTGGTTGCGGAGGGACGGCACAGCTCGCCGTGGAGGCATCCGCATGAGGGGGGACTTGGGTTCGTGGTTTCCCAGGTCTCCAAATGCGAGACCTGGGGCACCCAGATTCGTTGCTCCGTTCCCGCTGAAGTGGAAATGCAGGTCCTTCGACTGCGGCGCTGCGCGCCTCCGCTCAGGATGACAAGTCAAGAAGAGTAGAAGCGCCGATTGCTGAGGGGGAGCTGGCGCAGATTGCTGAGGAGTCGAGCCAGGCGGAGCGGAGGGCTGCGGAGGCAGAGCGCGAGCTGGTGGAGTGGAAGAAGGTGCGGTTCATGCAGGATCGCGTGGGCGAGGAGTTTGCCGCGCTGGTGCTGAATCCCACGAAGTATGGGCTCTTTGTGGAGTTGACGGACCTGTTTGTGGAGGGGCTGGTGCCGATCGACACGCTGCGCGACGACCGCTATACGTGGCGCGAGAACACGCACGAGATTGTGGGGGAGCGGTGGGGGCGGAAGTTTCGCGCGGGCGATCGCGTGCAGGTGATTCTGGACAGGATTCTTGCGCAGGAGAGAAGGCTGCAGTTTTCGATTGTGGAAGAGGGGATTCCGCTGACGGGGAAGAAGGCGGGGGGAAGCGCGAAGCCCAGGAAGGAGAAGCGCAGGGATGCCAAGGCTGCGGGCGCTCACGGGAAGAAGCGGTTTGTGAAGAAGCGGAAGAGACGGTGATCAGTGGTCAGGGGTCAGGGTCAGAGTCGGGTCGTGGAATCCCATCCTTGCCGCGGATATCCATCAAGGGACAGGATAGGGCGCACAGGTTGATTATCGGGCGGAGAGCTTTTCGGCGATGTCGCCGAGGAAGGGGAGCTTGTAACGCTTGCCGTTAAGCGCTTGAATGACGCAGACGAGCCACAGGACCATCCAGAGAACCATGACGATTTTTGCCAGCCAGGCAAAGGGCGCGAGGAACAGGGTCAGCAGCATGAGCATGTCAAGGACGATGTTCACGAGGAATGCCGCAACGCAGAGAAAGATTGACTGCCAGGAGTGGAAGCGGACGTAGGGGCTCGCGTTGTACGGCGGAATCATAAGGAAGACTATGGCCGGAATGAACGTAATGTAGGCGATGGCTCCGGCGGCGTTGTCAGATATACCAGACTGTGCGGATGCGGGCATCCTTGCTCCTTTCGAGACTCGCGTCAGGACCCGAGTTTATCTCCGCTCCGAGCGAGCAGGCCCGATCGATTGGAACCGGGGGCCGCAGACGCGCGGAGCAGACGTCATTGTTGAATCGAGATAAAGAAAGCCCAGGCGCATGACGTTGTCAAGCAGATTCTCATTCCGCCAGGAGGGGGAGTTGCAGAGGCTCGTTCATTGCCCCCGGGGCATCGGGCGGGCACTCTTCGAGGAGCTGCGGGTCGTCATTGCGAACGTTGCCTACACGAGTGTTGACGGGCCAGGCGCGCATCTTCTCGGCGGCATAGGGGCGCAGGAGGTCGAGGGGAGGGCGGGACGAATCGCCTGGCTCCATCCAGCGATCGTAGTCGCGGGGGTCGAGAATGACGGGCATGCGATTGTGGACCTTTTCGGCGAGTTCGTTGGGGTCAGTGGTGAGGATGGTAAAGGTCTCGAGCACCGGACCTTCCCTCGGCTTCCAGCGTTCCCATAATCCTGCGAAGGCGTAGGGCTCGCCGTTGGCAAGGGCGAATGCAAAAGGGCGCCTGGTTTTGAGATCGAGACGTTGCCACTCGTAGAAGGCGTCGGCGGGAATGAGGCAACGGCGCTTCTTCATTGCTTCGCGAAAGAGGGGTTTGGAGGCGGCTTCTTCGGCGCGGGCATTGATGGTGCTTAGTCCGAGTTTCTGGTCCTTGGCCCAGAAGGGCACGAGTCCCCAGCGCATGAGGGCGAATTCGCGCTTGCCGGTATCGGCGCTGAGGCGTACGACGGGCTGGGTGCTCTGGGGAGCCGCGTTAAAGGTGGGCGCGAAGAAGGGCATGTCCTCGGGTTCGACGCCGAACCAGTCGGCGAGGACTTCCTGGGTGGATCGACGAGCGAATCGGCCGCACATAGAGAGAGAATAGCCGTGCACACTCGTGAGTGCGAAGGGCGATTCGTTGGACCTGCTGCGACTCGGTGTCGCTGGAACTGGGATGCCAGGCCCGGAAGCCAACAGGGACGTCGCACACAAATCGTGCTTGGATGCACGCCAGTGCAGGCTTGATGATGGCAAGCACAGGGGGCGACCCGTTATGCCGGTTGAAACCACGTTTCCGGGAGTTTACGTTGAGGAGATCGCAACGGGTGTTCGAACGATCCCCGGAGTTGATACGTCCATTGCCGCATTTGTCGGCAGCCCTTTCCGGGGGCCTGTAAACCAGGCGACTCAAGTTACCGGCTTAGCGGCGTTTGAGCGGCAATTTGGCAACCTGGGGACGAACAGTTCGCTTGGATACGCAGTGCGAGACTTCTTCAGGAACGGCGGCACATCGGCGGTCATCGTCCGGCTGTATCATTCCGACCCCGGAGACCCGCAGGCCGTTCCTCCGGTTCCGCCACCGGCAGCAAGGGCGCTCCTGACCGCAGGCAATCTGGTATTTGTCGCCGCCAGCGAAGGACGATGGGGCGTTTCACTCAGGGTCTCAGTTGACCAGGACAATATTCCAGACGATGCCGCCGTGGCGCTGCGCCTGGCGCCGTCGGACCTGTTCAACCTGACGGTGCGCGACAACTCCGCCAATAGTTCAGAGCGGTATGTGAATCTCACGGTTAAGGACACTCCACGCCGGGTTGACAGGGTTCTCGCATCCGCTTCGGAACTGCTTCGCTACGATGGCGAGCCTGATCCCGGAAAACCGATTGTGCCCGGGATGGACACTCTCAGCGCGCGCGAAGAGAATTACGCATCGCGATTGAAGGCCATGGCTGCGCTGGAGAATTCAGGGCGCTCGGCGGATCTTATCCAGGCCAGGAGAGACGCGGCAGGAGCCAAGGCGGCTCTGGACTCCGCGTTAGCCGCCGCGTCGGCCAGCGTCTCCGATGGTCTTTGGCTTGAAACGACGGACTTCGTCCCGTCTGGGGGGCTGACCTCGCAGAAAGGCTTGTATGCCCTTGAGCAGACCAGCCTGTTCAACTTGCTTTGCATCCCGCCCTACCGCTCGCCTGCAGATCCGCTCGACGTCGATCCCGAAGTAGTCACCGCAGCTGCGGTCTATTGTGAAAATCGGCGTGCGATGCTGCTGGTGGACGCTCCGAAGGACTGGACAACGGCGGAAATTGCGAAGCAGAAGTTCACAGCCACTGAGGACTACGTCGGGACTCGAAGCGGGAACGCGGCCCTCTACTTTCCCCGGCTGATGGAGGTAGATCCGGTTGATGAGGGTGGACCGCAAGTCATGCCGGCAAGCGGTGCAATCGCCGGAGTGTATGCGCGCATCGATACAACGCGCGGGGTGTGGAAGGCTCCGGCCGGCGGAGAGGCGACGCTGGTCGATGTGGAGACTCTCAGTGCTACCCTGAACGATTTCGAAAACGGAGAGTTGAATCAACTCGGCATCAATTGCCTGCGCAGTTTTCCAACGGGATTCAGGATATGGGGCGCGCGAACGCTGCATGGGGCCGACCAACTCGGCGATGAATTCAAATATGTCCCAGTGCGACGCCTTGCGCTGTACATCGAAGAGAGCCTCAATCGGGGCCTTCAGTGGGTTGTGTTTGAGCCAAACGCGGAGCCCCTGTGGGCACAGATCCGGCTCAGCGCAGGCGCGTTCATGCATTCGCTGTTCGCGAAGGGCGCCTTTATGGGGACAACGCCCAAGGACGCTTATTTTGTAAAGTGCGACGGCCAGACTACGACGCAGAGCGACATCGACCTCGGCATCGTCAATATCGTGGTCGGGTTTGCCCCGCTGCGGCCTGCCGAGTTCGTGGTGATTCAGATCCGCCAAATCGTTGGGCAGGCGGGCCAGTGAGTCCGTTGCACCCATTGCTCATGGCGGGATTTGCTTGAGAGGTTGTTCTGAGGCTCAAAGCCGTGGCCCATATGCTGAACCGTCACCTGCGTGACTGACCGGCCATCCAATACAATGGAGACAGGAGCTAGGACGAATGGCGCACATGGTTTTTTGTGTTCGATATAAGAAGGAGATGGAGGGGCTGGATGAGCCGCCCTTCGACTCGGAGTTTGGCCAGAAGATCTATAAGAATGTTTCGAAGGCGGCCTGGGGCGAGTGGGTGGACCGGCAGAAGATGCTGCTGAACGAGTACCGGCTGCAGCCGTGGACTCCGCAGGCGCAGGAGTTCCTGGTGGATCAGATGGAGCAGTTCTTCTTTGGCGAGGGATCGGCGCTGCCTCAGGAATTTGTTCCGCCGACGCACTGAGCGCGGCGGCCCGGTGCGGGCGCATCACGCGCTGCTGGTGTAAACTGAACTCAGACCCCAGAAGCCGGCTCACCCGAGCCGGCTCGATTGTGTCGGGACGTGGCTCAGCCTGGTAGAGCACTCGCTTGGGGTGCGAGGGGTCGGCAGTTCAAATCTGCCCGTCCCGACCATTAAAATCAATCGCTTGCAAAATTGATTCTCGAGTCTGGAGCGGGATTGTGGGGACTTTTGTGGGGACCCGATGCGATTTCGTGCATTTCGAGTCCCCTTAGGTGCCTACTGCACAGGCTGCCTCGCCATCGCGTCTAGCGCCTCGACGGCACGCCGCTTCGCCTCCAACCGCACATGATCCCGATGTCAGAAATCGAACGCCTCATTGACGAAGGCACGACACCGGCGCGGCGTGAAGCCGCTCGATCCCGACATCGAGTACAGCGAGCGAAAGAGGTTCCGGCTGGCGACACGATCACGGCGTTGAAGGAGTGAAGAAATACCTCGCACAATCGCGGGCCGGTGTGGATGAGGTGCACAGTGAGCTGGAGCAGTTCATCTTCAGCGGAGACAAGATCGTGGTTTCGTGCATGCCCGCGTGCGGCCGAAGGTCAGCGGTGCGTGGCAGGATATAAAGCTCGCCGCCGTCGACTCGTTCCGGAATGGCAAGTCAGTGGCGGATGCGAGCCTTCGGCGATTGACAGGGAGCTCTGCTGTAGGCTGCAAGTGCACTCGCGACGTGTTGAATCAACAAGTCGAAGGGGATAACCTGCTGCCTGACAGTTAAGGTCAGACTGTTCCCTTTCACCTTGCACGAATAGACAATGGATACGCTCAGGAGCTAAGGGTTGGCACGGGAAGTGAAAGCAAAGAGCTGATTGGACAGAGAAGGACAGGAGAGCTCAATGAGGATAAGGATCGCGCTGTTTGCCGCAGAGGCGTTTTGTCTTGGGTGCACGATTGCAGCTGCCGCACAGCGGTCCGAGCCAGCACTTTCGAATCCGCTAATGGTCACCGTCAATACGCGACAGACTGCTGAACCGGTCTCGAAGTACGAGTTTGGCATGTTCATCGAGCACATTCGCACCCTCATCTACCGCAGCCTGTGGTCGGAGATACTCGACGACCGCAAGTTCTATTTCCCGATCTCATCCAAGGAACTTGATGCAGTCCAGCAGCAGGGCGGTCCATTCCGAAACATGCAACTCCGCAAATGGCGCCCTGTTGGTCCCGACGAAGTTGTAGTGATGGACAAGGACGAGCCGTTTGTCGGCGACCACAGCCCACGGATTGAGCTCGACTCCTCCACGCCGCGTGGCATCCGGCAATCGGGCTTCGCTCTGGTTAAAGGCAAGAAGTATACGGGCCGGATTTATCTACGCGGCACCCCCGGCAGCAAGGTGAAGATTTCGCTGATCTGGGGTGAACGCGAAAATGACCGGCAGACCATCTCCTTTGCCGCACTCACCAATGAGTTCAGGAAGTTTCCACTCAATTTCACATCTCAGGCCGATTCAAACGCCGCATCTCTGGAAATCACTGGCATGGGCAC
Source organism: uncultured Acidobacteriaceae bacterium (assembly GCA_963786405.1). Lineage (GTDB taxonomy): Bacteria > Acidobacteriota > Terriglobia > Terriglobales > Acidobacteriaceae > Telmatobacter. The sequence goes on along the minus strand of CAWAZE010000020.1, from coordinate 23,732 downwards.
CGGGAATCTTCATATTGGTACCGTGTCACTGATGCCGGTGGACAACGTGCAGGGTTTTCGCCCCGATACTATTGCATTGTTGCGCCAGCTCCACTCGGGTATGTGGCGCCTGCCAGGCGGCAATTTCCTTTCTGATTGGAACTGGTACGACTCCGTCGGCGACATCGACAAGCGTCCGCCCATGTTTGACTATGCGTGGAACGCCATGCAGACGAACGATGTGGGCATGGACGAATTCATGACTCTCTGCAAGCTGATTGGTACAGAGCCATACATCACAGTCAACGCAGGCTTTGGCGACGCGCATTCGGCGGCGGAAGAGGTCGAGTACATCAACGGGTCCACTCACACGCGCCTGGGCGCAGAACGCGCGCGCAACGGTCATCCCGAGCCCTACCATGTCAGGTTCTGGGACATTGGAAACGAGCCCTACGGGAATTGGCAGATCGGCCGCACCGATCTGAAGTACTTCGTCCTCAAAACCAACGAATTTGCGGGGGCGATGCGTAAAGTCGACCCGTCAATCACCCTCCTCGCTTCGGGTGCAATGCCCGACGAAATGACCGTCACAGGTCAGGCACGCGCCCTGCATATGGCTGACCCGCAGGCCCAGTTTGCTTCGGCAGCGGACTTTACGGGCGGACTTCTTGCGCAAAGCTGGGGAAGTTTCGACGGCCTCACAGAACATTGGTACGCAAGAGCGGGCAAGCGCTTTGATTACGACCACGCAAAGAGCCTTCCGCCGGATGCGCCGAACGAGGCCGGGTATCTGAACGCAGACCAGACTCTACTCGAGTGGGCGCGATATCCATCAAATCGCGTGCGCCAGAAGGCTGAAGAATGGCAGGAGTACCAGAAACGCTTTCCGGCGATGCTCGACAAAAAGATATTCCTGTCCATCGACGAGTACGCGTACAGCGGTGCGCCTGTGAATCTCAAGCTAGCCCTTGCCTATGGCATGGTCTTTAACGAGATGCTTCGATACACCGATTTTCTTAAAATGTCTGCATTCACAATGGGCGTTTCGACACTCGACTATAACGGCACTGAAGCCGTCTTCAACACGACGGGACTCCTTTTCAAGATCTACGACGATCACCTCGGCTCGATCCCGGTTGCGCTTTCAGGAAACTCGCCTCAACCGGCGCCCAAGTACCCAATTGCAGGAGATCAGCCAAAGACAAACCCAGGTAGCCCGACTTATCCGCTCGACATGTTCGCTGCGCTGACCACGGACCGTAAGTATCTAACCATTGCTGTTGTGAATGCGACGGAATCGGAACAGAAGTTCGATCTGAACGTGACCGGCACGCCACTGGCAGGCCCATCGACTCTGTGGCAGATGACAGGAAGGAGCCTGGACGCCGCCAATCACGTTGGTCAGAAGCCGCAGGTCGAGGTAAAAGAGATTCCGATTGGCGGCGCTTCGGGGACGATCTCGGTTGCGCCGATCAGCGTAAACATCTATCGGTTCCCGTTAGCTCAACCGACGCGGTGAAGACTGACCTTCAGACTCGATTAACTCGATTCTGCGCTCATTGGGCTTTCTAGAGAAAGCGGCAAAGCAAAGCCGAAGATTGCGGGAGCGAGCGGCGCGTAAGATTCTTGACAACGCTCTTCCAAGCTCAAGCACAAACAGCGAATTCAGGTTTCCCGAAAGGCGAACTGTCCACCGCAAAGAATCACACGGGGGATATCTGGCTTAGCGAGCTCAATGTAGGAGACGCCACATTTGATCCGAATATCGCCCAGGCAAGTTACGGCCCCGGTGCAAAGCTGGATTGGCATATTCATCCGGGCGGTCAGGTTCTGCTCATCACCGAAGGCACTGGCTATTACCAGGAACGGGGAAAGCCGGTGCGAATCGTTCACAAGGGAGATGTAATCAAATGCGCGCCCGGCGTAGAGCATTGGCATGGCGCGGTGCCGGATAGCAGTTTTGCATATACAGCGGTTACACCGACTCAAAAGGGAAAAACAATCTGGTTAGAGCCTGTCAGCGACAAAGACTATAACAGCTTGAAATAGCAGATTTCCGGGCACGAGGAATGAGTGACACTATGAGATTTCTTCAGATGGGCCTGCTAGCGACGAGTGCCCTCATCTCTGCTGCTGCACTGCGCAGGAGAGACCAGCAGAGGCTCCTCTTCAGATCCCGAATCCTCATTACGTAACAGTCACCGAATCGATCGAAGTCGACGCACCGGTGGCCAAGGTTTGGGCACGGGTCGGCGGCTTCTGCGACATCACCGAATGGATGAATTCTCCCGAGTGGGAGGACTGCAAGTATCTGCAGGGCGATGGCGATCCCGGAAGTGTGCGATCGATCGTGAGTGAAGTGTTGGTGGGCCAGACACAGTACAGCTACACCTATGCCCAGGCGCCGCGCAAGGACGCGCCTTATCCTTTGCCGCACGGCACCTTGGCTGCGGAGGCTCTGACCCTGGTCACAACACGCCTGAGTTACACCATGCTGCGCGACGATTCGATCCTTGCCGATGACGCTGCACGGCAGAAGGATATTGCCGCTCGCCACGCACGTTGCGCCGAGTGGCTGAAGAACATGAAGGTGCTAGCCGAGGGAGGCAAGCTCCCACCAAAGCCGGCTGGGAAACTTCGTCCGCCGATCACCACTCCGTTCCTCAATCCCAATCCGCACTATGCCAGTCCACCCATGTCCATCCTCGTCAATGCGCCGGTTGAGAAGGTCTGGGCGCGTATTGGCAAGTTTTGCGACATCGGCGAATGGGGTTTTCTGAGTTGCGATCTGATCTCCGGTAAAGAAGGCGAGCTTGGCGCTGTTCGCACCACCGGCCATTCAGTCATCGTCGGACAAACACGGTACAGCTACACCTACACGCACCCCTTGCGTGCCACGGGTCCGTATCCGATGTATCACGGAACGTTGGAAGCGCGCCCGCTCGGAACAGGCCGCACTATCCTCTACTACACCCTCGTGTGGGACAGCTCCACGCAGCCAGACGATGCCGCGCGGCAGAAGCAGGTGGGAACCTACCGCTTGCTCTTCGAGAAGATGCTCCGCAACATGAAGAAGCTCGCGGAAGGTGGCACCTTGACGCCGGAAGATAAGCGAGCCCCGGTAGCGGCGGTGATCAGTTAGCCGGGAGCAATGATTTGATGGCCTGTGCCAGATCGTCCGGGTGAAAGCCGAAGGGCCCTGGCTTGCTCTTGTAAAGGACGCGGCCGCCTTTGCCTATCAGGTAGAGTCGGTCGGGCCAGCCGGTGTAAGCAGATTCGACCCGATTGTCGAAGCCATCTACAAGCGCGGGGAACTTGATGCCCAGCTTGCGCACACATGCGCCGGCAACGTAGGCGCGTTCAACCTCGTCCTTCGGACTGCTGAAGAGGACGTTATCGCGAACATTGGACCGCATCTGCCACACATCAGTGGGATGCGCTTCAAGAATGTAAACGGCGTAGAATCCGATCTTGTCGCGATACTGATCAGCCAGCTTGTTCAGGGCGGGAACCTCCCGCCGAAAAGGCGGTCACGTGTAGCTGCCAAAAACCAGAACAACTGGACGGTCCGCCCACAGTGCAGCCAGATCAGTCGGACTGTGATCCTCAAGCTTCTTCACCACCAGGTCAGGCGCGGCGTCACCGACGTTCAATTGCCCGTGGCGCGCGCGTGTCCAGAGAGTTTCGAAGGGAAGCACAAAGTAGGCGGGCATAGGCATCTTCGCCATGACATGGCCGAAGACCTCGGGTGGCTGGTGCATGGCCCAATTTACATAACCAACGAGGCCAAGCCAGCCGGCGAAGCAGAGAGCGGCGATACTGGCAACCCAATTCCGTATCCGCTTCTTCTTTGTGCCGTCCATGGTTTTCCTACTTCGTCATCTCATTCATCTCGAGATAGCCCTGTGGCGCTATTCCGAAGGCATCCGCAACCCGATTGAAGAAGGCGAACATTGCGGTGATATACACAGCTTCAGCGATCTGCGGTTCCGTCCAGCCATGATCCCGGAGGCACTGAACATCTTCGTTGGTGGTACGATACGCCGCTTCCGTCACCTTGGTGACGTAGTCAAGCAAGGCACGCTCTGCGGGGCTCAAGCCGGCTTCTTCCAGTTTGCCGTTTGCTATCGCCTGCACCATGTTCTCTTCTGCTCCCTGAACACGCAGGAAGTATGCATGCGAGTCCAGTCAATACGGACAGCGATTGAGCCACGAAACCCAGCTCGCAATCGCTTCCTTCGTTCTTCGGTCCAGATGACCGTGGGAAAAATGAACCGTGTCGCTGAATCTGATCACATCGCGCAGGAAGTCGGGGCGGTGGCTGAAGCACTTCAAAATGCCGGGTACTTTTTGTCGGCCAGACTTGGCACGCCATTCGTCGTAGACCGCGGCCACTTCGCCAGAGGCGTCGCGATCTTCGATGAGCTTGATTTTGGTTTCGTTGTCTGGGTTTATCACGCACTTTTCCTGCGAAGTATTCCGCAATATAGCACGACGGCTGGGTGGGCACATCCACCTCGAGGTGTACGGAGAACCTAGAGAATAAGGCGCTGGTCGTTCTGCTTTAGGGTAATGCGCTGGCGGTCAAGGTACTCGAGGAGGGGGATCGCATATTTTCGGGAGAGGCCGGTCAGTTGCTTGAAACGAGCAACATCCATCAGGCTACCGCGAAGTGGAGCAAGCTGCGCGGCGAGTCGGCTAAGAGCAGCAGAGTGGACAAACAAGTCGTTGCTGCCCATCCGAATGATGGTCTTGTCTCGTTGCAGCGCTGTAACAAGGCGACGCATGTCGGTCTCTTTTATGCTGAATTGATGGGCAAGTTCCAGGACGGAGGGAGCGGCGAGCCCGGACTCCTCGTACGCATGGGCGATTGCCGCTAGTCGGTCGCTTTCCGGATTCGAAGCAGGAACACCAGCGTTGTAAATGGAGACTGTTTCGTCACGGAGCTGGATCTTCTTCTGATGGACGAGGGAGTTAACCACGAAGTCAAAGATGGGATGACTGAGGGCCGCCTGGCCGCGCAGCTCGGATGACTTCATTCGCACGACGGTTTGAAGGCGGGTAGTGATTTCGTGCGCGACTATGAGGAAGGCTTCGTGGCTCAGAAGCAGATTGTTCGAAATGAGATGAATGTCTCCTGATTCGATGGCTGGGCCGATCTGACGTCGAATAGCATCGAGGGTCAAGCCGGTTTCAGCAGAGAGCGCGTCAAGAGTGATTCCGCTGGCGTTGCGCCGGGATACACGGAGTGAAAGCTGCGTGGCTGGAGAGGCTGGACGCAACTGTTCGAGCCAGCCTTGCGTGGCAGACTTTCGCTGCCGAGGTAGCGGGTGGGCATCGAGGACACGGCCACCGCCGATGGTGCCGGCAGGCGAGGGCTGCCGCAGGACAAACCGGTCACCGGGGACCAGCACGATTGGCTCGGCAAGCCTGAGGCGCATGAGACGCAAGGATCCCGGTTGAACCGCTTCGTAACCGTAGAGAGACACAGATGCCATGGTCTCGGAAGTGAATGCGTGGAAGTGAATGTTTGCTCGATGCTTCAACGCAGGCGCGCTCTGGAGAAGGCGCACTTCAACGTCGAGAGTATCCACAGCACGAAAGCGTTCGGGGTGATACCAGTGTCTCGCCGCGACGGACCTGAGTTGCATCGATTCCTGAGAGATTCGCGGCAACCCGCGAGCCGGGCTGCGCGTATGGGACGGGCTCGCCGTGTGATTGAAGGCCACGCACACGGACCGCGCGGTCATCGGGCTGCAAGTGCAGCGTCTCGCCATCACGGATGGTTCCGGATATAAGGGTTCCGGTAACCACCGTGCCGAACCCTTTCATGACAAAGGAACGATCGAGCGGCATGCGGATCAAAGCATCCGAGGCGTCGAGGTGAGTGCGCATAGCGAGGTTCAGTAGCTCTGCTCTCACAGCTTCAAGACCCGCGCCGGTTGCTGCGCTGGCTGGCACGACAGGCGCATGGTCTCTGGAGAGAAACGTTCCCTGCAGAAACCGCTCGATCGAGTCCGTGACCTCCTGCAACTGTGAGGCATTGACGGTGTCGGCTTTGGTAACGACGGTCAGTCCATGCGAGACTCCGAGGAGATCGCAGATGGCGAGGTGCTCCACCGTCTGCGGCATGATGCCTTCGTCGGCCGCGACAACAAGCATGACTGCTGGAACACAGCCAGCTCCGGCGAGCATGTTACGTATGAAGAGGCTGTGACCGGGAACGTCAACAAAGCTGATGCGGAGCGGATATCCGTTCGGCGTGGGGAGTTCAAAGGAAGCAAAACCGAGGTCGATCGTGATGCCGCGGCGTTTCTCTTCGGGAAGGCGGTCCGTATCAATGCCCGTGAGTGCGCGGACCAGCGTCGTCTTGCCGTGATCGATGTGGCCAGCGGTCCCGATAACGATGGAGCTGGGCGTATTGGTCATTCAAAGTTATCCAATGAGAAACGGGCGTTGCGATTGCTCGATCTACAGGCTTGTCAAAAGAGAAGCCAGCTCCTCGTCAAAATCAGGAGGTACCGTGCGCAGATCCAGCAAAACTGTGTCGTCTGAAATGCGGCCGATGATGGGTGGTTCGAGCTTACGAAGTCTTGAAAGAAGTTCCACCGCAGGGAAGGATGTGTGCCGAAGAGAGATAGCGCAGCTTTGCAGAGTAGCCTTGGGTGCGGTGCCTCCTCCGACAAGACTGCTTACAGGAACCACGTCGAGATTCAAATGTGAGGAAGCGATTTGCCCGGCGACTTCGCGGCAACGCCGCATCAGATCCTCAGGCGGAACACCGAGCATGCGTTCAACGGGAATGGAACTCGTTTTTTCTGAGAGATGCTCCAGCAACGTGCCCTCGAGCGCTGCGTAGGTGAGCTTGTCAACCCGCAACGCCCGAAGGAGTGGATTCTTTCGGATGCGGTCGATCAGATCGATTCTGCCCACGAGGATGCCGCATTGGGGGCCGCCCAGCAGTTTGTCTCCGCTGGCGGCAATGAGATCCACGCCGCTCTCAAAGGACTGAAGCAAGCTGGGTTCTCCACTGATCCCAAAGCGCTCAAGCGAGGACAGAAGGCCGGTGCCCTGATCTTCAAACAGGGGAATACCGGCACGTTTTGAAAGCTCGACCAGTTCCTGTAACGAAGGGCGTTCGGTGAATCCTTCGATGCTGAAGTTCGACTGATGGACGCGAAGCAGAAGACCTGTGCCGGGACCGAGCGCGCCTTCATAGTCGGCGAGCCGGGTGCGGTTGGTAGTACCGACCTCCTTGAGAATTGCGCCGGATTTCTCAAGAATTTCAGGGATGCGGAATCCTCCGCCGATCTCGACAAGTTCACCGCGGGAGACGATGACTTCGGACTTTTCGGCGAGCGAATTCAGGGCCAGCATCGTAGCAGCAGCGCAATTGTTGACGATGATGACGCCATGCCGATGGGAATCTGGCGCAGACGCGCTTGCTGTGCCCAAGGCGCGCAACACAAGCGATTCAACGTGGGCGTCCCTGCGGCTCCGCAGGCCGCTTTCGAGGTCGAACTCAAGGTTGCAGTAATCCTGCGCTACTTCAACCACGTGACGAAGAGCCCCGCCGCTCAGTGGTGCGCGGCCGAGGTTGGTGTGGAGAATTACGCCGGTTGCATTGATGACTGGGCGAAGTGAGTAACAGGCACTAGCTGTGAGGCGATTGGCAATTTCCTCGGGCAGCAGGGCGATGCTTTGCTTCAGGCTCGATTCTGAATGCAGCCCGGTGGAAATCTCTGAGCGCATTACGGCGAGAGCCTCGCGGGCCGCACGCAGCACTGCGCCGCGCGGGTGCGCATCGAGCAAAGAGCGGCACGCGGGAATCAACAAGACTTCGTTGACTGACGGCAGCGCTCGAAAGAGCTGTTGAAGCGTTTCGTCCTCGTGTTGCAGATCGTGAATTGCCATCGCGGAACTCTCAGACTCAGTAGCTGATCATCGCAGAAGGATCGCAGAGGCGCCAGCATCCGGGGTAAATGCGCCTGAGACACGCCCGATGGTAGCGGCAGGAAGGCCGGCATTTAAGAGGTCCGCGAGCAATGTTGGCGCATCTTCGACAGCAACAGATATCAGAAGTCCGCCCGATGTCTGCGGATCATAGAGCAAAGCGCGGAGGTCATCCGGAATGCGGCTCCCAGGAGAGTCCGCGACCACACATTCAGCAAAGTCGCGATTGGCGAGCAGACCGCCCGGAATCGCGCCGGCGCGCCACCGCATCGAGCGCACCTTCGATGAGAGGAACCTGATCGGTTTCGATTTCCAGCGTGACTCCACTGCCAAACGCCATCTCGCGGCCGTGACCCATGAGCCCGAAGCCGGTGATGTCGGTGATTGCATGGACGCCGGAACAGGCAATCGCAATGGTGGAGGCGGTGCTGTTGAGTGTTGTCATGGAACGAATGGCGCGCTCCACCCAGGCTGGTTCAGACTTTCCTTGCTTGAGTGCCGTCGTGATAACGCCAGTGCCGATGGGTTTGGTGAGAATGAGAATATCCCCTGAGATGGCTCCGGCGTTTGTGTAAACGCGCTCCGGATCGATGAGACCTGTGACGGCGTAACCGAATTTCATTTCGGCATCGCGAACCGAGTGCCCGCCCACCACAATGCATCCTGTCTCGGTCATTTTCGACAGGCCGCCACGCATGATCTGCTCAAGGATTCCAAGGGCGGCGTCCTGCGGGAAACAAACGATCGCGAGAGCAGTCAGCGGGCGGCCTCCCATCGCGTAGACATCGCTGAGAGCATTGGTCGCCGCGATCTGACCGAAGGTGAATGGGTCATCCACCAGCGGGGTAAAGAAGTCGACGGTCTGCACCAACGCCGTTCCCGGACCGATACGGTAGATGCCGGCATCGTCGGAAGTCTCAAATCCGACCAGTAGATTTGGATCGGCCTGCGTCGGAAGCCCGGAAAGCACCTGGCGGAGAGATCCGGCCGGGAGCTTGCTCGCGCAACCGCCGGCCTTCACCTGCTGAGTCAAGCGAACCGATTGTGTCTGATCCAAGCCCATGTCCTTCCATTCTTATCATCCCTCCGTGCCTTGCAACCAGGGCAAGGTAGCATGTGAGAGAGTCATAAAACGGAAGTGCTTAGGCTCCGGTGATCCTCCCGGTCTTCAAAACCGGCGGTCGTCCTTAACGGGCGACGGTGTGTTCGACTCACACGCGCTTCCGCCAGCTTAACGTGTGCAACTTGCGATCGAAGCAGGGTAAAGCAATTGACAGCGGCCAAAGCCTTCCAGACCGTGGGCCGGGCGTCATGCCAAATTCAGTGCCGGTAGATACTCGTGTGCTGAATGGTAGTTCTGCCAATCGAACCAGTAATCCTTCAGCGCATCAATCCGCGTGAGGCACTGGCCCTTCATATCGCCAGAAAGAGCACAGCCATCAAATCCCCACTCGCCTAAAGTCGCTGTGTCGATCAGCATCCAGGAATCTCCTGAACTCCCGCCGCCGTAGAAGTCAAGTGATCGTCCAGCGACTTCGCGCGAAAACACGCGCACAGATTTTCCATCAGGACCCAGCACGAGCATTACCGGTTGGTTGCCCACAACGTCGAGCAGCACTGGCGATTGAACTGTCAGATTCGCGATTGGATATGCTTTCGCCTCGCCATTGTTCACGATGCCGATGATCGTTTCCCTGTCAGGGAGTGTCCCCTTCGGGCCATGAATCACAGTCGGGAGTTTCGCGTACTCTGTCTCCCACGTCGCCTTTTCGTACTTTGCGGCATAGCGCGGCAAAGGCGCCAAAACTGTCCCAGTCGGTTGTTCCTTCCTCCAGAGTGCAAACGTGAGCTCATCTTGCGGAACCAGAGTGAGCTTCCTACCCTTTAAACGACCAGCGATTGCTGTTCCGGTGATTTGCTGCCAATAGCTGCCTGTCTCCTCATCGCGCATCACAAAATTCTGATTATTGATGCCCGCAAGGTGAAAATGCAGCTCGCGTCCGTCTATGCTGCGGGTCCAGACCAGACCCGTATGGCAAAGCGTTCAATAGGTGACGACAATCGGCAATTGGTGTAGCCGGTCGTTGACGATATGATGGTAGCCCATCTCGCGAATTCCATACGCGCGGCTATCTCCACCCAGCGTAACCGCGATAACCATGTCGGAGGGATCGAGACTGGCGTGTTCAATTGAAGTGTATTGTGGCGCGCCAAACGGGTGGAACATATGTTCGTAAGGGTTGATCCATGCCGAAACAGCCGCGATCAGAGTGACACAGATAGTTGACCCGAGCACCAGCTTCGCAACCCACCCGGAGCGTCTCCACGCAAGAATCGCTGGCGTTGCAATCAACAAAAAGAGTCCGAACATAATTGGCTTGTTGTGCAATAGCACCCAGAGCGCACGCTGCAGTGCCGCGGGGTCTTGTTCCCGAAAAGGACGAATGACGTAAATTGGATAGGCCGCCAGTGCGAGCATCACAAGGCTGGCCATGAACACGCAAAATGCGAAGCTCAGGCGTTTTGTAGCGCAATTCTGACGAATGGCGATCATCGACGGACAGTTTACCTATCCCCTGCCCTCTTTTGAATCATCCTTTAGATGGAAGTACAACTTACGCGAACCAACTAATGACGCAGCAACTCAACCTGCTGACCGGCGTCACGCCGAGAAGATTGAGTAGTTGTCCTTGCCAAAGACGATGGTCTTCGGCTCAATTGTCGGAGGTGGGACCAGCGAAAGTATGCTCACCAGTTTCCCATGCGAGTTGGCTGCATGGCCCTGCTGTCGCCAGCCATATTCCCTGATCTGGAACCCTTCTTTCTTCTCGAACTTTTGCGCAAGCCCATTCTCGGCGAACTCACAGCCCCGCTGGTGCACGCGATTTTCTGGCAAATAGCCATGCGCCGGGCCATTCCGCATGCGCATAACACTTCTCAGCGTGCCAGTTTCTACAAAACCTTTTCAGGCATTGCCGGTCCCTGGAAGCTCATGCGACTCGTGCGCTGGGGCAGGCCCGAGGTTGTTCTTCAGCACTTCCCCTCGCTCCTCAAGTCGTTGGATTGCCCCGCGCTCGTGATTCACGGTTCTCGCGATGTTCTGCCGGAGTCATTTGCTTACCGGGCGGCCGAACTGATTACTCGTTCGCGAATTGATTATGCTCGACTCTGGCCACTTTATCCCGCTTGAACGGGCGGCCCAGGTTTCACTGAACCTCACTACATACTTCAGATCCCGTGGAGTTCAGGTTGCCGAAGATCGCACTCCTCGTCATCACGCGGCAAGAATGGCGGAACAGGTGAACAACACTGGTTCGCGGGTGAGTTTGGTTCCGTTTCCTGCGACACAGTCATAGTGACCAAGCCTTCGGTTCTGGGAGGCAAATCCGCCTCTGGCGTTTGGCCGAGTTCGCAGACTTTGCGCGTAAGGCATGGGCTGATTACGGTGAGACTCCACCTAAGGATTGAGTTACCTACCCATCGACCGATGCAAGACAGCGCATCGACTTATCTACTACCGTTCATCCGAGCAGTCCTCCACGCGATTTCTTCCCCTGAACTTGGGCGGAGCCCTGCTCCTGGTGATCCCCGCCAGCATTCTCTAACTCATGGAGCCTTTGACGATGCGCACGTTTTGTGGCGCATACGTCATGGCCATCATGTCGACCGGTTCCACGCGAACCACGACGTCACTCTGTTTGTAGTGCTCAGTCTTCTGGAGAGGCCGAAAACAACATGAACATGGTTCGCAGCGTGCTGGCATTTGTAGCACTTTCTTGCATCAGCTTATCTGCTCAGCAGATCACAGGAAACATTCGCGGAACCGTTACAGACCCAAGCGGCGCTGTCATTCGAGGCGCTGCGGTTACCGCACGGCAGGCGGAAACGGGCCTGTCTCGCGCGACGACCACCGATCGCGACGGTAGCTACGTCCTTCTGGAACTCCCGGTCGGACACTACCACCTGCAGGTCGCAGCGAACGGATTCCAGGAATACATGCAGGATGGCATTACGCTCAACGTGAATGAGACGGCTTCGATCTCGCCTCATCTCGCGGTCGGATCGGAAAAGCAGCAGGTGGTGGTGAGCTCCGATGCCGAGCTGATTGAGCCCACCGTCACCAGCATGGGCAAGGTAGTGCAACAGCAGGAGCTGGAGGATCTGCCCCTGAACGGACGCAACTTCTCGCAACTTGGCCTGTTGCAGCCTGGAGTCGTTCCCTTGACGCCCGGCATAGCTGAAGCGGGCGGGTCGCTACGCAACGGACAGGCTTATGCGGTCAATGGCCAGCGACCTGAATCAAACAACTTTCTCATTGACGGCGCGAACAACTTCAACGGAGTTGACGGCGGATTCGTCCTTAAGCCGCCGGTGGACGCGATCAGCGAGTTCCGCATCATCACGCACAGCGCGAATGCCGAGTTCGGAGGCTCGCTAGGATCGACGACGAATGTCATCACTCGGTCGGGCACGAACCGGCTTCACGGGACACTATGGGAGTTCCTGCGCAACGACGCATTTGATGCGACCAACTATTTCGCGCAGACGCAGGAGCCGTTGAAGCAAAACCAGTTTGGCGCAGCCGCGGGCGGGCCGATCAAAAAGGATAAAGCATTCATTTTTGGCTTCTATGAAGGCTTTCGCAATAGCCAAGGCGTGTCGGCGCTCACTACAGTGCCATCGGTGAAAGAGCGCGCCGGCGACTTCTCGGAACTCTGCCCTGAGGGCTTTACGGAGGGCTTCTGCAACAACCCGGCGAACCAGCTTTTCAACGTCTTCGCCAATGCACCGTACCCGAATAACCTGGTGCCGTCGGAGCAGTTCAACCCCGTTTCACACAACTTGCTGCCCTTCTTCCCGCTTCCGAACGCCGGTACGAATCTGTTCGCCACAACGCAAATTTTAAGCAATGATACAGATCAGTTCGGCATCAAGGTCGACGATTACCTCAATCCCCGCGACACGCTGAACTTCAGTTACATGTTTTTCCAGCTCTCCCAGCTCAGTCCGTTATCACCGGGCGGCGCCAGCGTACCGGGCTTCCCCGTGGCCGAAAACCAGCGCGCGCAGAGCTTTGTCGCACAAGATACGCACGCTTTTTCGCCAAGCCTCATCGCTGTGGGGCGATTCTCGTTTCTGCGCAACAAGTTCCTCTTCGGCGAGTCTCAGAACCATGAGCCACCCTCGAGCTTTGGATTCCAATACACGCCGAGTCTCGATGTTGCCACTGGACCGCCGTTCATCCAGGTGAGTGGCTACACCCTGGTCGGTAATCCGATTACCGGCCCGCGCGACACCTACGAAAACGTCTTCGATTTCTCTGGATCGCTGAGTTGGGTGCGTGGTAAGCACACGCTGAAATTTGGCGGCGGATACCAATATCAGCAAATCAACGTGCTGCAAGGGATCGCAACCAACGGCTTTTTCGTATTCGCCCCATTCCCGGTAACCGACGCGTTCGCCAGCTTCCTCACCGGGCAGCCTGTCGTCTTCCTGCAAGGCATCGGCGATTTCTCGCGCAATATTCGCGGCAACAATGCGAACGGGTACGTGCAGGATACGTACAAAGTCGCCTCGCGATTCACAATCAATGCCGGACTGCGCTACGAGTTGCCCGTGCCGTCCACCGAACTTCGAAATCGGGTATCGCTGTTTGAGCCGGGGAAGCAGTCCACGGTCATGCCGGATGCTCCGGCGGGTTTGCTGTATCCGGGCGATTCCGGGGTTCCCGCCGGCCTGATCCCCACCGACTATAAGGCGTTTGCGCCGCGCGTTGGCATCGCCTGGGATCCGATCGGCAATGGCAAAACGCTGATAACCTCGGCGTACGGCATGTTCTATGAGCCTTATTACACCGGACAGGGTGGACCTTTGCAGGCGCCGATCAGTGCGCCTCCGTACCTGGGGACGCCGCAGGTGAGCCTGCCGGACTTCGCGGATCCGTTCAACGGCAATCCTCCGGCCCCAGGGACATTTTCCAAGCCACTCACGAACCTGACGCTGTCGCCGACGTTGACTCTTCCTTATACGCAGGATTGGGACTTGAACCTGCAGCAGTCGTTCGGGGCCGATTGGCTGTTCGAGATCGGATACGTCGGCACCAAGGGAACGCGCCTGCCCCGCTTTATCGAAGCGAATCCAGCCGTGTTCGTCCCCGGAACCGTGGACGGCCAGCCAATTTCGAATTCCAGCAATGCCGATCAACGGCGGCTTTATTCCGGCTGCACGCTCGCCGATTCGCCGAGCAGTTGCCAGTATTCATCTACCGGCGAAATCGCTGGCATCGCCAATTCGTCGTACAACGCGTTGGAAGCGTCGCTACACAAGCGGTTCAGCCACGGGCTGTCATTTCTCCTGTCGTACACATGGTCTAAGGCGATCGACGATGTTTCGTCATTCAACATAACCGGATCGGCGGCAAAGCCAGTCGCAGGCGAGAACGATCTCGCCCAGAATCCGTTCGATCTTAGAGCAGAGCGTGGGCCGTCGCTCTTCGACGCGCGCAACCGATTCGTTGGGAGCTATGTATGGGCGCTCCCGTTCTGGAACCATCCTCAGAACTGGTACCAGTCAGCGTTAGGCGGATGGCAGTTGAATGGCATTGCCACGTTGATGAGCGGCACGCCGTTCACCGTCTTCGACTCGAATGATGTTGCGGCGCAAGGCAGCGCGCCGGAGATCACCGGTTTCTCCGCCCAGCGACCCAATCTCGTCGGCAACCCCAATCACGGGCCCCGTACGGTTAACGAGTGGCTTAACTCCAGCGCTTTACAGCGACTTGATCCCACAGCCAACGCGGGACAGTTTGGCACGGAAGGCCGCAACGTGAATATCGGTCCGGCTTATGCCAACTGGGACTTCGCCACCCTTAAGAATTTCAAAGTGACCGAATCGAAGCAGCTCCAGTTCCGCGCGGAGCTGTTTAACATCCTGAACCGCACGAACTTCTTTTTGCCCGACTGCGACATCAGTTCGCCGACATTCAACCATATCCTGGCGGCGGGGACTCCGCGCCAGGTGCAGTTTGCATTGAAGTTCATGTTTTAGCAGGTCCAAACGAATGGACGTGGGGATGTCAGGAGAAGCGGCGCCGCATTGAAACAGGCAATCCGGGGTTAGGTCACGTTTCTGAGTGGTATACGGTCTTACCCAGACCCCGCAGATCCAACGCGATGCGGGTGTGGTTGGCCACCGATGTTCAGCGCGGATGTTCCGACCTGCCCTCGTAAGCGGCGCCAAAAATCGGCCCCCGTCACCCCCAGAGGGTGCAACAGGCCCTAGGAGGCTGGTTTCTTCCTACCACCATGGAAAGCCTGCGCAGTATTCGGAGGATGATGCTGCGCAACGTGAAGGTCGAATTGAGTCGTGAACCAAGCAACATTATCGATTGGATTGACGATGCGTGGTTGTCCTTGAGGCATTAACGCCCCGCACATGGAACACTTCGCAGAGACGGGGACGCTGTTCTCGTCGTATCTCATCTGCATCATTGCTAACGGCGGCATACTTCGAGTGTAGTCCTACGGGCCACAGGATTAAAAACTACATGAACGATGCGCCCCTCGCCGTGTCAAGCCTGTGGATTGACTCTAAGCTTCCCGCGCCTTGCGTGTGCTGCGAGCATGGCGACTGCGCAACTAGCAATGCGCGCGCGAACACTGTCGGCGCGGCTGGTGAGAATGATTGGAACCTTTGCGCCGAGGACAAGACCCGCACTATCCGCGTTCGCGAGGAACGTAAGCTGCTTGGCAAGGATGTTGCCGGCTTCGAGATCCGGAGCGAGCAGGATGTCGGGATCGCCGGCCACTTCAGAGTGAATGCCCTTGGTCCGCGCTGCATCGCTGCTGATCGCATTATCGAAAGCGAGCGGTCCATCGATGAGAGCGCCCCTGATTTGCCCCCTGTCAGCCATTTTGCAGAGAGATGCGGCATCGATTGTGGCCGGCATCTTCGAGGTCACGGTCTCTACGGCAGCCAGGATCGCCACCTTTGGTCTCTCCATGCCAAGGGATACCGCGAGATCGATCGCGTTCTGTAAGATATCGACCTTGTCTTCCAGAACGGGAGCAATGTTGATTGCGCCATCGGTCACGATGAGGACCTTGTGATAGGTCGGGACATCCATGACAAACACATGGCTGATGCGGCGCCCGGTGCGCAGCCCTCGATCGCGTGAGACCACTGCCCCCATCAATTCGTCCGTGTGGAGGCTGCCTTTCATGAGGAGCTCTGCCTGCCCTCCCCGGACAAGTTCAACGGCTTTCGCCGCGGATGCTTCGCTGTGAGGGGTGTCCACAACCTGGAACTTGCCAATGTCGATCCCCTCCGCTTTGGCAATTGCCTCAATCTTGTCGGCTGGACCAACCAGGATCGGAATAATGAGGCCTTCTTCCGCCGCCTCACACGCGCCGGCCAGGGCGGTTGCTTCGCATGGATGAGCTACGGCTGTTGGAATTGGTTCAAGACTCTTGCATCTGGAAAGCAATTGCTCGTACTTTCCGCTTCCGGTTTTCTGATCCATGGCTGAATCCTCTGATCTTGGCGTGCTATACCTTGCGAATTTGCTCCGGCAAGACAAGGGCGACTACTGCCAAAACTGACAGTCGGGCACTGTGTTGACGGTTGTTGACGATGATGCGGTAGCAATTCGATTTCGCCTTGTATGCCAATACCGACACGATTGGGTCTCTGGCAATTCACTCGGCATTCACACATGACACGCGGGAAGGGGGTGAGCACAGGAGACGCTGGGATGGTGTAAGATTCCTGCTCGACTTCGTGTTGCTGGTTCCGGTCGCCGCGGATGGCGGAGTCAGGCCCCGTTTCACCTTCAGATCATGAGTCCTCTTGTTATAACCCTGATCGTATTCCTGTGCGTCTCTTCGACCGCGCTGCTCGGCATCTTTGTTTCACCCAAGCTGCCCATTAGCCACCTCAGTCAGGAGTCCAAAGACGTCGTCAGGCTGGCGATGGGATTGGTCTCGACTACTGTGGCCGTCGCGCTGGGGTTGCTGATTTCTTCGGCCAAGAATTTCTACGATACGCAAAACGGCGAGGTCACCCAGCTCGCCGCAAACTACATATTTCTTGACCAAGTGCTGGCTTTTTATGGGCCGGAAACGAGAGAACTGCGTTCTGGCCTGCGTGACGGTCTGGCCAATCTATTGGGTGACGATGGGTATTTGCAGGGGTTCAACAAATCCAATAAAGCCTACGTCGATATCAAGTCCGGGGCCCGATTTCGGGAGGATATCTTTGCAGGGATACAGGCGCCTTTCCCCGAAAGATGACAATCAAAGATCTTTGAAGGCGCAGGCCTTGAGTGTGGTATTCCAACTGGGCCAAACACGCTGGTTGATCTTTGAGCAGAATGCCGTTCCCATTCCCAACCTCTTGCTGTGCATGCTTGGGGCCTGGCTGATCGTGTTATTCCTGAGTTTCGGAATATTTGCCCCTCGCAACCCGACGGTTCTTGCCGGCTTGTTTGTGGCCGCACTGGCCGTGTGCGGCGCGATTCTCCTGATTCTTGAGATGTACCATCCTCAAGTTGGACTGATTCGAGTTTCCGATGCTCCCTTGCGGGCTGCTCTGGCACAGATTGGGCAATAGCCGTGAGCTGATCGATTCTGATCTGCATTGTGTAAGCTTCGGACGACTTTCCTCGTCCATACCCAGTTAGGCTTGCGAACGAAGCAGCTGGTGCCTTGGGGCCCTTCGCTGCGCGCGAAGTGGAGGAAGGGCTCTTTAAGCTTTCGGCCAGTCCATCCATCCGAGTTGCAAGCGAAAGAAAACAGGCTGTGCCTTGCGCCGATTCGGTTGCCATCCAGAACCGGAAGGGGGAGTCGCGTGCTTGCAAATTGTCTTTGACAGAGTGACAGATAGTGTCTCGCAACGGGGTCGAAGCATGAACCGTTGACGAGACCGCGGCTATTGCACGTCGACCGCTTATTGCGATACGGGCTGTTGCCGGCGGAAAGACTACTCCAAGTTTGGATATGGATGTGTTGATCGCGTTCTCGCCGCGCCCGACAAATGAAACGTTGACGGCACAACCGATTTCAAGTGAGCCAATTTTGGTTTCACGAGGAGGACTGCGACATGATTAAGACATCGATCGGGACCACTCTCAAGCGTGGGTTGGCCGTCGGTCTGAGTCTGGCCCTTTACGGATGTGGGCGGGGAACAATGAATTCCTCGCAAACTCAAGGCAATGCTGACGCACAACAGAGCGACATCGTCATCGTTGGCAGTCAGCCGGGTGTTACTCCATTCATTGCATCCGTTCGGTTCTCCGGGCAAAGTGTCTCCCAGATTTCCACCGTACAATTCACCATCTCTCCCATGCCGAATTCGGTTTCTCAACCGGCGATCGTTACATGGAGCAGGGCCGCCCTGTTTCGTCGTGGCTACGTGCAGGACAATTTGATCAACCTCCCGGTCATTGGCCTATACGCGGGCTATCAAAATCAAGTAAGTTTCCAACTTGTATTCGATGACGGCTCTGTACAGCAACTGCAATACCAGATTGCGACTCAGCCCTACGCAGATCCGACGGGGATCTACACTCACCCGACGATTATCAAAGCCAGAGCACCGGGAAGTACCCTCGGGTTCGACTTCTTCATATTGAAGTCCCTGATTGATTCACCGGTCATCGTCGATACCGATGGGCAGGTGCGTTGGGCGGTCCCGGGGGTAGCCGATTCGGAATCTGTCTATTTCCAAAACGGGGAGTTTGTGAATGGGAGTGAGTTCTCTGCAGCCGTTACATCGCTTCAATTCGATGGCACACAGGCAAACCTGCCAACCAATCTTCCACAACCTGCTCTGGCCTCGTTTACCCATAACATTGATCCCGGTCCCCACGGTCTTTTGGCCGAGTTCAACGGAACGGACGATCTTGGCAACAGCATTGACGATATCGTCGCTGAAATCTCGCCGTTTTCAAATCAGCCTCCGCTTCAGGTCTTTGATATGGCGGACATATTGAGGACTTACATGCAGAAGAATGGAGACGACCCGGGTGCGTTTGTGCGCCAAGGCGTCGACTGGTTTCACCTGAACGCCAGTACCTATGACCCAAGCGACAATACCGTTATTGTCTCCAGCCGGGAGAATTTCCTGGTGAAGGTGAATTATGCAACTCATGAAATCGTCTGGATTTTTGGCGATCCTACGAAATACTGGTATACCTTTCCGTCACTGAGAGCGAAGGCCCTCATGTTAGACGCGGGAGGGAACTATCCTATCGGTCAACATGGAGTATCCATGACTTCGGACGGCTACGTCATGGTTTTCAACGATGGGACGGCGAGTCTAAATCAACCGTCGGGAGAGCCTGTCGGTCTTAGCCGGACCTATAGCGAAGTATCCGCCTACTCCGTGAACACTGCGGCGATGACGGCTCATGAGGTCTGGGGCTTCAACTACGGACAGAGCATCTATTCGGCATTCTGTGGAAGCAGCTACGAATCGCCTGGAAAATCGTACCTGGTCGATTTCTCTGATGCGAACAATGGGGCAGCGGCGCGGCTGGTTGGACTGGACCCCAATCACAATGTCGTGTTCGATTTTCAGTACGCATCACCCGCAAGCTGCAATGCGACCTGGAATGCGATACCCATACGATTGGAAGACCTGCGAATCAACTAGACGAGTGCTGAGGATTCCTCAGGGCTAAAGAGGCTGCGGAAAAAGGCGATTGTGCTCGAAACACATCCCGGAGCCTCATTTGTGCGACCCCGTCTCTGAAGTTTCGGGCTACTTTGCGAAAAGCAACCGCAGGTCCTTCGACTCCGTTTGGCCAAAATGCGGCCAAACTCCGCTCAGGATGACAGCAATATACATGCCGTGAACTTCAGAGACAGTACGCTAAAAAGTAATGGGAGACTGCCGTGTTTCGCTCAAAACCGCCTGAACCAGTAGACTTCCGATGAATCGGATTTGAGACGGAGACTCTCGATGAAGGCACTGGTGAAGAGCAAAGCGGAGCGAGGTCTTTGGCTGGAAGACATCGCTGAACCGGCGATCGGCATCAACGACGTTCTGATTCGCGTGCGATACACGGGAATCTGCGGAACTGACGTCCACATTTACGAGTGGGACGAATGGGCGCAAAAGACCATTCCGGTGCCGATGGCCATCGGTCATGAGTTTGTGGGCGAGATTGTCGCGGTGGGATCGAACGTCAACGATTTCTTTCCAGGGGACATTGTCAGCGGCGAGGGGCATGTTGTCTGTGGCCGGTGCCGGAACTGCCTGGCGGGGAGACGCCACCTATGCGCCTCCACGGAAGGGGTTGGCGTGAATCGCCCGGGCGCTTTTGCCGAGCTGATTTCGCTCCCGATGACCAATATCTGGCGCCATCATGCGGGCGTAGATCAGGAGGTGGCTGCAATCTTTGACCCGTTTGGAAACGCGGTGCACACAGCGCTTGCTTTTCCGGTATTGGGCGAGGATGTGTTGATCACCGGGGCAGGACCGATCGGGATCATGGCCATCCCGGTGGTGCAACATGCGGGCGCGAGACACGTGGTCATTACCGATCTGAATCCGTTCCGGCTTGAACTTGCGCGGAAGATGGGCGCTACGCTCGCGGTGAATCCGAATGAGACGCCACTGAAAGATGTTCAGAAGAGTCTCAAGATGACAGAGGGCTTTGATGTCGGACTGGAGATGTCGGGAAGTTCCCAGGCCCTGAGCGAGATGATCGCGAACATGAGCCATGGAGGGAAGATCGCGGTTCTGGGCATCCCGGCGAAGAGTACGCCGATGGACTGGCGCCCGGTGATCTTCAACATGCTCACGATCAGAGGCATTTACGGGCGCGAGATGTACGAGACGTGGTACAAGATGTCCGTGCTGCTGGAAGGCGGCCTGGACATCTCGCCGGTGATCACCCACAGGTTCCCGTACAGCGAATATCAGCAAGGGTTTGATGCGATGACGTCAGGGCAGGCGGGAAAGGTTGTTCTGGACTGGACGAACGTGAGGTGAGCGATCCTCCGAAAGGGATGCGGCAGGCCTTGCGGACAGACCCCCGTCCGCGCAGCACTGGAAGTTATGCCAGTTTCCTGTTGCCGGCATTTTGCATAGACTCTTGCGGATGGGTGTTTTTTGCATTCGAGAGGCACCGCTCTCCAGAGGTCAGAGGGAGCATATTGTTTCTGCGGAGGATGATGATGCGTAAAGAGATTGCGGCTGTGCTGCTGGTGCTGATGTGCGCTCTGCCTGCGACGGCCGGGCCCAAACAGAAGGGGACGGCCAAGCTTGACGACCTGCAGCCTGCCGGCACCACGGACAAGAAGGACAAGAACCAGCGGTTCGACTTCGCCTTTGAGACCGGCGGGAATAAGTACACGTGTCGCACGGCCGAGGGTACGAAGCTCAAGGCGACGGATTATGTGGTCGGCAATAACGTCCAGTATGAGATTGACAGCGACAAGGTGAAGCTGAAATCGATGGCGGGAAAAGAGACGAAGTGCAAGGTGGTACGCGTCGAGGCTCTTGGGGCCGCACAAACGCCGGCAGCAGCAGCGACGCCGAAGTGACGTCTGGGAAGCGTTGAAAGCTTGCCTGGGGCGGCGATTCGCCGCGTCAGGAAGGGAAGAGCGAGCCGGTGGCCTGCGACATTGGAGAAACGCGCGGCCGTCGGCGCAGAGGCTGCTGCGGGTGAGGCGCGTCGGCGAGCATGCCGGCGATCTCGCGCAACTCGGCGCGAGCCCGGCCGATGGTGGCAGCTACGCTGTCGCGCTTCTTGCCGGACACAGGCTCCTCGGCCGATGGGGCCGACTCCGAACGGCGGGCCTGACCGAGAGCGTGACGAGCGCCGGAGAGCGTATAGCCTTCGCTGTAGACGAGGCGCTTGATCTCAAGCGCGATTTCGACGTCGCGCTTTCGATAAAGACGCTGGCCGGTTCCGCTCTTGTTGGGCTTGAGTTGCGGAAACTGCGACTCCCAGAACCGCAGCACGTATGCTTCGATCTTGCAGATGCGCGCGACATCTCCGATTTTGAAATAGAGACGGTCGGGAATGGACGGCGATTCTGGGGCGCGCTTTGGGGACGGATGCGATGCCATATCAGATTCCAAGGGTCCCCACAATCCCTAGTGGGTGGGACCTCTTAGACGCAGTATAGGCCACTCTTTGCACTCCTTGTGAAGCAAAAAGTGAGGGCAAGAGCAGTTGTTGACCCACCGTGCGCAAAGAGAGGCAGGGTGGAAGCCGAGGCGCGACCCTCAGGGCGTCGTTTCGGGGCGTTCGACTGTGGTGCGCGCGGGCGAGCGAGGTGGGGCAGCGCGGAGATACTGCACCGGCCAACTGGCCTCTTCGCCGAGAGCGATCGCAGCGTGAAGGGGCCAGTAGGGATCGCGCAACATTTCACGGGCGAGAAAGACCATGTCGGCCTGACCGGAGGCCACGATCTCATTAGCCTGCGCGGGTTCGGTGATCATGCCGACGGCGGCGGTGGGAATTCCGGCTTCAGCCCGGATGCGGGCTGCGAACGGTACCTGGAAGCCGGGGCCGATGGGGATGCGAGCATCGGGAACCTGGCCACCCGAGGAGACGTCGACGAGGTCAACGCCGTGAGCGCGCAGGTGGCGCGCCAGTTCCACAGCTTCGTCGGGGGACCAGCCGCCCTCGGACCAATCGGTTGCCGAGATGCGGACGAACAGCGGGAGATGAGCAGGCCATTCGGCGCGGACAGCGTCGACAACTTCGAGAAGCAGGCGGATGCGATTGTCGAAGCTGCCGCCGTACGCGTCGGTGCGCTGGTTGGCAAGGGGCGACAGAAATTCATGGAGAAGGTAGCCGTGAGCCGCGTGAATCTCGACGAAGTCAAAGCCGGCGGCATTGGCGCGGCATGCGGCCTGAGCAAATGCGCGCACGACGGCGCTGATGCCGGACTGGTCCAGAGGCTGGGGTACGTCGTATTTCGGGGAGAAGGCAATGGGGCTGGGACCGGCGGTCTGCCAGCGACCCTCCTCTGGTGAGAGGAGGCGCTCGCCGATGAAAGGCGGAGTCATGCTGCCTTTGCGGCCGGCATGTGCCAGTTGGATACCGGCGCGGACGCCCTGCGAGTGAATGAAGGCGGCGATCTGCTTAAGGCGGGAGATGTGTTCGTCTTTCCAGATGCCGAGGTCGGCAGAGGAGATGCGGCCTTCGGGCAGAACTGCGGACGCCTCGATCATGACGAGGCCGGGGCCTCCCTGCGCGCGGGCGCCGAGGTGGACCAGATGCCAGTCGGTGGCGAATCCATCGTGCGAGGAGTACTGGCACATCGGCGAGACGCCGATGCGGTTTGCGAAGGTGAGCGAACGAAGCTGCAGGGGCGAAAAGAGAGGATGGCTCATTGGGGTCCCAGTTTAAAGAGTGGTGACGGCTTCAATGAATGGATGATGGTTAACGGAAAGAGATGCAGTTCGTGCGGGGTAAAGGCGAAAGCAAATGCAGGTTCTTCGACTCCCGCCGTCCGCCACGGCGGACGGCGGTCGCTCAGAATGACAAGTCGACAAGGGGCGAGTTCAACGCTATTGCTTTTTAAGGACTGCGGTTCCTTTTTCGTCGGCGAGGATTGTGCCTTGGAGCTTGCGAAAATCGCCGGCTTTGTCGGCGGGAATCTCGACCTGGCGGACGACGTAATCGCGTTCGTAGTGGAGGTGGTTGTCTTTGCCGGTGACGGTGGAGTGGTAGCTTGCGAAGTCCAGATCGAGGGCAACGGCGTCGGGTGTTTCATCGACGACGTATCCCGCGGGCAGCGTGATGTCGAAGCTGTCGCGCCAGTGTCCTGTGGCGGTGA
>CAWAZE010000019.1:0-273932 GCA_963786405.1 uncultured Acidobacteriaceae bacterium | reverse complement strand
GGCAATTCGAAAGTTGGCGGGCAACCAAATTTTGGACTGGAGATTTTTAAAAACATCTGAAAAATCGAAAATTGAGATTTTTCCAGGCAGGGCCAGTCGCGTTAGCGACCCCCTCCCCCACCCCCTTGCCCCCTGGGTCCGCATGTGCGGAGATTCGCGGGCGTGGGGTTCCCCGCAGAAAAGCGGCGGCAAGTCGCGCGACCAAGTAGCGAAGCCGGAGCAGACAAGGAAAGCCCCGACCGAAGCCGGGGCTGTGTGAGTCCAAAATTTGGAGCGCGTCAGAACAGAGTGGGGTTACTGCCTGTGCCGCAGAAGAGAGGAGCGTTTCTCTCCATCTCTCTTGCTTTCGCGGATATATCCGCCTTCACGGTCCGCATCCGCTCTTCGAGCTCCATCCGCTCCATGAGTCCTCTCGCCTCCTCTCTCTCCATCTCTGCCGCTTCTATGCCGGGCAGCTCCATCAGGTGAACTCCTGCGCCCGGCAAGCTGCCGCACACTCGCCTCCTGCCGTGCCGTCTGTATGGGTGAGACTGCATCGGTGTTCCCTCCATGCCCTATGGTTTGCCCGTTCCTGCCTCGCTTCAATACCCCTGCGGGCAGCGGCGTTTCCGCCTTGCCTGTGTGCCCCTATCCGGAGGACCAGCGAACCCGCCTTGAAGCTCTCACGGGCTGTCTTGAGCAAAAGAAAAGCCCGGCCACCCTGACCGGGCTCGCGCTCGCTCACTCGTGCTGTCAGTGCTCAGACGGTAGAAGGATCGTCCCGCCCTCGCAGAACAGCTTTACGGTATCGAGCGGGAAGTCTGTGAACTCGATGCGCTTGCTGTAAACCGTGTTCCCGTTGCCGTCGCCACAGGTCAGCATTGCGCCGTTGTCGGTCTTGTTTCGCGTCAGAGTCCACACTTGGAACTCTTCAGCCTTCACACAGCGCTCGTAGCGGTTCGCCAGGGCGATCTCATCCAGCAGCCAGTAAGCGCCGCCAGCTTCGGCCACGTACTGCGCACCTTCCGTGTAAAGAATGTCGCGGTTCAGGCTGTGCCGATACCAATTCTCAGACCCGGTAAACTGGCTCAGGTCTGCCGTTGTCAGTGTCGCTGTTGTCATTGTTCCGTCCCTCCGATGTGACTCCGCAACCGGTAGTTATCCATTGCGGTTCACTCCATGCCCCACCATCCCACCAGGTCGGGTTGGTCACAAGGGACCTACTTTCCGCCGTAATTTGGCGGTGAGCAAATCTCGCAGGTGCAGCATCGGTCTTGGGCAAGGTGTCAGAGGTAGGCGCCGACCGGGGAGAGGCCGGCCAAGGGTTCTGCGGGTGGTCGGGTAGGTCCGGCTGCACAACTAACACCAGAACGGCCAGCCCCTGCCGCATTGTGCAACAATCACTCGCACCAATTCCGAGTCAGAATCTGGATTCTTGTTGATGTCTGCTGCCGCCGGCTGCCGCTCGATGTCGTCATGCGTTTGGCCGCTCTCGGAGCCTTCGGACTCACCTGCGTCGGTCGTCTTGCTCAGGATGATCGCTGCCGTGTGCGCCAGGAGACGCGCCTTGCTGCTTGAGATCGCCGCCTTGACCGCTGCCAACCAGAGCCGCGAATCTGCCGAGAATCGTACCGGGGAATATACCGGGGACTCTCGACAGCAAACCGCATGAATCGAGAGCAGCCGCAAAGAATGCTAGACCCGCATAAACACAGAGTTCCGCGCAATTCAGAGACGACCGCAGCAAGCAGCATAAATGGGCTCTCCTGCAACTCTTAACCGACAGGTTGTAGGTTCGATTCCTACCGCGTCCACCAATTGAACAACAACTTAGTTCGATGTGCGCTCTGCTTGCGCTCCGTTGCTCTGAAACGCAAGCTGCGCCACCTTCATTCCCGCCCTAGTCATCTCATCCATAACAACGTCCCCGTATATACACCATTCGCATGAATTAAGAGAAAGACCGCTTGAGAATCAAGCGGTCTTTAAGGACTCCAATGTTGGCCAACTGCATTTGCTTATGCCTCTGGCACAAGCACCGCCACCCTTTCTTCACCAAACATGCCTGTAACCTCGAAGTTGTCTAGGTTCCAGGAGGATTGTGCCAGCATCAGTGATTCACGGTAAGTGTTACGGTTCCGAGTGTACTCTGGACCGTGGTGTTAGCCGGACCGGCGGTCACCGTAACCGAATACGTATTCGATCCTGGTCCGTTGCTCCCGCCGCCACCGCCGCCGCTGCAAGCTCCAACCGAGCTCAGGAGCGCGAAACCAAGCAGGATCATCAAAAAGCCAGGCCATCCTTTGGGGCGAAGCTTGCCAAACAGGATCAGCGGGAGCAGGCTCGCCAACGCAATCAGGCTGCGCGCTGAAAAGCGCGCGGGCTTTGGCTTCAATTCGGCCGTTGTGTTGGCCGTGAAGGTGATCGTCACGATCGCCGGAGAGCCGCCCGTCACCGCCGGTGTCGGAGGGTTAAAGGTGCACGCGATTTGCGGCGCCCCGCTACATTGCAGGTTCACGGAATCGACGAAGCCAGCGGTCGCATTGAGCGTCGCCGTCAATGTGCCGGATCCACCACGTTCGATCGTGAGCGAGGTAGCGCTGACAGAACCGTTGAAACTGACCACAGACAGCGGAAACGTGTACGTTTGCGTAGATCCGCCGTACGCTGAGTTCACGGTCAACCGATGCGTCCCGAGCGGAGTGCCCGCCGGCACGTTGATGCTCAAATTAAATGGCGAAGCTGTTGTTACCCCGGGATATATGCTTCCTCCTGTGCACGTTGCCGCCACGTCGAGCGAACAGCTGATCGTCACCTGGCCTGCCCCGTTCCAATTCGACGAGCCTTGCACCGTCAGAGGCACCGTATGCGTTGTCCCGGGAAATAACCAGCTGTTGCTCGCGGGTGGTCCCTGCACGCTATAGCCGACCACCTGGAGAGTCAGTGAACCCGAGGCAGTGTATGTTTGGCTCGCGACGTTCACGGTAAATGGATAGTTCCCGGCGGCGATGCCCGCTGGCACATTCACCGATACATTAATCAGGCTTGAGGATGGATAGGCCAATTGGTCGCCGCTGAAGGAACACATTGCTCCCGCAGGAAGCCCCGAGCAACTCAACTGGTAGGGTGGGATTCCCCAGACGACAGAGCCCAAGCTGCCGCTTCCCGGCGAAGAGGCCGTGACCGTTGCCACGCCGAAGGGGCTCAGGCGGAGGCCCGCCACGCCGACAGCGACGGTCTGCCGCTGAATCACGTTGCCATCATCGGCCACGATGGTAAAGCTGGCAGAGGTGCCGCCGTACACGGCTGGGTTCGGCGCCGTAACCAGCGTCACTGTTGTTGTTGCCGCTGCTACCGGCGAAACGTTGAGCGTGTTCGAGCCGAATTGGCAGCTTTCGCCGGGCTTCAGTCCCTCGCAGTAAAGATTCGCTGTCGAGCTATAGCCCTGCGACGACGTAAGGGTGAGCGTCAGCGGAGCAGTACTCTGGCCGGCGTAAAGCGGTGGCAGCGATGCTGGAGAGACTACTTCGCTGAATCCCAGCACATAGCTGTCGGATGCGTACGCTGTTGCGGTGTCCCCATTCAATTGCGCGTTGATGTCAAAAACCTGACGCCAGTTGAAGTTGGAAGCCAATGCGTAGCAGAACCTCGCGCTCAGCGCTCCAGGCGAAACGGTCACCGAGGCTGGCAGCGAGACGCCGGCAATCGATGAGGAAAGCGTGACTATCTGCGATGAGCTCGATGCAACATCCGGAAACACCCAGCCGCAACCGGAATTGCCGGTAACGACAGGCTGCTCCAGTTCCATCTGCAACGCGGGGGCATGCCCTCCCTTGTAAACCCGCAGCGATGAGGTGCCGTTGTCGAGTTCGAGCATGTCAGCGATCCCGTCACCGTCCAGATCGCGCACATAGACTGGATAGCCGCCGTAAAACGGGAAGATATCGTAGGTCGGGGTGAATGTGCCGTCGCCATTGCCCATCAGGAATTGCGCGTACGGCGTGATGGTCCCCAGCGCCGGAGCTTGAAAGGCCACCTCTTCGGGCTTGCCGTCACCGTTGAAATCCCCCACAAGAGAAGAAGAAAGCGGATCGCCATTCTGCGCAAAAGGCTGCACAGGTTCGGGGATGCCTGCGTAAGGCGCATACGAACTGCTTTGCACGAAGCTGCCATCTGCCTGGCCAAGATAGGTGGTGAACTTCGATGGTCCCTCTGTTTGCGTTGTTCCGTCCGGCCACATGTAGTCGTATCGGGCGATGTCTAGGTAACCGTCACCATTCACGTCTGCCAGCGCAAACGGCTGGAAGCCTGTAACCAATTGCCTGGGACTCTGGAACGTGCCGTCGCCGTTCCCATCGAACTCCCAGACAGTCGATTCGGTCGTCCAATAGCCGTTTCCGGAGGTGAAGACGAGAACGTCGAGCTTGCCATCGCGATTGAAATCGCCGGTGTAGGCTCGTATCGCGTTGGTTCCCCCGGTGCTGCTGCCCGTGTCGTTAAAGGTGATTGGCGCCAGCGCCCGGAATGTGCCGTTGCCGTTGCCCAGAAACGTAGTCAGTGTATGCGAGATCGAGCCATTCACGGACACGAAGTCCAGCTTGCCGTCTTTGTTGAAATCGGCCACAGCCATAATTCCATTGGCTCCGGTCGTATACACCGGGGTCCCTTTTGCGAACGTGCCGTCGCCGTTACCCGTCAGAAAGAGATTGAACGAAGTCGAATCTGAGCCTACCTGGCCGATCGCGACCAGGTCGAGTTTGCCGGTATTTCTGAAGTCTCCCAGCCGGTGGTCTCCCACAACGTTGGTTGTTCTCGCGATGCCTGTGTCAGAGGAGATCGGACCGGTCAGTTTTCCGGTCCCGTCGTTTAGGAACCCTGTTGCATAGTATTCGCCAGAGATTCCTCTATCACCCGTATCCAGAAAGAACGCGTCCATCCTGCCGTCGTTGTTCAGGTCAGCGAACGAAAGCGCGGACCGCGGAGCATTGATGGCACCCTGACCCGGAACTCCCGCGTAGATTCCCTGCGGAAAACCAAAGCCGCCTGCGCCATCGTTTTGATAAACCGTTACGGTATCTGTATCGTTGTTTGCCGTCACGAAGTCCGGCTTGCCGTCGCCATTAAAATCAGCAATCCCAATGGAGTATGCCTGGCTTGCTCCCGCGTAAATGCGAGCAGTGCCAAAGTTGCCTTTTCCGTCTCCCAACGCAACGTTGAGCGAGTTGCCGCCATACAAACCAAGAAGGGATCCGCTGTACCCGGGAAACGCGGCCGTCACGAGATCCAGGTGCCCATCGCCGTTCACGTCGGCGAGACGAACCGCTGCGATGTTGGAGCCCATGTAGAACGCAACAGGTTTCGTGAAGTTTCCTGAGCAGTCGCCCAGCGAAACCCAGACCATGGTATTCAGATCGGCAACCACCGCGTCAGCGCAGCCATCCCCATTGATGTCGGCTAACCGCCCATCGAGTAAGAAGGGGAGTCCGACATCCGGATCGTTCGCGACCACGATTGCGCCGGCGTTGAAGGTTCCGTCTCCATTGCTCAGGAAAACCTGGGCGTTCTCATAGCCGGGCCCAGTTATCAGAAGATCGGGCAAACCATCGCCGTTCACATCGCCTGAGGCAATGTTCCACGCGGTGCTATAGAAGCCTGAATTAGGAGTAATGATCGGCGTTCCAAATTTCCCGGTGCCGTCTCCCGTCAAGAGTGCAATGTACGGAACGGTCGCGCCGGGATACTCGGTTGTAACCATTACTGCGGCAATGTCCATCTTGCCATCGTGATTGAAGTCATCCACTACGACCGATGCAGGAGGTTCGGGCAACGCATACTCCTGTTCATAGCCGAATGTGCCGTCGCCATTGCCCGGCAGAACTCCGATCGTCGAACTGTCGGCCTCGGCGACCACCAAGTCCAGATTGCCCTTGCCGTGGAAATCGCCCACGGCCAGACCCACGGGCGACAGTCCCTTGCTTAAAGGAATGATCTGCGGAAGCTCGAATGTGCCGTCGCCCTTGCCAAGATAAATCCACAGGTCGTTTGTCAATCCGTTGGCCACCACGAAATCCATGTGGCCGTCGCGATTGAAGTCCCCCGGTAACTACACTCGTAGGCAGCAATCCAGCCGGAATCGATGGACGAAGCAGAATGCCAGGCAACGAAGCACCCACGGTCGAAACCTCCGGAAGGGCCGCTAGACTGGTTCGCACGCGGGTTTCTACTTTGGCCGCATGCAACCGATGTTCTTCGAGCAGCGCCGATCCGGGTACAGCTCTGTCGGTTGTCGGGCGGGGGCGCGGCTGAACCGATTCAAAATGGCGCTCGATTGCGGCTTTGGGGCGTGAAGTAGGCGTGTGGGAATTTGCCCCAGCCGCCTGCACTGGCTGCGCGCTATATGCAGGACTCCCCAATGACAGCGCGAACAGCAGGCAGGGGAGCACACATCGGCGGAATGCCATCAAGATTCCTCTCAACTGGTTATGAGCACATAGATTTGCGTGACAATTTGCCGATAATTATAGCTCGCAGCACATGTCCATGCAGGTGATCCACGAAGACGCGTACACGCCGATATCGGTGTGTACGCCAAAGGAACTTATACCCTTAATAGGGATAGAGTCGGGACACGGCACGTAGCGGTAGCGGTCCGTACCTGCTAATTCGAGAAACTCCCCCCGTTACCGGTTGACCAACATCCAAAGGGCATCCAAGCGGATGATGCAGTTGCGCTCCATTGGCGTTCTGTTTATCGGATTACGGCTGGTGGGCATCTTTCCACCTTGCGCTCGCGGGCGTGTTCTTGCTGACGGCTTCGGGTGGAGGGGGCGGAGCTAGCAATAGCGGAGGGGAGCCGCCGGTTAATTCTCCATCGGTTCCGGGTCGTACATCTCGGCGCCCGCAAGAGAACATTGACCGCCGAAGCAATTCCAAGCGGAGGTAGAATGCGGCTCTCGAGGCGACAGTCAAATCGTCCGGACAAGGAATTCGCCATGTTGATTTTTGAGCACTCAAGGGCGCCACTGAAAGAGGCGTTCTTCAAGTATGCCGATGCCGTTTTGACGGCCATCCTGGTCGCTGTTATGGTGGCCGCGCTTCCAAACGCCGTATCCGCGAGCGGAGAAAAGAAGGACAACATGGCCGGAATGGATATGAGCTGCATGGGCGACATGAACGGGGTACCCATGGACGCAATGGGCCCCAGCATGGCAGCCATGATGTGCCATATGTACGTTACGCCGCTGCGGCCGCCGCGGCCCGGCGATGAGGAGAAGGCAAAGGCAGTTGTGGCCGCTGTGAAAGCTGCGATCGAGAAATACAAAGATTACAAAAAAGCCATCGCCGACGGCTACGTGCAGGGCAATCCCGAAGTCAAGCAGACATACTATCACTTCAACAATAAAGCCTATGCACACGAGGCCGACCTGCACTTCGATCCCACGAAACCAACGTCGCTGCTTTACATTTCGACGCCCACGCAGAGCTTCAAGCTCGAAGGGGTGATGTTCACTGCCAGGCCCAATGCGACAGAGGGCGAACTAAACGACCGAATCCCCCTGAGCATGGCCCACTGGCATAAGCACATCAATTTCTGTGGCGCGCCTGCCGACAAGGTGAAGGAGTATTTCGGCGATCGCCCGAAGTTCGGCATGTTCGGCTCCATCCACACGAAAGAAGCGTGTGACGCCGAGAATGGAACCTGGATTCCGTACGTCTTCACGTGGATGATCCACGTCTTTCCCTACGAGGATGACCCGAAGGATCAGTTCTCGATGAACGACGACGCTGCCCACGTGCATTGAGCTGTGGGTGTTCGGCTTCTCGGAAGTGATCAGGATCAAATGAGCGAGTGAGCTAGGAAAGATCCTGGATCAAATGGATGTCGTTCTTGTTGGAGTTCACCGATCCTGTCCGCTTGCCTTAGAACTCGATGAATCGAATGCAGCCGGAATGCCAACTTTGACATTCTTCGTTTTTGCCGGCGCCGATCCGGCTCCGCCTGTGACAAAATGCATCTGAAGAGCGGGGGATCCTTTCATGGACTGGACGCCAGGTGGAGAAAGTCAGGACGTTGAAGATCGCCGGGGCTCGAGCGGAGGCGGATTTGGAATCGGCGGCGGGGGCCTGGGAATTGGTGGGGTAATCATCCTGCTGATCATCAGCGCAATCACCGGCAGGAACTTCTTCTCAAGCGCTCCCTCAGCCAGCGTACAACCGGGCGATCAACCGGGAGGGCCCGCTTCGCAGTCCTTCGCGGGCGAGGACCGCGATGTGCAGCTTGTGAGCTTTGTTCTCGACGACGCGCAGCAGACCTGGACCAGGATATTCGCTGACCACGGACGCGAGTATCGGCACGCGAAGCTGGTTCTCTATCGAGACGTCACCTACTCGGGCTGCGGCACCGCGCAGCAATCCACGGGCCCGTTCTACTGCCCGGAAGACGAGAAGGTCTACATCGATCTTGGGTTCTGGCGTGAACTCAAGCACATTGGCGGAGACACAGGGGACTTCGCGCAGGCGTACGTCATTGCGCATGAGCTGGGCCATCATGTTCAGAAGCTTCTCGGAATTGAAGGCCGCATGCGCCGCCTCTCGCAGTCGGCTCCGGACGAACAGAATCCGTTGTCCGTGGA
The DNA here is from genome assembly GCA_963786405.1 of uncultured Acidobacteriaceae bacterium. GTDB lineage: Bacteria > Acidobacteriota > Terriglobia > Terriglobales > Acidobacteriaceae > Telmatobacter. The sequence continues at coordinate 265,320 of CAWAZE010000019.1, read as the reverse complement.
TCTCGAACTGCAGGCCGACTGCTTCGCAGGCGTGTGGGGCCACAGCACTCAGCAGCGAAACATTGTGCACGAGGACGACATCAGCGGTGCGTTGAAAGCGGCCGCAGCCGTGGGCGACGATCACCTGCAGAGAATGAGCGGTCGCGCTGTGAGCCCTGAAAACTGGACGCACGGTTCGAGCGCGCAGAGAACCGAGTGGTTTCGGAAAGGCCTCGAAGGCGGAGAGGTCGATAACTGCGGCACGTTTAACGGCAAGCTCTCCCCATAGCCGGCCCCGACGCGCATTCGCTGCAGCGGCTTCTTCGTGGGTTGAATGCCCCGCTTCACATTACTTCAGAATCTTGACGCAGACTCGAATGTACTCTTGTACGGCGCCAAGGACTTCATATCTGACCCGGAAGGCCTTGACGAAATCCTCGAAGGCGCGGAATTCATCGGTTGAACAGATGAAGTTATCGAAGAAGATGATGTCTCCAGGTTTGAAATAACGGGCCAGTGTTGTCAGAACAAAGAGCGTCGACGAATACAGATCTGCGTCCAGGTGAATCACCAATCGTCGCGAGAAATCGTGACGGCCGGCAAAGGCAAGAAGCGTCTCCTGGAAAAGACCAACTTCGAAACTGCAGCGCGCGTCGTTCGTCTCGGGGATCTTCCCGTACACATTGAATGCACCTTCCAGTTCAGTGGCGCGCCACCTCTCGGGCAGTCCTGTAAACGTGTCGAATCCCACAAAACGCGAATCGGGATGAGAGATGTTTTTGAGCCAGTCGAATAAGGACTCACCACGAAAAACCCCGAATTCCCAAAAATCGATCGGCTCGTCATTCAACCGTTCTTTCTGAATGATGATCTGATACATCCAGCCGCGGCTCCTTCGTTTTCCGTCGGCCGGCCGTTCCACAGGATGCATTCGGCGCCAGCGAGCGAAGCGAAACCAAGAGGCAATGGCCGTGAGGCCGATGGCGGGGCGTTCCAGATTCAGGCGGCCAATTGTGGTGCCGGCAAATGACGAGACCGAAGGACGAAACATCTGCGGGATCTGGAAGATACGATTAAGGGATATCCTCCGCCGCGCAGGGTCGTATTCGACTGGGACCGATGCGGAACCGATCACACTTGGCATCTTGCCCTTCCTTTCGTTTCCCGGCACGCGTACAGAAAGCGGCACGGGCGAACTTAAGCGTTTGGGCTAAGGCACTCGATCTTCCTTAGTGAATGGTTTTGGACTTTCGGTTCATGTAATCCATCAGCAGGTATTCGCCGAGAGTGTCGGGCGTGGTGAAATAGGCCTTGCCGCGGCACATCTCTGACACCTTGTGCACAAATTGCACCAGCCCGAAGTCAGAGGCCAGCATGAACGTGTTGATCATCACGTTCGAGCGCTTGCAGCGCGCCACTTCTTCCAGTGTTTCGCTGACCACCAGCGGATCAAGGCCGTAGGCGTTCTTGTAAATCCTGCCATCGGGCAGCGTGAGCGCGGAGGGCTTGCCGTCGGTGATCATCACGATCTGCTTCATGTCTTTGCGCTGGCGTGCCAGGATACGCTGCGCCAGGCGCAGGCCTTCGCGCGTGTTGGTGTACCAGGGGCCGACTTTGACACGTGCAAGCTGCGAGACGGGCAGTCTCTTCCGCGGAGTCGTGGAACAACACCAGCGAAAGCGAGTCGCCGGGATATTGCGTGCGGATGAGGTGCGACAGCGCCATGGCCACTCGCTTGGCCGGCGTAAAGCGATCTTCTCCGTACAGAATCATCGAGTGAGAGCAGTCGAGCATCACCACTGTTGCGCATGAGCTCTGATACTCGCACTGGTGCACGTGCAGGTCATCGTACTCAAGGTTCAACGGCAGGCCGATGCCTTCGCGCGCAATCGCCGAGCTTGAGCGTCGTAATAGAGTCGAGATTGAGCGTGTCGCCAAACTCGTAGCGCTGGGAAGCGCCGTTGGCTTCAATGCCAGTGGCCCAGTGTCGCGTGTCGTGACGGCCAAAGTTCGATTTACCCAGTGAGCCGAGCAGATCGCGAAGCGTCTTGTAGCCGAGGAAATCCAGGCTCTTGTCGGTCACTTCGAACCGGACGTCGCCCTGCACATTGCCCGCCTCGCCCATCATCTGCGAGACGCGCGTCTGGGTCGGGCGGCTGCGTTGTGGAGATGTAGTTCTCCTGCTCCATGCGCTGGATGAGCTTGTCGATCAACTCGTCCAGTTTGCCCTCAGCTGGCCATCTGATCGAGCTGCCTGCCGGATCCGTTCGTCGAAGAAATCTCCCGACTCCAGCAATTGACGCAAGGCCTCGCGCAGGTCGTCGAGCGTTGTGATCAAGATCCTGGAAACGACGCGTATGGATCGCGGAAACCGGAATCGAGCAGGATAGTCGGAGAGCGCCTGCAGCATGTCCTCCATGTCCATCTCGGAGGCCAGGTCGCCGACGAATTTTGTATAGCGAACACGCTTCATTCTGAAACCCTTTACTCGTTCCGCGTGCGGGATTCCTGGCCGCAGGAGAGCCGGGAACCAACGGCGCCGATGCTAGTTGAGACCACCACGTCGCGTGCGGCGGGCCCGTTGCCAGTCGTCATACTCGATTTCCAGATCGGGGCGATCCTGCTTGCGCGATGCCTTTTCCTGCGCGGCAAATCCGCGCTCCTCGCTGCGGCTCAGCTTGCGATGGGCCACCAGACCTTCGAGCAGGAACTCGGCCGCGGCCACCGACCTTCGGCGGAGCATCCGAGGCTTTTGTCTCCAGCGGCGAGAGCTTTTCAAACAGTCCCTGAATCTTCTTCAGATCTGCAAGAGCGGTGGCGCTCGGCTGATTGTCATCGAGTTTGACCGTGCCGCCGAGGTTGAACCACTGCTCGATCTGCTGCGTGTCGACATCGCCGAAGTAGCGATCGTAGATTTTGCCGACGGCGTTGCGAATCAATTCACGCACGACCGTATCGGCGCCACGCATCTCGCCTTCATACTCGAGTTCGAGTTTGCCGGTGATTCCGGGCAGAGCCGCGTAGATATCGCTCACACGAGGCACCGCGATCTTCTCGCCGTGCATCAGCGCGCGCCTCTCGGCATTGGACACAACCAGTTCCATCGTCGCGATGGGAAGGCGCTGGCTCACGCCGCTTCGTTTGTCGACTCTCTTGTCATCGCGTGCGGAGAACGCGACCTGTTCGACAACGGCCCTGATATATGGAGGAATCTCGATTGGCGACGTGCCCCGTTCCGACCACGCTTCCTGCGCGGTGATTGCCATGCCTTCTTCGAGAGTCTCAGGATAATGTGTGCGAATCTCCGAGCCGATTCGATCCTTGAGCGGCGTCACAATCTTGCCGCGTGCCGTATAGTCCTCGGGGTTCGCGCTGAATACAAGCGCTACATCGAGCTCCAGTCGCACCGGGTAGCCCTTAATCTGAACGTCGCCTTCCTGCATGATGTTGAACAGCGCAACCTGGATCTTGCCCGCCAGGTCAGGCAGTTCATTGATCGCGAAGATGCCGCGATTGGCGCGAGGCAGCAGTCCGTAGTGCATCGTGAGCTCACTGGAAAGGTCCTGCCCGCCGCGCGCGGCCTTGATCGGGTCGAGATCGCCGATCAGGTCTGCAACCGTCACATCCGGTGTGGCAAGCTTCTCCACGTAGCGCTCATCACGGGAGAGATACGCAATTGGCGTGGCATCGCCGCGCTCCGCGATCAGATCGCGGCAGCGCTTGCATATAGGCCGATAAGGATCGTCGCGAATCTCGCAACCCGCAATGTATGGGAGCCTCTCGTCAAGCAGGGCGGTCAGCGCGCGCAGGATGCGGCTCTTCGCCTGCCCCCGAAGGCCCAGCAGGATGAAATTCTGGCGCGACAGAATCGCATTCACGATCTGAGGCACAACCGTATCCTCAAATCCGATAATTCCGGGAAAGAGCGGCTCCTGTGCCTGAAGCCGGGCAATCAGGTTGGCGCGCATCTCGTCCTTGATGTTGCGCGTGTTCAGTCGCGCTGCGGAAAACTCGGTGCTGCTACGCAGTTCCCCCAGCGTTTGGGGAAGAGGGTGAGCTGCCATCGATGGCTCCTGTATCCGGCTCGACCAAACCGGGTGTGTTCATACTGTAGACGCGCGGTGAGGGGTTTCCGGTGCACCAGTCAGACGCCGAGAACACAATCGGGAAAACTCATGGCGCACTCGAACGCGCCTCGCCGCCACCCCGATCATGGTGATCGCCCGTTCCTGCGCGATGCCTTCCCGACGTCCTTGCGCGCACTACGATACGTCGCAACTTGCAGGTTCTCCGCGACTTGCCGGTTGATAGACTGCACCGCAGATAGTTGCTCCGACCGGCCGCATTGGCTCAGGGCTGCATTGCCGTTTCAGGGAGCGCAATTTCCTATCGGTCCTCCGCGCGGTCGGAGGAGGAATCCAAGGCTGCATTGATATTCCCCCGAACCGGGTTCGATAGCAATGGCTTTCTGCAAATCCGACTGAGTCTTCCACCAGATCCGGACATTGCCTATTCCAAATGCAAGGCGGCGCGATCATTTCTGATCGCGCCACTGATTGCCAGTCCAGATTGAGTTCGGTCCCTAGAAGTGATTCCAGAGCGACTGGTTGTAGATTTCGTGGTGGTACTGCACCTCCGAGGCCTTGACGAATGTGCCGAGTTCACGCGGCGAGCGGTTCGCGGAAGCCTGCTTAAGGTCAACGTAGCGGCCCTGCACGTCCGGTCCGAGAATCTCCCCAATCCAGGCCGACGTCTTGAAGTCGTCAATCGCCGCCTGGATGTTGTCCGGCAGGATAGCGTCCACCCGCCCGCAGGTCATCCAGACCAGCAATCTGCCCGTCGATGCCGGTCTTGAAGATCGAATAGAGCGCAAGGTACGGGTTGGCAGTCCGGCGCAACCGCGCGCACCTCGGTGCGCATGGAGCGGTGGTTGCCGATGGGTACGCGCACCATCGCGCCGCGGTCGGTGGCTGAGGCCCGGATCTGGTTGGGTGCCTCGAAGTGAGGATCGAGACGGCGATACGCGTTCACGCTCGAGTTGAAGATGAGACACAGGTCAAGTGCGTGGCTCAGGATGCGATCCAGGAAGTCCCAGCCGAACTTGGAGAGTTGCTCCTCACCCTTTTCGTCCCAGAACAGGTTGGTCTTGCCCTTGGAAACCGAAACGTTGGTGTGCATGCCGCTGCCGTTCACGCCCACCACGGGCTTGGGCAGGAAGCTCGCTGTGTAGCCCATGTTGTTGGCAATCTGGCGAGTCAGCAGCTTATAAAGTTGGATCTGGTCGGCCGCGGCCACTACTTCGCGAGTAGCCGTAGTTGATCTCAAACTGGCTGGGCGCCACCTCGGGGTGGTCCTTCTCGTTCTGGAAGCCCATCGCTCGCTGCACCTCGGCGGAGGTGTCGATGAACTGGCGGAGCGGATCCAGAGGCAGAACATGGTAGTAGCCGCCCGTGTTGATGAATTCAAACTTGCCTGTCTCGTGGAAGCGTCTCTCCGCATCGCGGCCTGCAAATAGGAACCCTTCGATCTCGGTGGCCGCATTCAGCGTGAAGCCCTTCTCCTTATGCAGCTTATCGGAGTAGTTCTTGAGCACCCCGCGCAGGTCCCCGGAATAGAGGGAGCCGTCCTTGTCGATCACCATGCCGAAAACCAGCACCTTGCCGTTGCCGAACACATCGGACGGCACCCAGTAGAACGCGCTCCAATCAATGCCGAGGCGAAGGTCGCTCTCCTTCTGCGCCGTAAAGCCGCGAATCGAGGAGCCATCAAACGTCAGGTTCTCGTAGGCGCCGAGCAGAAACTTCTTGTCGTAGTCCAGCAGGTGCAGACGGCCTTCGAGGTCGGAGAACAGCACCGTGACAGCCTTGATCCGCTTCTCATCGGTCAAATACTTCAACCGCTTTTCGCGGATTTCATCGATCGGCACGCGGTTTGCGCGGTCGGCTTTGGCTTCAGGTTCTGCTCTTCTAGCTCTCTCATACGGGAGTGCGAGAAAATTGCGGTACTCAGTCGACATGGTTCTCCTTCCGGGCAGGAAAAGTAAATTGGGGCATCAGTTGGTAGTTTAGGGTTCCATGCATAAAGAACCCGTGAAGATTGCCGGCCGGCAACGCTTTACCGGTGGCGTGCTACAAGCATCATGAGCAGCAGAATAACAACGGGAATGAGCGCTAAAGCTCCATAGTAAAGCACGGCGCGAGGCTTATGAGACTTTCGGTTTTCCCAGTTGCGAAGTTCGGGGCGATCTTCGATTCCGACGTCCTCAAGATGCAGCAGATCGTGTGCAAACTCGCGCGCGTGCGCATATCTGTTTTGAGGATCCCGTTCGAGCGCCCGGTACAGGATCTCCTGCAACTGCGGGCGAAATTGCCTTGTCGGCGACTGACGGCGGCAGTAGGATGGTTCAACAACCGGTCGTTCATCACTTCCATGGGTGACGAACCCGTGAAGGGCAAACTTCCCGTGAGCATCTCGTAGAGAATGACGCCCAACGCGTAAAGATCCGATCGTCCGTCGCCCCGCTTCCCTTTGACCTGCTCCGGAGAGATGTAGTCCGCCGTCCCCAGCGTTGCGGTGAAGTTGGCGTACGTGAGTCGCCGCGCGGCGGAATCGCCGGCAATGCCGAAGTCGATCAGCTTGATGTTGTCCTTCGCGTCCACCATGATGTTTTCCGGCTTCAGGTCGCGGTGAACAACTCCATTTTCGTGAATGTACTCGAGGGCATCCAGGACATTGAGGGCGATGCGAATGGCCCTATCCTGCGAGATTCTTCCTTCGGCAAGGATCAGCGCGCAGCAACCGTCCCTCGCACCACTCCATCACCATGTACACGCGCGAGCGCTTTTCGCCGTCATACACGCGCATGACGCTCGGATGGTTCAGCTTTTCTCCGATGGCGGCTTCGCGCTGAAAGCGGTCGAAGAGGATCGGATCCGCTTCCATGTCGGGGTGGGGAATCTTGAGCGCGACCTGTTTGTTGTCACGCAGGTCCACCGCGCGGAAGATTGAAGCCATTCCGCTGCGGGCTACCGGCGCCTCAATGCGGTAGTGGTCGATTTGGGATCCAGCTTCGATGCTGTCGAGAATTCCCATCAGGGGCGATTCTCCATGTGGACGATGGAATCTACTTTATCGGGTGCTGTGTGCTTATCCCTAAGGATTTCGTAAGTCTTTCATGCGCGATGAAGCCGGACTACGATTCAGAGGGAAGCCGGTACGGACGTCCACGGTACATGCCGACCTGCTCCACCGACCGCACCCGAATCACCTGTGCCGTTGTGTTGTCGTTCCCATCAATCTCCACGGCGCGCGTTACCAGTTCGTGAGCAATATCCTCAATGTTCTTGTTCTGCGTGACGATCTCAGCCAATGTCGATTCGGGCATTTCGTCGTGCAGGCCGTCAGAGCAGAGCACCAGCACGTCTCCCGGCTGCACCGTCAGGGCCGTCGTGTCCGGGGAAACAAACATCTCCGGGCCGAGCGAGCGGATCAACACGTGACGCGACTCCGATTCCGCGATCTCGCTTGCCGAAATCAGCCCCATCTTTTTGCTGCTCGTTGACCCAGGTATGGTCCTGCGTGATCTGCCTCGCCTTTCCATTTCGGACCAGATAGCAACGCGAGTCGCCCACGTGTGAAATGACCGCCTGGTCGTGACGAAGGGCACACGCAACCACCGTTGTCGCCATTTTCTTTCCCCGAAACTCGGGCGCCAGCGTGCGATCGTGAACAGCCGCGTTGGCATGCTGCACCAGCCGCGGCAGCAAGCTGATCAGCATGGCGCCTGACTGGGCCTTCTCGAATTCATCGGTCAACACCGAAATGGCCGTGGCCGATGCGATCTCGCCGAGATCCAGCCCGCCAACCCCATCGGCAACCGCAAAGAGATAACCGTGCGACCGGGCCTGATGTCGCGAATTGGGAATAAACGATCCGAGCGAGTCTTCGTTATTCGTGCGAACTTTGCCGGGATCGCTTGCCTGTCCAAACACTACGTCCAGCATTGGGCCGTCGCCTCAGTCGTTCCCCGCGCAATACCGGAGGAAGCTCTTGGGATTTGCAATACCTTCAAATGAGAACTGGGTGATCCCCCATTCGCGGCCCTCTTTCGGGAGTCGGCATGGATTACCACCCAGTCTCTGCGGTTTGGTTGATGGAAGTTACGATTTTGCTGCGACTTTTTCCGCGAGGAGAACGGCTTTCCCTTTCGACTTGGATGTACGGAGGAAGTAGACCGCGCCGTACAGGCCCCATACAGCGGAGATGCCCAGTGCAGCCAGCGGCTCCATCTTTGTGCCGAGGTTGAAGAACGGTCCGGCCACGTAAAAGGCCATGCAGACCAGGTTCGCAATGAGCCCGAAGCCAGGAATCAGCGTGTGCCTCACGAGGCTGTAGTCGGGCCGCTTGTGGAACGCCACGATGCAGAGGAAGCAGCTGAGCGCGTAAAGAATGAACGTGCCGAAGTTGGACGTCAGCGTGATGGTCAAGCAGCGAGTTGGGCATTGCCGCCAGCTTGTCGTGCGTTGAGTAGCCGAAGCTCGAGAGGATGCCATGCGGAAGTGCAGCAATGGTGGCGTCGGTCGGGGCGCTGGCATCGGCAAAGACGAACGACACAGCGATCGTCCCGAGAACTGCGGAGATCACGGCCAGCGTCCAGATGGCGCGTCGCGGCGACAAGCGACCCGGCATGCAGCATGCCGAAGTGCTCGGGAGCTTCATCGTCCTTGCCCATTGCGTAGGTCACGCGGGCGCCGGTGTTCATGCAGCTGAGCGTGGTGCCGATCAGCGCGAGGAACACCGTGACCGCTTCAGCCAGCATGAAGTACTTGCCATGCCCCTGGCCGAGCAGAGCATCGCCGACGATGATCATCATGTCGCCGATTGGGCGCCGCGGAGCCTGCCGCGCTCTGCATCGTGTACCCCGAGTTGAGGAAGTAGTTCGCCGCAAAATACTCAATCAGATAACAGACCAACCCCTGGATCAGCAGCGAAGCAATTACCGCGATGGGAATGTGCTTGGTCGGATTCTTGGCCTCGCCTCCCATCGCCGTCACCGATTCAAAGCCGACCAGGATCAGAATCGCGACCGTCGCCTGAATGAACACCCAATTGAAGTTGTGCGACGAGATACCACAGACTTGGCGGTGGTATGCGTCAGCATGTTGCCGCTGGCGTCCTTGTCGGGATAGGTGATCGACGAACGGAACCGGCTTGCCGGCCGCATCCAGCAGCGGCTGAGGAATGCCGTTCGCGTCACGGATCGGTGGAGCCGTCCTTGGGATTCGTCGCGAACTGATAGGTATAGGTGGCGAGCGATCTGCCCGTCGTACTGGAATGCCGGACGTTCCCGACGGATGGTTGACGCGATAGCCGAGGGCCAGCACGCTGAACACCAGCAGCGCCGAGATCTGCACGACGTTGATGGCGAGGTTGACCGCCGTCGAAGCGCCTGCGCCCTTTTGTGCGATCCACGCCACGAAGAACGAGAACACAATCGCAACCAGGGCCATGAAGACCGGACCGGGATTCGACCCGCTGATGAAGTTCGGGATAGAGGAAGCCGACGACGTATCCGACGAAGATGCCGGTTGTCGCCACCATCACGCCGGGATAGACCCAGTAGTAGAGATGCGAGCCCCAGCCAACGATGAACTTTGCAATGCGGGCATACTTGAACGCCTTGTCTTTCGACAGCAGCGCCTGTTCAGCGTAGTAGTAGCTGGAGCCGGTGCCGGGATAAAGCTTCGAGATCTCCGCGTAGGCCACAGCTGTCGCGAGACAGAGCAGCAGCGCGGCGAAGATGCCCCATCCACATTGCGGGCGCCGTGGAAGGCTGGCCCGCCACGCCGGTTGTTGCCTGGATGAAGAACGTGAGCCATAGAAAGGCGCCCGGGGCGATGAGCGCCATTGCATTGCTGGTCAACCCGGTGAGACCCAGGGTGGCCTGCATCTGTGGTGCTTTTTGATCTGCCATGAACATTCTCCTGGAATTTGAAATTCTTGGGTCTTGTTCCCGGCTTGTGCCTCCGGGACGTTTTTCCGAGGCTCGCCCGTTTGATATCTACGGGTCTGGCTCGAGTGACTTGCTGGATTACGTGAATGCTAGGTGCGCTGAAATGAAGATGAAATGAAGAACCAAAATTCTGTGAGCCGCATTCTTGGCGCCGCACTTCCATCAGCACAACTGTTTCCTGAGCTCGCATGGGCCATAGAGCGCCCTCTGGTCCATGGAAGGTGATGATCACCTTCCATGTGGACGAAAGCTCAATCGCCAGTTGATTCGGCTATTTCTCGGTTATGTTGTTGCCAAAGATGAAGCCGAATTCAAGTACGCCGCGGAATTGGTTGGCATCCGTTCCTGTCTTGCCAAAGACAGCTTCCCGGCGTGTAGTTCGTTGCATGCACCCACGCGAGATCGCCGCGAACGTACATGCCTCCCTTTTGGTAGGTTGGCGTCGCGGTGAAAGTGGTGCCTGCGCTGCCCGCTCCAAAGCCCAGCATGTTGACCGATCCGTCGATCGGCATTCCCCGAACTCGTGAGGTATTCCACGCGCCCCGGAAGCGAGAAGCCGTTCTTAAAGGCGTAGCTGACGTTGATCGCGCCGCCGGTTGCGGATGTGCCCTTGGTGACGCCTACCGTCGGGTTGGTCGGCAGGTTGCCGTACTGGAAGTACGGCGAAACGATCCACGGGCCCTTGGTGTACGTATAGATCACCGCGTGCATGTAGCCGTTGTTCTGCACCGGCGTAGCCGCCGTTTGAAAGACGGTCTGTCCGAGGTTCCCCATCCCGTCATACACCAGGGTATGTGGCCCCTTCGTAAAGGTCACCGAGCCCGAGAGCCACGAGTAGCGGTTGGAATAGTAACCGTCGTTCCAACTGAACGAGGCGCTCAGGTACTTACCCAGGGTTTGATTCACCTGGAGGCCGCGATTGACGGCGTTTTCCTGGTTCCAGACGATGCCGCGCTCGATGTTGAAGTTCTGGTACGTAAAGGTGGACTCGGCGCCCATCAGCGTGGGAAGAGAGCCGATAAGGAACTGGGTGGTCTTTCCTACCGGCAGCTTCAGGTAAGCGACCGGAACAGGCCCGTAGAAATTGGTCATAGTAGTTTGGGCGCTAGCGAACGGCACTGACAGTGCCTGCATGGTGTAGACGCCCGCCTGGATGAAGTACTGAACCTTCCCGTCCGCTTTTTGAATGAAAATCTGTCCGTTGCTCAGAGTGGCCTGCGCACTCTCGTCTCCCGGCACGTGATTGCTCTGGAACTGCGAGAAACCGGTGATAATGCCGTTGACGGACAGCTTGCCCAACGGTCCGGCATCGAAGGTCGCCGGCGGCAGCCATTGCAGCGGACCCGTGAGAACGAACGTGGAAAGCGGGGCTGGCGCTGTTGCCGGTGCTGGTGTCGTTTCGGCCGAAGTAGCGGAAGCGTGATGGTAGCAGTAGGAGCCGGCGTCGGGTGCGGGAGTTGCGGCTGCCTGCGCATGAGCGTAACCAATAGCCGCAAGTGCCAGTGCTGCACCGGTTATTGATTGAAGAATGATGTGGCTCGGCTTGATGAACATCGTCACATTTCCTCCTGGTGAAAGATGGTGAGGTATGACACGAATGAGATTCGGGCCGGGAGAAAGCTGGGGTTGCATCAATCTCTCTTAATGTGCGGACTCCGATTCATCAGGCTCGTTGAGACACACGAACGGCGTACCTCTGCCAGGCAAAGGTGTGAACTCTATGCGCGTGAGCGCTGCTGTCGTTTCGCTTTTGAACCGTTGCGGCTTGACACTAGTAATGCAAAGCAATCATAAAGAACAGATGAGGATTAAGAAAAGAATTTATTGCGCCGAGTCGCATCAGCGAGTCACGCGCCTCGAGCACCCGCGCAGCCTCGCTCCGATACACCGGTGCCATAAAGAATCACATGAAGATGCTGCTAAAATTACTTTCAATCTCCTGCGCAGCGAAGCCTTGCTCAGCCAGAGCAGGAACAGATTGAGCACGCAGGAGGTTTTCCCGGATTCGTTGTTCAACCTGCAACAGTTTCTTCTGGCGAAGCGAGACAGAAGTCCGCGGAGCGTCACCGCAATCAGGCCAAAGTGCATTACACGGCACAGGGTCTGCAAATTCACCAATGCGACCCAACTGTTGGCGTGACCTCCTACCCCGTAGCTTCAGTACGGAAAGGCTGGCAGCTGGTTGTCTGGAACCTACATCCCTCTCCGCACCGCTTTGCGGAACGACGCCGAGTGCGTGGGTCGAAGGCATTCCTGTTCTCGATGGAGTGCGCGCTGGGGATCATGTCGATTGTCCTGCTGGGGGCGCTTGCGCACTGGCTGCAATGGCTGCTTCCGGTCGCTGTTCTGCTTTACCTGCTCATCGTCGTTCCCACCGCGCTGCTTTGCGGATTTTGGCAGGCCGTCATCGTTTCTCTCTCGGCCGTGGCGGTCCAGAGCTACTTCACGGCACGCCAGGGCCGGCTCAACTCCGCAGCAGACACCGCGAATTCCATCACGCTCCTTGCATTCATCCTTACGGCGCTCGTCATCAGCCGGCTGTCCGCACGCGTCACGGAGCATGCCCGGGAGTCCGACTCGTGGGGCGGCCAGATGCACGATCTCTACGAGTTCACGCGGCGCACCCTGCAGATGAATCTGCACGTCGAACCCGGCGCGCAGCTTGCCGAACTGGTCCACGAAATCTTCGCGCTCGAAGCAGTCGTCATCTTCGATGCCGATCTGCACGAGATCTACCAGGCCGGCTTCTGGAGCGTTGATCCGCAGGAACTCGCGCAGAACGTCTACTACTTCGAAACCTCCGACGACGATCCTGAAACGGGCATCGGCCGGCGCGTCGTACGACTTGGCACCGTTCCTATCGGCAGCCTGGTTCTGCGCGGCGACACCAGCCCGCTGACGAACAACGCCATCGCCTCACTCATTGCCATCACCTTCGATCGCTATCGCGCCTTCGCCAATGAGAGCCGCATCGAGACCGAGCGGCGGACGGAGCAGCTTCGCTCCACCGTGCTCGACAGCCTGGCCCACGCGTACAAGACTCCTCTGACTGCGATTCGCGCCGCCTCCACCGGGCTCAACGAGATGGGCAAGCTCTCAGCCGGACAGAGCGAACTGGTTTCGCTCATCAACGAACAGACAGATTTGCTCAACGAACTCACCACGCGCCTGCTCACTACCGCCCGCCTCGATGCCGGCGAGGTCACCGTGCACGCTGTTCCAGTGGGCGTTGGCAGCACTGATCGACGAAGTCGTCGGCTAGCTCTCAGCGAGCGTCTGGCCAGCATGAAGGTCTCAATCGATCTGCCCGACGACAGCCTGGTTCTTTGCTGCGATCGACAGTCTGATGATCATGCTGCTCATCGCAGTACATTGACAACGCCTGCAAGTACTCGATCTACGGCACCACCATCACCATTCGCGCAGTACAGTCGAAGGCCGAAGTCATCTTCTCGGTGCACAGCTTCGGTCCCGTCATCCCGATGGCAGACCGCGAACGCATCTTCGATCGCTACTATCGCTCCTCCAACTCATCCAATCGCGCAGCCGGCACGGGCATCGGACTCTCCGTCGCCAAGCGTGCGGCGACGATCCACGGCGGGTACGTCTGGGTCACCAGCGACCAGGATGAAGGCAACAACTTTTTATGCGGCTATTCCAGCCCAGGCACGAAAGAGGGGAATCACAATGAACCAGCCTGCAATTCGCGTTCTCGTTGTCGATGACGAAGCTGCCATTCGCCGTGCGCTCAAGCCACCGCTCGCTGAGCTCGGATTCCAATTCGCGGAAGCGTCACGCGGCGAAGAGGCTCTCCAGTCTGCTGCATTCCGGCGCATACGACGTGGTCCTGCTCGACATCAACATGCCCGGCATCGGCGGCATCGAGACGCTGCGCCGCATTCGCGCGTTTGCGCCGCGCCTGCCCGTGCTGATGGTCACCGTTCGCGAAGGCGAAGAAGAAAAGGTTGAAGCGCTCGAACTTGGCGCCGACGACTACGTCACCAAGCCCTTCAGCACCCGCGAACTGATCGCCCGCATCCGCACCGCGGTCCGTCGTGTGCACGCCCCGGCACGCGCTGAAGACGCGCCCATCGAGATCGGCGAGATTCGCCTCACCCCGGCGAAGCGCAGCGTGACCAAGCGCGGCCAGTCCGGTCCACCTGACGCGCAAGGAATTCGACATTCTCTACTGCCTGATGAGCCGCGCAGGCCGCGTCGTGTCCTATGCCAAGCTGCTTACCGCCGTGTGGGGCGCGGATTGCCGCGAAGAGGTCGAGTACCTGCGCACCTTCATTCGCCAGCTTCGCAAGAAGATCGAAGACGATCCTTCGCACCCGATCTATCTGCTTACCGATGTCTATGTCGGATATCGATTTGCCGACGCGCAGATGATCCAGGGCGAAGGCACCGAAGAATCCGCCAAAAACCTGACTTCAGAAGGTGCGACAAACGAGGTGCCGTAACACCTACTCGTTGTAATGGAGCAGGCTGAAGACGTCGTACTCCTTGAACCGCTCACGGCCCTTCAGGAAGTCCAGTTCCACGGCAAACCCGAGGCCGGCAATTTCTCCGCCCAGTTGCTTGACAAGCTTGACCGTCGCTTCCATGGTGCCGCCGGTGGCCAGCAGATCGTCGACCAGCATCACGCGCTGGCCGGGCTCGATCGCGTCAAGATGGATCTCCAGCGAGTCAGAACCGTATTCCAGGTCATAGGTTACGCGCGCCACAGGCGCAGGCAGCTTGCGTGGTTTGCGCACCGGAACAAATCCGGCATTCAGGCGGTACGCCAGCGCCGGCCCGAAGATGAATCCGCGCGCTTCAATGCCGAGCACCAGGTCGATCTTGCGCTCGATGTAGTGCGCCGCCAGTGCATCAATCAGCTCCGCGAAGCCGGTCTTGTCCTTCAGCAGCGTGGTGATGTCGTAAAACAGAATCCCCGGCTTGGGGAAATCGGGCACCGTGCGCACCAGCGCCTTCAGTGCTTCCATGTCAATGGGCTTGATTGTTTCGCGCACTTCCGCTTGCTCCTCGTGTCTTGTTCAAGCTGTCAGCTTGAATGAAATTTCGGGAAGGGAACCGATTGGGGAGAAAGGTCTTCTTCCTTAAAGATTATAGAAGAACAGGGATCAGTGGTCAGTGATCAGTGATCAGGGATCAGTGGTCAAGACCTGATAGCGTTCTTGCCCGCGATTGTCAGCCCGCGAAGTCACGCTCGCTCAAAAAGGATGTGGTGGCCTGCCCGAGGGTTTCTGATCACTGACCCCTGACCACTGACCACTGCGCGCGCAGCGCGCACTACCATGCCCCTTCAATCCGGAACGCAGTCAGGTCGGCAGCCTCGCGCTCGTCGAGATAATGCTCGATCAGCCGGTCAACACGGCTTCCGCGCGGACCGCGGCGCAGGCTCGCGCGCAGCTCCGCGAGATCTTCGGTGGATCCGGAGGCTACGACTTCGACGTCGCCGTCCTCGGTGTTGCGCACCCAGCCGCGCAAGTCGAGTTCGCTGGCTTCGCGATGAACAAACCACCGGAAGCCGACGCCCTGCACTCGCCCTTGAATTAGAAAATGGAGAACCATTGTCGAGGAACCATCGCCAGTTTTGCAGATGCGCTTGTCGCCGCGCAACCATCCCGCACTTTCAAGGAGCTTTACTCTTCTGCCAGCAACTCTCGCAGCCTTTGCAGCGCCAGGCCGATCGCCGTACGTTCTTCCGCAGTGGCGCGCTCCAGTGCGGCTTGCAGCGGTCCTCTGCTGAGCACCGGAAGGCGCTCGCGCACAAACTCGGCGACCACCGCTGTTGGGTAGATGCAGCTGACGCGCCCGTCGGCAGGATCAGGCCGGCGTTCAATGAATCCGCGCTTCTCCAGCCGATCGACAATGCCGCTGACCGTTGAATGCGCAAGGCTCACCGCGCGGCTCAGATCCTTCAGGCTGATTCCGCGATTGCGAACCACTTCGCGCATCACCGCGCCCTGCGGCAAGGTAAGCTCGCCTTTTGCCACCTCGGCTTCGAGCGGCTTCCGCAAGGCACGGCGAATGCCGCTCAGGTCCTGCTCCATCCGCTCCGCTTGCTTTGCAACTTCTCTATCGCTGGATGCGACGTCCATTCCGCCCGGGTCCCCAATCGTCATCTTCACAGCAGACCCGGAATCAGTGCCTTCACGCGCCGCTGGTACTGCGGATAGGCCTGAGGAAATGTCTGCAGCATCAGCCGCTCTTCCTGGCTCATCTTGATCATCAGCGCCAGCACAATGACGACGAGGCCCAGGACGCATCGCATCTCGCCGATTGCGAATGCCGTCCCAAGCGATGCCGTGACGAGTCCCGTGTAGATGGGGTGCCGCGCCAGTGCATAGGGCCCCGTGACCACGAGCTCGTGTCCGGCCTTCACGGTCGCCTGTCCGCTCCAGTTGGAACCCAGCGTCAGCCGCGCCCAGATTGCAAAAAGGCATCCGGCGACCGTGACAGCAAGGCCGGAGAGCTCGAGCGCCCTTGAATGGGGCAAAAACCGCTCAGCAAGCCAGCCGTATTCAAACCAGTGGCTGCCGAGTAGCGTGAATCCCGTCAATGCCAGTGCCAGGTAGAACAACCGCGCCCCATCCGGCTGTCTCCGCACCGTCCGCTTGGTAAACGCCAACCCCACGAGCCAGACAAGCCCCAGCGCCCCCCACGTATATCCAATCGCTGGACTCACGTTGAAGTTCATCACATCGACCTCCGTCGCATACGATACGTCGTATACGACGTATATTGTACCTCTTCAATCCGAATGTCAAGCCAGTTCTTCCTTTGGAAGATTCAACGTCGGGCAGGGGATTGAGACCCTTGGGGGTATTTCCCCTCAACGGAGCCGGCCTCTCAAAATCATTTTGCCGAGACAGGCGACGACGCTGTCGAGGTCCAGATCAACGGCTTTGGGCCATCTTCGACTGATTACGTCGACCCAAAACAAGATCCTCGCCTGTCGAACAAGGACAGGTAAAACCAGCGTGCTGAAGAGAGGTAGCCGCGAACCGAACGCGCTACACTGAAACTCACTCATGGTCTTTGTTCTCGACAACTACGATTCGTTTACCTACAACCTTGTCCAATACCTGGGCGAACTCGGCGCGGAGGTCGAGGTTCGCCGGAATGACGAAGTTGACCGTGGAAGAGGTCGAGGCCTTAAAGCCAGAGCGGATCCTGCTTTCCCCGGGCCCGTGCACTCCGGGCGAGGCGGGCATCCTTGTACCGCTGATCAGGCACATGGCAGCTTCGCCGCAGCGAACGCCGATTCTGGGTGTTTGTCTCGGTCACCAGGCCATTGGTGAGGCATTTCGGCGGCCAGGTTGTGCGCGCTCATCAACCTCATGCACGGCAAGACCAGCAAGGTCGACCACGACGGCAAGGGCGTCTTCGCCGGCCTGCCCACGCCACTCACCTGCACGCGCTACCACTCGCTTATTGTGGCAGAGGACTCGCTGCCTGCCTGGCTCGCAGTCACCGCGCGCACGCCTGAAGCTCACGGCAAAGGCGATACGGGGGCATCAGTCATCATGGGTTTGCGCCACCGCACACTTCCCATTGAGGGCGTCCAGTTTCACCCCGAAAGCGTCCTGACCGAGTGCGGTCACCAGATGATCCGCAACTTCCTGGAAATGTAGGCACGATGCGAGCGATTCCTCTTTCGACAAGATGTCGTATTCCTTCAGACTCTGGCGCGTGTGTTGCCCTCACCTTGTATTGTTCGCCTCAATGCTTGTCGTGCCGCGTCTTGGTGCGCAATCCACGGCTGTGCTGCCGGCTGCACCCGCAACAACCGCGCCGACACAGGCGATCCAGATTCAGAATGGCGCCCGCCGAGCCCGCACCCAGCGAAGGGGGCCGCTCGCGATTGTGCCTCTCGACAGCAAAGAGCCCGGCAGCGCCGCCATGGTCACGGGCGCGCTCCAGGTTTCGAACGGAAGAGCCATGATCGCCTCAAACGGCGCGATCACGTCGGGCGCTACGACCACAGAGGTGACTCTTGCCGCGTCGCGGCGTGCTGCGCGTGTGCGCCTCCACTACAGTGAAGCTGGCCGCGGATGCCAGCGTGCCGGCGGGCGAGGTGCCGGGCCTGATGATGGTGCTCGATCACGGCGCGGTCGAAGCGAGCTTCGCGACCGGCCGCAACTCCGACATCGTGCTCACTCCCGATTTCCGCATCCTGATCGGCGGCCCCGGCGTCGGCGGATGTAAAGCTGCGGCTGGGTCAGCACGGCGATACCTGCGTCGACAATGCGGGCATCAACGCGCCCTACGTGCTCGTCACGAGCGTCTTCGACGGAAGCGTCTATCGCGTGCAGCCGGGGCAGCGCGTCATGTTCCAGCACGGCAGCCTGTGTGAAGTCGTGGACCAGGAGAAGGAACCCTGCGGGTGCCCGGAACCGCCGAAGCCCAACAGCAATGAGTTTCCGCTGGCGCAGAGCGCCGGGTTGGCGCCTCTCGCACCCCCGGGGCCTCCAGGAAAAGTCCCGACGGGCATGCCTTCCGGGGCGACTGATACCTTTGTTTACAAGAGCGGCCAGCATCAACCGGATGCGGAAGTATCGGTGAAGGCTACTCCGCATAAAGGGAATAAAGCGCAGAACACTACAAATGAAAAAGAGGCCAAACAGAAAAAGCCCGGCCTCTTCAACCGTATGGGCCACTTCCTGCGGCGTCTGTTCGGCGCCGAATAGTTCGCATCTTATAGAGGATTCATATCCGCTTATTTTCCATCCATCCGGCGAGACTTGCTGCATGGATCGGTTGCCTGGTTATTGTCACCGAAATAGAGAAGATTAGTCCCGCTCACGAAGCTCGAGCATTCCATTGCTGCGAGGCGTTGATTAGAAATGACTTTCTCGAAGAGCCGTATTCCTTTGCAAGACCCCATAGATTCCACACCTAAAGATGTGATTGCCGATCGACTTGTGCTCTGGTCGAGTGCTGCTGCGTGGAATGGCGTTACCGCCGAAGCCTATGAACTCGGGGCGATGGAACTGCCTGAATTTCAGGTCGTGAATCACAACGTCGTCATGCATCTTTCAAATCCCGCACTGATTGAACTCACGGTCGATGGAGAACGGGACAGTCGGACTCGAATATCCGGCGATCTTGGATTGTTTCCCGCAGGCACAGTGTGTCAGGCGAATTCCCGAAACCAGCATCAATTGCTGGTGGTTTCTCTTTCCCAGCAAGTGATGAATAATTCAGGGCTCGAAGTGAACGACACAACCGAATCGAGCCTGTTCGCACTGAGCTATGCTGTGGATCCGCAGGTCGAACACATATGCATGGCACTCAAAGCAGAGGCGGAATCAAATTTCCTGTCGGGATCGCTGTATGGTGAGTCTCTTGGTCTTGCCCTTGCCAGACGCTTTCTTGGCCAATACTCAACCTTGAATACTTCCCTGCGGCGAGGCGGTCTTGCACCTCACAAACTGCGTCGGGTCATCGAATACATCCACGCTGAACTCGATAGTCCATTGCGAATGAACGCACTTGCCGAAATCGCGGGACTGAGTCAATTCCGATTCGCGCACAATTTCAAATTGCAGACAGGAATGTCACCTCACCAGTTTGTTATGCGCGCCCGCATCGAGCGAGCGAAGCGCATGCTCCGAGAAACGAACCTGCCGGTAGTTGAGATTGCTTTGTCCGCTGGTCTGCAAAGCTCCAGTCAATTCAATGCTCTCTTCAAGAGAGAGTTAGGAACAACTCCGCGCAATTTCCGCCGGTCCTTTCGATAATCTGCGCAATACAGGCTCAGCTATCCCTGGCAGGATTCAGGACAACCCGGCAAGAATCAGCAAGACGCTTGGAGATGCGATTCGAATAATCGGAGCTACTCGTTATGGGGGCGAGTCCAGGAGATGCACAATGAATCGAATCGTTCTTCATGCCGCCATAGGCGCTTGTCTGTCTATCGCGGCATTCGCGCAATCGGGGACTGCAAGGAATGTCTCTCCAACTCTGCTGAAACAATTCCGTCCCATCGGGGGCTCAGGAAATAATCTCCAGCATCCACAATTCAACCCGGTTCCAGGGGCGCCAGAACTGGCAATCGCCCCGCTCAATTTCGCATCCCGCACACATAACGGTTTGATAGCTGGTCCCAATCCAAGAACCATCAGCAATACGATCTCAGGAGGAACCGGACTGAACGGCGTGAACGCCGAAACTGAGGACTCTACTGCATCGGCCTGGCTGTACGTCTTTGGGCAATTCCTCGATCACGACATCGACCTCGAATCGACACCCACTACGGCCGCAGCAATCAATATTTTGATCCCCCCTGGTGATCCTGTGTTCAAAGCTGGAACGAGCATCGCGATGACCAGGGACGCACGAAGCACCTCGACCAACACAATCATTAATACAACCGCAGGCTATCTGGACCTGTCACAGCTTTATGGTTCAACCGCGCAGACCGCCGCCAGTCTGCGCAACTCGGATGGAACATTGCGAACGTCCGACCAGGGGCAGGCACTCCCAGTGGTGAATGGCGAATTTGTCACCGGAGATCCGCGCGTCATGGAGAATCCGGAGTTGAGCGCAGCCACGATACTGTTCATGCGGGAGCATAACTACTGGGCCCGGCGGCTCAAGTCGCTCAATCCCAACTGGAGTGGCGATCAGGTGTACGGAATGGCCAAGGCCATTACAACCGCTGAGTATCAGAACATCATCTATCAGGAATTTCTGCCGCTCTTGATTGGCTCAAATATTGGAGGCTACCAGGGCTACAACGCGAACGTGAATGCGCAAGTGACACAGGAGTTCTCGACGGCGGCCTTTCGCGTGGGACACTCCGAGGTGTCGGATACGCAAACGGGCCTTGACAATGCAGGAAACGTAACCTTCAGCCAGTCCCTGGCACAGGCATTCTTCAACACCGCGGCCATCGATGAAGCAAATGGGATCAACGCTCTTCTGCGAGGAGTGACTGCGGATTCTTCGCAGGCCACAGACGTTTACACAGTCGCGGCGCTGCGCAACCTGCTGTTCGCGCCATTGGTGGGAGGAGACGTTGACCAGATGGACCTCATCGCAATCGACATTCAGCGCGAGCGTGATGTGGGCCTCGGTACCCTTAATCAGACCAGGAGGGCCCTCGGGCTTTCGTCCTATTCCTCATTCGCACAAGTGACCCGTGATCCCGTGTTGCAAGCGAACCTCGAGAGCGTGTACGGAACCGTAGGCAATCTCGATCTCTTTATGGGAGGACTCGCGGAGGATCATGCGCCAGGTGCAAAAGTAGGACCCACCTTCCAGGCGATTATTGCGCGTCAGTTTCAGGCATTGAGATCCGGCGATCGCTTCTTCTGGCTGAATGAGGGATTCGATAGCGCGACGACGACAATGATTTCAAACACCAGGCTGAGCGACATCATCACGCGCAACACCGACAGCACAAATGTTCGCCGAAGCGTCTTTGTGTTGCCCACTCCATCCTCTTCGCCCCACGTTGCGATGCCGGACAGGATCGATTCCCACGGTCGAAGACTGATCGCGAATTAGTTGCTTGTCATTGCCGTTTTCGAAACATGTGGTTGGTGGCGACCAGTGACCCCGCACGGTCGTCACCAACCCACGTTCTGAATTGCATTTGAGCCAGCCTATGGTTGGAACACTTTCTTGCCAATGGCAACAACTGCATTGGCATCGACGAGCTGCCGGATTTCGTTGCCGTTGTTCACAATTACGAAATGTAAGGCAATTGGATCAGGGTTCGAAGGGCTATTGATGACAGCGGATCCCGTGCAATCTGGATTCACGGTGTACGTACCCGTTCCGGGAGTCCATTCATCCGCCGGCGGCATGCCCTCAGTCACAAGGTGATCAACCTGTTTAATGTTTCCGCGGCCATCGTAATGCTGCAAAGCCAAGCCTCGAATCTGGAAATTCGGGCCGAGAATTGTGCCCTCGATTTTGAAACCATAACTCCCCAAAAGCGTTCTGTTTGAGCAGTGAAAACCTGGGGCTTCAGCCACGGCATGAATGTTGGCAAACGAGGAGCAAACGAGCATCAGTGAAGCCGCCGCTGTAAGGACGATCGATAACGACTTGTCTTTCATGGATGACCTCCTTAGGGTCGAATGGTGAATAAGTGGATTTGATCTCGCCGAGCAACGAGCATTCAACTGCTGTAGCCCATCGGTGCACGAGGTGGAATTGCGAGTTAATCGTGGTGGTCGCCCGATTCGATCTTGATGTATGTAGTCAAGATCGCGTGTGCGTTGAGCACCGCGAAAACTTCTTTGCCGTTATTGACTATGAGAAGTTGAAGGTGCAGGGGCACCGGGCTAAACGGCGTGTTCACCGTGGCTGTTGCTGTGCAGTCTGGATTAACGGAGTAGGTCCCACTCGTCGGAGTCCAACCGGGGGCAGCCGGAGATCCGCCGATCACGGTGTACTCGAGCGAGGTCATCCCGCCCTTCCCATTGAAATGAGTAGGGCCTAAAGATCCGAATTCAACAGAGACTCCGGGCGCGGGGAGAAGCAAACCCCTGGCTTCGTCTCCGTAATCACCCGAGAGCGTGCGATTGGAGCATGGTCTATCTCTGTCATTAGCCCACGCGAACGAAGACGCAAGGATTAAGCTGCAAAGAACGATCGAACGGATCGTCACGATCGACATTTTCGAGACTGCACAATTCCGCATATAGACCTCCTTCAGGTCTGCGTGACAGTTGGTTGGTTCGCGGCGCAGTTCCCCTGACGGGCCAATCCGGCCGTGTCGGTTTAATCTGGCTGCCGAGTGGAAGCTGCGGGACTCGGCAAGTGAAATGCGAGGTTCAGAGGCTCACCGATCAGCGATCCTCGTTCCTATGGGCCAGAAGATCGCACGGCTCGGGTATACGAATCAATGCACAGGCGGTGAACTGGTGGTGAAGCGCAATAAACCCAGTAATCGGTTTATCTTAGCGGTGAGGGTGAACTGATGTTTGCTTTAGCGGAGACAGGGCTTTGCGATTGAGCTAGACTTCACCAACGGACTGTTCGGGTGCCTGGATGGCAACAACATCTCGCTCTTCTCCGCTGTGCGCGCGGTTCGGGCCATTTCAGCTCGATATGAGCAGCAGGGAACTGTTGCGCTCGGGCGAGCGCATACCTGTACAGGACAAGCCGCTCCAGATCTTGCGACTTCTTCTGGAGGCGGACGGGCAGGTCGTCACGCGCGAGCAAGTTCGATCAGCCTTATGGCCCGAAGACACATTTGTGGACTTCGAGCACGGGGTCAATACCGCCGTAAAGAAGCTCAGGCAGGCGCTGGAAGATTCGGCCGACAATCCCCTGTACATTGAGACTCTGCCAAGGGTTGGATATCGCTTCGTAATGCCCGTGGAATGGGTGGCAGGCAGAGATGGGGTGCAAAGCCATCCAAATGTTGTTGTCATGGCCTCGCCAGAGGTGGCAGTGCGCCATCTGGTGCCTGGTCCGGCTCCAAGTAAGAGCAAATGGAAGCTGAATGCGGCTTTGGCAGTGTCGGCGATCGCTGTGTTGGCCGGCATCTTTGTGCTGGTCCTTCGGTCTGAGGATCAACAGCTGACTCGCTTGGCGGGTCTTTTGCACCGGATCGGGATTGGGGGCCGGGCAAATGCCCGTCCCGCGCTGACCCAGCGGCGATTGACCGCGAATCCCGGCGACACTCCGCTGACCAGCAGCGCGATTTCGCCGGATGGCAAGTACCTGGCGTACACCGATTCAACCGGCTTTTATCTGCGATTGGTGGACAGCGGGGAAACCCATCGCGTTCCACTGCCCGAAGGATTCGATCCGGCCGTGGAGAGCTGGTTTCCGGACAGCGTCCATCTCGTCGTGTCCTGGATTGAAGATCCGGAGGCTTCTCCTCCCAGCCTGTGGGTGATATCCATCATGGGGGGGACTCCCAGAAAGCTTGCGGATGAAGGCTTATGGGCAAGAGTGTCGCCGGATGCGACGCAAATTGCCTTCGAGAAAGGCCCGTGGGACGACGAAGAGATCTGGGTGGTCGATGCAAACGGGAATGGCATCCGCAAGATCGTCGATGGCGGCTCCGATATCTTCGGAACAGTAGCATGGGCTCATGACGGAAGCCGAATTGCCTACGTCAGATATTCAACCGAGAATGCAGTCGGCAAAATCGAAACGTACGACCTGAAGACTAGTCGAACTGAAACCATCCTGTCGGCTGCCGGACTGGGGCGGGAGATCGTCTGGACCCCGACCGACCGCTTGATCTATTCCCTGAATGAAGACAAACCCAACCAGAGCGATGCCAACCTGTGGTGGCTCCAGGTTGACACCCGCACAGGGCGCCCGACGACCGCGCCGGCCCGGATCACAAACGATCGAGAAGGTATTCAGTCGATCAGCGTAACCAGTGATGGAAAGCGAATCGCTACGCTTCGCGCCAGTTCGCAGGCAGACGTCTACCTGTACCGATGTCGAGGCGCAGGGCAGGAAATTGAGCCCGCCTCGCCGATTCACCTTGGACGACCGGCAGGACTTTCCGTCGTCCTGGACGCCAGACAGCAAGGCGGTGCTGGTTGTATCAGATCGTGATGGTCCCAGCCATATCTTCAAGCAGAGTATTGACCAGACACAGCCCGAGCTCCTGGTCGGTGGAAAGCAAGACGTATGGCTCCCTCGTGCAACTCCTGATGGTTCCGGCATTCTCTACCTGGCCAGCGCTGCGGTGGTCGGACCTTCCGACAAAGTTCTGATCATGCGCACTTCACTCTCCGGCGGCCCTTCCCAACTGGTCCTTGAAAAACCGGGAATTCAGAACTATCAGTGTGCTCGACTGCCTTCGACGAGTTTGCGTCTACGGCCAGATCGATGCTGAATCCTACAGGTTTTTTACCTTTGACCCTTTCACGGGGAAGGAGGCGGAACTTTCGGCTGCCAGGCTGAAAAAAGAAGTCGGAATTAATAGCTGGAATCTTTCTCCCGATGGCAAATACCTGGTGACCCGCAGGTCGCAGAATCCGTACGACAAATCGGAATTGCGAGTTCTTTCTCTCTCCGACAGCAAGGAACGATACCTTCCCGTGACTGGCGTGAAGTTGATCATGGGTACAGACTGGGCCGCAGACAGCAAGAGCATCTGGGTCGGGGGCTACATGGGAAGGGGTTCCTGGGGCACACGCTCGGGAATCATCAATATGGACCTGAATGGCCAGGTCAGGATATTGATCCAGGGGTATAGCCCCGTGATTCTGGGAGGCACTCCTTCGCCCGACGGCCGTCATCTGGCTCTCGGGGCAAATACATCCAGTTCAAACGTGTGGCTGCTTGAGAATTTCTGATCGGTTCGCGTCTGCGAGAATCGTTTCATGACAAACTCCCTGCGCGAACTTGTCGAAAAGGCCTTGCGCTCCGAGTCGCCGGATGCCGGACTCGAAGATCTCGTTCGCGAACGCCCTGAAGTCCTCAAAGAAGCCGGGGAACTTTGGGCAAACGGGTTTGCTGCAAATGACATTCGACCGTCCGCCGCCCGGCTTCTGGTCGAGCAGGGTGCGCCGCTCAGCATACATGCAGCGGCCGGGTTTGGATTTACAGACCATGTGTCCGATCTGCTCCGAAGCAACCCTGTTCTCATCCACGCGAAAGGGGGCGACGGGTGCACGCCGCTGCATTTTGCGCGAGACGTGGAGACAGCTGCGTTGCTGGTCGAGCACGGCGCCGAGATCGATGCTCGCGACGACGACCACGACTCCACCCCTGCGCAATGGCGAATCGGCAGCGCTCCCCAGGTCTCGCGCTACCTGCTTGAGATCGGCGCAAAGCCCGACATCTTTCTCGCAACGGCGCTCGGCGATCCCGTGCTTGTCTCGAAGCTGATCTCCGAGAATTCCGGCTGCGTCGCGTATCGAATTGGGCGGTTGCCGGAGTTCCCGCCACTCGGGCATCAGGGGCGCGGCGGCACGATTCTGCAGTGGACGCTCGCCTTCAATTCGTATCCGCATCAGATCGCGCTTCTCAAAGGACGGCCGGACCTTTTCGACTTGCTCTACGAAAAGAGCGATCCGCAGACTCGTTTGCTTGTGTGCTCCGTTCTTGCGCGCCGCGCTGAGGCGGAAGAGATCGTACTTCGGCATCCCGGCATTGTGGCCGGTCTGGCGAGCGCTGATCTGGAGCTGCTGCCGCGGTACTGCTGGGAAACAAATATCAATCTTGAGGCCGTGCGCCTTATGCTCGATCTCGGTTTCCCCATTGCGCAAACGGAGCGCAGTCACGGTTTCTCGTCCCTGCATAACGCGGCGTGGGCCGGAGACGCGGCGCTGGTCGATCTCCTCCTGGCGCGCGGGCATCCGGTCGATCTCAAGGACCCGCGCTACAACTCCACTCCGCTGGGCTTTGCGCTGCACGATTGTCTTATTGAGAAGCGCCACCCCGAAGGGGAACTTCGCCCACGTCGTCGAATCGTTGCTTAAGGCTGGAAGCCCGTCGGATCGGAGCATTTTCCCGACCGGTAACGCAAGCATCGACGAAGTTCTCGAGAGATATCGCTGAGAGGCTTCAAACCACGCGGCGCGAACGCGTTGTGTTTGGCTGAGCCCGAAGACTGAGATTCGCCGCGCTACAGTTCGCGCGCGCGCTCGATCGCCCGAATGACGGCCTGCGCCTTGTTGAGCGACTCCTGGTGTTCGAGCTCCGGAACGGAATCCGCCACAATGCCCGCTCCCGCCTGCACGTAGCCCTTGCCGCCCTTCGCCAGCAGCGACCGGATCGCGATGCACGAGTCGAGATTGCCTGAGAAGTCAGCGTAGAGGACCGCTCCTCCGTATGTTCCTCGACGCGATGGCTCAAGCTCCTCGATGATCTCCATGGCGCGAACCTTGGGCGCGCCGGAGAGAGTGCCGGCAGGGAAGCAGGCGCGCAGAGCGTCAACGGCGGTGAGTTCAGGCTTGAGCCGGCCCTCGATCGCGCTGACGATGTGCATGACGTGACTGTAGCGCTCGACAAACATGAGCCGATCCACTTTCACGCTGCCGAACTTGCTCACGCGTCCCACGTCGTTGCGGCCAAGGTCGACGAGCATGACGTGCTCGGCTCGCTCCTTTTCGTCATGCATCATCTCGTCTTCGAAGCGCTGATCTTCTTCTTCGGTCGCTCCGCGCGGGCGTGTCCCCGCGATCGGTCGATACTCGACCTTGCCTTCGTGCACACGGACGAGCAGCTCCGGCGATGATCCGGCGAGCTCGAGAGGCGCAGGGGTTGCCATTTTTGAGCGTCGCCGCGCCGTGCCGCCGAGCGCGCCATCCGGTGTGAAGCGCAGGAAGTACATATACGGGCTCGGATTCACAGTGCGCAGCGAGCGGTATACCTGAAAGCTGTCCATGCCGGTTTCGACGTCGAGGCGCTGCGACAGCACGGCTTGAAAGATATCGCCTGCGGCAATGTATTCCTTGGTGCTTTCGACGGCTGCAAGGAAGTCGCGCTTGGCTGTGCGCCGCGTGACCTTGACGGGCTTGTTTGCCTTCGCACGAGGCAACTTCGGCAACGGCTGGGAGAGACGCTTCTCCAGCCTGCCGAGTCGCCGTACTGCGTCCGTGAAGGCTTCGTCCGGCGAGGACAATGTCACGTCGGCAGTGACCACTATCCATATCTGTTTGCGCACGTGATCGAAGGCCAGCACCTCGTCGAAGAAGAGCAGGCACGCATCGGGAACTCCAAGTTCGTCTTTTGCCTCTTCCGGCAATCGCTCGATCTGCCTTACGGCATCGTAGGCAAAGAATCCCACGGCGCCTGCTGTGAACGGAGGCAATCCAGGCAGCCGTGCGGGTTTGTGTCCGCCAAGCGCATCGCGAAGCACACCGAAGATGTCGCCCTCAATGCGCGTGGTTCGACTGCCTTCGGTGACATCGATCTGTCGTCCCCGTGCAACGATGCGCTTGTACGGATTGAGGCCAATGAAGGTGTATCGGCCCACCTGCTCGCCGTTCTCAACCGACTCCAGCAAAAAGCACTCCTGCTCCGGCCAGGCCGCACGCAGAAAGGCCGATACCGGGGTTTCCAGATCGGCTGTGAGAGTGCGGTAGACGGGCACGAGCGTGTGATTTCTGGCGAGCGCCAGGAACTCCTTGCGGCTGGGCTGGATGAGTTGCGTAGAGGCCTTCACAGGGTCCAGTGTAACTGGTGAGATTCAGCTTCCGGTTCCTAGCCCCAGGCCTTAAGCGCGCAAAGTCAGATGCGATGTGCCGGGCCGATCAGATTCCAGTGAAGCGCAAACCAACTGAGAATCAGGCATGAAAGCCCGACCAGAGAGAACTTCACGCGCGTGATTGTGCGCAGATTGTCGCGCCGCCAGACGAGAATGCCTGACGCAATTGCAAACAGGCTGAAAAAGAGGGCCACCGCCGTGACCCAGTTCATCAGGACAAACCATTTGAACCAGTCAGGCGTCGGCGGCATTATGTCGTCCCCTTCTACGGCCATGAAAATCAGGATCGCGCCCAAAAGCGCAACCCACACGAAGGCGGCAATGCGGGATGCCGCCGAGATCCACACGGTTCCTGCCTGCGGAGCAGGACGAGGACGCCTGCGCAGAAAGATCCGCTTGCCCACACGGATGAATGAGGCAAGGACGACGAGCACGAGAATTCCCAGGCTCGAGCCGAGGATCGGCAGAATGAAGTCGCTGTTCTCGTAGAAGGGCACCCGCTGCATTTGGGCCCCAGGAAAGTCCAGGGACAACCGAACAATCTTGTTCTTGCTGTTGCGAATGGTGAAAATCTTTTGTTGATCGTCTTCTGCCTGCCACAAATCCTTGCCGACCGGCTTCCATCTGATGGAGTGTCCGCGCAGATCCTTCACTTCCTCGATTTTGAGTACACCTTCTTTATCCACGCTCGCACTGCGCTGCTCAAACAGGTTGAAGATCTTCAGCCTTGTTGTTTCTTCGCGCCGGCTTGACTGATATTGGCCTTCGATGGCCTTGAGTTCTTTCAAAGGCGTCTTCAGGAACGTCGACTCCCGGACGCACCGGGGAAGTACCGGTCCGAAAAAAAGTTGATGAGCTCAGGACGCGGCGCCCTGCCGCCTCCCTCGGAATTGTAGGAGACAAAGAGCACGATCTTTTGCTGCGGTTCGACAAAGAAAAGGCTGTGGAAGGCGATCAGATCGCCCTCGTGGCCAACCCAGCGCAGATTGTTGCGCCACGTCTGATAGAAGCCCATGCAGATGGGCGGCATTTGATTGTTTACCTGAAACTGCGGCTCCAACATCTCGGCAAGAGTTTCGGGCTTCAGAATGCGCTTGCCGTCGAGTTCGCCGCCATTGAGCAACGCCTGCCCGAGCCGGCCCATGTCCGCGGCGCTGGAAGAGACTCCGCCCGCGCCGACGGGGTTGAATATCTCAAAACCCACGGCCGGCTTGGTTGTATCCGAGCGGTAGCCCTGGGAAGGCAGGCCCGCGAGCGGCTTCTCGAGCGGCTGGTAAAACGAGGAGTGGGTCATTCCCAGCGGCGAGAAGATGTGCTCCTGGACGTACTGCTCGAAGGGCTCGCCGCTTGCGCGCTGCACAATGTAGCTCGCCAGTCCCACACCGTAGTTTGAGTAAGCCGGAATCTCGCCGGGAGGGTAGATACGCATCGGCTGATTGCGGATCAGGTAATCCCGCAGCGAAACCGTCTTCTTCGGATCGGTGAAGATGATGTTGTTGACTGTCTCTTCGAACCCGCCGGTGTGCGTCATCAGATTGCGCAGCGTGATGGGCTTGTTGAAAGCGGGACGAATCTGGAAATCGAGATAGTTGTTGACGTCGATATCGAGATTGAGCTTGCCCTGCTCCTCCAGTTGCATCACGGAGATCCACGTGAACAGTTTGCTGATCGACGCGAGCCGGAAGATGGTCGAAGTTGCATCCACCGGCTTCTTCGATTTCATATCCGCGTAGCCGTACCCCTTTGCCAGCAGGGTGTTTCCGTCTTTCATCACCAGCACTGAGGCTCCCGCGATGTCGCTTCGCTCAAGCTGGAGGGGCAGAATGCCGTCGAAGAACGCCGTCAGGTCAGCCTGGTCGAGAGGGTGCGACTGGACAGGCGCGGCCGTGGCCGCCACGATCGGAATCGGACTGTTCGCAGGCGGTTGTGAGACGGAAGTCGCAGCAGGCGCGGGCATCACCGGTGTTGGAGACTGTGCGTAGGCAACGAAGAAGAAGGCAAACAGAGCAGCGCAGAGAGAGGCAGTTGTGAATCTCCGCATGGTTCGTCTCCGATCGTCCGGGATGGGAAACTCCGAGGGATTCGCCGGGAAGATCAGAAGCCAGATTAAATGAAAGAACTGCGGTCGTTACAGAGAACGGGCTTGAGTGACCGAAAGCGACGGTCGCACCTGGAAAGATTTAGTGGACATGCTGAGCGCGGTAGCTCTCAAGCCATTGAACCATTTCCTGCGGAGGCAGCGCGCGGCTGAAGAGATAACCCTGGACTCCATCGCAGCCCCTCTGGCGAAGCAGTTCGTATTGCGCCTCGGTCTCGACGCCCTCCGCAGTCACTTCCATCTCCAGCTCGTGTCCCATCTCGATGATCTTCTCGACCATCACGAGATCGCTGTGATTGGCATGCATGTTCTGAACGAACATTTTGTCGATCTTGAGTTCGATCGCCGGAACGTTCTGCAACTGCTTCATCATCGAGTACCCTGTCCCGAAGTCATCGATCGAGAGCTGGAAATTCCGCATGCGCAGGCGAGTAAGTACGTCGAGTGCCAGAGAGAATTCGATGAGCCCCGACTCCGTGATTTCAAGGACGATTCGTTCAGCGGGAAAATCGTATTTCCTGGCGAGGTTCATAAAGATGTCTGGGAACTTGAGATCGCGAAGAGAGCTTACCGAAACGTTGATGGCAAGGCGCGGCAACAGTCCATCCGGTCCCACGAACCGCTTCACCTCGTTCAGTGCGCGCTCTGCCGTAAGCCAGCAGAACCTGTCCATCAGCTCAAGCGATTCGATTCGCGAAATGAAATTGTCAGGGAACACCAGTCCCAGTTCCGGATGCTGCCAGCGCGACAAAGCCTCGACACCGGTAACCATTCCGGTGGCGATGCTGATCTGCGGCTGGTAGTGGAGAACGAATTCATTGCGTTCGAACGCCTGTCGCAACTGGTCGTCGGGAATCTCGAGCAGGGGGTGTTCTTTGTGCGCCTTCGGCGCTTCCGGATTCAGATTGGCGCCGAGAAGCTCTTTGAGCTTTGCAAGAGGGAAGGGTTTCTGCAGGTGGCCGACAACCGAAAGACCAAGCGTTTGCGCCAACTTCTTTGCTGTCTCAATCACCCGGATGTTGATGCCGCTCATCAGAACGATGCGGGATTTGCATTTCTTCTCGCCAAGGAGCCGCAGAATTTCGATGCCATCCATCTCCGGCATCACAAGATCGAGCAGGATCAGGGTTGTCTCGGGGGTGACATGGTCGAAGAATGCTTCGGGTGACCTTGTCACGTCGCAGTGCAGTCCCATTGCGTCGGCTAGTGCTGAAACGATCTCGCCTACGACGCGATCATCGTCCATGACCAGTATCTTGCTGGCAGATGACATCAAATCTCCAGGTGCGCGGTCAATCTTGAATCTGTCTCTCCAGCGGTAACCTGAGGGTCTCGGACCCCAGAGAAACTGCAATGGGCTCTGTTGAGTGTAACTTAGCCCATAAATCTTCGTGTTTTCTTTCGAACGCCTTGAGTTACCAACGTTGTAGGCTATGGTCGTCTCATATATTCCTACGGTAATCAATGCGAGTTGTCGAGGCCCGGGGCGCTCTCCCGCATCCAGAGAATCACCCAAGGCGCCGGCCACCTCCTTTGGCAGCAATCGAATCATGCGAACGAAAAGACCTGTCACTCTATTCAACGCTTGCTGTCATCGGTCGGAATACCTGGTACCAAGGGGTTCCCACGAAGGTTCGCCCAGGCTTGACGGGGCTGTGTGGGAAGCCTAGACTCACATGCGTTTGGGCTCAGGGTGACTGATACGAATTCCCAAACATCCGGCCTGCATAATCCCCGTAAAGGCCGAACAAGAAGTACCCCCGGTTAACCGGGGAAATCCTGCTGCGTCTATTGTTTGCAGACGCAAAGGCCACCCGGCCTTCCGCGGCAGGTCGAGAAATTGGAGATAGGTATGGCACCAGTAACACCGAGCATGACTTTGGACCAGGAGATCAATCCCTGGGAAGCGCAAAGCGCGCGGTTCGACTTTGCGGCTCGCAAGCTGAACCTCGACGAAGGACTTGTGGAAGTTGCTCAGGACTCCCGCGCGCGAAATCATCGTTCATTTTCCCGTGACAATGGATGACGGCCGCATCGAGATTTTCACCGGCTTTCGCGTACAGCATTCCATTGCACGCGGACCGGGCAAGGGCGGCATCCGCTACACGCCCGAAGTGACGCTCGACGAAGTGCGCGCGCTGGCCAGTTGGATGACCTGGAAGTGCGCAGTCGTCAACATTCCCTTTGGCGGCGCCAAGGGCGGAGTGATTTGCGATCCCAAGAAGATGAGCCAGGGCGAGCTGGAGCGCATGACGCGCCGCTACACGTCCGAGATCATCGACTTCATCGGGCCGGAGAAAGATGTTCCCGCGCCCGACGTGAATACCAACGAGCAGACCATGGCCTGGATCATGGACACCTACTCCATGCACGTGGGCCACACGGTCACCAGCGTGGTCACCGGCAAGCCGCTCAACATTGGCGGCTCGCGCGGACGCGTTGAAGCAACCGGGCGCGGCGTCATGGTGGTCTGCGACGAGAGCCTGCGCTATCTGAATATGCCCATCGATGGCTGTCGCGTCATCATTCAGGGATTCGGCAACGTCGGCTCAAATGCCGCCCGCCTGATGATGGAGCACGGCTACAAGATCGTCGGCATTGCGGAAAAAGACGGCGGCCTCTTCAATCCCAACGGCATCGACATTCACCAGCTCGTCGAGTACAAATACCGCAACGAATCGATCCTCGGTTTCCGCGGCGCCGAAGCGATGCCCAGCGAAGAGCTGATCTGGTCTCCGATTGCGACATACTGATTCCCGCCGCAACTGAGAACGTGATCACCAGCCGCAACGCCGACAAGATCAAGGCGCGCATTGTGGTGGAAGGCGCCAACGGCCCAACGACCGCGGTGGCCGACGAGATTCTCGCCGACAAGCGCATCTTCATCGTGCCCGACATCCTGGCCAACGCCGGCGGCGTGACTGCGAGCTACTTCGAGTGGGTGCAGGACCGCCAGGGCTACTTCTGGAAGGAAGCCATCGTCAACGAGCAACTGGAGACGATCCTGCGCGACAGCTTCGACGATGTGGTGCGCTACGCCGAGGCCCACAACGTGAACAACCGCATCGCAGCGTACATGCTGGCCATCGATCGCGTCGCGTTCACCATCAAGCAGCGCGGCATCTACGCGTAGTTGGCGCATCAAAGGAAAGTCGAGACGGGTCGCCATGCGCGGCCCGTTTTCGTCTTAGCTCGTCAATCCGCAGTTGCCGGAAGCGAGCTCGCAAAGTCGCACACCAGCAGCGTCAAATCATCGTCCTGCGACCCGGCCCACTGTTGAACTTCTGCGATGATGCTGTTCGCAGCTTCGGTCGGACTCAGTGCGACCGTTTTCTTCAGCGCCGCTGAAAGCGATTCGTCGCCGAACAGCCCGCCTTCCGCGTTCCTGGCTTCCAGAAGTCCATCGGTGTAGAGCAGAAGCCTGTCTCCATGTAACAGCGGCATGGCCTTCTCTGTGTAGACCGCGTCCTCGGTGGCCGCCAGCAGCAATCCATTTTCCGCAACTTCCGTAACCGCTCCGTCGCGCAACAGCAGCATCGAGGGATGACCCGCCGCCGCGTAGCGGAGCTCACGCGCTTCCGCATCCAGATGGACGTATGCCGCGGTGACGAATTGGCCTTGGGTGCTCCCGCACAAAGCGGCGTTCATCTCCGCCAGGAGCCTGGCGGGATGAGCAGCATGCGCGCGCTGTGAAGTGGCCGCCATCTTGACCATCGACGCAATCAGTGCCGCCGGAACGCCGTGGCCTGAAACGTCGGCAATCAACAGTCCGGCGCGGAAGTCATCGGCCACCAGAAATTCATAAAGGTCGCCCGCGACCGCGGTCATGGGCACATATCTTGCTGCGACCGAGAAGGCGGTCGAGGCAGGGAACGCGCCAGGCAGGATCGAAAGCTGAATCTTGCGGGCGACGTCCAGCTCTTTCTGGATTTCGCCAAGCTGCTGATCGCGTTCCAGAGTGCGGCGCGCCGCGACATATCCCATGCACGCGAGAAAGATCGCGAAGCCGTACGGCTCCACGTTGCGCAGGTGCCAATAGCCGCCCAGGGTGTTGTCCCAAATGGCAAACGCAACAAAGCAGATCAGGCCACGCCGAAATATCACGTAGTCTCGATCCACGTGACGACGCAGGAGCGACCTTAGCGCCAATCCCGGCAACGCAAAGATGATCAGAATGTTGTTGATCAAGTGCAAAACATGCAGGGGCGCGCCGAAAAGCGCCGCCACGACGAGTCCGAGAAAAAGAGTGGTGGTCACCGCTACCACGGCTTTACCGCGCTTCCCCAGCAGGCCTGCCGAGTGGAAAAAGAGAAAGGCCGGAACCGGCACAAGGAAATTTGCTACGGCTCGCAGCAGATTTAGGAAGCTTCCTGCAGGCACGCTCATGCCCAGAAGTTCAGACTGCATCCAGAGTCGCTGTCCATAGAGCGCCGAGAAGATCGCCAACCACACAAGCAGCGCATCAAAGCGCCGTCGCAGCGCGCAAAGAGCAATGGCGACTAAGCCGACAGTGGTGAATGCCGCGCCAAGAAACAGAAGGGGCTCATCGTGATGAAAGGCCCGCAGGACTTCACTTGCAGTCAATTGGGTATCAGCCACGAACATAGGAACTCATACTACAGGATGAATGAACCTATACTGATTCGAATGGGTCGGCTTACAAAGCGAAGCGCGGGACTGTTAATGTATCGGCGCCGGGATGGAGAGGTCGAAGTCTTCCTCGTGCATCCGGGTGGACCTTTTTGGGCGAAGAAAGACGCGGGCGCGTGGACTCTTCCCAAGGGCGAGTACGCAGAAGATGAGAATCCGCTTGACGCGGCCAGGCGCGAGTTTCAGGAAGAGACGGGCTTCCCCGTCGGCGACGGATTCCTCGAACTCGGCCAGATCAGGCAGGCAAGCGGAAAGCTCGTTTCCGCATGGGCCTTTGAGGGCGATTGCGATCCTGCGAAACTTGTCAGCAATCATTGCCAGGTCGAGTGGCCTCCGCGCTCCGGGCGCCTGATCGACATTCCTGAGGTCGACCGCGGAGACTGGTTTTCCATGCCTGCGGCTCGCGAGCGCATGCTCAAGAGCCAGGAGCCCCTGCTGGATGCCCTCTTGCGCAAGTTAACCGCCGGCGACCGCGAAATTGGGACGTGCGCGGAGACTCCAGGCCGCCACGTAATTGAGGGCCCCGCCCTGCGCGTCTATAGTTATATTGGTGCGGTGTTTGGCGGAATGCGCGCAGGTACAAAAGTTTAGGCGACAGCAACCGAAAAGGTTGTACGTGCACACATCTGGCGAGGAATCTGGAAGTCTAAAGGACAGACGGTGAATCTTCCCAACTCCATCACGATGAGCCGGATCGCGATGATCCCGCTCTTGCTGTGGATTCTGTCGCCACACTTCCCCCTGCAAGGGCGCTACGGGGAACAGGAAGTTCTCGCCTCGATTCTATTTGTCCTGGCGTCCATGACCGATGGGCTCGACGGGTATCTCGCCCGCAAGCGTGGCCAGATCACAACCATGGGAATGCTGCTCGACCCGCTCGCCGACAAGATCATGGTGACGGCGGCGCTGATCGCCCTCGTGGCCTATAACCCCGAGGTGGTCAAGGTCTGGATCGCGGTGGTGATCATCGGCCGCGAGTTCCTGATCTCCGGCCTGCGGTCGATTGCTTCCTCTGAAGGCTTCACCATCCAGGCCAGCGATCTTGGCAAGCTCAAGACCGTGGTCCAGATCGTCTGTGTGGTCTCAGCGATCCTTGCGCACCACTGGTATGAATGGGTGTTCTTCGGCGTGCTGGTCATCCCCGTCAAGTGGATCGCGATTGCAGCTGTCTACTTTACGGTTGTGGTTTCCACGATCTCTGCGATCGACTATTTTGTGGGCTTCTGGAAGCAGATCGACCACGCCTCGAAAGATCGGCGAAGCACATTCGTTCTGACGCGGCGCAAGGGCGCGACGACTCCGACGGGCAACTGAAGGGCCTCAACTGAAAAGCCCCGGCCAATGCCGGGGCTTTTCGTTCTTTAATGCGGTAATCGGGCTATGCCATCGCGGCAATCGGCGCTGAACTCCCCGGCTGCGCGGCAACAGCATCGGTTGCCGGAACTGCGGGGTGCGAGGGCGCGTGTACTCCACGCGTAAGCCGATGAACGAAGTGGTACGGCGGCCATGGGCCGGAGAGCTGCATCTGGCAGTCCCGCATGATGGCGCTGGTGCTTGCAAATTTGTTCTGGTATCGCTCGATATGCTTCCGCTCGATCAGATGAGCGATGTCGAGTACCATCTTGCCGTTCTCCGTCAGCCGGCAGCTTACCTCTTCATCGAGCGGCATGAAGAGCCGGTGCATCTGGAAACTCACCGCGCGGGCCCGCGTCTGGCGCTCGCGTTGGCGTGTTGCAGTTTCGCGGAGATTGGTGAGATACCCGCGGCCCACCGTGTCTGCCGACATGTGCCGCTCTATCTCGCGGCTGCAGCAGTCATCCACCAGGATCTTCAGGTGCATCTCCGTCTTGCCGCGCAGCTTTTCGATGTTGCCCAGGAACTGGCGCTGATTTGAGCGGATCGACTTCCGGAGGCTCTCGTCGTCATTGAAGACCGTGCCAAAGCGGAACGGAAGAACGGTGGAGTGCTTGAAGCAGTCGGCAATCACCCGGGCATGGTCGACGCCCGCCTTCTGGCTCAGGGCATCCGTGGGATTGTGTTCGCTGACGATGATGGCTAGATCGCTGGCTGGGTAGAGGAAGACCTGGTTGCCGCTGACTCCGTGAACGGATTCGAGCGGTACAGGCTTGCGATGACGGGCTAATTCAGGGAAGGCTTGTTTTTCACCAATACAGTAGGCATACCATGCCATATGGAGGCACTCCGTATGCGGTCGCCGGTAAGCGCGCCGCTCGTTAGTGAAGCTCTGTGAACTCAGTTGGAACAACGGTTTGACACAGGGCGAATAATCCCCAATGAACTACCGGGAATACTAGCCCCACGAAAATACGACTGGCAATGCTCTGGATCACAAAGCATCTAAATGCCGCCTAAATATCCCAAAGTTGTGTTGATAGGGATGAAATAGATATTTGTAATATTGAAATAAGGTAAATCTGGCCAAAATGTTGACCTTACACATCGATTCTTCACTAAAAGCGAAAGCGCTGTGCGCCGCGAGCAGGAAGGCCGCTTCTGAGGCTACAGGCGGAGGATGTACGCAAGACGGATGCAGACCAGCGTTGTGAAAGCGATGGAGAGCGTCAGAAGGATGAAGATCATCCAGACGAGGCGCGTCAGCCTCCGGCTGAGGTTGAGCTGAGCCTCAGCTAACTCCCGTATTTCCGACGTGTTGCGTTCGATGCCTTCCTTGATGGTCGTCAGTTCCTCTTCGATAGAGTTGAGTGTGCTCTTCTGATCCGTGACCTGGCCGCGCAAGGTGCGCTGGTCAGCCTGCAGCTTCCCGATTGCGGATCTGACCGGTTCGAGGTCAACCGGGCGGGAGGCAGGTGAGAGGAGATTGGCCGCGGCTGAGACCACATTGCCCTCCAGCAGCGGAAGCACCTTCTGCACAACCGGCAGCACCACCCTGGCGATGCCAATTGCGCGCGAGAGGGCGGTCGGCTTCTCTGGGTGAGGCTTCTGTGAGGCAAGAGCCGTTGCCGGAGGCAGGGCGGCTTTGGCGTATTGTTCCCGAGTTGCCCGGTCTTCCTTGTGTGCTGGTTCAGGAAGCGGCTGCCTGGGAGCTTGAGGCTCGGCCTCACGCTCCGTCTTTCCTGTCTCTACTGGGCGGGCCGGACCGGGGCTCCACGGATCAATCGGGTGCATCATCAATCACCTTCTTCTTCAATATAAGGGAGTTGGCGTGCGTCCGGCAGAGGCGCTTTGGGCGCTGCCGTCGCGTATCCTCGATTGCAGGAGCAACCCGTGAATCCCGTCATATCACGACCCTTGCGTAATCTGCAGCGCAACATCCTGGCAGGAATCATTACCATCGGGCCCCTGTTTGTCACCTGGCTCGTTTTCAGTTTCGTCTTCGGCAATCTCGCCAGGGCCGGCTTGCCTCTCGTACAGTTGCTCGAGCCCTACTTTCCCGGAGAGTGGCTCAACGAGCCGATGCCAAGGTCGGCATGCGCGGTTCTGCTCACGTTGATTCTGCTGTATGTGCTTGGCCGCCTGACCTCGCTGGTGATCGGAAAGCAGGCATTCGGCCTGTTTGAGGCGCTGCTCGAGCGCCTGCCGCTTGTGGCGAAGATCTACGGGTCGGTGCGGCAACTGTTCGACTCGATGCTGGCGAAGAAGGGTTCAAATCAGCGCGTGGTACTGGTTGATTTTCTGGCCCCTGGCCACAAGAGCATCGGGTTCCTGACGCGCACGCTCGTCGACTCCACCACCGGACAGGAACTGGCCGCGGTTCTGCTTCCATGCGCGATCAATCCGACTTCGGCGTTTCTGCAGTTGCTTCCGCTCGATCGTGTCACGATGACCGATCTATCGATGGAGCAGGCGATGAGCATGCTGATGACGGGTGGAGCGGTGGCTCCGGCGAGCGTGCAGTTTACTCAGCCGGGCGCGCCGGCTCTTGAAGATGCGGCGCGAAGTCAGGCTCACTCCGCCACGCTAGTGGAGGCTTGCGGCAGCTCTTCCTCGGCTATTTCGCTTTCCTGCGTCACCTTGCGCAGACTCACATGCTCAAACTGCGCCCAGATGAGCCCGATGGGAATCGTGCACAAAAAGGTTACAAGCAGTAAGGTTGCGGCGCACGCGGTAGCGGGCTCTGAAGGTACATCGAAAACCTTGAACAAGATAGCGGCCACCGCGCCAATCTGCGTGAACCAGCCGATCACCGGCAATTGAAAGATGCTCGCTCCGCCGCTGATCATCATCAGAATCACGCATTTGGTCAGGGTCATGGACGCAAGCTGCGGACTCGCAGAGAATGCGCGCACCGTCTGGAAGTAAGCCAGGGCGATTACAACCCACATGCCCAGCGAGAGGCCGGCGGTGACGCCGAAATCGGAAAGCGAACGCATGGTGTCGAGGCCCTCATGAAAGGCCCGGATCTTGCTGCCCACAGCCTGACCGAGCTTTTTCGACAGGAGTCCAAAGGTGCGCTCAAAAAATATTGCCACGGCGTTGCCCGCCAGGCGCACCGCCAGCAGAAAGAGGCCGCCCAATAGAGTGGCAAGCAAGACACCGAACCGCGTGACCATCACTGCAATCAGCGGAAAACGGCTCATGAAGTTGGTGAAGGGTCCCCAATGACCTTGTTGGATTGCCTCGGGGTGTGGCACCACTCCGCGAGAGATCGCGAGAAGAGCGATCGAGAAAATCAATGCCATCGATCCGGCATCGAAGAGTCTCTCCACGATGTAAACGGCGATCTGGTTACTGAGCGGAAGGCCTGTTTTTTTCGAAACCAGATAGGGCCGCACCGGGTCGGCGACACGCCCAATGAGAGCGACAGCCGTAAAGCCGATTACCTGTGTTCCCAAAAGCGAGAGCGGCGGCACCTTCTTGTTATGCCGGAGGAGGAAGGCCCAGCGGACGGAACGAAAAACATAAGCAAATTGAATACAGGCAATCCCAAGGGCAATCCGGCCCCAGTTCGCCATCGCCAGCTCGTGGCGGAATCGCCCGAAGTCAAATGGGAATCTCGTCCGGCCCCAGAAAAAAAGCGCAACCAGTGCAGCAAGCACAACAAGGCCAAGAATGATCTGTCTCTTTTTCAAGCGTTCTCCGTTTCCATCTGCGTACTCGATTCTATTGGCAGCCCCCTGCCATCGTCGTTTCCAAAGCCGCAGGGGCTTATGGCCAGGCGATCAATTTGGGGGAACATGATGCAGTCTATCGGGTTGAAGCGGCTGCAAGGTTCACCGAGGGATTACCCGGTCGCGGAGTCTGCGCCTCCCGAGGTCCATCGCCGTGCCGGGCTGGTCCGCCCGGGAGGGGTTTTCCGGCCTGACGGACCAGCACGCGCCGATTGAACTCGTGAATCACGCGCGCGACGTACACCTGTGTCTCGTGGTATGGCGGGATGCCGTGATACTTGTCCACCGCTGCCGGGCCGGCGTTGTAGGCAGCCAGCGCCAGCGCAAGATTGTCGTGATAGCGCGCGAGCATCTCGTCAAGATACGCTGAGCCGCCGCGCACGTTCTCATCCGGCCTGAAGCTGTCATCCACGCCGTGATCGCTGGCGGTCTTCGGCATCAGTTGCATCAGGCCGCGTGCGCCGGCGCGACTTACGGCATTCGCGTTGCCATTGCTCTCCGCCTTCACCACGCTCGCCAGCAGATCAACGTCGAGGTGGTGCTGTTGACCGGCCTCGGCCAGCATCTCGTGCAGGTCCGCCTGGCTCAACTTCGCATTTTGACTCGCCTTGGCGGAGTCAGACTTCGCCGCTCCATGAGGTGGATCGGCAACAAATTCAACGTCGGCAATCTCTTCCGGCTTGCGCTCAATGTAATTGTTGTCGTCGCGAGTGAAATACAGCCGGACTTGCGATCCGACCTGTGCGTGATGATCGCAGCGTATCTCGAACCCATTACTCAGCGTGATGCGTTCGCCCGCAAGCGCCGGTCGGGACAGGCTCGCTGCGCCCAGCACAGCGCCGGCTACAGTTGCCCAGACGAGATTGGTTCGAAAGCTCAATGCCAACTCCGCACCCACTACGTTGAGACTCTAGCAGAAGCGCGACGCTTCACGGCCGTCTCCAAAGTCACTGCCACACCGTCCTGATCGTTCGGAGGCGCCTGCTTCCATCCGCGCATCTTCGCCATGGTGCGCAACTCCTGTGCAGCGTTGCCCATGATCACGCTTTGACCGGCCCACTCCAGCATGTCCACGTCGTTCCAGTTGTCGCCGATCGCCATGGTCTCTTTGCGATCAACCCCAAGCCGC
This sequence comes from uncultured Acidobacteriaceae bacterium, assembly GCA_963786405.1. Classification (GTDB taxonomy): domain Bacteria; phylum Acidobacteriota; class Terriglobia; order Terriglobales; family Acidobacteriaceae; genus Telmatobacter. Next base: position 224,208 of record CAWAZE010000019.1, on the reverse strand, counting down.
GCCGCGAGGCGTTCCAGAGCCCAGCCCTTTGAGACACCGGGCGGCAACAGGTCCAGGATCGACAGGTCGCGCGCGGGATATTCGGTGCGGACAGCCTCGCAGCTGGCGCCCCATTCGCTGGCCTTCAATCTCTCTTCGGCCTGCCGCATCTTTTCGAGTCCACCCGTGACCATCCCCTGGATTGGATCGTTGCCATCTTCCAGCGCCCGCTCCAGCGGCTTGATCACCTCAATCGCATCGCGATTCGCCTCGACCCAGAGCGCAATCCGTCCCTGGGCCCCATCCAGATCTTCGAGAACCAGTTCGCCTCTTCCCGGACGGTCAAACGTGAAGACCAGCGTGCCAAAGGGACGCAACAGGTGGCACAAGTCCGCGCGCCACCGTGGACTGCAAGTTGCGACCGGTCAACAGGATCGCCGCCAAGCGTTCGGGTCACTGCACCATTCGACGTGATCAGCGGCATATCCGCTCGCAGGCCCAGGTCCTCAAGCAGCGGCACCGTGTAAGCGGTGCGCCTGCCCGTGGCAATGGCGACCGTAATCCCTGCCTCCTGTGCCGCTTTGAGTGCGCGTGCGTTGCGGCGGCTGATGCTCTGGCTGAACGTGGGCAGCAGAGTGCCGTCCATGTCGATCGCCACAAGGCGAACCGGGGGATGCATACCTCTAGTGTACCGGGACGCAACCATATCGGACGTCTTGCGACTCGGCCGCCATCCGGAAATGGGCTGAGTCGATTGCGCGGCAAGGTTTGCAGCGTAGGAAGATTGCGGACACATTCAGATACACTCGCAGCATGGAGCGAATCTGTACCCATTGCCGTGCGGTGCTGGCGCCGGAAACGAAGGCCGACTGGTGTCCCGCGTGCGGCGGCGCGCTGATTGAAAGAGAAGAACTCCCAGCCGTAGCGCATCAGACCGCGCCCGCCGAAGTGGATCATCGCGGCATTGTTCTGCCTCGGCGCCACGCTGTGGGCGGCATCATCACGCCTCAATAGGCTTGCTACTCGTAGCGCAGCGCTTCAGCCGGCCGTATCCGCGCGGCGGCGGAAGAAGGATACAACGTCGCCAGCATCGAGATTCCGATTGAGACTGCTGCGACGATCACGCCATCCAGCAACCGCGGCGCGAACGGAAGCGTGTCGATGGAGTAGACCTCGGCCGACAGATGAATGAAGTGGTAGTGCCCGCCCGCCCACGAAGCCAGATACCCCAGCACCAGCCCAACTGCCGTCCCGACGACGCTGATGAGCAGACCCTGCATCAGAAAGATTCGCCGCACCTGACCCGGGTCCACACCGAAGCTCATCAGCACGGCGATGTCGCGCGTCTTCTCCATCACCATCATGGTGAGGGCGATCAGAATATTCAGCGCCGCCACGATCACGATCAGCGCAATCACGATGAAGGTCACATACTGTTCGAGCTTGAGCGCTCGAAACAGCTCGCGATTCTGCTCCATCCAATTGTTGGTCATGAAGCCCGGCCCGGCAGCCTTTTCAATCTCCTTGGCGATCTCCGGCGCGCGATTCAGATCGTCCACTTTGAAGCTGATCACAGAAAGCAGATCCGGTTCGCTGAAGAGCCGCTGCGCATCGGCCAGCCGCAGGAAGCCCATCTGCGCGTCGTACTGATAGAAGCCCGACTGGAAGATGCCTGCCAGACGAAAACGCAGCACCTTGGGAAAGACGCCAACCGGCGTCATCTCGCCCTGCGGGCTGATCACCATTACGGAGTCGCCAACCGACGCACCCACGGTCTCTGCCAGGTCCTTGCCAAGCACGATCGGGGGCAAATCCGCGCTGTCTGCAGAAGCTGTGTCGGCTTGCGGTTCCAGCGCCTTGACGGCTTCAGGAGTGGCAGTGCTGAGAATGTCGCTGACCGTCCGCTCGTACTCAGGCACGATGCCTTCAATCAGCGCGCCGCCATCGCGCGCTCCTCGCGCCACGAGCACTTGTTCATAGAGGCCCGGGGATGCAGCCGTCACGTGAGGCAGGTGGCGCAGCCGCTCGATCAGCGGCTGCCAGTTGCGAATTCCGTCATCCTTGATGCGCATCAACTGAACATGCGCAGTGGAGCCGAGCAGCCGATCCTGCAGATCGCGTCTCATGCCGTTGGTGATGGCCAGCGCGATCACGAGCGCCGCCACTCCCGCAGCGACGCCGGCGATGGAGATTCCTGTGACGACGCCCACGACGGCTTGTCGCCGCTTCGCTTTCAGGTATCGTGCCGCCACATAGAATTCAAATCGCATCGTGCCTGCTCTTCACTACCCAACTACATCTTCGCCGAGCCAAACACCGTCTTGGCTGTTCCTGCGTTTTCGTGCCTGTCATAGACGCGGACCGTGACAAGATGCTCGCCGGTTTTGCCGTCAAGGGCCTTGGCCGGAATGTGAATGTCGTAGTGTTCGCGCTTCGAATCCGAAAGGCCGCCGACGGGCTCGATGTATTGCCACGGTCCCGCATCGACCGAGTACTCGGCGTGCGCAATTGGCGAGGCGGCGTCTTCCGCGTCGAACGTCACGTGCACAGGCGCGGATGAGCCCGGCTCTTCGACTGCCTTCAGCGCGCTCACCACCGGCGGGGTCGTGTCCACTTCGAATCTTTCGCTCTGCTTCGTTCCGGTCAGCGCATCGCCGGGAGAGTGCGAAGGTGCATCGGACGCGACGACCTTTACTTCGTAGCCGCCATCGGGAATCAGCGTCGAGTCGAAGCTGTACGCCTTCTCCGTGATGTCGTCCTTGAGCAGTCGCCAATCGTGCTCGCCATCGCCGCGCAGATAAAGCGAATACGTAAGGTCGTCTCCGTTGTCGTCATGCGCTGCCCATCGCACCGTGATGGCAGTTCGGTCCTTGAACGCAGGAAGTGGGGCGTTGGCGCTCGCGTCGAACGCGGCTGGCCCGTTTTGCGCTGTGGAAGGAAAGCTGATATTCACCGGCTGTTGCGGGCCCGATGGCATCGCCTGCGGATTGAGGCGTGCGCCCGTTGCAATCACCAGATCATCGATCACGGGAGCCGCATTCACGGGCAGGTAGTTAACGCCGACTCCGCCAATCTTTCCGCCACCACTGCAGCACCGCCTTCCACTGCAGAAAGCGTCCCGGCGGCGAAGCCACTGCGCCATCTTTCAGGGTTTGCCAGTCTGACCATCCCCAGTCACCGCGCCCGCGTATTGGCTGCTCCACGTTGCCGGTGCGCGTGAGAACCTCATAGTTCGCAGAGCCGGGATCGACCTCCACCCGGCCGAAGCGAGCGAACGCACCGGCATCCAGCACATCGCTTGCGTACTCATGCTTTTCCACCGCACCGAATGCATACAGCTTGCCCGTGTTGCCGGTGCCGATGAGAACGCTGCTGCTCGAAGCCGCGAGACTGAGCCCCTGCTGGGCATCCACGTGCGCCACATCGGCGTAGTCGCCATTTTCCTGAATCAAGAAGACGCGTCCGCGATTGCCGCTGAGGGCCAGCACGCCATCAGGCCTCGCTGCCAGCGCATACACGACCTCCTCTTTGCCGCTCCAGACCTTGCGCGGCGCCTGACCTTCGGTAAGCGCGTAGATCTCAGTCCCTTCAGGCGCAGACGTGCTTGCATTCACGGACTGCAGCGAGCCCGGCTGCATCACCGTAAAGGTCACCGTGCCGATCCCCTGCACAGGCAGCGGCGGCAGCGGATTACGGCTCTTGTCGCCGACGCTCGCCGCGTAAATGGTGCCGTTCGCCGACACTGCAACGGAAGTAATTTCGCGCCGCGGAGCTTCAAAGAGAACGTAGCCCTTGCCCTGCGTACTTATCCGGTAGACGAGTCCCGAGCCGTCGGTGCCCGCGATCAGATTCCCCTTTGTATCCCAGGCCAGCGAGCGAACGTGCTGCTCGTCGCTCTTGAAGAACACCTCAGGCTTCGCACCGGGCTTTGCGGGATCCACACGATAGATCGTTCCCGGGCCGCCGGTGGCAATGTACAGCCGACCGGCCGTGTCGAATGTCATATCCCAGATGTAGTGCGATTTTGTTTCGCCCGTGGGTTTTGGGTCCGAGCCGCTGTCTGCCGTCGTTGCGGCGCCCGGATCCGGCTTGCCGGCATCGAAGATCACTGTCGCGCTTGCCTCATCCTGCTTCGCTGTTGCGGCGGCATTGAGCTTGTAGACCTTGCCGCTCGGAACAGTAGCTGCATACAGCGCACCATCGGGGCCGATGCGCACCACCTGCACGCTCACGTCCTTCGTTTCAAAGAGCGTGAACGGCGTCGCATTCTTCTCTGCGCCCCCGCGCAGCACCGATGCGGGCGAGCCCGTTCCCAGGTAGCGATTGCCGTTCTTATCCACTGCTACGGACCACACGAAAGTGGACGGCGTTATGAGAGCGTCGCTAAGACCGGGGCCCTCGCGCAGATTGCCACCGCTGCCAATGGCGACTCCCTGGGGGGTGCCCTTTTCAAATTCTTCAAACCGCGACTGGCTCCACAAGTGGGTGCCCTGGGCCGTGGAGGTTTGCGCTGCAATGCCAAGCAGAAATGCAGCGGAAAATGCGGCCGCGCAAGCAGGGAAGCGCCGGGGAGTTTTGAGTTCGACGACAAGCATTCTGCGGTTGAGTCTACTAGAGTTGGCGGGTGTCAGGCATTCCAGCGATGCGCCGAGGTCCTAGCGCTCGCTGCGAAATTGAATGATCCTGCGCCGATCGCGTTTCGATGGACGCCGCTCTGGCAGCGGAGCGAACTGCTGCATCTCCTTGCGCTCCGCGGCTTCCTTCGCCCGCCGCTCCTTGCTCGCTTCAGTCTCGCGATACAGCGTGTGCGCAACCGGGGCCGGTCCGCGCATTTCGCTCAGCTCAAGAACCTCGACGTGAAACTCGCCGCCCTCGTTCTTCACGTGCAGCATGTCTCCCACGCGCACGTCCCGCGCCGGCTTTGCTTCGACCTCGTTGGAGCGTATGCGACCAAGATCGCAGGCCTTGGCCGCAAGCGCGCGAGTCTTGAAAAAGCGGGCGGCCCAAAGCCACTTGTCCATGCGCACGGAGTTCATCGTATGTACTTGGCTTCCGGTATGCGGTTATACAAGCTCTTCAGGAGCTTTTCTCGACCGTCCAGATATAGAGGAACTCCGCGTCGCTCGAAGTGGCAACTTCAATCCCTCGCTGACGCGTAGCTCGATTCAGGGCTGAACGGATGTTCTCCTTGGTATCTGGAAGAGCGGCGATGGGAACCTTCAGAGCCCGGCCAGATTCCAGCTTCTCGATATCGCTGATCAATTGCGTCACAATGTGCTTGTGCTTGCCATCGCGACCTTTCGGAACATCCACCTGTTCAATTGACTGGTACTTCATCGGAAGCGCTTCAGATTCTGAGTTCGTAGCCACTTTAATGCCCTCTCACGTGATTTGTTTCTCCACTGACGTGCGGGAGACGATCGCTTAACGTATACCTAAACCGCCGTAAACATATCCTTGCACTAGGGGTCGGCAAGGTGTCAAGCAAAACTTGTAGCGCCCTTTGGAAACGATTCGATGTCCAGTGCTGGCAATCTGCTAAGGAATCCATATAACGCGTAGTGCGGTAAAGATTTAGCTCCTATTTGAATCGAGTTTCCCCGTATGCTGGGAACCCTGCTATGGTCGGTTCAGAGGTGATAGCTGTGAGCAAAACCAAGAGCTTCCCCACCGTTTCAATTAAAGATGTGCCTGCACCCGGAAATAAGAAGGGCGCAGGCTTATACCGACCTGTAGTCCTCGTGGTCGACGACGAGAGCATCATCGCAGATACGATTGCTGAGATACTGACGCGCAGCGGATATAACGCTATCGCTGCCTACGATGGAGACAGTGCGCTTGAGTCCGCTCTGCTCAGGCCGCCGGAGATGCTCATCACAGACGTTATGCTGCCGGGCATGAGCGGAATCGAACTCGCAATCACTGTGCGCCGAATGTTTCCCGAATGCAGGATCATCCTCTTTTCCGGGCAGGCTTCAACTGCCGATCTGCTGGCAGCAGCCCGCGAGGATGGGCATCACTTCACATTGCTCAACAAGCCGCTTCATCCCCAGGATCTGCTGGCGCGTGTCATGCAGGATCTTGCTTTACACAAGTCGGCCTCCCCTGTCGGAACGGCCTAGTCACGCCTGCAGGTTCTGAACGCTGACGAATTCATGCTGAAAGGGCGCCCTTCAAAGGCGCCCTTCGTTGCTTAATTCGCCAGGACGGCACGGTAGCGCACCTTGTTCTTCTTCACCTTCTCAATGGCCTCGTTGGCCTTGGCCATGGGGAATGCCTCGGTTGTCGCCTTTGCGCCGTGGCGCGCAGCCACATCCAGCATCTCGCGCAGCCTGTTGCGGGCTGCCGATCGGGCTTCCGGTAATGGTGCGGATGCCCGCGATCAGCGGAAACGCATGCAGCGAAACCGGCGAGGGCGGAACGCCCACGAAGCAGAGCGTTCCGGTCGGCCGCAACGCCTGGATGTAAACGCCCCAATCCTGATCGGCGTTTGCAGTGTTCAGAATGAAATCCTGCGTGCCCGCGACTTCCTTCATGGCCTTCGATTCGCGCGTGTTCACGAAGCGATGCGCACCGAGCGCCCGGGCTTCTTCTTCCTTGGCGGCCGAGGTGGAGAAAGCCGTGACCTCCGCGCCGAAGACGCGTGCAAACTGAATGGCAAGGTGTCCCAGTCCGCCGATACCCACGACGCCTACCCGCGACGACGGATTGACGCCGTGATCGCGCATCGGGTTATAGACCGTGATGCCGCCGCAGAGCAGGGGAGCGGCCTGTTCGCTCGGCAACGCATCCGGAATTGCAACGACAAAGCGCGCGTTGGCGCGGACGCGGTCGGCGTAGCCGCCATGGCGATGAACGCACGTGGCCTCCGACTTTGCGCAAAGATTCTCCAGTCCCCTGCGTGCACCACTCGCACTCGCCGCACGAGTTCGACTGCCAGCCCAGTCCCACGCGCTGGCCGGTCTTGAATGAACGCACTTGCGATCCCGACCGCTGTCACCGTGCCGATGATTTCGTGGCCGGGAATGAACGGATATTGGCTGATTCCCCAGTCGTTCGAAATCAGGTGAATGTCGCTATGGCAAATGCCGCAGTGGGTAATGCCGATCTCCACTTCGTGCATGCCCAGTTCACCCGGGTCATACCGAAAAGGCAGAAGTTCGGCGCCCGCCGCGTGAGCTGCTAGTCCTTGAATTTGAGCCATTGGTCGTTTTGCATCCTCACTGGGAAGGTAAAGGGGTGTAAAGAACTGAGAGCCGGTTCGGCTGAATCTGTCGAGTTTCAGGGATATTCAGAGACTCAGAGATTCAGTTTAAACCGCCGCCCGGCTCCACGCGCAGACTAAGAATCTGAAACCCGCTCAGCACGCCGCCTGCGGGCGCCTGCCCGGCAACCACCGCCGACTCTCCATTCAGACTTGCATCCTGTGAAGCGCGCATCGGTTCAAGTGCATTGGCCATTGAAAGCGGCAGGCTGGAAAGCGTCTCGCCGCTGACCGCAGCCTGCGCCTCCGGCAGCAAAAGGCTGACAAAGATTCGGTCCGCTGGATGCTGGCTGCGAGCCTGCGCCAGTGCCGTATCGAAATCGACTGTGCGCATCATCATGCGCGGCTGAATCAAGCGCGCGGTCCAATGTGGCCCGCGTCGGAAACAAGAAGGCGCACCGTGCCGGACGCCAACCGCGCCGGCAGCGTGATCGGAATGCGAACATTTCGCTCCCGTTGCTGCCACGGCCGCACCGTCGCCTCTACCACGACGGTGTCGCCGGCGTGGACGATGTTGCCCGTGTTCAACCGCGCCGACTCAAGCTCCACCTGCGCCCGATGCGGAATCGCATCGACCTCAAGATCGACTGCACGCACGGCGCCCTGTCGTGCCCCGTTGGCATAGAGGCGCACAAACGTTTCGTCGGTCTGCAGCGCGGCAGACAACTGCGCAGACCCCATGTCGCCCGCAGGAGCCCACAAGTCGAGCGGCGAGGGAGGATAGCCGTCAATGTTGATGTTTCCCGTGACGTGATAGCTGGTTTCAGCGCTGCTCTGGTTGCTTTCAAGCAGCGTCTCATAGAGCGCAACGAGCATGGCCTGCGGAGTGAGCGACGGCAGATCCAGAACCTCAATGTTGAGCTTGCGGTCAGCTCCCTCGCCGCGCACCGTGATGTGCACCGGAATCATATGGGGCTTTGCTCCCAGAACGCCGCGAATTGCCGAGTCGCGATCTTCGGTGAATGCGCCGATGGCGTCGCCCGTGTTGATGATCTTGAATGCATTTAACGGAGAAGCCAGCGTCTGCCACCACTTCGGCTGTTGTCATCGGCAGCGAGACCGGGCCCGCCTGCAGAATCGGGTGCCCGCAAGCCAGAAGCTGCTTCGGGTCGACGTAGGTCACCGTGCAGGTGGCAGAAATCTCAAGGTCGCCGCGCACCAGCTGTGCGCTCACGGCTGACCCCGGCACGATACTGGCGATCGCGGCAGGCGAGATGGCGCCGATGGACCCGTCCGGGTCAAGCTTTGATGCGCCGCTTCCACCCCCGGCGGCCACCATCTCGAGCCCTGTGCCGGCCATCTTCTTTTGCCACAACTGGATCGCTTCGGGCTGGAAGCCGCTCATCACCAGAGGCGTCTCCATTGCCTGAAAGTTCATTCCAGCCGAAGTCGGAGTTGCGTCGGCGCCTCCGGCTGCAGTTGAGGCCCGCATCGTTGGCGCTGGCCGGTCGCGCACCTCGAGCATCTGCTCAATCGGCGTAATCCCGGCAATCGGGTCCTTGCTGAACTGTCCAATACGATACGAAAGCGATCCCAGCAGCTTGTCACCGATGTAAACCGGGCTGCCGCTCATCCCCGCGACCACGCCGGTGTATTCCGGTTTGGCGCCGTGCAGTTGCGCCAGGATCATGTCGTGACCGGGACCGCGCGCTCCCCGCAGCACGCCGAGAATCTCCACCTGCATGGGCTCGGGTCTGGTGCCGGCAAACACGGTCCAGGCCGTTGCCATCTGGCCGCGATGCACCTCGCTCAGCGGGAAGAAACCCCCTCCCGATGGCGGGGGATCAGCTGGGGTGGCAGCATTCTGGCCAAGGAGTTTCGCGCCTGGAACGGTCGCAAACATCGCAATGCCCAGCAAAGCTGGGAGAAACGGGATTGCCTTACGGCTCTGATTCACGTCTATAAGATTAACCGGCGGCAATGCCGATTCGGCGAGAGAATCGCGCCGTTTCGGTTGTCGGTCCCCATGGTGTCTAGTTTGACGCTGGAGACAAATGGTTGTTAGGCCGAAGAAGCTGCTTGCCGTCCGATTCGGGTCATCCCGTATGCTGTTGAACATAGAGGTCGTCATGTCCACGATTCGACTCTTCGCGCCACCCCTTCGAAGTCTTGCGTCTCTTGCGCTGCTCGCATCTTTTTTCGCGGCACCCCCGGGCCGGGCACAGAACTCAACCCAACCCCAACCACAGCAGCCGGCCCAGCAGCCTGACCAGGCGGCGCCTGAATCGGGTGGCCCGGGTGCTGATGCCGGGTCAATTGCCCTGCCGAAGAAGAAGGAAAAAGACGAGCCGCCTCCAGCTCCCGCCGCGCCGAAGTTCAAAAATCCCGAAGGTGCCGGCGATTACTCCCTTCGCGTTGATGTTCCTGAAGTCACGGTCGACGTGGGCGTTCTGCTCGAGAAGACCGGGCAATTCGTACCCAACCTGAAGCCCGCCAATTTCAAGGTCTATGAAGACGGAGTGGAGCAAAAGGTCTCCGGCTTCAAGCGCATCGAGGCCCCCATCACGGCGCTGCTGGTCTGCGAGTTTGCTTCGACGAGTTATTACTTTCATCTACGACATGCGCAACGCTGCGTGGTCTTTTGCGCAGCAGCTGCGGCCGCAGGACTACGTGGCGCTGATGACCTTCGACATGCGTACGCAGCATCGTCACTGACTTCACGCAGGACAAGCGCCAGCTCTACGAATCACTCAATTCCCTGATGATTCCCGGTTTCAGCGAGCGAAATCTCTTCGACGCGCTCTACGAAGCGGAAGACCGCCTGAGCCGCATCGAGGGGCGCAAGTACATCATCCTGATCGCTTCAGGCCGCGACACTTTTTCCAAGATCACGCTCGACAAGATTTACCAGAAGGTGAAGAACACCCCGGATATCACCATCTTCACGGTTTCTACGGGCGGGGCCCTGAGAGCCATGACAGAGGGCAACAGCGGCAGCTGGGGAGCCCAGATGCGCGATATCGACTATCTGCAGGCTGACAACGAGATGAAGACCTTCGCGAAGTATACGGGCGGAATGTCTTTCTTTCCTCGATTCTCCGCCGAGATGCCGGAGATCTTCGCCGACATCAACAAGAACATCCGCTCAAAGTACGAGTTGATCTACCATCCCACCAACCCCAAGCAGGACGGAAGCTACCGCAAGCTGCGCGTCGAACTGGTCGACGAAGAAGGGCACCCGCTGCGGATGCAGGATGAGAAGCACAAGCCTCTGAAATATGACATCATCGCGCGCGACGGTTATCGCGCGCACCAGGAAGTGGAATAAGCAGGCAACGGAAAGAACGGGCAGGCGGAAGCCGTTGGGCTGCCGCCTGCTGCGTCAAGGGACCGGGCAAAAGACGGTCTACTTGAATTGGTGAATGACGTCCATTACGTAGTAGCCGACGACAACCAGGGTCGCGACTCCCACGAGCACGGAAACGGCGCGAACCAGCGGTTGAAGCTTGTTGATCCTGGCGACGATTGCAGCTTGAGCGGACCTTTCGTGGCTAAAGGCATCACCGAGGAAAACCTGATCCTCTTCATTTTTGCTCAGGCTGGAGCGGTAAATGAAAAGGCCCGCCATGATGAGCACCAATGCTCCCCAGACAGACCACATGACTGGCACCATATCCTCACCTCCGGCAAACTCACCCCCCTATTCTGGAAGGCCGTCAATCCTGGAGGCGGTCTAGCGTGAGGGGGCTTTCGGGAAAAGCATAGCCCCGAACGTTCCAGCATTTGGTGACCAAGATCACAGCTATTCACGGACAGGCTCAAGCGTCGATCCCAAGCTCCTATGAGCAAGAATCCACGCCATTTGGCCGGGAAGTCATCGATACTGACGGATTGCGACCTTCCATCCCCTCGTAGCATCCAATGGGATGACGCTGCTTTCCGGGCTTGAATACCCACTTCCGGCGCAGTAGAGTACGAGTAACGGTATATTTTCAGAGACCTGGAGAGACTATGGCCACGACAATCGCGCCGACCACCCCCGAAGTCGAGAAGAAAGCTCCCCTGACGTTAACCCCGCAGGCGATCGCCAAAGTGCGCGAGATCATGGCCACACAGGACCCATTGCCTGCAGGCCTGCGCATCGGAGTTGTTGGGGGCGGGTGCTCCGGCTTCCAGTACTCCATGGCCTTCGAGAACCAGAGCGGCATGATGGACAAGGTCTTCACCTTCGACGACCTGAAGGTCTTTGTCGATGCGACCTCGCTGATGTACCTCAATGGCTGTATCGTCGATTACGTCGAGAACCTCGAAGCCGCCGGCTTCAAGTTTGAGAACCCCCAGGTGAAGAGCACCTGCGGATGCGGTTCGTCCTTCAGCGTCTAATTGCTGAACCTTGGCTTCGCGAGCAAAAAGCCCGTCGGCATCGACGGGCTTTTTGCATTTCTGCTGAGCGCTTTCCTGGGAAGCGGCGCCTCACTGCGGCGGATTATTCGGCGGGGTGCTCGGAGTTGAGGGCGCAGTGGGCGTGGATGGCCCAACTGGAGTCGTTGTGCTGCTGGCGGGTTGGCCGATCGTTCCTGTGTTTCCGCCCCCCGTCGTCTGCTGTTCGCTGAGAGGACTGTAAAGGAACTCCCACTCGTTGTAGTGATTCTTCTTCTTGTAGACGTAGAGCGACTGCTTCGGGCTTTGCGGCGAGAACCCGATGATTCCGGCGCCACCAAACGTCTGGCCGCTTGTGGATTGCTTGTTGACGTGGAGCCGGTGCCCGGCGAAGTTCCCCCAGCCTGGCTGCCTCCGGTCGCTCCGCCAGTCTGGCCGTTGCCAGTGGTCGGGTTGCCGTTTGCGTCCGTGCCGCCCGCAGTACCGCCAGCCGGTCCCGCCGCTGGCGGAGAAGTCGCACCAGGATCCGTCGATCCGCCTGTCGTTGTCGTATTAAAGAGTCCGTTGCCGGCCGAGCTGGTCAGCCCCGGCCCCGCTCCGATGGCCCCCGGCTGCGCATTTCCTCCGCTGGGTCCAATTCCTGCGCCTGCAGCGGCAGCAAGCGGCTGTCCGAAGAAGCCCATCGCCTGTGGCGTCTTGTTCTGGCCGAACATCACAGGCTTCCACTCCTCCTTGCCCGTTGTCGGATCAACGTACTTCTTGCGGAGGAACCGGATGTTGTTGGTCTTCACCAGCGCGTCGACATTCGGCGGATAGGCGTTGAACTTGCGGTAGTACAACTGGATGGCGCGAATATACTGCTTGCCGCGCTGCATCGTCTCGATCTCGCGATCGCGCTGGATGCTCTCCCGCATGCGCGGTATTGCCACAGCCAGAGACAGGACCAGAATCACCGTCAAGAAGACAACCGCAACCAGAATGTAGCCCTCTTCAGAGGGACGCACGCGCCGTGTCGGAGAGTTCTGAAGCATAGGCTAATTCGCTGAGATCGGCACCGACTGGGTGTTGTCATATGCCAGATCGGTGATCTGTATGCTGCCCGGCATAATCGCGATCACTTTGTAGCGGTGATTCACAATGTCGCCGGTCCGCGCCATGAAGATGTCGTCTCCCCGCACCAGGAATGCCTGCATCGACTTGTCCTTGGCTTGTGAATAGCCAAAGTATTTGAGATCGATGGCAGGTGGCCTGGGCGGCTCGGGTACCGTCACCAGTGGTTTAGTGTCCGGCCGCGCGCCGGCGACCGGCGTGGGAATTGGCACCGGTGCAGACTCGGCCGAGAAGATGTTTCGTCCGGTCCCGGCGTACACCACGTCTTCGCTCTCAGCCAGCTTATCGAGATGCAGAGTCGGATCGAGTCCGGTATTGCCCAGATGCTGCGCCGCCGGACCTGCAGCAGGTCCGGTCGCAGTCGCGCCGGCCGCCGCTCGCGCATTTCCGGCCGCAGCCTGGTTGCGTGCAACTCCTGGCTGCACCGGAGCAGGCGCTGCGAAGAAGTCGTAGAGTTCATATCCTCCAAATCCAACGATGAGGATCAGGAGTCCGATGAACAGATAGACCTGGCGCTTGTTCTCGATTCCAAGAGGGATAGCCATGTCTACTCGCCCTCCTGATTCGACGGTGCCGCATTCGCCGGATTTTCCTGAGGCGTGGCCGGCAGCCCGCTGGGCACATCCGCAGGCCGCAGCCACGTGCTCAGCCGAAGCCGCAGATTCACCATGCCACCCTGCTGGCCGGTCAACGCCATTGCCCGGATGACAAAAAAGGTCTGGTCGCGTTCGAGTCCGTTGATGAACCGCATGATCTGCGGATAATCGCCGCTGATCCCGGCGTCCATTGAAATCTCGGTCAGATCGCCCGCCCTGGCGCCCTGCGTGTAAGCCACACGCGAGAGCCGCACCCCTGACTTGACCTCCAATTCACCAATCCGCGTGGCAATCGAAGAGTAGTTTTCCGGGATGCGCTTGGCGTAAAACGACTGCAGCTGGTCGCGGGAATCGGCAACGCGCTTGTCCAGTCCGCGCAGCGGTGCGGTTTGCATCTCGAGCGATCTCAGCTCAATCTGCTTGCTCGCCAGCACATCATTCGACCGCTCATTCGTGGCCGACCAGTCAATCCCAAGCCGAACTGCCAGCCCGAGAACCAGCACGATCATCACCGCCAATCCAACGTAGTGCCAAGATCAGCGGGGAAGCCATTTGCTGACGCCGCGAGGAAGTTGCGAGTGCGCTCATTGCGGCCCTCCTGCGCGTGGCGGCAGTGGCGCATGAGGCCGCGCCATACCCGTATAGGGCGCCCGGCCGTGCGTTGTATTGTCCGGCTGCCCCGGAACACCGGGAGGATCTCCCGCTTTGCCTGCATGTCCAGCGGCAGCCTTCTCCTTGGCCTGCTTCCGTTCTTCAAGGGTCGCCGGATTGTAATCGGCCAGCAGGTCGAAATCGACACGGCTTGAAGCACTCACTGGCTCCGGCGCTTCGCCCGCTCTTCCGCTGGCCTCGGAATTCTCACCCACTATCCGCGGCATCAGGAAGCGCTTTGAGTGTTCAAGGTTCTTCTCCAGATCTACGGCGCGATCACGGGGCCCAATCACCCGCATGTGAAGCGTGATGTGCCCATCCTTGGCGCGCGTCGGCTCAATCGTGGTCACCTGCACGCCCGCCGGCAAAACCGTCTCCAGATCTTCCATCGCCATCGTCCACGAGAATGACTTTTCGTCAAAGAGCTGGTTCAGGCTCTGGGCCTGCGAAAGCGTGCGCGAATTGTCCGGCTGGTGCATTAGATTCTCATACCCCTGCCGCTCCTGCCGGATTTTCGCGATCTTGTCATCCAGCGAATGTTCGCGGGCGCGAGCCTCTTCAGCCTTGTGATGTACCGCATGGAGCCCGATAGCCAGCACAAGAGCCGCCGCCGCAAGTGCTCCAATGGCGATGCGCAGGCTCTTCAGCGCCGGTGCGAGATCGGCAAAGGGACGCGATGCGAGATTGATCGATACGCGCATTGCTAAGCAGCTCCCGCCAGGGCCCCGATCAGCCCCGCAGTGCTTAAATCACCCATCGGCGTGGTTGCTCCCGTCGTGTCTCGAGGCGCCAAGTCAACGATCTTCAGTTCCGAAGGACCAAACCACTGCTCGAACTCCGCGGCCTCGCCATTGCCTGAGAAATAGAGTTCCTTCGGCAGATACGAGAGTTTGTCCTCGTAATAGGCCGCAGCCACCGCAACGCTGCGCTGCACCTCCACAAGGCGATCAGACGGATTCTCGGGCAGGTCGAGTGTGCGATAAAGCAGCAGATCGTTGCCGCTGGTAATGGACGTGGTAATGGCCGCACGGCTCAGGCACGCGGCCAGCACCGGCTCCGATGAGGAGTGAGCTGCCAGCGCCGCCAGTGTCGATGGCATCACCGCTCCTGGCTCATATCCGGCGGCTCGCACCGCCCTTTCATACTCCTCGAGGATGCTGTTCGGCAGAATCGCGACAAGAACCCGGTACTCGGTCTTGCTCTCCGACAGAATCTGGTAGCTCAGCCCGGCATGCTCCACGTCGAAAGGCACCATCTTGCGCAGGCGGAAGCGAAGCACCGGTACAGCCTCGGCGGCCCGCGCAGGGAAGGCATCGAAGTCGAGCACGAAGACGCGAACCGCGGTGTCGGGCACGATCACCGTTACGGCGCGCGTGCGCGGCGAGACACTGTCCAGTGCGGTGCGAGATCGCTGCCGCGACGCTTCTGGGCGTCTTTTATGTTTGGATCGCTGATTCCGGGAACGAGCAATCCCGCGACGCAACGGCTCGAAGGCGTAGACCGGCGAATCGTTCTTCGCCGGCCAGCGCTGCCGCCAGCACTCCTTCGGGCGTAATCTCGACTGCCGCCGGGGGGCGGCCGCCGTGCTGCGCTCCGGATTGCGATCTGCTCAGGATCGGACTCACTATCTTGAGGCCTCGATGAAGGTGACTTTATTGATCTCCTTGAGCGTGGTCAGGCCGCGGCGTACGCGCTCCAGCGCCGATTCGCGCAGAAAGCTCATGCCTTCGCGTTGCGCCAGCTTGCGAATTTCTGATGTTGGCTTCTTTTCAAGAATCAACTCGCGGATCGGGTCGGTCAAGTCGAAAAGTTCGTGGATCGCGGTACGTCCGCGATAGCCCGTGCCGCCGCACTCGATGCAGCCGACGCCTTCGCGGAAGGCGAATCCGCGCCACTCCGCCGGATCCATGCCGCTGGCCACCAGAACTTCGTCGGGATAGTGTGACGGTGCGGACGCAATGCTCGCAAACTGGTGCGGACCAGCCGCTGCGCCAGGATGCAGTTGAGCGCGGAGACGAAGTTGTAGGCCTCGACGCCCATGTTCAGGAAGCGGCCCAGCACGTCGACCACGTTGTTGGCGTGGACGGTGGTGAATACCAGGTGCCCGGTGAGCGCGGAGTTGATGGCGATCTGCGCCGTCTCCTGGTCGCGGATTTCGCCGACCAGGATCTTGTCGGGGTCGTGGCGCAGAATCGAGCGCAGCCC
Source organism: uncultured Acidobacteriaceae bacterium (assembly GCA_963786405.1). Taxonomy (GTDB): domain Bacteria; phylum Acidobacteriota; class Terriglobia; order Terriglobales; family Acidobacteriaceae; genus Telmatobacter. Next base: position 208,083 of record CAWAZE010000019.1, on the reverse strand, counting down.
GCGCGCGAAGGTCAGGCCCTTTTTCTCGTTCACCGGAATCTGGGTGATGCCGCGGATCTGGTACTCGACCGGATCCTCGATGGTGATGATCTTGTCTTCGTCGCTCTTGATCTCGTTCAGCGCGGCATAGAGCGTCGTGGTCTTGCCGGAGCCGGTCGGCCCGGTGACCAGCACCATGCCGTAGGGCTCGCGAATGTAGCGGCGGAAGCGGCGCAGATCCTCTTCTGCAAAGCCCACCACGTCGAGCGTGAGGTGGCTGAACTTCTCGCTCATCGACTCCTTGTCGAGCACGCGGAGCACGGCGTTTTCGCCATGCACCGTCGGCATGATGGAGACGCGGAAGTCGATGAGGCGGCTCTTGTAGCGAACGCGGAATCGGCCGTCCTGCGGCACGCGGCGCTCGGCAATATCGAGCTCGCTCATGATCTTGATGCGGCTCAGAATCGTGGTGTGATGCTCGCGCGCGATGGGCGCCATGGCTTCCTGCAGCACGCCGTCGATGCGGTACTTGACGTGCAGCGAGTCGTCGTAGGTCTCGATGTGAATGTCGGAGGCGCGGCGCTCGAGCGCGGTGAAGATGGTGGTGTCGACCAGGCGGATGATGGGGCTGATGTCTTCATCGCTGGTCAGCTTCTCGATCGAGATATTCTCGTCGGAATTCTCGTCGCCGGTGAGCACGTCGAAGGTCAGGCCTTCGCTGGCTTCGTCGAGAACGCGCTGCGACTGCTCGGTCTTCTTCAGCAGGTCGGTAATCTGCGAGAGCGTGGCGACGCGCGCGATGATGCGATGGCCGAGGAGGCCGGCAATTTCATCGAGCACCATGAGCCGCGAGGGATCGCTGACCGCGATCACCAGAGCACATCCTGGCTGCTGCTCGATGGGCACAAAGTTGTAGCGGAACATCAGTTCCACCGGAACCGTGCGCAGCAGGTCGTGCTGGATCCTGAAGTTCTTCAGGTCAACGAACTCGGCGCGATAGCGGGCGGCCAGGGCCTCGGCCTGGGCGCGTTCGTCCATGCCGTTCAGCACAGGCGTAATGGGGATCGGGATGTGTTGTGTCAGCCATATGAGGTTATCCCTGTCCTCCAGCTGCCGATCCCAGCGAGAAGATCGGCAGGTAAAGCGAAATGAGAATGAAGACAACCACCACACCCATCACGATCAGAATGGCCGGCTCAATCAATGCCAGAGCGGCGGTCAGCGCGGTCGCTACGTCTTCTTCAAAGAATTCGGCGACGGAGTTGAGCATCTGCGGCAAGGCGCCGGTCTGCTCGCCGACGGAGATCATCTCCGTCGCCAGATCGGGAAAGACCCGTGTCTTGGTGAGCGAATCGGCCAGGCTCTTGCCTTCGCGCACTGTGGTGATTGACTCACCAACGGCCTTGGAAACTCGCCGCGAAGAGATGGAGCGCGCAGCCGTCTCAAGCGAGGGCACCAGCGGCAAGCCGCCGGTGAGCAGCGTGGAAAGCGTGCGCGAGAACAGCGCCACCTGGTACTTGAGCCAGATCTTGCCGAAGATCGGCATGCTTACGCGCATCGTGTCCACGAAGTCGCGGCCCTTGTCCGTGATCGAAAACCGGTAAGCCGCACGCACGACAATCAGCAGCGTCACGCAGAATCCACAGAATGTTGTGCTGCGTCCACTTGCCGAAGGCCAGCAGGCCGATGGTCAGCTTCGGCAGCTTGGAGCCCATCTGGTCATACAGCTCGGCAAACTGCGGAATCACCACGGTGAACATGAAGATCAGCAGCCCGCTTACCAGCGTCAGCAGCAGCGCAGGGATAGATCAGCGAAGCGATCAGCTTCTTGCGGAACGTGAGCGAGACGCGCTGGAAGCTGACGTAGCGCTCCAGCACCTCCTGCAGGTTGCCGGAGCGCTCGCCGGCCAGCAGCGTGGTCGTGTACATGACCGGGACGCCGCTCTGCGCCTCGAATGCCGATGACAGCGATTCGCCCGTCTTCACGCGATTGGCGACGTCGTCGAGCTGGCTGCGGAAGTGGGCGTTCTTCTGGATCTTGGTCAGCATCTGCAGCGAGCCGAGAATCGGCAGCCCGGCGCGGATCAGGGTAAGAAACTGCTGGTTGAAGATGAGGAACGGCTCCAGCTTGACCTTGCGCCGCGAAAGGCCGCCCAGGCCCGACCGCGCCTTCACCGAGAAGACGTGATAGCCGGCATGGGAAAAGCGCAGCGCGCAACTCCTCGGCGGTGGTCGCGGTCTGCACCTGCTCCTGCACGCGGCCGCGCTCATCGGCCAACTTGATTACGAACTCTGCCATAGGTCAGCTTGCCGGCCGGAGCTGTCGCGAGGCCGGCCTTTCTCTGGATCCCTGCTCTCTGTTCAAGGTTAACAGTTTCGCCCAATCGATAGACGCAGATTCGAGGCCCGGCGTTCGAAGCAAGTAACAGCCTCGATTGGCTTACTTTACACCCTCTTGATGACATGGATGCGAACGCGCTGCTTTCGCGTAAACCGTGTGCTTCCCCATGTATGCTGATTTCGTTCCCCGAGGGCAATCCGGGATGGGAGATCGATTGACCAAGGCATTGGGCTGGGTGAGGAATGAGGTTCTGAACGGCGACTCGCGCCGGATCCCGCGGGCCTGGAACACGCCGAAGTCTGGCGTCAGCCCCCGTCTCAGCCGCCGTGCCGTCCTTGCCGGAATGGCCCTTTTGCTCGTCTCAGTCCTCGGAGCCTTCGAGTTCGAAACCCGTTTCGCACCCCGCGCGGGCAGGGAAGCCGGAGCCCCCGTCCCCTACCCCCATGACCTCGCCCAGGTAAGCTTTGCCGTAGCCGGAGACGTCATTCCGCACGAGGCGGTGCGCGCTGCCGCGGCTGCAGACGGAGAAGGCGTCCAGGGCTGGAGCGGGCTCCTGAGCGAGGTCAGCGACGTCTTTCGTTCGGCAGACTTTGGTTTCGTCAACCTCGAGACTCCAGTCGCCCCTGCGCACTCCCACGGCTCGAAGCCATTCATGTTTGACGCCCCGGTGGTCCTGCCCGAAGCGCTCAAGGCCAACGGCATCAAGATCGTCTCCTTCGCCAACAACCACGTGATGGACCAGGGCTGGGCCGGCTTTGCCGAAACCCGCGAGCATCTCCGCGAAATGGGCCTGCTCTTTGTCGGCTCGGGCGACACCGCCCAGCAGACCTTCGAGCCCGTGATCGTCGAAGCCAACGGCATCAAGGTGGGCTGGCTCGGCATGACCCGCTGGCTCAACGGCAACCGCAATCCCGACAAGGACGACCAGCCCCACGTCAACTTCTTCCCGTATCCCGGCGAATCCGGCGGCGCTCCCGGAGCTCGACGAAGCCGGTGTGCTGGACGCCATCAAAAAAGCCCGCGCCCAGTGCGACATGCTTGTCGTCTCCATTCATTGGGGAATCGAATACGCGCCCGCACCCCGGCCTGAAGACGTCGAGACCGCGCACAAGATGCTTGAAGCCGGAGCGACCGTGATTGTCGGCCATCATCCGCACGTCCTGCAGCCGATCGAGACCTACCGCACCACCGACGGCCGCGACACGGTCATCTTCTATTCGCTCGGGAATTTCCTCTCGAACCAGTCGCGCAACTACGTCGACGGCCTCATGCCGGACAAGAACGGCGATCCGCGCGACTCCATGATCGGCCTGTTCTCCGCCGTGCGCCGCGACTACGGCCCCGCAGGCATGCGCGTCGAACTGGGCCATGTCGGCATGCTTCCCGTCTGGGGAGAAAACAACCGCAACGAACTGGCCCGCGGCAAGGCGAAAGCGCCCAGCATCCATCCCGTCCTGATCGACCGCGAGATACCGCGCCTGCAGGCGAAGCTCGACGAGCTGAACAAAGCCACCCAGAACGGCGCGCAACTCACCGCCGACCAGAAGCAGGAGTTCATTGAAGCCACAACCCAACTCAAGCTGCTCACCGACCGCCGCGCCCTGCTCCTCGCCCGCACCGGCGACGAATACGTCACCGACCCGCCAAAGCTCCCTGCGAAGCCATAGCCGCGCGTCTTCGCACTTTCCGTGGTTATGTAACTTTCCGTGGTCATCCTGAGCGACCGTAGTCCGCCGCGGCGGACGAAGGGAGTCGAAGGACCTGCATTTGTCCTTTTCGCCGTATCAGCGAACCCTGTATCAATACCCGTTCGCCACCAGCCAAGTCTCAGTCAGCTCAAACTCCGGCTTCTGGGTGCCCCGGGTCTCGATTTTGAAACCTGGGTTATCGATCATATGCTGATAAGCCAGCTTCACCAGCACATCCGCCTCCACGTTCACCGGCGTCCCCACGCTCAGCGTTTGCAGATTCGTCCGCCAATAGGTCAACGGCAGAATCGCAATCGAAACTATCTCGCCGTCAAAATCCGCAATCGTCAGGCTGATGCCCTCAATCGCCACTGACCCCTTCTGCACCATCCACTGCCGCACGCTCTCAGGCACGCGCACTTTCAGCGTCCAGTCCGTCGTCTCTTTGTTGAAGTGCGGACTCGTCTCCGGAATCACCGGCTCAAGCGCCGTCATAACCCCGGTCCCGTCCACGTGCCCCTGCACCACGTGCCCGCCAAGCGGACTCCCCGCCGCCGTAGGCAGCTCCAGGTTCACCTTCGCGCCCGCGGCCAATGAACCCAGTGAGGTCCGATCCAGCGTCTCCTGCGCCAGATCGGCGTGAAAGTAGGTCGGGTCCACATCCAGCGCCGTCAAACACACGCCGGAAACCCCCAGCGAATCGCCCTCGCGCAATCGCTCCGCAACCCCCGGTGCCTTCACAGTAATGCGCCGAACACCGCCGCGATCCACCAGACTGACAAGCGTCCCCGTCTGCTCAATAATCCCCGTAAACATGGCTTCATTCTAAGGGACTCGCCAGCAGGGAACCGATTCTCAAACGATCTACTCCCAACTCCGTTTGCGATCTGATCCCTGATCACTGACCCCTGACCGCTGTCTTCTCCCATGGGTCTCTCAGCAGCGAGCACAACCCTAGGTCATTCTCGTAGCGCTCAACCTCAACCTCGCCCATGCGAATCGCATTCGCCATCCCGCGAAACGCCGGAACCGCATCCGACCCCATGATCTGCGGCGACACGAACAGATGCACGCGATCCACCATCCCAGCGGCCAGCAGCGCAGTGTTCAGCCGAGTGCCCGTCTCCGTCAGCAGCGTGAGAATGCCTTCCTCGCCCAGCTTGTCGAGGACCTTGCCCAGTGGAACGCGACCCACCTCGGCCGGAAGCACTTCCACCCTCACGCCGCGCTGGCGGAGTTCGGCGATCCTCGCATCGTCCTTTGAAACCGTGAAGATCACGAGATCATTCTGCGCACTCCTCACCATCTTCGAATCCAGCGGCATGCGCAGCGCCGAATCCAGCACCACCCGCAGCAGTGGACGCCGCCTTCGCAACCCGCTGCGATCCGTCAGCATCGGGTCGTCAGCCAGCACCGTGTCCACGCCCGTCAGCGCCGCGTCCGCCTGCCAGCGCAGCGGCTGCACCGCCGCCCGCGCCGCTTCGCACGTGATCCAGTAGGGTTCGCGCAGCGTGTGCTTGCCAGGCGGTGGCGCGATGCGGCCATCAAGCGTCATCGCCACCTTCATCAGCACCAGCGGGCGTCTTGCTCTGGACCCAACGCGCAAAGCCCTCATTGAGCCGTCGCGCTTCGGCTTCACACACACCCACAACGGCTTCGAGCCCCGCCGCCGCGCAAGCGATCCAGGCCGTGCCCGGCAACGTTGGGATTGGGATCGCGCGTTGCCGCCACCACGCGACTCAGCCCTGCTCCAATCAACGCTTCAGTGCAGGGACCCGTGCGGCCCGTGTGGTTGCACGGCTCCAGCGTGACGTATGCAGTGCCGCCGCGAAGACGGTCGCCTGCATGATGCTTCGCCTCATTCAGCGCATCAATTTCGGCATGATCCAGCAGGTCGTACTCGTGCCAGCCTTCGCCGAGCACCTGCCCCGCGCGATCCAGAATCACGCACCCCACTGCCGGATTGGGCGAACTGACGCCGATGCCGCGCCGCGCCAGCTCCAGCGCGCGCTGCATCCAGTAGCGGTCTTGCTCAAGCATTTCCATTTCTCTTGCTTGCGCGAGCGACCAGGCGCCCACGCTTTCAATCCGCTCTTACTCGTCCAACTCTGCAACCGCGGCGCCGCTTCGATCACGCGGCGGACGGCGCAACGGCGCCATCCGATAGGCGTAAGGATCTTCAGGCTCGGGTTTTCGACGGAATAATCGCTTGAGCAATTGAGAAAGCCGTTGAAAGGGATTCGCCGGTGCCTTCTGCCTCTTCATCTGCCCTCCTCTGCCGCTTCCTGACTCCTGATCCCCGTCCCCTGCCTCACCCCAGCAGCGCATCCACAAAATCCGAGGGCGAAAACTCCAGCAGGTCGCTCATCTGCTCGCCAACCCCGACAAACCGTACCGGCAGGCTCAGTTCGCGGGCAATCGCCACGGCAATCCCGCCCTTCGCCGTGCCGTCCAGCTTCGTCAGCACAATGCCCGTAGCCCCAGCCGACTGCGTGAACTGCCGCGCCTGCTGCAGTCCATTCTGCCCGGTCGTCGCGTCCATCACAAGCAGAACCTCGTGCGGAGCACCGGGAACCAGCTTCGACGCCGTCCGCCGCATCTTGTCCAACTCATCCATCAGGCCAGTCTTGGTGTGCAGCCGCCCGGCGGTATCGACGATTAGCTCCCCGATGTTGCGCGCCTTTGCGGCGGTCGCAGCATCATAGAGCACCGCCGCCGGGTCGCCGCCCTGCCGCGTCTTGATCATCTCCACGCCGCTGCGTGCCGCCCACACTTCAAGCTGCTCAATCGCCGCCGCGCGAAACGTGTCTGCAGCGCACAGCAGCACCGACTTTTCCTGCCCGCGATACCACGCCGCCAGCTTGCCGCTGGTAGTCGTCTTTCCGGTGCCGTTCACGCCCACCAGAAACGTCACCTTCGGCGGCGTCCGCCGGTTCCACCACAGGCCGCCGCGGAGCCTCCAGGATTCCGCGCAACTGCTCCTTGAGCAGATCGCGCAGCTCCTCGCCGCCCTCAATAGCCTTGAGCCTGGCCCGCTCGCGCAACGCGTCGAGAATCTCCGTCGTCGTCTGCACGCCGATGTCGCATGTAATCAGCGCCGACTCAAGTTCCTCAAGCGCCGCCTCATCCACCTCGCGCGTCAGGGCAACAATCTCATTAACGCGTGATGACAACGACTCCCGCGTGCGAGTGACCGCCTGCCGCATCCGCGAGAAAAAGCCCGACTTCTGCTCCGACTCAGCCTCTTCGGCTTCGGCAGGCTTCTTGTCTTTAGGCTCCTCGTCGTATCCCGTGAATAAAGTAATCATTGATTGTGTCCGCTTTTCTGGCGATTTCCGCGCGCACTCGTTCAACTTCAAGTCTATTCCACCTTGATCCGCCCTTTTCTGTACTCATCGGATGAATGGCTCGGGCCGTCGATGTTTTCGGCGCCAGCGAGCAAGCCGGGAATTCCATAACATTTAGCTTGAACTTTGCTCCGCCGATGGAGAAAAATCTCCAAGCGGCCCGTGGGCTTGGCCCCGTCCAGCCCCGAGCGATGAGGAGCGTCATGAGTAAGGTGCGTGTCTTGGTCGGAACGCGCAAAGGTGCGTTCATTCTCACTTCAGACGGCAAGCGCGATAAATGGGAGGTCAGCAGCCCCCATTTTGCGGGATGGGAAATCTATCACGTCAAAGGCTCGCCGGTTGACCCCGATCGGATTTATGTATCGCAGACGAGCGGATGGTTTGGGCAGGTGCTTCAATGCTCCACCGACGGCGGCAAGACCTGGACGCCCGGCGGGAACAGATTTACTTACAAGCACGACCCCGGCACTCACATGTGGTACGACGGCACGCCGCATCCGTGGGAATTCAAACGTGTGTGGCACCTCGAGCCCTCGTTGACCGACGCCCAAACTGTCTTCGCCGGCATTGAAGATGCGGCCATCTTTCGCTCTACCGATGGCGGCGCGAACTGGGAAGAACTCGAGGGGCTTCGCGAGCACGGCACCGGGTCAAGCTGGCAGCCGGGCGCGGGCGGGATGTGCCTCCACACCATCATCATCGATCCCCGGAATTCCGATCGCATGTACATCGCCATCTCGGCGGCGGGCGCCTTCCGCACCGACGACGGGGGTAAGTCGTGGAAGCCGATCAACAAGGGCCTCGTCTCGCCCAACATGCCCAACCCGACAGCGGAAGTGGGCCACTGCGTCCACCGCATCGCAATTCACCCGTCGCGGCCCGATGTGCTCTTTATGCAGAAGCACTGGGACGTGATGCGTTCTGACGACGCGGGAGAAAACTGGAAGGAAGTCAGCGGCAACCTCCCCACCGACTTTGGCTTCTGCATCGACGTGCACGCGCATGATCCGGAGACGCTCTATGTCGTGCCGATCAAGAGCGACTCCGAGCACTTCCCACTCGATGGCAAGTTGCAGGTTTTCCGCAGTCGCACCGGCGGAAACGAATGGGAGCCGCTGACCAGGGGGCTTCCGCAGAGCGACTGCTACGTCAACGTGCTGCGCGACGCCATGGCGGTGGACACACTCGACAAGTGCGGCATCTACTTCGGCACCACCGGCGGTCAGGTGTATGTCTCGCCCGACGCCGGAGACACGTGGTCACCCATCGTGCACGATCTGCCCTCAGTGCTCTCCGTCGAGGTGCAGACACTGCAGTGAACGAGCGTCACTTTGGTGCTCGCATCGATCCCCCCAATCCTGGGTGCCCCGAGCCTGTCCTGAGCCTGCCGAAGGATCTCGACTTTGAGACCTGGGATTCCGACCCCCGAGGGAAAGCATGACCAGCCCCGAAACCCCCATCGTACCGCTCGTTCGCGTCATGCTGCCGTATCATCTCTGCAACCTCGCCCGCATCAATGGCGAAATCGCGCTCGAGGTTTCCTCGCCGGTGACCTTGCGCGCGGTTCTCGACGCGCTCGAAGCCCGTTACCCCATGCTCTGCGGAACCATCCGCGACTACGGCACGCTCAAGCGCCGCCCCTTTCTGCGCTTCTTCGCATGCGAAGAAGACCTCTCGCTCGACTCGCCAGACAACCCGCTGCCCGACGCCGTCGCGCAAGGCAAAGAGCCCCTCCTCATCATCGGCGCAATCGCCGGTGGATTGAGGTAACTCTGTTCCAAGGTCATGAACCTCCGGACCTCGACTTACTTCCCGAAGACCTTGGCCAGCACCGGCCCCGCTTCCGCATCTTCAACGACCAACCAGTCGTGGATTTCCAAAACGTCTGTCCATTCGGCTGACGCAGTGTAAAGAGCGATAGGACTGTCGGTTTCATAGAGGGAAAAACCGCCGCTGCCGTCTGTCTTGTGCCAGCGCCCAAGCAGTTTGCCTCCTTCGGGCGGATCCGCTTTTCCGGCCAGGAACCGACCAACCGCTTCTTTCACGGCACCCGGTCGCACAGCCCAGGTTACAAGGACTTTCATCGATCTAACCTCCAGGTGAAAATTCCAGGGAAGAAACGAGCAGGGAATCTTAAAGGCAGCAGTATAGCGCAGCATCGGTTACGGATCATGTGGTTTATTTCTGAACGGAAAGCCGCTCCTAGTGCTCGCCCCTGCCCGGCCGGAGCATCAGGTCCTGGATGGCTTCGCGCGGATCTTGCCTTCTTCGTGGATATGCTCCATGCCTCAGCCGAGGTATTTCCTCAGCGGCTCCCAGTAGTGGTTCTTCCAGCCCCAATCAAGGTGGTCGTACAAGCCGGAATGAAAGCCAGTGTGATCGAAGACCAGATCGGTTCCGGCGTTGCCGGCTTTAAATTCGAAGTGGACGACGGAGTAGACGCCCGGGTCCCATGAGGATGGGCGCCACGCCTGGACGATGCGCTGGTTCGCGACAAGCTCGACATTGCGGCCGACGATCAATCCGCCAAACATGGAAAAGGTTCCCCCCACAGTTGGCTCAATCGTGGCAGGCATCCCGCTAAAGGCCGCAAACTTCGTCTGGTCCATGATCGATTCGTAGAGCCGCTCTCGATCTGCTTTGAAGTTGAGGTCATAGTGAATCGAGGTTCGTGCCTGATTGGGAGAAGTGCATGGTTTCTCTTCCGCAGGCTGCTGCGCGAAGGTGCGAGCCCGAGATCCTGAGATGCAGTTGCCAAGTGCAACGGCAATGCCGGCGAGAGCACGACGGCGTGTAAAGGCGTTGACGGTGTGTTTCATGCTGACCTCTCAAAGGGGTGGGAAAGGGGCCTCATCCATGGGAACACCCGGCGACTTCAGGTTCAAGGGGATATTTTGATTACCGACGAACTGCAGGAAACGAACCGCGGACGCTTTCGCCAGATGTCCTCAGTGCTCGCCCTTGCCGGGCCGAAGCATCAGGTCCTTGATGGCTTCGCGCGGATCCTTGCCTTCTTCGAGGATCAGTTCCATCTGCTCGGTAATCGGCATCTCGATGCCGTGCTTCCGCGCAAGGCCCAGCGCGGCTCGCGTGGTGCGCACGCCCTCGGCAACCTTCCCGCCAAGGCTCTCAAGAATCTCCGGCAGCTTGCGTCCCTGCCCCAGCGCCTGCCCCACGGTTCGGTTGCGGCTGAGTGAGCCAGTGCAGGTCAGCACCAGGTCTCCAGCGCCGCTCAGTCCTGCAAGCGTCTCGCGCCGGCCACCGCACGCCACCGCAAGTCGCGTAATCTCAGCGATGCCGCGCGTCATGAGCGCGGCGGCCGAGTTGTAGCCAAGCCCCGCGCCGGCCGCAACGCCAGCGGCAATCGCGATGACGTTCTTCAGTGCGCCGCCCAGTTCGACGCCGATGACGTCCGTCGATCTGTAAACCCGAAGCGACTCCGAGGAAAATTCCTCCTGAATCAACTTCGCGATGTGGTCGTCGCTGAAAGCCACAGTCACGGCAGTTGGCTGTCCCTGCGCCACCTCGATCGCGAAGCTCGGACCCGAAAACGCGCCGATCGAGAGCAGGCGACCTGCAGGCTCCAGGGTTCGCGAGAGAACCTGTGTCATGCGCAGAAAGGTGCGATCTTCCACGCCTTTGGTAGCGCTGACAAGAAACTGGCCGTTGTGCATATGCGGAGTGAGGCGAACGATTGTGGCCCGCAAAAACTCCGATGGAATAACCGACACCAGGATCTCCGCGTCTGTGATTGGCGCAACATCAGCCGTCACGATCAGGTCCGAGGGAAGCGGAAAACCGGGCAGGAACAACTTGTTCTCGCCTGCGTCCGCGATCTGCTGAGCCTCCGTCTCGCTGTGCGACCACAGCGTTACGAAATGCCCTCCGCGCCGGTGGAGAGACAGCGCAATCGCCGTTCCCCACGCTCCTGCGCCCAGCACGACGATGCGGCTCATGCGGGATTCCCCTGGTGCGTGCGCCCGCCGATGCGGCTTTCATTTCCAGAGAGCAGTCGGCGGATGTTCTGGTGATGCTTCACGATGATGAGCAGCGCCACGATCACCTGGGCCGCAATAAAGAATGCGGGCTTGTCCCCGCGCACCAGAACCCACGCGAAGACAGGGAAGCTGGCCGCCCCGATGATGGAAGCGAGCGAGACAAAGCGGCTTAGCAGCAGAACGATGGCGAAGACCGTGATTGCGGCCAGCGCAGCAAGCGGCGCGGCGACCAGAAACACTCCAAAGCCCGTTGCCACTCCCTTACCGCCGCGAAAGTGAAGCCAGACCGGAAACATGTGGCCAACAACGGCAGAAATCGCAGCCAGAGCCTGCGCGTCTCTAAGCGGCAGTTCAGGAATCAATGCACCCGCAAGCACGCCGCCAAGCCACACAGCCGCGCAACCCTTGAGCATGTCGAGCAGAAAAGTTGCCGCGCCCAGGCCTTTGCCGCCGGAGCGCATAACGTTGGTCGCGCCGATGTTTCCGCTGCCGACCGAGCGAATATCCTGGTCGCGAAAAAGGCGCACCAGCAGATACCCCGTCGGAATCGACCCAAGGAGGTAAGCGACAGCAACAATCAGCAGAACTGCAAGGAGCATGACGAGTATCGAGTTTAACAGGTGAGGCGACGGTCACTGCACCGCGCAGCTCCCGCCAGACTCAAAAGCGATCGACTGCCGAAGCATCGGCAACAGAAAACGCGCGCCATTGAAGTAAGGCCCGGTATATACTTCGCTCCTCCCCGGGTTCCGGACTGAAACTTCCCTTGAAAGGCAAAAACCTATGCCCAGTTATCTCGTTCAGGTTTCGTATACCGCTGCCGCTCTGGATGCGTTAATCAAGAAACCGCAAGATCGCTCTGACGCCGTGCGCAAGGCCGTTGAGAAGCTCGGCGGTACATTGAATGGAGCCTGGCTCTCCTTCGGAGACTATGACACTATTACCATCATCGACATGCCCGACAACACAAGTGCAGCGGCCTTCGCCCTGGCCGTCGCCGCAGGCGGCGCATGCAAGAGCGTCAAGACCACTCCGCTGCTTGCTGTGGAAGAAGGAATCGCCGCGATGAAGAAGGCAAGAACGTCAGGCTACAAGCCGGTCAAATAGTTTTCGCAGAGATCACACGACGGTCCAGAATCGAGTGGATGGTTGACTTCGTCAGACATCCACTCCGTAGAAGTGCCCGTCTGCATAAACGGCGACTCCTGATTCTCAGTCCACCATGACTTCGCCCGGCAGAATCGGCCGCGTGCGCGGAAGCGCGCCGTTATAGGCCGCAACGCCCACCAGGATGAGCGTGCCCGCATAGACCGCGAGCTTGATCAGGCTTCCGGTTCGCGTCAAGGGCAGCGTTTTCCATAGAAGCAGCAGCAGTGTTTGCGCTATCGTCACAGCCCAGACCGACCCGTAGAAATAGCGCCGTTCGATGCCTTCGCGCTTCGTCGATTTCCCCACTCTCGGCAGCTTGCCCAATGCGCCGAGAAGCAGAATGAGCAGGCACAGGGGGAGATACGCGTAGTGATAGAGCTGCTTCATGTACCAGACTCCGGTGATGGTCGCGATCATCAGCCCGGCAAGATTGAGCAGCGCAAAATTCAGCACGGCGTTCCACGCAAATGTATAGCAGACTTTGCGGTAGAGCGGATTCGGCTTGTCTTCGTCGAAGCGCAGGATGTAAGGCGCTGGTTCCACGCCTGGCATCTGCCCGTACAGCCCCGCTATCCCCGTGCCAAGGAGCACCGCCGCAAGCCATGCGGAGTTGGCGGGTCCAAACCCGTGTGCGAAGAGACTGAAGGTCAGTGGGCCCGGAGCCAGAAAAAATACCCAGATCCAGATGGGCCAATGCAGCACACGATAGTACCGCTTGTTTCGCACACGCATCTTGCGCGCATCGGCGTACTCCACTCTTCCCTTGTATTGCATGAGCGGAGTCTTTCAAACGCTGCCGAACTGCGTCAAATGAGACCGCGTAATTTCAGGCGGTAAGAATCACCTCTTTTGCGGTGCGGCGCTCCCGTCCGCTCAGGAGGTAGACTGCCGCCCGCAATTCAAGCAGCGGATCGGCCGACGGCTCAATTCCATCCACCCGCGGAATCGGATCAAAGATGATGTGCTGCTGTTGCGCAACGGTGTCCGCAACCACGCTCGTCAGCTCAATCGTTCCAAAGTCAACCAGCTTCCGCGACTCCGGCCAGTGCACCGTTGCGTCGTCGGTAACGTCGCCGGGTTCGGCTACCTGCACCACCACCTTGAATCGAATCGGTCCGATTGCAACACGTCCTGCAAGCTCCTCGTAGTGGTAATTCGGGGCAAGCTTCGCGACCTGCGCGTCGGTCAGGTATTCGTTGCCGAGCTCCGGAAGAATGCGATATCTGCCGAACTTCTGCTGGTCCATCGCGTTCGTAAAGGCGAAAGCGGTGACTCCGAAATACGTTTCTCTGGCAAGGCTGGACGGAAATGGCTTCGGCGCCTGCACGAAAGCAAGCGCAGCAGGATGCGATCCGAGGAACTGCTCAATCGGCTTCGGCGACGGCACATCGGGACCGCTGGCCCCCGCAGCTTTGAGAAACTCGAGAAATCCTGCTCCATCACGGGCTGGGAATCCATCCGTCGAGTGACTGATGATGTCCGTGTGCTCATGTTCCGCCAGGTTGAATCGGACAGCCAGACCCCGCGGATTTGCGTCCGGCGAATTGTCCGGAATCGCCGGCAAACCCGTTGAGTTGCTGAATCGGACGGTCACAGGCGTCGATGATCGCCTGATATGCGGCGCGATCGTCAGCGAAGCGGCGTCTCGTCCAGGTCGAAACTCGCCGGTGAACATGAGCCCCTTCGCATGGGCCGGTCGAAATCCCGCATGAGCGCCAAAAAGCTGCTTGAACTGATCCAACAGGTCATTTGAAAGTGCGATGACGCGTTCATCCTGCGGCAAAGGCATGGGGAAACCTCCAGGGATTAGGTTGCGTGTCTGTGGATTGTCTGCGTCTTGCGGGTCGTGGCGTTAACGCCCTACTTTGAACTCTCCGCCATCTTACGCTCTTTCAGCAGAGCGATGGTTGCTTTGGGATGAATCAGATTGCGCCGGCCGTCTGCGCTCTTGTCCGCACCCTGCTTGATCAGCGCGATTGTCTCCTCCGGAGTCAGCGAAGGATCGAGCGCGATCAGCTTTGCCGCGAGGTTCGCAACGTTGGGAGATGCCATCGAAGTGCCGGACATCTTGACGCGCGTCCCGCCCGGAACGTAGCTCTCCACCTGAAAGCCATCCGCATCCACCTGCACGGTATCGCCGTAGCTCGTGAATGAGGTCTCTTCTCCGGCCTGGTCAACCGCGCCCACGGCGATCAGGTTCGGCAGGTGCAGTGACGCGGGAACATCACCCAGGAAAGCGGCATCGCTGTTTGAGTTGCCTGCCGCACAGACAAACAGCGTGTGCGGCGCGCTCCGAATGGCATTCTCAATCGCTTCACGCCAGATTTTGTAGATCTCCGTGGCAGCCTGCTTCCTCACCGCCGGATCCTTCTCGGCGCTGGTCTTCGTCAGCCATTGCTCGAATTCCGCGACATCGTCGCCCCAGCTCATGTTGACCACGCGAACATCATTCGTCCGAAAGTAGTCGCCCGTCTGCTGGAATGCCGCCTTGAACTTGCTGGCCCACTCCACTGTCGGAGGGAAAGGGATGTCGGGGAGCGAATCGTAAAACTGTGCCACCACGATGCGTGCCGCCGGGTTGCCGCGCGTGGCAATTCCTGCCACGTGTGTTCCATGCATCCATTGGCCCAGGAAGCTAGCCTGCTTCAGAAACTGCGCCAACTGATCGGGGGGCATCGAAGAGAGCGTCTTCTTTGCCTCTGTTGCCGCGGGCGAATCGATCCCGCTGTACACATCGCTCATTCCCTGCTCGAGCTCGACCACCTTCGGATAAGCCTGCTTCTGCTCGGGCGTCAGCGGCTGCAGATCTCCGTTGTAGAGCTCTCCGTGCATGTCGTATGCGAGTCCGTGCGGGCTGTGTCCGCCGGGTGATGGATCGGTGAAAAGCTGATGAGGATATAGTGCCGTGTCCACGCCGGAATCCCAGATAGCAATGCGGACAGGAGTCAACTTCTGATCGGCGGTAAGCGTCACCTCGCGCGCATCCCAGACATCAGGCTTGTGCACATTGTGAGCGGCCACATACGCGGTCAATGCCGTCAACGCCTGCTGTCTGGTCGGATAAACGACCTTGATAAAACTACGGTCTTCAATCAGCGTCTGGGCCGCGTCGAGATCCATCGTGTTCGACTTGCTCGCCGCGGGGTCAAGGCCTTCCTTTTCGCTGGCGACAATCAGGTCGGGAGTCGCCACCTCAAAGCTGCCCTTGGTCTGTTTGACCCTGTCCTGGACGACCCGCCACTCCATCGCATCCAGCACTGCCTGCAGATTGGCCTGAAATGCTTGTAGAAACGCCTCGCCGGAGTTGGAATGTGTCGAGATGCGCGCTTCGATCAGCGGTCGGTCGATCATCCCCGACGTCGCCTTTGCCTGCGGCTTTTCCTGCAGTGATCGCAGCATGTTGAGAGATGCCAGCGCGCCCTGGTTGTCGTTCGTGAGCAGCTGCACATCGAGCTTCACGCCGTAAAGGCTCCGCAGAGTGGCCTTGTCTTCAATTTCGTAGTCGCGGAGCACCGAATCAACGTCGTGCATGACCTTCAGCGCGAAGGCATTGAACGTCTCGTCATCCGCCATAACCAGCGTGCTCGGCAGGACGCTTACCGGATAGCTGAACCGTGGCAGGTCGCTGGCCGAGACCACTTTGTGCTTCGGTGAGGTCGCCGGGGTCTGCGCCTGCGACACAAATGCCGGGCAGGTAAGGATTGCAGCAGCCAGAGTGACAGAAAGTAAACGTGCAAAGGGCTTCACTTGAACCTCTTGGGCACAAATTGGTTGATGCTCTGCAACAGCCAAGATAATTCCATAGACGGCCCAGATGGCGCCAAGGTTTTTCTGGAACTCGTGACGAACCGCCGATCGCCTTACATCAGCTTGCGTCGAATCAGGTCGAGGGCTTGCTGGCTGGTCCACTCGCGCACGCGGTCGCGCGCTCCGCGAAAGTTGCGCTCGAACGTGTCGGTCTTCTGCCCGTCGCTTACCGCAATGTAGACGCGGCCGACAGGCTTGGAGTCGCTTCCGCCCGCCGGGCCGGCAACGCCAGTCACGCCCAGTCCGAGGGTCGCGCCGGTACGCTTGCGGATCCCTTCAGCAAGCGCCGCCGCAACCTCCGACGAAACCGCGCCGTACCGCTCGATCAGCTCCGGCGGAACGTCCGCAAAGGTCGTCTTCAACTCGTTGGAATAAACAACCGCACCGCCCAGAAATGAGCGCGAACTTCCCGGCACAGAGGTGATGCGCTGGGAGACCATTCCGCCCGTGCAACTCTCCGCAACTGCCAGGGTGGCCTGGCGCAGCCCGAGGTAGTAGAGAACGATCTGCTCCAGCGACTCGCCCTCAGACGAGTAAAGCCAGTCGTCGAGCGCTTCTTCCATCTTGCTGGCAAGCTCGTCGACGCGCTGCTCCGCGAGCTCCTGGCTTGGCTTTGAGCAGAGCAGGGTGAGCTGAATGTCGCCCGCATGGGCCAGGATGGTGGTTTCCACGTCGGTGTATTCGGTGTAAATCGGAGCCAGCAGCTTGTCGGCCTGCGACTCGGGAATCATGGCCGCCTTCAGAGTGCGCTTGGCGATGTGGCGCTGAGGCAGCGTCGTGCGCAGGCGCGGCAGGCACTCGTTCTCAAAGAGCGGGATGCACTCGTTCGGAGGCCCGGGAATCAGCATGATCAGCTTGCGATAGCCGGAATGCAGCGTTTCGAGCCACTGGCCCGGAGCGCTGCCGTTCGGGTTGGGCAGCACGGTTGCGCCCTCGATCACGTCGGCCTGCTTCAGATTATTCTCGGCCATCGGCATGCGCCACGTAGCAGCGCGGGCATGCAGCGCGGCAACCTGCGTGGCTTCGCGCCGCAGCGTGAGCGAGAGCGCCTCCGCGACGGCTTCGCGCGTCAGGTCGTCTTCGGTGGGCCCAAGCCCGCCCATCAGGATCACGATGTCCGCGCGGCCCAGTGCATTGCGAACCACTCCCACGAGATCCTTGCGCCGGTCGCCGACAATGGTCTTGAAGGCCACGGTGACGCCGATCTCATTCAGCTTCTCGGTCAGATAAAGGGAATTGGTGTCCTGGCGAAACGGCGTGAGCATTTCGGAGCCGACTGCAATGATTTCGGATTTCATGAAAGCAGCTTCTTGCTCCTGGCGTCTCGTTCCCGGCCGGGTTGATGGGGTAAACGGTCCTGGCTCTGGCCTGAGCGCGAAAGCCGAGCGACCGAATGCACTAAAGAAGATTCAGTCCCTCGACTCCCAAGTCCACATCATAAACGGCCTCATTCGTGGCCAGGACGGTCGTGCCCAGTGGCGAAAACGCCACGCCGACAAGGTTGATTCCGGCCACGCACGAGCGTGGCTTCGCCTTCCGGCGTCACCCGGACAAGTCCGCGGCGGCCATGAAGGCAGGCGGTGACATAGATGTTGCCGTCGCTCGCGAGCGCCAGTCCCTGCGGACGGCCAAGGCCGCGATACCACGCGCGCGCTTCGCCGTGGGTATCGATGGCCCAGATCGTGTCGTTCGAAGAAAGCGTGGGCCCGGTGACAAAGAGCGTTCCGTCCCGATCCACAGCCAGATGATAGGCGGAAACGCTCGGCTCCAGCGTTGCGTACACGAAGATCTTGCGCTGCGGATCGATCTTGAAGATGGTGCCGCTGCGGTCGCCGACAAACAGATTGCCGGCCCGGTCAAACACCGCGCCGGTGGCCACGCCCATGCCCTCGGCGTAAAGCGTCGACTCGCCCGCGCCATCGATGCGATAGACATTTCCTTCGGCGCGCGAAGTAACAAAGAGGTCGCCGTCAGGGCTGAACGCAAGTCCGGTAGCATTCAGAATTCCCGTGACAAACGGCGTTCCCCGCCCGTCGGGGCTGACGCGCACCACCGACACAGGAGTCTGCTTGCCGCGCTGGCCGGAGATGGTTGCGTAAATCATTCCCGAGCGGCTGACTGCGGGGCTGGTTACGGGATGAAGGCCGCTGGAGAGTTCGCGAGCGATCGCGCAGCGGAGCCGCGTTGCTGACGCCGGTTGGGGTGCGCACTTCAACCAGGCCCGTGGTGGCCTGCTCGGGAACGCGAAACGCCAGGCGTCCCGGGCCGGCTCATCAGCACATGGGCCGAATGAGTGCCGATCACAACGACTGGCGGTCCAAATGCGTGGGGTCCGAGGTGGCGCCAACGAGTCTCCACCTCACCCAGGGGCAGTGCCGCTGCCGGCACAATTCGTCAATGCGTGGCTCCGGCATGATCTCTTCGCGTGCGGTTTGGGTGCGGGCTGCGAGGCATGGCAGGTCAGATCCAGATGCGCAGCAAAGACGCTACTCCCAAAGCATACAGCCCGGCGGCCACATCGTCGAAGACGATGCCCCAGCCCTCCGGCAGGCTCTCGAGGCTGCGCACCGGAAACGGCTTGGTGATGTCGAACAACCGGAAAAGGACAAGCGCGATCAGTCCGTGCCGCCAGTCGAGCCGGGCTGCCCAGGAGCGTAATCCACTGCCCGGCCACCTCGTCGATGACCACGAATCCCGGATCGTTGCGCCCGCTCTCGCGTGCGGCGATGGTTGCAGCCGGTACGCCGAATGCGATGGAAAGCGCAATTCCCGCAAGCAGAGCCAGCAGCAAGGTCTGGGTCGAAGGGTGAAAGCCCCAAGCCGACCGCCGCCCACAGCAGCACGGCGGCCACCGAACCCCAGGTGCCCGGCCCCGGCTTGCCCAGACCCGCGCCGAAGAACGTGGCCACCGTCCACGCCCACGCGTCTTCTTCGCTGAGATTGCGTAATTAGAGGGTTGTCATCCTGAGCGGAGGTCGCCGAGGCGACCGCAGTCGAAGGACCTGCATCTTCCTTGCCCACTAATGCACCTCTCCCTCGTCCCACGCAGCCACGGAGCTACTCATCTTCCGAGCCTCTCCCAGGGCCCCTTCCAGCTCCGCCCAGATCCTCCAGCACTTCGGGATCGAGGACCGGCGAGCTGATCTTGTAGACGCCCATGGCCCACTTTCCCAGGTCGATCTTGCGGCAGCGATCGGAGCAGAAAGGGAAGTCCTCGTCCTTCAGCTGCACCAGCATGCCGCAGGTGGGGCAGTGCAGAACTTTTGCGGATTTTTTCTTTGCCGGCATGGCATCTATTCCGGATTCGACATTGAGTCTACAGCGGTCCGCGACACCACGCGCGCAATCAGGTCGTACTCATGCGCTTCGGTGATCTCCGCCTTGTAGAACCGTCCCGGCTCCAGCGCTTCCAGATCGCCGAAGTCGTTGATGTAGACCTTGCCGTCGATCTCAGGCGCGTGGAATTGCGTGCGGCCTTCCCACAGCATCGGCGTCTCTTCGCTCTCGCCTTCGGCCAGCAGACACCAGCTCGCGGCCCACCCATTGCTGCTTGGCGCGCTTGCTGATGCCCTGCTGCAGCTTCATCAGGCGGCGCTTGCGCGCCTCGATGGTGCGCTTCGGCACCTTGGCGTCGAGCGAGAACGCGCCGGAGCCCTCTTCATCGGAGTAGCTGAAGACGCCCAGCCAGTCGAACTTCGCTTCGTTCAATGAATTCCTCCAACGCCTGTAATGTCCTCGGACGTTTCGCCGGGGAAGCCGACGATGAACGATGTGCGCAGCGCGATGCCGGGAACAGCCGCGCGCACCTTGTCCAGAGTCTTCAGGAAGATGTCGGCACCGGCGCCGCGCTTCATGCGCTTCAGCACATCGGCGAGAAGCGTGCTGCAGCGGCACATCGAGGTACTTGCAGATGTTGTCGTGCTTCGCGATCGTCTCCAGCAGGCTGCCGGTGATGCGATTGGGATACGCATAAAGGAAACGCAGCCAGCGCAGCCCCTCGATGCCGGCCAGTGCGTCCAGCAGCGTTGCCAGCCCGTCTTTCAGCCCAAGGTCTTCGCCGTAGCAGGTCGTGTCCTGCCCGATGAGCGTGATCTCCTGCACGCCGCGCGCAACCAGTTGCCGTGCCTCGGCCACCACTGACTCGAACCGCCGCGAGCGGAACTTGCCGCGCAGATTCGGAATCACGCAGAAGCTGCACGGATGGTCGCAGCCCTCGGCGATCTTGATGTAAGCCGAGGACCTCGGCGTCGTCAGAAATCGCGGCGTCGACTCGTCGTAGAGATAGGTCGGCAGCATGTGCGCCGCGCCGTGCCACTCGTCGCGGCTGAATCGTCCCTGCTGCTCGCGGAGATCGCCTTCCGCGCGGAATGCGGTCGTGCTTCGTGCTTATGCGTTCCCGAGAGCGACTCTTTGCCCGCACGTGACTGCCGATGCCGCTGCCGCTCAGAATGTTGAACGGCGAAACGTTTGCAGCGGGCGCCGGCGCAACGCCGGCGGCTTCCAGAATCGACTCCAGCTCTCCGGTCCCAACCACTGCGTCCACTTCGGGAATGTTCTTTGCGAATCTCGTCGCGATAGCGTTCCACCAGGCATCCGGCCACGATCAGCTTTTTGGCCGAGCCGCCCGTCTTGAGGCGCGCCATCTCCAGGATCGTGTCGACCGACTCCTGCTTGGCGGTATCGATGAAGCTGCAGGTATTCACAACCAGGATCTCGGCATCTTCGGGACGAGCCGGTCAGCCGCGCGCCGGCGCGGTCCAGCAGTCCCATCATCACCTCGGAATCAACGAGGTTTTTAGGGCAGCCAAGCGAAATAAAGCCCACAGTAGGGGAAGCCGTGGGTGGGAAGTTTTCAGCACCCTTCTATTGTACCGGGGAACAACTTTCCCGCTGCCCGGCGTCAAGCCTTGTAACGGGAGAGCGCTCTACGCCCGGTCCAGATTCTTGTAAATATCACTGATATTTGTGTTTACCCCATCCTGCAAAGACGCTGTATCCCCAAAATGTGGCTCCCCCGTCGTCATGGACTTCGTAAGAAATGCTCCATACCCGTTCGAATCCAGCGACTTGAGCGAAGCCACCGTAATCTGTTTCTGCATCTCGGTCACGGCTCAGGCCGGCCTCTTTCGCCCGCTCGACCTTGCCCGTCAGCTCCTCAATGTAATTCGCTCATGTTGGTCATCACGCCACGGTCCGGTCTGCAACAGCCCGTGCCCGCCGAGAACATACTTGAAATCGGCCTTCGCAGACATCATCGATCGTGCGCAGGCCAGATCTTCGGGAAACCGTCGCCGATAAACGGCAGCCAGCAATGGACTCGCGTCTCCCGTCGCGACCGCGCGTTGTTGCGGGCAATGGACGAACACGTCGCCCGCCGTGTGCGCATGCCCGTGAAACTCAAGATGCAAATCGAACGCCGGATCGTTGAGTTCATACGACTTCGTCAAACGTGATCGTCGGCAGTTCGGGCGAGTAGTCCTTCAAATCAGCCTGGTAAGCCTCGAGTTGCCGAATCTGATCCGCGCAGAAAGCCTTCTCCTCACCCGAGGTCGCCTTCTCCGCCCGCTTCTGCAGCGTCTCAATCTGCTTCGGCACCGCATCCAGCGAAGCCTTCGTTCGAGCCGTCCCCAGGTCCGACAAGAGCTGCTTCGTAGCGTTGGTCGCGATGAAATCCACCTTGTCTCCCGTCGCGCGATACGCATGATTGCCCTGCGTGTGGTCCCAATGGAAGTGTGTATTGATCACGTATCGCACCGGCTTTGTCGTTACCTCGCGCTTGAGTTGCGCAATCAGCGCCGCTGCCGCCGAAGGCTTCGAGTGCGCATCCACCACCACCACGTCCTTTGATCGCACAAAGACAGCCGCATTGCAGTTGATCTCCGCCTGCGGACGCGCCTGCGCAAAAAAGACGCCCTCTCGCAGCCTTCTGCAGATCGAACAGATTGGAATCGTTACCCGGCGCAGCCGCGCGTGCCCACGCAGCGCGATGATAGGCAAGCTCCAGAATCGAAGCTCCCGAAAGCGCTCCGCCCATCAGAACGCGCAGAAAATCCCGCCGCGAAGACCGCCCTGCATTTGGATCCGCGTGATTTTGCGAATGTGCATGCGATTGAGCTTGTATATGCTCGTGTGGATGATGGGGATGGGAGTGGCCCTTGCGATGGTCATGCACACCTTGGCACATGGGTAGATCCTCGCTGGAGAAATGGACTTCAGAATTCGCCACCCATTCTTCACCAGGAACAGCACTTACGCAATGCAAATTCTCATCCCACTCTCTGCATCTCCCTCTGCATAACGAACCGGCCACAAGTGATAAAATCATCAGTGCCGGGTCCTACGCGACGTAATCCCGCCAATCCCGCCAGGTCCGGAAGGAAGCAACGGTAACGGGCTAGTACGGGCGCAGTAGGTCACCCGGTACTTTTTTGGCGCCATGGGACCTCAATCAAGGCTCTTCGCCCGGTTTTTGGATAGGCTTCGCGTTCGCTCCTGTGAACGATCGCGCTGCCGCCCGTAAGTTGATGTGGGAGCGGCAAACCGGGTTCTCAGCCCGCCGTAGCGCCGCAAGGAGAAATGCATTGAGCCTCACCGTTCGTCCCGTGGTGGGCAGGCGCGCCAAGATTACCGCGCTCGGAACCTACGTTCCTCCTCAAGTTCTGACCAATCAAGACCTCGAAAAAATGGTGGATACCAACGACCAGTGGATCGTGGAGCGCACCGGCATCCGCGAACGCCACGTGCTGGCCAAGGGCCTCGGCGTGAGCGACATGTGCGTCGAGGCCGCCAAGAAGTGCCTGGCCGCGCGCGGCATCGAGCCCAGCGAAGTCGAAGTGATCATCGTCGGCACCGTAACGCCCGACATGATGTTTCCCTCCACAGCCTGCCTGGTGCAGGACAAGATCGGCGCCAAAGGCGCATGGGGATTCGACGTCTCCGCCGGCTGCTCGGGATTTGTCTTTGCCCTGCAGGCCGGCGTGAAAATGGTCGAGAGCGGCGCGCACTCCAAAGTGCTCGTCTGCGGCGCTGACGCCAACACGCGCATGACCGACTACACCGATCGCTCCACCTGCGTTCTGTTCGGCGACGGCGGCGGCGCGGTGCTCATCGAGCCCGCTGAAGAGGGCGAGATCGGCTTCATCGACTTCGTGCACGAGATTGACGGCTCCGGCGGCGTTGCGCTCAACCTCAAGGGCGGCGGCAGCCTGAATCCCTCCAGCCACGAGACCGTCGACAAGAAGATGCACTACATCTACCAGGATGGCCAGGCCGTCTACAAATTCGCCGTGCGCAAAATGGCGGAGGCCACAACGAAGCTGCTCGAGCGCAACGGCGTCACCGGCGCCGACCTCGGCTGCTTCATTCCGCATCAGGCCAACAAGCGGATCATCACTTCGACCGCTGACCGGCTTGGCATGGATCCGGATCGCGTCATCATCAATATCGAAAAGTACGGCAACACCTCGGCCGGCACCATTCCGCTGGCGATGGAGACAGCCATCGAAGAAGGCAAGCTGAAGAAGAGCGACCTCGTGCTGCTCGCCGCCGTCGGCGCAGGATTCACCGTGGGAGCCGCACTGCTTGCGCTGGGAGATCTAAAAGGCGCAGTCGCTGTGCCTTTCTGGCTTGTCGTCCTCAGCTAACCGCGCGAAGCGCGGCTAACTCCGCCATCCAGCAATACGGCACCATCGAACTCATACTCCGGCAACACACCCGCCTCAGCCGCCATGCGGAAGAACCCAGCCATCCCCTCCACGCACTCCTCGTCGAGAATGTAATGAATATTCGTCGGTGAAGTAATTGCGGATTGTTTCTTCTGACAGCGGAATCCTTCGCTGCCACTCCGCGACCAGCGCATCGATATTTCTGCAGGCCGTGATCGCGCGACTGGATGAAGTCCTCGCCAACACTCTCCTCCAAAGGGCTGCTCGATGCAATCGCCCAGACGGCGGAGACGAAGGAGAGACCTGTAAGTGCGCGCCACTCCTCCGCCAGATCGTGATAAACCAGTTCCTCGCCGGTGCGCTCAAATCGATTGGCGCGTTCTTCGAGAGCCATCAGCGCCGGGTCGCCGATGATGATCGCAGCATCCGCTCGATCGAGCATACTGTCGAGATCGGCGGCCATCGGAACGAATGGAACATCCGGATTGCCCCATTTGTGAAATAGGATGCGCGTGTAGGCAAGCGTAGTCCGGCTCGCCGTGTCTGCAGCGACGCTGCGCAACTTCTCGAGTGGCCGACTCGCCCGCCGCACCAGCAGCAGCGAACGCACGCGCTCCTTCGACGCGATCGTGCAGCCGGGCAAAATGCGCAATCCCGGAGTCGTCGCCAGCGTCGCAATCGGCACAAGCCCGATGTCGGCCGTTCCCGCAGCCAGCCGGTCTGCGCACTCTGACGGCAGCATCCAGTCAACGTCGTAGCGGGTGGCGAGCCCGGTGCTCAGCGGGAAGATGTTCGAAGTCCCACATCAGCGGTGCGGGATTCAGAAAGCGAATTGCGGCAACTCGTAAACGACTAAAAGAATTCGATCTCACGCTCCTTTAGACTATCAATTTCCTGCCGGGGAATGTTGCTCGCCCGCATCAAAGCTGTGACAGCTTCCCTTGACTTCCCGCTCATCTCCCGTTAATGTGACCCCAATTACCGGAGAAATCTTCGTTAGGTTACTTTGAAGGAAAGTGGATGCGCGTCTCAGCGCGCACGATATCCGTAGTGAATCAAGAGACAAATAGTACGGTCGAAGTTTCAAGCAGCTCTCATCTTGATGAAAATCGAATGGCGTGGCTGGCCCTGGCTCTCACACCGAGTCTCGGTCCAAAGCGAATCCTCGACGCATTCCGGGGACTGCGCGAGCCCAGCCAGGTATTCGCGCTCACTCTCACTGAACTCGAAGGGTTGAACCTTCCTGCCCAGGCCGCGCAATTCATCTTTGACGGCAAGGCCCGCCGTGCAGCGGAAGAAGAATGGGCGCGAGTGGCGGAGCAGGGTGCGACTGTCGTGACATTCAGCTGTCCCGAATATCCTGAGCGGCTCAAGGAGATCTACGACCCGCCGCCGGTGCTATGGGTGCGCGGAGCGGTGCATCTGCTGTCGCTGCCCTTCGATTGCAGTCGTCGGCACGCGCCATCCCTCGCCCTATGGTTCGGCCATCGCAGAGATGCTTGTCGCGCGATCTGGCTGCGCGCCGGCTCCTGATTGTGAGCGGCATGGCGCGGGGAATCGACACCTGCGCACACAAGGGTGCGCTGGCTGCGCGCATGCCCACCGTGGCTGTGTGGGGAACGGGCATCGACGTCATCTATCCCAAAGAAAACAAGAAGCTGGCAGAAGAAATCCTCGCAACGCGGTGGAGCCATCGTGAGCGAGGTTCCGATGGGCACATTTCCTGCGCCGCAGAATTTTCCTCGCCGCAATCGCATCATCAGCGGGCTCAGCATCGGTGTGCTCGTCGTTGAGGCCGCTGAGAACTCCGGGACTCGCGTGACGGCGCGGTGTGCCGCGGAACAGAATCGCGACCTTTATGCAGTGCCCGGGCAACGTCACCAACAAGAACTCATGGACCCCTAACACGCTGATAAAGCAAGGCGCGAAGCTCGTCGCCACCTGGGAAGACGTTTGGGAAGATCTGCCCTCGCAGGTGCGTCTGGAACTGGAATCCGCAAGCTCGGAGTTGAATCCAAACCCGAAGTCCGCTGCATCTCTCTTGCCGGACCCGGTATTGCGGCCGGAAGAGGCGATGGTGCTTGAAGTCCTGCGCAGCGATGAGTCGCTGCAGATCGACGAAATACTCGAGACTGCTGGAGACCCAACTTACCTCGTCAGAAGTGTTTACCGCTCTCTTTGAGCTTGAAATCGCGGGCCGCGTGCGCTGCTTGCCGGGAAAGAACTACGTGCGCACGCTGTGAAAGTGCCCTTATCGTTGAACATGCCTGGCGAAAATTACGTGCATTTTTCTCGCACCACGGGGAGCATTTGCGCGTAATGTTGGTAAGCACGCGCGGCATCGAAAAGTTCCTTTGCCAGTGGAAACGGGGACGCCTTCCGTGTTAGCTTCCAACTTTCGCGGCTATTTTTCTGCGGCTCTGGAGGAGCGCGCTGCGCGTTCTAGGTGACCAGGAAAAACAAACGAGCAACAGAATGGCCCCTGCGTCGAGTCAAACTGGCCAACGGTGTACAGTAACGGAAATCAAGGATGGCAATGAGCAAATCACTCGTGATCGTCGAATCACCCGCGAAGGCGAAGACGATCGAGAAATATCTGGGCAAGGGCTTCGAAGTGCGCGCGTCGGTCGGGCACATCATGGATCTGCCCAAGAACGACATCGGCGTGGAGCTGAAGAAGCGCACGTTCGAGCCGACGCTGATTGTGTCTCCAGGCAAGGAAAAGGTTGTCGAGCAGTTGAAGAAGCGCCGCCGCCAAGGCCGATGAAATCTTTCTGGCGCCTGACCCTGACCGCGAAGGCGAAGCCATCGCATATCACCTCGCGATGCAACTCGGCACCAACGCCAAAGAGAAGAAAAAAGATTCGCCGCGTCACCTTTAACGAGATCACGAAGAAGGCGGTGCAGGAAGCCTTCAATCATGCACGCGACGTCGATCAGAATCTCGTAGACGCGCAGCAGACCCGCCGCGTGCTCGATCGGCTGGTGGGCTACCAGATTTCTCCGCTGTTGTGGGACAAGGTGCGTCGCGGACTCTCCGCAGGTCGTGTGCAGACTGTTGCCGTTCGCCTGATCGTCGAGCGCGAGCGCGAGATCGGCGCGATTCAAGCCGGTTGAATACTGGACGCTGGATGCCCAGCTCCACCCCGAGCGCCAGCCGGACAAGAACTTCAAGGCCGATTCATCGGAATCGATGGCGAACCGGCGCGCGTCGCCAATGGCAAGGACAAGGAAGGCAAGGACCAATTCATCGCCAACGCGCTGCCCGACAAGACATCGATGGATGCGAGTGGTGGCCGCGCTTGAAAAGGCGAAGTGGTCGCTGGTCTCGGTTCAATCGCGCGAGCAGCAGAGGCGCCCGCTGCGCTCCGTTCATCACCAGCCAGTTGCAGCGCGACGCATCGAGCAAGCTCGGCTTCAACGTGCGCCGCACCATGGGCGTGGCGCAGCGTTTGTATGAAGGCATCGACATCGGCGACGAGGGCACCGACCGGCCTCATCACCTACATGCGTACCGACTCGCCGCGCGTCGCGCCGGAAGCAATCGAAGGAGCGCGCGATGGATCGGCAAGCAGCTCGGCGCGCAGTATCTGCCGGAGTCGCCCAATGTCTACAAGGGCAAGAAAGACGCGCAGGATGCGCACGAGGCAATTCGCCCGACGGACGCATCGCGCACTCCGGAGTCGATTGCGCGCTATCTCAGCGACGAGCAACTGAAGCTCTACACGCTCATCTGGCGGCGCTTCGTTGCCTCGCAGATGGTGCCGGCCGTCTACGACATGACCACCGCGAAGATCGCTGCTGAGTCCCGCAGACGGCAAGACCTACGACTTCCGCGTCAGCGGATCGGTGCTGCGCTTCGACGGCTTCCTCAAGGTCTACGAAGTTGTCAGAAGACAAGAAGGCCGACGACGAAGAGAGTCGATGCGAACAAGCTGCCCAGCCTCGACGGCGTGAAGGCGCTCGAGCTCGAAAAGCTCGTCCCCGAACAGCACTTCACCGAGCCGCCTCCGCGCTACAACGAAGCCTCGCTGGTGAAGGAGCTCGAAGAGCGCGGCATCGGCCGTCCTTCGACCTACGCGTCGATCATCAACACCATCCAGGATCGCGAATACGTGGTCAAGCACGGCGGCTCGCGCGGCCGCTTCTATCCGACTGAGATCGGCATGGTGGTCTGCGACCTGCTCGTCGAAGAACTTCCCGTACATCTTCGACACCAAGTACACCGCCACGCCTCGAAGAAGAACTGGACGACATCGAAGAAGGCAAGGAGAAGTGGACCGATCCTTCTCAACGGCTTCTACGACCACTTTGAAGAAGAGCTGAAGTACGCCGGCAAGAAGATGCGCAGACATCAAGCGCATGGAGAAGGAGACCAACGAGAAGTGCGAGCTCTGCGGATCGCCGCTGCTGCTGAAGTGGGGCAAGTTCGGCAGCTTCTTTGCCTGTTCGGCCTACAACAAGAAGGACCCCACAAGCTGCACCTTCACCAAGGAGAACATCGCGGACAAGCCTGACCTGAACACACCCGAGGCGCAGGAGGCAGGCGAGCACGGAAGAGTACTGCGAGAACTGCGGCAAGGTGATGGTGCTGCGGCGCGGACCCTTGGGACCGTTCATGTCCTGCCCCGGTTACAACGACGATCCGCCCTGCAAGACGATCCGCAAACTGAGCCAGAAGCAGCAGCAAAAACCGCCCGAGCCCACCGGCGAAGACTGCCCGCTGTGCGGCAAGCCGCTGGTGCTGCGCCAGGGCGCGTATGGCGAGTTCGTCTCCTGCTCCGGCTATCCCAAGTGCAAGTACGTCAAGCAGAATTTGATCGAGGGCATGAAGTGCCCCAAGTGCGGCGAGGGCGACATTGCCGAGCGCAAGGCGCGCCGCGGCAACGTCTTCTGGGGCTGCACCAACTATCCCAAGTGCGACTTCACGTCGAACTACAAGCCGGTCGCCGCAGAAGTGCCCGGAATGCGGCAGTCCGTACCTGGTCGAGAAGACGCTCAAGAGCGGCATCTACCTCGAGTGCCCGAACAAGAAGAAGGGCGCCGAGGAAGAAGCCGAGCCGAAGAAGCGCGGAAAGAAGGCCGCCGAGCCCGAACCCGGCGCAGCGATCGTCTGCACTTACTCCAAGCGCATCGGCGACGCGCCTCCTCCGCCAACCGCCGAAACCCACGGCCCAGTCGTAGAAAAGGCCGGCGCCACCAAGGAACTGCAGCCGGCATAGCGGCCTCCATCTCCATTCCACGGGGTCTTAGAGCGGGATCTGTCCGGTCCCGCTTCGCTGTTCTCGCAGTAATCTTCGGGCTCAACCGATACTATGGGGACGGAGACACTCATGGAACGAATGCTCGCGACACCCGCTGATGCCGAAATCATCCTCAAGCTCTACCAGCTCCGCACCGAACCCCTGATGCGCGAGGCCCGCGCCTGGATGACCGGCGAATTCTGGCCCAACACCGTAGACGAATTCTTCGCCGTCGTCTCCAATCCCGCTGACCCGCACAATGCCTACTTCCGTCAAGTCCTGACTTACTGGGAGATGGCCGCCGCCATGGTGCTCCATGGCGCCGTCTCGGCCGAGCTCTTCGTCGACTGCAATGCCGAGGGCTTTTTCCTGCTGGCAAAATTCGCTCACATCCTCGAAGGAATCCGCGAGAGGAACCCGACATTCTTCATGAAGACGACCGACTTGATCAACCGCTTTACGGTGGCATCGGCGCGCTATGAAGGGGCGCTCAAGAACGTTCAGGCCCGCCGGAAAAGTTTGCAGTCCAAATAGGTTGCGGCGCGTCAACATGTCAACGCAGAGATCCCGAGGTGCTGACCCGGCTTGAACAATCTGTGCCCCGGGGAGCATCATAGAAACCGACAAGGACTTCAAACGCCCCCGGAGGACAATGTGAAACGAATCGTAGCCATGCTCATTGCAGTGCTGACCTTTGGCTCCATCGCGGCAAGCGCCGCCGATGCTACCACCATCAACGGCTGGATCTCTGACTCCATGTGCGGAGCCAAGCATGCCGGGTCGGGCTCCGCGTGCGTGAAGAAGTGCATCGAGGGCGGCATGACAGCGGTCTTCGTCGACGAAGCAAAGAAACAGGTCTGGACCATCGACAACCCCGATACGGTCAAGAGCTTTTACGGCGATCATGTAACCATCACCGCAACCGCCGATCCGGGCAAGAAGTCCGTCCACGTCGATTCGATTGCAGCTGCCAAGTAAACCGGACCAAAACCGAACTCGGATCCAAACCGGACTCGCAACGCCGGACAAACTCTGGTAGTGTCGTATCGGTCAGTCCTGTCGCCGCTCCATGAGCGTTGGCAGGGTTCAGTGCGTGAATTGATCGGGATAGGCCATGGCAAAAGCAATCTGGAACGGCAAGGTGATTGCCGAAAGCGAAGTAACTGAGACGGTTGAGGGAAATGTCTACTTCCCCGAGAACAGCCTCAAGCGGGAGTATTTTCGCCCCAGCAGCACCACCTCCACTTGCCCCTGGAAGGGCCAGGCGCGCTACATGAGCCTCCTGATCGACGGGCAGGATAACCCTGACGCGGCTTGGTACTACCCAGATCCAAAGCCGGCCGCGCGAAAGATCAAGGGCTACGTCGCATTCTGGCGCGGTGTCGAGGTGGAGAAGTAGAGCAAGCCCATCCTTCTCAGGAGACGGAATGCGTATTTGCCCCGCCCTGCTGGCTCCCGCGCTGGCATTCGCGCTCGCCGGGTGTGCCCAACACGCCGCAACTCCCGCCCCCAGCGCCACCGCTCCCACGCTCTCCGGCGATCCGGCGCACCCTCCCTCCACCAAAGGCTGGGTCGACACAAAGCTCTACTTCGGCCTGGGTCCTCTTGATCAGCCGGGGCAGGGAATCAGTGAAGCCGACTGGCGCGACTTCCTCGACCGCGAAGTGACACCGCGTTTTCCAGCCGGCCTGAGTGTCCTTGACGTCTACGGCCAGTGGCAGGGAAAGAACACGACCAGCCCGTCGCGCCTTCGCTCCAAAATGCTCATCATCGACTACCCCGACACGCCGGAGAATCGCGACAAGGTTGAAGCCATCCGCGCCGCCTGGAAGGCCAAAACCCACGACCAGTCCGTCATGCGCGTCACCGAGCCGGCCGACGTCTCATTCTGATCCAGCCGATTCAGGCTTTCGCAGGCACCCTTCTCCCGCCCCGCAAACCCATGAACAACAGGTATCCGCGCTCACGGCACGGAAGGTGCGAAAATGGTTGGCGCTCGCAGCGATTTGAAGCCCAGGATCTGAAGCCCCGCCGAGCGGTTCCCCGAGTACGATCCCGAGGAGATGACCCATGATCCGCACAGCCGTCCTTAGCCCTTTGGTTCTTGGCCTCGCTTTGGCTCAACCCATCTCGGCGCAGAATCACGAACTTGACCTCAAGCCGGCCGATGGATGGGTCGATACCGGAGTCGAGCTCAATGCGGGAGATACGATCAAGGTCAGCGCAACCGGGCAGTTGCAGTATTCCAATGCGAAACAGGCCAACGGCCCCGAGGGCCTGCCTCGCGGCTTTTCTGATCTTGTGCGCGTCCTCCAGTTCAATGACGCCGGCCGCGGCGCCTTGATTGGCCGGGTCGGGACCAGTGAAGCAGCCCGGCCGTTTCTTGTTGGGGCAAGCGTCTCCACTAAGGCCCCCGTTGCAGGTCACCTCTTCGTCGCCATCAATCAATCATCCTTTGATCAGGCCACCGGCGCCTACCACGTCACCATTGAGCGCACCGCCGCTGCTGCCACCGCGGCAAAGGCAGACGTCAGCGTCCCTGTCTTCCCCCAGAGTCGGCTCGATTCCATTCCCCGGCGGGTCAGCGATCCAGACGGTGCACCCGGCGACCGGGTCAACTTCATCCTGATCGGGTCGCAGGAACAGGTTCAGGCTGCGCTGAAGGCTGCCGGATGGGTGGTCGTTGACAAGTCTAATCAATCGGCGGTTATCAGCGGTTTCCTGTCCTCCCTTAATAAGGAGTCCTACGTGACCATGCCCATGAGCATATTGCAGCTATACGGGCGCCCGCAGGATTTTGGATACGCGCAAGCCGACCCGCTCAAGGTAGTTGCTTCGCGCCATCACTTTCGCATCTGGAAAGCGCCGTTCGATCTCGATGGGCAGACCGTTTGGGCCGGAGCCGGCACCCATGACATCGGCTTTGACCGCGACTACCGCACAAAAAACGGCATCACCCACAAGATCGACCCGAACACCGACGGGGAACGCGATTACATCGGCGAGAGCCTCACTCAGACCGGCATGGTCCTGAAAACCACTTACATGACTCCCAAGGATCCCGTCACCGGCGCCAAGACCGCAACAGGCAGCGAATTCACCTCCGACGGCCGCACCATCCTCATCTACTTAGCCAAAGACATCAAGAAGTAATGCGGCTGCGGGTGGCCCGTCCTGGGTGCCCCATTCATGCGCGCGCACCGGGGTCCCCAGCGACAGGTCTTCGTCGTTGGGGTGGCTATGCGCATGAGTGGGGTCATGAACGGGAATGAACAGTGGTCGCACCGTCCTGCCTTCGCAGGAGTGGGGTGATGCGAATCCGGTTATTGGCCCGAGCCGATCTGTTTTCCGATCACCTCGCCGGAAATCACGATCTCGACCCTTCTGTTCTTTTGACGTCCCTGCGATGTGCTGTTGTCAGCCACCGGGTTGCTCATTCCATAGCCCTGCGCCGTCAGGGCACCTGGTTCCAGGCCCTGGGACACGAGATAATTCATCACACCGTCAGCCCGCTTCTCTGAGAGCGTCTGATTTAATTCGGCTCCCCCAGTGGAATCGGTGTACCCTCCGATCGCAAGTTTCAAGGACGGATAGTTCAGCACGATTCCGGAAAGCCTGGCGAGAGCGATCTTCGCATCTGGTCCCAGGTCGGCCTTACCGGTAGCGAACAGGACATCGCCCATGTTCACAACCAGTCCACGATCCGTGTCGGTCGTGGGAAGGACACGATTGAATTGCTCAAGCAGTTTGGCGCGAAGCTGAGCTTTCTCCTGCTCAGCCTTCTGCCGGGCGGCAGCTTGTGCGGCAATCTCTGCATCGGCTTTCTGAGCGTTACGCTGAGCTTCGGCGGCGGCCTCATCGGCCTTTTGCTTTGCTACTGCAGCCTCGGCTGCTGCTTTCTCCTCAGCTTCGGCCTTCGCCTTGGCGGCCGCGGCATCCCGCTCCTGCACGATGCGCTCCTGCTCCTGACGCTGGACCGACAGAGCACGAGCATCCTCTGCAAACTGGACTGTTTGTCGCGCATCGGAGACCGTCTTGTTTACATTGGCCTTGCTTGAGAGATCGTTCTCTGTCATCTGTAAACTGGCATCCGCCTTGGTGAGAATCTCGGGCGCGTATTGATCGGCCTTGCGCGACTTGGCAAGTTCCACAGCATTGCGGGCCTCGTAGACTGACAGCGGCACTTTCGGATCGGGCGTCAGTGCCAGCGGGTTACCCATCTTCTGGTATTGAGAACGCTTCATCAACTTGTACTCAGTGACCGGGAAAATCTTGCCTTCAGTCTTCTTCTGCGGAACGCTTTGCAGAACGACCATTTCGCTTGGCAAACGCACCGCGAAATAAGGCTCAGCCGTCACGATGAGAGAGAATGCCTGGGCGGGTGTCGTGGCGCTGAGGCTCCCGTTTCCGTTCTTGTCGAGAGTCAGCTCGCCGGTATTTCCCGTGCGACCCTCAGGGGTGACTACCCAGAGCACGTAAGTCAGGAACTCCGCGCCGAGAGTCGAAGCTGGTTTGAGACTCTTGACGTTGATCTCCACTCTGGCCCGGTCGGCTTTGGACTTTATTTCGACCTTGGCCTCCCCGGTTGCGCCAGGTCCAAGTTCGGTGGCGACGAGGTCCACTTTTGAGTTACCGGAACCCACCTGGTATCCGACCGCCGCAGCGGTCTTGGTGGTCAATGCGGAAGCAGGCACTCCCTGCTCCGGAGGCGCCGCCTGGTCTTGAGCAAATGCAACTGCGGCCGCAAACCCAAACGACGCACAGGAGATCGATGTGGCGATGATGCCTAACTTGCCTGATATGTTCATATTTCCTTCCCGCACTTCCAACGGAAGTGTTGCGCCGTCAGATTTTCAAGTTCCTGGCCGCTGCATTTTGAGTAGCAGGCAAACAATGCCCGTCGCACGATGAGCCGGAAAACTGAAGATCTCCGGTTCTTCATGGGTCCGGGTAGAATGCCCAATTTCGAGGGAGTTGCACAGCTCACTGGAAGCTGACTACATGCCTTCTAACCAACACTTGCCAGGATGTTTTGACAACTGTCACTTCTAACAGACGCCGCAGCTCTAGTTGGCGATCCCCTTGTGTACAGCTATTCTGGAAGCTCATCGGATGCGTCTTACCTTGCGTATTCTGCTACTGCTGCTGGCCTGCGTGCTCTGCGCTTCCGAGCCGCTGCGCGCCCAGTTGCCCTTCTATACCGATGACCCTGCGGTCACTGACCGTGGGAAGTGGCACTTTGAGTTCTTCAACGAATACGACGCTCTTCAGCTTCAGTACCCCAACCTCAGGCAGAATACTGCCAACTTCAAACTCAACTATGGCCTGCCACACAACCTGGAACTGGATGTGGACGCTCCTTATCTCGCCATCGACCGGGCGGCGGAGAACAAACCCTCCAGCGGCGTGGGGGACACCAACATGGGAATCAAGTGGAATTTCCATAAGGAGTCCGGGGGGTCCCGGCTTCCGGCTCTCGGCGCCAGCCTTTATGTTGAGGTCCCAACCGGAGACGCCAGCCAACAACTCGGCTCGGGCCTAGCCGACTACTGGCTCAACTTCATCGGGCAAAAATCCCTATCCGAAAAAACCAGGATCAATGGAAATGCAGGATTTCTGTTCGCGGGCAATACCAGCACCGGCGTGGTGGGAACCACGAATACGCGAGGCCATGTTTACGTCGGAGGCCTCTCGACGCTGCACGACGTTCGTACCTGGCTAACGCTGGGCGGCGAGATTTACGGCGCCTATGCGAGTAACGGGAATCTCGGGAGAAGTCAGCTTCAGGGCATGGTCGGCGGTCAATATGCTGTTCGCAACGGAATGGCTCTCTGTTTCGGTCTGCTTGGAGGCAAATACGTTGCGAGCCCGCGGATTGGTGGCCAGATTGGTTTCTCCATGGATTTCCCGGACGTCTGGACGCCCACCCCTCGCCACAATGCTGCGAAATAGCCAGTTCAAATTAATTGCTCACAGTTGTCTTGGTTGAAGGTTGATGGTTACGACACGATCACCACAAGGCAAGCTCACTTATTGCTTTGATCAACAAAAGCGACGACTAGTTGTGACCGAGATTTCTTACTTTCGGACCAGTTATATCCAGAAATTACTAAAGAATTTATCGGTAACTTAGGAGCTATTTCGCTTTTGCAGCCCATTGTTACATTGGTCTCGATCAAAGACTGCAGCTTCCTGCGGCAACTAATGCTACAGGTGCCATCCGGGAAGAGGCTGTTGCCATTCTTTTTGAAGGAAAAATTGGAGAAATGAACGATTCGGTGAAGCGCAATATGCATTCAAGAGTGATTCGAGGCCTGAAGGACGAGCGCGGACAGATCCTGCCCTGGATGATGCTTCTAAGTGGTGTGATTTTCGGCGTTGCAGGCGTGACCGTTGACATTGGTCATGCGTTCGTCTGCTACCGCCAACTGCAGTCGTCTACAGACGCTGCCGCGCTGGCTGGCGCTTACGCGATGATTCAGCCTGGCGCGAGCCAGGCCTCGGTTAAGGCTGTGGTCACAAGCTACTCCTCTGCTTCGGGCGGAGCCAACGCCAAGCCCAGTCTGCCGAGCGCCAACGTCACAACCGCTTTCAAATGTGTTTCGGGCTCCGCCATGGTTCAGGCACCGTGCGCGGCCTCTGGCACAGGGTATAACGTGATCCAGGTCACGCAACATGCCACCGTCCCGACCTACTTCGTCCGAATGATGTCGGTGGTGGGCGTCAAGTCTGCGATGTCGCTTACGCTGAGTGCGACCTCGACCGCAACCATGGCAAGTGGCGCCAACGATCAGGTCAATGTCGCCATGGTGCTCGACTCCACGGCCTCGATGGCTTCTTCGGAAAATGAACCCGCCTGCACCAGTACGAGAATCAACTGTGCATTGGATGGAATTCAGTACATGCTCCAGCAGCTTGCGCCCTGCACGGCATCAACGTCTAAGTCTGGCGCGACATGCATTCCCTACGACAGGGTTAGCTTGTTTACCTATCCAAACGTACAGGCGAACCAGGCATCCAATGACACAGCCTGCAAGGGAACAATGAGCAAGAGTTACATTTTGCCCTACACCACACCGCCTATTCCGACGAGCGGGCAGAGAACGTGGACCGCGCCATCTGGAACAGCGGGTAACTACCAGATCACGGGATATCTGAGCGATTGGAGTTCCAACAATCAGGTAAACGGCGGGTTTGTCACCAACTCAAACCTTGTGAATGTTACGGGTGGTTCCACCGGTAGCAACTGCAACGGCATCCAACCGCTGGGCGGTCAGGGTACGTACTTTGCAGGAGCGATCTACGCGGCTCAGGCGTCGCTCATGGCACAGGCGTATCAGAACCCAGGATCCAGAAACGTGATGATCATTCTCAGCGATGGCGATGCCAATGCAAAAAGCGGAGCAATGAAAAACTCCAGCGGTGGAAACGTCGGAAGCGCCGGAAACACCTACCCGTCTCTGGATGCCCAGTGTCATCAGGCGATCTCGGCAGCGAACACGGCGACTAACCTGGGCACGACGGTTTACACGATTGCGTACGGAGCAGGGAGTTCCGGGTGTTCTACGGATACAGGTAGCTTGGCCATCTCGCCGTGCGCAACACTTCAGCAGATGTCTTCCGGCTATGTGTCACCTACAAACATGCCTCATTTCTATTCGGACGCCAGCTCCTCCACAAATAAGGGCCAGTGCAACTCACAGTACAACTTGAACCTTCAGGGAATATTTGGTTCAATCTCCTCCCAACTCACGAAAGCCCGCCTGGTTCCCAACAAGGTAGCTAGTTAACCGAATGAGCCATGGGGAATTTAACAGCCAGACAGATTACAGAGAGTAGGCACCCCAGGCTAAACATCGCCCCGAAATGGGGTGCCCCGTCCTGGCTTTGCTAGGGCGGGGCTCTTGTCTCTCTCATCACAGGCGGCGGGTGCCGATTCATCGCGGTTTCATCGCGGAGTGGGGCAGCGTCCGCTACGATACTCCTGAAAAATGCACCCATACATCCCAAATTCCGCCTTGCAGAGAATTACGCTCCCCCAGCGCACAATCTAAGCTGAAATTCAATCCCAGGAGCGCCATCGCGTCCCAGTTTCCGACGAGCGTCGATACCGCAATGCGAGACGAAAGCAGGAGAATCACTCAGAACGCGCCCGTAACTCCTTTGCTGAGAGTATTCTGCGGCTAAGTCCAATGTTGAGAGGATTTTACAACCACACCTCACTCGCAAACCATTGAAAACAAGGAATTTCTTTGCAGAATCCGGGAGGGGGGGGGTAGGAAATCTCGCATTGTGAAACTGCGGCGCCGTAGCGAAATCGAATCGTCCTGGGCAACCGGGAGGATCCCTGACCCCTGACCCCTGACCAAAGAAAGAGGGCGGCTTCAAGCCGCCCTCTTTCGCTGTCCAGGACGAAGTCTCTAACTAGAAGTGATATGCCACGCCGAGCACCGGATTGTAGATGTTGTACCACTTGTTCGTCGTGAACTGGGTGTTGCCGAACGTCGGCACCTTGGTTACAAATCCCCGGTACTCCGCACGGATATCGAAGCTCGGGCTGATCTCGTAGGCGATGCCTCCGCCATAGAGTGCCGCCGACAGAGGTCTGCTGCTTCACATCGATGTTCGTCGTGCCTGAGTTGCGGATCGGGCAGAAAGATAAATGCGCCCGGGCCCGCTTCGACAAACGGATTGAACTTCTTGTAGGTGAAGCTGCGCACGTAGGCGGCGCTGACATTCCTGGGTGCGCGTAGTATCTGGTAGTGGTTGGGGTTGACGTAGTAGTTGATCGTGTTCTCGTAGGTGATGCCGTAGTTGGCTTCGAGCGCGCTTGAAGGCGTAAGCATGAACCGGTAGCTGCCCAGTGCGCCCCAGGCCGTGTTGGAATGGACCTGAACGTTGGTGGATGAGGCGATAAATGGCTCAATAAGGGCGATTCCGCTGATGCTGATGTCCTGCCGGCTTTCCTGAGCGCGGCCCGCTGCCACGCACACGGCCAGCAGGAAGAGCAATAAGGGCGATCTTCTTCATTCGGTCTTGATCCTCACGACTGCGCAACCGTCTGGCTGGCAACGAGGTTGTCGATTCCGGTGCGCCGGTTTCGTGCCGGGCCCCGCTCTAAGCATTGTAAATGGCCGGAGCGGGCAAATGCACGGAATACGGCCTGACATCGGAATGAATCTAAGGCAATAGACGCAGGCGAATCGGCAAATGGCGTCTTCACCATGCGTCAGTCGTGCCATCGCGTTCAACCCGCCCTTTCCACGTGGTAATAAAACGGCGGCCCTTGCTGCTTGCGCCATCGACCTCACTGTCCGCAGAAATGCGCGGGCCGCATACGAGAGCGTCGCCTGCCGCCGATGGACCAGCCGCAGTACGCGCTTCATTTCCAGCTCGTCCACCGTGACGCGAACCAGGTCGCCAGTCTCCAGTTCGCGCGCAACGGTCAGGTGTGGAACCAGCGCCACGCCGTTGCCCATCGCCACAAACCGCTTGATGGCCTCGATTGTGGGCAGTTCGATGCCCATATTCAGCGGCGTGCGATAGCGCTGAAACGTCTCAATCACTTTCCTGCGCAGCGGCGAGGTCACATTGTGCGCAATGAAGTTCTCCTTGCCCAGATCGTTGATCGACACGCGCGCGGCCCGCGCAAGTGGATGATCTCGGGCTGACGATCAAGGCCAGGCTGTCGCTGTAAACCGCGATCGTGCGAAACTGCTCCGGATCGGGCCGGAACGACATGACGCCAATCTCGAATGTGCGCAGGTTCAGTTCCTCCGGAATGCGGCTAGCCAGCATGCGATGCACCGTGACGCCGATCTGCGGGATACTCGCTGCCGGAACTGGTCGATCGCCGGCAGCAGGTACATGCAGGTGTACTCGTTGGCGGCCAGTTGCAGGCGCCCGCGCTCCAGGCTCTTCAACTCGTCGAGTGCGCTTGACGGCTTCGCGGCGCAGTGCCAGCAACCGCTGCGCATAGTCGCGCAACAGCTCTCCGGCAGCGGTCAGCGATCCATCGCGCGCCGCGCGGTCGAAGAGCGTCTCCCCGACCGCTGCTTCAAGCTTGCGGATCACCTGGCTGACCGCCGGCTGGGTACGATGCAGGCGGACCGCAGCGCGCGAAAAGCTGCGCTCCTCCGCAA
The DNA here is from genome assembly GCA_963786405.1 of uncultured Acidobacteriaceae bacterium. GTDB lineage: Bacteria > Acidobacteriota > Terriglobia > Terriglobales > Acidobacteriaceae > Telmatobacter. Next base: position 168,725 of record CAWAZE010000019.1, on the reverse strand, counting down.
CCGCAAGAAAGGTCTCGAGCTGACTCAGTTCCATTTGAACTCCCTGGCCTCCAGCACTTCGTCCAGATAACGCTGCGCTGCCATTCGCAACAGTTCCAAATCGAGCTTAGGACCAATGCCCGTGGCTGATTATTGCTTCCTTATCATAAGCAATTGTAATCGCTTACCCAAAAATAATAACTTTGCCTTATACAGCCGACATGCGAGAAAATCAAAGTGCTAGCGAAGGGTTCCCCTGACAGGCGTGAACATGAATTCAATCGATCCCAATCACGTTGCATTCTTCGACACCACTCTGCGCGACGGCGAGCAGTCTCCCGGTTGCAGCATGACCACGCAGGAAAAGCTCACCATGGCTCACGCCCTTGAAGACCTGGGCGTGGACATCATCGAGGCCGGATTTGCCATGGCCTCGGAGGGCGACTTCGCCGCCATCGCCACCATCACGCAGGCCATTCGCAAGCCGCGCATCGCGTCGCTGGCCCGCGCCAAGAATGAAGACATCGAGATGGCCGCTCGGGCGCTGCAGTTTGCCGACCGCTCGCGCATTCACGTCTTCCTCGCGTCGAGCGATCTGCACCTCGAATACAAGCTCAAGATCAGCCGCCAGGAAGCGCTCGATCGCACCGGCGAATCGGTGCGCCTGGCGCGCTCGTTTGTCGACGATGTCGAGTTCTCGCCGGAAGACGCGACCCGCTCCGATCGCGACTTTCTGGTCGAGATGGTGCGCGTCGCCATCGAGGCCGGCGCCACCACCATCAACATGCCCGACACGGTGGGCTACACCACGCCCGAAGAATACGGACAGATGTTCCGCGAAGTGCGCGAGCGCATTCCTGCAATCGACGCAGAAGGCATCATCCTTTCTTCGCATTGCCACGACGATCTCGGTCTGGCCGTCGCCAACTCGCTGGCTGCCATCAGGCCGGCGCACGCCAGGTGGAGTGCACCATCAACGGCATCGGCGAGCGCGCCGGCAACGCGGCGCTTGAAGAGATTGCCGCGGCGCTCTACGTGCGCGCGGAGCGCTACGGCGTCACCACCAACATCAAGCTCGACCAGCTTTATCCGACCAGCCAGGTGCTGGGCCAGATCATCACCTTCCGGCCCTCGCCGAACAAGGCCATCGTCGGCGCCAATGCATTCGCGCACGAGTCAGGCATCCATCAGCACGGCATGCTGGCCAATCCGCTCTGCTACGAGATCATGACGCCCGCGCTTGTCGGGGTCTCGAAAACGCATCTTGTGCTCGGCAAGCACTCCGGTCGCGCGGCGCTGCGCCACCGCCTCGAGCAGCTCGGGTTACACGCTCTCGCGCGAAGAGTTGCAGCAGACCTACTACCGCTTTGTCGCGCTGGCCGATCGCAAGAAGAACATCTACGACCAGGACCTGGTTGGCATCCTTGCCGGATCCGATTCGCGAGCGCCGACAGCGAGCCCGTGGCGGAACTCGACTGATCCGCACTCAACTGAACTCTTTCAACTGATATTCAGGAAAAGTAATGAAGCTGAAGATTCTCGTCACTGCCGGAGACGGCATCGGCCCCGAAGTCACCAATGAAGCAGTCGCCGTGCTGCGCGAGGTCGCGGAGCTGGGCGGCCACACACTTGAGATCGACGCGAAGCGCATCGGCGGCGTGGCCATCGTGAAGGACGGCACTCCGCTGCCCGGCCGACACGCTCGAGGCCGCACTGGCCAGCGACGCGGTTCTCCTCGGCGCTGTGGGCGGCAACGAATTCAATTCCCTTCCTCCCGGACAAGCGTCCCGAAGCCGGACTGCTGCAGCTTCGCGCCGCGCTCGGCGGATTCGCCAATCTGCGCCCTGCCTTCGCATTCAAGGAACTCGCCGTCAACAGCCCGCTTCGCCCTGAGATCGTTGACGGCGCCGACATTCTCTTCGTTCGCGAACTGCTCGGCGGTCTTTACTTCGGCGAGCCGCGCGAGTGGAACCGCGACGACCGGTGAAGCCTGGAACACGATGCGCTACACGCGCGACGAAGTCGCCCGCGTGGCCCGCATCGCCTTCCAGCTTGCGTCGCAAGCGCCGCAAGAAGCTCACCAGCGTCGACAAGGCCAACGTGCTTGAGGTCTCGCAACTCTGGCGCGCGACGGTGAATGAAGTCGCGGCCGAGTTTCCCGGCGTCACCGTCGAGCATCAATATGTCGACGCGATGTCCATGCACCTGATGAACCAGCCGCGCAACTACGACGTTGTGCTTACCGAGAATCTCTTCGGCGACATCCTGTCCGACGAGTCCGCGGTCATCACCGGCTCGCTCGGCATGCTGCCCTCGGCGACCATCGGCGGCAAGGTCAACCTATACGAGCCGGTTCATGGCTCGGCGCCCGACATCGCTGGCAAAGGCCTTGCCAATCCGCTCGGCGCAATTCTCACCGGCGCGCTGATTCTGCGCCACTCTGGCGGACTGGAAGCGGAAGCAGCGGCAATCGAGTCCGCGGTTCGCAAGGTGCTTGAACTGGGATTCCGCACCCCCGATCTTGCTCGCGTCGAATCCGCAGGGCTTCGCGGTGCTTTCGACAAAGGAGATGGGTGCCAAAGTTCGCGAGACTGTAAAGACGCTTCTCGTGAACGCCTGAGAGCCGGGTGCCCACGTCGCGTGCTTTGCGCCAGGGCGGGAAAGCACAAACTTAACAACCTCGAACAAGGAGTTCAATGAGTACCGCACCAAAGACACTATTCGAAAAGGTCTGGGAGCAGCACGTCGTGGTCGAGCCCAAGGGCGAACCGACGCTGCTCTACATCGACCTGCAACTGCTGCACGAGGTCACATCTCCCGCAGGCCTTCGAGGGCCTTCGACTCGCCGGACGCAAGGTGCGCCGCCCCGATCGCTGCATCGCGACCGTGGACCACAACGTTCCCACGACGATTGAAGGCCGCCTTCACATCGTCGACCAGATCGCCGCGACACAGATTGCCACGCTGCGCAAAAACTGCGCGGACTTCGGCGTCGAACTCTACGACGTCGACAGCCGCGAGCAAGGCATCGTCCACGTCATCGGTCCTGAACTCGGCATCACCAAGCCCGGCATGACGATCGTCTGCGGCGACTCGCACACCTCCACGCACGGCGCGTTCGGCGCGCTGGCTTTCGGCATCGGCACCAGCGAAGTGGAGCACGTGCTGGCGACGCAGACGCTGCCGCAGTCGAAGCCGAAGACATTCCGCATCTCCGTTGAGGGCAAATTGCCCACTCGGTGTGACTGCCAAAGACATCATCCTCGCCATCATCGGCAAGATCGGCACCGACGGCGCGACGGGTTGCGTCGTCGAGTACGCCGGCTCGGCGATTCGCGCGCTCTCGATGGAAGGCCGCATGACGATCTGCAACATGAGCATCGAGGCCGGCGCGCGCGCGGGCATGATCGCTCCCGACGAGACGACGTTCGCATATCTCGAAGGGCCGCCGGTTCAGCCCCAAGGGCGACGCGTGGGACGAGGCAGTCGAGCGAATGGAGCAAGCTGCCCAGTGATCCCGGCGCGAAGTTCGATCGCGAACTCGTCATCGATGCCGCAACGCTGGTTCCGTATGTAAGCTGGGGAACAAGCCCGGGCATGGTCGCGCCCATCACCGCCGCTGTTCCCGACCCGGCAGCGGCTGCCGAACGAACAGGAGCGCAAGTCGCTCGAGCGCGCGCTTGAATACATGGATCTCAAGGCCGGAACGCCGCTTGCAGATGTTGAGATCGATCGCGTCTTCATCGGCTCATGCACCAACTCGCGCATTGAAGATCTGCGCGCCGCAGCGCGCATCGCCGCGGGCTACAAGGTCTCCACGCACGTGCAGCGCGATGGTGGTTCCCGGCTCGCAGCAGGTGAAGGCGCAGGCAGAAGAGGAAGGACTCGACCGCGATCTTCCGCGAGGCCGGATTCGACTGGCGCGAGCCCGGCTGCTCCATGTGCCTGGGCATGAATCCAGACATTCTTTCGCCCGGCGAGCGCTGCGCTTCCACCAGCAATCGCAACTTCGAGGGCCGCCAGGGTCGCGGCGGACGCACTCACCTTGTCTCGCCCGAGATGGCCGCGGCAGCCGCAATCGCCGGGCACTTCGTCGATATTCGCAACTGGCCCGTTCGCGAGGAGGTAAAGGCCTGATGGAACCGTTTCGTACACTCACCGCTCTGGCCGCGCCTCTCGACCGCACCAACGTCGATACCGACCAGATCATTCCCAAGCAGTTTCTCAAGCGCATCGAGCGCACCGGATACGGCGAGTTTCTGTTCTTCGACTGGCGTCGCACAGCATCCGGCGATCCCGATCCGACATTTCGCGCTGAACGATCCGCGCTACAAGGGCGCGCAGATTCTGATTGCCGGCAAGAACTTCGCCTGCGGATCGAGCCGCGAGCACGCCGCCTGGGCGCTCAGCGACTTTGGGTTCCGCGTGGTCATTGCGCCGACCTTCGCAGACATCTTCTTCTCGAATGCCGGCAAGAATGGCATCGTGCTCGCGCGGCTCAGCTGAAGAGCAGGTCGCCACAGCTGCTCGAGAACGCAAAGACGATTCCGAACTATCGGCTCACCGTTTCGCTCGAGGAGCAGACGGTCACCGACGATCGGGGATTCAAAGCGACATTTGAAGTCGATCCGTTCCGCAAGTTCTGCCTCATTGAAGGGCTCGACGACATCGGCCTGACGCTGCGCCATGCGGCTGCACTCGACACGTACGAAGCCAGCATGACGAAGCCGGCTGGCTGAAGGCGAAGTGCCTGAAACCTGAACCTTCGTTGAAGTTGGAATCGTTAACCGCAGCAAGAACCGGCTAAGAGCCAGCAGCTAGCTCCAAGCGAAGTGAAGAGCAAATGACCATCGAAGGCAAACGCCAAAGTATTCCGTTGACTGAAGGCCCCAGCCGCGCGGCCGCGCGCTCCTATCTGCGCGGAGCAGGATTTTCAAAGGACGATCTGCACAAGCCCATCATCGGCATCGCCAACACGTGGACCGAGATCGGCACCTGCAACGTGCATCTGCGCGAAGTCGCCGAAGCCCTGAAGGAAGGCATTCGCGAGGCCGGCGGCACGCCGATGGAGTTCAACACCGTCACCATCTCCGACGGCATCACGATGGGCACGCAGGGCATGAAGGCCTCGCTGGTTTCGCGCGAAGTGATCGCCGACTCCATCGAACTCGTTGCGCGCGGCAATCTCTTCGACGGCCTCGTGGGCATCGGCGGCTGCGACAAGAACATGCCCGGCATCATCATGGCGCTCTGCCGCCTCGACATTCCCGGCATGATGCTCTACGGCGGATCGATCGCTCCGGGCAAGCTCAACGGCGTCGACATCACGATTCAGAATGTCTTCGAAGGCATCGGCTCGCACGCCGCCGGCAAGATCGACGATGCCGGACTCGAAGCGCTCGAAGCCAATGCCTGTCCCGGCGCGGGCGCATGCGGCGGTCAGTTCACCGCCAACACCATGGCCATGAGCGGCGAGATTCTCGGCATCTCGCCGATTCAGCTCTCCGGCGTTCCCGCCACATCGAAGGACAAGCACGCCGCGACGCGCGAAGCCGGGCGCATTCTCATGGACGCGGTCCGCGCCAATCGCCGGCCCTCGCAGATCATCACGCGCAAGTCGCATCGAGAACACCATCGCCAGCGTGGCTGCCAGCGGCGGCTCGACCAACGCCGTGCTGCATCTGCTCGCCATCGCGCGGAAATGGGCATCCAGCTCTCGATCGACGACTTCGATGCGATCTCCAAGCGCACTCCGTTTATCTGCGATCTGACGCCGGCCGGCAAGTTCGTCGCCTCCGACTACCAGGCGGCCGGCGGATCGCGCCTGCTGGCCAAGCGCCTGATTGATGCGGGCCACGCGGACGGCTCGACGCTGACCATCAGCGGCAAGACGCTCGCCGAAGAAGCCGCGCTGGCCGAGGAGACTCCGGGCCAGGTCGTCATCCACACATTCGAGAAGCCGATCAAGCCTACCGGCGGCCTGGTGATTCTCAAAGGCAATCTTGCGCCCGAAGGCTGCGTGATGAAGATCGCCGCTGCCAATCGCTATCGAGCATCGCGGACCCGGCGCGCGTCTTCGATTGCGAAGAAGACTGCTTCGCCGCGGTGCAATCGGGAAAGATCAAGCCGAATGACGTGCTCGTGATTCGCTATGAAGGTCCCAAGGGCGGCCCGGGCATGCGCGAGATGCTGCAAGTCACGGCGGCGGTCAGCGGCAATCCCGAACTCAGCTCGACCGTCGCGCTGCTCACCGATGGACGCTTCTCCGGCGCAACGCGCGGATTCACCGCCGGGCACGTTGCACCAGAAGCATTTGTCGGCGGACCGATTGCCGCGGTGCGCGAAGGCGACATCATTCACTTCGACATTCCCAATCGCACGCTGAATGTCGAGATCAGCGCGGAAGAGATGGCCGCACGGCTTAAGGACTTTCAAGCCGCCGGCACTGCGCTGGCCTGCCGGAGTCTTTCGCAAGTATGTCGATCGCGTCACGTCAGCGTCGCAAGGGGCAACGACGTAAGAGACAATTTCTAGCCAATAGAATCTGGCTGGCCCGAACCGGAACATGCAAGTAGCCAGAAGTTACAAGGAGTTACCCATGGGAACCAACGCAACTGCGCAAGCCGCCAACGCCCATCTCACCACGCCCACGCGCCTCACCGGCGCAGAAATTGTGTGGGCCACGCTGGTGGGCGAGGGCGTTACTGACGTCTTCGGCTATCCCGGCGGCGCAATTCTGCCGGTCTACGATGCGCTGCGCAAGTTTCCCATTCACCACGTCCTCGTGCGCCACGAGCAGGGCGCCGCGCACATGGCCGACGGCTATGCGCGCGCTTCGGGCAAGGTGGGCGTGGCCATCGCCACCAGCGGCCCCGGCGCGACAAACCTCGTCACCGGCATCGCGACCGCGATGCTCGACTCGATTCCCGATGGTCTGCATCACGGGCAACGTCTCGAGCAAGGTGCTTGGCACCGACGCATTTCAGGAAGTCGACATTACCGGCATCACGCTGCCCGTGACCAAGCACAATTTCCTCGTGAACAGCACGAAGACATTGCGCCTGCGACTCCGCCATGCATTTCAGATCGCGCAGTCCGGCCGTCCCGGCCCGGTGCTGGTCGACATCACCAAGGATGCGCAGCAAGGCACGGCGATCTTCGACTTCGCAGCCGCCAAGCCGCGCCCGTATCGTCCGCACCCGATGCTGCGCGTCGAAGAATCTGGCCTTGCAACAGGCCGCCGAACTGATTCGCAATGCCAAGCGGCCCGTCATTCTCGCCGGGCACGGCGTGACGGAGTCGGGCGCAATGGAGCAGATCCGCACGCTGGCCGAACGCGCGCAGATTCCCGTCGCCCTGACGCTGCTTGGCCTGGGCAGCTTCCCTGCCTCGCATCCGCTGAACCTGGGCATGATGGGCATGCACGGCGAGGCGTGGGTGAACGACGCGATCCAGGAAGCCGACCTGCTCATCGCCTGCGGCATGCGCTTCGACGATCGCGTCACCGGCACGCTGGCAACCTACGCGCTGAAGGCGAAGAAGATTCACATCGAAGTCGATCCCTGCTGAGATCAACAAGAACGTCAAGGTCGATGTGGCGCTGGTCGGCGATCTGCGCGAGGTGCTCGAGGACCTGTTGCCGCGCATCTCGGGCCGCGACGGTTCGGCATGGCTGAAGACCATCGAAGCCAGCAAGGGTGCGGTGGCGGTGCGCGACATCAAGAACCTGCCCGACTCAGGTCATCTCTACGCTGCGCACGTGATGCACGATCTGTGGCGCATCACCGGCGGCAACGCCATCGTCGTCACCGATGTGGGCCAGCACCAGATGTGGGAGGCGCAGTATTTCCACCACGAGAATCCGCGCACGCTCATCACTTCCGGCGGCCTCGGCACCATGGGCTTTGCGCTGCCCGCGGCCATCGGCGCAAAGATGGCGTGCCCCGACAAGGAAGTCTGGGTGATCGCCGGCGACGGCGGATTCCAGATGACCGCGGCCGAGCTTTCCACCATCGTGCAGGAGAAGCTCAAGATCAACATCGCCGTCATCAACAACGGCTATCTCGGCATGGTGCGCCAGTGGCAGGAGTTCTTCTACGAGAGCAACTACGAAGCCACGCCGCTGGTCAGTCCCGACTTCGTCAAGCTGGCCGATGCGCACGGCATCGCCGGTCGCGCCGTCACGCACGCGCGCCGAAGTGGCCGAGGCCGTGAACGAGGCACGCTCCGCACCCGGTGCCTTCCTGCTCAACTTCATGGTCGAGAAGGAAGACTCGGTTTACCCGATGATTCCTGCCGGCAGTGCATTGCACGAAATGATTCGCCGCCCCGGCAAGAACCCGCTGGTCGAGTCGGCGGACGATAACTAGAAACAGCGATCAGCTGACTAGGAGTCTAGCCTTGATGAGTTACTGGCCTGCCTCGTGAGAACCCTCAGCGATGGCAACTATCGCCCGAAGTTAGGACCTGACCCCTGAACGCTGGAGCTAGAGGCTGAACCCTAGAAAGGCTCGTTTTTATGCTGCACACATTTGTCGCATACGTTGAAGATCTTGCCGGGCGTGCTGACGCGCGTGGCATCGCTTGTTCCGCCGGCTCAACATCAATATCAGCTCGCTCACCGTTGGACGCAGCGAGCGCGCGGGCCTGTCGCGCCTGACGCTCGTCTGCGAGGCCTCGGCCGAAGCCGGCCATCGCATCCGCGCCAGCCTGTTCAAGCTTGAGAATGTCGTCGACGTCGATGACATTGCCCAGGCGCCCAATGTCACGCGCGAACTCGCGCTCATCAAGGTGGCCGCCACGCCGCGCAATCGCGCGCAGATCTTCGACCTGGTTGAAGTCTTCCGCGCCCGTATCGTCGACCTGACCTCCGAATCGCTGATGATCGAGATGACCGGCGTCGAAAGCAAGATCGAAGGCCTCATCGAAGTGCTTCGCGAAGATGAGGGCCGCATCCTTGAAATCTGCCGCAGCGGCAAGATGACCATGCGCCGCGGCCATCACACCTCAAGCGTGCTCAAGGCGATGGGCGCCAGATTGCACGAAAATACCCTGCCGGAAGACGAACCGCGAAGAGGCCACCGTAGAGAACGCAGATACTGAATCGGCATAGGTCAAGCTAAGCCCCGCCGGTTTTCATCGACATTCACACACAGCACGCAAAGGAAAAACGAAGAACATCATGGCAAAGACTCACTACGATCACGATGCCGACCTCTCCCTGATTCAGGCGAAGAAAGTGGCCATCATCGGCTACGGTTCCCAGGGTCACGCGCACTCCCTCAACCTCAAGGACTCAGGCGTTCAGGTGAAAGTGGGCCTTGCTGCCAACTCCAAGTCCATTGCCAAGGCCCAGAAGGCCGGCCTTGAAGTAGACACCGTGGCCGACGCCACCAAGTGGGCCGACGTGGTCATGATCCTTGTCCCAGATCAGACGCAGGCCAAGCTCTACGCCGAAGAAATCGCTCCCAACTCTCAACGCGGGCAAGCTGCTGCTCTTCGCCCATGGATTCAACATTCACTTCAAGACCATCGTTCCCGCCGCAGACATCGACGTGGGTATGGCCGCGCCCAAGGCTCCCGGACATCGCGTCCGCGAGGTCTTCACTGAGGGCGGCGGTGTCCCCGGGCTCATCGCCATCCATCAGGACGCGACCGGCAACGCGCACGCGCTGACGCTCAGCTATCTCAAGGGCATCGGCTGCACACGCGCCGGAGTTCTCGAGACCACATTCAAGGAAGAAACCGAGACCGATCTCTTCGGCGAGCAGGCCGTGCTCTGCGGCGGCGTCAGCGCGCTGATCAAGGCGGGTTACGAGACACTGGTCGAAGCCGGCTATCAGCCCGAGAGCGCCTACTTCGAAGTGCTCCACGAGCTCAAGCTGATCGTCGACCTGATCTATCGCGGCGGTCTCGCGTACATGCGCTACTCCATCTCCGACACCGCCGAGTGGGGCGACTACGTCTGCGGGCCGCGGGTCATCAACGCCGAAAGCCGCAAGGCGATGAAGCAGATCCTCACCGAAATCCAGAACGGCGAGTTTGCAAAGCGCTTCCTTGCCGATCAGAACTCGGGCCGCAAGGAGTTCCAGGCCTTCCGCGATGCCGAAGCAAAGCATCCCATCGAAATCGTCGGCAAGCGAACTGCGCGCCAGCATGCCGTTCCTCGATCCGGTCACGGTCGAAGAAGTCGCCAAGACGCGGTAAGCAATTTCGACGCTCCAACAACCTGGCCCTGCAAGGGATCCCTTGCAGGGCCGCTCTCTTGCTCGCCGTTTGATCATGACGCGACGGCTACACGAGGCTCTTCTGCGCTTCAGGCCAGCGCACCTGCTCCAGTTCCTGAACTACAAAGCACCATGACAGTCCTCCGGCAACCATCACCAGCGCAGCAATGCCGAATGCGATTCCGAAGTGCCCTGTTTCTTCGACCACAAATCCCGGTAAGCGCCGGGCCCACAATTCCTGAGAGGTTTGCAACTCCATTCTGGAGGCCGACCCATCGTCCGGTCGCACGCGGCCCCGCGAGTGTTTGTGCAATCGCAAAATTGCCCGCGGCGCATGTGCCGCAGCCAATCGCGATTCCCACCAGGCACCAGAGATAAGTGCGCTCGCTTGAAAAGGCGCAAGCGGTCACAGACAACGCAGACAGTGAGAATCCAACCGCCATTGCAGACTTCCGCGCAAAGGTGGGGCTGTCCCCGCCCTTGATGCGACGGTCAGTAATCCAACCCGTCGCCAACGCCGCAAGAGAATCAACCGCATACAACATGCCCGCGATTCCAACCATCCTTGTCATCGCAAGATGTCGCTCCTGCACCAGGTAGTAAGGCAGCCAACTGATCAGGAAGTACAAAATGTAATTGCCGGAAAAATGGCCTATCGCAGCGCCCCAGAACGAGCGTTTCTTCACAATCGCCGCAAAGCTCGGCGCACCTTCATCGACGTGTCCCAGGCTTCTTGGCGCTCCCGGCTTCCAGCGAGCCCATGCCGGAATCCACAGCAGGCCAAGCAGTCCGACCGCAACAAACGTCGCTCTCCAACCGTACTTCGCCATCAGCAGGCCGCCCCCGAGCGTTCCGACTGCTGAACCCCACCGAATGCCGGCCATGATCATGCCGTTTGCAAATCCTCGCGCTTCTTCAGGCAAGTGGAGTGCGCATATCTTTGAACTCGCCGGAAACATCACTGACTCGCCCGCGCCAAGCAGCAGCCTCATGGTCAGCAATGTTGCAAACCCCGTCGCGAACCCCGTTGCTGCGGTCGACAACGACCACACGAGAAAGCCAATCGCCAGCAAGACGGTTGCGCTGAACTTGTCCACGAGCCAGCCAACGGCAAACTGCAGCACGGTATAGGTCCAGAAAAAGGCTGAGAAGAGGATTCCAAGACGAGAAGGAGACATTCCCCATTCCGTCCTGATCAGAGGCGCTGCGAGCGCCAGGTTCCCGCGGTCGATGTAGTTGATCACCACTGCCACGACGAGCAACGCGAGCGTCGGCGCGAAGGTCCGCATCTCGCTCTTTTCCTTCGCCACTTCGCTCCATTTGTTCGTCATTTGCGGGTGCTTGTGAGGTCACGGCAGAAGGCCGCCGGGTTAGCGTCACTCTACCTGCCCCTCGAGGGCGCGCGCCAGCCAAATCGCTAAGCCCTCGGCTCTTGGCTTCTGGTTTCCACCTCTCGTTGCTCAGCTTTGAGTCTCCAGCGCTTTGTCATCCGTGATCTCGGCCTCCGCCTTGCAGATCATTTCAGTCCGCCGGCGCAAAATGGAACAGGCAGTCACACATCGCGCCGCATGTCTGCCGATTTCGGTACCCCGGGGCAGTTGGCAAGGTGGCCGAGTTTTCGGTTCGTTTTGAAGGCGGTCCCTAAGCACTGTCCTGAGCCCGTCGAAGGGTCCAAGGTCCGCTTCGGCGGGGGTGGCTGATCCCTGACCACTGATCCCTGACCACTGAAATCTCCCGTAAGTCCTTTGTTGAGAGGATTCTGCGGCTAAGTCCAATGCTGAGAGGATTTTACAGACACACCCCTCTCGCAACCCATTGAAAATAAGGAATTTCCTTACAGAATCCGGGGAGGGGGGTAGGTAACAACCATGAACGACCTGGTGTTTATAGGGGTGTCTGTAAAATACCTATTTACAAAATAGGTATTTAGGCAATAATATTGCCGGCATGGCGAGAAACTCCGAACATCGCGACCTTTTCCCTGGCGCACTCGAGATCATGATTCTCCAATCGCTGCGGCTGACGCCCATGCATGGCTATGCGCTGGTGAAGCACATCAAGCAGGTCTCCAACAACCTGCTTCAGGTGGAAGAGGGCTCGCTCTATCCGGCGCTGCAGAGAATGCTGAAGGAAGGCTTGCTGGAAGCCGAGGCCGGGACATCGGCCAAGGGCAGACCAACGCGGATTTATCGGCTCACGGCTGCAGGCATTCGTCATCTCGAAAGCGAAGTTGTCAGTTTCGAGAGGATGTTTGCCGGCTTTACCCGAGTGCTTGCCGCGGCGAAAGCATAGGTGGTGTGAGTTGTCACGATTCAGTCGCTTCTTCTTCAGAAACCGCCGGTACGACGATATTTCTGTCTCCATCCAGGAACACATCGACGAGCGGATCGATGAACTGATCGAAGAGGGCATGCCGCGCGATGAGGCCGAACGAACCGCGCGTCGCGACTTCGGCAATGTGACGCTTCTCCGCGAGCGCAGCCGTGAAGTGTGGCAGTGGCAGAGACTCGAATCGCTGCTGGCGGACCTGAAGCATGTATACCTCCGGCTGGGGCGGTCGCCCGGGTTCGCGATCACCGTGGTGCTGACGCTGGCCATCGGCATCGGAGCGAATACGGCGGTCTTCAGCGTACTGAACAGCGTGCTGCTGCGGCCTCTGCCTTATCCGGAGCCGCAACAGTTGGTTTCGCTCCACCTCAACGCGCCGGGTGCGCCCGGGCTCGCTGAGTTTCGCAGTGAGCTGCGCTTGTCGGCGTCGATGTATCTCACCTTCGCGGCGCATAACAGGGTCTTTCAGTCCGTAGGCGTCTGGCAACCAGGGACGGCAAGCATCACCGGCATCGCCCAGCCGGAGCAGGTAGACACTGCGCTGGTTTCCGGTGGCGTTCTTGAGACGCTGAATGTTCCCGCCTTCCGCGGCCAATGGCTTACGGCGGCCGATCAGGACGCTCATGGGCTGGGTCGGGTGATGTTGAGCTATGGCTATTGGCAGCGCCGCTTCGGCGGCGACCCTGGCGTGGTAGGGCGCACCATCACCGTAGATTCTCGGTCGCGGGTGATCGCCGGGGTGATGCCGCGCGGATTCAAGGTCCTGAATTACGATTTCGATCTGCTGGTCCCGCTGGCCTTCGATCCGACAAACGAGCAACTTGCCGGCTTTGCTTATCGCGGCATCGCGCGGCTTCGAACGGGAGTTTCCATTGCGCAGGCGAATGCCGATGTGGCGAGCTTGCTGAACGTTTGGATGGACTCGTGGCAGAACGGTCCGGGGACCGACTCGCATTGGTATCTGAAGTGGGAGATCACCCCAGCGCTGCAGCCGCTGAAAGAAACCGTGGTGGGCAGCATCCAAAAGGTGCTTTGGGTGGTGATGGCGACGATTGGCGTTGTCATGCTGATCGCGTGCACTAACGTGGCCAATCTGCTGCTGGTGCGCGCCGATGCGCGCCAGCAGGAGCTTGCGATCCGCTCGGCGCTTGGCGCGGGACGATGGCGGATTGCGCGTGAGCTCCTGCTGGAAAGCATTACGCTGGGCCTGCTGGGCGGAGCTGCAGGCGTGGCGGTAGCATACGCCGGACTCCGCCTGTTGACGGCAATCGGGCCGGGGAATCTTCCGCGCCTGAGCGAGATCTCGCTCGACGGCTGGTCCGTGGCCTTCACGTTCATTCTCTCCGTGCTTTCCGGCGTGTTCTTCGGCGCCATCCCGGTTCTGCGCTATGTCCCTGCGCGGCAGCGCCTTACTGCGCTTGGAGCGACACGGACTGCGAGCGTAAGCCGCGAACGGCAGCGCGGACGGAACCTGCTGGTTGTAGCGCAGGTAGCTATGGCGCTGGTGCTGCTTATCGGCGCGGTACTGATGATCCGCACCTTTATGGCGATGCGCGATGTCGATCCCGGCTTCTCCGATCCCGCATCGCTCCAAGTCATGCGTCTCTCCATTCCGGAGACGGTGGTGCGCGATCCGCAAATGGTCACGCGGATGCAAAACAGCATCCTCGACAAGATCGCTGCGATTCCGGGCGTTTCTTCCGCCGGTTTTACCGCTTCCGTTCCAATGAGCGGAGCCGAACCGAACTGGAATGAGATTTTCATCGAGGGCAAGAACTACGCAGGAGAGACTGCTCCCTTGCGCCTTTTCAATTACGTCTCGCCCGGATATTTCCACACCGCCGGCACACGTTTCGTCGCCGGGCGCGACTTCACATGGGCTGAGGTCTACAACTTGAGGCCGGTCGGAATTCTATCCGAGAGCCTTGCTCGCGAGCTTTGGGGATCGCCGCAGGCTGCGATCGGAAAGCACTTCACAGAGTGGAAATCCATGCCCTGGCATGAAGTGGTCGGGGTGGTGCAGGATGTGCGCGAAAACGGCGTGGATCAGGTGTCGCCCGCAACCGTCTATTGGCCGTCAATAATGCACGAAATTTACGGTCCGGGATCTTTCGATGCGAGACGCACTGTCTACTTTGCGCTGCGCACGCCCCGCGCCGGAACGCAGGGCCTCGTCAGTGAAATACAGCAGGCCGTGTGGCAGGTGAATGCGAATCTGCCGGTTGCGAATATCAGCACCGAGCAGGAGATCTACAGCGAGTCCATGGCGCGTACTTCGTTCACACTCGTCATGCTGGCCATTGCCGGAACGATGGCGCTCGCTCTCGGCATCCTCGGAATTTACGGTGTGATCTCCTATGCTGTCTCGCAGCGCAGACGCGAGATCGGAATCCGCATGGCCCTGGGCGCGAAGAAGAGTGAACTGGTCTGGATGTTCGTTCGCTCAGCGATGGTTCTTACCGGCGTTGGCACGGCGATTGGCCTTGGAGCGGCAGCCGCACTCATGCGCCTGATGAGAACGCTGTTGTTTGGCATTAGTCCGCTTGATCCGGTCACGTTCGCTGCGGTACCTGCTGCCCTGGTTGCCGCAGCGGTGCTGGCGAGCTATCTGCCGGCGCGCCGCACCGCTGCTGTGGATCCCGTCGAAGCGCTTCGAGCCGAATAATCGGGACGAACTACTTCCGGTCTAAGCGGAATGCCGCTGCTTTGAAGTCGCCACGGAATTCTTCGCTCATTTCGAGGCCATGGTTCATCCACCAGGCGCCGCTCGCTGCCTCAGGCGTTCCTGTTCTTGCCTTGCCTTCGATCGGCGTCAGGGCGTACTGCGCAGCAGGGTCGAGACCCTTGAGCTTGAGGCGAGGGAAGAGGCGGCCCTCCTGCGTCGAGTGGATGAATGCGAAGACGACCGACTGGCTCTTGTCCCTGTTCACGGTTTGCGTTGCGGAGAACTCGCTGCCATTGCGCGGCGAGATCAGCCGGTAGAGATCGCCCTGCACGATCGTTGGCTGCACCTCGTGATAGCTTGCGATCAGCCGCTTAGCCGTGGCCATTTCGTCGTCGTTCCACTTTGTGATGTTGGCGCCGATGCCGAGCGAGCCCTGCATCGAGCTCAGCATCCGATACGAGAGCGATGTGCTGCGCTTGTTGAGCCAGTGCGGCGAGTCGGTGACCCACGCCATCATCACCTGCGGCGTGTAGGCGTAGGTGAATCCGTCCTGCTGCGTAAGCCGGTCGAATGGATCGGTATTGTCAGAGGGCCAGACTTCGTCGGCATATTTCAGAATGCCGAGGTCGACGCGGCCGCCGCCGCCCGAGCAAGATTCGATCTCGACCTTGGGATGGCGCTTTTGGCAGCTCGGCCAGGATCGCGTAGAGATTGCTGCGTGAACTCGACGTAGACTTTCTTCTGTTCCGCAGGCGGGAGCTGATCCCATCCCGGCTCGCTCCAGTTGCGGTTGTAGTCCCACTTGAGGAACGCGATATCGTTCTCCGTCAGAAGCTTGTCGAGGAACCCGAGGACGTAGTCGCGCACATCGGGACGCGCGAGATTGAGAACGAGCTGGTTGCGCTGCTCAGAGCGCGGCCGTCCGGGGAAGTTCAGCACCCAGTCGGGATGCTTGCGGTACAGGTCGGAGTCCGGATTGACCATCTCCGGCTCGACCCACAGACCGAAGTCCATGCCCAGTGAGTGAACCTTGTCGATAAGCGGCTTGAGCCCGTGAGGAAACTTTTCCGGGTTGACGTACCAGTCGCCGAGTCCCGCATGATCGGTCTTGCGCTGGCCGAACCAGCCGTCGTCCATGACAAAGCGATCGACGCCGAGCGCTGCGGCCTTCTCTGCGAGCGCCATCTGGCCCGGTCTCGCTCACATTGCATCTCGGTCGCTTCCCACGAGTTGTAAATGACGGGGCGCGGCTTCGGCGCGGCATGCGGGCCTGTGCCGACACGGCGTGGCAGGATCTGTTCGATTCTCAAAGTGGTGCAGAAGGCGCGATGCGCCGCCCAGCCCGTGAGCTGAATAGCCGCCGTAGAAGACCGGCGTCTCGAGCGACTGGCTGGGGTGAAGCACGTAGCCGAAGTCGAAGGGATTGAAGCCGCCCGTCACGCGCACGGCGTCCAGCTGGTCCTGCTCGACAGTGATGCGCCACGAGCCGCTCCATGCCAGCGCGCCGAACCACACTTCGCCGTCGTCTTCGTTCGGCGCTCCCGCTTGAATAGCGAACCAGGGGTTGGCCTGATGACCCGTAGTTCCGCGGCGGCTCTCAAGCACGCGCGCGCCGGGATGCAGCGCCTCCTGAGTCAGCGTCCACTCGCCTGCCCAGCGGCCAGTGAGATAGTTCAGCGTGTAGTGCGCAGGAGGCAGCGCCCATGCCGCGGCGGCTGCCTGCTCGATCGTGACCGGCTGCGCTTCCGCGATTCTCGATCGTTGCCGATCGCGCCAGAATTCCGCTGTCCGGGTCGATGGAGTAGTGCAGCGTGACGAAGACATTTCGCTTGATGTCCTTAAGGACGACATCGAGACCGTTCTCGGTCTTCTCGGTGGCTGTCGTAGTGCAACACCAGGTCGCGATTGCCGTCGGCGAAGGTGACCTTGAGGGCCGGTTCGACAAAGAGTCCCGAGCCCCAACCTGCGTACTCCTGCGGCGTGTTTGTGTAGGAGGAGTCGAAAGATGCCCATTCGCGCATCGGAGTTGCCGCCGGCGACGCGGTCAGACGCCGCCAGCCTGCCACCCCAGTAGATCTGCTGCAGCTCACCGCGAGAGTTCATGCCGAAGACGTAGGAGACGTTTCCACCATCGAGCCGGAAGACCTTGCTTTCGGAGTCATAGCCCGTAGTGGCGGATTGCGACGATGCCAGAAGAGACGCAGAGAGCATAAGGATTCCACCTGCAATTGCTTTCAGCATGAGCCGTTTTACGTTCCTCCGTATCAAACCGCCCATCATAACACCGTCGCGTTGCAGCGAGCCGGAGAGATCGATGCGCGCCGGAGCGGCCGAGATCGCGATCCATTTCGTGCCGATTCCACACCGGTTCACCGCTTTCTTCACCGAATGCTTCCGCCGGATCGGCTATTCTGAAGTTGCCCCGCCGGAGGTTTTGGATGCTCTCCCCAACCTTGACTGCGCCAGCCTGTCCCACGCCCGCCGAAACGATTGCGGCTGCGATTGAACGCATTACGCCGCTGCAGGGACTTCCGTTTGAAGACCGCATGTGGCTTGCGCAGCACGGTGAGGAAGTCGTGGCGGCAACCGGGTGACATTCTGTTTGAAGAAGGCGCTCCGGCGGATCGGATGATCCTGATCCTGAAGGGCGAAATCCACGTGCGCCGCAATCGCGGCGGACCGATGGAGCTGTTCATTGGCCGCGCCGGACAAATGACCGGGCTCCTGCCGTTTTCGCGCATGAAGCAGTCGGGCGGTCAGGGGTTTGCGATTTCAGCAAGTGTGGGCGCTGCTGATTCACCAAGTCGCTCTTTCCGGAGATGCTCGAGGCGATTCCGTCGATGGCGCAGCGCGTGGTGTCGACGCTGCTGGACCGCGTGCGCGAAGTGACCCGGATCGAGCAGCAGGCCGAGAAGCTGACCGCGCTGGGCAAGCTGGCCGGCAACCTGGCGCACGAACTGAACAATCCGGCGTCGGCCGCGCAGCGCGCCGCTTCCAGCCTGATTATGGAGTTGCGTGCAAACCGCGCAAACCGCTTCAGGCTTGTGAACCTCTGCCTGACCGAGGAGCAGATTCAGCGGAATTGAGAACTGGGAGCAACGAATCCTGAGCCGGCCGTCTAACCGGGACAAACAGGATGCCGGAGCTTTGATCACCCACGAGGAGGACCTGCGCAGCTGGCTCACGCAGTTGCCCTGCGAGAGCGCGTGGGAGGTTGCGGCGCAACTGGCCGAACAGAAGGCTACGGTTGCCGATCTCGAAGAGTTGCGCGCGATGCTTGGCGTCAATGAGACAGCCGTGTCTCTGCAGTACTTTGCGCGCTACCTGCGGTCAACGCGGTCGGTGGACACGCTGCTCAACTCCACGGCGCGGATCTTCGACCTGATCAGCGCGATCAAAGCCTACTCCTACATGGATCGCGCGCCGATCCTTGAAGTGGACGTGCCGGCCGGACTGGACGCGACGGTGCAGATGCTGCAGTCGCGCATGAAGAACGTGGAGATCGAGCGCGACTACGAGCCGGACCTGCCGCGCATCAGCGCCTACGGCAGCGAATTGAACCAGGTGTGGACCGCGCTGATTGAGAACGCTCTGGAGGCACTCGCCGAGGTTGCGACCAGCGGCAAGTTGAAACTGACTTGCCGGCTGGAAGGCGAGATGCTGCTGGTGGAGATCTGGGACACTGGACCGGGCATTCCAGCGGAACTGCAGGACCGAATCTTCGAGCCGTTCTTCACGACCAAGGCGCCGGGACAAGGGCTCGGACTGGGACTCGACAATGCCATGCGCATCGTGCGGAAGCACCGCGGACATCTGAGCGTTCGCTCTGAGCCGGGATCGACATGCTTCCGCGTACGACTTCCGCTCGACCAGCTGCAGGCTTACTAAGGCCGGTGCGTCTGGCTGATTGCCGGGCAACGGGAGAGGAGTATCCAAATGGCGAAGTCTTCGGTCAAGACACCGGACACGCGCACAACGATCGCTCCAATGCTGGCGGTAAGGCGCGGGGCGAGTGCGGTTGATTTTTACAAAGCTGCGTTCGGAGCCGAGGTGCTGTTTCGACTCGACGGTGAAGACGGCGGGGTGGTTGCACAACTTGCGGTTGACCATGCGGATTTCTGGGTTGCGGATGAGTCACCCGCGCACCAGAACTTCAGCCCGGAGTCGCTCGGCGGCAGCAGCGCGCGCATGGTGGTGGTGGCGGCGGATCCGGATGCCTTATTCGATAAGGCAGTTGCCGCGGGAGCTTCGGTGGTGAGTCCGATGGCGGACCAGCCCTACGGCTGGCGCGTGGGTCGCGTTGTGGATCCTTACGGACATCACTGGGAGATCGGCAGACCGCTGCCCAAGACGAAATGAGGCCTGCGAGGATCGGATGAGGGCACCCGAGACAATTGAGACCGCGCGATTGATATTGCGGCGGCCCAGGGCAAGCGACGCCCAGGCGGTGTTCGATCGCTATGCGGGCGATCAGGCGGTCACGCGGTACCTGAGCTGGCCCGCCCATCGGAACCTGGCGGATACGCTCGCGTTTCTTTCGTGGAGCGATGAGGAGTGGCAGCGCTGGCCATCCGGGCCGTACCTGGTTCTGTCGCGAAGTGGCGGGCCTGCCAGGGTGCTGGGGAGCACGGGACTCAAGTACAAGAGCCCGACACGCGCGGAAACCGGGTACGTCTTTGCGCGCGATGCGTGGGGACAGGGGTTTGCAACAGAAGCCCTGGAGGCAATGGTTGGGCTTGCGCAGCGGACGGGCGTCGAACGGCTTGAGGCGATTTGTCACGTGGATCACCAGGTCTCAGCGAACGTGCTGGAGAAGTGCGGGTTCCAACAGGAAGAGGTCCGGCGGGAGCACTTCGTGTTCCCGAATCTCGCGCCGCAGAAGAAGTCGGACGTGTTCAGCTATGTGAAACAGCTTCCGGTTTCCAGCTTCTAGCTTTCTGCACTTTTCGCGGTGTTTACTGTTGGGTCACCCCCCTCCCCGGATTCTGCAAAGAAATTCCTTGTTTTCAGTAGTTTGCGAGAGGGGTGTGGCGCTAAAATCCTCTCAGCATTGGACTTAGCCGCAGAATCATCTCGGTAAAGGAGTTACGGGATGATTTTGGGTGTTTCGGTTCGTTTTGTCCCGCATTGCGGGATTTCTGTTGAAGGCTTCCCGCCTCCATTCTGGCGAATCCGAGGCGGGAAATCTCGTCCCGGTTGTCTTCGATCACCACAGTTCAAGGATAGCGATGGAGGAAGAAATCATCTGCAATGGAGGTCCAACGCCATCCAGAAAAAGAGAAGGAATTTCGCGCTTGTCGCTCGCATCCAAAGTTTAGTTAAGGGAAACGTTCAGAATCGAGGAATCGTCAATGCCAGTGCCTCAAGCAAACATTCTCGTTGCGTTCTACTCTCGTGACGGCTCCGTAGAAACGCTCGCTAAAGCTATCGCTGAAGGAGCACGTGAAGCTGGAGCCGAAGTCCGGCTCCGCCGCGTGCCCGATATCGTTTCTCCGGACGTTATGGCGAAAGTGCCCGGCTGGGAGGAGCGCAGCAAAAAGATGCTCGCTGAGTACGGTGCTCCAACGTCAGCCGACGCAGAGTGGGCCGATGGAATCATATTTGGCACCCCGACGCGATTCGGTAATACGTCGGCGGAGTTGAAGTCATTCATAGACAGCCTTGGGGGGCTGTGGTTTCAAGGCAAATTGAACGGAAAAGCGGCTGGTGCCTTCACTTCCACGGCAGGGCCGCACGGCGGAAACGAGACGACAATAGTCTCGTTGTACATCCCGATGGCGCACCTTGGGTTCATCATCGTTCCGAACGGCTACACGCACGAGAGACTCTTTCAAGGCCACGGGACGCCGTACGGATCGTCATCGACTTCCGGACAGAACAGCGCCCCGCCGACCGCGGACGAGCTTGTGGTTGCGAAGCATCAGGGTGCACGCATCACGCAGGTGGCCGCGGCTTTGAAGGCTGCGCGGTAATGCGAGTCCGCAATAATCCACACTAGTCAAGAGCAACGGTGGCGAATTCATCACACTGCATTAGCTAAACGTGTGGCTGTCCACAACGGCCGGAGAAGGCCCGCAGGATAGCGCGAGTGTTCTTGCGAACCTCGATCGCGTACTGCAACAAGTGAACGGGAATGAGCGCGGAGACTCTTTTCGGTCGAGTTACCGGCTCCTCGGAAGTAGGAGTGAGCCAGATCACAGTAATGTACGAGTTGGCCACAATCCGACAACTACCGCAAGTTGGGAACAACGACCGGCTACGAGGTGTCTAAGATTGATAGGCTTAATCACACTGGTTATCACAGGAATAGAACATGCGAACCGTCTGGCTTGCGGTAGTTGCAGTCATGGCTTTTTCCCTTCAGGGTCACGCGCAATTCTTCCCGCAATCCTCGCTCGATGTGCGAGGAGATGAGTTCAAAGCCAAATGGTATTCAGCACAATTACGCGCACTTCAGGAGCCTTCCCTCCTTGCACTGTCGAAGCATGGAGAAGCAGAGTCATATCGATTCCTTTGGCTGCGGGCCACAATCCAGACACAACCTCTTTCCTAGACCATTCGGCGTTCTTCCGACTCGCCGTTAAACCTGTCTGAACCTGTCGGTACCATCGCTGGTTATTCGCTACGGAAAATGGTCATCGGATCTGTTTTTGCGGCTCGTCTCGCGGGGATAAGGCAAGCTACGAGAGTAGCCGCCAGAAAAAGTGCTGGCACGAGGGCAAAGGTCGCAGGGTCCCAGGGATGGACCTCCATAGAGCGAAGAGGCTAGCAGCCTGCTTAATGCAAGTGCTGAAGCTAGCCCTATGAGCAGGGCCAACAACGACGAGTTGAAGAGCTTGTCTGAGGATCAGTCCCGCGACGTGCATTCTTGTCGCTCCGAGTGCGATTCGTATTCCCATCTCAGAGCTGCGTTGCATAGCCGAGTAGGCGAGCAATCCGTAGAATCCGACCAGAGCTAACGCCAAGGCCATTCCAGCAAATATGGTGAGGAGCACGGTCTGGAACCGGCGTCTCGCCGTGGATTCGGAAACCACTTCCCG
Organism: uncultured Acidobacteriaceae bacterium; assembly: GCA_963786405.1. Classification (GTDB taxonomy): domain Bacteria; phylum Acidobacteriota; class Terriglobia; order Terriglobales; family Acidobacteriaceae; genus Telmatobacter. The sequence goes on along the minus strand of CAWAZE010000019.1, from coordinate 146,487 downwards.
CATCGTATGCACCTTGGAAAATGTGAGGCTTGCATCGAGCCGGTGCAGGATGGCCGTCGCGGACTGCTACGACATCCTTACGGGGTAGCGTGGACCGGATCACGATGTATGCGTCATCCGGACCGCTCAGAGGACCGTAAAGTTGTGGTTGGGGCGGCGTCTTCCACGCTCCAGTCCCGCACATCGGCGACCACGCCCACAATCGTGAGCGCATCCTTGGCCGGTTGTCCAGAGACATCCGGGTTGAATCCCGCGACCCACTTCCCGACGGCGTTGCGGCCGGGGAAATACTTTCTCGCGAACGTCTGATTCACGATGACCACTTTCTGATTCCCGGACACATCTTCCTCGGTGAAGAAACGACCCTCGATCAACGGTATATCCATTGCCGAAAAGTATCCCGGCGTCACGTCCGCGCCATCCAGCATCTGGCCCTCCTGGCTCGGATGATCCTCAACCCGGAATAAAGAGCCTCCTTTGGAACCACCCAACGGCAGATTTTCAATAGCACCGGTCGCCACCGTTCCTTGCAATGCTCCAATCTGTGAGAGAAGCGTCTGATAGAAAGCGTGGCGCTGTTCCGGCTTGCCATAGGTTTCCGGGAGTTCGATCTTCATCGAAAGTGTGGTCGAAGAAAAGCCGACCGGCACCTGTTGGAGCTTGATGAAGCTCCTCACAAGAAGGCCGGCCCCGGCGAGCAAGACCACAACAATCGCAACCTCGCCCATAACTAGGGCGCTGCGAATGCGATTGCGGCTTCCTCTCGCTCCCGTCTGCCCTCCAGACTTGAGAAACCCGATCAGGTTGGCGCGAGAGGCCGAAAGGGCGGGCAGAGTTCCTGTCAAAATACTCGTCAGCAATGTTATGGCAACTGTAAAGGCGAGAACCTTGCCATTCAATGAAGCTTCGTGAAGACGAGGAATGTCTCCGGGATCGAGCAGAAGAAGCACACGGAGAAACACCCATGCCATGCCGATTCCCGCAAGCCCTCCACCGACGCCCAGCAGCAGGGACTCCGTCAGCAATTGCCGGATCAGCCGATCGCGCCCTGCCCCTAGAGTGGCTCGTACCCCCAGCTCATGCATGCGGCTTGCGCTCCGGGCCAGGAGCAGATTGGCGGCATTTCCGCAGGCGATCAAAAGCACAAAGACGACCGAGCCCATCAGCAGCAATATGAGAGGACGGGCAGAGCCGTCCAGCGTTTCCATAAATGGCTTTACATAGGCATACCAGCCCTGTTTGAAACCCGTATGCAGTGGTTCGAGCGGCCGCAGGATGCCGTTCAATTCCGCTTCTGCCTGCGTGGCTGAAATGCCCTTCCTCAAGCGCGCCAGCGTATAGCAGTAGCAGCCTCCCACGGGGTCCGCCGCGACTCCGCGATCTGCACGCTGTTTCGCTGTTAGCGCCAGCGGGACCCAGAGATCGGTTGCGTCGAAATGGATATTGCCGTAGCTCAATTCGCTATTATGCGGATAATTGAAGCCCGCACCCATTACGCCGATGACCCGGTAGGTCTTATTGCCAGACCACGTCGGTGTGCCGATCAGTGGCTTGACGCTTAACTGTATCGATTTGCCGAGCACGGATGGGTCCGCGCCGAACAACTGTAGCCAAAGCGAGTGGCTGATCACCACCACGCCGTCATTCGACGGCTCGTTGTCTTCAGCGTTGATTTCGCGCCCCAACTCGGGTGGGACTTGCAGCGTCTTGAAGAAGTCCTCGTCAACCGCTGCTCCGTTCAAAGATGTGTTGGCCCCATTCAGCTTGAAGCTCTCCTGTGCGAACTGGGTCATCGCAGAGAACGAATGGCTCTCCCGCTTCATGTCGGCGAAGTCGGCGTTGTCCGGGATGATCGCCTCGGGCGGAATTTGCTTCATATTCTGATTTGGAGTCGTTATGTAGACGAGCTGTTTGGCATCGCCATAGGGCAGAGGAGGAAACATGACCGCCGTCATCAGGCTGAAGATGGCCGTGCATGATCCGATGCCGAGGGCCAGGGTGAAAACGAAGACGGCGGTAAACGCACGATTCTTGCCCAGGGAACGCAACCCGTAGCGCAAATCCTGAAACATCTGTTCGATCATTTTGGTGCCGCGGGAATCCCGAGTCTGCTGCCGGGTCTGCTCAATTCCGCCCAGCGCGATGAGCGCCCTTCGCCTTGCCTCATCGGCCGGCAAGCCTGAGCGAAGATGTTTTTCAGTCTCACGCTCCACGTGGTCCTGCAACTCTTCATCCAGTTCCGCGTTAAGATGGTCGCGACGAAAGAGAGCGCGAAGACGATAAACTAGATCGCTTAGCATCACGCAATTTACCTCAGGCGATATCGATTACGTGATCGACAACGGCAGCCAGTTTGCGCCATGCCGCGAACTTCTGCCTCAAGCTGTTTTTGACCCTGCTTGGTCAACTCGTAAAACCTTGCTCTGCGATTGTTTTCGCTGATCGCCCACTTCGCCTTTACCCAGCCGTGGCTTTCAAGCCTGTGCAAGGCCGGATAGAGCGAGCCCTGTTGCACCTGCAGGGCATCGCTCGAAATCTGCTGCAAGCGCTCAGAGACTGCCCAGCCGTGCAGAGGCTCCAGAGCCAGCGCCTTCAGGATGAGCAAATCTAAAGTTCCTTGTGGCAATTCCAGTCGTGAATCTCGCATCGGACACTCCCCTGCTGCTTCGACACAAGAGTCTATAACACGCTTATGTAGAAGTGCAAGGGAAAGCAACGTGCCGTAAAGATGGGGCGACCGCTTGTAGTGGAACGACAAGGCGATATCCACAGATTTTCAGGGTACCGATGGATGGAGTTGCGTTGCGGCCGACTCACCGCTCAATTTCGGTTTGAGTAATGTTTTTCGCGCTTTAAACTTGGTTCCGGCCGGATCACCGCCCACTCGGAAGTATGCATTTTTGTGACTGGAACGTGCGGGAAAGACAACCGCAGATGTTTCGACTCCGCTGCGCTGCGCTCAACATGACAAGCGTTTTTGCGTTTATAGGTGAGTTACAGCTTGCTCGTACTTTAGCGACCGCTAAAGTGCGAGCAGCCCACCATCCAGGCAGTACGTCATTCCCGGACCAGAGGCATTTCCCTGTACGGATATCTTTCCCCAGATTGCGATTCCTCTTCACTCCTCGCGCATGAGGATCGTCGGGCTCACCGCCAGTGCCTTTTGTGCTGGAATCCATGCAGCCAGCCAGCCCGAGCGCCAGCATCGTGAGCACCACACCGCCCAACACCAGCGGATCATTTGGTGAGGCCTGGTACACGATGAGCGACAACACCTTGGTTGCCAGAAGGCCCAGCGCGAGTCCGGCCGCCGAGCCCACCGAAAGCAGCATGAACGCTCGCCCCAGGGCCGCACGCAGCACTTGCTTCCGTCGCGCGCCGAGCGCCATGCGAATTCCCAGGTCGCGCAGTCGTTTGCTCACGGTATACGAGGCCATGCCGAAGATTCCAGTGACTGCGAGCATCGCGCCCAGCAGCCCAAGCACTCCGAGAGCCACCGTGGCCACGCGCGCGGCAAATAACGCGGAGCTCATTTCCTGGCTCCACGGCTTCACCGCGAGAGGCATTGCCGCATCGAGGCCATGCAAAGCCTTCTCCAGCGCTGCCGAAATCTCCTGCGGATCGCGGTTCGAGCGCACCAGCAGCCAGGTGTTGCTCGACTGCTGCTGCAGGAACGAGAAGAACATCGCCGGCTGCTGATCTTCCGTGAGCGTCCGGTATCTTCCGTCTTCCACCACGCCCACCACTTCCGCCCGCTGTCCGTCCCAGAACTTGAAATGCCCGCCAATGGCTTTGTCCACCGATCCAAAAACCTTGACTGCAAATTGCCGGTTAATCAGAGCCACCTTGGGCGCCTTGGCGTCGTCCTGCATCGTCAGGTCTCTGCCCGCCAGCAGGCTGGTGCCTGCGGCCTGCATGTAGCCCGGCGAGATGTGGTAATTCATGGCGTCGGCGACCACGTTGGTGGGCCGGTAATCGGTGGTGCTATCGGTGTACACACCGGAGTCGCCACCAGACAAACCCAGCGGCAAGTGGTCGATATAGCCCACAGCCGTCGCGCCCGGAATGGCTGCTGCCGCTTCCAGCATGCGCCGCTGCATCTGCGGCACTCGCTCGTCTGTGTAGCCCGACATATGCAACTCAGTCCCCGCGAGCATCACGTTCTGCGGCACAAATCCGAAATTGCTATGCATCGATCGCGCCAGTCCGCGCACCGCCACCAGCGAAGACGTCACCAGCACCGCACAAATCGCAATCTGCACGGCCAGCAGAACATCGCGCAGCGTGAACCGCCGCAGCCCGCCAACACTTGCTGCACCGGTACGAATCACTTGCCACGGATCCGCACGCAACACCTGCCGCACCGGCACCATCCCGAACAGCAGGCCGCTGGCCAGCGCCAGCACCAGCGCCACCAGGTACGTGCCTGCATCAGGATTCACCGGCACGTTAATAGGAGTATCCGGAATCGGCTGCCAGGCACTCAGCAAGCGCAGGATCGCGACGCCTCCCGCCAGCCCCAACGCTCCCCCTGCCAGCGAAACCAGTACCGCCTCCGTCAGCAATCTGCCGCAGGATCAAGCCGCGTCTCGACCCGAGCGCCAGCCGGAGCGCCGTTTCCTTGGCGCGATCCGCCGCCCGCGCTGCAAACAGGCTTCCCAGATTCGCGCATGCGGCCAGCAGAATGAGCCCCGCCAGCAGCATCAGGCCCGCCATGAACGCCCGCGCCGGGCCGCCGAGCATGTCACCGACCAGGCCTGGCCGCGCCAGCGTGAACTTCGAGCCGTCGTCGTCTTCCGGATAGGTTTTCGAGAGCCATGTTCCAAGAGTATTCAGATCCTCCGTCGCCTGTGCCGTCGTCACTCCCGGTTTCAGCCTTCCCACCACGAACCCGTTGTGATTGCCGCGCTGCTTCAACTGATCGTAGCCTTCAACGGTGGGCTGCTCGACCATCGGAATCCACATCGCCGGCGCAAAGAACAGCTCCGTACCCCGAAACGCTGGAGGCGCCACGCCAATGATGGTGAGCTGGTGCTTGTTCACCTGCACCGTCCGCCCCACAACACCCGCATCGCCATGAAAATGGCCATGCCAATACGCGTAGCTCAGCACCACATACGGAGCGCTGCCGGGCCCCTTCTCATCGGTGGCGTGATAGAAGCGCCCCAGGTAGGGCTGAATGCCCAATGCGTCGAAATAGTTTCCACTCGCCAGATACGGCCACGCAGTCGACGGACTGCCCCCGGTATCCACTCCCACCGGGCCCATGATCTGGTACATCATCACGCTCTCAAAGGTCCGATTCCGGTCCCGCAGATCCACATAATCGGGATAGGACTGCGACGGAAACCGGGAGCGCTGCACCATGTAGAGATTCTGCGCATTCGGCACGTTCACCGGCCGCAACACCACCGCGTTCAACACGCTGAACACTACCGCGTTGGCACCAATGCCAAGGGCCAGCGTCACAATCGCTGTCACCGCAAACCCCGGAGACTTCCGCAACTGCCGAAACGCAATTTTAAGATCTGTTGTCATGCTGGACCACCGTTGTATCTAACTACGGTTGCAGCCGGGCAAAGAGTTCCCGCGAGACGAGTTACTTGGGCGGATCACATTCTTTGCGATACGGAGCGAGCACGGATTCAGAGACATTGACAACGTCTATCGAAATGCTCAGGAGACAGCTTCCTGATAGCGTCCTAGTTCCTTGACCATGGCGCAGTGGGGTCTCAGCGCTTCCACGGCCTTGTCTCCTTCAGAGGCGGAATGGAGCTGGCAGTCGACGTAGAAGATGTACTCCCATGGCTTGCCGTGCACGGGGCGGGACTCGATTTTCGTGAGGTTGGTTCTCATGCGTGAGAGCTCGCTGAGAGCGGCGACGAGAGAGCCGGGCCGATTCTCGACGGAGAATGCCAGGCTGATTTTGTTTGCAGCGGGGTCCGGGTGCGCGTCGGCTGTTCGAAGCACGAGAAAGAAGCGGGTGTAGTTTTCCGGATTGTCTTCAATGTCGCTCTCAAGAATCTTCGCACCGTAGAAGTGCGCTGCTGCCTCGCTGGCGATTGCAGCAGAGTGCCGGTCACTCTGTTCAACAATCTGCTTCACGCTGCCCGCGGTGTCATAGAAGGCGAGAGACTTCATCTTGGGGTGGGCGGCGAGAAATCGCCTGCATTGGGCCAGAGCCACTGGATGCGAAAACACGCGGTCGATATCGTCGATCGTTGTCCCAGAGATAGCGATGAGATTGTGCCGGATGCGAAGACGGGATTCGCGAACGACAACGACATCGTGGTTCAGGAGCAGATCGAAATGCTCGAGGACCGATCCGGCAAGGCTGTTTTCAATCGGAATGACGGCTGCGTCCACATCCCCTTGCGTCAAGGCCTGGAAGACGTCGGCAGAGAGCGAGCATGGAACGATGGTCGCGTCCGGGACGAGCGTGATGGCCGCTTCATGGCTGAAAGAGCCGGGTTCTCCCTGAATTGCAATCTTCATCGGTATGCCAAAATCGCCACTTCTTTTGTTTGAATGAGCGCCATGGGAGGCCATTGAATCGGCTGCCCTCTCGCACCATACCATAGCTGCCGGGCTGATTCCTGCGGGATGAGGGAAGGTTACCTCTGCAGCCACACGTCGGTGGCGACGAAGGCAAGAAAGACCATGGCAATTACTCCGTTCATCGTGAAGAATGCGGCGTTGAGCCGGCGGAGGTCGCGCGGGGAGACGATGGAGTGCTCGTAGGCCAGCAGAAGGCCGGCGGCCGCCACGCCGAGCCAGCCGGCGATCCCAAAGTGGAAGAGGCGCCCAAACCATATCAGCAGAGCCATCATGGAGAGATGCATGATGCGCGCCGTCCAGAACGAGGCGGGAATCCCGATGGCCTGCGGCAGGCTGTGAAGGCCGACGGCTCGGTCATGCTCGAAGTCCTGGCAGGCATAGAGGACGTCGAATCCGCCAACCCAGAGTGTTACCGCGGCCGTGAGAACAACAATGCGCGGATCGAGGCTGCCACGAACCGCGATCCAGGCTGCTGACGGCGCAATACCGAGGGCGATTCCGAGCACAAGGTGCGACCAGCGCGTGAGGCGCTTCATGTAGCTGTAGCCGAGGAGAACAATCAGTACGATTGGGGAGAGATAGAGCGTCAGGCGATTCAGCTGAGCTGAGGCCAGGACGAATAGAAGCGCCATAAGTGCGGTAAAGCCCAGAACGAACTGGCGTGTCAGCAGACCGGCGGGGATGGCGCGCGATTGGGTGCGGGGGTTGGCGGCGTCGAGTTCTGCGTCAGCCCAGCGGTTGAACGCCATGGCGCAGGAGCGGGCGGCGACCATGGCGACGAGAATCCAGAGAAGAGTGCGCCAGGAGGGTATCCCGCGGGCCGCAAGCAGGGTGGCGGTGAGAGCAAATGGGAGCGCGAAGATCGAGTGCTCCCACTTGATCATCTCCAGCGTTGTGCGGGTTCTTGCAAGCATGCCCATTGCGCTCAGTTCCATCTCTGAGTGTAATGGAGCGGCCGGCCTGGAAGGCGAAGGGCAGGGGCTGCTAGGCGCCGGTCTCGGCTGCTTCGACGCTGGCTGCAAGGGGCAGGACGGTGTCGACCTTGGTGACTTTGAAGAGATCCATCACGCGGCTGTTGGCTCCCGAAACGATCAGCTTTTTCCCGCTTGTCTGGCAGCGGACATACTGGTTCATGATCAGGCCCATTCCTGCTGAATCCATGTAGGGGACACCCGTCAGGTCAATGATTGTGAGGGGTGTGGGTGGCGTGCCGCGGAGCTCCGTTTGGAACTCAAACAGATTGCGCAGAGTGAGCGGGCCGGTGAGGCAGAAGATCTTCGTGTCAGAGCTCTTGCCTTCCTTGCGGTCGAGCGTTAAAGGTCCATCGGTGAGCATAGTCAGATAAGTGTAATGAATGGAATGCATCGTGGGATATTACATTTCTGTGAATGTGATCAGGAAGTGAGGGAGTGAACAACTTTGGGGGAGTGAACGAGTGAGGGGAGAAAAACAGCGTCCGGGAGCTTTGGGAGCTTTGGGGCACGGCATGGAGTCGTGCCCCGAGGCTGAGATGCGGCTCTGAATCGCGAAGGCGATTCGGACTCTATCGCTGAGCCTGACCGTTCGGCTTTTCGGTTGGCGGGCTCGCGACCTGAATGTAGTTCTTGACGCTGAAGATTCCGGGAACGCCGTTGGCGCGAAGGCCGGCGACATCCTTGTCCGATTGCGAATCCACCACGCCGTAGAGTTCCACGTTGCCATTCTGCACCGAGATACGGATGGGCTTTGCTGGGTCAGTGGCATACTTGTTCAGCGTTGGATAACCGTAGACGGCTCTCGCAACGGCCATGCGAGCCTGGTCATCCATGATCGAGACAGGGTCGACTTCAATTTCATCGACGACGTCCTTCACGCCCGGGTAGGTGGATACGAGAGCGAGCGCCGAATCTTTATCGACGTCGGTCCGCGCGTGGCCTCCGAGAGTCACCATTCCGTTTTGGACACCGAGTGTGATTGCGTTGAATGTGTTGCCGTAACCCACGCGATCATATGCGAGCTTCTCGCCAAGTTTGGCTTTCAGTTCGCTGTCGGAAACGTTTGGACCGCTTACTTCGATCAGATTGCGCACGGCCGTAACGCCCTTTGCTTTGCGGACCCGTTTTTCGGCGTCAGCTTTGTACTCGTAAAGGGTGACATTGCCGGTAAGTGTCGCGATCCCGTTGTCCACGGAGGCTTTCACGTCTTTGAATTGCGATTTGTTCAACCTGCCGGATGCGGCGTTTTCAGCGTTGTCCTGCTGTGCCAGAGTTCCGCCTGCGTTCGCGGCTGCAAAGGAGGCCGAGGGAAGGCTCAACGGGAGGCCCGCAAGCATCACCGCGAACAATGCGGTGGGGAAGAGACGCAAATTCGTTCTCATTGCTAACTCCTTTCGATACCTGAATACCATTCTGCTCCACCGCCGAATGAACTGGCCGTGGTTTCGGTCCATATAGACACAGATTCCGGAGAAAGGTTTCAGGGTTGTTTGGAGTTGACGGAAAGCTTTGCGCAGGCGGCAGTTATTTGAATCGGCGGGTGGCCTTGATCACCATTGAAAACACGCCAGATTCGTCGCGTGCAACGACGAGAGATACGTGGCGGTTAATCGCAATGTCAGCCTGAAGCAGCTGTTGGGCCGTCGTATCCACGTCAGTCGCATAAGTAAGGGTCAGATTCTTTCCAAGCTGTTCTTCAACTGTGATGCGCGCGGTGGAGTTGCCGAGCGCGCCGAGATGGTTGGGGTCCACCTTGACGGAACCTGCGCCGAATAGCCGTTGGACGCGACTGCTTACGGTCGCGTTGAGTGCGCCTCCGAGGAGCGCGTCGGTTGTGGGATTGGAGGCGAGTTGTTCCTGTTGTTGCGTGTAGAGCCGCTGCTGATCCTGCGTGCGGCCGAGCGCAAGAAGGGCGACCACATCGGATTCCGGCAATGGCGGATCGCTGCGATAACTCACGTTCATCTGGTCGATCGACCCGTGAAGGCCGAGGGTGATGTCGTAGTCCTGTACGCGAGCGGTTGCGTTGAGATCGATGAGGGGCCGGATGCGGACCGGATTGGTGAACGTGATTTCGCCCCTCTGCAGTTCGTAGCGGGTCCCGGCGATGGTTGCACTTCCCTCGGTGACGGAGACGCGGCCGAGCAGCGAAGGAGAGGCAACCGTGCCGCGCAGACGCAGGTCTACGTCGCCGGCGAGCTTTGCGTAGGCGTTTTGAAAGTTCAACTGCGGCGACGATTGGATGCGTACATCGAGGCGAACATGGTTGGACGGTGCGTTTGCGGGTGGTAGAGGCTGCGCCTTGCTGGTTTGTGAAGCCAGTGCGACAACATCCAGGTCCGGGCTGACGGAGAAGCGCGTGATCATGACTGCGCCGCTGAGCAGCAGATTATTCTGCGGACCCTGCAACTCAAGCGCAATATCTGCGGCGGAACTCACGCCCTGCGGATAGCGGATGCGGATGCTCTTGCCGGTGAGAGAGAGATCAGCGAAGAGGCCGTGACGGTAGGCCAGGTAGCCCGAGACGCTCAAGAGACCACCGCCGCTCATTGCGCTGAGGGACTTTACTTCGAGGCGGTCCCGATTGAACACGAGCGTTCCGCGGAGCTGGCTGAGGCTGTTTGGAAGGTCTTCAAGAGCGAGCGATGCATTCTCGAAGTCGACGCGACCCGTGAGATTGGGGTTCTGTAATGGACCATGGGCTTCGACTTTGAAGGTCGTCGTGCCGGTCGCGGTGAGATCGGGATCGATTGTCTCTGCCAGTTTGAGATTGATGGCTCCACTGGCCGCGAAATCAAGCTGGCGCTTCTCATTGATACCGAGCGTGCCCTGCAATTGCATGTCGGTCTCGTCGCCAGTGATATGCAGGGGATCGAGAGTTATCTTCGAACCGGCCAGGGCTGCGTGGGCGCTGCCCTCGCTGCGAAGATGCACGCCTGCAATGGTCATGGCAAGCTCCTGCAGGCTAGCTTCGCCGCGCAGATCCTGCGGCCGCGCCAGTGGTCCCTGCAGCGAGACTGTTCCGGCGATCGCCGATTCACCGGTGATGCTGGTGATGTGGGCAAACCTGAGCACCGATCCGATATTGAAATGCGAGAAGTGCAGCTCGGCCTGGGTTTCCTTGTCACCATTCATGGCGGTTTGACCGTGAGCTGTTAGTTCGGCTGTCTCCATGTGACTCGTGATGTCGTAGATCAGGTTGTGTTTTGCGGTATGCACCTGGGCGTTGACTTCGCCGAAGGGCTCGCCGCCAATTTCGAGGCCGGCGAGGGTCGCTCGACCCTCCAGCCCCGGGTCATCGAAGCTGCCGGAACCGGAGACCGAGAAACTGAGTTTGCCATTCAACGGCATGCCGGCGTCTTGAACCCGCTTGATTTTCGCGATGTCGATCCCGTCTGCTTTCGCATTGAGGTGAAACTGTTGCGAGCGGAGATCGTAAGATCCGGAGGCTGTGGCCTTCCCGGCGGGATTCATCAAGTTGAGCGAGGCAACCTGCACAACCTGCCCCACGATTTTGCCCTGGGCGCGCATTGTCGCAAACGGCTCGTCTGCAATCGTGCCCTTGTCGACCTGAATCCAGCCGTCTCCGTCCAGAGTCTGTATGGGTCCTTCGGCGTCAATCTGTGCGCTGAGGATGCCTGTGAGAGGAAGACGCTGACTGAGGAAGGGTTGGAGGTCGTCGATGTTTACACCCGCGGCTCGAAGGTGCGCGCGGAGTTGCGAATTCGAGTCGAAGTGCGGCGTGCCCGGCTGCGGTTCGGGGCCAACTGCAGTCAAGGTGCCTTCCAGGCTGATGGAGGCATTCCCGTGGCGAAGCTGGCTGCGGTCAATCGCGATGCGCGCTGCTGAGTAAGCGCCTGAGGCTTCGAGTGAATCCCAATGAACGAGATGTGGCGGAGATGACGCCTCCCCGGGTGATGGAATCTCAAGGGTGAGATTTGTAGCCTGGAGGGCTCCAGTGAGGTGAGGGTCTACGAGCGATCCTGCCCAATTGCCATGAAAGTCAGCCTCACCTGCGAGAGACAAGGGCAGGGCAGCGGTTCCTGTTCTTCCGCTCCGCTTCAGACCCAGATCGCGAAAGAGTGTATTGAACTCGCCGAGATCGTGGGAACGGAAATCAATTGCGATCCCTGTTGGGCTGGTCATCGGGTACGCGCCAAGGTGACCGTGCGCGACCACCTGGCTGTCGGGCAGATTGACTTCCAACCTGCGAAGGTCGACCGCGCCGTCGCGCTGCGTGTAGGTCGCGTCGATGACGCCTGTCGCAGGAGCTTCGCCCGAAACGTACTGGCCGGTTGCAATCAGGCCGAAGTTCGCAGAGACGGACAGGGTGCGAACGTCGCCGTCGTTCCACACAGCAGTGGAGAGGCCGTTCACGCGCGTGTCAATGCCGAGGCGTTTGTAAGGCGGCAGGCTGACAAGATCGAGGATCGTGTCGAGAGAGACATCTTTGAATCGCGCATTGACCTTGCCGTTGGTGTGCAGGTCAACAGAGACTGGATGGGCCGATGGTGACGGCGTCACTGGTTTGGGCAAAAGCTTCGCGCGGAGTCCCTTTTTTGCGGGAGGGCCGGCGGCTTGCAAGACGGGTCCACCGGGGATCGGCGGAATCCAGTGGTCAAGCAGAACTTCGCCCTGGAGTTGGCCGCCCTGCCGCAGGCGTATGAGAACGGAAGTGATCAGCAAATTCTCGGGATCGGCATGCACTTTTGCATCGAGTACGACGCCGCGTGCGTTGACTCCGGTTCCGACGTACGAAGCGCCTTCGGCGTGGACGGCGCCGTCGATTCGAAACAAGCCTTGCTCGCCTTGAGCGGCCAGATCGACGCGCGCGATGCCCTCAGGCGTGAACGGGTAGCCCAGAACCGGCTCCATGAGACGCAGGTCCAATTCGCCTTTTGCGCTGGTCTGCCATCGCGGCCGGTTGAAGTCGTCGAGCTGGCCGGATATGTCGAGCACATGACTCGTCTCGCCTTTACCGTAAGCCGACAAACGCAATGAGCGCAGGTAGACTGCGTTCCGCGTCAGGTCAAGAGTGGCCTGCACATATCCCTGGACGGGCGGGGCAGCGGGGTGAGTCGCGGAACCACGTACGAGGCGCAAGTCGCGCGCGCCCGTCTCAACGTGATAGCTTTCCGGATTCTTGCCGTTGGCGGGGGCGTAGGCGAGGCGCAACGAGACATCGTTTGCGGCGAAGTCGAGCGGAATTCGCCGGTCCTGAAAATCGAAGTCGGCTGCGCGGTTGTCGTAGTCGAAGACACCGTTCTCGGCGGTTAACTTGCCGGCCTCAAGGTCAAAGAATGTGTCCAGCGGGTGCGGGATCGGGCTGGTCTTTTTGTGTGGATGCGGCTGATTGGTCGAACCATCCGGATAAATGATGAGGTGGAACTGAGGGCCCACAATTTCGAGGTTGCGCAGCAGGACTCGGGGACTCAGGAGACCGAGGACGCTCAACTGCAGATGCAGACTCTCCAGTTGCGCGTAGGGCGCCTCATTTTGCGCCTCAAGCCCGTGAATAATCAGCCCGTGCGCCTCCGCATCGAGCTTGAAGAGCCGGCAACGGAGTGAGGCGATCTCGACGCGTCCTCCTGTTGCAGCTTCGATACGGGACACAAGGCGCTTTCGCACCATCTCCTCGAAGCTGGATGAATTTGCCCAAACAATCAATCCGACGACCGCAGCGACGAACAGAACAAACAGTCCCGATCCGGTCCAGAGGACGTGCCGCAGATAGCGGCGGCGCGAACTGCGCGGCTCTTCTGGTTCGGGGGCCGCCGGGAGCACGGGGGTCATCTGTTCGACTTCGCTCATTGGCTTGGCGCTCCTGACGTGCCACGGTTACCTGAACCCGGCGGAGGGGATGCCGAGTCCGGTTGGCTCCGGAGCGTTGGAGTTGTCGCCGGAGTCCCCAATCTATTGTCAGGTGTTTTGACGGGTTCGAGTGCCGGGTCAAGGACTTCGATTTCGCCTTGCTTTTGCAGGTTTTCGAGCCAGTCGTCGAAGAGCACGTTCACCTGCTGTTGCAGCAGGATCTCCTCAATGCGCGGAGCGACCTGGTCAAGCGGCGGAGGTGTCTGGCCAGGCGGGTAGAGGGGAAGAAGCATTTCGCGGTAGTAGGTCTGGACGTCTCCGGGGTCGATGCGAATGCCCTGGCGGAAGCGCATTTCGATAAAGCGGAGAATTTCAATGCGAGTGCGTAGATACGCGTCAACGCGTTCCAGTGTCAGGTCATTGCCGGCGAGAAAAGCCTTCCATCCCGCATCCGAACTGCAGTTGCCGCGGACGCAGACCGGAAGCTCATTTCGTATCTCCTTCAGGCGGGCGGCGATTTCTTCCGCGGTTGGCTGGACGGCTTCAATGTCTTCCTGCTGGATCTGCTGCTGGATGAGCGTGCGGCTGATGAGCCGCTGAAGCGCCTGTCTGGGAGTCATCTCACTGGCCGCGGCACGGCTGGGATCGAGGACGGATATCCTGAATTCGTCTTCGATGTCGCTCATGAGAATTGCCTTGCGATTCACCACGGCTACTACGCGGTCCAGGGTCACTGTCGAGGCGCTTTCGGGCGCCTGCGCGACGGCCGAAGTGAGAGCAACCGCAGCCACCCCGACGGCCAGAAAGCCGCGCCAGCCGGAGCAGGCTGCAGTCGTGATTCGAAGGATGCGCAGTGTGAGCATCAGAAGGTCTGCCCCAGGCTGAAGAAGAAGTTGAAGTGGCTGGCTTGACCGACGTGTGGATCGGAAAACGGGTCCGAGAGCGAATAGTTGATGTTCACCGGGTAGATGGGCGGATTGAGGTTGTAGCTGAAGTCCAAGCGAATCGGTCCAACGGGCGTATGGTAGCGCACTCCGAGGCCCGCGGCGTGAGAGAAGTAGTTAAAGCTGCACTGGCCCTGGTGGCCAGTCGACGTGATCGGTCCAGAGGGGATATAGGAGTCCGGGTCCCCAACTGTTGCGAGGTCTTTGCACTTGTCGCGGTCCGGCTGCTCAACGCGGAGAGCGCTGGCCCAGGCGTCGCCGGCATTGGTGAACACGTTGCCCATGTCCTCAAACAGTACGAAGCTGACGGTATCGCCGAAGAAGGGAAGCATGGGTGGGGGCAGGCGCATCTCCGTGCTGTTGATCAGTGCACCGGCGCCACCGATGGGGAATCCCGTCTCCGGGTCGCGGGGGCCGGCGGCGTTAATCGGGAACCCTCGATGCGAGATCGCACCACCGGCGTAGAGCCGCTCCGGGAGAGGAATCAGCAAGCCCTCCGGCGGACCAAATGCCCTCTCCTGGCCATACCGCGTGTTGCGTGCGATTACAAGCCGGTTCTTGTTGAACCCGTAATAGCTTGAGTTCGACAGATCGAGCCGGTTGAAGTGAGCCTCTGCGCCTGATGGTGCATTGGAGTTGAATTCCTGGAAACTCGAGGAGGTGCCCCGGTGCGAGTCAATCGGCGAGTCACGCGTGTCGCGAATCCAGGTTACGGCTGGTCCGGCCACGCGCACAGCTGCGGACAGCGCCGCGATCTCGGTGGGGCCAACCTGAAGGCTCGACTCGTTCACCTTCACGCGGCGGAAGCTGTAATCGTAGATCAAGGTGTTGGCTCTCGAGAGGAACGATCCCGGTTTGGTGAAGCGCTGATTCCAACGGAATCCTGCCTCAAGCTTTGACGAAACGTACGTGGTTACGTCCTGACTGCTCGCATAGCCGCCGGAGAACGTGAATCCGAAGTCGCGATTGCCATAAAAGTGGGGATTCTGGAACAGAAGATAGATGTTCTGCTCAAGGAGACCGTAGGTCGTCCGAAGGGATGCGGATTGTTCGCGGCCGAAGAGATTGTTGCGTGTGACGTCAAACACTACACGAGGGCTGATGCCTGGGTTGCCCTCCGGAGTGCAGGGAATTCCGGTATTTAATATGCCTTTACAGTTGTTTTGCGGGGTTCCGGTCTGTGCCTCAAAGCCGAGACCGTAGGTCATCGTCCATCGGCGCGCCTCCGTGGTCTGCAGTAATACGGTTTTGTAAAGTTCACCGCCGGTCGGGTTCTCAATCGCTGTATTGACTTCGTTGAAGAGAGCATAGTCATAGAGATTTCGTTGTGTCTCGGCGAGAGCTGACAGGTTAAGCGGATCTCCGGGATGCAGCGTGATGGCGCGCACAACCGTGTCGGGGCGTGTGTAATTCAGACCGGTGACGAGCACTTTGCGCACGAAGACCTGCTGACCTTCGAAGATATGGAACACGACATCAACCTTGGCCGGGTCCGCCGCTTCTGTCTGCTGTTCGACTTC
Source organism: uncultured Acidobacteriaceae bacterium (assembly GCA_963786405.1). Classification (GTDB taxonomy): domain Bacteria; phylum Acidobacteriota; class Terriglobia; order Terriglobales; family Acidobacteriaceae; genus Telmatobacter. Next base: position 130,680 of record CAWAZE010000019.1, on the reverse strand, counting down.
AATGCGTACCTGATCAAAGCCGCGGCTCAGATAATCCGTCAGGAGCGCGTCCCGATCGCCAGCCAGATTCTGCGGCGAGAAAAGTTGACCGGAGGCGGTGTTCATCAGGCCATGAAGCTTTTCAGGGTCGGATTTGATAACCCCGGCCAAACGGAGGTCGCCAACGCGCTGCTGTTGTCCTTCCTCAATGTGGTAGATGACCGAGAGTGGTTGCGCCGACTGCGAAAACACCTGTCCGGGAGCAGGTGTGCGTACGTTTCCGGCAAGGGTCTCCGGCGTGATTTTCACCTCGGAAAAGCCATTGTTCTGATAGACGCCCTTGAGGACGTTTATGTCGGATGACACGAGAGCCTGGCTGTACGTCCCATGGCGGTCGAATTTGTCGGCTGCACGCACGCTCAACAGCTCTTCCAGGGTCTTTGTGTCGAAATAGTGATTGCCGTCGACAGAAACTCGTTCGACACGGCGCCGTTCTCCCATTGCGACGGTGTATGTAATGGACACCAGATCCGATTGTGGGGTGTGCTGCAGATGATCGACTTTCACGTCAAAGTAGCCGAGACGCTGAAAGTAGTCGCGCAAGCGGCGGTTGCCTTCGTTGAGCAGATCCTCATCGACGGTTCCTTCTTCGAAGACAGGTATCGATCTTTTCAGCCGCTCCCCGCTCACCTTGGCGCCTTCGACTCTGACCTTTACGACCGGCCCTCGAGTCGCCGAGAACTGAAAGCTGGACCTCTTGGTCTCGGGAACGTAGGTTTGCGCCACGAGCTTGATCTCGGCTTCCAATCGCTCCTGTTTCTGGTAGTGCTTCAGAACACCTGTGAGGGCGCGGTTCCCCGTATCGCGGTCGATCGTCGAGCCGGTCTTCAGTTTCGCGTGGCGAATGAACTCGTTCAAAGGCATTTCGGGATCTCCGGTAACGCTCACGCTTCCGACGCGCGCCCTCACTCCGGAGTCGACATTGAAGGCGACGTCAACCAACTGCTCCTCCGGATGCGGGGCGAGAACGTAGTTGATCGCCGGCTCGTGATATCCGTCATCCGACAGCGCCTGCCGCATTCGCTCCACTGCCTGCTTCGCGCGTTCCTCAGTGAAGCGGGTTCCGGCATTCAGCCGTGAGGCGCGCTCCAGTTGCGTGTTGACCGTGGCGCCTTTGGCGCCCTCCACAGTCACCTTGCCAATGAATATCCGCGGCGTGCCTCGGAACACCAGGGCAACGCCATCGCCTTCTCGAATGGCGTCAGCCTGAACGGTCTCATAGAGTCCCGTTGCGAACAACTCGTGAAGGCTGGTGGCGAGATTCTCCCGGACCAGGGGAGCTCCAACTCTCTGGGCAAGCTGGTCAGACACGTTTGTGAGCCGGTCGGTTCTGATTCCTTCAAAACTGATCCGGCGCACGGGAAGGCCCTGCAATCCGGCGAGGGACGCGGTTCCTGGATGCCGGAGCCCGTGCTGTTCGGATGGAGGGCTCTGAACCGCTTCGTTCGGTGCGGTCTGGGCCCCAATTGCTGCCGTCACGCCGAATGCGAAGGTGAAGACCGTCGTGAGCACTCTGTGCCTGGTGATTGGGCCGAGCTGCCGTGCCGGCATTGGCTTCCGCACTTTCTCTCCCAGAAAATCACGGGGACAACCCCCCACCAAGTCATTTTGCAGCATCAAAGCCAATAACTTGAGAGCCGCACCCGGTTCTATGCCGCAGCTCATATTTTTCACTGCTGCACCTTATACTAACGAGGAAAGAAGCTTGGCGCAGCATTACTCAATTATCAGCGCGACTGATCCCCCTCCTCGAAAAAGGAAGCGCATGCCCCGTACCAGGTATCAAAAGAAGACACCTGCAGAGCCGCCATCGGAAGCCGTTCCGGCACCAGCAAGAGCGGTCGAGCAGCGCAAACCTGCCCCGGCCGTTGAGCCGGTCACCGCAATTCCGTCCGATGCAGAGATGCTTGCCCGAGCGCAGGCGGGGGACCATCACGCCTTTGCCCATCTCTATTCGCTTCACAAGAGACGCATCTACTCACTCTGCCTCCGGATGGTGGGCAACGTGGCCGAGGCTGAGGACCTGACCCAGGAAGCGTTCCTTCAGCTTCACCGCAAGATTGCGACGTTTCGCGGCGATTCAGCGTTTTCGACATGGCTTCACCGGCTGTCGATCAATGTTGTGCTGATGCACCTTCGCAAGAAGGGCCTGCCGCTGATGTCGCTCGATGAGGCTATGGAGCCGTCTTTTGACGACGGCCCCGGTCGCAGCTTCGGCGCTCCCGATCTCTCGCTGACCGGATCGATCGACCGGCTTGCGCTGGAACGGGCGGTTGCAGCGCTTCCTGCCGGTTATCGGCTGATTTTTGTTCTTCACGATGTGGAGGGGTTTGAGCATAATGAGATTGCCTCCATGCTCGAATGCTCCGTTGGAAACAGCAAGTCTCAACTGCACAAAGCCCGATTGAAATTGCGTGATGCTCTGCGTATTTCTCTCCGACAAGGGGGGCGGCGATGAACCAGGATCCCAAGTCGATGAGCTGTCATGAGTTTCAAGATCAACTTGCGGAACTGATCGGTTCCGGAGCGGATGTCGAGAATCACCCCCATTTGAAGAATTGCGAGCTTTGCAAGGCTCTTCTGAACGACCTCGAAACCATTGCCAAGGCCGCCCGCGATTTGCTGAATGTCCCGGAGCCGGAAGACGACCTTTGGGTGCGAATTGACGAGCAGATCAAGAAGGAAGAATCCGGTCTGACAAAAGCGGAGTGAGCGACCTTCAATAAAAATGCGACCTGGCTGGGGGTGGCGGGGGCAGCTTCGATTCATTTCCCGTCCGTTTTGGTCGATAGGACAATTGAGTACTCCGGCAGTGCCGAGGGATTGAGCAGATTGCGGCGCAGAGTCGGCTCTCACTGGAACGCCAGGACGGAAACCCTCGTATCATCAGTGGCTTGGTGATTCCGACGGGTAGCCAGGGCGACGGAAGACTTTCCTGCAACTTTTCGATGGCTTGCGCTGTCTAATGTAGGAAAGTTGATAAGAGGACACTCAATGCCAAATCAGCCTTCCATTCTGCCCTCCAGAAAATAACCTCGGAAAAGGAAATTCAGGTCCGCGCCGTGTTCCGGTTTTGCCGGTTCGCGACACCGTTTTGTTCCCGCATGCTGTTCTGCCGCTTACAGTTGGCCGGGAGAGCTCGATCCAGCTGATCGAGTCGCTGGGCGAGGAGCGTTCGATCGTTGTGACCGCCCAGCTCGATCCGCGGCTGGACGCTCCCAAACCCGACGATCTGCACAATGTGGGCACGCTGGCCACGGTGCACAAGATTGTGCGCATGCCCAACCAGAGCCGGTTTGTGTTTACCGAGGGCGTGGAGCGCGTCGCCTGCTGCGCTACGTCCAAACCGAGCCGTTCATGGTCGCCGAGGTCGAAACCCTCGAAGATGCGGAGGCTGAGACGCACGTCGGGTGTCGAGGCCCTGGTGCGCAACGTGGTTGGGCAGTTCCAGCAGATCGTCTCCGAGTCGGCGACGCTGTCGGACGAGCTGCGCACGATCGCCGGCGAACATCGAAGATCCGAGCCGGCTGGTGGACTTTGTCGCCTCGTCGCTGCCGTTCCTGACCACCGACGACAAGCAGCAACTGCTGGAGACTGCCGAGCATTCCGGCCCGGCTGGAGCTGTTGAACAAGCATCTGGCCAAGGAGACTCGAGGTGCAGCAGCTGCGCGCCAAGATCCAGAGCGAGGTGCAGGACCAGGTGCAGCAGTCGCAGCGCGACTACTATCTGCGCGAGCAGATGAAGGCGATCCAGAAGGAACTGGGCGAGCAGGACGAGGGCCAGCGCGAAGTCGGAGATCTGCGCAAGAAGATCGACGAAGCCGGCATGCCCGAGGACGTGAAGAAAGAGGCGCTGAAGGAGCTCTCGCGGCTTGTCGCGCATGTCTCCCATGGCTGCCGACTACTCGCTCACCCGCAACTACATCGAATGGCTTGCGGTGCTGCCCTGGGCGAAGAGCTCGGGATCGAAGATCGACATCAACAAGGCCCGGGAGATTCTGGACGAGGATCACTACGAGCTGAAGAAGGTCAAGGACCGCATTCTCGACTACCTGAGCGTGCTCGAACTGAAGCCCGACATGAAGGGGCCGATTCTTTGCTTTGTCGGACCTCCGGGCGTGGGCAAGACCAGCCTGGGCCGTTCGATCGCGCGCGCGCTGGGCCGCAAGTTCCAGCGCATCTCGCTGGGCGGCATGCACGACGAGGCCGAGATTCGCGGCCATCGCCGGACCTATATTGGAGCGCTGCCGGGCCAGATCATCCAGAGCATTCGCCGGGCGGAAACCAACGACCCGGTGATCATGCTCGACGAGGTCGACAAGCTCGGGCGCGACTTCCGCGGCGATCCTGCGTCGGCGCTGCTCGAGACGCTGGATCCGGAGCAGAACAACACGTTCCGCGACAACTATCTCGATGTGCCGTTCGATCTGTCGAAGGTGCTGTTCATCTGCACGGCCAACATGCTCGACACCGTGCCGCCGCCGCTGCTGGACCGCATGGAGATCATTCCGCTGCAGGGCTACAGCGAAGAGGAGAAGGTGCACATCGCGAACCGCTACCTGATTCCGCGTCAGATCAAGGAGAACGGAATCACGCCGGAGCAGATCGAATTTCCCGAGGACTGCGATCCGGCACATCGTGCGCCACTACACGCGCGAAGCGGGCGTGCGCAAGCTCGAGCAGGTGATCGGCACGGTATGCCGAAAAGAAGCGCGCCGCGTGGTCGAAGGCAAGACTGAAAAGCTTGATCGTGACACGCGACGTGCTGAAGGACTTCCTGGGCGGCATCCAGGTGCGCGTGGAGACCGAGGTCGCGGAGCGCGTGAAGCGGCCCGGCGTGGCCGTGGGTCTGGCCTGGACGCCGGCCGGCGGCGACATCCTCTTCATCGAGGCCAACAAGATGAAGGGCAAGGGCGGCTTCACGATGACCGGCCAGATCGGCGAGGTGATGCAGGAATCGATGCAGGCCGCGCTGACCTGGGTGCGCTCGAACTGCGGCGCTGCTGGGCCTGTCGGAGGACTTCAACAAGGAGATCGACCTGCACATTCACGTGCCGGCAGGAGCGATTCCCAAGGACGGTCCCTCGGCCGGCGTGACCATGGCCACGGTGCTGGCTTCGCTGCTGACCGATACGCCGGTACGCCCGCTGACCGCGATGACGGGCGAGATCACGCTCAGCGGCAATGTGCTGCCGGTGGGCGGCATCAAGGAGAAGTTCCTGGCGGCTCGCCGGGCGGGAGTGGAAACCATCATTCTGCCGGCCGAGAACCGCCAGGACGTGGAAGAGGATCTGACGCCGGAGATGATCGAGGGCGTCGCGATTCACTACGCCAGCCGCATCGAAGATGTGCTGGCCGTGGCTCTGCCGCTTTTGAAGGCGCATTCGGAAGTGACACCTATTGGTCCCGGGCAAAGCGCCGTGGCAGCCGCGTAAGCGCGCCTGTTCTGCCGTATGTCATCGAAGGCCGGCGAACCTGCCGGCCTTTGCTTTTTGCGTTACTCTGGCGTGCGTGTTTGACGGAATGGTCCCAGCCCGATTTGCGGTCCTTTGCGTCTAACTCGCAGGCGGTATTCTTCTTCTACGATGCAGGTACGAGTGTTTCCCTTTGGAGTATTGAAGGAGTCGCTGGGTTCGGATGCGTTTCTGGTCGAGCTCGAGGGCGGTTCCACCGTGGCGGATTTGCTGACCCGTGTCGGCGAGAACGGCGCTGCGGCGGCGATGCGTGGAATCGCCGTGAGCGTGAATGCCGAGTATGCCAGCATGAGTCGTGTCTTGCGGGACGACGATGAGGTCGGGCTGCTTCCGCCGGTCTCCGGCGGGTCAGGCGAAGCTTTGCGTCCCTCGATCTCATTGGACAAGAGTGCTGATGAGCCGGTCGTTGTGACTGCGCTGATCCGCGAGTCGATCGACGCGCAGGCGCTGGTTGCCGCCGCGAAGCGGGGCGAGGACGGAGCGGTGGTGGTGTTCGATGGCATCGTGCGCAACAACTCACGCGGGCGGCAGACGCTCCATCTTGATTACGAAGCGTATGAAGAGATGGCCGCAAAGCAGATAGATGCGCTGGCGCGTGAAGCTCGCAGCAGGTTCAGCGTTCGCCAGGTGACGATCATTCATCGGCTCGGGAGATTGCACGTGGGCGAGAGCAGCGTGCTGATTGTGGTGGCTTCCGCGCATCGAGCGCAGGCCTATGAAGCGAGCCGGTGGCTCATCGATACGCTGAAGAAGACGGTACCCATCTGGAAGAAGGAGACGTTTGTGGACGGCGCCGTGTGGGCGGATGGAGAACCGTTTCCGGCGGGGCTGGCTGTGGAGGGCGCAGATGACCCTTCGTAGCAAGCGGATGTTGCGGGGCGACGTTTGGGCTGCGGTGGCGATGGGCGTTTGTCTTGCGGCGGCCGCCGCGCAGGACGCACCTCTGCGCATCGACGTGAAGCTGGTCAATGTCTTTGTCAACGTGACGGATTCGAACGGCGCGATCGTGGGAGGGCTGAAGCGCGAGGATTTCGCTGTGACTGAGGACGGACGGCTTCAGACGATTTCTGTTTTTGAGCTGCAGTCGGAGTTGCCGCTGAACCTCACTCTGGCCATTGATACGAGCGGCAGCGTGTACAAGGACCGGCAGGCAGACACTGACGCGGCGCGGCGGTTCGTGCATGCGCTGATGCGTCCTCGGGATCAAATGAGCCTGATCGAGTTTGCGACGTATGTGTACGAGCTTACGCCGTTCACCAACAAGGTTTCGCAGATCGATCACGGGCTCGACCGGCTGCGCGGGGACTCCGCGACGGCGCTTTACGACGCGATCTTTCTCGGCTCCGAAAAGCTCGGCCCGAAGGAAGGGCGAAAGGTGTTGGTGCTGATCTCTGACGGCGGAGATACGGCGAAGAACACGACTTACAATGAGGCGCTGGAGAAGGCCCTGCGCAACGAGGTGATGATTTACAGCATCATCGATGTGCCGATCGCTGCGAGCGCCGGGCGCGATATCGGCGGAGAGCACGCGCTGATTTCCCTCGCTGAACAGACGGGCGGCAAGAGCTTCTACGTGAGCGAAGGCGGCCTGGATAAGGCATTTGCCCGCGTGAGTGAAGACCTGCGGACGCAATATCTGCTGGGCTACTATCCGCACAACCAGGAGCCGGGGCGGAATTTTCACCGGCTGGAAGTGACGATTCCGAGGGCGACGCCGGACTCGTTCAACATCCGCCACCGGACGGGGTACTACGGCGATTCTCCGGTCAAGAGCAACTGAAGGGCCGGGCGGAGTCAGGGGCAGCAAGTCAGCAAGTCAGCGGATTGACCTGGCCTGACGATTCTGATTTTCAGAAGGCTTTCATTACGAAAGGGCTACGGCTGGAGTGCGCTCGGAATTTCGTGGCCGAAGTTGTTCTGCTTTGCATCTAAAATGGCACTATGACTCCAGCGATTCCCTCGCGCCGCCATTCCAAGGCTCCTCCGCCCGGTGAGACCGGGCAAGAGGCGCTCTATTTGCGTTCGCTCAGCGAGCGCCAGATTTCCGTCACCGTCAGGCTCCGTGGGGGCGAGGTGGTACGCGGGTGGATTGAGTATTTCGATGACGGGATGCTGCGCCTGACCCGCGAGGGCAAGCCCAATCTCTTTATCTACAAGCACCAGATCGAGACGATCACCGAGGCGGGAAAGCGCCGCGAACCGCGGACAGCCAAGGTTAAGGCGGAAGTGAGCGCGGCCGCCTCGTGAGCGAAACGGGAAGGGCAGTCGAATTGACGAACAATGTGTGGGTTCCAAAAGCCGCGGAGATTGCGCGGGAGGCGGGAGCGCGGCTGCGCGAGTTCTTTGCGCAGGGCGTGGAGACCGAGTACAAGGGCGACGTGGATGTGGTGACGGTTGCCGACCGGACCGTGGAGAAACTGATTCGCAGCCGGCTGGGCGAGGCGTTTCCCGAGCACGGCATGTACGGCGAAGAGGGCACGCGCGAACAGCTCGACCGGGAGTTCCGCTGGTATGTGGATCCGCTGGACGGGACGACGAACTTTGCACACGGGTTTCCGCACTTCTGCGTGTCGATGGGGCTGGAACAGCGATGGCCGTGGCTTAAGCAGGAAGAGGATGGGTCGCTGGTTGCCGCGGTGATCTATGACCCGCTGCGCGATGACCTCTTTACCGCCGAGCAGGGAAAGGGCGCGGAGCTGAATGGCAAGCCGCTGCACGTGTCGCGGACGGCGGAGCTGGCGGAGTCGCTGGTGGCCACGGGGTTTCCGAGCCGCAAGCGTCACGACAGCCCGAATGTTCACTTCTATCACGAGTTCACGCTGCGCTCTCACGGGGTGCGGCGGGCTGGATCGGCTGCGCTGGACCTGGCGTATGTGGCGGCGGGGCGGCTGGAGGCCTTCTGGGAGTTCAACCTGAACTCGTGGGATACGGCGGCCGGGATTCTGCTGGTGCAGGAAGCCGGCGGGCGGGTGACGGATTTCGCCGGGAACCCGGTGCGGCTCGCGAGCCACGAGGTGCTGGCATCGAACGGCCTGATCCATCAGGAACTGGTGGGGATGTTTCAGGACATGTTCGCGGGACGGGAACTGGCGCAGATTCCCACGCCGGAAGAGTGGGCGGCGCGGAGAGCAGAGCGGATCGCGGAATGAGTGGATGATTCGCAGGGTGCGGCGGGGATTGGAATCGCCGGATTTGGTGCCGCAGATTCCGCTTCCCGCATGGCAAAACGCCGGAGCCCAAGGGGCGAGTCAGCCTCTGGGGCCGTATGCTACTATCAGCGTCGAGACTTTACTCCTCGGAGATAGCCCAGATGGCATACGTGATCGCTGAACCCTGTATCGGCACCAAGGACACCGCCTGCGTAGACGCTTGTCCGGTCGATTGCATCCACCCCAAGAAGGACGAAGCAGGCCACGGCGAGATCGATCAGCTCTTCATCGATCCGGTCGAGTGCATTGACTGCGGCGCATGCGTGCCGGCGTGCCCGGTGTCGGCCATCTTCGCACAGGACGATGTGCCGGAGAAGTGGGCGCACTTTACGCCGAAAAACGCGGCGCACTTCGGGCGCTAAGCTTTTCGCGCAAGTCTGGTTGGTTGCATATCACGCGTCCGCCGTGGCACTGCCCGGCGGGCGTTTGTGCGTCTGGACAACTCGATGCATTTCTCCTTCGCATCCAGCCCATTCCAGTTCGGTGAAAGGTGGCGCTTTCTTGAGGAAACCGCCACTGGAGCGCATCGGCTTCGTTAATCAGCAGAAGGAGAAACGCATGTGCGCCAAGGTTGACAACACCTTTCCCTCCCAATAAAGTAGCCCCGATTCTTTCATCTTCGTTTGCGGTGCGCCGGAATGCGGAGCGAAGGGATGCGTGTGGCTCTGTGGGCCGGAAAGTATTCGGTAAACATTGGGAGTCTTTGTGCGAATTCATTCGAAATTCATGTGGGTCGTGATTGCGGGCTGGGCGGCGGCTTTCGCGGCATGTGCGGGGGTGAAGGCGCAGGAGCCGGGCGCGGACACGTCGATTCGCCTGACGGCGAACGCGTCAGCGCAGGGAAAGCCGCTGGTTCACTTCTGGAGCAAGGTCGTGGGAGCGGGCCGAGCGAATGAAGGCCTGCGTTCGAGCTGGCAGGAGGAACTGGAGACGGCGGCGCGCTACGGCGGATTCAAGTATGTGCGCTTCCATGGGCTCTTTCACGACGACATGTTTGTCTATCGGGAAGACGAACAGGGAAGGCCGGTTTACAACTTCCAGTACATCGACGATCTGTTTGACCGCATGCTGCAGAAGGGCGTACGGCCGTTTGTGGAGCTGAGCTTTTCGCCAAGCGAGATGGCCACGGCGAAAGGCACCACGATGTGGTGGCAGGCCAACGGCAGTCCGCCGAAGGACTATGACAAATGGGCCGGGCTGGTTCGCGCGTCAGTGGAGCACTGGGTGGCGCGGTACGGCGTGGACGAGGTGCGGCAGTGGTACTTCGAGGTGTGGAACGAGCCGAACCTTGACGGCTTCTTCAAGAACGGAACACAGCAACAGTATTTCGAGCTCTACAAAATCACCGCGCAGACCATCAAGAAGGTGGATGCGGGGTTGCGCGTGGGCGGGCCGACGACGAGCAATTTCGATCTGGACGAGAAGGCAGTGAAGGCCGCGATTGCCTCAGGAAAGCCGTACGATCCGCTGGCGATTCCGTGGCGGCCGGTGTGGATTACGGATTTTCTTGCGTACTGCAAGGCGAACAATCTCCCTGTCGATTTTGTCTCGACGCATCCGTATCCGCAGGACTTCACGATTGACGACAAGAAGCTCCCGAACGGCGGGAAACTTCGGCGGAGCGTGAACTCGACACGCGACGACCTGCGCATGCTGCGCGAGATGATCAATGCGAGCGAGTATCCGAACGCGGAGATTCAACTGACGGAGTGGAGCTCAAGCCCTTCGCCGCTGGATCACACGCATGACTCGCTGGCGGCAGGCGCGTTCATCGTGAAGACGAACCTCGATTCGATCGGGTACGTGGATTCGCTGTCGTACTGGGTGTTCACCGATGTGTTTGAGGAGAACCGGCTGACAGACTCGGTGTTTCACGGATGCTTCGGGCTGATCAACTATCAGGAAATTGTGAAGCCTGCCTTCCATGCCTATCGCATGCTGAACGAACTGGGCGACGAGCTGGTCGAGCGGACGGACGGCGCAATCGTGACGCGCGACAAGGCGTCAGGGCGCGTGACGGCGCTGGCGTACAACTATCCGGCGGAGGAGAAGATCGCGCTGCCGGACACGAAGACGTTGGAGGAGGCGGACGCGATGGATGCAAGCGGGAGCGCGCGCGAGTTGGAGATTCATCTGCGCGGATTAGCTCCGAATGCATCCTTTTCGATCGAGACGGTGGATCGCAAGCACGGCAATGCCGTGGCGGTGTGGGAGAGCATGGGCAAGCCCGAGCCGCCAAATATTGAGCAGACACGGGCGCTGCGCGAGGCGGCATGGGCTACGAAGAAGGAAATGGTTCGCGCGGATGCCGCGGGCAATCTGGACTTGAAGCGAAGCATCGAGCCGTGGAGCCTGGTGCTGGTGAAGCAGTTCTGAGCCGTCCTGATTTCGTCGTCAAGCATTTGCAGATGCGATGATGGAATCGCATGGGAGTGCTCACATCAGAGGCGGTGGTTCTGCGCACATGGCCGGTGCATGAAGCCGACCTGGTGGTGAGCTTTCTTACGCGCGATTTCGGCAAGATGAGAGGCGTGGCGAAGTCGGCGCTGAAGTCGCGGAAGCGCTTTGGCGGCGCGCTGGAACCGATGACTGTGGCGCGGGCGTTCTTTGTTGAGCGGCCACGGCAGGAGCTGGTGCGGCTGGACCAGTTGGAGATTGTGCGGTCGCCGCTGAGTGCGCCGGTGGACCATGTGCGGATGACGGTGCTGAGCCTGTTTGCCGAGGTGCTGGAAGAGGCGCTGCCCGATCACGATCCGCAGGAGACGGTGTTCCGGCTGGTGCTCGCTGTGCTGGAGCAGACGACGGTGGAACAGCCGTGGATGCCGCTCACATATTTCCAGTTGTGGATGACGCGGCTGATGGGGCTGCTGCCGGATATTGGGCACTGCACGACGTGCGGTGAGACGCTGGTGCCGGGAGAGACAAGCTTCAACGATCACGCCGACGGGCTGTTCTGCCATGTGCATCGGAACGGAAACGCGAGCGAGCTGTCAGCGGACTCATGGCAGATGGCGATGCGGATGATGCGCGCGCCGGTGGCGACGTTTGCCGGTGAGCCGTGGCCGCGCAGGCGCGGACAGGATCTGCGGCGGTTTACGCTTCAGGCGCTGGAGCGCCACATGGAACGGAAGCTGAAGTCGGCGGAGGCGCTGGCGCGGTTGTGAGTAACCCAGGTCTCAGAATCGAGACCTGGGTTACTCACATTCACGTCATGGTCGAGACTCTCGGGACTAGTCTGTCGATGGGGAGAGTTTCCTCATCACCTCGTCGAGATTGAAGCTCGCGGGCTTCTGCCGGATCGGGAAGTCCTTGAAGCTTTGAAGCCACTGCGCAACCACAACCTGGGCCCCGTAGGCGAAGAAGACCCGGTGCACCATCCAGTCGTTGTACAGGAACGATCCGTCACCTCGTTCGAACGGGTCCGCGCGGAGGTCAAAGATCTTCGGAACGCGAAGCTTTTCGTATTCCTTCATCCAGATGTCAAGGCCCTCATGATTTTGCTGATAGAAGGTGACCTTCCAACGATCGTAGCGAATGGCGAAAAGGTCTCCATCGTCGCTCCAGTAGAGAAAATCCTTTCGAGGCGATTCCTTTACCTCGCCTTTAAAGAACGGGATCAGGTTGTAGCCGTCCAGATGGACGTGAAAAGTGTCGTTCCCGAGCTTGCAGTTCGTCATGCACTGTTGCACTATGTCGGGGTTGCCCGCTGCGGCCGCAAGCGTCGGCAGGAAATCCTCAGGCGCAAAGAACTGGTTGTAGACCGTTCCCGGCTTGATAACACCGGGCCAGCGGATTAGCGTGGGGACGCGGTAGCCGCCTTCCCAGTTGGTGGCCTTTTCGCCGCGGAATGGTGTGCTCCCGCCGTCGGGCTACGTCATCATTTCCGCTCCATTGTCGGAGGTGTAGACGACGATGGTGTTATCTGCGACGCCCAGGTCATCGAGCTTCTTCAGCAGTTGCCCGACATGGCCATCGTGCTCGACCATGCCATCGGCCTCGAGCCCGAGACCTGTCTTGCCTTCAGATTCGGGCTTGAGGTGGGTGAAGATGTGCATACGCGTGGAGTTTACGTAGCAGAAGAACGGCTTGCCGGCCTTGGCCTGTTTGTCCATCCATGCAAGCGCGGCGTCGGTGAATTCGTCGTCGACCGTTTGCATGCGCTTTACTGTCAGCGGGCCGGTGTTCTCGATCCTTTGCGGGCCTACTTTCCCGAAGGTAGGATCGGTCGTCGGATCATCGGTTGTGGTAGCCCAACAATGCAGCACTCCTCTAGGTCCAAAATGCTGGCGAAAGGTTGGATTTTTTGGATAGTCGGGATCTTCCGGCTCCTCTTCGGCGTTCAGGTGGTAAAGATTGCCGAAGAACTCATCGAAGCCGTGTACACAAGGGAGAAATTCGTTGCGATCGCCGAGGTGGTTCTTGCCGAACTGTGCTGTTGCATAACCCTGCGTCTTCAAGGCTTGTGCGACTGTCGGATCTTTGAAACTCAGTCCCTGGTCCGCCCCTGGTACGCCCACCTTAGTTAGTCCGGTGCGAATGGGTGACTGACCGGTGATGAAGGCAGCGCGGCCGGCGGTGCAACTCTGCTGCCCATACCAGGCCAGGAACAGACCGCCCTCCTTGCCGATGCGGTCAATGTTCGGTGTCTCGTAGCCCATGTCACCGCGGTTGTAAATGCTGGTGTTGTACCAGCCGATGTCGTCACCCATGATGACGAGGATGTTGGGCTTCTTTGCCTGTGCGCGAGCGTCGTACATAAGGCACTGCAAAGCAATGGCGCACAAAGCCGCGAACAACCACGGCTTGCTCAGTCTGCTCTTCATGATTTTCTCCTGGTCTTGCGCCGTTGTTGATCTTCGTCTCGCGTGCATTCGGGCGGCCCCACTTCCTCAAGGGAAATGGTTCGACGGATGCGATTCCGCAATGTCAGATGTCTTTCAGGTCTTGCGAAGTGCCACTCCATTCAGTTCGCCGAAGTGAAAGTCGAATCCGAACGGTATTACGGGCGATCGAGAAATCCGCGGGATCGGGGAAGGCGGACAATTCTGAATAGCACGCAGAGAAGCATGCCGATAGCTGTAAGAAGTGACAGTAGGGTTCGCCAGCGTCTGCGATCCCTCGTGAGTGACAACCGCGAACGGACGAACGAGTCGAGGCAGGATCCGTCGGTTCTTCAGGGCGCCGATCTTTGAACGATCTGCGCGAATCGAAGTGGGCAATCGTCCGAGCTGTTTTAGAAGACAACCGATGGCAGCCAGGCTCCTGCGGGATCGTTGTAGAGTCCGGCGCTCATCAGCGTCATTGGCTGGACGACGCGAAGGCCGTTCGCCAGGCACCAGCGGAAGAGGGCGTTGTTGCGCGGAGGCACGAGGATGCCCGGGCCGTCGAAGGACTCAGCGGAAGCGATGAGCGCTTGCAAGTCCACGTTTGTCTCGGCCGTGGAGTGGCCGAAGAACGCGAGATTCGAAGAATATCCCGTGACGCGACCAGCACGTTCGACTACGCGCGCCGTGCCATGCTGGATTGCCAGCGCAAGATCGGTGGCGCGATCGAAGCCGTGAACGCGCTGCGAGAGGACGTTGCATGCGTCAAGATCGGCCGGGCTGGCAGATCGCACTTCGCAGCCGGGGATGGTTCGCACGGCAGTTCGTCCCTGCATGCAGGAGAGTGGTTCGCGGATGTCGAACCCGAGCGACGCGTAGAGGGATAGAGAGCGATTGTGAAAGGCAGCCTGCACGAGCCTGATCCCGGCCGCGCCGCGCTCGTGGGAACGGTTGATGACAGCCTCCATGAGCTTGCGACCGACGCCCCGGTTCTGGACCGTTGGGTCGATGGTGATGGGGCCGATACCGCGGATAATGGAGCGCTCGTCGAGTACGTTGCTGCCGATGATGCGGCCGCCGCTTTCGGCGACGACGCAGTAGATGCCGGGAGCTGAGAAGAGCATGGAGATGATGCCGATGGGCATCTCGGCGTTGGGAAAGTCGTGGGGGAATCCGTGAGCGGCGTTGATGGCGCAGAATGCGTCGTAACAGATCTGGCCGCAGACGCGAGCGTCGTCAGGTGTGGCGGTGCGGATGAGTATGTCTGGCCGGGCCGTTAGCTCCATGCTTGAATCACCCTCGTATTGCGTGAAGGGAGTATATCAGTCAAGAAATCACGGGCTGACGATACTGGGGACGAATTGCGCCCGCTGGGGAGTGTCGCTGTCGTACTCATGACGCAGAGTGCACGTCATGAATGGGGTACCCACTGGTCTGAAACGATTTGAGAACCGGCCCCGCGATTTCGCCTGTTAATTCGTCAGCGTAAGAACAGCTGTACACTTGCTGAACGCTGAGGAGGCGCACATGGCGGACTCACCGAAAAAGATCGCGCTGGTTACGGGTGCAAACAAGGGAATCGGTCTTGGAATCGCGCGAGAGCTCGGCAAGGTGGGCTTTACCGTGCTGGTTGGTGCGCGCAATGCCACTCTGGGAGAAGAAGCCGCCGCAAAGCTGCAGGGCGAAGGACTCGACGCGCGCTTCATTCTCGTCGACCTCGTGCAACACGAGAGCATCAAGGCTGCGGCGGCAAGCATTGAAGCGCAATTCCAACATCTCGACGTGCTCGTTAACAATGCTGGAATTGCGGATTCTGCCGATGGTCCTCCAAGCGCCGCCGACCTGAACTCGGTCAGGAGAGTGATGGAGACGAACTTCGTTGGGACGCTGGCGGTGACACAGGCGATGCTGCCGCTGCTTCGGAAGGCGGCTGCTGCGCGCATCGTGAACCTCTCCAGCGGGCTCGGCTCGATCGAAAAGAATGGTGATCCGGCGTGGGACTTTGCGTCTTACAAACTCATTGGTTACAACGCCTCCAAGGCTGCGCTGAGCATGCTTACGGTGCAACTGGCTTATGAACTCCGGGAGACTGGAATCAAGGTGAACGCGGTTTCTCCCGGCTTCGTCGCTACCGACATGAACGCATATCAAGGGACGCAGACAATCGAAGAAGGAGCAGCGGGGCCTGTGCTTCTGGCGCTCTTGCCCGCCGACGGCCCGACCGGCGAGTTTTTTGATCAGGCCGCTGGGCGGTATCCGTGGTGAGGTGGGGAAGGCGGGACGCTTTCCCACTTATAACGCAAGATGCGCGTCCTGAATGGGCCTCCACGGTTTTGGGCAGGACTGAGCGTTGAAAAACACGGGAGGGGCGCCTGTTTGTGGACGGTAAGGCATTGCGCACCGGCTGATAAAATCGGCTTTAGTCCCTGAGAGAGAGATTTTTGCCAGTGTCTACAACCCAGGCAGCACCCAAGTTAAACAATTCAGCGCTCACGTTTCAGGAATTGCTGTTCCGCCTGCAGGGGTTTTGGGCGGAGCGCGGATGCGTGTTGCAGCAGCCCTACGACGTGGAGGTTGGCGCGGGCACGATGGCGCCGGAGACTTTTCTGCGCGTGCTGGGGCCGAAGCCATATAAGGTCGGCTATGCGCAGCCTTCGCGGCGGCCAGCGGACGGGCGGTACGGCGAGAATCCCAACCGGCTTTTCAAGCACACGCAGTTTCAGTTGATTCTGAAGCCGCCGCCGGTGAACGTGCAGGAGCTGTATCTGGAATCTCTTGCAGCGATCGGGATTGATCTCGCCAAGCACGACATCAAGTTTGAAGAGGACAACTGGGAGTGGCCCGCGGGCGGCGCGTGGGGCGTGGGCTGGCAGGTGATGCTGGATGGGCTGGAGATTACGCAGTTCACCTATTTTCAGCAGTGCGGCGGCATGGATCTGGACCCGATCTGCGCGGAGCTGACGTATGGGCTGGAGCGCATTGCGCAGTTCCTGCAGGATGTGGACTCGATCTACGACATTGTGTGGGCGCGCGATCCGGAGACCGGCGCGGCGGTGACGTACGGCGAGGTGCGGCTTGCCGAGGAGCTGCAGTTCTCGGTTTACAACTTCGAGGATGCGGACGTGACGAGGCTGTGGCAGCACTTCAACGAGTACGAGGCTGAGGCGAAGGAACTGCTGGTGCAGGCCAACGCACTGCTGGCGGATGAGAAGGCGACTGCGGCGGAGAAGAGGAGATTTCCGCTGCTGCCGACGTATGAGCTGGCGCTGAAGTGTTCGAACCTGTTCAACCTGCTGGATGCGCGCGGGCGCGATCAGCGTGACGGAGCGGGTGGGCGTGATCGGGCGGATTCGCGCGCTGGCGGTGGGCGTGGCGAAGGCGTATGCGGTGCAACAGGCAGCTGCTAGCTCCTAGCTGCTGGCTAAGTGGCAGCTAAGTTAGCGAGTTGGCGAGGCAACAGGCGTGCAGTGAGGGCATGGCGGAGATAAGGCTCTTGGTTTCCCACCCATGCCGCGATGAAACTGCGTCATGAATGGGGCACCCAGGCATTATGTGCGGGGCACCCAGGTTGAATGCGGATGCGAGAGAAAGCTTAGGGATTATGGCGGATTTTTTACTGGAGATTGGGCTGGAGGAAGTTCCGGCCCGCATGATTGCCGGGGCCGAGGCTGAGCTTGGGCGGCGGGTGAATGAACTGCTCACGCGAGAGCGCCTGCTTGCGGCTGCGTCCAAAGTGACGACGTATTCAACGCCGAGGCGGCTGGCTGTGCTCGTAGAGGGAGTGCGCAACGGCACAGGCGGACACTGAAGAGCAGTTGACAGGACCTTCCTGGAAGGTGGCGTTCAAAGATGGCGCGGCGACGGCGGCGGCCGAGGCTTTCGCGAAGAAGGCCGGCGTGGCGGTTGTCAGCTCTGGAGAAGATCACGACCGCGAAGGGCGAGTATGTTGGCGCGACGGTGAAGCGCGCGGGCAAGGCTGCGACGGAGATTCTGGCGAGCGAGCTGCCGAAAGAAGTGCTGGCGATTTACTGGGCCAAGAACATGTACTGGCGCGCGGGGAAGCCGGAGCGGTTTGTGAGGCCGGTGCGGTGGGTTGTCGCGATGATGGACGCGGCGGTTGTGCCGCTGGAGATTGCGGGGATCACGGCGGGGAACGCAAGCCGCGGGCATCGCGTGCTGCATGGGGACCGCTCCGTGGTTATTCCAACTGCAAGAAGCTACGCAGATACGCTTCGCGCGGCGAGCGTTGTTGCAGATGTTGCGGAGCGCAGGCAAAAAATACGCAAGGCACTCGATGCAGCAATCCGGACGGTGGCGGGTGCGCGCTGGCGCGAGGATGAACCGCTGGTCGAGACGGTGGTGCATCTGACGGAGTGGCCGTCGGTCATTCTCGGCGACTTTGAACGCGAGTACCTGGAGCTGCCTGAAGAGGTGCTGGTGACCGTGATGCGCGATCACCAGAAATACTTTGCCGTGGAGGACGCGGACGGGCAAGCTGGCTCCGCACTTTCTGGCAGTGCTGAACACGCGGGCGGACGAAGAGGGCGCAGGCGATCATCCGGCACGGGAATGCGCGCGTGCTGCGGGCGCGGTTCAAGGATGCGCGGTTCTTCTGGGACTTCGATCAGAAGATGCCGCTCACGGAACGCGTGGAGAGCCTGAAGCATGTGACGTTCCAGAAGGAACTTGGCAGCTACCACTGGAAGACGGAGCAGAATCTGGCGGTGGCGAAAGAACTGGCGGCTGCGGTGGCGGGCGCGGAAGTCGTCTTTGATGAGGCTGCTGTGATGAAGGCCGTCTGGCTGGCCAAGACGGACCTGACCACGGAACTGGTAAAGGAATTTACTGAGCTGCAGGGGATCATCGGCGGTCTGTACGCGCGGGCGCAGGGGCTTGGTGAGCGCGTGGCGGTGGCGATCTACGACCAGTACAGACCTTCGGGGACGGACGACAAGATTCCGACGTCAATTGGGGGGCAGATTGCTGGGGCTGGCGGATCGCATTCAGACGATCACCGCGATGTTCGGGATCGGACTGGAGCCGACGGGATCGAAGGACCCGTTTGCGCTGCGGCGTGCGGCCAATGCGATTGTGAAGATCCTGGCTGAGTCAGGATTGCCGCTGACGCTGAGCGCGGTGGCGGGCGCGGCACAGGGCGACGCAAAGGTTGCGGCGTTTCTGCGCGAGCGGCTGAACTTCTATTTGAAGGACGTGAGGGGATTTGCGTACGACGTGGTGAACGCAGTGCTGGCGGCGGATGCGGATGACGTGCGCGATGCGATTGCACGGGCGGAGGCGCTGACGTCGGCGCGGGCCTCGGCGGATTTCGAGGCGATTTCAGCGGCTTTCAAGCGGATCAAGAACATCCTGCGGCAGGCTGAGGAGAAGGGGTTTGAGATCGGCTCGCCGAAGGGCGCGAAGCTGGCCCCGGAAGCGCAAACGCTTCACGATGCGGCGTCTGCACTGGCTCCGCAGGTGGCCAAGCTGCGGCAGAGGCGTGCGTACGGCGAGGCGCTGGCTTTGATTGCCACGCTGCGGCCGACGGTGGACGCATTCTTCGACAAGGTGATGGTGCTTGATCCGGATCCCGCAGTGCGCGGGGCGCATCTGGGGCTGATTGACGATGTGCTGCGCGGGTTTTCCGGGATTGCGGACTTCAGCGAGATTGTTACGGGGTAGAAGCAGCTTCTAGCCTTTAGCCCTTGCTGGAGATGCAAGTGCGGGTTCGTGGTCTCCCACCCATGCGCGATCCTGCTGCGCATGGATGGGGCACCCGGCCGCTCCGACCCCGGAACAACCTCTTGATCATCTACAGGCACCCGGCCTTCATGAACCGGGCACCCACCCAACTCGGTCCGGGACGACCCTTTTCCCGTGCGTGTCCGCCTCCACTCCCCGTCTACAATCTTAGAGAGATGTCCGACACCCTTTATCTGAGCCTGTGGTACCCGAATCTGCGGCTGGCGGCAATGCCTGACAAGCTGGTGGCGGTTCTGGGAGCGTTCGCCGCGCATGGCGGAGAGGCGCGCGTGTATTCGGTCACAGTGTGGCCGGTGAGTTGGAGCGAGTCGCCTGTCTTCCAGGTGGTTTACGGGCGCGGTGAGCGGGGACTGGAGCCGAGGCTGGCCGTGGAAGGCGCGACGGATCTGCTCCATGAGGATTATGCGTACGAGTTTCAGATCGGCTGGAGCCTGTGGGAGGCGGAGGCCGGGCGCGAGGGCCTGGACACGCGATGGTCGCGCGAGGAGCGGCTGGTGCGCGTGACAGGGTTCGGGCCGCTGTTTGAGGACGGCGCCTACGAGCAGGACGGGCACATCCGCATTGACTTTGGAAGCGATGCTGCCTTTCTGGACGAGGACATCGAACTCGACGCCACGGCTGCGCGGCATGTGGAAGAAAACGTGCGGCAGCTGGTGGAGTTGACGGTAGCCCTGGAGAAAGAATCGGGAGCTACGGCGCGGCTGTTGTGGAGTGAGCTGGGCGAGAGCCTGGCCCAGCGGCTGGCGGCGCGGCTTGGCATGGAGAACTAGGGACAGCCATGGCGAGAGTCCCCCGGATGCGTCTCACCATTGAGCGGCTGCGAACGATGGTGCTTGCAGCGGGCGTGCTGCTGGTGGTGGCGCTGGGCGTGTTTCTGGGGCTCGCTAAATTCAGGAATCCCTTCAGCCGCAAGGACCTGCCCCAGAAACTGGGCCTAAATATCGCGGAAGAAGCGAACGGCTTTGTCTACACGCACGAGGTGCGCGGCCACACGCTCTACAAGATCCATGCTTCAAAGCAGGTCCAGCTGAAGAAGGACGGCCAGCTGATGCTGCAGCTGCACGATGTGAAGATCGAGCTCTACGCGGAAGACGGCAGCCGCGTGGACCGCATTGAAGGCGCGGAGTTTGATTACGATCCCAAGGCTGGCCTGGCGACGGCGACCGGGCCGGTGGTGATTACGCTGATGCGGCCACAGGCGGCGACGGCCATTGCTCCCAAGGCGACAGATCGTACGCCGAGCGACGCGACGATGAACGGCACACTGGCAGCAGCGGCGCAGACCGCGCCCGGCGGCGAGATTGAGGTGAGAACGAGCGGGCTCGTGTTCGATCGGAACAGCGGAGCTGCGTCGACGAAGGAGCGAGTCGATTTCGCCTTAGCGCAGGGAAGCGGCAGCGCCATTGGAGCAGCCTATGATGCGCACGCCGGCATGCTGGTGCTGGACCATGCAGTGGAACTGACGACGAAACGCGGAGAGGAGCCTGTGACCATGCAGGCGCAGCATGCGGAGTTCCTGCGCGCCGGCCAGGTTGGTTCGCTGCGGGCGGTTACGGTCAACTATCGCGACACGGTAGCGCGTGCGGAGGCGGCGAAGATTAACTTTCGAGACGACGGATCGGCGGAGCGACTGGAAGCCGATCAGGGATTCTCACTTGTGACGGGATCAGGCGGGCGACTTGCGGCTCCGAAGGGGACGCTTGAATTCGACGAGCTGAACCGGCCGCGGTTCGGGCACATGGAAGATGGAGTCACGATCGATTCGATCGCCGAAAACCGGAACGTGCACGGGTCCTCACCGACCATGGACATGAAGTTCTCCGCTGACGGTGAACTGAAGAGCGCACACCTGGAACGGGGAGTGCAGATATCGAGCGAGGAAGAAACAAACGCGACGGACGAGGCGATTCGGACGGGAAGATCGTGGGCGTCCCCGGTTGTCGATGTGGCGTTTCGCAGTTCCGGCAAGGGAAAGACCGAGCCCGCTTCGATTCACGGGATGGGAGGAGTGGTGGTCACAACGGCGACTCAGCGAGGCAATGGTCCTGTTTCGCCGTCGAAGATGACTGCCGAGGAAGTGACCGGCACCTTTGATGCGAAGGGCAGCCTGACGGCGATCGAAGGGACCGGACACGCGAGCATCGAACAAACCACCGTTGCGGGAATCCGCCAGACGACGAGCGGAGACAAACTGGTGGCGCATCTTGCTGCCGGAGAGAGACCCGCGAAGGGAAGTGGACACGGTCAGGCGGCAGGCAGCATGGAGATCGAGTCGGCGACGGTGACAGGCAACGTTGTGCTCGAGCAGACGCCGGCGGCGCGGGTTGGCGCTCCCGCGGAACCGGCGATGCGCGCGACCGCAGGGCAGGCGGTGTACGAGGGAGCAGGAGAATGGCTGCGCCTGACGCAGAGTCCGCGGGTGACGGACGGCGGACTCCAGATTGCAGCGGACAGGATTGACGTGTCGCAGGCGTCGGGCGACGCAGCGGCACACGGGAATGTGAAGGCAACGTGGTTCGGCAACGCGCCGGGCGATGCAAAGCCAAAAAACGGGACAACAGGGACGAATGGCGGGACGGGCAGCGTTTCGCTTGGCGCGCAGGGTCCCGCACATGCGGTTGCGTCGGAGGCGAGGCTGGACCGGGGGAACGGGCAAGTGACGTTTCAGGGCAAGGCGCGGCTGTGGCAGCAGGGGAACTCGATTGCTGCTCCTGTGATCGTGCTTGACCGGACAAGGCAGACGCTGACGGCGCGCAGTGCGAATGCGGCTGAACCGGTGCAAGTGGTGATGGTGAGCGCGGCTTCGCTGGCGGGCAAGGACAGCACAGCCAAGGCGACTGAGCCCTCCGTCATTCGTGTGCGCGGAGGCGATCTGAAGTACTCAAGCGCAGAGCGCAAGGCGGTGGTGCGCGGCGGCACGGCGGGGAACGTTGTCGCTTCGACCGCCGAAGCGAGCACGACGTCGAGCGAGCTGGAACTGGTTCTGCTGCCGCCGGGGAATCATGCCGGCAGGGACGGGACGTCGGCGCAGGTGGACAGTATGACGTCGCGGGGACACGTCGTGGTGTCGTCCCAGGGGCGTCGCGGAACAGGGGAGAAGCTCGTCTACTCCAGCGAGAATGGGAATTATGTTCTGACGGGAACCGCGGAAACGCCGCCACGGATCACGGACCCGGTGCGCGGCACTGTGACAGGCGAGGCTTTGGTCTTCAGTAGCCGCGATGACAGCGTCAGCATCGAGGGCGGGGGGCGCGGGACCACGACGATAACCTCGGTGCCGGATGCGCGAAAGGGCGCATCACATTCGGCGGCCAACTGATTCTTGAATTGAGCGGGAACTGAGCTTTTGGCGAATCAGCAAGGTACTAAGGGGCAGAAGACCCCGCTCCCGACGACCCGGGAATTAGCCTTGAGAAAGATCAAGCGCGGTCAATGCGAAATCAAATGAGAAGCAAAAGTGCTGCCCCTGAGAACAGTCTCTATCGCGGGGTCGAGATGGGTCTTCAACTGGGACTTCAAAATGTACCCTCGCGCTCCATTCGCCAGACACGCAAAGACGGTTTCGGCTTCAGAGCGAGTCGTCATAAACACGAACTCCGCGTGCAATCCCAATTGGCGGATTTCATGGGCGGCCTCAATACCGTCCATCAATGGCAGTGTGACATCAAGGACGATAAGGTCCGGATTGGTTCGAACTGCTTCGGAGACCAGCTCGCAGCCATTGTCAACCAATCCGATTACCTCGTATCTCGGCGCCAGTATTTCAGCCGCGCACGAAAGCAATTCGGGACTCTTGTCAGCAAGCAGGATCCGAGGCCGTTCCATTTGCTTATCCCTCCCGCTGATCCCCCCCTGAAACTCGCGGAGGATATCAACTTTTGGAACTGTCATTTTTACGAGCGCAATGTGCTCAGGCTTCTACCAGCCTTCGCCGAAGAGAACCGGCAACGCTGCATTGCCGATCGGTAAGGTTCGGATGCCCGCAATCAACCAGAACCCACAAAGAAACAAGGATCAGTAAGCTCTCGATTGCAGAAACATCGTGTTCACTTAATCCCTCGATGATCGACAGCGAGAAAGCGGGCCAGGCGGATGCCAGACCCGCCTCTCGCGGGCAGGATGCAGGAGGCGCGGAACCAAGGTGACACGCATCTCTATATCCTGCACGCTCGCCTAAATGGCCGATTTTGGGGGAGGGCAACACACAGCGACACTACCATCCTTCCAATGCACAAAAAACTAGGAAAACTGATAGGGTTCACCTTGAACTCTGCATCTTTCGTCTCGTTCTAGAGGCGCGTCGTTTGCACGTGGAGACTCAATGCCTTCCCCTTGGGTAAATTCAAGCTACGTACCACCGAGCACGAGACTCTGTGCACCCTTAAGAGGAGATAGTGCGCTACGGCCGGAAGGGGGCTGGTCTGCGCCTCCCATTACAATGGGTACTGTTGCTCGTGGACCGGGAGCGCTGGTTAGCCAAATTGATGGAAACACTGATCGCTGAGGGAATCGGCAAGACATACAAGGGGCGGCAGGTTGTACGCGGGGTGAATCTGAAGATCTCCCGCGGCGAGGTGGTTGGGCTGCTGGGGCCGAACGGCGCCGGCAAGACGACCAGCTTCTACATGATCGTGGGCCTGGTGCCCCCTGAGACAGGCCGCATTCTGGTGGACGACAACGAGATCACCCGCGTGCCGATGTACCTGCGGGCACGGAACTACGGCATCAGCTATCTTCCACAGGAGCCCTCGGTTTTTCGCAAGCTGACGGTGGAGGAGAACATCCTGGCGGTGCTTGAGGCGCAGCCTCTCGACATGCGGGAGCGGCGGACGCGCACCGAGCGGCTGATCACGCAGTTGAATCTGGGCCATATTCGCACCACCCGGGGATACGCGCTGTCGGGCGGCGAACGGCGGCGGGTTGAGATTGCGCGGTCTTTGTGCATTCAACCAAATTTCATCCTGCTGGACGAGCCATTCAGCGGGATCGATCCGATTGCAGTGTCTGGAGCTGCAGAAGATCATCTTCGACCTGAAGGCGAGCGGCATCGGGATTCTGATCACCGACCACAACGTGCGCGAGACGCTGAGCGTGACGGACCGGGCCTATATCATTGCTGAAGGGCGGATCTTCCGCGCCGGCACGCCGCACGAGCTGGGCAACGACGTGGATGTTCGCCGCCTCTATCTGGGTGAAGGATTCTCGCTGAGTTGAGGCGGCAGACTTCGAAAGCGGGCCGGGAAGATGGGGGTTGAGCAGGTTCAATCCCAGATGCGTCATGGTGATGGGAGCGGGTTCAACCTGGGAATCCCTCACGGTGGTCGCCCGATACGGAACAGCGTAGTCGTCTAGCAGGGGAATGGACTGCAGGGTTCTTCCTACCCAATTACACTGAACGTGAGTCAAAGCGGGAATCGAGTCCCTCTTATGGCGCTGTTGCAACCCAAATTGAACTTGAAGGTGGCACAACGCCAGGTCCTGACGCCGGGCCTGATGCAGATGGTGAGCGTTCTTGCGCTCAACAAGCTCGAGCTGAAGGAGATGATCGATGCCGAGATGGTGGAAAACCCCGTCCTGGAAGAGATTGACGAATCGGTTCCGATGCTGGATGAGGTGGCGAGCCGACAGGAGCAGGATCTGCACGTGGAGCGTGTGGAGGCTGGAGCGACGGAGCCCGCGGCCGAACCCAAGGATCCTTTCAACGAGATTGATTTCGGGTCGTACTTTCAGGACTACCTTGATCCGGGCTACCGCACCCAGCCGGAGTATGAGGAGAGCGAGAAGCCCTCGTTTGAGAACTTTCTTTCGCAGCCTACGACCCTGTCCGATCACCTGGCGTGGCAGCTGGGAGCACTGACGCTGGAGCCTGGACTGGAACTTGCCGCTGAGTTCGTTATCGGGAATCTGGACGAAGACGGGTATCTGACAGTCGGCGAAGACGAGTTGATCGAGGCATTCTGCCAGTTCCCTGAGAACCAGGAGCAAGGACAAGGACGCTCTGCGCGGACTGATCCGGCGGGGCGTCGACCTTGTGCAGCATCTCGATCCAGCGGGAGTGGCTGCCCGCGACCTGCGCGAGTGCCTGCTGATCCAGATTGCGGCGCAGAAGGCGGAACTGGCTCACGTGTATGCGCGGCACGGTGAAGACGGCGAGGAGTTCTCCGCCGTGGCGGGCAACTTCAGAGCGGAGGCCGAGGCACGGCTGGCGGAGCGCCGGAAGAGCATGGAGGTGGCGGCGCAGATCGTCGATAGCCACCTGCACCTTTTGCAAAAGCGGGATGTGAAAGATCTGGCGAAGTCGCTGCATGCGACTACGGAAGAGGCGCATGCGGGCGTTGGAGTTTCATCCGCACGCTGGATCCGCGGCCGGGTCGCATGTACAACCGCGAACAAACGCGTCTGATCGAACCGGACGTGGTGTTTACCAAGCGCGGCGGCGAGTGGGTGGTCTCAATGAACGAAGAAGACCTGCCCAGCCTGCGGCTCAGTTCGCGCTACCGGCGCATGCTGGTGTCAGAAGGCACCGAGAAGGAAGTCAAGGAGTACGTAAAGGAGCGGTTCCGCTCGGCCATGCAGCTCATGCGCAACATCGCGCAGCGCAAGAGCACGATTCTGAGGACGTGCGAAGTGATTGTGCGGCGGCAGCAGGATTTTCTGGATCAGGGAATCGAAGCGCTGCGGCCGATGATGATCAAGGAAGTGGCTGAAGAGATCGGGGTCCATCCTTCGACCGTGAGCCGCGCGGTGGCCAACAAGTATGCGCATACGCCGCAGGGAGTGATTGAGCTGCGGTTCTTCTTCTCAGAGGGATCGAACGGACCGGAGGGCGCGGATACTCCGCTGCTGCTGCTGAAGCGCAAAGTGCGCAAGCTGATTGACGACGAAGACCCGAAACATCCGCTAACCGACGACCAGCTGGCGGCGATGCTGCAGGCGCAGGGGATTCAACTGACCCGGCGCACGGTGGCAAAATATCGCGAAGACATGAGCATTCCTTCCACGCACCAGCGACGCCGTCGCGACCAGTAGGTCTGGGAAGGCCTAGGGGCCGAGCAGGTTTACAAGCCCCGATAACGGATATCGAGAAGCGTCCAATCATCCTTGGCCTCGGACGAGGCCTGGAATCTCACGACGTGTTCCATCATCTCATCGAGCGTGGGCAAGTGACACAGCTCATCGAGACCGGTGTCGCCCAACTGGCGTCCGATCTTGTCTTCGGCCTCGGTGATGCCGTCGGTTGTGAGGAGAATTCGGTCGCTGGGCGAAAGCTGGCATTGAGATGAAGAATAGGTAGCATTGCCGATCAATCCGACGATGAGGTTGCTGGCCTCCAGCTCGCGCGTCTCCGTTTCAGTGACGATGATCGGCGGAATGTGTCCGCAGTTCAAATAGTCAACGCGTCCGTTGGGGTAGAGCTTGAGCAGAATCATGGTGGCGTACTTGCCGACGGCTCGTGTGCACAGGAACCGGTTCACCAGCGCGGCAATCTCGGGAAGACTCTGGCCGGTGAGCAGGAGAGCGTGAATGATGCCCTGCAGCGTGGCCGCGACGATTGAGGCGGGCACGCCCTTGCCGGAGACGTCGGCGATTGCGACGCAAACACAGTCATCCAGCACAATTGCGTCATAGAAGTCGCCCCCGATGGCGAGGCAGGGCACGGTTTTGGCCCGAACTTCAGCGTAAGAGATCTGCGGCATCGTAATCGCCATGAGATTCGAATGAATCGCGGCGGCAATGGCAAGCTCCTCCGCGGCGTGGCGCGCCTTGAGTTCGGTGTCGACGAGCAGAGCGTTATGGAGAAGCGTGGACGCCTCGTTGGCGAGGGTGTCGAGCACCTGATGGTCGATTTCGCTGAGGTTGCCACCGCCGATCTGACTGTCGAGATAGAGGAGGCCCAGGAGGCGATTTGGCTCGGCGGGGGAGATGTGCCGGCGCAGCGGGATGCAGTAGATCCTGCGGATGGAATTTGCCACGACGCTGGCCCAGGCTGCCGCACTGTCGTCGGCAAGCGTGTCACTGAGCGAGAACTTGGATTGGCTCTCAATTGCCTTCTGCATCGCTCGACGCGATACGGTCGAATCTTCTTCGACGGCGCTGCCATCGGAGCGGAGGCCGAGAGCCAGGCGCATCGCGTCTTTGTCGCGAAGGAAGACAAAGCCGCGCTCGACCCCGGTAAGCTGAAGGGACAATTGAAGCAGGGCACGGAAGATGTCATTGATTGCCCGGCCATCGTTGAGTTGGCGCGCCGCATTGACGAGGAAGCTGAGCTTCTCCATTTCTCGCGCAGGCTGGGGAACGTTTTCCTCGCCGGGAGAAAAGACCGAGAGGGCGGAGAGGAGATCCGAGGCAACGCCGGACGCACTCGCCGTCTCCGATGCAGAAGCCTGGAAGTGGAAAGCAGGAGCCTTCAATGAGCCGAATTGAAGAGTGTCACCTGACTTTAAAGATGCCCTCTCGACGCGGATGCCGTTCAGGAAAGTGCCGTGAGAGCTTTGCTGGTCGACAAGCTCGTAGACACCATCGTGCAGGTTGATAAGGGCGTGACGACGCGAGACGAATGCCTCGCGCAGGACAAGATCCTGATCGGGCGAGCGGCCGATCGAGTTGGACTCCCTGGAAAGAGAGAAGGAGTGTTCTCCGTCGGGATCGGTGTATCGTAGCGCCGCCAACTGTTCTGACACAATCATCGCTCAACTATATTAGCGTCAATTGCCGGGAGCGCGGCGGATGCCTACCAGCTTTTCTTGATGAGCGTATCGATAGCGACGCTTCCGTTGGCGTCTCCCGTGACGCTTACCGCTACCCGCGGCGTGACCTGATACTGACCCTGAATCGTCTGGCTCTCCGTCGATGAAACGTTTGTCGAATAGGTAATGAACAGGTTGCCGGTTACCCTCTGCTGGATCGTGATGTTGGCGCCCATCTGTCCCTGCGCGCTGCTGTTTGGCAACACGGGATTGATTGAGAGCTGTGAGATTCCTACGATCTTGGAGACACGGCTTGTGATCTGACTCGAGACTTGCGATGCCACAACGGACTGAGCGGCTTGGCTGGTGGGCGTGGCGTTGACCGCGGCGGCCTCGGTCGTGGTGCCAAAGGCGAGGAGATTGATGACGTCTGCCGAAGGCAGAGACGGATCGGAGGTGTATTGCGTGCGCAACTGATCGATGGGCCCTTCGAAGCGCAGGCTGATGTTGTACTGCTGAATGGTGGTGGTCAGGGACAGATTGATGTTTGGTTCAGTTTGCGATGGGTTGACGAACTGCACGGTGCCGCCGGTCAGGACGAACCTCCTGTTGTTGAGAAGAATGTCGCCTCCCGTGAGATTTGCGCGACCGAGGATGACAGGGTCAGCCAGCGTGCCGCGGACCTGGAGATTGGCCGATCCGCCGATGCTCACGGTTCTGCTGACAAGATTTACGTCGTTGGAGGAGCGAACTGCAATGTTCAGCGCGACATTCTGAGCAAAGCCGCGAGATGGAGGTGCTTCAACGCCGCCTGTGAACTGGCCGATGAAGCTGTTGAGATCGAATGCCGGAGTGAACGAGAGGTCGGTCACGTTTACTGACCCGCCGAGTCGGGCGCTCTGCATTGAGCCGGTGAGTCTCAGATTCGCGTCCATGGTTTCACGCATTCCCTGCGGGTAGAGCATGCGGACGCCTTGCGCTGCAAGGCCCATGTCAAATCGGATAGCCGGGCTTAACGCGATGCCGCCCTGGGCCGAGAGTGTTCCGCCACCGAGCGTGCCCTTCAGGCTGGTGATGTTGATGCGGTCTTTCGTGAATGAGAGCGATCCGTTTGCGTGCTGCAGGCCAACTGGAATATCTGCCGAGGACAGGTTGGCGTCAACGATTTCGATGCTTCCGCCGAAGCTTTGTCCCGGTTCGAGGGCGTTGGAGTTGATGTTGAACTTTAACTGTCCTGAGCTCCTGAGATCGGGATCGAACAGCTGTGCGAGATGCAGGTTGACGGTGCCCACGAGCAAAAGAGACATGGGCGAATTGGTCGCAGTCGGAATTGTTCCTTGAAACTGCAGGTCGGTGTCTGTTCCGCGGATGGAGGATCGTTCGATGTTCACAACCCCGTTCTTGAAATTGATTTTGATGGGTGCGTTTGCCGCGAGCTGAACAGTATCAGCGTAGGCAAGCTTGAGTACGGGGATGGTGGCATGAGCTTCGAGACGCCGCCAGTCCTTCAGCGGGCCGTGCAGTGTGGCATGAACCTCGGTCTCTCCGTTGATGCCGGCAGCCTGCTCCGGAGCATATGTTGCGAGCAAGGGGCGCAGAGGGATGGCCTGTGTGTCGAGTGTGGCGTCCGCCAGATACTCGCCGGTGAGGTTGACCTGTCCGTGGGCCCGGATTGCTGTGCCAACTGCTGAGGAGGTGAGGTTGGCAACCGCAAGGTGATTGGCAACGTTGATCTGAAGCTTGACGTCATCGATCTTCTGGTTCTGGACGACGAGTTTGGGGATCTCAATGACAGCATCGCCCTGCGGATTATCAAAGGAGCCCTCGCCCTTTGCGCTGAGAGTAACGACTCCGGAAATGTCGCGGTTCGTCGCACTCACGGCTTGAATCTTGTCAAGATGCACGCCGGACGAGCTTAGCTCCGCCGAATATGTCTTCTGCGTTGGGTAAATGATGACTTTGCTCTGGACCGAGCCGGCGGGGGCGTGGATCGCAAGGTTGGCGTGCACCGCATTTTCAGCGCCGGAAAACGACCCCTCCACCGATGATATGGGCTCGCCATATGCTGTTGCGTGAGTCAGGGTCACGCTGCCGTTGCCGATGGGGTTGAGTTCAGTGCCGTGCAGAGCGATGTTGGCACTGAGAGTGCCCGCGACAGGAATTTGACGGCCGGTGAGGGTTGCGAGGTCGGCGATATCCAATTGCGATGCGTTCAACTGAAGCTGCACTGGGCTGGAGTTCGAAAAAGTCCACTTCGAAAGGCCCGCACTGGCGTTGAACGTCAATTTTCCGCGCGAAGCGGGCTCGATATCTGCGTGCGACAGGTTGATCTGGTTTGGGCTTGCGTCAATGTTTGTTCGAAGTATTTTCCACGCCGTTCCATTCAACCGGAGATTCTGCGCAGAAAGCTGACCGGTGAGATGAGGGGCCGACGTGGATCCCTGAACGATCCCCGCAAAAGTGGCAGCGCCTGCCAGGCCCAGTGAATGCAGGGAATTGCTATCGGCGGGCGAGAGAAAGAGGTTCGCGATCTCTTCGACTTCGTTAAGGTCATTCGCCTGTAGCTGAAGGTTGAGGCGGGAAACCCTGCTGACAACTCCGTCCATTGCAAGATTGGTTTGCGGTGTGTGCAAAGTGCTCTTGCTGACTGCGAGCCGCTGATCCCGGGCAGAGTACGTTGCATGGATCTCGCCCTGCATTGGGATGGCATTGGCCGCCGGTTCGGTCGCGCCGGGCTCTTGCAGAGCGGCGATCTGGCTGCCGGAAGCGTGGCCGGAGATTGTGGCATCTGCGCTCCCGACGAGATCGCTCATCGTCTTGCCCCAGGATGCGGTGCCGTTCGCGTTGAGCGTGCCGGTCACGGCTACCCCGGGTGCGGCGTCAGCGGGCGCGAAGGTGCGCCGAAGCTCGGCGAGAGGGATTCCGCGAAGCCCGGCGCTCAACTGCGAGCGTGAATCGCCGGCGATGTTCTTCATTACACCTTTTGCTGTGAGTTCGCCGCCGAGAATGTTCGCGCGCAGGTCGCGAAGCGTGGCGTCGCCGTTGGCGATCGAATAGTGCGCGATGAGGTTTGCAACCCTCGTACGTGCAGTTGGAGCTTTCACATCGAGGCGGCTGCTGGTCAGATCGCCGGTGATCTGCAACGACTCGAGCAGTGTGCGATTCGGGGCTTGCCTGTATTGCAGGGTGCCGCTGGCCGAGACGAGTCCGGTAGGGATGGATGGGTTATGAAGGACTTGCGCGATTTGCGCGCCGTCAGCGACGAGCTTGTACTGCGCCTGAATGACCGGAGCGCTGTAGTTGACGAGAGTTGCATTCAAAGTCAATTGCGATTTGCCGACGATGAGCTGTGCCGGCGAGAAGTGGAGCGTGTTTGGGTCGGCATCGAATTGAATGTTGATGCTATGCGTCGGCGGGCTGATTGAGCCGTAGGTGATGCGCCCTTCCGAGTAGCCGAGTGTTCCGGAGTATTTTTGGAGTAGCTCGTTAAAGGCCGCGTCGAGATCAACATTGTGAAGATCCGCAGCGAGGGCGCTGGGCTGGTCGTTGTAGTAGACCGCCCCTTCATTGATGACAGCGTGGCGGATTCCAAGATCGAAGATTGCGTTGTTGTTGCCGCTTCCGCTGCTCTTGAACGCGGGAATGTTGGAGGCACCGTCACGATCGACGTAGATCCGGATTACCGGCCGATCGATGCGAAGGTCATCGAGATACCATTTGTTCCTGACAATGGATACGATCTTGACTCCTGCATGAATGTGCTGCACCTGCAACAAAGGCGGATTCGGATGCGGATTTGCGCCGCTGACGGTGAGGCCGTAGAGATCAACGCTGAGCGTGGAAAGGTGCAGAGTGATGTTCTGAAGCACCACGGGAACACCGAGCTTGTTACTGGCTTGCTTCTCCACAGTCGCGATGATGTAGGAATGGAAGCGAGAGCTGTTGACGAAGAGCGAGAGCACGATTGCGCCGAGCAAAATGGGAAAGACGACGAGCGCCGCGAACCACCTGACGGCAAAAAGCAATCGCCGACGCAGCGGGCCGGGAACGGGATTGTGTTGATCGGGAGTGTTGGGATTGACCTTGTCCATTTGTGCGCCTCGTCAGAATGCCTGGCCGATGCTGATGAAATATTGCGTCGCTTTGATTCCAGGAACCGGATTGAGGTTTTGACCTACGTCAATCCGAATGGGACCGATCGGTGTTGAGTAGCGCAGACCGAGGCCCACGTTATTCGAATAGAGCTTCGTGAAGTCGCGAAAGCCCACTTCGGGGAAGACATTTCCTCCGTCATAGAAGGGAACAATACTGAGGCCCTTCTTGAGCGGAACCGGGATCCGGGCCTCGAGGTTGATGATCAGCAATTCATTGCCACCGGCGGGCACGGTGATCAGAGAGCAGTCCGGGCTTGGACACACGCAAGCGCTGCCCGATCCAGTGCTGCAAACCGGCACCGAACGCTGCGGCCCTGCGCCGTCGAGAGGAAAGCCGCGGAGTGTGTTTCCGCCGCCGGCGAAGAATCTTTCGCTCGTGGGCACACGGCTGTCCAGGAACGGTTGGGCAAGGCCGATGCGGAGGCTGTTGGCCCAGACAATGTGATGGTACGCCTCCTTGTAGAAAGCCGCCTGGCCGATTAGTCTCGCGAAGTTGACGCTGGACCCAAGGGCTGTGGGGTTGAAGTCGAGTTCGAGCGAATCCAAAACACCCTTGTGTTCATCGAGTGGATTGTCTCTGCTGTCGCGGGTGAAGTTGGCGGCCAAAGTCGAGAGTCGAACGTGTTCGTCCTCAGTCGGAATCAATTCTGGAATCTCGATTCGAGTCAGATCGGTCTTGCTGAAGCTATAGCGGAAGAAGACAGTGTCGTGTTTCTTGGCATCTACGAACCTCTGAACCTGAACGCTGGCTAACGCCTGCTGAGATGAGTAGATGGGGTTCTGTTCGTTCCGTTCATAGGATGCGGAGGTCGTTGTCTTCCACGGAGACCATCGAAAGTTCGGAACAATGTAGTAGAAAGCGGCTCGCTGGTCCAGGCGACCGGCGAAGCCCGTTAAAGAAATCGACTCGCCTTTGCCGTGGATGTTGTTGCGTGTGTACAGAACGGTGCCACGTGGACCCCAGAAGGTTACCTCGTTGGTGCTGTAGTTGGACGGGAGACCAATTGGAGGCAAGCCGGGGAACGCAACTGTTCCACCGGGAATGCTGCCGCCACGCTTGATGACTTCGAACCCTATGCCGTAGGTGAATTCGTTTCGCTTGGCTTCGTGCACCTTGATCAGGACGTCTTCCTTTGTTTGTCTTGTGATCTGCCGCTTGGGATCAACGTCGGCCCAATCGAAGATTCCGGTGTGGTCATAAAGCCTGCTGCCGGACGTAAGCAGCTCAGTCGCAGTCAGCGGCTGGTCGGGCCGCAGGGTGGATACATCAGCATCAATCAATCGCTGTTTGGTTTGGACTCGGCCTAGCGTGATGAGGTCTCCGGTGGACACCTTGGGGCCTTCGAAGATGCGATAGACGACGTTGATGTGGTGTGGATCATTCTTTGAGACATCGGAGGCCGTCTCTCTGAAGCTTGCGTTGAGATATCCGGCCTTCAGGTAGTTGGCCATGATTTCGGTGCGGTCGGCGACCACGTTGGCCTGCGAATAAGGCTGCCCGGTCGCGACCTTCAGGCCTTTGGGGGCGAACAGCGACTGGGGAAATGTCCTGGCGCCATCGATTCTGAGTGAATTGACAATATCGCGTGGTCCTTCGGTGACCTTGAATGCGACCTGCGCGTCTCCGCCGTTCCTCGTGACCAATGGTGCGACTTCGACACTGCTGAATCCCTGTGCCTGGTAGACCGCCATCAGGTTGTCGACACTCGAACGAACAAGCTGATCACTGAACTGGCCGCGAGAAAACAGACGCTTCTTCTGTACGGTGATGTGAGGGGTAAGGTCAGAGGTCTTGAGCTGTGATTCGCCAGTCACCTTGACCTCAGTCACTTTGTGCTTCTTCTCCTTCACCACCTTGTAAATGACCGTGCGTTCGTTGTCGTTGCCATTCATCTGCGAGTCGACTTTAACGTCGAAATAGCCTTTTGACAGAAAGTATGTGACGAGCGCCTGTTGACCTTCCTGCACGGTTTCCTCATCGACGCCGACGCCCTGATAGACGGGCAGCAATGTCTTCCTCGTCCATGGCCAGAGATGCGCGCCAGCAATCTGTACTTGAGTCTTCGCGCCGGGGTTGATGGTGAATTGAATGTCGGCGCTGTTCGTGTCGGCGTGGTATTCGGCCCCGGTCAATTTGACCTGCGCTCCCAGCATGCCTTCCTTCTGGAGTTTTGACTGCAGGTATCCAGCGGCCTTGTTCAGCGTGCTTCGTTTATAAGGCTTGCCGCGACGAATGGCCGCGCCGCGCATCCGCGCAAGAAGGGTGGTGAGATGCTGTTGCAGCGCGGGCTTCTGTTCGGGTGAGACGCCTTCGATGTTGACGATTCCATATGTAGCCTTTTGACCCAGGGCAACGTGGAAAAGCACATTTGCGATTGCATGCGGTGCGTCGACCTGGATCTCCGGTTTCACCTCGACTTTGAAGAAGCCTGTCTGGCGGAAGAAGTTGATCAGAAGCTGACGATCCTCTTCCACCGTCGTGGCATTGAACGGCGTCTGGATCGGGTAGTTCGACACTTGAATGAGTCGGGAATATGAAAATCGGCCAGCGCCGGGAAACTGAAAAATGCCGAAGTAGACAGCGGGCTCGAGGATGAACAGGACGCGCAGGCCAGTGGCTTCGGGGTCCACCTGAATTCTTACGCTCTCAAATTTGCCTGCAGCCTTGAGAGCAGCCGCGGTTTGATCGACGCTCTGTCTGGCGAAAGGCTGTCCAGCTTTTTGCACGAATGCGGCCGCGAAGTGCGAGGCGTCCAGGTCGGGCTGGCCGGCGATATCAATGGTTGAAACGGTTTGCCCCTCGTAAGAGTCGAGCAGACGCGCTTGGGCGGAGTTGGAGGGCCGATCCTGTGGGGCATCCGAGGCGGAAGAGGCCACCTGTGCCGCGCCGCGAGAACAGAGCGCAAGGAGCAGCAGCCCAGACTGGAGCACTTGAAATAGCCATCGAGCGCACCGGCGGCGCTGTATAGCACGGTCATGCCAATCCGTCGGGCGAGCCATTTTCTCGTTTGATGCTCCGTGAAAGCGAGTTGGTTTGCCTTGGCGTTGGCGGGGTTATGATGTGGCTGCGCGGCGGCCATCAGAACGAGGAAGATCCGCATCCAACGCCTCAGCGTGATTGTAGGCTGGATCCGCGGCGAAGGGGGCCTCATCGCGATCGACAAGCCTGGCGCGGAACAGCGAATGGAGAGCCGGGACGGGCGGATCTGGGAGTTTGTCTCCACTTCCCCCCTGGACTCGCTTTGGCACGTTCATGGGGTCTCGGTTCGCATGCTGACGCGACGCGTATGGGTGTCTACCATTGAAGACCGGCTGTTCGGGCACGCAGCGGAACTGGCGTTCTACTTCCTGTTCGCGCTCTTTCCCACTCTCCTTTGCGCGAGTTCGGTGCTTGGCCTCGCGGCCCGATCGGCTCATCAGATATACCTCCAACTACTCCATTACATGGCGCTTGTGATTCCAGCGGCAGCGCTTGGGGCGGTGGTGGGCACATTCAACGAGACGACTTCGGCAGCCAGTTCAGGAAAGGCGACCATTGGACTGATCGCGGCAGTCTGGTCGGCGTCGGCCGGGATTTCGGCGATTCAAGACACGCTCAATGCCGTTTACAAAATTCTTGATTCCCGATCGTATCTTCTGGCTCGGATCTGCGCGATTGTGCTGACGATTCTTGTGACCACCATCGTTACCCTGGGTCTTGGGTCGCTTCTATGCGCCGATTACGCGGCGCGCATGATCGACTACCGCGTTTCTGACCCCGGGCTGCGCTTTGCAGGTGAGATTGCAACGCAGTGCGCCGGGTGGATGTTAGCAAGCGGATTTCTGTTGCTGTCGTTTTCGGTGATCTACTATTGGGCGCCCGACAGCAAGACGCGGCGGTGGCACTGGCTCACTCCGGGGAGCGTGATCGGGATCCTGGGGTGGGTGCTGGCTTCGCTAGGGCTGCGCATGTATCTGCATTTCTTTAACAGCTTCACCTTGACCTACGGATCATTGGGAGCGGTCATCATCCTGCTGACGTGGTTTTACATCACAGGCCTGATGATCCTTCTTGGCGCCGAGATCAACAGCGAGATTGAGGCGGCTGCCGCTGAATTCACTTTTACGGCCAAGCTTGAGAGGCCATGAGCGAGAACTTCCAGGGCGACGCGCCTGTAGCACGTGGGTTGCCTAACTGCCATCGATGATGGCCAGGTGATGTGGCGAAAGCTGCGCTGCGAATTCGTGGGCTGTATCCTTAATTTCCGGGTGCGATTGGTCCGAAATGGATTCCACGGGCCGAGCGAATGCTATAGAATCCAAAGTTCTCCGGTGAGATCGAGGCGCTGGAGAAACGAAAGCGGAGGCTGACCATGGAAGTGGAGTTCACCGCGAGACACGTTACCGTTCCCAAGGCCCTGCGTGCGCAAGCTGCGGAGGGCTTGGAGCGGGTTGCCCAGATACTGGGCAAGACAGCGCGCGCCAGTGTTACATTTCGCGCGCAGAGGCATTTGCAGATTGCAGAGCTGACAGTGAAGGCGAGAACACAGTCGATCGAGGCGGCAGGCAAGGCTGACACGCTTGAGTCAGCGCTGCGCATCGCGATTCAGCACGCAGAAAACCAGGCGCTGCGCTATCGCGACCGGCAGTTTGAAAGGAAGCGCTTGCCGAAGATTGAAAAAGTGGCGGCCGCACCGCCCGTTGCGCATCCCAGGCGCGGCGTGCAACCGGAATTGACAACAGAAAACGGCAAGCTGACCCGCTCAAAGGTGAAGACCGCGATTGCGGTTCATTCATTTCCGGTGAGCTCGGCGGTTGTCGAGCCCCATATTCTTTCGAGCGGGGAAGCAATTGCGATAAAGCCGATGAGCGTTGAGGAGGCAGTGAAGGACGCCGAGTTTCGCGATCGCGATCTGCTGATCTTCCGCAATAGAACTGGCGATCTTTATGTGCTGCATCGCAGGCGTGACGGACAGATGGAGCTGGTGGAGGTTCCGTAAGGTCGGCCACATAACCTTGGTGATGGCGGGCGTCCGCTGCGGCAGATGCCCCGACGCACCGAATCGGTGTACGATGGGCGCATGACCCCCCGAAAATCAGGTGTCCGAAAACGCGACGGGAAAGCGGTCTCGAAACCCAGATCAAGCCCAAAGTCGGCGAAGGAACTGGTGATTCTCACCGGCATCTCCGGTGCGGGCAAGGCAACCGCACTCAAGACATTTGAGGATCTCGATTATCGAGCGGTGGACAATCTTCCGCTGGAGCTTCTCCTTGAGTTTGCTGGACTGGTTGCGAAGTCTTCGGAGATCGAGCGCGCGGCGGTGGTCGTTGATATTCGTGAGGGCCAGACGCTCGATCGCCTGCCCGCCATCATCAAGCGGATCAAGGAAGTGCTGCGCACGCGTGTGGTGTTTCTGGACGCGCAGGACGGAATTCTGGTGCGGCGGTATTCCGAGACGCGCAGACCGCATCCTCTCAAGAGGTCAGAGACGGTTTCGAGGTCGATCGTGGAGGAGCGGCAGCTTCTGGATGCGATTCGCAATCTTTCAGACACGCTGATTGATACCTCCACGTTCAATGTGCATGAACTTCGAGCGCACCTGCTGAAGCGCTATGGCCGGGAGGAGCAGACCAATCAGTTACTGGTTTCATGCCTCAGTTTTGGTTTCAAGAATGGGGTGCCGCTCGACGCAGACCTGGTCTTCGATGTTCGATTCCTGCCGAATCCTCATTTTGTGCCGGAGTTTCAGGCCAAGACGGGTAAGGATCCGAAGGTGGCTGCCTACGTTCGAAGCTTTCCGCAGACTGTTGAGTTTTTGGACAAGGTAACAAGCCTCATGCTCTACCTTCTGCCGCACTACATCAAGGAAGGGAAGAGCTATCTCACGGTGGCGTTCGGCTGCACGGGCGGACAGCATCGCAGCGTGATGATGGCTGAAGAGATGGCGAAGCGATTGACGAAGGCCCGCTACCAGGTGAAGGCGGTTCACAGGGACATACCGCGATAGGCGAGTTGCTATCGAGCTTGGCGGTTCACCGCGAGATCGTCGAGCCAGCGCGACAAAGCAATGCGGAAGTCATTCCCGGCTCCCGGTGAGTCAGCCAGCCAGACAAGTGATTTGCGGGATTTTGTCGCCTGATATGCGGGGGGTTGGTCTTCCTTCGGCTGTGCTCGGCCAGCTGGAGTCCGATAAAACCACAAAGAAGGAATGAGGAGATTCTGGGCTGGCGCGCTCGCATCCCAGCGGTCACGGACGAGTGCGCGGGCAGGCACGATGTGAGCGCGCGAATCGTTGAAGATTGCGCTGACCGGGTTTTCAAGAGGACTCTCGAGCACGACGCCTGCAAAGTCAGGATGCGCAGCGGCGACTTCAAGAGCGAGGTTCGCGCCGAGGTCTTTTCCCACGAGCACAATAGAAGAAGCGGCGATGTGACGCGTATCGGTCAGATACACGATGGCCGATTCGGCGTCTTCGCGCATGCGCGCCTCGCTGGGATGCTTGAAAAGGCTCTGACCATAACCTCGATAGTCGAAGGCAAATACGTCAAGGTTTGCCGCATGCATGCGCGCGAGGTCATCCACGGTATCGCCAAGATTGCCCGATGCGCCGTGCAGGTAGAGTGCGGTGCAGCGCGCCGGGGTGGCGGCCGGGATCCACCAGCCTCGCAGCTGCGGAACGCCAGCCGGAGTGTCGGCGAACTGAATCACGTCGAATCCGAGGGCGGCGCCTGCGGGTGTGCGCACGACGGCGGAGGTTGGGTGATAGAGCAATTGCCAACTACCCTGCCAGAAGAGCAGGCACAACGTGAGCCACGCGCAGACGCCCGCGGCGATGACCAGGGAGGAGATGGCGACGATCAGCCAGCGGCCCGAAACGGTTTTCGGCGCAGAAGAGGGCCCCTGTGCGCGGGGCGGCTTCTTCGCGTGTGCGGAGGACGGCGAGGGGGGCGGCCGGGAACCACTTTTTTTGCCGGGGATTGGCTTGCTCATTTGCGCTATGCTTCAGGACCGCAGCACACTAGTATCCTAAATTGCACGGTCCGGGCACGGCGAGCCGGATGCCGTATCCAGGGCGGTACGCGCGAGGGAGCGAAATCGATGTCTCAATTGGTGCGGATCTGTTCGCAAGCTGAGTTGCCCGCCGTCGGCGAGGTTCGTGAGTTTATCGTTGGCGACCGTCCGCTTTGCGTTGCCAATGTGGAAGGAACCATTGCCGTGCTTGACGGTGTCTGTCCGCACGAGGAGGGGCCCCTGAGCGAAGGCACCATCGAGGGTTGCCGCGTCGTCTGCCCGTGGCACTCGTACGCGTTCGACGCGCGAACGGGTGAATCGGAGCAGGACCCGAACGTGAAGGCCACGGTCTTTGAAGCTGTGATTGAAAACGGCGAACTGCGCGCAAAGATCTAAGCGCGCAGTTCGTCACGATTTCTTTGCCGGCACCTTCTTGCCCTCCTTGCGAGCCTTCGAGAGGCCGATGGCAATTGCCTGTTTGGGGTTCGTGACCTTTTTACCGCTACGCCCAGACTTCAGCTTGCCCTTCTTCATTTCGTGCATCTCTGTCTCGACGTTCTTGCCGGCGGACGGAGAGTACTTGCGGCCGGACGATTTCTTTGCGGCGCTCTTCTTTGTGCTGCTGCTTGATTTCTTCTTCGTTGCCTTCTTGGTTGCCATCCTTATTCTCCCTCGGAACTCAGATGGCGTGAGCCTGCGGAGAAGTTGTCTCTGAATTCAGCTGCGCGCAGATGATGACGGTTGCGCACAATGGACTTTCTGGCAATGGCGCTGGTGCTAGATGACGCGACGCATGCCGGGCAATCGCACAAGAGGGTCAGCGACGAGCCAGGACACGATGCAACTCAAAGTCCCGGTCACGGCGAACTTGACGAGCGGGGGCGCGGGCCATGCGTGAAGAAGGAGAGCTGATGCCAACGAGCACTGGTGGATGAATGATGTAGACGGCATACGCACGGCGATTGAGCCACGACCAGAACTGCGATGGTTGATTCATCCGTTCGCGGAAGATGAGCAGCCATGCAGCGATCGAGTCCCCAGGCAACGAAGGGTTCCCAGAAGGCATAGAGGATGGAGGGCCACGAGAATCCGCCGCCGAAACTGGCTTTGCCTGGGCCGTAACGCGCGCTGGCCACCGCGATGCCGATGGGAAGGCATGGCCATGCGACGATTAGCGCGACAATCCACGGTTGGGCGTGTTTCCACTCGAGCTGCCGCAACCAGTCATAACGCCAGGCGGCGATACCGATTGCGAAGAGAAATGTGTAGCTGCGAGAAGTAGCCGAGTTGCAGTCCGATGATGTTCACGCCGGTCGGAACGAATTGACGGATGGCAAGTGCGACCGCGCCCACGCCGAGCGCCGCAGAGGAGCCACGAGCGATATGGAGGAACAGACCTTGATGCGCGCGCGGAGTCGAAGAGGCGCGAACCGAACGCTGCGCGCCAGGCGCAATAGCCGAGGCTGAAAATCAAGCAGAGCCTGCGCAAACCAGAGCGGGCCGTTGCCGACGACTCTGTGATTCCAAAGAAACTCAATCGTCCGCCAAAAGCTGCGGCCACTTCGCAACTGCAGCGATTGCATCCGTCAGCGGACCTAGAAAGAGAATGAACGCGAGCAGCGGAAGGCCAAGGCGCAGAAAGCGGTCGCCGATGAATCCTGCGTAACCTTTGCGCTCGAGCGACGCTGGCGTGAAGTAGCCGGCAAGAAGGAAGAAGAAGCCCATGAAGTAGGCCTGATTGGTAGCGCAGAACATGGTGAGAAGCAGGCTGGAGATTGAACCGGAGGGATGAAGCTCATAGTAGAACCAGCCGCCAACCGCGCCGTAGGTGATGGCAGTGTGATGAAGGATGACGAAAGCGGTCATGACGCTGCGCAGGCGATCGATGTAAAGGTCACGCGACGGTGCTGCGACAGGACGTGTGTTCGGGCGTCCAGCCAGAATCACGGGAACGGCATCCATGCTTTCGGGCATGAGACATGATACGAGAGGCCGCAGGATTCTGGTTCCAACTGTGATTGTACTCCCAGGTCTCATCGGCGGACGAGACCTGGGACACCCAGTGGATGGCATGAAGCAGGATTAGTACTTGACGATCGCCGTGAAGGAATCAGGCTTGAGGCTGGCTCCGCCGACGAGCGCGCCGTCGATCTCTTCCTGGCCGCAGAGCGCGGTGGCGTTGTCGGGCTTGACGCTGCCGCCGTAGAGAATGCGCATCTTCGCGGCGACGTCGGCGCCGAGCAGCCTGGCGACTTCCGCGCGAATGATCTTGTGCGCATCGACGGCCATCTCGGGCGTAGCGGTCTTGCCGGTGCCGATGGCCCACACGGGCTCGTAGGCGATGACGATGGGCGCGGCAGCTTCGGCGGTGATGCCGGCGAATGCGCCGGTGACCTGCGTCTTGAGCACGTGCTTCGGTCTTGCCGGCTTCGCGCTCGGCGAGCACTTCGCCGATGCAGACGACGGGAACGATGCCGTGCTTGAGTGCGGTGTGCAGCTTCTTGTTGACGATCTCGTCGGTCTCGGCGAAGTACTGGCGGCGCTCGGAGTGGCCGATGAGCGTATGCGTTCCGCCGATGGCCATGAGCTGGCCGATGGAGGTCTCGCCGGTGTAGGCGCCTTCTTCGGCGAAGTGGATGTTCTGGCAGCCGACGGCGACGTTGGAGCCCTTGGCGGCGGCGATCACCGTTGGCAGCAGGACGGGCGAAGGGAAAAGGGCGATTTCATCGCGGTCGTGGCCGGCAACGAGCGGCAGAAAAGCATCGACAAACGCCTTGGCTTCGGCGGGCGTCTTGTACATCTTCCAATTGGCGGCAATCAGTTTTTTGCGTGACATTTCGTAAATCCTCACAAGCAATTCTAGCGGACGGGATTGTGGCTGCCGGGTGATGAAGAACACAGCGCGACGGCTTCGGCAAGCCGCACCGGGAAAGACTGAGTTATGCTTTCCAGCCTGTTACACGGGTTGAAGATAGATCTCCGGGCACTTCGCCGTTCAGAAAAGCAGCTCGATGATCGGGGTCACCCAGATCCATCCTGAAGTGGTACCAGGTTCCGTCCTGAAGGACAGCCATGTTCCATGGGCCTGAGACCGAATCAGAAAACTGCCAGACGATGTGGAAGCCTTCTTCGTTGGTGAATCCTTCATGATCGGCTTGCATGATCGAATCGCCGCGTTCCCAAAGATG
Source organism: uncultured Acidobacteriaceae bacterium (assembly GCA_963786405.1). Lineage (GTDB taxonomy): Bacteria > Acidobacteriota > Terriglobia > Terriglobales > Acidobacteriaceae > Telmatobacter. Next base: position 88,355 of record CAWAZE010000019.1, on the reverse strand, counting down.
CGAGCGCAATGCATGGAGTGCATTGCCGCCTTCTTCGGTGTCGGCACCTTGCAGGTGCTGGAAGGCGTAGATGGATCGTGACGTCGGCCAGGTACTCGTGGAGCCATGTAACGCCGCTCTCAGGCTTGCAGTCGTGGGTCTCTTCGATGAAGTCTGCGACCTCGGCCTGGTCGTCGAACGCGGGTGTGCGTTCGATCAGGGCGACCTCGACATCGTCGGGACCCGAGAGAAGAAGGGTCTCCCATTCTTCCTCGCTGCCATCTTCGATCGTCAGCTTGTAATAGGGGTGGTTCGAACGAATGAACTGCGCGAGTTCGTCGAAGGGAGGGAACTGTTCGTCCTTTGAAAAGACTCGCGTGTAGTAAGGCACGGCGGGTTCTCCTGCTGCATGAGGCTATCGTATCGTGTCAGGAACAAAGCAGATCCCGCGGCGGAGGGCAAAAAAGGGACAGAATCCCAGGTCTCATCCGCCGCGGCGGACGAGACCTGGGGCACCCAATTTGTGGTGAATCGGTTATTTATTTGTCAGGCTTCCACGCCGGGCAGCTTCTTGCCTTCGAGGAACTCGAGGCTGGCGCCGCCGCCGGTGGAGATGTGCGTGACCTGGTCGGCATAGCCGGCCTGGTTGATGGCGCGAGACGGAATCGCCGCCGCCGATGATGGAGGTGGCTGCCTTGTTGGCCGCGACGGCCTTGGCGATGGCGTTGGTGCCCACGGCGAAGCGCGGGAACTCGAAGACGCCTGCGGGACCGTTCCACACGATGGTCTTGGCGCCGTGCGACAACTTCTTCAATGGCCGCGACGGACTTGGGGCCGATGTCGAGGCCCTGCCAGTCGGCAGGGAAGTCCTTGCTGAGTATCCCACGGCTGGGTCTTGGCGTCGTTGGCGAAGCTGTCGGCGAGAATGTTGTCGACCGGAAGCAGCAGGTTCACGCCCTTTGCCTTGGCCTTTTCCAGCGCGTCCTTGGCCATGTCGATCTTGTCTTCTTCGACGAGCGACTTGCCGGTGGTGACGCCCAGCGCGCGCTGGAAGGTGTAGGCCATGCCGCCGACGATGACGAGCGTGTCGACCTTGTCGAGCAGGTTGTCGATCACGTCGATCTTGCCGGAGATCTTCGAGCCGCCGATGATGGCGACGAAGGGCTTCTCGGGCGATTCAAGCGCCTTGCCGAGATAGGTGATTTCCTTTTCCATCAGCAGGCCGGCGACGGCGGGCTTGAGGAAGTGCGTGATGCCTTCGGTGGATGCGTGCGCGCGGTGCGCGGAGCCGAAGGCGTCGTTGACGTAGACCTCGGCGAGCGAGGCCAGCGCCTTGGAGAATGCCGGATCGTTGGCTTCTTCTTCGGCGTGGTAGCGCAGGTTCTCAAGCAGCAGCACCTGGCCGGATTCGAGCTGGCGCGCCATCTCGTTCGGCGATTTCGCCGACGCAGTCGGGCGAGAAGGCAACATTGACGGATGTCGCCGAGCTCCTTGTCGAGCAGCTCGCGCAGGCGGTCGACGACCGGGCGCAGCGAGTACTTCGGATTCGGCTTGCCCTTGGGGCGGCCGAGATGCGAAGCCAGGATCACCTTGGCGCTGGTGCCGCAGGGCGTACTTGATGGTGGGCAGCGTGGCCACGATGCGGGTGTCGTCGGTGATCGTCGCGCCGTCTTCAGTGAGCGGCACGTTGAAATCGACGCGGATGAAGACACGCTTGTTGGCCAGATCGATGTCGCGAATGGAGAGCTTGGGCATGATGTCTTCCTTGAAAACAGTTGCTCAGTGAACAGTGGTCAGTGGACGCGATCAGCGGACTCGGGATTGGAGGCTTCGGAATTACGGCGTCCATTTCGATTTCGATGCGCCATGCGGGATTGAGGAGCGCGGCCACGACGACCATGGTGGCGGCGGGGCGAATGTTGCCGAAGAACTCGCCGTGAACGCGGCCGACTGCTTCCCAGTCTTCAACGTGGGTGAGATACATGCGGGTGCGGACGACATCGTTGAATGATGCGCCGGCCTTCGGCGAGCGCCTTCTGCGGCGATGGCGAAGATGCGGCGCGTCTGGCCGGCGGCGTCTTCGTTGTCGGCGCCGACCGGGCCGGTTCCGGCGACATGGACGGTGTTCCCCACGCGCACGGCGCGGGAGAAGCCGATGATGGGCTCGAAGGGAGATCCGCCGCTGATGTTTTTGCGCATGGGAATTTTCAGTGATCAGTGATTCAGTGATCAGTGATCGAGATCAGTTTGGGACAACGGTCAGTGATCAATGGTCAGAGCTGACCACTGATCACTGATCACTGATCACTGTCTTTACAGGCCCTTCTTGGCCAGGAAGCCGACCAGGTCGACGACGCGGTTGGAGTAGCCCCACTCGTTGTCGTACCAGCTCAGCACCTTGACGCTCTTGCCGACAACCTTGGTCAGCGGCGCGTCGACGATCGAGCTGCGCTTGTCGCCCTTGAAGTCGGAGCTGACCAGCTGGTTCTCGTCGTAGCCGAGGATGCCCTTGAGCTCGCCTTCGGCGGCGGCCTTGAGGGCGGCGTTCACGGCCTTCGACGTCGGTCGTCTTCTCGCTGATGAAGGTCAGGTCGACGATGGAGACGTTGGGCGTTGGGACGCGGATCGCAAAGCCGTCGAGCTTGCCGGCGGTCTCAGGAATGACCAGCTTGAGAGCCTTGGCGGCGCCGGTGGAGCTGGGAATCATGTTGATGGCGGCGGCGCGGGCGCGGCGCAGGTCCTTGTGCGGGAAGTCGAGGATGACCTGGTCGTTGGTGTAGCTGTGGATGGTGGTCATGATGCCGCTGACGATGCCGCAATGTCCTTGATGCAGCACCTTGACGACCGGCGCCAGGCAGTTGGTGGTGCAGCTGGCGTTGGAGATGACGTTGTGCTTGGCCGGCATCGTACTTGTCCTCGTTGACGCCGAGCACGAGGGTGATGTCTTCGTTGGTGGCCGGAGCGGAGATGATGACCTTCTTCACGGTCGTGCCGAGGTGAGCCTTGGCCTTGGTGGCGTCGGTGAAGTGGCCGGTGGATTCGATGACGATCTGCGCGCCGACGTCGAAGCCCAGGCCAGCTTGGCGGGGTCGCGCTCGGCCCATACCTTGATCTTCTTGCCGTCGACGGAGATGAAGTCGTCGCCGGCGCGTGATCTCGTTGGTGCAGATTGCCCAGGATCGAGTCGTACTTGAGCAGATGAGCCAGCGTTGCCGGGCTGGTCAAGTCGTTGACGGCAACAAATTCAATCTCGGGATTGCCGAGGGCGGCGCGCAAAACGTTGCGGCCAATTCGGCCGAAGCCGTTGATGCCAACCTTTACTGCCATGTGTAATTCTCCTTCGTGGTTGAGTAAAACTGTGAGGTTTTAAGCTGAATGGCGTTCGGCGGCTGACAATCGGCACAGCAGGCAATTCCACCAAACCCATGATGCTAACACTGTTGTCAACGAGAACCAAATGAACGCTCGATGCAACTCGCGTCCCCGTACCGAAAATACCGCTCAACGCTAGTTTGCTGCTTCTGGATGCAGCGACTGTATGTGACGGATTGCACATTATTTGCAGCGCACTGCGGCAAGTGTGTTATCCCGGTAGTACAATGAAGGTGTTGAACGCGGCATGAGAAGACGCTCAAGACGCAGCGCCGAATACTTCTGAATCCACAGGCAAGATCGGCCAGGAACTCCCATCGAATCAACCGCGCTCCGCTGGTGCCGCTCTATCCCGATGAAACTCCGGCGCGTCGCAGCGCTCGCGCGGCCCAAAGCCGCCAGCGCCAGCGCCGCAGGAGCCGCGCGCAGCCTCGACCGCCAGCGCAGACACGATCGCGCCAGCTCAGGCAGGAACGCGCCGAGACCTGAGTGGAATGAGCCGGCCGGATCGGGCCGGCTGGAAGTGGAGACGCAGCCGGAGATGCCTTCCGTGCCTCCGCCGGAGGCTGCAGCCGTCTGACGCTCGCCGCAGGCTCCCAAGGGCTACGTGGTGCTGGCCATCGGACTGCCGGGATCGGGCAAGACGACCTGGTTCCGGCGCCGCGGCGTCACACCGCTCTCGAGCGACCTGCTGCGCAACATTCTCTTTGACGATGTCGAAGAGCAGCGCTACCAGGGGCTGGTGTTTTCGACTCTGCGCTCGCTGCTGCGGGCCCGCCTGATTGCGCGCATGCCGTGGAACTATGTGGACGCAACCAATCTGTCCATTCATGAGCGCCGCCAGTGGATCAAGATGGCCAAGAGCTTTGGCTACGAAGTGCAGGCGCGTGTTCTTTGATGTTCCGCTTGAAGTCTGCCTCGATCGCAACCGCCAGCGCGACCGCTCGGTGAGCGAAGACGTAATGCGCAAGATGGCCGAGAAGCTGAAGCCGCCGGTGATTTGAAGAAGGGTTCTGCGAAGATCACCGTGGTGCGGGTGAAGAGCGCGAGCGTAGAGTCAGCCGCATTGCAATACGTGATCCGACGCGAGATCGAAGGGGACCGTGCTTCCCGGCAATCGAGCACTTGCCCGCTCGGCGATCCGACAGAGTCCGTACGTTCGAGCCGGTGGCTGCAGCGGCAACAGCACGCCGAGTGTTCCTGCGGTGATGAGACCGCGCGCGTCGTCTGCATCGCTCCTATTTGAGCCTGGCTGCGACGCACGCGATTCCTGGTCGCGGCGTGGACGCATTGACTGGCGCTTGATGACTGACCAAGTGGACGGAAGGTTGACGATCGAGGTCAGGCCGCATGGTTTGCCGGCGATCGCGTTTCATCTGCGGCACATTGCGCGGTCGACGGACCGGTTGCTGACCTACGCAGAGGGTGGACAGATTTCGGCAGATCAGCTTGCGTTGCTGAAGGCGGAACAGACGGGAAGCGAGACGCTGGCGGAATTGCTGGCCGAGGTCGAGATGTCGTTCAGCAATGCGGCGGAGCGCGTGAGCGTGCTGGCGACCGCCGACTTCAATACGTTTCGCGGCGTGGGGCGCAAGCAATTGCCGACGTCGATTGGCGGCGCCCTGGTTCACGTGGCCGATCACACGCAGCGGCACGTGGGGCAGGTGGTGACGACGGCGAAGGTGCTGAAGGCGCTGCGGAACTGATCGCTCAACTGCAGTTCATACGGAGCTACTCGTCGCTGACGAGAGTCTCGACGATGTGGCCCATCTTTTCCTGCTTGGTGCGGAGGTAGCGGTCGAAGGTCTCCTGCGGCTCGACCTCGGCGGAGATGCGCTCGGTGACAGCGATGCCGGCGGACTCAAGCGCGGACACCTTGTCAGGATTGTTGGTGATCAGGCGGACCTTCGATGACGCCGAGCAGCTTGAGCACCTGCGCGGGAAGTTCGTATCCGCGATAGTCGGCGGCGAAGCCGAGCTCGACGTTGGCCTCGACGGTGTCGCGGCCCTGATCCTGCAACTCATAGGCCTTCAGCTTGGCCATCAGGCCGATGCCGCGGCCCTCCTGCTGCTCGTAGAGGAGGATGCCTGCGCCTTCTGCGGCGATCTTGCTCAAGGCGAGCTCAAGCTGGAGGCGGCAGTCGCAGCGGAGCGAGCCGAAGACGTCGCCCGTCAGGCACTGCGAGTGAATGCGCACGAGCGGCGGCGCGGAATGAATGTCGCCCATGACGAGGGCGACGAGACCCTCGACCGTTTGCCGCCGGCTGGCTTGTTCCGGAGGATGCGGTCCGCGCCGTCCTGGGCCGCAAGCAGTGTCCCCTCAAAGCCAAGAATGCGGAAGGCTCCCCAGCGGGTTGGGAAATCCGCCTCGGCGACCTTCTTCACGCTTTCAATTGCCATAGGTTCATTCTACTTTGGCGTGCGCGATGCTGCAGCGCCGGCCGTCACAGGAAGTGAGAAATAGCGCCTGCAAGTGCGTGATGATTCGCAGCTTGCCGATCCGCGAACTTCGTTGCGGGCCGCGTTGGCGCGATACATTGGTGGTGGTGACGGACAAGCTGATTCTGATCACGCTGCTGGTGAAGCTGGGCGTGATGGCCTCGGTGGCCAGCGTGCTGGCGCGGGGCAAGCACGTTTCGGCGGCTGTTCTTCGCCGAGCAGCGCCAGCGCCGCCAGACGATCGGCGCTGCTGGCCTTCTTCCTTGTCCCGCTCACGCTCGGCGTGTGGGTGAGGACGACTGTTCCCAACTTCCTCGCTGCCGACATTTCGTTTGAGACGATCATCCTGCTGGGACTGCTGGTCGGTCCGGGGTGGGCCATGCTCGGCGGGATCGTGCTGTCGACTTCCCGCGCTGTATCACGCTGAATACCTGGCGCTGCCGTTCAATGCCGTTCTGGGGCTGCTCGCGGGGGTCCTGGGGCGGTTTGTCGAAACGGACGAGATCTGGTCATTTACACCCTTCATTGACCTTGAGCCTCTACCGATGGGTGCGGCGCATCTTGCGCACAGCCGCGCATCGATCGCCAGTTTCTGATGCTGTTCCTGATCGTGGCGGCCGAAGCGTGTCGCGACTGGCTGGCGCACTTGTTTCCGCACCGCCTGTTTGCGCTGCTTGCCACAGTACCGTGGGTGCAGGTGCTGGTGTGGTTCAGCGCGCCAATCGTGGTCGGCATCGCGCTCAAGGTGTGGAACGCGCTGCGCATGGAGATGAAGCTGGAAGAGCAGAAGCGCCTGCTGCTGGAGGCGAGGCTCGATGCGCTGCAGCGGCAGATCAATCCGCACTTCCTGTTCAATACGCTGAACTCGATCGCCTCGCTGGTGCGCAGTAAAGCCGGAACTGGCGCGCGAGATGACGGTGAAGCTGGCAAACATTCTGCGCGCGCTGCTCAAGGATCACGACACGTACGTTCCGTTCAGCGATGAGCTCAGCTTTACAGATGACTACCTCGACATCGAGGTGGTGCGGTTTGGCGCGGAGAAGCTTCGCGTGGAAAAGGAGATTGATCCGCGAACTCTCGACGTGATGGTGCCAAGCATTCTGCTGCAACCGCTGATCGAGAACAGCATCAAACACGGGCTGGAGCCGCGAATTCATGGCGGCACTGTCACGTTGCGCAGCCGGCTCTCAGGGGATCGCGTGCTGATCGAGGTGGCCGACGACGGGGTGGGCATGGGCAATCGTCCCACATCGGCCCTTAAGCGAAACGGCGGCGCAGGCATTGGCATGAAGAATGTCCAGGAACGGCTAGAGGTGCTCTACGGAACCCAGGCAAGCTTCAATGTCGTGAGTAATCCGGGGCGAGGGACGTTGGTAACGATCGAGATTCCCGCCAATCTGCAGGGCGCGATTTGAAGTCAGGTTTCGCTGTTGCTTTCCAAAAGGAGGTCCAATGAGTGGCAAGCCCGATGAATTGCCGTCGGTTCACCTTAACAAGATCGGCCAGATCGCGCTGACTGTTCTGGACGTCGCGCGGGCAAAGAATTTCTACCAGAACACTCTCGGGATGAAGCTTCTCTTCGACGTGGGGCATCTCGCGTTCTTTCAGTGCGGAGATGTCCGGCTGATGCTGGGAACGCAGGTAAGACCGGAGCCGCGTGGGGGAACGATCCTGTATTTCAAGGTCGATGACATTCATGGAACCTGCGCCGCATTGAAGAAACGGGAAGTGAAGTTCATAGAGGAGCCGCACCTGATCGCGAAGATGGCGGACCACGATTTGTGGATGGCATTCCTGCAGGATTCAGAAGGCAACACGCTTGGCGTGATGTGCGAGCTCAGGAGCGCGTGAGAGGGATTGCTATCGACGCGCTTCGAGCGCGAGAACCGCATAGCTGGTAGCGGCGTCGCTCATGAACTTGCCGACGGGCGTCTCAAGATCGCGATTCTTGTTGAGTGACCACGCCGGCCACGCGCCCGTGGTCTTGTCCTGGTTGGTTTCGAGCCACGTGACGCCCCGCGCCACATGAGGGTTGGTGCGGGAGGTCAAAGCGATTTCTTCGAGCACGAGGACGACGAGCCCGGTTGCATAGCCGTCGGAGCGCGTTTCGAGCGGCGTCTTGTCGCGGCGCTGCCATGTGCCCAGGTCGGTGAGGCTCCAGCCGCCGTCTTCATGTTGCAGGCGATTGAGATCGTCGATCAGAGCACGACTCTGATCATATGTAACGACGCCGGGGAACCACTTTTCAGCCCAAAGCGCGACAACCTTGTTCACGAGAGGCTGCGCTTCGTAGTGGCTGCTCAGGTAGCCGAGCAGCAGTTTGAGAGGGGGTACGACTTTCGGCTCGGCGCAGTAGCCTTCGGATTTTTGAACGATGCCGCGGGATGCCGGTTTCTCCTGTTGAATTCCGCGGCAAACTTTGCCGAGTGTCACGGCCATCAAAGCGGCCCAGTGGTATTGCGATTCCTTTGACTCCCAGGGTGTGTACTCGAAGTTCTGCCAGACCCATGCGCCTGCGTCGGGTCCGGTTTGCGTCTGAAGAGCCCACGCGTTTTCGAAGGCAAGGCGCGTGGTGTCGCTGAGGCTACTACTGCCTGCGTCGTAGCTCGAGAGAATTACGGCGTTCAGCACAGACTCCGCATTGCGCGATTCAACTTCCTTGCCGGTTCCGTAGAGCGCGTCGCTATAGAAGGGCTTCACGTCTTTCCATTCCCGAACGCGCTTCTCGATGCTGCTGAGCATGACCTGTTCCTGCGGAGACGGGCTATGCTCACCGAGTTGGTTGCGCAGAACGGGTCGCGCAAGGCCGTAGGCGGCCTGCGTGTGGCAGGAGATGCACAGGGTGCCGTGATCCTTCTGGGCGCGGTCCCATCCCTGCCACCAGACCTCGCGCTGGTCCATATAATGGGCGGCCGCATCAGGGCTCCACGCTGGCGCGGAAACGGCAGGCTTGTCTGCTGCCAGGGCGGAATCGGCGAGCAGGCCCGCGACGACAAGAGTGACGGCGAGCGCTCCGGCCTCGGTGCGAATCGAATTACATGACAGCCGCCTGACGTTCATGTGCCGGACCTCCGACTGCGCGGAAAAAGGGGAAGGGATCAACCGTATCGCCAGAATACGGCCTGAGTGAGCGTCGTGCGAGCAGTTTTTGAGGTTCGCCAGCCGCTGCCGGGGAGGTTCCTGCGGGGTAAACCTCCGGCCTCGTAATGCACAGGCATGCGCTGTATGCTCACAGAATGGTTCGTTTCACGGTGCTTGCGTCGGGGTCCAAGGGGAATTGCACTGTTGTCTCCGGGGGACACACGCGGATCCTGGTGGACGCGGGGTTGAGCTGCCGTGAGATGTTCAGGCGCATGCGGCTTGCTGGTGAAGATCCGGCGACGCTGGACGCGATCATCGTCACACATGAGCACTCGGATCACGTGAGCGGGCTCGCGGTCACAGCGCGCAAACTGGGGATTCCCGTCTATTTCACCCAGGGCACGCACCGTGCCTGGGTGCGCTGGCTGTCTCCGCGGCGGCAGATGACCTATACGCAGTGGCTGGAGCAGTGCCGGCTGCAGGCGGCCGCGCGGATGGCGGAAGCGGACACCTCCGCCGAAGACTCTGACACTGAGGATGCGGAGGCAGGAGCCGACGCAGGACTGGCTGCTCCCGCGGAGACTGAGAAGGCGGCAGTCGCACCGCAGGCAGTTGCGGAGGGAGAAGGGAAGAGCGAGACCCCGCAAAAGGATCCGACCTGGCTCCCGGCGGTTGAGTATTTCTCGGCCGGCACGCCCTTCCAGATTGGCGATATCGCCGTCAGTCCTTTTACCATTCCGCACGATGCCGCGGACCCGGTGGGGTTTGTCTTTCAGGCTGAGGGGGTGCGCATGGCGGTCGCGACAGACCTGGGATACATTCCGCCCAACGTCAAGGCTCAACTCAAGCGAGTGGATCTGCTGCTGCTCGAGTCAAATCACGACCTGGAGATGCTGCGGGACGGTCCGTATCCTTGGTCAGTCAAACAAAGGGTGTTGTCGCGGGTGGGTCACCTCTCAAACGAAGCCGCGGCTGCTTATCTCGAGAACGAGTACGACGGCCAGGCGACATACGTTGTGCTGGCGCATCTTTCTGAGAGCAATAATCTTCCCGAGCTTGCAAAGGTTATGGCTGAGCGGGCTTTGAATGGCCGGGCCAGCCTTCTGGTCAATCGCCTGTTACTCGCCGGGCAACATGAGCCGTTAATGCCCATATGCTTTTGAACGAAGTGAGTTAAACTGGTAACAGGCCATCACTTTTTAGATATGGGTTGGGAACGGAATCGGCTTTGGCGTCTTTTGTTAATTCAAATGGCACCCGATTTGGGGTCTACCGAGCCGTTGAGGCTGGGCTGAGCATCCAAAACGCAAGGTAAGCTCCGTAGCTAGGTCCGCCGCGTGAAAATAAAGCGGTTAGCAGATCCATCGCAAAGTGAGTCTAACCATTATGGCAAGCACAGAATGTTCCGACCGAGTAGTAGGCGCCATCCTCGCAAGCTGGAGGTATGACATATCAGGAATCTCTCCTGAGATGCGCAAGGACTACGAGCAGCACCTTACAGATTGCGATCGCTGCCGTGGTCGCCAGAACTTCCACCGCGGCCTCGACGTTTCTCTCGTCGTCCTCACATCGCTGTCTGTGTTCTTCTCCCTGTTTGCATTGGCGGTGCTGCGGCATGTCAAGCCGCTGGAGCATGTCGCATTCAATATCTTTGGTCTCGACACGATCGACACCTACCACATGCTGGTGTCGGCGGCCGTTGCCGGAGTTTGTTTCTCTGTCATTGCGTTTGTGCTGGTGCTGACGGCGACCCCGGTGCCGTCCTACCTGGGCGGAATCGCGGCAGAACGCGCCAAGCTTCTTGAGAAGCGTTTTCCGGCGGCGATTGAGCGCCTTCCCGACGCGATCAAATCACTGCGACCGCGCTAGAGACTATGCGGTCACAAAAGATCAGGGCCTCCCAAGCGGGAGGCCTTTTTACGTTACGGCTGTTGCTTCATTGCGCTTTTCATCTGACCGCCTGCAAGCTCTCATAGGCTTCTCTCAAGCCGGGATCGCCGAGTCCGATCGACTCCAGCCTTAATTTGATGCGATCGTGAACGGCTTGGGAGTCCGGAAAGTTTTCGTTGGTCCAGAAGCGGTCTTCCCGCCGGAAATAACCGGCATCGGTGAGAAACCATACGCCGTATCTGTAGGCATCGCCGGGCGTGTCATCCAGATCGCTCACCTTGAACGATCCGTTTGGCTGGTACGACTGGGTGAGGGACCACTTGAGCATACGAGAGATTTCGGCGCGGACTTGCTGCCGCGCAGGCTCGTCCAGATAGGGCCACGCGGCACGGAATATCTTTACGGCATCCCAATTGAGATGATTTTCATAGTGCCCGTCGAAGCGAATACCGGCAGGAAAATCGACACTGTCAAGCTGGAGCAGGCGCCTGGCAATCTGGTCAAAATGTGTGACCTGTCCGTGCATATCCGAGATGATGTGAAAAGTGATCCCCATATCGTCCATCTTCCAGATTCTGCCGTGCCGATCCACCATCCATTGTCCCCAGCATCCGGTCACCGGGTTCTGCCAGCCCTCAACAAATTTTCGCAGGGCCTGTTGCAGTTCCGGTCGCGATGCGAAGCCGGTGGAGTTCCCTGCAAACAGCAAGCGCGCGGTGGCCGAAAATGTTTCGTCGAGTTCCTCGCGGTTGAACTCTCCCGTCTTGATGAAATCATTGTGCAGAACCGAATCGAGCTGGCCTGTGAGCTTTTCGGGTGAGTCAATTTTCTCAAGAAAAACTAAGGGATACTGGGGCTTCACAGTGGGATCCTGAATGTGGTCAACGGAGTAATAGAGCCGGAGATACCAGACGGTAAATCCAAGTCCCCAGCTTCCATCGGAGGGCTGTTGGAGAGTAGCCAGATTCTGCTTTCCCAGTTCGGCAAGGCTCTGCTGCAGGTCGGCAATCCTCTTCCGCGTGGCCTCAATGTCGGGAGTGAAATTCAGGCGCCAGCGAACCTCGCGATAAATGTGTGTTGAATAGTGCATGTTCTGGCCCGCGGCCTCACGGCGCGCGATCTCGTGCACAAGCGGACGCAAGACCGGGTTGAGCTCTTTCAAGCGCCGGTCCCGGTCCACACGGAGTTTTGAGAAGTCCCAATAGAACTGTGCGTTATGCCATACGCGATCCCATCGGGATTCACCGTAGATGGGCGACGGCGGAGTAAAGATATTTGTGCGATTGATCCGGTATGCAATGGCGACGCGCAGCATCTGTTCGCGCGCGGCGAAGACGCCAATGACAAGCATCAGTACCGAGATCAGCGGGATCAACCACCGCTTGAGTCTTTTCATGGTGAATCGAGAGTGGCCGGCTGGCCGGCCCTTTTGTGGTTTTAGAAGCCAGCCACAATAGAGGGATCAAGTATAACGCTCGCCGACGCGATCAACCGCGCAAGACGACGAAGGCGAAGCGCTCAGGCTTCACCTCCATAGTTCAATCCAGCAGTGGAATTACTTCACAACGGGGATGCGCAGATCGCCGCCGGTCATCTCCTTCGGCAAACCGAGTTTGAGCAGGTTCAGCAGCGTCGGCGAAATGTCGCGCAGCGAGCCGTCGGGACGCAGGCGGTAAGCGGCTCGCGTCCTCGCTGACGTAGATCATCGGCACCGGGTTGGTGGTGTGCGCGGTGTGCGGTCCGCCCGTGACCGGATCGACCATCAGCTCCGCGTTGCCGTGATCGGCGGTGATGAGCCAGCTTCCATTCTTTTCCTTGATGGCTTTGTAGATGCGGCCCAACTGCGCATCGACGGCTTCGACAGGCGCGGATGGTCGGCTCCAGTTTGCCGGAGTGGCCCACCATATCGGCGTTGGCGAAGTTCGCGACGACGAGATCGAACGCGGTGTCGTTGACCGCCTTGACGATTGTGTCGCCAATGGCCTCGGCCTGCATCTCCGGCGCGAGGTCGTAGGTAGCCACCTTCAGCGAGGGAACAAGCGCGCGATCTTCGCCGGGGAAGGGCTTCTCGATGCCGCCGTTGAAGAAGTAGGTCACGTGCGCGAACTTTTCCGTCTCGGCGACGCGCAGGTTGCGCAGCTGATGCTGCGAAAGAATGTTCGCCAGAATGTTGTCCATCGACTCCGGCAGAATGACCAGCGGCAACTCGTAGAGCTTGTCGTACTGCGTCATGCACACGTAGTGCAGATTCTTCGGAATCTCGCTGCGCGGAATGGTCTGGTCGAGCGACTCCCAGCCGTCGCAGATCGCGGCCGCCCTTCTTGTTCGAGTCCGCTTTCGCGCGCCAGCACGCGCGTGATCTGCCGGGCGCGGTCGGCGCGGAAGTTGAAGTTGATGCAGACATCCTCGTCGCGAATCTGGCCGACCGGCTTGCCTGCGCGCATCCACCACCACGAAGGGAATGAGGAATTCGTCGGTGACGCCGTTGTTGTAGCTCTCCTTGATGCGCGCCACGGGATCGGCATATGCGCCGCCCTCGGCCTTGCCGTTGACCATGGCGTCGAAGGCCTTGCGCTCGCGCTCCCAGCGCTTGTCGCGGTCCATTGCGTAGTAGCGGCCGTTGATCGAGGCAACTTTGCCCACGCCGTACTCGCGCATCTTCTGTTCGAGAGCTTGGCGATGTAGTCCGGCGCCGGAGTCGGGTGCGGTGTCGCGGCCGTCCATGAATGCATGCACGAAGACGCGCTCCAGCCCGTACTCGCGCGCGGTGCGCAGCAGCGCGTACAGGTGCTCCTGGTGCGAATGGACGCCGCCATCGGAGACCAGCCCGAAGAGATGCAGTTGCCTGCCGGCCCTCGCGCGCGCGCTGCATGGCCTGCACGATCGTGGGATTCTTCTGGAACTCGCCGGAAGCAATCAGCGCGTCGATGCGCGTGATGTCCATCTGCACAATGCGCCCCGCGCCGATGTTCAGGTGGCCGACTTCGCTGTTGCCCATCTGCCCGTCGGGCAGGCCGACAAAGTGGTCCGAGGCCTGGATCAGCGTGTTGGGAAACTCGCGCAGCAGCTTGTCGTAAGTAGGCTTGCGGCCAGTGCGATGGCGTTGTTGGCGGTTTCGGCGCGATAGCCCCATCCATCGAGGATGGTGAGAACGAGAGGATGCTTGAAGGTGGGCACGGGTATGTTCCTTGGGTTGAAAATGAGCGGAGCCGGCGAAGATTGCGTGGTCGCGGAGCCGGCTGGAATTCAACAACAAAGGCGTTTGAATGCCCCGGGTCCCTTCCGCCGCGGCGGACGAGGCCTGGGGCACTCGGCGATTATTCTTCTGTCGTTGAAGTTCAATGCTTCAAGGCCGAGGTAGACTGCGCCGGCACCCAGTTCTTCCTCGATGCGGAGCAGCTGGTTGTACTTGGCGATGCGGTCGGTGCGGCTGACGGAGCCGGTCTTGATCTGGCCGACGCCGGTGGCCACAGCGAGATCGGCGATGAAGGTGTCTTCGCTCTCGCCGGAACGATGCGACATGACCGCGGTGTAGCCGTAACGGCGGCCGAGTTCGATGGCTTCGAGCGTCTCGGTCAGCGTGCCGATCTGGTTGACCTTGATCAGGATCGAATTGGCCACGCCCTCTTCAATGCCGCGCTGCAGGCGCTTCACGTTGGTGACGAACAGATCGTCGCCGACGAGCTGAATGCGGCTGCCCAGCTTGTCGGTGAGCAGCTTCCAGCCGTCCCAGTCGTCTTCGGCCAGGCCGTCTTCGAGGGAGACGATCGGATACTGGCGGCTCCAGTTGTCCCAGAAGTCGACCATCTCTTCGCTCGACAGCTCGCGCTTGTCGCTCTTCTTGAAGACGTACTTCTTCTTTTCCTTGTCGTAGAACTCGCTGGACGCGGGATCGAGCGCGATGGCGATCTGCTCGCCGGGCTTGTAGCCGGCGGCCTCGATGGCTTCGAGAATCAGTTCGACAGCCTCGGTGTTCGACTTGAGCGAAGGAGCAAAGCCGCCCTCGTCGCCCACGGCGGTGTTGTAGCCCTTCTTCTTGAGCACGCCCTTCAGCGTGTGGAAGGTCTCCGCAGCCCAGCGCAGCGCATCGCAGAAGCGCTCCGCGCCCACCGGCATGATCATGAATTCCTGAAAGTCGACGTTGCGAGTCGGCATGCGCGCCGCCGTTGAGCACGTTCAGCATCGGCGTGGGCAGAATGCTTGCATTGACGCCGCCGAGGTAGCGATAGAGCGGAATCTCCAGCGTCTGCGCCACGGCGCGGGCCGCAGCCAGAGAAACGGCGAGAATCGCGTTGGCGCCCAGCTTGCCTTTGTTCGGCGTGCCGTCGAGCGCGATCATGGTCTGGTCAATGAGGCGCTGATTGGCTGCGTCCATGCCTTCGAGTTCGGGTGCGATCACGGTCTCGACATTGGCAACGGCCTGCAGAACGCCCTTGCCCAGGTAGTGGCTCTTGTCGCCGTCGCGCAGCTCCACGGCCTCGTGCTCGCCGGTGGAGGCGCCCGAAGGCACGATGGCGCGGCCCAGTGCGCCGCTTTCCAGAATCACATCTGCTTCCACGGTGGGATTGCCGCGCGAATCAAGAACTTCGCGCGCGCGAATAGCAACAATCTCAGTCATATCAGTCCTCGCAATGCGGTGCAGCAGCCGGTCATTCAGTTTGGGACGGCGATCCACGGCGAGAGCTTCTCCGGCAGCGCTTTGAATCATTCCCAGAAGCTCAGGCACTTCTTGAATCTCCCGTTTCAGCGGTTCCTGGTTGTCGAGTCCCGAGGCACTTACGGTCAGGCGGGTCTTTCGCAAAGGAAAGCCACCTTGCATTTGCAGCGGGAGTGGTTACTTGAACTGAGGAACCGCGTTTGATCGTGCAGAAAAAGAGCGATGTTGTTCCGTTCGGATTCTAGCAAACGGGGTGGTGCGGTTCCGTGTGGCGACGGTCACAGGGGGCAAGTGCCTGCAGCCGTTGTGGCGAAGTGGCTTGTTCCTCAAGAAGAAGCCGCCTTTCGGGGAGGCTGGAAACTCTCAACGAACTGCGGAACCGTTCTGGTGATGGCCGGGTATATTGCTTGACTTGATTCGTACCGCCAAAGGCACGGGTGCGCGCGGGGGAGCATGTGCCGACATGTGCGAAGGCTAGCATTAAAAGAGGGCGGTCGAGATTATTTTTCATATCCGTCCCGGAACATTTCATAGCCGGCAGGGTCTACGTACGCATGGGGAACACTGCCCGCAAGAAGGAGTCTCGGATGAACCGGCCGATCCTTGCATGTGCACTCTTTGCGTTCGCAGCCGCCGGGTTGGCAGCGCAGGAGGCGAGTCCCTATCAGGGAACTTCCAATCCCCCTGCCGACGACGCGATCATCACGACATCGGAAGCGCCGGCCAAGCCGCCGGCCGGTCATCCTCTGGAAGCGCAGGCGACCGAGGCAGCTCCTGCCGCAACGGTGGCTCCGCAACGCGTTGCACCGATGGCCGCAACGGGGACTTCAGTGCCCGTTACATCGAAGGCCGTGCCGCAAGACTACGGCGACGGCACGGATGAGGGCATTGTCGGCGTCGCGCCGGATTCTCCTGCGCTGCGCACGCGCTCGAGCGCGGTAGATCCCGAAAACGACATCGTGCATCCTGCGCCGCTCCCGCCCGGAACATTGGGAGAGGGAACCGTTATTCGCGTGCGCCTCGTGGATGGTCTTTCCAGTTCATCGTCGAAGGTCGGTGACACATTCCGCAGTCGGGTTGCATCCGACGTGTTGCAAGGCGGCCAGGTGGTAATTCCCGCCGGCGCTGAGATTGATGGTAAGGTGGCCGATGTTTCGAGCGGGCACTTCGCCGGTCATGGATCGATCCTGTTTCGACCGGATACGGTTCGGCTTGCCGACGGCAGCAGCTACAGCCTGCGCGCGATTGTCGGCTCGACTCCGGGGCTGAACACACGCGTTGATTCAGAAGGCGGCGTGAGTCCGGGCTCCCGCATCAAGCGCAACGCCATCCTCTATGGGGTTGTTGCGGGTGGTGGCGCCATTACCGGAGCGTTTATTGGCGGCCCCTGGGGCGCGTTGGCCGGTGGCGTCGTGGGTGCAGGTGTGGTGACGACGCATCTGCTTGTGAACCATCCGCAAGCCAACCTCGATTCCGGATCAGTCTTGATGTTGACGCTCACCGAACCGGTACGGCTGGTTCCTGCGGTGACTCCCGGAAGCTGAGAACTTTCTTGGGGTGGGACTGGGCGCGGCTTCGGCCGCGCCGTTTTGTTCTCGCTCGCAAAACCACTCGGTCATCTGACTCCAGGAGGGTTGCTGGCCGCTTTTAGAGGCTGACAGTCACTCGTAAAAAGGTGGCGGGGATTGCGGTGCCGCCATTGCTGCTCTTGTTCTGGGATTTCGCAAGTTCCACAAGCTGACCGTGGAGTTCCTCCACCTTTCCGTTCTTCTCCGCAGCTTCGTATGCGTTCATCGTGGGGCCATAGAATCGCCGGAACGATTCGATGAATTCTGCCGGGCTTCGTTCGTTGGAGATGAAATGAAACGTGTCTCTAATCATGGAAATCCTCTCCTTCGGAATTCCAGCCTGGCCGAAGCGTTCGATGATGTGAGTATCCAGACCCCATGTCATCGGACTGACGAAGCCTTCGGGAGGCGGAGGTGTGAACGATGAGCTGATCTTCAGCACCTGGGCCACAAAGGTCGGATCGTTCGGAATCCAGTTGCCCATCACAATGCGGCCGCCCGGCTTTGTTACCCGCACCATCTCCTTAGCCACGTCAAAAGGCCTGGGGGCGAACATGGCGCCGAACACAGAGAGGGTTAAATCAAACGAATGGTCGTCGACGCCCTCCAGGTTGCACGCATCTCCTTCCTGAAATTTCAGATTCTTGAGGCCTGCCTCCGCCGCTCTCCGGTTCCCTGCGTCAACCAGATTTCTGGCTATGTCGATACCAAGAACTTCAGCGCCCCTGCGCGCAAGCGGAACCGCTGTAGTGCCGTCGCCGCACCCAAGGTCAAGGGCCCGGAGAGGCGGCTCAATCCCGATTGCCTGAACAACAGCCTCTCCCGATTCACGCATCAGGGCTGCAATCTCTGTGAAGTCACCCTTCTCCCACAACGCTTTGTTGGGATTCATAACCTCTCCTCAGTTCGCTTGCTTGCGCCTCAATGGCGACTTGCCTCGGGGATACCGGCACAAGAATAGGCATCGCCGATGGACCCATGTGGACGTGCGGCGGAATTTCTGGGACGATCGTCGGAACCTGTTTTCGATACTTGGCGCACAACGTGTTTATCACCATCAGGCTGGGCTCTGCAAGCCCGACATGCTCTTGCGAACCGCCAATCTCAGCGGACCTGTTACACTCCGTGGTTGATCTGGAGGCACGCCTTGTCCGATATCAGGACCGTCGCTGTCATCGGAGCCGGAACAATGGGGTCCGGCATTGCGCACGTCTTTGCGCGTTCGGGGTTTCAGGTGCTGCTCTGCGATGTGGAGCAGCGTCTTCTGGATCGTGCACTCGGACAGATCGGGACCAATCTCGGGCGCGAGGCGGCCAAAGGGAAGTTTCCCGAAGCAGAGGTAGAGCCGGCGCTGGCGCGCATCAAGACGACCGCGGATCGCGAATCGCTGACGCAAGTGGACATTGCCGTTGAGGCCGCGCCGGAGCGCTTTGAAGTGAAGGCAGACGTCTTTCGCGCGCTGGACCGGATCCTGCCGAAAGGAGCGGTGCTGGCGACGAACACGTCCTCGATCTCGATTACAAAGCTTGCGGCACTGACCAAGCGCCCTGCGCAGGTGATCGGGATGCACTTCTTCAACCCGGTGCCGGTGATGGCGCTTGTTGAAGTGGTGCGCGGAATGGCGACCAGCGACGCGACCTACGAAGCCGTTCGGGATCTGTCGGTGAAGCTCGGCAAGACCCCGGTCGAGGTCAACGACGCTCCGGGGTTTGTCTCCAACCGCGTGCTCATGCCGCTCATCAACGAGGCGGCCTTTGCGGTGATGGAGGGCGTTGCCTCGCCTGAAGCAGTCGACCAGGTCTTCAAGCTAGGCATGGCCCATCCCATGGGTCCGCTCACGCTGGCAGACTTCATTGGCATAGATGTTTGCGTGGACATACTTCGTGTATTACATGAAGGTTTTGGCGACCCGAAATATCGGCCTTGTCCCTTGCTGGTGCGGATGGTTGATGCAGGCTGGCTGGGGCGGAAGACCGGGCGGGGATTCTACTCGTACGACAAGTAGGCGCCCTCTGCGCTGAGCGTGTTCCGGACCGGGTGGATTGCTCGCACGGCTCACTTTCCCGTGGCCATGACTTTGCGAATCGGCTCGTTGTCCGCGTAGACCCGCCACTCCGCTACGAGGCCGTCTTCAATCAGGGCTCTCACCGCGACCGGTGTCTGCCAGCGGTTTTCAGGATGCAGTGTGCTGCTGCGCGTGAATGTACCCTGTGCGAGGCCGATCAGCACGACGGCGCGCTCGCTGGGGTACGTCTCCTCGATCGCCACGGCGTAGTCAGGAACCATGCGGAAGTAGGCGGCCCAACCTTCGCGAAGTTTTTCGCGGCCTTCCATCACGTTTCCGAGGGAGTCGACGAAGCGGTGGCCAGGAGTCATCAGTGCGACGAGAGCGCTAAGGTCCTGCCGGTTGATGGCTCTCAGAAAAGCATGCGCCACTGACTCCGGCGAGTTGGCGGTCGACTCCATGAATCCCCCTCCCGACATTTTAAGCAACTCGCCCGTGTCAATTGGAACCACGCTCGTCACGGAAGCGTATCTTTCCGCAGGCGTTCCTCGTCCAACCATTGCACGGACGGGCCACGCAGGTGGGGGCGCAGTAGGGTTATGCAAAGCTTCTCAGACACACTCGGCGAGGTCTTCCGCGCGATCGCAGCGAACAAGCTGCGCAGCTTCCTCACCATGTTCGGAATCGCCTGGGGCGTGGGGTCGCTGCTGGTGCTTGTGGGGCTGGGCGAGGGCTTTCGCAGCGGCCAGCATCGCCAACTTGGCCACGCTCGGCAACGACGTGGTGATGATGTTCAACGGCACCATCCCCGCTGTCGCCAACCAGCACACGGGGATGCGTCCTTACCAGCTGACGCTGGGCGACGCCGCGGCGATGCGGACAGCTGCCGGAACTGCGCGGCGCTCACCGTCGAGCTTGCGCGCTCAGATCTGTACGAAGTGAGCCAGTGGAGCAACACCTCGAGCCAACGTGATCGGAGTCGATCCCGAACTACCCGACGGTGCGCTTCATTCCGATGGACGAGGGCCGCTTTCTCAACGAGGCGGACCTGGACGAATCGGCGCCGTGTGGCCGTGCTTGGCTCGAAGGCCGCGTTGCTGCTCTTCAACGGCCGCCCGCATGGTGGGCGAGACGATCACGATCAACGGGACGGCGTTCACGATCATCGGGCGCGGTGGAGAAGATCAGCATGCGGCAATAACGACTTCGACGACCGCAAGGTCTACATCCCCATCACGACGATGCAGGAACTGTTCGCGCTGAAGGGCGAAAACATCGCGCAGGATGCGCTCACCTCGATTCAGTATCAGCCGGCGACGAAGGGTGATGCCTCGGCCGCGCTCGCGGCGGTTCACCGCGTGATTGCTGCGCGGCACGGTTTCGATCCATCGATGAACGATGCCTTCAATGAGTGGGACACGATCACAGGAAGAGAAGATGATTGGCGCCATCTTCACCGCGATGGATGTGTTTCTGGGCGGCGTGGGTATTGTCACGCTGGGCCTGGGCGCGGTGGGCATCATCAACATCATGCTGGTTTCGGTGACGGAGCGAACGTCAGAGATCGGCCTGCGCAAGGCGCTGGGCGCGACGAAGCGCAGCATCCTGGGGCAGTTCTTCTGGGAGGGGCTGCTGCTGACGGGCGTGAGCGGCGGCATCGGTATTGCGATTTCGGCGGGATTGATGTGGGTGCTGCAGCAGTTGCCTGACGGGCAAGATGCCGGGATGGGATCCGCCGCGGCTGGTGCCGTGGTCGGCCGCGCTGGCGATGGGCTCGCTGGTGCTGAGCGGCGTCGCCGCGGGACTCTATCCGGCGAGCAAGGCGGCGCAACTGGATCCGGTTGAAGCGTTGCGAAAGGAATAGCTAGTTAGCTGGATGTCGGAGTTGCATCATGCTGAAAGACATTCTTGGGCAGGCCTGGGAGGCGATGGTCTATCAACCGCCGCCGCACCGCCATCACCATGATCGGCATGGCGTGGGGCATCGCGACGGTGGTGCTGCTGCTGGCCTACGGTGCCGGATTCAGTCGCGCGATCGAGGCCATCTTTGCGCAGTGGGGCACGAACATGATCGGCATTTTTCCGGGGCGCACCAGCGAGCAGGCCGGCGGCGAAAAGTCGGGCGTGAAGGTGCGGTTCACCGAGGATGACGTCGATCGCATCTCTGCAGCGGTACCGGGAATCATTCATATTTCGCCGCAGCGTCAAAAGGACGTCACCGTACAGAACGATCTGCACACCTACACGCTGGACGGTGAATGGAGTTCGTTCTGTACTTCAAGAGACATCTGGAAGCTCGACACTGGATCAGGGCCGCTTCTTCAACGGAGCAGAGGACCAGCAGCGCGCGCACGTGTGCGTGATCGGCTCTGAAGCGAAGACGAAGCTGTTTTCCGGCGGCTGGGCGGTCGGACAGACCATCCGCCTGAACGGCGTGATGTTCACGATTGTGGGTGTGCTGTCGCCCGAAGATGCAGGAGGGCGAGAACAACGATCGCAACCGCCAGATCTATATTCCGTTCAACACCATGAGCGACCTCAAGGATACGAAATATCTTGACGGCATCTGGTTCAACTACCACGGCGACTACGAGCTGATCGAGAAGAATCTGCGCGACACGCTGGCGGAGGCGCATCACTTTCGTCCAACCGACCACAACGCCATCTACGTGGCGAACCTGATGACGGAACTGCATCAGTTCAGCATTCTGTCGCTCGCGCTGCAGGTGCTGCTGTCGCTGGTGGGCGCGCTCACGCTGGGCATCGCGGGCATCGGCCTGATGAACATCATGCTGGTGGCGGTGCAGCAGCGCACGCGCGAGATCGGCGTGGAAAAGGCGCTGGGAGCGCAGACGGCGGCACATTCTCACGCAGTTCCTGGCCGAGGCGTTCGTCATCACGAGCGTGGGCGGCGTGAGCGGCATCATCCTGGCGTTCATGGTTTCGATAGGAGTGGGGCGCATCACGTTCTACAGTGCGCTGGCCAAGAATGCGGAGGCCGCGGATATCTACCTGCGGATTTCGCCGGCATCGGTCATCGTGGCCACTGTGATTCTCGTCGTGACGGGGCTGGTGAGCGGCATGATTCCCGCGATTCGAGCGGCGAATCTGGATCCGATCGAAGCGCTGCGATACGAATAGGCGCCCCTATCATTGGGGTGTATGTGCGAAGCCGCTCGCGTCAGCCAGGAACACGATGAACGGCGCATAGGACGACCGGACCTCGAGCCCAAACGAATCCTCAGGCGTGCCTCCCGGCCTTAACAGCGCCAGGGCGCCTCCAGGGGTCTGTCGCAATGTGAACTGGAATTCGCCCCTCCCTAGATTTGTCTGCTTAGAGTAATCGGGCATTTCAACTTCAAATTGCCCGTTCTCATCAACAACGGCTGTTGCGACGTGGATTGAAGTCACCAGACCGTCCATAATGCCAAAGAACACATGGTCCCATAACGCAACATAGTTGACCGCAACTTCGATCCGCTTTCCCTGAATCATCGAGAGAGGTGAGATTCTTCCGCGCAACGGAGTCCACCCAAGCGCCTTGCAGAGAAGGGTCCGTGCCTGCGACGCGCCCTGCATCGAGACTTCCAGCGTTGCAATTTCGCAACCCGGCATATACGCGATGACCTTTACCGTTGCTGCTGGCTCTCCATCGACTGACGCGGGGATCTCATAGATGACCCGACCCCTTTCCGCTGTGACGTAGTCCCCACGTTCGCCAAATGGACCGGTCATGAAGTAGTTAATCTGGACAGTTTCTGACGCAATATCAGGCGGCAAATGGATCGAGTGAAATTGGGTTTGTCGCGGAGCACCATGCTGGCCGACCGCGGCGGCAAGCAGCGAGAAGAGCGAGACCGGCTGCACGACTGAGTCTCATTGGAAGGAAAATATATCATCGCCCGTAATTCGATGCCGTTCTGCGAAAAAGTTATTGCGCATGCCGCAACTTTGGATCTGTGCGCGTGTTCGCAGGAGTCAACGGCTTGTGGATATCTGCATCAGCAAGCCGCAGAGCCTCGGTCTTCCCCGCGCGACAGGCATTCAGCTTGCGTGCAGAGAGACTCTACGCCCCGATTTCATTTGTTTATCGGCTCTCACCAGCCGCGGCTGCTGTTCATCTTTCGCGAGTCACGCAAGGCTTCTCGACGCAGCGCAGGGCACCACTGCACGGTTAAATGGTGATCTTCCCTAACCGTACTAGAACCTCAGGAGGCTCGCGATGAAGAGCGTTCACTTCGCTCTCCTCTCTGTATTACTCTCCCCCACGTTAACCGCGAGTGCCGCCAGGGAAATCTTTCCTGCCGGTTCTCTCATTAACTGCACCATCAGCGAATCGAAGCTCTCTTCAAAGAACGCCAGCGTCGGAGATCCGATCCTCTGTCAGGTCGGCATCACCTCGCGCAACGGGCCGGGACGGCTCCCGTTCGACAGTTTTCTCGAAGGCCGATTTGAAGACTACAAGGACCCGGGCCACCTTGTTGGAAAGGGCTGGATGGAATTGAAGTTCGACCGCCTGATAGTGGAACCGCGCACGATCGTTCCGCTTTCAGCGCGTGTTGTGGACGCCCCGGGCTTTATTGTCGATCGAGAAGGTCGAATCCTGGGCAAGGGACATCGCACGCGCGACATCGTGGAGTGGTCAATCCCTATCCTCTGGCCGATCGACCTGATCAATCTGCCGCGGCGCGGGCCTCGGCCCACGCTGAAGGCAGAAACACGGCTCACGCTCAAAGTGATGGACGATACCGAGGTGCCCATCATTGACGATCCTGATCGCGACCCGTCAGGGCTGATCCGTCG
This sequence comes from uncultured Acidobacteriaceae bacterium, assembly GCA_963786405.1. Lineage (GTDB taxonomy): Bacteria > Acidobacteriota > Terriglobia > Terriglobales > Acidobacteriaceae > Telmatobacter. Next base: position 64,561 of record CAWAZE010000019.1, on the reverse strand, counting down.
TGATCCCAATGCGTATGCGGAGCCGCCTGCGCCCGGGCCGCAGCAATACGACCAGGTTCCTCAGCAGTCGTACAATCCGCCTCCGCCGGCATACCAGCCCCCGCCACCGAGCTACTACCAGCAACAGGCATACGCGCCTCCGCCGGCGCCTGTTTATGTGGTACAGCCCATGCCGCTCGTCTATGTCTACGCTTCGCCTCCGCCGGTGTATATGTACGCGCCGGCTCCAATGGTAGCTGCATGGGGACCAGGTCCCGTCATGGTTCCCAGCCCGATGGCTTACCCAGGCGCGATGGCTTATCGAAGTCCGATGGCTTATCGAAGGCCGACAGGCTATCGAACGGCGATGGCTTATCGACAGCCGCCTGGCGCATACGGCTACTAACCGCACGGGCGTTGCGGTAGTACATGCTTTAGGAAGAGGGAAGGGCGCGATCGGTGCAAGACGCGCCCACTTTTTTCTGCGCAAGCTACTTGAGCAGCGCGTTTCAAGACCTCGCGCATTGAAGACAACACGGTGTCGGCAGCCGAAGTCCTCTCTGGCTGGCCAGAAACCCGCTGGCCGCACCGTCCTCTATTTGCTAATCTTGGCGCTACATGATCAAACCATTTGGCGCAGTCAATGTAGCTTTGCTTCTGCTTTGTTCACTTCCATTGCCGGCGCAGAAAAAAGCTCCGTCGAAGGCGATCCGCTTTCAAGGCGCACCGCAATACACGCAACAGGAGTTGCTCGCGGCCGCTGGCTTGACGCCGGGCTCACGTCTGAGCGCCGGCGAAGTGAAAGCTCACGCCAGGCAGCTTAACGATACGGGCCTCTTCAAAGAGGTCAAGTTTGCTTCCGACAGCAAGACGCTGGTCTTCACTTTGACGCCTTCCAGCCAGCTTTTCCCCATGCACCTGGAGAATGTGCCTCTCACGCCGGGCAAAGAACTCGACGCCAGGCTCCACGAGCTCTTCCCGCTCTATCGCGGCCTCTTGCCGGCCAGCGGCTCCATGGTGGAAGGGATCTGCCGGACATTCGAAGAGATGCTGGCGGCAAAAAGCGTGAAAGCAACAGTGAAAGCCGCTCTCACCAGCGGACTGGGCCCGCAAAAGCTCACGGCTATGAACTTCACAGTCGTTTCGCAAGCGGTGCATATCGGTCGCATTCAGCTTGCCGGCATCTCCCCCGCGATGCAAGCCAAGGCCAGCCTCCTGGCCAGCGGCCAAACCGGAAATGGCTTCGACACAGAGAACACAGCTATCGGTCTTCAGCACGCTTTCGAAGACCTCTACCAGGACCAGGGATATGCAGCGGTGCAAGTAGACGTTGCTCAGGTTGACCCTCTCATCGTCCGGGATCAGTCCATCGATATTCCCTATACGGTAACGATCAAGGAGGGTGGGATCTACAAGCTCGGAACCATCGACCTTCCGGCCAGTGCGCTGGTCACGCGCACCGATGTTGAGAAAATCCTGTCCAAATACCCGGCCGGTTCTGGACGGCCGCTCGATCTATTTCTCCTGGCCGTCCGCGATGCATACCATGCGAATGGCTATCTCGATTGCTCCATCGTTCCACACCCTTCTTTTAATGAGGCTAGTCACATCGTGAACTACAGCCTCGAAATCGCTCAGGGCGCGCAGTACCGGCTGGCCTCGATCAAATTCGACGGAGCCCCCGACGCGATGGCCGCCAAACTGAAGCTCGCCTGGAAGATGGCGCCCGGCGACGTATTTAACGAAAGCTATCTCTCAAACTTTGCGGCGCTGGCACAAAAGAAAGACAAGGCTATGACGAAATGGATGCAAACAGTAATCACCACCTATGACGTCAAGGCCGATCCCGCCACGCACGAAGTCAACTGCATCTTCCATTTCGCCAAAGCCGCTCAAAGCCCGCGCTAGCTACTTTCCGGCGCAAAAGTCGATTTGTAGATTGATAGAGGGATCTATCGGTCAAGACGCCGGTTCTTGCGCGAGGCCGCTTTTTTGCGCGGAGCCGGATTTTGGTGGCTTAGCAGGAGCCTGAAGTGCTCGCGCAGTTGCGCAACGGCGCGATCGAACGGCTCGACGGAACGGTAAGAGCGCGACAACATCACTCCGCCTTCCATGACGACGAGAACATACGTTGCAAGCGAATTGAGATCGGTCTTTGGCGGCAGCGCAGGCTTCATCGCCTCAAGACATTCGCGCACGGCCTCGATCCAGCCCTGGAAGTTCTGCGCGATCAGGGCGTGGGCAGGGGCGTTCTCCGGATCGATTTCGAGCGCGAGGCGGCCAAGAGGGCAACCGTAGCGGCAATCGGTTGCGAGGATGCGCCCGCGGTATCCCGAAAGAATTGCAAAGATGCGCGCGACCGGCTCTTCAACGGATGCAAATGCGGGGTCGACGACCATTGGCCGGAGAAGCTGAAAGTAGCCCTCGAGGACTTCACGGAGCAGGGCCTCCTTGCTGTCAAAGAAGTGATAGAAGCTGCCTGAGTTCACCTCGGCGTGCGCCAGCAGCTCCGCCATGCTGGTGCCGGCAAAGCCCCGCTCCCAGAAGAGAAAGCGGGCCGACTCGATGAGGCGGTCGCGGGTGGAGAGCGGAGATTTTGTGACGGCCACTGAAAAATCCTTCTTGACAGAAAGAATTCTGCTTGCAAGTATCTTACTTGATCGTTCAACTAAACACCATGACAACCTTGAAAATCTGCTTCCTCGCCGTAGTTATCTCTTTGGCCTCTGGTCCCCTTGCCGTGGCGCAAAGCGCGGCCCAAGTCGCAATTGCTCCGCCGCAACAACTGGTGATCGAGGTGGAGGTCCCGGCGCCGCTTTCAGACGTCTGGAAGGCCTTTACAACGAGTGACGGCCTCAGCACCTGGCTCACTCCGAATGCGGTGGTTGATCTGAAGCCGGGTGGCGAATGGACCGCGCATTTTCCCGGCGGAAGCACGGGCGGGGGAACGATCGTGAGCTTTGTGCCGGAGAAGGAACTTGTGATCGCGGCAATGGCTCCGGACCAGTTTCCGCACGTGCGCCAGGAGCGGACTCGGGCGGTCTTCCAGTTCGAGGCGAAGGGAAGCTCGACCGTGGTGCGCCTGACGCAGTCCGGCTGGAAAAGCGGACCGGAGTGGACGCGTGCCTACGAGTATCTTGTCTCTGGAAATGCTCAATTGATGGCGACTCTGCATCATCGTTTCGTTAACGGGCCGATCGACTGGAACAAGGTCTTCGGCGATCACGCGCAGACGGGCAAATAGGGAGAGCGAGATGAATCTTCACACGCTGAACATCTGGGCGGTGGTTGCTTCGGCGGTCTCTGCGTTTTTGATAGGCGGGCTGTGGTACTCGCCTGTCCTGCTCGGCACAGCGTGGAAGCGCGCCAACGGATTCGTTGCCGATCCTCCGGCGGCGGGGGCGAAGGGATTCGCGATCGCATTCCTGCTAAGCCTGGTGATGTCGGTGAATCTCGCGATGTTTCTGAATGCTCCGGGGACCACGCTGGCGTTTGGCGCGACAGCCGGATTTCTGGCGGGCTTCGGGTGGGTGGCTCTCGGGATCGGAATCGTCGCGATCTTCGAAAACCGCCCGCTAAGCTATGTGTTGATCAACGGCGGATATCTGACGGTGGCGCTCACAGTGATGGGTGCGATCCTGGGCGGCTGGCGGTAGCGGTTGCACACCTGAGTTTCGTGCGTCTTGGATCTGCTACACCGGCGGCAGCGCGTCAACCACAGGCACGCCCGCAGGCGGAGTGAAGCGGAAAGTCTCGGCGGGTACCGGGGCGTTGGGCTGTTCGCCCGCGAACGTGAAGTGCGTCAGGGCTCCATCGGTCTCTTCGATCTCGATCGCGGTGATCGCTCCTTCCGCGGTGACGGTCAGGTCGAGACGGCGAATGCGCTTCTCCTGTCCGCGCGGAATGCCGGAGAGCTTATAGGCGCCGTTTCCGACGGATGCGAGCGTAAGCTTGTCGAGTTCCTTTTCAAGCTGCGTGTGGCCCAGCAGAAAGCGCAGGGGTGAGCGCAGGTCGTCGAGCTCTTTGGCGGGGATGCGCTGCACCTGCGGATCGCCCTTGCTGTAGAACCAGGCGTATTTGCCGTCGAGAAGAAAGAGCTTGCCTGGCGGCGCAGTGTAGTCCCACTTCATGCGGCCTGGTTTGAGCAGGAGCAGCGTGCCGCTCTCCGTGCGAGCTCTCCCGAAGCCATCGTAGCTCTCAGAGAAGGCGGCCTTGAGCGAGTGGAGCTGGTTGTAGTGGCGGTCGACACGCTGTGCCAGCTCGTGCGCGTCCAGGTCCTTCACGGCGGGCGATTGTTGTTGGGCGTGCAGGCAGGGGTGGAGCGCTGCGGCCAGCATAATTCCGCCGCGGAGCCTGGATTGGAATGAGCTCATTGAGTCATCTGGGTGCAGTTGGTGCCGCCAGTTGGATCGGACTTCATCGCGCCGCCGGATTCGAGGCAGAAACCGCGATCGCCGGTTTTCCCCGGTGTGGCTGGAACAGCGCTCAGAGTGTAGGCGGTCACGCGATCGGCGTTGTTGACGGTCACCTTGGACGTACAGGTGATGGTGAAGATGTAGCCATCCTTGATTCCCGTGGTGAGCTGACCATTCAAAAGCTGCGCTGAGGTGGCGCTGGGAGTACCCGACCCCGAGTCCCCGCCAAGGGCCTGCATGGTGCATGCGAAGCCGCTGGTGGGGTAGTTTGACTCATACATCGATTCGGCCTGCTCAATGGTCTGCAACGACTTCTGCGCGGAGAGCTCATTGGCATGCTTCTTGATGGTCTGCGAAGTGGGGATCGCGATCAGCATGAGGATGACAATAATGGAGATAACGATCAGCAGTTCCATCAGCGTGAAGCCGTTGGACCGCACTTTCCTGCCTTTTGGGGGCTGCTTGCCAAAGAACAAAGACTTCCGATTCATGCGATTCCCGTGCCTCGTGTAGCGGGCTGAAGTTCCATGCCCACTCGACAAAATCCTACAACCTATGGACGCGGAAGGGAAATGGGACGCTCAGAGAAGCAGGGACTGGGGACTAGGGACTAGAGACAGTTGTTCTTGGCTGGATTCTCTTCTTCGACAGGCCCAGTCCCTTTCGCCTAGTCCCTGCCTTTCAACACTCCAGCCGCTCGCGGTTGAGCTTGATGCCGCTTAGGCGTCCGAGGAGCGTGACGGCGATGCGGTCTGAGACGAACAGGCGCTGCGCCATGGACTGCACCTGCGCGGCGTCTACGGCATCGATGCGGGCGATGATTTCTTCGGCGGTAAAGAACTGGTGGAAGTACATCTCCTGCCGGGCCAGGTTTGCCATGCGCGAGTTGGAGCTCTCGAGGCCCATCAGGATGTTGTCCTCTGAGCTGGTCCTTGGCGCGTGTCAGCTCTTCGTCGGAGAGTGGAATCTCTTTCAGGTTGCGGAATTCAGCGAGAACCAGGTCCACCACTTCGAGAGCCTTTCCCGCCGACGTCCCGGCGTAGACGCAGAGTGAGCCGGTGTCGCGATATGGGCTCAGGTCAGAGTAGATGGAATAGGCCATGCCGCGCTCTTCGCGAATGGTCTGGAACAGGCGCGAACTCATGCCGCCGCCGAGCACGGTGTTGAGAATGAGCGTGGCGTAGCGATTGTCGTCCGTGATGGGCGGCGAAGGAACGCCGAGGCAGAGTTGCACCTGCTCGAGCGCCTTCTTGTTACGCAGCAGAATGCGGGCGCTGGCGAGCGGTGTTTGCATCTCCTGATTCGCCTCGCCCGGAACCAGGGCGGCGAACTTCTCCGTGACGGCACTCGACAAACTCGTCGTGCTCGAGATTGCCGGCGGCGGAGAAGACCATGTTGCCGCCGCGAAAGCGGCCGCCGTGATAGTCGAATAGCTTCTGCTGATCGAGGCGGCCCGACGGTCGCTGTGGTGCCGAGAATCGGCTTGCCCAGCGGATGATCTTTCCAGAAATTCTGCGTGAAGAGCTCGTGGACCAGCACGTCAGGATTGTCTTCGTCGATCTTGATCTCTTCAAGGATGACGCCGCGTTCGCGCTCAATATCGGTTGAGGCGAAGACGGGATTGAGAACCAGGTCGGCGAGCACATCGAGAGCGATGGGCACGTGATCGGCCAGCGACTTCACGTTGAAGCAGATGGTCTCCTTGCCGGTGAAGGCGTCGAGATTGCCGCCGATGGAGTCCATCTCGCGCGCGATGTGCTGCGCGGAGCGCGAACGCGTGCCCTTGAAGAGCATGTGTTCCACGAAATGCGAGATGCCGTTGGTCTCGGCGGCCTCGCAGCGGGAGCCGGATTTGATCCAGACGCCCATGGCAACGGAGCGCAGGTGCTCCATGCGCTCGGTCAGCACAATAAGGCCGTTCGGCAAAACAGTGCGGCGAAGATTTCGCTCGTTCGTCATTCGTCACTCGAATCGATTTCGATTGTAGGTCAAGCAGCCTGAAACGGCGCCCGGGAAACCGGATGCACAGGTTCGCACTCAAAAGGGGAACGCAATACGAAGAGATCGCGGAAGACTGCAAAGGAAGTAGGATTGCTCTTATGCAGGGCCCACCGGTGACCGCGAACTCAAACCAACTCGTCCCCCTATTAGACGCCAAGAACGGCCTTCGCGGCAGCCTGAGGTGTTTTTTTGGTTTGGACGCGGGAGCCCTGGCTGCACAAATGGTTGCGTTGGGAGAGCCGAAATGGCGCGGCCGGCAGCTCGCAGAAGCGATGTATCGCCAAAGGATTGTTGATCTTGAGCAGATTTCCACACTCCCTCAAACGCTGCGCCAGAGGCTGGCGGCGGAGGGATGGGGAGTGGGGAGGCCACGGATCGCCCAGGTCTTCACTTCAGTGGATGGGACGGAACGCTACCTGGTGGAGGGGCAGGGGGAGGGCGGTTTGACCGTGGAAACCGTCTGGATGCCGGAAGGAGACGACGGCGAATCGGGTGACGAGGGCGAGATGGATTCCGCGCCCGGCTGAGCCCGGCGGCAAAGGATGGAGCCGGGCGACCATCTGCGTTTCGAGCCAGGTGGGGTGCGCGGTCAACTGCCAGTTCTGCCTCACGGCGAAGCTCGGCCTGCAGCGGAACCTCACGGCAGGCGAGATCGCCGGGCAGGTGGTCGCTGTTCTTGACCGCCACGGTGTCGAGGTTGGTCGCGACCGCGTGAACCTGGTCTTCATGGGAATGGGCGAGCCGTTCTTGAACTACGACAATTTCATGGCCGCGGTGCGTCTCCTGGTGGAAGAGGTAGGTCTGAGCCCGCAGCGCATGACCGTCTCGACATCGGGAATTGTCCCCGGGATCGAGCGCTTTGCAGAGGAGCCGCCCGAGGTGCGTCCCAAGCTCGCGATCAGCCTCAACGCGCCGAATGACGAAGTGCGCAGCGAATTGATGCCCATCAATCGCAAGTGGCCCATTGAAGCGGTTGTGAATGCTGTGCGCGGCATCCGGCTGCGCTCGCGTGAGCGCATCACGTTCGAATACGTGCTGCTGGGCGGCGTTACGGATCAGCCGGAACATGCCGTGCGAGGTTGCGCGACTGGTGAGGCGCACCGGCCTGCCTGCGAAGGTGAACCTGATCGCGTGGAATCCCGGGCCGGGCATAGCCTACGAGATGCCGCGGCCAGAAGCGGTGGAGACGTTCCGGAATGCGCTCGCGGGCGAAGGGATTCCGGTGTATCTGCGACGGCCGCGTGGCAGGGATATCTATGCGGCGTGCGGGCAGCTGAAGCGGACGGTGGAGAGCTAGGGGATCGATTCGGGGTCGAGTAGAGTTGCGGCGGGTTTATCGCCGACCGTCATTACCGGGAGAGTCTCGCATGGGTCAGGACAAGGAATCCGATTCCAAGGGCTGGTGGCAGACTCTGCCCGGCCTGTTGACCGCCGGAGCCGCAATCATTACCGCCCTCACCGGACTGCTCGTGGCTGTTCATCAAGCAGGCTTCTTTAGCCACAGTACCCAGGCCCCCACTCAGGCTCAGGTCAAACCGCAGCCTGCCGGAGAGAGCCCGCATGCAATCGATTCTCAGAGTGCAGCCTCGCCGCATTCGGCGAGCGTCGCATCCGCCCGGCCGCTGACACTTCCTGAGATCTCCCAGGTGAGGTCGGGAGATTCCGTCTACAAACTGCTATCTGCGCGCATCGAACCTTATTCATCGGACAAAGTATCCCTGCATTTGGGCGTTCGAATGACGAACAACGGTCGCTTCCCCGCAAATTTCTGGTCGGATTCATTCCGCCTGCTCGTGGATGGATCATTGCAGGCTCCAACGAATAGTCTCAACGAACTCCTGCCCGCAAACAGCTCGAAGGACGGCGACGTTGAATTCGCGATTCCCGCAAGCGCCTCGACGGTAGGCCTTCAAATGGGGGATGTTGGAGCTGGAAAACCAACCATAACCATCGACCTCAAGAACCCTGAGCGGTGAATCTCCGGCAACTGAATCGCTCGGCAGCTCCTGACTCACTCATCGGTCACAGGACATGGAAACTTGGGAACCCGGCGCTAGGGCTGGTGGCGCAGTGCCGACTGTCCGAGCGCCAGCAGAGCTTCGGTGACGCGATCGGCATGGTGGCGCACGACGTTCTCTTCGATGGCGAAGTCGCCGGTAATGCAACGGACACCGAGAGCCTCAATGCGCTCCAGATCCGCAACGATAGGTGACGCATCCTCAGCAGCGTAGCGACCCAGCGTTTCTGCCGAGAAGGGCGCTGTGTTCACGATCGCGAAATCGAAGATGGGCGCGCGCGTGTGTTCGTAGATCCGCTCGATGTGTTCTGAAGCCGTGAGGCCCAGGCTTTCGTTGGCCTCCGTCATGAGGTTGCAGATGTAGACGCGCACACCGTTCGCCTGCGCCAGCGCTGTTGGAATTCCCTGAACGAGCACGTTTGTGATCAGGGAAGTGTAGAGCGAGCCCGGGCCCACCGTGATGATGTCGGCGCGATCGATGGCTTCGAGTGTCTCTGGCAAAGCGGCGGCATCGGGCGGCTCAATCATCAGCTCTGCAATGCGGCGGCGGCTTGCTGTAATGCTGGTTTCGCCGCGGACTTCGGAGCCGTCGTCCATGCGCGCGACGAGGGTGGCATTGGATGTGGTCGCGGGGTAGATGCGTCCGCGCGTGGAAAGAATCTTTGACGCGAGCTGGACGGCGTGCGCGAAGTCTCCAGTGATGTCAGTCAGGGCCGCGACAAAGAGATTGCCGAAATTATGGCCGTCGAGGCCGTTGCCCCCGCGGAAGCGGTACGCGAAGAGCTTCGAGAGAAGGTCCTCCTCGGTGCTGAGGGCGACCATGCAATTCCGCAGGTCGCCGGGAGGAAGCATGTTGAAGTCTTTCCGGAGCCGGCCCGAGGAACCGCCGTCGTCGGTTACGGTGACCACCGCGGCGAGATCGGATATCTCAGATGGGGAAGTGGAATCCAGACCCGGAAAACTGACGTGTCGCCGCAAGCCGCGAAGGAGAGTGGAGAGACCGGTGCCGCCGCCGATGGCGACGACGCGGAGAGGCTTGACGGGTATTCCCACGTCAGCATCCTCCGAGTGGTTCTCGGAGGATCCTTGGGTCGGTGAAGCGGTGCTCGAATCGGAACCAGAGTTCACGGATATCCTGAAAATCGAACTTACGGAATCTCAGGATACAGCAACTCCGTGAACCGGGGGTCGTCAACCATGCTCTGGAAATCATTGTCAGAGCGGGCCTGGAGCCGGTTCTTCGGGTTGATTTCAATGGCTTTGGACAAGCTGTCGAGGCAATCCTGCGTGCGACCGGTAATGGAGTACAGCACCGCCAGGCCGTAGTAGGCAAAGTCAGCGGTGGGGTGGTCGGTAAGGATGCCCTTCAACTGGTCGGTGGCGTCATCAAAATCACCCGAGTTCAGTTGCGAAACCGCATAGTCGTATCGCTCCTCGGGTGTGAGGAAGGCAAGGCCATGCTTGTCGAGCTGTTTCTGGCAGGTTGTGATGTACATCTTGCTGCGCTCCACGATCTCAGCCGGTGCATTGGGCAACAGCTTCTCAAAGGCGGCAATCGCCTTCTCGTACTTGCCCTGCTGCACCAGTTGTACGGCGGCCTGATATTGCTGGGAGACGGGCCCCGTTGCCGTGGTCGAATGGCTGCCTGGTTTGGCAGCCGGAGGGGGAGTTTTTTTGCGGCTCGCTGCCGCCGTGCGTGCCTCTGGCGTCATGGATTCACTCGTGACCTTCATCCTCAAACGCAAATTCGCACCGGACGAATTCCGGTAGAGTTGCTCAATTTGAGTTTCGTGTCACTCAGGCCCTCTTTATACCCATTACCCTCTTTCCAGTCAATGGGCGGGACATAAGCCATAAACATCAGCGGGCCGATTCAGGGGCGGCCTTGCGGTAAATAGCAGGGTTAAGCGACGGATCGTTGTACATCTTCAGCTGGCGGTAAAGCTTGAAGCGGCGCGTGCCGGCCAGCGTCTCCTGCCACAGCAAGTCGAGGCATTGCGCCAGGTCGGCGCGCTGTTCTTCGAGGATGTCAAGGCGGCCGCGATTCCGCTCGGCATGCTCGTGCGAGCAGTCGGTGCGATGAGCCTCTTCGCGGGTGTGAAAGATCTTGAGCGCAAGAATCGAGAGCCGGTCGATGATGAGACCGGGCGACTCGGAGTGCAGCGGCGCGGCAGGATTGGGCAGGTGTTGCGGACGCGAGCCAGGCAAGAAGTGCGCGGTCCAACTCTTCGGCGAGGTCGTTGCGGAGCTGGTTGGTCGTGTCGATGCGGCGCTTCACTCCGGCGAGCTCGGCGTCGGTCGCGCCGGGGGTGCGGGCCTCGTCTTCGATGTGCCAGAGGTCGAAGTTGGCGCGGTGGTGCCGGGCGACGCGGGCAAGCCAGTCGGAGAGCGATTCGCTAGTCGCTTCCGGCGGGGTGCAGTGCCATGCTGCGTTGAGTTCGTCGTGCAGTTTGACGATCGCGTCTGCCGAAAGCATCGGTTCGAATCCTTGAGGCTGCATGGGCGGGCTGGTTGCAGCGTCTATGGTAGAACTATCCTCACACTTGGGTCCAACCATGGAGCGCCTATGACGAAGAACGCTCATCGGTTTCTCTGTATCTCAAGCTACGAAAAAGGGCAGGACTTCATGCGCCAGTGCGCGGAGATGGGCGTGAAGCCAACGCTGCTCACCGTGGAAAAACTGCGCGATGCGCCCTGGCCGCGCGACGTGCTGGAAGATGTCGCGCTGATGCCGGACAACTTCAGCCGCGAGGCGCTGATCAACACGGTCTGCTGGATGTGCGCGCGGACGCCGCTTCGATCGCGTGATTGCCCTCGACGAATTTGACCTGGACGCCACGGCGCAGGTTCGCGAGCATACGCGAATCCCCGGCATGGGCGTCACTTCGACCGCCTACTACCGCGACAAGCTGGCCATGCGCACGGGTGCAAGCGAGTCTGGCTTCCTGGTGCCGGAATTCTGCCGCGTGCTCAACTACGACGAGCTGCGCGCATACATGGCTGCGGTGCCCGCCCCCTGGCTGCTGAAGCCGCGCGCGGAGGCATCGGCCCTGGGGATACGAAAGATTCAGAGCCCTGAAGAGTTGTGGCGCACGCTCGAAGAACTGGGCGACCTGCAGACGAATTACCTTCTGGAGCAGTTTGTTCCTGGCGACATCTTCCACGTCGACTCCATCGTGAGCGAGCACAAAGTCGTTTTTTCGGTTGCCCATCAGTATGGGCGGCCTCCAATGCAGGTGATGCACGAGGGCGGCGTATTCACGACGCGAACGGTCGATCGATCGAGCCGCGACTGGCACGAACTCACGGATCTGAACGCGAGGCTTGCGCCGGATCTCGGCATGTTGCGCGGCGTCACCCATGCCGAGTACATCCGTGCGCACGCCGACGGGCGTTTCTATTTCCTCGAGATTGCCGCGCGCGTCGGTGGTGCGTTCATCGCCGACCTCGTCGAGACCGCAACGGGCGTGAACCTCTGGCGGGAATGGGCGCGCCTCGAAGTTGCGGACCTGCGCGGAGAAAAATACGAGCTGCCCCCGACTTTCGAGAAGTATGCGGGCAGCGTGCTGTGCCTTGCCAAGATTGCCGAACCCGACACCGAGCGGATTCGATGCTCCGGAGATCGTTCTTCGCATGAAGAAGCATCACCACGCCGGGCTGATCGTCCGCTCGGAAAACCCAGAGCGGGTGAAGTACCTGCTCGATCACTACAGCGCGGAGTTCGCCCAGCGCTTCCTGGCGTCAATGCCCCCACCCGACAAGCCCACGGCGTGAGACTTGGCGCGTGGCTTTGCCCTATCTATTCTCCGGTCCTTGTAATCCGGGCGCCCCGTCCTTGCTCCGCTAGGGCGGGATCGATGGAAAAATCCGCGCCTACCGCTGCCAAGTGAATCGTTCCCCCGCGCCGCCACATCCAATTCGTTTTCGGACTCCATTGACCGGGGAGGAAACAGTATGAATCTCACGGAACAACCTGAAGAAGTGACATGGCCGGAGACACACTACGCGTTTGTCGAGAAAGTCGGGCCTTTCATGAACAATGCGCCGAAGGCCTGGCAGGAAGCCCGCGCTTTCGCTTCGGCGGTTTCGGGGAAGAACGCTATCACGGGAGCGATGAGCCTTTATAAAATGGGACCGCAGGTCTACCGGGCGGGATTCATGCTGGCCGCGCCGGCAGTAGATCTTCCGGCAGGCATGCGCTACGAGAAATTCCCTGGTGGGAAGTATCTTCGGTTTGTGCTGAGAGGACCATACACCCAGCTGCCGGAGGCCTCGGGCAGCGCATGGAAGATCGTTGCGGACAAGAAGATACAGCTTCGAGACGACTACTCGATTGAGAATTATGCGAACGATCCCGACAAGACCCCGGAAGACCAGTTGATCACCGAGATCATGTTCCCCATCGTTTGACAGCCGACTTCCCACGGCTGAAGTCAGCCAACCCAAGGAGGTCACACCATGTCTACTGCATCAACGCACGGCCAGCCATCGCAGATCGAGACATCGGCTGAAATCCGTGCCATCACGTCGAAAACCCAGCTTTGGACCGGACGCGTACTGACAGTTCTAAGCATTCTCTTCCTGCTCTTCGACGCGGTAGGAAAATTCGCCCGCCCCGCGCCGGTTGTTGACGCCTTCGCAAGGCTGGGCATTCCCATATCGCTCAGCACGAGCGTCGGCATACTGCTGCTCGCATGCACGATTCTCTATGCGATCCCGCGGACGGCGGTGCTCGGCGCCGTGCTGCTGACGGGATTTCTGGGCGGCGCAGTCGCGATCCAGATGCGCGTCGGGAGTTCCGCATTTGAGACGGTGTTCCCCGTCATCTTCGGCGTGCTTGCCTGGGCTGGAATCTACCTTCGGAGTTGCGGCCTGCGGAAGGTCTTCCCGGTGTTTCGCTAGACGTCTCCATGGCCTGCGGGGACCGGCACTTTACAATGGGCTGCGGGAGCAAGCATGGACAAGATGGGGCAGTTTCCGCATCGCCGGTGGAATCCGCTGCGACAGGCATGGGTATTGGTTTCGCCGCATCGCACGCAGCGCCCGTGGCAGGGCGAAGTGGCCCAGAAGACGACCCCGTCAGCGGCGACGTACGATCCCGCGTGCTACCTGTGTCCGGGCAATAACCGTGCTGGCGGCTCGGTGAATCCCAAATACGATTCGACCTTCATCTTTGTAAACGATTACGCAGCGCTGCTGCCCGATCCGCAGCCTTCTGATTCGGCCGTGGACGAGCACCCCGCGTCGCCGCTCCTCGTTGGCGAGCCCGCGCGCGGACTGTGCAAGGTGCTCTGCTTCCACCCCGACCACAGCCTCACGCTGGCGCGCATGACACAGCCGGAGATTCGCGTAGTGGTTGATGCCTGGACCCGCGAGTACGAAGAACTCGGCGGTACGGACTGGATCGAGTACGTGCAGATCTTCGAGAATCGCGGCGCGATGATGGGCGCCAGCAATCCGCATCCGCATGGCCAGATCTGGTCCACCGGCTTCGTGCCCGACGAGCCCGCCGCGGAGACGAAGGCGCAGCGCGAGTATCACGATCGCAATGGCCGCTGCCTCCTGTGCGATTACGTGAGCGCGGAGCACTCCGCCGGCGAGCGCGTGGTCTTTGAGAACGCCCACTTCGTGGCGCTCGTGCCATGGTGGGCCGTATGGCCGTTCGAGGTGCTGCTGGTCTCAAAGAGGCATGCCGGCGCAATGCCGGAGTTCAGTGCGGATGAACGCGACGGGCTGGCCGATGCTCTCAAGAGGCTGACCACACGCTACGACAATCTCTTCGAAACAAGCTTTCCCTACACCATGGGATTTCATCAGAAGCCAACGACGGGCGAAGCGCACCCGGAGTGGCACTTTCACGCGCACTTCTATCCGCCGCTGCTGCGGTCGGCGACGGTGCGGAAGTTCATGGTCGGCTTTGAAATGCTCGGAATGCCGCAGCGCGACATAACGCCGGAGAGCGCAGCAGAACGTCTTCGCGCCTGCTCTGAAGTGCACTTCTGGCCGAGGGGTTAAGTCGCAAGTGTTCGCGCCAATTTTGTGGGGGTCCGGTCGCCTATACTCGTGCCCATGAAGTTCTTTGGTATTCGCGCACTCTTTCTGTTTGCATTCATTCTGAGCGTCGCCGGACTGCCGGTCTGTAGTCAGCGCGCAGCGATCGCGCCGCCGCTCCACACCGAAGGCCGCCAGATCGTCGATGCCGCGGGTCATCCGCTGCGGCTCACGTCGGTGAACTGGTACGGATTCGATCAGAAGGAATACGTCGTTGGCGGTCTCGATCACGCTCCGCTGGACGCCATCATCGAACAGATTCGGCAGATCGGCGTGAATTCCGTCCGGCTGCCCTGGGCCAATGAAACGCTGGAGCACGATCCACTCGTGCCGGACTACGCCGTTGCGGCCAACCCGCAGTTCAAAGGCAAGCACGCGATGGCGATCATGGACGCAGTCATCTCCGCGCTGGCGCGCGCACACATCATGGTCATCCTCGACAACCACATGAGCCGCGCCGACTGGTGCTGCAGCGAAACCGATGACAACGGGCTCTGGTACAACCGCGAATACCCCGAAACGAACTGGCTGGCAGACTGGAAGGCCATCGCGCTCCGCTACAGCAAGCAGCCCTGGGTTGTAGGCGCCGACCTGCGCAACGAACTGCGCAGTGGCGCGGCCTGGGGCGGGCCGGATCCAAAACTCGACTGGCACGCAGCGGCCGAGCGCGGCGGGAAGGCCGTTCTCGCGGCTAACCCTCGTCTTCTGATCATGGTCGAGAGTCCCGAGTACTCCACAAATTTCACCGGATTTGACAAGCTGCCTGTGACGCTTCCCGTGGCGCACAGGCTGGTCTATTCGCCGCACGCCTATTACGTTCAAGGTCAGGATCTTTCGAATTTCGACGCATTGAAGCAGGCTTACGAAGCGCGCGCCATGTTTCTGCTCCACACCGAGCCCGAAACTCCCCTCTGGGTTGGCGAGTTTGGCGGCTGCCAGACTCTCGACTGCGGCCCAAATGGCGATTGGCTCAAGCTCTTTATTCGCCTGCTCAAGGAGAATCCGCTCGTGTCCTGGAGCTATTGGCCGCTGAACGGCACTCAATCCTCGGGCGTCGGTCGCAAATACGATTCAGTCGAGTCGTTCGGGCTTCTATCGACCGATTACCAGCACATCGGAGCACCAAAGGTTGTTGAGCTTTTGCGTACGGTCGAGGGTCAGCCCTAGGGCGATCCGCGAATGACCGTGGACGACGGACATGGCACTAGTTACTTTGGTAGAACCGTCTGTGAATGCGCGGTGCGGTCGATCACCCATCCGTGGGCGAAGCCCCGTTAGAATGCATTCGGGGGATTCGTCTGTTCGTGATTCGCTTAGATTATCTATCTTGCCTGCTTACAATCCTTTCAACCGTACTCGTCGGAAGAAAATCGTGGACCGGCCTCGCTGTCGCCAGCGTAAACAGCGTCATTGTGTGCGTTATCGGGCTGCGAACCTCGCAACTTGGTTTTATTCCCGCGAACGTCTTCTGCATCATCGTCTACGGCTTCAGCATTCGATCGTGGATCAAGGAGGGGGCATCGAAGTCCGCCGCCCCTGCAGTCGAATCGGTGGAGTTCATGGACCGGCACAGTGAAACATTTCGTTCAGCCGCACTGGAAGGATGAGGGAACGCCATTTCGCTGATACGGGAGCTTCAACTCTGCAACGGCGATACTTTCGCTCGTGGTATCCGTGAAGGGAAACGGGTGGGCTACACGCAGGATCGGGCTTGGGATCCCGACGGAAAAGCGGCTGAGTCCATCGGAAACGATGGTGAGCTCGCTGGGACTTGAACCCAGGACCCACGCCTTAAAAGGGCGTTGCTCTACCAACTGAGCTACGAGCTCTCTTCTACCGCTCATTCAAAACTAACACAGAGAAGAGTGCTCCCCGTCCGCGCCAGAACCGTCCGGGTGAGCGTCTTCCTGCTGCGTTTTCGTCAGATCTTCGTTGGTTGTCGAGCTAAATCAATAAATTCAATAAAACATCTTGCAAAACTTAATAAAACTTATTATTGTGTCTCCTGTGGTTGAGAAACGAGGATTTCTCGTATGACGCCAGGCTCCAAACCCGCTTCTGACTGGCAGGACCTGTTACGGATCGCGCAGGGAGCGCCGCTGGTAGTCGAGCGAGTCCGAATCCCAGAAAAGGGAATCGCGATCGAGGGCGCGTTCACCTTGCCTGAGCTTTCCCGCATCAGCCTTGAGGACCAGGTCTTCATCACGGCGTTCCTCCGGTCCCACGGGTCAATCAAGGAGATGGAGCAGATCTTCGGGGTCAGCTATCCCACAATCAAGGCCCGCCTCAACCGCATCGCCGGGCTTTTGGAATTTGTCGACAACAACCCCTCGCCGTCCCGCTCGGACGTTTTGGAGCGGCTCAAGAACGACGAGATTACGGCCGCCCAGGCCATCAGCGAACTGGAGGCTCTCAAATGACTCCAAATCTTGCCATCATTCGCATCCAGAATCACGCGCTCCGGGGCTTCCCGCTCGTGATTCCTGTGTTCCTGCTCTGGATTCCGGTAATCCTGCTGTCGCCGTTCATTCTGCTGGTGCTTTTGGGCGTGTCCATCGCCAGCCGGGTGAACCCGTGGCGCATGACTTCGGCAGTCTGGGGTGTTCTCTGCGGCCTGTCGGGAACTGACGTGCGAGTCTGCGCCGACGGGAACCGCGTAACCGTGCGGATTTTGTGAGGACTGCCATGAATGACCGCCGAGCCATCTTCTCTTTAATCGCCATGGGGCGCATCACGCCGGCACAGGCAGAACGCCTGCTGGCCGTCGCGAACGAGCGAAGCGAAACCATGCTGGTGCTCGCCGCGTGCGCTGTTGCCATGTTCCTGATGCTGATAAATCGGCACGACCTGGTGCCGGAGGTTTCGCACTTTCTCAGATCGCTGCTGCCGGGGTTCATCGCGGCGGCACACCAGACGCAAAGCATTGTGAACGGGTTGTTGGGAGGACTGCTATGAACGAGAATCGCCGCCGAATTCTTGAGATGCTCGCTGCCGGAAAGATCACCGCGGATGAAGCGGAGCGACTGCTGGCTGCGCTGGAGCCGGAATCGAGTCCCACGATCGGCGACTTTCCGGGGAGCGTCGCGGGAGGCAACGGTGCAAAGAACACAACCGTGAAGTCGCGCTCCAAATATCTACGCGTGCTAGTCGAGGCTGACGAGGAAATGACGGGCATGAAGGGCCCGACGACCGTGAACGTGCGTGTGCCGATGCAACTGCTGCGCGCGGGCGTGCGGCTGGCGGCGCTGATTCCGCAGCAGGCTCACGACCAGCTTGACCAGGCCCTTAACCGGCACGGTGTTCCGCTGACGCTCTCGCAGATCAAGCCGGAGAACCTCGAAGAGCTGATCGATCACCTTGAGGACCTGACAGTCGATGTCGATGGACGCGACGGCAACAAGACCAAGGTGCGCGTGTTCTGCGAGTAGCTGTGCGAGCTTCCGGTCACGTGCGACGCAGCGGCTTATGCATCGGCACCACCTGCACCGTCACGTCGCGAATCTCCGCAAGAAAGCGATTGAGCACGGAGCCGCGCAGCAGAATGTCGAGGCGCGATCGGACGGGCTGACCGAAGATCACGTGAGAGATGTCTCCTGCTGCGCGAAACGGATCAGCGCGTCGGAGACGTTCTTGTCCGTGAGCATAACGACCTGCGCGCCCAGATCGCGGGCCATGCGCTGGTAATCCTCCAAACGATGAAAGGCCTCCGGGTCGCCGTGGCCCTTGTCTTCATCGGGCCGGGCAACGTAGACGGCGTACCAGTTGGTAGCAAGACGGCCGGCCATGCGCGCGCCCACGCGCATCAACCGCTCCGTTCCGGGCCGAGTGCTCAGGCAGACCATGACCTTGTCGGGAATGGGCGCCTGTTCCAGTCCCTGCGTGCGGCGGTAATCGGCTGCGTGCTTGCTTACCTGCTCGGCCGTGGTGCGCAGCGAGAGCTCGCGCAGCATGTTCAGATTGCCCTTGCGGAAGAAGTTGGCAAGAGACTGCTCTACCTTTTCCGGCGCATAGATCTTGCCCTCGCGCAGTCGCGAGCGCAGCTCTTCCACGGTGATGTCGACGTTAATGACCTCATCGGCGCGCTTGAAGAAGCTGTCGGGGACGGTTTCGCGAATGACGGTGTTGGCTGAGCGGTTCACCGCGTCATTCAGCGTCTCGAGGTGCTGAATGTTGACCGCGGTCCACACGTCAATGCCGGCATCGAGCAGCTCAAGCACATCTTCGTAGCGCTTCCGATTCTTGCTGCCGGGGACGTTGGTGTGGGCCAGCTCATCCACGATGACGGTGTGCGGACGCCGTGCTAGGATCGCGTCCACATCCATCTCTTTCAGTTCAACTCCGCGATAGGGAATTACGCGCAAGGGGACAATCTCAAGATCTCGAATCTGATCCGCGGTCTCCTGGCGGCCATGCGTCTCAACGAGTCCGATCACGATGTCGACGCCATGCTTCCGTTTGAGGACCGCGTCACTCAACATGTCGTAGGTCTTGCCCACGCCGGGAGCGGCTCCGATGTAGATGCGGAGATGAGCGGGCTCCTGCTGGCGTTCAAGCTTGATTTCAGCCATCGTTCAGCCCACCTCGACCGGGTGCGGAACCGACTCTGCAACCGCAACCGGCAGCGTGAATCGGAACGTTGTGCCGTTGCCCAGGCGGCTCTCGACGGCGATCTGACCGCCCAGCGACTCAACGAGTCGCCGAACCAGCGCAAGACCCATCCCTGTTCCGCTCTCTGAGAAAGCATTGAAGCGATCAAAGATCGTACTCAGCCGGTCGGCTTCGATCCCGCGGCCGGAATCGCGCACGGTGAATTGCACAAAGTCCTTGATCTCCTCCGCGGCAAGCAGGATCTCCCCGTCGCTCGGCGTGTACCTGAGCGCATTGGAAAGCAGGTTGTCGAGGATCGAGCGAACGGCGCGGCGGTCTGCGTGCACCACAGACAAGTCGGCGAATGCCTTGACCTCGATACGCACGTGCTTTGCCGCGGCCTCATCGAGATAGCGATTGCGCGCTTCCTCCAGGAGCGCCAGGGGGCGCAGGCGCTCGAGCTGAAACTCTCGCTTGCCCGCATCAAGTTCAGCCACCTCAATGAGATCGGTCATCAGGTCGTTCAGCTTTTCCGATTCGTGACTTGCATTGGCCACCAGTTCCGATTGGAGCGGCAGCATCTCGCCACCGAAGCCCTGTGCGAGCGCGTAGAGTCCGCGCCGCAGTTGCAGCAGCGGATCACGCAGCTTCTTGCTGGCGACGGTGATGAACTGCGTCTTGAATCGGTCGGTGTCCTGCAGCGTCGTCACGTCTTCGAGCGTGGTCACGGTGCCCAGCAGGCGGCCGTCGGAGTCGCGCATGGGCGTGGTGCGCAGGCGATAGCTGCGCGACTCCTTGCCGATGCGCATCGGAAGCATCGCAGCTTCGCCCTCGCCGGCAACCGCTTTCTGCATGGAGATGGCGTCGCGAATGGCGCTGAGGATCTTGTCGCCGCCGGGAGTGCTGGCAAGCGCCATGCGATCGTTGGCAGCCTCGCCGAGCACCTCAGCCGCGGCCTGGTTGAGCTTGAGGATGTGTCCTTTGGCATCGGTGACGATGATGGGTTCGAAGATCGATTGCAGCACCGCGTCGGATAGCTGGAATTCCATCTGCCTGCGGCCGGCTTCGGACTCGCGCAGGTCGCGCAGCCGTACGGCAATGCGATTCATCTCTGCCGCAACCACGCCGAAGTCGTCGTGGCCGCTCAGCGCGACGCGATGTTCCAGGTTTCCCGTTGCGATCTTTTTAATATCGTTCGCAAGCTTTTTGATCGGGTGCAGGACGATCAGGACGGTTGCGATCTCAGCGAGAATGATCGAGGCGACAAACGCGAAGGCAATGAAGGACTCTCCGGCGGAAGCAAGCGCGCGATGCGTGAGAGCCACAAGGCCGAGGGCAAGGGCGGTGACTACAACACAGCCAAGCACAAGTCGCTGCGTAAGGTTCAGCATGACGCCGTCTCCAAACGGCAAAGTGTAGTCTACTTCATTGTGCGTGAAAGCCCGGGAATCTCCAAGAGAGCGAAGAACTGGTTGCACAGTCCAGCTTTGAATGGCACGGCTGGTAGTCGGGGCTTCAGCCTTGACTGTCGTAAAAGCCGCAAAATTGAAGCCCGGAAAAAGTGAAATTGAGCCCGGGACTAGTCCCGCGCAGTTAATTCAAGTGCAATGAGCTGGCAGAAGCCAACAGCGACGGCATCTGGCAAACGCTGTAGGCCCGCTCGTGATAGGGGCAGTTCATCCCCTTGGGCGAATCGCCGTGAATGACCGTCCATGTCACCTCGGGGTACTCCTGTTTCAGGCTCTGAAACTGTGCTGAAGAGAAGTGATTGAGCCCGTAGGTGGCATTGCTCATCTGCTTCCACTCAACAGCCAGCGCCGGGAACAGTGAGACGACGCCGCCGTCTTTGTAGTAGTCGGCCAGGGCGGAGCGTTCCGAGATCGAGCGGAAACCATGCACATCGGAGGCCTCGTCCTTGAAGTAGCGCGAATCCACTGCGAAGACGGCGTCCGACGGCGTGTTTTGCCGAATCCAGAGCAGGGCGTTGACCCACGAGTTAGTGCTCGTATTGGAAGGCGCCTCGATCTGTGCGCTGTTCGGGTAGGTCTGGCGCGCCACCAGGAACATGCCCGCGGCCAGCGGCAGAGCAATGGCAACCGGAACCCACTTGCGCCCACGCGCCAGGTACTCTCCGGCAACGCCGCCCAGCAGAATCACAAAGATCAGGGTAATGAGATGGAAGGAACGCAGGGGCTGAACCCGCGCGAACATTTCAAATTCAGGAAGCGAGAAGAGCGCACCGGCCACAATCGAGATCAGCCCGAACGGAATGAGGGCAAAGCTGATCCTTTGAAAGCCGGATTCTGTCCCGCGCAGGTTTCCGCGCCAGAACCAGGCCAGGATCGCAAGCGGAGCCAGCATGCCTAGCCAGTGATACCAGGTCCAGTTGTAGAGGAAGAAATAGTCGCGCGAGTAGAGCGCCTCGCGATAGGGTCCGGTGGCCGACGACAGATGGAATCCAGTGGGCAGCAAACCAATGGCCGATGCAAGCACAGGCACAGGCTCGCGTATGCCGGCATTTCTCCGGTCCGTCACCCACATCACTCCAGCGAGAAACAGGAGATAGGCAATCATCTGCGGATGGACCGCGCCCGCAACAAACATTGCCGCGGCGACCCGACCGTACCGTCTCTGCAACAGACCGGCGAGGGCAAAGAGCGTAACAGGCACTGAGAACGACCGCGCCGTGAGATAGGGATCGACAAGGAGCAGCCCGGTGTTGGTCGCAGGCATGGTCAGAACCGCCGTAACGATCAGCATCGATGTCCAGCGAGCTCGCTCATTTGAAAAGCAGGCGACGAGAATCATCCAGCTGCAGGCGAGAGTGCCGAAGAGGCAAGCGACATACCAGGCAAACAGCGTCCAGTCCATCGAGAGGCTGGTCAGCCTCGATGTCCAGGCCAGGATCGGCGCGAAGATGGAAAGGTGGCCGTGCGCAAGGAAGAACTCGGGAGCATAAGGATATAAGTCCGGATGCAGGAGTTTCTTCGCGGCGGGAACGTAGATTTCAGCATCTTCTACGCCGGAATGGTATCCGTGCACCAGCAGTGCGGCTGCGGTGAGCGCCAGAAGTCCGAAGATCGGAAGGCGGTCGCGCGAGACGTCCTTCATGACAAATCCTTAGCAGCAAGCAAGCAAAAGCATGGATGAGTGCAGTGCCGCAAAGGAAGGAAACGGGGAATGAACATTCGTACTGCTTTATACCTCAATAAGGGGAACTATCTCCAATGATATGACGAGAAATGAACCTGATCGATAGCTATTTCTAGGGAATTTCGCAGACTGAAAGAGTTTTGTTGTGCCACCGACATTCAAGTCCCTCCGGCTCAGGGTATTTCACCAGCACCCAGTCCACGCCAAATTCAGCTTTCAGGCGCTTAAAATCTGCGAGTTGGAAGGATTCCCATCCAGATTGTGCCGATACCTGCCGGTCCCAGGCGGGCGCCAGCACCGGAACCTGCGTGACCACTGAGGGGTCCTTCAAGGCGTCGGCCAACTGGCTGCGTTCGGCCAGCGCGCGAAAGCTGTGATAGTCTTCGCCGGGCAATGCGAGATAGTAAGGGTCCACCGCAAAGTAAGCATTGGCCGGCGTGTTCTGACGGATCCACGTGAATGCCTGCAGCCAGGGATTTGCCGATTGCCCTCCGGGAAGCTCCAGATGCTCGGTGCTGCCGACCAGCGCCCTCTGCGAAGCGAACATGCCAGCATTGGTTACGACCAGGAAGACAGCCCAGCGCCAGACGCTGGCTCTCAGCACGTACTTGCCGAGGAGGCAGCCGGCCACCATCGTCAGAAAATAGTAGATCAGGTGAAGAAAGCGCATGGGCTGGAGCGGAATCAGCCTGGCCAGCGCCGGGACAGCGTTGATGACCACGGCGACTGCCTGCTGGAACAGGCCGTAACAGACCACAGCAAGCGAGAACCGCGCCAGCGTCTTGTCTTCACGTTTCAGGGCGAAGCGCCAGAGCAGCCAGAAAAGAACCAACGGCCCGATCGCGCCGAGCCATTCGTACCAGGTCCACCTGAAGACGAACCAGTAACTGCGTGTCTCGAGTGCCTTGCGCCACTCCGGCGTTGGGGCGGTGAAGACCCAGCCCAGAGGAGCCGAGCAGCGAGCGATCCTCCTGCCGTGCGCCGCCAGCCAAGCCGATCCAGCATGGAAAGAGTCAGAAAGAAACAGAACGAAACTCCCATCGCCGCCATGATGGGATGGAACAGGAATGCGAGCGTCAGAAATGAAACGGCCTGCCACCGCTTTCCCGCGAGAATGCACGAGACCGCGACGAGGATGAACGCTGTGGCGATATTGCGCGGGTGCAGGTGCTGATCAGCCATGTTCAGAGCGCTTCCGGCAACAGGAAGCGTCAACATGGATGCCACCATGGCCACTCCCGCCCACCGTGCGCGCTCCTCGGCGAACAGCCTTCGCGCAATGGCCCAGCATGCCGCGATGATGAGCAGAATGGATGCAGCCTGAATCAGCAGTTCGCCCGCGGCTACGGAGATCCCGGTGATGCGGACGAATGCGGCCACAGACTTGTCGAATGTCGTTGCTTCCAACTGAAGCCGGAAGAACTCCGCGTCGTGGGGATAGAGCGCAGGGTTGAGGTCGCTCTTGATGCCGGAGAGATATACGCCGTCATCCTCGAATCCGGGATGGTAGCCCATCACCGCGATCGCCAACAAGGTAAATGTGAGGATGAGCAGGATGTCGCGCGAGCGAAAAATCTTCACTGGATTGGGCCCTTGCACCTTCGCCGGCCGATGTGAAGCCTCGCGCCGAACAGCGGTTCCGCAGTTGCTCTGTTTGGAACCAATCCGGTGAAGTGGCTTCTTCCTTAAAAAGAAGCCACGCTCCAGATAAGCAGAAAACGATTGAGTGAACTGCGAAACCGCTCTAGCGGTCTATACTCCGAAAGACAGCCTTGGCATGAGTTTAGCCGCTACGAATCTACCTTGCATACCCTTCGTCGGCGCTCCGGCAGATTCTGAGCTGCTTCAGAGATTCCATCCCCACATGCGGCAGAAACTGGCTCTCGTCATTCCGACGCTTTGCGAGGAAGGAAACGTTGGCGCGCTTCTTTGCCGGGTCCGAACGACGCTCGATCCGTTGGATCTGCACTACGAAATCCTCGTCGTCGACGATGACAGCCGCGACGGAACGGCCGAAATCGTAACGGCGATTGCCCGGGAGGATTCGCGCGTGCGCCTGCTGGTCCGCAAAGGTCAGGCAGGTCTCTCCGGAGCCGTTCTGCATGGCTGGCGTCACACGGACGCGCAAATTCTGGGCGTGATGGATGCGGACCTGCAGCATCCTCCGGAACTCCTGCCCGAGTTGGCCCACGCGATCTTCTCGGGCCACGACCTTGCGATCGGAAGCAGGTATGCACCAGGCGGCGGGCTGGGACAATGGAACCCCGCGAGGAGACTGCTCTCGGCCGCAGCGGTCTGGATGACCTTACCGATCCAGAGGACGGGACTTCGCGCCAGCGATCCGATGTCCGGGTTCTTTTTCGTTCGCCGGGAATGTCTCGAAGGCATTCCATTCCAGCAGGCCGGGTTCAAGATCCTACTTGAGATTCTTGTGCGCGCGCGCATCCGGTCGGTGAGGGAGATCCCGTTTGCATTTGGCCGCCGCCATCGCGGCGCCAGCAAGGCAAACCTCAAAGTCGCTTGCGATTACGGTCGTCTGTTGGCGACGCTCTATCGGGCGAAGTTCACCTTTCACCGGCCTATGCCCGTCGAGTCGCTGGGTCGCCAGGAAGCGGACTAGAACTGCATGCATCCAGCATGAAGAGTCGGGTGCCCGATTCATGCCGCAGTTTCATCGCGGCATGAGTGGAAGACCAGCGCGAAGAGCTACAGCGCCGGCAGCACGGCGCGCAAAAGCAGAAACCCGGCGACGCCGAGAAAGAACACCAGCGCCATGCGAATGCCCGGCTCGCGATTGACCTCGGGTACCAGGTCGCTTGCGCCAACGTAAAGCGCGACTCCCGCCGAGATCGGCAATCCATAGGGCAGCCAGCCTCGGAGCCATCTCGATGACCAGCAACCCCCGCGACTGTGGCTGCGGCCAACGCGACGGCGGAATAGAACGCGGCTGTGCGGCTGCGCCCGCTGGCCAGCATCACAGAGGCCATGGTGAAGCCTTCCGGCGCCTTGTGAAGAAAGACAGCGAGAAAGATCAGCCAGCCGAGCGCGTTGTTGACTACGAACCCCGAGCCGATCGCCACGCCGTCGAACAGAGCATGCACGCTCAGGCCGCCCAGCACGGCATAGCCAGTGCGAGCGGAAACAAACTCATCGTGGTGCGTCTCCTCGCCGTAGTGGAAATGGGCGTTGATGGTGTGCTCCAGCAGGTGCACGACGCAGTAGCCGGCCATGATGAGCACCGGACCAAGCGCCGGGCTCATCCGCAGGCTCTCGGGCGTCATCTCCAGCAGGGCAGTGGCCATCAGGAAGCCCGGCGCCGAGCGCGACGAAATAGCGCAGATAGCGCTCCACGCCGCGAGCGCGAACCAGCACCAGGCCGCCGGCGATGTCGGCCAGCGCGGCGAGGACGCCGAGAACGACTGAGAGCTTGAGCATTCCGGCTTACCCGCTGTGCCGGATGTGCATGACATCGCCATCCTGCACGATGTATTCCTTGCCCTCAAGACGAAGCGTGCCCTGTGCGCGGGCCGCAGCTTCGCTGCCTGCAGCCAGCAGACTGTCCCAGCGGATGGTTTCGGCGCGGATGAAGTGATGCTCGAGGTCGGAGTGGATCGCTCCGGCGGCCTGCGGCGCCTTCGATCCGGCGGGTACGGTCCAGGCGCGGCACTCGTCCTCGCCGGCCGTGAAGAAGCTGATCAGCCCGAGCAGTTCGTAGCTCTTGCGGATGAGACGGACCAGGCCGCTCTCGTGCAGGCCGTAGCTCGAGAGAAAATCCGCAGCCTCGGCTTCATCCATCTCGGCCAGTTCGGCCTCCACCTTGCCGCAGATTGCGGTGGCGCCGGCGTTGGGCCGGTGGGCAACGTCGTCGAGTTTGAAGCGGGCTGACGGCGGAGTCCAGATCGTCGCCGAGGGTGCGCGCTCTCGCCGATGTTAACCGCATATAAGACAGGCTTTTGCGAAAGAAACATGAAGCCCTTGATGAGCTTCTTTTCTTCCGGCGTCATCTCCAGTTCGCGCAGAGGCTGCTCTTTTTCGAGCGACTTCCTTTGAGCGCAGCAGCAGCGCCTGCTCGCGTTCCAGATCGCTGGTGCGGCCCTTCTTCAGATCCTTCTCGACGCGCTCGATGCGCTTCTCGACCTGGGTCAGATCGCTGATCATCAGGTCGAACTCGACGTTCTTGATATCGCGCAGAGGATCGATGGGGCCGACGTGGGGAATGGAGTCATCCTCAAAAGCGCGCAGCACGTGGATCAGCGCGTCGACATTGCGCAGGCTGGTGAGGAAGGCGGTTTCCTTCAGCGCTTCCTGGCCGATCGCGGCCACGTCGACATACTCGACCGACGCGTAGGTCGTCTTCTTCGGCGAGTAGAGGGCCGAGAGCTTGTCGAGCCGCTCATCGGGCACGCGGGCCACGCCGATGTGCGCCTCGCGCGGATTGGAGTAGCCGCGATCCTCGAGCTTGGCCTTGGTGAGAATCTTGAACAGTGATGTCTTGCCCACCTGCGGCAGGCCGATGATGCCAGTTTTCATTTGCATCCCATTTGAAGCCCCTGCACGATACTTTGCGCGCTTCAGAGCCTCTTCGATGATACAAGACGCGGTGAGCGCGAAAGACAAGCCGGCGGAGCGAAGCTCCCTGAGGAGCGCCATGCGGCGCGTCCGCAAATATTTTGAAGAAGAAGGCGCGAAGAGCTCGCCTATGCGCGAGACGTTTCGGCCCTCGCAACCAGCACGACCGTCGCGATGCCAAGCAGAAGGATGGCTTCTTCGACATGTTCGCTTCGGTTGTGGAGCTTGTTGAAGTGCATCGTGATGGGATTCGTTGTGTCAGCCGTGTCGATCGCTCCGCCCGCCGCTGCGCGATCACGCTCCATCGCCGGAATGATTCCGAACTGCGAGTAAGCCGTGCACGCGAGCATCAGCACCACGAGGATCATCGGCGCAAGCACCGTGTGCGGCTTGTAGATTCCCCATGCCGGAGCCAGCGCCAGCAGTGCCAGGACGACCAGCCCGGAAACGAATCCCATGCCGTGAAGAATGCGCAGCAATTCCCCCACAATAGTGCCGGCAGTGTGCGTATTCGCCCTGTAGAACAGTGAACGTAATGGCAGCCACGACCGGGAAGAAGATCTCGGCGCCCAGCCACACGATGAGCGCCAGATAAAGCAGCGTACGAAGCAGGGTCTTCATGGGTGAAGAATACTAGGAGCTGAACAGCTTAACAGCGCGCGTTTCAACACCGTCTCGAGCGCGGCCTTCACCTCGGCGTATTCTGCCGGAGACACGCTGCCGGTGAGCTTTTCGCTCTCAAGAGAGAACAACTCTTCCTTCAGCACATTCAGCAGGGCTGAATTCTTCGCTGCAGGTTCCGCATACGCAGCGCTAGCGTGGCCGGGCGCAGCAACTGCGACCGGCGCAGCCGCATCGCCGCACGCGCACCGGAGCTCCAGCCGGCTTGCGCAGCAGGAACGCCGCGGCAGTCACCAGTACAAGGGCAATACCGCCGAGGATCCACCACTTGTACTTGCTCAGAGGATCGGGCGTGTTGATGGGCTCCCCAATGCCGCCGCCCGGCTGACCGGTGGGAGCAGCAGCGCCCGCCTCCTGGCCGCCCTGACCGGCTGCCGCGCCTTGTTCTTCGCGCGGCATTGATCCGGTGCCGGAAACCGTAAACTCCAGCGCCTTACCGGGTACCGCATTCTTGGCGACAAACGTCTGCACATTCGGATCCTGCTGGATCGTCTGGAATGTCGATCCCGCACCCGCCGCAAACGTCATGCCCTTGGGCAGCAGCACGCCGACGCTCTGCGCAGGCAGCGTCACCTGCGGCCGGAAGGTCTGTGTGCCGCTGTAAGGCAAGTGAGTAGCTGATCTGGAACTGCGTGTCCTTTTCGCCTTCATCCGGCTGAATCGGGAAGTTGAACGCGAAGTGTCCCTTCGGCCCATTGGGCTGCAGTTTCAGGCTCGTTGGCAGGCTGCTTGCGGTGGGGCGCTGCCCGACAGCCGAGGCCACGATCGCATCTTCAGGCAGCACGATCTCAAAGCTCTTCGGACTCCACTGTGTGCGCGGCGGCATGCTCGTGTTGTGCACGAAGTAGCGCTCGATCACGCGAAGCTGTCCATTATCGGTCTCGATTTCAAGCACGTCCGCTTCGATCGAAACGCCGTCGACCTTGGCCGCCACGTCGTACACAGAAATCTCACGCACGGTGCCGTCCTGCGGCACATCTGCAAAGAAGTCAGCTCCCTGGTGAGTGACCTTCACGAGCGCTGGTGCGTTGTTCGCTCTATCGAGAGAGTAGTGTCCGGCGGCGTCAACCTTCGCGTGAGCCACCTCGGCCATCCCTGCCATCGGTTCCACCAGCACGACAGCGTCGCCGCCGGCCGGCTTTCCAGTTGTCTTGTTGGTCACCGTGCCGGTTACTTGTGCGGCCTGCGCCAGGGCGCCCGCAAAAAAGATACTTGCAATGGCCGCGTGCAAAAAAGTCTTGATCGATCTCATGGTCTTAATGGGAATCCTTGTCTTTTTTATGGAACCCGTCCGGTTCGGTTCATGCCCGCTGCAGATGTTCAATCTCGGCCATCAACTGCGCCGTTTCGTTTTCAAGCTGTGTGCGCTGCGCCACAAAATCCTCTTCGGGATACTTCCCGGCGCGGTACTCGAAGTTCAGATCGCGCAGATTCTCGTAGAGCTGTTCCTTGCGCTCTTCAAGATAGTCGAGGCGCGTCTTCTGCCGCTGGCTGGCAAAGGCATTCTCCGGCCAGAACGTGTAAACAAAGAGCGCGATCGCCATAAGCGAGCCGGTTGCGAGACCCAAACGTGTCTGTCATTGATCAAAAACCTCCATTCGGTGCCGGTCTCGCGGCGAATCCGCTCGCGCAGTGCGTCCATCTCGGGAGTGTGCTGGTTTCCGCAGCCCTCGTCTTGCCCACTGACCAATGCCGCACCAGCAGAATGGTGCCGAGCAGCGCTGCGAGCAAACACAGCGAACGGCGCAATCCACGCCACCAGGTCGAAGCCCTTGGTCGTGGGAGCGGCCAGCACCGTTGCGCCATACTTGGCGGCGAAACTGTCGCAGAATCTGCTCGGTCGCTGAGCCCCGAAGCGATCGCGGCGCTGCAGCTCGTTGCAGTTCTCGACCGCGCTCCGGGCAGCCCACGTGGTTGCACTCGCCCAGCAGTTGCGCGCAGCCGCAGGTGCACATCAGTCTGGTGCCCCAGGTCGTTGAAGCGAGCGCCCGCATCGCTCGCTCCCAGCGAGAAGCAGACCGCGACAGACAGCGCGCATGCCTGCAGCGCTCTCTTCCAAAAAGTCGAACCGCAACAGTCGCACGCATCAGTCGCCGCCTTTCAGTGCCGGTTCCGCTGGTGCGGCACTGCACTGCGGGAACCGCTAGAGCGCAGTCGCA
Organism: uncultured Acidobacteriaceae bacterium; assembly: GCA_963786405.1. GTDB lineage: Bacteria > Acidobacteriota > Terriglobia > Terriglobales > Acidobacteriaceae > Telmatobacter. Next base: position 34,949 of record CAWAZE010000019.1, on the reverse strand, counting down.
GGAGTGAGGCTTGGAACCAGCGCAAGAAACGTGCCGAGCACCATCAGCACCACGCCGGCCCAGATCCAGCTCACCAGCGGATTCAGGAACGCCTTGATAATCGGCTGACCGGTGTCGGGATTCGTGCCTTCGTACACCACGTAAAGATCCCAGCTCAGCACAGAGTGAATAGCCACCATGGTCTGCGGCTGCTGGCTGGCGAGGTAGACGCGCTTCTCCGGCGTCATCTGGAACTGCTTCTTGCCGTCCTCGATAGACATCCAGCAACGCGTACTCGGAGTTGTAGTTGAGGTTCGAGTCCTGCGTGAAGCCGACGCACTCCAGCGTGTAGGGCCCGATCGACATCTTGTCGTGCAGAGCCAGTTCCTTCTCAACGTTCTTGTTGAACGCCGAGCCCGCCAGTCCAATCACCACGATCACCACGCCGATGTGAATGATGTATCCGCCGTAGCGTCGCGTGTTGCGGCGCGTAAGCAGGTAGATCGACGCAAAGCAGGTTGCGCCCGGTCTGCTTCGAGATCACGCCGCGCGCCGCGCAGAAACTCAGACAGGATCGCCGTGAACACGCTTGCCGATAGGGCAAATGCCAATCAGCGCATAGAAGTTGCCCGCATCGAATCCGCCATCCTTCGCAGCGGACCGGTCACGCCCACAGCAAGGCAGACAATTACCGTCGCCCACAGCGCAATCGATGGGGAGGATGAAGTTGCGGCGAATCGCTGCGCAGCGATGTTGCGCGCCAGGGCAGCAGCGGCCCGACGCCGGTGAGGAATAGCAGGAACAGCCCGATGGGCACGGCCACGCGGTTATAAAACGGCGCGCCCACCGTGACCTTGTTGCCCTGCCACGTATTCGCTCAGGATCGGGAACAGCGTTCCCCACAGAATCACGAAGCATGCCGTGAGCAGCACCAGGTTGTTGAAGAGAAAGCTCGACTCGCGGCTTACCAGCGACTCGAGGTGATGCTCGACCTTCAGATGGCTGCGCTGCAGGATGTAAGTGAAGATGCAGACCGCCAGCACAATCCCCATGAAGACCACGAACCATGTGCCGATCGACGACTGCGCAAACGCGTGTACCGAACTCACCAGTCCGGCGCGGGTCAGCAGCGTGCCCAGCAGCGTGAGCAGGAAGGTGGAGAAGATGAGCCACACGTTCCAGCTCTTCATCATGCCTTTCTTCTCCTGCATCATCACGGAGTGCAGAAAGGCGGTGCCGGTCAGCCATGGCATGAAGCTGGCGTTCTCAACCGGATCCCATCCCCAGTAGCCGCCCCAGCCGAGCACGGCGTAGGCCCAGTGCATGCCGAGGAAGATGCCGCAGGTCAGAAACAGCCAGGTCACCAGGGTCCACACGCGCGTGATCTTGATCCATTTCTCGCCGGGATAGCGCATCATCAGCGCGCCGAGCGCAAAGGCGAACGGCACCGAGAATCCCACGTAGCCGAGGTAAAGCATCGGCGGATGGATGACCATCTCCGGATACTGAAGCAGCGGATTCAGGCCGTTGCCGTCCTCGGGGATCGCGCCCCTCATCAGCGCGAAGGGCGGCGCTGCGAAGTTCACGATCGCAAGAAAGAAGACCTGTATCGCCGCCAGGATCGTGCCGGCGTACGCGTAGAGCTTCACGTCGGTCTTGTGGCGTGAGCCGCAGAACGAAGCCGTAGGTCGCCAGGAGCCACGCCCAAAGCAGCAGCGAGCCCTCCTGGCCGCTCCAAAGCGCGGCGAACTTGTACGGGCCGGGAAGCGCACGGTTCGAGTGCTCCATGATGTAGGTAATGGAGAAATCGTTGGTAAAGACCGACCAGACCAGCGCAAATGCCGCGCCGGTCACCGCCACGAAACCGGCGATTCCGGCCCGTCGCGCCGTGTCCGCCAGCCGCTCAGGCGAAATACGGGCGGGCTGCCCGGTAGCCAGCAACCGCAGCGCGAGGGTTCCCGCCAGCAGATTGTAAGCGGCTAAGGCTAAAGCAATTAGTAGAGCAAAACTTCCAAACGTTGCCATCTGATCTCCACCCGGGTTCTCACATCCGGGCCTTCAGCCTTGGGGCTGCCGACGAGCCTTATTCTCAATCATTTTAGGCCCTGCACATGTGATTTACCTCACACTTGGGATGGAGCCACCGGCGCATTCGCTTTTTGGAAGGGAGCCACGCGAGCGAAGGGAACGCAGCGATGCACCTGCCCGGGATTCTTGTCAGAGCGAAAATCATTGCATGCGGGTGACGAGTGAGGGACGAAATTATGGCTTGCCAGCTTGCTGCTTCTCAGCCTCAGCGATTGCTTTCTGAAATTCACTCACTGCAGGGACATCAGGAGATTCCAGCGCGTTTTTTGCGTTGTATCGCCAAATAGCCGGGCTCTCCAGCGGATATTCCTGGCTGCCCCGGTACACGACGAACATGTCCTCTGTCGATCCGACCTCGAGCTGGGGTTGAGGACCTCGGGGATCGGGATCGGAAGGGTCGCCGGGAACAGGCGAGATACTAACGCGGCCGCCGGCCCTGCCTCCGGAATCTGTGGGCTGGATGACTGGGCGGTCGTTCACCGGGACGCCGCCGATTGTGGATTGGACCATCTTCCCGGAGCCTTTGCGAACCGTGATCACTAGATCCGCGTCGTTGGCATCCATAACGAGTATGAAGCGGCCCCATTTCATGAACGCCCGTTCCACGTCATCTTTGGCGGTGCGATTCGCGTTGGGGTTCTCGACGCTCATGCCAGCCTCGGGATCCGCCAGAACTAACACCTTTCGTGCAAGGAGAACATCAGTAGGAAGCACGGTCTTCTTCTTGTCTTTGGCGAATGCAATCGCGCAGAACAGAATCAACACAGACAGAGCAAAGCATTTGCGTCTCACGGCAGATCACCCCCGCGCTTAAACAAGTCTAGTGCATTTTTCGATTCTCGTGACAGCCGCCGGGTGCCCTGTCCTAACTCAGTTAGGGCGGGGGAAAATCCGATCACCCGAACAGGAACTCCTTCTCCCGCAACTCCTTGATGCTGTCACGTATCTTCGCGGCCTTCTCAAACTCGAATTTGCGCGCCGCATCGCGCATCTCGGTCTCGAGCTTGGCGATGTAGGCATCCACCTCGGCCTGAGAAGTGAACTCCGGCAGCCCGGCCGCCTCTTCCACTTCAATCTCGCCGTACTCGGTCTTGAGAATCTGCGCCAGCCCCATGTCCACCTGGCTGATGATCGACTGCGGAGTGATGCCGTTCTCTTCGTTGTAAGCCCGCTGAATGGCTCGCCGTCGATCGGTCTCGCCGATGGCCTGCTTCATCGAGTCGGTCATCCTGTCTGCGTAGAGAATCGCACGCCCTTCGATGTGGCGCGCGGCGCGACCCATCGTCTGGATCAGCGAACCGGTGGAGCGCAGAAAGCCTTCCTTATCGGCATCGAGGATCGCGACGAGTGAAACCTCCGGCAGGTCGAGACCTTCGCGCAGCAGGTTGATCCCGATGAGCACGTCGAATTCGCCCTTGCGCAACCCGGCCAGCAGCTTCACGCGCTCCAGCGTCTCGATCTCCGAGTGCATGTAGCGGCAGCGCACGCCGACCTCGGTGTAATAGCCGGCGAGATCCTCGGCCATGCGCTTGGTGAGCGTCGTTACCAGCACGCGCTCGTTGCGCTTGGCGCGATCGCGAATCTCCGCGAGCAGGTCGTCGATCTGTCCTTTCACCGGGCGAATCTCCACCTCGGGATCGACGAGGCCCGTGGGGCGAATCACCTGCTCGACGACCACTCCCGCGGAGCGCGTCAGCTCATACGGCCCCGGTGTGGCTGACACGTAGATCGTCTGGTGCACGCGGTTCTCAAATTCCTCAAACCTGAGCGGCCGGTTGTCCATCGCCGAGGGCAGGCGAAACCCGTAATCGACGAGGTTCTGCTTGCGGCTGCGGTCGCCATGCCACATGCCGTGCACCTGCGGAATGGTCGCGTGGCTCTCGTCGACAAAGAGCAGAAAGTCGCGCGGAAAGTAGTCGAGCAGCGTCGGCGGAGCTTCGCCGGGAAGCCGCCCTGAGAAGTGGCGCGAATAATTCTCGATGCCGTGGCAGTAGCCCATCGACTTGATCATCTCGAGATCGAAGCGGGTCCGCTGATGCACGCGCTGCGCCTCAACCATCCGGCCCTGCGATTCAAGCTCCGCGACCCAGCTCGTTCAGCTCGTTGACGATCGACTCGATAGCCTCGGAGCGTGCGCTCGGGCTGCACGACGTAATGGCTCTTGGGATAGATGGGAAGCCGCGCGTACTTCTGCTTGACCGTACCGAAGAGCGGATCGATCTGCGCGAGCGACTCGATCTCGTCGCCAAAGAGCTCAATGCGGTAGGCAGTTTCGTCGTAGGTGGGGAAGACCTCGATGATGTCGCCGCGCACACGAAATGTTCCGCGGCGAAAGTCGACGTCATTGCGTTCGTAGAGAATCTCGACCAGGCGACGCGTAATGTCTTTGCGGCTGATGCGCTGCCCCTTCTCGAGCAGCAGCAACATGCCGTAGTAGGCCTCCGGCGAGCCGAGGCCGTAGATGCAGCTGACAGAGCTGACGATGATTGCGTCGCGGCGCTCGAACAGGCTTCGCGTCGCCGAGAGCCGCAGCTTGTCCAGCTCTTCGTTGATGGTGGCTTCCTTCTCGATGTAGAGGTCGCCCGCGGGAATGTAGGCCTCGGGCTGGTAGTAGTCGTAGTAGCTGACGAAGTATTCAACCGCGTTGCCGGGGAAGAACTGCTTGAACTCGTGGTAGAGCTGGGCCGCAAGCGTCTTGTTGTGCGCCAGGATGAGCGCCGGGCGGTTGGACTGCTCGATGACCTTGGCCATGGTGAACGTCTTGCCGGATCCGGTCACCCCCAGCAGCACCTGGTGCTTTTCGCCGGCGCCAAGTCCCTGCATGAGCTCGTCGATGGCGCGGGGCTGATCGCCGCGGGGCTTGTAGCTGGTCACCAACTGAAAATCCATTCCGGGATTATAGATCAGATTGGCGAAGAAGAGGCGAAAATTGCGGAGTCAAAACGGGAAACCTGACCTGATACGTGATTTGGAGCAACAGACTTATATTGACCTATTTTTTATTCGCCAGAAACAGAAGCGCTCGCGGGCCGCTGATAGTTTCCACTCGGAGGTTTCCGATGCGCAAGTTACTCTTTCTCACGATCCTTTTGGGGTCGTTCGCGGGGATTTTTGCTGAGGATCACGATGATCAGGCGAACAACTGGGGCGACAAGGGCTCAGTTCGGCGCGTTCTCCTCATCAGCATTGACGGCATGCATGCCATTGATTTCAAGAACTGCTCACAGGGAATCAGCGGTGCAAACGGCGGCAAGCCATACTGCCCGAATCTCGCGGATCTGGCCACCACCGGCGTGAATTACGTGGCTGCCAACACATCCAAGCCATCGGACTCGTTTCCGGGGCTGATGAACATCATTAGCGGTGCTACGCCGCGCCTGCTGGGCGTGTATTACGACGTGGCCTACGACCGGTCGCTTGACGGTCCAGCGACAACGACAGGCAACGGCAACCCCGCTGCGCCGTGCACGTCAGGTGCGCCGCCCACGGGATACACCACCGAATACGAAGAGGGCCTTGACCGGAACCAAACGCTGTTGAATGGCGGAGCCCCGGGGGCCACACTCACTGATGGCGGCATCGCCTCACTTGATACGTCGAAGATGGATCGCGACCCCGCCAAGGGATGTGCCCCGGTTCTTCCGTGGCAGTTTGTGCGGACCAACACGATCTACGGCGTGATTCACAAGGCTGGCGGCTACACTGCCTGGTCGGACAAGCACCCCGCATACGCCTCGGTAGCCGGCCGTGACGGCATTGGCGTGCTCGACGACTTCTATTCACCGGAGGTCAACTCGAATGTCGTTCCACTGCCAAATGTGACCACACCGGACGGGCTAAATTGCTCGACGATACCTGATACCGGCGCTGATCTGACCGCCTGGACCAACAGCTTCCTGAACATCAAGTGCTACGACACGCTGAAGTCCAATGCGATTTTGAACGAAATCGAGGGTTGGAATCATCTCCACACCGCAAAGACCAGGACGCCAACGATCTTCGGGATGAATTTCCAGGCGGTCAGTGTGGCGCAGAAGTTGATCGAAAACGGCGTGAAGGGCGGGTATCTGGACGCAGCCGGCACTCCGAGCGACAGCCTGTTGGGAGATATCCAGTTTGTCGATGACGCGATCGGTCAGATGGTGATGAAGCTGAAGGATCGCGGGCTATATGAGTCGACACTGATCATCATTACGGCCAAGCACGGTCAATCTCCGATCGACCCAAACCTCTTTTTCCCCATTCCCGGACACCACACCACGAACGGGCTGTCGCCGGCCACCCTGATCTCGAATCAGCTTCCTGCCGCGATGCCGCCGTCGGAAGACCCGAACGGGAGCGGCATCGGCGCTACTGAGGACGATGTCTCGCTGCTGTGGCTGACCAATCCTTCCTACACCAATGCCGCGGTGGCGCTTTTGGAGAGCAATCTGAAAACCATCGGCGCCGGGCAGATCTTCTATGGACCCTCTGTCGCGCTCAACTATAACCTGGGTGGTCTACCACCCGACGATCCCCGCACGCCGGACATCATTGTGACGCCGAATGTGGGTGTCATCTACACGGGAAGCGCGGCAAAGCAGGAGGAGCACGGTGGATTCGCTCACGACGACACCAACGTGATGCTGCTGCTGTCGAATCCGGCATTCAGGCCCCGCACCGTCTTTGCAGAAGTCGGAACTCTGCAAGTGGCGCCTACGATCCTGAAAGCGCTTGGACTGAACCCTGCGGCACTCGACGGAGTGCGCATCGAAGGCACCGGGGTTCTGCCTGACGTGAACCTGAACTTCGGCGATCACTAGAAGGAAGCAAGAGAGCGCGGAGGCCGCGAAAGCCTCCGCGCTCCCGAACATGCTCTCGCCGGTTACCAGGGGAGCGGTTTGCCCTGATGGAAGTAGCCTCCCGTCGGGCCATCGTCCGGAAGCAAAGCAAGGGCGGCGCTTGTCTTGCCGCCTTCGCTTAATTCCATCGTCGCGTGCTCGCCGCCCATATCCGTCTTGACCCACCCGGGATGCGCTGAGTTCACCTTGATCTTCGTGTCGCGAAGTTCGTAGGCAAGGTGAATCGTAAAGGCGTTGAGGGCGGACTTGGAGGCGTCATAGGCAAAGGACTTCGCATCGTAGATGGGTGATTTCGGATCCGCGTGCAGCGACAGTGACGCAAGAATACTGGACAGATTGACGATGCGGCCCGAAGGGCTCTTCTTGATGAGAGGCAGCAGCGCCTTCGTCAGGGCCACTTGCGCGAAGAAGTTTGTCTCGAAGACCCTGTGCAGCACATCGAGCGGAACATCGGCGGCGTTGTGCTCCGGCCCTGTGCCGGGGAAGGTGCCCCCCGCGATTCCCGCGTTGTTTACGAGGATGTCGAGGCGGCCGTATTTCGAATTGAAGTAGTCATAGGCGGCCTGATAATCGGCGGCCTTCGTAATGTCGAATTGCAGCGCATCCGCATCCACGCCGGCTTTGCGCAGCTTGGCGACGGCCTCTTCGCCTTGTGCGCGATCCCGCGAGCCGATGACTACTTTCACGCCTGCATTTTTGTCGAGTCCGAGATCGAGCGCGGTCTGATAGCCGAGCCCCCGATTACCACCTGTGATGAATGCGACCTTTTGAGCCATCGTGAAACTTCTCCTGTGCTGCTTTGGATTCGGCTCCTGACAACAAGGTGCAGAAATTTGGCGGCCCGTCGTGGCCGGGAAAACCTAACCGGGAAGCATGGAGTCTCCAAGGTACAATGACAGCCATCCATCCCAAGGAGGCTTCATGCGCAGGATTCTCGTAGCAGTTCTCGCTGTGATCTTCACCGGTTCAATTGCCGGCCCACTGCTGGCGCAGGGCGCGCCGCCGCAGGGCGGAAGTGACCAACCCTACACCATCGAGTACTACTACAAGGTGCAATGGGGCCATCAGCAGGAGTTCCACGACCTCTTCCTTAAGAATCACTACCCGCTGTTGATGAAGATCGCATCGACCGGGCGCATTCTCTCCGTGAAGATCGAAGCGCCGGCCTATCACACCACCGAGGATGGCCGCTGGGATTATCGCGTAACCATCCGCTACAAGAACTCCACCGAGGCCACCACCGCGAATCCCGAAGAAGAGGCATTCATCAAGCAGCTTTGGCCCGACCAGGAGACCTACAAACGGGAAGAGCAGCGGCGCTTTGAGATTCTCGCCGCGCACTGGGATCTGCCGGTGACCGAGATTACGCCGAAAAGATAGGGAACAGAGATCGGGAAAAGGGGCCAGGAGCCAAGGAATGGAGCGATGATTGCGATCAGTAAGGCGACCTGGAACAACACCCATGTTCACGACCTGACCACCTGATCCCTGCTTCTTAGTCGTCTTTGTGCCGCCACTGGAACACAAGATCCTCAGCCGCCTCGGGCCAAGTTGGGAACTGAAACTCGAAGCCCGCATCGAGCAGCCGCCCGGGAACTACGCGCCGGCTCTTGAGCACCAGTTCCGTCTCGGTGCGCATGAAGAATGCGCCGATCTCAAGCAGCGGTGCTGGAGCGGGGAAGCCGTTCGGCATCCCCCACGCGTCGCGCAGCGCGGCCATGAATTCGCGATTCGGCAGCGGGTTCGGCGATGCGATGTTGACGGGACCCTCCAGATTTCGCGGGCGATAAGGAATTCAACCGCGCGGGCGAAGTCTGTCTCGTGTATCCACGAGACAAATTGACGGCCGTTGCCTTGCTTGCCGCCCAACCCAAGCCGGACAAGATTCAGCAGAATGGCGAATGCATTTCCCGGCACCGGGCTGAAGGTGATCGCAGAGCGCATCGCAACCTTGCGCGTGCGCGGCGTGGGCACATCGAAGAAAGCGTCTTCCCAGTCCTTCGCCACGCGGATTGAGAAGTTCCATGTGTCGGGTGCGCCCGTCTCATTGCCGCCCGAGCTCTCCGGTGCTCTCGTCCATCGGCCGGTCGAGCGCATGGCGATAGATGGTTGCCGTGGAAGCGTTCAGCCATACCCTCGGCGGATCGGCGAGCCCCGCGATGACGTTGCCAAGCAGGCGCGTGGATTGAATGCGGGAGTTGTAGATTGCTTCGCGGTTCTCCGCGGTGTACCGGCAGTTGACGCTTCGGCCGGTCAGGTTGATGCAGACGTCAGCGCCTTCCAGATACTGCGTCCAGAGGCCAGGATTTCTGCCGTCCCAATGGACAGTTTGCCACTCGCTCGGCGCTTGGTCCGCGTGTGAGGATGGTGACGTGGTGCCCGCGTTCCTGAAAATGACGAGCCAGCACCCGCCCCACCTGCCCGCTTCCACCGGGAATCACAATGCGCAACGGACGTGCTGGCGCAAAGGCGCTGTTGACCATTGACCCCAAGTTTAACGCGCTGAATTGCTATTGCACCGGCGGCGCAGGCGGTGGCGGCATCGGCGGGAACCCGTAAGCGGCGAGATACTGGCGGCGGCGATAGGAGCGGATCTCCCGGACAATCGCGATCACGATGAGCGCGAGAATGAACAGAGGCGTAAAGAAAAGCCATGCCGGCTGAGACACACGATTCCCCCCGATCCGAGCGGAATCGGCCGCGTGCAGTCCCCCGAACAAGGCCACCACATCATGGCCCACCGAAACATTTTCGCCAAGCCGAACCACTCCGAAGAAGTTGACGAGGTCGTGGTCGATGGAAGCGCCTTCTTCGGCCCTCACGCTGCCGAAGAAATTCACCACGTCATGGTGCGCGGCGCCGGAGAGGTGGACATTCCCAAAGAACACGACGATGTCGCCGTCAACCGTGCCCTCTGCGTGGACGCTGCAGAAGAAGCACACGGCGTCGTGTACGGTTGTGCCCTCGGGCACGTTGATGTTGCTGCCGAACTGCACTGCGTCGCTCTTGGCGTGCGCAGCTGTAGCCGTGAACGCAAGGACCGCGGCGAGCAGGGAAGCGGTCAGGAGCCGAGGTATCATGGTGCGCCTCTCTTGCAACATGTTACGCCCGGCCGAGGAGAAAAGTTCCCTCCAGGTTTCCCAGCTTGAGGCGTTCCTAAAACTCCACCCGCATGCCCAGCTGCAGGCGGCGCGGCGGGCCGACCGCCGTGACCTCGCCGAAGACCGGCGATGTCTGCACCGTTGCGATGCTCGAGGGGTTCTGGTGATTCAGCAGGTTGAAGGCCCCGGCCGAGAAGCCCACGCGCGGCGAATCCTCGCCCTTGCTCGGCGAAACGGCGAAGTCGTGTCCCCAGCGCAGGTCGAGATCGACATACGATGGAGCGACCTCTGTATTGCGCCCCACGCCGTCCGGGCGCGTATTGAACAGCCCATCGCCATAGGTGTCGGTTCCGGTCAGGATCGTCCACGGACGACCGGTGTTTGCGAAGATGCCGGCCGAGAGGTTGAATACGCTCGCCTGGTTGAACATCGCGTACATGCCCAGGCGGTGACGGCGATCAAAGCTGGCATTCGACCACTCGTCGTCAGGAGCGTACTGGTTCTGCGGGAACCAGCCAATGCCGCCGGTGTTCGACTCGTAATGGGACCACGTGTAGCGGCCAAAGCCGGTGAAGTACTTGTTGAGTCGGCCGCGATAGGAGATGTCCAGCCCGCTGCCTTCGAAGAGACCCTCCGCCTGCATCTGGCGGACGAGACCGTGCGCAGGATCCGGTCTGGCCGTGTAACCGGATTGAGGCGTGGGCGCGTTCACATCGACCGAGCGGAACTCATGCATGCCGCGCGTTGAATAGACGCTGACGACGCCGGTCGCCTTCTCGCCCAGCTGGCGTTCGATTGAGAGGCCGTACTGAATCTGGTAGGGAATCGCGGCATTCGGCGCGAGCCGCGCAAGGTTTGCCGGCTGCTCAGTCACAGCTGTGCAGTTCGTGATTGGCACGCAGCCGCTGGCAGGTAAAGTCGCGGGGTCGAGCGAGATCTGAACCGAGCGGCGCCGGGCGTTTTCATAGCGAGCCAGGTCGAGCAGGGGACCGGACCCGAAGCGGTCGTAATAGATGCCGCCGCCGCCGCGCACGACGGTCTTTGAGGCCTCATCGAGCACCCACGCAAACGAGACGCGCGGCGCAAAGCCCAGCCGCTCGGTCGCGAGGAAGTTCTGCCAGTCGTAGCGAAGTCCGGGCGTGATCGAGAAGCGCGCATTCACCTTGAACTGGTCCTGGATGAAAGCGCCCATCTCCTGCTGGTGATAAATGAAGTGCACGTCGCCGGTGTTCTGCGAGAAGCCGGAGGGCAGGTTGTTGGTGTAGTTTTCGATTGCCGTCTGCAGCATGGTATCCATCTGCCGCCAGCGTGGGACCAAAGGTATAAGTTCCAAGCGCATTCGTATTGTCGTTGTACGCGCGGCGGCTGATGTGAGGAATCCCAATGCCGAACTTGACGCATGTGGCGGCCACGTGTCCACGTCACCATGTCGGAGAGGCGAAAGTTGTACTCGGTGGCGAGAGAGTCGTTCTGGGCCGATCCGCCAACGAAGTTGCCTGTGACCGACACGCGCGGCGCCTCCACCACGTTTGTGTGAAGGTTCGAATCGTGCTCACCCACCATGGAAATCTGATTCAGCAACACCGCGGAAAGCGTCGAGTCGACGTGAATGACAACGTCGTCCTCGTGGTAATTGCTGTTGAATCCGCTGCTGGCGAGCGACTGCCCGCCAACGCCCTGGTTCTTCCCGGTCCAGTCCTCATAGCTGTATTGGACGTAGGCGGAGTGCCGATCCCCGAACTGATGAGCCGCGCGCGTGCTGAACTCCGTGTCGCGGGTCGGTGCAGGCACATTGGCCTGGTACGCGCCGGAGGGATTCTCCGGAGTTGGAACCACGACCGCATTTACAACAGAATTCTGATCCTCCTCGGCGCGATTGAAAGCTGGCGAGGAAGCTGCTCTTCGGCGCGAAGAAGATTGGCCCCGTCACGTGGCCCTCATACACGCGGCGCTGCTCATAAGGCTTCGAGGGCGCCAGCGCGTTCTGCGCGTTCATAGCCGAGTCGCGGAAAAGGAAGTTGAACTGGCCGTGGTATTTGTCGGCCGCAGACTTCGTAATGATTTCCATCTGTCCGCGCCCCGGCCAGTAGTACTGCGCGGAGTACGGATCCTGGTTGATGCGGACCTCCTGCACTGCCGAAGCGGACACCGTGGCGCGATTCGCTTCCACGCCGTCAACCATCAGTCCCGATCCGCCGGTCGCGGCGGAGCTGTCATCGAGGAACGCGCTCATCGCGCCGGCATAGTCGTTGTCGAAGATCGGCAGCGCCTTCAAATCTGACGCGCTCAGAATCGATGAATCGTGATTCTCTTCCGGATCCGTCAGGTCCTCGTTCGTGTCGGCATTCACGCGCACGTTTGTGGCCACAGCGGCGATGGGCAGCGTAATGTGCAGAGGGGCCGCAAAGGTGTGCGCAGCGGTAGCGCTCGCGGCGGAGACGTTAGGCGCGACCGTCACGGGCGTGTGCACCGTTTCAAAACCGGGCTCGGAAATCACGAGAGTGAAATTGCCGGCGTGCGGCGCAGAGATTGTGAAATTTCCGTCTCCGCCGGAGTGACCGGTTCCCGCAATGGAGCCGTTCGTATCCACCAGGTCAACTTCCGCGTTGGGCACGATGGCGCCAGTCGGATCGGCAACCACTCCCTGCACGGACGCGGCAGGAGGCTGCGTCGGATCAGTGGATGTGCCCGCGAAAACAAGACCGGGACGAAAGAAGGAGAACGATCACGGCAAGCGACGCGCAACATGCGAAAGCTCCAAGGAAACAAAAAGTCAAACCAAACGAGCAAGACATCAGATTGCTCAGCATCAAGTGCCGTGTCTTCATTGGGTGTGCACTCGTGGCCAGCGAATGCCGGAAGAGGAAGACACAGCCTCCCGCACAATATCGGTGCAAGGATTCATCATGTCCAATCAGGCGCCCTCAATGCTTTAAAGCGCTGTGAACATTTCAATTCAGACAGCTTCTGTTGTACTGCTTATAAATCGATTTTCGCAGGGCTTAGAGCCTCTGTCCAGTCGGCAGGCGAATCCACCAGGATGTCGGGCGGAATCACTTCGAGACTTCCCGGCGCCAGCCCGAATGTGCATCCGATGCTCCATGCGCCTGCATTGCGCGCCGTCAGCACGTCCACCTGGCTGTCGCCAATCATCACCGTCTCGTCGGGCCGCGCTCCGGCTTCGCTCATCAGCGCGAACAGACCCTCGGGGTCCGGCTTCTTCGTGCTGAAGCTGTTGCCGCCATAGATATTCAGAAAGTAGCGGGCCAGTCCAAGCGCATCGCAGATGGCCCGCGCCGGCCGGACCGGCTTATTGGTCAACACGGCCATCGCTCGTGGCGGCGCATCGGTTTGATCATGCACCTTGTGAAGCGCATCAAGCGCTTCGAGCACGCCTTCGTAGGCGTAAGTGTAGTCCAGCTTGTGTTCGCGATAGTAGTCGAGGAAGAACTTGTACGCATTGGTCAGCAGTTCTTCATCCGGCTCGGCGCAATCGTCCATCGCAAACGCCCGGCGCACCAGCATCAGCGCACCGTTCCCGATGTAGCTCGCGATCACCTCATCCGAAAGAGGCGTTCGCCGGAAGTTGGCGAGAGTGGCGTTTACGCTGTTGCACAGATCCTGCGCGGAGTCGATCAGCGTGCCATCGAGATCAAAAACCAGCAGCTTGAGCGAATCAACTGGCAAAGGACGATAAACGCGAACCATGACTCCAGTGTAATGGGGCCCGGCGCGTGCTTCGCACGATCAGTCCCTTTGGCTGATGCACTCGCGGAAAATTCTCAGCGGCAGGCTTGGTTCTTTGCCTCGGGAATCGCGAAAAATGTAATGCTTTCCGCGCCCAGTGATACGTCTCCGGCATGTTCGGGCGCGCCCGCGATCGCGGGCAGATCGCCATTCGAAGTGAGATTCAATTCGACGCCATTCAGCATCACTTTTGAATCCAGCAGGTCGTTTGCGGTCAGGCTGTAGCGGAGCGAAGAAGTCGGAAGCGTCAGTTTCCGTGCATTCGTCTTGTCTGCATTAATAGCAAGCAGCGTCACGCCGCCGCGTTGTCCCCGGAGACAATGCGCGTAGAGATACAGCCCCGGGGTCGATGACGCGCCGGTGTCGAGAACGGTGGTACCCATCAGACGCCGCCACAACACGGCTGACCAGTAGTTGGGGCGCGGTCTCAGTGTGGTTTCGTCCAGCAGGGCATAGTCACTGGCCGCGAGCGTATTGTGCATGACCACTTTCACGCCGCGTTTGGCGAGAGTGCCGAGCTGGTTCAGATAACGAAAGCTGTCGATGAAGTCAGAGGCCCACGGATCGCCACCGCACGCTGTCTCTCCGGTCTCGGTAAGCCAAAGCGGCTTGCCCGGCACAGTATCGATCGCGCAACCCAGCGTAAAAGGCCTCATCGTGATTCGTCTTCGAAAGCCAGTCGTCCGTGAGCGCGGCATCCGGAGTTGGCAGCGCCGACCCGCCCATCATCCGCGCGCAGCGCAATGAGACGCCGCCATAGAAATGGTAAGAGAAGGCATCCAGTTCCGGTCCTTCATCCTTGACCAGGTCTTCAGACTTGAGCAGTTGCAGGTTTGGCAGTGGGCCAAACGAGCCTCCTTCCCCAACCCCGCTCGGTCCAAGAATCTTTAGCTCCGGATCCGCCTTTTTTATGTACCCGTGAAAGGCACTGAAGTCGCGTACGTACGCCGCTGCGTCGTATCCCTTCGGCGCCCCGCCCATCGACGCAAATGTCGGCTCGTTAAACATCTCAGCAGCCGCGATCTTGCCGCCGATCGTTCGGGTATAGGCGAGCACCTTCTCCGCCTCGACGGGACTCCACACGCCGTGGGAGTCCCTCACGCCCTGACTTATCGCAAACGATGTCACCAGATTGGCGTCAACCGCGCGAGCAAAATCAATCACACCGTGCCATTGTTGCCGGGTCAGAACTCCGTTGAAGCCCGTGGGCGGTGTCGCTGGCGCAGGATCGTCCGAATCCTGAAAATAGGTCGAGTTCGCCCAGGTTCCGCTGACCCGCAAATAAGCGGGCCCCAGCGCCGCCGCCAGCTTGCGCAGTTGCGGACTGGCCAGGTCAATCGGCGATCGGTAGCGGTAAAGCGACGCAGGCATTCCACCGGGCGTCGCCTGGCTTGTGTCTGGAGTTGCTGCTTTCTGGTCCTTGTACGGCGCCCAGAACCGGCCGCCCGTCACTTCAAGCATCTCGACGTTATAGGACTGGTATCGCTCATCCACGGTGCCGATCGCAGGCATCTTCTTCGGTTCGAGTTTGACCGCCTGGGCATGGGCCGGGCCGGGCGTCGAAAGCAAACCTGCGCATGCAACTGCTGCACACGACAAAACTAGAAAGCGAACATGCGTGGTCATTGAAAATCCTGGTGGAGCAATCTCTCCAGCGCGTCTGAGTGTCGGCGCGAGGCAAGCGTCACAACCGAATTACTCTAGCTGGTGAAAGTCGTTCGAGGCAATCCCCGGGCGTGGCCGTGGCAACGCGGATTTGTTGTACCATGCTCCGCATGTGTTCCCATCGCTTCCAGCTGCTGCTCCTCTCTGCCGGCTTTCTGCTTGCTTCCGCCTCAACATGGGCCGCGGACAAGCACACCGCTCCCGAACTGATCGCGCTGGCCGCTGCCCATAGCCCCGACCTTCGGGCTGCGATCGACTCGACCTTCGATGCGAAGGACCTGAAAGCCGGCAATGCCTGGGCAGGGCACGGTCCTGACTTCTTTTTTGCCGTCGAGTCTGCATCGGCGCCGGCGCTGGTAATCGACGATGCTGCCGCCGCTCCAATGCAGTCCCTGGCCGGCTCCCAACTTTGGTACGCTCCTGCTCGCATTGATGCGGTCGCGCGCCTCCATCAGTTTCACTACATCGTCAACGGCGCAAACTTCGGCGGCAGTCTCGATCTCCCGGCCTTCGGACCTCTTGCGTATCTTGCTCCCGATATCCCGACCGGCAAACTCTCAGAGAAGATTGTCCACACCAGCAAAATCTACGACGGCATGAAGAGCGAGTACTGGATCTACGTGCCTGCGCAATACGATCCAAAGACGCCCGCGGCGCTCATGGTCTTCCAGGACGGCGCCGCTTACACAAACCGAAACGGCAACGTCCCCATCTTGAACGTGATCGACAACCTCATCGCGCAGAAAAGAATTCCGGTGATGATCTGTGTCTTCATCAGCCCGGGAGACATCTCCGACTCGCCCGGCACGCCAACCTACACCTTTGTCAAAGCGCATTCCGACCGCTGGCACCGCACGCTCAAGGACGCAATGCGCAGCACGCTTTACGACACGGTGAGCGATCGCTACGTCCGTTTTCTGCGCGACGAAATACTCGCCGATGTCGGCGCAAAGTACAACCTGCGCAAAGACGGATACAGCCACGCCATCACCGGGCTTTCCTCGGGCGGCATCTGCAGCTTCAACGCCGCGTGGCAAATGCCAGACTACTTCAGCCGCGTAATCACCTGGATCGGAAGCTTCACCAGCATCCAGTGGAAAGAAGACCCTTCCATCGCGGACGGAGGGCAGGATTATCCGGACAAGATCCTCCGCGAGCCCAGGCGAAATATCCGCGTATGGCTGCAGGACGGAAGCAACGACCTCGAGAATCCCAACTTCGGCGACTGGCCAATGGCCAACATTCGAATGGCAAATTCACTGAAGACGAAGGAATATGACTTCCACTTCAGCTTCGGGAAGGGTACTCACAACCCGGGACACGGCGCGGCGGAATTTCCTGAAGAGATGATCTGGCTTTGGCGCGATTATGATCCCGCGAAGACGGAGCAGCAATTCACCGCGGACCCTGCTGAAAAAGACAAGCCGTACTTTCGTGTGGCCATCGCCAGCCGTCCGAGCGAATGACCGGCTGGAGACGAGCCGGGAAGGGAAGCCGGGGGAGGGAAAAAGCAGGCGAGGTCTCCCAGGAAGAAGGAATGCAGACCTCGCCCGAGGAACGAACTTTCCGAGGAACGAACCGTTGATTAACGAACCTGAGCTCCGCATGTCGGTGCCGAGCCCGCCACTTTGAATTAGTGAATGCGAATATCGCCCGACCCGGTCTCGACGCGGACCGTCGGTCCACCGCCGCTGATCTTGCCCGTAATGTGATGGCGGTCCTGCGATCCCTGCGTCAGCATCTCGTGCTCGGTATGAACCGTGCCCGAACCTGTGGAGGCATCAAGCGTAAAGCCCGCATCACCCGGCCAGAACTCAACGTTTCCTGAGCCCGTCTCCAGGTGCCAGGGGTTCGTCGGCGTCCCGGCAACCTTGATTTCGCCCGAGCCGGTTCCCGCGCGCAGCCCGCCGTGAACATTGCGCAAGTCCACGTTGCCCGAACCCGTCTGGGCCTTCACGTCGCCTTCTCCAGAGCCGTCAATATGAATGTCTCCGGAGCCGGTGTTGGCGGTGAACCCGCCCTGCAGCCCGGTGGCGTGAATGTTGCCCGACCCGGTAGACAGCTTCGCATTCTGGCCCACGCCATCAACAGTTAAATTCCCTGAACCGGAACTACCCTCGAGAAACGCGTTTGCCGGAGCCTGAATCTCATAGTCGATGCTGATGTTGTGGTAATTCTCGTGACTGTGTCCGATGCGAATGATATTTCCCGTCTGCTCGATCGGCGGATTGTTCGCAATATCCTTCACCTGCTGCTCGTTGTCTCCGTGGCCCCAGCTCGACTTCACGCGCCCGAAGATGTGCACAGTATTTCCCGAGCCCTGGGTCACATGGATGTTCCCGGAGCCGGTGTTGACCGTAAGCTCCACGTGTCCGTTGACCGTCAGATTTTTTTCGAAGGTGGCCTCCGCGGCCAGCGCCGGAAGCGCCGCCAGGGCCAATACCGCCGTTGCAATCAAAAAACGCTTCATCGTGTTCCTCGATTCGGTTTTAAGTGTCCCGTGATTCGTCCTCAATGCTTAGCCTCCAGGAGCCGGTGTTCGTCCAAACACTGGCAATGCCGCTGCAATGTCAAGCATTCTCCAGGCCAAAAGTCGCGTGACCGCAAATTCAATGAAATCTTGTCGTTTGGTCTCGGCGAACCCACCGTCCTCTGAAGGTGCTTGTTCATTTCCGAACACCCTTGTGCGCCGATGGACAACCTTTCCCGTGTCGGGCGCCTTATTGCAGCACCACCTGGTCGCCTTCCTTCAACCCTTTGAGGATCTCGG
Source organism: uncultured Acidobacteriaceae bacterium (assembly GCA_963786405.1). Classification (GTDB taxonomy): domain Bacteria; phylum Acidobacteriota; class Terriglobia; order Terriglobales; family Acidobacteriaceae; genus Telmatobacter. The sequence goes on along the minus strand of CAWAZE010000019.1, from coordinate 16,758 downwards.
TCACCGAACCGTTCGAAAGCCCCACTGTGACGGGAGCCTTGTGCATGCCTTCCTTCTGGTTCTTGTCTGGAACCTGCACGAAGGCATTCTTCTGCCCGTCGTAGCTCACGGCATTTTCAGGCACCGTCAGCACGCCCTTGTGCTCGTCGAGCATGATCTCAGCATTGGCGGTCATATTGGCCTTGAGCTCGCCGCCGGGGTTGTCGATGCTGACGCGGACTTCGAACGTCGTCACGTTGTCCTTCTCTACTCCCAGGGGCGCAATCTTCGTTACTTTTCCGCTGAATACGCGATCGCGGAAGCTCTCCACCTTGATCCGCGCGGGCTGGCCCATGTAGACATGCGCAATGTCGGCCTCGTCCACCTTGCCCTGCACATAGACCTGGTTGATGTCGCCCTCCGTCATCACCAGCGTTGCGGTCGAGCCGAGCACCAGAATGGAACTGACCGCGTCGCCGATCTCCACGTCTCGTGACAGAATCACCCCATCCATCGGAGCCACGATCGTGGTGTAGCTCAGTTGCTCCTCAAGCTGTTTCAGGCTGGCCTGGCTTTGCAGTACCTGGGCGCGGGCCTGCTTCAGCTTCGCCGTATCCACTCCGATCTGCGCCCTGGATGAGTCGCGCCGCGTAAGTGCAGCCAGATAGTCCTTGTTGGCATCATCCAGCGCCTGTCTGCTGACGATTCCTTCCTTTGCCATCTGCAGATTGCGATCGAGCGTCGCTTTGTACATGGGCAGGTCCGGAGCGGCTGCGTTGACCTTGTCCTGCTCGATGTTGGCTTCGTACGTGGCCACATTGGCCTCGGCGGCGGAGAGCTGAGCGCGCTGCGCCTCCACCTGCGCAAGAATCTCCTGCTGATCCAGCTGTGCCAGCTGTTGACCCTTGTGAACCTTGAAATTGATGTCGGACGAAGAGCTTTTCCACGATGCCGGAGGCCTTGCTCTTCACTTCAACCTTGGTAATAGGCTGAATCTTTCCGGTCGCGACCACAGATCGAGCTACATCTCCTTTTTGCACCTTGGCAATCTTGTTTGGGTCGATCGATGTGCCGTTCACGAGCCGCGCCGCTCCAACACCCACAACGACAATGACAAGTACTATTGCGGAGCCAATCCAAATCCAGAATTTTTTGCTCTTTTTTGTTGCAGGCATGGAGCACCTCTCAGGTGGAAAGGGGAGCGGCCGGCTCCCGAATGTAAAAAAACTTGTAAGTCGTCGCAGCCAATCTGCTTCAGAAAATCAGGTGCCGGTTGCCGTCCGCTTGCACCACAGGCGGTCGGCATCCTGTCTCCCGTTATCTGCTGCGAGACGATACGCAGGCCCAGCGCGAATGGTTCCACATATTGGACGTATGGCTCAGCGATTCAGGCCCGGCGTCCGCAAACTCCGGCAGCCGCCTCTAAATGCTATCCTCACAACCGAGATGCACGATCTCCCGCTTCTCCAGATCGTCGCCGTGGCCATGCTTATTCTGGCCAATGGTTTCTTTGTGGCCGCTGAGTTTGCGCTGGTCAGTGTCCGCGATACACGCATCGAGCAGCTGCTTGCCGTCCGGCGTCCCTGGGGCTCGCGCCGTGCGCCGCCTGCAGCACCAGATTGACGACTTTCTTCCCGCGGTCCAACTGGGCGTAACCCTCTGCTCCCTGGCGCTTGGCTGGATCGGTGAGCCGCTGGCAGCGGGTGTCTTTCTGGGATGGATGAACATGCTGCCGCAGCCACTGGTTCATGCCTATCTCTTCGCTCACATCGCCGCCGCAACCTCGGTGGTGCTCGGCTTCGCCCTAATCACCTATTTCCACGTCACGGTTGGAGAACTCGTTCCCAAATCACTGGCGCTGCGCCGGGCTGACGCGCTTGCGGTTGCAGTGGCCCCGCCCATGCTTTTCTTCATGGCGCTGGCACGGCCGGCCGTGCGCCTGTTGAGGAACTCCGCAGCCGTAATACTGCGTGGGTTCGACATTCCAATGACCGAGCGCGCCGCGGTTCACTCGCCGGAGGAACTGAAGCTCATCGCCACAGCGGCCCGCCGCCTTGGAATCCTGCCCCGATTTCAGGAAACGCTGATTCACCGAGCCATCGAACTCGACGACGTGCCCGTGCGCGAGATCATGACTCCGCGCCAGAAGATTTTCTCGCTGCCCTCGAACATGCCGATTGAAGAGGCCAGTGCGCAGGTGATCGAGCACATGAACTCCCGCGTGCCGGTCTACGACGAAACCCGCGGCCCCGAGCATATTGTTGGCGTGGTCTACTCCAAAGACCTGTCGCGCCTGATGTTTTTCCGGCCCAAGATGCAGCGCAACCCGTCCCATCAGCCGTCTGAGCACTCACACCTCTCTCCGGAGATTTCGCAGCCAGACAATCCCCGTTCCGGCAGCCCGCAACCTGCCACTCCCTTCGTCGAACTCAAGCTGAAGCAAGTCATGCGCGATGTGCTCGTGGTTCCTGAGACCAAATCGGCTCTCGCGCTCATTCGCGATTTCCAGAAGCGCCGCCGCCAGATGGCAATCGTCGTGGACGAATATGGCATCGACGGTTGGCCTGGTAACCGCGGAAGACGCCATCGAGCAGCTGACCGGCGAACTCGAAGATGAATTCGATGATCCCGCCCGCCCTGTTCTCGCGAACGCGGCAGGCACGCTGCTGCTGGACGGCGGCGCCAACCTTCGCGACCTCGAGACCCAGATGCAATGGAACCTGCCGCGCGAAGGCGGGGTGGAAACGCTGGCGGGTTTCGTGCTCACCCGGCTTGGCCACATTCCCGTTGCCGGCGAATCCGTCGACTACGATGGCCGCCGTCTTACCGTCATGGAGATGGAAGGCCGCCGCATCAGCAAGATCCGCGTCGAGCCGATCTCCGAGGAGAGCGTCCTGGAAAAGGTGGCCTCTGACAAATCCAATGCGAATGCGTAGCTTGTGCGCCAGCTCAAAGAAGTCGTTAAGAGTCCCTAACCTGCCCAAACACCCCATCCCACCACCCGATCGCCTCCGAAACCCTGATTCCGCATCGACTTTGGATATCTGAGTATTCCCCCGAGAGCCTCCACTCAGCCGGGCGCCTTTGCTCATAGAAAAAGGGTATTACCTTTGTTACATGGGTAATTTGAGTCCATATTACTTTAACTCGGTTTAGTAACACCTCCGTGCTATTCTTCGCTCCTGGGGTTGACTATGAGACAACAGACTTATCGCACCGCATACGACGAGGCACACGCTGAACTTCAGGACCTTACTGAGCAATTCGAAGCGCTTTGCCTCAGGAAAGAGCAAGTCGAGAGAGTTTTGGACGCCCTCAAGCCTTTCCTCGGTCTCGTCTCCGAAGCCGAAGCCGAACTGGCGACCGCTTATGCGACGTCCGAGATGGCACAGCCGGTTTCCGAACATGTTGAATTTACTTACACCCAGGTTTCAACGCCGGCCGGCGAGTCGATACAGATGACGTCGGAAGGGCCTGCGGAGCCTGTCCAGGTTGACGCTGAAGCGACAGAGGAACAGCTTGCCTATTTCCGGCAACCTGTTTCCGATCCGTTTCAGAAGCGCATTGACGATGCACTGTGGGGTTGGCAACAGCGGCCGGAAGGGCTGCTCTCCCCAATCTAACAGCGGTCTGAGTTCTTTCTGGAAGTGGGCTGATCGGCGGTTGCGGAGTCAGGGCGAAAACTCCTTTCCAAGCTGCCGGAATGGCCAACCCCACAGGCGCTCTTCGTCACGCGGAGAGCGCCTGATTCTATGTCATGGGCAGGTCCTATAACGCGTAGGTCATAGCATTTAAGTTGCAGAAAAAATAGCTTTTCGGGCCCCTGAATCGTGCTACTTTTGCCACTGGAGAACGAATCATGAACAATGGAGACGTCTACCGCACTGCGTTCGATTCAGCGAATTCTGAACTGAACGATATCCTCGGCGCTTTCGAGGAACTTCGGGCTCGGAAGGAGCGAATCGAGAAGGTGGTTACAGCGCTCAAGCCCCTCTTGGGTGCTGAAGAAGCGGCCGCCGGAAATTCCAACCCGCCGGACTCCTCTTCCGACCCTGGTGGACAGGGTGAAGATGTGCCGAGCTACCAGTACCAGGCCGGGAATGGCGCTTCGACGGATCCGTTTCAGCGCCGCATCGACAGCGTACTAGGTCACGGGACAGGTTCGAGAGAACCTCGCAAATTCAACCGGGCGCTCTAGTCCCCGTTCTCGCTCGGCGCCTGAAAAGCCTGAGGGGTCGAACCACTTGATCGGTTCTGCCCCTTCCTCGGCATTTAGATCGGCCCCCCTCCTCTTCAAACTTCGGTGAAAGAACTTCATCAGCGTTCGTTGCGAGCCTCCTCGCACGCGGCGCCGTGTGTTACGAAGTCACCGCGGTAACCCTTACCATTGTCTACGCTTTGAGCCGGCACTCCCGTGCTAGACTACGCGCCTGGAGAGGGTATGAAACAGGAACGGCACGGAGAGATATATCGCGAGGCATTCGAGTCTGCGAGTTCGGAACTCAAGGAGATTTCAGCGGCTTTTGAGCAACTGCGCATCCGTAAGGACCAGATTGAGAAGCTCGTCACGGTTCTTGGTCCGCTGGTAGATCTCAAGGAAGGAACAGCCTCGGCGGTTCCTGAAGCTCAGAGCGGCGCTTCAGCGGAACCGGCCTCAAAGCCGGCGCAAAGCAATCCGGAAGTGACCGGTGATCGGATCGTTGCGGATCCCTTTCAGCGCCGCATTGATCATGTCCTGGGAATTGGAGCTGGGATCAGGGACGTCAGGAAGTACATCCGGCAGTTCTAATCCGCCTCAGATATTCCGCCGGCGAAACGGGTGCGCGTGCTGAACGGCGCCCAAACGTTCTTTTCCCCAATCGATCTCTCTGGCCTGAATAAACAGTCAATTCCAACCTGGCTCCTCCGTTGCTGTCTCCGCGGATTCTTCAAACGCGGATGCACCGCTTCTTTTCCCGCGCGGCCGACTCCTGATTTATCGTTGAATCCAGCCAATGAAGCAGATTCTGACCCGCCTCATCCTCACAGTGCCGGTAGTCTGGCTGGTGGTGTCGCTGGTCTTTCTTCTCATTCATCTGGTTCCGGGCGACCCCATCCTCCAAATGCTCGGCGACAGTGCGACCCCGGCCGACGTCAGCGCTCTGCGCCATCAGTATGGCCTCGACCAGCCCCTCGCCATCCAGTATCTGCGTTACTGGGGCGGCGTTCTGCACGGGAACCTCGGCAACTCCATTCGGCTCCATGAGACGGTCGCGCGCCTCATTGCCGCTCGTTATCCCTACACCCTGGCGCTTACCCTGACATCTCTCACCGTGGCTCTCGCACTCGCGCTGCCTGCGGGAATCCTGGCTGCCGTTCGGCGTGGCCGTTGGCTCGATCAAACGCTTTCAGTTGTCAGCCTCTTCGGCCTCTCCGTTCCCGGGCTGGTGCTTGGACCGATGCTCATCCTCGTCTTCTCCATTCTCCTGGGTTGGCTTCCCGTCTCCGGCGCAAGCTCTGGCGGCAATCACGGAATCGAATGGCAATACCTCGTGCTGCCTTCCGTTGCCATGGGGGCCTCACTGGCCGCGATTCTCACCAGAATGGTGCGCACCGCCATGCTTGAGGAACTCGGCCAGGACTACATCCGCACTGCCCGCGCGAAAGGGTTGAGCGAGGCCGCAGTCGTTTGGCGTCACGCGCTGCCCAACGCGCTCGTTCCCATCGTTACCGTTGTCGGATTGCAGTTCGGCGCGCTTCTTGGCGGGCGCCATCGTGACCGAAACCATCTTTAGCTGGCCCGGTCTGGGTCGACTCGTGGTTCAGGCTATCTCCAACAGGGACTATGCGTTAGTGCAGGGCTGCCTGCTGCTTATCGGCCTCACCTACATCCTCGTCAATCTGCTCACGGATGTCGTGTATCGCTGGATCAACCCAAGAATGCGATAGAGCCGCCATACGCACGAACGTCAGGCACGATCCAGACAGAGACTCCGCTTATTCCCACATCCAATCCCTTCGTCTGCTGTCTGGATTGACAGGTTTCAAGATCATCGGGTTGCCCTATTCTTTCCGCCTTGGCCGGAGCATGGCTGTTCAGCGGGAGGCAATTTTCCGGTGGTCAACCCGCAGACACGTTGGCATCGCAATGCAGCAATGACCCGGGTATTGCTTGCCGTCGTGATGCTCGGGTGCGCGGTACCGGCAATCTCACAGACGCTGCGTAACGAACCCGCAACGGGAATGAGTGGCGCGGTGGCCGTGTCGAAGCCTCCCGTCTCCGCGACATCCGTGGCCATGCCATCCGATCCCGCCGTCTCTGCTGAAAACGTTCCCGCAGATGAGCCGCTCCCCGATGAGCCGGTTGCCGCTGCGGCAGCGAAGAAGTCTTCGGTTGCACGCACGGCCTTCGCCCTTGAACCTGCCGTAAATTCAGCAGTGCGGCCGGCGTTCAACGGAACCTACGTCTCTCTCCAGGACTGCCCTTACGATGAAACCCGCGCGCGCGAGTGCCGCGTCCACTGGTTGCCGATGCTTCTTGAGTCTTCGCTGTACAACGCCTTTGAGAATGCGGGGAACATCTACACCGGTTACTGGTACCGCTGGGAGACCACGCACGGAAAATGGTGGGACCGCTATATCGATTCTGCTGCAGGATGGCGTTGGGACCGCTGGGCTGACAACAATCCGCCCCTCGATGACTACATCGGCCACCCCTTCATGGGCGCGACGACGAATAGCATCTGGATCCAGAATGACCCGAAGGGCATGACAGTGGAGTTTGGCAACAACTGGGTATATTGGCGCAGCCGCCTGCGCGCTCTGCCCTGGACCACCTTCTACAGCTTCCAATGGAAGCTGGGTCCATTCGGTGAAGCCTCCATCGGACACAACGGTGACCACTATTTTACGGATAAGGGAGTCCTGACCAATGAGACCGGCTGGGTCGAATTGGTGACCACCCCGCTAGGTGGCTTTGCCTGGACCATCGGCGAGGACTATCTCGATAAGCACGTTGTGCGCTCTCTTGAACAAAAGAGCCGCAACCCTGATTCTGCTCACGACCTACCAGTTCCTCACTCCGACGCACGGTTTCGCGAACATCCTTCGCTTCCGGCCGCCATGGTACCGCGACTCGCGGATCGTGAAGGCGAGCGGTTTTTGGACCGATCCAGGCGAGGGTGTTTCAGCATCCACTGAGGAGGCGATGCGCTACGCGGAAAAGCATGGCGTCAGCCTGTCAGATCTGGGAGTAGCCGCCGATCCAGCCGGCAGTCCTGTCGTCGCCCGACTGGGAAGGCCCCGGCGGCCGGCACGAATTTGGCGCCTGGTGGGGAATGTCGCTGATGCAGCGGGAATTTCTGGGGAGCCGCCGACGACGTGAAATACATGCCGATCGATCTGCGTTACTCATATGAGTTCTATCGTCATCGCCAGTCCTGGACGATGCGCTACTCGCCGGATATCACCGCTTTAGCCATGCTTGACTGGCCCACGCCGGCTCCCCCTCCGCTCGGAACAATCTTTAATCAGCGTACGCGCGCCTACGGCAGCGGCATCAGTCCTGTCGGCTTCCAATGGGACTTCATGCCGCTCCACCGGGTGCAACCCTTCCTCTCCTGCGATGGCGGCTTCATCTACTTTGACAAACAGGTACTCAGCCCTGAAGGCTCGCATTTTATGTATACCGTCGACTTCGGCGGCGGCGTCAACATCTTTCATCACCGGAATCAGGCAATCACCATCGGCTATCGCTACCAGCATTTGTCGAACGCCAATATCAGCGTCCATAACCCCGGCACAGACGCAAACACCTTCTACGTCGGTGTGTCGAGGTTCCGCAACAAAGGTGATCGCCGCGCGGACTCAGCATCTACGACAAGGTGATTTGAAGATCGATCACCTGAGCTTCCGGGTCGCGCCCCGATTCGATCGTCAGCAGGCCAACCGTGATGGGCAACTCAAAGCGCCGCGGCCCGCACGAGCCGGGATTGAAGTACAGAACGCCCTTGTTCCTCTTGACGCTTGGCCTGTGCGAGTGACCGTAGAGCACCGCCGCGAACTTCGCCGCCGCCGGGTCCAGATGCAGCGTATCAAGGTCGTGAAGCATGTAGATGTAATGCCCCTCGAGCAGCAGCACATCCGTTTCAGGAAGTCGCCCACACACGCCGCTCCGGTCGACGTTTCCGCGCACTGCAGTAACCGGCGCAATCCTCTCAAGACTTTTCAGAATGAAGGGCGCTCCCACATCGCCGAGGTGCAATATGCGCTCCACTCCGGCCAGGGCCGGTGCAACCTCAGGACGGAGGAGCCCATGTGTATCGCTGACAACTCCGATCTTCATCGTCCAAAGCTGAAGATGAGCGACCAGCGGCCTTTGGGCTTGGCCGCCACCGGCTTGATCACCGGGTCCACGACCTGAAGCAATGTGCCCGGATCGTGGGGATCCTCGATGGCCATGCAGTAAGTGCCGCTCCAGTTGCGCTGCCAGCGCCACCCTTTCGGTGCTCCCAGCGCCTGTTTCTCCATGTGGATGGCGGCGAACGCAGCTGAAAGCGCTTCGTGGCAGTGGGGGCAGCGAGGCGATGCTCCCTTGCGAAAGCTGCCGCCGCACGGGCACGGTCTCAGAAGCGGTTCCCAGGACTGGTCGATCTCGATGTACTTTGCGGAGAGCGGCGGGAAGTCCTCGGCTCGCTCGTTGGAATAGCTGATTGTGCCCAGCATCCCGCACTCGTCGCAATACGCGTAAGAGTTGTCGCCAAAGCCACAGTTCCAGAGTGAGTAGCGATAGACGCGCGCGCAGTGCTCGCAGTCGCCCTTCTTCAGAGTCATCATAATCGCCTTACAATCCCATCTCGAGACGAGTGCGCGGATCAAGCTGGTCGCGGAGCGCATCGCCAAGAAAGTTGAAGCCAAGCACCGCGCCAGCCACGGCCAGTGCAGGGAATAGCACCAGATGAGGGGAATCGAACAAATGAAGTCTTGCATCATTCAGCATTGCGCCCCAGCTCGGAGCCGGAGAAGGGATGCCGAGTCCCAGAAAGGAAAGTGTGGCTTCAGCCAGAATCACTCCAGCCATGCCAATCGCCGCCTGCACAAGAATAGGCTGCACGATGTTGGGGAGAATGTGGCGAAAGAAGATTCGCAAGCCGCTCGCGCCAAGTGCGCGGGCAGCCTCCACGTACTCGCGATCGCGCACAGCCATCACCTGTGCGCGAACCAGCCGCGCGTACCCCGCCCAGCCCCCGATGGCAAGCGCCAGCACCAGGTTTGAAAACCCCGGCCCAAGAAACGCTGCAAACGCAATGGCCAGCAGGATTCCGGGCAGCGCAAGAAACGTGTTCATGGCAAATGTCGTCAGCGCCGTGTCGATCCAGCCGCCGAGATAGCCCGCCAGCCCGCCGATCGCGATTCCAAGAACCAGCGATACCGCGACCACGCTCACTGAAACGGCCAGCGAAAGCCGCGCTCCCCAAAGCAGCCGGGAGAGCGTGTCGCGACCCAGCTCATCAGTTCCCGCTGGGTGCGCTGCGGAGAGTCCCGCGAGCCGATGTACCAGGTCGATCGAGGCCGGGCTGTAAGGAGCAACCCAGGGGGCCGTCACGCCAGCAAGAACGAAAGCCGCGAGCAGCACAAACCCCACCACCGCAAGTGGCTGCCGGCGCACGCGCCTGCGAAGTCCTTGAACTGAAACGGCCGAGAATGTGACCATTACGACCGTAATGATAACGCGACTGTGTTTGCAATTAGGGTTATTAGTAACTGTGAATATTTCGGGTAAATACTTTTTTCCTTGTTTGGCGTTGATCATGCTTTCGATTTCCGCCCCGCCCAATGCCTCGTCGCAGCAGCCGGCAGGCTCCGCGCAGGCCTTGCAGCCGGAGGCAGAACAACTGCTCGCGCTGGCCAACCAGGCCCGTGCTGCCGCCGGTGCCCGACCGCTCAAGTGGGACGACAGTCTGGCCATTGCCGCGCGCAAGCACTGCCTGCGCATGGCAGCCGAGGGACCCATCTCTCACCGCTACCCCGGCGAGCTCGATTTCTCCGAGCGGGCAGCGCAGGCCGGCGCACATTTCAGCCTGCTCGAGGAGAACGTTGCCATCGGCCCCACTCCGCCGGAGATTCACGAGGAATGGATGCACTCCCCCGGTCACCGCACAAACCTGCTGAATCCCGAGGTCGATCGGGTGGGCATCGCTGTTGTCGCCAGCCGCGGAGTGCTCTACGCAACGGCTGACTACGCCAGGGGCGTGCAGAGTCTGAACGCGAGCGAAGTGGAGTCCCGCGTGGCCGCGCTCATCCGGCCCAGCGGTCTCGTCATTTCGGCCAATGCGCAAATGGCGCGCGATGCTTGCAAGATGGATAGTGGCGTTCCGGCCTCAGCGGGGAATTCGCGTCCCAACTTCATCATGCGCTGGCAGGATTCGGAGCTGAGCCAGCTGCCCCAGGCTCTTTCACAGCGCCTTGCAACCGGCCGATACCGTCAGGCAGCCATCGGCAGTTGCAGCCCCATCGGCGTCGAAGGCACATTCACCGCATATCGCGTCGCCGTGCTGCTTTATTGAGATAGTCGGAGCAGGCGCATTCTTTGGCTCTCAACGCAGATCAACCGAACCTCTGGTTGTTCTTCCAGAACTCCGGCCAGCGTCTGGCGTGGCGGCCCGCAGACAAAGATATCTGGATGGTACTTGCTCTCCTCGTTCCTGATTCCCAGCGAGTTGCCGTTGTGCCCGGCCAGCCGGCAGTCCGGTGAAGTCGCGATCAGCGCTCTTCCGCGGAGTACCCGAGCACAATCAGCGTCGTTGGCGGCGGCGTCGGGATAGCCGCGCAGCCATGCCGAGTTCGTCATGCTGATGGGTGGTGGCAGATGATAGGCCGGGCCGAGCATCTCGATGGCGCCCTGTTCACCGTAGTTGCCCACGAGAATGCCGAGACTGGCCTGCTGATCGGGCGGGAAGGGAATCGCGAATCCCGGCAACCGTCTTGACCAGTTCATCCCAGCCAAATTCCTCGCGCAGGTCGCCGTTGTTCCTGAGAGCAAAGTCGCGCAGCGGGCCGCGGCGCAGAAGGGAACGATCAGCGGCGCAGATGTACGCGCGCCACACGGCCAGTCCGGCAAAGAAGACGGCCTCGATAGCTTCGCCGCGCCCACTTCGGAAGCCGCGTAAGCCAGCGTTCGCCGGCCACTGCGCCCATGGCCAGCAGCATCGGGATAGGCGCCGGCGACGTAGTAGACGCGGCCCTTGGCGATCCAGAAAAGCGCAAACGGAATCAGGTACATCCAGGCGAGCATGCGATAGCGAGCATCGCGCAGGAAGAGAACCAATCCGGCAACGCCAGAGGGCGTGGCGAAGAGATTGACGCAGAGCAGAAATTGATCTTTGAGGAACCCATCCGCGCGGCCTTCGCCGACATCGCGCTGATGAATGTGCTGCAGAAAGTGGTAGGAGATGAAGTCGTGGCGCACCAGCCAGACGAAGTTGGGCAGAAAGATGAGCACCGCGATTCCCGACTCCGGCCCAGAACCAGCCGCTCTTCGAGATAGCGCCGGGCCCGCGTCAGCACCATCCCACCCAAAATTCCTGCAATGAAGAAAACGATGGAGTACTTGGTCAGCAGACCCGAGGCCGACAGCACGCGCCAATCGCCAGCCACCAGCGCGGGTTCTCCGTCCTGAGCAGCCGAATGGTGAAATAGGCGATCAGCACCCACCACAGCAAAATCGAAAGATCGTGTACTGGAACTCCGTGCCGCTCAAATAGCGGCAACGGCGAAAATGCGACTGCGAGAGCAGTTGTGACCTGCGCCAGCCGTCCGCCGCCGAGTTCGCGCGCCATCAGTCCGATAACCACGATTGCAATCGCCTGCGCGATCACGGAGAAGAGGCGCAGACCCACGAGCGAGAGACCGAAGAGCGCTCAGCGCGATGTGTTCGACAAACGGCGTGAGAGGCGGATAAGAAACGAATCCCCAGTCGAGATGCCGTGCGTCGCTGAGAAACTGCAACTCGTCGCGGTGAAAGCCGTAGCGGCCATTGGTGAGCGATGTGCAGCAGCGAAACGGCACACGCGATGCCAGTCAGCGGCAGCCAGCAAATGCGCGAAGAGGTGCGGCGCGACTCTGTTCCCGATCGAGCTGAACGGCCGGCACACTTATCCCTTCCATGCTGCGCCTCTCTTCTCCTCGTTTACGCTCCGCTGCCCGCGACGGTTCCGCTGCTTCGCTCGAGTGGTTGCGCCACCAGCACGGACGCCATTCCGGCAGCCGTGGCCGCCTGGATGCCCAGTTCCGTGTCTTCGAACACGAGGCACTTCGCCGGCGCTACGCCGAGCTTTGCCGCAGCCATCAGAAAGCCATCCGGCGCAGGCTTGCCGTGCTGCGTAGTCTTCCGCGCAGACGAGAATGTCGAACTTGTCGAGCAGATTCAAGGGCGGTCAGCGAACCCACGACCGACGCTGCGGCGGCTGCCGGAGACCACCGCGAACGGAATGTGCCCGTGCTGTGCCTCGATGTGCTCCAGCACTTCGGGAATGGCTTTGAGTTCCGGCAGTTGCTCGTAGTAGAGAGCTCTCTTTGCGCGCGGCCAGCGACTCGACCGGCATGTTGAGGCCGTGCATCTCGTTGAGCGTCGGCAATGATCTTCCGTGACCGGCTTGCCGCCCCAGGCAGTAGAAAAGTTCTTCCTCAAACGCGCAGTTCCACTCGCTCGAGCGCCTTCTTCCAGGCCTTGTAGTGCAGCGGCATCGAATCGACGATGGTGCCGTCGCAGTCGAAGAGATAAGCGCGAAAGTGCCCGCGGGCAATTTCAGCTTCATCGAGAAAGGGATCCTCCTGAACTTCTTGTCGAATTGGTTTCAGTTTTACGCTTGCCTCAGGCTACTTGCAGACACGCTGCTCCGATCGCCGACGGCGCGCACAGCCGCCTTCGCCGGGCTTGGTGGGCTCCATCTTCAGCGCGTTGTTGAAGCGGTTGAAGTAGTTGAAGAGGCCGATGGCGCAGAGCAGCTCGACGATTTCGCCTTCGGAGTAGTAGCTGCGCAACTCGGCGAACTGCTCGTCGCTCACGGCGTGGGCATCGCGGGTTACGGTCTCGGCCAGGCGCAAGCGCAGCCTTTTCGGCCGGCGTGAAGTCATCGCGGTTTGGCCAGTCGGCAAGATGCGCAAGCTGGTCGTCGGTCCAGCCCAGGTTGCGGCCAGAATGGTGTGGCTCGCAAGGCAATAGGGCGTCTCGTTCACCTGGCTGGTGCGGACGATGATCAGCTCTTTCAGCTTGGTCGAGACGGTGCCGGTATTGAGCACGGCGCGCAAAGTGCGCCTGCATGGTGGCGAAGATCTCAGGCCGGTGCGCCATGACGCGGAACATGTTGGGCACATTGCCGCGCTGGGCAAAAACCTTGTCGTAGAGCGTGGCGATATCGGGCGTCACTTCGCTGCGATCGAGCCGGGAAATCCGTGACATTGCGCCCTCCTCTTCAGTTACCAGCATATCTCGCCGCATAACTGCCGTATCTTCGCAGTCCACCTGCGTCGGCCCGGGGATTGGGAGAATTCGAGCACCGCACCTGGAGCCGGCATTCGGCTTTTGACGCGACTCATGCCGGTCTGCTAATTTGGTAGAGGACAATTCAACGCCAGACACTCCTCAGTAGCTCAATGGCAGAGCATTCGGCTGTTAACCGAAGGGTTGTAGGTTCGAGTCCTACCTGAGGAGCCAATAAAATCAATAACTTAGCTTCCATTGCGCTCTGCTTGCGCTCCATATCCCTGAAAAGCAAGCTGTGCAACTTTGATTCCCGCCGTAGTCATCTCATCCGTTACAACGTCCCCGTAAATGTTCATCGTGGTTCTAATGTCCGCGTGGCGCATCATCTTCTGTTGAACGGCAACAGATGTACCCACAGCGTCAAGCCATGAGCGGTGAGTGTGCCGGAAAGAGTGAGTCCCGAGATGCCCGATGTTCGCGGCCTTCGCTGCCCGCTCAAGTTCCCGCCACACGCCCGTGTAGGAGTACGGGAGTCTGCCGAGTTTGATAGGGCTTGCGAATATCCAGTCCTCAGCGCCCGAAAAATCGGACCGCTGCTTGCAGGACTTTAGGCGCTCCAGCAATTCGCTTGTGAGATTGAAGGTCCGCGCGGAACCTTCCGTCTTTACATCGGCTACAACCTGCTCCACAATGCCACGCCGGACGCTCAGGCTTGATCCTAGCCAATCCACGTCAGCCCATCGAAGCGCAAGAGCCTCACTGATGCGGAGGCCCAAGCAGACGGAAAGTAGAGCCATCGTTGCGAATGGCTCATGTAGCTCCTTTAGCAGAACCTGGAACTGCTCCGCCGTGAGGCTACGTGCTCTACGTACCCTTCGCGTTGCTCCGGTGTTCTGGACTAGAGAGATTGGATTCCGGCTGATGTCCAAGAGGCCAGACCACATTGCAAACTCCACAAGCCCGTGCATGAGTGAGCGGACGTGCGTCTTGGACTTTGGAGACAGGGGCAGTTCACGAAGCCACAACTCAACCGGGCGGGGCTGTACAGCCTGAATCTTCGTGTCTCCCCACTTCGGCAGAATGTGATTGCTGAGGAATGAGCGGTACACCCGCGCCGTCGATTGACGTGAGGGCATCCGCTCCGCTTCGTACCGTGTAATCACGCTCCGCACCGTGTCCTTGTCTCCGCCCTGAAGTTTTGCTTGCTGAATCTCAAGGCGGTCAACCTCCTTCCAAGCGGCTGCTTTGGTTGAAAATTCTTGCTTCGTTCCAATCCGCTTTGACCGGCGAGTTGGGCCGTCATACCAGAGGTAATTCCAAGTCTTGCGCCGTTTGTCATAGCGCACAGACCCGCTTGTGTGTCGCTGTACCCTCATTACTGCCTCCCCTCAGCAGGGTCAGCGGATGACGGGCACAGAATAGCATCCAGCTCGAACTTTCGGAATCTCCAGACACAGCGAAGCACGCCGGAGAGCCGGTGCGCGGGAACCTTCTTTTCACGTGCCCATTGGAGCAGCGTGCGTGGCTTGATCTTGAGGTATTGCGCAGCCTCATTTGCGGTGAGCCATTCGGTTTGCACAGTCTTTCTCCATATAGATGCGAATTGTTTGCACGGCAAAAGCTGAACGCGTTTCATTGTTCGAGCCCTTCAATGCGGTTCTCACTTTTGTATTGAAGTGCCCTTGAAACATGGGCACGTACGCCCTTTTTCACGACTCGATGTGCCCCACGTTGGGATAGATTGTGCCTTGCAAATATTCGTATTCGCCCATCAATGTGCCCCCATATACCCGCTCTGCGATACCCGTTGCGTCCATCGACGTACCCAATGTGCCCCCCCCGGTTGCGATACCCGTTGCGTCCATCGACGTACCCAATGTGCCCCCCCCCCGTTGCGATACCCGTTGCCGAGCAACATCACTCTATTCACACTGCGCATAGTTCCTCATTGGGTTTGTCAGTAAAAAGGTTGTGAAGTTGAAAATGCCTTCAGAAACTTTTCTTCGTCAAATTCGAGTGAGATGAACTCAGACAAATTCGGCTGAAAAGAAAAGTCACGCATCCGGCACGCTTGGAGCATGTACCAAATTGAAGACTGTACTACTTCTTACGCGATGCTGGAACCCACCGGAATAGCTTGATTGCCCGCGACGTCGAAAGGCGCCGCGTACCCTTCGGAGCAGAGAGCAGCAATTCTTTCGTGAGGTACTTCGACAGATAGCGCGTAATGTTCGCAAGAGTTACGTGCCGCACGTCGCAAATACGCCCGCCGCCGAGCGCATCCCACGTCTTAGAAATCCACCGTTGCGCCAGTCCCCGATCGAGCAGCACGTGCAAATGAGGAACGCCCGCTTTCGTGAACTCCAACACGGCGATAAAGGACGGCGTGACGCCGAACTCCCGCCGCAGATACTCCCGAAACTTATTCCAGACCTTACGCAGATACGGCACAGCGCAACCAGGATCATCCACAAATTGCAGCTTCGAGGGATCAAGCGTAAAGTCCAAGGACAGTGTTCCGACCATACCATCATTGGCTTCCAGTGGACATTCGAGCGCTTTGCCGCAACGGCGGCGGCCAGCAGTTGATCAGCGAACCAGGACTTGCCAGTTGAGCCACATGCACGGCGGCCTTCTCACCGGAGACGCCCCGCGCATCGACCAGCGCCCGCACCACTTGCCGCGCCCTATAGGGCGACGCGCCCATATCGGCAACTCGTCGCTGTGTCGATTGTTCTTTAAGTTGTCAAGTGAAGGAAGACACGCGCGAAACGCGCGATCCATCGGAAGCTCCGCTTCCGAACCATCGGGACAGCTTTTGATCCTTACCGGCTGGGGGGGATAGGTGGCCCATTCAAGGGTCGAGCAGTCCCCGCCAGCCGTCGCAGAAGGCAACGAGCCGTCCAAGTCGCGGGACGGAGCTGTCCAGGAACCGGAGCCCGCACTGCGTCCCCCGCCGCTTTCTGCAAAACTCTGCGAAATCGGTTGGAACGGAAGGGTGCTCATCTCGCACCCTCGAATGATTGCTCTGAGCGCTTCGCAATCGTTGTATACGTCTCTTTCGAGCGCTTCCAGGAGCCCAGTGAAGGTCACAGGGCCCAGCCTCATGAGAAACTTGTCTTCACACACTCGCCACAGAAAAGGAGCGAATGTGAGCACTTTTGTGCTCGCGGGCGAACGCCGCGAGTCGAAACCAGGAACATCGACCCCAAGAGAAGCTTTCTTGCCGCAAAGTTGACAGCTGGACATCGCATCACCTCATTCGTGTTTCGTGCAGCCATTGCGGGCCGCTGGATTGATTACACGTATGCGTATGC
>CAWAZE010000018.1:0-234254 GCA_963786405.1 uncultured Acidobacteriaceae bacterium | reverse complement strand
GTCACGAATGATTCACGCCTACGCGACCTGAGGGCCTTGTCATTGAGGCGTGGGGCCCTCTGCATTGCGATCTCAAGCGTGTTGCTCATGGCGCCGCTGGTTGGTTGCAAGAATGAGGAAGCTCGCCCGCAGGCCGCCCCCCCTGAGGTGCAGGTGTCTGAGGTAACGACACGCGATGTTCCAGTGTTTGATGAAGCGGTAGCTCAACTGAATGGTCCTGTAAACGCCGACATCACTCCCAAAGTGCAGGGCTACCTCCTCGCGCAGAACTATGTAAATGGATCGTTCGTCCGGAAGGGCGAACTTCTCTTTGAGATCGACCCGCGACCCTTTCAGGCGGCGATGGAGGAGGCCAAGGCCGGAGTGGAGAGATCGGCGGCTGCATTAACGAAGGCCTCCAATGATGTGCAGCGCGACACGCCATTGGCAACGCAGAACGCGATTCCGCAAAAGCAGCTCGATGATGATAAGGCAAACGAAGCCTGGGCGACAGCGCAACTGTCAGCTTCGAAGGCGGCGCAGCAGAATGCTGAGCTGAATCTGGGATGGACCAAGGTTTATTCGCCACTCGATGGCATTGCAGGCGTGGCCACCTCTCAAGTTGGCGATTTGGTTGGAACCACCACCAAGATGGCCACTGTGTCGGAGATCGATCCCATTTGGGCGTATTTCAACATCAGCGAGAGTTTGTACCTGCAGTTCGCGCCACGCATTGCACAAGTCCTGCGCTCAGGTGGGGCGACTCAAGTCCACTCTCCCGGTTGAATACATTCAGGCTAACGATGAGCCATTTCCCGCGAAGGGAAGGATCATCTTTGTTAACCGCGAGGTTACGGCTGGTACCGGCACCATCCAGATGGCCGCCGCATTTTCGAACAAAGGCGGGATTCTTCGCCCAGGCGGATTCGGGAAAGTCCGCGTTCAGGTCGGTACAAGCAAGAACGCAATGCTGGTCCCGCAAGCATCAGTCATTGAAGTGCAGTCCCAGCATCAGATTATTGTCGTTACGCCGGACAACAAGGCCATGATCAGGCCTGTCAAGGTGGGGGATCGTGTCGGCACGGATTGGATCATCACTGATGGTTTGAAACCTGGCGATCGGGTCGTCGTCGAAGGTATCCAGAGAGTCCAGGCGGCCGCCGCCGCGATGCAAGAAAAAGCACAAGGGGGCGTTCCGGTCGTTGCTAAGCCCTACGCTGCCGCAACGAGCGGGGGTAACTGACGATGGCGAAATTCTTCATCAATCGGCCGATTGTAGCCATTGTCATTGCGATCCTCATGACCCTGGTGGGTGTCGTTGCGATGCTTAGTCTTCCGACGGCACAGTTTCCCAACATTGCCGATCCGATGATCCAGGTGAAGGCCATCTATCCGGGCGCGGACGCCCAAACGATTTCCCAATCGGTTGCTACACCCATTGAGCAACAAATGTCCGGCGTTCCCGGAATGAACTACATGTATTCGCTCAGCGCCAGTTCAGGCGGCGGGGGCACGCTTTACGTGGATTTCCAACTTGGGACAGATGTCAACACCGATCAGATTCTGGCGCAGATGCGAACCGGGCAGGCCAACTCGCAATTGCCAAGCGAAGTTGTCCAGCAGGGCGTGCTTGTGCAGCCGGGCACGACAGCGCCATTCATGCTGCTCGATCTCTACTCACCAAGCGGCGTGTTCGACAACATCTTCCTGGCCAACTACGCCATTATCAATTTGCAGTACGCGCTGACGCGCATTCCAGGAATCTCACAGGTCCAGATATTTCGGCGCAGGGCCTTATGCAATGCGCATTTGGGTGAATCCCGACCGTCTGGCACGCCTCGGTGTAACGGTCTCTGATATCACGAACGCTGTTAAGTCTCAAAACAAAGTCAACCCTGGGGGACAGATCGGCGGAGAACCGGTTCCTTCCGGTCAGCAATTTACTTACAATGTGCGTGCTCCGGGCCGCCTGCCCACGCCTGAAGAGTTCAATGATATTGTCGTGCGCGCCCAACCAGATGGGTCCGTCCTTCGCTTGAAGGACGTGGCGCGGGTAGAAATGGGATCGCAGTACTATTCATACCTGGCACGCATGGGAACAGCAGGGGAGGGCAAGCCCTCTCAGTCTGCTGCTCTCATCGCGTTGTACCTCAACCCCGGCAGCAATGCACTGCAAACGCGAGCCGCTGTCCTCAAGATGATGCAGGAAGCAAGCTCGCGATTTCCCCAGGGGCTTAATTACATTGTCGCGCTCGACACGACGCTCGCTGTCAGTGACGGCATCAACGAAATCTATCACACGCTGTTTGAGGCTTTGATCCTGGTCATCCTGGTGGTTTACATCTTCCTCCAGGGTTTCAGGGCCACTCTGATTCCTCTGCTTGCCGTCCCCGTCTCTCTCATCGGAACCTTCGCCGTCTTTCCGATGCTGGGATTCTCCATTAATACCCTGTCGCTTTTCGGTCTCGTCCTGGCGATTGGACTCGTTGTCGATGACGCCATTGTCGTTGTGGAGGCTGTAGAACACCATATTGAACACGGCCTTTCGCCTCATGACGCGACCGTCAAAGCAATGGAGGAGGTCTCTGGACCAGTCATTGCGATCGCACTGATTCTTGCCGCAGTGTTTATTCCGACAGCATTCGTTCCCGGCATCACGGGTCAGCTTTATAAACAGTTCGCAGTAACGATTGCTGTTTCAGTGCTCTTTTCGGCGTTTAACGCACTCACCCTCAGTCCTGCGCTCTCCGCGCTGCTGCTCAAGCCAAGGAAACCCGCCCGGGGACCTCTTGGAGCTTTCTTCCGATGGTTCAACCGTGTCTTCGGGAGAACGACCGATGGTTATGTGAGTTGGTGCGCATTTCTTATCCGCAAGTCTCTCTTCGCATTTGTCCTGCTCGCCCTGGTCACCGTCGGCGCGGGATTTTTCGGCAAACGGCTCCCGAAGGCCTTTCTCCCCGATGAGGATCAGGGATACCTCTACGCCGGTCTGCAACTGCCGAATGCATCCTCGCTGCAACGTTCGTCGGAAGCTGCAAGAGAGGTCGAGAAGGTCCTGATGGAGACCCCTGGTGTGCAATACGTCAGCTCGGTCATGGGATACAGCATGCTGAGCGGTGTCAACGCGACCTACAGTTCATTCTTCTTTATTTCGCTGAAGCCCTGGGATGAGCGCAAGACCCCGGAGACGAGCTACGAAGGAATCAAGGCCCATATCCAAAAGGCTCTCTCGCAAGTTCCAGGGGGACTAGCCTTCTCATTTCCGCCGCCCGCGATTCCAGGCGTGGGAACATCAGGCGGAGCTACGTTCCTTCTTGAAGACCGGTCGGGTGGCGATATCGAATCGCTCGCGAAGAACGCGCAATTGTTTGTGTCCGAAGCGCGTAAGCGCCCCGAGTTGGCTGGAGTCATGACTACAGCTCTACTCAGCGTTCCGCAGGTCGGCGTAAAAGTGGACAACGCCAAGGCGATGACCCAACAGATCCAGTTGAGCAGTTTGTATGAGACCGTGCAAACCTTCATGGGTGGCGCCCTCGTCAATTACTTCAATCGTTTTGGCTTGCAATGGCAGGTGTACGTTCAGGCCGATGGTGAATTTCGAACCAAGCCAGAGAATGTTGGCAAATTCTACGTAAGAAATGCCAGCGGAGCGATGGTTCCGTTGAGTACCTTGACGTCAACATTTTCACGCATGGGTCCCGAGTTCGTCATGCGCTACAACCTGTTCAATTGCGTGCAGGTCAACGCCTCTGCAGCGCCCGGCTACAGCTCAGCCCAGGCGATGGCGGCGCTGGAAGACGTCTTCCAAAAAACCATGCCCGGCCAGATGGGCTTCGACTACATGGGCATGTCGTACCAGGAGCAGCTCGCCGCAAAGGGCGTCTCCCCAGCCGTCATATTTGGGCTTGCGCTTTTCGTCGTTTTCCTCATCATGGCTGCACAGTATGAGAGCTGGACGCTCCCATTCAGTGTGCTGTTGGGGCTCCCCATCGCTGTCTTCGGCGCGTTTGTAGTTCTCTACGTCCGACACCTCGACTTTAACGTCTACGCTCAGATTGGTCTGGTCATGCTGATCGGACTTTCAGCGAAGAACGCCATCCTGATCGTTGAATTTGCCAAGATGGAACACGAGAAGGGAAAAACGCTGATCGATGCAGCTCTCACCGGCGCGAAACTACGATTGCGGCCAATTCTGATGACCTCATTTGCCTTCATTCTTGGTTGTGTGCCGCTGGCATTAGCGACCGGCGCAGGCGCCATCTCACGTCAGGTTCTGGGAACCGCTGTCATTGGAGGAATGCTTGCCGCTTCGGTGCTGGCCATCTTCTTCATACCGGTCAGTTTCGATGTTGTGGAGAAGTTTGGGCAATGGGCTTCTGGAAATAAGAAACAACCCCACTCTGCGAGCGCACAACCTGTTCCGGAGAGTGCCGGTGATGACTAGGAATGCTGATACTGCACACTCCGGCCGGAATCGTTGCTCGATTTTCGACTCGGCAATACGTGTGGTTGAGCCAGTCGCAGCTACGGGGGTGACTAGCATGTTCGGCAAGGCTTCGTTGGCAATCATCGGACTCCTGCTGCTTTCCGGATGCAAGGTTGGGCCCAACTATGAGCGTCCCCCAATCGCCGCGCCGGATGCCTATCGAGGACTCGCGCCCGAACTACCACCGCAGAGTGCAGCTTCGCTTGGCGATGAGAAGTGGTGGACGATATTCAAGGACGAGCAGCTTCAGGTTCTTGTTCGCGAGGCGATTGCACAGAACTACGATGTTCGCATCGCTGCAGCCCGCGTCCTGCAGGCGCAGGCGCAGGTTGGGATCACCAGCGCTGATCAATACCCACAGATCTCTGCGGGCGCAAGCGCCGTCAACGCACGACTGCCTCGAACCAAAAGTCTGGACTCCCTTGAAACCAGCCCGATGCAGGTGAGCCTCTCCCTGGCCTGGCAGCTGGATTTCTGGGGTCAGTATCGCCGAGCGACCGAAGCAGCACGTGCAAATCTCCTGTCTACGGAGTGGGGCCAGAAGGCCGTGATCTGGAGCCTCGTCAGCAACGTTGTTTCCGCGTACTTCCAGTTGCTTGAGCTTGATGAGGAGATGAACATCTCCAAAAACACTCTGGCATCGAGACAAGAATCTTTGCGCCTTGTCGAGATACGTCAAAAGGGCGGCACAACGTCCATGATGGACGTTCGTCAGTCTGAAGAGCTTGTTTATTCCGCCGCGGCCACTATTCCGGATCTGGAGAGGCGCATTGAACAGCAGGAGAACTTCATCAGCACCCTGCTCGGGAGAAATCCCGCACCGGTGAAGCGTGGTGCCGGGTTGACCGCGCAGGCGTTACTACCGGAGGTTCCCGCGGGTCTGCCTTCTACATTGATCGAGCGGCGTCCGGATATTCAGTCGACGGAGCAACAGTTGGTTGCTGCCAACGCGCGGATCGGAGTGGCGAAGGCCGCCTACTACCCTCAAATCACGTTGACGGCAACCGGCGGTTTCCAAAGTACCGCCCTCACCAGCCTGTTCAGTGGTCCCGCCGGCCTGTGGGCCTTCGGCGGTCAATTGCTTCAGCCGATTTTTACAGCAGGAAAGATTCGTTCCAACGTGCATTTGACTGAAGCTCAAAAGCTGGAACTGGTGCTGCAATATCAGCAATCGATTCAGACTGCGTTCAGAGAAGTTTCGGACTCGCTTGTGGCGTACCGCAAGAATCAGGAATTCCGCCACCAGCAGGAGTTGCTGACCGGAGCCGCGCAGGATGCCACTCATCTGGCAGACGTCAGGTACCGCGGAGGCGTGACCAGCTACCTCGAGGTTCTTGACAGCGACACCCGCTATTTTGACGCGCAAATCAACCTGGCGCAGGGCCAACTGAATGAACGTCTGGCGCTGGTGCAACTCTACAATGCGCTGGGCGGTGGATGGCAGCAATAAAGCCGAAGGGGTTGAGTTGCCCCGGCGCCGCCAGACAACAGGCTAGAGAACGGACCTTGGGAATGAAGCCTGGCTTAATTGTAGAGTCGATCGCCTTGCAGAGAAGCCCGGTTGCCTGTTTCAAAGCAGCCGTCCTTCTGCCGTTGCTCCTCTGTCTTTTCTTCCTATCGGCAAACGCTCAAGAGAAACCGCCGGATCAGGAGAGTTCGCCGGCGGTCCAGGACGACCCAGGAGAGGCTGAAAAGAGCGCTCCGCCTGCGACTGTCTCGCTTGAGGGGCAGTTCGTTCTGACGGTCTATGACACGGTGATGTCGCTCACGCCGCAAGAGCGTGCGCAAAATATCAAGAAGCGCATCATTGCAGCTGCAGATGACGACTCTGCCTCGATCGAAGATGTTCACCTGGAGCCTCGCGAGGGGTGGACGGAGATCAGCGTCGGCCGTCACGTAATTGTGGCTGTGACGGATTCCGATGCGAAATCCGCCGGCATGACGAGACAAGCACTCGCGACCGAGAACGCACAAAGTATCGTTCAAGCCATTGGGAATTATCGTAACGGCCATAGCTGGCGGTCGATTCTCAAGGGCATTTTTATGACGGTTGTGACCACGCTTGTCCTGGTCCCCCTGCTATGGATTGTCCGTCGAATGAGGATCGCGCTTCGGGCTCGGCTCGAGAGAAAGATCCAGGAGAGTCAACTCTCGGAACAGAGGACCGCCTTTCAGGTTTCCTTTGGCTATTTCGGCCCGATCCTTTTGGCGGTTGGTTCCATCATCCGCTGGATTCTGATCCTGGCCGTGATTGAGGCCTACCTGAGCTTCACGTTCCGATTCTTTTCCTTTACACGGGATATGGCCCTTGGTCTTACTTCCTGGATTGTTTCGCAGCTGATTCTGCTGGGAGGAAGAGGGCTGGACTACCTGCCGAATCTCGCAATTATCTCCGTACTCGTTCTGATCACATACTGGTTCATCCGGCTCACGCGTTTAATTTTCTCGGAGATCGACAGAGGCTCTTTGAAGGTTCCGGGGTTTTACCCGGACTGGGCTCTCCCGACAGAGAAGCTCGTCAGAGTGCTCGTGCTGGCGTTTGCGCTGATCGTGGTGTTCCCGTATCTTCCGGGAGTCAAGAGCCAGGCGTTTCAGGGCATCACCATTTTCCTCGGTGTGCTTCTTTCGTTGGGCTCGTCGTCGGCTGTGGCGAATGCCGTGGCCGGTGTCATTCTTACCTACATGCGGTCGTATCTGGTGGGCGACTGGGTGGAGATCGGCGGGGCAACAGGCGAGGTTGTCGAGAAGACGATACTGATCACACGGCTGCTGACTCCAAAGGATGAAGTCATCACGATCCCGAATGCGGCAGTCATGGGTGGCGCCGTAAGAAACTTCACCGTTGAAGCAAAGAAATCCGGCGTGATCTTTCATACGACGGTCACGATTGGCTACGACGCGCCGTGGAGAACAGTTCACCGGCTGCTGGTCAGTGCGGCGTTGGCGACCCCAAATGTCAGGAGTCAGCCCACACCTTTCGTACTTCAGTCAGCGCTGAACGATTTCTATGTGAGCTACGAACTGAATGCATACACCGACAAACCCAGGGAGATGCTGAACATCTTCTCGGACCTGCACAAGAATATTCAGGACGGGTTCAATGCAGAGGGTGTCGAGATCTGTTCGCCCCATTTCTCTGCACTGAGAGATGGGAACGTCATCGCAATCCCCGGGGAGTACGTCAAGAAGGACTATCAAGCTCCCGGCTTTCGGATTGACGGCTCTCGCGCGGGCGCGTTTCGCGACCCTGGATCAAGCGAGATCGGCAATACGCAAAGCGCAGGTTAGAGCGGATCCGCAGTTCATGTACAGCCTGAAGTTACTCCGTGGTGCAATTGGTCAGCATTTAGCTTTATTGACCGTTAATCGTCATCGTCATTCTTCGACCCTGCCTTGGAGACGGTCTTCGGATTTCGGTCAACGGCGTTTGAATCCAACTGGTGAAAATCGCTTACCTTCACTTTGCTGTTGTAACCCACTCCCATCGAACGCCGATTCGTCACCCTGGCGGGTTGCCTGGTTCCCGGATCCGCATCATCGAAGCTCGGAAAGTACCCGATCACTTCATTGAACGCCTTCACCTTCACCTGGAAGGTATTGGCGATGTATTGCACGAACGCGCCATCGACAGCACCATGGCAAGCGTAGATGACGATGACTGCATCCTTCGAGAAGCGCTTTTGTATGTCGTCCAATACGAACTTTTTTGACGCGAGTTTGCTGTCCTTCGAGACAACGCTAACAGTGATCCCACTCGTAAGCTGATCGAGCGTGTCTTCGCTGATCCCGCTATCGACGCCCAATGACACCGAAGCTGAAGCGGCGCCGGGCTTCACGTGGCCGGACAAGGCGATGAGATTCGAGTTAGCGTGAGTAAAGATATTGATCCGGCTGATAGTCCCCGCCTTCGACTCTGCGTCGCCGTTGGTGAGGATGACCTGTAAGAGGCCCTTCCAGGAACTTACTTTGAGAGATGATTTGCCCGCCACGGCGAGGAAATCGTCTGAGGTCGGTTCCCAACGGTTGTGCGCCATCGCATCGACTTCGTCTGACGCCGTCCGCCATGGATTATCGAAGGAGCCGACTATGGAGATCTCCCGCCCAACGACCTTCGGTGTTGCAGCGGGCTTCGCGGTCTTTTTGGGCGGCGGCGCCTGCGCCACGACCACCCCGCCTCTGGGCGGTCCCGTTAAGCCGCGCGGACCTGAATGCTGAATGGGATGGCCGCTGAGCGGTGCAGGCGGCTGTGCACCGCCGAAAACCGATCGATCATTGGGATCGCTCATGGTGGGGGCAGCCTTTCTATCGACTGTCAGCGGATTCCTGATGACACGCTCTATCTCCCGTCAAGAGGGACTCAGCGCACGCTTACGTTACTCCGCCGCTTCAGTATCTTCAGGCCATTGATCGTCCGTGCGCTGCCATGTCTTGTCGGGGTTGTATCGGTCCATAGACTTGACGATGCTGAGGGAATCTTTCCCCAGGTCTTTTTGATAGACGATTCCGTCATAACTGACGATGAAAGTCTTGACCCCGGTAACCCGGTATTCTGCGGGCACGGCAACGAGTGCGAACCCCCCGATCATGGCCCCTTCGACAAGGTAATCGAGCTGTCCAAGCCGAGCGGCAGGTCCTTGCCCCTTCAGGATTTTGAAATAGTAGCCGTGGTACCCACCTCCACTGCCGGCCGAATATCCCTCTTCAATTGCCTTGGCGACAGCTTCGCCGATTGGGCCACCCGAAGAGCCGTCTTCGTTCTTCCAATAAAGGCCGTCGTGCTTTCCGGGCGTGCTGATGATCTTCTGCGCGTATTGATTGATGCCGGAATTGTCGTGGGTCGTTAAGGCATATTCTTCCTGGGCATCCACGAACCCGCGACAAACCTGAATGGCATCGAGCTCGTTGGTTCCAACGCGCCGGTAGAGTATCTCTTCTCGCCCAGACTTCGAGTCGAAGATCCACTTGCCGCCTTGCTTGACGAGCGGAATTGGGAATGGCCAGTCATCGCTGCCCAGTGTAATGCTGGCACGGGTGGGTCGCTTCGGATCGACGGTAACGACTTTTTTCTCACGAGCTCTTGCGGCGAATTTCTGAGCACGGTTCTGGTCCTGAACCGGATCCCCCGTGGTTACAAGATCCTTTGAACCGGGGCCGAGAATCTGCTGGACAGCGTCAACGTTAAAGGGATCGGCAGCCTGGATGAGAGCATCGGTTGCCTGCTGCGGAGTGTCAAACTGGGGTTGAGCCGTTGAAGTGGGCGCCGCCGGCGTCTCAGTCGATTGTTGCTGTGCTTGCGATGAGGCGGGCAGGCCGCAAGACACGGCGACGAGCGGTAGTGCGATCCAAACTCTGGCAAGGGTGCCGATGGCTGAAATGGTTCTCATGTCTTCCTCCTTGTTCCTCATCGTGCTACCTACGCCCACCACCACCACCGCGGCCGCCACCGCCGCCGCGGGAAGCACCCATGCTGGACGAGCCACGAGAACTGCTGGAGCGTGCGCTGCTGCCGCTGGACCCACCAAAGGCACTGGAGTTTCTCGATCCGCCGCTGGGGACGCTGCGATTCCCGACTTTGTCTCCACCACCGGTACCGGTGCGAGCGGAATTCGTGTCTCTCGTGCCGGCGCTGGCGCCGCGGTTACCTGCGTTGTTGCCACCCGCACTCCGATCGCTGACACCGGCCTGCTGGCGATTATTGCCACTTGCGGAACGGTTGCTTGCGCCTGCTCCCTGCGAGTCACGTTGACCCTGGTTCTGGCGGGCATTTGCCTGCCTTGATGACATGGAGTCGCCGCGAGCAGTGCCGCCGTACTTATTCGCCGTCGACCTGTCTGAATATGGGGCTCCGCCTCTGTGCTGGGGATTGTGCTGCCAGCTGTTGCCCCCCTGGGCGTTTACCCGGTTGCCACCCTGGACATTGTTGACCCGGTTGCCGCCATTGATATTGGTATTTCTCTGGAAGTTATTGTTGACGTTGACGTTTACGTCATTGTGGCCCCACCCGCAGCCATAACCCCAGCCTCCGCCGAAGGCAGCTCCCACCATCATTCCGACGCCGAACGAGAGTGCCATGCCCCCGGCCACGGCCCATCCACTCGGTGGCGGCGGTGGGTAGTAAATCGGCGGATAAGGATAGGGGGGGGGGCCGTAAACGACCACAGGATCGTAGGACGGCACTTGGATCACCTGCGGGTTCGCCTGCTGAATGACGATCACCTGTTTGTTCTCAACTGTCTGGGTTTCTACTTTCATCTGTTCGTTCGACTTCAAGCCCTTATCCTCGGCCTTCTTGCGCATGCGCTGCACGGCGTCCATGACATCGCTCTGCTGCGCAAGGAATGCGTTCCCGAGATCAGTTGTCCACTTGATGTCGTCGGAGAGTCGCTTGACGACGTCGGGCATTGCTGCCATGGCCTGGATGCTGGGATCCCAATCCTGCTTTTGCACGGCATCTGCGAGGGCCTTGTCTTTCAGGTCCTTGTGCTGGCCCAACCACTGTTGGAGCTGGATGATTTCCAGCGGGTAGGTGCATGCCACGAGCGTCTGGCTCAAGAGCGGGTCCGGATACAGCGCGATTGGCGCCACCAGGGAGTCGAGCTGGTCGGGCGGCAGCTTGGCAGCTGGGGCTTCGTCCTGCGCCGAAGCAGATGGTGGCTGCAAGAGGCTCATGTCGCCCGGCAACAGGAGCAACGCGCACAGGACGGCGATCAGGCTTCGCATGATTCTGATCGGGAATTCAAACCGAGCGGAGTTCCGCTTCATGACTCACACCTCACGAGATCCGGCAGAGGTTGCTTCGTGGTAACAGGTCTGCAACGAGGCGGTCGATACAGCTGCCCCTTGCTTGCGGGCCAGGAAGAGCATGCTGCCCCCATGGAGCAAGACCTCGAATCGAACTCTTGCAGGATGGCACGGTATTGTGAACTGGCAAAAGTGACAGATTCGGCGGGCGATTGTGAATGCGCTGTTTCTTTTAACAGTAGGCAGGAACGTCTTAACTCCTTAGGCTCGATTCGCTTGTCGCTTAGACTGCGCATCGTGTGTCCGGATCGCAGCGGGAGCTCTTGCCCGACAAGCGCAATTCGACAAAGAAGGAGTTCGATCAATGGACGAGGAAAAGAACAAAGACAGAGCAGATCGTCTCAAGACCAAAGAGTACGAAAAGGAATTGCGCCGACTTCAGGGGGAGTTGTGCAAGCTCCAGGACTGGGTCAAGCACAAGGGTCTTCGCGTGATTGTGGTCTTCGAAGGCCGCGACGCGGCAGGGAAGGGCGGTACCATTCGCGCAATTACCGAACGCGTGAGTCCACGTGTATTCCGGGTTGTTGCGTTGCCTGCCCCCTCGGACCGCGAGAAGTCGCAGATGTATATGCAGCGGTACATGCAGCATTTTCCTGCTGGAGGGGAGATCGTGATCTTCGATCGCAGCTGGTACAACCGCGCGGGTGTGGAATACGTGATGGGCTTCTGTTCAGAGCAGCAGCACCATCTGTTCCTGGAGCGCGCACCACTGGTGGAGCAGTACATCGTCGACGGCGGGATCATCCTTCTCAAGTACTGGCTGGAAGTGGGTATGAAGGAGCAGCATCGGAGATTTGAAGCAAGAATCAAAGATCCGCTGCGGCAATGGAAACTCAGCCCCATGGATATCGAGTCATTTCGCCGCTGGTATGAGTACTCCCATGCTCGAGACATGATGCTTCAGGCAACGGACAGCAAGCATGCGCCGTGGTACGTCATTCGATCCGACGACAAGAAGAAGGCACGGCTCAACTGCATATCGCACCTGCTGAGCATGATCCCCTATAAGAAGGTCCCACATGAAAAGGTGAAGCTGCCCTCCCGCAAGATGCGCGATCGCTACGACGATGCAACTCCAATGAAAGGGAGACGTTTTATCCCCGAGAAGTACTGATTCGTTTCAAAGACGTTTTGCGCAAGAGATTCCGGCTCAAAGACTTAAGTCGGAAAGATTAGAAGGAGCGGGTTCGGCACCAGCGGACAGAGGGGAGGTGTGTCGGGGCGGACCAACACTAAAGTCTTCAGGAGGAGGGTACCAAATCCGACCCCTAAGTTACCTCATGGTAACTGTTTTCAATTGAGCGAGCAGTTCAAATTGTGCTATCTCAGTGTTACGCAACTTGCACCAAACGAGTTGAATTTGCCGGGTGGTCTCCCACCTGCCCGGCCTTGCCTTGGAGGGGTCGAAATGAAGGCGGAGCATTCTTCATCGGGCCGTCGCACTGTCTATCGTGTGCCAGTCAGCCCTCGTGCGGAGCAGCATGAGAAGTCGAGACCTGCGCAAGTGAAAGAAGCGTCATTACCGTTGAAGATGAGGTTTTTGCGGTGGCTCTTTCCCGAAATCAATCGGAGGCGGGCGACGAGATTTGCCTCGCCGGGTTTGGTCGCCTATTACTGGACGGGCGGCGCGCCTCACCGCTATGACGTGGCGAACATCAGCGCTACTGGATTGTACCTTCGGACGAAAGAGCGCTGGGCGCCGGAGACCCTGATTCAGATGACGCTTCAAAAGCGACAGGCGGGAGAAGAAGGCAAAGGGTCGATCTCGGTGCTGTCAGAGGTGGTCCGTTGGGGCGAAGACGGAACCGGGTTCAACTTTGTCTTGAAGGACCGCGACCTGGTCCACGATCGCGAAGCTTTGCCGGGAGAGGTGCTGGATCGAAAGACAATCGAGAAGTTCTTGAAGAAGATCGAACTGGTCGATCAGTAACGACTGGATAGGTGGTTTCAAGCAGGGATTCCAGGCACACGTAGGGAAGGTAAGCGGTGACCATGGCGCGCGTTTCCCCTCAGTTAATCGCAAGAAAATAAACGGATAATTTAAAACTACAACTGAAGTTTATTACCAAAGTGTTATTGACTTTGAGGATGCCCTATCTTACATTTGGCTCTCCGAAAGGTTTTAAAAAGGACCGGCTAGATCCTGACCAAACCAGTCTCGCGCTGTTGTCTTTTTGACTGGTCTCCTGCCTCCTCCGTGGATTAAGGAGTCCAGATCATGGGTTTCCTTGAGGTTTCACCGATTCAAGTCGGGAGCCTTGTGCTCAGGTCGATTCACAGCCAGATTCTGCAGAATGACCTGATTCCTGCGCCTGGCGGACGAAGCGTCAAAATCGTTTCCTCCCGCAAATTCCCCCAGTGTTTTCGAAGCGGCAGGTAGCTGCGCACGTTCTCCGTCGCCAACTTGGACGAATTCCTAAGGGTGCCCTGTGAAACCTCTCCTCCTCGTGCTGAGCGTGGTTCGAAGTGCCGAAATGCGCTCTTCAATTACAAAGATCCTTGAGGCTGCCGGCCACAGGGTGGTCCAGTCGAATGGATGCGCACAGGCGCACCTGCTCCTAAGCAATGGGCTGGGCCCGGATCTTGTTTTTGTTGAGTCGCCTCCGCCGAAGTCATCGGATATTGAGGAATACAAGGCATTCCTGCACAGTGCTCGGTCAGCAGCCATCTGTCTTGTCTCGCGAGGTGATGGGCAGGCTCAGGCACAAGAGGCGAGTGAGTTCGGCATTCGCCATCTTTTAAAGTGGCCACCTTGCCGCAGTGACTTTGAGGCGATCCTCGCCAGGGTTAGCCCTTTCCGCGAGGCGCAGAGCCTGGGCGAGCCGGGAGTCGCGACCAGCGAGGAGGCGGACCGCTTGGCAGGAATTCAGGACGATGCTGCCGGGCTTCCACTCATCGAAGAACTCGCTGATGGGCGCTATTTCCTTGCTGCTTCGCCGGCAATGCTCAAGATCTATCGCCAGGTGCAACTGCTGGCCGATGTGGACGCTCCCGTCCTGATTCTTGGTGAGAGCGGCACCGGCAAAGAAGTGATCGCGCACTTAATTCATAAACATTCGCGACGGTCGCAGCACAGATTTCTAAACGTGAATTGCGCGGCTCTGCCGGCGGATCTGCTCGAGAGCGAACTGTTCGGTTATCAACAGGGTGCGTTCACGGGTGCAATCAAGGACAAACCCGGGAAGTTCGAACAAGCGAATCGCGGCACGCTGCTCCTCGACGAGATTGGGGAGATGAGTGCGCAGATGCAGGCGAAGCTCCTGCACGTTTTGCAGGACGGCCAGTTCACTCGTCTCGGTGCACGCGAAAGCAGCAGGGTGGATGTTCGTGTGCTGGCCGCGACCAATATCCCAATCGAAAACGCGTTGGCTAAACGGATCTTTCGCGAGGATTTGTACTATCGCCTCAATGTGTTCACGATCAGCGTTCCTCCGCTTCGTGAGCGCCGCGAAGAGATTCCGTATCTGATCGAAGAGATTGTCCGGCGATCACCCGCATGCCTCAGGAGCAGCGAGTCCGGTTTTTCTTCGCGCCTGATGGATGCTGCTCTTCTGTACGATTGGCGCGGAAATGTGCGCGAATTACGCAACTTTGTCACCAGAACGATGACCATGCGCGACGCGGACACAGCGATCCAGGAACTCGAGACCAAGATTGACGCCCGCTCGGAGACTGCGCAGGAGGGAAACGGATTCGAGATGCAGAACCCGTCGACGGGCATGAGGTCGATTATGCGCGACGTGAAAGACCGCGCAGAGGCCCAATTGATTCAGAATGCACTGGAGATTTCGGGTTGGAACCGGCGTCACGCAGCGAAGTATCTGAACATCAGCTACCGCGGGCTGCTCTACAAGATCCAGCAGCATCGACTCGCCCCCAAGGCGCCAGGAGGTCACGTGGAATCGTCTCGGGCCGGCTACTCAGCCAGCGGGGTCGCCTGACCGAACACGTGTCCATATGTCCTGAGAGGACTTTTCTTCGTCAGGGCCAATCACAATCATTGAGTTCAAGACAGCTCTCCAGGACACGGCTAGCCAGGCGTTCGCTCGTGGCTTTCGGCCTCTAAACTCAGGAAACCACAACCGTTCGGACGACAGTTATGGGGCTGGATGAGCAAGTGTTTGCACATACTCAGAGCGACTATGCAATTCTCTGCATACTCCAGCGTTGATCTCGCTTTGACTGAGGATGAAAACCTGCCATTTTGGGTAATTCACGGATAAATACCATTCATTCACTTTTCATTACCGGAGCATGGTTTGGCTGCGCATTTGCAACGGACTAATGCGCACAAGGTCGAGGATATGTCGGCAGAGTTGACCGAGAGTTTGCGGATCGAGCCTTCTGAACTGCCCAGTGAAGCTGTGATCTTCGGCAGTACGGCCGCGATGCGCGAAATTCGCACCTCGGTAGAGGTTGCCCTCCACAACCATCTGCCGGTGCTGATTGAGGGTGAGAGCGGCTCCGGCAAGGAGCTAGTCGGAATGTATCTCCACGCTCACTCGATTCTGCGTGACGGGCCATTTGTAAAGCTGAATTGTGCCGCCATGTCGAACAGTCTGTTGGAAGGGAATCTTTTCGGCTACGAGAATGGTGCATTTCCTGGAGTCAAGGCGGGCAGGAAGGGCGCAATCGAGTTAGCGCAGAGAGGGACTCTCTTTCTTGATGAGATCAGCGAGATGGATTGGGAGTCGCAGACAAGGTTGCTTGGAGTTTTGCGAGATGGCCACTTTTCGAGAATCGGCGGCAGTGAAGACTTCCCCGCGCGGGTGCGCGTAATCTGCGCGACGAACAGCGACCTGGAATTGGCCGTCGCGCGGCAGACCTTCCGACTGGACCTGCTTTCCGGTCTGAACCGAATTCGTGTCCGCCTTCTCCCGCTTCGGGAACGGAGAGAAGATATCCCCCAGCTTTGTGAGTACCTGTTGGAGAAGATGGCGCGGAATTTTAAAAAGCCTGCGCCGAAACTGAGTGATAAGGCTCTCCAGATCCTTCAACAGTGGAAATGGCCCGGAAATATGCGCGAGCTCGAGAATTGGATTGCGCGAATCATTATCTTCGGGACGGAAGAAGTTCTCGACTTGGAATTCAGCAGGCAGCTGGCGGCAATGAGCACTGTCGGACAGCGGCACCATCGGATCGCGCATTTGAGGTCCGGTGGGGCGAAAAAGGCACGAAGGCCGCACGGTGGATGAAGACTCAAGCAAGGCGGACGTGAGTAACCAATCGGAATTACGCAGGTGTCGGCGGGCCGTCAGGTTTCAGGTGCCTTAGCCGTCGTGAAATGAGAGAGTTGAGCGTGAAGCGAACGCAAGTTGTAGTTGGTTACGACAGGCGACAAGGGAACGTTACCGTAGGGGCATTTCGCAGACCCTAATAGGGCATTGTCAGAGGGTTTCTGGTCCGCGAGTATTAGGCAGGGTATTTTCCCCTTCGCATTAAGTCGAGATTCTCAACTTAATGCGAGGTCAAGAGATATCCGGTGATTAATTAATAAAAAAAACGCCGGGGCTGTAGCCCACAGGGCGAAGCTACGTCTCAAGAGAGACCGCCGCTTGTCCCTGGGGTCGGAAATGAGGTAGGCGTGGCGTCAGGATTGCAGAGCATTGATGACGGAATCGAGCAGAATGCATCCTGGTGGGCGATCTATACACGCCATCAGCATGAAAAGTCTGTCGAAGAGATGCTCACGGCTAAGGGCTTTGAGGTTTTTCTTCCGCTCTACGAGTCCGTGCGACGCTGGAAAGATAGGAAAAAGCTACTTTCACTGCCGTTGTTCCCATGTTACGTTTTCGTGAAAGGCGGAATGGACCGTAGGCTGCCGGTTCTCACGACCCCAGGGGTCTACATGATTCTGACTCGGGGAGAGCATGTTGCAACTATTCCTGAAGGCGAAATAGAGGCGATTCGCAGGACAGTCGAAGGACCATTTCGTGTAGAGCCTCACCCTTTTCTCCGAGTTGGCGAGAGGGTCAGGGTCGTGCGAGGCTCGCTGGAAGGAGTCGAAGGCATCCTTACCCGCAAGAAGAATCTATATCGGCTCGTTTTATCCGTTGAGATGTTGGCGCAGTCAGTGGCTGTTGAGATTGACGCGTCGGATGTGGTTCCTGTTGCAGGGCAGGGAATGATGACTGCTTTTCCGAACGGCCAGGCCCTGCGGACCGGGAGCGCCATCGGGGTGCGGTTCCCTCAAGGGGACAACGTCGACTCCAAGACGTACCCCCACCCGGGGCCGGCCATTCTGCAAGGTTGAGTATTGACTGAGGTGTGATCGTACGATGAATGAAGCATATGTTCAGTCCGATGTTAGCTCCCTCACGGAAAGCGGACGGGTTTCCAAATGCCAACCGCACTGTAATGATTGTTCGGTCGATCAACAGGAGTGGCTATGAAATGCTTTGCCAATCGCTGGTTGGTTCTCGGATGGCTTTTAATCGTTCTTTCGGGGTCGTTGGTTGCCGGGAAAGCCCAATCCGGCTCGCAGGCTGATCAAGGTCAGACAGCTGCTACGACGACGTCACCAGCGAACGCGCCGGACGATCTGAGCAATAAAGCACACAACGACAGTTTCGTGATCGGCAACAGCGATGTGCTGGCGATCAGTGTGTGGAAGGAACCGGACCTGACCAAGACGATTCCGGTGCGTTCGGATGGGAAGATATCGCTGCCCTTAGTCGGTGAACTGCAAGCCGCAGGCCGAACGCCTTTGCAGCTTGAAGGAGACATTACGGAGAAGCTTCGCAGCTTCATTACTTCTCCAGAAGTGTCGGTATTGGTGCAGCAGGTAAACAGCAAGAAGTTCAACATTCTTGGCGAGGTAATGAAGCCGGGGTCTTACTCGATCTCGCTCGCGCCGACCGTCCTGGATGCGATTGCCGCAGCCGGAGGATTTCGAGATTTCGCGAAAAAGACGGGCGTTTACATCCTCCGAAAGGGGCCAGATGGTCGCCAAACGCGTTTGAACTTTAACTACAAGGAATTCATCAAGGGCAAGAACCCGGAACAAAACGTAAAGATTGAACCGAACGACAGCATCATCGTTCCATGAAGGTTGATTATGCGCAAGCTGCTCTATCTTTGCATTCTGATTCTTGCCGCAAGCTCCCTGTGGGCGCAGGTGGAGCCGAGTGCTACGGGTGGACCGCTCTCGCTTGACGACGTACCGAATGATGACGCCCCCTCCTGTCAGCGGAGACGCATTTCCGACGGCGTTGGGATCAGAAAGGCGCTCAAACTACGTTACGCCGGTATTGTCTTTACTCCGCCTACACGGACAATATTTATCAATCCAGGAAATTCTGGTAAGGTTGGTGACGAATCATACTCGTTTGTGCCAACACTGTATCTCAACAAGCGTTCGACGCGACATTCCGAGGTGTTGAGTTTCAGTCCGGGATTCACGATTTACCAACACACATCTGCAACTTAATGGAATGACTCAGAGCGCAAGGCCGACAGAATTTCCAGTTCCACCTTGCCAAGTACCCACACTGAGCCTCAAGGATTCGTTTCTTCACAGCTCCAATCCATACAACCAGGCTAATCCTTTTGCGCCGGGCGAAGTGAGTCCAACGGCGCAAACGAACCTCTTGCCCATTCAAGAATCAACTCTCGAATTCGTCCAGCGGGGAATCACTTATCAATATGCCAGGAACGCCATGATCGGGGCGAGCGGAAGCTACTCATTTCTTCGCTACAACGACCAAGCGCCCTCCGATCGAGTTGCAAGACCAGAATGAAGCCGGTTTTACTAGCCTTCTTCAGTCGAAGGCTTTCGCGCGTACACTATCTCGGGGTGTCTTATCAGTTTGCGAAGATCACCACCTTCCCGGTGCACAGCGACACCAATACGAATACGGTGATGGGCTTTTTCACGATTTATCCACTCGGGCTTTCTCACTCTCGTTTTTGGGAGGCCCGCAGCACTACACAACGAAAGCCTCATCCGGTGCTGGGCACGCTGAGTGGACACCAGCTGTTCAGGGTTCGTTGGTTGGCAGGGAGACGAGTAAGTATTGCGGGTAGCTATTCGAGGATGGTCTCAGTGTCGAGCGGCTTGGTCGGAGCCTATCACGTAAATACTTTTGATGCGGGGTGCTTCGTGGACTGCTGAGCCGCCGTGGAATCTCAACTTTGGGGGTGGTTACTTCCGCATTCCGATTCGACGCCAGGTTCGTACGTCTATAGTTCAACACGGTCGAAATGCGACTGGAAAGTGGCGATGACGCACTCACTGAGTGACTGAATCTCCGCTGGGTAGCATATGCCCATTTTCATCAGAGTCAGCGCGTGAATTCTCCGCTCGTGGATCCTGATAGCAATCGAGCAAGTCTCTCCATTAATTATCAGTTTTCGAGGCCCACTGGGAGATAGAAATGCCCGAGCAACTTGAAGAGCAACAATCCGCAAATCTAGTTTTGGCAATACGTCGATGTTTTCGCCGGCGCCATATTCAGTTTCTGGTTCCGTTGTTCTTCGGCTGGGCCATTGTCTGGGGAATCAGCTGGGTTCTTCCCCCGAAGTACACGTCGAGCACGCTCATCCTTGTCGAAGAGCCGACGATGCCCGAGAAATATGTAGCGCCCAACGTGAATGAGAATCTGCAGGATAGGCTGCAGAGCATCACGCAACAGATTCTCAGCCGTACACGAGTTCTCACGATCATCGACAAAGTCCATCTGTATGACGGGCCTGGTGGGCCGAACGCGCCAGAGGAAAGAGTTGAACTGATGCGGAAAGACATCAGCGTCGATCTTGTGAGAAACGCTCATAACGACGAGATCAACGCATTCAGAATCAGCTACTCGGCGCGCAATCCGCATGTAGCGCAACAAGTGACAAGCGAACTGAGTGCACTATTTATCAGTGAGAATCTGAAGGTTCGTCAAGCGCAGTCTGAAGACACCACAAATTTCATCGAAAAGCAGCTTGAAGATGCACGTCAGTCCCTGTCATTACAAGAAGAGAAGGTTCGCCAATTTCAAACAGCGCATGACAGCACATTGCCGACTCAGCAAGCCAGCAATCTTCAGATCTTGAGCGGGTTACAAGGGCAACTGCAGAACGAACAGGATTCACTCAATGCCGCCAAGCAGCAGAAGGTCTACAATCAGAGTCTCATTGAGCAATACCGCAGTTTGCATTCAACGTCGCGTACCGCTGATGGCGCACCCACCGATTTAGCGTCAATCGATCTAGAACTAAGCAAGCTGAGATCACAACTGGCCGAGCTTAGCTCCAAGTATACGGATTCGTACCCCGACGTCCGTAAACTCAAAGTCCAGATCGCCAGGACTGAAAAATCGAGGGAAGACTTGTCGAGGCCCTGAAGAAGGGCGGGGGCGCTAAGCAATCCACTGAGCCTGATG
Organism: uncultured Acidobacteriaceae bacterium; assembly: GCA_963786405.1. Lineage (GTDB taxonomy): Bacteria > Acidobacteriota > Terriglobia > Terriglobales > Acidobacteriaceae > Telmatobacter. The sequence goes on along the minus strand of CAWAZE010000018.1, from coordinate 213,620 downwards.
CCGCCACACAGCCTGTTCTGCTCCAACTTCAAAGTCAGGTGCATTCCAATGAAGCGGAAATTGCAAATCGCGAACGCGCGGTTGCTTCCCTGGAGGCAAGAATCGGAGAGTATCAGGGCCGCCTGAATGACGAGCCTGCGACTGAACAGCAATTAGCAGAGCTGACCCGAGGCTATCAACAGTCGAAGGAGAATTTCGACGATTTGCTGAAGAAAAAGAACCAGTCTGTAATGGCGACCAGCATGGAACAAATGCAGCAGGGAGAGCGGTTCACGATCCTCGACCCGCCCAGTTTGCCGGTAAAGCCGGATTTTCCCAACAGACTCAAGTTTTGCGGCATGGGCTTGGTTGCTGGGCTTGGACTCGGAGTGATCGTAGTTGTGTTGCTTGAGTTCCTCGATGATCGCATGCATAGTGAGAAGGAGATCAAAGCTCTCCTGCCGGTAGCAGTGTTCTCAGAAATTCCGGAAGTTCAGGGCGTCCCGGAGGAACAAAGGCAGAAGAGAAAAATGGTCTTTGGATTGGCCACGGCTATCTTCGTGGTTGTCGCAATTCTCGTTGGATCAGCCTTTAGCTATTTGCGCGGGTAGGATACGCACTTTATGTATAAGAGTTACTACAAACTAACGCGTAACCCGTTCGAACTCACACCGGACCCCACATGCTTTGTCCCGACAATGCGGCACAACGAAGCATTGGCCGCGCTTTACTACGGAATTCGGAGACACAAGGGAGTGGTTGTGGTGACGGGAGAGGTGGGCACAGGGAAGACCTTGTTGCTCCGTTGCCTGCTGCAACTTTTCAAGGAGAGCAGTGAAGTCTCCTATGCCTATCTGTACAACTGCCGGCTCACCCCATTGGAGTTCCTCCATTACACCGTATCTGACTTCGGTCTATCAGCACCCGATGAGAACAAGAGCAAGCTAATTCTCGAGTTGAGTAGATTTGTCACCTCGCGAGGCATTCAAGGCCTCACGACAGTGCTGATCGTTGATGAGGCTCACAACTTATCGATGGAGCTGCTTGAAGAGATTCGACTTCTCTCAAACCTGGAGACAAACGAAGACAAACTCCTGCAGATTGTTCTGGTCGGTCAGCCGGAACTGGACGTGAAGCTGGATTCCTTCGAGCTAAGGCCGCTTAAGCAAAGAATCGCGCTCCGCGCACATCTTAGCGCCCTCGCACCTGAAGAGACCGAGAAATACATCCTGGAACGGCTAACGATTGCCGGAGCGGATTCCCGCAAAGATCGGATTTTTTCTCCGGGAGCGATCAAAGCAATCCATTCGTATTCGCGCGGATTTCCACGCCTGATAAACACGATCTGTGAAAATGCGCTGATCAATGGGTATGCAAAACAGATGGAGACAATCACTCCTGAGGTCGTTGTGGGAGTGGCAGAAGATTTTCATCTCCACTTAAATGGCTCAAAACTGAAGAAAGAGATTCTTGATCAGAAGGACGCGGAGTTAGAGCGCGCGACGAACTTGTTCCTTGAACGATATACCGCCAGGCAGGGGCAGCTGGAAAATGATTCGGAACTGAATTCGCCAATTGCGGTAGAAACGGGGACATATGAGCCAGATATTTGATGCTCTACAGCGATCAGAAGCTGAGCGGTCCGGAAAGGATCCGGTTGCAACGGCGCGGGCTACGGAGTTGCTGCGGCAAGCAGAAGGATTCGTTGAATCAAGGCGGCGAAACGGGAAAGCTTCCGAGGATTGGTCGGATACCGACAAGTCGATCGATGTTGCGGTTGAAGATCGTTCCCAGCCAGTGCCTCTCGCACGTTTGAGCACGGATGGAACAACACTTCTGCCCAGAGAGGAGCGCGTTGTTGAACCTCTCCAGTTTGCGTCTCTTCAGATCTCCATCCCGCTCGAGAGCCACCTTGTATGTCTTCCGGAGAAGGAGAGTCCCGCGGGGGAAGCCTTTCATCTCCTGGGTGTGCGCTTGAGGCATCTGCGGCGTCAGAGGCCGCTCAAGAAGCTGTTGATCACAAGCACCATTCCTCAGGAAGGCAAGAGTATGGTTGCTGCCAACCTGGCTTGTGCCCTCGCGCTCAAGACGCAGCAGAAGATTTTGCTTCTGGAAGGTGATGTACGGAGACCAACTCAGTCGAAAATCTTTGGCATCCAGAACAAGCTGGGAATCTGCGAGTGGCTGCGCGGTGAGCGGAGGCTCGCAGACTGCATCTATGGGCTGGATGGCACTGGCATTTGGATATTGCCTGCGGGGTTTGCCACCGGCAATTCACTGGAATTGCTGCAGTCTGGCAAGCTAAACCCGATGATGGATCAATTGGGTGAGTGGTTCGACTGGGTTGTTGTCGATTCACCACCGATACTTCCCTTGGCCGATACGAGTGTCTGGACGAGCCTGGTTGACGGAATTTTGTTGGTAACTCGTCAAGGCATCACGCAGAAGCGGCACTTAAAGAAGGGATTGGAAGCACTTGGAACACAGAAGCTAATTGGTGCACTTCTGAATAGTTCGAAGAGTGTGTCTAACACCGACTATTACTATCGGCCAACCGACAGGTTACGAACCGATGTGTCAGAGGACTGATTTTGGTCGGTAATCTGACTCTGGTTCAGTATTCTCAACTGCAGATTCCAGTGAGCGAGGGTTCGCGAAGCCCTTTGGCTGACTTCTACACATCTGGAATTTTTGCGGGCGAGCCGGGGGCCACTGCGACCTCTGGTTTTCATTCAGTGAACAAACAGGCCAAACGTCTTGGGAGGTTTCTGTGAACACAGGGCGACAAGATCGAATTGTAACCAGGATATCGGACCCTCTCAGTGAGCCGGCGCTGGACCGCAAGCCTTTGGATGAAGAGAGCTTCAGACGGGTTATTGCGGTCGAGCGAAAGCGCACGGAGCGTTCGAAGGCGCCGTTTATTCTCATGCTGCTCGAGGTTGCGAATTACGGCGCAGAGAAGGCGGGATCAGCACTTGATTCAGTCATGTCGGTTCTGTTGTCGTCGAGCCGAGACACGGATCTTGTGGGATGGTACAGAGAAAGCACTACCGTTGGCGCGCTGTTCACGGGATTGGTGGCCGGCGATAAGAGCTCAATTCTCAGCACCATTCTGTCTAGAGTCAGTGCCTCTCTTCGAGATGAACTGACCTTTGAACAATTCAACCTAGTGAGTATTTCTCTTCATTACTTCCCGGATGATTGGGATGGCGATCGTCAGGATAGACCGAGCAATCCCGCCCTGTATCCAGACCTCACAAGCCAGGATGAGGGGAGGCGCCCTCTTCTAATCATGAAGCGGGGGATCGACATCTTTGGCGGCTTGCTCTTATCCATCCTTTGCTTGCCCTTTTGTCTGATCATCGCGCTTGCGATCAAGGCAACATCAAAGGGGCCCGTGCTCTTCAAGCAGCAGCGCGTCGGGCACCACGGAAGACAGTTCAAGTTCCTGAAGTTCCGATCCATGTATGTTGACAATGATCACAGCGTGCACAAAGAGTTCGTAACGAAATTGATCAACAGCGAAAAAGGCGCAAAAGGATCTGATCGCGGATCTGAAAAGATCTACAAGCTGAAGTCCGATAAGCGGATTACTCCCATTGGAAATTTCTTACGGCGCACCAGTCTGGATGAGCTACCCCAGTTCTGGAACGTTCTCAGAGGCGATATGTCCCTGGTAGGCCCAAGGCCTCCAATCCCTTATGAGTTGGCTGCCTACCAAACCTGGCACCGGCGGCGACTACTCGAGGTTAAACCCGGAATCACAGGCTTGTGGCAAGTCACGGGCAGAAGCACTGTCGACTTTGATGAAATGGTGCGGCTCGATCTTCGATATGCAACATCCTGGACGCCCTGGCTGGATCTAAAGATCCTATTCCGCACACCTCTCGCGGTAATCAAAGGCTCCGGCGCATTCTGAGGTTTCCCCTTCATTCGATCGACAATTCATTCACGCGGTCAAAAATGGGCCGCGTCTTGAGGGGATACCTGCGCAACGCGCATTTCTTCAACAATTCAGCTTCACAGAAAGACGGCGAGTCATGAAATTCGGCGTAATTGGCTACGGCTACTGGGGGCCAAACATTGTCAGAAACCTTATGAGTCTTGAGGGCTCTGAGGTTGTGGCGATCGCGGAAATTAACGCGCAGGCCCGACTGCGGGCCCAGAAAGCATACCCGAGCGTAAAGGTCATCAGTGATGCGACAGAAGTGATCCGTTGTCCCCAGATCGATGCCGTTGCGGTCGTGTCTCCAGTTTGGACTCACTATGAGTTAACAAAGGCTGCACTGGAGAACGGAAAGCATGTGTTTGTTGAAAAGCCTTTTACGAGCACTGCTGCCCAGGGCGAGGAATTGATCGACCTCGCTTCGCGAAAGAATTTGAAGATCATGGTTGATCACACGTTCCTGTTCACGGGTGCGGTCCGGAAGATCAGAGACCTATTGGAGGAGGGAGCGCTTGGCAACCTCTATTACTACGATTCCACCCGGGTTAATCTTGGCTTGTTTCAACACGACGTAAATGTACTTTGGGACCTGGCGCCGCACGATCTCTCGATCATGGATTACCTGATCAAAGGTGACCCTGAGGCGATTGTTGCCACGGGGCAGGGGCATCTCAACGGCCACGAAGACGTTGCATTTATGACCCTTTACTTCCCGGAAAAGGTTATCGCACACATCAATGTCAACTGGCTCTCTCCTGTGAAGGTGAGGACAACGTTAATCGGCGGAGAGAGGCGGATGTTGGTCTGGAATGATCTTGAAGCCGATGAGAAGTTGAAGGTCTACGACAAGGGTGTGAAGATCAGCAGCCGCGAGGGCGTGTATGAGTTGCTGGTGAGTTATCGGTCAGGAGACATGTGGTCCCCTCAATTGGAACAGGCAGAGGCCTTACGGCTGGAGCTTGCCTACTTTGTGGAGTGTGTCTCCAGCGGTCAAGAGCCATTTAACAACGGGTGTGCAGGGCTGCGGGTAGTGAGAATGCTGGAAGCTGCAAGTGAATCATTGAGCAGAAGGGGGGCCTTGATTCAGCTATGAACATATATACCGCAATTGCAGACGACGTAAAGCTCGGTGCGAATGTTCGTCTTTCGAAGTTTATCAACCTGTATGGTTGCGAGATCGGAGACGAAACGAAGATCGGCGCGTTTGTAGAGATCCAGAAGAATGCGATCATTGGCAAGCGATGCAAGATTTCGAGTCACACCTTTGTTTGCGAAGGTGTGGTGATAGAAGACAACGTGTTCATCGGTCACGGTGTCATGTTTACGAATGACTCGTTTCCGCGCGCGACGAACAGGGATGGCAGTTTGCAGAACGAATCCGACTGGAAAGTGGAGCGCACGATTGTCAGGAAAGGCGCATCCATCGGCACCGGGGCAACCATTCTCCCCAACACCAGCATCGGAGAAAACGCTGTTGTTGGCGCAGGAAGCGTAGTCACCAAGGATGTTCCGGCCAATGCGGTCGTGGCCGGTAATCCGGCGCGCGTGCTACGGTTCATCGAGGAACCGGTGCCTGGGCCGCAGGATAACGCTGTGCCGTTCCTTGATCTGGTGACTCCACACCTGGAACTGGACAGGGAGCTCTCGGAGACTTTTCGCAAATCGCTCAGAACGGCAGGATTCGTTGGCGGGCCGACGGTGGAGGAGTTTGAATCAGCATTCGCCGAGTTCTGCAGTGTGAGCCATTCGGTGGCTGTGAATAGTGGAACAGACGCGTTGAGATTTGCGATCATGGCCTGCGACATTCAGCCCGGCGACGTAATAGTCACGGTACCGAATACATTCATTGCAACGACAGAAGCGATTTCGCAAGCACATGCGGTTCCCGAATTTGTGGATGTTGACGAGCAGACCTACAACATCTCAGTCCCCATGCTGCGCCGGTATCTGGAAAAGCAATGCATTCGCGACCGGGCGGGCAAACTGATCAGTTTGAGAAGCGGGCGGCCGGTTACCGCTGTGATACCGGTCCACCTCTACGGCCAAATGGCCGACATGGATGGGATTCTCGAATTGGCCGATCAATATGGCCTCACGGTGATTGAGGACGCTTGCCAGGCTCACGGTGCAGAATACTTTTCAACAAAATGCAATCGCTGGATGAAAGCCGGATCGATGGGCCGGGCCGCGGCCTTCAGCTTCTACCCAGGCAAGAATCTGGGCGCATGTGGCGAGGGTGGGGCGGTAACGACAAATGACAGGAGTCTGGCCGAAAAGATCAAGATGATTCGGGACCATGGCCAAGTCAAGAAGTACTACCACGACATGGAAGGGTACAACGGGCGACTTGACGCAATTCAGGCGGGAATCCTGCAGGTTAAGTTACCTCGATTGCCGGAATGGAATAGGCAACGACGCGAGCGTGCAGCGGAGTATAACCGTCTGCTTGAAAGCGCGACGGACATTTGTACTCCATTCGAACCGCCATGGTCTCAGTCCGTATTTCACCTCTACGTAATCCGCACCAGCGACCGCGAAGCGATGATGAACCATCTGAAGACAGCCGGCATCGGCGCAGGGATTCACTATCCGATTCCGCTGCATTTGCAGAAAGCCTACGCGTTCCTCAATTTCAGCCCAGGCGACTATCCAGTGGCTGAACAGGCAGCTGGAGAAATTGTCTCTTTGCCCATGTTCCCTCATTTGACGGGAGCCCAACAGGCGAGGGTTGTCGACGAGATTCTCGCTTTCACATCGAGTCTCGATCGCAAGAACGGGCTTGGGCGCCCGACCGTGCTCTCTTCGACGGAAGCGCGCGCGTAACCGGATGCGCTTCGAGGTCCGCTCCAGGAAGGCGATCTGGAAGTTCAATTCATCATCGATCCGTCAAAGCAAAGGCTTTTGGGAAAAATGTTGAAGAACGCAAGATACGCCTTGATAACACCGGCGCGTAATGAAGCGCAATTCATCGAATTGACGATCAAGTCGCTTCTTGCGCAGACCCATCTTCCGCTCAAGTGGGTCATCGTTAGCGACGGTTCGACGGACGGAACGGATGAGATCGTAGACAGGTACCTCAGTGACCACCAATGGATCGAGTTCGTGCGCATGCCAGAACGTAAAGAGCGGCATTTTGCAGGCAAAGTGTATGCGTTCCGGGCTGGCTACGACCGTGTGAAGGATCTGGATGTGGATGTTATCGGGAACCTCGATGCCGATGTTTCGTTCGAGCCGGGTCACTTCGAGTTCCTGATTGAAAAGATGGCCGAGAATCCGCAACTTGGTGTCGCCGGCGCGCCATTCCGCGAAGGCACGTTTCAGTATGACTACCGATTTACGAACATCGAAAATGTGTGGGGAGGATGCCAGCTTTTTCGCCGCGCATGCTACGAGCAAATCGGCGGCTATACTCCGCTGAAAGGCGGCTGCATCGATCATGTGGCGGTGCTTTCTGCACGCATGCATGGCTGGCAGACAAGGACTTTTACCGAGAAAGTTTGCGTGCATCATCGCGTGATGGGAACGGCGCAGCAAAGCAGTCTGAAGGCAAAATTCAAGCTGGGCGTAAAGGACTCACTTTCGTTGGGAACCACCCGCTCTGGGAGACTCTTCCGGATGGCGTACCAGATGAAGAACCGTCCGTATGTGTTTCGGAGGTCTGGCACTTAGGATCGGGGTATCGCGTGGTCAATGGTGCGACGTAAAGAAATTCCACTTTCGCCAGGACTGGTTGCGTTTGTGCAGCGCGAACAGATGCGTCGGCTCAAGAAGTTTTTTGCGATTAAGTTACAGGTGGCAGTGAAGTAGGTTATGGGAGCACTATCCATTAATGCCTGGACTCGACCAAGTTCCCTCAAAGCGTGATGGTCGAACGAGATACAAGGCCTCATTCATCGATCGGAGCGGATCGGCAATCCATGACTCGTGGTCACAGCAACGCTTCTGCAATGATCCGCGACGTTAGCTTCTACTGATGGAGGTCCGGATGTTGGATCAATTTGGATGGAGTGGTGGCCAGGAGAATCGAGCATGATTGTTTGTGGTAGAAATATCCAGATTCAAGGCCGACTCGTTCGTATTGCCCGGCTCGACGGGGATAAGTACAAGTTCCTAGATGTCCCTGATCAGATGTTAGGTGGCCTGCGCAAGTTGGAACCGCGCGTTGACATATTTACCTTTATGCAGAGGCTGCCTGAGTCGTCTCCAAAGTACAACTATCCGATGGAGTGGGATAATCTGGCCGTTCTTCCGGTTTCGACGTTCGACGATTGGTGGACGAAGCAGATTGGATTCAAAGCGCGCAACAAGGCGAAACAGGCCTCGAAGAAAGGCGTTCTCGTCCGGGAAGTATTATTCGATGATGCCTTGGCGCTAGGCATTTGGGAGATCTACAACGAAAGCCCAATACGGCAGGGAAGGCGCTTCCCACATTACGGCAAGAGCTTCGATCAGGTGCGCGGGATAAGTTCGACGTTTCTCGATACGAGCATTTTCATTGGCGCATATCTCGATGAGAAATTGATCGGCTTCATCAAACTGACCGTCGATGACGGCGGGACGCAAGCCGGCATTATGCACATCGTCTCAATGATCCGGCACAGGGATAAGGCCCCCACAAACGCCCTCGTTGCACAAGCCGTTCGATCCTGTGCCGATCGCGGAATCTCGTACTTAGTCTATTCGAACTTCGCCTATGGGAAGAAGGAGCGTAGCAGTCTCAGCGATTTCAAGGAACGCAACGCATTCGAGCGAATCAATTTGCCCCGCTATTATGTCCCTTTGACCGGCATTGGTTGGGCCGCTCTACGCCTGGGCCTCCATCACAAGTTCGTTGACCGACTGCCTGAGCCCTTGCTCGCCAAGGCACGCGATCTACGGTATTCCTGGTACAAACATCGATTCCCAACCTTGCAACAAGATATGTAAAGGGCTACAGTCCATGCCGGGAATTGTCGGATTAATAACGAAAAAGCCGCGTGAGTGGGCGGAACAGCAACTTGCGCGGATGGTCGAACCTCTTCTTCACGAGCCTTTCTACGTGAAGGGAACTTGGATCGACGAGTCCCTAGGAGTGTACGTCGGGTGGGTGGCGCGGGAGAATTCTTTCGCTGACGGAATGCCCATTCGCAACGAGCGGAATGAGGTCGTGCTCGTTTTCTCAGGAGAGGATTATCCCGAGCCCGGCACAGCTCGCCGCCTCAAGGAACAAGGACACTCATGCGAAGAAACCGGACCTTCGTACCTGGTTCACCTTTACGAGGAGGACCCGGACTTCTTTAGAAATCTGAACGGGCGCTTTCAGGGCTTGGTGGCAGATCGCGCGCGCGGCATGGCAACCTTGTTCAACGATCGTTTTGGTTTGCAGCGGATTTACTTCCATGAGGGCCCAGATGCGTTCTACTTCTCGGCTGAAGCTAAGTCCATCCTGGCGGTTCGGCGCGAGCTGCGCAGCTTGGATCCGCAGGGGCTTGGCGAATTCATTGCCTGTGGTTGCGTTCTGGAGAATCGAACACTATTTCAAGGCATTTATGTCCTACCACCAGGATCGGCCTGGAGTTTTCGCAGCGGCGCTCTTGAAAAGAAGGCAGCTTACTTTGAGCCGCGCGAGTGGGAAGAGCAGGAGCCGCTTGACGCCGAAGACTACTACGCTCATCTGCGCGACGCCTTCACAACCAGTTTGCCGCGCTATTTCGATGGCCAGGAGCGGGTCGGCGTTTCGCTCACCGGCGGCCTGGATACGCGCATCATCATGGCCTGGCGCAAGGCCCCTGCCGGCTCGCTGCCCTGCTACACCTTCGGCAGCATGTACCGCGAGAATCAGGATGTCTACTTGGCGCGGCGCGTGGCAGGAATTTGCGGGCAGTCCTATCAGGTGGTCACCGTCGATGGCGCGTGTCTGGCGCGATTCCCGCACTATGCAGAACGCACTCTTTATCTGACAGACGGATGCGTGGATATTAGCCGGTCAGCAGATCTCTATAACAATGAAATGGCGCGGCAGATTGCGCCAGTGCGAATGGTCGGAACATTCGGCAGCGAGATCATTTGCGGGGCGGTGATGTTTAAGGCCGTGATGCCAAAGGTGGATATTTTCCGGCCGGAGATTCTCGCACAGGTATCTCGCGCAGCCGATACCTACCGTGAGGTATTGCGGGGCCATCGGAAGAGCGTGGTGGCCTTCCGCCAGCCAGCTGCATATCACTTCGGCGTACTAATGCTGGAGCAAACACAACTAACGCTGCGTTCGCCCTATCTGGATAACAAAATTGTCCGAACGGTTTTCCGAGCCCCGCGTGTGGAAACCGGCGAGGACGTGAGATTGCGGCTCATTCATGATGGCAGTCCAGCGCTGGCCCGGCTCCGAACGGATCGCGGGCTCGGCGGTTCGAACAGCCTCGCAGAAGCAATTAATCGTGCTTATTTTGAGTTCACGTTCAAGGCTGAATACGCCTATGACTACGGCATGCCGCAGTGGGTTGCCAAAGCAGATCACGCTCTTGCGCCATTCCATTTAGAGCGCCTATGGATGGGCCGTCATAAACTGTTCCACTTTCGGTGGTGGTATCGAACCATCCTCGCAAAGTACGTTCAGGAGATGTTGCTCGACTCTCGAACGCTGGCGCGTCCTTATTTGAATCGAAGCGCCGTCGAACAAGTCGTCAGGGGCCATTTAAGAGGAAATCGCAACTACACCACCGAGATTCATCGGCTTCTTTCGCTTGAGCTTCTGCACCGTCTTTTTGTAGACGCTTGATAAAAATGATGCCGCAGAGGCGATCTTCGCCGAGGTTTCGGTAGAGTCCGCAGGTCACTCGAATACCGGTAAGTGGATTCGCGCAGGATTTGATCCAGATGACGACATCCTCTATAACAGCTAGCGGGAATTTGACGGCGGAACGAGATGCTACATCCGTTCGTATCCCCGCTTTCGATTTTACAAAAGGGACGTTGGTTCTGTTCATGGTGCTTTATCATTGGCTGAACTACTTTTACGGACCTCAGGGTGAAATCTACAGGTACCTCCGATTTCTCACTCCTTCCTTCATCTTTATCACGGGCTTTTTGATCTCATACGTGCATTTTTCGAAGTATGGAATCGGTAGTCTCAAGCTTTTGAAGCGGTTGTTCTTGCGGGGCATTAAACTACTCGCAGTTTTTGTCGCGCTGAATATGCTTGTTAGCCTACTGGTTCCGGACTCACTTATAAGGAATATATTTACGGGGCACTCAACATTGGTGGGCCTTGACGCCATTTTCTTTACAGCAAGGGCGTCGAGCGTTGGAGCAAGTAAGATCGCCTCATTCGGTATCTTGGTTCCTATAAGCTATCTTCTGATGATCGCCGGGCTGTTGTCGATGATATGTAAATTTTTTAAGTACACTTTCTACGCGGCTAGCGCGCTGTTGCTGAGTTGCATGGTTGTTTTGGACCTGCATGGCATTCAGAGCGTAAACTTGGAACTCGTCACGGTCGGCTTGATCGGTGTCGTTTTCGGTTACGCCTCAGGCGATCAGATCCAAAAGCTGGTGAGTCACCCTTGGGTGATAGTGTTCTCTTATTGCGCTTACCTGGTTGCAATAACCGTCTGGAACATTTCATTTTACGTGCAAATGATTGGTGCCTGTCTGACAACTGCACTCATTTACTTAGTGGGGGTGAATAGAGACGGGCCGGGGCGACTGTATGGACAGATCGTACGCCTGGGCAGGTATTCGCTTTTTGGTTATATCTCTCAGATTGCTATTCTTCAGTTGCTGAACGCAGGTCTGAGGCATGTGAACCGCGGGTACGCCATCCTCGGTGCGTCTCTTGTTGCTGGACTCGCGCTCACCATGATTTCTGTTGAAGCAGTTGATCGCGGGAGGAGAAGATCAAAGACAGTTGACGCTGTATACAGGGCAGTCTTCGCATAGTGATCTTTTTAAAAACATTGGATAATTCCGATTTTGGCGACACAAATGCTACGCTGCGCCAGGGTATCGACGCCTCGGTCCACGCAGCATGCGATCGCTTGAGTCGCAACATTCAATCTCGAGTGAATTCTCCCGTGGTGAACGGAAGGCCGCACCAGCGCTTGGTCGAGGGGGCATAGATGGGATTTTGGCCTGCGTTCCTGATCTGCGCCGTTGGGACAGCGGGCCTTTTCTATCTCGATCGCGATAGGTCCGCTCGGAGCTCAAGAGCTCTTTGGTTGCCAGTCATCTGGCTGTGGATTGTCGGGTCAAGGCCAGTATCGGCGTGGCTTGGGATTTGGCTAGGGATGAACCAGGGAGGAATAGGCCAGAGCCTTGATGCACAACTCGACGGCAGCCCTACTGATGCACTTGTTTTCATGGTCCTTTCTGCCTTCGCGATTGCCGTTGTAATCCGACGAAGGAGGCTAACAGCTGCGCTGCTCAAATCGAGCCTACCAGTCCTGATCTATTTTCTCTATTGCCTTGTCAGTTGCTTTTGGTCGCCTTTTCCAGAAGTAGCATTCAAGCGTTGGATCAAGGACGTTGGTGACCTGGCAATGGTGCTCGTCATCGCGACGGATCCTCAACCGATCAATGCGCTCCGTCGCATCTTCTCCCGCGTGGGCTTCATCCTACTTCCCGCTTCCATCCTATTAATCCGGTACTCCGCATTGGGCCAGGCATACGACCCAGGTGGAGAGCAAATGTACACTGGGGTGACGACCAACAAAAATACGCTCGGCCTCATCACATTTGTCATTTCCTTAGGGGCATTGTGGAGCTTTGCCAATCTGGTCCGTGCCAAACGCGGCCCTAACCGGATCCGGCACCTGGTAGCTCGAGGCACCTTGGTCGTATTCGGTGTCGCCGTTCTGCAACAGGCGCACTCACAAACCTCCACCGCCTGCTTCATACTTGGCGCCGTTCTGATTTTGGTGACAAATCTGTCCTTCTTCCGCCGACGCCCTGGAAGGGTTCATACGCTGGTTTGGACGATTCTTCTATCGGGTGGCATTACCATGCTTTCCGGCGGCGAAGGGACGGTTGCGGGTGCATTTGGCAAAGACCCGAATCTCAGCGATCGGACGACAATTTGGGCGGCAGTGATTCCAGAATGTCCGAACGCAGTTGTCGGCGCGGGATTTGAAAGCTTTTGGAACGGCTACGGCAAGTATGTGAAGGGAGGTCTTTCAAAATATGAGATAGGGCTGAACTCAGCGCACGACGGTTATATCGAGGTGTACCTCAATCTCGGGTGGGTTGGAGTGGGCTTAATTGCGATGCTTCTCATCAGCGGCTACCGGCGAGCCCACGCGGCATTTCGCCGCAATGCCGAGGTCGGCAGCCTGATGCTGGCCTATGTTGCCACCGTTTCACTCTACAACATAACTGAGGCAGGCTTCAGGATCCTGACACCTACTTGGATATTTTTCCTTCTCGTCGTTGTAGGCTCGCGAGCCATTGCGTCTTGTGTCAGTGGAGGAGAGCCGAGGCCCGTTGGGGGCACTGTCAGTCTAGACATCAAACCCTCGACTAATCATGAACTGGCCTCAGCTAGTTAAGAGGTAGGAGTTAGAGTCCAACATACCAGCGAAGCCTCTCGACCAATGACCCGCAGATGTTCCGATCTCCTGAGAAGTTCGATAACAAACTCAAAAGTTAAGACTATCCCAAAAAACAAAAGATTGACCAAGAGCCTTTTTCGGGGAGATCATACGTGGATCAATTGAGGATCTTGTTGTTAGCGCCGTTCTGCGATCCTGAAGCTGTAAGCATGCCTTACGTTGCCTATTCTCATGCCGCGGCCCTTGCCCAACTTCATGATGTTTCATTGGTTATTGGAGCGCCCAGTGAGGCAAATGTGCGCCGCGCGAAGGGACCATTTCGCGCCATCGAGGTCATACGGCGGCCCCTGCTTGAACGCATTTATGCGTGGACCTTTCGCTGGATATTTGGGAGTAACTTCGCAACTCAAGCCCTCACTGCTTTCGGTGTTCCGTTCGCCTTGCATTTTGAGTGGAGTGCGTGGCGACAGCTGCGACGGCGAATCTTTGCGGGTGAGTTCGATGTCGTCCTGCGCCTCCTTCCTACGTCGGCGGTTGTCCCGAGCCCCTTCGCTTTTTTCCTTCGCAATGGGCCGATACCGTTTGTGATCGGCCCGCTTAATGGCGGACTCCCTTTTGTTAAGGGATTCAAGCAGGCCGAGAACCAGAGAGAGTGGATCTCGGGCCTGAGGAATTTCTACCGGTTCCTTCCATTTTCTCGTTCCACTTATTCCAAGGCTGCGGCAATCATATCTGCTTCATCCCAGACTTACGCCGAGTTGGCCGCCTATCGTGACAAACTCTTCTATGTCCCGGAGAACGGAGTCGGCAGTTCCCTGTGTTCTGGCGATGCGCGGAGTGCGGAGCCCGACGCAAAGTTTGAATTGATCTTTATCGGAGGGCTGATACCCTGTAAGGCTTGCGATCTTGCCTTGCGTGCTGCCGCTCCGCTTTTGCGAAGTGGTCTGGCGCACTTTACGGTGCTCGGGGATGGTCCGGAGCGGAATCGCCTTGAAGAACTTGCGAAATCTCTTGGGATTGAAAACGCTGTTTCGTTCTCTGGCTGGGTCGCCCACAGTGAGGCGATCAAGCGGTTGCGAGCGTCTGATGTGATGGTATTTCCATCCGTTCGTGACTTCGGTGGAGGCGTCGTCTTTGAAGCTCTTGCGACCGGGGCTGTGCCTGTAGTTGCTGATTTCGGAGGCCCAGGAGATATTGTCCATCCTGACGTAGGGCGAAAGGTAAAGCTTACGAACGAAGATGATGTCGTATTACAGATGGAAAAGACTCTGACGGAACTCGCGCAGAATCGGGAACTTCTAGAACGGCTACGGCGACAAGGGATGGCTTACGCGCGCGAGAGCCTCACTTGGGATGCCAAGGCACGGAGCACGACGAAGGTCCTGAATTGGGTGGCAAAGAAAGGTTTAAAGCCCGATCTTCCACCACCAATGGTCCCGGACGTTAATTCCTCCTCGGGCAAACAGCAGTACAGCACGCAAAAGGTGTAATTTCAGCGTATCGAAACCACAGGGCCCATCTCTCATGGGACGTAACCCAACGTTGCGGGAATTCTTCGTTTGCCTTCAGCTAGCGGGGTTGACAATTGGCATATCACTCAAGAAGAGCGTCCAATAGCTGCTCCTTGCGAGCATTTTTTAGTTGGAGAACGTGAATGTACATCATAGATCGAGCTGTAAGGTCCGCCCGAGGTTTTCTGTTGAGCTACGGCCCTTCAAGCATCAAGAAGAGAATTTGGGATCAGGAATTCTCTGGAACGAAATGGGATTTCATTGACGATAGCGCGGCCGACTGTGTGTATCCTTACTTGGAAAAGTACGCGCATAATGGGAATATCCTGGATCTTGGCTGCGGGCCGGGTAACACTGCAAATGAACTAGCCAAAGATGCCTATCAATGTTACATCGGGGTCGATATCTCTGAAGCTGCTCTCGCCAAAGCTATCAAGCGCTCTGAAGACAGCGGCCGCTCCGCAAAGAATAGCTTTGTCAACTCAGATTTCCTGGATTTTGAACCTACGCAGGAATTCGACGTCATTCTATTTCGCGAGTCTATGTACCACGTTCCATACGGACAAGTGCTTCCGATCTTGAATAAATTCTCGCAACATCTCAAAAAGACCGGCGTCTTTATTGTCCGTCTCTACGCCGGAGATCAGCGGCCTGGTGTGGTTAAAGCGCGGGTGACCGCAAAGCTAGATTTAATCAAGCGCGATTTCGATGTTGTGGAATCGCAGCAATTCGATTTGCCGGCCCTGCCCAATGTGCTCGTTTTTCGGCCAAGATAGGGAGCTGTATGACTGCAAGTGTCACCTGTTTTGAATCACCCGAATCTCCTCGGATCGAACGCTATCAATGCCTCCTTGGATGTGGAACGGGTCTATGGCCGGATGGGGATGCGCGGTGCACTCACTCTTAGAGAATCAGAACTTCAAGAGGAACGTATTGTGAGAATCAGCGAGCATGGAAGGGCGGTTGCGACTACTCTGGAAGAGGGGATTGAAACGACCCAAATGTCGTGAAAATGCGTGCAGATCAGAGCTTGCATCCTGAGGAAGCGGACCACCCCGGGTCAGCGAAATTCTTACATGGCGCCAAAAAAAACGAGCACAATTTACATGCGCCGATAATGAAGTGGTCACTCGTAACTAGTCTTTAATAGAGTAACTTACTGTTTGGAGTATCGAATGCTCTAGAGCTGTAGAGAACCTCGTTCTGCTAAAGGGTGTTGGCACATCTCCATCCGCGAAATTGGTTGTGGAGAATGGCAAAAGGGCACTTTCGTTCCCACTTTGGGTTACTTTTGTCACTTTCCATGATTGCGAATTGAGTATTCTTTGATAAACTGTGCCTACTATCCGACGGTTATTGAGAGAAACGCTAGAGACCATCGCGGACTTTTGTCCGGCTTTTGGGGGACATCCCTATTGCTCCACCACCTCATGAGAAGTTTCGACAATCTCGCGCGGCGGAGGCATGGAAACATTTTGCTTTGATTAAAATAGAAGGAGTTGTGTCGACTATGAAATGGGCTCGATCACTATTATTCTTGCTTTTGCTGCTTTCGCCAGGGGTGGCGATACTAGCCCAAGGCACCTACACCGCTAAGACCTGCAAACAGACAGACGTTAATGCCATCATCAACGGGCCAACTCATGTGGCAGTAAACGGTGACACCATTGTCGTTCCCCCTGGAACCTGCACATGGACCTCTGGCATCACGATCAGCGGCGTCGGCATCGACATTACCGGGTCCGGTACGCCAAACACGGGCGCAGGAACCGTAGGCGCTGGAACGCCAACTACAACTTTGATTGATAACGCTTCCGCGCCCTTATTCGCGTTTACGGGCCTGAGCTACGGCCAGACGGCAAAAGCAGAACTGTTTACCATGTCTGGTTCCGGGGCAGGAGCCAATACAATCGTTGGGCCGATCACATTCTCAGGCACTTGCACAGCATCGGGTTGTGCGAATATCCGAGTCGACAATATCAATTACTCAGCCGGAACCTGGGAAACGCCCCTCTCAGGTGGACTGGTAGTAGTCGGTAACGTGTTCGGAGTAGTGGACCACACAACCAGCAGCGAATCCACAGCGTCTAGTCCTCCGCTCGTGCAGATCGCCTATTCTTCCTGGCAGGGCGTAGGGGACTACGGCGACAACTCTTTCGCAAGCGCCGACACATTTGGCACCGCACAGGCGATGTACATGGAGAACAATCTTCTGAACGGTGTACGCATAAGTGAGAATGATGTTCCTCCCCCCGGAATTTCTAATGTCGGAGGCGCTCGGTACGTCTGCCGCTTTAACACGGTTACGAATATGTCCGGCACGGGGATGTGCTCCGCGCACGGCACCGCATGGGGTGGGAGATTCAGGGGCCAGCGGCAGGTAGAGTCCTACTACAACAAGGTATCTGCAACTGCCTGCAATGCAATCGAAGGGTTGAATAGCGGTACAGGTCGTTATTTTAGTAACTCAGTTTCGGAACCCGGTGGAGGATGCAATGCATTTCTGACCCTGGATATTGCAAGATTCATTCAAACCGGTTCACCATGGAATTCCTGTAACGGTTCGGAGCCGTGGGACCAGGCTCCGTGGTCATCATCTACCGCATGTCTGGATCAGCCCGGTAGCGGCGCTGGCTCTCGTTTTGGAAATACCACTCCTGTAATGGCTTCCGCTCCCGGTACTCCATGCACTGCCAGCGGTCAATGCTGGCCGAACCCCGCTCTTGATCCGGTATATGAGGCTGGCGAGGTAATGGCGGCGGGTGGCCTTGGAAACCCGGTCGTAGTTTCCTCGGACGGCTCACAAAATAGAGTCCTTGCCAACCGCGACTATTTCGCTGAAGTCTCACAATCGGCGCAAACGTCTTCGTCTTATCCTTTTAACGGGACGAGCGGGACTGGATACGGGACTCTAGCCAACCGCCCCACCACCTGCACCCCCCGCGTCGGTTACTGGGCTACCGACCAGGGCACCTGGAATCAGACCAATACTAATGAGGGTGTGCTTTACGTCTGCACGGCGACAAATACTTGGACATCGAGTTACACGCCTTTCACTTATCCGCATCCGCTAGAGTCATCGAGCGGGAGTGCGACTGTGATGCCGCCGAGTCCAACTGGCCTGTCGTCTTCAGTGGCAGTCGTACCGTAGCCGTGAGCGACTCTAAAGGAAACGCAGCGTAATTGGATGACTGGCTCCTGCAGCATCGTGAGCTCGGCGAATGGGTGAGGTCCGGTGGTTTAAAGTCAAAACATGGAACTCCCTGCTCGCCGACGAGCGATACGATTCCGACACATGAAGACAATAGGCGTTGAAGCCACCATCGGCCACGGAGCAAACGTAAAGTTCAGAGCGGCTACGGTCACAACGTTTATCGAAAAACCAATCAAATCGACAGCTGTCTCGGCAAACTTGAGTGACTCCTGCGCTTAGCAATCTGTTTGAGGAAGTCCTCGAAGTTTTTGAATGGAAAAGCGATCGCAGTCACAATCGGCTAGTTCGTCAATCCGTGGTAGAGGCTCTCGGACCCACCTTCTGTATCGACACAATAATGGGCGAAACACCTTAAGGTGAACTTGTGTCATTCTCGCAGGTCTTTGATCGCTGTGTTCTGGCGGACGCCCGGACCAAGGCTCGGTAGGTTGGCTGTGCCTGAGAGCGATTGCATTCGGCCTGGGCAACTCGGGGGGGCGCTCGGTGTTGCCGACAAGACTCGGCTGGCCGGCAGCCGGTTGGGATAGGACTGCTTGCTAGGGCTGCTATTGCTAGCGGAAAGCCATCGAACGCGGCGCCACTTCGGAAAGCAATTCTGCGGCCAATGCAGGAAACAGCCGTTGCCGGCGCGGTAGACTTGAAAATCTGTAGCTCATGGCGCCAAGCGAAAATGAACAATTCTTACGATCCACTTTCAGTATGACAAGATCTACGGTCGATAATGAGAAGTCCAACTTTCAGCCTGGACAAGATTGACGAACAAGTACACTGGTGATGACATGTGGTCGACGATCAAGAAAAGCGATCTCTATCTACGACTGAAAACTTCATTCTTATACGATGTGTACTGTGGATTCGTTGAAAGACGGTTCATTGATCTGAGGCTGAGAGAAATTGCATTCTATCGAAGCCTGCTTGCGGGATTCCAGCCGGGAGATCTGATCTTTGATGTCGGCGCAAACGCCGGCGACAAGACGGACGTTTTTCTTCGGATAGGAGCGAGGGTCATTGCCGTAGAGCCCGATCGGGAAAGCCGTAAGGTGCTGTGGGGAAGATTCTTGAAATATCGGATGAAGCCAAAACCGGTGACGATCGTCGACAAGGCAGTGAGCGAAATGGCCGGGCTGGAGTCGATGTGGATTGACGAGCCAGGTTCTGCTCTGAATACACTAAGCCGGAAGTGGGCTGACACATTGAGGCATGACAAGGAGCGTTTTGAAGGAGCCGCAGGCCACCTAGAATTTCGTCAGGAATTCAAAGTAGAAACGACGACGTTGAACGAATTGATGGATGAATACGGAACTCCTTTCTTCGTTAAGATAGACGTCGAAGGCTACGAATTCAAAGCGCTACGTGGGCTACGACGTCCAATTCGGTATCTATCTTTTGAAGTCAACCTTCCTGAGTTCCGCCAAGAAGGAATGATGGGCGTCAAATTATTGGCGGACCTCGCAACCGATGGGCGGTTCAACTATGCCGCCGAATGCGCACGCGGTCTGGTACTGAAAGAGTGGCTCGATGAGGAGCAATTCACTCAAGTATTAGAACACTGCGCCGAGAAGAGCATTGAAGTTTTTTGGCGCACGGCACGAACCGGGAGCACATGAAATACTCCGGACTCTAGCTCCGGCCGGCTTCGCACGGGATTCAGCTGGCCTGCCAGAGCGGATTCGTGTCGATGAAACTCTTGTCTAGACCCACCGAACACAACGTGGATCCAGTTTCCATCAAGGCACTGCAGGCACTTAAGGTGGCCTTGCTGACGGACTAGGGTGACCTCAAAACTAAACTTGATCTGCAAGGAATTCGACATGGTCGAATCGCGCAGTTTGATCTGCCTGCCTTGCCGAATGTTCCGGTCTTTCGGCATAAACAGCTGAACGCTTTATGTGGGTAGATGTCGGTCAGTCTAGCCGTAAGGGCGCTTGGTCATCGGCCACAAATTCATGTGGCTCCCATCTTGAACGGTCTCAAGCTCTGCAACAATCCCCTTAGTTTCAAAGCCGCCTCGGGCCGGAAGGGGATATTGAATCAGCATATTCCCCAAAAAAGAAAACTCCGAAAGGGAACGCACTGTGAAGATCAGCATCTTCGGTCTGGGTTACGTGGGAACCGTGTCTGCTGGGTGTCTCGCTCAGGCTGGTCACGAGGTTATCGGCGTGGATCCTGTCCCCGCGAAGGTCGACCTAATCAACGCCGGCAAGTCTCCTATTATCGAAGCCGAGATCGGAGAGATTATTGGCGCGACAGTCAGTTCAGGTAGGCTCCGTGCAACTAGCGACCAAGACCAAGCTATCCGCGAAACGGAGCTGTCTTTCGTCTGCGTTGGAACCCCGAGCCAGGCCAATGGAGATCTAGACCTGACATACATTAGGCGCGTCTGTGAACTTATCGGCGATGCACTTAAGAACAAGTCAACCAGGCACACGATCGTCATCCGCAGCACCATCCTGCCGGGCACCATGCGCCAGCTTGTTATCCCTATCCTGGAGGAGCACTCAGGAAAGAAGGCTGGAGTTGACTTCGGTATCTGCAACAATCCCGAGTTCTTGCGAGAAGGTTCAGCGGTAAGTGATTTCAACGCGCCTCCCAAAACGGTGATTGGACAGTTAGATTGCGAAAGCGGCAATGCTGTGGCTTCTCTATACGCGAAGTTGGACGCCCCGTTGATAAGAACTGAGATAGAGATCGCAGAAATGATCAAATATGTCGACAACTGTTGGCATGCACTCAAGATCGGTTTTGCGAACGAAATTGGGAACATCTGCAAGTCATTCTCTATTGACGCGCATGCAGTTATGAAGGCGTTCTGTGAAGACAAGAAGCTCAACATATCCCCCGCTTACCTTATGCCCGGATTTGCCTTTGGCGGTTCATGCTTGCCAAAGGATCTCCGTGCACTGACATATAAGGCAAGGACGCAGGATTTGGAACTGCCAATCATGACTTCAATTTTGCCAAGCAATGAATTACAGATTTCCAGGGGCCTTCGGCTAGTCATGGAATCGGGTCATAATCGGGTCGGGGTGCTGGGTTTCAGTTTTAAGGAAGGCACTGACGACCTGCGCGAGAGTCCGATGATTGAGGTCATCGAGCGTCTCATCGGCAAGGGCTACGATGTGCGTATTTTTGACAAGAACGTGAATCTGGCGAAATTGGTCGGTGCGAACAAAGACTTTATCCTCAACCGCCTCCCTCACATATCCAGGCTCATGGCGCTGAGTGTCGGCGAGGTTCTGGAACACGCACAAACAGTGGTGATCGGCAATAAAGATCCTGACTTTTTGGATGTTCCAACCCGACTTCGTGACGGTCAGCGCTTGGTAGATTTTGTCCGCATTGGAAATCAAAGGAGCGGTAATGGCAGGTACGATGGAATCTGTTGGTGAAGAGATCGAGCGTGGAGCTCATGGTGAAGTGCTTAAGCGCCAGATTTACGAATCGATCTCCCGCTTGTACGATTGGATCGCGGAGAACGATTACCGGGCCTATGATACGTTCGACGGGCTTAGCTCTCCGCTACTCCGGCCATTGACGTTCGAGACCAGAACTCTTCGCACGGTTTTGCTGCAGGGAGTGCGGCGCTTTCCCTTGAACCTGCGCCCGCTTCTCGGAATCAAAAAGAGCAGATCCACAAAGGGAATGGGCTTTCTTGCACGGGGATTTCTGCGACTGCATCAAGCCACGGGGGATGCACAGTGGCTTGAACGGGCACAGTATGCGCTTGAATGGTTGATCGACAATCAGAGCAAGGGGTACAGCGGATCCTGTTGGGGAAACCACTTCGACTACCAATCGCGTGGGTTCTATCTGCCAAAGGGTGTTCCAACAATTGTGTGGACGTCTTTAATTGGGCACGCCTTTCTGGACGGCTATGAGTATTTAAAGACAGAAAAATACTTACAAGTCGCGCAGAGCGCCTGTCATCATATTCTTCAGGATATTGACAGCTATCCTGAAGGGAATGGAGTCTGTATAAGCTATGTGCCGGGCCTCGACTGTCGAGTGCACAATGCGAATACGCTTGGAGGCAGCTTTTTAGCGCGCGTTTATTCTCATACTGGAGACCATGCCTGCAGAGATCTGGCAGAAAAAGCTCTCCTTTACACCGCCAATCATCAACAGTCTGACGGATCCTGGTATTACGGGGAAAAAGAGAATCTTCACTGGGTCGACAACTTTCATTCGGGCTATGTTCTCGATTGCTTCAAGCATTATCTGGGATGCACGGGGGACAAGCAATTCAGGCCGGTAATGAACAAAGGATATGAGTATTGGAAGAAGACATTCTTCCTTTCAGATGGCACCCCACGCTACTACAACCACAAAACACTTCCCATTGACATCCAGTGCTGTTCCCAAGCGATCGATACTCTTGTCTTCTTTAAGGATGTGGATCCCGATAGCATTGCCCTTGCGGCGAAAGTCGCTCTTTGGACGATCGAGAACATGCAGGATAGAGACGGGTATTTCTACTATCGCCGGTATTCGGCGAGGCTCGTGAACAAGACGCCAACGCTTCACTGGGGACAGGCAACCATGCTCTGTGCCCTTGCCGGGATTTTCAAGTCTCTTTAGGAAGAGCAGGCTAGAATGGGGAGAAAAATTCTGATCATCGTTGAGAACTTGCCGGTCCCGCGCGACATACGCGTTTGGAATGAGGCTCGTTCTCTTCGCGCTGCCGGATACGACGTTACGGTTCTTTGTCCAAAGGGCAAAGGATTTGAAGACGGATATGAACTCTTGGATGCAGTGCACATCTACAGACATCCAATGCCTAGAGAAGGTGATAGCGCGTTGGGACATCTCGTGGAGTATGGATGCGCATTATTTTGGGAACTCTTCTACTCCCTTTGGATTTACCTTCGCCGTGGGTTCCACGTCATTCAAGGATGCAATCCTCCAGATAGCATTTTTCTTATCGCACTTCCTTTCAAGCTTCTTGGCGTGAAGTACATTTTTGATCATCACGATGTTTGTCCGGAATTATATTTGTCTAAATACGGACGAGAAGGCCTGTTTTACAAGGTTCAGCTGTGGCTGGAGAGGGCGACTTTTCGGTTTGGCGATGTGGTCATGTCCACGAACAACAGTTATCGCAACAAGGCTTTAACTCGCGGTCGCATGCAGGAAGACGACGTATTCGTTGTTCGCAATGGCCCAGATCTTCAGACCTTCAGACCTGTTTCGCCGAATCTGGAACTGAAGCATGGCAAGCAGTTCCTGGTTGGCTACGTGGGGAATATGGGCTCGCAAGAGGGGCTGGACATTCTTCTGGACGCGGCGCTGGAATTGAAAAAACAGGGACGCAGCGACGTCCACTTTACTTGCGTCGGAGGAGGGCCGGGACTGGCTGGTCTTAGGAAGATGACTGAGGAAAAGAATCTCGAGGATATGGTCACGTTTACGGGTCGAATTCCTGATGGGGAATTGCTGGAAATACTCTCGACGGCCGATGTCTGCGTGAATCCAGATCGACCCTGCGCAATGAACAGCATGTCAACCATGATTAAGATCATGGAGTATATGGCTCTCGGCAAACCGATCGTGCAATTCGAAGGGGTGGAGGGCAAATTCAGCGCTCAAGGTTCATCTCTGTACTGCGATGGCGATGGGGAAATTGCGCGCAATTTCGCGGAAAAGATCGTTTGGTTGCTTGATCGACCTGAAGAGAGGGCGCGGATGGCAGTCCTGGGACGCAGACGGGTCGAGGAGCACCTAGCATGGGAACACTCCGTACCCAGTCTTCTCGGAGCTTACGAAAGGGCGTTCAGCAAGATGCGCAGAAAGTTTGTGCCGCTGACTGACGTTGGGCGGTAGTGAGAACCTCGACGGCGCTGCTCGCACTGTAAAACCGGCCAAGAAAACCGACTGAGGATCATTTAGAGGACGTTGCAAACGGGCCTTGCGTTGGGAGACGATTCATTTCCCCAAACCGACTTGCTCTAATTGCTTCGATCTCGAGCCGGACGCTAAGAATCGATTGGACAATTGATTGAGCCAATCTACGTTGCGGCTACGAAAAATAACTGCAACGGACTGGTCACATACTCCCGCGCTCGAGCAGCAGGAGTTTGAAACGTTTGCCGCTCCTACCGCTGATTGAACGGGACTTGGAGCCTGCCGCCTACACGAGTCTCTTGGAGCCCCTGCATGAAGCCGTCTGAGTCCGACACTTCTCCACCGATCAGACTATCGAGATTGTTAAGAATTGGGAATAAGTCAATCGGACACAGAGTAACTCGCGGAGTAGTCTCCTCTGTGGTGCGAAAGCTGATTGTTGCGCCGATTTCACTCATCCTCATTCCCTTCACCTTGTATAAGGTTGGAGCGGCAGGCTACGGGGAATGGGCAATCCTCTCTACGATCATCAATCTTGCGTGGCTTATGGACCCAGGTCTTGGGCCAGCGGTCACCAAGTATATAGCGGAGTCCAGCGGGAAGAACGACATCTCAGAGATTCAGCGAGTGCTCGACGCAATCGCCGCTATCTGTCTGTGCACGGCAGCGATTGCGTCCTGTTTGTTCGGATTTTCTTCTCACTTCCTTATCAGGGAATTCTTTCGCGGACCCGCCGCGCCCCCCGCTGTCGAGATACTTTCATTGTGGCCAATGGTAGTTGTCTGCATGGGAGCGTTCCTGATTTTTACTCCCTTCTTGGCAGTCGTCAACGGCCGTCAACGAATGGATCTGACCAACGCTTTATTGCTCAGCTCTGAGTTGTTAAGTGTTTCACTGACCGTGGCATTTCTTTTGGCAGGGGCCAAAGTCAAAGGCTTGCTCCTCGCGCAATCGCTTTCCGCACTCTTCATTCTTGTGGGGAGCATCGTGTTGACAAAACGGCTTCTGCCTGGGATCACCCCCAACCCATTCCGCTGCAAATTTGGCACCGTGCGAAAAATCGTGACATTCAGTTTGCCGCTATACGCAGGGTACGTAATGATGACGCTGCAAGGTCAATTGGAGCGACTTTATCTGGCACGGATGGTCGGTGTCATTCCCGTAGGCTGGTACGACGTTGCAAGCCAAGGAGCATCAAAGGTCAAGAGGGTTCCCGAGCTACTGCTTGGCCCAGTTCTGGCAGCAGCATCCGAATTGGAGGCCCGCAACGAGCAAAAGAAGCTGGAAGAACTCCATTTTCGGGCTCACAAGTATCTTGCACTTGTAGCAGTTCCCCTTGTGTTCTTCGCTGTTGCCTCCGCGAGGACACTCGTACAACTGTGGGTGGGCCGCGATTTGGGAATGATCGCCCCCGTGTTCGCTGTGCTGGTCATTGGCAACCTCTTTCCACAAACTGGCTCTCCGACGTATTTCACAATGGTGGGGCGAGGGATTCTTCGACCATCCGTATATTGCGCTCTGATTGCCACCGCACTGAACATCGTCCTGAGCTACATCTTTATCAAGCGTTGGGGGTTTGCAGGGGCGGCCTTTGGAACGGCTGTACCAATGATCATAAGTACCATCTATTTCTTTATCGCCTATAAACCACATTTCGCAACCTCTCTCTACGGGACGCTGGGTCGAGCTTACATTAAGCCGTTCCTTTGTTCTGGGATTGCAGTTTCAGTGGTTCCTTTGCTTAATCTTCTCGGTTTGCATAGGTGGCAGGGACTCTTCATCGAAATGACGGCATTCGGAACAATTTACCTCGTGGGACTCGCCGCGACGCGATTTTTTGACCATTTCGATCTTGTCAAGGTTGAGAGCCATTTACCCTTCTTGCGCATAACACGGCGGTTCCTTCCGGTGTCATAGATTGCATGCGTCTATGTTGGCAGATAGACCAAACGGTGAGATAACACTTGCTTCGGTATACGTCGGACGGGCCTGGTTTGACTTTGGAAGTGGAGAAATCTGGATTGATGGAAATTCCGATTCATATCTCGGTGGTGATTTGCACTTACAATCGTGCGCGCACGCTTTGGAAGGCGCTCGATAGCATTGTGACACAATCCCTTCCTCCGGAGCAGGCTTGGGATATCTTGGTGGTCGACAATAATTCGAAAGATGGCACACTTCAGGTCGTGGAGGAGTTCCAAAATAGGTTTCCAGGAAAGCTCCGCTATGTGCTGGAGCGTGAGCAAGGTATATCTTACGCGCGCAACACTGGGATTCGGGAATCCAGGGGAGAGATTCTCGCTTTCATTGATGACGATGAAATTGCCGGCCCGGGCTGGCTTGAGAGTCTTACATCAAGTCTCCATAGCGGCGAGTGGGCAGGTGCGGGAGGGCCCGTCGTGTCGCAGTGGGATTCGCAACCTCCGGTTTGGTGGTCGGAAACCAGTCCATTCACGCTCGGGCCATTGGCGGCATGGGCCGCGGATCCGAGGGTAAGATCGCTGGCGAGCCCCCCCGTGGGTGCCAATATGGCATACAGAAGAGAGACTTTTAACAAGTTTGGCGGGTTCCGAACCGATTTGGGCCGTGTCGGCAATGTGCTTCTCCATGGCGAAGACACTGAATTCGGTCGTCGCTTGATGGCTTCGGGACTGCGGATCTGTTACGAGCCGTCGGCTGTTACGCTGCACCCCGTAGACCACGTACGTGTCAACAAAAAATATTTTCTTAATTGGTGGTTCAACAAAGGAAAATCGGACGTTCGAGAGTTCGTAGATCATTTTCAGGTCAGGAGCCTGTTTTCGATTTTACTGAAATCATTTCACGACGCAGCCGCCGAAGCGGTGCGATGGGTCATCACTCCCGATCCTGCCGGGAAGTTCATTTGTGTTCTAAAGATTTGGGCGTATGCGGGCCAAGTCTTTGAATGCTGTAGCCAGGCGTTTGATGCCGAAAGGAAGCGCTCACTTGCAAATTCAGGCGTACGCTCATGAGCAGAAACCGATCACAACATCTCTCAGGTGCTCGACGGCCGCGGTGAGCTAGAACCGACGTATTTGGATGGTAAGTGTAATTCGACAACCATGTTAACCAAAGAAGCTTTTCTTATTGAAGAAGCCCCTCCTGAGATGAACTGCGGTTCGCAGCATGCTTCGATCGATGCGGCTCTGTTGACGGGGGGGATCGACAGGCCTTATGCATATGGCCTTGCAATGGCCCTCGTGGAAAAGAATGTTCATCTCGATGTTATTGGAAGCGATGTTGTTGACAGCGCCGAGATGCATACCACGCCGCATTTGAGGTTTTTCAACCTCTGGGCTGCTAGGTCGGCTAAGGCGCCTCCTTTCGCGAAGGCATCACGAATTGTCGGCCACTATCTATCTCTCATCCGCTACGCGGCGGTCTGCGCGACCGCGCGTGTTTCACATCTTGTGGAACAGCAAGGTTCAGCTGTTCGACCGGACTCTTTTGATGGTTTATTACAGAGCATTGGGAAAGAAGGTCGCACTCACTGCGCATAATGTGAATCAGGCCAAGCGAGACTCGCGTGATACATGGCTGAATCGAATCACATTGAGAATCCAGTACCATCTTGCCGATCATATATTTGTGCATACACAAAAGATGAAGGCCGAGTTGCTGAAAGATTTCGGCGTTGCCGACGCGTCGGTCACAGTCATCCGCCATCCGATCAACAATGCATTTCCGGATACCGGGATCACCCCTTCGGAGTCCAAGAGGAGGCTCGCCCTTGGAGAATCTGACAAGACAATTCTCTGCTTTGGCAGGATCAAGCCATACAAGGGCATCGAATACCTTCTGCCCGCATTTCAGAAATTGGCAACCGACGACATGCGGTACCGTTTGATCATTGCCGGCGAGGTGCAGAAGGGAAACGAAAGGTACTTGGATTCGTTGCTACAGGCGATGCCATCTGAGATGAAGAAGGGTCAGGTCATTCTTAAAACGGAGTTCATTCCAGATGAGGATATGGAAGTCTATCTTAAAGCCGCCGACGTGCTCGTTTTGCCGTACAAGGATATCTTTCAAAGCGGTGTTTTGTTTTTGGGGTACAGCTTCGGATTACCTGTGATTGTGACGGATGTCGGGTCATTTCGCGAAGAGGTTGTTGAGGGGAAGACTGGATATATTTGCAGGCCAGCGGATCCAGCGGACCTCGCAAAAACAATTGAGACCTATTTTGCAAGCGACCTTTATCGGAACCTTGGGGTAAAGCGCCAAGAGATCAAAGAATACGCGGACCTTCACCATTCATGGGGTGCCGTCGCTAATCTGACACGTAAAGCTTACGAAGGTATGGTAGGAAAGCCAAATTTATGAAACCTCTCGTGTCCATTCTGATTCCCGCATATAACGCGGAGATGTGGTTGCCTGAGACGCTGCGATCGGCGCTTGCACAAACGTGGGACAACAAAGAGATCATCGTCGTGGACGACGGCTCGAAAGACGGGACTCTCAATTTGGCGCAGACCTTCGAGTCGGATATTGTCAAGGTTTATACCCACAAGAACCAGGGCGCCGCCGCGACACGCAACAAGGCTTTCTCGCTCTGCCACGGGGACTACGTTCAATGGCTCGATGCCGACGATCTGATTGCTCCGGACAAGATATCGAAGCAGATGGAAGCGCTTGGTGAGACGCCTAATTCAAAGACACTTCTTTCTGGAGAGTGGGGAAGTTTCATGTATCGGCCTTCGCGGGCGAAGTTTGTGCCAACTGGACTTTGGTGTGATCTTTCCAAAGCGGAATGGTTGATGCGCAAGATGGAACAGAATGCATACATGCAAACCGCCTCGTGGCTGGTAAGCCGAACACTCACCGAAGCTGCAGGACCTTGGGATACGCGCCTGTTAGGGGACGACGACGGTGAGTATTTCTGCCGCGTACTGATGGCGAGCGAAGGGGTGCGCTTTGTTCCCGGCTCGAGAGTGTACTACCGTCAAGCGGGTGCGGGGAGCCTAAGCTATATTGGGCGATCCGATCGAAAACGCGATGCGCAGTGGACTTCGATGGAGTTGCACATCGGATATCTTCGATCGCTGGACGACCGCGAACGAGCCCGTGCTGCGTGTGTGCGATACCTGCAAAACTGGATGGTCTTTTTCTACCCGGAGCGGCTCGATATCTTCGAGAAGGCGAAGGAGCTTTCAAAAGAATTGGGCGGGCAGATTCATACCCCATCGTTATCCTGGAAGTACTCCTGGATTAGAGCGCTTTTTGGCTCGCATTTCGCCCGGCGCGCAGAAGTGAGAATCCAAGGGGTCCGATGGTCAATGCTGAGTTATTTGGACAGAGCGCTATGCCGCTTGGAAAGGCCGACGCCAAATCAGGAATCCTCAGCGCTGTGATATTCAATCCCACAAAGTTACCGAGTGTCTTTGAAGTCCATCTGACCCTCCTTTCTGACGAGCGCGGTTTTTTCGCCCGAACCTGGTGTCAGCAGGAGTTCAAGGACCACAACCTTGCTGAGGGCCTGGTTCAGTGCAGCATCTCTTTCAATCACCGACGCGGGACACTGCGTGGCGTGCACTACCAAGCCGAACCTTTTGCTGAGACAAAGCTCGTCCGCTGTACTTCGGGAGCGATATTTGATGTAGCGCTTGACCTTCGTGAGAGCTCACCAACATATAAGCAGTGGTTCGGGACGGTACTATCTGCCGAGAATCGTGTCTCTCTTTACGTGCCGAAGGGGTGTGCGCACGGCTTCCTGACGTTGACCGACAACACTGAGGTGCTCTACCAGATGTCTGAGTCCTTTCATCCCGAGTCTGCTCGGGGAGTTCGCTGGAACGATCCTGCCTTTAAGATCGATTGGCCAGGCAAGGTGGAGATAATCTCTGACCGCGACAGAAATCTGCCCGACTTCGAATTATGCTGACATCGATGAAGCCAGGAATCCTGGAAAATCTCCTGAAAGCCGTTCCAGAGGAACTCGGCAGCAAGCTCTATCAGCAAGCTGCGGATTTGTATCCCATTTGCAGGAGCATCACAGGTGACGGGATTCGCCAGACCCTGAAAGAGATTCAGAAGCACATTCCGCTGGAGATTCGGGAGGTTCCAAGCGGTACCGAAGTCTTTGACTGGACCATTCCCAAGGAATGGAACGTTCGCGACGCATACATCAAGGACTCGACGGGGAAGCGGATTGTCGATTTTCAAGTCAACAATTTGCATCTGGTCAACTACAGTGTTCCAGTTCAGAAAACCCTCTCACTCGCGGAGCTTCAACCGCATCTCCACTCCATTCCCGACCAGCCCGACTGGGTTCCGTACAAGACGACGTATTACACAGAGGACTGGGGGTTCTGCCTCTCACACAATCAGCGAAAAACGCTCACCGATTCTCAATACGAGGTTTGCATCGAGTCCACCCTGAGAGACGGCCATCTCACGTATGGCGAGTGCTACCTTCCCGGAGCCAGCGAAGATGAGGTGCTCATATCAGTGCACGCTTGCCACCCTTCTCTCGCTAACGACAATCTATCGGGACTGACCGTGGCCACTGCTCTTGCAAAATTGGCAAACCAGAGTGACAGGCGCTACTCCTATCGATTTCTTTTTCTCCCCGGAACGATCGGTGCGATCACCTGGCTGGCCACCAATCGCGACAGAGCCTCAATGATTCGTTACGGACTGGTCTTGACGTGTGTTGGCGACCGGGGAGGGTTCCACTACAAGAAAAGCAGAAGGGGAGATACGGAATTCGATCGGGCTATGGCCCACGTCCTGCGACACTCCGGCGAATCATCGGAGATTCTTGATTTCTCCCCCTACGGCTATGATGAGCGTCAATACTGTTCTCCTGGTTTCAATCTTCCGGTTGGATGCCTGATGCGAAGCGTCTGGGGAACCTTTCCCGAATACCACACTTCCGCGGACAACCTTGATTTCATCGATCCCGGTCAACTCGCGCGTTCAGTTCGAGTCTGCGTTCAGGCCTTCGATGTGATCGAGGGAAATCAGACCTATTTGAACCGGAGTCCCTATTGCGAACCACAGCTGGGGAAGAGAAATCTCTATCGCAGTTCAGGCGGCGATTCCATCGGCGACGAGATCCACGCGCGGCTTTGGATTTTGAACTTCTCTGATGGGCATCATTCTCTGTTAGACGTTGCCGAGCGCTCGGGTCTTCCGTTTTCTGCCCTGCGCAAGGCAGCAGACCTGTTGGAATCGGCCGGACTTCTTCAAAGGGTCTTGGTAGAGGCATCAGATGATCTCAGGAGGGGGTCGAAATGAAGGTTTTACTCACGGGTCATAAAGGCTACATCGGATCGGTCGCAGGTCCATTGCTTCAGTCAGTTGGCCATGAGGTCGTCGGGCTGGATACGGATCTTTTCGCTAACTGCGACTTTGGTGGCGCACCCACGGCCATCGCGGAAATTCGCAAAGATCTTCGCGATCTTGAAGCGAGCAATCTCGTTGGCTTCGACGCCGTGGTACACATGGCTGCAATCTCCAACGATCCGCTGGGTAACCTGAACCCGCAGCTTACTTACGATATTAATCACCTTGCATCGGTTCATCTGGCTAAGCTCGCAAAGCGGGCGGGCGTGAAGCGTCTTGTCTTTGCCTCCTCCTGCAGCACTTACGGAGCTGCCGGCGATCACTTTCTCGACGAGACTTCGGATCTGAATCCGGTTACGCCCTATGGCGAGTCGAAGGTGCTCGTGGAGCGCGACATTTCGCTTCTGGCGAGCGATGAATTCACCCCGACGTACATGCGCAACGCGACCGCCTACGGAGTCTCGCCTCGGCTTCGCCTTGACATCGTGCTGAACGATCTGGTGGCTTCGGCATTCACCTCTGGTCAAATCCTTATTAAGAGCGATGGCACGCCGTGGCGTCCTATCGTTCATATTCGCGACATT
Organism: uncultured Acidobacteriaceae bacterium; assembly: GCA_963786405.1. Classification (GTDB taxonomy): domain Bacteria; phylum Acidobacteriota; class Terriglobia; order Terriglobales; family Acidobacteriaceae; genus Telmatobacter. The sequence continues at coordinate 181,719 of CAWAZE010000018.1, read as the reverse complement.
GTTGCGGCAGTGGTCGCCGTGCTCGATGCTCCGCGCGAGGCGGTGCACAATCAGACGTTCAATGTGGGCCGCAACGACGAGAATTTTCGGATCCGGGAACTGGCCGAGATCGTTGCCGAGGTCGTGCCAGGTTGCCGCGTCGAGTACGCCCCCGGCGGGGGACCGGACCTTCGCTGCTATCGAGTGAGCTTCGACAAAATCAACCGGATAGTTCCGGCCTTCCAGCCGCAATGGACCGCGCGCAGGGGTGCTCAGGAGCTTTACGAGGCCTATCGCGATGCAGGATTGACTGCATCAGATTTGGATGAGGGGCGCTATATTCGACTTGCCGAAATTCGGCGGCTGCAGCAGGTCGGGAGCTTGGACAGCGGGCTTCACTGGACCGCCAACCTTGCTGAAGCCAGGCTGGGCGCGTGAAAGAGAGTCTGGAAGAAACCATGACAACATCCGCGACTCTCCAAGCCACAGTCGAACAGCGCGCCACCAGGTCGTGCCGCTTCTGCGGCACGAAGTTGGAGCGCACACTAATAGATTTGGGCATGTCGCCATTGTGTGAGACGTACCCAGCGGCGTCGCAGTTGAACTCGGGAGAGATGTATTATCCGCTTCACGTTTACATCTGCGAGGGTTGTTGGCTTGCACAATTGGAAGAGTACGAAAGCGCAGAAAACATCTTTAGCGACTATGCTTACTTTGCCTCCTACTCCGACTCATGGCTGAAGCATTGTGAGAAATACTGCGACGAGATGCGGGAGCGCTTTAGCCTGAATGAAAATAGCTTTGTAGCGGAAGTTGCAAGCAACGATGGCTACCTGCTGCAGTATTTTGTGCGATCGGGTGTTCCTGTGCTAGGCATCGAGCCGGCTACAAATGTAGCCAAGGCCGCAGTGGAGAAAGGAGTGCCGACACTCGTGCGCTTCTTCGGCACGAAGGTGGCTCGTGAACTGGCTGCAGAGGATCGCAAGGCGGATCTAGTGCTAGGCAACAACGTGCTCGCCCAGGTGCCCGATTTGAACGACTTCGTGGAAGGTCTCAGGATCCTCCTCAAGCCGGAGGGCGTGCTGACGTTGGAGTTTCCGCATCTGCTGCGATTGATCGAGCTGAATGAATTCGACACTATTTACCATGAGCATTTTTCCTACTTCTCCTTGATCAGCGTTCTTAAAATCATGGACGCACACAGACTTCGCGTTTTTGACGTGGAAGAACTTAAATCGCATGGGGGATCTTTGCGCGCCTTCGCCTGCCATGCCGACTACGATGTGCACTCGCCCACGCCGAGCGTGCAGAAAGTGCTTGACGATGAGCGGAATGCAAGACTCGATGTGATTGATGGCTACGAGAGCTTCGCGCGGCAGGTTAAGGAGACGAAACTTGCATTGCTCGAGTTCCTGATTTCTGCTGCAAAGCAGGGCAAAAAAGTGGCGGGCTACGGCGCGCCCGGCAAGAGTGCCACGCTGCTGCATTACTGCGGGATTGGCAAGGATTTGATCGAATATACCGTGGATCGCAGCTTGTACAAGCAGGGCCGTTATCTACCGGGGAGCCGCATTCCGATCTTTCATCCAGATCGGATTCGCGAAACCAAACCCGACTTTGTCGTGATCCTCCCCTGGAACCTTAAGGACGAGATCATGCAGCAGTTGCAGTTTATCCGCGAGTGGGGTGGCCGTTTCGTCATTCCTATCCCAAGAGTTGCCGTTTACTAGGCGGCTATATCACCTACAATTGTAATCTTCAATCGGCTCGGGATCTTAATCCCCCCAAACGGAGAACAGGCTGAGCTGGAACGAGGCACGGATGAATATCTTAGTGGATTCCAAATTCGATGATGGGGCACGTCGGACTGAGCTTTATGCCGGTTCGATCTTTGTTCACTCTCCCTCTGAGTACGCATTGGAGCTCTGCGGGTTGGCTCAAGCACTTATTGAAGAGGCGTTTCACCCCCTCAATCCGCTCCACGTTCAGATGCACCTTAGCGCCGAGAAGTGCGTGGAGATTCTTACGGTGCTGAAACCGAAGTTCATCCATCACCCACGGTCGAAGGAATGCATTCAAGGTTTGCTTGTTGAAGCTGGCTGCGATCTAGAGAAGACTTACTTTGACGTGCCGCGCTTGCGGACGGCGTTTCCTGGCGACTACCTGACATCCGGAATCGCCTATGCTTTTCATCCGCATCGTGACACCTGGTATTCGGCCCCGATGTCCCAGATCAACTGGTGGATGCCAGTCTACGAGCTGAACGGCGAGAATTGTATGGCACTTCATCCACATTACTTTGGACAAGCAATCAAAAACGGATCCAGTTGCTACAACTATCAGCGATGGACCCAGGAGAGCCGATTTAATGCGGCGCAGCATGTGAAAACCGACACCCGCGTGCAGCCGCACGCCGAGGAACCGATCCAGCCCGATCCGCAGATCCGCCTGGTGTGTCCGGTTGCCGGCACATATCAATTCTCCGCTGCACACCTGCATTCTACGGTGCCCAATACTTCGGATGTCACGCGCTACAGCATTGATTTCCGGACGGTGCACATCGATGACGTTGTCGATCGGAGAGGTGCGGCGAATGTCGATTCAGCCTGCACCGGGACGACAATGGGAGACTACCTGCGCGCAAGCGACTTTACGCATTTGCCAGAGGATCTCATCGCACGGTATCGCGATGAATCCAAGGTGTAACCTTAGAGAATCTCCACAAGCTGCAAATATTCATTTGACTCATTCAGGCTGAATCCTGGAGTGATGCCAACAGCGGGTTATTGGAGGAAAAAGCATGAAGGTGGTCTTATTCTGCGGCGGGGCCGGCATGCGCCTTCGCGGTTACTCGGAAGACGTGCCTAAGCCGATGGTGACGGTGGGCACGCGGCCCGTGCTTTGGTATGTCATGAAGTACTATGCTCACTACGGGCACAAAGACTTCATAATTTGCCTTGGCTACAAGGGAAATGTCATTAAGAACTATTTCCTCGAGTATGAGGAGTCGGTCTCTAACGACTTTGTGTTTTCGCAAGGTGGTCGGCAGCTTGAATTCATGCAGCGTGATATCGACGATTGGAAAATCACGTTTGTTGATACGGGTCAACGCTCCACGATTGGCGACCGACTGCGGCTCGTTCAGCCATATCTCGGAGGTGATGAAGTATTTCTGGCTAACTACAGCGACGGACTTACGGACTACCCGCTTCCGCAGATGATCGATGAATTTTCACGACGCGGTGGCTATGCCTCGTTTCTCTCAGTGCAGCCGCGCTCCAGCAGCCTGGATACGGTGCAAACGAGTGAGGATGGGTCAGTCAAGGCCATTCGGTGCATGAAGGAGTCAGACATCTGGGTCAATGGAGGATACTTCGTCTTGCACAAGGATGTTTTCCGCTATTTAAAACCGGGTGAGGAACTCGTGTATGAACCGATGCAGCGAATGATCGCCGAAGGCAAAGTGTGGTCGCCCCGGTACGATGGCTTTTGGCAATGCATGGATACGTTCAAGGACAAGCAGATTCTTGATGAGCTAGAGGCTTCTGGTCAAGCGCCGTGGTGCGTTTGGAATACGGGATGCCTGAATAGGCTACAAGCATGATGAAGCTGAGTCTAAGGGCGGAGGGAACCAGGCCCTTGCGGATACTCTGCCTCGGAGCACATTCCGATGATATCGAGATTGGCTGTGGCGGCACCCTGTTGAATCTTAAGGAGGCAGACCCGAAACCCGAATTCCATTGGGTGGTATTCAGTGCAACGGAAAAGCGGGCCGAAGAAGCGAGCGCCTCAGCCGCACAATTTACAGTCGGGTGCAAAACGGACCTTATGTTAAAGCAATTTAGGGATGGATTTTTTCCTTACAGCGGCGAGCTATTAAAAGAGTCGTTCGAGGAGCTGAAGAGACAGTTTAAGCCTGACCTGATTTTTACGCATTGGCAGGGAGACGCACATCAGGATCACCGCTTGGTCAGCGAGCTAACTTGGAACACATTTCGCGACCACTTTATTCTCGAGTATGAGATTCCAAAGTATGATGGAGATATGGGCCGGCCCAGCGTTTTTGTACCTCTGGAAAGAGCGACCTGCGAGAGAAAGGTGGCTAATCTTTGCGACCTATTTGGATCTCAACGCACAAAGCCGTGGTTCGCGCCTGAGACATTTCTGGGATTAATGAGATTGCGTGGAATGGAATGCGGCGCGCCAAGCGGCTATGCCGAAGCATTTTATGCGCGGAAAGTGTTGATTGCTTCTGAGGGATATCTGTGACTACGATTCACACGCCCCTATCAATTTCAGGAGACTCGTCAGTAGCCGACAAGGATCAGATGGAGAAGATCCGAGCCAGGGCTCACGAGCTGATCCCCGGCGGTGCGCACACCTATGCGAAGGGGGATGACCAGTTTCCTAAGTGCGCGCCGGCGTTTATGGTGCGGGGCAAAGGTTGTCATGCATGGGACATTGAAGGCAACGAGTTTATTGAATATGGGATGGGACTGAGGGCGGTGACTCTTGGTCACGCCTATGAGCCGGTTGTAGATGCGGCATACAAACAGATGCTTTCAGGGCTGAACTTTACGCGGCCTGCATTAATCGAGGTTAAGGCAGCCGAGACGTTTCTTGGATTGATTGACGGCGCCGAGATGGTGAAATTCGCCAAGAATGGTTCCGACGTAACTACTGCCGCTGTAAAGCTCGCCCGTGCCTATACAAATCGCGACATGATCGCGATTTGCAGCGATCACCCATTTTTCTCGACCGACGACTGGTTTATCGGCACGCTGGAGATGAACGCGGGCATTCCTGACCTCATTTCCAGGTTGACCGTCGGTTTTCGCTATGACGATACCGAGAGCTTGCGAGAATTGTTCGAAAGTCACCACGGTAAAATTGCTTGCGTTGTGATGGAAGCCGAAACTTCGCCGCCGCCCAAGTCAGGATATCTTCAGGAAGTAAAGGATCTCTGCGAAAAGCATGGTGCGGTGCTGATTTTTGATGAGATGATCACTGGCTTTCGTTGGCACATCGGTGGAGCGCAGAAGTTTCATGGGGTTGTGCCGCACCTTTCCACCTTCGGGAAGGCGTTGGGGAACGGATTTTCGGTGTCTGCCTTGGCCGGTGAACGCCGCATCATGCGGTTGGGCGGACTTGATCATGATCAGTCGCGCGTGTTTCTTCTCTCGACGACACACGGTGCGGAAACTCATTCCCTGGCGGCAGCAATCGAGACGATGCGAATCTATTGTGAGGAGGACGTAGTCGGTCATCTGTGGGGACAGGGTGAGCGGCTGCGGCGCCTCGTTGACCGGTCGATCGCTGAATATCATCTGGAGAAGTTCTTCGAACTCGGCGGTCGGCCGTGCAATCTGGTGTTTGCCACCCACGACCAAGAACGGCAGCGGTCGCAGCCATTTCGAACGCTCTTTATGCAGGAGCTGATTCGTCATGGAATTATCGCGCCCTCGTTTGTCGTAAGCTACTCACACACCGACGCGGATATCGATCGCACTGGATCTGCCGTGCATGAGGCGCTGCATATTTATCGCAAAGCGCTGGACGAGGGAATCGGCAAATACCTCGACGGGCCTTCGGTAAAGCCCGTTAATAGACGGTTTAATAAGTGAGCATATACAAACATGCGCAGTGAATTGAAAGAGTTATACAAGTACCGAGAGCTGCTTTATATGATTACGTATCGTGACATTAAGATACGGTATAAGCAGTCGATCATGGGTTTCTTATGGGCCCTTTTAATGCCGATTCTGATCGTCGGCTCGGGAGTTGTCATTCGTTACGCATATGCAGTTGCGTCCGGAAGACCCCTCCAAACTGCGGATATCGCGAGCGTGGCCGTGAAGTCTTTGCCATGGGCATTTTTGTCTTCAAGCATTCGGTTTTCCTGTACTAGTCTCATAAACAACCAAAATTTAGTGACTAAAGTTTACTTTCCTAAAGAAGTCTTTCCGACATCGGCGGTCATGGCCAGCCTATTCGACTTTTTCGTTGCTGCCGGGGCACTCTTGTTATTTCTCGGAATTGTTCGTGTGGGCTGGAGCTATCAGCTTATCTGGGTTCCTGTGTCTGCTTCTTACGATTATATGTTTGACATTGGGAATTGCATTAATCACATCAGCCGCAAGTTTGTTTTTTCGAGATGTCAAATACTTAACCGAAGTCGTGGTGACATTCGGAATTTTTTTCACACCCGTTTTATTTGATGTCCGAATGTTTGGCGATAAAGGGAAGTGGCTGCTTTTGAATCCGGCGGCTCCAATCCTAGAGGGGTTGAGTAATTGTATTGTCCGTCATCAGGCGCCTCAGTTACCGTGGTTGCTATACAGTGTTATCTTCGGCGTCGCATCCCTGTGCGGTGGATATACTTTTTTTAAACATCTGGAACCTAGTTTTGCTGAAAGCATATGAGGTGCGAACCGGATGTCTGAAGTCGTAGTTCGCATGGACCACGTTTACAAAAAATTTCGCAAAGGAGAGGTCTTCAACTCCTTGCGCGACTTGCTTCCGGCTCTCACTGGCAGAATGTTCCGAGAAACGGAGATCAGTCAATCGGACAAGAGGGAATTCTGGGCGCTTCAAGATCTCTCTTTTGAGGTGAGGTCCGGCGAATGTGTCGGCATAATCGGGCACAACGGCGCGGGCAAGAGCACGGCATTAAAGATACTGAGTAGGATCATGAAACCTACCAGGGGCCAAATGACTGTCAATGGGCGCCTGTCTGCTCTGATTGAGGTGACAGCCGGCTTCCATCAGGACCTTACCGGACGGGAAAACATCTTCCTGAATGGAACGATCTTGGGGATGTCCAAGCGCGAAATACAATCAAAGCTAGACCAAATCATCGCCTTCTCGGGAATTGAAGAATTCATCGACACTCCAGTAAAACGCTACTCGTCGGGGATGTACGCGAGACTCGGATTCTCGGTCGCGGCTCATGTCGATCCGGATGTGTTGATTGTAGATGAGGTGTTGAGCGTCGGCGACTCGGCCTTTCAGCAGAAATGCATCCAGCGCATGCAAGAAGTGCTCCGGGGTGGCGCCGCGGTCCTTTTTGTTTCTCACAATTTACAGGTTGTTTCCGAGTTCTGTCACCGTTGTCTTCTTCTCGAAAAAGGCCAGACAGTCAAGACCGGTGAGTCGAATGCTGTTATTTCTGCTTACCTCAAGAAGTCCTTAGATAGTCAGGCGCGCAACGTCAACTCGGGTCCGGTCCGAATCTCTTTAGTGAGAATTCGCAATGAAGGTGGCGAATCCATGCGGTTCCGGCCGGGTGAAAGTGCCTGGATCGACGTTGAGGTAACCGCTGTTGAGCGCTGCAACAGAGTATCCATAACTCTCTATATGGTTGACGAGAAATTTACTCATGTATTTGATACCTCAACGGAGCGCTTGGGCCACGACAGCGTAGATCTCGGTCCAGGCGATATCTACAGTTGCACATTTGAACTGCAGTTGAATTTGGCAGAGGGCACGTTTTATCCGTCAGTGGTTCTGTACAGATACGATATTCAACAAGTCTACGATAGGTGGGAGCCTGCGGCGACGATTTACGTTGGTTCTCAAGGGGGTGTGCGGGGTATCGCGCAGTGTTTCCCGCAGATTGTTCATGAAAACGTTCGAAGGACGTTGGACGCGGACCTTGCTCGGATAGCGGGAACGTAATCCAGGCGGTAGTGCAAAGAAGGCATTTGTTGAGTAGAGGATAAGGATGACATCGAATTCTCCGACGTTAGATCGGTCGCGCGAAATGGACGAGAGGTCATGGTGGGATTTGTGGAATTCCTCCTACCGCGTAAAAGACGATAATGATGCAGTTTCTGGCGAGCTATTCGCGCGAGCCGCGGCGACGATAAATAATCTTACGCGCAACGGAAATTGCAGTGTCCTGGAAATTGCCTGCGGAACCGGAACTCTCTCACGAATGTTAGTGTACTCGCGTTATCACGGACTGGACATTTCGCCTGCCGCGATCGAAATCGCGCAGCAAAAGAGTGAAGGGTTTTCGCTCCAGGCGGCCGTTCGCTCACCGTCCTATGAGTGCGCTGATTTTCACGAATGGCCTCTTCCAACAGAAGCTTTCGACGTCACAATTTGCATCGATGCCATCTCGAGTATTCGGGATCAAGCGGTCGCAATGAAAAAGATAGCTCAGAGCTTGCGGAATGGAGGTTGTCTCGTTATTACGACAATCAATCGATTTGTCTACGAGCGTATTCGGCGAACCGCAACTGTTCGGCTTGAAAATGGACCGGTTGCCCACTGGCTGTCCCGTGGCGAACTGCACGATCTGATTAGGCAGGCAGGACTTACCATCGAGTGCTCCGAGACCATCATGCCGCGAGGAAACGTTGGGGTATTGCGATTGATCAATTCACCCCGATTGAATAGGCTTTTCGGCTCACCTGCGAAATCCTTCTTCAAGCGGCTCAAGGAAAAGGCGGGACTGGGTCAGTATAGCGTTGTGGTCGCCCGAAAAAGCAACTGACAATGGATCAATCTCGGGTAGAGAATTGCCTTTGATTGGAGTTCGTGAGCCAGTTCGCGCCGCGAACCGAATTGAATGTCCGCGAATGCGGCGACCTTTGTAGGGTGATCTTATTCGCTTTACAAAGCAGAGTTTGCCAGCAGGTTCTGGCTAGCTATATATCAAAATCTAAGCGCAGTATTTTGAACAAGGAGCCTGAACAGTGGGGCTAGCGAAGAGATCGAGGTCATTCGGGTCCAAGGTGGGTGACTGGGTAGAGGTGCGTAGCAGGCAAGAGATCCTCAGTACTCTCGACGGCGATGGATGTCTCGACGGCATGCCGTTCATGCCGGAGATGTTCGCGTTTTGTGGGAAGAAGTTTCAAGTGTACAAGCGGGCTCACAAGACCTGTGATACGGTTTTTCCCGTTCGGGGACGACGGGTTGATCGCGCGGTGCACCTTGAAACGCGTTGCGATGGCTCATCTCACGGCGGATGCCAAGCTGGGTGCTTGCTTTTCTGGAAAGAGGCGTGGCTCAAACCGGCCAGCAATCGCTCGGAGTCCATTTCAGCTATCGGGGTCAACTCGCTTGTTCGGGATAAGACGCATACAATTACACCCTCCGCATGCTCCGAAGCGGATGTATTGGCAGCTACGCAGGCTACGAGTCCGAACGAGACGCCGGTCAAGTACGTCTGCCAGGCAACTCAGCTACCCTACGCCACCTCGGACCTTGAATGGTGGGAACTGGGTCAGTACGTTGAGGACTATCGTTCCGGTAATGTCGGCCTTTGGGAGGTCGTATGCGGCGCGCTATACTTTCTGTTTCTCTGGCTCAGCCGCGCAGGCGTCGGGTTAGGTCGACCGATCCGCTGGACATTCGACCACTGCCACTTTCTCTGGCGCGGTTCCCCTTTTCCCCGGCGAAACGGCATGATTCCCGAAGGCGAGGCGACTCCAGGGGTGACGCTGGATCTTCAGCCGGGTGAGCTTGTGCGGATCAAGCCGTACCGCGAAATACTGAAGACCCTGAACGGTGCAAACCGGAATCGCGGCCTCTACTTCGATGCGGAGGAGGTACCGTACTGCGGCGGCGCCTACCGCGTGCTGCGACGGTTGGAACGGATTGTCAACGAAAGGACCGGATATATGCAGGAGATGAAAACTCCATGTGTCATCTTGGACTCGGTGGTGTGCAAATCCCGCTACAGTGAGTGCCGCCTGTTCTGTCCCAGAAGCATTTATCCGTATTGGCGTGAAATTTGGTTGGAGAGGGTTGAATCAGATTCAGTTGATGCTTAGTTGTCTCTCTTCTTTTGGTTTTGGCGAAAGCTCTCTAACATATAACGGTAAGCGAATTGACGAATTGCTCCTATTCACTCCAGGCTAATTGACATGGATTCTACGGCGCTCGTAAGTGTGGTCACTCCGTTTTACAACACCCGAGAGTATCTCGCTGAGTGTATCGAAAGCGTTTTAGCCCAGACTTATCAAAACTGGGAATACGTCCTGGTAGACAATTGCAGTGACGATGGGTCAAGCGAAATTGCTGAGAGCTATGCATCGCGCTGCCCGTCGAAGATTCGCCTAATCCGAACGGAGTCCCATCTATCTCAGGTTGCGAACTACAATTTCGCGCTTTCCCGCATTTCACCTTATAGTAAGTACTGCAAGATTGTTCAGGCTGACGATCATATCTTTTCAGAATGCCTGAGAATGATGGTCTGCGTCTTCGAGCAGTCAGAATCTATCGGTTTGGTGAGCGCCTACGACCTCAAGGCAGATATCGTCCGCGGCTCGCGCTTTCCCTATCGGACGTCCCCCATATCCGGAAAAGAGGTGGCACGCCTTTATTTTCGAGATGGAATCTTTCCGTTTGGATCGCCTACAACGGTGATGTATCGATCTTCGATTGTCCGGAACCAGAATCCTTACTTTGAAGAGTTTCGACTACACGAAGACACTGAGAAGTGCATGGAGATTCTTGAGAATTGGGATTTCGGCTTTGTTTTCCAAGTGCTTTCGTGGCTGCGGGCAGATAATGAATCAATTTCTTCAGCAGTCCGCAACTTTCGGCCCGAAGTATTGGATCGATATATCATTGTGCGGCGCTTTGGCCACCGATTCATGAAGCCACAAGAAGCCTCTGTCACAGAGAAGATTGCAAAAAGAGACTACTATCGCGTGCTGGCGCTCGCTGTTTTGCGGCTTCGTACAGCGCGCCTTCTGGAGATACCACCAAGAGGGATTGGAGACAATTCAGGAGTCTATTGATTGGCAGTACCTTTTGCGGATGATAGTCTGGCAGCTTTTTCAAAGAGTCATAAATCCTGGACTTACGGTCGAGTGGATTCTCTGGAATTGGAAACGGAAAAGCATGTCAAAATCAAAGTCGACGGAAGAACTAAAGGAGGAGCATGCACGCCCGTGACAACGGCCTTCTAGCACCTAAACAACGGAATCGAGGGTCCCTTCACCTCTCTGATGCGCCGGTGCGCACAGATCGCCTTGATCGCGGTGTCCGCTCGTGGCACAGGCACAAACTGGACTGGACAATACTAAATGGACCGCATTCAATCGTGCCGGCGGGCCTAACAGCGACCTCCAATGTTTTGCTCCAGGGAACGTCTCCGTACAGGGCGGGAATCTTATCATGGTAACCAAATCCGAGACCGCAACCTGTCAAAGCTTTGACCTCAAGCGAGCTACCTATAGATACACATCTGGGTTCGTTGCCATGCGGAGTTTTCGGTTCCTGTATGGATCGGTGGAGGTGCGTGCCAAGTTTGGAGGAGGCAATCAGTCTGGAGCGTGGCCAGTTGTGTGGCTGGCGGATGGTTCTTGTCAGGCGAGTGACCCGACTGGCACCGATGAGCGATGCAATGAGCAGGAAGTCGATATTGCCGAGATATTGGACGGCAATTTCAGCCAGGTGAACCAGCAGATTCACGTTGACAATCTTGTTCACAATGATGGGTGCAAGCCAACCGCGCCAGACACAAGCCTCGACTTTCACGTGTATCGTTTGGACTGGTCAAAGGGAATGATGATCTTCAAGATCGATGGAAAGACTACCTGTACGATCACTAAGCCCTATATACCGAATGCCCCAATGTATTTGAAGATTACAGTATTTGTGGGTCGATACGGTGGTGCCATCAACGATAAGAGTCTTCCCTTGGGGGACAGGGATCGACTACGTGAGGATTACACAGGACGGAAAAGTTTTGTTTGACGATGAGTTTGACGGAAGCAATGGCAGCGCAGCACCGTTAGGGCCTGTTCAGACAAAGTCCTCAGAAAACCGCCGGTGGAGAATGAGTGCGCCACGTGTATCTGTAACCATGACGGTGCGCAACGTAGAGCGCTTTCTTGCTGAGTCCATTGAGAGCGTTCTCGGTCAGACATTCACTGATTTTGAATTTATCATCGTTGACTTTGGCTCGACTGACAATTCCAAGGAGATTATTCGCGCGTATTCTGAAAAAGATCGACGAATCAAGTTTTATGAGACTCCAGACCTCACACTAGTGAGAAGCGCGTAACGCAGCATTCGCACACGCTGAAGGAGATTTGATAGCAATAATGGATGCCGACGATATCTGTCTTGCCGAATCGTCTGCTGTTGGAAGTTGAGTTTCTGGATAGGAATCCCGAGGTTGGTCTTGTTGGCGGCAGTACTGAGTGGGTCAATGCAAGAGGCGCACCGCTTGGCATCCTGAAGTTCCGTGCGACGATGAGGAAATCAGGCTCGCACTCTTGACCGACTGTCCATTTTGTCACTCAACCCTACTTGTTCGTCGTCGAGGCTATGGCAGCGGTCGAGGGATACAGAAATGCGTTTGTCTATTCCCACGATTATGATATGGAGCTAAGGATCGCCGATCAGCTTCAAAGTCGCGAATCTGGAACAGGTCGTGCTTAAATATAGAATTCATCCTAGATCAGGTTTCCCTAACGAGGGTACGGGAACAGAGTCTGTGTAAGCTTGCCGCCCAAGTATCTGCGCAAGCAAGGATGAAATCACAATTGATGACCCGTTCGATAAGAGTCGACAAAATTGACTCTGTCGACTCTTACTGCTTTGAAGCATAAGTGAACAGATGCAAGAGGAACGAGTATATCAATGAATTTTGCATATGGATTCGCAACATCGAAAAGCCGGCGAACTCTCCTGCTGTCACCAATTCTATTGTTGAAATGCTGCGCTCCTGCAAGGTGAAGTACGCCAAGAAATGGGAAGTCGCGGATCTCTGGCTCACAGCTGGGTACACAGTATTGGATACGAAATAAGTATTGGGGCGCTCTTTAGAGCCTTGATGAATGCAGTGTGCGTTTCCCCGCGAGTAATATCGGTCGACCCTTTAGGTTCCTAATGCGTAAGCTGGGACTCGGTTCGTGAGCAATGCAGGCATCGGCCAAAATCAGCGTGATGCGCTTCCAGAATCAGCCGAGTGGCAAATACCGAATGAACGCAGGTTCATTGAGCGGTCACTTGCTGGAAAGGCGGCGCGGAGGGCTCATAATCCCTTGATGCGCGCGAACTCAGACCGAGGACAATGGGACATTGACCAAATGGGTAACACCTGATATCGGAGGAACGCGGGTTTCATGTGGGTCACAGTGATCTTATGCACATATAACCGAAGCAAGGACCTTTTAAAGGCCTTGAACGGGGTGCTGGCGTCCAGATTTGATGATCCAGTCGATTGGGAAGTCTTGGTTGTAGATAACAATTCGCATGACGACACAAGTGAAGTGGTCAATGAGTTCAAGCGCCAATCTCCCGAGCGAATTCGATACCTCTTTGAGCCTCAGCCGGGGAAATCGAACGCTTTGAATGCCGGCATTAGAGAGGCGAGCGGGGAGATCATTGCATTCATGGATGACGATGTCGTCGTCGACCCAAGATGGCTCCAGAATCTAATAAACCCGCTGAGCAAAGCCCAATGGTCGGGTGTGGGAGGGCGAATACTCCCAATACAAGAAATCCCTTTACCCGGGTGGATGACCCTTCATGGCCCATACTCGCAGGCAGGTGTGGTTGCTGCAGGGTTTGATTTGGGAGATCGTCCGCATGAACTTGAAGTAGCCCCGTATGGGGCGAATATGGCGTATCGTAAGTCAGTTTTTAAGAGATACGGCGGATTTCGTGTCGACCTGGGGCCTAGCCCTGATCCCAACATTCCTCGGCATACTGAAGATACGGAGTTTGGTCGACGGGTTCTTGCAGGAGGGGGCAGAATCGTCTATGAACCCTCCGCAATTGTGCGTCATCCAGTTTCGGCTGATCGGGTAAAGAAGAGGTACATCCTGAAATGGTGGTTTGATTTCGGGCGCGCTGAGTGCCGCGTCGTAGGGCGAAAGTCCAACATTCTTGGAATTCCGCGCTATCTCATCAGCATTCCCCTAATGACTGTAACCATGCTTTTACCTACAGCGGTTCGCTGGTTGGTGACCTTAAACAAGCCTAAGAGGTTTTTTCTTCGCTGTTGGATGTGGTCGATTATTGGGCAGATGTTGGAAACGCATCGACAGCGCCATAATGTTGTGGGTAAATGAAGATGCCGGCGGGTGCCGCAACAGCAGTACTGTCATTTTCGGCCTGAGAATGAGTCGGGCTTAGAGTAGATGATCCCTGCAAGCGTAAGAATAAATGGAAAACTACCTGGCGAATTACTTTAGATGTCCCGAGCAGTTTGTGCGCGTCGCGAGCGACGAAGCGACTTCTTCGGATCGCGGATTTTTCCGGTTTGGACACGATGCCACCTTCTTCGGACGTCTTGCGGGTCATCCCACGAGTCAACGCGTATCCGATGGCATTCACGACGCAGCCGAGGACGTGTTAATCGAGGGTGGACTCATCCGTTTGCCATTCGACTTATCTGAAGTCGTAGATAACTTGCATCGCGAGACGTACGTCGAGGAATGGAGGCACGGCGCGCTTTCGAGCCTGTCGAAGCCCTACTACTTTATCCGCCCTCTCCTTCCCGTCGGCGTCAGACGCCATTTACAGAAGCTATATCTGCATGATTGGGATAAGCTTCCATTCCCGCGATGGCCGGTTGATTGCTCGATCGACAACTTGTTTGGCCGCCTGATGGTGTTGGCTCTCAAGGCGTCAGGTGTGAAGCGGATCCCTTTCATTTGGTTTTGGCCCGAGGGACATTCAGGATGCGCCCTCATGACGCATGACGTCGAAACGGAGATCGGGAGAGACTTCTGTCCGACGTTGATGGATATTGATGAATCCTTTGGCATCAAGGCATCATTTCAGGTTGTACCGGAAGAGCGATACAGCCTCACCGCCGAATTCATCGAAGCTATCCGGCTGCGCCAACATGAAGTGGTGATCCACGACCTCAATCATGATGGCCACCTTTACGAGAACAGAGAGCAGTTTGTTCACCGAGCGGCGAAAATCAATCTGTATGGCGACAAATACAAAGCTGACGGATTTCGCGCGGCGGTTCTTTACAGGAAGCAGGTGTGGTATGACGAGCTGAAATTCGCATACGACATGTCGGTTCCAAACGTTGCGCACCTGGACCCGCAACGTGGCGGTTGCTGCACGGTGATGCCTTACTTCATCGGAGACATCCTCGAGATTCCGGTGACCACGATTCAGGACTACACGCTTTTCAACATCCTCAGCGACTACTCCACAAGCATCTGGAAACAGCAGACAAAAATCATCGCCAGCAAGTACGGACTAATGAGCTTCATTATCCATCCTGACTACGTCATTGAAGCGCGTGAGCGCGCGATTTACCGGGAATTGCTGCACCATCTCGTCGAACTGAGAGACAAGCATTTCGTGTGGATGACGACGCCTGGAGAGGTCAACCGATGGTGGAGACAAAGAGCTCAGATGCGACTCGTTCAGGGACGAAGTGGGTGGGAGATCGAGAATCCGGGAGACGGTCGTGCGCGTATCGCATACGCCAGCCTGGACGGCGACTCTCTCGTCTACGAGCTTGAAGATTCACCGGCGACCCACTCTCTAGTCAGAATTCCGATAGCGTGACGGATACGACGCGCGATCGAGCAGAAAACGAAGCGTGCAAGAGGGGTATGTATGCTGCTGACGAGACGAAATGGCTTCAAACCGCTGCACCGTTAGATCTTGCGTTGAACGGAATTCGATCCCACACTGAAAGGCTCGCAAAAAATGGCTGTTCCGAAGGACTTTGATGTAGCAATCATCGGAGCCGGTCCGTATGGGCTGTCCTCCGCTGCTCACCTGAAGGCGCTGGGAATGGAGGTCCGCGTGTTCGGTGAGCCAATGGAATTTTGGGCCAATGGAACGCCTCCGGGAATGCTTCTACGTTCCCCCCGGGAGGCCTCCACGATCTCCGATCCGGAATCGCTACTCACGTTGGAGGAATATGAGAAGGCGAGCGGAACCGCTCCTGTGAAGCGACTTGCTCGAGACACATTTGTCGATTACGGCAGATGGTTCCATTCCCAGTTGGGCCCAACCCTCGATCGCCGCAACGTGTCCAGTCTTTGCCGCGATAGCGGTGGTTTCAAGCTCTTCCTTGCCGACGGTGAGGTCGTCACGAGCCATCGGGTGGTTGTGGCCACGGGAATTGCGAAATTCAAAAATATCCCGGAAATATTTTCGAATCTTCCTATCGAGCGGGTTTCCCATTGTTATGACGGTTGGCCGTTTTCGAAGATGGGCAAGCGGGTGGCCGTGATCGGGGCGGGTCAGAGCGCCATTGAATCTGCGGCGCTTCTGAGTGAAGCCGGAATCACCACAGAGTTGGTTGCCAAGATTCCCGTGCTCCGTTGGATCGGCATGCATCAGAAGCTTCATCAGCTCGGCACCCTTTCAAAAGTGCTCTATTCCAAACACGATATTGGCCCGATTGGGATTAGCCGTTTGGTTGCGTACCCGAAGGTGATGTACCACATTCCTCTTGGGGTCAAAGACCCGATCCGGAAGCGCGCAGTCCGATCCGCCGGTGCACCGTGGCTTATTCCAAGGCTGCCGGGCATGACCATCACTACCTCGCGATCCGTTGTCTCCGCAACTGAAGTCGGCGACGAACTCCAGCTCAAGCTAGACGATGGATCGGAGAGGCGAGTAGATCATGTTCTGCTGGGAACGGGATATCGCGTCAATATTTCGAAGTACGAATTTCTATGCCCGAGCCTGCTCAAGGATATTCAGCAACTCGACGGTTATCCTGACGTCGCCGCTGGATTCTCCACCTCGGTTCCGGGCCTTCATTTCACCGGAGCAACTGCAGCGCGGAACTTCGGCCCGTTGCTGTACTTCGTCACTGGCACTGACTTCGCTTCTCGCGAACTTGCTTCTTATTTTCTTCGGCACCGCAGCTGACTCGTGGAGTGAAACCAAGTCATGGCAACTATCCCTCAAGAGCAGCGCACACTCGATATCGAAAAGTTGGAGGAGAGCGGGTCCGTAGGCGCCATTGTGGTTGGTGGTGACCACCCCGGCCTGGCGGTTGCTCGAAGCCTGGGCCGGCGCGGCATCCCTGTCTACATCCTGGAGGATCAGTACTGCATCTCGTCCTTCTCGAAGTACGTTACCAAGGTCGTGCGCGTTGAAAGCATCCTCGACGAGCGAAAGACCGTTGACGCTGTCCTTGAAGTCGGGCGACGGTACAATCTTCGGAATTGGATCCTTTATCCCACTCGGGACGAGACCGTGGCCGCGTTTTCACGATATCGGTCTGAACTCGCACCCTTCTTCCGCGTTACGACAGGGGAATGGGAGAGCATCGAATGGGCCTGGGACAAGAAGAAGACCTACGAACTCGCCGAAAGCCTCGACATTCCTTGCCCAAAGACTTTCAATCCGAAATCAGGCGACGAAGTACCGGCTCTCTTTTCGCGCCTTCCCTTGGCAATTAAGCCTGCGGTCAAGGAAAACTTTTTCTACGCGACCGGTGCCAAGGCTTGGCGTGCCGACACTCCCGAGCAACTCACATCGCTCTATGAAAAGGCATCTCGGCAGATCAAACCGGAAGAGATCCTGATCCAGGAGATCATTCCGGGCGATGGCAGCGAGCAGTATTCCTACTGTGCCTTCGTCCGCAACGGCACTCCCTTGTGCACCCTGACTGCGCGCCGCGCACGACAGCATCCTCGCGAATTTGGTCGAGCGGCAACATATGTGGAGACAGTCGATTTGCCCGAGATCGAAGGACTTTCAGCGCGCTTTCTGAAAGCGATCAATTACCACGGTCTTGCTGAGATCGAGTTCAAGCGGGATCCGAGGGACGGAAAGTACAAACTGCTCGACGTCAATGCAAGAGCCTGGGGATTTCACGGCATTGGATACAGCTGTGGCGTTGACTTCCCATACCTGCTCTTTGCTGACCAGATGGGGATCCCCATAGAGCCGATACGCGCCAGGGCGGGGGTGGGATGGCTGCGTCTTGTAAGCGACATTCCCACGGCGGTCTCGGATTTTTTTCATGGGAGCTTGAGTCTTGGAGCGTACCTGCGATCGCTTCGCGCTACTCGCACTGAGTCTGTCTTCAGTTGGAAAGATCCGCTTCCTTCCGTTGCCGAAATCGCAATGCTCCCCTACCTCGCCGCAAAAAAGTATGTGGGACTCATCTCGACCTGAGTACTTTCAAGCCGCAGCCTGGAGTGTCTGGTTGAATTGGCATTACCCATCATATGCCGCTGTCCTGATGGTGAAGGATGACCAATGAAAGTCGCCATTATCGGCGGAGGGATCGTCGGTTTAGCAACCGGCCACCAGCTTCTGCAGCGATTTCCTGCAACCCGGCTTCTAATTCTCGAGAAAGAAGCTGGCCCAGGTCGACATCAGACGGGGCACAATAGCGGAGTTCTGCACAGCGGGCTGTATTACAAGCCAGGGTCGATTAAGGCAAGGCTCGCTGTGCAGGGCATTCGCAGGATGATCGACTTCTGCGCCCTCCATGATGTGCCATACGAAGTCTGCGGCAAGATCGTCGTCGCGACAGATCCCGCTGAGATACCTCGCTTGCAAGCACTTCTGGATCGAGGCAAGGCGAATGGACTCGAAGGGCTCGAACTTCTCGACTCAGATACAATCCGCGAGTACGAGCCGCACGCAGCGGGAGTGGCGGGCATTCGAGTTCCGCAGGAAGGCATCGTAGATTTTCTCGCGGTGGCCGAAACCCTTGCACAAGAGATCCGATCGCTCGGAGGCGAGATCAGGTTCTCATCGGAAGTAATCGGGTTGGCCGAAGCAGGAGGGAACTGGCGAATCCGCACCGCCCGCGGCGATTACGAAGCAGATTTTCTGATCAACTGTGGCGGCCTTCACTGTGATCGCTTGAGCCGAATGGCCGGCAATCATGATCCCTGTCAGATTGTCCCGTTTCGTGGAGAGTACTTTAAGCTGAGAGCAGACCGGCAGCATCTCGTCCGCAATCTGATTTATCCCGTGCCAGATCCGAAGTTTCCGTTTCTCGGAGTTCACTTTACCCGCCAGATTCACGGCGGCGTGGAGGCGGGGCCCAACGCAATTCTGGCATTTGCGCGCGAAGGGTACAAATTCGCCGATGTCTCTCTTCGCGACCTGGTCGAGACGCTCACGTTCCAGGGCTTCTGGCGCTTCTTTCTGAGGTATCCGAAGATGTGCTGGGAAGAGTTGCAGCGGTCCTTGAGCAAAGCGCTCTTTTGTCGCTCTCTGCAGCGGCTGGTACCTGAAATCCAGATCGACGATCTCATTCAGGGCGGCGCGGGAGTGCGTGCACAGTCTCTCTCTCCAAGCGGAGAACTGGTGCAGGACTTTCACTTCGTGCGGCAACACCGGGCACTTCACGTCCTGAATGCTCCAAGCCCTGCCGCGACCGCATCCCTCGCGATCGCGGACGAGGTTATCGATCAGATTCGGGAAGTCCTCGCCTGATCCGAGCTACACTCTGCTGTCGCCCGGGAACAAGACATCGAGCCCGTTCGTCAGACAGTCTGCCGTTGCCGGAGTCATCCGGCTGAATCGCGCAACGCGCTGAATAGTCGGAACGCACGCGACAACTAGGGTATCGTGATCAGAGTCGCATTAGAAGGTGCGCTCTCACTTCCTTTCGTATCAACACTCTTGACTTGGTACTCATACGATTGGCCGCTCTGAACAGTCGAGTCGGTGAATGAGGTATTTTGGTCGATGGACGAATTAAGAGCCTGGAAGCTCGTGGCGCCACCAGGCGCACGGTAGACGCGGTATCCGGCAATGGATGACGTTGCGCTCGTCGGTGCATACCAATTCAGTTGAACCTGATATTGCGGTGCCGAGAGAGCTCCATTCGTCGCGAGCAATTGAATTAGATCCGATGCGGAATAGCCGTATGAGCTGGCGGTTAGTGTCACGGTTTGCGAAGTCTTGACCGCGGCAGCCGTTACGTTGAAACCGGCGGAGGTCGCACCATAGCCAATGGTCACGGACGCCGGCAGAGTAACAGCCGGGTTATTGCTCGAGAGAGAGACGAGGAGAGCGATCGGAGCCGCCGCGTTGATATTCACCGAGCATGCTCTTGTCTGCGGCCCTGTCAGCGACTGCGAGGCGCAGGAAATCGACAAAACGCTGGGCAACGTCGTCGGAGCTGGATACAACTGGATAGCGGTTGTCGTGGAACTGCTGCCAACGCTGGCTGTCAATGTCACGCTTTGAGTGCTGCTCACACCTGCTGCAACAGCGCTGAATCCGGCGACGCTGGAACCAGCCAATACCGTCGCGGTGCTTGGCACTTTGACAGCCGGATTGTTGCTCTGCAGGTATACGGCAACGGCTGTCGTTGCAGGCGAATTCAGGTACGCCGAGCACGCCTTTGTCTGAGGCCCTGTCAATGACTTTGTCCCACAAGAAATCTGACTTAAGAATGGGGAGTTTTTACCCAATGACTTTGTTGGCGATGCTCCAGTCCCTTGGTTTAACGCGAGACCTCCGCAACCGCACGCTACAATGCTCACGCATCCGACGAGAATCATGAGAATTCTTGTCGGAGCTATGCCCCGACAGGAAGGATTTATGGAAAGGATTGCGGTGAAGATACCACTTAGCGAACTGTGATGGAATGTGGATGACTGCTGTTTTGCAAGTTCCCGGCCTGGTATCGGCCGAACCTGAATTTTGTGCATCTACTTCTCCTCAGCAGGCGCTTGCGCACCTCATTAATGGGGACCCGCAAAAGATCCTCGGAAAAGCTAAGTCACGCCTTAAGAGAGGACCTGGAAAATGCCCGACAATGACACGTCGCGGAACCTATGACTTAAGCACCACTGCTAACTTCCCCCGTTTTTCCCCTTTCGGTTGCTTCCTCCTTTGACCCCATCTCCTTCCTCTCGAGATTGACCTTTCCCGTCCGAAGCGGCAGCAACGAACGCTTCCGTTTGGGGCAAGAACTCCCCTCGGCCGCCAGAGGCAGCGCTGAGCGGCCAATCAATGCCTGTTTGCCCTGTTGGTGATGTGTTAGGGCTTACCTATTTGAATTCAGCATCCAAGCAAGACACGACGTCACGCCCTCGTGGTGTGTGCGCTATTGGCCCGTGATGCTGATTTCTCGACCCAGAAGAGGCAAGTCAATGACCAAAGCAATTAGGCAATGGGCATTTTTCAACCCCTAATCAATTGTTGAACTTAGGAGGAGTTTACCCGCCCGGTGCGATCGGGATTTGTATTGCGGCGATCCTGCAGCTGTGTAATTGTTTCCCAGCCGGTATTATCTACTCAGTAAATATCGCTTTACACAATCTAGCGATCAGCGTGCTGATCGATCCAGCAGGATTCGAAACGGTCGGATCACGTAATAGAGAGGGTCCAGCACTCGGGGTAGCCTTATGACTGCTCGATCCCAAACATTCGGCCGGAGAACGCTCAACGAGAAGAGCATTCTGATACGGTCTTCAAACCCTAGCAATTGTACATAGTAAGGCACTCGACTTTGAGGAACTACGAGTGGTTCCCGAATCAGATTCTCATCGAAGTGCCGTCCCAGCTTCCAAGCCGGTCGATCTGCCTCGAATCTGCGCAGGATGGTCTCCGGGACTGGGGCCGCCGCGACGCGATGTGCCAGCAGAACACCCAATGCGAGGGTGCGCCACAGGCCAGACCGCTTCGCTTCTCCTATCACAACATCCCACTCCAGGTCGGGATGCCTTTCCAGTAAACGCGCCACGTCACAAGTCCAGATCAACCGCGACCACACGTGCTTGCTCCCGTGCATGCACAGCACGAGCAGAGCTGTTGAGGGGTCCAAATCTGGAACTCTGGCTCCCGCCAGAGTCGTGACCTGCCGCGTCGCCCACGCCCAATCCATGCCAAGGTTGCGTCGGAAACGGGGCGTTCCCAGCTCCAGCCGCCAGCGCAGTTCAATAACCATGCCATCCGATTGCCGTTCGAAGTGGTATTCGTAAAGGTCTTCGGCGATCGGAGAACTGTTGCATCGCACAGGTGTCTTCAATTCATATCCTCTTTTGATGAGGATGGCCGTGGCTCTCGTCAGGTCCCTGAAAAAGACAAGCACATCCAGGTCACCAGCGGGCCGCGCCGATATGTCCCTATAGACCGACGCGCTGAGAACGACACCCTTAAAGGGCATCGCTGGGATTTGGTGCTCATCGAACTCCCGCAACACTTCCAGTAGTTCCGCAGCATTCACCAGGCTATGGAAGACGTTCCTGTCATTCTCGGTTCGCATGCGCTCAAGCGCTGCTGTTGGAACCGGCAGCCCCTGTTCGGTAAGGCGTGCATAAAGCATCGGAAGCACACCATGCTCCCGTGCTCCCTTGATTGCTGTGTCCCAATCCTGAACGCCTTCGACGAGTCGGGCGAGCAAGTCATCGTCGCCCTCGACTGAAGGCCGAACGGCAGCACGCAAAAGCTCGCAACATACGGCATCAAGCGGCGTCATGGGCATTGTGCGTCCAATTCGCAAAAAGCTGGCCGACTAACCGATTGCGATTCCTGCAGACTTTTCCAGCAGGGGTTGAAGCCACGACAGTCTCGCTTTTCTTCGGTCACAAGCGCGCGTCTAGAGCCTCGCAGCCAGTCCCCGAACGTTCGTTTGTCTGCCGGGATTGGTCAACTATTAAACTTTCGTACAGACCCGGTTCTTTGTATCTACCCTGAAAGTACCAGAAACTATCGATTACCGAAAAACGACCTAAGATTACCGGGGACATGGGGATGTTACAGATATTAAAGAGGCTCACAAGAAGGGGCGGGGTATATTACGGGGTATCCACTGCGCTGCATCCGCTGCGCAAGGAGAGGTCCCATGCAAATTGAACGCGTGAATTCGAACGATTTTGTCGTGAACAGTCTTCCCGATGGCTCACGGGTCATCGTCAACGCCAACAACGAGACAGTCTTCGCAATGAATGCAACCGCAGGGGCCGCCTGGGACGCATGCGGCGATCGGGCAACCCTGGCCAATGTAACGGAAAGAATGCAGCGCTCCTTTGACCCGAATGTCACTGAAGAACTCGCCGAGGCCGCGGTACTTCAGCTTCAGGAAAAGAAACTGGTGACAATCAAGGGAGATCAGCCGAAGGCAACTCGCCGCGAACTACTGGTAGGGTTGAGTGCAGTTGCGTTGCCGCTCGTTGTCTCTCTGACTGTTGGAGAGCAGAGAGCGCATGCACTCGATGCGAACTCCACAAATCCCACCTTCGATAGCAGGCCGCGGGTAAGCGTTCCAAAGCATGAGAGCCTAGAACACTAATCAGGGCGGAAACGCACCGAAGAGTGCTGATCCCGGACGACATTTGCTTGGTTCTTTCTAGCCTGTAGCGGGATTCAGATTAACCTTTCCTCAGATCCATCGGATTGTCTGCGCCAATTGCGCTAGTCTCCGAGACTGCGTTTTAGCGCCAACGGCGGTCTTTCAAGGCCGCCATTGGCGTCTTGGAGTAGTGTTCTAGCCACACTTGACTATGCAGACAACACTCGCATTCAGCCTTCACGCGTTTGGTTGCAGCATCCGTATTGAGAACGCTTGCCCGGAGCTGCATGACGCCCTCGAGCGCTATATCCTTCCTCCAATTCCCAGGAGTGGCTCCCAGCCGTCCTCTGAGGACCTCCTCTTCTGCGTCGATCAAGTTGACGGCCGATATCGCCTGACGGTCGATAACGTGGAAGCTGCCCCGACCTTCAACAGTGCGGAGCTCCTGCTCGAGGTGTTGAAGGCCATCGACGAGACCGTGATCAATCGCCTCCAGGGGCTGAAGGCGGTCCACGCGGGCGCCGTCGTGTTTAGAGATCGGGCGATTCTGATCCCCGGCACAACCCACGCCGGCAAATCGTCGATGGTCGCTGAGTTGCTTCGTCGCGGCGCAAAGCTCCTGTCAGACGAGTACGCTCTAATCGACAAGGATGGAATGGTTCATTCGTATCCTCGACCGCTGCTGCTCAGAGACAGCCACTTGCAGCAATCGCCGGTGCTCCCGGCAGAGCTCGGGTCGGAGTTTGCCAGAGAGCCAGTGCCGGCAGGATG
The DNA here is from genome assembly GCA_963786405.1 of uncultured Acidobacteriaceae bacterium. Lineage (GTDB taxonomy): Bacteria > Acidobacteriota > Terriglobia > Terriglobales > Acidobacteriaceae > Telmatobacter. The sequence continues at coordinate 157,793 of CAWAZE010000018.1, read as the reverse complement.
GATCATGGCGCTGGAGTACGGGCCTGAGTCAAACTGGCGAGTCCTGGAGGTATCTCAGAGCGAGGCGTTGATGATCCTGTTGCGAAATACGCCTCATCCGATGGCCCAATCGCCTGAGATGATCGACAGTTTTCTTCGCGCGGTTTCAAGTGCGAAGTGCTTTGCCGGATCCCGTGGTGACGCGGTGCAGGGCGCCGATCAGATTCTGCAGCTGATCGGCGCACCCGCCTGACGCGCCCGCCTATATTTTCTTAATCTATGTTTATGGAATACTGACGGTCGTCGTGTTGGACGGTGCACTTTCGAGTCCAGCGTTATCGACGGTCTTGACGACATAGTCGTACGAGTTGCCGCTCTGCACGCTCGCATCCGAATACGTTGTCGGAACGTTGAGACTGGAGTTGACTGCCTGGAATGCTCCCGTCCCGCTCGCAGCGCGATATACGTTATAGCCGGCAATGGGATCAGTAGGACTGTTAGGCGCCTGCCAGGTCAGATTGACCTGATGTAATACCGCCGTGCCGGTGCCGCTCAGGCCGATTACTGTCGTTGGATTCGCTGAAGAGTTGCTGGTGATGGCCAGTTGACCCGTCGCTGATCCTGTCACCGTTGGATCAAACTGCAGGTTGAGATTCACCGAAACTCCGGGGCTCAGCGTCACTGGGAAGGTCACACCCGATACTGAGAACCCGGCTCCCGTGACAGTCGCGGCGTTTACCGTCACGCTGGCCGTTCCCGTAGAGCTTAGCGTTAGGGATTGCGTGGTCGGCGTATTCACCGCCGTGCTGCCGAAGGCAATGCTCGCGGCATTGACGCTCAAAGTCGGCACTCCCGCATTCAACTGCAGGGAAAAGCCCATCGATGCGCCGCCCGAGCTGGCTGTAAGGGTTGCCGATTGCGCTGTGCTGACCGACGACACAGTCGCCGTAAATCCTGCGCTCGTCGATGTGGCGGGAACCGTCAATGAGGCAGGCACTGCCACCGCGCTGTTGTTGCTGGAAAGGCTGACTGCAGCGCCGCCGCTCGGCGCCGATCCGGTCAACGTCACTGTGCATGCATCCGTGCCGGACCCGGTCATGGACGAACTGGTGCAGTATATGGCGCTCACAGATGGCGCAACCGTCGTACCGGTTCCGCTCAGACTGACCGTCGCTGTGGGATTGATCGAAGAGTTGCTCGTGATCGTCAATTGTCCCGTCACGGAGCCGGCTGCGGTTGGATCAAACTGCACGGTCAGGACGATCGCCTGGCCTGGATTGAGCGTCATTGGGGGTGTGGCCCCTGTGGCAGAGAAGCCCGCTCCCGTCAGGTTGCCGGAGCTAACAGTAACTGCGGCGGTTCCAGAGGATGTCAAGGTCACTGACTTCGTCACCGCCGTGTTGAGAGCTACACTCCCGAATGTCAGAGCGGTTGCGCTCACAGTTAGCGTGGGTACGGCAGCATTCAACTGCACAGCAAATCCCTTGGAGACACTTCCTGCAGCAGCCGTGACCGTCGCCGACTGAGCCGTGCTCACGGACGATATGGTTGCAGTGAATGCTGCGCTGGTCGCATTGGCCGGGACGACGACGGATGCCGGCACGCTGACCGCGCTGTTGTTGCTGGAGAGACTGACGCTGAATCCGCTGCCAGAAGCGGCGGAGCTTAATGTGACGGTGCAGGCATCGGTGCCAGAGCCGGTCATCGACGCGCTCCCGCACGACAGAGCGGTCAAGGAAGCAGGCGCAGCCGTTCCGCTGCCGGTCAGGCTCACTGCTGCGGTCGGGCTAACGGAAGAGTTGCTCGAGATGGTCAGCTGCCCTGTGACTAGACCCTGCTGCGGTCGGAGCAAACTGAACAGTCAAGCTCGTGCTCTGACCCGGATTGAGTGTCGTCGGGAAGGTGGCTCCCAGGAGGGAGAAGCCCGCGCCGCCTCCTGTGGCCGAATTGATTGTGACAGGGGCTGTCCCGGTTGAAGTAAGGGTGACGGACTGAGTAGCCGTTGTATTCAATGTGACGCTGCCGAATGCTAGAGCGAGGCTAGCAGCCGACGGCTCACGTGGGAACGGCAGCATTCAACTGCACCGCAAACCCCTTTGAGACGCCGCCCGCAGCTGCGGTGACCGTTGCCGACTGAGCCGTGCTCACGGACGATATGGTCGCCGTGAATGCTGCGCTGGTCGCATTGGCCGGTACGACTACGGATGCCGGCACGCTGACCGCGCTGTTGTTGCTGGAGAGACTGACGCTGAATCCGCTGCCAGATGCGGCGGAGCTTAATGTGACGGTGCAGGCATCGGTGCCCGAGCCTGTTATCGACGCGCTGCCGCACGACAGGGCAGTCAAAGAGGCAGGTGCGGCCGTTCCGCTGCCGGTCAGGCTCACTGCTGCGGTCGGGCTAACGGAAGAGTTGCTCGAGATGGTCAGCTGTCCTGCGACAGATCCAGCTGCGGTCGGAGCAAACTGAACGGTGAGGCTCGTGCTCTGACCCGGATTGAGGGTCGTCGGGAAGGCGGCTCCCAGGATGGAGAAGCCAGCGCCGCTTGCTGTGGCCGAATTGATAGTGACCGGAACTGTCCCGGTCGAGGTAAGGGTAACGGACTGGTTTGCCGTTGTATTTAATGTGACGCTGCCAAATGAAAGACTGGTTGAACTCACACCCAGAGCCGCTCCAGCAGGGTTTAGCAGCAGAGAGAAGCTCTTTGTGACGGTGCTCGCACTCGCCGACAGGGCTACCGGCTGAGCGGAAGTCACTGCTGCAATGGTGGCAGAGAAGCTTCCAGAGTTCGAGCCGGCGGGGACGGTCATTGAGGCCGGAACAGAAGCCGCACTGTTGCTGCTATGGAGGCTTACGCCAAACCCGCCGCTCGGCGCAGCGCTCGTGAGCGCAACCGTACACACCTCAGCACCCGCGCCTGTCATCGTGGAGCTTTGGCATGAAAGAGCGCTCAGGGCCGTTAATGTGCTGCTCGAGGTCTTGATTCCTCTTCCGTGCAACTTCACCCAGGCGTTTGCTGCGGTATTGGTCATGACGTTGAGGTCGCCCGTCGAGTCGGCGCTTGAATTAGGACTGAATTGGACCTTCAGATTGAGTGTGCTTCCCGCGGCGATGGTCACAGGGAGGCTTGCCTGACCATTAATGGAGAACGAACCACTCGAGAGGCTCAATTGGGAAATCTGAACTGGTGAAGAACTCGGATTTGAAATCGCGACAGTCTGATCGGCGGAGTTACCGACGTTCACGTCGCCAAACTCTACAGTCTCGGGAGTTGCTGCTAATGATGCCTTCGACATCGCACCGTTTACGGCAGAACCACCGCACCCGGACAGGGCGAGAGAAACAGCGATCGCAACAAACAGAGCAAGGTATGAAAAATTGCGTGTAAGGGATTGACTCTGGTTGGATCTGCGGGAACCGCCGGACACGAACGAATGGAACTCTTCGCGTCTTGAAGACTGGGCGTAACGAGAGTCGGACATCAATGTCACCTTCAGCCGAATGCAATCTGGCTTCGCTGTCACCCAGGCAGATTTCCTGTCCATCGAATGACAGGAATGAGAAACTGCATCTGCATCGGGTAACTACAAGCAGATTCGACCATCTATAAGGAGGTAACAAGTGACCATGGTCACGAAACTAACACTAATTGGTTACCTTAGTGACATCTCAATAAACCATTTCAATACAAGTCTTTATCTTTGAGCCCTTACACAAAGGTTGTAGGACTTTTGACTTGAGCGATCGGATGTAAACATCTTCTCGGAAGGGCCGGTAACCAGGAAGCATCGTTACCAAGGCGGGATGGCCCCATCACCGCGGAAAGATCACAAATCGTGCATTCGGTCTTGATCCGCTCTTGATGTGCCTAATCGGTTTCAGCCAGAGCTTCGCCGCGCATCCCTGCGGGAAGCATCGCGGCGTCCATGAAAGAAAATGCTCCTCACCGAAGACCAGGTGAGGAGCATTTTGGCGTGTGCAAGCGTTATGGGATGGCAACGGTGGTCGAATTCGAGGGTGCGCTTTCCACCCCGCTCGAATCAACACTCTTTACGATGTAAACGTAGGACTGTCCACTCGTGACTGCGGAATCCGAGTAGTTGGTCGGCGTGATTGCCGAGGAATTGACGATTTGGAATGAAGAAATGCCGCTGGGAGTGCGATAGACGTTGTAGCCAACCACAGGGTCCGTCGAAGAGTTGGGTGCGTTCCAGTTCAGATTGACTGCATAGGATTTCGCCTGACCCGTTCCGCTAAGTCCGATGTTCGCAGCCGGATTGGTGGCGGAATTGCTCGTAATCGTCAGCTTCCCCGTCGCCGATCCAGCAACAGTCGGAGCAAATTGCACATTCAGGCTCAGCGTCTGACCGGGATTCAGTGTGACGGGGAATGTGGAACCGGACATTGAGAATCCCGTGCCAGTCACAGAAGCTGCGTTCACAGTGACCGCAGCGGTTCCGCTGGAAGTCAAGGTGACAGTCTGCGTCGCTTGAGAGCCCATCGCCACGCTGCCAAACGAGATGCTGGTCGCGTTGATGCTCAAGGTTGGAGCCGAAGGGGAGAGCTGCAGAGCGAAGGTTTTCGATACACCCCCTGCCGTAGCCGTAAGCGTGACAGTCTGCGCTGTGCTGAATGAGGATACCGTCACAGCGAAAGGTGCACTTGTCGCGCCCGCTGCAACCGTTACCGCACTCGGAACCGCCACCGCACTGCTGTTGTCGGAAACGCTAACGCTGACTCCGCCGCTGGGCGCCGCGCCACTCAGGGTCGGAGTGCAGGTCACACTTCCGGGCCCAGTCATCGTTGCACTGCTGCAGGTGAACGCGCTTAATGTAGGCGTGCTCGGCGTACCATTGCCATTTGTCCCCGTGGGATTCAACTGGATGGGGAAGGTGATCGACGAGCCATTTAAGGTCGCGATGATCGTCGCGGTACGCGCTGACGTGACAGACCCGATGGTTGCACTGAATCCGGCGGTCAAATTGCCAGGGTTGATATATGCCTTGCTCGGGACCGTCACTGCCGGGTCGCTGCTCGACAGACCTACGACAGTCTGCTTTTGCGCGGAGCCACTGAGATAGACAGAGCACGGATCCGTTCCAGCGGAGACGAAAGAGTTACTCCTGCAGGAGATCTTGCTCAACTGCCCTTGTGAAGGCGGCGCCGGGGTGGGATTCAACTGGATCGCGTAGGTCGCGGAAACCCCATTCACACTCGCGGTGATTATTGCAGTACGCGCAGATGTGACAGACTTGATGGTTGCAATGAATCCCGAGGTCGAACTGCCCGCGTTCATCACTGCCTGGCTCGGGACCGTCACTGCTGGGTCGCTGCTCGACAGATTTACGACGATCTGACTTGGCGCTGCACCATTGAGATAGAGAGAGCACGCATCCGTTCCAGCGGAGCTGAATGAATTGCTTTGGCAGGAGATCCCGCCCGCTGATTGGGCCTTTGCGACAGATGCGCCCAATGCAAGACAGCTCAAAAGTGCTGCGAAGAGGGCGACTTTGTGGGGGCGGGAGTGCCAGTTCTTAATTGCTTTAGTCCAATTATATGTGTTCTTTAGGTCTGAATAAGTCTTCATTAATCTCATTTCCTATGCATAGGCACACCCCTGCTGACCCTTGTGAAATGTCCAAGCAGACATGCATCAAGGATGTCGCGGAGCAAAGGGAGTGTCCGGTTTATGGATTTGTAACGTCAGGATATCAGAAGATCCACGTTTACACCGTGATGATCGTCGATAGGTCTCACTATATGGTTACTTTTGGGTTATTCCGTGTAAGCATATGATATTAAATATGTTACAAGATAACTATTGATGTAATCGGTAAATTTACGCTCGAATCCTGGAGGGGATTCCATAAAGGAATGGCGGTTTATGAATGAGTAAGTAACCACGTGCATGATGACCCGGTTTCGCCGAACTATTTCATGATTCAGGTCTTATTGGTAAGGGCCTTTGATTCGGAGGATCATTCCTGCCGCCTGGGGCACAGCGGCGGACGTGACCGAACTCGCTCTCGGCGGACGGTGAATTTCAATAGCCTTTGCAGAATTTTGCCAGCTTTTCGCTAAACTTAGCCCAGCGCGAAGAAGTGCAAGCGGCCTTCGATTTGCCCGGAAACTGATGAAACCGTGGAGCAGGGAGTCCAGGCGCCGATCACCGGCCTTTGAACGCGGCCTCTGGATCGCACCTAACTCCTTTTGCTGATAGGAATCTGCGGCTAAGTCCAATGCTGAGAGGATTTTAGCGCCACACTCCTCTCGTAAACCATTGAAAACAAGGAATTTCTTTACAGAATACCGGGAGGGGGGTACTCATGTGGAACCGCTTATGCGCCGAGTTCGCGGAGAGTGCCGGCTGTCAGTCGTTGCCCGACAGCGGCCATCCCTGACCACGGATCGTCCCTGAGCCGCTTCCTCCATACAGAGAGATCGGCAACGGATGCGACAGGCTTTGACCTTGAATTCAGCTCTCTCCAATGAAGCGGCAAAGCGACCGCCGCGCCCAGTCGCGCACGCGGCGAGAATGGAGCGACCGCAGTGGCGCCGCGATCATTGCGAAGATAGTCGAGGAAGATTCGGCCTTTACGAATCGACTTCGTCATCTTCGTAACGTACAGGCCTGGCATCTCCTTTTCCATCTTGAGAACAAATGCATGCGCAAAACTCTTGATGACAGGCCATTCGTGCTCCGCTCGAAATGGAACGACGACATGCAGGCCCTTGCCGCCCGTCGTCTTCACAAAACATTCCAGCCCGAGAGCCTTCAGCTTCTCGCGAACGCTCGCGGCCGTCCCGGCGAGAGTCTTCCAGTCGATCGCTTCATCGGGATCCAAATCGAACACGATTCGATCAGGCTTCTCGAGCGAATCGTTCCTTGAGCCCCACGGATGGATTTCAAGAACCCCGATCTGTGCAAGGCCAACCAGACCCTCGGCTGAATCCAGGGTCAGGTAGTCTTCATTCTTGCCAGTCTTCCGGTCCGGCACCGGAATGCTCTTGACGCCCTTCGGAAGCCCACTGCCGGCGTGCTTCTGAAAGAAGCAGGCCTTTCCGGTCCCTTCAGGGCATCGGACCACGCTAAGAGGCCGCTGTGCAATGTGCGGCAGGATGTGCTCGGCAACAGACTCGTAGTACTCAGCCAGCATCCGTTTTGTCATCCCGGATGCCTGGTCCAGCACCTTTTCCGGGTGCGTTATTGAAAGACTGGTCCTGTTTACTTCGTTGGCGCGGTTTGAGCGCAATCGCGGCCTGACCCTTCCAGGAACAGAATCATCGGCGCGCGGTTCGTTGGGTGTCACAGCAACTTCGCGCACAACTTCACTTGCCGGCTTGTCTTCACGAAGGCCTTTGAAAGAGGCTTGACGCACGAGATTATCGAGTGTCCAGGAGGCGAACGCGATCTTGGCAACCAGTTTCGGCTGGACCCAATGAATGCCCTTCGACGACCCTTGCGGCATCTCGGCGAATGGCGGCTTGCTTTGCGAGAGCTTTTCCAGACGATTCCGAAGTTCCCGCTGAGACTGCTCCGTGAACCCCGTTCCTGACCGCCCTGCGTAGCGGAGTTTCCCGCCCTCGTAGTAGCCGACCAGGATGGCGCCGATGCCGAACCCACCTTTGGAGGGGTCTGTGAATCCGCCAATGACGAACTCCTGCTCCCGGCCGCACTTTGACTTGAGCCACGCATCATTGCGACCCGGTGCATAGGGACCAGAAGCCAGTTTGGAAACGATTCCTTCTGCGCCCAGACTGCACGCTCTTGCAAACACGTCGGCGCCGTTCGCATTAAAGTGTTCATTCAGCTGAATCACCGAGTCGCCGCCTGAATGGGTGAAAAGCCGCGCCAGAAGTTCCTTCCGCTGAAGCAGGGTCAACCCACGAAGGTTGTGCCCGTTCAGGTGCAGCAGGTCAAATGCAAAGTACGTTTGGTGCACCTTGGCGCCGCCTTGAAATGATGCCTGCAACTCCGAAAAGTCGGATAGGCCCGATTCGTTGAGTACGACGGCCTCACCGTCAAGAATCGCGCTCTGGACCGGGAGACCTTCTGATGCAAGCGCGATCTCAGGTAATCTTCGTGTCCAGTCGAGACCTGTGCGCGTAAACAGCTTCACCTGTTTCTGGCCGCTTTTTTTGTTGGCGCTCTCTCGAATCTGAATCTGAATTCGATATCCATCCAGCTTCAGCTCGTGAATCCATTCGCCGCTCGCGGGCGGTGAGATGGATTGTCGCGCCAGTTGCGGGGCAATGAATCCCGGGAAAGTTTCTTCTGGAATGGAATTCAGGGAAGGCAGTCGTACGGGCTTTGCTGGAGGTTTCCTGGTTTTGCGCGGAGATGCCTTTGCAGACGGCTTCTGATCGTGTGCTCGATTGCTTTCCCAGACTCTGTCGTTGTCCCGGGCGATTTGTTCGATCGTGCGCGTAGAGATCGCGCTGTCCGGAGCTTCATCAGTAATTGGCGTGTCGCTCTCAGAGCGGGCGAACTCGTCTCGATGCTTGATCAGCAACCAGTTCGGTTTGTCGGGACGCGCATCACGGCTGTTCATGCGCACCAGGGCCCAGCTTCCTTTCAGCTTGGTTCCTTCCAACTCAAACTTAAGGTCGCCTTTGGCCAAAGCGGCGTCTACGTCCACGAGGGGCTTCCAGGTACCAAAATCCCACAGCATCACCGTGCCGCCGCCGTATTGACCCTTCGGGATTGTGCCTTCGAAGCTTCCGTACTCGATCGGATGGTCCTCTACCTGCACCGCTAGTCGCTTGTCACCAGGGTAGAAGCTGGGACCCTTGGTGACTGCCCAGCTCTTGAGCACTCCATTCCATCCGAGGCGGAAGTCGTAGTGCAGGCGAGTTGCATCATGCTTTTGAACGACAAAGGGAAGCGCGTCTGCGTTTGTGCGTTTGTTGCGGTTCGCGTCTCCGCGAGGCTCCGCAGTGACTTGAAAGTCGCGCATCGAGCGGTAGCGCTCTAGCTGCCTTTCCAATTCCCGCGCTGCTCTTGAACTGCGCGACCTTGCCTGCGCCATCTCTAAGCGACCTTGTGCGTTCGCTTGCCCGGCTTCACGAGTGCTGGGCCCTTCTTGGGAGGTTGTGATGGCGATTTGCGCCGCTCATCCTTGTCCTTCGATTGGTTCAAACTCTGTTTCAAAGCATCCATGAGTCCGACAACGCTTGGCCGGCTCGGTTTCGCTTCGCTTAGAGGAAGAGGAGTGTCTGCAAGCTTCGCATCGACGAGTGCCCGCAACGCTACTTCGTAATCGTCTTTGAAATCCTCAAGTCGGAATGGAGCCGAATTGGCGCGAATCAGTTCCAAGGCGAGTGCAAGCTGCTTCTTGTCGATCGCATGGTCTTCAATTCCTGAAAAGTAATCCGCCCGGTCGCGGAGTTCGTTGGAATAGCGAAGCGTGTATGCCATCAGTCCACGGACATTGTTGTCAGAGGGCACCGAGATCGCGATGAGATGTTCGCGTCCGGCAAAAGCAATTTCTCCAATTGCAACCTTGTCGGCCTGTGCCATTGCGGTGCGGACTACGGCGAAAGCTTCAGCTGATCCCTTTGGGTCGGGAATTACAAAATACGGCTTCTCGAACAAATAAGGCGGCAATTCCTTTGAATCGACAAATTGCGCCACGTCGATAGAATTCTCTGTTTCCAGGCGCAGCTTCTTCACTTCTTCGGGATCGATGATCAGGTACTTGCCCTTGCTGTACTCGAATCCCTTTACGATCTCGGAGTTGTCTACCGGTTGATCCCCATCGATCACGTTCAGATGACGGACTCTTTGACCTGAGACACGGTCAATCTGGTTAAAGGAGATTCCCGAAGCGGAGTTCGTTGCTGGATAGAGTTGAATTCCGAAAGAAACGAGCGAAATCCTCAACTGTCCGGACCAATAGGGCCGACCGACCATTTCGACCTCCAGGATTCGTGCGGAGCTATATCACGGCCAGCCATGTGCGCACCATCGTCTTTTGATGAACCAAAACAAAGGCAAGTTGTCCACGGGCGCCCCAAAATGCACTACTTACAAGGGCGCCGGCGAATCGCCACCCTGCCGAGGTGCCTTTCATGCTACATCGCGGGCTTGATCTGTCCGTATAGATTACTATTCGTTCGTACGTGCCCGACCAGAATCCATCTTCGACTCCAGCTCCGCTTCGTGGCTCCGTCCTGGTGCTTATCCAGTTCGATGTGTGCGAAGAACTTCGTCTTGATCGCGTTCAACAAACAGTCAGCGCGAGGACAGTACAACAGCCGAGCATGAAGCACTCGGCGCCCGCCTATGTGCGCTACGAGAGGCCTCCAGTCGTCGAGCCGCTGGAGCCACTTCTGCTCGAAACTGGTGAACGCCTCGAAGCAGAGATCAAATACTACGACTACGGCGTGGTCAGCGTCGTCTTTCAACTGCCGTTTGCAGGCGATTGGGATAGCCTTGTGCATCTGGCCAGCCGCTGGGTCTGGGATGTTGACTTTGCCACACGCGCAGAGCCGATTGTCAAGCAGAAGCTGGAGCGCGTGGCATCTTCGATGGTAAAGCCCTACGCACGCTGGCTGAGCGAGGACTACTTCATATTTCACGTGCGTGAATCGCTTGGAACTCCGGCTGCCGCTGATCTGACGCGCGATCACGGCGCCGAGATTGCGCAGGTGGTTCGCGGCGACCGCATGCAATTGTCAGCCGGCGAATGCACCGAAGTCCTGCATTCGCAAATCTCGTACTATGCGAATGACGTCACGGTCATTGGATGGAACGCCGCATTCCTGTATGACAGCACAGCGGGCGCAGAAACTGCCATTCAGCTCCTGGAATATGCGAACTCACAGCTGCTTGAATTTCGCCATTACGATGAACTCCTCACGGGAATCCTTGACAGGGTGTACGAGGATCTTGGCCGGAACACAGGTGTACGGGCGCGGTGGCGAATGGCGCGGTCGGCAACCAATTTGCATCGGGTCCTTCTGGATGTGGCGGAGTTAACGGAGCGTGCGGACAACGCAATCAAGTTTCTCAGCGATATGTTTGCTGCCCGGCTATACAAGCTGGCGGCTTCGAAAGTGGGCGTTCCGGACTATAAGGACCTGGTTGCGCGGAAGGTCAAAACGGCCGAGGATCTGTACAGCTACATGGTTGAACAGTTCAATCAGAGCCGTGCCTTCTTCCTTGAAGCAGTCGTTGTCCTGATTCTCTTAATCGAGCTTTTTTACTTTTTCCGCGGGAGACCTATCTAGGCTGTAAACCGAAGAGGTGCAGTCTTCAACTGACTCGGCCATTCCGCCATGACCTTCTACACGATAAACATTGCAATGCTGGCTACGAACATCAGTGCTGTCGTGATTGCGACGATCACCAGCGCAAGCAGCGAACTCGGCTGCCATTGCATCAGCTTCCGATTCACAGCGACCATCAGAATAGCGACCAGAAGAACCGGCGCAAGTAGACCGTTGATGACGGCACTCCAATACAGTGCTTGGACGGGATGAATCCCGGTGAAATTCAGGCAGACAGCGGCGCCGGTTGAAAGCAGGATGATGGCGTAGAAGTAACGCGCATTCTTGAGTGGTCGATCCAGTCCCTGCTTCCAACGGAAGGTTTCAGCGCACGCATACGCCGCTGATCCCGCCAATGTAGGAATGGCAAGCAAGCCGACGCCCACGATTCCAATCGTAAAGAGAGTACCGGCAAATCTGCCGGCGAGCGGCGTGAGGGCTTCGGCTGCCTGACGCGTTGTCTCGATCTTCGTCATGCCGTGACTGTGCAGAGTTGTCGCCGTGGTCAGGATGACGAAGTACATAACGAGGTTTGAGAAGAATGCACCGATCCCAACGTCAATCTGCCGCGAGCGGAGCTCCATGTGGGCTTGCGCCCTTTCGCGACTCGACCGTTGTGTGTCCAGATGCCTTTCCCTCTTCCACTTCCTGGCTTGCCTGCCAGAAGAAGAGATAAGGGCTGATCGTCGTTCCGAGAATCGCAACGAGAGTGGACCATTCATTCTGGGAGTGCGGGATTGCGGGGATAAAGGTCGCATGCAATACGGGAGTCCAGTCCTTGACGACCAGGATTGCCGTGATCGGGTACGCAAAGAGCACGAGAACGAGCCATTTCAGCACGTTGGCAATTTGTTGATAGCGGAGCTTGACGGTGGCCCAGGAAATCAGTGTCGCAAAGGCCACAACAAATACGCGCGAGGAGATTCCGGTTAGCATTTCAGCCGCATCGGCCATGCCTGCCAGGTCGGCGGCAATGTTGATCGTGTTCGCAAGGAGTAGACCGAGAACAAACAGCCAGAGCAGCCAGGCTGGTATACGTTGCTTGAGATTGCCGGCCATTCCTCTGCCCGTGACCATGCCAATGCGGGCGCACATGACTTGTACCGCTGCCATAAGCGGCCACGTTACAAGAGCGGTCCACAGCAATGAGGTGCCGAGTTGCGCTCCCGCGATCGAATAGGTGGCAATTCCAGATGGATCGTCGTCTGCCGCGCCTGTAATCAGGCCCGGACCAAGCGATTTGAGGAGGAATCGTGTCCAGCGACTTGGGGAGGGCTTATTTCGCATAAGTGTGTGGCGAAGCGCTACTGAAGCTGCACACTCATGTGGTCAACGGCTCAAGTGAGAGCTTGGTCAGTCTGAATTCAAATGGCCGGCATGTGTGTTCGTCAACGAACTGTCACACAGAAGCCCGCGATCCCAGGTCAATAGGATGCCTGCATTATGGAATTGGTTTGAGACTCGAAGGAAAGCGACGAGCGAGAATGCGAAGCCTATGCGCGGGTAATCGGCCAATGCAGAAAACCCGCGCACTGTTGTTCTCTTCAGCCCCGCGCGCGGTGGACCAATGGGAGGGCTGCCTGCCTGGTCGAAAGATAGCGATCGACGGCGGCCGCAGCTTTGCGTCCTTCCGCAATTGCCCAAACGACAAGCGACTGCCCGCGGCGCATGTCACCGGCAGCAAAGATACCATCGACGGAAGTCATGTAGTCCGCGTTTGCGGCCACGTTTCCGCGTTGGTCAAGTGCCAGGCCCATCTGCTCGACCATGCCATTGCGCACCGGGCCGAGAAAGCCCATCGCAAGCAGAACGAGATCGACGTCCTGAGTAAATTCGGAGCCGGCAATCGGCTCGAACTTTGGAGGCGGACCCACGCGAACCGCATGGACCTGCTTCACATTCCCTTGCTCATCACCGGTGAACTTGATGCTGTTAATGGCCCAGTCACGAATGCCGCCTTCTTCGTGCGCACCCTCTGTGCGCAATTGCAGCGGCCACAATGGCCATGGCGTGGATCCGGCGCGCTCTGCCGGAGGCTTGGGCATGATCTCCCATTGATGAACGCTTTTGGGTCCCTGCCTGTGAGTGGTGCCGAGGCAGTCGGCACCTGTGTCACCGCCGCCAATGATCAGCACGCGCTTGCCTTCAGCGTGGATGCTGATCGAGGCATCCACGACGTCGCCTTCGCACCTGTGATTCTGTTGAGGCAAAAACTCCATGGCAAAGTGGATGCCTTTGAGGTCGCGTCCCGGGATGTTGAGATCGCGAGGATGTTCCGCACCACCGGCCAGAAGGATCGCATCGTAGTGCCCGGTGAGTGAGTCGACCGGAACGTTGACGCCGACGTGTGCGTTCGTCAGGAAGGTGACTCCTTCGGCGCGCATCTGATCGAGCCGGCGATCGATGACCTGCTTCTCCATCTTGAAGTTCGGGATGCCGTAGCGCAGGAGACCGCCAATGCGATCGTTCTTTTCGTACACAGTTACCGAATGGCCGGCACGGCGGAGCTGCTGGGCTGCCGCCAAACCTGCAGGACCGCTACCGACTACCGCAACGCGTTTTCCGGTGTTGTGTTCCGGAGGCTCGGGATGAATCCAGCCCTCATCCCACGCGCGCTCAACGATGCTCTTCTCAATCAGCTTGATGGACACTGGGGGAAGATTGATGCCGAGAACGCAGGAGGCCTCGCAAGGCGCTGGACAAATACGCCCGGTGAATTCAGGAAAGTTGTTCGTGGCATGCAGGCGCCTGATCGCGCTTTGCCAGCGTCCGCTATAAACGAGGTCATTCCAGTCGGGAATAAGGTTGTTCACCGGGCAGCCGGTGTGGCAGAACGGGACGCCGCAGTCCATGCAGCGAGCGCTCTGTTCCTTCTGCTTTTCCTCGGAGAACGGATGATAAATCTCTTGCCAGTCCTGGACACGCTCTTCGATGCTGCGACGCGCGGCCTGTTCGCGATCAATCTCAAGAAACCCGGTGACCTTACCCATGCTGCACCTCAGCTGTAGCCGTCACCAGGGGCGACGAAATGATTGGAGAAGCGTAAACAGTGTCGACTCGTTCGACGCCGAGCACGCGCTTGTACTCGTGCGGAAACACCTTGATGAACTGCGGTTGCGCCTCTGCCCAGTGCTCAAGGATCCAGGCGGCGCGCGGGCTGCCTGTCAGATCGCGATGGCGCTCAAGAAGCCCACGTACCTCTGCGACGTCCGCGTCTGTGGCGAGCGGCTCCAGATCCACGCTTGCCTTGTTGCATCTGCGCGAGGAGAAGTCGCCCTGACCATCGAAGACGAATGCACGTCCACCGCTCATGCCCGCAGCGAAATTACGACCGGTCGAGCCGAGCACAACGACTGTGCCGTTGGTCATGTATTCGCAACCGTGATCACCAACGCCTTCGACAACCGCAGTCGCGCCCGAGTTACGCACTGCGAAGCGCTCACCCGCAATGCCGTTCAGGAAGACCTCGCCGCTCGTGGCCCCGTAAAGCACGACGTTTCCGACAAGGATACTTTCTTCGGGAAGGAAGCTTGAGGTCTTCGCCGGATAAGCGATGATGCGGCCGCCGGACAGACCCTTTCCTAGATAGTCGTTGCTATCGCCCTCAAGTTCGAGCGTGACACCAGTGGGAACGAAGGCGCCAAAGCTCTGGCCGGCTGAACCCTCAAATTTGAAGTGGATGGTTCCATCCGCCAAACCCGCCGATCCGTATCGACGAGCAATCTCACCGCCCAGCATTCCGCCTACGGTCCGATGCACGTTGCGAATCGCGAAGCTGCCGGTGACCGGCGTCTGCGATTCGAGCGCGGGCGCGGCCTTGGCGATGAGGACGTGATCGAGAGCCTGATTCAAGCCCGTGATCCTGCGCCTGCATCTTGCGCCGCGCCACGCGCGATGGCACCGTGGGCGCGTAGAGGATGGATGACAGGTCGATGCCTTTCGCCTTCCAATGAGCATCGGCGACGGCAGCATCGATCTTGTCCACGCGGCCGACCATTTCGTCGAAGGTACGGAAGCCGAGCTTGGCCATGTGCTGGCGTATCTGATCAGCCAGGAAGAAGAAGAAATTGACCACATGCTCGGGCTGGCCCGTGAAGCGCGCGCGAAGGACGGGATCCTGCGTGGCGATTCCGACCGAGCAGGTATTCAGGTGGCACTTGCGCATCATGATGCAGCCGATGGTGATAAGCGGCGTCGTGGCAAAGCCGAATTCTTCCGCGCCGAGAAGCGCGGCGATCACCACGTCGCGGCCTGTCTGCAGCTTGCCGTCGGTCTGCACTCGGATGCGGCTGCGCAGGTCGTTCAGCAGCAGGACCTGCTGTGTCTCAGCCAGTCCGAGTTCCCACGGCAACCCGGCGTGCTTGATCGAGCTCAGCGGCGAAGCGCCAGTGCCGCCGCTATCGCCGGAGATCAGCACCACGTCTGCATGAGCCTTCGATACTCCGGCTGCGACTGTTCCAACGCCGACCTCGGAGACGAGCTTGACCGCGATGCGCGCCTGCGGGTTCACGTTCTTCAGGTCGTAGATCAACTGGGCAAGATCTTCGATGGAGTAGATGTCGTGATGCGGCGGCGGCGAGATCAGGCCGACGCCGGGAATCGAGTGGCGGGTCTTTGCGATGACGTCATCGACCTTGTGCCCGGGCAACTGGCCGCCCTCGCCGGGCTTTGCGCCCTGCGCCATCTTGATCTGCAACTCGTCGGCATTCACGAGGTAATTGGTTGTCACGCCGAATCGACCGCTGGCCACCTGCTTGACCGCGCTGCGGCGTGAGTCGCCGTTGGGGTCTGCGCTTGAAGCGCGCTTCGTCCTCGCCGCCTTCGCCGGTGTTCGACATGCCGCCGAGGCGGTTCATCGCGATCGCCAGCGTCTCGTGCGCCTCCTTGCTGATTGACCCGAAGCTCATGGCGCCGGTGGTGAACCGCTTGACGATCTCCTTGGCTGGTTCGACCTCATCAAGCGGAATGGGCTTGTCAGAGTACTTAAGCTTCAGCAATCCGCGAAGAGTACACAGCTTGCGGTTCTTTTCGTCAAGAAGATCGGTGTATTCCTGGAATGTCGCGGGATTGTTGGACTGCACAGCGTGCTGGAGCTTGCTGATGGTGAGCGGATTGAGAAGGTGATACTCGCCGCCCTCGCGATATTGGTATTGGCCGCCGACAACCAGTTCGGTTTCAGACTCAGTGAGCGGCTGGAAGGCGTAGCGCGTGCTTCATCTGCGCTTCGCGCGCCAGCACATCGAGCCCGACACCCTCAATACGCGAAGCTGTTCCGGGGAAGTAAGCTTCAACGAGTTGCTGATTCAGGCCGACGGCTTCAAACACCTGCGCGCCGCGATAGCTTTGCAGCGTGCTGATGCCCATCTTGGAGAAGGTCTTCAGCAGCGCCTTGTTGATGGCCTTGATGAAATTCTTCTCGGCGTGATTGGCGGAGATGCTGTGCGGCAACAGGCCGCGCCGCTTGAGGTCGTGCAGCGTCTCAATCGCCAGATAAGGATTAATGGCGCTGGCGCCGTAGCCGATCAGCAGGGCGAAGTGCATGACCTCGCGAGGCTCGCCGCTCTCGATGATCAGCGCGACCTGGGTGCGCGTCTTCTCTTTCACGAGGCGGTTGTGCACAGCGGCCATTGCCAGCAGGCTCGGAATGGGCGCATAGGTTGGATCGACGCCGCGGTCGGAGATGATCAGCAGCGTGTAACCGGAGGCCACTGCATGAGCGGCGCGCGCGCTCAGATCGTCGAGTGAGTGCCGCAGACCGGCTTCGCCGTCCTCAGCGCGGAAAAGCGCGGGCAGCGTGGTCGCCAGCAGATCGCCGGACGAGACGCGGCGCAGCTTTTCCAGATCGCGATTGGTCAGGATCGGATGCGGCAGCTTGAGCGTGTGGCAGTTCTCAGGAGACTCATCGAGGATGTTGCGCTCTGTGCCGATGTAGCTGATGAGCGACATCACCAGTTCTTCGCGAATCGGGTCGATCGGCGGATTGGTGACCTGCGCAAAGAGCTGCTTGAAGTAGTTGAAGAGCGGCTGCGGCCGATCGGAGAGGCAGGCCAGCGGCACATCGGTTCCCATCGAGCCGACGGGCTCCTCGCCTCGCGCGGCCATCGGAGCAAGCAGGATGCGAAGATCTTCTTCGCTGTAGCCGTAGGCGCGCTGACGGCGCAGCAGGGTTTCCGGATTGGACGCGATGACGCGCGACGGCTCCGGCAGGGAATCGATCAGTGACCTGCTGCTCCTGGAGCCACGTTCGCATAGGGCTGCCGGCGCGGCAAGTAACTTCTTGATCTCGGCGTCGGAGATGATGCGCTTCTGCACGGTGTCAACAAGGAACATGCGGCCCGGCTGCAGGCGGCCCTTCTTGCGGATGTCCTCGGCGGGCACTTCGAGCACGCCGGCTTCCGATGCGAGCACAACCAGGTCATCCTTGGTGACGATGTAGCGGCCGGGGCGCAAGCCGTTGCGGTCGAGCGTCGCGCCGACGACGCGTCCGTCAGTGAATGCGATCGCGGCCGGTCCGTCCCACGGCTCCATCAAGCGATGCGTGGTACTCGTAGAACGCGCGCTTCTCCTCATCCATGTCAGGATTGCCGGCCCAGGCTTCGGGAATCAGCATGGCCATGACGTGGGGCAGGGAACGCCCAGACTGGAAGAGGAACTCCACCGCATTGTCGAGCGAGGCGGAATCGCTGCCGTCGGGCACGATGACTGGGATAGAGCTCATTGATCTTTTCGCCGTAGGAGCGGGCTTTCAAGCACGGACTGGCGGGCATTCATCCAGCTGACGTTGCCGCGGATGGTATTGATCTCGCCGTTGTGCGCGACGTAGCGATAGGGGTGCGCAAGCTTCCAGCTGGGGAAGGTGTTGGTTGAGAAGCGCTGGTGGACGAGGCAGAGAGCGCTCGTGACGAGAGGATTGGCCAGCTCGAAGTAGAACTTTTCAATCTGCGGAGCCAGCATCAGGCCTTTGTAGATGATGGTGCGACAGGAGAACGAGGGAACGTAGAAGTCGTCCTTGCCCTCAATCTCAGACTCCGCTATTTCATTTTCGGTCCGGCGGCGCACCAGATAGAGCAGGCGCTCGAAGGCGTCCTCGTCCATTCCTTCGGGCCGCCCCACGAAGAACTGCTCGATGTAAGGCTGCGAAGCGCGGGCCTCGCGGCCGATTGCGTCGCCGTTCACCGGCGTGTCGCGCCAGCCGAGAACCTTGAGGCCCTCTTCCTGTGCAATGCGCTCGAAGACGCCCTCACACTGCAGGCGGCTGTGCTTGTCCACTGGGAGGAAGACCATGGCCACGCCGTAAGTGCCCGGTCCGGGCAGCTGTATGCCGAGCTCGCCGCACTCGCGCGCAAAGAACTGATGAGGAATCTGAATCAGAATGCCGGCGCCGTCGCCAGTCTCCGGATCGCACCCCGCCGCACCGCGATGGGTGAGGTTGATGAGAACCTCGAGCCCTTGCGGATGATCTCGTGGCTCTTCTCCCCGCGGATGCTGGCCACAAGCCCCATGCCGCAGGCGTCGTGTTCATTCCGGGGATGATAGAAGCCCTGGGGCTGCGGAATGCTACGGCGATGATCCGGTTTCTGCATGTCTACCTTCTCAGTGGGTAATTTGTTGTTACCTTGCGTTGCTTTAACCAGCGAAGACACAACTGCGGCGACGATTTCTACGGGAATCGCCGCCGTCTTTCCTGAAGGGACCTTGCGTATAAGGTCGGGCACAATGGGGGTAGTGCTGAACTCTTTACTATAACGTAAATGATGTCAAATACTCTCGAAATTCGAAACTCCTTTGAAATGAGTTGCGGATCTCAGGGAATCAACATTTAGGCTGTGCGGATGCAGCGCAAGGCGCGCGCGAAGGCTGTCCTCTCCGGCACTGGAGTCAGACGGGCTCAAAGGCGAGACCGGCAGGCTCCAACCAAGCCGCGGTCAGAGCTTGCAGATGAGGAGTTCGCGTTCGTAAATCATCTCCGGAGGGAGATGATCATGCAGCTCAATGAACAGTTCCTCGTGCGCGATTACCTCTTTGCGCCACGCCGCTCTGTCCACGTTCATCAGCTCTTCGAACGCTCTCTCGCGAAAAATCGAGACCGGTCCAGTCGATGTCTTCATACCGGGGAACCCAGCCAATCGGCGTTTCGCGTCCTCGGCCATGACCGTGAACGCGCTCCACGATCCAGCGCAGCACTCGCATGTTCTCGCTGAATCCCGGCCAGAGGAAATGGCCCTTGTCATCCATGCGGAACCAGTTCACGTTGAAGATGCGCGGTGTCACGTCGAGACCGCGCTGCATCTTGATCCAATGGCGAAAATAGTCGCCCATGTGATAGCCGCAGAAGGGAAGCATTGCGAATGGGTCACGGCGAACCTTTCCCGTTGCACCGGTTGCGGCTGCTGTTGTCTCGGAGCCCATGGTTGCGCCGATGTACACGCCGCTGGACCAATTGAATGCCTGGTAGACAAGCGGCAGTGTCGTGCGGCGACGCCCGCCAAAGATGATGCCGCTGATCGGGACTCCTTCCGGTGCCTCCCAGTCCGGATCCATCGTGGGGCACTGCGAGGCGGGGGCGGTGAAGCGGCCATTGGGATGCGCTGCAGTTGTTCCATTCTTCTTCCCGATCGCCGGCGTCCATTTTTCGCCGCGCCAATCTAGGCACTCCGCGGGCGGATTGTCCGTCATGCCTTCCCACCAGACGCCACCGTCGGGAGTGAGCGCGACGTTGGTGAAGATCGAGTTCCGCGAGAGCGTGGCCATAGCCGCAGGATTGGTCTTCGCACTGGTGCCGGGAGCGACGCCGAAGAATCCAGCCTCAGGATTGATGGCGCGCAGCCGGCCGCTTGAATCGGGACGGATCCAGGCGATATCGTCACCTACGGTCCAGACTCTGCCAGCCCTCCATCGCCTTCGGCGGGATCAGCATGGCGAAGTTCGTCTTGCCGCACGCCGATGGAAACGCAGCGGCCACGTAGGTCTTTTCTCCGGACGGGTTTTCGACGCCAAGAATCAGCATGTGCTCGGCCATCCAGCCTTCATCGCGCGCAATGTTGGAGGCGATGCGAAGAGCAAAGCATTTTTTGCTCAGCAGCGCATTTCCGCCGTATCCGGAGCCGTACGACCAGATTTCGCGGGTCTCAGGGAAATGCACAATATACTTCGTATCGTTGCAGGGCCAGGGCACATCTTTCTGTTCCGGTTTGAGCGGCATTCCCACCGAGTGCATGCAGGGGACGACTCTCTTGATCGTCCTTGTCGATCTCCGCAAATACGGGCGCGCCGATACGGGCCATGATCCGCATGTTCGCTACAACATAGGGAGAGTCGGTCAGTTCCACGCCGATTCCCGACATGGGTGATCCAACAGGTCCCATGCTGAATGGAAGCACGTACATGGTTCGCCCCTGCATGCAGCCGCGAAACAACTGCTTCAGGCGGCGGCGCATTACAAAGGGATCTTCCCAGTTGTTTGTCGGTCCGGCGCCATCGGGCGAAAGCGAACAGATGTAACGTTCGATCCTCGACACGCGCTACATCGCTCGGAACAGAGCGGGCATAGAAGCATCCGGGCCAAAGCTTCTGATCGAGTCGAATGAAAGTGCCGGCCGCGACCAGCCGGTCACAAATGCACTCATACTCCTCTTGTGAGCCGTCAACCCAGTGGATGGCATCAGGGCGGCAGAGATCCGCCATCTTTTCAACCCATCGAATCAAGTGCTTGTTGGTTGTCAATGGAGTGCTGAAGGCGAGGGTTTCGGCTGCTACAGAAGATGGCTTCATAAAGTATTCACACTTTCCGTACTCTTACCACGAAAGGGCTCTCCACCGAAAGCGGCAGGAGAGGTAGCGAGGAGTCAAGAGGCGGCATTTCTCGCGGCTCTCTCAGAACTCGTGATGATCTGCGGCCTGGGCAAGGACAGGTGCACTGCCGGGACCGGGGTTTGCGGCCTCGGTCTGGTCGCGCAGCTTAGCCACTGCCAGCCAATTGTCTTTGTGCGGCTGGTCGGCAATCCACGGAGGAAGCGGCATGCAGAGATAGTCGCTGAGAGCCTCGGCATAACCCTCGTAGAGTGCTCGCAGGTCGCGAAGCCTTTCGTAGGAGTGTCCGTCACGGCAGACACTCACCCCGCTTTGGCACAGGAGCTCGTAAAGCTGCTGGTACCGTTCCGGCGGGAGCCTGTCGGGAGCTTTCCTGATCGGTGCCAGCGAGAAGATCTGCGCCAGGTCAACCATTGCATGGCGCGCCATGGCGAAGGTCAGCTGAGCTTGCCGTGCTTCGTGTCCCCGCACGCCGGCAATCAGCAAGGCTGAAGTATCCAGTATGGAGGTCAGGGCGCTGATCCAGCTCTGGTTTGTATGCTGCGAGCGGAAGTAGCAGAGCAACGTATAGGAGATATGACTCTCCAACAGCTCAGCCGACCAGCGCTCCCACTCTGACAATAGCTGTGACAGAGCATGCTCGGCGCCCTCGTATGAATGCCGGCGCATCAGTTCCGCGGCTGTGGGAGGAGAGCCTGCCCTTGCATCGAGGAGCGAGATGCTGACTTCCCGGCGCGAAAACGATGTGTACAGGACTGGGAAATAGCCCATCACAACAGCGAGAAAGCCGAATCCTGTGCCTGCCTCGAGGATTGAAAGCACACGCGCCAATTCACTGTGCGGCGTTACGTCGCCCAATCCGAGGGTGAAGAAGTTTGTACCGCTAACGTACAGATCCGTCAAATACAGCACTCCTCGCGATGGATCGTTGAATGGGCTGCCGAGCGAGAAGTAAATCAGCGAGAAGCCGAAGATCATTCCGCAAGCCCAAACCATCAACAGGAAGATCAGTGACAGCGGCCCGTAGAAGCTGAGGGCCGTCTCCCGTTTGCGCGAATTCGCAATTCCTCGCGCGAAGCACGCCCATGGATTCCACGTGAGGAAGTAAAAGATGCGCGTGATTCTGAGGTGTCCGACCGCACGGCGCGGGAGAATGATCGTCTGGAAGGCGTCGAGAAACACTGTCGTCAGGCAAAGAATTCCGGCAATCATTGTCAGAAGCCGCATCAGTACTTCCTCCCGAAGGGCGCCGGCTATCGCGATTTTGCTGGCCCTGATGCCTGTATCCTAGCGGAGTACGGCGGATGATGGCGCGCCCAATGACGGAACTCGGCAAGGTCATTCTCGGTTTTGGAATCCTGCTTGTCGTGCTTGGAGCGGTCCTGATGATTGCCGGTCGGCTGGGGCTGCCTCTGGGGCGACTGCCTGGCGACATCGCCTACAAGGGCAAGAACGTCTCAGTGTACTTTCCCATCGGCACGAGCATCCTGCTAAGTGTTGTGCTCTCGGTGATTCTTTACCTCATTTCGCAGTTCCGGCGGTAGATGAGGTGCAGGGGCCTCGGGTCAGGGGTCCGCGGTCAGTCGTCAGGGGTCCGCGAACAGTCGGTCTGGCGTCTCTGGCTTTCGGGCGATACCACCATGTGGGATCCCCCTCCCGTAGTATTCTGTAAAAAAAATTCCTTGTTTTCAATCGCTTGCGGAGAGGGTGTCGCGTCAAAATCCTGTCAGCAAAGGGCAATAGCCGCAGAATCCTCTGAGGAAAGGAGTTAGGAGCGGTCTTTCGCTTTCAGTCGTCATCTCGCAGTCCTCAGTCGTCGTCGGTCGAGGGTCAGTTGTCTGTGATGTGTTATTTAGAATCGGTGATTCACCTCGAAAGGCGAAGCATAGACTCTTGGGCTTTGCGCAGACTCGGTGACGGTCAGATGGGACTCCCGGTTCAAGCTCCCGTTTCTATTGTGCTCCGGGGGCGAGAAATCATCTGTCAACGTTTTTCGTCAGTGTTGGGGGAATTTGGCGGCGAGTTTCAAGAATGAGGGTAATCAGTATGCCGCCTTCGGCTTCGCTCTCGGCTCTGCTCGATGCTTCGATGTGTCCATTGGCTGCACCCACTGCTTAAACGAGGAATACCGCAGTTAATCACTGACGTCCGTCTATACTCGCTGGTAGCTATGAACTTAAAAAAAGAGATTTCGTTGAAAGTCCGTGACAGAATTGCGGCCGGCCCGGTCTTATGTATCGTTGCGGCGTCATTCATTCTTGGCCTTCCAATGTTGCTCTATGGGCCACTAGTCGACGGACACGACACTTACGAGCACTTAGCCTATCTTAAGTACTTTTCCGAACAGTTCTGGCATGGAGACTTATATCCCCGCTGGTTTATCGACATGAACGTGGGATTAGGAAGTCCGAGTTTCTTTGTCTTCCCTCCACTTCCAGCCTATATTTTTGTGCTGCTTGAACCGGTCACAAGGGTACTCCACTTCAACGCATTCAATGTCGCCGCATGGCTTCCATTAGTGATATCTGGATTATCCGCGTTCTTGTGGCTCCAGACTCTTGTCAGCAAAAAAACAGCAACTTTGTGCGCAATACTTTACATGTTGATGCCGTATCACCTTGCGATCGACATGTACCGCCGTACTGCGATCCCAGAATGCTGGGCCCTCGCATGGATGCCGCTTGTTCTTTACTTCACGGTTGGGATACTTGCCGGCAAGCGTCGGGACTCAGTTGGGCTGGCGATCACTTTTGCGCTCATGATATTCAGCCATCTTATCAGCGTAGCTATATTCTTTTGGATTCCAATTGGACTTGCAATGATTCTCTCTCTGCCTGGCCAGAAAATCCGCTCCGTGCTTCGCATCGCGTTGGCAATGGGGCTTGGCGCGAGTATTTCCTCCGTGTATTTGCTTTCGGCTCTTGCCAATGCAAAATACATTCCTGTCTCTAGAATCCTCAATTTTGAGCTGTACCGCTGGTCCAACAATCTTGTCACTCTGGGCCGCGGGCTCTTCATACATTCTGCGCAGGAGAATTTTGTGCAGGAGGTTTCATGGACAGTCGTGAGCATGATAGTGATAGTCGCGATCTGTGGAATATCGGCGCTTAAATCGGAGGCGCGTGGGCCAAGAATGCTTGTAATGTTCTGGATTGCTGTGTGCGGTCTCTCCATATTTATGGAGTCAAAGCTGAGTGGACCCATATGGCACCATGTTCATAAACTCGACGGAGCGGTGCAGTTTCCGTGGCGCTTCAACGCGCTGTTATGTCTCGGGGCCCTTCCGCTTATCGCGACGTATTTGTCAGCCGTGCACCGCAAGATCGGGACCTTAAGAATCATATCCTCAGGCATCTTCGTTTTGGTAATCGCCACTTGGCTCTTCGCATACGGGAACGTTTGGCGGCGTTACAAGGTGGACGTTGGGTATGGGCCGAAAGATGAGGACCATCTGGTAAACGAGGACGATGGATGGTTGGCTGCCTGGATCGTTCCGGGCACGAGGCAAAGGGCATCGCTTATTGCCAGCTCTGGGCCCAGGGCGAGATTTAGAGAAGGCGTTGGCACTGCGCAAGTTCTCTTGTGGAAGCCCAGGCACATCCAGTTGGAAACGGGCAGCTTTAGCGGAGGGTGGGTTATGGTCAACCAGTTCTATTACCCAACCTGGACGGCCGAACTGATCGATCAAGGAAAGCATGCAATGGTTCGACCTGCAATGCCCGAGGGGCTGCTGGAAGTGCAAGTGCCGGAGGGAAGTCAGAATGTTAGGCTCGACATTCCCGTCAGCACTACGGAGTATTTTGGACGATGGCTTAGCGCGCTGAGCCTATTGCTTTGCCTGATACTAGGCTTCAGCAGACGGGGTCGGAACCAGATGGGATAAAGGGGGAGGATGGACACCAGAGCCTGACCTTGTCCTCAGAAGGCATATCTCTTAGCCCGGCCCGTTTAAGGAGATATTCATCCACGTCGTATTTGTCGTGGAGGTGAGAATGTGGGAATCGGCTTTATCGGTTTTCAAGTGGTGATCTTCCACCAGAGGGACCTGGAATTGCATTCCTAAGCGCGTGTGTCTATTGGAGATGTTCGTTGTTTCGATGGGCTCAATTCGGGGTGTTGCCGCGATGGTTGGCCATGCTGTAGATTCGTTGTCAAGAATCGGAGAGGCAGAGCAGACAAAGGATGCGAACATCGCACCGGAAAATCGTGCGCTTTGCGCTTCTGGCCCTTGCCCTTGCGCTGGGTGCTGCGCAGGCGTGGACATGGCGCTTCACCTTGGTGAACGATACCGTTTCCTATCTCGACATGGGAGAAAACTTCTTCAACGGCCATCCCTCCGCGCTGGTAAATGGACTCTGGAGTCCGCTGTATGCATTTCTGCTTGGCCTGACCGTTGGGCTCGGAAAGCCGACCATCTACGCAGAGTATCCCGAGGTGCATCTCCTTCTCTTTTTGATCTTCGCACTTAGTCTGGTCTGCTTTGACCTGTTCCTGCACGAGTTAATCAGATTCCGCGATGTACACTTCTCCGCGACTGCACAAGAATCCTCCGATGTGGCGTGGCTCGTGATAGCCTATGTGTTTTTCTTGTGGACGTCGCTACAGATGATTGGGGTGCAAGAAACAAACCCCGACATGCTTGTTGCGGCGTTTGTGTATTTCGCCTTCTATCTGCTGCTGAGGATCGCAGATGGATCCGTCAGCTGGGCTACCTATAGCGCTCTCGGGCTGGTTCTAGGGCTCGGCTATCTCACCAAGTTTGTGATGTTGCCGTTGTCTCTGACCATACTGGGTGCTGCCGCTTTGCTCTCAAAGAAAAAGCCGCGGCGGGTTCTTGCGGCCACTGTTGTCTTGGTGCTGATTGCCAGCCCACTTGTGATTGCGCTCTCGCGAAAGCACGGGCGCATCACATTTGGAGAATCGGGACGATACAACTACGCAATCCATGTCGACAAGATTCTCCGCGATCACTGGCAGGGAGAAGACCCTCGAGAGGGAACTCCACTGCATCCGACGCGGAAGATTTTCGCTGCGCCGCCGACGTTTGAATTCGCGGACCCGGCGGGTTCCACTTACCCGGTCTGGTATGACCCTGCCTACTGGTACGAGGGCGTGCAGCCCCGCTTCCATCTGCACAACCAACTGAAAGCGCTGGTCTGGAACGGACTGAGCGAGTTTATGACCTGTTTCTATGGGCTGAACTCAGTTTTTTTTATCACGATTGTCCTCGCCTTTTGCGCGTCGAAAGAGAAGCTGCAGGCTTGGAGGATTTGCAGCCGATTCTGGTTTCTAATACTGTTGCCCGCTATGGCGTCCGTGCTCTACATGGGTGTGCACTACGAGCCTAGGTATCTGGGCAGCTTCTTCTGCGTGCTCGGCGTCGCCCTATTTTCGAGCTTGGTTTGGTCGGACGATGGCGGAAATCGCCGGCTGTTTTCAGGCATCGCGCTGCTCCAACTGGGAATGATCCTGTGGTGGTCCATTCCGCTGCTGCGCCATGTGCGTGAAATCCAGACAACGTCGTCAATGGGTTCCAATCAGGACGTGGCGATAGGCGCCCAAGCGATGGGCCTCCGTCCGGGCGATCCGATCGCCTCGCTTTGCTTCTCCAATATTGACGTGGCAATGTGGGCGCACCTAGCGAGAGTTCGGATTGTGGCTGAGGTGTATATCTGGCCCGGAGGGCCGGAAGGTGCGCAGACCAGCTTCTGGAGCGAAAATGCGGCCACACAGGCAAAGCTACTTGATAGGCTTTCCGCAACCGGTGCAAAGGCCATTGTGTCGAGCGACGCACCCACCGGGCCCGATGCGGCCCGCTGGTCGAGGATAGGACGGACCGACTACTACCTGCTATGGGTGAATCCTCGTGCGGCTGCGCTACAGCATTGATCTATATGAGCTTACGCCTGATTCGATCGCGACAGCCCGCTCGATCGGATTCGTGCAGCGGAAGAGAACCGGACGACCTTCTAGATTGCGTCTATTGGTTTCAGCGGGAAGGTGCGACGAGTGCCCTCAAGCGCGTCTACGTGAACCTGGCAGACCCGATTTCGACGAGCGGTATAGCAGTACTCAAAGCATTGGTTCCCAGGCTCGGGACCTTGAACGGATTTCAGAAAGTTAAAATGTTCGGCCCTGTTCAGGGGAAAGACCGAAACGACAGTATCGTCGCGTACTGCTCCACCGCGGCCGCACAGACCGAAGTCGCGAACGCAGTGGTCGCTCTTGGTCCCCTTTACTTTTATAACGATGTTCCGAATTTTGTGCGTAAGGTTGGTCGAGGCGTCGGTATAGCTGACGAACCACCGCAGGTCGCAGTATTTCAAGGTGACGAAAAGCGACAAAGCTTCGGAAAATTTCTCAGCAAGCTGATCTGCGAGGCGTGGAAGACCTACAACCAGAAGGGAAAGACTTCCGAGCCGGAATTCCTCAACCTCGTTGAGGTCGCGCTTCGAAGCGCCAAAATCAGCCCCGACGCCCCTCATGAGCATCCTGACTGCAAAGTCCTCGAACGCATGGGGCCCGGGTTTGCAACCTCCCTCAACAAGGCTCTGTCGGCAGCGGCATGAGGCGGAGCGCGCTGCCCAGGTCGTTTTAGAAGTGCTCCTGGAACCCGGTATCGTTACAGAACCCCTTATGACGCTCAACGAGCCTCGATGCTTTGCATCTCGCTCTTGACACGGTTTGCGGCTGGTCTTACTATTTGGCACCGGCCCATTCGCGGCAAACCAAATCCCATGCAGCCAGTTAGCGCACGCATCCGACGGTTTCTCTTGCTTCCGGTACTTGCCCTTGCGGCGTCGCCCTACGTAAGCGCGCAAGAGGTTGGCACTGTAACGCTGCTCAAAGACACTCCGTTGAGTGTGATCCGCGGCTACACGGTGCTGGAAGGGGTTGAGGGCATGCGGCTGCGCCAGGGCGACATACTCCAGACGGGACCAAAGGGAACCGCACAGGCACAACTCGAGTTCTCCGGGGATGCTGTCGTCGAAATCGGACCTTCCAGCCAGGTGTTCCTGTTTCGCCAGAGCGGGACCGCGGCGGAATTGGTGCTGCTGACCGGCTGGCTAAAAGGGGAAACCACGTCCGGGGTTTATCGGTATTCCAGCCCGCTGATGACGGCTACGACAAAGGGCGGCAACGTATTGCTGCATGCAACTGCCGATTCCGCGGAGATTTTTGTGGAGCGGGGAGCGGCTTCTGTAAGCGGCGGTGGCGGGGCGGCTGGGGCCAGTTCCGCTGACAAGCTTTTTTTCACGCGCAGGACGGGTAAACCGATGGCTGCGGCGGGCCGCCCTGGTCAGGACTTTGTCGAGCGCGATGCCTGTGAGCTTTCGCGATGTTCTGCCATCTCGTTTGGCCCACTTTGCCCAATCGAAGCCACCCGTGCCCAAGATCGACCATGAAGTCTCCTACGCCGAAATCGCGAGCTGGCTGACACTTTCACCGGCATGGCGCGCGGGTTTCGTCGAGCGTTTCAAGCCACGTCTTCAGGACAGCGCTTTTCGTCGTGCAATCGATGCCCATCTCGCCGCGCTTCCCGAGTGGGAGCCAGTGTTGCATCCTGAAAATCACAAAGCCGGTCCTGCGCCGGGCAAATCCGACCAACTGGGTGAAAAACAGCAATGAAACTGATCGTCAAGTTCAACCTCGTCCTGTCCCTGGTCTTTGCCGTCGCGTTCGCAGTGGCGGGAATGTTCACCCACGCGCTGCTCGAGAGCAATGCCAAGGCTGAGATCCAAGAGAATGCGCGCATCATGATCGAAAGCGCCACAGCCGTGCGCACCTACACCAGTACGCAGATCAAGCCGCTGCTGAAGAATCAGATGACCTATACTTTCCTGCCGCAGACGGTGTCCGCTTACTCGGCGAACGAGTACTTCAAGTTACTGCGCAAGAAATATCCGGAGTACTCATATAAGGAAGCGACGTTAAATCCGACCAATCCGAGTGACCGCGCCACGGACTGGGAGGCGGATATCGTTCGGAATTTCGTGCAGTACCCGGAGAAGACCGAGATGGTGGACGAGCGCGATACTCCCTCTGGCCGTGCGCTCTACATTGCCATGCCGCTGAAGATCAAGGACCCCACTTGCCTGGAGTGCCACGATACGCCGGATCGCGCGCCACGCACGGTGATCGAGCAATATGGAAGCGCAAACGGCTTCGGCTGGAAGGTGAACGACATCGTGGCGGCACAGATTATCACGGCTCCGATGCAATTGCCGATTCAGCGAGCCAATAAAGCCTTTACGGCGTTCATGCTCTCGCTGGCAACAGTCTTTCTGGTCCTCATCATTGCCATCAACGCCATGCTTATTTTCCTTGTTATCCGGCCGGTGAATCGTTTGTCGAACATTGCCACCGAAGTAAGCCTCGGCAATTTGACTGTTCCCGATTTCCAGGCATCCGGCAAGGACGAAATCGCAACGCTGGCTGAGTCGTTCGGACGCATGCGGAAGAGCCTGGTGCAAGCCATCAAGATGCTGGAGAACTGAGGCAATCAGCTCTGTGGGTAATACCTGGGGCGCAATGATCTACGAGGGGGATATCGCGACAGGTCATTGCGTCGAGGTGCTAGCTGAATACGCGTCGGAGGCCGGACGGCGAAGGTACTACTTTGCCCCGACCTCTTTCAGGAAGCGCTTGCGGTCCTTGGGGTTGACGTGCTCAGCAAGAAGCTCATAGAAAATCTGAAGGCTGGCAGCGTGTTTCGCTTCCTTTCTGGCCAGAACCGCGGCGATCGGTCCCACATGGACAGCCAGCCTGCGCGCGGCGCTTTCGATGACCGCGGGCGTTATCTCAACGGGCACTGAAATATTTTGCGGCGACGTTACCTTTCCGTCCGGCGCTGGTCCCAGGGTCGAGGAAGTTGTACTTGCTCCGCCGCGCGCCAGTTCGCTTCTTCTCGCCAGAAAAGCCTTCCGATCGTCTTCCCGGTCCAGACTTGCGGCGAGAATCTTGTAAAGTTCGAGAGCGCTCTTTGTCTTGCCGGCGGCGCGCTTGACAAGGACCTTGGCTAACGGCCCGATAAAAGTGGCAAGCTGCCGCTCGACGATCTGCAGCGAAGCCTCGCGCAACTCATCGTTGCCAACTCCAGGTTGGAAATGGGTACGATCGCTCTCGACGGATTCGGTCCGGGGCTGTGGGTTCCCGGAGAGTGCTGGATCGCGCAATGTCTGCCCGCTCTTTGCCTCCGAAAGATCTGCCCCAGACGGGTGTTGCGCGGGCGGGGCTGACACCGACCCAGCCCCCGTTGGTTCCTGCTTCGTCTCCCGAGCCGCAGTTGCCTGCTTCGCGCGGCTTGAACGGGTAAGAAACTCCTCTGACTTCAAAAGAAGAGAGCGCAGTTCGACGCTGTCCGGATACAGGCGAACAAGGTCCTGCAGCCTCCGAACCGAGGACGCAATTTGGGACGTGTCCACCTGACTTTGATTCGCTTGAGATTCAAAAACTGCACGCTGCCGGTTAATCTCCGCTTCCAACAGCTTCGAGCGCGCGGTTTGAATTTCCTCATCGAGCTTTCGGCATAGCCCCACAATCGTGGGGTCGTTGGAATGCATGTGAGCCAGGTCGGAGGCTCGTTCCCGGATTGTTTCCAGGTCTTCGGCGACGGCAGCATCCGCAGCCGCAACGCTCAAGGAGTTCAGTTCCTTGCAAACCAGGTCGTGCTCAACGCGACGTCCCCGAACCTGGGCCGAGACGCGTATGATGTTCCGCTGAATTTCGTCGATGTCAGGGTATTCTGCCGCGCGTTGTTGTGCTTCCGAGAGCAACTTCTCGGCCTGAGCAATATTCGAGGCGGACAGAGACCGATTCGTGATCTCTTCGATTTCGCTCAACCGATCGGCAATAAATTGACGGCGCTCGTTCCCGGCAGCTTGCGCCTGGGCCAAAGCCGTGACGATCTCCGGATCGTCCGCATCGAGCGAAGCAATGGCGTTGGCGTTCTGGAGAATCTGCGAGATTGTCTCAAATGACTTCGCGACGCTTGCAGCGTTCTGCAACTGCCCGATCTCTCGAATGCGGGCCTGGAGTTGCTTCTCGCGTCTATTGACTTCGAATGTGATCTGCTGAATAAGTGCGCCGACCTGTGCATCCTTTTCGTGCTTGGCAGAGATCTGAAGACATTTCGACAACAATTCTCTTGCTTCGCCCAAGGGCACCCGGCTTACTTCATCCGCGATACGGGTCAGTTGGGAGATGATCTTCGCTTGTTCGTCCTTGAATCCGTCCAGGATCTTTGCAACTCTTTCGCAGGCTTCCCGGATGTCCCGTTCGCGGGGAAATGCGGCCTTGACCTCGATCAAACGCTCATTGGCTTTCGTTCGCATCGCCGCATCGGCACGTCCGGGGAGTGCATTCAGCAGTTCTCCAAGATCGGCCAGAGCCTGATTCTTTGCCTGTTTTCGAGTTTCAAGCTGCGCCAGCAGCGGATCGCAGATCTCGCGTGTCTTTTCATCGAGCGTCATGCCGGCCAGTTTCTGTTTCAGATTCGAAGCGAGAATCTCGAGAAAATCGACTGGCTCACGTTCATCGAGCGCTCGCTGCAGGCTACTAGCTCCTTCTTCGGCCGCAAGCCGCTGAGCGCGCTCTTTGTCCTGCTGGGCGGCACGTTCCGCTGCCTCCTTGGACTGCAGCGTGTCACGGTCGCTGACTTGCCTGTGAGCCTGTGCGAGCAGCGCTTCAAGATTTGGCTCGGCCGGAAACCTAATTAACGAGGATTGGAGGAGTTCGATCGCCTCTTCAAAGGCTCCGCGGCCCAGCAATTCTCTCGCTGCCAGACTCTGATCCTGAACAAACGAGCGCCGTGCGGCCACGTCCTTCTGCCTCTCCGCGATGGACCGCAGACGAAGCAGCGTCTCTTCATTGGGGAACCGTCCCAGAGCGACCTCGCAGATCGTGAAGGCCGACGAGAAATCCTCAGCACGCAGCGCCTGATCGATTTTTGTGGTTATCTCGAGCAGTTCCTTGCGACGCTGCTCCTGCTCCTCTCCGCGACTTGCCCATTGCAGTAATTCCTGGACGTTGGAATCGGACGGGGCCAGTTCCTCTGCCTTGCGCAGAGATTCGATCGCCTGGCTGAATTTGCGGTGGGCGATTCCGTTTCGAGCGCTATCAACGAGGCTCTGCACCTGCGAACGGCGGGCTCGTTCCGCCAGTTCCTTTTCCACGATGGCTTCCAGCGCTCGTGCTTCCGCATCCTCCGGGTTGTGCTGAAGCGCGATTTTCAGGCTTTCCTTCGCCTCTTCGTAGTCTCCTGCGTAGAGTGCCGATTCGGCGCGGCGAAGCGAAGCGCGGAGATCCTTCTCGACTGCGATTGCTTCCCTGATCTGTTCGCGCAGTGCGAGCGACTCGTTATCCTGTGGATCCAACTGCACGGCCTGTTCGACAGAGGCGAGGGCCTCGTCATACTGTTGCCCGGCGAGCGCTACCTGGGCCTGCGAGCGCATCTGAATTACCTGCGCCGTTCGCTGCTGGCCCTGGAGTGCCCTGCGCACTTCGGCCAAAAGCCGATTTGCGCGCTCGTGGTGCCGATCCAGTCGAACAATCTCCAGCAGGTACGACTTGACTCGTTCGAGGTCGCCGCGATGCATGGCCGCTTCAGCTCGCTGCATGAAGTCAGCGGTCATTCCCTCCTTGAGCTTCCTCTGCACGCTGAGCAGATCGAAGCCGAACTCCTCTGCCGACTGATACCGGTCCTGTGTCTTTTTTGCGAGAGCACGGCTTATGCAGCTCTGGAGGTCTTCAGGAACATCCTCAAGGTATTTTGAGAGCGGCTCCGGGTCCTCTCTCAGGATTTTGACGAATGTCTCTCCCGGGTCGCCGCCCCGGAAGGGAAGCGCATAGGTCAGAAACTGGTATCCCAAAACGCCGGCAGAGAAGATGTCTGTCCGCGAATCAACCGGCAGGGAATTGATCTGTTCGGGCGACATGTAGGGCAGGCTGCCGACCAGCTGGCCGGTCTGCGTGACGGCTGTTTCCGCGCCCATGATTCTCGCGATTCCAAAATCGACGATCTTAACCGTTCCATCTTTCAGGAGAATTACGTTTGCCGGCTTGATGTCCCGATGGATGACCTGGGGCTTTCGATCATGAGCGTACTGGAGCCCATCGCACACCTGCACGAGCACATCCAGCTTGTCCGCCAGTTGCATGGGGCGCCGTGCGGTGATAATCGCCGAGACCGGTTCGCCCTCCAGGTACTCCATGACGAGGTAGGGATTTCCTTCGTGTTCTCCGCTCTCGTAAACGGTTACGATGTTTTTGTGCTGGAGGCAGGCTGTTGCCAGGAGTTCTCGATTGAAGAATGTCTCGATTTGCTTAGCCTGGGCCTCATTGGCGTCGGACCGCTTGAGCATCTTGATGGCGACCGTCCGATTCAGTGCAGCATCAAGCGCGCGATAGACAATGCCCATGCCACCCGAGCCAATGACGTCTATCACGGAGTACTTGCCGATTTTCTGTATCGAGGGTTCCAGCTCCTTGGCCACACCACTCCTGATGCCTCGTCAAGCCGGAGGCGGACTGCAATCCTCTTTAGGAGTTGACGAGAACCTCCGAGCGACCCCTGGGGGCAGGGGAGCCTAGCGCAAGAGTCGCACAATTATCAGGAAGTTACCACAACCAAGTGGACTTGAAAACTGGAGAAACCGAACTCGTTGGCGAGCCTGGGGTACTGTCGGTATATAGCGGAAAGCTAGTCATCCAGCAGCACCAGGAGTCCGACCTCCGGAGAAGGAACCTCAGCGGGAACATAGACTCCCACTTGCCGTGTCTGCGCGATGTTCTCCCAGCAGGGCCCAAGGCGGTTGATCGCAAAGTACTGGCTCTCCACACGAGCTGCAATCTGCGACGGCGGAACGGGCAGGTGGGTGAGATTGAGCCCCGGCATGGATCGCTCGATCAACTTGCCTACGAAACGGGAGGAACACACTTTACAGAGTCTGGGAACCCGTGCAATCAGGTCAGCTTCGCCGATCGGCGATTGAACCTCCAGGATCCATCGCGCCGGTCCGATACAGCGTTCATCCTTCACTTCGCCTTCGAAGATTGAGTTTTCGTTCAACTTCAGCGGAATCCTGATCGCCTTCGAGGGCAAGACGATCTCGAGGTGGCGCCGGATGTGCTCGTCGAGCGCCCCGAACTTCGCGCCGAGTGCCCAATGATCGTAGGCCGGGAGTGAACGCGGATGCACCTCAAGGCCGAATGTGCAGAGGGCGCCGGCGAGGCGCGACATTTCCCGGAATAGATCCTGGGGGTGGGAGTGCTGGGAGAGCAAATGGCGCAGCATCGCGGAACTCGAGTTCAGCGCGTGAAGGAACCAGTACTGCGCAACATGGTGGGCGGACATACCGGCCTGGAATGTGCCGTTCCGTTGCTGCTGCTCCTGCGTGAAGACGCCGCTCTTTTCGTCGAGAATATCGATGAGACGACGGAGCATGTCGACGAGAACAGGGCTAGCGTTCATGGTCAAGCACGGCGGCACAAAGGTGGGATCAGCCTCGAAATGTCCCGAGCCGTCGCGCAGCAGCCGAACAACAGGCAGCGTGACAAGGCGATCAGACACCTGTGCTTCGCTGAGAAGGCGGAGATTCTTGCGGCCGATTTCAATGGGCTTCTCATCCAGACCGGTGTTCTGATCGGGAAGCAGCTTTTTGGAGGAGATATACCGGGCATGGTCAGATGAGGCGTCGAAACCTGTGTTCTGGCCGTCTCGTATGTGAGCTGGAATTCCCAGGTGAAGGGTCAGATTGTCCGCGACCGGGGGGAAGAGCGCGGCAAAGGCAAGAGGCTCAGGCGGGACATCCGCTCCCGGCAAGTCGAAGGCAAGCCCGTCGGTAAACAGGCCCCGCGCATGGGTAAGGACCAGGGTGCCATTCCGCAGCGCGTCGTTATCAAATTGGAGACCGGCAAAACCGCACGCATCGCGCCACAGGCTGACCGTGATGAAGTTCAGCGTGTCTTCGAAGTAGCGGTTTTGCGCCTGGAAATGATGCGGACCGAGGTACATTCCCTCTGACCAGACTGGCTTCGTAAGCGATCTCATCGTGTGCCGCCAGTCTGCGGAAGGAGAATCACGAGTTCCATCTGCGGGTTCGGAATGTCACCGGGAACATGGGCTGCGAAGTTGCGGGCCCGTGTCACAGTTTCCCACGCTGCGCCAGATTGATTGAGGCTGAAGTATTGATACTTGAACTTGATCGGGATCGCGCTGGGTGGACTGGGAACGTGGGTCAACGCAATGCCCGGGAGGGCCCTGCTTACGAGCTGGTCAATGTGGGTTGCCGAGCACGTCTTGATCAGTTGCGGTACGCGGCGAATGATCGATTCTTCGCTCGCGTCTGCGCTAAACGCAAGATACATTCGCGTGTTGGTCAGGTATTGGTCCTGATCGATCGAGGTGGCGTAGATCGTGTTGCTCACGTGCTTGAGCGGCAAGGAAACCACGTTGGTGGGAACGACCGTTTCAAGCAGGATTCGCAACTTCTCATCAAGGTCCGTAAACACTCGGCCCAGGTTGGAGTGATCATAGACGGGCAGATCGCGCGGGCGGATTGTACTGGAAAACGTAGTGAGGGCGGCTCCGAGCGTGGTGAGCGCCGAGAAGAGCTCCTCGGGGTGGCAACGCTGCCCTTGAAGCAGATGGCTTAGTACCGGGATCGTCGAGTTCACGGTATACAGAAGCCAGAAATTTGCGATATCGGTCGTGGTGAAGTCGGCAAGGCTCTGGTTCTTCTGGCGGCGTCCTCCGGAAAGCTGGGTGCTTTTTGCGGAGAGGATTTCGAGAATCCCGTTCACGATTCCGCGCAGGCGTTCGCTTCCGCGCACTTCCAGAAGCGGAGGAACAAAGCGGGAATTCAGCCGAAAACCGCCGGCCTCGGTCTTCTCCACATTTGCAATTCGAAGGGCCGAGCTGCCCTCGCGGCTTTCGTTCGCAGCAAGGAGACGGAGGTTCTTTCGTGCGATCTGCACGGGCTTCTCTCCCGCGCCGGTATTGTCGTCGCGCACCGTGGCGATTTCGGCAAGATACCGCGAACTGGCGACACGGCCCAGGCCCGCTACGTTGAGGCCCTTGTCCTTGTAGTCGGGCACGGTCAGGTAGATGTCAAGGTCACGCACATCGGGATCAAAGAATTCTGCTATCGACTTGGAAGGGGGCGGTTGATCCGGCCCGGGTATATCAAAAGGCAATCCATCGGGAAAAATCCCCGATGCCCGCGACACGGCCAATTGTCCATCTGAAAGCAGTTGCTGATCCAGGACCACTTCATTGAAACCCCAGGCGCAGAAGTTCAGGGCCTGAACGCGGAAGTTCAGGCTATCTTCAAGGAACTTGTCCTGAAGTTGCAGGTGCTGCGGCGTCAGAAGAGTGCCTTTGCTCCATAGAACGGGCTGCAGTTGTTTTATCGACATGATCGAACCAGGGATCTAATTCTCCTTCTCCGCTTCGTTTGAAGAGGCGCGCTTGGAGCAGTACCGCAAATCAAATTACACCCGCGGGATGCATTCCCTCTACCGCCGTGCAGCATGAACGAGGTTCGCGCCAAAGACAGCACATCATTCCTTTCCACCTGGTTCCAACGGTGGCGGGGCGGGAAAGGTGTCCGGGTGCGGTTTCCTGCGGGCTAACTGCCCCGAGGACAGCCTCCCCCTGCTGGCGAACTACCTCAAGGGCAGCCTCCCCCTGTTGGCGAACTACCTCGAGGATAGCCGCCCCAGCTCCTGGATCCGGTGGAGGGGCGGGAAGGTGTCCGGTGCGGTGCCCATCTGGCGCATCGCCTCCTGGAGGGCAGCCGCCACGGGTCCGACTTTTTGACTCGACGTGGAAGCTGTGGCGCTTTTTTTCGCCGAGGGGGCGGGACTCGATCAGAACTGGCGCCGGCTGCACCAGCCGGAACTCGACGCGGAACCAGACGCGCCTGAGCCACCACCCATCTTGGTGCCCTGGGTTCCGTCGTCGGCCTCGTCAGGGGCCTTGGGCGCGGCCGGGCTATGGGGGCTGGATCCTGAGCCCGAACCAGCGGAACCGCCGCTGTTGATCATGACCAACGGCGCGCCGGAGATCGCGATTCCCGCGGGCCCAATATCGATGAAGCTGCCCCCCGCCTTGAGGGATAACTGCACGCCGGCTTCAAGGACCATCGTCGTGCCCGCTTTCAGATGAATCGCAATGCCTGCTTCGTGGGCGTAGTTCGCACCGGATTTTGTATACAGATTTGCCCCGGTGTTGATGGAAACGTCATCTCCCACCTTCACGTTCAGCTTGCCGGTGATGGCGAGGTTGTCGTCCCCTCCGATCTTTTCCATCCGTTTTCCAACGATCTCGAGAGACTCGTCCTCACCCACCTTTTCCATTCGGCTCTTTTGGATGATGGTGCTCTGATTGTTTCCGATCCACTCGCGCGAGTCGTGTTTGATGCGGGTGTCGTAGTCCTTCTCACCGTGGATGAAAACCTGCTCGTTTTGGATCTTGTCTTCAAATCGCAGCTCGTTGTAGTTGCTATCGCCGCCTCCTGGTGTGCTTCGCGTCTTGAAGGTGGTCCTTGTACCGTTGTCCGGAAGAGGGTAGGGAACCGTCTGCATCGCGTTGTATACCCGGCCGGTAATAATCGGCCGGTCAGGATCGCCTTCGAGGAAGCTGACAAGTACCTCCTGCCCAACGCGAGGAATGTTGATCATCCCCCAGCCCTGGCCAGCCCAATCCTGTGAGACCCGCGCCCAGCACGAGCATGCGGCCTTGCGATCCCATGGGAATTTCACCATTACGCGCCCGTACTTATCGACCCAGATCTCCTCACCATCTCCGCCACTGCCGTCATCATCGGCGGAGTCCTGGTCGCTGCTCTTGCCCACCACCAATGCCGTCTGCAGTCCCTGCACGAAAGGCTTCGGCGTCACTCGCGCCGGACGAAACGTCAAATCGTCGGGAATACAGGTGAAATGGTTGGAATAGGTGTCCTCTCCCGCTCGCTCTTCTTCGCCATAACCTCCTGCGACGGAAGCAACATGCTGGATCTCCGTCAATATATATGTTGCGTTCATCGCATCCAGCGGGTGGTCCCCTAGATCGAACTTATAGCCCGAAGTAAAGGCCCGGCACACGCTTGAGCCGCGCGCGAGCTTGTGCACCGCCTCTTCTTCCTGCATCCGCAGTTTGGCAAATGCCGAACCATCTGACTTTGTTCCGTATGCGCCCGGGTAGTCGAACGTCTCCAGACTGGAGTTGCCTCCCACAGCGAAGATTGTCGACTCGGTAGCCGTAATGTCAGTAGAAGGAGTCTTGAAGTTGTAATCAGTCAGCGTGTATTTTCCCGTTCGCAACTCCTGCCCTATACTCCAGGAGTTCACGACATCGCCAGCGTCGAGTCCGCCCCCCGCGAGGTTGTAGCCGGCACGGCTCTGCCCCGGACACGGATCGTGAGCGCTGGAGCTGTCGGCAATCACCATCTTGTGTTCCGATTCCGAGTGCTCGTAAAAATAAAAGATCCCATATTGTTCCATGAGTCTGGAGATGAAGTTGAAGTCCGTCTCCCGGTACTGAACGCAGTATTCGATGGGCGTGTAAGTGCCCATCAGTTGGAAATCGTAGCCGCTGAAACCGCGGGTGCTGAAAATCTGTTCGATGATTTCCTTGACTGTCTTGTTGTGAAAGATGCGGCAGTCCGCGTTTCGGGTCAGCATCCACGTCCAAGGCACCACCTGCATCTCGTAACGCGTCATGTCACCCGCAGCGCCCGTAAGCGTAAATTCGCTGACGAGCCCGTTGAAGTAGCGCTGTGAGTCGTCCGACTGAGTCACCGAAATGGTCACATTCTGCCCGACGATCTGCGTAAAGTCGATCGCGGAGTCCTCGGAAAGCGCTGTCAAATGAAAATTGAACAAGCGCGATATCGCCTCGTGGCCGGTAAAGCCGGTCAGCAGAAGCTTGTCCTCGCCGAGGGGCGTGGAAAGCGATATCAAACGGCCCGCTTGAGAGTAAATTGGCATGATGTGCTTTCGCTCGAATGTTTCTTCCGGCACTCGCCGGTGATGTTATTCAACAGAAACCATGCGGTCAGAGACCTACGAAACCGCCTCCACCAGCGGACTGTTAATCGCGTTGGGGGTACTGTAACTGAACTCGCCGTCTTCTCCCACGCTGACATGAATGGCGCTCATCTTCTCGCCCTCGGCCATGCTGCCGAGGATCTTGCGCGAGATATCGGGCAGCAGGGAATTGGTGAGGATGTTGTCCACGTTGCGCGCGCCGCTTTCCACTTCCGTGCAGCGGTTGGCGACCTCTTCGAGAAATGCATCGTCATAGGTCAGCTTGATCTTGTGATTCTCCAGCAGACGACGCTGAATCTTGCCCAGCTTGAGGCGAATGATCTGCTTCAGCGCCTCGTCGCGCACCGGGTAATAGGGAATCAGCACCATGCGGCCCAGGAACGCCGGCTTGAAGATCTTGTTCAACTCCGGCTTCAAGCGCATCGATGAGACCCTTCGGACTGGGCGCCGTCTCCGGATCGGCCACCAGCTTCATCATCTGGTCGGTGCAGGCATTGGTGGTCAGGATGATGATGTTGTTCTTGAAATCGATCTCGCGGCCTTCGCCGTCCTCCATCTGCCCTTTGTCGAAGACCTGGAAGAAGAGTTCGAGCACGTCGGGATGCGCCTTCTCCACCTCGTCCAGCAGCACCACGGAGTACGGGCGGCGGCGGACCGCCTCGGTCAGAACGCCGCCTTCGCCGTAGCCGACGTATCCCGGAGGCGAACCCTTCAGGGTCGAAACCGTATGCGCTTCCTGGAACTCCGACATGTTGATGGTGATCAGATTGTGCTCGCCGCCATAGAGCAGATCGGACAGCGCCAGCGCCGTCTCCGTCTTGCCCACGCCGCTGGGGCCGACCAGCATGAAGACGCCGACCGGCTTGTTGGGATCGTCGAGCGAGGCGCGCGAAGTCTGAATTCGCTGGCTGATGACTTCCAGGGCGTGGGGCTGGCCGATGACGCGCTTGCCCAAGTGCTCCTGCAGTGCGAGCACGGTTGTGATTTCGTCCTTCAGCATCTTGCCGACCGGAATGCCGGTCCACGCGGAGAGCACTTCGCCGACAATCTGCGCATCGACGCAGACGCGGATCAGGCCGGTCTCGCCCTGCAAGCGCAGAGAGCTCAGCCTCCAGGGCCTGCAACTGTGCCTTCGCATCTCTGCGGAGTTGCGGCTACATCCTGCGCCGCAGCTGCGCGTTGCCGTTTTGTTCTGCCGGGCGCAGCCGCGGGTGCGGTCGCTGTCGCAGCGTTTTGAGCCTGTGCGGATTCGAGCTTGGCGCGCAGTCTCGCGAATCTTGCCGACCAGTTCGCGTTCCTTTTCCCAACGGTCCTGCAAGGTGCTTCAGCTTCTCTTCGGCAGTCTGCTTCTGCGCCGCGATTTCGGCCAGCTTCTCCTGGTGATCGGCGCCGACGATCTCTTCGCGATTGAGGATGCGTGTCTGCACTTCGAGTGCATCGATCTGTGCGAATCAGGTCTTCGATCGCGGGAGGCGTGGCGTTCTGCCCGAGTGCGAGTCGCGCGCACGCGGTGTCGAGAACGCTGACGGCTTTGTCGGGCAACTGGCGTCCGGCCAGAAAGCGATGCGAGAGGCGTACGGCGGCGATAGACGGCTTCGTCGAGAATGCGCACGTTGTGATGCTTTTCGAGCGATGCCACCATGCCGCGCATCATGATCATGCACTGCGTGCTCGCTGGGCTCCTCGACCTTGACGACCTGGAAGCGCCGGGCCAGAGCCGCATCCTTTTCGAAGTACTTCTTGTACTCGGACCACGTGGTGGCGGCGATGGTGCGCAGTTCGCCGCGCGCCAGAGCCGGCTTCAGCAGATTGGCGGCGTCGTTCTGGCCGGCCTGGCCGCCCGCGCCGATCATCGTGTGTGCTTCGTCGATGAAGAGAATGATCGGCGTGGCGAGGCTTTGACTTCCTCGATCAAGCCCCTTCAGCCGGTTTTCGAA
Source organism: uncultured Acidobacteriaceae bacterium (assembly GCA_963786405.1). Taxonomy (GTDB): domain Bacteria; phylum Acidobacteriota; class Terriglobia; order Terriglobales; family Acidobacteriaceae; genus Telmatobacter. The sequence goes on along the minus strand of CAWAZE010000018.1, from coordinate 116,747 downwards.
TTCGCCCTTGACGCCCGCGCCGGCCTGCAGCAGCGCCAGATCGAGCGTGCGGACATGTGACATTCTTGAGCGGCGGCGGAACGTCGCCTTGCGCGACGCGCAGCGCAAATCCTTCGACGACGGCGGTCTTGCCGACGCCCGCTTCGCCGGTGAGGATTGGGATTGTTCTGGCGGCGGCGCGTCAGGATGTCGATGACCTGGCGAATCTCAGGATCGCGGCCGAGCACCGGATCGATCTTGCCCTTCTTTGCGTTGCCGGTCAGATCGACCGTGTACTGGTCGAGATTGGGCGTCTTGCCGCCCACCGGCTTGGCCGCCGTCGCCAGGCCCTGTGCCGGCACCGATGCTGCGCCGCTGGTCGTCGTCTCGCCTGAGAGAGCGCGACAATGCCCGAGCAGATCCTTGCGCAATGCATCGGCATTGATCTTCTGGAACTCGCGGCTGACCTCGCGCATCAGTCGCGAGAGTTCCTCATCTGAAACCAGCGCCAGGATCGTGAAGCCGGTGCGAACCTGCCCGGCGTTGAAGTCGATCGAGCCGACGGTCCACGCGGTGGTCAGCATCTTCAGCACCGTGGGACTGATCGCCGGCGTGCGCGCATTGCCGGACTTGAGCTTGTCCATGCTGCGCGCCAGCTCAGCCGGTGAGTCGCGACTTGTCGATCTCAAAGTGCTTGATGATCGCAGCGAAGTCGCCGGAGGACGAATCGAGCAGCTTGGTGAGAAAGTGCTCGATCTCGATGTCGTAGTGGGTGCGGGAAAGGCAAAGACCGGCAGCGCCTTCCAAGGCGGCGCGGGTCTGGTCATTCAGCTTTGCAATCAGTGCTTTCAGATTCAATCCCATATCTCTCCTCACAAAGCTCAGAATCGTGTCGTCCGGATCGCATGTCCATTGGCGCCGTCTTTGCCCATGAGACCCAACCGAGACGCGACGGGTGTGTTGCATTCAAATCCAATTCGATCTGCCGGTACCTCGGTTGCGATCCAGCACTAGTTGAATTTCGAAATCGAGGCAGTCGTTGGAGAAAAATTTCGCGTAATCGCGCGCAACGCCGAATTTGCGCTGCCGCCCGGGCAGAAAGTCGTTGTACCGCTCAAGCTCCAGTGGGCCGATGCGAATGCGCACGCGCCGCTCTGCCGGTCCCAGACGGCGTCTCCCACCACTGCGCCGGCGCCGACCATGCGTGGACTGCGATTCTTTGTCATTCATCGCGCATTGCGTTGCGCCGTCGAGCGCGATACCATGCTCCGGTGAACTGCTTGACTTCGACGGGCACTTCAAAATAATCAGCCAGCACCTGCTCCAGCGCGATTGCGGATCGAGACTGCATAGCGAGGAGCGAGATGTAGTGCATTAGCGCTTCGTCATCGATCTCCTGGCGGTTGCGGAGCCCGGCAGTGCCGAGCCCGACGAGATCGCGCAGGTATTGCGAGAACCAGTCGCGGCTCTCGGCGCCGTAGTTGACCGGGAAGCGCGACCGTTGCCACGCACGGATAGAACAGCGAAATGGCGCGGTGATTGAAGATATCGAGGAACGACGCAAAGCTGGAGTCCTTGGCGCGCAAGCGCTCGAGGATGAATTCGCTGTATGCGTACGGAAGCACGCCCATGGGACCCGTCAGCCCCATAAAGTTGACCATCATCTCGGCGGGAGCATCGTCGTGCAATTCGAGCTGCTGAATCTCGCTGGCCGGAAATCCAAGCCGCGGATTCACTCGAAATCGCACGGCCTCATCGTCCGGACTGGAAAAGCCTCCCACAGGACGCATGTGCTGCCCTCATGCGCTGCAGGAGCGACACCGCCTGGAAGAACTCGAATGAACAGGCGTCATCTGCCAGTTCCTGGCCGAGTCAACGCTGCTGTCAGATCAGCAGTCTGCGACCCGATCGTGGTTCCCATTCGTGGAGTCCCTCCTTTCTTTGCGGTGTCGTAACACTCAGTTGCGTAAAGCTATTGAGGGAAGCAGCCATGCCGAAGAAGCGCTCCAGTACTGCTGCAAACAGAAATGCGCCACTGCCTGTGAACTGGTCCTCGTCAATTTCCATTTCGATCTTCATCCCTCGCGCGAAGCTGACTCCCTGTTCGGTGATGAGGCGCGCAAAATGAGGAGTGCTGCGAATCTGAAGGATGGACTGGATTGCGTTCTGCGAATAGGTTGTGCGCCCCACATCATAGAGGCGCAGGATCTCCTGCAAGGCGTCCTTGCCTTCTTCCACCAGCGAAAGATAGTTGAGAGAGAGGTGCGAAACGAGACGCCACAGCACGCCCTTTCCCATCGGGCGGTCGTACGGGTTGCGTGGGCTTGTGCAATGCCACGATCCGCTTCATCGCCGCCACCCCTTCCATCTCGAAATCGCTGTCCTGATTGCCAAACGGCAACCGGGAGGGTAGATCGCGATTTGTGGACGTGGTGCGGACGGAGAGAACCGTCGCATCGGGATCGACAGTTTCCAGGGAGAGATCGAGGAGCGATAAATACATCTCAGTGCCGTCGTCATTGGCGCGTGTGGAAGGCCTGCGACGCGCCATCCAGTAGCAGGAGCGGTTCTCCCGCCGGGCAGAATGGCGAAGCGAGTAGAAGGGCTCGAATTTAGTGATCTTCTGGTTCGCGGAATTGATCGCCGTGACTTCGTCTATCGAGTAAACCTCGACGGAGTGCGGCCTGCGAACATCCGGGATGATCGGATATTCGGATCTCCGCTGACTCAGCTGGATCGGCTCGGCAACCTGCGAGAAGAGATTCACGACCGGAGTACACCCCAGGCGAAATGTCTTTTTCGAGAGCTCCAACTCGAGACGCTGTATGCGGCCGCTCCCTTCCACATCTGAGAGCAGGAACACCACTTCGATCGCATCTTTGAAACCGGCAGTGGCTACGCTCTCGAGACCGTCCAGATCGACGAAAAGAAACTTCTCGGGGAACGCGAAATACTCCATCAGCAGCCTGTGGCCAGCGAACGAATTCGCAGTGTAAGGAACAATCCCTTCATCCGGCCCAAACCCCACCGGGCTTAGCGCAGAAGCCGGCAGAGTCACGGGAGAATGAGTGGCTCCGGTTGACAGATCGCGCACCTGAATGCGAATAAGGCGGCTGAACAGAAGCTCGTAAAGGACATGCACGAGCCCGCTCTCGCCATCGAGATAGAACCTCAGCTTGTTTGGCTTGAGCGAAGGGAATGTGACGTCTCGCGCACAGCGAAGCTCGAGTCGGATGGCCCATGCGGACTCGCTGGTCTTGAGCGGAGGCTTTAGACGACTCGGCGCAACGAACTCGGCAGCAGTGACAGTGATGGGCCAGAGTGTCGTGTCGTAGCAGGTGCGAAACGTGCAGGGAATCCCGGAGATGGGTTTTGAATTCATCGGGGAATGACGTTCGATAGTGAGGCCGCTGGTCAGCTTGCCCTTTTCGGGATCGAGCTGAAACTCGACGACCGACATTGATGGAATCGGCCGCACCAGTTGCGGGTAGACGACGCTCAGGAGCGCTTCGGTGATTTCAGGAAATTCGTCGTCCAGCTTGCGGTGAACGCGCGCGGAGAGAAAAGCGAATCCCTCAAGCAGCCGCTCGACATGAGGGTCTTCACACTTGGTCGGCTCCAGAACCAGACGCGAGGCTACCTTGGGATGTTTCTCGGCGAACTGCGCGGCGGACTTTCGCAAGTAGTCCAGTTCCCGCTCGTAGTACAGAAGCAGCTCATCTTCGCATCGTCGCCTCCGGACAGATGGCAATTGCCGCTTTTGAGTTCAATGACCGTATCGAAGAAGATCGGCTCCGGCACCGGGTCCATGCGGAGCATCGCTTCGATGCGCAGGCGTACATCTTTCCTGGAGGCATCAGGAGTCTCGACCATGACCAGGCGCACATTCATAAGGCGGGGCTCGAAGAGATTGATCGTTGCGAGCACCTGACGCACGAGCCGGTTGCGATCGGCAGAAGTCGCCATGGTCAGGCTGGACAGATCAGGGAGTCCGTAGACATAGGCGGATCGATTGACTTCTTTGAACCCCTCGTCAGGCGGATCTGCGATGCGGCGCGAGTTGAGCAGCCATTCCAGGTCGCGGCGCACAGCGTTCTTCAGCAAGCCGCACCGACTGTGTGCGGCTGAGAGGATTTTCCAAGCGGTTGTCCGGCTCCAGGTCGATGAGCCGGTCCAGCACCGAAATGGTGATTGTCGTCTCGCCAAGCCTTCGCGCCATGGTCTACTCCACGCTTAACGCCTGGACAGGATCAAGGCGGCAGATCCGTTCGAACAGCTTTTGCTTGTCTGAGGAACTTCCCTGAATCTTCTTGCTGTAGAGCATTAGCTTCATCAGGTCACTGGCCATCTGTTCGGGATCTTCCCACGCGTCCAGTTTGTGGTTCTCGATGGCTGCCGCGATGTCTTCGAGCAGAGGCTGTGCGATTCCTTCTTTGCCGGCGGCGATGGCCAACTCGACCATCTGCATCGTACGGCGGAAGCGTCGACGTCCTGACCGCTGGCGGCTGACCTCGGCACGCATGATTGCAAACGCCTTCGCTTCCTGACCTGCAGCAAGCGCATCCTTGGCCAGCGTGTGCGCATCGACAGACGGTGCAAGCCAGGTGGGTGTTCCGTTACGGTGCGCCCGTGTTTCCGAGACCTCCTCGTTCTCCTCAACCGGAGATCCGTGATCAGCGGCATTCAGGCTTTGCAGCCAGGCCTTTGTCTCGGGATTTGCGGCCGGAGTATCGTCGAGGAGTGTTGCATCGAGCAATTCGGGCAAATCGTTAAGCAGCGATCGCAACTCTGATTGAATGGCGGTGGCGACCGGCTGATACTCCTTGCCGAGAGCCGTACACGCTGCGACGCTAAGGCGCTGCAGATCGAGCCAAGCGCGGCTGCCAGGATGAGCGATTGCCTGTTCTCCAGCCTCAAGCAGATCGGCCCATCGTTTGGCGAGTGCCAGGCGCTTGATCTGTTGCCGGAGTTCGGTAGGCGGAGCTTCCAGCAGCGTGCTGTTGGCAATGCCGGAGGCAGTTCGCAATTCTCCCCATCGCAAACCGCGCAAAAGCAGGTAAGGAGCCGGGCTGAACGGTTCGGCTTTGCGAAGGAATGCAGCCGCTGCAATGACTGCGGCAACAGCCTGCCCGCGATCGGAGGTTTCTCCGTGATCGAGCGGAGCGAGGAAGATCATGGTCGGTGCTCCCACGCCTCCGGCTATCGCTGCTGCCTTCCTCCTGCGCTGCAGGCTGTTCCACAGGCTGTTCTACGGGATCGGGCTCTTTCAATCTCTTTTTCTCAAGCAGCGAATGAATGACCTGGCGAACGTCGGTCAGCGCTGCTTTCAGCTTGAGAAATCCAGGAGAATCGTCCGCGAGCTTTTCGTCGCAGAAGGAATCCAGCTTCGCTAATGTCTCGAGGGAGAGGTCAAGATCCTTTTCCGCCTGCAGGTAGAAGGCTTTCGGCGTCTCAGCGAAGGCCTTGTCGAATGCTTCCGGAGCCAGCTTTCCCGCATCGATCAATGCGGTCCGGGCCTTTCGTTCCTTGTCAGTCTTCATCTGATCTTCGAAGCCGACGAGTTTCGAATCCTTGTAGGCAAAGAAGGAATATCCGGCGGATACAATCGGCGCAGAGCGGATAGGAAGGTCAAGCATGGAGTCGAGCCACGCGAGTGGGCGTGCGCGAAGCTCGCGATCTCCATCTTCAATGGCCGGATAGATCGTTTCCCAGAACTCGGTAATCAGCCGATAGGTCAGCTCAAGTCCCTGGCGCAGGCCAACGAATCCGTCGGTCTGCAGCAGCGCCTCGACAAGGTATGCCGCAAGCTGCAGATCCTTCGAAGCAGTTGCAAGTGTGTCCTGCGCGAGCTTTACAACGAGAGAAAAATTGGCCGTCTTGCGTTCGCTTTGCCAGTCGCCCTGGGCTAAGCCGTCATCCTGCCGACGGGCTTCCTTGATCTTGTCGAAGATCAAAAGGGTCGAGTCGTAGCGCAGGTCCAGTCCGCTCGGATTCTCTCCGGGAATGGGAGCAAATATGTCTTCTCGAAGTGGCATATCGACTGCTCCCTTTCGACTCGCAAGTCCTAAGCATCACTCTCTGCGCCGTTTGTTGCATGGAAGAACGTGAGTGACCGAACCTCAAGAAATGGAAACTCCTCGCCGTCCACAAGCAGTGTCTTTTGGCCGACCGGCAGAGTCCTGGCCATTGTCAGTCTGCCGGCCACTCCGTGATTCTGCCCAGCCAAACCTGCTTCGTCCTGTTTCTTCCAAGAGAACGGGTAGATAGCCGGAATCAGCACCTCTCCAAGTTCCATTCCCTTGAACGATGGGGCCGCCTGAACGATGGCCGGAGACCAAAGGGTATCCCGCAATCTGCTGCGGAGGACTCATTTCCAGTGAGGCCACATGCTCGAATGGCAGCCACAAGTATGCGCCTGCCGCGAAAACCTCAAGCCGAGCCCCAATTCGAGGATCGGCATCGCGAAGCTCGGTGAATGGTTGCCGTTCAATTCGCCCGCGCGGAGATGCTGGTGAATCCCCGGGGAACTCCTCTTTGTCGAAGAGCTCATGCCGGGTCTTCTCGGCATGTAGCGCGGCGTAATAAACAATCGCGCCTGTTTCCTTCTCAACGCTGCCGTCGGCAAGAACGGCAGAGTTGTCTTCTCAGCGCGCGCATAGTCGCCAGCGAAACACAAGCAACTCAAACAGGAAGGTGCGCTGGGCCGTGTCCGAGGGGTGCTCACGAACGTATGCCGTGAGCGCCTCTACGGCTTCCCGCACCTTTCCTGCTTTGAAGAGCTCTTTTGGATTTACGGGCATCGTTTGCCTGCTTGCCCGCCGGTTACCACGGCTTCAGTTTGAGTACGTCAAAACCCTTGTCGATGAAGCCCTTCAGCGTGCCTTCCTCCTCCGGGTTATAGCTCACCTTGATCTTGCTGTAGGCAAAGCTGATCGATTCGACCGGATTCTCGCTTGAGCCTGAGTGCTGGATCGAAGTGATCAGGGCATCTTCCAGGTGGATCTTGTAGTAATCCTGCTGGTCATCGCCCATCGGCTTGTCGTAAATGATGTCCACCTTCTTCAGGTAATTGCCGGTAACGCAATCGTCGAAGAGCAGAGGCGATACTTTGTCGACCACTTTCATGATGGTGATGTCGTTGAGGTTAGCGCGGCCCGGAGCGAGCCTCGCCGCCGGAAGAACCAACGCCAATTACCGCAGTCTGGCTGGCGCCGAAACTGAACGAGAGAATATCGATGGCGTCTTTCTTGCTGGTGCTGGGTCCGGGTCGGCCATCAATGATGAGGTACGCATTCACCGCCATTGCAAATCTCCTTCTAAAGTCGTTCTACTGCGTGCAATTGAGAACGGCAGGCATGCCACCGCTCAGGCTTCGGGGCTAAAGAAACGTACGCGCTACTTTGCTGCCGCAGGCAGCTCGGCCACCAGCCGAAGCGAAACAGTGAGTTCGTCGAGCTGGAAGTGGGGCCGCAGGAAAGCGACGGCGCGATAGACGCCGGGTTTGCCTGGAACCTCGCTGACATCGATGCGCGCTTCGCGCAGCGGACGCTCCGCCTTGGTCGCCGGGGAAGCCGTGTCGTCGGGAGTGACATACTTCGTGATCCAGCGATTCAGGAACCGTTCTGCTTCTTCGCGCGACATGAAGCTGCCGATCTTGTCGCGCATCATCGCCTTCAGATAGTGAGCGAAGCGCGAGACCGCCATGATGTAGGGCAGCTGCGTCGAAAGCCGCGCATTGGCGTTGGCCGAATCGGTGTCGTAGAGCTTCGGCTTCTGGCAGCTCTGCACGCTGAAGAACGCGGCGTAGTCCGTGCCCTTGCAGTGCACCAGCGGCACGAAGCCCAGATCGGCCAGTTCCTTTTCGCGGCGATCGGTGATCGGAACTTCGGTGGGGCACTTCAGCGCCAGGTCGCCTTCGTCGGTTGCGAAAGTTGTGGGCCGGCAGGCCTTCGACCAGGCCGCCGCCTTCCACGCCGCGCATCGCGACGCACATGCCGTACAGCGAGAACGACTGCGTCATCTTCGATGCCAAGCGCGTAGGCGGCGTTCATCCACAGATACTTGGAGTGATCGGTGCCGTCCACGTGCTCTTCGTAGCTGAACTCATCGACCGGCTTGGTCTCTCTGCCGTAGGGCAGCCGGCCAAGCGTGCGAGGCAGGCAGAGCGCGACATAGCGAGAATCCTCGCTCTGCCGGAACGACTTCCACTTCGCGTATTCCGTGCTGTCGAAGATCTTGGCCAGATCGCGCGGCGCATCGAGCGGCGTATAGCTCTCCAGGTTGAACAGGTCGGGAGCGGCCGCGCTCACGAACGGCGCGTGGGCCGCGGCCGCGACGTGCGAGATGCCTTCCAGCAGCGCCATATCTTCGGGATGCTTGCCGAATTCGTAGTCGCCGATCAGCGCGCCGAACGGAGCGCCGCCGAAGACGCCGTACTCTTCCTCGTAGACCTTCTTGAACAGCGCGCTCTGATCGAACTCCGGAGCCTTCTCAATGTCGCGGAGCAGTTCCTTCTTGGTGGCGTTCAGGACCGTGATCTTCAGTCCCACGCCGGTTTCGCTCTGATCCATCAGGTACTTCAACCCGCGCCAGGAGCCTTCCAGCTTCTGGAACTGCGGGATGATGCAGAATCTCGTTCAGCTGGAGCGAGAGCAGGTGATCGATCTGCGCGATGCGCGCATTGATCATCATCTCGGCGTCCTTGGCGACGGTCATGGAGCCATCGAGCACCTGGGCGACAAACTCCTTGACCAGGTCCTTGCCGCGCTCCCGAGCGCTAGATTCGGCTCCAAACCGGCCTTGCTCGACAATTTGATCGAGCAGACTTCCTTCCTGCGTTTCGACAACGGCAGCAGCGGGCGTTTTATTTGATGCTGCTTCAGCCATTGGACCCTCCAGTGCCAATTTCGTCTTTCAGCTTGTCCAGCTTCTCGGTGTTGCCCACAGCTTCGAGCAAGCAGTTCCTCGAGCTTGTCGTTGCCCTGCAATGATCCGCGCAGGTCGGACAGCCGTGTCCGCAGATCCAGCAATTCCTTCAGCGGCTTCACCTGCTTGGCAACGTTTGCCGGCTCGAAGTCGTCCAATTTGCTGAATTTCAGATCGACCTTGAGATTGGGCGCATCCGGGTCGTCGCTGAGCTTGTTTTCGACGGCGAAGGAGAGATGCGGCTTCATTCCTTCCAGTACCGTATCGAAGTTGTCGGGATTCACCTCGACGAACTTGCGCTCCTTCAGTTTGGGAAGCGGTTGTTCCGGATTGCCGGTGAAGTCTCCAAGCACACCGACCACGAAGGGCAGTTCCTTGATCTCAATAGCGCCGCCGATCTCGACGTCGTAGGTAATCTGGACTCGGGGAGGACGCACCCGGTCCAGCTTATGCTGCGCACTTTGCTTAGCCATACACGATCCCCTGACTTAATTGCTTTTGGCGATGGTCGACGACTCACTGAGCGTCGCTAGATTGGGTGTTCTGAAGCGAGAGAAACCACGCACACAACCAACACTGTGTCCGGAATTGGAGCGTCCTGGGGAACTTCGGGGGTGAAACTAGGGAGACGACCTCCAACACGCCGAACGTATGCTGGTTGCGCGTTCTAGTTGATACCACACAGGCATAAGCCGGTCAAGACAAAATCTGACGCGGGCAATCGGCAATGAATTTTCCCAGGGGAGTCAGCATTCACGAGCGAGTTTATTTTTGATCGAGAAACGCGATCTGTATGTTCGCGATGGTATTTTGGATTTCTCATGCTAAATCCGTTATCGCAAGAGGCTTCCTGTCGGCTTCGGACGTGGCTTGAAGAAGTTGGCTACACCGAATCGAACCTCCGTAAGTCTCTGGGAGCCGCGGAACTGCCCTCCAGGCAGTTACGTAACCATGCGCGTCTGCTGGACCGGACGTCCGAACCTACTCTGATCAATTCGCTGGTGCGGTGGTTCTGGATGGGACGCGCACAGAGCCGGGCTCGGATCGCGGAGGTGATGCCCGAGTCGTTTCTATCTTTATTGCTGGAAGCTGGGCTGCTCGAGTCCAATGGAGACGATTACATCGCTCCAGCCATGCTTTTGCCGATCGAAGGGTTTCTGGTTGCAGCGGATCATCCGATTGCGATCGAGAACCGGGCTTCTGACCTGGTTCTCTGGCCTAACCCGACCAGCAAATTTCTAGCACGGTTTGCAGTGCGCCGGCACTCACGTGCAACTCTCGATCTGGGTACTGGGAGCGGCATTCTCAGCCTGGGGGCCGCCCGTCACAGCGACTCGGTTGTAGCCACTGACCTGAACCCGAGGGCCGTAGTTTTTGCACAGTTTAACGCGCGATTGAACGGTGTGGAGAACATAGAGGTCCTCTCCGGAGATTGCTTTGCTCCCGTGCAGGATCGCAGGTTCGATCTTATACTTTCCAATCCGCCCTTTTTCATTACTCCGCAAGCAGGGTATCTTTTCTGCGACAACCCAATGGAACTCGATGGTCTATGCAGACGACTCGTGAAGGAAGCACCTGCATATCTGAACGAGGATGGTTACCTGGAAATGCTCTGCGAATGGGCCCAGGTCCGGGGTCAGTCGTGGCAAGAGCGAATCGCGGAGTGGTTGGAAGATACAGGTTGCGACGCCTGGGTGATGAAGGGTCTGACCCAGAACCCGGAAGAGTATGCCCAGCACCGAATCCGGGAGACATCGCAGGACATCTCCCGGGACGCGGATCAGTATGACGGATTCATGACCTACTATCGTCAGCGCGAAGTCGAAGCAATCCACGACGGCGTGATCGTAATGCGCCGCCGCGACGGCAAGAACTGGGTGCGCATCGAAGAGGTTCCCAGCTCGCCCAACGGGGATCTGGGAGAGATGGTCCAATCCACGTTCGCCGCTCACGACATTCTCCAAGAGAACGACACCGACGAGAAGCTGCTCGCAATTCGCCCGAAACTGGGCCCCCACGTGCGACTGGAACAGCTTTGCACGCAGGCCCAGAGCCAATGGCGGGCTGAGTCTCTCACTCTTCGGCTCGTGAGCGGGTTCCCGTTTCATATGGGGCTCCAGCCGCTCGTCGCGGAGTTCCTGGTCACCTGCGACGGAACGAATACCGCAGAGCATCTGATTCAGAAACTTGCGTCCAGCGCGAACGCGCCGATCGAGAAGGTCAGAACCGAATGCCTCTCCATGATTCGCAAACTGATCGAACGAGGATTCATGGTTGCAACGTGAGCAGCTCTATGCGCTTCAGCGCGCAAGCTCATGGCCTGCCATAGGTTTATGGCAGACTTACAATGACCTCACAGTGTCACGCTGGATGACCGTTGATGAACGGAGGGGTGAATGGCGAAACTGATGGGCAATCTTCGCATTACGGCCAAGCCCGCCTCGGAGGGCAGCAAACCCCATTTTGAAATCGTCTTCGTTCCTTACGCGGGCCGGATGACCACCCGCCCGGCGATCGCGACCAGCTATGACGAGCTGGTAACTCTCTTGATGGAATTGAAATTCAGTGAAGACGAAGCCACGCGCTGGGCCGGCAAGGCGCGCGCACAGGGAATCATCCTTATCGATAGCTTCGAGCGTACCGACGCGCTGCTGCGGGAGATGGGCCTTCTCGTCTGAGTGAGTTTGACCTGTTGATTCTCCGGAGTTCTGCTTTCCCTGAATTACCGCGCCTTGATCACGAACAGCAGTGTGATCAGAATCAAAACCAGTAAAAAGGTATTGACGACCAGCAGGATCGGCACCAGGCCGTCCATCTTGCTCTTAGGTGCGGCGAGCGCGGGAGCCGCAGGAGTTGGGATCGCCGGCGGCGGGGGTACATGGACCGCCGGCTTTGCCGGGATTGGAACGGCAGGCGCCATCACTCTTGGGATCGCCTGGACTTGAGGCAGCGGGGCCGGAGCCGGACTAACTGGAGCGGAGCGGAGCGGCAGGCCTTGCGGGGACAGGCGCTTCCTGGGCTTCCGCCTGCCTGAGACTGCTGCTTGAAATGATACGCGTGAACTCTCCCGGATCCGAGCTGACTGGCGGTCCTGCGGCAACGGTCGGCGGAGGTGCGATGGGGGCAGGGGTTTCAATTGACAGTCTCTGAATGAAACGCGTGACTCCCGCGGCTTCCGAATCGAACGGATTTGCAGGGCGGTTGTCGATGGGTGGGGAGACTGGGGGGGCCGGTCGATAAGGCGGCACCTCTGGCTGCTTGTTGGCCGGAGGAGAAGTCTTTGTTGACCCTAAGGATGCCAATAACTCCGTTGGACTGGGCATCGGAGGGCTTCCGACAGAACCCGTCTCCGCGGGCTTTGGACGAAATTGCTCTTTCGTGAAGGGATCCTTGGCCGCACGGATGGGTGCGGACGGCGACAACGTTGGGTCCGGGCGGACATGCGCTGGAGGCGTCTCGGGCCTGGGGGAGCCGGCCTTGAAGAGCTCTGTGAAGCTTCCTTCACCTGAAACGGAATCGGAACCACCGGGCGAAGAAAAACCCTTTGCGGGTGCGGGGCTCGGGGCAGCCGCCTGCGGCGGTTGTTCGCTACCAGTCTTGCCGACAGAAGGGCTTGAGCTCCCAAGGAAGATGCGCGTGAAGTCGCCAGGCGCCGATTCGGATGGCGCCTGCGAACCGGATTCAGATTTCCTGGCGATGTTGTTTTCGTGCGGCTGAGTCGGAGGCCCAGCCGGCCCTGCCGGCGGAACAAAACTCGGACGGGTGTTCAGCCGTTGTACCAACTGGGTGAACTCCCCGGGTGCAGGTCTGGTTTGCACAGACGGATCTGGAATTGTTGTTCGCGGCGAAGACGCCCCGTCCCTCAGGCCCCCCGCGATCGTTTGTCCGGGTCCGGCGGGCTGCGTCTCGCCGCCTTGCGGCTTCAGGGGATCAGTATGGCTGTCTGCGGGCTTGGAGGCTGACCCGAAGGCCTGGAGAAACATCTCCGTGGCGCCGAGAGGTTCGTCCTGCTCGCTTTTCTTTGGTGTCGGACTTGTGTCATCTGGCTGCATGTGGGGTGATCCTCAAAACGCGAGTAGGGTTAATTGCGAAGATTACACGGGCTCAGCAGCGCCGTAAAGAGCACCTTTGGTTGGCGTCTCGAGTCAGGGGAAACTCCTTCACCTTTATCTGCAGAATTCAGCCAATCAGCATAAGTATCTACTGCACAACAAGGGTTGAGGTATGCTCTTATTGGCTTACGCACCGACTTCCCTGCGCTGGATGGCTGCAGTGCCGTTTGCTTCCTAACTTCGCCCGGATGTTCCTGTGCGCCATCGGAGATCCAATGACGCAAGAAAGCGTGCAGCGAACCCATAGCCTTGCCTCCTGTTATGAGAACGCGATTACCATTGTCCTGCGATTGCAATCGATGCAACAGGCCGGAGTATCGAACTCCCAGGCTTTTCGAACCAGCATTCGGGCTGCGTTGAAGTCCGCTATGGAGCAGGCCAAGTCATTCGGTTATTCCAGCGAAGCGAATCAGCTGGCATTTTTCGCGGTGGTCGCCTTATTGGATGAAAGCGTGCTTAAGTTGCAGAACCCAGCCTTTGCAGACTGGGCGCAGAGGCCCTTGCAGGAAGAGATGTTCGGCCACAATCGCGCCGGAGAGGTTTTCTTCGAACATCTGAGAGCGCTTATGGCCCGCGAAGATTCGCAGGAACCTGCGGATTGTCTCGAGGTGTACTGCCTCTGCATGCTCCTCGGATTCAAAGGACAATACGCACTGATTTCAAGCACAACCAGCTTCGGCTCCGGGCTGCCACACATCGGAAAGTGGGGCGCCTCAGGATCGGGAGCGGAAATTCGGGCGCTAGTAAGCCAGGCAAGGGAAAAGATCGATCGTATCCGCGGGTCCCTGACATTTCTGCCTGACCGAGGACCGGTCCGGGAGACTTCGCGCGGTGCAGGCGTAGACAAATGGAGCCGAGGCCTTGGCGTCGCCGCCCTGGTGCTGTTCCTGATTGCTCTCCTCGCGTACGGCGGCTTCTGGCTTCAGTTGAGTTCCAGTCCACAAATTGGGTAAATTTCAAGCGCATCTCATGGGAGAATCTGCTTGCTCGTATATTTGATTCTCGTTGTCCTCATTCTCGTGTCTGCTGCCTTGGCGTTTGGGCTGGCCTCGTTGCTTCACTTGCAGGGCACGACGTATCTAGTCTTCGTCAGTCTTGTCATTCTCGTTGGAATTGCGGCAGCAATCGTCATCCTCGTGTTGCACAACCGCGCCAAGAAACAACGGAAGCTGGAAGCGGAGCAGTCAGGTGGCGAAGCAAACACGGATCTGGATCTACTGCTGAATGATGCACGGCGCAAGCTTCGAACTTCGCAGCGAGGCGCAAAGAACTTTGAGAGCCTGCCGCTGCTTTACGTTCTTGGTGAATCGGGCTCCGCCAAGACGACAACCGTGATCAAGTCTGGACTCGATCCTGAACTGGTGGCTGGCACGGCCGCGCACGAGGGCGATCAGGTTCAGACTCGGGTTCTGAATCTCTGGTTTACAAGTCAGGCAGTGCTTGTCGAGGTGGGATCAATTGTTCGACAAAGCAATGCTCTGCTTTCCCGTCTTGTTGCGCGCACCCGTGCCCGGGCGTACCGCTCGGCATTCGGGAGAGGTGCGGCTCCCCGCGGAGCCATCGTTTGCCTCGACGCGGAACAACTTCTTGCTGCCGACGCCGGTGCATCTTCTCTTACGTCCGCACGTGCCACGGGAGCACAATTGCGCGAGATCAGCCGGCTGCTCGGAATGCCTCTGCCGGTCTATGTAATCGTGACGAAACTGGACCGGGTCCCGCACTTCGAAGAGTTTGTGCGCAACCTCTCTGAAGCAGAGGTTCTACAGGTTCTCGGGGCTGCACTCCCGCTAAGCGAAGTTTCTCCCGGAATGTATGCAGATCAGGCTTCCCGGTCATTGTCGGCTGTACTGGATGCACTATGTTACAAACTCGGCGAGTTTCGCCTCGAGACGCTTAACCGCGAAACCGAGCAGCGCAATATCGCGGGCGTGTACGAGTTTCCGCGCGAATTCGGCAAGCTGCGGAAGAATCTGAATTCCTATCTTGTGGAGCTTTGCAAGCCGAGTCACCTAAGCGTGAATCCCTATCTGCGGGGCTTTTACTTTACGGGTGTCCGTGCAAGGGTTGTCGAGCGCGCCGCCAATACACCTGCCGCCCCGGAGCCGCGAACCCTTCAAGACGCAGGCGCGACCCAGTTTCTGAATATCTCTGCCTTGCAAGCTCAACAGGCGAAGGCCGCTGCTGCTTCAAGCGTCATGGTTGCGACGAGGGTGCCGCAGTGGACGTTTCTGCCTCGCTTGCTTCCAGAAGTCATCCTCGGCGACAAGCATGCTCTTTCGTCCAACAGGCAGACCACGCCGGCGCGAATCTTCCGCAGGTTCCTCTTCGGGACTCTCGCTCTAATCTTCGCGATCTATTGCGTTCTTCTGTTGATTTCGTACCGCAAGAACTCTGCCCTGGAGCATCGAATCGCAACGGCGGCTCAAGCGCTTCCGGCTGCAAGCGCCGCATCGAATGTACTGCCAACGCTGAACGATCTGCACGCGATGGATGATTTGCGCGAGGTCATCGTGCAGCTGGACGG
The DNA here is from genome assembly GCA_963786405.1 of uncultured Acidobacteriaceae bacterium. Lineage (GTDB taxonomy): Bacteria > Acidobacteriota > Terriglobia > Terriglobales > Acidobacteriaceae > Telmatobacter. The sequence goes on along the minus strand of CAWAZE010000018.1, from coordinate 101,207 downwards.
CTACCAACAAAATGGGACTCCATGGAGCTATCGATTCGGACTCTACCAGGGAGCGCGTCTCGAAGTGCGGGCAAGGGAAGTCTACTTCGATCGATTTCGCTCGATGTTTCTCGATCCCGCGCAGCAAGCCTTCGTGAACTATCTGCGTGCATTGCCTGATGCACCTCAGGCGACCAGCGACTTCGCCGCTTATACCCAGGCCTATGATCCATTGAAGGCTTACCTGATCACAACCAGCTATCCGGCCAAGAGCCAGCCAAAATTTCTTACTCCCGTTTTCTTCCAGTACTGGGCGCGAAACCAGGAGATGGATCCGGATCGGCAGCAACTGGCTAAAAAGCAGATCGACTTCTATGGCGCAGAGTTGCAGCGGCAACCCCCTCCTTATTCCATTGACCAAGATTCTGCTGTCGTCGAGCATGCGCAGGGATATCTCTCGAATTTTCTTGCCGAGACCCGCATCTACCAGGCAATGCTCACAGACGCAGATAAGACCAGCTACTGCAATTGATTTCAATCGACAGTACCCTGGATCTTCGACCTTTGTCGTAGCCCCTCACATCGTGCGCGGCGCGTTCACGCGAACCGGCTTCACCTTCATGCAGGACGCGATTCAGCACCCCGACCGTTATGCGCAGGGAGAAACCTGGGTGTTGGGCAACCAGGCAGGGAAATCGCTGAACAATGCCCTCATCAGCAAGGATCTGGGTGCGCAGTATTCGTCCGACTACCTGAAGGAATGGCACTCCTTTCTCTTGAGCGCACACGTGGTCGGTTGCGGCACCCTGAAGGAAGCGCCGACCCGGCTCAACACGCTGGCCGGACCGGCATCTCCCTTGCTGTCACTGTTGTTCACGGTTTCGCATAACACCGCCGTGAGCGATCCCCTGATCAAGTCAACCTTTCAGCCGACTCAGGCACTTGTCGATCCCAACGCGACCGACCATTTCATAGGCGGCCCCAATCAGCCCTACGTCACAGCGTTGTCTCAATTGGCAGGCGCGATCGATTTAGCTTCACAGAGCCCGACAATGGGCACGGATCCGGCGGCAGCTTTCGCGAATGTTTCTCCGCAAATCGTTGCCGCAAATGGTGCTGCACAGCAAGCCGCACAGGCCTTCAGTGTTGATTCGCAGTGGCACAGCGAGAGCACAGTACTGAACCTGTTGAAAGCCCCCATTGAGTGTGTCACGAAACTCGCGCCCAGCCCCGGCGCGGCCGCAAACGGCGGTGGTCAGAAGATCTGCGGAGCGATTAACCCACTCCTTGGCAAGATCCCGTTCGCACCATCCGGAACCGTGCAGGCTCGGATGCCTGAAGTGGATGCAGTCTTCGCTCCGGAATCGGGGGTAATTTCGTTGATGCTGGCTACGACTTTGAAACCGTATTTCATTCAACAGGGGTCTCAGTATGTCCCATCGCCGTCTGGACCTCAGCCCCTCAATCCCAGATTCGCTCAATTCATATCGCGCGCAGCTCATGTGACGTCGGGGCTCTATCCTCCCGGTCAGAAGACAGCAGCATTCAGCTTCACCCTGCGATTCATGCCCGGCAGCGGCGTCTCCAATGCGACCTGGGTGGTCGATGGGCAACGGATCTCCCAGGGTTCAACCAGTCGGGAATTCAAATGGAATGCGGCGACCGCCCAGCAGGCGTCTCTCGAAGTGGACTCATCAGAAGTCGCACCCTATCAAGGAACATATGCGCTTTTTCAACTGGTGCACACCGGCACCCGGATCAGTCGAACATCCGGGGGGTATCGCATCGATTTCCCTATCGACGTAACGTTCGCGGGTCGCAAGGCAAGTGGCAGCGGTGGAACTCCGAAGATGGCCAGTTTCGAGCTCTCCGGCCCGGGCGCCGAGGTATTGATGCCGGAATTCTTTAGTGGACTTGGGTGCGCTTTGCCGGTCGTCAAGTAGCCGAGGAGGCAACCTCAGTCCCCAGGCGTTGCGCTCGATGCATCAACCACCTTCAGCAGAATGCAAGTAATGTTATCGGCGCCGCCTTGTTCCTTCGCGTGCTCGATGAGGGAGTTGCAGATTGCTGCTACGTCAGATCCGCTCAGGATCAACGCTGCGATGTCCTGGGTCTGCACATAGCGGGTAAGACCGTCCGATGCAAGCAGGAGCAAATCGTCCATTTGCAATGCCACGGCAAAGAGATCCGGCTCTACATCCTCAACAACCCCCACTGCGCGCGTGATCACCGATTGAAGCCCGGACGCGGCGGCCTGCTCCGGGGTAATGTTGCTAAGCCGCATCTGCTCTTCGAGCAAGGAATGGTCCAGCGTAATCTGGATACAATCGCTGCCCCGCAGAAGATATGCGCGGCTATCCCCGACATTGCCGATGATCATCCGTTCCTGATCCAGGCAGGCGCACACCAACGTGGTTCCCATGGTCCGCAGCTCAGGATCTTCCGATCCGGCCTTCCATACGACTCTGTTGGCCTCGAGGATTGAAGCCATCAACCGTTCCTCGACTGGAAAGGATTCACTGCCAGGCGTTGGGTTGATCGCTGTTGAGTCGAACGACTCGATAAGCGTTCGCACAGCCAATGCACTGGCGACCTCACCCGCGGCGCCTCCGCCCATGCCGTCACAGACGACGTAAATCTGCTGGTTTGCATCGTAGCCGAAGCTGTCTTCGTTGTTGCTTCGCTTGCAGCCGATATCCGTCGCCGCGGCGAAATCGAAAGTGAACCTTGATGCCTGGGTCATTTTCAAGATGGCCTCGTCCCGGTTCACGGATCCTCCCTGACAGAACTGCAAAGTGTGCCAAACCTGTTGCCGGCGGCGATGCCTTGCGGACAGGTCCTTCCGGAATTTGCGACGGACGCTACGGAACCTCGACGGTCATCTCACCCGGATTCGTGAACATGATGACTCCGCCCCATATGCACATCAACTGTGAAACGTTGTCGAGCGTGGGAAAGTTTCCGAGTAAAACTGTTGGTGCTCCTGCAACCCATGGCGCGGGTGTCGCGGGAATGCACGGCATCGGCGTTAGAACACCCAGCGCCGCGGCAGTTGCCGCCGCGACCGTGGGATTGGATGGGGACATGCACATCCCGAAGGGCATGATGTTCGTCATCGGGATGTGATCCATGATGTTCGCGTCCGGCATTTGATCGGTGAGGACCCTGTTTGTGGGGAGCACGACGAGAGAACTCGGAGCCATCCCAAAGGAGCATTGCATCATTGCTCCCATGCAAACCTGCATTGGCATACTCTCGCTCCTTTCGGAATAGCATCGAGTCTACGCCCAAAGTCTCTTCGCGGGGAAGGCTTCAAAGTGCATCTGAAAGCCATCTTGTCTTCGGACTTCGGGGAATTGTACCTAAGACATGCGATTGGGGAATCGAAAGTCTCTACTGTGCGCTCTGTGCTTCCGCGGCAATTGTTCTGTCCAGTCCCTTGCGCGCCGTTGCGTCCGAGCGATCGCAATCCAAAACCTGCTGAAAGAGCCGATGCGCCCTGGCGTAATCACCGCTTTGCCTGTATTGCTCCGCCAGGCTGTCGTAGCGCGGAAGCTCGCCCGACGACCAGGCACACCTTGCGGATGGCTTTGATTCCGGGTTGCTCGGCGCCTCGACAGGATTCGCAAGCACCGGATTCGCTTTGGCGTCTTCTGGTTGGGTCGAAGGCGCCTCCACTTTTGGCGGCGCCGACTTAGTCTCGTGCTTTGCCTGCGGACTTGAGTTCAGCGGGCTGGCCTTTGGGGCAGCTGACGGGGCAGGGACAGGCCCATCCGCAGACACCGATGGCGGTTTGTTTAAGGTTCCAGGTCCACTTCCTGTGGAGGGCTGCTCTGAGGCTCTGAAAATATTTCGGACGACCAGGACCCCCCCGAAAATCAATATGAGCGCGACGGCCGCAAATGCCACTAGATGCCCCGGCCTGAGGGAGAATTTCTTGTCCTCAGGTGCTTCTGCCTGCACATGGGTATTGGCGGGTTCTTTCCAGGTGTTGCCGAGACCAATCCTGATGTCAGCTTGCGCTGCTTCGAGTTCGGCGGGATCAGTTCTGATTTCAACATGAGCTGCTTCGATGGGTTCTGGCGCTGGCAACGGGGGTGGCAGTGCCGCGAGCGTAAGCTGAGGTTCGGATTGGAAGAGTTCGAGCTTGTCTTTCGTCGTCCACAGATATTCGAAAACTCCAAACCTGCCGGAGAAAGAACTCAGCGGCAAGCCTCGCATCAACGAGAGTCTTTGGTAAAGTTCATGCGTGACCAGCACTTGTGCCGGCCGCGAAAGCTCCAAAAGCGTTAACAAATCGTGGGATGGTTCCTGGCCGTTGCTCATTGGCTCCGACTCGGAATTTACGGTCGAGGCCGCGCTATTCGGGGATTCGGAATCCGAAGCCTCCGCGAGGTTGCTGCACACGTCAATCGCGATCGAAAGAGCAACAGGTTCGGTGCAGTGACACCCACGAAAACCCTGCATTCCCAGCTGTACTTGTCGGGAAATGACCAGGGCATCTGAAGCCTGTCGCAACCCGGTGGCATAAAGGCGACCCTGCTTCGACAGAAAAGTGCCTCGTTTAGAGGCGACTATATCCTCGATCAGCGCGAGCACTCCGGGATGTTGAACGGTAGCCGGTTCGCCAGACGAGTGATCCGCCGCCTTCGATCCAGGAGCCCAGAATCGAAAAAGCATTTCGATCTTGCAGGGCGCACTTCTGCTGAAAGCAGACTCAAACGTTTCGGTCGTGGCGCTCTTCGACTGGTGTCCCATGTCCGTCTTGTGGAGGAGAAAGAGTTTATGTTGCGTCCTGTGCCGTTGAATTGGTACAGTGGGGGCCAATATACCACAGTGTAAGTGGGTTTCCCCGGTTCAAAATCATCGCAGCTTCTAGCACATGAGGGCCAAATGAAGTCGCCTTTTCCCGTTGGGTCGGCCAAACGGCTGCGCTTGCTGTCCTTGCTTTTCACATTTCTACTAACCTTGGTTCCGCGTCAATCCTTTGCCAAGACTGTCGGATTGACCGCGATTGAGATCTATCCTGGGAGTGGCGGGCAGTCCTTTGTGCAGATCGCCGATTTTGTGTTGAACGGCAAGAACGAGGTGTACCTCTGCACAGACGGGGCCGGAATTGATAAGTCCGCCTATCACAAGCTGGCGAAGGTCGCACTTGCTCCCGGAATGTCCCTAGAGCGCGATAACAAGGGTGTTCTCACGCTGATTCGTGGAACGGATGCACCTGCCTGCTCGGTGCCCGGGAATCTCAAGCTTGATAAGGGCGACTATAGCCTGTCCGACCTTGTTGACAAAGCCGTTCTGGAAGGCAGAATCCTTCCGGGCTCACAGCAACTGGTTACCCAGATTCCTCCGCTGAAGCCTGGTGTGAAGCTGGTATTTGTTGCTGCACCGGATCTGGAACTCGCAGAATATCTGCGCGCTGAACGTGCGGGCGACGCTAGTGCCTGGCGGGGATTCCTCGGCAAGTACTCAACAGGACAGTATTCGAGCAACGCCAGGAAGACGCTGGCTCAACTCTATGTGCAAGCGGGAACCTCTGCCTTTCAGGCATTTGAAAAGAGCAAAGAATCCGAGAGCCCCGCATACGACAAGCTGAAAGAATCTCGACAATTGGTCGATCAGGCTCGAGATCTGATTCCGACGAACCCTTCAACGATAGAACTCGATCACAGGGTACATGCGGACGTGATCGCTCTGAGCACCTCTTCGCTGGGCAAACTGGATCTATATCGGCAAGCGTTAAAGAACCGTAATCCTGGATATGGCAACCTCGTGACGGCCGAGAGGTTGGCGGATGCAGCCTTCGGGGTTGAGCCATCTTCGCCGGAGGTGATCGACGCCGAAAACCAGACTAAACAGGCTCGCGCGTCCTTTGACAAGATCCTGAAAGATTGCGACTCGTTCATCGCCTCAAAACATCTGGACGAGGCGGCGCAGACGATTCTCCCTTTGCGAGCTTTTTCAGAGGAAAACCCAAAGGTATCTCAATCCCTGCGCGCTATCTCGGCGTTATATGTTGCATCCGCGAAGAAGCTGGAGGAAGAGTCGGATTGGGGAGGCGTTGTAAAAGCGCTGACGAAGGCCGGCGATCTTTCTCCCAGCCCCGATGTAACGAGTCTGCTGAAGACAGCGAAGGAGCGGGAACAGATTGCCGGAACCAAGGCCGCGGCGGACGCAGCAACTAAGAAGAGCACGGATCTCGAAAGCAGCGGTAACATAATTTCCGCATACGAGGTACTGGACGATCTTCCACGAGAGCAGCGGGCGCTTGTTGCCGACCGTCTTGAGGCTCTCAAGGACAAATATCTCGCGGCCGCGCAAGCGGCTGCAAAGGGTCAGAAGAAAGCGCATGAACCGATCAACGGCATAAGCGACGAGATCGGAATACAAAGGGCATACGATTTGCTCCAGCGCTGCTATCGCATCACGAATGATCCGGGCCTGCAGGATACTATCTCGATCCTCGCAGAAGATCTCAGCGCCTATTACCTCAAGCAGGGCAGGCATTACCTGGGAAAGCCCGATGGAACCGGCGCAAACGTTGGCTGGACGTATCTCTCCGAGGCCCTTCAGTACAAGTCGCCGATCAATTCCAGCGAAATCCATGATGAGGTAGAAAAGGCGACTCAGGCGCACCTGCTCAAATCCCTACTCTCAGTTTTGGTAGACTTCCGGGACCAGACATCTCGACGTGAGAATGACCGAGTTGCAGGGCAGCTCACGGATGCTTTCGCTACCGGACTGGAGTCAACAGGAGGACTTTCGGTCAAAGTGATTCGAAATGAAAACACTGTCGTTCCGCCGAATTTTCATCTGATTGGAGATGTGCTCGAGCACGGCATGGTAACGACTCGAGAGCACGGTCACCAAGGATTCAATGTACGGTGCCGGCGAAGAGAGAATTCCGAACGAAGCCTGGGTCCTGGCCAACAGGGACGTTCAGCATGTTTCTGCCGCTCTGCAGACTGCTCGGAGCGAACTTGACGGGGCAGTAGCCCACGGACACAAGAAAGAAATCAACGATGCAAAGAACATTGTGGACCAGGATCAGGCCAAACTCGAGGATCTGCAGGCAAAACTCGATGCCATACCGAGGGAGAAATCCCAGAGGATAGAGCGTCAGTACCGGTATTCCGAGGTGACGTATAGCCTCAAGATCACAGTGGCGCTGCAATTTCGTATATTGGACAGCACTGGAACCGAAGTGGTGCCGAGAATCCCGATTCAAAAGGATGTGCCAAAATCGTATTCCGTCCTGAAGGACGTAAAACCCGAAGACACGAAGGGTGTTCGCAGTGACGGAACAATTCCGAACGACAATGAATTCTTCGACAAGGCAACGTATGAAGCACGGGATGAACTCATCAAAGCAGCTCGGCAAAAAGTCTCTGAACTGCCCGGAATTGTGCTGGCCACAGCCGACCGAAAGGCCAGGGACGGAGATTTTGACGGGGCGGCAGAGCTTTACATCCTTTATCTCAACTGCACTCAGGTTGCGGATACGCCAGAACGGGCCAGAGCCAAACAGTTGTTGATCGACCGGTACAACTTCAGAGATATCGGCAGGGACGCGAACGTCGGCTAAGCAGGCCGCTGGGTCGCAGATCGAGCGTGCAGGAGGACGGATTTGGGCGAAGAGTCTAGCACACCGGTTCCGGCGCGAATTGGAAAGTACGAGGTTCTTGACGTCCTCGGCAGGGGCGGCATGGGCGTCGTGTATCGTGCGCGGGATTCCCGGATCGGTCGGAACGTTGCGATCAAGACCTTGACCGAAGGATTCTCCGGCGATCCTGAGATGCTGAAGCGCTTCTATAAGGAAGCAGGGAACACCGGGAATCTCCGCCATTCGAATATCGTCATCATCTACGATTTCGGAGATGAAGATGGCTTGCCATATATCGTCATGGAATACCTCGACGGCGAGCCGCTAGACCGCCTGATCCGCGAGAACGCGCTTCTGCACCTCGGCGACAAGCTGGACATCGTCGAGCAGGTTTGCGCAGCGCTTGCCTATGCGCACTCGCAGGGAACTATTCATCGAGACGTGAAGCCCGCCAACATCATTGTTCAGAAAGACGGTTTAGTAAAGCTTCTCGATTTCGGCATCGCCCGAGCCGGCGAGCAGCAGATGAACACGGGTATGACGCGCGCCGGCACTCTGGTGGGAACGCCTGCGTATATGGCGCCTGAGCGTTTGCGAGGCGATCCGCTTGACGGCAGATCCGACATTTTCTCCGCGGGTGTGGTTCTATATCAGCTTCTTACGGGGGTGCTCCCTTTTGAAGCCGAATATCCCGAAATTCTCAACAAGATATTTCAGGAAGACCCGCCTCCGCTTGGAAAGTACCTGCCGTCTTATCCTCCCCAACTCGATCAGATATTCGAGAGCGCGCTCGCGAAAAGGGTTCAGGATCGCTATTCGAGCGCAAGCGATATGGCCGCGGATCTGAATGCGGTTTCAGCACAGCTCAAGAAACAGCGTGTCACGGAACTGCTGGAAGAGGCGCGCGCCGCCGTCAATGAGCGGAATTTGGTTCATGCCAAGAAGCTGATCAGTCAGATACTCCGCATTGACTATCAGCATCTCGAAGCTAAGAAACTCATCGCCGACGTAAACCAGTTGCTGACCCGTCAAGAAATTCACCGGCGAGTAGAGCGGCTAACCCGGACCGCCCAGGATGCGATCGATGCACGCAACTGGGAACAGGCCAAAGCCGCATGTGCAGAAGCCGCGCAGTTGGATCCCGATAGCGCAGAAGTCGCAGCTTTAATGGCGAAGGCCGTGGAGGGGAAGCAAACAAAGGAAGAGGTTCAAAAGCTCCTGCGCGAAGCAGAAGCTGCCCGAAACTCGGGCAATTATGAGTCTGCAAGCGAGTTTGCCAAGCGGGCTGCAACCCTGGACCCCGGCGACTCTCGCATCCTCGCGATCTGCAATGCATTGGAGAAAGAAGCTGAGGCTGAGCGCAGGAGAGTCAGGATTCGGAATCTGCTTGACAAGGCTCAAGAGAATGTCGCTGCGCATCACCTGGAGGATGCGGCAAATGCGCTTGCAGAGGCCGAGCAGCTCGATCCCGCCGATCCGGACATAATGCATTTCAAAGATGAACTTGCCGAGGCAATCCGACAGGATGACCGGAAGCGCCTTGTGAACACCCTTGAAGAAAGGGTCGCGGGAGCGATCACCCTGGAGCAACTGCAGGCGGCAAGCGACGAGGTGCTTTCCGCACTCGAACAGTTCTCGACCGAACCTACCTTGTTGCGATTGAAGATGCAGCTCGATCCTCGCTTGCGAGAGTACCGGAACAAGAAACTCGTGGCCGACGTAAACGAGGCTGTGAGGCGCCTTGCTCCTTCGGACGCACTTGAGCGGATTCGTGAGGCCCTTGTACGATTGCCGAGAAATCCCGATCTGCTGAAGCTCGAGTCGGCCGTGTCCCAGAAACTTGCAAGAGAGCAGAGGGAACAAGCGCTGAAGAAGTATCTTGCTGAGGCGCGCGTGCTTCTGGAAGACAACCTCTATCTGGAGACCGTAAAAGTCCTTGAACAGTGCGAGAAGGAGGGACTCTCCTCACCGGAACTGGCACAGTTGCTCGAGATCTCCAGAACGGCTGCGACAAAGCGCGTTTCTCAAGACCTTGTGGAGCGGAGTTTTCTGGAGGCAAAGAAGCTGCTTGCCGATCAGGACTACGAGGGGGTCGTGAAGCTGCTTACGCCAGTCCTGCAACGAGTCGATGAGCCTTCGCTTCGCCGCCAGCTCGAGGAAGCCGCGCACGAACAGAAGGCACTCGAGCAGAGAGTCGACCAAGTTGTTTCGGAGGTTCGAACGCTGCGCGACCTGGGGCTTTTGGACGCGGCCATTGGCCTTATCCGTATTGAGCCAGCAGGGATAAAGCAGAACGGACGCGTGCAATCCGAACTTGATTCCTGCGTCGCGATGCTCGAAAACGAGGCAAAACGTCTGGAGTCGATGGGAGCTGTGTACGCGAGGTTGGAGACACAGGATGGCGCTGGGGTCTTGCAGGGCGTGTCCACGCTGGGTGAGCCAACAGTTGCGGGCACAACTCAAATCGAGAAGCGCCTCGGTGCGCGCGTACAACTCGTGGCCGATCAAACTGTCATAAAGTGCACCGAAGCGGCAAGGCGGGCTCTCGCGACCAATGACGCGGCCCTCGCAGAAGATCTGATTCAGAACGCTTCGGGATGGGAAGGCTGCGCAAGTTCTTCAGTCCAGACAGAGTGCAAAGCGGTTCAGTCGGAGATTTCCGCCGCCAAAAAGGTTCTTCATTTTCGAAAGGCGCACCGGCGCTAAGTATTGAATCGCCGGAATAACGCCGGACCGGAAATCACGCCAGGCGAGGAAGTTCAGCTCCCGTTTGTACATCCCCCATTCAAGGGCTAGAGAATAGTTTTGGTCAACGACAGGGCGGGAGAATATGTCTCATTTAGTGTTCGACGGTGATGAGCTAAACCTGAGCTTTTATGACAAATCCGGAGCCTTGATAGGTTCGTGGCAAGCCAGCAACTTTGGCGGTCCAAATAGCGATTTTCGGACCACCAAAAAGGAAGCATACATAACGTGGATTCCTGATGGAGAGTATGAATTTGAGAAATCTTCCCAGAGGGTACCTCAGAAGCACGGCAATCCGCGAGTAGATGCAGCGGATGGTACGTACGGGAGTCTTGGAATTCTGAAGCTTGCTCCGATCAAGTACGGTGGTCAGATTCACACCGGTGTTGGAATCCATGCTGGTCGTCAGCACTCAAAAGACTCTCGAATTCTCTCGTCCAAGCCTCTCGTGCAAGGGCATTTTCAGGCTCAGTACTATCGGACGAACGGCTGTATCAGGACAACCGAGGCGGCTATGCACGCAATTGCAGCGGTAATTTCCAAGGATCCATTGAAAAAGCTCACTGTAAGAAATAACGGAAGAAATCCCTTGGGAAAAACGGAGGGATCGGTGCCTGAGCGGCTCTCGCCCTAGTCGAACAAAGCTCTCTTCTCGCCAGCAACGAACTCTCAGGACACCACAGAGAATTCGGGGTCTCCCGAGATGGGAGGATTAGCCGTTTGCCTAATCGCTGAAAAGAGCATTTCAAACTCAGCCCTGTGTGCGTGGAACCTTCTGAATGCTAACCTGTTGATAGCGTGGTTTGGCGAGCTTCAAAGCGCACCGTCTTTCTGATCTCCTGGAGAATTATGGGGAGTATGCAACTGTGCTCTAAAGCGAGCCAAACAAAAATGAGTTCACGTAACTCATTGATTTAAAAGTGGCCCCGTAGCTCAGATGGATAGAGCGTCGGTTTCCTAAACCGTAGGTCGGAAGTTCGAATCTTCCCGGGGTCACCATTAAGCGGGTACTTCACTCTTTCCGCTGGATGTCCGCTAAGAACTCAAGAGCGCAGCATCTAACGCGAGAGCGGCTTTCAGCGTTTCATTTGAAAGCGGTTTGGTGTGGTGCTCGTCCGCTCCTTCTGTTCGAGTGGCCAAAGTGGTGCGACGTGACTTGAGAGCTGCCGTCGGCCTTGATTGACCCGTAATGACATCAACTTTTTTGCCCTGCGGTGGGTGGGTGAGCCTCTATGGATTCGAGGCGCAAATTCAAGATCGCGGCTATTCAATCTCGGATTGAATTCTGCGAGGCCGAGCGCCGGCATCTCTTGAAGATGATGACGAGTTCACAAGTAAATGTGGCATGGATTTCTGAGCGCATGGATTGCATCCAGAAAGATCTGCGCTTTCTCTACCGCGATCTCGAGGCGCAAGAGAAGGGGGCGGAAGAATGGAACTGATTGATGTAGATTTCTGAGCAATCAGGACTGAAGCCCTGACCTACCAGTCGTGCCCTTTCAGAGTGCCGAGTTTTCCCGCAGCGGGTGAGGCAAACCTCCTCCCGTGCCGTTTTTTGACTTGCAGCGGCAGGCCCGGCTATAAACATGATGTCATCGACATCAGCTTTTTGTAGTTCCGGCAGCTCCTCGATGGAGCCGCACGATCCATAATCGCAATCGCCAGGATGCTCGGGAAAGCGGTGAAATTCCGCCACTGCCCCGCAACTGTGAGCGCCGCTGCTTTGGACATTGAGTGTCCGGAGCAGTCAACCAGCCAGGGATGTTCCGTCTTATTCGGCGGAATCTTCGAGACCACTGGAGTACGTCTCCGGGAAGGTGGCTGGGAAAGGCGCAAGTCAGGAGACCGGTCCTAGCGCCCCAAACCCGCTTGCGTTCCGAGGGGAACGGAGGAGCCAGTATGCCTTTCGAAGCACTTCGTCGTCGTGCCATTCCTGTCGCGAAAACTCTCGCTATTCTATTTTTCCTGACTGCAGCCGCTGCGCAGGCCGCCTCCGTTCGAGGAGTTGTCACGGATTCTTCAGGCTCCAAGGTCACCGGCGCAACGGTCAGCCTCTTCAGCGATGGGCAGGTGGTCTCCACTGCCGTCTCCGGGGCCGACGGAAGCTTTCAGCTTCTTGACTGGCGCTGAAGGCAGATTCTTTCTGGTTGTGTCGGCAACAACCTTCCGTCAGTTGGAGACACCCGGCTTTTACGCAGGACGGCTCGACAGTATCGAGCGAAATCTCGTCCTTGAGCCCGCGTGGGTCCACGAATCGATCGTTGTGACAGCGACCGGAACACCGACACCCCAGCCACAGACCGGGGCCGCGACAAGCGTACTTGGGCCGCTTGACCTTGATCTGCGTGAAGACCTGGTGAGCGTTCTGCGGCTGATGCCCGGAACGAATGTGGTGCAGGCCGGCCAGCTGGGCTCACAAAGCTCGTTGTTTGTTCGCGGCGGAAACTCCGACGCAAATCTCGTTCTTATTGACGGCGTGAACGCAGGCGACCTTGGAGGACGTTTCGATTTTGGTCCGCTGTCAACGACCGGCGTGGAGCGCACGGAAGTTTATCGAGGCGCCAATTCAGGCCTGTATGGAGCCGACGCGTCCAGCAGTGTTGTCAGCGTGACCACGCCGCACGGAACCACGTCTTTTCCTTCGCTCTTCTTTCACGGCGATGTGGGAAATTTCAACACTTTTCGCGACGAGCTGGAGGTTGCCGGCACCCACAACAAGTTTGACTATCTGGGAGCCTACAGCTGGCTGCAAACGGACAACAATCTGCCGAATGATGAGTACCACCTGGGCATGGCGGCGGCGAATGTTGGCTGGCAGCCCAACGGGAAGCTGCAACTCCGGGGTACGGTTCATTACGGAGTGGATGCCACGGGCGTCCCCGGCGCATGGGACTTTCATGACCTCGCCGACAATGCCACCGAGAAGGACCAGAATCTCTATGTCAGTGGCTCTCTCGAGCACCAGACCACACCGGACTTTCACAATACCGTGCGCTATGGTCTAACCCGCAAGCGCGAACAATACCATCTCTGGGAACAGACCGGCGCCGTATACGACGAATTTGGAAACAGCTATGGCGAGGTTGTGACGATTACGGGCGCGAACGGCTATTCCGTGACCGGCCGTGCGGTGATGGACTACGCCGGCACCTACCCGCAGGGTTATCAACTTGTGTCCAACCGCGACCAGGCGAATTACCAGGGCGACTATCGCTTCACACCGCACCTGATTGCGCTTGTCGGGCTTTCAATTCGAGGATGAGCGCGGAGCCCAGCCCGGCAGCACTTTCACCTCCCCTGTAGAGCGCACAAACTACGACTACCGCGCGGGCGTGCATGGCGACTTCAAGAACCGCCTTTTCTACACGCTCGGCGGCGATCTTGAGCACTACTCGGAGTTTCGGAGTACAGACGACGCCAAGGGCAAGCGCGTCGTTTTACGCCTTCCGCCCGCACCAGGGCGTTTTCAGCGGAACACGGCTCCTGTTCAACTTTGGCGATGCAGTTCGGGAGCCATCTCTCACCGACGAGTTTTACTCGCTGTATAGCTTTCTCGCGAATAACGGCGGCCAGTCCACCATTGAGGCGCTGCACATCGAGCCGCTTTCAGCGCCCACGACGCGCTCGTACGAAGGGGGACTGGAACAGTCGTTCCTCACCGGAAGGGTCATCTTCCGGACGACCTTCTTTCACAATCAATTCGGGCGCCAGATCGAATATGTGGGCCTGAACCTGATTCCCGAACTCCTGCCGAACCTGACGCCGGAAGAGCAGAACCAGCTTAAGGAATTCCTGCAGGCAAACGGCGCGTATGAGCTGACTCTCAACACGCAGGCCTATCGTGCCCTGGGAGTTGAGACCACGGTGGAAAGCGGCATCGGTTCATATATATTTCTGCGCGGCGGATACACGTATCTTGATTCCGTCGTGCAGCGTTCGTTTGCGAATGACGACGAGCTTCTCCTCGGCCCGATTCCAACCTACGACGGCATTCCGATCGGGGCCTATTCGCCGCTTCAGGGCGCCCGGCCGTTTCGGCGGCCTCCGCATACGGGTTTCTTCACTGGGAGCTACTCCCAGAACCGCGTAACTGCCGTTTTCAGCTCGGCCTATGTAAGCAGGTCGGACGATTCGGACTTTCTTGGCGGCTCCGACATGAATTTCGGAAACAGCCTGCTGCTTCCGAATCGCAATCTCGATCACGGATACGCCAAGCTGGACCTTGGGGGGAGCTTCCAGTTCAGCCATCTGCTTGGCGTCTACGGCCAAGCCGAAAACCTGACCAACAACGAGCACATTGCCCCGATCGGCTACAGAAGTCTGCCCTTCAACTTCCGCATTGGGCTCCGGCTGCAATGGGGTAGTGAAAAGGCCAACGTGACGCCTTCAGCCCGACAGTAGCGCAGCTCGCCGGATCGCGCGACAGAGGCCGCTTCCGGATCGGCAAGGAATCAGCTACCGATTCGTTGCCAATCGGAGGCGGCGAGATCCGATTGTGATGGAGCTCGAAACTAAGGTCGGGGGTCGCGCGTTGCAAATCTTCCGATAGTCACATGACCATGCGTAATTTCTGTTGCTCTGTCAGTTGAACTGGGCTTAGAGTTGTGTTTTCCACAGGGCAATTCAACTTTTGGGGTGTAAGCGATGGTCTGTCCCAACTGCAAGTCGGATGATCTGTCCGTTATTCCTGCTGAGATTCGTCTCTACCGCAATTTGCCACGAACCCTCAGCCATCCACCGATGAACCCGTCACCTGACGTGCAAGTCTGCCTCGACTGCGGCTGGTCTGGGTTCTCCATCCCAACGAAATGGATATCGGCGTGGCTTCGTCCCTTGCGGCCAAAGGCCTCGACGAGCGTTCCGACCGTGATTACGGAGATTAGCGACGCCCGGCGACGTACTGCTTAGAGCCGAGCCAGGCTCAGTGCAAGGGAAGGGAATCTGCTCAAACGTAAAAGGCCCCCAGCCGAAGCTGGGGGCCTTTTGTTGTTGCATTGAGGTGGAAGCTACGACTAGTACATGCCGTCCATGCCGCCGCCGCTGGCCGCCGGCCGGAGCAGACTTGGGCTCCGGAATCTCGACAACCAGTGCTTCGGTGGTCAGCAGCAGAGCCGCGATCGAAGCCGCGTTCTGCAGAGCCGTGCGGGTAACCTTGGTGGGGTCGATGACGCCGGCCTTCACCAGGTCCTCGAACTTGCCGGTCGGCAGCGTTGTAGCCGTAGTGCGGATCCTTGGACTCGAGCACCTTGGCCACGACGACCGCACCCTCTTCGCCGGCATTGGCGACGATCTGGCGCAGCGGCTCTTCGAGCGAGCGGAGCACGATCTGCGCGCCGATCTTCTCGTCGCCTTCGAGGGTCTCGATCAGCTTGTCTGACCGCGGGAATGGCGCGAACCAGGGCCACGCCGCCGCCCGGGACGATGCCTTCCTCGACTGCCGCACGGGTGGCGTGCAGAGCGTCCTCAACGCGAGCCTTCTTCTCCTTCAGCTCGGTCTCGGTTGCCGCGCCGACCTTGATGATGGCAACGCCGCCAACCAGCTTGGCCAGCCGCTCCTGCAGCTTTTCCTTGTCGTAGTCGGAGGTGGTCTTCTCGATCTGCGAACGGATCTCCTTCACGCGGCCTTCGATGTCGGAGGCCTTGCCGGCGCCGTCAACGATGGTGGTGTTGTCCTTGTCGATGGTGATGCGCTTTGCCTTGCCCAGATCCTCGAGCTTCACGCCTTCCAGCTTGATGCCGAGATCCTCGGTGATGGCCTTGCCGCCGGTCAGGATCGCGATGTCGCCCAGGATGGCCTTGCGGCGATCGCCGAAGCCCGGAGCCTTGACGGCAGCCACGTTCAGCGTGCCGCGCAGCTTGTTGACCACGAGGGTCGCGAGCGCTTCGCCTTCCACGTCCTCAGCGATGATCAGGAGCGGCTTGCCGCCACGGGCAACCTGCTCGAGCAAGGGGCAGCAGATCCTTCATCGCGCTGATCTTCTTCTCGTAGATCAGGATGTAGGGATCGTCGAGAACCACTTCGAGGCGCTCTGCGTCGGTGACGAAGTAGGGGCTGAGATAGCCGCGATCGAACTGCATGCCGTCCACGGTCTCGAGGCCGGTGTGCATCGTCTTCGACTCTTCGATGGTGATGACGCCGTCCTTGCCCACAACCTTCACGGCGTGCGCAATGATGTCGCCGATCTCCTGGTCGCCATTGGCGGAGATTGCGCCGACCTGGGCAACGGAACCCTCGTCGACCGGCTTCGACAGCTTGCCAAGAGCGCCGCCCTCGGTCCACTTGCCGTCCTTGTCGCGGGTGCCGATGATGGCGGTCACAGCCTTGTCGATGCCGCGCTTCAGGGCGGTCGGATTGGCGCCGGCGGCAACGGTCTTCACGCCTTCGCGGAAGATGGCCTGGGCCAGAACGGTCGCGGTCGTGGTGCCGTCGCCGGCCACGTCGGAGGTCTTCGAAGCGACTTCGCGCACGAGCTGTGCGCCAACGTTCTCCATGCGGGTCCTTGAGGTCGATTTCCTTGGCCACCGTCACGCCGTCCTTGGTGATGGTGGGCGAGCCAAACTTCTTCTCGATTACGACGTTGCGGCCCTTGGGACCGAGCGTCGCCTTCACGGCGTCTGCCAGCGTGTTCACGCCGCGCAGGATCGCCTGACGGGAATCTTCACCGTGCAGAATCTGCTTTGCCATTGCTTAATCTCCTCAGTGTCAGTAATCAGTTGTCAGTGATCACAGTTCGTGATCAGCAGCGCTCAGCTCACGTTGCAGCTGAGACTGCGAACTGCGAACTGACGCGCTGCAGCGCTTACTTCTTGACGATGCCGAGGACTTCTTCCTCGCGCATGATCAGAAACTCCTCACCGTCGATCTTGATCTCGGTGCCGGAGTACTTGCCGAAGAGCACGCGGTCGCCGGCCTTCACGTCGAGAGGGAATACCTTGCCTTCGTCGTTCGACTTGCCCTTGCCGACCGAGACGACTTCGCCTTCCTGTGGCTTTTCCTTGGCGCTGTCGGGGATGATGATGCCCCCACGAACCGTTTCGTCCTCTTCCAAACGGCGGACGAGGATGCGATCGTGGAGCGGGGTGAAGGTGGTTGTAACAGATGTTGCTGCCATTGCTTCGCTTCTCCTTCACACGCGGGCGGTTGAAGCCGCACCGCGGGATTTTGGGTGGTGTGGAACAGAAACTTCGAATTGCGAGGTCGATTTTTTGGGGAGGCACCTAACCGTAAGCGCTCCCAGCAGCAGTGTGCTAGCAGTCTCGCCTTTCAAGTGCTAAAGATAGGGGCTCGAGATGGCTTTTGTCAAGCCGTCGTCCGTGAAAGTTTAGTCACATACGCTCAGATTTTAATGATTGGTGGATTGTCACGCCGGCCTGGCCGGATGGGGCTGCGGACGAATCTCATTTGATGCCAACCACCATTGAGTCAGGACCCACGAGGTGCTCAACGCGCGTCTGGCTGAAGCCGGCGTCTTTCATCCAGCCTGTGCAATCGGCGCCTGTGTAGTCGAAACCGCCATTGGTCTCGATCAGCATGTTCAGGCTCATCAGCAGTCCGAAGGCGTTCTTCGAGCGGTCGTCGTCAATCAACGCATCGTAGGCAATCAGTGCTCCTCCCGTGGGAAGGGCATCGTAGGCTTTGCGAATCAGCATGCGCTTTTCGTTGAGATTCCAATCGTGCAGGATATGCCCCATCATGATGACGTCGGCGTTAGGCAGAGGATTGGTGAAGAAGCTGCCCGGCATGAATTTCACCCGCGAAGACAGGCCATTCGCCGCAACATACTCCTCAAAGATCGGGGCAACCTCCGGGAGGTCAAATCCAATTCCGGACAGGTGGGGGTTCTTGAGAGCCACCTGAACAAGCAGGTCGCCCTGAGCCGGCCCCGCATCCACCACCGTCTTGTAGTTTGCCCAGGGAAATCTCGACGCAATGGCGAGGTTGGCCCCGCGACTGATCCCAGACATCGCCCGCAAAAACACCTTCAACCGTCCCGGATCGGCGTATAAGGCAGCGAACAGATCCGGCTCTCCTCGCGAAGCTTCATTCTGCGGCAAGCCGGTTCGCAATGCAGTGGTGAGGTTGTCCCAGTGGCCGTAGAGTCGCCGATTTGCCATTTCGAGGATTCCGCCAATGTAGGAGGGCTTGTGCTTGTCGAGAAAGAGGTCCGTCTCGGGCGTGTTTGAATAGGTCCCATCCTGGCGCACAAGAAAGCCCAGTGCGACGAGGGTATCGAGAAAGTCTCTTGAAGAACGCGGATGCAGACCGAGCCGGCCGGCCAGTCTTTCCAAATTTTCCGGTCCATGCGCCAGTTCTGTGAAGACTTCCATTTCGACAGCGCTCAAGAGTGTTTTCGATGCCCAGAATGCCAGGCCTGTCTGCAGGATTTGGTCAGGTTGCGGTGTTGCTTGAGTCAACTCGTCCTCACTTTCGGTTGCAGGGAAGATTTTGGGGTACCGGGGTAGCAGTGCCCATTGACGGTCCATCGTCGCAGGTTTCGTGTTGGATACGAACGTCAGTTCTGGAAGAAGGGGAAGAACCTGAGAGAACGAAGCAAACCTAAAGCACGAACTGCCTGGAGGTCAACCGAAACTGCGCGCTCGTACGTGTGTAGCGGCGTGGACCCGTGCGTGCCACGCTCACGTGTGACGTGCTCAATGCGCGTGCGGGCTCGCGCGTGCCCCTGTATGCCGGCACACAAAAACTACGATCGAACGCCGTTTCCGCGGACACGTTGGAGGGTGGTACGGGTTGACAAAGCGTTAATTTCCGGATAACTATCTTCAATGACTCGTTCCGAGTCTCACCAGCATCCTCATGTCAATGGGATGCGAAAAAAGCCCGGTTCTGACTCTCAGGAACGTGGGCGCGAATCGCGCAAGGCTCGAGAAGACCTGCCTGCTCTCATTGCCTAGAACAAAACACAATTAGAAGGAGACATCATGCAGAGGCTCAGCATGAGAGAGAGTGTCTATCCTTGTGTCGCCGTAAGTCGCGGCACCTCATCTGTCCCAGCATCCATTTACCGTTTTATTCCTGATTCTAAATTGGCGTTCCTTTTAGGCGCGCTCTCGTTCGCCGCACTTGTCGGATGTGGCGGCAGCAGCGAGCCGAGATTCACTCTCGCCGTAGTTCCATCGACGATATCCGTAGTCCCTGGAGGCGCAACGCAGTCATTAACGGTTGGTGTTTCGCCGGTAAACGGGTTTAAAGGGTCAGTTTCGGTCGTGAGCAGTTCACTGCCAAAAGGCGTGACTGCATCGCCTTCGACTCTCTCTCTTGCCGCCGGCTCGCTCGGGCAAATCAGCATTTCCGCGTCTTCCAGCGCCGTTCCCGGCAGTTCCACCATCACTCTCACCGGAACCTCTGGGCCGTCGTCGCAAACCGTGACTTCCGCATTAACCGTGGGCGCGCCAGCCCCGCCGATGACGTCGGCCACACTGAGTACGAACTCTTTTACTTTTGGCAACAACCTGGTCCACAACACGGTCACACAAACGGTCGCGGTCGTCACCAATACCGGAGCCGATGTCCTGACGATGGCTCCTGCATTATCCGGGGACGGAAGCTACTCGATCGTGACCGGCCAGTCTTGCGGTGCCTCCCTGGCGCCCTCCGCCACCTGCAATATGGTTGTGAGTTATAACCCTGCTGTCGCATCCGCTCCCAAGACGCAGGATGCGGTGTTGACGATGGGCTTCGGCGATGTGTCGGCCGCTACTTCGCAAACGGTTGCGATTACCGGAACATCGGGTGTGTTATCCACGGGACAGGTTACGGCCACCGACAACCCCCAGGTGGCCCTTTACACCATGACGCTGCCGTTTCCGGGAAGCATCACGGTGAATTTCGGCGCCACCACGGATTACGGCCTGAAGACATGGGCGCAGTCGACAGACACCGCAGGAGGCCAGGTGAGCATCTTTGTAGCCGGCATGAAAGCCAGCACCGCTTACCATATGGCGGCCTCGGTGGAGTTTTCAAACGGCATCACCGCCACCGACTCCGACCATACCTTTACTACCGGGGCGGTGCCCGTTACTTCCGCAAATATCCCGGCCCTCAAAATCACGGCCACGACTTCACCAGGAATGACACCACAATCAGGGTCTCGAAATGCTGAACCCCTTAAACTCACTGGTTGTGACCGACTTGTCCGGAAACATTTTGTGGACGTATACGGAGCCGGGGAACCCGTCTTCGAATGCTCTCCAAGGAGTCAAACTGCTCCCCAATGGAGATATTCTCATGGCGATTGGCCCTATCTCGTCAACCCCACTCCAGGGACCTGCACCCGCAGGCACATTTACAGAAATTCGCGAAGTCAATCTGGGGGGAGACACGGTACGAGAGATCTCGGTCGACGACCTGAATGCCGAACTATCCACAGCGACCTGTCGCGGAATGCCATGTAACGCTTCAGACCTTTCACCACGACATAACCCCGCTTCCCAATGGCCATTGGCTGGTGTTGGCCAATACGCTTATGAATCTGTCGAGCGCCAGTACGCCGCCTTTAACGAATGCTCCTGCGCAAGCTGTACTGGGTGACGTGATTGTGGATCTGGATCAGAACCTGCAACCTGTTTGGGTGTGGAATCAATTCAATCACCTGGATCCCAACCGACACCCGCTGCAGTTTCCAGACTGGACGCATACCAATGCCGTCGTTTACTCGCCGGATGACGGGAATATTCTGGTTTCGCTTCGCAATCAGAATTGGGTTGTCAAAGTTGACTATAAGAACGGAACCGGCACCGGAGACGTTCTCTGGCGCCTTGGCGAGGGCGGAGAGTTTACGCTCGTGGGCGGTACCGACCCTACCGACTGGGAGTACGCTCAGCACGCACCGAGCTTTGTCAGTACCAACACGACCGGTGTCTTCTCCCTCACACTCATGGACAATGGGGATGACCGGATCTTTCCTGCCGGTGTTACGTGTGGAAGCACTGGAGCGGCCCCATGCCTTTACTCGACGGTTCCCATCTTCAAGATTGACGAGACGGTGAAAACGGCGACGCTCACGTTTCATCAAATCGCGACAGCGTACAATAATTTTGGCGGCAATGCTGAAGTGCTCGAGAACGGGAACGTGGAGTACGACCTCTGCGGGGTAGGTCCTGGCTCGTATGTCTATGAAGTGACCCAGGAGGCAAATCCGCAGACAGTCTGGAGTATGACGGTCACCAACACGAACTTCTACAGAGCGTTCCGCATCCCCAGTTTCTATCCCGGCGTGCAGTGGTGACAGGTTTCTCTGCCTTAGTGAAATCGAGCGAGTTCTGGCCAATTCAACTGGCCAGGAACCTCTCCATGAATCCGGTGTCAAAGTTGCCTGTGCGGAAGTAGGGGTCCTTCGCCACGTCAGATACATCCTCCAGACATTCTCGATTGCGGACTCGCTTTAGACAAGTCTGATGACGTTCGACTGTGAACCATGCGATAGAGGCAGAGAAGCCTATTCGGAGCCAATGACCGTGTGGCACAGAGAGCCACGAGCCCCTGACAGCCGGTCGGAGACCTTAGTTCATCACGATTGGTTCAAGCGCCTGACGATGGCCCGATTCCGAAGTGACCCTGCGCGAAGCATCACCTGCCTACTTCGGCTCTGTAAACTCGCTGCCTGTCGACGCCGGCTCCGCCGGTGTGAGTTTTGCTCCGGGGTCCTTCAGCGAATATTTGATCAGGCAATAAATGGCGCGCACCCCGTCTTTCCAGCCGACCTTCTTGCCTTCTTCGTAGGTCCGGCCCCAGTAGCTGATTCCAACCTCATAAATCCTCAACCTGCGGCGCGCGACTTTCACCGTAATCTCCGGCTCGAAGCCAAACCGGTTCTCTTCAATCGGGATGGACTGAATGACCTCGCGGCAAAACATTTTGTAGCAGGTCTCCATATCGGTGAGATTGATATTCGTTAAGCAATTGGAGACCAGTGTCAACAGCCTGTTGCCCACGGAATGCCAGAAATAGAGCACACGGTGCGGGGCGTTGCCTATAAACCGCGAGCCGTAGACAACGTCCGCTTTGCCGTTCATAAGCGGCTCAAGGAGTTGCTGATAGTCCGCGGGATCGTATTCCATGTCGGCGTCCTGGATAACGACAAAATCTCCGGTTGCCCGTGCGATACCGCGGCGCAGCGCTGCTCCTTTCCCCTTGTTGCACGGCTGCAGAAAGAGCTGCAGTTGCGAATACTTCTTTGCGAGTTCCTCAAGAATTTCCACCGAACCGTCGCTCGATCCGTCGTCGACGCAAAGCAACTCAATGTCCAACGGCAGCGCGAAAATGCGCTCGATCGTCGTCCGCAGTGTTGCGCGCTCGTTGTAGACAGGCATTACAACCGACAGCTTCACCTGATGAGCCTGTGCGTTCTTGACCGGGGCCTGGTAGTCCGTCATTCCGTGATCCTACCTTTTGCTGGTTGCCCAATAGCTCAACCATCAGATTTCCGCTGAAACTTCATTTTCCCATTTGGGAGTGTTCTGGGTCATTGTGAACGCTTATTGTCGCTCTCTCGGGGATCTGGGCACGCGAACATGACCAGTCGCCAGTCCCTGCGAGGCCGTCCACAATATTCATTGCAATTCCCTCTCGACCTCATTTATCTCGATGGATCGGCAACAGCAGGGACTAATCGCGTTGCTCGTTTCCGTGGCACGGAGTTACTACAGCTATCACAAACCTTTGGATATGCGCTCTACATCTCAGACATTGCCGGGCATTTTGGGTACGGATACATGTTCCTCTGGTGGACTGCAACCGGATGGCTTGTTACCTGTCTTCTTGCCCAGAAGTGGGCCGGTGAAAAGTCTGCTTTAAGCAAGTTGAATTCAGCGCGCCGTTGCAACAGCAATCAGACTCTGGCCAATTGGTGGAGCTGAGATGTTTGATTCAGTCCAATGGACCAAGGGGAAGATTGCTCGATCAAATAGCCGAACGGCACCGGCGTTGAAGGATCGTTTGTTCAGACAACAGAAAGTTGCCCACCAAGCAAAATATCCGATGAAGTTGTAGTAGCGCAGTCGGAGAATCTTGAATCCTGCGCGCTCGAGTTTTTGTTGCAATTCCGGACAGGTGTAGCGGCGGAAGTGCCCAAAGTGTCTGTCGATGGGTGCATATATCTCCGGGCGAGCAGGAACAAAGAGGCATAGAGTGCCTTGCTCGGGCTTCAGAAGACTGTGGTAGGTCGCCAGTTCTTCCTCATCGGTTTCGATATGCTCAAGGACATTAATGCTAAGAATAGCGTTCCAGGAATTCTTCGATTTCAAGTCGGCGATTGTCCCTTGCACCAAGTCGTGGTCGGGGAACAGGTTGCGTATCCGTGCGCACGAGATCGCATCCGGCTCGATTGAAGTCAGGTTTCGAATCTCACGCATCTCGCGAAGTCCGGAAGTGATTTGACCGATCCCGGCTCCGACTTCAATCACATTACCCTGCAGGAACATCTTGAAATCCTGCAGCAAGGCAGTGCGATAGTTTTTTGCTTCGCTGAGCGCGGTGAACTCGAACCCATCATTGTTGGTGCACGTGTTGGATCTAGTACTCATTTGTTCCAGAAGCTGAGGTTTCTCTTCGCGCTCGGGAAATACGCGTTGGATCTGATCAGAATCCGCCGTTACACAGTATGCCTCTTGCTGAAGGACGGCAACCCCATTCGCGGTCCATCGCCGCAGGTCTTGTGTTTGATTCCAGCGTCGGTTCTGGTAGTTGGGGGAAGACTGGCCAAGCAAACTTAAAACAGGAACTGCGCCACGGTCAATTGAAATTCCAGGAGATTGCAAGCGAACGCGGAGCTACTTCAGGAACAGTGCAAGCTCTCCTCGAGCACGCTCCGCCGGAGGGGACCCCTGAGTATTTGCGCTGGTTTGGTTCCGGAGGACGCGTGCACGGCTGCTGAGGGTCGAAAGGTCTATTGGACCCAAATGAATCAAGTTTCGCATTGACTGGAAATGATGAATTCACTAATGAATTGAATGGCCGGGTTTAATGGTCTGCCCTGGTCGGCGATCTTATGACTCTGGGTGCAGCGTGAAGGTGAGCCCGCCGTGGTCTAAACGAAGGGGGCTTTTGTCCCCATTTGGTCCGGCTCTGATCACCCATACGTAGCATTGAGAGTCACGCAGGCCGATGTCAGGATTGCAAAATGCGCTCCTTCCCCGCGTTTCTTGCTGTATTGAGCGTCGTAGCTGGCCCTGCGCTCTCCGCGCAGAGCGCCAACCGAATCGCCGAGAGAATCGATTCTTCACAGGTTCTGATGCTCCGCAACCATCATCCGTTGTGGGCGGCCTCGCCAACGATGCCGGGGCGGTGCCGGCGAATCAGGCGTTCGAGAGCCTGACGATGGTCCTCGCGCGCTCGCCCGAACAGGAGCAGGCATTCAAACAGTTTCTGGCCGACCAGCAAAATCCAGCATCGCCGGACTACGAACATTGGCTCACTCCCGATGAGGTCGGCCAACGCTTCGGCCTTTCCGACCAGGACATTGCCACGATCACCGGCTGGCTTCAGTCTCAGGGCCTCCACGTCAACTGGGTGGCGCCGAACCACGTCTTCATTGGTTTCGGAGGTACAGCCGCGGACATCGGTCGAGCGTTCCTTACTGAGATGCACTACTACAGAGTGAATGGGACTCAGCGAATCTCCGTCAACGGCAACCCCATGATCCCGGCGGCCCTCACTTCCGCCATCAAGGCCGTTCGCGGCCTCTACACCATCAACGAGCAACCGGCCCACCGCATCAGCACGCTTCAAAGCGCATCGCCGGAGCTCACCACCTCTAATGGAAGCCACTACATAACGCCGAACGACTTCGACGCCATTTACGATGTCCCATCTGGCACTACCGGCGCCGGGGTAACCATCGGAATCGTCAGTTGGTCGCATACCAATGCCGCCGATTTCAACAACTTCAAGAGCAAGACCGGAGCCACTTTTGCGAACCCGACAGAAGTTGTTCCCACGGCGTACGGCGGCATCGACCCCGGCCCCGCGTTCACTGCTCCCCCTTCCGGCAGCAGTTCACTCGGAGGGCAGGAAGAGGCAACACTCGATGTGGTCCGTGCGGGCAGCGTCGCCCCGGCCGCCAATCTCCTGCTGGTAGTCTCCTCCCCATCGGGCGCGAACGATGGTATCGGCGCCGATGCGCAATACCTCGTAAACACGACGCCCGTTCCCGCACAGGTCATGAGCATCAGCTTTGGAGCGTGCGAATCCAACGCAGGGTCTGGCGGAGTCGCTTTCTGGGACAGTCTCTTTCAATCCGCCGCGGCGGAAGGAATCTCGGTCTTTGTTTCCTCGGGCGACTCTGGCGCTGCCGGTTGCGATGCTGCATTTACGGCGCCGCCCGCCTCCCCCCAGGCGAATAGCCCCAACTACCTCTGCTCCTCAAGCTACGCGACCTGCGTTGGCGGCACACAGTTTGCTGACACCGCAAACCCGTCTACTTACTGGTCTTCAACCAATGGCGCCGGCTACCGCTCGGCGAACGGCTATATCCCAGAGGGCGCGTGGAACGAATCGACTAACACGAACGTCGCCGCTACCGGCGGAGGTGTCAGCACGGTAATCGCTACCCCATCCTGGCAAACGGGGACTGGCGTGCCTTCCGCCAGAGCCGGGCGCTATACGCCCGATGTCTCCTTTTCGAGCTCCGGTCACGATGGATATTTTGCTTGCATGGCCGCCATCTCAGGCGGCGGTTGTGTCGGCACGAATTTCGGCTTCATCATCTTCTCTGGAACCTCGGCGGCAGCTCCCGGAATGGCCGGCGTGGCTGCGTTGCTCGACCAGAATTCTGGAGCCGCGCAGGGCAACCTGAATCCGCAACTCTACTCGCTGGCAGCTTCCGCACCAACGGCGTTCCACGACGTGACCGTCTCCTCCAGTGGCGTGAGTGGTTGCAACACGAATACGGCGAGCATTTGCAACAACAGCATTCCCAAGGCGAGCGGAAGCGGCACACAGGCGGGGTTCCTGGTGGGCACCGGCTATGACGAAGCAACCGGTCTCGGCTCGGTGGATGTCAACATCCTTATGAACGCATGGGTCAGCACGAGCACGTTCGTCGCGTCGCCCAATCAGCTGAGCTTTGGCTCGCAGCACGGTGAATACCTCCAGTACCGCGCAGGTCGTGACGCTGAGCAACAACCTGAACTCGGCTGTGTCCATCACCAGCATTACGGCGTCGACGAACTGGTCTGAGACCAATACCTGTGGATCGTCCCTGGCCAGTGGAGCGACGTGCACAGTGAGTGTGACCTTCAAACCAACCGTAATGGGAGCGCTGACCGGTACCCTCGCTATCCAGTCCCCACAAGGAAATATCTCAGTTTCCCTGACCGGAACCGGCGTTGCGCCGACGGCGACGTTCTCGGCGCCGTCGATCACTTTTGCCAGCCAGACGGTGGGAGTCGCAAGTTCGGCCCAGACGATCAATCTGCAAAATACCGGAAACGCTGTACTCAGCGGCATCGCTATTTCCGTTACCGGAACCAACGCCTTGGATTTCGCTCGAGACTACGTCCTGCGGAACGACGTTGGCAGCAGGGTCCAGTTGCCCGATCTCGATAGTGTTTACCCCCGGTGGTGCGGGCACGCGAATAGCCACACTCAGCGTCGCTGACAACGCCAGCGGGTCCCCGCAGAGCGTGCTGATCACGGGGACGGGCGCAATAGCGACGACAACGAACGGACTGCAATTCATCCCGGTCACCCCCTGCCGCATCGCCGATACGCGCAACGCGACGGGAGCCTTTGGAGGGCCGCAACTGGCGGGAGGATCAACTCGCACCTTCAATATTCCGCAGAGCGCCTGCGGGATCCCTTCGACTGCCGTGGCTTATTCGCTGAACGCAACGGTAGTGCCGAGTGCGTCGCTGGGCTACTTGACCGCTATGGCCGGCCGGCCAGGCGCAGCCCACTGTATCGACGTTGAATTCTGATGGGCGCATCAAGGCCAACGCCACCATCACGCCCGCCGGAACCAACGGCGGAGTCAGCGTCTACGTCACCGACGCGACGCAGTTCATCCTCGATATCGACGGCTACTTTGTGCCTTCGGGCGGTTCGGGCCTCGAATTCTTCCCGCTCACTCCCTGCCGCATCGCCGATACGCGCAATGCTGCCGGGCCGCTGGGAGGGCCTTCGCTGACCGGTGGCGTGGGCCGGGCCTTCCCGGTGCAGTCAAGTTCCTGCGACATTCCTTCAACGGCCCAGGCCTATTCGCTCAACATCACTGCGGTGCCGCATGGCGGGCTAAGCTACCTGACCACGTGGCCCTCGGGGCAGGCGCAGCCAGGGGTTTCCACGCTTAATTCATCTACCGGCGCGATCACCGCCAACGCGGCCATCGTGCCTGCGGGTAGCGGCGGAGATGTCTCGATCTTTGTGTCGGACGCGGCCGATGTGATCCTTGATGTGAACGGCTACTTCGCGCCTCCGGCGACCGGGGGATTGTCACTTTACACGGTCACTCCGTGCCGGGTTCTCGACACGCGCAGTGGCGCAGGGTCCTTCAAGGGTACGCTGGCCGTTCCGGTGCATGGCAGCAGCTGCGCACCACCGGCTACCGCTCATGCCTATGTTTTGAACGCGACCGTTGTTCCCCCTGGCGTTCTTGGCTATCTGACGCTGTGGCCAGATGGAGGAGCACAACCAATCGTCTCAACGCTTAACGCCTACGACGGCGCGATCACTTCCAACATGGCCATTGTGCCCACCACCAACGGAACCATCGACGCCTTCTCCTCCGACTCGACACAGCTGATCTTTGACCTCTCCGGCTACTTCGCACCCTAGAGCCAATGACCAGAGTGGGCCGCCGTCAAGCTGCACCAAGCAGAAAAGTTCTAAAATAGTCCACTACCTCCGGCGCTAGTGGACTATTTTAGAACTTTTCGCGCCTCCGGCGACGGGGGGACTGTCGCTTTACACGGTCAATCCTGATAGGTTGCGTCCTGGTGTTTGTCCTTCGCGAGAGCAGCGGGGAGACAAGAGCGCCAAGACAAGCGCGATGTTGTTTCTTAGTATCAAGTGAAGGAGCTTTGCCTCCGGCAAAGCGCGCAGCCCCCGGGCTCCGATGCCGCGTGCGCTTGACACGCACGCCTACGCCCGGTCCCCCAGACGGTAGTTATAACGTTCTCTTGCCGACTGCGCTGAAACTTGAATGAGGTCTCAATGTGGTGAATCAGTTGGTTGAAGGCTGGCATGATCGTCTCTCTGATCGAATGGGCAATTTCCTCGTTGCCAACTGTTCGAAAACGTCGAGGCACCCCTTACAGAATGGGAGAGACCTGGAACCTTTTGGGAATCGAGGGCTCAGTCGGTTTGTCGAAACCACTGCGCAAGTTGAGTAATCCGCTGGCCGATTGCAACTTTCGCAAAGCTTCACCTAACCCTCCTATGACAAGCATCTGTAAACTGCATCATTCCCCGCTTACATCAGCGGGTCCAGATTCAACTTAGCAAAAAGTCGGGATAAATCTAACGCCGGGAGAACGTCATGTTGGGATTGGGTGCAAGAAATAATCCGGTGACCACAAGATGTTGTGCTGGTCTCACCAGAACTTCTTGCTTAGGGATCAGCTGCAACTGGGAGGAGGCCGTCGGCTATGAGTGCCGTGGACGCCCGATAGAATGGCAATAAATCGGTTGACTTACATGTCCCTCTTCGTCGCTGGGGCGTAGATCTGCCGTCCCGACATGGCTCTTGTCAATGCCGCGCAGCACTTTGGGGCGATCCGGAGTCAAAAAGAACTATCAAAAAGAACTAAGTCGAAAGACGAATATCTCTCCAGGATCGTCGGTGCCCCAGGTTGTCTGTTCCGAGACCTGGAAGCCCACAGTTGCAAATATTGCCTTGAACTCGGCTTCGGTAAAGTGATTGACCCAACCCATGCGAGTACGATCGAGTAATTCTCGGATTCCTCCCAATATTCCTGGCTTGGGATGTACACACTCATAAGAGGCAACACAGACCTGAAAGTGCTTTGCTATCCACGGCAGCATTGAGCGAACATCCGAAACATATTCCAGCACTCCTGCGAACACTGCAATCTGCGGTTGTGAATTGCCAAATGAGGGTAGCGGGCGACGATTGAGGTCAATGATCCTCATTCCCGGCCTGTGCTCGACAATGTCGGAGGAGGTCAACTCACAGCTTGGATGAAGGTATGGTTTCAGTCCGACCGGGCCGGCACCGAATTCAAAAACATGTGAACCATGTGGAACGATTTCAGCGATCCGCCTCGAACGTAGCTCCCACTCTGTCGGGAATGTGTATTTTTCCCACTTTCCATGATCACTCACTTTGAGAGAGTGCAAGACAAGCGTGTAAACCATCTTTGCGCTTTGAGCGAACATGTCCCTCATCACTGACCACTAAATTAGCGAACCATCTGTCGATTCAAATTTTTGCCAAATCGGACTTCTACCATGGCGCGAAGGTCGTCGTACGCTTTCAAGCCACGATGAATCAATCTGTCCGCAGCCTCAATCAGTGGTAACCGCGATGATGGTGCAGACTCCCACGCGTGATCGATGTTCCTGACCAGATCATTCGTCCATTCAGGAGCACACAGATTGACCGGGAAGACCCCGACGCCAAATAGCGCTTCCAATCCAAGGAATTTATCGCGGTAGTATTCAGAGTTGTAGAGCCCGACAATCGGAATCCCCTGGGCTAGCGCGAACACCCCTGCGTGGTAGCTCCCCACAACTGCAATTCTGCATTTTTGAATCTGCGCTGTTAAGGCCTCAGGTTGATCCACCCTGTCGGAGCGAACGAGGTTGTACCCCGCAGTCAGTCCAGCAATTGAGTCTGCATCAGCATCCCACCAGAGCAGAGAGCTTGGCAACGGTTGCAACTCCACGGCTCGCGGCCTCGCGAACTGCTGAATTATTTCCCTCAGTTGAACAACATGTGTGGTAGTTACGTTTGAATAATACGTCACACGTAAGTTGATCCCCAGATTGTTCCCGAGTTCAGAACGCCGGCCTACCGCCGCGATTTCGAGGGCATCATCGCCAGTGACAACGACACGCGAAGGATCAATGTTGAGCCGCTTCAGCAGTGGAATACTCGCTCTTTCCTCTCGCAATGCTATGAAATCGACGTTTGGAAGTACTTCCTGGGCACGTTCCGCCAAGTCGGAATGATCGCCTATAGGCCCAAACCCTTGACCGAACATGGCAACTACACTCTTCCCATTTCCTTTTACGAGGTCTATCGTATCCAGCAAGTCGAGTGCGTACTCCTCGAAAAGATCTGCGATTCCGCCCATCCCACACACCACCATGAGATCGGCATTTCGACATGTCCCCAGAAACGATGCAAGAGCTGTAGCTTTTTGAGGCCATAGGAGTCTCAATCTCGCTTTGGCTAAGCTTTCGGCGAGATTCACATGTCTTTCCCGAATTCTGCGCTCCCAACGACGGGGGGCGCGCAGAACGCGCCGTTGCGGAAAGATGCCAGACATCCAAGCTACGCGCCCGATGCTCGATACTCCCTGAACATTTGGACCGTATGCAGGCAGCGACTCAGGGCTATCTGTAAGAACTTGAATCTCAGCGTCAGGCCAGAACTTTGCAATTCGGCCGACCGCGGTCCTCTGCATCGCAACATCCCCAAGATTTCGCAACTCGGGATAGTCGCTTGGCTCAATTAGAATTCGCATAAGAATTACAGCGGGGTGGTCAACCCTTCCCAGTGAATCGTTGGATGCTTCTCACGCATGTTCCAATACGCCAAACCGAAATGACCTTCTCGCCCCTGATTCGCGCCGTTGTTCCAATTTAGCTGCGGAGAGACTGAATAGGGCAAATTATATCCTGATGCTGCCTTCCCTATACCTTGCGATCGTCGTGCCTGCCTAAGAACCGCAGTAGGGAATTAGCTGATTTCTTCCGGACGCGTAGCTGTATCCAAATGAATCGAGTGTAGACAATTCCTCCGCCGATTGTGCAACTAGCAACAGCGTCCGAGGCGAATCGCGGAGGAGTTCAAAGGCTTTCAGCACAAATAATGCGAGAGATAACGAGGGAATCGTCATCCGGGCCTTTCGATTTGCCGTGTAATCGACTTGCGGCTTCGGTCAAATGAAAGAAACTGCGGGCCAGATGTTGTGGTTGACCCTGGGCATTGGCGCTGCGATTGTACGGCAAATCGCGAGGGAAGGAGCCGCAGGCGAGATGACTGGATGGGCTTGGTCTATGGATAAATCATCGGTTTGTTGGTTGCGCGCCAATGGTTGCTTCTGGGAGAATGCGGGACCGGTGGTCTCCACGACGGGAACGATAGGAGGGGTGGAGGCAGGCGGCAAACATCAACAGCCCTGCAATCGTCGCGATAAGTTTGCAGATGTTCTGAATGAGGTTCATTCCAGCTGCGACAACAGCCAATTTAAGCCCCCGCTTGCGATAGATGAAGTTGAGCAATGCTACGTCCATGCAGAGCGCAAGAGCCGCGAGGACAAGTGACGGAAGTATCCACGAGGTCGAGCGGATTGCATATGCAAGGCAAAGGAGAGCGGCTCCCGTTAGCAATGTCGCGATGCGGTGGCGCTTCTTCAGATTGAGATCGTTGGGCATTCTACGACGCTCGAGAAGCAGGATCATCCAGGGGATTCCACGGTCGAAGACGTCGGTTCGGATCGAGTTACGTAGGGTCCAGCGTTTAGTGTGAGTGACGCAGACCTCGGGATCGAGCAGGATACGGGCGCCGTTATCGGTTACCCGGTAGCCAAATTCGATGTCTTCGATACTTGGTCTGCGATATCGCTCATCGAAGCCACCAGCTTCGATAAATGCGGTGCGGCGGACGGCCCCGCATCCGCTCCAGAAGGTGAGGGCGGAACGGTTTGCAGAGTGATGCACATAGCAATGTGCCAAGTTGCGGTATTGGGAACAAAGTCCGGGATCGCTAGGCGTTTCATCGTAGGATCCGATAACGGCGGTGAGGCTGGGATCAGTTACGAAATGTTGATGTATCCTTTCCAGGGTGTCGGAATGGACACAAGTATCGGCGTCGAGGAATACGAGGATGTCCCCGTTTGCAAACAGGGCGGCATGATTGCGGCAGGCGGCGGGGCCAACATTTTCAGGCATGACGATGACGTGCGCGCCGAATTGTTCCGCAATGGCTGCGCTGTCGTCCGTCGAACAATCATCGGCGACGATGAGTTCATCAGTCGCTCGGCTACCAGAAGAGATAGCTTGCAGCGTTTCGTTCAGCAATTTGCTTGAATTGAAGACCGGGATGACCACGGAGATCTTCATAAATGGGCTCCCGAGTGATTTTGTGGCACATAAAAGGCATGACACAACCGAAAGGTGAGCGTTTCCGGGTAGAATACCTGCCCACAAGCGACATTGTCGCGGATATAGCCAATGTGCTCTAGGCGTTTCTCCTCGATCTTGTAGCGGGGGTCTTCTTCTGTTTCTTCTACGATGACGATGACAGATTGGTTTTGTGAATCGAACAGGTATTTCGGCCTCATATCTTCTCCCCATCCCCAAAGACCAGAATCGACGGGGCATGTTGCCGATCGGCTCGACTTCGAAATACGGCTCTAATCCTACGATGTAAAACTGGCCAATACCGTCGCCTTCGAGTTTTGAGGGGATGGCGATTTCTGCCTTGTGGCCCTGGCGCAGATATTGCTGCAGAAGGATTGCTCCGTCGCGGTCTGGCGAATAAGCCTTAACTGCGTCGTATCGAATGGCCCGGCCGGCCCAAACCAGATGAATGCAGATGCATAGGGTGACGACGAGAATAAGCGCCTTCTGGAGCAAGCCAGTCTCTGGTAAAGGGTCGCAATTGACTCTCGGTTGCGGGAAGGTTACCCACCAGAGAAACAGGAAGAGAACCCAAAGAAGACCCGCGTGATAGAACTGGGGGAGAGCATCCGGCCTGCAGAGAAGCGCGAGCAGAGCGACGGGAACGATGTAGCGCAGGCGGCCGCTGCGCTTCCAACCCCAAAACAACAGAAACCACGCGATCAGGCCAAGTCTGAATCGATTCGAGAGTCCCTGGCCGAGGCAATACTCCAATTGGTGTCCTGTACTGATTGCTACCTGCAGTCCGAAGGGCAAGTGGGCCAGCCATGGATAACGTTTCGACTCCGATTCCAGCTCACTTCCCAGGGCATCGTGCGGTCCATACTTTGGGCCCTAACGACCCAGCCTGCGTCCGGGGCGGGCCATGTGCACCAACCAGCAAAGCCAAGCATAGCCACGAGGAGAAGCAGGTGCGGCAGCCAGTGGATCCGTGGGCGCATTTTCCGGCCGGTTGGGGGAAGTTGTTCGATTGCGAGGACCACGGTGAGACCAAGAGCCACCGCCAAACCATGCATCGAAACATTCGCGAGGAGACCGATCAGCAGGACGACCTGCAGCCGGCGGAGTTCTCTGTTCGGCCAGAGACAAGCGAGAGCAAAGAGGATTGGCGGAAACAATACGTAGCTACGCGCGATCACCGAATACTGGAACGCAAAGAAGTAAGTGAATGGCAGAAGCATGCGCAGGAAAAGCGGAAATGGTGCCGCGATGACGAGGAGCGCCATACCGGTAAAGGCGATTGCTCCGGTTATCCAGTGCATGCCAGACATAGGTCACATGCATGCGTGCCAGCATCCAAAGTAAGGCGTGCCAGAGGCCGGGCGAGCCCTCGTAGTGGATGTAAGTTCCGAAAAGACTTTTGAGACTGAGATACTTTGCCAATTCCCAGGCCTGAGCCTCGTTCGCCCACGGCTCATGACGCGGGATCATGTACGCGAGAAGCGCCAGGTAAAGAGCCATGGTAAGGCCGACTGCAGCTCGAGGGATGGTTTGCTGAGGTCCAGATGAAGTTGGGGCAGGTGGGGCGCTCAGCGCGGTGGAGGCGAAGCTCATGCGATCAAGACCTCGACCTGACCTGCGACGAACTGATGACAGAAGCGACGATGTTCCCGAGTGAGGATGCGACGGGCGTCCAGCCGAGCAGTTTTTCTGCCTTGGAGATATTGGAAATGGCGCATGCCGGATCTCCCGGGCCGGGCCGGCCGGCACCGCCGGTGATTAGGATACATAGTCAGTCGATGCACCGTCGCCGCATCGTCATTGATTTCAAAACGTTTGATACCGTCAGCAGCCGTCAAATCCGAAATCTATCCAGAGCACTGTGATGTGGGATAGCATCGGCATAACGAGCTATGACTCTATTAAACAATGATTTAGCGGTGTCAGTGATCATTCCGGTTTACAACGGTGCGGACTTTGTCAGCGTGGCGCTCGACTCGGCGTTGGCCCAAACGTATCGGAACCTGGAAGTGATCGCGGTGGACGATGGTTCAACCGATGACACCTGGGAGATATTGAACCGATATAGAGCCAAGGACACTCGCGTTCGTGTTCTCAGCCAGCGAAACCGGGGTGTAGCTCGAGCACGCAACTACGCGATTGCTGAGGCGAGAGGCAAATTTATTGCTCCGCTGGACGCGGATGATTTGTGGGAGCCGACCAAGATCGAGCGGCAGGTGGAACGAATGCTCGAAGCGGGAACGCGGACTGGCTTCGTCTATTCATGGTGGGTGTGGATCGATCGCGATGGCATGGTACTCGACCGTTCGCCTCACTGGACCGTTGCGGGAGAGGTCTTTGAGTTGCTGCTGCAGATGAATTTTACGGGGAACGCCAGCGTGCCTCTCTTTCGCAAAGACTGCATCGAAGAGGTGGGCGGCTATAACGAGGGATTGGCAGCCAAGCAGGCTGGCGGATGTGAGGATTGGGAGTTGGCCTTGAGAGTGGCAGAGCGACACGAAGTCGCGGTCGTTCCGGAGATATTGGTAGGCTATCGACGGAGCAAGGGAAGCATGAGCACCGCCTGCGACACGATGTGGCGATCCCAGCAGATGGTGATGCAATCGATGCAAACGTTGCGACCTAATCTGAATCCCCGGCTGATCACGCGCCAGAATCATCAATTTGCGATGTACCTCGCGGGACTCTCCTTTTGGTCGGGAAACCTCGTTGCCGCATTTCGCTGGGGCTTCCGCTCTGGGTGGGCCCTTCCATTGCAGGTAGCGCCGTATGTGATTCGGTTGCTTTTGGGCCGCGGCGGCCGGAATAGATCTGAGCAGATCATGATGCCTGGAGTCGCGCTGGATCTGCGGAGCATTCCTGCGCCTCTCCTACCCTACGACAGGGTCAGGCCATTCTTGTCGGGTCGAAAGCGGGGGGATCGACCGTGAATACGGATCTGGTGAGTGTTGTGATCCCTGCGTATAACTCGGCAGCGACGCTCCGTGAGACGCTGAGGAGTGTCAGGGCCCAGACGCACCAGAACCTGGAGATCATTGTTGTTGACGACGGCTCGACAGACGAACGCTGTCGGTCTACGAAGCTCAGGCGGCAATCGACAATCGGCTGCGGTTGATCTCGCAAAGGAACGGAGGGGTCGCGTTCGCAGGGAATTGACTCGAGCTTTGGAAACAAGCAAGAAGATCATCTCGTTTGCTCAAATGAATCTTCCCGCTCCTACAGCTTTCTATACGATCGCGGTTCTCCGCCGGCAAGCCTCTTTGCATTCAGAGTCACTTTTGAGATACGGGCTTCAGAAGTCGAGTTCAAAGACAGTTGCGATATCTGGTCAAAGTATCCGAATACGATCGCCTCTCCCACCAAAAATCTTGGGTGGGACCGTACACCAGCATCCACAACCATGTCGTGGTCCGGAGAACCTGTCTTCATCTCGTTTGCGACCATCTCGCCGGGTCGCGCTAGTTACACAGCGTGAGGTCGTCATGATCGGCCGGCGTTAAAGCGTGGCTCTTCTATGTTGTGAGCAATCTTGCGAACGCGGGGCCGGAGACGTCTGGCACGGCAATACGCGGAAGCGCGTAGAGGTCGTTATGCTCGATCTCGATAAACGCGGTTCGGGTTGAACACGCCCACGAGAGGCCGGTTGTGGCGACATCTGCACGGACCTCGGAGTTCAGGTCTCCGTAAGGGTAGGCAAAACCAGCGACGTGTCTGGTCGTAAGCGCACGGCATTGCTGAACGCTTTCTACGATCTCGCGGCGGCGTTCTTCGCAGCTAAGAGTGGTGAGTGCAGGGTGGGATATGCTGTGGGCGCCGAGAGTGAAAAGGCCGTTCGACAAGAGCACTCGAATTTCATCGGCATTCATGGGCCTGGCAAGTGGGTCCTGAGACGCCTGAAGGTGATTGCGAAGAGACTCCATTGTGTGAGTCCGCGTCGCCTCTGAGCTGCGCTGAAGCCTGCGCCAGATTTCCAGATAGGACTTTTGGCGTTCGGTTCTCGGAATCTCCCAGGCTCGCCAGTGACCGGAGATGTCTGCAGGGCCTGCAGTTGGCCAAGCCAAGCGCGCGTTCTCGCCGTCCACGATGAGCTCCAAGCTGACTTGCTCCGTTGACTCGAGGATCATAGCGGCCAGCTCATCCCACCAGAAAGGGCGGGTTTGGCCGACAAGGCCTGTGGGAAGAAATAGCGTCGCGGGTGCGGAGTGAGACGTCAGGGCGGGTGCCGCGTTGAGCAGATTATCGAGATAACCGTCGTCGAAAGTGATCGCGATCGCGTTGGATGGCAGGATGCGGAGTTGCAGGTGCGCGATGAAGTCGTCCATGCTGAGGACGGTGCGGTGCTTTATGAAGTATGCGAGTTGCTGTTCGAAGTGCACGGGATCGACCGCAAGTCCCCAGGGATCGTGAAAGGGAGCCGCCACGCGGTGATACATCAGGATCGCTGGTCTGGTCTGGCGTAATCCCAGTCTGGACCTCAACGATGAGAAAAGACGGGGCAGCGGCATCTTATAGCTTCCTGGCCCGCAGCGTGACGATGACTGGATAGGCAGGATCGTGCTGTTCGAGATTACTTTGATTGATCTCTTCGAGCGCAAGGCCCTGAAGAAACGTCGTCGCCGCGAATACGTTGCCGAAGGACTGAATTGTCATGCGGTCGATGCCAAATCGTGGCTCGAAGAGTTGACGGATTGAGGCGCCGGTGAAGGACCAGCACCAGTTGCTGCCCCACTCGCCGCGATCGACCTGGCTTATGCCCGGAACGGTTAGAAGAAGTACGCCGCCGGACTTCAGTGCGCCGTGCAGGTTAGCGATGGCCTGGTCCAGGTGGAAGATGAGCTGTAGCGTCTGCGTGAGAATGATGCAGTCGAATGTGTCTCGCGGAAGAACGCCGGGGAGGGTCAGGTCGCCGGTGAGAGTCGCCTTTCGATTAGCCGGATCCAGGTGCAAGACATCTTGATGAGTGATCTTCGAACCTCCGAAGGTGCGACTGTACTCGTCATCGCCAATCTCGAGCACACGGCCCGCGATTTCTTGAGCTGAGGCGGCCAGGAATTTTGTTACGTAATAGCGATCGACCGGGGTGCCGCGATCCCAGCCGAAGTCCCGGCTGATGGGCCTTGGCGTTCCGAAGTGACCGAAGTCGATCGCTCCAACCGGCGGTGGCAATGCTAGGCCGAACTTCGCGGCGAGACGATGGATGGCACTTCCGTGAAGTATCAGCTTGAAGCGGGTGATGACGGACGGTGCCATCGCGGGTAAAACACCGCTTGTCGATGCGCCGGTTTCTGGTTTGCCCCACTTCTTTCCCTGCACCTTGTACCACGCCTTCCAGTTGCGCTGCCCGGCGCGCCATGCTTTGCGACGGTGGGGCGGCTGGATCCGATGACGATTGTGGACGGCGAGCGCGGACTCCAGCATCTTGCTGGTGTCGGCGGACATGTTCTTTCCATGCCAGCGGTATTCGGCGACGATATCCGGATGGGAAGCGATAGGGTAACGAGCGGTGAGCCGAAGGTAAAGGTCATAGTCTTCGCATCTTTGGAGGGCCGTATCAAAGCCGTCGAGGGTGAGCAAAATTTCGCGCCGGTAAAGAACAGTCGCATGCATTCCGATGCAGTTGCGGGTAAGCAGATGGGCATACGCGTCTTTGCCGATGGCTTGATAGATGTCGAATCCGAGCGGCGCTCCGTTGGCGGCAATACGGCGATGGCCACCATAGACCATGACTGCTTCAAGGTTGCTACGAAAGCATGCGAGTCCAGAGGATACTGCGTCAGGCCTTAGCCGGTCATCTGCGTCCAGAAATAGAACATATTGCGAACGTGCGTTGTGCAAGCCACAGTTCCGGGCACTTGACAAGCCCCCGTTGGGCTTGCGGATCAAGGTTACGTTTGGGAGGCCTGCGAGTATGGGAGCCGGGCTTTCCGTCGAGCCATCATCCACCACGAGGATCTCGTCCGGCGGGTGCCGCTGAGCGATTGCGCTTTCAACCGCTTCCCGCAGAAATGCAGGGTCGTTGCAAGTAGTGATAACGATTGCGACCGTCTCCGAAGGGACTTCGACGTTATCTATGCCCATTGGAGGAGCACCGTTGAAGTGGTTGTCGCTATATTCCATTTTCGCCGGATGCAGTTATGGTGGTGTGAAGATCCCAGAATCGGGATGAATGTCCGCGCCCCTTCTCTAAGATTCATAGTGATCCTTTCGCAGATTTGAATATCTCACCTGCATTAACCTCCTCCGTACTGATAGCACCTGCCGCTTGGTGTTGGACCCAATCGCGGGGAACGTAGATGCTTGCCCGTGTCTAGGGATCTGCCTTTGGTGGGACCGAATCTTCTGAAGAAATGGTACGCCCTGCGCTATAAAGGCCAAGGATACTGATCGCGTCCCTGCTCGAATTTCACTGGCTCCAAGCATTCGTTCTGCACATAGCGCTTGGTCGAATCGGAAGTAGACCCCGCGTGAATCGATCATAAAATGACGGCAATTCGCACGGCGCTCGGGCGATTCAGGACGATTAAGACTAGGGATCAACTCTTCGTAGGGTGGTCAAAGAGACCTGAGCTGATGTTCGGCCACGTAACGATCCATCTTGGCCGACCAAACCGAGTGGACCGCGCCGTCGTGTTGTGAGCGGGGTCTGGACGTTTTCCCGGTCGTCGGACATACGAATGATGATCTTGCCCTCGCAGGCGCGACGAGCCTGGGTGTGCAAATCAACCGCCGAAACACCGCGCCGAACATAGTGAAGCTGCCCTGCTGGGTGATTTATGTGAGCAAACTAGAGCCTGCGAGTTCTCCCAGTTGCATCTCACAGTGCAGTGAGGCACCACGGTGTCTGCACCGCTATGGATTCGAGGCACACCTTTAAGATCGCTTCAAGCACGAATCGAGTTCTGCGAGGCTGAACGCCGCCAGCTATTGAAGATGCTGAAGAGTTCACAAGTAAATACCGCGTAGATTTTTGAGCGTATGGATTGCATCCAGAATGATTTGCGCTTTCTTCACCGCGATCTGGAGGAGCAAGAAAAGTCGGCGTCCGAAGAATGGGGCTGATTCGGCGAGAATTTTCAGGCCCGACCTGGACGACGTAACTCTCAGCCCGCCGAACACAAAGAAGGCCAGCCCCGTCGAACCATTGGGGACTGGCCTTTTCTTGAACGCGCGGACAGCCTCGTGGGCTCATTGTCCTCTCGGCGTATCGGGAACATAGATGTACAGCTTCATTCCCTCCAGCCGCGCAAACCATGGCGTATCCTTCGACCACGGCTTGGCAAAAGCGACCTTGTACCCCGGTATCGCCCTCTCCCTTGTTGTCAGGACGATTGCTTTCCGCGAGGAAATTGCCTCCGCAATTTTTCTGGATATCAAGAGGCCAGCGAACCAGAGAAGAGGCGCGAGAAGCCCAAGGCCGAACAGTACTGCGCCTTTCACCCTCAGTAGCCCCCCGGGTATCGATCAGGAAAGCCTCATAGCCTAAGTAGATGAGAAAGGGAGGCACAATCGCTACCGCGGAAGAATACCGAAACAGGCACGCCAATCCAAGGCAAACCCCGGCGGCAAAACGGTTGACAGCGATTGTTCTGGCCTTGATGAACAAGAGCAAGCAAATCAGCTGCAATGTGTAGCTGAAGTAGTTCGGCCAGGGATGAACGATATACGGATGAATCAAGAAAATCAACAATACCGAGAACGCAGACAGCGGTTTCGAAAGAAAAGCGAGAAAGACTCTATAAGAAAGAAACAGGCTGAGTGAATAAGACAGCCCTGTGACGATGCCGATCGATTTGAGACTGTTCCCCAGGACGGTCAGAGAAACCGCCTGAATCCACGTAGTCAGATATCCGTACGCGATGAAAATCTGCTTGTAGGGCACCAACCCCTGATTAAAGTCGAAAGCAGGGACGTACATGAATCCTCAATGGTGGCTGTCGCAATTGATAGTCGATTCGATCCAGCTGAAAACGAAACTTCCGGCACACAGGAAGACAACCGACCAGTCCGCAATCAACTTGAGTTGGAAGCCCGCGCCCATGCGCGATCTTACATCCGACGTGGAGAGCGTGGAATCACTGGACATGTACGTAGGCCGTAAGGTACTCGAACCAGGATTTCCGTTTTGGCTCATGGGTCGCACCTGTTCACGGATGGCGTATTTTTGTGCTCCATTAGAACTTACCGTGATTTTCGAAAGGGCTCCAGTGTATTCGGAAGCAGTTCCAATTTTTGTGAAGACCGATATAACGTCAGGTCTTGAAACTCGTAAATCGGCTTCATTGTCCGCACAACCTCAGACGGCAACTCGTCATTGCCCTTGGATACTGCGAGCAGTTTAAAGAGACTGTAGAGATCCTTACTTACGAGCACGCACCCTTGATTCTGGTTTCGGACCTTGGGTAGCTCGTTGTGCAGAATTTCATTTGGCCATAGGAATAAACCACTGTTTATTCGCCTTTCTTCGGAGGGTGGCACTCCACTCCATAACGAGAAACTGTACATACCGGGAATCGTTAGAACCGTCCTGCAATTTGACCTGAGTTCGCTGGTTGTGACCGTCAAGCGAGCCACCTCGGCAGGCGGCAGCCGCAGCCAGAGTGCGCCGGGAAGATTCACAGACTGGTTTCCGCGCCACTGAATGTATTCTTTTCTTCCGTGCTTCCCAACAAACAGAAACAACAAAATGGCCAAGGTCGGTCCTATGGACCGAGCAACGACTCGTTTCCAGCGCGAAATCTGTGCTCCTGAGTTTGCGCGATCGATGCAATCTATTCCGTCTGCAAGCAGTACCGCCGCCGCAACGGCTGGGATGAGTGCTGCCCAAATTATTTGGGCCCCTCCCGCGATGGGGAAGAGTTGCAGGCTGAACAGAGGGCACAGCAGGGCCAGGAAGAGGCGGTTGGAATAACGGGCGTTGGACACTGGCGGCGCATCAATAATGAGCAGCCACAAGAACAGTAACGACCCCGTCAATGTCAACCCGCCATCATACCGGACATCATTGATAAACAAGCAAGTTAGTCCGGTCCCGACTGTCAATTTGAGAATACCGAGCCCTACGGGGTGCAAGGTGAAATGCTTGCGCCAAGGAAATGTTACGACGGCAATAACAATGGCACAGAGGGACAGAAGAATCGATCCTGGCCGCGTCGCGTCTTCGAACGGGTTGTGATAGCTGTTCAACAATGCAGCGGGGCCGGCAAAAAACGAATTGAATAAAGCTCGAAATGTCGTTCCACATGCGAGAGTCACGAAAACTCCGCCGCATAGGCATATTCCTAATCCCGCTACCAGCCACGCCAGGTTTTTGATTGGAGGCGGCTCCGCGGATCGAAAAAATGCGACACCGACAATCATGAACAGCGAGCATAAATAAGCAAGCGTGAAGCACTGTTCTGAGCCTGACAAGTGCCTAAAGAGCAGCAACAAAGCCAGACCAGCTGCTGCAAAAATCGCTACGCTAGAAGCCCATAGTCGAATTCGCCCCGTGAGTTGTAAGCTCACCGCAAGCGCAATCGCGATGGATACGTAGATTCCGATGTTGATTTTGCTGAGGAGGATTATTCCTATGAGAAAACCGGCACACAATGCATGCTTCCACTTACCGGGCACGCATATCCAATCGAGTCCCAGCGCTAACAGCAGCGCGACTGCAAAGATGACCCAGAGGTGGGGATGACCGATCGAACTGGCAAGTTCCCCGAGGCGGAGGCCAATCAACAGAAACACAACCACCGAAACACTAAACCGATGTGTCCAACGCCACACTGCTCCTGCAAATAACAACGCACTTAGAATCCAGACGATCAATGTTGCCCACCGGAAAGTGTCTTCGTTCACATTTACGGGATTGAAGCGCGCAATCAGGGCGGCACTCATAAACGTGAACGGACCGTAAAATGAAAACACCTGGTCGTAGAGTTTATGGCCTGACAGAAAATCGTGGAAGGCCTGGAGGAAGTATCCATCGTCGTCCCATCGCGCAAAGGTCGTGAAGATATGGGCGAAAGCGAAGGTCCCCACCATACCGAGAGAGCCTAGCGTGACGACGCCCTGCCAGATGTGGTTGAATCGCCTGCGTAGCATAGCGCTGAAAAA
Source organism: uncultured Acidobacteriaceae bacterium (assembly GCA_963786405.1). Taxonomy (GTDB): domain Bacteria; phylum Acidobacteriota; class Terriglobia; order Terriglobales; family Acidobacteriaceae; genus Telmatobacter. The sequence continues at coordinate 58,491 of CAWAZE010000018.1, read as the reverse complement.
CCGCTCGTTCACGTCTTCGTGCACTTGCTTCTCCTCTGCAACGCGCTTAGAAGTCAGACGAACAATTACGGAACAGTGGGCCCGGAACTGGGCGGATATTTTTTTCTCTGGTTTTGGAGACAGTCGGCATCCAACCTACTTGTAGTTGTCAGAGCCGCTATTTGACTGTACGATCAAACTGAAAATATTTCTAGCAGTACGGAGAAACGTAGATGGTTACGGCCCCGCGTGACGCGGTGTTCCGCTCTTCGGCGTTGGCTTGCCTCCCGCTGCTTCTGGCTGGGGCCTTGCTGATTTGCGGAGGACTGGTCATCTACTTTTCGGGGATCATTTTCTCAGTGATCCGTCTCGGACTGCACCTCGGGCCGGTTGCTCGAACCTGGAATGAGGCAATCATCTGGTCCAGCGGCGTCCCGTCAACTCTCGGACTGTTGCTTGTGGCTTGCGATTTAGCCCTCCTGCTTCCCCGCAAACGAATGCTTGGAAGGGTGAGCGAGATATCAACGGTCTCCGATCGTCAGGTGACGGTGGTGCTGACCGCGTATAACGACGAGCAGAGTATAGGTGGGGCGGTCGAAGATTTCCGGCAACATCCGTCCGTGCGCCGGCTTATTGTGGTGGACAACAACAGCCGTGATCGCACGGCCGAGGTCGCGCTGCAGGCAGGCGCTGAGGTCGTCACTGAGCAAAAGGCAGGATACGGCAGATGTGTCTACAGGTGCTTCGAGGAATCCCTAGCCTGCCCGGATGGCAATCTGATTGTGCTCTGCGAGGGAGATCTTACATTTCGTGCGAACGATATCGATAAGCTACTGGCCTATATCGACCATGCCGACATTGTGAATGGCACTCGAATTGTCGAGCAGTTACGTGACCCTTACACCCAGCTTTCGACCTTTATGTACTATGGAAATTTCTTCGTCGGAAAATTGCTGGAGTTCAAGCATCTCGGCCGCGGCACCTTCACAGATGTAGGAACCACCTACAAAATGCTGCGCAGAGCCAGCCTCGAACGCCTGCTGCCGCGTTTGAACCCGGCGATCAATCTGGAATTTAATGCGCACTTTCTCGATACCGCCCTGGCGAAAGGCGAGAGAATTGTCGAGTGCCCGATTACCTTTCACCCCCGAGTCGGGATTAGCAAGGGTGGAAACGTGAACAACCTGCGCGCCCTGAGAGTGGGACTCAAGATGATTGCGGGACTCTTATTCGGCTGGCGGAAACGACATGACTGAGAACAAGCAAGACTACTTTCAGACCCGGTTCACGCACGATCCACGGCGCGACGTGCTCTGGCGAACCTTGTACCGGCACTATTTTTCCAAGCTGATCGGCCCCGAGGATTGCGTGCTCGAACTGGGGGCCGGCTATGGCCATTTCATCAACTGCGTGACAGCGCGAAAAAGAATCGCGCTAGATCAGTGGGACGGATTTGCAGAATACCTGCAGCCAGGCGTTGAAGCTCACGTTGGTGATGTTCACGATCTGTCTTTTCTCGGGCGCGATTCAGTTAATTTTGCTTTTGCCAGCAACCTCTTTGAGCACGTTTCGCAGGAAGATTTCGCCGCAGTCCTAAGTCAGTTAAGGATGGTGCTGCTTGCGGACGGAACCCTGAATATTGTGCAGCCTAACTACTATTTTGCGTACCGAGAATACTTTGACGATTACACGCACCGCACGATCTATAGCCACATCAGTATCTGCGATTTTCTAGAGGCTAACGGATATTCGGTGATCGAGTGTCAGCCGCGGTTTTTGCCACTGACGATTAAATCCCGCCTGCCTATTTCGCCTCTATTGATCCGGCTCTATCTTTCGCTTCCCTGGAAGCCAATGGGTAAGCAAATGCTCATTCGAGCCCGCCCTCGGCGAGACTAGCAGGACCGTTCGCGGGAACGGTGGGCTTTGCAGCCGATGTCGCGCAAGCTATCAATCTTGTTTCGCTTCGGCTGCCGATCGCGGCGAAGATACGAAGCGATTGAGGATCGCGCAATAGGAATGATATTTTGCGTTGATTTCAACTCGAAAGACATGATTGATATTGAGGAGCAGAGTTATGGTATCTTCGATACCAATATGGCTTTATTTAAAGTCACCACTGATGCCGCCGGGAAAACAAATGCTAATCATCGCGCGGCCCTCCAAGGACCTCGCTTCGGTAGAGTCTTCTGGTATGTAATGTGCTTGTGCATTTTGGCCGTTTATAGCACGGCGGCTTTCTTCTACTGGGTTGCAATTCGGATATCTTACCCATATGAATTTGATTATGGGGAGGGAATTGTCCTCTGGCAGGCTCAGCACGTTTCTCATCTTGCAATCGCCTATGCTCCAATCACTCACTATCCTTTCATCGTCTTTCATTACCCGCCGCTGTATCATTTGACTTCGCTCGTCCTGTCTAAAGTTACCGGCAACCTCCTTCTCGCTGGAAGGCTCGTCTCATCGCTTTCGAGTCTGGGCATTTGCATTACGCTATCGTGGGTTGTCTATCGTAGCGTTCCGGCGCGAGCGTCCAGACTCGCGGCTGTCTGTGGAGCGATACTTGCAGCGGCATTTCCGTGCGGTCTCGATGTGATGAAATGGACCCCCTTGATGAGGGTGGATATGCTCGGCTTGTGGCTTAGCTTTGTGGGGATGGCTGTGTTTGTCCTGGCCAGAAATACTGCGCAACGTTACTTTGCTTTTGTGTTGTTGGTAGCCGCGATATACACAAAACAGTCACTTGTCGCCGGGGCAGGGGCGTGCTTGTTAGTTGCCGGTATCATAAACCTTCGCCAGGCTATCAAAATGTTCGTCTTTACCGCCTCGTTGGGTGGCGCGATCCTAGCGGCCTTCGCACTATCAACTCACGGAGAGGTCATCAAGCACATTTTTGCCTACAACGTGAACCGCTTTTCGATTCTGACCGCCATCATCTACCTTGTAACCGACACTGAGTCGCCGATACTGCTGATGGCATTGGCAGTCGCCGCTGCAATTATTTCGATTAGGGATACAGCGAGAGCTTTTTGGCAACATGGCGCGGATACGATGCGTGCACGCCTCTCAGGTAGTCCCTACCGGCTCGCCGCACTCACGTTTACGGCCCACTTCACGCTTTCGGCTTTAGTTTCGCTCACCTCTGGCAAGTCGGGCTCAAATTTCAATTACTTCTTGGAATTGAATCTGAGTACCTGCGTCCTCGCCAGTTTGTTTATCGTCCGCCTTGTCTGGAATTGCAGGACAGGTCGGATATCTTCCGCATATGTCTTAACATATCTCCTACCTATCCTGATCCTCGGTCATCAATTTTATGCAGCGACCAGATTACTGATGCACATTCCCGTCATGCGCGGGGTTATGGCCCAGAAGGCTCGGAATTCCGAAGCGCTCGAGCTTATCTTGAGAAACAGTCCCGAGCCGGTCATGTCTGAAGATATGACCCTCCTGTATAAGGCTGGCAAACAGGTTCCTTTCGAACCGGCCATCGTCACTGAACTCGCCGCTAGGCATGCCTGGGACGAAGCACCTCTCGTCAGCATGATCCGGAATCGGGCCTTCTCCGTCATGGTTATCAGCGATCTTGGATTTTATTCGCCCGAAGTTTGGCGTTCCATCGTAGAAAATTATCGGCCGGCAGGAACGTATGCCGAATTCCAGGGCAATTACACTCTCTATATCCCTTCGCGCCAGATTCGGTAAGCTTTAATAACCTTTTGTTGGGCGATTGGGATGACGGCATTTTTACGCCGACCTTCAGTAATCCTATGAGCGACAGTTTCGGATCAAGGGGAATATTCTATTTACAGAAGGGGCCGGCCTCGTGGAAAATTCGCAATCCGCTTTAGGAAGGTCATATTTCTTGATTATGGCAAGTGAACCGAACCTGCCTTACGACTACAGCATCGGTTTGCTCGAAGGAAATTCAGATGCTTGGGACGACATTGCTGGAGTTGCAAAGATTTGGCAGGTGTTCTGGACCGAATGAGAGTTTGTTCGCGGAGGCGCCGATCAGCGGAGAGCGGGTGTGAACACTCAATGTGCTACGGATGCTTCGCTGAAAAGTCGTGGAAGACAGAATGAATGCGATTGTCCTGATGGCCATTGGCTCCAGATATGAGAAAACACTGCATGCGGTGCGCGACATGTTCTCTGAATATGCTCAACACTGTCACGCGGACTTAGTCGTGTGCGAAAATCCTCCTGACCCGAAGTTTAAGAGAAACCTCTTGTGCCAGAAGATGCTCTTGCCGGACCTGTTTCGGAAATATGATTGGATTGCGTTCATGGATCTGGATATCTTAATTGCTCGTGACGCGCCTTCGATATTTAGTTACGTCGAGCCACATAGGGCATTTTCTGCCGTGGTTGACCGTCGAGACTCTCAGAAGTTCCAAAGGGTTGTTACCGAGTTATGGAAAATGCCCTCGATCCTGCAAGAGACGCATCAGTCGTATTTCTCCAACCGAGGCTTTCAAGATCACGCATTTCCTAAAGCATCGGTTAACGGCGGAGTATGGCTCTGTAAGACAAGTGAGCTCGCAGGCGCGCTGAAAGAATTCTACTTCTCAGAGTTTCCAACGATGATTCATGAAGAAGCGATGATGGCCTATGTGGCCCAGGGAGCAGATCAATTCTTCGAGATGGACTATCGATTCAATACGCAAATGATCTACGAATTGTTTGCGAAGCCGCAATCACCGGCTTTAAGTGAAGTAAGCACGACACGGTTCGGAGCGCTCAAACGCTTCTGTATCGATCATTTCCCGCAACCAGGGATGTATCCTCCTCACTATAGAGAACTCGCTGACAAGATGCTTCATGAATGCTACTTCCTGCACTTTAGTTCGGGATTTCCATTTGTGAATCTCCCTTCGGAGTGGACAATCACCAGGGGAAAATGGCCTGAGGAGGTTTCAGGGGCCGGGGATTGGTCAAGGAAGACCTGGCTTGCCATGCAAGCCAGAGAGAGCATCGCTCATCTGAAGCAATGGTTGGTGGGAGGGTGACGATGGAGCGCGACATCCAATACTAGTACCTTGCCGGCAACGCAAGAACTACGTCGAATCGAATGCCGTTGCTGCGGGCACTTTGAACGCGGTAATAATCTGTTTGGCGGAAATTCCGAGGTTCTCGAGAACGGGAACGTGGAGTACGACCTCTGCGGGGTAGGTCCTGGCTCGTATGTCTATGAAGTGACCCAGGAGGCAAATCCGCAGACAGTCTGGAGTATGACGGTCACCAACACGAACTTCTACCGAGCGTTCCGCATCCCCAGTTTCTATCCCGGCGTGCAGTGGTGACAGGATTCTCTGCCTCAGTGAAATCAGAACGAGATCGACCCCCCCCCCAGCAAATGGCGAGATAGAGCGAGTTGAGCGCCGAACTGAAGGAGAGAAGTTCGGTGAGTGCAAATGTTGCAATCGCCCATATCGCTGCCGCAGAGAGGAATGCCTCGCGCCAGTCAGGATCATTCTTCTTATGCCCGTGAGAGCGATTCCAGAAAAGTAGGAAAATTTCGAAAAAAGCTATGAGAGGAAGAAAAGGAAGCAGAGAGCCAAGTACCGTCTGGAAGAAAGCGATCCCCATCATCAGGCGGAGTCTCCTTTTTCCACACGATTCGTTCAAATGCCTGAAACGGCAGCATTTTAAAGTGACGCTGCGGGGAGCATCACCTGCCTACTTCGGCTCTGCAGACTCGCTGCTTGTCGATGCCGGCTCCGCCGGTGCGTGTTTTACTCCGGGGTCCTTCAGCGAATATTTGATCAGGCAATAAATGGCGCGTACCCCGTCTTTCCAGCCGATCTTCTTGCCTTCTTCGTAGGTCCGGCCCCAGCAGCTGATTCCAACTTCATAAATCCTTAACCTTCGGCGCGCGACTTTCACCGTAATCTCCGGCTCGAAGCCAAACCGGTTCTCTTCAATGGGGATGGACTGAATGACCTCGCGGCAAAACATTTTGTAGCAGGTCTCCATGACAGCTTCACCTGGTGAGCCTGTGCGTTCTTGAACGGGGCCCGGTAGTCCGTCATTCCGTGATCCTACCTTTTGCTGGTTGCCCAATAGCTCAACCATCAGATTTCCGCTGAAGCTTCATTTTCCCATTTTGGGAGTGTTCTGGGTCATTGTGAACGCTTATTGTTCCTCCCTCGGAGATCCGGGCAACGCGAGCATGACCAGTCGCCAGTCCCTGCAAGGCCGTCCACAATATTCATGCAATTCCCTCTCGACCTCATTTACTCGATGGAAAGGCAACGGCAGGGACTAATTCGCGTTGCTCGTTTCCGTGGCACGGAGTTACTACAGGTATCACAAACCTTTGGATATGCGCTCTACATCTCAGACATTGCCGGGCATTTTGGGTACGGATACATTGTTCCTCTGGTGGACTGGAGCCGGATGGCTTGTCACCTGTTTTCCTGCCCAGAAGTCGGCCGGTGAAAAGCCTGCTCTAAGCAATTGAATTCAGCGCGCCGTTGCAACAGCAATCAGACTCTGGCCAATTGGTGGAGCTGAGATGTTTGATTCAGTCCAATGGACCAAGGGGAAGATTGCTCGATCAAATAGCCGAACGGCACCGACGTTGAAGGATCGTTTGTTCAGACAACAGAAAGTTGCCCACCATGCAAAATATCCGATGAAGTTGTAGTAGCGCAGTCGGAGAATCTTGAATCCTGCATGCTCGAGTTTATGTCGCAATTCCGCACAAGTGTAGCGGCGGAAATGCCCAAAGTGTCTGTCGACGGGTGCATATATCTCAGGGCGAGCAGGAACGAAGAGGCATAGAGTGCCATGCTCGGGCCTCAGAAGACTGTGGTAGGTCGCCAGTTCTTCCTCATCTGTTTCGATATGCTCAAGGACATTAATGCTAAGAATAGCGTTCCAGGAATTCTTCGATTTCAAGTCGGCGATTGTCCCTTGCACCAAGTCGTGGTCGGGGAACAGGTTGCGTATACGGGCGCACGAGATCGCATCCGGCTCGATTGAAGTCAGGTTTCGAATCTCACGCATCTCGCGAAGTCCGGAAGTGATTTGACCGATCCCGGCTCCGACTTCAACCACATTACCCTGTAGGAACATCTTGAAATCCTGCAGCAAGGCAGTGCGATAGTTTTTCGCTTCGCTGAGCGCGGTGAACTCGAACCCATCATTGTTGGTGCACGTGTTGGATCTAGCACTCATTTGTTCCAGAAGTTGAGGTTTTTTTCGCGCTCGGGAGATACGCGCGTTGGATCTGATCAGAATCCGCCGTTACACAGTATGCCTCTTGCAGAAGGGCGGCACCCCATTCGCGGTCGATCGCCGCAGGTTTGAACATGAACCTCAGTTCCGGGAAACGGGGAAGAATCTCGAAGACTCAAGCAAACTTAAAGCACGAACAGCCTGGAGGTCAACTGAACTCCAAGGCATCGCAGCAAACGGGAGATTCTGGGTGCGGCGAACTCGATCTGGGGAATTTTAACCAAAGGTTAAGCCCGCGCATAACGACACTCCGACTGAGAGAACATCTCTCTTCCGGCAGCGATGTGTGAGCTTCAAAGTCGTTCGCTTCCTGGCGCAGAATTCGGCGGATACGCCACCAAACCCGCCGGCGCAACGTCCAAACTCTCGGATACTCTCGATTGCGGGACCGCTTTAACAACTCTGTGATGTTGGCTGTGAAACCATGCGATACAGGCTTGGGGCCAATCCGGAACATGAGGGGTGCAGTTTTGCAACAGAGGAACCACCCTTAATCCGGAGGTTCGGAACTTGCCCCGAATACCGAATAGCCGAGCGTCGATCGGCGGGTACTGGTCGAGCGGAAGAGAGAGGAAAAGAAGTTGAATTGTCTGGAGCCGGGGTTGCGCCAGGCGCCATGAAAGGCAACCGGCAGCAGTATTTGCGCATCAATCCGCCATGTCTCGATAGTAATTTGAATCCAGCCACTTTGTGTTGGAAGTTCGGTGGAAGGGACGTATAATCTTGACGACTAAGAGGCGTAGGCGAAGGTCCCGCCCGTCTAGTGAATCTTTCTGGCCATTGAGCCGCCGGCATAACGGTAACCGTCGGATTTCCCATCGGGTGCACAGGCCGTCAATCTGAGCCCTTAAGTGAAGACCCAACCCTAGGATCGGAGAAATCGAGATATGTTGGCGTCAAAGTCATCTTTCCTTAAAACGTCCGCGCTCACCTTAACGTTTGCGATGGTTGTCGCTGGCAGCATCCCGATGCGGGGACAGGAAGCCCCGGCACAACGCCCGGGAGCGGTTGATGATTGGAGTCACCACCACGTAGTCTTTTCGAACCCCGGCTCCCGGGAAGACGCCGTTCGGAATGGGACCTTGGATCGGTGGCTCAGGGTTACAAGTTCTGTGCGCTACCAAATGCAGGTGGCCAGGCGGAGCTCCGCCGCGCGAACTGTATCGACTGGTCAACTTTCAGGTGCTCAAGCACAGGCATCGTTCATGGCCGGAACAGACGCGGCGGCAGGCTCAAGCGCATCTTTGCGGCAGGTCCCCGCGCTTAGCAAGAAAGCGGGAGTTCCAGTGCATAAGGACTGGAGCGTGCCGCTCGGAGGTAGCGCAGCAAGCCTGACAGCCACGATCGGACCTCTCAGCTCGACCACGATCAATAGCCCAGGCACTGCAACCGTGAATATTGACGGGGTGACCCTGACTGCGAGCGCGCCGACGACGGAGCAGGGGACGCTAAAAATGGGCGCGATTGTGCCGCCCAACGGATCTACGCTTGTTTTCGGGAACATCACCTACAAATACACGAGCAGCTTCAACATAAGCAGCACCCAACCCTCAGACACCTGTCAGGTTAACAATGCAACCGCGAACGCTGCGATGAGCAACCTGATTGGTGCAATCAGCAACGGTGCGCATGGAAACCACGCGGCAGCCAACACCTGGCGGTGCAACCCTGATGTGACTGCAGATTCGACGATTGTGTACGTGTCCAACAAAAACAACGGCAGCACCCGCCAAGTCACCGTGGGTGCACTCGCAGCGGGGTCGACCGGGATCACTCCACCGACGGTTGGCGCAACCGGGTTCACCTGGACCGTCAATACCGCCGGCACGAACGGTACTACCACGGGCACGAAGTTTGCGTACTGGTCCGGAAACACATTTTTGACCTCGGACCAAGTGGCTGCCAATCTGGCGGCGGCCGTCACCGCTAACACTACGTTGCAAGGGGCCGGGGGCGTTTCGGCTACTTCAAGCGGCACCTCATTGGTTCTCACCTCCAATGCCGGGGGTACTGCAGGAAACAGCATTACAGCCACCGCAACGAATTTTTCGGCCTTCACAGGGGGTACCTTTGCCGGGGGTTCTAACGCGTTACCCGTACAGCCAAACACCTTTCCCGCCTTTTTTGGAGCGAGCTTTACGAGTGCCAGTTGCACGGACGACTTCGTGGTTTTCCCAACGGGGCAGACCGGTTCGGCAACGAGCGCTACTATCGTTGCTGGCAACAATCTTTACTCCAGTTGCTCCGGAGAGGTTCCGTCCGCTCTGTGGGTTCTCAATACGGGCGCGGCGCGGGTAACCAACTCGCCCGTGATCTCTGCTGACGGCACGGAAGTCGCATTCATCCAGTCCGATGGCACCAATGCTTCCCTGGTCGTTGTCAAATTTGCACCCACGGGCTCCAACGGTAGTCTGACGACTCCGACAACGGTGAGCGACATAACGACCTGCACGAACCTTCCCTGCATGACCGTCACGAACCTCGCCGGTGATGACACTTATTCTTCGCCGTTCTATGACTTCTTTCAGGGCAATGATGTGCTTTACGTGGGAGATGATAATGGTTCCCTCGAGAAGTTCACCGGAGTCTTTAACGGTGCTATCGCGGGGCCCACGACCATCAATCTCGGAGCAGACCCTCTGGCTTCGCCTGTTGTTGATGATGGTTTGGGGTGTGTCTATGTGGGCGACACGGCGGGGTATGTTTACCGGGTGAACTCAGGCATCTCCGGCACCGCGTGTACGAGCACTACTTTTTCAGCCAATGCGAAGTCGGCGATCCTCGGGAACGGGCCGAACACCGGGATATTCGACGGCGTGCTTCTTGATCCCTCGGCGGGCGAATTGTACGCCTTTGTTGCGGCGAGCAAGGTTATGGGAACCTGCGCCCTGAATGACAATTGTGTCGCACAGTATCCAACGGACTTCGCGAATGCGGCCAGCCCGACTCAAGTGGAATCCACAGGGGGCGGCGGCGCATCTTATCCCCTCTATGCGGGCACATTCGACAACGTGTACTACTCGGCGGCAACCCCTACCGGGAACCTTTACATCGCGGGAGACACAGGTGTGACAACCGGAGCGTCTCTCGACCGGATCCCGATCGCAAACGGTGTGATGGGAACTCCCTTCACGGCCCGCGTCAACATGACACCCAACGGGGCGCATCCCTGGCCATCTCCTCTTACTGAGTTCTGCAACAATGGAGCTAGCCCGTGCGTGGCCAGCGGAACGGCTACCACCTCGGGCACAGACCGTCTCTTCCTCAGCTTGAACAGGGCATCCTTTACCGGTTGCAACAACAGCGCGGGAAACGGCTGCGTCCTGGCCTTTGACATCAGCACACCATCAAGTGCAATTACTTTCCTCGGCGGCTTGCCCGTTACTACTCCTGGCACCAACGGTTGCTGGGCGTCTGGCGGAATTATCATCGACAACGCTGCGTCGTCGCCGGGCGCATCGCAGATCTACTTTTTCAATCAGAATGGTGGTGCAGCGGGAGGTCCTAATGGACCTACAAGCAGCAATTGCACTGCCGGCACCCCGACTTCTGTGAATGCAGTACAAGCATCGCAATCGAACCCTTAGCGAAGGTGATCGGGCGGTTCATACGCTCTCAGTCGGGATCATCGGCGTTGCCGGGTGTGCTACGACAGCATCATAAACATGGTCTACCATGAAGAGGAATTCAATCTCGTTACAATGAGGTCATGATGAGTCCATCGGAGCCGACCAAGCCGGTTACTTCAACGGCAAACGGAAAGTCCAACATCAGGAAGCCCTACCAGAAGCCCGAGGTGCGCCATGAACGTGTGTTCGAAACGATGGCGCTGTCTTGTGGCAAGGTGCAAGCGACCTCGGCTTCTTGCCGCCTTAACCGAAAGACCTCATAGATACGCCTCGCGCATGGATGGTCAGGCACAACTCCGCGCGACGTGTTGCGATCTGGCATTTGACGTGGCTCGCAGCTCCGGTGAGGCACGTCTCAGAGTGAGTGGGGCAAGTATGCTGCCCGCTGTCTGGCCTGGCGATTTGGTGACTGTTAAGCATCGCAACCCCGGCGAACTGCTGCCGGGTCAGATTGTCGTATATCGGCGAGACGAACTGCTGATTGTGCATCGAATAACGAAGAATTCAGGAGATCACCTGATCACGCGAGGTGATGCACGACCGTTCAATGACCCGCCTGTGAAAGCAATCGAAATTCTGGGGCATGTGATCAGCATTCGTCGAAACGGCCGCCACATCAATCCTGAACAGTCATCCTGGCAGCGCGCTGTGTCATCAATTTTGCGCCGTTCCGATTTCTCCACACGACTCGCGCTGGCATTGAACCGTCGTCTGAGGCGCTTCAGAGAGATGCAGATGCATTGGGCGAGTTCCTGACGAGTCTCAAGCTGGCAGAGATACTTCGATAAGCTGCATTTCCGGCTACTTGTCAGTAAGCGACGATCATGGGCTTCGCAGGTTGCTGAATCTCTTGCGTCTTCTTTCTGCCGGTTTAAGCCGGGATTGGCATCCATGGGCAACAGCGGTTGGGCTATGCTTTTCATCCCAAGGCAGCGGTGGGCGCTGAGTCACAATCGCGATGCTTCAAAGAACTGAGTACAAAGGTCTAATACGGAACGAGGTTGTTGTAGAATGGCGCTACCGGTGCAGTTCCCCTCGGAAAGCACAGCTCATGAGGTGGTCATCGAGATAGGCGGCATCCCCATTGGGCTGCAAACAACCGATGTCGATTTTGTGCGCATTCTGAACGACCGCTATCGCGATTACGTGCGTCCCGGGGTGACATCGGACTTTGAGTTCCGCGTCGATTTGGTTCCCCCTGATTCATTCGACCCCGACCACGATGCGGAAGTGTCGTTGCAGGATGGCGAGTGGCTGTTGCAACGCGGCGATTTTCAGGCTAATTGGAATCCGGCAAAGCGCCAGGGCCAAATCAGGCAGTCGGCAAATCCGTACTCGATTGATTCGGTGTTGCGCATCGTGCATACGCTCTTGCTGGCGCCCTCGGGAGGTTTTCTCTTGCATGCGTCCAGCGCGGTACGAAACGGGAAGGCATTTCTTTTCTCGGGCCTTTCGGAAGCCGGGAAAACTACTATTGCACGACTTGCGCCATCCGATGCGGCGCTCTTGACGGATGAGGCATCCTACATACGAAGAGTTGACGGCCGCTATTTTGCATATGGCACCCCGTTCGCGGGCGAACTCGGCGAACCCGGGAAGAATATTTCGGCCCCCATCGCCGCACTGTATTTGCTGCATAAGGCACAGGAGAACCGGATTGTGCCGGTAAAGTCGGCGGAAGCCGTCCGGCGGTTGCTTCGGAACATTCTTTTCTTCGCGAAAGATGCGGAATCGGTCCACCAGGTGTTTGAGACGGCCTGCGCATTTGTGGCTACGGTTCCCGTTTTTCAGCTTTCGTTTCTTCCGGACTCGCGGGTCTGGGAATTGATAGGGTGAAAGATGCCGTTGACTGACGACCTGTATATCACGAAGAGTACTGCCATCGCATCGCGAGCTCTGGGCGACGAAACGATCATTATGTCGACTGCGGATTCGACGATTTTTATGCTGAATCCAACCGGCTCGGTCATTTGGCAAGCGGCCGACGGCACGACGCCGCTGTCATGCATCGTCGAAGAGCAGGTGTGCACGCAATTCGATGTCATTGGCGAGCAGGCTTTCGCGGATGCCAGAGATTTCGTTGACGAGTTGGCTGAACACGGAATACTCGTTGTCTCCGATCAGCCGATTCCCCGAAAGGAGATTCCATGAGTCTTCTCGAAGAGATGACCCAAAAGGCAACTGCACGCAGCGTTCCTTTGAGCGCACATCTTGACATAACCTGGCGGTGCAACGAGCGGTGCGTCCACTGCTATCTGGATCACGACGGGACAGGTGAAATGACCACCGCCGAGATCAAAGATGTGATTCGGCAGCTCTACGAGTGCGGGACTTTCTTCCTCAGTATCAGCGGCGGAGAACCGCTGTTGCGGCGGGATTGTTTCGAGATCCTGGAGTATGCGCGGTCATTGCAATTCACTGTGAAACTGAAGACCAACGCCGTGATGATCGGGCCCAAAGAAGCAGCGCGGCTGAAACAAATCGGCATTGAGCAGGTTCAGGTCAGCATTTATTCGCACCGCCCCGAAATACACGATGCGATTACCAAATTGCCGGGGTCGCTACGCCGCTCGCTGGATGCCATTCGACGCATTAAGGCGCTTGGGCTGAAGGTCTCCATCACGAACGTGCTGATGAAGCAGAATGCCTCAGATGCAAAGGCGGTGAAGCAACTTGCGAAGGAACTGGGCGTAGAGTTTGTGATCGATCCGACCATCACTCCCAAGCTGGACGGCGACCGCTCAATCATGGATCTTGGGATATCCCGCCAGGCTCTTCACGAAGTGTTTCACACCGAAGAGTTCGTCGGAGAAGTAGGCGAGTTTTGCGCCCCTGTTTCCGCCGTAGACGATGACGTGCTTGAGGGGCATAGCTGCAGCGCAGGCCACACGCTGGCATACATCTCCCCGTTTGGTGACGTGTATCCCTGTGTGCAGTTTCCAATGCCTTGCGGCAACTTGCGGAAACAAAGCTTTCGCGAGATCTGGTGGCAATCCACGGCGCTGACCGAGCTTCGGTCTGTCCACGTGCGCGACCTGCCGACGTGTTCGCACTGCTCTCACGTGGCGTATTGCACGCGTTGCCCGGGGCTGGCCTATATGGAGGGCAATATGCGTGGTCCATCCTCACAAGACTGCGAGAAATCCTTAGCTCGCACGGGCGTTCCCTCCGCTGCATATCTACAGGGGAATTTTGGGCCTGCGCCTTCGGCTGGCCTGGTCCAAATAGCCGGAATTCGGTGAGCTGTCTTTCCTGAAGTCTCGTAAAGGCTGGACACAGATCTGGCTCCTTCGCCGGCGCCATTGCAACTCGCGCCTCAATCTGAAGTGGAACGGTTGCCAAGTCTGAGGCGGTCTTCGCTATAAGACCCAAGTTTCCACTGTGAGCTCCCGCGTTTCTGCGACTCATGTTTTGCAAGAATTTGGAACGGGCAAAGCATGCTTGCTAGTCTGATGACAGAGGTGTCATGGATAGCGAACTGACGTACGCTGCGCGGCGCGGCAGTGCACAATGTCGGAGAACTGGAGTTGCTTCTATGCGCATGCTCAGGTGAGGTGAACAGTGATCGCGTGACCGCGCTCGTCCAGGAAGGCGTGGACTGGGCCGCTTTGGCTGATGCAGCCGAGTTCCACAGCCTTGGGCCGATCCTATATTGCACGTTGGATCGCGCATGCCCTGAATTGGTCCCGGAGAATATTGCGAGGCAACTTCGTAGCTGCTATCGTGATTCCGCCAAGCGCCACCTGATCTTTACCGTCAAGCTTCTCGCGTTGCTGGATGCTTTCGAAAGTGAGGGCATCGCAGTCGTGGTCCTGAAAGGCCCTGCTCTGGCCGAATCGCTCTATCCCGATCCGGCGTTACGGCCCTGTTCGGATCTGGATCTCATGGTCAGAAAGCAGGATGTTCCAGGCGCCCTTCGAGTTCTAACACGGGAAGGATACAAGCTGGATGCGCATCTGGCGCGGCTTCCTTTGCACACTCTTCTGGGTCTTCATTCTGAGTTGCTGTTGCGCCAGGAACACACGGCGCCGGTGGATCTTCAGTGGGATATTGGCTTGGCGGATTGTCCGTTTCGCTTCGACACGGAGATCCTTTGGCGCTCGCTGAGCCCATCACGGATCGGTGAACGAGAGGTTCTGGCCCTTTCGCCAGAAAGCCTGATGTTGTTTTTGTGCGTACACGGAGCAAGGCATTTGTGGTCTCGTCTCCAGTGGCTGGGGGACGTCGCCCGGCTCGCGCGCGCACGGCCGGATTGGGACGTCATTCTGGACCTTGGAACCGAGGCTGGATGTGGCACTCCCTTGTTTTTGGGGTTGCTTCTCGCGCAGGAACTGCTGAAAGCACCGGTTCCCGAAGCGATTCTGGAACGCGCTCGCGGGACAGATGGGGTCGCACAACTGGCGTCCCATGTGGCGTTGCGGCTGAATCGCACCCCGCCAGCAGAACCTGAAGGCCTGGAGATGGCGAGATTTAATGCCCGGTCCTCGAAGCGGGCCTGGAAGAAAATCCGGTGCTATGCAGCGCTGCTGAGGGCTCCCACAGATGTGGAACTGGAACTGCTCCCCTTGCCTGAGAGATTGTTCTTCCTGTACTACCCGCTTCGCGGCGCGCGGCTGGCGCTAAAGTATGGCATGCAACTCACACGCCGGTGAATAAAGGGCATTTTCACCTGGACCAGGACCGCCTGCCACTCGCTGATTGCGTACTTTTTCGCCCGTGACAAGGGCAGCAGCGACCGGCCTAAAGGCGATGGATTTTTGCTGGAGGGTTCGGTCGGATCGCCGAGATCGAGCCGTCGGCCCGACCCACCCCGGGGATTTCGCTTAATTTTAATAGTTTGAGCGGTTTAGCGCTCATCCCCTCAGGTCGCGATGGATTAGACTGATAACTCGACATGGTCGCGACCGATGTCGGGAAGAGAGAACTCTCAGATGACAGGAGCATCAGTTTGAAAGTTGTTCCGGCGTGTATCGAGCTATTGAGAGCAACCTCTCGGAGCGATCATCGACGACTACCCGGTCCACGCAACCTTAAGATGCCAACGAGCCATCTTAGTTTATGAGTTCCTCACGGCAGAACTATCGGGACACTGAACGGTTACGACTTGAGACCTCTGTGCGCGAATAGCATTTGAACTTGATAACGCTTAAAGGGCGGATAATAGTGCTCTTAAGGCTTGGCAGTATGTGCTTGCTCTTGATACGATTGTCGAGGCGATCTCTCAGCTCCCACAAGTTTCCTTCCTCGTTCTGTAGTGGGTTGTGGCCTCGAATGCGCAATGGTTAGCGGAGTAGGTTTCTCTCGAGTGTTGCATCTCTGGTCCTTGTGTTCCCTCTGTCCTGGTTCTCACGAGTTTTCACGAAGAAGGGCTTAGCTTGTTACTGCGCTTGCTAAGTCAGCATGGCGGAGCCCTGCGCAACGAGGTCTTCATGTTGAGTTTTCGGCAAAGCTTATTAAGACAACGCGGCTTGAACTGGCGCTTTCCGGTTGAAGTCAGCAATTGGCGAACGGTATCAATTTGCACGAGTCGAATGCGAGGGCGCTCATGAGTTCACATCTCGTTCTCCCTGAATTCGGCGAAATCGCACATCTAGATCAGGAAGCTTCTGATCCGGCATACGAACGCAAGTGGTATGCCGTCTATACAGTTCCCCAAAACGAGAAAGCGGTTGTGAAGCATCTGGGCTTGAGGAATGTTGAGTCATTCCTTCCGACCTACGAAGCGGTTCGGGTGTGGAGGAATCGCCAGCGAGTTAAGACAGTACTGCCCCTGTTTCCCGCCTATCTATTTGTGCATATCACTCACCGAGAGAGGATAAAGGTTCTCCGATCGCCAGGAGTATTGCATATCGTTGGCAACGGCCGGCAGTATGTTCCGATTGAAGATGCCGAAATTGATTTTCTTCGCTCGGGCTTCCACGGGAAACAACTCGAACCGTACAGAGAACTCGTCGTCGGTGAGAAAGTCCGAGTCAAGACTGGAGTTATGCAGGGCATTGAGGGCATTCTGGTCAGGAAGAGTAACAGCCTAAGGTTTGTTCTTACCCTCAATCTCATTAACCAGCGCGCAGCAGTCGAGGTCGATGCCGATGCTCTGGAAACCTTGCCACCAATAGCCTGAGAACGTTCCGAAACTGAACTTAGCCTGGCGACTGCGCACTTGTTGAAATACGTAGCCCGTCGGCGTATTCCTGGGTCGTGTGTCTGACTCCTTTAGGAATGGGCTGTTTAACCCGCTCAAATGTGAGGAGGGATGAAAATCATCTATGCCTCCCAAAAGCTCAGCACGAACTGAAAAGATTGTTGAAGCGGCAGCGCGATTGTTTGCGCGCCAGGGATATCACGGCACAAGTACTCGGGAAATCGCCCGCCTGGCCGAGGTGAGCGAGAACACGCTCTTCCGGCACTTCGGTCATAAAGAAGACATCTTCTGGTCGGCGCTCCGCTCCCACACCGTAGCGCTCACACTTCAGTGGGATCTACTGGATGGAATCAAGGGTGGCGATGCGCCGGAGTCTGTGCTCCCGCAAATTCTTGAGTTGCTTACTAACGCCATTTATTGCAAACCGGAAGTTCTTAGGCTGATGGCAATTGCGCACCTGGAGTTACATGGGCAGGCGGAAACGCTCTGCCGCGATCTTCTCTCACACCATTACCCGGAGATCAGTAAGTATCTTGCAGCAACTTTCGAGAAAGATGAAGTCTTGAAGGTGGACCCGAGCCTGGTAGCAGCGTCAGCAATGGCAATTCTGTTGATTCAGCCTCAGATTTCAAAGTTCACAGATGGAGGCGGCTTTTCCCAAGCTGCCGGCGGGGATGCAGTGCGCGCCTTCAGCAAGTTTTGGGTCGATGTGCTGAGCCCAAGGCTTTTGGCATCCTCAAGGCCAGTCGCGCAGCGCGCAACGTGACTTGCATGCCATCAGCGGTTCGAAAATTGGATCAGGCATGCAATCTGAAAGCTAACTGCAGCTCTCTCGTTGCCTCGTAAACCGTGCCATTATGCACAACCATGGCGTGGTCTGATCCCAAAGCTTCATCGCTTCATGAACACGGACTGACTTGATGTTCTGTAATTTGCGACTGAATTCGGCGGGCACTCCAGATGAAAGTCGTTCAAGACCCGCACGAACCGCAAAAACAGCATCAGGATTCAGGTCCAGGAGGAAGATATGTCCCCCGTATCATTGCCTGCACGACGCTCTGTCGTAGAACGCATGCAGTGGAGGGTATTTGCGACCTTCAGGGATTTAGTCACATTCGCAGTTTCCGCGCTCCTTGCATTTGATCTGCGATTCGACGGCGCAGTGCCTCACTCATATATCCACTCTCTGTGGGTCGGCCTTTGCGTCTGGACAGGAACAAAGACAATTGCATTTAGTGTCGGCGAGGTAAACCGGGGTTATTGGAAGGATACCTCGATCTATGATGGGCAACGGATCGCTCTGGCCAATTCTGCAGGCTCATTGGTGGGAGGAGTGGTCCTCGTTGCTCTGCTCGGCCCATTCGGCATTCCGCGCTCAATCTATATCCTCGAGTGGATAGTTTCCTGTTTTCTGATCATGGGCAGCAGGCTGATTATTCGTGCAGTAGCAACAGCCAGGAATTCCCGATGGGCAGAAGGCAAAGGTACAAAGACCTTCATCTACGGGGCTGGAAACGCCGGGTTGCAACTGCTGTGGGAGCTCCGAAGAAACCGCTCACTGATGTGCGACGTCGTAGGTTTCATCGACGACGACCCGAGCAAAGTTGGCTTGATCCTCGATGGCAAGAAGGTATTAGGAACGGGGAAAGCTCTTGGAGGCCTCGTCAAGAAACATTCTGCCAAAAGAGTAATGATTGCGATCCCTTCGGCGACGTGGACCTCAATTGGTCCGGATCTTGAATCTAGCCGCCGACATCGGTGTTGAATACAAAATGGTGCCAGGTTTGGGCGATCTCATCCAAGGAAAGGAACTGGGTGGGCAGATCCGGAATATTGCCGTTGAGGATCTACTGGGCCGGCAATCGGTAGAGTTAAACCAAGACGAGATAAGGGAGCGCATTCAGGGCAAGGTTGTCATGGTGACAGGAGCCGCGGGTTCAATCGGCTCAGAGCTCTGCCGTCAAATTGCGCGCTTCGATCCATCAGCTCTGATCGGCTTCGACGCTGCTGAGACTCCGCTCTTCCAGATTGACAGAGATCTGCATAAGAACTTCCCGGGTTTGAAATTTCATCCGGAAATTGGGAACGTGACCAACACTCACGACCTGCATTGCGTCATGGAGCACTATCGTCCTTCGATTCTCTATCATGCAGCCGCGTACAAGCACGTTCCTCTGATGGAAATGCACGTGTTTGCCGCCCTGGAAAACAATGTGTTCGGGACGTGGCAGACTGCCCTTGCCGCGATCGAGCACGGGGTTGAAGACTTCGTCTTGATCTCCACGGACAAAGCGGTCCGCCCGACAAGCATTATGGGCGCCACAAAACGAATCGCTGAATTGGTGATCCGCGTGCTTCAAATTCAAAGCGACACGCGGTTTGTTGCCGTGCGCTTCGGCAATGTGCTCGGAAGCAATGGGAGCGTTGTTCCAATCTTCCAGGAGCAAATTGCCGCAGGCGGTCCAGTCACCGTAACCCATCCGGAAATGCGGCGCTATTTCATGACCATCCCTGAGGCCGCCCAGCTTGTGTTGCAATCATTTTCCATTGGTCAGGGCGGAGATGTGTTCCTCCTCGACATGGGCGAGCCCATCAAAATCGCGGATCTTGCGAAGAATCTTATCCTGCTATCGGGACTAAGGCCTGAAAGGGAGATCAAGATTCAGTTTACCGGGCTGCGTCCAGGGGAGAAGTTGTACGAGGAATTGAATCTTCACGACGAGTCTTTGCTCCCAACCTTGCATGCAAAGATTAAGAGGTATTCGAGCCCTTCGACCATGGATATCTCGACGCTACGCAAACAATTGCGGGAGTTGCAACAGATCGTTAACGATCGCGACCTGATGCGTCTTCTACCGCTCCTCCAAAGCCTGATTCCGGACTATACTCCCAGTTCGCAGCTCTTGGGAGCATCCTCGCCGGTTAGCTCCAACCATGTGGACTTTGGCGGCGTCGGAGCCTTCGCGGGCATAGATCACAACGTGGTCCCCGCTTTTCTAGCTTCGGCACCTGAGAACTTGTGACAATTTCAGATACAAAGCCATTCGCCGCGATCACAGTCGAATGAAGACTACCGTGGATCTCGCACATGCAAGTTGGGCGATGGCGCTGCCGATTGGCACTATACCCAAGAACCCCTCTGCTGCAAGAATGACCTTAGAAGACCAATCAATAGCCGAGCGCATTAAGGAAGAAGCGTGAATAACGAGCAAGCTCCCGGCGCACCCGCAGACAGACGCGGCGTGCTGCTGCAATCCCTTGACCAGCAACAATTCGCACAGCTTCACGGACTGTATGCCCTGGCCCGAATGGTGACCAGGCGGCTGAAGTGGATCATCGGCTCCATTCTGATTTGCGTGCTCTTGGCTCTGCTCTCTACCGCGACGGCAAAGCCAGTGTATGAATCAGCTGCAACAATCGAGTTGAGCTCAAGCGGCTCCCTGAACTTGGGCTTTGGGGACATATTGTCTCAGGAGTTGGGTTCCGACACAGACAGCCTTCAAGTAAGTCAACAAACCGAGACCGCGATCATTCAAAGTGACTCCCTCGCACTGGAAGTGATAAAGCGCCTCAGTCTTGCTTCGCAGCCGCCCTTCGTCGAGAAGGGTGGCGTGGATCGTGAGAAAGGATTGTCGCTCGAAGAGTCGCCAAGAAAACGAACACGGTTGCTTGGCATATTCAAAGGCTGGTTTGAAAGTGGCACCGGTTCGTGGAACCCGATTGATTCGGGTAGCTTATGAAAGCCAGGATCCGAAACAGGCTGCGCAGATTGCTAACGCGATCATCGATGCCTACAAGAGTCAGTACCTCCAATCGCACTTTGAAGCTACCAGTGAGGCCTCTGACTGGCTGACCAAGCAGTTGTCGGCAGCTCAAAGCCAATGTTGAAGACTCGGAGAAGAAGCTCACCGATTTTGAAAAGGAGACCGGCATACTCAGCTTGAATTTGGGTGCCGGGAACCAAGCCTCGGGCGAGGGGCAGATTCATAGCGTCGTAATCCAGAAGCTCGATGCGCTAAATACCGAACTGACCGCGGCGGAGGCGAATCGAATTGAGAAGGAGGCCATCTATCGCCTTACGCAAACTGGAAATAGTGACGTCATTCTCGGCCTCAGTAATGATCCTTTGGCGGTGCAAAGTAAATCAATGGTGCTCACCCAAGGCGGCGGGGTTGTCGAACCTCCAACAGTTACAACAGCAGCGTAATCTTTTGAAGATTAATATTGCCGACGCGTCTGCCACGTACGGGGCAAATAACCGTCATCTCAAGGAAATGCAGACCCAGCTCCGCGCACTGGACGAGCAAATCCATCAGGAATTACAGCAGATCGTCCAACGTGCGCAAGGTGATTTTCAGCTGGCCCAGGTCGACCGAAAATGAAATTCGACGGCAGTTCGATCAGCAACAGGAAGCGGCAAGCAAACTCAATGAGAAGACCGTTCAATTCGCAGTTTTGAGTCAGGAAGCATTTTCGCGCAAGAAGTTGTATGAAGACCTCTATACAAAGCTGCAGGAAGCGAATGTTTCTGCCGGCATTAAGGCCACGAACATCACAATTGTGGATCCCGCACGGACCACAATCCGTTCCTATCCGCCCCCAGCGCAGGTCCAACCTGGGACTGGGCCTTCTGTTTGGGGTATTCCTCGGATTTGCCTCGGCCTATGTTGCAGATAGCTTTGATCGAACTGTAAGCGATCCCTTAGAGGTTGAGGAGATAACGGGAAGACCGGTGATTGGAGTCATCCCGACCTTTGGGAAGACCGGTAGAACCTACGGGCCAAGAATAGCTTACGAGGCGCTACGATTGAACGAAAAGACTTCGGAGGAAGCCCCCGCTTCAGGGTCGGTTTGGATGCTGGATCATCCCCAATCTGCTGCTGCAGAGGCCTTCCGGGCGTTGCGCACCTCGATTTTGCTTTCTCGCGCCGGAGGGGGGCCCAAGACAGTCCTGGTTACAAGCTGCTCTCCCGGCGAGGGGAAGACTACCGTAACCACGAACCTGGCTGTCGCCTTTGCACAGCATAACAAAAGAGTGATCATCCTAGACGCAGACATGCGCCGGCCCAGGGTAAAGCACGATATGAGTGTCCCCAACGAAGTAGGGCTAAGTAGCGTACTGTCCGGTTCGTGCAAGATCGATGAGGCAATTCATCGCGGAGTTTATCTTTCCACGCTTGATGTCCTGCCGTCCGGCCCTCATCCACCATTCCCAGCTGAGATCCTCGGGTCGCAAGAATTCGAAGCACTGCTTGAACAGCTCCGCTCGCGCTATGAGGTTGTCCTGATAGATAGTCCCCCCGCGCTTCTCGTGACGGATGCCGTTTCAATCTCGTTGAAAACGGACGCGGTCGTTTGGGTGGCTCAGTCGGGCGCTGTTACCAGGCCTTATCTTGATCGCGCAACTCGTTTGATCGAGCGCAACGGGATTCCGGTGATTGGCTTCGTAGTGAATAGACTGAGCAAAGGTATTGCTGGTTACGGATACGAGTACAAGTACTCTTACTACGGTGAGGATAGTCCAAATGACGCATAGGGTTCGCCAAATATGCTTCGTCACGGCTGCGCTGCTGATTTTGTTTTCGGATGCAGGTGTTGCTCAGATGAGCATGCAGCAAATGGGCGGCTACCAAGGCGGAACGACCCGCGGTCAGGCGCTCCTTCCGCAGCGCGTGGCGCCGGATTGGGGGTGGTACCAGAAGACTTCGCCCAGCTGAAGCTGGCTCCCGGATTTCTTTTGAGCGTGAACGTGCTCGACGACACAGATTTTCAGGGAACATTCCGCATTGACCAGGATGGTGATATTACCCTGCCAGTTCTGGGGAACCTGCACGTCGCCGGCGAGACTGCCGCGGAAGTGAGGATCCAACTCCGGAAAAGGCTTCTCGACGATCTGATTCTGACTGATCCGCTAGTCGAGGTAAGCATTCTGGAATACAGCCCGCCTCAAGTCACAATCGTCGGGGAAGTGGCAAGTCCCGGCAAGTATCCATTGCTGGCTCCGCACAAGTTGGTAGACGTTTTGGCCCTTGCCGGCGGACCTACGACCGCAGCTGGCAATGAAGTCCAGATTACCCCTGACAGCGATGGAAGCGAACCGATGCTGGTTCACTATTCAAAAGCGACGGCTCCAGCAGATGTGGCGAAAGTGATGGTGAAACCCGGCGACACCGTGCAGGTCAAGAGGGCAGGGATCGTCTACGTGCTTGGCGCTGTGAATCGCCCAGGTGGGTATGTAATGCAGGAAGAGGGTACGCTCAACGTGTTGCAGGCCATGTCATTGGCGAATGGCACTTCGCAACTTGCGAAGACGGGGACAGTCTATGTTCTTCGCCGGAATGCAGATGGCACGGTAGTGGACATAGCACTTGCCTATAAGGAAATCACTCAGGGGAAACGTGCCAACTTCCAACTCCACGCAACGGATATATTGTACGTGCCGACAAGTGCTATCAAACTAACCTTTGCGACCCTCGAGCCATTTCTGCTCGCTGCGGCTTCAACGGCCATCTACAGGTATTAGACTGTGCACGGTTTTCAAGTCTGCGTTTCGTTATGGCCAAATCCCCTAAGGATGATTGCCTTCGGCCGATCACTTAGAGCCGGAATCTCCAAGTAGACTTCTCTTCAAATAGAGGTTCAAAGTACCCGCTTGGAAGAATACAACGGAAAAGTGTAGGCTGCGACGCACATGAAATTAGTGGTGGCAAATCGAACGGGCCGCAGGGGCGAAGGCCTTGGGAACGAGATGATCCCGTGGGCCAAAGGTTGGATAGCGAGTCAGGCGCTCGATGCGCGGGTGATCGGCCCCTCATGGGGAATCAACAAGCGGCGTTACTACCGGAACTTTGGCACATCGAGGTTGGATTTCCTGATCGAAGACCTCTTGTCTCATCTGCCGCACTACGCTTTCACAGAAGAGGAGTACAGGTCCACAGGAATAGTCGACTTCGGTTCAGCAATCAGGCAATGGGCCGAGCGAAAGCTGCATCGGAAGCGATCGTTCATCGTTACTGTGGGAGGAATGTGGGGCGGCTATGGAGCAATTCGAAGTGCTCGGACATTCCTGCTTGGTAAGCTCATCAACTCCCGAGACACGATGCGGAATTTCTATGAGGTCCTCTCAAAAATTGAGCGAAACAAGCTCTTCGTTGCCGTACATATGCGGACCGCGGCAAGCGAATTTCGCACCTTGGAGCCCGATGAGGACTCTCGGGGGAAGTTCAACATCTTTGATCCCTCCTGAGTGGTATCTCTGGGTGTGTGAAGCGATTCGAAAAGAGTTTGGCAATCGCGTTCAATTCTGGTTCTTCACAGATCGCGGCGGCCCTGACTTTGAAGAAGCGGTTCGACGATTCAATCCAGGTCAGACCGCGCAAAGTGGCTTGACTGAATGCAGTGACCTCTTACTAATGACTCAGGCCGACCTTCGAGTCTGCTCAGTCTCATCGTATAGTCTAGCGGCTAGCTTCTTATCTGATGGCCTCTATGTCTGGTACGAGCCTCAACTGACATTGAAGCAGGGACTTTACACGCTCTGGGGCCAGGAAGAGGCTCAACGGGCGGAAGGATCGCCCACGTCTCGCAGCATGAAATTTGTTTCCGAGGTGATGGCGACTCGTACGCCCGGTCGAGACGTGCCCATCGAGTTCCTGGGTTCAGCGATGAATGTCGGTGACCCCTTACCGGACAGCCTCGTGCAGCTCCTGAATCAAAGGCTCCGCAGCCGCGATTCGCGCACAAACCTTCTCGAATATGGGTGCTTGCCGCAACTAGAAGGAGAACGAACCCAGCTCGGCCAGCTTTCGAACATTCAATCACGTTAAACCGCCAGCCTAACGGTGCAGGCAAGACAGCGATCTAGCTCGCGTCGGCAATCAGGATCCGGGATCCATGTTATTCGATATCACATTCCGACCGGGAGGGGGATTCTGGGAGACCGTCCACAATATCAAATGGATGGCAATAGCGCAGATCGTAAAAATGGGCGGGTCACTGGTAGTTGGAGTCTTCGTTGTCCGCTATCTTGGGCCAACTCAATACGGCACCCTAAGCTATGCGATCGCTGTCTGTGGCCTATTCAATATCATTTCCAGCTTGGGGCTCGATTTTCCGGTTGTCAATGCCATAGCCCTCGCCAAGGACCCCAGCACGGAAGAAGAGGTCCTTGGCACCGCATTCCTTCTAAAGATCGTGGCGAATGTGATCACGGCACTTGCCGCGATCGCATTTTCGTGGGTCACCCATCCGACGGATACGACGACGATAATTCTGGTCGCTATGTTGTCATCTGCGGCTATTTCGCAGGGATTCGACGTAGTCGGCTACTTTTATCAGGCCAAAACCAAATCGCGCTTGACAGTCGTGCCACAACTCATTTTGTTCGTTCTGGGAAGCGCGGCTCGCGTAATTATGGTGCGAATGCGGGCTCCGTTGCTTGCATTCGGCATGCTTGTAGCGGTGGAGACTTCTGGCAGGGCAGTTAGGCCTGGCTGGGGTTTACTTCCTTTACCAGCGAAATCTGGCACACTGGAAATTCTCTGTTGCTCGCGCGAAGGCGATGCTTACGGCGAGCTGGCCCTTGCTCCTTTCCGGTCTCCTCATCATGGTCTATATGCGTACGGACCAGGTTCTCCTTGGAACCCTGGGGACCAAGGCTGTTGTTGGGCAATATTCCGTCGCAGTCAAGCTTTCCGAGATCTGGTATACGATTCCGTCAATCATATGTGCCAGCGTAATGCCCCGGCTTTTAAGGTGCAAAGAGGTGGCTCCCGATGTCTACTACCGGCGTCTGGGGCGCCTTTACGATTTGATGGCCATCTTCAGCATCGCCATTGCAGTTTGCGTGTCGTTTGCCGCAAAGTACCTCGTTATCCTGCTGTTCGGCGCCACATATCTGCCAGCAGCGAGCATTCTTGCCGTGCATATCTGGACGGGTCCTTTCGTCTTCATTGGTATCGTCTCTGGGATTGCAGGTCCTTCATGAGAACAACGCGCGCATTTCCTTACAGCGCACCTCCGTGGGAGCCATCGCGAATGTCGGCCTGAATCTGCTCTTGATTCCCCGGTTTGGCGGCATGGGTTCCGCGGTGGCGACCCTCATCGCTCAGATCCTTTCCGCCTACCTGCTCGATATCCTGAACAGCAGTACGAGGCACATCTTCCGCATGAAGACGAGGGCTCTCTTCGGATTTTGGATATTCGCCAGAGGTCCGGTCATGGCGGAGGAGGGCATCCAATGATGGAAGCTATGGACGATGATTCGACTAGCGCTGTACGATCTCTACGCGTTTTATTTCGCGTGCTTGTTTTTGCCGGTTCAACAACTGCGAGTATCTGTACCGCCGCGGCGCGACCAATGGAAGCATGGAGTGAATAACCTGGACACCCCTGTTGTGCTCGTTGTATTTAATCGACCAGAACAGACGACGCGCGTTTTTGCAGCCGTGGCCTCCGCTCGACCCTCTCGTCTCTTTCTGGTTGCGGATGGCCCGCGCGCAAACCATCCGGGAGAGGCTGAACGATGCGAGATGGTAAAGCAAATCGTTTCTGCCGTGGACTGGCCGTGCCAGGTGGAAACCAACTTTGCTGTGGAAAACATGGGTTGCGGGCAGCGCGTCATTTCCGGACTAAATTGGGTCTTCTCGCTGGTGGAGGAAGCGATCATCCTCGAAGATGATTGCCTTCCGGACCCTTCCTTTTTTCCTTTCTGCCGGGAGTTGTTGCATAGGTATCGCGGAGACTCCCGGATCGCGGCCATCACGGGAACAAATCTGGTGGAGCGATACGTGAAAACCCCTTGCAGTTATTACTTTTCGCAGATCGGGGGAGTCTGGGGCTGGGCGACATGGAGTAGCCAATGGAAGTCGTACGACGAGAGTCTAAAGATGTGGCCATCTCTCCGCGGCGCGAACGCTCTTGCTGAAATATTCGATCGGCCAAGGGACATCGCATATTGGACGCGGGTATTCGACACGATGTACGACGGCCGAGGACCCGATACCTGGGATTATCAATGGGCATACACGAACCTGTTCAGTAATAGACTTACAATCGTCCCCCGCGTGAACCTGGTCGCGAATATCGGATTCGGAGAAGGAGCAACTCACACTTCTACAGCAGACTCTCGTTTATTACCAAAGCTGAAGAGCATCGAGTTCCCCTTGCGACATCCTGACGCACTCATCGCGTCGCGCAGCCTGGACCGTCAACATTTGAAACTGCATTTCGAACCGTTTACTCGTCGCGTCGTAACTAAGCTCAAAAGCATTGGCTCTCGTGCGTCACTCGCGTCTTCGACTCACGCCGAGATGTTCGGCTCTCATCAGGGACGTCGTCTGATAGAGTAGCCGTCTCCTAAACATGGTAGTTCAGGTTACCCAGATCGTCAGTTATGGTCTCCCCAATGGCAACACATGCGCATTGACCATCAGACCTTCTGTGAGTGGACACGGTCCAGCCACGAGAGGAGGAGTCACAAGTTGAAAGCTGCTGAGGGTCAGATTTCGTGGGAAGCGTCCGTTCGATGGCTAAAGGCACAGCCAGATCAGGGCGAACTCGTGCGAGCTTGCTTCTACGACGACCCCCTTCGCGCAGCTGCCGAGCGATATCACCTCTCTACAGAGTGGAGCGCAGTAAGGCTACTAATCGGAGTCCCGCGGGGAGACGCCTTGGATATTGGTGCGGGCAGGGGAATTTCTGCATATGCCTTAGCGAGAGATGGATGGCGGACTACTGCACTTGAGCCAGAACCGAGCTTGGAAGTCGGTGCCGGAGCAATACGTCAGTTGGCGGCAGAGACAGGCGTCAAAATCGACATCGTTGAGAAATCAGGAGAAGAGTTACCATTCGGATCGAATTCATTTGATTTGGTTCACTGCCGACAAGTGTTGCATCATGCTCGCGATCTCCGTTTGCTCTGCCGAGAGGCTGGGCGCGTTTTACAGCCCAACGGTATCTTCATAGCCACACGAGAACATGTATTGTCTCGTCGAGAGGATTTGCAGGCCTTTCTCGAGAGTCACCCTCTCCACTTTCTGTATGGCGGTGAAAGCGCTTATTTGCTCGAAGAGTACACATCGGCCATCAAGGCGGCAGGCATCGAACTCCTGAAGGTACTCAACCCGCTAGAATCGGATATCAACCTGTTTCCGCAATCGAAGATCGGCCTCAAATCGGAGTTTGCCCAGCATAGGTCTCTGCCTTTCCCGAACCTCATCCCTGATTGGCTACTAACTTGGAGAGGTTCCCGCCTTAACAACCCGGGCCGTCTTTATTCATTCCTGGGCAAAAAGCTTGTGGCCGAGTAAAGCGATTCGGTAAAGCAAGGAACATTAGCTGAATGCTGTCTACTCCATTTTAAGAACGCCTCCTAATTGTTTAAACCGAAGAAATAGCCGCAGGCGCCCATGGTGAAAGTCATCACAGCAGTGCACTTGTTAGATCTTGGGATTAGGTTACTGTCGGCGGGAGCACGGCATCGGCAAATTGTCGGAATATTTGCTGGAACGTGTGTCTGTCTTCCGGACGTAATCATGGTTCGGACTGTGGTTGAGGACGACGTGTGGATTGGATTTAACGCAACAATCATGAAGGGAAAAAAGATTGAAAAGGGTGAATTCTGGGGCAGAGAATGTAATTACAGAGGAACGCACCACCTTACGCGATCATCGCGGCCTTTGCGACAAGTTGGAACTGCCTCCAAGTGGCAGATCGCATGTCTTCGTTATCGATAACTGACACTGCAATGAATGAAACGATCTGGAAAGAACGCCGGGTTCTAGTGACCGGGGGAGCTGGCTTTATAGGCAGTCACCTCGTCCGGCGCATGATTTCGCTGGGGAGTAACGTTATTTCTTTGGGCGGCAATCGGGCCGAGGCGGAACTTGTGGAGGGCGCGCAGTATATTTTTGGCGATATCTCCCGTGACACTCTGGAGACGGTTGATTTCGTTCCGGAGACGGTCTTTCATCTTGCCGGCGGAGCCTCGGTGGCAGCCTCTGTGGTCGATCCCCCGAGCGACTTCCTGAAGACCGTTTTCTCAACGGTTCTGTTGCTGGACTTTCTACGGCGTCACTGGTCGGATGCGCAGCTTGTGTATGTATCCAGCGCCGCTATCTACGGCGATGCTTCGCACACGAGGGCAAGCCACGATCTGGCTTGCCTGCCGATCTCCCCCTACGGGGTTCATAAACGGCAGGTGGAGTCTCTTCTGCTGGACCACGCACGCATGTATCAAACACATACGGTCATCGTGCGACCGTTCTCGGTGTACGGGCCAGGTCTACGGAAGCAACTGCTGTGGGATGCCATGGAGAAAGCAAGCCGCGGAGTGTTTGAATTTTATGGCTCTGGTTGCGAACTGCGTGACTGGGTATATGTGTCCGACCTTGTGGAGTGTTTATTGAAGGTCAGCACACTGGCGAGCGCTGCAGTACCGGTATTTAACGCAGGCACTTGCCGCGCCGTGTCAGTGCGTGACGTGCTCTCCGAACTTTTCCGAATTGCCGCACTGGACCATGACCCCATTTTTCTCGGCCAGCCCAAGGAGGGTGACCCCGACAGGCTGGTTGCCGATAATTCAGACGAGAATGTTATTGGCGCACTTTTTTGCACCCCTCTGAGCGTTGGCTTGAGTGCATATGTGAAATGGTATCGTTCACGGGGCCCACATGATTAAGGTGGGCTTGATCTTCCTGGTCGGCCAGGAATGGCAAGGCGGACTGAGTTACTTCCATAATCTATTGGGCTGCTATCGGAAGTACCCCGATGCAGCGCTCCACCTTAAGGTGTTCGCTGCGAATACCGAAGATATTGCGCACTACCGAAGCGACGCAATAGAGATTCACTCTTGTCCGGAAGTGTTTCGCCACAATCGATGGAACTATCCGCGGCGAGTAACAAGGCGACTGCTCGGCTACGATCCTTTGTCGCTGAGGTTCATAGAGAGTCAAAAAATCGACCTCCTGACCCATCACAGCCTGGGGAGACAGACAAGCGTCAGGACGCTGCCGTGGACGGCCGATCTTCAGCACAAGGTGTTTCCGCAGTTTTTCACTTCACGCCAACGCGCTGCCCGCGATTCATCCATTTCCAACGCACAGCTGTGGGGAAACATCCTGCTCAGTAGCCACGCCGCAGGTAATGACTTCCGACGCTATTATCCGGACCTTGCTTCTGTGAAGATGCATGTGCTGCATTTCTCAAGCGCTGCGGTATTGAACGTGGAGTCCATGAGCCGCGGGGAGCTTGAAGTACATTACCCGGTGCATGAGCCATACTTCTTCTTGCCTAACCAGTTCTGGCAACACAAGAATCATGGGGTGGTCGTGGAGGCTCTGCGACAGACTCCGCCCGAAATTCGCGTCATATGTACCGGGCTTATGCAAGACTTCCGCGATGAGACCTATGTGCCCAGTTTGCTAAACAAGGTAAGGCAGGCGGGACTAGACCATCGTTTCATCTGTCTTGGCATGGTGCCGTACCCCACGATGGTCAGCCTGATGCATCACTCGATAGCAGTCCTGCAGCCATCGCTCTTTGAGGGATGGAGTACTTCAGTCGAAGAATCGAAGGCGATGCGAAAGCAGATCATCCTTTCCAACATCGCTGTGCATTTAGAGCAGGCGCCGGAGCGAGGCGTGTTCTTCTCACCAAATTCGCCAGAGGAGCTTGCCGCGTGCATGAAACGCGTCCAATCAGAATTCAGCCCAGCAACTGAGAAGATCTTCGCTGAGCAACGACAGCTCTTTCGAG
Organism: uncultured Acidobacteriaceae bacterium; assembly: GCA_963786405.1. Classification (GTDB taxonomy): domain Bacteria; phylum Acidobacteriota; class Terriglobia; order Terriglobales; family Acidobacteriaceae; genus Telmatobacter. The sequence goes on along the minus strand of CAWAZE010000018.1, from coordinate 27,744 downwards.
AGAGCATTGAGCGGGAGTGGATCCAAGACTTTGCGCGCATCCTGAAGAAGGTTTCTCGGAACATGTTGTCCTGAAGCAGCTCGTGGAGTGAGGCTAGTAATTTACCGGAAAGTCAGATGAGAATCCAGCGGATTGCAGTGCTCGTCACTTCACACAATCGGAAAGAAAGGACGCTGGCGTCACTCCAGTCGCTTTTTGCACAACATGGCATCGCGGAGATTGAGCTTACGGTGTTCCTGGTCGATGACGGAAGCACAGATGGCACGGGAGATGCCGTCGCGGCACGCTTTCCCCAGGTTCGACTGCTCAGAGGTGACGGGAACCTCTACTGGGGGGGAGGGACGCGCAAAGCCTTCGGCGCCGCAATGGAAGAGGGGTTCGATGCGTATCTTTGGTTGAACGACGACGTGCGGCTTTTCGAAGACGCAATAAGCAGGATCGTGGCAAGCGCTGAAGCCGCCGCATCTCAAGGAAAGACTGCGATTGTGGTGGGCAGCATGCGTGATCCAAATACCGGTGCGAGAACCTACGGCGGATATCAAGTGCGAAAGAGCGGGCTCCATATGCTACTTCGATCAGGTCAATCCGGATAGTATACGGGCGGTTCCTTGCGATACGGTGAACGGGAACTTCGTCTTGATTCCCCAGTCTGTTGCGCGAGTGCTTGGGAACCTGGATGTTGCGTTTAGACATTTTCGCGGGGACCTGGACTACGGGCTGCGTGGGAAAAAGGCGGGCTTTTCCGTGTTGGTTGGCCCTGGTTATTATGGGGAGTGTCCCGATGACAACACAATTACCGGGACCTGGCGAGATAGAACTCAGTCCTTTAGCAAACGCTGGACGCAACTGATGTCAGCGAAGGGGATCCCTGTGGGGGAATGGATTCTTTTCACACACCGGCACTTTGGGTGGAGATGGCCATTTTCCGCAGTATCACCGTATATCAAACTTCTCTTTGGACTTCGATGCTAGAGGGTGTTCTGGAACTGGTTGGACCAATCGATTCTGACGCATATCGAGGCAGCAGCTTCTGAAGGCGACGAATACGCCCGAAGCGCTTTACACCATCAGTCCACTGCACTGACACGAAGTACATACAGAGGCGATGGCCAGGCAAATGACAAATTCCGCTGACTCACAACGCCAATGGGTTGTTGCGCATTGCGGCAAACGCGACAAATATCAGTTGCCGATCGCATTTCATGAAGTTGGACAACTTCAGAGTTTTGTAACCGATTGGTACAGCCCTCTTGACTCCGCCATTCTGGGCACGCTTCTAGACCATACACCACCGAGACTTCAGTCAATTCTTGCGCGAAGGTACGATAAAGAATTGCCTTCGAGATTCACCAAGGACTTGAAGCTGAGAGGAATAATAAAGAGACTTTTCGAATTCCGAAGAGCGAGAGTTTGAGCTGGATCGCCTCGTGGGGGAATTTGCAGCGGATGTCGCTGATGACAGCCTCTCAAATCTATTAGTTACCAGCTATAACGGATGGGCTGCGTTTTCTAAGGTCGCAAAGCATACGAGGAAGGTCCTTTTCCAAATCCACCCTCATCCCTGGTTCTTGCGTGAACTTTATCAGAGAGCATGAACGCGAACAATGCGCTGGCGATGGATTTCAGTGTGAAGCCGAGATGAGATTCACAGACGAACGGCTGAAGCTTTGGGGACAGGAATCACTCGATGCGGACATCGTTGTTGCAACATCGAGCTTCACAAAAAAGTCCCTTACGTGCGTTGGCGTGAAACCTGAAAGAATTCGCGTCATTCAATACGGCGTTGATTCTCAACTTTTCAGAAATGATGTCGCTTATCCAATTGGCAACGCAAAGATACTGTTCGTCGGACAACCGACCGCACGTAAAGGATTCGGAAAATTTCTTGAAACATGGGAACGTTTGGGAAATACGAAGGCAGAATTGCATATTGCTTCTGGATCCCTTGCAAACAGGCGAGAACTTGGCGGCGGTGGATCAGTAAGGTGGTACGGAAGACTTTCTTTAGCGGAATTGGTCGAATTGTTTAATCGCTCTGATCTCCTCGTACTCCCCTCTATTGCGGAAGGATTCGGTCACGTGCTCCTCGAGGCGCTATCTTGCGGGACGCCTATCCTCTGCAGCGACGCATCCGCAGGCCCGGATCTTCTGAAAGGGTGGGATGAGCACTTTTTGTTTGCGGCAGGTGATTGGGACGGCCTGGCGTCCCGACTGGACTATTGGCTGAGTAACGTCGATCACTTGAGGAAATTGAGAAGTTCTGCGCGTAACGTGGCTGAGAGCCTAACTTGGGAGGGGTTTCGACGGAGTCTGAGGAATGCGTGTAATGCGGACGTTTGTTCTAAAGGTCCGTCGTAATGTCATCCATGGATATTGAAATTGCCTTAATCGTAGATGTCTTATTGCTGATTTCTTCCCTGTGGTGCATCCTGCAGGTGTCACCGCGGAGCATTTTTAACCCGAGTCTTTGGTGGGTGGCGCTCCACGCTTATACTGTTACCTTTCGCTTGATTACTCTGAATCTTGGCGTCGAGTCAATTTCGATGATTGGTGTTCGATCCGACACAGAGTTGGTAAATGCTGCAATCGCCTCAGATATCAGTCTCATGGCAGTTGTGGCCGCAACCATCGTCATCGCACACAGAACTCTAAGAGACAGGGCAAATAATCTCCCCGATCGTGGTCGGGCTGAATTAAACCCACGCCTCGGTCAGATGATTTCAATACTCTGCCTGACCATTGGCACTTACGTCCTGCTCAGATTTGCGGGCGCGAGCAGTTCGCGTTAGGGTGAGGGGCATCGACATTAGCGCGATTGATATAGGGCGTCTTGAAGAGTCTTCCTATCCATATATGATTTCGGGATTTGCGGTCCAGGGCGTTCTAATCCAGGTTGCGATGAAGGGATTTACCCGCTGGAGAGTTGCGCTGCTGGTGCTGCTCCTGATTCCCACCTCGCTTTACCTTGCGAGGACGTTTTTCGTTCTCGCTGCAGTTATGGCATTCCTAATTTATCAGACTCAACGTAACAAGACCAACTTGCACGGCAAAATGGGCGCTTGGCGCTCTGCTCCTCGGCTTGGTGTGGTTTGTGTATAAACCAATTGAAGGAGCAATTAACGAAGGCCTGGGTGTTGAACAAGCTATTGCTAATGCCCGGGACTACTTTCAACGGCTCATTGGGGCGAGACACCATCACTCGACACTCAGTTTTTTGACATGCAAGCGACCTACATGGCTGCAGCCGACGAAACGGGGCAGCGTTTTTATGGAGCGACGGTCCTTCCGCTGATGTACTTGCCAATTCCCCGATTTATTTGGTCCGAGAAGCCTCGATTGAACGAATATGCCTGGGAATTAACAAGTCCCTTGCGGCCAATTGCTCAGGTTGGAATGGTGCCATTGTTATCGGGAGAAGCTTATCTGAATTTCGGCTGGATAGGCTGCGCTCTCATTCCGTTTCTATATATTCTTGGCATGCAGGCATTCTGCGCGCGAACTAAAAGCTATGGGATTACATCGGCTGCTCGTCTTATGTACCTCGTATTCCTGGTATCGATGCTCCAGGTTTACCGCGATGGGCTGGATGCACTTATTCTGTTTCCGTTCACCGTGTATCTGCCAATTGTCGCCTGGGCGACGATTAGCTGGCTGTCGGGACCACACTGGATGTACAACAGGCTTTTCAGCAGAGATCTCAAAGTACGCGCAGTTATGCAATAGGGTTAGCTGACTATGCAAATTGTACGGTTAGTGCGTGCACAGCGAATCTAATTACGTCGAATTTCTTGCGTTCATCCGTGATTGCTTCACAGTGCGCGAAGCTTGACACTCTTGTGAGCGTTACAAATCAGCGATCGAGCTTGATTTCTGCCGCATCGGGGGGCATGCTCTGGAGTCCCTCCTCTGCGAGACGATCGATATGCGCGTAGCAATTCTCTGGATAGAACTGACTGGATACCTGAATGCTTGCTTGCGCGAGTTGGCTTCCCGGCCCGGGGTCGAGATTTTCGTGGCGCATACTCCCGCGAGTTCCAACTCTCCTTTCGACGTCGAACAATTCAGATGGGTATCTGAACAGCTTGCTTGGCGATCATCCTCCGAACTCGACTCTCTCGAGGCGCGGTTGAATGCATTTCAACCGGATGTCATTGTTTTCGCCGGGTGGTCAATACCTGCGTATCGAAAAGTGGCGAAGCGATGGAAAAGTCGTGCTACCCGCATCATGACGATGGATAACTGCTGGATGGGCACAGCAGCACAGCGGGCCGGCTGCTTGATTGCGCCCTTTTATTTGCGGCCATTGGCAGACGCCATATGGGTCCCTGGGGAGCGCCAAGCTGCTTTTGCATCTCGGCTACATTTCAAGCAGAGCGCGATCCTTCGCGGAAGTTATTCCTGCGATTATGTTGTCCTTTTCAGCCGTATACGAGGCCCGTGCCCAACTGCAACGTCCGTTGAAGAGAGCGTTTGTCTTTGTTGGACGATTTATAGAGAGTAAAGGTGTATCGGTTTTGGCCGCGGCTTACCGGCGTTACCGAAGCCGGGTTTGCGATCCCTGGCCTCTCACTTGTTATGGAAGTGGCCCTTTGTCGCATATCCTTGAAGCTGAGCCGGGGGTCATTGTTGAGGGATTTGTTCAACCGGAGAGTCTTCCCGCGAAGCTGGCAGAAGCCGGCTGTCTAGTGTTGCCAAGCTCTTTTGAGCCTTGGGCGGTTGTTGTCCATGAGGCTGCGGCAGCCGGTCTTTTGATCCTTGCTTCTGAAGCAGTGGGTGCTGTCCCCCATTTGGTTCAAGACAGCTACAACGGATTTGTCTTTGGCGTGAATGACGTTGGGGGGCTGTCCTGGTTAATGGAGCGCGTTAGCCAAATGAGCGACGCGAGACTTGGTGCGATGGCCGCTGCCAGTTTTTCGCTTGCCCAGCAATTTACACCAGCTCGGTGGGCAGATACGGTTCTGGAGTTCGCGGAATGCGCGGGGCACGATAGGCTGACAAATCGGAGTGAAAGTGCTTCGATAAGGCAAGGTGAAACTGTACAGTGCTCAAGACTTCAGACTTGCTTTACGGTTTCCTCTTATTCTGGGAGTAGTCTTCATTCATAACAGCGCCATCCGACCTCTCGCGGCCAATGCGGAGCACGTAGGTGTATACGCATTCTCGATTGCAACTCTTGCTTTTAATCTGATCTCCGACGGTATTGCTCGGGCGGCGGTCCCCCTTTTCTTTCTAATGTCCTCCTATCTTTTATGTGAGAAGCGCATTTCATTGGACCATGAGTATTTTCGAGAACTGAAGAAGCGCCTTCGAACACTGCTGGTACCCTTCCTCATTTGGAATATCGCTACGTTCCTGGGATTCGCAATTGCCGAGAACCTGTCCATGACGAAGAAATACATCTCCGGGGGTCGCCCTGATATCCAAGGACCCCAGTCCATTTCATTACCTTGACGCAATCGTGGGTATCACGGGCCGTCCCGCTGCGTTTCAGTTTTGGTTTATTCGAGACCTTATGGTTCTTGTATTACTTTCCCCGTGTCATTGTTCGTATAATTCGCGGAAGGATGGGGGCACCTTTTGTCATTTTGCTTTCTGTGTTGTGGTTTATGGACAAATGGCCTCTCGCGTGGCCAAGCATTGAAGCAACGATTGTTCTTCTCCCTTGGAGCATACATAAGCGTAAAGAGAGTAAACCTCCGCGCGCTCGATGATCGAGGCGGCCTGTGGTGCTCATTCTGTTTATCCCGGCGCTTGTGGTCTACTCCGTTGTGGCTTCAGTCAGACCTTCTGAATTGAGCTTCCTGGGCACTTTACATTCACAAGGCTGTAATTATCTTCGGGGGTAGCCGTAGCGTGGTGGCTCACGAGCCGAGTTGTAGAGACCACACTGCTGAAATCATGGCTTATAGCATTGAGCGGGTCAAGCTTCTTTGTATTTGCAGCCCATTGGCCGCTGATGATCGGGTTGCGTAAGCTTGCATTTAGAGTTGTCCCGCCGGAGTCGGATGCGGCAGTATCTAGTGCTTTATTTGTCTATCCCAATTGTCCTTGTTGTGATTTTGGTTGTTATCTATCGTGTTCTGGACTCAATGTTTCCAGGGTTTATTTCAGTTGTAACCGGCGGCCGGGGAAAGGGACAACGGCGCAATGAGACTTTCGAGAGTAGTGGGCTGTTGGTGGCCAAAGCACGAAGGGCTCTACGGCAGGATGCTAGAGCAGCGTCGGTAATGTCGCGAATCAGATCGCATTTAGGATGTTGAGCTGAAAGTTGCCGCGTGGAGAGATTTGCGAACAATCATGCCTGATCAGAACGCCATGCCGGAAGGATTTCTTGGCAAGTTCACGGCGATTGAGTTGGTTTCATCAATTTCACCCCAGGCGTTTGGGCTGGGGTCTGCAGCGCTGAACCTTGCTTGTGCGCTCGAACGCGCCGGCGCGAATGTCTTTCTAGCGTCAGTGGACAACGAAAGGGATGCACTTGAAGCCTGTGAGGAAGCCGGGTTCCCCCGCGAGAGGTTTATTCGCGGCACGTTGGTGGGTCCTGGTCGCTTCCGGTTATCACTGTCATTGGTACCTTCGTTGTCGAGGATTCACAATGACGGCAGATTGGTTCTCCATTCGCATGGCTTATGGACCTATATGTCTTATGTGGCGGGAGCGCTTAGAAAGCAAGTGGAAGTGTCCGCTAGTGTTGAGCCCACACGGCTCTTTGGAGCCTTATGCATTGACGATCTCGCCGCGCAAGAAAGCGCTTGCTTCGCTCCTTTATGAACGGAGGAACTTTCAGACGGCGTCCTGCCTATGGGCCCTGAGCAAGCAGGAAGAGGCCTCGATCCGAGCTTACGGATATGCTGGGCGAGTGGAGGTCATACCGAACGGGGTGAACCCCGCAATTGCGTGCGATGCAGTGGAGATCGCGGACTTCCGGACCAAACACAACCTGGCTCCGGACTCGCGCGTATTGTTGTTTCTTTCGCGCATTGCGCGTAAGAAGAACTTGCCATTACTGCTGAGAACATTCGCGAGGAACGTGCGGTTGCGGCCTGAATGGGTATTGCTCATCGCAGGAAGTGACGAGGGCGGCCATATCCACGAAGTGCGGGCTCTGGTCCGAGAGCTTGGAATCCAGAAGTCGGTGCGCATGATCGGACAGGTGCTTGGAAAGGACAAAGCCTGCGCGTTTTCTTCAGCGTCGGTGTTTGTATTGCCTTCCCACAGCGAGGGACTTCCCATTGCAGTGTTGGAGGCCATGGAGTATGGCAAGCCTGTTCTGGTAACCGATGGGTGGACATTACCGGTGACAACCTCTGCTACCTTTGGCTGGAGGGTGTCAGTGAGTGAGAACGAATTTGGGGCCATGTTGCTTGAGGCGATGAGCACTCCTGAAGAGGGCCTAGCGAAAATGGGCCGAGTAGGCAGAGCCGTCGTCCGAGAGAACTTTGATTGGAACTCCATTGCAAAGCAAGCGTGTTCGCTCTACGCATCTCTCCTTGCACGTGGTCGCGAAGGCAAAGAATAATCCAGAAATGGCTCGGTTTCAAGCGAGGAGATCCAGCGTATGCATTCACACCAAACTGGCGAAGAAATCTATACGGACGGGTCATACCTAGACAAGACAGGTGGCACATGGCATCTGGAGGACGCACCGTTCAAGGCAAAAGAGATTGTCACCATGTTGGCGCGGCACCCGGAGGTTCAACCTAATACCATTTGTGAGATCGGCTGCGGTGCCGGAGGGATCCTATCGGAACTTCAAAAGGTCCTGCCAAGCCACACCACTTTTACAGGCTACGAAATCAGCCCTCAGGCACACGCCATGAGTGCAAGATTCTTAAGTGCCCAATGTCAATATATTTTAGGAGACGCGTTTGTTGATTCTTCAATGTACGATCTAGTTTTGGTGAATGGACGTGGTTGAGCACGTAGAGGATTGCTTTTCGTTTTTGCGACGGACAAAGCAGAAAGGTCGCTGGAAGATCTATCACATTCCTCTGGATACGCACGTCAGCGCAATCTTGCGAGGGCTCAATGGGTGGGATAGCGTCGGCCACATCCACCTGTTCACAATTGAGACGGCACTTAAGTCGGTTGAACATACAGGGCATCGTGTTGTTGACTGGACGTTCACAGACTGGCGCCCTCGCCAAGCCGAACAAGGCTGTCCGAACTCGCATTGCGAATTTGGTGCGGCTTCCGTTGGCGAAATTCAGCGCCAAACTCGCCGCCCGTTTAATCGGTGGGTACTCAATATTGATCCTTGCTGAGTAACGCCTGGATTGCATATTCATACTCTGTCTTCACGGATTGCCTGTAATAGGTATTCAAGCTTCAAAATCAAAGGACGCTCACGATGATCGGCAACGTCTTTGCAAGAAAGACTCTTCTGATTACCGGCGGTACTGGCACCTTTGGCAACGCCGTCGTCGACATGGCGAGCAGGGCAGGCTTTGGCGAGATCCGCATCTTCAGCCGGGATGAGAAGAAGCAGGACGACATGCGTGGGCGACTTAAGAACGCCGCGGTGAAGTTTTACATCGGCGATGTGCGCAACTACGACAGCGTCCATCAGGCAATGCAGGGCGTGGACTTTGTTTTCCATGCCGCGGCACTGAAGCAGGTTCCATCGTGTGAGTTCTTTCCTCTTGAAGCCGTGCAGACAAACACGCTGGGCGCTGAAAACGTGATGAAGGCGGCGCTTGCTTTCGAAGTTAAGAAGGTCATCGTGCTGAGCACGGACAAGGCGGTGTATCCCGTCAACGCGATGGGAATGTCGAAGGCGCTGATGGAGAAGTGCATGGTGGCCAAGGCGCGCATGTTCGGGAACAGCTCGACGATATTCTGCGGAACGAGATATGGGAACGTGATGGCTTCCCGAGGATCGGTGATTCCGCTGTTCCTGAATCAGATTCTTGCGGGCGAGCCTCTGACCTTGACCGATCCGAATATGACTCGCTTCATGATGACCATTGAGGGTTCAGTGGACCTGGTTCTATACGCGTTTGCGCACGGTGCGCCCGGCGACATTTTTGTGCAGAAGGCTCCGTCGGCGACAATCGGCACTCTTGCTGAGGCTCTGCTGCGGCTTCTGAATGCGGAGAATGAGATTCGGATCATTGGTACGCGGCACGGTGAAAAGCTTTATGAGACTCTTTTGAACCGCGAAGAGATGGCCCAGGCCGAAGATCTTGGCGATTACTATCGTGTACCGGCTCGATGCTCGCGATCTAAACTATGCCAGCTTCTTCAGCAAAGGCGAGACATCCGTCTCCGAAGCCATGGACTACAATTCCCACAACACTCAGCGGCTGGACGTGGATGCAATGATGAAGTTGCTCTTGCAATTGCAGTGTGTGAAAGACGCAATGGCAGGCAAGGCGGTCCTGGCGTGACGAGAGTTCTGATCACCGGCGGACGAGGATTCCTGGGTCGCAATCTTGCAGCACACCTGCGTGAGCGCGAGGATTGCGACATCATGATCTTTGGCCGGGAGGAGACGACCGAGGATCTTGACCGTCTCCTGCTTCAGGCCGACGTGATATTCCATCTGGCTGGCGTAAATCGACCAAAGGATCCAGCCGAATTCGCGAAGGGGAACTCGGACCTGACGGAGCATATCTGCCAGATTCTGCAGAAGAACGGGCGCGCTCCAAAGATCGTATTCAGCTCTTCGATTCAGGTGGAATTAAACAATCCGTACGGCGCAAGCAAATTGAAGGCAGAGGCCGCGCTGCGACGACTTGCTTCGGAGACCGGGGCATCTGTCCGGATCTACCGGCTAAAGAACTTGTTTGGAAAGTGGTGCCGCCCAAACTATAACTCTGTTACCGCAACGTTTTGTCACAATATTGCGAACGATCTGCCGATTACCATCTCTGATCCTGTCATACGAAGTAGAGCTGAGCTACGTTGACGACGTTATAGCCGCATTCCTGGCAAAGACCGACAGACAGGAAGGTGGCGACAGAATCGGGCGCGGACATTCCCAGTTACCGCATTCAGCTTGGCGATCTTGCGGGCAGAATTCAGGCTTTTCATGAGATGAGAAGCACACTTACCCTGCCTGACTTTTCTGATTGGTTTAACCGGGCTCTGTACGCGACCTATCTATCCTATGTGCCACCGGAAGCGCGACAGAATAACCTGGAGATCAAGTCCGATGCACGCGGAAGCCTTGCGGAATTTATCAAACAGAAGAATCTTGGGCAGATCTTCGTATCGAGGACCAAGCCTGGAATTACGCGAGGAAACCACTATCATCACACCAAGACTGAGAAGTTCTTTGTCGTCGAAGGCGAGGGTGTGATCCGAATGAGGTCGATCGAAGGTGGCCCGGTCGAAGAGTATTCGGTAAGCGGTACTGAGTATCAAGTAATTGATATTCCGCCTGGATTCACGCATTCGATTACAAACGTTGGCACGGGAGAAATGGTGACCCTGTTTTGGTCGAGCGAGATATTCGATCCGAATCGTACGGATACCTACTACCTTCCTGTGGATTTCGAGGTTCAGAGCAAGTCGATGTCGTTGGAGAAAGCATGAAAGTCGCAACGATTTTGGGCACTCGGCCGGAAATCATTCGGCTGTCCCGGGTAATTGCAGCATTGGATCGTCACACGGAACATATCCTCATCCACAGCGGTCAAAACTACGACTACGAGCTGAATCAGGTATTTTTTGAAGACTTGGAAATCCGCCGGCCCGACTACTTTCTTGAAGCGGCAGGGAAGAGCGCAGCCGAAACAATTGGGTTGGTCATCTCAAAATCGAGCGAAGTGCTCTCCGAGGTAAAGCCTGATGCTGTTCTCATTCTCGGTGACACCAATACGTGCCTTGCAGCGCTGTCGGCCAAGAGGTTGAAGATTCCCGTCTTTCACATGGAGGCAGGGAACCGGTGCTTCGACGAACGGGTACCGGAGGAGATCAACCGCAGGATCGTCGACCATATCAGCGACATCAATTTGCCCTACAGCGACATCTCCCGTGAATACCTGCTCCGCGAAGGAATTGCGCCTGATCGAATCATCAAGACGGGCAGTCCGATGTATGAAGTATTGACATATTATCGCGAGAAGATCGATCGGTCGGATGTTCTGAAGCGGCTCGGACTCATCGAAGATGGTTACTTCGTGGTGAGCGCACATCGAGAAGAGAATATTGATTCGCCAAAACAGTTTCAGAACCTGATCGAAGTTCTGGAAGGCATAGCCTCACAGTTTCAGTTGCCCGTCATTGTATCCGTGCATCCGCGGACCCAGAAGCGAATCGACGCAGAGAAGGTGACCTTCTCTCAACACATTCGCCTGCTGAAGCCCATGGGCCTGTCCGACTACGTTCATCTGATGATGAAGGCCAGGGCAACACTCTCAGACAGCGGCACGATCACCGAAGAATCATCGATCCTGAACTTCAGAGCTCTGAACATTCGCGATGCTCATGAGCGCCCCGAGGGCATGGAAGAAGGCGCGGTCATGATGACCGGCCTGGACCCAAACTGCGTTCTGGACGCCTTGAAGGTGCTGGAGACACAGCCCACAGGCGAAAAGCGGGCGCTGCGAATCGTGCCGGATTACAACACTCCGAATGTGTCTGAAAAGGTTGTCAGGATCATACATAGCTATGTAAACTACGTGAATCGTGTCGTCTGGCATACGGTGTGAGAAAGTCTCGGCCCCACCTTGTTGTGTACGTGCTTTGACTGATCTCGCGAGGCCTGCTTACCTTCATGTTCGTCATTGGACCGAGATAAGAACTTGCGCATACTATTGATCGTCGTATATTACCCGCCGAGCAAGACATCCGCCGCTCAGATGATGCGTGATCTTGCCCTGGAATATCTTCGATGCGGCCATCAGGTGATCGTGGCGACAACGAACGATTCTGCCGAGAGTCCGACGACTATCACTGAAGAAGATGGCGTGATTGTGGTACGGGTGAAGACCGGTGATCTAAAACTCGCCAATAAGGCATTCCGACTATGGCGCGAGAGTCGTCTTTCGCCAACTATATGGCGACGTGCGCGACAATTGTTTCAGACGAATCCGTGTGACCTTATTTTGTTTTACTCGCCTACGATCTTCTTAGGTGAATTGGTGCATAGGTTGAAATCTATGTGGGGCTGCCCATCTTATCTTATTTTGAGAGACATCTTCCCTAAATGGTCCGTAGATGCAGGCATACTCCGTCAAGGCGCGCTTTACAGTTATCTCAGACGCAAAGAATTAACCCAGTATGCCGCAGCAGACATTATTGGGGTCGAGGCACCAGGGGATCTCCGCTATTTTAGTGAAGAAATACACGGCAGGAATTGCAAGGTCGAGGTGCTTTACAACTGGATTGATGTACATGGGCGGCCGCGCCGCAATCGTGGTTGGCGCAACAAACTCGAACTTGAGGGGAAGGTTGTCTTTTTTTATGGCGGAAATCTTGGCAAGGCCCAGGACTTGGACAACATCCTACGACTGGCAACGAATCTGCGAGAGCGTGAAGATATGTTCTTCTTGTTGGTTGGCAGCGGCAGTGAAGCGCAACGACTTCACGAGCAGATCAGAAAGCAAGAACTGCGCAATATCAGGTTACTTCCACCACTGCCACAGGAAGAATACATGGAATGCTTATCCGAGTTTGACGTTGGGTTGGTGAGCCTCGATCGGCGGATGAAATCGCACAACTTCACCGGAAAATTGCTGGGCTATGTCTTGTGCGGGAAGCCTGTACTCGCTAGCCTAAACCCGGGCAATGATCTGATGGAGTTTCTGCATAGCGCAGACGCTGGCATCGCCTGCACCAATGGCGATGACGAACGGTTGCGTGATGCTGCGTTGCTTCTTGCAACGGATCCTGCAATTCGGGAGCGAATGGGAAGAAACGCCCTTACACTGGGCGATACCGCATTTTCCGTCAAGGTAATTGCTCAGCAGATCCTTTCACATTTCGATGTTCCGAAAGACAATTCTGATGTTGTCAAGCGTGCAGCAACTTCGAAATTATGTCTCAGTTTCCGCTTGTTGACATAGAGAGCACTGATGTCAAGAGGAGTTAAATGCGCGTCGTAGTGACGGGTGCGAATGGTTTTATTGGGCAACATCTCTGTCGAACACTCATTGAGGAGGGAAAGGAAGTCACGGCCTGCATCAGAGAGCAGGCTGACGCATCAGTGTTTGAGACTCTCTCCGGCTCTTTGAGACTTTGCCGGATTCCCTCACTGGACCGCGACGCCGCTCTGTCAGGAGTCTTTGAGAATGCCGATACTGTGATCCATCTAGCTGGCCGGGCCCATGTTATGCGCGAGACCGAAAAGGATCCGCTGCACGAATTTCGAAAGATCAATGTGATTGGGACGGAGGCCCTTGTTTTAGCGGCCTTGCAGGCCGGAGTAACACGATTTATCTACGTGAGTTCAATCAAAGTGAACGGCGAGGCAACAAATGGAAACGCCTTTTCCGCCGATGATCAACCCGACTTTTCCGATTCTTATGGACAGTCGAAGTGGGAGGCCGAAGAGCGTCTGCAACATATCACAGCTGGAACACATATGAAATGGGTGATTCTTCGGCCCCCGTTAGTTTACGGCCCAGGCGTGCGAGGGAATTTTCTCTCGCTCATGAAATGTGTATATCGTGGAATTCCCCTGCCTGTAGGTAGTGTGAAGAACAGAAGGAGTTTAGTGAGTGTCTTTAATTTATGCGACTTGCTTTGCCTGCTTCTGGATCATCCAGCCGCGGCAAACAAGCGCTTTTTAGTCAGTGATCTCGAAGATATCTCCACTCCAGACCTGGTTCGACTCATCGCCAAGGCATTGCAGCGCTCACCGCGCATTGTGCGCTGTCCAGAGGCAATGCTGCTGGTGGCGGGTGTTCTGCTACGTCAGAAGGATGCAGTTCAGCGTCTTTGCTCTTCTCTCGTGCTGGATAGGCAGAAAGTAAATATGGTACTTGGTTGGAGTGCCCCGATGACCTTCGAACGGGGCCTGGGCCGCACTGCCGAGTGGTTTCTCACGCAGGTCGCAGAGCGATGACGTGTGGCTGTATGCCTTAAGTCTTGTTGGGGATGGTCGAAGATCTCGCGATTGAAAGATACGGACTTCTAAAACAGCCGCATTTCTGATGTGTATGCGCATGATCCGATTATTCTTTGCAGTCAAGCAGAAACAGGAGCGTCGGAGATATCTGGTGCATTGGACAAAGAGGGCCTTCGATGTATTGGTGGCCGCACCGCTGTTGTTGGTTTCGTTTCCGTTCCTCCTGGCTTTAGCGCTGCTGATTAAAGCAACTTCCGAAGGGCCTGTCCTCCATTGGTCGAAGCGTGTCGGAAGAAATAACAACCTGTTTCAAATGCCAAAGTTTCGCAGTATGCGGATCGATACCCCTCAAGTTCCAACTCATTTGCTCTCGAATCCTGGACACCACCTGACGCCCATTGGCAGTTTCCTCCGCCGGACCAGCCTCGATGAATTGCCTCAGTTATGGAGCATTCTTACCGGCGACCTGAGTTTTGTCGGACCGCGCCCTGCGCTGTTCAATCAGGATGACCTCGTGTCGCTGCGGACTGAGCGAGGCATTCATGTCCTTGTGCCTGGACTAACTGGATGGGCCCAGGTGAATGGTCGCGATGAACTCCCAATTCCGGTTAAAGTGCAATTCGACTATGAATATTTCCTACGCCGATCTTTTCGCTTGGATCTCCACATCATTTGCATGACGATAGGTAAGGTTATCCGCGGAGAAGGCGTCAAGCATTAAGGAGGCATTGATCCTTCGCCCCAATTCAGCCGCGTGCGAGTTCTTCAAGGGCGGCCGGTGGTGATTTAGTATTCAGTGCCAGTCCCGGCGGGGCTTTTGCAGATTACGAAGGCTTTTTTGTTCGTATAGCCCGGGCAACACTATACTCTCAACATCACCAGCACTCCCCTGGTGCGAGTCCAGAATCAGATCGCGGGGAGATAGCGACCCCTCAATGTTCCACGTCCAGATTCTGGAGCAGGCCAATTTGATGAAGGAAAGAGACAACGCGACAACGTCATCTTTGGCTTCGAACGTCGTTCGGAGCTGATTCATCGTACTCTTGAAACTCAGAGCTCACAGGAGGATATCCATGCGTAAGTTTCTGAAGATGTTTCCAGCAGCACTCCTGGTCTGCGCATCAGTCCCCGCCTTTTCCCAGGTTGTTCCGGCAGCGGGGCCCACTGCAGTTGCCGCGCCACCATTGAGTGTTGGCTTCGCATATTCCAATTTCAACAGCGACTATAACAGCTCGCTAGGCAGCGGTGGCCGTATAAGCGGGGCCACAGTATGGGCTGACTGGAACTTCTACAATGCCCCGCCGTTGTGGGACGGCTTCGGTATCGAAGTGGAGGGGCGTGAATTGAATTGGGGTCGTGGGGGTAATGACCCGAAACCACAACAGGAAACCATCGAGGGCGGCGCGATTTACACCACGCATTTCTACCGCCGGTTCCACCCCTATGCGAAGTTCCTGGTAGGTCTCGGGGGCATGTACTTTAGTCCGGACCCAAGCGCACCGCACTATACACATGACACCCGGACAGTGTATGCCCCCAGCGTAGGCGCGGATACCCGCTTCTATAAAAGCCTCTGGTTGCGCGTAAACTACGAGTATCAGATCTGGCCGGACTTTGGTCGACGGTCACGCATTGAACCCAAACGGAATCGACATTGGCGTTGCGTACGATTTCAAAGCCTTTCGATGACCTCAACGGCGTTGGGGAGCCTTTCATCGGTGCATCGTTTTCGTGCGTTTGTGTCGATTAGGACGCCGGAATGGTCCGACCGAACTTCGGCTAAAAGCAGGGTCTAAATTGATAGATTGCACGCCTGGCTCTGTTCTCCATTCATTTTTGCTCGCGCGAATTCCGACCCTTGCTACCGGCCGTCTTGCTGAAGAGAGGCCTGTATTGAGGGAAGAATAGGCCGTTATGACGATGCTCTTGCTGCATATGCAAGCGTAGGGAATCAGGCAAGCATCAAGTCTCGCAGGCGGCGGAACTGCTACCAGTGGTTGACCAGAGAGAGAGAGAGGAGTGGCAAGGCATACCTACCTCAGATAGCTGACGAACAGAACTGAAGGCGGAATTGACACTCCGCGCTGTGGTGCAAAATAGTCTGCTGAGCAAGTCGAGCGCGTGTCGGGCGCACAGAATGTACGCCGTACATCATGCGTTAGAGATGGGCGCTCCTAGTTGCATCTGGGATGTGCCCGTTTTCGTTTTGGGGCAAGACCAGTTGACGGCGCGTTTCTGACGCGCTCACGGATGGTGAAAATGCCGCGAAGGCCAAGATCCCGTGAGCAGAGGAACTCAGACGTAAGCGTTAGTCTTCGGCGATGTTGTAGAACTCCCATTTGTAACCATTCACCACCTGGGGCATTTCGTGCCCAGCAGCCACGGAGGTGTTACCCGCCCACCCTAACATGGCGGCGCTCGTTCCTTTCACAGTGCGCAGCAACTCCGTGAGAAGATGTTACCTGCTCGATAGAGACCAAAAGATGACCATCGATGTTCCCCAACTCCTGCGTGCGAAACTGCGCCCCTGGCTCTCGAATTCACTGCTGTGGTCAGTAGCTCGCAGCGTTTACGATTTCCAGTCGATCTCCCAATGGGAACGCGGTGGGCGCCCCGTACCACCTCCTGGCGGGTACAAGCGACGGGTCCTCCGCCAGTTCGCCAGCAAATATGCCCTAAACACCATGATCGAAACCGGAACGCTAACCGCAGAAATGGACCTCGCCATGAAGGACCTGTTCAAGCGGATTATTACCATTGAGCTAAGTTCTGAACTCCACGCTGCAGCACTCAAGCGGTTAGCCCGGTATCCACATATCGAATGTCTCCAGGGCGACAGCTCAATCGTTCTTCCGCGCGTCCTGGCGGATATTCACGAACCCTGTCTATTCTGGCTTGACGCGCACTATTCGGCCGGCCCGACCGCGAGGGGTGATATCGACACCCCGATCTCGGCTGAACTCAATGCCGTGCTAAATCACGAAGCGCGGAATCACGTGGTGCTCATTGATGATGCGCGCCATTTTGATGGGACTCATGACTATCCCAGCATCGCAGGATTGAAGGAGTCCGTTGCCCAGATTCGTCCCGATCTGTTGTTCGCAGTCGAAGACGACATTATTCGCATTACTCCGAATAGAGATCGGCAGTAATCCTCTGCGTGATTGGACGTGAACCATTCGCACGCTAAAGAAGGCAACGCGGCCGACCATTAATGCTTGCCAAGGCAGTGATTATAGCCTTCTCGGCTTCTGCTAAGGCAGTCGATCCGAAGTAGAAATCGTAGGTCACGACTGGGAGTGTCTGAGAACGTGAATGATCACTTCACGATCAAGATGTTCCAGCAGAGGCTTGCGCTCTGGCCTTTCCTTCGGTTTCTTAGCCGGCCGAACGCGATCCAGCGTCGCTTCCGTTTCAGCTTGGAGGCGATCGACATGTCGTGCCTCTTCGAGGCCTGTGTTCTCACACATGTAGGCCGTCGGTGTGTCTGGAGTGCATACACGAAGCCGCGCAATCGCTCTAAAAACGCCTGCTGGCAAACGAGTGATGGACTGGTCTGGTATTCATTCGCGTGTGCGCCTCTGCCTGCCTGATCGATACGTTGCGGAATCGCCTAGCCGCCCCACCCAACGGGCTTTTGGTGAGCAGGCATGAACCGGACCGCAACAACTCTCCGATCGTCCTGCGAGATGACGGCAGAATTCGATTTGTGAATCATTCCGCAGCAGACAGAGACGCCGCGATGAAAGCGGATGTTTTCCGCCGAACAGACGCCCGCCTCCACTACAAACTGGTCATGGCTGACCGCACGGATACGTTCGACATTTCGCTGAAGATCTCTCCACGGCACGCAACGCCTCTCCTTAGGCAATGGTGCACCGGATCAGGTGTTCCACCTAACCTGCGCGCCCTGCCCCCTCGAAACCTGCCAGAGAAAACTCACATGAGTAAGCATGCTTAAGCCTCGTCAGGCGCGGGAGCCTCGATGTGTACGCCAAGACTTCCAAATTCGAAGACGTTTCAAAAAATCGTTACGTAAGAGGGCCAATTGACGCGAACTTAATGCTGATCAAAAGTGAGAAAGCTGGCTTCGAATTGAGGGACGGCAAACACACTCCAGCTTCCCGCTAGTGGCAACAGGGAATGAACCTGCAGCACTGGGGTTCATAAGACGGTGCTGAGCGCATGCCGCCCGGTCATTGCTAAAATAGCGCGAAAAAGAACCCACCTGTTTTCTTTGACATTAGGCTCGAGGAGTAGGATGGTCTAGCGTTCGCAATGGGGGCGTATGTTCCTGCCGACCTCGAACCCGAGGATTGTAGATTCGAGAGCTTGACGGGCCGCACTCCCCAACGACATAAGGACTGTGCCAACCGTGCGTGGTTTGCGGTTATACCTGAACATCCACATCAACGAGCATCGGCTGAATTCCGCGCCTGCATGCCGAATCCTCTTGGGGCCCGGTTGGCACGACTACGGAGGTTCATGATGCCTACTATTCCCTGTCGCCGTCTTTGCCCCAATCGCGTTGCGCTTGTTCAGGCTGCGTTGTTGACAACACTCTTCATCCTTCCAACAATCGCATGGGCGCAGTCGAGCGCGTTGCGATTCATCCCGGTCACCTCTGCCGGATTGCCGATACGCGCAATGCGATGGGAGGACCGAGTTGTTCCGCCTATCAGCGAAGGCCCCCCCAGCGGCCCAGCGGCCCGGCGGCACTGCGCGTATCGGCGACGCGGCAGGGAGTCAGCGGAAAGAATTCAAGGCCTGAAGAGCTCATTCCGCCAGGTTCAAAGTAGCCGTTGATATCGAGGATCAATTGCGTCGTGTCAGTGGCAAAGACGCTGACTCCGCCGTTGGTTCCAGCAGCAGTGATGGCAGCATTGGCCTTGATGCGCCCATGTAGGTCCTGCCACGGCGCTCCGGTGCGCGGTATCCACAGCACACCGTTTAAGATCCGGCGAGCCTCGCTCCAGCGCCCGCCACGCCCGTCCGTTCGTTGTCTGCGCTGCTGTCCCACTCCACGAACGGCCGAATATACTCCCACTGCAGTTCGCTCAGATTCGTCATCTTCGTTGCCCTTTCGCTATTACAGCAGCTCGCTAAGGGATACGTTTTGCGGGGGCAAGGTCAAACTGCTGTGAATTTGAGCACACTTTAAGCCCGCGGATTGTCCACTTCCAGCCGGGTAACACGCTCAGCGCCAGGGCAAACCCGACAACAGAGCCCACCAGAACGCCAAAGATGGCACCCAATAGGAAGGCGCGCTCCGGGAACTTGTCACTGTGGCTACTCGAAGCACTGCTCAGTGGGTCGAGATTAGCAACCACCGGGGTAATGATCCCCGGCGCGCCCGTTGTCATCTTGGTAATCGTGCTGTCAACTGCGTTTGTTATCCACAGGTTCCCCGATCCGTCCACACATGCATAAGCGCCGGTCTTCCCGATGGTATACGTGCCGAGAATTTGCCCCGTAGAATTTAACTCCACGACCTTATCAACCGACGAATCGGACCCAAACACCCAAACGTTACCGCCACCGTCAATTGCCAATCCACCAGGGGCCGGCACGCCAGCCGCGGCAAGTGAGACGTTAAAAAGGGTCGCCCCCACCGATGACAGCTTAGTTACAGTGCCGTCGCCCTGATTCGGCACCCACACAAAACCAGCCTTATCAATAGCGAGAACTTGAGGATTTGTCCCCACCCTAAACACACCCAACAGAGTCCCGTTTGGACTAATTTTTGACACCGTACCCGTTGGCCAGTTATCTGTCCATGCATTCCCCGATGCGTCGAAGACCACATTCCACGGCGCGCCCGAACCTGTCGAATAGGTACCCACCAGCTTACCTAGATTGGTGAGTACGGTCACACTGTCTGGGCTGCCGGAATCTGTCACCCAAACGTAGCCGCGCTGATCGACAGCGATAGAATCCGGCCCCGCGCCAGTCGCATAGGTGCCAACAACCGCGCCGGTCGTTGGATTGACCCGGCTTACCTTTCCGTCCGATTGATGGCATACCCAAATAAACCCCGCCGCGTCAGAAACCGCGCAGTCCGTTGGATAGGGCATTTTAAAGGTGTGAAGCACTTGGCCCGATGGTCTCATAATCTCCAGAACCGATGCCAGGCCGCCAGTGAGAAGCACATTCCCACTTCCGTCAATGGATTGCTGCAACGGTTGCACTGGCGTCGAAAATGTGCCGAGAGTCACCCCCGGGACCGCTTTCCCGTATGAAGGAACCCCCGCGCGATAGTCGAGCAGAGAGCATTGCGCGCAGAGTGTGGGCATTGTTCCCGACGCGTAAACCGCCAAGGTCGGATCCAGCACGACAATGCACGGTATAGCCGTGTTGGGATTGCACGCCGCCATAGCCGCCGACATTTTGAGGCCCACGGTTGCGCCTGGGAATTGTCGCACGTATACAGTGTTATCAGTTTGACCGAACCCCAGGGCAGCACTAAAGAAGCACAGCAGAACGCACGCGCGAAGACGCATCGAATTCACCATCGAGTCCGATAAGAAGTATTCTCGTCTATCTGAGAACCCATCGTTGGACCCGTAAACCCTACCCTACCGTAAACCCTACCCTTTGAACATGTGCCAACTGACCTTGCCCCCGCAAAACGTATCCCTTAGCGAGCTGCTGTAATAGCGAAAGGGCAACGAAGATGACGAAGGGAACGCGTGGTCGTTACACGCTGGAGTTCAAGCAGGAAGCGGTTCGGCTGGTGGAGTCGGGCCAGATGATGGCGGGTGCAGCCCGCAGCCTGGGAGTGGTGGAGCAGACCTTGGGCAACTGGATCAAGCTACACCGAGCGGGAAGGTTGAAGGGCGCCTCTGGCAAGCACCAGGTGACGGCCGAGCAGATGGAGATCAGTCGTTTGCGGGCCGAGTTGGCGCGTTTGACGATGGAGCGCGACATCCTGGGAAAAGCGACGGCGTTCTTCGCAAAGGGCCAGCGATGAAGTACGCCTTTATCGAATGCCACAAGCGGGTTTGGCCCATCCGGGTGCAATGCGGTGTGCTCGGCGTTAGCATTTCTGGATACCATCGACACGTGGCGCGGCGCCGGCAGATTGCTCAGCGGCGTCACCTCAGGGACCAGGAACTACTGGTTCACATCAGCGCCGTCTATGCAGAGAACCGCGGGGCCTACGGTTGGCCGCGAACCATCCGGAATCACTAGCCTCGGTGACTCGACCCGGTGTCACCGGACTCGTGTCCTTCTTTGATCAGGTGCACTACCCATTCTGTTGCATTATCGGGAATCCTCAACCGTCAACCAGAAGCCTTACTCATCATCGACGTTCAGCACAATTCAACATAAAGTTGCATTTCAAGGGAGATCACAATTCAGCAACTAGCGACCGGCCCCAAGTATACGGGCACTTCTATGCAGTTCCTTGAACCCCGCGAAGTCCTTGCCGTGCTTCGTGTAGTAAAGGCCAAGGGCGCACGGGAATGGGCTATGACATTGATCGCCTACAAACACGGAATGCGAGCATCCGAAGTCTACAATCTCCGACTCGACGATGTTGATCTCCGAAACGGCAACATCGTTGTCAAACGGCTGAAGGGTTCCCTTCGCACCACGCAGGCAGTCACTGAACATCGGCGCGAGCCTCTCCTGAATGTGCATCGTGCAATCAGGAATGGTTGAGAGAGCGTCGTGATGACGGCTCAGACTATCTCTTCACGAGCCAAAAGGGCGGACGAATTGACCGATCTCAGTTCTTCCGTCTGTTCCGCGTGCTCGCGAGTGCAGCTGGGCTATCGCCCGAAAAGCGCCATCCTCATGCATTGAAGCACTCACTTGCTAGCCACCTCGTTCTCGCGCTTCTGAAACAACAACTCGGTCACAAATCCATTGGATCGATCATGCGGTATGTGAAGACTTCAGACCAACAGGCGTCGAATGGCACGGAATCCGCACTTATGGCGATCTTCTGACGACCAGTTTTCCCGTGCAATCAATTGCAATTCATCTGACAGCGATCACAAAGATCAGAACGGGTAAGGGCTACCTTGGAGAGATGTTGAACATTGAAGAATCCGAGAAAGAAGCAGACTTAGTCTTCATTTGCTTGAACGGCAGAAGAGCCGACGCACAGCTTAACGCTGAATGGCTATCGGCTACAAAGGTGCCTGGCGATCTGCCACTTGCCGATTTTGGCGGCGATCTGAGCCTCTGAGAACGAGTCTAGGCCAGGCAGCCCGCGCGGGATTTGACCAAATCTTCTTCAGTCCTGCTCGATAGCTCCAGCTCCTTTAGACCATATCGGATCAACTGCGACGCATACCTAAGAGTTCCTAGGATGAACCTCATCACACTTATTCTGCGGAGGGCACTCACGCCCTCAGCATTCCGAGAAGACAAGTTGGTGTCAGTTTTAGTGTCAGTTTCGATTCCAACTCGATGCAACTGAGTGCGGCTTGGTGCGAGAAACCCAATCTCCCGAAACCTTTGTATCCATTAGAGTTCTCTGGAGATTGTGCAACTCGTGCGAGAGAGGTGATTGAAGTACAAGAATGCGGCTTCAACCGGGCTCTGCCACTTCTCCACTTTAGAATGAACTAGTCACTGGTTATGGAAAACTCGTGGGAGTGCCGGGTGTCAGTTCCGGTGTCAGTTTTGATCCCAGAATTGGTGCCGTTCACCGCGCCGTACAAACCGGACTGTCTGTAGAAGTTCGCCATCGTTTCGACCGCCTTCTTGTTCACGTCAGGCACGAGATGGGAATACCGCATCGTCATCTGGATCGTCGAATGCCCGGCGTACTTGGCGACCGCTGCCAGAGGCACCCCGCCCATGACCCAGCGGCTGCATGCGGTGTGGCGATTGTCGTGCCAGTGGTAGTCGTCGATCCCGGCGTCCAAGAGGCATGGTTTGAACCAGTAGGTCACGTCGGACATCTTCCGCCCGAGGGTGTTCGGACATAGCAGATCACCGCGCTTCTTGCCCTTCGCAAGCCGTTCATACGCCCACTGGCCCATCGGCGCTAGCGGGACGTAGCGAACTTTCGCCTGGTTGCGGTCCTTCTGTTGGTGGACGGCGAGCATTTCGATCTCGGGGTTGAAGTCGCCGACGCGGGAGCGGAGTTGCTCGGACATGCGCATGGCTGTGTTGGCCGACAGGGCAAAGATCGCTACGTACTCCGGATACCTAGGCCACGATACACCAGCGACCGATTCGGAGAAGGTATCATCGGTCTAGGAAATGCTGACGGAACGTGAAATTGATGCGTCGGAGAAATTACGGGCGCAAGGCAAATACGAAGCTGCCCTCGCGCTTACGCAAGAGATGCTGACGCGTGTCGAGGACGCGGACACCAGGATGCGGCTTCTCTTCGACGTGCTATATTGCTCCACTCGGCTTTGCCTCGATGACGTAACGACTCGCGCCATTGCCGAGCTTGAGCAAATGCCTCAGCCACGCATGTCTCGAATTGTCGACTTCATCCAAGCCATGTCATTCATTGCGAATGGTCACTCTCAGCTAGGGTTGGATCTGATTGAGGCCAACCTCAAATCGGAGTTCATGGCACGCGATGACTTCCGCGAATGGAAGTACAAGCACCTGGCCTACAAGGGAAGTGCGCTAGCGGGGCTGGGGCAATGTCAAAAGGCATTGACTGCGCTCGATGAAGCGCACCTAATGAATCCAAATGGAGAAAGACAAACAGCAATCCTGATAGATCAAGCGAACTGTTTACTTGCTCTGGATCGATACGATGATTCCTACGATACGGCGCGGCAAGTCTTGGGCCGAGGTGACGAGGAGATGACAACTCTCGCCATGCTCTACATGGCTGAATGCAGGATGTGGCAAGCAAGAGCGTCTGATGCTCTGCAAATCTACGTCGAGATTCGTCGACGCCTCCCGTGCAGGCTAGTTGCAGAGGATCGGGTTCAGCTTGGAATGGATAGAGCGGTAGCCCGTCTAGAGAAACGGAGTCGCCAAGATAGACCGTTTTGACGAGATACACAGCCCGAAAATCGCCGCATCTCGTGTTGATTCCCGAGTCACCGCCTACACGTACATTACCGCTGGGTAAAGTACGAGTAGCCCACCACTCACCCGTAATTCAAGAAAAACCCTACGGACCTGCTTGGTCTGTTAATTCGGAATCTGAAGTTTAGCCTCCGGATTTGCCGGTTGCCCAAGAGAGACTGTGCTTACAATTCTTGATTGAGGCGTTTCACCGAATTGGAAGCTGAGGTGTTTCTTGGATTTTGAATACGTCGTCTTACCCATGCTCATTCTGCTCGTCGGAGTGGTGGTTATCTGGCTGAGCATTCGCCGCATCCTCTCACTCTCCGCAAAGTTCTCAAAGAGGTGGCGCCGGGTTGCGGAGAGGATTGTGTTGTCCGCAATTGTCCTGGTTGCGACGATTGTGGCTGGGTGTGCCAGCTTCAATGCCATCGCCCGGCTTTGGTTTCGCGCGCACAACCCGCCTCCCGGTGAAATGTACGCCGTCGACGGCTACAAGATGCACATGTACTGCACCGGGAGCGGATCGCCCACGATTGTTCTCGATGCGGGCCTGGGAGACGACGCGGTCATCTGGGCAGGTGTCCAGCCCGCACTCGCAGAAACCACGCGCGTCTGTGCTTATGACCGGGCCGGATTCGGCTGGAGTCAAGCAGGGCCGGCACCGCGCGACGCAGACCATATTGCGTCTGAATTGCACGGTCTGCTGCGACAGGCCAAGGTCGACCTTCCCTTTGTCCTGATGGGACATTCGATTGCCGGGATCTACATGCGTGCCTATGCAGCGCACTATCTCGAGGACCTTGCCGGGATGGTGTTTGTCGATGGTTCAACGCCCATGCAGCAGGAAAACCCGGCAGTGAAGGCGATGATGGGCAAAGGACCGCCTCCATGGGTGATTGCCCTGATCGGGAATGCCGCGTTCAGCGTTGGCGTTCCCCGCCTCATGGGAAGATGTTCACAAACCAAGCCTGGTCTGGATGCCCGGTCCTCGCGATTACAGGCGGAGGACTTCTGCGAGCTTCATGTTAATTCCTCGATGAATGAGGTGCGCAATATGGAACGATCCGGCCTGGAGACGCAGCATTCGGGCCCGTACGGCTCATTGCCAATTCTCATTTTTTCGCATGATCCGGAGAAGACAATGGCCACCGAGAATTCGACGCAAAAGATGGCGGAGAGGGCATGGACCCAGATGCAGGAAGACTTGAAGAAGCTTTCCACGAGGAGCCGGAGAATCATCGCGAAAGGCAGCACGCACTACATTCAGATTAATCGCGAGGACCTGATCGAAAAAGAAGTGCCATTGTTCATCCAACAGATCCGCGGCACTGCACCACAACCCACAAATTATGGCTCCACGATGACGGAGTAAAGCGGCGCCTGGAACTCGCGGGGTAACGCCCGGATCGGCGACGAATTCCTTTTCGAGACGTGCTCCAGTCAAATCAAAAGCCGCAACATGCCGAGTTACTCACTGAGCAATAAGGTCGGCGAAATCTTCAAATTTCCGAGTACCGGGCGAATCACCGCCGACTCTACCCCTAGCAGCAGCCGAGGCGAATATCTGGCATAGGGACGAGTAGCCCACGACTCGCTCAGGAAACTCGCCCACTGGAATAATCATCGCGCAGCAACCATGGTCTGTTCTCCGCTATTGGGCAGTTTCGCCTCAGTCGCGTGTTGACGAGCGTTCTTCTCGGCCTTGCTCGGTGCGACTTCCAGATTCAACGAAGCGACGTTGGGACACAAGACCTCGTGGAGAAAGTACTGGTTGCCATACCTGTCAAACACCAGTTTGCTGCCGGACTTCGATTCAGCGTTGTTCTCAGAGCTCACGACCGATGCGCTGTGTCCGGCGGTCCGAAGTAAGAGAACCTCCTGAATTGGCGCTGTGATCGTGTATTCACCGGCCGGCATCCAGGTGTTACCGACCGTGAAGTCGAATGGGATATTTGCCTTGAGAGCAGGCACTTGAGCGTTTGCGCCGGTTGCTGCGACCGAAGCCATAGTGATAAGGAAAATTGCCAGGATTCGATTCATTTGAGTGCTCCTTTGGGTGAAGCGTCTTTGATTCGACCGCCTTCACTCTGTAAATCGGAATGCCGTCGAAATTCGGGACACTCATCCTGAGGTTCTTGCAGAACGGTATCTGGGTGTAACGGGCGGGTCTTCAGCGAAAGCTGGCGGGACGGGGATGTGGACACGAGCTTGTGGCAAGGCGAAGGGCAGAGCCTTCAGCTGAAACTCAATACTGGGACAACCTGCAACGCTTACTGATCGTGGGCGACTGACCGCCTACACTTCCCCTAGCAGCAGACGAGGCGAAAATCCGTCAAAGGTCCGAGTGGGCCACAACACAACCACAACTGATTTCTCGACCGCAGAGTCAGGAGGCAGAATGCTCAAACGCGCTTTGCCACCATTCTTCTGCGTCGCTTTGTCTCATTCCAATCACCCAGTCCTCGCCGAGGGTAGCCATCCTCTCTGCGCCAAGGGATTCCGCGATCTGGCGTGAATGAGCAGGCAGCCTTAATGCATGGAAACCTCCTCCTTCAAATGCAAGGACGATTTCGGAGTTGGGATGGACAAGCGTCGCGGTCTCGAAGACGACCCACCGACGCGACTCTGGAATCCTGCTATGGATATGCGTCCATAGCCAGTCGACCATCTCGGGTCGAGCGCTAAGCAGGAGGTCCCCACGGCCTTCAGGCGAATAACTAGGGTTCGGCGTCTTGGGACGGCTGTATCGTTTCTTTAGCTGTTGCAGAAGCGCAGTGTTGGCATCAACGCCCAGCAACCTCACGCCAAATGCTAAGTGGCATATATCGATTATCTTCGACCACGACACCGGCCGTCAGGTAATTTCCGGTTTTGCCGACCACGCCCGGAATAATCAAAATATCTCCTGTTCCCAGGGAAGGTGTTGGAGCATTTTCATTTCTTGAGAAGAATGCCTGCCATTCGTAATACGAGGCTGGTTGAAATGAAAGCGACGGCGCCCATTCTGCCTCCATATCCGCGGAAGACGTCAAACCCCATTACAAGCGCATATAAAAAGCCCGAACCGGCTCCTGCGAGAGCAATTGTCCCGAGCGGCGCAACAGCGGCAGCTGTCATTCCTGCAAACGAACCTGTAAAGACAGCCGCGGGAAAACGGGTATCTGAAAACAAAGATCCAATGGTCGCGCCAAGCAGGCCTACAAGCGAAGACGCCACAACAGCAGTCACGCCATATTTCCGCTGAAGGTACGACGTTGCCGCCGCACCCCCCATCCCTCCCAAAACCATGAGCACGAAATTCATAGAAGCTACTCCTTCATTTGCACAGAAGCTGGTTCTGAGACGCCCGTAAACTTCGACGACTTTCACCCTCCGGATCGCCTGAGATGCTGTTCACTCCAAATGCAGCCGTATCGTGACCTGGCCGAAATTGTCGCAGCCCGTCAGATCATTCGTTCAGTCCGTCACACACACGAAATGGTAGCTCTTTTGCGCCGTCAGACTCAGGACTCATTGATTGACCAAGCAGATCTGACGGCGCACGCTGTATTCGCAGGTCTGTCTACCCCACCCAGCACTTTTGAACCGAGCAGTTGGTTGTGAGTGAAATCTTCTGTTTTCAACAGGTATCCTCTAGCTATGAAAACGATTTATTCCTCAGGCTCGCGGAGGCAGTTCCTTGTCCTTCGATCAGGGATCAGCCTCTTGAGCGAGGGTCAATTTTAAGC
>CAWAZE010000017.1:0-66410 GCA_963786405.1 uncultured Acidobacteriaceae bacterium | reverse complement strand
AAAGCTCTTAGGGAACAGGGGTCAGGGGTCAGGCCGGATATTGCCTGGCCTCGCAGACGGGTTATTTCCGGTTAGGCGGTAATCCGACCGGAACTCGCCAGCGCATTATGATGGGGCATAAATCTCGAGGAGTGGAGCGGAAGTATGAAGAGGAAGATCGCTGGTTTGGCAGGAGCATTCACTGCGCTTGCGTTATCGGTATCGGCTTTACAGGCACAAGTCAAGACAGACGAGAGTGTCGCTCTTCGTATTCCCCACACAACCAAGCCCGTGCCGGTTGACTGCAGTAACACAAGCGCCATTTGGAAGAATGTACCGCGGGTGCAACTCTCGAAAAAGGCCGTACAGGATTTGCCTGCTAATGCCAAGATGCCGCCTGTCCTTGATGCTAATAACCCGCTTGCGGCGATAGTCCTTATGAGTGATCCGAGCAAAACGTCCACGAACCTTCCCACCGCCGTCGAGAGCAAGTTCGATTCCTTCGATGCACAATATGCGTTTCAATGGGACGAGAGCAGGCTCTATGGCTATGTCGAAGTTAAAGAAAAAGATGTGGACTCTGGGCACCCCGAAATCTCCGGGGAGGAGTTTAGACGCTCTCCTTCTGAGGCCGCCGCTTCCAACCTCTTCTTCAGTAGTGTGGTCGTTGAAGTTGGGGCACCGTCCTGCAGCGATGGATCACAGAGACGCACGTTCATGTCCGCGCGCCAAATGCCAAACCGATGATCATCCATGTTGTTTGGGCGCACGAATGATGAAGAAGACTTCCGCGAGTTGGCTGGAGAAGCGATTGCCTGTCCCGCAGATGGAGGATGGATCGCCAAATTTGCGGTCGCCTGGCTTCAGTTCGATGATTGGTATCCGAAGCCAGGGGTCACAGCAAATTTCAGGCTCTTAGCACCATTGGCGCATGAGCATGAGGGGTATGTACTGGGCAGCGTCGTACCGTTCGTTCTGTCATTCTAGCCCCCTGCCGCGCCTGGGGGTGACAGGTAAGCAGGGTTGAATCCACCCCCTGCGTTCATTCGCTGGGCATGCGTCAAACACTCTGGTATCAACATGCGGCAGCGAACTTCTGAATCGTGGGCAACCCGGAAATTACCAGTTGAATAGCCCATTCCTCAACTGTTTACTCAGTAGTAATTTCCGAGTAGGCGGTAACTCGACCGGAACCAACTTGGAGGAAGCGGAAGGATTGTTTATTCAGGCGTGTCGCGCTTTAGCAATGACACCGATCTGGGCCAACGGACTACTGTTGGCCAACCCAACATAGATGTCAGAATCGCGAAGCCACCCAAAGCGAAATAGGGCCACGTGAGCACAAAGCTGCCGATGATCTGTTTTGAGTCAATTGGAGGTTGCGGGAAATGCCGAACGTTGATCATGAATGTTCGCTGAGCGAAGGTCGCATAGATGAAGAAGCACGGCACGAAAAGCATCATGCAACCGGCAAGTAGCCGAAAGCGTAGAGCCAGAATGCACGTCGGAAAGAGCGAAAGGAACACGAGTGATATTCCCCACACTTCTTGTGAACTGTCGTTCGCACCGACGCTGAAAACGGCCATTGGATAAATCGTGCAGCCAGCCATGCCGACGAGAATGCCGAGACCGAACAACGTGGCGCTGATCGCTCTCTTCATTGTGGAGCTTTTCATGTCGTCTCAAAGCTACCACTTCTACGACAAACCATGAGAACAGACAACGGTCAATGATCGCAGCATGCCGTCCGAGCGACGTTTTTTGCGCGATTCCTGGCGAGTTGTGGCAACTCGTACTTTACCCAACGGTAATGTACGAGTGGGCGGTAATTCGTCCGGGACTCGAAGTTCGACCTCGATGAGTGAATTGGCGATTGAGCGCCAATGCAGAATCACCAATTTTCGTCCTGAGAACTGACGTACTTTTAAATCTGCTGAGTGGGCAAGGCTGCTCGGTGCGCTATACAAAACGAAGTAGACAATCTACTTCCATTGGGAGTAGAGTGTCTACATCTATGAACGAAAGAAGACCAGTATAAGAACCGAATCGAGCTGCTGCAGGGAACACTCGACATGCTTATTCTTCAGACCCTGCAATGGGGACCGCAGCACGGATACGGAATTGTCCAGGCTTTACGTTTGCGATCCGGAGACGTGCTTCAGGTGGAGACCGGATCACTGTATCCGGCTCTCCATCGATTGGAGCGTCAGAGCTGGGTGCAGTCTGAGTGGAAGCAGTCAGAGAGCAAGCAAAAAGCCCGATATTACCGAATCACGGCCAAGGGGAAAAAGCAGTTGGCCTCTGATCTGGGCCGATGGGAGCGGATTGTCGAAGCGATTGGGTCGGTGATGTACGTCAAGCCGGAGGAGAGTGAGTCATGAAGTGGTTCCCGAGCTTCGGTTTTCAGCGGCGCAAGCGCGAATTGCAGGAAGAGATCGATGCTCACCTGCAGATGGCGATTGCAGATCGAGTGGCGCGAGGCGAGACGGCAGAGACGGCGCGACAAGCGGCGGCGCGGGAATTTGGAAATATTCCTCTCGTGCAAGATGTGACGCGCGACATGTGGGGCCAAGCGTGGCTTGAACAACTAGGCCGGGATGTCCGTTACGCGTTACGGCAACTGCGCAAGAGCCCCGGCTTTTCGATCACCGCGACGGCGATGCTGGCAGTAGCTATCTGCGCCAACAGCACCGTATTCAGTTGGATCGACGGCACAATGTTGCGTCCGATTCCTGGCGCGCGGGACACGGGCGATCTTGTTAGCCTGCAGCGGGGGGAACGGAACTTCTCTCCGACTCCGCCCTTCTCGTATCTCGACTATCGCGATCTGCGCGAGCAGAACCACACCTTCACCGGAATACTTGCCTATCATCACGATTGGATCACGCTGACTGGCGGCGCACAGCCGGAGCGTGCCTATATTGCGAACGTGTCGGCGAACTATTTCGATGTGCTCGGCATCAAGCCGGTGCTCGGGCGTTTCTTTCTGGCTGAAGAAGAGTCGCGTCCAGATGCCGTTCCCAACGTGGTCCTGGGTTACTCGCTCTGGAAGACGCGTTATGCCGAAGACCCGGCAATTGTTGGCAAGTCGATCGAGATCGCCCGGCATCCTGTGACGGTGATCGGTGTGGCGCCGGAGGGGGTTGTCGGAGCAATGCCCGGGATCCGTGAAGATCTGTGGGTAACGCTTGATCCCCTCGGGACGGATGTGTGGCGGATGACGCATCGCAGTGGTGGTGCGGTCTGGCTGAACGTAATAGGAAGATTGCGGCCCGGCGTGAGCCGTGGCCCGGCAGCCCAGGATCTCGACACCCTGATGCACAACATTGTGGCGGCGTATCCGGACGATCATCTGGGCGAGAACCGGATCACGCTGGATCCCATGTGGCGCTCGCCATTCGGCGCCAACGGATACATGGCGGCGACGCTGCCAATTCTGCTGGCCTTCGCCGCTGTGGTGCTGTTGCTGACCTGCGCGAACGTGG
The DNA here is from genome assembly GCA_963786405.1 of uncultured Acidobacteriaceae bacterium. Classification (GTDB taxonomy): domain Bacteria; phylum Acidobacteriota; class Terriglobia; order Terriglobales; family Acidobacteriaceae; genus Telmatobacter. Next base: position 62,946 of record CAWAZE010000017.1, on the reverse strand, counting down.
CTACGCTCACGCTGGTGCGGTTTGTATCCCGGCGGCGTGAACTTGCGATCCGGCAGTCGCTCGGGGCGAATCGTATTCAACTGGTGCGGCAGATGGTGCTGGAGGGCGTGGTGCTTTCCATCGTCGCAGGAGCCGTGGCCCTTCTGTTGACATCGTGGACTTCGAAGACATTCGCATGGTTCTTTCCGGCGAACTCGAATCCCCTCATACTCAACGGGAGCATGGACCATAAGGTGGTAATCGGGATTGCAGTGTCGTCCCTGTTGGCCGGCATGCTCTGCGGCGCACTCCCCGCCTGGCGTTCGTCCCACGCGCCGGCAGTTGAGGTACTCAAGGCAGAGTCTGCAAGCATCTCCGGTGGCTCACGCAACCGGAAATTGCTCAGCGGGCTGGTGGTGGCGCAAATCGCGCTTTCACTTCCTCTGCTGTTGTGCTCCGGGCTATTTCTGCGAACACTGCGGAATCTCGCCGACGCGAATCCCGGATTTGAGCAGGACCACATTCTCACTGCGTCCGTGGGGCTGAATATTGCCGGCTACAGCCACGACGAGGAACAGGTGATCCGTCACAAGATTCTTGATCGCGTGTCGGCATTGCCGGGCGTGAAGGTTGCGTCTCTTACGGACTGGATTCCGATGACCCTGAGCCACAAGGGGGAGGATGCGTATCCGGAAGGGTATGTGCCGCACCCGCATGAATCTTTGAAGGTGGTGCATGCCGAGGTGTCCCCGCGGTATTTCGAATCCCTCCATATACCCATTCTGGAAGGACGCGAGTTTACACCGGATGACGATGAAAAGGCCCCGAGGGTACTCATCGTGGATCAGACCGCGGCGAGGCGCTACTGGCCAGGACAGGATCCGCTGGGAAAGAAACTCAGGGTGTGGGGCAGCCTTTTCACGGTAGTCGGCGTTGTGAGGAATTCAACGCATACCTTCGTGAATGAGTCACCGGAGCCTATGGTGTATATGAGCTTTTTCCAGGCGGGGTACGAGACGATGGTGCAGGTGAAGACCGAGGGAAATCCGGTCGACCTGGCGCCAGCGGTGGAAAACGCCATCCACGAAATCGATACACGGCTGCCGGTTTTCGATGTGCGTTCCATGCGAGAGAGTACCCAGATGGCGAGCAGTTTCGCTGTCATACAGAGCGCCCTGGCGGGAATGTTCGCGCTGATCGGGCTGGTTCTTGCAGTAACGGGGATCTACGGAGTCGTGGCATATCGAACCCAAATGCGAACTCACGAGATCGGAATACGAATGGCGCTGGGCGCTTCGCGCGTCGATGTGCTGAGACTCGTGCTGTTGCAGGGACTATGGCTCACAGGCACTGGGGTGGCGCTGGGACTGGCGTTTGCGTTGGGACTGACACGTCTTATCGCCCGGCTGTTGTACGGAATCGGAGCCAACGATCCCATCACCGTCGTTTCCGTCGTCATGCTCCTGGGAGCAATGTCATTGCTAGCATGCTACCTTCCCGCACATCGAGCGATGCGCCGGAACCCCGTGACCGCGATTCGCGAACTGTAAGCCGCAGTTCGGACTCGACCCGAATTGCGCGAATTCGGCGTGTGCGCGGCCTCCAATTGATTGGCGAGAAGGGCAACCGGATTTCACAGGCCAGAAACCAATCTCCGCCCGGTGGGTCTTCATTGTGCGTTGACGTGAACAGGCCAATGCACTCATCAAGACACGTCGTGGTGAAAACGCAAGTTCCGGGTGGATGGTGGCCAATCCGGAAGTAACTCCGAAAAGCAGATCCTTAGGCTCCGCTTACCCCACAGACGATGAATCGTCTGTGGGGCCCCAAACGCGCTCCCCTCAGAATGACGAGAGTCTTGGGGTGATGCCTGCATATGTAACATCGTGCAAGCATCCCTCAGGGTCTAAAGCCCCAGGTATTATGCGGCTTTGGCGGCAATCAGGGCTGAAGCCCTGACCTACCAGCCGTGCCCTTTTCAAACCTGATTTATGCGACCATCTCTAGAGCCGGAAAGCAAATAAGCCGCTTATGGCGCGACTGAAGATCACTCCAACGACGAAGACCTGTCGCCGGGGAACCCGATGGAGTCGTGCTCTTTCAAAGAGCCGATTTTTTCTGAGGGCTGCTAAGTCCCGCGGTTGGATTTGGTGGCGAGGAAATGGGCGATTTGGCTGCTGCGGGAATTACCTCTGGTCTGGCGGGGGCGGTGGTGGCGGCTTTCAGCATCGGGCTGGCCTCTTCGTCGCCGAGGAACTGCTCGTCGTCCTTGCCGGCGATGGCGGCCTTCATCACGTCCATCCAGATGGGCAGGGCGGCGCGGGCGCCGGTTTCTTTTTCGCCGAGGGACTCGCGGCTGTCGAAGCCAACCCACACGCCGCACGTGACCGACGGCGAGAAGCCCAGGAACCACGCGTCGGTGAAGTCGCTGGTCGTGCCGGTCTTGCCGCCGAGCGGGTGATTCATCTGCGCGGCGGCTGCGCCGGTTCCGTGTGCGGTGACACGCGCGGAAGAGCGTCATCATGGTGCGCGCCGTCTGCTGGCTGATGATCTTCGTCAACGGCGGGCGCATCTTCCCACAGCGTGATGCCGTCGGCGTTCGACACCTTGCGGATCAGCCGCGGCTTGACGCGAATGCCGTCGTTGGGGAAGACGGAGTACGACGTGACCTGCTCCTCGAGCGTGATCTCGACCGCGCCGAGCGCGATGGGCAGATACGCGGGAATGTTCGACGTGACGCCGAAGCGGTGCGCCATGTCGATGACCTTGTGGATGCCGACGCGCGCGGCCAGCTTGACCGCGGGAATGTTGCGCGACTCGGCGAAGGCGTTGGTCAGGGTCATCGCGCCCTTGTAGTCGTTCTCGTAGTTGTGCGGCGTGTAGCTGCCGAAGCTGACCGGCGCGTCGACGATGATGTCGTCGGGCTTGGCGCCTTCTTCGATCGCCGTGGTGTAGACGTAGGGCTTGAAGCTGGAGCCGGTCTGTCGCTCGGCCTGCGTGGAGCGGTTGAACTGCGAGAGCGCGTAGTCGCGGCCGCCCACCATGGCGAGCACGTCGCCGGTGGTGTTGTCGATGGCCATCAGCGCGCCCTGTGTGCCGGAATCCTGCTCGAGCGTGGCGCGATGCGCGCGCGCCTTCGTTGCTTGTCGAGCAGATGGACGTAGATCACGTCGCCCGGCTTGACGAGAGCGTCGGCGTAGCGCTGGCCGGTCCACGTCCAGTCGTCGGGCAGCAGGACCACGTCGTTTGACGCCGACGCGCGCGCGAATCTCGAGCGGCAGCACGCTGCGTCACGACGGCGTGAACATAGTCGCCCGGCGTGGCTGGCGGTGGCCCAGTCGGGATGCTTGTAGTCCTCGATCGATGTGCCGTTGGCGAGCACGTTCTCGAGCTTGCCTTTCCATCCGTGACGGCGCTCGTAGGCGGCGAGGCCATCGGCCAGAGCGCGGTTGGCGGTCTTCTGCAGATCGAGATCGAGCGTGGTGTCCACGCGCAGGCCGGCCTCGTGCACCTGCTCGGTGCCGAATCGCTTTTCAAGCTCGCGGCGCACCTCTTCCTGGAACCACGGCGCGACAGACATCTCCGGCTGAGTGATGTGAAGGCCGAGCGGCGCGCTGCCGCGCCTGCTCGGCCTGGACGTGCGTGATGACGCCGTCAGACTCCATCTCGCTGAGGACCAGGTTGCGGCGGCGCAGCGCCTTGTCAGGATTGAGGAGCGGCGAGTAGGCGACGGGGCCCTTGGGCAGCCCGGCGAGCAGCGCGGCCTCGGTCAGCGTCAGATCCTTGGCGTGCTTGCTGAAGTAGAACTCCGATGCGGCCTCAAAGCCGTACATGCCGCTGCCGAGATAGATCTGGTTGCCGTAGAGCGTGAAGATCTGCTCCTTGGTGAAGGCGCGCTCGATCTGGATGGCGAGATAGGCTTCCTGCACCTTGCGGGCGGCGGTGCGGTCGGCAGAGAGGAAGAGATTGCGCGCCAGCTGCATGGTGAGCGTGGAGGCGCCCTGGGCGCGGCCGTGGGTGCGCAGGTCGTGCCAGAGCGCCCCGGCAATGCGGAAGACGTTGATGCCCCAGTGGGACTCGAAGTTCTTGTCTTCGATGGAGATGACGGCCTGGCGCAGGACCGGAGCGAAGTCGTCGTAGTTGACCACGATGCGCCGCTCGAGCGCAAAGGAGCCGATGACGCGGCCCTTGCGGTCGTAGAGATCGGTCGTGGTGGAGGGCCGGTAGCGCTCGAGGTCGTGGATCTGGGGCAGATCGACCGAGAAGACCAGCGTGAGCCCGGCCAGCGAGCCGGTGACGACGGCCGAGGAACAGGAGGACGGCAAGGGCGACTCTGCCGGCGACCTTGCGGCGTCGATAGACCGGAACAGGCTCGGGCGCAAGCCGGTGGGTTCGGCCAAGGCCGCGCGGTTCAAGGGATCGAGTTGGGGGGGCAGCCACGAGCTTCAGGCCTCGTCGGCATTCCTCCGTCGCTGCCGAAAAGGGATGCCTCAGCCTCAGGCTAGCACGGCTGCAGAGTGGCAAGTAGAGCCGTGGGACGACTGCGAACCATGCATTACAAGAGCATGATGTCGGGGGCGAAAATGCGATGCAGACTTAACTGCTTTTCGCCTTGAGCAACTCGAGAGCTTTGTTGAGCGGCTCGTCGCCTTTGGGAGCCGGTGGCTGGAATCGTCGTCCGAATCGTCATCGACTCCGCGACCGACTACAACGGTGGGCGCAACGGCTTCGTCCTGAATCTTCTTGCCGTCGGGGCCCTGGTACTTGGCCACGGTCAGCAGCAGGGCGGAGCCATCAGGCAGCTCAATTGTCTTCTGAACCGAACCTTCGCCGAAGGTGCGCTCGCCGACGACGTCGCCGCGCTTTGCGCCTTCAATGGCGTCTGCCGCCAACTCAGCAGCGCCGTAGGTTCCACGATTCACAAGCACCGCAACCGGTGCGCCGGTGATGCACCTGGCAGGATCGGCGGTGAAGGTCTGCTTCGGATACTTCTGGCCTTCCAATGAGGCGAGGGTGCCCTCCTTCACGAAGAAGTTAGCAAGGCGCAGTCCCTCGGCGGGATCGCCTTCGGAGGCGTCGCGCAGGTCGAGAAGCATCTTGTGGCCCTTGGCCGACTTGATTTTGGCGGCGATTTCGTCGACTCGCGCGGTGGTGAGCGGACCCGGCTTGAGGTAGAGAATGCTGGAGTTCTCGTATTGCTGCTCGCCAAGCGCGGCGGGCGCGAGCAATGTGCGGGTAAGAGTGATCTTGTCGGGATCCGGTTTGCGTGGACGGACCACGGAAAGCGTGACGGTGGATCCCGGCTTGCCCTCCAGCATGAGACGGATAACCGCCAGAGACAGCTCGCGGGTAGACTGATCGCCGATCGATTCGATCACGTCGCCGTCGGTCAGATGCTCGCGATCGGCGGGCGACCCGGGCACAACGCTGACGATCGTGGCGTAGCCATAGCGCTTCGAGACGGTGACGCCAATCTGCGCAACGCCTGTGGTGGGCCTGTCCTTGTAGATCTTGTATTCGGTGGGGGTCAGGAAGCTCGAGTCGGCATCGAGGGATTCGAGCAGACCGTGCAGAGCGCCGGTCGTGACGTCGTTGATGTTGGGCTCAGTGACGTAGTCGCTCTGAATGCGCTTGAGGACCTCGGCGTAGACATGCATCTGGCGATAGGCGCCATCCTGCTCGCCGCCGGCATGAACGCCGAACAGCCCAAACTCGCCCAAGGCAAAGCCCAGGCCGAGAGCAGCGAAAACTGCCGCTGCCAAAACGAATGTCAATCTCTGGAAGAATCGGGACACACACACCACCAGCGACGGCCCCGGGGGAAGCAGACCGCTCACTCTATAGACGAATGATAGCTCAACAAGTGGGTAAGCGGGGTGGCCCGTTGACGGAATAACGGCCGCGCGTTACCTATCGCAGTTTGTGCAACGGCAAAGGGCCGATTCGCCGGAAGGTGCTACTGAGTTGTTGGTGCCGGAAGGGGAGGATTGAACTGCCGATCTTGGGGCATGGTAACACCAATAACCAATACTTGTAACAACTTACACACCGCTGGCGACAACCCAAGTACGCCGAAAATACGTGAAGTTCCTGGCATAATCTCCGGGAGGCAACCGCAGATCCTTCGACTTCGCAAGCCGCAAAGACGCGGCTTACTACGCTTAGATGTCAGCAGTATTTATCGCGCGAACCCTAGAGACAGAACATTAGGGCGATGTGTCCGTGTAATCGCGGTGAGGTATGACGGGTGGAGGAATTCGCCCGTTTTCGTTTTGCAACGAGATTTCCACAGTTTTCTACTGCACTCAAAAACCGCTATTCGCGCTGTAGCTAACGAGTGGTGGGGTAGCCAAGTTTGGCGCCGCGCCAATGCTCACAATCCAACAAGGAGGAACCGACCTATGTTTCGCTTCAAGACGACCCATCTGTTTCTGTTTCTGCTGCTGGGGCTGATCGTCCCCGTCTACAGCTTCGCGGAGGCACACTACTGTATCGCGGTGAACGGCGGCTTCGGCCATGGCGGTACGACTTTCGTCGGGTTAGGCTTTGCCTTACCGGCGGAGGGCAACTGCACACCTTGGTCGGGCTTCACGAAGACCGCTTCGACCGTCATCTTAACGACGACAGGTACCGGGTGCCTTTCCAGCGATGGCAAAGTGCTGACTGTCAGCGCGATCAACTCCGACCCGCCGTTTTTTGGTGCGGACGAACTCCGATCGGATTACATCCAGTTGTCCCGGCAGGAGTCAACACAATCGTTTAGCAGCGGCGAAGACACCGGTGCCTTTGGTGGAAGCGCAAAACCGGTAAGCTGCACGTCCAGTCTGCTGCATCTCCCGTCTTCGCACGACTAACCGGTTATGGCACTCGTGCGGTCACACCCTTCAAGGAATACTACGATTGCTGGCACAGATGCCCTCATCAGTGGTCTAACTGATAAGGAGAATTCATGGCTATGCCTAAGGTTTTTGGCGCTGCATAAGGTGTGAGCAGTGCAGGAGATAGCCATGCATCCTACCAACCGTTCAACCGTTCCGAGCGACGGCACTAGAGGATCGGTGTGATCGGCATCCACGGAGGTAGTTGTTCTTCGTCGAAGCTATCGAAGTTGCCTACGGACGTGGTGCAGTAGTGACCGCGGGTGGTCGGTTGAACCAGGCAAACTATTGATGATATTGGGGAACTCTGGTGGCGGGAGGCGGGATCGAACCGCCGACCTACGGGTTATGAATCCGTCGCTCTAACCATCTGAGCTACCCCGCCTAGCGCCGCAGCCGTATCGGCTGCACCAATCAGATGATACGGGTGTTTTGGAGGCGAGGTCAAACCATTGCATGGAGCAGCCGCGCCTTCGGCGCCAATGGGCACGAAGCGAAGCGCCAACTCCTGTAGACTCGCGTGCATGAGCAAGTTAGGCGGCAAGTTACGCATCGCGGGGGTGATTCCGGCGCGGCTCGCTTCGACGCGGCTGAGCCGCAAAGTGCTGCGGGAGATTGCCGGTAAGCCTATGGTGGAGTGGGTCTGGCGGGCGGCGGCGGAGAGCGGATGGATGGATCCGGTGGTGGTGGCAACGGATTCGGACGAGGTGGCCGCAGTTTGCAAGGCGCGTGGAATTCCGGTGGAGATGACGTCGCCGAGTTGCGCAAGCGGGTCAGACCGGGTAAGGGAAGTGGCTGGTCGCATCGCGGCGGACGTTTACGTCAACATCCAGGGAGACGAGCCGACGTTGACTTCAGAGTTCTTTCCGCCGCTGCTTACGTTGTTTGATCGAGCCGGAGGTGGAAGTTACGACGCTGGCGGTGGGGTGCCCGCCGGAGGATCTGGCCAATCCAAATGCGGTGAAGGTGGTGACGGCACCGGACGGGCGGGCTCTCTACTTTTCGCGGGCCACGATTCCGTTCGATCGCGACGCTGCGGGATTCACGGGTTATCGAAAGCATCTGGGAATCTACGCGTTTCGCAAAGCGGCCCTGGATCGATTTGGCGCTCTGGCGCCGACTCCGCTGGAGAAGCTGGAGCGGCTGGAGCAGTTGCGGCTGCTGGAAAATGGAATCAATATCTACGTGGCTGCGGCTCCTGCGGACACGATCGGTGTGGATACAGAGGAAGATTTGCGGAGAGCCGAGGTGATTCTGAATCAGAGACTCGCAGAGCAATCAGAGCAATCTCGTCGCGAAACTCCGAAATCTGAATTCCGCGCAAGAACCGGGTGGCGCCTTACCAACTGAAGAGTCGAGTATTGTTGCATGAACACCAATCTTCAATTCGCCAGTTCACGGCCACAACCGGAACAATCAGGTCCGGTTCCTGATATGAGTTCTGCGTGGGAACAGGTTCTCACGCGCGATCCCGCTGCGAAGTTCTTCTATGGCGTGGCGACAACGGGCGTCTTCTGCAGGCCGAACTGCTCGAGCCGGCGGCCTTCGAGAGCGAATGTTCGCTTCTTCGGGACTGCAGTTGAAGCGCAGGCTGCAGGCTTTCGCCCGTGCAAGCGGTGCAAACCCTCGGTTGCATCGAGCAGACCTTTGGACAAGGTTCGCAGCTATATCGAAGCTCATTTCGATCGCCCGGTGCCGCTCTCGGAACTTGGCCGCATTTCGGGCCTGAGTCCATTTACGGTGCAGCGTCAATTCAAGCAAACGATGGGCGTGAGTCCTTTGGAATACCAGCGAGCGCTACGTGCGGGCAGTCTGCGCGGCGCGCTCAAGCAGGGAGAATCTGTGACCGATGCAATTTACGAAGCTGGATTTGGCTCGTCGAGCAGGGCCTATGAAGGTGCGCAACTGGGCATGACGCCGGCACGCTTTGCACAGGGCGGCAAGGGCGAGAAAATCGGCTACACCACTTCGCGGTCACCGTTCGGCTGGCTCGTGATTGGCGCCACTTCGCGCGGGCTCTGCTGGCTGGCGCTGGGGGCAACGTCAGCGGAGGCAGAGGCAAGTCTCCGAGATGAGTTTCCCGCGGCGGAGTTGCGGCGCGATCCCGCCCTGACAGAACTGGTGGATGCGGCATTGCGTGTGGTCAATGGGAGCACGACGCGCTCCGAAAAGGTGGAAGAGCTTTCGCTTGACCTGCGCGGGACGGCGTTCCAGTTGCGCGTTTGGCAGGCACTGCGGCAGATTCCGCGCGGAGAGACACGCAGCTACAGCCAGCTTGCACGGGAACTAGGCGATCCGAAGGCTACGCGGGCGGTTGCTCGCGCATGCGCGACGAACCGCGTTGCCCTGGTTGTGCCGTGTCACCGCGTGGTTGGCGTAAGCGGATCGCTGACGGGTTATCGCTGGGGCGTGGATCGGAAGCGCCAGCTGCTGCGCGCGGAGAAAGGCTTGTGAAAACCGCTCTGCGAGAACGGCACAAGAGCGAGACGGCCTGATAATCAAGGGCATGGAGAATTTCTCGCTGCCCTTGCAAGGTTCTTTTACGCGCCAATTTGCCGAAGAATGGGTTGAGGCATGGAACAGCCACGACCTCGATCGGATTCTGGCTCATTATGACGATCAGGTGATCCTTACTTCACCTGTCGCCCTCAACCTGCTGAAGAATGGCAGCGGCATCGTGGACGGAAAACCCGCGCTGCGGGATTACTTCTCTCTTGGGGTGAAGGCTTTTCCCGGTCTCCGCTTTGAGCTGATCGATGTGTTCTGGGGCGTGGAGACGATCGTCGTCCACTATGCCAACAACGTTCGCGATGGCAAGTCAGCAGAGGTTATGCAATTGAATCCTGCCGGCAAGGTTTGCCGCGTGTGGGCGAACTACGACAAGTAGCCGAACGAAGGTGTGGAAGCCTGAGACCTTCCGCGCCCAGGCTGGACCGGGGTTGTCGAGCCTGGGTTTTGCAATTACAGCCGTGCTCCGCCCGAGGCGCGAATGGTCTGGCCGGTCACCCAGTAGGCGTCGTCCGAGGCCAGGAACGCGGCGATGGTGGCGACGTCCTGCGGCTGACCGATGCGACCGAGCGGCGTTTCAGCTTCGGTCTTCTTCTGGAAGTCGCTGCCGATGAAGCCGGCTGCGTGGACGCCTTCGGTTTCAACCATGCCGGGGTTCAGCGAATTGACGCGAATCTTCTTCGGGCCGAGTTCGCCGGCGAGCGCGACAGTGATGGAATCGACCGCGCCCTTGGTGGCGCTGTAGACCGACGCGGATGGTACGCCAGCGGCCGCAACCGATCCGATGTTGATGATGCTTCCGCCCTTGGGATCAAAGTGCTTGAGCGCGGCCTGCGTGGTGAGAAGCAGCCCGAGGACGTTCACATTGAATTGCTTGTGGAAGTGCTCGGGCGTGACGGCCTCGATCGGTGCGAACTCGTATATGCCTGCGTTGTTTACGAGAACGTTGATGGGTCCGAGCTCGCGGTTTACGGCGGCAAACAGCGGACCGATGGAATCAGGGTCGGCGAGATTGGCCTGGACAGCAACGGCCTTTCCGCCAGCCTTCTTGATATCGGCGACGACTTGCTCTGCGCCTGCCTTGCTGCCCGAATAGTTGACGGCGACGGCTGCGCCCTGCGCGGCCAGTTCGCGTGCGATTGCAGCGCCGATGCCCTTCGATGCGCCTGTAACCAATGCGACTTTACCTTGAAGTTTGCTCATGATCTCCACTCCCTGCCGAAATGTCATTGTCTTGTCATTTCGACAACTATCGAATTGATTGCGAAGCCGGGAAATGGATTCAAGATGATTGTGAAAATCTCGTGTAATGGTCTCAGCGCGACGGGCAGGAGCCGGGGCCGAGGGCGCGAAGGGTGGCTGCCAGAGCGTCCAGAACTCCAGGACGCATTGAGAGATAGTGGTATTTTCCCGCGCGGGCAACTTGAATCAAACCTGCTGCCTGCAGTTCTTTGATGTGGTGCGAGAGTGTGGCAGGCGCGATGGCGAGCGCGGCGCGCGCATCGGCGCAACCCAGCGGACAAGAGGTCTTCGCGATTCGCTCGAGCAGCTCGAAGCGTTTTGGATCGGCGAGTGCTTTGAGAATGGCGGTTCGGCGCGCGCGTGTGAGACGTGCGGCTTTTGCCTGCGCGGGGTCTTTGGCGGTGCCGGTCATTTCCCTTTGGATGTTATCGCAGCGAACAGCCCCGGCGGGCAAGAAAGACAACCGCAGATGTTTCGGCTCCGCTTTGCTCCGCCCAACATGACAGCTGTTTGTGATTGACTGCGAGAAATACAAGGCAGCGAGAGGGTGTCAGCTTGCCTTGCGCGCGACGGCGAGGAGAGTCTGGAAATGCGGGGCCTCGGTTTCCTTGTCGACCGCAGACGCTTTCACATCTGCGAACCCGGCTTTCAGCAGCATCGCTTCAAGCTCCGCTTCGCTGAAGCCGAGCCACTCGTCGGCGTACAACTCGCGCGCTTCTTCGAAGCGGTGTTTCGCCAGGTCGAGGATGGCGATGCGGCCGCCGGGGCGCAGAATGCGCGCATGCCTCTGCGACGGCGCGCTCGGGATGCAGGGCGTGATGCAGCGACTGCGAGAAGAAGACCAGGTCGACTGCGGCGTCGTCGATCGGAAGCTCTTCCATGTCGCCGAGGCGGAAGTCGACGTTTTTCGACGCCGTGGCGGGCGGCCTGCTCGCGCGCGAACTCGATCATCTTCGCGGATGAATCGACGGCGATGACCTTCGTTGCGCTGCTGCGCGAGGAGGAGCGAAAAGCTGCCGTCGCCGGCGCCCAGGTCGGCGATGACCATGGGCGGCATCAGGCGCAGCAGCGCTTCGGCGAGGCTCTTCCACGATTTGCCGGGAACGTAATCCTTGCCGAGGCGGCCGGCCACGCTGTCGAAGAAAGCTGCGCATCTTGTCCTGGCGCTTCTTGACGACGCGGCGCATGGCGGCCTGGTCGTGCGCGGCTTCGGGGATTTCGCGCTCGGCGCGGGCGAGCAGGTCGGCTGAGGACGTCGTCCGCCGTTGCCGGTGGTGAGGCGGTAGAGGCTGCTCTTGCCGGTGCGGCGGTCCTCAACCAGGCCGGCCTGCTTGAGCTGCGAGAGATGCGTGGAAATCGTGCTCTGGCCCATGACCAGAATCTCCTGCAGCTCCGCCACGGAAAGCTCTTCGGCCTTGAGAAGCAAGAGGATGCGGAGCCGGTTGGGGTCGGCGACGACGCGGAGGATTTTCACGATTGACGCGGCATGGGCTTTCTGATACATATCAATATATCACGATAGCGTCGATATAAGGAGAATCTGAATGGCATCCTCAACCCTGGAATTGACGCGAATTACAAAGTCGCCGATCTGGCGCTGGCCGACTGGGGCCGCAAAGAGATCACCATCGCCGAGCACGAGATGCCGGGCCTGATGGCGATCCGCAACAAGTATGCGGCGGAGAAGCCGCTGGCGGGCGTGCGCGATCACCGGTTCGCTGCACATGACGATTCAGACCGCGGTGCTGATCGAGACGCTCGTGAGCCTGGGCGCCGAAGTGCGCTGGGCGAGCTGCAACATCTTCTCGACGCAGGATCACGCGGCGGCGGCGATTGCGGCGAGCGGGCGTTCCGGTGTTCGCGTGGAAGGGCGAGACGCTCGAAGACTACTGGGACTGCACGTACCAGGCGCTGAGCCACAAGGGCGGCAAGGGTCCGCAGCTGGTGGTGGACGACGGCGGCGACGTGACGCTGCTGATCCACAAGGGCTATGAGCTGGAGAAGGCGACAAGTGGGTTGACACGCCCTCCGGCAATCACGAAGAGCAGGTGATCAAGGACCTGCTGAAGAAGGTGTACGCCGAGGACCCGCAGCACTGGCACAAGGTTGTGAAGGAGTGGCGCGGCGTTTCAGAAGAGACGACGACGGGCGTGCACCGGCTCTACAAGATGATGGAGCAGGGCAAGCTGCTGGTTCCGGCGATCAACGTGAACGACTCGGTGACCAAGTCGAAGTTCGACAACCTCTACGGCTGCCGCGAGTCGCTGGCCGACGGCATCAAGCGCGCGACCGACGTGATGGTGGCGGGCAAGGTTGCGGTGGTCTGCGGCTACGGCGACGTGGGCAAGGGCTGCTCGCACTCGCTGCGCGGCATGGGCGCGCGCGTGATCGTGACCGAGGTCGATCCGATCAATGCGCTGCAGGCGGCGATGGAAGGCTTCGAAGTCACGACGATTGAAGACACGCTGGGCCGCGGCGACATCTACGTCACCTGCACCGGCAACGTGGACATCATCACGCTCGAGCACATGAAGAAGATGAAGGACCAGGCGATCGTCTGCAACATCGGCCACTTCGACAACGAGATCCAGGTGGACCGGCTCAACACGGAGAAGGGCGTGAGAAGCTGAACATCAAGCCGCAGGTGGATAAGTACACGTTCCCCGACGGGCACAGCATCTTCATGCTGGCCGAGGGGCGGCTGGTGAACCTGGGCTGCGCGACGGGCCATCCGAGCTTTGTGATGTCGAACAGCTTTGCCAACCAGACGCTGGCGCAGCTCGATCTCTGGAAGAACAAGGACAGCTACAAGGTGGACGTCTACACGCTGCCGAAGAAGCTGGACGAGGAAGTGGCGCGGCTGCACCTGGAGAAGATCGGCGTGAAGCTGACGAAGCTCTCGAAGAAGCAGGCGGACTACATCGGCGTGCCGGTGGAAGGGCCGTACAAGCCGGAGTTCTACAGGTACTAGTAACCTAGGGACTAGAGAGTAGTGGAAAAGCCCCGGCTGAGGCCGGGGTTTTTCTTTGTCTGGATTCGAATTCACAGTTCGTAGTTCCTGGTTCGCGAATGAATGCGTCGCTGCGCTTGTTAGAATGCGGGTACTCAGTTGAACGCGAACATGGATCGGATTTGCAGCAATGGACACCCCCAACGAACTCAACGAGGTTGTTCTACCGCAAACTGTTGTCGGGCCGCTGACGCGAGCAGCGATCTTTCTGGTGCTCTGCATCCGCAATGACGAGGACGCCTATGCGCAGGTGCGCGCCTTTTGCGCGGGTCTGTCGGGGCTGATTCGCGCGGTGGAGTTTCGCGACATCGAAGCGGGCCTTACCTGCGTCGCCGGATTCGGATCGGATGCCTGGGACAAGCTTTTTGGAGCGCCCCGTCCTGCTGAGCTTCATCCGTTCAAGGAGATTCGGTCGGGCAGGCGGCATGCTGTCTCCACTCCGGGCGATATTCTCTTCCACATTCGAGCAAAACGGATGGACCTGTGCTTCGAACTGGCGACACAGATCATGGAGAGCATCGGAGACTGGGTCACTGTGGCGGACGAGGTGCACGGTTTTCGATACTTCGATGACCGCGATGTGTTGGGTTTCGTCGACGGCACGGAGAATCCGCGGGGAGACGATGCACGCGAAGCGGCCGATTGTCGGCGGTGAAGACCCGGCTTTTGCAGGCGGCAGCTACGTTATCGTGCAGAAGTATCTTCACGACCTGAAGGCGTGGAATGCGCTTCCGGTCGAGACGCAGGAACGGATCATTGGCCGCCGCAAGCTTTCGGACGTGGAACTGAGCGACGCGGACAAGCCATCATACGCGCACAACGCGCTCACCAACATTGAGGAGAACGGCCGCCAGCTGCAGATCCTGCGCGACAACATGCCGTTCGGGCGTCCGGGGCATGGCGAATTCGGAACGTACTTTATCGGCTACAGCCGCACGCCGCGTATCACAGAGATCATGCTGGAGAACATGTTTGTGGGCAAGCCGCCGGGAAACTACGACCGGCTGCTCGACGTCAGCCAACCTGCCACGGGCAGCCTGTTCTTTGTGCCGACCGCGACGTTTCTCGATAACGTCGATCCGGAAGGGCCCGGGCCAGAGATTGCGAGTGCGAACGGGAGCAGTTCGGATGGGAAGAGCGGAGTTGCAGCGCCGGAGGTGGATACCAGAGTGGCGACGGCGTCAGAACTGCGCGCGGCTGCGCCTGTAGAAGACAGTTCACTGAGAATAGGATCGTTGAAGGGAGAGAGCAGATGAATAACCTCCACCGGGAACTAGCGCCTATATCCGACGCCGCATGGGCGCAGATTGAGGAAGAGACTGACGAGGACGCTGAAGCGGTATCTGGCCGGGCGACGTGTGGTGGATGTGCCTTCGCCGGGAGGAGTCGCTTTGCCCGGAGTGGGCACTGGACACCTGAAGCAGATCCCGGCTCCCGCGGAAGGCATCATTGCCAATCAGCGCGAGGTGAAGCCGCTGGTGGAGTTGCGGGTTCCCTTTGAACTGTCGCGCCAGGCAATCGACGATGTGGAGCGCGGCTCCGATGACTCCGATTGGCAACCTGCAAAGGACGCTGCGAAGAAGCTGGCCTTTGCAGAAGATCGGGCGATTTTCAACGGATACCATGACGCGAATATTCAAGGCATCCGAGAACGCACCAGCAATCCGATTGAGACGCTGCCGGCGGATGTGCGGGACTATCCGGATGCGGTTGCGCACGCGCTGAGCCAGTTGCGGCTTGTGGGTGTCAACGGACCGTACTCGGTGCTGCTGGGCGCGACGGAGTATACGGCGCTGGCTGAGACGCGCGATCACGGCTATCCAGTGCTGGAGCACGTGAAGCGGATCGTGGACGGCAGTAACCTGATCTGGGCGCCGGCGCTTGAAGGCGCGATCGTGCTGACGACGCGCGGGCGGCGATTTCGAGCTTAACATCGGACAGGATGTTTCGATCGGCTATCTCAGCCACAGCGATTCTGCCGTGCAACTGTATCTTCAGGAGACTTTCGTTTTCCGGGTGCTCACCACCGAAGCTGCCGTTGCCTTGTCGCCGTCGCAGAAGTCGTCCTGAGCGAATTGCTAAACGTACAAAAGCTGAGAACCAGCGTTGCTGCGTGGAGATCAGCGATGCCGGCGGTTGAAGTAACGATGCCACAGGCGCCACGTGGCACCATGCAGCAGGTGAGTCTGCTCTGCTTTCAGTGCCGCGTATGAGCGCTTGACGTAGTGGTCGAACTCCGGCGGCCATCCGATGGTGGAGCGGCGCTCTGTGTACTCACCTTCAGCCCACTTGGCCAGGACCGCCTTGTAGCCGACAACGTGCGTGACAAAGTCGAGGAGGCACTGCGGCATCTTCTCTTCAATGATCAGGTATGCCTTTTCAATGATGATCTTTTCGCGAATATCATTCAGAGGCATGAAGATGGTGGTCATCCACAGCACCCACTCCTTCATCTCGGCGTCGGTGATGGGATCGCTTTTCATTTTGCCCTGGCGCTTCAGAAGGGACCGGTACGCGATGTCCCCGGCCTCGGATGCGACGTAGAGCGGGCCGTAGAACTCGTTCAGGCGCTTGTTGACGAGGCGAAGCTTATCGCGGCGGCGGGCATTCATGCGCGTTCCGAACAACGTGACGAGGTAGCCGATGAATGCGAGGACGACGGTGAGAAGTGCGGCGCTGTGCAGGATTGCTCGAAGCGATATTGACGATAGGTCCATCGGGGCGCTTTACCTTCGGCGAAAGTATACTCGGGCGCACTGGGTGCAGAACGTGATCGCCACGGCACTTGGATGGGCGGATCTAAATTGCTAGTTGCTTTGCCGAACTGGAACTGGTGTCGCCTGTTTTGGAATCAGTTTGATCTCGAAGATTCTGGGCCACAGTTTGCCGGTAACGAAAAGCCGATCGTTCGCCGCATCGTATGCAATGCCATTGAGGACGGCTTCGGGGCTGGATTTCTGGCTCTCGGGCAGGAGGCCCTTCAGATCGATCCAGCCGACGACCTTTCCGCTCTTGGGAGAAATGCGTGCGATGCGGTCAGAGTGCCAGATGTTTGCGAGAATCTCGCCGCGCACGAACTCCAGTTCATTCAGTTGCACGACCGGTTTGTTGCGATCCTTAACGACGATGCGTCGCTGTTCATGGAAGGTTGCAGGGTCGATGAAACGCAGCGTTGCGGTTCCGTCGCTGAGAATCAGGTTCCTTCCATCCTGTGTTAGTCCCCAGCCTTCGCCGTCGTAGTGAAACGTGCGCAGCAGGCGGAAGGTGGCGCGGTCGTAGACGAGGGCTATATGCGATTCCCACGTGAGTTGGATGAGAGTGTTTCCCCAGTTTGTGAGCCCTTCGGCGAAGAGTGGGCTGGGGACGTCGTGGAACTGCAGGATCCCACCGGTTTCAAGGTCTTCCATGCGCAGGGAGGATTGGCCTGCGATGCCCGTGCTCTCGAAGAGATGTCCATCAACGTAGATGAGCCCCTGCGTGAATGCCTTTGAATCGTGGGGATATGTGTGTACGACCTTGTATGTGTCGACTGTCTGACCGAGTGCTGAGTAGCCGATCGAGAGCAAGAGCACGAACAACGAGGGAGAAAAGAATGGGAGACGCATCTGCAGAGATCCTACAAGGCAGCACGAAGTTCGTTCAGCTCAGCTTGCTCCGAGGTACACGAAGCGGAACAGGAAGAGGACCGCGAGAATGTAGAGAAGCCAATCCTGTTTGCGGTAGTTTCCGGTGGCCAGGTGAAGCACTGCCCAGGAGATGATGCCGAAGCCGAGTCCGTTGGCGATGGAGTACGTGAGCGGAATGAGGACCAGCGTAAGGAAGGCGGGGACAGCGACCAGCGGCTCATGCCAGCGAATCTCAGTGATGGTGGCGAGCATGAGTGAGCCGACCAGGATTAGAGCCGGGGCGGTTGCCGATGCGGGCACGACTGCCGACGAACGGGGCGGCGCCGACCGCCAGGAGAAACAGGAGGCCGGTGACGATCGCTGTCACGCCGGAGCGGCCTCCGGCGGCTACGCCTGCGGTGGATTCTACGTAGCTGGTCACGGTGGAGGTGCCGGTCAGCGATCCGAAGACTGTTGCCGTGGCGTCGGCGAAGAGGATGCGATTCAGGCGGGGAATAGAGTGGTCGGCGGCGATGAGACCGGCTCGCTTGGTGACTGCAACGAGGGTGCCGAGATTGTCGAAGAGGTCGACGAAGAAAAAGACGAAGATGATTTCGAGCAGGCCCTTGCTGAGGGCGCCCCGAATGTCGAGTTGAAACGCGGTCGCAGCGAGGGCATGAAAGCCGCCGCCGGCGGATGTCCAGTGAACCAGGCCCAGCGCCCAGGCGATTGCGGTTGTTGCAACAACGCCGATGAGAATCGAGCCGCGGACTTTTTTGATTTCGAGGGCGACCATCAGAATCAGGCCGAAGAGCGCGAGGGCCGTGGTGGGATTGCGGATGTTGCCGAGACCGACGAAGGTTGCGGGATCGCTGACGACGAGGCCCGCATTGCGAAATCCGATGAATGCGATGAAGAGGCCGATGCCGCTGGCGACCGCTGCGTAGAGCTCATGCGGAATGGAGCGCAGGATCATCTGGCGAATGCCGGCCGCCGTGAGCGCGAGGAAGATCACGCCGGAAAGAAAGACCGCGCCCAGCGCTGTCTGCCAGGGGATGTGCATCTTGAGGCAAACGGTGTAGGTGAAGTAGGCGTTGAGGCCCATGCCGGGCGCGAGCGCGATCGGATAGCGCGCGACGACGCCCATCAGGATTGAACCGAACGCGGCTGAAAGACATGTGGCCGCGGTGACCGCGGGCAGGGGAACTCCCGCAGCCGCGAGAATGGCGGGATTGACGAGCACGATGTAGGCCATGGTCAGAAATGTCGTGATTCCGGCCAGGATCTCAGTGCGCCAATTGGTTCCCAGATGAGTGAATTCAAAATAGCGTTCGAGGGTCTTGAGCATAGGCGGGTGCCTTAAGAAAACCACAGGCGAGGCGTAACGCAAAGCGATTTGTGCGTCCGAGGGCTGACGAAATCGTGAGCGGGCGGGGAAGGTTCATTGATTAAGCAATTCGGGTGCGGTTGCGGCGGCGCATCAACCAGTCCAGCGATCCACCTTGAATGACGACAGAGAAGACGACTACGAGGTAGGTCGCTGCGAGCATCCATGAGCGGCCAAAGGCAAAAGGCACAGAGAGCGCGAGAGCGATGGAGAGGCCTCCGCGAAGGCCGCCCCAAGTGAGCACGAGAGCGGAACTGCGAAATCCGCGCTGGCAGAGTCTCATTACAGCGAGCACTGCAGCCACGGCAGCAAAGCGGACCACGTTGACTGACAAGATGGCAGCGAGACCGGTGCGCAGCGTGGCTGCATCGAGAGCAATAGCCATTGCCTCCAGGCCGAGCAGCACAAAGAGAACCGAGTTCTGAATCTCGTCGATTACCGCCCAAAACCTGTCGATCTGTTCGTGAGCAATCCGCTCGTGCGGAACCGCGCGATTGAAATAGCGCAGGGCAATACCGGCGACCACGGCTTCGAGCGGTGCAGAGAGGTGCATGAGGTCGGTGAGCACGTAGCCGCCAAACGCGAGGGCAATCGTGAACAGAATGTCGACCTGGTAGGCGTCGATCCTATGCATCAGTTGCGACGTAACGAATGCTGCCACTAGACCAACGGCAACAGCGCCACCTGCCTTGATGAGCAGGATCCCGGAGATCTGCCAGGGAGTCGGGGCATGTCCATGGGCTACTTCGAGCATCGTGAGAAAGAGAACTGCGCCAATGCCGTCGTTGAAGAGCGACTCGCCGGCAAGCTGCGCTTGAATTCCCTTCGGGATGCCGACGCGTCGGAGCATTTCCAGGACCGCAATTGGGTCAGTGGGGGAAATGAGCGCGCCGAAGATGAGGCACTCAATCCACGGGATACGGCCACCGCTGAACAGCGACATGAGGAGCGCTACGAGAAGAAAGGAAATCGCCGTTCCAACGACAGAAAGAAGAGAGACCGCGAGCTTTTCGCGGGCCAGTTGTTTGAGGTCGAGCAGGAATGCACCGGCGAAGAGCAGAAGCGGCAGCATGCCGCGCAGGATAAGACTCTGGAAGTCAATCTGGACTACCAGGTTTGCTGCCCACATTCGAATAGCGGGAAAGCGCTGAGCTGCAAGCGTCAGGCCGGCTGACACCAGCACTGTGAGCAACATGGTTCCGATCGAGATAGGCAACCGAAGCCATCGGGAGCTGATCAGCCCGAAGATCGCGGCTGTGGCAAAAAGCAAGCTGAGGATTTCCAGCGTAGTCATGATCGGCAGCCCTGGATCTGATCGACTTCATCGTAGCGGAAGGACGAGCCGCTTGCTGAGGGGCAGGTGGGCTGCACGTGAACCTCGTACACAGCGAGTATCAGGATGGACAGCCAGAGTCAGAGTAGCTTTGCAGCGTCCTTCGCGAAATAGGTGACGATAAAGTCGGCACCGGCACGGCGAATCCCGACGAGCGATTCAAGGATGGCGCGATCGCGTTCAAGCCAGCCCTTTTCAAAAGCGGCCTGGAGCATGGAGTACTCGCCCGAGACCTGGTATGCGCCGATTGGTTCGCCAAAGTTGTTGCGAGCCTCCCGCACCACATCGAGATAGGGCATGGCCGGCTTCATCAGGATCATGTCAGCGCCTTCTTCGAGGTCCAGCTCAATCTCGCGCATGGCTTCGCGCAGATTTGCTCCGTCCATCTGATAGGTTTTGCGATCGCCGAACTGGGGAGCGGAGTCGGCTGCCTCGCGGAAGGGGCCGTAGAAGGCTGAAGCAAACTTAGAGGCGTAGCTGAGGATCGGTGTTTCTGTGTTGCCATCGGCGTCGAGAGCGCGGCGAATGGCAGCGACGCGGCCGTCCATCATGTCGCTTGGGGCAACGACGTCGGCGCCTGCGCGGGCGAGGCTGGCGCCGGTGCGAGCCAGAAGCTCGAGCGAGGGATCGTTGTCAACCTCATAGCCGTTCTTGTTCTGGACGACGACGCCGCAATGTCCGTGGCTGGTGTATTCGCAGAGGCAGACGTCAGCGATGAGAACAAGCTTCTTCGCGGCAGGACTTTGCTTCAAGGCGCGCAGGCTCTGCTGCACGATGCCGTCGTCGTTCCAGGCACCGGTGGCTTGCTCGTCTTTCGAGTCGGGCAGGCCAAAAAGGAGCAGTCCGCCGATTCCCAGACTGGCGGCTTCTTCAGCTTCGCGCACTGCCTCGTCGACGGAGAGGTTAAACACGCCGGGCATGGAACTGACGGCGGTGCGAACACCGTTTCCAGGGCAGATGAACAAGGGATAGATGAGGTCGCCCGGGTCGAGTGCGGTTTCGCGGACCAGCGAACGGAGCGACTCGGTGCGGCGCAACCGGCGCATGCGATTTTCGGGAAAACCCATGAAACGATTGTAAGACACTGCATGCGACGCATGAAGTGCCTAGCCAGTAGCAGGCGCTATTCTTTGCCGAAGGACGTGTGAAGCGTGGTGACAAACTGCACGGCGAATGTGTGGTCGTCGTGGTCGGAACTGATGCTGTAGTGATTCGTTTCGTAGCCGATCTTGATCAGTTCGAATCGGAACAGGCGGAACCCGGCAGAGGTCTCGATGCGCTGCTCTTTTCCAGCGGCATTTGAGTCTGAATAACCGTAACGTGCAGCAACGAACCAGCGCGGGCTCAGGACCTGTCTGACTTCACCGTAACCGGCAGATTCGCGGAATGTGGGGATGGCGGTGTAGGGCATCACGAATTTCTGGAATTCACCCTGCGCGCTTGTGTGGCCGTGGGCCCAGTTGGCGTCGATTCCGGTAGCGTATGCCGGAAGCTGGCTTGGCTTCGCTTCTCCCGGGAAGTAATACGCGTACTTACGATCAAGGAACGGTCCGCGGTATCCGGAGACACCCACGCGAAATCCCTGGCGGATGGTGTATCCCGCGCCACCGGCCCAGTTGCCGTACTGATCGTGTTCGAACAGGCTGCGCGGATTGGCCGGCGACGAGTTGGCGAATTGCAATCGCGCGTCCCACCTGCCGCGTGTCGCGTCGATTTGCGCTCCTGCGATGCCGAGAATGGAGACGGGAGAGTAGTAGTAGCCGTACTCGATGGGGAGATCGATGAGTGGATTTTCGGCATCGTCGTAACGGAGGGGAAAGGAGCCGAACGCGGTTGGCATCTGGCCGGCACGAATGATGACAGATCCTTTGGGCGAAAGGTGAGAGTAGTTGAGCGTGGCATTCAGCACGTTTCCTTTGGCCCCGTATCCGGTGGTGGACAGTTCTTCGAAGTAGTAGGGACGCGTTACGAGCTGGAATGCGCCGGCCAGGAACCAGTTGTCATTGATCTTCCATGTTGGATAGATGACGGAACGGGAGCCTGCAATCACGGGGGACCCGGAGCGCGGCTCCTCTGTCAATTCATTTGAAGAGACCATTTGGCCGGTCAGGGTGGCGCGAAGGTCGAAGCCGGAGCGAGCCTCCTGCGCAGAGACTGCCTGTGCGATCAGGAACCCGCTGCCGAAGCAAAGGAGCGCGGCGCTTTGAACGAGCCTGCTCACACGGTTACCGTCGCTGTTGACACTTCGATGAGATTGGGGCGTTCCGAATCATCCGCTTCTCGCGTAAGAGTCTCGAGCGGGAGCTTCACAAACGCTTCAACGATGCGCGGATCGAATTGGATTCCCGCGTATTCGACGAGTTCGGCAATCGCATCTTCGTGCGACCTGCCGTGACGATAGGAACGATCGGTGGTCATCGCGTCATAGGCATCGGCGACATGGATGATGCGCGCTTCGATCGGAGTTTCTTCGCCCGACTGCCCTTTGGGATATCCCGTGCCATCCCAGTTCTCGTGGTGCAGTTCCACGGCTGCGAGGAACGCTGCAAAGCCCTGCACGCCCTCGAGAATGCGGCGGCCAATCACGGGGTGCTGCTTGACGAGGGCAAACTCTTCGTCGGTGAGTCGCCCGGTCTTTTGAAGGACGCTGTCCGAGATGCCGATCTTGCCGATGTCGTGGAGCAACGCTCCGACGCGTACGCGTTCTATATCTTCCGGCGCGAGCTGAAGTGCGGATGCGACGGCGCAGGACAACTGACTTACGCGACGACTGTGACCGGAAGTGTAGCCATCACGGGCGTCGAGCGCGTTGGCCAGAGAGCCAACAAATTCAAAGTAAGCGGCCTCAAGGTTCTGACCAGCGGCACGGACTGAGGTTGCAGCCCGGTTATAGATTTCGGACAGTTCCCGAATCTCAAGAATGGAGGAAGACTGTCCCTCAAGCTCAGGGAGAACGCCGGTGTGTACGGCATTGCGAAGATGTGAAACGACGGCAGCTATCGGCTTGACGATGGAAGAAGACGAGGCGACGCTGCAGAGGAATGCGACGAGCACGCAAGCAAACGCAAGCGAGAGGAAGAGGTTGTGGAGGCGCGATTGAATGGGAGCCGTGGCTTCATCCACGTTTTCGAAGCTCAGCAGGGTATACCCTCCGCCATAGGACTGCATCGGGAGAGAAATCCAGTTGGAGTTTCGCAAGCGCACATCGCACTCCGACTGCGACCTGCAGTCGACCAGTTCCCGCTCCAATTCCCCAAACGAGATCCCGGGGAGATTGGATTCAATCACTTTTCCGTCGCGAACGAGTACAACCGGAGTTGTGAGATCTGTGAAGTCGAAGTATTCACCGACAGCAAGAAATCCGATGTTTTCGTCGTTTTGATCAACCGGGACAGAGGCCACCTGAAATGTGCGGCCGTTGAGCACCCGGAAACCTGCGTCGCTGTGATAGAGGAGACCTGTGTCGAGCGGAACGAGCTGGCCATGGCTATCCGGCCTGGATCCGGTTTGGCGGACAACGCCAACGAGCGGCGAACCGTCCGGCGCCGAGACAAGCATGAAGTCGAATCCCATGCGTTCGCCAAGTTCGCGCAGTTGATCTTCCACTGTTCTTCGCGCGGCAGCGCCGTGAGGATCGGAGAGCAGAAGCTGCATTCCGGCTTTGAGCGCGGTATTTTCGCCTGCCACTTTGAGAAAGCGGCTGTTCTGGAGGTCGCCCTTGGCATGGATAGCAGCGATGGCCTCCTGGCTCTCGCGAAGCGAGGAGTGAAGGCCATCGCGCACTGTCGACTCGACGAATCGCTGTATCGTCCAGAAACTGCTCGCGAGCAGAATTGCGAAAGGGACGAAGCAGAAGAGGAAAGCGCGGGTTCGGAATCGCGTTGTCACCGGGACCCCGCATCTTGCCCGATGTCATGTTTCTCCTGGGCGTCCTGTTTTGATTCCACCTGGATGGGAATAAAGAAATCGGCAGTGGCCCCGTGCCCGCTCTCGACCACGATTGTTTTGCGAAAGAACCCGGCCGATTTGTGCCAGGCGACGATGGTGTACTGTCCCGGGGGTACATTCGGGATTCGATACTGCCCGGATGGTCCGGGCTGAGCATACCAGCGGTTCGGCGTGATTACGACGGTGGCGGCCATGTTCGGGTGCAGGTGGCAATAGATCTCGACGACGCCCGGCTTCGGAAAGATCACCTTGCGCGTCTCGCCCTTGTCATAACTCCCCAAGTCGAAGGTCTTTGGCTTTGACAGCGAGTAGATGTTGTGGAAGATCGGATCCATGTTCGGGAATGACACGGTGGATCCAATTGGAGCCACTACGAGATCCGGCGAGAACCGGCGGTCGAGTTGCTGTATCTGCGGAGAGGGGCGACTCGGGGAATCGGCTCCGCCAGGTTCGGGCCCCTCAAGATAGACCACGACACGCGACCGCTCATAGGCGAGCGGGTCACCTTCCGTGTCTTTGCCGAGCTTTACGGTGGTTCCGCGCTGATAGACCGAGACCGAGGTTGTGACGCTGGGCCTGGTCAGCTTCTTCTTGATCAGGATGGTCCCTGTGATGTCCTGCGCACCGGCACAGGCAGGGATCAGGGCAATGGCGCAGAGTAAAGCCCGCTCTCTCACTCGCATAGGCTGCAATGCCTCTAACTACTTAAAAATCTGGCTCTTGAGTCACACCCTGCCTAAAAAAGGGAAATCGCAGGGGCATAGATACAGGCGCTAGTCTAGGTCTGACCGCGGATGGACGGGAATACCACGAATCGGCCAAAGCATGACGGGAAATGGGGATAGATCAGAGGGTGCGGGGGCATCAATCGTGCCTGGCGAGGGGCGCCAAGTCATTTGTGGACCTGAAGATAAGCCGACTTCCTTCGCAGCCGGCCGTCGAGAGACCTAGAGCTGGTCGTAGAGAGTGGTGTTGCGGTAGCCGAGGAGCACTACCAGGGTCCAGATCCCAAGGGCGGTGCCAAAGGGGATCTTGAGGATGCTGAGGAAGGCCGCCACAACGGCCACGACGCGGCCCCAGGGCGCGCGCTCCATCAGGCCCCAGCCGGCGGCGAACGCCAATCCGGAGCGAAGGATAATCATTACCCAGGCAAAGTGGATAATGGCAGGGCCGAACCACTGGGGGTTCATGGGGCCATGCGTCCATGGGCCGCGCATGAACGGACCGAAACCGCCATTGAGGAATGCGTTGGCGAAGGTCATGCCGAGCGCTCCAAGCACGAGCGAGAGTCCTCCATAGATAAACCAGACAGTGCTGAGCGCCTTGACCCGGTTGGCGTAAGTGGCCAACTGGAAGCCGAAGTTGGGCACAGGGGGAATCGGCACTGCTGCGGCTGGACGGCCGCATTGAGTACAGGCTTGCTGCCCGGCTACGAGTGGCTGACCGCATCCGCTGCAATACATGGTTACCTCCTTGACGGTCCGAGTGCATTTTCCAGGGCGGGGATGAATCCGCGATGGCCGCGTCTTACCTCAAATCCCGATGCCGCTCCACTTTCCTGGTGATCGTACATGGTTCAATGGCGTCTTCCAAGGATCGTCTGAAATGTATAGACGCCTAAAACCAGCCCAAGGCCGGATGAAATACGTTCTTATTCCGGCTGCGAATGGGTACGCAGGCCCGGGCGCATTCGTTCCCAGCGCTCTTCATGACGGTCGTCACGGAGAAGGAGGCCCGTGACGCGATTTTGCGGGTCGCGCTCGACGGTGATGCGCGCGAAGCTGCTGCCTGCCGGATAGAAGAGAGTGGAGGGCGTGTCTGCAGCGAGCTCGGCAACCTCTCCATGGAGGTTCTTCTGGTAGAGCTGGTCAGCCTGCCGAAAGAGGGTCAGGACGAGCAAGCCGTGGGAGTCCTGGTATTCGCCGGCGAGGCTGTCGAGCTGGGCAGGCGTGAGCTTGATAGCGGGAGGGTGGATCGGGACGGAAAGGCGCTCGGCAAAGGCGGGGGGCTCGTGGTGTGGGTCGCGTCGATTTGCAAGGAGCCACCGGGGCAAATCGGGCTCGTTGAAGGCCCGGGTCCAGCAATCGTGCCGGAGACTCTGATAGATCCAGAGGCGAATGTGTCCGCCCGCGGATTTCACAGCCGAATACATCAGATCGCTCTGGCGCGGGACCACGATGTTGTCCTCTGACCCGTGGAAGAGCCAGATCGGAGTGTGTCCGACGGCCTGAGCGTATTCGGCGGGCAAAGTCGAAGCGTGCTGCCAGCGCTCGGGTGCGTAGCTCCAGAAGATGCCGCCGGCGGCAATGGCCACCGCGGCCCAGCGCGTGGGATGCAGCCGCGCCAGCTCCCATGCACCGTACCCGCCCAGCGAGAGGCCCGTGAGATAGGTGCGGGTGGTGTCGCCGTTGAACTCGGTCGTCTCCTGGTCGAGCGCGGTCATGGACAGGTTGAGCATGTCGCGGTCGGTCCAGTAATGGCCCTGGGGGCACTGAGGCATCACGACGATGAAGGGCCAGCGCTCGGGATGGTCTCGCAGCTGCTGAGGAAGGCCGATCTGCGTCTGCCACATTCCTTCGGAACCGCGCTCTCCGCGGCCGTGGAGAAAGAGGATGACCGGCCACTGCTTGTGGTCGTCGCGCCGCCATTCTTCTGGCAGATAGACCTGGTAGCGATAGGTGGCGCCATTGATCTGAATCCTGCGATTGAGAAACCCGGTCTCCTGCGGCGGGTTGCGAGACTCCTTCGCTCGCCGCGAAGCGTGCAGAAGGGCGGGCGCCAGCCCCCAGGTGATGCAGAGGAGGGCCGCGATGAGTCTCAGGTTGCGGTGCATACTCTGGAATCATCATAGAGCCTCGTGGTCTGTTTTTTTGATTTTGGTCGAAGAGGTGGGTCTTGTACCGGCAATAGAAGGTTTCGGATTTCCTTACGGATTTCTTGTGAAGTGGCATGAAAGAATGAGGGGACCTTGCCTAGCGCGCCTATGAATACTTACGACGCCGGAGACATGCTGGACCACTACCGCATCGATGCCGTGATTGCGCACAGCAACATGTCGGTGCTCTACAAGGCGACCGATCTGAAGACGGACCGGCAGGTGGCGATCAAAGTCCCCCACATCGACATGGAGAAGGATCCGGTGCTGGTGGAGCGGTTCAAGCGCGAGCAGGAGATCGGACAGGAACTGGACCACCCGGGAGTGGTCAAGACGTTCGACGGCGAGGAACGCAGCCGCCTCTACATGGTGATCGAGTGGGTCGATGGCCAACTGCTGCGAGCCCTATTGAATCAGGAGAAGAAGCTGCCGATCGATCGGGCGGTGAAGATCACGCTCGGTATCTGCGACGCGCTTGATTACATGCACAAGCATGGCATTGTCCATCGCGATCTGAAGCCGGAGAACGTGATGGTTGACGCGAACGACCAGATCAAGCTCATCGACTTTGGCATTGCACTGAAGGAAGATGCGCGAAGGCTGACGTTTGTGAGCCCGTCGTCGATGCTGGGAACGCCGGATTACATCTCGCCGGAGCAGGTGAAGGGCGGGCGCGGCGATCAGCGCAGCGATATTTACGCGCTGGGCATCATGTTCTACGAGATGCTGACGGGCCGCGTGCCGTTCGTGGGACCGAATCCGCTGGCGGTGATGAATGAGCGGGTGCTGCACGAACCGAAGTCCCCGCGCGAATTGAATCCGGAGATTTCGCCGGAGCTTGAAGAGATTCTCTATCGAGCGCTTGAGCGAGATCCACGGCACCGTTACGCGACGGCGAACGAGATGGCCTGGGACCTGGAGCACCAGGAACAGGTCGGCGTGGAGCCACGCGGCGTACGTCCCGTGGGACGCGGCGGCAAGCCTGCACTCAACAGGAAGATGCTGATGTATGCGGGACTGGCGCTGGTCCCGCTGTTGTTGTTCGGATTGATGCTGCTGATGGCCAAGAAGTGAATGCCGCCAGCGGCTAATAGCTCCTTACCCATTCCAGGATTGACCGCACTGCCACGCCGCTGGGACCTTTGGCGATGTAGGGCTTGTTGTCTTCTATCCAGGCGAGGGCTGCGATATCGAGGTGAATCCACGGCGTGTCTTCGGCGAAGACCTTCAGGAATTCCGCTGCGGTGATGGCTCCGCCGTAGCGCCCGCCTGTGTTCTTGATGTCGCCGATGTCGGACTTGATCATTTCGGCGTATTCATCGCCGAGCGGGAGACGCCAGAACTTCTCGCCGGAGATCGCAAGAGCTTCGTTGAATTTGTCGTAGACGGCGTTGTCGTTGGCAAAGACGCCCGCGTTCACCTGGCCGAGCGCGACTGCGACTGCGCCCGTGAGGGTGGCGGCATCGATCAGATGAGTGGCGCCGAGAGTGCGCGCGTAGGTGATGCCGTCGGCAAGGACCAGCCGGCCTTCGGCATCGGTGTTGATGATTTCGATGGTCTTGCCGGGCTTGTCCGGGGCTATGGGCATGGCGGTTTGCACGTCGCCGGGCTTCTGCGCCTTGCCGTCGGGCATGTTCTCTGCCGCGCAGACGATGGCGATGACGCGTACTTTTGGCTTGAGAAGGGCAATGGCTCGCATTGCGCCCAGCATGGCTGCGCCGCCGGCCATGTCGTATTTCATTTTCTCCATGTTGTCGGAGGGCTTGATGGAGATGCCGCCGGTGTCAAATGTGATGCCCTTGCCGACGAGGCCGAGCACTGGGCCGTCGGTAACGCCTTCCGGCTCGTGGCGCAGAACGATCAGAGCCGGGGGTTCTTCGGAACCCTGCGAGACGCTCCAGAACGCACCCATTTTGAGCTCGTGCAGCTTTTCGGTCGACGAGACTTCGCACTTCAGACCGGTTTCCGAGGCCATCTGTGCCGCGCGCTGCCCGAGGATGGTCGGAGTGAGCTTGTTGCCCGGCTCGTTGACCAGAGTGCGGGTGAAGTTCTGGCTCTCACCGATGATCGCTCCCTCGGCGAAGGCGGATTGGATGGAGGGTTGGTCGGAGTTGCGAGGAGCAGCGATGGCGAAGCTCTCGACGCTCAGGTCCTTGCGATCGCTGCGGTAGGTGTCGGGATCGAAGTCGCCGACGAATGCCCCCTCGACTGCGGCGCGCGTGCAGGCTGCGGGAGACAGCTCGAAGCCCGCGATGCTTCCGGAGTCAGGCAGTGCGAGGACCAGTTCCCGAATGCCCCGTGGCTTGGTGAAGCGAACGGCGGTGCCGGCGGCATTGCGCACGGCGTGGACGGTGGCTTTCGCCTGCTTGCCGAGGCCAACGATCAATAGCCGCCTGGCTGCAAGACCGGTTGGGTCGTGGAGCAATAGTGTTTCATTTGCGCCGGCCTTGAATTCGCCGCTTGCAAGCACCGCGGAGGCGGCGGACTTAACCGCTTCGTCGGCGGTCAGCAGGAGCGGTTGCGGCTTGGCGTCGGGGCCCTTGGCGGCCTGGGTGTCAGTGGCCAGGACTGCCAGCAGTTCGGTTTTTACCTCAGCAAGATTCGCAAAAGACAACTCTGTTCGCATGGGGACATTATTTCATTGCAACCGGCGGATGAGTTACGCGCGGGCGACGCATTGCAGCTCCCAATGATGAAATGACGCGGAAGCGAGAGACGATCCCGGGTCCAGAGACGAAACCGAGGTGATTGCGTCGGGTTCCTGGAGCGAGGGCGAACATACCATTTTTTCCTGTCGCCCGGATTAATGGCTTGCCAGATTCCCGTGACTTTTGTAAGGGGCCGGAGTTGGGCGTAGTTGTATATACTTTGCAAGCCAACTTCCTGGCCGCTTGATCGGTCGGGAGGAGAATCGCTCTGACCTGACCGGTGTTGCATCGGCGGATCAGGGTGAGGATCCGGAAATGGTCCGGATCGCAGGTTGAACGTGACGCCGACAAGCAGCGTTAACTTCTCCTTATCTATATTGGTCGAGATCGGCCCCGCGGGTGAATGCCTTCGGGGCTGATCTATTTTTGGCGGAAGCACGGGTTTCTCAGGAACCCCCGCTTACGAGGTTTACCGGTTGGTAATTGACGGATTGCCCAGCACTCGCCCCGAACCCAGATTTGGCCCGGAGAATTACACTTGACACTCCCGCATCCGTCAAGAAAACACCATGGATCCAGTCATTGAAGTCTTCGGAGTCCGCAAGACCTACGGGAAAACCGTGGCTGTCGAGGAGGTGTCGTTCCACGTCAACCAAGGGGAGATTTTTGGACTGATCGGTCCCAACGGAGCAGGGAAGACCACCACGATGGAGTGTATTGAAGGGATTCGCAAGCCCGACTGCGGCACGATCGCTGTGCTCGGTCTTGACCCTTTTCGCCAGGTGTACAAGCTGCAGGACCGCATCGGAGTTCAGCTTCAGCAGGCGCAATTGCAGAAGCGAATCAAAGTGTGGGAGGCAGTCGATCTGTGGGCGTCGCTTTATGGGAAGAAAGCCATTGATGGGAAGCGGCTGCTGGAACAGCTTGGCCTTGCCGACAAGCAGGGCGCCTGGTTCATGAATCTCTCCGGGGGCCAGAAACAGAGATTGTTTATCGCTCTTGCGTTGATCAACGATCCTGAAGTGGTTTTTCTGGACGAGCTAACCACCGGCCTCGATCCGCAGGCGCGCCACGCAATCTGGGATTTGGTGCGCGGCATTCGCGAGCGAGGCAAGACCGTATTTTTGACGACCCATCTGATGGAAGAGGCTGAGCGATTGTGCGACCGGGTAGCCATCATGGAGCACGGACGGATCATCGACATCGACACCCCGGATAGCCTCATTCGGCGGCATTGCCCAGAGCGTACCGTGGTTCTGGATGCAGACGACACGGCCGCCGGTGACCACTTCAAGACGATTCCGGGGGTAGCTTCCGTAACCTGCGCCAATATGCGATTCACCATTCGCGGACTGGGCGACGACCTGGTCACCGATGTGATTCACTGCCTTTCGGACAATCGGATTCGGGTCACGGGTTTTCGCACCATCGTCCCCAACCTTGAGGACGTCTTTCTCAAGCTGACCGGCCGCTCCATTCGCGAATAAGGACCGACAATGATGCTGCGTGGACTCTGGAAATTGACCTGGATCGAGCTCAAGATCTTCATGCGTGAACCGCTGGGCGCCTTCGGCACCATCGTTGTACCCGTCTTGATTTTCGTTGTTCTGGGGCGTGTAGCAGGGCTCAGATTCGGTGCGCCTTCACTTGCAGCCAAAGGGCTTTCCAACACCGATCTTCCTGTACTCGTGGCGCTCTTGATCTCTCTCAGCGCTGTGCTTTCGCTGGTAACCATCATCTCCATCTACCGTGAGGGAGGTATCCTCAAGCGGCTTCGCGCGACGCCGCTGCGCCCGCAGACCATCCTTGGTGCTCACGTGATCGTCAAGCTCCTGCTCACCGCAGCAACATTGGGCTTGATGTTGCTTGCAGGCAAACGCTACTTCCCACCTGGAGCCCATGTTCCATGGTTCTCGTTTACCATCGCACTGGTCATCAGCACCTGGAGTGTTCTGTCAATCGGCTTTCTGATCGCCAGCATCGTTCCCACGGCGCGTTTTGCGCAGCCGATCGGGGCCATCATTCTCTATCCGATGATCGCTTTCTCTGGACTCTTCGTGCACATCTCAGATCTGCCGCCAGTACTGCGCGCTGTGGCGCGGGTATTGCCGCTAACCTTCGCCGTGCGCCTGCTCGAGGGCATATGGAACGGCGATGGGTGGTTCGCTCACATCGGTGACCTGGCGGCATTGACGGGGTTGTTTCTCCTTTTTACGGCGATCTCAGCAAAGATATTTCGCTGGGAGTAGCAGCCGCTAATCCGGACAAGAGCGCTCCAAGGTCGCAGGCTTCGCCGAAGGCAGAGCCGGTTTTCGCTGGATGTGGGGAAGCTGGAGACGGGGCCTAGCGGCCCATGCGATGTTTGCTGGCATTGACTGCGGCGCGGGCTTCTCGGTCGGCTTCGCGGCGGCGCTCGGTTTCGCGCTTATCCCAATCCTGCTTGCCCTTGGCGACAGCCAATTCGCACTTTACGCGTCCGTTTTTGAAGTAAAGGCGCGTTGGGATGAGCGTGTGACCCTTGATCTGCGTCTTGGACTGTAGCCGCCGAACCTCGTCCCTGTGCAGCAGTAACTTTCGTGTACGCAAGGCATCGTGGTTGGCTATGTTTCCATGGGAATACGGCCCAATATGAACATTAAGCAAAAATGCTTCGTCATCTTTGATAAGGCCGTAGGAGTCTTTGAGGTTGGCCTTGCCCTCGCGGATGGACTTGACCTCAGTGCCGCGGAGGGCTACGCCCGCCTCGAATTTCTCCAAAAGAAAGTAGTTATGGCTGGCGGCCCGGTTTTGCGCAGCGTCCCGTTCGCCGGATGCGACGGGGTTGCGGGGCCGGGACGGTTTTTGAGGTCCCGAGCGGTCCGGCTGTACGATAGTGTGGCTGGTCTGG
Source organism: uncultured Acidobacteriaceae bacterium (assembly GCA_963786405.1). Classification (GTDB taxonomy): domain Bacteria; phylum Acidobacteriota; class Terriglobia; order Terriglobales; family Acidobacteriaceae; genus Telmatobacter. The sequence continues at coordinate 30,646 of CAWAZE010000017.1, read as the reverse complement.
CGGGCCATCGGGGAGAATCTCCGAATATTCATCGTAGCATCGGCGAGCTGCCGAGGTTTCGCAGTTGCTATCTCCGAGTTGTTGCGGCATAGTGGGCTTTTCCATGAGACGAAGCCAAGGTATAGAAAGGCATTTGACGGCAGATGAGCTCCGAAAGCGCTTTAACCCCCATGCTTCGCTGGGGCTTTGCTAGAATGGGGCATCATTTGACGGAAGCACCAGCACAGGGAATCGCATCGGTAGTTGCGTCAACAACTGCGTCGGGGGCGGCCAAGGCAGCCCGCTCGGGTCCGCGAGTAGAAGCGGGCCGGTCAAGACGCCCGGGGAGCACGATGAAAAGCCGCGAAAATGGTCCGACCCTCCGCGGATCTGTTCTCTTGAGAGCGAAGATCTGGATCCTTTGCGTCGTCGCGTTGGGCGTCTTCGGCTTCAGGTGCGATGTTTCGCAGGCAGAGTCGGCGAGCACCTACTTCCATCACGGGCAGGAAGCTGAGGCAAGGGAAGACTACGACGCTGCCTATCAGAATTACCATCAGGCCTACACGATGAGCCCGACGGATCTGCGCTACAAGGCCGCCTATTATCGCGTGCGGCTGTCGGCACGCATCGATGCACGTGACCAAGGGGCGCAAGCTCCTGGTCGCAGGAGATTTGCAGGGGGCGCTTGTGGAGCTGATGCGCGCCACCGAGATTGACCCGAGCAATGAAGCTGCCCAACAGGAGATTGCGAAAGTCCGTGCGCTGAGCGGAGAGCAGCCGGTGCTCCAGCCCAGCCAGCCGATGGCCCCGGGGCGACAGGACGAAATCGATTCGATCGGTACACCAGCGCAACTGAAGCCCATGTCGAACGAGCCTCTGACGCTCCACATGGCTGAGGACTCGAAGGTGGTGTACCAGGCAATCGGCAAAGCGTCCGGCGTCAATGTGCTGTTTGACCCGGATTACATCTCCAAGCGGGTTCAGGTTGACCTCAACAATGTTTCGCTGCTCGATGCGCTGCGTATCGTGGGTACATTGTCGGGGACATTCTGGCGGCCTATCACGCAGAACACGATCTTTGTGGCCGCCAACACCCGCTCGAAACGCGCCGAGCTCGGCGAGCAGGCAGTCCAGACGTTTTACCTGTCAAATGCCTGGCAGCAGAACGATCTGAACGACGTGCAGACCGCTCTGCGCAACGTGATTACGGACGCCAAGGTTTACGGCGTCGCGAGCCAGAACGCCATCGTGATGCGCGCCACGCCGGACGAATTGCTGCTGGCGCAGAAGCTTATCAACGACCTGGACAAGGCGCGCTCGGAGGTTGTCGTCGACATTGGCGTGCTCGAGGTGGCCAAGAACTGGGAGCGCAACCTCGGCATCGCGTGGCCGGGCAGCGTAAGCGTTGCCCTGGTGCCTCCGACCAGCAGTTCGTCGTCTTCAAACTGTCCGGCCGGCACCACCTGCACCTCGACACCTGCCAGCCCGACGCTTTACGACCTGGCACATTTGAATGCCACGAACTTTGCGGTAACGGTCGGAGCGGCAACTGTAAATCTGTTGCTGAGCGACAACAACACACGCATTCTGGAGAATCCGCGCATTCGTGCCGCCGACCAGCAGAAAGCGACGCTGAAGATCGGCTCGAGAATTCCGATTGCGACCGGTTCGTACCAGACGGGCGCTTCGACGGCACTGGTGAGTTCGCTGGTGAACACGCAGTTCCAGTATCAGGACGTGGGCGTAAATATCGAGGTGACGCCGACAGTTCACTTCGATCGCGACGTGACGCTGAAGGTGAAGATTGAAGTGACAGCGCAGAGCGGATCGGTGACGATCAGCGGCGTGACCGAACCGATCATCAGCCAGCGCGTCGCAGAGCAGACCATCCGCCTGCGTGAAGGCGAAGCCAACATTTTGGGCGGCATCCAGGAACACCAACTCCAGGACAAGTTCAGCGGGATTCCGGGGTTGGGCCAGATTCCGCTGTTGCGCTACATCTTTGGCAACAGGGACAAGGTCATTGAGGATGACGAGATCGTGTTCCTCGTGGTGCCGCACGTGGTTCGCGGACAGGAATTGAGCCCGGCGAATCTGCGCACGATCGACACGGGAGCCGGAATGTCGATCGAGCTGCGGCGCGCCTCGAACCAAGTTCCCGCTGGTGCTGGTTCACAAGCGGCTTCGGCGGCCACGGTGCGACCTGCGGCTGTTGCGCCAGTACCCGGACAAACTGCCGAGGCTGCTGCTCCTGGGGCGATTGCGCAGATGAAATCTTCACAGGACGCGAGTACAGCGCCGCCAAATGCGCCGCCTGGTGAAGCAGCGCAGCAGGTGAATATCATGCTGAATTCTCCTGGACCGGTGATTGCGGGGACGACCTTCCAGGTGCCGGTCGTGCTTACCGGCGGCAAGGATATCTTTTCTGTCCCATTGCAGATTCAATACGACCCGTCCAAGATCGCGCTGGTGAATGTGGGCGATGGCGACTTTCTGAATCGTGACGGTCAGAGCGTGGCCATGGCGCACCGAGACGATGGACCGGGCACGATTACGCTGAATGCGTCGCGTCCTCCCGGCACGCCAGGAATGAATGGCGCAGGTGTGGTGTGCGTGCTGACCTTCCAGGCAAAGGCAACCGGCGACAGCAATCTCAGCATTACGCGCGCCGGGGCAATGAACAGCGCCCAAATGCCGGTGACAGCGCAGCCTTCGCAAACGAAGATAACGGTGCAATAGGGTTGTGCAGATGATGGTCGAGCCTCCAATCCGGAGACGCACGGAGCGCGGCCTTACGCTGATTGAGCTGATTGTGACCGTGACGATTCTGGCGGTCCTGGCGTCGGTGGCGGTGCCGGTCTACAAGCTCAATCTCAAGCGAACCAAGGAGCGGGAACTGCGTCGCGATCTTTGGGAGATGCGAGACGCCGTCGATCACTACAAGGATGCGGCCGATAAGGGCGCGATCCAGACGAAGGTTGACAGCCAGAACTATCCTCCTGACCTTGAAACGCTGGTGACCGGGGTAGACATTCAGGGGAAGAAGGTGAAGTTTCTGCGCCGCATTCCTATTGATCCCATGACGGGAAAGGCCGAATGGGGATTGCGCTCGATGCAGGATGATCCGAAATCAGACTCGTACGGCGGTCAGAGCGTGTTCGATGTGTACTCCAAGTCCACGGGCATGGCGCTGGACGGTACAAAGTATTCTGATTGGTAGGGAACGGTTTCAAGGAGTAGAGGGAAGCATGAGCGGGCGTCGTAAACAAGAGGCCGGATTTACGCTGTTTGAGCTGCTGGTGGTCATGACGATCATCGCGGTTTTGGCCATGCTCGCGGTTCCCAGCTTCAAGAGCGCAGTCAAGTCTGCCCGCGAAGCAGTGCTTAAAGAAGACCTGCAGGTGATGCGCTCGGCGATCGATGCCTACACCATGGATAAACAAAAGGCGCCTCAATCGCTCGACGACCTTGTGCAGGATGGTTACCTCAAGTCGATTCCGGTTGATCCGATGACGAGGGAACGCGATAGCTGGGTTACTGACACAAGTGATTCCCTGCACTCGCTCGACCAGACTGATCCGGGCATAGACAATGTACACTCAGGTTCGCAGGACCAGGGCTCAGACGGGCAACCGTATTCGACCTGGTAGAACCTAGAGGACCACTATGGCTGTATGGACCAGAAAAGTGATGCTGCTGCTGGTGGCGGGGCTCAGCGCATCGCTGTGCGCACAGGATACGAAGTCCATTACCGTTCGCGTTCTTGATGGCAAGACGGGCCACCCCATCGCTCCCACCGGCTTTCAGGTTCGCATTGATCATCTGAAAGCTGTCCACGGAGACTGGGTGAAGGCGAATGAAGATGGATCGGGGGAGCTGGTTCTTCCCATCGATGCTTCTGCGATCACAATGCACTTCTCGTACGAGAACAACATGACGGTCTACGTCAATTGTGACTCCGCAAAACAGAAGGACATGATCGGAGATCTCTGGTACTCGGTGTTGGACATTCTGGAGAAGGGGATAGTTGGGCCCAATGCCTGCGTCAATCCCAAGAATGCTGCGAAGGTCAAAGTGCCAGATCCGAAGCCAGGCGAGGTCGTTTTTTTTGTACGTCCGAAGAACTGGATTGAGGCGGGAATGCCGTGAAATTGGATTGGCGCCCTGGCATTTTGGAATTACGGAATAGGCCATTCCCCGGCGATGAATTCGAATTCATTTGAACCCACCGACTTTGTCTGGACTGTGGAGCGAAGCTTTGCGGCGCTGATCGGCACTGCGGAGGCCGAACGGGTTTGCCATGCTGACGTGGAGCCGAGCCTTGGCGGGAAGCTGATGTATGCAGGCAACCTGGATGAAGCGGGCCGCGCGATCGTGGTGGCGGGCAGCATCGCCGGCGCAGCGGGGCTGACTGCGACAGCTGATCAGAATACGCAAAAACAAGCCGTTCGAGATGGAGTGGTGGATTTTCTGGTGACCTCCCTGGACGAAGCCCTGCGCATCTTGAAGAACGAGATTCGAAAACGTGCGACGGTGGCCGTGTGCATTGGAGGCACGCCCGCGTTGGTTGAGCAGGAGATGCAGGCGCGCGGCGTTCTGCCTGATCTGGTATTTGCGGGCCAGCCGGGCCATTTGCGGGATGTGGCGGAATTTGGAGCGGGCTCGAGGAGAGTCCAATTGGCGCCGCCAAAGGACACCAACGAATATATTTGTTGGCAGGTCGAGGAGGCTGCGGCACGATGGATGCCCAAGCTGGATTCCATTGCTCTCAGCTGCGTGAGCAGGAATACCTGGGCAGCGCGCTGGCTGCGTCTCGCGCCGCGCTACTTTGGCAGATTTGCGCAGGGTATTCGGGTGGTGCGTTGCGATTCAGAAATTGCGAAGCAGATTGCAGGGAGCATTGCGAATGCGGTGCAGGCCGGCGAGATTGGCGTGCAAGTGAAGATAAACGCGGTGTTGAACGGTCAGGGCTGCTTCCTTACGACCTTGAAGCCTGCAGAACGCGAAAGGTCGAGTTGAGCGTCGAGTTGGCCTAAGGTGCGTATTGGCGCACTGATTCGATGCGTGCCCAAAGCTCGTTCAATCCGTAGCCGGTCTTGGCGGAAACTGCCACTACATCCTCCAACTCAAGGCCGTTTTTGAGGGCCTTCAGATTGCGCGTGCGCTCGTTTCCGCTGAGCCGATCCACTTTTGTGGCGACCACCGCGAAGTCGCGGCCGGCGTGGCGCAGCCAGTCGATCAGCTGGCGGTCGCTTTGTTGCGGAGGAACGTTCGAATCGACAAGGCAGATGCAGAGGCGCAATGTCTCGCGCTCGGCGAGATAAGGCTCGATGAATGCAGGCCACGTGGACGAAATGGACTTGGAGATCTTCGCGTAGCCATAGCCGGGCAGGTCGGCGAAAACGAGCTTAGGATGCTGCCGCTGATCGAGAAGCGCAAAGAAATTGATGGCGCGTGTGCGGCCCGGGGTTTGCGAGACCTTGGCGGCCTTATCGCCGACCAGCGCATTGAGCAGACTTGATTTGCCCACGTTGGAGCGGCCCAGGAACGCGATCTCCGGAACTCCGGGAGGCGGGAATTGGGCGGCTGCCATCGCCGAGAGCAGGAATTGAGTGGTGTAGCGCATCGTGGGCATTCTGCCGGTGGATTGATCGGCAGCTTGCGGGTTGCCTTTCCTTGTTGAGGATACAGGACGGCCGAGCGGCAACCTGCAGTACTGCATCTTGAGATTGCCGATGCGTGAAGGAACCGGGGTCTCGCCGCTGTAGCAGGAGACCCGGGCCAGATTCTCGCGATTGCTTACTGCGCAGGCAGGTTTGCGGGCATGTCGGTTGGCGCCGGCGGAACGGCAGCGAGGACTTCCGTTTCGGCGGTAATCGGGTTGGGGAGCGGGCCCTCCAGAGCCAGTGCAAGCACCTCATCCATCTTGTCGACGAAGTGAAGCTTCATCGAGCTCTTGATGTTTTCGGGAAGCTCGGCGACATCCTTTTCGTTGGCGCGCGGCAGGATCGCTTCGAAGATGCCCGCTCGCAGAGCGGCGAGCAGCTTTTCTTTCAGGCCGCCAATGGGCAACACTTTGCCGCGCAGCGTGATCTCGCCGGTCATGGCGATGTCGCGGCGGACGGGGATTCTGGCAAGCGCGCTGGCCATGGCGGTGGCCATCGTAATGCCGGCTGACGGACCGTCCTTGGGAATCGCGCCCTCCGGCACGTGGAGGTGCAGATCGATGTTGCGATAGAACTCGCGGCTGAGCCCGAGAACCTGCGCCTTGCCGCGGATGTAGCTGAGCGCGGCCTGGGCCGACTCCTGCATGACGTCGCCGAGCTGGCCGGTGATGGTGAGCTTGCCTTTGCCGTCGAGGACCTGCACTTCGGTGGTGAGGATGCTGCCGCCGACTTCTGTCCAAGCGAGACCAGTGACCAGGCCCACTTCGCTCTTTTCGTGCACTTCCGAGTCGCGGAATCGAGCGACGCCCAGAAATTCGCTGATCGACTCCGCCGTAATCTCTTCCCTGTGCTTCGCGCCCTTTTTCACGACGCGGCGCGCGACCTTGCGACAGACGTTGCCTATTTCGCGCTCGAGATTGCGAACGCCGGCCTCACGCGTGTAATTGCGAATGATTTCGAGGATTGCGTCGTCCTTGATGGCGATGTTCTTTTCGCTCAGGCCGGTTTGCTCGCGCTGTTTCTTTACGAGGTACTGGCGCGCGATCTCAAGTTTTTCGTGTTCGGTGTAGCCCTGCAGGCGCAGCACTTCCATGCGGTCCTGAAGCGCCGCGGGTACCGTGTGAAGCACGTTTGCCGTGGCTACGAAGAGGACCTGCGAGAGATCGTAATCGACGTCGAGGTAGTGATCCTGAAACGTTGTGTTCTGTTCAGGGTCGAGAACCTCAAGCAAAGCTGACGCCGGGTCGCCACGGAAATCGGAGGCCATCTTGTCTACTTCGTCGAGGAGGAAGACAGGGTTCTTGGTTCCAGCGCGCTTCATGTGCTGGATGATCTGGCCGGGCAGCGCGCCGATGTAGGTGCGGCGATGGCCGCGAATTTCGGCCTCGTCGCGCACGCCGCCCAGCGATAGCCGTACAAACTTGCGGCCGGTGGCCTTGGCAATGGACATGCCGAGAGAGGTCTTTCCTACACCGGGAGGGCCTGCGAAGCACAGGATGGATCCCTTTGGGTTCTTGACGAGCTGACGCACGGCAAGAAACTCGAGGATGCGTTCCTTGATTTTCTCAAGGCCGTAATGATCTTCGTTGAGAACCTTTTCGGCGTAGTCGATGGAGCGTGTTTCCTTGGAGCGCTTTTTCCACGGAACTCCCAACAGCCAGTCGATGTAGTTGCGGCTGACGGTGGACTCTGCGGACATAGGCGGCATGGCTTCGAGCTTCTTGAGCTCCTGGATGGCCTTGTCGAGTACGTCTTTGGGCATGCCGGCGGCTTCAATCTTCTTGCGCAACTCGTCGAATTCGCTCTTTTCGCCGCGGCCGAGCTCCTTCTGGATGGCCTTGATCTTTTCGTTGAGGTAGTACTCTTTTTGCGCTCGCTCCATCTGGCGCTTGACGCGGGACTGGATGTTGCGGTCGAGATCGAGCTTTTCGATTTCGATATCGAGAACGTCTGCGATGCGCGCAAGCCGTGCGGCGGGGTCGAAGATGCCGAGCAGCTCCTGCTTCTCGTCAATGCCGAGCTGCAGGTTGGCGGCGATGGTGTCAGAGAGCTTGGCCGGCTCGTCCATGCGGACGGTAGCGATGATGGTTTCGTAGTTCAGCGACTGCTGCAGCTTGACGTACTGCTCAAAGAGACTGGTGACGCGCTGCATGAGCTGCTCGACGGCCGATGTCATTTCAAAGTCTGTCTTGCCGGTGCGCACGGTTGCGACGAAGAAGCCGTCACGGTCGTTGACTTCGGCGGACTTGGCGCGCTCGACGCCTTCGACAAGGACCTTGATGTTGCCGTCCGGCATCTTGACGCTCTGCACGATATTGCAGATGCAGCCGACCTGGAAGATCTCCTTGGCTTTGGGCTCGTCAATGGATGCGTCGTGTTGTGTGGCGAGAAATATCTTGCGATCGCCATTGAGCGCTTCTTCAAGTGCGCGCACACTCGAGAGGCGGCCCACCACGAAGGGCGTCATCATGTAAGGGAAGATCACCATGTCCCGAATGGGCATCATGGGCAATTTGCGGGGCTCGGTCTTTTCGCGGGTAGCAGTCATAGGGTACCTATTGGACGCGGGAACCGGGCTCTGGCTTCATCCTATCGGCGCGGGTCATGTTGGGATTGTACAGCGAAATGGAGCGGCTGATTGGGCCTGAACTGCTCTATCAGGTCTCGAAGTATGAGACCGATCGAGCCCGAGCGGCGGCGGCTCAGGCCCGATCCATCCTGGCGACAGAGGCTATTTGCCCTTCAGACCCTTGGGGCTGCCGATGCCGGTGCACAAATCGTATCCACCGACGCCAAAGCTTCCGGAATAGAAGTTGCAGGCTCCGTAAGTGATATCCCAGAAGTTTCCGTAGGCCTGGTGGTTGGCATATGCCAAGTAGAAGCGGGTCAACTCGTCTTTGGTAGACGTTGCGAAATGGCCCGATTCGGTCGATGAAGCGTTAATGATGCCGGCTACAAGCGGCGTGGAGGCGCTGGTTCCGCCTACGAGCCACCAGTTGCTGGGATTCGGGTCTCCGGGTATTGGAATGCTGTCATATACCCAGTATCCGTTGTTTGGATTGGCGTCGGCAGAGACGTCAGGAAGGGCACGCGATCCCTGCGCGATATGGGCGATCACTGATTGATAAGGGGGAGTTGGCTCGTAAAAGCTCAGTCCGCCGCCGGCGTCAGACCACGCAATTTCCTGAATCAGGTTTCCGGTGTTGAGGCTTCGGGCTGTGGATGTGCCTCCCACGCCGATCACATTCGGGGACGCGCTTGGGTAGATCACTCCAGAAGAATCACCGGTCGCGGCGAGAAAGACCACGTTTTTCCCGGTGAATACCCAGTCAAAATCGGATTCATTGGGGAATTCACCTCCGCCCCAACTCATCGAGACCTCGCCCTTGCCGCTGGCGTTTACGGGGCACTGGGTTGTTTTGCCGCAGCGCACGAGGTTTGTGGCAACCAGGACTGCGTTGTAGAGGTCGCTATCGAGATTGCTGTTGGCCTCGACCAGGTAGAGCATCGCGTGCGGCGCCATAGCGTGCGCGTACTCAATATCAAGCGATTCCTCGATTTCCCATCCTCCGGTGGAATCCTGCGGGGGCTGGGTGCCCTGAGCGTAAACAACTTTGAACTTATTCGCGTTGAACGGGAGCCCAAATTGCATGGAGAAGGTCTCCAGATCCGATGCTGCATTGGGGTGGTCAAATGCATCGACGATTGCGATGGATTCGCTTCCGCCATCAGGAGTGTTCTTTGTGGAGTTGGGATTGCAACCACGAATGGGTGCGACGACCCGATAGATGCAGGCCAGAGAAGCCGGCGTCTCATAACCATAGCCGGCATACGGTGGGGCTTCAGCGGGGCCCGGAGCAACTGCCAGGGTGAACTGGACGTTGGTGTGGGCTTTGACGCCGCGGTCCTCTGCATATGCACGATTGGAGTCTGGTACCCTCACCATTCCAGGTTCGAGCGCGTGTTTCTTTGCCGATTCCGCGGCCTGCTGCGCGAAAGTCGGGGTGATGAAGCAGGTAAGCGCGACGATGAGAACCGCGGCAGTTAGCGGCCGAGGGCGGTTTCCGCCGTTGGCAAACAAGATGTTCGCAAGCACCGGACGAGACATGGATAGATCCTCCTCAACAGCAATGGGATGTTACTGTGCGCATCACAAAGTACGACAGGGATAGATCGTGTTTTTGGAGAATGGCCCAGTGACCGCAATCATGCCCCAAACGAACTTATCGTAGCGGCCGACTTTGGGATGGTTTCGGATTCAAAAGGGCGGTCAGCCAACTCGAGCAAAAAACTACCGGAATGCAGGTGGTCCGTAGAGGCGGAGCGCGTAAGCAGAATCGCCAGCCGGAAGTACAGTATGGAGAATCGCGAAAGAAAGTCAAGGACGAATCGGAAAGTGACAGCGGGCTTCGGGTCAAAGCAATCGCAATTGACGGCACAGGATTCCTCTCAACTCCTTGTAAACAAAAAGACCTGCCGAATGTGCGGCAGGTCTTTTTGTGAGCCAGTGATATCTTTCTAGCCGGCTTTTTCAAGCAGACAGAGCGACAGATCGCGGCGCTCAACCATTTCGCGGGTGATTTCGAGATCACGAACACGCTTGCTCGAAGGCAAGTGGTACATCAGATCGAGCATCAGCTCTTCGAGGATCATGCGGAGTCCGCGGGCGCCGACTTTGCGAGCCAGGGCTTCGCGAGCAACGGCTCCGATGGCCTCCTGCGTGAAGTGGAGTCGGACGTTCTCGTACTCGAGGAGGCGCTGGTACTGCTTGACGATCGCATTGCGGGGTTTGGTCAGGATCTCGACAAGCGCCTCTTCGTCCAGTTCATCGAGCACGCCCATGACGGGCAGGCGGCCGACGAACTCAGGGATCAGGCCGTACTTGATGAGGTCCTGTGGTTCGGTCTTGCGGAGCAATTCCGTGTCGCGATGGGAGCGAGTCGTCGCTGCATCGGCTTCAGCATCGACAGACTTGAATCCCAGAGCCTTTTTCCCAATCCGACGGCCCACGACGCGTTCGAGGCCGACGAACGCACCACCGCAGATGAAAAGAATGTTCGTAGTGTCCACAGCGGTGAATTCCTGGTGTGGGTGCTTGCGGCCGCCCTGCGGAGGCACGTTGGCCACGGTGCCTTCCAGAATCTTGAGCAGCGCCTGCTGCACTCCCTCGCCCGAAACGTCGCGCGTGATGGAAGGGTTTTCGTCCTTGCGGCCGATCTTGTCGATCTCGTCGATATAAATGATGCCCTGCTGAGCGCGGTTCACGTCACCGTCGGCAGCCTGCAGCAGCTTGAGGATGATGTTCTCGACATCCTCGCCGACGTATCCGGCTTCAGTGAGCGTGGTCGCGTCGACGATGGCGAAGGGAACATCGAGCATCTTCGCCAGCGTGTGGGCCAGAAGGGTCTTGCCTGAACCGGTCGGCCCGACGAGCAGGATATTCGACTTGGCCAGCTCAACTTCGCTGTTGCGCATGCGATTCATCTGCACGCGCTTGTAGTGGTTGTACACCGCGACAGCGAGCTTCTTCTTGGTCTGGTCCTGGCCGATGACGTAATCGTCGAGGAAGCTCTTCACTTCCTGCGGCTTGGGCAGGTGACCGGCGGCAGTAGCCGGATGTGTTGCATCGCCGCGGTCGTCTTCAAGGATCGAGTTGCAGACAGCGACACACTCATCGCAGATGTATGCGCGAGGATAGTCGCTGGGCGACGAGATCAATTTGGCAACGGCATCCTGCGACTTGTGGCAGAACGAGCACCGCAGCGCTTCTTCAGGTCCCGTACGCGTTTTCATTTTACTGCTCCCTTTGGACGAACGTGTTCGATTCCGCTTGCTGTGGTGCGGCCGTTACGTGCGGGGCCGGTCAATAATTTCGTCAATGATGCCGTATTCCTTTGCCTGGTGCGAGTTCATGATGAAGTCCCGCTCAACATCGCGCTCGATGCGATCAAGCGGCTGTCCGGTGTGGCGAGCCATCAGATTGTTAGTGATCTCGCGGATGCGAAGGATCTCCCTCGCGTGAATATCGATGTCAGTGGCCTGGCCGCTGAGACCGCCCATCGAGGGCTGGTGAATCAGGATTCTTGAATTGGGAAGCGCGAACCGTTTGCCCTTGGTCCCGGCAAGCAGAAGAAACGCGCCCATGCTTGCAGCCTGGCCGATGCAATAGGTCACCACGTTGTTCTTGATGAATTGCATGGTGTCGTAGATCGCGAGGCCTGCAGTAATCGAACCACCGGGCGAGTTGATGTAGAGCTGGACGTCCTTCTCCGGGTCCTCGCCGGAGAGAAAGAGCATCTGCGCAACGATGAGATTGGCTACCTGATCGTCGATCGGTGTGCCGAGAAAGATGATGTTGTCGCGAAGCAGACGGGAATAGATGTCGTAGGCGCGCTCGCCCCGACTCGTCTGCTCAACCACCATGGGAACTAATGCCATTGGTTACTCTTCTCGCCCTTCCGTTGGGGATTTCTCTCCCGTCACTTAGATGGCCGTGCGGCCCGGAGTGAAGCATCTTTCGGAGCGCACGGAAATTCCTGACCCGTCAAACCACTCCAATGACGAAGATTCGTCACTGGATACCCGATTACGACGGTAATCTCTCGTACAACAGGCTTGCGGTTTTTTCCCGTCTTAATTGTTCCCGGATTTTAGCTAGCCCGCCGTTCTCAGTCAATCGCTGGCGGAGTGTCTCGACCGGTTCGCGGGACTGCAGAGCGGCCATCTGGACCTCGCGGTCCAGTTCCTCATCGCTGACTTCAATGCCCTCGGCCTGGGCCATGCGGTCGAGCAGAATCGATGCCTTGACCTCGGCTAACGCTGAGTCACGTTGTGCGGCTCGAAGGCGTCCGAAGTCAAGCTTGCGCATCTGGTCAGTGTTCATTCCCTGCGCTGCCAGCGCCCGCAAGCCTCGTTCGAGGCGTGTATCGATCTGCTCCTGCACCATGGATTCTGGGACGGGAAACTGGTAGCGCTCGTTCAGCGCTGCGAACAACCGGTCCTTGGTTTCACCTTCAACACCGTGGCGCTTGCGATTGGCCATGTGCTCGCGAATCCGGTTCTCCAACTCGGCCAAACTTTCGTAATTGCCAACTTCTTTTGCGAAGTCGTCATTCAGCTCTGGTAGGGTCCGCTTCTTGATGGCCTTCACGGTTACCTCATAGGCCACCGTCTTGCCTTGCATCTTGGCTTCCGGGTAGTCCGCGGGATAAATTACCTCGGCCTTGAGCTCCTGTCCGGGCTTTGCGCCGCGAAGGACGGAGGTGAATGCCTCAACTGTGTCCTTGCCGCCGACTTCGACGAGCGAATCCTCGCCGTTGATGGGCGCTCCTTCCGGGTCGTCTGCGAATTTGCCGGTGTATGAGATCTGCGCCCAGTCGCCGTCCACGAGAGGCCGGTCTTCCTCGACAGGCTCGACTGTGGCGCGAGATTCGCGCAGTTGGGCGAGTTCATTCTGGAACTCTTCTTCGGTGACTTCAACTGAGGGCTTCTCAACAACGACGTTAGCGTAGCCATCGATGGAGAAGTCGGGAATGTATTCGAATGTTGCCTTGACGTGCAGCGGTTGGCCGTCCTCAACCGTTAATTCAGTCACCTGAGGCTGGCCGACGGGCTGGATGCCGAGATCCTGAATGCCCTTGTTGAAGCGCTCGGGCAATAGGCCGTCGATCACGTCCTTGCGAATCTCAGCGACAAAGCGGCGGCGAATGACAGACTCCGGCACTTTGCCGGGCCGGAAGCCGGGAATCTTGGCGTACTTCTGATAATTGCGGACCACGCTGCGAAAGGCCTTCGAGACGTCCTCCGCCGGGATGTCGAGCGCGAGTTCACGGGTGCAATCCGGATTCAGAATAGGGCCGTGGTGATGGTCGTGGGAGTGGTCATGACCTTCGTGGCCATGAGCCTCCTCGGTCGTTTCGGGACCGGTAGTATTTTCGATGGTGTCAGTAGAACTCAACGTTTTTGCCTTCCGGGCGCGACAGGCGCCAAATCGAACTGCTACAGCGGGCTGTCGCTCATGGGCGATACAGCTTCGTGTGGCGGGGAGTGCCTCATCTCATGGTAAGAGGGTTTGCGGGGCGGGTCAAACCTGCGGGACGGACGGAGAGGTTGCCCCGCATCGCCAAAGGCACGTTACTGGGGAGTGACCCGAAGGCAACCTGGGGCGGGAATTAACCGGAGATTACTGCTCGGCGGGCTGCGGCTTGCGGACGTAGGGCAGGAATCGTGGGTGAGCGGCGCACACTGGGTGTAATACATGCGAGCGTCATTGAGGCTGAGGGAGCCGTTCACCGTGTTATGCACATCTTCGGCGTCGGGGTCTTCCTGTCCGTCATCTTCCCACCAGCAGACGGGACAGAGAGCCATGGCGTCCGGTCTTTCCAGCGTCCTGTAACCGCAACATGGGCAGCGGAAAAGCGTATCCGAATTCCTCATTAGCCTTTCCCGCAAACGGAGCTCCATCTGCAATCACCCACGGACAAGTGCGATTGTCCGCGTGGTCTTGCACGCTGGAATGGACGTGGATTCAGACGCGGGGTTTACTCAATGGCGCTGGTCCAGAACCCGGATGCGGGCTGGGGCACAAGCCGGAACCTAGAAGTGAAAGACGAGACCGGTGGAAAAACGTGCGTGGGTGCCTCCGGTTGGTGACAGGTCGGGCGCGCTGATCCCGTCTAGCATGAACCTCCACCGGAAGAACGGGGCCAGCGGCAGATCGACGCCGCCGCCGAAGGCGTAGGCGAAGGCGTTGCTGGAGATCCCGAAGTTGTTGGACGAGTGCGCTCCGCCAATCAGGCCGTGCGCGAAGATCTTGATTCCGACAGCGCCGACTGTCACGCGGGGCCCAAGGAGGTAGGTTGTCGTGCGGGGCACAATCTCGTCAGCACCCAATCCGTAATGGGCAACATCGCCCTCGACCCCGAGGAGAGGCTTCAGGTGGATGTGGAGTGCTCCTTCCCAGCCGTTGAGGCCGCCGGTATTGGGATAGAAGGCGTCTGAACCGGATCGGGTGTATCCGACGAAGGCGTCACCCTTGGGGCCGAGTGCGTGAGCCTGAGGTCCTACAACGAGGACCAGGAGAGCAACGGCATGAAGCTGTGCCAGGAAGGTCCGACGGAGCATCGGCATTGAGAACTCCTGTCCTGCAGGGAGTGAAGACACACCTTTGATGCAGATGGCAGCCCATGAGCTTCGGTTGCCTCTGCTGCGTCTTTCGGATTGGACACCGGAAGGCAGCCTGAGTTGCGTAGAATCGGTGCGGCGAGAGGAACTCCAAATTACATGCGTGTATTTCACTGTGGTTCCATTCTGCGGTTGAGCCGTGTTGTGGTGTTGGGGATGTTTGCGGCCTTTCCGGTCTTGACACAGGCCGAAACGCCGTCGCAGCCGCTGCGAGTGGCAATCGTGGGCCTGGAGCACGGGCACGTGGAGGGATTCCTGTCGCAGTTGCCGAAACACAGCGATGTGCAACTGGTGGGCATTGCGGATGCGGACACGGATCTGTGGAAGAAGTACGGGAAGAAGTACTCGCTGCCGGACACGATGTTCTTCAAGAGCATGGCCAACATGATCGAGGTGCGCCATCCGCAGGCGGTGCTGGTGTACACATCGATTGCCGAGCATCGTCATGCGATCGAGATCGCTGCGCAGTATGGCGTCTCCGTGATGGTGGAGAAGCCGCTGACGATTTCGCTGGAGGACGCGCTGGCAATTCGCGACGTGGCGCGCGCACACAAGATTCATGTACTCGTGAACTATGAGACGACATGGTACGCGAGCAATCGCGCTGCCTATGACGAGCTGACGAATCGCCACATTGGCGAGATGCGGCGGGTTGTGGTCCATGACGGTCATCAGGGTCCGCAGGAGATCGGCGTGCCTCCGGAGTTTTTGAAATGGCTGACGGATCCGGAGCAGAACGGAGCGGGCGCTCTCTACGACTTCGGCTGTTACGGTGTGGACCTGATGACATGGCTGATGCATGGCGAGGCGCCACTGACGGTCACGGCGGTGGTGAATCACGACAAGCCGCAGCTCTATCCGCACGTGGACGATGACGCGACGATCGTGCTGGCGTATCCGCATGCGCAGGCCGTGATCCAGGCTTCGTGGAACTGGCCGTTCGGACGCAAGGATATGGAGGTCTACGGCGCGACGGGGTACGTGATTACGGTGGGCGCGGATGAAGTGCGCGTGCGGCACGAGCACGATTCTTCCGAGCAGAAGGTGTCGGCACCGGGATTGCCGTCGAACGAGAAGGATTCGCTGAGTTATCTTGCCGCAGTAATGCGCGGGGAGATCGAGCCAAAAGGCGATCTGTCGGCGCTCGATACGAACGTGGTGGTGATGCAGATACTGGATGCGGCGCGGGAGTCAGCGCGGACGGGGCGGAGTGTGAAGCTGTCCGCCAGATTCTAGCTTTCAGCTCTCAGGGAGTACTACTCCAAAAAATTAATGTAAATTTCTTGTTTTCAACGCATTAGTGCGTAGCCAGGACTTACACGTACTCTTCCCATCTTCAGCTTCCATTGTGCGTGAGCTTTGAGGGGACGGAATGATCGGCAACGGGCAGGCAACGCGCGCCGCCCGGTGGGATTGTGCATGGAACTTAGCGGTGGAAGAGCCTAGACTCTCAGGTGGCAGCACGCCTGTCTGAAGAACCGATCCGGAAAACCGATCCTGAAAGACCTACCCGAAAACCGATCCTGAAAGACCTACCCATTGATGTGGAGATGATGGTATGGCTACAACTAGTCGGACATTGAAGCAGAAGGCCTATTCCGAGGTCAAAGAGCTTCTCATCATCACTCTTTATCTTTGGGTGATCTTCGGGATGTTCATAACGTACAAGGCAGTGATCCTGTCGGAGCATGGAATCGACTTTGCAGCGCATGGTATTGCACTGATCAATGCAGTGGCGCTGGCCAAGATCATGCTCATTGCCAAGGCATTCCACATGGGCGACCGGACAAGCGATGCGCCGCTCATCTACCCCACACTCCGGAAATCCGCCATGTTTTCTGTTTTGCTGACTTTTTTCAAGATTCTGGAAGATGTCATTGTCGGTCTCTTTCGCGGGAGATCCGTTTCCCAGAGTATTGACGAGGTCTTTGGAGGAACATGGAAGGGGACTGTGATTGTCGCCGTCTTCCTGTTCGTTATTCTTATTCCTTTCTTCGGGTTCGGCGAGCTGCAGAGAGTTTTTGGCGAGGGCAAATTGGGCCAGCTCTTTTTACACCGGCGTGATGGATCAAAACCTGTCGGTCCGTGAACCAGTGGTCAGGGATCAGTGGTCAGGGATCAGCGACCCTCAGACGACCGCGGCTCACAGCAGGGTGTGACAAGCCGTCTACCCCTCCCCGTATTCTGTAAAGAAATTACTTGTTTTCAATGATTTGCGAGAGGAGTGTGGCGCTAAAATCCTCTCAGCATTGGACTTAGCCGCAGAATCCTCTCAGCAAAGGAGTTACGGGAGGTTTTGGGGGCGATTTGGGCATTTTTGTCTCACATTGTGGTGTTGGCGTTGATCTCGAAAACGGCTTCTTCCGTTCGAAATTCAACTTCTATTGTGCGATGGATGGGGGTAATTTTCTGCACGGCGGGCCGTTGGGAGACGAGTTGTGGGGTCAGAATTGCGAGAAGCAGGTTCTTCGCGCCCCTTACCCCACAGACGATATCTCGCCTGCGGGGCCCCAGTCGTGCGGCGCTAAGAATGACAAGTCTTTCAAGGCTCGTGCGCATGAATGGAGCACCCGTCTCACTATTTGAGGTGAATCCCAGATCTCAGAAGCGAGACCTGGGGCACACGCAAACCGATTCGACAGATAGGGATTGGTTCAGATGCTTGATTCCCGGGAGATTGAGGTGACGCCAGCCAACTGCAGGTCCTTCGACTCCCTCCGCCCGCTGCGCGGACTTCGGTCGCTCAGGATGACCACTTGCTTTTTGTAGATTCAATAACTTAGCAGGCTGCATCTGTCGATGCAGCCTGGAGGAACCAGAACGCGGCACCCGACATCCCTATGGGACGAAGACTTTGAGGCGAACGTGCCAGCGGGTGCTTTGGCCGGGTTTCAGGGTGACCATTCCTGTGTCCATGTGGCCCCAGATCTTGCTGAACGGGTCGGCGAAGTTGAACTGGTCTTCGATGGCCACGAACTTCATTGCAGGCGGGGCGTACATCTGGATGGTCTTGATCTCGGGCGAGATGCCTTCGATGGCTACGCCGTATTTGGCAGCCGGATCGAAGACCTTGACGGTGACAATGCCGCTCTTCCAGTCGAGTTTGCTCCAGTTGTCGTCATAGAAGTTCTTCGCGAGAGGCGCACCGCCGGCGGCGCGCAGGTCGTATTGTGTTCCGTCGACGGGCTTGATCTTGCCGGTGGGGAAGACGTTGTCGTAGTTGTCGACCTCGGCCATCTTCGACGCCGGTATATGGATGCGCACCTGTGTGCGGTCACCGGAGGGCAGGTTGAAGTAAGGGTGCCATCCGATCGCCATGGGCTCGGCCTCGGTTCCGACGTTTTTGGCGACAACGACAGCGTCAACCGCGTCGGCGGTGAGGCTGATGGTGAAGTTGAGATCGGTCTTCGAGAGCCAGTGTCCGCCAAAGTCGCCGGCATGGATGACGCCGGTGATTTCCTGGCCACCGGGGGTGTCTTTGACTGCAACGTTGTCTGTGGGGGCCTTCAGGATGAGGCCGTGCATGGCATGGCGCTCAGCTCCGGGATTCTTGCCGATGTTGTTAGCAGGGAGGGTGATGGTATGGCCCTGCCACTCGGTGGTGAGGGTCTTGCCGTCTGCGGAGAGTTTGCCGCGAATGCGGTTGGGATAGGGAACGAGGAAGACGGAGCCGAGGCGGTAGGCCAGATCGCCGTTGGCGTTGTCGTCCTGATCAAGCATCTTTTTCGACGCAGCGAGATCGGGCGAGGCGAGGACGTCGACGCTGCCCTTGCCCGGGAAGTTGGCCGTGATCTGGAGGAGCTCCATGCCGCGGCCGGGCAGGACGGTGACGCTGGTGAATTCCGGCTTGGTGTTGCCTGCGGCCTTGCGGGTGATGGTCACGATCTTCTGACCGCCGATTTCCGTAACGGCCTGTGCAAAGCCGGAGTCGACGAGCGAGCTCGCCAGCAGAATTGGCAGGCCCAGAGGGAAGACAGCGGCAGTCTTGCGGAGAATTGGGTTCATCTCGATCCATCCCTGAAAATGCAGCGAAATTTTCCGGAGAGCCGGGCACGTTTGACGGCTTGTGAAAGCGTATTCCGGAAGCGGCCTCATTCTACGACAACAGGGGCGAACGGGGCATGCGGTCAAGAAAATGACAAAGCCGTGACAAATGTTCCTGATAGAGATAGAGGCTGATTCCGGCTGATCGTCGTCTAAGTCTTCAGAATTTCCAGCTGGCCACGCGGCCGCCCACCAGAAGGTTGAAGGTGCGGGAGTGTGTCCCGCGCTGGGACCGATTCCCGGGTTCTGCATTGGTAACCAACACGGATGCCGAGGGTGGTATTGCAATGTGTGAGAAGAACGGTACAATTCCAGCAAATCGGTGCATTTGCGGTGATCCCCTCGGAGGGAGCGGCGTGTTCCTTCCGGCTGCGCCGACTGAAACTAAACGCTTCGCCTTTTCGGGGTACGTCCCCGGAGAAAGGTCCCGGGTCAGCATCATGCGTCCCCTACAAAGACTCTTCCCTTGTGTTGTCATTCTGTCACTTCTCGCCGGAAGGCCTTCAGTTGCCCAGAAGAATCCATCCGCGGCACGGATCGTCGAAAAGGTTGACGAAAACCAGCTTGTAACGCTCGGCGGCAATACGCATCCGGCGGCGACTGCGCTGAACGATCAGGGCAGGGTGAGCCCGCGCATGCCGATGTCCGACCTGGTGCTGGTGCTGAAGAGGAGCCCGGAGCAGCAGGCCGCCTTCGATGCGTTCGTGGCCAGCCAGTACGATCCGACTTCAGCGAACTTCCACCGGTGGCTTGATCCATCGGAGATTGGCGCGCAGTTCGGTCCGGCACAGGCTGACATCGCGACGATTTCGAGCTGGCTGGCGGGGCGGGGCCTCTCGGTCGATGAGGTTTCGAAGGATCGCATGACGATCCGGTTCAGCGGGACCGCAGGCCAGGTGGAGCGCGCGTTTCACACCGAGATTCACAACCTCTCGGTGAAGGGCGAAGCGCACCTGGGGAATATAAGCGACCCGCAGATCCC
Organism: uncultured Acidobacteriaceae bacterium; assembly: GCA_963786405.1. Taxonomy (GTDB): domain Bacteria; phylum Acidobacteriota; class Terriglobia; order Terriglobales; family Acidobacteriaceae; genus Telmatobacter. The sequence continues at coordinate 10,792 of CAWAZE010000017.1, read as the reverse complement.
GATGGCGCTGGATTCTGTGGTGGTCGGAGTGAAAGCGCTGCACAACTTCTACCCGAGGCCGCAGCACAAACTGGGCGGCACGGCGACTTTGAATCCTGAGACCGGGCGGTGGGAGAAGGCGGCAACCGCAGCGGCGGGAACGGGAAGTGGGCTGAACGCGAATGCGAACAGGGTGCATCCGAATCTTGGGATCAATGTCCCGAACGGTGGCAATCCTTTTCTGGTCGAGGATGTGACTCCGTACGATTTTGCGGCGATCTACAACGTTTCTCCGCTTTGGAGCGCGGCTACGCCGATTGATGGAACGGGACAGACGATCGCAATTGTGGGAACCAGCGACGTCCGAGCGACTGATGTGGCCGCTTTTCGGAAAACGTTCGGATTGCCTGCAACGCCGACGTTTACCACCGTTCAGACCAACTCGACTGATCCGGGATACTGTGCAGCTTCGACAGTGGCAGCGGCGACGCACTACTGCACCATTGATGACCAGACGGAAAATGCATTGGACGTGGAGTGGTCCGGAGCGATCGCCAAAGGTGCGCAGGTTGTGCTGGTCGTCTCAGGAGCAGCCACTGCGACAACCGACACCGTGTTCGCCTCGGCGAATTACATCGTCCAGAACAAGACCGCAACAATCATGAACGTGAGCTACGGCGAGTGCGAACTCTTTATGGGGAGCGCCGGCAACGTGTCTTACAACAATCTATGGCAGAGCGCAGCAGCGGCGGGCATCGCAGTGTTTGTGGCCACGGGGGACTCAGGATCGCCGGCGTGCGACCAGGGGCAGGCGACGAGTACTCCCTACGGCGCGCAATTTGGGCTGGCGGTGAGCGGCCTTGCGTCGACGCAGTACAACACGGCCGTGGGCGGCACGGATTTGAACTGGGGCGGTACGGCGGCACCGTACTGGAGCGCTTCGAACTCGGCAAACGGGGCGAGCGCGCTGGGTTACATGCCGGAGATTCCGTGGGATGACTCCTGCACGAACCCGCTGGCGTTGCCGTATTTCCAGAGCTGGGCAACGCAGTTGAAGAATGCTGGTTTTAGCGCGACGAGTCCGACAGACGCTGAAACAGCATGCAGTTTTGCGGTGCAATGGTATACGACGATCCTGATGGGGACCAGCGGTCAAACAGACATCTCTCAGTTTGTGAACACGGTGGGTGCCGGTGGCGGCGCCAGCAACTGTACGGTGAACAGCACAACTTCGACACAAACGACGCCGCCGGATCCGACGAGCTGTACCGGTGGATATCCGAAGCCCACCTGGCAGGCAGGGGTCACGGGAATTCCGGCCGACTCCAAACGCGATATACCCGACGTGTCCTTCTTTGCATCGAACGGGTTCCTGGGTAGCGCCTACCTGATTTGTATTACGGACAATGGCACCACGACCCCAAACACGTGCCTGGCTCCAACGGATCTGGCGAGTCCGACGACGGAGCCGACCGCACTGGAGATTGGCGGAACGTCGGCGGCTTCTCCCGCGATGGCGGGCGTGATGGCGTTGATCAATCAGAAGGCTGGATCGCCGCAGGGGAATCCGAACGCGGAGTTGTATGCACTGGCGGCGAAACAGACTTATTCGAGTTGCAAGTCTGAAACCGGGAAGACCTCGAACGCGTGCTACTTCAACGATGTCGATACCGGAACGATCACCATGGCGTGCCAGTCGGGAGCGCCGAATTGCACCGTTATCCACAGCGGTGACCTCACAGGTCTCCTGAATGGCTACAACGCGACCGTGGGCTTCGATCTGGCTACCGGGCTGGGCACAGTGAACGTGGCCAACGTGGTGAATGGATGGACTGCATCGACGGGATCGGCGGCGGCAACGGTGACGGTGACGCCGACGCCAAGCACCATTGTCGAGAACCAGACGATGAGCGTGCTGGTGGCGGTGAGCGGCGCGAGTGGAACGCCTACCGGAACTGTTTTCATCACCGGTGGTGGATTCAACTCCGCAACGCAGACGCTGACATCGGGAAGCTTCACCTTCACAGTTCCGGTGAATACCCTGACTGCCGGAAGCGATACGTTGACCGCGAAGTACAATGGCGACCCGACGTATGCGCCGGCAACGGGGACAGCGAATGTGACAGTGAACCCGGCGCCAAAGCCGACAGTCACAGTTACTCCTGCTTCGAGCACCATCAATTCCGGGCAGACTCTTGCCGTGACCGTAGCGCTTGCAGGTGGAAGCGGGAGCCGACCCGACGGGGACGATCACGCTGTCGAGCGGAAGCTATACCTCAGCGGCAACGACGGTAGCGTCGGGTTCTGCTGCCATCACTATCCCGGTGAACAGCCTTAGCGCGGGATCGGCTACCCTCACGGCAAGCTACAGTGGCGATTCGACCTATGGGGTTGCAACTGGCACGGGGAGCGTTACGGTTACGCAGTCGACGTTCAGCCTGGCGGCGTCTGCGCCTGCGGCGGCAATATCGGCTGGAGGGGCGGCAACTTCAACGATTACGGGAACGTCGGGCAACAACTATTCGGGGTCGGTGGCAGTGGGGTGCACACTCACAGCTTCTCCGAGCGGGGCTTCAAACTTGCCCACTTGCACGGTTAATGGCGGCTCGCCGATGACATTCGCCAACGGTGTACCGGGCGGCACAGCAACTGCGACGGTGAGCACGACCGCCAAGACGGCGATGCTCGAAAAGCCGAGAATTGGTGGCTGGTTCGAAGGTGGTGCAGTTTTGGCTCTGGTTGTGCTCTTCGGTATTCCGGCACGCCGCCGCAGCTGGCGGGCGATGCTGGGTCTGCTTGTGCTGATGATCGCACTGGGGAGCCTGGCGGCCTGCGGCGGCGGCGGCAGCAGCGGTGGTGGTGGTGGCGGAGGCAATCCGGGAACGACTGCCGGCCAGTACACATTCACCATTACCGGCACCGGTGCACCTGCCCAGACTTCGGGAAATACCGCCACATTCACGGTGACCGTAAACTAAGACTGAATCCGGAACGCCTTAACGGCTCTTCCTTCGGGAAGGGCCGTTTCGCGTTAATGCGCCGATCGCCGAATATAGAATCAGAATCGATACGCGGTTGGCTTTCGCGTAAGAGGTTCGACATCCTAAAGCCCAAGAGGGATCGGATGAAATCGCTTCTGCTTACGGAGTACAGCAAACTCAGCATCGCGGACATGCCTCGTCCTGAGCCCGGTCCGTACGATGTGCTGATCCGAGTGGCCGCCTGCGGCATCTGCGGCAGTGATGTACATGGTTTCGACGGATCGTCCGGCCGGCGCATTCCACCGCTGGTGATGGGGCATGAAGGTTCCGGAGCGATTGTGGCGCTGGGCAGCGGGGCGGCAAAGTTCAAAGTCGGTGACCGAGTCACCTTTGATTCGACGGTGTACTGCGGCGAGTGCATCTATTGCCGGCGCGGCGAAGCGAATCTCTGCAATTGCCGGGAAGTTATCGGAGTAAGCTGCGGGGATTATCGCAGGCATGGGGCATTTGCGGAATACATCGCTGTTCCGGAGCGAATTGTGTACAAGATGCCGAACAGCATGTCGTATCCCGAGGCCGCAATGCTGGAGGCGTTGTCCGTGGCGCTTCATGCCGTGAAGGTGAGCGGCGTGAAAAAGGGCGACACGACGCTGGTGGTTGGCGCGGGGATGATCGGCCTGCTGACCATGCAGGCGTTGCGCGCGGCCGGCGTGGGACGCGTGATGATTGCCGATATCGACGAGACGCGGCTGACGCTGGGCGAGCTGCTGGGAGCGGACGAGGCTCTGCGCGGTACGGGCGGATTGATTGCAGAGGAGACGCTGAAGCGCACCGGTGGCGTTGGAGCGGATGTGGTGTTCGATGCCGTTGGACGCACAAAGACGGTGGCGGAATCGATCGACAGCGTGCGCAAAGGCGGAACGGTGACGCTGATTGGGAATATTGCGCCGGAAGTCGTGCTGCCGCTGCAGAAGGTGGTTTCGCGACAGATTCGTCTGCAGGGAAGCGCGGCGTCTTCAGGGGAATATCCCGAGGCGATGGAACTGCTGTCGAGCGGGCGAGTTCAGGTGCGGCCATTAATTTCGGCGGTGGCTCCGCTGGAAGACGGTCCGCGATGGTTTGAACGCCTTCATGCACAGGAGCCGAACCTGATGAAGGTCGTGCTCTCTCCGCAGTTAGAGGTCGAATCCAGTAGCGCGGCCAGCGAGTCTGCGTAATGAGTGAGGGCCTGTTTGATCTGAGCGGTCAGGTCGCGATCGTCACGGGAACCAGCCGCGGACTGGGCCAGTATCTGGCGCGCGCGCTGGCGAAGGCAGGCGCGGACCTGGTGATTACGAGCCGGACTCAGGATTCGCTTGCGGAGTTCGAGGCAGAGATTCGCGGACTGGGCCGTCGGGTGGTTTCGCTGGAACTGGATGTGCGCAAGCAGGAAAGCATTCACAAGATGGTCAGCGAGGCGGAGGCGGCGTTCGGGAAGATTCACATCCTGGTAAACAACGCGGGTTGCAACGTGCGCAAGCCTGCGCTGGACGTGACGTGGGACGACTGGAATCTTGTGGTGGAAACGAATCTGCGCGGCAGCTTTTTTACGGCGCAGGCTGTTGCGCGCGGGATGATCGCGAACGGCTATGGGCGGATCGTCAATATTGGATCGGTGACCAGCGTGTTTGGATTTGCCGGACTCGCGCCGTACGGAGCGAGCCGGGGCGGCATCCGGCAACTGACGATGAGTTTGGCGGATGACTGGGGACCTCACGGCGTTACGGTGAATTGTCTTGCGCCGGGGTGGTTCCGGACGGAGCAGAACAAGGTGCTCTACGAAGATCCGGAGTGGCTTGCGTATATCACGGATCGAATTCCGGTGAAGAGGCCGGGACTGCCGAACGATCTGGACGGCGCTGTGGTGTTTCTGGCATCGGAAGCCAGCCGATACATTACTGGACAAACTCTCCTGGTGGATGGCGGAATCTCAACGGGCGCAACCCGGGCGACGGTCGCGCAGGGAGAACGGCTGAAGCGAAGATCGGCCTGACGCCAAAGAGGAGGGCTCAAGATGAGAAGCACGAGGATTTCCCCAATCCTGGTGGCGCTCCTGATGGCGTTTGCCGGAATGAACTGCGCGCAGGGACCGGCACAGAACGCTGCAACGGGGGAGGCTGCTGCCGCGGAAGAAGCGATCTCAGGATTGCCGGCAACCTTTATCGGCACCATCCCATGCGCCGATTGCCCGGGTATCCGGTACCAGGTGAACCTGCTCCCGGATCATACGTTCGTTTCCCGCATGACTTACCTCGAGCGCAAGACGGAATTCACCGAACATGGGAGCTGGCAAATTGCTGTAGGCGGAAGAACGCTGTTCCTGCTCGGGGAACGAGGAGCTCGCGAACAATTTGCTTTGCTGAATGCGAACACTCTGCGCAAGCTGGACGCCGACGGCCACGAAATCGACTCGAAGTTCAACTACGACTTCAAACGTTTGCCGACATTCAAACCCATCGAATCCCAGGGCAACTCAGGGCACGGCTTGTAACCGGGAGATCGAACGCAAGAAGGGGAATCCGCTTGTTGCAACCTTGATATACTTTTGAAGTTCGCTCTGGATGCCGCTTCGCTATCTGTGGCGACCTGAGTTGGGCGGGAGTAGTTCAGTGGTAGAACGTCAGCTTCCCAAGCTGAATGTCGCCGGTTCGATCCCGGTCTCCCGCTCCATTAGTTCAATGACTTATAAGCCGCCGGTTGGCGGTTTTCTTGTTTATCCACAAAAACAAACACAAACGGGGTACCAACCGCTGTTTGGTCCAGCAGTTCTACTGCCTGCCGTTGGGCGCCGCGGGAGATGTGGGTATAACGTTTCGTCACTTTCGGGCTCATGTGGCCAACCATCTCCATCGTGATGCTTTTTTATGTCGGCATTGCCAGTAAGGGACGCGCTCGAAAACGATGCACCGATGAAAGGCTCCCGCCATTGAAGTCATCGAAAGCCTTTGAAATCGTACGAAACGCCAATGTCGATTCCGGCTGGGTTCAATGTGTGATTTCGAACAAAGTCCGGCCAGAACTGATACTCGTAGTTTACGCGCAACCAGAGGCTTTTATAGAAACGGGTATCCGCGCCTCCGCTGGGGATAAGCACTGTCCGGGTGTCATGTGTATAGTTGGGTGCACTTGGGTCCGGACTAAAGTAAATGCCCCCGAGACCTACCAGGAATTTCGCATAGGGGTGAAACCGGCGGTGGAAATGCGGGGTGTAAATCGCCCCGCCCGCGATGGTTTCCTGGCGTGGTTTCGGGTCATTACCCGTACGCCCGTGATTCAATTCACGACCCTCCACTTCGATACCGAAGCCGTTCCACAAAGGCGGCGCCTTGTAGAAGTTCCAGTCAGCCCATACTGTGGCCCCGCTTAGACGGCCACCGCTGCCTAGATGGCTGTTATAGTCGCTGTTGAAATTGGAATATGCGAAGCCAACACTCAATGGCGGGCCACTTGCCGTGCGCCCCGCTGCCGGAGCAACCTGGGAAAAGGCGGGGACTGTTGCGCAGACCAGGAGTGCAGATGGAAACATCTTCAGAAACCTCTTACGCATTAAGATCCTCCGGTAAGTTCAGAGTTTCAAGAGTACGATGAATCAGCTCCGAAGAATGCTTGCCCGGCGGTTAGGATACTTTGAGCACCAGCACGAAGGGGGAATAGCTCGTGAGAATCCTAGCTGGCAAGCCCAAGGATCCGGTTAACAAGCCGAGCCCGCAGTAAAAGAGGGTACGCACTGAAGCCGGGGCGCTGTGACCTCCACAAATTTCTCCACAAAACGGCGGGATTCTTGGAAGTTTTAGCGGGATTTAGCACAAGTGAACAGAATACAGCAGAGCAAGCGGAGAGTATGGTCGGACCCGCATAAACACTGGCGAATCTCGCTATCTGTGCTCACTGCTGCTGCATCCCTGAATAGCTGGTCAGTCAAATTCCCAAGCTGAATGTCGCCCGTTCGATCCCGGTCTCCCGCTCCAAAGAATCAATAATATAGCGAGAGGCCGAGATTCAGGCTTGGCGGTCACCACCTTCAGGACCAGCGAGGCCTCGCCCTATGGGCGCGTAAGGCTCGCCGATCAACATCAGCCGGAGTGGGTTTTCTTGTTGACATCTGTAGTGATCAACTCTCCACCTCAAAGAACATGTCATACAGCGCGGCGATCTCCACGTCTGCAACGATCTCGTCTTCGGACTTGGTGAACAGCCACGCCAGTGCGTCTTCTATCGAGTCCATGTCTCCTCCTACAGCCCTTTACAAGTTCCTCATGCATGCAAAGTACAATGGCTTGACTCATCTGCTTGTCATAATCCCGTCACGCTGAAGTAACTATTTGTATAGGGCTGGATGTGCCAAGGAGCAGACAAATGAGATTTTCGCGCTGGGTTTTCAATATCGCTGGTGCCTATGGGGTGATCACCGTTGCGCCGTTGTACTTTATGGAGCAGACAATCGATAGGCAGGATCCACCACCGATCACCCATCCGATGTTCTTCTACGGATTTGTAGGGGTGGCGCTGGCATGGCAATTACTGTTCTTTGCGATTGGCTACCAGCCGGCGCGGCTGCGCCCAGTCATTCCTTTCGCTGTGCTTGAGAAACTAAGTTTCGGCATTGGCGCTATGGTTCTATACCGTCGAGGCAGGCTAGGCCTTGGCGACCTGTGCTTCGGCTGCATTGACCTTGCGCTGGCAGTGCTGTTTATCTTGGCTTGGCGGAGGCTGGCGCGGGACGGCACACAAGCCTAAATCTATGGGACCGGCCTCGGCTTCCCTGAATTGATCCCAATGCCCTAACCACTGAACGCTTGGGTTCTTTTATTACTATCCGAGTTGGGACGTGCATTGAAATTCCAGTTCGCCTGCGCGCTCCTGAGGGTTCGCGAGCTGGGCTGCACGTATCTGGCAAGTATGTGTGGGTTGCTGTTGGAGTTTCCGGAACCATATACTCGGTCGTGACGGGATGAATCGCCGCTCAACCATTTCGGGACTTGTGCTTGCCATGGTCGTTCTCATGACGCCCTCCATCTGGGCGCAGGACGGACTGCGTGGCGCGATGTCAAGATTTGGAACCGGCACCAGCCTGCTTCATGATCCGTTCGGTCAGAGATTTGTTGCAGCTGACCTCGATCAGGATCAGAAACCCGATGGTGCAGTTCTCCTGGGTGGCAATCTGCGCGACGCTCCGCGGGCATTTCGAATCGAACTTCACGTCACAGCCGGGGAAGACAGGGAACTGACATTTGACTCGGCGGATTCGTTTCTCTCGCTGTCTGTTCGCGACGTGAATTACGACGGCGTGCCTGACATCGTTGTAGAACAGACATTCACGCACAAACGCGTTCAGGTCTGGTTGAACGACGGGCACGGATCGTTCCGTGTCGCGAAGAGCGAGGACTATCCATCTGCCACGGAATCGCCGATCGGTTGGAGAGAGGTGTTTCCACCGCAAGACTACATCACACTCTTTCTTCCCACGCGGCCGCGGTCTGAACACTCCGCTCCAGTTTCAGAATCAATAGCGGAGCCGGCCCTATCGGAATGCAGGAGTTTCTGGTCTCAGTTCCTGATCCTGCCTTCCGCTCCTCGCGCTCCAGCCTCTTCTCGCGGCCCCCCTTCCTTCCAATCTCTCTAAGCGCATTGCAGCGGCGCAGCCTTGAAAGAGCAGGCGCTGCACTCTGCCGCTGCTTCCTCGAATTGAGATTCATGCATGTCGACGGCATCTCCGATGCCGCGGTCTGCTTTGGATCCAGCAATCCAAGAGAGACAGGAAATGAAATCGAGCAGAACGTCTTTTGCCGTGAGGGCTTGCGCCTTGATAGCGAGCCTTGCTTTGGGCTTAGTTGCTTGCCACCATGCCGAACCGAGCGCCCCTGAGCCAGCATCCTCGGCGCAATCGCCGGAAAAGCCGGTTCACTACGTCGCTGCGAGCGAACAGCCAATCCATGAACCGCTGGAGCTCGCCGCCAAGGTTCAGGCAGATCCCACCAGAACCTTCCGCGTCTTTCCGCCCGCAAGTGGCAGGATTCTCGGGATAGAGGTCAAGCCGGGAGACATCGTCAGCAAGGGGGCAGGCTCTGGCGATGCTCGACAGCAGCGATGCTGCCAGTGCGAGGTCTGATTTTGCCAAGGCAAAGATAGAAGCCGAGCGGGCCACGCGGGCTGCAGACCGGGACAAGGTTCTCTTTGAACACGGCGCAATTGCCGAAAGGACTACATCGATTCGCGCGCGCAGGCGGAGTCCGCCGCGGCAGAACTGGCTCGAGCGAGGCAGCGACTCGAAATGCTCGACATCAATCCAACCGCGAATGGAGACCGGGTTCCGCTGCTTTCGCCGGGGCGCGGCGTCGTATTGACAGTCAACGCTGCACCGGGAGAGTTCTCACGATCGCTTGAGACTGCCGATCCTCTTGTGACCCTTGCGGACCTTTCGACGGTATGGATCGTCGGAGACGTCTACGAGAAGGACATTGCCAAGGTTCAATCCGGGAAGCAGGTGGGCGTCACGATCGACGCCTACCCGGGCCGCCAGTGGAGTGGGCGAATTGAGTCTCTCTCAGGAGCGCTCGATCCAACCACCCGAACGCTCAGAGTAAGAGTCTCGCTCTCCAATGCGGACCAGAAGCTCAAGCCAGAAATGTTTGCAACAATTCGCGCGGAGATCGGAACTCACACAGCGCTGGTCGTTCCTTCTTCCGCGATCATCTCACGAAGGCCAGAAGACAACCGTCTTCGTCGATAGCAATGGCAAGCCGGAGCAACGCTCGGTCACGACAGGTCAGGACATTGATGGAAGGGTGGAGATCATCTCGGGGCTCCAAGCCGGGCAGCAGGTAGCCGCAGATGGCGCTGAGCTTCTGACCGGAGGAGCAAGTCAGCCATGAACCATCTGATCAGAACCATCCTTCGGTACCGTGTCATCGCACTCATCGCCATGGGGCATGGCTGGCCGTAGGCACCTGGCAGTATTGCGCCTCGATATCGAAGCGTATCCAGATCCATCGCCTCCGCTGGTTGACGTCATCACTCAGAACCCGGCGTGGTCAGCAGAGGAGATGGAGCAGCAGGTCACAGTCCCATCCAGACGGCACTGAACGGTATCCCGCACCTCGAATACGTTCGTTCAACAAGCCTTTTCGGTCTGAGCGACGTGAAGCTCTACTTCGATTTCGATTCCAACTACTTTACCGATCGGCAGGAGGTGCTGAACCGTCTACAGACAGTCACGTTGCCGCAGAACCTGCAGCCGCAGCTTTCGCCCTGGTCCGCGGTCGGCGAGATATATCGCTACCAGCTGAAGGGGTCTGGCTACAGCCTGAATGAACTCAAGGCGACACAGGACTGGTTTGTGCTGCGAGACTCAAGCAGGTTCCCGGCATCATCGACGTAAGCACGTTTGGCGGCACGACCAAGCAGTATCAGGCCGAGATCGATCCTCAGCGACTACTGCAGTTCAATGTCACTCTACCTCAGGTGATAGCTGCGATCGGTTCCAGCAATCAGAATGCGGGCGGGAATTACCTGCAGGTCGGCGATCAAAATGTAAATGTTCGTGGGGTCGGCTCTTTCTGGCTGGAATCCCGGAGATGGGTGCGGTGCTCATCGCAGAACACAACGGCGTTCCGGTGTTTCTGCGCGATGTTGCCACGATTCGAGAGGGAATCCAGCCGCCGCTCGGGCGCGTGGGAAGAAACGGAGAGAGCAACATTGTCAAAGGAACTGTTCTGCTGCAAAGAGGTGAGCAATCTCTGCCGGCATTGAGATCCCTGCGCGAACGGATCAGGGCATTGAATTCAGGCCTGCTG
>CAWAZE010000016.1:0-151925 GCA_963786405.1 uncultured Acidobacteriaceae bacterium | reverse complement strand
CGGCGGTTGGGAATGTCATGAGCACAGAATCCACGAACACACTGTCCGCCCAGAATGACGTGACTGCAACCGATTACGGCCAGGCCACCTCGGACATGTCGAAGTACCAGATACTCAGCCAGACCGGCATTGCTGCCCTGGCTCAGGCAAACCAGTCGCAACAGCTCATTACCAAGCTGCTCCAGTAATCGCGGGGCATGTGCCTCACGCACGCAGGAAACGGGGAAGGCGGCCAGAAGCAGCTTTCCCCGTTGAGCTTTGTCGCTCAGGCTTGAGGCTGCTGGTGCTGTTTCTAATCGGTTCACCTCGCTGTTTGGCAACCGGCCTGCATGGTTCCGGTTGGGGAGAATGCGAATGGGCGTTGTCGGTTTGAGCTTCGGATCTGCGACGAGCGGTCAAGGCTTCGATGTAACGAGCACTGTAAACCAAATCGTTTCCAATCTGCAGACGGTGGAAGCACCCTGGAAAAGCCAGCTTACTAGCCTTCAGAGCAAGGACACGGCCCTTTCGAACCTTGGCACTCTGATCTCAACCTTGTCGAGCGATCTTCAGAACCTGAGAGACTTCAACGGGGTATTGGCTTCCAAGACGGGATCGAGTTCCGACACGAATGTGCTCAGCCTGCTTTCTGCGAACTCTGCGGCGGTGGCCGGCACGCATGAGGTGACGGTTCAGAACCTGGCAAGGACTTCGAGTGCGGCGACAGTTCCTATTGCCGCTTCGGACGTGCTTGCTGGCGGCATCACATTCAAAGTTGGCGTCGGAGCGTGGCAGACGGTGCATGTCGGCGACAGCTCCACCGCGGCAACGTTGTCCGGACTGGCCGCCGCCATCAACAGCGCCGGCCTAGGCGTCACCGCAACGGTGTTGACCAATGCGGACGGTACGGCGCGGCTCTCTCTGGTGAGCCAAACGAGTGGCTCCGCGGGCCAACTCACAATTGCGGACTCGACGAACAATCCCGCGAGCCCAACGACCCTGGCGGACTCGAGCACAGCGAATAACAACCCAGGCTTGGGACTTGCCACGATTCAAGACGGTATCGATGCCAATATCATGGTGGACGGCATCGCGCTTACCAGCTCCTCAAACACCGTTTCGAATGCGATTCCGGGAGTGACCTTTCAACTGCTCTCAGCGGGCAGCGGTGTCTCTGGTTCGGAACCTGTGCAGGTGGTGATCGCCAACGATGTATCAAGCGTCGGGTCGGCAATCAATACATTCGTGACGGACTACAACGCAACAGTAAAGGCCATCAACGCTCAGGAGACAAAGGACTCATCGGGGAATCCCGAGCCCCTCTTCGGGACCGCCGTTCTCGCTCAGTTGCAGCAGAGCCTGCAGTCAGCGATGAGTCAGACCTTCGGCATAGGCAAGATCAACTCGCTGATCTCCATGGGTATTTCGGCCAGTGCTTCTGCAGACGGCACAGTCTCTCTAGACAATGATGCATTAGGCAATGCATTGAATGGCAACTTCAGCCGGGTCGTTTCTCTGTTTCAGGATGTGAACGGCTTCGGATGGAGCTTTGCGAAAACATTGAACAACCTGGGCAGCAGCCGCACGGGAGGCGCGATCAGCCTGGCGCTCAGCGAAGACACGACCCAGGAGAAGGCTCTGAATGACAACATCAGCAAGCAGGAAGACTTGATTGCCACGCAGAAATCAAATTTGACAGCAGAGTTAAACCTAGCGAACCAGATCCTGCAGTCGATTCCTCAGCAGATCCAGCAGGTGAATGAGATGTACAGCGCAATTACCGGTTACAACAGCAGACAGTACTGATGAGGAGGATCAAGATGAATCCATACAAGGATCGTGCGCTTGAAGGGGCTTCCGGAGTGGAGTTGACCATCGCGCTCTACGATGGAATCATCCGCTTCATGCATTGTGCCATCGACGCGGTTGAACGCGGCGATATGCGTCAACGCCGAGTCGCTGTCAAGCGCGCGATGGATATCATCCTCCATCTGCAAGCAACACTAAAGATGGACCTCGGCGGAAAGCCGGCAGGGGCGCTCAGCGAGTTTTACATCGCAATGTTTGCGCTCATGTTGCAAGGCTCGCAGGCAAACTCAAGGAAGAAATTCGAAGCTGTAATCGCCAACGTCTGGAACGTACGAGAAGCCTGGCGGCAGGTTGCTCAGAATCCTGTCGGGCCCGAGATGTCTCCGCTGGCCGCTCTGGAGTCGCGGCCGCAACTCGCGGTGAAAGATCGTTTTAAGTCTGCTGATATTTCCCCGACACGATGGACGGTATGATGGGCTCCGGTTCTGAAAGGCGGAGTCCTTATCCGGCGACGGTGAGTTCCTCTTCCAATTGCTGCTTTTGATACAAGCCTGCGTAGTACCCGTCCCGTGCGAGCAACTCCTCGTGGCGGCCAATCTCAACGATGCGACCGTGATCAAGCACCGCGATCTGATCTGCGTTTCGTACAGTGGACACTCGGTGAGAAATCAGGATCGTGGTAGAGGTGGATGTATAGCTACGAAGACCGCCGAGGATGCGCTCCTCAGTATAGGTGTCGACACTCGCTAATGCATCGTCGAGGATGAGGATTGGCGGTCGCCGAAGCAGAGCACGCGCAATCGCGGAACGCTGCTTCTGCCCGCCAGATAGCGTTACTCCACGTTCACCCACCATTGTTTCGAATCCATTCGGGAACTCCTCGAACTCGCGGCGGATGTGCGCCGCTTCCGCAGCCTCCAACAGATCTTCCGCCTTCGTGTTTGGAACACCAAAGGCAATGTTTTCCCGAATGGTCTCACTGAACAAAAATGTCTCCTGCGGAACCATGCCGATGTTGCGACGAAGGGTCTCGAGCGGAAACTCGCGAACCGGGCGGCCATCAATCAACAGTGAACCGGCCGGAGCCTCGTAGAGCCGCGCGATCAGGTTCACCAGAGTGGACTTTCCTGACCCGGTGGGACCGACAATTGCCAGGCTCGAACCGGCCGGGACGCTTAAAGAGATGTTGTGGAGTACGGGCGTTCGGCCGTAGCTGAAACTCAGATCTCGAAATTCGATGTCGCCCCTGATCGCAAAGTCGAGAGGTATTTCGAGATCGGCTGCGCTGTCGTCGATAACGGGTCTTGCGCGAAGGAGTTCATCAATGCGCTTTACCGAAGCTGTCCCTCGCTGAAAGATGTTGACGACCCAGCCCACAGCGATGATGGGCCAGATCAACATGATCATGTAGGTATTGAACGCCACGAAATCGCCAGCCGAAATACGATGGGCGATGACAAGGTGACCACCCACCAGCAACGTGATGATCATGGCGATGCCCAGGATGAACTCAAGTGTGGGCCACAACATGCCCATCAGTTGAACGAGGCGCTGGGCGCGAGAGATGTACTGGCGGTTTAGCCGTTCGAAGAGATTGATCTGCGACTCTTCGCGGCCGAATGCGCGCACCAGGCGCGCGCCGGAGTAATTTTCCTGTGCCTGCGAAGAGATTTCAGAGAAGCTCTCCTGAATTCGCTCGAAGCGGTCGTGAATCTTTGTCCCAAAGTACTGGATGAGGATGCTTGCCAGCGGCATCGGCGCCCATGCCACGAGCGTGAGCCATGGGCTGATCCGAAGCAGGAAAAACAGCGCACCCACGGTGAAGAAAATGGTGTTGGCGCTGTACATAAGCGCCGGGCCAAGCAACATGCGAACGGCATTCAGGTCGTTCGTAAGCCGGGCCATGATGTCGCCTGTCCGGTACTTTTGATAGAAACCTGAATCCTGCTTTTCCAGTTTCTGGAACAAGTCGTTGCGCAGATCGAATTCGATTTCGCGCGAGATGCCGATCAGAATCCACCGCTGCGCATAGAGAAAAACCCCTTTGACCAGCGAGATGGCAACCAACTCACCCGCGAAGATCAACACCTGCTGGCGCGAGACGCCCCGTCCCAGTTCATCGATCGCTTTTCGCAGCACCTGGGGAAACAGAACCCAAACCGCGTTGGTAGCGATGCACGAAAGAGTTCCCCACACGTATCCCCAGCGATAGCGACGCATGTATTTGAAGAGAGGAGAAAGATCGCGCAGCATGTCTCTATTGTAAGGGGACTAACGAGGCTCATTGGAAGCCATTGATTCTGTGGGGCTGCCTTTACGTTGGAGTTCGCAGCAAGAGATAGCCTCCAGTGAGCCCGAAGAGGATGTCGGGTGACCATGCCGCCAGCGCTGCTGGGAGATAATTCACATTCCCCATCGCTCCGAATAGCCCGTCGACCACCCAGTACGCAAGCGCCACCGCTATGGCCACGGCTATGCCACTAAGCGAACCGCGGCGACCCATCGACAGCGCGAATGGAATCGCCAGGACCGCCATCACGATCGCGATGAGGGGGTAGGCAAGTTTGTGCCAAAGAGCCACGCGGAGGCGCATGGTGTCGAAGCCGCTCTGCCGCAGGTCCTTGATGTAACGATCAAGCTGTCGGAAATTCATCTCCTGCGACTGCAGGTTTTCCTTCTTGAAATAGCCCGGGTCTTCATGGATTTCGGCAAATGTGGTGTTCGAGAAATCGCTGTATCGGGTGCTGTTGCCGACTATGTCCCGCTCCCACCCATTCACAAAGCGCCACGAGGAGCTGGCCGGATCCCAAAAGACGCGAGTCGCAGAGATGCGCCGAGAGAGCGCAAAGGTTGACGGATCAAATTCAAATATCGAGAGATTTGCGAACTCGTTCGCGTCCGCGTCGAAGAACTGGTAGTAGAAGATGCGCCCCGGTTCGCCGGCGTGTGGCTGTCCGAAAATCCATTTCTGTTCAGGGTGAAGGAAGGTCTGCGGTGGTCTGCCTTTGATGGTGCTTCGCAAGGCTTCCTGCCTGCGATTGGCCTGCGGCAGATAGAAATCATCAAAGAAGAACAAACCCACGGCAAGGATTGCGGAAATCGAAACAACAGGGACGACCAGGCGATAAAGGCTGATTCCTGTCGCCTTCATGGCGACAATCTCGCTGTTGCGGTTTAGCACGCCAAATGTCACCAGGACGGCGATCAGCACAGCGAGCGGGGTAATCGCGTACAACATGCTGGGGGTGAGATTAAACAGGTAGTCGCCGACAGTTGATAGCGGGATATGGTTGCGGACAATGTCGCCCACCAGCTCGAAGAACGTGAATACCAGCATCAGCATGACAAAGCTCGAAAGTACGAGGACGAACATGCCAAGGAATTCGCGAATGACGTAGCTGTCGAGCAATCGCGGGAAGACTCCTTTTGAACTGATGCGCACGGCACGCGGCTGGAACCGCCCAAGGAGACCGGTGAGGTGCGTGCCATTTTGCCTGGATCGGAGGCTTCGGACTTGGTACTCGTGAGAGGAACCCGCCGATTGCGGTCAGTACCCGACCTCCACTCGCCATCTGCCACAACAGAAATACGCCGGCTGCCGCGAACAGAAGATTCGCCATCCAGACTCCCAGGAGCGGCGAAAGCTTTCCTTGCCGGCTCAGGGCGATGCCGGTGTACGAAAGGACGTAATAGAGGAGGACGAGGAGAAGGGTGAAGACAAGCCCGGAACTCTTGCCTCCGCGCCGTGAGATCACTCCCAGCGGCACGCCGACAAGCATCAGGACCAGGCATGCAGTCGGGTAGGAGAAGCGCGTCTGCAGTTCGAGGAGATATCGCCGCCCATCGGGCCCGTGCGTCCTTTCTTCGAGTGCGGACATTGGCAGAGCGTAGATTGCCGTATCCATGCGGCCGAGGTGAATTTCGTTCTGCTGACCCAATGGCAGAGGGAGATCGGTATTTTCGAACGTGGATATGTTGTACTGCTGAGGTTGGCCAGCTACGGTTTCATGCCGCGATCCATTTCGCAGGCGCATCAGCAACTCCTGAGAAGAATCACTTACAACGGTCGCTGAAGCGGCGGTAGTGATGAGGGGGTTCGAAGGATCGGAGACATCCGCCATGAAGACCCTGTCCCAGTTAGAGGCTCCAGTGCCTCCACGCACGTTTTGCACGTAAAGAACCGCGTTGCGGAAATCCTCGTAGAAGACGCGCGGCTGGATTTCGTAGGAAGCCTGTGAAGTTTCAAGGGCCGTCTGCATCTCCAGGATTGCCCGGTTAGCGCGCGGAGCCACATACAAGGAATTGACGAGCCCGAGCAGGGTTCCGCCTACAGCGACGATGGAGGCTACGCGCACGAAATATCCGATCCCGAGGCCCGACGCGCGCATGGCGATGATTTCGCTGTCTGCGGCAAGGCGGCTGAGTCCCAGCAGGATCCCCACCAGCACCGCCATCGGGATTGTGACCTTGAAAGTGTTCGGTAGCGTGAAGAGGAAGATCTCCGCAATGCTGGCAAACGAGGAGCTGTTGCGCACGACCATCTCGAGGATATGGTTCAGATCGCGCATGAAAAGGATGAATGTGAACACCGCACATCCGATGAGCGTGTGGGAGAATATTTCGCCGAGGATGTAACGGGTGAGGATGCGCACAGGAAGCTCTGTGGCTAGTCTATCGCGCCTCAGAAACTCATAGTGAACTGGGTTGCCATTTCCGCAGGCGCAGGCTGTTCGCCAGAACGCTTACGGAACTCAGTGCCATGGCTGCGGCGGCGAGCCAGGGGCTCAGCAGGATGTGGAACATTGGATACAGCAGCCCCGCAGCAAGAGGGATTCCCAGCACGTTGTATCCCGCGGCCCAAATCAGGTTCTGCTGCATCACCCCGACCGTGGAGCGGGCGAGTTCCAGGGCAGCCGGTATGGCAGGAGGCTGCGCGCGCAGCAAAAGCACATCGCCTGCCTCCTGTGCCAGGTCGGCGCCAGTGCCCATTGCAATTCCGGCATCTGCCTGGGCCAGCGCAGCCGCATCGTTGATACCGTCGCCAACCATTGCCACGCGCAAGCCTTCCTTTTGCAGGCTGCGTATGCGAGCCAGCTTGGCGGCCGGGTCGAGCCCCGCCTCAAATTCTTCGATTCCGGCCTGGTTTGCGATGGGGGCAGCAGCGCCAGCGGAATCGCCTGTGAGCATCAGGACGCGAAGTCCGGCATTCCGCAGAGAAGCGACTGCCGCCGCCCCGTCCGGGCGCAGCTCGTCGCGAGCATCAAAGCAACCCGCCGGATGACCGTCGAGTGTCATCCACAAGCGAGTCATGCCCGGCCTGACCGGAGGAATGCTGTCCGGAAGCCGAATCGAGAATTCGTGGAACAGGGCCTCATTGCCGATCAGGCAATCGACGTCTTCGACCCTCGCGCTGAGGCCTCGCCCCGGCATGATTCGAACGTCTTCTGCGGGTTTCCAAGACATGCCCTTGGCTCGGGCGTAGTCCACGATCGCATACGCCAGCGGATGGTTTGACCGCTCTTCCGCAGCCGCGGCCATGCGAAGCAGGTCGATTTCCTTGTATCCCTCCACGGTTCGCAGCAATTTGAGCACGGGCCGGCCCAGGGTCAGGGTGCCCGTTTTATCCAGGACGACCGCGTCCACGTGGGCCAGCCGCTCAAGAGCCTCACCGCCCTTGAACAGCACTCCAAGCTGTGCTCCCCTTCCAACTGCCACCGTAAGTGCCGCGGGGACCGCCAGCCCCATTGCACAAGGGCAGGCGATCACAAGGACGCCAACGGTATTCGCAAGAGCAAGCGGCAAGGAATGCGCAAAGATGAGCCACGCAATGAATGTGAGTGCGGCCAGCCCGAGCACGACCGGCACAAATATGGAACTGGCGCGGTCGGCCAGTCGCTCCGTCGGTGCGCGCGACGACTGCGCCTGCTCAACCATCCTGGCAATCTGCGCCAGAACAGTGTCCTCGCCCAGCGACTGGGCCTCGCAGACCACCGCACCATCGTAGTTCAGCGAGCCGGCCAGGACGCGGTCTCCCACTTCGCTCGCAATTGGAGTGGATTCTCCTGTAAGCATCGATTCGTCAACGGTTGTGCGGCCTTCCAGAATTATGGCGTCGACAGGGAACCTTTCGCCCGGAAGGATCGCGATGCTGTCGCCAGGGCTGATCTCCTCCAGCGGCACAATGGCTTCGACGCCGTTCACTATGCGGCGGGCAGTTGCCGGGCGGAGGCGGCTCAATGAATCCAAGGCTGACAGGGCCTGCCGTTTGGCGCGAGCTTCCAGCGCCTTGCCCAGGAGCAGGAAGCCAAGAATCAGCAGCACCGCGTCAAAGTAGACCTCGCGATCGGCCGCAGGCCAGACGGTAGCGTACGCAGAGTAAATAAAAGCAACTCCGGTTCCCAGGCTTACCAGAGTATTCATGTTGGAGGTGCCGTGCCGCAGGCCGCGCGCAGCGTTTGCGTAGATCCCGTGGCCTGCCCAAGCCATCAGGAATCCCGTGACGACCAAGAGTGTCCAGCGGATCAAGTCCTGAGGGACCGCATAGAGCCATGGAATCAGGCGCATCAGTAAATGATCCAGACCACCCATCTGCGAGCCCAGGGGCATCGCCAGGAGCATCGCTGCTCCTCCGACAGAGAGCATGGTCCAAGCCTTGAGATCGTTACTTGAAATGGCGCCTTTCGCCTGTTCGGCTGCCGGCGCGCCCGGACGCGGAAGCACCGCATCGTAGCCCGCTTTTCGGATGGCCTCAATCAGCTCCTCCGGAGACGCCGTCTGCGGGTCGAAGACCACGCTCGCACGATTGGCCATGAGATCCACGTGTGCGGACTTGACCCCGTTCGTACGCTGCAGAGCACTCTCAACGTGATGCTGGCATGCAGCACACGTCATTCCCAGAACTGGCAACGCGAGCGATTCTGTCGTGGGCTCGGTCATTGATCCATTGAGTGTTCCAAACGTGCTGTGTACCCGGCTGTGGAGAGAGCGGCAATCGTATCATCAGCGCGCGCGGCGACTCCGGACGAGTTCAGCCGAGCTGCTCCCAGGCGAACCTCTTCGACCCGCACGTCCGGCACCGAGGATAGCGCCAGCGTGACACGCTTGATGCACGAGCCGCAATGCATCCCGTCGATGAGAAGCGTGAATTCCACGATTGTGTTCCTCTATTTAAGTTTGATGATATCCGACCGAGAATGATGCAGGGACCGAGCAGTGCTAGCGTAAGTAATTCAAATGGTTACGCAAGTTTAGGACGGAGGCGGTATCGTAAAGGGTTGATCCCATGACCAAGATCATTCAAAGAGAGTTCCCCGAAACACCGCTGGTGGGAGTTGGCGCTGTGGTGGTCGAGGAGAATCGGGTGTTGCTGGTGCGCCGCGGCCAGGAACCTCTGAAAGGGAAGTGGTCACTTCCAGGCGGGATGCTGGAATTGGGCGAATCGCTCCAGGATGGGGTGGTGCGCGAAGTCCGGGAAGAGACTGGCCTTTCCGTCGAGCCGGTCGAACTCATCGAGCTTCTGGACAGGGTCCATCGGGAGGACGGCCGGGTTCGGTATCACTATGTGATTGCCGACTACCTTTGCCGTGTCGTTGGAGGATCCTTGCAGGCGGCCTCGGATGCAGACGCGGTGCGCTGGGTGGAGCGAGCAGAATGGAACAGCCATAGCGCGCTGGTCCTTGATCCCGTGACCGTGCGCGTCATTGAGGCCGGCTGGCAGAGGGCACGAGCATTGGAATCGGAGAGTCGAGAAGCCCGGTGACCCGATCGGGAAAGCTCAAGTGGTCGGCGGGATTTTTCTTGATCCTTGCGGCACTGGTTTCGCTTGCCCTTTGGATGCGTCCACTAAGCTTCTACCACGCCTTCGCTGAACTGGGCATGTGGCGCGCCGGCGCGCAAAGCAACTTTGTGACCGTCGCAGGCCATCGAGTCCATTACTACGCCGCCGGCCCTCCCGCGGGGCGGCCGGTCGTCCTGGTGCATGGGCTCGGCGGGCGTTCGGAAGATTGGCGATATCTGGCGCCTTATCTGGCGAAGGCAGGTTACCGGGTGTACACGCCGGATCTTCCTGGTTACGGTCAGAGTGATCGGCCCGCTGATTTCTCGTATTCTGTGCCCGCCGAGGCTGCAGTCGTCGTGGCCTTTCTGGATGCCCTTTCGCTGCGCCAGGTCGATCTGGGTGGCTGGTCGATGGGTGGATGGATTGTGCAACGCGTCGCTGGCGAACACCCCGAGCGGGTTCGTCGCCTGATCCTGTTCGATAGCGCTGGGATTAACGAGAAGCCTGCGTGGGATACGCGGCTCTTTACCCCGGCGACTCCCGCCGAGGTGGACCAACTCGACGTTCTGCTGATGCCCCATCCTCCCAGGGTTCCTGGCTTTGTCGCGCAAGACATTCTGCGCAGTTCACGGCGCAACGGATGGGTCATTCATCGTGCGATCGACTCGATGCTGCTCGGTCACGACACGACAGACGATCTTTTGCCGCGCTTGAAGATGCCTGTGCAGATCGTGTGGGGTTCTGAGGACCGTATTACACCACTAAGCCAGGGCGAGAAGATGCACCGGCTCGTTCCGCAATCACAACTGGATGTGATACAAGGCTGCGGCCATCTCGCGCCAGGCCAGTGCGCGACGGAGATCGGTCCTAAAGTGGTGGAATTCCTGAATCGGTAGCCGCTGACTCAGAAGGCGCGATCTCTCACAATTCCACGGTTGCGAAGAGCCTAAAAAGGGTGAGGGCGAGGCAATGTGCCTCGCCCTTCATCTTGCGACTTTGAACAATCAGAAGCTGATGCGGGCGCTCAGCTGGATCTCGCGGCCCGGCGTCGAGACCTCGGTGATGCTGCCAAAGCTCGACGTGTTCACGAACCGGTTTGGAGTGCCGAGTTGGTGTGATTGAGCACGTTGAAGAACTCAGCGCGTGCTTCAAATCTGCGCTTTTTCAGCCACGCTGAATTCGCGCACCACTCCCAGATCCATGGTCTGCAATCCGGGACCGTAGACTGAGTTGCGGCCCACGTTGCCGTAGGTGTAGGCAGGCGGGGTGACGAACGCGCCGGGATTGAACCACGTGGTTGAATTCCGGGTTCCCGATGGGAAGACCTTCTGGTCCGGTCATGTTGGCGCGGATCGGATTCTCGCCGACAACCGTTCCGGCATTGGCGGTATCGCCAAAGACCGAGATTGTGCAGCGGGAAGCCGGTCTGTGCCTGGTAGACAACTGAGCCGCGCCAGTCGCGGGTGAGCGCCTGGGCCATGCGACTTGATGCCATAAGCCCGGGAGGATGTAGACGGCGCTCAGGGCAAAGCGATTGCGAATGTCGCAGCCCGGCCCCTTCTCCGCATTCAGGTCGTCGTTGTTCTGCGGAGTGGCGGCCTCAAACATCGGCGAGCGGAAGTCGGGCGCGTTCTCCAGCGCCTTGGCGAACGTGTAGTTGGCCAGGAAGCTGAGGCCGTTCGCATAGCGTCGGCGGACGTTGACATAGCCTGCGTCATACCAGCTCTGCGACGTGTTCTCAAGCAGGTTGATGGTGCTGACAGGGAATGTTGAGCTTGCCACCGTCACATTCGGAGGGAAACACCGTGTTAGGTACGAAGCTGATCTTGGGATGAGGACGCCGCGGCTGGATCAGGCCCGGACCGGGCTGCGCATTGTTGATCAGGTGCGAGCGCTGAAGGTGGAAATCCTCCTGCTCCCAGGTAGCCGACTTCAACGGTCGTTTCCTGCCCCAGCTGCTTTTCGAGCGAAGCGCTCCACTGCTCAATGTACTGCGGCGGCGCGTGCAACTGAAGCGCCGGTAAAGCTGACCACCGATACGCCAAGCACGGGTGCAGGAAAGTTCAGGGTGGGGATGCTCGGGATGAACGGATCGCTCTGCGAGGTCAGCGGGAAGACGTAAGGCACATTGTGGCGCTGGTTGCACCAGGTGTTCATGTCGACCGGCGTGTAGAAGATGCCGTATGCTACGTGAGCCACCAGTCCGAGACCTGGGAATGCTCTGGGCAATGCCGAAGCGCGGTGCGAAGTTGGCGTGGTTGGCATACATCAGGCCGCGTGGGATACCCGTTCTGGCCGCCGATGAAGACCTGCGGCGCGCCGCTGCTCAGATCGAGATTGCTGTTGGTGTAGCGGATGTCGACGAGCGGGCTCATGAATTCATAGCGCAAGCCGTAGGTGAGTGTTGTGTTGCGGATTCAGACGCCACGCGTCCTGTGCGTATGCGTCTGCGTACCACTGGCGCAGGTCCATCTGCGGCACGCCAGCCTGGCCCTGCCGCGCGGCCGGCAGCCCGAGCAGGAAGCTGGCCAGCGACGATCCCGTCTTGCCGTCGTTCAGCGCGTATTCCGTGGTGAAGCCGTTGGTGAACTGGTAGTAGCCGCGATTCTGGAAGAAGCCCCACATCGGCCAGATGAACCACTGGTATGCGCCGCCGAACTTTGCGCTGTGGCGGCCGATCTGCCAGTTGAGCGTGTCGCGGCCTTCGACGACCGTGTCCCAGGCGTGCATCGGGGTTGCGATGTAGTTGTCGCCCATGCGGCGAATAACCCTGCACGTTGAAGTAAGGCGCGCCCCACGCCGCGGGACCGCCGAAGCCGATGCCGGTAATTCCCAGCTCGGTGACGATGTCATTCTTGTTGGCGCTCTCGGTGGTGTGCATCATGCTCAGGCGCGAAATGGCTCCCGATGCCATGTTGACCAGATGCGAAGAGAAGACGTGGTTCCACGCCAGAATGCCGTGCTGCGAGAGATTGTCGTGATAGAAGCCGAAGCCCGGCAGACCTTCCGGCATGAAGCCATACTCGCCTGCCGCCGAGTAGCGGAAGAATGCCAGATCGCCGTTCCCGAAGTTGTGGTCGATCGCGCGCGGTTCCCTGGTCGTTGTACATGCGCTGCTTGCGCAGTGTCGAGGTAGTTGTTGGCGTCGTTGCCAGCGCCGACCACAGTTGGCTGGCCCATCATCGTCATCGACGCCCATGTCCATGGTGTTCGGCTGGGGCGTGTACTTGTTGAGCATGATGGATGCTGCCTGGGTCAGCCGGCTCGGGGGGATCACGTTCTTCACGCCGTTGTATTCGAATTGCTGGCGAATGTATTGAGGGTTCGCCTTGCTGACCGGCAGGCTGGGATTGTAGTTGGGATTGGGTGCGGTGGTCGTCGGATCGTAGATGTCCACGCCGCTCTGGCTGAAGTCCCCAGACACTTCCTCCGGCGTAGGCACGGTGTCGACCATGACCATGGTCTCGACGTTGCGGAAGCCTTCGTAGTTCACGAAGAAGAAGGTCTTTCGTGTGCGCCAGACGGGGCCGCCGAGCGATGCGCCGAAGTTGTTCTGGACCAGGAAATTCGAGTCGCCCATCTGGTTGAACGAGTGGGCATCCATTGCACCGTTGCGCAGAAATTCGTAGGCTGTTCCGTGGAATTTGCCCGTGCCGGAGCGGGTGACGATGTTGATCTGGCCGCCGCCTGCGCCGCCCATGTCAGCCGAGTAGCTGCCGGTCTGCACCTGGAACTCCTGCACAGCGTCGGGCGAGGCGCTCAGGTTTTGGGTGCTGAACGTGGGATCGGTGTTGGTGGCTCCGTCGAGCAGGAAGTAATTGCCGTTGGGGCGGCTGCCGCCGATGCTGACAGCGGAGCGCTGTCCCGGCCTCCAGTAGAGCGGATTCATGTCGCCGGTCGCGGCGCCATGGCTCACATGCGCTCCCGGCACTGTCAGTACAAGGTCAATCAGCATGCGGCCGTTCAGGGGGAGGGAATCGACCGAGCGCTGGTCCACGACTTCGCCAACGCTCGCGTCCTGCGTCTTGAGAAGTTCGCTCGATGCTTCGACTTTGACCGTCTGCGTGTCGCTCTGGAGGTGCAACTGGAGGTCGAGCGTAGCCTGCTGGCCGACCTCGAGATTGATGCTCTGGGTGGCCTGCGCGAATCCGGTGCTGTCCACTGTCAGCGTATAAGCCCCGGGCTGCAAGCCCGCGATCTCATACAAGCCCGGTCTGCGTTTGCAGAGACTTCGCGCTCAGCGCCTGTGTCAACGGCTCTGATGTGAACATGTGCGCCAGGGATCGCGTGGTGCTGAGGATCGAGAATCGATCCGCGCACGACCGCGTAGTTGCTTTGCGCGTGGGCAGTGCCCAGGGCGAGTGCGAGGCAGAGAATGGCGCCTACGAATCGCGAACATGGCTCTCCTTGAAAAGCTGTACAGCTTGGCAAAATGGTGCGCGCGGGTGTCAAAATAGAGCGGCGCATGCGTTGTGCGCGTCGTCAGACATCGATTGCGCTTCTCCGTGAGCTTGAAGTCGGGAACGAAATCAACGGAGGCTGCATAGTGATTTCCCTTGAAGTCTGGGGCTTCGAGGGCTCACTCGTCTTCGTACAATCGATGGGCGGGGTTCTCAACCGTTCGGTTGAGGCTCGAACGACGCAGGCCACTGCGTGGTGCAGTGGCCTGCTGAATTACAAAAGCGGATTCGAATTGCCGGAACCCTAGACGCCAATTACCGCGCAAAGCTCCTTCACCGCAGCCGCACTTTTCTTCAGTGCCGCGTCTTCTTCCGGTGTGAGCTTGATCTCGATGATCTTTTCGAGCCCCGCTGCGCCCAGCTTGCATGGGCACACCGATGTAGTAGCCCTCGATGCCGTACTCGCCCTGAAGATAGGCCGCGCAGGGCAGAATCTTCTTCTTGTCCTTGAGAATCGCCTCAACCATCTCCACGGCTGCCGCCGAGGGAGCGTAGTATGCGCTGCCGGTCTTCAGGTGCTTCACGATCTCGGCGCCGCCGTCGCGTGTTCGCTGCACGAGCGCTTCAAGACGGTCGGGCGCGATCAGTTCGGTGATGGGGATGCCGGCAACGGTGGAGTAGCGCGCCAGTGGAACCATCGTGTCGCCGTGGCCGCCCAGCACAAAAGCGGTCACATTCTCGACGCTGACGTTCAGTTCCTCGGCGATAAATGTGCGGAAACGGGCAGAGTCGAGAACGCCGGCCATGCCGATCACGCGCTCGCGATTGAAGCCGGCCTGCCGGTACGCGGCCTGCGCCATTGCGTCGAGCGGATTGGAGACGATGATGAGAATGCACTCGGGCGACTGCGCAACGACTTTCTGCACCACGTCCGACATGATCTTGAAGTTGGTGTGCAGCAGGTCGTCGCGGCTCATGCCGGGCTTGCGCGGAATGCCGGCGGTAATCACCACGATGTCAGAATTTGCCGTGGCGGCATAGTCGTTGGACCCGGTGACGTGCACATCGCGCTTCTCAATCGGCATCGCCTCGAGCAGATCCAGCGCCTTGCCCTGGGGCACGCCTTCCACAACATCAATCAGCACCACATCGGCCAGTTCCTTGGCCGCAATCCAGTGTGCCGCCGTGGCGCCCACGTTGCCGGCGCCAACAATACTTACCTTCTTCCGCATTTCTCTTCTCCAAGTGAACTGCGTTCACTGATCACTGTTCAGTTTTCCGTTCTCACAGGGGTTCTGATCACTGAGTCACTGACCCCTGACAACTGCTTACATGTTTCCAATAATGCGCGTGGCAAACTCGCTCGTGCCGACCTTGGTTGCGCCGGCGGTCTGACGCTCGAAGTCGTATGTCACGAACTTTTGCTGAATCGTCTTCTCCATCGCATCTTCGATCAGCTTGGCTGCTTCCTTCCAGCCGATGAAATCGAGCAGCATCACGCCCGACAGGATCACCGAGCCGGGATTGATCATGTCCTTGTCGGCGTACTTCGGCGCCGTGCCGTGCGTCGCCTCGAACACGGCGTAGCCATCGCCGATGTTGGCGCCCGGCGCAATGCCAAGACCGCCCACCTGCGCCGCCGCTGCGTCGGAGATGTAATCGCCATTGAGATTCGTAGTGGCGAGAATGCTGTAGTCCGAAGGGCGAATGATGATCTGCTGGAAGATGGAGTCGGCGATGCGGTCGTTGATGAGGATCTTGTTCTTCCACGCGCCGTTGCCGTGCGTCTTTCCGATGGAGTCGAGCACGCCTTTGATCTCAGCGTAGAGCTCATCGCGAAAGGCCTGATTGCCGAACTCGAGGCCGGGCTCGATCAGCGCGGCGTTCTCTTCGACCGTGATTCCCGGATTGGCATCCACGTTGCCGAGGATCCAGCTTTCGCGCTCGGTGATGGTTTGCTCGCGGAACTCCTCCACGGCAACCTCGTATCCCCACTCGCGGAATGCGCCCTCGGTGAACTTCTGGATGTTGCCCTTGTGCACCAGCGTGACGGTCTTGCGGCCGGTTTCAAGCGCATGGCGGATGGCATAGCGCACCAGGCGCTTGGTGCCGAAGATGGAGATCGGCTTGATGCCCACGCCCGAGTCGGAACGGATCTTCTTCTTGCCGCCCTTGAGCAGGTCGTCGTTGATGAACTCGATGAGCCGGCCCGCATCCGCGCTGCCCTGCTTGAACTCGATGCCCGAGTACACGTCCTCAGTGTTCTCGCGGAAGATGACGATGTCGACTTTTTCGGGATGCTTCACCGGGCTGGGCACGCCCTGGTAGTAGCTGCACAGGCCGAACGCAGGAATAGAGATCGAGAATCTGGCGCAGCGCCACATTCAGAGAGCGAATGCCGCCGCCCACCGGAGTCGTCAACGGTCCCTTGATGGAAACGCGCAGATCGCGCGCCGCGTTCACCGAGTCGTCGGGCAGCCAGGTATTGAATTGGCGGAATGCCTTCTCGCCGGCGAAGATCTCGAACCACTTGATGGCGCGCTTGCCGCCGTAGGCCTTCTCGACTGCGGCATCAAACACGCGCTGCGAAGCCTTCCAGATGTCGCGGCCGGTGCCGTCGCCTTCGATGAAAGGGATGATGGGATTGTCGGGAACCTGATATTGGCCGTGGCTGTACTCGATAGGCTGGCCGTCCTTCGGCAATTCCAGCCCGTTGTAAGTGTTTTGCATTGTCTTTTGGGTGTTCCTTCCCTCGACTCGATGTAGAGAGAGGCTAACACCTGCAATTTAGGGGTGGCAACGCTGGCGCATGCGAACGGCGGGAGTCATCCGCAGGTCTCGAGGCCGTGCACGAACCATCGCACGTGAAGGTGACTCCCGCAGAGTGCTATCGCACGCCGGGGTCTCTGAAGTCGTCTGCGTCGAGCCGCGGAATGCCGAAGTGACCGCGCAGATGCATCAAATCCACTGGGCTCAGGTTGCCTGCCACTGTCACAAGAGTGAGGCTCTTCGGCGTCTCCGCCAGCACAACTGCTCCGCGAACATTGATGCCATCCAGCACAAACCATACATCCGTGATCTCGTTGTGAACCGGGCCGCCGGTGTTCGTGGCAGTGACGACGTGCTTCCATCCGCGAAGATGATAGGAGGCACGAATTGCCTCAACTTCCCGTTCATCGGCGATTCCCCCGCTCCAAAGCGCAACAGATGAACGCTCACACCATCAAGCTTGTTGATCGCCTGGCGGGTCGGCAAATCCGCTGTCCGGAACCATTCCTGCCGCCATCGCCAAGCATTGCACGGTCGAGCGTGAAGTCTGACTTGACGTGCGGCCTGCAGTCTCAGGTCTGTCAGTGCCGGTGGAACCCATTCCAGAGGCACCGGGTCCGCCATCGGGGTCGCTGGCACGCACCGCCGGTGGCTGAGAATGGTCCGGGAGCATCGGTCTTGCATTCTCCTGAGCTATGGCCAATGCACAGCCCAGTTCGACGCCAAGCAAGGACAAACCGAAAATCAGTGTCAACTTCATCCCATGTTGAACACCCGCGCTCGCAAAAAGTTCCGTCCTCGCCGCAAAGAAAAGCGCATGCAGCCTGGGCAATCCAGTCGGGCCTGTCTGGCGAAATCATTTACCTCGCACTCGCACGAGATGTAAATGTCCTGATGAAATCGATTTGGGGCTTAGGCTTACGGGTCTGGATGCGATAAACTCATGCGGGAACGAATTAACCGACCGTCTTAACCTCACGGAGGAACATAGAAATTGGGAAAAAGCATGGTCCCGAAGAAGATTTTCTTCACCAAGGGTGTAGGCAAACACAAGGAGCGTTTGACCTCCTTTGAGCTGGCCCTTCGGGATGCCGGTATTGCCTCGCAGAACCTGGTGCGCGTCTCCTCCATCTTTCCGCCGCGCTGCAAGGTCATTTCGCGCAAAGAAGGACTGAAGTATCTCAATCACGGCGAAGTTGTTTTCGCGGTGATCGCTGAGAACTCCACCCGCGAGCCGCATCGACTCGTCGTTTCGAGCATCGGCGTTGCCATTCCGGCCGATCGCGACACCTACGGCTACCTGAGCGAGCACCACAGCTTCGGCGAAACCGAAGAGCAGGCCGGCGAGTACGCCGAGGAACTGGCCGCCGAGATGCTGGCCACGACGCTTGATGTGGACTTCGATCCGGACAAGAGCTGGGACGAGAAGAAAGAGATCTACCGCATCTCCAACAAGATTGTTCGCACCAGCAATGTGACCCAGTCGGCCGTGGGCGACAAGCGCGGACTCTGGACGACAACGATTGCCGCCGCGGTCCTGATTCTCGAAGAATAGGCACGGCGTGCAGCCGAGCGACTTCTGAGGCCAATCCCGCCGTGCGGGGTTGGCCTTGCTGCATTGCCTCAGCGGAAGCTGATCTGAAGGATATCTTTGCTGACATGGAAAACGACGCGCAAATACAACGTTGGCCTGGTGCAGATGCGCATGGGCCCCGATCCGGACGCGAACCTTGCAGTCGGCGATCCGACACATTCGCGAAGCTGCTCGGCTCGGCGCGAACATCGTCTGCCTGCCGGAACTCTTTCGCGCCCAGTATTTCTGCCAGCGCGAAGACCTCCGCCTGTTCGATCTCGCGGAGCCGATTCCCGGCCCATCCACCGCAGCAGCTCGGCAGAGGTTGCGCGCGAAGCTCGGCGTGGTCATCGTTGCTTCGCTCTTTGAGCGCCGCGCGCCGGGGCTCTATCACAACACGGCGGTCACGCTGAGCACTGGATGGCGAGCATCGCCAGCGTCTATCGCAAGATGCACATTCCAGACGATCCGCTCTACTACGAGAAGTTCTACTTCACGCCTGGGCGATCTTGGATTCCAGGCCGTGGACACGGCATTCGGCCGCGTCGGCACGCTCGTCTGCTGGGATCAGTGGTATCCCGAGGGAGCGCGTCTCACCGCGCTGCAGGGCGCCGAGGTGCTGTTCTATCCCACCGCCATCGGCTGGCATCCGGCGGAGAAGGATGAGTTCGGCGCAGCGCAATACGATGCATGGCAGACGATTCAGCGCGCCCACGCCATTGCCAACGGCGTCTACGTTGCCGGGGTGAACCGCGTTGGCCACGAGAACGGGGATGTGCGCGGCAATCGCGTCGAGGGTCCGGGCCTTGAGTTCTGGGGCGGCAGCTTCCTCGCCGATCCCTTCGGCCGCATCATCGCGAAGGCCTCGCACGACGCGGAAGAGATTCTTCTCGGCGAAATCGATCCTGGCGCTTCTGGAAGAGACGCGCCGCAACTGGCCGTTTCTTCGCGACCGCCGCATCGACGCGTATGCGCCCATCACGAAGCGCTTTCTCGATCCGTGCACATGACCCAGATTGTCGAGCGGAGAAAACAAGTAGGGATGCCTCTTCAATCGTCCGACAAGACTCCGCGCGCAACTTGGCTATCGCATGCCCGCCGAATGGGAGCCGCACGAGGCCACCTGGCTGGCGTGGCCGCACAATCCGACGGACTGGCCCGGGAAATTTCAGGCGATTCCGTGGATCTATGCCGAGATCGTTCGCCTGCTCTCCGTCCGCGAACGCGTGCACATCCTCGTTCAGGACTGAGACGGCCGAGCGTCGCGCCGCAGGCATTCTCTGCCGCGCCGGGGCGACATCTGGACCAGGTCAGCTTCCACTCGTGGCCCACCGATCGCGTCTGGACGCGCGACTCCGGCCCGATCTTCGTTCGCGAACGCGGATGGCCAGGTCGCCATCACGAACTGGCACTTCAATGCGTGGGCCAAGTATTCCGACTGGCAACTCGACGACCAGGTGCCCGGGCGAGTGGCAGAAGCTGCTCAGCCTGCCAGATGGCAACCTTGCATCGCCAGGCGAAGATGGCGGCACGCATCGCCTCGTGCTCGAAGGCGGGTCCATCGACACGAATGGCGCAGGGCATCCTGCTCACGACCGAAGAGTGCCTGCTGAGCGAAGTGCAGCAGCGCAATCCCGGGGTGAGCCGCGAGCAGATTGGAACGCGTTCCACGACTACCTCGGCATCGACCAGGTCATCTGGCTGGACCGCGGAATTGTCGGCGACGACACGCACGGTCACGTAGACGACATCACGCGCTTCGTCGGTCCATCGACGATTGTCACCGTCAGTTGAGCCCAACACCAGCGATGCAAACCATGCGCCGCTCGCCGAAAATCTCGACACGTCTCAAGGCGGCGCGCACGCCGGATGGAAAGCAATTCACGATGATTGAATTGCCGATGCCGCGCCCGGTGGTTTTTCGCGGCCAGCGCCTTCCGGCCAGCTACGCAAACTTCTATGTGGCCAACGGACTGGTGCTGGTGCCCACATTTCACGATCCCAACGATCGCATCGCGCTCGGCATTCTTGCCGAAGCTGTTCCCGGACCGCGAAGTGATCGGTATTCACTGCGTCGATCTGATCTGGGGGCTGGGCGCGCTGCATTGCATGACCCAGCAGCAGCCGGCAGCGATAGCATCAAAGAGATGATTCCCGAGATGATTTCGGATCTGCGAAGCCATGGAGGCCGCCCTTGCCGAAGCACGCAAGGCGGCAGACGCCGGCGAAGTGCCGATCGGCGCCGTCGTCGTCCATGACGGCGAAATCATCGCGCGCGGCCAGAACTCGCGTGATCCGCACCAACGATCCCACGGCGCACGCCGAGATTGTTGCCCTGCGTGAAGCAGCCAAGCTTCCTGGGCAACTACCGCCTCAACGGCTGCACGCTCTTACGTGACGCTCGAACCCTGCGCCATGTGCGCCGGAGCCATGATTCATGCGCGCCTCGACCGGCTGGTCTTTGCGGCCGCCGATCCCAAGGCAGGCGCCGCCGGATCGGTGCTCTCGGTGCTGAACCATCCGCAACTCAATCACCAGATGCAGGTGGAGCAGGGAATTCTCGCCGAAGAAGCCGCTGAGCTGCTGCGCAGCTTCTTTCGCGAACGGCGCGCGCTCAAGTCCGAGTCAGAGCCCTGATTCGCTCCGCCTCTGCCGGCCATTTCGCCGTCAACTCCTCATAGCTGGCATTGCGGTAGTCGGCGAAATCGAAGCCGGGCGTTACCGTGCAGCCCAGCAGCGCGACTTTGCCGTCGCCGACCAGCCGCGTTCCCTGCCACACGCCGGCCGGAACGAGCACCTGGACCTGCTGGCCGGCCTCCAAATCCGGTCCAAGAGTAACAACGGCGGAGCTGCCGTCCGGGATAAAGCTGCAGCATCTCCACCGGATCGCCGAGATAGAAGTGGAACATCTCGTCCGACTCGAGAACGTGCATCTCAGAGAATGTTCCGGCCTCCAGCAGGTAGTAGATGGCCGTGCCCTGGGCGCGCACGCCGCGGGGCAACTCGACCGTCGCCGCTGAAGTGTACGTGCGGCGAAAGAAGCCGCCTTCCATCGGGTGCGGAGCCAGATTCAGCAGCTTCTTGATCTCGTCTGCGGTCATCATCACAGATGGTAACAGCGACATCACAAGTAGAATGGACTTATGAAGGTGCAGGTTTATACAGCCGCCTGGTGCAGGGATTGCCGGGCGGCGAAGCAGTTTCTTGAATCCCACGGAATTGAGTACACCGAGATCAATGTCGACGCTGGATCCGGCTGCCTCCGCCGAAGTCATCCGCCACGTGGGCAAG
Source organism: uncultured Acidobacteriaceae bacterium (assembly GCA_963786405.1). Lineage (GTDB taxonomy): Bacteria > Acidobacteriota > Terriglobia > Terriglobales > Acidobacteriaceae > Telmatobacter. Next base: position 130,327 of record CAWAZE010000016.1, on the reverse strand, counting down.
CGCGCCATTCCGCAGCTTGTCATCGACGGCGAGTGGTTCCAGCCCTACAAGCCGGGCCGCGGTCTGCTTTACGACGAGTTGCACAAGCGGTTTGGCATTCCGCGCACCTGAGGCCGCTTAACCTCGTACAATCAAGAGTTGGCTGACGGTCGTTGAATGCGGCTGCGCCTGCGAGTCGTGCTTGTGCCAGGAGCATGCCTTTGATCGATCGCTACACCCGCCCCGCGATGGGCCGCATCTGGACCGAAGAGAACAAGTATCGCTGCTGGCTGCAGGTGGAGTCGGCGGCCAGCACTGTGCTGGCCGAGGACGGCGTGATTCCCGCCAGCCGCTGCTGAGGCCATCGCGAACGAAGGCCAGCTTCTCGGCCGATCGCATCCAGGAGATCGAGGCCGAAGTGAAGCACGACGTCATCGCCTTCACGACCGCCGTCGCAGAAAGCCTGAAAGCGCAGGGGCTGGACGCCGAGTCCCGCTGGCTGCACTACGGGCTCACGTCGAACGACGTTGTCGACACCGCGCAGGCCCTGCAGGTCAAAGAGGCGTCGGCGCTCATCCGCGACGGGCTTGCGGCGCTGCTCGCAGTGCTCAAGCGCCGCGCCGTCGAGTTCAAGCACACGCCGACCATCGGCCGCACGCACGGCATCCACGCCGAGCCCACGACATTCGGCCTCAAGCTGCTCAACTGGTACGCCGAGATGCAGCGCAACCTCGCCCGCTTCGATGCTGCCGCCGAAGACATGCGCGTCGGCAAGCTCTCCGGCGCCGTCGGCACCTTCGGCCATCTGAAGCCGGAGCACGAAGAGCGCATCTGCGCGCGGCTCGGCCTGAAGCCCGCGCCCGTTGCCACGCAGGTGATTCAGCGCGATCGCCACGCGGCCTACATCTCGCACGCTGGCGATCATCGGCAGCACGCTCGACAAGATCGCCGTCGAAGTGCGCCACCTGCAGCGCACCGAGGTGCGCGAGGCGCAGGAGTACTTCAGCGAAAAGCAGAAGGGCTCCTCGGCCATGCCGCACAAGAAGAATCCGATCACAAGCGAGCAGATCAGCGGACTGGCGCGCGTGCTGCGCGGCAATGCGCAGGCGGCCTTTGAAAACGTCGCGCTGTGGCACGAGCGCGACATCTCGCATTCCTCCGTCGAGCGGGTGATCTTTCCTGACTCGACGATCCTGGCCGACTATCTGCTGGCGAAGACAACCGATCTTATCGATCGCCTGCTCGTTTATCCCGAGCGCATGAAGAAGAATCTCGAAAGCACAGGCGGGCTGATCTTCAGCGGCCAGTTGCTGCTCGATCTGGCCGAGGCCGGCATGCTGCGCGAAGATGCGTACCGGCTGGTGCAGTCTCACGCGATGCGCGCCTGGAAAGAGGATCTTGTCTTTCGCGACGAAGTGGCGAAGGATCCGGAGATCACCGCACTGCTCAGCCCGGAGAAGCTCGAGCGCACCTTCGACTACACGCGGCAGCTGGGCAATGTGGACGCGATCTTCAAGCGAGTCTTGAGATGAGCGTACGATGCGACAGATCGATCTGCCAGTTCCAAGCAGAGGGTAAGGCGATGACGCTGGGATGATCGATTGGAGCTCGCCGGACCTCAAGCGATCCGTTGACAGGTTGGTCGATATCTGAGGACTCGATGGCAAGTGACCGTCGGACGATCGCTCTTGCAATCATCGGCAGCAATTCACGGCGTCACGGCGAACTTCTCAGCTCGGGGTCTCGCTCCGAAGAGATTGTAGCGCATGCCGCCTGCTGAGAACTCGGAGGCTTCTGCTTGACGAGTCGTTCGAGGACTCGTTTTGCTGAGACAGGACACTGATGAAGGCTTGCGAGAAGTCTAGCAGAATGCATGCATGAATCTCACCGTCGCGATCACCGGAGCCTCTGGCGCAATCCTCGGCCGCGAACTGCTGCGCGCGCTCGAAGCCGACGCGCGTGTCGCGCGAGTGCATTTCGTGGCCTCGGAAAATTCCCTGCGCGTGATCGCCGAAGAACTGGAGTCTCAGGCCGCACCGATCTGCTCGAAAAGTTGCTCGGCGCGAAGCCGGCAAAGACCGTTCAGCACTCCGACTGCCGACATCGGCGCAGCCATCGCCAGCGGCAGCCATCCGTCCAGCGGCATGATCGTTCTGCCGTGCTCGATGGGCACGCTGGCCGCCATCGCCAACGGACTCGCCAACTCGCTCATTGCCCGCGCCGCCGACGTAACGCTCAAAGAGCGCCGGCCGCTCCTGCTCTGCGTCCGCGAAACGCCGTTCAATCGCATCCACCTGCGCAACATGACACTCGCCGCGGAAGCCGGCGCGGTGATCTTTCCGGTAATTCCTGCGTTTTACAATCACCCCGCCGACTTCACCGAGATGGCTCGGCAGTTTGTTTATCGCGTGCTTGCGCACATCGGACTGCCTCAGCCCGGCGCGTACGTCTGGAAGCCGGACGAATAGCAGCTTGTCGTCTTTCCGCCGTGGATTTCCGATTTAATAATTTGACAGGCACGCCTCGCGTGCCCGGATACTGCCTTTTATGCTGAACGCAAGTAATCACGGATCTGAGGTCATGGCCATGTGCATGTGTATGCGCATGCGGACCCGTCCGTGTGGCTTTCTGAGCGGCGAATGCGCTAGTCGCAACCGATCTCGAAACCAAGCGGCCCGGGTCCTCAAGAGGATTCGGGCTTTTCGATTTTCGGCTTGGGTGTGGCTCCATCACAGCCTCGTCCCCGCCGCGCACACCCAACCGATGAGACCGAAGGAGAACGCGATGTCAGAAGCGAAGCCGCAACAGTTTGCCACCCTTGCCGTACACGCCGGCCAATCGCCCGATCCCACCACCGGCTCGCGCGCCGTTCCCATCTACCAGACCACGTCGTACCTCTTCCAGGATGCCGACCACGCCGGGCGCCTGTTTGCGCTGCAGGAATTCGGCAACATCTACACCCGCATCATGAACCCCACCACCGACGTCTTCGAGAAGCGCGTGGCTGCGCTCGAAGGCGGCGCGGCGGCGCTGGCCACGGCATCAGGCCAGGCGGCGGAGACGCTGACCATGACCACCCTGGCTGCGCGCCGGCGACGAGATCGTCTCCACGACCTCCCTCTATGGCGGCACCTACAACCTCTTCCACTACACGCTGCCGCGCCTTGGGCATCACCGTGCGCTTCGTCGATGCCGACGACTTCGACGGCATTGCGCGCCGCGATCAATGACAAGACGCGCGCCATCTACACCGAAACGCTGGGCAATCCCAAGCTCGACGTCGCCGACATCGAAAAGCTCGCCGCCATCGCTCATGAGCATGGACTGCCGCTGGTCATCGACAACACCTCGCCCATCGCCGGCGCTGGTGCGGCCCATCGAGTGGGGCGCGGACATCGTCGTCAACTCGGCCACCAAGTTCCTCGGCGGTCACGGCACCAGCATCGGCGGAGTCATCGTGGACGCCGGCAAGTTCGACTGGGCCGCCTCCGGGCGCTTCAAGGATTTCACTGAGCCTGATCCCTCGTATCACGGTCTCTCCTACACGCAGGCCTTCGGGCCGCTGGCCTTCATCCTCAAGGCGCGCATTCAGGGACTGCGCGACACCGGCGCGGCGCTTTCGCCGTTCAACGCGTTCCTGTTCCTGCAGGGCATTGAGACGCTGCACCTGCGCCTGGAGCGCCACTCGCAGAATGCGCTGGCTGTGGCGCAGCCATCTTGAGCAGCATCCCGGCGTCGAGTGGGTCAACTATCCCGGGCTCGAATCCAGCCGCTACTACGAGCGCGCGAAGAAGTATCTGCCCAATGGCCAGGGCGCACTGATCACCTTCGGCATCAAGGGCGGATACGAAGCAGGCAAGAAGCTCATCGACGCGCTTGAGCTGTTCTCGCTGGTGGCCAACATCGGCGACGCCAAGTCGCTGGTGATTCATCCGGCATCGACGACCCACCAGCAGCTTTCCGTCGAGGAGCAGGCCGACACCGGTGTCACGCCTGAGCTGGTGCGCCTCTCGGTCGGCATTGAAGACATCCGCGACATCCTCGCCGATCTCGACCAGGCGATCGAGGCCGCCAACGGGCACGCGTTCTCAGGCAAGTCCGAACCGGCAGGTCTGGCTGCAAAATGAAGGCTACGTCGGAACTGCAAACCGGGGCTCTATCCGCGGGGGCCGGCTCTGCGCCGGCTCGGTCCGCAGATCTGGAGCCCACATATGAAGGCGACTTCGTGCTCGATCAGCACCTGTTGCTGGAGAGCGGGCGCACGCTGGCTCGGCCTACGCTGCACTACGCCGTCTACGGACGGCTGAACGCCGCACGCGACAACGCCGTGCTGGTGTGCCATGCGCTCTCCGGTTCGGCCCGGGTGGGTTCCTGGTGGCCGGAGATCTTCGCTCCCGGCGCGGTCTTGTCTCTCGAACACGACTTCGTCATCTGCATCAACCTGCTCGGCTCGTGCTACGGTTCAACCGGACCGGGCTCCGTCGATCCCGAAACGGGCCTTGTCTACGGTCCGGACTTTCCACTGGTCTCGATTCGCGACAACGTCCGGGCCCAGGCGCAGTTGCTCGACTCGCTTGGCATCCGCCGCCTGCGCCTGGTTCTGGGGGGCTCCATCGGCGGCATGCAGGCGCTGGAGTGGGCGATTCATGATCCCGGAGCGCGTGGAGCGCGCCGCGATCATTGGCGTTGCGCCGCTCTCTGCCATGGGACTGGCGCTGAACCACCTGCAGCGTCAGGCCATTCAGAACGATCCCGAGTGGGATGGCGGATACTATCTGCCGCAGCGCCCGCCGCGGCAGGGGCTGTCGCTGGCGCGTCAGATCGGAATGATCAGCTACAAGTCTGCCGACGCTGTTCGACGAGCGCTTCGCCCGCAATCCCAACCGGAATGGCGAGAACCCGTGGAGCCTCGACGACCAGGGTGGCGGCCTGGTTGGCGGGCGTTTCGATATCGCCGGCTACCTCGATCACCAGGGAGAGCGGTTCATCGACCGCTTCGACGCCAATTCCTACCTGGCCATTCTGCGCACCATGGACACCTGGGACCCGCTGAATGGCTGTGCTTCGCCGCGGGAAGCCTTCGGCGGCATTCGCGCCCGCCTGATTTTTGTGGGAATCAGCTCCGACTGGCTGTTTCCGCCAGATTCGGTCAGGGAATTCGCCGAGACAATTCGCGCCGCCGGGGTTGACGCCGAGTACCGCGAGATGGCCAGCACTCACGGTCACGATGCCTTTCTGGCCGAACAGGCGGAACTGGTCCGGATGCTTCTGTAGCCGTCCTGACATTCCGTACCACCGGCTAAATCACTCAGGAAACACTTTTTGTGTTTTTGGTGTCTAAGCGGTTTATGCGGTGTGCCGGAATGGGGGGCGGCGCGCATCCTTTCTCTTTTGAGGGCAGGATAATTCCCGCGAGGACGCAGGTGGGGAGGATGCCTCGCGGGAACCCTGGGCCATTTCCAGACAAACGGTTGCTTGTCACAATTGACGTGGCTTTCTATAATCCTCCCAACACCGCATTGGACATCGTGGGAATGTCTATCCGTCATTCTGTCGTTTCACCAAAAGCAGAACGGATGCAGTTTCCGCGAGCGAGTGCTTGAGTATTGATTTCCATTTCCGCAACTCCCAGGAGCACTGAATGAAGAAGTTTGTCTTTGCATCTGTGATGGCGTTGGCGAGCTTCAGCCTCGTTTTCGCACCCACGCTGCGCGCGCAGGATCCACGATTTCGATCAAAGATCCCGCCGAGTTCAATGCCTATCAAATGGCCACCACGCAGTCCGATCCCAAGGCCAAGGCGACAGCCCTGGAGGGATTTCTGACTGCCTATCCTCAAAGTGTTGTGAAGAAGGCAGTGCTTGACTCGCTGGTCGACACCTATCAGCAGTTGGGCGATGCGGACAAGACGCTCAGCGCGGCCAGCCGGTTGCTCCAGGTGGATCCCGACAACCTGAAGGCGATTTTCATTTCTGTCTACATCAAGAAGAGCCAGTGCGCCAAGACGTCTGATACGCAAACCTGCGATGATGCTGCCGCGTTGGCGAACAAGGGGCTTGCGGCTCCCAAGCCTGCCGGTGTCTCCGACGATGACTGGAAGAAGCAGACCTCTGCCACATACCCGGTCTTCCACTCCGCCCTCGCCGTGGATGACATCACCGCCAAGAAGGACGTCAAGGGCGGGATCGAGGAGTACAAGAAGGAACTGATGTTGTATCCGCCCGAGGCGACAAAGAGCGGGCTCGGACTGGCGGACACCCTGATGCTCGCCGAAGCCTATACCAAGCCCGAGGGCAGGGACCTTCCGATGGCATGCTGGTTCTACGCTCGCGCCTGGAACTTTGCCCCCGCCAACTACAAGGCTCAGATTGAACCCAAGCTCGAGTACTACTACAAGAAGCACCACGGCGACCTGAAGGGGCTGGACGACATCAAGTCCCAGGCTGCCAACAGCTTGTTCCCCGCGCAGGGCTTTGTGATCCCGCAAGCCAAGACCCCGGCCGAGCAGATCCACGATCTGATCGCATCCACGCCTGACCTCAGCACGCTGGCACTGGCCGACAAGGAAACTGTGCTGGCGCTTGGATCGAAGGAAGATGCGGACAAGCTCTGGGGACTGCTGCAGGGCAAGCAGACTCCGGTCCCAGGAACCGTCATCGAGGCCACCGCTTCCCAAATCAAGGTTGCTGTGACTCAGGACGCGAAGGACGCCAAGACTGCGGACTTCATCGTCAACATGAAGGCGCCGCTGGCCGACAAGGAGATTCCGGCAGTCGGCTCCGAACTCAAACTGCTGAAGGATGGCGGTCCTGAGCTCGATGGCACCTACGACACCTTCACGCAGATTCCTGCGACACCAACCGTAGCTCAGAGTGCGCAGATCGTGTTGAAGGAAGGCATTCTGCAATCGAAGAAGGCTGCTCCGGCGCACAAGCCGGCAGCGGCTCATCGTCCGACAGGAAAATGAGTTCATTCATGCAATGCGACTCGGCGGGTTGAAGCATAGCCCGCCGAAGAATCCGCCTGACAAGCTCCTGGTGACATGCAGGGTGGTCCGCGAGGGCTGCCCTGTTTGTCTTTTCAAGCTCGTTCACGACTTTGTTGAGTGGTAGTCTGAGGTCGCATGGTGAGATGCAGAGTCTTCCCCCTCGTTGTGAAAGCTGCCTTGATGGCTGTGCTCTGCGTCCCAATTCTGGCCCAGGCGCCGCCGGACCAAGCCTCTGAAGGGACCATTAACGGCAAGATTGTCCCGCCGCATGTTGAGCCAAGGCCGTTCGCAATTACCTCGAATCAAAACCCTGCTTACAGCGTCGAGTTTCGCCCTGCGGACCGCATGACCGAGAGCGATCGCCTGCTGGTTGCCGATTCGGAAGCTTCTATCACCGAGCATGCCGCATTCTCCGGATTCGATTTCGATAAGACGAACTGGAATTATCAGCAGGTGGTGTGTCCGGCTCTGCCCAATCACCTGTTTCTCCAGTTCATGCGCGACAACGGCGTCGGCGATATCACGGTCTTCTCGGCCTCCATCCCGCGTGGCGAGGTGGGCAGGGTGCGCATTATTCCCGTGCTGCGCCGGGGATACTCGCTCTGGGCGCCCGCGCCGATCAACGCAATGACCATCTCGGCCTTCAACCACATCCGGGTGGAAGAATCAGGGGCGCAAGAATCGCCGGCAAGCGACCCGGACTGGCTGGGGAACGGCCTCTGCTATGCAGCTCTTGCCGGAGCGCATCCGCAGATCGCATCGCCGGATGAAATGCCTGTTGTCCACAAGCCGGTTCCAGCCCTCGCTGCGATCATGGACGTGAACAAGGCAACGGACAAGAACCAGGAAGTCATCAAGTTCGCCGATGCGACGGCTCTGCCGCGCCCGATGAAGTGGACCATGACTTTCACGCGGCAAGGGAAGTTGATCAAGGCGACGCATTCTCTTGCTCCGATGGCGACAGCAGACCCTGTTCCGGAGACTTCGCCGGTTGCCAAGACCTGGCAGGTTCCACCGCCGCAATAGAGTGCCGGCTTCGAGCTGCTAGTTCTCAGCTTTTAGCTTCCGAGTGTATTCGTGAGGCGTACCGCTTTTTTGGTACACGCGGCTACCCCCCTCCCGGATTCTGTAAGGAAATTCCTTGTTTTCAATGGTTTGCCGGAGGGGTATCGCGCTAAAATCCTCTCAGCATTGGACTTACCCGCAGAATCCTCTCAACAAAGGAGTTAGGGGCGATCCGAAGGACAGTAGTCAGCGGTCAGAAGTCAAAAACCCCACCCAAGCAGAGCTTGGATGGGGCACCCGCAGTCTCTATTGTGCGCTGGGATGAATGAATGATCCGCAAGCGCTGCGATGATCCTTGAGCGCACTCATTTGAAGTATGGTTGAGAGCGCAACTATTTGACGGAATATCCGCGTGCGTCCATGCAAGCCGAAAACCCTCTCTTGAAGGTATCCATTTGCTTGTTGTATGCGGCCTGGGTCTGACTAGCTTGCTGCTGCATGTCTGCGCCGGCCGATTGAGCCGCCTGTTCTTTTGTAGCCTCATTCGCCTTGCGCTGCTGTCGTCCACCGCGAACCGTGCCAACCCCTGCGCCGATGGCCGCACCCTTTCCGGCATCACCGGCAATCGCCCCGATGACTGCTCCCCCAGCGGCGCCTTTCGCGGCTCCGCGCGCTCGTCCACCCTTCGCTTCCGGTGCGTTATCGGCAGCCTGCTGCTGAGCAGCCTGAACTTCCGCTGCCGACGGACCAGAGGGAGCCGCCGCGTCCGGGTTGATTCCGGTCTGCTGCTGGACCGTGGTGTAGCAGTCGTATTCATCTCGCAATTGCTGGTCGCTGGTCTGATTGTTCTTCGGATACGCGAACATACCGATCTTCTGTGCGGCAGAGAAGGAAGGGAGTGGCCCGGAAGGTGCCGCTGCGGCGGGAGCAGCAGCTGGAGCGGCAGCCGGCGCAGCTGCCGGAGCAGCAGCGGGAGCCGCAGCTGACTCAGGGCTACCCGAATCGGATTTCTTACAAGCCGCAGTCAGCAGGAGCAGCAATAGAACGCCATGTACTTGAAACCTTGAGTGCCTCATTAGTTCCTCCCCTTTTCAGAAACTAACCTTAAGGCGAGACGGATTGAGGGGACACTGGCAATTTTGCCAGTCTCCGAATCTCATGATTTTCCGCTTTTGTATTTCCCGCTCTTCGCATCGGGATGGGTCATCACGAAGCACACGGTGGATGGTGTCGGACAACTGCCAAAACTCGTTATTCATCAAAGACTCAACCTGTAAAGGGCAGTTCTGTCTCCTCCTAGCGGCTTTTTCGGTATTCAATTCATTGGAAAGCACAGGGTCCACCCCATGGTTTCCTGCTCCCACCTGCAAAGGTGCCTCCCACGGGTTGCCGTTCTAGCTGTTCTCTTCATTCCGACGGTTATACCGGCACAAAACCGGTTTGCGCGCGCACCCGTTTACACGTTGGGCGGCAGTCTTACGTTCAGCGCGGTCACGTCAGACTTCAACGGTGATCATCACACCGACATGCTGGCCTATGTGGCTCCGAACGGCACGGCATCCACCTGGAATGTGACTTTGGCGCTGGGGAACTCGAGCGGCGGCTTCGGGAGTCCCAAGGTCCTGGCATCGATCCCCAACAGGACCATTGGCTTCGTCGGCGCGGGAGATTTTAATGGCGATGGGAAGATTGACTTTGCCCTGGCTCTATCAACCGGTGTCATCAACATTTATTTGGGGAATGGCGATGGGACTTTTCGAGCGCCGAGTTCGGTCAGCTTCGGTTCCGGGGTTCCCACTGGGATCCTGGTAGGGAAGATCACGAATGACACTCGTTCCGACCTTATTTTGTCCGTCGGAGTGAACAGTTTCGCAACCCGGGAAGTCATCGTCTTCCCCGGCAATGGAAATGGAACATTTGGATCACCCAAAACGACCGTTTTAGGACCAGACGCCATCCGGATGGCGCTCGGAGATTTGAACCGTGACGGTCTGCAGGATCTGGCAATGTCGGGCTTCGACAGTTATCAGATCCTCCTCAGCAAGGGAGACGGCACGTTCAATGTGAAGCCATCGGTCAGCCTGGGTGGATACGGCAATTATTTCCAGGGTGCCATTGTGGACTACGACGGGGACGGGATTCCCGACCTTGTTCTAGCGAACGCCGGCGATACGATCGACTACAAGGGTACGGGCGAGATTCCGTCACTGTTCATTTTGCGTGGCTACGGTGATGGAACCTTTCATGCGGGCACGACCGCCGATGCGGGAAACAGCGGGATGGCGCTGGCCGTGGGAGACCTGAGTGGAGACGGCCGCCAGGATCTTGCCGTCTTTAACCACTTCAGTCAGACCATTGTAGTGAAGCTGGCAAGCTCCACAACAGGACTGACAAACGCGCCGGTAGCTACCTACGCTGTCGCGGACTCAGGGAGGCCCTTTGCGGCTCTCCTGACTGCTGACGTAAATGGCGATGGCAAACGCGATCTGTTGCTGGTGAACGACACAGGAGTGCAAGTATTTCTGAATGAGGGAGGCGGCCGTTTTGCTGGGACGAATGCGACGGAAATTCAAAGCTACGCTTATGATCTGAAGGCGTCGGATTTAAACCATGATGGCACGGCAGACGCTGTGATTCGAGGCCACAATGTTGGCAATATATCCGGTTTTAGCGAATACGTGTATCTCGCGCTCGGGAACAACTCTACGAAGCTAACTACGAAGCCGGCAATCTTTCAGACAGGCGGAGGTATTGGGCCCCTGGGCCTGAGCTTCTTCAATTCCGACGGCAATGTCGATATCCTGACGCGCTTTGGAGTAATGTTCAACAACGGCGCCGCCCAGTTCAGCCCGCCGCATTCTCAGCCCGCGAATATCGGCACTTCCACGTGGACGGTGCCCGATTATGCGACTGCTGCTGGCGACCTGAATGGGGATGGCAAGGCGGACCTGGTAAGTGTGGGCAGCACAGAACTCACTGTGTCCCTTGGGAACGGCGATGGCACGTTCAAGCCGGAAGTGAACTACAGCCTGGGCGGGACCGACGGGAATGCAATCGTGCTGCGCGATTTGAATAAGGATGGGAAGCTCGATGCCATCACGGCAAATCACGGATCTTCGACGGTAAGCGTGTTCCTGGGAAAAGGAGATGGAACATTCCAGGCGGCAAAGGAATATTCAGTAACCGCAAATCCAGTCGATCTGGCGGTTGGCGATTTCAATGGAGATGGAAATCTCGACATTGCGGTCATCAGCTTTTCGAAGGTTTCAATCCTGTTGGGAAACGGAACCGGGGGATTCAGGGCCGGTACGACGCTCACCGTTTCCTCTGGCGGAAGTATGTCGAGTGTTGCTGCCGTCTCGCTGCGTGGCAACGGGCTATCGGATCTGGCTGTTGCAGAAGCGGTTTCGAAGACGGTTAGAGTCTTTTATGCCACGGGGACGGGAAGCTTCGGCCCGGCGGCCGTGTACCACGTCGGCGCGAGCCCGCTGTCGATCGTGAGCGGCGACTTCAATGGCGATGGGGCCCAGGACCTCGCGGTAGCCTTGAATCAATCCACTGCTTTGCCCGTGCTGTACAACCAGGGCGGAACGCATATCGCAATTACCAGATCCAACAGTAGTCCAGCAAAGGGACAGGCAGTCACGTTCAAGGCAACCCTTACATCGACGATGGGCAATGGAACGCCGACGGGAACAATTGCATTCAAGCAAGGTAGCTCAACACTGGCGACAATTACCATGAGCGGCGGCGCTGCCAGCTGGACTACGTCGACCCTAAGCACCGGAATGCACGCGATTTATGCTGTCTACTCGGGCAACAGTACTTTTAATTCCCATACGTCCGTGTCGGTTGCGGTCACCGTGCACTAATGAATGTGTGCGGTAGCCGCGGGGACTGCGCACGCAGACAGACAAATCCGCTTCGATAGGCAGCAATATATAAGCCTTTGCGTAGTGCTCGCGACTTCGGTCAGGCGTGACACATGACCCTTATGATTTCTTAACGTCTCCCTTGCTATTGTTCGTGGAGCGCAATCTGCTTTCTGGCAGTGATGGGGTTTCTGGGGGAGGGGACCCCATCGGCGCGCCGGCCAGGAAACGGCCCGGATCACGTGCCAACCTCATAGGATTTGCAGCGTTGCGTTATTCCCCCAGCATGATCCGCTCGATTGCCGAGGCGCGTCCTGTTGAGGGATCGCAGGTCACGAGGGTGGCGCACATTTTCGGGTTGCCCTTTGCCGCCTCGAATTTGCCCGGCATGCCGGTGAGGAAACGGTGCAGCACAAGGTCCTTTTCGACGCCGATCACGCTGTCGTAGGGTCCGCTCATGCCAATATCGGTCTGGTAGGCTGTGCCGCCGGGCAGCACCCTCTCGTCAGCGGTGGGGATGTGGGTATGCGTGCCCAGGACCGCCGTTACGCGGCCGTCGAGGTGCCAGCCCATGGCAACCTTCTCGCTGGTGGCTTCCGCGTGGAAGTCGACCACGATAACCTTCGCCTTGATGTTTTCCAGCAGATGAGTGGCGGCGTGAAATGGGTCGTTGGTGCCGTTCATGAACACCCGGCCCATCAGGTCGATCACAGCGAAATCGACGCCGCTTTTGGTCTGCCCTTCAAAGACGCCGAATCCCGGCAGCCCCGGCAGCATGTTCGCAGGTCGTAACACGCGCCGGGGGCGCTCCTGGCTCGTTTCCGGCACGGATTTCAGATAGTCCAGCAACTCGCGCTTGTCCCACACGTGATTGCCCGTGGTGAGCACGTCGGCTCCCATGTCAAAAAGCTCATCGGCAATCTGCGGGGTCACGCCGAATCCGCCCGCGGCATTTTCGGCGTTGATGATCAGCAGTTCGACCTCCTTGGCCTCGCATACGTGCCCGAGGTGCTCGCGCACAATCCTGCGCCCGGCGCTGCCGAAGATGTCGCCGACGAAAAGAATCTTCAAGCCTTGGTCTCCGCGCCCTGATCCTTGACGGCCGAGGTCTGATCTTTGGCCACTGATCCCTGGTCCCTGTCCCGCATCAACGGAAAGAGAATCACGTCGCGAATCGACCGCGACCCGGTCAGAAGCATGACCAGGCGGTCTACGCCAATGCCTTCGCCGCCCGTCGGCGGCAGTCCGTAGGCGAGAGCGCGCACGTAGTCTTCGTCCATCTGGTGCGCTTCTTCGTCGCCGCGATCGCGCTCGCTCAGTTGCTGCTGGAAGCGCTTGTGCTGTTCGACCGGATCATTCAGCTCGCTGAATGCATTGCCGAGTTCGAAGCCGCCGGCAAAGAACTCAAACCGCTCCACGTTGGCCGGATCGTCCGGCTTGGCCTTTGAGAGCGGCGAAACCTCAACCGGATAGTCGTAGATGATGGTTGGCTGGATCAGGAAAGGCTCCACAACCGCTTCGAAGAGGTTGTAGATCGACTTTCCGAGCGGCGCTCCCTTCAGAGAGTCGTAATACACTTCGCTGACCGCAGCGCGGATCGTCTTCACTTCCGCCATTCGCTCGGAGCTCAGCTGATGGGTGGTGCGGCTCTCCATCGTTTCAAGCGATGTGATTGCAGCATGCATGCGGGCTTGCAATACCTGCGGAGACTCGAAGGCGCTGGCTGCCGGTTTGGCGTCAGCTTCCTCTGGCCAGTACTCCCGAATCGCTTCGCGCATTGTGAGGCGCTGCCACCGCGCAAGGTCGATTGTGTGCCCGTTGAATTCAACCTCGGTGGTTCCGTTCACCTCACGCGCCACAAACTCGATCAGCTCCTCGGTCAGCTGCATCATGTCGTGGTAGTTGGCGTATGCCTGGTAGAACTCCAGCATGGTGAACTCGGGATTGTGCTGCGTGCTTACGCCTTCATTGCGGAAGTTGCGGTTGATCTCATAGACGCGATCAAATCCGCCCACGACGAGCCGCTTCAGATAGAGCTCGGGCGCGATGCGCAGAAACAGATCGAGGTCGAGCGCATTGTGATGCGTCTTGAATGGACGCGCCGTCGCTCCGCCGGCGATCTGCTGCATCATGGGCGTTTCCACTTCCAGATAGCCGCGCTCATCGAAGAACCGTCGCAAAGCCTGCAGAACCTTTGCCCGTTTTACAAATACTTCGCGTGCAATCGAGGTTCGTGAACAGGTCGACATAACGCTGGCGGTAGCGTATTTCAACGTCTGAGAGTCCATGGAACTTCTCAGGCAGCGCGAGCATGGCCTTGGAAAGGAAGGTCAGGCGCTCCACGTGAATGGTGAGCTCGCCCGTCCGTGTCCGGAACAGGTAACCGCTCGCGCCGATGTGGTCGCCCAGATCGAGCAGCTTGTAGAGTGCGAAGCCCTGCTCGCCGACGGCATCCAGGCGCACATAGATCTGGAGCCGCGCGCCGCCCTGCTGCAATGTCGCGAATCCTGCCTTACCCTGGGCGCGGATCGTCATGATCCGGCCTGCGATTGCCACCGTCACACGGTCGGCTTCGAGGCTTTCAGCCGTTGCTTCACTCCATTTGGCCCGTATGTCCGGAATTGTAGTGCGAGGCAGGGAACTGGTTGGGGTACGCCGACTGACCCAGCTTCTCAATCTCCTTCAGCTTGTCCCTGCGCAGCTCGAATAGATTGCGTTCAAACTCTGAATCAAACACCTGATTTCCTTCCATTTTGGGGCAAAGGCTCAAAAGGGAAGTATACCCGCTCCAAGGTTCAGCCTGTATTCTTGACTGGAGCCGAAATGCCATTCAACCGTCCTGTTCCGAATTCCAAATCCCGGCAGAAATCTTCCAGTGGAATCGAGACCCTGGTGCAGGCGGAGAAGCTGATGCAGATCGCTCTGCTGCTTCCTTCGGCGGCTGTCATTGGATGGCTCATGGGCGCATGGGCCGACAGCAAGCTGCATACATCCTGGCTTGGCCTTGCAGGCCTGGTCTTCGGCGGCATCTCGGGCCTGGTCTACGTGGTTCGGATGGTTCTCTCAACGAAACCGGATAGCGATGGCGGAGAAAAGGCCGACTCTGAAAAGGGAGATCCCGAAGACACGCAATGACTGAAAGTTCTCACCCCATTGTTGGCCTGACCGATGAAGCGCTGCAGGCTCTGCTCAAGCGGGCCATGCGTGATTACGATTGGCCTTGGCCTTATCTCGTCAATCGTGTTGCTGATCGCGTCCGGATGGCGCAACGCAGCGATGCTGGCGGTGGGCGCGCTGATCTCCGCGGCCAGCGTTACGGAGTGGCAGCGGCTGATCCGGCTGATCAATGCCAAGCTCGACAGTCAAAAGGCCCCCAGAGGAGCTGTATTAGTCGTCAGCTTCTTTGTGCTCCGGCTGATGATCTTCGCCGGGGCTATTTATGTTAGCCTAAAGTGTTTCCAGGGTTCGGCCGTTGCGCTTCTCTGCGGACTGGGACTAGCTGTTATTGCCATTGCCTGGGAGGCGCTTCGCCTGCTACGCGACTGAGATCCTTCTGGAATCAGAAAGTTTCAAAGCCTTCATGCACGAATCTCTTGCAATCACGCGTTTGTTGAATCACCTCTTCGGCGGCATTGTTGCCTCGCTGTTGCATGCAGTGGGTGTGCCTGCCAGCCCCGAGTCGGCGATAAGCGACACTTTTGCGCTGGAATTGCTGGTCGCTGCTGGTCTTATCGCCTTCTTTGCGCTCGTGCGGATGACACTTTCGGTGGAAAAGCCGATGCCGCCCCAGCAGATCGCTGAGATGATTCACGAGTTCACCGGCAGCACGGCGGACCAGATCATCGGCCACGGCTACGAGCGTTTCCAGGCCTTCGTCACCTGCATCTTTCTGTTCGTGATTTTGAACAATCTCCTCGGCCTGATTCCGGGTGTGCCGACGCCAACAGCTGAGCCCGTGGTGCCGCTGGGGATTGCGGTGCTGACATTTCTCTATTACAACTTTCACGGCCTGCGCGAGCAGGGATTTGTGGGATACATGAAGCATTTCGCGGGGCCGCTGTGGTGGATCGCGCCGCTTCTATTCCCCATTGAGATCATCTCTCACTGCGCGCGCATGATGTCGCTCACCATTCGTCTCTACGCGAACATGTTCGCCAGCGACCTGGTGACACTGGTGTTCTTCTCGCTTGTCCCGATCGCCATACCGGCCATATTTCTTGGCCTGCACGCCTTTGTTTCAATCATTCAGGCATACGTGTTCATGCTGCTGGCAATGATTTACCTGTCAGAGGCCGTTGCCCACGAGCACTAGAGCCTTCGTATCGCCTGATGGATCGAGGCGACAACAAGTTTCCGCCGGAGTGAGCTTCCGCTCCGGACCGACGGACGGCCGCAAGCGTGAGGGGGCCAGCTCGGTGAGCCTCAACCACCCACTGGCGGTCAATTTAAAGAGAAGCTGGAGAATATGAAGAAACTTCAAACGGTATTTATGGCCCTATCAGTCCTCTGCTTTGCCGTTCCGGCATTTGCGCAGGGCGGCCGGCGAGCCTGTGAACCTGGTTCCGATCGGCGCCGGTATCGGCATGGCTCTGGCCGCCGGTCTCTGCGGCCTTGGCCAGGGCAGGGCGACTGCGTCAGCAACCGAAGCACTTGCCCGCAACCCCGGAGCCCGCGCAGGCATTCAGCTGCTGCTGGTTCTTGGCCTGGCGTTCATTGAGTCTCTTTCGCTGTTCACCATGGTCATCATCTTTGCCAAGGTGAAGTAGTTCTCTACGAAGACAGAAAGGCTGGCCGATCTCAAAGATCGGCCGGCCTTTTTGATTTAACGGGAACTGTTCGCCGCGTTCTGCTGATCGGGCTGGCGCAGTTCGTGAATGGCCTGCTGGTAGCTGAGTCCCGCAGCGACGGGCGCGAATCGACTTTGATCTTCGACGGTGTCGAAGACCTTGTTTTTGAATACCACCCGCCCGCTCATATTCATTTTGAAATGAACAATCCGCCACTGGTGGTCGCAGACTTCCGCCTGCTCCAGCAGAATCCAGCCGCCTTTATTGAGCCGGCCCAGGATCCCCCACCCGAAGTCGACGTCCTCTTCCAGGTGTCCTTCGAGCCGTGTCACGCGCTCCTGAGAGGCGTCGATCCAGAGCTCACCTTTCATTGAGGTCAGGACCTGCGTCTCGAGGTCGGGCGGGTTGAAGTGCGGATTGGGCTCGAAATTGAATTTCTCGACTTTGCCCGACGGGCCAACTTCGCTTCCCGCATATTCGTAAATGAATGCCTCAGGCAGCACGCGCAGCACCTTGAGCGCCCGGTTTGCGTCGTCGTCCTCGGCTTGCTTGCGATGGCGCTGGCGATTCGGATCACCCAGGAGCTGATCCAGCCGCGCCTGTTCCTTCTGCTCATCGGCGGGGCTCAACGGGTGATCATCGATCGCCACAAGGCGTGCCACTGCGCCATCCTTTGTCTCGAAAATCTCCTTGGTCGAAGTGAAGCGGGAACTCGATTTTCGCAGCCTGTAGCGCATCGGATGTTGCGGGTTCTGGGCGTTGCTGACTTCGGCCGCCAGCGCTCTCCTGACAAGGGCATCATCCTGACTGGGCGAGGCCACGATCTGGCCTGCCAAGACCGCGGCCAGCAAGGATGCCAGAATGAGAGAGTGGGTGATATGCACTGACTTTAGTTTAGCGTTCATTGCTGCCCGGTGAGGATCGAGAAACTTACCTAGGTAAGATGGTCATATTCGCAACAAGTTTCTGGAATTGAAGTGACTGGCTGCGATGGGTATAGTTCGAGCAGGGCCTTCTTCTCCATGACGAACTGACGGCCGGAACAGATTTTTGTTAGTCGGCGTGGTTCTCGTTCGGACGGACAAGCATCAGGACGCCTCGGGCATTTACACTTACTTCAAACCAAAGCCCCGGAAGGATTTGAAAAATGGCAACAGAAAATGGACAGGCTCGGATCGGCAAGTCAGTCGTGATTCGCGGTGAAGTGAAGGGAAATGAAGACTTAATCATCGACGGACGGGTCGAGGGGACCGTAACCCTTATCGAAAGCCGCCTCACGGTTGGCGCGAGCGCGAACATTGCCGCCGACCTCACGGCCAGAGATGTATTGATCATGGGGCAGGTCCAGGGCAACATTGTGGCCACTGGGCGGGTAGAGTTGCGCGCCGGGTGCTCGGTGGAAGGCGATCTCAAGGCACTTCGACTCGCGGTAGAGGATAACGCCGTATTTCGCGGGAAGGTAGATCTGACGCAGGGTGCCAAGGTCTCGGATGCCGTTCCGGTGGAGAGCAACGCCTGAATCGGTCCTGCACGATCACATGGCGAAAGTTGTCCAGTGACGAGGGGAGTCGAGATTGATCCGCAGCTGGTTCGAAAAGAAAAACGAAAGCGATTCTTCCGCCCCTCCTCAGGGTCCCTCCGGCCCCAAAATGCCGCGACACTCGGGTGGATGGGCGGTGATGCGCAAGCGTCTTCAGACCGAGCCGGGTCTTCGTGTCATCGACGCAGGCGTTACTTCGCCCGCCAACATCAATTACCTTACGAGTCTCGGGCACAGTGTCTTTCTCACAGACCTCGCAACCGAAGCCTGCACAGGCCCCTGGCAAACCGGCAAGGATGATAACGACCAGCCTGTCTGGAACGTTGAGGGTTTCCTGAAGCAGACGCTCGATCTTGCAGGGAAGACATACGATGTTGCGCTTTTGTGGACTGAGCTGGACTATCTGCCTGAGCCATTTGTGCCGGCGATCGCTGCGCACCTGTACGATTCGATGAATCCCGGCGGCCAGGTGCTGGCCTTCTTTCATACCCGCAAGCAGCCGGAAGAATCCGCACATTGCCGCTTTCACATTACCGCTGGAGACGCCGTTGAGATGCAGCTTGCACAGCCGTTTCCGATCCAGCGTGTGTTCACGAACCGCAGCATCCAGAGCTTGTTCGACCAGTGGTCCGGCTTCCGCCAGTTTCTGGCCAAGGACAGCATCTCCGAAGTTCTGATTACGCGCTAGCAAGTGTTTTGTTGAAGCGCGCTAAGGAAGAGCATGGAGCCGGCAACAAACCTCTCACGGGCAGACCGTAAATTGGAGCGAGTATGAACCTGCTGAAAGGCACGCGCGTCACGTGGCTTGGACATGCAACGGTGCTCATCCAGACCCCCAGGGGCACCAATATCCTGATTGACCCATTCATCGAGCACAATCCGAAGTACCCCAAGAGCTTTGTCCTGCCCGACAAGATCCATTTCGTTCTCCTCACGCATGGTCACGGCGATCACATTGCCGACGCCGCACCCGTTGCACAGAAGCACGCTTCGACCGTCGTCGCCATTTACGAACTCGCGGCGTTTGTTGCCGAGCAGGGAGCGAAGCAGACAATCGGCATGAATCTTGGCGGAACCGTTCAGTTGGAAGATGTGGCCGCCACGATGGTGGAGGCCAAGCACTCCGCCGGCGCACAGGACAAGAATGGCACTCGCTACACCGGCGTGGCTGCGGGCTATGTGTTAACGATTGCCGACGGGCCTGTGCTCTATCACGCCGGGGACACCGCTGTATTCAGCGACATGAAACTGATCCGGGATCTGTATCACCCTGAGGTTGCCATGCTGCCGATCGGCGGGTTCTATACGATGAGCCCGAAGGAAGCGGCCGTTGCTGCGCAGTTCATCGGTCCGAAGGTCGTCTTGCCGATTCACTTCGGAACCTTCCCGCCGCTCACCGGCACTCCGGACGAGCTGGCCGCATTGCTGGGCAACACCATTGAGGTGGCGCGGCTGGCGCCGGGCGGCTCTCTCTGAGTCTCAGACTCCGCGGGGAGTCTTGGCGGCTGGCTGCTCAGGAGGGGAAACAGGCAATCCTGACAAGTCCTGACCGCCGATGCGCAGGTTTGGTGCTTCGGCGGCGCGGTAATTCCGCAGATCGCGCAGGATCTCGACCTTCTCGCGAGCATACTGGCCGGCCAGACGGGTCAGCGCGTAAGTGATGATGTCGCTGTGGTGCAGGTCCGGCACGGAAGGATCGCGGCGCATATTCAGCCACAGCCGGTGCACCAGTTGCACGTCGTCCGGGCTCAGCGTGGGCGCGTGCGGACCGATATAGAAGACCTTGGTCTCGCCGCTGGCGGTCTACAACGTAGAAGTTGAACTGGCGCTTGGGCTCGGGCAGCGCCTCCCAGGCCTGGCCGATGTGGAAGGCCTGATCTTCGGCGGTCATTGGACGTGGATTGGCCTGAAACCACCGAATCGACTTCGAGCGAGTTCGCGCTCTGCACCAGGGCCGCAAAGATGTCTCCGGCGGGAACCACGAGCAGTGAGACCTTCTTGCCGAAGCTCTCGGCCACGGACACGGCCTTGGTGAAGAGCATCTGCTCGTGCTCGCTGAAACTCTGATCCTCGGCGCTCAGATACTCAGGTCCGCCCGCGCCCATCATGCGCACGCTGATCACCACCACGTCGCGATCTTCAGTCCTGGTGCGGGCCAGCATCCACTTCAGCGCGATGGGATTGGCGGCGATCGCGCATCGTCACCATGACGCCGCCGGGACGGATGGCGACCGATTCCCGGCTGATCGTGTCCTGGTGCTCGAGCTGGAAATGATCCTTCATCTGCCGCGCGGTCAGCGCGTGCTTGCGCAGATTCTGCGCGCTCAGAGACTGTGAAGATGACGAAGAAACGCCGCGGCAAATATCGATGCCGCTGACCGTCGCCACCGACTTGGTGAACAGATTCACGATGGCGGTGGAGAGCAGCACCAGGAAGACGCAGAACAAGCCCGACCGGAATTTCGGTCTTTCCAATGCGAATATTCGGCGGAACCTTCCAGCCGCGCTCGCCGTGATACTTCCAGCGCAGCACCAGCATGGCCAGGCTGTTGAACGTGAACGACCAGATGACGCCGAATGCGTACGCCTCGCCCAGGGTGATGACGTTGCCCCGGGTGACGATGATCGTGAACATCTGCAGGCCGAAGACCAGGTTGACGATGCGATAGCTGGTGCCGAACTTCGGGTGCGGCTTGCGGAACCAGTCGGTCAGCACGCCATCTTCAGCCACGCGCATCAGCACGCCGGTCGAGCCGATCATCGAAGTGTTGATGGCGCCGGACAGAATCAGGAAGCCGACGAACACCACGAAGATGCGGAAACGCAATGCGCCAGAACATGAGGGCCCGACCATGTACATGGCCAGGCCGGCGATCAGGTTGTCCTGGTAGATGTGCGTGCGCTCCCAGTCCGGGATCAGCATGGACGCCAGCAGCGTGGCGCCGCCCGTGAAGATCAGGCTGTAAATGGCGATCACGATCGCGGCGCGCTTCAGGTTCTTCAGCTTGGGATGCTCGATCTCGCGGTTGACCTGGGCGAGGCTCTCCTCGCCGCTCATGGCCAGGATGGAGTGGCCGAAGGCCATGAGGATGCCGAACAGGCCAAAGATCGGCAGACCGGAGTTCTTGAGGAAACCGAGCGCATCCTCGCTGAATTTGAGGTTCGAGGGTGTGGGCGGCGGCGGAAGATGCGCGCCCCTTACGAATACCGAATAGACGCCCCAAATGAGAAGGACCACCACCATCACGGTGGTGATCTGCATGACTCGAAGTGCCTTGTCGCTCGACTCTTCAATGCCCTTGATGTTTTGCCACCAGTAATAGATGGTCACCGCCGCCGCGAAGACCGCCGAGGTGTAATTCATGTTGAACTGGAAGGGGTGGCCGTGGCGCGTCAGTCAGGGCGGGAGGAAGCCAGTGGCTGTTGATTCGCCACCGTCATCATCTCGTTCATCAGGCCGGTAATGTACTGGCCGGCAGACACGCCCGAGATTGGCCCCGTGAGGATGTAGTCGAACATCAGAGCCGAGACGCTGAGCTTGGCGAAAGTGCCGCCGAGAGCCTCTTTCACCACGCGGTAAACGCCGCCGCGGGTGAACATCGAACAGCTCTCGACGTACACCGCGCGCACCGCAAAGCTGAACAGCATGATGCCGAGAATGAACCAGGGCGCGGCTGCGCCGACCGCCTGTTCGGCGATGCCGCCGGCATAGAAGGCTGACGATCCCAGGTCGTTGAGAACGATGGCGGCCGCACGCCAGAAGGAGATGAACGTGAGCATCACGGAGGATGCCACGATGAGCCGCACGCGGTCTGAAGGTGGGGCTACGGTCGTTCGAGTGGATGCCATCACGAATGTGCCGGCACGAAATATCGGCCGTCTGCTTCCCAGGGAGCGATACTGCCCGTCCGCCCTTGGCTGAGTTTACTTCCAGCCAATGTGCCCGTCAATGGAATTGAGCAACTTGAACAACCAGAATGGATTGCGGAAGACTATTCGTCTCCGGCGAGCTCTTTTGCGTCTTCAACGAAACTGATGAGTACGACAATTGCCGATCCAACCAAGCCTACGAAAAACATCAATTCCAACGTGCGTATTGCAAGTACACCGAGTGCCATATGAGCAGTTTAAGCGCCTCTCCATAAAGATTTCGTTGTGTTTTGTGAGGGGTCGGCCGAACGAATTGTTCTGGCCGACTTGAGACGTGCCGCAGAGCGATTGCGGAGTTTGAGACGGCCGCGGATTCGCCGATGCCGGACGCTGCGCCCGATGCATTACACTCGCCCCAGTATGTATCGCGATTCGTTGAAGTTGTGGGCTGCGGCCGGGCTTGTCTGCGGGGCTGCTCGAGTTGCCGTTTCCGCTGGCCGGGCCGCTTCCGCCGTGGCGAAGCGTCGTTGGCATGGATTGGCCTTGTCCCGCTCCTCTGGGCGATTCTGTCTCCCGCGAATTCAGCAGCGGCCGCGCCCCCTGCGCCGTTCGTTCCTTTTGGCTTATGTTTGCGGCGTTCTCTGGTACATGGGCAACTGCTACTGGATACGCGACACGATGCGTCACTACGGCGATATGCCGCCCCTGGCGCCGGAATTGCTGCTTCTGGGATTCAGCCTCGTTCTGGGTCTTTATTTTGGGCTGTTCGGATTGGGTGTCGCGCTCGTGCGGCGAGCGAGCGGCAGCACGCGTCTTGCGCTTGCCGCTGCGCCGGTCTTCTGGGCGGCGCTCGAACTGGTTGCTGCCCGCATCACCAGCGTTCCGTGGGATCAGCTGGGTTACTCGCAGGTGGATAACGCGCTCGTCAATCAGCTTGCGCCGTGGACCGGCGTCTACGGCATCAGCTTCGTGCTGGTCGCGGTGAATGCGCTGATTGCAGGCGGCCTTGTCCTGCAGCGCTCCGAGCGCCGCTGGAGTTGGGGAATCAGCCGGCGTGCTGCTGATGATCGGCGGGTCGGCGGGACTACTTCTCTCACCGCCGAGGCCCGCAGGTTCGGCAACGGCAGTGCTTGTTCAGCCGAATCTCGACGTGAGTGGAGACAATGACTGGGCCGGCTCCCGGTGAGTGGGATCGTCACATTGCCGACTTCACGCGCCTGGCCGGCGAGCAATGCAAGACCTATATCGCAGGAATTCCGCAGACAGGTGCGCCGAGTGGCGAAATCGTCTGTCCGCCGTATCCCACGCACCCTGATCTGGTGGTCTGGCCCGAGGCGCCATCGCCTTTCTTCGAGCAGGACGTCCGCGTTCCAGAAAGCGATGGCCGATCTCGCCCACACAGCGCAGGCGCCGCTGATCGTTGGCGGCCTGGCAGCCGACTACTCTCCGGAGCAAAATGGATGGCTCGACTACAACTCCGCAATCATTGTGGGTCCTGACGGCGCTCGCGTCGGGCGCTACGACAAGATTCACCTGGTTCCGTTTGGCGAATACATTCCGTTCCAGAACTTTCTCTTCTTCGCCCACAAGCTCACCGGTCGCGTGTCGAGCTTTTCGCGCGGAGACGGAGCGCAAGGTCTTCCGTCTCGAACGGCGCACTCGCTACGGCGTCTTCATCTGCTACGAAGCCGTCTTCGCCGATGAGGTGCGCCAGTTTGCGCAGCTGGGCGCGGAGGTGCTCGTCAACATCAGCGACGACGGCTGGTACGGCGACACCAGCGCCCCCTGGCAGCACCTCAACATGGCGCGCATGAGGGCCATCGAGAACCGCCGCTGGCTGCTGCGCGACACCAACAACGGCGATCACCGCTGTCATCGATCCGTACGGACGAGTGCGCCAGAGCATTCCTCGCCACCAGGCCGATGCTCTGCCAGCCAGTTACGGCTTCCGCGACGACATCACCTTCTACACCGCTCACGGCGATGTGTTTGCGTGGGTATGTGCCATACTTAGTCTTGGGCGTTACGGGCGTGGTCGTTCAAGGCGAGCCTGCGGCGCACACTTCAAAACAAAGTCAGGTCCTAAGAGCAAAGCATGGCATTAACCGATCTCGAATACGCCTACGCTCCCGTGCGCGACCAAGTCCGCGACCTGCGGGAGTATCTTTGACCCTGCCCGCCTGCGCAGGGAACTCGCCGGAATTGAAACGAAACTGGCCGATCCGGCCATGTGGTCCGATCCCGCAGCCAGCAAGCCGCTGATGCGCGACCGCAAGCGACTCGAAGCGCTGATCGCCGACGATGAGGAACTGGTTCGCCGCACCAGCGACATCGATGCCTACTTCGAGCTTGCCCGCGAAGGCGAAGACGTGCTCGCCGATCTGGAGCGCGACATCAAAGCCCTGGCCGCATTTGCCGAAGAGCTGGAAGCGCGCACCATGCTCTCCGGCGAGACCGATCGCGCTGAACGCCATCGTGACCGTGCATCCCGGCGCCGGCGGCACCGAGAGCCAGGACTGGGCCGAGATGCTGCTGCGCATGTATCTGCGATGGGCCGAGCAGCAGGGCTTCAAGACGGAGATGAACGACTACCAGGACGGCGAAGAAGCCGGCATCAAGTCGGCCACCTTCACCATCATCGGCGAATATGCCTTCGGGCTGCTCGCCGGCGAGAGCGGAGTGCATCGCCTGGTGCGCATCTCGCCGTTCGACTCTGCCAAGCGCCGCCACACGTCGTTCGCGTCGGTCTACGTTTCGCCGGAGATCGACGAGACGATTCAAGTCGATCTCGAAGCTCGAAGACCTGCGCATCGACACCTATCGCTCCGGCGGCAAGGGCGGCCAGCACGTGAACACCACCGACTCCGCCGTGCGCATGACGCACCTTCCCACGGGCATCGTGGTGCAGTGCCAGAACGAGCGCTCGCAGCACAAGAACCGCGAGAAGGCGATGAAGATGCTGCGTTCGCGGCTCTACGAATACGAACTGGAAAAGAAGCGCGCCGTAAGCAAGAAGCTCGAAGACTCGAAGCTCGAGATCAACTTCGGCTCGCAGATTCGCTCGTATGTGCTGCAGCCCTACCGCATTGCCAAGGATCATCGCACCAAGGTCGAAGTGGGCGACGTGGACAAGGTGCTCGACGGTTATCTTGAGCCGTTTCTGCGCGGTTATCTGCTGGCCAAGCGGCGCGGAACCGCTGTCTCCGCCGGCGCTGATGACCCATTGGACGAATAGCCTACTTTGAAAGCGTCATTTCTCAGGAGGGACCGACAATATGTCCACAGCCGCTGACCCGATGCAGAAAGCAATCGAGTTTGGTGGAGTCACTCCGATTCTTCGCGTGCGCGATGTTGACGCCAGCACCGACTACTACGTTCGCGTGCTCGGATTCAAGATCGATTGGAAGACTCCCGGCTTTGTCTCTGTTTCCCGCGGACGCTGCGGCCTGTTTCTCTGTGAAGGCGATCAGGGAAACCCGGGTAGCTGGGTGTGGGCTGATGCGAAAGATGTCGAGGCCGTTCACGAGGAATATCGGGCTTCAGGAGCGAAGATTCGAAATCCGCCAACGAACTATCCGTGGGCCTTGGAGATGCAGGTTGAAGATCCGGATGGAAATATTCTCAGGCTCGGATCAGATCCGAAACTCAATGAACCCACGGGTGATTGGCTCGATATGCATGGAACCCGCTGGTCTGCGACAAGCGATGGCGGATGGAAGAAGACGGAACAGAGTTGAGCGAATCAGCCCCAAAGGTTCTCAAAGATGAATGATCCAGCCCTCATCCAGGAGATGCTGAGCACAGCACGAACGATTGCCGTCGTGGGGATGAGCGACAAACCCTGGCGGGCCAGCCACAACATCGGCAATTATCTCGCCGGAAATGGTTATCGCGTAATCCCTGTTAATCCCTCGCTGAACGAGGTGATTGGTCTCAAGTGCTATCCGACTCTCGAAGCTGCGCATTTGGCTCTTCAGGCAGAAACCGGCGCGGGGATCGATCTGGTGGATGTCTTTCGAGCCTCCGAGAACGTGCCGTCCATTGTGGATGATGTGATCCGGCTTGGCATTCCATGTCTGTGGCTGCAGGACGGGGTCGTTCACGACGAAGCGGTTGCCCGGGCGCGGTCCGCCGGAGTCAAATGCATCCAGAACGACTGTATCTTTCGTGAGCACGCCCGGCTCGCCGCTGAAGGGACTATTCAATGAACCACTCCGGTTGCAGGAACTCATTCGAACTCTTCGCGACCAAGTCCTCTTCATGGGAGTCAAATGGAGAGGCTATTCTTTAACTCGATGCGAATTGCCCGCCAACTCTTCGTGTTGCTCACCCTGCTCGCGACAGGTGTATTTGCGTTTGCAGCGTCCGATTCCGCTGACCTGCCTCACGTCCATGTGCGGCTGATGGTGCTGCCTTCCTCGTTGTCCAGAGGTGATGCAAACGATGCGGGCTTGTATTTCAAGCTCGAAGAGGGCTGGCACGTCTACTGGATGAATCCGGGTGACGCCGGCGAACCGCCGCACGTTCGGTGGACATTGCCCGAGGGCATCAGCGCGGGTCCGCTGCAATTCCCAACTCCCAAGCGGCTGCCTCTCGGCCCCCTGATGGACTACGGCTATGAGGACGAGGTGCTGTTTCCGCTGACGCTCCATGTTGAGAAATCTGCTAAGACGGGGCCCGCAATCCTTCATGCCAAGGCGGATTGGCTGGTCTGCCGAGCGACGTGCATCCCGCAAAAAGCCGAGCTTGAAGTCAGTAGAAGCGTCGTGGAGCACGACGCCGGACCCGGGCCGTCGGATGCCGATGCCGCCATCTTCAGCCGATTCCGATCGAAGCTCCCAAACGCGACGCCTGCGGGCTTCAAGGCCGTGTTTGCACCCGCGAACGACGGCTACAGACTCGAAGTTGAGACAGGAAAG
This sequence comes from uncultured Acidobacteriaceae bacterium, assembly GCA_963786405.1. Lineage (GTDB taxonomy): Bacteria > Acidobacteriota > Terriglobia > Terriglobales > Acidobacteriaceae > Telmatobacter. The sequence continues at coordinate 103,368 of CAWAZE010000016.1, read as the reverse complement.
CAGGAGACTGCAGGCGCATTCTTTCCCGCCGATCCGGACATTCTCGACAACCCGGCGCCGCAGAAAATCGGCGCGACCGCAAATGGGCTGGTTCTCGACCTCAAGAAGGACGTCAACGCGACGGCTGCTCCCGGGCAATTGAAGGGAGTCCTCCTGCTTTCTGGAGACCGCTCGTTCGACATTGTTGCGCTGCCGGGGCAGCTTTCGGCAGAAGCACGATCGCTGTCGACGTCTCCATCAGCGGGGCAGGCGGCTGGAACACGCGCGAGTCCTTCGGCCACAACCGCTTCAACGCACCCGGGATTGCTTCAGGCTGCGGGCCTCGCGTTCCTTGGGGGACTGCTGCTCAACCTGATGCCCTGCGTCTTCCCGGTGCTGTTCCTCAAGGGGCTGGCGCTCGTGCAGTCAGGCAACGAGGAGCGGCATAAGCTTCGTGCGCATGGTTATGTGTACGTCGCGGGGATACTGGTTTCGTTCTGGGCGCTCGTTGCACTGTTGCTTGGCTTTCGGGCAGCCGGATCGAGTCTCGGATGGGGCTTCCAGTTCCAATCGCCCGTGTTTCTGTGGCTGATGGCGAGCCTTCTCTTTTTCCTGGGCCTCTCACTTGCAGGCCAATTTGAGATCGGTCTCACGCTCACCAGCGCCGGCGGGTCCCTTGCCGCGAAGCAGGGCTACACCGGCAGCTTCTTTACGGGGGTGCTGGCCGTCATCGTCGCGACGCCCTGCACGGCTCCGTTCATGGGAGCTGCGATCGGCTACGCGCTTGCCCAGCCGGCGGGAGTGACCTTTGCAGTCTTCACCGCACTCGCCCTGGGACTCGCTGCGCCCTATTTCGTGCTAACCATGCAACCGGCGTGGACGCGCATGCTGCCGCGCCCCGGCGCATGGATGGAAGTGCTGCGCCAGGCCATCTCCGTCCCTATTTTCGCTACGGTCATCTGGCTGGCGTGGGTGATCGCGCAGGCCTACGGAGCGGAAATGCTGGCTGCGCTGCTGGCAGGCTTTCTGCTCTTGGCGATCGCGGGGTGGTTTCTGGGCCGGTGGCCCGCGCAGCGATGGGCAACTGTGGTCGCGGCCGTGATCGCGTTGCTGTGTGGTCGCGCTTGGCGTGTCTCTCGAGGCGCTCGCGCAGATCTGCTCCGCTGGTTCTGAGACTCTTCAGTGCTCCGAACAGGACTGCGTTGGGAACCCTGGTCAGCTGAAGCCGTCACCCGTTATCAGGCGCAGGGCCGTCCGGTCTTCGTGGACTTCACCGCGAGCTGGTGCCTGAGCTGCCAGGTCAACGAGCGCGTCGCTTTGACTCAGACCGAGGTGCAGAAGGCATTTGCGGATGCGAACGTCGTGCTTCTGCGCGCCGACTGGACTCGCCACGACGAAGCCATCACACAAACGCTGACAGCACTGGGCCGCAGCGGCGTGCCGACTTATGTGCTTTATGTTCCAGGAGAAAAGAACCCGCGACTGCTGCCGGAGGTGCTGACTCCCGGAATTGTGACGACTGCCCTCGGTGACATACCGCGTGCCGCAACCCAGAGCGCAGCGTCGACGTCCAATCCAAAGTAAGACGGAAAACTACGTCCACTCGACTGAAGTCCCCTCACGAGGTTGACTCTCATGGCATCTCTTTCCCGTCTTTCTCTTTGCGCAGCTCTTGTGGCCGCACTCATGCCACTTTCGTCCGATGCGCAGTCTGCCCGCGTCGGCGACCCGGCCCCGAGCTTCACGACTACCGACTCTCACGGCAAGGCTGAATCCCTCGATCAATACCGAGGAAAGTTCGTGGTGCTGGAGTGGCACAATCAGGGCTGCCCTTACACCCAGAAGCACTATGTTTCCGGCAACATGCAGACTCTTCAAAAGGAGTGGACCGGCAAGGGGGTGGTCTGGTTCACAGTGATCTCGTCAGCGCCCGGCTCGCAGGGCTATGTCACGGCGAGCCAGGAGAACGAGTATCTCGCGCAGATGCACGCCATGCCGACTGCCGCGCTGCTGGACCCGGACGGTAAGCTCGGACGTCTCTATAACGCGAAGACGACTCCCGAGATGTTCGTGATCGACCCGGCTGGAAAGCTGATCTATACCGGCGCGATCGACAATCGTCCTACTCCCGACGTTGAAGATATCAAGGGTGCGGACAATTACGTCTCCGACGCACTGACAGCGGCGATGGCGGGCAAGCCCGTCGCCACGGCTTACACGCGCTCCTACGGCTGCTCGGTGAAGTACCCGGATTGACCGACTGACTTCACGCGCCTTGAACGCTGCTTCCCATCCTTCACGCGGAAGAACTGCGCGAAGGATGGGGGAGCGGCTCGCTGCTTTTATGCCTTGAACGCTACTTTGGCAGCCTCTTCCAACTGGGTTTCACTTGGCGTGCTCTTGGTCTGCCCGATCGACCATTTATGTCCAAAGGGGTCGCGCAATTGCCCATAGCGGTCGCCCCAGAACTGGTCTGCAAGAGGCATCGTAATTTGCGCTCCTGCGGCCACAGCCTGCGCCCATGCGGCGTCGGCATTCTCAACGTGAAGATGGAACGTGACCGGGCTGCCGCCAAGCGCCTCGGGTGTCTCGCTCTTGCCACCCATGCTGGAGGAGAAGTCGTCGCTCAGCATCAGGTGGCCGCCATGAATTAACAGGTGCGCGTGCATCAGCTTGCTGGTTCCGGGTGCAGTGTGGCGGGTCAACTCCGCTGCGCCAAATGCCTTCTTGTAGAAATCGATAGCCGCCGTTGCATTGCTAACGACGAGGTAGGGAGCAAACGTTGGACGGTCGCTCATAACAAAACCTCCGGGGAAAGATTCGGGGCGCGCAGACATGCAAAACTGCGCAACGGGAGTGTAGCACCGATCTCGTCTCCCGGAGATGACTCTGCTGGATTGCGAGGAGTGATCAGGTTGCGCTGCGCTTTGCTGTCCTGATCCGGCGGATCTCTTCCATGCGCTGCGCGAGCTGCTTTTCGCGGCCTTCCTGCGTGGGATGGTAGTAGGTGCGGCCGCTGCAGCGAATCGGGCAGGCAGTCCATATCCGCCACGCGGCCCTCTTCATCGTGCGCGTACCGATAGCCCTTGCCGTATTCCAGTTCCTTCATCAGGCGCGTCGGCGCGTTGCGCAGATGCAGCGGAACCGGCTCCTGCCGCGTGTGTTCGATCTCCTGCTGCACCGCGCCGTAAGCCGTGTAAACCGCGTTCGACTTCGGCGCGAGGCAAAGATAAACCACGGCTTCGGCCAGCGCCAGGTCGCCTTCCGGCGAGCCGAGAAAATCGATCGTCTCCTTTGCCGACAGGCACAGGTTCAGCGCTTCCGGTGCGGCAAGTCCGATGTCTTCAACGGCCATGCGGACGACGCGGCGCGCGAGATAAAGCGGATCTTCGCCGGCGGCGAACATTCGCGCCAGCCAGTAGAGCGCTGCATCCGGATCGCTGTTGCGCACGCTCTTGTGCAGCGCTGAGATCAGGTTGTAGTGCTCCTCGCCTGACTTGTCATACATCAGCACGCGCTGCTGCACGGCTTCCGTTGCCAGCGCCTTGTCGATGTGCTTTGCGCCCTCCAGAGCAAGTTGCGCAGCCACCTCGAGCGTGTTGTACGCGTTGCGGCAGTCGCCGCTGGAGTAGCGCGCCATCAGTTCAAGTGCTTCGTCATCGGCTGTCAGATTCAATTGCGCCCAGGCCGCGCTCGATGTCTTCCACGGCGCGCCGGAGCAGGGATACGATCCGCTCCTCGCTCAGCGGCTGGAGCACATACACACGGCAGCGCGAAAGCAGGGCCGAGATGATCTCGAAGGACGGATTCTCCGTGGTCGCGCCGATCAGACGGATTGTCCCGCGCTCGACGTAAGGCAGAAACGCGTCCTGCTGCGCCTTGTTGAAGCGGTGGATTTCGTCGACAAACAAGATGGTGCGCGAGTGCATCTCGGCGGCCTGCGCCGCCGATTGCCATCACCTGCTTGATCTCCTTGATCCCGCTCATGACAGCGGAGAACTCAACGAAGTTTGCTCGCGTGGTCTCCGCGATGATTTTGGCCAGTGTTGTCTTGCCCACACCCGGCGGACCCCAGAAGATCATCGAGCCCGGATCATCGCGCTCGATCTGGACTCGCAGCGGCTTGCCCGGGTCCAAGCAGATGCTCCTGCCCGCCGTATTCCTCCAGTGTGCGCGGGCGCATGCGCTCGGCCAGGGGCGCTCCCGGCATCGCGTGCGGAGGACCTTTGGATGAGACCAGGGGGCTGTCAGGAACGCCGTCGAACAGGCTCATCCCGGCCCTCCCCGATGACCCTGCGGCCCGCCGCTCTGCATCGACCGCTGTCGCGCAGCCTCGTAAAGCAGCACGCTGGCGGCCACGGCCGCGTTGAGGCTTTCGACGGGCCGGGGCAGGGAATCGTGATGGCTCCGTCAGCGTGTTCAATTAAGGCCTGTCGGCACGCCATTTCCCTCATTGCCGATGAGCAGCGCCACAGGCTCAGCAAGATCTGACGAGGTCCGCAGGCTGGGCTCCATGCGCCGTTGTGGCAATGATCCTCACGCCCGCGTCACGCAGGCGCGCGATGGCCTCAGCCTCGCTGGTGGCCAGCAAGGGCACGCGAAACACGCTGCCCGCGGAGGCCCGGACCGCCTTCGGATTCCAGGCGCTGACTGTGCCCGAGAGGGACAGAACGCCATCGGCCCCAAAGGCTTCGGCAGAGCGCACAATCGTTCCCAGATTGCCGGGATCCTGCAATCCAGCCAGCACGACAATCAGTGGCGTCGCCGTTCGTTGTCCTCGCAGCAGATGCGCCCATGTCCAGTCCGGCGGTTCAACCAGTGCCGCGATTGGCTGCGGAGTATCCGTTGCAAGCGCGGAGTCCAGCAACTCTCGTGGCATCAGGAGCACTTCAGTTTCGGCGGGTAGATGCAGTCGATTCCAGCATGCGTTCTGAGCCCTGTGCCGCGAACACGCACCGGACATGAAGCCCCGCGCGCACAGCCTCCGCAAGCAGATTTGGCCCCTCGATGCCGACCAGCCCGGCCTCGTTACAGCCGGGATTGGCCAGCGCCCGCCTCAACTCCTTGAGCCGCGCGTTCTGCTTACTCTGTACAATGCGAATAGGCATCCTTGCGACCCGTCTTCTCGCTTAGCCGATTCTATGCTGTTTTGCCGGCAAGAGGCCGAATCCAGGGTGGTGCCGAACTTGCCCGCTGTCGGAGGCTGTGATAGCTTCCGTCTTTGTGGCGTCCACACAGTGCACGCCTGAGGGAACCGAGGTAGACCTTCTTGTCCGCGGAGATATTGCGCGTCCATCCCGACGAACCCCAGCCAGACCGGATTGATTACATCGTCTCCTGTCTGCGCCAAGGCGACATCGTTGCATTGCCCACTGACACCTTCTATGGGCTGGCTGTCGACCCCGTCAACCTGCACGCGGTCGAGAATATCTACCGGCTCAAGACGCGGCAAAAGCACAAGCCGCTTTCGCTGCTGATATCGTCGCTTGCGCAGGCATACGAGCTGGCCCGCGATACCGATCCAGTGCTCGACAAGCTGGCAGACCGCTTCTGGCCCGGGCCGCTCACGATCATTGTGCGCGCCGGCACCAAGCTGCCGCTCCGCTCCACCGCCAACACCGGCAACGTAGCTCTGCGCGTGCCCGATGCCGCCATTCCGCGCGCCGTTGTCGAGAAATTCGGCCTGCCCATCACGGCCACCGCCGCCAACCTGCAGGGCGCGTCGGAATGCACGCACGCGGCCTGCGTTCGCGACCAGATCGGCGACCGCATCCCGCTCATCATCGACGGAGGTCCGACAGGCCGCACGCTTCCCACGACCATCGTCGACCTGTCGCTCGGCGATGGCCGCTGGGAAATCCTGCGCGAGGGCGCAATTCCCACTCACGAAATCGTGATGGTTCTGCAACGGTAAGACCCTGAGATGAACCCGCCGTCACCGCCAGAATTCAAAAGACCACGAAAGCGCCGGCGGATCGTTTCTTCGACGCTTTTGATCCTTCTTGCGCTGGCCGCGGGCACTCTTATCTGGTGTCGCTGGGTCTATGTTCAGATTGAGCGCTATGCCGGTCAGGACCAGGCTGCGCCTTCCGACGCGATCGCGGTCTTCGGTGCGGCGGAGTACGACGGACGGCCGTCGCCCGTCTTCCGTTCGCGCCTGGACCACGCTGAAGCGCTTTACAACAGGGGCATCGCGCCGCTCATCGTCACGCTTGGCGGAGATGGCGGCGATCAGTTCTCCGAGGGCGCGGTCGGCCGCGACTATCTCATGGGCAGCGGCGTGCCCCGAGTCCGACATCATCGCCGAAACCGAAAGCACCAGCACGAACGAGTCCGTGCGCCGCACTTGCGGTGATCGCCCGCACCAACGGACTGCGTCGCATCGTCGTTGTCAGCGACGGCACGCACCTCTTCCGCATTCGCCAGATCTGCGCCGCCAACGGACTCGACGTCCTCACGTCGCCGCGCTCCCGCGTCCCAATCGAAGGAAACCCCGGCCAGACTGACCGTGTTGTACACGAGATTCTCAGCTACACGCTCTGGCGGCTGCACCTGGACTAGAGCGGGACGCCGCAGTCGCCTCTTCTTCGCAGCATGTTCTCTCTGCCATTCAAAGGTGCGGAAGAACCGCCATTACTCCAAGCGCGAAGGCCGCTGCGCTCGCGGTCGAGAGGAAATTCACTGCATCGTTATTCAGCCAGCCGCGCTGTTCCAGTGTGGCTCCGAGCAGGCTGTCAAAGAACAGGCCGAATACGCCTCCGGCCCATCCGATCGCGGCCAGCTTCAAATCGCCGCGAAACGCCCACGAGCCTGCTGCTGCCACAACTGCCGCCGCGACCACTCCCGCAATCGTGCCTCCAGCGCTGATGGCGCCGTCCGTTCCCGGCTGCACCCGTCGCAATGTCGTGATCATGCGCGGGTGACCGCTGAGGACTTGTCCCAACTCAGAGGAAACCGTATCCGCCGCAGCCTCCGCCAATGCAGCCAGCGCCGGAGCCAGGACCGGAACAGACCCCAGTGTGAAGCGCGAGAACCAATGGCCATCTGCAATCCAGGCCTGTACAACCTCGCTCGAAACAAGTGCCGCGACGCCAAGATTCGCGGCAACCTGCGATGCGACTCGTCCGCGGTGGCTTTCCGCAGTTCCCAGCGCCTCCTTGCGTCTTCTGCCGAACCGGGTCGCGATGGCCGCGAACACCATCACAACGAACACCGGGATCAGCGCGGTTCGCCACGGGAGGTAAGGGAGGTTCGCCGTAGAGAACATCAGGGTCGCCGTGATTGCTGCACCTGCTGCCGCCGCTCCGCCGGTCGCCGAACGCATCTTCAGCGCCACGAGCCCAAGCAGCGCGCTCAGGCCCAGCGTCCAGATCGCCACGGGGAGCGACTGCGACATCCACCAGTGCGTCTCGAGCACCACGCTCGCGCCGACGGCCGGAAGCACCAGCAGAAGCACCGTTTTCGATTGCCACGACAGCCTTGGTTGGTCCACGACTCATCGTATCGTTTCTCAATCCATAACCACGAGCCAACTGTTGGGATACCCGGGCTCAATCGATTTAGACTCATCACTGTTGCGGCATGGAACTCAGAGGAGCTCTGAATGAACAGGTGTAAAGCAATTCCCACGATTTTCGCGGTGACCGCCTTCTGTGGTGTCGCCCTATCAGCGCAAACCCCGGCGCCGCGGCTGGAGCTTGATCGCAAAGGCGAGACCATCGTCCTTGAGCCTTACGCTCCGAACATTCTTCGCGTCACCCTCAGTCTGCAGCACGAGCCCGCCGTCGCAAAGCCGGGATATGGCTTTGTTGCACACCGGCCGCTGCCGGCTGGACCAAATCTGAAACCGCACACGACGATGTCTACCAGTCGTCGCGCATCGTTGCCACGGTCGAACGCGAACATCCGCCCGGGCCTCCGCCCCTGCAAACGAATGGTCGACATAGTCGAAGTTCTTTAGCGGCTCGACCCCCGGGGCGCACATCACATTTCAGCACGCCCGAAGGCAAAAAGCTCCTCGAGATGACCGGCTGGTCACAGGCAGTCCCCAATCACAAGGACGGCACCGCGGACCTGAACAACGACCGCCGCTCCACCGATCCCGAGTTCTATACCGTGGGCGCCACGTTTGTCTCGCCCGACGACGAGCACTACTACGGTCTCGGCGACAACCACGAGGGCTTTCTCGATCATCGCGGCCACCCCGTCCGGTGCTGGAACGACTACCTCTCGCCCGCCGCGCCAACCACCTGCGTTCCGTTTCTCGTGACCAACAAGGGCTACGGCGTGATCTGGGACAATCCTTCCAAGACCACCATTGAGCCGGGATTCAACGAGCAGACGCGCTGGAATTCGCAGGTCGGCGACCGCGTCTCATTCTTCGTCATCGCCGGCGACACCGCAGACGAAATTTATTCCGGCTACCGGCTGCTCACCGGTCCCACGCCGATGCTGCCCAAGGCGGCCTACGGCTACATCCAGTGCAAGCAGCGCTACAGAGCCAGGACGAAGTGCTCTCCGTCGCCAAAGGCTATCGCGACCGGCATCTGCCCGCCGACGTCATGGTCGTCGACTGGTTCTACTACACAAAGATGGGCCAGATGGACTTCGATCCCGAAGCTCTGGCCCGACCCCGCCGCGATGAACAAGCAGCTTCACGACATGGGATTCGAAACCATGATCAGCGTGTGGCCGCGCTTCGTTCCCGAGAGCCGCTTCTATCCGGAGCTGCTCAAGAATGGCTGGCTGATTCATACGGCCGACGGCAAGCCCATCGACGGCCTTCCGTATGATCGCGCCGGGTCCGACATCGACACCACCAACCCCGACGCCGCGGCCTGGTACTGGAAGACCATTCGCGACAACATCATCAGCAAGGGATTCGATTCGCATCTGGGCCGACGAAACCGAGCCCGATCTGCCTCCCAATGGCGCCTACTACCACATCGGTCCCGGAACGCAGTTCTATAACGTCTATCCGCTCCTTCACACCGAGGCGCTCTACGACGGCTTCCGGAACGATGAACCGCAAGAAGCGCGCGCTGATTCTCTCGCGCGATGCTTATCTCGGCGTGCAGGCGCAACGGCGCCATCGTCTGGTCGTCTGACATTTATCCCACGTGGGACACCTACCGCCGCCAGATTCCGACCGGCCTCGACTTCGCGGCCTCGGGCATTACGTACTGGTCCAACGACACGGGCGGCTGGCAATACCTGCCGCCTGAACATCATCCGGCGCATCCGCCGCTGCTTGATCCCGTCTGACGCTCGCGACAATGTGGGCGGATACGACGACTATCCCGAGCTCTACACGCGCTGGTTTCAGTACGCCACATTCCTGCCCATCATGCGTGCGCACGGCAGCCGCAGGACCAACGAAGTCTGGTCGTACGGCAAGCAGGCCGAGCCGATCCTCGAAAAATATCTCCGCCTGCGCTACCAGCTGATGCCCTACATCTATTCGCTCGGATATCAGACATGGCTGACGGGAGCACCATTCATGCGCGCGCTCCCGCTCGACTTTCCCAACGATCCCAACGTTGCGGACCTGCGCGATGAGTACATGTTCGGTCCGGCTTTCCTGGTCGCTCCGGTGACGGAGCAGGGCGCTACCAGCCGCGAAGGTCTATCTGCCCGCGGGAACCGACTGGTACAACTACTGGACCAACGAACGTGTGAAGGGCGGTCAGACGATCACCGTCTCCGCGCCGATCGACACCATTCCACTGTTCGTTCGCGCCGGGTCCATTGTCCCGCTCGGCTCATCTGTTGAAAGCACCCATCAACAACAATCGATTGCCAAGGTCCGCGTGTATCCCGGTGCAAACGCCGATTTCACGCTTTTCTCCGATGACGGCACAACCTACGCCTACGAGAAGGGCGCGGGCTCAGTCACCCGGGTTCATTGGGATGACGAGAAGAAGCAACTCACCCATGAGGGTGCGGCTGCCTGGAGCGGAAACGACGGCGCAATCGTCGAGATCGCGGGACAATAGCTCAGCGGCGCGACTGATCATGTCCAGACGCAGGTTTTGGCAGGGGTTCTGGTGGAGGTGCCGGGCTCCGTCCGGGCCCGCTCACTGATTTACAATCACATAGTAAGCAGGAAAGAATTGAATGAGTCTTTTTCCCTTCGAAGCAGCAAAGAAATCTGTGCGTCTGGGTCATGCGGCGGCGACCCTCGCTGTCGTCCTGGTTGCCGGTTGCGGAAGTTCGTACCGGCCGGTGGTGACACCAATCAGCCCGAGTGGTCCCGCAGCACAGCCCAATTCATTGGCAGTCGTCCTATCGTCCCCGGCGCCCTCCTCGCCCGGCGTGGTTACCATTCTCGACTATTCCGGTGACACGATCATGGCGCAAGCGCCAATCGGTCCGGGTCCGGTGGCTTTCAGCGTAGACCAGACCGGCTCGAACGGCTACACGGTAAACAGTGATCACACACTGACCAATTTCCCTGTTTCCACCAGTTTGCAGGAGAAGAACATTACCTACTCGACGCTGCCGATCACCGCGCAGACTGTCGGGCTTTTCTCCCCGTCTGCCGGCCTTTGGACAGCGGATCTGGATCAGAATGTCGCAAACGTCCTGATCGGATCTCCGGCGACATTCAAGCTCGCGATTCCAGTGGCTCCCACGCCGATTGCGATCATTGGCGCCAGCACGATTGGTCAGCGCAATTACGCCATCAGCCAGAACAGCACGAACACACCATTGGGCAGCGCCATCCCTTTTGGCGTGGACTGCAACAACTCCCCGGCGACCGTTTCTCAAAATGGGGAAGCGGATGCGCTTGAAATCTCTACCTACACCGTGTCTGCGCGTATTCCGCTGGGGAAATGCCCCGTCTACGCCGTCCAGACGCCGGACTTGAGGCGGCTCTTTGTTCTCAACCGCGGCAGCGACACCATCACGGTCATCAACAGCCTGAACAATACCCTGAACTCCTGCACTCCGTTCGTCAACCAGAACGGTCAGCTTGTCACGTGTCACCCCTCGCTGCCTCTTTCCACGACGGCCGGGCTCACAGGGACAAATGTGCCTGTTGTCGCGGGGCCTGTCTACGCCGAATACAATGCTGCCACTCAGCAACTGGTTGTTGCCAACTACGACGGTGGGACCGTCAGTGTGATCGATGTGAGTACGGACATCTACGGCGACGACAGTGCGACCTTTGGCACAACCTTCACCATTCCGGTCGGGAAGAACCCTGCGAGCGTGACCGTTCTTGCCGATGGAAGCAGAGCCTACTCTGCGAATCAAGGCGATGGACCGCAGAACGGGACAGTCACAGTCGTAAATCTCAGCAGCCATACGGTTGTGAAGACGCTTGGGGTTGTCGGTCATCCACGGACTGTCGTGTCGACCTCGAACTCACTCTACGGCAAGGTCTACGTTGCCTCGCCTGACAGTCCTTTTCTCACCATTATCCGGACGGATCAGGATATCGTTGACACCACCGTGCTGGTGGAAGGCAATATTGTCGATGTGCGCGTAAGCACGCAGGATGCAACCCGGGGCAATGGCAATAACACCAGCCGCATCCCCGGAGGCGGGCAGCCCTGCTATCTGCCTGGCGCAGCAAACTCTGCGAACCTGACCATCTGCCAGACGTTGCCCTGACGCTGAAAAATCCAGCTACTCACAAGGCCATTCCTCTTTGCAGGAATGGCCTTGTGGCGTCTGCCGCCATTTCCCGGTTTTCGAACGTGACTCGAGACACAGACGAACTGAAATAAAGCGCAGAGCATGACGGGGTATGCAGAACGCTCATGCCTGAAGTGTCAGGCAGGAACCTTTAGTCTGATTCATGAGGAATCTGAGCCCGTGGCCCTTGCAGGAAAGCTCCGCATCGATTTGCTGCTCGTCGAGAGGGGATTTGTCCAGAGCAGGGAACGTGCGCGCGCCCTGATTCTCGCCGGCCGTGTGATGGCCAACGAGCAGAAGATCGACAAGCCTGGCGCGACCGTAGCGCATGATGCCGTGATTCGCCTGCTTGGAGAAGATCTTCGCTATGTCAGCCGCGGCGGCCTCAAGCTCGAAGGAGCCCTCGAGCACTGGAAGATCGAAGTGACCGGACGATCCTGCCTCGACGTCGGTGCTTCTACGGGCGGCTTTACGGATTGCCTGCTGCAACATGGCGCCTTTCACGTTACGGCCGTAGACACCGGATTTGGACAGATTGCGATGAAGCTGCGCAACGACCATCGCGTTCGCCTCATGGAGCGTACCAATGCACGGCTCCTCGCACCGAATGCGCTCATGCAACCGGGCGCTTCGCCGCTTACTCTTCTGGTTATGGATGCTTCGTTTATCTCGGCAACATTGCTGCTTGAGCCGGTGTTCGAGGCTGCTCCGTCGCTGATAGAGGCCGTGATTCTGGTCAAGCCCCAGTTTGAAGCGGGCCGGGGCAACGTCGGCAAAGGCGGAATCGTCCGCGACCCCGAAGCGCATCAGCTTGCCATCGACAAAGTCGCGGGATGTGTGGCTTCTCTCGGCTGGAGCACGGTGGCGACAATGCCTTCTCCCATCACCGGGGCCGAAGGCAATCGGGAATTTCTGCTCCACTCACGGCGGCTCGAGGCTTCTCAACCGGCTGAAGCTTGATCCGCTGTTTGCCTTCGTTGCCAATGTCATCCGTTACACTGGGACGGCATGATTCGCATAGCAATTGTTTGCAAGCCAAGGAAAGAAGAACTCGTGCAGATCCTGCCGGATCTGATTGCGTGGCTTCGCGGCCACGGCTTTGATCCGTTTCTCGATCAGGAGGGAGGCGTCTATACCCAGGATGCCCCGGCAGTCGATCGCGCCGAGATGCCCGCCCACTCCCCGGCACTCGTAATCGTTCTCGGCGGCGATGGAACTCTGCTTTCCGTCGCTCGCATTTTCGCCGCGACCGGCACGCCGATTCTCAGCGTCAACCTTGGGTACCTGGGTTTCCTCACTGAGGTCCGTCTCGGTGATCTCTATGCGACTCTCGAGAGCTGGTGCGCAAGCTGCCACACCCTCGACCAGAGAGCCATGCTTCACTCCGCCATCCTGCGTGATGGAAGCCTGCTGACCTCTTACGAAGCCCTCAATGAGGTTGTGGTATCCAAGGTCGATATTGCACGCATGGGCGACTTCACGGTTGAACTTGACGGCAAGAGTGTGGCCCGGTTCCGCGCTGATGGGGTGATCGTTTCCACTCCGACAGGTTCCACCGCTTACACTCTGGCCGCAAACGGTCCCATCCTGACCCCGAATGTGGATGCGATGGTCGTCACTCCCATCTGTCCCCATCTGCTCACGCTGCGGCCCATCGTGGTGCGCGGAGACGCCTGTCTGACGGTACGCGTGGAAGGCGTTCCAACTCAGTGCCTGCTCACAGTTGACGGCCAGCAAGGCTTCGAACTGCGCGTAGGCGACGAGGTCCGGTGCCGTCGGTCCGACTTCACGGTCAACCTGGTTCGACTGAGTGAAAGCGGCTTCTTCGACGCGCTGCGCAGCAAGCTGAGCTGGGGACAACAGTAGAAGATCCCGGAAGGTATCGGGCGCGGAAGAGACGCTAGGGGTGGAGCTCGTCGAGCAGCACCTTGGCCTTGATTGCCAGCGTGTGCGCGCCATCCACATCCCCGGCAAGGAGCGCGGCGCGAGCTTCCTTGATGAATTCACGGATTTGCGCAGCGGTCTTTGTCTCCTGATCGGAGAGCCCGCGATGGATGCTGTTGAGGCTCTTCTCGGTCGCTTCGATGGACGCATCCGTTTGTTGCCGCAAGTCAGAAGGGTCGCCCGTTGTCATGTGACCGATCGCTGATACGGCTGGGCTTCCGATCGAAGCCTGCTGCGTGTTCGTGTTCGCAGGCTTCTTGCGATGGGCAGGCTTTTTCTCCGGCTCTTTCGGTTGGGTGATCACGGGCGCAGGCTGCTGAACGGGCGCTGTCACATCCGGTGGCGGAATGTCGTTGGGAGGCGGCAGATGGAGCTGAGGCGGCGCTTCCTCGATCGCTGGAGCCACAGGCAGGTTATGCGCGACCTGGGCCTTATGGTGACATCCGGCGAGCAACAACGGCAGCAGCCACGTGGCGCTCCTTGCGGACAACCTCATGCTTCGAACCCCTTAATTTCTTCCACGCTCGCAGGCTGCAAATGCCGGCGACCCCATTCCGCAGCGACAAGCGGAATGCGAAGTAAGAACTCTGTGCCACGATCTTGATTAGATTGTACGTCGACGCTCCCGTGGTGCAACTGCAAAATGCGGTATGTCATGGCCAAACCAATGCCGCTACCGCCGCTCTTCGTCGTGAAGTAGAGATCAAAGATCTTCTCCCGAATCTCTTCCGGAATTCCAACTCCTTCATCGGCAATGCGCAGCACTGCCATCTTCCTGTCCTCTTCCAGGATCACGCGCAGGGTTCCGCCGTCCGGCATGGCCTGCGCTCCGTTTTGAATCACGTTCAAGGCTGCCTGCTTGAGCAGATCCGCATCTACATTTGCCACTATCGGGTTAGACGGAAGGTTGCTCTCAAGTGTCACGTTACGGGTGGAGAGCTCCTCCGCGGCCAGCGCAAGTACGTCTCCAATCACCGTGCGCAAATCCTGTTCACGCAACTGCAACTCTACCGGCCTCGAGAAGTCGACGAGGGTCTGAACCACCCGGTCGAGCCGATGAATCTCCGCATCGATCACGTCCAGATGCCGCACGGCCGGCGAGTGGTCGCCGCCCAACTTGTTTCTCAGCAACTCGAGATGCACCACGATCGCATTGATCGGATTTTTCACTTCATGGCCTACGCCGGCTGTCAGGCGCCCGATTGCAGCCATTCTGCGGGACAACTCCAGCTCTGACTCGATTTGTTCTACTGACTCAAGATCATGCAGCGTGACCAATGCCCCCAACCCGGCGCGCGTGTTGTCTTCGTAAATAAAATCAACCGAAGCCTGGATGCGCTTGCCCGTTTCCGTGTGGACCTCTTCCTGCACCAGCGTCACGCCAGAGTCGAATGCATCTCGCAGCGTTCGCCCCAATACCGTCGAGCGGTCAAAGATCTCCCGCGCCTGTTTGCCAAGAATGTTGTTGCCCTCAATATTGAGAAACCGTTGCGCGGATTCTGAAACAAGCACCGCCCGGCCATCCCCGGTGAACAACAGGATGCCGTCCTGAAGATTTCCGAGGATCTGATCGAGGTTTTCCTTCAGCGCGGAGAACACCTCCTCGACGTTGCGCATCCGCTGGCCGATCTGTTCGATTTTGGTGGAGACGCGCTCAACAGTGTCGAGTCTCGGCGTCTCTCCACCTTTGCCGCTTCCAACTCCCATCGGGGTCAGGCGATCGAGCTGCATGCTGATCTCTTCCAGTGGCCGCAGTGCAAGATTGCCAAGGAGAAACGCGGCAATCAATGCTGTCCCGGCCGCGAAGCACATCAGGGTGAGGGCCTGTTTGAGCGAAGGCTCATAAACCGCACGGAGCAGCGTGGTGCGAACGCCGACATGAACGCTTAGGAACAGCTCTCCATTGCGATCCTGCGTTGTCACCACATCGAATACTTTGGGCGGTCCGTAGATCTGCCTCAGCAGCGTAATCGGATCGGCATTGAGCAAGCTCGCCATAATTGGGCCGGACAGGCAACGGCTCGTCCTCGTTGCCCGGATGACTGCTTACAACCGTGCGGGATTGCGCGTCTCCGATGCTGATGTCAAAGATGGTCAACGAGTAGAGGTTGGCGGAATTGATCACAGCGTTAAGCGCTGCATTCTCTCGAATTGCTCCTGCCACCAGATCGCGAAGCTCGGAAGGATCGTTGGGATCGACGTTCTTATCCTTCAGCCCCGTTTCGAGCGCATTCTGCATTGCGAAACGAACCTGGTTGGCGACCATCTGATTGGTGTCATACGACTCCTGCACCGCCGAGTTCACCAGGTGACTCACGTACACAAGCGAGAGCAGGCCTGAGATGAGAAACACCAGGCCGGTGATCGCCAGAACGAGTTTGGTCTTCAGTCGCATGACTCAGCATCACTCACAGCCGAATGGAAGATCACGCAGCTGGATCTTCCTTTGTCTGGCTGTATTCCTTGAGCTTATTGTGGAGGGTCTTCAGGCTCACACCCAGAATCTCCGCGGCCCGCGTCTTGTTCTGGCCCGTCGATTCCAGCGTGCGCAGAATCAGCATCCGCTCCGCCTCATCAACCGTCGTTCCCACGCGCACAGGAACCACGCTCGCATCATGCACATGAGCGGCGGGAGCCTGCGCAGCGCCGAAGGTGCGTGGCAGGTGTCCGGCGTCCAGCGGCGCGCCATCGGTGCACAAAATCACCGCGCGCTCAATCGTGTTGCGCAGTTCGCGCGCATTGCCAGGCCAGTCATAGGCCATCATCCGATCGAGAATCGACTCGGCAAGCCCCGACACATGGCGCCCGTGCCTCTGGTTCATCTCGCGCACCATCGCATCGGCCATCACAGGCAGGTCATCAATATGTTCCCGCAGTGGAGGCATGTGAATGTGAAAGACGTTCAGCCTGTAGAAAAGGTCCGAGCGAAGATGCCCGCCCGACACCGCCTCCTGCGGATCGCGATTTGTCGCGGCCAAGACGCGCACATCCACGTCCTGTTCTGTCCGCCCCCCGAGCCGGCGGAGCTTGCGCTCTTCCAACACGCGCAGCAGCTTCGCCTGCGTTCCCACCGGCATCTCGCCCAACTCGTCCAGCAGCAGTGTTCCGCCGGATGCAAGCTCAAAGCATCCTGCGCGTCGCTCTACCGCGCCGGTGAAGGAGCCTTTCTCGTGCCCGAAGATCTCGCTTTCAATGAGGGTCTCCGGGATCGCTGCGCAATTGACCGCGACAAACGGCCGCCCTTTCCGGGGACTCAGATCGTGCAGCGTCCGTGCGACCATCTCCTTGCCCGTTCCGCTCTCTCCCGTAATGAGCACAGACACATTCGACGGAGCGATCTGCTCAATGAGCCCGAAGATCTCGCGCATGGCGCGCGAGCTCCCGACCATCGAGCCCAGAATTCCTGTCTCGCGCAGACGGCGCCGCGTTACCTCCAGCTCAATCTCAGTGGCGCGCTGTCGAGTGGCATTTGCCAGGATCGTCCGCAACCGGGCGGCGTCCACCGGCTTCTGCAGAAAGTCATAGGCGCCCAGCTTCATTGCGTCCACGGCCACCTGGATTGATCCCTGCGCCGTGAGCAGCACGACAGCCACGTTGGATTGCGCACTTTCGGCAATTTTTGTCAGGAGACCGATTCCGTCCATCCGCGGCATCTTCAAGTCGGTGACGACGATGGCCGGATCCCACGCCACGGCCTTCTCCCAGCCCTCAATGCCGTCGCGCGCGGTCTCGGTACGATATCCCCAGCCGGAGATCAGCTCAGCGAGTCCCATCAGGGCGTGGGGTTCGTCCTCGACAATCAAGACTTTAATCGAATTTGGCATATCATCTTTCGATGCAGTTACTTCGCTGCACGTCTTCAAAGTTGAAGTTGAGCTGCCTTTGAAACAAGGGTTCCATACAGTTTAGCCCGCTTTTTCGCTGAGTTCGGCCCATCGCGCGTAAAGCTCATCATTCTCGTGCTGTGCTGCCTCAAGATCCACGATCGCCTGCTGGAGCCCGACCGCATCGGTGGCAATCGCAGGATCTTCAACACGCTCCCGGGCCGCAGCCAACTTTGCGTCAGACGCCTCGACTCGCACTTCAATCGTGGCGAATTCTCTCGCCTCCATGTAAGACAGCTTTTTCTTGCCGGCGGCGGCCTCTTTCTCCGCCTCGCTGCGCGGACTCCGCTCAGGAGCACGATCGCGGCCCTTGGGCCCTTCTTCGAGTCCCTCGATCCATGCCTCCCACTGCGCATAGTCCGCGAATTGCCCCACACGGCCATTGCCGTCGAGACCCGAGCACCGTGGTGGCGACGCGATTCAAAAGGTAGCGATCGTGCGTAACCAGCACAAGCGCGCCTGGAAACTGGAGCAGGTTGTCCTCAAGGATATCCAGGGTTGGGATATCGAGATCGTTGGTAGGTTCGTCCAAAAGCAGCAGGTCCGCCGGTTGCAGCATCAGCCGCGCAATCAGAACGCGCGCCCTCTCGCCGCCGCTGAGGTTTCGCACAGGCTGATTCAACTGCTCGTTTCTGAATAGAAACCTCTCCGCCCAGCTCGCCACATGCACTGTCCGGCCCTGATAGATCACGCCGTCGCCTTCCGGCGCCAGCGCCCGTCGCAGTGTCAGGCTCTCGTCCAGGTCGCGCGACTGGCTGAAGTGCACAATCCTAAGCGCATCGGCTCTTCGAATCGTGCCTTCGGCGGGCTCAAGATCTCCCTGCAGGAGCCGCAGAAACGTCGTTTTGCCGCTCCCATTCGATCCCACCAGTCCCACCTTCGTTCCCGCAGTCAGGGCGAAGTTCAGGCCGCTGAACAGCCTTTTTTGTGCCACATCACAAGCCACATCTTGAAACTCAACCAGCCGCTTGGTCTTTCTCTGGCTGGCCGCAAAGTCAATGCCTGCTGAGTTCACAGCCATGCGCGAGGTCATTGCCGCAAGTTCGCCGATCATTTCGTTGGCCGAGTCGATTCGAGCCTTGGATTTGGTTGTGCGTGCCTTGGGTCCGCGCCGCAGCCACTCAATCTCCGTCCGTACACGGTTTCGCAGGCTCTCCTGCTGCCTGCTCTGCGATTCGAGGTACGCCTGGCTTTCCTCAAGAAACCGGCTGAAGTTGCCCTTCACGCGCAGCAGCCCATCGGCGTATACCCGATTCAATTCGATGATTTCGCTTGACGTCGATTCAAGGAAGTAACGGTCGTGGCTGACGGTTACGACCGCGAACGACGATGAAGCCAGCAATTGCTTCCAGCCACTCGATCCCGGATATGTCCAGGTGGTTCGTCGGCTCGTCGAGCAGAAGAACGTCAGGATCGCCAACGAGGGCTTCAGCGATCGCCAGTCTCTTGCGCCAGCCGCCGGAGAGAGAAGCAGCTTCGGCCTCCAGATTCTCGAACCCCGTGCGCCCGGCAAGTTCGCGCAATCTTCCCTCGCGATCCAGGTGACCGATATTCGCGGTTGTCAGCGCGTTCTCCAGCACGCCGCGGACCGAAATCCCGGCGGCAAATCGAGATTCCTGAGGCACATAAGCCTTCCGCGCGAGCTTGCGTGCCGCCACCTCGCCTGAGTCAGGATTGATGCGTCCTGCAAGCACGGCAAGAAGGGTCGATTTGCCTGCGCCGTTTGGGCCGATCAGGCCAATGCGCGACCCATCCTCAACCGTGAGCGAAATATCACGAAAGAGCGGCTCGGCGCCAAATTGCACCGTGATCGACTGCGCATTGAGAATCGGCGGCATCTCTCAAGACTATCGCGCGACGCCTGTATCGACCGAATAGCGGGCCGCGGGGGAACGCCACGAGGAACGAGGATTTCTCTACACTGTATGTATGCTCGACTACGAAATCTCGCCCGCGGAAGCCGCTGAGCTGCTCCGCGACAACAAGACCCGCTTCATCGATGTGCGTGAACCGTGGGAATTCGAAGCCGCCCGAATTGATGGAAGCCTCCTCATGCCCATGGGTGATGTGCCGGCCCGCGCGCACCAGGAATTCGACCCGGACGAACACCTTGTGGTCCTTTGCCATCACGGAGTGCGATCGATGAACGTGACGGCCTGGCTCCGCAATCAGGGTTTCGAACAGGCACAGTCTCTGCGCGGGGGAATCGACGCATGGTCGGCTGAAGTCGATCCGTCCGTGCCTCGGTACTGATCAGCAGCCATGAACCCCACGGCGGCACATGCCCTTGACCGCCTATACTCTCCTCTGTCGATAGAGTTGAAAGGAGCACGACCAATCCGATGTCTTCAAGTGCTGTTGCCTTTGCCCGTGAAAATCATCCCCGCTTTCTAGATGAATTAAAAAGCCTGCTGCGCATTCCATCCATCTCCACACTGCCCGAGCACAAGGACGATTGCCGCCGCGCCGCGCAAACCATTGCCGCCGAACTCACCAGAATAGGAATGGAGAATGCGCGCCTGATCGAAACGGAAGGACATCCGCTGGTCTACGCGGACTGGCTCCACGCCGATTCAAAGCCGACGGTGCTCATTTATGGCCACTATGACGTGCAACCGGCAGATCCGCTTGACGAGTGGCTTTCGCCGCCCTTTGAACCGCAGGAGCGCAACGGGAATCTCTACGCTCGCGGGGCCGTTGACGACAAGGGACAGGTCTGGGCGCAGATCAAGGCCCTCGAGTCGCTTCTTGCGGCCAACAAATCACTGCCGCTCAACGTGCGCGTGATCTTCGAAGGTGAAGAAGAGGTCGGAGGGGAGGGAATTGCCGCGTTCGTCGCGTCGAAGCCCCCCGCATTGAAAGCTGACTTCGCTCTTGTGTCCGACACCGAGTTGTTTGCTCCCGGTCTTCCCACTCTCTGCGTCGGACTGCGCGGCATGATCTACACCGAGATCGAAGTGCGCGGCGCAAAGACTGACCTGCACTCGGGAATGTACGGCGGCGCCGCTCCCAATCCATTCGTGGCCATTTCGCAGATCGTGGCTCGCCTGAAGGATGAAGAAGGCCACATCCTGATCCCCGGCTTCTATGACGACATCATCCCTCCCAGCGCGGCGGAACTGGCTGCATGGCGGAGCCTTCCCTTTGATGAAGAGCACTACCGCGTGACCGAGGTTGGCTCCCGCCAGCTCGTGGGAGAAGATGGATACTCCGTCCTCGAGCGCACATGGGCGCGGCCCACGCTGGATGTCCACGGCATGCCCGGCGGCTTTACCGGCGCGGGTGCAAAGACGGTCATCCCTGCCAAGGCGCTTGCGAAGGTGTCCATGCGGCTTGTTCCGGGAATGACACCAGCCAAGGCCTTTGCCCAGTACAAGAGCTACGTTGAAAAGATTGCTCCTGCAGGCGTTGACGTCGAAATCAGACTGATTCATTCAGGCGACCCATGCCTGATCCCGGTCGACAACAAATTCGTCAAAGCCGCCACGCGCGCACTGCATGAGGTCTGGGGACGCGACACCGTTTTCATCCGCTCCGGCGGCTCTATTCCGATTGTTGGCGACTTCGATCGTCACCTCGGCATATCGAGCGTGATGATGGGATTCGGCCTGCCTGACGACAACCTTCATGCGCCGAACGAGAAGTTCAACCTGAAGAACTTCGAGCTTGGAATTCAGTCGCTGATTCGATTCCTGGAGGAGGCAGGAAATTGAGCCTGCCTCAACCCGGAGAAGGCCAGGAGGCTGCAGGATTCGTCCTCGCCGGCGGTCAGTCCAGCCGCATGGGCCAGGACAAAGCACTGCTTGAGTTCGCTGGCGAGCCTCTCATTGTCCGCGCGCTGACCATCCTGCGCAGAGCGGGATTGCAGCCGACGATCGCAGGCGCCCGCAGCGCGCTCTCCGCCTTTGCGCCGGTCATTGAAGATACCGCCGACACCCCGGGAATGGGCCCCCTGTCGGGGATCTGCGCAGCCCTCAGCGCTACGACAGCCCGGTACGCAGTCTTCCTGCCCGTCGATCAGCCGTTCATGCCCTCCTCGCTAATCACCTGCCTGCTGACCCACGCGCGTCTTACGGAGTCGCTGATTACCGTTGCCTCCGTGAGCGGATCTCCGCAAACTTTCCCCGCGGTGATTGATCGAGAAGCCTTTCATTTTCTTGATGGCCGGCTCAGGTCTGGTGAACGAGGCTGCTTAAATGCTTTCAAGCGTGCCACAGGCGACCTTGGCCGGCGTCTCTCAATCCTGCAGGCCGAAGTTCTCGTTCAATCTCGGCAGATCTCCGATCCCGCCTCTTTGCCGCCTACCTTCTGGTTCCTCAATCTCAACTCGCCACAGGACTTTGTGCGCGCGGAGAAGCTCTCAACCGGCCGTCTTCGGGTAAGCTGATCTCGTGGCCGCGCCCGAACAAGTCCCCAATTCCGAGATATCTGACGTCCCTGAAATCCCCGGCGACCTGCTGGCCGACATCGTTGGTGAAAAGCCGCCCGCTTCCGAGCCGGATGAGGACACGTCCCTACGTCCAATGATCTCGTTCAGCCACGTCTCCATGTGGTTCGGTGATCGCAGGGTGCTCAACGACGTGAGCTTCACCGTGAACCGCGGAGAGACCCTTTGCATTCTTGGCAGGAGCGGCGTCGGCAAATCCGTCGCTCTCCGCATTCTCATGGGCTTTTTGAAGCCGCAGGTTGGCTCCATTCGCGTCGAAGGCGAAGAGATCAACGGACTATCGGAAGAAGGCATGCAGGAACTTCGCAAGCGCGTGACCATGGTCTTCCAGAACGGCGCATTGTTCGATTCCCTCACCGTTCGCGAAAACATTGCCTTCCCGCTTCGCGAGCGAGGGGGACTGGATGAAGATCAGATTCAGCAGGTCGTCGATCGGTTAATCGGGCTGGTGGGGGCAGACGATGTGCCCGACGCGTTGCCCGCCAGCCTCTCCACGGGCCGGCGCCGCGCCGTGGCCATCGCTCGTGCGCTGGCTTCTCAGCCCGAGGTCGTTCTCTATGACGAGCCGACTACGATGGTCGACCCGATCATTGCCCGCCGTCTCGGTGGGATCATTCAACGACTGAAGCAGCAACTCGGATTCACCAGCATCGTCGTAACCCACGACATGCGCTTCGCCGAGCGCCTCGCCAACTCCGTGCTCTTCCTGCATGAAGGACGCGCAGCTTTCTTTGGGCCGCTCGCCGGCTTCCTCGCCTCCACTGAGCCCAATATTCGCCAGTTTCTTGAACTCGACGCATACAAGATTCCGTCAGTTTAGGCATCATCAATTCGCAAGATTGATCCGCTGAGATTGCGCGCTCCAGGCCACTTCCAGGACCAACCATCACGAGCGCGTGTCTTCGTTGATACGGGAGGAACCAACTTGCGCCCACCGGAAGTGACAAAGAAGTGACAATCCATCCGCACCTTACCTAGGTAGCATTGATCAAATAGATAAGTGATTCCGATGAGCGAGTGAGAATCCTGGAGCGTTTATGGCAACGTCCGGCCTCTGGCAACGACTTTCCGCATTGCCCTCCTCTTCGACCGAGTGGGCGAGCGAAGTCGCTGACCGCCCGCAGGGCGGCTCGCAGCGCAAGGTCAAGCTCTGGATGCTTCTGGATGTGCTGACGGTTCTTGCCGCCACGATCATTGCCGCGATCTACGAATGCCTCACCGCGTCTCTGAGCTTGTGCCGGATGATTTACCGGATTCTCCTCTATCGTCGATTCGAGAGCGTGCAGAACACGCGTAACGTCATGATCGTCGGCACCGGCCCGGAGGCGCACGCGCTCCGCCATCATCTCGAGAGCATCCGACACCTCGGCTACACCTTCAAAGGATTCATCGAGTTTTCCGGAACCTCCTCGCGCGTCATCTCCAATTCTGGAGATCGTGGTAGGCACCCTCGAAACTTTCTTCCAGCAGGCGCGTCGACAATTTGTCGATGAGATATTCTTCACCACGCAGTGCGAACCCGGGATCGTCCAAAATGTCCTCGATAAGGCGCGCGTTTATGGCGTCGACCTCCGTGTCGTTCCGAGCCTGTATGACGGCCTTGCATGGAACAGCCCGATCGAATACATCGGCCAGTTTCCAACCATTCCGCTTCACAGCGGGAATGTCCCGGAACTCCGTCTGGTTGTGAAGCGCGTGCTGGATATTGCCTTCTCCAGCGCGCTTCTCCTCTTCCTGTCTCCCTTCCTGCTGACCATCTCCATTGCTATCAGGCTGGAGTCCGGCGGGCCCGTCTTTTACCCATCCGACCGCATCGGCAAGAAGGGCCGTGTATTCCGCTGTTTCAAATTCCGCACCATGGTGCGCGACGCCGAGAAGCACCGCGCAGACTTCATGCACATGAACGAGCGCGACGGCGTTCTGTTCAAGATCTCCAACGATCCGCGCATTACACGCGTAGGCAGGTTTCTTCGCAAGTACTCCCTCGATGAGCTTCCGCAGTTTCTCAATGTTCTGCGAGGCGACATGAGCGTGGTGGGGCCGCGGCCGCCGCTCGCCAGTGAAGTGATGGAATACAAGCTGAGCCATCTTCGTCGCCTTGATGTGACTCCGGGCATCACAGGTCTCTGGCAGGTGCTGGGCCGCCAGGATCCGTCCTTCGACAGCTACGTCTCTCTCGATGTCACCTACATCGAAAACTGGAGCATCTGGCTCGATCTGAAGATCATCCTCCGCACTATTGGAGTCGTTTTGTCCGGCACCGGCACATGACAACAGGCATCGGCAGCATGGTTTGATCCGCTCGCATCGGGCCTGTCTTTCGGCTCGTTGCTTTAAACTGGATGTGTGAAGATCGCGCTGGCCCAGATCAATCCCACGGTCGGAGATTTCACCGGCAACCTTGAAAAAATTGCTCGCGCCAGCCGCCGCGCCGCCGATCAGGGAGCGCGGCTCACCGTCTTTTCAGAACTGGCCATCTGCGGTTATCCTCCTGCCGACTTCCTTGAGAAGCCCAGCTTTCTCGCTCGCTGCCGCACAGCCGTCGAGAGCTTGCCTGCGCCACCCGCGAACTTGTCCACAGCCGTGCTAGCCGGTGTGGCCCTGCCCGCTCCGCCGAACGCCGGCAAGCCGGCCGTCAACGCAGCAGTTCTTCTCGATCGCGGACAGGTGCTGCTGGAACAGCACAAGCGCCTGCTGCCGTTCTACGACGTCTTCGACGAGCAGCGCTATTTCTCTCCTTCAGGTTCCCAGCAGGTCGTCGAACTCGACGGCCTCCGGCTCGCCATCACCATCTGCGAAGACGCCTGGAACGACAAGAATTTCTGGCCGCGCCGCCTCTACTCCTTCGATCCGCTGGAAGAGCTGATGCGCCAGAATCCGGCCCTGCACATCAACCTGTCCTCTTCGCCCTTCTGGCACTCCAAGCGCGAACTGCGCCGCCAGATGCTGGCTGCGATAGCCCGTCGCGACGGCATCCCGGTGCTGATGTGCAACCAGGTGGGCGGCAACGACAGCCTCATCTTCGATGGCTCTTCGCTGGCAATGAACGCACGCGGCGAACTCGTCGCCCAGGCTGCCTCATTTGAAGAAGATCTGGTGGTGCGTCGATCCCTTCAGTGCTCCTGCAATTGCCGACCCGCTGGATGACGACACCGAAGCCGCCTATCACGCCCTGGTCCTCGGCACGCGCGACTACGTGCGCAAGTGCGGATTCCACAAGGCCCTCGTCGCATTGAGCGGAGGCATCGATTCCGCCCTGGTCGCCGCCATTGCCGCTGAAGCGCTCGGCGCGGAAAATGTCATCGGCATCGGCATGCCCAGCCCCTACTCCTCAGCCGGGTCGATCGACGACAGCCGCCAACTGGCTGCCAACCTCGGCATCCGCTTCGAGCTCATCAGCATCAGCGACCTGTTCGAGGAGTACACACAGCGCACTCGATCCGCTGTTCGCCGGGACTTGGCTCCCGACATCACCGAAGAGAACATCCAGTCGCGCATCCGCGGCAACCTGCTGATGGCGCTCTCGAACAAGTTCGGCGCGCTGGTGCTCACCACCGGCAACAAGTCCGAGATGGCCGTCGGTTACTGCACGCTCTACGGCGACATGGTGGGCGCGCTGGCGGTGATCGGCGACCTGGTCAAGACGCGCG
Organism: uncultured Acidobacteriaceae bacterium; assembly: GCA_963786405.1. Classification (GTDB taxonomy): domain Bacteria; phylum Acidobacteriota; class Terriglobia; order Terriglobales; family Acidobacteriaceae; genus Telmatobacter. The sequence continues at coordinate 77,821 of CAWAZE010000016.1, read as the reverse complement.
TCTACGCGGTCTGCCGCTGGCTCAATCGCGAGCGTGAAGATCATTCCCCCGCCGATTCTCGAGAAGCCGCCCTCTGCCGAGCTGCGTCCGGACCAGAAGGATACCGACTCGCTGCCGCCCTACGAGACTCTCGATCCGATTCTTGAGGCCTACGTCGAACGCTACGAGACGCCGGAACACATCGCCGAGGAGCACGGATTCCCGCTCGATCTCGTCAAACAGGTGGTGCGCCTGGTCGAGCGCTCGGAATACAAACGCCAGCAGGCCGCGCCGGTGCTGAAGGTCACCTCCAAGTCGTTCGGCATGGGCCGCCGATTTCCCATCGCCGTCAAGGTTCAGGTATAAGCTAGAAGTCAGGTTCACCCCGTTCTTTAAGGAGATTCGCTTGATCCGTTCGTCCGCTCGTTTCGCCTGCGCAGCTGCGCTGGCTGTTCTCTTTAATCCTTTTTTAGGTGCAATCGCCCAGGAGCAGGCCCCTGCCGCAACTGCGCAGGATGCCCCGGCTCCCGCCGCGTCCCCCGCGCCATCGGCGCCCGTGTTTCCAAAGCCCAGTCCTGCCGACTTCACTGCGGCAACTCCGACCAAGGATGTTGTCGCCGCATTCATGCAGGCCAATCTGGGATTCGACGAGAACAGCATTTGGCAGGTCCAGGCGATCCAGAAGACGGAGGTCGTGGGCATCAGCAAGGTCACGGTTCTCGTCGGCGACAAGACAGGAAAGCAGCAGCCCTATCGATTCGCATTCTTTACCACGCCTGATGAGAAGCACATTATCATCGGCGACAAGATCATTCCCTTCGGCGACCATCCCTTCGCGGAGTACCGTTCGCTGCTGCAGCAGCGTGCCAACGGACCGTATCGCGGCGCAGCCGCAAAGGACCTGGAACTGGTTGAATTCGCCGACTTCCAATGCCCTCACTGCAAAGCGGCGCAGGCGAATATGGAGAGGCTGCTTGCAGACTTCCCGAAGGCGCGCATCGTCTTCCAGAACGATCCGATTGCCTCCATCCACCCTCAGGCGGTCACAGCCGCAGCGTATGCCACCTGCGTTGCCAAAGAGGCGGGCAGCGCTGCATTCTTCCAGTTTGCCGGGGCGGTATTCGATGCACAGGATGCTCTGAGCTCAGCCGACGGCGCGACACTCACGCTCAATAGCGCAGTGACGAAAGCCGGTCTGGACCCGGCCAAGATCGCCGCATGTGCTGCCACGCCGGAGACAAAAGCAGCCATTGATGCCTCGGTCCAGTTGGCATCGGATGTCAACGTCACGGCCGTCCCCGCGCTCATGGTGAATGGAAGACAGATTCCTGCCAACGCCCCCTACGAGACGCTGAAGCAGATCATCCTCTTTCAGGCCAAACTCGACGGGGTTGCTCAGTAGCACTCGACGAAAACAGGATCACCGGATGCTGGATGCCCCGTTCAAGCTCTGCCTGGGCGGGGCAATTCCGCATTTATGCAACCAGCTCTAGGGGTTCGGTCCGCGTTCCACGCGCATCATTGGAGAATGACCCGCCGCCTGGGTTCCGCGCACCACACGCGGAGTGATGATAACGAGCAGGCTCGCGTAGTTCTTTCCAGCGTCTTTGCCGGTGATGTTGTTCAACCCGGGAATCTCGCTGAGTCCCGGCGTGCCGCTGATCGCGTGGCTCTCTTCCTTGTCTACCTCGCTCACAACCACGATACCTTCGCCTTCCTTAAGCGAAACCACGCCGGAATAGCTGCGGTTGTTGAGCACTGGCACACCATTTAGCGAGGTGGCACCCAGCGCTGTGATCTTCAGATCCATCGTGAGCGCGACTTCGCCGTTTCGAATCACTCTCGGAGTGGCCTTGAGCGTAAGCCCGAGATCCTGATACTCGATTTGCGGGATCGTCGAGGTTGTCGAGCTCAATGAGGAGAGAAGTGCCGAAAGGCTGCTCGAACTCCCCGCACTCGTGAGCCCGGGAATGTTTTGCCCGATTCCACCCAGGTTCGAGTATTGGGATGTCGTGATCGGATACCGCATCCCTGCCTTGAGCGTCCCCTCCTCGCCATCGCTCAGGCGCAACTGGATCTGATCCAGCTCCCGCGACTCGGACGAATTCAAACTCAGGTTGATCGTGGCAGGTTGGGGAGATATTCCAGTCAGGGTCAGTCCGCCGCCGAACAATGCAATCCCGTTTTGAAAGATCGGACTCGAGACCTGGCCCGACGCCAGCAGGATACCCAGAATCGCCAGCGTGTCGCCCGGCGCGGCAAGACCCGATGCAATGATCTGCTGCACCAGCGCCTGGTTGGCGTTGAGAATCGCCTGTTCCTCTGAGTACACGTTGAAGACGGTGATCTGCTGCGGCGGCACTATGCCGGTATTCCTCTGGTTAATGCTTGCAAGCTGAATGAGGCGCACGTCAAGCACAACCTGGCTGCGTCCTTCCAGCAGTTCATTCAAAGTGGAATTGAATGCCTTCAAACTGCTGCTCGGCGCGCGAATCGTGAGTGTCCCTGAAGTTGGCTCCACGGCCACCTGCTGAGCCTGGAAGACATTCTTCGCCATGTTGCCGACGTCGGTCATTTCTTTCGGATCCAGCCCGCCCAGGTAGACCGTCTCCATCTCCTGTCGCAGAAACTGCCTCCGATTCTCCGAGGTGTCTCGTGCAACAAGGACGCGATGGGCATCGAGCGGCACAGTGAATGAATCGGTCACCATGTTCACCGCTTGCACGGCTTCCGCGAATGTCGCATCATCCAATTCGAGCTTGACCGACGCGCCCGACACGCTCTGGTCCACGGCCGCTTCAATTCCGTATGACCTGAACACCGTCTGAATCAACTGCCGTCTATCCGCCCGCTGATGAAAGCTGTGCCTCCCTTGAACCGGCGATAGCTCCGGAGCGGATGCAATCGAGTTCGCCTCCGCTTCATACATCGGCTTTGGCCGGCTGGCGATTGCGTCGTCAGCCATTTCATTCAGGTGCTGCGTCACCTGGGGATTCTTCGGATCGAGAGACGCAGCGCGTTCAAGAGCCTTGCGTTCCGCAACGGGATCATTCGCTATTCTCGCTTTGGCCGCAGCCTGAATCTGCGCCGTTACCGCATGGCTTCTCGCCACCTGCACGGCCACGCTATAGTTGGAATTCCCCGGCTCCAACGCGGAAGCCTCTTCATAGTCGCGAAGGGCATCGTCGAACTGTTCCTTCTCGAAAAGCTTCGTGCCTTCGAGATAGAGCTTTGCCGCGCGGCGCCGATCCTTGCCAGTGACCGTGTGGACCGGTCCGGCTTCATTGGTTGGAGACCCCGATACCTGTGCGCCTGTCTGAGTCCCCTGGTTCGCTCCCGGCGCCGTCGTCTGCTGAGCAGCGGCCATCCCAGCTTGCACGCCCAGGAGGAGCACAGACAGGTATACCCGTCGCATTGTGCGAAGTTGCCTCACCGCTTGCCCTGCCCGTTCCGGCTCTTCTGCCCGTCTGCGCCAAGCAGGTCAGCAAGGGACGTCGTGCAGACCTCCGGACCGTGCCCCAACAGATCCTCAAACGAGAAGTGACCCGTTGAAACGGCGATCACAGGCAACCCATTCCTGTGCGCTGCCTCAATATCCCGCGGAGTATCGCCGACCACGCACACACTCGCATCCGCGCCCGCCATCTTCCGAGCTTTCTCAGCCGCGTGCCCAACCAGTTCCGCGCGAACAGGGAAGTGATCGCTGAAGCCGCCGAAGCGGAACCACTCGCGCAGTCCGGCGTGTTCGATCTTGATCCAGCCAATCATTTCGAGATTGCCCGTCGCCACGCCGAGCGACGCGCCATTCCGCGCCAGGTGCGCCAAGAGTCTCCTCCACGCCCGGCATCAGAACGAGTTGCAGCTCATGGCGCCTCCCCGCAACGCTCTGACCCATCGCGTCGAGAATCGCTGCCACCTGCGGCTCAAGCACTTCAGGCGCGATACCCGCCTGCAGCGCAGGCCTCGCGCAGGATCGAAGTGTCTGTGTTCCCGGCCAGCGCCACCCCCGCGAGCGAGACCTCGATCCCCATGACGCGGCGGACGCTCAATGCAACGGAGTCCATGTGCACACGATCGCGGCTTCGCAGCAGTGTGCCGTCGATGTCGAACAAGATAGGCGTCCTGCCTGTCCCAGACAAACCCCGGCTGGATAGCTGTGCGCGCTTCGTTGTTCTGCTGAATTGTCTGCATGCTCTGGGAGAGGGTCAGCCCTGGCGAACCCCTGGCGTGCCGCTCCAAATACTAGGACGTTCGCTCCGAGGCGGACGCTTGAGCCCCGCGCGAACCTCCGCAAGGCTGATGCCCAGCTCAGCCATCGTGCGGCTCAGCGTGTTACGGTGGATTCCCAACTCCTCAGCGGCCTTGCACTGGTTCCCCCGATTAGCGGTCAACACCTCGCGCAGAGTACTGCCTCTTGAACTCACGGACGGCATCTTCATAGCGAATGCCGGTAGAGTGCATTTGTGTTACCAGGCTGTCCAGGTCTCGTCTCACGTCAACCTCGTGCTTTAACTAGATTGCCACAAACGGAAGGCAGAAGGCCGCTAAAAAAGTCACTTACGTTCTTCAGCATGCATCCAGGAGGGGGACTCCGATTCCAGCATCCGTAGTTCCTCCTTTATACGCTCTGCGAGCCGCGCGGGGGTGACGTGCGTGCTCACGTGCAGGGCACCGAAGAAATACTTCGGTAACCTTGCTTCAGTCAACCATCCGGTCTTGGGGAAGAACGCGACCGTCACAAGAATGCACAGCATCACAAACAGCATACCCTCAACGAAGCCGAAGACGCCGCCTGCCAACCGGTCCAAGACACCCCAGCCCGACTTTGCGAAAAATCTTTGCCAGCAGCGAGCCGAACATGGCCGCAACCACCATCACCAGCAATGCAATCACGAGGAATGCAATCGCGTTTGCCACCTCAACGGAGTGCACCAGCGGCTTCAGCAGCGCCGCAAGCCGCCAGTAGTTCCAGGCCGCCAGCGCCAGCCCGAGAAGCAATCCGCCCAGCGAAAAGACAGAACGAAAAAAACCTCGTGCGATCCCGCCAATCACCGCTGCGGCGAGGATCACGATAATAATCCAATCCACTAAAGTCAGCGTCATCGATGCCCCGGCTCAATTCGATAAGTTCAGTTCTCGCCCGGTCAACCGGCGAAAAGCCTCGAGATATTTTGAAAGCGTACGCTCAACCACATCGTCAGGAAGACTCGGCGCGGGAGCCTGCTTGTTCCACCGGATGCTCTCCAGGTAGTCGCGCACGAACTGCTTGTCGAAAGAGGCCTGTGCTCCGCCGGGCTTCCACGCTGCCGTCTCCCAGAAACGCGAAGAATCCGGCGTAAGCACCTCATCGGCCAGAACAATTCCATCCGGCGTGGTGCCAAATTCGAACTTCGTATCCGCCAGGATCAGCCCGCACGACTCCGCATGGGCCGCGGCCTTGCGGTAGATCGCCAGTGTCAGCCGCCGCAGCTCGTCGCGCTGTCTCCGTGCCCACCACCTGGTCTCCACAGTCGCAAACGGAATGTTCTCGTCATGCGTGCCGTCCTGGCTCTTTGTCGAAGGAGTAAACAACGGCTCAGGCAGCCTTGACCCATCCTGCAGCCCGTCCGGCAGAGCGATCCCGCACACCGTGCCGCTGCGCCTTGTACTCCTTCCAGCCGGATCCGGCCAGGTAGCCGCGCGCCACGCACTCCACCGGAAACATCTTCGCCCGCTTCACCAGCATCGAGCGGCCCTCAAGTTGGTCCGACATAAGGGTGCAACGAGGCAGGGAACTGCGCGACATTCGCGGTGATCAGATGATTCGGTACAAGATCCCGCAACAGATCAAACCAGAAGAGCGAGATCTGCGTCAGGATCTTGCCTTTGCCGGGAATTCCCGTGCCCAGAACATGATCGAATGCTGAAATGCGGTCCGTGGCCACCAGCAGCAGCGCGTCATCCACTGCGTACAAATCGCGCACCTTGCCCCGGCCAAGAAGCGGGGTTGTGCCCAGATTGGTGTTCAGAAGTGCTGTCATCGGAGGGTCTTGCCTCGGCGGAACTGAATCTCCGATTCTCGGGTTCGAGCCGCGGTTTGTCAAACCGGCTCTCAAGTTGATGCAAGTGGGTGCATCCATTGCGAAAAATGACCTCGGGCAGAATTCCACAAACCATTGTGACGGCTGTCACGGAACGCCAAACAAACATCGGCGAAACTTCAATTGTCACATGGTTCGGGGGCGAGTAAGAAAGGCCCCTTTGAGCCGGGTGACACGAGGCAGCAGTGGAAAGGGGAAGCCGCGGCTAGCTTCGTTTGTACTAGGGATCGCCAGTAGCCGCGTACTACCGACCTCCAGTGCCGGCTACTGGTCCCCGTCTTGATCTTGTGTTACACATGCAAGCGCCTCCGAAAAGACGTCTACTTTCGGGGGCGTTTTTTTTGTGCCGCCGCGAATCGCCTTTCATTCGCCCGAATTACGAAAAAAACTTCCGCTATCTTGCGCTCTTGACCGAACCCTGTACCCTATCGATTAGGGCCGGTAGTCTCTTCTCCTCTCGCCTCGCGATTTGTGGGCTCTCAGTTTCTGTTTGCAATTTGGGAAATTTGGGTGGTGCCTCGCTCGTATGAAGATCCTGCTTAACCCAGCTCGAGGGGTCGTGGTCTTGTGTCTCGCGTGCGCCTCCACGTCGGCCTTTGCATGCGACCAGCTTCCGGCAGGGCAATCACTCTGGATTCGCCTCGCCGCCCCTGTTTCCACCTTCACGGCCAGGGCGGGTGATCCCGTTCATGCCATCCTTACCCAGGATCTCGTCTGCGATAACGAGATCCTTTTCCCCATGGGCACGGTTATTGAGGGCGTAGTGCGCAGCAAACGCAAGGTTGGATGGGGCATCCGGCACGAAACGGCTGCACTTGAGCTCGAATTCAACCGTGCCACTACTGAACCCGGCGTATCCGTGGCTTTCACCGCCCGGGTCGTGGAAGTGGACAATGCCCGCGAGCCGGTTCGAAAGGGCATTATTCAAGGCATACGCAGTACAAACACGTTTCAGGGGAGCATCAACAGCCGCTTGATTCACCTGCCCACCTGGAACCCCTACTCCGATCCGGTTTTGATCGCCTACAAGGCACTCTTCCCAATCTTTCCCGAGCCTGAGATCTATTACCCGGCTGGAACAGATATCCACCTGCGGACAACGACGGAGATTTCGTCTGTACCTGTAAAGCTCAGTAACGCGCACGAATCTTCTCCGGCCGACAAGGCGGAGTCGGATCGGCTTGATCAGATTGTTGACCCGCTTCCGTGGCGCGTAACCACCAGGAAACACGTTGATGCCGATCTGCTCAACATTGTCTTTCTGGGTTCCGAGGACCAGGTGATCTCGGCCTTTCGCAAGGCAGGGTGGCACAATGCGGATCCCGTTTCGAAAGGCGCATGGGCGAAGAGTTTCTATGCGCTGCTGAATAACAGCGGCTATTCGCAACAGCCCATGATAACTTTTCTCCTGAACGGCAAGCCGGAAGACATGAACTGGCAGAAAACCCTCAACAGTTACGACCGCCGTGACCATCTTCGTATTTGGAAATGGAAGATAGAGGGCGCCCCTGATTCCGTGTGGGTAACTTCGTCCACCCACGATACCCGCGCGGCGCTCGCCGTGAAATCCATGGGCTTTGTGCATCACATCGCGCCTGAGATCGACGATGAGCGCTCCACGGTCATACGCGACCTGAACTTTGCCGGCTGTGTGAAATCTGTCAGCTACGTCTCGCGCCCTGAAGTGCCGACGGCCCTTCGCAACGCGTCGGGAGACCGCATGCATACAGATGGCTCGGTGGCGGTTATTACTCTGCAGGACTGTCAGCCCACCGAACCGCAGTACGAGTCCGATCCCAAAAACATCATCTTCAAGCCCGGCAATTATGCATTCCGCTATATCCGGCGAACAATCCTCACCGTCCGGAATGACATGTTTCGCGCCAACGTCATCTGGGCCACTTACGATGCCGGCCGGATGACGCTGGGCGCGCTGCGCCGCAAACCCGCGGTTCATTGATAAACCCGGCACAGGACAAAACAACCGAATCATGGCCGAAGTGCGATTGATCAAGCTTGGTTGTGCTCTGCCAGAGCACGAGTTGGCTCCTGCTTCAGCAGCGGCGTCAGCCATTGAAAGAGCAGCGTCGCCACAGACGCCCCGGCCAGCTGCGCTCCTACGAAGCCCGCTACGTCTGCCGGCCGAATCCCTGCAAACGTGTTTGTTGCGGACCGTGCCAGCGTTACAGCAGGATTCGCGAAAGAAGTAGATGCCGTAAACCAGTATGCCGCCGTGATGTATGCGCCAACTGCGTAGGGAACAGCCGAAGGTCTCTGCCGCACGCATCCCCAAATCACAGCCATCAACCCAAACGTCGCAACGAACTCGCTGAAAAGCTGCGCCGAACCGCTTCGCGCATGGGTAGAGGCTGATAGTACCGGAAGGCCAAACATCAGGTGCGCCGCCACGACTCCTGCGAACGCGCCTGCGATTTGAGCCAGAATGTACGCCGGAGCTTCCCGCCAGGTGATGCCGCCCTGCCACGCGTCCGCGAGCGTAACGGCGGGATTCAGGTGCGCGCCCGACAGGGGCCCGAATGCGAGAATAAGCGCAACAAGCGCCGCACCTGTAGCAATAGTATTCGCCAGCAAAGCAATCGCCACGTTCCCACCGGCCAGCCGCTCGGCCATAATGCCGGACCCGACGACCGCAGCCAGCAAAAACAGCGTACCCACAAACTCCGCGACGACGCGCCGCACAAGCGTCGCCCTCATTCGCGTCCAATCCTGTCGACTTCCTTCTGAATCGCGAGATGTTCCAACGTCGCCAGCGGCAACGAGAGGAAAAGACCGACGCGCCGATCAAGGATCGTGAATGCATCCCTAAAGGCCCGCTCAATCTCATCCGGCGTGCCCTTCACAGCAGCGGGGTCAGGCACTCCCCAATGTGCCGTCACCGGCTGCCCGGGCCAATATGGACAAACCTCATTCGCTGCGTTGTCGCACACCGTGAAGACAAAGTTCATCGTCGGAGCGCCCGGCCCGGCGAACTCGTCCCATGATTTGCTCCGCGCCCCCTCCGTCGACATCCCGGCCAGTTCCAATTGCTGCAATGCTTCCTGCCGCACCTTTCCCGAAGGATGACTCCCTGCGCTATAGGCAGTGAATTTGCCTTTGCCCTTGTGGTTCAAGATGCCTTCCGCCAGAATCGAGCGTGCCGAGTTACCAGTGCACAGAAACAGAACGCTGTAGTGACCGGACATCTTCGTCAGGCCTTTCCCGCTTCGGCGGCGGTTGAGCAGCAGCTCGCCGCACAGCAAGTGTCCGCCTCCTGCGCCGCCGGCTTGGTTGCACGAATGAACGCGCTCATAAATCTGCCCTGTGTCAGACTGGCGATTGCGTCCACATCTACACCCGAGCCGGTCAGAAACTGTCGCGCGTCTTCGATGTTGTAAATTCGCGTTGGCTCCATGTTCACAGCAGCGAAGCCCGCGGCCTCCAGGCGTTTTCTATAGTCCTGTTCTTCGAGAGCACCGGCCACACAACCCACCCAAAGCAGCATGCTCTGCCTTACCTGTTCGGGGACTTCACCCCGCACCACCACATCCGAAACGGCAAACCGTCCGCCCGGCTTTAGAACGCGAAAGGCCTCGCGCAGCACTCTGTCCTTGTCCGCCGAAAGATTGATCACGCAGTTTGAAATCACCACGTCCACGGAATTCTCCGTGAGGGGAATGCTTTCGATCTCCCCCTTCAAGAACTCAACATTTTCCACTCCGGCCTGTCGCTGGTTCTCCCGCGCCAATGCGAGCATGTCGTCTGTCATGTCCAGGCCGTAGGCCTTCCCGGTCGGCCCGACGCGCCGCGCAGAGAGCAGCACGTCGATCCCGCCGCCCGAACCAAGATCAAGAACCACCTCACCCTGTTTCAACTCAATCAACGCCGTAGGGTTGCCGCAGCCCAGCGAAGCCAGTACCGCCTTCTCGGGAATCTGGCCCTTCTCATCGGAGCTGTAAAGATTAGTCGTGATCGGATCGCAGCAACGAAGCGCAGGATCGCAACAAGACGCCACGCTTCCTGTCTCAGCAACCGCACGAGCGGCGCTCCCGTACTTCAGTTTCACTTCTTCCTGCACCTGCATCGTGTTGTTCATGCCGTCTCCATCGTATATGCCAACGCGAATATATCCTGCACTGGACATATCTGTCAACGCGTATATCATGGAGCCATGAGTCCCCGGTCCAAGTCCTCCGATCTCGTCCCCCTGTTTGCGGCCCTGGCCGATCGAACGCGTTTGCGCCTCCTCAACCTGATCGCCGGTCGAGAGGTTTGCGTTTGCTATCTGGTCGAAATTCTGCGCCAAGGCCAGCCCAAGATCTCCCGCCATCTCGCCTACTTGCGCAAGGCAGGTGTGGTGGCTGCGAGAAGAGAAGGAAAATGGATGCACTATCGCATCCAGCGCCCCGAAGGGGTGGCGATGATCTCAATCCTGGACACTGTGCTCGAATCACTGAAATCGGATCGAGAAATGCAGTCTGACCTGACCCGCCTTAGTCGTGCCTGCTGTGAACCTGAGCGATTTGTGTCACTTCAGGGAGCACCAATACCCATTCACTCTGAGATGACCCTGGCTTAAACCTTCGAGGTTCCGGGACGATCACCGCCCGCTCGGCATGCCATGCCGAAAACGCTCATGCTGGCGCTTGATCATCGCTGAATTGGAAGAACTGGCTACCGCCTCGATTCGCGGTCGCGTAACTGCTCGTTAGATAGAAGCTGTCGCGGCGATGGCGAGCCGGCGCGATTTGACATCCCGCATGGGCGGTTGGCCGAAGAATCGGCTGTACTCGCGGTTGAACTGGCTCGCACTTTCATATCCGACCTCGAAGGCTGCGCTTGCGGCATCCAGGCCGTCATTGAGCATACGTTCTCGCGCAACATGCAAGCGAAGCTGCTTCTGGTATTGAAGGGGACTCATCGCGGTCAGAGAACGGAATTGATGGTGCAGACGTGGACACGCCCATCCGCGCCATGGTCGCGAGTTCCTCAACGCGCAGCGGTTTGGTGTAGTTCATCCTGAGCCACTCGACCGCCTTTGCAGTCCGATGGCTCTGCTCCCCCAGCGTGGCGATTGCGCGGAGATGCTTTCCCTGCGGACTGCGAAGCAATCGGAAGACGATCTCACGCTGGATCAATCCGCTGAGAAATGGAATGTCCTGTGGCGCGTCGAGAAGGTCCACAAGCCGGCGAACATGCGTTCAGCAGTTCGAGTGAAGTGACTCCGACGGCCATGCCACGGGCGTCAGCGGATTCCTCGCGCAGATGAAACTCCTGTTGCGCCAGAATCTCCCGGACCGCCGGCATTTCAAGTTTAAGCAGCAGGCCGAGTATCGGCTCCCTTTCAGTTGCCGCGATTACCTGGCTCACAACGGGCAGATCGACCGAGGTCAACAGAAAATTCGAACCATCGCATACGTAAATCGTCTTGCCAACGTTGATTCGTTTCTGTCCCTGCACGAAAACAACAAGGCTGGGTTCGTATGCAGCCGAGGTGCATGCGGTGGGTACGGATCGGCGGTAGAGGCGGAGCCCTGGTATCTCTGTGAGCGTGTCTCCTTCGGCGACGGTACGATCAGCAATCTTGCGGGCCAGTTCCGCGCGCATCGTCACAACGCTCTGATCTTCGTTCCCGCCCTTGTGTCTCGGCATTTTCATCCCCTGGATCCCCTCAAATTCAAGTTAACCCTGGATTCAAAATATCGTGCTCAAAAATCCGTGCATCGACAGAAATAGGCAATAGATTGGCAGGATCAGGATACCGCTCGGAGTAGTCTCTTTCGTAGGCTGATTTACGAGAGAAATGCTCGCCATCTGCCGAAGAGGTTGAGTAACTTCATGTACAACGCAAAAGCCTACTCCGCTACCAGTGCGACATCGCCGCTTGCCTCCACCACGATCGCGCGGCGCGATCCGACCGAACACGATGTGCAGATCGAAATTCTTTTCTGCGGAATCTGCCACTCCGATCTTCACCAGGCCCGCAACGAGTGGAGCGGCGTCATGCCCACCGTCTACCCCTGCGTCCCCGGCCATGAAATCGTCGGCCGCGTCACCAGGGTCGGGTCCGGCGTTAAGAAATTCAAGGCCGGCGACCTCGCCGCGGTCGGCTGCCTGGTCGACTCCGATCGCACCTGCCCTGAGTGCAAGGCGGGTCTCGAGCAGTTCTGTGCCAATCTGATCCTCACCTACAACTTTCCTGACAAGCACACCGGGGGCGTCACTTACGGCGGCTACTCCGACAGCATTGTCGTCGACGAGAGTTTTGTGCTCCGCGTGCCGACAAACCTCGAATCCCGCCGGAGCTGCGCCGCTGCTCTGTGCCGGCATCACAACCTATTCGCCCATGCGCCACTGGGGCGTGACGAAGGGTAAGAAGGTAGGGGTCGTCGGCCTCGGTGGACTCGGCCACATGGGCGTCAAGTTCGCGCACGCGCTCGGTGCCCACACCGTGGTTTTCACCACGTCGCCAGGCAAGAAGGACGATGCTCTCCGCCTCGGCGCCGACGAAGTCGTCATCTCCAAGAACGCAGACGAGATGGGCAAGCACGCCGACAGCTTCGACTTCATCCTCGATGCCGTCGCAGTTGAACACGACGTCAACGCTTACATCAATCTGCTTCGGCGCGACGGCAACCTCACCATGGTGGGAGCACCTGAGAAACCGCTGCCCGTCGGTGTTTTCGGCCTCATCTTCAAGCGCCGCAGCTTCTCCGGCTCACTCATCGGAGGCATTGCCGAAACCCAGGAGATGCTCGACTTCTGCGGCCAGCACAACATCACCTCGGACGTCGAGGTCATCCCGATTCAGAAGGTCAATGAAGCGTACGAGAGGCTGGTCAAGTCCGATGTGAAGTACCGCTTCTCTATCGATATGGCTTCGCTGAAATCCCAGTAATTAATGACCGATTCACTTGATCCGATTCGAATTCACAGGAGAGAGAAGTAATGAAGAAGCGCAAGCTGGGAAAGAGCAATCTGGAAGTGTCAGCTCTCGGCCTGGGATGCATGGGCATGAGCTTTGGCTACGGGCCGCCCGCAGACAAGCAGGAGATGACTACTCTGCTCCGGACAGCCGTGGACCGCGGCATTACCTTCTTCGATACGGCCGAAGTCTATGGTCCGTTCACGAACGAGGAACTGCTGGGAGAAGCACTTTCACCGGTTCGCGAAAAGGTCGTCATCGCCACCAAGTTCGGGTTCAAGCATGATCCGAGCACCGGCAGAATGGCTGGGCTGAACAGCCGGCCGGAAAACATCAAGGAGGTTGCAGAGGCCTCGCTGAAACGGTTGAAGACTGACGTGATCGATCTTCTGTATCAGCATCGGGTTGATCCGGATGTGCCGATCGAAGACGTGGCGGGAGCCGTGAAGGAACTGATCCAGCAGGGCAAGGTGAAGCACTTCGGCCTTTCTGAGGCCGGAGCAAAGACGATCCGTCGCGCACACGCGGTCCAGCCGGTTACAGCGCTCCAGAGCGAATACTCGCTGTGGACGAGGGGCCCTGAAGCGGAGATTGTGCCGACACTCGAAGAACTTGGAATCGGCTTCGTTCCATACAGTCCCCTGGGCAAGGGCTTTCTGACGGGGAAGATGGACGAGAACACAAAGCTCGACAGCGGCGACTTCCGCAACATTCTCCCTCGCTTCACGCCGGAAGCCCGGAAGGCGAATCAGGCATTGGTGGATCTGCTGGGCCAGATCGCAGAAGAGAAGAAAGCGACTCCTGCGCAGATCGCGCTTGCGTGGCTGCTTGCCCAGAAGCCCTGGATTGTTCCCATTCCCGGCACAACCAAGCTCCATCGCTTCGAAGAGAACATCGGTTCTGTCGCTGTCGAGCTTACGCCCGATGATCTTCGCGGTATCGAGAGCGCGGCCGCGAATATCACCGTGCAAGGCGCTCGCTACCCGGAACAGATCGAGAAAATGACCGGTCGGTGATCGAAGCGTGCACGTAGCAAAGATACGAGTCAAGACGCGCAGGAGCGCAACAAGCAATGGAGATCAAGCGAATCGGTTCCCAGCCTTCGGGCAAGGGGCCAGCTGACTACTTCACCGGCACAGTGCGCGTTGACATGTTGTTCGACGCGCCCGATCCCGCCCGCGTCGTCGGCGCCCACGTCACCTTCGAGCCCGGCGCCCGCACTGCATGGCATACGCATCCGCTCGGTCAAACCCTGGTCGTCACCTCCGGCTGCGGACGTGCGCGGCGATGGGGCGGTCCGATCGAGGAGATCCGGCCCGGCGATGTGATCTGGTTTGCACCCGGAGAAAAGCATTGGCACGGCGCCGGCCCAACAACGGCCATGACCCATATCGCCATCCAGGAAAAACTCAATGGCAAAACCGTCGACTGGATGGAGCAGGTGAGCGATGAGCAATATCAGGCATAGTCCTGCAAGGGATTGAATGGGGTCGAGGTCAGATTCTTCAATCCCATGACCTTGAAGAATCCCCGCGACTGCCGGCGTGCCTGTCGAGAGGGACACGCTGCACGACTGCCGGATCTCTTTCGCCACTCTAGTCGCAGGACGCCGCTAGACGACGGAGAGGACTCCCTCAGGCTGTTCCCAATGCGACTGCGATTTGTAAATCTCGGTGCGCCGATGGCCCGGGTCCGATGAAAACCCCTCGGCCCTGTAGGTTGGCTCAGAGGACGATTCCGCCGGAACGAGCGGCTTAAGAGTCTCCATGAGTCTCTCAATCTGACCTTTTCGATGGCCAAGCTGATCAAATTGCTCGAAAATGTCGCTCAGTTCCAGGTTCGCCTTTTCGTATGCCGAACGATATACCTCAGGTCTCATGGCTTCCTCCAGGCCTGAAGATTAGCATTCACCGAATCTTTTAAAGGCTCCACTTTCTTGGTATTCCGGGCGCACTTTTTGGGTACTCAGCCTTACATACTTTGGATTCCATCGTGACTACCCCGAGAATCCCGTCCTGCTGATTTAGATTGTGTTGAGATGAAAGCCATCATCATCGGCGGCGGCATTGGCGGTCTCACCGCGGCAATTGCAATGCGCAGGAGGGGTATCGAGGCCGATGTTTACGAGCGGAGTCCCGTGATAACGGAAGTGGGGGCAGGCATTTCACTCTGGCCGAACGCCACCAAAGCGTTAGGGTCTCTCGGGCTTGGAGAAAGCCTTCGCTCCATCAGCATCAAGAACACCGACTTTGCTCTGAGGCGATGGAACGGCGATTTCATTTCGCGCGTCCCCGCGCAGGAGTTGGAACGGCGGTTTGGAGGGGGCGTTCTTATTGTCCATCGTGCAGAACTCCTGGATATGCTGTATCAAAGCCTCGGCAGCGAGTATTTCCATCCAGGTCACAACTGTACGGGTATCGCAGAAGATGCTGACGGCGTTCGTGCTTCCTTTGCGAACGGCAAAACAGATTACGCCGACGTCTTGATCGGGGCAGATGGGCTCCGGTCAGTAGCGCGAAACTGGCTCGGACATAATGACCAGCCTCGCTATTCCGGGTATACAGCATGGCGCTCGATTGCATCGTTTGACTCATCCGGAATTGTTCCCGCTGAAACGTGGGGATGCGGAAAGCGCTTCGGTATTCTCCCCATGGGGAATGGCCGTATCTACTGGTACGCCGCGAGCAATGCTCCTGAGGGGGAGCGCGACTCCAATGGGAGCCCGAAAGATACATTGCTTTCCCTGTTCAAGGGATGGCACAGCCCCATTGAGGATTTGATTCGGGCTTCCGATTCGAACGTCCTTAGAAACGACATCTTCGATCGCGACCCGCTGCCAAAATGGGGCCGAGGGCGAGTTACGCTCCTGGGAGATGCCGCTCACCCGATGACACCAGATCTGGGCCAGGGGGCATGCCAGGCGATTGAGGACGCATTGCAACTGGCGAAGTCTCTTGTTTCCGGGGCGAACGAGGCAGCCTGTCTGAAGGAATATGAAGCGAGCCGCATCGCGCGTACGAAATCAATCGTCCTGGGTTCGCGACAGATGGGTCGCATCGGGCAAGTCAATTCGCCTCTGCTGTGCCGTATACGAGACGTGGCCTTAAGACTGACTCCACGTGCTGTCACACTTCGGAGCCTTGCGCCGACCATCGGTTATGAGAGGCATCTGGAGGGTTAGAAACATCCAGCGCCATCAGGCCCTTTGAGCCGGAGACGTTTTCATTGTTTTGCAGAACTGACCTTTGGTTAACAAAAGCGAAGACGACGCCAAAGCGTTCGCCGGCCCCTGTTACTGGCCAGAGGTTGCATTCAGGGTAGATGGTTCTGCCGGCTTGATATGCGTCTTCGCAACCGCTGCCTTCACCATTAATGCCGCCCGGGCCGGCATGCAAACGCACATATCATTCATGGACTTACTCAGGCTCACGCCGTGCCGTGGTCGGGAACCGATAGCTACGATCACGATCAAGCAGGCGATGAAGAGTGTGAAACGGCTCATGGGACTCATGGGATGACCCCCTGATGAGGGATACGGAGGCAGTGTGATCCCGGTTCCTCAAAACTTTATTAAAAGAGGACCGATCCGGCTTGTCGATGCAAATATTGGGGCTACTGAAACGGGTATTCTGCGACCCTGAGGAACTGCTGTTCTCGCCCCACCCGGTTATTCAGTCCGCAATGCTTGCATGGGATCCAGGCGGGAAGCGCGCCATGCAGGTACCATGCAAGCTGCGGCCGCGGCCAACAGGAGCAACCCGATGACTGCCGCGAAGACTGCGGGATCGAGTGGGCGCGTTCCGTAGAGCATGGATTCGATGAACCGGGTTGCTCCAGCGCTGGCCGCGAGGCCCAGGGTCAGGCCGAAGATTGCAGGACGCAAACCTTCGTAGAGCACCAGGCGTAGCACCTGCTCTCGGGGCGCTCCCAAGGCGATGCGGATGCCGATCTCGCAAGTGCGCTGCGCCACGATATACGAGAGCACGCCAAACAAACCCACCGCAGCCAGGGCAAGCGAGAGCGTGGCAAAAGCCAGCAAAAGCGTCGCGTCGAAGCTTTGGTCGATGGTGGACTTTCCCAGCAGTTGATCCATGGTGAGCACATCGGAGACGGGTAGATCATGGTCCAGGGACCGTAGAATGCGCTGAACCGGTAGGGTCAACTGCTCCACGTCTTTACCTGAGCGGATTACCACGGAACCGTTGTTCTTAAGGCCGGCGAGGAGGGAGAAGTACTGCATCGGCCTGGGAGGTTCCGTGATCCTGTAGCGCACATCGCCAGCTACGCCAACGGTGGTCAGAGTGCGTCCATCATTGGTTCGCAAGTGCTTGCCCAGCGGCTCGTCGTTTGGGAAGAATTGTTGCGCGAAGAGTTCGCTGATGACCACCTCATCGGCGCGATCCAAGCGCCTGGATGGATCGAGGCTGCGCCCCTTCAAGATGGGAATTCCCATAGCCGAGAAGTAACCAGGATCGACCCACCGGTTAATTGCATAAAGACCCCGTCCAGGCAGCGGCGGATGCTCAACGACTGTGAAATCGGTATCTTCCCAGTAGCCCTGTCCGGGAACTGCATCAACGAAGCCAGCAGCTTGCACGCCAGGCAATGCCCGGATGCGCTGGAGCAACTCCTCGTAGAAGTTCAGCAGCTCTGGCCGCTCGTTGGTTCCCATTTCTGGCAACATGATCCGCATGGTTAACACATTCTTTGTAATGCAACCCATGTCCGCCGAACGTAGGCGCTCAAAGCTTTTGAGCAGAAGTCCCGCACTAACAAGCAGCATGACCGTCAGTCCGACTTCCAGAGAAAGCAGCACTCGGCGCAGAGTTACCCGAGCGTGGCCGGCACTATGCGAGCGTGACGACTCGTGGAGCGCCGTCAGGATCTGAGCGTCATTGGACCCTAACGCCGAAATCATTCCGCAAAGCAGCGTGCAGAGCACGATCACTCCGACAGCGAAGGCGGCGACCATGCCGTCAATGTGGATGACTTCCACACGGCTCATCTCGTTTCGGGTGTGGACAAGCCAACGCAGCGCAGCGGCTGCAAACGCCAGACCCAGCGCGCCGCCTGCACCTGAGAGCAGCAGGCTTTCGACAACCCGTTCGCGCAACAAACGCAGTCTGCCGCCTCCCAGCGCCGCGCGGATAGCCAGTTCCTTCCTCCGCGCCGCCCCACGTGCTACCAGCAGGTTGGCTACGTTGAGACAGGCAATAAGCAAGACGCAGCCGGTCGCCGACAGCAGTACGTAGAGTGGCCGCTGAATTTTGCCAACCATGTCTTCCAGCAGCGGGCGAATGTTCGCGCCCAGGCTGACATAGGGGTCGTCGAGATGCTGATCGCGTACCCGGCGAACAATCACCGAGAGGTCGGCACGGCCCTGCTCGGCTGTGACGCCAGAACGAAGGCGGCCAATGGCACGAAACTGATGATCGTCCACAGCCTTCATCAGCGGTTCGGGCCTGTCGTGATAGATCGGCGTCCACATCTGTGCGGAAGCGTCGGGATAAGAAAACCATGCCGGCATTACGCCGATTACGGTGTATGGCTGCCGATCGAGATGAATGGTTCGATTCAAGACTGTCGGGTCGCTGCCAAAACGCCGTTTCCACAATCCCCAACTCAACAGCACCGTGCCGCCTGCGGAGCGTTGGTCATCTGCAGCTCTGAAACTGCGACCCAACACTGGCTGGACGCCCAGGACAGCCGTCAGGTTCCACGTGCAGTTCGCTCCACGCACGGTTTCTGCTAGCTGCTCGCCCGCCTGGCTCGTGTCAGCAAGGTTGAAGTCCGCCCCTCCGTAGAGGGCGATGTCGGAGAAACTGCGGTTCTGCCTTTTCCATTCCGCAAACATTCCCGCTGCGACCGGGTGATCGGGAGAATCTTTCCCGCCTGCCTCAGTGATGACGGTTAAGTGGTCAGGATCCAGGAAAGGCAGCGGCCTGAGCAGCACACTGCGCACTACGGTGAAGAGCGTAACATTTGCGCCGATGCCAAGCGCCATCACCAGAACGGCGATCGCGGCAAATCCTGGAGTGCGCGTCAGTGTCCTGGCGGCAAACCTCAGGTCGCGCCAGAAGCTCTCGACTACCGTGATCGTGTTTTGCTGCCACAGACTCTCACGGACGCTTTGAGGATTACCGAGCTTTATCCTGGCTTGGCGGCGAGCGTCCTCCCCAGACATTCCGCGCGCCATGTTCTCAGCGGTCTCCTCTGCCAGATAGGCGTCGAGTTCCTGTTGCAATTGAGCATCCGACTGTCTGCGGAGGAAAAACCTGTGCCAGTTCATTGGACGGCTCCATCGGCTACCGCCTTCTCGCCGATGACCAGTCCAATCGCGCGGATCATTTGCCGCCAACGATTCGTCTCACGGGCGAGTTGTTTCCTGCCGGCAGGGGTGAGCCTGTAGAACTTTGCTTTGCGATTGTTCTCGCTCGTGCTCCAATAGGAGGAAACCCACCCACGGTCTTCGAGTCGGTGTAGTGCGGGGTAGAGAGAGCCCTGCTCCACCTCCAGAACATCCTCGGAGGTCCGTTCAATCACCTTCGCTACGGTGTGCCCGTGGGCGTCTCCCGTGACCAGAGTACGGAGAATCATCATGTCCAGGGTGCCCTTCAGCATTTCTCCGTCCGTTTTGTCTTTCTTGGCCATCGGCATCCCTCCACTAGAACTTCTATGCAAGAGCAGCATAGACCACTCGGAGTTCTATGGGAAGAGGCAGAGTGATACAGGCCAAAAAAATATGGTCAACTAATGACTCCAGGCCAATGCGCTCATTGAGCCGGACTGTAGAGTTTTTTTGAGTTCTGGATGTATCGTAGCCAACTCGTCCCTTTGGAATTTGTTCGCCCCCCCGACGCTGTCTCCAGCGGCAGCGCAGTCACCCGGTTGGGAAGAGAAGGCGCTGACTCTGAACAAAACGAAACGGGCGCCGCCGCGTTACTATTCTTCTTCGATCACGTCTACCGATGCTGGCCTGAGGTCAGTAACGCATCGGTAAAGAGTTTACGGCCCGGTCGAAGCCTCGCGCGGAGCCGCAGATTTGTCTCTGCACATGTACGGGTTTCTGGTGGCAGCATATCTCTGGAATGGATTACAGCAACTCGTCTGTTACCAGCAGTTGCAGATAATTACCCTTCCACGGCGCACAATAAACATGAAGGGGGGATCAACTCACCTCTCTCAATCCATGTTCTTTCCGGATGAAGAGTCCCGACGGCCTTGACTGGAAAGCGCGCATTGTCTCGCAAGGTGGTATGAATACGGTCAAATTGCCCGGGGATCTCCCCTAACTCCTTTGCTGAGAGGATTCTGCGGCTAAGTCCAATGCTGAGAGGATTTTAGCGCCACACCTCTCCCGCAAACCATTGAAAACAAGGAATTTCTTTGCAGAATACGGGGAGGGGGGTGCCTCTGAGGCACCCCCAAGACTGAGAGCTAAAGCTAGAGCAAGAAGCTAGCCCCGGCCCGCTCAGTCGCCCGCCACCAACACGCCGCCCTCGACTTCCGACTTGGCCTTGGGCTTGGCCGCAAGGTCGAACCGATCCAGGTTCATGACCTTTGTCCACGCAGCAACGAAGTCCTGAACGAAGGCCTTTTCAGCATCGCTGCTCGCGTACACTTCCGCGACGGCGCGGAGTTGCGAGTTTGATCCAAACACGAGGTCAACCGTCGTGCCAGTCCACTTGAGCTGACCCGACTTACGATCGCGCCCCTCCAGGACGCCCTCAGATGTCGCTGACTTCTGCCACTTCGTGCCCATGTCGAGCAGGTTCACGAAGAAATCATTGGTCAGTGTCTCAGGCCGTTTGGTAAAGACACCGTGCTGCGACTGCGCGAAGTTCGCGCCCAGGGCACGCATGCCGCCGATCAGGACTGTCATCTCCGGAGCGGTCAGGTTCAGTAGGAGCGCCTTGTCGAGGAGCAACGCAGCGACAAGTTCGTTCGCTCCATTGCGTGCGTAGTTGCGGAACCCGTCGGCCTTCGGCTCCAGCACCGCAAACGACGCCACATCCGTTTGCTCCTGCGATGCGTCCGTGCGTCCCGCTGCGAAAGGAATCTTCACGTCGTGGCCGGCCTTCTTTGCCGCAGCTTCGATGGCCGCATCGCCGGCGATGACAATCAGGTCGGCCAGAGAAACCTTCTTGCCACCCGATTGCGAACGATTGAACTCCTGCTGGATGGCTTCCAGCTTCGCAAGCACTTTTCCCAGTTCGGCGGGCTCGTTCGCCTCCCAATCCTTCTGCGGCGCCAACCGGATGCGCGCGCCATTCGCGCCGCCGCGTTTGTCGCTGCCGCGGAAGGTCGATGCCGATGCCCAGGCCGTCGAGACGAGTTGAGAGATCGAAAGGCCTGAGGCGAGAATCTTGGCCTTCAGTGCTGCGACGTCCTGCTCATCGACAAGGCCATGATCCACTGCTGGGACCGGGTCTTGCCAGATGAGCGCTTCTTTCGGCACGAGCGGGCCAAGGTAGCGGCTGATCGGACCCATGTCACGATGCGTCAGTTTGAACCAGGCTCGAGCGAATGCATCCGCGAACTCGTTCGGGTTTTCCATGAAACGCCGGGAGATTTTTTCGTAAGCCGGGTCGAACCGGAGAGAGAGATCGGTAGTCAGCATGGAGGGCGCGTGGCTCTTCGATGAATCGTGCGCGTCGGGAACAGTGCCTGCACCGGCTTCACCCTTGGGCTTCCACTGATGCGCGCCAGCCGGGCTCTTGGTCAACTCCCACTCGTAACCGAACAGATTCTGGAAGAAGTAGTTGCTCCATTTCGTCGGAGTGTTGCTCCACGTCACTTCCAGGCCGCTCGTGATGGTGTGTCCGCCAAAGCCGGTACCGAAGCTGTTCGTCCAGCCCAGGCCCTGCTCTTCAATGAGTGCGCCTTCAGGCTCCCGGCCAACGTGGCTCGCGGGAGCGGCGCCGTGAGTCTTGCCGAAAGTGTGGCCGCCTGCGATCAGCGCCACGGTCTCTTCGTCATTCATCGCCATGCGCGAAAAGGTTTCACGGATATCCCTGGCCGCTGCAATTGGATCGGGGTTGCCGTTCGGACCTTCCGGATTCACATAGATCAGGCCCATTTGAACGGCTCCCAGCGGGTTCGCCAGTTCACGATCGCCGCTGTAGCGCTCGTCACCCAGCCATGTAGTCTCGGGCCCCCAATCGACCGCATCCGGCTCCCAGATGTCCGCGCGACCGCCGCCGAACCCGAAGGTCTTGAAGCCCATCGACTCGAGCGCCACGTTCCCGGCCAGGATCATGAGATCGGCCCATGAGATTTTGCGGCCGTATTTCTGCTTGATCGGCCAGAGCAGGCGGCGCGCCTTGTCCAGGCTCACGTTGTCCGGCCAGCTGTTCAGCGGCGCGAACCGCTGCGCGCCCCGGCCACCGCCGCCGCGTCCGTCGAAAGTACGATACGTGCCCGCGGAGTGCCAGGCCATGCGAATGAAGAGCGGTCCGTAGTGGCCGAAGTCGGCCGGCCACCAGTCCTGTGAATCCGTCATCAGGGCATGAAGATCCTTGACCACCGCATCCAGATCAAGGCTCTTGAACTCCTCGGCGTAGTTGAACTCCTCGCCCATCGGATTTGACAAGGATGAGTTCTGATGCAGAATCCCCGGATTCAACTGTTCGGGCCACCAGCCGCCGTTGCCTTTTGCGCCAGCTAATGTGTGCTTGAGCATCCCGTCCGAAAACGGGCATTTCGATTCGTCGGACATAATATCTCCTTCGGTCTTGTGGCAGATGAGTCGGCTTGCAGTTTGGGAATCGGAATCACTGATTCGAACGAGTGATCTTAGCGCATGAATCGGATGGATGGCAGTGATAGCGTCCGCACGCGAATCTCTGAACAAGTCGATGCGATCGAATTCTGATCGTCATTGGCACATCGATAATCGATAGACGGTCAGCCATCAGTGAAGTTCCTTATGCAATTGCTGGCAAGGATTGTCGAGTGTCGGTTGATTGACGCAAAAACATCGCGCTCGTGCATAACCCTAAGCCTCCCCGATCGATATATCCAATCGATTGTTTCTAAGGTGACGATTAACGTGCTCTATGATGAAAAAGAGCCCCAAAGTGAGTTGCAATGAACCTGCAGGAACTCCGCTACCTCGTCGCAATCGCTGAACACCGCCACTTCGGTCGCGCCGCCGACGCCTGCAATGTGAGTCAGCCCACGCTCAGCAGCCAGATCCGCAAGCTCGAGGACGAACTCGGCGTCACCCTCCTCGAGCGCACAAACAAGCGCGTCGTCATGACTGCCGTCGGCGGCCAGATTCTTGTCCACGCGCAGCGGGCTCTGGCTGAAGCCGGCCAGATGGAAGCAGTTGCGCGGGCTGCGCGCGATCCGCTCGTGGGACCACTGAAACTCGGCGCCATTCCGACCCTCGCGCCCTATCTGATGCCCCTTATCCTCAAGCCGCTCAAACAGTCTTATCCCGGGCTGACCATCGAACTTTGGGAAGACCATACCCGTTCCCTAATCGATGGACTCCGCAATCACCGGCTTGACGCAGCCCTGCTGGCCACGCCATCGGACGCGCCGGAGATCACCGAGATCATCCTCTTCGACGAACCATTGCTGGCAGCATTGCCTATAGAACACAGGCTCGCTGGAATGAGATCCATAGACGAATCCACGCTGACCGATGATCTGCTCGTGCTGGCCGACGGCCATTGCCTTGCAAACCATGCGCTTGCGGCCTGCGGATCCAAGCACGGCCCAGGACACGTTCGAAGCGGCCTTCAGGGTTCCATGCAGGCGGCAACGCTTGAGACCCTCGTGAACCTTGTCGCTGCCGGCTACGGAACCACCCTGATCCCGGCCCTGGCGGCAGGCACACTTGGCCAGCGCGACATCCTCCTTTTGCCACTGGCCGGTGGTTCCTTCCGGACTATCCGGCTTGCCAGCCGACCTGGATTCCCCAGGCCGCAGGCCCTTCGCGCTATCGAGAAAGTGATCCGAAAATCGGTCAAATTTTCGCGGAACAAAGGCTGATTTCAGAGAAAAATCAGTGTGTGGAAAACTGGTTCGAAACTAGATAAAAATAGGACATTTCCCGAAAATTGCCTAAAATAACCGAAGAAGAAGGATTCGGGACCCCCTTATCCACAAGAACACCTCTTCGCACGATTGACCCTGACTTTTGGGCTCCTTAGAGTCTGTAATCGAAGAGGGTCTTTTCCTCTCCTGAATGGCCCGCGAAGAAAGATGCGGTGCCCGGTTCTGATCGCAACCGTTCGTGACCCCATTTGACCCGGAGTGAGCATGCTGAAACTGAAAAAAATCCACATCCTCGGCTTTAAGAGCTTTTGCGACCGCACCGAACTGACGGTGCCGGGCACGGGCATTGCCGTGGTGGTGGGGCCGAACGGATGCGGCAAGTCGAACATCCTCGACGGGGTGAGCTGGGTGCTGGGCGAGCAGAGCGCCAAAGTCGCTGCGCGGCGCGCACATGCAGGACGTGATCTTTGCCGGCACCCGCGACCGCAAGCCGCTGGGAATGGCCGAAGTCACGCTCACCATGGTCGATCCCGGAGGCCTATGAGGGTCCGATTCCGGTTGAGCCGGAGGTGGTGGTCGATCACGATGGCCCGGCCGACTGGGACGAGAACGAACTTCGCCGCCAGAAAGCGGCCGAAGCCGAAGAGATTATCGCCTCCGAACAGCCGGGCCAGGTGATCGAGGAAGACGACCTCAGCGGAGGCGCCTGCAGCAGCCAGCGGAAGGCGAAGCGCCGGACGGACCGCAGCCGGTGGTGCTCAAGATTCGCCGGCGCAAGTTCCACCGCACTCCGCAGCGGGGTGAGATCGTCATTACGCGGCGGCTGTTCCGCACCGGCGAGAGCGAATATCTGCTGAACGGCAAGCTGTGCCGCCTGCGCGACATTCAGGACATCTTCATGGGCACCGGCCTGGGCCCGGAGAGCTACGCCATCATCGGGCAGGAGCGCATCGGGCAGCTGCTCAGCTCGAAGCCGCACGACCGCCGCGCCATCATCGAAGAAGCCGCGGGCATTACGCGCTTCAAGACCAAGAAGCGGCTGGCCGAATTGCGCCTCGAGAGCGCCAAGCAGAACCTGGCGCGCGTGGACGACATCTTCGAAGAAGTCACGCGGCAGATGAACAGCCTGAAGCGCCAGGCGGCGAAGGCGGAGCGATTCGCCGCAGTGCGCGATGAGCTGCGCGCGACGTCTGCGCGTGGTGCTGGCGAGCCGCATGGCGCAGATGGACGCCGAGCAGGCGCGGCTGGAGCAGGAGATCGCCGCGCTCTGCCGAGCGGATTGCACAGCGGCGCCGCCGAAATTGAGCGCATGGAGACCAGCCAGCACTCGCTGACCGAGCGCGGCTACGAACTGGACCACGAAGGCCAGGAAGCGCAGAACCGGGCCAACACAGCGCGCTGTCGAACTGGAGCGCGCCGCCGCACGCGAACGCAGCAACGCGGAGCGCGTGAGCGAACTGGAGGCGCGGCTTGCGCTGCGGCCGGCGCCGAGCTGGAGCAGACGCGGACGCAGCTTGGCGGAATCGCCGAAGAACGCGCGCAGCAGCAGCAGCTTTCTCGAGACGGCGGCGGGCGAAGCGACGAGCGTTCCGCCAGAAGGTGGAGGCGCGGCAGCACGAAGCGCGCGCCGCCGCTGAAGAGGTCTTCAACGCCGAGCGGCAGCTGGAGGCGAATCGCCGCCATGCGATGCATCTGCTGACGCTGGCCGGCAACGCGCGCAACAGCACGGCGCAGGCCGAAGAGAGCCTGGCGGCGCTGGAGCGCGAAGCCGAGCGGCTTGAAGCGGAGATGGGCCAGGCGCGCAACGAGCAGGAAAGTCTCGGCGTGCAGAGCGGGCAGGCGCGGCTGCGGTTTGAGATCGGCTGCGGAGACGCTGAAGCGGCTTGAAGTCGAGATTGCCGAGCTGCGCGAGCAGCTGCAGGCGCGGCGCGGCGAAGAGAACGCACTGCGCGCGCGCGGCCAACCAACTGCGCAGCGAGCAGGCGACGCTGACGGGCCGGCGCGATTCGCTGGAGTCGCTGATTCGCGATCACAGCTACTCCACCGACACGGTGCGCCGGCTGCTGAAGCCCGGTGCGCTGGCCAATGGCATGGCGCCGGTGGGCACGCTGGCCGACTTCCTTGAAGTGAGCGGCGAGCACGAAGGCGTGGTCGACGAGTTTCTGCGCGAAGAGCTGAACTACGTCGTCGTCGAGAGCTGGAGCGCTGCGGAAGAAGGCGTCCGCGTGCTGAAGTCCGGCGTGGACGGACGCGCGACGTTCCTGATTCATCCGAAAACGCGCAGGACGGCACTGATTCAACGAGACAGCGGAGACGATGATCAGCGAGCCGGGCGTGACGCCGCTCAAGGACGCGATGCGACGTGCTGAATGGATTTGGTCGCTCGCTCGAAGCGATTCTGCCGAAGCTGCGCGATGGCTACCTGGTCGAGACCGCGGCGCTGGCGCAGCGGCTGGCGAGCGAGCACGCGCATGCGTACTTCCTGACGCCCGGAGGGCGAGTGCTTCCACAACGCCACGGTGACGGGCGGCAAGCCGGCGAGCGAAGGTCCGCTGGCGCTGAAGCGCGAACTGCGCGAGACGGAAAAGCGGCTTGGCTTGCTCGAGCAGGATCTTGGCGCAGGCCGAGACGGAAGCAGCGGCGCTCACCCGGCACATCGAAGACCTGACCGCGCAGCTTGAAGCGCGCAGCGAAGAGCGGCGACAGGCCGAGCGCGATGCGGCCAACCAGGGCGCGGCGCTGAAGCAGATGGAAGGCGAGGCGCAGCGCATCGAGCGCCGCCTGCAGGAGTGGACGCTGCAGGCCGCGCGCAACAAGGAAGCGCGCGAGGCCAAGCACGGCAGTCGATCGAGCAGAAGCGCGAAGAGGCAGTGCGGCTGGAGGCGGAGCGCGCGACAGCCGAAGCGGCCCTCGAAGCAGCAGCAGAGCGCAGCTGGCGACGATGCGGCAGACAGCGCGAGACGCTGCAGCAGGAAGCCGCGCAAGCTGACCGCCGAGCTGGCCGGCCTTGAAGAGCGGCGGCGCGGCGCGGAAGCGGCCTTCCAGCGCATCGACCGGCTGCATGCCGACCTCGAGCGGCGCGTGCTGGCAATCGAGCAGCAGCGCGCGGCGGCCGAGGCCGAGCGCGAACAGCGCATCCGCGAGAGCGCCGAACTGGCCGCAGCGCGAGACAGGAGCTGACCGCGCTGCGCGCGGAGGCGCTTGCGCAGGCTGAGGCAGTCGCGGCGCAGGCGCTGGCGCTGCGCCAGCAGCTGGCAGACGATGGAAACGCAGCTCAAGACGGCGCGCGCCGCGCTCGACCAGTTGCGCGAGGATCGCGGCAATCGCGTCGAGCGAGGCTGGCAAAGCTGCGCTCCGACCTGGAGCATCTTGAAGGCAAGCTGCCTGACGGAAGTGAACGTCGAGGCCGCGGTGCTGCGCGCCGATGCGGAGATCGTGCGCATCGCCGGCGAAGAGCTGGCCGTCGAAGAAGAGACGTGCCGCACGCTGCGCCAGCGCATCGAGCAGATGGGCCCGGTGAACATGATGGCGCTCGACGAGTACAAGGAGACGGCCGAACGTCACGCGTTCCTCGAGACGCAGCGCAAGGATCTGATCGAGTCGATCGAGAACACGCAGGAGACGATCAAGGAGATCGACCAGATTTCGCGGACCAAGTTCGACGAGGCGTTTGCGCGGATCAACGAGAACTTCGCGCAGGTGTTCACGCGGCTCTTCCACGGCGGGCAGGCCTTCCTGCGGCTCACCGACGTGGAGAACCAGGCCGAGAGCGGCCTCGAGATCGTGGCTTCGCCTCCGGGCAAGAAGCTGCAGAATGTGCTGCTGCTTTCGGGCGGCGAGAAGGCGCTCACCGCGCTGGCGCTGCTGGTGGGCATCTTCCAGTTCCAGCCCAGCCCGTTCTGCGTGCTCGACGAAGTGGACGCGGCGCTGGACGAGACCAACGTTGGCCGCCTCGCCGATCTGCTGCACTCGCTGAGCAAGGAGACGCAGTTCCTGCTCGTGACGCACTCGAAGCGCATGATGCATTCCGCCGACATGATCTACGGCGTCACCATGCAGGAGCCGGGCGTGTCGAAGGTGGTCAGCGTGAAGCTGGGCGGGCACGAGCAGCAGAGGGCGACGGCGTAGGATCACAAGACATTGGGTTCCTAGTTTCCCACTCATGCCGCGATAATGCCACGGCATGAATGGGCACCCTTGGTTCGTAGCTGGGCTGGCGTTGTCTCAAAATCGAGATCCTTCGGCAAGCTCAGGGCAGGCTCTCCACCCCACGAACGAAGACCTGTTCGCGGGGGCCCGGCTCTGGGGCACCCGGCATTGTTGTTGATTGCGTGGACGCTGCACTCTGTACCACCATATGAGATCCGCCACCACCCCCTCCCCGGATTCTGTAAAGAAATTCCTTGTTTTCAATGTGTTACGAGAGGGGTGTGTCTGTAAAATCCTCTCGGCATTGGACTTACCCGCAGAATCCTCTCAGCAAAGGAGTTACGGGCGGAATTTAGACGCCTTTCCGGATTTCGTTCCACTTTGCGGGATGAGCGCGGGCGCCCCGGAAGCGTTAAGCAGACACGTTAGTGCGATGTATCACTGCCTATTCCATTGTGCGGCGGGGGGCTGAAATGATCTGCAACACGGGGGGGGAACTCTCGGGTTTGTATCCCGCCTCAGCGGAGCCAGGACGGGCGCCCCATGTGTTTAGCGTCGATGTCTGGGCTGGGGCACTCGGCTATCCCGCCACTTCGAAGATGACTTCGAGTTCTACAGGCATCCCCAAGGGAAGGCTGGCGACGCCCATGACTAGCCGAACCGGCATTTTCTCGACGCCGAAGATATCTCGAAACAGGTCCGAGACAGCGTCTGCGACCTTGGGCTGGTCGAAGAAGTCTCCGGAGGTTGCAATGAAAACCCCGAGGCGGACGACGCGCGTCACTCGATCAAGCGAGCCCAGATGTCTTTGGGCCGCGGCGAGGGCACTGAGAGCTGCAGTGTAGGCGGCGTCTCGCCCAGCATTGGTATCGAGCTCTTTTCCAAGGCGGCCGAGATACTTCGGCTTGTGGTCAACAACCGGGAGCATTCCACTGAGAAAGAGCAGATTGCCGGTCTGAAGCGTTTCGACGTATGTGCCAAAGGGCACGGGTGCGGCGGGGAGCTGAATGCCAAGGTCCCGCAGCCGGCGCTCTGCACCGCCTGGTTCCGATCCCTGCGTGCTTACCATTTGCCCACGTGCGCACCATCGTCCACGTGCAGCACCTCCCCGGTTATGTGACCGGCCTCGGTCAGATAAACGACGGCCTCCGCGATGTCCTTCGGGTAGGAGATTGTTCCCATCGGTGAACGAGGTTCCACGACGTCGTTCGGGTCCTTTCTGTGCATAGGCGTGTCCACAACGCCAGGTGCTACCGCGTTAAAGCGGATTCTGCTCTTCGCAAACTCGCTCGCAAGGCTGAGGGTAATCGCATTCAGCCCGCCCTTGGTCATCATCGGAATGGATGCCGGAACGTCCGCCATGGGGTTATCAGCCAGCGACGCCGAGATGCTGGTTACGCTTCCGCCAGCGGCCTGCGCCAGCATCTGCCTGACTGCGTGTTGGGTAATGAAGATGAACCCTTCCAGATTGGTGGAGACGAAACTGCGAAAGTCATCCGCGGTGTAGTCGAGGAAAGGCTTTGCCGCAAAGATGCCCGCATTGTTGACAAGGTGGTCGATCGAGCCGAACTTAGCGATCGCGGCCTGTGCGACCTTTTCAGCGGTCGCTGCAAGGCCGATGTCTCCGTCGACCAATGCGAGGTTCGGAGATGGGCTGAAGCCGGCCCGGGAAACATTGCGCGAGGTTGCAACGACGTTATAGTCGCGATCGAGGAATGCCTGGACGATGGCTGCTCCGATGCCTTGGGAAGCGCCCGTCACGATGACCGTCTTTTTGGGGGGCATGTCCCCCTCCTGCTCTTAGAGGGATCTCAGAGAGCGCCGGTACCGAGGGTTGGAAACCCTCGAAGTTCGATGTGAAACCGACGCAGCGGATGTATGTAACGAGTGTGGAGATTCGCAAAAGGTTGCATCTCAGCTGCGGAAAAAATATGCGCGCAGTTTGCGGGCGAGGCGCGCTCTTGCGCCAAGGATGACGAAGCGAGTTGGTGGGGCACTCAGTGGTTCAGCGGACTTTTTTGAAGTCGAGAGTGGCGAAGTTCATCTGGCCCTGGGCGACGGTGTGGATGGTGAGGACGTGCGTGCCGGCGTTGAGGTGAATGCGGGTGAGATTGCGGGCGATGTTCCAGTGGTGCCACTGACGCCAGGCGACCGTGTCGGCGGCATCGTAGGTTGAGACGATTGTGAGCGGGCCGGTGGCGGGCTCGCCGTTTACGTCGAAAGAGATGGCGCCGCCGCGGTTTGAGGTGTAGAGGAGATCAACGGTGTAGTCGCCAGTCTCGGCGACTTGCACGGTGATGTTGAACCACTCGCCGGGCTCGGTCCAGCCAACGTAGAGCAGGCCGGGAGGGGGCACGACTTTGTTGTAGGGATTGTCGTCAATCTGCGGGTCGAGCTTGAACTTGGTGTACGAGGTGTCAACGCCCTCGTGCATGCGGAACTCGTTGAGGTAGGTTCCGTTTGCGGGATTGAGCGCGCCGCTGCCGTTGTTTTTGGCGTCTGAGTCGTGGTAGGCCACGCCTTCGCCACCGAGGTCGTAGTAGGCGCACATCACTTTGCCGGGGATTTTTTGCGCGCCGCCGGAGTAGCGGCTGTCCTGGAAGGGCGTGCCTTTGTATTCAGATAGGAATTTTGATTGGGGAGCGGCGACGGCGGCTGTACCAAGGAATGCCAAGGCGAGAGCGTGACGAATTTTCAAGGTTGGATTTCTCCGATGTTGGATGTCGGAGGAATGTTACGCCATGACGCTTGGGAGGAGCGAAGCAGGGGTGTGGTTCTATGGCTCAAGCTGCGACGTAGGTGGGTGACTTTTCGTGGCCTCGAATCTGTTCCATCATTCCCAGCATGTCCCAATTCTGCCATGCCTCAACAAACAGGCCGTCTACGACGCGAATGACAGAGATGCCGGTGACCTGGATCTCTTTGCCCGTCGGAGGGATTCCGAGTCCGTCGCCTGTATGTTTGGCTTTGACCCGCCAGCGAACGCAGACTCGGTCTCCCTCGACCAACGTGTCTTCTACGTCGATATGGGTTTGGGAAAAAGTGGCATGCATCCGATCAAAAAACAGCTGGAAGGGCTGAATGCCTGTCGAGTCCACGCTGCCATCATGAAGCACTACATCTGGCGCAAGCATCTCGGCGATGGCTTCCCGGCGCGCCTGATTCCATACAACTTCAAACCAATTTTGTGCGGCTTCTCTTGGGGACAGCGGCATTGTGTTCTCCGTTTCGACAATGCTAGTCCAAATGCGAACTGTGTCGGCCGAAATATTTTGTGCTGACGGAGGGCCAATGGGACTGGAGCGCTGCATGAGTTATTGAGCGGCGGCGGATGCCAGGGCTTCAATTACTGCGAGGTTCTTCATAAGGTCTGCGGGGACGTTGTGGCGCTGCTGCAGATACTGCGGGCTGTTGTAGGAGATCCAGGTTTTTCCGGCGGAGTCTTCCCACACGAGAATCTTGAGCGGGAGATCGATGGCGATGCTGGGGGCCGCGAGCATTACAGGTGTGCCGGCTTTGGGGCTGCCGAAGATGAGGAGCTTGCTGGGAGGCATCTTCATTCCGATCTTCTCTGCTTCACCGCTGTGATCGATCAAGGCGAAGAGTGCTACGCCCTTTGCCGACAGGATGTTCTTCAGCTTATCCACGGTTTCGTCGACCGAGTGTTGGGTCGGGATATCGGTGATTCCGTTGGCGCTGGTGTGTGTCTGCGTCATTGAAGTCTCCTTTTCGCCGTTGGGCCGCGTGGGCGTTGTACTTCTAACCGAAATGAGATAGATGGCCATCAGCAGGCCTACGAATGCAAGCAGAAAGGCAACTCCCACGGCCACGGCGGTGGGGTGGGAGTGTAGTTGTTCGCCACGATCGAGTTCCCGTATCAATCGCATGTGATGGAACCCGGCGAAAACAGTCAAGATGACTCCGACTGCGATTAGAGCGGTGCCGAACCACAGTGACAACCCGTACGTCTGCTGCGCGGAATAGCTCCGGGCTATCTGGATTTCCTGCAGGAACAGTCCAAAGCGCGCCACGACGAAGCCGAATCCCATCATAGCCAGGCCGGTACGAATCCACGCAAGCAACGTGCGTTCTGCAGCGAGGTAATCGCTCAGGCTGGCTTTCTTTGCGGTGTTTTCGGGGTTATCCATACTCACCGCCTTTTCCAGGCTGGCCACAGGACTGAATTACGCAATACTAAATCGTTCGAATTCGTTGCGTCCCGCTGGCGGTCTGGCGACGGATCGAAAATTCGATGCCTGTCCTGTAAAGTTGGATGAGGGACCTCTTTATATCTCGATTGAGTTTGATGCGCTGGGCGCTTTCGTTTTGACCACTCCACACAATTCGGAAAATCTGGCTGAACTGCTGCGGTCGGTGTTTGGGTTTGCGGGGTTTCGCGCGAACCAGGAGGAGGTGTGTCGCGCTGCGATTGACGGGCGCGATCTGCTGCTGGTGATGCCGACCGGGGCGGGCAAGTCGCTCTGCTACCAGTTGCCGGCGATTGCGCTGGGCGGAACGGCGCTGGTGATTTCGCCGCTGATTGCGCTGATGGAAGACCAGGTGGCGAAACTTGCGGCGCTTGGGTTGCGTGTGGCGCGGATTCACTCGGGGCTGGATCGGGGAGTGTCGCGACAGGCGTGCCTCGACTATCTGCAAGGGACGCTGGACTTTCTGTTCATTGCGCCGGAGCGACTGCGGGTGCCGGGGTTTCCAGAGATGCTGGCGAAGCGCAAGCCCGCGCTGATTGCAATTGACGAAGCGCACTGCATTTCGCAATGGGGGCATGACTTCAGGCCCGACTACCGGATGCTGGGGCAGTATCTGCCGGGGTTGCGCGACGGTTCGGGTGCGGTGCCGGTGCTGGCGCTGACGGCGACGGCTACTCCGGCGGTGCAGGCGGATATCGTGTCGCAGTTGGGAATGCGGGAGCCGGAGCTTTTCATTCACGGATTCCGGCGCGACAACCTGGCGATTGAGGTTGTGGAGATGCCGGTGCCGGAGCGCGCGGCGGGCGATCTGCGGACTGCTGGCGGACCGCATGCGGCGGCCGGCGATTGTGTATGCGACTTCGCGGAAACAATCGGAACGGCTGGCGGAGGAGTTGTCGGCGGTGGTGCCGGCGGCGGCATATCATGCGGGCCTCGATGCAGAGACGCGGGAGCGCGTGCAGAGGGCGTTTCAGGCGGGCGAGCTGGAAGTGGTGGTGGCGACGATTGCGTTTGGAATGGGAATCGACAAGGCGGATATTCGGACGGTGATTCACGCGGGGCTGCCGTCGACGCTGGAGGGCTACTACCAGGAGATCGGAAGGGCGGGGCGCGATGGAGCGCTGAGCCGCACATTTCTGATGCATTCGTATGCCGATCAGAGGACGCAGGATTTTTTTCTGAATCGCGATTATCCGCCGGTGGACCATTTGCAGCAGGTGTTTCGAGTGCTTGGCGAAGAAGCTCGGCCGGTCGATGAGCTGCGTGCAGGGTCGAAGCTGAGCGAGGAGGAGTTTGACAAGGCGCTGGAAAAACTGGAGATTCACGGCGGGGCGAGAGTAGATTTCGGCGGCAATGTGGTGGCTGGCGGGCCGGGGTGGAAGAAGACATACGCAGTGCAGGCGCAGTATCGCGCGGAGCAGATGGAGAAGGTGCTGCGGTTTACGTCGATCGAGTGAGTGCAGAATGGCGGCGCTTGTGCGGCACTTTGGCGATGTAGCGGATGCGAGCCGGTCGTGCGGCTTGTGCGACGTGTGCGATCCGGCGGGCGCGGTGCTGCGGTTATTTCGGCGCGCGACCGCGGCGGAGCGGCAGATGGCGCAAGCAATCATCGACGAGCTACAGGCCGGTGGATTACAAGGCGACGGGGACGCTGCAGCGGAGCATTGATCCGGCGGGTCGCGCGAGCCGGGACGATTTTGATGCATTGCTCGATGCGATGGTGCGTTCGCGACTCATCGGGATTGAGGAAGCCGAGTACGAGAAAGATGGCGAGGTGCGGCGATTCCGCAAGGTGCGACTTACAGAGGCTGGACTGGAAGTGCGCGCGAGCATGGCTATCCCTTTGCTGATTAGCGATGGTGTGCCGGAGGAA
Source organism: uncultured Acidobacteriaceae bacterium (assembly GCA_963786405.1). Classification (GTDB taxonomy): domain Bacteria; phylum Acidobacteriota; class Terriglobia; order Terriglobales; family Acidobacteriaceae; genus Telmatobacter. Next base: position 43,603 of record CAWAZE010000016.1, on the reverse strand, counting down.
TTTGCAGTGCAGACCGCGATGCCAAGACGGTCGGGCAAACCTGAGAAGCGGGTTGCTGCTGGAAAGCCTGGTGTCGAAGCGCAAGGGAGGTTGTCGGTTGCGGGGGAGGCTTTGGCTGCGCGGCTGAAGGAGTGGCGAACCGGCGAGGCAAAAAGACTGCGCGTGCCTCCGTATTGCATTCTGCACGATCGCACGCTGACTGCCGTTGCGTTGGCGCGGCCAGTGAATCCGCGCGAACTGCTTGAGATCGACGGGATCGGCCCGGCTAAGGTGGAGAAGTTTGGCGCCGCGATTCTTGGAATGTGCTGTGCAGGGGATTGAGGTAACCACGAATCAGGACGACAAGACATTGAGGTTCGTGGTTTCCCACCCATGCCGCGATAAGGCTGCGGCATGAATGGGGCACCCGGCATTGATTTTGCGGCGTTTGCGGCACGACTGAAGTCGTGCCCTTTCAAAGCTGAGGGCGTTGCCGTTTGAGGGGTTGATTGCGGCTAGGCGACGCGGTCGATGATGACGGATTCGAGGACGACTGCTTTGTTGGGCTTGTCCTGTGCGCCGCGCGCAACCTTGGAGATTTTGTCGGCGATGTCCTGGCCCTCGACGACTTCACCGAAGATGGTGTGATTGCCGGTGAGCCATGGCGTGGGCGCAACGGTGATGAAGAATTGACAACCATTCGTTCCGGGGCCGCTGTTGGCCATTGCCAGCTTGCCGGGCTTGTCGAACTTGTGCGGCGAGCCCTTGGTTTCATCCTGGAAGCGATAGCCGGGGCCGCCCATGCCGGTGCCGGTGGGGTCGCCGCCCTGGATCATGAAGTCGGGAATGACACGGTGAAAGATGGTTCCGTCGAAGAGCTTGTCCGACGACTTGGCGTGGGTGGAGGGATGCGTCCACTCTTTCTTGCCCTCGGCGAGCTCGATGAAGTTCTTGACTGTGACGGGCGCTTCGGCTTCGAAGAGGCGGACCTTGATGCTTGCCTTCGTTGGTCTTGAATGTCGCGTAGGTTCCTGGTGCGAGTGCCATAAAGACTCCTGTTGTGATCCCGTGCTTCTCGGATGAGCTTGAATTACGGTTGGGGTTTGACCGACATATTGGATGGGGCTGCCGGGGGGGCTGCGGTTGGTGGTGCGGGAGGCGCCTGTCCTTCGGGAACGATGGTCACCTTCTTCAGGACAACCGGCGTGACAGGCTTGTCATTCGCGTCCTTTTCGACGCGGGCGATGGTTTTGACCACGAGAACGCTGGACTCGTCGCACTGACCGAAGATGGTGTGCTTCTGATTGAGATGCTCGGTCGGCACCTCAGTGATGAAGAACTGGCTGCCGTTGGTGTTGGGTCCGGAGTTCGCCATGGCGAGGCGTCCTGGGACATCGAAGCCGAGGTTGGGATCGAACTCATCTTCGAACTGGTAGCCGGGGTCGCCCATGCCTGTGCCGGCCGGGTCTCCGCCCTGAATCATGAATTCGGGGATGACGCGATGGAAGATGGTGCCATCGTACAAAGGCTTGTTGTGCTGCTTCTTGTTGGTGGCTGGATCGGTCCAGTCTTTCGTTCCCTGCGCGAGCGCAATGAAGTTAGCCACTGCCTTGGGCGCTTGCTGCTGGAAGAACTGGCAGGTGATGCGGCCCATGGATGTGTCCATGACGACGGTGGGCCCGTTGGGACGAATCATGGCGGCTGCGGTCGCCTGGGGCGCGTCAGGTAGAGGCTCGGCGGGCTTGGTGTCCTGAGCAGGCGCCGCGGCGACGAAAGCTAAGGCAAGGGCTGGTGCGAGAAAGGAGTGCTTGTGTCTCATGCCGAGTTTGAGGTTAAACCATGTGACGGGTGGGCTGCCAGTGAACGGCTCCGGCCATGTATGTTAATGCAATGAGCTTTCAAATTTCGCGTATCCCCTTTGGGCGCGCTGCCGTGGTGGCGTGCGCGCTTGCGTGTTCCTTTTTTTGTCTTGGACCGGCTGTGTTGCCTGCCCAGGAGCAGGCGGATAAGGCGCCAGCAGCAACCGACAAAGATAAAGACAAGGATAAAGACAAGGATAAGTCTGCGCTGCCTCCGCTGCCTGCCGATGCGCACGTGCAGCAAACGATACAACTGGACGGCAAGGCGCTGCGCTACACGGTGACGGTGAGTTCGCTGCCGGTTCGCGATAGCGATGGGAAGATTGCGGGCGAAGTGGTGGTGACGGCCTACACCGTGGAGGGGGCGGACCGGCCGGTTACGTTTGCGCTGAACGGAGGGCCGGGCGCGTCGTCAGTGTATCTGAACCTTGGCGCGATCGGTCCGAAGCATCTGCAGGCGGGCAATGAGGGGGACAGCCCCTCGGATCCGACGACACTGAGCGACAACCCGGGGACGTGGCTGGATTTTACGGACCTGGTGTTTGTCGATCCGGTGGGAACGGGGTTCAGCCGGTCAAAGGTGGGAGAGGCGGAGTCGAAGAAGCTCTTTTACAGCACCACTGCGGACATTCAATATCTCTCTCGCGTGATTTATGACTGGCTGGTCAAGAACGACCGGTTGAGCTCGAAGAAGTACCTTGTGGGCGAGAGCTATGGTGGATTCCGCGGACCGCGTATTACGCACTATCTGCAATCGCAACTGGGTGTGGCGCTGAACGGCGTGGTGCTGGTCTCGCCGTATCTGAATCCGACGGTCGAGGACGACGGCGATCTGTCGCCGATGCCGTGGATGATGACACTTCCGTCGATTACGGCGGCGCATCTGGAGCGGCAGAAGAAGTTGACTCCGGAAGCGATGGCGGACGTGATTGCCTATACGCGCGGAGACTATGCGACGACGCTGCTGAAGGGCCGTTCCGATGAAGCCGCCACGAAGAAGATGATCGAGCACGTGACGGAACTGACAGGACTGGATCCGTCGTTCGTGAAGTTCTCAGGCGGGCGACTGGAGACGGGTGCGTATCTGCGCGAAGTGTTTCGCGAGGAAGGGAAGCTGGGGTCGGTGTATGACTCGAATGTGACGTCGTTCGATCCGTTTCCGTTTGCGCCTGAGCAGCGAGCCAGCGATCCTATTCTGGCCAGCATTGTGGCTCCGCTGACAACGGCGATGGTGGACTTTGTCACGCGGACCGTCGGCTGGAAGATTGATGCGCGCTATAACGCGCTTTCATTTGATGTGAACCGGCTGTGGGATCGCGGCGATGATCTGCGCGAGGGCTCTGTGCCGCAACTGCGGCAGTCTGTGGCTGCCGATCCGAAGCTGCGGGTGATGATTGTTCACGGCTGGAACGATTTGTCATGCCCGTTCATGGGATCGATTTTGACCGTGGATCAGATGCCGGTGATGGGCGATCCGACGCGCGTGGCCGTGCGGGAGTATCCGGGTGGACACATGTTCTACACGCGCGCGGACAGCCGGGCTGCGCTGCGGAAGGATGTGAAGGAGATGTATTCGAAGCATTGAGGGGCAGGGACTAGAGACTAGGGACTAGAGGCTCAAGATTGGAGACAATCGAACGGCCCGGGCGAATCGCCTGGGCCGTTTCCATTCAGTGTCTTCTACGACAACTAATTGCTTGCTGGCTTGACGGCCCCGGATTCATCGATGCGCCGTTCGTCACATTTCCATTGACCCTCTACCCATAGACAGCCTATATATTGAATGCATGGCTAAGAAACCGGATCTGCTCCCGGGAACACTCGACATGTTGATTCTGAAGACGCTGGCCCGCGCACCGCTGCACGGCTACGGGATTGCGCTCTCAATCAAGCGTCTCTCGGACGATGTGCTGACGGTGGAAGAAGGCTCACTGTATCCGGCGCTGCAGAGGCTTCTGCTGCAGGGATGGGTGAAGGCCGAATGGAAGATGACGGATACGAATCGTCGCGCGCGGTTTTACACACTCACCGCGGCGGGACGGAAGCAGCTTGGGCTTGAAGTATCGCAGTTTGAGCAGATGATTGCCGCGATCGGGCGCGTTCTGGATGACGCGCAGGAGGCCTAGATGATCCGGGTGAACAGACTCATCAACAAGCTGTCGTTCATGTTTGGTCGCAGGCAGTTTCACAGCGAACTTGACGAAGAGATGGCGTTTCATCGTTCGCAGGTGGAGATGGAACTTGTGGCGGATGGCATGGCGCCGACGCACGCGCGGTCTGAGGCTGCGCGCCGGTTTGGCAATGCGACGCTGCTGAGAGAGCAGAGCCATGGGGTGGTTGCGTTTCGCGCGGAGACGGTGCTGCAGGACCTGCGCTATGCGTTCCGGCAATTGCGGCAGAATCCCGGGTTTGCGTTGACGGCGATTCTGATTCTTGCGCTGGGGATGGGTGTGAGCGTAGCCATCTTCGGCTTTGTGGATGCGGCTCTGCTGCAGCCGTTGCCGTTTGACGCGCCGAACCGGTTGATGTCGGTAGATGAGAGAAGTGCGGCATTTCCACGATCGAATTTGTCGCGCGAAGACTACGAAGACTGGAAGCGGATGAACAAGTCGTTCAGCGCGATCGAAGTGTATACCGGGATGGGTTACCTGCTTGCCTCGTCGTCGGGAGCGGAGCCGATTCCGGCGGCACGGGTGAGCGATGGGTTTTTCCGCACGCTGGGCGTGAAGCCGATGCTGGGACGCGTCTTTCTGCCGGGGGACGATCGTCCGGGGCAAGCAAAGATTGTGCTGCTGAGCTATGGCACGTGGTTGAAGCGGTTCGGCGGGCGCAAAGACGTGGTCGGGCAATCGGTGAGCATGAGCGGCGATTCGTACACGATTGTGGGCGTTTTGCCGCGGGAGTTTGCGTTTGCTCCGCGAGGGGATGCAGATGTGTGGACGCCGCTGCTGGACAAGAACGGCTGCGAGAAGAGAAGAAGCTGCCACAACCTGGATGGAATTGGCCGCCTGCGCGATGGCGTAACGATGCAGGCAGCACTGCAGGAGATGACCGCGATTGCAGCGCAACTGGCGAAACAGTATCCGGGATCGAACCAGGGGCAGAGCGCGAGCGTGATGCCGCTGACGGAACTGATTGAGGGCGACATGCGGCCGATTCTGCTGACGTTGCTTGCCGGAGCGGGCCTGCTGCTGTTGATTGCATGCGTGAATGTGGCGAGCCTGCTGCTGGTTCGTTCAGAGGCGCGGAAAAGAGAGATTGCGGTAAGAGGCGCGCTGGGTGCAACGCGGACTCGACTAGGGCGGCAGTTTGTGACGGAAGGACTGTTGCTGGCGTTTGTGGGATGCTGCGCCGGGCTTGGAATTGCAGGCTGGCTGATGACAGTGATGAGGCAGCTGATTCCAAGGGCGGTGGCGGACGGAATTCCATTTCTCGGGCTGGTCGGGCTTAACGCGCACACCGGCATTTTTGCCGGGGGGATTGCGCTGCTGGCTGCGCTGCTGATGGCGGCGACGCCGGTGCTGCGATTGTCGTTTCAGGATATTCGCGAAGGCCTGGGCGACGGGAATCGCGCGGCAGCCGGGCGATTCTGGCGGCGCATGGGGGCGAACCTGGTGGTGGTGGAGCTTTCGATCGCCATGGTGCTGCTGGTGGGAGCGGGACTGCTGGGGAAGAGCTTCTATCGGCTGCTGCATGTTGAGACGGGTATCGACGTGACTCACCTGGGAACGGTACAGGTGATGGCGCCGGACAATATCTACCCGAAGGATGCACAGCAAGTGGCGCTGATCCGCGAGATCAATCGCCGGCTTGGAAGCCTGCCGGGCGTGCAGTCCGTGGGAATGACGAGCATGCTGCCTGTCCAGTGCAACTGCAACACGGACTGGATTCGTATTGTGGGCAAGCCGTTCCATGGCGAACACAACGAGGTGGACGAGCGCGAGATTACGCCGGAGTATCTGCCGACGCTGAAAGCGCGGCTGGTGCGCGGGCGACTATTCACCGAGGACGATGACAAGTCGAAGTCGCAGAAGATTGTGATCAATGAGGCGCTGGCGCGTAAGTATTTTCCGGGCGAAGATCCGATCGGGCAAAAGATCGGCAACGGAGATCTCGATCCAAAATCGATGCGCGAAGTCATCGGCGTCATTGCGAATGTACGCGAAGGCGCACTCGACCAAGACGTTTGGCCTGCGGAGTACCAGTCCATGTATTACGGCCCTGATACCTTCTTTTCGGTCGTAGTGCGCACGTCGCAGGACGAGAAGGCAATTCTTCCGCTGATGGTGAAGACACTGCACCAGATCGATCCGAGCCTGGGTGTGTACGGAGAGATCGCCATGACGGATCAGATCAACAACACGCAGTCGGCGCTGCTGCATCGGTTCGCTACATGGCTGGTGGGCGGTTTTGCGGTGATTGCGCTGGTGCTGGGAGTCGTGGGGCTGTATGGTGTGGTTGCGTATTCGGTGAGCCAGCGGACACGCGAGATCGGCGTGCGCATGGCGCTGGGCGCGCAGCGCAGGGCGGTGTATGGGATGGTGATGCGGCAGGCAGGTTGGCTGACGGGGCTTGGCGTCGTCATCGGGTTGGCATGCGCTGTGGGCGCGTCAATGCTGATGCGGCGGATTCTGTTTGGCGTGGCTGCGTGGGACGTGCCCACACTTGCCGGGGTGGCGATCGTGTTGGGCACGGCTTCGCTGGCTGCGAGTTTTCTGCCGGCGCGCAGAGCTGCGTCAGTGAATCCGACGGAGGCGCTGAGGGCGGAATAACAGGAACGAGGGACCAGGGACCAGGGCTGACAGGCAATGGGCTGAATATCGCCAGCGTCCCTCAGGGGCTAAAGCCCCTTGGTTTATGCGGTCTTCACGGCACCCTTCGGCAAGCTCAGGGCGGGCTCTAACGCCGTGCCCTTTCAAAACAGGTTTATGAGATGTGTTCTAGCGAAGAGCTGGAAAAAGAGCGTCGAAGATTCGACCCAGAATCCGGCGGAGGGCCTTCTCGGAGAGTCTGTCTGGTTCAAAGTGGCTTTCGAGTATCAGACCCGAGACAATCGGCCCCAACGACAAAAGTGACAGGTCGTTGTCAGATTTTTGACCCCTTGTGAGTTGTCCGAAGAGTTGCCTGTTCATTGCATCATCATTCGTTGCCCGCGACATTTCGAATGCTTTGCGGAGCCGCTCTTTCGAGTCTGGATGGCGGAGCGCAAAGAGTTTGAATTCGAGGGTGAGGATTGGCCAGGTTCTGTCGCGCACGAGTTCGACATAGAACTCGCGAAACGCTTCCAGACTCTGCTTCCGGTTCGTGCACTTTCGGAGGCTGTTGACGAGCCGATCGATGTGCGATCTGATTTGATGCTCGTAGAGAGCGAGAAACAGATCTTCTTTGCTCTTGAAGTGGGTGTAGACCGCCCCCTTGCTCCTGCCTGCCGTCGCGGCGATCTCCTCTAATTGGGCGCCTTCATATCCGTCCCTGACGAAAACTTCCTCGGCGGCGTCGAGGAGCCTGGCCTGGGTTTCCTGGGTCCGAAGCTGCTGCCTGTTCAGCGCTTGCATGGGCGACTCCCGCTTAGTTGCTTTTCAAACATTCCCTGATTATTTTCGCGTTGACAGAAAACTGACTGGTCAGTATCTTTTTCATTATGCCATGAGCTCCAGAGCTCTTGAAGAGCTCTTCGGCCAATCGAAATGAGAAGAAGACTACACGAATTGTAATCGCCGGCTTCGCCGTATTCAAGGCAGGCGGCTGCAGTCGCGACGGAATGGACCGACACATGGCAGCCTAGCTGGAATTCATTGACTATGAGTTCAATCCAAGCCGATCCGAAAGGTGAAGAAGTATGAAGACACTCCTCGCATCTTCCGCCATCCTGTTTGCCTCGTCTGCTTTTGCTGCGGGTGCCCCGGGCCTGACAGGCCAATGGTCAGTCCACAACAGCATCGCCGGAAACGAAAGCGATCAGGAATGCAAGTTCATCCAGGCCGACGATAAGCTCACAGGCAGCTGCAAGTCAGGCGACAAGGAAGTTCAGATCACCGGCGGCCTCGATGGCAAGAAGGTCACGTGGAAGTACGAATCGGAATACAATGGGAACCCGCTGACCCTTGTCTACACCGCAACACTTGATGATTCCGGGAAGATCTCGGGGAGTGTCGAAGTCCAGCCTTTTGGAGTTACAGGCGATTTCACTGCAACTCCGGCGAAGGATGCCGCCAAGTAGAGGCAGGTCGTAGGCAGATTGATCAACCGGACGGCGATTATGTCTGTTCGGCAGCCATAAGGAGAGTCCATGAAGAAAACAGTATTGTGCGTTCTCAGCCTGATCTTAACGCTAAGTTCAGCCGCATCGTCGCAGGAAAGCAGCAAAGTCATTTACAAGGATCCGAATGCGGCGATTCCGGATCGTGTACATGATCTGCTGAGCAGGATGACCGTTGAAGAAAAGGTCGCACAACTGGAAAGCAGCTGGACACTGCCTGCTTTTGGGTCGTTCAAGATTCCTTCCGTCATCGAACAGGGCCAGATCAATGAAGCAGTGGCCAAGAAGATCGCGGGCAATGGTCTCGGCACATACGCATTCCTGGATGAATTCCTGGGAATGGGTGATCAGCTCAATGCACGGCAGGGCGCGCAGCGCCGGAATCTCCTGCAGTCATGGGTAATCAAGAACACCCGTCTGGGCATTCCGATCCTCTTTCATGGAGAAGCTCTGCATGGCGCCGTTACACCGGGAGCGACATCCTTTCCACAGGCAGTGGGGTTAGGAAGCACCTGGGACCCGGAGTTGCTGCAGAAGATGTTTTCCACCGTGGGGCTGGAGTCGCGCGCCGCTGGAAATGCTCTTGTCCTGGCGCCTGTGCTGGACCTGAGCCGCGATCCGCGGTACGGCCGCGTCGAAGAGATGTATTCCGAGGATCCTTACCTGGTCGCGCAGTTGGGCACTGCCGCTGTCAAGGGTCTGCAAGGGACAACAGATCAACTGGATGAGAGTCACGTCTTTGCCACGGCCAAGCACTTTGTTCACGGACAGCCGGAGAATGGAACCAACGTCGGTCCCAACGATTTCTCTGAGCACACCATGCGAAGCATCTTCCTCTACCCGTTCGAGCATGTCGTGAAGGACGCCCACATTGAGGCGGTGATGCCCTCTTACAACGAAAACAACGGAGGCGTCCCTTCACACGCAAACACGTGGCTCCTCAAGGAAGTTCTCCGAAAGGAGTGGGGATTCACGGGCCTGACCGTGTCTGACTATACGGCGGTCGAGCAGCTTGCTTCGCTGCAACATGTGGCCGCGGATAATGCCGCGGCGGGTCTGCTCGCTCTCAAGTCCGGAGTAGACATGGAACTGCCGTCAGCCACCGCTTATCCATCGCTTGTCGCCGCCGCGCAGGCCGGCAAACTCTCCGAAAAGGAACTCGATGAAGCAGTGGGGCGTGTGCTCTCGGCAAAGTTTCGCGCCGGCCTTTTCGAGCATCCGTATGTGGATGAGGATCGAGCTGTAAAGGAGGTTGGCAACAAGGAACATTCGAAGCTGGCGCGCCAGGTGGCCGACGAAGCCATGGTCCTGCTGCAGAACAAGAACAATATCCTGCCGCTCGATCCGGCGAAGATCAAGACCCTGGCCGTGATTGGTCCCAACGGGAAGAAAGCCAGACTTGGCGGTTACAGCAGCATCCCTCCTTATTACGTTTCAATTGTCGATGGAATTCAAAAGAGGGCCGGAGCAGGAGTCAAGGTCGTTTTTGCAGAAGGCTGCAGAATCTCAGAACCCGACACCGCTCCGAATCTGAACTCGATGATGCCTTATGACGCGCCCAAGGACGAAGCTGAGGCGAAGCTGATGCAAGAAGCTTTGGACACTGCGAAGTCGGCCGACGTAATCGTGCTGGCGCTTGGCGGAAATGAAGTTGTCTCGCGCGAGTCAATCGGGAATATCGGCATGCCAAAGCCGTCCTATGGTGACTCGGACACAATTGAGCTTCCCGGGCGCCAGAACGAACTTGCGCACGAGATTGCCAAGCTGGGAAAGCCGATGGTTGCGGTCCTTCTGAATGGCAAGGCCTACGCGATCGAGCAACTCGCTTCAGAGGTCCCAGGGATCCTGGAGGGCTGGTATCTGGGCCAGGAGACTGGCAATGCGATCGCGGGAGTGATGTTCGGAGACGTCAATCCATCGGGGCACCTGCCTGTGACCATCGCCCGCAACGTCGGTCAGCTTCCGGTGTACTACTACAAGACGCCGGCGGCGCGCCGTGGTTACGTCTTTCACGACAACAGTCCGCTGTTCCCCTTCGGATACGGCCTGAGCTATACGACGTTCAGTTATGGAAAGCCGGCTCTCGATCGCGAGCGAGTTTCCGCGAACGAGACTGCGAAGGTCACCGTCACGATTACGAACTCCGGCAGCCGAGCTGGGGATCAAGTGGTCCAGATGTATGTACATCATCCCGTAAGCAGCGTTGTACAGCCTGTGATCGCACTGCGTGGTTTCAAGCGTGTACATCTCGAGCCCGGGGCTTCGACTACTGTCAGCTTCGAGGTGGGTCCGGAGCAGCTTTCGATTCTCGACAATCAGATGAAAAGGACGGTTGAATCAGGGCCCGTCGACATTCTGCTCGGGTCGAGCTCGGCGGAAACTTCATCTGTTCGTCTGACGGTGGCTGAGTAGGGACCCAAGGCTCAGGTCAGGTGAAGGAAGCGGGCGTTGCTGATCTGGGCGCCGGGGAAGACGAGGTCGAGGTCGGAAGCGCCGATGGTGTTGTTGACGACTTCGCCGAGGACCTGGCGGTAGTCGGTGGTCAGGGCGAGATCGCGCCCTTCGTTGAGCTGGTGGCTTTCGAGGCCGGGCCAGCGGCCGTACACCTTGCCGCCTTTGATATTGCCGCCGAGAACGAACATGGCGTTGGCGTGGCCGTGATCAGTGCCGCCGGTGCCGTTTTCGTGGGCGGTGCGGCCGAACTCCGACATGGTGACGAGGGTGATGTTCTCGGCGTCGTCACCCATGTCGCGCCAGAAGGCGGCGATGCCTGAGGAGAAATCGCGGAGGCGATTGGAGAGCTGGCCGTCCACGCTTCCCTGGTTCTGATGGGTGTCCCAGCCACCTACGTCAGTGAAGGCGGCTTCGACTCCAAGGTTTGATTTAAGTAGCTGCGCTATCTGCTTCATTCTGTTGCCAAATTCGGAGGATGGGTAGTCGGAGCCATTGCGGGGAGTATATTGCGCGGGGTTGGCGGCACGAAGCATCTTGACGGCCTCAAAGGTCTCTTCGCCGGCGGCATGGAAGATGTGATCGCCGGAGTCGCCGTACATGGCTTCAAAGGCGCTGGCGGCGGGAGAGGGTGATGGGCCGCGACCGGCGACGGCGAAGTTGTTGATGTTGCCTAGCGCGAGGGCGGGGATTTTGCCGGCGAGGGTGCGAGGGACTTCAGGGCTGAGAGCGAGTGCGCGGAATGCGGATTGCGGGCTGCGCCGCATCAGGTCCTCTGCCTGCAGAGCGCGGTTGAGCCAGCCGTCCTGGGTGCTCTTGATGCCGGGCGTGCCGGATTCCATGAAGTCCTGCGCGTCAAAGTGAGAGCGCGACATGTCGGGCGATCCGGCGGCATGGACGATTGCGAGGTGTCCAGCGTCGTAGAGGGGCTTGAAGGAATCGAGCGAGGGATGCAGGCCGAAGAAGCCGTCGAGATCGATGACCTGCTTTTGCGGAATGGCAATGCTGGGCCGCATGGAGTAGTAGTTCTTTTCGCGCCAGGGGACTACGACGTTGAGACCGTCAGCGGCCCCGCGCTGGAAGATGACGACGAGGCGGCGGCTGGGCGAGGCAGCGGTTTCTGCGAGCACGGAGCGCAGGAGGAAGCTGGGAATCGTGGTGGTGCCGGCGAGTGCGAGCGCGCCTTTGTGGAGAAAGAATCGGCGGTTGATGTTCAAGTTTCGCCTCCTGTCCCTTTGGGGCTAAAGCCCCACATCGATTCTGGTCTGTGGCGATCAGGGCTAAAGCCCTGACCTTTCAGTCGTGCCCTCTCAAAATAGAACTCATCGCCGCTGAAATTCCGGGGAGCCGAGCAGCAAGCCAGCTAACAACTGATCCTGGCGTTCGAGCGGGGAAACCTGTTGATTGCGAAATCGGGGCCGGACTGCCGCGACGGGATATGCGGATGGGGTGTCCTGCAATTGCGAGCTTTGCTGTTGGAATTGTTGCAGCACCGCGGCGCGCGTGGTGTCGCTGATTCCGCCGGCGAGAAGAATCGATTCAAGGCGCGATTCTTCGGCCTGCGGACTGGGGCCGTCAGGACTGGTGTTGAGGATTGAATCGGCGCCGCTGGTGTCTGGAGATGTATCCCATGTGACGGTGATGCCGGGGAACCGGTTGGCGGCGAGGGACAGTGCGAAATTCATGCGGTTGACGAGCGCGTTGGTGCTGACCCAGGTGTCTGATTGCCAACTGTAGCCGTTGGGGGTCACACATCCGTAGAGTGGCATGCCCATTTCGCGGATGGCGTTGGCGAGCGGGAGGAGATTGTCGATGTCGGCGTTGCTTGCGCGCGCGGCGGAGACGACAAACTCGACGGGTGTTTTGACCTTGGCGCGATACACGTTGGCGTCCCAGAATTCGGGGGAGTTGAAGAGTGTTTTGAGGACGGCGGAGATATCGCCGTCGCGTGGAGAGGAAGGTTTTGACCATGCGGTCAACGAGAGCCTGCGGCGGATTGTCACTGACAAAGCGGATGGCGAGCTTGCGCGAGATGAATTGGGCTGTGGAGGGATGAGTGGCGAGCATGTGCAGCAGGTCGCGGCCTTCCTGTTCGCCATTCTCTTTGAACTTTTTGCCGAGTACGACTTTCGTGCCGGGCTCGTGACGGTTGGGTTCGAAGCGGAATGCGCCGCCACGCTGCGGACGATCGACGGTCCAGCCGGTCAGGATGCGCGCAACCTGCGTGACATCAGCCTGCGTGTAGCCGCCGTTGACGCCGAGGGTGTGCAGCTCCATCAGTTCGCGCGCGTAGTTTTCATTCAAGCCCTCGCGGCCTTTGACTTTGGCGTCAGGGCGGCGGGCGGCGACGAATTTGGCGCGGTCTGCGGCAAGCGAATCGGGGCCGATGCTGCTTGCATTGTCGAGATAGAGCATCATGGCCGGACTGTGTGCGGTGGCTTCAAGCAGATTTTCGAAACTGCCGAGCGCGAGAGGGCGGAGAATATCCCGCTCGAAGCTGACGAGGTAGTAGGGCATCTCGCCGTCCTTGTGCATGAAGACGTTGAAGTGATTGAGCCAGAAATCGGTCATCACCTCCTGCAACTGGGCGGGCGAGTAGAGGTCGCGTGTGAGGCGCTGGGCAATGAGTTCCTCGTGGACGAGGCGCTGCGGGTTTTCGAGATCGAGGACAGCTTCGCGGAGATCGGGTGTGAGCCCGGCAAGCAGGGAAGCGCGCTGCAGGGCCTTGAGGGACTTGAAAAAGTTGTCGAATTCCTGCGGCTGCATGGCTGCGAGGTGAGCGACGCGCTGCTGGGGTGGGAGATCGATAACGCGGCGCAGTTGGGATTCATCGACGGGCGGAGCGGAGTTTGTCTCGGGGGGATAGGCATCGAGTAAGGCAGCCAGGCTTGCGGCTGCGGACTGGGCTGCGGGAGGCGCCATTGCGGTGTCCGCGGCGGCCTCGGCAGTCATCGCATTTGCGGATGCGGGTTGCTTTTGCTTGTGAAGGTCGGTCTGCTGTTTGCGCTCGGAGACGCGGTAGATCTGGTTCTCGTAGACGGCATGCAAGGTGCCGTGCTCGGGTATTGGCAGTTTGCCGTCGACGGCCTGGCGAATAATCCCGTTGCTGGGGGCGCGGAAGAGGAGTTCCTCAGGGCTCCATTGCATAGCGGGGAACTGGGCGAGGCGGGCGTTTAGATCGGCGTAGTAGAGCGCGGCAGGATGGAGTTGCTGATCGAACCATTTGTCCAGACCCATGGTGCGGACGGCTTCGAGGTCACCGGGCCGGGCACCAAAGGTGAAGCGATTGAGAGCGTGAAGGATGCGGTCATCGCCCTGCATCTGGGTGGAGCGGTAAGCAGCGCGTGCGGGATGGTTGGCGGGAGTCTGCGCAGTGGCGGAGCCGCCGGGGGAGATGAGACTGAGGCAGAGGGTGACTGCCAGTGATCTTTCGACAAGCTGCATCTTTGGCGACCCCACGTTCAGGATACCCGGATCAGGGACAAAACCGCACGGGCCTGCTGATTGATATAACGCCAATTTTCGCAGGAAGTTGTGGGGCAGGTGCGAAATCGTTCGGTAGAAGGACGGTACTTTAGAGGCCGGTGATGAGAAATTAAGGTTCGTGGTTTCCCACCCATGCCGCGATGAAGCTGCGGCATGAATGGGGCACTCTTGGTTCGTGGCCTGACTTGGCGGGCGGATTAGTCGATGGTCTGGTTGAGGCGGAGGTTGCGCGAGGAGCCTCCGACGCTGACTGTGCGCTTGCCGGTTGCGGTGACCCACTTGTCGTCCTTTGTTGACCAGTACTGCAACTGGCGCGGCGCGACGTGCAGAGTCACGTTCTTCGACTCTCCCGCGGACAGATGAACGCGATCAAACGCAACGAGCGAGCGGACCGGGAACTGCACGCCTGCGGGGATCTCGCCGGGCGCTCCGAGGTAAACCTGCGGCACTTCGTCGGATGCCATGCCGCCGGTGTTCTTGATGTTGAGTTTGACGTCGAGGCCGCCGTCCGCGGCTTTTGCGACTTTCAGACCGGAGTAGTCGAAGGTTGTGTAGCTGAGACCGTGGCCGAAGGCGAAGAGAGGCTCGATGTTTTCCTTGTCGAACCAGCGGTAGCCGACGTTGACGCCTTCGCTGTAGGTGGTTTTCTTGTCGACGCCCTTCTTTGAGCGCTCGGGGTATTTGGGATCGGTCGCTGGATAGTCGGTTAGGGATCTTGGCCCACGTGATCGGGCAGGCGGCCGGCTGGGCTGGCCTTGCCGAGAAGCAGGTTGGCCGTGGACCAGCCGCCTTCGTCGCCGGGCCACCACATTTCGAGGACGGCTTTGACCTTGTCGATCCAGGGCAGTGCGACGGGCTGGCTGGTGTTGAGGACGACGATGGTGTTGGGGTTGACGGCGGCAACCTCTTCGACGAGCTTGTCCTGCTCGCCGGGCAGGCCGAAGACGGGATTGAGACGTGTCCAGAGAAATACGACGGCGACCTTGGCGTTCTTCGCAGCGGCGATGGCTTGCTCGTGATCGGCTCTTGCGCTGCTCGGGCGGTGTACCAGTTGAGGCGGACCTGCACGGGCGAATTGCTGGTGTCGGGCGAGGTCTTGATTTCGATGGCGTGCGGGCCGGCGGTGAGTTCGACGGCGCGGCGAACGTTGTCGAGGTGGTCGGTGGTGGGGACGGCGTTGTCCTGGTTGGCCTGCAGAATATCGCCGTGCACGCCGCCCTGGAATACGCCGGTGCCGCCGAGACGCTTGCCATCGAGCGAGATGACAGCGTTGGTTCCCATGGCCTGCAGATAGATCCAGTAATTGCCGGCATGCGGCGGGGTCAGGGTGCCTTTCCAGGTGACAACGGAGTTCGGAGGAAGCGCATTGCCACCCTTGACGGTGAAGTCGAGCTGCGCGTCGATCTGAGATTTGCCCGCCGAACAGTGCGTTCAAGACCCGGTGCGCCGTCGTGGCTGAACACGCTGGCGGGGACGGGTGTTCCGGTCATGTCATCGTCCACGGCAAAGCCGATGCGGGAGTTGCCGGAGATTTTCTTCATCGCTTCGAGCGGGCCAACCTGGCGCTCGGGAAAGCCGACAGAGCGCTCGCCGTTGATGCCGATGGAATCCACCTGGGCGGCGGTGGGACCGATGAGGACGACCGAGTCGAGGTCGGAGGCTTTCAGAGGAAGCACGCTGCCTTCGTTCTTGAGGAGCACGGCAGCGTCTTCGCCGGTCTTCTCGATGATCTTGGCGTTCGCTTCGATTGCCTGCTCTGGTGACCTCGTGCTTTGATTTGCCGTCGAGATAGCCGAAGTGAACGATCTCATAGAGCACACGGCCGGCGGCGCGCGTGATCGCTGTCTTCGGTTACGGTGCCGTCCTTGAGGGCTTCCGGCATTTTCTTTGGATTGAGTTTTACGCCGAAGTCACCAAAGCCTCCGCTGTCAAGCTTCGGCTCCTCGGGAATGTGTCCGAAGAAGCTCTCCATTATGTCGCCCATGGCGCTCGTTGGGCGGCGGGGGTGGAACGGGCAGGGAATCAAAGAAGGAGGGAATCGGGAATCCTCCCGGGACCAGGCTCGCCGGGCATCTCCATATCGAGACCGGCGTTGATGAAGTCCACGGCGTGGACGGCGCCCCAGTCGGAGGTCACGAAGCCCTTGAAGCCGATTTCATCGCGCAGGATCTTGGTGAGCGAGTCTTTGTTGCCGCAGGCGAAGGTTCCGTTGAGGCGGTTGTAGGAGCACATGATGGACGACACGTCGGCGCGCTGGACCGCGGCATCAAAGGGCGCCACGTAGACTTCGTGCAGAGTCTGGTCGTCGATGTAGGTGCTGGTGCCGTCTGAGTCGTAGCCAACGTAGTGCTTGATCTGCGCCATGACGTGCTGCGACTGAATGCCTTTTACTTCGGCGACGCCCATCTCTGACGTGAGGAAGGGGTCTTCGCCAAAGGTGTTGTAGGCGCGGCCGAATTCGAGATCGCGAACGATGTTCACAAAGGGCTGCAAGGAGACGTCGATGCCCAGGGCGCGGTCTTCACGACCGATCACGAGGCCGTTGTCTTCGGCGTCCTTGATGCTGAAGGTGGCGGCGACGCCCATGGTTGCTGTTTCGCCCTGCGAAGGATGGCGTGTGAGTACTCCGGGAGGGCCGTCTGCGAAGCGTAGCCCGGGAATTTTGAGGCGCGGAATGCCGGCGAGATATCCGGCCTGACCCTGATAGACCGCCGGGTCTTCGTGCGTGCCGTGGATCAGCGTCAGCTTTTCCTGCAGGGTCATCTGGCTGAGCAGCTTGTCGACCCTGGCGTCGCCTGTGACGGTTGGCACGGCCTGGGCCATCACCATGGTGGTGCCTGCCAGCATGACCGCGAGAACGGGCACGGTCCATTTGGCCGTGCGTGATGAATCGAACTTCAGCAATAGATTGCGTGGCTTCACTGATGCCCCCAAAATGCGTTGACGGTTGATCCTGCTTGTGTGACGGCGCCCGGCTGCTGAAAGCTTCCGGAACGCGTCAAGAAAAATGTCAGGAAAAACGTTTGATTCAGTTGAATTTCATCAACGGCATGCAAGTGTAATGCACGAGGGGCGGGTCGTGCTCGCGGGGACAGGTGATTCTCAGGAGACTTTGGTGTTTGTTGGGCTTCAGAAGTTACAGTGGAAATGGTGATGCGCCTGCAGAGCCGCACCACCGATAGCGAGATCCTTCTCCGGATGTGGCAGGATTCTTCCACTGCTCAGGGGTTGTCGAGTCCAGCCAGTCTTCGGGGGTCGACATGGGTGCCGCCGGAGGCTGCAACTGCGAAGGCTTCTGCAATTGCTCTTCGCTGCTCTGGGCCGGTTGCGTCAGGAGATGGAGAGATAAACAAAGCCGTTCCGCTTCTTGCGACGAGATCAAGCCACTGCCTGTTCAGTTCCCATGGAATCGAATTTGTGATGCCCACGCAGTCGGCGTCCTGTACGAAGAAGGTGCGGTGTTGCGGCAGCCTGAAGGCGAGGGTGTTGACGCCCATTCTGCGTGTTCTCTCCCAGACTTCACCACTTGTATCGTCTCCGGTGCGCTGCATCTCGAAGATTCCCGCGCCGAGATGACCGATGGTGTTGCATCCGAGAATCAGGGTTTGCTTGCCAGCGGCGTCGCGAATTGCCTTGTAGAAATTGCGGATTACTTCAGCGTTGGTCAGGCTGCGGTCGTGCAGGCTCCAGCCAGGAGAGGTGGGTTCGGCACCCATCTCGGAGCCCCATTTGCCGAGAAGGTCGTAGGTTGAGAAGTCGTGCTTGACCAATTCGAAGCCCCAATCGACGACCTGTCTGACCCTTGCAATCGCGAGCTCCAGCGCGTCTGGGATGGTGGGATCGTACGCCTGTTCGGCGAAGCGGTCTTTCTGCGATCCGAACCGCGTGCTGGGGACCAGCAAATTGCGCTGGGCATCTGGAGGCGCGAGAAGCGGCCTGATCCAGATTCCGGGTCTGACGTTGCGCTGCCGAATCTGGGCAGGGAGGTCAGTCATGTCAGGGAATTTCGGGGAGTTCTCCCAACCCATGTCGATGACGACGAAGGGGCGGACCGCGAGTCCCGCGGACGATTCAGCCAGGAGGTCGGCATCGCGTAGAGTCTGGTCAGCGGAGTTCTTGCCGTATGCGTAGTACCAGTCATTGGATCCGTAGACAGGTCCTGCGGGCAATCGAGGGTTGTCGGACATTTTTTCGGCAAAGAGCGCGGACACAGGAGTGCGGGTCCTCGCCGCTTCTTCCCTGGCGGGAGACGACGACAGCCGCCTGGAGCTCGCGGCTGCCGAGCTGGACGCCATTTCCTCCATTGCAAAGGTTGAGCCAGAGAGTCACACCTTCAGGATCAAGCTGCCAGAAGCAAAGCGCACCTGCGCCGGTCTTAACGCCGTATGCGTGGCAAGAGGCGCCATCAAATGTCGCGAAGTACCACGGCATGGCGCGCTCGGGCACGATTCCGCGCCACGCGAGATCGCCATAGCTGCGCTCCCAGTGATCGCCGAGACAACGAAGGTGCGATGGGAGGTCAGCTTGCCAGCGCAGGCTCAGGTGTGTGAGTTCATGGCCCGGTGAGGATATTCGTATGGGCATCTGTTTCCCGTCGGCGTCGAAGGCGATTTCCACTCCACTCGTCTGCCATTTGGATTGCGATTGAACAAGTGTGAGTCGAGAGGCTCTGCCAGCGTAGGCGTATGCGCTGTCGGGCGTTCGCAAAAGGTCAACGAACGATGATTTCGGAGGCTCCTGAGCGGCGACTGCGGCAAGGCACTCCCGTCCGGCGGGAACGACGCTGACTGCGGCTGCTCCGAGAGTGCTTCCGAGGAATTTGCGACGCGTGAGCGCACTTTGCGGCGAGGTTGCCTCGTTGGCTGACATCAGGCTCTCCTTATGGAACAGCAGAGATATGGCGATTCTCTGGCGAGGATTGCGAGGGGATTATAGCGGAGCCGGCGGGATGCGGAGGTTGAGCAGGCGTCAGCCAGGAAGCGGCAGATCGAGGCCGGCGGCGATGAGATCCTGGCGTAGGCGCTCGACGGTGGAGAACTGGATTGCGGGCATTCCAAGGGCGTGGGCGGCGTCGATGTTGACCAGCTTGTCGTCGATGAACAGCGCCTCTTCGGGATTGGCGCCGAGCTTTTGAAGGGCGAGGCGATAGATGGCGGGGTCGGGTTTGGCTAGATTGTGCTGGTAACTCCAGATGAGGACATCGAAACGAGGCAGCCAGTCGAATTCGCGCTGGATATTCTCAAGGACCGAATCGCCCATGTTGGAGAGGATTGCGGTGAGGAGGCCGCGCTCCTTGAGCTGCTTCTGCCAGGCGAGCATGACGGGGTTCTGCGCGGTCCACATGCGGGCATCCCAGAGGGTCAGTTCTTCGATGGTGGATTGAGAAAGGTTGAGGTTTGCGTCGCTTGCCATCTTCTGCCAGAAGGCAATGCCGGTGAGCTTGCCTTCGTCGTATGCGTGGCGGTCTTCCCAGTAAAGCGCTTCGAATTTCTCGAGAGGCAGACCGGTGATGCGCAGCATCTCATCATGCGCCTCGGTGTCAGGTTGCCCGGTCAAAACCATTCCATAGTCGAAGATCACAGCGCGCAGAGCCAATATTCCTCCTCAAGAATGCGCCGTGTATGGTGGAAAGGGCGCCAGCTCTATTGTGAAGGATGAAGGCGGGTAGGGCAGGGACTAGGGACCAAGGATTAGGGATTAGGGATTAGGGACTGGTATTGATGCGATTTTCGAAGAGAACGAGCTGGAATACGGAGGAAAGCGCGCTTGCGCGGGCGCATCGTCTGCGTGTGGAAGCGGGTTTGCCGATTGCTGATCTGACGGCGTCGAATCCGACGCGGTGCGGGTTTCATTTTGCGCAGGATTTGCTGGAGACGCTCACAGACAAGAGGGTGCTTGATTACGATCCGCAGCCGAGGGGGCTGCTTCGTGCGCGTGAGGCGGTTTGCGGGTATTACGCGGAGAAGGGAGTTGCGGTTGGGCCGGAACAGGTGGTGCTGACGACCAGCACTAGCGAGGCTTACAGTTTCCTGTTTCGGATGCTGTGCGACCAGGGAAGCGAGATCGTTGTTCCGCAGCCAGGTTATCCGCTCTTTGATTTTCTGGCGGGACTGGATGATGTGAGGCTCAGATTTGCGCCGCTGGTCTACGACCACGGCTGGCAGATCGATCCGGAGGGATTTCGCCGCGCAATTACGCCGGAGACGCGCGCGATTGTCCTGGTGCATCCGAACAACCCGACTGGACACTTCACGAAAACATGGGAGACGGAAGAGTTGGCGCGGATCTGCCGGGAGCATGAGCTTGCCCTGATTGTCGATGAGGTGTTTCTGGATTACGGGTTTGAGGGACGGCCGGCGAGCTTTGCGGCAGGTCTGGATGGTGTGGACGTCTACGTTGTGAGCGGCCTGAGCAAGATTGCCGGGCTGCCGCAGATGAAGGCTGCGTGGATTGTGGCGACGGGGCCCGGGGCAGGACAAGCGCTGGAACGGCTGGAGGTGATTGCAGATACCTTCCTCTCAATGAATGCGCCGGTGCAGAATGCGATGCCGAGCTGGATTGCGGGGAGGCAGGGGATCCAGAGGCAGATCTTGCAGAGGGTAACGGCGAACCTTGCGGCACTGGATCGGCAGCTGCAGGCACACGGCGCCTTGAGCAGGCTGGCTGTTGAAGGCGGCTGGTACGCTGTGCTCAGGATTCCTGCGCTGGAGCGGGACGAGCAAACCGCGATGGCGCTGCTGGACAGGGGAGTCTGGGTTCATCCGGGATACTTCTTCGGGATGGAGGAGTCGGGTTGGCTGGTTGTGAGCCTGCTGGGTCCGGAGGAGGAATTTTGCGTAGGCGTGGCGGGGATTGTTGACTATTTCAGAACGCATCAAGGTAGTAATATGCTGCCCGATTAGCTTAAATATGTACTTGATGAAACATATTGTATAGCGCTGATTTAATTACATATAAGTAAATGTCCGATAACTTTCAGTGAAGGAATGGGTTGGCATGGCGCTCGGCGCCGATGGTGGTTGCCGGTCCGTGGCCGGGAACGACTTTGGTGTCGTCGGGAAGTGTCAGCAGGCGGGTGTTTATCGAGTCGATGATCTGTTCGGAGTTGCCGCCGGGAAGGTCGGTGCGGCCGATGCTGCCGGCAAAGAGTGTGTCGCCTGCAATGACCATTTTGAGCGGAAGAAAGTGGAGGCAGACGGAGCCCTGGGTGTGGCCGGGTGTGTGCAGGACCTGGGCGGGATAGTTGTCGAGTCCCACGTGCCGGCCGTCGAAGAGGCCTTCGTCGGGCGGGGCGGTTTCGGGGGGTTGGACGCCGAGCCAGGCGGCCTGGGCGGACATCATTTGGAGCAAGGGCAGATCGTTCTCGTTGAGGTAGATGGGGGCGCCGGTGAGTGCTTTGAGCTTGAGCGCGCCACCGACGTGGTCAATGTGGGCGTGTGTCACGAGAATCTGCTTGAGCCTGAGGCCGAGGGACGTGAGGCGGCGGTGAATGCGGGAGACTTCGTCGCCGGGGTCGATGACGATGGCTTCGGCGGCGCCTTCGTCGCCCATGATGGTGCAGTTGCATTGCAGGGGGCCGACGGGGAACGTCTCGAGGATCATGTGTTCATTGTAGAGCGATGCTCGTCGGTGTGACGCGGGGTCGGGTTCGGGTCAGGGGAAGAAAATGCAGGTCCCTCGACTCCCTGCGCTTCGCTGCGGTCGCTCGGGATGACCACGGGGTGGCGTTCGTGGTTTCCCAGGTCTCAAAGGCGAGACCTGGTGGCACCCTGGCGTATCAGGGAAGCCGGCGGTGCGTAATGCAGGTCCCTCGACTGCCTGCGCTTCGCTACGGTCGCTCGGGATGACCACTGCAAATGATGAACAAAAGGCAGACCGTTTGATCTGCCTTTTGATGGAATGGCGATTGATGTCGGTCGCGGATTACTTGCCAGATTTTGCGGGGGCGGATGCAGGCTTCGTGTCGTCGAGAACGGAGTGCGAGTGGCCGGAACGAACGAAGAGAATCGTAAGCGACAGCGACGTGAGCATAAAGATAATGGCGGACCAGGTGGTGAGCCGGGTGAGCACATTGGCAGCAGCACGGGGACCGAAGGCGGTCTGCGAGCCCTGTCCACCGAAGGCGCCTGCGAGATCGGCAGAGCGGCCCTGCTGAAGGAGAACGACTCCGATAAGAAACAGGCTTACGAGGACGTGCAAAACGACGACGAAGTAGAAGAAAATCTGCATTGGTGAAGCTGCTTTCCGAGCCATGCCCGGTTGGTCCGGGCAGGAGAGTCATTGGTGCGGAGGAGGGGACTTGAACCCCTATGCCTTGTGGCGCTAGCACCTCAAGCTAGTGCGTCTGCCAATTTCGCCACCTCCGCATGAGGTAACCCTATGAGTATATCAAAGGCGGAGGCTCTCAGGGGCGTTGCGGGCTTGAGCTTGCAGCGCGATCCTGTGCCTAGCCAACTCATTGATTTGGCTTGTTCCCGGGCTGCTGATTCGGACCGGATTCTGACGCGTTTGGGGATTCCCGCATTCGGGCGCGCATGCGCTCCTCGGCGTCGCCGCTCCAGTACTTGCAGTCGAGCCGGATGAAGACGGAAGAGTAGGGAATTGTCATGCTGGTTTTGAGGACGAGCACATGAAATTGCTTGCTTGTTTCGTCGATGGTGGCGATGACTTTTTCGTGGGGCATCTGCTGAACGGGAAGGCCGTGGAGGGCATTCTTGATTTGCGCACGGTACTCTGTGGCGCCGGGTGCGTCTGCGTCGGGGACAAAGGGCAGCTCTGAGTCCATGTAGATGAGAGGACGGACATGGATGGAGCGACTGACGGCACCGAGGACGTACTGGACGACTTCGAGCTGAGAGGAGTTGGTCTCGATGGTCTCGACGCCGGGAGAGGATTGGAGAGGGTAGGCCGAATCGACGACGAGGATCCAGTTGCGGTGGCCGAGCAAGGGCATGGATTCGGAAATCTTCGCCTTCCAGTCAACCGGTGATGCAGGCGGAACGGCCTGCGCGAGGCATGTGATGAAGACTGCGCTGACGAGAAGCCAACATCTGCGCATGGGAGAAGCATCCTCCAAGGATTGATTTCGCGATTGAATGCCGGGAATGACCTTAACACTCCGTGAGTCGCTTCATCCAGGAGGCGAGCGCTCGCTGGTCATCGGTTCCCGCGGCGTGGGCGGTGTGTACGTTATGCCGGTCGGTTTGGGGCCGGTTCTGGCTCACCTTGAATTTGCCTTCGATTCGGCTGATGGGGATGCGAAAACCCACGATGCCGGCGAGCATTGTGCGCCGGAAGCCGTGGGGCTGATCGCGCCATTGATTGGCAAAGGCAGGCTCGTTGGCCTCAATCAGACCGGCCAGGAGTGATTCTTTCTCGGCCTCGCCTTCGATGATCTCCAGTGTTCCGTGGGCGTGGATGGCGATGTAATTCCAGGTAGGAACGGAGAGGGACTCCGCGTAGAGAGACGGCGAGACGTAGCTGTGCGGGCCGGGAAAGACGATGAGAGTTTCGCGGCCCGCGAGCGCCTGCCAGTGCGGGTTGGCTTTTGCGAAGTGGCCTTCGAGGAGACCGTGCTCGCCTTCGTCACGGACCACGAGGGGAAGATGCGTGGCTGCCTGCGGAGAAGAAGGGGTCGATTCGTTCACGGGGCCGAACAGAATGGCGAAAGAATATGCCCGCATGGTCTCGATGAGAACGGCGCGGTCGTCCACCTTGTTGAACTTGGGCGTGTACATGGGGCTCCAGTTGAGCGATGGAGATTGAAGTCTACCGCATGCTCGCCGCATTCCCTCAGGGGCTAAAGCCCCAAATCTTGTTGCGGCGTTGCGGCACGGCTGAAGCCGTGCCCTTTCAAAACCTGACGCCATGATTTGTCTTTCCGCGGCCAGCGGCAGTCAGGGCTGAGGCCCTGACCTGCCAGTCGTGCCCTTTCAAAGGACGGACTTTTCCGCAAGCTGCGCCTACTGAATTCTTTCAAAGCGGAAGCCGGCTTCGCGCAGGGCGTGACTGATCGCCGTGATGTGGGTTGCGCCGCGGGTTTCGAGGGTGACGTCGATTACAGTTTCGCCGAGGCTGACGCCGTAATAGGCGCGGTTGTGGATGGTTTCGACGATGTTGGCGCGCTCGCGGGCGAGGATCTGCGTGAGGTGAAGCAGCGCACCGGGGCGATCCTGTAAATAGACGCGGACGCGAAGGAGGCGGCCGTCTTTCACGAGGCCGCGCTCGATGATCTTGGCGAGCAGAGTGACGTCAATGTTGCCGCCGCAGACCAATACGACGGTGCGGCGATGACGCAGGTTGGTTTTTGACTGGACGACGGCGGCAAGAGCGGCGGCTCCGGCGCCTTCAGCGAGCGTCTTTTCCTGCTCGAGAAGCATGAGAATGGCGCTGGCGATCTCTTCGTCGTCGACGGTGACGATTTCGTCCACGTAGCGTGACACGAGCGGCAGGGTGATGTCGCCGGCGCGGCGGACGGCGATGCCGTCGGCGATGGTGGCCTCAGCGGCGATGGTGACGGGAGAGCCGGCTTCGCGGGCGCGGAGCATGGAGGGTAGCTTCTCCGGCTCGACGCCGACGACGCGGATCTTGGGGTTGGTTTCTTTCAGGGCGCAGGCGATTCCGCTGATGAGGCCGCCGCCGCCGATGGGGACGACGACAGCTTCGATATCCGGCACCTGGTCGAGGAGTTCCAGGCCGATGGTGCCCTGGCCACAGATGACGTGTGGATCGTCGAACGGGATGAATGAAGGTCCGGCCCTCTTCAACGCGCCGTCGCATTGCTTCCTCGCAGGCCTCGTCGTAGCTGGCACCGTGGAGAATGACCTCGGCGCCGAAGGCTCGAGTGGCGGCGACCTTGACCAGCGGCGTCGCCAGCGGCATGACAATCTGGGCGCGAATTTGCGCTGTGAGGCGTGGAATGCAACACCCTGCGCGTGGTTGCCGGCGCTGGCTGCGATCACGCCGCGCTTGCGCTCGGTTTCGCTGAGCGTGAGCAGCTTGTTGAGCGCGCCGCGTTCCTTGAACGATCCGGTGCGCTGGAGGTTTTCGAGCTTGAGATGCAGAGGCAGGCCCGTCAATTCAGAGAGGTGATGAGAGTACTGACACGGCGAGACGTGGATCGAATCACTGATGCGGGCTCGCGCTGACTGGATGCCGATGAGGTTGACGGGTTCCAAGACGATCTCCTTAGAAAAGGCTGCAGAAATGCGAAGGCCACCAGCCGCGATTGCGGGTGGTGGCCTGATTACTGAACTACCAATCTGGTTTGTCAGGCTCCGGTTCCCGCGCGCGCGATGTGGCCGCTAATTCGAATTGCAGGAATACACGGGGCGGCGCACATTTCGGGACAAGGTGCGACGGGGATAGTTGAATTTCGCATGACTAGTGAAGGCAGTAGAGCAGAGGTGCGCGAGCAGCGTCAAGCTGTCAGGGAGGTCTCGACTCTCGCAATGAGCCTTTCATCGCTCATCGCCTTCTCCTTGTAAATCTTGTTGAGCTCGTATTGGAAGTAGAAGAAGGAGAAGAGGGCAGTGAGAATCCAGTTCAGGCGAAGACCGATCTTCTCGCGCCGGTTGTAGTGTTCGAGTAGCTCTTCACGAAGCTCGAAGATCACAACGATCCACAAGAGCCACGAGAAGAGGAAACCCGTTACGAGAGAGGCGACGGCCCAGTAGAGGGAACTCGATTTCTGATCGATCTTGCGCACCCAGACGCATAGATAGATGGGCCATGCCGCTGTTACGACGTTGATGACGAAGTCGCGATAGGGACGTGGAACGAGCCAAAGGACGAGCGCCTCGGCGGACAAGATTGCCAAAAGAAGCGCAGCCCAGTGAATCCTTGGTGGCAATGGATATTCCGGGCTGAAATTAGCACCCGGATGGATGGGGGATTTGTCCATACTGCATCTTATCGCGAAACGGCATATTAGAAGATAGTGGCGAGTTTTGCAAAGGAGTCCAACTCGATAAGATGTTGCCCCTGAGGCGCGGAGTCCAAGGAAGCATGTTCCAGTATCCAAGTGTCTTTATGAAACAGAAAGACGGCGTGAAGGCCGGCGGCGAGAGCTGGATTGATGTCGCTTTTGGGACTGTTGCCGACCATCCAACTGGTGTGCGGGGCGAGCTCGTGGCGCGCGATGACTTCGTGGTAGGTGGGCGGGTCCTTTTCCGCGACGATTTCGATGGCGGAGAAGTGAGGAGCGAGTCCGGAGCGCGCGAGCTTGTCAGCCTGCTCGGCCTGATTGCCCTTGGTCATCAGGATGAGGCGATGACGCGAGGCCAACTCTGAAAGTGTCTCAGTCACGGCGGGAAGCAACTCAATATCCTGCTCGGCGATGGTGTTTGCGAATCCAACGACGCGACGACGCTTCTCTTCCGTTATCGGCTCGGGGCTGAGCCGTTCGAAGCATGCGATCAGCGAGCGAGTAAAGCTGGGCAGTCCGTAACCATGCGCCAGGATTGTTTCTCTTTCGACGGCGTTGAGTGTGTTGCGCACTTCGGCCGGCGAGTACTCGTGATGATTCAAGTAGCTGATGAACGCCGCGATGGCGCGCTCGAAGTAGACGTTGTTTTCCCAGAGAGTGTCGTCGGCATCGATCAGCAGGGTCTGACCGGCAGGGAACTGGCGCATGAATGTCATGGTAACCAAATTTGCGGCGGATTGAAGGGATGCGGGCGAGAGGCGGCGCGGGGAATGCAGTTTTCCTGTTTTGAAGAAAGATTCCGAAAGGGCGGAGACTTTGGAGTTAGAAGTTATTCAAAATTAGATGAATAAAAAATACGATTGACAATTGTCTTTGTTTGAGGCTACATTGGTGTAGGTCACTCTTGACCTTCTGGAGACTAATCATGCGCAGAACTCTTATTGTTAGCGGTCTGTTTCTCTCCACCATGCTGCTCCACGGACAGTCGAGCAAAGCAGGCCAAGATGTAAACCTTGAGGCCCGAAACGACTCATCGAGCACGCTCGAGGGTAGTTCGGCACTTCCCACCTCAACCAATGCAAGATACACCCCCGATGGACGTCGCATAAGCACAGGCGTAAAGGAAGCAAAGCTCATCAAGCAGCATGAAACGGGCTTGTCAGCTTCTGACTTCCATTCCTCCGATCTTTCGACGCAGAAAATGGTTCTCCATTTTGTTGTGGATGAGAGCGGTACACCCAAGAACATCGAGATCGTGAAGTCGATCAATCCGGAAGTGGATTCGCGGGTCCTTGCGGCTGTGCGGCAATACCGGTACATGCCGGCGACGCTGGATGGCCAGGTGGTTGCG
Organism: uncultured Acidobacteriaceae bacterium; assembly: GCA_963786405.1. GTDB lineage: Bacteria > Acidobacteriota > Terriglobia > Terriglobales > Acidobacteriaceae > Telmatobacter. Next base: position 16,292 of record CAWAZE010000016.1, on the reverse strand, counting down.
AGCGACCAGGAACTCAACCTTAAATTCCAAATGCGCTAATCCATACGAACGAAGGGCAGCTCCTCCAGGCGCATTCGTGTGACTGGGGGAGCTGTTTTTTTTGCGGAAGCTAGCTGCTTTCGAGATGACCAGACATTGAGGTTCGTGGTTTCCCACCCATGCCGCGATAAAGCTGCGGCATGAATGGGGCACCCTCGGTTCGCGGCTGGACACCCGGCACCCGGCTCTTACTTTACGTGGATCACGGGATTGCGGTCGGGGTGGGCGGGATCTTTGATGATGCGGCCGCCCTGCATGACGAAGGAGACGCGTTCCATGACGGTGATGTCGGCGAGAGGATCGCCGTGGACTGCGACGATGTCGGCATAGCGGCCCGGTTCGAGCGTGCCGACGTCTTTGTCTTTGCCGAGCATGGTTGCGGCGTTGATGGTGGCCGCCTGGAGCGCGCCGAGCGGAGAGAGGCCGCCGCGGACCAGCGCGCCGAATTCCTTCGAGACGGATTCATCGACGTCGCCATCGTCCACGCCGTACACGATGCGGATGTGGTGCGCGAGCGCGAGTTTGAAGGCCGGGCCCTGCGCTGCCATGATCTCGACGCCCTTGGCGTAGGAATCGGGATCGCGGCCCTTGCTGAGGCCGGTTTCCATGTCGTGCTGGAAGCAGTAGAGTGTCGGGACGAGCCACGTGTGGTGCTCCTCCATGAGCTGCGCGCCTTCTTCGTCGAGCATGGTGCCGTGTTCGATGGAGTCGACACCTGCGCGCACAGCGGCCTTGATGCCGGTGGCTCCCTCGGCGTGCGCCATCACTTTCTTGCCGGCGCGATGGGCGACTTCGACTGCTTCGGCCATCTGCGCTTCGCTCAGCTCCTGCACGTGGAAGTCGGAGATGGGATCCATGACGCCTCCGGTGGCCATGAGCTTGATCCAGTCGGCGCCGTACTTAATGTCGCGACGGACGACGTGCGCAATCTCGTCAGGTGTGTCGGCGACGTTCTGGCCCCGGGGAAGCTCGAGATCGGGTGAGAAGGGCGCGCCGTCGCCGTGACCGCCGGTGATCGAGACGCAACTGCCGGCGGCAGTGATGCGCGGGCCGAGAATGAGGCCGCGCTTTACCGAGTCGCGCAATGCAAATTGCGGATAGTCCGGTGGGCCTTCGCAGGCATCGCGCACGGAGGTGAATCCGTGGTCGAGCCAAAGACGGAGGTTGTAGACGCCCCAGAGCGTGGCCTGCGGAATGGATGTGCGCAGGTGGGCGGCAAAGTTCTGCGTTGTGGGATTGGAGAGAAGGTGGCCGTGCGCATCGATGAGGCCGGGAAGCACCGTGTAGGCCGAGAGGTCAACAATGGGAACGCCTGCGGGCGGCGGCGTCAGCGATGGACTGGACGCGATCGCCGGCGATGAGAATGTAGGCGTGCGAGCGGACATCGCCGGTTCGGACGTCAATGAGCTTGCCGGCGAGGACCGCCTGGGTGACCGCGGGCGATGAGGGTGGCTGGCCACTGGCGTTGAAGAGGAGAGAAACGAGGCAGGAGGCGACGAGGAGGATCGAGCGGGCGAGTGGCATGTTTTGTTCAAGGTACCATTCGCGAGGTTGGGTCTCAAGGAGAAACCGGTGGAGCGGCTGATTGCCACACCACCGGGATGATGGGATTTGAGAACTCAGTGCATGGCTGCGCCGGATGCGGTTCGCTGCTGGGTGGTCAGCCACGACTTGAGTTGCGGCTCCTGGAGCGCGCGAAGCTCGATGCAGCCGTCGATGTGCTCGATTGCGTGTTTGAGAGACTGTCCTGAGGCAGCGACTTTGTGCGCCGAGAAGAAGCGTTCCACGTCCTCGCGGCCGGAACTTGAACAAAAGCCGCTCGTGGAACCGATGAGAATGCTTCCGGAGTTCGTCGTGAGTTGGGCCTGGACCTTTTCCCAATGGGCCTGGATGTACTTCCAGGCCTGGTCGCGGCTCTCGTCAGCCTCGACCGGGATGGCGAGCTGGATTGCAGCGTCCTGATTGCGGACCTTGTCGGAGATTGCGTAGTCGAGAGCGCGCTTGACGAGTTCCGGGTTTTCAAAGACGGCGAGCAGACGGAGCGCGCCGATCTGAATCTCGGGGTCAGTTGAGGTCTCGTAGAGTTTTTGCAGCTTGTCAAAGAGCGCCGAATCTCCGTTGCGCGCGGCCACGGCGAGGGCGGTCTGCGCGAAGGTGCCGTCAACCGAGGCTGGGTTCGCGATGTATTTGTAGGCGATGTTGCGCGCCTCCGCCAGGATTGCGGGATCCTTCGCGTTTCCGAGAGTGGCGAAGAGAGTGGAGCGCAACTCGCGCGCGCTGGGCGAGTCAGTGTCTGAAGGAGGTCCGAGCCGGGCATAGACGGGCTCGAACGTGGAGCGGACCCAGGCCTGGAGCGCGGATTTTTCTTCAGCGGAGGCGGCAATTCTGCTGTAGGCGGCCTCATATCCGCCGAGGGCCGACGAGACGACATCGGCATTGGGGTCGTCTTTGACCGCTGCTACCAGGTCAAGATACTTGCCGATGGAAGCTTTGTTGGAACGGACCTGTGCCCATTCGTCTCCGATGAAGCTGATGCGTTCGCTGGGCGTGAGCGCAGACTCTATATTTGCGAGAATGGCGTTGTAAGCAGCGGGTGAATAGGCAGTGCGGTAGTAGCCTTTGCCGCCGGCATTAGCGAAGAACGGGGCAGCCGCGGGCACGCTGAGCGTGGATACAGCGGGCGTCAACACGGCACAGTCCTGATTGTCGCGGTTGTTCTTGAAGCAAACGGGGAGCGTCCACTTTTGCCCGGCCCCAGTTTGAACACTTGGGCTGAGGAAGAACCGCTTCTGCGTCACGGCGACCTTGCCATCTACCGGATCTGCCGAAGGTGATGATCGGCACACCGGGCTGGGCGACCAGGCTCTCCATGATCTTGTCGACGGGCTTGTGGCTGGTCGCGGTCTGCTGCGTTCCAGAAGTCTTCGGCAGTCGCATTGGAGTACACGATGCGCGGCGAGGTAGTTGTGCACGCCCTTGCGGAAGGTCTCTTCACCCAAATAGTTTTCGACGGTGAGGAGCACGTCGCTGGCCTTGCCGTAGGCGATCCCGTCGAACATCTGGTTGATTTCATCAGGAGTATCGGCCCGGGCGCGAATGGCGCGTGTGGTTGGCTGAGCGTCGAGGTTCAGAGTGTCTGTCCAGGTCGGACGCAACGTTCTGATCGATGTTCCACTCGGGATGCATGGCAGCAACAGGCTTGTTTTCCATCCAGGTGGCGAAGCCTTCGTTGAGCCAGATATTGTCCCACCACTGCATGGTGACCAGGTCGCCGAACCACTGGTGCGCCATCTCGTGGGCAATCACGAGGTCGACCTGCTTCTTGGCGTTGATCGATGCTGTTTTGGGATCGATCAGCAGATCGGTTTCGCGATAGGTGATGGCGCCGAAGTTCTCCATGGCGCCGGCTTCGAAATCCGGCAGCGCGATGAGGTCGAGTTTCTTGAGCGGGTAGGGAATGCCGAAGTAGTTGTTGTAGTAGTGCAGCACGTACTTGGCGACATCAACGCCGTAGGGTGTGAGAGCCACCTTGTCGGGAGTTGCGCAGACGCGAATTGCTACGCCGTCCTGCTCGCCCGCGGTGCACTGGAAGTCGCCGACGAGGAAGGCGACGAGATACGTGGACATTTTCGGCGTTGTCGAGAACTTGAGGGTGTGCTTTCCAGCGACGGGGCCGGGAGTGTCGGACTCGATGGGGCTGTTGGAGATGGCGGTATCGCCGGTGTCAATCACGAGCGAGATGTCGTAGGTGGCCTTGAAGGCGGGCTCGTCAAATGATGGGAAGGCGCGGCGAGCGTCCGTGGGCTCGAACTGCGTAACTGCGTAGTTGCGGCGTTGCGGTTTTGGAGAGATAGAAGCCGCGCAGCTCGTTGTTCAGGATGCCGGTGAAGTCGATGGAGATTGTTGCGTTGCCCGCGGGGATCTTTTCGGGGAAGGTGAATGTGGCCTGTTCCTTTTCGGTGTCGAGAGAGACGGTGGCCGTTTGTACCTTGCCTTCGGCCTTTACGGTTACGGATTGAAAGGCGATCTCTGCGGAGTTGAGAGTGATGGAGTTCACTGGCTCCGCCACGCGCACGTCAATCGTTTCAACGCCGGTGAAAGTCGCGACTTTGAGGTCGGGCGTGAGCGTCAGGGCGTAGTGCTCGGGGAGAACCGAGGACGGGAGGCGCTGGGCGAACAAGCCTGAGGTGAAGGTCAGCGTCAGGAACGATACGGACAGCGTGGCCCGAAGTTTCGCGGGAGTCCGTTTACAAGGAAGAATACAACCGAGTTTCATTCAATCCTCTTGAGTTTGAGCCGCGGTTCGAATCCGTGGCCCAGTTTGCGCTATTCATGAGACGACTCTGTGCTCCCGGCGGCTGCATGAAATGCGTTTCCGTCGCCGAGTGGGGAAGAGTGACCATAATCAGCTTACGTATAGATATCATTACCGGTTCCTCCGCTAAAGAAAAAGGGAGGAATGACGGCCGGAGGGGGACGAAAGTGCTCAATTTGGCCGTTCCGGCTCAATCGACGCAGCAGAAGAATGCGGTTCCTTCTGTAACAGCGAATCGAGCAGAAGCAGGCAAGCGCCGGTGACGATGGAACTGTCGGCCACGTTGAAGTCGGGCCAGTGGTAGCCGAAGATGTGGACCTCAATGAAGTCGACGACCGAGCCGTAGGCGATGCGGTCGTGGAGGTTGCCGAGCGCGCCGCCGAGAACCAGAGCCAGCGCCACGGTGGTGAGCGTGAAGTGGCTGCCGAAGACGAATCATGGCGATGAGGACGGCGATTGCGGCAAGCGCAGAAAACGCGATCAGGCCCCAGCGAACGGTGTTCGGCGAGGCGGAGTCGGCGAAGAGCGAGAAGGCTGCGCCTTCATTGAGCCAGTGGGTGATGCGCAGAACGTGGGGGATGACGGGGATGGCGTCGCCCATCGGGATGTGCGCGGCGACCATGGTCTTGGTCAGGCGATCGGCAGCAAGATGATGATTGCCGAGATCAGCAAGAGCCAGGGCAAGCGGCGAGGCATGGTGAAGCTCATCTGGCGGCCTCCGGTTGCGGCGGGGCAAGGGGATCAATGGGGTCAATGCCCATTTCCTTGAGAGCGCCGTGGCAGCGGGTGCAGACATTCTGCCAGATGCCGTAGTCCGCGACTTCGGGCATGAAGTTCCAGCAGCGGGCGCATTTGTGGCCGCTGGCGGGCAGGGCGGTGACGGAAAGAGCAGAATCGGGCTGCGGGCTCGCGACAACGGTCACAGCGGAGACATTGATGATCTCCTTGAGTCCGGCGGCGTGGCGTTGCAGCAGGGCGAGCAAATCGCCTGAGGCTGTGATCTCCAACTCGGCTTCGAGCCCCTTGCCGATGCGTTTGGCCTGGCGCGCTTCTTCGAGGACGCGAAGCGCTTCGTCGCGGACTGCGAAGATCTGCTTCCACTCTTCGAGCAACTTCGCCGGGTTCTCGGAGAATATCTCTTCGGGTTTCGGGAAGAGCGCGAGGTGCACGCTGATCGCGCGGCCTTCGACTGGCGGGCAGATATTCCCAGACCTCGTCGGCGGTGAAGCTGAGGATGGGCGCGACCAGACGAACCAGAGCTTCGGTGATCTGCCACAGCACGGTTTGCGCGGAGCGGCGCTCCTGGCTGGTCGGCGCGAAGGTGTACATGCGGTCCTTGAGCACGTCGAGATAGAACGAGCTCAGGTCGACGATGGCGAATTCGTTGACCGCCTGATAGACGCGATGGAATTCGAAGGCCTCGTACCAGCGCGAGGATTTTTTCGGTGAGATCGCGGGTGCGAGCCAGCATGTAGCGATCGAGCGGCAGAAGCTCGGCTTCGGCGACGCGATCGCGCGCGGGATCGAATCCGTTCAGATTGCCGAGCAGGAAGCGGAAGGTGTTGCGCAGCTTGCGATAGAGCTCGGCGCAGCGCGCCATCAGGTTTTCGCTGGCGGCCATGTCTTCGCGGAAGTCGATCGAGGCGACCCAGAGGCGCACGATTTCGCCGCCCATGCGTTCGGCGATGTCGACGGGATCGACGCCGTTGCCGAGCGACTTCGACATGGCGCGGCCCTGCTCGTCGAGCGTCCAGCCGGCCGTGGCGACATGCGAGTAGGGCGCGCGGCCGCGGAGTGCGACCGACGTGAGCAGCGAGGAGTGGAACCAGCCGCGGTGCTGGTCGCCGCCTTCGAGGTAGAGGACCTTCGTGCCGTTGTCGTTTTGGAATCGGCTTATAGGCGGTTTTCAGGTCCGGGTCGGATTCGCAACCGCAAACCAGCTGGCGCCGGAATCGAACCAGACGTCGAGAATGTCGGTTTCCTTGCGGAACGTTACGTCCTGCCGCAATGTGCGCATTTTGTCCCGGCGGGCAGCAGACCTGCGATGGGCGTGGTGTGCCAGGCTTCGGCGCCTTCGCGCTCGAAGAGGTCGACGATCTTGCGGTTCAGTGCCGGATCGATGATGGGCTGGTTGCAGCTTTCGCACATGAAGACGGCGATGGGCACGCCCCAGATGCGCTGACGGCTGATGCACCAGTCGGGGCGCGTGGCGATCATGTTCGTGATGCGCTCCTTGCCCCATGCCGGATCCCAGACAACTTTGTCGATCTCGTCGATCGACAACTGCCGGAAGGTGGTTTCCGAGCCGTCGGCGCGCTTCACCGGGGTTTCGAGCGAGATGAACCACTGCTCCGTGGCGCGGAAGATGACGGGTTGTGGCAGCGCCAGCAGTGCGGATAGGAGTGCTCGAGATCGGCCGACGGCAAGCAGGGCGCGCGACTCTTCGAGCATGGCGACGATGATCGGATTGGCGGCCCAGACCTTCTTGCCCTCAAAGGGAGGGGGAGCGGCGAGGGGCCACGCGGCGGGATCGACGTGGATGCTGGCCGGCGGCAGTCGACGCGACAGGTCTGGTCGAGCCCGTAGCGCTGACCGGTGTAGAAGTCGTCCGCGCCGTGCGAGGGCGCGGTGTGGACGGCGCCGGTGCCGGTGTCGGCGGTGACGTAGGTGGCGAGCACGCCGAGGATGCTGCGATCGAGGAACGGATGCTTGAATGTGGTGTGCTCGAGCTTGCTGCCCTTGAAGCGGGCGAGCTCCGTGGTCGCGCCGAGTTTGCAGGCGGCGATGACCGCAGGGGCAAGTTCGGCGGCGACGATGTAGACCGGATCTGACGGCACGTTTGGCGCCTTGGGGTCGCCGCTTGCGGCAAGGGCCACGTACTCGAAGTCAGGATGGAAGGCGACCGCCATCGACGCGGGCAGCGTCCAGGGAGTGGTCGTCCAGATGATGGTGTAGACTTCGCGGCCGGCCAGCGCGGGGTCGAGTGCTGCCGGCATCGGATGTGAGCTTGTAGCGCACGTAGACCGAGGGGCTGGTGTGCGTCTCGTACTCGACTTCGGCCTCGGCCAGGGCGGTGCGGTCGTGGATGCACCAGTAGACGGGCTTGAGTCCGCGATAGACGAAGCCTTTCTCAAGGAAGCCGTAGAACGCCTCAAGCGTGCGCGCCTCGTAGTCGCGGGCCATCGTCATGTACGGCTTGTCCCAGCGGCCGAAGCACCCGATGCGCTCAAATTGCGCAGTCTGCAGGTCGACGTATTTCTGCGCGTAGGCCCGGCAGGCATCCAAGACGGCAGGAACCGGCATCTCCAGCTTCTTTGCGGCCGAGTTGTTCGTCGACCTTGATCTCGATGGGCAGGCCGTGGCAGTCGTAGCCGGGAACGTAGGGCGAATCGAAGCCGGCCATGGTTTTCGACTTGACGACGAAGTCCTTCAGGCCCTTGTTCAGGGCATGGCCAAGGTGGATGGGTCCGTTGGCGTAAGGAGGGCCGTCGTGAAGCAGGTAGGCGGGCCGGCCGGCGCAGGTTTTGCGCAACTCTTCGTAGAGCCGCAGAGAGGCCCACCTGGCCAGCCGAAGAGGCTCATTCTGCGGCAGATTGGCCTTCATCGGGAAGGCGGTTTGAGGCAAGGTTAGGGTCGCCTTCAACTCCGGCGCTGGAGACATTGGTACTCCCTGAACTTGGTTCGAAAATCTTCATTGTTTAGTGTAAAGGACCGGGGTAGAAAATTTAGGTAACAAGTGATCACGAAGGACGTCTATCGTTTATGGGAACTCCCCTTTCGAGGAAATATGAAACTCTGGAGGACGCCACGGAGCCATTGGAATTAGGGTGATCAGCTAAAGACAAGTACAGGCGGCGTCAAGCATAATGGAAAGATGGGCCGGGAAGCGGAAGATAGCCACTCGGGGCAATCGCCGGCGAGAGGGCCAGCATCGGGAAATATGGCAAACGATTTACTGACCCAGCCAGATTCGGCGACCACCGACACCCTATCCTCGGTTGAGGGGCACGAGCTCGACGCCTTTCTTGGAAAGGCGTTCGACGAGAAGCCGATCTGGCGGGGCCTCTACGAGAATATCCACGACGTCTTTTTCCCCAAGAAGCTGCCCCCACTGGAGCTGACTTCAACGCCGATACCGGTGCCGGACCGGATGGCGGTGAAGGCGAATCCGGGGCAATTGGGATTTCGACGACCGTGAATCTGTCCATTCTGCTTGTCCTGCTCTTTTTTGTGGGGCGGCAGATTATCAAGACGATGAAGCCTCTCGTCGCAACGAATGTTGATGTGAGCGACATTCTGAAGGGACCGCAGATGGCGGCTCCGGCAGGCGGCGGCGGCGGTGGTGGCTCGCATGACATCGTTGACCCGATGAAGGGCAAGCTACCCCCTCGGATGAAGGATCCGATTACTCCTCCGATGGTTCCGAGCTGCATGAACCAAAGCTGGCATTTACACCGGCCATCGACGTTCAGAAGGACATCACACTTCCCGACAATCCGAATCTACCGAATTTCGGCGTGAAGAACTCTGCGAATGTCACGCTCGCCTCGAATGGATCCGGAGCGAATGGCGGGGTATGGGCAGTGGGTCCAGCGGCGGTCTTGGATCGGGCAACGGGAACGGCTACGGACCTGGAACCGGCGGGAACACTGGTGGCGGCGTGTACAGGGTCGGGGGCGGAGTGTCTGCTCCGGTGCCGATATTCACGCCCGAAGCGGAGTTCTCGGATGAAGCGCGTCGTGCGAAGTACCAGGGAGTGTGCCTGATCTCGCTGATCGTGGATGCGCAAGGAAATCCGCAGAATCCGCGGGTGGTGCGTCCGCTGGGAATGGGGCTGGACGAGAAGGCACTGGAAGCGGTGCGGAAATACAAGTTCAAACCGGCGATGAAAGACGGCAAAACGCCGGTGCCGGTGATGATGAGCATCGAGGTCAATTTCAGGCTTTATTGAGATTTGCCTGAGCCGCAATCACAGAAGCGGTGAAGCATAGATCTTCGCCCCTTCTGTTTTGGAGGGGCAAAAAGTTAGTTCGAATGGGTGAGGAGACAGACGGTTGGCTAAATTCCGGCGATCAGCTCGAAAGAATGTGGCTCACCGATTTCTCTCGCCATTAATTTAGCCTAGACCCGACGCGAAAAATCCTAAGGCACGCTATTGAACTGCGCAGCGAGTTTTTTCATCGCTGCATTTTCGCGGGTAACTTCGCCAGCCTCTCGACTGTGCAAAGCTATCTCTGCGGCGATTGAGCGACCGAGAATTCGCTGATCGATGTTGCCAAACGACCCAGGCACGAGGCTTCCCAATAAGCCGACCCAGGCCGGGGTATGGGCGTTGCCGACAATGATGCCGGGGCGAAAGATGGCGAGGCGGGTAAAACCGACGTCACGCACGGTGTCTTCCTTCATGCCCATTACGCGGACATATCGAAACCGGCTGCGTGCATTGCTTCCTGCCGCAGAAAGCAGGCAAAACTGGGCGATTCCGGCGTCGTGGCAGCCACGCGCAAATGCACCGACGACGCCAAGTTCAAGTCGCTGCAATTCTTCTTCGCTCCAGCGCGCCGAACCAGAACCGACACCCACACAGCTCACGGCGCTCACGGGACCTTGGCTCAAAACTTCGCGGGCAAGGGCGGCAGTGCGCTCGGCAAAGTCAGCTGCGCCGGTATCAAGAACGACGTTGCGCACCCGCGATCGCGGCGCAATGGGCTTTCTGGTGACCATCACCACTTCCCGGCAATCCGAAGTTGCCAGCAGTTCCGCGACGGTTGCACTGCCGACTTGTCCGGTACCGCCAAGGATAATTACGGCGAAATTCTGCTTCACAGATTGGACCTCTGCTTAGGCAAGGACGCGGCAGCCCCAGCCATCCCAACAGGGAAGGATACCTGGTCTCGGTTCTAAACTGAGCCAGTGAGACATGACTTTTCTCGATTTGCGCAATCAGGCAAAGCGCTCACTGAGCGCTTTATGCACGTTGTCAGAATTGGCTCCGCAGACGGATTTGCGTCAAGTTTCTTCCGCGGGTGGGGCATGAGCGGACGGGTTCTTCTGGGGCTTGGGTGGTGGCATCAATCGATTTACGCAAAGAACTTTATCGAAGCGCCGTGATAGTCTTCGTGGTTCGAAACAAGGAGGAGATTGCGATGCGGATACGGGTGCGCAACCGGGTTGTTCGCACGATGGTACCGGTGCTGGCGATGTGCGCCGCAATTGCAGTTTGTGCTCAGGAGAAGTATCCGTTTCGGGATACGTCGCTGCCGGACAGCGTGCGAATCCAGAATTTGTTGAGCCTGTTGACGCTCGACGAGAAGGTTCTTCTGATGTCAGACCACCCGAAGATTCCGCGACTGGGGGTGGAGTTCTCGGGGCAGGTTGAGGGTCTTCATGGTCTTGCCCTGGGCGGCCCCGGCGGCTGGGGCGGCCGCGGCAGGCAGCCGGTGCCGACGACGACGTTTCCGCAGGAGAAGGGGCTCGGCGCAACGTGGGATCCTGAGCTGCTGAAAAAGATCGCATCGCTCGAGGGCTACGAGGCTCGCTACTACTACCAGAATCCGGTCTTCGATCGCGGTGGTGTTGTGGTGCGCGCGCCCAATGCGGATTTGAGCCGCGATCCACGCTGGGGGAGGACAGAGGAATCGTACGGTGAGGATCCGTTTCTCGTGGGCACGCTGACTGTGGCTTTTGCGCAGGGGCTTCAGGGACCCGATCCAAAACACTGGCAGGCTGCTTCATTGATGAAGCATTTTCTTGCCAATGAGAACGAAGACGGGCGTACGCATACTTCATCGGATTTCGACGAACGCCTTTTTCGTGAGTACTACTCGGTGCCATTTCGCATGGGCTTTCAGGAAGGTGGCTCTCGCGCTGTGATGGCGGCTTACAACGCATGGAATGGCACTCCCATGATGATTCATCCGGTGTTGAAGGACGTGATGATCAAGGAGTGGGGGAACGACGGACTGATCTGCACCGACGGCGGAGCGCTCGGACTGCTGATCTCTTCGCACAAGACTTTCCCAGACAAAGAGAAGGGCTCCGCAGCGGCGGTCAAGGCGGGCATCAATCATTTTCTGGACACATACAAGCCCGATCTGACCAAGGCGCTCAAGGATGGACTGCTGACGGAAGCGGACATGGATGCCGCACTTAAGAACCTGCTGAACGTTTACCTGCGGCTGGGAGAGATGGATCCTCAGGGCGTTGATCCTTATGCCAAGATCGGGCGCGAGAGTGGAGGCGAGGCACCGCCGTGGTTGCGCGAGTCAAGTGTTGCGCTGGCGCGGCTGGCGACGGACGAGTCAATTGTGCTGCTCAAGAATGAGAAGAACACGCTGCCGCTGGACCGAACCAAGCTGAAGACAATTGCGGTGATTGGTCCGTGGATCGACCAGGTGCTTCAGGACTGGTACAGCGGTACTCCGCCTTACGGCGTGAGCATCCTTGAGGGAATTAGCGAAGCCGCAGGTAACAACGTGAAGGTGTTGTTTGCAGATGGATCTGATCCTGAGGAAGCTGCGAACCTGGCGCACAAAGCTGACGTGGCGATTGTGGTGGTGGGCAATCATCCGGAATGCAATGCGGGATGGGACCAGTGCCCAACGCCGTCAAACGGCAAGGAGGACGTGGATCGAAAGACGATCGTGCTCGAGCAGGAAGAACTTGTGAAGAGAGTCGTTGCTGCGAATCCTCGAACGATTGAGGTGCTGCGGGCGAGTTTTCCGTACGCCATTGTGTGGAGCCAGCAGAACCTTCCTGCCATTGTTCACATGACGCATAACAGCCAGGAGGAAGGACACGGCGTTGCCGACGTTCTGTTTGGCGACTACTCGCCTGCAGGCAGACTGACGCAGACGTGGCCTACCGGGGACGCGCAGTTGTTGCCGATCCTCGACTACAACCTGTTGCACGGCAGCACCTATCTGTACAGCAAGGCAAAGCCGCTCTATCCCTTCGGTTACGGGCTCAGCTATACGACCTTCGCGTATCGAGGGATCAACCTGAGCGCGTCGAGGATGGATGCCGACGGGAGCGTGAAGGTCGATGTCAAGGTGAAGAACACCGGCAAGCGCGCGAGCGACGAGGTGGTGCAGATGTATGTGCAGCATCCGGGTTCGACTGTCAGCCGGCCGCAACTGGAGTTGAAGGAGTTCAGGCGGGTAAAGATCGAGGCCGGCGCTGAGAAAGAAGTCACGCTTGAGTTGAAGGCGCGCGACCTTGCGTACTGGGACGCACCGAGCCATACATGGCACGTGGAGAAGGAACAGGTGCGAGTTCTTGCGGGGGGATCAAGCGACCAGCTTCCGGTGCAGGCGACGGTGGAAGTGACGGAGGCAAAGAGCTTCAAGCCATAGTCACGAGCTTGGCGGTTACTCAGGGCGGACCTGCGTCGGGGGCGGGTCCGCTCTTTTTCTTTTGCGCCAGGGCGGGGGCTGGGAGTAGCGCGTGCGGCAAATCCTGAAGCTGGATGGAGGCGCGAGGCACGTGGATTGATGCGACGGGATTTAGCTACAACCCTTGACCTTCACGCCGCATCGTAGCTTGCGAGGTCGTGGTTGCATCGGGACGGCAGGGGCACGTTCCGGGAGAGACACCGCGACGCCACGGGCTCGTCCTTTCCGAACGACAAGTGTCAACAATCGTTCGCGGCGTTGCCTTCGAGGCTTGGACCTTGATCAGGCTTAAGCGTTTCCTGCCCCGGAGGCTTCATGAACACTGGCGTCCGCTCCAGTCTTGGTAAAAGTTTTCTGTTGTCTTATGTTTTCAACGCCTCCTTGGAGAGCTGCTCAGCGCCATACTTCGTGAGGCGCTGGCGGACTGTCGCGGTAAAGGGTGTGATTGCTCTGTGCGCACTCGAGGGAGTGCGATGCCTGGCGGCGGTTACGCCGTCGCCCACGACCGTTAGCTGGGCTTCAGTCGCGCTGGGCAATACCGGTGCGCAAAAGGTTGTGACCCTTTCCAACACCAACACTGCGGCGATCACGATCAGCAGCATCACCATAACGGGAACGAATCCGGGCGACTTCAAGATATTCAGCAAGACCTGCGGGGCATCGCTGGCTGCATCTTCCAGTTGTACCGTGAATATTACTTTTGGGCCTACGGCGGCCGGCTCGCGCAGCGCGACCTTGAATTTCAATGATTCAGGCAGCGGCAGTCCGCAAACCGTTGCGCTCACCGGCCTGGGAACTTCGACGAGCGGAACGGTGTCCGCCAGCCCGACATCGATTGGATTCGGCAGCGTGACAACGGGCTCGACCAGCGCGGCAAAGTCGGCGACCTTGTCCAACGGGCAGACTTCGTCGATCACGATCAGCAGCATTGCGATCTCCGGCACGAACGCAGGAGATTTCTCGATCTCAAGCAAGACCTGCGGCAGCAGCCTGGCGGCTTCGTCGAACTGCACAGTTTCAGTGACCTTCAAGCCGGGCGCTTCGGGCGCGAGAAGCGCGACTCTGACTTTTACTGACAACGCGAGCAACAGCCCGCAAAAGATTGCGCTGTCGGGAACCGGGGCGACGGGTTCGGGAAGCGCTTCTGTTTCGCCGACGAGCCTGAACTGGGTATCTGTAGCTGTGGGCAACAAGGGGGCCGCCAAGGCAGTGACGCTTACGAATAGCGGCACGAGTTCAATCAGCATCAGCAGCATTGCGATGTCGGGCACGAATCCGGGTGATTTTCTGATCAGCAGCAGGACATGCGGTGCTTCGCTGGCTGCGTCCTCGAGCTGCACAGCGAGCGTTGTTTTTGCGCCGACGACGTCCGGCAGTCGTTCCGCAGTTCTGGGATTCACTGACTCGGCAACGAACAGCCCACAGACCGTGACGCTGACGGGTCTTGGAACGGGTGGGTCGGGGGGGAGCGTCTCCGCCACGCCTTCGAGCCTCACATTCGCGAGCACGTCGATAGGGTCCACCAGCGCATCGCAATCGGCGACGTCAACGAATGGGCAGACATCATCGATCACGATCAGCGGGGTCGCGATCTCCGGAACCAATGCGGGAGACTTCGCGATCGCGAGCAAGACCTGCGGTGCAAGCCTGCCAGCTTCGACAAGTTGCAGCGCCTCGGTAACATTCAAACCGACAGCGGCGGGCGCGCGCAGCGCGACACTCAGCTTTACTGATTCGGCGACCAACAGTCCGCAGAAAGTTTCCTTGTCCGGAACGGGCTCTTCGGGTCATACAACGGCTCTGAACTATACGACGCGGAAGGGCGGAAACGATGGCACAGGACTGCAATCGAAAGAAGTCGTCCTGACGCCTGCAAGCGTGAGCTCCGGGAAGTTTGGACAGCTTTGGGTTAGTGGGACGCTGGACGGCAGCATCTGGGGACAGCCACTCTACATGAATGGCATCACCATCGGCGGCAAGGTGCGCAACGTGGTTTACGTCACGACGGATAACGACAGTGTCTACGCTTTTGACGCCGATACAGGGGCTTCACTTTGGCCGAATGGAAAGAAGAGCTTCCTCTCTTCGGGCGTAACCGCGGTGGCCGGAACAAGTCTCCAGATTTCTTCGCGGACGGGTAAGCTCAGCACACCGGTGATCGACCCGGTGCGGCAGGTGATCTACGTGGTTGCGGAGACGTCAGAAAACAATGCCACGTACTTCCCGCATCGCTTACACGCGCTGAGTCTGATCGACGGCACCGAAAAAACCCCACCGCAATTGATTACGTATCCCAATTGCCGCCGGTCATGAAGTTCCAGCGGCCGGGCCTGCTGCTGGCCAACGGGAATCTGTACGTGGCGTTCGGTTCCATTGAGGATCGCTCGCCGTATCACGGCCTGCTCTTCGCATTCGACGCCGTCACGCTGGAACAGAAGGCTGTGTTTGACGTGGCACCGACCGGTAGCCTGGGGGGCATCTGGATGTCAGGGGCTTCGCCACTGGCGGACGAAAGCGGGAACATCTACATTTCGACTGGGAACGGGACTGTCAGCACCTTCAATTACGGTGAAAGCATAGTGAAGCTAAGCCCGTCGCTGCAGGAGCTTGACCGCTTCACTCCTTTCGACTGGGGTCATGACAACGACCTTGACCTTGATCTTGGATCGGGAAGCCTCATCCTTGTTCCGAATCAAAACATTCCGCGCGAAGTAATTGCCTGTGGGAAGCCGACACCGATCTATGTGCTCAATCGCGACTCGCTCGGCGGCATTGGGACAACAAAAGACAACATCATCCAGCGGCTTGATGGACAACTTATGGGCCATACGGCGGGCGGGATTAGGTCGGCCTGGTATGGCTCGCTCGCCGCAATGGCAGCGATCGTCTACTTTGCTCCGTCGACAATGACGTGCTGAAGATGTCTCGTGGACCTGTATCCCAACTCCGGCGCATGCTAGCGCAACGCCAGCTTCAAAGGGGACTTTCTACTACCAGTGGCCAGGATCGGATCCTGTTGTTTCGTCGAACGGGAATACAAACGGGATTGTGTGGACGCTTGACTACAAGGCGGGAACGCTTCATGCGAGCGATGCCACGGATGTGAGCAAGGAACTTTACAGGAGTCCGAGTCTGGGGACGGGCGTCCGATGGGTACCACCGACCGTGGTCAACGGACATGTGTATATGGGAATTTCGAGCAAGATTGTGGCATTCGGTATGACGCAATGAGGCGAGCGCTGGAAAAGTTCCCCAAGTTCCTGTCCAACTGGTATTCTGCTGCGCCGTGAGCGAATTGAGCCAGTTTTTCGGGCTAACATTCAGTGCGCTGCTCCCGCTGGTCAATCCGCTGGGCAGCGCGCTGGTGTTTCTGAGCCTTGTGGGCGATGCGCCTCCCGCCGTCTATCATGCGCTGGCGCGCAAGATTGCAATCAACACGACGATATTCCTGCTGATTATTCAGCTGGTCGGGACGGCATTGTTCAAGTTTTTTGGAATCTCTCTGCCCGTCGTGCAAGTCGCTGGGGGCCTGACCCTGGCGGCGA
>CAWAZE010000015.1:0-189420 GCA_963786405.1 uncultured Acidobacteriaceae bacterium | reverse complement strand
GGTCACTACGATCTCTGTCCGCGATTCTATTGTTTGCCGAAGATACCGCCAGCGGCATGATGTTTTGATACCGTGATGGGTATGTGCTGCCTCGCAGAAACAGCCGAACGCCCTGACGTGTTCGCACCCTTCGGAGCATTTCTCGTCTGCAGTGGTGCAGGGACTGAATGCCCACTTGCTTCGAGATAGGGCAGAGGCTGCGGTTCGGGAAGCGACGTAAGATCGATGATTTCAATGCCGCTTCCTGTATTGCCCGTGATCGCCACAAGGATATTGTCGGCTCCGTCACTGACCAGCGCATCGTAATTTGGGGAGAGGGCGACTGGCAGAGAGATACGGGTCAACAGATTGCCCAGCCGCCCGTCAAAAATGTCTATGCCGATTGAGGTCGGCTGGAACAGCATCCGCCCGTCGACACTCAGTTTCACCCCATAGAGATAACTAATGTTCCTTACTTCTGTTCCTTACTTCGCGATCGTTCATCGCGAGATAGGACTTTGCGTTCAGGTTCAAATCGTACAGGTAGCCGGTGGCCTCGAAAGTGCTCTGGTCGCTTGAGAGCGCGAGGTCCTGATCACCGTAGCAGCATCCGGGACTGACGGCCGCCCAGTTTTCGGCGCCGCTTATGGTGTCCACGCTGAACACGCCTCCATCGTGGTTGAAGAACACACGGGAGTTGTCGAAACTGATTGCCAGCCTGTTGTAGCGAGAAGTTCCTCCGGAACTATCCCCATACGACGTAAGTTTCCCTGTTGTCGTATCGAGATTGAAGTATCCCGCAGTCCCGGCGAAGTAAAGGCTTCCGGAATCGCTCACGGCAACTGCAGTGGGGCTTGCGATGGCGCCGTATTGAGCCGAGCCGAAGGATTGCGCCGAGCCAGACGAGTCAGGGTTGATCAAGTAAATGACCGATGCGTTGAGATCGGATACCGCAAGCAGGCCGCCGTTTGGCGAGAGCGCGGTTCCCCACAAGCGGTGCGTGGTTCCCGCGGGTGGAGCGGGAACCTGAATCGGCGTGAGCCACTTGCCCTCGGTTCGCGAAAAGACCTGGATCTCTGAGGCATCGGTAAAGTAGTAAACGCCGCGTTTCGCGTCGTAGATGCCCTGTGCAAGCGCTGCTCCTGAAAGCGTGAATTGCTGAACTGCAGGCAAGTAGTTCAATGCCCCCGATGCCCGCGCTGTTCCATTCACGGTGGAAAGCGTCACATCGGATTTCGAACCCGCCAGACCCGCCGGAATTGCATAGGCCACCGCCTGCATATTGAACGGAGGAGCGAGCAGCCCGTATCCGTTGGGAGCGAATCCAAGAATCGTTGCGGTCTTTCCATCAACCGTGACTTGCAGATCAGATGGAGTCTGAGCGTTGTCGGCAGTCGGTCCAAAGCCGTAACCATAGATGATTCCGATTCCACCGCCGTCAGCCGTGGCAGTGTCCGGAGTCACTTGCAGAATTGTGGGACCGTAACTAAACGCCTCCGGAGCGATTAATGTTCCTCCATCCTCCATGACAGCGTATAGATCCACCGGACCTGGGACGCCCGAAGGTGTCGTGGCAAAGAACTCCCCGGTCCCCGTGGAAAGGACCGGCGCCGGATTTCCCCCGAAGTAGGCCGCGCCCATCACCCCGGCGGGGGATAGATTCTTCCACTCCGTAGCCGTACCGCCTGCCGCGGGCCCGGTGGCGGGAACCAGGTAATCGTTCAAAAACCCGCTGCCCACGGGCCCGGTCTTCAGGGCAGTTAGATCGAGAAAGCCGACACCCTCCTCCATCGGCCCGGCGAGCAGTCCCGTGTTGTCGAAGGCTTGCAGATTTGGTCCGTAGATCGGGCCAAACGCAAAGCCGCCCGAAAGGGGCTTGACGTTGACGATGGGCAGCCAACCTAACTGCGCACCGCTGGCAATGTCATAGGCGTAGAGGAAGGCATCTCCCAGCATGTAAAGAGTCTTCGAGTCGGGGCTCACGATCATCGACGCCGCCGACGATACGTCGCCCGCAACCGGAAATGTTGTGACGTGGGTCAGCGTCCGCGCATCGAAGACCGCGATTCCATCGGGAGAATAGACCGGCGCGAGGATCGATTTCCCGTCCGGAGTGGTCACCACTCCGTGCTGAATATTTGGGAAATCCGAGCCGCCGGCGCAGGCCGTCTGTCCCGTTGTCGGGTCCAGGGTGAAAAAGCCCCCGGGAGAGAGCAGGCTGCCCACGACAATCAACGAGCGGTCTCCCGTCAGTGTGAATGCCCCGATGTGGGAAATCGCGTGCACATGCAGCGCGTTGGTAGATGGGTTCCACAGCGCCACACTTCCAAAACCATCTATGCCCGGAACTCCGCCCTGATCCCCCAACAGGGCCAAAGCCCCGTTCGCCAGCACGCGAACGGAATATGTGGGGTAGCCTCCAGGCCCGATCTGCGCGGCCGGGTAACGACGCGTCACCTTCATTGCGCGAGGATCTATGGCATAAACATCGCCAATCTCGGTGCCAACGTAGAGCAGTGAGCCATCGGGCGTTTCGTCGATTCCGTATGCGCCGGGAACAGCGATGCTGCCGATCTTTGCCTGATTGGTCGCATTCAGGACTTGAATCTGGTTGCCTGAGGGATCGGTGACAAAGAACCGGCGCGTTGCCGGGTCAAAGACCATCCAGTTGCTGATGGGCGACATGAAATATTCCGTCGCGGAGTCCGTACGCACATAGCGCGTGTGAAAACTCGGCGCCGGCACCGGCAACGGTTTCACGTTCAGGGCGAACTGGGAACTGTGAGACAGCGCGCCCGATAGGCCGGTCACGGTCACATTGACCTGTCCCGTCGCCGCCGAAGAAGACGCAGAGAAGCTGAGAGTAATTGGCGAACCCGGACGGGTCCTGGGGCCTAAAGGAGAAGAGGTAATTCCACTCGGCAACCCGAGAACCGCGATCGACACCGTGGAATTGAATCCATTGACCGCGTTCACGGTCACGGAGATCGTTGCCGTTTTACCTTCCTCAATCGTCACGTTGCTCGTGGAGAATGCCAGCGTGAAATCGCCAGGCGCGTTCCCTCCGCCGCCTGAGCCGCCATTTCCGCACCCTGCGAGAGCGGTAATTGCCGCGCATACGAACAAAAGGACAGAAATCCGGTGGATCAAGGCAATGAACCTGACACCAATGACGTTCACAATAGAGACCTTAGTGACTGCTTTGTTGGGGGAGAGTATAACCCAGTTCTCATCGCGGATCGACAGTTGCAACGATCCCCTCAACGCAAGTTAGGCAGACCCGCTGCTATCTCCGGCGCTCTGGGTGGATGGTGGTCCATCCGGAAGTGATAACTTCGGTAACACTGCACCGCAGGTGTTGATCAACGAGTAATTGCCGGGCAGGCGGTCACTCAGGACGTTTGAAACGCAGCAATTCGAGTCGGCTTTTTGCGTCCGAGTTCCGGCCTTCTGGGATTGCGAGTACCCTCTCCAAAAACGCCTCGACGGGTTGCATTCCAAGCACTCGCGCCGCTAATGCATCGGCATCGGCTTCCATCCCTGGATCGCGAATGATGGAATCATTGCATCCGTACGCCGCGTTGTCGCTAACCAAGTGCGCCATCTCGTGTCCCAGAAAGCCTCTGAGCGCAATGATATTAAACAACTCGATCGCCTGCTGACCGACCAGGATCTTGCCTCGCCCGTCTACAGCAGTGCTGCCAGCGATATAGAGCATGTTCCAGCTTCCCGGAAAGATATAGATGTGAGGAATTGCTGCCCGACCATACGCCGACGCTAATTCGGTCAACACTTTGTAGGTCCTGCCCGAGAAGACCTCGCGCGCGTCGATTTTATGCAACATCTCGGTTTCGCAGGCGGATTGCGCTGGGATGTTGAAGTGTGAGGTAGAGCCGATTGCGCTCACTTTCTCCTGCCCTGCCTGCTCATCGTCGGTCTTGGTCAGACCATTCGTGGCCAAATGCGGATCGACTTCCTGCTTGATCTGTGCATCCAGAGGTGTAACCGACTGCGCGATCGCCGAAGGCCGCAGCCATGTCGCAATGAAGGCGAGCAGCAACATGGCAAATGCCCTTTGTGTTGAATTACGTATCAAATAGAGAAAAAACAGGGATATAGCGTTCTCACGCAGAAAAGTGCTTCGCGACATGGATTCCCCAAGGCAAAGAAGTTCATCCCATGCGAAATCGGAGACTGCTCAGCCGTGCGAGATCTGAGCGGATTCCTGCCGAAACTCGTGAAGGGTGTTCTTTATATTTTGTCAGAGAATGTAACTCACGGACAGGTGACCGACGTCACGGATCTCGCCGTCGACGAGCCGCTCGCGAATGTATCTGAAGAGGCTGCCGACGCCCATTCCAAACGGCCTTACGGTGACCGTTCGCGCATTGTTCCCGGATGGTGGCCCACTCGGAAGATATAACTTCGGCAACACTGCACCGCAGGTGTTGATCAACGAGTAATTTCCGTATTGGCGGTAAACCAGAACTAACGACCTGCCGGATCGCAATCGCAAATAGTCTGTTCAAGCTGGCGGATCAATTGGTAAGATTCGCGACTAAGGACAACTTGTGGTCAACTATCTGACGTTGGAAAACCGCCATACTGGAGAGGTTTTGCTGATACGCCGCGTGCGCGACGCGCAGGGACAAATCATCCTTGCCCTGGATGGCACCTTGCCGCCAGGAACAAGCGGACCGCCTCTGCACGTGCATTTCCATGAACACGAAGAGGGCATCGTGAAAGCGGGAACACTCGGCGCTCAAGTTGGGAAGGAGAAGATCGTCGTACCAACCGGGGGAAGCGCAGTCCTGCCTAAAGGCGTTCCTCACCGATGGTGGAACGCGGGCGACGATCTGCTCGAGTTTAGCGGCCATGCAGTTCCAGCGGTGGACTTGGATCGCTGCCTCCAGGCAGTCTTCGCTGTTCTGAATGCCGGTTCTAATGGTAGGCCACCGATCTTCTATCTCGCGCATGTGCTCTGGCGTCATCGCGACACGCAACTAATTGCGGTTCCGCCCCCAGCCAATTCAGCGATTCGTCTTTCCTATCCTGCTGTTCGATTGGCCGCATCCTGGGCAAATACAGCGGGACGACCTGGCCCGGTTCGCCCGAATCGTGCCCTGGTGCGCCGCTTGTGGACGCTAGCGCCTAGGTTTGCACTGTCGCCGATTCGGCAGTAATCCAAATCTCCGCCCTTTCGGGATTATTTCCGGATAGACGGTCACTCGGTCAGACTGGCTCGATGCTCCCCTTGATAGTCCAAACGACCAAGGAGGCTATGCCGATACTCCTCAACTCCTCCACGATTGAAACCGGGATGTCACGGTAGACCTCTCTACTGCTTTCATCGACCAGCAGGTAGACCCTAAGAACACTTCTACCTCCTCCTTCACTGGTTGACTCTCCCGCACTCCACCACTGCCTCACCTTCTTTGGCGTAAGAATGGATTTGAATACAAGGGCATTGTCAGTTGCCTTGCTCGGCGATGAGCTAAGGGTTTTCCCGACTTCGTTAAGCGTCTCGACGCGGCTGACACGAATTGATGAGTCTTGCAGGGTTAGGCACAATTCGAGCGGAACTTCTCCCATAGCTTCACCCTCAACAGAGATGGATATGCGCTGAACCTGAAGTTGTGGGGCTTCCTGCTGAGGTTGAGCCTGTGAGGCTTCCCGCTGAACCTGAAGCTGTGGGGCTTCCTGCTGAGGTTGAGCCTGCGGTTGCGGTTGAACTTGGGTATCGATGCTCAAAATCTTGTTGCTGAAATGCTCAACGTGCTGCGTGTTCTGCTCCACCCGTGTTGGGTCGCGCTTGGTTGCTGCCTTTTTAGCGTAGAAAGCAGCAACGTTCGCGTAAAAAGCAGCAAAGATGGCAGCTAGTGCACCAACGATACTGACAAGAAGGCTCATGAAGGCCATGGTGTCGGTATCCAGTTTGATAAGCATCAAGAGGTTATTCGCCATAAGGTCACCGACTTTCCCGGAAGAACCCTTAGTTCTTCATCGGTACGGAATCGTCTTCGGCCGCTACAATTTGCCACTTTCCATTGCGTCGAAGCCATGTGTCGGTCCAGATAAAGCGGCCTTTGCGGCCCCCTTTACGAGCCCAGGTTTCGCTGCCCTGAACGACTGCGGTGTCCCCGAAAAATCGTACGTGGGCGTAGTCGAGATGATCCGATAGAAAATCACCTGGACCATTTTTTGCGTCGGCTACGGCCTGTGACTTTGTCAGGATCTTTCCATCCAATACCCACACGCAATCCTCCGCCAAAATCCGCTCCACCACCGAGCCATCGTTGGTTCCGACGCTTTCCGCCCAAGCTGACTCACTACTTGTTATGTATTGCTCGGCCTCGGTTTGTGAGTAGGTGCCGCTCGACTGAGCTGCTCCGGTCGCAACTGCAACCACGGCGAATGCATAAAGGACGGCCGACTTTTTCATGCGTGTCTCCAGAGTCTCGAAGCGAGCTTTCATAGCAGACGTCGTAACCGCAGTTGGTGGGCATGCCCGGAAGTCGCTGATTAACCATGATAAGCGAAGGTTTGGCCTAAGGCCGGATGGATCCCAATAAACGCGCCAGTGTCCTTGAATAACGTTCCGGTCGGATCGTGGGCAATCCGGACATAACCCAGGTTTTCGAGTTCTGTCCGGTTGGGGCTACTCCTTCAATCCAAAAACGCGATTCCAATGCGTCTGCTGACAGTTGCAAGGAACCTACTCTGATTCCTTCGGGTCAGCCATGAGCCGCTTTTGAGGCATTTCTAGATCATGCTGACTTCTGGCACGCTGTTCACAGCGAGCGAGAACCGGGAGTTTCAGCGGGCCTTTTCAGATGCACCGGAGAAGAACATGAAACAGAGTATAGCTGTCGGCGATCTGGTGAATATTTTCGGCGAGGGTGGAGTGTGGACGGTCGTCGGAGCCCGCGTCCGCAACCTTGAGCCAAAATTCCAAGTGCAACTTGCGATGGATGAGTCAACGATTCAATGGTTTCAAAGCGATGTCGTAACACTCATGCAGAAGGCTGCGAAGCCTGACAATGATCGCGTCTTTTCCCCGACCAGCGCCTTTCATGGGTCTCAAGACAATCATTGGTTTTAGGCCATCGCTGCGGACATTCCGGGCAGATGGTGGGCGATTCTTCCTATGATCAAGTCTTCGCCTGAATACCAAGGCGACCCCAAAAACTGGGTTAGGGAAGAGTGGGCGGTGACTCGCTCAGGACCGCAGTTAACTACCAACGGGCTACCGGCTGACGGTGTTCCCGTAGTCAAACGATTCGTAGACGTCCGAGACTACAGGTTCGGTGCCACACATCGCGGGCTTGAACTTCCATTTCTTGAGCGTCTCTATCAACGGGCCGTCATGCGCACCATCTCCCCTTCCGACTATCCCAACTTCGCCCACGGTGCCATCCGTCAAAACCGTTAGCTCCGCATCTAGTTCGACCCAATCGTGGCGTCCTGGGTCGAGTCCCGGTTTAGGATGAATTAACACTTCGGCCTCTTTCTTGTCAGGGCATTCGCGGCGCTCGATTGCGCCGACTGGCGGAATGAGAAGCTTCGGATCAAGAGGGTCCTCTTTTAGATCAGTGACGCTTGCAGAAATGACCATGCGTCCGTCCTTCAGATACCCCAACTTTCGCGGGTAGCGATGTCCCCGAAACTCGACGAAGTCACTAAACTGGTGACGATCCACGAAGTCCTTCTCATAACCCTCGACTCTTCGGGTCTCGCTGACGATATCGTGCGTCGTTGAATCAATACAGATCTGAAAGTGCTCCCTTTTAAACTCTGGGTCCTGAGCATCCAGGCAATCCAGGCTAATGCCACCTTCCGTGCGTTGCTTGTCCGCTCGAGTCACGAGTTTGTCGTTCGCCGTCCCGACATGAAGCAGATACAGCAGATCGTTGATCTGTCTGGGCGTGAAATCGACGTTGCGCAACGCGTATGTCCACTCGCCCTTCTGAAACTTGACCTGCTCGAACTTGCCCATCGAAACTCTACTCCACCACAGGTCCTTAGTCCTCCGCCTCAGCCGTAGGTGTCCCTGTACTGGAGGAGCGAAAAGCACTGTGAAATCAAGATCCATGACAAACGGTCGGTCGGAATCATCCCAAATAACAGCCTGCTTGCGAGCCACCTCCAGCAAATTCGACATAGCTGGAGTGTCGGAGGCACAGAGGGTCACCGGCCCCAGGGCCAGAACAGTGAAGAGCAGAGCCTTTGACATCATGGCCGCATTGTAAATGTGATATTTCAGTTCGCCGCCTACTGCGGCACTCTCGGTCTGCCATTGGAAGTTCCGGGAGGATTGTGGCCTACTCGGAACTTTGACGAATCTTCGCCCAGGTCACCTGACGGGTCTGAGTTGATGGTGCCTCTCCCGGAACTCTAAGAACACGGCTCTGCGAACCACCACGAGGACCTGTGGACGTAAGCTTTGCTGACTCGGTTCACGCGTGAGACTGTTCCTTCAACTCCAGGATATCCAGGCAATGCATTGTGTCGCCGATCGGAACCCAGACATCGACCTTGGTGCCCTCCATAGGGCGCGAGACAACTGCAAATTGCCCCCCCACCAGCCGCACTCGTTCCTCCATGCTCCGAATGCCGATTCCGCTCTGTCTTGAAGCTGCGACTTGATCAAAGCCTGTTCCACGGTCGGAGATCGAAAGATGGATCTTCTGTTCCAGTCCCTCCACCCGAACCTCAGCAGAATCGGCATGGCTGTGCTTCTTGACGTTTTGTAGCGCTTCTTGTGTGATGCGAAAGAGGCACAATCCCGCTTCCCTGGGAATGTTGCGCGGCACGTTTTCCTCCACAAAATTGACATCAATTGAGTGGTAGTCTTTGAACTCGGCGCACACTGAACTCAGTGCGGCAACGAGACCCAGGCTGTCGAGTGTCGACGAATGCAAACGGTGTGATAAGAAATGCAAATCCGAGCCCAACTCGCCCACCCGATCCCAGAGTTCGTGCAGGGTGCAGCGCGTCTCAGAGTCCGTCCGCAGATTCTGTGCAAGAGTTTCCAGATCAATTGATAGCAAGGCCAGCCGCTGCTGGTAGTCGTCATGGATTTCTCTCGCAATCCGGCTGCGTTCCTCTTCCTGTGCTTGAATCAATCGCCCGCTCAAGCTGGCGAGCGCTTCTTCGGCGAGCTTACGATCTGTGATATCAACGCACGATCCGATATACCCCACAAACCCGCCCTCTCCATCCAATCTGGGTACGCCGGTGTCAAAAACCCAGCGGTATTCTGCATCGTGGCGGCGTAAGCGATATTCCATCTGAAACGGAACACGGCGGTCGAATGAGTCCACGTAAGTTGCGACGCATTGCTTAAGGTCGTCGGGATGAACACCCTGTGTCCACCCGTGTTCGATCTCGGCCTCCAGCGAGCGCCCGGTGAATTCGATCCAAAGCTCGCTGAAATAGGTGCGTAGCTTGTCGGTGCCGGACATCCAGATCATCACCGGCGCCGTCTTTGCTGCCAACATAAAGCGAGCTTCACTCTCCCGGCGTGAAAGGTCTTGCCGTTCCAGATCAACCCCGGTGAGCACGATCCCGGCAATAAGGCACGCGCTTGCGCCGAGTCCAACAAGCGCCAACGAGAAACCGCTCTCCCAACGGTAGTTTATTTGCGCATCTCTGACTGCGTAGCCAAGCACCAATGTCAGCAGGATTCCTGCGGGAAGCAGCCGTCGCAACATTGCTCCCCCCGCGTTGTCGGCATGGAGAAGACGAACGATACCCTCTGAGGGGCTTGCATACTGCACCCCGATGGAGCCGATCAGGAAACCAAGCGCGGTCGGAATAGAAACATTGTTTTGCGGACTAATCAGATTCCCCACATGGGTGTCGTAAGCGTGACTCACGATTGCGAGGGCGCCGACAGCTCCCGTCAATATACCGAGGCCACGTGAAAGCCGCCGCAATGCACGATGCCGCGAGTTCATCGGCAGGAGAGACAATCCGAAAAGCACATATCCAATGCTGGTGTACTGCGACATTCGACCGGGAAAGAAAAAGTAATGCGTATCGCGAAAGAGAAACTCATCAATCCCGAGATTGGAGTTCCAGGAATACTCGCTCAGGGTCAGTGCACCGATGAGAAACACCGCGATCGAAAGGAACGGTACGACGCGATGCTTGCGGCCCAACAGCGCAACCGACGCAAGCAACATTGCGACGGCCGAATTGGCCTTTATCCCGGCTGATTCTGGAACAAAGCTCTGCAACCATCTCAGGTCGAAAGCCCAGCCAAGCAGAACTAAGGTCGCGAGGACGAACAACACCCACCCCGCCACAGTCGCTACGTTTGCGGTTGCTCCTTGATCTTGTTGTGCTCTCATTGTTCTCGTAAGGGATCTTGCCAATAATAGACCCAGAGAACAGCTACAGTCTGCGGGATTTGGACAGAATGGGCCGATGAGCGGCCACACACGCCTGTTTCTCAGTCTCCATAGGGTGTCGTTAGCAAGTGAAAATGTCCGCTTTTGAGAACAAGTGAAATGTCCGGTTTCATAAGTTAGTAGCCGTAGAGGCGGTGGGAAAGTGCGAATCCCGTGTATTGTGCGGGATTTGCAAGGTGAGAGGGAAAGTGTGTTTTTGGACTTTTCCTCTCAACGTCTTTTCCACCGCCTTGATTTGTTTTTTGGTCAGCGGCGTCAGGAGCTTTCCTTGCGCGCTGTAGTGTCCGACGCGATGTCCTGCGATCATGAGTGTCAGAGTAGTGTCCAGATGCTGATGGATGGTCACCTTGCATCCGGCCAGGGTATGGCGCCAGTGGGCGCGCTCGAGTTGCATCACCAGGTTATGAAAGCTCACGGTGTTATCCCGATCAACGGTGCGCTCGAATCGTTGCGTAAAGACCAATTCCAGGTTCCTGTGCCGGCAGGATATAAACGCCGTTCCTCGCTGCGCTGCCGGAACCGTGAAGCGGCGGTTGAACTCGGCGATGTAGCGCTGGAAAAGAAACCTGTTGGCCGCTTCCAGGGTTCGGATCCCGCGCAATCGCAACTCCTGCGGCAGCCGTCCCTGCCAGGTGGAAAAGTTGCGTTCCGAGCGTCCCCGCGCCTGCGGAGAGTAGGCCGGGATCATATGCACTCCAAGTTCCTTTTCATGGCGCGGCCCACCTGCGTAGGGCGCTCATAATCGACCTTGCCGCCGCTCTTCGGCGTCAGCCAGAAATGGGCTCCGCGATCAGAATAGAGCGAACAGAACAGCCCCTTCTGTTCAATCACCACACGCAGCCCGGCCATCACTGTGGCGGTCGTCTCTTCCTCGGCCAGCTGCGCATAGTAGATCTCGCTGGTGGCGTCGTCCAGGATCACGATCAGGTCGTGCCAGCGCTCATCCTGAAACCACTGATGATGGCTGCCGTCGATGTGCAGCATCATCCCCGGCAGTGGACGCCGCTCACGCCGCTTGCGATGCACCCCTCGCCTGGCCTTGCGCTTCACCAGGCCGGCTGCCTGCAGGGTCTGCTTCACCCACGTGTAGCTCAACCCGATCTGATGCTCCTCGCCGAGCTTCTCGTGAAAGTGCCGCACGTTCAGATCGAAGTACCTGTCCCGGTACAGGCTCAGAACCTCTTCCGCCTGCGCCTTCGGCACTCGCCTGCTACTTGGCGTCCGCCGTCGCCGGTCCAGCAAGCCCTTCGAGCCTTGCTCCTCATAGCGCTTCCGCCATCGACGCATCTGCCGCTCGCTGATGCCGATCAACTCCGCCGCCTGCCACCACTTGATCTTCCCCGATGTGGCTCGTAACAACACTTCCTGCAACTTCATCGCCCGCTCCGCCGCGGTCCTCGGATAGATCTCCATGCTCTCGCGCATGGCTCCATCCTCGCCGCCCGTTAAGCGGACACTTCACTTGCTAAAAACATCGGACATATTATGTGCTAACGACACTCAGTCTCCATAGGGTTACCTTCTCGTTAACATCGTGCCGGCGCGGAGAACGCCTGAGGTTTCACCAGTTCCGTTAGGGCTTTGGTGTCTCCGCAACGGTTCAACCTAATGATCCCGCCGACTAATTGGTCAAGAAAATCAGCGGGAGATTGCGAAGACACTTGACGCGTTCTATACTATCGCAACCGTTAATTCTGAGCGGATTTGCAATGAACGAGTTCGTCCTGCTGCTTGCCGATCTGCATCCCTCGAACAATCGAAGGAGTATTCCATGAAATTTCTGAGGTCTTTGTGTGCCTTTTCTCTCAGCCTTGGTTTTCTTTCCGCCACCGGTTCGGCGCAAGAGATAGTCCATGCACTTACGGGAACCGTGAGCTCGATCAGTGCAACTGACAAGTCTTTCGTGATCCAGGAAAGTGGCCGTCAGAAGATCTTCAAGGGCTCAGGGGACGCGAAGGTTCGTGCGGCTCTGCAGAAGAAGCTGGGCGAAGTGACGATTTCGGCTGACGAGTTGAAAACAGAAGGCGCCTACGTGATCGTTTTCTACTACGGTAGCAGCGATGAACCGACGGCGGTTGCACTGAAGGATCTGGGCAAGGGACCATTCACTGCGGCTTCAGGTACGGTGACCAAGTTCGATCCGCACACGCGGTCGGTTACGGTGCAGGACGAGACCGCCACGGCTTATACGTTCAAGATCAGCCACGATACGGTTGTGGAGGGTGGCATGGGCATAGCGGATGGACTGAAATTCTCGCCTTCGAAGGGCGACAGGCTGCGCGTGGTAGCGGCGAAAGCAGACAGCGGAGATGTCGCGCTGTTCCTGCTCCAGAACTAGCCGGGCAAGCATCCGGTGACAGGCTTGATGCTTCGCCAGGCGGCTCACCTCACGGGAAAACAGTCGAGGTCGTTGGCGAATACGACAGGACCGGAAAAGTGACGCCGTATTTCTGCCTGTGTCTCATTCTCTTTTCCCAAAGTCCGCAGCATTCGATGAGACAGTATCAACCGCTTGACATGAGCATTCGCGGCGATCGTCCCGATTACTGAGGGTGGCATATGGAGGCGCCTTTCCACTCCGGTAGCGCCCTCCGGCACGGCGTTATGAGCGACGAACAAATCTGCGTCCAGCGCCAGCTGCGTCAGTCCGTCTCCTTCGCCGTTCGTATCTCCGCTAAAAACGATCCGCTTGCCTCCCATTTCCACCCGCCATGCCAGCGCGGGAAACCCACCATGAATGACGCGCACTGAGTACACGGCCATGTCGGAGTTTTGGAACACGAGAACAGGTTTGGAACCGGCCGCGACATCATGCGGTTCCAGTGTGTAGCTTCCTTTCGCACCCGGCTCCACCAGCTCGCTCAGGTAGCGCCAGGCTCCGTGCGGCTCGCTGAAAAGACCGCGCACGAACTCCGTCGTGGACGGCATAAAGTCGTTTCCCGGAGGACCGTACACCGGCAGGGGGCGCTTGCGGTCTTCAAACCAGGAAGAGAAAACTAAAGCGGGAAAATCGCCGCTGTGATCGATATGAAAATGGCTGAACAGAACAACATCCACCTGGGACATCTGCGCTCCGCTCTCCCCAAAGCGTAGAGCGCTGCCTCCACCCGCATCAACGACGACACGCGCGGTGCCGTGGTCCCATATCAGATAGCTGGTGGACGCTCTCTTATCTTGCATCTCCGGGCCGCCGGAGCCGAGTACCTGAACCGCCAATCCGGCCGAGCCGCAGGATTGTGCCTTCGCAGGCGAAGCCTCCCCCATGGAAAAGAAGATCGCTAAGGCAAGAAGCGCTTTTCCCGATAGTCTTTGCGAATGTGTGAAGACGCCGTGGGTCTTCATTTCACACCACCAATCCGCCCGCCTACTTCAACGATAGCCGAATTGGAAACGGGGATGCGGCTTCTAGGAAGCGATTAGAGGCGAGTGGTTTTCAACTGCTGACAACACCAAGCGAACTGGACCGCAGAGAGCTTTGTCGGCTTCCCGTCGAGTGCCGGGCTATCCGAAAGTAATCCCGACTTAGAGATACTTCCGGGAGGTCGGTAATCCGACCGGAACCCAACTTCTGACTGCAAAATGGCATGTCAATGAGTGCATTGGCGATTTCGCGTCAACTGAAACCCATGTGGGATCAATGGCGAGAAGTACATTTGTCAGGACCTGACTTCGACGAGGCAGCGCCGGGGTCATTGCCTGGGTGCGTTCGACCCCGTGATCCCGAAATGTGCGTAGGACTGAGAAGGTCTCCAAAATGGAAACTCGTCCCATCCCCAATCCCGACGCGGGCGAAGTTCTGATTCATGTCAAGGCTGGCTCAGCCGCTTCGAAACCCGGCCCATTTGCCAAAGAACGGCGCCCTGCGCTGTGGCAGACTCGTCAAAAGGTCATCACCGGCCTTACCATACGGCGGTGCTAACTTTTTTCAAACTCGCTATTTCAGCCGCCTTCGCAGCCGCAATCGGGGTCAGCTCCTACGCCCAATCCCTAGAGCCCGCAAGCGCCGATGCTAGACGCGCATCCCAGGGCGTCACGGTGATTAACGGCTACTCGCAGTGCTGGTGGAAAGAAGCAGTCGTCTACCAGATCTACCCGCGCTCTTTCCAAGACTCAAACGGCGACGGCATCGGTGACCTGAGCGGCATCACCAGCCGGCTCGATTACCTCAAGAATCTCGGCGTCGACGTGATTTGGCTCAGCCCGCACTTCGACTCACCCAATGCCGACAACGGCTACGACATCCGCGACTACCGCAAAGTCATGACCGAGTTCGGCACCATGGCCGATTTCGACCGGATGTTGGCCGGGATCAAGAAGCGCCACATGCGCCTCATCATCGATCTGGTCGTCAACCACACCAGCGACGAGCACAAATGGTTTGAGGAATCGCGAAAATCACGCACCAGCCCCTATCGCGATTACTACATCTGGCGCGACGGAAAGCCCAATCCAAATGCCCCAGACGGCTTCGACCCGCCCAACAACTACACCTCTTTCTTCAGCGGTTCGGCGTGGCAGTGGGATGAAACAACCCGGCAGTTCTACTTGCATCTCTTCGCCGTCAAGCAGCCCGATCTCAACTGGGAAAATCCAAAAGTCCGCCAGGAGGTCTACAGCCTCATGCGCTTCTGGCTCGACAAGGGCGTCGACGGCTTCCGCATGGACGTCATCCCGCTCATCAGCAAAACTCCGGCCTGCCCGACCTGACACCCGGCCAGGACGCAGTCAAGCTCTGGGCCAACGGGCCACGCCGCGACGAGTTTCTGCAGGAGATGAATCGCGAAGTTCTCTCCAATTACGACGACATGAGCGTCGGCGAAGCCATCGGCATCGACCTCGCAGGCACTCACAACCTCGTCGGCGAGGATCGCCACGAACTCAGCCAGATCTTCAACTTCGATGCCACCCGCATCGGCTCCATGGGTGGCTACAACTATCGCCCGCTCCATCTGCCTGAACTCAAAGCCGTCTACACCGCCCATGCCACCGTTCTCGGCAAGCAGGATTGGGACACATCCTTCCTCGGGAACCACGACATGTCCCGCGTCGTCTCCCGCTGGGGTGATACCTCCACTCCCGAGTTACGAGCGATGTCCGCCAAGCTCCTGCAGACCATGGTCCTCACCCTGCGCGGTACCGCCTACCTCTACCAAGGAGACGAATTAGGCATGACCAACTATCCCTGGACCAAAATCAGCGAGTTCAATGACATCGAGGTACAAAACCGCTTCAAGACCGAAGTAGCCCAGGGCAAGTTCACCGAGCAGCAGTTAATCGCCGGAGCAGCAGCCTATGGCCGAGACAACGCCCGCACGCCCATGCAGTGGGACACAACCAGGAACGCAGGCTTCACCACGGGCGACCATACCTGGGAGCCCGTCAATCCCAACTACCTGCAAATCAACGCCGCCGATCAAGTCAAAGATCCAGACTCCGTCTACCACTACAACCAGAAGGTGATCGCCCTACGCCGCAGCGATCCAGCCTTCATCTACGGCGACTACCAGGATCTCGACCCCACGCACGAACAAGTCTTCCCCTACACCCGAAGCCTCGGTGCATCAAGCTATCTGGTAATCCTCAACTTCTCCAGCCAGCCAATCGACTACACCCTGCCGCAGGGGATCCAAGCCAAAAATCTCAAGCTCGGCAACTACAGAGATTCCGGCGACCCCGTCGGCGCCACCACCCTCCACCTCCGTCCGAGGGAGGCAAGAATTTATAAGAATTGACAGCAGAAAGCAGAAGCACCGGACTCATCTTGTGAGGCGGAGAGGATCTCAGGCTATAGAGCGCAACCCGGGTCGCGACGCCGTGCAAAATTCGGTGCGGCAAGTCGGGTCATGTTTACGAGTCCAAACCTCAACTGTTGATAACAGGCCAACGCACTCATTGAGCCGGAATGGGGTGCGTTTTGTGAGTTCCTGGTGGATTGTGGCCCACTCGGAAGTTTCCCAGAAAAGCGCCCACTTGGCCACGCCGAAAAGCCCGCCTGCTCCGCGAGAACCATTGCAGATTATTTCCCCAAAATCCCTATCCTTGAACCAGGGTCTGACACTGATCCCTGACCCCTGACCACTGAAAACTGTCTCTAACTCCTTTCCTGAGACGAATCTGCGGCTAAGTCCTTTGCTGATAGGATTTTACAGCCACACCCCTCCAGTAACTATCTGAAAATAAGGAATTTCCTTACAGAATCCGGGGAGGGGGTAGGGTCGATTCACTGACCCCTGACCACTGCCCTTAAGGGGGTAGGAGGAATCATGTACAACGAATGCCGTCACATCATGCCCAGCGGAGCCCGGTGCCACTCTCCGGCCCTGCGCGAAATGCCCTACTGCTACTTCCACACCAACCTTCACCGCGCCACCGCACCCAAAGGCGTCTGGGACAACCTCGAGCTGCCTCCGCTCGAGGACCGCCGCGCCATCCAGATTGCGCTCACCCAGGTCCTCAGCGAGCTTGCCTCCTCGCGCCTCGATCCGCGCCGTGCCGGGCTCCTTCTCTACGGCCTGCAAATCGCCACAAAGATCGCGGTGCGCACTTCCAATGTCTTCCTCGAACCCGTGCGAACTCTGTGCCATGAGGGAGAAGAAGTCCTCGCGCCCGAGAACACCGTCTGCGAGCCTCCTGAAGACTGCCGCGCCTGTCCCAAGCGCGACCGCTGCGATAACTTCATGGAAGACGACGAGGAGGAGGGCGAAGAACCGCATCCTCCTTCACTTGGCGTTCTGCTTGATAAACTGTCGGGCTGCCAGGAGGATCATGACCCAACCGACGGCAATCACAATTCCCCGGTTGATCGAAATGATTGCCACACCGTAGCCTTGAGCGAGGGAGAAACCCCTTGGCTGCCTCCAACTCGGTTTCGGCATCTTCGCTCAAAAACGACTCAACTCGTCCCGCCCTCTCAATCAGCGGCTTGCGGAAGACCTTTGCAGACGTCGTCGCCGTCGATGGCATCGACCTCGAGGTGCTGCGCGGCGAGTGCTTTGGTTTGCTTGGCCCCAACGGCGCCGGCAAGACAACCACCATCGAGATTTGCGAAGGGCTGACTGCGCCCGACGCTGGCGCCGTGACCTTGCTTGGGTTGGATTGGCAACGCTCACCCCGCGAGCTGCGACAGCGAATCGGCGTTCAGCTGCAGGAGACACAGTTTCCAGAGAAGCTGACGGTCGAGGAAACGCTCGGCCTCTTTCGCAGCTTCTATCGCCAGGGCATGTCGGTGGAAGAAACCATCCGCATGGCCCAACTCGAAGAGAAGCGCAGTTCACGTGTGGGAACGCTGTCCGGAGGGCAGAAGCAGCGCCTCGCAATGGGATGCGCTCTGGTTGGCGATCCCGAGCTGCTGTTTCTTGACGAGCCCACAACAGGTCTCGATCCGCAGGCGCGACGCCATCTCTGGGACCTGGTGGACCAGCTGAGAAATGCGGGCCGCACGATCATCCTGACCACGCACTACATGGAAGAAGCGGAGCGCCTGTGCGACCGCGTCGCGATCATGGATCACGGACAGATCATCGCCCTCGGCACGCCGCCGCAGCTCATCGCCTCCGTTGGTGGAGATCACATTGTCGAGTTCGCAGTCGCGTCGAACGACACAGCGAATGACCCGGTCGATGGAGCGCTTCTCACCGCGATCCCCGGCATTCAGTCGCACCGTGTCGATGCCGGACTGCATCAGCTCTCCGTGGGCGAGCTGCACACCACGGTGCCACGCATCTTTGCCGCGCTCGCCGGAATGGGTCTGCGCCCGAGCGAATTCCGCACGCACTCCGCAACTTTGGAAGACGTGTTTGTCGGGCTCACCGGAAGGAATCTTCGAGATGAATAGTCTGCGCGAAAACTCCCTTTATCAACTCACCTCGACCCGGTTCCGGCTCTTCCTGCGCGAACCGGAAGCTCTCTTCTGGGTGTTCATCTTTCCGATCCTGCTGGCCGTCGGATTGGGAATTGCCTTCCGCAATCGCCCCGCTGACGTTTTGCAGGTTGGCGCAACAAGCGCGCAGCTTGTGCAGGCCCTGAACAGCGATAAGGGCCTGACCGCAACGCTGACGGATGAAGCCACAGGCACCCATGCAATGACAACGGGAAGAATCGTTCTCCTCGCGATTCAGAAGCCGGACGGCGTCGCATACAAGTATGACGACACGAATCCCGACGCCCGGAATGCGAGGCTGCTTGCGGATCAGGCAATCCAGCGTGCGGCAGGACAGAAGGAGGTCCTGCACTCTTCAAATGACCTTGTTCACGAAACCGGCTCTCGATACATTGATTTCGTGGTGCCAGGATTGCTGGGCATGAATCTCATGGGGTCGGCAATCTGGGGCCTCGGCTTTTCGATCGTTGAGGCCCGCCAAAAGAAGCTGCTCAAGAGATTCGTTGCTTCGCCGATGCCGCGCTGGCAGTATCTCGCGTCTTTTCTGTTCTCGCGCCTGGTACTGCTGGTGATCGAGGTCGGAGTGTTTCTTGCATTCGCCCGGCTGGTCTTCGGCGTGCCATTTCGCGGCTCGCTGTTGGAACTCGGAATTCTTTGCGCGCTCACGTCGCTCTCATTCTCTGCGCTGGGCCTGCTGATCGCATCACGGGCCAAGACAATGGAGGCCGCGTCAGGCCTGATGAACTTCGCGATGCTTCCGATGTGGATTCTTTCCGGCGTCTTCTTCTCGGCCACGCGATTTCCGGCAGTGATTCAGCCGCTGGTGCGCGCACTGCCGCTGACAGCGGCAATCGATGCTCTGCGCGCAAACATGCTGGAGGGCGCGAAGCTTACCCAATTGGTTGCGCCGGTTGCAATACTCGTGGCCTGGCTTGTGGTGCCGTTCATGGTCTCGCTTCGGATCTTCCGTTGGCGGTAGCCCCGGCCATTCGGTTGTCCCGGAGCTACTTGGAGCTGCTTCCGGCCTTCTCTTGACTGCTTTCCCATGCGGCCTCAAGCGCGCCGAGAGTCTGCGGATCGCGAAATGCCGAAGTGCCGCCGTTCGCCGACGTCGACCATGAAGCCGTCAGATTTCCAAAGGCAAGTGCTCTGTCCACCGGCCATCCTCGCGTCCAGGCATGCAGAAAGCCCGCATTAAAGCTGTCTCCTGCGCCGATGGCATCCACCACTCGAACTTCTTGCGCGGGCACATGCCAGTCTTCCATGCGCGTGAATGCGGAGGCCCCCTTTGGACCTCGCTTGATGACAAGAAGGGGAACCATCTCTCTAAGCGCCGCGATGGCCCGATCCAGATCCTCTTCGCCAGCCAACAGGCACACCTCGCGTTCATTGGGCATGAGAACATCCGCAAGGCTAAGCGCGTCAAGAATTCCACGATCCCACTTTTGCGAAGGATCGTCATTGGGATCGAGTGAAAGCGTGAGACCGGCCCGCTTCAGCTGCGCGAAGAGTTCGGGAATCCTGGGTGTGAGTGCGCGCTGCAGATAGTACGACGACATGTGAAAGTGGCTCGCATCGGCCAGGTAGTCGATGTCAAGATCTTCAAAGGTCAGGTCGGCCGTTGCGCCGGCATAGGTGAACATGTGGCGCCGTCGCACGTGTTGAAGATGGACGGTTACACCGCATGACGCATGCTCCACCGGCACGCATCGAGAGAGATCAACGCCGGCCTCGCGCAGCTCCGTCTGGCAATGCTCGCCGAAGTCGTCTCCCGGCAAAATGGTGACAAAGCCGACCGAGCTCCCGAGCGCCGCCAGATTATGCGCCGTGATTGCGCCTGATCCGCCGACACGAATCGCCATGCTTTCCGCCAGCAGTTCCTGTTCTGCCGGCAGGTCCTCAGGCAAGCCGTAAAACAGGATATCGAGACTGGAGTCGCCCGCCAGGGTTACGTCAAAGCGGCGGGAGCCCTGAAGCCCATAAGGATACCGAGTCATGCGTCGTCCTATTTCCCCGCAACCGCGGTGGTCGGTGTCACTTTGATCGAAGGGATATTCCAGCCCTCAATTTGCACGACTGAATCAACCGCCGCGTTCTCAGGCAACAATGCCTTCAACGTCGTCGATTCTCCTGGTATCAACTCGATCCAGTTGTCCGACCAGAAGACCGGTGCGATAAGGTCGCCAGCCGCACTGCGCACAGCCGCGCGCACCTGAAAGGCCAACGCTTGAGACTTGTTATCAAGATGCACGCTCAACTCGCGTCCGCGCGCAGTGGTTGCCAACTCCGCGTGAGCATCCACGCTTGCAGCCGGCAAATGCGCAAGAGCAGTCAGATCCTCGTGCCGAGCAGCCGGTGTATGCGTGAAGTCTGTCTTCTCCCAATCGAAAGCCGTGAGCATGTCCGGCACCCAATAGAAATTGCGGCTCACCGTCTGCCCTGCCGCATCCTTCAGGGTGAGGTCGATGAAGAAGAGCCTCTCCGCGCCCGAGTAGATGTTTTCTGGAATCGTGAAAACCCGCTGCGCGCTGTCTGCGCCTGGCTCCACCGTGGTCTCCGCACTGAACAACTCTTTCCACCCGAGGTTGTAAACGCGAACGCTTGCCTTCAACGCGCCCGCCGCCGCATACGTGCTGTTCACCACCACAATCGAACGGTCATCATACGAGTATTGGATGTGCAGAGGCTCGCACGCCTTCTTAGTCGCAAAGTATCCTGCGCCCGCGTCGAGATAATAGTCGTAAAGGTGCCAGATCATCGATGGCCAGGCGTTGTTCAGCATCCACTGAATCACTCCGGTCGACGCGTATTTGTTCTTCCCGTAGGCCTCAAACATTGCCCGCTCGGAGTCGTACGCCATCGTCTGAGCGATGCGCTCGTAATCGGCGGCTGAGAGCGGCCTCGCATACATCGCCTGCATGGCTTCATCGAAGACCTTGAGATTCGCAAACTCGCCTCCCCCGAAATGAAGGCTCCAGTTCGGTGTCGGAGGCCATGCATCGGCATCTGAGAGAAACTTTCTCCGGCTGGCCAGGGATGGGATCGCAGGCCCTGGACTCGTCTCCATGTTGAAGCCGCGTGCTCCGCCAAGATGCGACCCGACATACCAATAACTCGGCGCCACGTAATCGTACGGCCCCGTCATCTTGACGCCGCTCTCGCCAGTAACCGAAGTGGAAGTACTCGTAGCAGAAGAAAGCACTGGATTCGGCCAGTGTGTCTCCGCTTCAACTTGCAGATATGCCTTCTCCACATCGGGCGGCGGCGGATTGTCACTGCCGTTGAGCCAGACAAGCAGGCTAGCGTGCTGCCGCAGCCGCAACATCTGCGCTCGCAGCGATGCCGTAGCAATGCTCAGATCTTCAGGAGTCCAGTCCTTCCAATGCTCCCAGTGGTCGCAGCAGCACCATCCCAGCATCACCAGGATTCCTTGTTCATCCGTGAGGCGAAAGAAATCCTCCGTCTCGAGCTTGCCCTCCAATCGAATGGCGTTGAGATTCATATCGCGAACCATGCGGATCTGGTCGCGCAGGCGGCTCTCATCTGTGCGCAGCAACATGTCCTGCGACCAGCCGGCGCCTCGAATCAGAATCGGCTTTCCATTCACGCGAAACAGGCGGCTTCCGTTCGTCGTCAGCTCTGACGTGATCTCTCGAATCCCGAACTCCACGCCTTGCTCATCTGTCGTCTTTCCATCGGCGCCGAAGCGGATCGTCAAATGCTCAAGGTGCGGTTCGCCCATCTGGTAAGGCCACCAGATCTTCGGATTTTCCACGCGCAGTGCTGGATACTTCTCAGCGCTGAACACCACAGTACGATCCTCATGCGCCGCCAGCTCAACGGGCTGCTCGAACCGAACCCCCGCAGCCGACCCGGAAACGATACCCTTCACAGCGCTTTCCGTGGCGTTGCGCAATTCCGCATACACGGTCAGGTCCGCACTATTTAAGGACTCGTCGCGAAAATGCGTAACAACCATCGGCGAACGCACCGTTACCGGCCCAG
Organism: uncultured Acidobacteriaceae bacterium; assembly: GCA_963786405.1. Classification (GTDB taxonomy): domain Bacteria; phylum Acidobacteriota; class Terriglobia; order Terriglobales; family Acidobacteriaceae; genus Telmatobacter. The sequence continues at coordinate 167,142 of CAWAZE010000015.1, read as the reverse complement.
TCTCCACCAGGTCAACCTCGCCCCACAATCCCATCTCCTTATCCGGCGGACAGGGATTCCAATCGACCCAGTTAATGCCCAGATCCTTCTCCGACGGCGCAGTCGTCTTCACCGCGAGCACGTTGGGCTTTCCCGGTCGCAACAACTCAGTCACGTCAAAGTCGTATGTGCGATACGCCCCGGCCACGGTCGATCCATCCGCAATGCGTTTTCCGTTAAGCCAGATCTCGCCTCGATAATTAATTCCGCCGAAGTGCAGCCAGTAGCGTCTGCCAATCTCTTTTGCCGATGCCGCTTCAAACTCCTTGCGAAACCACCATCCGCACGCGTATGGACTGTCCGACGCCATGGGCAAATTGGCAAAGTTTTGACCCACCGGATAACTCGTTCCGGGAATCTTCCGCAGGTTGTCGCCGAAGTTTGGATCGGGCAGCACTCCCGCGGCAACTTGCGCCGCCAGGACCGTGCTCGGCACTGAGGCCTTCAGCCATCCATCGGTTGCAAATCCCGTCACTGCGATCGCATCTCCGCCCGCCTGCACCTTGCATGCCGATTGCACCCGCCAGTCATCGCGTAGATGCGTTACCGTTCCGGCCCAAATGTCAGTCGACATACCCAACAGGCCTAGAGAGCAAACCAGAATTCTTCTTATCATGGCCACCAGCCAATTCAATCGTTTGAATGCACCGCCACAACCCGCCCCCCCCCGATAACCCTTTCGTCAGACGAACTTCCTCGAGGCCTTAACGCTTCCCGCTGGCCGGCTCGTGGATGTCCTCAACACGAGTTCCGGCTTCGCCATGAACAACTGCGCAGCGTGCGCCGCTCCATTCTCGCTCGCCTTGATCGCCTCGAGCGTCCACTGGGCGGCCTGCAGTCCCATCTCCTGCAGCGGCTGCCGAATCGTAGTGATCGCCGGCGTTGCCACTCTTGCCGGAAGCACGTCGTCAAATCCCACAACCGAGCAGTCTTCCGGAACTCGCAATCCAGCATCCGCGAGTCCACGCACCACTCCCAGCGCCGTCAAATCATCGAATGCCACCACAGCGGTAAAGGGCCGCCGCGACTCCAGCATCTGTCTTGCAAACTGCCGTCCGCCTTCGAACCCTGAGGTTGAATCCATCAGGTTGGGCAACTGCATCACAAGCGACGGATCGAATTCGATTCCCGCTTGCGCGGCAGCGAGCTTCACGCCGGTCCATCGCGGTTCGCTGTCAAACAGCTCTTCAGGCCCACGAATTGCCGCAACATGCTTATGCCCAAGCTCGATCAGGTGCCGCATCGCCATCGAACCCCCTGCTTCGTTGTCCACAAGCAGGGAGCTGATCTTCCTTCGCGTCATATCGCGGCCCAGGATGACGATCGGGACCTGGTTCTTCTTGATGTCTGCCAGCAGGTTGGTCTCTTCGAAGATCCAGCTGGCGATCACAATCACGCCCTCGGCGCGTCTCTCCAAAATCATCTTCAGATAGCTGTCAAAAAGCTTGCGCTGAGTCTGTGTGTCCATGAGCAGCGGCAGATAGTTGCCCGGTTGCAGACCTGATTGAATTCCGCGCACGATCGGAATACAGAAGGGATCGGAAAGATCGTATGCCAGCACCGCAATCGTCTGGCTATGCCGGCGGCGAAGCGAGCGCGCGTAGGCGTCCGGATGATAGCCAAGGTGTTGAGCCATCTTGCGGATCTGTTCGCGCGTCGATACTGCAACATTTTGCGAGAGCGGCGCCTCGCTCAGGACAATTGACACGGTGGAAACCGAGTACCCGCAAGCGCGTGCGATATCGAGCAGCGTGACATGGCCCGACTTTCTTTGCACCATTCTCACCTTCCCCACGTTTGCAGCCGCAATCGCTCTGTCTTGCAGGCACGTATAACGGTTCCCATGGTACACGCGCCGGCTCCTCGGCCCCGTCAGGCTGTAAGCGCGGCACTTTTTTCTGCTTGACAGCCTGACGCAACCATCCTACTCTCACTTGTCAAGAGGTTCAAACGTTTGAATAAGGCGTCTTAGCTTGGGGGCTAGCCATGACCACCCGAACTCCGCGGGCTTTGTCCGCCCGGATTACTCTGCTCATTTCCGTCCTCGTCGCTCTTACCACCATTGCATCCGCCCAGGCCGGCAGAGGCGCAATCAGCGGCCTTATCTCTGACACATCCGGCGCCATTGTCCCCGGTGCGAAGGTCACTGCGACGAATCAGGCCACGGGAATCAGACTTGGCACGCTCTCTTCGGCGGCCGGTCTCTACTCCTTCGTCTCCCTTTCTCCGGGATCCTATGAAGTCATGGTCACAGCGCAAGGATTCGAGACAACCGTCCACAAAAACATCCCCGTCACCGTCGATCAGGTCTCCACCATCAACGTCTCGCTGAACGTCGGCAGCGTCAGCGAGGTGGTCTCTGTCAATGCGAGCACCTCCCTGGTGGAAACAAGCAACTCAACGGTAGGCAGCTGATTTCCAGCGACGTAATCGACCGTGTCCCCCTCGTAACGCGCGATGTCTTTCAGCTCATCCAGTTAAGCGCGGGCGTTCTCCCCACGAATGGAACGCCCAACGCCTCTGATACCTCCGGCATATTCAATTCGCGTCCAGGGGTCGATGTCTCGGCTTATACCATCAATGGCGCGCTGCAGGGCTCGGTCAGCTATATGCTCGACGGCAGTCCGCTTGGCGTCGCCGAGAACAACGCCGCCAGCATCATGCCTGCGTTCCAGGTGCCTGAAGACGGCGTGGAGGAGTATCGCGTCGAGACGCAAAACACCCCGGCAACCTACGGCAGCGGCGGCGCGGGCGTCATCAGTCTTGTCAGCAAGTCCGGCGCCAACCAATTCCACGGCGACGCCTTTGTTTACATCCGGCCCAACACGCTCGCCGCCAACGACTATTTCAATAAATTGAACAATCCAGGCAGTTCAACACCCGACTTTCACCGCTACCAGGAAGGCGGCGCATTCAGCGGCCCGATCCTCCACCAAAAACTCTTCTTCTTCGGCGATTACGAGGCGACTCAGCAACAACAATTCGATTCGGGTGGCACATTCACAGTCCCCACTCTTGCGGAGCGCGCAGGAGATTTTTCTGCGGATTCCTTCACCATTTACAACCCGCTCGCTCCGGACAACGAAGACGGAACACGGCAGGCATTCGATGGCAACATCATTCCGTCGGCCAACGTGAATCCAATTGCGCAGCAATTTGCCTCCCAATACCCGAAGCCAAATAACCCCGGAACAGGGCCGTATCACATCGGAAATCTCTATCTTCCCGGTCTCGATCCCTACAACGCTCAAAAGTTCGACATTCGCATCGATTATGCGCTCAGCGAAAAGCAGCGCATCTTTGGTCGCTTCTCGTTCGATCGCCTCTTCTTCTCCAATGCGAATTTCTACGGCAACATGTACGATTCGCTCTACTACCAGAACATCACCAATGGCCGCAATATCCTCCTTGCAGACGACTACACGCTGACATCGCGCTCGGTTCTCCAGTTGCGCTACTCCTTCACGCACCATTACGAAGATCAGACCGGAGATCCCAGGCAATCCAATGTAGACATCGCCACTTTAGGCTTCCCACAGTCGCTTGCGGATGAAGTCCAGTACAAGACGCTGCCGGTAATCAACTTCACCAATTTCACTTCGCCTGTCGGTGGAACGAATAACTGGGACACATTCATCTTTGCGAGCGAAAACAGCGATGCCAGTGCGACCTATACCACTGTCGCCGGAAAGCACGAACTCGCGACCGGAGTTGAATATCAAAAGAAGTTCATGAATATCGGCCAGCCACCATTTCCCGCCGGCCAGTATGTCTTCGACAGCACCGCAACCAGCTCCACAACCTTCGCCGATGACGGAAGCGACTTTGCGTCCTTCCTCCTTGGCATGGGCCAGGCGCCGGGCAACGAATCCTATAACTTCACCAAGGATGTCTTTGCGGCCGAGGCCAGCCCCTACTGGGCTCTCTTCATCCAGGACAATTACCACGTAACTCCCAAGTTCACTCTCAACCTGGGTCTGCGCTGGGATATCTTCCAGGGACGAACTGAGCGCCACAACCGGCAGGAGTACTTCGATCCCAACATCAGTTACACCGCGAATGGCCTGGCGCTCAAAGGCGGCGAACAGTTTGTTACAGAAGGCAATCGCAGGCCGTTTGACACGAATTTTGGCAACTTCGGCCCGCGCGCCAGCTTCGCCTGGCAGCCAATGCAAAAGATTGTGGTCCGCGCAGGTGTGGGAATCTACTACGGGCCGAGCACCCAGATGGTCGCCAACCCCTCTCTCAACAGCGACGGCTTTGGAACCATCAGCACCTGGAACCCCACCCAATACAACAGCGATGGCAACACGGTCTTCAACAGCTCTCCAACATGCAGCAACTCCGGCGATGTGAGTGGCTGTTATTCGCTCAGCAATCCATTTCCTGACGGAGTCATTCAGCCCACCGGCTCGTCGCTGGGTCCGGCGACGAACCTCGGCGGCAGCCTCAGCACCGTGCTTCACTCACAACACACGTTGACCACTTACAACTTCAACTTGGGGGTTGAATACGAGTTCCCGCACCAGACCATCCTGAGCGCGGCATATGTCGGCAGCCGGGGCCTGCACATGCCCCTCGCAAACGTCGATCTCAACGTTCTCTCTCTGCAGACCATCGCTCAGAACGGCGCATCCTTGTGCGTTGATACGTCTGACCCGGCCTGCGTCATGGTGCCGAATCAGTGGGCAGCCGTTCAGCCTCCAACCAACGCGAACTATGGAGCCGACATGGTTCCGCAGTGGGTTGCGCTCCAGTCTTATCCGCAATTCGGCACCGGCAACTACGGTTCAGGGAATGGAGTCCTCGTCAACGGCTACCCCGCAGGCGATTCCAAGTACAACTCCCTGCAGGCGAAGGTCGAAAAGCGGTTGACCAGCCACTTCACCACGCTTGCCTCATTCACGTGGGGCAAGCTCATGACAGACGATGCCAATCCGCCATTGGGTTTCATCGGATATCACGGTGCGGCGCCCCAGGACTGGAGGAACCTTGGCCTTGAGTGGTCCCTCAGTTCGCAGGACGTCAAGTTCCAATTCAACTGGCAGACGTCCTACGATCTGCCCATCGGACGCGGGCGCGCTCTGGACCTAAACGGGGCAGCGAATATGATCTTCGGCGGCTGGACTGCGAATGCGATCGTCTATTTGAGCACCGGTGTCCCCGTCAATGCGCCGACCGGGACCGGTGACATTTATTTCAATCAGCGCGTGGATACGAGCTGCGATCCCGGCAAGGGTGCTCCGCACCGGCCTGACATGTGGTTCAACTATTCCTGCTTTGCTCAGCCCGCCAGTGCCTTCGCGCCTGGCACTGCGTCTGCCTATCTTCCACACGTTCGAACCGACGGAGCCAACAATCTGGATTTCTCGCTCTTCAAAAACTTCCCGATTGGCAGGGAAAAGAAGAGCCTCAGGATTGAGGTGTCGTCTTATAACGTCACGAACTCAGTTCAATTCGGATACCCCAGCGTGTTCTGGAACCCGACGCCCACGCCGGATAACATGGCTGGCTTCGGCCAGATCACCAGCGCAGTGAATACTCCGAGACAGTTCCAGTTCGGCTCGCGCTTTACGTTCTGAACTGATACGAGACAGCACAGAACGCTTAGTTCTCTTCGAATGGCCCTTGGTCGGGATGATTCGACGCGGTAGAGTTAGTTTGGCGCGAGCCCCAGCGTGAGCACGGTGATGTCATCTTCCTGGCCAAAGCTCTGTGCTGCGTGAGCAATCTCGTGCGCCGCACTCAACGTAAGCTCCGGGAGACGCTCGAATCCGAACAGCTCTCCTGACTGAGATCGCGCCTCCGGTACGCCGTCCGAAATCAGAACGATGCGTTCTTGCTGCGCCAGCTTTCCTCTCACGATCGGATAATGCTGCTCGGCGACCAGACCGAGCGGAAGCGCAGGAACGGATTCGAGTTCACGTCCCGCAAGATAGGGCGCGATGTGACCGGCATTTGCATAGGCAAACTCACCTGACAACGAGATCCGGATGCAGCAGGCCGTCGAGAATCCGAGCTGGCCCTGGGCTATCAGCGCGTTGTTGAGGCTGAACAGTATTTCGGCGGGATCGTATGAGTTCTCGCGGCGCAGCACTCCCAGGATCATCGCAACGCGCATGGCAGCGGTCAACCCCTTGCCCGAAACATCACCCACAATGGCAGTGATTGAGCCGTCGGGCGCCGGATGAACAAAGAAGAAGTCGCCCCCAACCTCGCTTGCAGGCAGGTACACAGACTCGACGAGGAAGCCCGGCGTGGCGCGCGAAGCGCTCTGAAGCAGAAGTTGCTGTACAGAGCTCGCAGCCTGCAGTTCGGCGGCATACGCAGCGCGTTGGCGCGCGGCATCAACCATCTCGGCGCAGAGCAGCGAGTTTTCGATCGCAGCCGCTGTTTGGAGCGCAATCGTGTTCAGCAACTTGAGATTCGCCGCCGAGTAACATGCATCGGGCTCGTTGCTCGCGAGCGCGATGAGACCCACCGTGCGTTGGCCGGCACGCAATGGCGCGCATATCAGCGCCTTCAGGCTGCGCTCGGCCTCCCGGGCACGCGAATCGGAGCCGCAGTCGTTCACAATCTCCGCTACGCCTCGATCCAGAATCGAGCTTGCAAACTGAGAGCCGGGCGCCAGGGCGCCATGGTCGCTGCCGTTGGCGCTTGCTGCGCTCTGAAATGATGCGGCCGTCGTAAGGGAGCCATCGGTTTTTTCCAGCACGAGCAAACAACCGTGTGTGGCGGGAATCAGCCGTCGCGCTTGCGCAAGTGCAGACTCGCACACCACCGGCAGATTGAGAAGTGCCGCAAGTTGCTCTGAGAGCTGTTCGATCAGGTGGATTTCGCGGTAAAGGTGGAGAGTCTCTGAAGCCAATGCGCGCTGTTCCGATTCACGCGCTGCCAGATGGGTCAACAGCTTCGCCAGCGCCGCGGCATGCTCAGAAGGTCCCGTCACAAAGCCGAGAGTGGACTCATCCAGCTCAATCGGAACACGGGAATATTCGCCGTCCAGCTTTTCGCCCAATAGCTGCTTGCCTGATGAATCCAGAACGCAAAGACCGCCGCCCGCGGCCTCGCACAGATTCTTCACGACAGCGTGGCTGCCGTTTTTCGGGTTCAGGAGAGCTCGCAGTGTGAGCGCGGCCATATGCCTCAGATTCCCGGAGTTGGAATCCCAAGCACCGAGCGCGCCTTGGCGATGAGAGCGTCAGGGTCAAATGGCTTTGTCATGTAGAGATCGGCTCCGACCTCCTGCCCACGCTGGCGATCAAACTCCTGTCCCTTGGCGGTGAGAAGAATAATGTGGATATGCGCAAGCCCGAGTTCGTTCTTGACTGCATTGCAAACATCGAAGCCGTTCTTCTTCGGCATCATGACGTCCAGAAAGACCAGATTCGGCTCCTCCATGCGAATGGTGTCAAGAGCTTCTTCTCCGTTCGTGGCTGTGAAAAGTTCAACGCCTTCGTCTTCCAGCTCTTCCAGGGTCTGCTGGATCAGGGTGCGCAAATGAGGCTCGTCGTCAACAATCAGGATTTTCATAGTCGTCATTGATAGATGAGAAAAAGAACGTTCTCCATCCCTTTCTCGAAGCGCAAAGCACGGACTGCCTCGTCGTTGGAGAGCAAGGAATTGAGAATGATGATGTCGGGCTTTGACAGGACAGCTCGAGAAATTAGCTCTGAGCCGTTTGATTCGACGACCTGGTAACCGCGGGTCTCGAGAACGTCGGTGATGGTGCGGACTGTTGATGAATCCTCATCGACTACCATCACCTTCTTCTTCGACTTGCCCTGGTCAAGCAGCGCATCCACTTCATGGAAGAGCGATGCAGTATCAATTGGCTTGGTGAGATACCGATCGACGCCGAGACGGAATCCGCGCTCCTTGTCCTCGAGAATGGAAAGAATGATGATTGGGATGTCCATAGTAGCCGGATCATTCTTGAGCACTGCCGCTACATCGAATCCGTTCATCTCCGGCATCATGACGTCGAGAATCACGAGCCCCGGCGTCTCCTCGCGGATGAGCGCAAGCGCCTTTCTTCCGTCTTCGGCAAGCCGCACCGTGTATCCGGCTTCAGTTAGTTCCTGTTGCAGCAGGGAGCGGATGTTCGAGTCGTCGTCCACCACCAGCACCGACTTGTCGCGTGTCTGATGCGTTGCCACCGTCTCGCGCAATTTCCTCACAAGGGACTCGATGTCGACGGAACGCCGGGCAGGCCTCTCGGGCCGGGTCGAGTCCACAACAATGGGAAGCGTAAAGGAAAATACACTGCCATGACCGGGAGCGCTCTCCACCCAGATGCGTCCGCCGTGGTACTCGACGATCTCCTTGCAAATCGGCAGACCGAGCCCTGTGCCTTTCGGCTTGTCCGTCAGCGTGTCACCCACCTGCTTGAATTTCTCGAATACCTTCGGCTGATCCGCTGGCGCGATGCCGATGCCGGAGTCGATGACGCTTACGACCAATTCGCCGTCAACGAGCCTTGCCGCGCACTCGATCGTACCCTGATCAGTGAACTTCACAGCATTCGAAATCAAATTGATGACGACTTGAATGAGCCGATCCTGGTCCCCGGTGATTGTCGGCAAGCCCGGTTGAACCAGGCGCTCTAGCCTCAGCCTCTTTGCCTCGAACAGCGAAGCGGTCGCCGCGGTGGCGCGCTCGATCACGTCCTCAATCGAGACGCTGGCCATGTTCCATGTAAATTTCCCCGCCTCGATCTTAGCCAGATCGAGAACGTCATCAATCAGCTTCGTCAGTCGTTCTCCCTCGCTCACCACGACGCCAAGATTTTCAAGCACCTGCTGTTTGGCTTGCTGCACCTTGCGGTCATCCTCGGCAATGAGTGGGAACAGGCGCTCTTCCAGTCGGCGGCGAATAATCTTCGCAAAGCCCAGCACGGATGTAAGCGGCGTTCGCAGTTCGTGGCTTACGGTGGAGAGGAAAGAGCTCTTGGCCGCGTCAGCCTCCTCCGCTGCCGCTTTAGCCAGGCGCGCTTCTTCAAAGAGCCTCGCGTTGTGGAAGGCAACCCCGACCGCCGTCGCAATCGTGGAGAGAAGCCGTTGATCGGCATCCGTGAATCGCCCCTCCTGATCTGTGGACTGCACGCTCATCACTCCGATCACCTGCCCGCCCGATTGGATCGGAACACCAAGATAGGAAGCCGAATGCCGACCAAGCTGCTCGATTCCCATTCGAGCGCGATTGCGGTCCATATCCTCGTTGATCAGCAGAGGTTCGCCGGTCCGAATGATCTGCGAAGTCAGCCCCCCTCCGAACGGCCGTGGCATGGCTTCTTCGCCAAAAGCGTAGGGAAAGTGAAGCGTCATCGTAGCCCTGTCGAGCAGCGACACATACGCGATGGCCGCGTGAAACAGGTCCCGAATCTGGTCGCCGACAAACTGGATCAGCAGGTCCTTGTCAAGCTCTGTGGCAAGCGCCTGAGAGATGCGGTTGATGGTGATCAACTCCGCCGCGCGCTCTCTCACTTCGCGCTCCTGCTCGTTAATAACTGCGTAGGCGTTCGCGTTGTCGAGCGCGATCGTCGTATAGGCTGCGAGATTTTCAAGCAGGCTTAAATGCTGCTCCGTGTAAGCGTTCTGCTTGAAGCTTTGAATACTGAGCACACCGAGAACGCGTTCCTGCGCCACAAGAGGCAGATAGATCATTGAACCAGGCGGCTGTGCCACGCTCCCGTCTTCGAGGGCTCTGCTCGTGTGTTCGTATGTGGCAATATATTTCGGTGAGTCGGCTGCGACATCATTGATGAGAATTGGCTGGCGATGATCGATGCACCACACCGCGAACTGATTCTTGTCTTCCGTTGTGCGTGTATAGGGTGCATAGCGCTTGCCGTTCTCAATGGCCAGGCTGTATTCGATCAAGTGTTGCTCTGGCCGATACAAACCCACCCCGAAGATACTCGCATCCACAATCTGATTGACCCGCTCGTAGAGTTTAAACAGGATCGTATTCAGATCGAGCGACGCGGTAATCTCCCTTCCAATTTCGCTGAGAAGTTCGATCGAGTCTCTTTGAGCCGCGATCTCCGCGGCCTGCGCGCGAATCTCATGCGTGCGCTCGTTCACCGTGGATTCCAGCTCTCTCGCCTGCACTTCGAGAGCCATCGTCTTACGGCGGGCCTTCTTGCGCTCATACCCGCTGATGAGGCGCCAGCCCACATAGCCAAGCAGCAATAAAAGCAGCGCGTAGGCGATATAAGCGAGCGTGGTGCGGTACCAGGGCGGCAGGATTGTGAAGGCAAATTCTCCCTCATTGCCGACGCGCCCGTCGTCAGCTCTCGACCGGACACGGAACCGGTAACTGCCGGGCCCCAACCCACTGTAGTTAGCTTCGCTCTGTTTCTCCCAGGGCGACCAGTCCTTGTCTGCGCCCTCGAGCAGATACTGGTACACCGTTTCGACAGGGTTCGCGTAGGTGAGCGCCGAGAATTTGAAGCGCAGAGCATTGCTCCCCGGCGCCAGGCGGACAGCAGAGGCACCCGGGCTGGTTGTGCCGCCGAAAACGATATTCGAGCCCGCCTTTACCTCGCGAATCGTTGTCGAGAAGGGTTGCGACGCAAACTCCTGCCCGCGCTGAGAGAATCGGAAAAGCCCTTCGCCCGTCATCCAGGTCGAGCCATCCCTGTCGAGGTGAAAGGTGAAGAGCCGAAGTCGATTCAGTTGACGGTAGGAGTCTTCCTCAAGCTTCCAGCTTCCGTCACTCTGCCGGCTGAAGAGACCCAGGCGGCGGTGATCTGACGAGACAGTCATGGCCCAGACCCGATCGTCTCCAATTGGATTCAGAAACGAGGTCGCGTCGGGCTCATCAACGGGCAGCAGGAAGCGATTGTCGATCACGAGCTTGTTTGCCGCGGCATCCCAGCGAAACTCATTCTTGGATCGTTCGACCGTGGTAAAGATCTGTCCTGCGATCGACTCTGTGTCTGTGCCACCCTCCCCAATCAGCCCCTGGTCGTGCGAGATGACTTCAATTTTGGAGTCCCGCATGCCGGTTGGAGCCACCTGGATACGCAGCACCTTCCCATTCCCGCCGGAGACCCAGACATCTCCCTGAGGATCTTCGACGATATTTCTGGCCTCGTAGATGAAGTTTGGCTTCCTGCCCTCATCAACCCACGATCGACCGTTCCACCGCATTGACCCCACTCCGTCGGAGTGCCCGATATACACACGCGACGGGTCCTTTTTGGACACGGCTATCGCGTAAGTCTGCTCCGCCAGGCCGAACACCGCCGGCATCGCGGGAACCAGCGAGTCCCCCTCCTCCCTCATGACGCCTTCGCTTGTTGCCGCTAATAATTGCTCCGAGGCCGGGTTGCCTGGATCTTTGAAGTCAACAAAGTTCCAACCCTGACTTGGACCCTTAAGCGAAAAAAGGGACGGTCGATGCGTCTGCGGGTCGGAGATAAGCCGGCTTACACCAGAGCGGCCCGAGACTCCTGAAGCATAGATCGATCCCTTGAATCGGATTACATCCAGTATTGATGCGCGCGAAAAGATCGAGATAGGGGAATTCACATCCACGCGAGCTACACCGGGATCGGACCCAAGCCAAAGTCCTCCCTCCCGGTCCTGATAGGCGGAAAGGATATCGGAACCAAGCAGTCCCGCACCCTCGTCAATCGTCTCCTCAAGAGTGCCGTCGTGCCGTATGATCACCGCGCCGCCGCTCAGTGTGGTGACGCAGATGCGTCCATCGCTGAGAAGGGTGGACGTGTAGAGCCGATGCTGTTTTAGATACTGGTCTGCATCGGTCTTGAATGGAGTTACCTTTTGGCCGTCGTACAGGGTCAACGAGCCATCGCGCGCAGAAACAAGGATGTGGCTGTCGTCGTACGGGTGAAGGAAGAGCTTGATCGAGCTCTTGTAGGCGTCGCCGCCAGGAACCGTGCGGAGCTCGTCGCCGACGATCTCCTGCAGCCCGATCCCTTCCTGGGCTGTGTATATGTGGCCGCGGACTTCCGAGAGTGCCTGAAATCTGCTTCCCGGCTCCGGAACCCACACATGCATTTGTTGACCGTCCCACCGGAAGAGGCGCTCGTAGCTGCGAAAGAAGGCCCCCTGTTTTGTCGGAAGCGTTTGCCAGACATCTGTGAACCCGCGATGCTCTGCGGGAATCTTCTCGAGGAGCGACACATACTGCAGCGTTCCGGCAGAGTCTGGCGCAAGATAGCCGAAGTTCGCATTGGCGCCAACCCAGATCTTCACGCCGTCGTCGCTGGCAAGTGACCGCACCACACTGGCAGGAACAAAGATCTTCCGCCATGTCACCCCATCGAACTCGAGAACCGTCCCGGCCGAGACGCCAAAGTACATCAGCCCGCGGCTATCCTGCAGAGAAGCCCAAATCTGGCCGCCGCCGTTGTACTCCTTCGCGGAATAGTTGTGGAGAACAGGCATCCCGATCTCCGCGCTCGGTTGAGCCGCGGGCCGCGGAGGTGAGGAAGAGCTGTCCTGCGCGTGACAAAGAGACAAGAGCGCCCCGGCAAGGACCGCCAGGAGTAAGGATCGGCGAACAACAGTTCGTGAGTCCAATTAAGTAGGGCTCCAATTGCACGGGCAAGCGTTGAAAAAATGTGAGGGAAGCACCCGGGGACTGAGGCAAGAGCTTACCATGCAGCAACTTCCAGACGCAAGAACGAACGCGCGACCGGGCTCAACTCGTGTAGTAAACCTATCAAGCCGTGAAATGGCAATAGAGAAATTGCCGGAATTGTCCCAAACGGTGTGCGGTGAGGTTCGGTGAAACTGCCCAAAAGGCTAAAACGCTCGCCAAAATGATTGTGCAACGACGCGGTGTCCTACCAGACGGCAGTCTGGCTGTTTCTGGCGGTCAGAACCGCTGGGTTGCTTCCGCTTGCCTAGCAAAACTGCCAGTAGAATCCCTCACGAGATCGTTCCTACGATAGAGCTGACGGCACCGCGTGAAGAGGTGCATTGGAGGCGATGCCATGGCCAAAAAGGCCCCAGCAATCGAAAAGCCAAAGACGAAAGTACAAACCGTGGTTCGTACTCCTGTAACGAGTCTTCTGAATCAGTACGGCTGCGGTGCAATTAAGTTCACGGGAGTGAGCGGCGCACTTTACGACCGCCACCTTCTCTTCGACAATGTCCTTCCTCCTCGCGCGGTGGGCTCTCGCGATCGCTTTGAGGCATTCGCTCATTCAATTCGCGACGTGATGTCACAGCGTTGGGTTGCGACGGAAGACACCTACATGCGAGAGAACGCAAAGCGCGTCTACTACCTTTCGATGGAGTTCCTCATCGGACGATCCCTGGCGAACAATGTCACGAACATGATGCTCGACCCCATCATTAACCCCTCCCAGAAGCTGAAAGGGATCGACTGGCTCGAACTTCTCGAACAGGAGCCGGACGCCGGATTAGGAAACGGTGGCCTCGGGCGCCTGGCGGCCTGCTTCCTCGACTCCATGGCAACCATGCAACTTCCTGCGATGGGCTACGGTCTGCGATACGAATACGGCATCTTCAAGCAGGGATTAAACGACGGTTGGCAAACGGAATCCGCGGATAACTGGCTGCGCTGGCAAGACCCCTGGGAGGTCGCCCGCCCCAAAGAGACAGTGGAGATCAAACTCGGCTGTTCTTTCGAACTCCATGGCGGAGCGTTCAAGGTTATCCCCGGTCATCCCTCAACCCTCATCGGCATTCCGTATGACCGCCCGGTGGTTGGATACGGCGGCAAGACCATCAACACGCTTCGCCTCTGGACAGCGTCGACAGCCGACTACTTTGATTTTCATGAATTCAGCAGCGGGGATTTCATCGGAGCACTGGCGGAGACTCTCTCCGCAGAGACGACCACGCGCGTGCTTTATCCCGACGATTCCACACACTGCGGCCGCGCGCTGCGGCTCGTTCAGGAGTATTTCCTCGCCGCATGTTCACTGGCGGACCTCATACGCCGCTTCCGGCTGCGAAACGACGACTGGAACGCTCTTCCTGAAAAGGCCGCCATTCAGCTCAACGACACTCATCCCGCCCTCGCGGTTCCCGAACTCATGCGAATCTTGCTCGACGAGGCGCACCTCGAATGGGATGTGGCCTGGGATCTCACGAAGCGGACTCTGGCCTACACCAATCACACTCTCTTGCCTGAAGCATTGGAAAAATGGCCGCTTGCCTGGCTCGGAGCCATGGTTCCCCGGCACCTTGAAATCATCCTTGAGATCAATCGGCGCCTTGTCCATGCAGTGCAGGAAGCATTTCCACTGGATGACGCACGCAGCGCGCGCATGAGCCTGGTGGAAGAAGGGTCCGATCGGCAAGTCCGCATGGCCAACCTGGCGATCGTCGGATCGCACAGCACGAACGGCGTTGCCGCTCTTCACTCGGAGCTTCTCAAGACAACCACGCTAAAAGATTTCGCGGAGATGTTCCCCGAACGCTTCAACAACAAGACCAACGGCGTCACACCCCGCCGATGGCTTCTCCTCGCAAACCCGGCGCTGGCTCGCGTGATCACCGATGCCATCGGCGATGGCTGGGTTCGAGATCTTGGGCAACTCAGCCGGCTGAAATCTCTTGCAGACGATAAACCCTTCCAGGATGCAATTCACCGATCGCAGTACGAAGCCAAGCTCCGCTTCTCCTCCTGGATTCGCCAGAGGTCTGGGGTTGTGTTGGCGCCGGACACCATCTTCGACAGCCAGGTCAAGCGCATCCACGAATACAAACGGCAATTGCTGAACGCCCTTCGTATCGTTGTGCTCTACAACCGACTGAAAAACGACCCCAACTTCGAGATGGCGACACGAACTTTCCTCTTCGCAGGAAAAGCTGCGCCTGCCTATCAGATCGCAAAGCTCATCATCAAGCTCATCAATAATCTCGCAGGAACGATTGAAGGAGATCCAGCCGTCCGTGGTCGAATTCGTGTCGTGTTCCTGCCGGACTACTCGGTCTCACTCGCCGAACGGCTGATTCCCGCGACTGACGTATCCAACCAGATTTCGACCGCGGGTTACGAGGCGAGCGGGACCAGCAATATGAAATTCATGATGAACGGCGCATTGACAATCGGCACCCGCGACGGTGCCACCATCGAAATGGCTGAGGCTGCGGGCGAGGAAAACTTCTTCCTCTTCGGCCTCACCGCCGATCAGGTCGCAAGGAACCGCAGTTGGTACAACCCGCGCTGGCACTATGAAAATGATCCTGAAACCAAGGCTGCTCTGGATCTGATCTTCTCCAACTATTTCAGCCGCAACGAGCCCGGCATGTTTGAGCCGCTTCGCAAGCTGCTTCTCGACAGCGGTGATTTCTACATGCATTTGGCTGACCTTGGATCGTATCTCGAAGCTGACGGCAAACTCACATCCTTGTATAAGGACCGGGCCGGCTGGGCGCACAAGGTGATCCTGAACATTGCCGGCTCCGGTAAATTCTCGAGCGACCGAACGATCGCCGAGTACGCCTCTGAAATCTGGAGTGCTGAGCCATGCCCGGTGCCATAATTTCCACTCCGCGAGAGTCGAATCCCGGACACCCTTTCCCGCTGGGCGCGACCCTCGCGCCCGATGGCGTGAACTTCAGCATCTTCTCGCGCTCGGCCTCGGGGGTTGAGCTGCTGCTCTTCGATCGCGAGGATGATCCGCAGCCTTCACGTGTTGTCCGTCTCGATCCGGTAACCAACCACACCTATCACTACTGGCACACGTTTGTTCCAGGTCTGCGAGACGGGCAGATATACGCCTTCCGTATCGAAGGACCGTTTGAGCCGGCAGCCGGTCTGCGCTTTGATTTTTCCAAACTTCTTCTCGATCCATACGGTCGACGCGTCGTCATTCCCGCGGGTTACAACCGCAAGGCGTTATGCGAAGAAGCTGCTGATCTGGCCAACTCGATGAAAAGCGCAGTCGTCGATTTGAAATCCTTCGACTGGGAGGGCGACGAACCGTTGCGGCGGCCCTCCTCCCGCACGATCATTTACGAGATGCACGTGCGAGGATTCACTCGCCACGACAGTTCGGGAGTCTCCGATCATCTGCGCGGCACGTATGCCGGCGTCATCGAAAAGATCCCGTATCTCAAGGACCTTGGCATCACGGCTGTCGAGCTGCTGCCCGTGTTTCAATTCGATCCGCAGGACTGCCCGATCGGGCTCATAAATTACTGGGGCTATGCTCCGGTTTCGTTCTTCGCTCCTCATCAAGCTTTCAGTTCGGATGAAAGCCTTTCAGGACCGGTCAACGAATTCCGCGCGATGGTGAAGGCCCTTCACCAGGCAGGAATCGAAGTAATACTCGATGTAGTCTTCAACCACACTGCCGAAGGGTCCGAGTTCGGGCCGACACTCTGCTTTCGGGGAATCGACAACCCCGCCTACTACATTCTCGAAAGCGATCAATCTCATTACGCAAACTACAGCGGAACAGGGAATACCCTCCAGGCAAATCATCCCGTCGTCCGCCGGATGATCGTCGACAGCCTTTGCTATTGGGTGGAAGAGATGCACGTCGACGGATTTCGCTTTGATCTTGCGTCAATTCTTGCGAGAGACTCGTCGGGAGCGCTTCTATCAAACCCACCGGTACTTTGGGATATCGAATCTGATCCGCGTTTGGCCGGCATCAAACTCATTGCGGAAGCATGGGATGCCGCCGGCCTCTATCAGGTCGGCAGCTTCATCGGTGACAGTTGGAAAGAATGGAATGGACGCTTTCGTGACGACGTCCGGGATTTCTTCCGTTGCGAACGCGGGTCGGTCAGGCGCATTGCGGACCGCTTCCTTGGCAGCCCCGATATTTATGGACATCAGGAACGCGAGGCCGAGCAGAGTGTGAATTTCGTAACCTGCCACGACGGCTTCACGCTCAACGATCTCGTCACCTACAACAATAAGCACAATGACGCCAACCGCGAGGGCAACCGCGACGGGGCCAACGATAATCACAGCTGGAACTGCGGCATTGATGGCCCAACCGACCATCCTGATGTAGAGAGATTGCGAAACCGCCAGGTGAAAAACTTCCTGGTCGTCACAATATTCTCTCTGGGTGTCCCGATGATCCTCATGGGAGACGAAGTCCGTCAGACGCAGCTCGGCAATAACAATGCCTATTGTCAGGACAACGAAATCAGTTGGTTGAACTGGTCGCTGCTCGATGCCCACGCGGACATGCGTCGGTTCGTTAAGTTGGCGATTCAACGCCGCATGCGGCGCGATATCGGCCCGGAGCTTAGGCGTCAGAGCCTGAATGAACAACTTAGGACAGCCAACAAAGCCTGGCATGGGACAAAGCTGAATCAGCCGGATTGGGGCGATGATTCGCATTCGCTTGCCCTGAGCGTTGAGGCGGAGAGCGAGCGCATCTGCTTCCACGTGATTCTGAACGCATATTGGGAACCGCTGACGTTTGAGCTTCCCCCGCGCGAGGAAAATCTGCATTGGCATCGCTGGATCGACACAACTCTGGAATCGCCGGAGGACATCACGGAGTGGAACAACGCACAGCCCCCCATTGGTCAGTCCTACCTGGCCGGTCCTCGATCAGTCGTAGTCTTGATATCGGAACCCGGGCAGCGCTGATTGCGTCCCGCCGGACGAATGATATCCTCCGGCTGGGATCTTCGCTCACCACGTCCCCATGCGGATCACCAATCCACCACTGAACTGCACAGCATTGCGATACTGGATTCCGTGCATCGGGCCTAGCCAGGAATGCTCATAACTGACGTTCGCTACTCGCAGTTCAAGAGCGTTGTTCAGTCTCAGATTCAGACCCCCTCCAAAATGCATCGCGAATCCAGCTTGATCCCAGTCCGTGGTGTAGAAATTATGCTTTGCGATATCTTCCTGCTCATTTTTGTCGGGCATGCTTGCTGCCTCGGCTTCCAGAGTCGGGTCTCTGTACTCCTGGGTGACCTTGATCCCTCCGACAAGCACCTCCAGATGCGGGACCCATTTCTTTGACACATCTGGAGTCCAGCGCGGTCCCGCTGCGTATGTCAGTGCATCGCCGCTCCAATGGGCTCTCCATTCAAGCATCCTGCATCCGCCCACATCCAGCATTGCCTGCCACTCGCGCGCCAGCCTGAATCCAGAGGTCCCTCCGCCGCCTACACATGTCCCTGCATCGGTATTTCCGAGGTACTGTCGGCCTGTCGCGTTGAAAGAAAAATCGAATGGCGCCACGCCTGGGGGCGGATCGACGGGTGGAAGTTCGCCGGCCCCGGGCTTGAACGCCGCGGCGCGGGCGTATTCCGGCACCCGCTTGAAGAGGCCGGGGCGATCGTCTCGGCTCCAGGGAACCTTTCCGGTCATCAGGTTGGCGAAGGATCGGGCTGGGTTCAATCCGCCGCGTATGAAAACCAGGGCATACGGATTGGCGAAGTGGGTTTCCAATCGCTGAATGAACATGCGGTCGATCGCATCTTCTGTAACAGCCCAACCCATCCCGATCGTCGGAGTCACAACTTGGTCAACAAATCCAAACTGCGGCCATCGCGACTGAATATTTCCAAGCGACGCTTCGCTCACCGGACCAATCTCGAATTGAACGCTGTAAACATACGCAAACGCCATCCCGCGCAGCCTGGCTTTCCAGTACCGGCGATTTCTCCCAAACTCAGCCGTGCGAAAGGCGCGATCATTGTGCTGCCACATGTAGCTGCTCACCGCGCCCTGCATCGGGTGGCCGACATAGTTGACCAGAAACGGATCCCCATCTCCCCACCCGTGAAGACTGCCAACAGAGTCGGCGTATCCCGAAGCGGAAAAGTCCTTGATCCAATATCTCGTCTCGTCTTCCGTTGCGTAGCGAAAGGTGTGCTCAAGAGCCAGGAAATTGGCTGAACTCAACAGAACACCGCGCCAGTCCACTCCCGTCTCCCGGCTTGGCAGGGAAACGGAAACGTAGGCATTTGTCTTGGCGGGCTTCGCTGCGTTCAGCAGGTTCGTTTCTTCCGGGTCGTCCAGTGTGGCCGAAGGCAGGCGCAACTTCGCGCTGTCGTCCCCTTCCCGGGTGTCGAGGGACTCCTGGGATCTGACGAAAGGCGCGGCGTAAGAAATAAACAGAATGAATGCCGCTATTAACCAGCCGTGGGTCGCTGCTCGCTTCACTGCTCTAGCCCAGGCAAAGCACTCCTGGGAACGTGCAGGAGGAGTGCAGCGCCGAACTCATTCCACCGCGAATTCGGCAAAGCCACAACTGACAATTCTGTCAGTTGACCCCATTCCTCTTCGTGCGCTACCAGCTGCAAAGCGCTCTAGTTTAAGCTGTTACAGTCACCACCTTTGATTGGCCGCTCTCGCTCATCCGTCAAATAAATTCCGGTGATCATGGCCCGTCATTGATTCAACTTGAAAACGCTGCAGGCCTTCTTACCGCACTGACCGCTTGCGCGATGTAAATTGAGCGTCTAACCCAGTCTGGAGAAGAAATGTATCCAATCGATCGAAATTCCTGTGTGAAGTCGCTCGCAAGCCTGGTTTTTTTTGTTACGTCGTTCTCGCTGCTTTCAGCCCAGACTCCTGAACAACAGTCCTGGAGCCTTCTGTCGGCCGGTGCATCGGACAAGAGTGCTCACATAAGGGCAACTGCTATTCGCTCACTGGGCCTCGTTCCGCATGACTCTGCCGCCGAGAAGCTCGCTTTAGGTTCTTTGCAAGACTCTTCCGTTGAGGTTCGCAGCGCTGCCGCAATAGCCCTCGGCCACATGGGAGCTAAGAGGGCAATTCCAGGCCTCAAGCGAGCCTTAAAGGACCCGGACGTCGGTGTAGTCCTTGCCGCGGCGGGATCGCTGAGGCTCCTCGGCGACCCAAGCGCATACCTGGTCTACTACGCAGTTTTAACGGGTGAGCGCAAGAGCGGCCAGGGCCTGATCGACGAGGAGAAAAAGATGCTGAGCGATCCCAACAAGATGGCGAAATTCGGCTTTGAAACTGGAATCGGTTTCGTTCCTTTTGGCGGACTTAGCTACGGTGTCTACAGGACCCTAACCAAGGACGACGTCTCACCAGTTCGTGCAGCCGCCGCGGTTGCACTGGCCCATGACCCCGATCCGAAAAGCGGCGAGGCTCTCGTGAAAGCCGCGGCTGCACCCGCCTACGACTCCTTCACGAAAGGCGGCGAGGCTCTTGTGAAGGCCCCGGTTGACAAGACCTGGATCATCCGGGCTGCCGCCCTGGATGCGATCGCGCAACGAAACGATCCGGGGCTCATTGTCGGGATCATGGGCGCAATGGCCGATCCAAAGCCGGAAGTGCAGTACACCGCCGCGGCGGCCATCTACCACCTGTCAAAGCTCCCGGAACCGAAAGGAAATTGATCTCCACTGCCCAAGGCCGGTTCCCAGGAGACTGTTTACAGCTCGACGCTCTCCCCGTAGCCTGGCAATGCGGCCTTGATCCCAAACCTCTGTTCAATGCACGCAGCCAGTGCCTCGCGGGCGCGATCTTCTCCATGGGTCAGAAATACCCTGGGCCGGCACGGCGCCATCGGCGACAGCCAGTTCAAAAGGTCGGATTGGCCGGCATGCGCGCTGAATCCACCCAGGCTGCGGACTGACGCCCGCACCGCAATCCGCTCACTGAATATGCGGACATCCTTTGCGCCTTCCACAAGTGCCCGTCCAATTGTCCCGTGCCCCTGGTAGCCCACGATCACCACGGATGTCTCAGGCTTCCAAACGTTGTTCCGCAGGTGGTGCAGGATTCGCCCGGCGTTGCACATCCCGGCTCCGGCAAGAATCATGCATGTGCCCTGCTTCTCATTCAAGGCGCGCGACTCCTCGGGAGTCACGCACACCTTCGATTTCGTGGCTGCGAGTTCCTCTCGCAACGGACGCTCTCGCACAATTTCCTTCAGCCGGTCATGCCAAAGTTCGGGATGGTTCATGTACACCTTCGCAGCCTCGATTGCCATCGGACTGTCGAGATAAACCGGAAACGGCTTCACTTCCTTCTTGCGAAACAGGTAAGCAAGCAGCACAACCAGAAGTTGCGCACGACCGACCGCGAATGTTGGCACCAGGATCTTTCCGCCCTGCTCCGACGCACGGCGGACAGCCTCGGCGAACTCCATCGCCGTTTCCTTGAATGGCCGATGATTGCGGTCCCCATAAGTGGATTCAAGAAAAACCGCGTCCGCTTTTTCAATTGCCTCCGAAGACCTCGTAAATGGAAGGATGGATGGTCCCAGATCACCGGAAAATACAACCGTCTTCTTTCTCCCGTCTTCCTCAACGGTGAGCTGTATGCTCGCCGAACCCAGCAGGTGTCCGGCTTCGATCCATCGCGCTTCAACGCCCGGTGCCACGGTGGTCGCTTTGTCATATTCAACCGTGCGAAAGCGGGTTACGACCTTTTCGACATCCTCGGTGGAATACAGCGGCTTGGTGGGTGGTTTCGCTTCCCGTTGACGATGGCGGTTGACCCGCAGGTTGTCATTCTCCTGGATTCGAGCCGCATCGCGGAGTATCAGGCCCGCCAACTCCGCCGTGGCCTTTGTGCAGTAGACGGGTCCGGCAAACCTGCGCTGAGCAAGGATTGGAAGCCGGCCCGTGTGGTCAAGGTGGGCATGTGTGACCAGCACGGAATTCAATTTCCGAAACGTATACCATTTTGCAACGCGGTTCTTCTCGTCCGCGTTCGGAACGCCCTGAAACATTCCGAAATCGACCAGTACCTTCGAGCTTCCCGATTCGACAAGATAGGCAGACCCGGTCACTTCGCCTGAAGCCGCTCCAAACAGAGTCACCTTCACAACTTCCTCACTTCGCCATTCCCATGGCTCCGACCCGAGTGCATTTTTCATTTCCGCAACGAACGGAACTAATCTATCGCTCCTTCGGAGGCCGCCAAATGGACGATGCCTTCGCCGAGATACTTGACGGCATCTTCGGGAGAGTCGGTAATACGCAACAATTCCAGGTCCTCAGGGCTTATGGTCTTTTCGCTCACCAAAGCCCCATGAACAAACGTCTTCATCTGCCCCCAGAAGTCTGATCCCATGGCCACAATCGGGAACCGCTCCACTTTGTCACATTGAATCAGTGTCAACGTCTCGAAGGCCTCATCGAGCGTGCCAAGACCGCCGGGCATCACCACAAATGCGCGCGAATACTTCACCAGCATTACCTTGCGAACGAAAAAGTGATCCATCTCGATGAAGCGATCGAGATACGGATTCTCGTGCTGCTCCTTCGGCAAAATGATGTTACAGCCCAGGCTCACTCCGCCGGCCTCTCTGGCTCCGCGGTTGGCGGCTTCCATAATTCCGGGCCCGCCTCCCGTCATGACTGCGTAACCAGCTTGCGCCAGCAGGCTTCCGAGTCGCCGGGCCATTTCGTAATAGCGGTGACCGGCCGCAAATCGTGCAGAACCAAACACCGTCACGCAGGGGCGATCGATATCGCCAAAGAACTCAAAGCCGCGAAGGAACTCCAGAAAGATTCTGACAGCACTCTCTAGATCCGCGCCGCGGTCGCGCTTGCCGGAGAGAAACTGCTTCTCCGCTCCGGATAAACTGCTTAACAGATTCGATATGGAACCTGGCGTTGAGACGGCAGCCGTGTTCTTTTCCATAGTCTTGATCACCTTCCGCGCTTCTCTGTCGATCCGGCCTAGTATTTGCGAAGATCTGTTCGATGCACCACTGGCTAAACTGCCAGTACGCGCGGAAGAGCCAGGTTCTGTTAGTCTCTGTCGTTCCCATCGACTTGTTCATCAAGCAAGAGGGAGAAGTCCATGCATCGATTCGAGGTCTGGGCGCCCTTCGCCACGCACATGGCAATTAGAGTTGGCGGCGCCGGCCACCCGATGCAGGGGCCGAACGACCAGGGCTCGTGGCTCATTGAACTCAACAACGCTGGTCCCGGAACCGACTACGGCTTCGTGATCGACGATGGCAACGCTTGCTACCCCGATCCTCGCTCCCTTTGGCAGCCCAACGGAGTCAGCGGACTTTCCCGCGTCTACGATCACAACACGTTTCAATGGACCGACACTGCATTTCACCCACCCCCATTGCCGGCTGCCGTCATCTACGAGTTGCACATCGGGACGTTTACTCCCCGCGGCACTCTCGATGCGGCCATCGAAAAGCTCGACCATCTTGTCGAACTTGGCGTAACCCATGTGGAACTGATGCCCGTGGCTTCGTTTGAGGGTGAATATGGTTGGGGCTATGACGGTGTAGCGCTCTTCGCCGTGCACGAACCTTATGGCGGCCCCGATGCCCTGAAGCGCTTTGTGAACGAGGCGCATACCAGGGGCCTCGCCGTCCTGCTTGACGTTGTGTATAACCACTTCGGTCCCGTCGGCAACTACGCCAGTAAGTTCGGCCCTTATCTCACAAAATCGCACCGCACCCTCTGGGGCGGAGCCGTCAATCTCGAAGAAGCCCGCGCGCACCAAGTCAGGCGGTTCTTCTGCGACAACGCGATCATGTGGATGCGCGATTTTCACATCGACGGATTGCGCCTCGACGCTGTTCATGCCTTCATCGACCGCTCTGCCGTCCACTTTCTGGAGCAGCTCGCGGACGAGACCGCAGCTTTGGCCAACGTTCTGGAGCGACGCCTCGTTCTCATCGCGGAAAGCAATCTGAACGACCCACGAATCGTCACGCGGTGCGAATCCGGTGGACTCGGGATCGACGCCGAATGGAACGACGACTTTCACCATGCGCTTTTCGCAGTTCTGGATCCGGGTCCGCGAATGGGCTACTACATAGACTTCGGCTCACTCCGCCAACTTGCCAAATCTCTTGAGAAGACATTCGTCTACGACGGCATCTATTCGCGATACCGCAGGCGCTCACACGGCCGGTCCGCTGCGCACCTTTCCCAGCATCGCTTCTTGGGCTACATCCAGAACCACGACCAGGTTGGCAATCGCGCCATCGGGGACAGAATCGCCCAGATCGCCGGACTGGATCGCGCGAAGATCGCGGCCGCGTTTGTCCTCCTTGGACCCTTCGTCCCCATGCTCTTCCAGGGTGAAGAGTGGGCGGCCTCATCTCCCTTTCAATACTTCGCCGACCACAAAGACCCGGATATGGCCCGATCGGTTTCAGAGGGCCGACGGAAGGAATTTGCAGCCTTTGGTTGGGATCCCGATTCGATTCCCGACCCGGCGCGTCGCGAGACTCTCGAAAGATCAAAGCTCAACTGGAGTGAGATACCCGGCCCCGAACACGCCGAAATGCTCGACTGGTGCCGCCGGCTGATTCGCCTGCGTCGCTCCACTCCGGCCTTGAACAATGGAGAACCCGGAAACACATCCGTCTCCTTCGACGAGGCGGACAAATGGATCTGCATGGAACGTGGTGACATGAGAGTGATCTGCAATCTCGGTAAATCCGGCTGCAACTTTCCTCTTCGCGAAGGCGATCGACTTCTCCTCTCCTCGCGCTCCAACCCGCCGGCTAGCGGCTCTGCCCTGATCCTTCCTCCCGATACAGTCGCGGTGATCAGTGCTGCCCCGGATCCTTCCCGGCCTCAGAAGTGACGGATCGTCTCGTGGCGGATCGGCTCTGTCCCGCTCGGCGCTGCTTCGCTCTGCGGCGGAATGCCGCGATCGACCGCACGATCAACGTGAGTTCCGAGTGAGCGGCTCACCAGGTCGCGCGAGCCCAATCCAACCGCGAGAGCCAGGGTAAGAACAATTCCCCCGAAGAGGATACTGAAGGCCAGCTCCACAATCCTTCCGCCAACCTGCAAGTGATCCAGCACCATCGCCGCAGTCAGTACCAGCACAAGCCATTTCACCCCGAGCGAGAGGACACGAGCGTACTGGAGTTGCGCGTTCACCGCTCCAATCAGAACCGACCGTGCCAGAAAGCGCGCGATTACATTGCCTGCAATAAGCAGCAGAATCGCACCCACTGCGTGTGTCAGGTAAGGCAGCATGGATACCGGAAGCGTCGTGCCCGTCGCGTAAGACGCATCAAAAGCCGAGACACCGATAATCAACCCCAGCAGCACGCACCCCCAGAATGAGACGCGCGCAACCAGCGTAGTTGGAGAACTCGATGGCGCCCATTCGACGTTGCTGCGATTACGATTAGTGCGCTCGTCGAATTTCAAAAAGGTGAGTCCCCGCCGCAACACGGCAGAGAGCCCAACGCCGATCGCCGTGAATAACGCCAGCGCCACGAAGAAAGCCAATATTCCCGGCAGAACAGCAATCAAGAGCGAGAGCACCCGATAGAGCGATTGATGGAGAGCGTCCGACATGTGATGCCAGATGGATGCATTGTCACTGTAAGCGGGCGGAACATTCTCTTGAACTGTCTGGAGCATCGTAGCAAGCAATTTGTGCATCGGACTCACTCCTTGAATGGCTCAATCCCCGGTCCTTTAATCTTCACTAGCCCACAAATGATGACAACTACGGATTGAATCGATCCGGCCAGCGCCAGCGCGAGACGATATATGGCTTGTCTGCTTCAAAAGCTGCTGTTTGCGCCTCGATGTGCGACTCCGCGCTCGTTCCGGCGGCCGTCACGTTCATGTGCCCCGCAACCCAGGCAAGATAAAGAGGGATCAGCGCACCAAGCAAATGCCCGCGGTTGATCGTGCGCAATCGGTATGCGATCAGAAAGTCAAATACGATTCGTGCCCACAAGCTCTCGGGCATTCGAAATGCCTTTGGCTCCACCACCGACAGCCTTTTAAGCCCCAGCAGAGAATTCGGCGCGAGAACGAGCGACCAGATCTCCTGCAGGTTCGTAAAAGCCATTCGGAAGCCTTCGACCATCGGCACAATGTCCACCGCTCCGTTGGTTGCCCGCGGCTCGATAACTGTGTGCTGTTCCGGCGGCAACCTCCTGGGCCGTTGCCAGTATGCCGCCTTCGCTTCGATATCCGCGAAGATGGATCCGGTAACCAGGGTCAGAATCGCATTGATGTTGGGCTCGGCCGGTTGAGGAAGCATCCGCGGACCCACATCGACCTCGTCGATCGTCAAGCCGGCCGCACATGCCTCGCTCACAGGCCATAGAATCGCGTCGCCCTGGCTGAGAGATGCAAGGCGCTGCCCCGCGTTCGCCAGCCGCTCGGCCATGCGAAGGGAAAATGCCATATCGAGCGACAGCGGAAATCGCATCCGGGATGCAAACAGCGAGCGCGTCAACGGAAACAGAATGGCGGAATTGACCAAACCCGTGTGCGGCGGCAGCAAATAATACGGAAGAGCCACATCCGTCTGCGATTCCAGAACCGTATTGGCAAGCCTTCGCAATGCAGTCGAATGGAGAGAGTCGGCGCCCGGCCCAAGCATCAGAATTCCTCGCGCTTCATGCTCCTTCGCAACCCGATAGGCATTCACAAAATCGGTCGCAGCGATCGGCCAGACAGCATTGGATGCAGCCGTCGAGACAACGCGAAGATTCGAAGGTACGGCTCCGACAGGATCGTTGGGGGTGGCAATGACCAATTCATCTGCGGGAAACCAAGCGGTCAGCGCCGCGAAGATACTCTCCATCTGCTCGGACGCCATTGGAGCGATAAAGACCAGCAGACCGGTCCTCGCCGGTGCAGAGGAAGTCTGTGTCTCGGAAACGGTATTCGCTGTCGCCATATCTGTCTGGGGGAATAAGCAATGCGCTGAATGGTCTTAGACGTTTGATGCCGGTCACTTCAACAACGATAGGATACCCGCAATCGGAATCTGCAGCCACGAAGGCCGGTGATTCAATTCGTAAAGCAACTCGTACAGTGCCTTTTCCAGCAGATACGCATCCAGCAGAATCTGGGTTTGCGGTGGCGGCGGCAAAAGAGCAGCGTTGGCGGCGATTGTCTCCCGGTAAGCACCGATAAACTCAGCCGAAGCCAGACCCTGCCACGCCCGTGCCCACGCGACCGGACGGTCGATATCCGGGGTTAGCTCCACTCCGGATCCAAGATCAAGAAACCGCCGCAAACCAGCATGGGCAACGTATGAAAATGATCGAAGCATCCCAGCGACATCCCTCAAGGGCGACTGTTTTCGCCGCCGTTCCTCGAACGGCCGGGCCGGTTCGCCCTCAAAGTCGAGAAACACAAAATCGCCGCCGGAGTCCTTCTCATCGCCCACTCGCAGCGTTTGTCCCAAATGGAAGTCGCCATGAATCCGGATTCGCTGCCCACCGACCCCTGAAAGAATGATGGACCGGCTGCGGGCAATCAGTTCACGCCGTTTTGAGATCAATAAGCCCGCCGCATCGGTCGTTGGCTCGTCGAGCGCGGACAATCTTTGCTTGAGAGCCTCCATGCTCGCTGAAACCTGAGCCTGAATCCGCTGTGCATCTTGCTCCAGATCCTCTTTGTGGAAGGGTTCCGGCGCGAAAGCGGCTTCTCTGGTTGAGCTGCTCAGAGCAAGGTGCATCTCCGCCGTCCTTCGTCCCAACAGCGCAGCAGCTTCCAGAGAAGGTCGAGCAGCATCTGGCACATCGAGTGAAGATTCGCGCTCACCTGCAAAGCTCGGTGCCGGCAATTCCGGTGGTTCCGGAATATCCGTAGCTCGGCCGAGAAAACCCGCAACCTCCTCGAGAAACCACTCCCACCCGTCTCTGCTTTTTGTAACGAGCCCCTGCAGCACGGCGACGGTGATCTTTTCGTGGCTCTCCGGAAAGAGCGATATCTCTCCCAGGAACGGCGCAATCCGCGGATAGTGCGCCACTTCCGTCAGAAATCGGCCAATCTCCACATCTGGGTTCTCGCCCGGCTCCAGCCGCCTGAAGAACTTCAAGATGAGCTTGTCGCCGTAGATGATCGACGTATTCGATTGTTCCGCTGACCCTGTTCTGGATGGCCTTCGATTTGCTCTATGCGCGTCCGTGAAGGCCTTGGACGCTTGGCCCACGAGACGCCCTGCGAACGATCCATCCCCGCCTGCTGACGGCGATTCGTCAGGTCCCTTCCGTTGCGCACTTGCCGAGGCAATGGTCGCAGCATCGGACCGCGACACCGAGGCCGCTTCTCCCGGTTGAGCAGTGAGCGGTTTCGGCGCAACGGCTGTGGCTGTCGAATTTCCAGCCGAAACCCACTCCACCCCCCCATTCGTGTGCTCTGATTCAGCCGCGTCCGAGCTTGCTGTATTGCGCATGAGGGCGCTCGAAGGCGCGAGACTGATATTGTGCTCGATCATCGCGAGCAGAGCTTCCCGGAAATCTTCAAGCACGAATGCGTCGTGCAGAACGGCCAGCCCCGAAGATGAGGTAACTGTGGTTACGATACTGTCCGCATACTTCGTGCTGATCTCGTCCGCGTCGGATCCAGTGCTCAGCGTTAGCGGTACCTGGTACACGCTCGGCTCACCGTCGAAGAAATCAACCTCGATGAAAAAGATCGCCGGCGAGATGGCGCGCGCGGCAGTATGGCGTGCCGAACCCGGTGCCGCCTTCTCTCCGCTTTGCGAAAGATCCACCCAGTAGACCACGCGGCAGGATTGAATCCTGCGACTCTTGGCTCCAAACCACCGTTGCCGCGGCAGCCACGCCGGCAGTGCAGCCTCCAATTGCAACCGGCTGCTCCCGCTGAGCAAGCCGAGCCAGCCCGCAGTCAACAGATCCGGCTGATTCTCTCCATCCACAGCGCTCTCCGCCGCCATAAGTTGCGGCACAGGTAGAGACTCCACGTTCGTCGCTTGCAGCCTGCAACTCGAGCCACAGAAAGGAATATGGCGCCAGGGTCAACTGGTACGGCGACTCGGTGATCGTGGGGAACTCCACATAGCCAAGCATCTCCACCGGCTCCGTTCCCGCATAAGCCGCAAGATCGAGCGAGACTGGCTGCGCAAATCGACTCAGGTTTGCCACGCACAACACAATCTCATGTGTGCCGTCAGCGCGATCGAGATCCCGGATGTACGCCAGAATCTTCCGGTTCGTCGGATTCAGGAAGGTCAGCGAGCCCCGGCCGAAAACCTGGAACAGCTTTCGCAGTGCGATCATGTTGCGATTCCAGTGCAGCAGGCTGGACTGGTCAGCCAATTGCGCTTCAACATTGACCACCTGATACCCGTAGATCGGGTCCATAACCACGGGAAAATAAAGTCTTGCCGGATCGCACTTGGAAAACCCTGCGTTGCGGTCGGAGGTCCATTGCATCGGGCGTGCGCACGCCGTTGCGGTCGCCAAGATAAATGTTGTCTCCCATCCCCAGCTCGTCGCCGTAGTAGAGGATGGGCGTTCCCGGAAAGCTCAGCAGCAGTGAATTCAGCAGCTCGATGCGCCGCCGGTTGTTGTCCACCAGCGGAGCCAGTCTGCGCCGGATGCCTACGTTGATGCGCATGCGCGGATCCGCCGAATAGGCAAAGTACATATAGTCGCGCTCGTCGTCGGTCACCATCTCGAGCGTGAGCTCATCGTGATTGCGCAGGAAGAGGCCCCACTGGCAGTTATCCGGTATCGGTGGCGTCTGCGCCATGATGTCCGTGATCGGAAGCCGGTCCTCCTGCCGAAGCGCCATGTAAATGCGCGGCATCAGCGGAAAGTGAAACGCCATGTGGCACTCGTCGCCGTCCCCGAAGTAAGGGCGAACATCCGCCGGCCATTGGTTGGCTTCCGCCAGCATCAGCCGGTTCGCGTATTCCTCGTCGATTGCCGCGCGGATTGCCTTGATCACCGAGTGCGTCTCCGGCAGATTCTCACACGAAGTGCCATCGCGCTCCACCAGGTACGGAATCGCATCCATGCGCAGCGCATCCACGCCCATGTCGAGCCAGAAGCGCATCGCCTGCAAAACCTCTTCAAGCACTCTCGGATTGTCGAAGTTGAGATCCGGCTGATGCGAAAAGAACCGGTGCCAGTAGTAGGCTTTGGCCGTCTCGTCCCAAGTCCAGTTCGACTTCTCTGTGTCGGTAAAGATGATCCGTGCGTCTTTGTAAACCTGGTCAGACTGCGACCACACATACATGTCGCGCTCCGGTGAGCCGGCTGGGGCGGCCCGCGCTGCCTTGAACCACGGATGCTGATCGCTCGTGTGGTTGATCACCAGCTCGATCATCACCTGCAGATTCCGCTGATGCGCCGCGTTCAGAAATTCCTTGAAGTCGCTCAGCGTGCCATAGGACGGATTGACATCGACATAGTTCGCAATGTCGTATCCATCGTCGCGCAGCGGTGAGGGGAAGAAAGGGAGTACCCAGATGCAGGTAATGCCCAGGTCCTGAAGATAGTCGAGTCGCGAAATCAGTCCCGGAAAATCGCCGATGCCATCATTATTGGAGTCGGAGAAGGCTCGCACGTGGACTTCGTAAATGATCGCGTCCTTATACCAGAGCGGATCAGTAGCACTTGCCGGCTTCTTCACACTGAATGTCTCCAAAGCTAGTTTGATGCGTGCTTTGCGGCTTTCAGATTGGGACTTGTTTTCGACGGCCCCCCACGGGGGAGCTCGCCATCGATCTCAAAGAAAGTACTCGAAGTCCGTCTCCACCTTCAGTCTGCGATGGATCTTGAGAATATGCCCTGAAATGCGCACTGGATTCAGCTCCACGTAGTTCCTCGGACCATGCCAGAGATACCTCTCGCCGCTCACCAGATCCTCAGCCTCATACGCCCTATCCGGCGGAATCTCCAGTTCCTCGAGTGGCAGGGTCACAAACCCCGATTGCGTGTAATGCGGATCCAGATTGACAACAATCACCAGAAGATTCGACCGATCCTCTGACTCCTTCGTATAGGAAATCAGTTGTTCGTTGTCGGTAGAGTGAAATCTCAACGACCAGTCGTTCTGGAGTGCCTCATTCTCATTGCGGATCTTGTTTATCTGCGCAAGCAACGGGCGGAGGCTGTCCCCTCGCTGCAGATCCCACTGGCGAATCTCGTATTTCTCGGAGTTGAGATACTCTTCGCTCCCGTGCCGCACCGGCTGATTCTCCAGCAATTCAAATGCCGGCCCATAGACTCCGTAGTTAGCTCCGAGAGTCGCGGCAAGCAGCAGGCGAATAACAAATGCCGAGCGGCCGCCCATCTGAAGGAACTCGGTAAGAATGTCGGGCGTATTCGGCCATTGATTCGGCCGAAAGAACTCGCGCACCGGCGTCTGCGTCAATTCGGTGAGGTATGCAGCAATCTCATGCTTCGAATTGCGCCAGGGGAAGTAAGTGTACGACTGGCTGAAGCCGATCTTCGCCAGCCGATACATGATCTTCGGGCGCGTAAAAGCCTCCGCAAGAAAAATCGCTTCCGGATGATCGCGCTTGATCTCCGCAATCACCCACTCCCAGAAGGGAAATGCCTTCGTGTGCGGGTTATCGACGCGAAAGACCGTGACTCCAGCCTCGGCCCAGTAGAGAAAAACGCTCTTCAGCTCCTCCCACATGCCTGACCAGTCTTCGCTCTCAAAATCGAACGGATAAATATCCTGGTACTTCTTCGGAGGATTCTCGGCGTACTGGATGGTTCCATCGGGTCGTTTTTTGAACCAGTTCTCGTGCGCTCGAACGTAGGGATGATCTGGCGAAACCTGAAACGCAATATCGAGTGCAACAGACAGATTGAGTTCCTTCGCACTCTTTACAAAGCGCTTGAAGTCTCGAATGGTTCCCAGTTCGCGAAGAATCTCCTTGTGCCCGCCCTCTGTCGCGCCAATGGCCCAGGGACTCCCGCAATCTCCCGGTTCCGCTTCCGGTGAGTTGTTGCGGCCTTTGCGATACGTGATGCCGATGGGATGAATCGGCGGCATGTATACGACGTTGAATCCCATCTCTGCGATGTAGGGCAGCCGCTTCTCGCAATCCGCAAATGTTCCATGAGCGCCGGCCTTGTCTGACGTAGAACGCGGAAAGAGCTCATACCATGCGCTGAACCGGGCGCGCACGGGATCGACGACAATACTCATCTCGCGGTCCGACTCCGCAGCAAATCGCTTGTCGGGAAAGCGCTGTACAAACTCCTGCAACATCGGGTCTGTCGCGGATGTCCGCAATTCCTTCGGCTCTTTTCCAGAACGAAGGACCGCCGCACGTTCGCCAAGCCAGGCTGCATCGCCGCCGGTCGCCCGGTCCGCCGCCGCCTCAACGAGATCCGCGCCGATCAGGTAATCGACCGGAGCGTCGCTCTCAGCCTTGATGCGCTTTAACAGGTCGCGTCGCCAGGTTTCGAAATGATCGACCCACCCCTGAACCTTGAACCCATAGCGGCCCAGCTCGCTCACGCGAAATGCCGCAGCCCATCTGTCATTCACAAGTGGTCGCATCGGAATTTCGGTCCACTCATCGGACCCCTCCCGGTGCGCCAGCAGCGATGCGGCAATGGCGTCATGACCGTCGGTAAAAATATCGGCTTCAACGCGAACTTCATCGCCGGCAGTGCGCTTCGCGGGAAAGCGCCCGCCATCCACCGCTGGACTTATCCCTTCGATAATGACGCGTCTGCGTCCATCCGGTCTCTTCGTCATGGCAATGTCACGCTCTTCTGTAAGACATCGTTGGGTTTCAGCAGGTCCGCCTTCTCTCCAGGCGCACGCGCAGGGTGAGACGAGGCTAACGGCCTCTCTTTGTCTTTTCTTCAATGAGCTGCTGATAAAGCGCAACCGTTTGGTGTGCAATTGCCGTCCAGCTGAAGATTTCCTCCACGCGTCGTCGTCCTGCCTCGCCCAAACGCCGGCATTTCTCAGGATCCCCGAGCAGCGGACCGATCTTAGCCGCCAGGTCTTTCGCAAAAGTCTCCGGAGCAATCGGAAAGCTCGTCACCGGATCTTGATCGAACGGCACCAGGTATCCAGTCTCTCCGTCGACGACAACTTCTTTGATGCCACCCGTAGCGCTGGCGACGACCGGCGCCTGGCAAGCCATTGCTTCAAGGTTGATAATTCCGAAAGGCTCATAGACCGAGGGGCAGCAGAAGACGCGCGCGTTACTGTAAAGCTGGATCTTGTCCTGCAGCGTCACCATCTTCTCGATCCAGACGATCCGTGGGTGATCCCTCCGCGCAGCCTCCACCTTCGCGCGCAGCTCCGCGGCAATCTCGGGAGTGTCCGGAGCGCCCGCGCATAGCACGACTTGCGTCTCCAGTGGCAGATAGCGAATTGCATCCACCAGGTGCGTCACTCCCTTTTGCCGCGTAATGCGCCCGACAAACAACACATAAGGCGTCGATGGGTCGACCCCATGGTCGATGAGCGCTTTCGTGTCCGATGTCTTTTGATACTCGTTCAGATCAATGCCGTTGTAGATAACGTGAATGCGCGCGGGATTCACGTCAGGGTACGAGCGCACAATATCCGCCTTCGTGCCCTGTGAAACGGCAATCACCGCGTCGGCATCCAGAATCGCCGTACGCTCCATCCACGAACTCATGGCATAGCCGCTGCCCAGTTGCTCCGCCTTCCACGCCCGCAAGGGCTCCAGTGAATGAGTGGTCAGGACAAAAGGCACGCCATAGAGCTTCTTGGCCAGATAGCCCGCCATCGACACGTACCAGGTGTGCGTGTGCACAATGTCGATGTTCGCGAGAGCTTTTATCTGGGTCAGGTTGAGACTGAACGCCTCGAGTGCGCCCTTGAACTTGCCCTCGGTTCCGTTCGAAATCTCACTCCAGGGCTCGGCCCCGCGCACCTGCAGGTTGCCATTGTCAGAGTGCTGCGGGCCCCAGCAATGAACCTCGACTTCAATCTCCCTTGCCAGCTCGCGGCTAAGATACTCGACGTGAACTCCAGCCCCTCCATAAACATGGGGGGGATACTCACGTGTAAATAAGCCGACTCGCATGTGTGTGATCTCCGCAGAAGTACGGGTCGCTTTTCAACAACTCCGCAAGCATCCCTTGCCGCCCAGAAGTCCTGATGTCACTGCACCGGATGAGTCTATTAGCTGCCACTTCAAGGCGCAAGCGCTGTCTGCCCACACTGGTCCTGATGGGCTTTTGCGATCTCCGTGCGCCGCCCAAACAGCAAGAGTCAACGCCGCAGCCTTGCAACAGGCTGCTAACCGCGACTCCAATTTCAGGTTCTTATTGCAGATTGGGTTTCTTCACGCAGTAACCGTGTACATGCGGTACGAACCTTGCCCACAGCCAGGTCGAATCGAAGTGAAGAGCGATGATCACGAAAGCTCTTGTCGAAGTCTGCAATTAGCTCGCCACTTCGAAGCTCTCATCGCTTTCGATATGCATTGATGAGCTCGTCTTTTCTTTCGGCCTTAGTTCCTTAACAGGGCTCCTGCGGACGGGAACGCGCTCGGCAAACATGCAAGACCGAATCGTCGCAAGAACAATCCCCACGTCCGACAAGAAAGTCGCCTTCCGCATGTAGCAGCTGTCTATCTCTGCTTTGAGAGGCTTGATGTGGTCCTGATAGAACGTCTCCAGTTCCTCTGGATCGACGCTCTTCAGAATCTCCTCCTCCTTGCGGAACACGAGTGACCCCGCGCCTGTAATTCCCGGCCGGTACGATTCGTCCTGGGCCGCTGCGAACTCCGGAAGCTTTGGCCGGGGCCCCACGAAGGTCATGTCCCCGACGAGCACGTTGTAGAACTGCGGCATCTCGTCCAGCTTGAGCCTCCGCAGCCAGCGGCCAATCGTCGTGATCCGGCGGTCCCCATCCCGTGTCAGACCTGGCCCAGCATCAACAATCGAGGTCATCGTCGCCATGGTACGAAATTTGTATATACGAAAAAGGCGGCCGCCGCGGCCAACCCGCGACTGCACAAATACTGCCGGGCCCTTGGAAGAAAGGCGAATGCATACGGCTACAACCAGCATTGGTATCGCAAAGGTCAACAGAGCTGGAATTGCTATTGCCAGATCCAGCATTCGCTTGGCCGGAGAGAGACTCCACCCCTCCGACGGTGAGTCGTCGAGGACCGCATCGAATGTTGAATTTAGCAACTGCTCGGCAAAAGGGCTGCCACTCTGCAGGATCTTGACCAATAGATCCCCGCTGGAATGCTCAAAGCCCAGAGCCTGTTGGTCAGATTCCTCTACTTGAAATGATCCTGAGGAAGACGTATCACAGTTCATGCTTTGCTCCCGAAATCGCAGAAACGAAACCGAACAATGGTGGAAAACCAGAGTGGATAGAGCGGTGCTGCAGTAACAAGGTCAGTTAGATGCAGTAGGCTTCGCTTGCTGGGACAAACAAGTCTCTGGAACTGAGAATCCGGTGACCGTGCGCTTTTGCCTGGGGAACCTCAGACGCGCAGCAACCCCGGCTCTTGAGGGTCTGAGATAAACCCTAGCACGTTCCGAACGGAAGTCACGTGTTTTCTTCATGAATGTGTCCTTTGTCACACGTAATCGATGATTACGGACGTCACTCGACGCCCCTCACTGTTCACTCGCATCGATCAGCGAATTTCGCTCGCGCGGGCAATCACGTTCTTATCTCTGAGATGCAGACTCTGGAGCTCAGTTCATTTGTTTGGACGAAAATTGCCCCGTAAAAAACGGTGCCGGAATCGGCAGGGTGCCTCAGGAGTCAGTCGAACCCGGCGACGCTTTAAACCGAATATCGCGCTCGAGAGAGAAGACTTAGGCTTGTTTCTCCGCGTGCTAAACTCAAGGGCAACATGGAAACCGCAAAGGTCGGCGGGGCCAGGGGAGTTACCGAGGTTTCCCATGCGTCTGGCCCGCATAAACCGCGCTTTCACCTGACGAAGCGCAGTGGGCTTCTTCTGGTTCTTTGGTCTTGCGGTCTCCCCTTATTCGGCCAGCTGCCATCTCAAGGTGGCTATCCCGACGCCAATCAAAACCCCGGCTCCGCCAATCCCTACAACCAGTACAACCAGAATGCACTGGATTGCTCCGATCCGACACTGGCCTCTTTGCCGGTCTGTTCCGATCAGAACGGCTCCGGCACGTCTCAGGGTTCTCAGTCCAATCAACTTTCGAGTCCCCTCGGCCGCACTCCGCAGCTTCCACGCACCTCTCCTCAAACCGGTAACTACAACGATCTTGAACAGCTCTCGCGGCTGGGACTCATACAGAATCAACCTCCGCTTCCTCCGGAGCCACTCACCGAGTTCCAGAAATTCGTAGCAGCGTCCACCGGACAGGTACTTCCGATCTATGGAGCCAATCTGTTCCGTCGGGTCCCTTCCACCTTCGCTCCCGTGGACCTGGCCCCGGTGCCACCAGATTTCGTGATTGGGCCCGGCGATGAGCTCCGTATTCGTGTATGGGGACAGCTCAGCTTTCAAGCCAATGTTCGGGTAGATCGCTCAGGAGAGGTCTACCTCCCGCAGGTCGGACCGATCCATGTGGCGAATGTGCCGTTCTCGGCACTCGATGGTCAGTTGCGCAGCGCCATCGGCCGTGTCTACCACAACTTCGACCTCACGGTGGACTTGGGCCAGATTCGCTCGATTCAGATTTATCTGGCGGGATCCGCACGACGTCCCGGCGTGTATACAGTCAGTTCGTTGAGCACCCTGGTGGATGCCCTTTTTGCCGGCGGCGGCCCGAGTACGCAGGGCTCGCTTCGCCGAATCGAACTTCGCCGCGGCAGTGAAAAGGTGAGCGAATTCGACCTGTATAACCTGCTCATCCGCGGTGACAAATCGAAGGACGCAAAGCTGCAGCCCGGCGACGTCATCTACGTTCCGCCGGTTGGTCCCTTGATGGCCGTTAACGGAAGCGTCAAGACCCCGGGCATTTACGAAATACTTCCCGGCGAAACCTTGGCGCAGGCGCTTGAAAACGCAGGCGGAGTCTCTGCTGTCGCCTCTGCGGCGCGCGTTTCCATTGAGCGGATTGAGGACCGCAGTTCCCGTCATGCAATGGAAGTGCCTTACGACCAGGCAGGGCTCAAGACCCCCCTCGCCGACGGGGATCTGGTCCACGTCTTCCCCATTGTGCCCAAATACGCTGACACCGTAACTCTCAGGGGAAACATTGCCAACCCCGGCCGGTTTGCATGGCACCCGGGAATGCGTATCAGCAGCCTTATTCCGGACAGGGAATCGCTGATCACCAGGAACTATTGGTGGAAGAGGACACAACTTGGCCTGCCTGCCCCGGAGTTCGAGCCGATGCCGGCGCTGCAGGACATGCGTCAGCCGTTCGACAACAACCCGATCAATCTTAGGCCCCCGTCACAGGACGATACTGGAACATCGTCCCAGCAAACGGGAACGCAGCCGTCGGGAGCGCAACCTTCTGGCACGCAGACTTCCGGAGCGCAGCCGGCGGGAACGCCGCCAACGGGCACTCAGCAGAACGAAAGCCTGACCGCAGAGCAGCGTGGTGGCAGTTCCTCCCTCGGAGGAGCTCAGCAGACGAGGCCATCCACTTTCGGTTTTCGACCGGCACAACGGACCGAGATTCGTCTGCTCGCTCCTGAAATCGTCTGGGACTACGCAACCATCGAACGAATCGACCCCGACACACTCAAGACCGTCCTGGTCCCGTTCGACCTCGGCAAACTTGTTCTTCAGCATGATGCTACGCAGGATCTTGAGCTTAAGAACGGCGACATTGTCTCGATCTTCTCAGAAGCCGACATCCGGGTGCCGCTTGCAGCGCAAACCAAGCTTGTCACGCTGGACGGCGAGTTTATGCACTCAGGCGTCTACACCGTCCAGGCGAACGAGACCTTGCGGCACCTGGTGGCCCGCGCCGGAGGCATCACACCGAGCGCCTACCTGTACGGCTCCGAGTTCACGCGTGAGTCTGTCCGCGCCGTACAGCAAGCACGTATCGACGAGTATGTGCACACGCTCCAGATGAACATCCAGAGAGGCAACCTCGCCCTTGCATCTTCTCAAGACGCAGGGGCGAGCGCCGCGGCCCAGCCCAGTGAGCAAGAATTGCTGGCTGCATTGCGGCAGGTTCGAGCCACGGGACGAATCGTGCTGGCGTTCAGGCCCGAGAGCATTGACCTGCAATCGATCCCGGACATTGCATTGGAGAACGGAGACCACTTCGTGATCCCGCCCGTGCCCGCCGTCGTAAACGTGGTGGGCGCTGTCTACAATCAGAATTCCTTCCTGTATGAGCAGGGGCGCACCACGGGCGCCTATCTTCTCCAGGCCGGCGGACCGAACAGGGATGCTGATACCAGCCATGAATTCGTGATCCGGGCCAACGGCGACGTAACAAGCCGAGATGCCAAGAAGAACGGTTGGGGCGACAACTTCGCGAAATTGCGCCTGAACCCAGGTGATTCCATCGTCGTCCCGAACAAGATATTCAAGCCATCAGCGCTGCGTCCCGCGCTCGAGTGGACTCAACTGTTCTACCAGCTCGCACTCGGCGCCGCAGTGATTCATTCCTTTTAGTTAATTGACAGTGCGAACTACCTGACCGCACGGCGAGTACAAGACAAGAGCTGGCATTAGCCTCTCAAAACTCCCGCTCGCATTCGGTGAAGTACCTTTCCGCGAAAGAGCATCCAACGCGCCTCGGCAGTGCTGACGCCTCGCGTTAGCAGGTGGGTTCCGGTTGAGACCGCAGCATAATTCAGCCCGCAACGTGAACCCAATATTCGCAGGGACTTCCGAGAGTACAGAGAGACATGACCATTGCGCGGAGCTGCGTACCACCAGGCCAGGCGCGTTTGAAGGGATACCGCAGAATCGTGAGTCGCCGTACCTATAAGCACCATCAGGCGCTCGGTAGAAGTCATGCTTAAGATATCGTGCAGGGATTGAACAGGATCTGGCGAGTGTTCAAACACTTCAAAGGCCGAACAGAAATTATATTTTCCAAGCCGTTCCGGAGGCATAACCGTTTGCCCAAACGGATCATAAGTGTCGTAAGTCCACCCCTTCATGCGGAGCAGCGCCGCGGTTTGGCCGTTGCCGCCCCCGTAATCCAGGCCCACTATTTTCGTCCGCTTCCCCATTAGTAACGCTGCTAACTCTGATGCGTTTCGCCGAGGTCGAATGTCAAGATACTCTGGGTCGAGAGTCGCATAATCATCGTTATAGATATAACGACGCCAGTCGTTATCGCTGAATCGGTCAAAAAAATCGGTAAAAATAAACCTGCAACTCAGGCAGATTCTGTAAACAATCGGAACTCCCACCAACCCTCTGGGATACAACGTATAGTCGCATGACTTATTGAAATCAACCAGGTCGAACCATTCGGTATCCTCTTCGCAGATCTTGCAAGGTACATGTCGCGAATCCGCGTTTTCGCGAAGCCAGGCGACGGCACGGTCGAGAAGCTCGGAGCGCATGTCCCCCTCAGTTCGCGCTACAAGCGCGACACGCTCTTGAATGGCTTGCCCGATGCTAGCACACGCAATCATTGGAATTTCTTGCTCGTGGGGCCGCCACAGAGAACACCGGCTATGAACTCTTGCTTGTTACCCGCGGCCGGCAGAGCCTCTCACGAGAGAACATGTGGGGATACCAATTCCTCATAGACCGAGCAGATCTGGCCGAGAACGTTCGGGCGCGAAAAACTGAGCACTCTTTGTCTTGCATTTGCCGAAAACCGGGCGCGCAGGCTGCCGTCTGACAAGATCGTTGCGACTGCCTCGCGAAGCGCTGCAGTATTCCCCGGGGGAACAGTTAGACCAGTCTGACCATGAATGCTTACAGAGGGAACTCCCCCTGGCAGATCTGTATTGATGACCGGCAAGCCGTACGCCATGGCGTCCAACTGCACCAGTCCAAAGGCCTCAGCCGGTTCCGTAGAGGGCAGCACGAACAAGTCTGAGATTGAATACAGATTTGCGAGCTCAGAATCCGTGACCCTCCCGAGAATCCTGACCTTGCTTCCCAAGCCCATCTTTTCAATCTGCTTCTCGAGTGTCGGTCTGAGGGGTCCTTCCCCGGCGATCAGAAGCTTCAAATCAAGATCGCGCACCGCATCGATCAGGAATTGAATGCCCTTGTAGTACACAAGCCGGCCCGCGAATAAAACCGCGTGCTCGCGATCTCCGAGGCCATAGTGTCGACGGGCACGCGCAATCTCCACCTCAGTCAATCTCTTGACCTTCCCCAGATCAACCGAGAGAGGAACCACGTGGCATTTGTCGCGGTATTGAGCCAGTGTGCGCGAATTCTCCAGAAGCCCGCGTGAAGTTACGACGATCCTGTCTGCCGCCGTCAGAAATCTGCGCTCAAACCCGCTGAGGCAGGAATGTAGTCTTTGCTGAAGTGGCCGGACGATATCAGAGTGGTGATGAACGACCAGCCGGACACCCCGCGCCCTGATAGCTTCCCAGTCGCAAAAGACCGCCAGGGGAAAGGGCGTATGCACATGGACAATGTCGAACCGGGTAGCAATCGTCTGAAGCTCAAGAGGGAATGTCGGCGCAACCGGCATGCTCAGAACATGTCCAAGGCTCTTTACCCGGGTGACCGGAACCCCATTCACAAGGGACTTGCCCCCACGGCCTCGATCACAGCACACCAGGACTTCGCATTCCACATTCGGCAACGTCAGAAGACCCTCAGCCATCTCCTGAACCGCTGTTTCGATTCCTCCGATCCAAGGTGCGTAATATTTATTGACCTGCAGAATTCGCAAGGTATCCCTTCGCTCACCGAAAACCGGCCCCACAGCCTCCCTACTGCTGGCAGATGCGCATCCGTCCAGAAGTTTTCCGTTGAGCGAACGCTCAGGGTTCGTCTTGGGATTAGGCATCGGGCCCCTTCCAACCGCCACTGCACTGAACCGGCCTCATGATTTTGTTGATGACCTCCGCAGTCGTTCGAGCGCACGCATCACCCCGGAACTTCTGCGCCCGACGAAGCCCGCGTTCAACCATCATCTCTCGCAGACCCGGGTCATCGAGAACTTTCATCATCACCCGGCCTATGTCCTCCACGCTGAACGGGTCAAAGAACAGCGCCGCATCGCCGGCAACCTCAGGAAGAGAAGCAATATTCGAGCAGGCGACCGGGCAACCGAGCGCCATGGCCTCAACCACAGGGGAACCAAATCCCTCATAGATGGAAGGCAGCACAAACGCATCAGCGCTTCTGTAGTATGTTCGCAGCTCCGAGTCCGAGACATGTCCCGTGAATCGCACTCTACCGTTCTGAAGACTGGCCAGCGAACCCAGATCTGGATCCGAATTCATAAATCCGCCTCGTTGGCCGACTACGATCAGGTCGTGGGGAATCCGGTCCCGAATGAGGTCGAATGCCGCAATCAATGCTTTGAAATTCTTGTGCGTTTTAAGGTTGCCCACGGTCAAAAGATAGCGCCCGTCGCTGTCCCCCCTGTGCGTAGATTCAGGCGTGTCCCAGGGATTACTGATTGGCGGGTGCGTTACCGTCAGCCGTCCCGGCTCGACCCCAAGATACTTTCGCACCTCGCCCGCCGTGAACTCAGACACACATAAAATGGCGTCTGCACGGGCCGCAACGGCTGAAAGTAACCTTCTGGCGTACCACCGCTGAACATCGCTCCCCAGAGTCTCTGGATGGGCCAATTGACACAGATCATGAATCGTAACCAGCAACTTCCCGCCATAGAGTAGCGGAATATTGTATTGAGGAACCCACAGCAGGTCTGCATCACGATATGTCTTTCGGACGACAGCCAATTGCTCGGCAATACTGAATATAGGCGCCCGAAATTCCCGGGTCTCAATGCGCGGGTCATTTGTCCACCCCTCATCTTCGAGGTCATCCGGATTACAGAGAATTCGAATTCTGGACGCATCCACGCGCGGGATAAGATCAGGCATCAGCGTCTGAAGATAACGCCCGATCCCCGAATTGCGGTACATTCGCAAGTCGATCGTAAGCTGCTTCATCTCGCCCATGTCGGCTTCAGCAGGGACTGGCTAAGGCTTGTGCTGCGCCCGGATTTCACGCCCGTGAGACTCTTCCCCTTCTGAAAGAGAGTGCCTCATAAAGGGCAAAAATCTTGGGGAGTGTTTGTGGGTCGCTCTTCATTGTTTGAAATACCGCTTGTAGCAATGCGACGAAAATCCCCACAAAGAACCCCGCCAACGTCGCGAATATAACAATAATGGCGCGTTTGGGGGACGACCGATGATCAGGAGGAGCCGCGGCGTCAACCACCTGGACAAGCGCTCCCTGTTTAGCCTCATCCAGCTTGGCAAGCTCGAACTGCCTGGCCAGCAGCTCAAAGATTGTCTCGCGATACTTGACCTCGCGTTCTTTGCGCAAATATTCCAGGCCGGCCGTCGGAACACGCCCCTTCGGCACGAGCATGCCTTCGTCGCTGACAACCCCTGCCCCGCCCAACTTCGCCAGTTGTGCTTGCAGGCTTTCAAGCTCCCTCTCTGCCTGAACAATCTGGGAATTTTGGTCAGTGGCGAAGGTGCGCAAAGATTGGATCTCCACCTCCTTGGCCGTAATCTGCGCGCGAAGAGACACGGATGACTGGATCAGCGCACTGGCTTGACCGTTTAGCTGAATGAGGCCAGTCGTCTGTTCCATCTGCTTCATACTCTCTTCGGCCTGAGCCAGATTATCCTTTGCCTGTCCGAGTTGCTGCTCGAAGAAGCGCCGCCGCTGCGAAGCTTCCGTGATGGCTATGCTCTCAGATAGCTTTCGAAACTGATCGACGTAGCCATTTGCAAGCTCAGCGGCCCGGTTGGGATCCTTGGCCTCAACCGATATATGTATCAGTCCGTCCTTGCCGCTACCGT
This sequence comes from uncultured Acidobacteriaceae bacterium, assembly GCA_963786405.1. Classification (GTDB taxonomy): domain Bacteria; phylum Acidobacteriota; class Terriglobia; order Terriglobales; family Acidobacteriaceae; genus Telmatobacter. The sequence goes on along the minus strand of CAWAZE010000015.1, from coordinate 124,606 downwards.
CGATCTTTGTCTGATCCTCAAGAGTATTGCGAGCGACGGAGAGATACCGCGCGTGGTACTCCTGCATCAACCCAAAATGCTGCACCATGGCGTCTTCCACTGTGCGGCTCTTCAACATGGCCACATACATGTCATTGGGGTTCTTGATCCCCAGACCGGTTCCCGCCAGTGCCGCCATGCCCAGGCTTCCAAGCTGGGAGGCCAACGCCATCCCCCCTGAAGAGTTCTGCTGGGGAGGAAGAAGGATCACGGTCGCCGTGTACTGCTTGGGCATGAGAAGCGAGACGATGATCGCGACTATGGCGAAACAGGCCGCAACCGAGAAGACGACCTTCTTCCGCTCCGCAAGGACTATCAACAGATCCAGAAGAGAAATCTCGGTCTTCTCCTGGATCGATCCCCTTCTCGGAGCAACAGCGGCGGAATCAGTAGGTTCTCCGAGTTCGGGAAGAGAGGTGTCCGTGAGCATGTGCTCCTGCCTGGTTGGAATCAACCAGCGTTCCTCAGCGTATTGTACAGACAGCGCTAGCGTATCACCGGTGCGCTAACCCCATCAAACACTGCGAACTGGGGCGGCGATACAATGGATCACGCGCGCAGTCATGAACCATGAGGCCTCCCGTTTGACCTCCTGATGGGTTGCACAGGACTTGGCAGTAAGCTGCGCGTGCGGTTCCACCTGGAATCGCCGGGGAAAGTTGATCGATGACTAGACCAGGTTGGCTTCACAAACTCACTCGTGGCTGCACGCACAGAAGTCGCTCTCGCTTTGGGGCAAGACTTGTCGTCAGTCTCGTCGGGATCACGGCGGCGCATGGGTGCGGCTCGGGCGGTCTGCCGCCGGGTGCATTCCTGGGTCTGTCCGGAGCCTACAGCTACTCGCCGACAGGTTTGGAGATCGGCCAAACGCAGCAATTCTGGTGGTGTGGTCAGGCTCACAACCCCAATAACCCCTCCCAATTCAGCGACACCATCCAATATGCATCTTTGAATCTCACCACGCAGAAAGTTACGAAGCCGGTCACTGTGCTTGCGGAGACTCCTGGAGCGTGGGACTCGGCATTTTTATGCAATCCCAAAGTCGTCGGGGGAACATTCACGAATCCCCTGGGGGACGGCCAGACTTACTCCTACGCAATGTATTACGTTGCAACAGCCTCGGGGGACGGGAATGCGAACAGTATAGGCGTCGCCTTTTCCAACGATGGTGCTCAGTGGAAGAAGTACGGTCAACCCGTAATTCCCAGCACGACTCAGACGAACTACGGAGTTGGCCAGCCGGCTGTCTACAACAGCGACCAGAAATCCGGAATCTGGATTTTCTATGAGGACATCAGAGGACCAGGCTTCCCCGTCCAGCACGTTAAGGCTACATCCACCGATGGCATACATTTCTCGGTCGTGGGCAACCTGACGACAAACGGCCTTGACGCGGGCTCTTCGGGTATCACCTGGGGAGATATGGCCTACGACTCCACGACGGATGATTGGTACGCAGCCTTTAACCTGCCGATGCGAAGCCCTTCCACGACCGGGAACATCATAGAGCGGGGACAAATTGGAGTCGTGTTGTACCGCATTCCAAACTCTTCTTTGCTGACCGGGTCTACCCCATGGCAGCAACTCGAGTCATTCGACACGAATCTCATGGGAAATGAATCTGTCTTCCTTGCAGGTTTTTTGCGCGATCAGTTCGGCAGGGTCAATGTTGGGTCGTACCCCACAATCCAATTGTTAACGTCCATATCCCCCACGCCACCCTGGAATGCTTCGCCGGCTGCAGCCGGAAAGTCAGCTGAAGCTCAGCATTGGGCCATTGGAAAAGCCCAGTGGGTGCCCAACAGTCCGCCGCTTGTCCTGAATAGATTCGCCAACTCATCCACGCATGAGGCTACAACTGGCTGGATCGATCCTTCAGGCGGGTTCAAGATTCAATCCATCCTGGGTCACATTTACGGGAACCCCCAGCAAGGCGCTGATCGCGCTTTCTATGGCTGCAAAGGCGGCTCCATCGATTATTTCGTTTCAACTGATAACTCCTGTGCGGGCCAGCGTCTCCTGGGTCTCGACGGCTATGGCTACTCCCAACCCCAGCCGGGTCAGAATCTCGTGCCACTCTACAGTTGTTCCACGGGCCATGATCATTTCTTGAGTCAGGACCCAAAGTGCGAAGGTAAAGCGGACGCCGGGGAGCTAATCGGTTATGCGCTCCCGTAGCTCTCGCATGTTGCCTTCAGCCATGGGCGTGTTACGTCAATGGAACAGAAGATCCTTCCACATCGTTGCGGAACCATTTGCGTAAAGCCGGTAGCGATCGTACGCCGAAACAACCCTGTACAGCCGCTTCAGGAAACCGCTTGGAAGATTGAGTTGGAAAGTCCAAAAAGCCGATCTTTTGCTCCATCTGGATGCGCCGCAGCTCAAATTGACTCCCCGGGTGTGCGATCCAATACGCACGCAATTCCTTATACAGGCCCAAGGTCAGAACCCGTTGTTCCTTTTCCAGGTGTCGCGCATTATCGATCCGAGCTGCCAGCGAACGTGGCGCCAAGCCAAGATGTTGCGCACCATGGATACGGTACGCGATTAGCGGCTCGCTCACTGCGGCAATCCCGGAATACAGCACCAGCATCCAGGCAATCCAGGCATCGTGCATCCAGCCCTCGGGAGCGTGAATAAGCAAATCTCGTTCCCGCTTTCGAACCATCATCGTAGCGCCCGTTACAACGAATCCCTTCAAAAGCCTTTGAGCCAGAAACTCCTCCAGGTGGAGTGGATGATCGGGAGGCCGGTAGCCTACGCGATCCCAGAGACGAGAATGGGAGCGTTCTGAATTCTCATCCATCAGGTGCCCATCGGAAAACACCCCTCCGAGCGTTTCGTCTGCCTCCATGATGCGCGAAAGTCGCGAGAGCTTTTCGGGATACCAAAAGTCGTCCTGATCGCTGAAGGCGACAAGGTCTCCCTGGCAGAGCGTGAGGGCTTTTTCGAAATTCTTTGCAGGGCCGAGGTTTTGCGGATTCACGACCAGGCGAACGGGAAACTTTGCCGACTGAGCGAAGGTCCTGATGATTTCCGTCGTCTCATCGGAAGATCCGTCGTCGCATACAACCAATTCATCCGGCTGCAGGCTCTGCGCGGCGATGCTTGCAAGTTGCTCGCGCAGAAAACGGGCGCCGTTATAGGTACACATAGCGACAGATATATGCATTGCTGCTCGCGCTCACTCCATTGGGATACACCAGAGTATAGTCGGGTATCGGTCAACGCCTGGAGCGTCAAAGTGGAACCTGCGGTCCCCATTTGCCCCGTGCACAGTCGATTGCCCCTCTGATCATCATCCGGATTTTGGCGATTTTGTGCTTTTCAACCAGCAGGATCGCAGCAAGTTCTCTGAATATCTCATGCACGTCAAAGCGCATCCACGACCAGTCCCCGGGGTGTTGCAAAAGCACAAACAGGCGATTGCGCGTCATGTAGTAGCGCCGGGCCGCACTATGATTCGTTGCGACCAGCTTCTTTCCCATAACTCGTTTGAATGTGATTTTCCCCAGGGAGTGAAGCAGAATTGCCCGTTCGTTCTGGATGATGTGCAGCCCCATCGATCGAATCCTGAGGCAGTACTCATTGTCGACTGAGTCAATATAAAGCCTCTCGTCAAAAGGACCGGCCTTCAGGAACGTGGAGCGGTGAAACATGCTGCCCGAAGTCATCGCGGTCAGCAGTTCGCCGGATGGCTTCTTCGGCATCACCATGTCCGTCATGGAATCTCGATCCATATAAGTTGGGCAGACGATCCCTGCCCCGGTTGAACTCCGCGCGGTGCCAAGCAAGGCATTAATGAAGCCTTCTGTGACCGTGCTGTCCTGGTCAAAAGCGACAATCCATTCGTATTGCCTCTCGATCGCGAAGTGAAACCCGGCATTGAGGGCAGCGGCGACGCCGAGGTTTGCCTTATTGCGAATGACCGTGCACGCAATCTGTCTCTGCAATTCGTTGATTCTGTCTAAGGACGCCCCACTGGACGCGTTGTCTACAATCACGACGGCGCCTACCTGCCGGCTAAGCAGAGAGACATTGTGGAGCAAATCCGCTCCCGGATGATAGGTAACAATAACGGCGCAAACAGAACAGTCCGAGGCTGAGTTGTCGATCATCTTGTCCTTCGAGAAGGCCGATCGCCGCCCTCCCCGGATATTGCCAAACCACATTCTATGCGCCGCAGCGCTCCAGGGCGACCGAGTCACGCTGGACTCTTAAGGTCCCTTCGCCCTGCTCGACCCCATAATCCCTGCGGTCAGGGGGCGCTACGGCGCCCTGTTACGCTTCTCTAAAGGGTTCTCTAACGCATGTCGCACAAACGCAAGATCCTGCAGGGCTCCGCTTCCAACGTGGTGCGGGTCGTTCTCTCGATGATGATTGCCCTCGTCTTGCCGCCCCTGTTGGTGCATCGCTTGGAGCCGGTTGAATATGGCGCATGGGTTTTGATTCTGCAATGCAGTGCGTATATCAACCTGCTGGATTTTGGGATGCAAACCGCGGTCGCCAAGTTTGTGGCGCAACACGATGCACTCGATGAGCGCGCAGCAAGCAGCCGAGTCCTCAGCAGCGCGTTTGCAATTCTCTGTATATGCGCGCTCTTTGGTGCTTTGGTCATTGTCCTGATTGCGTGGCGTGTGCCGCAGCTGTTCGGCCAAATGCCGCTTTACCTCGTTGGCGATGTGAGGACCGGCATTCTGGTCCTTGGTTTGTCGACCGTGGTTGCATTGCCATTCGGCGCGTTTCTCGCCGTTTTTACCGGACTCCAGCGGTATGGCTTTCCTACCGTGCTTTCCACGCTGAGCAAGATTCTCTCGTCTGCTGTCCTGGTCGTCCTGCTCCTCATGCATCAGAAGCTGCCACAGCTCGTTTGGGTGCTTGCCGCCTTCAACGTGGCAACCGCCCTTGGTCAATTCGCAGGATGGAAGTCGTACGCCAGCGATCGAGTCGACTTCGCCCCGCATTTGGCTGACCGGAAAACGGCAGTGCAACTGGCGAAATATGGCGGCATCCTTTCCATCTGGATGATCGCCGGTCTCCTCATCAGCGGATTGGATGTTCTGATCGTCGGTCGCTTTGACTACGGAAGCACGGGGTATTACGGACTCGCTAGTTCGGCGACCAACTTTATGTTGGTGATTGTCGGCGGTCTCTTTGCCCCGCTCATGCCTGCCATATCATCGCTGCAAGCCCAACAGACCCAAGGCCAAATTGGACAATTGACGATCAAATCGACTCGATACTGCGCTCTGTTCCTTTGCCTGGCTGGATTGCCTCTCGCGTTTGGCTCGTACCCGCTCTTGAAGCTTTGGGTAGGCCAAAGCTACGCAACTCGAAGCGTCGTTTTCCTTCAGGTTCTCATCCTTGGAAACGTTATTCGTCAATTGGGAGGCCCCTATTCCCTGGCTGTCGTTGCTACCGGGAAGCAGCATTTGGCCACGATCGCGGGAATTGCGGAGGCAGTCGTCAACGTTTGCGTCAGCTTGTATCTCGTACAGCGGGTCGGCGCGGTAGGTGTCGCAATCGGAACGGTCGTTGGAGCCTGTGTGACGGTGGGATTGCATCTCACACTGAGCATGAAATACACACAGTCCGCCATCTTCTTTTCAAGGCGTGAGTTCATAATACAGGGCCTGCTGCGCCCCATGCTCTGCACCATTCCCTCGCTGCTGCTCATTCCGGCCTGGAATCGGTTCTCGATGCTTCCATGGAGTGTCCCATTGCTCGTCTTCTGGGCTGCCAGCACTCTGTTGATCGTGTGGCGGATTGGCCTGACCCAGGCCGATCGGGACCGGATCTCCGCGGCTCTATTGAAGCTCTCGCGTCCACGCTATGCTTAAGCACCCTGAGTCTGAGAGGGGAATCCCTGTGTCAGTACTCTTCATCGAACTGCCCATCCGCCAGCCGAGCGGAGATTCGCGATACCATTTCATCATGTCGGCGGTCATCGGCTTCAAAGCATTCAGTTGCTGAGTGGCATCTCGATCATCGCCGGTGAAAAGAAAATCACAGGGAACGAGTCCGGGCGGCTCAGTGATTCTGCCCGCATTCAAGGCGCGGAGATCCTCGTATGGATCGGCTTGGCAGAAGATGAAAATTGGGATCGTCACAGTTACGTTCAACAGCGGTGAAGTGCTGCCGGATTTTTTCTCCTCCCTGGAACGACAGACCTGCCGGGATTACACCCTCTATGCCGTAGACAACGCCTCAACTGACAACACCTGTGCTTTCGTTCAGGAACATATGCCCGGCTGTGTCCTGGTGCGAAATCCTGACAACATCGGATTTGCCGCGGGCACGAACCAGGGCGTTCGCAAAGCTCTCGCTGACGGGTGCGAGGCTATTCTTCTCCTGAATAACGATGTCGAGTTTGGCCCTGATCTTATCGAACGGCTTGTCGAGGGAATCCGCGAATTCAACTGCGATATGACGGCTCCGATGATGTATTACCATCAGCCGAAGGATCGGATCTGGGCGGCAGGAGGAGCCCTGCAACCCCGGTTGGGATTCCGCGCCGTCCATCGCGGCTTAAACAAACCCGACCGCGGACAATATGAGCATCCTTGCCGGGTAACGTTTGCACCCTTTTGCTGTGTCTTGATTCGCTCCGCTGTATTCGATCGGGTGGGGTTCCTCGACGAACAATACTTCACCTACGCAGAAGACGCTGACTTCATGTATCGCTGCCTGAAGGTGGGCGTCACTCTTTGGTACATCCCAGGGGCCCGTCTCTGGCACAAAGTCAACAGCCTGACCGGCACCTTTAGCCCGTTCTCTCTTCGATATGGCGCCAGAAATCGCGCATATTTCATTGCCAAGCATTTGCCGTGGATTTATCGCAGCGTGTTCAATATGCTCTATCCGAGCTATTACGTTCTAATGCACCTGATTGGACGCGACAGCCGCGAACGCTGCCGGATCCAGTTGGCGGCTTGGGCAGAAGGGATGCGCATCTTGCCAAATCAGCGGCTCAATGGCACGGCTTCCGCACGCGAGCCCAATGAAGTTCGCAATGGTTCATAGCCCATGAGCATACAGTTCTTCATCGCGAATGCGGAGCACCTGGTGCCCTACGCACTTCTCCTGCTTGCATTTCTGTTGCTGTCGTTTCAAGGCGAACTGGCAAGAAATCGCCTCTTTGATGCACCGGTTCTGGCTCTTCTCGTCCTCTTTGCTGGTTTCAGAGAAACGATGACGCCGGATATGGAGCGGTACAAACAGTTGTACAAAAGCATTGGCTCAGGAAATTCCGAGCCCCTGGAGACATCCTTCGTCTTTCTTTCTCAGGTTCTCAATAGATTCGGATTTGATTATCACGTCTTCTTCTTTTCGTTCACCCTGGTGACTATCCTGTTCGTCTATTTCGGAATCAGAAACTACACGGAGCACGTTAAGCTCTCTCTGTTGCTCTACGTCCTGATTCCGGCGTGCTTCCTGAATCTCTTCGTTGAAATGCGAGAAGCGTGCGCGGTCTCGATTGCCTTCTACGCGACGAGTCTCGTGAATCGTAACGGCATAAGGTTTAAGAAGACTATTCTTGTTGTGCTCGCAGCTCTATCTTTGTCCTTCCATTTCTCCGCCATATTGTATTGGGCAATCTTCTTGTTATCGTACAGATTCATCAAGAGGCCTCGCTCCATTCCTTTCTATCTGTCTCTCCTCATTGGAACCCTGCTGATTCCTACCGCTGTATTTATAAGTGCGATTAATTCGCTCGCGTTGCCTCTTTTGCCCGGGAGATATCAGAGTTACATAACCCTGTTTTTGGATGTGCAGTTGGCTTCGAGCGAGTCGGGCCAGCTGTTGAAAACCCTGATATACGTTGCGCTCGCGATCATGTTTGTTGTATGGCGGTCCCCGATGAAGAACAAAGACGAGGACCATATGCCGCTGAACATGTTTGTGATTGGCGTTGTAATTCTGGAATTGACGCGATCTTTCTCGGCGGCGTCGCGCATGGCCTATTTCTTTCTTATATACCAGATAGTTATATTTCCTTCTTTGCTTGAGACAGTGCAGGAACGGACCAGGCGGTTGATAGCGGCTTATTCTGTGGTCCTCTTCTATTTCGCCGAATTCGCCTGGGGATTAGCGTTCTATTCTGAGGAGGCGGCCAATTACCCCTTTTTGCATTTCCAGAATGCGATCTCTTCACTCTTTCATTAATGCTCTTGTCTCAGATCGGGAGGATCCTGACGCCCGCGCATCCAGGACCCACCCCGTAATTCAAGCGACCGCCGCTATTCCACCACGTTCTTCGCGATCACTTGTGCGTACCACTCCGCGCTCAGTTTCGGCGTCCGCTTCAGCGTCTTGAAGTCCACGTAATGAAGGCCGAACCGCTTGCTGTATCCATCAGCCCACTCGAAGTTGTCCAGCAGGCTCCACAGAAAGTATCCCTTCACCGGATACCCTTCCGACACGGCACGATGCAGGTGCGTAAGGTGATTGCGCAGATACATCACGCGATCAACGTCTTCCACCCGCCCTGCCGGAGTCAGCACATCGTCTGACGACGTCCCGTTCTCCGTGATGTAAATCGCCTGCATCTTCCAGATGTCGCACACGTTCCGAACGCCCCAGTAGATGCACTCAGGCCCCAGCTGCAGCCACGGCGAGGCCATGTGCGGAAACGAAGTCGGCATCGGCTCAATTGCGTATCCCTGTGCCGAGCCATCTGCCCGCGCATACTGCGGCACATAGATATTCAGTCCCACGAAGTCCAGCGGGCTCCCGATGGCCTTCATGTCGCCCTCTTCCACCTTCGGCGCATTCGCTTTCTCGCGCGCAAGGTAGCTGTCGGGATATTTTCCCTCCATCACCGCCGTCAGGAATTGCGCGTTCACATCGCGTGTCGCCTTCTGTGCGGCTTCGATGTGCTCCGGTGTCTCCATCACCGGACAAACCACCACTGCATTCTCCGCCAGGCCCACCTGCGTGCCGCTCGGCGCATTCGCGCGAATCGCCTGCACTCCCAGGCCATGCGCGAGGATTCCGTGGTGCCGAACCTGATTCACCGCGCGCATCCGGCAGCTTGAGCCCCGGCGCGAACTGACCTCCCTTGTACCCCGAGATCGGTGAAGCAGATGAACTCATTGGTCGTCATGAAGTGATGCACGCGATCGCTCAGCTGCTTCGCCATGAAGCCCGCATAGTCCGCAAATGCCTTCGACGTATCGCGCGACTGCCACCCGCCCTGCAGCCCCTGTGGCGTATCCCAGTGGAACATCGTGATGTACGGCGTGATATTGTTCGCGAGCAGTTCGTCGACGACGCGGTTGTAGTAGTCCAGTCCCTTCGCATTCACCTGCCCCTTGCCGCTCGGGAAGACCCTCGACCACGAAATCGACATTCGGTAGCATGCTCACGCCGAGATTCTTCAGCAGCCTCACGTCCTCCTTGTAGAGGTGATAGGAATCGTCGGCCACATCTCCGGTCTCGCCGTGATAGGTCTTTCCCGGCGTGTGCGAGAACGTGTCCCAGAGCGACGGCCCGCGTCCGTCATCCTGCGCGCCGCCCTCAACCTGATAGGCAGCCGTCGCGCAGCCCCACAGAAATCCCTTCGGATAATTCAGGCTCGAAGCCCTCGGCTGGCCAAACGCAATCTTCGGCAACGAAACTCCCGCATACGTAGCGGCCGCCGCAGCGGCCACACCCTTCCCAAACTCGCGACGCGTAATTACTTTCATCCTCAAACCCCTTCGCACCAAAAAAGCTGAATCTGCGTTACAAAAACGTTTTAGCAAACCAGTTGAACGCATGGCAAGTGGAATCGTTCCATGATGCAGTGCTCTCGTTAGTGACCGGGTTTGTAGAAAAGGAAGAAAGCGCGCGACTCAATCCGGGCAGCTCGATTGTGGCGGGCCCCAGTCACTTCCTGTAACGCTGAACCAGGATGTCGCCCTTGGCGGAGTGGTAGACCTTGCCAATCTCCCATCAGCTGTTCTGGTGGGTTTGCCCAATTGTTGAAATATGTGTGCTTCAGAAATTCGAAATTTACGCCACCCTTAAGCGCGTCTAGGCCGTTCGTAATTCCGGTGAAATACGTCGCCACGGTCGCAAAACGTGCGGCCTCTGACGTAACGGCGAAGAGGATCGCGCACAATCGCTTGTCCAGGGTTGACGTGCCCTTCCTGAACTGGCCAAACTCCCCTAATCGGTTCAGGTCCTTGAGAACCACCGTGCCGACATCGCCGAGTTGGTTGTAATTGGACTTCACGCCACAGGGCTTGCCCCAGCCATCTTTCTGATCGTCGAAGACGTACCAGCCATCCGCGCCTTTGAAGCCGATGACGTAAGCGTCCTCATGACGGACCTGCAACTCAACGAATGCATCGTCCGGCGTTCGCAACCCAATCAGCAAGTGTGGGTTTTTGTTGGCAGGATTCTCGAGCAGGGTGCGATACGACCCCATTGTCGCCTGGTACCTCTTGGGCGCGAGATTGATCTCAGCTTGTACCTGGGCAAGAGGAGGCATGGGGCCGCAGAATAGCACGATCTTGGTGCAACCGCCAGATCTGCTTCGCAGCCTGCTCGAAAAAAGCGGTTACAGACAAAAAGCCCGCAACCTTTCGGCTGCGGCCCCCGTCGCGTCGTTCTCCCGTTCCACTTACATCGACATCATTCACAACCGCCCTTAACGCTGCGCAACCGCCAGAAGAGGCAGGCTATTCGGGCTTCTTTGCGCTTTCCTTCGCGCCATCGACGGCACCTGTCGTCGTGTCTTTTGTCTTGTCGTAGGCTTTCTTCGACCCGCTCTTTGTTTTGTCGTAAGCCTTCTCGGTTCCGCTTTTCGTCTTATCCCAGGCTTTCGCGGTTCCGCTCTTTGTCTTGTCGTAAGCCTTCTCTGTCCCGCTCTTTGTCGAATCGTAGGCCTTCTTCGTCCCACTCGCGGATTTATCGTAGGCTTCTTCGGTGCCGCTTTTCGTCTTGTCGTAGGCCTTTTCCGTGCCCTTTGCCGTGGAGTGCGCCGCATCTACGGTTGCGTCCTTGGTCTTATCGGCGGCCTCCTTCGTCTCATCGCCGGCTTTCTTCGCGTCCTGCTTCGCAGCATTGTCTGAACCGGACGGCGTTGATTGCGGCGCCATTGCAAAAAGTGTCCCGCAAGACACTGCGGCTCCAAGAATCCATGCTGATACTTGCCATTTCATTTTCATGTCTGAGAAGACTCCCCCTCCTCGGCTGGAGTCGACCGACTCCGTCTGAAGTGCCGATCGACTATTACACCGCAAATTATATGGCAAAGACAAAAGCCGCAGCCTTTCGGCTGCGGCTTTTGTTTCGTTCGGCTCCCGCTCCACTTACATTTCTTTTACGCCTTCGACAAACGCCTTCAGCTTGCGCTGACCGCGACGGATGCCGCAGCTTGCGCAGCGCCTTGGCTTCGATCTGCCGGATGCGCTCGCGCGTGACCTGGAAGCTCTGTCCCACCTCTTCCAGCGTGTGCTCCGAGCCGTCTTCCAGACCGAAGCGCATCTTGATCACCCGCTCCTCGCGCGGCGTCAGCGTGCGCAGCACCTGCGACGTGTACTCCTTCAGGTTCACGCTGATCACCGCCTCGGACGGCGATACCGCCTGCCGGTCCTCGATAAAGTCGCCGAGGTGCGAATCTTCCTCTTCGCCGATCGGCGTCTCCAGCGAAATCGGCTCCTGCGCGATCTTCAGCACCTTGCGCACCTTCGCCACCGGAATATCCATGCGCCGCGCAATCTCTTCGCTCGACGGCTCGCGGCCCAGTTCCTGCACCAGCTGCCGGCTCGTGCGGATCAGCTTGTTGATCGTCTCGATCATGTGCACCGGAATACGAATCGTGCGTGCCTGGTCCGCGATCGCGCGCGTAATCGCCTGCCGAATCCACCACGTCGCATACGTCGAGAACTTGTATCCGCGGCGATATTCGAACTTGTCCACCGCCTTCATCAGGCCGATGTTGCCTTCCTGAATCAGGTCGAGGAACTGCAGTCCGCGGTTGGTGTACTTCTTCGCGATCGAAACCACCAGTCGAAGGTTGGCCTCAATCAGCTCACGCTTCGCCTGCTCGGCGTCCATGTCGCCCTGGATCATTTCGCGCTGCGTGCGCTTCAGCTCGACAATCGAGACGCCCGCGTCGCCTTCGATCTTTTCCAGGTCCGCCTTGCAGTTCTTCTGCTGGCGCCGGTATTCCTTCTTCAGTTCCTCGCTCTTCGAGGCTTCGTGCTTCTGGTCGAGCGAGCGGATCTGGCGCTCCAGCGTGCGCATCGTGTCGACGGTCTTGTTGACCTTGTCGAGCAGCCGCTTGCGCTCCAGGCCCGTGTACTTCAGCTCGCGCACAATGCGCGAGACATAGACCTTCTCGCGCGCAATCAGCCAGCGTGTCTTCCGCTGCTCCCTGGCGCTCGTCTTGCTCGTCGCCGCGGCCTGCTTCTCTTCGAGCGCCGCGATCTTCTTCTGGTGCTTCACCAGCGCGTCAATGCGCGCCACGGTCGAACGCACGCGCGTCTGCACCACGTCTTCGGTCAGCTCTTCTTCGTCGAAGACCACGACTTCTTTCACGTTGCGCACGCCGCGCTTCAGGTCTTCGCCCAGAGCCACAATCTCGCGAATCACGATCGGCGAGCGCGAAATCGCCTTCAGCACGCGCAGTCTGCCCGCGCTCGATGCGCTTGGCGATCTCTACTTCGCCCTCGCGCGTCAGCAGCGGCACCGTGCCCATCTCGCGCAGGTACATGCGCACGGGGTCGTTGGTCTTTTCGAGCGTTCCCGGCGTCAGGTCGAGCTCGACGTCCTCGCCCTCTTCGAGCTCGAAATCTTTGTCCGCGCCGAACTTGGGCGCGTCCAGCAGGTCGATGCCCTGCGTGCCGATGGTTGTAATCAGATCATCGAGATCGTCGGCCGAGCTCATCTCTTCCGGCAACATGTCGTTCACATCGCCGTAGGTCAGATAGCCCTTCTCCTTGCCGGTCTCGATCAGGTTCTGAATATCGTCTTCGAATTTGTCGTTTATCGCCAAAATGCTTCCTACTCTCCCAGCGCAAACAATTTGATGCACCAGCTCGCGCACCAGTGCCTGGCTCGTCGCGCGCAACCCAAGGATCAAATGCGCATGCGCGAACATGCACCTGCGGTCACCCGCAAAAAAACAGCGGTCTCTCAGTAATTGCTCGGAGCAGGATGGTCGCGCTTCAGGTTTCGCCTGGGTCGCCCGCGAGCCGAAGCTCATATGTGGGGCAAGGGGCGCGCATCCTCACAGAGATCAATAGATTACCACAACCCGTCTCGCCGATTCCACGGCAAAATCGAGCGCCGAGCCCAGACTCGTTAACAGTTCCTCTGCATCTGCGCCGAAGCGCTGCAGGGCAGCTCTGACGTTCCTTGCCCGCTCTGTCATCTCTTTATTAGACGCACCCACCCGCTAATTCGACGCAGAGAATCAATAGCTTGGGGACCGAAGGACGATCTCAAGCCGGCTTCCCGGCCTCCGCAGCTGCCGCAAAGCCTGGTCCAGCTCGAGCTTGCTCTTCGTCAAAAGCGCCAGCTCCGCAAAATCCCCGCGCCGTTCCGCTTCCGCGATCTGCGCCCGCACATCCCGCAGCTGCCCCTCGAGCTGCCGCTGCTGCAGACTCTCGATCGCGCCCGTCACAACCGCCTCAGCGGGCGGCTCCTTCTCGCCAAGCAGCGCCTCCGCCAGCAGCGCCGCGCTGTGCCTCGTCCTCCACCACCTCCATCGGATCGCGAGACCCCCTGCCCGGCCAGCGCCTGCATCGCCTGGAACGCTCCAAGCCCCTCAAACCACCGTGGTTGACTACTCACCGCGTCCGCCGCCAGCCGCCGCGCCTCCTCATGCTCCGGATCGGTGATCGCCAGCGCCCGCAGCAGCACCCGTTCCACCTCCGTCAGCGCCGTCGACCGCACCTCGATGTGGTCCCGCCGCCTCAGAGCCGCCTGCCGCAACTCCTCCCGCAGCACCGCCGAGTCGATCCCCAGTTTCTGCGCCGCATCCATCGCAAACTGGTCCCGCACCAGCTTCTCCGGAATCCGCCGGATATGCGGCAGCAGGTAGTTCATCGCCTTCACCTTCTGCTCGCCGCGCCGCCCCCGGAAACATCTGCCGCGCCCGCTCGATCAGGTAGTCCGACTGCCGCCGCGCCCCCAGCACCGCCTGCGTATAGGCCTCCACGCCCCGCTCGCGAATAAACCGGTCCGGGTCGAGCCCGCCATCCAGCGTCACGAGCTTCAGGTTGAAACCCTTCCTCCGTCAGCAGCGCAATCGACTTCTCCGCCGCATTCGCCCCCGCCGCATCGGGATCGAAATTCACCACCACGTTTGAGGTGTGCCGCCGCAGAATCGCCACCTGCTGCTCGGTGAAGGCCGTCCCGCTGGTCGCAATCACGTGCTGAATCCCGCGCAGAAACAGCGAAATGCAGTCCATCTGCCCTTCCACCAGCAGCGCAAACCCTGCCTGCCGGATCGCAGTCTTCGCCTTGTCCAGGTTGAAGAGCACCTGGCCCTTCTGATAAAGCGGCGTCTCCGGCGAATTGATGTACTTCGGCCCGGCCTTGTCGCCCGATTCGAGCGTGCGCGCCGTAAACGCGATCACCCGCCCGCTCTCATTCGCGATCGGAAACATCACCCGCTTGCGAAACCGGTCGTAGATCGGTCCCTGGCGTCCCATCGCCCTGCTCCTTCGAGCTGAACAGCCCGCTCGCCCGCAGCGTCTCCTCGTCCGCCATGCCGCTCAGCCGCTCCTCGCAGCGCGTGAAAGCTGTCCGGCGCATAGCCGATCCTGAAGACCTTGATCCCCTCCGGAGTCAGCCCGCGACCCGCCAGGTATTCGCGCGCCACCGCCCCTTCCGGCCCGCGCAACTGCTCCTCGAACCACGCAGCCGCCGCCTCGTGCAGGTCCAGCAGCTTCCCGCGCAGGCGTGCCTCGGCAGCCTCCTCCGGGCGACGAAAACTCCCGCTTCGGCAGCGGAATCCCGCTCTTCTGCGCCACGATCCGCACCGCCTCGGGAAAGCCCACGTTCTCGATCTTGCCCACAAACGAGAAGACGTCCCCCGACACGCCGCAGCCGAAGCAGTGATAAAACTGCCGCACCGCGTGCACAGAGAACGACGGCGATTTTTCCTTGTGAAACGGGCACAGCCCCGAGTAGTTCTGCGCCCCCGCCTTGCGCAGGCGGATGTATCCCTCGATCACCTTGACGATGTCGACCTGCTGCTTCACGCTTTGTGCGAAGTCCGACACGGCTGGCTGTGGCTCTGCTGTGTCTCTAAGAATACGGCTGACATCTCCCGCTCGATGTGGAAGCGGTGGAAACCATGTCGGCTTGATCCTCACCCCACAGGCTTGTCATCCTGAGCGGAGCGCATTTGGGGTCCCCCATTTTTAAAAGCTTTGGTCATCCCGAGCGACTGGAGCGAAGCGGAGGGAGTCGAGGGACCTGCATTTGCATTGAGCAACCGCCGTCCCAGCGAACTTCCGTCGCGCTCACCTCGGTCTTCTCACGCTCAAAATGAAACCGTAGCGTCCAGATGCTGCTTTTCGCGTGCCCACCCCTCTCAGGTGGCCTGAACTTCCACGACCGCGCTGCCTCGTGGGCAACCCTGGCGAAGTAGTTGCCCGGCCCATGCGACACATATTCAGCATTCGTGACCCTGCCCTCTTCATTGACCGATACCCGCACTTCCACCTGCACTGGCCCCCGCATACTCGAGCTTGCACCCCGCGACACAGCCGGCAGGACCCGCTTCACGACAGCGCCCTCACTGTTTTCCTTGTGCAACACTTCCGGCGGCCCTGACGGTTGTGGGTGCGCCTCGCCTGTCGCCGGGTTGGTATCCGATGCACTCTGACTCTCGCCTTTCGAAGCCGTGGGCGGCGTTTGCGTCTGGGCCGTGAGCGGCGCTTGCGTCTGGGCCGTCGGCTGGCTGATCGCAGGTTCGCTCTTCGACACGCCCGCAGAACCCACCGCCGGCTGGCTTTCTGGCGTGGGCTGTGCAGCCTGTCCAGATTGCCCCTTTTCCGGCCCGCTCCCGCTCTCGCCCGGCAAAGCATCTGGCGACCGAGGCGGGGTCGCCCCCTCGCTGGCCGTAGCCGGGCTCCCAGTCTCGCCCGGCGTCTGGGTCTGTGGTGGAGGCTGAATGACTGGGGCCGGCGCAATTCGAGTTTCGACCCACAGCGGGAGCTTGATTTTGTGACTTCGTACCAGAAATACCGCGCCGATCGCCAGCAGGACGACAACACCAAACAAAAACCGTCCCACTCTGACTCTTCCTTCGTGCTTTTCTTCTTCCAGATTGGCGAACAGCCTTAAGGTTGGGGCAGGCTCGGCGTGCTCATCTTCTGGCTCCCTGACGCGCTCACTGACCCGCTCATTGACTTGCGCATCCACCGGCTCAACCTTCCCGGATTGAACCTCCCCATGCGCGACCGAATCCGCCGCCACTGCCACTGGCTCCGGCTCCGGCACAACTGAAGCTTGCTCCGGCATGACTGGAATGGGTTCTTCAACAACCCGCTCTGGCTCCGCTGTGACTGGAATGGGCTCTACAGCAACCCGCTCTGGCTCCGCTTCCACCTCGGCCGACGCAGTCGTTTCCGGGACTTGCCCAGCAACCGCCGGGACCAAAGCATCGCGGGAAAGCAGTGCCTTGATCTCCGCGATCTTGCATCGTTCCTCGGGATCCGAGCGGAGACACCCGCGCACAATCTCCAAAAACGGCTCTGGCAGCGATTCCGGCACCGTCGGATCGCCCTGGGTTGACCTGTCCCAGGTCGGCGCACGCTGCAGAAGCGCTTCCGCCACAGTCATACCCAGAGACCACATGTCCGCCGCCGCTGTGAGCCGTCCCTCGATCACCTCAGGCGCATCGTAGACGTCCGCCTCGTGACCCGCCTTCTGGCCTTCGCCGGCCGCGCGCAGACTGTCCGCGGAGAGCTTCCATTCGTCGTCGACCAGCAGAATGTTCGAGGGCTTTACGCGGCCGTGTACGAATTCCTTCTCGTGAACATAGGAAAGTGCATCCAGAACTCGATCGAAAATGCCTCTCGCTCTGTCCGGATCGAGCGCGCTCCCTGGAATCGTCTCGGAAAGAACCTCCTCGGCTCGATCTGTGACGACATACACCAGGTCCTTACCGTCGATCGTGCATCGGCCCGTGTCCATCACCGGCACAAGGCAGGGATGAGAAAGAGCCTTCGCGGCCTCCCATTTCGCAAGATATGCGTCCGCGTTCACTCCCTCGGCCAGGATCAACTTGATGCTGGCCGTCTTCATTCCATGTCGAACCGTGAGAAAGACGCCTCGATCGGCCGAGCCGCCCAGCCACTCCAGAAGCGGGAACACCCCGCTGACCGTGTGGCCCTCCCACGCTTGGAAGATTGAAACCGGAGTCATTGCCACCGATTCTACCCTTAACGCCAATTCCCCCAATCAATTCTCACAGTACCCGGGTCACTTTCGTTCCGGGGATCCGCCGCGTCCCCTATAGGTCTGTCATTCTGAGCGACCAGAGTCCGCCATGGCGGACGGCGGGAGTCGAAGAACCTGCATTTGTCTTTGCTTCCGGCCCCAACGCCACATCGATTACATTTGCTCCAGTGTCTGCCCGCCGTCCATCGGCGGCTCGCCTTGAAGTGAGGATCAAATGACCGACAAACCCTACCGCCCGCAGGAAGACATCGTGACATTGATGAAGCAGTTCAGCCAGCAGGTGAAGGAATCTCCTGAACTCCCCGATCCCGGCATTCGCCTTCTTCGCGCGCGGCTGGTCTTTGAAGAAGCGCTCGAGTTCGTCAAGGGCTGCGGTTGCACGGTCACCATGTCCGTCCGCCGGATTGAACGGCGGCGGCGAGACCGCCGTAATTGACGACATCGGAGTCGTCCTCGACCCCAACGGCAAACCCGACCTCGCGGAATACGTGGACGGTTGCATCGACCAGCTTGTTGTCACGTATGGAGCGCTCAACGCCGCCGGCGTCAAGGCCCAGCCGGCCTGGGACGAAGTGCAGCGCAGCAACATGAGCAAAGCCTGGCCGCATTGCAGCGTCTGTGACGCAGTTCTCGAGCGGGGTTCTGGCCCGGAGCTGGTCCACCCGAAAGACGCCGGCGACCATAATGGCGACTGGGTCACGGTCCTGAAGGTTCACAAGCGCCCAGACGGCAAATTCATCAAGTCGCCGACCTACTCCCCCGCGGATCTCAAGCGAGTCATTGACGACCAGGTCCAGCAGACGAGGCCCAAATGAAGTCTCTAAATTCCCTCACCTTGGAACTGTCATTCTGAGCGACCAGAGTCCGCCATGGCGGACGGCGGGAGTCGAAGAACCTGCATTTGTCTTTGTTTCCGGCCCCGATAGATGACAAGAAGAAGGAAGATCGCGCCCTAAGGGCGACCAAGTGGAAACAACAACCTCCTGCGTTGCGAAGATACAATCGCGGCGAATGAAGTTCCCAACATGTGTCTTGCTCGTCTGCTGCAGTTCACTGCGGCGCTCAGGTTTCTTGCTCCTGAATGAACAGGTCTCTCCTTCTTTGCCGACTATTTCCCCCTTTCGCCGCACAATGAAGATGAGAGCGGGATCAAACCGGCATTCTCCGTCAACCTTCAGCTCTGGAGACGGTGAGCGGAACAAGAACCGGGGAAAGCGGGGAAAGTGCCTAGGAACGCCCCTAAGTCCAATGTTGAGAGGAATCTGCGGCTAAGTCCAATGCTGAGAGGATTTTAGCGCCACACCTCTCTCGTAACACATTGAAAACAAGGAATTTATTTACAGAATCCGGGGAGGGGTCGGAGATCTCGAAACTGCGAGCTGGCAACTTGGCAACTGGCCGAGGCTAGGCGTCGTTTTGAAACGAGGTGCCTAAGCCGGTCCTGGGCCCGTAAGAGGATCCAAGCTCTGATTGAGCGGGGGTTGCTGATCCCTGACCACTGATCCCTGACCACTGATCCCTGACCACTCGAAACGCCACTACTCCGTCCGAAGAGCCCGCGCCGGATCAACTGTCGCAGCCCGCCGCGACGGGACGAATCCGGCAATTGCCGCAACAAAAGCGATGAGAAGAATTCCCAGTCCGTAAACTCCGGGCTCGACAATGGAAACGCCGAAGAGCTGGCTGCGCACGGCGCGTGCCGCAAGCACGGCCACCGGAATCGTCGCTCCGACCGCCCAGCCGGTCAGAACCATCACCTCGCGAAGAATGAGCCTGACCACCGTTCCGCGCTTCGCGCCAAGCGCCATGCGTATGCCAATCTCCCGCGTCCGCTGCGCAGTCGAGTACGCCAGGACCCCGTACAATCCGATTCCCGCCAGCAACGTAGCCAGAACTCCGAACGCACCTGCCAGCAGCGCCATCGTCCGTTCCGCAAGAAGGCTGTCGTCGATCTCATCCTTCATCGTCCTGACATCGCCGACAATCAGCCGCGAATCGATGTTGGCGATTGCCGCGCGAATGCTGTGTACCGCCGCCTGAGGAGGCTGCCACGAGCGCACGTAATAGAGTGAGTCCACCCGGTCTTTCTGCCTGTGTGAAAAGTGTGTAGGACGTTGGCATCGCAGGATCGCGCACCGACGTGTGCTTCACGTCTCTTCACCACTCCCACGATCACGGCATCGGTCGCCGGTCGATGAGGGCGGCTCACATGGCGTCCAATTGCCGCATCGTTTCTGCCGAAAAAGTGCCGCGCAAAGCTCTCGTTCACGATGGCCACTTTCTGCGAAGTCGCAGTGTCCGAGTCTGCGAAATAGCGGCCGGCGACCAGCGGCACTCCCAACGCCTGCAGATACCCGTTGCTCACCCATGGCAGCTCGACATCGAAATCCTCGTCGGGCTTGGGCGTGTAGCCGCTCACAGCCACGTCGCCCTGGATACCGTCACCCCTGAGATCGGCATCGTTCGTCGCGCCCACTGCCCGCACGCCCGGCAACGCGGCAATCGCGTCCAGGGCGCGCTGTTCCACGTTCGAAACAGCCGACGGTGCGTATCCCGCCATCTCCGGAGCCAGCTGGAAGGCGAGCAGATTTCCGGTCTCAAACCCCGCGTCCACGTTGTGCAGATTCTGAATCGTTCTGACAAACATGCCCGCGGCAACAATCAGCAGCAGGCTCAACCCGATCTGGAGCGCAACGCACGTGCGACGGAACCGAAGCGATCCTCCCATGCCTGTCCCGGTCTGCTGCTTCAGCGCATCCGCCAGTCTCGGATTCCAGAACTGCACGGCCGGCGCGAGGCTGAAGAGAAGGCTGGCGGTCACCGTGGTCGCAATCGTGAACGCAAGCACCCGCCAGTCAAGCGTCGATGTGAACACAGCGTCTTCCGGCGATCTTCCTGACATCCAATGAATCAGCAATCGCAGCGCCTGCGGAGCGATGAGCAATCCGATTGCCGCTCCAGCAACGCCCAGCAGCATGCCTTCCGCCAGGAGCTGCCGCAGAATCTGTCCGCTCGTCGCACCCAGCGCATAGCGCATCGAGAATTCGCGCGCCCGCGTTGCCGCTCGCACCAGCAGAAGACTGGCAACGTTCACAATCGCCATGCCGACCACCAGCAGCACCATTCCCATGATGATCGCCAGAGGCATCTGCACATCCCCGCGCAGCGGCGAAAACCCTTTCGCTCCTGCCTCGAGGTTGAGATGTGCGGCATCCACAAACTCCCGGCGCTCCTTCTCTGATTGGTCCGCAAGCAGAGGGAATTCCGCTTTGCGCAGCGAAAGGAACAGCGGGTTCATCGACGCCGCAGCCTGAATCGGCGACCAGCCAGGACGAAGCCGCCCAACCAGATCGAGCCAGTAAGACTTGCGATCCTTGAGATAACTCCAGTCCGGCTGCACCGTGTGCTGCATCGTAATCGGCACATAAACGGCCGGCATGCGCCCCCACACCATGCTGTGGAATCCTGGAGCGGATACGCCGACAATCGTGAACGGCGTGCCATTGACGAGAAGGGTCCTGCCTTCAACCGGCGCTTCCGCAAGATGTGTCTTCCAGTAATCGAAGCTGAGAACCGCTACAGGATTTGCGCCCTCCGCCGTCTCATCGCTTGCGAGGAACAGGCGGCCCACCGCGGGCCTTACGCCAAGCGTCTCGAAATAATTGCCGCTGACGATCTCGGCTGAGACCGCCTCGGCGTGGTTGTTCCAGACAACGCCAATCGACACCGGGGCCGCGGCGATCAACCCACTCAGCGCCGTGTTCTTGTCTCGCAGGTCGCGGTACATCGGGTACGAAAACTCATGGTGGTGGCCCGGAGCGTTTCCCCCGTACGACTGAGTGTGTCCCGACGCCGATCCGGCAAAGCTCAACACCACCAGTTGCTCAGGATCCTGCACCGGCAGCGCGCGCAGCAGTGCCTGGCTCAACAGGCTGAAGATCGTCGAGTTCGCGCCGATCGCCAGCGCCAGCGTGAGCACCGCAACCGCCGTGAAGCCGGGATTGCGCAAGAGTCCGCGCAAGCCGTACCGGAGATCACGCCAGAGGGATTCGAGCGTCCACGATGGACGCTGCTCTCGGCACTGCTCGCGTGCGCGCTCGCGCCCTCCAAAACTAACGGCGGCCTCTCTCCTCGCTTCCGCGAGGGACATGCCTGCGGCAACATTGGCCTCGATCTGGCGCTCCAGATGAAACCGAATCTCCTCATCCACTTCGGCGCGCCCTTTCCCCGAAAAGAAGAAGCGCACCCTCGAGAGACTTTCGCGCAACATGATCTGCTCCTGCTGGAACTGGTTGCCTACATCCGCTTTGAAAGGGCACGACTTTTAGTCGTGCCGTTAAGAGCCGCCCTTTAGGTCGGGGCTTTAGCCCCGAGGAACCAGATGCGTCGTTTCGACACTATTCATGCAGGCACCTGCTAAACGCTTTCGAGCACCAGGTTGATGGCGCCTGTGAGCCTCGCCCAGTTTTCCAGCTCCGATTCGAGTTGCTTCCGCCCCGCCGCGGTGAGCGAGTAGTACCTGGCCTTCCGGTTGTTCTCCGAAGCACCCCACTGCGCACGGATCCAGCCCTTGTACTCAAGCCTGTGCAGCGCGGGATAAAGTGACCCCTGTCCAACCTGGAGCACGTTCCCTGAAACCACCTGAATGCGTTGCGCAATCGCCCAGCCGTGCTGCGGCTCAATCGCAATGGCCTTCAGAATGAGCATGTCCAGCGTGCCTTGAAGCAAATCCGTAGGTTGCGGCATCTTCCCCTCGACGTCCGACAACAGCCTGAACCACCCTCCTGTCGAATGTCAAGGGGAAAGCCTGCTAAAGCCTTGCTGAAACCGCCAGGGAGCGCGTTCGCAAGTTCTGTAATGAAAGACTTGGCCCGAAACCTGCACCAAGCTGCACAGAGTCAATAGCTTCCTCCGGCGACCCACGCTGAGAGACAGAACCATGGAATACTGAAGCTCTGAACTCGCCCCCGAGCGGCCGCCTCAAAACTACTTGTTGCAACGAATATCGTCCTGCCGCATCCAATACCTGTAAGACAAGGAGGTTCACCCCATGTCTCTTCGCGCAGTCAAGCAGATTCTCGAAACCAAACCAACCATCGAAGGTGCCGGCGTCAAGCTCGAGCGCGCCTTCGGGTTCGGCAAGACAAAGGAATTCGATCCGTTCCTTTTGTTCGACGACTTCCGGAACGAGAATCCCGCAGACTACATCGCCGGATTTCCCTGGCATCCCCACCGCGGAATCGAGACCATCACCTACGTCCTCGCCGGTGAAGTCGCGCACGGCGACAGCCTCGGCAACAAGGGCCGCATGACCGCCGGCGACGTCCAGTGGATGACCGCGGGCAGCGGCATCCTGCACCAGGAGATGCCCAAAGGCGACGCCAACGGCCGCATGCACGGCTTTCAGCTCTGGGCCAACCTCCCTGCTTCGCTGAAGATGACCGACCCGCGCTACCAGGACATTCCCTCGAACGAGATCCCTGAAGTCACCGAGGACGACGGTACAAAGGCCCGCATCATCTGCGGCGAATTCTGGGGCAAGCGCGGTCCGGTGGAAGGCGTTGCGGCCGACCCAAGCTACGTTGACGTTTCGGTTCCGCCAAACAAGCTGCGCCGCATCAAGGTCGAGACCACGCGCAACGCCTTCGCCTACGTCTTCGCCGGCTCAGGAACCTTCCGCGACGCGTCCGACCCGAAGGCCGTGCTGACCGAGTCGGCCGTTGACCCCAATGCACCGGCGAAGTACGACGCGAAAAACCATTCGCTCGTCCTCTTCGATCGTGGCGACGAAATCGTGGTTCAGGCAGGTCCTGAAGGCATCCGGTTCCTGCTCGTCTCCGGCAAGCCGCTCGAAGAGCCGGTCGCGTGGTACGGCCCAATCGTGATGAACACGCAAGCCCAGCTCCGCGAGGCCATGAGCGAGCTCCAGGATGGCTCATTCATCAAGCACAGATGAACATCAAAGCTGCAGGGCGCGGAGGAAGATCACTCCGCGCCCTTTTTCTTTCCCCAAAAGCGCATCAAAACAATTCGCCCGCAAGCACCTGCTCCGGCTCCATCCCGCGTTCCCGCAGCGAACGCACACTCAACGCGTCATGCCGCTTCGCCAGCCGCTTCCCGCTCTCATCCACAACCAGCCCGCAATGGAACCACTCCGGATCGTTGAAACCCAGCGCACGATTCAGCAGGATCTGCCGCGCGGTTGACTTCAGCAGGTCAGCGCCGCGCACCACCTCCGTAATCCCCATCGCCGCATCGTCCGCCACGCACGCAAGCTGATAGCTGGGTACGCCATCCCGACGCCACACCGCAAAATCGCCGAAATCCACACCTGCAACAAATCGCTGTGGTCCCAGATTCAGGTCGGTAAATTCAATCGCCTCGCCATCCGGCACGCGAAACCGCCAATTCATGCGCTCGGGAGACTCCGCCCCCAAACCCGAATCATCGCGTCTCTCCTGCTGCGGACGGCATGTGCCCGGGTAAACCGGCTCGTCATCCAGCGGATCCTGTTCCCGCGATGCGCCTTCGTGTGGTGCACTCAAAGCCGCCGCCAGATCCTTCCGCGAACACCGGCATGGATAAATGAACCCGCCCTCGCGCAGCCTGCGCCACACGCCCAGGTAGCTCTCATGCCCGAGGCTCTGCACATAGGGTGCATAGGGCCCACCCACGTCAGGCCCTTCGTCCCAATCGATCCCAAGCCATCGCAAATCTTCATAAGCGGCGTCGGCATACGCAGACTTGCTCCGATCCGGGTCGAGATCTTCCATCCGCATCACGAGCGCACCCTCGGCATTGCGCGCCCGCTGCCACGCCACAAAGAACGTGCGCGCATGGCCGGCATGCAGATATCCCGTAGGCGACGGCGCAAGCCGCCCGCGATACCTCAATTTCGCTGATCGTAATTCGCTGCTCAAGCTGACTTCAGTCTATCGATCGCATCCCCACCCAGCCTCATCATCCCGAGCAGGCGCTTCAAAATGCTGTGTCATCCTGAGCGACCGGAGACCGCCGTGGCGGACGGAGGGAGTCGAAGGACCTGCATTTGCTTTTAGACTTGCATCCTTGCACAACCTCCACAACCTCGGCATCTAATTCGACTCGTCATGCTCCCCATCATCGCCGTGGTGGTGCTGATACTGCCCGAGGCTCTCATTCAGATGGTCCGGATCGACCGACACCTGAACCACATTCATCTCCCGGCCGTCGTAGTCCAGCACAAACAGGCCCATCCGATTGCCTTCCGGGTGCATGAAGACAAGAGTCTGCTCCGAGCCCTTGCGGGAAGTCTCGCGAATGACCCTCTCCCATCCCGAGCCAAGCCTCTCTTCGACAATCTTGTTTAGTTCCTCTCCATCCACGTCGCCGTTCAGGTGCTCGAACTCCGCGATATGCATCCCGCTCACGCCATTATGCGTGGCCTTGCGGGAAACAAAACTCATCAGCCCAAGGAACGGAATATGCGTTGCGTGGATGTGATAGCGGTTTTCGATCGTGCTCACTACGCCGTTGAAGCCGCCCTCAGCTCCTCCAGCAAGCACCACCACCGGCACCGCCAGGGCTACAGAGCAAACGGGGATCAGCCAGAGACCTCTCATTGGTCATCTCCCTTCGGTTCCTTTTCTTTCTCCTTGCTCTTGTCCGTGTCTGTGTCTTTGTCCTTTTCCTTGTAAGTGTCTTTGCCATGCGGGGAATGCTGCACGCCTGACACTTCGCCAATCGCGCCGAGCGCTCCCAGCCCGCCGATTCCCTTCAGCTTCCCCAGATCTTCAGAGCGTATCGGACCCAGAATCAGCACGACAGTCAGCTCTTTCGGCTCCGCCTCCAGGATGAACATCCCGTGCGATTCGCCGTTGACCATCTTCATCATCACGTCGGTGGTTTCGCCATTTCTTTTGTCGCGTTCGCGAACTATCGGCGACCACTCGCTGGTCTCGAAGTACTGGCGCAGCTTCTCGATTTCTTCCGGCGAGTACTGGCCTTCCTTGTCGAATTCGTACGAGCGAACGTAGATTCCGTCGAGGCCTTCGATCAGGTGCCGCGTGGCGGCTTCATCCTGGTCCTTGCCGTTCATGAACTTCGATGCGAAAGCAAGCATGTTCTTGCCGAGCGTGACCTCGGTGACATTGGAGGCCCGCGCCGCCAGCTCTTTTTCAACGGGCGGCGGCAGCGGCAGCGGCGAGTTCTGCGCCATCATCGGCGCAGCCAACGCGGCCGCTCCAAGCACGAGAGTTGCGATTCCGTTCTTCATCCATGGTCTCCTTACTGTTGTTCGTCGCGGTTCCGGGCCGCGAGTCGTGCATTCATTTGGTCAAGCGCGCGACTTGTGATCCGCAGCGCCGTCATCACCTGCCTGCGCGCTTCCTCGCCCTTGCGCCGTTGCTCGGACTGGTGCCAGGTGTATGCCCCGCCGATCAGCACAGCCAACATCACCGATGCCGCAAGCCGCTGCCAGATCACCGTGCGAATGTGCAGGCGCTGTGTCCGTCGCAGGCCGCGCTGCTGCATGATGCGGCGCTTCAAGCTCGGCGGAGCGGGACGCCGTTCCAACGCCTGTTTGAGTTCCTGTTCAAAGTCGTCCATCTGCTCAAATTCCACGGATGTACTCCTTCAGTTGAGTCGCTGCCTTCGAGCGCAGCAGCTTCAGTCCGCGCTGCAATTGGCTCTTCACCGTTGCCAGCGGCGCATCCAGCGTCGCCGCAATCTCTTCCGGCGTCAGATCCTCCTGGTATCGGAGAACCAGTGCAGCCCGCTGAGCCTCAGGCAGCGTGGTCAGAAGATGTTCCAGGCGGGCCGCCATCGGAGATGAACGTTCCTCCTGCGGCGCCCCGTGCTGCTCCTCAATCTCCACCCACAGATCTACCCGGCGAACCCGCTTCCTTCTCAGCGCATCGGTTGAGCGGCTCATAGCAACGCGCCGCAACCAGAAGCGTGCGTGATCCGCAGATTCGATTCGCTCCATATGCCTGTCCAGTTCCAGAAACACGTCCTGGGCAATCTCCTCGGCCAGCCCGCGGTCGCCGGTCATCCGCCACGCGAGCGAAAACACCATGGACTGATGGGCGTCCACAAGCTCTTCGAAATCCGGCTGCCAGTTGTCGGCCATGGGTTTCGCTTCTACTCTCTTGTCCGCAGGGGAACGCGGTTCGGGATGCAAAAGGTACGCGCAGGCGAGAAAAAAGTTCAAACAAGGTCCTCAGCTTGATAAGTTCGGGCCGGTGCCTTGGAATGCGGTACATCCGCTTCAGGTTGACATTCGACCCGAGCGGACGGATACTTGGGTCGAATGACTTCCCAAGAGAACGACGACCGCATCGCCTTGTTGCAGGGAACACTCGACCTGCTCATTCTCAAGACCCTCCTGCTCGGATCGTGCCATGGCCAGGGCATAGCGCGCCTCATCCAGCGCCAGTCTGAAGAAGTCTTCTTTGTCGACCATGGTTCGCTCTACGTGGCTCTCCAGCGCCTTGAAGCCAGGAAATGGATTCGCGCGCAATGGGGCGTGAGCGAAAACAACCGCAAGGCGCGGTTCTATTCCCTGACGCCCAAGGGTCGCGAGCAGCTTGTAGAGAAGACCGGCGAATGGCGGCGTCTGACGCGGGCGATCGGCTTGATTCTCGACCCCGGCAATGGACCGCAAGGCGAGGAGGCATAAGCATGTTCCGGCGCAAACGCAGTGCTGAAGACTTTGCAGAAGAAATCAAGGCGCATCTTGAGCTCGAAGCCGATGATCTCAAAGACCGGGGGCTGAGCGAAGACGAAGCTCAGCGTATGGCGCGCCGTGAGTTCGGCAACGTCCGTGCTGCGCAGGAGCGGTTCTACATGCGGGATCGCTGGGTGTGGCTGGACCGTTTGTTGCGCGACGTGCGATTCGGATTTCGGTCACTGCGGCAAAGTCCGGGATTTGCGGCGACGGTCATACTGACGCTGGCGTTCGGTATCGGAGCCAACACTGCCGTATTCAGCGTAATGAACGCCGTGCTCCTGCGCTCGCTGCCCGTCGCTGATCCAGATCGACTGGTGTATTTGAGGACATCCAGCCCGCCCCGCGGAACCGGCACGGTCGATTCGCACGAAACCTTTTCCTATCACGTCTACGATGCGATGCGGCAGCAAAGCGGAGCGCTGTCGCCGCTGATGGCGTATGTGCCGCTATCGCACAGCAAGGTCGCTGTCCGTTTCGGCGCGCAACCTGAAGAAGCGGAAGGCGACATGGTCAGCGGCACCTTCTTCTCCGGCTTGGGAGTAAACCTGCCGCGCGGCCGCGGTTTCAGTCCGGAGGACGAGACGGGACATGCACCGATTGCAGTGATCAGCCATAACTACTGGACACGGCGGTTTGCTCGCGATCCGGATGCGTTGGGAAAGACGCTGTATGTGAACGGCGTGCCCGTGACGATTGTGGGTATCGCAGCGGAAGGCTTTGAAGGCGTTGAGCCTGGTGGCTCGACCGATTTCTGGATTCCTCTTCAGAATCGGCTCGAACTGAATGCCTGGGGCAATCCTCCGGAAGACGGCAAACTGTATATTGCAGACCCCACCTGGTGGTGCCTGCGATTGATTGGACGTCTCGCTCCCGGCATGACCCGTGCGCAAGCTGTGGCGCAACTGCAGCCGGTGTTTCAGACGGCGGCTTTTGCCGGGCTGGGATCGCCCATGCAGGACGAGAAACCGCCGGTTCTTGGCTTGGCTGATGCCAAACGCTTTCGAGGATACGAAGAGCAATACGGCAATCCGCTGCGCATGTTGATGGCGATGGTCGGGCTAGTGCTGGTGATAGCTCTGGCAAATGTCGTAATGCTGCTCATGGCGCGAAATGCTGCGCGCCAGCGCGAGTTCTCCGTGCGGCAGGCGCTCGGCGCGGGCAGGGGCGAGCTGCTGCGTCAACTGTTAACGGAGAGCTTGATGCTCGTAACAGCGGGCGGGGCGTTTGCGTGGCTGTTCGCGCAAATGGCAACCCAGCTGCTCGGGCGATGGGCGCAGATCGAGTCCAGCCTGGCGCCGGACAAAACGGTGCTGCTCCTTACGCTCGGCGTGCTTGCGCTCGCTGGAATGCTGTTTGGCCTTGCGCCGTTGCGTGTCGCGCTTGCGGGCGGAGCAGAACGGGCGCTGAAGACTTCGGCGGCAACATCGAACACCGATAAGGGCAGATCGCGCACCGCAAGAATAACCGTCGCTCTTCAGATGGCGATGTGCGTAGTGCTGCTGGTTGGCGGGGGGCTGCTGATTCGCACGCTGCGCAATCTCGAAAACACTCCGCTGGGAATGCGTGTGGAAGGGCTCGTTGTATTTGGGCTGAAGCCAAACGTTCCATCTCTTCCCATCGGCATGGCCTTCTACCGGAACCTGATGAGCGACCTGCGTCTTCTGCCGGGTGTGGAATCGGTGACCATTATGGAGGAGCGCATTGGTTCGGGCTTGTCAAACAACGCTGATATGCAGGTGGACGGCAGACTGCCCGATGTGGCCAACGGCGCTTCGAGACAGGTTCGCTACAACGTGGCTGGGCCGGACTTCTTCCGCACGCTGGGTGTGCCCCTCTTGGAAGGCCGTGACTTTTCCGACTCCGATACGGCAAAGTCTCCCCATGTGGGGGTCATCAATGAGGAGTTTGCAAAGCGCTTCCTGCCGGGTCGGGACCCGTTGGGCCACACCATTGGAAGCGGCGATGGTCAATACACCATGACCATCGTCGGCGTCGTGAAGAATCACAAGTATCGAAGCATCGACGAAGAACCAATTCCGATGGCCTGGTACATGTATGCGCAGATCCCGGTTGTAGGGCCCATGGATGTAGAAATGCGCGTGCACGGCGATCCTCTCGCGATCTTGCCCGCGGCACGCAAAGTGGTGCAGAAGATGGATCCGAATCTCCCGCTTATACAGCCGATGACGCAACGCGAACAATTCGATACGACGATCTCGCAGCACGTGCTGTTTGCGCGGCTTGCCGGGTTCTTTGGATTCCTTGCCGTGGTTCTGGTGGCCACAGGGCTCTACGGAACTCTGGCGTATCGCGTCAGCATGCGAACCGCGGAGATCGGTGTACGCATGGCCGTCGGCGCTCGGCGCGAGCAGGTTGTCTGGATGATTGTGAAAGACAGTTTGCTGCTGACGGCTGCGGGCGTGGCGATGGGTGTTCCGCTGGCGACGCTGGTCGGGCGTGCCTTGACGTCTTCACTATACGGTGTGCAGCCGCTTGATCCGGTCAGCTATTCGCTCGCGGTAATGGGAGTGGCGGCGGTTGCGCTTGCGGCAAGTGCGGTGCCTGCGGGTCGTGCCGCAAACGTGGACCCCATGCGGGCCCTTCGCACAGAGTGAGCGTGCATGCCGCAAAGGGGTCCGCCGATCTGCCCTCTAAAAAAGATCTGGAATGCTGTGAAACGCGATCCGCGTCGGCGCGGCCTTGTACGCGCTCAGCATTGTTGCCGGCGCCAGCGTGCTCATGCCGTACTTCTGATTCAATTCATCCATAGTTGCCATGAGCCTCGTCCGGCTGCGCGCACCATCAAGCGCGTCGAAAAGATTCAGCGAGTGCAGGCGATCTGGAACGAGTCCATTGAGACTGACGCCGATGAAGTAGGGCTCGTCGTGCCCCGCACCGGTGGGCCGGCTCGCCCACAGCCGCGTAAGAGCGCCAATCAGAGTCTGGTTATCCTGACACTCGCTCAGCTCGAATTTCGCTATGCCATCCCCTCGTCGGCACGCCGAATCGGCTCACCGGCGCGTTCTGCCCCCGCGGCACGCTGAAGCCCACTGCCAGGCCGATGCCGCTGGCCCACAGCTTGTGCGACCGCAGCCGCATGGCCGCCTTGTGCAGCAGCTTGTGCGCAACAGCCCATGCCTTCTCCGCGGTTCGCATCTCCGGTGCCAGTACGTGCAGAATGGCTGATCGACTTCAGATGGTCCGTCTCGCGTCATGTCGAAGTCTTCGCCCTTGAGCCAGTGCCACAGCCGCTCGCCCCACACCGAGCCCCACAGCTGCCCCGTCTGCTCCGATCCCATCGCGAGCAGGTCGTCCATCGAGTGGATTCCTTTCTCGTTCAGCCGCTTCTCCGTGCGTGCGCCGATCCCGGGCAGATCGCGCAGCGAGAGCCGCCGAAGCGCCTCGGGCAACACATCGAGCGTGAGGGCCACCAGCCCGTCCGGCTTCTCCATGTCGCTCGCCACCTTGGCCAGATAGCGATTCGTGGCCAGCCCCACGGAACTCCGAAGCATCGGGCCGGCCTGCTCCTGGATTCGAGCCTTGACTTTGCGGCCAAGCTCAAGTGCTGCCAGCAGGGGACGCTCCCGACCCATCAGCCGGCATGCCATCTCGTCGATCGAAAGCACCGCAGTCACCGGCAGGCAGCTCTCGACCGCCTCCACAATCCGATGGTGATATTCGACGTAAATCTCGTGCCGCGCCTCGACCAATACGATATCCGGGCACAGCCGCTTGGCATCGGCCACGATCGTGCCTGTCCTTACACCGTAGGTTTTCGCTTCGTAACTCGCTGCGATGCAGCACGTTGTGTCGGCCATCATGGGAACGACCGCCACGGGCCGTCCGCGCAATTCGGGGCGATCCTGCTGTTCAACCGAGGCAAAGTACGAGTTCAGATCCACAAACAGCCAGTTGAGGTGCGGGCCCGGCGCAGGGCGTGGCTCGAAGCTGGCACCCTCTTCCGACTGCGAGGCAGGGGACACGTTTGCAATAACTTCCAGGTCATCCGGCCACTCTTCGGGGGCGGGGGGGGAGGGGCCCAATGCCGGATTGAGGCCGGTTGCCATCGCAGGAAATATGTTCGCCTTTTCTTCTCTAATATTCAATAAAAAAACGGCGGACTGGGGAGGACTCAAAGTGGTACACTCACCCATGCCGGAAAACGGCACTCCAAGATCCCTGCATCTTATAGTGCGACGTGGTTAACGTTTACTCCGGTGTTTGAACAGATTGGGCGCGGCTTATGCATTTGGTTGTCCATTGGTTCTCGATGTACGCGAATGTGCTGGCCATCCTGGTGACCGTGGGCGTGGCTGTGCTCCTGGTTTGCTGCCTTCAGTGCACGGATTGCTCATGCCGCGAAAAGGACGAGTTCTTTCGCCGCCGTGAAGTCTGATCCGCCCGCAACGCCTTGGCCTACATCTGCTGATCCCGCTTCATGACCGCCAATCACTGCTTCTCTGAAGCCAGGTAAACCACAACGCCGCTCAGAAGTGCGACCATGGCAAGCGCTGGCGCCAGGAGCCAGAGTCCGCTGTCGCTATGCGCAAATGAAGCCGGCAGCAGAGACTCGAAATGAAGCGCGCCCGGCAGGTCTTTGAGCCACGCCGTCAGCCGGTGCCCTTGGCGCACTTGCCACGCAAGCACCATTGCGCCCACCGCAAGAATCACAGCAAGAGCGAAGAGCTGCGCGCCGAGAATGGGCTTGTCGATCCGTTCCATGGCTGCATTGCGCCTCCGCAATTGAGCACGCCACCACAGCACCCCCGGGGACTCCAGCTGCGGCATCGCAACCGCGTGTGCTCGCGCCGACTGAATCGTCTCGGTAACCAGCACAAGATCAGAACAAGCCCGGCATGCAACCACATGGTTGCGCAAGTCGGGAGCGCAGCCATCGGGCCAGTGGCCTCGGTGCAGCGCCTCGCTCACTTCACTTTCACGCGCACAGTTAAAGAGCCTCATCGCGACCCTCCCTTCGGCGCCTCACGCAGAAGCCGGGCCATCTTGCGGCGCGCTCGAAACAGCAGCAACCGGATGCTGGCCGAAGCCAGACCGGTCACTTCAGCGATCTCATGATGCGAATAGCCCTCTGCGTACGCGAGCCAAAGCAGCTGGCGATCGCGCGGCCGCAGTTGCGCCATCGCCGGGCCCAGCATCGCCTGCGATTCCGCCTGTGCACGCCCGCATTTCGCTGCGAACAGCTCCTCTGGAAACTCGTGGATTGAAGTCGACGGTGGCTTGCGCCAGTGGTCGCGCAACAAATTGGTTGCGATTCGAAAAAGATACCGTCGCGCTGCCACCTCGCCATCTTCCGGGCGCCCGGCGCAGAGAAAGCGCACGTAGCTCTCCTGCGTGAGGTCGTCGGCGAGCGCGGGGTCGCGGCTCACACGCGCAAGATAGGCCCAGAGGGAACGAGCCGATCGCTCATAGAATGCCGCGAACTGCTCGCTATCCATCGGCTGGCAGACCTGAGGTTGCCCCTGGTCCGCCAGCACATTCGGTATTGCCGATTCCCACATGGGCCGTTGCTTCCTCACCGTCTGTTCGCTCCCCTCGGCTCACTGCCTGTCCTTGAATGCAGCGGAAGAGTCGATGGAGCGGTCGAAGTTGTCGCGTGCAGCCGGGTTCTCGGGCATCAGGCCGAGGCGTGCCGCCAGCATCCAGGTGATGCCTGCCGAGATAATAAAGCCAATCCCCGGCATCAGCACGACCGTTCCGAAAAAGAGCATGGGCGTCTCCATCTCGGGTCCGGCATGACGCAACAGCAGCAGCCCCATCCCAAGCAACACAAGCACGATCCCGATCTGCAATGGCGTCAGAACGCGCGCCACGGCGTTGGGTACGCGCTGCGCCGGCTCGATGCTGACCGGAATCGGTGCGGCCTCGAGGAAGCGCTTGCCCGATTCGGTCTCCATGTAGGCCGCCAGTTCCTGGTTCGAGGTGAACTTGTCGATTAGCTTGCCGTGCACCTCGCTTTGCAGCTTGAAGACTCGACTCCACCGGCGGTTCTCCAGGAAGACACGGACCAGCCAGGCAAGAGCGACGAGGAAGCCAACGAAGGCTGCAAGGGCCCCGAAGTCGTGGGTGAGGAACTCTCCGAACGGCGACATCGGGGGTCTGTCACGGTACAAATCAGGCCAGACTGCGTGCTCGAGAACCTCGTCGGGCGGGCCTTCTCCGTGATTCAAGTGCGTGAAAAGGTAGAAGTCTGGATTCCTTGCAACCTCGGGATGAGCCGTCAGGAACGAGGCAAGCTGAGGATTGTTCCGAGCGACATAGTCCTGGTTCGCGAGCAGGGAGGCGTCGTGCGAGACGACGGTCGTGAGAGTCGGGCTCAGGCGCAGCAGCCGGATCAGCTCCGTCTGCGTCTCCTTAATGTCCCGCTCATTCGGCGCTGGAGCCGCAGGGCCCGAGGCCTCCGCCGCGCGAGCAGGAGCTTCGTGAGCCGCCGGAGCCGGATGAGCAGGTGAGGCAGGGCTGGTTTGCGCAACGGCGATCGCGCCCGCGAGCAGTGCAGGCGCAACGATTACAGAGAAGAACCGGATGATGACGCGGCGATTGTGCATTGTCTGTTTCCCTCATGCAGAAGCCGGCTAAGCCGCTTCTACACACACAACGAACCGGACCTCACATTGGTTAACAAGTCGCACCATCAACGCAATGCGGTGATGCGTGTGCCCTCCGCCCCCGCCTGGTGGCTCGTGGCAACCATCTTCGCCACGGCATACATCTTGGTGCTGGGAAGAGGAATTCACTTAGCGCACTGATCAATGCCGTTGGATTGATTTGCAGAGAATTAACCGTCCTTCCTCCACAATCTCAATAGGGCCCGAAGCTCCCGCAACCAGAAAAGGTCGGTCCTGTCTGACCATTCGCAGCTGAAAACGACACGGCTGCGGCTCCCAGCCGATAAATGATCAGGAACAACCGCACAATCAATTACTTACAAGAAACACCCTCACGGAAACACGTGCCAAAACGCGCCAAAATGCGCCCTTTAGTGCTTAAAATGCGCCAATTTTTGACCAGAATCTGCCAAATTCCAGGGTCACAGCGCTATCACGTGGCAGGGTTTAGAATCGAACGTGGCGCCCGACTGAATACCGTCGCGGTGCGCTCTGAGAGATTCGCCTGCGTAGCCAGATTGCCGGGAACGGCGGCTGCGGTGGGCCATTTTGCGGGTCTGAATTGCTGCAGGAACTTGCGCGAAAGACCTACGGAAGCGAAGAAAAAGATGCGAGCGAAGACGGCGGTAGTGCTGGGCGCCCAGTGGGGCGACGAGGGCAAGGGCAAAATTGTGGACGTGCTGAGCGAGCGCTTCAGCGCCGTGGCACGCTACGCGGGCGGGCACAACGCCGGGCACACCGTCATCATCGGCGGGCAGAAGTTCGTGCTGCAGCTCATTCCCTGCGGCGTGCTGCGCCAGGGATGCAAGGGCGTCATCGGCAACGGCGTGGTTCTCGACCCGATCGCCTTCCTCAAGGAAGTGGCCAAACTCGCGCGGCTTGGGAGTCGAAGTCGACGGCCAGCTATTCGTCTCCAATCGCGCGCAGGTCATCCTGCCCTATCACCGCATGATCGAGCTGGCCGCCGAGAGCGCGCCGGGCCGCAAGAGCATCGGCACCACCAGCCGCGGCATCGGTCCGGCCTACGAAGACAAGATGGCGCGCAGCGGCCTGCGCATCGTCGACCTGCTGCAACCCGACGCTGCTCAAGACCCACATCGAAGCTGCCTGCGCCGAAAAGAATGCGATCGCCCATGCCCTGTTCGGCACCGACCCGCTCGATCCCGCGAAGATGTACGACGAATACGCCGCGGCGGCCGAACAGGTGCGGCCTTTCGTCGCCGACACGGGCCGGATGCTGCATGAAATCCTGGCCGGCGGCGGCTCCGTGATGTTCGAGGGCGCGCAGGGCACGATGCTCGACATCGACCACGGAACCTATCCGTTCGTGACCTCGTCATCGGCCACCGCCGGCGGCGCGGCAACCGGAACCGGCGTCGGGCCCACCGCGATCGGCACCGTCATCTCGGTGACCAAGGCCTACGTCACGCGCGTTGGCGAAGGTCCGTTCCCCACGCGAAATCCACGAGCCCGTCGGCGACCACCTCCGCGCGCGCGGCAACGAGTATGGCGCCGTAACCGGGCGGCCCCGGCGCTGCGGATGGCTCGATATTCCGCTGCTGCGCTACTCAAACCAGGTCAACGGCGCCGAGTGGCTGGTCATTACGAAGATGGATGTGCTCGACGAGCTCGACGAGATTCCCATCTGCATCGGCTACGAAGTTGACGGAAAGGTCATCGACGAGATTCCGGCCGACGTTCAGGGCCTGGAGCGCATCAAGCCCGTCTACACCACGCTCAAGGGCTGGCGGACATCGACCGAGGGGATCACCGAATTCGACAAGCTGCCCCAAGCAGCGCAGGAGTATCTGCGCTTCCAGGAGCGCGAAAGCGGTGCGAAGATCGGCATGGTTTCAACCGGGCCCGATCGCGAACAGACAATGGTGCTGCCCGAGTTTGCCGCAGCGCTGAAAGCGATTCACGCGTAAACTGAACTGACTCGCTTGGAACCTCAACCCTGGCGATGAGGAATTATTCCCCATGATCAGCTTTACTGTCCGGATCAGATTTAACCACGAAGATCGGTCTGAGATTGCCGAAATCCTGCGCGAACTGACACAGGCGTCCCGCCAGGAGCCGGGATGCGTGAGCTATATTCCGCACTGGATTGAGGGAGAACCGTGCACCGTACTGATCTACGAACAGTACGCTGACAAGAAAGCGGAAGAGGCTCACCGGCAGTCGGCGCACTTCAAGAAGTACGCGGTCGGAGGCCTCTACCAGAAAATGCTCGAGCGCACACGAGAAGATCTGACGGCCCTCGTCTGAGATCAATGTTCAGGATCAGTTACCCGTTTCAGCCCCCCCACAGTCAAAGAACCTTGAGACATGCCTTTGCATGAGGCGCATCTAACGCCAGCAGAAGGCATGGGAGTGTGCGTGGCGGCTCCATCTCCATCACGAGCGGTTGGATGGTCGCGCGCAACAGGATTTCGTTGCGCATCGGGAACACTGCGCGATCGGAATATTGACCCTCGCGAGGTTTCGGGGCTACTATCCGATACGCCTATGAGAACGTGGAAGGCAAAGTCGCCTGCGGGACTGAAGTGGCGTCTGGCGTTGGGACTTTCGCTTCTGGTCATGGCAGCAGCCGCGCCTCTCCCGGCCCTGATGCCGCACGCAGAACGCCGTGAAGATCGCCACGCGATTACTCGCCTCGAAGAAGCCTGGCGAAACGCCGTTCTCAATGGCAGCAGTTCTGCCATGGATTCACTCCTCGCCGATGACTACATGGCCATTACGCCGAACGGAACCCTGCTTTCTAAAGAACAGACACTCGCCAACTTGAGGTCGGGCACGGTCCGCTTCGATCGGATCGAGGTAACTGACCGCAAGATGAAATTCTATGGGGCTACAGCCCTCGTAAGGTGCCGCGCTGAAGTTTCGGGAAAAACCTCCGACGGCCAGTTGTCGGGCAGTTACCGCTACACCAAGGTCTATGTGCAGGACTCAAAGGGAGTCTGGCGAATCGTGAGCTTCGAGGCAAATCGCATTCGCCAACCGGAAGAGCACAAATAATCACTCCTTTAAAATAACCAGATGCCTGAACTGCCAGAGGTGGAAACCATAGCGCGGGGCGTGGATGCGCGTGTGCGTGGCGACCGGATCGTGGAGATATCCTTCAGCCGGCATCGCGAGCCGTTCAAAACTCCCGCAGCTCGCCAGACGAAAGGCCTTCAGGGGCGCACGATTCTGGCGGTCCATCGGACTGGCAAGCACATTGTCTGCGAATTGGGTCCGGCGTCCGCTGGCCACGACCTTGATACGCGTCCCCTCAAGCAGAAAGCCGGGATTGACCAGAAAGCCCGGATTGACGCGCAGTGGATCGTCCATCTCGGAATGACAGGACGGCTGCTGGTAACAACGCCTGAGGCTCCGGTGGCTGCTCACACGCATGCACGCCTGACGCTCGACAGCGGGCGCGAGTTGCGGTTCGTCGACCCGCGGCGGTTTGGTCGCCTGGAGTTTCGCGACCTTGCCAGGACCGAAGGATTTGCGGGCCCTGGTGCGGAGCCTCTCACGATTGAGGCGAAGGAATTCGCGGCGCTTTTTCACGCCCGCAAGCTGTCAATCAAGGCTGCGTTGCTCAACCAGACCCTTCTTGCCGGAGTTGGAAACATCTACGCCGATGAGAGCCTGTTCCACGCTGGAATTCGGCCGCGAAAGAGTGCCGGTCGCCTGACCGGAGCCGAGCTGGAGAAACTGCGCCTCGCGCTGCGTGATGTCCTGGAGCACGCTATCCGGCTCGGCGGATCGTCCGTATCGGACTACGTCGATGCCGAGGGGGTGAGGGGTTTCTTTCAATTGGAGCATTGCGTGTATCAGCGAACCGGTGAGCCGTGCCGCAATGCGGCAGCCCCATTCGCCGTGTTGTGGTGGCTGGCCGGAGCACTCACTACTGCGCGAATTGCCAGCGCTAATCGGCCGATCTACTGATTTTAGAAGCTCGATCCTTTGCGTTTACCAGAAACAAAACGATTTACCGTTAAGTAATTTTGCAAAGCCATGAAAACAAACAATCGTCCAAACGGCACTCCGATTGCTAGTTGGAGGGTGCCAGTGATGTACCGGCTGCTGGGAATTTCCGGCCAGCCCGCAGAAACAGCAGACGCTCGGTTAGAGCAGCCGCCAAGGAAGCGGCAGACCAGCCGAGATAGCCTGTGAAAGCGCGGTGGATCCAACCATCGCCCATTATTTGCTGGGAGGCCAGTGACCAGCGCAGGGACATGAAACGCCACTCTGGAATGGGTGGCGTTTCGTGCATCTGGATGAACTCTGCGCAAAATCGAGAACCATCTCTCGCCCCGCGAAGTGCGGGATCCGCATGTCAAGAATCGATCAGCCTGAGGTTACGGTTGTGGCAGTCCACATCCACCTTCGTCTACTTGCATGGCGAACCATCTACCTGTAGTATCGAAGTTGCCTATCAAGCGGCTGAAGCGAACCACCCGGGATTGGGAAGAGAAGGCTCGCCGCTCAGAAGGATGACTCGCCGGCAGGGACAGGCCTTTCGGCCTGAGGCGGCGAAAAGTCCGAATAGGAAGGGCATCACCCCAGGAAACGTTGACCGCAGCGGACCGATCCCGCAACCGGAAATTACCGGTGCAGGTGTTCGAAGTGCCGAGTGGAGTGAACGTTTTCAATAGATGTTTAGCCCCGGAGCCGCATCACATGAGTGGCGTCCTTCTCCGCGGGGATCCTTGGCGATGGCTTGCTGAGGGAGCGGGAGATACAGGCGCGGCGGACTAACTGGGCAAAAAGGTACGCTCGCTGCGCAAGCGGCGTGGGTCCGCAAAGGGTCGTGATAGATTTCGTGCAGAGTTTCGTTCCACGGCAACAGACGCGGTGTTTTCCGGCAGCAAAAGCTGTGTGCCCTCGCGTTTGCCGTCCCGACCCGGGCCAGCGGCACAAGAAAGAAATCCAAAACCCCCGAACAGAGATAAGTTGAACCAGAAGAAACACAATGCACCAGATCGCAAAGTGCCAGGAAGTGCACGCATGACAACAGAATCAACGCCGCCTCAGCCAGAGCTGGGGCCAGCCCAGGCCAACGGCCAGGGGCAATCGCAGGGGCATCGGCGCCGCCGTCGCCGCCGCAAGAATAAGTCGAACCAGCAAAGCGGAATGCAGCCGCAGCAGGGTCAGCCGCAACCAGCACAACCCGTGCAGCAGTCCCAGCCCCAGCAGCAACCCCCGCCCCTGAACGGCGCGCCGAGACAGATGAACGGCCGGCCGGAGCAGGGAGGGCGGAAGAAAAAGAAGAAGTTCTTCCAAAAGGGCTCCACGCCTCCGGCTCAGCCTGGCAACAGCATCAATGGCCATCAGCACGGAAGACGCAAGGAGAAGCAGAGGGGCCCCAGGATGTTTGTCGGCCCGATGGACCACAGCTACCGCACCGTCAATGGCAACGTAGCGGATGGACCTCCTTCGACGATCCAGCTCACCAGCAATGGCCACGGCGGCGGCTACTACCCGGACGTGAATCAGGGATCCCCGACGGTGCCGGTAAAGGAAAATGCGCCGACGCGCATCTTCTGCTTCATCGACGATCTTTTCTTTCAGGCCAAGATCCAGGAGACGTCCCGCAAGCTGGGCGTCAAGGTGGAGTTCGTAAAGAGCGAGAAGGACACCATTGCCCGTCTTACCGATCCGCCCGAGAACGAGCGGCCGACACTGGTGGTCTTTGACCTGAATAATCTGAACGCCAAGCCGATGACCCTCATTCCGAAGCTCAAGGCAAAATTCAAGAAGGCCACGTCGATTGTCGGCTTCCTGAATCATCTGCAGGGCGACCTGAAGATGAAGGCGATCGAGGCCGGTTGCGACACCGTAATGCCTCGGTCAGCGTTCTCGCAGAGTCTTCCAAACCTCCTCCGTCGGTACGGACTGGAAGAAGAAGAGGAACATTTTTCGCAGCCGGTGTAAGCCGGGTCGGGTGATGCAAAGGGCGTCCGCTTCGGCGGGCGCCGTTTTGCTGCCATTCGCACTCACGCCTTCAGGCAAAGATCGCCCGCCGGAGACCCAGTTGTCTGGATTCGAAGATGGGCGGACTCTACCCCGGCGGCCATGAGAGTGGCCGTCCCCCGAGCAGATGCACGTGAATGTGATCGACGCTCTGGCCCCCGTCTCTGCCGGTATTGATCACTGTTCGGTAGCCCTTGGAGAGCCCCTTCGCTCGCGCAATCTCGGCGGCGGTCCACAGCAGATGGCCAAGGAGCGCAGGGTGATGCGCCCCGGCCTCAGCGAGTGAGGGAATGTGTTCACGCGGAACAATGAGCACATGCACCGGGGCCTTCGGGTCAATGTCGCCGAAGGCATAGCATTGCTCGTCCTCATAGACAGTCGAGGAAGGAATGCTTCCCTCAATGATTTTGCAGAAGAGGCAGCTCGTCACGGGAACAGTGTACAGGGTGGAATGTGGCCTCGCAGCGGCGAATCTCTTGCCGCTGCGAACCGCGCAACCATCAGGATCAGCCACAATCTCTGGAGCATTCAGCTGGAAACTGAGTGAGACTCCAGCCAGGGTCAATGGCGCTACTTGGCCGCCGTAATCACGTCCTCGAGCTCAAACACCTTGATCGATTCGATCGTCCTCAGCTTCTCGAATTGTTCAAAGGTGGTGCCGAGTTCCCTGTCCGGATGCACTTTTCTGAATCGCTCCGCAAACTGTGGGTCGCTCGCAAAGATGGCATTGAAGCTTGGGAAAACATCGACTGTTACGGCCTGGTATGGCAGATCGCTTCCGCCCGGCAGCACCTGGGCGTTGATCGACCATCCGTCCAATAAGCCGTCCTTCTGAAACGCCTCGGCCAAAGGCTTCCAGACCTTCTTCTCGTTGGCGGCCCAATCGTCAACATTGGGAACCTTCATGTAATTCACTCGAAAGAAGTCACCCTTCTTCGCGGCACCTACAAAGCTCAGATTTTGAAATACGGCCACCGAAACCAGCGTGGTCACTGCGTTGCGCCGGTTTATGTAATCCTGGGCGCTGATCGAAAGCCCTGCTTTCTTGATTGCGGCTGTGAGCACTTCCTGATTTAGAAGATGCGGCGCTCCTGGAAACATCGTAACGATCAGGTAGTCACACTCCGTGCTGGCACCCTGCGGTAGCACTGACCGCAACAGATACCACGTAGTGATCTCGCCGTTATCCACCCTGCCTTGGGAGATCTTGTGAGAATCCTCCGTGATGAATTTATGGAAATCATCGCCACTTCCCGGCTTCACTTTGAAACAGGCGACAGTGTGAAAGCCGGTGGCGGATGCGGGTTGTTGGGCAACAAGCGTAGTAGCAAGCGCTGCCGCGACGGCGGCGCAAAGGAGCAGACGGGGAACTTTCATTAAATCTCCTCTTTGTTTGGCCCACCGGCTGGTCCGGACGTATCTCCAGAAACCCAGTCGCAGGATTTGGGTTGAAATTAAGCGCGGGGTGAAAAGTAGTACGACCATACCGCAAACGGCGAACAAGAAGGAATGTTTTTCATTGGAGGCAGTTTGTTTGAGGCAAGTCCATGCTGTCGATGGTTGAACCTGCCCATCCGCCAGGGACCTCAATGGAAACCGATTTGTTACAGTTGATATCTCAATTGACTGGAGTGGAAAACAGGCAACTCGAGAAACCAGTACTAAAACGTGGCCATGACCGGTTCCGGAAGTGTAGATTGGACAACTGAATTGATTGCTCTGCCTGGCAAAGGGCACTTGCCGACAGCCTTTTGAATTTGCTCCTGAAGTGAGAAGCCTTGGGACTCTGCACTGCGTCTGAGAAATCCCGAATTTTCAAACGGAAAAAGGAGAATGAAATGAAGGCAATGCAGAAGGTCACTCTGGCTGCACTCGCAATTGCTCCAGTCTTGTTTTTTGGGCAGATGAGCGCCGGACAGGCCGCCGCCGCGGGGCAGGTTCCTGCCGGAGCGACGGGCCTGTGCAAGGATGGGACCTACACAACAGCCGCCTCAAAAAGTGGCGCATGCCATGGCCACAAGGGAGTGGACCATTGGCTCTCGGATTCAGGAACCACGCCCCCCAAGTCCGCGAAGCCTGCTGCAGGGGAAACCGCCCCAAAGGCAGCGCCTGCACCTGCCCCTGCACCGGCGGCCCATTCCGATGCCTCAGCTAAAAAGGAGTCTGCAACGCGGCAGGGTCCAGCGCCCGGCGGCGGTGCCGGAATGGTATGGGTGAATACCTCCAGCAATGTCTATCACTGCCCCGGCACTCGCTATTACGGGACCACCAAAGCGGGCAAGTACATGTCTGAGCCGGACGCGGTCAAGGCAGGCGCGCGTCCTGACGCTGGCAAGGCTTGCTCCGCCAAATGAAGCGTCTCGCATCCGGGCAAGCTCCTCGTAGTTGAGGGACCGGGCCAGGTCAACTGGTGTGGTCGAGGATGATCTTCCAGCCCTTGGCCCCCTTGCGCCATACCAGCGAGAAGACACCTTCGTCTTTCTGACCCTCCACCTTGGCGCGGTCAAGGTGGTACTTGCCGGTGACGACGGCAAACTCCACCTTTCCGCACGAAGCGTGAAGAAGATGAACTTCGACCTCACTGAACGTGAGCTTCCCCATCCGCTCGGGACTGGTATAGGTCAACTCGTAGCGCTGACGGATCGGTTGCACCCCCTTGCGCAGAGTGGCCACTCCCATAAACGTCGTATCCGGCGAATCTTCATAGGTCTCCATGAACCCGGGAATGTCTGCTCGGTTCCATGCGTCGGATTGTGATTTGATTTCTGCGCGGATGGCCGCCTCGTCGGCGGCCCCGGACTGTGCGCGAGCGGGAGTTCCCGCGCAAACCAGACCTGTAGCGAGACAGAAGAGAAGCAGAGTGCGTTTCATCGTGCAAGCCTCCGGGATGCGATTCCACGGGACAAGATTACATCGTCCGCCCGCTGGCGTTTGACGCTCACCCTGATCCGCGTGCGCAACCGATCGCAGCAAGCTGCTTGTTCGCAACAAAATAGGCCTGCGATTCAGCTTGATCTTGACAAGAAACGTGACCGAGGAAGAGTATGAAGCCCCTGAAACCGGTGCGAGCTCCAACCCCACTGGATTTACCTGTGTCCGCTACCCGGACCCGCATCATGACGCGAGCGCTTTATCGATGCGGAGACACATCCAGATAACCCCTTGTCCGCTCTAGCCGGCGAAAGTCAGTTCACCTAAACCAAAGGAGATCGCAGGAATGAGAAGAAAGCCCTCATTTTCTCTGCCCATGGTTCTTGGGCTCGCGTTGATGCTGTTGATGCTCGGGACCAGCACGGCCAACTCGGTCATGGCAGCTCAAACACCCACAAAGACCGCATCGGCTGATTCCCTCGTCGATCTGAACAGTGCCAGTCTCGATCAGTTAAAGGCGCTTCCGGGAATCGGCGACGCATACGCACAGAAGATCGTGAGTGGACGCCCGTACGCCAAGAAGACCGACCTGGTTCAGAAGAAGATCATTCCAGAGGCAACCTACAAGAAAATAGCCGCACTCGTGATTGCTAAACAGAGCAAGTAATGTGCGCAATTCCGGAGCGTGGAATTAACCGCTGATCGTTCTCTCGGCCAGCGGCGGAATTTCAACTCGACCGGGTGGATCTCTGCGCTGAGTCGTGCCCGGGGAATACGGAGATTGCAGATGTCCATCATTGATACGATCGTGCAAAAGTTCACGGGCGAAGCGGGAGCCGGAGCGGACCCCGCGCTTTTAGGTCACCTCACGGATTTGGTGAATAACCCGGATACCGGCGGATTGCAGGGCTTGATACAGAAGTTTCACAGCCATGGTCTCGGCGATCTCGTGAGTTCCTGGGCGGGCTCAGGTGAAAATCAAGCCATCTCCGGCGACCAGATTGCAAAGGTGATCGGTTCTGACCGGCTCACCGCCATTGCCTCGAAGTTCGGGATGCAACCCGACCAGGTCAGTGGGCT
Source organism: uncultured Acidobacteriaceae bacterium (assembly GCA_963786405.1). Lineage (GTDB taxonomy): Bacteria > Acidobacteriota > Terriglobia > Terriglobales > Acidobacteriaceae > Telmatobacter. Next base: position 80,905 of record CAWAZE010000015.1, on the reverse strand, counting down.
CGTAGCGCAGCATCTGCCGGGGATTATCAGCAGGCTGTCTTCATCCGGAGTCTCGCAAGCCTGATCTGGATTGCACGGCGTATTTCGAAAACCACTTGAAGTGCAGATCAGAGACCGCGTCTCTGATCGAGCGGGTTTGTGCGTAATGCGGACAGACCGCGTTTGCGCACTCGTGAATTGCCGTTGTCTTACAATAACTGTATGGCGCCCGAGCCCGATTCCCCATTTCGCGTCGTGCACACTGTCTGCTCACATGACTGCCCTGACTCGTGCGCCGTGCTGGTCACCGTCGACAGCACTGGCCGCGCGATCAAGGTGCAGGGCGATCCCTCGCAGCCGGTGACGCAGGGATTCCTCTGCGGCAAAGTGGCCAAGTACCTCGACCGCGTGTACTCGCCGGACCGGATTCTTTATCCGCTGAAAAGAAAGGCCGGCGTTGCAAAGGTGCCGCTTGAGCGAGGACGCGAACACGAGGCATTTGAGCGCGTCACCTGGGACGAGGCTCTCGATGCGATTGCCGCGCGGCTGAAGGCGATCAGCGACGAGCACGGGCCGGAGTCGATCCTGCCGTACAGCTATGCAGGAACCATCGGAGTGCTCGGATACGGGTCCATGGACCGGCGCTTCTTTCATCGACTGGGTGCAAGCCAGCTTCATCGCTCCATCTGCTCTGAGGCAGGCGGCGTGGCGTGGAACCTCGTCTACGGAAAAAAGCTCGGCACGCCGGCGGAAGACTTCAAGCTTGCTAAGCTGATCGTCGCTTGGGGCGCGAATATCCACGGAAACAACATCCACCTCTGGCCGATGGTGGAGCAGGCACGTCGCAATGGCGCGCGCCTCATCGTCATCGACCCCTACAGAACACGGACAGCAGCACTTGCCGATTGGCACATCGCAATCAGGCCCGGCACGGATACCGCGCTTGCGCTGGGCATGATGCACGTCATCCTGCGCGACGGTCTCGAAGATCGCGCCTACATTGACGCCATGACCCACGGAGTCGAGCAGCTCGCCGACCGGGTGCGCGATTACACTCCCGAGCGCGTTGCTGCGTGCACCGGAATGACAGCCGCTGAAGTGGAACAGTTCGCGCGCGAGTACGCGACCACGCGCCCCGCGGCGCTGCGGCTGAACTACGGCGTGCAGCGCGGCGAATTCGGCGGAACCGCCGTGCGCGCCATTGCGATGCTGCCTGCCCTCACGGGCGCATGGAAGTATCGCGGCGGCGGTGGATCGCTTTCCACCTCGGGCGCCTTCAAATGGGATGAGAAAGCCGTGCGGCGGCCGGACCTTGCGCTTGCGTCGCCGCTGGGTCGCGAAGCTCGCTGGGTAAACATGTCCACGCTCGGCCAGGCGCTGACTGAGCTCGGCCAGAATTCCGCCACAAAACATCAGGACGGCCCCGCCGTATTTGCGCTCTTTGTCTACAACTCAAATCCGGGCGCGGTAGCGCCAAATCAGAACGCAGTGCGCCGCGGAATGGCGCGGGCAGACCTGTTCACCGTTGTCCACGAACAGTTTTTCAATGACACGACAGACTACGCGGACTACGTCTTGCCTGCGACGACGTTCCTGGAGCAGCAGGACATCCAGGGCGCATACGGCCACTACTTTGTGCAATTGTCCAACCAGGCGATCGAACCTCTCGGCGACGCCAAATCGAATGTGTGGCTCTTTTCGCAACTCGCACAGCGAATGGGATTCAAAGAACAGTGCTTCCGCGACACACCGGAAGAAATCATCGGTCAGGCGTTGGCCCTGGACAAAGACGGGCGATCGACGAACGCAGGAATGGAACATATCAGCCTTGAGGATCTCAAACGCGAGGGGCACATTCCCCTGGCGTTTCATCTTGATCCCGAGAATGCGCCTTTCCTGCCATACACGTCGGGACCCTTGCCGACGCCTTCAGGCAAAATCGAGTTCTTCTCCGAGACGCTCGCCTCCCAGGGACAAGACGGGCTCCCCGACTATGTGGCTCCGACTGAGTCGCGCTGGAACGAGCGCGCAAAACGGTTTCCGCTCGAGTTCCTCAGCCGTAAGGCTGACAACTATATGAACTCCACGTTTGCAAATCTCGAAGGGCATCGTAAGATGGAAGCCCGGACAAGCCAGAGGCTCGAGATGCATCCGCTTGACGCAAAAGCACGTGGGGTTGCAAACGGCGACGAGGTGCGCATCTGGAACGACCGCGGGTCCATCCGCCTCACCGCGCTTGTCGATGGGACCGTGCCGCCCGGCGTAGTCGCGGCGCGGCTCGACTGGGCCAAATTTCACCGGGACGGCTCTAACGTTAATGCGCTTACAAGCGAACGCCTGACGGATCTTGGCGCCGCGGCCACCTTCTATTCCGTGTTGGTGGAAGTGGCCAGGGCGTAGTGGCCCGCGTCCGCCGACGAAATCAATTTTCCCCAACAAAGACGGGCTTGTGAGAATGCATCTTGGCTAGCGGCAGCTTCGGCGTAGAGCGCGTCTGATCCTGATCAAGGGAGTAAAATAACACTATGAATGTGAGCTGGATCTGGTTCCTCGTCGTGCTTCTTTTAGCGATAGCCTACACTTTCTTCAAGCGAGCCGGCCAGATTTCGAAGGAAGAAGCTTCCCAATATCTAAAGTCGGGTGCAATGGTGATCGATGTCCGGAGCAACAACGAGTTCGATTCGGGACACATTATTCAGGCCTTCAACATGCCCCTCGACCGGATCGATGTGCTGGCGCCAAGCACCTTGAAAGACAAGAACAAGGTCCTCCTGCTCCATTGCGCAACCGGGGTTCGCAGCAATCTCGCAAAGAGGAAGCTCGTCGACTTGGGCTACAAAAACGTCTTCAACCTCGGATCCTATGATCGGGCACAAAAGATCGTCGGCGGACGCTAAAAGCGACTTCGAATGATCGCCGCATTCGAACTTCGTCTCGCCACCGAACAAGATATTCCCGAGCTGCACGCGCTGATCGAAGCCTCCGTGCGCGAACTGCAGGCCGGCGACTACACGCTGGAGCAGATTGAAGGCGCGCTGGGAACGGTTCTGGGATTGGACACACAGCTCATCCGCGACGAAACATATTTCGTAGCCGAGCCACTCGTCTCAACCGCGAATGCGCGGATCCAGCGCCTGGCAGGATGTGGCGGCTGGTCGAAGCGCAAGACGCTCTTCGGTGCCGACCACGGACCATATCGGGCAGCAGACTTTCTGAATCCCGCCACGGATGCGGCGAAAGTGCGTGCGATCTTTGTGCATCCGGCGTATGCGCGCCAAGGCCTGGGCTCATTGATTCTCGAAACTGTGGAGTGCGCCGCACGTGAAGCGGGGTTTCGCCGGTATGAGATGGGCTCGACACTCACCGGTGTGCCGCTCTACCGGTTGAAGGGTTACGTAGAGACGGAGAGGATTGCCGTCCCACTTGCCAATGGCGAGGCTCTGCAGGTTGTCAGGATGGTGAAATCCACGTAGTGATCCATCAACTCATGCCGCCGAACGGATCTTCGAGGGACGGACTTTGCGGGGTCAAAAGCTCCGCACCATTATTGGTAACCAGCAGATCGTCTTCGAGCCGAATGCCGAATTCACCAGGGATGTAGATCCCGGGCTCGTCGCTCAGCACATTGCCTGCGCTCAACCGCGGGTTGCGATCCCAGCCAAACATGTTGTTCCGCACAAAGTAAGGCCACTCGTGCCCATCCAGTCCAATGCCGTGTCCCACGCGGTGGGTGAAGAACGTAAAGCCGGGACCGTAACCGGCGTCGACAATCACCTTGCGCGCCGCAGCGTCGACATCTGCAGTGGGAACCCCGGGACGGGCAGCCTGCAGCGCTGCGGTCTGTGCGCGATGCACAATCTCGAATACCGCCTTCATCTTGTCCGTCGCCTTGCCCAGAACGAACGTGCGCGTGATGTCGGAGTTATAGCCTTCAACAACGCAGCCATCGTCGAGCATCAGAATGCTGCCTTCGCGAAGCGTCTGCGGCTTGCGCGAACCGTGCGGGAGCGCCGTGAACTCATCGACGTTCAGGCTCGCCTCTCCCTCGAAGCCGACGCGGTGATAGGCCGCGTCAACGAGTGCGTGGACATCGGCAGTGGTCATTCCGGGGTGGAGCGATTGCGCAACGGCTCGATACACAAGCAGCGTGGCGCGGCTGGCGAGCCGCATGCACTCGATCTCGTGCTCGTCCTTGATCATCCGGCAACCGGCCGTAATCGGAGTAGCGCTCACGATGTTGAGGTGCGGGTTGGCAGCTCGAATTCCTTCCGCGAAAACAAACCTGATGTTTTCATCCAGTCCAACCGTGCCACCTGCAAGACCCCGCGCGCGAAGCCCCTTGCCGAGCGTTTCGTAAGGACTCTCATCCTCCTGCCATGTGAGGACTTCAGCGTCCTTGCCCAGCGGGCCCGTGTCGAGCATCTCTCTCGCTCGCCCTTCCTCGAATGCCGGACACACCAGAAAGGGCTTGCTGCGGGCGGGGATAATCAGCGCCCACAAACGCTCTTCGCCGTAGAACCGCAGATCTGCAAAATAGAGGGATGAACTGGTACTGTTCGCAAGCACAATGCGCGTCGATCTTCTTCGCCGTCATCAGCGCTCTTGCTCGTTCCATGCGCGCCTGTCGCTCGGCCACCGTGAAGGGGCGTACCTGGCTCGTCAGATTGGGCAGTGCTGCGATCGCAGGCGGAAGCGGCGAGTTTGCCTCTGCCTTGGCCGGCTGCGCGCGGAGAGCGGCAGCTGCCGCCACCGCCGCGCCCGCGCCTATGAATCCACGGCGAGAAATTCTGGTGGGGATCATGATCCTCCGTAAACATAGCAAGAGCTTCTTTACAGATTAACTTCCAAGTAAGCGGCACGGTTCGATTGATAGAATTCTCCCCATGAATCGCGTCCAGTTCAACCTGCCGCATGATCGCATTCCCCGCGCCTGGTACAACATTCTTGCCGACCTGCCCGCGCCAATGGCGCCGCCGCTTCATCCGGGAACGTTGCAGCCCATCGGGCCGGATGACCTCGCGCCGCTGTTCCCCATGGCGCTCATCATGCAGGAGGTGAGCACAGAGCGGGAAATCGAAATCCCCGACCCCGTGCGACAGGTGTATGCGCAGTGGCGGCCCTCGCCGCTCTTCCGCGCCCGCCGTCTCGAACAAGCCTTGGACACGCCGGCAAAGATCTACTACAAGTACGAAGGCGTCAGCCCGGCCGGCTCGCACAAGCCGAACACCGCGGTGGCCCAGGCCTACTACAACAAGGCGGAAGGCACGAAGCGCCTCGCGACTGAAACCGGCGCGGGCCAGTGGGGCTCATCGCTGGCCATGGCCTGCGCATTCTTCGGCCTCGAGTGCAAGGTCTACATGGTGCGCGTGAGCTACAACCAGAAGCCCTATCGCCGTGCGCTGATGGAAGCATTCGGAGCAAGCGTCACCGCCAGCCCAAGCACAGAAACAGAGTCAGGCCGCGCAATCCTTGCCCAGCATCCTGATACAAATGGTTCGCTTGGCATCGCAATCTCTGAAGCTGTCGAGGTCGCCGCAAAGGATCCGAACACGAAGTACGCGCTCGGCAGCGTGCTCAATCATGTGCTCCTTCACCAAACCGTGATCGGCCTTGAAGCCATGGAGCAGATGGCGCTCGCCGGCGACGAGCCCGACGTAATCGTCGGCTGCACAGGCGGCGGATCAAACTTCGCCGGGCTCGTGATGCCGTATATCGGCCGCAAGATCAAAGGCCAGTGCCACGCGCGCATCGTTGCCGTTGAACCCGCTGCCTGCCCCAGCCTCACCAAGGGCCCGTTCAAGTACGACTTCGGCGATACGGGTCACCTTACCCCGCTCGTGAAGATGCACACGCTAGGGTCGACCTTCATTCCGCCGGGAATTCACGCGGGCGGCCTTCGCTATCACGGCATGGCGCCGCTGGTTTCGCACGTGCTTGAGCTGGGCCTGATCGAAGCAACAAGTGTTCAGCAGCTTGATGCCTTCGCCGCCGGAATCCAGTTCGCGCGCGCCGAGGGAATCATCCCTGCGCCGGAAGCCAACCACGCCGTTGCCGGCGCGATTCGCGAAGCGCTTGAAGCGAAAGAGGAAGGCAGGCCGCGCACAATCCTCTTCAACCTCTGCGGCCACGGCCACTTTGACATGCAGTCCTACATCGACTATCAGGCAGGTAAGCTCGAAAACTACGACTACCCCGCGGAAGAAATCGCGATGGCGCTGGCCGGCCTCCCCGCCGTGAGGTAACAAAGCAGGTATCGAGCGGGGGAATTGCGCTACCGAGATCTGTCATCTTGAGCGGAGGTCTGCGCATCGACCGGAGTCGAAAGATCTGCCGTTGATTCTGCAAGTCTCCAGGGAGCTACTGATATCATCGGGCCACGATTTCAGGAGAGAACTGTGAAGAAGGCAATCCTCGCTCTGCTTGCAACCGTCCTGCTGGCCCCATTCGCCGTCGCAGCCGTACCGGGAGATGTGACCGCCCCCATCCGTCAGTTCATCGACGGATTCAACTCAGGCGACACAACTTCCGCCTACGCCGCGTACGCGGTAGGCGACATCATCATCGTTGACGAGTTCGCGCCTCACCGCTGGATTGGGCCTCACGCGCCTCAGGACTGGGCCGCCGACTACGACAAGCATGCCAAGGCCACCGGCGTGACCGACGGCAAGGTGACCTATGACAAGCCGACCCGTATCGAGATTGAGGGCGATGTAGCCTACGTGGTCATGCCGACGACCTACGTGTACAAGGAACAAGGAAAGTCGATGACTGAAGAAGGACAGATCACGGTTGTCCTGCATATGGAAGCAGGCGCCTGGAAGATGAGCGGCTGGACATGGTCCGGAGTAAAGCCCCACCCCGCAAAGTGAAGGACCCGAATCATCAAAACGCTACAACAGTGAGTATTGCCTGGGCAGAGCAAACCTCGTCAACCGGAAACGTGCTTCAGGTCGGCGCAACTTTCCCTGCAACTACGACCGATCAGAGGCCCGTCTCCGCCAGACCAAAGAGGGGCCCAACTTTGGCGCACCGGACGAACTCTTGGCATCGCCACTCGGAGACGTCTCCGCCCGCTGAATATCGTAGAACTTCGCGACCGCAATCCAATGCTCGAGAGGAGCCATCTCAGGATCACTAAGCGCCTGGCGATAGGCCACAACGGCGGGATTGGTCGGATGGAAGCTTGCTAGCTCCATCGGTAAATCAGGCTCTGGTTTTCTAAGTCTATTTTTCATCCAATTTTTAAGTACAACTTAACCCTTTGATGCAATAAGTGATACCACCCAAACAACCGCCGGCATCAAACTTGACACCAGAGCGCATCCTCTGGCGAGTACTTCCTCTCCACTTATTTAGACGCAGCGATCCCCAGCAAGGTTCCGCAATTTTCTGACCACTCCGAGGTCTTTTGTCGATAATTTCCCATGAATACGCTTTCTGTTTGCTAACCCCTTTCCTGTAAGGAATCTGTGATTAAGCCCGATGCGTCGGGTGCCCCGTCCAAGCTTTACTTGGGCCGGAGTAGAGCGGAGCCTTTACCTCTTTGCCGGTTCCTCCACGATCGACAGCGACAGACAATGCCCGTGCCCCGTCTCGCACTGCAGCATGTCCAGCGCCAGCAGGTTCCAGCCCACAAATCCGGCGAACTTGCCGCCCGGCGACTGCGCCGGAGTTGGCGCCAGGCCCTCGCCCGTCTCCGCGCTGTAGTTCTCATGCATCGAGCCCCACTTCGCAATGTCGCGATGCAGAATGCCGGCAAGCGTAACGGCAAGCCAGCGCGATTCGGCGGTGAATCCGTAACGCCGCAGCGCAACCCAGTCCAGAAGGTTCGCGTTGATCCAGATCGGGCCGCGCCAGTTGGAGTATGGCGTGATGACCGCTTCGTTGTTATAGGCCGGGTCATTCTTTGACAGGCTGCGAAAGCCGTAGTCGGACCTCATCTCATCCCGATTGAACAGATGAAGCTGAATCATGCGGCGGCCTTCGCTGCGCGAGAGCAGCCCGTCAACAAGCGGAAGAAAGCTGGTCCAGTCGAGAACACGGATTACCGCGCCATTGTCGCGCCGCCGATTCAGAAACATCGCATCGGTCGGTGACCAGAGCTGGCGCATGATCGCGGCGCGCGTAGCCTGCGCCTCTGCGCGATACGCGCCCGCACTCGCCGTATCGCCAAGCCCGGTGGCGAGCGCGGCCATCGCCAGATATTCGCGCATGGCATAGACTGACGCGTCGACTGCGAGAATCGCGCTGCGGTCCTTGGGATCGTTCGTCAGCGCGGCGTTGTTGTCCGCGCCCGACTGCATCGCGTTATCCCAGAACCATAGCCCCCATTTCGCGTCGTACTGCGTGCGCTTTCGATACTCCAGAATGCGCTGCATCGCCGGCCAGACCGGGCGGATCCATTCGTAGTCGTGCAGGTTCTGCGCGGCAAACAGCGCGCCCTGCGCCAGGAAAGGCTTCATCGCAAACTTGCCGAACAGTGGCCGCGGCCCCTTCGACGTGATGCAGCCGGCAACGTAGCCCTCGGCATCGGCTGAGCCCGCAAAGCTGAGCGCCCAGTCGCGCAGATACTTCGCATCGGCGGGATCCTGATTGCCCCAGTGCAGTCCGATGAAGAAGCCATCCCAGTCCCACATCTGCGTGTAGTAGCCCGCGGGAATGAGATACGGATAACGGATATACCCATCCGCCGGCCGAACAGTCTGCGGCGCCAGCCGCGCAAAGTCCGAAGTCAGGTTCTTATAGAGCGCATCATCGACAGGTTGTACGGCCCGTGTCTGCGCCACGAGGGAGAAGGATGCCAGCGCAAGAAAAGCGGGCGCGAAACGGGCGCAAAGAGACACGGAGGAATGATAACGCGCAAGACAACCGGAGCCAGTGGAATCAGATGCCGAGCGCCGGCTCACTGAAAATGCAACAACACATCGAAGACTTGCGGATCATTGGTTGCAACATATTCGGAATGAACCCCCTCTGCTGTTCCTTGCGGCCACTCAGACGAGTTCGCCGCCAACCATCCTTTGAGAAGCTGCGGACTGTAACGCTTGCCCTCGAGGCTCCATGACGCGAGAAGCGTTTTCGCGATCCCGGCGCGAGGCTCTGTTCCCTCGAAAAGCAACTTGCCAAAGCTGACCACCCTCCCTTCGTCGAGATCGATGGTCAAATCGACGGCATGGCTATCGGAATGAAGTATCGGTTTAGGGATAAAGCCAAAGTTGGCGTAACCTTGCGCAACGTAAAGGTCCTTCATGCTCTCAAGCGCCTTGCTGATGGCGCTTGCGTTGAAGAGGCTCTCTGTAACCGGGAACAGCTCTCTGAGCCGTTCGGGCGGAAAAACGGTTGCCCCGCTGAACGTGATCTCTCCAAGCCGATATCGATCGCCCGCCTTTACCGTGAGAGATACATCTGCTATGCGAGTCGATTCCCCGCCGGAAATGAGGGTGAGTTGAGGACCTTCGACAATCGGCTCATAGTAGCCCGTGTCGCGAAGCCTCTGCCGAACGCGCTCTTGCAACTCGTCGGTATTGTAAGAGCCGCCCTGGAACGACTGGATGATGCTCTGTTGCTCAGAAGCCGGCAAATCGCTGGAAACGATTGTCAACTTCCGCACATGAACGACCGACGCCGCATTGGGACTGCCTTGCGCCAACGAAAGGCACGCAATGGCAAAGAGTGTAACAATGCTGATCGCAAGCTTCATATCGCAACTCCACACGAGACAGCAAATAGCTTGTGGATTGGCCCGGGATTCACTGGTTGGACGAGTCTCGCCGGAAAAGGTTCGCGAGTCTCGGTTTCCAGACAGGGTACAGAGCTACGGCCCCTTGGACGGTAAGACTTCAATGTAGTCCAGCGCAGCAGGATCCGCGCCATCCGACGTGCCCTCCACCCGAATCACGTCGCCCGTCTTGAGCGTCACCCCACGCACAATATACCGTGTCGAATTGTCCCCGTGCGGATGGCTTGAAGGAAGCTTCGCATCGCCCGACCACGTCGCCGTCGTCTGCCCGTTGACACCGAGCTCATACTTCGCAATCCCACCCTGCAAATCAAAGTACTGCACAGCAATGTCGAACCGTCCCCCCGCACCCGAATAAGTCCACTCGGCAGCGCAGCTCGTCTGGCCTTCACAAGAGACGGCCTTCCCGCCCGACGCATCCTCCCACGGCGTTACGTCGATTACCTTGTATCCTGTCAGCCGCGCATCCTCAGCTTCAAACCGCCCGGGATAATGCCCGGCGCGTCCCTGCTGATCGGGAATGCCGCTGAGCTTCAGGAAATACTGCACAATCGCGTCGCGCCACACCACCGCGTGCCCCGCCTGGTATTCGAGCCGCGCGCGCATGCCCTCGTAGAGTCGGTCGTCGATCTTCCCCTTGAGCCCGTCCCAGTCGTCGACAAACTGCGCTGCCTGCGTTCGGCGCCCTGGTAGTGGCTGTCGTAGATGTGCTGGATCACCGTCTTCCCCGAATGCAGCTTGTACGTGTATGGCACGTGGTGGAAGAACAGCAGCAGTTCATCGGGCGTTGTCGCTGCCGATTCGTACATCTTCGCCAACTCGGGCGGATACTGGCCCGCATACCCCGTGCCCGTGGCCACGCTGCGATCCATTCCGACGCCGTCGTGATCGGCGCGATGCCACTGCCCCCACCCGTTGTTTTCACTCGATTCAATGTTGGGACCGTAGTGGGTGCCCGTGATGTCGGTGAGCGTCTGCATGCCCAGCGGCCCGGTGTAGCTCTCATAAGCCGGCCAGCTTTTCATCAACATCTGTCCAACAGTCCGCACAACTGCCGGATTGCCGCTGACTGTCTGGCGTGTCCACTCATCCGCGATCTGCTCAGGTGTGAGATTCGGATTCCACGCGAGCCGCCCGAATGCATACAGATTGGCGGTCGCAAGCGGCGATCCCAGCCACGCCTCCTGACCGACGCCTGCAACGCCAACCATGCCGCCCAACTGCCGGTGAAACGCTGTTCCCGCAATGATCTGCTTGACCGGCGTAGCCTTGGCATCGACGCGCATGTCAAAGTCGAGAACCTGCTTCCACATCGGTGCAATATAAACAAGATGCCGCTGCTGTCCCAGGTACTCCTGCGTGATCTGCAACTCCATCGCCTGGCTCGTCTGCGTGAGCCCGCCGAAAAGGGGCGACACCGGCTCGCGTGCCTGAAAGTCGATCGGCCCTTCTTTGATCTGCACAATAACGTTGTCCGCGAACTTGCCGTCGAGCGGATGAAAGATGTCGTAAGCAGCGCGCGCCCGGTCGGCCTTTGGATCGCGCCAGTCAAGATGATGGTTGTACACGAACGCGCGGTAGAGCACCACGCCGCCGTGAGGCGCGAGCGCGGCCGCCAGAGTATTGGCAGCGTCCGCAGGCGTACGGCCAAAGCTCGACGGACCGGGCTGGCCCTCGGAGTCAGCCTTCACCGTGAACCCGGCCAGGTCAGGAATCAGCGCGTAGATCTCATTGGCCTTCGTATTCCACCAGGCCTTCACCGCGGGGTCGAGTGGATCGTAGGTGGCGAGCCCGCCAATCTTCTGTGGGCTGGCAATATCCACACTGATCGCGAGCCGCACGCCCCATGGCCGCATCGTGTCGGCCACACTCGCCAGGCCGCTGAGCATCTGCGGCTCGAGAAAAGGCCCCGCGTTGTTCACGTTGTTCGCATTGCAGCCGTTAATGCCGACCGAAGCCAGCAGGCGCGCATACTCGCCAACCGCAGCCAGATCCTCCCGCACCTTGCCTCCGTCAAAGAAGATCGACCGGCCCGCATAGCCGCGCTCGATCGTCCCGTCGGCATTGTCCCACTCATCCACCCAGCGGATCGCCATGGCCGGCCGTTCGCGCACATTCGATGAGCGCACATCTCCGCCTTGAGCCAGAAGGCGCAAAAGATGAAACACACCGTACAGCACCCCGCGGTCGCTGCCGCCAACAACGTCCAGCTCCCGAACCAGTCCCTCCTTGTTCCACGCGATCACAAACTCGTCGGGCTCGAGAGGGGACGACTTGCGTTGATCTGGTTGGTGCGATTGCATCTCCTCTGCCGTGCCAAGCACAATCATGTTCGGTCCCGTTTCGAGCGGGGATCCACCCGAAAGCGAAACCAGCCCTCGCCGAAGTTCAGCCGCAGCGGTCTCTTCAACAAGACTTCGACCGAGGACTCTCACATTCGTTGGGAGATTGAGCGGCTTTCCGGTCGGCCGGTACTTAAGCCAAGCCTGGTCCGCCGTCTGTGCATTGCCCGAGAAGCAGCACGTCAGAAACAACAACGCCGCGAGCGTCTTCGTCCCAAAGCGCCCAAACTTCATCGAAATCATTTCATCCCTGAACCGCTCGATCACTCAACCGTTCTATCATCCTTGGCCCACTCGGAGCTTTTGCGGCGACGGTGGGGAAACTGCAACCTTCAAGAGTTGCGGTCATCCCGAGCGATCGGAGCGAAGCGGAGGGAGTCGAGGGACCTGCATTTCATAAGTCATCGCCCCGCCGGACATTCTTCCAGAATCACGCGGCGAACTCCGCGTACCGCATTCGTCAGGTAAATGGCGTCCGCAGTTCGCAGATCGTGCAGTCTGATAATCCCCTCTTCGACATCGGACCGTGTCTCCAGCAGATGACGCCGATAGACCCCGGCCAGCAATCCGCAACCTACGGGTGGCGTGATCCAGCGTCCCTGCTTTTCGATGAAGACGTTGTTGATCGCGCCTTCTGTCACTTCGCCCCGTGTATTGACGAACAGCACATCGGCGAAGCCGGCTTCACTCGCAGGTCTTTAGCGCACTTGCATACAGCGGCCGATGCGTTGTCTTGTGAAAAAGAAAACGGTCGCTGGGATCGGTCTGTTCCCTGGCGATGCAGACGCGTCCGGGTTCCCCACTCTGCGCGTCTTCCGGCTCCGGAATCTTCTCGTGTTCAATATGCAGGCTGCCGTCGCTATCCAGCAGCAGTCGGACCTTGCGCGTCGACTGATCCGCAAACCCGCTTGCGGCCGATATCAGTCTCGCTTTGACCTGCTCGCGATCGAAAGGGAAGCCGAAGTATTCCGCCGAGTCAGCAATGCGATCGACGTGCAGATCCAGCAGCGGATAGCCACCACGCCATATTAAGGATTCAATCAGAGAAAAAGGCTCGTCCGCGCGGCTGAGAAACTCGGCCTTCAACCGGCACTCGCGGAATTCCTCTTCCGCAGTGGAATCGATCACGATACCGCCGCCAACCCCCATCACCGCATTCTCTCCATCAAGGTCCAGTGTGCGGATGGCAACGTTAAACACCGTTCGCTCGCGCGAGAAGTAGCCAATGGCCCCCGTGTAGACACCGCGCGGCTCTCTCTCAATTTCAGTGAGAAGCTGCATGGCGCGAACCTTTGGAGCGCCGGTGATCGAACCGCAAGGAAAAAGTGCGCGAAAGATGTCGTAATAACCGGCGTCAGAGCGCAGCTCGCCGGTCACTGTCGAGGTCATCTGCCAGAGCGTCGGATAGCGTTCGACCGAAAACAGGCTCTCGACGCGCACCGTGCCAAACTCGCAGAGGCGTCCCAGATCGTTGCGTATGAGGTCAACGATCATCACGTTCTCGCTCCGATTCTTCGCGTCGTTGCGCAGCCAATCGGCCACTTGACGGTCTTCGACCGTGCTGCGGCCGCGGCGCGCAGTGCCCTTCATCGGCTGAGTTGTAATCCGGCGTGCAGGGCCAGCCTCTTCAACACGAAAGAACAGTTCTGGAGAAAAGCACAGTATCCTGCGCCCGGCCTGCCAATGGACGAAAGCTCCAAAGTCAACCGGCTGGCGCTCGCGAAGCCGCATGTAGATAGCGGAAGCACGCTCTTCAATCCGCGCGCGCAGCGGAAAGGTAAAGTTCAGCTGGTAGACGTCACCGGCGCGAATCCACTCATGAATCTGCTCAATCTTGTCGGCGTATTCGCGCTCACTGAGAGAGAGTGCCAACTCCCATCGAGGAATCTGCTCAGTCTGAGTGCCCGAATGGATATTGCTCGACAGGCCGGGTGGATCGCCATCGAGAAACGCGCCCCTGGCGTGGTCAAACCTGTACTCGCGCTCGTAAATACCAAACCACGCAAGAGGGTGTCTCAGGGGTCCGGCCGGCGCTTTGACCTTTGGCTCGAATGACTGGCCGCACTCGTACGCGAAGAACCCCGCTGCATACAGGCCCCCGCGAGTCGCTTGCTCAATCTGATCGAACAGCTCACGCAGGCCCGCTGCGCTGCTCGCCTCGATCACCCGCACGGGCGAAACGAAGAGTCTGCTCACGGATTCTTCGGCTGCACCGGCTCTCGAGCTTTCCAGCAGCACCGTCGCCGGCGCAGTCTCGACCGCCTCGTAGACCTCGGGCGGAAGAGGATGCCGGATCTTCATGAAGGCAATCGACCGAGCCTACTTCGTCACAGTGAGCGCCATCGTCGCGAAATGGGTCGTGGCGGAAACCCCGTTGCTGGACTGCGCGGCAATCGTTACATTGAAGGTTCCCGTCGGGGTGGGAAGATTCTTCGATGGACCGTGATTTTCGTAGTTGTAGAGCGGGTTGCAGGCAGTCGCGCCAAGCATCGCCACAAATCCAACCAGGGCGACCAGCGCGACGCGGCTCAGCCAGCGGCGGCGGCGCGCGCCGAACGCGAACCCAGCCAATCCCAGGCCGCCCGGCAGCAGAACCGCCCAGGCGACAGGGTTGGAACCCGCGCCCGCGGCAGGTTCGGCCTTCGCCAGGGACTGGGCCTGTGTTGAGATCACCATGGAGCTGCTGATTACGCCGGTCGAAGCGGGTGTGATCTGGACATTCTCAGGAGTAAATGAGCACTTCGTCTGGTCAGGCAAACCCGTGCACGAAAGGGTCACAAAGATCGGTGCAGGCAGCGACGCCGGGTTGATCGGCGTGACCAGGGCCGACAGGGAACCGGATTGACCCTGCTTAAGCGATAGCGTCGTTGGCGCAATCGCGATTCCAAAATCCGGGGCCGTCGCCGCCATTCCCTGCATTCCGCTGATCGCCGAAGCGGAAGCCATGTGCGTAGCGTCACCCTGATACACCGCCTTCAGACTGTGGTCACCGGCTGCGAGTTCCAGCGTTGCGGTCGCACGCCCCTCGGCATCCAGAGCCACGCCGGCCAAAGGCTTGTCATGATCGTTGATGGAAACCGCTCCCGAAGCCGGCAACCCATCTTCCCCGATCACGTCAATCTTGACGGTAGCCCGCGTGTGCCCCCCGGGATCAGAAGTTTGCGCCGCCATCGTTGTCTGCGTGGCCACGCCCCGCGCGCTATCCGCACCAAACCCCAGCGCGGGTACTGCCAGAGCGATACCAAGTCCTGCAACTGCCTTTAGCCGCAGACCGCGGCCCAACAAACGTCTCACGTGCACCAGCTCCAAATCTCAAGAAAAGATAGCGAACCGCCCTGTAAAGGGAGTCAAAATCCATTGTATAAGGCTGGACCGCAGCCCGCCTAACCGCTGACTTTCCTGCATGATTGCCCGGTTACTCTGCGATTCTCATTGGACGCGCCAGGGCGTCGTTTGCCGTGCGGCAAAGCGCCTGCGAACCTACTCCTCGCGGAGCAACTGCGCCGGATCCACGTCCAGCGCGCGCCGGGCAGGGATCCAGGTAGCGAGAACGCCCACCAGCGACATGGCCGCCACAGCGCCAAGAAGCACCAGCGGGTCGCGCGGTGTGGCCTCGTACACGATATAGGCCAGAAGCTTGCTCGTCAGCACCCCGAGCGCCAGTCCCGCAAGAGATCCGGTAACGAGAACCAGCACTGGCCGGCCAAGAGCCGCACGCATAAGCTGAGTGCGATGTGCACCAAGCGCCGCGCGGATGCCCAGCTCACGAAGCCGCTTCGACACGGTGTATGCCGCCATGCCGAAGGTCCCCGTAATAGCCAGCATGGCTGCCAGCAGCCCCATCACGCCCAGCGCGGCCGTGGCAATACGCGCTGGAAAGAGCACGAGCGATAGCCCCTCGGTCCATGTGCGGATCGTAAACGGCACGCTGGAATCGATGCCCGTGAGGAGCCGGTTGAGCGCAGACGCAACCTCGGCAGGCGGAAGCTCCGAGCGCACAATGAGCGTAGTGTTGCCTTCGTGCGACTGCGCGAGCGGGAAGAACATGGCGGCGCTGGGCTCTTCGGTCAGCGATTCGTACTTGCCGTCTTCTACAACACCCACCACCAGGTAAGGCTTCTTGTCGCCGCCCACGAAGTGACGGCCTATCGGCGGCTCATTGCCGAACATGCGGCGCGCGAAATTCTGGTTGATCAGCACGACTCTCGGAGAATCGGGTCCGTCGTCCCAGGTAATGTCGCGGCCATTCAGCAGCCGCGTCCCTGCGGCCTTCAGGTAGCCCGGCGAGATTGAGTAGTAGTGCGCGGAAAGCACCCCGTTCGACGGACGAATATCTGTAGTGCCTTCCCGATAAACGGTCCCGCCGTTCCCACCACCGCTCATCGGCGGATCATCCACGGTCCCAACTGCAGTGATGCCTGGGATTCGGCCAGCCTCCTCGATCATCCGGCGCTGCACCGGAAGCGCAGTGTCGTCGGAGTAACCAGCCATGTGCAGGTCTCCGCTGGCCATCATCGCTCCTTCCGGAACGAGACCAAGCGGAGCACGCAGTGAGCGCTCCAGCCCGCGAAGAGCGACCAGCGAAGCCGTAACCAGTAACGCGCAGAGTGTGATCTGAATCCCAAGAAGCAGATCGCGCAGGGTCAGTCGGCGCAGCAGGCCCCTCTCCGCTTGTCCCGACTTCATTGCCTGCATGGCGGCTGTCCGCCAGATCTGGCGCGCAGGCAGCAGGCCCGGAAGAATTCCGCCTGCCAGCGAGAGAATAAGTGCAATCGCGTACACGCGACTGTCGGCAGCCACCGTGACATGGATCGGGTACTCGGAAATCGGCTGCCACCGGGTCAGCACGCCAAGCATCCCCGCCGCAATCAGCGTGCCGGTGGCGCCGCCCGCCAACGAGACAAGCACCGCTTCCGTAAGGAGCTGACGCAGAATGCGCCAGCGCGTCGACCCGATCGCAAGACGAATAGCGAGTTCACGGCTGCGGTCGGCAGCTCGCGCGGCGAAGACGCCTGCCAGATTCACGCCGGCCGCAATCAGAACCAGCAGCGCCAGAATCATGATGACTGCCAGAAACGGGCGAGCGGGTCCTCCCAGCACATCGCCCATCAAGCCCGGCTTGAACAGACGCACGCTCAGCCCGTCATCCCACGCCGGGTTCTCGCGCGTCATCTGGTGCGCCACGGCATTGAGGTTGTCGGCTGCCTGGACGTTCGTCACGCCCGGCCTCGCAACCCCGATCACGAAGATGCCGTGGCTCGATCGCTTGCCCAGGAAGTTGTACCCCTCGATCTGTTCCTCGTTGACCATCGGCACCCAGAACTCGGGCCAGAAGAAAATCTCCGTCCCGTTGAAGCACCGAGGGGCCACTCCGATGATGGTGAAGGGATGCTTATTCACGCTGACCACCGTGCCGATAACGCGAGGATCAGCATTGAATCGAGTTCGCCAAAACGCGTCACTCAAAACAATGTAGGGGGCGGAGTTGGGTCCGTGTTCGTCACTATCGTGAAAGAAGCGGCCAAGCTGCGGCCGCACGCCCAGCATGTCAAAGTAATTGCCTGATACCTCGTACTCCCATGCACGCAGGGCCGTTCCGCCCGTGCTCAACCCCGCGAATCCCAGGCGATACGTGGCCATATCCTCGAAGGTCGAGTTGCGCGCGCGAAAGTCCTGGTAGTCGGGGTAAGACTGAGTGTCGTCGCCCTTTTGTTTCTGGACGACCTCATACAGTCTGTCTGCCCCATGCACATCTATCGGGCGAAGAATGATTGCGTTCAGAACGCCAAAGACAATCACATTCGCACCGATGCCGAGCGCCAGCGTGAGAATCGCAGTAAATGCAAAGCCTGGTGAGCGCCGCAACTGCCGCGCCGCGTAGCGAATATCGCGCGCAAAGCTGGCAAGGATCAGCGTTGCATCGGCTCCTGCAACGCGCTCTTTCGTCGCCGTGGGATTCCCGAAGCGAAGCAGCGCGTCTCGCCGCGCCTCTTCCGGCGACATTCCTTGCGCCATGCTGTCCTCGATGCGCAGAGCAATGTGCGCCTGCAACTCGGCGTCAATCTCCCGGTCAACCCGCGAACGGCGAAACAGATTGGCAATGCGGCGCAAGACAGCCATCCGGTCCCTCCTTTATTCGCTGCGCAAAGCCCTCATCGGATCGATGCCGGCCGCGCGTCGCGCCGGAATCCAGCTCGAGACCAGTGCAATCGCAGCAATCACTGCCGTGATAGTGACAAAGACGACAGGGTCGTCCGGGCGCACGCCGCGCAGCAGGTTCGACACGCCGTGCGCCAATGCGAAGGCGAGGACGAGGCCCGAGACGATGCCCAACCCAATGAGCCACGATGCGCGACGCAGGATGATGCCGAGAATGTCCTGCCGCTGCGCGCCCATGGCGAGGCGCACTCCCATTTCGCGAGTGCGCTCGCCCACTAGGCTTGCCATCACGCCGAAGATACCAATGGCGGCGAGCAGCAGGGCGATCAGAGCATCAACACCCAGCATGCCTGCGACGTACATGAGACCGACAAGCGCTTCGCGCAGGCTCTGCTCCCAGGTCATGACGCCGTCGAGGGGCAGCGCGGGATCGATTGCGGCTAGGGCCTTGCGTGCCGGAACGGCGAGCGCGAGCGGGTTCCCGTCAGTCTCCACTACATAGATCGCGGAGTCCGGAGGCAACTGCGCCGCGCTCAGGTACACAGCCGGGCTTATCGACTGGTCCCACATGGTGTAGCTTGTTTCCTGAGCAACACCGACGATGGTCAACCAGGGCACGCGAGGCTCAGGTCGACGCAATCGAATGCGATGGCCAAGAGGATTCTCGCCCGGGAAATACTGGTCCACAAAGCGTCGGCTCACAACCGCCACCGGGACCGAATCCAGCGAATCGCTTGCGGTGAAGCCGCGACCGGCAATGATGGGAATGCGAAGAGCTGAAAAGTAGCCGTCGCTGACTGTGATGCGCTGCGCGCTCTGGAGCTTGCCCGGCACAATCGGGCGATTCTCCACCTCGATGTCATGCATCCAGATGTTGTCGCTGTATGGCAGAGAGGTGCTGATCTCGGCATGAGTTACCCCCGGCTGTGAGCGCAGCTTTCCCAGGCTTTCTGCGAACCATGCCGCCTGCTTCTGCGGAGTATCGTAGCGGGCACCCGGAAGGGAGACGTTGAAGGTGAGAGCCTTTTTCGGCTGGAAGGCGTCGGCGAGGTGCAGCATGGCGGTCATGCCCTTCGCCATGAGGGCAGCGCCGATGACGAGCGCGACGGCGAGAGATATCTGCGCGACGGCGAAGAAGCTTCGCAGGCGGCGGGGTGCTCGGGCGCCGGTTGTCGAACGCGAGCCGGCCTTGAGTTGATCGGCAAGATTGACGCGCAGCGCTTCGAGGGCGGGTGCAAATCCTGACACGAGTCCGGCGACCAGCGCCAATCCCAGCGAAAACAGGAACACATGCCCATTCAGCGAAATGTTGGACCATCCGGGGATGAAGCGGGCGACACGCGGCGGCATCGCGATGAGGGTGACATGCAGGTAGAGTCCACCGAGCACGAGGCCGCCCGCAGCGCCGATCAGCCCGAGCAGAACGTTCTCCGTCAGCAGTTGCCGCACCAGCCGTCGGCGGCTTGCGCCTAGCGCAGAACGCATGGCGATCTCGGGCCGCCGCTCAATGCCGCGCGCGAATTGCAGATTCGCCACGTTGGCGCACACCACCAGAAGAACAAAGAGCGTGGCGCCCATCATCATCTTGTAGTAGAGCGGTGTCAGGTCGCCGTTGATGCCGTCCAGCAGCGGCTCTACCTTCACAGACATGCCGAGGTTGGTCGCCGGATACGCCTTTGCCAGGCGCTCCGCAATGATGCGCATCTCGGCGTTGGCCTGCTTTACCGTGACGCCGTCGCGCAGCCTCCCGGTCACCAGGTGGTCCCGCCCTTTGCGGTCTTCAAGTTGCTGCGGCGTGGGCGCAAAGGGCAGAAAGACGTCGGCATCCGACGGGTATTGCACCGATTTCGGCAGGACGCCAATCACCGTATAGGATCGCTGGTCCAGCTCAATGCGGCGTCCAATAACGAGTGGATCGCCCGCGAAACGCCTTTGCCAGAAGCCGTAATTCAGCAGCGCCACGGCGTCGCGTCCCGGCCTGCACTCACTCTCATCAAAGACCCTGCCCAGTGCCGCAGGCGTCCGTAACACGCTGAAGAAGCTCGCCGAGGTCAGCACAGCCTGAACATGCGCAGCATCACCCGCGCCCGTCAGGCTCATATCGGCAGTGGTCCGCACCGCCAGCTCCTCAAACGAGCGGCTCTGACGCTTCCAGTCTTCGAAGTTCGCGAGCGCCACCTGGCGATAGCCCGTGCGATCCTGCTCGGCAACAATCACCACGCGATCCAGGGCCGGCACCGCCAGCGGACGCAAAACAACGGCATCCATGCTGCTGAAGATCGCCGTGTTTGCGCCGATACCCAGGGCGATGGTCAATGCAGCGGTAACCGCGAACCCCGGCGATTTGCGCAGCTGCCGCCCTGCATAGCGCACATCGGCCCAAAGCGACTCAAGGCCCAGCATCGCGTCGGCGCCCGTCACGCGTTCTCTCGTCGTGGTGGGATTGCCGAAGCGCAGCAGCGCGTCGCGCCGCGCCTCCTCGGGAGACATCCCCCCGGCGATGTTGTCGTCGATCCGCAGATCGATATGAGATTGCAGCTCAGCGTTGATCTCGCGGTCAACCCGGGTGCGCCGGAACAAATTGGCAATGCGGTGGAATACAGCCATCACGTACCTTCCTCAGGCGTAGCGCAGAACCGCGCGAACGCCCTTCACAAGCTGATCGAAGCTCTCTTCAGCTTTCTCAAGTTGGCGCCGGCCCTGCACGGTCAGCTTGTAATACTTCGCGCGCCGGTTGGTCTCGGTCATCGCCCACTCCGCTGCGATCCAACCGCTCTGCTCCATGCGGTGAAGAGCTGGGTACAGCGACCCTTCCTCCACGCGGAGCAACTCCCCGGACGCATTCTGTATGTGCAGCACAATCCCGTAGCCGTGCATCGCGCCATTCTTGTCCAGCGTCTTCAGCACCAGCAGATCGAGCGTCCCCTGCAAATCGTTCTTCGCCATTCTCTTCCCCTAGAACTCTTGGTACACAGAAGTCTAGGCATAGACCCCTAGGGATGTCAAGAAGCAGCTTCTAGCCTCTAGCTGCTGGAACTGGTCGCATAAATCGGGTTTTGAAAGGGCACGGCTTTAGCCGCGCCGCCGAAGCCGCATAATAGCTGGGGCTTTAGCCCCTGAGGGGATGCCCTGCACTCGCCTGGCAGCATTTATGAAACCAGCTCTAGTGTTCCGTCCCTGAAGTTCGCATCATAAACACAGCTGTCATCCTGAGCGTAGTAAGCCGCGCTTTTCGTGGCTTGCGAAGTCGAAAGCTCGCTCGCCGTGGCGGGGATCTGCGGTTGCTTTCCGGAATTCATGCCAGGTACTCTTCACCACACTAGCTCTCGACCACGCAACACTGCTCGAATCGAGCACTCCTTTCCCGTGCCGGTGATAATAGCTAGGAGCTAGAAGCTGGTAGCTAATAGCTGCTTTACGAGGTGCATCGCCATGACTGAAACCGCTGCGCGCCCACAGCTCTCTTACTTGACCGCCGTACTTGATGATCTCCGCGCCAAAGGCACCCATTTCAAGCTACGCGTGCTGGACGATCAGCAGGCGCCCGTCTGTCACTACGACGGCAAAGAGGTCATCAACCTCGCCAGCAACAACTATCTCGGCCTCGCCAATCACCCAAAGCTCATTGAAGCCTCACTCGCCGCGACCCGTGCGCTTGGAGTGGGCTCAGGAGCAGTCCGAACCATCGCCGGAACGATGCGCATCCACATGGAGCTCGAAGAGAAAATCGCCCGCTTCAAGAACGTCGAGGCGTGCGTAGTCTTCCAGAGCGGCTTCGCGGCCAATGCCGGCACCGTCAGCGCGATCCTCGGCAAAGAGGACTTCATCATCTCCGACGAGCTCAACCACGCCAGCATCATCGACGGCGCGCGCCTCTCCCGTGCAAAGATCAAGGTCTTTCGCCACAAGGACGTAGCGCACTGCGAAGAACAGCTCAAAGAGGTCGCCGGCGAGCCGGGCCACAAGCTCGTCATCACCGACGGCGTCTTCTCCATGGACGGCGACATCGGCCCAGTGGACAAGCTCGCCGCTCTGGCAGAGAAGTACGGCGCCATCATGATGGTCGACGACGCTCACGCCTCCGGCGTGCTCGGGCCGCAATGGCCGCGGGTCTGTTGATCATTTTGGTATGCACGGTCGCGTCGATGTCCAGGTCGGCACGCTCTCGAAGGCCATCGGCGCGCTCGGCGGCTACGTCTGCGGTTCGCGGGATCTGATTGACTTTCTCTACCACCGCGCACGCCCGTTCCTCTTCTCCACGTCTCACCCGCCATCCGTCGCCGCCTCCTGCATCGCCGCCTTCGACATCCTCGAGCAGGAGCCCGAGCGCATCGAGCGCCTGTGGACCAACACCCGCTACTTCCAGGGCGAGCTCAAGCGCGCGGGCTTCAACATCGGCGGCGTGAACACACCCGCCACAGAAACTCCCATCACTCCGGTCATCGTCGGCGAAGGCCGCGCTGCGATGGAGTTCTCCCGCGCGCTCTTCGACGAAGGCGTAATGGGAACCGGCATCGCCTTTCCCACTGTCCCCGAAGGCAAAGCACGCATCCGCCTCATCCTCACCAGCGAGCACACGCGCGCACAGCTCGACCGCGCGCTCGAAACGCTGGAGCGCGTCGCGAAGCGGATGGGAATCTTACAATAGGAGCACAATGATCGCTCATCTGCGCGGCAAGCTCATCCATAAGCAGCCCGGCCAGGCCATCGTCGAGGCCGCCGGCGTCGGATACGACGTCACCATCTCCGTCCCCACCTTTACGGCGCTCCCGTCCGTAGGCGCAGAGGCCTCGCTGCACATCCACACGCAGGTCAGCGAAGACCAGATCGCACTCTTCGGCTTTCTCGACAGCGAAGAGAAGCGGCTCTTTGAGCGGCTCATCACCGTCAGCGGAGTCGGTCCCAAGCTGGCCATCAAGATGCTCAGCGGCCTCTCAAGCGAGCGCACGGTACAGGCCATCCGCGCACAGGATCACGCGCAACTGACGCGCATCCCCGGCGTAGGCAAAAAGCTCGCCGAGCGCCTCGTCGTCGAACTGAAAGACAAGCTGGACGACTTCGCCGTCGCGCCCGTGCCGTCGGCCGTCGCCGGTCCCGCCGTGGACGACGTGCTCTCCGCACTGACCAATCTCGGCTACCAACGCCCCGCCGCAGAAAAAGCGATCGAGCAAGCAGTAGCCAAAGACAAGTCCCTAGCCGCCGATTTCGACGGCCTTTTCCGCGCATCATTAAAGGTCATCCGGTAAGGATCCGCCTGAATTCACAAACTGCGCGCCTCGCAAACCCTCAACCTAATAAAACGGTTGTCATCCCGAGCGAAGTCGAGGGATCTGCGGTTGTCTCTATCACAGCGCACATCGCCACAGCCCCTTACCATTGCGAAAATCCCGGGGAAGACCTATTTCACATACATCATGGCGAGCAGAAGCCACACGCTCTACATCGGCATTACAAGCGACCTCCACAAGCGCGTCTTTGAACACAAATGGAAAGAGCACGACGGCTTCACTGAAAGGTACAACTGCGATCGGCTCGTCTGGTTCGAGAGTTATCAAGATGTTCAAAGGGCAATCGCCCGAGAAAAGCAGCTGAAGGGATGGCGGCGTGAAAAGAAGATTGCTCTGATTGAAAAGACGAATCCCGCCTGGGTCGACCTGGCCAGAGACTGGTACGACGTCGAACCCGCTGATCTGAAACGTGCAACCGACCGCATGAATTCCTGAATGCCACCGCCCAGATGGCGGCCAGTCGGCGATTGCGGCATTCCGCGTTACACTTCTCTTGCCATGGCAACCAAGGCCAAGCCCGCATCAGCCGAAGCCCTTCCATACTTCCGTCCCGAAGCCCTGACCTTCCTCCGCAACCTCGCCAAGCACAACGACCGCGACTGGTTCAATCCGCGCAAGCCCATCTTCGAGACGGAACTGAAAGAGCCCATGCTCGCCATCGTTCGCAAAATCACCGACGCGATGACGGACTTCGCACCCAATCACGTGCGCCCCGCCGAGAAGAGCCTCTTCCGCATCTATCGCGACACGCGCTTCAGCAATGACAAGCGCCCCTACAAAACGCACATCGCCGCCTGGTGGACGCACACCGGCCTCGACAAGACCTCCGGCGCTGGCTACTACTTCCACGTCAGCGCCAAGGAAGTCGTCATCGCCGCCGGCGCCTACATGCCGGAGAAGGAACAGCTCGCCGCGATCCGCCACTGGCTGCTCGACAATCACGCATCATTCCGAAAAATCCTCCACAGGCCCGCCGTCCGCAAGACCTTCAGCGAATTCGAAGGCGACGCGCTGACACGTCCGCCGAAGGGCTTTCCACCCGACCACCCCGCAATCGACCTGATTCGCTACAAGCAGTGGGGCATGAGCACATCGCTGCCGGCAAAGGCCGCGCTGGAAAAGGATTTCGCCCAGACCGCAATCAGGCATTTCAAGCTGCTTGCGCCCATGGTCGACGCACTCAACACGCCCATCGCAGCGTCGCTCACTCCGCGCAGGAAGGTCCTCTTCGGGCTGCATTGAGTGCTCTGTCCAACAGACAGCAACTGCACTTGAGCCATCTTCTGACAACTCCGGACCGCTCAAAACCCGCAAAAACTGGGCAAAAACAGGTACTTTCGGGTCAAAATAGGCAAAAACCCCAAGAAAACTGTGGAAATCGCTGGTTTTTCCATTGACTTTGCGTAGTCTCAAGCTGCATTGTTACCAACGACAGGGTTATCCGGACCCGCATGAATACAGGGGTTTCGTGCAAACGTTGCCTCCCGCGGTTTCCAGAATCGTTCGTCTCTTTCGGTTGAATTCAAGGCCGCCGCTTCCCGAGGGTCGCGTCGACTTGAAGTAGGCGGCTCAAGGGCACACAGATTCTGGCATCGCGATAGGTCGCACTCCTCCATGCGGTTCGCGCAATGCGAAGGAAACCCAGGCAACACAGGCGGCCCTGAGGGGCGCCGAGAAGGAGAAACGCGCATGGCAACTGGAATGACCAAGACAGCCCTCGTCCGCCACATGGCTGAGAAGCTGGAAATCACCAACAAGCAAGCCGCTGCAGTCCTCGACCTGCTGGCTGAGACCGCCATCAAGGAAACCAAGAAGAACGGCGTTTTCGTAATCCCCGGCATCGGCCGCCTCGTGAAGGCTGAGCGCAAGGCCCGCATCGGCCGCAATCCGCAGACCGGCGAAGCCATCAAGATCAAGGCGAAGACCGTCGTGAAGTTCCGCGTGGCCAAGTCCGCCAAGGACACCATCGCTCCGCCAAAGAAGTAGTTCTCGCTTCCGGACTGAGGACATAAAGAGGGGAAGGCGAGCCTTCCCCTCTTCGCTTTTATTGAGACTGTGTCGTCTTTGAAAGGGCACGACTTCAGTCGTGCCGCAGACGCCGCAAAATCAATATGGGCTTCAGCCCCTGAGGGAATGCTGGCCGGGTGCCCCATCCACGCCGCAGCCTCATCGCGGCATGGGTGGGAAACCACGAACCCAAATGTGTCTGGTCCGTCCTTGACCTGGGAGCAATCCATTACCCACATCTACTCAACCGGCTCCGCACCTCGAACCACGCCCGGCGTCAGCGCACGCACCACAAGCGATATCCCAAAACAAACGAGAATCACCCGAATCATAAGCTGATGGTCGTAGCTCCACGAGGAAACGGCAAACGCGAGGAACACGCCGATCGGAGTCATCTCCGCCAGAAGCGCGCGGAACCAATCTGCTTTGGCGCCCGTGCGCGGTCGCGCGCTGCGCAGCCGCGGAATAATGCGCGGTACTGAGCGAAGATATGCGCGATAGGGCTCGCCAAGCTGCGCCGAGAGAAACGCCTCCTCCCCATGAATAAGACGGAGCACAAAGATCGTGAGCAGAATCAGCGACACCACTGCTCCCGTCGGCGGCATCAGAAACGTCATCGCCGCCACCATTAGCCACAAGCCAAGATAGAGCGGATTGCGCACGTAACGGTAAGGTCCGTCCGCCATCACCGCGCCGGCCTGCATGCTCATGCTGCTGACCGTCGCGGGACCAAGATACGCCGTGCCCCACACACGCATGATTGCGCCGCATGCGGCGATGAGTGCGGCAACGATGATCACGACAGGCGTTGCCACGGTAAAGCGGACCAGCCCCGTGCGGCTCAACTCAAGCGCCAGCCACTCCAGCGTCGAGACCCGCGTGCCGATTCCCCAGGCCTCGATCCACGGCGCTGCAAATCCCAGGATGATGATCGCAGCATTGATCGGCATCCGCAGCCGAAACTCTACCTTCGTCGCACCCATTCCCGCTTCCTCGCCGCGGAGTCTACCACCCGCGCAATGAAGAATACGAGGTGCGCGGGTGCCCCGTCCTGGCTCCGCTAGGTAGGTTAGCGTGTGCCACCCGCCCGTCCGCAGGGTTACAATACGAGGGCAACCCGCTCTGCTCAAGGAGTTTTCTCGATGACTGCAACTTCGCCTGCGCAGCAAAGGCGAGGCCTCGCGTCTTCCCTCAATCTGAAACAACTCAACCTTCTCTGCTGGGGCTTGCTTCTCGTCGGCTTCGTCTTGCCCTTCTCCGTCTTTGTTGCCAACGGCCACCGGCCACCGAGTGCGGATTTCACATATTTTTATGCCCTGGGCCGCATTCTGAACAACCACCCGGCTCAATACCTCTATGACAACGAAATGGTGCAGCGGGTCTGCGCGGAGATTCGTTCCGGCAGCTGGGGTTTATCTCCTTATCCACCGTTCGTCGGGCTCCTCTTCAGGCCGCTCGGCCTGCTGCCGTACTCTGTTGCGTATCTCCTTTGGCTGTTTGTCTCGCTGGCGCTCTATGCCGCCGGACTTAAGCTTCTGACCGACCGCTTTCTCCCACTCGATCCCTGGCGCCGCTCTCTGCTCTTCTGTTTTGCGTTCGCCTACCGCCCGTTCCTCCTGGACACAGCATTCAATGGCCAAATCGCAGCCATCGGCTTCTTCGCCTCGGCCCTGGCCCTGTACGAAGACGACAAGGGGCGCCCCTTGGCAAGCGGCCTTGCATTATCCCTGTGCACTTACAAGCCAACCCTGCTCGTGCTCCTGCTGCCCATGCTTCTCGTGACCCGGCGATGGAAGACACTTCTTGGGTTTACAGCGGGTGCGTCCGCTCTCGCTCTTGCCACAACCGTGATCGAAGGCTTCAGCGTCTGGCCAGTCTTTATCGGTAGGATATTCTCGTTCGGGACCAGATCAGTCGGCGCACAAACCGGCCCGGGGCGCGATATTTCCAAATTCGTGGACCTCAGTTCCTTTTCACTTCTCGTGCATGGCGGCCGCTCCTGGCCGGGCCTTGTTGTTCTTTGCGGCTTCGGCGGTTCGGCATTTTTCCTTCTCTTCCGGGCGTGGCTGAAATCATCGCGCCAAAGCGCCGCCTGCAATTCGCTCCTTTGGGCGGCAACCCTTACCTGGACGTTGCTCCTGAATGTCTACGTCGGCGTATACGACTCAATCCTGATTGTGCCCTCTCTCATCGTGACCGCCGGAGCCTTGCGGCAAGTCTCCCCGGGTCGCATCCAGCGCGCCTTCACGATTGTCTGGGCACTCATCCTCGCCGGTTCCTGGATCACTGTGCAGTTAGCCGAAACCACCGGCGTGCAACTGCTCACCCTGCTCATTGCCGCCCTCGGTGTCTTGCAGTTCATCGCTTTGGGCCGCCTTGCGGCTCAACCCCGGCCTGGCTCTGGGTGTGCAGGTTCCGTGAGCGGGTTCCGCCGAATGCCGTCGCTTTAGCCGATGCCTGCTCACCCACAACCGGGGTGCCCCATTCATGCTCAGTCTCATCGCGCATAAGTGGGAAACTCGCACACCCCAGGTCCCGCCGTGCAGAAAATTACCTCCATCCGGCGCACAATAGAACTTGAATTTCGAACGGAATAAGCCAATCCGGCATCGACACTGACACCACAATGTGAGACGAAAATACTCAAAACGTCCCTAAAGTCGCCCGTAAGTCCTTTATTGAGAGGATTCTGCGGCTAAGTCCAATGCGGAGAGGATTTTAGCGCCACACCCCTCTCGCAACTCATTGAAAACAAGGAATTTCATTACAGAATCCGGGGAGGGGGGTACTAACTGAGTAATAGTTTTGCGGGGGTCGCCCACTCACCATCTGGGTGCCCATTCTGAACCCACGTAGTCCCTGGTCTCTAGTCCCTGGTCCTCAACTCCGCCAGTGCAGCTCCACCGGCCCGTCCATCGGATGCTTCGCCGACCCGTCCAGCCGCGCCTGCTTCAGCGCGAAGTACCACTTCGCCGGCTTGTCCGCGTCGTCAATCAACATCAGGCTCGGATTGTGCTTCAGCCCCTCGGCCTGCTGGATCATCGTCTCCTGATCCTGCCGCACAAACTTTGCGCCGAAGAACTTCGCAATCGGTGTCACCAGCGGCACGTGATAGAACACGTTCCACGCCGCCACCACGTCGATGCGGCACGTCGAAGCGGTCACCGGCGTCACCGTCGTCAGACTCGAAAACCACTTGTCTCCGCAGCGAATGATCTCCGTCCGCCGGTTCGGCAGCACGAAGTCAATCGTCGTCTCCACCGGCTCGCCATACACGCCCAGCAGCTTGTACGGCGCGGAATTTCCGCTCGGCGCGTGCGCGCTCATCCGGAAGCCCTCAGGAATCGGCTCGAACCGCTTCGTCTTTTCGCGAATGCTCGCGCGCGATCGCCACCACCACGCCTGGTGCACAAACGGACCATGCGCCGGATCCATCAACCCGATAATCCCGTGGTCCACATTGCACGGCAGATCGGCCGTCAGAAATGCCGTCCGATACCGCGGCCCGAACTTCTTCACCTCCGGCACCGCTCGCAGTTCGGCGGCCTCGCTCTTGCGCCCCGAGCCCGGCCCCGGCACAAACACCCACGCATGCCCGTCGCGCTCCTCGCACGGAAATGCCGTCGCGTAAATTCGAGTCGCATCCAGATGATCATGGCTGCTCAAGCGAAGGAATCAGTTCGCACCGCCCGCTGCACGGCTCAAACTCCCAGCCGTGATACCGGCACGTCACACGGTTTCCGTCAAACCAGCCCTCGCTCAGCGGAATGCCCCTGTGCGGGCAACTATCGCGCATCGCAAACACGCGCCCATCGCTGCGCCGGCCCAGCACCAGCGGAATCCCCAGCAGCATCGCCGTCGTCAGCTTACCCTTGCGCAGCACGTCGGTCCGCAGCGCCGGATACCAGTCGTCGTAAATCAGCGTGGCGCTTGGCCCCTGAATCGGAACTCCCGCCTCTGTCGTGGTCACCAACGGCATTTGGGACTGACGATACCATCCTCACACGCTTACGTGCCACCCATCATCCTCTGACGCAACGCACCCTTCGCGCGGATTCAAGCCGTAATTACTCAGCTCTAAGTGCCTCCACCGGATCCACCGCCGCCGCGCGCAGCGCAGGCACAATCGCCGCAACCGCGGCAACCAGCCCCAATGCCCCGATCGATATGCCTGCTGACGCTGCATCCGTCGGGCTCGTCCGGAACAGCAGCCCGTTCACCAGCCGCGCACATGCCAGCGCAACCGCAGTTCCAGTAACGACCCCAATCGCAGTGAACGTCCCCGCCTGCCGCAGGACCAGCCGGAGCACATCGCCGCGATCCGCCCCCAGCGCAATCCTCACCCCGATCTCCCGCGTGCGTTGCGCAACGGAGTACGACAGCACTCCATAAATCCCAATCGCCGCCAGCACCAGCGTCGCCAGTGCGAAGATCCCAAGCAGCATCGCCGTCATCCGCTGCCGCGCCATCGAGTCCGACACCACCTCGCCAATCGTCTCCACGTGATAGACCGGCTGATTCGCATCCACCGCGCGCACCGCGTCTCGCACGACGGTCATCATCCTTTCCGCATCCACGCTCGAGCGCACCATCAGCACCTCGTGCAATCCGAATCCCGGCAGATACAACTCCGGCTGCGGATCGGTATCAACGCCGAGGTCGTGCGCATTCGCCACCACGCCAATCACCGGAATCTTGCTCGGCTGCGAGCTCATCACCCCGATCAGAATCTGCGCGCCAAGCGGATCGCGCCCTTGCAGATACCGTTTCGCAAACGCTTCGTTCACAACAAACACACTCGCCCCATTCGCAGCCTCGCTCTGATTGAAAACCCTGCCCTCGCGCAATCCAATCCCCATCGTGCGAAAGAACTCCGCACTCACATAGCGAATCTGCGCATACGGAAACGTCCCCGGAGCAAGCGGCGGAGCTCCCTCAATCAGAAACCGCGTCATCACCTCCGACGGCCTCATCGGAACCTGCGTCGTGCTTCCCGCCGCCACCACGCCTGGAGAATGAGTCAACCTGTCTAGCACCTGCTGATAAAACTGCGCCGTCGCCGGACTCGAATCTCCAAACCGCGGCTCAGGCAGAGTCATTTCCGCGCTGAGCAGATGGTCTGTTCTGAATCCCGGATCAACCGCCGCCAGCCGCTCAAAGCTGCGTATCACAAGGGCGCCCAGAAACACCACAACCACCGCGACCGCTATCTCTCCCGCAATCAGAACCGCGCGACTTCCGCGATGCGTGCCGATGCTCCCGCGGTCCCCCGCCCGCAGCGTCTCAGTCAGCGCCGGAGAGAGCCTCATCGCCGGCAACAGTCCAAACAAGACTGCGGTCAGGCCGCAGATGCCCAGCGTGAACAGCAGCACCGGAACGCTCAGCCGGATCGATCCGAGCATCGACGGATCGAGCCCGTCCGTGTGCGCCAGCGCAAGACGCAGCAACGGCAGCGCACTCGCCGCAAGCGCCACCCCCAGCGCTCCTCCCATCAGGCAAAGCAATAGCGTCTGCGCCATGAACTGCGCGATCAACCGCGTGCGATCCGCTCCCAGCGCCTGCCGGATCGCCACCTCGCGTCGACTCTCCGTCGCCCGCACCAGCAACAGATTCGCGACATTCGCGCACGCCACCACCAGCAAGAGCACCACTGCACCCAGCAGGCAAAGCATTGCCGGCCGCAGCGAACCAACCATCCGGTCGCGCATCGGCATCAACGCCACACCCTCATCCCGATTCGTTGCCGGATACGCGACAGCCAGCTGTTGCGCGATCGTCCGCATGTCAGCCTTGGCCGCAGCCAGGGAAACGCCCGGCCTCAGCCGCCCGATCACGTTCACTGAGTGCCACACCCGCGACGCCTGCGTAGGCTTATCCAGAAGCGAAAGGGGCAGCCACACCTCTCCCTCCGCCGGAAACGCAGCCCCCTGCGGCAAGACTCCCACGACCGTATAACTGCTTCCATTGAGCGCGATACTCCGGCCCACCACGCCCACATTCTTTCCGAACAGCTTCTGCCACGCCGCTGCGCTCAGCACCGCAACATGATCGTGGCCCTCCACGTCGTCCTGCTCGTCGATCAGGCGACCAGCAAGCGCAGACACTCCCAGCACCGAAAAGAAATTCCCTGACGCCAGTACTCGATGCACCTGTTCCGCCCGGCCATCCATCACCAGCGAAACAGTGCTCGGATTCCTCGTGGAGTAAGCGGCAACCTGGCTGAAGCTCTTCTGCTGCCTGCGCCAGTCCTCATAGTCCTGATAGGTCGCCTCAAAGCCGCCCGTCACCGCCGCATTCGCTTCTCCGATCGACACGATGCTGATCTGCATCCTCAAACGGCAGCGATTTCAGCAGCAGCCCGTAAATGCAGCTGAAAATTGCCGTCGTCGCGCCCACACCCAACGCGAGCGTCAGGACCGCGGTCACGGTGAAGGCCGGCGATTTCTTCAGCTGCCGCGTCGCATAGCGCAGATCGCGTAAAAAACTTCGCATCGCATTCGACCTCTGGAGTGAAAGACGGCTCCCGGTACCCTTTGGACAACAAGCAAACAACGCCCACGCCAACAGAGAAGGGAATTGTGGCGAACAGGCCCACGCCTGTGACGAGTGTATGCGCCAGCTCAACCGCTTATAGCCAAGCGAATCACCCGTCTCTGTCGTGCGAGCACAATAAAGCGGGCCGGACATCCGCTCGTCCGGCCCGCCTTGTATTGGCTGATTGCCCAGCCCGATCCCGAGACCGGAAGATGCCCTCGCAGATCTCCGACTGGTCCTGTCTTACATATTTCCGCCGCGGCTGGCCGGCGGCACAATTCCGTTCATCCGCAGATACACCACCATCTGCCCGTAGTGGTCCATCAGGTGAGCGATGCCAAACGTCGCCATGCCGGCGTGTGTGCCGTTCGAAGTCGATACAAACGCGTTCTCCGTTGTAATCGAATCCACATACGCGTGCGCCTCGACGAACGAGTCCTTCAGCGCCTTCACGATTTCGGCCTTCGTCTTCAGCTTCTCAATGTCGGCGCGATTATCGACCATCGGCTTCGTCGGATCGTGAAAGAAGTATCCGTTCGCCTCAGCGACGTGCTTCACCTGCCCGCCGAACGAACGCACGCCCTTGAACTCTCCCTGTGTCGGCGAGAAATCGTACTTGTCTTCCGGCATCGCTTCCGCCGCGGAAACAAACTCCTGCTCCATCAGACTCAGGAGCTTTCCGTACACCTGCTTCGGTTCCTGCTTCGTCCCGACAGCCGGTTTTTCCGGCGCTGCGGCCTGCGCAAAAGCGAACGTTGGTGCGGCAGCCATCACACAACATATAAGAATCCGGCCGGCAATCTTCGTGGGAATATGCATGAAGTCTCTCCTTGTGAACGAAATCTACCAGACCCGGTCGACCCTCGACACCATCATTCGATGAATCTGTTATGGACTGCTCCCCACGCCTTTCAGGCCGTCCCAAATGAGTGTCAGGCCGGACAACTGCGGAGCCGTCTCAACCCGCCTTATGCAGCACGCCGTCCTTCACCTGGAATCGCTCCCCGCGCCAGACGATCGTATTTCCGGCAAATCCCGCCACCCACAGCCCCATCGCCACCACGTCGCGCAGCGGAAGCAGCCAAAGATTCGGCAGCACCTGGTGATCACCCAGCACCTCGGCTCCCACCATCATCGCCAGGGTCAACCGCAGGAAGAAGCTCATTCCAAGCAACCACAAGCTCAGCGGACTCAGCCCGCTCGCCATCAGGTTCAGCAGCGCCCAGGCCAGACCGTGCGTGAAAATCAGTCCCAGCGTAGCCACCCGGCCGCGCGTCCCGCACCGTCCTCAGCCAACGCAACTGGTGATCTGCGAACCCGCGCCAATCGTACGCAGGCACATTCGTCTCCACCACCTCGCCGCTCAACACCACGCGATACCCAGCCTTCGCTACACGCGCGCCAAGCTCGTAATCATCCGCGAGATGATCCACGAGCACCTCAAATCCGCCGATCTTCCTGAGTGCATCGCGCCGCACTGCCAGCGTTGACCCGAGGCCGTAACTCAACCCGCCCTCAATCAATCGCGCCAGCAGCACGCCTGCCATAAAATCCGTGGCGATGCCCAGCGCCTCAAGCCGCGATCCCAAAGTCCCATGCGCCTTCCCGCGATACAGCGCCGTCACCAGCCCCACCGGCCCGGTCGCTCCTTCAACGGGCGCCATATTCGGCTCCGGGCCCTCCGCAAACAGCCCCATCACCCGCTCCAGGTACCTCGGTCCAACGGTGATGTCAGAATCATTGATCAGCACAAACTCGTGCCGCGCCTGCGGCAACATCTGGGCCAGCGTACTCACCTTCCCGTTCGTGCCCAGCCGCAGAGGACACAAGACAAGCCGAATCGCGCGCTCCGGAAACTCGCGCTGCAATTCCAGTACGGCCTCCGCGGCCGGTTCGTCCAGCGACGAAACCCCGAACAGCATTTCGAACTCGCCCGTATACGATTGCCTGCAGTGGCTTCGAAACGCATCCAGCATGCCCGGGTCGAGCCCCTTCAGCGATTTGAGAATGGATACTCCCGGAACAAATGCCGGGACCCGTGCCCGCCGCGCAACGATAAACACGCGCGCCGCAACCATCGCAGCGACAAAATACCCCATCCCTGCCACGGCCAGAACCGTGGTCACCCCTTCCACGGCCAAAGCGAAAGTGTGCCCCATATCAGCCGGTAGTGTATCGGACAAGGGCACAGAAACAAGACAAGGTGTGAAGTTTCAATCGGTTATTCCCATCCAAGGCGTCCGCCGCGACGAACGCCTTGGATATGTCAGGCAACGTCAGGCAAGCTATCTCCCGAGTCCGTCATTCTTGTGGTAGTTGGGATAGGGCGGAATCGGGATTTGAGGGACAGGGTTGGCCTTCAACTCATCCAGAACCATCTGCACGCCTGTCTCCAGTTGCTTGTCGTGGCCCTCGGCGATGTCCTTGGGCAGTTCCTCGACAGGAACATCCGGGGAGATGCCGCGGTTCTCGACCTCCCAGTCGCCCTTGATCCCGTAGATCGCGTACCGCGGAGCCATGACGTATCCTCCGTCGAGCAGAGTCGGGTAGCCGCCGATTCCAACAAGGCCTCCCCATGTGCGCGTGCCGATCAGCTTGCCGATCCCGGCCTTGCGGAAGTACCAGGGCATGGCGTCGCCGCCAGAGCCCGCGCTCTGGTTGATAATCATCACCTTGGGCCCGAAGATGGCGCCGACAGGGTCGTGAACGGCTTTGCCGTCGCGCTCTACGGCTCCTGAGAGCGGAAAGCGCTTGAGCACGTCGATCACGTAGTCGGCGATGAAGCCTCCCTCGTTCCACCGCTCGTCGAGAACGAGGGCCTGCTTGTCGAGTTGTGAGTAGAAAAAGCGGTTGAAGTTCGTGTACCCGGCACCGCCGGTATTCGGCATGTAGACGTAAGCCACCTTGCCGCCGGAGAGTTCGTAGACCTTGCGGCGGTTCGACTCAATCCAGTCGAGGTTGCGAAGGCCGTCCTCGTCGCCGATCGGAACGACCGTGACATCCCGGGCATCTCTGCCGTCGGGGTTGGGACCGACATGGAGGATCGTCTGCTTGCCGGCGGTGGCGTCGAAGAATTCATACAGGTTGTCGCTGGCGTGCAGATCGCGGCCATTCACCGCGAGCAGGTACTCGCCTTCCTTGACGTAGACGCCGGGCATGGTGAGCGGCGAGGCGAGACCGGGCGTCCAGTTCTGGCCGCCGAGGATCTTGGCGATACGATACCGGTTGTTTTCGATCTTGTAGTCGGCGCCAAGCAAGCCGGTCTTTGAACCCGTATCGGGAACATGCGGTCCGCCAACAAACATGTGGCCAATGGTCACTTCGCCAAGCATCTCGGTGGAGAGGTAAGTGAACTCAGAGCGCGAAGCGAGGCCGTCAAGATAGGGCTTGTAACGGGCTTCGATCTTGGGGATTGAGAGGCCGTGCGTGTTGGGATCGTAGAGGAAGTCGCGCTGGATACGCCACGTTTCGTAGTACATCTGCCGCCACTCGGCGCGGGGATCGATCGTGGTCTGCATATTGCCGAGGTTGAGCGGCTTGCCGGGGCTGGCATTGCCGGGCTTGAGGTCATCAGCGGGAGCAATGGTCCAGCCGCCTTTGCGAGCGTAGAGAACCTTGGCTCCGTCTGCGGAAACGACAAAGCCGTCAAGATCGCTGAGGACGGTTTCAGGCTCCCGCTTTTCGAGCGTGAACCGCCAGACTGCGCGGATGCCGGGTTGGTCATTTTCGCTTGAAGTACGGCCGAACGGTGAGCCCTCGAGAAGGTAGAGGACGCCTGCCTTGCCAACAGCAACTCCTCCATAGTTTCGCGGTGGGATGGGCAGCGACAGGATACGGTTGCCGATGCCCTCGAGATCGACCGTGACCTTGACAGCCTTGTCCTTGTCTTTGTCCTTGTCTTTGTCGTCGGATTTCGCCTTGTCGGCGGGCTTGTTCTTGTCGTCGGTCTTGTCGGATTTCGCGTCCTTCTTGTCTTCAGCGGAGGGCTGTTTTGGCTCCTCCTTCTTCTCTTCCTTGATCTTCTCGTCGTCGCTTTCAGGTGGAATCGGAGAGGCGCCATCTTTGGCGAGAACAACGACATAAGGCGCGCTCGTCTGTGCGCGATCAAGGGAGGAAAGATCAATGCCGGCATTCGAGGGGCCGCTGTCAGTGGAAGCGATGAAATAGAGATATTTTCCGTTGAGGTCAAAGGCCGGACTCACCGCGTCGCTCATGCCGTCAGTGACCTGGGTGAATTTGTGCGTGTCCATCGAATAGAGAAAGATGGCGTGAAGTTGGTTGTCGAGGTCGCGCTGGTAGGCGATCCACTTGGAATCGGGCGACCAGACCTGGCCAAAGCTGGCGCCGAAGCTGCCGTATGTCCCCTTGTCGACGAGGACGGGTTTGACCGGCGCACCGGGTTTGCCCGTCGGCACATCGACGACCCAGAGGCGGAGATGCTTGTCGGCAAATGCAATACGTTTTGAATCGGGCGACCATGTGGGACCGTAGAAGAAACTCGGGTCAGGTCCGAGATCTACGACGACGGGAGGCTTGAAGCCGGTCTGGTCGCGCAGCAAGAGCTGGTACTCCCCGCTTGCGTCAGAGAAGTACGCAAGGGTCTTGCCGTCGGGGCTCCATGACGGGTCGCGCTCGGCAGCACCGGAGGTGTTGGTCAGGTTCCGAGTGTCGCCCTTCTCGGCGGGAACGGTGAAGATCTCTCCATGTGCCTCGAAGGCTGCGCGTGCGCCCGTAGGAGAAAGGGCGGCGTTCTTGATCTCGTCCGGCCGAACGGTTGCGATGTGAGGCGCAAGGTTGGCAAGCTCGCCATGGATCTGGATGGGGACGGCGCGGTCGGCATTGTTGCTGGCAGTATCAACGAGATGAATCGACCCGAATTGCTCATACACGAGGCCGCCCGGGCCCGCCTGTACTGACTTGAGGTCGTAGCTCGAGTTGGGCGCAACCTGGCTGACTTCTTTCGAGGCAATGTCGTAGCGGAAGAGCGACACGGGGCCGTTCCGGTCCGAGAGGAAGTAAACGGAGTTGCCGGACCAGACAGGGTTGGAGTCATTGGAGTTGTCGCGGGGGACTTTGACCAGGTCCAGGGTCTTCAGGTTCACGATCCAGATAGGCGTTGTCTGGCCACCGACGTAGCGCTTCCAGGCCGGTTGCCACTTTGTGATCGGCTGGTAAGCCAGAGACTGTCCGTCGGACGAGTAAGAACCCTCAAAAGCCCATGGGAGCGGCAGCGGCTCCGGGATGCCCGATCCGTCAGCATGGACGGTGAAGAGCTTCAGGAAATGACGATAGCTCAGCGAGCCGCTGGCGATGAGCACGCTCTTACCGTCGGGCGTCCAACCCACGACTTCGCTGCCGGCCGGATGCCACGTAAGGCGTCGCGGAACTCCACCGGTTGCCGGCATGACGTAGGTATCCACGTTGCCGTTGAGACGGGCAGAGTAAGCGATCTGGGATCCGTCGGGCGAGAAAGAGGGGCCAACTACCACTTTGCCGTTCGAGGTGAGGCGCTCGGCTTCGCCGCCCTGACGGCCTACGGTCCAGATGTCATCGGCGTACCGGAAGGCGATCTTGTCCTGCGAGAGCGAAGGGCTCCGCAGAAGAAGTGGAGAATGGTCCGTGGTGGATTGAGCGGAAGCGAGGGCTGAAAAAGGGGTGGCAAGCGCAAGCAAAACAAGCGCCAGCCGAGACCGAGCCGGGATCATTGGTCCTCCAAGGCGATGTGTCGTACAGATTGGCATCCAACAACTGCAAAAAGGAAGCTGTGTCAGAGTATCCTACGCCGCGACGACGGGGATTTGGGAAGCAAAGCGCCGAGATAGAACGAGATTGAGACGAATGGGCGGCCTTCAGGGACGAGGAATGTTCAACCTCGTCCAAGCCGATCGGCGAACGAGGTCGAGTCTCCAGATTCTTGAATATCCGCTGAAGGCCGCGGACGCCTTTATTTCTCAATCACGCCGCAGGCGATGCGATCGCCGGAGTTGCCGGATGGGTCGGACATCAAATCGTCTTCTTTGGCGTGGATCACGAGCGACGTGCCGCCTTCATGAAAGAGCGAATCGGCGCCATCGCCGAGCGTGACGCCCATCGCCACGAAGGTCTGATTGGCGTTGCCCTTGTTGTCCACGAGAAGATTCAACAGGTCACCGAGGTGCGGGTGAGGCCCTAGATTGCTCTGAGAGCCGTGATGGGTGCTCGTCGGGTTGAAGTGGCCGCCGGCTGAGGTGAAGGCTGGTGGTTCGCACTTGCCCACAGTGTGGATGTGAATGCCGTGCTCGCCCGGAGATAATTGCGAGACACTGACAACGATTTTGACTCCGTGGCCGGTGTCAGTGATTTCCGCAGTCCCGATTTTCGTCCCCTGCGCATTCACAATGTCGGCATGGGCTGAATTAGGCGCGGCGGCGGCAATTTGTACCGCCGCGGAGAACGACAAGAGCCCGGCAATCACCAAAAACATTCGATAGCGCATTGCATTTCTCCTCTGTTGGGACCCGATATTAGAACGGAGCGGATGTTATCACAAGCCGAAGGTCATGGGAATTTCGCGGTTTGGGT
This sequence comes from uncultured Acidobacteriaceae bacterium, assembly GCA_963786405.1. GTDB lineage: Bacteria > Acidobacteriota > Terriglobia > Terriglobales > Acidobacteriaceae > Telmatobacter. The sequence continues at coordinate 42,296 of CAWAZE010000015.1, read as the reverse complement.
GTGTGCGCTTGAAGGGGGCAATTGGGCCGTTGACGGCTGTTGAGTGCCGCTCACGTATATGACTTCGGTTTTCGATGATCTTTTGATCATCGCGAGACTGCCATTCCTGAACTCCGCATCTCGCGCGCGATTCGTTTTTACGATGCAGCACGAAGAATGATGCTTCGCGCGAAGGCCAGGATCCATCTCGCATCCCGATTTACCGGCAATGAGAAAAACGGCGGTCTTGGTAATCTGACCAGATCAGAAAAGTGAACGCAGTCTCCCCATCGAGCTCTCCCAAAACGCGAGGTGCCACAGGTATTCCGCCTTCGACGCCAAACCGCTGTGCGACAGGCTCATGGTCGTGCGTGAGAAGTCCCCAAGCAGTCGAATCGTCACAAGGCTCGGGGGTGCGTTTGGAGCGGTTCCCTTCCCCCATGTGAAGATGATCTTGCTCCTTCTGGACACTCGATAGAGGCCCGTGATGCAGACCTCCGAAGCATCGGAGCTGAGGCCAAAAATGCAGTAATTCTCCTGCGTACATGTCACCGTGACCTGTTGATCGCCGCGGATGCCGGGAAGTCTCATCCACGTTTCGATGTACTCAGGAAGAGTCAGCGCTTGAAACAACCGATGCCTTTCTGCATTGACACTCACCGTCATCGCGATGTGCCACGGGTGGAGAAAGTGGAAATGATTTTCGCTTCGAATTCCTGTGTTCAGACTTTTCTGCTGCGTCAGTACGTGAGCGCTCATAGGGGAGGACCATCCACGTTCTATCGTGCATTTGATCATCCCAATGCTTATCACTCTTCAAATTTGTGACGGACAGGCAATAGTCGGGATGAGTAGCAACTTGAGTCAGGAATTGAACAGGGAGTTGAGGCCAGCAATAACGTTGAACTCGGTCCCTCCTTTCTATTATTTAGAACTCGCGGCACAACTATTCACAAAGACATAACTTGGGATAGATAACAGGAATCAGGGGCAACTTAGCGGTTCCAACGTGACAAATGGCATCATCCTGCGCATTTGCTTACTGTGTGCGCCCTGTTTTCTCCATAGAACTGAATTGTGAACTACGTATGAATGAGTCTCTGCACGCGTGACCGATAAGTTCTGCTCATCGCAATCTTTTCGCCGCTGATCAAGAGCACGGTTGCATCGCCATCGTTTTCGCTCTTCACTTCCTTGACATACCGCAGATTCACAATGGCAGAACGGTGTACGCGCAGAAACATCTTTGGATCGAGCCTTGTCTCCATGTGCCCTATCGTCTCGCGCAACAAATGCGATTCAACGCCCGTGCAGATTCTTACATAATTCTCCTCAGCCTCGATCCACCGAATGTCCTCGACGGAAAGGAAGAGAATTCGCCCTCGCGATTTGAAGACCAGGCGGGTCGTGTATGGATGCGCACTGGATTCGACGTGCACGCCGTTGACCTTTACCTCCGCAGCCGCCATCTGGTCGCGAACGCGTTGAATCGCAGAGCGCAGCCTTTCGGCCGCAAAAGGCTTAAGGAGGTAATCAATCGCGTGAATCTCAAAGGCGCGCACCGCATACTGATCGTAGGCCGTCGTAAATATGATGTGCGGCAGCACTAAGTGCTGACGTGACGAAAGTGCTCCAACCACATCAAATCCATCCATATCGGGCATACGGATATCGAGGAGGAGCAGATCGGGACTGGTCGAGTTCACCACCTGAATCGTTTCGGCCGCAGTGGCGCACTCCCCAACGATCTCAATATCCACCTCGTCACGAAGTAACTTCCGCAGTTTCAGTCGGGCCAGCACTTCGTCATCTGCAATTATCGCGCGGACCATAATTCACCGTACCTTGTCACAGACTGTGATAGATCCCTGACTACTGAAGGGGAAGCATGATCGTGACCTGTACCTGCTTTCGCTCAAGTTCCTCAATCGAAAGCGACGATCGCTCGCCGTAGTGCAGCTTCAGACGGCTCTGGACGTTCTTTAATCCCAAACCGTGACCGTTCGAACTGCGCGATTCGTGCCCCTTGAGCCCCTGACCGCTGTTCAATACGACGAGCTTCATCTGCTCCCCCTTCTTTCGCACATCAATGGAGAGCCTGCCGTCCGCCTCCACGTTCGATAAGCCGTGAACGTAGGCATTCTCGACGATTGGCTGCAGCAGCATTGCCGGCACAAGCGCGTCGTACAACTCCGGGTCAAAATACAACGATTGTTCCACGCGGCCGGCATACCGCTGCGCCTGCATCGCAAGGTAAAGCTCAATGAATTCCATTTCATCGCGTAGGGGAATCAGTTGCGCTTCACCTCGTTCGAGCGTGATACGCATCAGGCAACTGAGTTGTTCCAGCATTGTGTCGGCCGCATCAAGATCGCTTCGCATCAAGCTCGAGATGCTATTCATCGTGTTGAAAAGAAAGTGCGGATTCAGTTGCATGCGCAAGGCCGAGATTCTCGCATTCGCCAGTTGAGTCTCCAATTGCGCAGCGGTGCGTTCTTGCTCGCGGTAGCGCTCGTAATATCCAAGTCCCCGAATCAGAAAGAAGGCGCACCAGAAGATCACCACGTTGTTCAGCAATTCTTCATAAAGGTAAATGGATAACCGATGCCAGTACGGCAGATCCGGGTGGTTCAGCGGAAGGCTCGGAAAAGCGAGAACCCAAATCATTTCCTCTGCGGCACTTACAAGAATGCTGAGCGGCAGGAACCCGGCAAGTATGGTCGCGACGCCTGCTTCCTGCACTTGCGGTCCGAATAATCTCCACAATAACCAGCTGATTGTCCCCCACAGGAAAAACTGGAATCCCCACGATTCAAGGAAGATCGTTGCACTCACGTGATACCCAAGGTGACGAAGGCTGTACCACTCCTGCAAGCCAAACAGCACGCCCAGCAGCACAGAGGCGCTTATAAAAATGACCGGGTTCATGAACACCGGCTCGCTTCGACTGTCTTTTCTCAACATTGTGCGCAGTGAAAGAACCTCGACTTTCCTATTCGGTACGCATGGTCCGCAAATCTTGAGCCATCACAGTCACTTACCAGGATGGTGGGCGAATAGCAATTTTTCCCTCATGGACATCGCCCACTGAGCATTCGATAGCGAACAGCGGAAGTTTCCTCCCACCGTCTTTATAGACGAATTCAGGAGTGATGTGGTGTTCCTGGAACTGAGCGGAAGCCTCTTCCTCAGTCGCTTTTTGTTTGCGGTGCGCCCAACTCCCCGCTCAGGATCTGCGGGCATGGGATCAGTATCTATGCCCTCTCGATCTGGGCGGATCGCTTGCCGCAGGCAATGCATCATCCGAGAGGCAAGCGTCCCGCACGCCCCAGCAACCTGCTGACACGCGCTGGCTTCGTGCCGCAAACACTTGCAGAATCGATCTGCTGCAGATATTGGTGGTTCTCTGCGCCCCTCGGGCTCACTAGAACCTGATCTTCCCTCCCAACTCGATTCGCCTCCGATCGATTCCGGAAAACACCGAGTTGGTCTGTCCGTCGCCATTGGGGTTGTAGATGCGTGTTTCCGAATGACCCGCCGGTATCCGCAAAGCTCCCGAAGTCGATATTGACCCCTGGGGTTCCGCGATACTGATGATTCAGCACATTGTAGGCAGTCCCACGCGTCTCGATCGTGACGTGTTCGCCCAGTTTGAAGTTCTTCAGGACCGCGAGACTCACAGTGTTAATTGTCTGCCCTCGCTGCTGGTTTCTTCCTCCACCGGCAAAGGGCGTGCCGAAGTACTGCGCCGAGATATCGTCATTCCGAATCCAGTGGGCGTCCTGGCTCGCCATCGGTGAGCCGGTGTAGTAGTTCACCAGCCCGCAGCCATTGGCTTTCGGATCAGTGCATTGACCGACAGCGTCGATCGGCGCGCGCCTGTTGTTGATGATGGGTCGGCACGTCGTCGCGCCCGAGGTCTGCGTCGGATCGCACAGTAACGTGTCCGCGGCCGGGTTCTCAAGCACAGTGTATGGTTGGCCGCTGGCGTAGCGCCAAACGGGGTTGATCTGCCAGCCACCAAGCAGTCTGTTGGTCAGAGAGTTCTCCGCGGCAAACCTCGGCAACTCGAAGATCATATAGATAGAGGCGAGCTGTGGATAATCAAGGCCGCTCACTCCACGTTCCGCGAGGTCGAGATTGAAAGGGCTCTGCGCATAGTTCGTCGTATTCCCGCCAACGCCGGTTGAGTAGATCTCGCTCACGTTATCGATCGTCTTGCTCCACGTGTAGCTGACTCCTGAAGTCAGACCGTGCCAATGCTCAACGCTCAATCGAGACTGCAGGCCGTTGTAGAGGGAGAATGCAGTGTTGCCGAGCGTGACCAGGTCGGTGCGATTGCAGTCGACGAAGCCTGCGGTCGCCCCGGGCGTGTTCGGGGTTGTGCACGGCGTCAGGCCAGCCGGAATCACATTCTGGAATCCGGCCGCGATCAACGGTCCCAGAGCCGGGTTGCCAATGCGATTCTGAAGAAGCCCTACGCCGTGGTTCCCGATATAGCGGACCTCGCCAACAACGTGGCTGGTGAAGGCCTGCTGAAGCCCAAGCGTCCACTGCTCGGTGTATGGGTTGCTCAGGTTTGGATCTGTGTTCGATTGCGCCCTGAAACCAGGGTTTCCACCCCGTGGCACCTGCGGATTGATAAGCGTGCGCAAAGAGGCAGCCGAGCCGTCAGACGGAATGCAGTTGGCGCACGTCTGCAACGAAGCAAAGTTCACCATCGGAGTGCTCTGCGCGATATTCGCAAACGGGTTGTTGAATGTCGAGTCGTAACCGATGTGGAAGCCTCCGCGAAGAACCATGCTGCTCTTTCCGTGAACCTCCGGCTGCCACGAAAATCCGAAGATTGGTCCCAGGTTGTGCTTCGCGAGCGGAAGCGATTGGACCGTCCTCAAACTTAGCGGCAATGACGTGTCCCAGAACGCCGTCTGAGGATTCGCTTCCCGCTTGGTTGTATAGTCATGCAGTCCGTTGATGGGTTGACTTTGCAACTCATACCGCAGCCCCACGGACACAGTCAGATGCGGAGTCGCTTTGATGTCGTCCTGAAAGTACACGGCCCCCGCATTGTAGGTAAGCGGATAAGATGATGCGCCATCTGCATACAGCGTCAGCGATGGGTTGCTTTGAATGAAATCGCCGAACGTGTTGAAGGTCAAGTAACCATTGAGATATGGAATGCCAAAGTCAGTCTCAGGAAAATGGTTGTACTCGCCACCGAACTTTACTGCGTGTCTCCCGATCTGCCACGTGGCATTGTCCTGAATCTGGGAGCTTTCGATAACTCTGCCCTGAGGCCAAAACTCGTTCCGCTCGCCGATTGGCAAGTCCGTGCCATTTGCAAAGTTAATGCGAATCGGACAGCCGGTCAGGATCGTGGAGTCCGCGCAATCTGGGAATCCTCCTCCTCCAAAGCTGACCGTCGAGTGCGAGTAGCTATACCGCACTTGATTCAGAAAATGGTCGGTAAATGTATGCGTCCAGTCCGCTCCAACATAGTGGCTGATTCCGCCGACATCCACAAAACCGCCCGAAATTACCTCAGCTGGTGCAAAGTAGTTCAGATCGTATGTGAAGCTCTTCTGGTAGATATACCTGCCGAAGATACGATCGCGCTTGGTCATCTGATAGTCAACGCGCCCCATCGCCTCGTCATCGTTGAAGGGCGACGAAATCTGCCTGCGGGCGGTCGCGAATTCGACCGGCACGCCGAGCACATCAATCGTCGTTGGCGTACCGAATGTCAGATTGCCCGTTTTGATGGTCGCCGGCCCGATTGCGGCCAAAGCCGACACGGCGGGACTGTTGGGAAACGCAGCCTGAAGCTGCGAGATCCCGTTTGGCGTTGGCGTCACAAGCGGATTTGAAAACGATGGTGCTGCTCCGGTCCGGGTGTGCTCAAAGTTGCCTGAGCCGAAAAACCATAGCTTGTCCTTCTTGATTGGCCCTCCTAGGGTTCCGCCCCACCGATTATCGACATAGCGCGGAATCGTTGGCTGGATACACCCTGATGAGGGATCCTGCCCTGGAGTGCAATACCCGAAGAGAGGATTCTTGTCCTGGTTGGCCAGTGAATCGGCCCAGCTTCCGTTGTAGAACTCGTAACCGGTTCCGTGGAATTGGTTGGACCCGGACTTCGTGATGTAGTTGACTACTGCTCCGCTGTTGCGCCCATACTCGGCGCTCTCGCCCGTAATTATCTGCACTTCCGCAATTGCATCGGCATTACCAAAGAAGACGTTCGGTCCTCCGATATTCGTATCGTTATTGGCCTGTCCGTCCAATTGAAAGTTGTTGTTGCGATCGCGCACGCCGTTCGATGAAAACTCAGCGCCGTTGTTATTGGTAAAGACGTTGCCTCCCGATGGCGCTACTCCCGGCGTGAGCAGCGCCACGATGTCGAATCCATTTCCAATCGGCAGGTTCGCCGTCTTCTCTGTATCGAATTCCTGGCTGATTTGTATGGAATCCGGCTGCAGAATTGCTGCCGCACCCTCGACGGTGACTACCGCCTCCGACGCGCCGATCTTAAGTGAAAGTGCTCCGAGCGGTGTCTCCTTCCCGGCCTGGACAAGCACGTTCTCAACGTTGACAGTCACAAATCCTGGAGCGTCCACGCTGACTTTGTAGGTTCCCACCGGCAGACCGGGAAGTTGGAATGTGCCGGTCGGTCCACTCCTGGTCTGCGAGACTGTATTCGTCCCGATCTGTGTGGCCGTAACCGTGGCGCCCTGAATCACCGCAGAGGTGGGATCCTGCACAGTCCCGCCAAGTGAACCCGTGACGATTCCCTGGCTCATGACGTGATCCGCTCCAACGAAAAGTGCCACGGCAAGCAGAACTCGAACTGACAACCAATAATTCAGGCGCATATTTCTCTCCGCTCCACAGAATTGGGGACAAAACGCTCGGAGAGACAGGAATGCACGTGCGCCACCAAGCAGGCATGCATCGGCGTTGAAGTGACCGGCTGCAGGTTAGCTGGGACAAGTTGTCGACGAACTCGGTATGAGCGCATTCCTGCACCACGCCTGTCGAACAAAAAGTGGTTGCCACTCCACCGAACAGGACTGGAGCGGCTCTCGCATACACCAATCCATATTGTGTGACGAATGACACTCTGGCGGTGTTGATCTGTTGCAATTGCTCGGTCGGTTGAGGTTTTGGCAAAGTGCAGATGAAGATTGTGTACGTTTTCCGGGATCCAACTACCGGCAAAACCCCACAGCTTGTCCCCAATTCCCGTGCAAACACGCTTGGTGTTCGTATTCGGACAAACGTGAATCAAAAGCGGACATTCACAAGTTACGCCCGTTCGAGGCTCAGTTACTAAGTTGCTGATTTCAATAACTCCCCGCACTAAGTGCAGTTGGCATCGGACTTGCCATATCGAAGTCGTACGAAGGCTTCCCTTTGCAACCTGGTCGGCAACTTCACAAGCGCAACGGAACGGAGCGTCCATGGCGATTCAGACACTCATTGCAGACGATGAAGTGCTTGCGCGGCGCAAGCTCAGGCAACTCCTGGAAGACGAGTCGGATATTGAGATCGTGGGTGAAGGGTCCTCCGCAACGGAGATTCTCCAATTGGTGCGGGCGACCAGCCCTCAGCTCCTGTTTCTCGACATTCGCATGCCTGGAATGACCGGCCTCGACCTCGTTTCGGAACTTTCTAGATGTTCAGACATTTCCCTCCCCCACATTGTCTTTACGACTGCCTATGACCGTTACGCGCTTCAGGCATTTGAAATCCACGCCGTGGACTACCTGCTCAAGCCCTTTACCGCCGAGCGTCTCCATTCCGCAGTGCAGAGAGTTCGCGACCAGATTCTCATCGCTGAAAGGTCCACTGCACGCGGGCAGAACGGTAGTCGCCAGCGCGGCCCCTACACTGCACGCATTGTGTTCAAGTCGCGGGGACGCATTCTGTTTCTTCCCGTCTCTGATATTCGCTGGATCGGCGCGGAAGAGAACTACGTGCGCATCTGCACGGGAACCGAGAGCCATCTCCTGCGAGAAACCATGACATCCATCGAGCAGAGGCTCGACCCGCAATCCTTCCTGCGGGTCCACCGCTCAGCGATCGTCAACCTGCACTACGTCAAAGAAGTGCGCACCGAGTCTCGCGGCGACTTCATTGTGCACCTTGTGAACGGCCAGAGACTCACCATGAGCCGCAGCTATCACGCGCGCATCGGCGAACTGCTGGCTCGCGCGTAAACCGCTCCGTTACGCCGCCGCAACGCGCTTGATCAGGTCCGACTGCTCGCCATCGGTTTCTGCGCCAATCGTGAAGGCATCCAGCACGCCTGATCCGAGCGCAAAGCGAATGGCCTCGTCCTGTCGAGTGCGCATCGCGCCCTGGCCCAGAATCTTCATGCCGATAATGCCTTTTCCCTGCTCCCGCATCTGCTGGATGACCTTGATCACCGTCTGCGGGTCGGCGTCCATGTGCGCGCCCACCGGGTTCAGCCGAACAAGGTCTACGTCGACCCACGGCGATTTGGCCGCCGCGCGAAGTGCCTCGATGCTATGGCATGACACGCCATGCGCGCGGATGGACCCCTTCTGCTTCGCCTCGGAGAACACGTCCATCACGCCGCGATAGCGTTCCGTCCAGTCACCTTCCGTCACGCAGTGAATAAGCAGAATGTCGATGTACTCAGTCTTCAGTTCGCGGCGGTACCGATCGATGTCGGCCTTTGCCTGATTCGGATCGCGCGAATCGCACTTGGTCATCACGATGACCTTCTCGCGGGGAAGCCGGGCGATTGCATCCGCGACTTCTGGATGAGAACCGTACGAATCGGCCGTGTCAAAGAAGGTGAGCCCTCGATCGTACCCAGTGCGCAGCAGGCGCGTCAGTCCACCCTCACGTGTTTGGTTCGATGAGCCGCCCGCCCCGATCGTGCCTGTTCCCATCGCCAGCCGGCTTGTGCGAATGCCGGTCTTGCCCAGCGCGACAGTATCGGTGGCTTGGGCCTTTGCTTCGAGCGCGTTAGCAACCGTCCCTGGTTTAATGCAAGCTGCGCCTAGACCTGCAACGGCCCCGGCAATGAATTTTCTGCGATTCATAGGACCTCCAGCCGGATGAGAGTAATACGAGGAAGCCGGGCGGGCACGAACTCGAGTTGCACGCGCCACAGTACTCCGGTATCCGAATTTTACGCCCATCTCTCAGATTCGCCCACGCATCGCGGGACATGCATCTGCCGCCTGCGCTCCGGCGACACCCACGAGTGATCTAATACCGCCATGGCAAGTCTCGAAAACTTCCGCATGGTAGTATTTCGAACCGTCGCGCACCAGCTAAGCTTCCGCAAGGCGGCGGAGGAGCTCTACCTGACGCAACCCGCGGTCAGCCTTCAAATCAAGGCGCTCGAAGAGGACCTTGGCGTGCAACTTCTCGACCGAAGCGGCTCTCGAGTTTCGCTGACGGCGGCAGGCCAGAAGCTGCTTGCCTACGCCGATCAGGTACATTCCCTCCTCGGCCAGGCGGAGCACGAAGTCACTGCAATCAACGGAGAACATGCGGGTCCGCTTGCGCTGGGCGCTTCAACCACCATCGCTCAATACGTATTGCCTCGGCTCCTCAGCGACTTTCGCCGGGAACACCCCCGAGTTCATCTGACGCTGATCAGCGGAAACACCGAACACGTCGTCAGTTCAGTTGCGCAGCAACAGATTGCTCTCGGTTTCATCGAAGGTCCCGCACGAAGCCGTGACGTGAAGACTGACCCTTTCTCGCGGACGAACTGGTTCTCATCGTTCCCGCCGCTCACGAATGGTCTGAACGCGCCGCTGTTTCACCCTCCGAACTGGCGACCACGCTTATGCTGATGCGGGAGCGCGGATCGGGTACCCGGCGTGTTGTTGAGACCGCTCTTGGGCATCACCATGTCAAACCCACCTCGCTTCAGATCGTGATGGAACTTGATTCAACCGAAGCGATCAAGTCCGCCGTGGAAGCGGGGCTGGGTGTTGGCTTCGTTTCCCGCTGGGCTCTTGCGAAAGATGCGCGCACTGGTACCAGTTTCAAGATGGTTGCAATCGAGGGTCTCACTATCCAACGGAACTTTCTGCTTGCCTATCCGTCTGGTCCCGAGCCCCAGGGACTGGCTCAGGAGTTCCGCCGCTTCGTTCTGTCCCGCGCCGGAGGGAAGAGAGCGGTATCCGATTCGATCCACTCGAAATCCCCCGATAAGCAAGTCAAATAAGCCATCAGTACTACTGCTTGGACGGGTTGCCTGCCATTTGCCATGCTGAATGTGTGAGCAGGAATCTCTTTTTCGTCGGACTGATTGTGGCTGCAAGTGGCCTGGTGTCTCCGGCTATTGCTCTCGCTCTGGGTCTGGCGTTTGGTTTCACCTGTGTGCATCCTTATAATGCCGGCTCGAAGCGTCTCTCAAAGTTTCTTCTTCAAGCGTCTGTTGTGGGCCTCGGTTTCGGCATGAACCTGGAGCAGGTTCTGCGAGTGGGCCGAACTGGATTCGTCTACACCGCAGCAGGAATCAGCTTTGCGATGCTTCTCGGATGGGGCCTCGGCAAGGTGTTCTCGGTAAAGAATCGCATCTCATTCCTCATCTCCGCCGGCACAGCAGTTTGCGGCGGAAGCGCCATCGCCGCGGTTGCGCCGATCGCCAACGCCACTGAAGAGGAAATGGCTGTCTCCCTCGGGACAGTATTCATGCTTAATTCGGTCGCGCTTCTGGTCTTTCCCTTGATCGGCTACTCGCTTCATTTGACTCAAACGCAATTCGGGCTGTGGTCGGCGCTCGCTATTCATGACACAAGTTCCGTTGTAGGAGCTTCAGCAAAGTTCGGCGCGGTGGCGCTGGCCGTTGGCACGACCGTTAAGCTGGCGCGCGCTCTGTGGATCGTTCCGATCTCCATCGGCACGTCGATCGCACAAAAAAGCAAGGCTCGCATCCAATGGCCGTGGTTCATCCTCTTCTTTTGTCTGGCAGCTGTGGCCAATACTTATCTGCCGGCTTTCCATCTCGCCTATCCAGTGCTGAAACATCTCGGGATAGTGGGTCTCACGGTTACGCTGTTTCTCATTGGCACCGGGCTCTCAAGACAGACACTGCGCGAGGTGGGCGTTCGGCCCCTAATGCAAGCGATCGTCCTTTGGGTCGTGGTTGCAACGGGATCGCTCGCACTCATCCGCGCGGGCTTGATTTCGTTATAGAGATGAATGCGGGTTCGATTTCGAGCCAACGATCCCGAGGTCAATCGCAAGACAAGAACGCCCGGCGCAGAGGCCGGGCGTTTTGTTCAGTCACTTCTCACCGACCGTTGCGCCCGGCGCCCATTAGATGCGACATGGCACGGTTGTATCCCTCGCGAAATCCTTCGCGATACGCGTCCCTCGCATGTTCGGGCACACTCGGGTGACGATACTCATCGCGATTATTCACGTCTGGCTGGCGGTGATTGCCGTAATCCTTGCGCGCTCCGTCCATGCCATCGTGGAATCCCTGTCGCTGATAATCATTCCAACCTGAATCCGGTGAGTCCCATGGGCGAATGGGCGGCGGCGGTTGGAAACCCGCACCGTCCATCAAGTGAGACATCGCCACCTGGTAACCGCGCGCAAATCCATCGCGGTACGGGCCCCAGAGATTCGACGGCACATTCGGGCGCCGGTATTCGTCGCGGTTGTTCACATCGGGCCTGCGGTTGTTGTCGACATCCCTGCGAGCGCCTTCAACACCGTCGCGGAATCCCTGCCGCTGAATGTCGCTCAGTCCATCCGGCGAGGCATCCCAAGGCCGATCGGATGCCTGACGGCGCCAGTCGTCTCGACCTACGAGGTGCGCCATGGCCCTGTCGTAGCCGTTCCGGAAACCCTCACGGTACGGCGCCCACATCTCTGTTGGAACGTTGGGATGCCGGTATTCGTCGCGGTTGTCCACATCGGGCCGCCGGTGATTGCCGTAATCCTTTTGCGCTCCATCGATGCCGTCATGAAACCCGCGGCGCTGAAAATCATTCCATCCCGGCGGAGGCGCGTCCCACTGCCCGTGATCGCGCTCGTATCCTGCCTGGCCGCTGCCCGGCGAAGGGGACGCCGTGCCCATTCCATATGCTTTGAATGCAACCAGGCTCGTGATGCCCAGGAAAACCGTAATTGCCAATCCCCAACGTCCTCTGCGATTCATTTTCGAATCTCCTTCCCGTGTCGTGCCCATTAACGATCAAAGCCCGGACCTCACCGCGCGGGCCTTGTTCATGAAGCCGTGGTTACAGGTATGTGAAGTGCTGCCATTGTAAACACGCCAGCCACGCAAAATGACTTGCCGGCGGGCATCAGGGCTACAGACTGTCCAAAGGTTGGCACTATTTCGATTGAGCAAGGAAATGCCCGACCGAGCCGGCCGGGCATTTCGTATCGCTGGAGTTTTTTCGATCGTAGCTTTAGTGGCGATCGTGGTCATCGTGAACGTTCATCAGATGGTCCATTCCCTTTTCGTAGCCCCGTCGATAACCCTCGCGATAATCTTCACGGGCACTCTCCGCTACATGAGGGTGCCGATATTCGTCGCGATTGTTCACGTCAGGTCGGCGGTGATTGTCAAAATCCTTGCGCGCGCCCTCGATTCCATCGTGATAGCCCTGCCGCTGGATCTCACGGAATTCCGATGGCGGCGCGTCCCAACCGCTCTGTTCGTGTGAATATTCCGGCCGTGGAGCCTCCTGCGCCGTCACCTTTGCGACGCCTGGTATAGCTAGAGAGACTACGAGTAGTGAAGAAGCGAACCATTTTATATTCATAATTAGATATCCTCCCTTTCCAAGCTTTAATTGATGAACGATGCGTCTCAGGCGTTGCCCTGATGAAACCGCAAGGGCGTCTTCAGTCTCCAACCTCTTCGCCAAATGCTTGTTTTAAACGGACTTTTCGAGTCTCTGGGTTTCGCTCTAGAAATTCTCAAAAGCGATACAACTCGCAGCATCCACCGTGCTTCCTCTTGCGACTTCGACATGACCGAAAGAGCGGAGCAATGCACTACGATGGCTCTATGCCGCCGATTCTCGATATCCGCGATTTGCGCATTCGTTTCGGATCCGCAGAGGCCGTTCGCGGTGTCAACATCCGGCTGGACGAAGGCGAGGTCCTGGGCCTTGTTGGCGAATCGGGATCTGGAAAGAGCGCCACTGCCCTCGCCATCCTTGGCCTGCTCGGATCGGCTGCGAGCGTTGAAGGAGAGATCCTCTGGCGCAGCTCAGATTCGAATGTCGCAGAGCAACCTTCCGCCCATACGGACAAGAGACCGGCAACAGTCGACGTCTTGCGTCAATCTGCGGCTGCGTTACGTCGTCTGCGCGGGCGGGAGATTGCCATGATCTTCCAGGAACCCATGACAGCACTCAACCCGGTGATGACCATCGGACGCCAGGTGGCCGAGTGCTTCGAGGCGCACAACGCGTCCTGGACTGGAAGGGAAGCACGGCAGAAAGCAGTCGCCGCGCTTGACGAGGTTGCAATCCCCGAGGCGGCGAACAGATATGGCGACTACCCTCATCAGTTCTCGGGTGGGCAGCGCCAGCGCATCCTTATTGCCATGGCGCTTATCAACAGGCCACGTCTCCTCATCGCCGATGAGCCAACTACCGCTCTCGATGTTACGGTGCAGGCGCAGATTCTTGCGCTGCTTCGCGAGCTTCAGGTTCAGCACGGCCTTGCGATGCTGTTCATCTCTCACGATCTGGCCGTGGTCGGCCAGGTGGCTGGCCGTGTCGCCGTGATGCGGGCAGGCGAAGTTGTCGAAACCGGACCTGCCGGACAACTGCTCTCCGCACCCAAGCACGCTTACACGCGCAGCCTGCTTGCTGCCGTTCCGACTCTGCGAACGAATCGCGATCTTCCGCTCGCCATGGTGGAGGCACCGACAAAGCTTGGACAAGAGCCTACCCCCCCTCCCCATATTCTGTAAGGAAATTCCTTGTTTTCAATGAGTTATGAGAGGGGTGTGACGCTAAAATCCTCTCAACATTGGACTTAGCCGCAGAATCCTCTCAGCATTGGAGTTACGGGCGATTCCAGTGGTCAGGGATCAGTGGTCAAGGATCAGTGTCGTCCAGCGGATGTCGACGTGGTCAAGGCGATGCAGTCGCAACCCCGCCCCAGCAGACGCTTGAGATCCATGTGACGAAGCTCAGGACAGATGCTGTAGGCACCCTATCTCATGGTTCAGACTCGCCACTCGCCCTCAGCGGACTCGCAGAACCTCGCACCAAAATGCAACGGGAGCCTCCAGCTGCCCAGATTCTGTGAGTCAGAATTCACTAATTTTCCAGCCGAGTTACAGGACGAGGGAGTGTGGCGCTAAGAATCCTCTCAGTATCGGACTTAGCCGCAGAATACTATTCAGCATTGGCGTTACGGGACCGATTCCAGTGGTCAGAGACTCCGCCTGGTCAGACAGGATTACCACGGCCACGGGTTTGGGATCGTGGTTTCCCAGGTCTCAGAATCGAGACCTGGGGCACCCGGCACCCAGGCACCCAGGTCAGGGCTAGGGGTAGATGCGGTGGAGGGTGCGGGCGAAGGGGATGGTTTCGCGGACGTGGTCGAGGGCGCAGACCCAGGCGACGACGCGTTCGATGCCCATGCCGAAGCCGGCGTGGGGGACCGATCCGTAGCGGCGCAGGTCAAGGTACCACTGGAAAGCTTCGAGGGGGAGCTGGTGTGCCTCGATGCGGCTCTTGAGGAGCTCGTAGCTGGAGACGCGCTGGGAGCCGCCGATGATTTCGCCGTAGCCCTCGGGCGCGAGGACGTCGACGCAGAGGGCGTATTTCGGGTCCTGCGGGTCGGGCTCCATGTAGAAGGCTTTGACGGCGGCGGGGTAACGATGGACCATGACGGGCCGATCGAACTGCGAGCTCAGCCAGGTTTCGTCGGGCGATCCGAAGTCATTGCCGTATTCGAAGGCGTTTTCGAGTTCTCCTTTTTTGTGGGCCTCGTTGAGCATGGCGGCGGCTTCGTCGTAACGCAGGCGCGGGAAGGGCGGCAGGATGTTCTGAAGCTTTGCGGGATCACGGCCGATCACTGCGAGTTCGGCGGCGCGGTTTTTGAGCACGCTCTGGACGATGTGGGAGAGGAAGTTTTCGGCGAGCTCGAGCAGGCCGTCGAGATCGCAATAGGCGACTTCAGGCTCGACCATCCAGAACTCGGTGAGATGGCGGCGGGTCTTGGACTTTTCGGCTCGGAAGGTGGGGCCGAAGCTGTAGACCTTGCCGAGCGCGAGCGCGGTGGACTCGATGTAGAGCTGGCCGGACTGGGTGAGGTAGGCGGGGTCACCGAAGTAGTCGACGGGGAAGAGGGTTGAGGTGCCTTCGCAGGCCGCGGGTGTGAGTACGGGCGGATCGGTGCGGATGAAGCCGTTGGTGTCGAAGTATTCGGCCGCTGCGCGCATGATCTCGGCGCGGATGCGGAGGATGGCGGACTGGCGCGGGGAGCGGACCCAGAGGTGGCGGTGCTCCATGAGGAAGTCGACGCCGTGCTCTTTGAGGGTGATGGGGTAGGGGTCGGACTCGGGGACGCGCTGGACGACCTGAACGTCTTCGACATCGAGCTCGAAGCCGCCGGGGGCGCGCTTGTCGGCGCGGACCTTGCCGGTAACGATGACGCTGGATTCCTGCGTGAGGCCTTTGAGCGCTTCGAAGACCGCTGGCGGAACGCTCTTGACGTGGGCTACGCCCTGCACGGTGCCGGTGCCGTCGCGAAAGATGGGGAAGAGGAGCTTTCCGCTCTCACGCGAGTTGTAAAGCCAGCCTTTGAGCGTGACGGATTGGCCTTCGTGTTTGCCGAGCGTATCGATGGTGGCGAGGGGTGCAGCGGGCTTGGGTGTTTCGGAGGTGACGGCGGCGGTTTCTTCGGACATTGTGTGAGCTCTCTGGGCGGCGTGGTTTCCCACTCATGCCCGCTGCGCGAGCATGAATGGGGCACCCAGGTTTTCGTATGCGCGGAAAGGTGGGTGCGCCGGACTTTCTAGGATAGCGCGTGGACTCGGCTCTCTGGGTGGCGTGGTTTCCCACCCTAGCCGCAAAGACAAAGACGCGGCTAGGATGGGGCACCCAGATTGGAGGCATTGCCGGCAAAGCAGCCAAGTTTCGTAAGCCCGGCTGTCGCGGAATCCTGGTGGTGTGATTTATCGTCCAACTAATATGGCCAACGAACCAAACTGCCTGACTGCGCCCCAAAGCGGCCAGCCGCGTCCCACGCCTGAGGCCGAGGAAGTCTACCGCCGTTGGATTCGCTTTCTGGACGATGAATTTCTGCGGCACCGTTCGCCGGAGCGGCGGGCGGAGATTGTGCGCGACCAGCTCTATCAGATTTACCTGGGACGTCCGCACGGGGCGAAGCCGAATGTCACTCTGACAAGCGAACTGCCGGGGAATGTTCTGAGTTTCTCTCTCGACCCTGTGAACGTGACGCTGGAGGCGGAGCACTTTGGCGACGCCGATCTGGAGGAGTTCGCGGTTCGCAAGCCGCTTCTCTGGTTTTGGAAGATGTTTGACCGTTCGCCGATCGGGTTGAATCTGTGGCTGGGGATTCGCTTTCGATGCATGCTGGGGCGGCACATCTTCGACCACATGGGTTCGGGCGTGAAGATCTATCACGGGGTCGATCTGACTTACGGCTACAAGTTGTCGATTGGAGACGGGGCCACGGTCCATCAGGGTGTGCTGCTGCACGACAGGGGCGGCATCACGATCGGCAAGGGCGTGGTGGTTGGTTCGTTTGCGCGGATCTTTTCGCATAGCTATGTCGATGGGAATGTCGACAAGGTGAAGCTGATGCCGACGAGCATTGGCGATGGAGCGCGCATCGGCAGCCACACCATTGTGATGGGAGGACAGGACGTGGCCGCCGGCGCAGTTCTGGGCAGCTACCCGGTGTTCAGGGCCTGAGGAGGATGGGCCGCAGCGTGCTAATCTGAGCTTTCCGCCAGAGGAGACGTTGCTTGCAGTCCGCCAGCTTTGCCATCGCTATCTTCGAATTCGTTTTGCTGATTTTTTCGCTCAGTGTGCATGAGTGTTCGCACGCATGGATGGCTTCGCGTCTGGGAGACCAGACGGCACGGCTGCAGGGGCGGGTGACGCTGAATCCGATCTACCACATCGACCCGGTGGGCACTCTGCTGTTTCCGGCACTGATGATTTTCGGGCCGTTCATCGGGTTGAGCATGTTTGGCGGGATGCTGGTGGGCTGGGCGAAGCCGACGCCGGTGATCAGCCGCAACTTCACGAAGATCAGACGCGACGAGAACCTGGTGACAATGGCCGGGCCGGTATCGAACCTGCTGATCGTGCTGGTGGCATTTCTGGTGCTGGCGGCAATCTCGATTTCAGGCGGACGCCAGGTTGTTCGATCGACGTTTGAAGGTGGACTGCTGATGGGTGGCGCGCCTTCAGGCCTGCAGGCGGTTGTGCTGCTTTGCACGCTGGCTATCTTTATCAACCTGGCGCTCTTCTTCTTCAACCTGTTCCCGATTCCTCCGCTGGACGGCAGCCGCCTCATACGCAATTTGCTGCCTTATAGCGCGGTCCAGGCGTACGACCGGATTCCATTCTGGGTCAGCTACATGCTGATGCTGCTGGTGGGCGGGTTTGTGCTGCGATTGCTGATGGGGCCGGCGCTGGCGCTGGTAACATTCGGCTTGTTCCACATCTAGTCGCAAAGGCCGCTGCCGCCTCCCGCTACAATGAAACGAGCCGTTTCCTGAGAACTTCACTTAGCCCGGCTGCAAATTTTTGCACGACCCCGGAACCGAAAAGCACAATGCCAGAACCAGAAATTTCTTCATCCCGCCCGCGTGTTTTGAGCGGAATGCGTCCCACGGGGAAGCTGCACCTGGGGAACTACATGGGTGCGCTGGCCAACTGGGTCAAGCTGCAGGATCAGTATGAGTGCTACTTCTTTATTGCGGACTGGCATGCGCTGACCTCGGACTACGCTGATCCTTCGAATATTGAGGCGAACTCGCGCGATGTAATTCTCGATTACCTTGCGGCGGGGCTGGACCCGAAGAAGAGCGTGCTTTTCGAGCAGAGCAAGGTCTTGCAGCATGCGGAACTGTATCTTCTGCTCGGGATGATTACACCGCTGAGCTGGCTGGAGCGGGTGCCCACATACAAGGAACAGCAGGAGAATCTCTCGGGTAAGGATCTGAGCACCTACGGGTTTCTGGGATATCCGCTGCTGCAAGCGGCAGACATTCTGATGTATCAGCCGCAGTTTGTCCCGGTGGGCCATGACCAGGCGGCGCACGTGGAACTGACGCGCGAGGTGGCGCGGCGATTCAACCACTTCTACAAGGTGGATGGGCGCGAGGTGTTGCCGGAACCGCAGGTGTTGCTTACGCCGTCGCCGAAGCTGCCTGGCACTGACGGGCGCAAGATGTCGAAGAGCTACGGGAATACGATTGAGCTGACCGATCCGGAGCCGGTGGTGCGGCAGAAGCTGAAGACGATGGTGACGGATCCGGCGCGGGTTCGGCGGAGCGACCCGGGAGATCCTGACAAGTGCCCGGTTGGCGACCTGCACAAGGTGTTTTCGAGCCCGGAGACGATGGCGAAGGTGTATGAGGGCTGCCGCTCGGCGGGAATCGGATGCATCGAATGCAAGGGATGGGCTGCGGATGCGCTGGTGCAGGTGCTGAAGCCGATCCAGGAACGACGGGCGAAGTACGGCGCGGACGAGGTCAAGGATATTTTGAAGGATGGCTCGGATCGGGCGCGGGCGAGAGCAGAGCAGACGATGGGGGAAGTGAGAGCTGCGATGCGGTTGACGACTCGGGACTAGGGACCAGGGACTTAGGGAATAGGGACGTAGGGGCTTTAGTTGAGCGAAGAAGAGAACAATCCGGAGATTGAGCCTGTTGATCCGGTGAAGGAGCCTACGCCTGCTCCTGCACCTGTGCGTGATCCAGATCCAGGGGAGCGCGGACCGGTGTCCGATCCCAGGCCGGAACCGGACTCCGATCCGGAGCCGGCTACGCCTTCCATTGATTCAGCTGGTAACGATCCGGAAGGAGATGCGACGCAGGATGCGGCGCCTCCGCTGGTGTTGACCTCCAAGCCCTTGCCGCCGGAGAAGCCGGGGGTGAAGGCTGCGGCGAGGCCAAAGAAGCAGGAAGAGGAGCAGGACCAGTCGCCTTTCTCAGTGACGGTTGGGCTGGTGTATGACGGGCCGCTCGATTTGCTGCTTGACCTTATTCGCAAGCAGGACATCGACATCTACGACATTCCAATTGCGAAGATCACGGCGCAGTTTCTGGCATACGTGAACCAGTTGAAGGCGACGGATATTGAGGTGGCGGGCGAGTTCATCTATACGGCCTCGCTGCTGATTCACATCAAGAGCAAGATGCTGCTTCCGCGCATGCCTTTGGGACCGGAAGAGGCGGAGGATCCGCGGCGCGAGCTTGTGGAGAGGCTGCTGGAGCATGAGCGGTTCAAGAACGCGGCGCAGATGTTGCAGCAGAAGCAGATGCTCGAGGCGGCGACCTGGACGAATCCCGGTGTTCGCGAGTTCAAGGACGACGCCGCGACGGAGCCGGAGATTGCAGCGGACACAGTGGACCTGGTGCGCATTTTTCGCGACATTCTGGAGCGAGCGCGCAAGCGTCCGACGTTTAACGTTCAAGAAGATTCGGTCACGGTGGGGCAGATGATTCAGTTCCTGACGCGGCGGCTGACGATGGAGGACAAGCCCCTAGCGCTGCGCAGGCTTTTGAGTCACTCGAAATCACCGCGGGCGCTGGTCGCGATGTTTCTGGCGCTGCTGGAACTGGTGAGGCTGCAGGCCATTTTGCTGCGACAGGACCGCGCTTTCTCTGAGATCTTCATCAAGAAGAGCAGCGGATTCGACACCGTGATGAATGAGGGCATTGCGAGCGCGCGGGATGAGTGGACGTAAGGTTCTCTCAAGATCATCTGCAACCTCCTGGTTGCATTGTATTTATAACTTGAAGTCAGAAATGCGGCGGACCCCTAAGGCGATCCGTGCGGATTTGCGATATTCCCCAGAATAGTTGCAAATTATTGAATGGAAAGACGCTGCTAAAAAGGAACTCTAACAATTGCGTAAAGGCATTCATCAAATCCTGGAGCGTTACTCCGTTCACGCTTTCCAAATCGGATCGTCGAGAAGAATGCTCCCGAATCCGCCGAGTTACTAATCCCCAGGAACGGTCAACGCCGTAGGTATTTATTGGTAGATAATACTTAGCCTTGCAACAATTACACAGTGGTTTCAGCCAGCTAGATGCCGATTCTTTTCGCGAGCCAGGCGCCGTGCTCGTCTAAGTAAAACAATTTACACACCCAAAAAATATCCAGTGCGAGGCAACCTGTTTGGCACCGATCTTGCTTTCGGTTAGTCAGGTTTCCACACTCCACGGGCCCGACTGTGCCGTCAGCGAATCAATTCAAAGGATTTGATTTGCGTCAACTGCCAATCATTGCAGGTATTTCATCCCTGTTCAGGAGCGACTGCGCCCCCCATGAGCTTTTAAGGGGGCATGAGACAGAGGCGCGCATGCGCCCGCTGAGGAGAAGTGGATGTACGGATTTCACGTTCGCCCCGAGTCGGGCAAAGACATCACAGCACATGATGCATTTCTAAATGGGAGCAGTTGGAAAGAAGCTCGCGATCTCGCAAACACTCATGAAAAACACGGCAGGTTCAGCAGTCGTCGAATAAGGCTCCTGCAAACGGCTTTGGCTTGCGCGATCTCTCTCGCCTTGTCCGGTTGCGGCGGGATTGTCCTGAACAAGGCTGCTTCGGGTTCACTGGCGGCGTCACCCAATTCGGTGGACTTCGGCACAGTCAATGTCGGCAATTCAGCCATTTCGCAAGTCACGGTCTCGAATCAGGGCTCCAGCCCGGCGGAGATCTCTCAGCTGAGCGTCTCTGATCCTTCGTTCTCCGTCGACGGGCAACGCAATCTTCCGATTACTCTTCCCGCGGGGGGCACCCTTAACGTCAAGATGCACTTCACTCCGAAGGCCGCTACAGATGCAACCGGGCAGCTGAGCGTCATCACTCGCACGTCAAGTTCAGTCGTGGCGAGCGTGAAGCTGCACGGCAAGGGGCTCGCATCAGCCTCTACGGTATCAACACTGAGTGCCCTGTCCTGCAGCAACGCGTCGATGACCGGATCAGGCACGGATGCGTGCACGGTCACGTTGAGCAGTTCAGCACCGAGCGGTGGGCTGAGCGTCAGCCTTTCCAGCAGCAGCGGTGCGGTGATGGTTCCCGCCTCGGTGACGGTTCCCGCCAACTCTACCAGCATTGAATTCACAGCGACGGTGTCGTCAGTCAGTTCCGCACAGGCTGTAATGCTGACGGCCTCGAACGGCACCGCTTCACAGATCTTCGCTCTGCAGTTGAATTCGGTTGCGGATACGCCAACTTCATCAGTGCTCAGCGCCCTGTCCTGCAGCAACGCGTCGATGACTGGATCAGGCACGGATACGTGTACGGTCAGGTTGAGCAGTTCGGCGCCGAGCGGTGGGCTGAGCGTCAGCCTGTCCAGCAACAATGGTGCGGTGTCGGTTCCCGCATCCGTCACAGTGCCGGCCAATTCGACGAGTGCCAGCTTTTCGGCGAAGGTTTCGTCAGTCAGTTCCGCACAGTCTGTAATGCTGACGGCTACGAGCGGCAATGCTTCACAGATATTCGCTCTGAAGTTGAATTCGGTCGCGGGTACATCAACCTCTTCAGTGCTTGGCGCCCTGTCCTGCAGCAACGCGTGGATGGCTGGATCAGGCACGGATGCGTGCACGGTCACGTTGAGCGGTGTAGCGCCGAGCGGTGGGCTGAGCGTCAGCTTGTCCAGCAGCAACGGTGCAGTGTCGGTTCCCGCGTTCGTCACAGTGCCGGCCAATTCGACGAGTGCCAGCTTTTCGGCGACGGTGGCATCGGTCAGCGCGGCTCAGTCTGTGACGCTTACGGCATCAGCGAATGGCGTTTCAAAGAGCGTTGCTCTGCAGCTGAACGCCGCGATCCCAACACTGAGCATCAGCGCTTCCAGCTTGTCGTTTGGAAGCGTGGGCTTGAAGTCGGGGGTCACAGAACCCCTGACGCTAACATCGACCGGGAGGGCGCCCGTAACCGTCAGCATGGCTACGGCAACAGGCAAAGGCTTCTCGATATCCAGCGGTGCCCTCCCTGCCACGCTCAATCCAGGTCAGGCTCTGAGTCTGGGTGTGCAATTCAATCCGACTGTCACCGGCTCAGTCACCGGTCAACTGACGATCACGAGCAACTCTTCCACCGGCTCCACCGCGCAGATCGGGCTCAGCGGCACGGGTGCATCATCGACTTCATCAGTGCTGAGCGCACTGTCCTGCAGCAGCGCGGCGATGACTGGATCAGGCACGGATGCGTGCACGGTCACGTTGAGCAGTTCAGCGCCGAGCGGTGGGCTGAGCGTCAGCCTCTCCAGCAGCAACGGTGCGGTGTCGGTTCCCGCATCCGTCACAGTGCCTTCCAATTCGACGAGTGCCAGCTTTTCGGCGAAGGTTTCGTCAGTCAGTTCCGCACAGTCTGTAGTGCTGACGGCCACGAACGGCAGTGCTTCACAGAGATTCGCACTGCAGTTGAGCGCCGCAATCCCAAAGCTGAGCATTAATGCAACCAGCATTGGCTTTGGCAATGTGGCGGTGAATACGCCAGCAACGCAGTCGGTGACCCTAAGCTCCACAGGCGGCGCGCCGGTTACCATCAGCGCAGCCGCAGTAACAGGCACGGGCTTCACCATGGCCGGAGCCACCTTTCCAGCGACCCTGAATCCCGGTCAGACGCTGACGCTAAATGTGCAGTTCGATCCGGCCAACGCTGGATCTGCGGCCGGTCAGCTCACCATCACCAGCAACTCAACCAGCGCGACAGCAGTCATCAGCCTGAGCGGGACTGGAGAATCCAGCATCCCATGTGGTCGTTCTGAGTTGGCAGGCACCTGCCAGTTCGCCCCATGCCATTGACGGCTATAACATTTATCGCGCACCCGGCGGCAGCTCTTCGTATCAGCTGATAGATCGTTCCGACACACAAACAACGTACACCGATACCGCCGTTCAAAACGGCCAGTCCTACGATTATGTTGTCAAGACCGTTGATACCGCGGGTGCTGAAAGCGCCCCCTCGAACAGGACGAGCGTTACCATTCCCTAACCGAGTTGGCGAAATTGGTGCAGACATCCACGAGGAACTGCCGACCAAGGCAGAATTTGGTCGGCAGCTTGAGGAGCATCAGCTCGATGCTGGGCGTGACACCGCGGCGCGCGGGATGGGTGGGCGTAAGTTTTCTCTCAAGATGATATGCAACCGTTTGGTTGCATTGTATTTATAACTCGAAGACAGAAATGCGACGCGTGCGAAAGGCGATCCATACGGTCTGGCCAAATGCTCCAATTTTGTTGCAGATCATGGCCAAGAAATGCACCGCCCAAAAGAAGTTTTTACACTTATGTAACATTATGAATCCACGGGTGTTACTGGATTGGACCTCTGCTTGCTGGGAAGCGAATCGCTTCGCTCATGCTGTGTATGTCATGTAGAATCAATGCTGCAGGGCCGATGAACGGTCCGCGTGCGTAGCAAGCAACTGTGCAGCAAATCAGTTGTTGGGGTTTTATGCAATCCTCTTTAGCTTGTCCCACCTCCTGCGGTCTCAGATCGTTCCATTCCCATTTCAATCGAGTTTTTATCGCTGAGTCCACGACGATCAGCTCCGCGTTTCGCCGAAAAAACATCGGCAGGACGGGAGAGATCTAATGGCCGATCTGGCGACGACTGCAACAGCGTTTCCAAAGCGCTCCACGCTGCTCGACCGCAAGATGAAGAGTTCGCCAAGCAAGGCGGGCATCGCTGCGTTTCTTCTCGCCCTGATGGCGGGCGTCTGCTACATCGTCTTTCACGTGGCCAGAGATCTGGATGCGGCATCGATCACGAGTTATGCGCCGTACGGATTGCTCGGCCTGGCGTTGCTGATCGCTTTGGGCTTCGAGTTTGTAAACGGCTTTCACGACACGGCCAACGCAGTTGCGACCGTGATCTATACGCACTCGCTCGAGCCGAATATCGCGGTGGTGTGGTCGGGAATCTGCAATCTCGCGGGTGTGCTGTTTTCGTCGGGCACCGTGGCGTTCGCGGTGATCACGCTGCTGCCTGTGGAGTTGATTCTGCAGGTCAGCTCCGGTGCGGGTTTCGCCATGGTATTTGCGCTGCTGATTGCGGCGATCCTGTGGAACCTTGGCACATGGTGGCTTGGACTTCCGGCATCAAGCTCGCACACGATGGTGGGGTCGATTATCGGCGTGGGGCTGGCCAACCAGCTGCTGATGCCGCACAGCGGCACTTCGGGTCGTGGATTGGGAACAGGCCATGAAGGTTCTGAAGGCGCTGCTGATTTCGCCCGTTATCGGGTTTGTCGTGGCTGGCATGTTGATCCTGCTTTCGAAGCAGGTGGTGAAGTTCCCTGAACTGTATGAAGCGCCGAAGGATGATCAGCCGCCACCGTTCCCGATTCGCGCGTTGATGGTGCTCACATGCACAGGCGTGAGCTTCTTTCACGGATCGAACGATGGGCAAAAAGGCATGGGGCTGATCATGCTGATTCTCATCGGTACGGTGCCCACCGCTTATGCGCTCAACCACGCCGTGAGCCCCATGGAAGTGCAGGACTACATTGCAGCTTCAGAGCAGGCCGGGCACATTCTGGATCGGCACGTCGATCCTGCGGGCATTCTGGGCCCGGACGCGCGTGAAGAAGTTACGGAGTACATCCGCACCAAGCAATTGCGGCCGGACACGATCCTCGCGCTGCGCGAGCTGGTGGAGGATCTGGGCCACGAGGTCGCGCTTTACCGGGAATTCAAGGCCGTTCCGCCGCAGGAGCAGGCGAATGTGCGGAATGACATGTACGTCACGAGTGAGGCGCTTCGGCTGATGATGATTGCCAAGGCGCCATCGTTCAATCCGGAAGAGAGGGCGGCACTCCAGAACTACAAGAGCAAGGTAGACAAGGCGACGAAGTTCATTCCAACGTGGGTGAAGGTCGCAGTGGCACTTGCACTTGGCCTGGGAACGATGGTGGGCTGGAAACGCGTCGTGGTGACTGTTGGTGAACGGATCGGCAAAGACCACCTGACCTACGCACAGGGTGCAAGCGCGGGATTGGTCGCGATGGGTACGATCTTTGCGGCGGACACCTTCGGGCTGCCCGTGAGCACGACGCACATTCTCAGTTCGGGCGTTGCGGGAACGATGGCAGCCAACGGCAACGGCTTGCGCCTCCGCACGGTGCGCAACATCGCTGCGGGGTGGGTCTTTACGCTGCCGGCGGCGGCGCTGCTGTCGGGGACGCTGTACTTCATCTTCAGGCAGATTTAGCGACGCCATCGGACTTAACTCGTTGAGAACGACGGGGCCGCGGCCGGGTGATTCTGGCGCTGGCGCCTGAGAATTCATTCCCCTTTCATCTCAGTGGTATATCCATTGGTCAGTCCGGAGACCTCTACCCCAGCTGTCCCCGGAGATATCTCCCCACTAGAATCTGGAGCTACCAATGGCCCAAATGGTGACGACTGCGGGCGCCCCGATTGCAGGGGCGTCTCTGCTCGACCGCAAGAAGACTAAATTTCCTGCATGGATAACAAGTGCGGTCGTACTTGTGGCGCTTCTGGGCGGCGTTGGCTACGTCGGCCTTCAGCTATCCACGGACCTCAGCCACGTGCACCTGGGAAGCGCGTGGCCTTATGCTCTGTTGGGAATTGCTTTGCTGATTGCGCTTGGATTCGAGTTCGTGAATGGTTTTCACGACACGGCAAACGCAGTCGCTACAGTGATCTATACGCATTCGCTCGACCCGAACATTGCTGTCGTCTGGTCAGGGATTTGCAACCTTCTGGGCGTTCTGACTTCCGCCGGCACAGTGGCCTTTACCATCATCACCCTGCTCCCTGTGGAACTGATCTTGCGTGTAAGTTCCGGTTCAGGCTTCGCGATGGTGTTTGCCTTGCTGATCGCGGCGATCCTGTGGAATCTGGGAACGTGGTGGCTCGGGCTGCCGGCCTCGAGCTCGCACACGATGGTGGGTTCCATCATCGGAGTTGGATTGGCGAACCAGTTAATTAATGGGACTTCCGGGACCTCCGGCGTGGACTGGGAACAGGCGACCAAGGTCTTCAAGGTTCTGCTGATTTCTCCGCTTGTGGGCTTTGGCTGCGCGGCTTTGCTGTTTCTGATCGCGAAGTGGACGATCAAGTATCCGGAGCTGTACGAAGCGCCGAAGGATGAGACGCCTCCACCGTGGCCTATTCGCTCTCTGCTTGTCCTGACCTGCACTGGCGTCAGTTTCTTCCATGGGTCGAACGACGGGCAGAAGGGCATGGGTCTTATCATGTTGATCCTGATCGGGACGGTGCCAACGGCATACGCTCTGAATCACACAGTCTCCGGCCAGGAGTTGCAGGATTACATTGCGGCGTCAGAGCAGGCTGTGTCGATCATCGATGCGCACGTGGACAAAAACGCGATCCTTGGACCTGATCCTCGCACCGAGTTGACCGATTATCTGCGCACCAAAAAGATGCAGCCGGCCACGCTGACGGCACTTCGCGAGCTGATGCGCGATCTTGAAGGCGACGTAAGGGCATTCGGCGCATACAAGAACGTACCCACCAACATGCAGTCCAACGTTCGCAACGACATGTATGTGACGAGCGAAACGCTTCGGCTCATGGCGAAGTCCAAGAATCCGCAGTTCACGCCCGAGCAGAATGATGCGCTGAACAACTACAAGAAGCATGTCGACAAGGCCACGAAGTTCATTCCGACCTGGGTCAAGGTTGCGGTTGCGCTGGCGCTGGGCATGGGAACAATGGTCGGGTGGAAGCGCATCGTGGTGACGGTGGGTGAAAAGATCGGTAAGGAACACCTGACCTATGCGCAGGGAGCATGCGCCGAGCTGGTGGCCATGTGCACGATCTTTGCGGCGGACAACTTTGGATTGCCGGTGAGTACTACGCACGTGCTGAGTTCAGGCGTGGCGGGCACGATGGCGGCGAACAAAAGCGGGATCCAGTTCGCCACGATCCGAAACATCGCGGCGGCGTGGGTGTTTACGTTGCCGGTGGCAGCGCTTCTGTCGGGAACATTGTTCTGGCTGTTCCAGCAGTTGGCGTAGGAGCCATCGCCAGGGCGATCAGGCAAAGCGATCGGAACGGGAGGGGGCGTTTGCAGCTGCGGACGCCCTTTTCGCTTGTTGGGCTGCCGATGAATCGCTGTGGACGCACAAGGCCGCTCGGTCCGGTACCATACATCAGGTAGCTATTGCCGAATGAGCCTTAAATCCAAATTGGAAGCCGTTATCTACGCCGCTGAAGAGCCGGTCACACTGACCCAGCTCGCCACCCTTTTTTCCGCTGAAGCGCTGGAATGGAAGGCAGCGCAGGAAGCTGAAGCTGCCAGCCAGACGGCTGAGAGTGCTGCAGACCCGATGCGGCCCACAATTGAAGAGGGGCTGGATTATCTGGACCTGCGCGCCGAAGATGGAATTGAGCCGCCGGATTTGAATCTGTCCGCTGGCGAACCGGAGGGGACCTCCGCCGGGATCGGCGAGAGCGCCACGCTTGAGGGGGCGAATCAGGCAGCGATTGAGCCGGCGCTCGTGGCTGCTTCAGAGACTGCAGCTCAGAGCGAGACTCCATTGGACGCGGAAGCCGAGGCAAAGCGCGACGCTCGGCAGCGGGATCGTGACGTGAAGGCAGTGCTTCGCAAACTGATCGACGAGATCATTGCATCCTGTGCATCCGATGATCGGGGAGTGGAGATCCGCGAGATTGCGGGCGGGTATCGCATGGCGACCAAGCCGGAGTGCCACGATGCGGTTCGGATGTTCATCAAGAGCCTGAAGCCGGCAATGAAGCTGTCACTGCCTGCGCTGGAGACGCTGGCGGTGATCGCCTACAAGCAGCCGGTAACTGCGCCCGAGGTGAATGAGATTCGCGGGGTGGATTCGTCGGGCGTGTTTGGGTCGCTGATGGCGCGGAAGCTGATTACGACGGCGGGGCGCAAGCAGGTGATCGGGCGGCCGATTCTCTACAAGACGACGAAGGAGTTCCTGCTCCGGTTCGGGCTGAATGACGTGTCGGAGCTGCCGTCGATGGATGAGTTTGAGAAGATGGCGGCGATCGAGCTGGATGAAGGCGGCCCTGAGACCGGGACCGAGGCTGAAACGACCTCGAGCTACGACGCGGGAGCCGTGGGTGGTGGGCCTGAACTGGACGAGAATGCGCCGGAAGAGCCGGAGGCGCAAGAAGCGACAACCACTGTTGCCGAAGGCACTGCGAATTCAGAAAATGCCGGAGAGGCGGGAACGGTTGCGACGGAGAGCGAATCCAACGTAGCAACGGAACCGGCGGGATAAGGCGGCTCCGGAGTTCATGTTGCCGTTTCCAGCTGATGTGGAAGGTGGGTTCTTCTGAAGGAAGAGGCCACTTCGCCGGAATGGTTCCGGACACAGCAACTGCAGAACCGCTGTAGCCGGGATAGATCCGGAAGAGGCCGCGCCTGCCGCGCCTTACCCAAAGCAGGCAGAACCGAGAAACTGCGTCATGACTGACGATTTACGGCCAGAGGCGAACGTGCCAGAGCCGGACGAGCCCGATACCGTTCGGCCCGAGATGAGCGGCCCCGCGAATGATGCGCTGGAAGCGGATGAAGCAACAGAGGCGGCGGCGCGCGACACCCTGGAGCAGGCAGGCGGCGAGACTCCGATGCTGAGCACGAAGGAAACAGCGGACGAGAGCGAAGGGGAAGACGAGGCTGAAGCCGGGAAGGCGGGGCCGCCGGCGAAACTTGAACGGCTGCAGAAGATTCTTGCGCAGGCCGGGATCGCCAGCCGACGCCATGCGGAAGAGCTGATTACGCAGGGGCGTGTGCAGGTGAACGGCACGGTGGTGACGACACTTGGCACCAAGGCGGACGCGAGCCGCGACCACATTCGCGTGGATGGCAAGCTGCTGCAGGGAGCGGAGCGGCAGCGCTACTTTGTGCTGAACAAGCCGAAGGGATTCGTAACCACGGTGAGTGATCCCGAGGGGCGCCCGACGGTGATGCAGTTCTTTGAGAAGATGCGCGAGCGGCTGTACCCGGTGGGCCGCCTGGACTACCTGAGCGAAGGGTTGCTGCTGGTGACAAACGACGGCGATCTGGCCAACAAGCTGACCAAAGCCGCTTCAGGCGTGGAGAAGACGTACCTGGTGAAGGTCAGTGGGCAGCCGACCGAGGAGGAGCTGGCTCGGCTCCGTGAAGGTGTGGCGATCGATCGCGAACGGCCGGGATCGGGACAGGTGCACACGGCTCCGGCGCAGATTCGACAGGTTAGGCGGGGCGATAACCCCTGGTACGAGGTGGTGCTGATCGAGGGGCGCAACCGCGAGCTGCGCAAGATGTTCGAGGAGATCGGACACTTTGTGGAGAAGATCCGGCGCGTGGGCTACGGTCCGCTGGTGCTGGATCTCGAGCCGGGCAAGATGCGAGAGCTTGATGCGGAAGAAGTGGAAGAGCTGAACAAGGCCGCCGAGGGCAAGGTTCGTCCGAAGAAAACAAAAGACACACGGCGCGCCAAGGAGATGGAGGCGCAACTGCCGACGGTTGAACCGAAGCGTGGGCGGGTCGAGGGCGTCGGACGTGGTTTTGAGCGCGCCGCAGGCAGCGGTGCAAGGGAGTTTCGACCGAAGAGCAGGTTTGGTGAAGCAAGACCGCAAAGGCCTGCACCCGGCGGGCGAGAGGGATATCGTCCCGCGGCCGGCCGCGATAACGAGAGACCAGC
The DNA here is from genome assembly GCA_963786405.1 of uncultured Acidobacteriaceae bacterium. GTDB lineage: Bacteria > Acidobacteriota > Terriglobia > Terriglobales > Acidobacteriaceae > Telmatobacter. Next base: position 12,463 of record CAWAZE010000015.1, on the reverse strand, counting down.
GAGATACGGCAAGCCGGAATCTGGCCGGGGAGCGCCGTCTCAGGCGCGGCCCGCATGGAAGAGAGATGATCGGAAGCCTGCATTTCCTTCCGGTCCCCCACGCGAAGGGCGACCGGGCGGTGAGCGTGGCGACCAGGGCTCTGCCGGACGTGGCCGTGCCGGCGGCGGGCGGCCCTTTGGAGCGAAGCCCGCCTGGAACAAGTCCGGCGGCAGCGACCGCCCTCCGTATCAGCGCCCTTCAGGGCCGCGACGCGACGCACCTTCCGCGGCCGGACCTCCGATGCCGAAGCCGCCTCGGTTGCAAATCGATGCGGTCGAGTCGGAGCGGCCTGGCACGGAGCGACCGAGTGCAGGCCGTCCTCCCTATCGCAGTTCGGGCACCGGCAGGCCGAGCGGCGGTCGACCTGGCGCGGAAAGACCACGTTTTGACCGGTCCGTGTCTGACCGACCGAGCTTTGACCGGCCAAAATTCGATCGACCACGATCTGACCGGCCCAGTTTCGATCGGCCCAGCTTTGACCGACCGAGGTTCAACAAGCCCGTTACCGATCGACCTTCTGGAGACCGGGACCGCGCTGGTACCCGTGCGGGCGGCCAGGAACGGTCGCGCCGTGCCGAAGGTGGTCTTGCGCGACCTTTCACCACAAGCACGGGCAAGCCTCGGGCCGGTGGTGCGCGACCCAGCAGCAAGCCGCCTAGCCGCAGCGGTCGAACGTACGGCGCCGGCGGCGCTGGGTCTCGCAGCGGCTCTCGTCCTGCTCCCGGCCGGAGTGCGGGACCACCTTCCGGCGAACGGACTGCGTGGAAACCGAAGCCGAGTTTTGGCGGGGCCAAGGCTTCGTCCGAGGGACGATCGAAGCCCGAGTTTCGCTCGAAGCCGGCAGGCAGCTTCTCCAAGCCCGGTTCCGGCAATCGTAAGCCCGGAGGCAAAAGTAGCTCCGGTCGTCCGAGCGGTTTCAAGCCGGGTGGGTCCAGACCGGGCGGGTTCAAGCCGGGTGGCTCAAAAGCCGGAGCCAAACGATCCGGAAAAGGACCGGGACACCGAAGTCGCGGGTAGATTCATCGCTGTTGCCGGCAAATGACATTAGCGTTTCGCCAAGGCGGACCGCGTGCTAGACTCGTGCTCCTAAACAGCACATTCGAGTTAGCCGGCTCGATATTCTTCAGCCGATAAAGGGAGCCAGCATGGCAAACACCTTTGGCACCGATATTCTGATCCAGGCGCCAGATCCGAAGAGCGCCGCGTCGTTTTACGTCGAGACTCTAGGGTTTGAGATTACTGGAGAAGAGCCGCGGATGATCAGCCTGCACGGCAACCATATCAATCTCTTTATTGAGGAGGGGCCGGAACTTGGCCCGGTGCTTGAGGTGAGCGTTGACAGCGTGGAAGCGGCGAAGCTCCGGCTCTTGGCGAAGGGGTGCAAGGTTGTGAAGGACGAGCCGGAGTTTCCAAGGTGCTATGTGAAGGACGCATACGGGCTGATTTACAACCTCAGCACGCAGATGTTCTGACGGATCCAAAATGCAACTTGAGATTTGCATGAGCTGAACTCTCGGAGTAATATGCAACCAAGAGGTTGCCTGTATGGCCGATCAGATCGAGAAGCGGATTGAGCTGAAGGCTCCGATTTCGCGCGTGTGGCGGGTACTGACCGACTACCGCGAATTTGGTGAGTGGTTCCGGGTGAGGCTCGAGGGACCGTTTGTTCCCGGCAGGGAATCGCGGGGAATGATCACGTGGCCCGGATACGAACATGTGGTGTGGCGGGCCGTGGTGCAGAAGATGGAGCCCGAGCGGATCTTTTCATTCACCTGGCCGCACGCGAGGTCGTTTGAAACGACGGATTCCCCGGCTGACTACTCTGCAGTTCCGACTACGCTGGTGGAGTTCAGGCTGGAGGAGATTCCGGGCGGTACACTGCTTGTGCTGACCGAGTCAGGGTTTGAGAACGTTCCGGCGGAATGGCGTGAAGAGGCTTTCCTCAGAAACGACGGCGGCTGGACGCAACAGATGAAGAACATCGAGACCCATGTCACACAAACTTCGTAAACGCATCATTTCCAAACCGAAGGCACGGGCGCGGGTGTTTGCCGCGCTCGGAGACAAGACGCGGCTGGCGCTGGTGGCGAGGCTTTGCTCTGGAGAGCCGTGTTCGATTACGCAGCTGTCGGAGGAGTCGAAGCTGACCCGTCAGGCGATCACCAAGCATCTGGGTGTGCTCGAGCGAGCCGGAATTGTGCGCAGCTCCCACTCCGGCCGAGAGCGGATCTTCGAGTTTGACCCCGAACCTCTGGAGGGGCTCAGGGCGTACCTCAACTCGGTCTCAAAGCAGTGGGATGAGACGCTTTCGCGGCTGAAGGCGCACGTGGAGAAGTAGTTGAGGATTTGGACCAGTTACCGCCCTCCATGTAAGTCTTTGTCAACGGAAAAGCACGAGTTTTCTTTAGGCGCGCTGGAGAGCGCGTTGTTGGTCTGATCAGGAACGGTGGCTGCGCACGTTTGCCTCTCGGCTGGTGGTTCCTGCTTTATGCAGAACCGGACATCCATTTGCTGCCTCGGGCTCCGAAGAGCCGTCGCAGAAGATTGTGTTTGTGTTCTCTGCCAGTCCCGAAACAACTCGAAGAGAGCCTCGGGAGTCGCCTCCGTCGCCCAGGCGGTCACCTGCGGGACCTGGCAGCCTGCGCATCGATAGATCCTGATGTTTTTCCCTTCTCAGGAAGGGTTTTTACGCTGCCGCGGTTCGCTTGAACTCGCCGCCAGGCACGAAGTCCGTGTTGCGTCTCTCTACGGCCAGCATCAACGCAACCATCTTCCTGGCCACCGCAAGGGTAGCCCGGTTGCCGTTGCCTTCACGCAAAAGCTGATCGTCTTCTTGTGCACATCAAGTCCGATGTAATACATGTCGTCTCTGAGGAGCCTCCGAGGTCGTTCTCTGAATCAGCGCCCGCTGATTCAGCTTCTTGTAACACCTCGCGCTCCTCCTCGACTTAGCATTCAAACAACTCGGAAGTAAGCATTTTTGCGGCTGGGACGTTCGGGAAAGACAACCGCAGATGTTTCGACTCCGCTTCGCTGTGCTCAACATGACAAGCGCCTTTTCGATGGTTGGTGAGGAACCGTCCAGCCGAACGCGACTCACTCCCAGGTCTCAGAAGCGAGACCTGGGACACCCGGCAGTCCAGCTCGATTTCCGTTGGCAGCAGTCGAAAACCACTCGCCGGTGATTCGCCTCCGAGAAGCCGCATCCCCGTTTTCGATTCGGCTATCGTTGAAGTAAGTGGGCGGATTGGTGGTGTGAAATGCAAACCAACGGTGTCCTCACACATTCGCAAAGTCTGGCGGGAAAAGCGCTTCTTGCTTTTGCGATCTTCTCTTCCATGGGCGAAGCTTCGCCCGCGAAGGCGCAATCCTGCGGCTCGACCGGATTGGCGGTTCAGGTACTCGGCTCCGGCGGCCCGGAGATGCAAGACAAGCGAGCGTCCACCAGCTATCTGATATGGGATCACGGCACCGCACGTGTCGTCGTTGATGCCGGTGGAGGCAGCGCTCTACGCTTTGGGGAGAGCGGAGCGCAGATGTCCCAAGTGGATGTTGTTCTGTTCAGCCATTTTCATATTGATCACAGCGGCGATTTTCCCGCTTTAGTATTTTCTTCCTGGTTTGAAGACCGCAAGCGCCCCCTGCCGGTGTACGGTCCTCCGGGAAACGACTTTATGCCGTCCACGACTGAGTTTGTGCGCGATCTTTTCAGCGAACCGCACGGAGCCTGGCGCTACCTGAGCGAGCTGGTGGAGCCCGGTGCGAAAGGAAGCTACACACTGGAACCGCATGATGTCGCTGCCGGTTCCAAACCTGTTCTCGTGTTCCGAAACTCCGACATGGTCGTGTATGCAGTGCGCGTCATTCATGGTGGGTTTCCCGCGCTGGCATGGCGGGTGGAAATGGGCGGCAAGCGGATCGTTTTTAGTGGAGATACGAACGGCGAAGGAGACGGACTGACGCAACTGGCGTTGGACGCAGATTTGTTCGTCGCTCATAACGCCGTGCCGGAGGGCGCTACCGGAGTGGAAAGGCGCCTCCATATGCCACCCTCAGTAATCGGGATGATCGCCGCGAATGCTCATGTGAAGCGGTTGATACTGTCTCATCGAATGCTGCGGACTTTGGGAAAAGAGAATGAGACACAGGCAGAAATACGGCGTCACTTTTCCGGTCCTGTCGTATTCGCCAACGACCTCGACTGTTTTCCCGTGAGGTGAGCCGCTGGCGAAGCATCAAGCCTGTCACCGGATGCTTGCCCGGCTAGTTCTGGAGCAGGAACAGCGCGACATCTCCGCTGTCTGCTTTCGCCGCTACCACGCGCAGCCTGTCGCCCTTCGCCGGCGAGAATTTCAGTCCGTCCGCTATGCCCATGCCACCCTCGACAACCGTATCGTGGCTGATCTTGAACGTATAAGCCGTGGCGGTCTCGTCCTGCACCGTAACCGACCGCGTGTGCGGATCGAACTTCGTCACCGTACCTGAAGCCGCTGTGAATGGTCCCTTGCCCAGATCCTTCAGTGCAACCGCCGTCGGTTCATCGCTGCTACCGTAGTAGAAAACGATCACGTAGGCGCCTTCTGTTTTCAACTCGTCGGCCGAAATCGTCACTTCGCCCAGCTTCTTCTGCAGAGCCGCACGAACCTTCGCGTCCCCTGAGCCCTTGAAGATCTTCTGACGGCCACTTTCCTGGATCACGAAAGACTTGTCAGTTGCACTGATCGAGCTCACGGTTCCCGTAAGTGCATGGACTATCTCTTGCGCCGAACCGGTGGCGGAAAGAAAGCCAAGGCTGAGAGAAAAGGCACACAAAGACCTCAGAAATTTCATGGAATACTCCTTCGATTGTTCGAGGGATGCAGATCGGCAAGCAGCAGGACGAACTCGTTCATTGCAAATCCGCTCAGAATTGACGGTTGCGACAGTATAGAACGCGTCCAGTGTCTTCGCAATCTCCCCCTGATTTTCTTGACCATCCAGTCGACGGGATCATTAGGTTGAACCGCTGCGGAGACACCAAAGCCCTAACGGAACTGGTGAAACCTCAGGCGTTCTCCGCGCTGGCACGATGTTAACGAGAAGGTAACCCTATGGAGGCTGAGAAACAGGCGTGTGTGGCCGCTCATCGGCCCATTCTGTCCAAATCCCGCAGACTGTAGCTGTTCTCTGGGTCTATTATTGGCAAGATCCCTTACGAGAACAATGAGAGCACAACAAGATCAAGGAGCAACCGCAAACGTAGCGACTGTGGCGGGGTGGGTCTTGTTCGTCCTCGCGGCCTTAGTTCTGCTTGGCTGGGCTTTCGACCTGAGAGGGTTGCAGAGCTTTGTTCCAGAATCAGCCGGGATAAAGGCCAACTCGGCCGTCGCAATGTTGCTTGCGTCGGTTGCGCTGTTGCGTCGCAAGCATCGCGTCGTACCGTTCCTTTCGATCGCGGTGTTTCTCATCGGTGCACTGACCCTGAGCGAGTATTCCTGGAACTCCAATCTCGGGATTGATGAGTTTCTCTTTCGCGATACGCATTACATTTTCTATCCGGGTCGAATGTCGCAGTACACCAGCATTGGATATATGCTTTTCGGATTGTCTCTCCTGCCGATGAACTCGCGGCATCGTGCATTGCGGCGGCTTTCACGTGGCCTCGGTATATTGACGGGTGCTGTCGGCGCCCTCGCAATCGTGAGTCACGCTTACGACACCCATGTGGGGAATCTGATTCGTCCGCACAATAATGTTTCTATTCCGACTGCGCTTGGTTTCCTGATCGGCTCCATCGGGGTGCAGTATGCAAGCCCCATCAGAGGGTATCGTTCGTCTTCTCCATGCCGACAACGCGGGGGGAGCAATGTTGCGACGACTGCTTCCCGCAGGAATCCTGCTTACATTGGTGCTTGGCTACGCAGTCAGAGATGCACAAATACACTACCGCTGGGAAAGCGGTTTCTCGCTGGCGCTTGTTGGACTCGGCGTAAGCGCGTGTCTTATTGCCGGGATCGTGCTCACCGGGGTTGATCTGGAACGGCAAGACCTTTCACGCCGGGAGAGTGAAGCTCGCTTTATGTTGGCCGCAAAGACGGCGCCGGTGATGATCTGGATGTCCGGCACCGACAAGCTACGCACCTATTTCAGCGAGCTCTGGCTCGAATTCACCGGGCGCTCGCTGGAGGCCGAGATGGAAAACGGGTGGACAGAGGGTGTTCATCCCGACGACCTCAAGCAATGCGTCGCAACTTACGTGGACTCATTCGACCGCCGTGTTCCGTTTCAGATGGAGTATCGCTTACGCCGCCACGATGCAGAATACCGCTGGGTTTTTGACACCGGCGTACCCAGATTGGATGGAGAGGGCGGGTTTGTGGGGTATATCGGATCGTGCGTTGACATCACAGATCGTAAGCTCGCCGAAGAAGCGCTCGCCAGCTTGAGCGGGCGATTGATTCAAGCACAGGAAGAGGAACGCAGCCGGATTGCGAGAGAAATCCATGACGACTACCAGCAGCGGCTGGCCTTGCTATCAATTGATCTGGAAACTCTTGCACAGAATCTGCGGACGGACTCTGAGACGCGCTGCACCCTGCACGAACTCTGGGATCGGGTGGGCGAATTGGGCTCGGATTTGCATTTCTTATCACACCGTTTGCATTCGTCGACACTCGACAGCCTGGGTCTCGTTGCCGCACTGAGTTCGGTGTGCGTCGAGTTCAAAGACTACCACTCAATTGATGTCAATTTTGTGGAGGAAAACGTGCCGCGCAACATTCCAAGGGAAGCGGCATTGTGCCTCTTTCGCATCACGCAAGAAGCGCTACAAAACGTCAAGAAGCACAGCCATGCCGATTCTGCTGAGGTTCGGGTGGAGGGACTGGAACAGAAGATCCATCTTTCGATCTCCGACCGTGGAACAGGCTTTGATCAAGGGGCAGCTTCAAGACAGAGCGGAATCGGCATTCGGAGCATGGAGGAACGAGTGCGGCTGGTGGGGGGGCAATTTGCAGTTGTCTCGCGCCCTATGGAGGGCACCAAGGTCGATGTCTGGGTTCCGATCGGCGACACAATGCATGACCTGGACATCCTGGAGTTGAAGGAACAGTCTCACGCGTGAACCGAGTCAGCAAAGCTTACGTCCACAGGTCCTCGTGGTGGTTCGCAGAGCCGTGTTCTTAGAGTTCCGGGAGAGGCACCATCAACTCAGACCCGTCAGGTGACCTGGGCGAAGATTCGTCAAAGTTCCGAGTAGGCCACCATCCGACCGAACTCGGAAAAACCATCTGCCGCTCGCTCAATGAGCGCATTGGCCTGTGCGCAACCGTTGAGAATTTCGAAATCGGTAAACACAAGCCGCCGTAAGGAGAGCAATCGTGCATTCTGCCCGTGAGCCATTGATCAAGTGGCAATTGCCGGGTAGGCGGTCAACCACCCTGAACCTTGACCAGCAGCTTCATCGAGCATTCAGGAGACTTTCACACAAAGTTCGGTGCTGCCCTTAAGCGGCAGGCTCACAGAGATAAAGCCATTGGCAGGGTCGCGGATGAATTGCAGGAAGTCGGGCTCAGCGTTGTCGTTCACAACGTAACCTCCGGTTCTGATCTGGGGAGCCAGAATTTCGATGACCTCGCGAGCGAGCGACGGACCCTGGCCGTTCGGCCAGCCATCGATGAGAGCAAAATCCACAGGACCGCCCAGATCACGCAGCATCTGCCGTGCGTCTCCTTCCCTGATGTCGGCATAATCGGCAAGGCCGGCGTCGGCCAGATTGCGCCTGGCGGTCACGACTTTCTCCGGAACGAGTTCCGAACCAATGACGGTACCGCCGCCATTGTCGCGCATGGCCGCCGCAAAATAGATGGCTGACATGCCTATCGAAGTCGCAAAATCGACGACGCGTGTCGCACCCATGCCGCGGCATAGCAGATAGATGAGATCGCCCTGGTCGGGGACAATGGAAAATCCGTATTCGGCATAGTCAAAAGGATCGCGGCTCATCTCCGGGTTATTGATCGGGCTGCCGCCCAGGGGTCGGCGGCGTGTCTCGATGAGCCGCTCGATAACGGCAAGGACACGGGCATCTTTGATGGGGCTCAGAGGGGTATCGTTTTGCATAAGAAAAGCCTCGTTTTGGGTGAATGAATCATGGTTTTTTTGAGAGGATGTCGGCCGTTGCCCGGTTCAGAATTCCGGCAATGCGGCGGGCTTCCTTGGGATCGCAGCCACGCTTGCGGCGGATCGCGTCTCTAAGAGCGAGGCGTGCACGGTGAATTTCATTCGAAGGGCCGGAATCAGGATCGCCGACCCCGGCGAACGCCTCGCGCACATCATCCATCCGGCTTCCGATCCGTGAAAGGGCATCAAGAATTGCGTCTGCGGAAGCGCGATTGCAAGCGAGATGGGCCTTCCCCTCGGCGGTGATGCTGTACAGCTTTCTTGTCCCTGCCTGCTCGACGGTCGCGTGGCCGATTTCACTGAGATAGGTAAGCGCCGGATAGATTACGCCGGGACTTGGGGTATAGAAGCCGCCTGACCGCTCCTCGATGGTCTTGATCAACTCGTACCCGTGAGCGGGACTCTCTGCGAGGAACGCCAGGATGACAAGCTGGAGATCCACGGCTTCAAACTTTCGCCCACTCGTAAAATCATCCCCGCTGCCCAATATGCCGTGACGCCCGTGACGCGAACGGCGCCGTCCGGGATGGTTTCCTAGGTGGGACGTTGAATCGTAAGACATATCTAATAATATATCGTACGATATAAACACTGCAAGGCGGTTATCGAGTCTATGGGGGAAAATGGCCAATGCACTCGTCGAGCCATCAAGGGCGGAAAGTTCGGTTCCTGGCGAGTGACCGCCTACTCGGAAGTTACTGGTTGATCAACACCTGCGGTGCATTGTTGCCGAAGTTATAATTCCCGGATTGGCCACCACACACTCGCAACTGAACTAAACTGTATAGCCCACGCCACATTGGCACCCGCGTTACAATCGCGGCACATGCGAAATGGCAACGAGCTGCGTCTTGAGAGGTGCTCCGTTGCAGTGTGACAAAGTCGGTGACCTTATGGCGAATAACCTCTTGATGCTTATCAAACTGGATACCGACACCATGGCCTTCATGAGCCTTCTTGTCAGTATCGTTGGTGCACTAGCTGCCATCTTTGCTGCTTTTTACGCGAACGTTGCTGCTTTCTACGCTAAAAAGGCAGCAACCAAGCGCGACCCAACACGGGTGGAGCAGAACACGCAGCACGTTGAGCATTTCAGCAACAAGATTTTGAGCATCGATACCCAAGTTCAACCGCAACCGCAGGCTCAACCTCAGCAGGAAGCCCCACAGCTTCAGGTTCAGCGGGAGGCCTCACAGGCTCAACCTCAGCAGGAAGCCCCACAGCTTCAGACTCAGCGCATATCCATCTCTGTTGAGGGTGAAGCTATGGGAGAAGTTCCGCTCGAATTGTGCCTAACCCTGCAAGACTCATCAATTCGTGTCAGTCGCGTCGAGACGCTTAACGAAGTCGGGAAAACCCTTAGCTCATCGCCGAGCAAGGCAACTGACAATGCCCTTGTATTCAAATCCATTCTTACGCCAAAGAACGTGAGGCAGTGGTGGAGTACGGGAGAGTCAACCAGTGAAGGAGGAGGTAGAAGTGTTCTTAGGGTCTACCTGCTGGTCGATGAAGGCAGGAGAGAAGTCTACCGTGACATCCCGGTTTCAATCGTGGAGGAGTTGAGGAGTATCGGCATAGCCTCCTTGGTCGTTTGGACTATCAAGGGGAGCATCGATCCAGTCTGACCGAGTGACCGTCTATCCGGAAATAATCCCGAAAGGGCGGAGATTTGGATTACTGCCGAATCGGCGACAGTGCAAACCTAGGCGTTAGCGTCCACAAGCGGCGCCCCAGGGCACGATTCGGGCGAACCGGGCCAGGTCGTCCCGCGGTATTTGCCCAGGATGCGGCCAATCAACAGCAGGATAGGAAAGACGATTTTCTGAATCGGTGGGGGCGGAACCGCAATTAGTTGCGTGTCGCGATGACGCCAGAGCACATGCGCGAGATAGAAGATCGGTGGCCTACCATTAGAACCGGCATTCAGAACAGCGAACACTGCCTGGAGGTAGCGATCCAAGTCCACCGCTGGAACTACGTGGCCGCTAAACTCGAGCAGATCGTCGCCCGCGTTCCACCATCGGTGAGGAACGCCTTTAGGCAGGACTGCACTTCCCCCGGTTGGTACGACGATCTTCTCCTTCCCGACTTGAGCGCCGAGTGTTCCCGCTTTCACGATGCCCTCTTCGTGTTCATGGAAATGCACGTGCAGAGGCGGTCCGCCTGTTCCTGGCGGCAAGGTGCCATCCAGGGCAAGGATGATTTGTCCCTGCGCGTCGCGCACGCGGCGTATCAGCAAAACCTCCCGGGTATGGCGGTTTTCCAACGTCAGATAGTTGTCCACGAGTTGTCCTTAGTCGCGAATCTTACCAATTGATCCGCCAGCTTGCACAGGCTATTTGCGCGAGCGGCTCGTCGACGGCGAGACCCGTGACGTCGGTCACCTGTCTGTGAGTTACATTCTCTGACAAAATATAGAGAACACCCTTCACGAGTTTCGGCAGGAATCCGCTCAGATCTCGCACGGCTGAGCAGTCTCCGATTTCGCATGGGATGAACTTCTTTGCCTTGGGGAATCCATGTCGCGAAGCACTTTTCTGCGTGAGAACGCTATATCCCTGCTTTTTCTCTGTTTCACGCGTAATTCAACACGAAGGGCATTTGCCATGTTGCTGCTCGCCTTCATTGCGACATGGCTGCAGCCATCAGCGATCGCGCAGTCGGTTACACCTCTGGATGCACAGATCAAGCAGGAAGTCGATGCGCATTTGTCCACGAATAGTCTGACCAAGACCGACGATGAGCAGGCAGGGCAGGAGAAAGTGAGCGCAACCGGCTCTACCTCACACTTCAACATCCCAGCGCAATCCGCCTGCGAAACCGAGATGTTGCATAAAATCGACGCGCGCGAGGTCTTCTCGGGCAAGACCTACAAAGTGTTGACCGAGTTAGCGTCGGCGTATGGTCGGGCAGCAATTCCTCATATCTATATCTTTCCGGGAAGCTGGAACATGCTCTATATCGCTGGCAGCACTGCTGTAGACGGGCGAGGCAAGATCCTGGTCGGTCAGCAGGCGATCGAGTTGTTTAATATCATTGCGCTCAGAGGCTTTCTGGGACACGAGATGGCGCACTTGGTTAGCGACAACGCGGCGTACGGATGCAATGATTCCATCATTCGCGATCCAGGGATGGAAGCCGATGCCGATGCATTAGCGGCGCGAGTGCTTGGAATGCAACCCGTCGAGGCGTTTTTGGAGAGGGTACTCGCAATCCCAGAAGGCCAGAACTCGGACGCAAAAAGCCGACTCGAATTGCTGCGTTTCAAACGTCCTGAGTGACCGTCGACTCGTACATTACCGTATCAGAATGCTGCCGACGCTACTCGGAAACTGAGATCTTCTCAACGCGCATAGAATTTGAACTCAACCTTTGCGGGTCCAATTAAACTTCGTTTCCTCCGAACAGGAGAGATATGAAAGGTAAGTTGATCGAAACGTCAGTGGGACTTGTCCTGACGTTTACTTTCGCAATAGGCCGGGCCGAGAAATCAAGAAGTTGTATTGAGACCGGTCCACCATCAATCTGGGCTATCAAAAGCCCTTATCCCTTTCAGGCCGGAGCGGAAAGAACATTTGACGAGCTGTATCACGGGCCATGGAGGGCACGGGTTGACATCGCCTTGTATTCGGAACCGCGGGGTCAACATGTGGTGGGAGAGGTCAGACGTGGAACCGTAGTTAAGGCTCTTGTCGCAGAGTCGATAGTCGTTCATCCAATTCGCTTGATCGCTTCGAAGGACTTTGAGGTCACCGAGGCTTCCTCCACCGGTAGGCCGCATTTTGGCACTGTGCGAAAGGGCGAAGCCTTGGGTACTCAACACGGTGGATGAAGGAGTATTCACAATCTGGTGGCGTTGTAGCATCGTTGGGTGGGACTCCACCGAGCCGTCGGATGTGGCCCCGAATGGATTGGAACTCTTGGGCGCAAACGAGGAAAGATGGGTCAAGATTCAAGATAACAAGACCGGTTTATCTGGTTGGTTTAATGAAGTTCCGGCAAACAATGGTCCCAAGCTTGAACCGGCTCATGCGACAACCAAGGGAATTGGCTAGTTTTCGGAGTGCGAACGGAACGGTCTAAAAAACCATTGGTGTCTGGAATTGAACCTAAAGACCTGAGCCGCAGAGCGGACCTGCCTTTGAAGAACTTTTCGGGTTCTTGCGAGTGACCGGCTACTCGGAAGTGAGCATTTTTGTGGCTGGAACGTGCGAGAAAGGCAACCGCGGATGTTTCGACTCCGCTTCGCTGCGCTCAACATGA
>CAWAZE010000014.1:0-275257 GCA_963786405.1 uncultured Acidobacteriaceae bacterium | reverse complement strand
CGAGTGGCGTGGCCGGTCGGTCAGAAGTCCCTCTTCCCTCTAGTCCTTTGGTGTTCAAAATTCCCAATCGAACAATTCGGAATTTGTGGATTTGCAGGATAATTGCGCTTGAACTCAACGAACAGTCGCAATTGAGGTTGTAATCTGCCAAGCCGATTGAGATCGGGGAAGACGTGTCCTTTGCCAGTAACGAAGGGGCGCGTCGATGTTCGATCTTGTCAAGGAGACCACACCATGCTGAGAAAGCTTGCAGTACTCCTTCTCTTCCATTCAGTTTCTCAGGTCTTTTGGGGCCAAGCCAATCCAACCGCAGTCACGAACTCGGACCTGATTAAAATGGCAAACGCTGGAATGGGAGATCAAACGATAATCCTCGCAGTCCAGCGCGGACCTACAATGCTCGATACATCGCCGCAAGCACTGATTCTCTTGAAAGAGGCTGGTGTATCGGACCAGGCGTTGGACGCCATATTGGCAGCGACCAAAAGTCGAAGCCAGCCAAACGCCCAGCCGAGCCAAAGCGCATCAACCAGCCCATCAGTGACGCAGGATGCAGAACAAAAGTATGAACACCGCAGTTATCGACCCCCAGAAAACCCACGCATTGGGTCCCGATGGCACATATTTTGATATAAGTCATAAAACTTTCCACGGCAAGTAGAACGAGGCGAATATCTGGCATAGGGACGAGTAGGCCACCACTCTCCCAAACCCGCCAAAACTCTCAACGGTCGCGTTCGAATGGCGTCGTCGGCAGTTGAAAGCCACTCGCCTCTATTTGCTTCCGAGAAGCCGCTACGTTCGATCTGCAAACGCGGGTCACGCTTCGATTTCGTCAGCTGCGAGCGAGACCCGCGATTGCCGATCAAGATTCAACTTACTCAACTTTCTGGAATCCGGTGTCCATGGTCACCCTGGTATGGACAAAGAGGCCATTGAAATGTGCGGGACCGGGTCGAAACGGTTCTTGACGGGTTTGCGTGCAGGGAATAGCTTTGTCGACGAAACCGAAAGCGATATCGCCTTTTTGGGGAAGTCGAGCGACGAAGGATACCGCAGCGGTGACAACGCTCTCGCTTTTTGCCACATGGCGGTTTGGTCGCGTGGAGATGCCCTCCCTTCCATGCGATCCGCACGGCTCGCGCTTGCGCGATAAGAGGACTTCGAGCAAGCGCGAGCTGCCTGCGAATCCAAGGCATCCAGCCCAAGTCTGACGGTCCGAATCCACGAAGGCGTTTTCCCCCGAAACGCCCCATGGAGCAACAGGCGCCCAGTGGTCCGGACACCCTCTCGAGTCTGAGTAAAGCTGAGGACGACTCGAGTGCTTCGGCGATGTTTGCGAGGCGCAGGAAAGAGATGATCCGGGAAGCAATTGACACAAGAACGGCAGTGCTTCGATTCCAGCGTGCAAACAGTCGATGCTTTGAGAGACCTTGTCAGCCAGGGAGGAGCCGTGCGGAATGATGGGACCTTCTGCGATGGATCAACCTCTGATTCCATCGATCTTCGGTCGCGAAGCCAAATCAATCCGTTCGAGCGTCGGGCTCGAGGACTAAGCTACGGCCCGAACCCGTCCCCGCTGCGATGTCATTGATAATGCAGATCGATGTTCGCAATGGGCGCACGGGGGCGTCGTTGCTTTTGAGCAGACAGTTGATTGCTCCAGGACAACCAGGGGATCGTCCGATCGCAATTTTGGCAAGTTTTCACTGCAAGGGCGGGGTGTCTAAGCGCAGCACGCGCGGGCAGCGATTCTCACCTGGGAACGAGGAGTTCGGGTTTCTTCAGGAGAATCTTGCCGCGACCTTTGGTCAGGACGCCCTGGCGCTGCCAGGCTGCCAGAGCGCGGCTGACCGTAAATGGGGTTACGTTTGCTCCCGATGCCAGATCTTCATTTCCAACGTGAATCTCGATGCCACCATGAACAGCCTCGCCAATCCCGGAGGCGAGACTCACGATCATGTGAGCGATGCGTCCCGTTGCATCGTCCGAGCCGTGAGAGACATCGGCTGCGACAAACCACGCGATATTCTCTGTGATGGCAATTGAGAGCCCGTTATCCAACAATCCCGGAAACTGAGACACCAGTTCGCGGATCGCCTTTTTATCCCATACCAGGGCACAACTGTCCATCAATACCTCCGTGCTTGCGAGGTAATGGGAAGGGGTAGACATGAGCGCGGCGCCGCCGAAAAGCTGTCCGGGCGTGAGCCAGTGCATGAGCTTCTTTCGGCCGTCGACTGTCAAAATAAAGTGCCTGCCCTGGCCACTGGTGAGAATGAAGAATCGTTCAGCAGGATCCCCCTCATGGATTACGACAGAGGATGCAAGGAACTGCCGATGAGCAGCAGCGGAGAGAATCGCGTGGACTGCGGCCTTCGGCAGTCCTGATAGAAACCGGGGACGGAGGCCTGGGGGCAGGTCGGCAACCCGCTTGCCGGGCAAGAGTTTGCAACCACAATTCGCACAGTGTTTCGTCATGACGCGGGGGTAGTCACTTTCATTCGTAGTTGTCGGTTCGCTGATTGACGGCGATTGATGGGATTATTCCCGCTTCTGCGATCATCTTTCTGTCAGCGTCATTTTGCGGGCGCCACGCGCCCAACCCAATCCGCCGCACTTCCGGTGCCGGACAAGCCCTTTCGTCACGGTGGGAGAATTCTATACCGGACGTAGCGGTGCGGAGGTTCGACGATCTATGGCCGAATTAGGGAGCCAAGTCTGGTCAGGAGCTGGCCGAGGGACGAACGCGCCGGTCGAGACGCTGCTTCCATCTCGAGTTCGGCAAGGCGGTGGCGGAGCTGGAAGATGATGGCAGCATGGGCTTCAGGGTCTTTGGCACTGTCGGAATGCAACTCCATATGTTGCAAAACGAGGCGAAAGAGCTCTTCGGTCTCAAGTGCGCGGTAGGGCAACTCACCCATTCAAGATTCCTGGCTTAGAAGTTGGATGGAAGCGCCTCTTCCGAACTGGAATGAAGCGACCTGTTCACGACAGATCCACTCCCGTTCCGATCGGGTTCCGGCCACTTCGGATCCCGTCCGGGTGCAAGGCCGTCTAAAGACCGCCCGGCGATCCCTCCCCATGGACACTTCTATGTTTTCCTGATGTGTTGGATCGATGATTGCATGATCGGCATTGGATGGTCGCTGCTTTAGCGCAACCAAGTGATTACTTATGTGCGAGGAGCCGCACTAGCCGGCGAGTTCTTCATGGCAAGGGCCGAGGGGCTGAGTGTGAAGTTCCTGGGATGATTTCCGAAAAGCAACCGCAGATCCTTCGACTTCGCAAGCCGCAAAAAACGCGGCTTACTACGCTCAGGATGACAGCAGTATTGATGGTGCGCACTTTAGACACAGGATCCTAGGGAATGCCGAGGAACTTGTGGGTCTGCAGACTCAGTCGCCACTTCGGATGGTCAAGGCAATATCGCACCGCAAGGTCCGTATTGGCGGCGCGGTTGGGGCCGTCCATCGGCTGGAGAAAGAAATTGCGGAACGGAAGGGTCTCGAAGTCGGCGGGCTCGGCACCAGCCTGCGGAAAGACCAGCTTCAATTCGTCGCCGCTGCACTGAACCAGTTTTGTGCCGGCTTTCGGGCTCACGCAAATCCAATCCAATCCCGCCGGGGCCGCGACTGTTCCGTTGGTCTCCACGGCGATCTCAAAGCCACGCGCGTGAAGTGCGGCGATCAGGGATTCATCCAGTTGCAGCAGGGGCTCCCCTCCGGTGCAGACCACGAACCGACGTTCACGCGAGGCCGATCGAGGCCACTTTTCTTCCACCGCTGCGGCGCATTCTTCCGCGGACTCGAACTTACCGCCTCCGGGTCCGTCCACTCCTACAAAGTCTGTGTCACAGAATTGGCACATTGCGGCTGGCCGGTCTTTGTCATTGCCTGACCAGAGATTGCAACCGGCGAAGCGGCAGAACACGGACGGCCGGCCCGAGTGTGCTCCTTCACCCTGCAAGGTATAGAAGATCTCTTTGACGGAGTAACTCATTCTGAAGCCTTGTCGTGGCCGGACCGAGAGAAGAGAGGATCTTCGATCCCGTTTTCGCGGAATCCCTTCCGCCTGAGGAGGCACGAGTCACATTGACCGCAGGGCTCTCCGGTTGGCGACGGATCGTAGCAACTGCTGGTGAGGCTGTAATCCACGCCGAGCTCGATTCCCCGGCGAATGATTTCGGCCTTGGAGAGTTTCATGAGCGGTGCGTGGATCTTGAGCTTTTGAAGACCCTCGACGCCAGCCTTGGTTGCGAGATTGGCCATTGCTTCAAAGGCGTTGATGAATTCCGGGCGGCAGTCGGGGTATCCGCTGTAGTCCAGCGCGTTCACACCGACGAAGACATCACTCGATCCGAGCACCTCAGCCCATGCCAGAGCGAACGACAGGAAGATCGTGTTGCGTGCGGGGACGTAGGTAACCGGAATTCCGTGCGCCATTTCAGAGACCGAGCGTCCCTTGGGAACCGCAATCTCAGAGGTCAAGGCGGAGCCGCCGAATGCGCGCAGATCGAGATTCACAGTCTTGTGGTTTGTCACGCCGATTGCCGCAGCGACGCGCCGCGCGGCTTCGAGTTCCCAGATATGGCGCTGGCCGTAGGAAAAGGAGAGGGCATTGACCTCGAAGCCCTCACGCCGCGCAATTGCCAGGACCGTGGCCGAATCAAGTCCTCCGCTCAGGAGCACGATTGCCGCTCTCTTCATGTCCACCGCCCTGCTCACGCACCTTTACTTTGCAGTTCGCTGATATCAATTTTAGTGTCGTGAGCCTGCGGTTCGCATAATTTCCGACAAGCAACCGCAGATCCTTCGACTCCGCAAGCCGCAAAGAACGCGGCTTACTACGCTCAGGATGACAGAGTACTTGTGTGGCGAACTTCATGGACGGGACGGAGTGCAGAGCATCCCTCAGGGGCTGAAGCCCCTCGTATTGTGCGGCTTCAGCGGCACGGCTAAAGCCGTGCCCTTTCAAGACCTGATCAGCTTCTGACTGCCGAAGGGTTCAGGCCCAGCTGAAGCCGCTGCGCTGGAGCGGCAGTGTACGAATCCTTTTGCCGGTGGCGGCGTAGATGGCGTTGCTTAGCGCGGGAAGCGTCGGCGGCAGCGTGGGCTCACCCAGACCGGTCGGCGCATAGTCGGTTTTGCGCCAATACACCTCTATCTTCGGTGTTTGCCTCATGCGCATCAGCGGGTGGTTATGGAAGTTGGACTGCTGGATTTTGCCGTCGACCAGCGTGATCTCCTGCCCCATGTGGCTCATCCCCTCAACGATGCCGCCGAAGGAGATGTTCTCAGCCGCCCCAGGGTTGATGATCTGGCTGCCGACGTCTCCTGCGGCCCAGATCTGATGTACGGTCACCTTGTTCTGGGCGTCGACGCTGACATCGGCGACCTCGGCGAAGTAACCCAGATGGCAGAACCATGCGGCGATTCCCATTCCGCGCCCAGGGGTTTTTTTGCGCTGGGCCCAGCCTGACTTTTCGGCTACCAGCTCAAGCACGCCCTTGTACCGTTCCGGGATGAGGACGGACTGTCCCGTTGGCTCGTGGTCACCCACGGCGTCTTTCTCTCCCGAGGACCACGGCGCCTGCTTGTTGCTGAGCAATTCAAGCTGGAACTCAAGCGGATCGCGACCGGCGGCACAAGCCAACTCGTCAAGGAATGACTGCGACACCCAGCAGTAAGCGTTGTCGCCGGGAGCGCGGAGGGCTCCGGTGCGGAGCGAGAGCGGCTGCGCGGAGGTGTAAAGAGCGTAGGCCGGCGGAAAACCGGCAGGATAGGTGTCTCGCCCGATGCCGCCGCCGGAGGTCGAGTGCTTGTCATCGCCGTAGGTCACGAGGTGGTGGCGCCAGACGGTGAGCTTGCCCTGCGCATCGATGCCGCCCTTCAGCCCAACCGTTCCGCCCGGCCGGAAGGGGTCGTGGGCGATATCGTCTTCACGCGACCACAGCAGCTTGACCGGCGCGTCAACGCGTTTGGCGATCCAGGCAGCTTCCACCAGGTAGTCGTTCTGAAGCCGCCTGCCGAAGCTGCCTCCCGAGCGCTCCATGTGCGTGGTGATGTCACTCTCCTGGATGCCGAGCGTTTTGGCAACGAGCCCTCGGCCATCAACCGGCAACGTGCTGGTGGACCACATCTCCAGCTTGCCGTCTTTCCAGTGCGCCGTGGCGCCCTGGGGCTCAAGCGTGACATGTGCAATGAATGGATATTCGTAGGTTGCTTCGACTACTTTGGCGGACGACTTGAGCGCGGCGTCGGGGTCGCCATACGTGCGCAGCGTGTTTGCGGGCGGGGCCTGAAGAAGTTCCGCTGCCCGCTTCTTGAATCCTTCAGTGCTTTGGCTGACCGCCGGGCCCAGGTCCCAGTCGACCTTGAGCTTCTTGCGAGCCTGTTGCGCCTGCCACCAGTTTTCAGCCACGATCGCGATGCCCGGCTCCATGCCGGGCTCCCACGGCGTGAAGGCCGCGGGGGTGATGCCCCCATCAATCACCAGAACGTAGCGTACGCCCGGCAGCGCCTTGATCTGATCGACGTTGGAAGACTTCACTTTGCCGGCGAACACGGGCGCCTTCTCAATGGTCGCGTACAGCATTCCCGGGAGCTGGACGTCGATGCCGAAGAGCGGCTTCCCGGTGACGATCGCGTGCGTATCCACGCCTGTCTGCGAATGGCCTACTATGCAGTAGTCCTTGGGGTCTTTGAGCTTGACGCTGCTGAGCGCGGGCGGGTGCAGTGCGGCGGCTTTGGCAGCAAGCTCGCCGTATTTCATGGAGCGCCCCGAAGCGGCATGAAGCACGCAGCCGGATTTCGTTGTGCACTCGGCTTCGGGCACGCCCCATGTTTGTGCTGCGGCCGTAATGAGCAACAGGCGCCCCGCTGCGCCAACGCGGCGCATTGGCTCCCAGCCCATCGGGGTATTCGCGGAGCCGCCGGAGAACTGCGGACCGTATACCTTCTCATTCAGTTCCGCCTGCTGCACGCGAACATCTTTCCACTCGACGTCCAGCTCCTCGGCGATGAGCATGGGCAGCATGTTGCGCATTCCCTGGCCGGATTCCGAGGCACGCGCCATGATGGTGACCACGCCATCGGGAGCAATGTGAATGAATGCCTGGGGCGCCAGATCAACTTCTGTCCCAATCCGTTGCGCACCGGCCAGGGGTGAGCGGTAGAGATTGAGAGCGAAGCCGCCACCAGCAAGGGCCGTCAACTGCAGAAAAGATCGCCGATTCAAGGGCATGAGAGGGCCCTCCTTCACTTGGTGCGGGTTGCGGCACCCGCATCTGCTGCCTCGTGTATGGCTTGCCGGATGCGCGGATACGTTCCGCAGCGGCAGATGTTGCCGCTCATGGCTGCGTCAATGTCCGCGTCGGTTGGATGGGGCGTGCGCTGCAACAAAGCGGTGGCGGACATGATCTGGCCGGCCTGGCAGTATCCGCATTGCGGCACGTCCAGCGCCTCCCACGCAACCTGAACCGGATGAAGGCCTTCCGGCGAGAGCCCTTCGATGGTGGTGATGGGCACGCCTGCCACTGATCCCACTTGCGTCATGCAGGAGCGCACCGCGTGGCCGCCCGCAAGGACAGTGCATGCGCCACAAAGCCCGATTCCACACCCATACTTGGCGCCCTTGAGGTCCAATTTGTCGCGCAGCACCCACAAGAGGGGCATATCCGGCGGCACGTCCACCGTAGCCGCTACGTTGTTGATATTCAATTTGATCGGCATCGGTTCACACCACAATCCGGTTAAGAATCCGGTTAAGGGAAAGGATCTGTCACGAACACAGGCTTGGTTGGCGAGTTTATCAAACCCACGTATTCGAATTCCACTGATAAGACGGGCAAAGGGAATAGATCGTTTCACCATCTTGGTCGTGTTGGCGCTAATTCATGGTAAGCACAGACTGGTACTGGGCCGGCTTTCGAGAAAAACGCGACTTTGGCGAGGTTTTATACTTGTTGGCCATGACGATTTAAGTCTCACTTGTTCAAATAGTCTGCACATGCAAGATCCCGCAATAGCCTCATCCACGGCTGACCGCCTTCGCGCCTCGCGCTACCGCTGGACTTCTCTCGCTGAAATTGCGCTCGGCACATTCTTTGTCATTGGTCATAATGTGTTCCACATTGTGCCGAACGAGGTACTGATCCTCTTCGTGCTTTTTGTGGCTTCTTTTTGGCTTCGCGATGGCGGATGGAGCGTGACAGGACTCAAGAGACCAGAGTCATGGGGGAAGACGGTGCTGATGGCGATCACTGCGGCTGCCGTGCTGCAGGTCGGCAGTGAACTCGTAATTCAGCCGCTCGCGAGCCATTTTTGGCACAGTCCGGAAAGTGTTTCTTCGGCGTTGAAGATACCCGTACACGACTGGAAGGTGGGCTTGCGCAGCCTGGCCATCGTTTGGATTTTTGCCGGGTTCGGCGAGGAAACAGGTTACCGTGGCTACCTGCTCACGCGCGCTGCGGACCTGGGCAATCGATCCAAGATCGCTTACATCGTCGCGATGCTATATGTCGCGTTGCTCTTCGGCCTCGGTCACGTCTACAAAGGGCCGGCTGGCATTATGGACTCGACGTATTCCGGTCTGGTGCTCGGAGGCATCTACCTTCTGTCCGGCCGCAATCTATGGGTCCCGATCCTGGCACACGGAATGAGCGACACTGTCGCCGTCGTGGCGATATTCATGGGTTGGGCAACGTAGGATACGTCGCGCAAATGAAAACGGCCCCCGGTTGGAACCGGAGGCCGTCTGAATGAGCTGCAAAAGTGCAGCGTCGTTACAACGAATTTCTTTTAGAGTTGAAGACTATGCTATTTGCCTGATCGACGATGGCTGAGGTCGGCGCTGTAACGAACACATGAGGCGTTAGTTGACTGCGGTCAACGTCGCGTGCTGGTCCTGACGTTCGATCACGCGCCTAAGCAGTTGAGAGCTGGGGTTGTAATCCAGAACGATCTCTTTCAAGGCAACAACCAGGCTGCCTGCGTCCCGCGCTTCGCATATCTCGCGGAGAGAGCGTAGCCACGATTGAATGTCCCCCTCCGGCATGCCATTTCCCATAAAGACACGGACCTTTTCATGGCCGGTGGGAACCGTATCTTCAAGCATCGTGCTGAGTTCTTCGTAGAGCTTTTCGCCCGGACGCATCCCGGTGAACTGGATCTTGATGTCATCATCCGGTCTGAGGCCAGAAAGCAGGATCAGGTTTCTGGCAAGATCGACGATTTTGACCGGTTGGCCCATCTCGAGAACGCAGATCTGGCCGCCCTGTCCGATTGTCGACGCCTGCAGCACCAGTTGGCATGCTTCCGGAATCGTCATGAAGAACCTGCGCATCTCGGGATGAGTCACGGTGACGGGTCCACCGGATGCGATTTGCTTCTTGAAGATGGGAATGACGCTTCCATTTGAGCCAAGCACATTGCCGAAGCGAACCGCGACATACCGTGTGCGACCATTCTGCATACCAAGCAGCAGAAGTTCCGCGATGCGCTTCGTCGCGCCCATTACGTTGGTGGGCCGGACAGCCTTGTCAGAAGAGATCATCACAAAGTCTTCAACGCCATGTTCCGCCGCGGCATCGGCAACATTGTAGGTTCCAAAGACGTTGTTCTCGATCGCTTCAAAGACGTGTTCTTCCATCAATGGAACATGCTTGTAGGCCGCGGCATGATAGACCACCGAAGGTCTGTACTGACGCAGGACATCGTCAAGACGAGAACGATTCTGAATGCTGCCGATCTCCGGGTAGAAAGGCACCTGCGGCCATAACTGCCGCATCTCGCGATCGATTTCGAAGAGCGGGGATTCAGCGATTTCGAATCCGACAATTCCCGCGGGATTAAAACGCGCAATCTGCCTGCAGAGTTCGGCGCCGATCGATCCTGCGGCGCCGGTTACGAGAATCATCTTGTTCTCGATTGACCCGCGGATGCGCGCTTCTTCGAGTCGAACCGGAGTGCGGCCAAGCAGGTCTTCAACTGCAACCTCACGAATCTGATTGGCAATCCCATTCCCTTCGATAAGATCACCGAGCCCCGGAACCGTCTTGAACTCCGCTCCGGCTCCGTAGCACAGTTCGAGAATCCGGGTCATCTGTTCGCTGCTGGCCGAGGGTATCGCAATAAGAATCAGCTCAACATGATGCTCAGCGACAAGATCTTTCAACTTGTCTCCGCCTCCAAGAACCGCCACCCGGTCAATCCGGAGGCCTTTCCTGCTGGGCTGATCGTCAACGAACCCTGCTACGCGATAACACAGTTTGGGATTGTTGCGAATCTCCTTCAAAAGCGTGACACCGGCGTCGCCGGCGCCATAGATCAATGTGTTCTTTGCTGCAACCGCGCCGTTCCGCTGGTTCAGGCGGGCTTCCACCATGACTCGCGCAAACAGCCGCAGTCCGCTCGTCGCCAGGGAGCAGATCAGCAGATCAAGCACAAATATCGAGCGCGGAAATCCCGACGGTGCAATGAGAATGATCAAACTGCCGGCCACGAGAGACGCTGCAACGTTGCCGTAAACGACGCGAACAAGATCGGCCGCGGATACATAGCGCCACATACCGCGATCAAGTTTGGCAATCCGGAAAACAATTGTCTTGATAACGAGCCAGATCGGAAGCGCCACAAACAGTTGCGGAAGATAATTGGAAGGCACTCTGAAGTCGAACCGGAGCAGGAACGCACCGATCGCGGAGAGTGCGAACAGGCCGATCTGAAGCGCCCAAGCGGCTCCCCGCGGCACTTCGTTCAGAAAATTGTCGAGCTGCTGCGCCTTGCGCATGGTCTAATCCTCTGATTTATCACTCGATTAATCACGGCTTATGCGATGTACTCTGTCTGGAGGATCCGGGACAAGATGTCTGCGCCGGCGGTCTTGCGAATGGTATTGATCACGTGTAATTGATCTTCTTCATTCAAGCTGCTGGAGCTTGGCAGGCAAATGCCGTGAGTGAACAGATGCTCTGACAGTCCGCCACCGTAACACTCACAACCTTTGTAAAGAGGTTGCAAGTGCATGGGCTTCCATACCGGTCTGGACTCCACATCAGCATCATCGAGTGCCTTAATCAGTGCATCCCGCGAAGCGCCGAATTCGCGCTCATCGATGAGAAAGCAGCTAAGCCAGTTCGTGTGCAGCCCGTAGGAAGCCTGGGGCATGAGGGAGATGCCAGGAATATCCGCGAGTGCTTCTCTGTAGCGGAACGCAATCGCGCGTCGCTGCTGCACCCGCTGGTCCAGCACTTCAAGCTGGCCGCGACCAATGCCGGCCAGCACATTGCTCATGCGATAGTTGTAGCCAATCTCGGAGTGCTCATATGCAAGGCCGGGGTCGCGAGACTGTTGCGACCAGAAGCGGGCCTTGCTCACCCAGGCCGCGTTGTGTGACACCAGCATGCCCCCGCCGGTTGTGGTGATGATCTTGTTACCGTTGAACGAGAAGACGCCGACCTCTCCGAACCGGCCAGCTCGCTCGCCCTTGTAAGAGGCACCTAGCGCTTCAGCGGCGTCTTCAAGCAACGGCACGCCATAACGGTCACAAATCTCGCTTATTGGCTCGAGGTTCGCGCATTGTCCGTACAGATCGACGACGATAACGGCTTTGGGCAGCTTGCCTGCGGTTGCCTTCTGTCGAAGCGCGTCCTCGAGCAGGCTCGGATTCATGTTCCAAGTCTCGTAATCGCTGTCGAGAAAGACCGGCTCCGCGCCGAGGTAGCGGATCGGGTTAGCGCTCGCGGCAAAAGTCAGCGTTGAGCAAAATACGGTGTCGCCCGGTCCTACGCCCAGGAGGCGCAGGCCGAGATGAATTGCGGCCGTACCGCTTGAGAGCGCAACAGCCGGCATGCCGATGTAAGCCTCAAACTCCTCCTCGAATGCAGTGAGATTCGGGCCTACCGTGGAAAGCCAGTTCGTTTGAAAGGCTTGCTTGACGTACAACTGCTCGGCGCCGCCCATGTGAGGGACAGACAGCAAAATTCGTTTCATATTTGATATTCCAGTGTTCTTGATATTCGTGGTCTTGCGGGTACGCCAACTACAGTCGTTCGAGGCGGCACCCTTTTAAGGACAACAGCGCCTGCACCGACGATTGATTCTTCGCCAATCGAGGCGCCGGGAAGGACAACCGCTCCTAATCCGAGGTGGGCTAGTGTTCCGATTCTCGCTCCCCCGCCGAGGACAGTTCTTGGTGAGAGGTGAACATGAGACCCGATCTCACAATCATGTTCGACAATCGCGCCAGTATTGATAATGCAGTTATCACCAACTGTGGCGCCGCTGTTGATGATCGCCCCTGGCATCACGACAGTCCCCCGTCCGATACTCGCCATTGGGGAGATCACGCTCGTCCGATGAAATAGGGCGGCCGGTGTAAGCCCGGACGCGATAGCCAAGTCGAAACACTGAGAGCGCGTTCGATTGTGACCGATTGCAATGACGAAGGCGGCTTCCGCAAACAGGCCTAGTTGCCTCTGATCGCCTATCACATCGCAGTCGCAAACGATGCTGTTCCTTTTTGAGGAGTCGTCGTCAAAGAATACTATGTGTTTGTACTTTCCGGAATCGCGTGCGATGTCCAGAAGTACTGTGCCGTGGCCACCGGCACCCCAAATTACTAAGGCTTCATTCATGGCTTGCTTCGGCATTCCCTGATCCCATGAACTCCTGCATTGTCGCGTGTCCGCCTTGGTTGATTCCGTCTCGGCGAACCACCTTAAGCAGCGTCAGCCCGAGAATTCTGAGATCAAGCAGGATGCTCCAGTGATCGACATACCAGACGTCCAACGCAAACTTTTCTTCCCACGTCAGGGTGTTGCGTCCATTCACCTGCGCCCACCCCGTGATGCCCGGCATCGCCTCATGGCGTCGCGCCTGTTCCGGTGAATAGCGCGGCAAGTAATCCATAAGCAGCGGACGCGGACCGACCAGGCTGAGCTCGCCGCGCAGCACGTTCCACAACTGCGGGAATTCATCGATACTCGTCGAGCGAATGAACCGCCCTACCCGCGTCAGTCGCGAACTGTCCGGCAACAGGTCTCCATTTGCATCGCGGCGATCCGACATGGTGCGAAACTTGAACAGCGTGAATGGCCTTGCGTTCCATCCCGGCCTGATTTGACGAAATAACACCGGTCGCCCCATGGACAACCAGACCATTACGCTTGTAGCCACAAAAAACGGGGATAGGATAATGAGGCCGCACGCAGCCGCGACACGGTCAAACAGGTGTTTGACCCAAAGCCATCTCCCTCCCTTTAGAGGAAGAGCTTCCGACCAGTCCCTTTGGGCAGCTCTTTGGTTCGGCACCCTAGGTTTTCCTCCGAGTGCCGTCATCGAATGCTAATAGCCGTTCGTATACATCGTCATGATGCGAAAGAACCGTCTCGATATCGTAGTTCACGATTGCTTTCCGGCCAGTCGCCCCAAACTTTTCGCGAGCGTTCGGGTCTTGTGCCAGAGCCGTCATCATCGCTGCCAGCGAGTTGAGATCGCCGACAGGAAACAATTTGCCACGCCCATCTCTTAACAGGTCACGTATCCCGCGAATGTCTGATCCGATTACTGGCTTTCCCATCGCCATTGCTTCCATTACGGAGCGCGGTAGCCCCTCGCGCTCGGACGTCAGAAGGACAACATCTGCAAGCCGCATCAAAGCTGGAATATCTCTTCGCGGACCCAGAAATCTAACCCTGTCTGCGATTCCAAGCTGCCTTGCAAGTTCTTGCATCTCCGATTGCTTTGGACCTGGGCCCGCCAAAAGCAATGTGGCTGGAGTTTTCAAATAAGAGAACGCGCGCAACGTGTCACAGTGCCTTTTGTTCGGAAGGAATTCCGCCACCTGCAAAAAGATGCGTCCTGACTGATGAAGCGCCAGCTCATCTCGTAACATGTGAAGCTGCTCTTCGCTGACCACATCCTTTGAATAACTAGTCAAATCGATCCCGATTCCGGGCATGAAGAAGAGCCGATCCACGTGTACGATTTGAAGTCGCTTTGCCGATTCGAAATCTTCTTCATTAATTGTGATGAGTGCGTCAGTCCATTTCCCAGCCAGCCTTTCGAGCCCTTCGAATATCGCGTTCTTCCACGCAGAACCTGCCGGATGGAAGTGAAATCCGTGCGCTGTGTACACCACAAGCGGGCGCCGGCCTCGTTTGCGCAGAGCGGCCCGCACGACAAACGCTGCGACGGGAGTATGAACGTGAACGATGTCGTAGTCGCCATCGGTTACGATCTTCCTGACTCTTCGCAGTCCCGAAAGCACGCCGAAGATATCCGCGGGGTTGCGTGACCACTCGATGTCCCAGACGCGATCAAAGTTCGAAGCGCAGTCTTCACACTTCGACGCGCCTGAAGCAATTGCATCGACCTGCCATCCGAGCCTTCGATAGTGTCTTGCAAACGGCAGCAGAAAGGCCCCAAGCGTCGTGCTGACAGTTGTGGCAATCAAGAGCCGAGGCTTGCTTTCAGTTTTCTCCCCAGGACTCGAAGAATGAGTGGCTCGTCTGCTCTGCGTTTGAAACGTGACTTTCGCCATATCCGTTCAAATCCGGCGAGTTGGCAGTCTTGTCGGGTCGATGGACAAGATCAGATCGTTGATCAACTCATTCGCAATCGTGTCCCATTTATAGATAGTCTTGCCGCGACGCAAGGAGCCAGTTGCAAACTCACGCGCGATCTTGTCGGACCCAGCGATCTCGATCATGGCCGCCGATAACGCAGCGGCGTCTCCCGGCGGGACAATACGCCCACTAATCCCGTCAAGCACTTTCTCAGGTAGTGCACCGACATTTGTTGCAATTGCAGGAAGCCCTTTTGCCATTGCGAGAGCCGCCACGCCAGATTGTGTTGCACCCAGATACGGAAGGACCACGACCCCAGCCTCCGAAAACAGCGCGTCGATCGCTCTCTCGTCAACCCATTCATTGCGAAGGAGAACGCCTAGCAGTCCGGCTCTGGCGCGCTGTTCTTTCGAGACGAATCCTTTGCCACAAACGGTAAGTCGGACATCAGGATCATGCCGCCGGGTCAACTCGAACGCCTCAAGCAGAACGGACAGCCCCTTGTAAGCCTCAAGTCGTCCAAAAAAAATGAAGCGCTTTCGGTTCTCGACGATTTTGTTGATGTTGACAATCTCCGACTCGTAGATCACGCCGTGTCGGCTCGAAATGACAGGGATTGAAGGATGTTGCTCGCGAAGAAGAGTTGTTTCATGACTGGAAATTCCGATCAACCCATGGCCCCGGAGCGGCAGAAGCGCACGCTGAGTAGCGTACAAGGGTCTCCATCTATCCCGGTGAAGTATTACGTCATGAACTACGCTGAACCATTTGAGCTTCCCAGTCATCCGGATCAGAAGGTCACCCCAAGGACCCGAACCGGTATCGATGACGAAATCGGGATTCTCCCTGATCAGTGCTTCCGCGATTCGGCGAAGTTTCTTCAACCGAATTGTGCTCGTCACGAACGTTGACCAATTCCGATATGTCGGATAAAGGTGAACCGGACAAGTCAGACGCTCGAATTCTGCGCAAAGAACGTTATATGCGGAAAGGTGGCAAGATAGTTGACACCTGGACTGTAACGCCCGCGCGAATTCGAGGGTATAGCGCGGAATGCCGCCCTTCCTGCCAAGGAATACCAGCGCGACTCTGGGTGGGCTTGTCATTTGATGACACTTTCGCTGATCATGCTAGATAAGCACCAAACGGTAGATCAGATAGATTCCGCAGACGCGGTGTTGTGGACCGAACATGACAACCGCTTCCCAAGAGGAAACGCTGCAACGCACATGACTATCATGGGTAAAATCATGACCCTTTGTCGTGCGAGCAAACCAAAATTACTGCTTCCAATCCCGAGAAGAGACAAATTTAGGAAAACAAGAGATAACACGAACACTAGATATGGATTTGACGTTGCCGTGATAAGAACGCCTAGTACTTGCTTGCGCTGGCAGATGAGGAGCACTAACAGTGCGATTCCCTCAGCCGATGTCAACCCAGCGGAAACACCGTTAATTTCCCAAGGAAATGGTCGGATGAGCAAGAGAGGCGCAAACGCTATTCTGCGGATCAGGCTGTCTCCGGGATCGAAGCCCGCCCCGGAATCCTCATTTGATTGCACCGACGCTTCTATTTTGGAAGTTGCCTCGACCATGTTGCTGATCTCAAGGAATCGAGCACAAACGTAAACAGCACTTAAAGCGAAGCAAACCAGCAGCGCAGTTGTGATCATTGTTCGACCGGCAGTCGATTTGTACTTGGCCAGCCTCCGGAAATGGAACGCCATGAGGATGCTTATTAAGAGCAACACCGCTATGTGTGGCCTGATTAAAAAACAGCCGAGCGTTGCGAATAGCAGAAGGGCGAGCATCACAGCATTTTTGCGCCTTAGTAAGATCGTCATACAATATGAACTAAGGGCGAGAAAGAACATCATAAGCGCATCTTTGCCGAGAGCGGAAGTCCAGAAGGCAATCGACGGCCACATAAAGAGACCTAATGCGGCAGGCCGAGGGTCTGCGAGGGGAAAGACTTTGAGAAAAGTCAAGTAATAGAGGTACTGTCCCCAATACGAAATTATTGAGAACACGATCATCCCCAGCGGAAAAGATGGACCCACCATCTTAAAGAGGCATGCTGATAGCGATACGATTAGCTCTGTTCCCCACAAGTGATGCCAATCGAAGAGATCCGTCCAGGCCGGAATGGACGAAGCAAGCTGGCTCCCTTCCGAGAAGTACATCAGCTGGTCTGATTCACCCCAACGTGCCATTTCTCCCTGTACCAGCGCTGAAATGATCTTCAGCGCGAGGGTTGCGATCATAACGGAGGAGACAAACACTTTGTTCGGCTCCGCACATATTGTCAACAACACACTTGCGAAGATTAGAAAAGCAATGAGTGTCAGTTCTGCGGCAACCTGGTTCGGAATACACAATTTCAAAATCAAGCATCCAAGCGCTGCCAAAATCGACGAGGCGCCGAAAATGAGATGGCAAAACAGCCGTGGATTGTCTCTTCTTCTCATGTGGCTTGGGGAACATCACTGCACGCAGATGGGAGAACTAACTGCTCGGGCATTATCCCGATGTCGACAACTTGGATGATCGCAATAACGAGGACAGAGCGACAAGACTCGCTGCCAGACAGACAATTGCTGACAGAAGAAGTGCACCTGCCGCGCCATCGATCCTCCACCTCGGTATCAGAACAAACCCACTCGCCGCCGTCACCATTGTGGAGAAACCGTAAATGAGTCCTTGAACTCGGAAGTGTCGCGCCGAGCTCAAGCCCGTAGTGATAAAGAATGAGATAGCACCTACGCCTGTGGCGGCTACTAAGATAGCCAGGGTCGAGACATGGTCGCCATATTGTGAGCCGTACAGAAGCGTCAAAAGAGGGCGCCCAAGAAGAAGTGCCAGGGGTACACCTGCAACAACAATTCCGATTCCAACCCCGGATAACCTAAAGAGCAATCGGGAGAATTCTTGATACTTGCCTTCTGCGAAGGAGACGGAGAGTCGCGTCGTCGCGGACTGGCAAAGCGCCAGGACCACCAGGTTTGCAGCGACCATGACATAGGCAAGAGACGAGAATATCCCCAGATCAGACGCTCCACTGTACCGTTGGAGATAATAGCGAGGCATGTTTGTGTTCAGCGAAATCATTGTCATAACTAAGCCCAGAGGCAAGCTAAGCAGGACGAGTTTTTGCATGAGACGCCAATTCATTTCAATTTTGGGTTCATTTGGACAAAGCGTTGCTTTTGCTCGTGGCAAGTCATAGCAGATAAGCACGGCAAGCCACGCAAGACACATGGCAATAATCGCAGAACTCAAGCAATGGGTCCAAAGAAACGTTGCGCTAAACGCGATAACAGATAAGACGCCTCTTATCATGAGACTCACCGCGACCTGGTCTAAGCGCTCGTGCAACTGGAGGGAGCCGCCAATAACGTCACTGATGCACTCGATGGATTTGGACACGGCAATGAGCAGGATCACTGCACGAGTGCCTTGGTCGAGTCGCAGAGCTAGAGCTAGTACAGCGACTGAGAGCATGCCTACAACGGTAGTAAGTATACGCAGCGTGAAGTAGTCGGCAAATCGGTACTCTCCGCGGACATCCGTTGCTTGTACTGATCTCAGCTGAAGATTGCATAACATGAACACCGGTGCAGAGATCGCCAGGCCTAGAGCGAACTGGCCGACGATCGACGGGCTGCCAAGCTTGGCAAGCGCTGTCAACATGCCCCATTGACAGGCCGCATAGAGCATATTGCCGGCGAACGTCCACGCGAAGTTGCTGCGCAACGACGGAATGGCCGCCGGGGCTGTCGTGATCTGATCTTCGATTTCGATGGCAGTCATTTCAGAATATCGGCCGCATTAGGTGGAGAGGCGGTCATGTTTCAGGCCCGTTTTGCTTTGTGTCCGATCAGGGCTTGCTTGAGGCCTTGAAGCTCCTTCTCCGCTTCTGAATCGAACCTCAATAGCTCTCTCCACCACTGAAAGAGAGCAACCATGCAGGCTGGGAAGAACCCGGCGACTGTGGAGAGAAGTATGATCAGAACCCGCTTCGGCGAGGATTTCCGGTCCGGTTCAATAGCGGGCTCCACAACCTGGATGATGGCTGCGTCTTTGGCTTCATCGAGCCGCGCGGCGTCGTATTGCTTGAGCAGGAGGTCAAACAGAACCTGGCGGTATTGCAGCTCATGCTCTGCGCTGATGTAGTCCAGACCCGACCCCGAGAGATCGCCCATGCCCAGATTGCCCGGGTCGCTGGAGCGGCTCCGCTGGTCGAGCCTTACCACTTCAGCCTGCAGAGACGCCAGTTCGCGTTCCGCAAGTTGAACGTCAGGATTCTGCTCAGTGGAGTAGGAAAGCATTGCCTGAAGCTGCACTTGCTTGGCCGCAACCTGCGCGCGAAGATCGGCCAGGCCCGCGATCATGGCCTTTGCCTGCGCGTCCAGATGCACAAGTCCCCGCTTTTGTTGAACCTGCTGAAACACAGATTCAGCGGTGACGAGATCATCCTTGGCATGCTTCAACTGCTCCTCGTAAAAAAGCCGGCGCTGTGAGGCTTCTGTCACGGCAAGGGTCTTTGAGAGTGAGCGAAGTCCGGCAGTGTAGGCGTTTGCGATTGCGGCGGAACGCGCCCTGTCTTTATCAGTGACAGAGATTGCCAGCAGGCCGCTCTTTTCTGACGTGATGGTTGTGTTCTCGGCGAGTTTCTTGCGCGCAGCGGTCAAATCCCTTGAGCGGTACAGGCGCTGGAGATCGAACTGCTTGATGATTGCATCCGCTATGGGTCGGGAATTGAGCAGGCCGATGTAAATGTCATTCGGGTTCTTAAGGCCGAGCCCGCCTCCACCTGCCGCCGCGGCAATCAATGAGCCCGACCCGGCATTCGACAGCTGGCTCATCATCATCATCGCGGCCGATGACTGCGTTTGCTGGGGAGTCATGATGCGTGTCGCAGCCGTATATCGAACGGGCAGCAGAAAGCTCACAATGACGCTCACCGCGGCCGCGGTTCCCGTGATCTTTGCAATGAGCTGCTTGCGCCGGGCAAGTTGAGTGAGCACGCCGATCAGGGACTCAGACGGCGTTGCAGGCGCATCCACCCGAGGAGGGGCATCTTCGAGTACTGCGCCGGACCGGCCCATGTGGGAATCGCGTTCAATTATCATGTCAACCTTGGCTACGGCAGTGTGGCGAGCACCGCTCCTGTCATTGCCGCCGATGTGAGCACCTGCGTGATCCCCGGCATTGCCTGCCAGAATGAGCCGGGAGCTTTGAGCTTTGGCGGAACGACAATGGCGTCTCCCGGCATGAGAATCAGCTTCTCGAAGTCTCCGTTGAAATGCTGGCCGCGGCTGCGCTTGTCGAAGACGGCCCCATCTGCGCGGATCACGTAAATGCGCTTTGTGTCCCCTTCCCTGGTGGTGCCTCCGGCGTCGTTGAGATAGGAAATGAGCGCCTTCTTTGGCTCATAGCGGAACGCGGCCTCGTTATAGACCGATCCGGAGACACGCACAGTGCCCAGTTGCGGAGGAATGTAGATGCTGTCTCCGTCCTCAACAACCATGTCGGGGAGGTCCTCCACCGTGAGAGCCGTTCGCTTCATATTGAGGACTACTCGTCCTGTCGGTTTAACCTCTGCCAGCCGTGCGATGAGGGCCTGCTGCATATTCATTTGCGCCTGCTGATCCGACGCCTTTTCAGACACGGACTGCGAAGCATTCGCATAGCGCGAAATCAGTTCTTTCTGCATCTTGTCTGTTGAGATCCGCAGTTGCTCTTCTTCTGCGATGCGCGTTGAAACGCGGGTTAGCACGGTCGCATAGAGGTAGGAATGCGTCGTAAGCCCGCCTGCCATTTGCACTACACCTCTTACCGTCTGTCCCGGACTCACGCGGTACACGCCCGGCGCATCTACTTCGCCACCGATCCGCACGTATGTGGCGTGCTTCTCCAGTGGCAGGGGAATATCCCTCCTTGAGAACACAGTCAGCACGTCTCCGGCTTCCAATGGCTGATTATCGGTTGATGAGGGGTTGTCAATGGCCTTCCCCAGATGGAACGGAACCAGCCGCGTGCTCAGGTCGCGCGGGTCAAGCCGCTCGATCACCGCATAATCCCAATTGATCTCCGCATTGTTTAACGCAATACCGGTTACCATCGCATTCGGCGACATTGCCTGGCTGTATGGATTCCCTTCGTTGCTATGCGAGGATGTTTGGTCCACTGAGTTCGCCTGCCTGGGCATCTTCATATCTGCAGGCGAATTCGGATCAAAGGAAGGAGCGTCCCTGTCCTGCGAGTAGAACGTGTTTGAAGAATCGATCTGGTTGGATTGATTCGTCGACTGCTCGTTCCCCGAGTTCATCTCATCGCGTGGACCGGGTCCGCTCTGCTGCCTCGTTTGGCTCGTCCGGCTCGTCTCGGTTTGGCGACGTGTCGAGAACGGGTTGTTTGGGTTCTCCGGTATCAGGAAATTCTGCCGGTTCCAGTAGTTGCGCGTGAGCAGAGAATCGCGAGATGGGATCAGGTCTGAAACGCGCATTCCTTCGTGCCAGGAGTAGCGTCCGGGCTGCGCCACGTTTCCGCGAAGAGTCACAGCATTCTGAAATCGTGGTGAGAGAGGAAAGATGCGCAGAAGGTCTCCATCCTTGAGACCGCGCTGCATACCCTCGGCGTCAAGCGCAAACTCGTCGACGCGACGTTTTTCATGATTCTCGACGCGCTCAAGAAGCGCGCGCTCAGAACCGGCCAGGCTAGTGAGCCCGCCCGCGATCTCCAACGTCGAATCAACGGTCGCGCCGCCCTTCAACTCGAAGATTCCGGGCTCGTGCACATTTCCCAGAATCGCCACCTGAGGACCAATGGAAGGAATGTAGATTACATCGCCCGGGAGAAGCTGGACATCATGCGACTTGTCCCCCTTGCGCAGCAGTTCGTAAATGTCAAACTCCGTAACCAGTTGATTCCCTCGCCGCAGTTCGATACGGCGCATCGTGCCGGTTGCGGAGGGTCCTCCGGACGCAAAGAGCGCGTTCACCAGGGTGCTCAATGAGCTGACGGTGTACGCTCCCGGCTGCCGGGCGCTTCCCAGAACATATATCTGGATGGAACGAAGGCGGCCCAGAACAACATTCAGCTCAAAGCCCTTGAATATATTCCCGACAGCGGAGCGGATATAACCTTCGAGCTGTTCATAGCGCAACCCCGCAACATTAACCGCTCCTACCTTTGGAAGGAATATCTGCCCGTTTCTGTCGACTGTCACGCGGGAGTCAAGGTCGATCTTTCCCCAGACTCGAATCAGAAGTTCGTCTCCCGGGCCAATTGCATAATCGGCTGGCACCGGTATGTGATCCGCCGGAGCAAAGGTCGATGGAGCCTCATCGAAAAGCTGCCTTCCGTACACCTGAAGCGGATGTCCCGCCGCGTCTTCGGCAAACTGTTCAAAATCGGAGCGGGTTGTAATCGGCCTTACAAACCTGGAAGGAGGTGGGGGCACGACAGTCGTGCTTGTCTCCGCCTTCGGTTCCAGGGTGAGAGGCATCTCCGCCTCGCGGAGCGTCGGGACTTTTGCCTTTGCCGGCGGCATCGAGCGTTCCTGCTCTTGCTGGTCAGGCGTGGTGAGGGTCGATTGCCCTGCGCAAACCGCGCACGACAACGCCAGAAGGATTGAGAGGATTTTGGTCATTTTGAATCGATTTCTTTGAACCACTTCACGCCAGCCACGCACAACGCAACACACCTATCGAAATTTGATCGTTGGTTACAACACGCTTCAGAATCGTCACGACGACATCGCCTCGACCGCCGGGATCGGCTCCTCCCGGCGCTCCAGGCTTGTGGGAACAAGTGCACTTAGCCAGAAGCCTGTGTATTCATCGATGGCGCGGCGGCTGTCGAGCTTTGACAGTCGACACCCCTGAATCACCTTGGAGAGTTCCGGCTGCGCAATGACGCTCAGTGCGATCGCCGTCGTCATAATGACCGGGTCGAGCTGACGAACCCTGCCGGAAGCAATGTTGGCTTGCAGGTATTTGGTGATCGTGTTGAAAAGCGGCCCCAGGTGCTCACGGCAAACCTCTTCGGCTTTGCCGCGAACCTCAAGAAACGCAATGGCGATCAGCCGTAAAAGCTCGGGTGAGAAGTTGGCCGCGTCCACAAAGAGCGTGAGTATCTGCGGTAGAACAACCTCAGGCGTATCGCACTCCGATATCCTCTCAAGCAGATCACGGCGAGGCTTGATGGCGCTGAAGCTGGAATTCAGCGCCAACCAGAAGATGTCCTCTTTATGCTCGAAGTATCGAAAGACGGTAACCTCGCTCACGTCAGCGAGCCGCGCAATCTCACGCGTCGTGGTTCCGTGGTATCCCTGTCGGGAGAACAACGCCACCGCCGCGTGAACGATCCGAGCTGGAATGTCTGATTTCTTAGACACGGCATTACTCCAGAAGGAGGGGGTTGGCCTTCAGCGCGGAATGCGCTCAGCATTAAGAGCTTGTCGAAAGGACGATTCTTGTGAGCAGGCCGTCCCTGCATAGTGGGCGTTTCCCTTTGGACTGCGAGCGCTTCGTGGACCGGGCTAATCCGGGACTATTTCAAGTTCATCGCCTGCCACTTCGATCGCGGCATGCTGATTGATCAGCTCGAGCGTTAACACGAATCTCAGATTGTTCCGCTTCTGCACCAGTACTCCGCAGACTCCCTGCATCGGACCGTACTTGATCCGCACCTTCTTGCCGACGACCAGCTCGCGGTACGGCTCAACCCTGCGCCAACAGAAGTCCGAGCGCAAAAAATCGATCTCGTCGTCGGGAATCGGGAGCGGGCCGCGACAGGAGCCGACAATCCGCAAAGCCCCTGGCGATTCAAGAACCTTCAATCGCTCTCCTGCTCCCATCCGCACAAACAGGTACGACGGAAACAGCGGAAGAGAGACCTTCACGCGCTGCCGGTTCTTCCACACACGGGCGCGCTCATACATTGGCAGGAACGATTCAATCTGGCGGATATCGAGGTGCCTGGCCACCGACCGTTCATTTTGAGGCATTGTATAGACCGCATACCACCTGCGCGTGGCCTCGGCGATGGAAACTCCATGCATCAAGGACGTGAACGCGGGTATGGATGACTCGTAAAGCTTCTGTTCAGAAGATGGCATTCGAACTCTTCAGCAATAAGTGCCCGGAAGATGCAACCGAAGTAACAATTCCCGGTTTGTTCTGCCCTTTCTCAGCTCTTTGAATGATTTTGCGTAAAGCTTCGCTAAGGTGACTTAGCAGCTTTCGAAAAAGCTAAGCCGGACACACCTGTCGTGCGGTTGAATAATCCAAAACAAAGTCGGATCTCAACGACAGACACGATTGGCAATGATTGTTGAAAGAATCTTAAGTCGGAACTACAGTCTCGTAAGTCGTCAATAGACGTCGCATCGCGTCAAATGCGGCCAAAAGACATCATCTCATGCGATCTAACGTCTGGCACCGGCTCTGGAGTGGGTTTTTGGAGTCATTCACTCCAAAATAGATACGCAAAAATGTGTGTTAGCGCACACTTGAGGCTTCGTGGTCCAGCATGACAAAATGAGTCAGTCAATTAAGAACAAGTTGCAAAAAAGACCACGGCTAGACAAATTTGTGTCTTCCAGTCCGTGCTTTGCGTGGCCATTCGTTCGAAGCACTGTTTCTTTGTTTTTCAACATCATGTTTGCGTCTTTATTGAAGAGTGAGCAAGTGACCCCGGTAACGACAGAACGTAGCCCCTCGCAAGTCCGCCTCGACACCTGGAAAGCTTTGGCCCAATACCTGGGCCGCAGTTCCCGCACCGTTCAGCGTTGGCACGCAGAGTATGGTCTCCCTGTGCGTCATCTCGGCGGCGATTCGGGCTCCGTCTTTGCCTATGCCAACGAATTGGATGAATGGCTGAAGGAACGAGGCCGCACTGTCATTGTTGAGCCCTTTCTCAAGCATTCGACTGCATTGCATCAAGGATCGGCACCGCATCCTGACCTTGTATTGACCAACCACATACTCGGCTTCCAGCCCACTTCGGAGGCGAATCAGAGCCGCGCTGCGCATTTGGTCGCCGTTGCAAGAAAGATGGGGGAGGCTGTTTCGGAAGCGAATTTAGCAGCCATCACACGGCTTTATCGCGAAGCGATCGATCTCGATCCCAGAAATGCGGAGGCGTTTGCTCTGCTGTCGCTCATTCTGATTGCCCAGGGCCTGCTGGGATCCCTGCACCCGTCGACAGCATACGCGCCGGCCAGGGCGGCCTTGCGTCGGGCAATGGAGATTGATCCCGAATTGCTCGAAGTCACTTGCGCTTCAGCGGCGCTCAAGTTGTTCGTGGATCGCGATTGGAACGGCGCTCGCGACGGCTTCGATCAGGCTTTGGACCGGGAGCCGTCTTACACTCAAGCTCTCGCGGGGCGCGCACTGCTTCACCTCGCCGAAGGATCCATTTCCGATGCATCAAGCCTCATACTCGATGCTTTGACATACAGGCCCTTAAGCACGCCCTGCGTTTCGCTTCTCTGCTGGTTTGAGTACCTGGCCGGCAGGCACGAGGCGGCTCTATCGCTCATCATGCAGGCAC
Organism: uncultured Acidobacteriaceae bacterium; assembly: GCA_963786405.1. Lineage (GTDB taxonomy): Bacteria > Acidobacteriota > Terriglobia > Terriglobales > Acidobacteriaceae > Telmatobacter. The sequence goes on along the minus strand of CAWAZE010000014.1, from coordinate 250,126 downwards.
GCACAAGCGGTCACTCCGGCGCTGTTTTGGATGCGGTGGAAGCTCTCGCATCTGTTCAAATGGGCGACCCCGCGGGATATATCCCGGGCCTTGAGGCCCGGGTGGCCGAATCTCCGCGCCATTACACGCTGCGAGGCGTCCTTGGTTACGCGTACGGCGTCACGGGACAGGCTCAAAAAGCCTGGAATGTTATCGAGACTCTGCGCCAGCCCGGGCTTCGTGGAAGACTGTGACTATGCCTACTCAACCGCGCTCACCCTGCTCGGGCTCAATGAGACGCGCAAGGCCGTGGAGTATCTTCAACAGTCGTATCGTCACGGCTCCCTCTGGAGCCTTGCGTTCCACTCCGATCCGATCCTGATTCCTCTGCGCAGCCACCCGCAATTCAAGTTCTCCGTTTAAGTGGCTCCTCTAGTTTGTCCGCGCGTGCCGAGAAGAATAAACAGCAGCAGCGACGCCGCAACCGCGACCAGAGCATTGCCCGACAAGACCGCGGGATACCCATACCGAACCAGGCAGCTTCCGGTGACCGCCGCGGACGCCGCCTGACAGAGCGAGCTCGTCATGTTCTGCGCCGCCGACGCTGTGCTGCGCTCCGCATCAGGAATTCGCGTCATGAGCAGGCTGTAAAGCCCGGGCAGGCTCATGAACTGCACGCCCGTATAGCCCAGGTAGAGCGCAACAGCCGTCGACGTCCCGTGCGCGTGGCCCAATGTAAATATCGCCACCCCGGTCGCGATTTGCATGAACATGATTCCCGTGATGGTCCCAAATCTGCGATACAGGATCGGGGCAAGAAGAACGGCAACGACCTGCGTCAACTGCGATCCTGAAAAAATCAGGCCAACGTGCCCCATCGGTATCCCCAGCCGCTGCTGAAGAAATACCGCGGCAAACGGCATGAGAGACCCCGTAACGACGCTCCACAATGCAAATGCCGGCAGAAATCGATACAGAAACGGATGAAAGAGCCGAATTCGAGGGCTGTCTGTCTCGTTCGCCGGGCTGATTTGAAGCTTGAGAATCGGCCAGATGCCTAGCATCTCAACGCCGCACGCAATCAGCAGCACAAGCCGGATGCCCTCCGCCAGATGCTTATCTCCGCCAGCCCCGCCAAACACTCCAGGAAGATAGCCGCCTATCAGCCCCGCAAGTGTGCCGGTGCCGATTCCGGTTGCAAACACGATGCTGAATCCCGAAGCCCTGTTCTTCTCGGTCGTCAGCCGTGCCACCGTTGGCGTAAAGCAGACCGCCCAGCAACTGAGCGCCACGCCGCACAGAAATGACAGTCCGATCTGCGCGGGAGGCCAGAGAACAAGAACTCTGGCGATGAAGACAATCGGCGCCGCGGCGAAGAAGAACAATAGCACTGGCCGAAGCCCGAATCTCCTGACCGTGATACCGACCGGGATTGTTCCCGCCACGCTTCCTAACGTAAACGCGCCCGTAGCGAAACCCAGGAATCTCTCATTGAAGTGAGAATTCGCGAGATACAGGTTAAAGAGAAAGAAGTAAAGGCTGATTCCGAGATCAACAAAGAACGCCGCCGTAAAGAAGATCCAGAAGTCGCGGCTCAGCCGCTCCTCAGGCAGAAGCGATCCCAGCCACCGCACCAGCCTCGGCCGATCGCTCAAAGTGCTCTCGCTGCCTGCACCGGCTACCGATATCACCATCGGCCCTCTTCGGCCAGGCGAGCCAGCCGATCGATTGCCCAATTGATGTTTGAATAGCGAAGCTCCAGCGCGCCCGTACTTAGAAGACTGTCAATCATTCGATTCTGGACATCCAGCATTGGACCCGAACTGATCAGAACCTGCTGCATGGAGTATCTTGCGACCTCGGTGGGGAATGGCACCAGCTCCTGACATCCTCCATTGCGCCTGTTCAGGAAGACCACGTGATTCACATGCGAGGTGGGAGAAGTTGCGATATTTCGAATTGCAGCCGTCTTGAGTTCGATCGACGGCTTCCCGGCCTGCATCCTCTGCGTGACGGCTTTCCCTGTGAGTTCCGGAAACAGCTCCGACGCGGAGGGCCGAAACCGCGCCTGGTTGCAATTACCCACCACCAGTCGATCACTTCTGTTGTTCACCAGGAAGCTTGCGTCGTCCGTGATGTAAGTCCAACCGGCGCGGGCACATGCATATGCGAGCGATGACTTGCCGGCTCCTGAATCTCCGCACAGGAGGATGCCGTTGCCCGCTCGTTCCACGCATGCCGCGTGAATGACTGTGGTGTGCGATGTGCATAGAAGACTTATGGCTGCGGCTTCAAGGAAGAAGTAGCGCAGGTAACTCTTGTGCTCAACCGCCGCCGTTGTGACCCAGATGGAAGCGAACCCCTTTGTCAGGTCACAGGCCGTAAAGTTTTCCGCGTCCGCAACTTGCGAAATGAGATGTCGCTGAACCCTGCAGACTGTTGGGGGAGGGCACTCTGAAGACCTGCCCTCGCGCACCGCCACCCTCAGCCGGATCGGGGGCGTATCGAACAGCTTTGCGAATCCGTGCCAACTCGCCGCCGCCGCGGTCAGGACATCTTCCGAGTTCGTCTCAATCTCCAATGGAAATCCAAGAGGATAGAACGTGTCTCTGAAAGGCAACCTGAGCCGCGCGAGCATGGGATCCCCGAGAACGACAGGTTCGTCGCGCGCGCATGCGTTCTTGATCTGTTCAATTGTGAGCATCGGATGAAGTTCGTCGGTAGTCCGCTCAGCCACGCGTAGCTTCATTTGGGAATTTGTCCTCTTTTAGAACCGGTATTTCAATGCGACTTGAATGATTCGTGAATTTGTGGCGGTCGACGTAATCACTCCAAAAGCAGGCCCCGAGCTCACATTGCTGTTCGGATTGCTGAAGTTTGACGTGTTGGTCAGGTTGAAGAACTCGCCTCTGATATGAATGCTGTGAGACTCCCAGACCGGAATGGTGCGCTCAAGCGCCATATCGATGTTGAATTGACCCGGACCACGCACCAACCCTACTCCGCTGTTGCCGAAATCGGTGTCCGCGGGCCCGGTTCCAAATGGCGCTTCGGGGGCGGATGTGAATCCCGCAGGATTTAGATACTGAGTGCGGACGCGCGAGTAAATAGAACCCGAAGTGGTCGTCTTCAGTCCTGAAAGCTGCGCGCGATTCTCGAACGGATAATTTCCGTAGACCGTGCCCGCGTTGTTGTCGAGGATCGTGATCGGAGTGCCGCTCTGAGCCACAAACACGCCGGACACCTGCCAGTCACCCACCGCTTTCCGTAACGAGGGCGTTAAATGGCGAGCGAATGATGTGTTGTAGACGACGCTTGCAACCGCTCGATGCGTGCGATCGAAGTCCGTGGGGCCGTACGCCTGCTGGAAGTTTGTTTGGTCGTTCGTGACAAGGTGTGTCTCGAATAACCCGCTCCCGGAAGATCCGCTCGTCTGGTCGAGGTTGCGCGACCACGTGTAGCTTCCAAGAAACTCCAGCCCGTGACTGAGCCGCTTGGTAATGCTGGACTGCAGGGAGTTGTAGTTCGAATTGAAGGCCGATTCACACAGCAGCGAGCCGGGGCTGATCCCATCGAACGGCAGCCGCTGGATCACATTCGCAGCACTGTTTGTTGTCTCGCCTCCGACTGGGTTGGTCGGGCTTGCCAGGAGGGCCTGGTTGAATTCCGAGCATCCGGCCACGTGCAGAGAACGGGTACCAACATATCCAACTTCCAGCAGGTAGTCGCGACCCAATGCGATCTGTGCATTCAGGTTGTATTGCTGGGTGTACGGATCGATCATTTGCCTCGAGATGGCGGTGACGCTGGGACCGCCGCCGGGCACTCGCGGGGAGAACATCGGGTAGCTGTCATTGCTGGGAAGAAGCGGAGCGAACGGCGCTTGAAGCGTAGCTCCGCCATTCGATGATCCGGCAAAGAACTGGAAAGTCGAGAACGGCTGCTGTGCAAGCAGTTGCTCGGAAAGGCCCGCGGAGAGCCTGTTGAAATAAATGCCGTAGCCGCCGCGTATCAGGATCATGGGTTTGTCTGCGATCTGCCAGACAAATCCGAGGCGCGGCGAGAAATCGTCATGCCCCGTGGGAAACAGTCCCGGTATCGAAGACTGAACCACTCCCTGGGGTATCGGTTCCTTGTAGTTCGAGGGCACCACAAACCCACTGAGCGTCCCCTCCGGCGGTGCGGAATGCGTTGCGATCGTCGGATCAAATGTGGCGAGTCTTCCGTTTATATCCGAAGGGGCGCCAAAGATCTCGTAGCGCAGTCCGGCGTTAACCGTGAGCCGTGGCGTCAGTTTTACATCGTCCTGAAAGAATGCCGCGAAATCGATGTAGCGTTCGTCCTTGCGAAAGAGCCCCGAGCTGCCCATGCTGACCGACACATTGCTGCTCCCGCTGGGACTCCCGTTATCCGCCGCGCTCTTGCCGAGCAGAAAGTCGTTGAAGGTTTGTATGTCGAGCAGCCCGTCAACTGAGAACAGAGCCTCAACGTTCACCTGGTGCCGCTTCGCTTCTGCACCCGCTCGAATCGTCTGATTGCCGTGCGTCAAAGAGACCGTGTCCTGCCAGATGAAGCTGTTCGTCACCTGCCACTGGGAAGGCGTGCCCGCATCTCCAACCGTAAATAGCCCATCGATCGTGATCCCCGGTGCGGGAACTCCCGCGCCCGACAGGCCCTGAGGCGACTGCATTCCCAGATCGGATGCCATGATCGGGTTCTCGACAGCGGAGATCCCATCGAATCGCATGAATCCCGCGCGAGCGACATTCACAAGCTTCGAATTGAATACATGCGTGTCTGCGAGCACCACCATTGTGTTCTGGTCGAGCTCGGTGGTGCCCCATCCGGGCACATTTGCCGCATTGGGTGAGAATGGTTCTACCGTGGGAGCCCGCGAGTAGAAGAATTTTCCCGAAAACTGGTTCTTGTCGGAAATCTTCTGGTCGATGTTCGCGGTGTATTGGTCTTCGTTGTAGGTCGCAGGCGTCGAGAACGTCGACTGGCCGATCGGGATCTGCGTCGGATCCGTCACCGGCAGCAGGATCTGCGGGCTCGGTACCGCATACTGTCCATTTGGAAACTTGAAATTCAGAAGCTTGACCGCGACAGGATTGATATTCGATCCGTCGCACGCTACCTGCTCGCCTCCGGCCGAGGTCGCATACGCGCAGAACTGCGCGCCCAGGGTCGCAGCCGAGCGATCGGACGTAAGCTGAGGCAGGTTGAGGGTGACTTGATCGCCTGCACCGTTTGTGGAACGAAGCCCCTGGTACGCCCCGAAGAAGAATGTCTTCTGGCGCACAATGGGGCCTCCAATCGCAGCGCCAAACTGGTTCTGCCTGAGCTCCGGCCGGGGCTGACCCGTCAGATTCGAAAAGAAGTTGTTCGCGTTCAGGAAATCGTTGCGCAGAAATTCCCATGCGGTACCGTGAAACTGGTTGCCGCCCGTCCTGCTCACGACGTCAACGTTCGCGCCGGTCCCTCTGCCGTAACCCGCATCGTAGTTTCCGGTCTGCACCTTGAACTCCTGAATCGTGTCAGGGGCAGGAGTAGCCACGCCAACCTCTTCACCGTCGCTTGCGGCGGAGTTCTGCGAGAGATTGTTCGCATCAATTCCGTTGAACTGGATGTTGTTCGATGTGGTCTTGCTTCCGTTGGCCGTCACATTCTGGGTTCCCCTGCCAAGAGCGCTGGCGTTGGGCAGCTCGACAACCACGCCCGGCGAAAGAGAAAGAATCTGCGTGTAATTTCGATTGGAAAGGGGGAGGGCCTCTATCGTTTGCTGATCGACCGCGCGGCCAAGCGAAGAACTTTCTGTCTGTGCGAGCTCGGAGCTTGGCTCCACATTCACACTCTCTCCCACGCTGGCCACCGGAAGACGGAATTCAACCACATTGGTCTCGCTCACGACTACATTGATGGAGTTCGTTTTCCGCTGCGCGAACCCGGGCGCATCCACGGTGATGGAGTACGCCCCCGGGCTCAGTAGCGAAACCGCAAACGAGCCGGCAGCGCTGGTAGTTGTGGCTCGAGTGGCATTCGTCAGATCGTTGACGACCGTTATGTGGGCGTTCTGGATGGCCAGGCCCGACGGATCGTAAACCGTACCCTTGATTGCGCCAGTGCCCGGCGCCTGTGCGGTGGCCGATTGAGGTCCGCTGCAGATCATCCAGATCAACAGAAATGCTGTGCGGCGAAATAGGTTTGCAGGTGTCATATGGATACCTCGATTGCGGAGTTGTGACCCGTCGGCCTCGAATGAACTCAACTCTCAACTATTGCGGATTCAAAAATCGCAGAATCTCTCGCGCGTCCTGTTCACTGAGCGACGCTCGAACTCTCATGTGCTTCACGATCGTTCCGGAGATGTGGGTAGAGAAGCCTTCCGGCGCATTGTGACAACGAGAACAGTTCTGCTGAAACTTCTGCTCGCCGCTGTCTTGCTGTGTCTTTTGCGATTCGGCGAGCTTGGGGCTGTTGCCGTTCACAGCCGATTTAGCTGGGGGTTTGCTGTCCTGGGCCAGCACAAGCGAGCCTGTGATGACCACGAATCCCAGCGCGAGATATACCCATCGCACTCTCATTTGCCTCTCCAGGTTGGAAAAAGAAAGCGGTAAACAATGCCGGTCTCCCACACGTTGCGATTGCCCGTTGAAGAGAGCTGGCGCGAATAGTCGGTGTTGATCCGGATCTCGTGCGGAAAGTGATAGTCGAGCCCGAAATCCGCGCGCTGCGTGTCCGCGGCAGGCAGCCCGTCGTGCGGATCGGGACTGTTGCGAAACGTCTGTTGCCAGCGAAACACCGGCTCGAGCCGGCTCAACGGAGTGTCCATTTTGGACGATCGGGAGAAACGGAAGTCCGTCTCCAGCCAGTACCCCTGAGAGTGCTCGCCATGCGCGTATTCCGAGCGCAGCTTCAACGGAATCTCGGCAGGCTCCCACCAGGCATGCACGCCGGCGAAGTTCTGGTGCGGATTTTCGAGCGAGCGTCCATAAGACGTTCCCAGCTCGAGTCGCTGATGTGGGAAGTAGACTTCAGCCTTTCCACCTGTCGATCGCTCAGCCTGAATCTGGACGTTGGTGCTAGCCGCCGAAAAGTAGGCGGCATAGTCGATCGACATCTTTGCATTTGACATCGCAGAGCCGCGCACCATGCCGCCCAGACCCGACCCCGTGCCCATGATGCCGAGGCCGAATGACAACGGGGCGCTCGCAAAATTGCTGATCCAGATGGGCGTGAGCCGCTCATTGTAGGTGGCGAACGGCGTGAGAAACTCCCCGCCAACCACCGTCAGATGCTTGTTCGCCAGATAATCAAGCTGCGCCAACGAGACCGCCGTAGCGAAGGAATGGTCGTATCCGGATTCGCCATTTCCTTTGGGAGAGAACGATTCAACCAGCGTCGCTCTGCTCTCCAACAGGAAATGCTTGCCAAGCGGTGCTGCGACCAGGGGCGAGATGACCGGAAGATAAGTGGTGTTCCCGCCGTTGGTGGTGGTAATGAACCCGACGCCTCCAGAGATGAGCGGCGTGTCCTGCGCCGCAGCATTTTGCCACGCGCAGAGGGCAACTCCTAACAAGAGAAAAATGCGGCGTCGCATCCGTAACGGCGATATGAATGATCGGCTCATGGCATCACCGTATCGCCTAACCGATCCCCGTGTGTCAGCGAGTCGTCTTCTCTTTGTCAGAGGAATGTCACCGCTCTCCACACGGGACTTACGCACCGCTCGTGAACCCTCGCGACAATATCATGACAATCCGCTGACACATGTATGACACGCCATCACAGGCGCCTCGCTACCGTACATGACATGCAGTCGCTGCAAGCGCGACCAAATTTCCTTATGCGGAGTCACGGTGTTTTCCTACATCCAGAAGGATCAAAGCGGACCGCCTGCCGGAAGAAGGCTGGCCCGATACGGCGGTCTCGCGCACTTGTTTTTGTTGGTCATGCTTGGCGCCGCTCTTGCTGCGCTGATCGGGCCGGCCGTCGCAGAACCCGCAGGTCCGCTTCACGTAGAAGTGACGGCGAAACGATATGCGTTTCAGCCTGCCGAAATCACCGTACACAAAGGACAGCCGGTCGATCTCGTCCTCAAGAGCGTCGACGTTGCCCATGGCCTTCGCGTTCGTGAGTTGAACCTCGACGTCAAGATCAACAAAGGAGCAACCGCAAGCGTCAACTTTACACCCGACAAGGTCGGAAGCTTTGTTGGCCACTGCTCGGTCTTCTGCGGATCCGGGCACGGTCAGATGACATTCACGATTCACGTGGTGGACTAGGCATGCACCGGATTCGGGTAGCGCCGCTCGTCCTGCTGCTTGCCTTTGCCGGCTGCAAGGCCCGGAAGCCTGGCGCGTTTGAACAGCACGTTGTCTGGAGCGCAAAGCACCACATGTTTATCGGAAACAAATCGCAGAAGAACCCGCTGACGGCAAGCGCGGAGACGATCGCAGATGGCAAGGAAGCATTCTCACACTACTGCGTTGCATGTCATGGAATGGACGGACAAAACACCGGCGTTCCGTTCGCAGAGCAGATGTCTCCTCCAATCCCTTCGCTTGCATCCGCGAATGTGCAGCACTACAGCGATGGACAGTTGAAGTGGGTCATCGACAACGGCATCTGGCCTTCGGGGATGCCCGGCTCGAAGGGAACGCTCAGCGACGAGGAGATCTGGTCGATTGTAATTTTTCTCCGCCATCTTCCGCCTGCTGGAAGCCAGGGTGAGCCCGAGATGTACAGCCACTGAAAGCCACTATGAAAAATGCCCAGGTAAATATCGAGACGATGACAAAAAGCCGTTCGCTGCGCCTGAAAGAAGCCGTAATCGCTTCGTTCTGGGAGCCTGCGCCAAGCCTGCGCGCGCGTTTCACTGAATTCTCGCTTGCGGATTGGCAGAAGGCGATGTACTGGCTCGATGTGAGCGGCCTCGCGCTCTATCTGTTCGACCGCCTGAAGACGCTCGAGCTTCAGGATTGTCTTCCATCCACGATCTTGTGGCGCCTGCGGAGAAATCACGCCGACAATAGCGAGCGCGCCGACTCGCTCTTCACTGAGGCCGTCGCTGTAAACCACTCATTCAAGAGCCGCAACATCGTCTTCGCTTTTCTAAAAGGAGTCACGCTGCCTTCAGAGTCTGTTCCCGATATCACTCTCCGCTGCCAGGTGGATCTCGACATTCTCATCCGCGAGTCCGACGCCGTATGCGTGAATGAGTGCCTTCGAGCCCATGGATATGAACTCGATGTCATCAGCGGATCCACCTGGGAGTTTAAAGCTGGGATAACAGGACTCTCTACCATCGAGGACATCTATCGCGTTCGCCCCGAGCGCGCCATCGATCTCCGTGTTCTCCCGGAGAAGAAGAACCCCGACGCCATGTTGCCGGGCTCCGACCTCCTCGATCGCGCAAAGCTCCGCTCCATTCAAGGCGTGCCTCTGCCCGCATTGTCACCGGCTGACATCTTCGTGCAGCAGGCAGTTCACCTCTTCAAGCACATGTGCAGCGAACACTCGCGCGCATCATGGGTGCTGGAATTCTGGCGGCACATATCTGCGCGCCGTAATGATGCAGCGTTCTGGCGTCAGGTCGAATTCATCGCTGCCGGAGAGCCGCAGGCTGGTTTGGCCGTCGGTGCGGCGGTTCTCTTGACATCTCTTGTCTTTGGCCCATGTGCGCCTGAACAGATCGAGCACTGGTCGCTCGATCGCCTCTCGCCTGCGGTCTGTCTCTGGATCCAGATGTACGGACGCCATACTTTGCTCGCCGACAACCCTCACAGCAAACTCTATCTTTTGCTCCTGAGAGAGTTGCGCCCCAACTCCGCAGCGGAGCGCACTGTGCGTCGGCGCCTCATCTTCCCCATCCACATGCCTCAGCGGATTACGCGCGGTGGACCGGACGAGCCAATCGCTTCGCGCCTTCGTCGATATCGCGCACAGGCGCGCTTTGCCACGGTCCGTCTCATTTTTCACGTAGCTGAAGGACTTCGTCTCGCATTCGAATCGATCCGTTGGCAGCGGCGCCTCGCGGAGGTGACACAATGACCTCCTCACATTCCAACTTCTTGCGCTCCAGCCAGGGTCTCCACAGGCATATTCTGCTCGCAGCGTTCCTTTTGCTAATCGTGCTTGTCAGCGGCCGGAATATCTCTGCGCAGACTAGCCAAAGTCCGCCCTCGGTCTCCCTCCCCCAGACCACGCTCCCGACCGGGACGGAATCGACCGGAAGCACCTCCGACCTCGACGAGAATAGCCGGTCATCTGAGCGCCCACGCACCACGCTGTCGGCCGCTCAGATCATCACCATCCTCCAGGATCGGCCCCAGGTCGTCGTCGAACTGAAGACACTGCTCGCAGAGGCACAGCAACCGCCGGTGCAACCGGACTCCATCTCAGACGAGATGCTGTACAGCCAGATCGCCTCAAGCAAAGAACTGCGCGACAACATCACTGTCTTTCTGCGCGCGCGAGGTTACGTCTCCGACGATGATTTTCAACGCGCGCCTATGGACACCAGTGACCGCGCCTCTCAGGCCGTCTTCTCCGCTGTCCATGCGATCTCAGATGCAGCGCTCCGGAGCCAATTCGGCAAACCCACTTGTCCCCTACGAGGACGGCAACGTGATGCCCGGTGACTATGCAGCCGGTGCGCTCACCACGCCGCGCAGTCTCGGCATGGGCGCGTCGCCGGACATTCAACAACCTCGTGGCAAGGAAGCGCGCAGCATCGCGGACCAGCCGCAGGTCCTGCGCCGGCCCGCTCCCTACAATCTTCTTTCCCTCAGGGATCTCTACACGCAAATTCCCTGACTCGCCCGAACAACTCAAGCGCTTCGGCTCTGACGTCTTTCTCAATCGCGCTCGAACCACCGCGAATCCCTTTGGCAATCCATCACAATCGATGCCGCTCGACGTTCCCATCGGCCCGGATTACGTGGTAGGGCCAGGCGACGGCCTCACGATCGATATGTGGGGCGGAGTCTCGCAGACCTTCACGCGCGTAATAGCGCTCGACGGACATGTCACTCTGCCCGAGTCTGGAGATATCCAGGTCGCGGGCCTCACCCTGCAGCACGCACAGAACACAATTCAGAACGCGCTGAAGCGACAGTACCGCGACGTTCAGGTCGCCGTGACCATTTCCCGACTGCGCACGATTCGAATCTACGTTGTGGGCGATGTCCAACGGCCAGGCTCGTATGAAGTCAGTTCTCTCGCGTCTCCGCTCAATGCGCTGTATTCCGCAGGTGGTCCAACTGCGGTCGGCTCGCTCCGCACGCTCCAGCACTACCGCGGAAAGCAGCATGTTGGCGATGTCGACCTGTACGACTTCCTCCTCCACGGCGAAAGCAGTGGCGACGAACGGCTCGAGGGCGGCGATACGCTTGTTGTCCCCGCGTCGGGCCCGCAGGTTGCCGTCTGGGGTGCCATCAAGAGACCCGCGATCTACGAACTGAAGGGCGAGACGAACATTGCGGATCTGCTCGCCAATGCAGGCGGGAGTCACTGCGGCCGCCTCGCTCGACCACGTCGCGATCGAGCGGATTGGCGACAATCAGCATCGCGAGACGATCAGCTTCAATCTGACTTCCGGCAGCGATCGGGATGCCGCGCTCAAGGCGATGACCGCCTTCCCGGTGAAAGATGGTGATCGCATTCATGTCGCCTCAATCGTTCCCTACAGCGAGCGCGTCATCTACCTCGAAGGACACGTCGTGCGTCCCGGCCGTCAGCCATTTCGCGACGGCATGCATTTGAGCGACGTCTTGCAGAGCTATCAGGATCTGTTGCCCGAGCCCGCTGTTCAAGGTGAAATCGTGCGCCTCGTCCCACCCGATCTCCACGTGCAGACCATCGACTTCAGCGTGCCTGACGCGCTGATCGGCAACGCCAATCTCGCGCTGCAGCCCTTCGATACCATTCGTGTTCTTGGCCGTTATGAGGTGGACGCGCCGAAAGTCGAGGTGCGTGGCGAAGTCCTGCGCCCCGGATCCTACCCGCTTTCCGCCGGCATGACGGCGGCCCAATTGGTGCGCATGGCCGGCGGATTCAAGCGAGATGCCCTCCTCGAGTCCGCTGACCTCATCAGCTACCACGTCACCAACGGCAGGAAGATCGAGATCCAACGCGCAGATGTCCGCATCGGCTCCGCCGTCCAGTTTGGCGAAAGCGCTGCCGACACAGAACTCAAGCCCGGCGACGTGCTCACCATCCATCAGATCACCGGATGGAATGACATCGGCGCCTCCATCACGATTGAGGGCGAAGTCGCTCACCCCGGAAGCTATGGCTTTCAGGACGGCGAAAAACTGAGCGACGTGCTTCGACGCGCGGGTGGTTTTCGCGAGACAGCCTATCCCACAGGGGCCGTCCTCACGCGCGATCAGGTGCGCGAACTCGAGGAAAAGAGCCGCGCCGAACTCGTTCGCCAGATTGAGACGTCCTCTGCGGCTGCGCGCCTCTCGACGAACGCCACGAATTCCGACCAGGCAAGCCAGTTGCAGATGGTCCAGCAGCAGCAGGAGCAGATCCTGTCACGCCTGAAGAGTCAGCCCGCAACGGGACGGCTCGTCATTCGAATCACCAACAATATCGATGAGTGGGCGGGGACCGCTGCAGATATCGAAGTGCGGCGAGGCGACGTTCTGCGAATCCCCAAGAAGCCGGGCTTCGTTCTCGTGAGCGGACAGGTTTACAACGCTTCGGCAATCACGTTCGTGCCCGGCAAAACTGCTGGCTGGTATCTGCAGCATGCGGGCGGCTCAACAACTCTCGCGAACCGCAAGGAGATCTTTGTCATTCGCGCCAACGGTTCGGTCGTCGGGCGGCGGTCCGGCGACTGGTACGACCACGACGTTCTTTCCACGCGCATGGAACCCGGCGATGTGGTCGTGATTCCGCAAAAGGTCAATGGCCCTTCGATGCTCTGGCGCAACCTGCTGATCACCGCGCAGATCGCATCATCGATTGCCATTACCGCCGCTGTAGCGGGGCTCTGACAAGTTCAGGACAGTGAAAGAGTGAACGGTTGTGAAGGGTACGGCTTTAAGCGCAGTGAAAGAGTGAAGGGTTTTGATAGGGCACGGCTTCAGCCGTGCCGACAAAGCAGCCAAATAATCCGTGGGGCTTTAGCCCCCGAGGGATGAGCCGACAGGAATTGCGATGCAGACAGAACAGGTCGCCCCAATTCGATACGAGGAACTCGAAGCGGACGCTCCCAACTGGGTCGCCAACTCCGCTCTCCTCTGGGACCATCGTCGCTTGCTCCTGCGCGTCGCTGCGATTGCACTTGTTCTCAGTCTCGCACTCGTCTTCCTGATCCCGAAACGTTATGAGTCGACGGCGCGCATCATGCCTCCTGAGAACTCAAGTGCAAGCGGGGCCCTCTTCGCGGCTCTCGCCGGCCGCGGAATGAGCGAACTTGGCGGCCTGAGCACCCTCGCCGGAAGCCTGCTCGGCGCACGGACCTCAGGCCCGCTCTATGTCGATCTCCTGCGCAGTTCCACCATCAGCGGAAGCCTGATCGACAGGCTCCAACTCATGCAGGTCTACGGCAAGCGCTATCGCATCGACGCCGCAAAAAAGCTCGCCCGTTGCACATCCATTACCGAGGACAAGCGGAGCGGCGTCATCACCATCACCGTCGAAGACCCGGACCCGCAACGTGCGCGAGACCTCGCTCAGGGCTATCTCGATGAGCTGAACCTGCTCGTCAACAAAACGAACACTTCTTCTGCGCATCAGGAGCGCGTCTTCATCGAGCACCGCCTGGCGGGTGCGAAGAACGACCTCGAGACCGCCCAGAAGGACATGAGCGAGTTCGCCAGCACGCACACCACGATCGACATCAAGGAGCAAACGCGAGCCACCGTCGAGGCAGCAGCCCACCTGCAGGCGCAACTGATCGTGGAGCAGTCCGAGCTCGACTCGCTGAGGCAGGTTTATGGCGACGAGAATGTTCGCGTGCGCTCGATGCGAGTGCGGATAGCAGATCTGACGCGTGAACTCGCGAAGGTGAGCGGCACATCCGCGCCTCTCCCGGCGGACGATCCTCCCGACGGCAACAGCGCGCCTTTGCTCGACAGGACCTCCGCCATCTATCCGCCCCTTCGCCAGATTCCACGCCTGGCAGTTCCATATGCAGACATCTACCGGCGCGTCCGCGTGGAGGAAACCGTCTTCGAAATGCTGTACGCAGCAATACGAGATTGCGCGTATTCAGGAGGCAAAGGAGATCCCGGTGCTCCGCGTGATCGACTCACCGGGCATTCCCGAGAAGAAGTCTTTCCCGCCGCGCGCGATCTTCACGCTCCTCCTCACTCTCCTCTCCGTCGTCGTCGCGGCAGCCTCGATCGTGATTCGTCACCGCTGGAGGCAAGTTGATTCCGAGGATCCCCGCAAAGCTCTGAGCAAGCGAATCGCAGACGATCTCCGCAGCGCACTGCGCAGATCGCACAACATCGAGGGAGAAGCACAATGAGCACGACGACTACATCCATCTCGCTTGCTCAGTTTCGCCCGATCCCGCGAACCCTCGCGCCCTTCCCGGCAATCGTTGGCTTCTACTTCTCCTTCCGCTTGCTTGCGGTTCTCATTGCGGTCCGCATCTTCCGTGCCGATCCCCAGGCGGGTGTTCTCGTCAGCCTTGGGCTCAACTTCATCCTTTTTGGCCTTGCGGCATTTGACGCCATGGGCCCGGGCCTTCGGACATTCAGCATCTTTTGCATCGACACAGAGTTTTCGCTGGTCGCTTGTATTCCTCGCGTTCTCCGGCTGCAGCCTGTTCTGGTCCAGCACAGCTTCACTCCCTGCCGCCGTCGCATTCTGGTGCGCAATGGCGTGCGACTTCGCAATCGTCGTAATGCTCCTGCGCTCGAATCCTCTTGAATCCACGGCCCTGGCCCTGATGAAGGGATACGTCTGGGGGTCGTGCGCCATTGCCGCGATCTCCTGGATGCTGCCCTCGCAGTCCGATCTTCGCCTCGGAGACGAGGAGCTGCTGGGTCCCAATCAGATTGGCTACGCTTGCGCCTTCGCTTTCTTCCTGGCGCAATTCCTGATACGCCTTCACAAGAAAGGCTGGGCACTCCCCGCCGCATTCCTTGCGATCACGCTCCTTCGCACCCTCAGCAAGACGACGATCATCGCATTCGTCGTCGCGCAGGCATGGATGTTTATCCGGGACCGCTCCATATCGCGGAAGGCCAGGGTCTGGACGATCATCGCTTTCATCGTTGTGGTTGCCCTTTTCTGGGGTCTGATCAATGCCTATATCGACTACTACGCGAATGCCGGGAATCAATCTGAAACCCTGACAGGACGCCTCGGCATCTGGGCCTACATCCTGAACGAAGCGATCCAGCAACCCTGGATCGGCCATGGCTTTCACTCGGTCTGGAAAGTCATTCCCCCATTTGGCCCCTTTGAAGCCAGGCACGCCCACAATGAGCTGCTGCAGCAGTTTTATGCCTACGGGGTGATCGGCGTGTGTATCTTCATCGCCTTGTATCGGAGCGTCTTCCGCGAAATTCGCAGCGTGCAGGACGCTTCAATGAAGACGTTCTTCGTCGGAATGTTTCTCTTCATCCTTGTGCGCGGACTTGCGGACACTGAGGTTTTCGACCTTTCGTTGCCTCTGTGGTCGATCGTGCTGTTCGGATCTCTCCTGGCAGAGAGCCGCATACCTCGCGCATCCATCGTCAGAAGTAGTCGCGCACCTGCCTGAGTCGCCGTTCGGAACGCTTCGTGTTGTTGGAGTTCGATGCATATGAAAATCGTGATCGCCGCCGTTTCTTCAAATACAAGCATGTCGGGCGTATCCCGGCACGCCGCCAACATCGTGCGATGCCTCCTGACCCGATCGGAGGTTTCCGCGATTCACGTGCTGGTCGCCCCCTGGGAACACAAACACGTGTCCGACGCGGTCTCACGCGCGGATACCAGGCTGCGCATACACGCTGTTCATCTTCGGCCCGGAACGGTGAGCAGAAATTTCTGGTACTACTCGGAGCTTCCCGCCCTCGCCAGGCAGCTTGGCGCGGACCTGGTCCACATCTCGTACCCCTCGCCGATCAACCGGGCCGCGTTCCATTGCCCCACCGTCGTCAGCCTTCACGACCTGTACCCGCTCGACATTCCCTCCAACTTTGGTTTTCCCAAGGTGCTCTTCAATCGCGCCATCCTCCGCCAGTGCCTGCGCGCTGCCGATGCCATCGCGTGCGTCTCTGACAGCACAAGGCTTCGGCTCGGCATCACGGACCCTCAGAAGCTGCAAAAGGCTGTCACCGTCCACAACTGCGTTGAACCTGCCTCGCCCGCGGCCAAGCCCGCCCTGGTCGAACCGTGGAATGGCGCGCCGTTCTTCCTGTGTGTTGCCCAGCACCGCCGCAACAAGAACATCCCATTCGCGCTTCAGGTTTTCAGGCGTCTCATCTCCCGGAGGGAGATCGACCCTGCAACACGCTTGCTGATCGTAGGAATCCCCGGACCGGAATCCCACCGCATTCATCGGCTGATGCAGGAGCCGGACCTCTCGCAACGCGTCACGCTCGCTCACGGAATCTCGGATGCGGAGCTCCAGTGGTGCTACCGGAACTGCGAGTTGCTTCTCGCTCCGTCCATCGTGGAGGGATTTGGACTGCCGGTTGCCGAGGCCCTGCTTGCCGGATGCCGCGTCGTCTGCTCTGACATTCCTGCCTTCCGCGAAGTGGGCACGGAACACTGCAGTTTTGTCTCCCTCGGCGCCGGCGCAGAGGAACACTTCGCCGAAGCCGTTCGCGAAATCCTCCGGGAGCGCCGTCCCCTTCCGTGTTCGCTCCCGCAGCTTTCGCCTTCGGTCATCGCCGGTCAGTATCTGCGCCTTTATCAGGTCCTTGTCGCCGCCGCGGGCCATTCACTCCCAGCCGCCGCTCGCGATCGGATCGAGCCGAGCGTCCGGCAAGTCTCGCCAGTCGAGAAACCTGCAGCGCATGCAGGCCAGCCGGGGGTCGCCGGATCGCATTGAGAGGGATTGTCAAAACTTTGTCATTTCTAAGCAAATGCTTGTAAATGCTTGTCTTCCGGGAGGAGAATTGACCATGATGAGCGAAAAGGAAATGCTCTTGGATGCGGGAGAGGCACCGGCCCCCAAGGCTGAACTCGGCACCATCCTCGTCGTCGAAGATGACCCGCGCATGCAGAAGGTGCTCAGGCGCATCTTCGCAGAGGAGAGCTACTCCATTGAAGTTGCGGGAGACGGCAAGACCGGCCTGGAGCTCTTTCGCACCCACCGGCCGGTCGCTGTTGTCCTCGACCTGATCCTCCCCCAGATCTCCGGCAGAGAGCTCTGCCAGACCATGAAGGCTCTCTCCAGTGACACGCCGGTAATCGTCCTCAGCGCGATCACCGAAGTCGTCGACAAGGTGCTCCTTCTCGAACTCGGCGCGGATGACTACGTCACCAAGCCGTTCAGCCCCCGCGAGCTGATGGCGCGCGTGCAGGCCGCTATCCGCCGTCGCCGGCGTCCCACGCATGTTGCTGTATACCGCTTCGGCGACTGCGAAATCGATTTCGAAAAGATGACCGCGCGTCGCGCCGGATCTTTCGTCGTTCTCACGTCGCACGAGTTCAAGCTGCTCAAGTTCTTCACTGAAAATGCTGAGCGCGTGCTCAGCCGCGAGTTGCTTCTCAATGAGGTCTGGGGTTACAACTCCTACCCGACCACGCGAACGGTGGACAACCAGATCCTGAAGCTGCGTCAAAAACTGGAATCAGACCCAGCCAATCCCCGGCATCTGCTCACAATCTATGGAGCAGGATACAAATTTGTCCCATAGAGCGGCTCCCCAATTGCTACCGTGCGAGCACTCGACTCTTGAATGGCTTTTCCCCCAGGAAAGAGCCACGATGCGCGGTTCTCAAAACGTTGCGTGGAAATTGGAGAACCGCTCTAGACTGTTGGAGTCGAGAACCGAAGTGCCGGGAACGCCTCAGGAGCGGCCTGCATGCGAGAGAACTTAGGCATTCGTACCCGCATGCTGCTGGTCGCGGCGATGGCGCTCATTATCGCTACTGCCACTTTTGGCAGCCTCCTCATCGTTCGTCACCGCCTGCAGGCACAGGTTTCCGAAGATCTCGCCGCCGATCTCGAGCACTCGGCCACAACCTTTCATAACCTCGAAGCTCAACGCATCGGCGCCCTGGAGCGCGAGAATGCGCTTCTTGCCGATCTCCCCAGCCTCAAGGCGCTGATGACCACCAGCGACAAGCGCACCATCGAAGACGCAGGCGTCGAGTTCTGGAAAGTGAGCGGCAACGATCTCTTTGCACTCGCCGACAACCAGGGCCAGGTTGTGGCGGCCTATGCGCATTCTCCGCATGCCGACGCGACACTCCAATCCCCGCTGCATTCTCTGCTCGACAAGCAGGCTGATCGATATCTCGTCAGCGGAGGCCGCCTTTACGCCTGCTCGGTGCGCCCACTCTACTTCGGCCAGGAAAAGGACGGCATACTTCTCGGCTACGTCATCAGCGGCTTTGCAATCGATCGTGACATCGTCAGGCAAATCAGCCAGGCCACTGCCGTTGACGTCGCATTCATCAGCGAAGGCCAGGTGCTTGCAAGCACGCTTGAGCCGCCGCTCTCTCAGGAGTTGGCCGCCGGAGCCTTGCCCTTCGCGCACGGCTCGAAATCACCTGTGACCCTGGAGCTCAAAAACGAGCGATTCCTCACGTCGTTCGGTGACCTTTCACCGACCTCGACCGCGCCCCTTCAACTCGTCCTTCTCAAGTCCTTTGCGCAGGCGGAGCAGTCCATCCGCCAGATCGATCGACTCGTGATCTTCGCCGGCTTTCTCGCGCTGATCTTCGGCACCGCGTTGATGGTCGCCTTGTCGCGCGTGGTAACCGGGCCGCTTGAAGATCTGGCAACTGGCGTCCGCGCCTTCGGTTCCGGCGACAGCTCTCATCTTCTGCCCAGCAAGGGTACGCGTGAGGTTCAGGAGCTCAGTCTCGCCTTTGCCGCCATGCGCAACGAGATCCTGCATGCGAACCAGGCCTTGCTCGAGGCCGAGCGCCTCGCCACCATCGGCCGCATGGCGAGTTCCGTCTCGCATGATCTCCGCCACTATCTCGCGAGCGTCTATGCAAACGCGGAGTTCCTCGCGTCCTCTCCGCTCTCTGAATCCGAGCGAACTGAAATCCTGATGGACATCCGGACAGCCGTTCACGGCACGACCGAACTCATCGAGTCCATGCTGATCTTCAGCAGAACCGGGGCCGCCATTCGCCACTCCCATGAGCTCACCGCGAATCTGCTCGAGCGTGCAATGACCCTCGTCCGCGCGCATCCAGATGCTGTTGGCGTCAGCCTTGTTGTCAATCCCTGCGACCCGGTCGAAACCACCGCCCTCGTTGATGGCAAGCAGATCGAGCGCGCCATCTACAACCTGCTCCTGAATGCATGCCAGTCTGCGCACGGGTGCAACGGTTGCGGCCGTGTCGAAGTGCGAATGGAAGTGCTGGATCGCTTCATTTCTGTTGAGGTTGAGGACAACGGTTCGGGCGTTCCGGAAAACATCCGCGGAAGCCTCTTTCAACCATTTGTAAGTGAAGGGAAGCAGAAGGGCTCAGGTCTCGGACTCACGCTGGCGCATTGCATCGCCGCGGAACACGGGGGGGAAGTCGTTCTCGTTGCAACGCGCCCGGGCCAGACGATCTTTCGAATGACGATCGCACGTGGCATCGTTCAACAAGCGGCGCCTGAAGGCGCAAATCGAAAAAGGTGGGCAGCGGGATGAAACAGACTTGCACATGTCGCGAACCAGCCGTCCTCTTCGCCGTGGGGTGCAGAATCCTTGGCATCGCCGGACTCCTGTGCATGGCCGGGGCCCATGCGCGCTCCCAGTCAACCCTCGACGAAAGCCTCCGTCAACAGCTCCAACAGCTCTCTGGCGCCATGACGCGCGCTCAGGCGCAGCTTGAAGAGTCTCAGCGCGAGTTGCAGGAGATTCGCGGCCAGCTCGCAGCCCTGCAAAAACAGTTGGCCGAGTCCGCGCCGGCCTCCGCCGCATCTTCATCCGCGCAACTCTCCGCCGCGGTCAATGAGATTCGCGAGCAGCAGTCCATGCAGGAAGCCCAGATAGCAACACATGAACAGGCCAAAGTGGAGAGCGAATCGAAGTTTCCCGTCAAACTCAACGGCCTCATTCTGCTCAACGGCTTCGTCAATACGAAACAGGTGGACGCGCCCGCAACGCCCACGATCGTGTTGCCGGGGAATGGCACGACCGGAGCCTCATTCCAGCAGACCGTATTGGGGCTGGACGCGCGCGGCCCCCATCTCTTCAATGCGCGCAGCCACGCTGACGTTCGAGTGGACTTCGCAGGCGACTTGTCTGCAGGTTATCCCGCCAGTAACTCTGATTCGGGCGGCCTCATTCGCCTGCGTACCGCGCACGCAGACCTGCAGTGGGAGCACACGGATGCCTTTTTCTCCCTCGACCACACGATCGCGGCTCCCAACACTCCCGCATCCCTCACCGCGGTAGCCGTTCCGGCGCTCGCGTGGTCAGGCAATCTGTGGACATGGAATCCTCAGGCGGGAATGACGGGCGACGTCCCGCTCACGCCCTCGCAGCGCCTGCGGATGCAGGGGGCGTTGATTGCAGTGGCCGACGCGCCGCCGATCTACAATTTGTCTGCCGCGCAACCGACGACCACCATCGTTGCGCCGACAACCGCGGAGCTCAGCCGCTGGCCCGGCGCCGAGGGCCGCATCGCACTGCTCGGCAGCTCGGAGAAGGGCGGTCTGCAACTTGGCGTCGGCGGCGTCTTCGCTCCGCACCGTGTATTCGGATTCAACTTCGACACCTGGGCTGGCACGCTGGACTATCGGATTCCATTCACATCGCACACGGAGCTGAGTGGCAGCCTTTATCACGGGGAGGCACTTGGCGGACTGGGAGGCGGGGCCTACAAGGACTATCTCGTCCGTCCCGACCCGGACGAACCCGGTCATTTCTACTATCGGACGCTCGATAGCTCAGGTGGCTGGGCACAGTTGAAGCAGCGCGTCAATGAACACCTGGAACTCAATGCCGCCTTCGGCACAGACCAGGTTCCCGCTGAACAGCTCAGGCCCTTTGCCGGAGCCGCCAGCGCAGTCTATTTGAACCTCGCCCGTAACCGCACCTACGTAGGCAATGTGATTTACAGCCCGAGCGCCTATCTCCTGTTCTCGCTCGAATACCGCCATCTGCAGAGCTCGCCGGTCAATGGCGCAACCAACAGCGGAGACGTCATTGGAATCGCCACGGGGTACCGATTCTGATGTCGAAGACGATGTTGATTCGACAGCTCATCTTCGCCGTCGGCTTGGCGGCGATGCCGGCGAACGCGCAGAGCGCATCTACCGTGGACGTGCGCATGCAGCTTCAGCTTCCCGCGCAGGCCGGCAGTCACTCCACGCCATCTGCCGTTCTCTGGCTCAAGCCATTGCCGTCGGCTCCTGCGGCACCATTCCTGCCGGAGCATCACTACACACTGCTTCAGAAGAACCGCATGTTCGCGCCGCATCTCCTCGTCATCCCCGTCGGCAGCACAGTGAACTTCCCCAACGCGGATCCGTTCTTCCACAACGTCTTTTCCTTGTTCGACGGCAAACGATTCGATCTCGGCCTCTATGAGGCCGGCTCCACGAAGGCGGTTACGTTTTCCAGAGAAGGCGTCTCCTACATCTTCTGCAACATTCATCCTGAAATGAGCGCCGTCGTCCTCACGCTCTCCACCAGCCTCTTTGACGTGGCAGATTCCAACGGCGCCTTTCATCTCTCCGCCGTCCCTGACGGGGACTATGAGTTGCACGTCTGGGTTGAAGGAGTGGCGCAGCCTTCTCTCTCGCAAATGACGCGTCGAGTCCATATCGCGCCAGGCTCCAGCGATCTCGGAGCGATGCCTGTCCCCGCCCTTCAGCACGGATCGAAGCACACCAATCTCTACGGCCAGCCATACGACAATGAAGTGAAGCCAACCTACTAGAGTTGGTTGCATAAATCAGGTTTTGAAGGGCACGGCCGGTAGATCAGGCTTCAGCCCTGATTGCCGCAAAAGCCGCATAATCCCCGGGGGCTTTAGCCCCTGAGGGATGCTTTGCGCGCGACGGACAGCATTTCATGCAACCAACCCTAGGCAGTGTCTTGATTCTGATGTTCACATCACAAATACCGCTGTCATCCTGAGCGGAGGTCGCCACGGCGGCCGCAGTCGAAGGGTTTGCATTCTGCCGGATACGTTCTCATTCCCGCAAGTTGCAGTGCAATCTTCCACACGAATGCAGGATTGTTCCGCAGGTACCGCCACCACAAGGGCCGCGGATCCTGAACGAGGCGGTGCAGCCACTGAAGACCTGCGCGCTTCACCCATTCAGAACAGTCCTTGATCCGGCCCGTGTGAAAATCGAAAGCCGCTCCCACTCCGAACATGAGCGTCGTCTCCAGCAACGGCAGGTAATTCCGCATGAAAAGCTCCTGCCTCGGTGTGCTGATGCCGACCCAGATGATGTCCGGCTTGAGATACCGAATCCTTTTGATCAAATCTCCGGCTTCTGCGATCGACAGGTCCCGGAACGGCGGCGTATATGTGCCGGCGATGCGCGCCCACGGAAATCGGCTCTGTGAGCTTTTCCGCAAGTTCCTCCGCAATCCCCGGCTTTCCTCCGTAGAGAAAGTGCGAATACTCCGCAAATTCCTTTCGCCGGAAAACCTCCAGCATCAGGTCCGGACCTGTGACCTGTCGCATCCCATCGTGTCCCTGCCATCTCCCAACCCACACCGTCGGCCTGCCGTCCGGCAAGGTCATCATCGCGCCGGCATAGGCGCATCCCACACCCGGATTCCGCTGCGCCTCCATGATTCCATGCACGCCAGCCATGCAAACGTAGCCCTTCGCTCTTGCGACGAGCGCTTCCTTGATCCGCGCCAGCGTCCGTTCCATATCCAGCGCATTCACGCGCACGCCAAGAACGTTTGCATCGGACCCGTAGAGTTTGTCGCTCGCGACTTCCGTCTCCGTCCTGACTCCGGCCGGAAGGCCTACAGCGGGCGCAGTCCACCTCTGCTGTTCGCCTGTACTCATGCTTCCTCCCCGGCCGGAATGTGGGTTGAAATCGATGCCAGCGTTGTAGCGCCGGGGCGCAACAGCAGCGCGAGGGGAAGGTAAATCAGCAATGTGATCAGCCCGTAGAACAGGCGTCCCGTCGCAATCGCACTGATCCCGTAGCGCGGAAGCAGCCATGCAATTACAAGCAGCATTGCCGCGCCACCGGCCACGTTCAGCCAGGTAACGGCCTGGACGCGCTTCAGCGCGAGCATTGCGTACGAGCCCGTGACGCTCAGGCCGAGAGCAGCGGAACTCAACACAACGACCGGAAGAATCGATGCGCTCTCAGCCGCGATGCTCTTCCCGACCCACGCATGAAGGATCGCCTCGCCCCAGAAGAGCAGCACGCACGTGCCCGCCAGAACCAGCGTCAGGTTCGCGGCAAAGGCAAGCAGCACCGCACGCCTCAGCGCAGCCACCGGCGCGGAGGCTCGCCGGCCCGCCAGGTACGGAAACAGAAAATGCAATCCCGACGCAGCCACTCCGTAGATCGGCTGCGCCAACTGGGCGCAAAGAGCATACGCCACCACACCCGCCGCACCCAGCGACGTCCCGCCAATCAGCCGGTCAGCCTGGCTGAACACCACACCACTGACTGCCAGCAGCCAACTGAAGATCCCGAACCTGATGAGCGCCCTGGTCGCCTGTGAATCGAATGCGGGCGTCAGACTCTCTGCGCGTAACAATCGCTTCAGCTCGACGACCTGTACGGAAGCACCCAGGGCCGTCAACCCTGCAGTCGCCACCATGATCAACACGACGCTGTGACTCATCACGCTCAGCATTGCGGCCAGCGTCAGGCTCAGTAGCCGGGCAAGAACGCTGATCCGCACTGCATTGCCGTAGCGCTCAAAGGCTCGCTGCGTGCTGATACAGACGCTTTCGATCGCGCGGATAAACATCAGAAGCCCGGCAATCCGCAGGCACCACGCGCAACTTGTCTCAAGTTCCGGACTGGCTGATGTCACACGGCCCGCAATGTACGGCGCCGCTATCCACGCTGCCGCTCCGATCGCCGAGCCGAGGAGCAGGTGAATTCCCATCGTGCTCCGGACGGCCCGCATGACCGCCTGTTCGTCCCCCGCACTCCGCTTCGTCGCCACGTGCTGGATATTGGCATCGCCGAACCCCGACGCAACGATCGAACCCATGTTCACTGCCGCGATCGCTACCGTCCACACGCCGTATTGCGCCACGCCCAGTTCGCGCAAGACCACCGGAGCAACCACCAGCATGCCGATGGGATATGCCGCATAATCCAGCACGCCAAACGACGCATTTGCGAAGTGCGCGGCCACGCGCGGGCCTCGTTGATCATTGCGCGCCATCCTATGAACCTAGAAGCGTGCGCAGTGACAAGTGTCAGAAGCCAGTCAAGCGATTGTCATTTGTTTGTCAGCACAAGCCGTTGTTTCAGTTCCGCTTAATCCGTTCGCCTAAAATGGGATGGCGTCTGAGCAATAAGCATCGCCAACTTATCTCGTCAGGGCACACCGCATGAGACGAATCTTTTCCGTGGCTCTGGTTCTTGCGCTGGTCCTTCTGGTGCGATCATCCATGTCCCAGGAGCCAAAGCCAAAGCCGCATTTCGTAGGCTCGGAGGCATGTCAACGATGCCACCAGAAACAATACGACGGCTGGAAGCAGACGCGCATGGCCAACGTCGTTCGCGATCCGCGAATTCATCCCGAAGCCGTGCTTGGCGATTTCACCCATCCTGATCCGAATCGCACCTTCGATCTCAGCCAGGTCGCGTTCGTCTATGGCAGCCGCTGGAAGCAGCGCTATTTCGCAAAGCGCGGCGACGACTACTTTCCTCTCCCTGCGCAGTGGGACATCAAGCACGGAAAATGGCTGCCCTACCACGTGCCCGACGACACGGACTGGTGGACGCAGTTCTACGCGAAGGACAACGAGCATCGACCCACCGGCCCCACCTGCGACGGTTGCCATTCCGTAAACTACAACCTCGCCACCCGTCAGGTGACCGAATGGAACGTAGGCTGCGAGAAGTGCCACGGCCCCGGCAGCGATCACGTTGCCCATCCAACTGCAAAGAACATCGTCAATCCGGGAACGCTCGATTTTGTCCGCGGAAACGATGTCTGCATCCAGTGTCACAGTCAGGGGAGACCGGTTCACCTGCCGGTCAATGGAGAGTACGTCGATTGGCCGGTCGGATTTCTCCCCGGCCAGAGGCTCGCAGACGTCTGGAATCTGGAAGAGCCCAAACTTGGCACGCAGGACTTCTATTTCTGGCAGGATGCAAGCGCGCACAAGAACCGCATGCAGGGCAATGACTTCACGCAGAGCGTCATGTACCACCGTGGGCTTCGCTGTTTTGATTGCCACGAGGTCCACAGCAATCGGAACCCGTCAAATCTTGCGATCGGCGGGAATGCTTTGTGCCTCGCCTGCCACACCCGCAGCAATCCTGCCGGCCTGCGCGGAACCGTGAGCGAGCACACGCACCATGCGGAAGCCAGCACGGGAAGCCGATGCACCGCTTGCCACATGCCCAAGATCGCTCAGACTCTCGGCGACAATTACGTCAGCAGCCACACCTTCCGGTTCGTATCGCCACAGCTCACCCGTCAGTTCGGTATCCCGAATCCCTGCAATACATGCCACACCGACAAATCTGCCGAGTGGGCGCTCGCTCAACTGAAAACCTGGTCAAACATGTCCCCCTGGCGCGTCGCCCAATAAGCGATCCGGGTACCTGCTCCTCTCCAGCTCCGCGGCCAATCCCGAGCGATCGTAATCCACCGGGCCATGGCAGTAATGAATTTACCAATCGATGACAATTGGCTGACAACCCTCCCGAATCCCATCGGTATCGTCGTTCCACGCGGGACGTATCCCCTTACGTCCCATTGAATCGGACTGGCCGCACGGCCCTGACCAGCCGCCAAGGAGTCCCATGATCAAAATAGGAGTGCGTACATTTACGACAGGCCTTTGCGTTGTGTCGATTGGCCTGCTCTCGACTTCCACCTCTCTCTGGGCGCAACAACACTACAAGCAAACGAATCTCGTCTCAGACCTTCCCGGCATGGCAGCCACCACGGATCCGAACCTGGTCAATCCATGGGGTATATCTCGAAGCTCCGGCAGCCCATGGTGGGCCTCAGATAACGGAACTGGCGTCGCCACGCTGTATACCGGTGCAGGCGCCGTTGTGCCCCTTGTCGTCACAATTCCCCCAAGTATCGTAAACAAGGGTATGCCCGGCACACCAACTGGCACGATCTTCAACGGCACCTCGGGTTTTAAGGTTAACGGAAACCCGGCACTTTTCATCTTCGCCACGGAAGATGGCACGATCTCGGGATGGAACGGGGGACCGGCCGCCATCCCCACGAAGGTAGACACAAAAGGCACGTCCGTCTTTAAGGGCATGACCATCGCAACCCTGAACGATCCGATCGTGGGCCCTACCTACTTCCTTTATGTCGCTGACTTCCGCAAGGCGAATGTGAACGTCTACGACACCAACTTCAACCCGGTCACACTGAGCCCATCGTCGTTCAAGGACAGCCATGTCCCCCCCGGATATGCTCCATTCAATGTTCAGAACGTCGGCGGAAACATCTACGTCGCATACGCGAAACAGGACAGCGCGAAGCATGACGAGGTAGACGGACCCGGCATGGGATTCGTGAATGTCTTCACGCCGGCTGGCAAGCTCATTGGTCGCCTGGACTCCGGCAGTTGGTTCAACGCGCCCTGGGGAATTGCCCAGGCGCCAAACGACTTCGGAGCATACAGCCACGACCTCCTCGTCGGCCAATTCGGAAGTGGACAGATTCTTGTCTTCGATCCGGTCACGGGCCACTTCCTCGGCAGGCTCCGCGACGCTAACAACGCCCCGATCGCGATCAAAGGTATTTGGGGAATCAACTTTGGTAGCGGCGCCAGCGGCGCCAGTTCCGCCCCGGGCACGACACTGTTCTTCGCAGCCGGCATAGAAGACGAGGCCCATGGCCTCTTCGGCGCCATCACGCCCATCGAAAACGTGCTGGGCGGCGACCGCTAATCCGAATTTCCTCTGCACCCACTGTGCGCGAGCATCGCCGTTCCCCTTGCAATCCGGCAATGTTCGCGCACGATTTTTCCCTCAGAGTGTCAGTCCTGAACGGTCCAATTTCCTCGCGTGTCCATCGCGCACAGTCCAGGCTCGTTACAAAACACCATCCGTTCAGAACCAGTTCAGTACTCGTGAGAAAGTTCGACCTTCAACACCTGTCCCAATCCAACCGGGGGAGGGCCGAATCCGACGTTCGAGACGTATAAGTTGCCATCGGGGCCCATGATCATCGCCGAAGGCAGGAAGAGACCTGTCACGATCACGTGACGGGATCCGTCACGGTCGAAACGCACGATATCCCCCGTCATCGGCGTGGGAAACAAATTGCCGGCTCCGGTGGTGTTCTCCAGGACATACAGCCGATCGTGGTCGTCGAAAGCGACACCGAGAATGGTGGTCAGGTCGGATTCCACGACGTCGAAATCATCGTGGTGTTTCGTGCGGTAAACACTTGAGCTCCCGTCAACGATGGGGAACTTGCCGAGAGTGCCGAAGTAAAACTCTTTGTCGTGATGAGCGAGTTGAGTTGGGCCAATCCATTTGGAGCTATTGATGGTGGAGACGTCAGCGATACGGTGGATCTCCCCGGTCCACGGATCGATGCGATCGATCTCTTGATGGTTCGGTTCGACAGCGTAAAGAAAATCCTTAACCGCAATCATGCTGTACCAGGTGCCGTCGGGCTCGAAATCACTGGCCGACAGAGCAATATTCTTCGTGGGGTGGGCCATTTGAAATGCGCTCAGGTCCGCTATCTGGCCCCAGGTCCCGTCGTGATGTATGCGCAGCACGGCGTTGACCGTACCTATCAGGCCGTGACTGCAACCGGCGCCGGCCAGAATGGCATAAAGATCATCCCCAATGAAGGCGACGGCGCCGACGCCACTCACTAGATTCCCTTGAGCGGGGCTGGTCTGGCTGGACGGCAATCCGTCGGCTACCGTGGTTCGGTTGCCGTGCCGGTCGAACTTGGAAATGCGCGCGGTGAATCCGCCGCTGTAAGGTCCGGTGGGACCAGGAACCTGCGTGCAGTCGGCTGGCGTAGTGGTCATGGTGCCTCCGGCGCCGCCTTCGGCGACGTAGAGATTGCCGTCGGGACCAAAGACAAGACCGCGAGGGTTGTTGAGCCCAGTGCCGTACACCGATACGGTGGCGGACTGGCCCCAAAGGGTCGCTGCGCTAAGCAGCAACAGGAAAACGATACTTGCCTTGTTTGAACAGTTCCCGACGCATGGGATTTCTCCTCCCTGAATTCTGTGGTTTCGACCGTATCGGTCAAAGAATTGGGAGGAATCTAGCCCTTCAACAGAAAAGCAGGCAATGGCCGGCGTATTCCTTGAAAGTCCCCTTTTTGTCCCCTAGACGTTTTCAGTCCTTTGCAAAAAGCGAGGTGCGAATTGAAGGGGTGAAAGACATGCGGTAGACTCGGCGCACGGCTGAGGGTGATGCGGCATGCGCTCAAAGACGGCCTACGAGCGGTTCCGGTTTGAGGGATTCGAGTTGGATCTCGGCAGCGGAGAGCTGTTTTACGAGGGGCGAAAAGTCCCCTTGCAGGAGCAGCCCTTCCAGGTTCTCCGGATTCTGCTGGAAAACTCCGGGCAGCTGGTGACCAGGGAGGAGTTGCGCAATCAGCTCTGGCCGGCGGATACGTTTGTCGATTTCGATCACAACCTGAATAAAGCGGTGGCAAAGCTGCGGGAAGCTCTTGGAAATGCGGGAGGGAAGAGCGCGCTGATCGAAACGCTCACCCGCCGCGGCTATCGATTCATAGGTCAGATCGAACCTTTGGCACTGGACGATCCCCCAATCAACGAGGATGGAAACGCAAGCTCAAGTCAAATGGAGTCGGTGACCGAAGCGCCTGCTCCGGCCCAGATCGACAGTGCGGTTGAAATCGAAGCCAGAAACGAAAGGGCGAAGAAAGCGAGCCGAAGGAGACTCCGTGTGTGGCTGCTGTCCGGCGCAGCCTTAGTCGCGGTTTGCCTTGCCGCCGCGATCTGGTACCTTCACCGCCCACCGCCGCCTCTGCGCATCACCAAATATACCCAGATTACCCTCGATGGCCAGCGCAAGGGAGTCTCCGCGACGGATGGGAGCCGGCTGTATCTCAATTCCGATTCGCCGAATTTACCGAGTCAAATGGCCGCATCCGGGGGCGATAGGGTGCCGCTCCACATGACGGTTCCGGGACGTCAGTTCGGGATTCATGACATTTCACCGGATGGCTCCGAATTGCTGATCTCGTCCTTGCCCGTTGACAGCGAAGTACCCGGACTCTGGACTCAGAGCATCCTCGGAGGAACCTTCCGGCATCTCGCGAAGTCGGAGTACGGCGGATTTTCTCCGGACGGAAAATCCGTCGCCTACGTCTCGGAAGACCAAACGGAGATTGACATCGTTAACCTCGATGGAACAGGGGCCCGCCGACTGGCGAGTCCCGGACCAGGGGTGGAGGAACCGCACTGGTCGCCGGATGGAAAGAGCATCCGGTTTGAGAGAAACGGTAAATTGTGGGAGATTTCCTCCACCGGAACGGACCTTCATCTCCTGCTGCCCGGCTGGAATGTGCCCGGCGAGCAGCTCAGCGGACGGTGGTCACCGGACGGCCGGTTTTACTTCTTTCTCGTGGGTGGATGGGGCGGACAGATATGGGCAATCGACGAACGGCGCCGCTTACCTTGGCAACAAGCTGCGGAACCGGTTCGGTTGACCAGCGAACCTACTCACTGGGGCGAGCCGATTCCTGGAAAAGACGGCAGGACGATCTATGCCGTGGGCGAGACGCGCGTGGGCGCGCTCACGCGATTCGATCAGAAGACGGGACTGTTCGCGCCGTTCCTGGGCGGCATCTCAGCAGACTTCGTCTCTTTCTCGCGAGATGGAAAGTCTGTGGCCTACGTTTCCTTCCCTGATGGCATTCTGTGGCGGGCGAACCGAGACGGCAGCAACCGCATGCAACTGACATATCCACCTCTTTATCCAATCATTCCGCGCTGGTCGCCGGACGGGAAGCAAATCACCTTTACTGACTTCCGGGGTTTCGATCACTCCGCCACCAGCTATATCGTTTCCTCTGATGGGGGTAAGAGTCCGGAGAAGCTGATGCCCGACAATCCCGGATTGGACGACCCGGGATGGTCCCCTGACGGCCGGAAGATTGTCTCCTCAGAAAGGCTGCCAGTGGCCGGGACCGAGGATATCCGCATCCTTGATCTCGCCACGCACCGCGTGACTATGATTCCGGAGTCGGCCGGGTTGTATTCCCCGCGCTGGTCAGCGGACGGACGGTACATTGCCGCGCTGGCCAGGGTGGGGCCATTTTTGCGCGTCTTCAATATCGCCGCAAAGAAATGGACGGTGCTGAAGACCACCGGCATCGTGTCGTTCCCCTGCTTTTCCGCCGACAGCCAAACCATCTACTTCCTGCGCTACGGCGTTGACCAAGAAGTCTTTCGCATTCGCATCCCGGATGGAAAGGAGGAGAGGGTCGCCGATTTGAGGCAGACGCACCTGGTTAGTGCGACTGGCGTGTCGATGTCCCTTGATCCAACGGATGCTCCGCTTTTACTCGCGCCGCCGGAACCGACGACATCTGGGCCCTGACACTGGCAGAGAAGTGAAGGAGGCTGGCTCCGGAGTTTCGGTACGGGGGGGATCGGTCTCACGGTTTCGAGTGGTTGACCGCCTAACCGAAATTGCTATTGAGTAAACAGTTTGGGGAGGGTTGCACATCTGGTAACTTCCGGGTTGCCCACGATCCGGGCGGAACTCAGAAAAAACCTCTACAGCCCGGCTCAATGAGCGCGTTGCCCGTTGTCGAAAAGGGAGACTCGGGCTGCCTCTGGACACAAGCCGACTTAAGGGGAGTAACGGCCGATCGATGCTTGCCCACAGGAATGCCGGAGCGTTGTTGCCGCTATTGCGTAAATTAGGCCTGCACACAGTTGACGGCCCAGAGACTGGCCAGAACCCCTTCCTGTTGACATCCGACCCGAAGGCGCGCATACTCCTGTCGTATGCCGACCCGAAAGGAAGAATCCGAACGCATCGCGCTGTTGCAAGGCACCCTGGACCTGCTCATTCTGAAGGTGCTCCAGCTCGTCCCTGTCCACGGGCAAGGCATTGCCCGCGCCATTCTCCGCCAGTCTGACGAGGCTTTCTTTGTCGATCACGGCTCCCTCTACCTCGCCTTGCAGCGGCTGGAGGACAACGGCCTCATTACTGCCGAATGGGGCGTCTCGGAGAACAATCGCAAGGCGCGCTTCTACGCGCTCACGCGGCAGGGCCGCGAGCAGCTGACCGCCAAGACAACGCAATGGAATCGCCTCGCCCGTGCGATGGCGCTCGTTCTTCAGCCAAATGCTGAGGGGGTGTAAATGTCGAGCCGCAAGTCCTCACGCCGCTCCGCAGACGACTTCGTCGAAGAGATCCGCTCCCACCTTGCACTCGAAGCGGACGAACTCGAAGCCTCCGGGGTGGCCAAAGAGGAGGCCGAGCGGCGCGCCCGGGCATCCTTCGGCAGCGTGGCCGCCGCCCGCGAACGTTTCAATCTGCGCGGCCGCATACTGTGGCTCGACGACTTACTGCGCGACATCCGGTTCGGCATCCGTATGTTGCTCCGCAACCCTGCTCTGAGCATCGTCGCCGTGCTCACCCTCGCGATCGGGATCGGCGCCTGCGCCACTGCGTTCACCTGGATCAACGGCATCCTGCTCCAGCCGCTGAGCGGCGTGGCCGACCCCATGCGTCTGGTCACCCTCGAATCCCTGACGCCCAACGGCGCCATGGTGCCCAATTCGTACCCGGACTTCCGCGACTTCCGCGATCATCTTCGCAGTGTCGACGTGGCGGTCTTCCGTCCCGCCGCCTTCAGCGTCGGCCCCGAAGGCCATGGGGAGCGCATCTGGGGCGAGACGGTCAGCGGCAATTACTTTGCTGTCCTCGGCGTGCAGCCTGAAATGGGCCGCATGTTCCAATCCGCCGAAGTTCCCGACGCTCCCGGCAAATCGCCCTTGGCGATTTTGAGCGACCGCTACTGGCGCTCGCACTACGGTGCGGATCCATCCATTGTCGGCAAGACGATCCGCGTCAATCAGCATGAGCTGACCATCGTGGGCGTGGCCGCGCCGGAGTTCCATGGCTCGATCACCGCGATGGCCTTCGATATCTGGGTTCCGTACATGGAACAGTCCGCGCTCAATGGCGTACCTCTCTGGATGCTCCGCGACCGACACGATCGCAACATGCTGGGCATTGCGCGTCTCAAGCCCGGAGTAACGTTTGAGCAAGCCCGCCAGGAAGTGAAAGCGCTTGGCGAGCGGATGGCGTTAGCCAACGCCGACGTAAGCGAGGGCATGAGCGCCACACTGCTGCCGCTTTGGAAGTCTCCACACGGACCGCAGGGCTTGCTCGTCGGCCCGCTGCGCATCCTCATGGGCGTGTGCGTGCTTCTGCTTCTCATCGTCTGTGCCAACGTGGCCAACCTTCTGCTTGCCCGCGCGACCATGCGCGAGCCCGAATTCGCCGCGCGTCTCGCCCTGGGCGCCAGCCGCCTTCGCCTCGTGCGACAGGTTCTCACAGAAACGCTCCTGCTCGCGCTCGCAGGCGCGGGCCTCGGCCTTGCCGCAACTCCGTGGCTCAGCCATGCGCTCCATCTGCTGCTGCCACCCGGCAACATCCGGCAAATGGTCTTCATGGATACCCGTCTCGACTTCGCCGTGCTCGCCTTTACTGCAGGCGCGGCCGTGCTGGCGGCGCTCGTCTCCGGCCTCATTCCGGCGCTGCGCGTGAGCCATCTCAACCTCACGTCTCGCCTCAACGCCAGTGGCCGCAACAGTCAGGCCGGCCGCAGCCGTGCCGGCTCAGCCTTCGTCGCCTGCGAGGTCGCACTCGCTCTCGTCACCCTTGTCGGCGCGGGCCTCTTCCTGCGCGGCTTCCGCCAGACCCTGAATCTCAATCCCGGCTTCAATCCCGACCACGTTCTGCTCAATCAGTTCTACCTCTCCACCAACGGTTACACGCTCGCGCAGCGCAAAGAGTTTTGCCGCCGTCTGGAAGAGCGCATGCTCAGCGCTCCGGGCGTCACCGATGTGGCCTTCTCTGACGGCATCCCGCTCGGCTTTGAGCCAAGCTGGTGGGAGGAACTCGAGATCGAGGGCTACGCGCGCCACGTGAACGAGAATATGAACATCTTCCGCAACGTGATCTCGCCCGGCTACCTGCCGCTGATGCGGATCCCGATATTGGAGGGCCGCAACTTCACGGACCAGGACAACGAAAACGCCCAGGAACGGGTGATGATCGTCAACCAGGCGTTCGCGCGCCGCTTCTTCCCTGCGAGCGACCCGATCGGCAAGAAAGTGCACGGGTGGGGAAGGTGGTTCCGCATTGTCGGCGTCGCCGCAGACAGCAAATATCACTACCTGGGCGAACCCGGGACGCCCTACTTCTACGTATCCTTCCGGCAGGTCTACCGCGAGGACATGAACCTAGCGTTCTACGTGCGCACGCAAGGCAATCCAGAGAACATTTTGCCGATTCTGCGCACGCAAACGCGCGACCTCGATCCCAACGTGACCGTGTTTGACGCCGCGCCGCTGCGCGAGTTCATCGGCGCATCGCTTTATCCTCAGAAAGTTCTCGCAAGCCTGATGAGCGTGCTCAGCGGGCT
Organism: uncultured Acidobacteriaceae bacterium; assembly: GCA_963786405.1. Classification (GTDB taxonomy): domain Bacteria; phylum Acidobacteriota; class Terriglobia; order Terriglobales; family Acidobacteriaceae; genus Telmatobacter. The sequence continues at coordinate 216,245 of CAWAZE010000014.1, read as the reverse complement.
GGCACTGCTGCTCGCCGCTGTCGGCCTCTACAGTGTTATGGCCTATTCGGTGGCGCAGCGCACCCAGGAGATCGGCGTGCGGATGGCTCTGGGCGCCGCGCCCCGCCACGTGATGCGCCTGGTGGTGCGCCAGGGGCTGGCGATGACCAGCCTGGGATTGGCGGCCGGCCTGGCGCTCGCGTTCGCGCTGGCCCGCAGCGTGGCCAGCGTCTCGTTCACCAACTCCGCGATGGGCTCGAGCGCCAGCCTCATGGGCGACTCTTCCACAGATCCGCTGGTCTACTTGGCGGCCGCGCTGTTCCTCTCTGTCGTCGCCGTGATTGCCGCACTGCTTCCCGCGCGCCGCGCCGCATCCATCGACCCCATGAAAGCACTTCGGGCAGAGTAGTTCAGCAAAGAGCCAGGAATCGTTACGCCTTGTCCAGCAGTATTCCAGGCGGGGATGGCAGGCTGTTTTAAGACCAACTATCTGTCCTGATAAACAGGCCTCCCTCCCGCGATCTTCCCCAGGTCTCAACCAACGATAAATCGCCGAGGCACTCATCGAGCTCTCTCGAGGGGGTCACGTTAGCAGCAGATTTCTGAGTTCTGGACGGATCACCGCCTAACCGGAAGTAACGAAATTCTCGCCCCCGTTCGGTCCAATCAACCTTAAAACTCCACGACAACTTTTGGAATTCAGGCAATTCGTGGCCGTTGGGCCAATCTCTGCCTGTTTTGACAGCCACCCCGCGCCATTACTTCGTGAAGCCGGGCAGATCGACACGCTTTGCGATATGGTCCTGTATCCAGTGAGGATCCCACCACTCCTTGGGATCGATCTGGACGCCGTCCAGCTGCATGGCGAAGTGAATATGATCGCCGCCCGCCATCCCCGTCATGCCGCTCTGGCCCATCACCTGCCCGCGCTTCACCATGTCGCCCTCATGCACATCGATGTGGCTCAGGTGGCCGTAAATCGTCTGCAGTCCGTACCCATGGTCGACGACAATGCAGTTCCCGTAAATGCCCAGAGGCGCGGCATAGACCACGCGGCCGTCATTCGACGCCTCCACCCCTACATGCTGCGTGACCGCGAGGTCGTATCCGAGATGAACCTGCTGGTCGATCTTCTTCCCCTGGTAGATGTAGTTCCGCAAATCGGCGAATGTCGCTTCAGCCTGTGAGTGTGCCTGCCGCGCGAAGGGCTGCGAGAAAAGGAAATGATCCGCCGTCTTCAGCCGCAGCTCCGAGAGCGTCTTGTTGTTCGACTTGCGCATCTCGTTGTTGATCTTCACAAAGCGCGAGACCAGATCGCCCGATCCGTTCGGATCAAGCTCGCCCACGACCTTCTGCATGAACGTATCGCTCACCTGCAGATCGTGAACCGTGTACTTCGGCTGCTCTTTCTTGGGGAACTGCACAGTGAGCGGGCTGGTCACGTCGTTGCCCGCGGCATTCGAGGCGAAGGCCATCGGAACCGTGCCCGGCGGCATATTCCAGGCGAACGCAAACAGCGAGAACAACCCCGGCTTGCCGCCCGTCATCGGCCACGCGCGGAACGACTGATCGCCAACGCGCACTCCCGCCGCAGTCCAGCTTCCCGTGACGTTAAACGTCGCCAGATCGGCCATGCCGAGATAGAGATAGTGCTGCTCTGAATCCACGCTGACGCTGGGCGGCTGCGTCACCACGGTTAAATCCCGCTCAACGCGCGCGGTCTTGTGAAGCAGATCGCCCGAAGTCGCTTCAACAATCAGCTTGGCCTTGCCGTCGCGCAACTGCGGCGTCGTCTTTGCGCCTGCCGTAAAGCTCCAGATGTTTTCCTTCGCCTTCGTGGGCGTCGTCATCTGCCAGACGTCATATTGCGCGCCGTTCTGCTCCAGGGTTGCCGAGACCTTGCTGACACCGCGCGGATCGCTCACGTGCACACTGATCGGTGTGGCCTGTCCGAGAGACGCAATCTGGCTGTTGAGATCAATGACGGGCGTCGCGGAGCGTGCCACAACGAACACCACCGGAACGAGAACGACAAGCAGAATGACAACAAGTATGGCTTTGCGCACAACTCATTTTATCAACCGGTCCGATTGAGTCTCGTCACTGTTGTCACGAAATGAAGATCACCGGTCTGCTGATACCGTGCCAGTCCCTTAGGCATAACGGATCATCATGCGACGTTGACCTCCAACATCTCTGCGAGCTGTAGGGCATCCCAGATGCGGGCCACCCGCCAACTAGATGGAATCCCTTTCCTATTTCCCTGACTCAATTTTAAAAGAGATCTTTGCGGGCTTGGGTCCCGCATCTAACCATGCGGTGTAATCCCCCGATGGCAGCACAGCGGCACTACGGTCAAATACTTTAATGTTGCAGTCCAAATGATCAGAGCAAGCGGAATAAGCGGTTTTATCTACCCATCGCGTGTCACAACCATTCGGAAGTTTCTGACTCGTGTAAAGTGCATTCGCGATTTGCTCGCCATCTTTAAAGAGAACTTTCGAGTAGGCGTCAAGCCGAGCCATCGCGCTCATTGGGCAAAAAATCGCCTGGTATTGCGTGCCGTCACGTTCAATCACCAGATGCTTAGTCCAGCCGTAATCCAAAAACCCGCGAGCTTCCAACCCGGGCGAAAAACAACCCTCTGCCCCTTCGCAGCGGCAAGTTAGGGAGAATCCAACCGCATCGCCAGATGTATAGAGCGGTTTGTCCGTGCTCACGCGGCATTCGTTCAGCGTTGCATATTTGGTAGCACGAATGCGCAATACGCCGTCCTCACCATATTCGCTGGCCTCAAACAATTTACCGTCCTCGTAAGTCCATGCAGATTTTTTACGTTCGTCTGGATAAAAGTGGATTTCTGTCCGAATGTTTTCCTTGATATCGGTGGTCATTTCCAGGCGACCCCGCTCGTCGAACAGCTTATGGAGTCCTACCGGCTTTCCGTCACGCCATTCACCCTGCGTTTTGATCTTGCCGTTTAAGTGATAACCCGTCTGTGTTCCGTTTAAGATGCCATCCCGGTACAACGAATCTCCCGTGAGTGCGCCCTCATAAAAGGAATGCCCCATTCCCTCGGCATGATTGTGCTCGAAGGGGATTTCGATCATGAGCTTGCCATCGGGGAAATAGCCTTTTATGAGTCCGTCGGGGACGATACCGGATACAGAAGTAATGTTGCCCCAAGCATCCGTATGTTGCCTCGCAATTTCTATCGCCCCTTGCTTGAATATCAATTCCGAGTTGTATTCCCAGGGGTTTCCGGGCGCGGACGTGACCGTTACCGCTTCCTCCGCAGGTAGGGGAGCAGCGTAAACCATGCACATCGCAGCAAAGAAACCGATAAAACTAGCTTTTGTCACCGCACGTTCTATCCCTGTAGATTCAATTCCAAAGTGAGCGGTCGATGTTGACTCCATTCAGATGCCTTTTCCGCCCAAAGGTCAACTTGGCTTCTGGTCCAGCTACTTATAAACCCGAAATTTCCATTTTGTCTCTCGGTTTCAGGCAAATATACCAATGGTTGCCTTCTGCCCTCCAGTTTTTGGCATCCATTCCACGGCCAAAGTCCACCTAAAATAAGCGGACACCTAATAACGATTCGTCATCGGGGCAACAGCCGGAACGCCTGTCATCGCCGCCGAGCGCACCAACTCGCGTCGATTCATTTCTTCTGAGCTGTCAGAGGCCCCGGTCGCGTCGCCCGCTTTCGCTTCGCTTGTCAAAGTGCGAATCAGATCGGCCTCGCGCTGCCGGTACGGCTTCCCGTCCGCGTGGAAGACATCGTGAAACCAGATCGTGGGCTGCGAAGTGACATAAGGACGCTGCCACGAGTCCCACGGCAGATACGTCTGGCTCTTCCCGGCAACCAGTCCCCAGTTGATCGCTCCCACGTGATGTTCACGCGCAATGGGCAACACCGTGTCAAACGTGCTGCCTGCGCCGCGCGCCATGTATTCCGTACAAATCAGCGGCCGGTGAAACTGCTCCAGCATCTTCACGTGCGCCTCAAAATCCTCCGGCCATCCGTAATTATGGAAGCTGATCACATCCGACTGCTCGATCTGAATCTTCGCCATCGGCGGCATCGCGGCCAGCGAACTCCAGTCCCCGTTCCAGACGCCGCTCGTGAGCGGCTGCGACGGATGCGCGGAGCGCGCCCACGCAAACACCTGCGGCAGCAGGCCAAGGATGATGGTTTCCTTATTCCGCGGATCGCCTTGTGCGTATGAGCCGTCGTTGCCGTTATCCGGCTCGTTCCATACATCCCATGCCAGCACGCGAGGGTCTTTGCCAAACGCCCCCACCACGCCCTCGACATACTTCTCCAGTCGCGGATACTGCTTCGGATCGGTGAGGATCTCCGTCCCCGGCGCCTGCACCCACCCCGAGTTGTGCACGCCTGGAATCGGCGGGTGCTGCGGGCCGAGTTTCGGGAGCGGATCCCAGCACGAATCGAACAGCACAAACACCGGGCGGATATGATGACGCGCGGCAATCGTCAGAAACTCATCGACCCTGTGCTCGAACCCCTTGGGGTCCTGTTCCCACACAAGATTGTGCAGAAACACGCGCATCGTGTTCATGCCGATGCCTTCAGCCCAGCCCAGCTCGCGATCGATCGTGGCCGGGTCAAAACTCTCGCCCTGCCACATCTCCAGTTCGTTGATCGCCGTCGACGGCAGAAAGTTTGCGCCGACGGGCCACGGCTGCGCCGCATACCACTCGTTAGCCTGGGCTTCCGTCCAGCGCTCCTGCCCATGAACTACAGGCAATGCAATGGACAATAGTGCTGGCACGATCAAGAGACGGATTGAAATTGCCCGTCTCTTCAAAAGAGAACTACAGAACTTTGCGACAGCATTGATCATTTGAGCCTCGAGATTGCGAAGGACAATTCTAATTCGCCTTGTCGAGATCCGCAGCCTTGGCCCTCTCCGCCGCGGCTTCATCAGCCCGGCCCTGTCGCTCGTACGCAATCGCGAGCTGCTTGTGCGCCTCCGCAAACGTCGGATCGGCCGCAATCGACTCCTGGTATCGCCCGATCGCATCCGCAATCTGCCCGCGCAGCATCAGCTGATTCCCAGCGTTGAGCGAGAAGCTGGCCTTCTGCCGGCTGACGGCGCTCCGTGCCAGCGCCGCCCCTTCCTTGCGATAACCGGCAGCCTGCGCGCGCAGATCCTTGACCTGGCTTCGCAATTCCTCGGCTTTCTGGTGATCTCCAGCGGCCTCCGCTGCATCTGCCTGTGCGCTCAGCGCGGTCGCCTGCTCTGCCAGCACGCCCGCCAGCGTTACGCGCGGCCCCGGCTGGCCCGGCAGCAGCGGAATCGCCGTCTTCAGCGCCTCCGCGGCCTCAGGCAAACGCGAATCCTGCTTGAGTGTGCTTCCCAGAATCGCCCACGCATCGCCATTCTCAGGACGCAGCGCCACAGCCTTCCTCAACTCGACGACAGCCTCATCCAGCCTGCCAAGCTGCATCAGCAGAATGCCAAGCGTATACGGAGGATCCTGCAGCGCGGGATCCATCTGCCCCGCGCGGCTCAGCTCGGCAATCGCGTCTTCGGGACGATCCTTGAGCTTGTACGCCAGCCCCAGATCGTAATGGATCTGTGGATCGTTGGGATCGAGCTCAAGCGCCTTCTGGAAATCCGCAATCGCTGCGTCGAAAGCCGACAGTTGCAGGTGCGCCACTCCAAGATCCTTATAGATGACGGCATCTCCTGGACTCACCGCGGCCGCCCGGTTCAGATAGTCGATCGCTTCCTTCCCGCTGCCCGTCAGCGTCAGCGCAAGTCCCATGTTCGTCAGTGCGGTAACGTTGCGGGGATCGCGCTCAATCGCCTCACGAAACCATGGAATCGCATCCGCCTGCCTGCCAAGCCGCTGCAGTGCCATGGCAAGATCCAGTTGCGCGCCCGGCAGCGCAGGATCCAGCTTGATGCCCTGCGTGAACACGCGCACCGCGTCCTCATCTTTTCCTGCCGCGGCCAGGCTGCGCCCATATTCCACCGCCGCCTCACCGTTCGAAGGCTCCTTTTCAACAGCAGCCGCAAGCGCAGTGATCGAGTCCTGAACCCGGCCCTCCATCCGGAACACAACGCCAAGGTGAATCTGCGCCTGGATAAACCTCCCGTCCAGAGAAACGGCATGCTGAAAGCGCCCTTCTGCATCTGCCCATTTGCCCTGCTGCGCATACACCGAGCCAACCGCGTCGTCCAGGTCCGCGCGTGGACCCGTCAGCGCTTCTTCGGCCGCAAACTGGTCAAGCGCCTCGCCCGGCCTCCCCACCGCCGCCAGAGCGCGCCCATACTGGTCGTAGATAACTGCAGTCGTCGATGCATGGCCGTCGGGATGAGATAGCTTCAGAGCTGCCTCAAAGTGAGCAAGCGCCTTCTCCGGTTGGCCTGCCCGCGCATAAGCGATGCCAAGGTTCGTCTCAATCGCGTCGTCTCCCGGCTTCAGCGCTGCCGCAGTCTGAAACTCCGGCAAACTGTCCGCCGGTCTGCCCATCTCCAGCAGCACTGAACCCAGCGCCTCGTGCCCTTCCGCAATCTGCGGCGCGAGCCTGACAACCTCACTGAATTTCGTTCGCGCAACCTCAAGGTTGCCATTCTCGCGAGCCTCGCTCCCCGCGCGAAATGCAGCATCCGCCTGCTTGATCTGCTCGGTCGCATCGCTCGTCGCCGGCTGTGTACCCTGCGCTGCAGCGGCCAGCGGAGCAGCGGCGAGTACGCACAGGACCACGGTGTTCAAAACGTTCCCGCACCGCATCGACTATTTCCCCGCCGGCTTCGGAATCGGCTGGTGCTGCAGATCCACCGCCATCTTGTACTCGCGATTCGCGTCGGCCAACTGGCCCGTGGCCTTGTAAGCCTGCCCAAGCAGGTTATGCGTAATGTAGTTCGACGGGTCCATCTTCACCGCGTGATCCAGATAGTGCAGCGCCTGAATTGGCTGCTTGAGTTTCAGAAACGTCTGTCCCAGCAAAATATACGGACCAGTGGAGGCCGGCTCCAGCAGCACCGCGCGATTGAGCGCCTCCAGCGCCTCCGTATACTGTCCGTTGCGCAGGTAGGCATCGCCCAGCCGGTCATAGAGATCGGCGTTCAGAGGATTCAGCTTCCGCTCCTCTTCGAATTCGTGGATCGCCGCCTCCGTATCCGCCCTCGCAAGCGCCACCTCACCTAGCAGCTCATGGGCCAATGGCAAAGATGGATTGATCGCAAGCGCCTTCATCGCATTCGCACCGGCCTGATCGCGAAGCTCGCGCCGCAGAAAGAGCCGCCCTGCCAGCAGATATGCCTCCGCCGAATCAGGCGCAAAGCCGTACTGGACGGCGAACGCATGGCGCGCATCGTCGTAGCGCTGCACGTCCGCATAGCAGAGTGCCAGCACATAATTCGGATCGACGTTTGCGCGCTCCACTCCCACACGCGCCTTTTCAAGCAGAGGAATAGCTTCCTGTATCCGCCCCATCCGGAACAAGCTCACCCCATGCATCTCAATCGACTCGCGATCGTTCGGATCCTGTGCCGCGGCCTTGCTGAATGCTTCAATCGCCTCAGGAAATCGCTCGCGCTGATAGAAGATCATCGCCCGCAATCGCTCGATTCCGGCCGGCTCCGGATCTTGCTTTGCAAGAATATCCAGCTGCTCCATCGCCTGGTCCAGGCGGCCTTTTCCAGCCAGTTCCTTCGCTGTTTCATAAGTTACAGGGGGATTTGCGTCAGCACCGGAACTGACTTCACTCTGCCGCGTCTGCGCATCGCACGCAGCAATGGAACAGATGGCCAGGGCAGCACTAGCTATAAGGCGATACATATCGGTCCTGATATCCAAGTCTAACCCCGCGAAACCTGCTTCTCTTTGCGCAGTTGCAGAACCTCTTGCCGCCACGCCCTCAAAAGAAGAGGGGACCCGCTGTGGCGGATCCCCTCGCTGGTTGGTTGCGGCTCCTTCGCTCTAGAACTGGAAGCGGAGAGAGAATATGAGCTGGCGGGTTTGACCGCCCGGTCCTTGGCCGTTGATCGTGCCGGGAGATTCGATATTGCCGCCCGGGTTGCCGGGGTTGATGTGGTTGAAGGCGTTGAACGCATCCATGCGGAATTTGAAAGCATACTGCTCATGGATGGTGAATGCCTTCGTTACGGCCAGATCGGTGTTAAAGAACGACGGGCCGATGTAAGTGTTACGACCCACGTTTCCGATCGTGTCGAGACCTGGATTCTTGAAGAGTCCGCTGCTGGCTGCGACGTCCAGGGGATTAGTCAGCGAGCCGCTTCCGCCAGTGCAGCCGATATGAGCACACGGAATCTGCTGCGCGTAGAAAGAACGGGTACCCGTGCCTTTTCCGGACGTGAACCCGCTCAGGCTCGTCTGCATGTGGCCGCCATACGTGTAGCTCGGGTAATTCGGAGCGCTGCCCGGAACGTTGGATCCGGACTCGTTGTAGTTGAGGCCGAACGGCGTACCGCCCGCCCAGTTCAATACTCCGCTTAGCTGGAATCCGCCAAGCAGCAGATTCATCGCTCGGCTGTTCGATGCATACTGCTTTCCGTGGCCGAATGGCAGATCGTAGCTTCCGTACCAGGTTATCTGCTGCCCACGCACATTGCTGTCGCGTCCGCGAGCAGCCTTGGGATCCCAGCTTGAGAAGCCAGTGTTCACGGCAAACGCGCTTGCCCACTGGTAATTCGCCGTGTAGGCCCACCCCTTCCACATACCCTGTGCAAGCGTCACCTGCAGTGCTTCGAACGATGTATTCAGGTTATCGACGTAGTACTGAAGATCGCTCGTCCACCCGCAGGCGCCTGCCTGGAGATAGCCGTTCGGATCTCCCGCGAGCTGGCGCAGGGCGGTCACTGACGGGTAAAGGGCGTCTCTGCAAGCAGGCAGAGACGTGCCGAAGTAACGGCGCAGGTAATTTTGCGTCGCCACTCCGCCACCGGCAGAGATTATGTTTTGAGGCACCGTCGGGTCATAGTGAAGTGCCTGGCCTGTCGGACTGTTCGCGCCCGGAAGGTTGATCGCAGCCTCATTCCAGTTGGTCTGGTTTCCGCTGCTGTCGCCCATGGTATGGGTTCCCTTGTTCCCAACGTAGGCCATTGTGAATGTCAGGTTGGGAGTGATCGCACGCTGAAACGCGGCATTCCACGCGTCGATCGTCGGGAACCGCAGCGGGAAGGGCCGTGCTCTTGAGTTCACCGCCCATCCAGGATTCGGCAGCAGGCCATTCGACGGAACGGCAACAGGCACCGGTGCCGGCGGTCCCTGGGTAAGCGTGAACGCCGCTGTCGTGGTGCTTGATGCGTTGACGCTCTGGTTTGTCAGGACTGGCAGGTTCTGGGTGACCACGTGACCGAAGATCGATCCGAAGACGCCGATATCGAAGCTGCGGCCGTATCCGGCGCGAATGACGGTCTTGTCATTCGGCTGGTAGGTGAGTCCGACACGTGGCGCAAACATATTCTTCTTCTCGATGCTCGAGCCCATGTCGGTCGGAATGCCACCTACACCAGCAACGTGCAGGTAGCCGTCGTTCAGATTAAGGAGTGATCCGTTCCCGTCGGCATTCACCGACTCTGGGAAGTACAGCTCCCAGCGCAGGCCAATGTTCACCGTCAGCTTGCGATTTATGCGCCAGGTGTCCTGCCCGTAGAAGAATGTCCGCTTCTGGAATTCCTTTGCATTGGTCGAGGTTGAGACATAACGGCCAAAGCTTGTCACATTTCCCATCATGAACGTGGCCAATCCAAGTCCGCCCTGTGTTTTCGCTCCCTGGTCAGAGGTCGGCCCAGCCGCGAAGTTCAGCTGGCCGGCGCGGTCCGTGTCTGACGGGACGCGCAGGTTCCGCGCATAGCGAAGATCGACACCCACCTTGACCGAGTGATTTCCGAGAACCTTGGTCCAGTTGTTGACGATCTGGAACTGATCTTCCTTTTCGGTCAGCGGGCAGTTGCATCGATTGACGTTCAAGCCGTCACCGTAGGCCGTATTTTGGGTTCCACCCGATCCACCGGGCAGGTTCGTCGGAACGAAGCCCGGAGAACCACCCGTGTAGTAAGTACCCGTGTTGATGCCGGGAATCGTCAGAGTGTTGGCGAACTCCACATTCTGGTCATGCTTGGAGTCGACCACGTCGTAGCGGTAATAGCCCAGCCGGAAGTCGGTGAGCAGCGTTGGATTGATGGCAATGTCCATGCCGGCAGCCGTGCTGTCGTTGGCGCCGGAGGAGTTGCCGCCGTAGTTGCCAATGCCGAAGCCCGGACCGCCTGCAGCGCCGAACATCACCGCGCCTGAAAGCGTGTCAGTAAAACGGGAGAAGCGCCCGAATGCGTGCATCTTCTGACTCACTGTCCAGTCCCCGCGAACCGTCCACGCATCGCTGTTAAACAGGCCGGTGCCGGAGCCGTTGTAGTTGGTGTCCAGGCCATTCAGTTTGCCCACGCTGCCGAGACCAATTCCCTTGGAATATGGTTCGAGATACCCGAGCAAAAGCAGAGTTTGGGGCGACAGCAGGGCCGTCGGAATGACATTACCGGGGAACGGTTTTGGACGTTTGTTCCCCGAGGCGTCGATGTAGGTGTCATTCTGGTTATAGAGAATGCCACTCCCACCAAGCTGCGTCGCGTACTCACTGAAGTCGCAACCTGCGATTCCGCTGGGGCCGGTCTCTTTGCCCAGGCACGTCTCCATCAGCAGCTCAGTCGGAAGTGTATCGTTTGCAGCTGTGCCAACCTTTTGGCGTTGACCTTCATAGCCCCCAAAGAAGAAGAGCTTGTCCCGAATGATCCTGCCGCCGATCGTTCCGCCAAAACGGTTCTTTAACCCGGGCGGAATGGAATCCGGCAGGCCTTCCGCTTGCGTTACGGAGTGCGGCGCCTGAAGGAATGGATCGCGAGCCAGATTCGCATTGCCCGTGCGGAAATCGTATGCGCTGCCATGGAATGCGTTCGATCCCGAACGGGTCTGAGCGGTCACAACCGCAGAAACAGCCTTGCCCAGCTCAGCATCGAAGTTCTGCGTGGTGATCTTGGTCTCGGTCACCGCGTCCATCTGTGGGTTGATGACGATGATTCCCAGGATCGGGTCCTGGTTGTCAGTGCCGTCAAGCTCGAACGCCGTGCCCGCGAAGGCCTGGCCGTTCACCATGATCTGCTGCGATGCCTGTGGATTCTCATCCGCCGCGTGAGACCATCCCAGTTTCTGCGCGCCCGGCAGCAAGAGCTGAAGGTTGGTGAAGTTCTGGTCGCCGACCGGAAGGCTCGAAATCTGCTGCTGATCGAAAACTGTGGAAACATCAGAGCGGTCCGTCTTCAACAGTGGTACTGCGTCGGCGTTCACTTCGACCGTCGTCCCGGTATCGGAACCCACTTCGAGCTGTGGATCGATGCGCGGTGATGTGTCCGCCTGAACCGCGATGCCCTTCGTCTCAAAGGGCTTGAAGTCCTTGGCCACCACCCTCAGGTTGTAAGTGTCGGGAATGAGGTGCGGAACGCTGTAGTCGCCCGACCCGTTCGAGGTGACGGTTACGGTCGTATTCTTCGTTGCGCTCGTTACCGAAATTGTCGCGTCTGGGATTACCGCCCCGGTCTTGTCCGATACGGTTCCAAAAATCGACCCGTATACAGACTGTGCACTGGCCGGCGCAATGAGGAGCAAATTCGCGCAGGCAAATATGCCCAGCGCGAGGGCTGTGCGAAACATTCTGTTCATGCGGTCTCCTGAAATTTTCTTGCCGTGGTTCGTGATCTTTGAACTTGTAATGATCCTGCCGGCTGGCAGTGTGACTTCGGCTAGTCGGCTAACAAGGCGCACCCACCTCAATGGCAGGCTCGCTAAAAACCGGCGTCGCAGCTCGGAAGAACATCTGACGAGCGATTAAAGACGCAGACTCCGTAGCAACACGAAACGTTACTGAATTTTTGCCACCCCTGTCAATGTCAGATGTATGAAATGCGGCTGGAGAGGGCCTAAAATCGATATGTCAAAACTTGGAAGCCTTTACAAGCCTCGACGACGCCCGGAGTCTTCCCGCCGAGTCGCCCGATGACCCCGACTAAACCTTGAGTTCTAAACCGATTTACTGGAACCTTCCCTGGGCAACCCGGCGGCTGATCCCGGCATCTCGCGCTCGACGTTTCGGATATTTGTCTCATCGACATACATAGCAAATTGTCTTCTGTTTGCGGTTATTTGATATTTCATTTTAGATGTCGGTTTCGCCACTCTGACGCTTCGCCCCATCCTCTTCTCATGAAACGCGCGGCTCTCTCCTTCTGCATCCTTCGATTGGAATTGGCCTCGATCAAATTGTTGATTCTTCAAGAGCTACCACAGTGGCTTATGATTGGGCCCGGGCCTCGAACTTGTCAGAATTCCCAAGGGGTAGGTTCTCCAGGCTCCGGACTAAGCCCTGCAGATTTTGACCTGCGCATTTCACGCTATCGCGCCCCAATCCCCTGTCTTGGGTATGACATTCCTTTGAATGCGGCAAGGTAGAGCCCCGCTTCCGTTGAGTCACCTCATGTCTCGCCCCATCAATAGAAGCCGGGCACGCATCGCCAGAAGCGTCGCGTGCTGATGCCTTACTTGATTCTGCACGCCTTCTTCCGGGAGCGGACCGCATCGGCAAATGCCCGTGCCTTTTCATCATCAGGTGAAAACTCCAGCAGCCGGTCGAGCGTTTCAAGAGCTTGCGTGCCGTTTTCCTGTGCGCACTCAACGGTTGCCAGGTTCAATCCCGCCGCAGAGAGCGATGGGTCCCAGTCGAACACCGAACGCCAAAGTCTCGTTGCCTCCGTGTAATGCCGTTGACCTATTTCAATCAGGGCCAGGTCGCCGGCAGCCAGAGAGTCGTAAGGTGCGGTCTGGAGCGCAGTACGGTATTCCGCCGCTGCTTTCTCGCTTTGGCCGTTCAGCTGTTCCAGAAAGCCTAGCCGCGCATGAAGCTCGTGGTCCCCCGGCGCGCCGTTTCCGCTGATTTCCGCTTTGCGCAGCAACTCGAGCGCCTTTAGACCAGCGGCCTCATCCCCTCGCTCTGCCATCTGCGCATAGGCAAGACCCAGATCGCGATCACCTGCAGAAACGCCGCCCACAGTCTCGAGCTCTCCCGCGGTTGCCGGGGCAAGCTGGGTTTTTCGGATGCGCCTCCTGATCCAGTGATCGGTCACCTGCTCGTGGGCGATATCGTTCGTGGGCGCCCGCGCCATGTGGCAAGCCGTGCAATCCGGGTTTTCGGGATGGTGCTTCTCCGCGAATCCGTGCCGGTCATGGCATTGCAGGCAGCGCGTTGCATAAAACGCAGCCTTCTCTGAGGCAGGCGGCGAGCCGTGCGGATCGTGGCACGTGGTGCATGTCATTTTGTCGCCCGACCGCTTCTTGCATTCGCTCCGCAGCAACGCCTCCCACTGCGAAGTAGCCCGCCCGCCCGATCCGGCTTCGCTCTTATAGACAAAGAACAGCGTGCGTTCGAAGAGATTGTCGCCGGGGACGAACTCGCTCGACTCCTGTCCCTCGCGTTCGACCGCCGCCTGCCCTTCGAGATGACAGTTGAGGCAAACTGAATCGCGACGCACCGCCTCGAGTGCATTGATATTCAGCATGTGCGACTTTCCCTCAGTGGCCAGGTGAACGGCGGCATCTCCATGGCAACCCTCGCAGGTGATTCCTCCGTGCGCAAACGGCTCGCCCGCATAACGATTGCGCGCCTCGGGCAACGACTTCGCCACGCCGGATACATGGCAGTGCAGGCAACCCGAATCGACAGGCATGGTCAGCGGCATCGAGGTGTCGGAGAGATGGTGAGGAGCCATGTCCCATATCCCCTCTTTTGCATACCAGTTGATCGGCGCCTCGAACCAGTAGCCCTGCCGCTCGAAGAGATATGTCCGTCCGCGCCTTCCCGAGCCAATAAAATATCGAAGCTCCAGACGGCCGTTCAAAGCGCGATCCGGCGGCGCCATTTCACGTTCGTATTCCATCCAGACACGACCTGACTCTTCCCGAATGCGGTAGTGAATGCCCGAGGCCTTGTGCTCGAAATCCGCCGGAATGAACCCATCCGACGCAACGCCGCTGGCCTTGGCCATCGGAGTCTGCCTGTATCGCTCCCAAATCTCCCGATGGCATGACACACACCGGGCATCTGGATCGCCGGCGTCAACGGACGGACGGGCCGCGGTCGTCGTTGGCCGCGCCAGCCAGAGGTAAACTGCAGGCACCACCAGAACAAAAAGGCAGAATGATTGAAGACGGGACAGACACCGCACTCCACCAGCGTTCGCCGCCGCTCTTGGTCGTGCTCAGTTGCTCAGACGGCAACAAGACCAACGCGATGACGCCCTCGCCTCCACTTTGTGACAATTGCAGCCTTAAATGCTTGAATTTCCCATAAGCTCCATATCTGCTTGCCGGTTATACAGCCGGAAGTACACTCTTTACATAAGGAAGATTGGGCCGTGAAAGTTCTCGATGGAAAGATGACTGTCAAGGATGCCCTTGAGTTTTGCTCGCCCGCGCAGCGGAAGCATCTGTCGCACTGGTCGGAAAAGTTTGGCGTAACGCTGCGCGAGTTCCACATCGGTCACGTCAAAACCTATGAGTTAGACCGGCTTCGCGAGGTGGATCTGAACGTCGTCAACGCCGAAGTGGATTCGCTTCTGCGTCTCGTTGAATCGGCCGGTGGGGGCGACCTCAGCCTGAGGAAGTACCGTCCGCTGCAGGAATCCTATGTGCTCACCTTCGACGAAAGAAAAGACCTACCGGTGCGGGCACAGAAGTTCATCGAAGTTCTCGAAAGAGAAATACAGCGGCTCACCATTGAAAATGAGCGAATCATGAGGTTGCTTCGGAAAGCCGTCGTGGCCCGAAAGCGCACCTGACCTTAAAAGCTGCGGTCATACCGAGCGACTGGAGCGAAGCGCAGGGAGTCGAGGGACCTGCATTTTCTGCTCGATTGCAACGGCAACCTACCCCTTCCGCCTGCCCGCCGAAAAATCATCTGTCTTCAGAATCTTCCCGCCCTCCTGCACCACGTACAGGCGGTCCACGTCCAGATCCTTCAGCATATCCACTGCGCCGGACGGCCAGCGAATCTCGACCAGTTCCACCTTCTTCGCCTCGCCCAGCCCAAAGTGAATCCGCAGATCGCTCGCCGAGTAGTACCCGTTGCACGACCGCACTTCCTCGATCTGCGTAAGCATTGATCCGGGCTTCGCATTGAGCAGCGGCGTTCCTGTCTGCGCCGTCACCTTGATCCGCGCGCCGATCCCCGTGCGATTGCTCTTCGTTCCCACCAGCCGAATCTTCACCCAGCTTCGCTTCGAGAGTCGAATCGCAACGAAGCAGTTGCGGAACCGCATTGACGCAGTTCACCACCGCATCCAGATCGCCGTCGTTGTCAAAGTCGCCGACCGCAAACCCGCGCGCCTTCGCTTCCGCCGTAATCCCGCTGCCGCCCTTCAGGCTCACATCTTCAAACTGCCCGTTGCGCAGGTTGCGGTAGAGATACTTCCGCTCCGCATACGCCGCATCCACCTGCGTTCCGTCCACCTCCGGATACACGTGGCCGTTGGCGACAAGAATGTCGAGCCACCCGTCGTTGTCGATGTCCATGAAGCTGACGCCCCAGCCCAGCAGCCGCGTGTTGATGCCCAGCCCCGCCTGGTACGTGCGGTCGTCGAACGACCCGTCGCCAAGGTTCATATATAAGCGAATCGGTGTCGCCCGCGAAGTTCGTCTTCACGATGTCCAGCAGCCCGTCGCGGTTGTAGTCGCCGATGCGAAACGCCCATGCCCGCCTGCGGCTTGCCGTCCGGCGAATACGCTACGCCCGCCTCGATCGCCTGGTCCTTGAACGTGCCGTCCTTCTGATTCACGTAGTACGTCGCCGAGGTCGAATCGTTGGCAACGTAGATATTGGGCCAGCCCGTCTCATCGAGATCGGCCGCGCCACAGCTCAGCGCATATGTACCCAGCGTGCCCCACATGCCGGCCTTCTCGCTCACGTCGTCAAACGTGCCGTCGCCGTTGTTGTGATAAAGCAGGTTCTTGCCGCCCTCGAGCCCCGGCGGCCCGCACGCAACCGTAATGCCCTTGTACGTGCAGTTCGCATCCTCCGGAAGCGGAGCCGTCTTCACATCGAAATCAATGTAGTTGCCGACGAACAGGTCGAGGTGCCCGTCCTTGTCGTAATCCAGGAACGTGCAGCCCGAGTTCCAGCGCAGCCGGTCCTGCAGCAAGCCCGGCCTCTTTCGTGACTTCAGTGAAGGTCCCGTTCCCGTTGTTGCGAAAGAGCGCATTCTGCCCGTAGTAGCTGACGAAGAGATCGTTCCATCCGTCGTTGTTGTAGTCGCCCACGCAGCACGCCTGTCCCCAACCCGACCGCGCCAGCCCCGCCTTCAATGTCACGTCCGTAAACGTGCCGTCGCGATTGTTCTTGAACAGATGGCGACACCGGCTCCTTGCCCTTGGGAAACCCCTCGAGCCGCCACCCGTTCACCAGAAAGATATCGACCCAGTCGTCCTGGTCGTAGTCAAAGAACGCCGCGCCGCAGCCGGTCGTCTCAAGCAGATACTTGTTGCGGTGCTCGCCGCCGAAGATCGTCTCGACGTTGAGGCCGGCCTCTTTTGCCACATCCACAAACTGCACGCCCAGCGGAGTTCCCGTCACCGGCGACGGCGCACCCTTGGGAGCGGGTCTCGCCGGGGCCTCGTAGGACGGTCGCGCGTTTCCCTGCGGCTTCTGCGCAGGCGCAGCCTGCCCGAACGCAGGCCGTGCCAGCCTCAAAACATCTTCCAGCGACAAAACGAGAGCGGTCCTCGAAAGCGACTTCAGAAATCCACGGCGGGTAAAGGCCAAAACGGGCACTCCTCACGCGCCGCTCTCCGTCGCGGCTGCGCGCCTCAAACCCTGAGTATATCCAGCACATCGCCGCCCTCGCCCCGCCGCGAACGGCTCTTACTGGTCGACATCTCGACCCGCAAAACAGACAGTGCCCTCGTAGCGGAGAACAATTTCGTTGGTGATCAGATTCACGGCTCCCCATGAGCTGACCTTCCCCACCGCATGAAGGAACTTGCCCGTGCCCCCTGCAATTGTGACGCCCTTGTCGTAGTTGGCGGCAAAGAGTCCGGGGACTCCCGTGGGGTATGCGGTCGCGTACGCATCCAGGAGGTTGATCGTGTCGCCTGTGACCGTGACCCAGTGATGGTGATTGTGAAATGTAGCCGTCCCGTTTGGATTCTGCACCAGGCTCAGGACCGTCACGCCAAGCCCGCCTGCGAGGTCTCCGGTTGCGGAACCCAATGTAGTGGTGGGATCCAGGAAATTAGTCGAGATAGTCCCCCCAACTGGGTGGCAGTTTGTTCCCGCCTGCGCCAGAACACTCGACACCCCTAGTAGACACAGCAAAATCGCATTCCTCATGGTCTCTCCTTGCGGTACGATGTCAGCGCGAGGGTTGGCGCGGCTCGAGGCTCCTTGACTTTCCCTGCGGTACACTCGTCTACTTGCTCCCGGCCTTGATGACCTCGAGTTCCGTCGAGCACTCAACCTTCACGGCTGCGAATTCATCCTCGATGAAGCGCCGCGGAAAAGTCTTATGGAAAACCTCAAGTTTCTCCAAGTTTCCGGCAGGCGATCCCAGCTGAATCCGCAGGCGGACAGCGCAAAACGCTACACATTCGGTCCCTTCGATCTCGACACGGAAAAGCACACACTCCTAAGGGCTGGCGATCCGATCTCTCTCCCGCCGAAGTGCTTCGATCTTCTCTGCGCCCTGATCCGTAGCCATGGCCGGCTTATTGAGAAGGACCAACTGATGCGCCTCCTGTGGCCAGACACCTTCGTCGAAGAGGCAAACCTCTCCAACCTCATCGCTGTATTGAGAAAGGCGCTTGGAGACTCCCCGGCTCAATCGCAATACATACAAACGGTGCCCAAGCTCGGATACCGCTTTGCCGCGCCATTATCAGCGCCGGTCGAAGCGATCAACAAAGCGCGCGCACCGGTCATCGTTGAGACTCCGCGAGCCATCCGCATCATCGTTTTTCCCTTCCGCACCACCACTGATCTTGAAGACCGTGAGTGCCTCACTCACGATTTACCCGACGCGATTGCAAGCACGCTTGCCGAGTTGAACGCGTTTACCATTCGATCAGTCCAATCCGCTATGGCCTTCGATCCGGTCCAATGGAACCCGAAGGTGGTCGCCAAAGAAGCAGATGTGGATTACATCGTCTCCGGAAGCCTGGGTCCAAGCGCCGCCGGCATTCACGCCGTGGTTCAACTCATCCATGCCGAGAGCGGGACGCTTCTGTGGTCAAGATCATGGGACATTTCAAGGAGCGAGTTGGTCAGACTACATCAGGGGCTAGTCCATCTCATTGCCCACACGCTGGTGCGCGCAGAGGGCGACCGGGCCGCGCCCTTGGCTCAATCCGGCACACCGACCCACCCGGAGGCCTACAACGCCTACTTCCTGGCCAATCAGCTCTGCGCCAAGCGAACACCCGAAAACATGGCCCTGGCTCGAGACCTCTATATTGCCTGTCTTGAAAAAGATCCCGAGTTCGCGCCTGCCTGGGCGCGTCTTGGCAGGTGCTACCACTTCATCGTGAAATTCGGGACAGAAAAGCCGATCGATCATCGCGCGGCGCACAGCGCATTTGAGCGGGCCTTTGCAATCAATCCCGATCTCGTTCTCGCGCACAGCTTGTACACACCCATACAGGCCGACGCTGGAGAAGCCGAGAACGCCGTGATCCGCCTGCTCGGGCAGTTGGCTTCGCGCCCCAATGCCACGGAACTCTTTGTTGCTTTGGTACATGCCTGCAGATACTGCGGGCTGCTCGATGCCTCTCTGGCCGCGCACAATCGAGCGCTTCAACTCGATCCACGGGCGCGCACGAGCGTCACTCACACCCATTTCGCGTTGGGTGACTACGAAAGAGCCCTGTTCTGGTACGGAACCAGCACCGGATTTTACCTCGACCTATTGATTCTGACCTGCATGGCCAGGGAGCAGGAGGCCTCTGCTCTCATGTTTACTCGAAAGGCAAAGATGGATTCGATGCCGGGATCAATGGGTTCTCTCGACGCCTGGTTGCGGGGTGACCTGATGGCGGGTGTAGCAATCCTGCGTGGCGAATTGAACTTCTCAACCACTGACCCGGAAGCACGCTTCTATCTCGCCCGGCAAGCCGCGAAGTTTGGCGAGATCGATCTGGCGAACTCCCTCCTGGCGCAATCGGTCGATATCGGCTACTTCAGCACCGTCACATTGCAGCGGGATCCGTGGCTCGCTCCCTTGCGAACCACCACCGAATTCACCCGCATCTTCGAGTCAGCAGAGGCGCGCGAGAAAAAAGCACGAACCGCCTTCCTCAACGCCGACGGAGAACGCCTTCTTTCGTTGTGAGACATTGGCGCACCCGAACGGCAATTGAAAGCAAAAACTGCCGGTGCGGTCGCAGGCGTCCGCTCCGGGCGAAGATTCGTTAAAGTTCCGAGTCGCCATCCCGGTCGAGTGACCGCCGCTCGGAAGCAGGAGTGACCAGATCACAGTAATGTGCACGGCGCCAGTCGCGCACACGACAACTCGCGCGATCGCGAGTGATGAGAACGGAGACCACGAACATGAAGCCTGATGAACCCAGCCGCACGGCCCTGATAATCGCCCGACAACGAGCAGCTCATCAGTTGCTCGATCACGGCTCAATCCTCTATGACCCATTTGCCATGAAGATTCTGCGTGAAGACGAAAAGGACGTGCTTCAATTTGCGAACAAACACCCCTTGGCCAGCATCGGACGTCTCTTCACCAGCGCGCGAAGCCGGATTGCGGAAGATGGTTTGTCAAGAGCCGTCGAAAGAGGGGTTCGGCAGATCGTCATCCTCGGCGCCGGACTCGACACCTTCGCTCTCCGGAATCCCCATGGAGCACTAGAGATCCGCATCTATGAGGTGGACCACCCCGCGACGCAGACATGGAAACGCCAGCGCCTGGCTGAAGCTCAAATCGCACTTCCGCCATGCCTCGTTCTCGTGCCAGTCGATTTCGAGCAGGACGATCTGGGAGAGAAGCTTGTCGCCGCAGGCTTTCAGCAGAACTCGCCCACGTTTTTCACTTGGCTCGGGGTTGTGCCATATCTCACACAGGACGCCATCGACCGCACGTTGGACTACATGTCGTCAATCCAGAACTCGGAGGTGGTGTTCGACTACGTGGAGCCTCCCGAGGCATTCTCAGAAGAGCTAAGGCAAATTGAAAAGGAGCGGGCCGAACAGCTTGAGAAAATTGGTGAACGTTCGGCCACCCGTTTCGAGCCGGCTGGCATTGCAGCGATTCTTCGCTCGCACGGATTTTGTGCCATCGAAGACATCAATTTCCAGGAGATCGCGTCCAGGTTCGGCGGCGCCGTTCAAGGACTCGCGCCCGGACACGCTGGCGTTCATGTTGTCCACGCCAAGCACTAATTGAACGCGGTTGAAAACTACAATTTATTGGCTCGCTATCGCGCAGGAACTTGCCGGTGATGTGGACAGGGCGCCCCAACTCGATGAGTAGTCAGTCCCTACCGCGCTCTTCCAGCTTGAGAAGTTTACTTTGACCCCGTTCGGCATCTTGTACGCATCAGTAGTGTGAGGATCGTACCAACGGTTGCTGCCCGCATTGAGCGTGTTCGCGAAATCTGACCAGTCTCCGCCGCCCAGGTAAGTCCCAAATACAAACTGGCCAGAATTGACATCTGCAAATTTATTGCCGGTCATGACCATGTCTTTTGTAAACAAATCATAGTAGGCGCCGGTCTGCCAGTCATGGATGACATGACCCCCATTTCTGCCACCAACAAAAATCTGCGCATCATACAGTTGACCCGAGGCGCCATTGTTGTAAAAGGTGTTGGATTGGAATGTCGTTTCTGCGCTGTTGAGCAACTCTGCGCCCGCCAAGCCATTGCAGAGGTAGCTATTCTTGACCACGATTGGTCCTTCATTCGCTTCAAGCTGTAAATTGGCCAGGCGATTGTTAGACAGGTAAACAGTGTCTATGGTGATGTTCTTGTTGTCTGTATCGAACCACAGGCCTTGCGCCTGATTGCCGTAGGAGTGGTGATATCGCACAGTTGCAGTGTGCATCAAGAGAGACTTGAATCCGCCCATCCCCCAGTCCAATAGGCCTCCTGCGGCCCCCCGCCAATTGTTGTAGTCGGTCTTGTTGTTTGTCCAAAGGGAACTTACATCTTGGTAACCATGCAATCCAACGCCACCATTGTGGCTAGCTTCGGAGTATTGGACTGTTATGTTGCTGCTGGAAGTGATCTCCAAGCCGCCCCAATTGTTCCAATTAGCTTGAACGCTGTCTACCAGGACGCCGTTGCTGTTGGTGATACTCGCTGCGCTGGTGTTTACGCAACTCCTGGCGTGTTCAATGGTGAGCCCGCGAACAACCAGATTGCTGCGCCCGGAAACATTCAGAATCTGCGAGCGTGTGGCAACTTCGATGACCGCTGTGGACATATTTGTATTGGCCGGAGGTTTAATGAGCAGTTGATTAATGGATTCGTCCACGTAGAATTTGCCGGGCGCCAGCGCCGATGATGACAAGACCTGAGTCAGTGAGGTCCCGTTGACAAAGATCATTTCAGTGCGTCGACCAAGGGCGGAGATATTTGGCCAACCTGAGGGGATCGGACACTCCCCGAAGTTATAACTCCACGAATGGTAATATATGCCACCGGTGTCGTACTTCCATCCCGACATCACATCGGATCCAGAAATCACTGACGCGCCTGTGGCAGAAGCCTCGATCGTCAGAGCAGCTGTTGTTTGACTTGCCCCGATGTTGATTGATTCGCGATATACGCCAGGGTTAACGACAATTCTCGCGGCAATATTCTGCTGATTTTTCAAGGTAGCGAGATTGACTGCGGCCTGAATCGTTTGCAGAGGCGCAACGCTCGTACCCACAAGATGAGTACTCGCGAGGTTAGTGGAACTCATCGCATTCAGCGCCGCATCAGAACCTCTTTGGCTATCGACATAGATTGCGGAGGTTTGGCTTTCAGTTATGTTCGCTTGGCAGCGCGCAGCAGCTCCGCCCATGACCAGGGACGCGAGGAGAATAACGGGAATGAACTTCGCAAAATGCATTTGAGAACCTCTACGAGTGAAAAATGGAAAGACAGCGGTTGAATAACGTCATCAATCTCCCGGCCACAATGGCTGGGAACTGCTCGAGCTGGCTTCCCCAGATAGAGCACTTTTGCGCGTCCACTTCTGGGCGAGCTCAAATCAAGGCAGCTTAGTCAAACGGAAAACGAAGGCCCTAAAAGGGCAAAATGAAGGGTGCTGTCTTTTGGTTAGGTAGCTTTGCGTATGACGATTTTGCAGCTGACCAAATGGCAAGTCTGCGGCGGTCGCACTGGGTGACTGTCGTGCGAATTTGTGGAAGGAGGGATCTGGGGCACACGACAGCGGGACGCCATTTTAGGCATCCATCAATGTGTCCGGGGGCCGACAAGCAATAACGTAAGTCGGTAGCCTCGCGATCGCCGGGGTGAGCCGCGATTTCAGGAGGAACAGTGAGACTCAAATGCAACAAACGCCTCTGTGGTACTCAAAATGGACCAAGACATTCATTGCAGGGTATAGCCTATTTTTGCGAGAAGAACGCGAGGATTCGCGATCGATAGACGTGTCTGTAGGGTAGCGCGTGAGCGTATCCCAACTGCCTATACCCGATGCAAGGAATTGTCTAACATCAGAAACCAAAACCGACCTTTTCTATGAGTTGCAGGCCGATTCTGAAAAGTGCGACTCAAGCGTTCACCGCGCCCTTCGAGGGCTTTAGGAATACTTGATCTGCATAAAAGAATATCTTCCCTTGCTTACATGCTGACGGGCGGTCGTGCTGGTCGGCAGGCGAACGAGCCACCCACGGATGCACGAAGAGCTGCCTTACAAGGAACCAAACAATTCCTCTGCAAAGTGCAATCCAGGGATGATCGCTCTTGCGGTTGCGATCGCTCCCTTGTTTGGGGCCCCGTTTTGATGCTCTTGAGGAATCATACAAATTGTGCTTGGACTGTGCAACCATGAATCTCCCCGTGAGAGTCTTTGTTTTTCGTTCCGAGGTCGCGGCTTAGGAGAATCAAAGAAACAGGCTCGGTCTTAAACCAGTCGAACAAACGCTGAGCCACGATCCATTTGCGTAATTCACCGGAAGTCAAGTCACTATTCCGAGCGAGTGACCGTCTACTTTTTCCTTGCTCAATTTTAGGCAGCCCGCCTTAGCGAAGAATTGGCATACGGAAGAGTAGGCCACAATCCGACCGGGCGCATCGCCTGTTGTCGTCACCCTGCGGTAGAGGGTCGGTTTGTTATCCACCCCATGCCTCGAGTCTCCAAAATGGATAACCCGAGAGCCGCA
Source organism: uncultured Acidobacteriaceae bacterium (assembly GCA_963786405.1). GTDB lineage: Bacteria > Acidobacteriota > Terriglobia > Terriglobales > Acidobacteriaceae > Telmatobacter. The sequence goes on along the minus strand of CAWAZE010000014.1, from coordinate 192,831 downwards.
TTGCTCCGATTGAGAAAACCAGCCCGAAGAGGAGCACTCCGGGCGCGATCATCCATCGGCCTTCAACGCAGTCCATACATGCGTCCAAGACCTGAACGAATGCGACCAGAACCATCAGGTTAGCCAGCGCATGCCTGGCGCGAAGATACAGTAGCACAATGAGAAGGGCCGCCATGGCCATGTTACGAGAGGCAAGATAACCGGCGTAAATATGAACGGCTCCGTTGATCGTGTCGTGGGGAGATACGAGCATTGCGGGGTGAACAATCGCCAGAATTGCGCCAGTTGCAATGAGAAGAGCGCCCAAAACCACGATTGCGTGCACCCATGAGGGGATGGCTGCAGATCGTTCGGGTGAAGTTTTCATCTTTGCTCTCCTTTGCGAGGCGGAGTTCCACTTCAGACATCGTGATTGGTCGATAGCACTCCCGGATGCCCAGAGTGCTCGAAGGGTGAGATACGCAACGCAGGGTCCGCGAGTTCATCGGATACGTTGTGCGTTTGTGGATGGAAGTTGAAGAGCCGATTGGAGGGGTTCCCCGAAGAGGGCATCGGCGCCAAACGCGAGATTGATGAATCTCTGCCGTAATTTGGTGGAAGCATCTGGCGTGATTTCGCACGTCCATTAAATTATTTATCTGCCAAAAACCGAACTTTCGTCTATCCTGACCCCTCTCTCAAGCATGTACCGGAAGGAGCTTCCAACGCCCGGCCAAACCCTCCTCGTCCTTCTCGCCCAAACCGGCGACCGGGCCGCCCTGGAACAGCTCCTCCGTGACATTCATTCGCCGTTGCGCCGCTATATCACCGGTCTCGTCGGCATCGCCCTCGCCGACGACATCCTCCAGGAGACCGCGCTCCAAGTCTTCCGCAAGCTTCCGTTCCTGCGCGAGCCCGCCGTCTTTCGCCCATGGACCTTCCGGATAGCCTCGCGCATTGCCTTCTCTCAACTCAAAAGCGCCCGCGGTTGGGAGCCCCTCGACGCCGCTCCGCCTGAACGCCTCACCACACTCGACCCCAATCTCGGCGAGCCACCCGACGAAGCTTTCTTCGCGCTCCTCGATCACGTCTCGCCGGCCAGCCGTGCGGTCCTTCTTCTCCATTACCAGCACGACCTCTCGCTCGAAGAAACCGCGGCCATCTTAGATATTCCGATCGGCACAGCCAAGTCTCGTCTCCACTACGGAGTCAGTACCCTTCGCAAACACCTCAGCTCAGAAAGGAAACCAGCATGAGCCCCGAACACCAGCAGCCAAACTCCGAAAATGCCAACGCGGAACTCGCCTTTGTCCAGCAAGCCCTCGCCGCCGCCGACAGGTCCGAACGCTCCTCTCGCATCATCGTTGGCGTGCTCGCCATCCTCGCCGTCGTCGTTTTTATCTGGATGCACCTCCACATGTTCCCACCTGAAACCTTGGGCGGACTCCTGCACTCCCTCCTTCGCGTCGACCTTTTCTTACTGGTCCTCTTGTTCGCGATCACCATGTACCTTCGCCAGGTCATGAACAACAACACCCGCACAATCCTTCGGGCGCTCGCCAACACCCGCCAGCGCTGACTTGATAGCAGACAAAACTCAGGCTGCGGAGGCTCGCCTTCCTTTCATTTTTCTCTAATCAATGCAAGACGGTCGAATTGCGTGGATGGATTCTCCGCGACTGGTAAACCGGCAATGCACTCGTCAAATCGCGAGAGGTGAATTCTGCGGTTCCGGTCGAGTGACCGCCTGACCGGACGTTACTCACTCCGAGGTCTCCCGCCGCTGCGGGCGAGATCCTTCGACAAGCTCAGGACTGGCTCTGGGCACCCGCTTCTTGCCGGCTCACCCGTGCAGCAGATTGCAACGCACTTCGATTTCATTACAGGCGAGGGAGGTGGTCTGTTCAGCGCTTGGGAGTGATCCTGGCCGCAAAGGATTGCGCCACTATCTTCCCGTTGCGCACGACGAAGGTGTCTGTAGCAGCCTCGAAGGAATTTGCTGCAGTTTCAGCACTCCACAGAATGTATGCATATTCGCCCACGATATTTTGTTCGCGCATCGAAAACGACGCACCCGGCTTTGCAAACTCCGAAAGAAGGGCCTCGAAGAAAGGCCTGATAGGATCGGGACCTTTCAATGATCCGCCCGGTACAAACAACACGGCATCCGATGAGTAGTCAGCGAGTACGCCATTGAGGTTATTTTCAGAGAAGGACTTCGGATGTCGATCCAGAATTTCGCGTGTATTCAACAATCTTTCCTCTTTTCCGTTTGCGCATCTGCGCTGCCCGCCAGGATGCCCTTGCTTTTGAAATCGCAAACGGTGGATCAAACATGACAGAATGTTCGCGTCACAGTTACCGTCTAACCGGACACTATCTATTCGGGGCGACTATGTCCGGTTTGCCCATCATGTCACCGGAATTTCGAAGGGAAGACACTATGCCAGCGACCAGCACTGAAGTATGGAAGAGCTCAGGATTCAAGATCGAACGAGCCGAAAGCGAAACGCACGGCACGATCTTTCGATTCGTCGGGCCGTTCACCGCACGCGATATGTACACCTCCATGTCTCCTGACGCCTTTCGCAACATCTTCGAATCGGCACCGGGTGATCCGCAGCCCCTCGCACACATCTTTGACCTGAGTGAGGTCCCCTACATGGATTCGATGGGCCTCGGCACGTTGGCCAGCCATTACGTCCGGTGTCAGAGCAAAGGGATTCGGCTGAGCATTACGGGCGTGGGTCCTCGCGTTGACGAACTCCTCAGGATCACCAAAATGAACAGCGTGCTTCCAATCGCCGCAAGTTCGGAATTGGATTGAGACTGTGAACCTCAAAGTCCCTCGCACTTCAATTTTCAGGGCCTCTGGCGAGTCATCTCCAACCCGGAAGTGGAAGTGAGCCGGGTGCCCATTCCTGTTGCAGCAAACTCGACCAGTTGACCAATACTCTCGGCGTGGGTTCGCGACGACCGCCATGCGGCTCCACCCGGTTATGGTGCCTTTTCGGAGAAGTCCAGCAAGACCTTCTCCTGTCCCGCCTCACCATCGGCCAGGCGTACTGCCTCTTGGAAGTCCTTCAATGAAAACCGCACAATCTCCGGCGGCGTAAGTGCTCCGTTCGACAACATGGTTAGGAGATCGCTCGTCGCTGCCCGCACTTCGGCGAGCGGTTGGGAAGGCACCCAACGCGGAAGCCACCACCCACGGACCGTCGCTGTCGAGTAAATCAAACGCGGAGCGAAGAGTGGCATGGTGAATTTCACAGGGTCCGTCTGCCGATGACTGGAAAGGGCTCCATACACAAGCATGGTTCCACCGGGTGCGAGGTTGCGGGCAATCTCAGCGCCAAGTTCCCCGGCAACGCAGTCAATCGCTCGTTCAACGCCCTTGCCCGCGGTCAATTCCTGCAGGCGTGCCCTGAGATCTTCGTCGGCTGTGCAGATTACCTCATTGCCCCCGAGGTTGCGGATGATTGCTTCCTGCTCGCGCCGCCGGATCACGTTGATTGTCTTGAATCGATACTGCTGCGCCAACTGAAGCACGAACTTCCCGACGCTGGATGCAGCCGCCGTCTGCAGGAGCCAGTCGCCCTCCTTGAGGTTGTGAGCTGATCTCGTCAATGCCCATGCCGTCAAAGGATTGATGTAGGAAGTGGCGGCGGCCGGATCGTCCAGGCCGTCTGGAACGGGCACAAGTTTGTCCGCTGGGCACACGATCTGCTCGCGCCAGGTGTTCCAAGTGTCAACGAAAACTACGCGCGTTCCAACCATAGGACCTTGCACGCCCGGACCTGCGGCCTCCACAATCCCCACGCCTTCAATGCCCGGGCTGGCTGGCAACTCCGGCTGATAGCCATAGCGCCCGCGCACCATGTGCAGATCGGATGCGTTGATCGGGCTCAGCAGCACCCGGACGAGCGCTTCGCCAGGGACCAAAGGCGGAGCAGGAATCTCTTCCAGTTTCAATACGCTCTTCGGTTCACCGGTCTCGCGAAAGATCAATGCTTTCATCAATACCTCCCGGGTTTAGGCGACGGCTGATTCCGGCCGGATGTTCTGCGACTTCTGGAACGAGAAGCGGAGCGGGTGATGCACTCTCCTTGTTTTTTCAAGAGGTAGGTTTCAGACCGATCGAAAGGACGCTGATCATCTTGGCACAAGCCCGGCGGAAAGTCTTATCGAATATGCAAGTCCATTCCCACATGGCGTAGCCAAAACTCGTGCGGTACATTGTTAGTCAATGGATCCGCAACCTTCTGGAAGTCTCGAAGATCAGGTAGGTGAACTGCGTTCTCGCGTCCGGCAGCTCGAAGAGGCTTTGCAAGCCTACGGCATCGTCGTTCAGCCCGCCGAAACGGCCCGGAAGGAATCCCGCACGCCTGTCCCGTCACCGCCCCCCGTCCCCACTGCGACGACATCTGAGCCCCCCATTACCCACCCGCCTGTTCACCCCGCCGCCTATCCGGCATCCGAGATCCCGCCACCGCTGTTTGCCTCTGCGGCGCCCACCGCGTCATATGACGCACGGTCCTTCGAGAGCCGCGTCGGCTCTCAGTGGTTCAATCGCATCGGAATCCTCGCAATCCTGATCGGCATGGCCTGGTTCCTGAAACTGGCCATCGACAACCACTGGATCGGCCCTCTGGGCCGCGTCCTCATTGGCCTTATCTCCGGATCCGGACTCATCCTCTGGTCCGAGCGCTTCCGCGCCAAGGGCTACGTCTCCTTTGCCTATTCCCTGAAGGCGGTGGGCAGCGGCACCCTCTATCTATCTCTCTGGGCCGCGTTCTCGCTCTACCATCTGGTTCCCCCCTCCGTCGCATTCCTGGCCATGATTGCCGTCACCGCCTTCAACGGCTACCTGGCCTGGATTCAGGACGCCGAGCTGCTCGCTGTTTACGCAATCGTCGGCGGCCTGAGTTCGCCGCTTCTGGTCTCCACCGGCGGGAACCACGAAGTCACACTGTTCAGCTACCTGCTGATGCTCGATGTCGCGGTGCTCATTCTTGTCACGCTCCGCCCGTGGTCCCGCCTGCTTTTCGGCGCCTTTTTCGGAACTGTCATCTTCGTCTTCGGCTGGTGCGCCACCTTTTACACCCAGGCACAACTGGGAAGGACCGCATTCTTCCTCACCTGCTTCTTTCTCATCTTTGCCTTCGCACCGCGTCTCGTCCGCCTCAAGACCCTTGCCACGGAAATCGACTCCTCCGCATGGGACCACCTCGCGATGGTTGTGCTCCCCGTCGCCAACGCGGCCCTCGGCTTCCTCGCGTTCTATTCCCTCTTTGATCAGAGAACCATCGATTGGGTGGGCCCGTGGCTCGCCGTCGCCTTCGCCACGTTCTATCTGTTGCTGCTTCGTCTACGCGCAACCGCAAGGTTGCACGATAGCCCGCTCGTGCTTTCCTCGCTCCATCTTTCCACTGCGGTGGTCTTTCTCACCATCGCGATTCCCCTCAAGGCGCACGGCCGTTGGCTCACCATCGGCTGGCTTGTCGAGGGCGCCGCACTCCTCTGGGCCTCCACGCGCACTCGTTCGATGCTTCTGCGTGTACTTTCCATGCTCTGCCTTGCTCTTGGCCTGCTCGCGCTGTTGACAGTCAATCCCACAGCCTCAACGACTCCGTTCTTCAATGAACGCTTCGGAACCAACAGTGTCGCAATCGCCGTCTTCGCATTTGTACTCTGGCTTGCACGTAAAGCCCCGCCGGAGGACCAACCTCAGAATCCTGCCTCCTGGCCCGTGCTCGCCGCAATGTCTGTTCTCCTCATCAACGGCCTCATCCTTTTCGCAATCGGCTGGGAGATCCACAGCTTCTGGTGGTCTCTCCAGTGGAAGGGCAACCTCAGACTCCTGCATAGTTACGAAATGTACGCGCAGTTCACCTATTCGGCGTTCTTCATGGCCTTCGGCGCGGCGCTCCTCACTCTTGGCTTCTGGCGCCGGTCGGCCTTCCTTCGGTGGCAGGCTCTTGTATTGCTCGCGATCTCCATTGGCAAGGTATTCCTCCTCGACATCAGCTCTCTCAGCGAGGGCTACCGCATCCTCAGTTTTCTCGGACTCGGCGCGCTTCTCCTCGGCGTCAGCTTCGTCTACCAGCGCGACTGGCTGAATCTCCGCTCACATGAGGGCCAGACATCGTGAACCGCCTTGCCGTGACCTGTCTCACCGCGCTCCTCTTCGCCGCTGCTGCTCCGTCTCCTGAAATCCGCTATTTCCGCTATCACAGGCCTGTCCAGAACACCCCGCCGCAGCCCGGGCAGAGCTGTCTCATCGTCGATGGCCCTCTCTTCACCCACTCCGCGCCGGGTCTCGCCGATCTTCGCCTCTACCGCGACCGCTCCGAGACGCCTTACCTGCTTCATACCTCTGCCCCCATGATCGCTTCGGAACAGACGATCCCCCTCCTCAATCTCGGCACTCGCGCCGGCCAAACTGTCTTTGACGCTGCGATGCCTGCCGGAAGCTTCAGCGACATCCAACTCCGAATCACGGGCCAGGACTTCATTGCAACGGTCGCCGTAACCGGCAGCCAGAGCCAGGCAGCCAAACCCACCACGATCGGCTCCTACACCATCTTCGACCTCACTCGCCAGAGACTCGGCCGCAGCACTATCCTTCATCTCCCCACATCCGACTTCCGCTATCTGCACTTCCGCATCGCCGGCCCGCTTCATCCCGAAAGCGTCGCTGGCATCTCCGTCAGCCAGCCCCCTGCTTCCAAGCCGAAATACCTCACTGTCGCGGAGTCATCCGAGATCGTCCTCAAGGGCCATTCCTCGATCGCCGAATTCACCATCCCCGCCCGCGTCCCCATTGACCGCATCGAAATCGTGCCCGCCTCCGCGCCGGCCAGCTTCTCGCGCGCCGCGCGTGTCACCGCCACCCCCATCGCCGAGAAGCCTGCAAGCGAATCTGCCGAGCCTCCTCGTTCCGCCTCCTCCTACGGCAACATTCTCCGCGTCCACATCGTGCAGAACGGGCACCGCATTGACGAGGAGTCCCTCGCCGTCGATCCGCCTCGAACCTTCTTCGAAACCTCTGCAAAGTGGACAGTCACTATCGACAATGGCGACGACGCTCCGCTCAAACCAGTATCCATTCGGCTTCTGATGCTTCAGCGCGATCTGTGCTTCGACGCCACACCCGGCTCGGCCTACGCGCTCTATTACGGCGACCCGGCACTTACCTCACCGCGCTACGACTACGCCGCCCTCTTCGAACCTCAGGCGGAGGCGGCCCGCTCCGTCGCTGGCCCCGAACAGGCGAATCCCGAATACCAGCCCCGCCCCGACGAGCGCCCATTCACTGAGAAGCACCCGGCGCTGCTCTGGATAGCCCTCGCCCTCGTCGTCGCTCTCCTCGGCGCCATCGCCCTCCGCACCGCCAAAACCACCGCTCCGCCTCAGGCGTGAAAGATTCCAAGCCCACCAATCTGGTGCCCCAGGCTCTCAACTCAAATAGGGTCTGAGCGGGTCGATGACTCCCGCCAAAACACCATCCATGATCGTCTGCAAGAGATCATCGACAGGTACAGTCGTAGCGTCTCCGAGTGCGACTCTTTCATCAAACGCTACCGTAATGGTCATGCTTCTTTGCACATCCACGATGGGGTCATCTTTCCCCTCATCGGGCGCTGGGACTTCTGCGCCGTCATCCAAAGTGACGAGGGATTCACCGGTAAACCCGCTCTTGTAGACGATATGATGATGGACCTTAGCTCTGGTTCTAGTGAGAGCCAGACGTCTGTGTTTGTCGATGTTCGACAGCTTACTCAACAATCCCAGGCTGGTGTTTGCACTCGTAGTCCTGCGCTCGGGGGGATAGTACGGCTGCACACTCTCGATTATTGCGTGCGCACCGTGGGGAATGCCCGGAAGGTTCTCGAATCGACCGTAAGCGAGAGGTATTGTGTCTCCCGGCTTCAAGGGGTTGCACAAGATCGGGAATTGGCATTTCTCCTCCCACTTCGGTGCCAACTCGATTCCTGCCCTATTTACCTGGACAAGATCGGAAGCCAAGTGATCCAAGGCGGAACGCAACTGATAAAGAAATTCTCCAGCGAACATGGCAATCAAGGGTGTCGGTTCGGGCAAGTGAAGTGTTTCTTTGCCGTCCGCTTCGACAAAGAGACTGTGACTATATGTGGCAATATCGTCGGAAACGGCTTGCCTGACGGCTTCGAGGTGATCAAGTACCCGTTCGAGTTTGAACGCCAGCAAATCCGCACATGAAGGCATGTCGAATCATATACCGCACTTGATGAGGGAGGATAATTACCTCCGCGAATAAGTCTAATGAATGTAGCACTTTACGGATTTTAGCCAGCCGGTAAACACCGACGAGTTGGTTCGATTCCAGTTCAGCGAAGCGAAGGACCTGCTGTCGTCTTCGCCGAGGCCCGGCGGGCGGACCGGGTCTCGATCCAAGCCTCCCAATCTGGGGTGCCCTAGGTCTCGCTTCTGAGACCTGGGAGCGTTGTGAGCTCTCCCCACCAGCTCCGAATCGAGTCCGCCGTGCAGAGAATTACCCCTATCCAGCGCACAATAGAAGTTGAAATTCGAGCGGAAAGAGCACCCGTCGCAGGCAGGCACGGGATCAGCATCGACACCACAATGTGAGACAGAAATACCCAAATCGCCCGAAATCCGCCCGTAACTCATTTGCTGAGAGGATTCTGCGGCTAACTCCAATGCCGAGAGGATTTTACAGACACACCCCTCTCGCAACCTATTGAAAACAGGTAATTTCTTTGCAGAATAGGGGGAGGGGGGTTACCAGCCGGTAAACACCGGCCAGTCGCCCCCTAAAACGAGTTGATCCCTGCCGCCCGCAGCGGAAATGCCGGCGCATTGTACGGAGCCTTTAGCGTCGCCGACGGCAGTCGCCCCGCCTGGCTCGGGTTGAAGGGGACAAATCCCACGCTCAGCGCCGGCGAGTTCGTCTGCAACGTAAAGTTGTCGACACCAGGGGTCGGGTTCACAAACAGCGGATTCGCAAAGATGGACTGCGTATCCTCTCCCTGCGCCTGCCACTGCTGGAACGTCATGCGCGTGATCGGCGGCTGCTGCCCCCCGTTCGACGGGAACGACGGCGTCTTGAAGAACGGCGTTGCGGGTTCTCCCCCGCTGACTGCCTTGTCGAAATACAGATTGTCATTGAAATTGAAGTAGCTCGTGCAGACAGTCTTGCCCTCGCAATACCAGTAGCCGTACTGGATCGACGCCTTGTCGTAGTAGAAGATGTTCCTCTGGTACTCCATGTTCAGGAACTTCGTGTCGTTGTGCCGGTCCATCGCGCCCATCGCACCGTAGGCGAGGATATTGTTGATGAACATATCCGGCGGTGGCGGCGGGTTTGGCGGCGTGGCTGCCCACGAGTTGTCGTGCAGGCTCGCATCAGTGGTGCGGTAAACCAGGTTGTTCTCGAACACCACTCCCGACGCGCCCGCATCCACATAGAGCCCCCAGCCGCCGTAAGTTCCGGGAGTCTGGTCAATATCGTGAATCGTGTTGTTCAGTACCTTGTTTCCAGTGTTGATCCCGCTCAGGTAGTACACGGCCCCCATATCCGCAGTGATCCCCTGGCCCAGATCGTGAATGGAATTGAACTGCACCACGTCGTCGTGCGCGCGATTGCACGTGTAGCCCCAGTTGAACCCCACGCCCACACCCGTGTTGTAGAAGTCGGAGATCTCGTTATGCTCGACCAGAACGTGATGTGCATCGCCCACCAGCACACCGAACCCGACCACCGCCACCCTGCCTCCGCCCGTGATCAGGTTGTTGCCGATGTAAATATGCTGCGGAACGCTTCCATCCGTGTGACTGCAACTCCCCACGCCCCCAACCCGAATGCCGCCTCCGCCCGTATCCGTAATCAAACCGTCCTTGAACTGCGCCAGGTACGGCGTCGCTCCGCCCGCAACGCCCGTCCCCTCGAAACTCGATGCCGTACGCGCCCGTGTGCTCCACGGTGTCGCTCTCGAACACAACCCCCGTCGAATTCGTCAGCGTCATAGCGGCTGGCGTGCTGTTATCAGCCTGCCCGGAAGAGTAGCCGCCCTTCGCCACCTGCCAATCGCTGTGCGCAAACGTCAGACCCTGAAATGTCACATGCCCCAGGCTCGTAGCCGACAAGATCTTCCCGAGCCGCGGCGCAATGATTGTCGTGTTCGTCATCGTCTCGCCGCTTTTTGGCAGATACGTGACCATTCCCGTCGGCCGGTCAACATAGAACTGCCCGGCCACCTTCAGCGCCTCCTTCACATTCTCCAGCAGAAAGCGGTGCCCCGGAATGAACCCCGTAAAGAAGCTCGACTTTGTCAGCGTCTGCGTAGTCACGACAGTCTTTGTCGCCGTATTCACTGAGGCAATCCGCATGTGAGGCACGTCCCACGCCTCAAAGTTGATCAGTTCCACATCGCCGAGATTCGCCATCGTCCCCGGCACCGCGCCCGCAACCTGCGTCGTGTACGTAAACCTGTTCACAGTCGTCGTGCTGCCCGTTGTGCTGGACTCGCTGGCGAAGTAAATGTATCCGGAAGGAGTAGTCCGCGGCCTGTACCGTCGAGCCCCATTAACCCAGAGCTGAGTGAAGTAGACTCCCGACGGCAGTGTCATCTCCCACGAGTTATTCGGGCCCGTCCTCCAGTTCGTCAGCAGCCGTCCGCCACTGATCACTGGCGTTTCACCCGGATAGTTCGCATACAGAATCGGTGTTGCCGCGGACCCCGAATCTTCCGCGTTAAACGTCCACGTCGAAGGCAGAAAGTAGGTGCCGCCTCGAATCAGCACACGGATCGTCCGCCCGCTCACGTGCGTCCTCAGCCCCTGCACGGCAACCCGCGCCCGATCCACTGTCTTGAACGGCTCGGCCAGTGTCCCCGGCCAACTGTCATTCCCGTTTGTCGCAACGTAAATGTCGGCCGCGGTGCTTGTATTCGGTCCGCTCTGCGCGAACGCGCACAATGCACTTGCAACAAAAGCTGCAACGACCGCAAAGCAGGCCAAGCCAGAGGAATCATGAGCCTTTGCTGCCATGACGCATCTCACATTCCAGCGAAAACCGCGCCCGCGTTCGGACAACGGTGGGCTAATGATGAAACAGGTGTCCGCTGGACGATTAGAACTCGCCGCATCCAGATTGGTTGGTTGCTGTTCAGCGGAGCGACGGACCTGCTGAAGCTCCAACCGCCTCAACCGCCCGCCGCAACGCCGTCCAGGCAAGCAGCCGCGTCGAGTCCAGCGCGGGCAGCGGCGAATTCCGGCTGTTGATGATCAGCGGAATCTCCGTGCACCCCAGCGCCACCGCGTCGCAACCCTCGTCCTTCATACGGCGAATCACAAGCTGGTGATAGGTGACCGACTCCGGCCGGAAGACGCCATAGACAAGCTCGTCCATGATGATCCGGTCGATCTCCTTGCGCTCATCATCGTTCGGGCGAAGATATCCGATCCCATGCTCAGCAAGCTTCTTTGGATAGACTTCGCTCTCCACAAGCCACCGTGTGCCCAACAGGCCCACCCGCCGATACCCGCGCTCCGCAGCCTCGGATGCGACAACCTTTGCGATGTGCAGCCAGGGCAACGGCGATTGAGGCTCAACCAGGTCCATCGCTTTGTGAATTGTGTTGTCGGGGCAGATCAGAAAATCGGCGCCGGCACGCTCGAGCTTGCTGGCCGAGTCCAGCATCATGTCGGCAACGCCATCCCAGTCGCCGCGCCCAATCCGCTCCACGTAAGCAAGACAGCGAGTGCGTGTGCATCGTGATCTCTGGATGCGCATGTGCCCCGAGCAACTGGGCGCCCTTTGCGCAGATCGTGCGATAACACAGCGCTGCGCCTTCCGCCGAACATCCCACGATCCCGACATGCAACGCCATCCCCACGATTCTATAGCCGGTGGGACCACGCCGGCCTCATCGCGAACACCTTTAGTCGTTCCTATTCGGCATCAATCGGAACTATCCGTGGAGACGTCTCCGGGCGCGCAGAAAGGCCGCTCTCAAGTGCCTGAATCCAATCGCCCACCTCCAGACGGAGCGGCTCAACGGCAATCCCTCCGAAACTCGCAGGACAGACTTTAAGACGCTGCAGAGTTCTTCGCAACAAAGAAGCCGCGCCCGTAGAGTTTCCTACCTTCAGGTGGTGGAACGCCGCCGTCATCTGAATCAGTGCCTGCAGAAAGCTCTTCTCCGGCTCTTCCAACCCCTGCCAGACGGCCTCCCAATGCTCGTGAGCCTCAAAGAACTCCCCGCCGCGATAGCAGGCAAGCCCTTCCGCAAGCGCTCCGCTTTTCCAGTCAAGAGACACAATCCCTCCGCACTCTTGAAGAGTGAGAGACCCGTTTGCAGATAATTTCCACTCCACGGAGCACAATGAAAAGTGGAAATCAAAATTGTGGCCGCTGACAACAATTCCTGTCTGTGAAAACTGCCGGGTGCGGATTGGAGATTCCAGCGCTGCGCGACTGCGCTTAGTCCTACTCGCCGGCCAACTGCTCCAGCAGCGAATCGAAGTCGCCCAGGTCCGCGTATTCGATGATGACGCGTCCGCGCCCCTTCTTGTCTTCGATGTGAACCTTGAGACCCAGCGCCCGCTGCAGGCGCTCGGCAACCTCTTTCACATTCGGATCCACCTCGGGCTCGGGCTTGGTCTCCTTCTTGTTCTTCTCCGGGAACAGCATGTTTTGCACCATCGTCTCTGTCTGGCGAACAGAAAGCGAAAGTTGAGCAACCCGCTGCGCTGCCTTGTCCATTCCGGGATGTTGGTTCAGCCCAAGAAGCGCCTTTGCGTGCCCGAAAGTGAGCTGATTAGACTCGACCAACGTCTGGATGCTTTCCGGTAACTTCAACAAACGCATGAAGTTAGATACAGATACACGGTCCTTCCCAGTCCGCGTTGCCATCTGCTCCTGCGTCATGTGAAACTCGCGCGACAGCCGCTCGAACGCCCGCGCCTGCTCCATCGGATTCAGATCAGCGCGCTGCAGGTTTTCGACGATCGTGATCTCCATCGCCTGTTCGTCCGAAACCTGGCGAAGAATTGCAGGGATGGTCTTCTTGCCGGCGAGTCGCGACGCGCGCCACCGGCGCTCTCCGGCAATCAGTTGAAAGCGCCCATCCGCCTGCGGCCGCACCAGGATCGGCTGCACCACGCCGTTGGCCGTAATCGACGCAGCCAGCTCCGCAAGTTCCCCCTCGTCCACATGGGTTCGAGTCTGGAAGGGATTGCGGTCGATATCATCAATCGGAATCTCCCGCGGCTTGCCGCCCTCAATTTCAGCGGGCTCGGGAGCGTGAACTGGTGCCGAGGGTGCGTGAACCCGAGGCAAGAGCGAGTCAAGCCCTTTGCCGAGGGCGCGGCGCTTGGTGTCGGTGGCGGTCGTCATCTCTAAACATCCTCTTCCCGGCAGTTTTGCCGGGAACTTTGAATCTCTATTACTGCTTCACAGGACCGGGGCTCCGGGGTTTACAGACCCACTTGTCCTATGGGGGTACTACGAAGAGTATGGCCAGAAGCGGACTTCGGGCTTCGGCCGCGAGTTGGCCAGTTCCTTGCGCTCCAGGCTCCGTGGGCTCTCGATCTTGTTGCGCGCCAGAAACTCCCCCGCAAGCTCAAAGTAGGCCTCGGTCCCGCGCGAGCGCGAATCGTAAAGGGCCACCGGCTTTCCATGACTCGGTGCCTCGGCCAGACGGATATTGCGCGGAATAACGGTCGTAAAAAGGTGATCTTTGAAGTGCTCGCGCAGCGTGTCGCGGACCTGCTGGGCCAGATTGGTTCTGTCGTCGTACATCGTAAGCAGAACGCCCTCGATCTCTATGTCATGGTTAAACGCGGCGCGCACGCGTTCCAGCGTCGAAATCAGCTCGGTAATGCCCTCAAGGGCAAAATACTCGGCCTGCATGGGCACAATCAGGGAGTTCGCCGCAACCAGAACATTCAGAGTAAGCAGATCAAGCGCCGGGGGGCAGTCCAGCACCACCAGGTCGTAACTATCCTTTATCGGAGCAAGGGCCTTTCGCAAGCGTATGGCACGATCCGCGGCCGGCGTCAGCTCAATATTGGCTCCCGTCAGGTTCTTCGACCCGGGCAAAATCGATAAATTCTCCACATTCGTGGGCAGAATTACCTGCTTTGCCTCGGATTCGCCCACCAGCACGTCGTAAATGGAATGTCGGTTGTCGTCGCGAACAATGCCAAGCCCCGAAGAGGCATTCGCCTGCGGGTCGCAATCGACAAGCAGGACCTTGAGGCCCTCGAGCGCCAGGCAAGCAGAGAGATTGATGGCCGTGGTCGTCTTGCCCACGCCCCCCTTTTGATTCACGACACCGAGGATCTTTCCCATCCCTCACAGGTTAAAGGTAATGCGCTGCTGCGTGCAGAAAAGAGCGGCTGTGGAGAACGCGTCCGCGCTGTGGAAAGCTCTAAAAGAGGAGAGGCGAAGCAAGCTGTAAACTACCTATAAATAAGGAACTTCGGCAACCAGGAGTCGTCTGAAAATATTGCTCTCAGGTACGAGCAACCCGGTGGAAAACTAGTGATGTTTTCCGGACAAATAACGGATGTTTGTAGGCTTGGCCAGACGAAGCGGAAAGTGTTCCACGTGGAACATGCAACACCGCCCTGCGACGAATTCACAATGTTCCACGTGGAACACCCGCCCTCCTCTTCGCCGCCAAGCGTCCGCGGTGACCAAGCACCGCCCAGATGCACCTTCACCAGAAGGACGCGTTGCGAAGTGCTCCTGCGACCCTCGATGGCTGTGACGGGTCGAAGAGAGCCAGAGCTTCGTTAATCAATGGTGAACCAGAACCGAGCTCGCGCTTTCAACCCAGCTCCATGTTGTTCGAACACTATCCTCCATGGACCTGGCAGGCCTACTGCAAAAAGGGGAACGCTTGCCGCTCTTCACAACCATCTTGCTCCACCGACACAGGACGTGGGCATCAGTTTCCCTAATGGCAAATGCGCAGTGAAACCGAACAGTAGAGCTTGATCCTCTGTGCCCAGAGGGGCTGGTCAGCCTGGACTCGAAAACCGTGGGGCTTGAAAGCTGAGAATGAGGACCAAGCGCCAACCAACATCTCGCCCTCGGAATTTCGCGAGTCAACAATCTCACGCCGTGGACTCAGCCCTCCGGCCAAGGACAAGCACGCGGTCTTCAGAGACGGGTAAACGCGTGGGCTCAAGCCATTCAAACTCGCTGCCGCCAGCCGCCTTCACTTTGGCCAGCTCTGCGTTCGTCGTCATCGGAGCAAGCCAGCCTCCCCGTCGAACCAACTTCGCTGCCGCAGCGATCGCCACATCCATTCGGTCCACCGCACGAAGCGTGACGCAGTCGAACTGCCCAGAGAGCCCCTCCGCCCGACCGGAGTGCACGGTTGCCGAAAGCTCCAAAACCCTCACAGCCTCCCGCAGAAACGCGGCCTTCTTGCCCTGCGACTCCGCCAGCGTTACCGCAATCTCGGGCCGGCACAGAGCAATGGGAATGCCTGGAAATCCAGCGCCCGACCCGAAGTCCAAAAGACTGGCGATCCCCTCAGGCAACGCTTGCGCGCAGGCAATGCACTCCACAAAATGTCGCTCGATAATTGCACTCTCTTCACGAACCGCGGTTAGGTTCATGCGAGCATTCCAGCGAACAATCAGCGCAAGGTACGCCTCGAACTTGCCCGATTTCAGCTGGCCGAGAGCAGGAAGATTTGCGCTCGAAAGACCTTGGTCAATCTTGTATATTATTGATTCTAAATTATTTAACTCACTCATCGCATCGCGACCGACTCATGGATCCTTCTTGGCTCCCAGGCCGAGGCGGCTTTCACAAACGCGGCAAAGATCGCACGCGAAAGCGGACTTACGATGTAGGTGCGTTCTGGATGCCACTGGACCCCAACCACGAAATGATCGGGGGAATCGAGCTCAACCGCCTCGATGACACCGTCTTCCGGGGATATCGCCGAAACTACAAGGTTGTCGCCTACCTGGCTGATCGCCTGGTGATGGCTTGAGTTAACATTTTCTGAATCAGTGAGTTGCTCCGACAAACCCGCCAGCCGCGACCCCTTCGTGATTCGGACTGCATGGGCATCCGCCACGGTGCGGCCCGGCTGATGGTTCACCGGTGTCTTCACAACCGCTTCGAGATCCTGAATCAGCGTCCCATTCCGCCACACGTTGAGCGTTTGCGCCCCGTGACAAATTGCGAGGATGGGTTTGTGCAGGTTAAACGCGTCCTGCAGCATCAGCTCGTCCACTGCCGTTCGTCCCTGGTCTGCGGGACCACACTCCGGGATCCGCTCCACCCCATACCTCTCAGGGTCCACATCGAATCCACTCCCTGGCAGCAATACTCCCTGAGCTCCCGCAAGCAGTTTCGCAACTCGCTCCTGTCGCTCATGCAGTGGAATCACGATCGGTGTCGCGCCCGCAGATTGTATCGCCGCCAGGTAGGGCGGAAGCGAGCGCTGGTTGTACTCCGTGTCGCTGGTCGTCGGTTCAGGAATCGCAATGCGGATCATGGAGAGTCCAGTGTAAGTCAGAAAAGAACCGGCATTCACATCATCGGGAATTGGTCCGCGCGCTTCCTCTCCACTCGAAATTCTGGCTTCAGTTCTTGTCCAGAACCGCCAACCACTTTTGAATCACGCGCTGCAGCCCGGCCTGCTTCGATCGCACCTCGTCCATGCTTGAAAACAGCGCGAGCCTCCGACCGTCAGCGTAATCGCCCTCCAGCAATCCTGACGTATCGCCAACCTTGGCGCCGCTCGGGAACACAAGCCGGATACAGTCCTTCTTGAACAGGTTGAATACGACAATGTACCTCTTGTACTCCTTGGGATTAAACGGGGCCATCTCTCCGCTATAGAAAAACGAAGGCGCATTCCATTTGATTTCCTCGCCAATCTCTGGATCTGTGTCCAGAATGATTCGTCGAAGAGCCGCAACAACCTCCGTCAGCGGATGCTTCAACCCCTTCATGTAAGCATCAACCTTTTCCGGCTCCGAGGGCTTCGTCGAAGAACTCTCTTTTCTCTTCATCCGATTTCCTGCCTCCACCTTTAAAGAGCACTCAACAGGACATAGTATCCCTGGAAATCCGGCTTCTCGTTCACCCGCCTCGGCCAATCTCGTATTCAAAGAAGCACGCATGTCGTGCGGTATATTTCTGATACCGTGCATGCGGCTCGACCCCGAAAAGTCCGCATGCCTTCGATAAGGGAGGCACGGACTCGTGAGGTCTGTTCAACTGGCGGCTTCGTCACAGGGACCAAGGTTTGTTGAGGCGGAAGCGCCAATGCCGTCCGCTGGCAACGGCGAAGTTCTCATCCAGGTCTGCGCCGCGGGCGTCACCCCCACTGAGCTGCTCTGGTACCCCACAGAGCACAACAAAGACGGCACACACCGGACACACGCCATACCAGGCCACGAGTTCTCCGGCGTGATCACCGAGATCGGTCCCGCCGTGAAGCGCATTCGCCGTCGGAGACGAAGTCTACGGCATGAACGACTGGTTCGCGGACGGCGCCACCGCCGAATTCTGCGTAGCCGGAGCCGCCGGAATCGCGCCGAAACCAAAACATCTTTCGCACGCTGAATCAGCAGCGGTGCCTATCGGAGCACTCACCGCCTGGCAAGGACTCGTGGACCGCGCGAAGATTCGCGAGGGAGAACGCGTGCTGGTGCACGGCGGTGCGGGCGCGGTGGGCGTCTTCGCCGTTCAGATTGCGCGCCTGCATGGTGCAGAGATCATCGCCACGGCTTCCAGGCGAAACGCAGATTTCGTCGCAAAGCTCGGCGCGCAAACGGTCATTGACTATGCCGCTACCCCCTTTGAGCAGCGCGCCAAAGACGTCGATGTCGTCTTCGACTGCGTTGGCGGCGACACTTTACGCCGGTCGTGGAGCGTCCTTAAGCCCGGTGGCCGCATGGTCACCATCGCCGCCGGCAGCGAAGCTCAGGACGATCCTCGCGTCAAGGAAGCCTTCTTCATCGTCGAGCCAAACCAGAAGCAGTTAGTTGAGATCGCCGCTCTCCTCGATGCCGGTACGCTCCGAGTCTTCGTAGACAATGAGATCTCGCTGGCCGAAGCTCCCGACGCATTCGATCGAACCATCCCGCGCAAAAACGGCTTCGGAAAGACCGTCGTAGTCATGCAATAAAAAGGTTGCGCAACAAAGGAGACGATTCGATGGGCAGGCTGGCTGGAAAGTGCGCGCTGATTACTGGCGGAACAACAGGCATCGGGCTCGAGACGGCGCGGCAGTTTCTGCGCGAAGGAGCGCGCGTCATGATCACGGGCAACAATCCAAAGAACCTGGAGTCCGCCCAAAAGGAACTTGGCTCGGATATCGCAGCGGTGATCTCTGACGCCGCCGACGTCGCAGCGCAGAAGCAGGTCGCCGCCAAAGTGCGCGAGCTCTTCGGCACTCTCGATGTGCTGTTTGTCAACGCCGGCATCGTCGACATGCGGCCGATCGAGCAGATCGACGAAGCAGCCTTCGACCGCTCCTTCGCCATCAACCTCAAAGGGCCCTTCTTCCTCGTTCAATCGCTATTGCCCGTGTTCGCCAATCCTGCTTCTATCGTTCTGAACGCCTCGGTGAACGCGCACATCGGCATGCCGAACACAACAGTCTATGCCGCAACCAAAGCCGGGCTGCTCTCCCTGGTACGAACCTTGTCCGGCGAGCTGATCGGCCGCGGAATTCGCGTAAACGCCGTGAGTCCTGGACCCATCTCTACCCCGCTCTACGGAAAGCTGGGATTCTCCGAGGCCGAACTGAAGAACGTAGCCGCGTCCATCCAAAGCCAGGTCCCGGCGAAGCGCTTTGGCACTCCCAGTGAGATCGCAAGCGCAGTCGTCTTCTTCGCCTCAGACGAGTCCGCATTCACCGTCGGCAGCGAGCTGCTCATTGACGGCGGCATGAGCAACCTGTGATGGATGACGACGCATAAGCCGTTCAGGAAAAATGCCCGGCGCCCTCTCTATCTCAATGTCGAAGCTGGCCCGGGCGCATTCAAGGCGTGGCGGCCGTCTCGTGCGGATAGTTGAAGAAGAGCTGATTGCCGTCCAGATCGTCGACCACCAGAAGCCGGTAGCCCCACGAACCCTCTTTGACCGGTGCACCCTTGGCCTCGAATTCCGCACGCAGCGCGTCCAACGCGGCTACCTGAGTCTCCGGCTCGGCATTTAGAGAAATGAACATCAGCCCCTTTCCAGTCTTCTCCGGCCACGTGTCGGCGAGGATAAGCGCGCAACCCTGCCGGTCGACCTGTGCGACATGCGCTCTGCCGTCTTCGTCGTAGCGCCAGGGGCTCGTGAAGCCGAGCCGGTCAACGTAAAAGCGGAGTGAAGCCTCAACGTCCTTGACGTGCAGGACAGGGCGCGCGAACCAATCTGTCATACTCCATGGTCCTCGAGGAGAATCGCGGTTTACTTGCCGACCTGGAAGTCCGCTCGACAGCCGCGATCCACCCAGATTTGGGTCCGGTTATAGCCCCAGGTCTGTCCCTGGGTGCATGGCGATCCGCTACGCTGGTTGACCATTCGGACGCCGCGGCTGGTGTCTGCGTTGCAGTAGTTTCGTTTGCCGTCGTTGGAGGAGCAGGTGATCTTCTGGCCACCGTTCGGGTAGCCGCCACCACCGCCGCCCGGATAACCTCCACCGCCGTGATAGCCGCCACCAAGCCAGAAGTCGGCGCGGCAGCCCCTGTCGACCCAGATGCCATTGTGGTTGAATCCCCAGGTTTGTCCCTGGATGCACGGCGATCCGCTGCGCTGGTTCACCATGCGAACGCCGTACTGGGTCGTCACCTGACAAAGATGACGCTTGCCGTCATCGGAGGCACACGTAACCTGGCGTCCGTTTTGTGCGGTGATACCGCTCTGCGCCCGCAGCCCGACACAACTAAGTGCAACCCAGATTAACGCCGTCAGATAAAGCTTGCATCCGCTCATCTGCTCCTCCTTATTGGACTGGCTCACGAGGCCGTCCACGCATCTGAGAGAGCGAGGAGGGGACCGTCTCTTGCTGAGCCGATCGGGGAAATTATACGCTCGGGAACGACATGGCTAGTTACGGGTGGCTCGCATCAAAAACGGGGGCTGCTACACCGAAACGGAAGTAAATGCAATTGTGATGAGCTATCTAAGGCCGTGTAAGATTTCGCTATGATTCTGCCGATATTGATGGTTGCTCTGGCCGTGACAGGACAATCGGTTCAATCGTTCGAGTGCGGGAACATTGTCACCAGAACCAGCGATCTTTGGTCCAATTCGGCAGGCCTGAGAGTCGCGTTAAAAGTGCACACGGAAGACGATCACGCGAAGAACTCACATGAATGTGAGAGTGATTACACGCTAGTGATTGTGCGTCCAGACGGGACCTCAACCGAGAGTCAGAGGTACTCAGTAATCGACAATTGGGGTAGGCCCATTGAATTCTGGATTGACGGCTTTGCATCCAAAGGGCACAAACTGATCGCAACGACCATTGAAGGCGGAAGCTGGCAGCTACTCGTGTACGATCTGAACGAGCCCGACCACGGCCCCGAAGTCTACGAACTTTCCAAGGAATTCTTACAGGCTCTCTCTCCTTCTTGCCGGGACTCGCTCCGGGCTACCGGAGTGACTCAAGAAGGCGACCCTGTCATCAAGGGTAATGATGTTGAATGCAGTGAAACTCGTAGATTGTGGAAGGTGAAACATGGTCGCCGGATACCCGCTGGAAATCTAGGTGCAGGTGGTGTGTCGATGCATGATCGAGCGACTCCGTTAGGCGATCATGGTGTATTTGAACCTCTTGAACCTAGGCATGTGCCTTCCATCTGACAGCATACTGCTTCATCGTGCGACGTCGACTGCAGTCGGCCCGAAGTTGGGTTCCGGGTGAATGGTGGGCAACTCGTCAGTCGCTGGTCAGAAACGTCCGAGTAGGCGGTCGCTCGACCGCTCCATCCGAAAAGCGAGGTCAGCGTTAATCGTCGCATCCTGTGTTGGGCTTGAAGCTAGCAATTCGCCAACCGCATGCGTAATGGTCTTGTTTCGCTGCAGGGCAGATCAAGAAGGTCCGATTGTCGTTCGAACTCAGGCTAAGCTTGAGCGTCTTTGATTTACAGGCTTCGTCGTCCTTCGAGTCAGGTTCGTACGGATATCGCGAAGTAATGGTTAGTTCGCTATCGCCTGGGTGGACATAAAGACAGACCGCTTGTCCCCCGACCACAGGCACATTGTAGTCAGCTAGACGGACCCAGCTTTCCAGTACATTCAGAGCGCCATTGTTCTCGGGTCTGACAAAGCAAGCGCGAGCCTGATCGTCGCGCCACGCTTGTGCATATACGCAACTCGAACATAGAAGAGCAAACGACAGCCACTTGAAAAAGCGCTTCATTGCAGCCATATTAAGCTCTTCGGAGCGAATGGTGGCCTACTCGTCAGTTACCGCGATAGCGCCACCGAAGGCTGCAGCATTCCTTCAATGGCGCTGCGCAGCCGCTGCGTAAGCTCGTCCATCTGGCGCACCGTCATGCCCTCCGTGAGGATCGGTTCCCCCACCGTCATCGTCAGATTGCCTGGAAAAAAGTGATGAGTATGCATCGGCAGCAGGTCGTAAACACCGCTCAACGCGATTGGAACCAGCGGAACCTGCGCGCGAATCGCAAGATAGGCCGCACCAGCCAAGAACTCCTGCATCTGGCCGTCGGGCGTGCGGCTTCCTTCAGGAAAAACAAACAGCGGCATCCCCGCGCGCAGGGCCTTCGCGGCAGCCCCTAAGCTCGACAGCGTTCCACGAGAACTTTCCGAATCGATCGGAATCTGCCCCGAGCGGTCCAGGTGCCAGCCGATAAACGGCATCGTCCACAATTCCTTTTTCGCCAGGATCCGGAACTGAAACGGCAGCGTAGCAAACACCACCGGCGTGTCCATGTACGAGGTGTGGTTTGAAGCGTAAACGGCAACCGGGCACTTCCTCAGATTCTCGGCGCCGCGCACAGTCAGCTTCGCGGCGGAGATGGCCACGCAGCCGTGCGCCCACATCTGCGCAAGGCGGTGCTGCCGGCGCCCGCTCTTCTCAAACAGCGAGACGAACAGTGAACAGCTTCCGCAGAGCGCCGTCCAGAGAAAGAAGAGTGGAGCCTGGATCACATTGCTGCGCCACCGGATTAGCCGCGGCAGCGGATCGGGGGGACGACGCCTTATCAACCCTGGCCTACCCCTTCCACCACGACTCTGCTCTCCTGTGCCGTCTTGGCCAGCAGATACGAGCGCACCTCGCCCACCAGGTAGACCGAACCGGAGACCACAACAAGCTTGCCCACGGCCCTTTCCTGCGCCATCTCCAGCGCCTGCTGCACGGTCCCTGCCGCAAGGGCAGGAGTCTGAGTGGCCGCCGCCGCATCCAGCAGGTCCCGCAACGGCGTGGCGCGGGCGCTCTGGATCGGCGCAAAAATCACCTTGCTGAACAGAGGAAACAGAATCTGGGCGATCTCTCCGATAGGCTTGTCCCTCAGGCAGCTGAAGACCAGCGTGCCCAGGCGTCTCCCATCCTCGGAATCGCGCAGTCCCGACCGCAGCGCCCACGCCCCCGCCGGATTGTGCGCAACGTCCAGGATCCAGTCCACCCCACCCGCCGTCATGCGCTCAAGGCGTCCCGGCCAGTTTGTGTGCCGTATGCCATCGGCGATCGACGCAGCAGTCACCCCGAAGCCGTGACTCACAGCCAGCTCCACCGCGGTTGCGATGGCCAGCGCGACGTTGCGCTGCTGGTGCGCGCCATGCAGAGGCGAAGCCACTTCGACCTGCGACCCCAGCGCTTCCACCCTGTAAGGCGCGTTGGCCGCAACGCTGGTCGCCGGCATATAAGGGACGGCGCTCACGCCGATGACGTTCAGCTCCGCAGCAACCTCGCCAAGCACGCAATTGGCATCGGGATGCTGCGGCAGCGTAATCAGCGTGCCGGCCTGGCGCAGAATGCCCGCCTTTTCCCGTGCGATCTCTGCAATCGTCGAACCCAGCCATTCCATGTGGTCGAGAGAAATATCCGTAATGACCGAGACAAGCGGATCCACGATGTTGGTCGCGTCCAGTCGCCCGCCCATCCCCACCTCAAGCACCGCAACGTAGATGCCCGCCTCCGCGAATTGCAGAAACGCCATCGCGGTTAGCGTCTCAAAGTAGCTTGGAAGCTGCGCCAATCTACCGTCGGCAACCAGCCGCTCCGCGCAGTTCTGAACCCTGAAATAGTGACGCGCAAAAGCCTCATCGCTGATCTCAACCCCATCAACGCGGATCCGCTCGTTGGGCCGCATCAGGTGCGGAGACGTGTACAGTCCCGTGCGCAGGCTCGACGCCGAAAGGATAGCGGCAAGCGTCGATGCCGTCGAGCCCTTCCCGTTCGTCCCGGCAATTAACACCGAATGAAATCGCCGATGCGGATTGCTCAGCGCCGTCAGAAGAGCCCCAATCTCGTCCAGAGAAAACTTGCGCCGCGGCTGGCCGGGCTTGCTCTGAAGCTCCGGCGCCATGGCGTTCAGTTGCGCAATGGCGGAGTGGTAAGACATAGAAAGATAAGTATAAAAGACCAGCGCTCGCAAGACCGGGAATAGCTGAGAGCTGGATGCGCGAAGTAGTAACTACGATGCCGCGCGCCTCAATCTTGCCGGAACTGCTCAAGAAACTTACTGACTTCTGCGTTAAACCCCGCCGGATTGTCCAGGTGGATACAGTGACCTCCGTCAAGCGTTATCACCTGACAGTTCAGGCGCCGCCTGTTCATCTCTTCCACGTGGTCCTGTGTTGTGACGCGACTTTCGCTGCCGCGGAGAAGAAGCGCCCGGCACGTCGACGCGAGCCAGTCCGCCCAATGGTCGCCGATCATCTGCTGCTGTGAATGCACCATCTCCCGGGGACTGAACGCCAGGCGCCAGCCCGTTGAATCCTGTCGGAACGAGTCTCGAAGATACGGCACAAACCGCGCGCCAATGCGACCCTCAAGTTCTTCCCGTGTCTGAAAACTGCCTTCCCAGGGGAGTACAAAGCTTATGTCATCCGCGACCACGGTTCCAATATCCTCGATGATCAACCCCCTCACGCGGTCGGGATAACGCGCAGCAAACTGGTAGGCATTCACCCCGCCCAGCGAGTTGCCGAGAAGCACCGCCCTTTGCACTCCAAGGTGCGCAAGAAGCGCCTCGATATCGCCAAGGTAGTCCTCCCGGTTGTAGCGCTGTGCATGGCTTGAGTAGCCGTGTCCGCGCTGGTCCAAGGCAACAACTCGCCACTTCGGCGCTAGAGCCTCGGCAAGCCCCGCGTAAGTGACCGCCTCCATCAGATGAGCGTGGAGCGCCAGCAAGACTGCGCCCGGTTCTCCCGCATCAAGATAGGACAGAGTCAATCCATCACGCTCAAAAGTGTGTCTTCGCATCAAAGCTCTCCCAATCCGCCCGGAACCACTCCCCGATACTAGCTGTGGATGACACGGCCACATCAAATCGTTGTGTAGAAAGGCCGGCGACGCTCTCTCCACATAACACCCGTTGGATTCACAGGGGTTCGGCAACCCACTGTGGGAATGGTGGGAAACATGGGACGCCTCTGGGCCTCTCCAGACGTGTTTTCCAATTGCTCAGAATTGCACAACCGGGATTTAGAAATCTGGCCACGCAACCAAAGCCGCGCAGAACAATAAGATCGTCCTTATTTCCACTTTTCCGGCGTGAACGACGGAGACTACGGGTATTCATTACTTATTCATTCACCTTTTCCTACTAACCGTCGCTCCCCGGCAAGGTGATCGCAGATGGCGGCAAGCTCCCTCCCGCCTTCCAAATCTCCGGCAGGCGGTTCTTCAGCCCGCGGCATCGAACAATCCCGATCAGTGCCCTGGAATCCAGAGATGAAGCCGTGTTTTCCACGCACAGTCTTTCCTGATCCTGAATACAATCAAGATCAAGAAACGCAGCCATATCCGCTGGCGGGCTCGGTATTGTAGAGTGAGGCCAGCGCGGATGGTCACGGAATGGGTTCCAGGTTGCCTGTCTCAAGGGGCTTCCCTTGAGCGCGCGGCGACCCAGACGAGGGTGGGATTATGTCGATCGTGGAAACTGAAGTTGAGAAGCCGGCCGCACAGGGGGCAGCGATGGAGATTACCGTAAGCCGCCAGGAACTGGTGAAGGAACTCACCGCGACGCAGAGCGTGGTCGAGCGCAAGACCACCATTCCCATTCTCTCGAACTTCCTGATCGAGGCCGACGGCGACCGGCTCAACATCACCGCCACCGATCTCGACCAGGCCATCCGCACCAGCGCGGCCGTCAAGGTAAAGAAGCCCGGCTCCTGCACCATTCCCGCCCGCAAGCTCTACGACTACATCAAGCTGCTGCCCGATGGCGACATCTCCATCAAGCTGCTCGAAAACCACTGGGTGCAGATCCGCTCCGGCCGCTCCAACACCAAGATGGTCGGCATGGCCCGCGCCAACTATCCCGCAGGTGCCTGAGTTTCCAGCCGTCGCGGCCACCAGCATTCCAGCCGTCGCACTGAAGACCCTCATCGCGCGCACCATCTTCGCCATCTCCAACGAAGAGTCGCGCTACACGCTCAACGGCGCGCTGCTGGTGCTCAAGGCCGAATCGCATCGCCATGGTCGCGACCGACGGCCACCGCCTCTCCTTCGTCGAGAAGCCGGGCGAAGTCACTGGAAGGCATCAGCGGCGAAAAGCGCGTGCTCATTCCGCGCAAGGCCCTCCAGGAGCTGCAGCAGTTGCTCGCGAACACCGATGTCGAGAAGGTCGAGTTCGCCGACGACGAGCACACCCTGTTCTTCCGCGTCGGCCATCGCACGCTCAGCACGCGCCGCCTCTCCGGCCAGTTCCCCAACTACGAAGCCGTCATGCCGCGCGACAACACCAAGTTCGCCGTGGTGCGCTCGAGCGAGCTGTCCTCCGCCATCCAGCGCGTGGCGCAGTTTGCCGATGAGCGTTCCGGCGCGATCCGCCTGCGCCTCGAGAGCAACGAGCTGAAGATCAGCTCGCAGTCCACCGAGTCCGGCGAGAGCGAAGACACCATCGACACGCCCTACTCCGGCGACCCCATCGTGGTCGGCTTCAACTCCACCTACATCCTCGACTTCCTGAAGGCGCTGGGCAACGAAGGCGAAGTCCGCCTCGAGTTCAAAGACTCGCAGTCCGCCGGCCAGATGCGCCCCGAAGATCCCGACGCCGAGTACCGCTCCCGCTACGTCCTGATGCCCATGCGCATCTGACCGCTAGTGCCGCAGTGGTTTGTTAAAAGCCCCATCCGACAGCACCCTTCGCCTTTATTGTGTCGGAGGGTGTTTTTGCGTGGACGCGTTTATTAGCTCGCGTCGATATTCTTCACTTTCGTATTCGATGGTGACGAGTTCACGACCATCCCGGCTCCAGTCGAAAACAGCTAATCCACTGACAAATGCCACTGGACTATTTTCGATGTTTTTTGAATACCAAGTTGAAGCAAAATCGTCGTCCAGCCGACCCAAAGGAGACGTGCTCATGCTCAGATCCGGAACCGCTCTGTTTCTCGTCGCAGGACTGTCTCTCGCTGTATTGCAATCCGGGTGCATGAAGGCGCCTGCTCCCACGCCCGCGGCGCCCGATACCCGTGCTCTTGACGAAAAAGCCATCCGCGATGCCGAAGCGGCGTGGGTGAAGGCCTTCGCGACAAAGGAGCCCGAGAAGGCTGAGGCCTTTTACGCAGACGACGCCGATTCGATGCTCCCCGACACGCCGCTGATGGCGGGCAAAGCGGCGATCATCGCTGGGATGAAACCTGAATTGGGCGATCCAAACTTCTCGCTGGTCTTTGCGCCAACCAAGGTGGAAATCGCAAAGTCGGGAGACATTGCATATTCAAAAGGTACGTTCAAATACACGACCACCGATCCCAAAACCAAAGCGCGCGTGGGCCAGGCGGGCAATTACGTCGAGGTCTACAAAAAACAGGCCGACGGAACCTGGAAGGTTCAAGAGGACATCGCAACCGAAGAAACACCCCTGAAGCCACTCAAGCGCGGAGAGTGAAACGCCGCTCGCGCTCAGTTGCTGGCTGTCGCGGTGAGCTGAGCTTTGATCCAGCGGTCGACGCGGGCCTCGAGAATATCGAGCGGGAGTGCGCCGCCTGAAAGGATCTCATCGTGAAACGTCTTGAGGTCGAATTTGGCACCTAGCTGCTTCCTCGCGCGTTCGCGCAACTCGCGGATCTTGAGCTGGCCGAGTTTGTAGCTGCAGGCCTGGCCGGGTCCGCCGATGTAGCGGTCAGTCTCGGACTGGATGGTTGGTTCGTCAATGGCGTGGGAGTTGCGCATGTACTCGACCACCTGATCGCGGCTCCAGTCCATGTCATGAATGCCGGTATCGACCACAAGGCGCACAGCCCGGAACAGTTCAGAGCGAAGGCGGCCGTAATCGGACCCCGGGTCCTGGTAGAACCCGATTTCCTTTCCAAGCTCCTCGGCATAGAGACCCCATCCCTCGGTGTACGCGGAGTTTCCGCCGTGCTTGCGAAATTCGGGCAAGCCGGTGAGGGACTGCTGAATGGTGATCTGGAGATGGTGGCCCGGAACGCCCTCGTGGTAGGCAATGGCCTCGTCGTTGATGTAGCTGCGGTGAGTGGGGTCGGAGACGGCCACAGAGACCCGGCCGGGACGCTTGCCGTCGGGCGTGCCGCCCTGATAGTGAGTGGCGGCAGAGGCCTGGAAGGGCGGAATGGGCTCCACGGTGACCGCGGTCTTGGGCAGCAGGTTGAAGAGTTGCGGAAGGTGCGGCTCCATCTGGGCGATGTATTTCCGGAAGTCCTCGACGATGGCATCCGCTGAGACCGCTTTGTACTTGGGGTCGTTTTCGACGTGATCGCGGAAGCTGGCGAGGTCGTTGTAGCCGTTTGCCTTGGCCAGTGCGGCCATCTCACCGGTGATGCGGTCAACCTCCTTCAGGCCGATCTCGTGGATCTGAGCGGCCGTGAGGTCGGTGGTGGTGAAGCGGCGAAGAGTAGCCTGATACCGACGTTTGCCGCCGCCCAGCGAATTGACCGAGAGCGTGGTGCGCGTATAGGGGATATAGTCCGTTCTTATGAAGGCGGCAAACTGCTTATAGGCGGGGAATACCTCGTCATTGACAGTCGAAGTGATCTCATCCGTGAGCCGCTTCTTGTCGGCATCGGAGAAGCTGGCCGGGAATTTCTTGAGAGGGAGAATGAAGGGATTGGCGGTGATAACCCCTTCGGCCTGGTCGGGCACTTTTCAGCAATGAAGCGCACCGGAACGAGGTGGTCCTTCACGCCGGCGCGGAGCACGTCCTCGGTCTGGAGGAACGCCCGGGGGATCTGGTGAAGGCGGGCGACGTAGTCCTCATAGTGCTTCACGGAGTCGAAGGGCATTGAAAGCGAAAGGTCCGCGAGGTTGGCATGGATGCCTCCCCCGCCGCCGGATCCGCCGAGAGGCATCTCGTATTCCTTCAAGTCGTAGTCGTCGACACGCTGCTGGAGCTGGCGGAGAAAAAGGTCATGGGAGATGAGGTCCGGCTCGGGAAAGCCGGTGGAATCGATGGCCTTGATGCGAGCGAGGTCGTCGAGGTCGCGCTGGTGGCGGGCGGCGGAAGCGGCCAGAGAATAGTCGCCGAGCTGGTCGTTGTAGCGATAGTCGCCGACGGCGGTCCCCAGGAGGGGCATCATCTTGAGGGTGGCCTCCCAGGAATCGTCGAAGAGGGCGTTCTGGGCGGCAATGCGCGCAGCGACAGGGGCGGGCGCCTGAGCGATGGCGACTGCAGATGCAGCAGCCAGACAGAGAACGGTGGTAGCGAACAGGTTGGGGCGCATGCGCAATAGACTAGCAGAACTGCCACAGAAGAAATGGCTTCATGATTCGGCCGTGTAGAGCAGTGCGCCGGGCACGGGATCCTTCGCGGGACCCTCGTCCACCCGGAACGTTCGAGTTTACTTTGGTGCTTGCTCAGGCGGCTTTTCGCTGGTCGGCGGCACAATCCCCTTTAGTCGCAGATAGGTCACCATATTCCCATAGTGCTCATCGGTGTGTGCAGTGTTCAGCGAGAACAAAGTGAGTCTCGCCAGATTGAAGCTGAAGAGTTTCACCATTTGACTGCCCTTGGCATCCGTCATGCCGTCGAACGCCTTGTTGCAGTATGCAACCGAGTCTTTTATCGCGGACACAAGATCGGCCTTGGAAGTCTTCGTTTTCTCGATGTCCTTCATCGGATTTGCTTCACCCGAGGCCTGCGAGCAGAACATGTAATTCGCATCGGCCACGTGCCCAACCAGTTGGCCGAAACTGCGAACCTCCGGTGTCGGTTTGAAGGAGTAGTTTTCTTCAGGCATTTTCTGAGCCGCACCGATTACCGAATTGCTCACAACCGCATAGAGCCCTTTTTCGCTTAGGGTAATCGGATTCGCGGGCGGAGCTGCCGCCGTTTGCGGCTTCTCCTGTCCGGGCAGACTTAGTGGAGCAATTGCCACCAGGGCAAAGAAAAAACACCGCCTCTTGTTCACAGAACACCTCCGGTGAAATCATGCCACATCTCGAACAGCTTAAATATCGGAAAGTCTCTCCGCCGAACGTCACGGTGTAACTCGGCAATGCGCCCATCGAATCCAAATCCGATCAGATTTTTCAGGTTCCGGTTCGATATTGGCGCTACCAGTTGGACAATTCAATACCGCCGTACACTCGTCGTGACCTCGATATCGGAAACGACGGGGTCAGTTCCACACATGGCCGGCTTGAACTTCCACTGCTTCAACGTGGTCATCGCAGCATTATCCAATTTTTCCCCGCCCCTCGCGATCAACTGAACGTCGCCCACAGATCCGTCCGTCAGAATCGTCAGGGCGATCGTGTCGTCTGCATTCCATCCGATGGCGGGCAGATCTGTCT
This sequence comes from uncultured Acidobacteriaceae bacterium, assembly GCA_963786405.1. GTDB lineage: Bacteria > Acidobacteriota > Terriglobia > Terriglobales > Acidobacteriaceae > Telmatobacter. Next base: position 162,919 of record CAWAZE010000014.1, on the reverse strand, counting down.
TTTTGATTGGGACGGCGGGCTTCAGCTCCGGACAACGTCGGCGTTCGATAGCGCCCTTGGGCGGCCTCAGTAGAGCTTCGTCGAACGGAGCAGCGACGAGGCTCGTGACCTCGGCCTTGATGACGCGGCTGCCGTTTTCTTCATATACGAGTTTGCGCGGATAGCGATGTCCTTCGAAGTCGAAATAGTCGGAGTATAGTTCTCTGCTTTTCCAATCCGGCTGCCAGTTCCATGCCTGGCTCAAGATGTCGGTTGAAACCGGGTCAAGGCAAATTTCGCGTTCGTCCTGCTTGTAGTCTTCCCGTGTAGCTTGCACGCACGTAATTCGTGCGCCATTTTCTGTGCGCTGCTTGACCTTCTTTCCGATATAGGGGGAGTCTTGCGTCAGATTAATCAGGTTGTTCAGTTGCCGGACCCTCATTGGCGTAAAGCCCAGATTGCGTGCCGTGTAGATCCATTCGTCATTCTGGACGCTGATTTGCTCGAGACCTTGGCCCACCAACGATCCTTTGAAGCCCATCGAAGAGTCAAATGGCCGTTAACGGGCACGTTCAGTTGCGCGACAAAATCGATCTGGAGCTCCAGCGGGGTACCCTTAATTCCAAAAATGTCGCGTTGCTGGTGCGCGGTGGCGAGGAGTTGTTGCGCGTCGGGGTTGGTGCTGGCAACGCAAGTGAACGCTTATGAGTAAAGCGGCAGCCGCAGTGATGGCTCTCATAGTTGACCGCAATTGTAACTTGGCTCGGAATGCCCCTTCTGGATCTATGAAGCACAACGGCTAGCCGAAGCGGCAAATCTTAGCGTCTGGTCCCAAACGGAAGTCTTGCTGGGTTATTTCCGGTTAGACGGTCAACTCGCCCGGAACTGCCATTTCCCGTCCGAATCGGTGAATGAAATCTCCGCCTGATCCGGCTCTTTAAGGAGTCAGCGGTTTATAAACCAGTCCGATCACGACGCCTGTCAGGACCCACCCGATAGCATTACATGCAGCGATCTCCAACCCGAGTTTCGTGTTCATGTTCATCGTAACCAGGTTGGAAATTGGGTGGATGCAGGCGACAAACACCCCCATAAGCAGCCCGAATTGCAGCCCCCTGACAGCCCCGTATGTGTCCCCGCACCAGCCGGCGTAGAGCACAACAGCAGCGAGCAGCGCCACGAAAATTGACGCCAAACCCAGGGGCATGTACTTCATCTGCAAGTCCGATGTGCGATAAAGTGCGGCAGAAGGAGCGAAATCCTTCCGTATGAGCCATCCCTCCGTCAAAAATCCCCAGGCGAAAAATACAACCAGGGCCGCAACCGCGGCTAATACGAGGCGTGGATAATTCATATGTGCTCCTTCACCGGTCATCAGGATCCTCCGAGTTTATCCCGATGCCCTGCACCACCGGAACTTCGCTCCATTTCGAAGGGTTTGGTTGTTGACATTCTCGATCGGAGGATGCGAATTTGATCCCCATGGCACCAGGTTTGAAAGACAGCACAAGCATGACATCAAGCGATCTGATCGGTCGGTTAGCAGACCACAAGACACTGGGCAAAGCGCCCCGGGAAGAGTTGGCATGGCTGGCGGAGCATGGGTCTCTGCGCAGGCTTGACGCCGGCGAGGTGCTGTCTCACAAAGGCGCACCGGTTGAGGGTCTCTTCGTGGTGCTGTCTGGGCACGTGACGCTTCACGTTGACCGAGGCGCCGGGCCCCAGAAGATGATTGAGTGGCGGACGGGCGAGGTGACCGGAGTGTTGCCCTACTCGCGGCTGGTCAACCCACCGGGAGATGCGATTGCCCAGGAACCTACTGAGATTCTGTCCCTCGACCGCGAGCACATTCGTGCCCTGACGCGCGAGTGCTTTGAAATTACGTCGATCCTGGTAAGCATAATGGTCGATCGCGCGCGACTATTCACCTCCGGCGATCTGCTTAACGAGAAGATGATTTCGCTGGGCAAGCTGTCCGCGGGCCTGGCCCACGAGCTCAACAACCCAGCGTCGGCAATTGAACGCAGCGCCTCCCTGCTCGAGGACCGGCTGGAGGATACTGAGAACGCAGTGCGCGCCTTGGGCGCGGCAAAGCTGAGTGACGCTCAACTGGCTGCCGTAGATGCGATTCTCGCCTCCTGCCTCGCGAAGCCGGCACAAGCGGTACGGTCCTGTCTCGAGCAGTCGGACCGCGAAGAGGCAATTGTCGATTGGCTTGCCCATCGTGAATTGGACACCGCGCTTGCGGAGATGCTGGCCGACACCGAAGTGACATTCGAGGCGCTCAACCAGCTCGAAGCAGCGGTGTCGGGGTCAGCGTTGAACGCGGTACTGCGGTGGGCAGCCGCAGGCTGTTCTGTGCGCAGATTGGCTTCCGGGATTCAGGGTGCGGCGATGCGCATATCGGGCTTGGTCGCGGCGGTCAAGGGATTCACAAACATGGACCAGGCGATGGTGGCCCAGCCGGTGGATCTGGGACCTAGCCTGCACAACACGGTGGCCGTGCTTAATTCGAAGGCGCGTGAGAAATCGGTGGAGGTGTCTGTGGACCTCCATAGCGGTCTGCCGCAAGTGCGCGGCCACGCCGGCGAGTTGAGCCAGATCTGGGGAAACCTGATCGACAATGCATTGGACGCAGTCTCCGCCTGCGGCCGCGTGGAAGTTTCAGCGAGCCGCGACAATCAACGCGTCGTAGTCCGCATCATCGACAATGGGCCGGGCATTCCAGCTCAGGACCTCACCCGCGTTTTCGACCCGTTCTTTACAACCAAGCCGATGGGGCAAGGCACGGGTCTTGGGCTTGATATTGTCCGGCGCCTCGTGCGCCATAATGACGGTGCAATCGACGTCGAGTCCAAGCCCGGCCGCACGGAGTTTCGGGTTTCGCTGCCAATTGCCGACATTAACGGTTTGCAGAATCACCGCTGATCCCGCGATCCGTGTGCTGGTCACTGCTTCAACCACCCCTGCAACTCCAGCCAATCGGTGAACCTGTCGATCCAATGATCCGTAGGCAGCCCCTGCTTATGCATTCCAAAGCCGTGTCCACCCTTCGCGTACATATGCAGTTCGGCCGACTTGTGAGCACCCATCCACACCTCATACAAAGCAACGCTCTGCGGCGCGAGCCCGAGCGTATCATCGGTCGCAGCGGCAATAAACATAGGCGGCGCATCCGCTGGAACCTGGGCTTCCTTGGGCATTCCGCCCGCGTAAATCGGGGCAACAAAGGCTGGCCGGCCCTCCGGCGTGTAATGGAAGGCAACTCCCACCGTGACCGCTCCGCCCGCTGAAAATCCAATAATGCCAACGCGGTCGGGCGAAACTCCCCATTCCGCTGCGTGCTGCCGAACATACGTTACCGCCGCCAGCCCATCGGCAACCGACAGAGGCTCGACCTTCCTCAGCATCTCCCCAAATTTTTGATGGTCCGCCATCAGTGTGGTGAATTCCTGCGTAGCGTCCTCGCCGGTGTGCGCCAGCCGGTACTTCAACACAAAAGCGGTCACACCCTTCGCAGCCAGAAACTTCGCGACATCGGTGCCCTCGCTGGCGATCGAGAGGGCCATAAAACCGCCACCCGGGCAGATCACAACTGCGGTGCCATTTCTCAACTCGGCAGAAGGCTTGAAGACCGTAAGGCTCGGCTTGGTCACATTGGTGACCACGTCCGTGTTCCACGTCTTTGAGAAGTACTCCTTCTCCGGATAATTCTCCGGTGTCGAGCCAGGAGCAGTCCCGGGATAGAGCGGAATAACTTCCTGGGCAACTCCGGGGATCGCCAGGAACACCACAACGCAAAGGATCCGAAGGACGCATCTTTTCATAGCCGCAATTGTCTAGCAGAGAGGCGCGACTGAGAAAGTTTTTTTCGGCATGGTTAACAAGGTTGCATCGACGTACAGCAGCAAGCACAAATTCTTGAATCTGCAACAAAAACAAAACAAGCGGTCATCCTGAGCGGAGGTCGCCGTGGCGACCGTAGTCGAAGGACCTGCATTGGCTGGCACTCCCGAGTCTCGTTGGAAATCCAGTATCCGAAACCCGCCCGATTTGCCGATGCGGACTATCCCGACAACACCTCACCAGGTCAGCGTGACGGTGACCGTCTTCCACCCCTCGCCGGGCGGAAAGTGAACATTCATAGTCGATGACCCGGCTTCGCCGGCAGACGAACTCGCGTCCGCGCGGGTCCGAAGATCGGCCCCATCAGCATGGACCGTCAGGTTTGTCGTGTTCACAATCAAAGGAATTTCAGCGGCCGTTCCGGCAATCCCCTCGAAACATCAGCTTGAGCTGCTTCGGGCCATATTCCTGCTTCAACACGCGCGTGGATTGCGTGCGATCTCCAGGGATCGTGTCACGGAAGAATGGACCAACTTCGACCACGGGTCGAGGAATGCTCAGTTGGCCGTTCGCTAACAACTTTGCCCCGGACCTGGAGCTGTTCAATCTGATTCCAGATTGGGCCGGCGATTGAGTGGATACTGTGATCTCGCCCTTGACTTGAGCAAACTTCAAATCCACCGTCTCTGCGCCTATTCGCAGATTCTTGATCTCCGCACGATCCCAGCTCGCCGGCAAATGCGGATTCACCGTGATCGTTTTCGTCTGCGCATCAATCGATATCCCGAACAGCCCGCGCAGCGTCGGCGTAACCACCATAGCCGACGACCACAACTGGTGACTCGTGCTCCGTCCGAAAGGCACGAAGAAATCCCCGCTCAGAAGTTCCGTGTCCGCGCCGAGATCCTGCGCCCGGGTCAGGTTCGCGTTCTCCATCAATAATTGGTAGCCCGCCAGCGGCTGCCCGCCGCGGTACTCGGCCAGCGCAGCCCAGCCCGTAAAGAGCGGCCACACCGAGCCCTGGTGATAGCTCATGCCGTCGTAGAGCGGCTCATCGTTGGCAACATCGCGCAGGCCCCAGTCCGTGTTGAGCGTGTGCGACGCGAACTGGCGCAGGCATTCGTCGCCATGCGCAAGGAAGTTGGAGTTGCCGCCAGCGTCCTTCCCGCTCCACCACGCCAGCGCCGGATAGACCGTGCGCGTGCGGTCGAGCGATCCATCTTTGTTCCGGCTGAACGCGTAGCACAACTTCCGCTGATCGTAGTACTCGCTCTCAATGGTCTTCGCAATTGTCTCTGCGCGCTGCTTTGCGGGCGCTGACTTTTGCTGGTCATGCAGAATCTCCTCAAGCTGCGCCATCGCTGCCGAAGCCTGCTGATCCAGCAGCGCAAGATAGATCTCCTGGTGCGGCATCCCCGGCGGCCAGCTCTCCACCCACCCAGTCCCCTGCGAATTGTCGTAGACGCCATCCGTATCGTGCGCAGGATCGGTTTCGAAAGCCCAGGCCTTCTCGATCGCGTCCCGATGCGCAGTCAAAAACGCCGCATCACCGCTCGCGCGCACATAGTCAAGAACGGCCAGCAGAAACAGAGGCGTTGCGTCGGCAGCCGCATACATATAAGGGAACTGCTTCCAGTCGATGAACGCCGCAGTCTGCGAGTACTCGTGCATGATCTTGCCGTCTTCGCGCTGGCGACGGATGAGGAACTCGAGTTCGTCCTTCGATAGCTTGAAGTCCCCGAATCCGTTGACGGCATAAAGCGTGTAGAGAGCATCGCGCCCGAAGAACCATCCAAAGCCCGGTCGCGCCGAATCGCCCGAAGCGTAGTACCCGGCAACAAGCGCTGTCTCATTCGTCGGCAGTGACTTCGCCTTGAGCTGCTCGATTGAGACAACGGCCCACTGAAACGCTTCGTTGAGCGCCTTGTCGGGCGTCTCGATCGCAACGGAGTTGGCCAGCAGCTGCTTGTAGCTCTCTGCGTGCGCCTTGTAGAGATCCGGGATGCCCGCGCTCAACTGCGCCATCGTCTCCCCCAGAGAAGCGTTCGTCGCGGTGGATGCGCTGGTGCCAACTGCCATCAGCATCGGATAGAGCCTGCCCTGGTCGCGCGCGGGCTCGTAATGCACCTTAAGCTCAACCGGATGCACCTGCGGACGCTCCTGGTAGGGAGCAAGGATGCCGGGCTGTGCCCCGGCAATGGTGACGGCCCCCGCAAAGTCCGGATAGTCCGAGTGCAGCACGTAGTAGCCGCCAGCGCCACCACTCGTGGTTCGACCATCCTCAACTCCAGCCACCCACTCAATCCCCGGCACGCCTTCATTGCGCGCAGGCCACATCCAGCGAAGCTCCGGAGTAAACCGGAAGACAAAGTCGGTCGGATGAGGGCAGTCGAACTCGAAGAGCACAATCGGTCCAGTGCCCGCGGGCGCCTCATTCGGAGAGAACATGATCTGCCGCACAGTGAACCCGATGTGCGCGTAAGTAATCACCGTGCGGTCAGGCCGAACCTCGATCGCGGCAGCCTGGCGGTTCACGTCGATCGGAACGGTGTAGCCCTCGATATTCGCTTCAATCGTCAGGTGCGAAAGCAGCTTCACCGGCAGTAGCCATGCTTCAAATCCACCATCCTGCTGTCCCACCAGAACGCCGCGCTCACCCGCGACGGTGAAGGGCTTCTCTGTCTCCGTGTGCGCGCGAATAACAGGGCCCGATGAATCGAACGGAAATGCGGGTATCGAAGAGAAGTGGCGATTTTGGACCGGCGATTGCGCGTGAATTGCGGAACCAACCGCAACAAGCATGACCTGGACCATGCTGAATAGGCGAGAGCGCATCATGTTGTCCTTTGCTACGGCTCGGCCAACAGTCTAGACGAACGCACATGCCTGGGTCAGGCGACGGCGGGCTCCCTGAAGAAATCGAGGGCGCGGATCAGGTAGTCCTTCAGATCGCGGCGATGGAACGACAGCGTCCAGGAAGCCCTTGTCGAGGAGGAACTCGGCGCGCTGGAAGCCCTCGGGAAGCTTCTGCCGAATTGTCTGTTCGATCACGCGAGGACCGGCGAATCCGATAAGCGATCCGGGCTCAGCGATGTTGAGGTCGCCCAGCATCGCAAAGCTGGCGGTCACGCCGCCGGTGGTGGGATCGGTGAGCACGCAGATGTAAGGGACCCGCGCATCGTCCAGCTGGGCCAGCGCCGTGGAGATCTTCGCCATCTGCATCAGGCTCACGACGCCTTCCATCATGCGCGCCCCGCCGGACGCCGCCACGATAATCAAAGGCTTGCGGCTCGTGCGCGCTCGATCCACCGCGCGAGCGATGGTCTCGCCGACAACTGCGCCCATTGAGCCGCCGATAAAGCTGTATTCCATGGCGCTGACAACCACCGGATGCGGGCCCATTTGCCCGACTGCGTTGAGAATGGCGTCGTGGAGGCCGGTCTGCTCCTGGGCTTTGCGCAGGCGCTGCTTGTATGGCCTTACGTCGGTGAAGTTCAGCGGATCGGTGGACTGAAGTCCGGCATCGACAAGCTCGTAGCCCGGGTCAAGCAAGAGATCGAACCGCTGGCGCGCTCCGATCTTGAAGTGGTGCTGGCACTTCGGGCAGACGTTCAGATTGGCCTCAAGATCCGCCTTCCAGATGGTCTGCCGGCACCCTGCGCACTTGATCCACAGCCCCTCCGTGCGAACCCGCTTTTCGGCGTCGTCGCCTCCATCGTTGGGACTCGAATCAAATTCGCCGTTCTCGCGTTTGAACCAGGACATAAGCCTCAGCCATTGTATATCGATGGTGGCCGTGGCAAAGCTGGCCTGTGTGACGCAGCAAATTTGCCTCAGTACTCGATGCCGCGCTGGGCCAGGATGCCTTTCTGGTAGGCGTGCTTCATTTCACGCATCTCGGTCACCGTGTCGGCCAGCTCCACAAGCAGCGGGTGCGCATTCCGGCCCGTCAATATCACGTGAACCATCTCCGGTCGATTACGCAGCGTCTCGGCCACAATCGCCGGATCGAGCATGCCGTAGCCGATCGCGTAGTTGATCTCGTCAAGCACCACCATGTCCCAGTCGCCGGAGAGAATGGCCTCGCGCGCTTCAGCCCACGCGGCTTCCACAAGGCGGATATCTTCGGGGTCGGTCTCCGCTCCGCCGACCTTCACAAAGCCGCGCCCCATCTGCTTGAGGACGAACTTGTCGCCAAATGCCTGCACCGCGTCGAGTTCCCCATAGTGCCAGGAACCCTTGAGGAACTGAAGCATCAGCACACGCATGCCGTTGCCGACAGCGCGCAACGCGGTGCCCATCGCGGCGGTGGTCTTGCCCTTGCCCGGGCCGGTGTTGATCAGGATTAAACCTTTGCGGGAGTCAGTCATAAAAAGAGGGAATAGGAATCAGCTCCAGTGTCGGTTGCATAAAGCCGGTCTTGAAAGGGCATGGCTGGTAGATCAGGGCTTCAGCCCTGATTGCCGCAAACGTCGCAAAATCGATGGGGGCTTTAGCCCCTGAGGGATGCAATGCCCTCTGCTCCCCAATGCATCCCGTTCAGTGGCCTGTGTGATACGGATGCCCTGTCAGGATTGTAAATGCGCGGTAGATCTGCTCAGCGACAACCAGTCGGGCCAGTGCATGTGCCATCGTCATCTGCCCCAGCGAGAGCAGCAGCGCGGCCTGCACCCTGGCGGCCTCAGACCACCCGCTGGCCGGGCCAATTGCGAACAGAATGTGTTGCGCCCCGTTGTCACGCTGACCGCCGAGCCACAGATGCAAAACTCTCAGACGTCATCGTGCGGCCGCGGCTGTCCAGCAGCACCGTCACAATGGCAGTTCGTCCCCTTTGCCGCTCAAGCCATTGAAGCAGCGCATCTTCCGTTCGGAAGGCCTCAGACTGGCAGCGGGCGTACGGCGCGCAACGACCGAGGTAAAGCGCCGTCAACGCCTCGTATCCCTCTTTGGCGCTTAACTTTGCACCGATATGAGCGAGCGTCACATGCATGGGGAGGAGCATATCCCAAAGCGTGCCTCTTTGGTGGCTTCGCTCAATCGTTTTCGCTCCCAATTCCCGCCCGAGAATCCGTTTTTAATAACCGAGTACCTCTTTATACGTTTTTCCATAGAATGCGGTTTGAGAGAACAGCACCAGACCGGAAATAACCGCCTCAATTTCAACAAGTAACGAAAAGTTCTACTTAGCCTGTGATTGGCACGCATCGTGCTAAGAGAGATGTAACCTCTTCGCGAATATTCCCCCTGTTCGATCACGAGCGAAATTGGTCAACCAATTGATTTTCAGGAAGGACTTTCTCAGATGATCCCAAGTGCGAAGCATTTAAGAGCTCAGATCCTTGGCTTCACCCTCTGTTTCGGGTTGGCAATCGGAACGCTGGCCCCGCACGCTGCGATGGCGCAGGCTGTGAGCGGTGATATTACTGGTACCGTTGTGGATTCCAGCAAGGGTGTCGTTGTAAAGGCTACCGTGGTAGCCATCAACGAGGCCACGGGAGTTGAGCACACAGGGACGACCAATGGCGTCGGCGATTTTCGCCTGGTCAATCTGCAGCCCGGCAAGTACACCATCACTGTCACGGCGCAGGGTTTCGCGAAAGATTCGATCAAGGGCTTTCAAGTCGAGCTGAACAAGATCGCCACCGCCAACTTCACCCTGCAGGTCAAGTCGGCCTCTGAGACAATTGAGGTCTCCGCTGAGGCTGCGGTCGCACTCGACACCACTACGGCCCAGGTCGGAACAACCTTCCAGACCGAGCAGCTCACACAGCTTCCTGCTGCCACCAATAATGTGTTGAACCTGTCGCTGTCGACCGCAGGCGTTGCGTCGTCCGGCGGCATCGGTGCAGGAAGTGGCCCTTCAGTCGGCGGTCAGCGTCCCCGCGACAACAACTTCACCGTTGAAGGCATCGACAACAACAACAAGTCGGTAACTGGGCCTCTCGTATACATCCCCAGCGATGCGGTTTCCGAGTTCACGGTTCTGCAGAATCACTTCTCGGCCGAGTATGGCCACTCCAATGGCGGACAGTTCAACCAGGTGGTCAAGGGCGGAACCAACAAGTTCCACGGCGTTGCCTACGAATACTTCCAGAATCGCAACCTCAACGCAATTGATGCCTCGCGGGCACGCGCTCAGGGGTACGTAGATGTGTCGAACCCCCGCTTTGACGACAACCGCTTCGGCGGGCAGATTGGCGGGCCAATCAAGCGCAACAAGCTCTTCTTCTTCTCGAACTATGAGCAGGAGCCAATTGGACAGCCAGGCTCGACCACAACCTTCTGCGCTCCAACCGCTGCCGGCTTCTCGACGCTGGATGGCATCTCGGGGTTGGCCCCGAACAACCTCAGCGTCTACAAGAAATACAGCCCGGTTGCCGCTGCACAGGCCGGTGCCAATGACCCGGTTTGCCCCTCCTCCGTCTCCGTTGCGGGTAACGCAATTCCGGTAGGCACTGTCGGTTTTGTCGCCGGTTCTTTCTTGAACAACTATCGCAGCATCAATTCCGTCGATTGGACCATCAGCTCCACCGACAGCTTGCGCGGCCGCTATCTCTACAACCGGACAACGGGCCCTGACACGGCTGCAACCTTCCCGAGTTTCTGGGCTTCGGCTCCGAACTACTATCACCTCGTAACGATATCCGAGTTCCACACCTTCACCCCGAACGTGACAAGCGAGTTCCGCCTCGGTTACAACCGCTTCTACCAGGTATTTTCCGCTCCGGGAACGTTTCCCGGGTTGACATCGTTTCCCAACCTCACGATCGACGACTTGAACGGCGTGAACATCGGCCCCGATCCCAACGCACCCCAGGGAACCATCCAGAACACCTATCAGGGATCCGAGTCGATCATCTGGGTTAAGGACAAGCACAGCATCAAGACCGGCTTCGAATTCCGCGACATCATCTCGCCGCAACAGTTCGTCCAGCGCGTGCGCGGCGATTACGAGTGGTCGAGCCTCAATGGGTACCTCCAGGATCTCTCACCCGACACGTTCGGCGAGCGGAACGCCACTGCTCCTGGAGTCTCCCCAACCTTCTACGGAAACCAGGAAGCGGCATATGCATACCTCCAGGACGACTGGAAGGTTTCGCGCGCGCTCACGCTGAATCTGGGTGTTCGCTACGAACTGACCACGGTTCCTCTCGGCGAGAAGACGCAGAAGGCTAATGCCGCAGCAAGCGTCCCCGGACTCATCACGTTTGGCGAACCGAAGGTCCAGAAGTACAACTTCGTGCCCCGCATCGGGTTTGCATATTCCATCGACAGCGAAACGGTAGTGCGCGGCGGCTTCGGCATGGGCTTCGATGTGCTCTACGACAACCTTGGTATCCTCTCTGCAGCACCGCAATACCAGGTCACCCAGGACGTAGACACCTCGGTAGCTCCAACCCCCCAATTCCTGGCCAGCGGCGGTCTGCCTGCAACTGTCACCATCCCGGATATCGCGACCCAGCGCGCTCTGACCACCGCTTACGTGCCGGATCAGAAACTGCCATATGCCGAGAACTGGAGCCTGGGAATCGAGCGCACGTTCCACAAGGACTACACATTTGAGGCGCGTTATGTGGGTACCCGCGGTATCCACCTGCCGACGCAAAACCGCCTTAACCGGCAGAACCAGGCCACTGTCGGGAATTCTCTCCCGATGTTCTTCCAGCCCACAACGATCACCGATCCGAATGCACTCACGCTGACGCAACTCAAGGCGAACGTTCCGTCGCTCCTGCCGCAATACACCGCGGCTGGCTTTACGTCCAACATCGTGGGCTTTTTCCCCTGGTCGGGATCTAATTACAACGGCATGGCGCTTCAGTTGACGCGTCGCTATGCGCACGGTCTGTTGATAAACGGCGCGTACACGTGGAGCAAGAACATGGACGATGCCACTGCCGACGTCTTCTCCACTTACCTGACGCCCCGTCGCCCCCAGGACTTCCGGTGCGTCGGGTGTGACTACTCCCGCTCCGCTCTGGACCACACGCACCGTTTGACCGCAGCAGCCGTGTGGGATATGCCCTTCTTCAGCAAGAGCGGCGCGCTTCTGAGGAATACGCTGGGTAACTGGCAGGTCGCACCAGCCTACACCTACCAGTCCCCTGAGTATGCAACAGTTCAGTCCAACGTCGATGCCAACCTCAACGGTGACGCCGCTGGCGATCGCGTGTTCATCAATCCGAGCGGAAAGAAGGGAACCGGAACCGGTTCGACCGCCATCAAGGATCCCAACGCCGGAAACGGAGTGGTAGGTTATTACGCCAATGATCCGAACGCCTATTACGTCGTTGCCGGTGCGGGCACCCTCCCGACGGCCGGTCGCAACACGCTTCCGATTCGACCCATTAACAATGTCGATGCGACAGCCTTGAAGCGCTTTAGCTTCGGTGAGCGGATGAAACTTGAATTTGCGGCAAGCGCGTTCAACGTTCTCAACCACTCGCAGTATCTGCCGGGATCGGTGAACAACATCAACTCGCTCGGATACACAGACGGCGCCACTCACAGCTACCTGACGCCCAATCAGCCGTCGTTTAATGACCCCGTAGCGACATTCTCAAACAATGCGCGAACGATGCAGCTGTCGCTGAAGTTCCTCTTCTAAACTTGGTACGTGTTCCACTTGGCCGCGGCGTAATGCCGCGGCCTTCACTTTTCAGCCAGCCAATCTTCCAGCAGACACGGCTTCACCGCACAACATAAATGCGGCCGTAGCGCGCGATTTGCGCGCTCTGGCCGTCGGTGTCAACTGAGAAATCAATGAAGCGATCGTGATGGAAAGCGCTGGATGTTGCGCTACCGTTTGGTTGCGGCTTTCTTCGCGGGCGCCTTTTTTGGCGCACTTTTCTTTGCGGGCGCAACCTTCACGGCAACGGCCTTCTTTGCCTTCGTCTTCGACGCGGAAGCAGAATCCGCAGATGCCGCGGCAGACTTGGCAGACGTCTTCCCTCGCGCTGCCCGCGTCCTCTCCGCAAGTGCCGTCTTCAGCTCTGCATCGAATTCAGCAGGCGTGATCGGCCGCGCTGACTTGCGAAGGCGTTCAATGTCGTAGAACGCGCGCCGCTCGGCAAGAAACACGTGTGCCACAAAGTCCACATAGTCGAGCAGAATCCAGCCGCCCTGACGGCGTCCTTCAACTGAGCGGGGAAAAACGCCAAAATTCTTCTTCAGCTTCGCTTCGATCTCGTCGGCAATGGCAATCGCCTGCCGATCGTTCGTGGCTGAAGTGATGAGGAAGAAATCGGACAGCCCGGAGTCGACTGGATCAAGTTCAAGGATGCGGGTGTCTTCGCCTTTTTTCTCTTCGCAGGCTGCGGCTGCAGCCTGAACAAGAATGCGGGTTTGCTCGTGCGCCTGGGGGGTGCTCATTCGGCGGATTTTATCTCCAGCCTCATCCTAGACTGTCGCACCGTGCGCGGCAAGATCGGAGTAATCTCGCTCCCCTCGCGAACCGGAGAAAAGGCCGGGACCGGTCGGTCTGGTGTACTGTCTCTAGAGCTCACGACATAAATATTGCTGTCATCCTGAGCGGAGTTTGGCCGCATTTTGGCCAAACGGAGTCGAAGGACCTGCGGTTGCTTTTCGCAAAGTATGCCAGGAACTTCAGAGACGGGACACTAGGAGGCGCAGAGGTCAACGATACAACCCATGCGTTGCAATGTAATCGCGTACAGGCGCAGGGAGCAGGTCGTGTCCATTGTGCAGACGGCCGCGCGCTGCCTGTATTTGGCGGCGAATCTCTGAGGCGCTGATGTCAATGTGGAGGTCGGGCAAAAGAAAGAGCGGGGCGCGCGTCCCGGACTTGCTGCTTATCGTGCAGGTGCGCAACTGAACCCCGTCTCGTCCGCTGGATTCCCCGAAGCCGCGATCGATGGAAAGACCTGCAGGCAAATCCCCAGCCAGGTCCTCGAGTGGCTCGCCGGGTCTCGCAGCGACTATGAGAGGCGCGGCAAACGGAATCTCAGCTCCGCGATGCCAGGATCGCAAGTGGCGAAGGAATCAGCCCCCATCAGGCAAAACATTTCTGTTTCGGGTGCAAGCTCACTGCGCAACCGGAGCAGCGTATCGATCGTGTAGTTGTGCGCTCTTTCCGTATCGGGAGCATCGACGAGCGATATCGAGAAGTTCGGCTCACCCTGGATGGCCAACTCGGTCATTGCAAGACGGTCAGCAAAGCTGGCGGTTGAGCCGAGCGGCTTCAGCGGCTGCGTCCCTACAGGGGCGAAGAGCACAGAGTCGAGGTCAAGGGCCACCTGTGCAGCCCGCGCCACGGAGAGATGCCCTCGATGGGGCGGGTCGAAGCTGCCGCCAAAAAAGGCAATCTTGCGGCCCTGGTGTGCAGGCAGATTCATGGCTTCATCTTAGAGCGTGTTTCACAAATTCGCATCCACCGTGTCGCCGGGGTTCACGCGTGCCTACGGTGCTTCATGCGTACTTTCTGGCGCGCTGTTGCGCGAAGGGCGTGCTAGCATCGCTTCAATCATGCGATTCGTCCTTTTTCTTTTGGCTGTTTGTGGTTTGGTGGTTTCCGTGATGGCCCTGCAGGTTCACTATTCGTCCTCGACTGCACCGTGCTCCATCAACGAGAAGTGGGATTGCGGAATCGTGAACCACAGCCGGTTCGCCGTGGTGGGAGGAATTCCAGTGGCGGCAATCGGGGTCGCCGGCTATCTTGCGCTTGCCTGGTTCGCGCTTGCGAAGCAGCGGCTGCTCTTTTCCGGAGCTGCTGCAATCGGATTCGCATATTCCCTCTACCTTGGCTACATCGAAAAGAGCGTACTGGGAGTCTGGTGCCTGTATTGTGTGATTTCGCTGGGCATCATCACGCTCATGACGATTCTTGGCTCAATATGGTTCGTTGTCGGATGGGTGGATCAGGAAGCTTGAGGGGACGCGGAGCGACCACACCGGTTTCTTCTTCCTCCGCTTCAATTTGATCAGCAGCGCGCTGCTAAAATTGAAGTGATCGCATGTTCAGAGAAAAATACGCGCGCTGGATGTACGAGTGGGAGACGCGGCTCACCACGCGCGATGAAAACAGAGTCGTGCGCCCGCTTGAGTGGGGTTTTGAGTGGATTGAGCCCTTCCTGACGTCCCATGGCTTCGGCGCAGCCCTGCCTTCCCCGGAAAGCGTGCGCGACCAGTCCGCCGCGGAAGCGGCAATGGTGCGCATCAATCAACTCCTCATCCGGCACAGCGATACCTTCTTCGGCTACGAGCGGCCCACCGACTTCCGGCTTGAAGAACGGCACCCTGAGCTGTTTCCGACCAATGTAAGACCTGAAACGCTCGCCAAAGACGCTGCGATCAAACAGCTTGCTGCCGAGGGAAAGACGGCAAAGGCGCAATTCCTGCGCTTCACCTCGCCGGAGCGGTCGCCGTATCCCGAAAACGACCTGGTCAATGCGCGCTGGTATCCAGCGCCTGAACACAAGGATCCGAAGCGGCCCAAGCAGGCCATCATCGTGATGCCGCAGTGGAACGCGGACGCCTTCAGCCACAACGCGCTCTGTGCAATCTTCAACCGCATGGGGATCTCGGCACTGCGGCTCTCCAAGCCCTATCACGACATTCGCCGGCCAGTTGAACTGGAGCGCTCAGACTACGCCGTGAGCGCCAACGTCGGCCGCACCATCTCGGCATGCCGCCAGGCAGTGGTCGACATTCGCTGCTGCATTGACTGGCTTGAGGAGCAGGGCTACGAGCACTTCGGCGTGCTGGGTACCAGTCTCGGCTCCTGCTATGCCTTTCTGGCCAGCGCGCACGATCCGCGCATCCGCGTGAATGCCTTCAACCACGCGTCGACGGCATTCGGCGATGTCGTGTGGGCCGGGCAAAGCACGCGCCACATCCGGCAGGGGCTTGAAGAAGCAGGTCTGACGCAGGACCGCATACGTGCGATGTGGTCGGCGGTCAGCCCGGTGAGCTACTACGACAAGATCATGAGCCGCCAGGCAGCGGGGCCTGACAAGAAGGTGCTGGTCGTCTACGCGAACTACGACCTGACGTTTCCCAAGGAGTACTCGCTGCAGGTGGTGGAGGCCTTCGAGCGTGTCGGTCTGAATTTCGAGGCGCGCGTGCTGCCCTGCGGCCACTACACCACCGGCGAAACGCCGTACAAGTACATCGATGGCTGGTACATGGGTTCATTCGTCTATCGCGCGTTCAAGGCGCTGCGCGAGGAAAGAGCCGGCGACGCGTGAGCGCAGCCCGCAAAGCCAGTCCCAGCGAAGCGCGAAGAGGACCTCGTGTCGCGGTAGGGCCGCTCTCAGCGGACTCGCGTTCAAATTCATGCGTAGCAGCTTTGCCGGATCGAGATATGCGCCCTCCCAGCGGACAGCCCAATGCAGATGCGGGCCGGTAACGCGCCCCGTGGCGCCGCTCAAGCCCAAGTCGATCGCCCGTCTGCAACATGCTGACCCTCGTGCACATCGATGCGGCTGAAGTGCATCGACAGCGTGAACAGGCCCAGGCCGTGATCGATGATCGACGCAGTTGCCTTCGTAGTAGAGCGGCCGCGCCAGCACCACGACGCCGCTGTTCGCCGCGCGCACCACCGTGCCCATGGCCGCGCGAAAATCCATTCCCTTGTGAATGCTGGCGAGCTTGCCATTGAACATGCGGCGCGTGCCAAAGCTGTCGGTCGGCTGCGGCCTGAACCGGCGCGCGAAAGCTGCCACGCCACAGCGGTTCAGCAGCGCTCGACGGCGAACACCTTGGTCTTGATTTCACTATCTGCCGCGATCTGCTTTTGCTCCTCAGGTCCAGGCTCCACAAACTTCGGCGCCACGCTGAGTGTGCCGGTGCGGTAGTGAGCCGGATGGATCTCGATTGCCCGGCTGAGATCGACCGGCTCGCCTTTCGTATGAACAATGACGTGCAGCGTCGATGGTCCCGGAGGTGTTTCGACATCGGCGCCTGCGAGCGCGAGCCAGCTCTTGTCCACTGAGCTGCGAAAGAACTGCAGCTTGCGTCCCAGCCACTCACCTTCGATGCTGACCACATCCGCAACACCGTCAATGCGAATCACCTCCGGCGAGCCTGCCTGCACATAAGCGCGGCGTAATCACGACCGCGACAGCTCTTCGTCGGCGACAGCCGCGTGACGCGAGAATAGTGACGACAAGTGCGGTGAGGAGTGTCGCGAGCCCCAAAGCGCGAGAGCCGGTCATGCGTTCAGCATACCGGCTCCCGTTTCAATCTAAGTTGGAACTCTTATCTATTTAGGTGCAGTCTTTGCGTTGTGCTTCTGGCGATAGATCTGACGGCTTGCGCCATTCTGCTCCTTGTTGATCTGAGCCTTTTCCTGGCCTGTCAGCTTTCCGCCGTTCGCCGCGCGGTCTGCATGTACCTGCTGGTTGATGCCCTGTTCGCGATTCTCGGTCCGTGCGGCTTCGCCCGCGGTCATTGACCCGTTGCGGATCCCGTTTGCGATGCGGTCCTGCTGATTCTCCCGCCGCTGTCCGACTTCATTGTTGCCGTAATGGGCCTGCGCTGGCGTTGTGCTTGTCGTCGTAGATCGACTTGCTCATGTTGTTCTGCTGATGGTTAACCTGCTGGCGCTCCTGGGTCGTGAGCTTGCCGCCATTGGCGGCGCGATCGTCCTTCACCTCGCGGTTAACATTGGCTTCACGAGACTCAAGGTTCTTGGTCTCGCCTGCGGTGAGCTGCCCGGACTGGACGCCGTTTGCAATGCGCTGCTGTTGATCCTCGCGGCGATCGTTAACCGAACCTTCTTTGGGAGCCTGAGTGGCATTGGGTTGTGCAGCAGGCTGGCTTTGCTGCGCGAATAGCGGGGCCGAGGCGAACAAGGTAGCCAGGGCAAGCGTCGAGAGCGTCCGTTGCATATCGATCCTCCGGGGCCTTGCCTTCTGATCTCAGGCCCGATGTCGGTCAGAACCCATGCTCTCGAGAAAAGTTTTCGACGGTCCAGAATTTACTGGGTTTGGGAGGCACTAAAGTCACGTGGCGTATCTCCGGCCAGACGTCAGGATCGAAAATTCTGTGTAACCGGCGTCCCAGCCACGGACTCCAATCACTCATGAGACCGGCAGCGCGCACATATCGCAGGTCCGCATTTGGAGCCTTGATTCTGACGCTGCTATGCGTCTCCGTCGAGCCTCCCGTTTGCGCTCAGCAGGGACCCGCACCCTCCCCCCGCCAGCCAGTCCTGGTCGAGCTGTTCACCTCGGAAGGCTGTTCTGACTGCCCGCCGGCCGATGCGCTTTTGGCGCGATTGGACGCCACGCAATTCATCCCAGACGCGCAGGCCATCGTGCTTAGCGAACATGTGACCTACTGGGACCATCAAGGATGGCGCGATCCGTTCTCACTGGAAGAATTGACGGCGCGGCAGGAGCAGTACGTTCGGCGCTTCGGCCTCGATTCAAGCTACACGCCGCAGATGGTGGTCGACGGAACGGCGCAATTCGTCGGCAATGACCCGCGGGCATTGAGCCGTGCAGTGGCCAGTGCCGCGGCAGCGCCGAAGAAGGCGCTAACGATCGAGAACGCACATTCAGACAACAGGACGGTTAAGTTTTCCGTGCGCGGGGCATCAGACCCCAGCGCTCGCCTGGTCGCAGTGCTGGCCGCCGATGCAACGCACTCCGAGGTCTCGCGCGGCGAAAACGCCGGGCGCACATTGCACCACGTCGCAGTCGTACGCGTAATCAAGGAGTTTGATAAGAACGCATTGGACGGAAGGCCGCTCGAAATCGCCAACACAAGCCATCCGCAAGGGGAGAAGTCCCCCGGCGCTATCAGGCTGGTGGTGTTCCTCGCTGACCGCAAAACGGGAAAAGTGGAAGCCGCTGCCGAACAGACCCTCCCGGAGCCGAACGCCGGAGCAGAACAAGTAAAGCAGTGATCCTCTGCTCCGCGCCAATTTCTTCAACAGTCTCCGAGATGCGGTCAAATGTCCTAAAATTCTCCTATGACTGACCGTATGGCTCTTTCCCTCGCCCAGGCCGATCCCGAAGTCGCCGCAGCCATTGACCACGAAACCCTCCGCCAGCACGAAGGGCTGGAGATGATTGCCAGCGAGAACTTCGTCTCGGAGGCGGTGCTTGAAGCCGCGGGCTCGGTCTTTACCAACAAGTATGCCGAAGGCTATCCGGGACGCCGCTACTATGGCGGGTGCGAATTCGCTGACGTGGTTGAAAATCTGGCACGCGACCGTGCCAAGCAGATCTTCGGAGCCGAGCACGCCAACGTTCAGCCGCACTCCGGCTCGCAGGCCAACGCCTCTGCCTACATGGCGGTTCTGCAGGCAGGCGACACGATCCTCGGCCTCGATCTGGCCCACGGCGGTCACCTCACCCACGGCCACAAGCTCAGCTTCAGCGGAAAGCTCTACAAACCAACGTTCTACACGGTGCGGCGCGACACGGAACTCATCGACTACGACGAGCTCGAAGCGATCGCCGAGCGCGAAAAGCCGAAGGTAATCATCGGCGGCGCCAGCGCGTATCCGCGTCTCTGGGATTTCGCGCGCATGCGCCAGATCGCCGACAAAGTGGGCGCGATCTACATCTTTGACATGGCGCACATCGCCGGGCTGGTCGCGGGCGGGTCGCATCCATCGCCGGTGCCCCACGCGCACATCACCACCACCACCACGCACAAAACATTGCGCGGGCCGCGCGCCGGGCTGATCCTCTGCGGTCAGGAACTACGCAGCGGCTGTCGACAAGGCAGTATTTCCCGGCCAGCAGGGCGGTCCGCTGGTGCACATCATTGCGGCAAAGGCTGTGGCGTTCGGAGAGGTGTTGCGGCCGGAATTCAAATCCTATTCCGCACAGATTGTGGCCAATGCCAAAGTACTTGGCACGAGCCTTCAGGAAGCTGGATTCCGTCTCGTCTCCGGCGGCACGGACAACCATCTGCTGCTGGTCGACGTATTCGAAAAGGGCATCCTGGGTTCGGAGGCCGAACTGGCCCTGGGCAAGGCCGGCATCACCGTCAACAAGAATGCAATTCCCTACGACACGAATCCGCCGCTGAAGCCATCGGGCATTCGCATCGGCACGCCTGCACTGACCACGCGCGGCATGAAAGAGCCGGAGATGCGCACCATCGCAAAGTGGATCGCGAAGGCTCTCGAGCAACGCAACGACGACGCAGCCCTGGAACGCATTCGCGGTGAAGTAGCGGAGCTGGCTAACAGGTTTCCGCTCTATGCGTGGCGGCGAATACCGGTTGCCGTGGGCGCCTGAAGCCAGCATTCGAAGACGCACTTAAGTAACGCAACCTGCACGTAAGTGTGAGGTTAGCGTAAGTGTGTTCGGAATACCCTTCATAGTAAGTGCAGCCCTCTCTTCCTGTTACTGTTGCTGCGCCAGAAAGATTTGCAGGAGGAACAAATGCGCGCAGCGCAAGTTGCCCTAACAGTCTTGCTCGCTCTCTCCTTGCCGGCATTCGCTGAGCATGACGTTGATTACGGAAATCCGCACGGTGGGCCGCCGGGACACGGGCCAAAGGAATTCCACGGCAACCCTCATCAATATGAGGACCACCACGACTTCAAAGATCGCGACGATCATCCGGACTATCCACACGTCGAAGGTGGTGTCTGGGTCGGTCATGACACAGGCCGCGACGATGACCACTACAAAGTGAAGCATGCATGGGCAAACGGCCATTACAGAGGCGGCTTCGGACCTAAGCATGTCTGGCATCTTGCTGGAGGAGAAGCTGGTCGATTCTGGTTCAACGGATGGATCTTTAGCGTTGCGCCGTATGATGCTGCCTACTGCCACGATTGGTATTGGGACAGGGACAACGTTTCGATCTACAACGATCCGGACCACGCTGGCTGGTATCTGGCTTACAACTTCCGGCTCGGCACCTACGTGCATGTGGCTTACATGGGAAAGCCGAGAGCATAAAAGCAAATAGAAAGACCGATGTTGCATCCAATAAAAAAGGGGGTGGCCGCGTGCCTGGCCCCTTTCTTCATTCCGGCTTTGCAGAATGCGGCTGTGTCGGGAGTGGTCCTTACTTATAGAGAAATTAGAAACGCAGCCGGCTTTACGGAATTGAAGAGCACAACTCGCAGCTAACTTTGGTGTTTATCTTAGTGCAGTTTGGGATGATAGATCGGCGGATAAAGCAGCCATCACCACTGAAAATTGGGACTGCCACCGACGAGGCATCCAAGGAGGTTACATGCGCACAGCGCAGATATTCTTGACAGCTTTGCTCGCTGCTTCTTTACCGGCATTCGCTCAGCAGCAGCAGGAACACCATCAACCGGCGCCTCCGCAACAGGAACATCATCAACCAGCGCCCCCGCCTTCTCGCGGACCGGAGCCGTATCACGGCACGCCCCGCCCCACACCACAGCCCCATCAGGGCGACGTAAAGCAACCAGAGCCGCAACGGCACTACAATGACCAGCCGGGTCATCCCGATGCTCCGCACGTGGACCCGGACAATAAATGGGTCGGTCACGACTCGGGTCGCGATGATCCGCACTATCACCTCGATCATCCATGGGAGCATGGTCGCTTCACAGGCGGATTCGGACCTGCACACCGGTGGCATCTGGTCGGTGGCGGACCGAGCCGCTTCTGGTTTAACGGGTGGTACTGGAGCGTTGCGCCCTTTGATCTGGCCTATGCCAGCGGCTGGAATTGGATAGGCGACGACGTCGTCATCTACGAGGATCCGGATCACCCCGGATGGTATCTCGCCTACAACGCGCGACTGGGAACTTATGTCCATGTTGAGTATCTCGGTCCGATGTAACAGCCGATCCGCATGCAAGTGTGAACAGGGCAGGCCAGGTGGCCTGCCCTGTTCCATTCGCGTGCAATCGAGCGGTAGCCGAGCGCAATATACAGGCAGGCGCCAAAGGCGATAAGATGGCTGGTTCGCGCAGAGCAGTGCAGCAGCGTACCGCGCACCGGAACGCGACAAAGCTTCACATATCTTCTTGCAGAATCCGATAGGAAACCGTCATGATCTCTTCTAACGCTTGCTGGTCTTCGCGCCCGCGCGTGCTTCGCGTCCTTGCGTTTTGTATAGCGCTTTCTTTCTTGTCCTTTCAAATGCCCGCACAGTCCACCTCCGGGACAATCACACTCACCGGGGCTGATCGAAGGCCCGCAACATCGCTGAGTGGCGAGTGGGCCTCGCTCGTAGATCCCTACTTTTCAGGTCTCTTCAGCTTTCATCATGAAGAAAAGAAGAACGGCTACTTTCTGAATCAGAAGGCCAAGCCAGGTGATCCGTTCCCAATCGAGTACGACTTCTCCAAGGCGCCCAAGCTCAAAGTGCCGGGCGACTGGAACACGCAGCGGGACTCGCTGTTCTTCTATGAAGGTCCAGTCTGGTATCAGCGCGACTTCACTTATCAGCCCAAGCCAAATACGCGTGTCTTCCTGCATGTAGGTGCGGCTAATTACCATTCCTGGTTCTGGGTGAACGGAAAAAAGGTCTGCGAGCACGAGGGTGGATTCACCGCGTTCAATTGCGACGTGACCTCAGCCGTGCACGAAGGCGGCAACTTCGTAGTGGCTGCCGTGGACAACACGCGGCGCGAAGACAATGTCCCGACCCTCGAGACGGATTGGTGGAATTACGGTGGGCTTACTCGCGAGGTCTCGCTCATTGAGGTGCCGGAGACCTTCGTCGATCAATACGACCTGCACTTGAGCCGCACAGAAGCTGATGTAATCGAAGGCTGGGTGCACGTCACTGGCGCGACAGTACAAAATATCGAGGTTGAACTTCCAGAGCTTGGCGCAAAGAGCACCTCGCCGATTGGCAAGGATAGCCGCGCGCTGATTCATTTCACCGTAAAGGGATTGGAACGCTGGTCTCCCGAAACTCCAAGGCTCTACAAGGTAGGAATTCGCGCAGGCAGCGACTCAATCGACGAGCTCATGGGATTCCGCACCATCGAGACACGTGGAACCCAGATTCTGCTCAATGGCAAGCCCATCTTTCTTCGCGGAGTTTCTGTGCATGCCGAGGCTCCCTACAGAACCGGCCGCGCCTATTCCGACAAGGACGCGGAGACGTTGCTGAACTGGGCCAAGGATCTCGGATGCAACTTCGTGCGGCTTGCACATTACCCCCATGACGAAACCATGTTGCGCGCTGCTGATCGCATGGGGTTGCTTGTGTGGTCTGAGAATCCCGTCTACTGGGCACTGCAATTTGACAACCCCAAGGTATTCGCCAAGGCAAAGCAGCAGTTGGAGGAAGAGATCGGCACCTCACGGAATCATTCGGCCATCATTCTTTGGTCCATGGCCAATGAGACGCCCAACACACCTGCACGCACAAAGTTTATTGAGGCCATGGCGACCCGGGCGCGTGAACTCGACTCGTCGCGTCTCATCACGGCGGCGCTGCTGGTGCGCGCCGAGGGACATACGAAGATCGTGGATGACCCGTTAGGAACGGCCCTCGACGTCATTGGCGTGAATGAATACATCGGCTGGTATGAACAGCATCCTGAGACTGCGGACGTGACTGATTGGCGCATTGCATACGACAAGCCGCTTATCGTCAGTGAATTTGGCGGAGACGCAAAGGCCGGGTTGCACGGCGGCGAAAACGATCGTTGGACTGAAGAGTATCAGGCAAGCATCTTTAAACATCAGTTAGGCATGCTCAATCGCATCGCGCAGCTAAGAGGAATGAGTCCCTGGATACTCATGGACTTTCGTTCACCGAACAGGCCATTAGTCGGTGTTCAGGATGAGTTCAACCGGAAAGGTCTTATCTCGGATCAGGGCCAAAAGAAACAGGCATTCTATGTCTTGCAAAAGGCATATAAGGAAAAGACTGTCGGTAAGGCGGACTAAGGAACCTCTGATCGAATCGATGCTTTGTGGTCTAGTCGATGTTTTGAAAGGGCACGGCTTTAGCCGTGCCCCACAAGTTATAAAAAAGCGTGGGCTCTAGCCCCTGAGGGAATGCTCGACCGCAATAGGAACTTGTTCAGAGCTTCCCTAAGTTGCGAGGTAACACACACGCGTTACTGGATCAGGGTGGGAATAAAGACTGACATGATTTATCCTCGTTTCATGTCTATTGAATCCATTCTCGCTGAAATCGACGCGGAGATAGCAAGACTGGCGCAGGTTCGCTCACTTCTTGCCGGCTCCGTGAAAGTTGCATCCACAATCGCTGATCGGAGAGCCAAAAAGGCCGTTAGCAAAACGCGGAAGAAGCGGGTGCTAAGCGCGGATGCGAGGAAGCGCATTGCCGATGCGCAGCGCAAGCGTTGGGCTGCCCAGAAAGCCAAGTCGAAGTCCTGATCCGCTTCACGATTTACGCCGACGCGGAGATTCACGAATCGTCTGGAACCATTCTTCGCAGGGCAACAGATATAGCAGGTTGACTTACTGAATTACGTACAGTCTCCGGGTGGCTAATGAGCAGGGCCGCCCGGCTGAACGCGATTTGTGTAAATTTCCTTAAGTGAAGAATTTGCGTGACTCATTTTTCAGCGGCGCTGAAGCGAGCGAATGCCGGATGATCTTACGGAGTGAGCCTGAATTCCAGCCGGCTCAATTACCAGGTTTCGATCGCAAGAATGTTTGGTGGGCCCGGGTGGCCCTCGATAACCTGCGTCTCGATTACGGCTTCCATATTCAACTTCTCCCAGTTGGCCGGAGCCTTGGACAAAAGCGTGTCGAGATAGACGGGGTTATACAGAATCTCGCCTGCGGCTTCAGTGCCCTCCTCTGAGATTCCGGCCGCAATAATCACCGGCTGTCCGGTGGTGCTGTCGTGAATGCGAGCCACAATCGCGTAATCGCGCGACAGCTTTTGATAAGGAAGATCCCACGCGGTAGCCCATGAAGTCTTCTCTTTGCTCTTGCGGTCGACAATCAACGCGTCGCCGTCCTTTGATTCGAAGCCGAAGCGCAGCTTCTGCGTCACGCGCAAGGTCCAGATGTTGTCGAATGCGCCAATCAGCACGATCGGCCCCTCGCGAAGCTGCGCAAAGCTTGCCTCAGAAGCGGGGACCACGCGAAAGTTTTTGTGACGCCCTTCGAGCGCGGCGGCAGTCCGGGTCAGCGTAACCACGTCGGCCAGCGCGAGATTGCCGGAGAGATGCAGGCGGACGTAGAGCTGCTGAGGCTGCGCGGGCGCACTCACCGGGGCGTCGAAGGAATTGATCGAATCCATATTGATGTTCTTCGCAGGCTCGCCCAGGCAGAAAGTCGTCGGGGTGGCGCTCGACGTAAATGGCTCCCAGAATCGATCGATGCTCGATGGCGGCTCAACAGGCTTTGGGGGGTGGATCTGCAGGCCAATGCCGATCCCTGCCGCGCATGCCACGGCCGCCAATCCGGAGACAGGAATCCAGCGAATCCGCCTGCGGCTGGGAGCTTCGGCCTTGAGCGCGTCTGCGGCCACAGGAGCCTGAATCGGTTCCGGCTCGGGCGCGGAAACCTGAACTTCGGCGGGGGGCGCCTCCTGGAATCGAAACACCGGGACATACGAGCCGATCGGCAGTTCGATCACCAGCTCGCCGGTGTGCGAGGAGTCGTAGTAGTAGAGCGAAAGCCGCTTGCGCACCTCGCCGGCCGTGATGCGAACCACCGGGTCGGCATTGGCATCATAGGTAGGCGCACGCCCGAAGACCTCGATGCCGATGCTTCGCTCCTTCAGCTCCGAGGCATTCCCAAGCAGCGTCTGCTCGACCGTATAGGCCAGCAGCGCCGGGTAGCGCTTGCTGTTGGCAAAAAGGGGATGGACAAGGAGTCGCGATAGCTGTTCGCGAACGGCAGAAGGATCGGAAGCAAGTGTCGACTGCTCCATCTCTTGCATGGATTTGGGCGCCAACGCCATTTCCACTCCTTGCTACGGCTCTAAGCCCCTGCGGGCAAGCGCTTCCCAAGGCTCAGTTCGCACAGCGGCCCCTCTGCCGGCAGCTCTCCGTCGAACATCACCTCATCAAGCGGCAAATGCGGGTCCGGGCGGCAACCAATCCAGCGTGGCCCGCTTGAGCAATCTGCATCCGGGCGTGGGGATCCCCACGATGTCAGACTCAAATCTTCCGCACTGCGTATAATACGTCCCGTACTTTCCATTGTCCATACTTCAATAAATCTTTGACATGAATGGCCTTAGGGTCTGATCAGGCCGCCTGCTACCCGATGAAACCTAGCACCGCCACATGAATATTTCTATATTCATCACCGGTCCAGAAAATGTGCCCGAAGTGTGTCCCACCAAGGGCGCGTTTTCTTGTGATTGCGGCTCCTCGCCCCTCCGTTTACCAGACCTGGATCGATCCAGGCAGGACGAACCGGGGGGCGCTTTTTTGTGAGGAAGCTTTTCCGTGACGCCACTCTGGAAAATGCAGCCTCAGGCTGGCCGGGCACCACACTCATGCTATAAGCTGGCCGCTGCTCGAAGGAGAAGCTCCGCAAGCCATGCCCATCAGCTCATCCATGAAAACATTCCTGCTGTCCTTGTTCGTCTTCGCGGTCCTTGCCGTCAGTGCGTCGGCGCAGACCTGCCCCGATGACGCAAGCTGAGGCGCATCGTCGTGCCGAGGCGCTGCTCAAACAGATGACCGTCGATGAGAAGGTGGGGCAGATGAACCAGTCCTCCGGCGTCGTCATGCCCATGCTGGGCAGCAACAAGCCGGACGACCTCGTTACTCAGGGCAAAGTCGGCTCGATCCTCTGGCTCATCGATGTGAAGGAGATCAACCGCCTTCAGCATCTCGCCGTGGAAAAGTCCC
Organism: uncultured Acidobacteriaceae bacterium; assembly: GCA_963786405.1. Classification (GTDB taxonomy): domain Bacteria; phylum Acidobacteriota; class Terriglobia; order Terriglobales; family Acidobacteriaceae; genus Telmatobacter. The sequence goes on along the minus strand of CAWAZE010000014.1, from coordinate 136,371 downwards.
GCCTCCACATACCGATTCTCTTCGGTTTCGACGTCATCCACGGCTACCGGACCGTCTTCCCGGTCCCCCTGGCGATGGCGTCATCGTGGGATCCGGCAGTTGAAGAAGCTGCACAGCACCTGGCCGGACAGGACGCTCGCGCCGCCGGCATCCAGTGGACATTTACCCCCATGGTCGACATCGCCCGCGATGCCCGCTGGGGACGCATTGTCGAGGGCGCGGGCGAGGATCCCTATCTGGGCGCGGCCATGGCCCGAGCGCAGGTGCGCGGTTTTCAGGGCGAAGCTCTGGGTCCGGATAGCGTGTTGGCCTGCGTGAAGCACTTCGCCGGCTACGGCGCTGCGGATGGTGGCCGTGACTACGACTCGTCTTACATCCCTGAGGTCCTCATGCGGAACGTCTATCTCGTCCCGTTCCACGCGGCGGAGGAAGCCGGCGCCGGCAGCTTCATGAGCGCTTACATGGATCTGAACGATGTCCCCGCCACCGGAAACCACTGGCTGCTCACCGATGTACTGCGTAAGGAGTGGGGCTTCAAGGGCTTCGTGGTTTCCGACGCATTTGCCGTGCAGAACCTCCAGACACACGGTTATGCCAGAGACCCGGAAGACGCAGCCTACAAGGCCGTCAGCGCCGGCCTCGACATGGACATGGCCAGCCAGACCTACACAAAGAATCTCGCCAAACTCGTAGCCTCAGGAAAGGTCACCAGCAGCTCAGTTGGACGCGGCGGTGCTGCCGATCCTTGAAGCGAAGTACCGGCTCGGCCTCTTCGACAATCCTTACGTAGACGAGTCGAAGGTGGACGCGACCCTCAGCCGCCCGGAGGGTCTGGCGCTTGAGCGCAAGGTCGCAGGCCGCTCCATGGTGTTGCTCAAGAATGAAAACCACACATTGCCCCTGAGCAAGAACCTGAAAAAGGTTGCGGTGATCGGAATGCTGGCCGACTCCACCCGGGACATCGAAGGCGGCTGGACAGTCGAAGGCCTTTTTGGCGGGCCGGGCAAGAGCCACCCCGTGACGGTGCTCGCGGCGCTCAAGAGCACGCTCGGGCCGGATGCTCAGATCAACTACGTTCCGAGCCCGGTGCCGGGGCGCAAGTATCCGTCGATGATCGACGCAATCATGGGTGGAAAACAGCCTCCGCCGCCCACCGAAGCGGAAATCGCAGACTCGATTGCCAAAGCGAAAGCAGCTGCGGGCGATGCGGACGTGGTGATCGCGGTGCTCGGTGAACTGGCCTCCATGAGCAGCGAAGCGGCTTCCCGTGCCTCTCTTGACCTGCCGGGAATCCAGCAGCAGATGCTTGAGGCGGCAGCTTCGGCCGGAAAGCCTGTCGTCCTTGTGCTCGAGAACGGACGGCCCCTCGACATTCGCTGGGCCTCGGAGCATGTGCCCGCAATCCTCGAAGCGTGGTATCCAGGCACGCAAGGCGGCAATGCCGTCGCCGACGTGCTGTTTGGCGACGTTAACCCCGGCGGAAAGCTGCCGGTAAGCTGGCCTCGCACGGCCGGCCAGGAGCCCATCTACTACAACCACAACCTGACGCACGAGCCGGAAGACCGCCCCACCTTCACGTCGCGCTACTGGGACATCTCGAGCAAGCCGCTTTACCCGTTCGGTTACGGGCTCAGCTATACAAGCTTCAAATTCGACCACCTGCGCCTCAGCAAGCCGAGCGTCAAGGCCGGAGAGTCGATCGATGTCGAGCTCGACGTGACCAACACGGGCAGCGTGGCCGGCGATGCAGTCGCCCAGGTCTACATTCATCAGCGCGCCGGATCCGCCTCGCGCCCCGTCCGGCAATTGAAAGGATTCAAGCGCATCGCGCTCAAGCCGGGAGAGACGCAGACGCTCAAATTTCCGTTAGGCAAGGACGAGCTCGAATTCTGGAGCCCACAGACAAAGGCGTGGGGTGTTGAACCCGGCACGTTCGATGTGTGGGCCGGCGAAGACTCCACCGCCACCATGCACGCCGAGCTGACTGTCACTGAGTAACAGCCACAATCGGGGTGATGACCGCGCTACATCTCCGCCCACCGGCGCAACAGGTTGTGATACACCCCGGTCAACTTCACGCCAACAGGATTGCCCGGAGCCTCCTTCGCAAGCTGCTGTATGGCCGTATCCAGGTCATACAGCAAGGTGCGATCGTCGTTCCCGCGAATCATGCTCTGAATCCAGAAGAAAGATGCAACCCGCGCGCCCCTCGTCACGGGGGTCACGCGATGCAAACTCGTTGATGGATAGAGAACCATGTGGCCCGCCGGCAGCTTCACGCTGTGGACACCATACGTGTCCTCCACAAGCAGCTCGCCGCCGTCATATTCCTCAGGCGCAGAGAAAAACAAGGTCGCCGAAAGATCGGTGCGAATCCGCTGGCCGGTAGAAACCATCGCGCGGATCGCGGTATCGACATGAGTCCCAAAATGACCACCGCCAGTATACCTGTTGAACATGGGAGGAAAAACTTTCAGTGGCAAAGCGGCGGACATGAATAGCGCCGATCGCGCGAGCGCGCCAAGAACAACTTCGCCAAGCTGCGCCGCGACAGGGTGACCCTCCGGCAGTTGAAGGTTCTCTTTCACTGCTTGAGCCTGGTATCCGGCTGTAGCTTTGCCGTCCACCCAATCCGCGGAATCCAGTGCGGCTCGTGCCCGGGCCAGTTCTTCCGGGCCCAACAAGTCTGGAATCGTGATCAACATTCCTTCACTCTCCTCAATCGAACCAGGGGCGGGATCGCCACTGTCGCAACCGCTTCGCGTTCTGCCGAGCCTATTTGAATCTGAAATTCAACCCGAACAGCGCACTGCGCCGGCTCCCGGAATCAGGTGGCTCGGGTGCGGCAGATCGATGTAATAGCGGTTGAGGAGGTTATTGAAGTTGACCTGAAATTCGAACTTCTCGCCCAGCGGCCGTTTCACCATGGCGCTGAAGAGCCAATAACCTGGCACCTGTTTCACGGCCACACTCGTCACCACGAACCCCGGCCCATTCGGGTTGACCACAAACCCCGTCGGCACGTACGGCACAGTTGAGCTCGCAGTTCGGCTGCCGACGTAGTTGCTGCCAAATCCACCATCAAGGCGCCACGGCAGCCGATGCGTCAGATAAACATTGAATGTTTCCCTTGGAACATTCGCCAGCGGATATCCAACAGCCGTCGGAAAGAACTTTGACGAAATCACGCTGCTGTCGAGGTACGCAAACCCAACCACGAGATTGAAGTCCTCAGGCAGCCGTCCCACCGCGCTGAACTGGATTCCCTTCACCAGCTGGTTCCCTGCGGCCACAATATTGTTGGAGTTCGTTGGGTCGGTCTCTCTGGCGTTGTCCTTTTCGGTACGGAACAAGGCGCCTTCAGCCTGCAGCCGCCCATTCAGGAAGCTCCACTTCACTCCCGCTTCATAGGACTCGTTCTCTTCCGGCGCGGCCGAGCTGTTCGCCAGTCCCACACTCAGGCTCAAAGACTCGGCCGCAGGATTGAAGCTCGTTCCGTAGTCGAAGTAGACGCTGCCATGGCTTGACGGCTTGTACACAATTGCCGCGCGATAGCTGGGCTCCTCATCGAAGCCTGCTGATCGGCGCCACTGCAGGCGTCACTGTGCCGCCCGCAGGTGGCGTGGGCTGATAGAGGTTGTACGAGGTATCGAAGCGATCCCAGCGCACGCCGCCGCTCAGCTCGAAGAGGCGTCCCAGATTGAGCGTATCGACGAAATACACGCCGAGACTCTTCGCCTTCGTGTGCACAATAGAAGAGATATAGCCGGTTCCGGAGAAGGGTTGACTCTCATTTGGATCAAGCAACGTGGTTTGGGGAACCGTATTGACTTTGTTGATCGTGTAGCTTGTGCGGATCGGGTTGGAGGTTTCCTGGCCACCTTCAACCCCCGCAACCAGGGCATGACGGATTCCAAGAGTCTTGAACCTTGCCGACATCTCCGTCTGGTCCCACAGGTCGCTCTCAACGCTCTTCACCTGGATCTGGTTTCGGTTCACCTGCGTGATCTGGTCCGCCGGAGTGTCTGGCGTGTAAGGGCAGGCGAGCGCCGTGTTGTACGCCAGCGTGGGCAGTGAAGAGACGACGCCGCCCACTGGAACACTCACTGCGGCGTTCGAACAGATCTGCGCCTCCGTGATCTGCGCCTGCCGTGGATAGTTCGCCCCACGCGCAATCATGTGCAATCCCAGGTTCGGCGAGAAATCATGCGCCGCCTTGAGCGTCATGATGTCGTCGTTGGTCCTGATGTAATTCGTCGTCCGGAAAACCAAAATAGCTGTGCCGGTCGGCGGGCGCCAGCTTGTTATACAGCCATGGCATTCCATAGTCCGGCGTATCGTCCGCGTTGAGGTGAACATAGCTCAACGTGGCGCGCGTGTTCGCGTTCATTCCGATCGAGATCGATGGAGCGACACCGAAGCGCCGCAACTCCGCGGCGTCGCGGCCTGCCACTCCAGCATCCTCTGCCATCAGATTGGCACGGAATGCAGTGCCGCCGACCTTCGCATACTGGCGGCTATTCAAGTCAGCCGTCAACCGCTTTGTGGCGTCAGTCCCAAACTGCGCCTGTACGTCGATGAACCTCTCGACTTCCGGAACTTTGCTCTCCTGGTTAACCACTCCGCCCGTCGATCCGCGCCCAAACTGGATCCCGGCCGGCCCCTCCAGCGCTTCAACCTGCTCGTAGTTGAACGAGTCGCGGTAGTAGCTGCCGAAATCGCGAATGCCGTCAAGGAAGATATCGTTGCGCGCGGTGAATCCGCGAATTGTGAGGTTGTCGCCCTGCGCGCCCGCTTCACCAGCCGCAAGACTGATGCCGGGAACGTTTCTGAGCGAATCGCGCAGCGTTGAAATCGCTTGATCCTGCACCAGGAATTGCGGAACGACCGTCACTGTCTGAGGAATTTCAAGCAGCGGCTCAGTGAACTTATCGAGAGAAATCGAGCTCGTGGCAGACGCCGAGACAGAGACAGATTCCGTTGCCTGCACGCCAATGACCGCCGTCGTCGCGTCTTCCATGCGGAAGTTCAGACCTGTTCCATTCAGGATCAGCCGCAGCGCCTCATCTTCTCGATAGAGCCCCGTGACACCTGCCGATTTGAACCCCGGCAATGTTCCGGATGGCAACACGTTTCTGACCGTCAGGCCGGTTGCCTTTTCGTAAGCCGCAATCACCTCATCCAGCGGCCCGGCGCCAATATCGAACCGTTTCAGGGGCAGTGTCGCTGCCGGAGCAGGGCTGCCATTCGGCCCGGCCGTCGGAGAAAAAGCCAATGCGGTTCGCGTGGAACTGATTGCCGCGTATGCCGCGAGGGTGCCCATGGCGATCCAGCGAGCATGTCCGCCCTTTGCGAGCTGGAGCATCCTCTTCATCGTCGTCTTCCGCTTCTTCTGCGTCATTGGTCTCCGTCTCCTGTGCGCATTCCCGATCACGCTTTTGCCCGAGACCGAACACGCCCGGTCGGCGAGCGTCCCAATCACGAAAAATGGCACGAGCAGCCAGACGCGCCAGAGGACATAAAAGCAGGGGCTTGAAGCTGGAATTGAAGCAGAAGACCACACTTGAGTCGTACTGAGGTCGACCCTATAATGCAGGCAGCCTGCTTCCAATACGGGTGCAGCTCCAGGGTCTTTGCGGTCTCCGCCAAGAGACATCCCGCGGGACCCTGGTCTCTCTTCTTCGCAACTTCACTTCACAAATCTGTCGTCTTGCAAACCCTCTTATTTATATACGACACATTTAGTCCTATATCAAGTCTGAGAGACAACCTGTCTGCAAACACTTCGAAAATTCATCCACATTGAACAAATAAGCCACCCCGTCGTGTCGCGCAGGTGTCCCGTTCAAGCTCTGCTTGGGTGGGGTCCATCTCTCCCTCTTCGCTTCTGAGACCTGGGAACGATGTGAACTGACCCGACAGAACTTGAGAACCCAAGTTCCTCGTGCGGAGAATTACCCTCATCCCGCGCACAATAGAAGTTGAAATTCGAAGAGAAGCAGTCGGTCCAGGGATCATCGCCGACACCACAATATGAGACAAAAATGTTCAAATCGCCCTCAAAACGCCCGTAAGTCATTTCATGAGAGGATTCTGCGGCTAAGTCCTTTGTTGAGAGGATTTTGGCGCCACACCCATCTCGCAACTCACTGAAAACAAGGAATTTCCTTACAGAATACGGGGAGGGGGTAGCCTGACCATCCGGCGGGACCAGCCAAGGGCGAGCCGATGCCGCGCCGCCCTCGTGATCATGGATTACAGGCGATGTGGCTAGAAGCTAGGAGCTCAAAGCTAAACGATCATGTAGCCAGGCCGAACCCCTCGTGGAGAACGCACATGCTCACCAGCGGCATAAGGATCTGGTCGTATGCCGAGCGTGCGCCGGCGTCCATCCCGTGCAGGCGATCGAGAAGACCGACGACATTCTTTTGGTTGAAGAATGGGATTGACGCCATTACCGGCCCGCGCAAGGTGTCCTGCACGTAGGTGCTGAATGTCTCCTCTGGGTTCAGAGTCGCAGGCGGGCTCAGAAATGGGTGCTTCTGGCGGCGGTAGACCGTGTCTGTGATCACGTCGCGCACGGCTTCACGCAACACATACTTCTCTGTCATGCCGCGGATCTTCTGATTGACCGGCTGTGAGCAGATGCACTGAACAACCCGATGATCGAGAAACGGCACCCGGCCCTCGATCGAATGGCCCATCTCCATGCGATCGCCCAGCATGGTGAGAATGTAGTTCGCGAGTACTGATTTGCCCCAGAGATACAGAGACTGATGCAGCGGATCACGGCCCTTGAGCTGGCCGATCACATCAATGTCGGAAAGTAGCTGGTGGTACGCCTCGCGGTGTTTGAATTTGCAACTGAAATCATCGGCGAGCAGCGGCTGCATCTTCACCCCGCGAGAGGAGAAAGTCTCCATCCATGAAGGCACATATCCGAGCACGCGCTTCACGCCCTCGAGGTTACCAGCGTCGCCATCGGGAAGCAGCAAGCCGCGTGAGACGGTGTTGTTTTCGTTGAGCCATTTGAGAAGCTGCTCGATCTCTTCCGGACTCTGGCCCTCGCGATTGTAGAGCAGCATATCGCGGCGAAAGTGAGCATATCCGCCGAGGATCTCGTCGGAACCTTCACCCGTGATGACGACTTTGTAGCCGGCATCGCGGACCGCCTTGCTCAGAAGGTACTTTGCGACGCCATGAGCGTTGACGCAAAGCGTCTCTGATTGCAGTATCGCGTCGGAAAAGGCGTCGGCGAGCCGTTGCTGGCTGATCGGAATTGTGTGAAACTCCGCACCGGCAAGCTCCGCCATCTCGCGTGCTATCGGCCCTTCGTCGTATTCGGCTTGTTCAAACGTGAGAGTAAATGCGCGAATCGGCTCCGGATGGTGGCGCGCCGCAAGGCCGAGCACTGCACACGAGTCGAGGCCGCCGCTGAGATACACACCGACGGGCACGTCAGCGCGCAGGCGGATGCGTACAGCTTCCTCGAGTTCGTGGCGAAACTCGGCGGCGTAGTCGGCGTCTGTGCGTCTGGGTCCGCAGTCTCGCGCCACCGGATAGTTGAAGTCCCAGTAGCGCGCGATCTGCAGATGCTTTTCAGTGGCGATCAAGTAGTGACCGGGCGGAACAAGATAGATGCCATCGTAAAGAGTGCGCATCTGATGTCCGCCAAAACTGACGGACTGATAAACACTCTCGTGATCCCAGCGACCTGGAACGCCCGCTGCGAAGAGGGCCTTCACTTCCGAGGCAAGATAAAGAGTCTCGCGATGCCAGGCGTAAAACAGGGGCTTGATGCCAAACCGGTCGCGAGCCGCGAAAAGACAGTGCTGCTTTTCGTCCCATATCGCAAAGGCGAACTCGCCCCGCAATTGGTGAAGGCACTGCGGGCCGAGCTCTTCGTAGAGATGCAGGGCGATTTCGCTGTCGGAGCGGGTGCGCAGCCGGTGGCCGCGGGATTCAAGCTCTCGTTGTATGGCCTCGTATCCGTAAAACTCGCCATTGGCGACAATGCGCGTCCGCTCGTCCTCACTGGCTATGGGCTGATCGCCTGTAGAGAGATCGATGATGCTTAGTCGCGCATGTCCAAGGCCAACGCGGCTATCCCGGCTGATCCACTCGCGCTGGCCGTCTGGGCCGCGATGATAAAGGCTGGCCGTTGCGCGGCGCAGAGTCTCTTCGGAGATGGGTTCTCGGCGTGAGTAAACAGCCACAATTCCGCACATGGATGCGTGCTCCTTACATCGTGTGATGTGAATTCATTGGCCGACCGGAGAGCCCAGAAGGGAAGCGCGCGGGCAGCGGGGCAATCATACTGACGCGTGCGAACAGGGCGCAATCATATTCAAGCAGGCAATCGGATACATGACCCATCCTTGCGACTATCTCTCGCCGCAAGGATGAAAGCTCAGCGTCAATTGGCGCGAAGCGAGACCGTAGGGCTAATCCGTGATGCACGGCGCGCAGGAATGTATCCCGAGAGTGCCACGACGCCGAGCAGGGCAACAGCCATGCCGACGTAGGTGACGGCGTCCCAGGGCGAAGTGGCGAAAAGAAGCGAAGAGATAACCCGGGCAACGCCGATCGATGCCGCGGCGCCGAGAATGACGCCGATAATCGCAAGCCGAAGCGTCCTGAAGAGAACCCTGCGCTGCACGTGGCTCGCGCTCGCGCCAAGTGCCATGCGGATCCCGATCTCCTGCGTCTGCCGCGTGACAGAGTAGGAGATGACGCCGTAAATGCCGAGCGCCGCAAGAAGCAACCCAAGGGTTGCAAATGAAAGGACAAGGAGCATGAAGAAGCGGCGCGGTGAAACGGCGTGATTGACGAGGAGCGCGATCGGCTTGAACTCCGCCGCGGGCTGCTTGGGATTCAAATCGCGCAGAGTGCGCAACACCGTTCCAGCGAGAGTCGCGGGCGGCAGCGTGGTCCGGATCACGAGTTCAGCGCCTGAAGGGTTTTTCTGCGTTGCCGGGTAGTAGATTTGCCAGCCGGTTTCTCCGTCCACGTTCTCTTCATGGACATCGTCCACAACGCCGACCACCAGCAGACTATTGTCGCCGTCGGTGAGAATCTTTCCCACCGCATCGCCATCCGGCCAGTTCGCGTACGAGGCCAGGTAGCGTGCGTAGGCATCGCTGATCATCACCACGTTCTCGGACTTCGGCGAGTCATCCCATGAGAAGTCACGCCCGCGCAGCCTGGTGCCCATGGCATGCAGATATCCTGGCGTCACCACGTAGACCAGCGGGCCTGCCGGCAACTTGTCAGGGACCTTGACGCCTTTTGGGAAAGGCATCCCCCATGAGCGGTTCTGGCCAAGCGGGAGATAATCCACGATCCCCGCAGCCTCCACGCCGGGAAGAGAACCGACGCGGGAAAGAACCTGCTGAAAGATTGCAGTGCGCTTCTGTGTGCTGGCCGCATCATTCGGTGCGGAGTCGTCGTATTCGACCTTGACGGCTGCCGCTCGATCGGCCTGAAAGCCGAGATCGACATCAAGGACGCGCATGAAGCTGCGCAACAGCAGGCCCGCGCCGACCAGCAACATGCAGGCGAGAGCGACCTCGGAGACGACAAGGATGGCCCGAGTACGCTCGTGTTTGCGACTCTGGCTGGCGCCCGGGCCAGCGTCCTTGAGCGCCTCATGCAGGTTGCCGCCGGAAATGCGCAGCCCCGGAATGAGACCAAAGATCACGGCGGCGAAGACAGCAATGAACACCGTCCAGCCCAGCGCGGCGCCGTCGATCCGCACCGTGCTCAGCAGTGGCAGAGCGATCGCGCCCTGATGTGCGAGCCACGTAACGAGGATGATCGCAAGGCATAGCCCCACCACCGCGCCTGCGCCGGAGAGAATCAAGCTCTCGGTAAGCAGCTGGCGCACGATTCGCCCACGGCTTGCGCCGAGAGCGCCCCGCATGGCGAACTCCTTGCTGCGGGCTGCGGCGCGCGCCAGAAGCAGATTGGAAAGATTCACGCAGGCAATCAGCAGAATCGCTCCGACGGCGGACCACAACACCACCAGCGACCGGCGCAGCTTTCCGCTCACATAGTCCTTCAGCGGTACGGGAACCACCGCGTCCTTATAGGAACCGCATGATTCCGGCTGCTTGTTGCTCCAGCACATGTGCGGAGCAGCCATGCGAGCATCCTCGCGCGCCTGGGCGAGCGAAACGCCGGGCTTGAGCCTGCCGATCATGGTGATGATGTTTCCCCAGTCACGAGGTGGACCGTAGAGATTCAAGGGAGTAATCGCGTCCACCTTGGTGCCGGGCGCAAACACCGCGCCGAAGTCAAAGCTTGCGGGGAGCACCCCGATGACCGTCGTCTGGTGGCCGTTCATGTCGAACGCCTTGCCCACGATCGCCGGATCGGCCGCAAATTGCCGCCTCCACCAGGCGTTGGTGATCAACACAACCGGAGAAGCGCCATTGCGCGCGTCGTCTGCCGTGAATGCTCGCCCCATTGCTGGCTCTACTCCGAGCAACTGGAAGAAATTTGCAATCACATCGATGCTTGTGGCTGGAATGGGCGCTCCGCCGAGATTGAGACTTAGATTGCCTGGGCTGGAGAAGGCAAAATAACCAGTCACATCCTGATAGGAACGGCTCTGCACGCGAAACTCATCGTAGGCGTCAGTGGAATAGGTCGCGCAGGAGAGCCCGCACTTTTGGGGCGGTGGCGCAATCCAGACCAGCTCATGAGCGTTCCGGAATGGAAGCGGACGCAGCAGCAGCGTATTGACGACGCTGAAGACAGCGATATTCGCGCCAATGCCAAGGGCCAGAATGAGAACCGCAACGATGGTGAAGCCGGGCTCGCGCAAAAGCGTGCGGAAGGTGTACTTCAGATCCTGTAGAAGGATGTCCAGCGTCATAAGTCCTCGAGCTTCGCGATGGCGATATCTTGCCTGTTCCATGCCGCCGATGCCGATCAACGCCACGCGGCGGGCTTCAGCGGGAGTCAGTCCCCGGGCGATGTTGTCTTCCGTCGCCAACTCGAGATGTGCGGCGAGTTCGGCGTCGAGATCCGCGTCGAGCGCGGGCTTGCGAAAGAAGGCGCCCACTCGGCCGACAAGTCGCCTGAGCCAGCTCATGCCGGATCGCCCTCATCGGCTGCCATCCCGAGAACCCGATCCATCACGCCTGTAAGTCGTTCCCAGTAATGAGCGTCAGCGGCAAGCTGCCGGCGCCCCGCAGCGGTGATCGAGTAAAACTTCGCTTTTCGATTGTTTTCAGAAGTGCCCCACGAAGACGCGATCCAACCGCGCTGTTCAAGGCGGACGAGCGAAGCGTAGATCGTGCCCTGGTTGAGAAGCACTTCGTTTCCGCTCACCTGCTCGATCCGACGCGCAATGCCGTATCCGTGAATTGAGCCCATCACGGCCAGCGTTTGCAGCACCATGAGGTCGAGCGTGCCCTGGAGAAGATCAAGTTTGGAGGGTTGCATTGCCTCCCCCTGTGGTATTACCACAGAAGTATGGCACAGTGTATGTGGGAATGCCACAGGAGAAGGCTAAAACGTGTGCGCAAGGATGCCGTGCAGATGCGCGTTGGCGAATTCAGAAGCCTGTTACAGCTCTCACAACCCAGGTGGTTCCAGCCGATAACCCGACGAGTTCTCTACGTAAGCGCGCGATCCAGATGCACATAGCCTCCATCCACGATCAGGTGCTGGCCGGTCGTATGGCCTGATTGCGTGGGAGACAAAAGAAAGACTGTCGCGGACGCGATCTCGGAGGACAGCGTCATGCGGTGTCCGAGCGGAATCTTGTCGGTGATCCGCTTAAGCTCGGCATCGGGGTCGCCGAGCGTATCGAGCCAGCGGCGATAGAGCGGTGTCATGACTTCGGCGGGAAGTACGGCGTTGACCCGAATGTCGAAGGGCGCCAATTCGGCAGCCCATTCGCGTGTAAGTGCAAGCTGCGCGCCTTTACTGGCTGCGTAACCCGAAGTATTTCCCTGGCCCGTGAGCGCCACTTTCGAGCTGATGTTGACGATCGCTCCCTGCGTGCGTTTGAGTGAGCCAAGCGCGTAGTGTGCGAGCGCGAAGTAGTGAATGAGGTTCTTATGGAGGCTCTGAATGAAGCGCTCGACGCTTCCCTTCTCAAGGCCAGCGCCATCGTTAACACCGGCGTTGTTCACCAGCCCGAAGATGTCACCGAACCGGTCTTCGATCTCGGCGATGGCTTGACGGCAACGGTCGGTGTCCTCAAGGTGGGCTTCGATGAAATGACATTCGGCTTTTGTTGACGCCATCTCAGCCATAAAGGCCTGAACATTTTCAGAACGCCTACCAAGCACCACCACTCGTGCGCCTTCCGCGAGACAGGCGCGGGAGATGCCTGCCCCGATCCCGGCGCCTCCGCCGGTAACGACGATCAGCTTCTCTTCCAATCCGAGATCCATGAGATCTCCTTACCTCAATCCGGCCATCACCAGCATGCGAGGCTCGGTCATTTCTTCAATGGCGGAACGGATGCCTTCGCGGCCAAGTCCCGAGTCCTTCACTCCGCCGTACGGCATGGTGTCGAGACGCCATGCAGGTGTGTCGCCCACGATGAGTGCGCCGACTTCGAGTTCGCGATAAGCAGTGAGGATGCGACCGGCGTCGCGGGTGAGCAGGCCGGTCTGCAGGCCAAAGCGCGAGTGGTTCACTTCAGCGAGTGCATCTTCAAAGTCCACGTATGGCTCAACGATGGCGACTGGCCCGAAAAGCTCTTCGTCTCGAATCTTCATACCTGACTTGGTTCCGGTCAGGATGGCTGGCGTAATCATTGAGCCGGCACGCTCGCTGCCGGCGATCAGGCGGGCTCCACCTTCGATAGCCTCCTTGATCCAGGCCTCGACACGCTCTGCCTCTGCGAGACGGATCAGCGGACCGACATCGGTCTCTTCCTTTGAAGGATCGCCGGAAACCAGCCTGGCGGCGCATTCCACAAACTTCCAGAGAAACGTCTGGAAGATGCTCTTCTCAACAAAGACGCGCTGGACGCTGATGCAGGATTGGCCGGCAAATCCAAAGGCTGCGTGCGCCGTGCGGAGAGCGGCATCGTCCAGGTCGCGCCAGTCGCCGTGGACGATAAGCGCAGCGTTTCCACCCAACTCCAGCAGCACCCGCTTGCGGCTGGAGTGAACTTTCAGGTCCCAGCCCACCTTTGCCGAACCGGTGAAACTGACGAGCTTGATGCGATCTTCCTTCTCCGCTAGCCAGGCTGTGTCGGCGTTGGAGAGCGGAAGGACGGCCAGGGCCTCCTCCGGCCAGCCTGCCTTGAGGATCACCTCGCCGAGGGCCAGCGCGGTAAAGGGCGTCTGCGGGGCGGGCTTGAGAATAATCGGGCAGCCGGCAGCAATTGCCGGAGCGGCTTTGTGCGCGACGAGATTGAGCGGAAAATTGAAAGGCGTGATTGCGAGAACCGGCCCGATGGGAAATCGCTGTACCAGTCCCCAGCGGTTTTCATTTCCCTCTGTAAGGTCGAGTGGTATGGTTTCGCCACCCAGGCGCGCAGCTTCTTCGGCGGCAGTCTTGAAGGTGAGAACGGCGCGGTCGACCTCGGCACGAGCCAGGCGAAGCGGCTTGCCTGCCTCGGCGACGACGAGCTGGGCAAATCGCTCCTTCTGCTCAATAAGGGCGGCGGCGATGTCCTCGAGGATTTCGCGGCGTTTCCAGCGCGGAAGTGCGCGTGTGCGGCGAATGCTCGCAACGGCGTGATTGACTGCTTGCCGAGCATCGGCGCGTGTTGCTACGGTCACGCGACCAACGAGGCCTTGGTCCCATGGCGAGCGGACTTCCAGTGCCTCCCCATCGATCCACTCCTTGCCGCACAGAAGAAATCCCGTCTGCGTTCCTGGCCGCATTTTCATGACAGTTGCCCCCGTCTCCTTGTTGCCTCATTGATGGTACAAGGAGAGGCGGAACAAGCGCCGGGAAGCTAAGTCAACTTATGGTTGCGATTGAAGATGAGTAGCACTGCGTGTGTAAGGAGGAAGCCGGCGGGCAAAAGCGAAAGCCAGAGAACCGGGAGCCGATAACGCACGTCACTGACGACGACGTAGTACATCAGCGGATAGATCAGCAGAACGACAACCATGAACCAGGTGACCTGTTCACGCCTGGCAGCCATCAACAAGAGGCCGGGTATGGCAAGCACCGTTGAAAGCCAGATGATCGCCACTTTGAACGGGTGCTCGCCCGCCTGTGGAAACCAGAAGTCACGAACACGGGCCAGTGTCAGGCGCATGAACGGTCCGGGATGCGTTCGGATCCATTTTTCCGTGTCCTGAATACGCAGGCGATCGTATGCGGGTTCACCGAGCCTCATAAGGAGTTTGGCCTCCTTGAGGCTGGTATTTGGGTGATGTGCTTGATAGCAATTGTCGGCTTCTTCTGAGATAAGACTGGATCTGGCGCAGTCATTATTTGAGGCATAAAGCGTCATGCCGAGATTCGTTCTCACAACAAATTTTCCAAGCTGCTGATGATTGCGAAAAGCCCAGGTAGATGCCAGGAGAAGAACGACTACGTGCAGCACGGCGCAAAATCGGGTGGTTTGCCTCAGAGCAGTACGGTGTTCAAAGCCAATCCAGGCAAGCCAGGGCAGGAAAATGAAGACAGTCGATGGATTGAAGAGGAACAGAGCCCCGGCGATCAACCCTGCAGCGGCGCCGTGGCGGACCGAGTTCTCCTTTTCAATGCCCGAGGAGGAAAGCAAGCAAAACAGAAGCAGCGCCGCCACGGTGTAGTTGGTATCCCAGCTCGGCATCAGTTGTACAGTGAGAAGCCACAGCACTGAAGCGACGATCCCTGGGCGAATGTCTTTATAGATGAGGACTGAAATCCGAGGCAGCAATGATGCCGTTAAAGCACAGGCGACGACGTTGCAGATCGTCGCAGCAAGCGTGACGAGCGTCGGAGCCTTGAATATCTTGACGATAATGGCAAGCAAGAGAGGGTACATCGGCGGATTAGCCGCAGTGGGACCTGTCTCGAGCACTCCAAACGGATTCGCATAGGCTCCGTTGTGGGCGAGATTGTGCGCCAATGCGACCATCTCGAACCCCTCGCCAAAGGGAATGACAGTGGAGACCATGTTGTACAGGCCGACCACTCCTCCGGCGAGGAAGAAAATAAATGAGATGTTCGCAATTCTGCGCGCGTCGGCGGGATCTCCTTGAGGATCCATCGCGATGGAATGATCCATTCTGGTTTGGCTCGGCCGTATTATGCCTGAATCCATTTCTACAATGGTAGTGAATTTGCAGCCTTGACAGTTACCGATCGGGACTGTCCTCACAAAGCATCGCGTTACACTGGTCGCCTATGATTCACAACGGAAAGAGCAGAAAGCTTCCCTTTGACCCCGCCGAGGCCTTGGCACATCTGCGCGCGAAAGACGCGAAGCTTGGCGCGCTCATCGACCGTGTGGGCGAGTTCACCCTCCGTCTGGACGCGGCTCCTTCGCCATTCGAATCTCTTCTCGAGTCGATCCTCTATCAGCAATTGCATGGCAAGGCTGCCGCGACGATCCATCGCAGGGTGCGCGAGTACTTCGGCGGTGACCCAACTCCGAAGCTGCTCATCGATACGCCCGATGAACCGCTGCGAGCGGCAGGCGTCTCCGGAAACAAGATAAAGGCGATGCGCGATCTGGCCGCAAAGACTCTTGATGGGACGGTCCCGAGCCATGCGATGATCGGCAGAATGTCTGACGCGGAGATTGTGGAGCGCCTCACAGAGGTCCGCGGTATCGGTCCGTGGACAGTTGAGATGCTGCTGATCTTCCGCATGGGCCGGCCGGATGTGCTGCCTGTGACGGACTACGGGGTCCGCAAAGGGTTTGCTCTCACGTTTCAGCGGCTGCCGAAGTCGCGACCAATTGAGGCTTCGGATCTGCCCAAACCGGATGTGGTGTTCAGGCGAGGAGCGCGCTGGTCGCCCTTTCGTTCGGTCGCGAGCTGGTACCTGTGGAGGGCATGCGATCTGGCGAAGAGCACGCCGCCATCAGGTCGATCGGCCCGAACCTGAGACAGCCGCATTGCAGATCCCTTGCAATTCAGCACGGTTCGCAACTGGGTACTGTGCCGGGCGCTGACGATTCGGCGCACGAGCCTGCAATAATCGTGCAAGACCCACCGGTCGGCTCAAAATTAGGATTTTAATGGCTTCAACCAAGCGCTTTATCTGCATCCACGGGCACTTTTACCAGCCGCCGCGCGAAAATCCGTGGCTTGAGACGGTGGAGACCCAGGACTCCGCCGCACCTTACCACGACTGGAACGAGCGCGTGTGCGCGGAGTGCTACGCACCCAATGGCGCGGCACGAATCGTGAATAACAAGAATCAGATCATCCGCATCGTGAACAACTATGCGCGCATGAGCTTCAATGTTCGGGCCCACGCTGTTGAGCTGGCTTAGCGAAAACGCTCCGCGCACCTATCGCATGATTCTCGACGGCGAGCGCCGGAGCCGCAGGAGCTACAAAGGCCACAGCTCAGCGATGGCGCAGGTGTACAACCACGTGATCATGCCGCTTGCGAACCGGCGCGATCGCATCACGCAGATCCGCTGGGGAATCGCCGACTATGAGAAGCACTACGGCGCGCGACCCGAAGGCATGTGGCTGGCCGAGACTGCCGCGGATACAGACACGCTGGAATTGCTGGCGCAGCACGGCATCAAATTCACCGTCCTTGCGCCGAATCAGTGCAGGCGGGTTCGGCCATTGAAAGACAGCGCCATCGAGACAGATGCAAGCTGGACCATTCCGCTGGACAACTCGGTCGATACGACTCACCCGTATCTTGTGCGCTTTGAATCGGGCGTCTCCATTGCGGTCTTCTTTTACGACGGCCCGACATCGCGTGCGATTGCGTTTGAAGGTCTTCTCAACTCCGGCGAAGCGTTCGCTGCGCGCCTCAAGGCGGGATTCAAAGAGAGCGCTCAACCACAGCTCGTCAATGTGGCCACGGACGGCGAGTCATACGGGCACCACCACAAGCACGGCGAGATGGCGCTGGCGTACGCAGTGCGGCTGCTTGAGCAGGACAAGACGGTCAAGCTCACTAACTTCGCGAGCTTTCTGGAACTGTTTCCGCCGGAATGGGAATGCGAGATCGTCGACAACACTTCCTGGAGCTGCGTACACGGGGTGGAAAGGTGGCGCTCGAATTGCGGGTGCAGCACTCGAAGTGACTGGAATCAGGAGTGGCGAGCGCCGCTCCGCAAAGCGCTGGATGAGCTTCGCGACGCGATTGCGCCGTTGACTGAGCAGGAGGGCGCGAAGCTCTTCAAGGATGTGTGGGAGGCGCGGAATGGCTACATCGATGTGATCCTCTCACATGACAGCAATACGCAAGAGCAATTTTTCGAGGAGCACACCACGCATCAGCTTTCCGCCGAAGAGCGAGTGCGCGCACTTCAGCTGATGGAGATGCAGCGCCACGCGCAGTTGATGTACACCAGTTGCGGATGGTTTTTCGACGACATCGGCGGCATCGAGACTGTGCAGGTAATCGCATACGCGGCGCGCGTGCTGCAACTGGCCCAGGCGCTTTTTGGCGATGAGGCCTCGGCGCTCGAGCCTGCGTTTCTAGAGCGATTGAGAGAGGCAAAATCAAACGTCGCGAGCGCCGGCGATGGTGCGAAGATCTACAAGGAAAAGATCGGGCAGAGGGAGCTTGGTCTGGAACAGGTGGCGGCACACTACGCCATCAGCAGCATCTTCTCGTCATTTGCGGACGAGACCGAGCTTTTCTGCTATCGCGTGCGTCGCATCTCCTATGACGTTCACACATCGGGCCGAGGGCGCCTGGCGTTGGGGCGGGCGCACATTGCGAGCGTGATTACCGGGCCAGGAACAAAGCTTCAGCTTCGCCGTGCTGCACTTCGGCGATCAGAACATCACTGCGGCGGTGAAAGCGTATCAGGAAAGCGACGCTCAGGAGTTTGCGGCGTTCGCGGATAAGGCCGCTGAGCAAGTACAGCGTGCGGACTTTCCTGACGTAATCCGGCTGCTCGATCGCTACTACGGACACGTCGACTATTCGTTGACTTCACTGTTCAGAGATGAACAGCGGCGCATCGTGCAACTGATTCTCAACTCGACGCTGTGGGATATCGAAAACTCGCTGACGACCATCTACGAGGATCACGCCAGCCTGTTGCACTTCCTGTCGCAGGCGGGACTGCCCAAGCCACCGGCCCTCACGCTCGCGGCGGGGTTTGCGATCAATGCGGGCGTGCGACGCGCGCTGGAGGCCGAACCGATCGATCAGGCGCATGCTGCGCTCTTTCCTGCAACTGGCAAAGGCCGACAAGGTACCGCTGGAAACGGCCACGCTGTCGTACATCGCCGACCAGCGCATGAAGCGCGCCATGGTCGAGCTTCAAATGTCGGCGGGATCGCTCGAGATGCTGGACCGCGCGCTGACGCTGGCGCGCACGCTGGTGGAGCTGCCGTTCGACCTGAACCTTTGGCAGGCGCAGAACATCTGGTACGAGATACTGCGGACGTCGAGCTACTCGCTGACGTCGCACATTGAGGAAGATCGTCCCCGTTGGAACAAGGATTTCAATGAGCTGGGCAGGTTGCTGTCTGTGGATACAGCGGCAATTACCTGTGCTGACCCGCTGGTCGAGACACCGGGAGACTGAGCAGAGTTCAACATCCCCGGATCGTTCTCGGATGATTCGCGAAAAGGCGGTTCAGTCGTTGATCGAATCTCTGCTCAACTCCGCTGCGCGATCCGGATGTGCAGTTCCTTCAACTGCTGCTCGGTGACCGTCGTCGGCGCGTCGGCCATCAGGTCGATCGCCTTCGCCGTCTTGGGGAACGTAATCACTTCGCGCAGGCTGGTCGCGCCGGCCAGCAGCATGACGATGCGATCGAGCCCGAGCGCAATGCCGCCGTGCGGAGGCGTGCCGTACTCGAGCGCATCGAGGAAGAAGCCGAAGCGCTTGCGCGCCTCCTCATCGCTGATGCCGAGCGACGCAAAGATCTGCTGCTGCACATCCTTGCGGTGGATACGGATCGAGCCCGAGCCAAGCTCGAGGCCGTTCATCGCCAGGTCATAGCAGTCGGCGCGCACGCTAGCCGGATCGCTCACCAGGTTGGCCATGTCGGCTTCGTAGGGCGCGGTGAACGGATGATGCGCCGGCACCCACTGTGGCCGTCGCCAGGTCGTACTCGAACATGGGGAAATCGACGATCCAGATGGGATGGAAGGCCGCTGAGCCGTCGATCGACCTTGCCGCTCTCGTGGGTCCGCGATTTCGAACCGTCTCCTCGGTGACGTCGAAAGGCTCCGTGCCGGTCCGCGTACTTCTTGGCAAGCTCGGTGCGGAAGTTGCCCGCGGCGGCGTAGACGTTGATCTCGCGCTCGCGAGAGACGGCCTTCGAACTTGGTGTCGCTGGCCTTGATGTGATGCGCCGGATCGCCGGCGACGATGATCACGAAATCGGCCTCGGCGGCGCCGGTAAGCTCGCGAACCTTCGCGGCGGCCTCGGGGAAGCTCTTGGCCAGCCGCTTGAAGTCGTCGATGAACTTGGCGCCCTTTTTCTTGTCGAAGAGCGGATGGTTGTCTTCGCGCTCCTTGCGGCTGAGCTCGCCGACATTGGGGATGCGCAACGCGACGACGGGCAGCGCGGGATCGATCTGCAGCGTCGCGAGCGCCTCGTCAGTAAACGCCGGAGCGCACATCGGTCAGGCCCGGGCAGACGCAGGTCGGGCTTGTCGGTGCCGAACTGGCGCATCGACTCGTCGTAGGTGATGCGCGGAAAGGGCGTCGGCAGCGTAACGCCCGGCCGCGGCAAATGCCGCCGCGCAGAAACTTCTCGACCACAGCAAAGACACGTCTCGCGGCGCGGGAAGCTCATCTCCAGGTCGACCTGCGTGAACTCGAGCTGGCGGTCGGCGCGCTGATCCTCATCGCGGAAGCAGCGGGCGATCTGGAAGTAGCGATCGAAGCCGCGAGATCATGAGAATCTGCTTGAAGATCTGCGGCGACTGCGGCAGCGCGTAAAACTCGCCCGGATGCACGCGGCTCGGCACCAGAAAATCGCGCGCGCCCTCGGGCGTGGACTTGGTCAGAATGGGTGTCTCGATCTCGAGAAATCCCTGGCGCGCTGAGGCTCTCGCGAATGGCGCGCGTGATCTCGTGGCGCAGCCAGAAGTTGCGCTGCATCTCGGCGCGGCGCAGGTCGACGTAGCGATACTTGAGGCGCACTTCTTCGTTCTGGATCGCTTCTTCCGCA
Organism: uncultured Acidobacteriaceae bacterium; assembly: GCA_963786405.1. Classification (GTDB taxonomy): domain Bacteria; phylum Acidobacteriota; class Terriglobia; order Terriglobales; family Acidobacteriaceae; genus Telmatobacter. The sequence goes on along the minus strand of CAWAZE010000014.1, from coordinate 116,116 downwards.
GGCGAAAAGGGCGCCAGGCGCGTGTCGTTGAGGACCCGCAGCTCGGTCGCCTCGATCTCGATCTCGCCGGTCGGCATCTTGGGATTGATGGCGTCGTTGTCGCGCAGCCGCACCTTGCCGACGGCGGCGACTACGTACTCGGGCCGCACCTGCTCGCCCTTGGCGTGGCCGTCGGGCGTCAGTTCCTTGTCCAGGACGACCTGGGCGATGCCGGTGCGGTCGCGCAGGTCGAGAAAGATGAGGTTGCCGTGGTCGCGGCGGCGATTGACCCAGCCCATCAGGACCACTTGCTGGCCTGCGTTGGCGGCGCGCAGTTCGCCGCAGAGATGCGTCCGTTCCAGATTGCCTAAAAAGTCGAGCACAACACGTATCCTTCTATCCGCCTGCCGGACGGGCAAATCGCAAGGTGTCCATCCCTGCGGCGACTGCTTGCAGCATGGGCGGGACAGCGCGAACCCATACCGGCCAGGGGCTCATTGTTTGAGGAGATCGACCAGTTCCGCGCGCGGAACCTTGGTCTGAATGCCGGTGGAGAAATCCTTCACTGTCAGGATACCGGATTGAAGCTCGTCTTCGCCCGAGGATGACGATGCGGCGGGCGGTCTTGTCGGCAGCTTCAAAGGACTTCTTGAGCCGGAAGGTGCCGTCGCCGAGTTCGACGGTGAGACCGGCGCGGCGCAACTCGCGCGCCAGTGCCAGCGCGGCGGCGTTCAGTGCTTCGCCCAGCGGTGCGATGTAGGCGTCGCACCTGCGGTGGGGCGGACCCTTGGTCAAGAGCCTGCAAGGTCAGAACCAGGCGGTCCTCGCCCATGGCGAAGCCGATGCCGGGGGCCTTGGGTCCGCCGATGGCCTCGCTCAGCCCGTCGTAGCGGCCGCCGCCGAGCAGCGCGTTCTGCGCGCCGAGACCGCCATGCGTGAACTCGAAGGTGGTGCGCGTGTAGTAGTCCAGGCCGCGCACCAGGCGGTGATTGCGCGTGTACGGCACGTCCGCCGCGTCGAGGGCGGCGGTGACGGCCGCAAAGTGCGTCTTCGAATCCTCGTCGAGCGAGTCGACGATCTTCGGCAGCGTCTCGATGATCGGCTGATCCTCGGGCACCTTGCAGTCGAGCACGCGCAGCGGATTGGTGACGGCGCGGCGCTGGCAATCCTCGCACATCCTCGGAGCTACCGGGACGAGAGCGGCGCGAAGCATCTCGTTGTAGCGGGCGCGGTCCGCGGCGGAACCGACGGAGTTGATCTCGAGCGTCCAGCCGGTGATGCCCAGCTCGTCCAGCAGCGTGGCGAGCATCTCCAGAACTTCGGCGTCGCGCAGCGGGACTTCGCTGCCTGCTGAGGGCGGCCCGATGACTTCGGCGCCGATCTGCGAGAACTGGCGGTAGCGGCCCTTCTGCGGGCGCTCGCGCCGGAACTGCGGGCCGATGTAGTAGAGCTTCTGCAACTGGCCGGTCTCGCCCAGCTTGTGCTCGATGTAGGCGCGAACCACGCCGGCGGTGTTCTCGGGGCGCAGGGTGAGGGACTGCGGCTTTTCGGATTGCGCGCGGGCGCGGTCTTCCCAGGTGTACATTTCCTTCGAAACGATGTCGGTCTCCTCGCCGACGCCGCGGGCAAACAGCGCCGTGTCTTCAAAGACGGGCGTGCGAATTTCGCCGAAGTTGTAGCGGGCGAAGACGGCGCGTGCAGTCGCCTCGATGCGGTTCCAGAGCGCGGTCTCCGGCGGCAGAAGGTCGCGCGTGCCGCGCACGGCTTTCAGGGTGGCCATAACCTATCCAGTCTAAATGGGCACAATCCTCTGACCGCGCTGGATCGGAGCCCGGGCCGCCTTGAATGGCTTCCCTATTCCTGATTCCGACTGCGCCGCGACATGCAGGTTGGTATACATCGGGAAGCGTACCTCAGTGCATCCTGGCGAAGACTGAGGCATCCAAAGCGGCATGGAGTATCGACTGCTTGGAGGCTCGGGCCTCAAGGTTCCCGCACTCAGTTTCGGCGCCGGCACGTTTGGCGGTGGCCACGAGTTTTTCGACGCATGGGGCGCAACGGCCGACCTCGCCGAAGCAAAGCGGATTGTCGACATCTGTCTCGACGCCGGCGTGAACCTCTTCGACACCGCCAACATTTACTCCGACGGGCGTTCGGAAGAAGTGCTGGGCAAAGCGCTGGAGGGCAAGCGCGACCGCTCATTGATCTCCACGAAGGCCACGTTTCGGATGGGCGAGGGCCCGAATGACCTTGGCTCGTCGCGGTACCACCTACGGCGTGCACTCGACGCAAGCCTGCGGCGGCTCGGCACAGATTACGTCGACATTTACCACCTGCATGGCTTCGACGCTCTGACGCCGATCGATGAAGTGCAGGATACGCTGAACAAGTTCGTCCGCGAGGGCAAGGTACGCTACATCGCGGCGTCGAACTTCTCGGGCTGGCACTTGATGAAGTCGCTTGCCGTGGCTGAGCGATACGGGTGGACGCGGTTCGTTGCGCACCAGGTTTACTACTCTCTGGTTGGGCGCGAGTATGAGTGGGAGCTCATGCCGTTCGGAATTGACCAGAGAGTTGGTGCGCTGGTGTGGAGTCCGCTGGGGTGGGGTCGTCTGACGGGGAAGATTCGCCGCGGACAGCCGTTACCGAAGGAGAGCCGTCTGCACAAGACGGCCGAATTCGGGCCTCCGGTCGCGGACGAGTACCTTTACACGGTAGTCGACGCATTGGACGCTGCCGCGAAGGAGACCGGCAAGACGGTCCCGCAGGTGGCGCTGAACTGGCTGCTGCAGAGGCCCACCGTGTCATCTGTGATCGTCGGCGCGCGCAACGAAGAGCAGCTTCGGCAAAACCTGGGAGCAGTGGGCTGGAACCTTACCCCGGAACAGGTGGCAAGTCTGGACAAGGCCAGCGACGTGACGCCGATTTATCCCTACTGGCACCAACGGCAATTCAAGGAGCGGAATCCGCTGCCAGTGTGACACTACCCAGGAAAAGCGTGTGTCTCCGCATTACGGCGAGACCAAAGCTAGTGGGAACTGGGGCGCCAGTGGTGATGCTTCTTATAGACGTAATGTCCGACCATCCAGCCGAGGGCGCTCCCGACCAAAACGTCCGACGGGAAATGCTGCTGCCCGAGCACGCGAGTGAGACTCACGCCGGTCGCAAGCGTGTATACGCTAACCTGAACCAGCCGAGAGGGATATTCATCGGCGAGCACAGCAGCAGACGACCAGACAAGCAGCGAATGGGAGGACGGGAACGAAGAATCAACTCCCGCACTGCTCTGGAAGAACTTTCCCTTGGCATCATCCACCGCGGGCCGCTCGCGCCAGGTCATGAGCTTGATACCTTGCTCGACCACCAGGCCATCGAGAACTGCTTCCCCGGCCAGGATTCCGGTCTCTCGGGCGTGTGGATTGCCATTGAATTGGCCAACCACAAACAGCGCTGCCGGTGCGCCAAGTAAGCCGCCTGTCAGGAGGTTGGAAACCTGGACGTTCGTGTGGTTGAAGTCCGGATTCCGCGAGACGACCTCTGACATGGCCTGATGATCGGTGGTGAGGGCAACGGCGGTGGCAAGCCCAAGTGGTGCAAGGTATTTAAGGTCGTTTTCGCGGATGTGAGCCGGGCTGGTCCAGATTGCCCACTGATCTTTGAGAAAGTTCATGGGCGTCGCGCGAAGCGTGACTGGTTCCCCGGCTTGGACCTGGGGCTGAGGGGCGTCAGGCACATACGGTGCTGGGGGCCAGGCCTGCGCATGAGCGCGAGCGCCGGTCGTGACAGCCGCCAGCGTGGCAAACACAAGGCAGCGGAGTCCAGGCAAAACGTTGGTCCTTGGCCTTTTCACAAGTATCTCTGATTCTAAATGCTACTGAGCACACGCTTTGATAGACAGCGTCATTTGGAGACCACTTGCCGGGTTTCCGCCAGGTATATCTCGGTGTAGTCAAGGTAGTTCTGTGCGTATTCGCGGATGAGAGCGCGGTCGGCATCGCCGAGTTGGCGCCGAAGCTTGGCGGGAACCCCAGCCCACAGTGTGCGGGGCGGCACAACCGTGTGTTCAGGAAGGACAGCACCAGCGGCGATGATGGAACCCTCGCCGATGCGGCAATTGTTGAGGATTGTTACGCCCATCCCAATGAGCACTTCGTCTTCAACCACGCAACCGTGGACCGTTGCGTTGTGCCCGATCGTGACCCAGTCGCCGACAGTGACCGAGTACAGATGACGCTGTCCGTGAAGGACTGCACAATCCTGCACATTGGAGTTTGCACCGACCCGGATTGAGTTGACGTCGCCGCGAAGGACGGCGTTCATCCAGATGGAGGAGTGCTCGCCCAGTTCAACATCTCCGAGGACCTGGGCAGAGATATCAACATAGCAACTGGCTGGAATGCGAGGGTTTTGCCCCTGATAGCTGCGGATCATACGGATCAGCGAACCTCTGCATTGAGTTTACGCGAGGTGTCCACGGGCTACACCAGGATGGAAGAAATCCCGCGCCTCATCGCCAGTCGGCGCCCAACGCGCGCGGATTGATGGGCCTGGCAAAAACCCGGAAAGTACCTTATTGGCTTACACCTTGATTTTCAGTATCATGAAAGTTGGCCATTTGCCAGGTTTGGAGGTGGGAACCCTTTGGCAGAGGTTCGCATTCAAGAAGGCGAACCGCTTGAAAATGCGCTACGCCGGTTTAAGCGAAAGGTACAGCAGGAGGACATCATCAAGGAAGTTAAGCGTCACTCCTACTACCTGAAACCCGGTGAAAAGCGTCGCGTGAAGGCAGCGTTGGCACGCAAGCGGAATCGCAAGAAGGCTCGTAAAGAGCAGGACTAAGATTTAACCAACAAATCGTGACATGTGCCGCCCGACTGGTCTCGCGCGAAGAGCGGTCGACGCGAGGTGGTAAACACTGGATCTGGGCGGCATGCCGCGATTGTTTCTTCTACTTGACGTCGAAATTTCCCGCGATTGACGACGCGAATTCACCTGGATTTGTCTTGCCGTGACGGACAGACCATTCGGATTGCCGCTACAATTTCCGGCGGCCCGGGCCCTTGTTGTTGAACGTCGTTCGAAGAACAGGGAAACGGGACCGGCTCAGCTCACAGGTTCAAGGCCGATTTCGACTCTTCCCTTCTTCGGGGAAGCCGGCCATGGAATTCAAGGATAGAGTCCTCAAGTGCAACGACTGCGGCGCTGAATTCATATTCACCGCCGGCGAGCAGCTTTTCTTCCACGACAAGCAATTCAAGAACGATCCCAAACACTGCAAGCAGTGCAAGGCGAAGCGTGCCAGCGGAGGACAGGGTGCGTTCAGAGACGCGGACCACGTGCTCCGCATGCGGAGAGGACACGACGGTTCCCTTCAAGCCAACGCAGGGCAGACCGGTGCTGTGCCGCTCCTGCTTCCAGAAAGCAGCAGGTGAAGCCGGTTGCTCCAGGACCGCCGCCGGCTGCTCCGGCGCCGCCAGCCTGACTGGCAGTTCCCCGGCGGACCCGGAAGGAAATTCCGGCTGCGCGCGCGAGGGCACGATTGCTCTCAATGGCGCGCCGCTGTGCGCGGCTGCTTCAAGGCGCGATGGCCAATGTCGCGACGGTAGTAAATGCCGTCAAACTGGATCTCGCGACATTGCCTGGTACGCGCGCGTGAGAGCTTGCTCAAGCGAATCTCCAGACGCCGTTGCACCCAGAACGCGCCCGCCGCTTGTGACCACTTCGTCGCCCGCCAGAGACGTGCCAGAGTGAAAGACCTGTACGCCAGGAAGCGGCGCAGCTGCGCTCAGCCCCGTGATCGGGAATCCCGTTTTGTAGCTGCCGGGATATCCGGACGAGCTGGCGACGACGCAGGCAGAGGCTCCGGCAGCCCAGCGCAACTCAGTCTCAGAAAGACGACCGTCGATGCAAGCCTCCAGAGCATCAACCAGATCGGACTCAAGGCGCACCAGGATTGCCTGCGTCTCCGGATCGCCAAAGCGGGCGTTGTACTCAAGCACCTGTGGACCGCGCGCCGTCATCATGAGGCCGCAATAGAGCACGCCGGAGAAGGGCGTTTCCTCCTCTGCCATTCCGCGCACGGTGGGCTCGGCGATGTGGTGCACGATCCACTCGTCATGTGCGGCTCGAGCATCTCGCTCGGTGGAGTAGACGCCCATGCCGCCGGTATTCGGGCCGGTGTCGCCCTCGCCGATGCGCTTGTGGTCCTGCGCGGGGACAAGCGGTGCAACGTGCTTGCCGTCGGTGAGGCAGAGAAAGCTGATTTCGTCGCCTTCGAGGAATTCCTCAATTACCACCTGCTGCTCAGCTGCGCCAAGAAGCGCGCCGTTGAAGAGCCCTTCAGCAGCTTCGACCGCGGTATGGCGCGAGGTGCAGATGATGACGCCTTTGCCGGCGGCGAGTCCGTCGGCCTTGACGACGATGGGCGGGTGAAAGAGGCTCGACGGCTTTTTCGACCTCGGCGGCGCTGGTGCAGACGGCGTAGTTGGCCGTGGGAATCTGGTGGCGCTTCATGAACTGCTTGGCGAAGGCCTTGCTGGATTCGAGCATGGCGGCTTCGCGCGTTGGGCCGAAGACGCGCAGGCCGCGCTGCTGGAGCGCGTCGACGATGCCGAGCGAGAGGGGCAGCTCCGGGCCGACGATGGTGAGGCGCGGGCTGCTCAGCCTCGGCCAGGCGCACCATCGCGTCCACGTCCTTGAGGTCGACGGGAACGCAGCGAGCGACCTGAGCGATGCCGCCGTTGCCGGGCGCGCAGACGACTTCCGTGACGCGGTCGCTGCGTTTGACTGCCCAGGCCAGCGCATGTTCGCGGCCGCCTGAACCAAGGATGAGAACCTTCATGATCTTGCCTCTCACGTCTTCGGTGCGCCGAAGCCCGAAAGGCTATCGTCGGCAATGGAGGGGTGGGAAGTCAAACGGTGCAGGTCAATGTTCAGATCATTCGTCTCACCTATACTGATGCGTGGACCACCGGCAGCTCTGTCGCATCGCGCGCAGGCTCTGAGAAGACGCACGATGGTTGAAACCCGCATCAAGCCGTATCGCGAGCAGGTGGCCGAGCAGGAGCGACGCGAGGAGCAGCGGCGGGTGTTCCGGCGCAATCAGACGTTTGGGCTTGTTGATGGTCGCGGCGGCGATTCTGGTGTGGTGGCTGTTTCATACAAATCCGAAATGGATCTTTCCGCCGGGCTGGTGGCGGTGGTAGTGACAGAGCAAGGGCCAGTGGTCAGTGGTCAGTGAAGACTGAGCTCAGGCGCCGCAGCTTCAGAGCATGGAACATCGAGGAACTGCTTGACTGCCCCGCCGATGACGTTTTCACCAAGCCTGATCCGCTCGCCGTCTTGCTGCTGGGACCGACGGGCAGCGGAAAGACGGCGCTTTCGCTGGCGCTGGGCGAACGGTTCAACGGCGAGATCGTCAGTTGCGATTCTGTGGCCGTCTATCGCGGCATGGATCTGGGTACTGCGAAGCCCATCGCGGAAGAGCGAGCGAGGTTGCCGCATCACCTGATCGATGTGGCCGACCCGGATGAGCCGTTCACTGCGGGTGATTACAGCAGGCGCGCGCGCGCGGCTCTGCGCGAGATCGCAGGACGCGGCCGGCTGCCTATCGTGACCGGTGGCACGGGCCTCTATCTCCGTGCGCTGACCGAGGGGCTGTTTGCCGGGCCGCAGCGTCAGGAAGACTTGCGGGCGCGGTTGCGGCGCAGCCATGCGCGACACGGAAGCGACTGGCTGCATCGGGTGCTGCGGCGGCTGGATGCAGCGTCGGCGGCTCGCATTCACGCCAACGATACGCCCAAGCTGATTCGCGCGATCGAAGTGAGCGTGGCGCAGCGCAAGCCGATGTCGCAAGTGATGGCGCGCGATCCGCTGACCGGCTTTCGGCTGCTGCGCATCGGCCTGAATCCGCCGCGGCAGTTGCTCTATGCGCATCTGAACCGCAGGTGCGCGGCGATGTTTGCCGCGGGGCTCGTGGAGGAGACGCGCGGGTTGCTGGCCCGTTTCGGCCGGGTGAAGGCGCTGGACTCGCTTGGCTACCGGCAGGCGCTGGCCGTGCTGGATGGGACGTTGACGGTTGAGGCCGGGATCGCCGCCGCGCAGCAGGGCCACCGGAACTATGCCAAGCGGCAGCTGACGTGGTTCCGGCGCGAGCCGGAGGTGCACTGGATCGAGGCGTTCGGTGACGAGACAGAAGCGATGCGCGCCGCGGCCGAGATGGTCGAAGCAAGCTCATGGTGAGCGGGTACCCCCTCCCCGGATTCTGTAAATAAATTACTTATTTTCAATGGTTTGCGAGAGGGGATGGCTGTAAAATCCTCTCAACATTGGACTTAGCCGCATAATCCTCTCAGTAAAGGACTTACGGGCGATCAAAGAGCGGTCAGGGATCAGTGGTCAGTGACCCCGCCCAAGCAGAGCTTGAATTCTTGGGCAGGCTCAGGACAGGCGAGGCACCGCCGACCCGTGCCGTATTGTGTGGGAGGACGGGAATTCCGCCGTGCTAGTGTCTACCCCCTCCCCGGATTCTGTAAAGAAATTCCTTGTTTTCAATGGTTTGCGAGAGGGGTGTGGCTGTAAAATCCTCTCAACATTGGACTTAGCCGCAGAATCCTCTCAGCAAAGGACTTACGGGCGATCAAAGTGGTCAGGGATCAGTGGTCAGGGATCAGCCAACCGCCGACCCTGCACCCGATTCCAGTCTCTGCAGTAGCTCAGCCTCTACAAGGCAGGCCTCAGGGGCTAAAGCCCCTAATTTATGCGCTATCTGATGGCACGGCTAAAGCCGTGCCCTTTCAAAACTGATTTATGAGATGGCTTCTTGTGACCGCGTGGCGGAGTTGCGCGATGCTCAAGATTGTTGTTTCCCACCCATGACGCGAAAAGGCCGCGTCATGGATGGGGCACCCGCTCTGCTTTCAAGTGTGCAGGAATTGCAGGCAATTTTCTGCAAATTGCGTGGCAGGCGGCGGAGCAGGGCGACGGTGGTACATCCATTAGACTGGACGGTGAAATGCGGCGCTCCGGGACGGTGTTGCGCGCGCGAATGGAGACGCTTGTGGCGGACACGATCTACGACGTTGCAATTATTGGCAGCGGCCCGGCGGGATACACGGCTGCGATTCGAGGTGGTCAGCTTGGCCTGAAGGTTGCGTTGATCGAGTCGGCAAGCGTGCTGGGCGGAACCTGCCTGCACGTGGGCTGCATTCCCACCAAGGCGCTGCTCTTCAACGCCGAGCTCTGGGATCACCTGAAGAATGCGACGGAGTACGGCATTGACGGCGTGGAAGGCCGGACGCTGAACTGGGACAACGTTGCAGAAACGCAAGACCTCGATCGTCAACAAGCACACCAAGGGCCTCGACTTCCTGATGAAGAAGAACAAGGTCACGGTGATCTCCGGCTACGGCAAGCTTACGGGCGCTGCAAAAGACGGCGTTCATACGGTGGCGTTGTCGCCGGTTCCCGAGGGCGGCGCGAGCGAGGTGAAGGCGAAGAACGTGATGCTTGCGTCGGGATCGGAGGCCAAGACAATGTTGGGTCTCAAGCCGGATGACCGCATTCTGACGAACATCGAGATGCTCTCGGTGAGCCAGGTTCCCAAATCGCTGATCGTGATTGGCGCGGGCGCGGTGGGCGTCGAGTTCAGCTCCATTTTTCGGAGCTTCGGGACGGAAGTGACTCTCGTCGAGTTCCTGCCCCGCGTTGTGCCGGTGGAAGACGAGGAGATTTCGAAGGAGCTGACGCGGCTGTTCAAAAAGCGCGGCATCGACGTGAATACCGGCGCGAAGGTCGAGAAGGTTGAGAAGACTGAAGCCGGAGTGAAGGTGACGTGGACCGGCGCGAACGGTAAATCGGTGGAGAAGGAAGCCGAGAAGGTGCTTGTGGCTGTGGGCCGCGCGCCGCGCACGGAAAACGTAGGAATCGAGAAGACAAAGATCGAGCTGGATCGCGGGTTCGTCAAGGTGAACGAGACGCAGGAGACTGCGGAGCCCGGCGTGTTTGCCATCGGAGACATTGTGGCCGGGCTGCCCCAGTTGGCGCATGTGGGCGCGATGAGCGGGATTGTCGCGGTGTCGAAGATTGCGGGGCGCAAGTTTCGCGCGGTGCGGCACGACCGGATTCCAAGCTGCACCTACACAGAACCGCAGATCGGGTCAGTGGGGCTGACGGAGGCGCAGGCGAAGGAGAAAGGCTACACGGTCAAGGTGGGCAAGTTTCCCTTCGCGGGCAATTCGAAGGCGACGATTGTCGGCAACCACGACGGCTTTGTGAAGATTGTGGCGGACGAGAAGTATGGCGAGATTCTTGGCGTGCACATCATCGGGCCGCAGGCGACCGAGTTGATCGCGGAGGCTGTGGCGGTGATGGAGCTGGAAGGAACTGTGGACGAACTGATGTTCACCATCCATGCGCATCCGACGCTGAGCGAGGCGATGCTGGATGCTTATGCGGCGGTGGAGGGGATGGCGATTAATGCTTGAGGCAGCGAGTTAGCCGCGCTGTGCGCGTGTTAGCAAGTTCGCAGCCTGGGGCATGCGGCGAGGGAGAAGAGTCAGCTGATTCAGCGCTCGCGGCTGTGATTCCCCGCTCAAATCAAGCTTAGGCACCGGCGATCCTACCCGACGGAGAGAACCTACTTGTTGCGGGCGGCGATGGGCGGGCCGAGGACCTTGATGCCATATTTCAGGCCAATGCCGTTGAGCGCGGCGATATTGCCGGGGTTAGCCATGGAGCAGGCTTCAAGTTCGGTGAAGTAGCGTTCGATGCCGCCGGGTCGGGTGAGGACCAGCAATCTTCCATTCTGATCTGAGATGTTCTGGAAGGTGTGGGGGATTCCCGAGGCGATGTGGACAAAGTCGCCGGGACTTCCGTTGAATGAGTCGCCATTCATCTCGAATAGAAACTCGCCGGTGAGGATGTAGAAAAACTCCTCGAATTCGTGGGAGTGCAGCGGTGGTCCGTGAAGCGGCGGGCTGACGTCTTCCAGCACGGTGATGGGGCAGGCGGAATCACCGGCGGCCAGCTTGATAAATGTTTCCTTACCGATAAAGCGGATCGGCGAGCCGGTAACGCTCTCCCCAGCGCGAATTACGGGCGGTTGGGCGGCTGGGGCCTTTGAACCGGCTTCTCCAGCCGCGGTTCCTGTTGTCATGGAAACCTCCGCCGCAAGCGTATTCACTGAAGGCAGGGGAGTCCAGAGGAATCTAGAGCTCCGTCGATTGGCTCGCGATGAGGGACTTGGCCTTGGCGATGAAGTCGGCCAGAGGCACGGAGCCCTGGTCGCCTTTGCCGCGGGTACGCACGCTGACCGATCCGGCGGCCTCTTCCTTGTCGCCGAAGACGAGGATGTACGGGATCTTCTGGTTGGCGAAGTCGCGGATCTTGGAGTTCATCTTTTCGTTGCGGGCGTCGGTTTCGACTCTCAGGCCCGCCTGCTTTAACTCTTGGCTACGAGCTTCTCGGCATATGGGAGGTGGCGTTCGCTGATGGGGACGAGCCCGATCTGCACGGGCGCGAGCCAGAGCGGGAATGCGCCGGCGTAGTGCTCGATGAGCACGCCGAAGAATCGTTCAATCGAGCCGAAGAGCGCGCGGTGCACCATGACGGGCTGGTGGCGCTCGCCGTCTTCGCCTACGTATTCGAGTTCGAAGCGCGCGGGAAGGTTGAAATCGAACTGCACGGTTGAAAGCTGCCAGAGACGGCCGAGCACATCGACGAGCTTGATGTCGATCTTGGGGCCGTAAAACGCGGCTTCGCCGGGGATGGTTTTGTACGCGATGCCTTTGCGTGTGAGCGCGCGTTCGAGCGAGCTGACGGCGAGGTTCCAGTTTTCGTCGGAGCCGGTGTAGCTGGCGCGATCTTTCGGGTCCCACGTGGAGAGCTCGACTTTGAACTCGGTAAAGCCAAAGGTCTTCAGCACGGCTTCGGCGAAGTCGATGCAGGCGATGACTTCATCTTCGATCTGGCCGGGAGTGCAGAAGATGTGGGCGTCGTCCTGCGTGAATCCGCGCACGCGCAGCAGGCCGTGCATGGTGCCGGAGCGCTCGTAGCGATAGACGTTGCCCAACTCGGCGTAGCGCTGCGGCAGATCGCGATAGCTCTTTGGGCGAGTTTTTGTAGATGAGGATGTGGCCGGGGCAGTTCATCGGCTTGAGGCGATAGTCGGCGTCATCCAGTTCCATGGGGGAGTACATGTTGCCGGAGTAGTAGCCTTCGTGGCCGCTGACCTTCCACAGGTCGCGGCGCATGACGTGAGGCGTGAAGACCAGCAGAGTAGCCGCGGCGGATGCACTCCTCGCGCATCCAGTCTTCCATGATCTTGCGGATCATGGCGCCTTTGGGATGCCAGAAGATGAGGCCGGCGCCGGCCAGCTCCTGGATGCTGAAGAGGTCGAGCTGCTTGCCAAGCACGCGGTGGTCGCGCTTGGCTGCTTCTTCAAGACGGGCGAAGTGCGCGTCGAGGTCTTTTTGCGAGAAGAAGGCCGTGCCGTAGATGCGCTGGAGCTGCGGATTCTTCTCGTCGCCGAGCCAGTAAGCGCCGGCGAGACTGGTGACCTTCACGGCCTTCACGCGGCCGGTGGATGGCACATGCGGGCCGCGGCAGAAATCGACGAACTTGCCGTTGCGATAGAAGCTGACTTGCGAGCCGGGAACGGTGAACTTCGTCACGAAGTGCGTCTTCATGAAGTCGCCGTCGCGGTCGAAGCCTTCCAGGGCCTTCTCACGCGGCTCGTACTCGCGGACGAACTTTTCGTCGCGCGCGACGACTTCGGCCATCTTCTTTTCGATGGCGGCGAGGTCTTCGGGAGTGAAGGGCTTCTCGCGATAGAAGTCGTAGAAGAATCCGGAATCGGTTGCGGGACCGTGCCCGAGCTTGGTCTCAGGGAAGAGCTCGAGGACGGCCGTTGCCAGCACATGTGCGGCGGAGTGGCGGACCACCTTGAGCGCGTCGGGGTCCTTTTCCGTGACCAGTTCGAGGCGCGTGTCGGCGGTGAGCGGGGTGGCCAGATCGACGAGACGCGGCGCGGAGGCGTCTTCGGCGGAGTACATCGCGGCTTCATCGGCTTCTGCTGGCTTGCCGGCGTCCTCAGTGGTCGCGGCGGCGAGCGGAGTCAGTCGCGCTACGACCGAGGCGGCGGCGAGGCGAGGCGAGATGGAGTTGGCGATGTCGAGAGGCGTGGTGCCCTGCGGCACTTCGCGAATGGATCCGTCGGGAAGATGAATGGAGATTGTTTGCGTGCTCATGCCTGGAAAGTCCTGACCTCAAGGCCATCGGTGGGTTCGTATCCGTGGCGACTCTTCAGGATATACCGGCGAAAGCCTGAACCAATCGGCCCGGCGCTGCGTAGATGCAAAGGGATGGACGAATCTGGTATCGTCTTCCCTCATCCCTGCCCTGCCTGCGCAGTCATTGAATTGCTGTTTTAGAAAGAGGCTCCACGATGTACCGGCGTGTACGGATTTCTATGCTCGTTGTTCTGCTGGCTGTGTTCTGTGCCGGTCTGGCACAGGCGCAGCCTCCCATTCAGCCCACGGTGGACATCACCAAGGTGCCTGCGGCGGCGCAGCCATCGGCCACTTTCAACGCCGATGCGGCCACTGAAGCCTACATGGCGATGATTCCCGCTGCGGCGAAGGCGCGCTCCGACGCCTATTTCGAGGGCGGCTACTGGCTGATCCTGTGGGATTTTCTCTATGCCTCGGCGATTTCGCTGCTGCTGTTGAACCGGCGGTGGTCGGCCAGGATGCGCGATCTGGCCCAGCGCACCACGCGGTTCAGATGGCTGCAATCGCTTCTCTACTGGGTGCAGTACCTGCTGGCGATTGTGGTTCTTGGTTTCCCGCTGGAGTTCTATGAAGGGTTTGTGCGGGAGCACAAGTACGGGCTGGCGACGCAGACGTTTGGCCCGTGGATGGGGGATGAACTGAAGGCGCTGATGGTGAATCTTGTCCTGGGCGGCATCGCGGTTGTGGTGCTGTTTGCCATCGTGCGCAGACTGCCGAAGACCTGGTGGATCTGGGGCTCGGCGGCGACGATTGTGCTGTTCGTGTGCAGTGTGGCCATTGGTCCCGTCTACCTGCAGCCGATCTTCAACAAGATCAAGAGGCTCGACGATCCGAAGGTGACGGTGCCGATTCTGCGGATGGCGCACGCGAACGGGATCTCGACCAACGATGTGTACGAGATTGACGCCAGCCGCCAAACGACGCGCATGAGCGCCAACGTGAGCGGATTCGGCAACACGATGCGCATCACGCTCAACGACAATCTGCTGCGGCGCGGTTCGCCCGAAGAGATCCAGTCGGTGATGGGCCACGAAATGGGCCACTACGTGATGAACCACATCCCGAAGATGCTGCTGTTCCTTTCCGTTGTCACAGTGCTGTCGTTCGCTTATCTGCGCTGGGCGCTGGGATGGGCGCTCGCGCGCTGGGGCGACCGCTGGCAGATTCATGACATTGGTGACCCGGCTGTGCTGCCGCTGGCGGCGCTGCTGGCGGGCATCCTTTTCTTCGTGCTGACACCGCTGTTGAATACCGAGATTCGGACGCAGGAGAAAGAAGCGGACATGTTCGGCCTGAACGCCGCTCGCCAGCCGGACGGCTTTGCCCAGGCAGCGATTCATCTGGGCGAGTACCGCAAGATGCGTCCCGGTCCGATGGAGGAGTTCCTTTTCTTCGACCACCCGAGTGGTTATAACCGGATCCACGCCTCGATGGTGTGGAAGGGCGAGAACCTGGAGCTGTTCAAGGCGCCGGAGCAGGGCCCCTTGCCATAAACCGCAGGGCGAGAATACCCTATGTGCATGCGTCGATGTCGCTAACGCCGACCTGGTGTCTGCTGCGATGCACGTGTGCGCTCGAATAGCGCACTTCGTTTCTCTCTGCTCCGCCGCGACGGATCACCACTACCCAACCAAGAGAACGTGTTGACCTGGGATATCTCCGGGTCAAAGGAGATTTTGCATGGCGCGTATTGCAGCTGATGTGACTGAACTGATTGGGCGCACCCCGCTGGTGCGGTTGAATCGCGTGGCGGCCGGATTGCCAGCCACTGTTGTTGCCAAGCTGGAGAGCCGGAATCCGCTGGCCAGCGTGAAAGACCGCATCGGCTTTGCGATGATTGACGCCGCCGAAAAGTCCGGCAGGATCAAGCCGGGCGAAACGGTGCTGATTGAGCCCACGAGCGGCAATACCGGCATTGCGCTGGCGTTTGTGGCTGCGGTCAGGGGATACAAGCTCATCCTCACCATGCCGGAGACGATGAGCCTCGAGCGCCGCGTGCTGTTGAGGGCGTTCGGCGCGGAGATCGTGCTGACTCCCGGGCCGAACGGCATGAAGGGCGCGATTGCGAAGGCCAACGAAATCCTGGCGAAGACGCCGAACGGATTCATCCTGCAGCAGTTCGACAATCCGGCCAATCCGGCGATTCATGTGAAAACAACGGGGCCTGAGATCTGGGAGGACACCGAAGGCAAGGTGGACATCCTGATCTCCGGGATCGGAACGGGCGGCACGCTGACCGGTGTCTCGCAGTACATCAAGCCGCGCAAGGCGTCGTTCAAGGCGATCGCCGTGGAGCCGACCGACAGCCCGGTGCTCTCCGGCGGCAAGCCCGGCCCGCACAAGATCCAGGGCATCGGAGCAGGCTTTGTGCCGAGCGTGCTCGATACAAAGCTCATTGACGAAGTGATCCAGGTCAGCAACGACGAGTCCGTCGCCCTGGCCCGGCGGCTGCCGCTGGAAGAAGGGCTGTTCGTGGGCATCAGCTCGGGTGCGGCGGTGGCGGCGGCGCTCAAAGTGGCGGCACGGCCTGAGAACGCAGGCAAGCTGATTGTCGTGGTGCTGCCGGACTTCGGCGAGCGGTATCTTTCGAGCGTCCTGTTCGATGCGCTGCGACAGGAAGTGCTGGCGCTGCCGACTGAGGCAGTTACGCTGTAAGTCAGTGGTCAGTGGTCAGTCGTCAGGGATGCAGGGGTCAGAGCTCTGCACCGACTTTGGGAATTGGAACGCGTCATGGCTTTGTTTGAACGGATTCGCGAAGATATCAATTCGGTGCTGGAGCGCGACCCTGCTGCGCGCTCCGGGCTGGAAGTGCTGCTTTGCTATCCGGGGCTGTGGGCGGTTTGGTTACATCGCGTCTCTCACCGGTTGTGGCGGGCGAAGATTCGGCTGCCTGCGCGAGTTCTGTCGCAGTTTGGACGGTTCTTCACCGGCGTGGACATTCATCCCGGCGCGCTGCTTGGGCGGCGGCTGTTTATCGATCACGCGACCGGCGTGGTGATCGGGGAGACGACGATGGTGGGCAGCGACGTGACGCTCTACCAGGGCGTGACGCTGGGTGGCACCGGCAAGGGACACGGCAAGAGGCATCCGACGCTGTGCGACGGCGTCTATGTCGGCAACAATGCCAACATTCTGGGGAATATCACCATCGGTGAGAACTCGCGCGTCGGCGCGGGGTCTGTGGTGCTGTCTGACGTTCCGCCGAACTCGACGGTGGTGGGCGTTCCGGCGCACATCGTCTATCGCAACGGGGAGCGGGTGCTGATCACCGATCCGCATGACGTGAAGGATCCTCTTTCAGATGCGCTGATTGCTCTGTCGGCGCGGGTGGAGGAGATGGAGGACAAGCTTGGTGCGCATGTGCGGCGGGTTGAGCCGTTCGCCACGGAAGAGGCGGAGCGCACTGCTTACCGGGAAGAACTGGAGCGGCTGAGCGAGTATGTCTCGATGGGTGAGGGGATCTGAGCGCTTCAGGGATCAGGGATCAGTGGTCAGGGGTCAGGTTCGATCTTTCCGCGAAGACTGGTCTCAAGTTTTCAGCCATCAACCATCACCACCCCCGCCCTAGCGGAGCTGGGACGGGGCGTCCCGAGTCGAAGCCCCGGCAAAATCTTCCGAAAAGCAACCGCAGATCCTTCGACTTCGCAAGCCGCAAAAAGCGCGGCTTACTACGCTCAGGATGACAGCTGTATTGATGGTGCGGGCTTAGACTCAGGTTAGCGCGCCATCCGCCTTCGGCATGGAAACCAAGACAAATGCAGGTTCTTCGACTCCCGGCGTCCGCCACGGCGGACTCTGGTCGCTCAGAATGACGGATCTATTAGAGAACGACGCTGGTTTGCCCGGGTGCTACAGTGGACTCGATCTCATTTTGTCTTCAGGGTTGAATTGTTGCGTACTCCCTGTGTGTCTTTGCGCGCTTTCGGGCTGCTGGTGGCGGCTTTGTTTGTGCTTTCGGGCGCAGGATTTGCCGCTTCTCGCGTGCAGCCGGTGCCGGTACCGGTGGAGATGCGCTCGGACGCATTCACGGTGACTGTGAACGGCCAGAATGTGGACGTGGCTCACGCCGCAGCCAGTTATGACTATGTCAGCTTCGATATCACCGGGCCGGTGACGGTGGCGATTACGGCTACGGAAGCGGGGTTCTGGGATCGCGGAGTGGATGTCGAACCGTGGAGGCTGGGGATCAGGCCGGTGCGGGACGGGCAGACGATCCGCTTCAAACTGGCGGGGCCGCAAAAGCTCTCCATCTCGCGGCCGCGGGACTTTCTGAATCACGCGAAGATGCTGTTTCTGTTTGCCGGGGCGCCACCTCCGCCCGCGCCGCGCGATCCCAAGGTTCAGTACTTTCCAGCCGGGGTGTATCGCCAGAGCCTCAATCCGAAGAGCGGGGACACGCTTTACCTGGCGCCGGGGTCGTATTTCTACGGCAGTTTGAATCTGTGGAAGGTGAGCGGAGTCAAGGTGCTGGGGCGCGGGACCATCGTGTACGAGGGCACGCAGGATCCCAACGCCGACGAGGGGTGGATGCAGAAGCCGGACTGGCACTGCGTTGGCGCTCTGGAGTCTCAGGATGTGCTGATCAGCGGATTGACTTGTGTTGTGCGGGCGCGGACGTGGTCGATCCAGATGAAGGACACGAGCGGGTTCCTCTACGACGATCTGCGGGTGATCGGCGGCAATCCCGGAAACGCCAACCAGGACGGAATGGACTGGCTCGGCGGGGGCGATGCGGTGGTGAGGAATGCGTTCCTGCGGGCATCGGACGATGATCTCGCAATGCAAGGCAACTGGGACGGCTACAAGGACGAGGACATTCTGCGGCCGGGGCACGACGTGCAGAACATCACGGTCGAAAAGAGCGAGCTTTCGACGAGCATTTCGAACATTGTGCGGGCGGCGTGGCCGCGCAAGACTTTCAATTCGAGGAATTTCACGCTGCGCGACTCGGACATTCTGCATGGCGGGATTGGAGCGTGCGGGCAGACGTTCGGGCTGCTGGGGATGTGGGGCGCGAACGGAGCAAAGGGCGACCACTCCAATTACACGTTCGAAAACCTGTGGCTCGACAACTGGTACTCGCTGGTGCAGATTGAGCAGGAAGAGCCGGCGGTGCATGGATTCACGTTCAGGAACATCTGGGCGCTGGATCAGCCTCCGCTGGCGTCGTCGACGCTGAACGGGAACGTGAGCGATGTGACCTTCGACAACGTGAAGTATGGGCAGAATCGCGCCACCAACGAGGCCGAACTGCAACTGGTGACGTCAGGCGGCGCGGCCCCGGCCAAGTTTCCCGCCCCGGCGGGTCCGGTGGCGAGGTTTACGGTCGATCCGCCGGTGTTTGGACCGCGCGATGAGGTCACGTTCACGGCAGCGGAGTCGCCGCACGCGAGTTTTACATGGCTCTTTGGCGACGGGACCGAGGCGCACGGGCGCAAAGTGAAGCACCGCTTTGCCGATGCGGACGGGACTGATCTCGACGGGGCGGATGGGGCCGGGCGATTCCGAGTGCTGTTGAAGGCCGTGGACAAACAGGGCCGCGAGGACTGGGCGGCGCAGGCAGTGGTGGTGGTGGCGCGCTGGCACGATGCTCCGGTTGAGATCGGGCAAGCGCTGCCGGGGCTGGTGTGGCACGTTTACCCCGGAACATGGACCGAGCTGCCCGATCTGCGGAAGGAGACGCCGTTTTTCGAGGGCGAGTCGCCAAACCTGTATGCCGATTCCCACGGGTTTACGCGCTATGCGACGACGTGGGACGGGCAGATCGATATTCCCGCGGATGGAGGGTACACGTTTCACCTGATGTCGCGGGATGGCGCACGGGTGGTGATTGACGGCGTGGAGGTGGCGAAGACAGGGCCGCCGTTCGCGCAGGTGTGCGGAGCGCCCGGCAACGCTATGCGATACGACAAGGGATCGCTGGGGCTGCGGGCGGGGTGGCACGTGCTGCACGTGGAGGGGCTGGAGTCGGCCAGCCAGGGCTCGCCGCGGCTGCTGTGGGAAGGGCCGTCACTGCCTCTGACGGATGTGCCGCCAACGGCATACAGCCATCCGCGCGTAGACAGCGTGGTGCGGGGGATGGAGTAGGAGTCCCAACTTCCGGCTGGTCACGATGGTCAGTTGAGCCCCACGCGCCTGAGCAGTTCCTGAAATCGCGCATCGGAACGATAGCGGTCAAAAATCGGATCGACGGCGAGATACCCGATCCAGACAGCATGATCGTCCAATGCGGCCTGCAGCCACCTGAATGTCTCCCGATCCATCTTCAGCGCCGCGAATATCTGAGCGAGGCCATACGGCGAGACGTAACGCGTCTTCGCGTTCGCTTCCAATTCGTGCGCGATTTGGAGCGCTTCACGATTCCGGCCAGCAGCCGCAAGGGCGATCGCAACCTGCGCCGTATACAGTGGGCTGTCTCCAGACAAACTCGCCGCCCTTGTCAGCTCGTTCACAGCTTCGTCGTGCAAACCTGCCTGCACGTAGGCCTCTCCGAGCACAAGGTGCGCAGGTGCAAAGTTCGGGTCCAACTCAACAGAATCGCGATTCTGCTGGCTTGCGGCGGAATAGTTGCGCGCCAAGTAATAGCGAAGTCCTACCCATGTACTTATCATCAGGTTCAGAGGATCGAGTTCCAAAGCACGCCGTGCCTCCGCGAGTGCCTCGTCATGACGGCCTCTCATCGAAAGATAGTCTCCATACCAGTGATGCGCGTTCGCGTATTGAGGATCCAGTTCCAGGGCTCGCCTGAACTCGGCCTCTGCTCCGGCCCACTCCCAGCGATGGCTCAGCACCAGTCCGAGCGAGGCGTGGGCTTCAGCCGATTCCGGATCGATTTCGATCGCCTTGCGAGCGGCTGCGTAAGCTTTCGGAAGCGAGTCCGCCGGGGACTTGAAGCCGTGCCACGCGAGTCCGCTGTTGCAATCGGCCAGCCCGGAATAAGCCGCCGCGAAGTTTGGGTCGCGGTCAATCGCCTGTTGAAAGTATTGCTCAGCCTTTGCGATGCTGTCTCCGGTTCGCTTGTTCCAGTAGTAGCGGCCCTTCAGATACGCCACGTATGCCTCGGGCACTGTCTTCCGCGAACTTGCCAAACGCCTCTTCTGGTCTTCGGTCAGAACAATGTGAATCTCGTTTGCGATGCTCCCCACCACCGAGTCTTGCACTGCGAGCACGTCCCTTAGCTCGCGGTCGTAACTCTCGGTCCAGACGTCCGTCTGTTTTTTTGCATCGATCAACTCAACTGTGATGCGTACACGGTCCGGCGAACGTCGAACACTGCCTTGAAGGAGATAGTCGGCGTTCAGTTCTCGACCGATCTCCTTCGCAGTCTGTTTGCTGTCCTTGTACTTCGCGATCGAACTGCGAGCGATGACCACTAGTCGATCCCGGTTCAGCTTTCCGATCTGGGAGATCATCTCGTCGGTCAGCCCATCGCTGAAGAATTCCTGATCAGCGTCTCCGCTCAGATTGTCGAACGGCAGTACTGCCAACACTGTCTTGGGCTGGGAAGCGGCGGGCAGCCTCGCTCGCCAACGCCACCATGTGGGGAGCGCCACGATGGCAAGAATCGCCAGCGCAGCCACGCCAACCAGAACCCACGTGCGAGCATGCCGATGTCCTGGTACTGGAGCGCCTTCGGCGACAGGGGACTCAACTGCTGCCGGCTCTGGTTCGTCGACTACGTGCAGCCCAGTATCATGCGGACCATCCCGGGGCTCCAAAACAGCTCTCTGAGTGTCTGCACGAGCAACTGGCGCTTCTCCGATCAACTCCGCGGAGTTCTCTTTTCCGGGAGAAACAACCGGTGCGATGAAGCGGTACCCCTGTCCGGTCACTGTCTGTATGAATTGGGGGCATTCGGCGTCATCCTTCAGCGCCTGACGAAGCTTCCGGATCGCGCCCCGGATGCCGTTGTCGGTATCGAGGAAGGCACCTTTGCCCCAAACCCGCACGACGATTTCGTCCCGAGTGACAATCTCGTCCTTGTGCTCAACGAGCAGGACAAGTATCTCCAGGGGGATACGCTCCAGCTTCAGGACATGATTGCCACGGCACAACCTACGGAGACGGAGATCAAGCTCATAACCTTCGCCGAACCGGATCGGTCGCTGCACTTGGGCTGGGGTGGCCACGGGACATCACCGTTATCGGTGTGGGTGAATTTTACAACACATCGGTTCACCAGCATAAATACAATGGATGGCTCCTCTTAGCGCGACACAAAACTTAACACCCCGACACGCGCTTCGGTATGGACAACCGAGTCCTCTATCGCAAGAATGCCGCTCACCACTGGAAAAGGGAGTGGGAATTGGGAGGCAACACAATGAAGAGGATGCATGGTGGCGCTGGGGAGAGGTCTCTGGGCCTAGGCGTGTTGATAGCGACTCTACTGTTCGGATCTGCCATCGCAAAAGCCGATCCCGTTCTGGACTGGAACGTAATTGCGGTAGACACAGCAGTTGCGAACGGGCAGAACCCGTTCGCACAAGCACGAACTGCAGCGATTGTGCAGGTCGCGGTCTTTGAAGCTGTCAACGCTATCAAAGGCGACTATCGACCGTATCTTGGGAGTATCGTCGCGCCCCACGGCGCCTCAGCCGACGCAGCAGCCGTCCAGGCCAGCTATCGGGTGCTCAGAACCTACTTCCTGGCCAGCGCTTCGAATCTCGACGCGGCGCTCGCGAACTCGCTGGCTTTGATACCGAACAGCCAGGCCAAGATTGACGGCATAGCGACGGGCGATGCCGCAGCCATGGCACTGATCGCTCTTCGTGCCAACGACGGGTCGTCGCCTGCGCAATTCAAGACACCCGGTCCGCCTGTTCCTGGCGAATGGCAGGCCACGCCGAGCTGTCCAAAGGTCAATGGAATCGCGTCGGGAATCGCCTTTCAATGGCAGAACGTAACCCCGTTCGGTATCCGGAGCGCGAAGGAGTTTCTCCTCGGTCCCCCGCCAGCGCTTGGGAGCAACGAATACGCGAAGACCTACAACGAGGTGATGACGGTGGGGAGCCTCGACAGCACCGAGAGGCCTCCAGACAGGTCAGATGTGGCGACCTACTACGCGGCGACCTCGCCAACCCAGGCATTCAACCAAGCCGCAAGGCAGATCGCGCAGGAACAGCGACGAACGCTGTCTGAGAATGCCCGAGCTCTGGCCCTGATCAACATGGCGATCAACGACAGCCTGGTCGCTGCGTTCTTCAATAAATACCACTACAACTTCTGGCGCCCCGAAACCGCGATCCGTGCGGGTGACACGGACGGCAACCGGAAAACCGACCCCGATCCGAACTGGCTGCCCTTCATCCTGACCCCATGCTTCCCGAGCTATCCCTCAAACCACGGCAGCGCAGCCAATGCGGCAGCGGCGGTCATGAGACGTCTCTACGGCGAAGCTGGACATTCGATGACGCTGTCAAATCCCGCAGTGCCCACCATCGTCCTGCAATACACCTCGTTCAGGCAGATTACCAACGACATCAGCGACGCTCGTGTTTACGGCGGGATCCATTTTCGAACCGACCAGGACGCAGGAGCGCTGCTGGGGCTGATTGTCGGCAAAGCAGTCTACAAGCACAACCTGCGTCCGGTTCACGATGATGACTGGGATGGTGACCGCGACGACGACTGAGTGATCAGGTCGAAAACGATTCGCCATTTTGTGTTTCGCGGTACGGCGATTGTGCGGTCACGTTGCCCAGAGGCGAGACCGCACAAGTCTCTGTCCCGATGTTTGCTCTAAGTTGACGCCAGCAGGCCAATGTCGCTGACGGGTGTGCCGCCATCCTATTTCTTGAAGCTCCGCGCCATCCTATAATCACCCGCATGCCCTGTGGCGCCTTACGCAACTCGCTCGAAGTGATCCTCGTTATGGGATCCCTGGCGCACTCGGCCATGGCGGCCCAATCATTCCCGTTGGATTCCACAAAGGGACTGCAACCGCACAACGTGACGGTTGATGCGGTGTCCTACCAGGGGCGGAAGGCAGTTCGAGTGATCACGTTGCCGAGTTCGGACGCGAGCTACGATATGCAGAAGTCGGGCACGGGCGGAGGGATCGTTGTTCTCCCGGATGCCTCGTTTCACGACGGAACCATCGAAGTAGATGTCGCCGGAAAGCCTCAGGCCAATGCGCCTGCGCTGGCACGCGGGTTCGTGGGCGTTGCCTTCCGCGTGCCTTCCGACACTTCGAAATACGACTACGTTTATATCCGCCCAACGAATGGCCGCGCCGATGATCAGGAACGACGGAATCATTCGACGCAGTACGCTTCTTTTCCCGATTACGAATGGCAAAGGCTGCGCACCGAGTCTCCGAGCAAATACGAGTCCTATGTCGACCTCGTTGCGGGTGAGTGGACGCATCTCAAGATCGAAGTCAAAGGTCTCAAGATGCGCCTTTACGTAAACGGCGCTTCGCAGCCAACGCTGCTCGTGAACGATCTCAAGTTGGGGGACACCCATGGCGCCGTGGCATTGTGGGTCGGTGTCGGGACCGAGGCCTACTTCGCAAATCTGCGGATAACCGACTGATTCGTATTACGCCTCCACTTGGCCGATGAGTGCGGCTCAGGCGCGCGCGTTTGACTGCGTACATCGACAGCAGGTTCCAGGATTTTCGCGCAGCGTGCACTTGCATTCGCCTTTCGAGAGACGTGGACCCTGAGCTATGATCGCCATTCATCGGATTCGAGTGGAGACAACGTGATCAACCGAAGACAATTTGCAACCGGTGCGGGTCTGGCATTGGCGGGAACATTCTCAGGCACCGTACGACGAGCTCTGGCGATGGAAGAAAAGAGCGGCAGCACTCTGATCTCTGTGGACACGACTCGTACCAGCGGCTCGCTGCCGCATTTCTGGGAGAAGGCCGCGGGCTCGGATCGCACTGCCGTGGGACTGCGCGAGCAATGGCGGCAGGACTTGATCCGGGTCCAGAAAGAGACCGGGATCCAGTCGATTCGATGTCATGGACTGTTTGACGACGAAATGGGGATTGCCGCCGCTGGAGCGGGCAACTTCAACTTTCTTTATGTAGACCAGGTTTACGATTTCATGCTCGATCACGGTGTGCGGCCGTTTGTCGAGCTGAGTTTCATGCCAGAGGCGTTCGCCAGCAGCGCGAACCGTATCTTCGCGTACAAGGGAAACGTGTCCCCGCCGCGAAACTGGCAGGACTGGCACAACATGATCCAGGCCTTCACCGAACACTGCGTAAAGCGCTACGGGATCGCGGAAGTAAGAGGCTGGAAGTTCGAGGTGTGGAACGAACCCAACATCTCGTTCTGGGCCGGTTCGCAGGAGGAATACTTTGAGCTTTACAAACAATCGGCGCTGGCGATAAGGAAAGTCGATGCGCAACTCCAGGTGGGCGGACCATCGACAGCGCAGCTCGGCTGGATTCCAGACCTTATTCAATACTGCGCAACGCAGGGCGTGCCGCTCGACTTCGTGAGCACGCACGTTTATCCGGACGACCCGCAGAAGTTAATTTTCGGCAAGGACCGCTTGTATACGTTCGAGCAGGTGATCCCTCGCGGTGTCGAGCATGTGAAGCAACAGGTGGAAAGCTCAAAGATGCCGCGCCTGCCCCTCTGGATCACTGAGTGGAGTTCACAGAACCCGGCTTTCATTGCAGACACGGTCAAGAACTGCATCGGATTGGCGGAAGCCATGTCGTACTGGACATTCAGCAACGTCTTCGAAGAGGGAGGTGTGCCAAGCGGCATTTTCAACAGCACCTTCGGCATGCTGGACCAGTGTGGCATCGCACGACCTTCATTCCACGCCTTCGTGCTGTTGCACAAGCTTGGTGAGTCGCAGTTGCAGAGTGATGCCGGACCCATCCTGGCGACACGGCGAGCCGATGGGTCTGTCGCCATATTGCTTTGGAACCTGATTCCGGCCAGTGAAGGCGGCATCGCCAATGGCAACCCGATGGCGGCAACGGGCGGGAGTAACGAAGCAAAGGGAGCGGCCAAACAATTCCGGTTGAAGTTGTCCGGACTTCACGCCTCCGCGGCGGTTGCAGTCAGCGAAGTGAATATGCAGGCCGGTTCCGCGGTCCCGAAGTGGCGCGAGATGGGGAGCCCGAAGTATCCGAGTGCAGGCCAGATCGCGGAATTGCGAAGCGCCGCCGAATTGCCGAAGGCGGAATCGCACACTCTGCAAGGCGATGAATTCTCCATCGAACTGCCACCCAACGGAATCGCGCTGCTCGAGATCGCACGTTAGCGAAGCGCGCAGGGGAGAAAAGACATGATGCGCAACAGACTCTGTATCGTCATGATGTTCGCTGCGGCCACTGCGCTTGCGGCGCCGGCCCAGAAGGCAGATCTCAGCGGAACGTGGAAGCTGAACGTGGCCAGGAGCTCAATGGGCGGCGATCACCCGTTCCCCGAATATCAATTGACAAGGAAGATCGACCAGAAGGGTGACACGATCTCGATTGCCGACGCCTCCGTCCACAATTCCGTCGTGAACATCCCGCTGCCCGATTCGACAACGAAGATGGAGGTCGCAGCGGACGGCAAAGAGCGTGAAGTGCAGTCGCCGTCGCCCTTTCCCGGAAGGCCTCCGGAAAAGGCGCAGGTGACGGCAACGTGGCAGGGAGCTACGCTCGAACTCCGCCAGATTACCTCCGGCCTCGCCAACTACGCGAAGCACCGGTTGTTCCTGTCGGACGACGGCTCGCAACTGATCGACCTCGTCGAACAGCACACAATATACGGCGATTCGGAGCAGCGGCTGGTCTTTGACAAGACTCCGTAAGCCTGCGAGCCAGTCTCGTGGTCTCTGGCGGGGCTTATCGTCCGGAGCGGGTGCGCTTTATGGCGTACATCGACTGGTCAGCGGCCTCGATGAGCTGGTCGATGTCGGAGCCGTCGGCGGGGTAGACTGCAATGCCGATGCTGGCGTTGAGAAACAGCTCGTGCTTCTCGAACTGGAAGGGCTGACATATCTCGCAGGAGATTCGGTCGGCGATCGCGGGGCCGTCTTCCCGGCCTTGAATCTCGGGAAGGATCACACCGAACTCGTCGCCGCCGATGCGGCAGACCATGTCGGTTTCCCGGGAGACCAGGGTGATGCGGCGGGCGGCTTCGCAGAGAGCCGCGTCGCCTGTGCGGTGGCCATGGCGGTCGTTGATGGCCTTGAGGCCGTCCATGTCGATGATGAGGATTCCGAATGCGTTGTCGGACTGGCGGCGCGCCATGGAGAGGCGTTGACGGAGGCGGTCGTAGAACGCGGCGCGGTTTGCGAGGCCGGTGAGCGAGTCGTGCGTCGCCTGGTGGTAGAGCTCACTGGTTTCGTTTCTTGCGGCGTGGTACATTGCCGCAGCGATCAGCTCCGACATCAGTTCGAGCACCCGCACGTCGCGATCAGTGAAGGCGTTTGCCGCGGGTGATGCGAGCATGAGCACGCCGACGGTTGTTTCGTTGTGATTGAGCGGAGCGACGACCATGGAGCGCAATCCAACCTTGCGGCAGGAGTCGCGGTCGACGCGCGGATCGAAATCCGTGTCGTCGGCACGCAGGATCTGGCCTTCGCGGACGCACAGGCCAGACAGGCTGCCCTGGCGCTTGATACGCATGCCGAGGAGAGGCTTTGCGACTCCGGCTACGCCTCGGTACACCATGTCGTCGCCCTCGGCGAACTGAACGATGGCGCCGGCCGCATTGGTCAGAGTCTGAACTCGATCGACAACAAGACTAACGACACCACCCAGATCGAGACCGAGCTTTGCGATCTCGGTCTGCATCCGAATGATTTCCATCAAAACGTAGGGATCGGTGCTGATGCTGGAGCCCACGTCTCTCATGCCTGGCCCCCGGGGGATCATCTGGTACACGCATGATCAAGTAAATGCATGATACGTTACCCGGCTGGGATGAAGCACTGCCCTCCTGGGGATTGCGTGTCGAAGGTAACTTTGCTAGGGCTGGTTGTATTGCGGGTGCAGAGCATCTCTCAGGGCTAAAGCCCCAGATAAAATGCGGCTTTGGTGGCACGGCTAAAGCCGTGCCCTTTCAAAGCCTGGTTGTTGGAAACAGCTCCAGGGCGATTCATTCAACCAGCTCGAGAGCGTTCCCGCGGTGCAAGTTGCTGTTGCCGGTGGAGATCGCAGTTCTATTTGGGCAACTGAGAGACGTCCCATCCGCCGCCGAGGGCGCGAATGAGCTGGACAGTGGCTGCGAACGAGCGCGTCTGCAGGTCCGTGAGGGTGCGCTGGCTATTGAGCAGCGCGGTTTCAGCGACGAGGACTTCCAGGTAGCTGGTGATTCCTGCCCGGTAGCGCTCATTGGAAAGATCGAGCGAGTGCTGCGCGGCATCGACGGCGCGGCGTTCGACAACGGATTCATGCTGGAGCACGCGGAGGTCTGAGAGCCGGTCTTCCACTTCGTTGAACGCAGCGAGGACCGTGGCCTTGTAGGTGGACGACTGCGCCTCGTGAGTGTGGCGCGCCTGTTCGGTGACGGCGTGGCGGCGGCCCGCATCGAGGAGCAACTCAGCCGCCTGCGCGCCAAGGCTCCAGAGGGCGCTTGGGCCCTGAATCCATGTGCCGGCGTGAGAGCTTTCGAAGCCACCCGTGCCGCCGAGGGTGATGGTGGGATAGAAGGCGGCGACTGCGACTCCGATCTGCGCATTGGCTGCGGCGACACGGCGCTCGGTGGCGGCGATGTCGGGGCGGCGCTCGATGAGCTGCGAAGGCACGCCGACTGGAACAGCGGGGAGCGGCAGGTCGAGAGGCGAGGGCCGGAGAGTGACGTCGCGTGCTTCCTTGTTGATGAGGGTGGCGATGGCGTGTTCGAACTGGGCGCGGGCCTGCTCGAGGTCGATGAGCTGCGCGCGAACGTTTTCCAACTGTGTCTGGGCCTGGGCGACGACGACGTCGGTGGCTATGCCGCCTTTCAGGAGCTGCTGATTGAGGTCGAGCTGATGTTCGTAGTCAACGACGGTGGACTGCAGCAGGCGGCTGTCGGAGTCGAGTCCCCGGAGCTCGAAGTAGTCCTGCGCGAGCTCGGCATGAAGGCTCAGGTCGAGACTGGCGAGGTCGGCTGCGCCGGCTTGGGCGTTCGCGCCGGCGGCCTCGACGGAGCGGCGGATGCGCCCCCAGAGATCCGGCTCCCAGTTGGCCTGGCCGGCGAGCAGGAAGTCGGCGGAATTGGTGGAGGTACCGGCAACGGCGAGCGGGCGGTTGGCTGAGACTTTTTCGCGACTGATGTTCGCGCCAACGGAGAGCGTGGGGTAGAAATCCGCGCGCGCAATGGCTACCTGCTGGCGGGCCGCGAAGTAGTTTTCGAGCGCGGCGTGGAGTGTCTGATTCTCGGGGGCGAGCTGGTCTTCGAGCGCGTTAAGCTGCGGGTCCTGGTAGATCTCCCACCATTTGCCGCGGAGCATCCCGTCAGAGGGCGAAGCGGGCTGCCAGGATCCACCGGCGGGATTGGGCGGAGGAACGATGGCGTTTGGCGCGCCGGCCTCCTTATAGGCGGGTGGGGCGGTCGTCGCGTCGGGACGGTGGTAGTTGGGGCCGACGGTGCAGGCGGAGAGAGTGCAGGCAAGAATGAGCAGGGCGAGCGGCGCAGATCGTCCCTCAGGGGCTAAAGCCCGCGTTGATTTTGGGGCCCTTTCGGCACGACTGAAGTCGTGCCCTTTCAAGGCAAGGGCGTCATCACCCGTCCTGGCTTGAGGCACTTGCATCACTACTTGCCTCCCTGGGCTGGCTGGCCGGCCTCGTTTTGATTGCCGGGATTCTGCGGGCTCACTTTCTCGCCTTCAATAATCGAGTCGGGAGGGTCCTGGATCACGCGGTCGTCTGCGCTCAGCCCGTGCACGATCTGCACGGTGGCGCCGTCATCCTGGCCGATGAGAACCGAGACGAGGTGGGCGGTGTTGTCGCGAGTCACGGTGGCCACCTGCAATCCCTGGGAACGGAAGATCACGGCGGCAGCGGGAACGATGAAGGTTGTCGAATTCGCCGGAGCTTTGAAATGGACCTGCGCGAGAGAACCGGGCAGCAGTTCGCCGTTGCGATTGTTCAGGTCGATCTCAACGAGCAATGTGCGGCTTGCGGGATCGATGGCCTCCGCGGTGCGCACGAGCGTGCCCTGATAGATTTTTCCGGAGCGCTCAGGGAAAGTGATGTCGATCTTCTCACCCTTCTTGACGTTTGCCGAGTCTTGCTGAGGCACGTTGGCGTAGACGCGGAGGGTATCGATGAGCTGCATGTGGAAGAGCTCTTTGCCGGCGCCGGAATCGATGAGCTGCCCTGTGTCGACGGCGCGAGCGGTGATGACCCCGTCGAATGGCGCGTAGACATTTTCAAAGGACTGGAGCTCCTTGAGCCTCTGTACGTTGGCGCTGGCTGAGTTGACGGCTGCGGCGGTGCCGGCGGCCTGGTTTCGCAGCGTCTCGGCATCCAGTTGAGAGACGGCATTGGTCTGCACAAGCCCCTGGTAGCGCTGCGACTGGGCGTGGGCGTTTGTTGCGTTGGCCTGCGCAGTTACGAGGTCTGCCTCCGCCTGGGCGAGTTGCTGATCCACTTCAGGAGTTGCGATGGTGGCGAGGAGGGCGCCCTTCTTCACGTGTGCGCCGATGTCGTAATTCCAGTGGGTCAGGTAGCCGGAGGTGCGCGCGTAGATGGGCGAGTCAGTGAAGGCGGTGACGTTGCCGGGGATCACGAAGCTGTCAACGGGCGCGCCGGTCATGGGGGGCAGGGCGATGACCGCGGGAGCTGCCGCGGCCTGCGTCGATTTTGCAAGCACATCGTTGTGGTGCCTGCGACTGAGAATGCCGAAGACGGCGAGGGCGGCGAAGACAATCAGGATGATCGCTGCGCCGGTCGCGGCGTACCTAGGCGAGATGCGCTCCTGGTGAGGCGCGTGCTGGGTTTCGTGAACCGCGCGTGGTGCCGGGTGGAGAGGCGGATTCGATTCGTTAGCCATGAAAACAACTCCGAAGACTCGCGAGACGCGAGCAGTTCCTAGTCAAACTCATCAAACGTTGGGGACTGCACTTCACGACGAGAGACCCTGATACGCGCCTCGAGCCAGCCGTGGACAACAGAGAAAAACACCGGGACAAAGAAGAGCGTTGCGACAGTGGCGAGCAGCAGGCCGCCGATCACAGCGCGGCCAAGGGGCGCATTCTGCTCGGCGCCTTCGCCGAGGCCGAGGGCCATGGGGATCATGCCAATGATCATCGCCAGCGCGGTCATCAGCACCGGACGCAGGCGAACGAAGCCGGCATTGAGCGCCGCCTGCCTTGCATCGCCGACGAGCTCTTCCATCTGTTCGCGGGCGAAGCTGACGACGAGGATTGAATTCGCCGTTGCGACTCCCATGCACATAATGGCGCCGGTGAGCGCGGGCACGCTGAGGCGCGTATTGGTGAGGAACAGAAACCAGACAATGCCGGCGATGGCCGCGGGCAGAGCCGAGATGATCAGAAACGGGTCAAGCCATGACTGGAAGTTGACGACGATGAGCAGGTAGACGAGCAGGATCGAAAAAGCGAGTCCGACGAGCAATCCGATGTAGGACTTGTTCATCGTCTCGCTCTGGCCGCGCAGGGTGAAGTGAGAGCCTCTCGGGAGATCCTTCTGGTGCCGGGCGATGATCTTTTCCATCGCGCGCGTGACGGTGCCGAGATCGGTGCCGACGACGTTGGCGTAGATGTCGAGGACGGGCTGGACGTTGTAGTGGCTTACGGTGCCGAGTTCGGTGCCGGGTTTGATCTCAGCCAGATTGCCGACGATTTGAACTGGGGTTTCCGCGGCCCCGGGAGCAGCGGTGGTCGTCGCGGTCGCGTTGGCGCCGGTGGTGTAGCCCGCGCGGGGGGTACTTCCGGAGGAAGTGACGGGCAGGCTTCGCAGCTCGGCCAGCGAATCGAGTCCATATTGCGGCGCCTGGACGGCCACGCTGTAGCTGACTCCGTTGCGGGGATCGAGATAAAAGCTCGGCGTGGTCTGGAAGCTGCCGCTCAGGGCCACCAGCAGACTTTGCGCGACGTCGCGCTGCGTGAGGCCGATCGCCTGCGCGCGCGTGCGATCGACATTCACCGTCATGTTGGGGTAATTGAAGGGTTGCTGAATGCGCGCGTCGGCAGCGCCGGGAACGTAGCGAACTTCATCGATCATTTTCTCGGCCAGAGCGCGGTTGCCCTGGAGGTTGGGGCCGACGATCTGGATGTCGATGGGTGCGGAGAGGCCGAAGTTGAGAATCTGGGTGACGATGTCGACGGGGAGCACGTAGAACGTTACGCCGGGAAACTTGCGGGCGAGGACACCGCGGAGTTCATCAACGTAGTCGCCGGTGGGGTGATGCTTCGGCGTGAGCTGCACCTGGATGTCGGCGTCCGCGGGTCCAATGGGGGCAGAGGTGGAGTAAGAGAGATTGAGCCCGGAGTAGGGCAGGCCGATGTTGTCGACGATCGTCACGACCTCGTCAGCCGGAATGTACTCGCGAATGGTCTGGTCGATGTGGTCGCAGAGTGCGGCGGTCTCTTCAATGCGGGTGCCGGTGCGTGCGCGGACGTGGATTTTGAACTGGCCGGCGTCAACAGAGGGGAAGAAGTCCTGGCCGAGCCAGGGGGTCAGCAGCAGTACCGATCCAACGGCAAAGAGCAGGAAGGCTACGAGGAATACCCGGGAGTAGTCGAGGCAGAGAGTCAGCAGGCGCAGATATGCGTTACGGAACTTTGTAAAGCCTGACTCAAAGGCGCTCTGAAAGCGGACGAAGGGATTGCGGCTGATGCTCTTTCGCACGGCGGCAGCGTCGTCGTGTTCATGGAGCAGATATTTCGCCATGGTGGGAACGACAGTGCGCGAGAGGAGATAGCTCGCAAGCATGGCGAAGACTACGGACTCAGCGAGCGGCACGAACAGGTATCGGGCCACGCCGCTGATCAGAAACATGGGGACGAAGACGATGCAGATGGCGAGGGTAGAGACGAGCGCCGGAGTGGCGATCTGTGCCGCGCCGTCGAGGATGGCCTGTTCGATCTCCTTGCCGGCTTCGAGATTGCGATTGATGTTCTCGATCTCCACGGTCGCATCGTCGACCAGGATTCCAACGGCAAGGGCGAGACCGCCGAGCGTCATGATGTTGATGGTCTCGTTCAGCAGAGCCAGCATCGTGATCGAACAGAGGATCGACAAGGGAATCGAAACCGCGATGATGAGCGTCGAGCGCCAGCTTCCGAGGAAGACGAGGATCATGGTGGCCGTGAGGCAAGCGGCAATGAGCGCTTCGCGGACGACGCCGTTGATGGCCCCACGGACGAAGATCGACTGATCAGAAAGAGCGTTGATCTGCAATTGCGGCGGCAGCTGTCCCCGGATGCTCTCAACCTTGTCGCGAACGCCCTTGATGATTTCGAGCGTGGAGGCGGAACCGGTCTTCATGATGCTCATCATGATGGCGCGCTTGCCGTCTACGCGAACGATGTTGGTCTGCGGCGGACTGCCGTCGCGGACGTGGGCGACATCGCGGAGGTAGATGACGGCTCCGTTGATGGTGCGGACGGGCAGGTTGTTCAACTGATCGATCACAGAAGGCGATGAGTTGGTCTCGATCGCGTATTCGAATCGATCAATCTTCATGGTGCCCGACGGCACGATCAGGTTCTGCGCGGAGATGGCGTTGACGACATCGGCGGGAGAAAGGCCCCTCGCCTGCATTGAGGCTGTGTCGATATCGACCTGGATCTGACGCTGTTTGCCTCCGTAGGGGAACGGTGTCTGCGCTCCTTCAATGGTGGCGAGCTGGGTGCGAATGGAGTTCGTGCCCAGATCGAAGAGCTGCTGCTCGTTGAGTCCGTTTCCTGACAGGCCGAGCATCAGGACGGGGACGCTCGAGGCGTTGTACTGAATAATGAAGGGCGGCGTCGTGCCTGGCGGCAATTGGCGTAACTGGACCTGGCAGATGGCCGTGACCTGCGCAACGGCGCTACCGATATTCACGTGGGGCTGGAAGAAGATCTTGATGATGCCGACGCCGCTGAGGGATTGCGACTCAATGTGCTCAATGTCGTTGACCGTGGTGGTCGCGCCGCGTTCGCTATTGAAGACGATGCGGGTGGACATCTCCTGCGCGGAGAGTCCTGTGTAGTTCCATACGATGGTGACAACCGGGATATCGATGTTGGGGAAGATATCCGTCGGCATCGTGACGATGCTGTAGCCGCCGAGGATCAGGATCAGGAACGCAAAGACGGCGAAGGTGTAGGGCCGCCTAAGCGCTAGCCGGACTATCCACATCATAGGGCTGGTACTCGCTCCTGAGGCGATTTGCCCGTCACCACGATGAGGGTGGAGAGGTGACTCGCCAGGCAAATGCCAGGCGGCCCGTTCCAGGCAAAATACGGCTCGACGGATTCGGAGGCTGAAAAGCTGGTGAGCCGTTCAGGTCCGTTCCAAAAGTAGTTGAACAGACTATGTTAGTCGATTGCGCGCCGGCTTCAGCGCGAGTTCGCACTACCGGCAAGGCCGGTACCTTCATAGGACGCTTCAAGGCGGTTGAGAGATTCAGTTGCCGGAGCGCGCCGTCCCAGCATACGAATCATCTCTGGCAGCTGAAACTTTGGCGCTCTTAGGGGATAGAGGCCTGATTTCAGAGGGCCAGAAGGGCCACGGCGACCACAAGAGCGCCGACGGCGAGGCTGACCTTGTCGCGCATGGCGAAGACGACCGGGTCGTCGTCCAGCTCGCCGCGCGATGCGATGAGCCAGACGCGATAGATCCAGTAGATCAGCAGCGGCACGATGAGCCAGAGGCGCATGGCGTGGCGATAGAGCGGAGTTACGTCAGGGCGGGCGATGTAGAGCATGAACACAACGACTGCCGCGGTGGCCGCAGAGGTGCCGAAGTTGCGGATCTGCTCCAGGTCAGAGACGAGATAGCCGCGGCCGTGGGTGTGCGTTGCGCCTCTTTCACGCAGGTTCTCAAGCTCATTGAAGCGCTTGACCATTGCGAGGGATAGAAACAGAAAGGTGGAAAAGCCGGCCAGCCAGGGGGAGATTTCGGTCCCGGTTGCGGCGCCACCCGCCAGCAGACGCAGCGTGTAGAGGCTCGAAAGCAGGATCACGTCCACGATTGCGACCTGCTTCAGATAGAAGGAGTAGGTCATGGTGCTCAAGATGTAGACCGCCAGCCAGAGATGAAAGGACGGGGGAAGCAGGGGCAGGATGGCAATCGAGGCTGCGGCCAAAGCGACGACGAGCGCCATGCCGCGTCCGACTGCGAGATCGCCGGAGGCGAAGGGACGCAGGCGTTTGGAGGAATGCCGACGATCGTTATCGATGTCGAGCATGTCGTTGATGAGGTACATGACAGATGCCATGAAGCTGAAACAGAAAAAGGCGGCGATGCCCGCTCCGACAGAGGATCTGGTGAGCTTGTGCGACATCAACAGTGGAGCGAACAGCAGAACGTTTTTGGACCACTGGTGCATGCGGATGGCTTTGATCAGCATGCTGGACGTGGGTCGGCGGTCAATGAACGAGCAGGCCACGGGGATATTCCGGCTGCGAAGCACAATGCGGAGGCCCGTGGTGGGGTTGGCGAGCATGGGCACGCGCGCCTGGCTCAGGAGGGGCAGGTCGGCCCGGGAATTGCCGATGTAGTCGAATTCGCCGAGCCGATCCTTGAGGCGGGCGAGCTTTTTGTCCCGGGTCAGGTTGGTGGCAACGTCGGAAGCGAGAACGCCTTCAAAGATGCCGAGATGCGAGGCGACGCGCTGCGCCAGGCCGCCATCGGCGCCGGTAGCGAGGAAGATCTGCCGGCCCGCGCGACGCTCGGCCTGCAGGAAGCGAAGCAGTTCTGTGTTGTAGGGCAGGCGGGATGGATCGAGCGGGGCGCGCTGTGCCACTTCAAACTTGAGGCGGGCGCGACCCTGCATCAGCCAGATAGGAACGCGCCAGAGCTGTAGCGGCCGGCGGCGCGCGAAGAGGCAGAGGCCGTCCAGGAGGGTGTCCGACTTGACCAGGGTGCCGTCCAGGTCGACGCAGAGAGGAGGTTCAGCGCCAATCGCGATGGGGGGTGCGGAAACGTCGGAACTGACTACCAAGAGGTGCCTCGCCGGTGGAAGGTTTGCAGCGGACTGCCCTGCCGCCGGCTTCCTTTAGAGAAACAGACTGCCCGACGGGCTGGGAAAACCGTCTGTAAACGCGTAGTAAGGTGTTTCGTCCAGATTATAGGAGACAGACCCAACGGCCCCGGCGTTCCCAGAGCCCGGGGTAGTAGAAAGTGTGACATGCATCCACATTCAGTACGCCCCTTGGGGGACGGCCATTAGAAGGGCAGCGATCAGGAAACCTTTCCTGAGACGCCATCGTCCCTATAATGTGGCCCAAGGCCGAAGATTCTCTGGTCCAAACATCTGAATTCGCGCCCGATCTCTGGTGCGATCCTCAAGACAAAATCGACGGGAAACAAAACCATGCCAATACAAAACGCCACCGAGACGCACATGCCTGAAGTTGGCGAGTTGCACCCACCCGGCAGCAAGCGGACCGGTGCGCGAGTCGTCTTTTACCTCGTCCTGGTTCTTATAGTGGGTGTGATTGTGTGGAGGGTCTACCAGAATCACCAGAAGCAGTTGGCGGCAACCGCAAGCCAGGCGGCGGCACTGCAAGGCCGGCCGGTCCCGGTGCAGGTGACTCCGACGGAACAAAAGCCGATGCCGATCTTCCTGTCGGCGCTGGGCACAGTGACGCCGTACATGAGCGTAACCGTCAAGGCGCGGGTGAGCGGAGAGCTGTTGCCGGTGAAGTTCACTGAGGGCCAGGAGGTGAAAGAGGGCGAGACCATCATGGTGATCGACCCGAAGCCTTACCAAGCCGCGCTCGACCAGGCCAAGGGCACGCTGGCGCACGACCAGGCGCTGCTGAAGAATGCGCAGGCGGAGTACAACCGCTACAAGGCGCTTTATGACGCGGGCGTGGTTTCAAAGGAGTCGATGGAGGCCAACGAGGCGCAGCAAGGTCAGTACGAGGGCGCAATCCAGTCGGACCAGGCGGCAATCGAGACGGCGCAGCTGCAGTTGAGCTGGTGCTATATCAAGTCTCCCATCAACGGGAAGATCGGTCTGCGGCTCGTGGATCCCGGCAACATTATCAGCGCCAACAACACGAACCTGGTGATTATCAACCAGTTCAAGCCGATGGCTGTGTACTTTACCCTGCCTGAAAACCAGTTGCCACAGGTGCTGCACAAGCTGGCGGCGGACCATCGCATGATGGTGGACGCCTACGACCGCGGCGATACGCAGAAGCTGGCTACCGGAGTGCTGCTCACGGCCGATAACCAGATCGATACGACGACGGGCACCGGCAAGCTGAAGGCGGTCTTTGACAACAAGGATTCGATCCTGTTTCCCAATCAGTTCGTGAATATCCACCTGGTTCTTGAGAACCGGCCCAATGCGCTGGTGGTGCCTTCGGCGGCGATCCAGACCGGGCTGAACGGGTCGCTTTTTGTGTGGCTTGTGGATACGGATGCGAGCGGCAAGCAGGTCGCGAAGATGCAGCCGGTGAAGGTGGCGCTTGCCGAAGGGCAGTCGACGATTCTGGACAGCGGAGTCGAGCCTGGCGCCAAGGTCGTTGTGGACGGGGCAGACCGCCTGCGGCCAGGACAGCAGGTTACGGCAGCAGCGGCACGCCAACGCGGGGGTCAAGGCGCCGGGGCGGCTTCGGGTGGCCGGCCAGGAGGCGCGAACGCGGGCCAGCACAAGCAGGATCCCAGTGCGACCCAGGGGCAGCAGCAGTGAGTCTTAGTCCATCGCGGCCTTTCATTCTGCGTCCCATCGCAACGTCGCTGCTCATGGCGGCGATTCTGCTGGCGGGGGGCATCGCTTATCAGCAGTTGCCGGTGTCGGCACTGCCCGAGGTGGACTATCCGATCATCCAGGTGCTCACGTTCTATCCGGGCGCTGGACCGGAGGTGATGGCGTCGTCGGTGACCTCGCCGCTCGAACGGCAGTTTGGTCAGATGCCGGGTCTGAAGCAGATGACCTCAGTGAGCTCAGGCGGTGGCTCGGTGATCACGCTCGAGTTCAACCTGGAAGAGAACATCGATGTTTCCGAGCAGGAGGTGCAGGCCGCCATCAATGCGGCGAACAGCTTCCTGCCGACCGATCTGCCCAATCCGCCTGTTTACAGCAAGGTGAATCCAGCGGATGCGCCGATCATGACTCTGGCGCTGACCTCGGACTCTCTGCCGCTCGACAAGATTGAAGATGCGGCCGACACCAACCTGGCGCAGAAGATCTCGCAGGTCTCGGGAGTTGGCCTGGTATCGATTGCGGGCGGACAGAAGCCGGCGGTTCGCGTACAGGCAAATCCAGCCGCGA
Source organism: uncultured Acidobacteriaceae bacterium (assembly GCA_963786405.1). Classification (GTDB taxonomy): domain Bacteria; phylum Acidobacteriota; class Terriglobia; order Terriglobales; family Acidobacteriaceae; genus Telmatobacter. The sequence continues at coordinate 78,497 of CAWAZE010000014.1, read as the reverse complement.
TGGCCGCATACAACCTGAGCCTGGAGGATTTGCGCACCGCACTCGCCGCGGCGAACGTCGATCAGGCGAAAGGCACATTGAACGGGTCGCGGCAGTCGTACACGATCGGCGCGAACGACCAGCTGATATCGAGCAACGACTACAAGCCGGTGATCATCGCGTATCGCAACGGCGCCGCGGTGCGTACGTCCGATGTGGCAACGGTTGTGGATGCGGCGGAGAATTCGCAGCAGGCCGCGTGGATGAACCGGCAGCCAGCGGTCATCGTCAACATCCAGCGGCAACCGGGCGCCAACATTATTGCGGTGGTGGACCGGATTCACAAGCTTCTGCCGCAACTGCAGACAAGCCTGCCGGCCGCCGTGCAGGTCCACGTGCTGACAGACCGCACCACGACCATTCGCGCGTCTGTGAAGGATGTGGAGTTTGAGCTGATGCTCACCGTCGCCCTGGTGGTGATGGTGATCTTCCTCTTCCTGCGCAACCTGGCGGCGACGATCATTCCTTCTGTTGCGGTGCCGCTGTCGATTGTCGGCACGTTCGGCGTGATGTACCTGCTGGGCTACAGCCTGAACAATCTCACGCTGATGGCGCTTACGATCTCCACGGGTTTTGTGGTCGATGACGCCATCGTGATGATCGAAAACATCTCGCGCTTCATTGAGGAAGGCATGAGCCCGATGCAGGCGGCGCTGAAGGGCAGCGAGCAGATCGGCTTCACGATCATGTCGCTGACCGTTTCGCTCATCGCCGTGCTGATTCCGCTGCTCTTCATGAGCGATGTTGTGGGCCGCCTGTTCCGCGAATTCGCGATCACGCTGGCGGTGACCATCCTTGTCTCGGCGGTGGTCTCTCTGACGCTGACGCCGATGATGTGCTCGCGCATTCTGCAGGACAAGAAGACGGCCAAGGAGACGCGTTTCTACTACTGGTCAGAGCAGAGTCTTCAACCGGATCATTGCGTCCTACGGGCGCGGGCTGAAGGTGATTCTGCGCCACCGGTTCGCGACCTTGATGGTCACTATCTCGACTTTTGTCGCGACGGTGCTGCTGTTCATCGTGATACCGAAGGGCTTCTTTCCGGTGCAGGATACAGGCGTGATCCTGGGCATCAGCGAAGCGCCGCAGAACGTGAGCTTCACGAGCATGGCGGAGCGCCAGCAGAGGCTGGTCGACGTGGTGCTGCAGGATCAAGCGGTGGATAACACCTCGTCGTTTATCGGCGTGGATGGCACGAACACGACGCTGAATTCAGGGCGAATCCAGATCAACCTCAAGCCGCTCGACCAGCGGAAGGAGTCGGCTACAGAGGTGATCCAGCGGCTGCAAGGCAAGCTGCAGAGCGTCCAGGATATTCAACTGTTTCTGCAGCCGCTGCAGGATCTAACAGTGGAAGATCGCGTGAGCCGGACGCAGTTTCAATACTCGCTTGAGGATCCGAACTCGGATGAGCTGGCCACCTACACGCGTCGGCTGGTGCAGGAGCTGAGCAAAGAGCCGATGTTGACGGACGTGGCGAGCGACCTGCAGGACCAGGGCATGGGCGCATCGCTGGTGATCGATCGCGACACCGCGGCACGGCTCGGCATTGCCATGTCCGACGTTGACAACACGCTTTACGACGCGTTTGGGCAGCGGCAGGTGTCGACGATCTTTACGCAGCTGAATCAGTATCACGTGGTGATGGAAGTGGGACCGAATTTCCAGACGGATCCCTCCACTTTGAGCAATCTCTATGTGAAGTCGGCAAATGGAACGCAGGTTCCGTTGAGCACGATTGCACACTGGGAGCAGTCGCGCACGCAGCTTGCGATCGGTCACCAGGGTCAGTTCCCCTCAACGATCGTCAGCTTCAATCTTGCGCCGGGCAAGTCGCTTGGCGACGCCGTGAAGGCCGTGAACCAGGTGGAGCAGCGCATTGGCATGCCGACTTCAGATCAATGCCAGCTTCCAGGGAACGGCGGCTGCATTTAAAACTCGCTGGTGAATGAACCGCTGCTGATCCTGGCTGCGCTGGTGACGGTCTACATCGTGCTCGGCGTGCTTTACGAGAGCTACATTCACCCGATCACCATCATTTCGACGCTGCCCTCGGCGGGCGTGGGCGCGCTTCTGGCGCTGCTGATTACGCGGGTGGACTTCAGCGTGATTGCGCTGATCGGCATCATTCTGCTCATCGGAATTGTGCAGAAGAACGCCATCATGATGATCGACTTTGCCCTTGCTGCTGAACGCAACGAGGGAAAATCGGCGGAAGACGCGATCTTCCAGGCGTGCCTGCTGCGCTTCAGGCCGATCCTGATGACGACGATGGCGGCGCTGCTGGGCGGTCTGCCGCTGGCGCTGGGTGGAGGCGTGGGCGCAGAACTGCGCATGCCGCTGGGCGTGAGCATCGTGGGCGGATTGATCGTGTCGCAGATGCTGACACTGTTTACAACGCCGGTTGTTTATCTCTACTTTGACCGGCTTTCGACCAGGCTCCGAAAGCACGCGGTGCAGCCCGCGCTGCAAAGGCAGCCGGTTACGGCAGACTGAGTGTAGCCATGCATCTTTCCGCGCCTTTCATCCAACGACCGGTAGCGACGACGCTGCTGAGCCTGGCCCTGATGCTTGCGGGCTCGGTGGCGTATTCGATGCTGCCGGTGGCATCTCTGCCGGATGTCGACTTTCCTGTGATCGGCGTGGGCGCGGGATTGCCGGGCGGCAGCCCCGAGACCATGGCCTCGGCTGTGGCCACGCCGCTGGAGCGCCAATTCGGGCGCATTGCCGGCGTGAACCAGATGACCTCGTCGAGTTCGCTCGGCTCGGCATCCGTGACACTGCAATTCGATCTGAGCCGCAACATCGATGCCGCGGCGCGCGACGTGCAGGCCTCGATCAATGCCGCGCGCAGCCAGTTGCCGTCGTACCTGCCGCAGAATCCCTCGTACCGCAAGGCCAATCCGGCCGAAGCGCCGATCCTGATTCTCACGCTGACCTCCGACGTGGTGCCCAAGCCGAAGATATACGACATTGCCGACTCGATTCTTGCGCAGAAGATCGCGCAGATCGAGGGCGTGGGCCAGGTGTTTGTGGGCGGAAGCGCCCAGCCCGCAGTGCGTGTCGAGCTGAACCCGATGCAGCTGGCCAACAATGGGGTCGGCCTCGAGGCGGTGCGCACGGCGCTTTCAGGAGCCAATGCCAACAGGCCCAAGGGCGCGTTCCAGGATCCCGACCATCGCTGGCAGATCAGCGACAACGACCAGATCTTCAAAGCCTCAGACTATGCGCCGATCGTCGTCGGGTACAACCGGCAGACGGGCGCGCCGGTACGCGTCGGGGACCTCGGCACCGTTACCGATTCGGTCTCAGACATTCGCACGCTGGGGCTGGCTGGAAACAAGTCTCCGGGACACAGCGGCGAACTGAAAGACGCCATTTTGATTGTCATCTTCAAAATTCCCGGCGCCAATGTAATCGACTCAGTGGACGCCGTGCTGAAGGAGATGCCGCGGCTACAGGCGGAGATTCCGCCCACGATTGCGATGAACGTTGCCGTGGACCGCACTACCACGATCCGCTCGAGCGTGCGCGATGTTGAGATTTCGCTGATCATCAGCGTCCTGCTCGTGGTTCTTGTGGTATTTCTCTTCCTGCGCGAGGTCTGGGCAACGCTGATACCTTCAGTGGCTGTGCCGTTGTCACTGGTGGGTACGTTCGGCGTGATGTATCTGCTGGGCTACACCATCGACAACCTGTCGCTGATGGCGCTGACCATCTCCACCGGATTCGTGGTGGATGATGCCATCGTGGTGATCGAGAACATCACGCGGTATCTCGAAGAGGGCATGCAGCCGTTTGACGCAGCCATGAAGGGCTCGCGCGAGATCGGCTTTACCGTGCTGTCGATGAGCACGTCGCTGATCGCGGTGTTCATCCCCATCCTGATGATGGGCGGCATTATCGGAAAGCTGTTCCGCGAGTTTGCAGTTACGCTCAGCGTGGCCATCGCGGTATCGCTGCTGGTTTCACTTACGACCACCCCGATGCTGTGCGCGAAATTCCTGAAGGCGCGCGACGAGACCCGCCACGGGCGCGTTTACCGCGCGGCGGAGAATGCGTTCCAGTGGCTTCATTATGAGTACAACGCGGCGCTGCGGTGGGTCCTGCGTCACCAGTGGATAACGCTTTCTGTGGCGATCGGATGCGCGGTGCTGAACGTCTACCTCTACGTCATCGTGCCCAAGGGGTTCTTCCCGCAGCAGGACACGGGGCGCATGGGCGGCACAACGCGCGGAGCGCAGGACATCAGCTTTCCGGCGATGCGCGAAAAGCAACGGCAACTGGCGCAGATGGTGTTGGACGACCCATCGATCGAGACCGTCACGGCCTTTGTGGGAGGCGGGGGTCCCGGTGGCGGCGGCTCCAATGTGGGGCGCATGTTTATCGCGCTGAAACCTGTGAGCGAGCGCCCAGGCAGGAAGTCTGCCGACCAGGTGATTGCCGGGCTTCGCGGAAAGCTGACCAGCGTTCCCGGCGCCGCACTGTTTCTGCAGGCGCAACAGGACATCCAGATTGGAGGTCGCGGCAGCGACGCTCAGTACCAGTACACGCTCTCCGCCGAAAATCTGAACGAGCTGAATACCTGGGCTCCGCAACTGCTTGCGCGCATGCGGACCATGCCGGAGCTGCGCGATGCATCGACCGACCAGCAGGACCAGGGACTGGCCGCCAACCTCGTGATCGATCGCGACACTGCTTCGCGGCTGGGCGTCAGCGCGCAGGCGATCGACCAGGTGCTGTATGACGCGTTCGGGCAGCGGCAGGTCTCCACGATGTATACGGGACTGAATCAGTACTTCGTGGTGATGGAGGTCGATCCGCAGTACCAGTTGAGCCCCGACTCTCTCGACAATATCTATGTGAAGGCCAGCGGCGCTTCGGGCGCGACGACCGCAATGTCATCGACGACGTTGCCGGCGGCGAGCGCAGCGGCAACGGCTCCGGCCGCCGTCGCGTCGATTCCGGCTGCGCCAAGGGCGACGTCGGGGGCAGCGGCTGTCTTCCCGACTTCAGGCGGCAACCTGGTGACTGCAACCTCGAGTTCCGGCGCAAGTTCCCCTGCGCCTGCCGCGGCCTCAAGCGCGCCAGCGGCAAGCACAGACAGCGCCGGCGCAAGTCCAGCGGCGGCCAGCGCGCCCGCTGCTTCATCGACCGGCGGTGCGATGGTTCCGCTTTCGGCCTTTGCCCACTACGAGCAGAAGCGCACATCCCTGGCTGTGAACCATCAGGGGCAGTATCCGGCGGTAACGCTGACCTTTAACCTCGCGCCCAACGTGGCGCTTGGCGACGCTGTGACCGCGCTCGAGAAGGCGCAGAGCGAGATGGGCATGCCGTCGACGATCCACGCGACGTTTCAAGGCACTGCGCAGGCGTTTCAGGATTCGCTCAGGAATGAGCCGTACCTGATCCTGGCGGCGCTGGTCGCGGTTTATATCGTGCTGGGCATTCTGTACGAGAGCCTGATTCACCCACTGACCATTCTTTCGACACTGCCTCCAGCGGGCGTGGGCGCGATCCTGGCGCTGCTGATCACCGGAACAGATTTGAACATCATGGCGCTGATCGGGATCATCCTGCTGATCGGCATCGTAAAGAAAAATGCAATCATGATGATCGATTTCGCGCTGCAGGCGGAGCGCGAACAGGGCCTGCCTCCGGTGGAAGCAATCTATCAGGCGTGCCTTCTGCGCTTCAGACCCATCATGATGACCACCCTGGCTGCGATGTTCGGCGGCTTGCCACTGGCTATCGGAATGGGTGTTGGTTCCGAGCTGCGCAAGCCCCTGGGCATCACGATTGTCGGCGGACTGCTGGTGTCGCAGATGCTTACGCTGTTTACCACGCCGGTGGTGTACCTGTTCTTCGACAGGCTGCAGTGGAAGGTGATGAAGCTGCACCGCATCGGGTCGGAGCTGGAAGAGCCCGCCGGAGATTGAGAACCGCTCGTCAGAACAATGCGGACAGGTGCACCAGAATCGGTGCGGAAATAAGGATTCGGCTTTTTTCCTTACGCCGTCTTTGTTCGTTCTGATTGAGTATTGGTGATAATGTCGAGACTATTCGCATCTCCGGGATAGCAGGATCTCTCCCCTCACTCACTTCCCTGCTGCTGGTCCTTCAAGCTTGCGCGACGTTTTGCCGTGGGAATTGCGGCTTGACGGTGGTGTCGATGTTTCGTTGAAAACGGAGTGAAAGGCGAAGGTGTAGCGATGGCTCAATCCTTTGAAGCAGCTGACGCCAGTCTTGTTCTGACACTGGACGAGATCACAAATCTCACAGAGGACGGGAGCAAGCCCGCCGAGACGCTGATGAACGTTGTGGCGTTGATCGCAGCGCGCTTCAGGACCGATGTGTGTTCAGCCTACCTGCTCGAGCCGGATCGATCGAACCTGGTGCTCGCGGCGACACTCGGGCTGCATCCGCGCAGCATCGGGACCCTGCGCATGCCGCTGAGCGAGGGTCTGGTGGGACTGGTTGCCGAGCTGGTGCGGCCGGTTGATGTGGAGGATGCGGGCAAACATCCACGTTACAAGTATTTCAAGGAGTCGGGCGAAGAGGAGTACCACTCGTTTCTTGGCGTGCCGCTGATCGACCGCGGAATGCTGCAGGGGGTTCTCGTTGTGCAGACGAAAGAGCCCCGCGTGTTTCGCGATCACGAGATTCGCATGCTGACGGAGGCGGCGGATCAGCTGGCGCCGGTGGTGAGCGAGGCGCGCACGCGTCGATCGCTTCATCGCTCCGGCGCAGGAGCGGCTCTGGGCCCTGGCGCGGAATGTCTGCTGGAGCTGGGATCACGAGTGCATCAACCTGTTTCGGGATCTGAATCCTGTTCGCTGGCGCCAGCTAAACCAGAATCCGATTGCGCTGCTGAATGAGATGCCCCTGCAGGAGATCGAGCGCAGAGCCGCCGAACAGGTGCTGCACAGCCGCATCAACTACGTATATCGGCGGCAGCAGGAGTATCTTCTGGCGGATCGCACCTGGGGCGCGCAGAACGCGGGGGTGCTGCGCACCCGGCCCGTGGCGTATTTCTCAGCGGAGTTCGGGATGCATGAATCGCTGCCGATCTACTCCGGCGGTCTCGGAGTTTTGTCCGGCGATCACATCAAGAGCGCTTCGGACCTTGGCATTCCGCTGATCGGCATCGGCTTGTTCTACGGGCAGGGCTACTTCCTGCAAAGACTCGATAAAGAGGGATGGCAGCGGGAGGAATACCTGCAGACGGACATCAATCAACTCCCGATGCAGCCTGCGATTGGTACGAATGGCGAGCCGGTGGTGGTGGAGATCGCCACGCGCCGCGGCTCGATCCGCGCGAAGGTGTGGCAGATCAAGGTGGGACGCTGCGATCTGCTGCTGCTCGATTCAAACGTGGCGGGCAACGCGCCCGAGGATCTGGATACCACTTCTCGGCTCTACGGCGGGGATTCGCGCACGCGCATCCGGCAGGAGCTGCTGCTGGGTGTGGGCGGATATCGCGCTCTGAAGGCCATGGGGATCAGTCCGGGCGTGCTTCATTTGAATGAAGGCCACAGCGGCTTTGCGGTGTTTGAGGCGATTCGATGCCGCATGGAAGAAGAGGGCCTGGATTTTTACGCCGCGGCGAGCAAGATCCCGCGCGAAGTGATCTTCACAACGCACACCCCGGTGCCTGCAGGGCACGATCGCTTCAACGCCGATCTGATCGAGGAGCACCTTGGACCGCTGCGCGAGCAACTTGGAATCTCGCACGACAACCTGATGGGATTCGGCCGCGAGCATCCGGAGGACTATGGGGAGACTTTCTGCATGACGGTGCTGGGGCTGAAGCTGGCGCGGCGCGTGAATGCGGTCTCGTCGCTCCACGGCGAAGTGTCGCGGGCGATGTGGAAGAGCCTCTATCCTGACAGGCCGGAGGATGCAGTGCCGATTGGCCATGTCACGAACGGAGTGCATGTGCCGTCGTGGCTTGCGCCGCAGATGTGCCGGCTCTACGACCGGCACCTCGGCGTGGGATGGCAAAAGCTGAGCGGATCGAAGCACACCTGGGAAGCGATCGAGGATGTGGATGACGGCGAGCTTTGGGAGACGCACCTCAGCCTGAAGGCGCAGCTGCTCAACTTTGTCCGGTCGCGTGCGCAGGAGCAGGCGGAACGACGCGGCGAGTCTCCTCAGGCGCTGCAGCGGCTTGGCAAAGTGCTTTCGCCGGATGCGCTGACGATCGGCTTTGCGCCGGAGATTTGCCACGTACAAGCGCGCGAACCTGCTGCTCAAGGATATTGAAAGACTGACCACGATGGTCAACGATCCCAAGCGGCCGCTGCAGTTTCTGTTTGCGGGCAAGGCGCATCCGCACGATGAGCCGGGCAAGCGGGTGCTGCAGCAGATTGCAGAGCTGATGCGCGACGCGGACTTCGCGGACAAGTTCGTCTTCATCGAGGACTACGACATCAATGTGGGCCGGCACCTGGTGCAGGGTGTCGACGTGTGGCTCAACAATCCGCGGCGTCCGCTGGAAGCTTCGGGGACCAGCGGGCAGAAGGTCGTGCTGAATGGCGGGTTGAATCTTTCGGTGCTCGATGGCTGGTGGGCCGAGGCTTATGACGGGCTCAACGGCTTCGCGATCGGCGCGGGACGCACGCACTCGAATATGGATGTGCATGACAGCCGCGACGGCGAGGACCTCTATCGCGTGCTGCGCGACGAGTTGATTCCGCTCTACTATCAGCGCGACCGCGACGGATTGCCGCGCGGGTGGATCAAGCGGATGAAGCGCACGATTCGCACGCTAGGCTGGCGGTTCAACGCCGACCGCATGGTGATGGACTACACGCAGAAGTGCTACGTGCCTGCGGCGGGGGGGACGTCGAGCGAGATACGGTCGTGGTGTTGATTGGAAGAGTACGGCGGCATTGGTTATTTCCGGGTATGCGGTTACTCACCCAGAATCGTCCGAGAGTACGAATAAAAAGCCCGTTGTAACGGATGTGACTTCCGATGAAGGACCAGAGCGATTAGCGGGAGTTACTGGGCTTGCCAGTCAAGCGAGTAGATTTCCTGGGTGCCGTTGTCGCGCAGCACAAGCGGTGAATCGTCGGGAGCCATGCCGAGCCAGACGGTCCAGTAGCCTGTCGGAAGAACGCTTTTCAGGTCTGCCACCTGCTCAATCTTCCGGTCGCGAATGCGTATCCTCATCACCGACGACTTGTCTTCGAAATGAAGGAAATAAATATAGTCTGAATTCTTTGACCAGTTGGGGAAGCCGCTGTTGATCTTCGCGATTTCCTCCCACTTCTGGGATGTGAAATCAAAAAGCATCAGACTACGAGACGCGAAAGGCATGGCGGCAATATGGCGCCCATCTGGCGACCAGCGGGGCGAGAAGAGGCCCTTTGAACCGGGCAGCGTCGAGATTTGATTGGTATTCACGTCGAGGACGCGGATTGAATTGTTCGGATCAGCCGGAGGGCCGCCGAAAGCAATTCTGGTTCCGTCGGCCGACCAGGTCGGGTCGTACTCGTCCTGGGAGTCCTCGGGGATCAGTTCGCGCGGCGGTCCACCATCGACCGCTACAGTAAACAACTTCCATTTATGGCCGGGCGAGAAGGCGTAATAAGCGATCTGCTGACCATCGGGAGACCACCTGGGAAGCAGGGCCACGTAAGGCGGAAAGGTCAGCTGAATTCGCTGGCTGCCGTCGGCATTGCTTTTCCAAAGTATTCCTTCCGGGAAGGTGGAGTAGGCCACCGACTTTCCATCCCCGGAGAAACTGACGCTGTCCGCTGAAATTCCGGAAAGAAAGGGGACAAAGGCCGCGGACTTCATATCGTAGCGAGCCAGTTCTCCTCGAGCTAATGCTCCAACGACGAATAATTTCTTGCCGTCCTTGCCGGGTAGAGGCGTGGAGTAGTTCATTGGCCCAGAGGTCAACAGGAAGGGTTCTCCACTTGCTTTGCCAAACCAGCTTCCCTGCTCAGCGCGGGCCCAAATATTTCCTCTTGATTGAAAAACGAAGTATTTCCCATCGGGAGTCCATTGACCGCAGCACTCCTGAGGAGGTTGATGCCAATCGGACAACAGCGGATGGGGGGCAGCCCCATTGGCGCTAACTTGCCAAAGTGAACCCGAAAAGGTGGTTCCATTGGTCACGGTGAATCGAATCAACTTTCCGTCCGGCGACCAGGCGAGATCGAACACCCGGCCGGTGGCGGAAAAGATTTTGCGGGATTCGGAGCCGTCACTTTTCGTCAGGAATAAATCGGGGCCATCAGCGTAGACAATCATTTGCCCATCAGGAGACCACGCGGCGGTCTGCCCCGCGGCTTCTTGAAGTCTGCGAGGTGGGCCGCCGAGCACTGGCAATGCCCAAATTGGTCCGCGGAAGGCGGTCGTGCCCACTTCGTCCGCCACAAGCATGGTTGCTCCGTCGGGGGAGACCGCAAGCAGCACCATAGATGGAATGGGAAGAGCGACAGGCGCCACTACTCCGCCGGAACTGGACACTTGTGCGACTCTGGCCGCCAGGTTTTCAAGAAGGTAAAGCCTGGCTCCGTCCGTTCCGATCAGCTTCTTTGCAACTCCGTCGCGCGTAATCTGGACGTAGCCCGATGCTTTCGGCTGAGGCAAAGGGCGGGAATGCAGATAGACGAGGATTGCGATGACGGCGAAGACTAAGCCGCCTCCGACGGCCCATATCTTCCATCCTGTCCGTCGGGGGACAGAGACAACCGCCGCGCCAGACGGACTACCTGCAATCGCTGAAAATTGAGCACTCCCCGCGGACCCTGACGTTGCGAATGACCTTCCCGAATCGGTGTCGCGCTTCAGGCGCTGTAAATCAGCTCGCATCTCTGCGGCACTCTGATAGCGCAGGTTGCGGTCTTTTTCCAAAGCCTTGTTGATGATGCGTTCCAGTTCGACTGGAACATCTGGATTCAGCCGCACAACCGGAGCCGGCGATGCGTCCAGAATGGCTTTGAAAATTTCAGCGGAACTACCTGCGTGAAACGGGAGAACGCCTGTTGCCATCTCGTAGAGCACGGCGCCGAATGAGAACAAGTCACTGCGGGGATCGAGGTCTTTACCACGGGCCTGCTCCGGCGACATGTAGGCGATGGTTCCAACTGCAGAACCGGGGTTGGTCAGTGGCCCATCGGCCGCAGTCATGGCCTCAGCCGATGCGACCGGACCGGATGCGCCTGAGCTCGACACCTTGGCAAGGCCGAAATCCAGAATCTTGGCGTGCTCGCGTTTGGTGACAAAGATATTGGCGGGCTTGATGTCGCGATGCACGATTCCCTGGGAATGTGCGGCGTCCAACGCGTCGGCAACCTCAATGGCAAGGGAAAGCAGGGTTTCTGTAGCCAATGGCTTTCCCGCGAGAAGATACTTCAGCGTCATGCCATCGAGAAACTCCATGACAATGAACGACTGCTCGCCGTCCTTGCCGATTTCGTAGATGGTGCAGATATTGGGATGATTGAGAGCCGAAGCCGCACGCGCCTCCCGTCGGAACCGCTCAAGTGCCTGCGGGTCACGCGATAGTTCATCTGGCAGGAATTTGAGGGCTACGGAGCGGCCTAGATCCGTGTCCTCAGCCTTGTAAACCACGCCCATGCCGCCGCCGCCCAGCTTCGTCCCGACACGGTAATGCGAGATGGTCTGGTCCATCACTTACAGAGATGTCCCCTCATGGTCGCTTCATCTTACGGATGCATGGAATGACAGTCAACGAATTGCCTCTCTGGCGCGCATGCGTGGGACTATTCACTGCTTCTTGCGGATTCCGGTCGGATTGTGGCTAACGGGAAGATAACCTAGCGCCAGGCGGGTTTGAGGTTCTTCCTTGGTCTCCCACTTCTCAATATCGAGAGGCGGGGCAGCCGGCGGGAGAACATCACGCAGCGGCTAAAGCCGGAGTCATTCTGCGGATACTTTCGGCACGACTGAAGTCGTGCCCTGTTACAAAGCAGGACGCTGCGATTAGTTTTTCCGCAGCCACTGAAGCCCCGTCTCTGAAGAGTCGAGGCCTGATGGTGCTGCTTGCTGAGATTGAATGAATACGGTTACTTCATGGCGTATGAAGGTGCTGATTCTTCGACCTTCGTGGTCTCGATCAGCTTCACCGGATAGTAGGCATTGCGGGTGTACTGCTTCACCATGCGGTTGGTGTTGAAGTAGGAGCCGTTGAAGGCCAGCGTGGTCCGCATCAGGCGGGCCCACTTCTCCGGCGCGTGCACGATAGAGCGGAACCACTGCGTTCTCCAGCTTGCTGTAGAAGCGAGTTCGCTTCTTCGGCGTCGTTGGCGCCGTCTTCAATTGCCCAGCCGGTCACGCCCTCGATGCATCCCTCGATCCACCAGCCGTCGAGAATCGACAGGCTCGGCACGCCGTTCAGCGCAGCCTTCATGCCGCTGGTGCCTGAGGCTTCATAGGGTCGGCGCGGTGTATTCACCCAGACATCCACGCCCGCGGTGAGCAGCGCGCCGAGATCCCACGCGTAGTTTTCGAGATACACGATGCGCAGCATGTCATTGTTGAGTTTGCCGGCTGCCTCCATGACCTGCTGGATGAGCGCCTTGCCGGGCTCGTCCTGGCGGATGCGCCTTGCCGCGTAGAGAATCTGCAGTCCGCCGGCCTGGGCTGCAATTCTGAGCAGCCGCTCGGGATCGGTGAACAGCAGGCTGGCGCGCTTGTAGGTAGCGGCGCGGCGCGCAAAGCCGAGCGTCAGCACGTTCGGATTGAGCACCAGGCCGGTGCGCGTGCCCACCTCGGTCAACAGCGCTTCCTTGGCGCGGCGTGCGCGTTGAGAATCTCCTGCTCGGGCAGATCGATGGCGTTGCGCAGGTAGAGATTGTCGCGCCGCCACGCGGGAATGTGCACATCGAGCATCTGCTGCACCGGCTCTGAGATCCACGTCGGCGCATGAACGCCGTTGGTGATCGAGTCGATCTGGAACTCGGGGAACATGGCGCGCGAGACCTTGCCGTGCTGCATGGCCACGCCGTTGGCGTAGCGCGAGAAGCGCAGCGCCAGCAGCGTCATGTTCAGCAGGCCGTCGTCGAAGACGCCGAGCTTTTCAAGGCGCGCGGTGCGGTCGCCGCCGAGAATGCGAATCGACTGCTCGGTGGAAAAGCGATCGTGGCCGGCAGGAACGGGAGTGTGGGTGGTGAACACGCATTTCGTGCGCACCTGCTCAATGTCGGACTCAGTGGGCGCGCCCAGCGGACCGCCGCCCATCTGGCTCTCGAGCAGGGCCAGCGTCAGCAGCGCGGCGTGTCCTTCGTTCATGTGATAGACATTTACGGTACAGGCCCAGCGCATTGGCCATGCGCACGCCGCCCATGCCGAGCACGATCTCCTGCTGCAGGCGATAGTTGGTGTCGCCGCCGTAGAGATGGTCGGTGAGGCCGCGATCCCAGCCCGAATTCTCGTCCAGATCGGTGTCGAGCAGGTAGATCGGAACCACGTGGCCGTAGCGGCCCTCCAGGTCATAGCGCCAGGCGCGAACGGTGACATCGCGCCCTTCCACGGAAACCGTGACACGAGCCGCCTCCTCGGTGCAGAAGTCAGCGGGATTCCACGGCTGCACTTCTTCGCTCTGGTTGCCGGACTGAATTCGAGATGCTGCTGGAAGTATCCTTTGCGATGCGCCAGGGTGAAGGCGACCAGCGGGACGCCGAGATCGGCAGCGGAACGGAGTGTATCGCCGGCGAGGACACCCAGGCCACCGGAATAGGTGGGCATGTTTCGGTCGATGGCGATCTCCATGGAGAAGTAGGCGACCAGACCTGAAGCTGGGAATGATTCGTACGAGAAAGGTTGTGGCGAATTCGAATGCATCCTGTATATCTCTCGGCGGCGCTCGCAAGATGTCAGTTACGTCATGAAAGTCGAACAGTCATGATGCTTCGTCCGGGTAAACGCCCGGTCATCTTTAAAGCAAAATTTAGGAAAACCTGCAAAGGATTCTACAAGCAACAGGGGATGTCGAGCACGTATGGGAGGACCCATCGGGTGACTTCGGAGTAAGCGTTCTCTCCCTCATCCAAAATAAGATGCACGGGGCGGAGCATAACCGGAAGGCCCTCAATGCGAGAGGGTCTGCGCGATCCGATGAGCGCCTCCCGAAGCGTGGCAGATGTGGATCTGCGGCACGATGCCGATCTCGTCGGCATACCGGGCGCCCAGTGCCTCGGCAAATTCAGTCGCCTGTTCACGTTCCACCAGGTTGATGGTGCAGCCGCCAAAGCCGCCGCCGGTGAGACGCGCGCCAATCAGGCCGGGCAGGTCCTGGGCGAGATTCACCATGGCGTCGGCCTCGACGCAACTGGCTTCGAAATCCCGGCTGTAGCTGACGTGGGCCTCGGCCATGAGGCGGCCCAGCTTCGGCCAAGATCGTGATGGATCAGCGCATCGGCGGCGGCGACGGTGCGAAGGTTTTCGCTGATGACGTGGCGGGCGCGCTTGAGGGCATTCGGAGGCTCATCTCGCTACCCCAACGTGCAAGATCGTCGAGGGTAGCGTCGCGCAGAAAGCGGACTTCGGGCCGGTGGCGGGCGATCACCGCCGCGGCTTCCTCCACTTCGGCGCGGCGGCTGGTGTATTCGCCGCCGGCGACCGAGTGCTTGACCATCGTGTTCGCGATCACCAGGGCCACACTGGCAGGAATGGGGGCGAGCTTGTAGCTCAAGTCGCGGCAATCCAGCAGCAGCGCATGATCCTCTGCGCCGTTTGCCGAGATGAACTGGTCCATGATGCCGCAGCTGGCGCCGACGAATTCGTTCTCGGCGCGCTGGCAGAGACGGGCCAGCTTCGGACCGGGAATAGCCGACGCCGATCAGTGATGTGACCGCGAGCGCGGTGGCCACTTCAACAGCAGCCGAGCTGGAGAGCCCCGAGCCGAGCGGAACGTCGCCCCAGAGGCTCAGGCTGAAGCCCGGAATCTTGAGGCCCTCGCCCGGCGAGAATCGCAACCACGCCCAGCGGATAGTCGCTCCAGTGCTTGCTGCGCCCTGGCGGGCAGCGCAGCGGCATCGAAGGTGCGCTCCTCCCTGTAGTTCTCGGAGTAGATGACAATCTTGCCGTCGGTGCGCGGCGAGATGCCGGCCAGCGTGGCGAAGTCGATTGCCGCGGGCATGACGAAGCCTTCGGCATAGTCCGTGTGTTCGCCGATCAGGTTGACGCGGCCGGGTGCGGCAAATACTCCGGTTCCGCCTTGAAGCGGGCAGTGGTGCAAGGAACGTAAAGCAGCAGGATCATGCATAGTGTCTCTCACTTCATAGCAATTCAAGATCAACATGCATGGGCCATGGAGCAGTCTGACCCGGCGCAAGCATGCGAGACCACGGACCGGTTCGCGCCAGCGAATCCACCGGTGCGGTTGCGGGTTCAAGGGCCACGCAGACCTGTTTCGGTCCCGGCCGGTCGGGCCAGCCGCCGTAGCAGATCCAAAGACCCAGATACGGTGTTGCTGCCGGGTCAAAGCTGACCTCGAATTCGCACGCCGGCCGAGGGGCGCTCAAGCGCGCACCAGTTCTCTGAGGCAGTCAAAGCGGGCCCGCAAAGAGCTTGTCGCCGATCCCGGACCGGGGCGCTTGCGGCACGGCTCAGGTCGGTCTGGCTGCCGTCCGCAAGAGTGGCGATGGGCCACGGACACGTTGTCACCTGCCGCGCCAAGGCGACCGCCGCCGGAACCCTCGAGCCGCAGCGACCTGAATCGACTCAGGCAGCACGATGCGATCGCCTTCCTCGGCAGCAAACAACGGATGCGCTGCCCAGGACCACGGCACTGGATCATTGCCAGTGTTGGTCAGCTCGTAGTGAAGCTGAAGATGCCAGCCGGTGTCGATCTTCAGTCAACTCAAGCGTGCGAGCGGAGCGTGAGCGGAAGCGAAAAGCACTGCCAGCTTCCAGCACAGCACGAATTGCCGTGTTGCTCAGAGCACGTTCCCACTCCACGCGCCAGAGATCGCCATGGTCCGGAACTTGCGCGAGGTCCGGCGCCGGTTTGCACGGTGCATTCAGCCACGGAGGGCAGGCACTCATCCCATCCGCTGGCATCGCCCTGCGTCGAAGGGCATGGTCGTGCGTGCGAGGGGCGGGAGGCGACAGCGGGGCTTGCAGCAATTCCCGCTCCTTCGATTTGGATTGAAGCGATTTTTCCGCCGAGATGCGGAAGCAACGTTGAGGGAGCAATCGCCGGCCCGGATGAGAACGTTTTCTTTCTCGATCCGGGAGGGACATTGCTCAGCCATCTCTACTCCTCCTGTCGCATCTGCCGCTAGCTGCGGTCAGCTCAATTCCAGATCCTATCCAGCCATGCCTCATGCTCCGGCTTCATCAGCACCGAACGCAAGACAAGTGACCGGCTTCGCCAGCGCGCTCCGGCCGCAGCTCGGCTGGCGGCTGAAACCAGAATTGCGGCAATTGTACTAGGGCCAGATGCAAATTGCGCGCGGCACAGTTGTCAAAAATTGATTGTGCCAGCTCCGAGGCACGAGCTCGGAGAGTCCGGCCTGCACCTTCCACACCACGATGTCGAGTTCCGGGACCGCCGGTCGCAAGCGGCTCGAAACCGATCGTCGAGCGGAGCCGGCGATCCAGCTCCAGGGCCGCGCGCGGCCTGCGCGCAAGCCCGCGCGCAAACTCTCCGTCCGGAACGAGCGGCAAAAGCTGTTGCGTGGCCCAGAGGGCCACCGCGGCTGCCCCGGCGCGCGAGCACTCCAGGCTGATCTCGCCCAGATGCAACTCCTTTGAAGTGAAGTAGGTATAGGGCGAATCGTGCTTGTAGAAGCGGCCCACCGCCGGGTCGCGAAAGAGCACGCACCCGCACCCGTAGGGCTGCAGGCCGTGCTTGTGCGGATCGATGACGATGGAGTCCGCCTGGCCGATCGCGCGCATACGCCCGCCGCGCAGGCTCATCCAGCGCCTCCGGAATCAGCCGAAATAGCCGCCATATGCCGCATCGACATGGACGCGGAAGCCATACCGGTCGCGCAGCGCGAGAATCTGGTCGAGCGGATCGACGGCGCCGATCGCCGTGGTGCCCAGCGTGACCACGACCGTGCCGACATCGCCTTTGCGCAGTTCAGCTTCGAGAGCGTCCAGGCTCATGCGCCCGCGATTGTCGGCAGGTATGGAAGCATAGTCGAGCTTGAGCACGCCGGAGATGCGGTGGTGGGTGTAGTGCGCCTGTTCCGATGCCACAATCCGTTTGCCACCGGCGAGCGATCTGTCCGGCCACCCAGAGCGCTTCAAGGTTGGCGATGGTGCCGCTCGAGGTGAGGTGGCCCAGAAAGCCTTCTCCGTGCCAGCCGAACATCGCGGCGATCTGCGGCAACGGCTTCAATCTCCATCTCCGAGCTGGCCCGGCCGCCATCGCGCGCGTGGTTGTTGGGATTGATGCGTCATGGCCAGCGCATAGGCGGCTCGCGCCACCGGATGGGGCGGCTTGAGCATCTGGCCGGCATAGAGAGGATGGAAGTAGGGGTAGTTGTCGCCCAGCCGATGCGCCGTCTCTCGAGGACCTCGGCGATCGCCTGCGGCGTCGCGGCTGCGGCCGGTGGCTGGGTCGAACGCGGGAAGGAGGCAAACTCCGCTTCCAGCGTCTCAGTGGCGCGGGCAAGCAAGCCGGGAACGGGATCATGGGGCATGGCGACCCTCCAACGTATCACAGCGGAGAAGGGTCAACGCTGCCTGTAACCGTACTCATTTGAGCAGCATTCAGGCGAGTCAAATTCGCAGAACGCGGACTGCCGGCGAAGATTTGTGCCGCTCTATTTCCAGCGAGGAATGCTACACTTGTCCGCAGCGTTAGAGTCGAACCGGGCGTGTGCAGTAGCTCGCCCAACCAAGCAAGATTCTGCCAGTGGTCGCTCCGATTCATCCAGCGCAATTCAATACCAGGAAATACGAACAAAATGGAACAAGGTACTGTGAAGTGGTTCAATGACGCGAAGGGCTTCGGCTTCATCTCGCGTCAGAACGGTGAAGATGTCTTCGTGCACTACTCTGCAATCAACTCAAGCGGTTTCAAGAGCCTGCAGGAAGGTCAAGCCGTGCAGTTCAACGTGGTGAAGGGACCCAAGGGCTGGCAGGCTGCGGACGTTCAGCCGCTGTAAGCCATGCCGGATTTCGGCAGAATCTAGCAGACACGGGCGGGGGCTGGGAGCGATTCCGGTCCCTGTTCGTTTTTTGGAGGCCGCGTCCCTTCTCATCGCGCCGGGACCCGATGAGTCGCGCTTTCTGAAAGCGCGCACAGCCCTGATTCGCGAAGGATTGTCGCTCTGTCCGTCGCCGCAGCGCGTCCGATCGCTCCACGTCTATAATGTCCCGGTTATGGCTGGCTCCATGCTCGAAGCAGGAGTCGTGCGGCAGTACGGAGTCGCGGGAGAGACGATTTTGCCCTGCATAGAAGTCCCCAAGGATCTTGAAGATGTGCTTGCCGCTGCCTGGGATGCAGCGCGGGATGTTCCGGGATTCCTGCTTGAGGACGAAGCGCGTCTCCTCGGGATGATCGCCGCTTGCGTACGATGTGATGGCGCGATCGTTGAGATCGGGAGCTTCAAGGGCAAGTCCACGGTGATGCTGGCCACGGTGGCCAAACACTACGGACTGGGTCCTGTGGTTGCGATCGATCCGCATAACTTCAACTCGGCCGAGCTGCAACAACACCGGAAAAGCCCCGAGTCCTCCTCGTATGAAGAGTTTCTGCGCAATCTTGAGACAGCCGGCGTTTCCGACGATGTTGAGCCGCACCGCGCCTTTTCGGGCACGATTGCCTCGGGATGGAATCGCCCGATCCGCTTTCTCTGGGTCGATGGTGACCATTCCTATCAAGGCGCGAAGACAGACTTCGACGGCTTTTCCCCTTATGTGACACCGCACGGCATCGTGGCTTTTCACGATGCACTGCACGAATTTGCCGGCCCGCTCAGAGTGTTTGTCGAGGACGTTTTGCGTTCGGATCGATTTGGCGCTGCGGGATTCGTCCGCTCGATTGCGTGGTCCCAGTTTCGACCCGCGGACGGCGGCCTTTTCCGAAAACAGCGTGGCGACCTTGAAAGGATCGCCCGCCGGGTTATTCCGTACATCAGAGATGAGCGACCACCGCGCGGGGTCGGGAAGATTCTGTTCAAGCTGAGCCGCTCTCGCGTTCCACGCGGACCGGTCCCGCCAGCGCAGTGGGTGTCGCTTTTAGACGAACGACCGGAAAGCACATCAATTCAGCAACTCTGAGGCAGAATCAGCCGGTGTTTCTCAATCCGGCGGAGATGCCGCTGATGGTCGCTGAGAGGGCGCGATTGACCTCCGGCGTGTCTTCGCCGGCGCGCTTGCGGCGCAGCATGTCGATCTGGATCAGGTGCATGGGATCGACGTATGGATTGCGCAGCTTGATGGAGCGGGCGAGCACCCGATTGGTCTGCAGCAGTTCGGTCTGCCGCGTGATAGCGAGGAGCGCACGCACCGTGCGGTGGAACTCCACCTCAAACATGTCGTAAACGCGCTCGCGCAGACCGGCATCGTCGACGAGCGACGAGTAGAGGCGCGCAGTGGCAAGATCGACCTTGCCCAGAGCCATTTCCACGTTGCGCAGGAGATCGATGAAGAGAGGGAATTCCTTCGCCATCTCCTGCAGGAGCGCGAGGTTGGATGACTGGCCGGGCTCGTCCTGACCGCTTTCTTCAAGGAACTGGCCGAATGCGAAGCCCACGCCAAACCATGCGGGGATCAGCAGGCGCGATTGCGTCCAGCCGAAGACCCACGGGATGGCGCGCAGGTCTGAAAGCTTTGCGGATGCATTGCGGCGCGCGGGCCGCGAGCCGATCTTGGCGTGCTCCAGCTCGCCGACCGGCGTGGACTGCTCGAAATAGGTGACGACTTCGGGATTGTCGAGGATGTGTTTGCGATAGAAGCCGAACGAAATTTCCGAAAGCCTGTCGAGCGCGGCTTCCCAGTCGCGGCTTCAGCACGCCGGTGAAGTGTCCCTCGGGGTCGCGGGCATTGGGCCGCGCCAGCGCGTCGAGCGATGCGGCGATCATGAGCTCGAGGTTGCGCTCGGCGAGGACTTCGTCGGCGTACTTGAAGTTGAGCACTTCACCCTGCTCGGTGATGCGCAGCTGACCTTCAAAGGAGTCCATTGGCTGGGCGAAGATGGCGCGATGGGTGGGGCCGCCGCCGCGGCCGACCGTGCCGCCGCGGCCGTGGAAGAGGCGCAGCTTCACACCGGCTTCGCGCGCGACCACGTGCAGATCGCGATGCGCGCGGAAGATCTCCCAGGTGCTGGTGAGCATGCCGCCGTCCTTATTCGAGTCCGAGTAGCCGAGCATGACCTCCTGCCAGTTGTCCCAGGAGGCGAGCAGCCTGCGATAGTCGGGGCGGCTCCAGAGCTCGCGGCAGATGGCTGGCGCCTGGCGCAGGTCGTCTATCGATTCGAAGAGCGGGACGGGCATCAGCCCGGGGTCGCGGCCATTTCCCTGTTGGGCGCCTTCGACTGTCACGCCGCCAAGACGCGCCAGCCGAACGACGGCCAGCACGTCATCGACACTGGATGCGCCGCTGATGACGTAGTGGCGGATGGCCTCAGGCGAGCAGCCGTCCTTGATCTCCGCGACAACGCGAAAGGTCTCAAGCACAGACTTGCGTTTCCGGCGACATGCCGCCGGGAAGCTGTGGCGCGATGGTGTCGGTGATGGCTTCCTGCAGCGCTGCGGCGTGCACGCGCGCATGCTGGCGGATATCGAGCGTATGCAGGTGGAGTCCGAAGGTGCGCACCTGAAGGATGAGTGGATCGATGAGCGTGCGCGCGATGCGCAGGCCTGCGTTGGCTGCCAGCGATGCGCGCAGCGCCTCAAGATCGTCGAGAAAGATTTCCGCAGAGCTATATGCCGGCAGCGCCTGCGTGAGCTTTTCCTGCCCCTGGGCGAGAGTGAACGGCGTAACCGGGAGAACGGTGACGGGCTGCCTTCCGGTCTCGCTCGAGAGTGCGCTGAATGCGCGCCTTCACGCAGATGACGAAGCGGCGGTAGTACTCGAACTCGTACTGCGCGCCGAAGACCTGCGCCTCAGGGGTGTGCACCAGCGCGACGTAGGCCTTGAGCCGCCGAAGCAGATCGTCGCTGACGGGGCGCTGCTGCGCGCTGGTGGTGAGCAGGTCGATGATTCCGTCGAGCTGCGCCTGGTAATAGAGCAGCAGGTGGCCGCGCGCAAGCTGAATCGCGTCGCGCGTCACCTCGGGCGTGACAAAGGGGTTGCCGTCGCGATCGCCGCCGATCCACGAGCCGAAGCGGAGCACCTGCGGGCAGCTCGTGCGGCTCGATGTCGAGATCGTAGGCGGCACGCAGGGCTTCGGAGATTTCGCGATAGAGGCTCGGGCAGCGTGGCGAAGATGGAGACGTCGTAGTAGTCGAGGCCCATCTTCACTTCGTCGTAAACGGTGGGGCGGCGCGAGCGGACTTCGTCAGTCTGCCAGAGGCTGGTGATCTCGGCGCGGATCAGATTCCTCGAGGCGCGCGAGGTCCTGCTCAGGCACGGGAATGCGGTCGAGCGTGGCTAGAAACTCGCCGATGCGGCGGCGCTTGAACATGACGGAGCGCCGCGCAACCTCAGTGGGGTGGGCCGTGAAGACAGGAATGATGAGCACGCGGCGCAGCCAGTCGAGGGCTTCTTCGGCGGTGATGCCCACGCGGCGCATTTCGCAGAGGGTGCCGGCGAGCGATCCGCGCTGGCGACCGGCCGCGCCGCTAAGCTGCAGCGCGATGCGGCGGCGCTTGCGGTGATTGGTCTCAGCGAGATTGATGAGCTCGAAGTAGAAGGCGAAGGCGCGGGTGAGCAGGATGGCGCGGTCGACCGGAAGCGAGTGAACGAGTTCGAGGGCCGTGGCGCCCTGGCGCGCGGCTTCTTCTTCGTCGCCGCGGGCTTCGGCGTCGCGGCGGCGGATGGTGCCCTGGCGCAGCGCTTCGACGTGCGCGAAGAGGTCTTCGCCGGCCTGCTCGCGCAGCACTTCGCCGAGCAGCGTACCGAGCGAGCGGACGTCGCGGCGCAGGGGAGCTTCTTTCAGGTCGCCGGAGCGCGCTTCGAGTTCGGACAGTCGTTGGGACCAGCTTTCGGGGTTCCACAGGAGGGCCATCGTCTTTTGATTATGCACGAGGGGATGGGCCGAAACGGACTTGTCGCGCGTCTAGAAGTGCGTTGGCGATTTGGTATCAATCGAGAATCATGATCGGCCACATGGGCGTTTCTGAGGGCAGTCCGTCATGAGCGGTCAACAGATATAAGGTGAGTAGGGCCTGAAGGCCCTTTTAACAACTTATTGATGCCTTGTTTCTGGCCGGGCATCAAACTGTAAAGCCGGGCGGCGCCGCAGAAAGCAAAACAATGCAGAGGTGTTCCCATGACTGAATCCGCTGAGCTTCGGACTATGAAAATGCCGCTCAATCACGGCAACGGCATGATTCCCGCGCTCGGCTTTGGCACCCTGATTCCCGACGCGGCCGTGACGAAAACTGCAACCAGACACGCACTGGAGGCGGGATTTCGACACTTCGATTGCGCGGAGCGATACCGCAACGAACGCGAGGTGGGCGAGGCCTTGCAAACAGGACTTGCCGCTGAAGGGATTGCACCGGAAGACATTTTCGTTACCACGAAGTTGTGGAACTCCAATCATCGGCCCGAGCGCGTCGAACCGGCTTTCGAGGCGAGTCGGGACAGACTCCGGCGCGATTATCTGGACCTCTATCTCATTCACACTCCGTATGCATTTAAACCGGGGGACGAGCAGGACCCGCGAGATCAAGACGGCAATGTGCTTTACGACGACGGAGTGACTTTGCTCGATACGTGGAGAGCAATGGAAGGTCTCGTCGACGGTGGCAGGTGCCGGGCCATCGGACTGTCAGACATCAGCTTGAACGAATTGTTGCCCATCTACGAATCCGCGAGAATCAAGCCAGCCGTAGTCCAGGTTGAAGCCCATCCGTATCTGCCGGAAACGGAGCTTCAGGAATTCTGCAAGGAGAGGGGTATCGTGTTTTTGGCCTTCGCTCCATTGGGTCACGGAATGAGGCCGGGGTTGCTTGAAGATCCAGTCATTTTGGCGATCGCCGCACGTGTGGGGAAGACCCCGGCTCAGGTTCTGCTGGCATGGGCGGTCCAACGTGGTACGGCTGTGCTCACAACACCTAAGAGTGCGGCCCGCGCGCGCGAGAATTTCGACATCTCCGCCCTTCCGGAAGAGGCGTTTAACGAAATCAATCGCATTCAGACCAGGCAGAGGCTCAATGAAGTAGTGAAGACAGGCGTCCCGGGTTTCATCGCAAAAGCCAAGTGAACTTGAAGCCAACAACGACTGGAGCAATCCATGGAAGAGGAACAAATACGTGAAGCCCTGAATGCGCACTGGCAAGCGTCGGCAGCCGGCGATGCAAATGCGGAACACGATATTTACGATGACGATGCCATTTGTGACTATCCCCAGTCAGGCGAGCGAATCTTCGGGCGAAGCAATTTGCAGGCCTTGCGGAGTCATCACCCCGGCAAACCGTCAGGTTTCAAGATCAAGCGGATTCTCGGAAAAGGTGACCTCTGGATCACGGAATACACAATCATCTATCAGGGGCGACCGGCGTACACAGTGAGCGTGATGGAGTTCCGCAACGGTAAGGTCGTGCACGAAACACAATATTTCGCGGACCCCTTCGAGGCGCCCGCCTGGCGAAGCCAATGGGTTCAGAAGGTCGCCTCGGATTCACTTTGAGATGTCCTGAAACGCGAGATGCTCGGCCTTCCGATAACCCTCCTGCACCGCCTTAGGAAGGATCGAAAGAACGAGGGTCTTCAAGATATTGCCGCCGACCTTCTTTTCCTGCTTCTTGCTCAGGAGGGAGACGGGATCACGGCCTTCGTATTCCTCGCCGAGCCGCGCAATGGCTTCAAGGAATGCTCGCACGGAAGTGAACGCACCATCCTTGGACATCTGTTCGAGGTTGCAGACGAGAGAAGGAGAAAACGAGATGTAACCAACGCCTGAGGCATTCCGACTTGCGGTGAAAAGGATCAGATCCGTCTCTCCGCTGTACTTCCACCGCGTTTTCCCCTCCAGCTCTTTCCGGAGAGAATTGAACGCCTTTGTGCTGTACCACCATTTGTGACCAGCGACCACTGGGAGAAATCGACCCTCATTTGTGTCTCCCGCCAGCTGCGTTGTGCCGAATCCGGCGCAGTAGAACTCGACAAAATCCTCCGAGCGCTGGTCGAATTGGTCGAGGTGCGGCAGGACTTCTCTCTTTCCGAAGTCGGTATCGGGCGAACAGAAGAGAATTCCGGCGAGCTTGGATACCTGATCGATCGTGACGCGCGTCGATGTGAATTTCAGTTCGGAAAAATCCAAACCGGTCCTGGCGAAGCCCGTGGTAGGCGAGCTCTCGAAATCCAGAATGGGTTCAAGCTGAAAGTCGACATACGGCTCCAGTGTATGCGCCAGATTCGCAGATATTGAATCAAGGGAAGGTGCGTCTGCCACGGGTTAACCTCCAGGGACATCCTGTGGCCAACAATGTACCTTACGCAATCAGGAGTTTGTCCGCAGGTTAAGTCCGAGAGGTAATCACGCGCCCTCCAGTTGCAGCATCAGGTCTTCCCACTCGCTTGTGAGGGAGGCAAGCTGAGTGCGCAGGTCGGCGGCGAGGTCGGTGAGGCGCTGGGTTTCGGCGGCGGAGATGTAAACGGCGAGTTGCTGCTCGGTGTGCGTGATCGATGATTCGATGCGGGGGATCTCTTCTTCGAGGAATACGCAGCGGTCTTCCATCTGTTTCTGCTTGATGGGATTGAGGCGGCGGGAGCGGTCTCTGGCGGCGGGTTCAGCGTTTCCGTTTTTCTGATCGAATGGAGTGTCGGCGTCTCCCACCCTAAACGCATCCGCTGTAGCGGACGCTTTTAGGATGGGGAACCCAGCGTCTTGGATGAGGCGCCCAGTGGGGATTGCGCTCGTCGCCTCGGCTTCTTTGCGGCGAAGGTAGTCTTCGTAGTTGCCTTCGTACGCCATGATCGTGCCGTTCTCGACTTCGAGGACGCGGGTGGCCAGGCGGTCGATGAAGTAGCGATCGTGCGAGACGAAGATGACGGTGCCGGAGAATGCGTCGAGCGCGTCGAGCAGGACGTCCTTGGCGCGCATGTCGAGGTGGTTGGTCGGCTCGTCGAGGAGCAGGAAGTTGGACGGCGAGACGAGAATGCGCGCGAGGGCATAGCGGTTGCGCTCGCCACCGGAGAGCACGCCGAGGGGCTTGAAGACATCGTCGCCGGAGAAGAGGAAGCAGCCGAGAAGCGAGCGAAGCTCGGATTCGGGGACTTTGACGGCGGCGCGGCTGATGTCGTCGAGCATGCGCGCCTCGCCATCGAGCACCTTGTACTGATCCTGCGCGAAGTATTCGCTGACGACGTTGTGGCCGAGGCGCACTGTGCCGGAGGTGGGCGCTTCAACGCCGGTGAGCAGCTTGATGAGCGTGGATTTGCCTGCGCCGTTGACGCCGACGAGGGCGACGCGATCGCCGCGCTCGATGAAGAAGCGGCCGTTGCTGAAGACGTGCTTGGGGCCGTAGCTCTTCGCGAGCCCCTCGGCCTCGACCACCATGCGGCCGGAGGGCGGAGGCTGCGGGAATTTGAAGTGGATGACGGGCTCTTCTTCGGGAATCTCGATGCGCTCGATCTTTTCGAGCTCCTTGATACGCGACTGCACCTGCTTGGCCTTGGTGGCCTGTGCGCGGAAGCGGTTGATGAAGGCTTCAAGGTGCTCGATCTGCTCGCGCTGGTTGCGGTAGCGCGGACAGTAGTTGCGCGCGGCGCTCATCTTTCTGCGAGAGGTATTTGGTGTAATTCCCCTGGTAGATGGTCAGGCGCTTGTTCCAGATCTCGACGGTGCGGTCGATGGTGACGTCGAGGAAGTAGCGGTCGTGGGAGATGAGGATGTAACCGAAGGGATAGGTGTGGAGGTAGTCTTCGAGCCAGTTGCGGGTTTCGAGATCGAGGTGGTTGGTGGGCTCGTCGAGAAGCAGCAGGTTGGGCTTGGCGAGCAGCAGCTTGGCGAGCGCGATGCGCATCTGCCAGCCGCCCGAGAACTCATCGACCTGGCGAGCCCAGTCTTCCTTGCCGAAGCCGAGGCCGGTCAGCACGGTGCCCACCTGTGCGTCGAGTGCGTAGCCATCGAGGGCGTGGAAGCGCTCCTGCAGCATGGAATAGCGCTCGGCTGCGGATTCGTATTCGGGGCTGGCGTGGTCGAGCTCGGCGAGCTGACCGGCCATGCGCTCGATCTCGCGCTTCCATGTCGCGGAGTTCGTCGAAGACGGTGAGGCATTCCTCGAAGACGGTGCGGCCGGTGAGGCGGAGTCCCTCCTGGGGCAGGTAGCCGATGCTCATGCCGCGGGTCTGCTGCAGGGTGCCGTAGTCGAGCGACTCGAGGCCGGCCAGCACCTTCATCAACGTGGACTTGCCGGTTCCGTTGGCGCCGACGAGCGCGGTTTTTTCCTTGCTTCGGATGAGCCAGTTGGCTTCGAGAAACAGGACGCGCGGACCGAAGCGCTTGCCGGCATTTTGCAGGGAGAGCATGCATCTCTATTTTCGCAGACAGAGAGGCTACTGCTCGGCGCCAGCGACTTGTTTGCCGGCGACCTGGGACTGAGGCGAGGAGGGATCGGGAGCGAACGCCCTGAGTGCGTCGATGTCCGTCTGCACCTTCTGCCAGCGTTCCGGGTCCTTCTTGGTTTCGATTGGAGCGGCCGGATCGGCGTAGAAGGCGAGGATATTCTTCTGGAGGGGCGCGGTTGTGTTGCGGAATTTGTTATCGGCGAGTTGCGCCAAGCAGTTTGGCATAGGTGTCATCGGCCAGGGAATACTCGGCTGCGGCGGTCGGCTTGCCACTGTCAAGATCGGAGTCTGCAAGCTTGATGGTCCTGGTTCGGACCGCCTTGAGATATGCGCCGTACTGGTCGGTCGTGAGGTTGATGCTTGCAAAGTACATGCTCTCCGTCTTCGGAGTGGGGGCTTTGAAGTCGAGCGCCTTGAGGGGGCCGACCTTGGGCACGATGCGCAGCAGCACCGCGAGGAAGCGCGTGCCGAAACCGGCGCGCTCATATTCCTTGCCCCACTGCTTTTCGTAGTCGGCGCGCGAGAGGTGGTAAAGGAATTGCTGCTTCTGAAAGTTCGGGACCTCGCGCATGATTTCCTTCTTGTGCGTGCGAAGGGCGACCTGCGTCATCTGCGGAATCGTTGTGCTTACGGCGTAGCGAAAGGAACCGATGGCAAGATCCTCATGGGGCATGACGTCTTTCAATTGCAGGCCGTAGACGACCGGAAAGACGCGCTCGAGCAGTTCCTTTGACACATTGAAGCCGATGAAGTCGTGATACTGCTGCGGGGCGTAGCGCTGCTTGGCCACCTGCGCCATGTCGAAGCCGAATTCGGTGCGGATGTGCGCAGTGTGGTCCTGCGCGTAGAGAACGACAGGGCCAAACTTCGCGCGCAGCTTGGGATAGGCGATAGCCACTGCCTGATTCACAGCGGGATGGCCTGAGATGTCAGCCGTGTAGTGTGACAGTGCACCCAGCGCGAATGCGTACTCATCGGCATTCTGGCTTTCGCGAAGGAGCTCGAGCACAAAGTCGCCGCTGCGGACATAGTGGACGAGGTCGCTGAATTCTTTGCTCCCGAAGGGGTAGTAGCCGAGGTCCTGGATTACGGCTCCGCCATAGGCGTATGCATGCGCTTCGCGCATCTGATCATCGGTGAGGCCGGGGTAGCGCGCGAGCAGGAGAGGCTTGAGCTGGTCGCTCCAGAGCAGGTCGATGATCTCTTCATGCGTAAGGACGGAGTAGGCATGCGCCGCGCTGCTGACGATGAGCAGAGCGAGGAGAAATGCCAACGTTCGCATGATCAAAGGCCGAGCGTGGCTCGTGGATACCCTGTGAGGTCTATAAGCTCTTTGCATCGTTCTGTCTTTCTAGATCTTCGAACTATAAGAACCGTGCGAACTTGCGGTCTTATTGTACGATGCCGCTGTCAGAAAGGGTGTTGCACTCGGAGATCTCGATAGGTGTGCCGATAGGAGACTAGTCGTATTGGGGTAGTTGATGTAAGACTGGCGAGGTCGAAATGGGCGGGTCGCACTCGGCCCCCCTGCAAGGGTCTCTCCGATGAACAAGCTTTGGCCGAATGCGGATGCAGCGCTGGATGGCATTGTGAAAGACGGGATGCTGCTCGCGATTGGCGGCTTTGGCCTTTGCGGCATTCCTGAGGCGCTGATTCTGGCGTTGCGCGACACGGGCGCCCGCGGCCTGACGGTAGCCAGCAACAACGCCGGCGTTGACGGAGCAGGCCTCGGGCTGTTGCTGGAGACTCACCAGATCAAAAAGATGATCTCGAGCTACGTTGGCGAGAACGCCATCTTTGAGCGGCAGTTTCTGTCAGGAGAGGTGGAGGTGGAGTTCTCACCGCAGGGAACTCTTGCGGAACGAATGCGAGCGGGCGGTGCGGGTATTCCGGGGTTCTACACCCGATCAGGCGTGGGAACGCTAGTGGCCGAGGGTAAAGAGCACAAGGAGTTCGATGGACTGACGTACATCCTTGAGCGCGGGATTCGCCCCGATGTTTCGCTCGTCAAGGCATGGAAAGCGGATCTGCACGGAAACCTGATCTATCGTCGCACAGCACGCAACTTCAATCCGAACGCGGCTACGTGCGGCAAGATTACCGTGGCCGAGGCAGAGATCATCGTGCTGCCGGGCGAGCTCGATCCGGACGAGATTCACACGCCGGGAATCTTTGTCCACCGGCTCGTGCATCACCCCATGCCTGAGAAACGCATTGAGAAAAGGACGACGCGAGAGGGATAAGCAGATGGCATGGACACGAAATCAGATGGCCGCCCGTGCCGCACAGGAATTGCAGGATGGCTTCTATGTCAATCTCGGCATCGGCATTCCCACACTTGTTGCGAACTTCATTCCGTCGGACATGACCGTCACTCTGCAATCGGAGAATGGGCTGCTCGGCATGGGCCCGTACCCACACGAGACAGAGATAGACGCCGACCTGATCAATGCCGGCAAGGAGACGGTGACATTCGTTCCGGGGGCGGCGACGTTTTCAAGCGCCGACTCGTTCGCCATGATTCGCGGAGGCCACATTGATCTGGCGATTCTTGGTGCGATGCAGGTCTCTGAGCACGGGGATCTCGCGAACTGGATGATTCCCGGCAAGCGCGTAAAGGGCATGGGCGGGGCGATGGACCTTGTGTCGGGCGTGCGGCGCGTTATCGTGGTGATGGAGCATACGACGCCGGACGGAGGCGCAAAGCTGTTGCGGAAATGTACATTGCCGCTGACAGGGGCGGGCGTTGTTCATCGCGTGATCACCGATCTGTGCGTGCTGGATGTGACCTCCTCGGGGTTCGACGTGATCGAGCTTGCGGACGGAGTTACGCGCGAACAAGTGGAGCAGCGAACGGAAGCGCCTGTACACTTTCGCGGCTAGCTTACTGAAACTGGAGGCTTATTTCGTCCAGACCGGCTTTCGTTTTTCAAGGAAGGCTGCCAAACCTTCGCGGAAGTCCGGGGTCTCGCGTGCGAGTGTATTGGCTTCCAGTGCTGAAAGAATCGCGGCGTCGAGCCATGGGCGATTTTGCGCGGCCAGCAGACGCTTGGTGGCGGCGAGTGACTGCGGACTGTTTGCGATCAAGTCCCTAACCAGTGTCTCGACTTGGCCTGCGAGTTCATCCGGCGGAACAACTTTGTTGACGAGGCCGATGTTGAGGGCTTCTTCGGCGGTGAAGAGCCGGCCTGTCAAAAGGAGGTCGCGGCTGCGCTTGTCTCCAACCTGCAGGGCAAGAAAGGCCGACACCAGCGCCGGCACAAAGCCGATGCGCACTTCAGTGAAGCCGAACTTTGCTGCGGGCGTTGCGATCGTGAAGTCGCAGATCGTGGCCAAACCTGTTCCGCCGGCAATTGCGGGCCCGTGCACGGCGGCGATCGTGGGCAGGGGCAACTCGTAGAGCGTTAAGAGGAGGCGTGCGATCCGTTCGGCGTCAGTGCGGAATTCTGCTGCGGACTTGTTCTGAATTTCCTGCAATTCGGAGAGATCGAGCCCGGAGCAAAACGCGTCTCCTGCGCCGGTCAAGACCAGTACACGTGCGTCGCTTGCAGCCGCGGCCTCCATCGCTGCGATCAACTCCATCTGCATTGCGGTGGTCATCGCATTGCGGCGTTCGGGCCGATTCAGGGTGATCGTCCTGACAGGAGGGTGGTCCGCGACTGTAATGGTCGAGTAGTTCAAGCTTTCCTCCCGTCAAGATCCTGGAATCCGAAATGGCTCGCGTGGCGATTGTATCTACTGCACAGAAGCTCCAAAGCGTGATGAGATATCTGCGTTCGCTCGCAGGAGCGCATCGAGAGGCCCGAGCTGAGGCAATGTGGCACCGCATTCGGTCAACACTGCGATCAATTCTTCGGTCGCGATATTGCCAACCAGGACGTCCTGCGCAAACGGACACCCGCCGAGGCCTCCGATCGCCGCGTCGAAGCGCCGGCAACCGGCGTCGAAAGCGGCGCGAATGCGTTTGCCGGATTCAGTTTGCCGAGCGTGCAGATGCACGCCGATTTCGATTCCGCGGTTTGCAGCGATCACGGCTCCCACCGTGTCTGCGATCTGGTCAGGCGTGGCCAGACCAACGGTGTCAGCCAGCGAGATATGTTCCACACCTGCTTCAACCAGCAGCTCGCACGCGGTCTGCACCTCGTCGACAGACCATGGTTCGTCGTAGGGGTTGCCAAAGGCCATCGAAACGTATGCAACCACATTCAATTCCGCGTCGGCGGCGAGACCGACGATGGAGTCAAGCAGCGTCGAGCGACTGTTCAGGTGTCTGATGCTGATTTCGGCGGAGGAACTCCGGTGAGATCGAATAGGGAAAGCCAAGCGTCTGCACGGCC
This sequence comes from uncultured Acidobacteriaceae bacterium, assembly GCA_963786405.1. Classification (GTDB taxonomy): domain Bacteria; phylum Acidobacteriota; class Terriglobia; order Terriglobales; family Acidobacteriaceae; genus Telmatobacter. The sequence goes on along the minus strand of CAWAZE010000014.1, from coordinate 47,499 downwards.
TCGGTGCGAATGGCGCGTTGGGCACCCTTCTCGTTGACCACGATGCCGATGATCTCGACGCCTTTGGGAGGCGCAAGCAACGCAAGCACCTGTTCCGAATCTGCCATCTGCGGAACAGCCGCAGGTGATACAAAGCTGACCGCATCGATGTGCGTGAAACCCGCTTCGATGAGCTTGCGCAGGTAAGTCCGCTTTCACATCGGGCGCAATCGGCGCAGGCAGACCCTGCCATGCGTCTCGCGGACATTCGATGATTTTGACAAGGTCGTCCATTCGTTCTTTAGTACGCCTTTCCCTCAGGGGCTAAAGCCCCAAATATTATGCGGGCGTTTGCGGCACGGCTAAAGCCGTGCCCTTTCAAAACACCTGCTCTCTTCCTGGCGGTGAAGCGGTGCCCTGATCGCCGAAAACGTGCGCTCGGTAAAACCAGTGCCTTATCCGCGCGACGGATAGACCTTGAGAATCTCTCTTGCGATGACCATACGCTGGATTTCGCTGGTGCCTTCTCCGATGGTGCAGAGCTTCACGTCACGATAATACTTCTCGGCCGGATAGTCCTTGATGAAGCCGTAGCCGCCAAAGAGCTGGACCGCGTCGTTGCAGATGCGCACGGCGACTTCGCTGGAAAAGAGCTTGGCCATGGATGATTCGCGCGTGACCCTGCGGCCGGCGTCCTTGAGCACGGCGGCGCGCTGCGTCAGCAGGCGGGCGGCATCCAGCTCGGTTGCCATGTCGGCCAACTTCCATTGGATGCCCTGGAACTCGGCGATCGCTTTTCCGAACTGGCGGCGCTCCTTGACGTATTTGAGCGCGGCGTCCAGAGCCCCCCGCGCGATACCCAGTGAGAGCGCGGCGATGGAGATCCTGCCGCCGTCAAGGACGCGCATGGCATCGATGAAACCTTCACCTTCGGCCCCGAGCAGATTCTCGGCCGGAATCTCGCAGTCCTCGAAGATCAGCTCGCTTGTGTCGCTGGCGCGAAGGCCCAGCTTGTTTTCCTTCTTGCCCGCACGAAATCCTTTCGTTCCCTTTTCGACGACAAAGGCAGACAGGCCGTGCGTTCCCTTGCTCTTGTCCGTGGCGGCGATGACTACAACGACGTCGGCGTAACGGCCATTGGTGATGAAGGTCTTGTTGCCATTGAGCACGTAGCGGTCGCCCCGTTTTACGGCGGTGGTACGCGAGTTGCTGGCGTCAGAGCCCGCGCCGGGCTCGGTCAATCCCCATGCGGCAAGCCACTCGCCGGTGGCCAGGCGTGAAACGTACTTCCGCTTCTGTGCCTCGTTTCCAGCGAGGAAAATGTGGTTTGTTCCGAGAGAATTGTGCGCGGCGACGATGATGCCAATCGAGCCGTCGACGGCAGCCAGCTCCTCGATCGCGAGCACGTAGTCCACGTAACCGAGCCCGGCCCCGCCGAACTCCGCGGGAAAGATCACGCCGAGCAAGCCCATCTCGCCCAGTTTCTTGACGACGGTTAGCGGGAACTCGCCTGCCTCATCCCATGCCATCACATTCGGAGCAATCTCGCGCGCTGCGAACTCGCGTATCTCCCGCCGGAGCTGCTCCTGCTCCTCAGTGAGTACGAAGGGGTACAGCTTCTCGGCCGGTTCCAGCGCAACGCTCATGCATTCGCTCCTTCGCGTCAGAATGCGACGCCTTGCTCGTCCTGCTGACTACGTAAGATGCCGCGCCTGCTGCGATGTATGTTACAGCCCGGGGAAACACGTCAGGTTTGCAGTACTCCCGGATTGAAATGAGGAACATCCGGATTCAGCGCGCAAGCCTCGAGCGCGGCGATCAGCACGTCCCGCGTCTTTGCGGGATCGATGATCGCGTCGATCCAGAGACGGGCGGCGCCGTAACGAGGATCGGCCTGTGCGTCGTAGGTGGCCTTGATCTCGTCGTAAAGTGCCTTTCGCTCCGCTTCGCTTAACACCTTCCCGCCGCGTTCCACCTGTTTGGCGCGAACTTCAGCCAGCGTGCCTGCCGCGGATGCGCCGCTCATGACGGCATAACGCGCGGTGGGCCACGCAAACAGGAACCGCGGATCGTAGGCCTTGCCGCACATGGCGTAATGTCCGGCGCCGAAGCTTCCGCCGATGATGACTGCGATCTTGGGAACGACGCTGGTGCTTACGGCCGATACCATCTTGGCGCCAGCGCGGATGATGCCCGACCATTCGGCATCCTTGCCGACCATGAATCCATTCACGTCGTGCAGGAAGACGAGCGGCACGAGGTTCTGGTTGCAGTCCATGATGAAGCGTGCCGCTTTCTGTGCACCCTCGGTGTAAATGACGCCGCCAACCTCGATTCGTTTTGCGCCTGCCTGCGGACCCGTGGCGACGATCTGCATCTGGTTTGTCTTCTGGTTGGCGACAATGCCGACGGCGCGGCCGCCAATGCGGGCGTATCCGCAGAGAACGGTTCGGCCGAAGTCGGCCTTGTACTCGTCGAATTCGCTGCGATCGACGATGCGCGCGATCACCTCGCGCATGTCGTAGACATTGCTCGCGCCCGGCGCAGGATTCAGCAGGGTGTAGAGATCTTCGGCGGGGTACTTGGGTGCGTCATGGATAGCATCGAAGTCCACGCGGTTGAAGACCTCAGTCACGGCAGCGCCGTGCCGTTCGCCCATCTTGCCGACGAGCGACCGGAGCCGCGCGATGCAATGCTGGTCGTCCGGCTCCTTGAAGTCGACGGTGCCGGAAATTTCCGCGTGCATGGCCGCGCCGCCAAGTTCTTCGGGATCGGTCTTCTGTCCGATTGCGGCCTGCACGAGCGATGGCCCGGCGAGGAAGAGTCCGGAGCCCTCGGTCATGAGAACCGTGTCTGTCATGACCGGCAGATACGCGCCTCCAGCGACGCACATGCCCATGATTGCGGTGATCTGCGGAATTCCGAGCGAGCTCATGACCGCGTTGTTGCGAAAGACGCGCCCGAAGTCGTCGGTGTCCGGGAAGACGTCTTCCTGCAGGGGCAAAAATACGCCGGCGGAGTCGACAAGATAGAGCGTCGGAATGCGGTTCTCGAGCGCGATGTTCTGGGCGCGGAGCACCTTCTTCGCGGTCATGGGGAAGAACGCGCCGGCCTTCACGGTGGCGTCGTTGGCGATGATCATGCAGAGCCGGCCGCTGACTCGGTCCAAGCCCGTGACCACGCCTGCCCCGGGCGCGCCGCCGTACTCGGAATACATTTCGTGCGCGGCCCACAGGCCAAGCTCAAGCAACTCGGTTCTCTCATCGAGCAGCAGCTTCAGCCGCTCGCGCACGGTGAGCCGCTTCTTGGCGTGCTGGGCCGCTGCCGCTTTCGCGCCGCCACCCAGGCGGATGGAGTCCTCCTGTGCGCGCATTGCCTCCATCAGCTCACCGAGCGCAGCGCGGTTCGCCTTGGCGCGCGCAGATTGCGGGTCAAGACTCGAGCCAAGCACGTTTTGGAGCTTCATGCGATCCGTCATTCATTACTCATGGAAACGTGCAGACTATAGCATTTTTGATGGTACAGACGTCCAGAACGGAGTGGCAGGGCGACAAACAAAGGAGTGATTTATCGGTTTATTGAAAAGACGAGCATGCCGAGCATCCCTCAGGGGCTAAAGCCCCGGCGTTATGCGGCTTCGGCGGCACGACTGGAAGTCGTGCCCTTTCAAAACTCGATGGCTTCTGCGGCACTGCGAGCGCCGTGCTCTTTCAAAACCTGGTTGAGGCAACCGATCCTAGACTGCCTTCTTTGACCGCGCCCCGCGCCAGTAAAGGATCAGGCCGAGCAGGATCGAGGCGGCTGTGCCACCGACCAGTTTGAGTTCGAAGCCAAGCTTGTTTGAGGAGTCTCCGGGCGGCACAAGCGAAACCGCTATGCCGACCAGGACGACGACAAAGCCGAGGCTGCCGCAGATCCAGGTTCCAGCTTTTCCGCCGGGGACGAGGACGGCGTGTGGGTTTTCGTTGCGGTCTTTGCGGTACGCGAGCTTGATAACGGCTCCGAACATATAGAGGAACGGAATGAAATAGAGGATGATTCCGGCATCGACAAGAAACTGGTAGGCGCCGCGGGTGGTCTCGCTGATCTGGCTCCCCAACAGAATCGCACCGGAAGCGATCGCCTGGACCAGGATGGAGATGTAAGGAGTCTTCCACCGGGGGTGGATCTTGCCGAATGCGGCGGGCAGATAGCGGTCGATCCCAACGACGAACGGCACGCGCGCGATGCCGGCCACGGTACTGCCAACTCCGCCGGCGTTGCCGACAGTGACGAGGATGGCGGCGAGAATTCCGAGAAAGCCGATGCGCAGCGCGACCGATCCGACAGTGATGGCGCTGAAGACGCCGCTCTGGGGATCGACATTTGCCGCCGGCAACAGCGTGAGAACCGCGAAGGTGCCGGCAATATACATGAGGGCAATGAGTGCTCCGGCGCCGAAGACCGCTCGCGGCAGGGTCCGGCGTGGATCGCGCACCTCTTCGCTCATGGCAGAAACGAGCTCGAGTCCGGTGAATGCGAAAGCAATCTGCGACCAGAAGTTCACGGTATCCCAATTCCACGTGGGCATCATGTTCTGGAGCGGTGAAGTGCGTTGCGGAGCCATGGCGGAGGCCAACGATTATGGCGATGGCGGCAAGCATGACCAGCGGCACATAGGTGCCGACGCCGCCTGCGTTCTGAAGCCATTTGCCGATGTTGAGGCCGATGATGTTGAGGATCACGGCCACCAGCAGCAGGCCGAGAGAAACCGACAGGAGGAATGTGCGGTTCTGGGCCAGCGCGACGCCGCGGCCTCCGATGATGTAAGCGGCCATCGAGGCGCTGGCGAGAAGCAGGCCTGGGAAATAAAAGATGGTGTAGATCCAGTAAGTCCAGCCGGCGATGAATCCGTGGAAGTCTCCGAAGGCTTCTTTCGACCACGCATAGAGTCCGCCCTCTTCGGGGAATCGCGAGGAGAGCTCGTTGATAACGAGAGCGCCGGGGACGAAAAAGAATAGCGCCGCTATGACCCACAGGCTGATGGAAGAGGTGCCGTTGTGGCCGGCGGCGGCGATCCAGCGAGGCCCCAGGACCGTGGCGATGTTGAAGAGCAGCACATCCCAGAAGCCCATTGTTTTTCGCAATTGCGATTTCGCGTCGGACGGTGCGGGCGCAGGAAAGGTCATCGTACTCCTGGGGGTGAAACAAGACTTGCTTTCTTTCGCACTCCATCATAGTGGGTGGGAAGGTCCGGAACGAGTGACGGTAACCCGTCTAATTTATTGGCGCTGCGAAGATGAAGCGCTCACGAACCTCGTAGCGCGAGCCCGCTGGAGAGAGGAACGCCTCATACAGAAGGAACTCATTCGCGGTGAAGCTGGAGAAGCGGGGCTCGCGTCCCACTTTGCTTTTCAGTTCACGCAGGCTGCGGCCGCGCCTGTCGCCTTTGGCGCGCGCCAAGGTCACATGCGGGTGATAGGGTCGCGTTTCGGCAACGAAGCCGCACTGGGCCGTTGCAGCGGTAACGTGCCGCTGAAGAAGAGCCAGTTGCGGCGAAACGTCGACACCGGCAAAGAACACCCCGACGCGGTCAAAGGCGTCGAGCCCTTCAAGCCGCATGGAGATCCCGGGAGCCTTGATCCCGCGGAGTCGCGGCAGAAGGCAGTTGTATTGATTTTCGGGAGTTTCTCCCAGGAATTGGAGTGTGATGTGCCAGGAGACGGGCGCCGACCACCGAAGCCCGTCGCGAGCGGAGCGAAGGCGTTGACAGATCGCGGAGAGTTCTTCAATGACTTGCGCTGCCAGCGGGATTCCGATGAAAAGACGCATAACACCGATGCTGCCTGTCACTAAAGGTACTTCTCAAATGCCTCAATCTGTTTCTCCTGGATCTCTCTGCGCTCAACGGGTGACGACAGAACGGTCGAGGTAGAGGTTGCGCCAAGTGCGGAAAGCCGGTCGATCAGCGCTTCGAGGTGCCGAATGGAGACGACATCGGCTTCGATGACAAACGATTCGGCGCCCGTGATGCGGTGGCAGCGGCTGATCTCGGAGAGTTCCTTGATCGCGGTAACTGTGCGAGTGATCTGCATCTCGCCGCCGGGTATGGTCAGGCGCACCAGCACGCGAATTGGAACGCCGAGCTTGGCGCTGTTGAGCGAGGCGTGGTACCCGGTGATGACGCCGGCTTCTTCAAGGCGGTGAACCCGTTCTGCAACGGCGGGAGTCGAGAGCCCGATCTTTCTGCCGAGCTCGGCGAAAGACTGGCGGGCATTTTGCTGGAGCGCCTCAAGGATCTTCCAGGCGATCGAGTCCAGCTCGAAAACGTTGGGGACGGTCTTATGTGGCATTGGCCAGCAATCCTTAAGTGGCGACCTTATTATGCTTAATCTCGTTAAGTTTGGACAGTCGTTTTTCATAGGATCGCCATTCTCAGTGCTATTCGAGCGGGCCTATCTTATGGCCATAGCCGGGATGCTTCCCTGCATTTCCCTGCGTTCCCGGCGAGGAGGTTTCCGCAATGAGCGCCCCTGCGCACACTTTTCCCACCGAGTTTCTGAATCACCATGCTGCTGAGCCTGTCGCATCCGACCCGGATTTTCTCCCGCTGAAAGGCACGGACCACGTGGAGTTCTACGTGGGCAACGCGCGGCAGGCGGCCTACTACTACCGCACCGCATTTGGCATGTCGCTGGTGGCCTACGCAGGTCCGGAGACCGGTCAGCGCGATCGCGCCTCCTATGTGGTGCAGCAGGGAAAGATCCGCTTCGTCCTTACCACCCCTCTTCGCGGCGGAAACGCAATCGCGGAACACGTAAATCGGCACGGAGACGGCGTGCGGGTGATTGCGCTCTGGGTGGATGATGCGCGGCGGGCATGGCGCGAGACGACACGCCGGGGTGCCGTCAGCGTGGCTCAGCCATACGTACTGGCGGACGAGCACGGGCAGGTGGTGCTCTCGAGCATTCGCGCGTACGGAGATACGATCCACACGTTTGTAGAGCGAGGCAGATACTCAGGGCCGTTCCTGCCGGGGTATCGCGCAATTGAAAACGATCCGGTTGCGAGGCCGGTCGGCCTGCTGCACGTCGATCACATGGTGGGCAACGTCGGCTGGCACGAGATGGACGAGTGGGTGAACTTTTATGCGAGAGTGATGGGCTTCTCGCTCTACCAGCACTTCGACGACAAGGACATCTCCACGGAGTACTCGGCGTTGATGTCGAAGGTGATGGCAAACGGCAACGGGTACGTGAAGTTTCCGATCAACGAACCGGCGGAGGGAAAGAGGAAATCGCAGATCGAGGAGTATCCTGGACTTCTATCCGGGGCCGGGCGTGCAGCATATCGCGCTGGCCACCAACGACATTCTGCACACGGTGACACAGGCTGCACGAGCAGGGCAGTCGAGTTCCTGCATGTTCCGCACACCTACTACACGGAGCTGCAAGGCCGCGTGGGAACGATCGATGAGCCGCGTGGATGAACTGGAAAAGCTCGGGATCCTGGTGGATCGCGACGACGAGGGGTACATGCTGCAGATCTTCACGCGGCCAGTGGAAGATCGGCCGACGCTGTTCTTCGAGATCATTCAGCGCAAGGGGAGCCGGAGCTTTGGAAAGGGCAACTTCAAAGCGCTGTTTGAAGCGATCGAGCGCGAACAGCAGGCGAGGGGCAACCTGTAGCGGCTCCGATGGAGAATCGAGATGAAGACCGAATCGCTGTCAGCAGCCGAGCCCTACATGATCGAGCAGGATTACGAGGCCTATACCGACGAGCAGCACGCTGTCTGGGCTGAGCTTGTGGGCCGCGTGCTTCCGGAACTGGAAAAGCACGCGGCGCGCGAATATCTCGACGGGTTTCAGATCATCGGCCTGCAACGGGACCGGCTGCCGAACCTTGCGTCGATCAGCGCGCGGCTGGAGCCGCGGACGGGCTGGAATTCGACGCCAGTGAGCGGATTCCTGCCCGCGCCCGCGTTTTTTGAGATGCTGGCCACGCGCCGATTTCCGACGACGACGTGGCTGCGCAGCAGGGAATCGCTCGAGTACACGCCCGAGCCCGATATCTTTCACGATGTCTTCGGCCATGTGCCGATGCATGCGCATGCGGTGTTTGCGGATTTTCTGGAGCACTACGGTCGCGTCTGCGCGTCGATTGACGACCCAGAGGTGCTGGAAAAGCTCGGACGCCTGTTCTGGTACACGGTCGAGTTCGGCCTGATCCGCGAAGGGAGCTGAAGTCAAGGTCTACGGCAGCGGGCTCATCAGCTGCCATGGCGAGTGCATGAACGTGATCGATGGCCATTGCGCGGTCCACGACTTTTCGCTGGACGAGGTGCTTGTCGACACCGGTTAAGGTGGATGAGCTTCATAAGCTGCTGTTCGCAGTAAGCAGCTTCGACCAGATCTACGAGGCAATGCACGAGGCGAGCAGCCGTGCAAGCGACGGGCCGATTGTGAAGGGGAAAGACATGTCCGAGGAGATTCGATATCAGTCCGGCTTCGGCAATGAATTCGCGACGGAGGCGGTTGCAGGTGCTTTGCCGCGTCGGCCAGAACGCGCCGCAGAAGCATCCGCTCGGTCTTGTACACCGAGCAGTTCAGCGGCACGCCTTTACCGCGCCGCGGGCAACCAATCGGCGCACCTGGACATATCGCATTCGGCCGTCGGTCACGCATCGTCCTTACGAAGAGATTCCGACCAGGCTGATTCGCAGCGGGCCGTTTCTTGAGGTGCCGACCACGCCGAATCAACTGCGCTGGGATCCGCTGCCAATTCCCGAAGAGAAGACGGACTTCGTCGATGGCATCGTCACGCTCGGCGGCAACGGCGATCCGGCGATGCAGGTTGGCGTCGCAATTCATCTCTATGCGGCGAATGCGTCGATGCGACGATCGTTTCTTCTACACCGCCGACGGAGAATTGCTGATCGTGCCGCAACTGGGCGCGCTGCGCTTCCACACCGAGCTTGGGAATTCTCGAGGTTGCGCCCGGAGAGATCTGCGTGATTCCGCGCGGCGTCAAGTTCCGCGTGGTGCTGGCGGAGAAGCAGGCGCGCGGATACATCTGCGAGAACTACGGCCTGCCGTTCCGGCTGCCGGAACTTGGGCCCGATCGGCGCGAACGGGCTGGCGAATCCGCGCGATTTCAAAGCGCCCGTTGCGGCCTTTGAAGATCGCGAAGGCGAGTTCCATATCACTGCGAAGTTTCTGGGGCGGCTGTGGTCGGCGTTCATCGATCACTCGCCGCTCGACGTGGTGGCGTGGCACGGAAACTACGCGCCGTACAAGTACGATCTGGCGCTGTTCAACTGCATCAACACCGTCTCGTTCGATCATCCTGATCCGTCGATCTACACGGTGCTGAGCGCGCCGTCGACGATTCCCGGCACGGCCAACTGCGACTTCGCCATCTTTCCGCCGCGCTGGATGGTGGCGGAACACACCTTCCGTCCGCCGTGGTTTCATCGCAACCTGATGAATGAATTCATGGGACTGGTGTTCGGCGCATACGACGCCAAGGCCGAGGGCTTCGTGCCGGGCGGAGCGAGCCTGCACAACTGCATGGCCGGTCACGGGCCGGATGCGGAGACATTCGAGCGCGCAACTGCCGCCGAGCTGAAGCCGCAGTATCTGGCCAACACGCTGGCCTTCATGTTCGAAACGCAGCTTGTCGTGCGGCCGACCGAGTTCGCGATGAACACGCGCATTCTGCAGCATGAATACTTCGAATGCTGGCAGGGCTTGAAGAAGCATTTTCCGCCCAAGCCCAAGGCGAAGCCAAAGAAGAAATGAACGCGATCGAGACTCTGCTCGCGGGGCTCATTGACTATGCGGGCCTCTATCCGCCTGCCGGCCTCGACATGCGCTCCGCGGCACAAAACTATCTGAGTTATCGACAAGGAAAACACGGATACGCATTGGGGCGATTTGTTATCGACTCGAATCGGATCGGAGAGCTTCGCAATGTTGCCGGCGGCTCCATTGGCGACCTGAGAGTGAGCGTCGTGGGACCGCCTTCCACTGATTGGGCCAGCCTGTCACAGCGAATGGAGACGGGGGTTCGCATTGAATCGATAGAGATCAAGCCGTCGCGATCTGAAGACGTTGCATCATTGAGCAAGCGCGTTCCCTCAGGTGTGGCGGCGTATTTCGAAGTTCCAGTTGGCGACCAAGAGCCGGACTTGCATGATGCCATTGCCGGCACCGGTGCACGGGCAAAGCTGCGCATGGGAGGCGTTGTCGCCGAGGCGTTCCCCAGGGCAAGCGACACCGCGAAAGCATTGCAGGTGCTAGCGGCCCGAGGGATTCCATTTAAGGCAACCGCCGGGTTGCATCATCCAATCCGCTCCCGTCATCGCTTTACGTATGAACCTGACAGCCCGGCCGGGATGATGCACGGCTTTGTTAATCTCCTCTGCGCCGCGATGCTGGTGTACTTTGGAGGTGATGTGAGCGACGCGGAACGGCTACTGAAGGAAGAGGGCAAAGATTCCTGGGAGATAAGCGACGGCGCGATTGGGTGGGGCTCGCTGCGCTGGACCGCTGATCAGGTGCGCGAAGTGCGGCAGAAGTTCATGACCAGTTTCGGAAGTTGTTCCTTTGAAGAGCCGATTCGCGATCTGGAGGCACTCGGATGGCTGTGAAGAGCTGGGTTCGGTCCGCGAATGATGCGGATACGGATTTCCCGATCGAGAATCTGCCTTACGGAGCTTTTCGCCGCGATGAGCAGGCTCGAATTGGCATTGCGATTGGCGATCAGATTCTCGATCTCCGCGCCTGCGCGAACAAGGATTCTTCAGGGAGCTGTCCAAAGAGATTGCGGAGGCGTGCAGGGAGGATGCGCTCAATGCGCTGATGTCTCTGGGACCTCAATCATGGTCCATGCTGCGCCGGCGCATGATGACCCTCCTAGATTCAGAAGCGGATGAGCAGACGCAGCGCAGCATCGGAGCGCTTCTGATGCCGATGCGCGGAGCCTTGATGCAGTTGCCGGCGCGGATCGGCGACTACACCGACTTTTACGCTTCGATCCATCACGCCACGCGGGTCGGCAAGCTGTTTCGCCCTGACAATCCGCTGCTGCCGAATTACAAGTATGTCCCGATCGGCTATCACGGCCGGGCCTCGTCGATCGTGGTCAGCGGGCAGGAGATTCGGAGACCGTGCGGACAGAGCAAGTCTTCAGACGCGGAGCCCGTGTTTGGCCCGTCAAAGTCTCTGGATTACGAACTGGAGATAGGCGCTTTTGTCGGCCCCGGGAATTCTCGCGGTCAGAGCATTCCGATCGCCGAGGCAGAGCAGCACATCTTCGGGCTGTGCCTGGTGAATGACTGGTCGGCACGCGACATCCAATCGTGGGAGTATCAACCGCTGGGTCCATTCCTGGCGAAGAATTTTGCGACGACCATCTCTCCATGGGTGGTGACCATGGAAGCTCTGGCGCCGTATCGGGTAGCGGCTGCCGCGCGCCCTGAAGGGGATCCGGCGCCGCTGGTATATCTGCGCGAACCGGCGGGAACTGCTGGCGCGATTGACGTTGTTCTTGAGATTTTATTGGAATCGGAGCGAATGCGGGCAGCGGGTACTCCTCCCATGCTCATGGGTAGAAGCAATCTTCGCGATCTTTATTGGACGATCCCGCAACTGCTGACTCACCATGCCAGCAACGGCTGCAACCTGCGCCCCGGCGATCTGCTCGCCACTGGCACAATCTCCGGGCCGAACGAAGGATCGGAGGGCTGCCTGCTCGAGATGAAGCATCGCGTCGAGCCAGTTCGCCTGCCGAGCGGCGAAGTGCGGAACTTTCTTGCTGACGGCGATCGGGTTGTCTTTCGCGCCTGCTGTCAAGGGCCTGGCCTGCCGAAGATCGGCTTCGGCGAGTGCGCAGGGACGATCATAGCTGCGGAGTAGGTCTGGTACTTTTCCCAGTTCCGTGGCCTTCGCAGTTTCTATACTCTGCTTCGATTGACGGCATGCGCTGCGTGCGCAGGGATGAGGGACGCTAAGCAAAAGGCGACTGGAGAGGGATCGCTTCTAGAGCGTGTGGCGCCCGGACTTGCCAAACTGCTGCACTATGACAGGGCAGACTTTCCTCACGACCTGGTCGCTGGTCTTTCGGTGGCGGCAGTTGCGTTGCCCGTGGGTGTTGCATACGCCCAACTGGCCGGCTTCAACCCGGCTGTGGGCTTATACGCCAGCATCTTTCCTCTGGTGGCCTATGCCATCTTCGGCACATCGCGCCAGTTGATCGTTGGCCCCGACGCTTCAACGTGCGCGCTGGTCGCTTCGGCCGTTGCTCCGCTTGCTGAGGGCGACCAGAAGCTGTACCTCTCTCTTTCGATCACTCTCACCTTCCTCGCGGGTCTGCTTTGCATTGTTGCGAGATTCTTCAGACTCGGCGCGCTTGCTGATTTTCTTTCGAAGCCTATCCTGGTGGGATTTCTCAATGGTGTAGCGCTGAGCATCATCCTGGGACAGATCGGAAAGATCTTTGGCTTCTCAATCGACGCGGGCGGCATCGTGCCTCGTCTCATCGAATTCGTGTCGAAGATTGGACAGACACATTTCCCTACGCTTGCGGTTGGGCTGGCGACGTTCGCGATTGTTGCATTCGCGCCCAGATATCTCCGCAAGGTGCCGGCTGCCCTGGTGGCGATGATGATTGTTGCCGCCGCAACAAAGTTCCTGAGCCTTGATCATCACGGCGTCAGGACGGTGGGTTCGGTTCCTGCGGGATTGCCTATGCTCGGCATTCCATCAATCCCCTTCGAGCATATTCCAGAATTGTTTGACGACGCTTGCGGCCTGGCACTCGTCACGTTCTCGAGCATGATGCTGACTTCGCGCAGCTTTGCCTCGAAGAACCGATATGACATTGATGCCGACCGCGAATTTGCCGCTCTCGGCGCTGCGAACATCGCTGCGGCATTTTCGCAATCCTTTGCAGTGAGCGGCGCAGACTCGCGAACCGCAATGAGCGATGCAAGCGGCGGGCGCACTCAGGTTACCGGGCTCGTAACGGCAGCAACCGTGGCGATTGTTCTGATCTTCTTCACTGGGCCGCTTCAATACGTGCCGATTGCCGCTCTTGGCGCCATCCTTGTCAAAGCCGCACTCTCGTTGATCGATATCTCCACGCTGAAGCTGCTGTTCAAGATTGACAAGGAGGAGTTTGCCCTTTCGATCCTGGCGACGTTAGGCGTCGTTGCGGTGGGAGCAATTCACGCGATCCTGATTGCGGTCATTCTGGCGATCTTGCGTTTCATCAAGCTCATGAGCCGGCCCAAGGTTGAGGTTCTCGGGGCCGTGGAGGGTATGCCCGGGCTGCACTTTGTCGGGCGTCATTCGATCGCAGAGACATTCCCCGGGATCTGTCTGTTTCGCTTCAATGCGCCCATTGTGTTCTTCAACGCGCCATTCTTCAAGCGGGAGGTCCTTGCGGCCGCGGCCGTGGATGCCGCGAACCTGAAGTGGTTTGTCATCGATATGATTCCTGTGTCAATGGTCGACTCCACGGGGCTATTCACTGTCAGAGACGTTATCAAAACTCTGAATGAATCGGGTGTCCGGTTCGTTGCGGCAGGTCGACAAACTGAGTGGGAGGAATGGCGCAAGAAGCATCACCTTGATTTTGACTCCGGGGGGATCCTCACATTTCCAACCCTCCGGGCAGCGATCAAAGCATTCCGGAAGCAGGAGGCCAATCAAAGCGTAGTCGAGTCGGCGCCTTCTCTTCGGCAGGACGTTTGAGTTCCATTCTCGTGCGCCCGAGTGTTGCTCGTCCCGCCGCGCCTAGCAGAAGTTACAGTTGCCGCCGGCCGGGGATTCGTCTATCAACAAGGCAGGCTGATGCAAACCGCCCAGACACCTCCGACGCCGATAGAAGTCATCACCAGCCCCTTTGTTCGTTTTGCAAGTATGGAAGCGGCGGGCGGGATTGTTCTGTTGTCGACAACAGTCCTGGCCATCTTCTGGGCCAATTCTCCGTGGGAACACAGCTACCATGAGATCTTTGAGCGACCATTTTCAATCGGGTTCGGGAAGTTTGTTCTCACCGAGAACTGGCATGAGTGGATCAACGACGGCCTGATGTCGATCTTCTTCTTTCTTGTTGGGCTTGAGATCAAGCGCGAGATTCTGGTGGGAGAGCTTTCTTCCCTGCGGCGTGCTGCTTTTCCCTTCCTGGCCGCGATCGGAGGCATGGTTGCGCCGGCGTTGATCTATCTCGCAGTTGCGAGGGGCGGCGACACGAGTAGAGGCTGGGCTATTCCCATCTCCACTGACATCGCCTTTACGCTCGGAGCGCTTACGGTTCTTGGGAAACGCGTGCCTATCGCGCTCAAGGTCTTTGTGACCGCCCTGGCAATTGTGGATGACATCTTTGCTGTCATCGTGATCGCGATGTTTTACACCACCCATATCAACTTTGTCAGCCTCATCCTGGGACTGGTCTGCATCGCGTTTGCGTTCATCGCGAATGTTCTCGGAATACGCAATCCAACGATATATGCGGTCACCGGTGTCTTTGCCTGGTGTTGCGTTCTCAGTTCCGGCGTGCACGCCACCATCGCCGGGATTCTTCTTGCTTTCACAATTCCCGCGCGGACGTTTCTCGACAAGTCGCAATTCCTGAAGCAGAGCCGATCTCTTCTCAACAGACTCGAAAAGGTGGAAGCGAACTCTTTTGAAGAGCATGCGATCATTCACACGCTGGAGCAGAAGGTGGGGCTCGTGGAGTCGCCTCTGCATAGGATTGAACACTCTCTCCAACCCTGGATAGGCTTTCTGGTCATGCCGCTGTTCGCTCTCGCTAATGCGGGCGTGAACGTTCTCGGCTATGGAGCTGCTGCGATAAGGCACCCCGTGGCCCTGGGTGTGGTCCTCGGCCTGGTCGTCGGAAAGCCGGTGGGCATCTGGCTCTTCAGCTACCTTGCGGTGAAGACCAAACTCGTTTCACCACTTGCGCATGTCACGTGGGGTCATATCGTCGGGGCGGGGTGCCTCTGCGGAATTGGGTTCACGATGTCTCTGTTCGTTTCTGGCCTTGCTTTTGAATTCGGGGAGATCCTCGAGATTTCCAAGATCGCCATTCTGGTAGCGTCTCTTGTCTCCGCGGTTGCCGGCTGCGTCATCCTCACCCGAGGGGATGAGGCCGAAGAGACGCTCGATGAACCAGAGATTTCGCCGGCAAATCCCTGACCTGAGCGTTTTGCCAGTACCAGCGTTCTTGAGAGAGGGCTACATTGTGAGCGCTGGGCTTCACGAAATGATGGAGAGGTCTGCTTATGTGCAATAACAAGAAGCATCTGTATCTTGCGGCCATTCCGATCATCCTGACCGGGATTGCGACGGCACAGTCCCATTACAAGCAAAAGACGCTGGTGATCAACGGGCACACCGGGGACGCAATGATCTACCAGATCGATGGCAAGTCCTATGTTGATCTCGAATCGCTTGTCAGGATTACTCATGGATCGTTGAGCTTCAGTGGGGGCAAAATCGTTCTTACGGTACCGGCTGGAGGCGACGCACAGGCTGCCCCAGCTGATCAGCCGGCTGCGGGCCTGTCTGACAATTTCATCAGAGCCGCTTTACAGGGTGTTGCAACCATCAAAGAGTGGACCAACACGCTGGCCTACGCGGTTCAACGTGGGGTTCCGGGAGACGGAAGCCGCCTGGTGGCCTTTCACGACCGGGCAGCGGACCAGTTGCGACTGGCAAAGGTGGCAGCCGCAAATGACGAGGACCAGAGTGCTCTGCGGCTGCTGACCAATCACTTCAACCTTATGAGCACCTGGAACGACAAGCTCGTTGCAGAGAGAAAGAGGATGGATACGGGGAAATACTCGATCGATCCAAATTCTCTCGCAAACGACGAGTCTTATCAGAAGATTACGGGATGCTCAAAATTTCTCAATTCGATGCTGCCGAGCGGTCATTTCCACGATGACCGCGTCTGCAACTGACCTCTGGCGTCTTCCTGAGAGCTGGGTAAGGCAGGCCGGATGGCTTTACCGGGCACCAAGACAGACATTGAGCGCGCGCGCAACGAGAACGCCTTCGCTATCAGCCGGAACGTACTTGAGCTTGGCAATTGCCTCCTGCAACGGCACAAACTCAAGGCGCGGCGGCCACAGCGCCACCATGACGCCGTTCAGGCCCTTTGCCAGCCCGGTCACCGCACCTGCGCCGAAGGTTACACCGAGATTGCGGTCGAGCGCAGTTGGTGATCCTCCGCGAAGCAGATGGCCCAGCACCACGCAACGGCTTTCCTTTCCCGTGAGTTCCTGCAGCTGAGCGGCAACTCGCTCTCCAACGCCGCCGAGGCGCTCCACTCTTCCAGGTTCGCGGCTCTTCACCGTCACCTCGCCGTCAGTGGGCCTGGCTCCCTCAGCAACCACCACGATAGAGTAGGGTTTCCCTTGTTCGTGCTTGGATTTGAGGTGCGCCGCCACCTTCTCAAGAGAGTATGGAATCTCCGGGATGAGAATGACGTCAGCCCTGCCCGCCAGACCCGAGTGAAGCGCAATCCATCCGACATATCGGCCCATCACTTCCACAACCATGATCCGCTGATGCGAGAGCGCGGTGGAATGCAGCCGATCGATGCACTCCGTTGCAAAGGAGACGGCCGTGTTGAATCCAAACGTCATCGAGGTCGATTCGAGATCGTTGTCGATGGTCTTTGGCACGCCGATGACGCAAAGACCTTTTTTCTGCAGTTCATTCGCGATGGCCAGGCTGCCGTCGCCGCCCACTGCGATGAGCGCTTCGATGCCGTTATCCCGGAAACGCTGAATAAGCTCTCCAGAACGATCTGTATCAATCGTGCTTCCATCGGGCTGCACAACGGCGCGATGGAATGGGTTGCCGCGGTTCGTGGTTCCCAGGATCGTGCCGCCGAGGTGGGAGATCTCCCGCACTATGGAACGGCGGAGTTCCACCAGACCCCCGTTGGGATATCGTTCAGGTTCGAGCAGCCCGTCGTAGCCATCGCGGATTCCGAAGATTTCCCAGCCCAATCCGCGCGCGGCGTAGACTGCCCCATGAATTACCGCATTGAGTCCGGGTGCATCGCCGCCGCCCGTGTTAATCGCGATCCTCTTAGTAGCTTTGGACATGGCTCTTCCTCATTGCGTTCTTCGCAATGAGAAGGTTAGGGATAGCCAGGCGATACGGGAACTGGCAGTTCTTCCAGTCGCGTCACCTGGCTGTGCGGGCCAGTCTTCAGATCGCGTATTTCATTTTGCGTTGCCGTCCAAATCGAGGTTCAACGCGAGGACGTTTACGCGAGGCTCGCCGAGCAGGCCGAACTGCCGCCCTTGAATCTGGTTTTCGATGAGGGCCCGAATGCTCTCGTCGCTCATCTTGCGGGCCCTGGCAACGCGTGAAGCCTGAAAATACGCAGCGTCGGGTGTGATGTCAGGATCGAGCCCGGAGCCGGACGTGGTGACCAGGTCGATCGGAACAGGCTTGCCGGGGTTTTCAGCGTTCAGCTTGTCGATGTCGCCCTGAATGCGCTGCACAAGCTTGGCATTCGACTGCGCAAGATTTGATCCACCTGAGGAGGTGGCATCGTAACCGTTGCCCGCCGCGGAAGGCCGTGGATGAAAGTAGCGATCCGAGGTGAAGCTTTGCGCCAACAATTCAGAACCGATGACCTGGCCATCTTTCAAGATAAGGCTGCCGGCTGCCTTGTGCGGGAAGAGCACGCCCGCGATGGCGGTGACAAGCAGCGGATATGCCACCCCGAACAGGACTGTCGCAATGAGGGTGAAACGAATTGAGGTGCGCCATACGGAGTGCGTCGGCGATGCGACCTGCGGAGCGGCGGGGGCGAGAGTTGAATGCACGGTCTTTCTCCTTTATGCCAGGTGAGCGGCGACGAGAATCAGGTCGATCGCCTTGATGCCGACGAAGGGCACAAGCACTCCGCCGACGCCGTAAATGAGCAGGTTGCGGCGCAGCAGCGCCTCGGCGGGCCTCGGCTCATACTTCACGCCTCTGAGCGCGAGGGGAATCAAGGCCACGATGACCAGCGCATTGAAGATCACCGCTGACAGAATGGCCGATTGCGGCGAGTGCAGAAACATGATGTTGAGCACGTTCAACACCGGAAATGCACCGGCAAACATCGCAGGAATGATGGCGAAGTACTTGGCGACGTCGTTCGCGATCGAGAAGGTCGTGAGCGCGCCGCGCGTCATGAGCAACTGTTTGCCGATCTCAACGATCTCGATGAGCTTCGTGGGATTCGAATCGAGGTCGACCATGTTGCCGGCCTCTTTCGCCGCCTGCGTGCCTGTATTCATTGCTACGCCAACATCGGCCTGAGCGAGCGCCGGAGCGTCGTTTGTGCCGTCGCCGGTCATGGCAACGAGTTTCCCCTTGCCCTGTTCGCGCTTGATCAGGTCCATCTTGTCCTTGGGCTTGGCCTCCGCCAGGAAGTCGTCGACTCCAGCTTCACGCGCAATTACGGCCGCAGTGAGAGGATTGTCGCCCGTGATCATGATGGTGCGAATGCCCATGGCGCGCAGGCGCGCGAGGCGGTCCTTCAGTCCGCCCTTCACGATGTCCTTGAGGTAAATTACGCCAAGGGCAGTTGAGTTTTCCGCGACGACAAGCGGAGTTCCTCCGGCACGTGCAATCTCCTCGACGTTCTCGCGCACGCGCCTGGGGAGAGACGATCCCTGGTCTTCGAGAAAGCGCGCAATCGCGTCAACTGATCCCTTGCGAATGCGCTTGCCCTGAAGGTTCACGCCGCTCATGCGTGTCTGAGCCGAGAAGGGCACGAACTCGGCGTGAATATCAACGAGGTCACGACCGCGCAGGTTGTACTTCTCCTTGGCCAGGACAACGATCGATCGGCCTTCCGGTGTCTCGTCAGAAAGCGACGCAAGCTGCGCTGCATCGGCCAGGTGTTCCGCGCTGACGTCAGGCGCCGGACGGAACTCTGTCGCCTGCCGATTGCCGAGCGTGATCGTGCCGGTCTTGTCGAGCAAGAGCGTGTTCACGTCGCCTGCTGCTTCAACCGCGCGCCCGCTCATGGCAAGAACGTTGTATTGAACAAGCCGATCCATTCCTGCTATGCCAATGGCTGAGAGCAGTCCGCCGATCGTCGTCGGAATCAGGCAAACAAGCAGTGAGACGAGCACGAAAATCGTCTGCGGCGCCTTGGAGTAAATGGCGAATGGCTGCAGAGTGACCACGGCGAGCAGAAATACGATGGTCAGTCCTGAGAGCAGAATGCTCAACGCGATCTCGTTGGGCGTCTTCTGCCGGGAGGCGCCTTCAACCAGCGCGATCATGCGATCAAGAAATGTTTCGCCGGGGTTCGACGTGATCCGGACTTTTATCCAGTCAGAGAGAACTTTTGTGCCGCCTGTAACGGCTGACCGGTCGCCGCCCGCCTCGCGAATCACCGGAGCTGACTCGCCCGTAATCGCAGATTCGTCTACAGAGGCGACGCCCTCGATTACCTCACCGTCCCCTGCAATATAGTGGCCGGCGACGACGTAGATGACATCTCCGGCGCGGAGATGTCCTGACGAGACGTCTTCAAGTGCGCCCGCGTCGGTGTAGCGCTGGGCGATGGTCTCGCCCTTGGCCTTGCGCAGCGTATCGGCCTGCGCCTTGCCGCGGCCCTCGGCCATAGCTTCAGCGAAGTTGGCGAACAACACCGTGAACCACAGCCAGAGCGTGATCTGGAGGTTGAAGACGGTTCCCGGGCGATGGTGGATGAGGTTGTCCATCAGCAACGCGGAGGTGAGCAGGCTGCCGACTTCCACGACAAACATCACCGGGTTCTTGAACATCCAGCGCGGATCAAGCTTGCGAAACGCGTCCAAAATAGCGCGGCTTACGATTTGCTTGTCCCACAGTGCCCGCTTCTCAATCAGTCCAGAGTGACTCATCCTCTTGCGCGCCGTGCGTGGAACCGTATCGCCGGCCGGAGCTTGAATTCCTGGCTCCGCAACTGCTTGTGTGACCGGTGTGGCAGAATCCGACTGAACCTCAGTCTGCGCCGGAGCGTCAACTTTGTCATAAATGTTCATTCGAATCTCCTCAGAAAAGCTGTCCGGCTTTAAGTAGCAGGTGTTCGAGAATCGGGCCCAGGCTCAGTGCCGGGAAGAATGTCAGTGCACCGAGAATCAGAACGACACTGACCAATAGTGCCGTGAATAAGGGTGTATTCACGGGGAAGGTCCCCGGTGAAGGGGGAATGCTCCTCTTCTGAGCGAGGTTGCCGGCCAGCGCAATGACTGGAATCATCATCAGGAAGCGTCCGATGAGCATGTCCCATCCCAGCGCGACGTTGTACCACCAGTTCGGTCCCAGGCCCGCAAAGGCCGAGCCGTTGTTTCCCGCTCCCGAGGTAAAGGCGTAGAGTATTTCGGAAAGGCCGTGCGGCCCGTTGTTGCCCAACGTTGACAGACCGAATGTCGGCGAAAGCGCGAAGGCGGCCGTGAGAGAAAGAATGATGAGAGGAAAGATGAGCACGTAAAGCATCGACATCTTCACGTCGTATGCCTCGATTTTCTTTCCCAGATACTCTGGTGTGCGGCCCACCATGAGGCCGGCGATGAAGACAGCCTGAACGACGAAGATCAGAATGCCGTAGAGTCCGGCTCCGACGCCGCCGAAGATGACTTCGCCAAGCATGATGTTTGTCAGCGGGACAAGGCCGCCGATCGGAGTGAAGCTGTCATGCATGCCGTTGACCGCGCCGCAACTTGCGTCTGTGGTTATGGTGGCGAAGAGCGCGCTCTCCGCGATCCCGTTCCGGACCTCTTTGCCTTCCATGTTGCCGCCAGGCGCCGTCGTGGAAACGGTCTGCATCGCGTTATGGATCAGCGGATGCGGATGCGCTTCTGCCCAGTAGAGCGTTGTGAACCCGGCTGCGAACAGGACGTACATTGCTGCGAATACGGCCCAACCGTGTCCCGGCGAGCCGGTCATACGGCCCAGCGTATAGGTCAATCCGGCCGGGATGAGGAAGATCGACAGGATCTGAAGGAAATTTGAGAAGGGCGTTGGATTCTCGAAAGGATGCGCGCTGTTGGCATTAAAGAAGCCGCCGCCGTTTGTGCCGAGCATCTTGATGGCTTCCTGCGATGCCACAGGTCCCTGGGCGATGGTTTGAGTCTGGTTCTCGAGCGTGTGCGCCGAGGTGTATGCATGCAGATTCTGCGGCACGCCCTGGGCTACCAGCAGCAGCGCGTAGAGGATCGAGCCTGGCAACAGGATGTAGAGCAGCGTGCGAGTCGTGTCGACCCAGAAGTTGCCGATGGTGGCGGATTTTGTGCGCTTGATTCCGCGAATCAAGGCCACTGCTACAACGATCCCCACCGCAGCGGAGAAAAAGTTGTGCGTGGCCAGGGCCGCCATCTCTGTGAGATAGCTCATGGTGGATTCCGGCGTGTAGAACTGCCAGTTCGTGTTGGTCGTAAAACTGGCCGCAGTGTTCCACGCCAGATCCGGCCCAACAGCAGCTAGCTTTTGCGGATTCCAGGGAAGAACAGCCTGCAGCCTCTCGATTCCGTAAGTCAGCAGCATGCTGACCGCCGAGAAGCCAAGCATGGCAAAGGCATACTCGCGCCAGTTCATCTCGCGGTCGGTCTTCACTCCGCCGAATTTGTAAATGAGACGCTCAACGGGATGCAGCACGGGATCGAGCCACGTGCGTCCTCCTTCAAGCACCTGGGTGAGGTACAAGCCGACAGGGCGAACCGTCAGCAGGAGAACCACCGAATAGATGAGGAATTGAACCCAGCCATTTGCAGTCATTTCAGAGCTTCTCCGGGAAGAGCAGAGAGAGAATCAGGTGTGCCAGCACGATGATGGAGAGGATCAGAGCAATTGCAGTAAACAGATCCATGTCTACCTCAACTTCTGGCAGGCTTTTACATAGAGAAAAGCCACGCCGAAGAAAACAGCAGTGAAGAACAGCATTGTCAGATCTTGCATCGGGAGTCTCGCAGTCTGCGCAGAATGAGGCGGCCGCAATTGGCGGTCGCCGGGTTCCATGCACATATAAATTGTTTCTGAGACTGCGTTGCGTTGCCGGAAGGGAAACCTAAAGAAGATATAAAGATGCGTCGCCGTGTGAAGGAACTTCTGCGATCTCGCGTGCGGGGCTTCTAGCTCTGTTCGTCCTTGCCGATCCATCCTTCGGGGAGGAATCGGTAGCCGACCCACGGCTCAGTCTGGATGTACTGCTTGCCGGTCTCGCTTTCCAGCTTCTTGCGAAGCTGGCCCACGAAGACGCGCAAGTACTCCGGCTGATGCGCCGATTGTGCTCCCCACACCGCGGTCAACAGCGCTCGATGGGTAATGACCTTGCCCGCGTGCCGGGCCAGATGCACCAGCAGGTCAAACTCTTTTGGCGTGAGATGGATCGGCTTGCCTGTGACTTCGACTGAATGGGAAGCCTCATCCACCATAAAATCTCCGACCTCGATCGCCGCAGTCGTACGCTCCGGAGCACGCCGCAGGTGGGCGCGTACGCGAGCCAGCAATTCCTGAATGCTGAAAGGCTTGGTCACATAGTCGTCGGCGCCGGCATCCAGCGCTTCAATCTTGGCGCGTTCCTGGTCGCGTACAGACAAGACCAGCACGGGCGTGGCGGATGTCTTGCGAATCGCGCGGCACACATCCACTCCGCTCATCCCCGGCATCACAAGGTCGGTCACGACCAGGTCAGGCGGCCACTCGCCAAACAGGCGCAGGGCCTCCTCAGGGTCATTGGCGGTTCTCACGTCGAACCCCTGCGCGGACAGGGCGGCGCGCAAGACGCGCGTGATCTGCGGTTCATCATCGATCACCAGGACTCTGCCGGGCATCTATGCTCTTCTTTCAGGGGAAGCTTAAATCATTTCCCGGGCCGAGTATCATTCCGGTTAAGACAATCATGCGCTTGATTCCTCAGCCGCGAGACCTGGCCCGGTGGTTCGGCGCCACGTTCGCGGCCTTCCTGACGACTGTCGCGCTTGACTGGGTCGGCGCCCGGGAGACCACGGCAGGTATGGTGTTCCTGCTGGTGGTTGTATGGACAGCAACGCAAGCCGGCATCATTATCTCGCTCTACAGCGCGTTGCTATGCGCATTTTCATTCGATTTCTTCTTTCTTCCGCCGATTCACACTTTCACGCTTGCCGGCCCCCAGGAATGGGTTTCCATGGTCACCTTTGCCGCGAGTTCTCTGGTTGCGGGTCGCGTGGCCGAGCGTGCGCGACGCCAGGCACGGCAGGCTGAGCAGCGTCGTGAGGACGTGGAACGCCTCTACACTCTGAGCCAGGAGATGATGCTCTACGAGGAAGCTGCCGGGCTTATTCGCACGCTGCCTCAATTGATCCAACGGATCTTTGCACTCGAATCAGCGGTGCTCTACGTGCACGACCACGACCAGTTTCATGCCTCCGACGCCGACTTGACAGAGCTCTTCAAGGCCGACATGCGCGCTCTGACGACCGGTCATGGCGCTGCGCTTTCCATCCCGGAAGGATTTGATGCTCAGGCCCTGATGCTCGGTCTGCGACCTGTGGGGGCATTGGCCTGGCGGCCGGATCGTCTTTCGCGAGAAGTGGCGACCGCAGTCTGCGCCCAGGTGGCGATCGCGATCACACGCGCCATTGCCATCGAGGCAAACACGCGGTTGGAGGCTTTGCGCGAGAGCGAGCGGCTCCGCGTGGCGCTGATCGACTCGCTTACGCACGAGTTGCGCACTCCGCTCACTTCAATTCGCGCAGCAGCCACGACCCTGATCGACAGCGAAGGATTGGATGAAGCGACGCGGCTCGACCTGGCTTCGGTGGTCGACGAAGAAGCCTCGCGGCTCGATCTGCTCATCGGCGAGGCAGTGGAGATGGCCGAGATCGACTCCAAGGTCGTTCAGGTGAAGCCCACCCCCCAGTCCATACACGAACTGCTTGAGCGAGCCGTTGAGGAGTCGCAGGGGATGCTTGCGCAGCATAAGGTCGTGATTGAGGCGGCCGTACCGGACTCTCCGGCCTTGTTCGATTTCAACCTGCTCCGCCGGGTGCTTCGTCATTTACTGGAAAATGCGTCCCGTTATTGTCCTCACAACAGCCGGATTATCCTGCGCGGCCGGAGCTCCAAAGACAAGCTTGAGTTCTCTGTGGAAGACAATGGACCCGGAATCGATCCCGCCGATCTTCCCATGGTCTTTGAGAAGTTCTATCGCGGAAAGAAAGCGGGCACGCGCGGCAAGGGATCAGGAATGGGCCTGGCAATTGCTCGCGCGATCGTGCGAGCGCATGGCGGCGACATTGAAGTGTCGAGCTCGTTGGGAAAGGGAGCTATCTTTCGCTTCTGGGTTCCGGCGAATGAAGGCGCCAGTGAAATTGCGGAGAAACATTCACTCGCCGGGGACTGATCTCGGAGCAGGACCTATGCAGCCCCGTCGGGCCGAATGTTTTGATTGACGCGGAAGAAATTGTGCGGATCGTACTTCGCCTTGATCTTCGCCAGCCTGCCGTAGTTGTTGCCATACGTGGCACGAATCCGCTCGTTGCCTTCGTCGTCCATCATGAAGTTAACGTACGCCCCGCCTGCGCCGTAGGGATGAAGAGCTTCCCAGTAGTTCCTCGCCCAGTCAGTGATGTGGTTCTTGTTTGCGGGATCCGGATCGACCCCGACAATCACCTCGCTCCAGTTGGCATCGCGATAGTTCCACGGCGTGTCGGTGTTGCTTGTGCGCCGCGCCGCGCCGTTGATTGGATAGAGGTGCATGGTTGAATGCAGGGAGGGCAACTCCGAGCCATGCTTGATATGGAGTGCGATCGCCTCGTCGCTGAGCTCTCTCACAAAGTCCGCTTTCCAGTACCACTGCAGGCCCGGCGGATAAAGGCCATCGAACATGCTCTGAAGCATGGGGAAGGGCATAGGCGCAAAGAACTCAAAGGCAGGCGGGCGAAATTTGCGCAGCGGCTCCAATATCTCGTTCGCCTTCTCGAGCACTCCGGTGTAGCACCATACGATGCCGCACATCTTTTTGAAGTGCAGATTCTCCGGGAAGGGCGGCCCCGGCGGAACGGTGAGGAACGCGAAGAACCCGTTCAGCTCCTCTGGCGCGTTGACAATGAACTCGCGATACCACTTCATGATGTCCGTCGCCTGATCCAGGTTCCACAGCATCGGCCCGGCGCACACCATCTGGACAGGTTGCGCCTTGAACAGAAACGACGTAACCACCCCGAAGTTGCCGCCGCCGCCGCGAATCGCCCAGAAGAGATCTGGATTCTGCTCGGCGCTAGCCACTGCAAAGGTTCCGTCCGCCAGAACCACGTCGGCGGCCAGCAGATTGTCGATCGTCAATCCGTACTGCCGGGTCAGGTATCCCATCCCGCCTCCAAGCGTGAGGCCTCCCACTCCTGTCGTGGAGATAATTCCCGACGGCACGGCGAGCCCAAATGTATGCATCGCGTGATCGACATCGCCCCATGTGCAACCGCCGCCGACGCGAACCGTCTTCGCCGCTGGATCGACGTGGACAAACTTGATCGGAGACAGGTCAATGACCAGGCAATCGTCGCCGATTCCCAATCCCCCTGCGTTGTGACCTCCGGAGCGAATAGAGACCCGCACATCGTGTTTCTGCGCAAAACTGATTGATGTCCTTACGTCAGCCACATCAGCACATTTGGCAATCAGCCGCGGCTTGCGGTCGATCATGGCGTTGTAGACTTTGCGTTCATTGTCATAACTCGCGTCGGTGGGCCCGATCAATTGACCGCGGAGCTGGCTCTTGAACTCAGTGATCGCTTCCTGTTGCATGTTCCCTCCTGTCCGGCATGAAATGTGGGGCCCGCTTCAGCGCAGCCACTCTAGTCCTAAGAACGAACGATTGAAAAGCACTTAAATACCCGTTGCACGGGAAAACATGTCATTTCCCGGATGACACGACCTTTGACCGCTTTCGAGGGCTCAGGCGCGCGGGGCGCGAGTTTCACCCATCGCGCGCCGCAGAACCCTCAAGTCATGGGCGAGCTTCGTACACGATGTTCAACGGCGTTTCCGTTGCTCTCCGGAAGCGATTGAACCCCGCCACGGTCACAACCTCCCGAATGCGTGACTCACCGGCCTGGGCGCCCAGGCACAGTCCAACTTCCTGCGAACGAGAGCAAGGCGTGCAAAGCAGGGTCGAGAACGAATAGTAGACCCGGCCGACAGGATTCAGGTTGTCCTTCAACTGGTCGTGAGCGAAGGGTTCAACGATCATCCACGTTCCGTTCCTGGCCAGCGACTGGCGGACGTGTGCGGCAGCGCCAATGGGGTCACCCATGTCGTGCAGGCAGTCGAAGACGGCGACGAAGTCGTAATCTCTTCCCGGGAAGGCTTTTGCACTCGCGACCTCGAAGGTGACGCGGTCGGCTACGCCGTTTCGCTTCGCAGACTCGCGCGCGGCTTCAATCGACTTGTCGTGGTAGTCGAATCCAAAGAAGTGCGAGTTGGGGAAGGCCTTGGCCATCAGTATCGTGGAGGCCCCTTTTCCGCAACCGACGTCGGCTACCCGCGCGCCCGCTTCGAGTTTCTCTTTCGACACCATCCAATGCCGGAATCCAGGAACTCACGAGGTTTGCGGCGTAGCCCGGGCGGAAGAACTTCTCGCACCCGTGAAAGACGCCGTCCACATGCTCATGCCAACCCATCCCCTCGCCTGTCCGGAATGACTCTGCAATTCTGGGAACCGCCGCAAGCGACCCCAGTGCAAGTTCAAATGCTCCAGGCAGATATGCGGGGCTATCCTCCGTTGCCATGGTAAAGATCTGCTCCTCGGTCAGGCTGAACTTGTGTGTCTTTTCGTCGAAGGTGATGTAGCCGCCGGCGGCCTGTGAAGAGAGCCACTCGCGCAGGTACCTTTCATCTGTATTTGTCTTGAAGGCGAGTTGGGCCGAGCTCAGCGGCCCATGCGCCAGGGCCTTATAGAGCCCCAGCCTCTCGCCGATTACCACCATGCCCGTGTGAACCGCGGCGCCGAGATCGGTCACAAACTGACCGATAAAGGCGTTCAATTTGTCCATATCGATTGCTGGAACCTGCGCTGTACTCATTTCCGACCTCGCCTTCTCGTTTGTTGTTGAACATCCAGGTCTGTGGATCCAAAAGGCGCTTTCGCTTGCCGTCGAGCTCACGCATGCGTCGTCTGGGTTGTTCCAGGAGCAGACAAGCGGGCTGCCGAACGCAGGCAGGCCGAATCGGTCGCGCCTCGCGAATCCGCGGGGGAGTGGAACCATGAGCTCCGGAGATGTCCCAGCGTCGTCGCGTGAGCGTCTCGATTGTGTGCCAGGATGCAGAGGAGGCTGACGCTCAACACGACGAGCGTGGTCAGATACTGGAAATGAACCGCAAACTTCCGGGAATGCGCGGCGGCAACCGAAATTGGCGTTGTTTTCATTGGACTTGTCTCCTTTGCTCGACGGGGCTCTTTCTTGTCCTGCGTGGCTCCAACCGTTACGTGCTTGCTAGAATCCGCTTTGCAGAACGTTTCGCCCGTTGTAAGAGGGGTTAGCCGGGCGCTGGGGAAGGGCGAGCCCCGTCGAGCAAGCTCAAGGTAGCAAGCCTTTGAACTACGAGTAACGAAACAACGCCGAAGAAAAGCCGAAATCCCAACCCAGAGGCAGCCTGCCATTTCAGTAGAACGGGAGGGCCGTTGGACACGAATCCCCTGCAGTATCAATTCGGTGAATTCACGCTGGATGTCGCGCGGGGGTGCGTGGTCAGGGCGCAGGAAGAAATCAGACTCCGTCCCAAGGTCTTCGAGACGCTCAAATACCTGGTCGATCATCCGGGCAGATTGATCGCCAAGCAGGAGCTGATGCAGGCGATCTGGCCCGACGCCTTCGTGACAGACGATTCGCTGGTACAGTGCACGCTCGAGTTGCGTCGCGCACTTGATGATCGAAGCCAGCAGTTGCTGAAGGTCGTGCCCAAACGCGGCTACATCTTCACGGCTGCTGTGATGAGACTGCCCGCGGGTTCCAGCGGCTTTTCCCCGGCCGATCCTTTCGAGCTTTCGGATGGCCACGCGCCGGCTGCGGGAACGCCTGCCCGAAAGCGCCATGATCTGCCCGTTCCGCGCACCTCACTCGTCGGCCGGGCGCAGCAAGTCAGCGAAGCGGCGGAGTTGCTGCATCGGCCGGACGTTCGCCTGTTGAGCCTTACCGGACCGGGAGGCGCCGGAAAGACGCGGCTCGCCATTGCCGTAGCGGCAGCCAGCACGAACCGGTTTTCGGCGGGCGTTCAGTTTGTGAGCCTGGCGTCCATCACCAACCCCAAACTGGTGGCGACCGCGCTGGCGGATGCGCTCGAGATCAAGCAGGTCCCCAATCGCACCATCCCGCAACTGATCGGCGAGCAGATGCGGGACTCGGGGTCATTCCTGCTCCTGCTGGACAACTTCGAACAGGTTCTCACAGCGGCAACCTTTGTGGCTGAAACGCTCGAAGCGTGGCCCTCGCTCAAAGTACTCATTACCAGCCGGTCTTGCCTGCGGATCTACGGAGAGCAGGAGTATCCCGTGTCGCCGCTCCCGCCGAACTCCGCCATCGAGTTGTTTGCGCAACGTGCAACCGCCATCTGGCCGGATTTCGCAATTACCCAAGAGAACGAGGCCGCGGTCCAGGCAATCTGCGCCCGGCTGGATGGGTTGCCATTGGCCATCGAACTGGCGGCGGCGCGAATCAGGGCTCTTTCTCCCAGGGCGATACTGGATCGGCTCCAGAATCCTCTGCAGTTGCTGACGACTGGAGCGGTCGACCTGCCCGAACGTCAACAGACTCTTCGGAATGCCATCGAATGGAGCCACAGTTTGTTGAATGAGGCGGAACAAAAGCTGTTGCGCCGGTTGTCAGTGTTTGCAGGAGGATGCTCATTGGAGGCGGCGGAGGCTGTCTGCAATACAGGTCGCGATCTCGGTCTCGATATCTTTGAAGGCCTGTCGTCACTCGTGGATAAGAACCTGGCGCAGCGGTTGGACCGCGGCCAGACGGAACCGCGCTTCGCCATGCTGGAAACTATTCGCGAGTACGCGACCGAGCGCCTGATCGAAAGCGGCGAGCAGCCGGCGTCGCGACGGGCCCACGCCGCGTATTGTCTTGTTCTTGCCGAGGAGGGAAACCCGGAGCTTGGCTCCGAGGAACGCACGAACTGGTTGCGGCAATGCGACCTTGAGATCGACAACCTTCGCTTTGCCCTGGACTGGCTTTTTCAGGCAGCGGATCTCGACTGGGGTTTCCGGCTCTGCGTGGCACTATTTCGATTCTGGGATATGCGCGAGCATCTGGGTGAGGGCCGCGCGAGGCTGGAGGTCGTTCTACGGCTTGCCGGCCCAGAGCGCCCGAGAGATCGGGCACGAGTGTCGCATTTTCTCGGAGCGCTGGCCACCTCACAGGGTGACTTTCAGGCTGCCGAAAGCTACCTGCAGCAGGGCCTTTCTCTCTATGAGGATCTGGGCGACGAGTCGGGAATCGCCGCGTCCCTGAATGCGCTGGCGATTTCAGCGCGCGATCGGGGCGACTACTCCGAGGCGCAGAGCGGGTTTGAACGCAGCCTTGCATGTTG
The DNA here is from genome assembly GCA_963786405.1 of uncultured Acidobacteriaceae bacterium. Classification (GTDB taxonomy): domain Bacteria; phylum Acidobacteriota; class Terriglobia; order Terriglobales; family Acidobacteriaceae; genus Telmatobacter. The sequence goes on along the minus strand of CAWAZE010000014.1, from coordinate 17,953 downwards.
GCGCATCCTTGCAGACCGCCAGGCAATCGCGCGCTGCCTCCACAACCTTTCCACCGTGGTCAAAGTGAGGGGCGATTATCCGCGCGCCCGCTGGGCGTTGCGCGAGGCTGCGGAGATTTTTGAGGAACTGGGCGATCGCACCGGGGCCGCCTGGTCCATCAACCAGCAGGGCGACATCGCGAGAGCGTCAGGCGAATTGGCTGGCGCACGGGGGTTATACCAGCGCGCTCTGGCAGCATTTCGTGAAGCGAATGATCCGTGGGGCTCTGCGCGTTCACTGACGGATCTTGGCAACATCGATTGTGAGCAAGGGGATCATCCGGCCGCTCAGGCTGCATTCCGTGAAGCTCTCGAGATCTTCGCGGGCCTGGGACACCGGAGGGGAATGGCGCGGGCTCTGGAGGGCCTGGCGTGTCTCGCCCTGGCCGGCGGACGCGCCGCGCGCGCACTCACGTTGGCTGCTGCCGCGGCGAAAATACGTCAGCGAATCAGTGCCCCCCTGTTTCAAATGGAACAGTCGAAACTTGATCGCACATTGCTGAATGCCTGGGAAGCGCTCAGCGAGCCCGCTGGAAAAGATGCGTGGGCGCAGGGTTATGAGATGAGCCTTGAGCAGGCGGTGCAATATTCACTGGAGGAAGCGTAGCTACCGGTAAGCGGCGGGGTCGATCAGGCGGCGCACCGCGGAGACACGATCGGCCGGGATTCCCGCACGGCGCGCATGCTCCCTGACAGTGTCCTCGTCCGGTGCCAGATAGACGCAGTAGACCTTGTCCTCGGTGACATAGCTGTGGAGCCACTGTATCTGCGGCCCGATCTGGCTCAGCGCAGTCAGCGAGCGCAGCGATACCTCCCGGATCTCGCTTTCCGAGAGGCTTCCAGCTCCTGGAATCTCGCGCTCAATGACGAATTGCGGCACGAGGTGAGTGTACACCAGCAAAGATTGCGGGGGGCTGGAGGCCGCGGCGAAGCGATTCGCGAAAAAATTCAACTCGATTCGCTCGAGGAACCGCCCAGATAAAGCGAATTCGTGAGCCGCTAGGCGTTATCCGCAGGGATCTCGAAGGTGACAAGTTCAGCCTTGAATCCGCGCGTGCGAATGGCTCCATAAATAATCCCAGCGGCCATCCAGACGGCGCCGAGCAGCATTGCGGGGCGGCTCAGGTGCAGCCAGATAAACCCGCAAATTGCGAAACCCAGAACCAGAACAATGAAGCCACTGGCGTCGCTTCTCTTGCCCTGGCGCATGTGATGAGCAAATGCGGCGGCGTTCACGCCCATGAATGCGATGAAGGCTCCGAAATTGAGTGCCTGCGCGCCAATCTCATACGCGCCACCGCCAAGCCGGGAGGCGAAGACTCCAGCACGCCGGCCCCAGCGAGGGCGAAGGCTCCGACAGCCATGATGTTATTTCGCGGAACGCGGTTTTGGGGATCGATCGCACCAAAGAATTTCCGGGGTAGGGCGTTCCCCCGCCCCATCCCGTAGAGGAGCCGTCCGGCGGCGAGTTGGGAGCCCATGCCAGACCCCATGTTCGCAACCAGGAGTGTGAAGTTGATGATCTGGAAAAGGATGACCCCGCCTGCCTGGCGCGAGAGCAGCGCAAAGGCGGACTCGATCTGGTCGCTTGGAAAGGGCTTCGATCCCCAGACGAGCTGTGCCGCATAGACTTCCAAACCTGATAGCAGGCCGGTGATAAGGCAAACAAGTACTGTGGCGAGAAGAATGTTGCGCCGGGGATTCTCAACTTCTTCAGAGAAGGTCGAAACGGCGTCGAATCCAATGTATGTCAGCACGGCTACGGATGTGCCTGCAAAGATGTTCGACATCTGGAAGTTACCCGGCTCATAGAAGGGGTGAGTGAAGAAACCGGGACTGTGTTGAAGCTGCCACACCGTGCGAATCACGCACGCGAGGAAAAGCAGCACAACGATCACCATTCCTGCGCAAAGGGCCTCATTCAGTTGAGCAGAGGTCTTGATCCCGCGGAGATTTGTCCACGTGAAAAATCCCGCGAAGATCAGGATCCACACATAGTAGGAAATACCCGGGAGGATGTTCATCGCAGCCTTTGCGCAGAAGGCGGTGCAGATCAACGGATTCAGAAGATAGTCCATGACCATGCTCCAGCCGACGATGTAACCGAGAGCGGAATGCATCTCCTGGCCCACGTATGTGTAAGCGGAGCCGGCGCTTGGGTACACGCGCGCCATCCTGCCATAGCTGATTGCCGTGAACAGCATCGCAATCATGGCAATGAGGATGGTGGTGACTACGTGACCGTGAGCCTTGTTGTTGATCACGCCGTAGATTCCCATAGGCGCTGTCGGCTGAATGATCACCATCCCGATGATGATCAGATTCCACAGCCCCAATGTCCGATGAAGGCGCGTTGCTCCGCTGGCGGGGGTCCCGGTTTTGACGACGGCTTGCTGACTCACGTCATGTACCTGTCTGGTTCGTCTGGAATAAGATATCCAGTTCCGGGCAGGTTTGCACAAAGCAAACGGGCGGACATGGTTTTATCAAAGGCGAACGCTCCAAACAGCGTACAACACCGTGAAAAAGCCCGTATTTGGAGACCGAGACAGATCCACGATATTGTCAATGAGACATCCGATGAGCGGCGAAACGGCTAACTGTGGTAGACCGCAGATCCGAAAGGTGCGCTCGCCCGATTTGAAACATGAACATGGAACACATGGAGTCGAAGTGAAAAGAACGCAAAGCATTCTCTGGCTCTCATTGCTAACCCTCTTCTCTCTCTTTCTTCCTGCACAAGGATTTGCGGAGCAGCCGCAATGGTCGCAACGAGCGGCCAATGCGTCCATACAGCGGTGGCCGGAAGGGCGCATTGCGCCTCCGGGCGCTCGCTGGGCATGGAACTACGAGTTGGGGACACTCCTGGAAGGCTTTGACGCGGTGTGGCTCAATACTGCCGACCCGCGATACTTCCACTACATCAAGACTTCGGCCGATCAGTTTATAACTCCGGATGGCTCCATTCCCACCTGGAATGTTGATGAGTATCAACTCGACAACATTCTGCTCGGGCGGCAGTTGCTGATGCTTTACGGAGTGACGCAGGACAAGCGCTATGCAAATGCCGCGACCCTGCTTTATCAGCAGCTGCTTCATCAGCCTCGCACTTCGTCCGGCGGCTTCTGGCACAAGCAGAGGTACCCCAATCAGATGTGGCTGGACGGGCTCTACATGGCAGAGCCCTTCTACGCTGAATATGCTTCGACGTTCAATCATCCCGAGGCATTCAAGGACATCACCCATCAGTTCGCGCTGATCGATCAACATCTTCGCGACGCCAAGACCGGGCTGCTCTACCACGGATGGGACGAATCGAAGCAGGAGCGCTGGGCCGACAAGCAGACCGGACTATCCTCGCAATTCTGGGCGCGCGCCATGGGTTGGTACATGATGGCACTTGTCGATACGCTGCCTTATTTTCCGGCCGGCGATCCTGGCCGCAGCGAACTCCTCGCTCAGCTGGAGCGCGATGCAGCCGCATTGGCGAAGTACCAGGATGGCGGATCGGGGCTGTGGTATCAGGTGCTCGACAAACCTGACGCGAAAGGCAACTACCTCGAGTCGTCCGCCTCGTGCATGTTTGTTTATGCGCTTGCGAAAGGCGTGCGCCGCGGTTACCTGCCGCCGAGCTATCTCGCAAACGCGGAACGCGGCTATGGCGGCATCCTCAGTCACTTTATCCAGACCGGAACCGATAATGACGTTTCGCTTACCGGAACGGTAAAAGTTGGGGGCCTCGGCGGCGATCCCTACCGCGACGGCAGCTACGACTACTACATCGGCGAGAAGGTGGCGGCGAACGATCCCAAAGGCGTAGGTGCGTTTCTATTGGCCAGCTCCGAGATCGAGAACGCCTCTAATGCAAATCTCGGGCGCGGCGAAACGGTTCTGCTCGATGCGTGGTACAACAGCCAGAAACGCCCCGACGCATTCGGACAACAGGTTTACTTCCACTACAAATGGAACGACCTGAGCGACTCGGGTTACTCGCTGCTCGGCCACATCTTCCGCAATTTCGGCGCCGCCACTTCGACACTTTACACCGCGCCGACGTTGGAGACGCTTCGCAAGGCGCAGGTCTACATCATCGTTTCCCCTGACATTCCGGTGAAGAACCCGAACCCGCACTACATGCAGCCGGAAGACGCGGCTCAAATTGCCGAGTGGGTCAAGGCCGGAGGCGTTCTGATGCTCATGGAAAACGATGCGGAAAACGCCGATCTTGACCACCTGAACCTGCTTGCCGATCGCTTTGGAATTCACTACAACAGCCTGTTGCGTAAACACGTCATCGGAAAACAATGGGATTTGGGGAAGGTTGCCGTTCAGGGTGGCGGTCCCATCTTCCATGCCCCCCCACACGCTCTACATGAAGGACGTTTCCACCATCTCGGTGAAGTCACCTGCCGTGGCTCAGATCAGCGACAGCGGAGACATCCTCATCGCCACTGCGAAATACGGAAAGGGCACCGTCTTTGCAGTGGTTGATCCCTGGCTCTACAACGAATACACCGATGGGCGCAGGCTTCCCGCCGAGTACGACAACTTTGCGGGTGGACAAGAAGTTGTCAGGTGGATTCTGGCGCAGGTTCCGCAGTCAAAGTAGCCTGACTGCGTCGCAGGCTCAACCCAACTTCGACGCCAGAACGCTACCGTGGATGCTGCTCGCGTGGTCCTAGTGGGTGAGCCCTGAACCCTGAAGCGTGTTCAGGGCGTGGAGACGCCGCACGCGCTTTTCGACGCAGGCATTACAGATGTCAAGTCGAGGAGTCCTGCGGCCTTTGAGCCGTACAGCGGGGACCTTCACTTCTACCGTATCGGGCCAAAAGTCAACCGCCGGAACCCCTGCCATCCATCCGGCCAGCCTTGCTGTTTTTCGTAACCTGTCCAGGCCTCCATCGCCGGCCTGGGCGAAGAAAGCGCTGCACCTGTCACACTTGATTCCGCCAGGGACGATCATGGTCCCTCCTGCTTCTTGGCGTCTGAGTATATCAACTTTTCGGATCGCTTTTCGCAGCAGCAACCAAGCGGCCAGCCGCGGCGGCGTTCATAATCTGAACTCCTGGTTCGAGAGGAATCAAGGGGTTCACCAACTAAGCGATAACGTCCGGGAATCCAACCGTCAAATCGACTTGGCGATTGCCATCTCCTCGGGAGCATCATTAGCGACTTCCATCTTTGCCGGGGCCTCCTTAGCGACCGCCGCCTTCACGGGAGTTTTCTTGACGACTGCCTTCTTCGCGGGAGCTTTCTTAGCAACTGCCTTCTTCACGGGAGCTTCCCTGACGATTGCCTTCTTCGCGGGAGTTCTCTTGGCAACTGCCTTCTTTACGGGAGCTTCCCTGACGACTGCCGCCTTCACGGGAGCTTTCCTGGCAACTGCCTTCTTTACGGGAGATTTTTTGGCGGCTGCCTTCTTCTCGGGAGATTTCTTGGCGGCAGCCTTCTTCAAGGGAGTTTTCCTGGCTGGTGTTTTCTCAACAGTCGCTTTCTTCGCCGCATCTTTCTCAGTGCGATGAACGATTGCCTGTCCAACGGTGTCTTCAACGACTTTCTTGCTGACCCCTTTGTCGAGGGCCTTCCTGACAGCGAGTTCAATCTTTTTGACGGCTTTCTTATGGATACGCTCTTTGTTAGCCATGCTGAGGTCCCTCGGTAGACCATCTCCAAATAGTTAGGCAATTAGCCCTTGTTCCGTTCTCAGTGAAGTTTTGCTACCTCCGCTGCGGCGCCTGACGGCCCGCTCCTGAAGTATTTGGGAGCGCGCCCGATTTATCGATCCATGATTGTTGTGGCGCAATGGCTGGCATGGTTTCCTCATTGTTGCTATATCAGTATGGCCAGACACGCATCTGGTATGCGATGTCGAGAGATGGATTGCTGCCAAAATTCTTTTCGAAGGTTCACCCCCAATACAAGACACCTCACGGGGCCACGTGGGTCGCATGTGCCGCTGTCGGCATTCCCGTTGGTCTTCTGGATCTCGGCGACGCCGCCGATCTGTCGAATATTGGCGCCCTCTTCGCATTTGTCCTGGTCTCGCTGGGTGTAATCTTTCTTCGGCGCAGTCAACCGGACCGTGCGCGCGCCTCTCGCGTCCCGTTTGTTCCATGGTTCCCTCTGTCGGGCGTGCTGCTTTGCGCAGGATTGATGGCCGGCTTGACCGTAATCACCTGGATCAGGTTCTTTGTATGGCTGGTGCTGGGGTTACTGATCTACATGTTCTGCAGTCGCAAACGCAGTGAATTCGCGAGATAGGCCGCATCGAATCCCGCGATAGCGGACCCAGCTCGGTAGCGAACAAGCTGCAAAAAACTCCCAACGCGGATCGATCTCCATCTTTCTGATGGCGAATATCTAGGTCCGGAAAACGGGCCGTTGCTCAGATACATGCGAACGATTCTGGAATGGGGAGACCGATTTCCCGGGTTCGAGAAAGAGGTGGAAGGCGCAGTTTATGAAGACGGAAAATACTGCCTGTGGTGCGTCAAGAAGTGGTTACACGAGGTGTCGAAATGAAATCTGCACTTATAGCTGTTCTCGCTCCTGTTCTGCTCATTTTCGAAACATCAGCAGTCGCGCAAGCACCCAGAGCGGCGGAAATGAATGACCTCAAAGCCCAGATTGAAGCCTTGAGAGAACAGCAGACGCGCTCTCTGCAGGTGATCGAGTCTCTTGAGAAAAGGATTGATGCAATGGAGAGGGCGGAAACCGCACCGGCTTCCAGTGCCCCGATTGTCCCTGGGAACGAGGCGCCGATTGCCACCGCTACAAGTGAGCGCGCCCCGGGGGTTCAGCGCCGGGATTTGTACTCAGAGGATCGCATCCCAGCGCCGCGGATTGACAATGCCCCCATCAATCCCGATATGGAAGGATTCTTCCATATCGGTGGTACTCCCACGATGATGCGCCTTGGCGGCTACGCGAAGCTCGACGTGATCCATGACTTCAAGCTGCCCGGCGATCCTGACGCATTTGTCACATCATCGCTTCCGCTCGGGCCGGTTCCGGCTGCGAACGTCACAAACATCCACGCGCGTCAATCTCGCATTAACGCTGAAGTTCGACGCCCAACGCCGTACGGCCCGCTTCGCGTCTATTTCGAAAGTGACCTTTTTGGAGCTGGCCCTACAATTTTTGCACTGCGGCATCTGTATGGACAGCTGAACAATGTCCTGGCGGGCTGGACGTTTTCCGCGTTCATGGACATTGATTCCTTTCCGGATAGCGTGGACTTCGAAGGTCCGGGAGGCGCGGTTTTTACGGACCAGCCGCAGTTTCGCTATACATGGCCTGTGACCAAAGCCAACAGCCTCGCTTTCAGTGTGGAAAAACCCACGACCGACGTCATCGTGACCAACCCCGACTACCCAAACGTGGCGGTCGCGACACCTACGTCTCCGATTCCGGACTTCGTTGTGCGCTACCGTTATGAAGTTCCAAAGGGCCACTTGCAACTTGGTACTGTGCTTCGATCAGTAGGAGGGGCGGTTGCGCAACCGAACAACAGTTTCACAAGCGGGCATGTATTCGGTTGGGGGGTTAACCTGTCTGGCGCATTGCAGACCTATGGGAAGGACAGCATCCTTTTTCAGGGAGCCCATGGGCACGGAATTGGCCGGTATATCCAGGATCTGATCGGGTTGGGAGCCGATGCTTCGCTGAATGCTTCAAACAAGCTTGTGGCGACCCCGGCGCTCGGAACGTTCATTGCTTATCAGCATTATTGGACGCCGGCGTGGAGGTCGACGGCAACTTACGGCTATGCGGAAGTTCAAAATCAGGCCGGTCAGGCGGCTACCTTCTACCACAAGACCAACTATTCATCCTTCAACGCCATCTGGAATCCGTTCGGAAGTCTGAACATTGGCGCAGAGTATATCTATGGCAATTTGACCGCAAAGAACGCGAACCGTGGATTTGGCAGCCGTATGCAACTAAGTGTGCAATACGACTTCTTCAAGTGGTCAAAGGAGGCTCAATGATCTCGGCGAAGATTGGGATTCCGGCCCATCGATCATGAGATATTGACGCGGCCCTCCATCGCCGGGCTATCTGTTTAGCCATCCGTTACCCTTGGGAGAATTTCACGCAGGATAGCTGTTCAATCAAGAAACATCGGGTGCCTTTGACATCCAGTCGCCATGCACCCTGTGCTGTCTCAATTTACCCGCCGCAGGCGACGAGCGCATCCTTTTCAGATTCGAAGATGCCGAAGAGCGTAAGGATGCCGACCATCTTGAAAGTCTTCGAGACAAACGGCGCAGGATTGACCAGTTTCACGCTGCCCCCCATCTTCGTAGCAAGCCTCAACGAGTTCACAACGGATCCGATGCCGGACGAGTCAATGTAGGGCAGAGCCTCAAGATCAAAGATCAGGAAAATATGCCCGGTTGAAAGAGCCTCCTGAAACGCGCTTTCGAATTGGTTGACAGCCTCTCCACTGACAAGCCGTCCCTTCAATTTCAGAGTGCAGGTATTGCCGCTCTGCTTGATATCGAGATCCACTCTTCCCTCACCTTTCAGGCGTGTTTTCGCTTTACACCAGCAAGTTGGACTTGTTAAGCTCCAAACCTCAACTACTGAGAATCAATACAGCAAATCCACATTGTCAAGCAGAGTTTTGCTGGACGACAGAGTGACAGATGATATCACCGCTCAGCGAAGCCGCTGTTGAGGTTGGAGCATTCCTGCTGGCTGCGCACGACGCCGCGGTGCGCGCCTCAATTATTGCTTCTGCGATCATCGAACAGCTTCCGGACTCCGCCTGTGCCGTCCACCGTTATGCCGGTGAGAAAGGTCAAGCCGTATGGAGCGTCTCTGGCATAGCGGGTGAAATTTCAATAGAGGAGACAGAGCTCGAGGGTGGCACGCCACTTATCAACGCATTGCTGACGAACCCATTTAAAGCGATCATTTACCAGAACACCAGCATCCGGCGCGAAGACTACTCGCATCTCCACGTCTCTCGCTCCGTTGCCTCCATCGCGTGTATTCCCTTGCTGCAAGAGAACCGCCTGATCGGCGCCATCGAGATTCTCTCGTTTTCCGCGGTTCTACGACCCCAGGATCTGGAAGGCCTTTCTCCGATCGTACAGTTGGCGGCGCCGGCAATCATATCGGCCGAAGAAGCGCAATCTCAGCGCCAGGACCTGCTCGATTCCATTCACCGCATGTCGCAACTCTACGACCTCGAGAAGTCGCTCAACTCGACTCTCGAGCTCGATGCAGTCATCGCTTCCATTCCTGTCAAAGTCTCCGCGATGCTGCCCTGCCAGGCCATCCATCTCTGGCTCTTCGATGGCGACATACTGCGCCTGGTTTCAAGCGAGGGGCAAGACGCCACTGTTGAGGTTGGAGGGACGCAGGCTGCCGGTGAGGGCTATGTCGGCGACATGGCTGAGGAAGGGGAGCCTCTGCTGATCGACGAGGCGGAAGATGAACGGCTGGCCCGCCGCAACGCCGGCGTAGAGTTCGACGGCTCGATCCAACCCATTACGAATGCCCTTCTGGTTCCACTGATTCAGGACGAGGCCGAGGTGGGGGTGCTCGAAGCGGTCAATAAAGACGGTCAGCCTTTCGATGATGACGACCAGTTCCTCCTGGTTTCGATTGCGGAAACCATCAGCAGCGCGCTCAAGAATGCAAGCCTGATGCTTGCCGAGCGCAAGCTCGAGATTCTAAAAGCGCTCGTGATTGTCAGCTCTGAGATCACCTCTACGCTGCGCCTCGATCGTCTACTCCAGATCATCGCAAACAGTCCGCAAAATGTACTGCCTTTTGAGCGGTGCGCCATCGCGCTCGATCACCGTGGACGGCTTCAGTTAAAGGCGGTCTCAGGCATGTCGAGCCTGCCGCTCGGAGACGCGCAGGTTGAACAGTTACGCGACCTGATGCAATGGCTTTCGTCGCAGTTTGAGCTGCAACACCTTCGATTGAGTGACGATGCCGGCGGCAAGGGGCAGTCCGATCTTCCGGAGCCAGTGGTTAAGCACTTCGAACAAACAGGGGCTCGCGCGCTCTATGCCTTGCCGATGACTGATGACCAGGGTCGTGTCGGAATGCTGGTCTATGAAAGCAGCGATCCGGATTTTCTCGAGTTGCCGCACACTGAGATGATCAAGGTCCTCGCCGGTCAGGCAACTGTCGCGATCCGAAATGCCTTGCTCTATCGCGAAGTGCCCCTGATCAGCCTCATTGAGCCGTTGGTGAGAAGGAAGCAGACGCTGTTGAGCAATCGTCGCAGCCGTTGGATGACCATTGGCGTGGTGCTTGAATGCACCCTCTTCCTGTCGTTCTTCCCGCTCCCGATGCGAGTGACGGGAGAAGCGACGGTTTCCCCTCAGCATCTTGTTTCAATCTCCGCGCCCGTCGATGGCAATGTCACGGCCGTTTACGCACACGAAGGACAGCGTGTCGCCGCAGGCCAGGTGCTGGGCGCGATGAATGACTGGCAGTGGCGCTCCGATCTGGCTGCGGCGGAAGCAAAATATCAGCAGGCGACGCTGATCATGCAGAACGATCTGGCGCATGGCACCGCCCAGGCTGGCGCAGATCGTGCGCAGACAGAATACCTTCGGGCAGAGCTTGAACGCGCGCGCAGTCGCGTTGACAGCGCGCAGTTGCGATCGCCCATCGACGGCATTGTCGTCACTCCCGACTTGCAGAACGTCGCAGGAAAGCATTTGGACGCAGGCGTGCAGTTCGCCCAGGTCCTCGATCTCTCAACGGCGGTAATTCAAATTGCTGTTCCCGAGCGCGACACAGCTCTGTTGCGCGCAGACCAAAACACCGCCATCAAGCTCGATAGCTATCCGCAACGAAGCTTACGCGGCCGCGTCTCAGTCGTCAGCCCTCAAGCGCACGCGGGAGATGGCGAGCGTACCTTTACTGCCGAGGTCCCGATTTCAAACGCGGATGCAAGCCTTCGGGCGGGCATGACAGGCCGCGCAAAGATTTCAATCGGCTGGCGTTCCGCAGGTTACGTCCTCCTGCGCCGCCCAACTTTATGGATCTGGCAAACCCTTTGGAACTGGATCGGTTGGTGACCTGCATGAGGAACAGCTCTCGAAGTCCTCTGGCTTCATTCAGCGTTGCGGTCGTGCTGGCAGCGGTTGCATCCATCAGCATCGGTTGCGATGCTCGTCCCCAGCCACCAGCGGCGAGCGCAGCTGTTGATGAGCCGGCGCCTTCCGTTCCGCCAAATCCAATTCCCTCCTCGGCGCTTGGTTCTCAATCCAGTTCTTCCGATCCAAAGTTATTCGCAACCACGGGCCCGTTGGTTGCTGAGCAGCAAGCTGACATCGCTGCTGAGCGAGACGGCCGTGTGGTCAACATCGCAGTCCGCATGGGCGATCGCGTTCAGAAAGGCCAGCTCCTTGCTCAATTGGATGACCGTGCACTGCGTGCTGCGTGTGAATCGCAGAAGGCGCGCATTGCCTCGGCGCAGGCGCAAGTTCACGAGTGGGAGGCAGAGCAAAAGAGTGCCGAGGCCGATCTGCGCCGCGCCGACGCAATGCGGGCTGACAAAATCATCAGTGAAGAGCAATGGGAGCACGTGAAGTATCGCGTTGACGAAACGATCTTTGAAGTTGCGCACTTCCAAAACGAAGCAGCGGCAGCCGAGGCGGATTTCAACAACGCCAGCGTACAACTGGAACAGTCGCGCATCGTGGCCCCGTTTCCCGGAGTTGTAGGACGCAGTTCAGTACGTCCCGCACAGGAAGTGAAAACAGGCGATGTCCTCTTCTGGATCACCGCGGAGGCTCCCCTTCAGGTCCTATTCACCGTTCCTGAGACTGCGATGGCTGCTTTCTCCGTCGGCGCGTCGCTCGAGCTTACAACCGCCGATTACCCCGGGCTTCACCAGTTCGGCCGCATCGTCCGCGTAAGCCCTGTTATTGATCCGGCCAGCGGCAGCGTGCAGGTGATAGGCGCCATGGTGAACCCATCGCTGAAACTCAAGCCCGGAATGTCTATGCAGGTTCGTCTCGCTCAATGAATCTCAGCGAAGCCCTCGACGCCGCACTCCCCGAAATTCCCAAGGCGCGACTGACGCGCAGCCGGCCGCCACGCCTCGATCCCGACCTCATCGTTCACGAAGACGTGCTCGACGGCGAGCCGATCATCGGACTCCTGCAACGCGGCAAGTCAAACTACTTTCGCTTCACGCCCTCACAGTGGGAGCTGGCAAAACTCTTCGATGGCATCCGCTCGTATGAGGAGATTGCCGAGACTTTCACCAGCCAGACTGGCATCCCCATCGAACCTGAAGACGTGCGGACATTTGCTGAGCAGATGGACGAAAGCGACTTCTGGCACAAGACACACCAGGAGAAGAACCTCGCATTGAGCGAAAAGCTTCTCGCCCAGCGCGGGCGACGCGGTAAATCCAAAATCAACTTTGCCCACATCAGCTTCTCCGCATGGGATCCGGATCGCTACCTTAACTGGCTCGATCGCGCCATTGGGAATTATGTCTATAGCAAGTGGTGTGTGCTCGCCGTCGTGCTGCTCTTTGTGTTTGAAGGCGCCGTATTCATCGAGAACTGGAGCTTCATCGGTCCGGACACGGCTTTGTTCTTCGACTTCTCGCAAAAGAGCCTTCTCGATTTCGTTGAGTTCTGGGTGTTGCTCCTCATGCTTGGATTCATTCACGAGTCGGCGCACGGGCTAACTTGCAAGCACTACGGCGGCCAGGTGCATCATATGGGCCTCATGTTTCTCTATCTCGTTCCATGCTTCTTCGTTGACGTAACTGAGTCCTGGGTCTCCGCCACGAAGGTTCAACGTCTGGCCACCATTATCGCCGGCATCTGGATTGAGATGGTGATTTGCGGAATTGCGATGATCTTCTGGCTGAGTACCGCGACAGGCGGGTGGCTGCACAACTTCGCTTACGAGGTCATTCTTCTTACCGGAATCGCCATCGTCGTCATCAACCTCAATCCGTTGATCAAACTGGACGGATACTACTTCCTCACTGAAGTGATCGAGATCCCCGAACTCAAGGAGCGTTCGACACTGTTCCTGTCTGGCTGGTTTCAGAACCACGTTCTTGGCCTGCCCGTTGAGACGCTCATTGTTCCCCGCCGGCGGGTGGCGCTCTTCACTATCTACGCAATCGCGTCGGGAGCGTACAGCTATCTGCTTCTGTTCTTCGTCGTGCGCCTTTCGTACAGAGCCGCATCACATTGGCTGGCGGAGTTCGCCCTCATCCCATCTGGCGCACTGGCGTTTGTCCTTTATCGCTCGCGCCTCCGCTCTCTGCGCCGCGTGACTCTTGAGTTATGGGAACAACGAAAGAGCAAAGGCATGCGCTGGCGTCCTGCGCACGTCCTTGCGGTTGCGATTCTGGTTGCAATTCTATTTATCCCGCTCTGGCGCGATCGCGAAAGCGCGTATTTTGTGATTGAGCCTGCGCACCTGCGGACCATTCACGCGGCCGTCCCGGGCCGCATTGATGCGGTCCTCGTACAGGAAGGTCAGAAGGTCCGAGCGGGCACGCCCATGCTTCGCATGAGCAGCTACCTGGCGGCGTCTATGCAATCGTCGGCTCTGGCGCAGACCGGAAATGCACGATTTCAGACCGTCATCGCCCAGTTGAAAGGTCAGAGCATCGGCTCTGCGGCCGCCGAACAGCGTTCCGCGGTGAAGTCGACTGGCCTTGCAAATGAGGCTCACTCCTCACTTGAGCTTTTAGCGCCGGCTGATGGAACGGTGCTGACCTCCAACCCTTCGCTGCTGCTCGATGAAGACGTCGCAAGCGGACAGGCTCTACTCGACTTTGCAGATTCCGGACCCCGCGTCGTGCGTGTGTTCATCCCGGCCTCTGCACTCAACCGCATTCGGCGGGGGGCGGAGGTCGCGCTCCTGCTCCCCGGCCACTCCTCAGTGATGAGAATGAACTTGACGCCTCCGGATGGTGAGGCGGTGAGCCTGCCGGACGGGCTGGTTGCGAGGCAGAAATACCAGGGGATCAAGCTGCCGGTCTTTTATTCTTCACGCATGACGCTTCCTGCTGCATCCGGCGATCCCATGTACGGTCTCTCGGGGGAGGCCAAGATATTTGGCGTGCGTCGCAGCCTGACTGAGAGAGGGTTCCTTCTCGTTTTCGAATTGGCCAAGGCCCATCTCTGGTAACACAAAAGCGGCGAACACCTTGCTGTCCGCCGCTTTCGCTTTCCAGTGGAGTAAACCGACCCTGGTTGTGGAGAACTCAAGGCAACTTGGCCTGCACGGGGCGTGGCAAGTGATCTTCGTCAGCCTGCGCCACTTGCCTGGATGCCTAGTTGGCGATCCGGGCGCTTACCAGCTTGGCCTGCGTCAACTTGGCCGATTGGATTTTCGCCGTCTTCATTCCGGTCTTCATGCCGGTCTTCATTGCGGTTGTCATCGCCGTCTTCATGCCGGTTTTCATCCCAGTCGTCATCGTGGTCTTCAGCCCGGTCCGCATTGCTGTGTTCAGACTCGCACTCGCAGTGTTGAGCGACCGGCTGGCCGTGGCGAGTTTGGCAGCTGCGGCGGGATTTGCAGATGAGTTGCTGCTGATCAGCGACTTCTTCGTAATGGCCATTTCATGTCCTCTGGAGTGATTTTTGAATCCAACGCACTTCTAAAGTGCATCTGACGTGCCAAACATGCGCTCCTGCTGCTTTTCCCCGCAAGTGATTGATAAATATGGCGAAACTGTTTAGACATTGGATCGCATTAGGTCAAGATCGGTTAAAAATTAACCATCGATGGGTCAATTTTTAATCAGCTGCGCGCCCATTGAGCGAATACTTGCGGCAGAGATATTTCATGCGCTGGACATCAATGCTTAGCAGGCGTGCCGCTGCCGATTTGCTTCCCTTTGCCCGCCGCAGAGCTGTATTCAACAATGCCACCTCGAGTTGCCGAAGCTGCTCGTCCAGGTCGGTTCCGTTTTCAGGCAACAGGATGGCCTCCTGAGCCAGGGCACTCTGCGCCACAACCCTCGAAGGCAGGTCGCTTGCGCCAATCTCGTCGTGCCGTGTGGTGACGACAACGCGCTGAATCAGGTTTTCAAGCTCTCTCACGTTGCCCGGCCATGAGTGCTCCTCCAGGACCGACAAGGCCTCGGCAGTCAGCTGCTTGATGGGCACACCATTCGCCGTGCAGTGGATCTGAAGAAAGTGCTCGCAAAGCAGAGGAATGTCCCCAGTACGGTCCCGCAGTGCAGGCAGATGGATGGGAACGACATGGATGCGGTAGTAGAGATCCTCGCGAAATCGGCCCGTCCTTGCCATCTCTTCCAGGGGCTCATTGGTCGCGCAGATCAACCTGAAATCGATCTTCCGCTGTGTTCGCCCGCCCAGTCTCTGGACGTGACGATCCTCAAGCACCCGCAAAAGCTTGGTCTGGAGCGAGAGGGTCAGCGTGGCAATTTCGTCCAGAAACAATGTGCCGCCGTCAGCCATCTCAATATGGCCGGGACGCGACTCGGTCGCTCCTGTGAATGCGCCCCGTTCGCTGCCAAAAAGTTCAGACTCGATAAGATTCTCAGGCAGAGCCGCGCAATTCAGGCGAATGAATGGCTTTTTTGCCCTCCGACTCAGCGCCACGATTGCGCGGGCAACCAGCTCTTTGCCTGTGCCGCTCTCCCCTTGGATTAGAACATTGATATTGCTCGCGGCGATCTGCTGAATCGCGTCGTAGACCCGGCGCATCGGTTCACTTGCGCCAATGAAGTCCTGAAATCGGCTTGACTCCAACGCCTGCTGGCGCGATCTCTGGCGCTCGGCCTTTTCCGTGCGGTGGCGCACGGTATCCACCAGCTTCACCCGCAATCCAGCCACATCAACTGGATTTCGGAAATGAGCGTCGGCACCGGCGCTCAGCGCCTGGTTCTCCACAGAGCGCGCCCGCGCACGGCTCATCGATATGAGAGTGAACTCCTCGTTAAGCCTGCGCAACTCGTTGATAACAGGAAGCCCTCCGAATGCATCGGAGCCCTGGGTATCGATGTCCAGCACCACGGCCGCCACCTGCGCTTCGCGCGTCCAGCGCGCCAGGTCATCGTATGTATCGCGTGAAACAACATTGAACCAAGGCAACAATTCAGCGGTCAGAACCTTCAGAAATTCGTCGTCGAGAGTTACGATGCAAACGACGGGCGCCGGAGTAACCGATACCCGAGCGGACTTTAACGCCGATAGATTCCGACTGGATGGCATAATGAATTCTACAAACTTCGCGTGGCCGCCGCGTCCGGGGTGCCGCCGCGCGGGTCACGCTGTGTGTTTCTTGCCGATAAAACCAAGCTGGCGCTTGAACCCAAAAGCTGTGGCGCGTTCGACGTTGGCCGGGTAACTCTCACGCGTAATGGTCAGCGGACCATAGTCAATCCATTTGTAGGGGTAGCCAATTTTATTCACCTCGGCCAGCTTGAGATGCGCCTCCCGCGTTGTGGCCGGCTGCATCCACGCGACGTCGTTAATGTCGCGGCTCATGGCGGCCTCAATGCCACTGACAATTTTCAGTGCTCGCGCTTTGTTTTCCGAAGCTCGAAGGCAAACATTGCATCGCGCCACGAGTTGCCTAGCGTCGGGGCAGCCGACAGAAGCAAATGCCACCGCAAATAGAGCTTTCACGTCGCCAGAAGCCGATTTTCAGTGAGAAGAATGCATTGTCGTATCGCGGCGACGATGCACTCGGTACATTTGGACTTAGCAACGCAATTCCAATTCATTTACAGCCAGGCAAAAACGAGCTACGCGTAGCCGTCACGGAATACAATGGCGGTCGGGCGTTCCAATGTGAGTTGTCTCCTGATTACAAGCCGAAGTGATCTGCGAACCTTAAACTCGTGGCATGTATCGCTGGAACTGGAACACTCCGGGACTTGCCTTGATGGTTACGATCTCCGTCCCATCGCGGCAGCATGTGCGGAGCGCAGGAGGAAACAGATGTCAGGTTCCGAGGCTGATCAACGTGGACTTACTCCACAGGATGTGGACGTAGTGATCCTGAACTACAGAACGCCCGAAATGTCAGCCCGCGCCGCCAAATCCGCCTTCGTGGATGGGGCCACGTCGATCTTTATCGTCGACAACTGCTCGCGAGATAACTCGGTCGAGAAGTTGGCCGAACGCTTGGGAGGGATGGTCACTGTAATGGAACGGCCCGAGAATGGAGGTTTTGCCGCCGGGAACAATGCTGGAGCGCTACTCGGAAACAGACCGGTCATCCTGTTCCTGAACTCTGATGCATTTCTTGTGCCGGGCGCACTGCATTCACTATGTGAGGTATTGAATCGGGATCCCCGAATCGCAGCCGTCGGTCCGGCTCTTTACTATGAAGACGGCTCGCCGCAGTCGTCCGCGTCTCTACAGCCTACGCCATGGCGTATTACAAAAACGTTATTGAAGATCGAAGCGCTCGGCAGAGTCTTGCGTTGGGGCGCGCTCGCAGGCAATACTGACCTCCGCCGGAATGGAACGTTTTCCGGTCAGGTGGAGACGCTGTACGGACCATGTCTGTTGATTCGACGAAATGCCTTTGAGGAATCAGGGGGATTCGACGAACGCTTCTTTCTATACTATGAGGAGACCGATTTGCTCGTGAGACTGCGGCAGCGCGGTTGGCACGTGCATCGCGACGGCACAGCGCGCGCAATCCATGCCCAGGGTGGCTCTACTCAAAAAGCGAACGCCTTCTCTGCAGTAATCATGCAGGAGAGCCGCCGGATTTATTCCAGGAAACACTTCGGAGCACTGGGCATAATGGCTACCTATGTTGCCTCGATGCTGTGGAGCGCCATGGGGACGCTGTTGTCTGTCCAGCGGACCGACAGGCTACGATACTGGTCCGCACTCGGCGTCTGGCTGGGGTGGACCCCGAGTATGGATCCTCGAAAACAGAAGGGTTCCGCGTGAGCGAGAAACTTGAA
>CAWAZE010000013.1:0-72420 GCA_963786405.1 uncultured Acidobacteriaceae bacterium | reverse complement strand
ATCCCACGGTATTTCTCGTCGTGGCCGCGGTCCTGATTAGCGTTGGCATATTTGCATGCTGGCTCCCAGCCCGCCGTGCAGCCCGGCTGGACCCTGTGCAGGCCATCCGTTATGAATAGCCCTCGATTCTAAATTGTCGCTAAATAGCCGGGTCGCTCACCGATGCACCGACCTGATTTCCGGTTGGATCCATGTTCATTTGCGGACACGGGGAGGCACGCTTGGACACTTTCTCGTAGAGCGAAGACACTATGTACCATGTATTTCCTTGATTCCAAATTAGTAGTTTGGAGGTTCGCTTGGTGCGAGACGTGCTTCAGGTCTGCGCAAGTCAACGTGTGTGAGGTTCGGTATGCAGAAACTCCTGCTTGATATTCGGTTCGTAGTTCGTCAATTGGCGAAGTCGCCGGGGTTCGCAGTGACGGCGGTGTTGATGCTGGCGTTAGGCATTGGAGCGACGACGGCGATCTTTTCGATTGTAGAGGGCGTGCTGCTCAGGCCGCTGCCGTTTGCCGATCCAGACCGGCTGGTGGCGCTCGGCGACACAACCGAAGGATCCCTATGGGGTGGAGATCCGCTGGTAACGGCGCCCGAGATTCCGGCTTATGAGCGTGACACCCACGGGTTTTCGAGCTTGGGCGGCTACACGCAGGACGGGTTCGAGCTGTCCGGCATGGGAGATCCCGCACAGATCAACGGCTCGCGGCTGAGTGCGTCCGTATTTCCTACGTTGGGTGTCCAGCCGCTGATGGGACGGACCTTCACGCAGCAGGAGGATGAAGGCAGGCAGCAGGTGGCCGTAATCAGCTACGAGATGTGGCGCAGCCGACTGGACGGCGACCCGCGAGTCCTTGGCCAAACCGTCCTGCTGGACCGCAAGCCGTACCAGATTATCGGCGTGATGCCGCGGGATTTCGAGTTTCCGCTGGTCCCAGGGAAAGTCAGCCGCAGCGACCTGTGGGTGCCGATGAGCCTTACCCAGGGCGATCTTGTACAAAACGGAAGTTGGCACTACGAGATGATCGGGCGGTTGAAGTCCGGCGTCTCGGCGGAGCAGGCGCAGCATGATGCGGAGCGCGTGGCGCAGGAAACTTCGCGGACGTTTCCCCCGGCGATGGCGAGCCTTCGCGTTCATGCAAATGTCAGGCGACTATCGGAGATGACTGTTGCCGCGGCCCGGCCGATGGTCGACACGCTTTTTCTCGCGGTTGCGGTGGTGCTGATGATGGCGTGCGCAAACCTTGCGGGTTTGCTTCTGGTGCGCGTAATCCGCCGCCGCCGGGAGATCGCCGTTCGCCTGGCGCTGGGGGCGAATGGGGCCGCTGTGCTGCGCCAAAGCTTGCTGGAGGCCATGCTGCTGAGCGTTGCAGGGGGCTTGCTGGGCCTGGCGTTTGCCGACACGGCATTGCGCGTCGGCGTCAGTTTCCTGCCCGAGTCTCTGCCGCGGGTCAGTTCGATTGGTCTTGACTGGGAGGTTATTTCCTTCGCGATTGGAATCACCGTCGTCACCGGCTTTGTGTGCGGTCTAATGCCCGCCTACGCAGCCTCACGCACTGGCGTAAACGACGCGCTCAAAGAGGGCGGACGCACAGGCAGCGCAGGCGCCGGTTACGCGCGCATGCGGTCCATTCTTGTGGTCGGTCAACTTGTGGTAGCCCTGGTGTTGCTGACGGGATCGGGCCTTCTGCTGCGCAGCTTCGACAAACTGCGCAAAGTGGATCTGGGTTTTCGTGCCGATCATCTGCTGACAGCGTCTTTCGGACTGCCACACCAGCAATACTCTACCCAGCCCTCTGTGGACGCATTCGACGCGGCGCTGCTGAGCAAGTTGCGCCAGTTGCCAGGCGTGGAAGCTGTCGGCATTACCGACCAGCTACCCGCAGCGGGCCGGGAGAACTATGGAGCGGTCGTAGCCGAAGGCTATGTGTCCGCCAAAGGCGCGCCCCTGACCGCGGCGTGGCGCGGTCAGGCGATGGGCCAATACTTCAACGCGATGGGCATTCCGCTTCTGCATGGGCGAGACTTGACGGACGCGGACACGGCCAGTTCTCCGCTGGTGGTGATCGTGAACCGCAAGTTTGCCGAGCACTACTGGCCCGGCCAGGACCCGATTGGCAAGCGCATTCATATCGGCGTGCAGGAGACGCCGTTGCCATGGATGACCGTTGTTGGCGAGATCGGCGATATCAAGCAGAAATCGGCCGACAGCGACGTCACGGAACAGATCTATCAGCCTATGAGCCAGTTCAAGAGCAGCCTTGGTCAGTTTGCGCCGCCGGACATGCTTACAGGCAGTGGTGGGTCGATCGCGCTGCGTTCGAGCCTGGCGCCGGAGCAGATGGCCGACTCTCTGCGCGCTGTGGTCCGCTCCATCGATCCGCAACTCCCTCTCACGCATGTCGAGTCGATGGACCAGATCGTTTCCGAGGGCCAGGCTTCGCGCCGCTTCAATGCCGTCATCATCTCCAGCTTTGCCGCTGCCGCCGTGCTGCTGTCGCTGCTTGGCGTCTACAGCGTGATCGCCTTCTCTGCCGCGTTGCGCACCCAGGAGATGGCCATCCGCCTTGCGCTCGGCGCACAGCGCACAGGCGTGATGCGGCTGGTTCTTGCTTCCGGCGCAAAGCTGGGTCTGCTGGGATGCGGCATCGGCGCCGTGGCCGGAGTCTTTGTCACCCGCCTGATGCGCTCTATGCTCTTTCAGGTCGACCCTCTTGACCCAACCGTAATCGTGCTGGCCGCGATCTCCATATTCCTGCTCGCGCTCGCAGCTTCCGTCATTCCGGCACGCCGCGTCGCTTCCGTCGAACCCATGCAGGCACTGAGAACCGAGTAGGAGGTTAATCTGAGTTCGATTAAGCCTGCAGGAAATTGATGCCGGCCATGGTGCAACAGGAATCTACAACCAGCCACCCACGAGAGTCACACCTTTGCCGGTTACGGCATGGTCCACATACCCCAACAACATCGCCAGCATTGATCAAAACGGAATCGCATCCTGCTTGCCGGGAAAAGTTGGAATTGTGAAGATTAAGATTGCCGTCGCAGGTGATGGTCCCTTGATGGATGTTGCAGACTTAACCTGTCCTTAATGAATCGCAGGCGGAATTCAAGCGAACCATCCTCCTGCACATGGCCACCCTCGAAGGTAAAATTATGCTCGGCTTGACCCACGAGGCTTCACGTAGCATGGGCGCTCGGTTCTGAGCGTGTTGTGGGCCACCTTTCTCTACCTCAGATTTCGCCTCGGCAGCGAACTCTCACTTGCTTTTGCGCGGGATCTTGATCGCGAGCGAGATGCCGATGATTTCGTTGGTGTCCCAGCCCAGCGGTAGGTTGACGGACTGCAACATGTAGTAAGGCCGGACAGACAACGAATTGGTGACGGGGAGACGGACGCCTACCTGGAAACGATTCTGGGTGAAGCTGCTGCCGCCGTTGGCGAAGGGGTTGGTCCAGGGGACGAGAAAGAACTCATTGTTCAGGACGACCACCGGGCGCCATGCCGTGCGCAGCGGCAGAGTGTACTCGGCGCCGGGGCGAAATCGAAAGCGTGCCGAAGCAGGCTGGTTATCGGGAAAGCGTCCCTCGGCGAGGATGCGCAAGATGGGCTTCCACGCGCCACGGGATGTGCTCAGGGTGAGATTGAGCTGCAGCCGATTTTCGTAAGCAATTCCGGGGTTTCCAGGAAATCGCTGGTAACGATAAATCGGTATCACTGTGAACCACGGCCGCAGCTGAAAAGCAACGCCGCCTTGGACAAAGTACTCGAAAAGGTCGGATGCTCCCTCGTCGAGCCGCTCGTGGAATTCGATCTCCAGAGATTTGTTCGCTCGAAAGTGACGTGGAAATTCCCTGATCGAGCCAGAGGCCTAACTGCTTCTCATTCTCCGGATCCTCAGGTTCCGGCTGTTGTTGCGCCCGGGCCGCGATAGCCAGGAAACAACACAGCACCGCGAGGGAGGAAACTATGCGCCTCTTTGTCATCCACCTGATGTGAAGCCCTTTCCCGCGATCGTGATCTGCAACGCGGCTTCGTCCCCACAAATTCTTCGACCCACGAAGATCCAATTTTAGCCGGGCAAGCAAAACGTAATTTGAGACCTGACTAGCCGGCGACGGGCAGCGACACGGGTTGCTGAATGCGGAATTCGAGCAAAGTTTCGCGGGGAATTTGTAGTTGTTGCCCCTTCTTGGAAGCGGCAATCGCCGTTCCTGTGGCACCGCCTGCGCCTGCGCCAATGGCGGCTCCCTTTCCTCCTCCCGCCAGTCCGCCGATCAGCGCGCCCAACCCTGCACCGCCGACGACTTTCTTCGCCGTATTCCCGCCCTCGCCCTTTCCCTTAACCTCATATGTGCTAGTCAGCAGCGGAATGGCATTGCCGTTGATGACGATATCGGTCAGCTCTAAGGTCAACCCGGAACTTCCGGACATGTTCCCTGCAGAAGAAGCCTCCGCCAGACGGCCGTACAAGGTCGTTCCTCTTGGCGCAACGACTGTGTCTTCGGCTTGCAGATTGGTTTCCAGGGTAGCGGTGAAGCGGTATCCCTTCGTTTGCTTAGTCGTATCGATCGAATCGACCGTTCGAATGAGGATTCGAGTCCCCGCAGGCACGGTGATTCTTTTCTTAGTTTGCGCTGCTGCGTTAGCTGAGGCCTGGTTCCTGTAGCCTGAGTCGGAGCCATCTCCAAAAACCCCCGGGACAATCGCGACGCCCAAGAGAAGACTAGTTGTCCAGACGAATGCCTTGCCCATGTGCGTGTCTCCTTTTCCTAAATCTACGAGCCCTGTCCAACGACGGGCAGTGAGGAATCGATCTCCAGGTCAATGATCAACAGTAGCTGGTGTTCGATCATGGCGAACCGCGCCGCTGTCACGGCCCCCAAAGCCTCTTTGACTTTGCCATAGGTTTGCACAAGCAACTCCGCGCGTTGCTTCTGATAAGCCAGGGACTCCTGAATTAGCTCATCCGCTTTCGCATCCGTCATCTGGTCGTACGAACGGGCATATTCTTTAATATTCTCGATTCGCTGGTTGTTCAGCTTCGCGAGTTGCGCGTCATACTCGCTGT
Organism: uncultured Acidobacteriaceae bacterium; assembly: GCA_963786405.1. Lineage (GTDB taxonomy): Bacteria > Acidobacteriota > Terriglobia > Terriglobales > Acidobacteriaceae > Telmatobacter. The sequence continues at coordinate 67,351 of CAWAZE010000013.1, read as the reverse complement.
AGATCGGCCAGAATTTGGCTGCATCCTGCGCGCTCAGCAGCATGACAGATCCCATAATCTCGGCCTTCTCCTGCCGCACATCCCTGCGAAGCAGTTCAATGTAAGCATTCGTATTCAGTTGCGAATCGCTCTGTGAAGACGCGGTGGCTTTGCTTGCAGCCTCTTGGGCTTTCTCTTGCGCATGGCTCGGGGGCGTCACGACTCCCGCCAAAATGAAGAAGGTCGCCAGGAATAGGTAATTCAGATGATTTCATGCCTTTTGTCCTTTCGCCGTTTCGCAAGAATCGGCACTTGTACGCGAGAAATCTGGATTGCTTCCGTCAGAGCATGCCGCGTTGAAGTCAAGGGGGCGCGTTATTTGGCGATCTTACTTCTCCTTCGGGCGAGCCCGTTCTGAGGGCTGTGCGGAGCCGCTGCCTTCCACCAAAGTGACGAATCGATCGTCAGCGCCTCCGGGGAACTGCTCAAGCAACCCGCTGGGCCAAAGGACCTCGATGCGGTCGAACGAAGCAGCCGCTCCCAGTCCAAAGTGGAGGCGCGGGTCGCTGGTGGAGAGATAGCTTCCTCCGGCGCGCACTTCATCCATTTGCCTGACGTTGCCGGTGGTGACCGTGACCCGTGCACCGATGCCCATCCGATTACTCTTCGTGCCCACCAGGCGCAGCGTGATCCAGTGGTTGTCATTCCTGGTCTCGTTGAGAAAAAGCGAAGGTGGAGCGCCAACGTTGAAGACGAGGATGTCGAGTTTTCCTTCATTATTGACATCGCCCAAAGCTGTTCCACGGCGAGATTTTAGGGGGCCTGCATTCAAGCCGGTATCGGCGGCAACCTCACGGAATGTGCCGTTTGTCTGATTGAGGAAAAGCTCGATCGGCTCGACAAAAGGCGGTTCGCCGGGCGCGCCATCGAGCAAGGTCGAGAAGTTACCCGAGGCCATGAGAAGATCGTGCCAGCCGCTGTTGTCGAAGTCTGCGAAGTTCGCTCCCCACTTGACGAGCGGAGAACTGGGAGCGGCGATTCCGGCACGATCGGCAGCATCGTGAAACAGGTTGTGGCCGTCGTTGATGTAGAGGCTGGCGGGCTGGCCGGCAAAACGGGTCACGAACAGGTCGAACCTGCTGTTGTGGTCGAGGTCGGCAAGATCGCATGCCATATTGCCGTAGGTTTGCCCCATTTCCCCGTAGGCAGTGCCTGAATCGAGGCCGATATCCTCAAAGGTTCCGACCCTCTTGTTGTGAAACAGAAAATTGCTGGATCCATCGTTGGTGACATAGAGATCGGGCCACCCATCGCCGTCGAAATCTCCCCAGCAGATTCCCATGCCGTGAGCCTTCTGAGGGTTCTGGACACCGGCTTTGGCCGCGACCTCTTGAAAGGTTCCGTCGCCCCGATTGCGGTAGAGGAAGTTGGTCTGGCCGGGCATCGTACCTGGCAGTTCGGAGAGTAAGTTCTTGTAAACCGCGCGTTGAGGGTCGGGAAGATGGCCGGGATCGGTGGAGACATAGCGGGCAACGTAAAGATCCACAAATCCGTCACGGTCATAGTCGGCCCAGGCCGCTCCGGCACTGAAGCCTCCGGCGGCGACACCTGCCTTTGCCGTGACGTCGGCGAACTTGCAGCCGCCTAGATTGTGATAGAGGACATTGTGGCCGTAGCCAGTGACATAAATATCGGGAAGGCCGTCGTTGTCATAATCAGCAACCGCAATCCCGGTGGCCCAGCCCTTGGTTGTCAACCCTGCGGCCGCGGTGACGTCAGTGAAGTGCAGTGTCTTGCCGTTGCCATCCTGCCGGTAGAGCGTGATCATGGGATCGCCGCCAGCGAGGTAGCGGTTGATTGAGGAATCGTTCACCACGGCGATATCCAATTTGCCGTTGTTATTGCAATCGAGAAAGGCAACCCCTCCTCCACTCATGGTTTCGATGACGTAGCGCCTGTCGAGATTTGTGTGAGGAAGAGCGCGGAGTCCGACTTCCGCCGAAATATCTCGAAAATGCGGCACAGAGGGTTGCGCGAGCGGAGTGGTCACGGAAGCTGAGGGAGTTTGTGCGCAGAGTGTAAAGACAGAGAAGAGCAGGACCAAGGAGACTGAGGTTCGAGTGCTCATCCTGTCCCGGATTCTAGCATTGAACTGTGCATGCCAAGCGCTAGCCAATCGGCCGATTGAAGCTTCTTGTTCCTTGCATACTTCTCGGTTCATTTTGTCGCAGTTCTGCCGGAAGTTGTGCAGCCGGGCCTCGGAGTGCCGATCGAGAGCTCCGACCCTCGTATACAAGACGGCGCGTTCAACCGCACCGTTCTTTGAGAGAATCAGCGCTGGTCGTCACCCGGAAAAGGCATCCGCGAGCGAGCGGACCTAGAGCTTCGTCTTCAGTTGATCCAAAGAAGTCGCTCCGGTTGCGGTGATCTCCATTGTCTCTCCAGGCGTTGAAGTAGTTATCCGAGACAGCTTCTGGATGCTTGACAGGGGGTCTTTGGGTAATTGAGACTCGGTTGATTCTTCGGCGCTCCCAGTTCCCACGATCGATTCGGAAGATGATGCATGCACATTCCCGCAGAGCAGACACCCGTTCCTCTTCGCGCCTCCGCTCTTAGCCAACTCGCTGACACAATCGTGGGTAATCTGGATTTTTGCCTGAATGTCTCTTGCCGCGGCGGGAATCGGTTGCACATTGCGTATTCCGAGCGTCAGGGCTCTGCGGTAGCCCGGCGATTTGACGCAATTCACAAGTGAATTCATTGTTTCGTGGGTTGATTTCGGCGTTAATCCCTTGGCGGTTTCGCAATCCATATCGAGAATGGGGTCTGCTTGTTTTGGTTCTCCGACGAGACGCTGAAGAAACCTTCTGATGAGCACAAACTCAGGATCAAAGAGGGCACAAGTGAGCATGGAAAAGACGGCAAGAGAGAAAAGTGAAATGACTAGTGGAGATTGGCTGTCCAGCCGCAGGGAGTTTCTGGCAGGATTTGCCGCATTGGGACTCGTCGGATGGGCAGACAAGGAGCTCGCATGGGCCAAAGAAACGCCTGGATGGAGCGGCCTGCCAAATCGGCCCGAAGAAAAACCGTTGGACTTTCATGCGTTGGCAAATGCGTTTGACGCCTGGGTGATGGATCCGACGCATGGGTTGAATACGCTCGCCAAGGATGGCCGCCAGGTTTTTCCTTCCGCGCTTGAAGGCGAGCAAGACGGTGGACTGACAACCTACGCGCCAATGGCTCTTGGTAAGGAACTGCGCGGAGAGGGTCTGCCAGGTCTGGCAGCCTCATTAAAGGGCTACTTCAGCGAGCCATATGGGCTGTTTCTTGACGGGGCGGGTGCAACCCTCTGCGAGTACTGGTACCTGATGAACGTGACTGCGATGGCCTATGGGCTGATCCGGTTGCGCTTTGCAAAGGACGCAGAATGGCTGGCGCGGGTGGAGAAAAGCGCGACGCGGCTGAAGGACATGGCACAGCAGTTGCACTTCGACTTCAATAGCCAGGGCTACGACTTTGCCAAAGCTGCAGCCTTTACCAAGCAGGACATCTATCGGCAACCCGACGCCGTGGGCGGATACAGCTATGTGATGCTCCTGGCGTGGAAGCTGACCGGGAAGGAAGCGTTTCTAGCGGAAGCCAAGATCGCGATTGACCACTATCTCGATTTTGCAGCGAACCCCTGGTATGAGGTTCCAAGCGGGGCAATGGCGCTGCTGGCAGCCGCGCGATTGGAAGCGATGGGCTATCCAACGAATGCGAAAAAGGCCTTGCGATTTGTGCTCGACGCGAAGGTCGGGCTGATGGCCACGGGCAGATGGGGCGGACGTGAAGTCAACGGGCTGATGGCGGGGTTCCGCACTGAGCCCTCCGGCCAGACCTACAGTATGGAGTCGATGGTGACGCTGCCGTACCTCTTGCCGTCAGTTCGATTCCGCCCGGAGTTGGCTGGCGAGGTTGCGCGCCTTGCATTAAACGTCTCGGCGAACATGCGCTTGTTCTATCCGGAGTACTTGCCGCACGAGAATCAGAGCCGTCCGGATCTGCCGCCAATGTTCCCCTACGAGCGGTTGAGCCGGGAAGAGAAGGGGCACAGTCCGTACGCAACCGGTGATTTTGCCGCGCACCGTTCCATCTATGGCGGCGCATACGTGATGTGGCTGGACAAGATGATTCAGGCGCAAGGAGACCCATGGCTGCTGCGGTGGGACTTGGGCAAAACGGACTTCATGGAGCCAGACTTGCCGCCGGCTTATCTCTACTACAATCCGTTTCCGGAAGAGAAACGCATAACAGTTGTGATGGCGAATAAAGAAAACCGATTGCACGACCTGATGCGCAACAAATCACTGCAAACCCATGCGGGGGCAGCAGAGTTGACGTTGCGTCCGTTTGAGGCGAAGGTCGTCGAGATTCGAAGGTAGACTGATTCCCGATCTATGCATCGACGATCCGCGGCGCCCCGCCATTATTTAGGGGTTAATCACGCGTGTGGCGACGATCGACGTTGCATTTGGAGCGCCTGCGACTGCCTGAGTCCGGATGAGGGCTTCGAAGTAGACGGGCTGGGTGGGCGAGCCGGAGAAGCCGAGGGCCTCCTGGAGCTTTTGCCGGTTGCTGGCATCGGCCAGGAACAGTCCGGCCGCCTCGGTCCCCTCCTGTTGCAATCCTTGCAGGATGAGGACACTGCCGCGGCCGTTGGCAAGTGGCAACAATGAGATTGCGGCGTAATCTTCTCCTGAACTCCCGGTGAAGGCTAAACCCTGGTAGGTTGCCTGTTCTCCCGGTTTCGGATGGGCATTCTGGAAGAATTTGAGGCTTTCCCCAACCTTGCCTTCGCCTTCTCGAAAGTTGAGTTTGTCTTGAAAATAGGACACCCAAGGGTTTGAACTGGGGCTGCCTACGAAGACAAAATTGCCTGACTCGAGGTCACGCGGCCGCAACTCCCTGGCCGAACGAATCGCGAGCCAGTCGCGCGAGCTTCCACTCAACCGCATGAGAGTGTCCACTACGACAAGGTCGGCGTATGACGTTAGCAGTGAACCGGACAAATACTTCATCATGCGTGCTTCGCGACTGGTTGGATGCGCATTCGTCAAATCTGCGCCGCTACGATAAGAGGGGCTCAGATATCGCTCCAGCGTTACGGGCTGCTCGTCCACCAGGCGTGTCATCCCGTAGTTGACGTCCGCAACCACTACTTCGACTGGTTTGTTGGGAGGATTAAAAAGTGTAGCCAGCGGCCAGGGCGGCATAGGCGGGTTCGCAATCGTCGGTCGAATGAACCAGACAACTACAGTGGTGGCGAGAAAGCACGCCGCAAGCGCCCAAGGCAACACTCTGATCCAGAGTCCGGGTCCGAATTGATGTGCGACGGGCGCCGGATTCCTTGAAGTCCTGTGCTCAACGGCCCGAAAGAGGGTTGTGTAAGCCCCTTTCGGGATCTCGACGATGGATGGTTCTTCCCGGCCTTCTCCATCGAAATACTCGTGCAGCTTGAGACGCAACTGTCGTACATGAACCCGTACTGAACTATCATCGACGACGCTGTAGTCCTGGGCCTTACCAAAAACAGCGCTGCCAATTCGGTGTTCGCTCAGATCCTGGATCTGGCCTCGAATTGACCTCTCGGCCATGAAGCGAAGCAGTTCTCTCAAACGCGCTGACTTCTGGAACGGCGGGCTGGCTGTGATTCTTTCGATCAACTGCCAGCGGGCGTCAGCCCGAAGTTCCGGATCTACTTCTTTCATCCGAGTTTGATCCCATTTCGCTTGATACGCGTTTTCAAGCCCAATCTTGGCGCTGACAAGAACTTCTTGATTGTCCGCTGATTGTAGCCCTTCTGTTCAGCGAAGGAAAGCCTGTCTGGGGCAGACAGATGCGCCGATGCAGCATGAGGATTCGTGCAGTTGATAATGGGGCTTTTTTCGGAGTAACCCGTGCTTGGAGGTCCCATGCGAGAAACCCTTCCCCTCGGGGTCACTTCGGCAAACACAATGCGAATCACATGTAATTCGCATTGTTTATCAAAGATTTTCGCGGTAAGTCCCTTTTCTGGTGCGTGTTCACTGGAAGAGGCTTATCGACGGCTTTCCAGGGCGACTTTGTTAAGCAGCTGAATGCTGGTGCGAAGACTTAGTACTCCAAGACCTTAGGTTCACGATGAAAGATTTGGCACAACGCTTCCGAGAAAACCCTCTGCTTAGGCCCGCAGACATCCGCCCCAGCGTGGAGGGTATGGAAGTTACGTGCCTTTTGAATCCGGGAGTCTTTCAATACGACGAAAGGATCTGGCTGCTGGTGCGGGTGGCAGAACGCCCGATGCAGGTTCCAGGTAAAACCTCTTTTCCGATCCTGAGTGCTGACGGCAGGCTTGAAGTTCTGGAATTCGACTCAGATGATCTGAGGCTCGACCTGAGCGATCCTCGCGTAATCAGTTTCGATGGAAGGGACTATCTCACCACTCTCTCCCATCTCCGCCTGCTGGTGAGTGATAACGGCACTGCTTTTAAAGAGCCAAAGCATGGCGTTCCCCTGATGGGGAGCGGCGAACTAGAGACTTACGGCATAGAAGACTGCCGGGTTGCAAGGATCGACGACAAATACTGCCTAACGTATACGCAGGTCTCAAGCAATGGCGTGGGCGTGGGACTGAGGACCACGCGTGATTGGAAGAGCTTCGTGCATGAGGGGATGATCTTTCCCCCGCACAACAAAGACTGCGCTCTCTTTGAAGAAAAGATCGGTGACAAATACTACGCGCTCCATCGGCCCAGCAGCCCGGAGTTGGGCGGCAACTACATTTGGCTGGCGGAGTCGCCGGACTTGATTCATTGGGGCCGGCACCGCTGCCTGGCCCACAGCCGGGAGGGGTACTGGGATAGTGCACGGGTTGGCGCTGGAGCAGCGCCGATCAAGACTGCCGAGGGTTGGCTGGAGATTTATCACGGCGCGACCAAGGAAAACCGCTACTGTCTTGGGGCCCTTTTGCTTGATCTTGACAAACCCTGGCGCGTGATCGCCCGCTCCGAAACCCCAATCATGGAGCCGCTGGCTCCTTATGAACAGGAGGGCTTTTTCGGCCACGTTATCTTCACCAATGGCCACCTCGTTGATGGCGACAATCTGACGCTCTACTACGGTGCGGCTGACAGCGTCATATGCGCCGCGCAAATGTCGATTGCAAGCATCCTTGCGAGCCTCACTTTAACGTTGGCGGTGACAGCATGAACCGCCTCCGCAAAGAGTTTGAAGTCTTCCGAAGCTGTTCCCATTCCATGCAGATATTGATGGTTTCCAACATGATGTATGCCCTTGTCCTGCCAGTGATTGAGATTTTTGTGGCGGCATATGTCATGCGGAATTCCCGGGCCGTTGCCAAAGTGGTCACTTACCAGTTGTCGATCTACGCGGCCACTCCACTGGCCTTCTATATAAACGGCAAGCTGCTCGGCCGCATCGGAGCCAAGCACCTCTACGCCGCAGGAATGCTTCTGTCAGGAGTCGCGATGATGTTGATGATGCAATTGAGCATCCTCACTCCCATCGGCGTAGCCACGTCAGGATTCACCATGGGGCTCGCTACTGGCCTCTTCTGGGCCAACCGCGGCTTCCTCGCCCTGACCGCCACGAACGACGGCAATCGGAATTACTACTACGGGGTGGAAAACTTTGTGGCCACCCTGGCTGCAGTCGCGGTTCCGGCTTCGATTGGGTGGTTCATCAGCGGGACCACTCTGTACGGCTGGCTGGGAGGGATTCCCAACCGCGCGTACCACATCATTGCGATGGTGGTCTTTGGCCTGACGGTTCTCGCCGCGGGCATCCTTGAACGAGGCACCTTTCGAAATCCAAAGCACACCAACTTCGTTTATTTCCGCTTTCATCGGCTATGGTGGCGGATGCTCGAACTGGCTCTGCTCAAAGGGTTGGCGCAGGGATACATCGTTACCGCGCCAGCCATGCTCATTATGTTGCTGGTCGGGCAGGAAGGAACTCTGGGAGCAACCCAGGCCATCGGTGGTGTATTCACGGCTTGCCTCATGTATACGGTTGGCCGCGTGGCAGCGCCCAAGCACCGCATCTTTGTCTTTTCCGCAGCGCTCATCCTGTTCTTCCTTGGCGCAGTCACCAATACATTGCTCTTCAATGCTGTCGGCGTGCTCATCTTCATCGCATGTCTCTTGCTGGCCAAGCCTCTTCTGGATCTTGCCTACTATCCAATTCAGTTGCAGGTCATCGATGTAGTCTCGCGGCTCGAGGAGCGCAACGAGTACGCCTACATCTTCAATCACGAATTCGGACTGTTCACGGGGCGCTGCTTGGGTTGCGGGTTATTCCTCGGCATCGCTTTCGGGTGGTCCGGTAATGCCGCTCTCAAATATGCCTTACCTGTAATTGCGCTCTTGCAGTTGTTGTCCATCCGGGTAGCTGGACAGATCTTTCGCGGTCTTGCCGCAGCGGGCACCACCTCCACCGCCGCAAGCTTCACCGGACTCACTTCGGAGGCCTGAAAACAATGATTAATAGGAGGCACGACATGATTCACAGAGATTCCAAGGCGCATACGTACTGGCGAATGGCGGCGTGGCTGTTGGTTGTGCTCGGTCTGTGGGTCGGAATCCCCGTCGTGGCACAATCGGGCCGAGGAACTTTGACCGGAACAGTGAAGGATGCGACCGGCTCTGCCGTTTCAGGAGCATCCCTCAATCTAACAGAGGCCAACACAGGCAGCGCGTACGTTAGCACGTCGAGTTCCGAGGGGCTGTTTACGTTTCCCGAGCTTCAGCCGGGAACGTACACACTTGAAGTCAACGCTGCCGGTTTCGCGAATTTCAAGCAGGTCGGCATCGTCGTGCAGGTCGCTAGCACTTCCACCGTCACAGCTCAGTTGAAGGTCGGCTCCGCTCAGGCCTCGGTGACCGTGACCAGCGACGCCTCGCACCTGCAGACCGAATCCTCTGATGCCGGCTTCTCCATGACGCCTCAAGTACTGGCATCGCTTCCGCTGCCCTTCGGCGGTGAGATCCGTAACCCGCTCGAGTTTGCATCGCTCTCGCCCGGATTCGCCGGCACCATGAGCAACAACCCCTCCTCGCCACCCGCCGGAGCCTTTAAGCTCAGCGGCGGACAACAGGGCGGCGGCGACATCCTCCTCGACGGCGCCACCACCGAACTCGCCTCGGCCAACATGCAGGTAACCTATAACTTCAGCGTCGAGGCCGTCTCCGAATTCAAGGTCATGACGAACACCTTCGACGCTCAGTTTGGAAGCGCAAGCGGCGGCGTGGTCAATCTCTCCTCCAAGCAAGGAACAAACGACTTTCACGGCTCGGCTTACGATTTGCTCAAGAACCGCGTCCTGGATGCCAACAGTTGGCTCAACAACTACCAAAACGCCGTCTTCGGGCCGAACTCAACAACCAAGCCCCTCGACACGCAGAACGACTTCGGCGCAAGCGTCGGAGGGCCGGTGCGCGTTCCCTGGCTTTACAACGGCAAAGACAAGACCTTCTTCTTCTTCAATTACGAGGGCTTCCGGCAAGTCAATGGCGGGAAATCGGTGCAATCGGCGCCTACCCAAGCCATGCTCGGCGGCGACTTCTCGTCCCTTCTAAGCCCTATGACCGTCAACGGCCAGACCTTCCAGGCCCACATCCTTTACGATTACTCGACCTGCACTGGCGCCAACCAGGGACAACCCTGCCAGCCTTATGCGAACAACAAGATCACCGAGTCCCCGGATCCGGTCTTTGTCAACTCCTCTAAGGTCATGCCCGCCGCCCCCTCCGGTGCCACCAGCCCTTACTACAACATTAATGTCAGCAGTACCAACCACGAGCAGGCTGACATGTGGTCCATCCGCATGGACGAGAATATCAACGCTCGCAACAAAATCTCAGGCAGTTACTTCACCGGCAACATGCCTTACGTCAGCACCTCCAGCCTGGGGTCGCTTTACACCGGTGGCAACACCCAGGGCAACAAATATGTGCGTCTGGGCTATGACTTCTTCATCTCGCCCACGATGCTGAACCACTTCAACGCCGGCTTCACTCGCCGCCATCGCTTCGAGGGCTCGGGCGAGGGCGGATATGGTGGCAACTGGGCTAGCAAGTTCGGCCTCAAGGGCGTAGGCGACGCGGTCTTCCCTAAATTCACCTACAACTATCCTGGCAATGGCATCAACAGCCCCAGCGATGGCGCCAGCACATTCGTCGACAACGTCTTTCAATATGACGACGCGGTTTCGTGGCAGAAGGGCCGTCACAGCTTCAAGTTTGGCGGCGAATTTCGCGCCGCGCAGTTCAACCTGAATATTCTGACCGGCAGTGCCGGCCAGTTCAACTTCACCAACGGACCCACCAGCACTCCGGCCGATACTAACTCCGGCTTCGGCTACGCCAGCTTCTATCTCGGCGCCGCCTCCAATGCATTTGTTTCCATTCCCCAGATCAACGGATGGCGCGCCAAGTATGTTGCCGTCTTTGCCGCCGACGACTGGAAGGTGGACAGCAAGCTCACTTTGAACCTTGGCCTGCGTTATGACATTCCAATTCCGGTGACCGAGGCGCAAAACCGCATGTCCCATGTGGATCCAACCCTGCCGAACCCGGGGGCTGATGGCCGTCCCGGCGCCTACGTCTTCCAAGGCAGCGGCACGGGTCGCCTCGGCGATAGCTCCCCCCAGTCGATCTTCAAAAAGGCCTTCGGTCCTCGCGTCGGCCTCGCCTATTCGGTCGATCCCAACACCGTCATCCGCGCTGGCTACGGCATTTACTTCTCCACTCAGCGCGTCGGAGGCTTCGCCGAGAACGACAGCCAGGGCTTCTTCTCCAGCTACACGTACCCCACACCAGCCAGCGTGCAAACACCGGCCGCTGTGCTCTCGCAGATCACCGCCTATCCCGGCAACCTGCCTCCATTCATTGACCCCACGGTCATGAACGGGCAGGGCAACGCCCTCTTCATCATGTCGCAGGTGGACCGCCCCGGCACCATCCAAAACTGGACCCTCGATGTGCAGCGCCAATTGCCCTTGCAGATCATTGTGGACGCGGCTTACGTCGGCGCTCATGGCGACCACCTGCAGGCATTCCTGCATGACCCCAACCAAGGCAGTCCGGCCAACCTGTCGCGAGGCGCATGTTTGCAAGTGAACATCGCGTCCCAGGTCGGCAACGCAGCATGTGCGGGCCAGACCGTGGTTGCAGCGCCCTATGCCGGCTTCAAAGGCACCGTCTCTCAGGCCCTGCGTCCGTTCCCGCAGTATGGAACCGTCTCGGTGGATTCAGCGACCATGGCCGATCCCTTCGGCGATTACACTTACAACGCCATGCAGGTTCAGGTAACCAAGCGAACCAACAGCGGGCTGACCGTCTTGGCCAGCTACAGTTGGTCAAAGAACATCACCAATGCTGACTCGGAGTATCCGACCGAGGCCGCCTGGGAGGGTAACGGCACTACCGGCGCGCTGAACACCTACAATCTGAAGGTCGAGAAGGCCCTCAGCCAGTTCGACATCCCGCAGCGCGTCGTCCTGGCCTGGACTTACGATCTGCCCTTCGGAAAAGGCAAGAAGTTCGCCAATCAGGGCGGAGTCGTCAACGTGCTGGCCGGTGGATGGAAGATTGCCGCCGTCCAGAAGTATCAAAGCGGCACTCCACTCAGCGTAACCTCGCCGGGCTGGACCTCGGGCATCTTCGCCGGCAGCGAGGGCGCAACCGGTTCATCCAGCCGTCCCAACTCCGTTTCCGGACAGAGCGTTGGCGCGCTGCACGGTAATTATGTCTGGGGCCAGAGCCGCATCCTAAACCAAGCTGCCTTTACTCCAGCCGCCAACTTCACCTTTGGCGACGCGCCACGCGCCCTCGGCGTCCGCGAACTGTTCAACAAGAGCGAGGACTTCAACGTCAACAAGGCCTTCCCCATGTTCACCGAACGGGTCCACGCCGACTTCCGCGTGGAGTTTTTCGACCTGTTCAACAGGCACCGCTTCACCGGCTTTGACACGTCAGTGACTTGTAGTACCTCGTCGACGCAAACCTGTGATCCGCTGGTCAACACCAATTCAAACTTCGGGAACGCTTCGGGCCTTGCCTATGGCCCGAGAAACATCCAGGGCTCCCTGCGGGTCACCTTCTGATGCCACCGGGCAAACCAGCCCTGTTACGTCTGACGGTTGAAAACAACCCAACACTCCCGGACCTCTTCAGTGAGGTCCGGGAGTGTTGTACTTTTGCACACGACACAATGCAGACCGCAAGACAATCGGTCTATTAGAACAAAAACCGCACAGGATCGCGCAATGGCGTTCAGTGACGTGAAAACACACTACTATCAATCCATGTTTCGCATCCTCAATCGGCGATTTCTGGTTTTCGCTGCAATGATTCCTCTTGCGTGCTTGCTCTCGTCAGGCGGCACCGCTCAGGTCGTCAGTTCACAAATCCAGGATCAAATTCAGGAACACTTTCTCGCTGCTCAGCAGGCACAGCAGCAGGGCCGGCTTGATGATGCAGTCCATGAATATCTGGCTGTCTTGAAGCTTGCGCCTGGATTGCCCGAGGCATACGTAAATCTTGGGCTGGTCTATTACGCCCAGTCAAAATTCGACGATTCCGCGCGGGCGCTGTCGACAGCCACCAAGCTGAGGCCTGGAATGCGCGGCGTGAGCCTTTGGCTGGGGATCGATGAAGTTCGGCTGAACCATCCGGCGCAGGGTGTGACTCATTTGCGCGAGGCGGTTCGTCTTGATCCGAAAGAAAAGCTGGCCCAGAGCTGGCTGGGAACCGCGCTGTGGGATGCAGGACAGATGGATGCGGCATTGCTGCAATTGCGAAAGGCTGCCTCTCTGTTCCCAGACGATCCCGATCTGCTGTTTGCGCTTGGCGAGGCGTACGGCAAGGCCGTCAGGCAGCAGACCGAGCAACTGCTGGACGACTCGGCGGGAACAGCCATCTCGGATCGAATTTACGCAAGCACCTATGCCGCAGAACACGACTGGACCAAAGCCGAAGGCCATCTTCGCCGCGCCATCCGGCGAGACCCACACTCGGTCGATGCGCACCTCGATCTTGCTGAGGTCTTTCTCGATCAGGCTCAACTGCCGGCTGCGATAGAGCAGCTTGAGCAGGCGGGTGCTCTGGCTCCAGATTCGGTAACCGTCCTGGCTCGCTCCGGGGAGGTGTTGATTCTCTCCGGACAATTGCCCGAGGGACTTTCCCGCGTCGAGCAAGCTATCAAATTCGACGAAAGTGAAGCTCTCGACGCGCTGGGGCTTCCTGTGGAGGGCCCATTCTCTGCCGATGGGGCGAGCAGCGAACTTCTCGCGCTTTGTCACGCAGCACAGGAGAAGCTGGAGGCGATGCAATCATCAAGCGTCGCAAGAGATGTTGCGCTGGCGGCCTTATATGCTCGATCGGGGGATGGCGATGCCGCTGCCCGAGTCTACCAACGGCTCGCTCGTACTCCGCAAATCGCGAAACAGACGAAGAGCGACCTCGCCCAGGCGATGGATGCGATGCATCAGCACCGCGATGAGGCAGCCGAGGCTGCTCTTCTTCGCTGGCTGGCACTTCATCCCGGTGATCTTTCCGCGCGCTATGAATTGGTTGTTGTACGTCGTCAAATCTCCATGGCGCAGATTGCCCGTTTGCTCGCAGTCGCGCCCGATTCCTACCATGTGCATCAGTTGCTGGGCCAGCTCTATGTCGACCGCGAGGAGGACGAGAAGGCCCTGGCCGAATATCTTGCCGTGGCCGCGGCCCGTCCGAATCTTCCCGACGTACACTTTTGGCTCGGTCATCTCTACTGGAAACATGGCGATGCAGATCATGCATTCGCCGAATTGACGCGTCAATTGGAGATCGATCCGGGACATCCCGAGGCCAACGGGGAGATGGGCGCCGTTCTTGTCGCGAAAGATCGCACAGCAGAGGCAATTCCGCATCTCGAGTTGGCAATTCGCAGCAAGCCCGATCTCTGGCCTGCATACCAGCAACTGGGCCAAGCCTACGCAACGCAGAAGAACTATGCCCGAGCTGAAGAGATTCTGAAGCGCGATCTCGCGCATGATCATGACGGTGGTGCGCACTATCAGCTTGCGCAAGTCCTGCGCGCTGAGGGCAAGACCGCTGAAGCCGCTAAGCTCTTTGCCCAGGTGCGCGCCATCAAGACCGAGAGATCGGCCGCCACATCCACCGACGATCATGCAGACGACGGGGCGAAGCAATGACCTGGAATAGGATCCTCGCATTTGCAGTCATGTTTCTCGCATCCGCATGTTCACTCTCCGCGCAGAATAGGGCATTGGACGATGGGGTCAGACTGATTCGAGAAGGTCATTTCGATCAAGCTCTGACCAGGTTGGAAGAGGCGCATCGACTCGCTCCCCGGGATGCCACCATCGAGAACCTGCTTGGGATCACAGAGACTCAGCTCAATCACGCCGACAAGGCCGCAAGCCACTATCGCAATGCAATTCGGCTTGACCCCTCGCAAGCGGCGCCGCATCGGAACCTCGGCTTCAATCTGCTCACTGCAAGGGATTATGCCCATGCCGAGCCGGAGTTGCGAGAAGCGTCACGCCTGAATCCCAACGATCCTTTTGCACACTACTATCTCTTCCTGCTTGCGCTTGCTACGGATCATGATGCCGAAGCGCTCGATCAGGCCTCTCACGCGGAGAATCTGATCCAAAACGATCCTGACGCTGGAGTTGGTTTGATTGAAGCCGAAATCCGTCTGGGGCGTGTGGATGAGGCCTCCAGCCGCATCAAGAACATGGAAGCAGCCAATCAGCTCACCCCAGTGCGGGAGTACGCGATTGCAGTGCTTCTCAGCCGGCACGCATTCAATGGGCAGGCGGTGGGCTGCTTCCAACGGATTGCTTTGCTCGATCCGTCCTGGGAGAGCCGCTACAACGCTCGCGCTCGCGTTGCTCTACGATGGACAGTTCGCCGAGGCTTCCAAGCTCCTGTCCACTCTTCACAGCGAGCGCCCCTCAAATGCAGACGCACTTATGTTCCTCGGCTCAGCATTCGAAATGCAAGAAAAGATGCCCGAGGCCTTGGAGGCTTATCGCGCTGCCGCAGTAGCCGATCCCTCCAACCCAGATCGAACGCTGGACTACACGCGTCTGCTCATGGACATGGACCGCTATGATGAGGCAATCCAATTCATCCAGTCCGGAATTACAGAGACTGCCTCAACTTCTCCGATAAAACTGAGGTTGGGCGCGGTTGAGATGATCAAGGGCGACTATGCCGCTGCACGCGATGCCTTCAATGCGGCGCTTGCCGACAATCCGGAACTCGATGCGGCGTATGTTGGCTTGGCACAAACCTATGCGCGTCAGAGCAATGACACAGAGGCCATTGAGATCCTTGAAGCAGCGCGCTCCAAAAGGCCTGGCCGCTATCTTCTCGAATACTACTTTGGCCTTTTGGCCGGCCGATTGGGCCGCGAGGAAGAAGCTATCCCTGCACTTGAACGTGCGGCACAGTTGGAACCCAAGTCTCCTGATCCATCCTTTGAGCTCGGGAAGATCTACGCATCAAAACAGGATTGGCCCGGCGCCCGAAAGGCGTTCGAGCATGTTGTCGAGCTGAATCCTCAATTCGTGCCAGCCCATTACCAGTTGAGCAAGGTCTATGCGCACCTGGGGCTTCACGCAGAGTCCCAGCGCGAAGCGCAGCAGACCAAGAATTTCGTAAACACACAACGCGATGAAGTTCTGCGCAAACAGCGCGAGCGGGACGGAAGCTTCCAACCGCAGACTGCAGCGACGCCCGTACCGTGACCGCATCGATGCTATCCGGCTATTTCAACTCGGCATTCAAGTTGCGAGCCTTTAACGATACAAGGAATTAGCAATTATGTTCTCTTACGCAAGACTGGACCGCCGCGAGTTTATCGCCCTTTCTGCACTTACTTCAGTGGAAACTCTGCTACCAGAATCCGTGTTCGCTGCTCAATCATCCGAAACTGATCGGGTTGCTCTTGAGGTGACCGGCGATGCCCAACGGGGATATGGAGTAACGATCCTCTATCGTGGCCGTGCTATCGCGCGGCACCATCAGGGCGGAGAATTCTCAGCCGTCTTCCAAAACGACGAAAGAAGTCTCGAAGACCGGGTCGACGATTGGAAAGCCACATCTTGGAAGGGCGACGGAAGGCAGGTTCATCTTTTCGGAGAAATGCAACTCACCAATCTACGCACAACTGTCTTTGTAGAAGTCAGGTACGAAATCGTATCAACAGTGGTGATGAAGAAGACGATTCAGCTGCGTCAGGCTGATATGTTCGCACTGCTTTACCAGGTAAAGAATCGTCTGGAACCCGAGACAACACCCGCAAAGCTCTGGAGTTTCGACCACGCGGATTGCAAAGGCGGGGCACTGCATGAGTATTTCCCAGCTGCCGGCTTCCGCACACAGAGTGGAGTGACGGTCGGCCTTCTCACCGATTCCGGATATCGCAATCAATGGAGCCGAATCATCCGGCGTGATGGAACCCCCGTAAAGCCTGCACCGGCCAGTATCCCCGATCTGAACCTCTACCGTCTTTCGAAAGTCGCAGATCGGGCAGCGCAAGGTTCGTACATACAGCAGACGTTTGGAGAGTCCACCGTCCAAATGTCCGGAACGAATTCTTCTACCCGAATCGATCTCGTCACTCCGTCACGGTGGAAGAGAAGCGGCAAGATCGAAGTCGAACAACAAGACGCTGTCGTCAAATTATCTCCCGTCAAAGTGAAAGATTTCGTTCTCGTTCCATTCCCGGCATCGGGCGGCGAAGTTTATTCCGTGTCCCTCAAGTATCGCTCTGTGGTGCCCATATCTATCCATGCTTGGGACACGGACGACGAGTTTCACAAGCTTGGCGATCTCTCATTGTTTAATGACACAGCACCGGCGTCCCCCTCCGCACTCACCGAATTCCGGTATTCCTTTGTTGTGCCCGCCCTGCAAGGTACGGGCGCTGCAATTGCTTTGTCGCTTCCCGATTTTCTAGCGGAGGCGGAGCTCCGGTCTGAGCATGGCAGACTGCCATCGTTCGAGATACGAGATCTGGAGGTTTCCCGCATCGCGACTCGAAGCGAGCCATACCATCGTTTGGAGATGGGCCGTCCGCAAGTGAAGACCACCTTCATCTTCGTCAGCGAAGCGGTACCCGACACCTTAGGCGGTTATCGCCTGGCAAGTCAGCTTCACCTCGCCGACGGCATGGGTTTTAAAGGGGGCGACACAGAGAAGGTGCTCTATGCGGACGTCATGATGTTGAGCTGGATTGCAGATCAGCAGGATCTGCGTCCAATGTTGGCGCCTAGCATTTGGTATTCCGCTGCAGGTGAGATGTACCTGCGCGACAGCTTTTACGCGCTCAACGGCATTCACGATCGCACGCTGAACGAGGAGATCTTTGCCCTATGGGCGGACAATCAGGGAGAGGACGGAGCGATCAACACCCTGGTTGAGCCGAATATTGCCAACCTAGAACGCAAGTCTAACGACTCGACGCCACTCTGGTTGATATGGGCGCTCCTCAATCGACGTCGATTCGGTACCAAGCTTCCCATGGATAAAGTTCTCCAAGCGGCGGAATACTGCCTTGCTGCTTACGACCCTAAGCGCGAAGCTGTTTGTACAGCCCAGTTTGTCATGGGTCAACTCGACGTAATCCATTATCCCGAGGGCACCAGTATTCTGTGCGAAAACCAGGGAATGCTGGCCGTGTTACTGAGAGTGATTCGAGAGCTGGAGATTCCAGAATTAAGCGCAACTATCTCAGAGAACTACATTGCAAAAGCAGAGGAATGCTATCGCAGCTACTATGACGCGAGCCTTGGATTCCTTTGCCCGGCGCGTAATATTCGCGACGCTATTGGCTTTGCCGATATCTTTCCTGAGTTTCTATCGCTCTGGCTTTTCAACCGGAAGATTCTGACGGACGAAATGGTTGTCAGTCACCTTAACCGCATTCCAGTCATGTTGCCGCGACAAGAATTGCCCATTCCCTGAAGAAGATGGCTCAGTCAGGCCGATCTTCATCGGCCTGCCGGAAGGGGGAAAGACTGGAGCTACTTCAACGAAAAGTGGCACCCGATGGTCAGCGACTCCTACGCTGCCAGCTATGCAAGCAAAGCTGCCGACGGCGTGTACTACAACGGCGGTAGTTGGATGAGGATTGAAATCTGCGGGTATGTCACAGGGAAACTCCATGGATGGGAAAAGGCGGAGCACGCGATTGCAAACAGACTCTGGGCTGAACTCCACATAGACGAAGACTATCCAACGAGTCAGGAGTATTTGCCGACCGATGAGAAAAACCGATTCTTTGGATATCACCGCGTCTTCGCATGGAATGCATTCGTGCTTCAAGCGTTGGAAACGGTGAAACTACGTAGGCAAGAAATGGATCCAGGTTATTCGGAACCGGTTCCGATTGCTTAAAGCTGCAAGGAACTCGACCCCGCTGCCGGATGTTGAAGGCACGCGCGACGTGGAATTCCTTGCTTGGACCCCTGATCTACCGTGTGTGGGGTTTCGAAAGCCCCATGATGCTTCTGCGCGCCAGCTTGGCTGGAGTAGTAGAAGCGTCGACCAAAAGTCCGGAACACAAAAAATGCTCGCAGGGTGCGTTGTTCATATTCCGTCAACCGAAGTCCGACTCACGAATGCCCTCCACCATTCCTCCACCCGTGATTGGTCCGTCTTACGCGTATTTCAGCGTGTTTAGGCGGACCAATCAAGGCGGTGGGAAAGACGTTGAGAGGAAAAGCCCAAAAACACACTTTCCCTCTCACCTTGCAAATCCCGCACACTACGCGGGATTCGCACTTTCCCACCGCCTCTACGGCTACTAACTTATGAAACCGGACATTTCACTTGTTCTCAAAAGCGGACATTTTCACTTGCTAACGACACTTCCGGATTGGCCGCAATCCAGGCGCAACCGCGATCCTGACGTTAGAGTATTCATGTTTACGCGTGCGAGAGCACACGTGTCGCTTTGCGGAGCAACAGTGTTTTAAGCGTGGCTGTGAGCCATTTCTCATACCTTTCTGGTGGCCAGCCGCGTTCGGTGACGAACAAACGGTAGTTGTCGACGCCCATCAATGACCAGAGGATATCCAGAGCGTCGCCTTCAGACAGAGGTTGGCGTAACGCTCCGGCAGCCGCCCATGAGTGTACGATTGGGGCCACCCCGCGGAGCCGGCGCTGCTCGCCTTCGGCCCAAAGTGCTGCCAAATCCGGTTCGATGCTTCCGGCGCTGCGCGCCACCTCGATGAGGTCCTCGGATTGTTGATATAGGCGGCGGGTGAAAGACACCATCAGCGATAGCTGGCGCCCGGGAGCAGCTGCCGCGCCGCGAAGGGAATCCTGAAGAGCGACGACGTTCGCCTGAGCGTCCGCTGCGTCGAGCAGGGCAAAGAGCAACGCGCGCTTCGATCCATAGGTCGCATAAAAGGTCGGGACCGCTATGCCGGCGTGGTTGGCAATTGCCTCGATCGAAGTTGCTCCGTACCCCAATTGCGCAAATAAGGTACGACCGCTTTGGGCGATCCGCAGACGGGTCTGCTCGGCAGATAGACGGCGTCTGGCCGAATCATAGGGGCGCTTTGGCGAAGGAATTCGGCGCATAAGTCCACTTTAGATATAGTATAACTATATCTAAACTTAGGGAGGGCACATGCGATCGATTTTGACATCGCTCACGTTGTGGGCTTTTGTTGTTTGGTCATGCGTCATTCTCGGGGCCAGCCTGTACGAGGCCGCCACAATCTGGCCACTGGTTGCATCCGATCCGCCCCGGTCCCTGGCGGCAACGAACCAAGTGCTGGCTGTGCCGCAGCGCGCGGGAATGTTCTTTTGGTCCTGGGCCACGCCTGGATTGGGCCTGTTTGCGCTAGTTGCCTTGTTGACGAGCTTGGGCGCCCCGCTACCGCAGATGACCTGGCGTGTCGCCAGTACCGTGCTGGTTTTGGCCGTTGTCGCGGCGACACTCTTGTATTTCAGGCCCACCATCATCAGCCTCGTGGTGGGTCACGGCGGAAGTCAGCCGAACGATGTGATCGCTGCTCAGATGCGCCGGTGGGTGATGCTGAATTGGGTGCGCGTGGCCGGACTGGCAGCTTCCGTCGGCATGGGATTGCGAGCGCTCCTCCTTTCCAGATCGTGATTCCATTGGATCAGGCAGGAAAGCCTAGAACCTCCGTGAAGCGAAGATCGAGGTCTCTCTTCGACGGATGATCAGAGTTTGGTATGGCTTCTAAAATCGGACCTGCGAAGTCGGCTTCTCGAACGCTTTGGTGACCCTCGGCGTAGTTCCGAGTGGATTACCGCCCAACCGGAAATAACCACTTGATCAACACCCACTGCGAGGTGTTATCAAAGGGTGAAACTTCCGAGTTGGCCACAAACCGCCAACAGGCTATTGCTGGCTTCTCCTAGCAGCATCATTCGGTGCGACCAGCCGTCTCACAAGTGCTTCCAGATCTAAATAATTCTAGGGTTGCCGAAGGAGATGACGGGCGGCGATCTGCGGACGCCGGTCACGAAGTAGTGTTCCTGCTGCAACAACGAAGGGCGAAGCCATTGGCTTCGCCCTTTTACTTTTTTGTAGGCGCCGTCAGGGCTTCCCTGGTTCGACGGGCGTGACATCGCCCAGCATCCGCGAAGTCACATGCGTCTTCTCAAAGTCCCGGTTCTGCGCATCCAGCACAATGTCGCGGTTGAAGAAATAGAGAACGTGGATCTTGAACTCCGTGGAGAAGGATGCTGGAAACCACACTCCATCCGGCTGTGGCGCGTACACCACCGTAAATCCCAGGCCAGGCAGATTGGTACCGAGAAAAGTGCGCACGGCGAAGGGAATCTTGCGCGCCATGCCCGTTGTAACCAACACCGGCTGAAAGGCAGTCACGTCCACAAATGCGTCACCCTTCCATCCGAAGTCTTCCTTGTCCTTCGGGCGAAATGTAATGTGGTAGACATCGCGTCCGTTCAGCCGTTCCTGCCCGGCGAGCTGGAAGTCATAAGCCGCCTGCTCATTCGACGTGAGGGGAAAGAGCTTGGAGTTCAGCCCGTCCTTTGACTTGTCGTGCATCAGGTTCGAGCGCATATGCTCAACCATGTCCCGGTCTGCGCTCTCTCCTCCGATCGTCACGGATACGGAATCCTTGTCATTCTCCACCTTGGAGCTGTCATTGTCGAAAGCGAGGGCGTGGTAGGTGACGTAGTTTCCGTTCACGCGCAGACGGCCGTCCAGTTTGACGAGTTCGTCGTGTATGCCATTGCCGGACGGCGTGATGAGGTAATCCGTCACCTCTTCGCATTGAACCGTCTTTCCTTTACGTGAGGACATTGTGGCATGTTGCACGTAGACGTAGTGAGCACGCTCGGCCTCGGCGCGATCCTGGTTGGCAGCGACGCGAGCCATGATGTCGGCGGCCTTGGGGGTGGGCGATGCGACTCGCGGCTGCTCACCCAGAGCCGATACGCACGCAAGAACGAACAGAGATAAAAGTGCCGGCGATCTTCCCCGCTTCATAGTGTTGCCCTACGCATGTCGGGGATGCTCAGTTCCCTGCTTCCTTCCGCGCGGATCTCAAGAGGACTACGGCAGCCTGGCGCAGCGATGCCGAAGCCTATGATCCGCGTTGCTACTGTTCTCATTGCGTTGTTGCCGTGAGTTGGCTTCACGACTCCGATCCACGACGATCGCGATAACCACCGTGTTTGGAGTTCCGAGCGAATAACCGCCTAACCGGAAGTTGATATGTAGTGACCGGTCAAGGTGCGCTGGTCGTTTCTTTCAATACAAGGACAGGGTCAGCAGCAGCCGTGGCAGGTAATGGCGACGATTGATCAAGCTGATATTCGCGGGTCGGAACCGCATAATCATGATCCGTCGGGAGCTGCCTCTGACTACTCACGCGAGTCCGGCTGAGCCTGTCGCAAACTTCCGCCGAGGATTCTCCTTCGTGCTTGCTCCGGCTGCGGCTGACTCTGTCCTCGAGTTGGATTAGCGTTGTTCAAGGTTTTTGTTTTTTCCCTAGTTGGAAGGTTTTTGTTTTTGTCTTTCATGCAGCAATTGGCTGTTGGAAAGCCGCTTCAGCCTTGATTCCGATGGCCCAGATGAAGCCCAGCAGTTCTCGTCCGACCGCCGTCATGACCTTCCTCTGATCCTTGCCCGCCATTCATCAGCTTCATGTAGCGCTTGTGCAGGCGATTCTGCGCCTTCCATGCTATTTCGGTGATCTCTGCCGGAACCCCTTGCTGTCGTTTGCGCAGCTTTTCCCCGACGCGGGGCAGATGTCGATAGCACCAGGCCGATTCCACCACGATGCGTCTGAGGTGCGCGTTGCCGGCCTTGGTGATGCCGCCTTTTCGAATGCGCTTGCCGCTGGAGTCTTCGCTCGGAAATACTCCGCAATAGCCCATCAGCTTCCGTGCACTCTCGAAACGGAGAGGAGATGTTGCCCAGTTCGGCGGCGATCGTGACTGCCGAGATATGCGCCACCCCGCGCAGAGAGCCTGCAGACCCCGGATCACTTCCTGCATGGGCTGTGGAGCCAGCTTCACCACTTCGAGGATGGCCTCTTCCAATCGCTTGACCCGCGCGCCCATGTGCTCGACTTCGTTCATACAATCCAGTCGCGTGACTTCCTGCGCCGGCTGCGTGTAGCGGACCTGATGCGAGCCACTCCATGTAACGCTCTGTCCATGCCTTCAGTCCCAGTGGTGGACGTTGACCCGTACGGAGAAGGAACTTGGTCAGCCGATGCCGCGCGCGAAGCTGATCCTGCTTGGCTGCCTCCCGTTGCCGCACAAGATCACGCAATGCCTCGGAGTCTTCATCGGGAACCCACACTGCAGTCAGATCTCCGGAACGGTGACTGCGTGCCAGCTTCAACGCATCCCGCCGGTCCGTCTTCACGCGGTCTCCGGGCTTCTTCGGAACCAGGCTCGGCGCCACCACCGCGCACTCGACTCCCAACTGCGCCAGCTGCCAGTAAAGTACGAATCCTGTCGGACCTGCTTCGTAGCAGGCGCGCAGTTGCTCGGGCGAACCAAGCTTCCGAATCAACTTGCGGATCGAATCTTCACGGTTGGCGATCGTACCCAGACTGCGTACCTCGCCGTCCGGCTCTGCTACCGCTACGGCTATCGTTTCGGCATGGACATCCAAACCCAAAAATCGTAACTTCTCTCTCATGACCGGCTCCTCCGCTTGTGGCTCTGGACTGCGTTCTCAAAACAAACTCAGCCTAACCCACGACTAGCGCAGCGGGCCGGTCACTACATAATGACTACTACTTCAGCAACAACTCGGATTGGCGACACGCCTGTAAAGATCGGTACCCGGATGTCGGGAAGGCTCCGTCAATAGGCTTCCGCTCAGGCATGGGTTTACGCTGACAGGCCAAAGCGCTCATTGACTTGTTCGGAGCAGACTGTGGAGCGAAAGGACATAACCCGGCCGGCGGACCGACTGTTCCCGTTGATCCCACACCACACCCACCATTGGTTCTGGCCCTCACTGATGGCCCCATTTTCAAAAATTGTGCGAAATTTTCGGGGGCTCAGGACAGCTGCGTTCACAGTACCCCTCGCCGTTCGGGCCGGCGTCAGGGGACTTTTTTTGGATGGAAAGTAAGTTTTTAGGATCCCGGGAAGCGATCCGGCGGAGGTTCGCTCATGGGGCCGTGCTCGGCGCACTTGGGGACAGGGACCGGGATCGTGTATTCAGGTCCCGTCCCGCCTGTCGCTCGATAAGCGATTTGCCCTGAATGCGTCAATTTATCCTGACGGCTTCGACCCGTCGCGCAGAAACAGGGATTAACTTTCTCACTCACATGATGATGTAATCCATTGCCGAGTTCCGCTTAGCACGGAGATGATGTCCTTGTGTACCAGACCATCCCGGCTCTCCTCGATTTCGTGCTCGGCCAAGCTCGCTCCTGGTTTGACGCCCTCCCCACGCGCTTAGTCCGCGCGAGCGCATCCTCCGATGAATTGCGCCGATACCTTGGCGGGCCATTGCCCGAAGACGGTACTCCGCCCGCTGACGTCATCGGAGCCCTTGCCAACGCTGGCACCATCGGGACCGTTGGTTCTGCTGGCCCTCGCTACTTCGGCTTCGTCGTGGGCGGCAGCGTGCCCGCCGCACTTGCTGCCGACTGGCTTGTCTCTACATGGGATCAGAATTCCGGCATCTTTGCTCTCTCGCCGCTGGCCTCAACTGTCGAGCAGATCACAGTCTCCTGGCTCTGCGACCTCGCGTGCCTCCCCTCTACCATGAGTTGCGGCTTCGTGACCGGCGGCCATATGGCCAATTTCACCTCACTCGCCTGCGCTCGCCACAGCGTTCTTCGCAAGGCAGGCTGGGATGTCGAAGCCAACGGGCTCAACGGCGCGCCGCGCATCGAAATCTACGTCAACGAAGAATCTCACTACACCATCTTCATGGCGCTCCGGCTCCTCGGCCTCGGCTCCGCCTGCGTCCACAAAATCCCAGCCGACAAGCAGGGTCGCATGCGCGCCGATCGCCTTGCCGCCGCGCTTCGCGAGACGTCAGGACCATGCATCGTCTGCGCTCAGGCTGGCAATGTCAATACCGGCGCCTTTGATCCTTTGCCAACGATTGCTGACGCTACTACAGAACGTGGCGCCTGGCTCCACGTCGATGGCGCCTTCGGTCTCTGGGCTGCAGCCTCGCCCCAGCACGCGCACCTCGTGCGCGGCATCGAGCGCGCCGATTCTATCGCGAGCGACGCGCACAAGTGGCTCAACGTTCCTTACGACTGCGGTCTCATCTTCTGTGCTGACGAACCCGCCCATCGCACCGCCATGTCGCTCGCCGCCACCTACATCGTCGCCACCAGCACCGAACGCGATCCTCACGAATTTGTACCCGAAGAATCCCGCCGAGCGCGCGCCATCCCTGTCTACGCTGCTCTCCGCTCGCTTGGTCGTCGCGGCTTAGCCGAAATTGTCGAACGCAACTGCCGTCATGCCCGCCGATTCGGAGACGGTCTCCGCGCAGCCGGCTTCGACATCCTCAATGAGGTTGTTCTCAATCAGGTTCTCGTCTCCTTTGGCACGCCAGAGCAAACCCGGGCGACCATCGCCGCAATTCAGCAGGACGGCACTTGCTGGTGCGGAGGTACCGTCTGGCAAGGCCGCACCGCCATGCGGATCAGCGTCAGTAACTGGTCTACCACCGATGAGGATGTGGAGCGCAGCATCGACGCTATTCTCCGCTGCGCCCGCCCCGCCGCGAGCTAGCTGGATCACACCACTCGCCGACAATGTCGGATTGAGGTATACCTCAACAACACATCGCAAGGTTGACACTTTTACGTCTGAAAGGGCCGCAAGCCTGCACTTTCTAAGGACCAGGCGGCTGCGTTACGCGATCGCGTCAAGGCTGGCGTACCGAAGGCCGTAGTTGCCCGCGAGTTTGGCATCAGCCGGGAGACGCTGTACACCTACCTTGAATCGACATCGTAAAGGCCGCAATTATCGACGGCACTTAGCGCACGCTGGCTTTCGGCTGTCGGCGAGGCATTGGCTGCCGCGCGATTGCGAAGCGTCCAGCGGGCGCACCGCCCAACCCCGTATCTGCTCTGGTCCCAGCCGCGCTTTCCTTTACCCTGCACGCCGGCTCGATTCACGTCGAGGGTCGGAGGAATCCATCTTCTTGAGTGGTCAGGGTCAATTCAGGGGAGCCGGAACCGACGGTCGATAGCGCTAGGCTTCCGTGCCCTCCCGCGCCAGCCTTCGCCAAGCCAAGATAAACAGCACTGCCAGCGCAAGGTCGATGCCGCCGAAGTACAGGTCGCTATGATCCAGCCTGCCTTGACGGTACAGAACCATCGCGCCGATGCCGAAGCTTAGTTTCTCAAGCACAACGAAAGGAATGACTGGGCGCAGCCGCACCGGCTCGTGGGCAATCGCAAAGAACAGTAGTTGCCACGCTAGCGTCACCCCTACAAATCCGTAGAAGAATATCGGATGCGTGAGCTGTTCGTTGCACTCCGCTTTGTACCCTTGTCCGCGTGGAGCGTTCGAATCGGGACTAGATCCGCCATCACTTGCCTACCTGCGGCTCATTGGAGCGGCGAAGAAATGCCTCAATGTCCGCTTTGGCGATTAGCGTTCTGCCGCCCGCTTTTATCCTGCGCAGTCTTTTCTGCGTCAGCCAAGCCGCTACAGTCCAATGCGAAACTCTCATCAGCTCCGCTGCCTCTTTCGTTGTCAACAAGTCCCCAACTTGCACCGGCTTCCCCTCATTCTCAGAATTGCGGCTGCAAGTTGTAGACCGCAAGAACGCAGGAAATATCAGCTCCCAAACGCCAAGCGATGTTTCCAAGAAGTTCTCGCTTGCAACCAGCAGCCACTAGGAGCAAAATAGCGCTTACTAAGTCCACGATCTAGAGAAATAATCATGGCACAAGAAAGACGGCGGCCGGCCGCGCTAAAAGAGCTTGAAAATTCACTACTTAGCGGCAAGAGATTTCCCGATAAAATCCTGCCGGCAATGCCAATTCGGGTCCAATTCTCACCGGTTGAGCGGGATATCTGGCCTGAGGGTCGGGGCACAGAGACCATCTTCAATTTTCGGGTTCGCGAGACATCTTCCCCGCATTTCGATTCAGCAGACGCGTACATGCTTCGAGAATGGTTCGAGAAGATTCGTTATCCCGAAGAAGCGCTACCCTTTCTACGTTTCGTTGGGGATTTTGTGCTTCTCGAGCATCGGAGTGCGCACGAAACTCTCTCGTGGAGGGAATTCCAGCGCTGGCAGGTTCTAATACGGTGGCTGCGACTCCGGAAACCATGGGACGGGTTCCTCTCATTCGTCCACACAGACGAAGACTGTAAGGAGTCTCTGAAGGAGCGTCTCGAAGTTTTCCCGGACCTGTGCGGGCCGGAGGCTCTTCCAGAATTCGTTGAGCAGATTTGGCGAGTGACCGAGAGCACGCTTGATCTCTTGAGGGGGTACCCTTCTGGACTCACGATCATGCGGGACATGTACCTAGCTCGAAAGGAAATCGAACGCATCTTCTCAACTCCTGAGAGCCGAGAACCTGAGTCGCCAGATTGGCAGAAAGCAGAACGAATTCTCCAACGCAAAAGATACGAACGTGCTAGTGGCAATTCGGAAGGCAAACAACGGCTGATTGGGACGATCTTCGCGGCCTCCGCCCTGGATGCAATACTCGCGACCATCTATATTGACCAGTTACAGGGATTGGAGACTGAAGTCTGCGCCCTAAAAGATTGTCAACAGGTTTTTGTGCGCACTTCGAAACACGAGAGATGGTATTGCTGTCAGGCTTGCGCGCATCATGCTTCGGTTCTTAATCTCCGTCCGGGGGGGCCATCTAAACAGAAACGGCGAAAAGGCAAGAAAGGAAAAGGGAAATGACGATCTTCAAGCGGGGTGATGTGTACTGGTACGAATTCGTTCACGTCGGACGGCGATATCGGAAGAGCACCGGCGTTAAGAACCAGCGCATCGCAGGGGATATAGAACGGGCATTCCGAACTGCGCTTGCGAAAGGCGAAGTCGGGATCACCGAGCGCAAGCCGATTCCTGGGCTGCGCATTGCGATGAACGATTTTCTGAAATGGTCGGAGCAGCAGCACACCGCCCATCCAAGTGCTCACCGGCGCTACAAAGTTAGCAGCGTCGCTCTCCTACGGTTCTTTTCGGATACGCCTCTAGACAAGATCACAGCAGAAGAAGTGGAGCGCTTCAAGACCGCACGAGCTCGGGAATACAAGACCGCGCGCAGCAAGAAGGGACGTGTACAGACAAAGAAGCGAGTTCGACCCGCGACTGTGAATCGTGAGCTGGCATGTCTGAAGGCGCTTATCAACTTTGCAATCAAGTCGGACATCCTCATTAAGAATCCTGTGAGTGGGGTGAAGTTCCTTCCTGAGAACAACCAGCAGACGCGCGTGCTGTCGCATCTTGAAGAGTGTGAATACTTCACCAAAGCCTCGCCAGTTCTGCGCGACATTGGCCGCCTGATTCTCGACACCGGCATGCGGCCGGAGGAGGTTTACACGCTCCGTCCAGAAAATGTCGATTTGATTCGGAAGACGATTCAGGTGCCACGTGGAAAGACAGCCGCTGCGCGCCGGGTTCTGACGCTCACCTCGGCCGCGGCCGAGGTCCTACGACGCCGCATGGCCGGCATTGAAACACCATATCTCTTCCCATGCGATACGGATCCTAATCGCCCGATCCCAAAAGTGAACAATGCGCACGACCGAGCTGTAAAGGAAAGTAGAATCCCTCCTCTACGTCTATACGATCTCCGCCACACCTGGGCAACGCGCGCTGCCATGTCCGGGATTGACCTCGTGACCTTGGCGGCGATGCTGGGACACTCAAGGATTCAGATGGTGCTTCGCTATGCTCACCCCACCCAAGCGCATCAGGCGAAGGCTATGGAACAGTTGGAGCAGTTCAACGCAGCGCAGCAAATCGCAGCGTTTGGGAAACAGCAGCCCGGAATGACTCAATGACACTCTCGAAGGCGGCATGAGCCGATTTCTACACCAGGCAGGGGACGAGTTGATTGGCCAGACGAACCCAACAAGTTCGATTCGCTCACTGTCAAATTGCCGGTGCTCTCAACAAAGAGCGCAGGGATGGGATTCTCACGCATTTGAACTGCAGTTGTGTCACTGACTTATCGAACTACCGACGATCCAAAAGGCGCGAGTAGTCCCCACAAAAGTCCCCACAGCGGTAATCTTGCTGCTAGTGGCAAGTGGACGTAAATTATTGAAAGATTTGGAGGCGCGGGCCGGGATCGAACCGGCGCATAAAGGTTTTGCAGACCTCTCCCTTACCACTTGGGTACCGCGCCTTGGCAGGGCTGCCTTTATTGAAATCGCCCCAGATCGCCGTAGCCAACCCGGCGGGCGCCGGAGGGCGATTTGGAGCGGGAGACGAGATTTGAACTCGCGACCCTCGCCTTGGCAAGGCGATGCTCTACCACTGAGCTACTCCCGCTTACTGCAAGGTTGAGTATAACCGGGCCGCTGAAAGCGGGTCAAACACCCGCCCGGGTCCCAACCCGCCCCTGCCCCGGCAATTCTTGCGGAGTTCCGCTTGCCCTCGACCCGTTCTCGATATGCACAATCTCCCCATCGCGCATGTGCAAGATGCGGCTTGCTATTGAGGCCGCCTCGGGATTGTGCGTGATCATCAGCGTCGTCTGCCCCAGCTCCCGGTTTGAGCGCTGCAGCATTTGCAGAACCGCGTCGGAGTTCTTCGTATCCAGGTTGCCTGTCGGCTCATCCGCCAGCACGATCGCAGGGTGCGTAATCAACGCACGCGCAATCGCAACGCGCTGCTGTTCTCCGCCGCTCAGCTCTGAGGGCCGGTGCTCCAGCCGCCCGCGGATCGAAAGCATATCGCTCAAATGATCCAGGTACTGGCGGTCCAGCGGCTCCTTGCGCCCGCTCACGGTGTACGCAATCTCAATATTCCCCATGGCCGAAAGCGTGGGCAGCAGGTTGAATTTTTGGAACACGAAGCCGATCCGATGCTTCCGCAGCCGTGTTCTCTCCGCATCGTTCAGGCTTGCAAAGTCAACGCCGTCAATCACCACGCGCCCCTCTGTGGCTCGCGCAAGCCCGCCCAGAAGATAAAACAGGGTGGATTTCCCTGAGCCCGATGGTCCCACAATGGCGACAAACTCTCCGCGCTGCACCTCGAGGGAGACTCCCCGCAACGCAGGCACTGAGATGCGGCCCGTGGAATAGACCTTGGTCAGGTTTTCGGTAAGGATGATTGGAGAGGACGCTTCGACCTGCACGTCTTCCATTGTAAATGCCGCTTCTGATCGATGCTCAACTCGTCCTCGGCCCTGAGTGAATGCACTAGAATGGGATTGAAACGCACTCAGGCAGGTTCCCCCGAAAATGACCGTCCAACCGAAAGCCAATCTTGTCAGTTTCATCGAGGCGGCCGCCACGAAAAGTGGCCTCAAGCTCGTCTCCGTAACCCAGGGCGCCGACTTCCACGGCCAGCCCACCGCCGTCTTCCAGCTCGGGCTACCCAGTGCTCAGGGTCGACAGCTCCAGCTCGAACTCAGTGAGGGGTTTGACTTTGACAAGCCCCACCTGCTCCCCGAGATAACCGCCCACCTCGCCGCGGAGGCAAAGCGTCTGCGGAACCCGCGCCCCGAGTGCTACGTCACGCTCGCCGGACTGCCCGTCGCCTTTGGCAAGTTCCAGTGGCCCTTTCATCGCTCCACCTCCGGCTCCGATACCTACATCGTGCATGGCGAAATGCACCTGGCCGACGGCGGCACTCACAACCTGCACGCCAAAGTCGCTGCTTCCGTTACCGTCACGTTCGCTGAGATTGTGCCCGCCATGGAGCAACCGTACGCGGAGACATTTGTCTACAACGCGATCCGCAAGACGGTCGACCTTGGCCAGCTTGAATTTCTGAAGTCCAGCAATCGCCAGCCTGTTCCGGTTACCACGCGCTTTTACAGCCGCTGGCAAAAGAAGTTCATCTTCACTGAGACCGATGACAACGAACGCCTGAAGTTCCTTCTCAACAAGATCTACTGGCTCTCCGGTGTGTTGGGCGACAACAAGCCCGTGTGGATCGCCGATCCGCGCGACGCCCAGTATCTCAACACAACTGAAGCTGACCTGCTGCGCATGGCTGGCCATGAAGCTGGTGAAGGATTGCTCGTCCTTGAAGGCGAATACGCATCTCCTACGCAGCAACTGCTCGCACGCGCACCCCAGTATCAAGCCGCTTTCGAGGCCGCCCTCAACTTCATCAAGCCGCAGTTCAATGAGTCCATGCGCTCCGGCCAGGCAAATATGTAGCTGCCCTGCATCGGGCCGAGCAGGGGCCTTCAGGCCCCTGAATCGTGGAGCAAATTAAACAAACTCTTGTCATCCTGAGCGACCGGAGTTCGCGACGGCGGACGCAGGGAGTCGAAGGACCTGCATTTGTTTTTCCCATGGACTACGCGACCCCTGCCTCTACAGCGCCGCACCGCATCCTGAGCAGAACCGCGCTCCGGCCGGGATCGTCTTCTGGCAATTGCCGCACGTCGCCAGTGCCCCTTGCTGCGCAAGCATCGAACCGCCCGTCGCCGGCGGCATATTCACCGTCACATTGATCGGCTGGACGTACCCCGGCGTCTGAATCCCAAGCGCCGCGGCTATCCCCGCCGCTTGAATGGCGTTGAACTCCCGCACCCGCCCGGGCATGAAGAAGCACTCGATGGCGCCCAGCACGGACGGGATCCCCGTCCAGAAGCAGCAGCAGTAAAGTACCCCCAAACCCGTCCGGCGAAGGTAGAAGTGGTGAATGCCGAACGAGCCCAGAAACAGCGCCAGCAGGATCCCCACAACCTCATCGCGCCGGACCGATTCGTATTGCTGATAAAAGACTGCCTGAGCGTTCATATACGGGGCGGTCGTCATGCCGGTTCTCCTTGCCTGTGCTGCACTTCCAGATACGTTAATGTACTGCGCCGGGTTCCAGCCAGCATCTTTGGGCCTGACCAGACGCTGACCGCCGTTGTTATTCCAGGCAACCTGACCAAAGCGCCTGCTGAAGTCGGGAAGTATTCCGGCCTGTTCGCGCTCGGTTTATGCTATCCTCCCCGCGTGCCAGCTACTTCCTTGCCCCCAATTTCAGTAACCCCACGGCACACTGCGCTCGTCCGTGTCACGCACTGGATCACCGTGATTTCTTTCCTCGCCCTGCTCATCACCGGCGCTGAAATCGTGATCTCTCATCCGCGGTTCTATTGGGGTGAAACAGGTAACTCGGGCACTCCTGCACTCTTCACGCTGCCGATCCCGGCATCGCGAGATACGGTCCCCACGGGCTACACCTACGTGATGCCCGACCAGAACGGCTGGAGCCGCTACCTGCACTTTGAGGCCGCATGGGTACTGGTCCTGACCGGCCTGGTCTACGGGGTCGCAGGCCTGTTCACCGCTCACTTCCGGAAAAACCTGTTGCCGCCCACGACCGACAGAAGGTGGCGGGCATTTCGTGAAGTGTTCGCAAGATATCTCCGCCGCGCACAACCCGATGATGCAGAGAGCCTCTCCTACAACGTCGTGCAGCGCACTGCATATCTGTCCGTAATCTTCGTTCTGTTTCCCCTGGTCATCTGGACTGGCCTCGCCTTGTCTCCGGCCTTCAATTCCGCAATACCCGCGGCCGTCAACCTGCTCGGGGGCCGGCAATCCGCTCGCACCCTGCATTTCATCGTGTCCGGATTTCTGGTGTTTTTCCTTATCGTCCACATTGCGATGATTGTCCTTGCCGGATTCAGGAGCCGCATGCGTGCCATGATCACCGGGCGTGTCATAGTACCCACGGAGCGCACATGAGCAAGATTTCACGCAGAAAGCTCATCACAACCGGTCTTGCCGCTACAGCGGGCGTGGCTGGTCTGGCCACAGCTTCCCGCCTCGCCCGGAAGTATGGGCTCATCCCGCCCGATAGCGGCGGCATCTTTGGCCCCGGCGAAACACTCACCTACGCTGCCCAGCGGCTTCTTACCAGACACTCGCTGGCCCGCGAATTCCCCCGCAGCATGATCTCCAGGGTGCCCTTCGCCAACGAAACCGCCCCGCCCGGCGAGGCCTTCAAACGCCATCAGGCCGCCGGGTTTTCTGACTGGCAACTGTCGGTCGACGGCATGGTCGCGCATCCCGCCTCCCTGTCGCTGTCCGATCTCAAAGCTCTTCCCCTCCGCAGCCAGATCACCGAAGTGACGTGCGAGGAAGGCTGGTCTTATGTTGCCGAGTGGATCGGAACACCTCTTGTCAATGTTCTCAACGCTGTCGGAGTCTTGCCGCAGGCGCGATATATCGTCTACTTCTCCATCGAGCCCGACTGGTGGGAAAGCATCGACATGGCCGATGCCCTTCATCCTCAGACCTTCCTCACTTTGGGAATGAACGACAGCGATCTCCCCGTGTCGTTCGGCGGTCCGCTCCGCCTGCGTGTGCCCCGCCAGCTAGGCTACAAGAGCGTGAAATACATCACCCGCATCACCGCCACCGACTCGCTCAAACGCTTCGGCAAAGGTCTGGGCTCCGCCTCACCCGAAGCCGGTTACGCGTGGTACGCGGGCATCTAGGGTGGGTAGGAAATTTACTTCAAATTTCTAATGACTTGTCATCCTGAGCGGAGCGCGTTTGGGGCCCCGCGGACGAACCTTCGTCCGTGGGGTAAGCGAAGCCCAAGGACCTGCAGGTCGCATCAATGGCGACCGACACCCCGAGTCCGCCGTGCAGAGAAATACCCCCATCAAGCGCACAATAGAAGTTGAATTGCGAACGGAAGAAGCCGTTCCGGAATCAGTCTCCAACACCACAATGTGAGACGAAAATGTCAAAATCTTCCAAAATCTGCCCGTAAGTCCTTTGCTGAGAGGATTCTGCGGCTAAGTCTAATGCCGAGAGGATTTTACAGCCACACCCCTCCCGCAACCCTTTGAAAACAAGGAATTTCCTTACAGAATAGGGGGAGGGGGTCCCCGAGAAGTCGTGCGCCCTCGTATGCCGTCCCTACTCGGTGCGCAATGCCGTCGCCGGGTCCACTCTCATTGCCGATCACGCAGGAATGATGATCGCCAGGAAAGCCACAAGCGCCAGAAGCACTGACACACCGGCAAAGGTGATCGGATCGTGCGGTCCGATGCTGAACAGAAGACTCTTCAGCACTCGGGATGCGCCCAGAGCAGCAACCAGTCCGATAAAGCCGCCGCTCGCGATTAGAACAAGGCCTTCGCGCAGGATGAGCCGCAGAACATCGAGTCGACTCGCTCCCAAAGCCATCCGGACCCCAATTTCCTGTGTGCGCTGGATGGCCACGAAACGCGATGACCCCATAGAGACCGACGACCGCCATAACCAGTCCGGTCGAGGCGAAGAAGCTCAGATAGAGCGGTTTCGAATCGCGGGCGATCTGCGAGGCCGGCGACACGTTCGGTGAGCGTTTCAATATCAACTGGAACAGTGGGATCGATTTCTGCGAGCTGCGATCTCACCCATGACGAGGTCCCCTTGCTTAAAGACGCGGTCTTGATCACAAACACTGCAGACGGCATGGACTGCCAGTCGTCTGCAACACTTCGGCGCAGCTTGTAATACTCCGGCTCATCGGCACCGGTCAGGCCAGCGTTCTTAACATCCGCTGCCACTCCCTGGACTGTGTACCAGGGCGTACCCGTGTGCTCCTGCATGCGCTGCCCGATCGGGTTCTCGCTCGGAAAAAGACGCGCGGCCAGCGAGCTGCTGAGAATGGTCGTTCGCTCGTTGGAAATCCGCTGGTCTTCGCTGAATGCCCGTCCACGCACGATCGGAATGTTAAGCGCACTAAAGTAGTCCGGAGCTCACCCAACGCCACGCCACCATGCCGCCTGTCCCGCCGGTAAGAGGTGGTTGGCCCGCGATCGAAATGACGCTGTAGATCTGCTCGTGATGATTGCCACCCGGAGGAAGAGAATCGCTGAGCGCCACTTCAGAAACTCCCGGCAGACGACGCAAGGCCCTTTCTGCCTCGAGAAAATACCGCATCTGCGCTTCGGCGGTGGTGTAGCGCTGCCGGTTGAGAGTGATGCTCGCAGTCAACACGCCCTGCGTTCGTAGACCAAGTGCCTGGTGTTGCAGATTGCTGAAACTGCGCACAAGAAGCGCCGCTCCCGCCAGCAGGATCATGCTCACCGCAATCTGCGCGACAACCATGACGCGTCTGAGCACAGCGCGCGCACCTGTGGCCGGAGCCCTCGCTGCGAGCGCAATGGCTCTCGGCCTCTGCAGCGCGGGAATAAGGCCGAAGATCACTGCCGAAGTCAGCGAGAGGAGAAGCGTGAATACAACAATGCGCATGTCCACCTGGGCCTTTGCGAGAAATGGCAGGCTCGAGGGCGCAACGGCGATAAAGATGCGAAGCAGACCTTCTGCCAGCACGCAACCGCCGGCCGCTCCCAGAAGCGCCAGCACAGCGGACTCGGCCAGCGACTGGCGGATGAGACGGCCTCGTGTAGCGCCGAGCGCTGAACGCACCGCCAATTCGCGCTCTCGTGACGACGTGCGCGTCAGCAGCAGGCTTGCGACGTTGGAGCACGCAATAAGCAATACGGCAAAGACCGCGCCAAGCAACACCCACGCCACCAGACGTGCGTCCTGCATCTGACGGTCTCGGATCGGGCGCACACGAAGATGCACCTCGCTTCGAAAACGGGGCGGTGCAAGGCTCAGCGAATAATCGAATACCGGCTTCAATGCATCCGCAGCTTGCGCAATGGTGATGCCGGGCTTGAGGCGCGCAAAAGCGTACAGCACGTGCCCGGGATCCGCCTTGCGCTCCGCAGCCTGGTCCAGGGCCTCAGGCACGATGATGTCCGCCTTCTCGAGCGAAGGCATTTCGAAGTCTCTCGGCAGCACCCCGATCACGCGAACCTGGTTGTTGTCGATATCGATCAGACGGTTCAATATCGCGTCGTCCCCGTTGTACTGCGAGTGCCAGAGCTCGTATGAAATCAGCGCGACCCTCGGCCCCTTCGGTCGATCTTCTTCTGGAAGGAAGTCGCGTCCGAGAATGGGCGATACGCCGAGCGTCGGCAGAAAGTTGGCTTCCACGTTTGCGCAGCTCAGGCGCTTGGGATTGCGATCCGTCAGGTCGCAATCGTTCACTCCCGTTTCCGAGGTCAGGGCCTCGAAAGGCGTCTGATTGTCTTTCCAATCGTAGTAAGAGCCACCGAGCATGAACTCCTGAGGAATGATGGGCGCAATCAGGCCGACGGAAACCAGGCGATCATCGTGCGCGTAAGGCAGGCTGCGGAACAGAATGCGGTCCACGACGCTGAAGACCGCTGTTGTAGCGCCAATTGCAAGCGTGAGTGTGACAATTGCGGTGAGCGCGAATGTCGGATTTCGGCGAAAGCCGCGCAGCGCATAACGCACATCGCGCAGCAGGCTTTCGAGCAACGGAAGAGTCGCGCGATCGCGGTAGATCTGGCGGGTTTGCTCTGCGCCGCCAAGTCGAAGGAGAGCCTGACGTCGCGCTTCTGAGGGGCTCAATCCGGCACGGAGTCCCGCCTCAACGTCCATCGCGATATGGCTTTGCAACTCCTCGTCGAACTCGCTATCCCTCCGTGCATCCACGAAGATGGCGCGCAGGCGTATCCAGAACGCTCTCAGCTTGGCCATTCGAACCCCCTAATCTGCGCGCAGAGCCTGCATCGGATCCACCGCGGCCGCACGGCGAGCTGGAACCCACGCAGCCACAAGCGCAACAACCAACATCAGAACCGGAACGAGGCCGAACGTCAGCGGATCGAGCGAACTCACTTCAAAGAGGAAACTACGAAGCACGCGGCTCAACGCCAGCGTGCATACGAGGCCGGCCACACATCCAACACCGGCCAGAAACAGACTTTGCCGCACCACAGCCAGCACAATCTGCCAGCGCTGCGCACCCAGCGCAAGGCGCAAGCCGATCTCGCGAGTCCGCCAGCTCACAATGTATGCAATGAGGCTGTACACGCCGACCGCGCCGATCACGACCGCAAGGCTGCCAAAGCCCAACAGCAGAACGGCGAGCGCGTGCGGCGCTGCCACCGAATTCGCAACCAGGTCGTCCAGTGTTCGCACGCGTGTCACGGGAACCAGCGAGTCGATGCCGCCCACAGTGCGCCGCAGTTCAGCAGCCGTCTCTGCGGCCGTGGTATGCGTGTGCAGCACAGCGTACATCACCGGCTGCTCGCGTCCGGGTGTCATGGGCAGATAGACAGCATCCGCAAAGTCGCCGGAAAGGCCGCTCTCGCGCGTGTTCCGAACGACGCCCACAACGATCGACGCCTTCTCCGGATTCCACACGGCAGGCGAAGGCTCATCAACCACATCGATCAGGTGCTTGCCGATTGGATTCTGGTTGGGCCACAGTCGCTGTGCAATATGCTCATTGACCACCGCCGCGCGCGTTGCGCCCGATGCATCCTGGGCTTCGAGCAGCCGCCCGCGCACCAGGTGCAGTCCCAGCACATCAAAGTAGCCCGGCGAAACCACCCGCCCTGTCGCCAGCCGCGCTCCCTGGCGCGCCTCGCGCGGATGATCTTCAGCGTCGTAGATATAGTTATCTTCGCGTCCGCTCAGCGGCAAAGAATCAACCAATGCAACGCTCTCGACACCTGCGGCTCCTCCAGCGCGATCCAGCAGCGTCGTGAAAAATGCGCTGCACCGTCCCTTGTCTTTGCACGCCGACGCATCAAGCGCAACCTCGGCAGTTACGATGCGATCCGTTCGGAATCCGGGATCGACGCGCGACAACCTGTACAGGCTATGCAACACCAGCCCCGCCGCGGTGATGACAACAACCGTCAGGCCGATCTGGGCCATCACCAGGATCATCGAAAGCCCAAAACGCGATCCTCTGCCCGTAAGTCCACGCCCACCGAGCCGAAGAGTCCCAAGCAGATTCATCGTGGCCATCTTGATCGAGGGAATCACGCCGAAGAGAAGTCCCGCGAGCACCGACGCGCAGAGAGTGAACACCAGATCGCCAGCATGCAGCGAGACTTCCTGAATACGAGGCGTATCTGCCGGCAACATCCCAACGAAGATCCGCAGGCTCGCAAAGGCCGCGCCCAGTCCAACGGCACCGGCAGCAATCCCCATCACCACGCTCTCAGAAAGCAGTTGCTGAATGAGCCGGCGCCCGGATGCGCCAAGCGCACTGCGAACAGCGATCTCTTTTTCGCGCGCACTGGCTCTCGCAAGCATCAGGTTCGCGACATTGGCGCACGCAATAAGCAGAATGAGTCCCACGGCTCCAAAAAGCAGCAGCAAGCGCGGGCGCATTGCACCGGTTTGCGATTCCAGCAGCGGCACCACAGTCATGTCCGATGCCCAGATGTCAGGCATGCGGAAGGGAAAGACCGGCAGCAGCACGCCATGCAGACGGCGCAACTCAGCCTGCGCCTGCGCCGGCGATGCGCCATCGGCCAGCCTCCCGAAGGCCCGCAGATCGAAGGTGCTCCACGGATCGAAGAGATCGTTGCCCTTATACGAGACCGGTGTCACGAACTGCGTGTCGGCGTAAGGAAAATGAACTCCGGCCGGCATGACGCCAATGATCCTGCGCGAGACGCCGTCGATCCGGATTTGGCGGCCGATCGCCGATGGGTCGCCCTCAAAGTGCTGGCGCCAGTAGCCGTAGCTTAGAACCACATCGTGATCCTGACCGGCGACTGCATCCTCGGTGGTGAAGAACTGCCCAGCTGCCGGATGGATGCCGAGCGTGTCGAACGCATTGATCGTAACCGTCGCTCCAAACACGCGATCCGGTGTGTCTGACTCGCTGACATTCGATTCGGCATCGGCGCCGTATCCGGCGATCGAAACAAGAGCAGTTGAATGACTCCCGAGTTCACGAATCCAGCCCTTGGGAAAAACAGGAGAGTTGGTACCGGAGATGCGAACCAGCCGGTCTTGTTGAGCGTAGGGCAGCGGGCGCAGAAGAATGGAGTCGACCAGGATGTAGATCACCGCATTCGCGCCGATGCCGAGCGCAAGCGTCAGCACCGCCGTCAGCGTGAATCCCGGCGCCTTCCGCATCTGGCGCAGCGCAAAGCGAACGTCCTGCAACACACTCTCAAGCGGCGGAAGCGTTGCGCGGTCGCGATAGGCCTGGCGCGCCTGCTCAGCGCCTCCCAGTCGGATAAGCGCCTGGCGGCGTGCTTCTTCTGCAGTCAATCCCGAGCGCACACCCTCATCCGTGGCGATGACGAGATGGCTCTGCAACTCAGCGTCGAAATCAGTTTCCGCGCGCCCGGCTCCAAACATCCCGCGCAGCCGCATCCAAAGCGCCCTGACACTTCTCACTTCACCCTCCTATTCGGCTCTCAGCGCCTTCACCGGATCAACCGTTGACGCGCGACGAGCCGGGACCAGCGCCGCAAGGCATCCGCACACCAGCAGCACCAGCGAAACCGCAAGAGCTGTAAGCGGGTCATGGCCCTTCACGCCAAAGAGGAACGACTGCAGCAAACGTGCCGTCATCCACGCACACGCAAGCCCTGCAAGCAATCCAGCGCCAATGAGGGTTCCCGCATTGCGCAGCACCAGCAGCAGCACGTCCTCGCGCTGCGCGCCCAGCGCCATGCGAATGCCTACCTCGCGTGTACGGCGATTCACGGAAAAGGACATCAGGCCGTATAGCCCAACGAGCGCCAGCAGCAGGGCCACAGCCGCGAACGCCGTCAGAAGCGAAGTCTGGAATCGGCGGCGCGCGCTGGCGAGCGAAACAAGATCGCCCATCGTGCGTATGTCGGTTACCGCAAGGTTGGGATCGATGGATCTTAGCGTCGCGCGAATCTCATTCATCACATTCGCGGAAGGCAGCGTGGACCGCACAGCAATGCTTGCATCCCTGAAGTCGTAAGAGGCGTTGTACATCTGCGGCTGAGGTTCTTCTTCGAGGCTGGTATGGCGAACGTCCTCAACAACACCGACGACGGTCGACCAGTCGGCGTGCTTTTCGTCGGTGCTGATCCGGCCCCCAATTGGACTGCGATTCGGGAAATACGTCCTTGCAAACTGCTCGTTGATGATTGCCGGCCTCTGACCTTCGGTATCCGCGCCGGTGAAGTAGCGCCCCGAGATCAACGGAATATGCATTGCCGCGAAGTACTGCGGTGTAACGGTTCGGCCTTCCGTTTGCTGGTAACTCTGATTTGGAAATCCATCGACCCACAGAAAGGAGATGCTTTCCGAGCTACTCAACGGAAGATCGTTGACGGCTCCCGCTGCTTGCACTCCCGGAAGCGCCTCGAGCCTCGCCATCAGCTGTTTGTAGAATGCAACTTGCTGTTCCGGCTTGCCATAGCGCTGATCGAGACTCACGTGAAATGTGACGCTCGATTGCGAAAAGCCGGTGTCCAACGAAACCACGTTGATGTAGCTGCGGATCAGCAGACCCGCGCCGGCAAGCAGCACAACAACCATCGCAGTCTGGGCGATGATCAACGCACTCTGCAAACGGCTGTGCCCACCGGCGCGTCCCCGCAACGCGTGTGACTTCAAAAAATCGGTCAGCTGCATTCGCGAAACGATCAACATGGGAAGCGCTCCCGTGATGAGGCTGGTGAGCAGTGACGCACCAATGGCAACCATAAGAACCCGCGCATCGAGCGAAGCCTCATTGAGCCGCGGAATGTTGCCTGGATCAAGACGCGGCAGCAGGCGCAGAAACAAGAAAGCAAAGCCAATGCCGACCGCACACCCGCCACCCGCAAGCAGCAGCGATTCAGTCAGCAATTGGCGCAGCATGCGGCTGCGCCCCGCGCCCAGGGCCGCCCGCACGCCTAGCTCCCGCGATCGTTCCGTTGCGCGCGCCAGCAGCAGGTTTCCGGCGTTTCCGCAGGCGATCAGCAGCACCAACCCAACCGCCGCCAGCAGCAGCCGCATAAGCGGCTGCACGGGACCAGTTGAGATGGCTGGAAAGCTTTTAATCAGGGCGCCCCAATTGCGGAGTAGACCCATCTCACTTGGATCGCCCATGTGCTGCTTGTTAAGCTGCGCCATGATGCTGCCCATCTCAGCCTGGGCCTGGTG
Organism: uncultured Acidobacteriaceae bacterium; assembly: GCA_963786405.1. Lineage (GTDB taxonomy): Bacteria > Acidobacteriota > Terriglobia > Terriglobales > Acidobacteriaceae > Telmatobacter. Next base: position 26,723 of record CAWAZE010000013.1, on the reverse strand, counting down.
AATGGAGACACCGAAGCGCAAGCGGGCAATAGACACGTTGTTGCCCGGGTCACGAACGGCCTTCTCTTTAGCCGTGAGCGCAAGCGGCACCCAGACCTGCGTCGACTTGATGTGCGGATTTCCATACGGCAAATCCGAGCTCCAGGGATACTCGAATGCCGTCGGCATCACACCAATGATCTGGTAGTTTGATCCGTCCAGAGAAATCGTCCGCTCAAGAACATCCGCGCGTCCACCGAACATCGAAATCCATAGTGCGTGGCTTATGACAGCCACCTTCGCATGCGAAGGTTCATTGTCCTCCGCCGTGATCGTTCTGCCAATCTCCGGCGTCGATTCCAGCGTGGCAAAGAAATTCTCATCGACGCGTGCGGCGCCAATGCGCTCGGTCGCACCCTGCTGTCGTACGCTGAACAGGACCTGTTCAAAATTGCTCATCTCTTCGTAAGAGCGGCTCTCCCGGCGGATATCGTAGAAGTCCCCGTAACTTGGGCAGATCACCTCATCCGGAATTTTGAGGTGCGGGTCGGGCGTGAACAGGTAGACAAGTCTCTCAGGATCTCCATATGGAAGCGAGCGAATCAGCACCGCATTGACCAGGCTGAAGATCGCTGCGCACGAGCCGATGCCGAGCGCAAGCGTCAACACCGCCGTCAGCGTGAATCCCGGCGCCTTCCGCATCTGCCGCAACGCAAAGCGAACGTCCTGCAGCACACTCTCAAGCGGCGGAAGCGTAGCGCGGTCGCGATAGGCCTGGCGCGCCTGCTCAGCGCCTCCCAGCCGGATAAGCGCCTGGCGGCGAGCTTCTTCTGCAGTCAATCCCGAGTGCACACCCTCATCCGTGCCGATAGCGAGATGGCTCTCCAGTTCTCTATCGAACTCGGTATCGGCACCTCGCTTGCTAAGCAAACCACTCAGCCTCATCCAGAGTGCCCTTAATCCACGCATCACTCCCCCTACTCCGTTCGGAGTGCTTGTATTGGGTCAACCGACGCTGCACGACGAGCAGGCATCCAGCAGGCAAGAAATGCCACAGCCATCAGAAAAACCGGAACCGCAACGAACGTGAATGCGTCGTGCGGTTGAATGCCGTACAGAAAACTCGATGCCAGCTTCGAAAGCATCCACGCAGCCGGCCATCCCAAAACCATCGCAATCACGACGAGGGTCATTCCCTGGCGTACCACGAGCCGTTCCACTGCACCTGGATTGGCTCCGACAGCCATGCGAATGCCGATCTCGCGGGTTCGGCGACTCACCGCGTAGCTCATCACTCCATAAAGGCCCACCAGCGCCAGCACCAGCCCTATGCCACCAAATACGCCGAACAATGTTGCCGCAAGCCGAGGCAGGAAGTACGCCGTCCGAACATGCTCCTCCATCGTCTCTTCGTTGTAAATCGCCATCGCTGGATCCAGCGCATAGACTTGCCGGCGCACTGATTCCGCAACCGCACCCGGATTGCCCGCCGTGTGTACCACCAGCGTGTATCCCATCTCCGATGGATCATCGACGATGCTTTGATCCAGCGAGCGATAGAGCATCGGGCGCGCGTCTTCGCCGATCGTGCGCGACTTCGCGGTTCCGGCAACGCCGACAATCTCGTACGTCCATTGGCCGCCACTCACGTGCTGCCCAATCGGATTCACCCCCGGGAACAGCCGATCCGCGAATGCTTTGTTGATGACTGCAATTCTTGGGCCTGCTGCGCTCTCACTTCCAAAATCGCGGCCCGACAACAATGGCGTGCCAAGCGTCTTAAAGTAGCCCGGCGTCACCATGTATAGGTCTGCGTACGTGATCGCCTTATCTTTTTCCGAGCGGCCAGTCACCGTGAATCCATCGCTGCGATTCCCGCCCGACAGTACGGGCACATCCGTGCACACCGCCCCGTCAACGCCTGGGAGCCCCGCCACTCGCTCGCGCAATTGAGACAAGAACCGACTGATCTGCGCTGATGTGTAACCGTTCAGCCGCGGATCGACCGAAAGCATCAGCAATCCGCGCGGCTGGATGCCGATGTCGATAGTCGATGCACTCTCGAGACTCCTTAGAAAAAGCCCGGTGATCGAAAGCAGAACCAGCGACATTGCCACCTGTGCAACCACCAATATGTTTCGCAAGCTGAAGCGTCGCCCCGGCCGCAAAAGTGCATCTTCGCCCTTCAGCGCATTCATAAGGACCGGCCGCGACGCGGCCCACGCCGGTCCCGCTCCCAGCACGGCGCCGCAAACCACGCTCAAGGCAAACGCAAACAACAGCACGCGCCAGTTTGTATTCACCTGTAGATCAAGCGGAATAGGTGCAGGAAGGCGAAATGCCGATAGTCCCTGCGTGGCCCACAGCGACAGCAGCACACCCAGTGCTCCTCCACCCACTGCGAGCAACAGGCTCTCGAGCAGTAACTGTCTCCGCACGCGTGCCCGCGTTGCTCCCAGAGCCAGACGCACCGCTATCTCTCTTTGACGTGCGACCGCCTGCGCAAACAGCAGGTTGGCGACATTCGCGCCGGCGATGGAAAGAACAAGCAGCACTACCACCAGGAGCCCGGAAAGGAAGATCAGAATCGTGCTCTTCATACTGGGCGGCAAGGCCCCGGCCTGCTCCACATGGAAGCCGTTGTCCTTGTCCGTTGCTGGATAGCTTCGCGCAAATCGATCCGCAAGAGTGGCCAACTCGGTGTTTACCTGCTCTCGTGATACTCCGGTGCGTATGCGGCCCACCACCGAGAGCCAGTGAAACTCGCGCGAATCGCGGAGCGGCATGTTGGCGACGAGTTGGCCCGCGACGCCCAGGGGAACCCAGAAGCGGGTATCGAGAATCTGGTCAACACTTCGAAACACGCCGGGGGCGATGCCCACCAACGTGAACGTGTGTCCCGACAGCAGTATGGGCTTGCCTATGATTGCCGGGTCGGCGTTAAAGCGGCTCCGCCACAGTGTTTCGCTCATCACGACCAGCGGTGCGGAATTTTCTCCGCTGGCGAAGCCTCGTCCGAGAACCATGGGAAGTTGGAGCACATCGAAGAAGTTGGTAGTCACTCCCTGGCCCCAAACACGTTGCGGCGCGCCATTGCCTCCCATGGAAGCCGGAATCAATTCGTAGTAGGCGGCCATGTCTGAGAACGAACGCGCGTGATCGCGAACATCTTCGTACACGGGCATCGGGAAGTGATTGCAGCACCGGTCACCCTTGTGCGTGGTCGAGATCGATAAGAGAGTTGATGGGTCACCCACCGGCGCCGGACGCAGAACCAGCCGATTGACAATCGAGAAGATGGTAGTATTCGCGCCGATGCCAAGTCCGATCGAAACCACAGCGATCGCAGTGACCGCGGGATGCTTCGCCAGATGGCGCATGGCATAGCGGAGGTCCCGCATGAGTGACTCGAGGCGTGGGAATCCCCGCCGCTCGCGATGAGCCTGCCGAGTCTGCTCAGCTCCACCCAATCGCATGAGCGCCCGGCGACGTGCCTCCTCGCGGCTGAGACCAGAGCGAATGCCATCCTCAATGTGCAGATCGATGTGCACTTCAAGCTCAGCGCCGAAGTCCGCGTCGGCTTGGCCAGCGCGTAAAGGGCCGGCCATTCTGCTCAGAAATGCGCGAACCTTTGCCCAGATCGCATCCATGTTGACTCCAATCAGACTTCGCTGGCCGGGGCGAGAAAGCGAGCCAGGATCTCCGTGGTCTGCTCCCACTCAGCAGCAGCCTTGCGCACCTGGCGCTGCCCGGCCTTGGTGAGCTCATAAAACTTGGCGCGACGGTTGTTCTCAGAACTGCCCCACCGCGAGCGAATGTAGCCCTCCTGCTCAAGCTTGAGCAAAGCGGGATAGAGCGTACCGTAGTTCAACTGCAGCAGATCGCCGCTCGTCTGCTCGATGCGGCGCGCCAGGCCATAGCCATGTTGGGGCCCCATGATCTCCAGTGTTTTCAGGACCATCAACGCCAACGTGCCCTGCCAGACATCGGTCTTGTCTCCCATTTTCTTGCACCTCTTGCTAACCAATAGGAAGACTCTACAACGCCTTCTATTGGGATGCAATAGGAACATATGGAGGATTCAATGTGATAGGCTGACGCTTGAATCCACACCCAATTGTCTGAATGGAGGTCAACCGCATGATTAGCCATGGCTTTGTGGTTGCCGCTGTCTGTCTTGCAACTTCGCCTTTGCTTGCACAAAATTCCCGCGCCACCGCTGATTTGGGCGCGTCGGCTGCACGTCAATTGCCCGCACTCGTCGATACCTATAAGCATCTGCACAGCAATCCTGAGCTTTCGCGCCACGAGGAAAAGACGGCGAACTACATCGCGACCGAGCTGCGCAAACTGGGATATGCGGTCACCGAGCATGTGGGCAAGTATCCGGACAATTCGCAGGCATTTGGCGTCGTGGCAATTCTCGAGAATGGCTCCGGGCCTCGCTTGCTGCTGCGCACCGAGCTCGATGCGCTGCCGGTGGAAGAGAAGACCGGTCTCGACTACGCCTCGACGGTACATTCGACCAACGCGCAAGGACAGAATGTCGGTGTGATGCACGCATGCGGACACGATCTGCATATGACAGTCCTGCTGGGAGTGGCGCGCGAGATGGCCTCGCGCAAAAGCGCCTGGCACGGAACGCTCATGCTGATCGGCCAGCCTTCGGAGGAGACAATCGACGGCTCGAAAGCGATGCTCAATGACGGTCTCTATGACCGGTTCGGGCGGCCCGATTTTGTTGTTTCCGAGCACGACTCGAACGAGGTGCCATCGGGTGACATAGCGATGAAAGGCGGCCCCCTGCTGGCCAGCTCAACGGGAATCTATGTGACGATGCGCGGGGTCGGCGGGCATGGTTCTTCTCCGCAGTCAGGCAAAGACCCGATTGTCCTTGCCGCAGAGTTTGTCCTTGTTGCACAGACCATCGTGAGCCGCCAGATCGATCCTCAACAGCCGGCCGTCCTCACGGTGGGCACCATACACGGCGGGACAAAGAACAACATTATTCCCGACGAAGTGACTCTGGGGCTCACCCTTCGCACGTACTCGCCTGAAGTGCGTGACCAGATCATCGCGGATATTCGCCGCACCGCGAATGGCCTGGCTGAAGCCTATGGCATCCCTTCTGACCGGATGCCGGTGGTGACTCTGGGTGAAAGCACCCCGCCAACTCTGAACGACTCCGCGCTGGTCGAGCGCATGCGAGCAGTGGCGACAGCGGCGTTGGGAAAAGAACGCGTCCTTGACGCGCACGCGGTCATGGGCAGCGAAGACGTTGGACTCTTCACCCTTGATGGCAAAATTCCCGGCGCCATGTATTGGCTCGGCGCCGCCGATCCGGACAAATTGGCACAGAGCAAGAAATCAGGAGTCCCGCTCCCCAGTCCGCATTCGGCGCTCTTCGCCCCGGTTTACGCGCCGGCGATCACTTCCGGCGTGACTGCCATGACCGCAATCGCACTCGACCTCTTGAAGTAAGCCACCACCGATATCGTCTCTGCAGGCTACTTCGACAGGTCGACCAAAGCCTGATACACCGTTGCGCGGCTCTCGAATTCCAGGTTCGGACTTGCAGGACCGAGCATGCGCTGGATCATGCCCACAAATACCACGTCATTTGTCGGGTCCACCCAAAACCACGTCCCTGCCGCCCCATCCCAATAGAATGTGCCCTTCCCCTCAGGCATATTCGCTTCGGGAGGATCGAAGACAACGGCGCAGTTGTAGCCGTAGCCCAGGCCTGGGCGCATCTGCTGAAGGCCAATGCCGTATTGCCCGTTGAGCAGTTCTGCGGGAACATGATTTGAAGTCATCAGCTTGACACTCGATGGTGCGAGAATGCGCTTGCCGTCGAGCTCCCCGCCGTTTGCCAGCATCTGTGCGAAGCGATAGTAATCCTCGGCCGTGGATACCATGCCGCCACCACCCGAGGGCATCCCGGGCTGCTCGGAGTAACCGTTCGCCATGCCACTGGTCTGAGGATCGGCGAGCAGATCACCATTCGGGGCAGTGCGATAAAGCGTAACAAAACGGTTGCGCTTTTCTGCTGGCACAAAGAAGCCCGCATCACGCATCCCCAGCGGCGTGTAAATATGGTCGCGCATAAAGTCAGGCAGCGACTGCCCGGAGAGCTTCTCGACAATGTACCCTTCGATATCCATCGACACCGTGTAGGTCCATCCCTTGCCTGGCTGATACAAGCAGGGGAATCTTCGCCAGCTTCTCAATAAATTCCTGAAGGTCCTTTGAAGCGAAGAGATTCGCATCGCGATACATCTTGTCGACCGGAGCGTCACCGAAAAACCCATAAGTAAAGCCCGCCGTGTGCGACATCAACTCGCGCATTGTCGGCGCGTGGTCGGGATCGGTCAGGATCATCTTCCCATTCGCGTCAACACCCTTATAGACCTTGAGGTTCGCGAACTCCGGAATGAACTTGGCGATCGGATCGGAAGGCAACCACTTGCCCTGCTCATAGAGGAGCATCATCGCAACACCGGTCACCGGCTTGGTCATTGAGAAGTCGCGAAAGATTGCGTCCTTGGTGACAGGCTTTCCGCTCGCCATGTCGCTTTGGCCGTAAGTGCGATAGTCGATCACTCTGCCGTGACGAGCAAGGATCGTGACGATTCCAGCAATCTGTTTCTGGTCAACCGCCTGTTGCATGAGTGCGTGCAATCGCTCAAGCCGTTCAGACGAGAAGCCGACGGTCTCCGGCTTCACAACCGTCATGTCGAGTGTGTGTTGCGTCTGCGCTTGCTGTGCCAGAGAGGGCGACACGCCAAGGCTCAGCGCGATACTCGCCAAAATCAGGCGCGCTGCAAATGAGAGTCTATCGATCCGCATGGATTCTCCCGGGGCCCGCAGCGCATGATAAACAGTTCGCTCAACGCAAAACTTCGTAGCGTCGCATGCGCAGGCCGGACTGCCGCACCCTTTATAGCAGACGATTAAGGGTGCGGCCGCGAGATTATCCGGTAGCGGTCTTCAATTAGTAGATGAGCTTCAGAGAGAACTGAATCTGGCGCGAATTTCCCGCGGTCTTGCTGATCTGGCCGAACCCATTGGTCCTGCTGATCGTTGCCGAACCGGTGTTGCCATCTGTGTGCGCGATCACACCCAGGACATTCGCGGGCAATCCCATATCCACAATGTTGAAGATATTGAAGAACTCCGACCGGAACTGCAGGTCCATCCGCTCCGCACCGCTGCGGCGACGGCCGATGGGAGTGTCCTTGATCACGGCAAAATCGAAATTGTAAAAGGCCGGTCCGCGAAAACTGTTGCGGCCCAGGGTGCCGAATCGTCCCTGGTTCGGTCCCGTACCACCCCCCACGAACACGGGAATGCTGAAGTAGTCCGGACCGTTGTCGCCGCCATGGCCGAAGTAGTCCTTGCGGTCTCTGCGCGCCGTGGATAGCTGCGGCTTCGCAATCTGATCCGGGCGGTCAACACCGTTCGAGCCCGCTCCAGTTTGCTGTATTCCCGAGAAAACCGTAAACGGCGCTCCCGAGTTGATACTCGAAATGCTGAGCAGTTCCCAGCCCCCGGTGACCTTCTTGCTGACCCGATTCAGAAAGTCCGCTTTATCAAGATGCATGTCCTGCGCGGCGCTAAGGCCGAAGCCGTGCGTGATGTCGAAGTTCGATGGACCTTTTTCCAGATGCGTATCGTAGGGATCCTGCGAGAAGCCTGACGTCACCGCGCCAGTTGATCCCGTGCCGCCGATCACCATGCTTGAGTTGTCGATCGACTTGCTCCACGTGTAGCTGGCCTGAATGCCTGGTCCGCCGTGGCCAACCGTTCCCGACAACGAAGTCTGTAGCGCGTTGTAAGTGGAGTGGGAGTCGTTCGTGATCACATTCATTACGCCGAATCCCCCAATCACGTTGCCCGCGCTGTCAAAGCGCGTATGATGAGCAAACTCTGGTGTTGCGCCCGGATACGCATTGGGAAAGCTGTAGCGCGGCAGGTGTTCGGCCGCGGTCCCCACGTAGCTGGCATCCGCAGTGAGGTTCCCGAACTTCCGTTCCAGGCCCGCGGTCCAGGTGTACAGCGTCGCATTTCCGAATTTCGGATCAATGCCCGACAGATTTAGCGGGCTGATGACGGTGGTGTCTGTTAGCGCCGCCATGTCCCGCTCGTAGCGATCCACATCCATGATTGTGTTCGCTGGGACCGTCTTGCTGCCCCCTGCTGCAAAAATGTTGGTTCCGTCCGGCGTATATACGTTCGGGAGCTGCGACGACGTAATCTGATACCCGTATTCGAAGGGCGCCGACGTAGACGACACGCGGCGCGGGTAGATCACATAGGGAGTGGACCCGGTCAGAAAGTTATCCTGCCAGATATTGGGCGGGATCACGGTGATCGCGCCGCCCGCATGCGCCGTGAGCTTGCTGGTTGCTTGCCAGGTAGCCTGCAAGCGCGGACCCCAGCCGTTCTTCTGCGTGCGATAACCCGGCTGCGGATTGACAAGATATTGCTGCACACCACCCACTTCGCCAAATCTCCCCGTGCGGTGTGCACGCTCCGAGATCGGCGTGTAGATCTCCCAGCGAATGCCGTAGTCGAGCGTAAATCGGGGAGTCACCTTCCAGGTGTCCTGCACCCACGCGTTGTAGTTTTCGCGGTTGATTGCCGCCGGGCCGATGTGTGCGCCGCCGGAGCTGAAGCTTGGCGCAAGTGCCACAGTGTAGGCAAATGGACTTCCGCTGAGGAAGCTTGAAATCGTATCCGGAAGAGGATCGCCAACGTTGATGTTGTGCGTTCCGCTTAGAGAAGCGATGGGCTCGGTGGCGTACGCGGTGCCGCCGCCAAAATCGTACTCCCCATTCGGGCTGATGCCGAAATACGTGGTATCCCTGTTGATGCGCGCCTCGAAGCCCGCATGAATGGCATGATTCCCCTTTGTGTAGGAGACGGACTGAAGGCCCTGAAAGAGATTGCCGTATGCCTGCATCACCGATCCGGCCGCGGCGTTGAATGCTTCAAAGAGCCCATCGTTGAACTTGATGGCGGGGTCTGCGTAATCAGTCGTCGGAAATCCCGGGGTGGAGCGCGTGATGCTGATCAACGACTCCAGAACCAGTTGCGGTGAGACAGTCCGAGTGTAGGTGCCCACCACATTGCGTTGCTTATCGATGTACTGCACCCCGAATTGGGGATCGATAGCCGTCTGGTCTGGGTTCGTGGTTGGTCCGGTCAGATTATTGAGGTTGAAGCGCGCGAAGAACTGATCCTTAGGCGAAAACTTGTGGTCGATGCGCAGCGAAAACTGGTCAGCATTCGTATCCACCTTCGAAGCGGTCGCATACGTGTTGATTCCGAACGAGCCGGAGGGAAGATTCGGCATCGGATATCGCGCAAGCGCAGCCGCAATCCCCGGTTGAACCGGAATGACCAGCGTGTCTACGCTTCCGTCGGAATAGCGATACGGGTGATACACGACATTACTGCCGGCTGCGGGCCGCTCAAGGGCTGACGGCACCGGCATCACCTGCGTAGTGCCCAGCACCTGCCGAAACCCCTGGTACTGCGTGAAGTAGTACGTGCGCGTGCGGCCGTCGTAGACATGCGGAATATAAACCGGGCCGCCATTCGTAAATCCAAATTCGTTGCGGCGGAACGGCGGAATGCGGCCAGGGTATGCCGGAGTGGCATGGTCGAAGTAGTTCCGCGCGTCGAACGCAGAGTTGCGCACAAACTCGAAGAACGATCCATGAAATCCGCTAGCGCCGGAACGCGTATGAATATTGGTGAATCCCGCTGCGCCCCTGCCGATCTCCGCGGGCATCCAGCCGGAGCTCGAATCGATTCCTTCGACGGCATCCACGTTGAAATTTGAGAAAGTCGCGCCGCCCATCTCGGGATCGCTGATGTCCGCGCCGTCCATGGCAAACGTTGCTTCCACACCGCGCTGGCCGTTGATGGCAAACTGCGCAGTGAAATTTGTCGCGCCGTTCGAATCCGTCATCGTGCCTGCGGCAAGCAGCAGCAGAGAACTGAAGTCCCGCTTGTTGAGAGGCAACTCGCTAACCGCCTGGCTTGACAGTTCTTCACCACCCGTTGCGGCCTGCTGTTTGCTGCCGGCCGCTGACACCGTAAGCTCTCCCCGACCCGAAAGCGTCAGCACCATCGAGGGCCCGGCGGGCGAGAGATCGACCGGCTGTGCAAATTCGGTCTTGCTTCCCTGTGTCTCAACCGTGAGCCGGTACTGTCCCGGAGGCAGAGGCGTCAATTGAAATCGACCGTCCGCACCCGTCACAGACTGACCCGAATCGGAATTCCCCGTCAGCTTGATCGTGGCCCCTGCAAGAGGAGCGCCAGCGCCATTACGAAGCACACCCCGCCAAATTGAGGGATCGGGCGCCTGAGCGTTAACTTGGGCGAACACCAGCAACGGAATGATCGCGAGAAGACAGAACTTTTTGAGAAAACTGTTCGGCCTGGAGCGGCCTGTCGAGAGCCCATTTCGCATCTTGGATTACAACCTTTGCAGTTGGCGGTTCGCGGTGCCGAGACCCCGCCCGGGAGGGCGACAAAAGGGGTCGGCAGCTGCAGCTAAATTATACGCTTCCCCTTTACTAAAACCTTTTTGCAGGTCGCAGTAGCTTGTGAGTACCACAGCATTTCGTCACAAAATTTCACGAAATGCCGCATGCCGGAATTGAGCCATTTCCCAGGCCATACGCCGTGGATTTAATCTCTCCGGCACGCCTCTCACAATTATGGCTGACGATTTGTGCCTGAAGATACAGCCCGCGTTGCTTCCCTACAATGGTGAATGACCATGAGCGATCAGGAGATTCTGGATTCGGCGTCAAGCGCGGCAGTTGACACAATTGCCGCCATCTCCACGCCGCCGGGTCGAGGCGGCATCGGAATCGTGCGCCTCAGCGGCCCGCAGGCAGCGTCGATCGCAGCGCAGCTTGTCCGGCTCCGCCAACCCCTCGAGCACGCGCGCGCAAGGCTGGCTGACGTTCTCGACGAACAAGACGCCGGCGGCGACCGGATCGATAGTGCGATGGTCACCTACTTCGCTGCACCAAACTCCTACACGGCAGAAGATCTCGTGGAAATCGCCGCGCACGGCTCACCCGTTGTGCTCAATCTCCTGCTTCGTCACGCTCTGGAGTCGGGCGCGCGCCTCGCTGAGCCGGGCGAGTTTTCGCAGCGCGCATTTCTCGCCGGCAAACTCGACCTGACGCAGGCTGAGGCCGTCCGCGATCTGATTGAAGCCCAGACGCTTACGCAGGCGCGCCAGGCCGCAAGTCAAATGGGCGGCGCGCTCAGCCGCCGCGTTGCGCCGGTTAAGCAGTCCCTGGTGGAGCTGATTGCGCTGCTCGAGGCCGGCATCGATTTCGCCGAGGACGATATCGACGTCGCGCCCCAGGCAGAGATCGGTCGGCGAATCTCCGCAGTCATGCCGCCGCTTGTCGCGCTCGAAGCCTCGTTTGCGCGCGGCCGCATCGTGCACGACGGCTTGACCCTCGCCATCGTCGGCCGCCCCAACGCGGGCAAGAGCTCGCTCTTTAACCGATTGGTGGAACGCGACCGAGCCATCGTCACGGCCAGTCCCGGCACCACGCGAGACCTCGTCACTGAACGAATCTCGCTCGGCGGAATCCCGCTGGAACTGGTGGACACTGCAGGCCTGCGCGAAGCATTCGAAGAAGCTGAACAGATCGGCATTGCACGAACCCGCGAAGCGTTGGCCGATGCCGGCCTGGTCCTTGTTGTCCTCGATGCCACCCAACGGCTGAACGAGGAAGAGCGTGAGTTGCTGGCCGCGGTAGCGGATCGTCCCGTCTTGATCGCAATTAACAAAAGTGATTTGGCTGGCGATGATGCTGGAACTGGCGTTCTGCAGGATGATCGATCAACCGCGGAAGCGCTGCACATTCCCGCGCACTCCACATCCGCTCTCACCGGGGAGGGCATCGCCGACCTGCGTGAAAGCATCCTTGCTATGGCAACCGGCGGCGCCGCTGCCGAGCCCGGACTGCTCACCAGCCTCCGCCATCAACAGGCCATCTCCACAGCCCGATCCGCACTCTCCGATGCTGACCGCGCAAACGCCACAGGGATCCCGCACGAAATGATTCTCATCGACCTCTACCGATCCCTCTGGGCGCTCGATTCCCTCACCGGCCAAACCACCCCCGACGACATCCTCAATCTCATCTTCTCCACCTTCTGCATCGGAAAATAGAATAGACTTCAAGCCGTCTCAAGAAAGATCGAATCACTTGCATAATTCCCTTTATTTTCATTATATATCGGCGCATAATGTCTATCAGAGTCCCAAGAGAGCACAAGCAGAATGGAACTCTAGTGGGACTCCACATGCCAAAGATTGACGAGAATGGCTATGGAGTCCCGGTAAGGAGAACGGAATGACGCTCACAGATGCCCTTGTAAAGGCCCTGAAGGCTCAAGGCGGGCTTCGCCGTAGCAGGGCGGACGGTAGCGGCCTATTGCTCGATGTAACGCCTGCAGGAGTCAAATCCTGGGTGTTTCGCTATCGGCTGAACGGCAAGCGGGAGAAGGTGGTCATAGGCCGCTATCCCGATGTGAGCCTCAAGGAAGCCCGGGCCGAACGCGACAAGCTAGCCGCAGTGGTGCGAATTGGCAAGTCTCCGTTCTTTGAGAAAAAGCTGGCGCGAGAAGGATTGTCCAGTGATCCAACCATTAAGGAGTTTGCGGAGCGCTACTACACTGAGCAGGTCGTGAAGAATTGGAAAGAGCCAAAGGACATTCGGCGCTATTTGGACAAAGAGATCCTCCCCGCCTTCGGAAGCAAGAAACTAAAGGAAGTGGCCGCGCTCGATGTTCAGACGCTGGTGTACCGCAAGCGGGACAATGGGCAAGTTTCAGCAGCCATCCATCTGCGCGGGGTGATTAAGCGGCTATTCGATTACGCGATTGAGACTCGCCTGGTGACCCTAAACCCTGCTGCGATTGTCGCGACGCGCTATATCGGCAAAGCACGCAAGCGCTCAAGGGTTCTCACCGCCAGCGAGATCCGGATATATCTCCGCACCATCTATCAATCCAACATCCGCAGACAGTTCAAGCTGGCTTTCCACATCATCCTTCTGACGCTCTCGCGCAAGTCTGAGCTACTACTGGCGCGTTGGGACCACATCAAATTCGATGAAGGAGAGTGGCTCGTTCCACCAGAGAACTCAAAGACCGGGAAGCCGCATATCGTCTACATGTCGACCCAAGTCGCAGAGATGTTCCGTGAACTGAAGGCACTTGCCGGCGATTCCGAACTGGTGCTCCCGGGCCGGAGCAGCATCATCAGACCATTCGCCAAGAACGCGCTCAACAAGGCGTTAGAGGGGCTCACCTTCGAAGGCATGGAGCCGCTCACCATCCACGATCTACGGAGAACAGGCGCAACGCTGCTAACAGAGAAGGGCTTCAATAAGGACGTTATCGAAAAGGCTCTCAGCCACGAGCACGATGGCATACGGGCCGTGTACATCATTGCCGAATATGCGGAGCAGCGGAAGCAGATGCTTCAATGGTGGGCTGATCACATTCATGGCCTGATGAACGAGAGCAAGGTGATCGTGGGGAATTTTCGGACAGCCTAAATGTGGACAACTTGTACATTACTGTGACCTGACTGTTTTCCTACTTCCGAGTAGGCAATGATCCAACCACTACCCAGCAATTCTTCGGAAAACAAGGAAGTAATAGAGGACCACGCCAAGCGGGAACGAGTGTCAGAGGACCGGTTTCAGCTTGGTAGCCACCTTGTTGACGGCGACCTCCACGGGATCTTCGTCGGCAAGTCCCCACTCCAGGTCATTGTCGACATCCTTCAGAGCCTTGCGGAAGTTCTTCTTGCTGGTAAGATCTCCGTAGACGAGTTCCGCATAGATTGCCAAGGCCACATGGCATACTTTTGCGTGATCGACCAGCGCCCGGGCTTGCGCATAACGGTCCTCGCCGGCAGCTCCGGAGACTTTTTTATCGATTCCGTGGAGTTTGTCATGGATTGCCACAGCGGTTCCGATCAGGGGCGTACTTTTGACCAGCGCGTTGGTCAGCTGTCTGTCTTTCTGGCCTAGAACATATGCCACTAGGCCGTTACAGAGCTCAGGTTGCGCGTTGTCACAAGACTCTTTGAGCTGCGGCTTGATATCGGCCACGTGCGAGGCCGTCGTGAGGATACCGGGCACATTCACGAGACCGCCGCTCCCAGGGGCAAAGTGGGCTGCACCCGTGGAGGCGGCAAACGTCATGAATGCCTTCCCATACCGAATGGCCTTCTCCAGGCGTTGCTCGCGAATTGCCTTGCTTCTGCCGGTTTTGGGCAAAAGGCCGGTCGTCAAAGGGGGTTGCGTGGACGTGGATGAACTGCTTGAGGAAACTGGAGGGTCGAGAACCGAGGAGTCCGGTTGGAAATCGTCGAAGGAATCGCCTTCCGAGTCGGGCGCGTGCGGGTTCAGGGGCATCGACTTTTTTTGGGCCTTCGAAAAAAGCGAGACGATGAAACTGGACATTACTGATCCCTCTCTGCGTCGCGCTTCAGTGCTCGAAACTTTGAGTTCCGGGTGGATTGAGTTCCGGGTGGATTGTTTGAATGCTAAGTCAGAGAGGAGCACGAGGTGTTGCAAAAGGCTGAACTCAGCTGTGAGGCTGATTCAGAGAACTACCTCGGAGGTTCCTCAGAGAATATGTATTACATCGGACTTGATGTGCACGAGAAGACTATCACCAATTGCGTGAAGGACGCAGCCGGATTGCCGCCATTTATCTCTTCTTCGACAAGCCGTCCTGAGCTAGGCCGCGTTGAAATCGCTGCCTCCCTCTCCCGAAGAGCTTGCCTCTGTTTTGCCTCAAAGCCAAAGCGCGCGCCGGTTCGAATTCTGGTTGTGTGGTGGCCTACTCGTCCCTTTGACGAACGTTCGCCTCGAAACTTCCGAGTCGGCGGTCACTCGCCCACAACGAAGTAGTAGAGACAGCCTAATGTCTACGCGTGCGTGACCAAATACGATCAACGGTTCGGGAAAAGAGAGCGTAGGCGCCCCCAGAAGAGAGCGACTGCGGCCGTCATCCAACTAGCCTCAAGCCGATCATGCTCAACAAGAGCAAGCATGCACCAAAGGCCCGCAAGAGCAAGGCACCGTACTAGGATTCGTTGGCGCCTCCCGAGGCGCGTCCAAACCTGTTTACCGCGATGACGCGCCCAGATAATCAAAGCTGCTCCGGCGAAGCCTACAGCAATGCATGCGAGCCAGAACGCCAAAGATGAATCGGCTGGAATCATCGGGGTGAATTCGATTTGTTTATACCAGGTCAGAGAGGGTCGTGGTTGGTGAGCTACTCGTCCCTTTGGCGGATATTCGCCTTCGAAACTTCCGAGTCGGCGGTCACTCGCCCACTTGAGATAGTTGTTCCTTCGTTCGCGGACTGAATCTCGCAATGGACAGAAATATGGGCGTCCAGAGAGCGAACCGCTCGAGGTTTTCGCGGAATACCCAAGGAGCATCCATCCGCCAACTCAAAAGGATGAAAGCGATTGAAACTGCCCAACACAAAATCAACGCCAGATTTACATTCTTTATTGCGACGAGGGAACTGGCTAAAAGGCAAACTGACACTGCAAAAGCAATGAATGCCTGAGGAATCCAGCCAGCAACGAAGAGGATTGCAAAGCATCCTAGGCCAACGTAGAGCGAACTACAAAACGCCAACACTATGACAGCCACACGCATTCATTGATCCTCAATCTGCAGGTAATTAGTGTATTGTGGCGCACTCGGACCTTTGACGGATTTTCGCCTCGTCTGCTGCTAGGGGAAGGGTGGGCGGTCATTCGGAAACTCTGCCGTCCGAACCAGTTTCACTTTCCTTTTGTCGCGGTTCGACTCTCAAAAGCAGTGTCCCTATCAATGCTGGAATCAATGCAATGATCAGATAAGACACAATGCGAGTTGCAATTGTCCCAGCGGTTCGATCGCCATTCTTTTGTGCGATCACCTGATAAATGAATCCAAATGCAGCGATGGGAGTGAGGATGATGAGCCAAGTGGCCACGTGCTTCCGAAACCAGATCGCCAAAATGCACGACGGAAGAATTGTCAACCCATACAGCACGAATGCCACGACCTCAGGCAAGGAATCATTCGACCCGAGGGTGAAGGAGCCGAAGAGCAAGGCCCCGAAGGCGGATAGGCCCCAAATAGATCCAAAGCCGATAATCACCTTCGTGCTGTCCCAGCATGGCTACAGTCTAAAACGTTGCAGACGTTGATTGCTCGATCTAAAGAGCATGTCCTCGCCGACGGGACGCCTTTTTCAAGTTCTTGGGTGGTTTGTGGCCAACCCGGAAGTAATTCCCATATCAGGGCTACTTCCGAGTAGGCAGTGACTCGGGCGGGGCCCATTTCTGGTTGACGCCGAAGAGCGGGAGCAAGCCCCAAGCACGCTCAAAGACTCTGATTGAACTTTCGGTCTCTCGGACATCGCGGTCGCGAATGGCCACGGCGAGGTTTCCCGATACCCGCTTGGAGATGTAGTCCTGCAAGGTTGACCCCGCACACGCGGACGTTGAGGTGCGTGAGCGGGAGTTTACGATGGTGAAGTTTTATTTCGGCATTGCGATCTGGCGAACCCAATTCTGGAATTGTTGTGTGTCTCGAACGAAGTCGAAGTTGTGGTTGCGCAGTTCGAGAAGGATGCTTACATGCTCGTCGTATGCGCGCTGCATCCAGCGGAGCGTGTTCTCGCGGTCCTGAAGACGCGCATAGGTCCACGCGTACGCTGAAGGTGAGACGTATTCGCCCTGACTGCTGCGCGCGTCGAGGTCGTGGAGGCCCGCGTAGAGCAGTTGTCGTTCAGTTTGTTCCGCGGCTGCCTGCGCGCCTTTCTTTTGCCACAGCGCTTTGAACTGATTGGCTAAATCAAGATTGTTGTTTAACTGCAGGGCGCGTAGTTCTTCCTCGGCCATTTTTTCGAAATCGCCCCGAGACCGGTAGAGCGCTGCGAGTTCGAAATGAGGTTCCGGGTTTCCAGGTTCGAGCTCGACAGCTTCCTGCAACTGGCGAATGGCCTCCTGTGGCCGGCCAGCATCTTGAAGGCGTTGAGCCAGAGTGATGTTCACACGCAAAGAAAGCGGATCAAGAGCGAAGGCGCGGCGCATCTCGATCAGGGCGTCATTTGCGTCTCCTTGCCGCGACAAACCGAACGAGAGCCACTGCCGAGCCAGCTCGTAGTTAGGATCGAGTTGGATGGACGTGGCGAGTTCCCGATCGCGGTCCCGCCAATTCCATTCATAGTGCTCGTGAATGTAGGCCATCGCGAGGTGGGCCTCCGGCGAATCCGGATCGAGCTGAAGCGCGCGGCTGGCTGCAGCGAGGGCGTACGGATGCGATTCCCTAGGGCTCATGACGGTTATGTATTCGAGCATCTCGTACGACAGGGCGATACCGGCCCAGGGGCGCGCGAAGCCAGAATCGCGCTGTGCTGCCTGCTTGATAGAGCTGGTACGCCTCTGGATCGACGCTGAGTGGTATAACCTTTTGTTCCCCCAGCTTGATCCGGGTTGTGCGCGCAACTGCATCACTGATCTGCTGTTGCACCCCCAGGATGTCCTTCAGTTCCGAATCGTAGTCTTGTGCCCAGAGATGATTCTGGTCACGAACGCGAATCAGTTGCGCCGTAACACGTACCTCGTTGTCGCTACGACGGACGCTTCCCTCAAGGATGTAATCCGCCCGCAGCTCACGGCCGATCTGGGTAACCGTCTTGCCGCTGTTCTTATAGCGCATGGATGAGGTGCGAGCGATTACTCCCAGATATGGGTTGCCAACACGACTGAGAGCGGCGACGATCTCCTCGGTCATTCCGTCGCTGAAATACTCTTCGGTCGGGTCGCCGCTGAGATTTACAAAGGGCAAGACTGCGATGGTGGCTTGAGCGTCGGGCGGAGATGGACGGAAGCGAAAGTAGATAAAAGTGCAGGCGCCGGCGGCAACCGCCAGGATAGCGGCGATCCCGAGGAACCGACGCCGGACGATAGCTTGTTGAGCAAGATGCCTCGCTGTAGAAGTGGGATCCAATTGTGCGACTTGCGTTTTCGCGGTTGCGATGTGCGAGACCGGAGCTACCAATCTGTAGCCCCGCCGAGGAATTGTTTCAGCGTGGCTCGCGAGCGTTGTCGTCAAAGACTTTACGTAGCTGGGAGATGGAACGCGTCAGGACGTCTTCGCTGACGAAAGCATCGCTCCATACGGTGCTGATCAGTTCATCTTTGCTGACTACCTCGCCTGGTTGATTCGCAAGACAAACGAGCACCTGCATCACTTTCGGCTCGAGTTGAATCACCCTGGAATCGCTGCTCACGCGATTTAAGGAAGCCTCAACGATCCACGGGCCAATCGAAATGGCAGTCATTGCGCTTAACTGCGCGGGCAACGCAGCGTCGCGGCTGTTACGCTGTCGGTGTGCGCCACCTCATTGTACTTCACTGTGCGTGCGGCGAATTGGCTGGCAACTGCAATGTTCCGGAGTCCGTTTCGTGCGAACCTCGGCAAAACCTCGGCCATTCATCAGGACTTTCCCGGAGGACTGGACGCAAGCTGTATCCGCGCAAGCAGCGCAAGGAGAAAGAATATGCGTGCAAAGACCTTCACAGCGATCTGCCTTGTCTTCAGTTTCGCCCTGCTGATTGGAAGTGAGCAGAGCATCAACGCACAACCCGATGGAGGACGCGTCATTAGGGTCGGTGAGGGCCGTCCCGACCTGAACTTTGTGGGCCAGTTCATAAGTGTGACGACCACAACCCCTGCCACTTCCCGTCAGTTCGGATACCTGTCAAAGATCGAGGGCATCGACAATGTCTTCAACAGCTCGACTGTTAAAAACGAGACGACGGCGATGTTCACGTTCTCCACCTCAGCAACGGATACGCAACTCGTCGCCAACGGGCCACTGCGCTCAAGGAACCGCATGGGCACGACGACGATTTACTTTCATCCGGAGGGCGGAGCCAGTTTCGCTGATCCTTCGTCGTTCGAGGCTGGAATTCCTATTCAGGTTTCAGACTATGAGCAACAGGTGATGATTGATCCTGCCGAAAGTTTCCCCTTTGTGACGGTCAACCTGAATACTATTACCTCCACCGAATCCTTCGTCCTGAATGGCGAGCTGTTGCGGCTCGGACGTAAGCGCGATGCATATAGAACAGAATTTTTTGCCTATTTGAACCTCGGCACCAATCCACAGACGGGATACTTCATGGGCAACGCGGTGGGAGCGAGCCGCGACCTCGATAAGAGGTAAAACGAAGAAACAATGCGTGTGTCGGCGGAAGCCGATTGTTGGTCCGCCGACGTCACGTGGGCGGCGCTTCCCCTTCGCCGGCGCACGCATCGGTGACCTGGAAAGCCTCACCGGCATCGCCGCCCTCTTACTAATTGAGTAGCGCGGGTTGCGGATTTCATCGCCGAGCAAGCGGCGGAGCTGAAGGACTGATTGCTCATCAGCAGTACCCCATCCGCGTTTTGGAACCTACAGTCCGGAGAGTGTTGCCAGTGAATCTCGTCGTTTTTTGACGTGTCTTCGCCCTTCCCGGGAAGCCGCCCCCTCGGATCGTGGATCGTAGGGGAAAGAGTCGGCGGTGATTCGCCCGGAATGCGCCTTGCAAGCCCCATTTTCAAAAGGAGCATTTTGAGTCTTCGAATCCGAGTAGGCGCTTCATGGCTCTCGCGGCGGATGTGGCAGGCACCTGTCATGCGGGATACCGGTGTTCGATTTGGGACAGTGTTTCTCGATTGTGGACGAAGGACACGCGGAGTTGAGATGGTGGACGGCGCGTGTGTTCTCTTCCGAGATGCCGACAATCGCATGACAGAACGACGGAATGCCCCAATGAGCCAGATTGGGCGGGCGCGGTGCGCAAGACGGCCATCGGCGTGCTTCCGGGAAGAACTAAGGAGGTGTCTGTGTTCAACCGAATTCTCGAAATCCTGCCGGCAATTTGTTTGGCGACGAGCATGGCATGGGCGGCGGAAAGTCCGTTTATCGGCGCGTGGAAGCTCGACCCATCGAAGACCAGAATGCCCGACGAGATGAAGGTTCAAAACCAGGGCGGCAACAAGTACGCGTTCGATTTTGGCGGAGGCGCCGAAACGATCGTGGTGGATGGGAGCGACCAGCCGGGGTGCTGCGGGACGAAGCTGTCGGTGAAGCCCGAAGCGGCCGATACCTGGATCGTCGAGCGCAAGAAAGACGGCCGACTCCTGCTCAGGGCGACGTGGAAGCTCTCAAAGGATCAGAGTACGCTCACCGACTACTACCGCGAGTTCGAGGCCGACGGCGAGACACACAGTATGGATTACGTCTACCAGCGCACCGGGAGTGGTGGATCGGGCTTCGCCGCAGACTGGCAGAGCATCAAGGAGACGATGAACTCGCCCTATTTGATCGAGGTAAAGGCGTTTGATGGCGACGGCCTCTCCTTCATCACGCCTTCCGAGCATCAGACGGAAAACGTGAAGTTCGACGGCAAGGACTATCCGAATGAGGGACCGAACGCGGGGCCCGGTGTTACATCCTCGATGCGGCGGGTGGACGAGCGCAATCTGGTGATGACCGACAAGGCCGATGGGAAGGTGATCGAAACCGATGAGATTGGGCTCTCAGCCGATCGGAAGACCTTGACGATCACGAAGCACATCCCCGGCCACGACAAGCCGATTGTGATGGTGTTCGAGCGGAAATAGCTGGGAAAAGGCCGCGATGAACTTAGCCGGTCGGGTTGTGGTCAATTCGGAAGTTTTAACTTTCATAACACTTCGCCGAGGGTGTGATCAACTGGTTATTTCCGAGTAGGCGGTATGTTCGGCGATATTAAATTCTGCGAGCCGATAATGGATACAGTCTGTACCTGCTCGCACTGGCGATGTGAGGAGAACAGGGGCATTAGACCAAGAAGTGATGATGTCCAACAGGTGAAAGAACCGGCCTAACTATCCACCGATATTGGATGTCATAAAGTAAGTTGCAAGGCTGTTTCTCTTAAGAGGTTGGGATGCGCACGCTGGCCCTTTTGTTCACTTTGACTGGATTCATGCTTCCCGCGTTTGGCGCAAAACCGGTCACGGTTGACCGTTTGGAGCACACGCTTGCCGCGGCCCACAGCTTGCAGGATGCGGAAGTTGCCGGGCAACTGTCGGATCTGGAATTGACCGAACGGTTGAGCACGGCGAAACTCGACCTCTTGGAAACGGACCTGCCCGGCGAGAAATCGCGGCAGGCACTCATGATTTTGGCGGATGCGTCAGCCTTCCTCGATCCTCCCGCAGCCGAGATTCCCAAACAACCCACCCCGGACCTGGCCACGCAGCGCAAGATAAATTAACTCTGAGCGTGAATTACGTCACGCAGACCCTTCACCAGTCGCCTAATTTCTTTGCGACACGGGTTACCAGCAGTTTTGAAGACTCGCCAGCGGTGACGAGGTCGGGTGCGGTCACCACTGCCTACCAGCCAATTCATCTGGTTGGCGATTCCAATGTCACGGTGACTTTCCGTGAAGGCCGCGAGGTTGTGGAGAAGAGCAACCTAGATCCGCGGGTGCGAAACCTGACCACTTCGGGTGTGTTGGGCCGATCCTTGGCACGGTGCTTGTAGATGCTGCTCGGAGCAGGCTGGCATTGGAGCCACTGGGAACAGGGCCAAACCGGTCTCCAAGCAATTTTCAGTTACGAAGTACCAAAGGAAAACTCTCATTACACGCTCACGTACGACTCCATTCCTACCCCCAATCCCTGCTCCACCACTCCACAAACCTTCGGCACGGTCGTCGCCTATCACGGAGAGATGGCCATCGATCCTGCGAGCGGAACGATCCTCCGACTGATGCTGTTGGCGGACTTGAAGCCGGATGAGTTCACGGTCAACTCTGGCATTGCCGTAACTCCGGGCCTCCAGAGATCGCTGAACGATGTGGTATTCGAGAACTATCACGTCTTGCGTAGTGAAATGAGAATCGTCCATAACGCATCACTCCGCTACGCTCGCGGTGATTCGCGATCGCCGCTGAGATTTGTCATAGCGGCCGTGTGGTGGCCAACCCGTCAATTACCTTTTCGACAACACTGCGCGCGCGTATTGATTGCCTGCAACTGCTGATAACGGCTTGTCACGAGCCGCAGGATTGGAATGAGAAGAGATTCCACGCCACCTCTTCAATCTCCAAGTCTCGTGAAGAGACTGGTCCCTTGGTAAACTTCGCAATCGCTGATTCCCAGAAAGTGCGGGCCGGGAGATTGTTCGCCCTGACCCGAATTTGCCATCTTCCTGGACACTGATACCAGATCTTTTCAGCCATCTCGGCTCCGACTCCGCGACGTCGATAACGTCGCAATACAAAGAATTCCGTCATGTCCCACACCTCGCTATCTCCGCACAGTCCCGGCCCACGCGTGACGAGGGCAAATCCCGCCAAATTGCCTTCGATTCTTGCCAGAAAGGGTATACGGCGAGGTTCGCACCAATAAAGAGGGAGATCGGGATAACCAAAGCGGCCATCCTCGCTTACGTCGATACAGACAAACTCGCTAAAGTCGTGGATATACAGCTCTAGAAGGTTCTCCAGACTGCGCTGATGCTCCGGTCCGGCCTGAATTAACTCAACACCAGAAGACATGCTCCCAAGCTTACCGCGAAGCCGTCGTTTTAAATCTGTCGCCGCAATTGAGGTTTTTGATTTGAATCGGCGAGTCTCGGGCGGATTGTGGACTACTCGTCCTTTACCAAACGGTAAAGTACGTGTGAGCGGTCACTCGACCGCGATCATGTTAAGTGGCGGTAACCTGCGGTGCCCAGTCCTTGGTACCGAGAAGAATTCCATGGTTCTGCCCCGGCGGGTTCAGCTCGAAGATGCGCAGTGTCGACCAATCGAAACGGGCTCTCAACTCGGCCATGGAAACAGGAAGGACGACTTCGTAGACTTGGATGGCGCAAAGTAGGTGGTTCGGGGAGAACCTGTAAAGCAGGAAGTCCACGATCTCGGTGATCGGCGGAGTGGTGCGCCGTAGGTCGATGCCGGAGGTCCTGTTGAACGCATCGCTCCAGGGCGGCGCGATGAACAGAATCAGCAATTCATTCAACGCTACCGAGATGCCGGCCAGTCCGGTGAGATAGTCCGTGTTCAGGATGTCGATGGGCAACGCCAGAGTTGCAATATTGTGCCGAGTGAGCCGGAAAACTGCAGCATCCGACTCGAACCCGATGCCCCTCGAGCCCGGGAGGTGCCGCAACAGCCAGTACAGCGTGTTGCCGGAGCCAGCGAAGAGATCTACCACTTGCGCCCGGGCGCCGGGTGGTCTCGGGCCAGCAATAGCGGCAACCTCTTTGCCAATCGCATCCGCCAATCGATCGCGCGTGCATTCGACAGCTGTCCGTCCCAAAAGCCGGGCGCCCTTCGCATGCCAATTATCTGGCTGCATTCCGTAGACGGAGACATAGTCGGTATCGCCATAACTGTCGTTGCCGTAGCGCAGCACCTCCCACAGGTCCAGCACCGCATTACGCTTCGCGCCTAGCAACAGCAGTTCACGGTCATACACCGGGAGCTCATCGCTCATGATTTGTCTCCCGTCTCAAAAGGGGTACCATGCGCAAGGTAGCGCATTGGGATTCTATGTTCTCTCCGCAGCGTTACGAGGTGGAAACACGCGTCAACTATCGTAGCCGTTTGAGCGACTCGAGTTCGGACTCGACGTATGCGAGGAACGAGGGGTAACGTACCGCGCCCGGGTTCCAGTTGGCGAAGAACCAAGTCTCCCATTCACCTTCGTCGTTGACGACTTCAGGATTCAAGAGAACCACCGCGCTATCGCCCTCCTCACTGATCTGCAGGCACGAGGACAAATATGCTGTTCTGAAACGAACACAATCTTCTGGGTTCGCCAGATGTTCCTCGGGTGAGATATCATCCCCGATTTGATACGCCTCAATCCAGTCTTGATTGCGGACGTGGAACCAATCGATTTCTGCGGCGCTGTAGAGCCTGTAGATGAAGGGGCCGATGTGGTCGAAGCCGTTGGCCTCCGCGAGAAGGGCTCGGTAGGAGGGTGGTAGTTGCATACCAAGGCGCTGCTCGGCCGAATTGATTTCGGTTTCGGTAGCACCTGGTTTCCCGAGCCACCCCGCAGAGGTTTTGTGCTCGAGAACGGTTTCCGCGATCCTGCTGTGGGCGAGTTGTATGCGGCTGATGTCAGTGAGGAGAGTTCTAAAGTCAGTCATGGAGTTTGGAGCAGATTCTTATGGAGCGATCATGATATCGCATTCAATTTCTAGGTTCCGAGAGGATTGTGGCCAATCTGGAAGCAATCCCTATTTCAGGGCGACTTCCGAGTTTTGCATGGGTCTGCGACCCACTTATATGGATGAAACTCAGCTGGAGTCGATGAGTTTCGATGGAGTGAGTGGTGAGACGTCCTGAACGGTTAATCACGTCCCTGCAATCGCCCCGAAAATCGAAGCGGCGAAAAGAGTGTGATTTGATGTGAGGTCGAGCCGTAGGCCGCGAAATCCGCAAGTATCTCACCAACAACGCTGGCAAATTTGAAGCCGTGTCCCGAAAAGCCGCAGGCAATCGTGCAGGATGAGAACTTCGGATGTGTCCCGATCACAAAATGCTCGTCTGGCGTCATTGTGTAGAGACATGTCTCAGCTCGGACGAACTCACCATCAAGCGCGGGTATGCGGACCTTGAGCCTCTGGACGATCCTCTGGATATCCGAGTCGTGGATCGAACGATCAACTGTCTCGGGAGTACACACGATCTCGCTACCGTGTATGGACGCTTTGATACCACCTGCTGGTCCGTCGATAGCTGGAAACCCATAGCCTGGAGGGCCGCCGTGAAGGTCCTCACAGAGGAATACCGGAAAACCCTGCGGCAAGAAAGCTGTCACGCCGGTAAGGGGCTGAATCCACGCTACCACTTGGCGCGTCACACCCATCGGGAAAAGCGCATGTAGCGACTGGTTCGCCCACGGGCCAGCAGTAATCACGAGATGTCCGGCGCTGTACGTTCCTTTGCTGGTGAGAACTTCAACTCGATCTCTTTCTACGGACCACGAGAGAACTTTCTCTTCGAACGCGAGTTCGGCTCCGGCAGAGGATGCGAGCTTGAGGTGAGCACGGATGCACTCCTCTGGCAGCAGGTATCCGGCGTGAGGCTCGTGAACGGCCACGTCATTGGGCTGCGGAACGAATACAGGAAACCGCCTGCTGATTTCGCGCCGCTCCAGCACATCGAAGGGAAGTGAGTGCTTCTCGGCAGCTGCGATGCTGCGCGTCACCAGATCACCGTCTCTGGAGCCAATGTTGATGCCGCCTGTGATGTGGAGCAGTTGAGTGTTTGTGTCCCGTTCGAGCTTTCGCCACAATTCATAAGCTCGCAAGACAAGCGGGATGTAATCGGGGCTTTCCCAGTAGGCCTGTCGGATCATGCGTGACCCGCCATGTGAGGAGCCTTGATCGTGTGGCGAGGTAAACTGCTCGATTCCCAAAACTCTCTTGCCTCGCTGGGCAAGATGGTGCGCGGCAGCGCTGCCCATCGCGCCGAGGCCGAGGACAATCACGTCGAAAGGCATTCAGTTCAATCCTGCAGTCTCATATGGGCCATTTGATCTTTGCTACGCTCTACCGCTGGGCAACCGAGTCTGTAGGAACACTTCATGTTTTCCACGCATCGCGGTCTGGCTTTTCTCCAACAGTTCACGGTCCATTGGTCCAGCTACTGGCCTCTCGAACGGAACCATATTTCGAAACTGCAATCGACCATTGACCGTTTTCCCTTGTCGCAATAATGCCGCATGAGGAAATGGGCCAAGGCCTGTCTGGCACAGGTTGTATGCGAAATGTCCGCGTTGACCTCGGCGGTGTTGTGGGTTCCACGAAAGATCGTGGACAGAAGCTCATCGTGGCCCTTGGCGACTTGATCCCTGCCCTTGGCGAGGGCCGAGTGATGAGATTGACTCGTGGATCGGGCTGTTCTACAGCTTCATTTGCTTGTCTAGGATAAACGTCTTCACGGTTTCGCGCTTGACGCCGTCAAAGGTCATGGCTTCTACCGTCGCCTGCGACTCCATGGCTTGCGTAAACGATGTCAGGTTCTCTGGCTCCATGCAGATCGTGACTTGATTCCCTGCGATCGCGAAGTTGATTGGTGAGCCGAGGGTGTATTTCTTGAACAGGTCGCCATGCGTCCGGAAGCCTGCTTCCCATTTCACAGGATCCTGAACCTGCGCTGTGAGGATTACCTTAGGCATATTTGCCTCCTTTGAAACTGGGGGATATCGAACTTGCAGACAGGCTGATAACTATAACACCGGCCACTGTCTGGCATTTGAGCATCCTGAACGAAAGGTCGGATAGGCGGAACTGTGCGTGAGTCGTGGGCCACACTTCCCTAACCAGGGATTGGGTTGGGACACGTCGCCACGGGTTGCCCATCCGATGAGCGACATCTAGCGTTTGAGTGCGAAGTGTTTGGCAAACAGCTCCCGTGACCGTCTTTCGCCCTCTTCGCTTAAGACAACCGATTTGGTTTGGCTTTTGGGATCAGAGATGAAGCCCTTTGTGTGAAGTCGTTCCATCGTATCCCAGTCGTGCCCCTTCCAAGCTCGTACCCCAACCGGATCTTTGAAACTGGTCAGCCACAGAAGTGCGAGAATCATCTCATCGACTTTGTCCTGGTC
>CAWAZE010000012.1:0-26434 GCA_963786405.1 uncultured Acidobacteriaceae bacterium | reverse complement strand
CGGCGCCGTTGTCCTGCGCATCCGTATCCACACCATGATTGTCCCCGGGCGCCTGGACGTCAAATGGGGCGAAGAGAAGCCGCATTGTCAGACGCCTCCCTTCCTGTAGACGCTTTCGAAGAGCAACGCGTTACAGAACTTCGCATCGCACAGAGCAAGGCTGAGCGATTGTTCTGCGAAATTGAGGCACGCGGCCTCATTCGCTCGGGCATCAGCGAGAACCGGCTGAATGAGGACATCTACGTACTGGCCAAGGAAATGTACGGCATCACGACGTACTCGGTACGGTCCTGTAGCAGCTAGAAACGGCAAATGGGCTTGCAAAACGGGGCGCTGCAGGTGATGGTGAAGTTGTACAGCGCGTTGAGATTGCCAGCGGGTTCCATGACGGTAACCAGTCCGGTTTTAGCGCCGCTGGGGACAGTCACGGTCATGGAGTTGTCATTCCAGATGATGGGGTCGAGCTTGACCCATGGAATTGGAACTCCGCCAAACGTGACTCCGGTGGAGTTTAGAAAGCTCTGGCCGATGAGGGTGACGCGGTCGCCCACGTGAGCGGAGCGCTGGCCATCAACGGAGATGACGGGGCTAAGGCCGGCGTTATAGGTGAATAATTCGCCACCGTCGTCGAAGAACCCCGGCTGTAAGCTGCTGGTAGCTCCGTTGGTGATGAATCCCCCAGTGTGAGTCAAGCCGTAGATGCTCCCATTGGCGTGAAGCACGGGCGTGGCTTCGGGGTCGCTCCCGGGACCACGGGCCGCCTGAACGCCGCGATAGACGGTGGCTCTCCGGGGAGCATTTGTGCGGTTATCTGAATTTTGTGACGACATCCAGGCACAAGTCGAAGTACACTTGGGATGCTTTCTGGCTCTTTTCCTCAAGGTACCTCGGTACATCCCTTCACTCGAGGTTCCACTATGGCGTTCTCAGCTGGCCAGCGCGTCGGAGATTACGAAATTCTCGACTTGCTCGGGACAGGTGGCATGGGCTGCGTGTACCGGGTACGCCACATGATTTCCGACCGAGTGGAAGCGATGAAGATCCTCCTGCCAGACTACGCCTCCGATCAGGAACTGGCGAGCCGCTTCATGACGGAGATTCGCACACTGGCGACGCTGGAACACCCAAATATTGCCCAGCTGCGGACGGCCTTTCAGTTTGAAAACCAGCTGGTGATGGTGATGGAGTATGTTGAGGGCTCGACCCTCGATTACATCGCGAGCCAGTCGGGGCGTCCTCAGGCCCAGGTTGTTGAATACGCGATGCAGGTGCTTTCCGCGCTCAATTACGCGCACGGCGTCGGTGTGATCCATCGCGACATCAAACCATCGAACATAATGGTGACGTCGCACGGGCTGGCCAAAATCATGGATTTTGGGATTGCTAAATCCACCATCGGTCTTCAGCTCACGCGCCCCGGCACAACGATGGGTTCGGTGTATTACATGTCGCCGGAGCAGATCCGCGGCGGCACCGTAGATGCGCGTTCGGATATCTACTCCTTTGGGGTAACTCTTTATGAGATGTGCACGGGGCGCCGTCCATTCCAAGCGGACACTTCGTTCTCTGTGCTGAATGCGCAGCTGAACGAGCAACCGCAGCCGCCCATCGAAATCAATCCCGCGCTCTCGCCCGCGCTGAACAGCATCATTTTGTGCGCGATGGCCAAGGATCCCGGACAGCGTTTCCAGTCTGCCGAGGCGTTTCGCAACGCGCTCAAAGCGTCGCAGGAGGTACAGCAGGAAATACCTGCGGCGGTTCCCCCGCCTCAAGCTTCCCCGCAACCTCAGCTAGGAGTTGCGCGCATGATCGTACCCGGACCTGCATCTTCTCGTAGTCATCGTGGATTGTGGGTAGCGACCGGAGCGGTCGTCGCTCTTGCTGTGCTGGCGGCGGCTGCCCTTCTGCTGCCGCATGTATTCTCGACGCACGCAAGCCAGCAGGCGCCACCGCAGCCGGCTGCGGAGACGCAGACGAAGTCCGTTTCTGCAACAACGACAACGCCTGCCGCGGCACCGAATGCTTCGACTGCTCCGGCGAGTGGTTCGCAGTCAGATGCGGCTGGTGGCGGTTCTTCGCCGGCGCCGTCGAGCGTGCCACAACCGCCGACGGACGGCCATCCCGATGCGGAGCAGACCGGATCGCACAGAGGTCCGCAGATTCTTCGGAAGCCGCATGCGCCCGGCAATCCTGGAGTACCGCCCACGGAGCGGTCGGCGCAGGGAGGATCCGACCAGCCGTCGGAGCCTTCGGCACCTTCTCCGGCTGAGGTGCGAGCCAGCCGTGACCGTCTCGCGAACCTAGAAGCGCGTGCCGCCGCCGTCGGGAGCGGTATCCAGTCGATTCGCGCCCAGCAGCAGGCACACGGACTCGATCTGCGCGGGGACATTCTGGCAGTGCTGAGCCGCCTCAACAGTGATCTCAATGAATCGAACACAGCGCTGAATCAGAATGATCTGGCGCCGGCAGACGGCTACATGGATCGGGCCGACAGGGAACTGGCAACCCTCGAGAAATTCCTTGGGAGATAGGGCGTGCCTTCCATTGCTCCAGGACTTCGCTTCGCTCTAAGAGGCCGCCTTCGGCCCGATTCGGCGATCACCCCGGCTCTAACGAGCGGTCTGAGCGGAGAAATGGATTTCCGCCGGAGTCTGGCGACCAGCGCATAGCAGCAGGGCAATCATCGGAACGATTCCACTTTCTGTTTGTTTGCAGGTTTTCTACCGGATGCCTCCTCAAGAGTCCTACAGTGTTTTGCTAACGTGTTCGCCTCACATGGACGAAAAACCGGCAATCCGGACAAAAATGGAAAGGGGGTTATGTCCGAACAGTCCGCCATCTGCTCGGAACTTCCCTGGCAGACTGAAAGAACTCTCGCTGAGTACCCAACAGAGGTCGCCGTATGGGACCGGAGCCGTATCAACTCCCGGCGCGGGACTGCTTTCTGCTACTTCTGTGAATCCCGATCCTTCAGAGATCGTTTTCCCTCGTCTCCATGTTACTGAGAAGCCGCTTGAACCAAGACCGAGGTCATCATTATTTTGGTTCGCAGAAGGCACGAGTCGAGGCCGGTATACAAACAAGCCCCGCGCAGCACTCGGTATACGGGCGGCCGCATGGAAAGTGCGCGCTATTGCATCGCGGGGCGATGCCCGTTCCACTGAGGGGGACCCGCCGTGGACTGCCGCTGCCGTTATCATGGATGCTAAGCGCAGCGGAACGCGTCCCCGGTGCCCTGGGATAAAAAGTGACTTTGATGCTGCAGCTTGCACCCTTTATCAGTTTTGTGCCGCACGTATGGGTTTGGGTGAAATCACTTGAATCGGTTCCGCTAATGGCAACACCGTAGATGGTCAGGCTACTCGTGCCCAAATTGGTCAAAGTAATGGTCTGCGCCAAACCGTGACTGTAAATCGTGATGGAACCGAAGCTCAGGTGGATCGGAGAGAGTCTCACTGTCGCTGCAACTAGGGGATTGGGAGTCGAAGTTTCCGAAAAGCCCACGATTTCGTCCCCGTCGTTCATCAGATCTGCAACGCTGTGCTTTTGCAGTTCTTGGGCTATCAGCTGAACTTGGAGAGCTAGCAGACAAAAGACCGCCATTGAAGTAACGGTTGTCAGTCGTAAGAATTTCATTGGATTCTCCTTCGCAGCGGAAATTTCCGCACTAGGACCTTCAGCGACTGTCAAATGAGACTTTTGGTCTTAGTAGTACCTGTTCCTTCTCAGTGCCAAGTGCAATGACGCCCAGGATAGCCCAAGCGAAGGGCGAACCTGGAGGATCCTCCCAAATCAGAAAACATTCGCCGTCAAGGCGACCCTCTGCGGGCTGCCACCGCCATCGTCGCTGATGGAAACTGCAG
The DNA here is from genome assembly GCA_963786405.1 of uncultured Acidobacteriaceae bacterium. Lineage (GTDB taxonomy): Bacteria > Acidobacteriota > Terriglobia > Terriglobales > Acidobacteriaceae > Telmatobacter. The sequence continues at coordinate 22,571 of CAWAZE010000012.1, read as the reverse complement.
CCGTGAAGACCCCAAAATGCGGAGGTCTGAATCGGACCGTGATGGTGCAAGACTTTCCTGCTCCCACGCCCGTGCCACAGGTGTTCGTCTGGGAATAATGGATAGCATCCGGCCCCGTGATCGCGATGCCGGTTGGATATTCGCGGTCAATCGTGACCTGCTCACAAAGGTAGTAGCCCGTGCGCTACCGTTCCAATTCACCACCGAGCCCGAGACAACCCCCGAGCCATTTACTGTGAGCGTGAATCCCGCCCCGCCCGGCCTTGTCGCGTCCGGGAATAGGGGTTGGCTGATCAGTGGTACGGGGTTTGCGGCTATCGCAGCAGCACTATCGTTCGCCTGTTCCTGTGCCACCAACCAAGCTGGCATCTCCAAAACCGCGAATAAAGTCACCGGAATGATAAACGTGAGTATTCTGCTTTTCATGGCGTCCTCCCTCGCGGTTAAAGTCACGTCGAACTTTGGCCTGCACAATTCTCACGACTTCGCTCCCATCCCAGACGGGCAATTGCTACGGCAACGTCTGAGTCATCATCGCTAGCGAGGGTTCACATTGCTCGTCTGCGCTTCCCACGATTCGGTTAATCGCTCGAGCGTCATTGATCAAAAGTGTCGAACGGAAGCAGAAAAGGTTCTCTCTGGGATCGCGGTGACAAACCTGTTCGTTTTCCGGTTTGCCCGGGGTTAGAGATCGAGCCACGTCTGCCAAAAGGATGGAGAGTTCGCGGAGCCGTAGTCGCCGGCGCCCGCACTACCGGCGCGGGTCTGTCTGCTAACGTGGACGCGTCAACCATGTCGTAGTCGCAGCCCTCGACGTCGGCATGATCTTCGTCGCAAGGGATCAGCAGAAAAGTGTGCTGGTCGCCATTGGGGAGCGATCCGATGCCACTGATTTCTCCGCGATCGTTAATGAAGAACGCTTCATTCAATATTAGGTCGGTGCCCGACGGAACAAAGTCGTTTAAGTCCAGAATCCTGCCGTTCTCCCAAAGGACGGCATGTTCAACTGGATCGGTGCAAGCGGAGAAAAACGAAGCATTGTAAAAGCCCGATCCACCGACAATCTGACCGCTGGCATTGATCGCATCGGCAGCACTGCATGCATTTTGAGGCAGGGCTCCGAGGTTTGTTATTGTGCCTCTATCCCAAAGCGATGCGAGTAGCACCCGATCGCCTTGAGGAGTCGTAGTGCCGACCACTTGTCCCTCATCGTTCAGCCACGCGGCATATCCGTATGTTCCACCTTGCGTCCCAAGGTCTTTGATTTTTCCCTTCTGCCAGAGGAATGGGTGCGAAGCTGCGTCTCCTGCCACATTGGATTGACCGACCACCTGGCCTCTGTTGTTGAGCGAATATGGGAATGCGCAGTGTCCTCCCAATGTTCCGATGTCTGTCATCTGGCCCTTGTCCCAAAAGAAGGTGTACAGAGTCAGGGGCGAATCGACACAGCCAATCGCGGGTGGAACGATCGAATTGTCGGAGTATGACTGACCCACGATTTGCCCACGCTCGTTGATAAATAGCGCCATTGCGTCGGTGCCCCCCGGAAGCGTGCCCAAGTCCTGCATCACTCCGTCCTCCCACAGGAATGCTCGTGCCTGGGTATTAGTGCCCCAAAGTGAATTGGCATCCGGGACGAGGTTGCTCGCAATACCAACTACCTGACCGGAGTTATTTACTGCCATCGCCTGGCTCTCATATCCTCCTTCGAGCGTTCCGAGACTGATCATTTCTCCGTTTCTCCAAAGGAAGCCCAAAAAGACAGGGAAGCCAATAAGCGGATCGATCTCGCCATTCTCCGAAAAGCCTGCAATCAGTCCGTTCATGCTGATCCAGGTAGCAGCTGAACTGATGCCGGCCGGGCCCGGGAGTGCCCCAATGTCGATCATCTTTCCGTTTCTCCACGCGATCGCGTGCGAGGCGAAGCAATCGGCATTGAAACAGGCATTTGGGCTGTAGGGATCGGGAGTCGCAGTGTCTGCAAAACCGGCAAAAGTACCGCCCCGACTCAGGGAAGCAGACGGAAGAAACTCATGGTAAGGAGGCAACAGAGGCAGGTAGCTGTTCGGTCCGCCTAGTGTTCCGAGGTCGATGAACTGGTATTGATGATGGTTTTTGCTGCCTTGCTGTGTAAGTTCCTGCGAGGCTAGTTGGTCCTGCGCACATAGCCGGGCCGGGCTCGTCAGCTCGGCCCAAAACAGGGTCGCAATAATGAACAGTGACATCCCCAGTTTCATCGTTCCTCCTTCGCGCTTTTCTCGCTGCCTGTATAGGCGGGAATTCTCAGAAAAAACTGGCACTATAGCTGGTCTTTTTCTGATAGTGCTCAAGGTGGATAGCGAGTCGGGGCTGTGGTAAGCTCCGCACGAAGGGATAAACAGAAGAGCCGCAGGAGCTTATGGTCGCTCCGTCGTCCAATTACGTTACCGGTCTTCTCCGCGCGTGGAGCCGTGGTGACGAAGAAGCGCTACAAAAGCTCATGCCGCTGGTGTATGACCAATTACACGCGGCCGCACACCGTTATATAGCCGGCGAACGCGCCGGACACACTCTACAGACCACTGCGCTGATCAACGAAACCTACCTACGGCTGGTGGATATTCGGCACGTCGAATTCCAGGACCGCGCCCATTTCCTCGCCATTTGCGCGAAACTCATGCGGCGCGTTCTGATTGATTTCGCACGCTCACGCGGTTATCAGAAACGCGGGGCAGCAGCACCGCACGTCAACTTCGATGAGGCGTTGTTTGTCACGGCTCGGCCAGACTCCAGCCTCGTCGCTTTGGATGACGCATTGAACCGCCTGGCGCTAGTGGACGAGCGGAAGAGTAAGGTCGTGGAACTGCGATTTTTTGGCGGCCTCGGAGTCAAGGAGACTGCCGAGGTGATGAAGGTTTCCCCTGACACCGTGATGCGCGACTGGAAACTCGCCAAGGTATGGCTGCTGCGCGAACTCCGCGGAGGCATCCACTATGGAGCCTGAACGTTGGCGTCGAGTAGAAGAGTTGTATCACTCTGCATCGAAGCTAGCAGGCGAACAACGAGCTATTTTCCTGATCGACGCTTGTCAAAACGACGAAGGCCTGCGCAAAGAAGTCGATTCCTTGCTTTCCTATGAAAACTCAGCAGCGGTATTCATTGAATCACCCGCCTTCCGGGTGGCGGCGAAGCTCATTGCGGAGGACAAAGCCGCCGATGACAGCGTTGTCCCAGTAGCAGCTCTTGTCGTGGTCCCACCACGCTTTCACATTTTGGAACAGCTTGGCGGCGGCGGCATGGGCATCGTATTCAAAGCGGAAGACACGAAGCTACGGCGCCTAGTCGCCCTCAAGTTTCTGCCGCCAGAACTGTCCCATGACGCTCAAGCTCTGGAGCGGTTTCAACGCGAGGCCTACGCAGCCTCCGCCATGAACCACTCGAATATTTGCACCGTTTATGACGTAGATGAATACCAGGGCCATCCGTTCATCTCGATGGAATTGCTGGAAGGGCAAACGCTCGAAACCCGCATTGGAGGAAAGGCGCTGCCGAATTCTGAACTTCTCGATCTGGCAATCCAGCTCTCGGATGCGCTTGCAGCTGCGCATGCGAAGGGCATTGTTCACCGCGACATTAAGCCGTCCAACATCTTTGTCACGAGCCGCGGTCAGCCCAAGATACTTGATTTTGGCCTTGCCAAACTGCAGTCCGAACCTTCCGACGAATGCACTGTTGAGCACGCACGATCAGAGCGTGAATGGAATCCTAATCTAACCTTTACCCGCACCGGCGAAGCCATTGGCACCGCAGGCTACATGTCTCCTGAGCAGATTCGAGGCGAGAAGCTGGATGCGCGGACCGATGTGTTTTCTTTCGGCCTGGTGCTCTACGAGATGGCTACCGGGAGACGGGCTTTTAAGGGCGATACCAGACCGGAGCTCCAAAACGCGATCCTGGAGCATTCGGTCGACCCGGCACGTAAACAAAACCCAAATCTCCTTGTAAAGATCGAAAGCATCATTAACAGGGCGCTCGAAAAGGAGAGAGAAGCTCGTTATCAATCGACCGCAGAGATCTACGCGGATCTGCAGAGATTGAAACGAGATCTTGAGCATCGCTCTCGCTGGAAGGAATTGACTGCCGGCGCTCTAGCGCTGTTGCTTGTCTTTAGTGCGCTGATCTGGCGTTTTGAACGCGGCCGGCCCTCGGCGCGTCCTGAACCGGAGTTCGCGCAATTAACATTCAACTCCTCCGAGAACCGCGCCACCAGTGGAGCAATTTCCCCGGACGGCAAGCACCTCGCGTATTCCGATATCAACGGCATGTACCTAAAGAACATTGAATCCGGCGCAATCCAGATTGTTTCGCAACCTGAAGGATTTAGTGACAAGAATGTCCAGTGGGAGGTTGCCGCGTGGCTACCTGATAGCTCCAGTTTCTTAGCTAATGCCCATCCTTCAGCTGGCGATCAGAACCTCTGGAGTTCGGAGGACACAAGTATCTGGATGGTTTCGGGGCTCGCTAGTGCTCCCAGTAAGTTACGGGACAAGGCATACGTTTATTCAGTATCTCCAGACGGATCTCTCATCGCGTACGGAGCGAACAAGGGAAAATCTGGCGATCGTGAAATATGGTTGATGTCGCCGACTGGAGAGAACGCACATAAGCTATTGGAGGTCAATGAACAAAGTGCGATCGATTGCGTAGCTTTCTCTCACGGCGGAACCCGCATTTACTATTTGGTGGACAGTGGGTCCGAGGCTATGTTTTTTGGGCGCGACTTGAAAGGCGGGCCTGTTGTGGCGTTAGTCCCACCCTCTGAGATGGAGAAGATTGACGACTGCCCGCCCTGGCTACCCGACGGGCGGCTGCTCTACTCCGTGAGGGAATCGGGGGTTGGATGGTTTCCACTTACGTCCAACTATTGGACGATGCGTCTTGATCCGCTTACTGGACGCTTGCAGGAGAGGCCCACACAGCTGACACACCAGCTTGGAGGCTGGGTGAGCAATGAAAGCGTAACCGCCGACGGTATGCGGCTCGTTTTCCTGAAACACGTGCCGCGCCCGACGTCGTACATGGGCGAGCTCACAGCGGACGGAACGCGCATTCTGAATCTCAAACGTTTCCCATCGAGTGAGAGCTCGATTGCGGCCGTCGATTGGACGCCCGATGGCAAGCAGCTTGTCAATGTCTCGACTCGGCCGGGAGATCACCAATTGTACTTGCAGCAGTGGGATGGGGAGACGCAAGCGCCTCTCGTAACAGAAGGATATGGCAGAAACCCTCGTGTGACTCCAGATGGCAAGTGGGTTCTCTATTTCGGGGTGGGAGACCCGGGAAAGCCTTGGGATACCAGAGCGCTACCCGTGATGCGAGTCTCGATCACTGGAGGATCACCAGAGTCGCTGTTTTCAGCGAGAGCTATGAGCACGCTCATGTGTGCAAGACCTCCATCCATGCTGTGCGTGATCGGGGAGCCCAGCGAGAATGGCGAAGAGTTAGTCATCAGCGCCCTGGATGCCCTGAAAGGGCGTGGACCTGAGTTGTTCAGCCGGTTCACTCTTGACCCAAACGACAAGAGTTGGTGGGTCGATCTGTCGCCGGATGGCTCACGAATCGCCGTCACTCGAACTAAGGGAGGGTCCATCTACATTCTTTCTCTGCATGGAGGACCGATACAGGAAGTCAAGGTCAAAGGATGGGACTCGTGGGACTCGCTTACATGGGCAGCAGATGGGAAGGGACTCTACGTTTCATCTGATGTGCGGGGCGGAAAGGTTCTTCTCTATGTCAATTTTCATAGAAATGCGCACGTTGTCTGGAACGGCCTCGGTGCGAGCTACGAAACACTCCCACGACCATCTCCCGACGGACGTCACATCGTAATTGAAACCTGGACGGGGAGTGACAACATGTGGATGATGGAGAATTTTTGAGCCTCATCATTCAAAGGCACAAACACAGTTTCACTGCCCCGGACTGCAAGAGTCAAAACTTAAGCTGTACCTTCAATTGAATCATCCTGCGAGCGATATCCCCTCCCAAACCAGCGCCAAGGATTCCTGTGGGTGGTTGCTCCAGCCCGAGGACCTGTCCAAACGTCGGGTCATTAATAACAGGATCTGGCAGAGAGAAATTAGGATGATTGAAGAGATTGAAGAATTGAAAGCCGATGCCCAGATTCGCATTTTCCCATCGAGGAATTTTCGTACTTTTCATAACCGCTAGGTCGGTGTTGAAGTAGCTCGGTCCCCGAAAGCGGTTGCGACCTTGCGCAAAGTTTACTGAAACCGCAGGACCGTTGAGGCATGAAGGGTACGGTCCAAGATTGCCCAGGTTAAATCCCGTTTCGCATCCGGCTTGCACGAAATTGGCATTGGGGTTTGGACTCTGATCCGGGAGGAGTTGTGGAGGCTGGCAAGGTTTAGGAGAAGCCGGAGCGGCTGCGCCTTGTCCACAAGAATTCCCTGAAACAGTGGACCTGACCGGTACTGCATAGATTGCGGCGAAATAGTTATTATTGGCCGCAAGAATACCGGATTCGAAATTGTCAAATGCTGTGTAGGGGAATCCAGTACGCGCAAATACTGTTCCCGAAAGCTGCCATTCCTTCATGACAATATCCGGCCCGCGCTTGCGAAAGGCAGCTTTCAGAGGAACTTCCCACGCGTAGTGTGCATTGAATGAATGGCGTACGTCATATTCAGCCGGCCCGTAAGCCCCACGAGAGTTCTGGGGATCCTGGGGATATAGCGAACTTCCGAAGGTGAAGACCCCTAATCCTCCATTCGAAACCTCATCGAAAGCGTGGCTATAGGCGTAGTTTGCTTGAAACACACCATGTCCCCACCCAGAGAGCCGGTGCTGGAAGGACGCGACCATTCCGTTGTAGTTGGATATGGCATTGGTTGCGATTTGCGTGACCTCGGAAAAACGCGGGTCAGCGCATGGTGGAACTGGCGGGCTTGCGCATAGCGAAGCAGGGAGTGGACCAAAACCGTATGCGTTGGCGCCCGGATTCTGCACTAATTCGTGGATACCGTGATTGCCGAAGTAACCAACACTAAACGAAGTACCAGTACCAACGGCTTGTTGCCATTCGAGGCTCCATCTCTGAAACTCCGGAAAATGTGTCTTTGCTGGCGGCACAGTGATCGCTGGGGGTGAGAATCCGGGTGGGTAGAGGCTTGAAACTGTGGCTTGAATTTGCGCCAGCGTCTGACCGGCAGCAAAACCATTGATAAATGCTGCATTGGAGGCGGCAGCATCTTTGAAGAGGCTCGTCTGTTCATCAGGTGTAAGGTTGTCGCCTACGATCGTGTAGGAGTTCAAGAGCGGTGGATTACTCGAAAGCACCGTAGCAATATGGCCCGGCACCGGATCGTTGAAAATCCCAATTCCTCCACGCAGCACGCTATCGTGGCGAGTTCCAAAGGGTTGCCAGGCAAAGCCGAAACGGGGCATCCACAATACATTGTCCAGACTTTGAAAAGCCTGCTTCTCGTTTACAAGGATTGCCTGATTGTAGGGCTGAGCGGGATCGTGGCTAACCGAATCAAATGAGCCGGCCATACGAGCAAAGCAGCCGCGACGGCACACAGGATTGGAATAATGCTCAGTCCGAAGAGCTAGAGTGAGTGTCAGGTTAGAGAGGACATGCCACTCATCCTGGGCATAAAGCCCCAAGTTGTAAAAAGCAATGCGCTGCGAGGTCTGCGATGGGAAGGATTGGCTTAGTTGGGTGAAGTCAACCATCGATGATGCCGGGTCAACGCCCCCCTGATAAAAAGCGCGGAGTGTCTGCGGAGACAGGGTTCCGAGGGAGTTTAGCGTGTACGCGATGTAAGTCCAGTCGATTCGTTCGAAGCTCGCACCCACACCGAACTTATGACTACTCCAATTCTTCACAACGTCCACAGCAGCTTGATACTCGGTTGTAGGCCTGCCCGCTGGGAAAGCTAGATTGTTAAATGCTCCTACGCTGGCGAATGTGCCAACGTTATTAAAGTTCAGGCTGGCGGGAAGTGTCGCAAGTACTTTTGATGGATCACCTACTTTGTTCGTATCCGTAAAATACATCCCCGTCAGCAGAAACTGACTCGCGGCGGTCGAATTGAAGACGTGATTTTCGATGATCTGGCCCTGCCACCACGATTGCTCGTGACCTGCGTCGAATGAGGGACTGATCGAATCGAGGTAAAACCAATTGTGTCCCGCGTCATTTTGAACCTTGAGGAAGGCACGATCGTTATTCCCGGGTATCCAATCCACGCGACCTGACAGCAAAGAGTCATTGGTGGGTCGCTCGCGTTGCGAACCAAAATGCATGGCGCAGGGGAGATTAACGCCTAGCTGGCCTTGACTGGTCTGCGGGCCCTGGAAGCCTGTGCAGCCTGTGGGATCGGTCGAGAGGTCAAAACCGCCAGGCTCCGCAGAACCGGCGCCCGGCGCTGAGTTATATAGACTGAAGATCCCCTTGTAAAACGTGTCTGAAGCGGAAGCGGCACCAAACCGCGAGTCGATGTTTGTCAGAGTCGCGGCTTCAAACTGTGGACTTGGGACGGTCACAAAGAAAAGCTGAGGAATGAGAAGCCGAAGTCCTTCGGCATCGAAGAAGAAGAACAGCCTGTCCTCTTTGATGGGCCCGCCAAAAGATCCGGCCCACTGGTTTGCAATGTCGAGCGGGCGCGGTTCGCCCAGCGTATTAAGGAACCAGTCGTTGGCATTTAGCACGCTCCCATTCCAGTAGTACTGCGCATTACCATGGAATGCGTTGCTTCCCGACTTGGTCGCATAGTTTACGCTGGCCCCAGCGGCCCCGCCGAACTGCCCGGAATAACCTATACTGACGACCGTTGCCTCTTGAATTTCGTTCTGGCCCAATAATGTAAAGGCAGCCCCGACGAGGTTTATGTTTGTTTCGTTATCGTTCTGATTCAGTCCATCAATTGTAAAAAGGTTCGAAGTTCCGGGCATGCCCAAGCTGGAAAAGTTCGCGCCAAATTGATTTTCAGTATTCATCAGCATACCGGGAGCAGTTTGTGCGATATAGGTGATATCGTTGCCAGGATTCGGCAGCTCGGAAATCTGCTGCTGATTCATGGTTGCGGAGAAATCGCCGTTTTCCGCCTGAATGAGCGGCGCTTCGTCAGCCACTGTGATTTCACTAATCGCTTTTGGTATTTCGAGCGTGACATTCACTGAGACTGTGGGTCCGAGCGGAACGTCTACAGTTCGCCTTTCTTCTCGAAAGCCATCATGTGCGACTGTCAAGACATATCTGTCGGGCGCAAGAAAATAGAATCGGTACGCTCCATCTGAGTCAGTTTTGGTTGATTGAGTCCTCCCTATGTTGTTGTTCTTGATTTGGACAACTGCGTCTGGAACCACCGAACCACTCTGGTCAGCAACAATGCCATTCAGACCGCCAGAGGTCGTAGTCTGGGCTAGCGAGAGTTTCGAGACCGGTATCACAAACACAATGCCCACAACAACAAAGAGTAGGAGGCGTCGGTCGACGGTCTGGCCCGCAAGCTGGTCGGAGGAGGCCATTTGAGCGACAATGGTAGGCCCTTGGGGATGGAAGAGCAATGAAATGGAGCCAAAGGGAGGCGGGGCCTGGCTCCCCAGATGCAGCAATCATCAAGTCCGCGAGGATGAAGGCCAGGCTCTGATCCCCTGAGTATCACCGTCTTCAGGCCAGGGTGGGAAACGGGTTTTGTTACAGGCTCTTAAAGATCTTCAGATCGATGTGCCCGCGATCCTTTTGCCCTCGTTTCCAAGTTAAAGTGGACGAAAAACCGTCTAACCGGACAACTGGCTTTTTCATCACTCTGGAATGGGATCTGCAGAAGGGCAAGTGTACGAGAAGGCGACTTTACGGCCCTGTGGCTCGCGTCTACGGGGAGTAATCCCAATATAGGCACGTAACCAACGCTGGAGAGCGCCTTGAAGAATCTCTGCGAGCTGCCGTCCATGCTTCTGTTGAAGGCGGTGAGGCTCCGGGCCAATGAGCTGAGTTGGATGAACGCGAGTATAGTCCCTCTCAAAAGTGTCGACTGCATTGAAATGTGACGACTGATCTCTTTCCCCTTGCGCAACAAGGGGAAACATGTCATTCTTCCCATGAAGTCCAAGGGGAGTGGTTCGGCATGGAGAAGACCCGCCTCGAGCTTTTCCGCGGTACCCTCGATATCCTCATTCTCAAGTCCCTCATCTGGGGCCCGCTTCATGGCTATGCCATCACCGGCTTCATCCGTCATCAGAGCGACGACGCCCTCCTCGTCGAAGAGGGCACTCTCTACCCTGCGCTGTGGCGCCTGGAAAGCAAAGGCTTCGTTGAAGCCGAGTGGGGCTTCTCCGACAACAATCGGAAAGCAAAGTATTACAGCTTGACCGGCGATGGCCGCCGTCATCTTCGCGCCGAATCCAAGACCTGGGAAGCCTACACACAAGCCGTTGCCAAAGTGCTGTCGGCGTCCCAGCCATCTAGGCAGGAAACCACATGAGAAGGATCCCCATGTGGCGCAGGCATGATCGCATACTCGGTCCCGACCCGAAGGCTGATATCAAGGCGGAACTGCGCTTTCATATGGAATGCAAGACAGAAGACCTGATCGCTCATGGCTGGCCCCCGCAAGCGGCCCGTAACGAAGCCGAGCGACAGTTCGGCAACATCCTCGCCGTCGAACAGGCGGGCGAGCGCATAGGAGAGCACATGGAACGTCGTCGACGTCTTCGCGAGTATTACGCCGAGTCGGTGCAGGACGCACGCTACACACTCCGTACCCTTCGCAACAATCCTGCTTTTGCCGCCATCGCAATCCTGGTCCTCGCACTTGGCGCTGGCCTGAACGCCGCTGTGTTCAGCGTTGTGAACACCCTGCTCCTGCGGCCCTTGCCCTTCCCGCAATCGCATCAGCTCGTCTGGTTCACTGCCGGCAAAAGCTTCGACGCCAAAGTGCGCGCCGCCGGCGGGCTCTCCGCTGATACCTACACTGCGGACGTCTTTCGTGAATTCCAGCGCAACAACCGATCGTTCCAGGATGTAACCGCATTTCAGACCTTCTACAACTCGCTGCAATACAAGCTGACGGGCACGGGCGAGCCCAGGCAGCTCGACGCAGTCGAAGTCGCGGGCAACTTCTTTCCCACGCTAGGCGTCACGACAGTGCTCGGCCGCAACTTTACTGAGGAAGAGACCCTCAAAGGTGGCCGTCCCGCGGCGCTGCTCAGCTATTACTTCTGGAAAACTCAATTCGGCTCTGACCCCAACATCGTCGGCAAGACCATCGACATCAACACCAGCCCCGCTGCTGTGAATGGTCCAGTCACCATCGTCGGCGTACTCCCCGCGAGCTTCGACTTCGGCGCCGTCTTTGCGCCCGGTAAAAAGGTCGATCTGTTTGTACCGGCCGTCATGGACTTCTGGAAGACTTGGGGCAACACGCTGGCCGTCGTCGGCCGCCTCAAGCCCGGCGTTACCGCCGCCCAGGCACAGGACGAAGCCGACCGTCTCTTTCCGCAACTCAAGCTTCAGCACAAAGACTGGTTCTACGACTACGCCTCCGATCTCACTACCCTCAAAGACCACGTCGCCGGCAAGCTGCAGCGTTCGCTCCTCGTCCTTTGGTCTGCGGTCGGACTTATTCTCCTTATCGTTTCGGTAAATCTTTCCAACCTTCAGCTCAGCCGCGCCGCCGCGCGCAGCAAAGAGTTCGCCATGCGACGCGCCCTCGGTGCTGGTCGCTTCCGGATCGTTCGCCAGCTTCTCACCGAGAGCCTCATCCTCTCACTCTCCGGCGCCGTCGTTGGATTCGCGATCGCATGGGCCATCGTCTACTATCTCGCGCACCAGAACTCCATCGCCCTCCCGCTGCTCACCACAATTCACCTCGACACCGCAGCGCTTTCGTGGACGCTCGTCATCGCCATAGCCGTTGGCATCCTCTTCGGGTTGGCGCCAGCTCTCAGTTTTTCCGGCACCAACCTTCAGGAAGTGATCAAGGACAACGCGTCGGGATTGGCCGCGGGCCGCAGCCATGAGCGCTTCCGTTCGATCCTCGTCATTTCTGAGCTGGCCTTCGCATGCCTCTTGTTAGTTGGCGCAGGCCTCCTTCTCCGAAGCTTCCTGCGCGTTCTCGATGTCGACCTGGGATTCAATCCGTCCCATGCTGCGGCCATGCAGACCGACCTTCCGCCCGCCACGAACAAGGATCAGCTCATTCAGCGCGCCAATTTCCTTAAGTCCGAAATTGATCGTGTCGCAGCGCTTCCCGGCGTCCAATCCGTCGGCATCGCCGACATGCTCCCACTTGACCGCAACCGGGAGTGGGGCTTAGTTTCCGTCGGCCGCTATCACGCCAAGGATGCAGATAGTGGCGCGCTCGTCTATCTCACCACTCCCGGCTATCTGCAGGCCATCGGTATGCGCCTTCGTGAGGGACGTGACTTCTCCTGGAACGATACACCCGACACCGAACCCGTCATCATCATCAACGAGGCGGGTGCACGCCGCGAGTGGCCCGGCGAAGACGCTCTAGGCAAGCTCGCCTACGGTTCAGGAAGCAAGCCTGCGCGCGTCGTCGGTGTGATCGCCGATGTCCATGAAAGCTCGCTCGAGCAAAACTCCAGCCCCGAAATCTACGTTCCCATGACGCAGAACAACGATGTCGAAGGCGCAACCCTGATCGTTCGCTCCCGCATGGATCCCGAGGGCCTGGCTGGCAACGTCCTTACAACGCTTCGCAGTCTCAATCCTTCGCAGCCCGCGACGGCTTTTCGTCCGCTGCGGTCGCTCGTCGATCACTCGGTCTCGCTTCGCCGCTTTTTGGTGCTGCTCGTGACCATCTTCGCCACACTTGGCGTTCTGCTCGCAGCCCTCGGCATCTATGGAGTCATCTCCTACTCCGTTACGCAGAAGACGCAGGAAATTGGAGTGCGCATGGCTCTCGGTGCCAGCGTGGGCCGCGTCCAGCGTGAGATACTCGCGAAGACCCTGCGTCTCGCGATGGTTGGCATCGCCCTGGGAACCATCGGGTCCCTCGGAACTGCGCGCCTCATCGCTTCGCTGCTCTTCGCCACCTCACCCTGGGATCCCATCGCGTTCGCCGCCATGGCCGCCTTGTTAACAGCTATTGCTCTCTTCAGCGGGTATTTCCCCGCCCGCCGCGCCTCCAAAATTCAACCGATGGAAGCTTTGCGTAGCAACTGAAAACAGATTTCGTACCGAAGTGTCGGCCAGTGTTTACAAATCCAATCCACCTGGACGTAAAACCGCCTACCGAGACAAGTGAATTCCAAGCCGAGCACGGGTTGGAATTCACTTGTCTCGGTAGGCGACTCTTCGTCCAAGTGGAAAGCCCCCTATTGGAAATCAGTGAACGCGAGGGCGTTTCTCGTTACTTACTTGCTGCTCACCGTCGTTAGCTCATAGCTGTGACTTCACCAGCGCGACCCCGAGAACGCCACAGGATTTCCAGTCGCAAGCCCGAGCAGTGTCTGCAACATCGCGCTGCGAAAGATCCTCGCCGCAATCCCGCTGCGATCCGCACCCGGTGCCATGCGGATGCCAATCTCGCTCGTCCTGCGCACGATCGTGTACGAAGTCACCCCCGCATGCAGCCCCACCGTCGCCAACAGCAGCGCCAGGCCGCCGAACAATGCGCAGTGGGTCATGTCGTCGAGAACCCGACGCCACGGCCGTAAGTGCCACTGCACAGGTAAGACTACAGTTCGGAGAAATCGCAAAGGCACTCGACGACGCATACGACCAGGAAGGCATGGACGATTTCTTCCAAGATTTCAAGACTCGGGCATGGAAGCATCTCAACAGCTACACACACGGAGGGATGCATCAAATTGGGCGGCGTTTCGTCAGACACGAGGTTGTGAACAACTACAGCGCGGAAGAAATATATGAGACGACCACTTCAGTCACAACGATTGTCCTCCTCGTGATCTCGTTGTTTCTCCAGAGGCACGGTCACGCGGATTCGTTGTACCAGATTTACGCCTTGATCGGGACTTACGGTCCTGTGGCGGACGGCACAAAGCCAGCGGAAGAGTGAGACTCTCTATGGGTCACCGCCTTGGTTTTCAGGCGAAAGACACGTCAAAGGGACGAGTAGGCCACTACACGCCCGGAACCACTTCAATGAGCGCATTGGTCAGTTAACCACAGCTGACGATCCGAGCATAATACGAAGAGAGGCCCGCTCGTGGACACTGAAACACTTATCTATCGCGTCTTAGGGCTGGCGTTCTTGGTCTGCTTACCAGTCGCGTTGGCTTTCATCATCCTTCCGGCACGTAGCCTGCTAAGGAAGCGCTTTCGTTGGGGTGCTGTCGCGTTCACCGGACTTGGCTTTTTGTTTGTCGGCTTGGTGGCTTCTTGGCCGGGGCCAAATACAGCTACCCTGTTGATGATGATTGGTGGACTGGTTGCATTCGGTATGGGGTCGTTCTACCTCACGCGCTCGTTTTGCCGTCCCAGTCAATGAGCGTAATCGCCTGTTTCAAGAATTAGCGTCTTTGATCATTCAGAACCTCGGTCAGAGCGCGAGAAATGCGGCATGCGGTGGCCGTCAACTGGAGTTTGGAGCTTACCCCCGACTCTTCCCCTAGCAGCAGACGAGGCGAAAATCCGTCAAAGGTCCGAGTAGTCCACGACTCGACCGGAACGCTGCCAGATGTATTCTTCTGTGGATGAAGTCAAAGGAGCGAATGGATTTGCTGAGCATCGCCCTGTGCGCAGGATTTGCTGTACTCGCCTGCGACGTGCCGACTCTGTGTCAAAGTCCAACTCCCAACAGCCCGATCAGAAGTGTCGAAGCGAATCGGTACATCGGTGTGAGAATAGAGATCCACGCCAAAGATGCACCGCTTGTGATTCCCATTTGCGGTAGCAACGTTGAATCTGGCGAGCACCGTCTTTGCGGTCTAGCGTCGCGGCTCCAAGTGCGAACCAGTAATGGATGGCGGCCTGTGACCGTGAGAAAAGGCCTTGCAGCGGAGCTCGGCGGCGTGGCTAGGGGTGTCTGGAAGCCTCTGCGCATCGAACCGGGCAACACAGAGTTTCTCGTCTACTCGATCGACCCTGAACTGTTGGACGTGCGGCGAGGCGATCAACTTAGGTTTGAGTTGAACACTCGGTCGAGTGAAGCCTCGATGCGGATTAGTGATTCAGAGAATAGGCTTACCACTCCGCCATTTGAGTGCCCATAGTTGTCGTCTTTCCCGAATTGCCGCCTAACCGGAAGTTACTCATTGATTACTCAAGCTGTACGCCGCCGCCTTGCAGTTGCGTTTCCTGACCGTTTCGACACGGAGTCGCTACAGTTTTCGCTACAGTGTTCTGACGGCTCGCCGATTGGTATGGAGCTACCTTATTGAAAATATTGGAGGCGCGGGCCGGGATCGAACCGGCGCATAAAGGTTTTGCAGACCTCTCCCTTACCACTTGGGTACCGCGCCTTGGCAGGGCTGCCTTTAGTTGCAGATCGCTCCAAATCGCCGTAGCCAACCCGGCTGGCGCCGGAGGGCGATTTGGAGCGGGAGACGAGATTTGAACTCGCGACCCTCGCCTTGGCAAGGCGATGCTCTACCACTGAGCTACTCCCGCTTGACTGCAAGGTTGAGTATACCGGGCGGCCGAAAGCGGGTCAAACCGCCGCGCCGGGTCCCAACCCGCCCCTGCCCCGGCAATTCGTGCGGAGTTCCCGCTTGCCCTCGACCCGTTCTCCATCTGCACAATTTCCCCGTCGCGCATGTGCAGAATGCGGCTGGCGATCGCCGCCGCCTCGGGATTGTGCGTGATCATCAGCGTCGTCTGCCCCAGTTCGCGATTCGAGCGCAGCAGCATCTCCAGCACCGCGTCAGAGTTCTTCGTGTCCAGGTTGCCGGTCGGCTCGTCGGCCAGCACGATCGCCGGCCGCGTAATCAGCGCGCGCGCAATCGCCACGCGCTGCTGCTCGCCGCCGCTCAGCTCTGAGGGCCGGTGCTCGAGCCGCCCGCGGATCGAAAGCATATCGCTCAGGTGATCGAGGTACTTGCGGTCCAGCGGCTCCTTGCGCCCGCTCACCGTGTAGGCAATCTCGATATTGCCCATCGCCGAGAGCGTGGGCAGCAGGTTGAACTTCTGGAACACGAAGCCGATGCGATGCTTGCGCAGCCGGGTCCGCTCCGCGTCGTTCAGGGTGGCAAAGTCGACGCCGTCAATCACCACGCGCCCCTCGGTGGCGCGCGTAAGCCCGCCCAGCAGATAAAACAGCGTGGACTTGCCAGAGCCCGACGGTCCCACGATGGCGACAAACTCGCCGCGCTCGCACCTCGAGCGAGACTCCGCGCACCGCCGGCACCTGAGATGCGGCCCGTGGAATAGACCTTGGTCAGGTTTTCGGCAAGAATGATGGGCGAAGACGCTTCGGCCTGCACGTCTTCCATTGTAAATGCCGCTTCTGATCGATGCTCAACTCGTCCTCGGCCCTGAGTGAATGCACTAGAATGGGATTGAAACGCACTCAGGCAGGTTCCCCCGAAAATGACCGTCCAACCGAAAGCCAATCTTGTCAGTTTCATCGAGGCGGCCGCCACGAAAAGCTGGCCTGAAGCTCGTCTCCGTCACCCAGGGCGCCGACTTCCACGGCCAGCCCACCGCAGTCTTCCAGCTCGGGCTGCCGAGTGCTCAGGCGACAGCCTCAAGCTCGAACTGAGCGAGGGGTTTCGACTTCGACAAGCCGGACCTGCTGCCCGAGATGACCGCGCACCTTGCCGCGGAGGCAAAGCGCCTGCGCAATCCGCGCCCCGAGTGCTACGTCACGCTCGGCGGACTGCCCATCGCCTTCGGCAAGTTCCAGTGGCCCTTTCATCGCTCCACCTCCGGCGCCGACACCTACATCGTCCACGGCGAAATGCACCTGGCCGACGGCGGCGCGCACAACCTGCACGCCAAGGTCGCCGCCTCCGTCACCGTCACCTTTGCCGAGATTGTGCCCGCCATGGAGCAGCCCTACGCCGAGACCTTCGTCTACAACGCGATCCGCAAGACGGTCGACCTTGGCCAGCTCGAATTTCTCAAGTCCGGCAATCGCCAGCCTGTGCCCGTGACCACGCGCTTCTACAGCCGCTGGCAAAAGAAGTTTCTCTTCACCGAGACCGACGACAAGGAGCGCCTGAACTACCTGCTCACCAAGGTCTACTGGCTCTCCGGCGTGCTGGGAGACAACAAGCCCGTGTGGATCGCCGATCCGCGCGACGCGCAGTATCTGAACACGACTGAAGCCGATCTGCTGCGCATGGCCGGCCATGAAGCCGGCGAAGGACTGCTCGTCCTTGATGGCGAATTTGCCGTCACCACGCCGCAACTGATGGCGCGCGCAGCCGAGTATCCAGGCCGCTTTCGAGGCCGCGCTCAACTTCACCAAGCCGCAGTTCAACGAGTCCATGCGCTCCGGCCACGCCAATATGTAGCTGCCCTGTATCGGGCCGAGCATGGGCCTTCAGCCCCTGAATCGTGGAGCAAATTAAACAAACTCTTGTCATCCTGAGCGACCGGAGTTCGCGACGGCGGACGCAGGGAGTCGAAGGACCTGCATTTGTTTTTCCCATGGACTACGCGACCCCTGCCTCTACAGCGCCGCACCGCATCCTGAGCAGAACCGCGCTCCGGCCGGGATCGTCTTCTGGCAATTGCCGCACGTCGCCAGTGCCCCTTGCTGCGCAAGCATCGAACCGCCCGTCGCCGGCGGCATATTCACCGTCACATTGATCGGCTGGCCGTAGCCCGGCGTCTGGATCCCAAGCGCCGCAGCGATCCCCGCCGCTTGAATGGCGTTGAACTCCCGCACCCGCCCGGGCATGAAGAAGCACTCGATGACGCCCAGCACGGACGGTATTCCCGTCCAGAAGCAGCAGCAGTAAAGAACCCCCAAACCCGTCCGCCGCAGATAGAAGTGGTGAATGCCGAACGAGCCCAGAAACAGCGCCAGCAGGATCCCCACAACCTCATCGCGCCGGACCGATTCGTATTGCTGGTAAAAGACTGCCTGAGCGTTCATATACGGGGCGGTGGTCATGCCGGTTCTCCTTGCCTGTGCTGCACTTCCAGATACGTTAATGTACTGCGCCCGGTTCCAGCCAGCGTCTTCGATGCTGGTCCCACCGAATCCTGCCACCCATTCCAGCGCCATGCTGCCACTTGTTCCAGTAGTTTGCTGCAGCCGTTCTATGGAATCCTGCCAGTCTGCGATCAGCCATGAGAATGAGAAGCATCATCCCCGCCGAAGGCGGCCCAGACGGCGTCAGCCGCCCCCGAAGATTCGGGAAGTTGAATGTCGCGAGCACTTGTTCGGGACTGCATTAGCGGCTCCGTGAGTGATTTGGCGATTTAGCATGAATCCAGTCGATCTTTGCTGAGATGCGCGCTTCACAATATCTGTGATTTACGATGCGTCATGCGATTTTTCCACTTGGCGCTGGTGTTTAGCCTTTGCGCATCGTTTTGTCACGCACAGGCAGCAACCGATGATGCGACGTTCCTGAAGCAAGCCCGGGCGAAATACGACGCTCCATTTGGGAGGAATCTCCAATCCTTCAGCTGCGCTGTAGAGTTCAATTGGAAGCAGCACTTTGCCGAGGCCGTACGCGTCGGCGACGAAGGCACAGACGAGGAGATCGCCAAACTCATTCAGCCGATTCGCACTCGCGTCACGGTCAGCCGCCAGAACGCTGCGGTGTCTTCCGGGATGACGGACGATGAAGAAAGGCGGCTTCCGCATGGTGGCATGGCTGAAGGTCTCCTCGAACACGCTGTCCAATTCAGCTTGAATAGCTGGTTAGTTGCCAGTAATAACGCATTGCTTCCGTCGGAAGGCACGCCCGTTCACGTCGAACCGTCCGCGTCAGGTTACAAGCTTGAATTCAAGATCCAAACCTTCGATGTTGAGATGTCGTTCGCGCGCGACATGAGTCTCCAGAGCGAAGGGGAAAAGGGATCTGCCTCTGATCGCCGGGAAACAGACTTCCGTCCTGGCCCCCAGGGCTTCCTTTTGACCTCCTACAGACTGGGCGAGGATGGGGATTTCAGGCCGGGCAATCGAATCATCCTCACCTACACCTATCAAAACGTTGGCGGTTTTCAATTACCGGAGCAGGTTGCGATCAACCGGGAGAGCCATCACGAAGTCTGGCACTACAAATTGACCGACTGCACCGTGCAAGCGACTAAGTGATTCCGTACTGGTGAGTCGGCTTGTCGGAGGCAATCTGTCCTTGGCGTTTCAACTGGCGAGATCAGCCCAATGCGCTCATCGACCGTTCCCACTGGCAGCATAATTCTGGAAAGGGCGGCAGCATTTCTCCATGACCAGCATCTTTGAGCCCGACCCAAGCGCCGACTGTGGTTGTTATTCCAGGCAACCTGGCCAAAGCCTCTGATGAAGTCGGGAAGTATTCCGGCTTATTCGCGCTCAGTTTGTGCTATCCTCCCCGCGTGCCAGCCCCACCCTCATCCCCAAGTCCAGCAACCCCGCGGCATACTGCGCTCGTCCGCGTCACGCACTGGATCACCGTCATCTCTTTCCTCGCGCTGCTCATCACCGGCGCTGAAATCGTGATCTCCCATCCGCGGTTCTATTGGGGCGAAACCGGCAACTCCGGCACTCCTGCACTCTTCACCATTCCGATCCCCGCATCGCGGGACACGGTCCCCACCGGCTACACCTACGTGATGCCCGACCAGAATGGCTGGAGCCGCTATCTCCACTTTGAGGCCGCATGGGTTCTGGTCCTGACCGGCCTGGTCTACGGAGTCGCAGGCCTGTTGACCGGCCACTTCCGGAAAAACCTGTTCCCCGGCCACGGCCGATCGAAAGTGGCGCGCCTTCCGCGAAGTGTTCGCAAGATATCTGCGCCGCGCGCCGCCCGATGAGCAGAAAGCCACGCCTACAACGTCGTCCAGCGCACCGCATATCTGTTGGTAATCTTCGTTCTGTTTCCCCTCGTCATCTGGACCGGCCTGGCCTTGTCTCCCGCCTTCAATTCCGCGGTACCGGCGGCCGTCAACCTGCTCGGAGGCCGGCAATCCGCGCGCACCCTGCATTTCTTCGTGTCCGGATTTCTCGTGTTCTTCCTCATCGTCCACGTTGCGATGATTGTTCTTGCCGGATTCTGGAGTCGCACGCGGGCCATGATCACCGGACGTGTCGCCGTCCCTTCGGAGCGCCCATGAGCAACATCTCACGCCGCAAGCTCATCACCACCGGTCTTGTCGCAACGGCGGGCGTAGCGGGTCTCGCCGCCGCCGCCCGCCTCGCCCGCCGCTATGGGCTCATCCCGCCCGATAGCGGTGGAGTCTATGGCCCCGGCGAAACGCTGACCTACGCCGCCCAGCGGCTTCTCACCACGCACTCGCTGGCCCGCGAATTTCCCCGCAGCATGATTTCCGAGAGGCCCTTCGGCAACGAAACCGCCCCGCCCAGCGAGGCCTTCAAGCGCCATCAGGCCGCCGGCTTTTCTGACTGGCGACTGTCCGTCGACGGCATGGTCGCGCATCCCGCATCGCTTTCGCTGTCCGACCTCAAGAGTCTTCCCGTCCGCAACCAGATCACCGAGGTGGCGTGCGAAGAAGGCTGGTCTTACATCGCCGAGTGGATCGGAACACCGCTGTCAATGTGCTCGACGCCGTCGGAGTCCTGCCCCAGGCGCGCTACATCGTCTACTTCTCCATCGAGCCCGACTGGTGGGAAAGCATCGACATGGCCGACGCCCTGCATCCTCAGACTTTCCTCACCTTGGGAATGAACGACGGCGATCTCCCCGTGTCGTTCGGCGGCCCGCTCCGCCTGCGCGTGCCTCGCCAGCTGGGCTACAAGAGCGTGAAGTACATCACCCGCATCACGGCCACCGACTCGCTCAAACGCTTCGGCAAAGGTCTCGGCTCCGCGTCCCCTGAAGCCGGCTACGCGTGGTACGCCGGCATCTGAGGTGGGTAGGAAACTTACTTCAAATTTCTAATGGCTTGTCATCCTGAGCGGAGCGCGTTTGGGGCCCCGCCGACGAACCTTCGTCCGTGGGGTGAGCGAAGCCGAAGGACCTGCAGGTCGCATCAATGGCGACCGACACCCCGAGTCCGCCGTGCAGAGAAATACCCCCATCAAGCGCACAATAGAAGTTGAATTTCGAACGGAAGAAGCCGTTCCGGAATCAGTCTCCAGCACCACAATGTGAGACGAAAATGTCCAAATCTTCCAGAAACGGCCCGTAAGTCCTTTGCTGAGAGGATTTTGCGGCTAAGTCTAATGCCGAGAGGATTTTACAGCCTCACCCCTCCGCAACCCTGGAAGACAAGGAATTCCTTACAGAATAAGGGGAGGGGGTCCCGAGAAGTCGTGCGCCCTCGTACGCCGTACCTCTGCGGTGCGCAATGGTGCCGACCGCGGTCCACTCTCATTGCCGATCGCGCAGGAATCGATAATCGACCAGGAGAGAACGACAAGCGCCAAAAGCAGGGACACACCGGCAAACGTGATCGGATTGCGCAGACCGATGCTGAACAGAAGGCTCTTGAGCACCCGGGATGCGCCCAGAGCAGCAACCAGTCCGATAAAGCCGCCGCTTGCGATGAGGACAAGGCCTTCACCCAGGATGAGTCGCAGGACATCGAATCGACTCGCTCCCCAAAGCCATACGAACGCCAATTTCCTGTGTGCGCTGGATGGCTATGAACGCGATGACCCCATAGAGACCGACGACCGCCATAATCAGTCCGGTCGAGGCGAAGAAGCTCGGAAGAGCGGTTTCGAATCGTGGGCGATATACCGGCCGGCGACACGTTCGGTGAGCGTTTCAACATCAACCGGAACAGTGGGATCGATTTCTGCGAGCTGCGATCTCACCCAGGATGAGGTCCCTTTGTTAAAGACGCGGTCTTGATCACAAACTCGGCAGACGGCATGGACTGCCAGTCGTCTGCAACACTTCGGCGCAGCTTGTAATACTCCGGCTCATCAACGCCGCTTAGCCCGCGTTCTTAACGTCTTTTTGCTGCCACTCCCTGAACCGTGTACCAAGGTGCGCCCTGGTGCTCCTGCATGCGCTGACCGATCGGGTTCTCGTTCGGAAAAAGTCGCGCGGCCAGCGAGCTGCTGAAATGACCGTTCGCTCGTTGGAAATGCGCTGGTCTTCGCTGAATGCTCGTCCACGAACGATGGGAATGTTAAGCGCACTAAAGTAGTCCGGGCTCACCCAACGCCACGCCACCATGCCGCCTGTCCCGCCGGTAAGAGGTGGTTGGCCCGCGATCGAAATGACGCTGTAGATTTGCTCGTGATGATTGCCACCCGGAGGAAAGATCGCTAGAGCGCCACCTCAGAAACTCCAGGCAAACGACGCAAGGCCCTTTCTGCCTCGACAAAATACCGCATCTGCGCTTCGGGGGTGCCATACCGCTGCCGGTTGAGATTGATGCTCGCAGTCAACACGCCCTGCGTTCGTAGACCAAGTGCCTGGTGTTGCAGATTGCTGAAACTGCGCACGAGAGCGCCGCTCCCGCCAGCAGGATCATGCTCACCGCAATCTGCGCGACAACCATT
>CAWAZE010000011.1:0-236908 GCA_963786405.1 uncultured Acidobacteriaceae bacterium | reverse complement strand
CATACAGAGTTTCGGCCCCCCTTAAAAAGACGATCACCACGTCTGGACGGCAACAACAGTGGGTGGACCGGGATGACCTTCAATGACGTTCGCTTCAATTACTGCTTCAAGGTTCAGTTGCTCCCAGTTTTTCGGCGCTTTTTGCAGCAGTGCATCCAGGTACGCTGGATTGGAGACGACCTCGCTTGCGGCTTCGGTTCCTTCCCCCAAAATGCCTGCCAGGATGATGACAGGCTCTCCGGTGACCTTGTCGTGAAGTCTCGCGACTACGGCGTAGTCGCGCGCGAGGCTCTTGCCCGGAACCTGCCATTGAAGCGTCCAGATCCTTTTGGGCGAGGACGTCCGATCTACCACCTTGCGAACGTGATTGTCGTATTCGAATCCAATTGGCAGATCCTGCGTTATGCGCATCGTCCACGGGTTGTCGAAAGCGCCAATCAGAACGAACGGGCCTTCTCGCAATTGCGCGAAGCCGGTATCCGAAGCGGCCATTACGCGAAATTCGCCATTCCTGGGTACGAGAGGCGCTATGGAACGCGCAAGTGTGACAACGTCGTAGACATTCAGATTGCCGCTTTCACCGGCGGGAATAGGTGGGACGGTCCTGCTTTGGAGATCGACAGCGTCTGTCGGAACGCCGAGACAATAGGTAACCCGACTTGAAGTTGCGGTGATCGGCTCCCAGAAACGCGCCATGCTTGAGGGGACATTAATACTGGCTACCGCACTCGGCGCTTTCGCACGACCGATGCTAAATCCAATCAGGGCGGCGACGAGCAATGCGATGGCAACTGGGATCCAGCGGCGGTCCAAGAACTTCGAGTGCTCATGTTCGACATTCGCCGGCGCGAAGGGGAAACCGACATTTTCGCTCGGAACTGTCTCTATCGTCCTTGGGAGTTGAGTCTCGGCCGCAAGGCCTATCTGAACTGCAGGTTCTCGAAAAGTCGGAATGTAGGAGCCAATCGGCAACTCGATCACCAATTCTCCAGCGTGATCGGGGTTGTAATAGTACTGACTGAGCCTTTTGCGCACCTCAGCTGCCGCAGTGCGAACCACCGGATCGAGATTGACATCGTAGTCGGGTTCACGCCCGAAAGCCTCGACGCCAATTGTCCGCTCCTTCAATTCGCTCGCACTACCGAGCAGTGTTTGCTCGACGATATACGTGAGCAACACCGGGTATCGCTTGCTATTCGTGAACAATGGGTGCGCAACGAGGCGTCTCAACTGTTCACGAACGCCTGCTGCATGTGGCGCCGGCTCAGCCAAAGTCGCGTCTTTGTCGGATTGTGACGATATCCCCATCTTGCACTCTTTGGCGTGTCTGAAAGAGCCTTTCGCCGACAGCTAGAAACTATCTCAGCTCTTGACGCTTCATTACCAGCGAATCAGCGCATCAAGTATTGGCGTTCGAGACGACTTCTGCGCGAGCGAACGAGTTGGAATATTCATTCTATTTGCCGAAGCGCAATAGTTCATCGTACATCCCTTTTAAAGTCGGACGTAATCTGGCTTAAGTATTTGACTGGCAAGTGGCTACGATTATATCGCCCGGTGGAAGAGCCTTCCCTAAAGGGAGACTGGCAGCGACAGAATGGCCAACATCGAAGGTGGCCCAATGCGCTCGGTAGGGGATGAGGCACTCATTGAGCAATTCAAGTCGATCAATCTACTCAGCAGGTGGCGCGCACTCGCGAGCCGTTTGAGGGCTGCGAGCCGCTGGAACCGCGTTCTTTCTCAATTCGGAGATGCGCCCGGATTCGGGCGATCCAGAGAGAACGTCGGTATCTCAATATCAAACGCTCACCGCTCTCACGCTCCATCTGGTAGGCCCCGCCCATCATCCTCGACGGCGAGTCGAGGGGCGCGCCACTGGTACAATTTGCCGGTCAGGTCAACGTGGACGCGCTCTGCACTTCGTGATGCCGACACCAACGGCCGCAGTGTTTGTCACGAGTAAACCAGCTGCTGCCAATCAGAAAACGGAGCGAGTAGGCTCAACTTTTCTATGCGGAGGACTGACAAAATGGAAATGACGCGCCGACAATTCGCCTTTTCTATTGCAGCTGCCAGCGGCATGGGTTCTTCCTTATTCGAGCCGCTTTCCCCATTGGGTGTTCCACGCGGCGTAGTTCCCGGCCGAGTCACCTGGGCACACGATCCGGCGGCTGTGAGCTGGGATGGGACAGGATCCTGGTGGACGGACTCCAACAATAACCAGGCTGTGATTGACCGCATGGTCTCACACTCCATCCGCGGTCTTACAAATCAAAAGAGCGATGCCCAGGCATGGAGCGCGATGTTTCACTATTTCAATCGCACTCGTGGTCACGGCAACACGGGGTACAAGGCCGGCGAGAAGATCGCAATCAAGGCGAACCTGAACAACACGACGGACCATGGCACGATCGACCGTCTGAACTCGTCTCCCCACGTGCTTCTTTCGATCGTCCGACAGTTGACCGGTCCAGGAAAAGTACCGCAATCATCGATTACCGTCTTCGATTCCAGCAGGTTCATTCCGGGCAACCTTTATGACAAGATTCACCACGAGTTTCCCGGTGTCGTGTTCGTCGACCATATCGGCGGTGACGGGCGCCTGAAGGCCGAGTTCAAACCCAACGCGATCCCTTACTCGATTACCAGCCGCAACGCTACGGGAATCGATACCACGGCCGTAGACGCCAGCTACCTGATCGATGCGGCGTTGCTGAAAGGGCATGTGAGTTCAGGGGTCTCGCTTTGTGCAAAGAATCTGTTCGGGACTCTGAGCATCCATACCGACTGGCACAAGAATGCGCACGATGGCTTCCCCCACAACCGAGACGGTTCGCCAAGTTACTCCGTATACGTGGATTTCCTGGGTCACAAGGATATTGGCGGGAAAACGATGCTATTTGTTATCGACGGGCTCTATGGAAGTGAAGACGCGGATGATCCACCACGACGCAAATGGAAGATGGCCCCTTTCAACGATGCCTGGCCGAACAGCATCTTCATGTCGCTTGACGGTGTGGCGATCGATTCCGTCGGTTTCGATTTCCTGACTTCGGAATGGCCCGATCTTGTGGATATCGCGAATGCAGACAACTACCTGCGCGAAGCCGCTCTTGCAAACGATCCGCCTTCGAAGACGTTCTATGATCCCGGACGCAATGGCACGCGATGCCGCAGCCTCGGAGTATTTGAGCATTGGAACAACGGAACGGAGAAGAAGTATTCTGGCAATCTGGGAAAAGCGCACGGGATCGAGCTATTCCAAGTGGGGTGACGGAGGCCGAGGGGAGATGGAGATGAGCCGGAAAGCGTTCTTCTTGTGCTTGGCTGGCACGTTACATGGCCCAATGCCGAGGAATCCGTCCGGGAAAAGGTCCTTCGCGGAACTCCCATAGTGGAGGCGCGATTCGTTGCTCATAGCGTCTTCATCAGCTACGGCATTACACCCCTAAATCTGTGGAGGCGGAGGGTCGATGAATCGATTGAAAATGCCCATCTGGTCCTTTGCAGGCGGATTGATCATCTTGCAGATGATCCTGGTTGCGATCATCGTTCATGGCGAGTCGCTCACCTTTGATGAGGGCGACCATATTTTCGCCGGCTACATGATGTGGCATAGCGGCGACTACGGTCTGAATCCCGAGCATCCGCCGCTGGTGAAGTTGGTGGCGACACTGCCTCTGCTTCAGGAGAAGCTTTGGGTGCCTCCCCTGCAGCAGCGAATGTTCAAGGCAGAGGCGTACCGGGATGGCCGTGATTTTCTGGAACGCAATGATGGCCCAAGGCATCGCCTGCTCTTCCGCATGCGCCTGGCAGCAGGTGTCTTTGCCGTGGGCCTCTCAGTGACGGTATTTCTGATGGGGAGCGAACTCTTTGGCGAGTGGGCTGGTTTGCTGGCTTTGCTATTGGTGGTCTTCGAGCCCAATGTGTTGGCCAACAGCGATCTGGTCACGACCGATATGGGAGTCGCCTGCTTCTTTCTGGCCACAATCTATTGCTTCTACCGTTACGCAAGGCAGCCATCTGTGATTCGTCTGTTGCTGACCGGCTTGGCGGCTGGACTCACGCTGTCGGCCAAGCACAGCGGGATTTTGCTGGCTCCGATGCTGCTGGGATTGACGCTGGTAGAAATCGCCTGTGCCGAGCGGGGACGGCGCAAGCGGATGGCCGGGACACTGTTTGGCGGATTTGCAGCCATCGTGGTGCTCGCGGTTGTGGTGCTCTGGGCTCTCTACGGTTTTCGTTATGCGGCCCGGCCGGCAGGGCTGGTTATGAACCCGACGCTGAGCGAATACGCCGCACCCCTCAAGGGAGTGAACAGTTGGGCGATAGGACATCTCGCCAACTGGCGGTTGCTGCCAGAGTCCTACCTGATGGGGATGACTGACATCCACTATGCAGCGCAGCAGTATCCGATCTTCCTGCTAGGGCACGACTATGCTCACGGTGTTTGGTGGTACTTTCCAGTCGCTCTATCCATCAAGACCACTTTGGGCTTGATCGGTCTGGTGGTTTTGGCGGGTATTGCGGTGATCAGCGGGCGGCTCAGGCAGCGAAGAGAATTGGCGTACCTGGTTGTGCCGGGCGCAATCTATCTGACTGTGGCGATCCTCAGCGGTATGAACATCGGCACTCGTCATGTTCTGTTCTTGTATCCACTGGCCGCGTTGCTGGCAGCAGCGGGCCTGACAGCGCTCGCGCAGCACAGCCGACGCTGGGTTTGGATCGGTGGAGGATTGGTAGCGTGTCATGTCGTTTCAGCGATGGCTGTGTTTCCGGCAGAGATGGCGTACGCCAACGAAGCCTGGGGCGGAGCGGCAAACACACACAAATACCTGAGCGACTCCAGTGTGGATTGGGCGCAGCAACTTCCACACGTCAAGCAATGGGTTGACGCCCATCCTGGCGAGGAGTGCTGGTTCGCCTATTCCGCTTATCCGGATCTTCGTCCGCAAGCCTACGGCATTCCCTGCCACCCGCTCCCCACGGCCCACACCGGAGGAGAGATCCTGCCGGTCGACGTGCCCGAAACCATCCATGGCTACCTCCTGTTGAGCGCGGACGATCTGGAAGCCTGTGACTGGCCCAGTGACCAGTTGAATGTCTTCGAGCGATTTCGGTGGATGCCGATGGCGGAGCAGATCGATCACAGCGTGTTTGTGTACCATGGCGACTTCGATGTGCATGAAGCGGCAGCGTTGGCAGCAGTCCAAAAGTCGCAGATCCTGTTGCGGGAGAATAAGCCTGCAGAGGCTCTGGTTGCTGCAAAGAGGGCTGTCGCTTTGCAGCCGGAAAATTTGCTGGCACAGATGGCCCTGGGAGACGCCCAGACGGCAACGGGCGACAAAAACAGTGCACGAGCCGCCTATGAATTGGCGCTGGCGGCGGCGCATCGATTGGAAGCTTACGCCCAGCCGCTGTTTGTGCCGGATTTAGAACGGAAGCTGCATCGATGACATCGCCATAACATCAGCCGTGAAGTTTTTCTTTCTATGTTTCAAAACGACGAAGAAGGTAATCCAATCCGCCGACTCGAAACCAGCGGTATCCATAAGGTTCAAGCACAATGCAGTGGCGTCCGCTTTCGTCTACACGACTGTGATCGTCGGATAGAAGATTCGTCAGCTGGTCCCGTTCGCCCGCGCACTTCGACTTGAGGCGAAAGCGGATCTCTCGTGGTTCGGACATCAGGTTATGAAGGCAGAGCACAGAGTTGTTACGCCATTCGTATTCCATGGCGAGTACGCCCGACGTACGAAGGGGCACAAAGGAAAAGTCTCCCCATCCAATTTCGGGAACTTCTTTCCGCATGCGAATGATGCGTTCCATCCAGTTGAGTAACGAGTCAGGATCCCTGCGCTGCGCGGCGACATTGACTTGTTGAAAGCCGTAGGCGCCGTCTGAGATCACCGGCAAAATCGGCTTAGCGTGCGTCGTAAAACCTGCATTAGATTCCGTCGACCACTGCATCGGAGTGCGTGCGCAATCGCGCTCCCGCAGACGCAGATCGTCCCCCATCCCAATCTCATCTCCGTACCGCAGGACCGGCGTGCCTGGCAGTGTCATCATCAGGCTGTAGGCTAGCTCAAGGCGCCGACGATCCCCATGTAGCATGGGCGCCAATCGGCGCCTGATCCCGCGCCCATACAACTGCATCGACTTCTCCGGACCGAACTCCGTAAACACCGTCGCTCGTTGAGCATCTGTCAGCCGTCCAAGATCCAGCTCATCGTGATTTCTGAGAAACTGTCCCCATTGCGCCGTTGCCGGACGAGGCTTTGTATTCTCGAGCGCTTTGATCAATGGTCTCGCGTCGCCGCTCGCCATCGCGTAAAACAGATGCTGATTCACGTCGAAGTTGAACATCATCTGTAACCGCTCGCCAAATTCCCCGAAGTACTCCATATCGTTCTTCGGCACGATGTTCGCTTCGCCCAGGATGATCGCACCACCCTTTCTCCAGGTCAAAAACTCTGAGAGCGACCGCAACATGTCATAGTGTTCGACGGGTCGCACCTGACCCGCTCCCTTCTTCGCAATTACGAACGGGACGGCGTCCATCCGAAATCCATCCACTCCCAATTGCAGCCAGAACCCCATGATCTTGAGAATCTCCGCCTGAACCTCCGGATGCGCTGTGTTCAAATCTGGCTGAAAATCATAGAAGCGGTGAAAATAATAAGAGCGCGTATTCTTTTCCCATGTCCAGGTCGACTTCTGCACGCCTGGGAAAACCATCCCTGTATTCGCATTCGCCGGCTTCTTTGCCGACCATACGTACCAGTCCCTGTAACTTGATTTGGGATTGCGAGAGGCTTCGCGAAACCACGGATGTTCATTCGAAGTGTGATTGACAACCAGATCCATCAGCACGCGAATGCCGCGCTGACTGCACCCGTGCGTAAACTCGACAAAATCCCCCAGCGTTCCATACCGCGGATCCACATTGTAATAATCTGCGATGTCGTATCCGTCATCGCGATGAGGCGAGGGCTGGAACGGCATCAGCCAAACCGCCGTGATCCCCATACCCTGAAGAAAATCGAGTCTGCGCATCAGGCCCTTGAAGTCGCCGACCCCATCGCCGTTTGCATCCATATAGGTAGCGACCGAAAGGCAATATACGATCGCATTTTTGTACCAGAGATCGTTGATCATGCTTGAGTCTTTCGCAATGTTAATCAACTAAAGGTGCTGGTAGATCTGATGCGGGAATTGGAGTGGTGGAAACGAGCGGTGATCTACGAGATTTATCCAAGATCTTTTCAGGACAGCAACGGCGACGGCATCGGTGATCTTCGAGGTATTCTGGACCGCCTCGACTACCTGATGGAATTTGGAGTTGACGCGGTCTGGATTTCCCCCATCTACCCCTCTCCCATGGCCGATTTCGGATATGACATCTCTGACTATTGCGGGATCGATCCCCTCTTCGGCACCATGGCCGACTTCGACAGACTGCTCGCAGAGGTACATCGGCGCGGGCTTCGCCTCATTCTCGACTTCGTGCCCAATCACACTTCGGACCGGCATCCATGGTTTTTGGAGAGCCGCTCAGCGCGTGAGAATGCTAAACGCGATTGGTATATATGGCAAGATCAGCCCAACAACTGGACCAGCCACTTCGGCGGCTCTGCATGGGAATTCGATGCGGCAACTTGCCAACACTATTACCACTCCTTTCTGAAACAGCAACCAGATCTCAACTGGAGAAATCCCGCCGTGGTCGAGGCCATGTTCGACGTGCTGCGCTTCTGGCTGAGGAAAGGGGTGGATGGCTTTCGGGTCGACGTCATGTGGCTGATGATCAAAGACGATCAGTTCCGCGACAATCCCCCAAACCCTGGCTTCCGGCTCGGCTCTCCTTCAAATCATCGCTTTCTCCCGGTCTATAACTCTGACCGTCCCGAAGTGCACGAGATCGTGGCCGAGATGCGCAGCGTCGTCGACGAATTTTCTGGCCGTGTATTGATCGGCGAAATCTACCTTCCGATTCCGCAGCTTATGTACTATTACGGCAAGAACCTGAAGGGCGCCAATCTCCCCTTCAACTTCCACCTGCTTCAATGCCCGTGGAGTGCTGCCGCCGTCGCTGAGGTGATCAGCGAATATGACCGCGCATTGCCGGAGGGGGCGTGGCCCAACTGGGTGCTCGGCAACCATGATCAGCCGCGCATCGCTTCTAGAGTCGGCAAACACCAGGCGCGGGTGGCCGCCATGCTGCTTTTTACCTTGCCCGGCACGATCACAATGTACTACGGCGATGAAATTGGGATGACCAACATCCCAGTTGCTCCCGAGCAGGTGCAGGACCCGGCGGAAAAAAATGAGCCCGGCATCGGGCAGGGTCGCGACCCCGAGCGCGCGCCGATGTGCTGGGATCAAAGCCCGCTGGCAGGCTTCACGACGGGCGAACCGTGGCTGCCGCTCGGCGAAGACCACAGCAAGGTCAACGCTGCCATCGAGCAGCAAGACGGCGCATCGATCCTGCAGCTCTATGGCAAACTCATCGCCCTGCGAAAAGCTCACCCCGCGCTGATCAGCGGCAAATTACATGAAATCCACGTTGATCAGAACGTATTGCGTTTTCGAAGGAGCGGAGCCGAAGAAATCGAGGTCATCCTCAACATGAGTCACGAACAGGTCACAGTGCCGACACCGCGAGCCATCGTGTTAGCAGGAACGTGGGGGGACCGCGAGGGACAAACGGTGACTGGGTTGTCAACCCTTCGGGCCGCCGAAGGTCTACTACTTCTCACTGCGTGAGCGGTTGCGCTAAGCGGTTGGGCGTATAGGTCTGCATTATCAAGCACTGGCCAGCTTCCGATCCTAAACTGAGGCCATCAATTGAGTCTGAATGCATGTCGTGCTACGATATATCTGTGGCGGCACGAACAAAACCTTTGACAATCCGTGAGTTTCAAGAGCTGGCGGAGTTTCGATATCAAATCCGTAGGTTTCTGCGGTTCAGCGAAGACCAGGCGCGCCGTAGCGGAATCGAGCCGCAACAGCACCAGCTTCTCCTGGCAATCAAAGGCCTGCCAGACGGCGTGAAGCCCACGATCGGCGAGCTGGCCTCGCGGATGCTCATCCGCCATCACAGTGCGGTAGAACTTGTTAACCGGCTGGCAGAACATGGCGCGGTGAAGCGTGTTCCCGGGGAAGATGATCATCGTGAAGTTCTGCTTCGGCTTACCCCAAAAGGGGAAGCTCAATTGCACAACCTTTCGGTTGCTCACCACGACGAACTCTTGGATGGTGGCCCCGAATTAATGAGAACACTACGGAAGGTACTGGACGGCGCATGAAGCTCTCAAAGGAACTTAGGAAGCTGGGCGACTTCACGACCACCATGAGGGTGCTGCCTATCGCTGGATTGGCGATGGTAATCGGTGTGATTGGCGCCTATGTCGCACTCGGGCTGTTACGCCTGATCGGACTCTTTACCAATCTGTTCTATTACCAGCGTATCGGCACTGCGATGGTTTCGCCCGCAGGTAATCACCTCGGTTGGTGGGCTGTCCTGGTGCCAGTCGTCGGCGGATTAGTCATTGGCTTCATGGCGCGCTACGGCTCGGAGCGGATCCGCGGCCACGGCATACCGGAAGCCATTGAGTCGATTCTCATCGGCGGAAGCAAGGTGCAACCACGGCTGGCCGTTCTCAAACCGCTCTCGGCGGCGTTATCGATTGGAACCGGAGGACCATTCGGCGCGGAAGGCCCGATCATCATGACCGGCGGCGCATTCGGATCGATGATCGCACAGTTCTTCCATCTCACCAGCGTCGAACGGAAGACACTGTTAGTGGCCGGCGCAGCAGCGGGCATGTCTGCCACCTTTGCCGCGCCGTTGTCGGCGATCCTGCTGGCGGTCGAGCTGCTGCTTTTCGAATGGAAGCCGCGCAGCCTCATTCCGGTGGCACTGGCCAGTGCCACAGCTGGCGCTGCACGGCGATACCTCATTGGTCTCGGTCCTCTGTTCCCCACGCCGGCGCATCCGGTGTTTATTGGTCCGGCAGGGCTCATTGGTTGCGTTGTTTGCGGTATTCTCGCCGGCGCGCTTTCCGCGTTGCTGACCGGCGCCGTATATGCAGCTGAAGACGCCTTCGCCAAGCTACCTATTCACTGGATGTGGTGGCCGGCCATCGGAGGCCTTGTAATTGGCGTGGGAGGGTTGATCTTTCCGCAGGCGCTCGGCGTGGGTTACGACACCATCGGATCGCTCCTCCAAGGCAACGGAGCGATTGGACTGCTGCTCGGTATTCTTCTGGTGAAATCCACCATCTGGGCCGTGTCGCTGGGGTCGGGAACCTCTGGCGGCGTTTTGGCTCCGTTGCTGATGATGGGCGGCGCGCTGGGCGGCCTTGAAGCATCATTTCTTCCCGCGGCGGGCGCCGGGTTTTGGCCACTCGTCAGCATGGGAGCGATTCTCGGCGGCACCATGCGCTCCCCTTTCACGGGAATTGTCTTCGCAATTGAACTGACGCACGATGTCAACATGATTCTGCCGCTGCTGGTTGCAGCCGTCATCGCCCACACCTTCACTGTTCTGGTGTTGAAGCGCTCGATTCTGACCGAGAAGGTGGCGCGGCGGGGATTTCACCTCAGCCGCGAATACAGTGTGGACCCGTTAGAGGTCATTTTCGTCCGCGAAGTGATGCGCACCAGACTGATAGCATTCGACGGTACCGGCACGATTGCCGAGGCGCGGGGTATTGTGAAGGACGGCCATTCTGCGCGTGGGCAGCACCTGTATCCTGTTATCGAAGCTGACCGTCGGCTGAGCGGAGTGATCACGCGCAAGGACCTGGCCTCCCACCCTGGCGAATTGACTCGGATGTCCGATCTTGCGCGCTCCAACCCGATCATGGCGTTTGCCGACGAACCGCTGTCGGCCGTTGTCTATCGAATGGCAGAAACAGGGTATACGCGAATGCCTGTTGTGGATAGCAACGAAGAGCGCATGTTAGTTGGGATGATCTCGCTCGATGACTTGCTGCACGCACGCGCTCGCAACCTTTCCGAGGAGCGCACCCGAGAGCGGGTGCTCCAAATCCGACTGCCGTTCCGAAGCGCAAAAAGTCCGTCCCCAGCGACGAAGTAAATGCTGTTGGCTTCGAAACGACCATGGCCTCCGCCGTCGAACTGCGTGCAATCCCGCGCTTTCCATTTGTTGTAGACAAACGACAGAAACCGTAGTCCTTCTGGACCTGCTCCACAAGGTAATGGTGCATCACCACTGGGCAGTTTTCCCTTCATGCCCGAAATGCGTACCCGCTTCCCCGGCTAAATGTCGCGATGTTTCCTGCCAAGGCGTACGTCCGCTGGCCGCCCCTTTTCCGGAGTGCCAGTCCGCGCGCGCCGGAGACAACACGACCCATGCGCATATGGCTACGGTGAATGGCGTAGTAGATACCATACCCGGTTCCCCTGCCGATGGCGCCGATGGTGCCAAGATCACGGCTGCCCGGCCCCTGATGACCTCTGGTCTTGAATCTCATGAGAAGACTGCTAGTTGGCGCCTTGTAGGGCTTTCCCTTTAATCTCTATGGCGTCGAGCAGCTTCCTCCACGATTCGTCGAAGGACTTGGCACCTTGCGATTGGAGGTCCGCAGCAAGTATGTCGAGATCAATTCCCGACTTTCGGAAACCTGTCAGTAGAGACTCGCAGTCTCCCCCGTTTCGCGGAAGCGATTCGGTTACCTTACCGTGCTCGCTGAACGCCAGCAGCGTCTTCTCCGGCATGGTGTTGATCGTGTTCGGCGCAGCGAGCGCGTTGATATAGAGAACATCTGAGGCCTTGGGGTCCTTGGTACCGGTGCTGGCAAAGAGCAAACGCTGCGGACGGGCGCCGAAATTGGCCAGGCGTTGCCAACGATCAGACTCCAGCGTATCCCGATACGCTTTGTAGACCTGTTGCCCGACAGCGATCCCCAATTTATCGCGCAACGTCTCGGGAACCTTGTCCATGGTTGCGCCGTCCCAACGGCTCAGGAAGACCGATGCGACCGAGCGAATATCCGGGCTGAGACCTGCGGACACGCGCCGCTCAAGGCCGCGCATGTACGCTTCAGCCGATGCCAAATACTGCTCACGCGAGAAGAGAAGCGTGACGTTGATGGCGACACCGTTTGCAATCGATTCCTCAATTGCTGGGACGCCGTCAGTTGTTCCCGGAATCTTTATGAACAAGTTTGGACGATTTCCTTTGCCGTGTAGAAGCTTTGCCGCTGCCACAGATTTCTTGGTGTCGTAGGCCAATAGCGGCGACAACTCAAGCGAAACGAAGCCATCGACGCCCGCCGTGCTCTCGTGAACGACAGCAAACAGATCGGCAGCTCGCGTCAAGTCCTGCAATGCCAGCTCGAAGAATACGTCCTCATTCGAGAGACCCGCCTTTATTAGCCGGCCAACCTCCGCGTCGTACGAACTGCTTTTTGAGATGGCGTGCTCAAAGATGGTCGGATTTGAGGTCAAGCCCGTGACCGAAAAATCATCGATGTACCGTTTCAATGTGCCGTTATCGAGCAGATCACGGGTGATGTTGTCGAGCCATAGACTCTGTCCTAGATTCTGAAGCGCCATCGTGGCTTTCATAATGCCTCCTCTCATGCCTTCACATCGGCATGCTCGGTTGATCTCTCCGGAAATGGAAAACCTGCCTGATGGTTCTGGACGCACGTGTTAGACACCGCTCCCCGATAATCCGCCTATTGCAGTGAAAGGCAGTATGGCAATTCTCAGCCGTCGCCAAATCTCCAAGGAATTCATCGACGAGCATTTCCAGCAACAGGCTGCGTTTCGGGCCAGCGACCGGCTATCCGGAAAGAACGAACCGGAAACCCATCACTTCCAAGTGATGCATGGGCCTCTGGCACACCCCGAGGGATGAAAATCGGCTGCGATGAGTTTCGACGGAGTTGCCCACAACTCAGCCGGGGCAATCCGACGAGGCTTGAGGTCGCCGGATCGACTTTTATTGTCTCCCAGCCAAGCTACATGCTTAGCGATTGAACGTGAATGACGCTGCCTTCTTTGTCGCCGGTCACGTTGACCCGAAGGTGATCTGCCTTCGAGGCGCTCTTCAGCAGCTTCAATGCGTCCTCGTTTCCTTTGGCGTCGAACTTTAGATAGTTGCCGTCCTTGTCGACGATTCCGAAGCCGCTTTTGGCGCACGCGAGAGCGCAATCGCGCGTGTGGGCGTCAGGATCGGCCTTGGCTTTGGTAGAACATTGGGTGTCGATGATGGGAACGTTGCTCCAGTTTTCAGCGGACGCAAACACCGGGAGCATCAGGACCGAGAGCATCAGTATGGGAATTCTCATCATGATTTGCACTCCTTTCCGGTTTTAGAGATTTGGTTACATACGGTTCAGGCGTGGTGCTGCACCACGCTGGTTTCAGAAACGCCGTGTCGGTCAACGGAACCACTTGCGAGGAAGGCCAATTCACGGACCTCTGTCAGCTTGGCCAAGGCAAAGGCTCCGAGCGATATTTCAACGTCCCGCACGGCAAGGTCGAGGAACAGCCCCTGGGCAACCAAACTGGCGGCGATTGCCCACAGCCACGCCATTACAATGTACGCCGCATAGCGAGTGAACCGGGTAAGTACGAGGACGCCCGCGACAATTTCAACGACTCCGACAAGATGCATGAACGCCTGAGGCGAGACGTGGAGCAACCGCGGAATGATTGGATTCAGGTACATGTCCCATTGGGTGAGCAAGTTGAAGAATTTGTCCAATCCGGCAAGCAAGGGTCCAACTCCCAATCCGATTCGCAGCGTCCACCATGCGTGGTTGAGTCGAGAATTTGATTGCAAAGTCCACCTCCACTACTCAATAGAGCGGCAGCGGACTTATCGGTTACATCGAGATTCAGTGTAACCATTCGATCTCTGGCTGCTCCAATGGATAGAGGCTCTCAAGGAGAGGTGATGGTGGGCGTTTCTGTATTGGAAAGAGCGCGAGTGGAGGGTTGGGCTGACGAGGAGATTGTGAATCGTGTGCGGGCCGGCGACTCTGCCTTGTTCGAACTTCTTATGCGCCGTCACAATCAGCGCGTATATCGTGCAACACGGAGTATCCTTCGTGACGACTCGGAATGCGAAGAAGTCATGCAGGAGGCTTACGTTCGCGCGTATGAGCACCTGGCGCAATTTGAGGGTCGCGCAAAGTTTTCAACGTGGCTCACGCGTATCGCGGTGAATGAGGCGCTGAAACGACTGGCCGCACGCGGGAAGCTCGACCCGCTGGACGAGGAGTATTTCGAAGGGGAGGAAGGAGCCATGCCGGTGTTTCATTCAGAATTGCCCACGCCGGAGACCAACGCGGCTCGCAAAGAATTGAGCTCGCTGCTGGAAGAAGCCATCCTGGCGCTCCCGCTTGCATATCGCGCCGTCATTACTCTCCGCGATGTGGAGGAGATGAGCACGGCCGAAGCCGCCGAAGCTCTTTCCATCACTGACACGAATGTGAAGGTGCGCCTGCATCGTGCGCATGAATTACTACGGGGAGAGCTCCTGATGCGCGCAAGAGCATCCAGTCCGCGAGCGTTTGAGTTTCACGCCACCCGGTGTGACCGCGTGGTACGCGCAGTTTTCGAGCGGCTCGAACTCCAAAACAATTGAGGGCAAAGACAACAAGCAAGTCCAACTTGATCGCACTGGCGAGCAAGTCTGCCATGTTTGGACAACTCAGTGAACGAGTCGAGGTCTTGCGAACGGAAGGAACTTTTAACTTTGAAACGTCCGCTTTCGCAGCGAGTCTTATCTCGTTGATTGTTCACTCTTCAATTGAGCCAATTCGAGCATGTTCTTCTTGATCTGCCCGAGCAACCTCGCAAGTTCGACCTGCGCCCTCTGTTTGGACTTGGCCGCTCCCGACAGAATGATGGACAGCAGTCTTTGTTCTTCTTCCCGAAGAAGCATCAACCCCGTCTCCAAACATGAGATTCGATCCATGCGGCTGCATTGCATGAATCAACTATAGGTAACAGTGTCAAGTGCTTGGCGAGAATTCACTTGACCAGCAACCCTAGAGTGACTTGAGATACTCGACCAGATCTTTTTTCTCATCTTCAGTAAGCCCGAGTCTGAAACGGTTGTCATAGCTGTTGACGACATCTAGAAGTGTCTGAAAACGTCCATCGTGATAGAACCGTCCTTTGTTTTGCGGAAACATAAACAGCCCGCGTTCGCGGACGAACAGTCCAGCCAGGTTCATGGTCTGGTAAGCATGCCCCGGAGCACGGTCGGCTTCAAAGCTGTCGATCTTCATCTCTTCGGCGGTGTGCTGGTTCCAACCGGGTTCTGTCCACAACGGTTCCTGGTGGCAGCTATTGCAATTGGCCTTTCCGCTGAAGAGTTCGTCTCCGCGAGCGGCCGCTGCCGAATCGAAATCGATTCCCGGGCGCGGTTGCACTGCGGGTAACGCCAGCTGATAAAAATGCAGTGCAGCCAGTTTGCCTGTGACCTGATCGCTGTCAGGATCCACCGAGACATGGCCGAGCTTGGCTGCGGCGGCGATCGGAAACTGCGTAGCGTCGTCGAAGCGCTCATCGAAGAACGTGCCGATGCCATGCAGTTCATTCACTGCCACGAATGCGTTCCAGTAAGTCACCGTGCCCCACCCTCCGGTCCAAGTATGCAGGTTGTGGCCTGATAATCCCCGCGCGTTAGGCATCAAGGTGGCACCGGAAACGTTCGTTCCAGTCACCACGCCGTTTGTGATCTGCTGCGGGTTGAACGCCTTGCCATCGAGGAACAACTCAGCGTCGAACTTGCCCGGGCCCCAAGTATTAAGCACGTTGCGAACATCCTGCGCGGTAATGCCTGCGTCCTGGGGAGCCAGGCGCAGCAGATCGACCACAGGCTGCAGGTTCGGCGCGGTAGCGATAATCGCGCCGACGTTCAGATCGCGGTTCGCCAGTCCGTCGATCCGCCTACCGATTCCCGGTGCAACCGAATTGTCCACAGTCGAATGACAGAGCGCACACGTGAAGCCGACCTTTTCCAAGGTGTTGTTGTTGAAAGTGCCCACGACACCCAGCACGGCATTCTGTTTGATCAGTTGCAGCGTCACAGCTGGATCATCGAGATTGACCTTGCCGTGCTTGATTGCTTCAACAACCGAAGGCGAGAGCGCATCGGAATCCACCTTCAACCCCAACGTGAGCGCCGTTCGCGGCGTCAGGCCTTTAACTGATTGCTGGATTCGCAGCTGATCAGTCCAGAATGCCTCGTCGCCATAGGTATCAAATCGAAAGATCTGTCGTCCTTGCTCGATCAGTTCTTTCGCATTGTCTTCGGCGCTGCCGAGAAACTTGGATGTCTTTTTGCTGTCCTTTGCGCTAACGGGGGCGATCACAGCAATGAGAAAGAATGCGGCCGGCAGAGAGAATAGCGCGAAGTGAAAATGTTTCATATTTCTCCCCTTTGACCAATAGAGCGGGAGACGGTTGATTGGTTACAACATAAGGGGCACGATAATCGGTGATTCACTCCGAACACGCGTTGGCATGTATGGGAGTGGAACGCGCCGGAGTGAGTTCACAGCGACCATATCTCGATGCCTTCTCAGGCTGCTAGCGGCTTCGAGGCGCGGAACCGGAAAGCATAAGGATTCAACTCTACTTTCACATTCTCGAAACCCGCGGACGTCAGCCGCTGCGGAAGTGTTTCCGGATCGACCGGGACAAACGTGTCAAACAGATGAATTAGTCCCAGGACGCGGCTCTTCAGGCTATCCGTTCCCGCGAAGATACCTCCGGGCCTCAGAATGCGAGCCACTTCAGCGAACAGCTTGTTCTGTAGATCCCCCGATTTGATGTGATGGAGCATCGTAAAGCAGACAGCGCCGTCAAAAGAAGCGCTCGGCAAAGACATGTCTGTCGCATCTTCGCATCGAACGGTGACACTCTCGTTGAGCGTTCGGCGAAGAAATTTCGCCAGGCCGCGGTCTGGCTCCACGCATGTCAGGTGTGTGACGCGCCGCTGAGTACTTCCGTCGCAGCGCCGTATCCGGGGCCGATCTCAAGCACGTCACAACCCAGATCAATTTGTTCGAGCACCCAAGGCGACGCGTGGCATTGCACAATCCCTTTCCATCTCGCTGAGGAGCAAAGCTTACGATGAAAGAAGTTCACGGGCGGTCCTTCCACGCAGGCATACACCGATTCTGCCGCCGCAAAAGCGGGCTTAATGGAGGCTCGAGAGGCTTGTTCGCCATTGTTCTCTTTGGAGCAATTCGCCTCTGAGCCTTTAACGTCATATTTGCCGCTTATACAGCCGGCCAGATCGCCAGGTTTCGGTAGTCCGTCGGCCCGATGTTGCCCTGTGAATGTGTGCCCCGTCCAAACCATATGGTCTGATTGCATTTAGCTTTGTGAAGCCTCCATCCTGATCGCGCGCGGGAATAGGATGTTGTTCTCCCGAAATGGATGTGCTGATGCAGATCCTGTTCGAACTCGTGGAGTCCCCCGTAGAACGCGTGAAACGTGGGGCACGCGCCTATTGGAGGCGTGAAATCTTTACTTAGTTCCGCGCATCTGCGCAGTAAGAGCACCAGCGGCATCGTGCTCCTGCGTCATCATTGCAATTGGGTTTGCCACTGTCCCGAAGCAGCCGTGCGGCCTCGGTGTCCCATCTGCAAGCGCCCGCTCTAACTTGGTTATGTATGGAAATAGCACCACCTCTTCCTTCGCGCAATGCTGCAGCAATTCATCGCTCAACTCCGCAAGCTCTGATTGAATTGCAGGCAGTTCTGCCCTCGTGTCTCCGTGTCGACGGACTACTTTTTCTGCCAGTTCCGTGAGCCGCGGTAGCTCCCTTCTGACATACGCGTGATGCGTATTGACAATGTGTGCAGCGAGCGCGCCGAGCGATTGAGAGCTCCAGTTTTCGATCTCACGCTCAGATGTCGGGCTGTTACTCTCTCAAGTGCCTTGAGCACTTCGTTTACTGAAAGATTCTTTGCGGCGCATGCCTCTGCGAGCGGCTTCCGGCCGCCGCAGCAGTAGTCAATCCCTAATGCTTCAAATACACGAATCGTGGCGGGGTTCTCCAGGGCTATGTCGCGAACAGTCTGTGTGGCTAGGGTCATTCCAACCTCCTGTCATTCAGCCTAGAGATGAGACGATCGGACCTCAGCGACTTTGGTCACTGAAAGGCGCTTTTTCTCGCTAACGAAGCCGGTGCAGATAAGCATCCAGTTGTCCATACGCGATTGCGGCGTTCGTCGACCCGCTCCACTGTTGCTCGAATACGCCCAGAAAGCCAGATTCCGAGAACATGCGCTGTCTCACCTCCCCTTCGAGCACAGCCCCCGCTGGTTTCCAGTCCGGCCCCAGCGCCTGATGCGCAGATTGGAGCAGCGTGGCCGCGCTTTGCAAGTCTTGGCGCTTCCACGCCACATACCCGCGAAAATACCACGCATTGGCAGCGCGCGGATTGGCCTGGCAAACGCGGGAGAAAGCCACCTCGGCAGCAGCCAGATCTCCGCGTGCAAGCTCCACTTCTCCAAGCAGGACCAGCGTTCCGGTTTCCTCTGAGTTGAGCTTCAGAGCGGATTCGAGTGCCTGGCGCGCCGGCGTCAACTGTCCCCTGGATGTGGCAGCGGCGGCCAAAAGTTCTCCTTTGAGCTGGAATGCACGGTGATTTTGAGAGTTAATGTGCAGCAGTGCGTCCAACTCGGCGACAGCCGCGGGAACCTCTCCGAGTGCGGCAAGGCAATTGGCGAGATAGTAGTGAGAGTCCTCGTGGTTCGGGTTGAGAGCCAGTGCTTCGCGAAACAGGCCTACGGCTTTCGCAGGATCCTGGTCCCGCTTCATGGCGTCCATGGCGGCGTGTTGTTTCGCCCAGAATTGCACCGTGGTCGATTTGGAATCGTTGATCGTGCCTGTAGTTGTTGGAGCAGGTGCATTTACAACGACCGGCCATTCCGTGGATGCGAAGATCCGGAAATTCCTCGACCCTTTCGAACTTGCCATTACCCAGATTGCGATAGAGGAGCGGAGGCGGCGAGCTTTGAAGGCGGCGCGTTCAGCGGACCTCCACCGCTAACGACGAAAAGGTCCTCGAGGCCGTCGTTGTCGAAGTCGCCCCAGGCCACGCCGGATCCCATGTCCTCTGGTAGTTGCGATGAGCGCGCACCCTGGAATTGGCGAAACCCCTCCAGGCCCGCTTCCTTTGTAACGTCGGTGAAGTGGCTGCGGAGCCCCGGCGGTAAGTTTCTTGCCGGGATCGAGAAGGCGATCACATTCCTGCCTGTCACGGCGGCTTTAACGGCGTGCGCTGATGCAGGTGCTTCAGGAAGGGCCTTTGCGCCTTTATCGGCGCTCACGTTGGTGATATCCCGGCGCAACTCCTCGCCGGGCACGTATTCGTCGGGTTGATTGTCTTTCCGGATGCGCGACGTCACCACAGCGGCGATAGCGGCAAGCACAACCAGGGCAGTTGCGGTCCAGCTCAGCCGCTGCAAGCGTCTGGAGATCCGTTTTGTTGGTTTGTCGTGCACTACCGGCATGATTCATCGACCCCTTTGACCGCTACGCAGACGGTTGTCGTCGCGCTGGAGATGTCCGCGACCGGAGCGGCGAGACGAGACTTCTCACCCATCACGTAGTTCAGCAGGAACTGATCGATTTTGCGGTAGTGCAGAGGGCGGCTGCCACCGTGCAGCTTGCCGTCGCCCGCTGTCGCCGGGCACGTGAGAAGCGCGGGCCTTCGGCCACCTGCCTCTGGCGCAGGCGGCTGGCGGCGTCGCCAGAGGGACATAGCACGTTGTAATCGACGGTGTCGGAGTAACCGGGGAAAGAGCAGACGCCGGTAACGAACTCCGACCATCTCCCAGAGGTTGTGGCGATCGATCAGGTTGCCATATTGATCGACCGGCTCGGCCTTGAAGAGAAATGTTCCGGGACTGAGGAAGTAAATTCCCTCTCGTCTCGCTGGCCCGAAGTGAAGATCACGCGCCCGCTCGCATCGGTCACGCGCAGCTCCACCCAGCTCTGGATCATGTCGAGTGGGCCGGTGGGGTAATCATGGCCTACCTTGTTCGAAGTCATTACGACGCGGATCGGCATCGAGCTTGCCCTGGAGCAACGTCTGCGGCGCGTCGATGCGGACCTTCACCACCGGGCCCTTCCGCCCACTTGCTCGCGAATCTCGGGAACGTCGATATGCGCCCTGCAGCCACGCGTTGTCAGCTTCACCTGCTGGTCTGATCCCTCCATGTGCAGCATCGCCGGCACGAAGTTGTTCGCGGCCAGGAAGCGATGGCTGCGATGCCGATGATCATCGGGACTGCGGTTGTAGTCCATCGAGTCGCCGGCGGCGGGATCGTGCGACGCAGTAAGCGGCATGTGGCATTCGCGGCATTCCACCGTGTTGCGCGCGTCGCCCTTGTGGTTCCAGTGACTCGCGGCCCAGTTGTCATACTGGTTCTGCAACTGCACCGAGCCGACGCGATTGATTTCACGCATCGATGAACTGCTTGTGGCAGGCCGCGCAGTATTCGGGCGTCTTGTACATGCGCTTGTTCAAGCGGTTGTGCTGGCGCGGGCCACGAGCGTATCAGGAAGT
Organism: uncultured Acidobacteriaceae bacterium; assembly: GCA_963786405.1. Lineage (GTDB taxonomy): Bacteria > Acidobacteriota > Terriglobia > Terriglobales > Acidobacteriaceae > Telmatobacter. Next base: position 216,327 of record CAWAZE010000011.1, on the reverse strand, counting down.
TGCGCGCCATAGCGCCCAGGGTGTGATCGGCGCTCCATTGCCATAGATACTCCCTGGGCTGCGAGACTGTGTAGTTCGCGTTGCCCTGGATGTCGGTCTTCTGGATCGAATGGCAGGCAAGACAGGAGATGCCCTCGTTGTATCCGAGCGTGCCGGTCAGGTTCGAGACGAAGATGTTCTTCGTCCCCGAGAAGAGCGAAATCGGATCTATGACATCCCCCGCAATACCGCGTCGATTCAGGACCGTTCTGCTTCGCCATGACGTTCTGAATGCCCTGAAAGATCGGGTCCATCGCGGCATAGCGATGCGCGCTGCTCTGCCACTCTTTGTAGATTTCCGTGTGGCAGCCGCTCTGGCCGCAGCTCGCCGAACCGGCAAGGGAGCGGGGATCGAATGCGCCATTTGCTGGATGTGTGCGCCAGGCTGGGCGCAAACGGGCGATTGGCGCCGTATGCATAGCTGTAATCAGCAGGAAACCTGTTCTGATACTTTCGGTCCCCAGAGTAGGCGGCAGTGGCGGCCCAGACGATCGATACTCCGCCGAGCACGTCGCGCCCGCTGCACACACAGATGCCCAGCCCAACACCGCACGCGCGACTGTCCGTCTTCCGCCGCCTCCAGAAGGCGATGAGCAACGTGCGGCGACAACGCCGGCAACGCCAAGCAAGGGTCGAGATCAGGTGCAGGTAGCGCAGCCAGGTCCAGCGTCTCTGATGCCAAACAGGGCTTGTCCGGTCAGCAACGAGTCCTGACAGCAGCACAGACGCTCAGAACGCATGCGCCCGCATATCCGAGCAGCAGCACATCCGACATCGCCTGGGTCCGGTACGTCTTCCAGTGCAGGAAGAAGTACCAGACAAAGCGGAGCCACGGCTAGAACGCCCAGGGCAGTGTGAAAAATCAGACCCCACTCCACCACGGGATGGAATGGGCCGAATGTGACTGCCAGGCCGGAGACCAGTTCAAACAGAAAGACCGCTGCGACGGAGCGTGATAGCGCAGAAGTCCAGCCGGATACGTTCGACGAATCATTCGCTTGCATTTGGGCCTCAATGAGACTGAGTCAACATAGAGGGCCCAATGCACGGTGGAAAGCGACTAAAGTCACAGGGTGACGATGCACTCCGTCATTTCGTTGGAGAGTTCACTCCATCGAAACGAAAACCTCTCGCCTATAAGGCGGAGTAGTCAGCGTCATCGTTATCAGATTGCGTTGTGCTTCCCGGCGATCTTCCGGGGGCCTGTTCATGGCAACCAGTTCGAAGACTTCCTCGAAAAGAATGTGATCTGTCCTTGGTGTCTTCTTTGTAGTCAAAAGATCGGTCCCGCGAACCCATGGCCAGCGACGCATTCAATCACAGTGAATTCTTGCAAGGGATTGGTTCCGCGTCTGCCATGATGGCCGAAGAAGTTGTGGCCGGTGAGATGGCAAATGCTTAATTGAGATCGAGGCCATGTTGTTCCAGTCACTTCGAAGATCGAATCTGTCGATCAAATCGGAACACGTAGCGCAGGAGTCCGGCGTTCAGGGCGAAGAAGAGCGGTCGAGGCAATTGCCGCCGGAACGAGCGTCGAGTAATTCTTTCGGAGCCAGAGCCTTCCATCGAAAAGGTAAGCAACCACAACTGGAGGACCACCGTCGTCGCCACGAGAACAAGGATTGCGCTGAAAAGAGTGGTTCCCTGAGTGCGCAGGCTCATCTAAGCCTCCCATCCGATGGCGTAGATCTGGTCGCCCGTTGTTCCAGCTTGACGCGAGGGAGCGCGCGTGTAGGCGGTCCGGCCACTGGGCTTCCCTGGTTCACGTCAAAAACGCCGCGTGTGACATGGACAGACGAGGCTCTGCTCGTTCTTGTCATAGACGACCGCGCACGACAGGTGCGTGCAAACCTGCGAGTAGGCCACGAGCTGCCCTTCGCGGCGCGCATCGCGATACACGGGTCTCCGCCGTCGGATAGCGGAAGAGCACGTGGCCGTTTCGTTCCAAATCCTCCGACGGGCCCAGCAATTGACCCGAGTCTCGTCGAACCCGATGAGAAATTCTTTCCGCAAAGGCCGTTACCCAGTTCGCGATCGCAAGCAGGAAAGACCCCAGCGTAAGAAACTTGACCATTTCGCGGCGGCTGACATAGTGATCGCCTTCCCACTCGATGGGAAAGTCCTGCTGATGACAAGGATTCTTGCCTGCACGCAGGATCCCTGCGGCGTGTGCCGTTCGATCGCTGAGTCACTATTCACCTCCAACATAAGTGCAATATCGTAAGGGTCGTTCGGCAGTGCGGGTGGCCTCGTGTTTGATCTGGACCAGATTCACTCGACTCGTTCCACCTCGCGCGGAACCATCACAAACACCTTTGTCTTCACTTCTTCTCCGCCGAATTTCCAACTGTTGATCGGATGCCGCGCCGCGTTCGCTGGATTTCCTCCATGGTGGTGTAGGTCAACGCGCCCGAGGGGCAAACCGCGGCGCACATTGGCTTCTTCCCGATGCTGCTGCGGTCGTAGCACATGTCGCATTTCATCATCTGCTCGATTCTGCTCATGTATTTCGGCACGCCGAACGGGCACGATACGACACAGTTCGAACAGCCGATGCATCGCGGCTTCAGCGAGCTTTGCACGACTCCGTCCGGAGTCTTCTTGATGGCGTCCGCGGGGCATACACGAGCGCAAACCGGATCCTCGCAATGCATGCACACCTGCGGCGCCGTCTGCACGCTGTCGATCCGCTCGATTGTCTCGAGGTGGATCATGCTCGTTCCGCGGTGCGTGTCGCATTCCCCGCACGCCTGCACGCACGACTGGCAGCCGATGCAGCGGGAGTAGTCGATGAAGAAATACTGCTCGCTCATCGAAACGCCTCCGGCCTCGAACTCCGAGCTGCGCAATTTCGTCCGTAGCTTCGGTCACTTGCTTCAGACCGCACCGCGCAGATCTTGAACTCGGGGATGTTCGACACCGGATCGATCGCCCGAACGGTCAGTTGTTTGCCGAGCGGTCGAGAGGCCAGTGGTAAGGGAAACAAAGACCGTGTCACGGCCGGATGGTCTTTACCACCTTGCGCGCACAACCACGTGTTGCCTCGCCGGCTCTCCACCTTTACGAAATCGTCCGTCGACCACTGCCGTAGCTTTTCCGCAAGCCGCGGATGCATCTCGCAGACACGGCTGCGAGACTGGTCCATCAGCGCCCCGATCCGGCGCGTCTGCGGTACCCGATAAGGAACTGAGAAACGACTCTTCCCGTCGTAAGAATGATCGGATACTCCTCATCTGGCATTCTCTGCCGAGGGCTTCCATTCGACGGGCATGAAGTGCGCTTTGCCATCGGGATGCGCCGAACTTTCCGTCCTTCGTAGAGCCGCGGAGTGCCGGGATGAGCTTCAGCTGCCGGGGCAAGGCCAGAACAGTGCCGTTGTTCTCGTCGATGCGTCTCCCAGGTCATCCCGTAGTAGTCGGAGACGCTGCCCTTTGACGCCAGACGCAGCTCATTGAACATGTCCTTCGGCGACGAGTAGTTGAACTTCATCCCCGTTCCCAGACGCGTCGCGAGATCGCAAAAGATCTTCCAGTCTTCGCGCGCTTCGCGCTGGAGGCGAGACCGCTTTCCGATGCAGGATGACGCGGCCTTCCACATTCGTCGTGGTCCCTTCGTCCTCTTCCATCAGCGAACCGGGCAAGCACGATGTCGGCGTAACGAGCCGTCTCTGACAGGAAGAAGTCGATGTTGACGTATAGAACTCCAGCTTTGAAAGCGCTTCTCGCACGAAGTTCGCGTCGGGCAGTGAAACCGTCGGATTGAAACAGATCGAGATCAGCCCCTTGATTTTGCCCGTCGTGAATTGCCTCTGACGAGTGGATCCGCGACAGTCCCTTTTCCAGGGATCGACTCTTCGCGCTACTCCCCAGACGCCCGCGATGTACTTGCGATGTTCCGGATTGGTGATATCGCGGTTGCCCGGCAGTTGGTCGCACTTCTGTCCCTGTTCGCGTCCGCCCTGGCCGTTGCCCTGGCCGGTGATCATGCGCATAATCCGCAGCCTTCGCGGCCGATGTCGACCGCTCGCGATCACCAGGTTGATCGCGGCCATGCAGTTGTCGACTACCCTTCGTGTGGTGCTCGATGCCGCGGGCATGCAACAGGAAGACTGGTCGGCGCCGGTCCCCAGAGCTCCGCCGCCTTCGACGATCATGTCGGCCGGAACACCGGCAATCTTCGCAGGAGTACTCGGGCGTGTACTTCTTCACCGCTTCAGCCGTTGATCGAACCCCGTGGTGTGCTCGTCGATGAATTGGCGGTCGATCCAGCCTCGCTCGATCATGATTGCAACATGCCGTTGAATACCCCGATGTCGCCGCCCGGACGACCGGGAGTGAACAGGTCGCCGTTGCGTGCGATCGGCGTCATGCGTGGATCGAGGATGATCGATTTGGCCCCGTTCTCACGCGCCTGCCACAGATAATCCGTCGTGATCGGCGCGCACTCTGCGACGTTCGCTCCTGCAAGCAAGGATCACCTTCGCCTTGGGAATGTCAGCTCCACGGATTCGCGCTTCGGTCGATGCCAAAGACTTTCTTTGACGCCGCGCCCGCTGAGACCATGCATAGCCGCCCGTTGTAGTCGATATTCGCTGTTTTGAGAGCGACTCGCGCGAACTTGCCCATCAAGATAGGCTTTTTCGTTGGTCGAGCGATGCACCCGTTCAGCATCAGCGAAGCGTCTTTTCCATATGCCGTATTGAATTCGCTGAATTTCGCTGACCACGCGCTGAAACGGCGAAATCCCACGATATTCCCTCAAAGCCCTCGACCTTCCACCCTTAGGAGCGGATGTTTCAGGCGATCCGGGATGCTCATCCTGCATGTAACGCTTCACGCCCTTGGGGCAAAGCTTGCCGCGATTGAAGGGAAAATCTTCCCAAGGCTCAAAACCAACAATTCTGTTGTCTTGTACGCGAAGCTGAATGCCGCATTGCTGCCCGCAAAAGCAGCAATGGGTTTTGACGAGCTTCTCATCTTCCGTTGTACGAGCCCACCCGCCCGCAGGCACACGATGCAGCGTGGGACCGAATACACGTACCAATTCTGGTGCTTCAACCGGAAGTCTGGCCATTACAGCAGTCCCCTTTGCGACATATCTGTCGATCTCCACAACGCATCTTGGGTGAGCGCCAGATTCTTCCTCCGGCACCGTGGGCAGACTTCCTGATAGTGAGATCCGTCCCTCATTTGGTATCTGATTTGAAGCGCTTGCTGGATTGTCTTCAGGTCCTCAATCTGTAAGCTCGAGGCATACTTCTCACCGCAGCGGATGCATTCCGCCTGAAGGCCATCTGCTCCAGCTCGCTTGTAGAAGTCGAGACCGAGCTGTGCCGGGCGTTGAAAGATATGAAAGAACTTTCCGAACGGGAGATAAAGCAAAGTCAGGATCACGGTGATGGCGTGCAGCTGCGAAAGAAAGATGTAGTGAAGCCCATGCATCAGGTGCGTGGAGACGGTCAGAAAGAGGCCGGTGACGCAGATAGCAAACAGCATGATCAGTGAAGTCAGATCGTTGGAGAATTGCTGTACGCTCATCGCTCCGTGATCGCGGCCACGCCTCCATAACGCGATAAAGACTCCGATCAAGACCATGACGGCAGCAATATCGAGAATGTTGAAAGTCAGTTCAGCGATCACGGTCCCCAGGCGAAAACTGCCGAGGGGAATGCCGAACATAAAGGCACGGTAAATCTGCTGGTTATCTGCTGCCGTCTCAAATCGCACCCAGCCAAACGAGAGCGGGAATGTCACAGCACCGGCCAGCAAACAACCCCAAGCGAGGAACCAATGTGCAATCCAACGCTTATGAGAACGCCTTTCGATAAAGCGCTGCAACACGATGTTGTTCCAGACGATGCGCCCGAGATGGGCTACATTTCGCGCGAAATGCTTTCGGTCCAGAAAGACATGCCATCCGCGATACCAATACATACGGGTGGGAGGACGACGCAACCACATCGCATAGCGATACCCAAGCCCGAACGCGGAGAAGACGCACGCGCCGGCGTACGACACCAGCGCCGGATCGAAGTCCCGCAGCCCGCGGCTTCCGACAAAAATGCCGATCACAAGTGACAACGCGGCAATGAAACCCCAAGTCAAGGCATGCGCGGAATCTGAACCGGTTGTTCGGAAAATTCGTTCTTGCATTGGCGCCCTTAGGAAACGGAAACGAGCATGGACTTCGGGGTTGGGCGAAGTAGCACGGCGAGACAAATCAAAGAAAAGACGCCGAGCAGAACGAAACCTATTGTAAAGCTTCCAGTCTGCTGTTTGATCAGCCCCAGCATAAGTGGAGGGAAGAACCCTCCGAGTCCTCCCGCGGCGCCGACGATTCCCGTGACGCTCCCGACTGATTGTGGAAAGTATTCCGGGACCAATTTGAATACTGCGCCATTCCCGAAACCGATAAAAGCCGCGACACCGAGTGCGCCTATCGTGAACGTAACCATCATGGGACAGGCAAGAAAAATGCTAAACAGAGCAGTCGCAGGAAACACCCATCTAAGGATTGCGCGGCCGCCAACCTTGTCGGCGAGAAAGCCGCCTAATGGCCTGGTTGCCGTAGCCAATACGACGAATCCAGCGGTGCGAAGACCCGCTTGTTGCGGGGTCAACTTGAAAGTCTCCGTTAGGAAAATCGGCAGATACACCGCCATCGCCACGAAGCCTCCAAATGTCAGGAAGTAATAGAGGCTCAAAATCCAGCTGCGAGAGTTTGTCAGAGGCCGAATCGTGTCGCCCAACGTCTTCGGGGGAGCCTTCCTGGGCGCATTCCGCGCAAACACTGCGAAGATCAGGAACCAAACCGACAGCAGCACCCCGAAAGTCCAGAAACCCCATCGCATCCCAAACGCGGCTGCAATGAAGGGGGAGCCAAACGCTGCAAGAGACTGGCCTATATTTCCGGCGCCGTAAACGCCAAGAGCCGAACCCTGCTTCGAGGCGGAATACCAACCGCTGACAAACCCCACCCCAACCGAAAAGCTGGCAAGCCCTATTCCAATGAAGAATCCGTAAGTGATCAGCTGCGAATAGCTGTGCACGTTACCCATCAGAAGGGCAGGCAGAATGGTTAGAAGCATGACTGCGCTGAAAACTATGCGTCCACCGAATCGGTCGGTCAGCATACCGAGTGGAATTCGCCCAAGGCTCCCTAGCAGGACAGGGACAGCCACCGCCACACTCTTCTGCACCGGCGTTAAATGCATTTGTTTACTGAGAATCGGCATCATCGCCGACAAAGAGCCGAAGACGGCAAAGCAGAGTGCAAATGCTCCAGTGCCCAAAGTCAATTGAGCCGCTGCGGAAGGTTGATTCTTGATAAGACTGGCCATTCCCGGATTCCTCATGAATCTCTCGATGCTTGTTGAAGTCTGCGTGTGTGGTAAGTCGAATAACCTCAGAAAGAGATACGTCCCGTTGCGATGATGGCGTGGTTATAACTGTGAAACTCCGAGGTCGCGATTTGCATCCCGCCGCCGAAAATTAAAGCCAGACGGTTGTTTGATTCCCTGCTGAACTTCATCTTGCTGATCATGACCCCTGGTGTTACGAAAGCCTGAATTCGACCGTCATTTGGTCCACCACGATAGAAGATCGAGTTAAATTCCAGCTCGGGCCAGATGAGTCGAGTCGCTCGATACTGCGTGACAGCGTTCCACGCGATGGGCCGGCCGGACCTGGCCGTATGTCCGGTCGGCAGCGTCATCGCCACACTCGATTGAACGTCGAAGCGCCCGAATCCCTTGCCGCCGTATAGCGTTGGCGCCACGGATCCGTCCGAACTGCCATTCTTGTAACTGCCCGTTGGCACGATGCCATTCAATGACGCGCTCAGGGAATAATCGCCGTGTTTTGGGCCAGCCGCCAGAAATCGATATTTGGCCAGCAACAGCCAGTCACCGGCACCGTCTCGCGCTGTACTGTTGTGTTCGATGTAAGAGGGCAGAGTGATATCCACTTCCGTCTTGTACCAGGGGATAAGGTCGAAACCTTTGCTGTTTCCGTAGATCCAAGTCTCAGTGTGAGTCGACGTGGTCTGTCGTACTGCGTCAAAGCGAGCAAGTTGCACCAGCCCTGAGGGAGGTGTAGCAACAGGAACTGGCCATGCTGGCTGCTCGGCAACAGTCCTGTTGACCCGTCGTTCCCATGAGTTAAAGAACCCGGATTGCGCATTCGCCGAGGGTATGTATTGAGCAGAGAAAACTCCGAAAAACATAAGAACCAAGCAACTCACCGGAGAACGGGAAAGTGAACGCTCCGATCGTTCGTGGGTTGATGTCTGAGTATGTAGTTCAGGTAGCATTTTGAGACCACTCCGTCTGCCTTGCATGCCAAGGATAAGCAGCGCTATTCCTAAAGGCAGCGACTTAAGTTACACCGTTCCTTAAATAATGAAGATTGTGGAGATTGGCGGCAGCGGGAACCGCGTCTTGCGGGAGAAACCAGCTCCCAGAAGTGTGATTCTTCGCCGGCAAGCTGATGCGGATCGCTTACGCTGAGGAACAGAGATCCAAGCGACCTTGGTCGCCCTTGCGCCGGGGATTTTCTGGATTCCTGCAAAATCGCCAAGGCACTCGTCGAGGAATCGATTAGTACCGAGATGTCGGCTTATCGTCAGCGATGGATTCAGCTGCGATAAGGGCGTTTAAGCAAACTCGGCTGTTGGTCATTCCCAAACCCGAGTTCAATGAGTGCCCTGGCCTCTTGGCATCAATCGTCAATGATGGTGACGGCGCTCACAGGCCTGTTTTGGTATCGCTGACAGCCAAATGCAGCACGCTTGTCGTTCGCCCAGCAATGAATTGCGACGAACACAGGTCTCTCGTCCAGACACTATTAGAGACGCTTCTGTTTCCGGGACAAGGAGCTTGAAAGCGTCAACCACCACCGGACTCTTGTGCCACCTCACGGAAGCGGAGGACAACTCTCCGTCTGGAAGTATTCGTTGCATTCTTCGGGAGTGAGACTGCGGGTTACGCGACTGCGGGCCAGATTGAGAAGTTCCGAAACATCCAGCGCGTAAACCTGGACCGTTCCATCGGTACTGGCCGCCGCCAGCCGCTTTCCATCGGGACCATAGGCCACACTGTTCACTGCGCCGGAGTCGCCGGCCAGGGTTTGCTGCCCCTCCCCTGTGAGCTCGTCCCACAGCTTGACGGTTCCATCCTGGCTCGCTGACGCGAAGTGAATGTTGTCAGGGCTCGACGCAATCGCGAGAACGGAGCCCGAATGCCCGCGCATCGTCCTCAAATGCTCTCCGGTTACTGAGTCCCACACCGACACGGTATTGTCTACACCAGCGGTAATGAGGCGCTTGCCGTCGGGGCTGAAGGACACGTCCAGCGCGCCACCCGCTTTGGCGTCGAGGGTAAGCAACACTTGCCCGTTCGCTGCGCCCCACACCTTCGCTGTCCCGTCCGAACTGGCGGTTGCAATGCGTTTGCCATCCGGGCTGAATACCACGTAATTCACTGGGCCTGAATGACGCAATGACAGCAGCCCTTGTCCGGTGACTGCATCCCAGACTTTCGCTGTGCCATCTGCACCGGCCGTGGCCACAGACTTGCTGTCGGGGCTGAACGCGATTCCGTTGATCGCACCCGAGTGGCCGCGCAACGTTTGCCGAAGCCGCCCGTTTGCAGCATCCCACACCCAAGCAGTGCCGTCTGAGCTGGCGGTGGCAATGCTGTTGCCGTCCCGGCTGTAACTCACGCTGTTCACCGGTTTCGAGCCCTCAGCCAGCATCATCAATTCTTTCCCGGTCAACGCATCCCAGACCTTGGCTGTCTTGTCCGAACTGCCCGTAATCAACCGTTTGCCGTCGGGACTATAGGTGACGTCGTTCACCGAGTCGAGATGGCGCAGCGTCAGCAGCCCTTGTCCGCCACCCAGATCCCATATCTGCGCAATCGCGCCCTCACTGGCGCTTGCAAGGCTCGCTCCGTCCGGGCTGAACGCCACTCCGTTCGCGGGGCCAGGCTCATGCAGATTCAGAATCGGCAGTCCTTTGCTCACGTCCCACAGGCTCGCGTTGTTGTCTGAACTTGCAGTGGCCAGACGCTTCCCATCGGGGCTGAATGCCACTCCTTTAATCGATCCCGACTGGCGCAGATTTCGAATCTGCACTCCCCTGCTCGAATCCCATAACCTCGTTGTACTGTCGGAACTCGCGGTCGCAAGCATCTTGCCGTCCTGACTGAAAGCAACCGCATTCAGAGCATCGGAGTGGCCGCGCAACGTCGCCAGCAGGTGCCCGTCGTGCGCATCCCATATCTTCGCGGAGCCGTCTTGGCTCGCTGTTGCCAGGCGGCCGCCGCTGGGGTCGTAGACCACGCCGGTGACCCCGCCAGAGTGGCCGCGCAACGTCAGAACCTCACGTCCGCTTCCTGCATCCCAGACCTTTGCGGTCTTGTCAGTGTGAGCCGTGGCGAGACGCTTTCCGTCAGGAGAAAAGGAAACGCAGCTCATAGGGCCCGAGTTCCCCTGGAACGTCTTCAACTCCTGCCCGCTCCCTGCATCCCACAGCCGCGCCGTGCCGTCATCACTGGCCGTAGCAATTTGCTTGCTGTCCGGACTAAAGGCGATGCCATTGATCGCTGCGCTATGACCACTCAATGTCAACAGCAGGTGCCCATTTGCTGCATCCCATACCTTCGCCGTCTTGTCTGAACTCGCAGTGGCCACTCGCTTGCCATCGGGACTATACGCCACCCCATTCACAGGACCGGAGTGGGCCAGCTTGAAATTCTTGGGAAGAGACAGGATCGCTCTTTGCAGAGCATCTTCAGCGGCCGGCAGCGGCGGCTGGCCGAATTGAACTGTGGCATTTACCGCCTGCATGCCAAGCAAAATGCTTCTTTCTGGATCCTCTTTAAGGCCAGTCAGCGCCAAAGCCGCCAATTCCCGTGCCTTTGATTCTCTTCGCGCGTTCTCTGCCTTTCGTTCCAGTCGGACGGCCCAGACGCTTGCAATCAATGCAGCTCCGAACAGAATGGCCAGAGCCGTCATGAGTCTGCGCAGGCGCCTCGTCGACTTCTGCTGAATCGCTATTCTGAGCTTTTGTTCTTCGCCCAGCGCGACGGCCTTTTCATAGTCCATCTCGCGCTTCTGAATTTTCCTTTTCTCCTCAATCTCCTTCTCCCTGATCTTTTCGCTCGCGGCCAGGAAGGCCATGGCCAACTCAAATCTCCCTCCGTAGAACTCTGACCAGCAAGCTGTGGGCGCTTCCTTTTCGCGCCAATCCAGTGCAACCTGCAGTTCCGGATCCCTCCATGGGCCAGCCTTGCCCTCGGCATGAAGAGCGGCCGTCTCTGAGAGACGGCGATACAACTGCGCAGACTGGGCTTCCTCATCCGCCCAGGTTTTCAATCGCTCCCACACCCGCATAAGGCTCTCGTGAGAGATATCAATAACCGTTTCCGGCGCCAACATCTCAGGCAGCGGCGGCATCAGGAAGGAGCGACTCGGCTTCCGAAAGACATCGATGACATCCGCAACTTCCTTCTGGTCTGCGTTCGCCAGCAGACAAAGCGTCGCAAGGCTCGTTGGGCGCCGGATTCCTCTTGCATCTGTCCCTTTGTCAGTGAGTGCTTTGAATACTCTTTCGCAAATCGTCCTTGCGCGTTCGCTGCCCAGCTCGCTAAACGCCTTTTCGGCATGACGATCCAGTGCGTGAGCCATCGAACCGATTGCCTCATAATGCGGCATCGAAATCGACCCTTGGCACTGTCCTTCGTATTGCCAATGCGCCCAGGTCCGGTTCAATGCGTGCTGCAGGATCGACAGTTGGTCCGGATTGTCGCCGACATCGTTCACCAGACGCGTCAGCAGAACGGAACAGATCTCGGCTCCGCCAACGCCGACAGGGCCCTTGATAGCGGCCCTTCGTTCCTCGCGCGTCAGGCGCGGCACCAGGTACTGCCCTTCATTGATAGCCTCAGGAAGGCCGGAAAACTCCGCGCAGTTTCCCAGGAAGTCAGAGCGCATCGTCAGCACAATGTAGATTGGCAGGTCCCGCCGGCGCTTGGTTTCCAGCAGAAGATTGACGAACGCGACGCCTTCCTGGCTGCTCTCTTCCCTGCCCTTGGCAGAAATGCCCAATGACTGATAGCGAAACAGCTCTTCAAACTGATCGACAACCACCAGCAGATTCACGCCATCCGGCAGGCGCGCCCTTGCAATCGCATCGACCAGGCCACGCTTGCTCATGCGCAATGAGGTGTCGATAATCTCTTCGAGCGGGATGGGGCCGTCATAGCCGGAATAAAGAGCCCCATCTGCTGCCAGCGCCGAGGTCATTGCAACAATCGGTCGGTTGCCCGGTCGGAATTGCACCACGCGCCATGAAGTGCCCGCGCTCGCCATCAGCCCTCGGTGCAATGCGGGGCGCAGACCACAATTAACCAGCGACGACTTGCCGCTGCCCGAGGTGCCTACGATGGCAAGAAAACGGGCGACCGCCAGCTTGTCGACAATCGCATCGACTTGGCTCTCGCGGCCGAAGAACAGGTGCTCTTCATTCTCGCGGAAGGGTCGTAGACCGGGAAATGGGTTGCCGAATTCGCCAGCGGCGGCTTGGCTCATGTCGTCACGCGTTGACCGGTACTTCAGGACTTAAGCAGACTGAGAAACGACAGCATCTCAGCATCTTTGAATCCGTCGAGTCCCCTGATCAGATTTGATTCTTCGAGTTCGATGAGTTCCTGCTTGTCATCGGTGACCGGCGGCGCAAGGTAAACATAGCTGGCCTGCAGCGGCTTCCCGTCGCGGTATGCCTTCATCTTGATAAGATCGTTATCCACCGTGCGCTTCCACGCTTCATCTCCGGCACCATAAAACAGGATCACCGCATCGCAACGAGTCATGAGATCCTGATTGGCCTGCCGCACAGTCGCCGCATCTCCCTCGAACACGGGAATCACCACGTCAACGCCCTCGCCCTTCAGAAATTTACGCAGAGGGATGGTCGCAGGGCGATCCCGCTGATCGCAAATGAGGTAGACAAGCTTCGCAGTCTTCGCGGGCTGAGGAGTCTCCGGCGCCGGCTTCTCCAGCTTGCGAAGTACGGCATGCACAACCCCCTTGAAAGCCTCCAGATCATCCGTGACGAGATCCGCTCCTTTTTGCAGATTCGCAACCCTCTGCAATTCCTCAATGAAGACTTGTTGCTCCGCTTGTTCTGAATGAGCGTCCCCGGGCAGCCAGATTACGCGATGCAAGCCTGATTTCTCCGTTTTGGCGGCCGCGACCTCATTTTGAAGCTGCGCCACCGACTTCAAGCTTGAGCCGTCAGGAACCTTCCCGCGAAATCTCCCCACAAAATGGACAGAAACCTGGCACTGATCAAGCAGGCGGCTGACTTCAGTGATGTACTCCGATTCCAGGTCCGGCAATCGCGCGAGTTGATCGGGAAGCACCGTGTATCCATGCGCCCTCAGGTCGCCCCTCAGCTTCTCCCGGTCGTCGCGAAGGTCATAGCTGCATTCGGCCAGATAGACCTTTGGCTTGAGTGCAACATCTGGTGCTTCCGTATCGGAGTCCTTATGCTTGAGCTTGCTTACCAGTTCAGCGATGTCTTCCGCGAGGAAGTAGACCTGCCTTCGATACGCCTCTCCGCTTCCGAAGCTCGGGTCAAGGGGCAGTTCGCGGCTCCCGTCGACCTCCTGATAGAACTCGTAACCCAACGCATCTTTCAGAATGTGCGGCAACTGCTCTCTTCGCTCTGAGGGAAGTCTCCTCAGCATCACCCTCAGTACACGGGCTTTGTCATCAATCGTTATGCCGCCGTGCAACTCCGCAGACTTGCAGAATTCATTCACTTCCCTGAGACACCATTCAGACTCGATATACCGCGGAGATACGATGGAAAGAAGAGCCGCCGTCTCTGGAAATTGCTTCACGATCTCGTTCGCAAAGATGTCGTTTCCGCGCAGCCGGTCGTCCCGCCAGACCTTCGCCTGCTCGCCCATGCTTTGGCTTAAATATGTTTCAAGATACTTGTGAAAGCGCGTAACCCATCCCTGATCGTCGCCAGGTACAGCCAGATCGTCGACGTGAGCGTAGCTCACGAATAAGTGCTTCTCAAAATTCATTTGCGACTTCCGTCCCAGGTCGAAACGGCCACACCCTATATATACCGATCAAGTGATTCCCTGCACGAACTTTTTCAGGCCAGGTGACCTGCATTCCAAAAACCTGCAGTCATCCCGAGAGTTGGTTGCATAAATCCGGTTTTGAAAGGGCACGGCTGGTAGGTCAGGGCTTCAGCCCTGATTGCCGCAGAAGCCGCATAATACCCCGGCGGGTTAGCCCCTGAGGGATGGTCCGCACTCCTCTGCTGCGTTTATGCACTAGCTCAAGGGACTCGGGGTCCCCATCGACGGGTCTTTGTCAATGGGGTGGTAAAGCGGATAGGAGTCGAGGGACCTGCATTTGTCTTCTAAACAGCCTCCTCAGGAACGCCCGTCAGCGTAAATGAAACGCTCTGCTCCCCCAGCCGCGGATGCTTTGCAGTAAGGTGCACCGCTCCCGCCTTTTCGCCGGCGCGCACCCAGACAGCGCACGTCCCGCCGATCAGTGCAAACGGATTATCCCCGATCAGCTTCGCGGGCCCTTCCAGCGTAAATGCGATCGGATCGTTTGCGTAAGTTCTCATCGCGCCAAATTCATCGGTCACGCGGACGACAACGCGCGTCGTATCCGCGCCGTCGGCCATCAACTGGTGATCATCCGGAAGCACAACGAACTTGCTGTCAACACCTCGCCCCGAAAGCGTCTTTGTGATGACAAGCTTTCCATCGATGAATCCCTCCGCGCGCAGATCGCCCCACCCTGCCCCGAGCTTTTTCAAGTCAAGCTTACTCATGTCCAAGACGAACGGCGGATACTTCAGATGTTCAAACTCGGCGCGGTCCGGGTCTATCTCTGCAATCAGGACCCACGGATTGCTTTCCACGCTCTCTGCGCGCGCTGAAATCTTGATGTGATCGCAGTTTGAGCAGAAAACCGCCTTCGTAAACCCGACCGATTCATCGCCGCGCGCCCAGTGAAACGCCGGCTCGAGCACCACTTCTTCCTTGGGATCGCACTGCGACTTGTAAAACCCGGCCGCTGGCTTCGGCTCGCGAAAGATATCCGTTACCCCGTGATAGCAAATGCGATCGCCCGCCCCGAAGTTCGAATGGGTGTTGTAATCAAACGCGCACCACCCTATGCCGCCCGCATATTGCGGATTCGACGCAAGCTGGTTATGAATGCGCGCATGCCGCAGCGTGTGCTCGCGCTGACGCTCATCGTCATCGGTCGTCTTCGTGGGAAACGTATGGCCCACAAACTCGGTATTCAGATACCGGGGATGATTCGGCGGCTTCAGCGGGAATCCGAAGTCGTTCATCGTAAATACGTCTTCAAGAAACTCCGACTCCTGGAAGTATCGAATGCCCCCGGTCTGTCGCGAATCATCCAGCGCATGCGCCAGTGCGTTTGTCCGCAGGTAAAAGTCGTGGTCATCGAGCGACTCATTAATGCGCACTCCCCACAAAACGATCGACGGATGATTCCAGTCGCGGCGAATCATCCGACCGACATTGTCGATGGCAACTTTCTTCCAGCTCTCATCGCCGATATGCTGCCACCCGGGAATCTCTTCGAGCACCAGCAGGCCGATTTCGTCGCATCGATCCAGGAAGTGGCGCGACTGCGGGTAGTGCGACGTGCGCACGATGTTGCAATGCAGGTCCTTGCGCAGAATGTCGGCGTCCTTCTTCTGCGCGCGCGCGGGCATCGCCTGCCCGACAAAGGGAAACGTCTGATGACGGTCCAGTCCACGCAGCTTTACGATCTTGCCATTCAGCGAGAAGCCCTGATCAGTGAATGTTGCCTCGCGGAATCCAACCCGGCGCGAGTCTTCATCGATCACGCGCCCGGAGTGCAGCAGTCGCACGTAAACGGTATAAAGCCGCGGCTGTTCAAGATCCCAGAGTTGGATGCCGGCGAGACGAGGAAGCGCTACGGTTTGGCGCGCCGGATCTTTCAGTGTCTGGGTCGATGCATATACCGCCGCGTCCGTATACGGATCGAGCGACGCATCCTGGCCTGCGGCCTCACCTGCTCCCGCCGTACGCTCAATCGTGCGGCTTGCCTTGTTAATCACGCGGTCGCCGTCACGAAGTTCAGCCTCAATTGAAAGCGCGCCGCCTCCCACAGGCTCGCCGGCCACAAAGCAACTCACCTCGAGCGATGGACTTCCGCCCATCACATCCGTCGCCTTTGCGAAGATGTTGTCGATGTAAGTGGACGGAACAATGCGAAGATTCACCTCGCGATATAAGCCGCCGAATGTCATGTAATCAATTTCATATCCGAACGGGGGAATGTCCGCGCGCTCCGTCGAGTCCACCTGAACAACCAGCACGTTCTCCGCGTCCTTGCGAAGGTGTTTCGTCAGTTCGAATGAGAATGGTGTGAAACCACCCCTGTAATCACCCAGCAGGACACCGTTGATCCAGACAGTCGAAGCGGTCATCACGCCTTCAAAGTCGACAAAGACACGCTTGCCTTCCGCGCCCTTTGGGAATCGAAAGCGCCGCCGATACGTGGACACGAACTCATAGTCTTTATCGTCAAAGTTGTGCCAGGGCAGTTCGACGTTGGTATGAGGTATGACTACGCGCACAAACTTGGAGTCATCGAAGTCTGGAGATTCAGCACCGGCAACTTTGGCCGGGTGATATCGCCAGTTGCGATTGATCGGCAGGATCATTCGCCCCTGAGAAGTCGGCTCCTGTGTCAGCAGCGGCGTTGCAGAGATTGTCGTAGAGGCCACAACTGCACCGGCCGTCTTGATAAAGTCGCGTCGAATCATCAATCGTCTCCATTCTTAATTAAAGCTATGAATCTTGCGCAATCCAGTTGCGCAACGTATGACCGAGCCGATCCAATTTGACCGGCCCATCCTCACCTGGAAGAACAAACTGCGGCGGCGCCACAACGTAAGCCTGCGAGAGGCTTTCCGCAATGCAAACGCATACTGTCGATCGTTGATACTCTTCAAACCTGCTGGCTGCGAGCCAAACATAAAGCGCAAGCATCTGCGCGTCTATCGCGCTTCCCTCGAGATCCTCAACCGCGGGTAGCGGATTCACCTGGTCAGGGTTGTCGAACACAGCCACACCCGTGAAGGGCTTCGGCTTGTTGCGCGTCCCGAACCGGGCCGCCAGAAATGTTGGCCGCGCGCGCCGAAATGCTTCAGACGCCGCCCACTCAACAAATGAATTGCTGAAGATGACCGCCCCATTCCCCGAGAGATACAACGAACGCACAAACTCACGCACCGCAGGATCCGAACCAACTTCGGGAGGACACCACGGCAATACATCCACCTTGCGCAGGCGATCAAACACCGCGTCCGCATCGGCCAGATCTTTGTGCATCGTGTTCATCTCGTGCGAAAAGCTCTGCCGGTACTGATCCAGTCGTCCGTAGCTCAACAGAACGGCTCCTGACGATTGCGAAGCGGCAGACTCGACAAGCGATGACGCGGCATCGACCACCCACGTGTCGGCTGGCGCAACGCCGGCCCGCTGACGCGCTGCATGAAGCAGCCCCTCGGATGGTGCCCCTTCTGAGTTTTCCGCACCCTTGAGAAGCAACTCCATCGCGCTCGTCGAGCTCCCGCTTTGTCTGAAATCAATCTTGATTGGGCGGCCA
The DNA here is from genome assembly GCA_963786405.1 of uncultured Acidobacteriaceae bacterium. Taxonomy (GTDB): domain Bacteria; phylum Acidobacteriota; class Terriglobia; order Terriglobales; family Acidobacteriaceae; genus Telmatobacter. The sequence goes on along the minus strand of CAWAZE010000011.1, from coordinate 198,574 downwards.
ATGCCCTGCCACTTGCCCCACACGCTTTCTTCGTTCAGAGAAAGGTTCGGGGGAATATCCAGCAGGATCAGACGATTTGCATCCCGCCCACCAGCTCCCGTCGCCTCTTGCGCGCTTCGATCTGCCGCATCGAACACCGACTGCACTGCGCGTCGCCACTCCTGAAAGTACGGCGAGCGCGCGAGTTCGGAAGAGTTCCGAATTGTCTGCTCGTCCGTTGAGAACTGCCAGTTGCGCACTCCCATCTTCTCTTCCAGGTCCACGACATTTTGAAAGAGCGATGCAGACTCCTGCGAACTCAATCGCGCAACGTAAAGAAGGAGACGCTCCACAGACTTCCGCTCGTTTGGAAACTGGAAATCCCATTGTCTGAGTTGTTGATTCACAAACGGCAGAAACGTCAGCGGAAGGCGCTTGAGGACGCCTTGATTCAATGCTTCCTGAATGTTGTCCGGCAACTTCCCTGCCCCTGCCATATCCCCTTCTAACCAAAAGCAGCCTGCGCTCTTCCGCATCGACCGCAGCTATCCACGAATCTCATTCAGCCTTTCGCCTTGCGAATCCATTGGCTTGCAACCAAGCAAATTCGCGAGCGTCGGGCACACATCCACGTGGCGAATGGGCCGCTCGACGATCTGTGGCTTATCGATGGCCGCGCCGAGCGCCATCATCCATGTGTCCCTGGTCGAGTCGTCATTGGCGCGGTGATTGAAGAACCCGTTGGTCGAAGATCCGTCAGGATCGCGCCCAAACTCCGGCAGAATCACCATCGTGGTCTTGCCCCGGTACTCGGGATTCGCTTCAACCTCTTGCCACAACTGATACGTCAGGCGATCCGCCGTCTTGATGCCGGCCAGGTGCAACGAGTAGGAACCGAAATGCGCAGCCTCAACATCTGACAAAGCCACGACCAGCACACGCGGCGCAAACCTGCGCATCACCTCGCGTGTCATAAAAAATGTCAGCTCATCCCCGGATGTCGGACCGCCACCGCGCACGAAGTTTGCGATGGCGGTCTGAATGGACCCTTGCACGCGCGGATCCAGGCGGTCAGCTGCATCAAAAACATTCCATCCAAGACCCTCGTAGTTGCTGCCTTCCATCGCACTTTCGAGCTCGGCTTCCACCTTGCTCCGATCCGCCATGTTGGCGGTTCGACCTCCACGCAGCGCATCAGCCACGGCCATCAGCATGAGTTGCTTCGGGAAAACAACATTCGCGCCATAGGCCGGGCCGAAGTTCGTGTCAGAGCTCGCACCAACCAGGCTGGTCAGCGCCTTGTTGCTCGCCACAACCCACGTGTCACTGCGATCGATCTTCCGCTCTTTTCGAAACTGCTCAAAGATGGTCGGGGTCGTGGGCGCAAGCTTGCCCCAATCGTCAACACGTTGCCAGTTACCGGTCAGAATGCTCGAGATGGCATTGAAGTGCGCGGTCACGCCCTCATTGCGCGCATGCGGATAGAACAACGCCTTCGGCAACAGGTCTGTCGCAAGGTGGGGAATATTTAAAAGTCCCTCCCGCGAAAATGTCTCGGCTCTGCGAACTCCGCCGATGATCACGACAATTACTTTGTGCTCTGAATTGGCGCCGGACGCCTGCCTGTCCTCGGCACGCGCTTGCGGCATCATCATCCCAGCCACCAGGAGACCCGCCCCGCAGAGAAACCTCCGCCGCGACTCATCAATCAGAAACTCAGATCTGTAGTCATCCAGCGAACCAATCAGCGCGGCTTCCTGAGAATCGTTCTGCATAGGGAATCTTTCCTTGAGGCACTCAAAGCGATACCAACTTCATGCGACAACAGAATGTCGATTTCCAGAAGTCATGTGACAACCGCCGAACACAAATTCGCAAGATCAAGCGCGGAACTGGATTCGGCTCCCCTCGGCATTGCCGGACCAATCGCAATCGCTTGCCCGTGCCCTTCAAACCAGACGATAAACGAAGACTGTTCCGCACCTGGCAATCGCTGCTGATTGATCCAGTGGTAATACGCGCCCATATCCGCGTCCACGAGCGACCCCGTTGCATCGAGTTCAGCATTCTCATGTGTGTCAGACAACAGCTCATTCATCGGGCGCTGCCGCTGCCGCGGAGCAAATCGCACCATGAGCGTGAGTGCCTGCGCCCTTCGCAGAACCTCGCGCGCCGTCCACTGGGCAAACGTTGTGCTGAATATCTGCGTTCCAGAACCCTCCGTCAACAGCTTGAGCTGGAATCGATCGAGCACCGGATCAGACGCCTTGTCCATGCCGACGTCCGCGGGCGTCAGGCGCGCCATTTGGGTACGCAACTCTTCAGGCCCCATGCCGGGTCGGCTGATCTCCGCCTGGATCTTCTTCAACAGTGCGGCGCGCACCTGGTCAAGCCCATGATAGGAAGTGCACGTCAACATCGGGCTGTGAGCCACCGCCTGCCCTCCATCCACATACCAGTGTCCGTAGGGAACAGGGTGCGCCTTTGCGCGAGCTTCGACCGCGGCGAGCAACTGCTCGAACCCCCGGTCAGGCTTGAGTTGTCCAAAGTAGGTTCCGTGCTTACGCAGATTGCGGAACAATTGCCCGTCAAAGGACGAGACTCCCTGACCGATCACGGCAATCCCCAGCCTGGGCACCGGGATCGGCTCCGGGGCTGCGGCAGCCTCGAGCCGCGTACCGTAATCCGTCGCGGCCTTTCGAAATGCGTCCAGTTGGTGCGTCGACCAAAGGTATGCCGATTGCTGCTCCACAAATTGCGCTGGCAGATTGATCCAGTCGAATTGCTCCAGCGAAGAGGAAAGAGACAACTGTGCGAACTCTCCAAACCACTCCTTGATCTTCGCCTCCGAAAGCGAGCTCAGATCCGAAAGCTCGCGGTCAATCGCTGTTCGCTCAGCCGGAAACTTGTAATCGTAGTCGATCACCTCGCGTAGCAGGCTGGGAACAAAGCCAAGCGGCAGTTGCCTCAATGCTGTGAGATGGGCCGTGACCACTCTCCTCGCCTCGGGCGGGTAGCCAACAAATTGCTCGGCTTTGAGATCGCGCGGCAACATTCGTCTACAACAACTCCCGAATCAACTTGCCCTGTGACTGTGCCGGCGAAAATCCCATAATCGCGCCCAGGCTCGGCACCAGGTCGACCGACTGCATCGGATTGTCGTACACCACTCCCTGACGGACGCCTGCGCCCAGAGCCATCATCCATGTCGTGCGGCTTGCCGTGTCTCCGGTGCGATGGTGCTGAAAACCATTGCCGCCGGCGTCGTAATCGGAGTCGCGCCCGAAATCCGGAAGGACAAACAACGTCGTGTTGCCCGCATACTCCGGCTCGCTCTGCACAGCCTTCCACAAGTCGACGCACAGACGATCCGTTCGCCGGATGGCATCTACATAGAGCGAATAGGCTCCGCTGTGGGCAACATCGATGTCGTGCATCGTGATCCACAGCAGGCTCGGCGATTCCTCCTTCATCAGGCGCCGGGCAATGTAAACCGACAGCTCATCAGGACTCGACAGCGTGCGTGCATGCGCCATGAAGTCATCGACCGATAACTTGAGAATCATCTCGAGCTGCTGCAACTCGACCTCGCCGCCGCCAAGCTGCGGAGTGTAAAGCGGCGTCTCGTAGTTATCCCGCAGCAAATGTTCGAAGTCGGTTGAGCTTCCGGTACGCGCCGCACTCAGCAGGTGCTTGGGCAGGATCACCCTCGCGCCTTGTCCCGCACCATACCCTCGCGACTCACTTTCGCCAATTCGGTTGAAGCCGTTACTGGGCGCCACAACCCAGGCGTCAGAAGAAGGTCTGCGCAGATCCTTCCGGAAATACTCAAAGACGGTCGGATGCTCCGGCGCCACGGCTGAGAAGTTGTTGAGCGTTTCATAAACTCCGGTAGCCAGGCTCGCCGTCGCAACGTAATGGCCCAGGATTCCCTGGTTCGTCACATGCGTAAAGAAGCTCGATTGAGGAGCCAGTTCATTGAGCAGGTTCGGGATATTCTCCTGGCCCTCGGGCGCGAAGGTCTCCTGGTCCCGCGCCCCGCCGCCGAACGTGACAACAATGACCTTCCGCTTCGTGCGAGAAGGCTCGCCACGAAGCAGCGGGCTGGCCCCCATGAGCGCGGAGCCCAGCGCCAGTCCCGCCGCTCCGCGCAGGAAGTCGCGTCGGCTGCGGCTAAAGCTGCAGGCAGCCTCCCATGGCGACATTGCATTGTGCGCCGCTGTCGCGTTAGCACCTTCCCGCTTCATGAATGGCGTCGTCGTCATCTCTCCTCATCGCAGGTCATTCGCACAACTTGCGGGCGCAATCGCTAAGGCGTGTTGGTGCCTGAATTCTTTTCCGAATACACAAACTGCTGAACCTCGTCTCTGTCCTTCTGCACCTCTGCCAGGTGTTCTGCACGAAGCTTCTGGTACACCGCGAACTCCTTCTCCGCGTTCTCTTTTTTCCCGACATGCACGTAATCTGTCCCCAACCGGTAATGAGCATCCGAGAGGTTCGGGTTAAGCTCCAGCGCGCGCTCATACTGAGGAATCGAGTCGCTGTATCTGTGCTGGTCCGCGTAGAGATTTCCGAGCTGCAAGTGCGCTTCAGCAAGGGAATCATCCAGCGAGATCGCTTTCAGCAGCAGAGACTCCACCGTGCTCAGTTCCACGCCGGCCTCTCCCGCCTGCTTTCCCTTCCGCAGGCTGGTCGCGTAGTAGTACTGCGCCAATGCATTTCCAGGCTGCAATTCAGCGTAGCGTCGAAATCTTTGGACGACCTCGTCAATCTGAAGAGGCGAGCTGTTGTAGGCCTTCGACAGAAACAGGTAGCAGCGTGCGTCCGATGGATCCAGATCGGCAGCCGCAATCAGAGCCTTCACCGCTTCGTCGTATTTGCCGCGAGAATACAGCGCAAGCCCAAGGCCAATTTGAATACGCGGCGAACGCGGATACAGCTCTGCGGCTTTTTGAAAGATCGCGATCGCGGGCTCGTAGGTCCGGTGAAGAAGCATCTCGCTTCCCCACGCAAACATGTTCTCTTCGCTTGGGTCCAGGTGCGCTGCAGCTTCGTAGTCATTCGCAGCCGCAACAAACTTCCCGTCTTTCTCATCGATCTGGCCGAGCAGATTATGGAGCTCGCCGGTGTCCTTTTGCACAATCAACTGCTGTACAACCAACCGTGCCTTATTTAGCTCCCCAAGAAGAAAGTCCGACATCGCCAGGTCATAGCCGTTGTCGTAAGAGCTGGAGTTGATCTGCTGCGCACGCTCAAGAAGCGGCTGCGCCTCCGCGATTTTCCCGGTGTGGACGTAATACTCGCCAAGGTTATGGTTGGCATCGTAGCTGTTTGGCTCAAGCGCGAGAGCCTTCCGAAATTGCTCGCCGGCCAGCTCCGTATGGCCCGAATGCAGAAGACTCGCGCCGAGATTCGTCCGCGCCTCAGGGGAATCCGGCTTCAACTGAACTGCCGTCTTGAGATGTTCGATGGCTTTGTCGCTCTCAGACAGCGCTTCGTAGACCATGCCCAGAAGTTCATGCATCTCGAAGCTCTTCGGCGCGTATGGAAGGAGCTTTTCAAGTTGCGCCGCGGCCTGCGCAAATCGCCCTGCCTCGTAGTCCGCCACGGCTGCCTGGTACTGTTGGTCGAGCTTCTGCTTTTGTGGATCTTCGCTTGCCGCACAGAGGGCGCATGCGATCAGCGGAACCAGCATTAACAAGCGGGGCCCGGGCCACCTGCTCACTGTACGCCTCCCAAGTGACCGCGTGAGCAATGCGCTACGCAGACGAACACCCCGGCATGGCACCCCAATAGGTGCGCCATGCCGGGGTGTGATCATCTTAGCCTAGTAGTACAGCTTCAGCGCAAACTGGATCTGCCTCGGATCATACGGAGCATAGCGAGTCGATCCAACTTCGCCGAAGTGGGGATCGGTGGGGTTCCCCGATCCGCCAATGGCCACAACGCCGTTCCCACCGAAGTTCGGCGCGTTGAAGTTCGGGTGGTTGAGGATGTTAAACATCTCAGCTCGGAACTGCATCGAGAACCGCTCGCTGAACTTGAAGTTCTTGAACATCGAGAAGTCGAAGCGCTTGATCGGGGGTCCGACGGTCTGGCCTCGAGTGCCGCCAAGAGCTCCAGATCCGTCCAGCGGAATGCATCCCGCTGGCGAGTCGGGGATCGGGAACGTGGCGCCCGGTGTGCCGCCCAGTTGGCAAGCCTGAGTGAAAGCCTTCGGATTGTTAATCCAGAACGGCCTTGGCACAGGATCACTACCGACCGTCTTCAGTTTGATTCCAAGTTGCGGGCTGACTCCCTTAACCTTAATTTCGTTGCAGCCTGTTCCTGATGTAGTGCCTGTCGGGCATTGGAATCCGAGAGGCTGTCCGCCCTGAAGGGTCACGATCCAGTTTGTAGCCCATCCTCCAAGGATTGCGTTCGCAATCCCTCCTGTGTTCATGTACTTCTTGTCTTTCCCGAACGGCAATTCATACCCACCGCTGAAGTGGAACACATTACGGATGTCGAAGTCGGCGTTACTCCAATCAAATTTGGGTCCCAATCCCGGAACGCTATAGGCACGGAGCGTGTCCGCCGACGTGCCATTCAGCAGGTCGCCGGCATCCGACAGCGCCTTCGACCACGTGTAGGTGAGCAGGAACGTCAGGCCATTGGCATACTGCTGTTCGAGCTTGGTCTGCAGGCCGTTGTAGTTGCTCTCTCCATAGGTCGCCTGGTAGCTGCCGCCACCAAAATCGGGGAACGGAACGTAATTTGGCTTGGTGCTGATGCCCGACGGAAGTATCTGGCTGACATTCTGGTATCCAACGCCGCCCTGCAAATCGCTTCCCTTCGTGTAGACGTACGAAGCCTGTAGCGGACATCGTACGCGTTATCGAGTATTGCAGGGTCAGATTTGCACTGAATGTTCGCGGAGTGGAGTAGTCGAATTGCAATCCCTGCAGACCCAGGCTCAAAGCGTTCACAGCTTCAGGCACAAGTGGAATGCAGGAGAACCCCGACTGGAATGACGCCGTTCCACCGGGACCGGCGGTTGGGCACCCGTTATACGGCGAGTTGTACCTGATCGGCGCAACCTGCGACGCTTGGCTCGGATCAGCCGGATTAGCCGTCGGGGTGTAGGTGAGGTTAAACACAAAGGGATAGTTCTCGCCGATGTTCGGCCCGTATCCCTGGTTCTCAAACGAGTTGTAGAACAACCCGAACCCGCCGCGTGCAACAAGCTTCGGGTTGATTTCGTAGGCGAAGCCTACGCGAGGAGCGAAGTTATGCTTCTGCGTCTGCAAAAGCCCCTGGCCGTACTTGTTTGTCTCCAAAAGGGTGATTCCGTCCTTGGCCAGCAGATCCACAAAGCCATAGCAGCCGATGCCCGCGCAGTTCCGGGACTGGTCGGCGTTCCCGTTGACAGCTTTCTGTTGTCCTTGCCGGTTGCGGGAATGATGAACTCCGGCTTGTTGTCCGGAGCGCCGGACGGAACGAAGTTTGCTTGCCCGCCGTTGGTCTCTTTGATGGGTCCGAAGTAATCCCAACGAAGACCCAGGTTCAGAGTCAGCTTCGCATTGACCTTCCAATCGTCCTGGAAGTAGGTCGCGAAGTAAATCTTATGGTCATAGGTCTTGTTGATATTCGACGAGTAGACATTGTCCGGGCCCCCGGAATAGTTGAAGCCGTTGGGGTTGGGATTCCCAGCAATCGTTGCGGGAGCAGCCACCGGAGGTAACAGCATCGGTGCAAGACCGCCCCCCGTTTGCGACAGATTGGGAATATCTGTAAAGCCGCCGTTGTATTGGAACTGGCCATGCGACCATGCCGGCTGCAATGTTGAGAACTTCACGGTCTGATACTCAACGCCCATCTTGAAGCTGTGCTTGCCGTAGATCTTGGTGAAGTCGTCCGTCACCTGAAGAGTTTGACTGACTTCGTCCGAGGGCAGAAATCCGTTGCTTCCCAAGGTAGCCAGATTGCCGATCGAGAAGGCGGGAAGGCCGCCATTCTCCTGTCCCTGAGGGATGCCTTGGATGTTGTACTGAGCTGGAATCCCCTCTGTGTTCCCCTCCGGGCCAAAGCGCGTGGTGTGCAGGTGAGCAAATCCGCCGCGCAACTGGTTGATTGTGGCTGCGTTGAACACGTGAGTGTATCCAGCAACAGCCTGGTTGGATCTGGCGGTCTGGTCACCCTGCTGGAACGCGCCTCCATCCGCAATGCCTCCAAAGATTCCCGGAATGTATTGGGGATCGTCGGAGAAGCTGAAGCGGACGAAGATCTGATCCTTCTCTTCCGGGTTGAAGTCCCCTCGGACGTCAAAGCTGTTCGCGTGCTCGTAGAGATTCGGGCTGTTGCTATACGATTGGGTGCCTGAATTCGGAGCAGGATAAAGATTCAGGATCTTCACTGCATCCGGATCGACCCGGCCCGCCGGGAGCTGATTCAGATCAGGACAGGCTGCGAGAGTGAAAGTCGCGTGCCCCGGTCCACAGGCGCTGCTGAACGGATCGCGAACGTATCCGGCGCTGCCACTTGTGTTCGTTCTTCCTGAAACGGGATCCACTGCGCCTGCCGGAACAAATCGGGTTGTCCCGGGATCCAGAACTGTGCCCTTTTGGATTGCCCGGCCAAGAATGTCGCTCCTGGTTGTTCCGTCGTTGAATCCCAGAATGTCGACAAGGTTCGTAAAGTTGCTGCTGCGCTCCAGGGCAGTTGGAACGTTGCCAACCGAAGATGTTCCCTGAACACGCCGCTTTCCTTCGTAGTCGCCGAAGAAGAACAGCTTGTTCTTGATGATCGGGCCGCCGGCGGAACCGCCGAACTGGTTCAGGCGGAGCTCGCCTTTCTTGGCCCCGGTGTTGTTCTCGAAGTAGTCCGCGGCATCAAGTACGTCGTTGCGGAAGAACTCCCACGCCGCGCCGTGCAGGCTGTTCGTGCCTGACTTGATCGTCGCATTCATAACTGCGCCGGCTGAGCGGCCCAGTTCCGCGCTGAAGTTGGCGGTCTGCACCTTGAATTCCTGAATTGCGTCAACAGGGGGCAGAATGACAAAGTTGGTTCCGTTCAAGAAGTCCACGGCGTTCGAGTTGTTGTCGATGCCGTCAAGCAGGTAGTTATTCTGTGCGGGGCGAAGTCCGTTGGCCGAGAAGGCGCCCGAAGCGGCATTGCCACGAGTGTCGGCCTGCGGCGTCTGCATGCCGGCGCCAAGCTGCGCAAGAAAGGTGAAGTTGCGGCCATTCAGAGGCAGGTTATTCACTTGCTGCTGGCTGATTACCTGGCCAACAGACGCCTCCTCAGTCTGCAGAAGCGGTGGGGCGGTATTCACCTCAACCGTCTCAGTTGTGGCGCCAAGCTTCACCTGAATGTTCACCTGCAGGACCTGCGCAACGTTTACAGTGACATTCTTTTGCGTGGTTTTTGCAAAGCCCTGCGCCGTGACGGTCACTGTGTAGTGGCCGAGTCTCACCGGTGAGAAGGTATATCCACCGTTGCTGTTTGTCCTGGTTTCCAGCGTGATGCCCTGATCCGTGTTCAGAAGCGTCACCTGCGCATTGGGCACAACGGCGCCGCTCGTGTCCGTAATTGTGCCGTTAATCGCTCCTGCGTCCACCTGGCCGTAAACATTTGGGGTTTGCAAGAAGAAGAGAAATAGGGTTGTTGCGGTTACTAACCCTAGCCGAGCAAGGTTTCTGCGTCCGAGGCCCATCTGAATGCCCTCCGATCTGTCACATGCCCTCAACTGAAGTCGATTCTTTCAGCGAACTGATATCCATTCCGGGAGTTGAAACCGACATTTTGTAAACGGTTTCATCTTGGTGGGACGAAGCGTAGTCCATTCGTACGATATTTGTCAACCAAAAGGTGGAGACAATTCTTTATCTACGGTTTGAGGCCTATAGAACCCCATTGCAACACCGCTTTTTCGATACCAAATTCTGGATATTCCTCGACTTAAAAGACCGCTGTTTCTCAAACCTCTACTCTGCCCCCGAACCCGGGTGAAACGAACCCGTCTCGCCCGAATGCTATGATTGCCAACATCTCGCCCGCACCATGCATTGCTTTGGCAACGATGTCTGACCCCAGGAATAAAAGCCGGTCGATTTCAAGGCGGGCAATTCTCAAGAACTTCGGATTGGCGCCGCTGCTGCTTCGTGCAGCGCCGCTTCGTGCTTTCTCGCTCTATGAGGCCATTCCGGAACCCTCCAGGAGCCTCGATCCATTCCCTTTAGCCGATGTTCGCCTCAATCCTCGTTACCCCACCCCCTCCCCGTTGGAAGACATCTTTCGCCTCGTCCCACCCGGCTCAGACGAGTACGAGCTCGAGCCCTGTGCACTTGAAATCGAGGCGATTCTCCGAGCCTGGGGATCGGGCCTCAGGGTCTCTCCAGGCGATCATGCATCGCTGGCGGGCTCGCTCGACGATGCGATTCAGGCTTCGCGATTTAGCACGACCACAGAAACCAAAGTGCGCTCAGGCAATGGAATCGACGTTCTGCGAAAGCATTTCTCCGCCGACACAACCACGGGCAGGGACAGCTTTCTCCAGAGCCTGCACGCCTGGCTTGGCCAGCCGGCCCGCGTTGAGACAGCAGAGTTCGAGGCCTACTCCATCGAAAAGATCGCGAGTTCCCCTCCCGCTCTTCGTCTCGATATCCGCTACGACGTGGTCATCGTGCGCAGCGACGGTCGCCGTGAAGAGCGCGTCGGTTCGTGGCGAACCGAGTGGACGCGCGCCGAGTCGCAGCCGTGGAAGGCCCGCGCCTGGCACGCTGAAGAAGAAACCATCTGCATCGCTCAGAGTCCCGTTTTCATTGACGTAACTGAACACGCACTCGGCGCAGTCGGGTCCTACAAGAGTCAGCTGCTGCACGGCGCCGACTACTGGCGCACGGTTCTCGATGGAGCGATTGGAGTCGATGTATACGGCAACAACGGCATCGCGGCGGGCGACTTCGACAATGATGGCTTCGACGATCTTTACATCTGCCAGCCCGCCGGCCTGCCGAACCGCCTCTATCGCAACCGCGGCGATGGGACCTTTGAGGACGTCACAGAAAAGGCCGGCGTCGGCGTTCTGGACAAAACCGCGTGCGCCCTCTTTGCCGACTTCCAGAATCGGGGACGCCAGGATCTTCTCGTCGTGTGCGGAACAGGTCCCCTGCTCTTCCTCAATCAGGGAGACGGAACCTTCTCGCTCAAGCGGGATGCCTTCAAATTCGCGCGCCCGCCGCAGGGCACATTCACGCATGCGGCAGTTGCGGACTACGACCGCGATGGCCGCCTCGATATCTACTTCTGCATGTACATGTATTACCTGGGCCTCGACCAGTATCACTACCCTATCCCCTATTACGACGCCCGCAACGGCCCGCCCAACTGCCTCTTTCACAACCAGGGCGATGGCACCTTTGTTGAGACAACTGAAGCCGCCGGACTGAACGTCGACAACGATCGCTACAGCTTCGCGTGCGCATGGGGCGACTCGAATGCGAACGGCCTCCCGGACCTCTTCGTCGCCAACGATTTCGGCAGTTCGCAGCTCTACCGCAATAACGGCGATGGCACCTTTACAGTCGTCTCAAAGGAAGCCCACGTCGAGAGCGTAGGCGCCGGAATGAGCTGCTGCTGGGCCGATTTCGACAACGACGGGCATCAGGACATCTATGTGCCCAGCATGTGGGAAGCAGCTGGGCAACGCGTCAGCCAACAGCAACAGTTTCACCAAAAAGCGCCGGAAAACATTCGCGAGCTCTATCAGCGGCATGCGCGAGGCAATGCGCTCTATCGGAACCTTGGCGACGGAACATTTCAAAATGCCGGCCACAAAGCCGCCGTTGAGATGGGCCGCTGGTCGTGGTCTTCTGATTTCTGGGATTTCGATCATGACGGCTTCAGCGATCTCTACGTCGCCAACGGATACCTCTCGGGACCGCAAACGAACGATCTAGCTGGCTTCTTTTGGCGACAGGTAGTCGCAAAGTCATCAGAAGACGCAACCCCGTCGCTCGCATATGAGCGCGGCTGGAACGCTATCAACGAGCTCGTTCGCTCTGATAACACCTGGCACGGCTACGCTCGCAACGTCATGTTCGTGAACAACCGCGACGGCACATTTACCGAAGCATCCGGCGCCGTGGCGCTGGATTTCCTTGAGGACAGCCGATCCTTCGCGCTCGCCGACATCGATCACGATGGCCGCCTCGAGATCATCCTCAAAAATCGTAACGCCCCGCAGGTTCGCGTTCTTCACAACGCGATGCGCGACATTGGCCCATCCATCTCCTTCCGATTGCGAGGAACAAAAAGCAATCGCGACGCGATCGGCAGCAGCCATCACCGTCGAAGCGGGAACGACTCGCCAGACAAAGTACCTGCAGGCTGGTTCAGGCTTTCTTTCCCAGCACTCCAAGGAGCTCTTCTTCGGCCTCGGCGATCTTGACGGACCGATCCGGGCAACGGTCCGCTGGCCTTCCGGCCTGTCGCAGGTATTTGACCGGTTGCCGGCCAACCACCGCATCGAACTCGAAGAGGGATCTCCCGGATTCAATGCTCATCCCTTTTCCGCCGCCCCGTTGGCCTACGCGGAATCCTCCGCGCAGCAGGCCGCAGACGTCTTGCCTTCTCAGGTGGAGACATGGCTCATCGAGCCGCTCAAAGCGCCCGAGTTTTCCCTGCCTGACCCCGCCGGGAACACGCAGTCGCTGTCCTCGTTCCTCAAAGGCATCGTGCTGCTGAATTTCTGGTCGACTGCAGCCCCGATCAGCCTCGATCAGTTGAAGCTCTTCAACGAGCACCATCGCGCCCTGGCGTCAAGCAACCTGCAGCTTCTGGCAATCAATGTGGACGAAGCCAAATCGGCCCAGGCAGCACGATCCTTTGCAGCGCAACAGCGTTTTTTCTTCACGACTCTCTTTGCGAACGAAGAAATCGCCGGGATCTACAACCTCATCTACCGCCACCTCTTTGACCGCCGCCGCGACCTGCCCGTTCCGATCTCGTTTCTCCTTGACCGCGAAGGCATGATCGTCAAGGTGTATCAAGGCACGGTGGACCCTGCACATCTGTTGGCCGACGCCCGTTCCATTCCCTCCGATAACGATGCCCGCATGCACATGGCGCTCCCGTTCCCAGGCCTTCTCGTCCAGGACGCCTTTCAGCGCAACGACTTCACCTATGGCGTCGCCATGTACCAGCACGGTTACCTGGATCAGGCCGCAGCGTCGTTTCAGCAGGTCCTCGCTGCGAAGCCCGACAATGCCGACGCCTGCTACAACCTTGGCACCCTCAACCTGCGAAGAAACAACTTCACTGAGGCAAGCCGCTATCTTGAACAGACCGTCAAACTGCGGCCCAACTTCCCTGAAGCCTGGAATAATCTCGGCATGATGGCTGCCCAGCAGGGAAATGCTGAAGAGGCCATCCGCAACTTTCAGAAATCGATCAGCCTCCGGCCAAATTACGCAATTGCCTTTCTGAACCTTGGGAACCTGTATCGGCGCCAGCGGGATTTCGCGCAAGGCGCAGGAGTCGCTGAGCCGCGCCCTTGCTTTGCAACCCGATGACCCCGAGATTAACTACAGTCTCGGGATGCTGTACGCCCAGCAGAATCAGATGCAGCAGGCATCTCAGTTCCTTGAGCGCGCCATCGAGCTTCGCCCTGACTATCCGGAAGCGATGAATAATCTCGGGGTCCTCTTCGTTCGACAGCAGAACTACGCGAAGGCCGAAGAGCAGTTCAAGTCCGGAATTCGCGTTGCGCCAAACTTCGATCAGTCCTATCTCAACCTCGCACGCCTTTATGCCCTTCAAAACAACAAGCCGAAAGCGCGCGAAGTCCTGCAAGAACTACTGCGTCTTCAGCCGCAAAACGCGGGCGCGAAGCAAGCAATGGAGATGCTACAATGACCGCCTTACGGCGTTTCCGCAACACGTGTAATCCGGAAAACGCATTGGAGCTTACTCAAAGCCGTCGCGAGGGGGCGCAGTCCCACACCGCATCGAATCCTATGAACCCAATCGTCCTGGCGTGGTCGCGACTGGCAGCCACTCTCGTTTTGGCAAGCCTGCTTTGCGCAGCTCCGCACTGCGCCGCTCAGCAGACCTCATCATCTGACTTCGCAGAAGCGGAGTCTCTTCTCAAGGAGCACCGTCTTTCCGAGGCCAAAACTGCCGCTCTTGAACAACTGCAGCATCACCCCTCCAGCGTTGAAGGCTACAACCTGCTTGGAATCATCCAATCGAACCAGAAGGACTTCACCGGCGCGATTGCATCCTTTCAAAAAGCTCTCCAACTCAACCCCAGGTCCGCAAAGTCTCACGTCAATCTCGGCAACGTTTACGCATCCCAAAAGCAGTTCGACCTCGCTGAAAAAGAGTTTCGTGCCGTCCTGCGCATCGATCCCTCAAGCTCCGACGCGAACTATAACCTCGGCGTTCTGTTGTTGATGAAAGGCTCGGCTGCAGAGGCGATTCCCCACCTTGAACGAGTGCGGCCAATGACAACCGCAGCCCGGTTCAATCTCATTCGCGCTTATTTCCAAAGTCACCGCGCTGCGGATGCGTTGCGCACAGCCAACGAGCTCTCCGAGCAAGACACGGCTGATGTACAGGTGCACTTCTCTCTCGGACTATTGCTGGCCTCAGAAAAGCAATACAAAGCCGCGCAACTTGAGCTGGAAAAGGCTGACGCCCTGCAGCCGGAGACATTCGAGATCCTCTACAACCTCGGCGAGGACCTTCTTCGCCTTGGTGAATTTCCGAAAGCGGAACACACACTTGCTCGCGCCCTCAAACTCAAACCGGAGTCGCCCGAGACGCTCTGCCTGCTCGCACAGGCTTACACCAATCAGTCCCGCCCCCTCGACGCCCTCAACCTGCTCATGCGCGCGCACAAGCTGGCGCCTGAAAACATTGATGTCATCTTCCTGATGGCGCAGGTCAGCATGTCTCAAAACTACTTTGAGGATGCGATACCCCTCCTTGAATCCGGAGTCGAGCTCGCGCCAACCCGCACCGATCTCATCGCCGCACTGGGCGAGAGCTACTTCATGGCAGGCAAGGTTGAAAAGGCCATCGAACAGTTCAAAAAGCTCCTTGCGATTGAAAACTCCGCTCGTTCTTACGCATTTATCGGCCTCTCCTATCGCAATCTCGGCAGATTCGACGAAGCAAAGCAATACTTTCAGCAGGGTCTGAAGCTCGAACCTCAAAACAGCACTTGCCTGTTCAATCTCGGCTTCATCGCCGAGCGCCAGGGTGACGCTGCCGCCGCTGAGTCCTTTTTCCAGCAGACTCTTCGCGCCAATCCCGATTTCCCCGACGCTCTCCTCGAGCTCGCCAACATCAGAATCGCCGCAAAGAGACTCCCCGAGGCCGAAGAACTTCTCAGGAGATACGTTCGCGTCAGCAAGGATCCGGCAAACGGCTATTACAAGCTTGCGATGGTCGAACGGAGCCTGCACGAAACAGCCGCTGCGGAGCGCGACCTGAACGTATTCAAGACCATGTCGAAGAACTCCTCCTCCGGCCCCTATCCATACGAGCACCTCTTCGACTATCTCGACAACCGCTCCAAACTCGCGCCGGGCGAGCGCAATCAGCTCGACCTGACCGAGCTCACCAATCAGGTCCAGAAGCATCCCGATCAGCCCGAAGACCTCTACATGCTTGCGGAGGCATACCTCAAAGCCGGAAAGCTCGATGACGCGCGCAGCACCATCGCACAGCTCGACAAGTTGAGCGCCGGCGATTACCGCACTGTCACTGGAGTCGGCGTCCTTCTCGCCCGCTACCATCTATATGACGATGCAATCCAGCACTTTCAGGCGGCGCTCCAGGCGAACCCAAACTCCGATGAGGTAAAGTTCAACCTCGCCAACGCATACTTCCATAAGCGCCAATATTCCCAGGCGCTCGAAACAGCCAACCAGGTCTCCGAAACAGGCCGCAAAGACGACGCATACCTCACGCTGCTCGGAGACATCTACGCGCACCTTGGAGATACCGCCCGCGCAGCAGACATCTTTCGCGACGCCATCCAGCGCAATCCAGACAACGATCAGAATTATCTGTCGCTGGCCCTCATCAGTCTGCGCTCCAGCGACACCGCAGCAGCGCAGCAGACGCTCGCCAAGGGCCAGTCGCGAATCCCGGGCTCGGGAAAAATCTACTGGGGACTCGGTCTGACTTCAGCCATGCAGGGCAACACCGCCCAGGCCGCCTCGCAGCTTGAACGCGCAGTCGACCTGCTTCCTGAGTGGGCGGGCGGCTATTCCACGCTCGGCGTCTTCTACTTCCAGATTGGAAAGATCGACAAAGCGAGGGAAGTTCTGAATCGCTTCAAGGAGAGCAGTTCGGGCGCAAGCCTTGAGATCAATCAGATCGAGAGTGCCCTTGATCGAGCGTCGGCCGCTCCTCCTCCCGGCGACCAATCCATGACCGCGGTCAACAAGGAACAGCTCCTTCAGTTGGCGCTGTCTCTCGCGGACCGAACCCTATGAGCCTGCGTACCCGCCCGGTTGGCGTCCTTCTGCTGCTGGCTCTCTCCATCGCGTCCGCGCTCGTCGATGCAGCGCGCGCAGCAATCGCCAAAGCCGTCTGCCCCGCCCGCCCAGACTGCCAAGGCCGCTCCAGCCGTCACCGTCCGCTTCACTGACATTCGCAAAGCCGCAGGCATCACCTTCAAGCAGGATTCCACGCAGACCGACGAGAAATACTATCTGGAAACCATGGGAACCGGTGTCGCCTGGATCGACTACAACCAGGACGGCCTCATGGATCTCTACTTCGTCCAATCCGGCGCGACAGACGCCTACAAGCCCGCGCACCCTCTGCGCTCCGCACTGTACCGCAACAATGGTGACGGAACCTTTACCGATGTCACCGAGAAAGCGGGCGTAGGCGGCGAAGGCCACTACGGACAAGGCGTCGCGGTCGGCGACTACAACAACAACGGCTTGCCCGATTTGTACGTCACCGGCTACGGGCGAGCGATTCTCTACCGCAACAACGGCGACGGCACATTCACAGATGTGACTGCTCAAGCCGGAGTCGCCGACGAGGGCGCGTGGTCCACCAGCGCGGGCTGGTTTGACTTTGACAAGGATGGTTGGCTTGACCTCGTGGTCACGAACTATCTTGACTGGTCGCCAAAGAACAACATGTGGTGCGGAGAGCGCGCGCCGGGCTATCGCTCTTATTGCAATCCCAACAACTACCGCGGCCAGAAGACCAAACTCTATCGCAACAACCACGACGGCACGTTCACTGACGTCAGCGACAAGTCCGGCGTGGGCCTGCCGGAGTCGAAGGGCATGGGCCTCGTTCTCGCCGACCTGAACAACGGCGGCTGGCCTGATATCGCCGTCGCCAACGACACATGGCCGAATTTCCTTCTTCAAAACAATCACGACGGCACATTCAGCGATGTCTCGCTCATCTCCGGTCTCGCTGCAAGCGAGGACGGCCGCTACGAAGCCGGAATGGGCATCGATGCGGCTGACGTGGACGGCGACGGCCTTCTCGACATCTACATCACGCATCTTGATTTCGAATTGAATCGCCTCTATCACAACAATGGCGACGGCACCTTCACAGACGTCACCTACAGTTCGGGAATCGGTAACAAGGCAATGCTGCTCAGCGGCGTCTCCGCCAAGTTCATCGACTACGACAACGATGGGTGGCCAGACATCCTGCAGGCGAACGGCGCCATGCTCGACAACGTACACCTCTATCACAGCCTCGTCTCCTACGAAGAACCCTTGCTGATGTTTCACAACCTGGGTCATGGCCAATTCGAAAAATCTTCCGACTCGCTCGGCCCCGACTTCAACCATCCCGTCGTCGGACGCGGGCTGGCAACGGCCGATTTCTTCAACGACGGTCAGGTTGGATTCGTGGTGAACTGCCGCGGCGACTACCCTGAGCTCATGCGCAACGAAGGCGCATCAAACCACTGGCTTGAAGTGCTCCTTATCGGTACCAAATCCAATCGCGACGGCATCGGCTCCGCGCTCAAGCTGACTTCCGAGGGCGTCGTTCAGTTCGACCAGTCAAAGGGCGGCACAAGCTACATGTCGGCCAGCGATCCCCGCATCCACTTCGGCCTCGGCAAGCGAACCAAGGTCGACTCCCTTCAAATCACATGGCCAAGCGGCCAGGTCGACAAGCTCACAAATGTGCCGATCGACGCGATCATCGCGGTAAAGGAAGGCGTTGGCATTGTTCCTCATCCTTTTCCGAAGGTCAAAAGCCGATGAAGCTCCCTCATGGCACTGCGCCTGGAATGCCTCTCCGGTTTTCAGACTCGATCCCTGGTTTCTATAATCACGACAATCTATGATCATTCCTCGGCGCCGCCTCCTTGGGTCCTCGCTGTTTGTGCTCGGCAACACGCTCCTCGACACGCTCATGACCCCGCTTTGGAAGTGGGGAGAGCGTTCACAAGTCCAGGCCGCCGTAACCGCTCCGCCTGCATCGCCCGTGCAATTCATCGATGTCGCCGCGCACGCCGGCCTCAACATTCCCAATGTCTGGGGCGGCGTCGAACACAAGCGAATCATCATTGAGACGAAGGGAAGCGGGATCGCCTTCTTCGATTACGACAACGACGGTTGGCTCGACATCTATCTCACCAACGGCAGCCGCCTCGATGAGCATTGGCCCCCCGGAAAAGAGCCCACAACTCACCTCTACAAGAACAATCGCGACGGCACCTTTACCGACGTGACCGAGAAGTCAGGCCTCGGCCGAAGTGGGTGGCAGACCGGCATCTGTGTCGGCGACTACGACAACGACGGATGGGACGACCTCTTCTGCACCTTCTGGGGACACAACATCCTGTTCCACAACAACGGCAACGGCACCTTCACCGATGTGACGTCAAAGGCCGGTCTCTCCCAAAGCAAGGGCCGCTGGGGAACAGGCTGCAGCTTCCTCGACTACGACCGCGACGGTCACCTCGACCTCTTCGTTTGCAACTTCGTCAAGCTCGATCCTGACAAGCCGCCGTCGATCAGCGACGCAAGCTTCTGCCAGTGGAAAGGCGTTCCAACCATGTGTGGCCCTCGCGGACTTCCGGGTGACACGAACATCCTTTACCACAACAACGGCGACGGCACCTTCACTGACGTCTCTGAGAAGGCCGGCATCCTCAAACCCGGTCCGCGCTTTTCCATCACGTCCGTCTGCTGCGACTTCGACAACGACGGATGGCCCGACATCTACGTCGCCGTCGACTCCATGCCGAGCATCCTCTTCAAGAACAATCACGACGGCACATTTACCGACATCGCGGTCATGGCAGGATGCGCCTACAACGACGACGGCCACGAGCAGGCCGGAATGGGCCTCGGCGTAGCGGACTACGACTGCGATGGCTGGTTCGACATCTTCAAGACCAACTTTGCCGACGACACCTGCAACCTCTACCACAACAACGGCGACGGCACCTTCAGCGATCTCTCCTTTAACTCCGGCGTTGGGATCAACAACAACTACGTCGCCTGGGGCTGTGGCTTCATCGACTACGACAACGACGGATGGTCTGACATCGTGCAGATCAACGGGCACGTCTATCCCGAGATCGACAACTACAAATTCGGCGAGACCTTCAAGAATCCGCGCCTCGTCTACAAGAACCTCGGCAACGGGCACTTCAAAGACGTTTCCGCGGAGATGGGTCCCGGCATCACCGCACGATTCTCCAGTCGCGGTGCGGCCTTCGGCGACTACGACAACGACGGCGGCATGGACATTCTCATCCTGAACATGAATGACGTTCCTTCGCTGCTCCACAACGTCGGCGGCAACAAGCAGAATTGGATCAAGCTCAAGCTCATCGGCACAAAGTGCAATCGGACTGCCATCGGTGCCCGAGCGCGCGTCATTACCGGCAAGCACATCCAGATGGATGAAGTGTGCAGCGGCGCCAGCGTCATGTCGCAGAACGACCTTCGGCTTCACTTCGGCCTCGGCACAGTCGAGACAATCGACGCAATCGAAGTGAAATGGCCCACCACGCAAAAAGTCGAGCGATTCACCAACGTCAAAGCCAACCAGATCCTCACCATCCGTGAAGGTGACGGCATCATCTCCCCCAACAAGCCAAAATGATGAGGAAGTACCGCTAACCTGCTAACACGCGCAAAGCGCGGCTAACTCGCTGACTTGCTCGTTCCCTCTTTGCTGCAGAATTCCCTCCCCTCCAGCGCACAATAAAAGAGTTGAAGTTGGAACCGAAAAGGGTCAACCGCAGCCGGTCCCGATTTCAACGCCCACACCACAATGTGAGACCGAAATGCTCAAAACCGCCCTCAAAACGGCCGTAACTCCTTTACTGAGAGAATTCTGCGGCTAAGTCCAATGAGCAGAGGATTTTAGCGCCACGCCTCTCTCCTAACCCATTGAAAATAAGTAACTTATTTACAGAATATGGGGAGGGGGGGCACACTTATCACATTGTGATACGGGCTGCGATTGTCTGACGGCGAGTGTTACTCATCCTGACCACTGATCCCTGATCCCTGATCACTGATCAGCAGACTTCTTGTCCACCACGACAAGGAATTGCTTCACCTCATGCCGCTGCCGGTCGACCGTTGCTGCCTGCTGCTTTTCAATCTCATCGTGCGCCTTGAATTCCTGCGCAGCCTTCGTCTTCTCGCCGACCCGGTCATACGCGACGCCAAGCCGGTAATGCGCCTCGCTCATCTGCGGCTCTGCTTCGATCGCCCTCGTGTAGTACCCGATCGCTTTCTCGAAATCATGGCGCGACGCTTCCAGAACCCCAAGCTGCAGATAGGCGCTGCTGCACTTGGGATCGATCGTCACCGCTTTCGCCAGCATCGTCTCCACATGATCGAGCGTCTGCGGGTCGGTCGCGTGTCCATGCTGCTTCCAGAACGTCATCGCGTAGTAGTAGTTAGCCAGCGCATTTCCCGGCTGCCGCTCAACAAACCGCGCAAGCTTTTGCTCCACGCACGGCAGCGGATTCGGAGCCGCCAGCTCAACCTTGCCCATGAAGAGGTAAGGATCAGCGTCTTCCGGACTCAGATCCGACGCCTCGCAAAGCCGCCGAGCCGCCTCGTCATACATCGCGCCCGCAAACAGCGCCGCACCAAGGGCCGTCAGCATGCGCGCTGACTTCGGATAAGCCTTCGCCCCTGCAGTGAACACATCCTTCGCTTGCCACACCGCGCGATGCAACAAAAGCTCAGAGCCCCACGCGAAGTAGTTCTGTTCGCTCGGCTCCATGCGAACGGCCCGCTCAAATTCGTGCACCGCCGCAAGAGGATCGCCGAGACTCTCAGCCACCTCGCCGGCCAGCCGATGATACTCAGCCTTGTCGCTTCCCGTAATCAGCTTCTGTACATGTTCGCGCGCACGCGCTGCCTCTCCATTTCCCTTCAGCGCCAGCGCAAGATCATACTCGTTGTCCGCATCCTTCGCGTCGATTTGATATGCATTTTCAAGCGGGTCGATCGCCTGCGCAAACTTTCCTGCCCGGAGATAGAATTTTCCCAGCCTGTGGTTCGCCTCGAAATCCTTCGGCTCCTTTTCAACTTCGGATCGCAGCCTGCTCTCCATCTCCTTTGAATCGCCGTCGGCACTCCCCGCCTCCGTCGCCTTGGGCTTCAATCCCAGAGTCTCCCGGGTCAGCGATTCGCTTGTGCGCAAACTGGCATCAGATCCGTGGCCGCCGGCCGCAGTCCAGTCCGTGACTCCCGCAACCGTAAAATTTGGCGTATCGGCAAATTCCATGTCCCGCGCCGCTTGCGGTTGCGTGGCCTGCGATTTCTCCCCGCTGCCCTGGTTTTGAGTCTGAAGCGTAAAATCCGCTCGGCTCCTGCCGCCGCCAACCGTCGCGTTCACCACCATCACACTGCTTTGCTGATCCCCTTTCGCCGCACTCAGCAGATAAATTCCAAGTGGAAGCTCTGGAAATATGAACCCACCGTCCGTGCCGGTCTTTCGCTCTCCGGCAGCCGCATCACCCTGTTTCTGCAGGCGCACGGAGGCGTTCGCCACTCCCGCTCCTGATTCGTCTCGAACTGAGCCCTCGATTGTTGCGCTTCCCGCTTGCTGCCCCCGCAATCGTTGCGCGCCGGGAAACAGAACCGCCAAAGCCACCGCGACCGCCAGTCCTCCGCGGCGCAATCGCGAGCTGCAATCAACCTTTGGTCGGCAACCCGCCCCTTGGTCCCTCATCTCCCGTACCCGATCAGATATCTTCCTCATGCGCTTCGCCGATGTCATTGTACGACTCAGGCACATCACGCCTCCGCTGCCGGCAACGCAATCGTTCGAATCTCGCCCAGCAGAAAGATGTATGACGCAATGCCAATCACCAGGTACGCTGCCGCTACTAGAAATGCGCCTGCGAATGACTGCCTGCCACTCACCAGGTATCCAGTGATAAGCGGCGCCGCAATCCCCGAAATCTGGTTTGAAAAGTTCATGATCCCGCCCAGCTTGCCCACACTGTTCCCCGGAGCAATCAGCGAGGGCACAGACCACCCAACCGGCGCGGCTGCCGAAAGGCCTCCAATCGATACGCTGATCCAGAACAACGCCTGCCCCGGCGTGTGCGCTCGCGCTGCGCCCAGAATGCCGAGTCCCATTGCCGTTCCGCCCACCAGCACCATCCGGCGCACATGATCCGCGTTCCACCCCTTTCGGATCAGCGTGTCCACCAGCCATCCGCCGATCAAGACGTCCGTTGCAGTCGCAACGAGCCATGGCACGCCCGTGTAGAGAAAGGAGTGCGCAAGATCAATGTGCAGCGTTCTCGACAGATAAACCGGGAGCCATGTCAGCAGCAGGTAGAAGACATAGTTGTAGGATCCATATCCAAGCGCCAAGCCAATCACTTTTCTGCGCCGCAGCAGATAACCCAGTGAAACACGCGCATCGGGCCGCACGGCGCTCAGCGTGGTCCAGCTTTTCTCGGGATCGCGATAGACGCCAACGAATAGAAGGAAGTAAAGAAAGCTGATCAAACCTGTGGCCGCAAAACTCAATCTCCACCCAATGCGCAACAACATCAGCCCAATCAGCGGCACGCCAATCGCCGAAGAGAACTTTGCTGCACCGTCAAAGCAGCTCGTCGCCAGGCTTCGCTCTCGCGGTGGAAACCAGTGCCCGATAGCCTTGGCATTTGCCGGAAATGTCGGCGCCTCTCCAATCGCCAAGCAGGAATCGCGCACCGAAGAATCCCGCCATGCTCTTCGTGATCGCCGCTGCAAAAGAGGCAATACTCCACAGCAGAGTGCTCACGCAGCCAACGCGCCGCACGCCGAACCGATCCAGCAGAACGCCCGACGGAAGCTGGCACAGCGCGTAAGTCCAGTTGTACGCCCCCAGCAACAGCCCGAAAGTAACATCGGAAATTCGAAACTCAGAAACCAGCGCGTCGTGCGAAACCGTAAGATTCACGCGATCGAAGTAATTGACCAGCACCCCGAGCCCCAGCAGCAGCGCAATCGACCAGCGACGCCTGTCGGCGGGAGCCATCTCATCACCATCGTGACGCACGCTCGCCAGACCATCGCTCGCTTCAAGAAATCCATCGCTATCCATACCGCTCTTCCTATCACAGCCGGTAACGCCCGCGATACCTGAAATCCAGCAAGACCCTTGTGCTCAATCGGGTAAGGGCGGCGCAAGCACCCGGATTGAGACCATTCCTCATGCTGAACGCCGCCCGCTCCCACGCCCGCCAACCCGCGTATACCGCGGAAAACCAAGTGAACTGGGTCACATTCTTCGGTCCTATTGCAGGAATAAGATGACAGGTTGCATTTGAAGGGAATTAAGGGCGGCCAAACGTGCGGATTCTAGAGCTGGTTGCACAAACCAGGTTTTGAAAGGGCACGGCTTTAGCCGTGCCGCCGAAGCCGCATAGTACCTGGGCTTTAGCCCCTGAGGGATGCTCTGCACTCGTCGGCATTTATGCAACCGCTCTAGGTTGGATTCCGCCCAGGAGAAGGAATGTCAAAGCAGCAAGAAGGCACGAAGGCAAAGACGATGCAGGACAAGGTCGCCGATCTTCTTGCGAAGCGCGAACAACTCGAACTCGGCGGTGGCAAGGACCGCATCAAGAAACAGCACGAGTCCGGAAGGCTCTCTGCGCGCGAGCGTGTTCAGTCGTTGGTCGACAAGGACAGCTTCGAGGAAATTGGGCTCTTCGCGCGCCATCGCGCCACCTACTTTGGAATGGCCGAAAAGGAGTTGCCCGCCGACGGGGTTGTCACAGGTTGCGCCACCATCGACGGACGCATTGTGCACCTTGCCAGTCAGGACTTCACCGTGGTTGGCGGTGCGGCCGGCGAGACCCACTGCAACAAAGTGGCCGAAATGATGGGCATGTCGCTCAAGACCGGCAGCCCTTTCATCTTCATCAATGATTCTGGCGGCGCGCGCGTGCAGGAGGGTATCGACAGCCTGGCCGGCTACGCCCGGGTCTTCTACAACAACGTGATGCTGTCTGGCACCGTTCCCCAGATTTCCCTCATCTGCGGTCCCTGTGCGGGCGGCGCCGCTTACAGCCCTGCGCTGACTGACTTCGTGATCCAGACGCAGCAGGCACGGATGTTCATTACCGGACCGCAGGTCATCAAGCAGGTCACCGGCGAAGAAGTAAGCTCCGAGGAGCTTGGCGGCCCGCATTCCCAGATGAACAACGCCGGTGTCGTTCACCTGATCGCGCAGGATGACGATCACGCGATACAGCTTTGCCGTCGGCTGCTTGGCTTCATGCCTTCAAACAACCTTGAGGATCCGCCGCGAGTCCCTTTCAATTCAAAATTGAAGTCCGATTCGGACCTGAGCACAATCGTCCCGGTGGAAGCAAAGGTCGCCTACGATGTGCGGAGTGTCATAGCGCGCGTCGTGGACAACCACGATTTTCTCGAAATTCAACCCGGATTCGCTGCAAACATCGTGATCGGCTTCGGCCGTCTGCAAGGCCGCTCCGTTGGGATTGTGGCCAACCAGCCGAGCGTTCTTGCCGGCGCGCTCGATATCAACGCATCCGACAAGGCTGCGCGCTTTGTGCGCTTCTGCAACGCATTCAACATTCCGCTGCTGACATTCGTCGACGTTCCCGGTTTCCTTCCCGGCGTCGAGCAGGAGCGCGGCGGCATCATTCGCCACGGCGCCAAGCTCTTGTTTGCCTACTCAGCGGCGACGGTTCCCAAGATCACGGTCGTCCTCCGCAAGGCCTACGGCGGCGCCTACATTGCCATGTGCTCCAAGGGGCTCGGCGCCGATCGCGTTGTCGCCTGGCCTACGGCCGAGATTGCGGTGATGGGCGCTGAAGGCGCCGCGGAGATCGTCTTCAGGCGTGAGATCGATGGCGCCGCGGACCAGGCGGCGAAACGCAAAGAACTCGTGGAGGAGTATCGAGATACGTTTGCCAATCCCTACGTAGCAGCAGGACGGCGATTGGTAGATGACATCATCGAGCCGGCAGAGACGCGACGATATCTTGCGCTCGCATTGGAATCGCTGCATGGCAAGCGGGAACTGCGCCCCCAGAAAAAGCACGGGCTGATTCCCTTATGAAGTGGAGTATTGCATGACATTGCATTGGACAGATATTGTCGTGCTGCTGGCAGTTGTTCTAGCAGGATTTGCTGTAATATGGGTCGTTCTGCAGCGCCTGCTTCGGCGGAGCGTCTCGGACGAGCAGGCGCAGATTCACAAGAAGCTGCTCGCATTGACCGGCGCTCTGCACTCGCTGGAAGTTCGCATGACGGCGCTGCGCGACTCCGCCGCAGAGATCGCTCCGGCATCGGAAACTCAGGCCAGCCACGCGAGCCGCGCAACGGAAACTCGGATCGAGTCCGATTCGGAGCGGGTCGCGCCCGAGATCCTGGCAACCATCACGGCCGCCACCACAGCATTTCTGGGGCGGCACGCGCATATTCGCTCCGTCACACCCTTGTCCGCCCAGCAGGCCGTCAGCCCATGGTCGCAGCAGGGACGCGTCTTCGTTCAAGCGTCGCACAACCTCCGTTCGAAGAGATGAGGCGGATTTGAATCCCCTCTGAAAGGAAGCACGTTGAAGCTTCGGATCACAATCGACGGTAAGACCTACGAAGCGGAGGTCGAAGTTGTAGACGACGCCGAAAGCGAGCCGAGTTACGATTCGTATCCATCTGCTCCCGTCACCTACTCGCCTGCGACCGTCCCCGGCTCCCTGGTCCAGCCTCTCTCTGCCCCCACCGAGGCTGATGACGAGCAGGTATGCCGCAGCCCAATTAACGGACTCGTGATCAGCGTTCACGTTGTCCCCGGCCAGACGGTGGAACCAAACGACCTGATCATCGTTTTAGAAGCCATGAAGATGGAAACGCAGGTCATCGCGCAACGCAGGGCAACCGTAAAAAGCGTGCGGGTAACGCCTGGTGACTCAGTAAAAGTCCACCACGCTCTCGTTGAGTTCGAATGAGATCCGAGCCAGAATTCGCGATGTCTGGAGTTGGTTCACAATCGCGGTTTTGAAAGAGCACGGCTTTAGCCGTACCGTACAATGCGGATAAATAGCGGGCTTTAGCCCCCGAGGGAGTTTTCTCGATCGTCTCAACGCCATCTTCTGCAACTAGTTCGAGATCGCTGAATTGAGGTAGTAAAGAGCGCCATGCAGGAAGAATTAAAGAACGCTCCGGGAATCAGGTTTGTTGACCACGTGGCCATTGCCGTGAAGCCAGGTGATCTGGAAGGACAGGTCAGCGCATACAGCATGTTGGGATTTCGCGAGATTCACCGCGAGGAGGTGTTCGGATCGGATCAGGTCCGTGAGGTTCTGCTCCAGGTTGGTGACGGACCGAACCTGATTCAGTTGCTCGAGCCGCTGACTCCCGACTCCCCGGTTCAAAAACTGATTGAGAAAAACGGCAACCGAGGCGGACTGGCCCACGTGGCGTTTCGAGTGGACGACGCGCAGGAGGCATTCGATGTCATGAAGTCCGGCGGCTTTCAAATCATAGACAAAGCGCCCCGCAAGGGTTCGCGAGGGACAACCGTCTTCTTCGTCCATCCGAAGTCGAGGACCGAAAACCCACTCGGGGTTCTCATCGAGATTGTCGAAGATCCAAAAGACAAGGGAACGCGATGACAACCACCGGATTCCTTGCCGAGTTTGCGCCAACCACTACCCAGGATTGGGAAGAAGTCATCCGCAAAGATCTGAAGGGCGCCGACTACGCGCGAAAGCTGCTCTGGCAGACCGGCGAAGGATTCTCCGCCAAGCCCTACTATAGGTCCGAAGACACAGCAGGACTGAAGCAACCGAATGCCGCGCCCGGCGACTTCCCCTACATGCGCAGCACGCGGTCGACGCCCGGCTGGATGATTCGAGAGGAAGTCGTAGCCGATGGTCTCGACGAAGCCAACCGCGCTGCGCTCAGTGCGGCCGCTGCCGGAGCTGAAGAGATTGCATTCAGCAAAGTGCGAGTCGCCAATGAGTCGGATCTTGAGTTGCTGCTCACGAACCTCGAAGAGGTTCCCCTTCAATTCGAAGACGCGGACGAGCCTTTCCTTCGCCTTCTCCTGGAGCGCCTGAGCGGGCGGCAACACGGCGCGATGATCTCAACAGGATCGGATCCGGCGTCAAATTTTGAGTTCGCGGCTGAGATCGTCACATCGCAGCCACCCTCCCTTCGTCCCTTCACGATCCACGGCGAGACATTCGAGCAATCTGGCGCAAACGCCGTTGAGGAAGTTGGGTTCACTCTCGCGGCCGCCATCGATTTCATGGCGGAGATGCAACAGCATGGTCTGTCGGCGGATCGCGTCGCGAACTCCATCTCATTCTCCTTTGCGATTGGCGCCAGTTTCTTTATTCAGATTGCCAAATTCCGCGCCTTTCGCATGCTGTGGTCGCAGGTTGTCGAGAGCTTTGGCGGCAGCCGCGATCGCGCCAAGGCGCGCATCCATGCGAGCACCTCAAACTGGAACAAGACAATCTTCGATCCGCATGTCAACGTACTGCGCGCGACCACAGAAGCCATGTCCGCCGTCATCGGTGGTGCGGACTCCATCTCGATCGTGCCGTTCGATGCGTGCCACAAAACTCCGGATGCGGCCAGCCAACGGCTCGCGCGAAACACCCAGCTGATTCTCAGGCACGAAGCGCAGCTCGCTCGCGTCGCCGATCCCGGCGGAGGATCGTACTTTCTAGAAGTAATCACCGACTCCGTTGCCCACCGAAGTTGGGAACTGATGCGGGAGGTTGAGCGGTCAGGAGGCTTTCGAAAGGCCAGCGAGGCTGGAATGATTGCGCAAAGGCTCGAGGCCTCTCGAACCGAACGAGAGCAAGCCGCCGCGTCGCGCAGAAGCATCCTCACTGGAACGAATCGATATGCCGATCCAGCGGAAGATGTTCTAAGCCGCATCGATCCGGCGCACAAAAATAGCACACGCCGTGGCGCACAACCCTACGAGGAACTGCGGCTTCGGTCTGAGCGCCACGCAATCCTGACAGGCACAAAGCCCCGCATCTTGCTCGCAGAGATCGGCGATCTCAAGATGCGCAGCGCTCGTTCTCAGTTCGTTGCGGACATCTTTGCGTGCGCCGGCCTCTCCACGGTATCGCGTCAGTTCTCTGATCCAGTTCAGATCGCACTCTGCGAAGCCGATCTCATCGTGCTTTGCAGTTCGGATGGCGAATATCTGAAACACGCAACAGGTCTCTTTGCCGGCCTGAAGAACCTCACTCGCGATATGCCAGTGGTGATTGCCGGCAACCCAGACAGCGCAGAAGAGCTTACGAAACTGGGCATCGCAGACTTCGTTCATCTGCGCAGCAACCCGGTTGAATTCTTCAGCAGATGGCAGCAGCGGCTGGGGATCAAGGATTAAGCATGCGACCGGATTTCTCAGAAATCGATTATAGGCCCGCCGTGGTTCAAGGCACTGAGCACGAATCCGCGAAATGGCTCACGCCCGAGAACATCTCACGTCAAGACCTCCTACACAAAGGCGGATCTAGCCGGCCTTGAACACCTGGAGTACGCCGCTGGAATTCCGCCCTTCATGCGCGGTCCTTACAGCACCATGTACGCAATGCAGCCCTGGACCATTCGCCAATACGCGGGATTTTCCACCGCCGAAGAGTCCAACGCCTTCTACAGGCGGAATCTCGCCGCTGGACAAAAGGGCCTCTCAGTTGCCTTCGATCTTGCCACGCATCGCGGATACGACTCCGATCACGAACGTGTCACAGGAGACGTTGGCAAAGCCGGTGTTGCGATCGACTCGGTCCTCGACATGAAGCTCCTCTTCGATCAGATCCCGATCGACCAGATGTCCGTATCGATGACGATGAACGGCGCCGTGCTTCCCATCATGGCCTTCTATATCGTCGCTGCCGAAGAACAGGGCGTCCCGATCGAGAAGCTGACCGGAACCATTCAGAACGACATCCTGAAAGAGTTCATGGTCCGCAATACATATATCTATCCTCCCGAGTCATCCATGCGCATCATCGGTGACATCTTTCGGTACTGTGCCGCGAAAATGCCAAAATTTAACTGCATCAGCGTGAGCGGCTACCACATGCAGGAAGCTGGTGCGACGGCGGATCTTGAGCTTGCCTACACGCTGGCCGACGGGATCGAGTACCTTCGCGCGGGCGTAAAAGCAGGACTGAGTGTAGACGACTTCGCACCGCGCATCTCCTTCTTCTGGGGCATCGGCATGAACCACTTCATGGAGATTGCCAAAATGCGGGCCGCGCGTGTGCTTTGGGCAAAACTGGTAAAGCGCTTCGATGCCAGAAACCCGAAATCCCTCGCTCTCCGCGCGCATTCGCAGACCTCCGGATGGAGCCTCACAGCCCAGGATCCCTACAACAACATCGTGCGCACATGCGTAGAGGCTCTCGCCGCGGCTCTGGGCCACACGCAGTCCCTGCACACCAACGCGCTCGATGAAGCCTTGGCGCTGCCCACCGAGTTTTCGGCGCGGATCGCGCGCAACACCCAGATCTTTCTGCAGGAGGAAACCGGCATCACACGAGTCATTGATCCCTGGGCCGGATCCTACTATGTGGAGCGCTTGACGCACGAATTAATGCACGCAGCGTGGACATTGATAGAGGAAATCGAGTCTCTCGGCGGCATGGCCAAGGCGATCGAGACCGGCATCCCCAAGATGCGGATTGAGGAGGCGGCCGCGCGCAGGCAAGCCTGCATCGACTCCGGCCGCGACCTTATCGTCGGCGTGAATGCATACCCCGCCCCGGAGGAGCCGCAGATTCCGGTTCTCGATATCGACAATGCCGCGGTCCGTCGCTCGCAGGTTGAGCGCCTTCAAAAGTTGAAGTGCGAGCGCGATGCAGACGCTGTACGCCAATCGCTCGATGCGCTCGAACACTGCGCAGCAACCAACAGCGGCAATCTGCTCGAATGCGCCGTAGATGCAGCTCGAAAGCGGGCGACACTCGGCGAGATTTCCTTCGCGCTCGAAAAGATCTGGGGGCGTTACCAGGCCACCACCCGCACCATCGCGGGCGTCTACTCGGCAGAGAGCGGGGGCGGTGAGGAATTCAAGAAGGCGCGGCAGGCAGTCGACGAGTTTGAGCAGGCTGAAGGCCGCCGTCCGCGAATTCTTGTGGCCAAGATGGGACAGGACGGCCACGACCGCGGCGCAAAGGTCATCGCCACCGCTTTTGCTGACATAGGTTTCGATGTCGACATCGGCCCGCTCTTCCAGACTCCGTATGAAGTGGCCAAGTTCGCCGTCGAAAGCGATGTCCATCTGGTAGGCGTATCGTCGTTAGCCGCGGGACACAAGACGCTCGTCCCGCAATTGATCGACGAGTTGCGCAGGTTCAATCGCGACGACATCCTTGTCGCGGTCGGTGGAGTCATTCCGCCGCAGGATTATTCATTCCTCTTCAGTGCCGGAGTCGCCGGCATCTTCGGACCCGGAACCGTGATTCCGGTTGCAGCGCAGCGGATCGTTGAAGCTCTGCGCGGCGCCGCAGTTGGAGATGTACATCTTTGATCGACGCGAATGAAGCCGCACGACGAGTCAGGAATCGCGCCAGGACTCTTTCGCGTCAGGAATACGTCAACGGAATCCTGCAGGGTGACTCGATCATTTTGGCGCAGGCCATCACCCTTATAGAAAGCACTCGCGCAACCGATCGCGACCTCGCCGAACTCATCCTCGAAGACTGTCTTCCAGCCGCCGGCAAATCAGTGCGCGTTGGAATCTCCGGCGTTCCCGGCGCAGGCAAGAGCAGTGTCATTGAGGCGCTTGGAAAGCACCTGATCAGCAAGCTCGGTCAAAAGGTCGCCGTGCTCGCAGTCGATCCCAGCAGCCAACTCTCAGGCGGCAGCATCCTGGGGGACAAGACGCGCATGACGTGGCTTGCCTCCAGCGAACTCGCCTTTATTCGTCCTTCTCCATCACGGGGCAGCTTCGGCGGCATCGCTCAGCACACACGGGAAGCGATGCTGTTGTGTGAAGCAGCAGGATTCCGCAACATCATTATCGAGACCGTGGGCGTCGGCCAGTCTGAGACGGCCGTTCACGAGATGGTCGACTTCTTTGTGCTGATCACGCTCGCAGGGGCAGGCGATGAGTTACAGGGCATCAAGCGCGGCGCGATGGAACTGGCCGATCTGGTTGTGATCAACAAAGCGGATGGACCGAATCTGGCCGCCGCTGAGAGAGCTCGCACCGAGGCGCAGAATGCGCTGCATTTCTTCCCGGCTTCGGCAACCGGTTGGACGCCTCGCGCTCTCACCTGTTCTGCTCTGACTCGCGACGGCATCGACGAGCTTTGGAATTGCGCGCTGCAACATGCCGAAATCACACATGCAAACGGCTGGTTCGTACGCACCCGGCAGGACCAGCAACGCCACTGGCTGCAGGAAATCCTAAACCAGGGCTTGAGGCGGCTCTTTGACGAGCACCCTGCTATCCAAAAGCGTATCAGTGCCATCGAGCAAGAGGTGCTGGCCGGACGAACCAGCCCCTTTCGCGCTGCTCGAATGCTTCTGAACGCCTATTCAGATTCGCCGTCAAAGCTGATTTCCTGATTGAATCCGCAGGCCGAAGGCCGCACCTCCAGCTCTTGCATATTGGCTATTTCAAATGACCTCGCCCCAGCTATACTCGTGCATGATCTAAGAATGGAGGAGAGAAGGGCAATCCACTGGAGGCTCTGTCACCAGTATGCCCACGGGAGAACAGCGAGGCGCGCCCGGGAGATTAAGCCTGTTTATGCCCGGGGCGAAGCGTGGCACCTCCCTGGAATTGCCCTGATCTTTCGTCACGATGACCCACAAACTGGTGCTGTGGTGTATGCGCGCGGTCGAGATCATGTTCTTCACAGGACTGATCGGCTGCGCGGTTGTCGTGCTGATCAGTTGGATTTCGATCTTCAGTACCGGCTTTTCGAAAGATGACCGCCCGCCCGACTCGCGCTAAACGTAGAACCAGAGACGCCGTATCCGCGGCCACTTCGCGCCCCAAGGTTAACGGGTATCTCAATCAGGTGAAAGCACTTGACCTGCAAGCCTTTGGCTCGGAAAACTGGAGACTCTCCCAGCCCCATTCAATTCCTTCAAACCTCATTGGCTTCCGCTATGCATGATCCATCCGTCAGGATCGAGCGCCAGGATCCGCAGATTTAGCGTCGCGTGGCCATCTCTCCATGAGCTGTCATTTGTGCACTCTGCGCTGTGATCGCATGCAAGGATGCCTCAAGTGCGTCGGCCTTGCGGCTCGCTCGCTCTTTCATCATCAGAAAGAAAACCGGCACCAGAATCAGCACGTGAATTGTCGAAGTGATCATCCCGCCCACAATTGGCGCAGCGATCGGCTTCATCACATCCGACCCAATACCCGATTCCCATAGGATCGGGACTAGACTCGCCAGAACTGCGGTAACCGTCATCAGTTTCGGTCGCAACCGGCGGACTGCGCCCTCGATCACCGCCTCCTCCATCTCTCCGCGCGTCAATCGCACTCCTGTCTCGCCGCTTTCGAGGAGACGCTTTTCAAACGCCTCGTGCAGGTAGAGAACCATCACCACTCCGGTCTCCACCGCAATTCCAAACAGCGCAATGTAGCCCACCCAGACCGCGACGCTGAAGTTGTAATGAAGCCACCATTGCAGCAGAAGGCCGCCCGTCATCGCGTAGATCGTCGGAAAAATCAGTACAAGCGCCTCCATCACCGAATGAAAAATCAGATAGAGCAACATGAAGATCACGAAGAAAGACAACCGGCAGTATCACGAGCAGCCGCTGCCGTGCCCGCAATTGAAACTCGTACTCGCCTGACCACTTGTAGGTGTAATCCCGCCGGCAGACTCACATTGTCATGCAATCTTTTGGTTGCCTCCGTCACAAATCCTCCGTAGTCTGCACTCTTCAGATCGATGTAGACATATCCGGTGAGTGCCCCATCCTCATCGCGAATCATCGCCGGCCCGCGCACGTAGCTGACCGTGGCCACCTGCCCTAGCGGAATCTGGGCTCCAGTAGGCGTCGCCAGCAGGACGCTGCGCATGCGGTCGATGCTGTTGCGAAAATCCTGCGCGTAGCGCACATTGATGGGATACCGTTCACGCCCTTCCACGTTCTCGGCGATGTTTTCTCCGCCGATCCCCGAGGTCACCGCGCGTCTGCACATCGGCCACCGTGAGCCCGTACCTTGCCGCCTCTTCGCGATTCACTTCGACTTGAATGTAGAAGCCCTGCGAGACACGTTCTGCAAACACCGATCGCACTTGCGGCATTCCCGCCAGCGCGTGCTTGAATCTGGCCGGCGAGATGCTCAATACCCTCAACGCTCGCGCCCTGCACCTTCATTCCCAACGGCGTCTTGATGCCGGTCAGCTCCATGTCCAGACGGTTTGCGACAGGCATCGTCCACGTATTGGACAGGCCCGGAAACTGCAGCTTCTGATCCATCTCCGAAATCAGCTTTTCGTAGGTCATTCCGGGCCGCCACTGATCACGCGGCTTCAGCATGACGGTGGTGTCGTACATATCGAGCGGCGCGTTATCCGTCGCGCTGTCAGACCGGCCCACTGTTCCAAATACCCTCGCCACCTCCGGAAAGCTGCGCAGAATCTTGTCCTGCGACTGCATCAGCGTCTTCGCCTGCTCGATCGCGATCCCCGGCAGAGACGTCGGCATGATAAAGCGTCGAACCTTCATAGAGAGACGGCATGAACTGACTGCCGAGTTTGAATGCAAGCGGGAACGTCAGCGCGAGAAAGAGCAGATTCAGCAGCACCGTCGTCTTGCGATACCGCAGGCACAAGCGCAACACCGGTAGATAGAGCGCCTGCGTGAAGCGCGAGATCGGATTCGTGCTCTCCGGCCGCAAGCGGCCGCGGATCAGCAGCACCATCAGAGACCGGAACGATTGTGATGGCGAGAATCGATGAAGCAACTGAGCGCCAGCGTCTTCGTCCATGCCAGCGGCCGGAACATGCGTCCCTTCCTGCGCCTCGAGCAGAAAGATCGGCAGAAACGACACGATGATGATCAGCAGCGAGAAGAACAGCGCTGGACCGACCTGTCTGCGCCGCTCCGATAAGAATCTCTTTGCCGTTCCGGTTCGTGACCGGCGCAGAGTCATTCTGCTGTCGCTCCGCCAGACGCCGGTACCCGTTCTCGACCATCACAATCGCAGCGTCGACCAGCACGCCGATGGCGAGAGCCAACCCGCCGAGCGACATAATGTTCGAGCTGATCCCAAGCCAGACCATCGGCATAAACGAAATCAGCACCGCAATCGGCAGCGTAAGAATCACAATAAGCGCCGAGCGGAAGTGAAACAGGAAGACCATGCATGACGATGCTCACGATGATCGCTTCTGCGAGCAGATCCCGCTGAAGCGTCGCGATCGAATCGCTGAATCAGGCCTGAGCGATCGTACCCTGACACGATCTGAACTCCCGGGCGGAAGCGAAGGCGCAATCTCCTTCAAACGCTTCTCGACACCCTGATGACATTGAGCGCATTCATGCCCTGCCGCATCACCACAATGCCGCCAACCGTCTCGCCTTCGCCGTTCCAATCGGCCGCGCCCTCGCGGATGTCCGGACCGAAGCTCACCGTTCCCAGATCGCGCAGAAGAACCGGCGTTCCGTCCTTTGCTTCCCACTGAGACAGCCGCAAGATCGTCCAGCGAGCGCAGATAGCCCACACCCCGAATCATGTACTGCGCGCCATTCAGATCGAGCACGCGTCCGCCCACTTCATTCGTGCTCGACTTCACTCGATCGAGAACCATCGAGAGCGGAATGTTATACGCAAGCAGCTTTTGCGGATCGAGTTTCACCTGGTACTGCCGCACGTAACCGCCAATGGTGGCCACCTCGGCAACGCCGGGCACAGTTTCAAGCTGATAGCGCAGATGCCAGTCCTGCAGGCTGCGCAGGTCCGCCAGGCTGTGCGTTTGGCTCTTGTCGATGATGGCGTACTCATACACCCATCCGGCGCCGGTAGCATCGGGACCAATCGACAGGATGCGTCGCCACCGGAAGACGCCCGCTGATCTGTTGCAGATACTCAACCACGCGCGAGCGCGCCCAGTAGAGATCGGTGCCGTCCTCGAAAACGACATAGACGTAGGAATCGCCAAGCATCGTCTGCGCGCGGACCGCTTTCACATGCGGCGCCGCAAGCAACGACGTCACAATCGGATACGTCACCTGGTCTTCAATGATGTCCGGAGGCTGCCCCGCCCACGCCGTGTGAACGACGACCTGCACATCGGAGATGTCAGGCAGCGCGTCGAGCGGCACATGCCCCAGGGTCCAGATTCCGGCAAGCGTGAGCAGCAGCACGACAGTAAACACCAGGAATCGATTGCGCGCGCAAACATTGATGATGCCCGATAGCATGTCACATTCCTCCTGCCGCATCAACTGACGCAGATTTCACTCCAACCACCTGCCCATTTCGCTTCACGGTGATCGTCACCTGCCACGTGCCGCCGGAGTTGAGTCCCACCACGCCGGAATAGGTTCCTGCTCGCACCTCGTTCAAATGCGCAGAAGCGTGCATTGCGGGCATGCCCATCGCCGGCATTGCAGGCATGAAGAACGTTGCGCTTACATCCGCCCCGGTGCTTGCCGCTCCGTTCGCCTCAGTGACGCTGACCGTCACTTGATTGCTGCCCTTCGAAGGAGGATTGGGGCGCGTACTGAAGTCGATCTTCACTTGAGCAGCCGCATTGGAAGCGCCCGCGGAAACGGGAATCGCTGTTGCATCCTGCGGGCCTGCCGCGGCCTGCAACTGGCTCTCCGAATCGATCAGGAAGTTTGCAGATGTTACGATCCTTTGCTTCGCCTCAAGCCCGCTCGTCACCACGAGCATCTCTCCAACGCGCGCGCCAACCTGGATCTCTTTCGGTTCGAGATGCCCATCGCCCCGGTCGAGAAATGCAATGTGGCGAAGCCCCGACTCGATAACCGCGGAAGCAGGAACGACGAGTTGTCTGCCGAGGGTTGCTTTGAGCGAAGCATTCACATACATGCCCGGCTTCAACCTCAATCCGGGATTGGCCACGGACAACCGCACCGCCACCGTGCGCGTCGCCGGATCCACTTGCGGCAAGAATGCTCTGCACCGCCGCGTGCAACACTTGCCCTGGATAGGCATCCATTGTGACCTCTGCCGCCTCACCCGGCCTCACCCGGCCTATGTCATCCTGAAACACCTGCGCATCAATCCACACGCGTGAAAGATCAACAATCGTGTAAAGCCGGGTCGACGGCTCAGCATAGAGATTCGGCAACGCATTACGCTCGGTGACGAAACCTGATACCGGCGCATTGACCGTGATCTCTGAGATTGGCTTCCCTGTTTTTCGCAGCCTCTCGATATCCGCATCTGAAATGTCCCACTGCCGAAGCCTTTCTTCCGCGGCGTGCACCAGAGATGCGGACCCGCTCGCAACGCCCTCCACGCCGCTCCCCGACATTGCCTTCTCGTCCTGTTCGGCCAGCAGAAATTCGCGCTGCGTTTGCACAAGGTCAGGGCTGTAGACGGTGAAGAGAGGCTGCCCTTTGCGAACCTGCATGAACGTCGCATTGGCAAACACCTCGCGAATGTATCCCGGAAATCGATTCTGAACATAGGACACTCGGGACTCATCGATTGCGACTGTTCCTGTTGCACGAATGTCATCGCTGAGCTGCTGGTATTCCACCGTGCCCGTTTTCACGCCAATGCTCTGCATGCGCTCCGGGGACAACTGAATTGGAACGAGCTGAGCGTCTGACGCGTGCACATCCGTCGCGGGCGCGAGTGAGCCTGCAGCAGGTCCTTGAGCGACAGGCTCTGACTCACGCTGCTCATCCTTCGGAGCTGCATGCACGCCGCTGCGATACCGCATCACCCCGATCGCCCCGGCAACCAGAAACAACCACACCAGAGAAGTTCGCCAGATATATTTGTTCATCGCAGTTCCGCTCCTGTCAGGGTCTCGAGATGTGCCAGCGCAGTTTCGCGGTCGAGCAACGCTTCTTGATAGTCGTGCTCGAACGAGATGCGCTCCATGAGCGCACTCAGAACTGCGCTCAGCGTGCCCCGGTTTGATTGGTAGGCATTCAGTTCCGAACGGTAGACGCTTTCGGCCTGCGGAATCAGCCCCTGCTGATATTCCTTCATCAGTTCAGCCGAGCTCTGCGCCGCAATGGCTTCCTTCCGCGCCTCCGCCCCAAGCTGTTGTTGATCCGCGTCTGCTTCAGCCCGCGAGCGTTCAAGCATCTCCGCAGCTTCAGCAATCTCCGCGTTCACACGCTTCTTGCGCGGAAAGCGCACATTGAAGGTAGCCACATAGTAGTCGCGATAGGCCGAGCCCGTTGCCTGATACATATATCCGGCGCGTGAAGTCCGGCTTCGTCCCGCGCTTCGCCGCCTCCAGCCGTGCCTCCTGCTGGACCGCCATCGCGCGATCCGCCTTCAACGTCGCATTCTGGTTCGCAACAAGAGCCGGCGCGTCCTGCTGCTGCGGAGAGGCTTCAGTCGCCGTCAGCGCCTCCGGAATGATGTCGTCCGACTCTTGTGGTCTGTGCAGCAGCGCCTTCAACGTCGCTTCAAGCTGGCCCATCTCCTGCTCGTGCATCGTCGTCTCGCGCAACAGCTTGGTGCGTTCCAGTTGAGCGCGCAAAATGTCGGCCTGGCTTCCCTGCCCCACGCTGTAGCGAGAAACCTCCGTCTTGATCAACGCATCGATCACGGTCGTGTTCTGATCGAGCAGACTCACGCTCTGCTGCAGATACGCCAGGCGAAGATACGCCGTCTTCACCTGGTCGGCAACGTTGGTGCGAGTCACTTCAATCCGCGCCTTCTGCGCGTCCGCCTCTCGCTCCGCAGCCACTCCACGCAGGCGAAGCTTGCCCGGATACGGCAGGTCCTGCGAGATGCCGAAGCCCACGTACGCAAAGTCGCTGTTGCTGAAGCCGGCCCACGGCTTGGGACTGCCGACACTCAAGTCCTGCACAGTAATTTGCGGGTCCGGCAGTGCCGTAGCCTGTGCCGCAAGATGCGTCGACGCCCGCCACGC
Source organism: uncultured Acidobacteriaceae bacterium (assembly GCA_963786405.1). Taxonomy (GTDB): domain Bacteria; phylum Acidobacteriota; class Terriglobia; order Terriglobales; family Acidobacteriaceae; genus Telmatobacter. The sequence goes on along the minus strand of CAWAZE010000011.1, from coordinate 160,050 downwards.
ATGCTCGGCGCCGGATACCTGGGCATTCTGGCTCTGCGCCTCGGCAACAAGACTGGCAAGAGAAGTCGTTGGGCCCTGCATCCTGGGGTGCCCCTGGCCCCATGCGCATATACCGCCCGCCAGCCCAATGCCGACGGCGAATCGTACTACTGCTCTCATGAAAGAACTCCGGTCTCAAATCTGCTCGTAAAGGAAGCAAGACGCGCGTGCCCGCGAATCTGACTGCGGAGGCGTCAGGAGACAGGAGTTTTTCTAGATTCTGAGGTGTGTGCTCTCGGAGAGATCAGGTCCGGGGGGATGCGTTTGCAACCACTCCGCAACTCCGCCGGCGCGATACAGATTCACTCCGCCAGCGAGCGGGATGGGTGGACCAAAGCTGGCCAGCTCATGGTCGAGATCAAGCGGCCTGGGAGAAATTGCCTTGGGATCGGCGTCGTGGGCCTTCTGCTCGCAGCAACCCGCGGAATAAGGCTTGTTCTGCGCCCCACAGATGCGCGCCATATGCCTGCAACACGCTTGCGCTCCAAATCCCTGCGTAAAGCGCAGCAAACAAGTCATCGCTGACGGAGCCGGAAGCACCTGCGCTACCATCACCGTGATCGCCAGAACGACTTGGTACAAGCGTCGCATTCCCTGGGTTGTCTCCTGAACCCGCACCTGGTGCCCTGTCCCCAAAAGTTCGCTCTAAATGCGCTGTCATCCTGAGCGCAGTTTGGCGCGTTTTTTTTTTGCGCCAAACGAAGTCGAAGGACCTGCATTCGGGACTCCGACCTATGTAACGAACTTCTGGGACTCCACGCCTAGGTTGGCACGAGCTCGAACTCCATCAATGTGATCCAACTCACACCTCCGCGCGAAGTGGAGGTATCCCTGAGTCTACCCCCGACCCTTCGCCTTCTCAAGTCGTCCGCTCATTGGGTTGAAGGAGGCTCCGCAGTCCATGTCCTGCCGTCCAAACTCACCCAGGTCCCGGACTTGTCGTTAACCAACTCAAAAATCGTCGGTTGAAGTGCTGTCCCGTCCCGCGCCGGGGTCTGGCGCGCTCGAACCAGAACCGCGCGCCCCGCCCATTGGGTTGCAACCGGTATCCACTGCCCGCCCGGAGTCTCACTCAGAAACATCGCTCCGGCAGGATCGATCGCAACAGTGCGGCCCTGCGCAGTCGCAACAGAGAGTGCATTCGTCCCGTTTGGCAGCACGGTGACGACCTTCTTCTTGCTATCGAGTACAACCTCGTTCGCGGCGACGCTGCTCTTTGCCATCGGCTGCAATGCAAGCTCGCGTGCGGCTGGCGGCGGAGGCGCCGTCGCAGCTACCTGGCTTTGCGCATCGGCTCTGGCCGTATTTGCCGCCGGCATTGCGCCGCCCGCCACGCCTCCCACTTTTCCCGAATAGCGAGCACTGTGCAATTGGTCTTGTGCGACGTCCTGTTGCTGGCCGGCCAACTGCTGCTGAGATGCTTGACTTGTCACGCGCGGACCGCCAATACCAGCGGCCTTCTGTGCTGAAGCAGCCCCTCCTTGCGCTTGCACCGGCACAGAGGTCGAGATTGCAACGGACTCCGTTTCCCGAGCTGCCTCATCTTTGCCAAGGATAGGAGCCGGCAAATTGCCAGATTCGGGCGCCTTGGCAATCACACCCAGATCCTTCGAACGCGTCGATGCCGGGCTTCCGGCCTCCTTCTCGACCGGTTGATTCCGCTCAGCCAAGCTGGGCGAGCTGGGCTTTGAAACCGGCGCCGCGTTCGTTGAAGCGCTGTTCAGAACCTCCTGCGGCGTGTTCCGCGCCACCTCCATATCGGTTGGCACGCTCCGGAAATGATGCAATGCAGCAAACCCCGCAAGTCCCGCCAGCGCAGTCGCCGGAATCCATGTCCACCCCCATCCGGCAAACCACCTCTGCCACGGCCTGTTCGGCTCGGGCGATGCCACTACCACGCGGGCATCGGCCTCCGCCCCGGCTGCTTCCTGCGCCAGAAACACAACTTCGCGGCATCTGCCGCACGAAGCCAGGTGAGTCAAGACCTGCTCCCGTTCTGCCGCGGCCAATGCCTGCTCCACAAACGCATTCAGGCTCTCCGCATCGGGATGCACTCCGGGTTTTGCGATTGGGTTCATCCTACGGCCTTGTCTGAAATCGTCTCGTTGGCGAACGCGCCCTCCAATGCCTTCCCATCGGGAGGCGCCTTGTCTGGGAACGCCTTCGCCTCCGGACTTTGCATCAGTTTTTTCAAATCCACCTTCAGATCCACATCGCGCGGATCCGCTCCAAGCGCTTCTTCCGCCGCCCTTCGGCTCATACCTGTCTTTAACAGGTTTCGCATGAGCTCTTTGCGAACTGAGTCCGTCGCACGCCGCAATCTTCGGCTCACGGTCGCCTCGTGCACCCGCAGCACCCCAGCGATCTGCGCAAGCGTCCTCTCGTCAAGATAATAAGTAGCCAGAAGGAATCGCTCCTCCGAATCCACCCTCTGCAAAGCGTCTTCCACCGCCTGCGCCAGCACCGGCAGGGACCTAGGGGGTGCATCGGCGCCGCGGTCAAGAGCCGGCGCATCCAGTTCATCCAACGGTTGCTCACGATAAGTCCGGCGATGGTGGTCGACGAATCGTTGTGCCAGCGTTGTCCTGAGCCAGCCCATCAGCGAGCCTCGTCCGCGATAGGAATCAAGCGGGCAGCGTCGCTCCCCATCCCGCTCGCTCAGCCCGTACAACTCCGCATAAAACGCATCGGCCAGATCGCACCCCACGCTCTCACTGCCGCTGATCGCAATGGCGGCGCGAGTCAGCGGTTGAGCTGTAATGCGCCACAAAGTATTCCCACGCGCGTTCGTTCCCCGCCGCACAAGCCTTCGCCAAAACCAGTTCATCCAGCTTGAGTTCATTGAAGAAGGCAGCTTGCTGCTCCGTCGTCGCAGATGACCCCGGCGTAAGCCCGAAACTCTGTGCCGTTCCCACAACCAGCAGGATCCGATTGAAATCCTCGCGCCCGAGCCCCCAGCCCTTCGCATCGCTCTGGCGCCAAAGCTCCTCCAGCAGCCCCGGAAAAACACCGCCCGTCTCAGCAGACTCATCTGCAGTCACCGATTCATCGATGGGCTCAAACGGCGCAGCGTCCACCCCTCGAAGATACGCCAAAAAAATCCCGCAAGAAATCCTGCAAGAAAAGCAGAGTGCCGCGTTCTCCAGCCAGAGTTGGTTGCGCAAATCCGGTTTTGAAAGGGCACGGCTTCACGGGAAGGAGCAGGAGCCTTCAGGCCCCTGAATGCAGTCTTGGCTCCCATGGACTCCTAGCCCTGGGCCCTTCACGGAACCACGCACAATCAGCAACCAGATCCCGGGTCGAAATGACCGGTGGAGGAGAAAGATGAGCACTCTTGTCAGGATAGGTTTGAGCGGCCTCGCCCTGTTGGGAGCCGGATTCATGGCGATCACGGGACTTTTTCCAGGCGGATCAGCAGTGCCAACCTGCGCAGCCGCGGAAGGCCCCGGCGAATACCTTCGCGTTCTGCCGCCAATCGAAAGCGGCAATCTGCTCCTGTTCCCCGTCGTTCGGGCCGCCAGGACTACAGGCACAACTCCATTTCTCACCCTTGACGAGGGAATCAAAAGCGGCCAGGTCGAGGTCACTGAAGCCGGCAAAGTGCAAGGCCTGGTGCGCCCGCGGCCCGCACCGCCTGCCCCATACGATGGGCCGTATCGCTTCCGACCCCTCCGCCACAGCATTCGCCCTACCGCGGAGATCAGGTCAACACCCTCGTTCTCGTGAACAACTCCGACAAGCCCTTGTTGCTTCTGGCAGGCGAGATTGTCACCGGCGGCAAGCAGGATCGTGTGATCGCCAAGGATCGCATCGTCCTTTCGGGAAGTGACCCCGTCGATCTCGGCGTCTTCTGCATCGAGCCCGGCCGCTGGACTGAAGCATCCACGACGTTCGGCGCCTCGGCCAAAGCGTCCGAGACCAGCTTCATGGCCCAGCCAAACGTTCGCGAAAAAGCCATGGTGGCCAAGGACCAGCACGAGGTCTGGGCCTCTGTGAACGACGCTGTCCATCAGATGGCGGGTTCGGTCTCTGCTCCACCGCCGCTATCGCCGAATGGCCCTCGCGAAATCCTGAGCAGCAATCTCAACACCACCAGTTACGCACGCGCCATGCAGAACAGCGGCGTGAGTGCGAAGGTGGACGAAGCCGCCGCCCCCGTGATGAAATCGCGTGACCAGGTCCTCGCTCAGCTTCGCCAGCAGCACGCGGTTGGAGTGGTGGTCGCCGTGCGCGGTGAAATCGTCTGGGCAGACATGTTTGCTGACACCGATCTCCTCGCGCGTTATTGGACGAAGCTTGTTCGCTCTTACGCCGCTGAAAGCCTGCTCGCCGGAGACACGCACCCGGCGCCGACCGTATCCGACGCCCAGCATTTCCTGGACGCACCCGCTGGCGGAACCGAGACCAGCGAGGGGAAAGTAGGCGTCTACCGCTATCGCGAAATGCGCTCCGGACGGAACCGATACCTTTGTGCTTGAATCGCTGCTTCCCGGGGCCGGCTATGACGTCCACATCAGCAAGCTCAAGCTCCGCGGTGAACTGCGTCGCACCGCATCGCCACAGATCTACCGCTGATATCTGGGCCCTGCGAGCGCCAATTTCCTGGAGAGAGCAAGTTCGCCTCGGCGCGATATCCAAGGTCGATCACGCTCATCTTGATACGGTCGGTCTACCGCATCTATCAGACCGGTTTCGTCACAGGTTCTCGGATGCGGTGCAAACCCAAGGGCTGTCAAACACGATCACTTGTTGTTATTCGTTATCTTGTCAACGTTCGCCGGTGTCATAGATGTGCTCGGAACAGCGGCCCATTCACAAATCACTTCGACATCCTGCTTCGAGAGTCTCGCGCTGCGATGAATCGCGGTGTACTCAAGGAGTGGCATCCTGCCGCTGGAGACTGCGTCGCAGATCAACAGGCGCTCGCCCTCGGAGGGGGGCTGATTTGCCCAGTCGGAAAAGTCCAGAATCTCACGACCCTCGATGACGTGCTTGGAAATAACCCACGAAATGGGCGCGACACGACTGTACCATGGCCAGGTTGTACGGTTGGTGTGACAGTCCCGGCATGAGCGTTCCATAATCTTGCCGACTTGCCAATTCACCGTCTTCGCCGTATTCGGTTTGGTTGTCGAAGTCTTGGAGACTCCGGGCGTCGGAACGAACTGCGTTCCAATAAAGACCGAGACAAGTAAGATGGGAGTAATTCTTACTAGTTTGCGAATGACTTTGTTCCTCATGCATGCAAAGTACAATGGCTTGAACCATTAGCTTGTCATCGTCCGGTCACCCTAAAGTCAATCATTTGTGTTGGTCTGGATGTGTCCGCTCTAAGTCATGCATATCGGCAAACCTCCGATTCTTGGGTGGGAATCCGCTCACGCAATCCAGACGATAGCTGCTGCAGTGGTCGAGCGTATGCTGGACCCAGGATTGCGCACTGCGCAAGGAGGCAACGTGAATTCACACCCGAGAGGCTTCACGATCGGACGACGGTTGCCGGTCGTAGTTGCGCTACTCGCGTTTTGCAACGTATGTGTCCCCTTCGCCATGGCGCAGGAACATGCTGCGCATGAATGGAGTTACAGTGGGAGCGAGGGCCCGGAGCATTGGGGCGAACTAAGCCCCGAATTCGCTGCGTGCAAGACCGGTCACCGCCAATCACCCGTCAATATTGTCAGTGCTCAGAGTGCTGATCTGCCTGCAATTCAGTTCGAATACAAACCCAGCCCCCTCCACATCATCAATAATGGCCACACGATTCAAATCAACTACGCTCCCGGCAGTTTTATCAAAATCGGAGACAAGCGTTACGAACTGAAACAATTTCATTTCCACCATCCCAGCGAGGAGACAATCAAGGGCAAGCGGTTTCCGCTTGAGCTCCACCTGGTGCACTCAGATGCCGACGGAAATTTGGCCGTAGTATCCGTGCTATTGGAAGATGGTTCCGCAAATTCGCTTATCGAGACGCTGTGGGGACTTGCTCCAAAGACGGCCGGTCCGGAGAAGGACGACGATAAACTGCAAATCAATGTCGCGGACTTGTTGCCTTCTAACCGAAGCTATTTCGCTTTCGCCGGGTCATTGACGACTCCGCCGTGCACCGAAGGCGTCAGTTGGTTCGTCCTCAAGACGCCCATAACGATTTCTAGGAAGGAGGGGATGAAGTTCGCCGAGATCTATCCTCTCGACGAGCGGCCCACTCAGTCCCTGAACGGGCGCCCCGTGCTTGAAAGTAAGTGATGGTCTCCCGCCCAGTCACGAATGACCCGTACAAACAGCAGGCACACCCAGGAACACCCCGTACATCGCTGATCCATAATTAAACTCCCTGGTTTGTTTTAGTTGAAAGAATCGAAGGGGATCCTGCTCGATAAAGTGGTGGATAAACCTACGCCGATTAAAATCAGGAACGAAACGCGCTCAGGTCGCCGCTGCGATTCACCGCTCCGGCCTTTCCATCCGCCACATCGCCTGCGATTCTCATCATCTGCATCTAATGCTTAGGGCGCGATGGGCAGCAGCAACCCGGAAACGCCAGTAGAGTTTGTTATTTCTTTATGCGAGCGACATGACTCATGGGCTCTCATCAGAAGATAGAAGCATCATTTCGCGTCCCACCTGAGCGAAAACAAACCGTCCACTGTACTTAAGAGGTTCGAAATGTTCATCCGGCTTGGATATGACCTACAGTTCCAGATTCCGACCAGTGTCGCCATGGTTGCGCTGCTCAGTGTCCATCCTTCCCGCGAGCGCGATCTTCTGGAACCGGATGAATTGAAGACGGAACCTAAGCTTAAGGTAACCCAATATATTGACAGCTTTGGAAATCGCTGCTCGAGATTTGTTGCGCCGCCAGGGCTGCTGCGTCTTGCAGGTTCAACACTGGTTCGGCAATCGGACGAACCTGATGAGGTGAACTTGGCCGCTCGTGAGTCACCGGTGGGGGACTTGCCGGATGAGGTGCTCTTGTACCTGCTCAATAGCCGGTATTGCGAAGTGGATCAGCTTTCAAGCATTGCACTTAAGCTCTTCGGAAATATGCAACCAGGGTGGGGCCGGGTGCAGGCTATTTGCGATTGGGTGCACGCTAGAATCTCGTTCGACTATCAGCAGGCTCGTCCTACCAAGACCGCCCTCGATGTCTACAATGAATGCTTTGGCGTGTGTCGCGATTATCAGCATCTCGCCATCACGTTCTGTAGAGCGCTCAATATTCCCGCGCGCTATGCGACTGGGTATCTGGGAGACATCGGAGTGCCTCTGCGTCTGCCCATGGACTTCAGCGCATGGTTCGAGGTGTATCTCGATCAGCGTTGGTGGACATTTGATGCCCGCAACAATCAACCGAGGCTCGGGCGCATCCTGATGGCAACTGGCCGGGACGCATCCGATGTCGCCATGACGACATCATTCGGACAGGCTGACTTGTGCAATTTCTTCGTCGTGTCTGAGTTAGAGGAAGCTGCGATTCCTGGCTGATGGCAGCAATCAGCACTCGACCGCTTCTAGGTCGACTCCGACTTTGAGCGTATGAGCTCCCCCTCCAAGAATCAGGCCGTGCAGAGGACTGACATCGCCGAAGTCCCGACCCCAGGCAATCGTGACATGGCCGGTCGACGGAACCACATTGTTGGTCGGATCAACGTCAATCCAGCCGATTCCCGGGCAATAGGCAGACACCCACGCATGAGACGCATCGGCCCCTACCATTCGCGGTTGACCGGGAGGCGGATATGTCCGCAGATAGCCGCTTACATATCTTGCCGGCAGGTTGATTGAGCGGAGGCAAGCGATTTGAATGTGTGCAAAGTCCTGGCAGACGCCTCTCTTCTTTCGAAAGACCTCTTCAATCGGAGTTCTGACCGTAGTCACCTTTGAATCGAACCGAAAGTCGCCGTGAATGCGCGTCGTCAGATCCAGGAGCCCCTCAACCATCGGTCGCCCGGGAGTAAACGACTGTTGCGCATATCTGGCGAATTCCGGTCGAAGCCTGATGCGAGGTGATTCGAATCGGAACTGATAAGCCTCGAGGGCCTCGGAGCTGTGATCCGCTGGCAAGCTCTCGACTACTTCTTCCCATGGCGGAGAGGGTAGATGCGGAACTTGTGCGGTCTCCTCCATGATGACTCTGCTTCGCGATTCAACAACCAGTTCGTCATGCGGTTCTTCAATGGTGAAAATGTATTGGTGGTTGCCGAAATAATCGATTCGCTCCGTCATGATAGCCGGGCTTGGCACAATTTGGAGTTCGCTTTGCGCCAGGCGGTGGCGGGCCAGAGAGCGCGGCTTGAGACAAGCGACGTGACTGCCAACCGAAACGGGATATTTGTATTTGTAAGTGGTGCGGTGAACGATTTTATAGATCATAGGCCTATGCTGATCGGGAGGGTGCGAGCGTGGCTGAAATACCGGCTCGATAAGTTATCTGACCAGGAAGGCAGCAGTTGTTCCAACCCTCCCAGAAAGTTTTTGAGCCGAACGAGGCCTTCCGTATCCTTGACCCCAGACGGGTCGCGGGGCAAGCGGTAGCTTAGCATTCGCAAATCGAAACTGCGCAGCATTGCCAGCGCATCTCGCATGGCTTGCAGGTCATCCGCCATGTGCCTGGGAAGCTTCTGATATAAGTCCACGAGATGCGCGAGTTGAAAATCCAAAGCCGCGGGGATTGCTCTCGTCCGCCATCAGGACATCAAGTACAGCCATTGGCTGAAGCGTGGTGTAATAACGAGTTCGATAGGTCATCGAACTATCCGCAACTTCGAGAAGGCATTCCAGGAGCGGCCAGTCTTGTTCACGCAGCGGAATTGTTATCTGCTGCAGCAGCCGAGTGAGATAGATGGCGCGCTCGAGACGTCGGCCGATGCTCATGAATAACCAACCCATACCACGATTGATATTTTCGCGCTCCATTCCGGAGAACGCAGAGAGCAATTCCAGGCAGAGCGTGAGCGTTGCCGGATACTCGGGAATCTGCGTATCGCGCTCCGTGTCGAGTGACGTTCGCAACTGGCCGACGAGGATCATCATGTCCGCCGACAGTCGCTCGCGAACACTGTTGCCGACGCGCGATACCTCCGAAAGGATGAAGGCCAGGCTATCGGTCCGCTTCACGTCAGAGATTACGGAGATTAATTCCCGTTCGAATTCCGGCGGAGTTGGGCGCTTCTTTTTTGCCTTCGGCAACTTGCTCTGCCTTGATTTCAAGCAGCTATGCAGGCGGATCAGGCACCCCAGTTCTCCCCGATCCGATCTCACGCACACGGGAAACCATTGACCGCGCGATCCGTGCCGTGTTTTCGGCGCGCTCGACATATCTTCCCAGCCAGAAAACTTTGTCGGCTACGCTGCTTGGCACATCGGGCGATCCGCGAAGCAGTGCAACCGGCTGGTTACGCGGGAGCAGCAGGCTGAAAGTGTCCACCGGGCCGTCCCAAAGCACCCATGCGTCCTTGCTATGTCCACCGCGCTGCATCGACACCACCGACCCTTCGGCTTCAGCAACACGCACCAATCCTCCGGGAATCGCGATCCAACCATTGCCGGTGTTGATTACGTATGCTCGTAGCACCACGCTGCGCGAGCTGAAGTGGCCGTTTCCCCAAACCGGTGCGTTGGATAAGGCGATCTGCTCTTGTGCCACGTATTCATGAGGAGACGCCTTCAGCTGCGCGGTGAGCTTTACCCTTTCCGCGTGCTCCAGCTTTGCGCCGAACACCGGCTCCATTCCGCGGGACGGAAACGCCGGCTTCAGAACGACCGAATCAAGATGCTTGACCACCCAGTCGCAGCGCATACCCTTGCCCGCACCACCAGGTCGCAACGGATGGAAGCTTGAGACTCTCTCCGATCATGTGCCTGGAAAGACCGGGAAGGAATGGCATGATAGCGGCCGTCTCGATCACGCCGCTGCCCAGCGCATTGGCCACCTTCACGTTGCCGGCCACGACAGCGTCGACAAGGCCCGGCACGCCAAGAAGAGAGTCGCTGCGCAACTCCAGCGGATCGCAGAAGCTGTCGTCAACCCGGCGCAGGATCACGTCGACCCGCTCCAGTCCATCGACGGTCTTGAGATAAACGCACCGGTCGCGCACGGTGAGGTCCGCTCCCTCGACCAGCGTGAATCCCAGGTACCGCGCAATGTACGAGTGCTCGAAGTAGGTCTCGTTGTTCGGGCCGGGAGTCAGCAGCACGATGCGCGGATTGCTGCTTTGACGCGAGTGACGTCAGCGCATCACGCTGTGCGCGGAAAAATGGCGCAAGCCTTAACACGTTCGATCTGCGAAATACATTTGGCAACACATCGGAGACAATGGTTCGGTTTTCTAGCGCATAGCCGCTGCCCGAAGGAGCTTGCGTACGATCGGAAAGCACCCACCATTGGCCGTCCGGCGAACGGGCAAGATCAACCGCGAGCATGTGAAGATATGAGTGCGAGGGAACGCGCACACCCACCAGCGGCCGCAGGAATGCTGGATTGGCAAAGAGAAGCTCCGCTGGGAAATGTCCGCTGGTAAGCAGCGACTGAGCGCCGTAAAGATCCTCGAGAATCAGGCTCAGTAGCTTCGCGCGCTGAATGATTCCCTGCTCAATATAGCGCCACTCGTCGGCTGCAATCAGAAACGGAACGATATCGATTTCCCACGGACGATTTGCACCGAGAGGATCGCTGTAGATGTTGTAGGTGATGCCATTCTCGCGGATGCGACGCTCGGCGCGCATACAACGTCGCCCCAACTCCTCGGGTCCGATGGCGCGCAGTGAATTCGATCAAGTGCGCCCAGTGAGCTCGCGGAGTTCACGCCATCGGCGGACAGTTCGTCATACGCGTCGCCGTAGCGCAGCTGGAGTTTGATAGAGATCGACCGTCATGGCAAAGGCTCCGGCGTCTCGACCCTGACGCTGGGGCTGGGTGGCGGAATTCGCAGGTCCAGTGTCCCGGGAAAGATCGGATTCATCTCTTCCTCGGGCGTAATCACGGGGCCGTTTGGATTGATAACTTCAAAGCGTTCCAGTCGCCGCGCCAGAGCCTCAGCGGCTGCAAGCTGGCCGTCCGCTGTATTCGCGGCCTTCTGGTGGATCTACGCGGTACAGACATTGGCCAAGTGACCGCCCGTTCCGTCGATCGATAAGGGCGAAGGTAAGTGGCGTGTGCACTGGGATCGTGGGATGCAAGGTCGCCGACAGTTTGCGTGCTCGGAATCTTACGCCAGCCACCGCAACTCCCGGCTCGGTGGTTGGCTGTAGCGGCACACGCCGTCCATTGCATGCAACCACGTATCGGAAATTCGCGGTAAGCCCCGATACTTTCACTTGTACGCGCTCAACCGATGAGTCCACATTGCGAACCGTACGGCCGGAAGTAGTCTCTTCCGCCAGCACGTTCCAGGGTTCGAGCGCCCGGCGCAGTTCAAGTTCCACTCCGTCAGAAGAGATTGAACCGATCTTTGGAAAGCGAAATTCCAAGTGTGAAGCAAACCACTCTGACTCAAAGTCGAACCCGGATTGCCGTAATTGAGCGAGCACTTCGAGGAAATCCTGCTTGACAAAATGAGGCAGCATGAAGCGGTCGTGAAGCGCCGTCCCCCAGGGAATGAGACTTCCCTGGAATGGCACTTTCCAAAACATGCAAACCAGGGCGCGGACTAGCAACATCTGCAAAAGGCCCATCCGCACATTGGGTGGCATTTCGAAGGCTCGCAGTTCGAGCAAGCCCAGCTGAAGTCCGAGCCCCTCTGGTGGAAACAGCTTGTCCACGCAAAACTCGGCGCGATGCGTATTCCCCGTGACATCGGCCAGCAAGTTCCGAAAGAGTCCATCCACAATGTACGGGGGGCAATCCTTCGATGGGAGATGACGGAAAGCAACCTCAAGTTCGTACAAGGCGTCCATCCGCGCTTCATCTACGCGCGGATATTGACTCGTAGGACCCACGTACATTCCGGAAAACAGATAAGACAGCGACGGGTGATTCTGCCAGAACGCAATCATGCTGCGGAGCAAATCCGGGCGTCGCAGCATGGGACTATCCGCAACGGTTGCTCCCCCAATCACGATGTGACTGCCGCCCCCGGTAGCTTGCCGGTCACCGCTGAAGTTGAATTTTTCAGAGCTCAATCGGTTGCGACAAGCCTCCTCGTCGACTAACACGTTGATCTCTTCGAGCTCGTCCCAATTCCTGGCAGGTGGCATGTTAATTTCAAGCACGCCAGGGTCAGGCGTAACACTGAACGAACGCAGTCGCGGATCGGCAGACGGAGCATATCCCTCCACCCACACTGGCATCTTCAGGTAGCCGCTCGTGTCTTCGACTGCGCCAACCAGATCGAGGTAATCCGCAAGGATGGGTGCATAGGGCAACGAAACATGAAGGCGACTATCGCGAACCTGTACGCACAAGGATGGCCGGATGAGTTCACGCACCGCATCAGGGGTACGAATGACTGCTGGCAGCGGATCTGCCTCGGGCTCCAGCTCGAAAAGTTCCATGCGCTGCGTCTTGTCGGGTGATAGCCTGACGCGATCTGCAAAGGGCGCATCGTCGAAGTCGTAGTCAAGCTCGTCCGGTGCGATCCAGGGGATGGCTTCGGTTGGAATGCGATAGCCGATGGGTGAGTCTCCGGGCGCTAGAACAATGCGTTCCACGCGCGGAAACCACCATTGACTGGACCAGCGTAGAACTCCCTCAGGTTGTCGGCGACGGATAGGCAGAATGTAACCTGCAGGCTCAGTTGCGATTGCCTCCTGTTCAAATGCAGGCAGAACATTTTCGGCACTGACCTGTAGTCGCCGCGCGAGAGCCTGTATAAACCTTAAAGCGTCGGTTGCCTTAAATCCATAATCATGATCCTCGAGTGCGACAAGCTTCGCATCTTCCCACACCGGGACGCCGTCTGCGCGCCAAAAGCAGCTGAGCGCCCAGCGAGGCAATGGCTCACCCGGATACCATTTCCCCTGGCCGTAATGAAGGAGGCCGCCTGGCGCCAACTTTTCGCGAAGACCCCGAACAAGAGCCAGGCCGCGGGTCCGCTTGTTGTCGCCGAGGGCGTCGATATTCCATTGAGCACTCTCAGGGTCATCGGTGCCAACGTACGTAGGCTCGCCGCCCATCGTCAGTCGCGCATCGTGGGCACCCAGGTCTGCGTCCACGCGGTGTGCAACTTGCCGTATGCGAAGCCATTGGTCTTCGGCATCGTTCTGAGATAGCGGTCGTGAATCATTCAAACGGCGAACAGACATTTCGTAGCTGAAGTCGGTGCTTGTCCGCTCCGCAGTGCCTGAGATCGGAGACGCTTGCGAAACACTGGACGTGCAAGCAAGCGGAATGTGCCCCTCGCCCGCGAGAAGCCCCGAGGTCGGATCCAATCCAATCCATCCAGCTCCGGGCAAGAAAGCTTCTGCCCACGCATGAAGATCGGCGGAGTCGGCTTGTGGACCGCTGTTCGAACCGTTCAGCTCCGCCTTGGCTTCCGCAAGCTGAATGAGGTAACCCGAGACGAAACGCGCGGCGATCCCCAAATTCCGAAGACATTCTACGAGCAACCATGCGGAGTCGCGGCAGGACCCCGAGCGCTTTTCAAGAGTCTCCTCGGACGTCTGGACTCCGTGTTCCAACCGGGAGACATAATCAATCCCATCCCGCACTTTTCGATTCAGGTGCGATAGAAAGTTGACCGTTCCGGTCCGCTGATCTCGGCAGCTTTCAACAAAGGTCCGCAACAGATTCCCGGGAGGATCGACCAGCAAATAAGGTTGAAGGTCCCTTGCAAGATCAGGTGCATATTCGAATGGATATTGCTCGGCGGCAGGATCTAGCAGGAACTCAAATGGGTTGATTGGGGACAGATCCGCGATGAGATTCACTTCGACCGCAAACTCGCTCGTTTTCTTCGGAAAAATAACGCGCGCCACCTGATTCAAAGAGGGATCGAACTGCCAGCTCAGGAAGTGCTCAGTGGGAATGAGATCGAGAGAATAGCTGAGAATTGGCGCTCGACAATGAAGTCCAGGACGCAATCGTATGATCTGCGGACCGAGGGAAACCGGCCCGTCGTATCGATAGTTTGTCCGATGCCGCAGCGCAATCTGGATTGCCATCCGCCCTCATGTGGTTTACGCCTGAAGCCGGCGGTCCATATTTGCTGGCACCAGCGCCCTCGCGCGCACCAAACCCACCTTGGAAGCCAGGTGTAAGAACACGTTAGCATATCGGTTACGGGTTGGAGATCGATTCCCGCATCTGATTCTGCTCATCAGTTGTCGCTGCCCCTCGATACCAAGACCGATCTCGATTGAAGCCAAAAAGCGAGCACGGCGACTCGGTCGGTTGATGAACAAAGCTGGGCTGATTTAACCGGAGCTCTTGGGGGGGATATGTGTGGAAAATCCCCTATCGCAGCGCGCACTGACGTCATGCTTGTTGAAACATTCTGAAAAGGGATAATCGGGGTCCTGAGCGGTCAGAATTTAGAGGTCAGCCATTACAGCATTCACGATCGCTCGCTGAGCTTGTCCGACATTCGCTCGAATCTGGAGCAAGACTCTACGCTCCTCGGCGCTCTTCACAAATCTCATCATCTTAGGATCGTACAAACGCACAGACCACGGGTGCTTCAGGCAGGTGACGGTGGTGACGGTGGTGTCATGATACCGTTCGTGAACGCGAGTCACGGGCCAGCTCCAGTTCGCGCTGCCTTCCGAGCAGGAACACACCGTACGTCTCCGAAACACTCCAAACACGACAATCTCCTAACCGTCGATCAATTCAGGTTGCCGCCGCATCCAAGATCTTGGTGAGGAGACGGCACAAAGTGGTTGCTAGAACCTGATTATGATTCAGTGCACTCACGCTTCCCATTCCATCAAAGCGGCACGTTAGTTACCATTCTGAGTCCCTTGGTGCTCGATCGTCGATCCCGAATCGTTTACGCAACTTATGTGCAGCAAAGCGGTCGACGCCGTTCTCACCGAGCGGCAGGCACTTTACTTCGTTTTTTGCAGTCTGGCCTTGCGATAGTTCTTGGCTGGAATCCGGGCCACAGGCGGAGCTTACAGGAGGCGACTATCACCTGTCGCAAGAAGAAATGAACGACTTGGGGGAAGAAGCCTTGAATTATGAGGCTCCGAACCTGTCGGCACGGGATCGCCTTCATCGCAAACTTACCGATGCAATTGGGTCTGAATATGTCCCTGGGCATCAGGCTACAAATGGATGGAGAAATCGGGCCTAATACGCTCGCGGCGATGAAAGAGGGGCGAAAAAAGCTTAACGCGGCGCGGTGCTTACCAACCGAGTGTTTAGAGCCGGGATTCTCAAAGCGTTACAACGACCATCCGATAGACAATAATGTTGCGTCACTCGCGATAACCGCAGCTCCGGCAGAGCCAATCTGTGTGGCCCGGTGCCGCACGGTTTCACTTCCGATCTCGGGAATCCCAAGGTGGGCGCTGTGGGGTTGGGTTTGCTGTATTTATTCTAGAGTTCTGCGTGATTCGGATGAACTGGCGTATGCTATCGATTTCAACCTAGGGCAGATCATTGATAGACTGCCTCCAATCTCCCGAGAAAACCCCATGCTCCTGCGGCACAGCATCGATGGAGTCACCTATAGCTTCGATAGCCTCAAGGACTTGCTCGCGAAAGCGACCGCAGTGCGCTCAGGAGACCAACTCGCTGGCATCGCCGCGAGCACTTCCGTAGAACGCGTTGCTGCTCGGATGACCCTTGCCGATGTGCCTCTCGCTGCCTTCTTGGAGGATCCAATCATTCCCTATGAGGCGGATGAGGTCACTCGTCTGATCTTCGACACGCATGACGCGGCAGCCTTTGCACCCGTGGCCGGTCTCACAGTAGGTGAATTCCGCAACGTGTTGCTCTCCGACGAGGCCACCCCAGAATTTCTGAAGTCGCTTCCCCCGGGCCTGATACCCGAGATGGCTGCAGCTGTTTGTAAGCTCATGCGCGTGCAGGACCTGATTGCCGTCGCACGCAAGATTCGCGTTGTCACGCGCTTCCGAACAACGGTTGGCTTGCCGGGCCGTCTTTCAACACGGCTCCAGCCCAATCACCCGACGGACGATCCTCTTGGTATCACCGCTGCGATCCTGGACGGTTTGCTTCTCGGTTCGGGCGACGCTGTGATCGGAATCAATCCGGTCGCCGATAACGTGGCCAGTACAGGAAGGCTCCTTCGACTGATCGACGCGATCCGCCAACGCTATTCCATCCCAACCCAGAGTTGCGTTCTTGCCCACATCACCACTCAGCTTGCGGCGCTTGAGCAGGGTGCGCCCGTGGATCTTGTCTTCCAGTCCATAGCCGGTACAGAGCGAGCCAACACCTCTTTTGGCATCAACCTGGCTCTACTTGCGGAAGCGAACCAGGCTGCCTCCGAACTTCGCCAGGGCGCATTTGGTCCAAACGTCATGTACTTCGAAACCGGTCAGGGCAGCGCTCTTTCGGCGGATGCTCATCACGGTGTCGATCAGCAGACTTGCGAGGCCCGCGCTTATGGCGTTGCCCGTCACTTCGCCCCAATGCTCGTCAACACAGTTGTCGGCTTTATCGGTCCGGAATATCTTTACGATGGCAAGCAAATTCTTCGTGCCGGGCTTGAGGATCATTTCTGCGGCAAGCTTCTTGGCCTGCCGATGGGCTGTGATGTCTGCTATACCAACCATGCTGAGGCAGATCAGGATGATATGGATTCACTGCTGACTCTTCTCGGCGCTGCCGGCGTCAACTATGTTATGGGAGTCCCCGGAGCAGACGACATTATGCTTCAGTACCAGAGCACTTCGTTCCATGACGCTCTCTACCTTCGCTCCGTGCTTGGTCTACGCCCATCGCCGGAGTTTGAAGCATGGCTTGAAAGCGATAAGCCTTATCAACTCTCGCAGCCACAGGAACCGCAACTACTCGCTGGCCTGTGACTACAACCATGTCGCGCCTCATTCAGGCCTCTCGCCCGAGCCTGCGCGACCTGACTTCCGCCCGCGTCTCCCTACCCACGACTGGCACGAGCATCGTCACGAATGAGATGCTCAGCTTCCAGCTTGCTCACGCACGGGCACGAGACGCCGTTCATGCCGAGCTTCATCTGCCTTCATTGGCGCAACGCCTCGTTGCAGAGCTCCCGATTCTCGGTGAAGCCTCACTTCCAGTCCTCCAGTTGCGAAGTAACGCGCCGGATCGCGCAGCCTACCTGCGCCAACCAAATCTTGGCCGCACCCTCCACCGCGACTCCGTCGCCTTGCTTCGCCCAGTACCCTGCGAACTGGCAATTACCATCGCCGACGGACTCTCCGCTCTCGCGATTGAGCGTAACGCCATCCCGGTGCTCGCCCAACTGCTCCCTAAACTCTTCGCCGATGCGTGGACCATCGCTCCACTTACCCTTGTTCAGCAGGGAAGAGTCGGCATCTGTGATCCGGTTGGCTCTTGCCTTGGAGCCAGTTGCAGCCTGATCCTGATTGGCGAACGACCTGGACTCTCTTCTCCCGATAGCATGGGCGCCTATCTAACTTGGTCTCCCAGCTCGGACCGGACAGACGCTGACCGCAATTGCCTTTCAAATATTCGAAGCAGCGGTCTTTCCCCGGAACTTGCTGCGGCTCGTCTCTTTCGCTATCTCCAGATTGCGCGCGTAACGCGCCGAACGGGCATCTCTCTCAAGGAAGGCTCGTCCGAACTAGGTCTTATGTCAGGATCAGCTAAAGAGCTCTACCCGCAGACATGATTGAGGCAGCGCACAATCCGCAAGGCGTTCGAGTGCACACGACCGTTCGGAGCATCGAGCTTTCAACAAAATCTTCCTTGCATACTCAGGACCATCGAGAGCGGTCTTTGGAGCGGCCGAACGGATGGATCAAAAGCTCCACCCTATGTCAGTTCTCGCAATTCTTAACCCCCATCAATGCTTTGGCGATTATGCATTGAGATCGTGCTTGATATCGCTTGTCGAGATCTCCGATTACTCATTGCGGAGCGCTTGCATCGGCTCGACTCCGGCAGCGCGACGCACCGGCACTACCGACGCCACCAATGCCGCCAGCGCGAGTAGTACAGCGGCGGCCACGAGCATAACCGGATCCCATGGCTTTACGCCGTATAACTGGTCTTTCATCAGCCTCCCGGCCAGAATGGCCAGCGGAATCCCAATACCCAGACCAATGCCGATCTGCCAGATCGCGCCGCGAAGCACCATCCGGATCACGTGTCCACGGTCGGCGCCAAGAGCCATCCGCAAACCGATCTCATTGGTGCGCTGCTCCACAGTGTAGGCCATCACGCCGTATAGTCCGACGGCAGCCAGTACCAGGCCAAGTAAACCGAATAGGGTTGTCAGCGTCGCAATCATATTCTGTTGCTGAAAGTCGGCGCTGACGACTTTGCTGTATGGGTCGACGCTATAGAGCACCAGACTTGGATCGATGCTGCCCATCGCCTTGCGCACTTTCTCTTCCATGCCCGGAGGATCTCCGGGGGCCCAAACGACGATGTTGTAGAGGAAATGCGACCACTGCTCGCCATTCGAAAAGACCGGATCGTCGTAATGCGCGGTCTGCGTCTCCGACACCCAGAACATCGGCCGGATGGGATCCTTATAGTCGTACGTCATGTACCTCATGTCTTTCACGACGCCGACGATCTCATAAGTGGAGGCATATTTGATCCGATCCAGGCCGAAATGCTTCCCGATCGGATTCTGGTCCTTGAAAAACCGCTTCACGAAAGCCTCGTTGACGACTGCGACATTGAGCGTCGCTGCAGTGTCGTCCTCTGTCAGCGACCTGCCCATCACCATCTTGGCGCCGATGGTTTCGAAGAATCCGGGCACTACACGTGCCCAGCCTGCACCTGTGTCTTCTTTGGGCGCGGGCTCCGGCCTGCCCTGGATCCGAACTCCCTCGTTCCAGCTATCGCCGGTCATCGGCGCGTAAAGCGCGGGGGCCACCATTCGCACTCCGGGAATCTGCTTCAGGCCGTCGTCGATCCGACGGTATAGCTGCTCCATCTGCTCGGGCTTGTAGTTGCTGAGCGTCGGGTTAATCCACGCGATATAGCGCCCCCGCATCTCGAATCCGAAATCCTGGTGTTCCAGGTTGCGCAAACTCTGCGCGAGCAATGCGGCAGCCGAAAGCAGCACCAGCGACATCGCCGCCTGTGCGATGACCAGGGACTTCTGAGCCCATGAGCTCCCACCGCCCACCGAGCGGTTCGCTCCGCGCAGAGCTTCGACTGGTTCGGCATGCGACGTTATCCATGCTGGAGCTGTTCCGAAAATTATCCCCGTGAAAATCGAAACACCCAGAGCAAAGAGCAGCACCGGCCACGACGGCTCTGGGCTCACTGGAACATAATTGTTCGGCCCTCCAATCTGGAAGGCGAGATAAAGAATCAGCCGCGTTCCTGCATACGCCACTGCAATTCCCAGAGCACCGCCGATCACGGCCAGAAGTACGCTTTCTACCAGCGCTCTGCGCACCAGCCGGAGCCGCGAGGCCCCTAGGGCGACGCGGACCGAAATCTGAGCTCGATTCTTCAATCCGCGCGCCAGCATCAGGTTTGCCAGATTGCCGCATGCCACCAGAAGCACGCATCCCGCGGCGATCAGCAGCAGCTTGAGTCCATCTTTGTATTCGTCTCTCATGGCCGCCACACCCGCTCCCCCGGGGACCAGATGGAGCGTCTGCTGCTGCCAGAGCTGCTTTTCGTCCGGCTCCATGTCCGGCACATGGCTCGCCAACCAGTCGTGGAACTCCACCCGCAGTTTGGCCTCGAGCGCTTGCGGAGCGACGCCTGGACGGACTCTGCCGAGCAGATCCAGGTAGTTTTCATTGGGACGCTTGATCCGCGACACAGTCCCGGCAAGAATGTTCTCTGCAGTGATTGGCAGCCAGAAGTCCGGCATGCCCCACCCGGCTAGTTTGGCGCCATAAAATCCCGGCGGAGCAACCCCGATGACAGTAAACGCATGCCCATTGATCTGGAACCCCCCTCCGACGACGGAAGGGTCGGAGCCATACTTGCTTTGCCAGATGCGATAACTCATCACCGCAACCAAAGGCGCGCCTTCCTGATCGTCGCCGTCGGTCATCAGCCGGCCAATCCACGGCTGCACGCCGAGAGTGCGGAAGAAATTCCCTGAGACCTCCTGCCCGTTGCACGTGTCCGCGTGTGCCTGTGATCCCGCGCGCCGAACGCCCAGGGCTGAATTTCCGGCCTGCAGGGCTGCGAGATCAATAAACTCCGGCGTATGCTCGCGGAAGTTCTTGTAGGCTTCCCAGGAGAAAAGAGAGAAATTACCGTCGTTACCCTGTGTGTATCCACCCCAGTTGCAGCAGCGAATCTTGTCCCCGATCCGCCACAGTTCGTCGGGCTTCGCCACCGGCAATGACTTGAGCATCACCTGGTGCACCAGCGTGAAGATGGCTGTCGTGGCTCCGATTCCCAGGGCCAGCGTGATCACTACCGTCGCTGTAAACCCGGGTGCCTTCCGCAATTGCCGTAACGCGTCGCGCAGGTCAGCCAGCATTCGCTTTCTCCCCGTCCAATGAGTTTGGGACTTCAGACCCTGCATCGTGAAAGCAAGATATTCGCCGTTCCATGGAATAATTCGGCCTCAAAATAGGGGCCTTATCGAGAGGTTTGGCTTTCCTCCTGTCCGATATCAGGATCCTATGTGCGGAATCGTACAGCAACGGATAGCAAGAACGTTGCCGACTCCGGGAGAGTAGCCTATACCTGGAGTGGACCAAGGGATGGAATCAGATGTTCCACTGCTCTCCAGGTGATCGGAGGAGAGGAATTCTCTGTGGCGGAACACTTGTGCGGACATAGCGCGCAAAGCGTTTGAATTTAAAATATTTAGAGAAAGAACGATTATCTGTGGTGGAGCTTCGGCGATTTCTCCATCAGAGACGCCGCAATCAAGAGCGGTTTATCGCTTGGCCCATCTGGACTAAACATGCTCATCAGAGGTCAAATATCGGACCATTCAGCTCCCGAACGAGCGCGAGACGGTCAATGCTCAGCGAGTCTCCTGCTTGACTTCGTGTGCCCGTAACTCGACCATGAACCCTTCCAGGCAGGATGAATTGAAGTTCACACGGAGAAACCAGCATGGCACTAAAGGATAACGGCCGCAGGGAGTTCCTGCTGAAGAGCAGTGCAGCCCTGGCCACAACGAGCGTCTCTTGGAGCGCGTCGAGCTATGCCAGCATCCTCGGCGCAAACGACCGCGTGAGGGTCGGCGTTGTTGGTTGTGGCGATCGGATGAAAGACTCTTTGATCCCGGCGTTTCAAGAGAACGCACCAAAACTCAATTTCGAATTGGTCGCGGTTTCCGACATTTGGAATCGGCGCCGAGAAGAAGGTGCTGCCAGTATTCAAAAGCTGAGCGGAAAGTCCATCGCCTCCGTGCGCAACAACGACGAATTGTATGCCCGAAAGGACATTGACGCTGTTCTCATCGCGACTGCAGATTTCCAGCATGCATTGCACGGAGTAGAAGCCGTCAATGCTGGGCGCGATGCCTACGTTGAGAAGCCCACGGCACACACCATGGCGGATGCGCGCGAGTTCCTCGCCGCAGTCAAGAAGTCGGGCAGAATCGTTCAAGTCGGTACCCAGCGCCGCAGCACGCCCAGTTATCAAAAGGCCGCTGAATACATCCAATCCGGAAAGTTTGGTGACATCGTCATGGTCGAAATGACGTGGAATGTGAACCAACCTGGGCGATGGCGGCGGCCGAGCGTGGTACCCCTGCTGAAGGAGCAGGATACCGACTGGAAACGCTACCTGCTAAATCGGCCGTATGAGCCATTCGACCCACGTAAATATCTTGAGTTTCGCCTATTTTGGCCATATTCATCGGGCATCCCCGATCAGTGGCTGGTTCACCAGATCGATACAGTTCACTGGTTCACCGGGCTGCCGCATCCGCGGAGTGTCGTAGCGAATGGCGGCATCTATCTGTGGAAGGACGGCCGGCAGAATTGGGACACGATGACCGCCGTCTTCGATTACGGTCCATTAGACGATCTAAGCAAGGGTTTCCAGGTACAGTATTCGTCGCGATTCACGAATTCCGCTGGCGGAATCAAGGAGCTCTATTACTCCAATGGCGGGATGCTTGATATGGACAAGCAGTGTGTCACTCCTGACGGCGGGATGCATGCCCGTGATGCAGCATCGATGGGACTGAAGCCGAATCTGCTGCCGAGCTTCCCGCTCGTCGATCACGCCGAGACCGCTTCTACCGCAGCCAATACCGGAGGCGATCCAATGACCTCCGCCAACATGCGCAACTGGATGGAGTGTGTCCGCTCTCGCAAGACGCCGAATGCCTCGATCGAGGCGGGGTACAACCATTCAGTTGCCCTTTGTATGAATGTCGCTGCCATCCAGACCGGCCAAAAGGTTACTTTCGATGACAAGACGCAACAGGTAATCGTGGGTGGGAAGGCGTATGAATAGGCTCGCCGTGATGACTTTTCTGGCGGCGTCCTTTGGTCTCGCGGTGAGCGCCTTGCCTCGAAATTCGGGCACCGGAGTGCTTGTCATCGCTGATGAAGCCCATCAAGCGTGTAGATATCACCATCGATGGCAAGCCGTTCACATCGTATATCTGGCCGACTTCACTGAAGAAGCCGGTTCTGTATCCGGTGGTCGACGACGAAGGGATCACAGTTACGCGAGGATTCCCAATCGAACCCCGCCCCGATGAACGCGTTGACCATCCGCACCACGCCGGCCTCTGGTTCAACTATGGCAATGTTAGCGGCTTCGATTTCTGGAATAACTCGGATGCCATCAAACCGGAAGACCGCGCAAAGATGGGAACAATTCGTCACACCGGAATCCTTTCCACAAAGAGTGGACCCGATCAAGGTGAGCTTGTCGTTGATTCAGTCTGGGTGACCGGGGACGACAAGGAGATTCTTAAGCAAACAACACGGTATGTCTTTTCGCGTCGCAAGCATGCCCGAGTCATCGATCTGGTGATAACGCTGAAGGCACTTGACCGAGCTGTTTTCAGCGACAACAAGGAAGGTTTGCTTGGAATGCGCGTCGCACGCTGGCTCGAGTCTCCGGATGAAAAGGGTGGCGTCTTTCTGGACGCACACGGAAATCCAACCCAGGTCGAGGCCCCACCACCTGTGCCTGGTACGCCAAATCCTGCCACCGGGACTTATCTCACTAGTGAAGGCGCTCATGGATCAGCCGTATGGGGAACGCGAGGGAGATGGTGCGCACTCGACGGACACAACGGCAACGACGCAGTGACGATTGTCATCATTGATCATCCGGACAACCCAGGCTATCCGACATACTGGCACGCACGCGGATATGGATTGTTCGCTGCCAATCCGCTTGGTCGAACTATCTTCGAGCCGAAGCAGCTCCCCTTGAACTTCGGTGTCGAACGAAGTCAGTCGGCGACTTTCCGCTTTCGCGTGGTTATCTACTCAAGAGCCGCAGTCGGTGCTGAAATAAACACAGAAGCCGACTCCTTCGCGACCGAGTATCGGTAAAACCGGAGGCTAAGTTCCACTGCTCTCTGGTCGATCCCGATGAACGGAACAGGGAATTCTCACATCGGATTAGGGAAATAGATCTGGCTAATCAGGGAAGTCAAAACAGTGTGGCTCTAGAGAGTTCAATGGCAGGTGACTTTACCGGCGTAGAATTTAACGGCCTTCCATGTAAGTTATTGAAAAGGATAGTAGGCGCGACTGGAATTGGAACGATAACCGCTTCCGTGTCAAGCTCCCTAGGATATGTACTTTAAACAACTTACAGGCCGCTTGAGACTGCCAAACAGCGCCTTAAGACGCATAAGCCGGAGATTCAGCAGGTGATTTTGCAGGCGATGGATTTGCCTTTCTGATTTCCAACAATCCGAAAAATTGGTAAACGCACGCTCGTTTTCCGGGACTAGTCGGCAGGTTATTTCCTAATCCCAAGTTCAATGAGTGCGTCGACCGCTCTCACCAACCGAACTTCCGGATCGACCGTGATTCGCCCGCGACTCGTAAGCTCGGATTTCTCCTCCTGTGACAGCCGATGATGATCGACCGGGTGATTTTCCGATAATTGAGCTGGCACGCAGTGCACTGGGCACCCCGCCTATTTCTTCGAACTGTACCCCCTCGGCAAAACGCGGGAGTACGGTGACGTAGTTTCACCCTGCAAGCGAACGGCACCCGCATCGCCATCCGTGATGGTATCGTCCTCCGGTCTTTCCTCCTCCTCAATACCAGCACACCTTAAGCGTCTGCCTCTTGGTTGCCTGCGTCACGAGACCGGCAGAAAATTCTCGCCCCTGCGGATGTCAAATAGATAATGGGTTGGACATCTTGCGCGCTAGTTCCAATTGCTATATAACTGCAACCGAGCCGAGCACGATGCTTGAAGGTTGTCCGGGTCAATTGGGGGGCTAGTGACATGGCTATTCGTCTAGACACGCCTGTTCCCGAAATTGGTTTGACCGAAGCGAATAAGGCGAAATTAACGCCGGCTGCAGCCAAAATTACTTTGGGGGATTTGCTCCTGTTGTCAGTGAGGAAGGAAAATCCCCGCACGCTGCATCTTACGATGAAGGACATCCATTCTCTGGAAGCGGCCTTCGCAGATCACCTAAAGTTACTCGTTCCCGGAATCCATCCAAGGCCTGTTCCAGGTTGCTGCTGCTGCTGCGCCCCTTGCTGCTGCTGCTCCGTCGGGCCAATATCAGCAAATCCCGCTTGAATTCCTGCCGCCGAATTTTTCCCGCCATCCTACAGACGTAGCTGCGGGTGTTAGGGCCGCCCTGCCAAATGGAGTGCAATGGGAAACAACGATGGAAAACTTGTAGCTCTTCCCGTCCAGTTGGTAGATATTCCCGACGGAATCCTTTTGAAACGCGGGAGTACCGAGTTTCAGGTTGTGGGCGATCGAGCCGCAGAAGTGGTGCAGGTTGTCCTCGCGGCCAGTCAGAACGGCGAAGCTACGGCTGAAGAGATTGAGGCGCTTTTTGCTGGATGTGACCGTCCCGCGGTGAATGCCCTAATCCAACAACTTCGTGAGCGAAATATTCTCGTCGATCAAGTGAACCGTCGCCCGTCTGCGGACACGGAGACTCCGACTGATATCTTTTATTGGCATTTCGGTCGGCACTCGACAGAAGTCAACGATCGCCTAAACAGCAGAAGAATTGCAATCCTCGGGGTCAATTGGATCTCCCATCAACTTCTCGCCGCTTTGAATAGATCGGGGGTGAGCAACGTCATTGTGGTCGACGTGATCCTGCTGCGCAACTTACAGTTGTTCGACGAGAATGGCGATTTGAAAGTAGGTTCGTGGCAAGATCCGGACAAAACCATAGAACACTGCCCCAATTGGCGCCAGATGGCGGGATCTCAACCTCCAGACTGCATCGTGGCGACATCGGATATTGGAGGCCAATATCTTCTGCGCGAATGGAACGTGTTCTGCCTGGAACGCCATATAACATTCCTTCCAGTCGTTTTGCAGGATCTCATCGGATATATTGGACCCCTCGTAATTCCAGGCCATACAGCCTGCCTGGAATGTCTGCGAGCGAGGCAAAACGCAGCACTCATTGATCCGCCTGCACGGCGCGCGGCGGAAGGCAAAGCCTTCGAGGGACAGGCGATTACCGGCTTCCTTCCTTCCATGGCTTCGATTCTTGGCGATATAGCGGCCGTTGAGTTGATTAAGTTCTACTCTGGAATCCTGCAACTGAACATTGGCAGCCTGGTCGAAGTCAACATGTTGACTTCAGTTATGACTCCGCGCAAAGTGTTGCGAGTACCACGATGCACCGCATGCAGCAGCCTGAACCGGATCTCGGCCCTTGAGCTAACGAATAGCCTCCTTGGCGCTAACAATCGGACCATTAGGACCGCTCAATGAGCCAACCAAGCCTTCGGCGCCTGAGCGATTCCACGGACTACCTGGTGGATCCACATGTCGGAATCATCAATTATGTGTTTGAGCAACCGAGGGAGGCAGGTGCGCCGAACTTCTTTCGTTTCGTAGCCAGAGCTTGTAACACCGGAGCATTTTGCCGCCAAGAAAACTTCTGCGACTCCGGCGGTGCTTCCACGGATAGGGACCTTGCTTTAGGTAAGGCCATCGGGGAGGCCGTTGAGCGCTATTGCGCAGCAATCTACGAGATGGAAGATTTGCCACTTTTTTCCTATCGATCCGCACCCTTTCCTTGCGTCCATCCGAGCGAGTTTGCGCTCTATACCGCAGACCAGTACGCGGCGCCCGGCTTTCCTTTTGTGTGCTTCGAAGAATCCACTCCAATTCGTTGGGCACGGGCGAAATACGTCGAGACAGGTGAGGAATGCTATGTCCCGGCTGCAATGGTATTCCTTCCTTACACCTACTTTCAGAGTAGCGGCGACAGTTGCATAGTCCAGCCGATCTCAACTGGTTTGGCCTGCCACATGAGCTATGCTGAGGCCGCCGTCTCGGCGATCTGCGAGGTCATTGAACGCGATGCGTTTACCATCACTTGGCAGGCAAAACTGAGCCGACGGAGGATCCGTCAGGAAACTTTGAAGCCGGCAGGAGCCGATTTGGTAGCACGCTTCCATCGCACAGGCAGCAGAGTGTTTCTTTTTGATATCACGATGGACGTGGGGGTGCCGACAATTCTGGCTGTAGAACGTGGCCGTTCCCTCAACGCACCAGCACTAACTTTTGCTGCCTCCACGGCGCTGGATCCGGAAGAGGCGTTGCGCAGGGCCTTCGAAGAACTCGCGCACACGGCGCGATATATGAAGCATTTGGTTACCTCTCTGCCTCAGGATTGGCTGAACGTGACACGCGAAGGCATCGTAGATCAAGTTGGGCACCTTAGCTATTGGAGTAGCCACAAGCGCGCCGAGGAAGCAGACTTCATTTTTTCCTCCTGCGATCAAATTGCCTTCGACGACATCGAGAACCAAGCGACAGGCGATGCAACCCGCGATCTTCAAGTCTTGAGCGACAAAGTGAGCGCGATCGGTCACAGAGTGCTGATCGCAGACGTAACCTCCTCTGATATCGGCGGCATCGGAATGAGCGTGGTTCGGGCCATCGTGCCAGGTTTTCATCCGCTATTTATGGGCTTCCAATATCGCGCCCTCGGCGGTCGTCGATTGTGGGAAGTTCCCGCGAAGCTCGGCTATGCGGGGATTACGCGCGAGACCGGCGACAACCCAGCGCCCCATCCCTACCCGTAGATTCCGGCACTGCTGGAAAGGAGCCTGTGTGACTCGCAACGCCTGGGAAAACATTCGTTGGAATTCCGGCGATGAAGAAAGCGCCTGGGAATTGTTTCACGAGAATTCGAAGACGAGTCGTTTTGACGAGATGCCTTCAAAGGAAGTCATCGCGGAAACGATGAAAGCAATGTACCAGTCGTTGGCATTTGATATATATACAGCCGTTGAACTTCCCTTAGATCGGTCACCGTTGACAATGACGCTCGGGGAGGCGCTCTCGACTCGAACTTCAGCGAGATCGCTTGCCGGTGGATGGATATCTCTTGCCGAACTCGGGTGCATCCTGCATCACGCTTATGGAATTACTCGCGACAATAAAGGGACCAATTATCCTCGTCCGTTTCGAGTCGCGCCATCCGGCGGGGCGCTTTACCCTCTAGAGATCTTTTTCCATGCCCGACAGGTCGAAGGCTTGGCCCAAGGAATCTATCACTACAACCCGGTACAAAACGATCTCAGGTGTGTCTTGAATGGCAATCGAGCAATCGAGATTTCGACCGCCATGGTGCAACAAAATATTGCCTTCGATTCGTCGGTCCTAATATTCATCACCGCTATCTTCGAACGCTCCACATTCAAATATGGTGATCGCGGCTATCGTTTTGTTCTGCTCGAAGCCGGTCATGTCGCACAGAATTTGAACCTCGCGGCTCATGGATTAGGATTCGGCTATATCAATCTAGGTGGGTACTATGATCGTGAAATCGACGAAGTGCTTGGAATTGATGGCGTGACTCATTCGACTGTCTATATGGGGGGGATAGGCCGGTGCCTAGTTCGGCCGCTTCCGTAATGGGGGAACCGGTCGTCAAAACAGGCTGTTTTGCAGGCTGTAAAATGTGGGGCTTATGCATGTAAGTTATTGAATAAACATGATTTAATTCAGATCGGCACTGCGCCGTGTCAAGCTTCCTAGGATATGTACTCTAAACAACTTGCAGGTCGCTGGAGACTGCCAAACAGCGTCCTAGAACGCCTAAGCCGAAAATTCAGCAGGTGATTTTGCAGGCGATGGATTCTCGGCGGCCCGTCCGAATCGGAGTTCCTTTCTGATTTCCGACAATCCGAAATTGGTAAATGCAGGGGCGTTTATGGGGAGCACAGATGGTTTAGGCCATTTTCGTCCGGTCGCCAAGCAGCGCAATTTTCTGTGTCTTGATTGTCGGTCATCATTCCGTGCGTAGCGCGCGAACCGGATCAAGCGTGGCTGCGCGAAGAGCAGGGATGAACGCCGCTGCGGTTGCGCAAATCGCCAAAACCGTCGAAGCCTCAGCGAGAGTCAAAGGATCGTACCCACTCACGTGGAACAGGAGGCGGGTCGTCAGCCGGCCCATAAAAAGGCTTGCCGGAATGCCCAATGCCAGCCCCAGAACGAGTTGTGCGATCGCTCCGCGAATCACCATGCGCACGATGAGAGCGCGCGAGGCGCCGATGGCCATGCGGATCCCGATTTCGCTGGTGCGTCGCGCCACGAAGTAGGACCTCACACCGTATAGGCCAACCGACGCAAGAATCAACGAGAGAAGGCCGAATGCCGAGGTGAGCCGCGCAATGAGTCGCTCCTGGTTGAAATTGCTGGCCACCACCGAGTCATACGAAACGAAGCGAAAGGCGGGAAGTTTGGGATCTATTTCCGCGAGTGCCTTGCGCACCGGCAGTTCGATGTCTTTTGGTGAACCCGCAACCTGGAGGATAACGGAGTCGAGAAACATCGATGCTTTTTCCGCAGCATCATCCTCTTCATTGGGGTAACCGGTATATCGCTGCGAGTTGGGAACAAGAAACAGCGGGCGGGATTCGGCGCGGGGGTTCGTTAGAACAAAATCAGAAAAGACACCCACGATTTCGTACTCGCTGGAGTATTTCGCTCCTTCTCGGCCAAAATGCTTGCCGATCGGATCATGGTCGGGGAAGAACTTCTTTGCAAAGGCCTGATTGACAACCGCCACGAGCACAGAAGACGCTCCATCACGCACGGTGAACCCGCGGCCGCGGACGATCGGCACCGCGATGGAATCGAGAAACTGAGCGCTCACACGATTCCAGTCTGAGAAGCACTTGTCCTCCCGTCCTGGATCGGATTTGACCTTGCAGATAGACGCAAGTTCCCCATTGGTTGCCGCCCAAGGGAATGTACCTGGCGAAGCTCACGTGGGTGACACCCGGCAAAGCTCCCAGTCTTCCTTCGATCTGGCGGTACAGGCTCGAGACGCGATCAGGAGTGTATCCGGCTCCTTCGAGATCCATCTGGAAGGAGTATCGATTGGCTGTTTCAATGCCGAAGTTCTGATGCTCCAGATTCATAAGCGACCGTGTCAGCAGAAACGTGCTGGAGAGCAGAACAACCGACATAGCGAGTTGCAGAATCACGAGGGTACGCTGCGGGATTGAGGCGCGGTCCCGGTTGGCAATATTGGCTCCGCGCAGCGATTCGGAAGATTGCGTGTTCGATGCCGCCCATGCGGGAGCCATGCTGGACAACGCACCCGTCAATAGCGACACGAGGAATGTGAACCCTAGGACGGGCCAGGAAGGTTCGGCATGCAGGGGCATGTTGTGCGCCTCGGGGTAAGCCAGCGCAAGGATGGCCTTAGCGGCGAACCATGCCACACCCAGAGCTACCACACCTCCGGCTACACTCAGCAGCAGGCTCTCGATCAGGATCTGGCGGATAATACTCAACCGGGTTGCGCCAAGTGCCATGCGAACGGCTATATCTCTCCGTTGCGCGGTGGAGCGCGCCAACAGCAGGCTGGCGATATTTGCGCAGGCCATGAGCAGCACAACGCAGGAAAGAATCATCAGCAAGCGCAGGTTCGCGCCGGATTGCTGCTGGAGTTTCTGGATTCCGCCCCCTGCTCGGGCAAGCACCACGTGCTGTCGGGGAATAATTGCGGTTCCGCCGTGCTCCGTAAACCTCGGCCATTCCCGCATCCACTGCCGCAGCAGGACGGACAGCTTGGCCTCGAGGGCGGGCTTTTGAACACCGGGCCGCAACCGGCCCAATGGATAAAGCCATGCCGTCAGGGGTTGTGTGACCGCGGCGTTTGCGCCTTCAATTTCTATCTCGGCGGAGAGCGGCATCCACAGGTCCGGGGGGATCGACGCGATGCGGTCGCCAAAGAATCCAGCCGGCGCCACGCCCGCCACGGTGAAAGGATGTCTCTGGACATATATCGTCGCACCGACAATCGACGGATCCCGGCCGAATTCGGTTTCCCATGCCACGTAGCTCAAGATGAGCACGGGCGGAGCTCCCGGGCGGTCGTCACTATCGGCAAACGGGCGGCCGAGGAAGGCACCTACACCCAGCGTGTTGAAGTAGTTGCCGGAAACAAACTCAACCCGCAAAGGGCGTGGTGCCCCCGAGCCGTACTGCACGCTGTACCCGCTTCCACCCGCCTGCACTGCCGCAAGCTGCTCGAACTCCGGCGCCCCTTGCCGGAAGCGGCGATACAGATCATACGAAAACAGATCGAAATCGCCGTCAGGATATTCGAAGTTGCCACGATAGCAGCAGGTGTTGCGATCGCCGATGCGGTAGAGACTTGCCGGTTCGGCGACTGGAAGGGAACGCAGCAAAAATCCCTCGACCAGCGTGAAGATGGCGGTGTTCGCGCCGATACCGAGTGCCAGAGTAGCGATCACAACGAGGGTAAAGCTGGGCGAAGAGCGCAGCCGGCGCGCGGCGTAGCGGGCGTCCCGGCCTAATGAGGTGACGAAAGGAAAGCCGCGGCGCGTGCGATAGGATTCTTTGATTTGGGTGACACCGCCGAACACGCGGAGGGCGGCCAAGTGGGCTTGGTCGTGCGTCATGCCGCGACGGATATTGTCTTCGACGGCCGACTCAATATGCGATTCAAGTTCCTGATCTAATTCCTCGTCGAGCCTGCGGCGGTCCAGGAACGATGTGCAGCGGCTGAACATTTCGCGAAGCCAATCCATCGGTCACTCCTATTTCGTAGGTGAGACAAAGCGCGCCATGGTGGACACGATGCGCGACCAGTTTTCTTCTTCCGCCGCAACTTGCTTCTGCCCAATGCGCGTGAGCAAGTAGAACTTCGCCTTCCGGCCCGTATCCGACGTGCCCCACTCCGATCTGATCCATCTACGCTGTTCGAGTCGGAGCAGGGCGGGATAAATCGTGCCCTGGTTAAGGCTGAGGGCTTCGCTCGAAACCTGTTCGATACGTCGAGCAATGCCATAGCCATGCAGTGGTCCCATGGATTCAAGGGTTTTGAGGATCATCAGATCGAGCGTACCCTGTAAAACGTCGAATTTGATTTCGCGCATAAGAATGAACCGACATGTTGAAACCCAACATATCCTCTACTTTGATAGGTAGGATGTCAACAGGTATGTGACGGAAGGACATCAAGCAGCTTCCAATCGGCGGAAGCTTCGATTGCCGATCCTCCGGGCTGTCTGACAAGTATGGCGAAGTCGGCTTCTCGTCAGCGATGGATTTAATTGCGATAAGGGCGTTTCTTGGGAGCTATTCAGGTGCCGAAGCGCAAAGCAGGTTCGACGAGCCCGTTGGGTTGTTACCGTGACTTCAGAACGCACCCAATGCAGATTCCCAAACGCTCGTTTCTCGATCGTGTCAACGATCACGTGCTTCTTGCTGGAGTGGACGGACCGGTCTTCGTCCGTGGGATGGTGATTCATGCGGTCGAGGTGGCGTTCGAGAGCGTCCACGAAAGCAGACCAGGACCGGCGGAATGCAGCCAGGCGATTCACTTCGATTCACGACTTTTCAGACATGCTGCGCCAGAAACTTCGCCGCCACCTCTAAGACGGCAATGCCGAATTGCTGAGCGTACTCCGCGTTCAGCCGCTGAAAGCCGAACTTCATCGCCTCACCAGCAACGATGCGGCCGATGGGGGTTCCGTTGAGCAGGTGATCCAGAACATCGAAACAAATTTGCCAACCCGCGGCGCCCCAGGCGATGAAGCGGCGATCGATCTTGATCCGCAGCGTGAGGCGCGTACCGCTGTCGAGGGGCTCGAGCTCCCACCGTTGGTCGTCGTACTCAAGCAGCCTGGGCGGTTCGGTTCGCGTCACTTTTGTTTCGATAACCTTCGGGTTTCCTCCCCAGGTGAGGTGCACTGTTCCAACCGCACCCAGGCTCCCATCCACATCAAAGGGTGCCCACTCGCGCAGCTGCGCCGGGTCGGTGAGCGCCTGCCAGACTTTTTCCGGCGGGTGGCGCAGTTCTCTGACAACGATGAGCGTCCACATCTTCTCTCCGCCCTTCTGTACCTGCGCACCGCTGGCGGGACCCGGTGCGTATTGCTCGCGCACGGTCATCATCTCTCCTCCTATGTCTCCGTCGAAAATCTGGGAACGGCAAAGACAGATTCTTGTACCCGCAAGTCGGCCAGTGTCATGGGATCCCGCGACGAGATCAACATGGCCGACGCGATGGGAATTTTTCGTTACCTACCGCCTTATTGGCTGCCAAGTGCCCCCTTCCGGACGGCCGGGGTTCGGATTCCCTGCAGAAATCCTACTCTGGTAGCTGAGCGCTAGCGGGTTCGCGGAGCCAGAAACTCCCGATTAGAGACCCCGCATAGGCGAGAACCGCGAGTGCACCAGCCGAATATGCATGGCGCGCAGCCGCGTTGGCACCGGGCATGATGTTGGCAAGTTGAGTCGTGAGAAGGACACCGGATGCGCCGATCACGCGGGCTCCGATGTTGATCGCGAAACTCTCGCCGGTTCCGCGCAAGTATGTCGGGTACATCCGCGGCAAATAGTTGCCCCAAAAGCTGAACGGCCCGTTCATCAGGAGGCCCGCGAGCAAGATGCCGTACTTGACGAGCACCAGACTGTTCGTCGCGGCAAAAAAGTAGACGCAGGAGAAAACGAGCAATCCGGGAACCATGAAGATGCGCAGAAGGCGCCTCTGCGACTGTGAAGGTCGCGGAAGAACGCAAAATCCTGCGTCAGATTCAGGCCGGCGTTGGTCATTCATGAACCGGTGTCGCACCCAGGTGATGACCCTAAGTTCGACAAGGACCACGACAATTGCAATCCAGAGGGCAAACTGAAAATCCTTCACGGGGAAGGGGAGGGTGTGGCCAATGCCTCCCAGGTGACCAGACAGTGTTCAAACAGAGTGGGGACCAACTATCGGGTTTGAATGTACTCGGAGAGTTTTACGAACCGGAGGCCGGCCTTTTGAGCATTCTCAATAATTGTAGGCAGTGCCTCCACGGTGTTCGACCTGTCTCCTCCCGAGTCATGAAGCACGATGATGGCACCCGTCTTGAGACCTCTCGATATCGCCCATTCAATGAACTTTTTGGAGGGTTGGTATGGGTCAAACGCATAAGCCGAACCGAGGACAACAGAATACTTGTGCTTTCGCAGTAGGCGAATTTGGGAAACTCTGATCAGGCCCCCCGCAGGGCGAAAGAGTTTGGGCAGGTCACGCGAGCCAATTGATCGTTCGGCTCGAAGCAAGTCGCGCTCAAACTCATTATTGTCGAGTTGGATTGTTCGCTGCCAGGAGTCACTGTGGTTCCCCACGCCGTGCCCCTCATCGCGTATTTGTTCGATGAGCGCTGGGAACTGGCGTACCCTTTCTCCGACCAGGAAGAAAGTTGCTCTGATGTTATGTCCTCGTAGCGTCGCAAGTATTTTGGGCGTGAACGTTGGATCGGGGCCGTCGTCAAAGGTTATCGCAACCACCCTTTCCGATGTGCGAATATCCCAGATCACGTTCGGAAACAGAACCCTGAGCACGCGCGTAATGGCCTGAGGCCAACAGATCAGTATGCCGACCGCACTCACAACGGCAGTTGCGGCTAGAGTTATCTCCGGGCTCATAGAGCGTGACCCGTGCTGACAAACATATTAATGAACTCCGGTGCCGATTACCGGAGAATCTTGCGCTTGTTTGACTCTTGCTCTTGCTTAAGATTCAGCAAATTAATGAGGTAGCAAAAAATGAGGTAAGACGACGACCGTGCGCTCCACCAGTGCACAGCTGGTGACTGCGGTCATCTTTCGAAGGGCCATATGTCTTGACCTGACTCAATGACGCTGCATATCCTACGCGAGGTGATGACCGCTCTCCAGCATTGCGGCGCACCGAACATTCTTCCCCCAAGAGGTCCTAATGAACGTTTGACCGGACCAAGTCTGATGGCTCCGAAAAAATAACTTCACTAGTTTGCGTTCACGGCAGGGTTTCTGCCGAAGTCAAGCAAGCTCCCCGGCTGGTTGGGGACCGCCGCCCCAACCAGCCTCGAATAACAGAAAAGGCGATCCAACTTTCTCTTCCTCAATTTGCTGACAACCACCTGCACTTCCTTGCCTTGGAGGCCCCATGTCACCGCAAAGCCCTGTTCTGCGTCAGAATGGCGCGAAATCTCCGCCGTTCGTCTTAAGCGTCTTTATCCTCATTGCGTTTTTTGCATGCGCGTTTCAGGCGCGGGCGCAGGTCACCTATACCGGCGCTGCGAACTCGCTCGCATCGCTGCCAAGCGGTGACACGATTTCGCCAATTGCCGTTGACTCGAGCGGGGACGCGTTCTTTGTCCTGAACAACGGGACCAGCAACGCTCTATACAAGGTTGCTGCGGGTGGAACGACGACGGTACTGAACAGCTCGTTTCCGTACTCGCCCTCGGCTCTCGCCGTGACCCCGGCCGGCGACAGGCTCTTCATGATCTATACCGGCAGCACTCCACAGAGTTGCCAGTCACTCGTCTACCAATATCTGGCGACGGTATCTACGACAGCCGGAGCGACTCCTGCAAATATGCCGGGGTGCTTTTACCACGGCTATAACGCGTTCTACTCCGATCCCACCGGGCTTGCAACGGACTCGTCGGGCAATCTCTACGTTGCAGATTTCGGCGGTGGCGTAATCTGGCAACTTTCGGCTCCGGTTACCTCCACAAGCGTGCCGTCGGAGATGTTGGAGTTCTTGAATCAACAGCCATACGACATTGCGGTGCTGGGCAGCACCATCTATTTTACCGCGCTGAACCCCAATACGAGCGCGTCGACTCTCTACTCGGTTTCGGCCAGCAATTTCTCAACCGGTATCCCGTCCGGGCCGGCATCGGTGAACCCCTTGGTTGTGGTTCCGTCGATTCAGAGCGGCCTTGCGGTTGATTCGAACGGCAACGTCTATCTTGGGACGGGTAGCGGGGTCGACGAATATAGCGGTGGCAGCCTTACGACGGTCAGCGGTACCGCAGGAGACAGCGTAACCGGCGTGGCTGTGGACTCGTCGAACAACCTCTACTTTGCTGGAACCGACGGGAGCGGTAATCCTGTTATCGCGGAACAGAGCACGCAGTCTGTGAACTTCCACTCCGTCAACGTTGGATCAGCGAGCAGCACAGTTAGTCTCGGATTCACGATCGGCGCGAGCACATCCACAACCGTCGGCAGCGTGCACATCTACACCCAGGGCGTAAGTGGTCTGGACTTCGCGGATGCTGGCAGCAGCACCTGTACCGCCAAGACGTACGCGTCGTCGACCAATTGCGTCATCAATGTGAAGCTCACACCACGCAATGCAGGGCTTCGCAGCGGTGCGGTTGTGTTGTCTGATGGCAGTGGCAACGCGCTCGGTACGGTGTATGTCTACGGCACGGGCGTTGGACCGCAGGTGGCATTCGGGCCCGGTGTGCAGAGCACGGTCACGAGCGGACTGAGTTTCCCCTATGGAATAGCCGTGGATGTGAGCAGTAATGTCTACATCGCGGATGCCCAAAACAACCGTGTTGTGAAAGAGCCCTGGACTGGGAGCGCATACGGCACGCAGACGATGGTGGGGAGCGGATTGTCGTTGCCGAGCGCCGTGGCCGTTGATGGAGCCGGCAACGTGTACGTCGCCGATTTCGGAAATAGCCGCGTGGTGAGAGTGCCGTGGACGGGTACCGGCTACGGCACACAGACGACCGTCGGCAGCGGGTTGTCCGAACCGTTGGGCGTTGCAGTGGACGGAGGCGGCAACGTATACATCGGGGACTGGGGAAACGGCCGCGTGGTGAAGGAACCCTGGACCGGCAGCGCGTATGGTACGCAGACGACAGTTGTCAGCGGCTTCAATCCGCGTGAATTAGCAGTAGATGCCAGTGGGAA
The DNA here is from genome assembly GCA_963786405.1 of uncultured Acidobacteriaceae bacterium. Taxonomy (GTDB): domain Bacteria; phylum Acidobacteriota; class Terriglobia; order Terriglobales; family Acidobacteriaceae; genus Telmatobacter. The sequence continues at coordinate 123,614 of CAWAZE010000011.1, read as the reverse complement.
CGTATATGCCGCCGACCAGACGAACAGCCGCGTCGTGAAAGTACCGTGGACGGGTAGCGGCTACGGGACACAGACGACTGTTGGCAGTGGGTTGTCCGCACCGTTCGGCGTTGCGGTGGATGGCGGCGGCGACGTCTACATCGCCGATACCGGCAATGGCCGCGTGGTGAGAGTTCCGTGGACGGGCAGCAGCTACGGCACGCAGACGACAGTGGGAAGCGGAACAAGCGATCCTCTCGATGTTGCAGTGGACGGAGGCGGGAATGTTTATATCGCCGACGGAAACACAAACTCAGCAGTAAAGGTGGATCTAGCCGACGCTCCATCGCTGAGCTTTGCGACAACGCCTGTTGGCTCGGAGAGCAGCGACAGCCCAAAGTCGGTGACCATTTTCAACGTCGGCAACGCCGCGTTGACCTTCCCGATACCGACGTCAGGAAACAACCCGGCCATCTCAAGCGGATTTGCACCGGACGCAGCGACAACGTGCCCTGAGTTGACCACATCCAGCTCTGCGGGCTCTCTTGGACAGGGCGCTAGCTGCGTGTATGCGGCCGATTTCATTCCGGTGGCCAGTGGTGCGGCCTCTGGTTCGCTGATGATGAAGGACAACAATCTGAATGCAGCGGGGCCCAGCTACACAACACAGAGCATTAGCCTGAGCGGAACGGGACAGCTGCAGATCACTTTGTCGCCTTCGTCGCTGACGGCGGGAACAGTGGGAACGGTCTATTCCCAGACCATATCCGCCTCCAGCGGGACCGCACCATACACGTTTGCAGTGACTGCGGGGTCGTTGCCTGCCGGACTGTCGTTGAGTTCAGCGGGTGTTCTCTCGGGTACGCCGACCGCGGGCGGGACGTTCAACCTTACGGTGACTGCGACGGATTCGGCCAGCAAGACAGCCTCGCAGACGTACACGCTTACCGTCAACGCACCGACCATCGCGCTGTTGCCGATATCGATGCCGAGCGCAACCGTCGGCACAGCCTATAGCCAGACCGCTACCGGAAGTGGAGGTACGGCGCCCTTTAGCTACGCGCTTACAGCCGGTGCGCTGCCTGCTGGTCTCACACTCAATTCGGGCGGTGTGCTGACTGGCACGGCTACTGCGGCGGGAACCTTCAATTTCACGATCACGGCTACGGACAGCAGCACCGGCACCGGTCCCTACATCGGCAGCCGGGCCTACTCGCTCACCGTGGCTGCGCCAACAATCACGGTGTCACCTGCATCGTTGCCGAATGCGACGGACGGCGTCAGCTACAGCCAGTCTGTCAGTGCCGCCGGAGGAACGGCGCCATACACGTACGCTGTCACGGCAGGAGCTTTGCCTGCCGGTACTTCGCTCAGTTCGAGCGGCGTGCTTAGCGGAACACCAACAGCGGCAGGAAGCTTTAGTTTCACGATCACAGCAACGGACCACTCAACAGGTTCAGGCCCGTTCACCGGATCGAAGGCATATACGCTCACGGTCAATGCGCCGACGGTGACGGTATCGCTCGCTACATTTCCCGGCGGGACCTACAACAGCGCATACAGCCAGTCGCTATCAACGAGCGGAGGAACATCTCCATATTCGTACAGCGTCACGTCCGGGGCCCTGCCGAGCGGCCTCACCTTGTCCAGCGCCGGAGTGCTGTCGGGTACTCCCACTGCAGCAGGCAGTTTCACATTCACGGCCGCCGCAACCGATAGCAGCACTGGTACGGGGCCGTTTACAGGCAGCCAGGCCTACACGATTGTCATCAACAAGGCTTCGCAGACTATCACGTTCAACGCGCCTGCTTCACCGGTGACGTACGGCATCTCCCCGATCACACTGTCTGGCAGCGCAACGTCGGGCCAGGCGGTGAGCTACAGCCTGGTGAGCGGCCCGGCGACGGTCAGTGGCAATACTCTTACCATCACAGGCGCGGGCACGGTTGTTGTTGCGGCTGATCAGGCCGGCAACTCCAACTATACGGCGGCCCCTCAGGCGACAGCGACCATCGTCGTGAATAAGGCTTCACAGACGATTTCGTTCACGCCACCAGCATCTCCGGTCGCGTACGGCGTTCCTGCAATCGCCCTTTCTGCGACGTCGAATTCCGGTCTGCCGGTCTCCTTTACGGTTCTCAGTGGACCGGCGACGGTTTCCGGAAGCGCATTGAGCGTGACTGGTGTCGGCACGGTAGTTGTCGCCGCCAATCAGGCAGGAAACACAAACTACACCGCTGCGCCGCAGGTGACAGAGTCAATTGTTGTCAACCAGACGGCGCTCACAGTCGCAGCCAACAACTCCAGTCGTGTATACGGCACCGCCAACCCTGCCTTTACGGGAGCTGTCAGCGGTTCCGTCAACGGAGACGCCTTCACGGAGAGCTTCTCGACACCTGCCGCCATCACGTCAAATGCCGGAACCTATGCCATCGTGCCCGCCGTGACGGGCGCGAACCTTGCCAACTACTCCGTCGCCGTACAGGACGGCACGCTCACCATTACTCAGGCGGGAACCACAACCAGCCTTGGCATCAGCAGCGCATCCATTACGCCAGGCCAGAGTGTGACGCTGACTGCGCAGGTTGCCTCGCTCACCACCGGCTCTCCTACGGGTGGCGTGAGCTTCTATGACGGCGTCACGCTGCTGGGAACGTCTCCAGTTGCCGGTGGCTCCGCTGCATTCGCCACATCATCGCTTACGGCCGGGACGACGCACACTCTCACGGCCATTTACAACGGTGACGTCAACTTCACCTCCAGCAGCACAACAGCCTCGACGTCTGTAGCAGTCGCGGCATTGGACTTTACGTTTACGCTCTCCGGCCCAACCAGCCAGACAGTCGTTCCGGGTAGCTCGGTGAACTTCCAGGTTACGGTTGACCCGCTCTATGGAAGCTACGCAGGCCCACTGAACTTCAACGCTACAGGGCTGCCTCCCGGAGCGACCGTATCGTTCAGCCCGACGATCATTGCGACAAACGCAGGACAGCAGACTGTGACGTTATCCATCCAGACCGCGGGCGTGACAGCAATGCACGCGCAACCATCCATCGCGCGCAGGCTGGCTCCGCTTTCGCTCGGTTTGCTGCTCCTGCCGCTGGCAGGCACGCGCCGCATGCGAAAGCAGGGTGGCCGACTGAACCGGTTCCTGGTCCTCATCCTCCTGTTCGGAGGCATGGCGGCAACCGCTACCCTCACTGGTTGCGGTTCGAAGAACGGCTTCTTTACACAGGCGCAGAAGAACTACGACGTCACCATTACTGCGGCAGCGGGTAGCATCACGCACACCGTTACCGTCACCATTCAGGTTCAGTAACCCCATGAGGAGAACAGCAATGCTCAAATTTCTTGGCGGAGTACTCCTTCTGGGAGCAACGGCAATCACCTCGCTGGCGGCGCAAAGTGCGCCGCCAGCCCCGAAAGGCCACTTCGAAGTGGCCTTAACCTACAATCCCGCCCGCTCCAATGAGGCAGGCAACGAAAGCTTCTGGATGCAGGGCGCCTGCGTGCAGGTCGAGGGCCGCTTCTTGCGCGGCTTTGGAATAGTGGCTGACGTGTCGGGCTCGCACATCGGCAATATCAACTCATCCGGAGTCGGACTCGACATGGTTACCACGACCTTCGGACCGCGCTACACCTGGTCGCCCGCTCGTAGCAGACTGTCCGTCTTCGGCCAGGGACTCGTCGGCGTGGCAAACGGATTCAACAGCCTGTTTCCGGCGGCGACCGGAGCCACCACCGACGCCTATGGCTTTGCGGCACTCGTTGGCGGCGGCGTGAATGCTCGACTCTCGGGCCACCTTTCGGTTCGTGCCATTGAGGCCGATTGGCTGCGGACACAGTTGCCGAATGGTACAACCGATGTCCAGGAGAATCTGCGCCTCGGAGCCGGAGTCATTTACCGGTTCTAAATCGCAGGCACCCGGGCAGTATGATGGCGGCAAAGCGCAATGCTTTGCCGCCGTTTTACTTGAATGAAAATCTGGTCGTTCATCGAGTCTGACGGAGTGCACAACCGGGAATTCATTTCTCCAAGGCCGCAGCTCTAAATCCCACACCAGCAGTGCCATATATAAATGAAGACGCGAGTCAAAGGCTCAATCCGGGATTGACAGTCGCAGGCGTGGTCGACTGCTTCCCGTACGGAGCAGAGGTCAGGCTGATTTCAGGCGCACCGCGGTAACGAAGCAACGACGAGAGCCGGTGGCGGATTTAAGCAGACAAGGAGCACCGTGCCGGGAGGCGAAACCTTTTGCGCGGAAATAGGCCGGAAATCGGGGAGATCTGTAATATATAGGTTGTTGATTACAAACTAGTTGACTCGATGGCGGGGGAAGAGTCATTCGAACTCTCGATAGAGGTTTTGCAAGCATTTGAATTTAAAAGATTTAGAGACATGACGATTCTCCGAAGTGGAGTTTCGGCGAAGTCTTCGTCGCAGACACTGGACCGATTGGGATCGGTCTATTCCATCAAGTAGCCCAAGGCAAGAGTTCCACTGACTATCGGTCCGGATTCCTCTTGACTCCCATGCAGGTGGTTGACGGTAGAGTTCTTGCTATACAATCCGATGCCATCGGGGGGAAGGGTACAGTCTGCCCTCTGCCATGGGGGACTTGTGTCAGCTCCCGATATAGTCTGGAAAGACGGCAAGTTTGGCCAAACATCGAGGCGAGACGCCTGGTGGCTTTCACCGACGGCAGTCCTCTTGGGTTTCGGCGCGTTCCTTGTCTATGCCAACTGGGCGGCATTTCAGAACAGCCATTACACCTATGGTCCGTATATCTCACCGTTTTATTCCCCCGAGCTTTTTGGCAGTTCCCCGCACGCCTTGTTTGGCCCGAAACCGAGATGGTATCCGAATTTTCTGCCCTTTTCTCCGGCGCTCTTCATTCTCTGGATTCCAGGTCTGTTCCGGTTGACCTGCTACTACTACCGCGGCGCGTATTACAAATCGTTCTGGGCCGATCCTCCGGCATGCGCGGTGAGCGAGCCCCGTAAAACTTATCTCGGAGAGCGAACCTTTCCGCTCATAATGCAAAATTTTCATCGCTACTTTCTGAGGCTCTCCTATATTGTCTGGGGCTTTTTGGTATACGACGCGTTGAGGTCATTCTTTTTCCCCGAGGGATTTGGGATCGGGATCGGAAGCCTCGTGTTGGTCGTGAATGTCGTGCTCCTGGCCGGATACATATTCGGGTGCCATGCATTCCGACATCTGATCGGAGGAACATTTGACCAGATCTCAGATCATCCCATTCGGCACAAGATCTACAACTTCGTGAGCCGACTGAACGCGGGGCATAAGAAGTGGGCATGGGCGAGTCTTCTTTGGGTTGCTTTTTCCGATATATACGTCCGTCTCTGTTCGATGGGCATCTGGCATGACTGGAGAATTCTCTAGATGCCGGAATTCCAGCGGTTCTCCTACGACGTACTCGTGATTGGAGCAGGCGGAGCAGGCCTGCGCGCAGCCATCGAAGCCGGAGCCGCAGGTGCAAAGGTGGGAGTGGTCTGCAAATCACTGCTCGGCAAAGCGCATACCGTAATGGCCGAAGGAGGCATCGCGGCAGCACTGGCCAATGTCGACGATCGCGATAACTGGCGAGTCCATTTCGCCGATACGATGCGTGGCGGTCAGTACCTGAACAACTGGCGCATGGCCGAACTGCACGCCAAAGAAGCGCCGGAATGCGTTTGCGAACTCGAGACATGGGGCGCGCTTTTCGATCGCACTACGGACGGCAAGATTCTTCAACGAAACTTCGGCGGACACCGATACCCCCGGCTGGCCCACGTCGGCGACCGCACCGGCCTGGAGATGATACGCACACTCCAGGACCACGGCATCCACACTGGGATGGAAGTCCACATGGAGTGCACGGTCCTCAACCTGCTGCTCGACGGAAGTCGAATTGCTGGAGCTTGCGGATACGACCGCGAGAAGGGCCGCTTCCAGTTGTGGGAGGCGAAGGCAGTGGTGCTGGCCACCGGCGGAATCGGGCGTGCCTTCAAGGTAACCAGCAACAGTTGGGAATATACGGGCGACGGCCTTGCATTGGCGTATCGTGCCGGAGCCGAACTCCAGGACATGGAATTCGTTCAGTTTCACCCCACCGGCATGGTCTGGCCGATCAGCGTGAGCGGCATTCTCGTAACCGAAGGCGTCCGCGGCGAAGGCGGCGTCTTGCGCAACAGCGAAGGCCGCCGATTTATGTTCGACGACATCCCTGACCTGTACAAAGAGCAGACTGCGGACTCTGAAGAAGAGGGCTGGCGGTATACCCAGGGCGATAAGAATGCGCGGCGTCCGCCTGAGTTGCTCACCAGGGATCATGTTGCGCGGTGCATCAATCGCGAAGTCAAGGCAGGCCGGGGCTCGCCGCACGGCGGTGTCTTCCTCGATATTTCCTGGATCAAGGAGCGCATGCCGAAATCAGAGGAGCATATCAAGCGCAAGCTCCCCAGCATGTATCACCAATTCAAGCAACTCGCCGATCTTGACATCACGAAAGAGCCGATGGAAGTCGGTCCCACGACTCACTACATGATGGGCGGAATTCGGGTCGATGGCGATTCGCAGATGTCCAATGTGCCAGGGCTTTTCGCCGCGGGGGAGGCGGCAGCAGGATTGCATGGCGCGAATCGGCTAGGCGGGAATTCCCTGTCAGATCTCGTCGTATTCGGAAGGCGCGCGGGGCGCTTTGCCGCAGAATTCGCCAATGCTAACGGCCCGGTAACGATCGAGGAGACAGAGCTTCAAGCCACGGCAACAGCAGCCCTCGCTCCTTTTAACCGCGGCCCTGCCGGCGAGAACCCATATCAGATTCAATACGATCTGCAGGAAACCATGCAGGACCTCGTCGGGATCGTGCGCGTCGAGAGTGAAATGCAAGAGGCGCTCGAAGCGATCGGGCAATTACGCGCGCGGGCAGAGCGAACAGGCATAGCAGGCAATCGCGAGTACAACAACGGCTGGCACACGACGATCGATATCGGAAACATGATGATCGTGTCTGAAGCAATTACCCGTGCTGCGCTGCTGCGAAAAGAAAGCCGCGGCGCGCAGTTCCGCGAAGACTTCCCCAACAAGGACTCGGAGTGGGGAAAGTACAACATTGTCATCAGTCGCGGCGCAGACGGTGAGATGCAAGTCGAGAGGCGCGCACTTACGCCGATGCCGGATGAGTTGAAGAAAGTGATTGAAGAGATGAAGTAGCGGAGACGAAAGAGATGGCCACACCAGCGACATTTCGCATCTGGCGCGGAGACCCCGCGGGCGGCGCATTCCAGGATTACACAACACCCGTTGAGGAGGGCATGGTTGTTCTGGACGCGGTGCACCGCATCCAGGCGCAGCAAGCACCCGACCTGGCGGTGAGATGGAACTGCAAGGCCGGCAAGTGTGGATCGTGCTCTGCCGAAATCAACGGCATGCCCAGGCTCATGTGCATGACCCGGCTAAGTGCCATCGACCTGAATATGCCGGTCATCGTGGAGCCAATGCACGCGTTTCCTGTCATACGCGATCTGGTCACGGATGTTTCGTGGAATTTTCGGGCCAAGAAGACGATCAAGCAATTCAAGCCCCGCCCACCCGACGCGGCCGATGGCACATGGCGCATCCAGCAGGCCGACGTCGAGCGCGTGCAGGAGTTTCGCAAGTGCATCGAGTGTTTTCTCTGCCAGGACGTGTGCCACGTTCTACGGGAACACCACAAGCACGACGAATTTATCGGTCCGCGTCTGCTCGTCTATGTCGCTGCACTCGAAATGCATCCGCTTGACACCGAAGACCGGGTCAGCGATTTGAGGCACAAGCACAACATCGGTTACTGCAACATCACGACCTGTTGCCGGCAGGTGTGCCCCGAGTCGATCACGATTACAGAGAACGCGATTATCCCGCTCAAAGAGCGCGTGGTGGACCGTTACTTCGATCCCCTGAAGCGGCTGTTCCGCATCCTCTAGCTGAAGCGCATTTCTCCCAATACCGGGGAGATTTGTTATCTGGGCTGGATGTCCTGGACATCGAAGGGAACCAATTCCTGTTCCATTTCTCCCCATGCATAGGCTGGATTTTGAAGCAGCGCACGCAGCGATTCCAACGAAGGATGGCATCGTCGTTCCCCGCCGGGCGGATTTTCTCAGCCTCTGCGAAATGGTGTAGTGCATGTTCGAAAAGCGCTACCAATGAGCGAGGTAGTTGCCCAGCGTTGAGCTGGGCTTTTGCGCGTCGCTCGTGCAGAATCCCAGTGTAGTAGAGCCGCTCGTACGGATCCTCGAGCTGCCGGAAGACTTCTTCGGCTTCCCGGTAACGATCGGACCCATGGCCGGTGAACTGATCCGTAAGGGAGAGCCCAAGTAAACGCAATGCGAGCTGATGCTGCGGTTCGATGGTCAGGATATCGCGACAGATCGACTCTGCCTCTTCCGGTTCGTTGAGCGAACGATAGAGTTCCGCCTTCGGAATGGCCTCGGCGATCCCAGCTGTCGAAATGCGCTTGACCTCATATCTCATGGCCTTTCCCTCCACGCCCGGATTTCCCTCGAGTTTCGCATTGCTGATTGTCCCGAAGACCCTCAGCTTCGCGTCTGCGAACGAGCCTTCTCCAAAGAATCGATTCAGATCGTCCGCCATCTCAAGGACACCAGTTTCAACAGGGTCCATCGCGTCTGGCTTCTTGACCCGGACATTATGCTTCTTTCCCTAGGCGTAGTCCAGAATCGATGAAGTCTCCGTTACAGAGTCTGGACCACGAGAGCGGTCTATCCCTGGAGTGGCCCCAGGGTGAATCGAAAGTTCCACTGCTCTCTAGTCGATCAGAGAAAAGGGCCAATCAAAGGGAGATCATCTCCTCGGAGAGAGATTCTCTGGTGGAAGATTATTGCGGAAATAGCCCTGAAATCGGGAGATTATCGATATCTAAGTTGCTGATTATAAACAAGTTGACTCGATGGCGGTGGTTGGAGTCTGCAGCGAACTGTTCTCCGGGTCAATTCCCTGTAAACAGGGAAATTTACAGGGAAAATCGCGAATTTGGTCAGAAGATTCGACACCTGAGTCGCACTATAGCACTGAATCAAGGGCGGTTCTGGTCACCCGATCCTATTGAGCTGATGAACCGAACAGGGAATTCTCACATCGGATCAGGGAACTGGATCTAACTGATCAGGGAAATCAAAACCGTCCATCTAAGGCATTCTGCCTGCGCGTCGGACGTCCACTACCTTCTAGGGACGTTGACGTTATACGGGAAATGGGACCTCCCTTGAGTTTGGCGAAGACATCCCAGGAGGTTCAAGCCGACGCCAAAACGGTAGAAGTCTCGGTTAGATACGACCCCCGCCAGAGTTAGCGCGGAAATGCTGCCCGGTTTCAGAGACTACGGACCGGGTTCAAGGGTCAACCGCTGTACCCGCCAATTTAGCAATTCGGCCACATATAGAAGGCTGTCTGAAGGGCAAGCCAGCTCATGAATCCAGCCGAACTGGCCGGGACCGTGCCCAGTGGTGCCAAGCACGCCGAGAACCTTACCGTCGAGAGTGAGTTTGTAGATTCGCCCCGGATATGCGTCCGACGCATAAAGCACCTGGTGAGGACCCGGTGTAATGCAAATCGCCCACGGAGAACCGTTCATCATAGTCCGGTTCAAGGGTGCCGGAGCTTCCGCCGTGGCAGGAATTTCCGATGGCGTGTTCCCCATCCACGGGCGAATGCTGTGATCGTACGGCACGTTGATATGGATCTCGCGTAGAACCTTGCCATCACTATCGAAAACCTGGATTCGGCCATTGGCTCGGTCGGCCACGTACACGTTGCCGGCATCATCTGTGGCGATGCTGTGCGGCGTACTGAACTGGCCCGGGCCGGTTCCTGGTTCTCCCCAAGACTTGATCCAGTTTCCATCTTTATCGATTTTCGCTATCCGGGAATTGATGTAGCCGTCGCTGATATACGTATTTCCCGCTCCGTCCCACGCCATATCGGTCACTTGTCGAAACTCTCCGCTGATCGGTGGCAGTGGCGGTTTGGGATTTTTCAGCGGGCCCGTCCCTCCATCAGACGCCTCCTGCTTGCGTCCAAAAACCATCAATACGCGGCCCTCCGGGCTAAATTTGATGACCATGTCAGAGCCTTTGTCGGCGACCCAGATGTTGTCTTCCCGGTCCACCTTGACTGCATGGGCAAAGCTCCACGCGTACAAATGATGACCGATCTCCCGGACGAAATTTCCGTCGGCATCAAACTCGAGCAACTGCGCTGCGGCCGCGCCATAAGCCGGCCCGGTCGTAGCGCCACGAGAGAAGACGAAGACATGTCCCTTTGAATTGACCGCCACGCCTGCAGCCTCCCCGAAATACAGATCTGCCGGCAGCTTGAAAAAATCCGTCTGGGCATGGAACTTGACCTGTGGCACCGATTGCTGCGCGAACAACCCAATGGGCAGGCAAAACACCACCACCACCAATGCGAAGCTCTTCATGCGCTCCCTCCTGAATGAACTCGCCAGCCGTTTTTCAGTCTAATAGTTCTTCGCAGTATTCCCCGCATTCACCGAATCTTCAGGTTGCCGCGTGTATCCTCGATTTGCCGATGAGACACAACCAATGCTCGACTTGAACAGTCCGGATCGCCGGGAGAAGTCATTCACGCGAGGTACCACAATGTCTTGCAAACCGTTCGTCCTTGCTGCACTCGCCCTTCTGCTTCCATGTGCCGGCCTCGCCCATGCACAGGACAGCGGCCCATACAACGTGGTCAAGATTCAACTGGTGGGGGGCAACGGCGGATTCGATTACGTGACCGCCGACCCGGACGGTCGCAATCTTTATGTTGCGCGCTCGGGCCCCGCTGGTCACATTGGCGTGTTTAACCTCGACACGCTGGCTCAGGTGGGAGACATTCCGGGCGTCAGCGCGCACGGCGGAGCGGTCGATACCGCAACAGGCCACGGATTCGCAACCTCGAAGCCGGTCACCCTGTTCGATGCGAAAACCCTTGCGATTCTCAAGAAGATCGATGTTGAGGGCGACCCGGACGGCTACCTGAACGACACCTACAATCACCACTTCTACATCCTCAGCCACTCGGAGCCAAACATCACGGTTCTGGACGATAAGGACGGCGCGATTCTCGGCACGATCGACATCGGCGGCGCACCAGAGCAGGCTGCCACCGACGGCCGCGGCAGGATCTATGTTGACATCGTCGACAAGGCAGCCATCGCAGTGATCGACGCGAACACCATGAAGATGATCGGCCGATACGACCTTTCGAGCAAGGGCTCGGGCTGCGCGGGACTTGCGCTCGATGCCAAAAGCGGGATTCTTTTCGCCGCGTGCCGCGAGAAGAACAATATGGTCATCCTTTCGGCTGCGGACGGGCATATCATCACCGATCTTCCCATTGGGGTCGGGTGCGACGGCGCCACCTTCAACCCCGCCACTATGGAGGCCTTCAGCTCACAGGGCGATGGCACGTTGACCGTGGTGAAGGAGGATTCGCCCACGAGCTTCCACGTGGAGCAGACGGTGGCCACACCAGCACGCGCCAAAACGCTGACCCTGGATACGAAGACCAGCCAGATTTTTTTGATTACGGCCGAGTATGGGCCGGTTCCGACCGCACCTGCACAGGCAGCCCCTCTCCCACCGGGAGCCCCGGAGTGGATGCGCCGCCCTCGCCCGCCAATGATTCCACACTCTTTCCAGATCATTGTGGTCGACAAAGCCACGCCGATTCAATGAGCTGCTTGAATTGCGGAACGCAAATTTTCGCGGTCGAACGTGCGACCAAAAGAGTCTCGCAGCATTGGGGTTTTGTTCGCGATTACCAACCCATTTGGCGCATCCGCTCAAGGATGAGCGTGCTGTAATGATTCATGCGCTCGGGCCTTCGCTTCAGGGGTGCCGGCAGAATTGCGGCCAGCCGTGCCGCCTGTTCTCTGCCGATATTCCGGGCACCGGTTGCGTCGTAGGTACGAGACGCCGACTCCGCCCCGTAAATACCAGGGCCCCATTCGACCACGTTGAGGTAAATCTCCAGAATGCGTCGCTTGCCGAGGACCAATTCGGCCACCGGCACCAGTGTGAACTCCGCACCCTTGCGGAGGATAGAGCGGCCCGTTCCGAAAAACAGGTTCTTTACTAGTTGCTGCGTAATGGTGGAAGCTCCCCGCGAGCGGCCGCCTTCCATATCGTCTTCGGCAGCAATTTGAATCTCGTGCCAATCGAACCCATGGTGTTGATAGAAGCGCGCGTCCTCCGCGGCGATGACAGCATGCTGGAAATCGGGCGAGATTTGGTTGAGCGGAATGAACGTGTAGCGTTGGTGGTACGGCTTGCGGTGAATCCAGGCCTGCAAGCGGCGCTGGATGTGCACTGCCGTGGTCGGTGGGTTGATCCATCGCGCGGCCAGAAGGGTCAGCGCCGCAAGCGACCAAAGAAGCGCCACACTGAGACCAAGCCACAGAACAAAGGATCGGAGAAAGCCCTTCCGAAGCAGAGTCCTGGGAGGTGTGTCTGGCCTTTCCGTCACATTTCAGGATAATCGCCCTGGCCGGGGTTCCCGTCTAGTCTGGTCTTGCGTGCGGGAACCGAAGTGCTGCGCTCCACCGAGACGACCGGGAAAAGACAGATCAAAATATGAATAATTTACAAACGTGTAACTCAACGAAGTTGAGGTGCGACGAGACCAGCGCTATGCTGAGGTTTTCCTGTCAGAAGCGACGTCTGTCAGGCACGTTTCGGTCCACATTCGATTGCAACTTGGACTGTCATGAGAGAGACCTACCTCATCCCAACCGCAAATCCCGCGCGAGCAGCTCAGTACGTCCGGATGTCGACTGAGCACCAACGCTACTCGACACAAAACCAGTCAGACGCAATCGCAAAATATGCTGAAGAGCACGGAATGGTCATTGTCCGGACGTTCGCAGACGAAGGCAAGAGCGGTCTAAACCTTGAGGGGCGAGCAGGACTTCTCCGCTTGCTCTCTGATATTCAAAACGGACAAGCAGACTTCAGCGCGGTACTCGTCTACGACGTGAGTAGATGGGGACGCTTTCAAGATGCAGACGAAAGCGGTTACTGGGAGTATGTGTGCAAGCGGGCAGGCGTTGCAATTCACTACTGCGCTGAGCAATTCAGCAACGATGGAAGCTTGCCGTCAGTCATCCTCAAGAACCTAAAGCGCACGATGGCCGGAGAGTATAGCCGTGAACTGTCGGCGAAGGTGTTTGCCGGGCAGTGCCGATTGATAGAGCTTGGGTATCGTCAGGGTGGCGTCGCCGGTTATGGCCTCCGACGGTTGCTGATCGATCAGGAGCACCAACCCAAAGTACTTCTTAGCCACGGCGAGAGAAAGAGCCTGCAAACCGATCGGGTAATTCTAGTGCCTGGACCGGAAGATGAATTGAAAGTCGTCCAGGAAATCTACCGAGCGTTTGTCGAAGACGGAAAAACCGAACGGGATATCGCAGATGACTTGAATACACGCGGCATTGACAGCGGAATGGGGCACCCGTGGACACGTGGTCTTGTTCATCAGATTCTCATAAACCCAAAGTACGTCGGTTCTAATGTCTACAACCGGAAGTCATTCAAGCTCAAACAACGACGCGTAGCGAACCCAGCGGCGATGTGGGTGCGAAAAGATGATTCCTTTTCCCCACTAGTCAGCGAAGAGCTGTTCACTCGGGTAGCGAAGATCATCGAGTCCCGTTGCCACCGCTTCACCGACGATGAAATGCTCGGCAGGCTCCGCGATCTCTTTCAAAAAAAGGGCCGGCTTTCTGGAATTCTGATCGATGAAATGGAAGGAATGCCATCGAGCTCTGGATATCGAAGCCGATTTGGTAGCCTTCGACGAGCCTATGCCATAGTTGGATATACGCCTGAGGTCGATTACTCATTCATAGAGATCAACCGTTTCCTTAGAGAAAAGCACTCGCATTGCGTGGAGGAAATCCGCTCTCAGCTGTTGGCAAACGGCGCTAGCGTTGAATTAGATTCTGCGACGGGACTTCTGAAGATCAATGGTGATTTCACAGCGATGTTGGTCATCGCGAGATGCCAAACCCTTTCAAGCGGACGTTTCCGATGGCTCATCCGATTGGAACAATCACAAGTTCTTGACCTGACAATTGCCGCAAGGATGAACCAGGACAACGAGCAAATCTTGGACTATTACCTTCTGCCTACCGGTGACGAACTCAGCGCGAAGCTTAGCCTGGCGCTCGAAAACCCCCTTGTTTTGGATGTTTACCGTTTTGAAAATCTGAATCTTCTCTACAGGCTTAGCAGACGAACCTGGGTTGGAGAGGCTGCATGAAACGTAAAGTGCTCTTCGATGTGCCAATTGCTGAAATTCGGGTTGCGAACCCAAGAACTCGGAGCAAAATGCGATTTCAGGCGATCGTGAGCAGCATTGAGGCAGTTGGCCTGAAAAAGCCGATCACCGTGACGAAAAGGCCAGTGTCAGAGGACGGCACTCAATACGACCTAGTGTGTGGACAAGGCCGCATCGAAGCCTTTCTGGCCCTAGGTCAGGTGACAATTCCCGCAACAGTCGTAGAAGCGTCACGAGAAGACCAGTACGTCATGAGTCTGGTCGAAAATATTGCGCGGCGGCCCCCGTCCAACAAAGACCTACTTCGAGAAATCGTCAGCCTGAAGGCAAGAGGATACGGGTCGCGAGAGATCGCGGCGAAGCTTGGCAGAGACGCTGACTATGTGGCCTCAATCATTCACCTCGTCGAGCGTAATGAGGCATTTCTTGTCGAGGCAGTCGAAGCGAACCGCATTCCAGTTACGATTGCCCTTCTAATTGCAAGCGCAGATGATCCAGGCGTGCAGAGCGCGCTCTCTCAAGCTTATGAAAGCGGAGCCCTGCGTGGGGCTAGGTTCATTGAGGCGAAGCGGATCATCGCAGATTACAGCGCTAAGCGGTTGAAATCTGGGCAACCAGAATTAAGACGAAGGCTTACGGGAGAGGCACTCGTCAGAGAGTACCAACTGCGCACACGGGAGCAGCACGCACTTGTAAAGCGTGCTTCGCGTACTCGAGAGAAGCTTCTCTTATTGAAGTCTGTTATGCAGAGGCTTCTGGCAGATGAGAACTTTGTTACTCTTCTGCGCGCAGAGCAATTGCAGGGCGTCCCCGAGCAACTAGTAAGCGAGAAAGGGTAGCTGACATGGCCAGAACCGCTGTACGTATTGCTTTTGAGAAGGCGGAGGTCACTCTGCCGCTCGCGAACATCGTTTCTCAACGCACTATAACTACGGAATATCGAAACGGTCCTAAGTATAAACAGATCGTCAAATCAATTGAAGCCGTGGGCATCATTGAAGCTCTCGTTGTCTATCCGAAAAGTGCCAACGAATACCTGCTCCTGGACGGCCACTCGAGGCTGGAAGCCCTTAGGGAGCTTGGTGTGCATGAAGTGCGCTGCACGATTTCAACCGATGATGAAGCGTACACGTACAACAAGAGAGTGAATCACGCATCCCATGTGGCCCAGCATTTCATGATTCTTAGGGCTCTTGAGAATGGCGTCTCAGAAGAGCGTCTTGCTGAAGCCTTGAGCGTTGACGTGAAGAATATCCAAAAGAAAAGGGACCTGCTGAATGGCATTTGCCCGGAGGCTGTCCAACTACTTCGCAACAGGCAAGTGGCATCGACGTTTTTGCGGTTCTGCGAAAGATGAAACCAGTAAGACAGGTCGAAGCAGCCGAACATATGATCGCCGGAGCAACCTACTCAACCATGTTCGCAAAGTCGCTTCTCGCTGTTACGAGACCCGAGCTCCTAGTTAAGCCCCTTCGCAGGCCGAGGGTTGAGGCAACATCAGCTGCGGCACAGGAAATGTTGGGAAAGGAGACCGAACGCCTGGTCAGGGACTTAAAGGCCATAGAAGACTCTTATGGCAGGGACGTACTCACGTTGACAGTGTTTTCCGGCTACTTTAGAAAACTTCTGGCGAATCAGAGAGTGGAACGCCATCTATCCAAGAATCACCCCGACCTGCTCGATGCTGTAAGAGGGGCCTTGTCCGAGTGAAATTGAGATCAGTTCATTCGGAAGGGGGTGTCTGCGCGTCAATGCACTCCGAGTTGCCACGCGACAAAGGTCAGTTCGTTGGTTGAGTCCTCAATCTGTTTGCGGAACGGCTCGCCTCCCGAATGGCCTGCTTCGGCATCGTAGAGGAGCATGATCGGACGATCCGATACCGTGGCTGCCTGGAGGCGCGCGGTCATCTTTCGCGCTTGCTCCGGAGGAACGCGTGTATCCGCGTCGCCACTCTCCAGCAATATTGCGGGGTACTTTGTCCCTGCTCGAATGCCTTCATAGGGCGAATATGCTTTGAGGAACTTGAATTGCTCCGGGATCGCTGCATTGCCGTATTCAAGCAGTGCGGGAGGGTTGTTGTTTTTGGTGTATTTGTAATAGCGGACCATGTCCAAGTCAGGATGCCAGCACACGACGGCCTGGTAGAGATCGGGGCGCTGCACCAACGCCGCGCCGACGAGCAATCCGCCATTGCTTCCACCCCAGATATCCAATTTGCCGGGATTTGTATATTTCCTGGCAATCAGCCATTCAGCCGCTGCGATGAAGTCATCGAAGACATTTTGCTTCTTATCGAGCATTCCGGCGCGGTGCCATTCTTCGCCAAATTCGCCACCTCCCCGGATATTTGCGACGGCATACAGGCCTCCGTGCTCCATCCACCATGCAGCGGTCGGGTCAAAATGAGGAGTCAAGCTGACGTCGAAGCCGCCATACCCATAAAGGATCGTTGGCGTTTTGCCATCCGCTTTGAAGTCTTTCCGGTGCATCAAGAACATGGGTATTTGGGTACCGTCTTTGGAGGGAAACCATACTTGTTCGGTCTCAAACTGTTCCGGATGGAAAGGAACGGCGTCTTGATACCAGAGAGTCTGCTTGCCTGTGGCGACGTCGTAGCGGGAGATGAAATAAGGGGTTGTGTAGGAAGAGAAGTAGAGCATTCCTTCATTTTGATCCGCACGTCCCCATATGCCGGCTGAACCGAGCCCCGGCAGCGAGACCTCGCCGAGCGGTTTGCCTTCGGCGTTGAAAATGCGAACTTGCGAAGTCACGTTATGGAGGTAGGTGACGAAAAGCTTGCCGCCAATGATGCTCGATGAATCGACAGCATCAGCGCCAGCAGGCACGACTTCCCGCCACTTATCCTGGGCCGGATCGCGGAGATCGATTCTAAGAATCCGTCCTTTTGGCGCTTTCCAATCGGTTTGAACAAAGAGGAAATTGCCGGAGAATGACGGCTCGAACTTCCCATCCAATCCTTTGACGAGAGGTTGAATGGCACTGCCCTTTTCAAGATTCTGAATGTAAATGTCACCCTGCGCCCAACCGCGCTGCACCAGGATCAGCAGATAACGCCCATCCTCCGACACGCGGGGTTCGATCCAGGTGTCCGCTCCGAATCCCTGTCCGAATATCTCGACGTCTTTGACGATATCGGCACCCAGCACGTGATATCGAATCCTCTGGCCCGCGTCACGACTTCCAACCACGTAGTAAAACCCACTTCTATCTTTCTTGAAAGCGAAGCCTCGATAGAGCGCTCGGGGGAACCGATCCGAAAGATCATGATGACCTCTAACATCCAGGATGCGTAAGTCGGTTTCATCCTGGCCGCCCTGACGAACGCCGTAGGCTACCAGGTCCCCGTCGTCTGAGACATCAAATTCGGTGATGCTCGTGGCGCTTTCGGGACTGAGTTCATGTGGGTCCAAGAGTAATTCGTCTTTTCCATCCGCTTGCTTGCGGCGATAGTAGGACCAAAGGTCCTGATCGGCCCCACGTTTGGAGAAGTAGTAATAGCCATTCCGAAACAGCGGCACACCGATGTGGTCGTGGTGCATCATCTCTGTGAGGCGGCTTGAAATCTCTCCTCGCACCGATGGGGCATTGAGTAGCGTGTGCGCGTAGACATTTTCCGCATCTATCCATTTTCGAGTCTCAGAAGAACCCGGATCTTCCAGCCAGTGATATGGGTCGACAAGTTCCTGTCCATGGAAGGTCTCCCGGAAATTGTCGACGCGAGCAGTCGGCGGCAGTTGCTGCGCAAGCCCGGCGAGAGATGAAGCGACAACAAGAGCGACACCAGAACACCGGAACCAATTTGCGTGCATTCGGTCCTCCGTAGCTTTGTGGACAAGGAAGAAGAGACGATCTCGACGCATGAAATCATACATTTAATCCGCGCAATCGCGGTTGAAAATGGTGGCCCAATTTCGCAGCGCGCACACCAGCAAACGGCGAACGTCGAGTGAATATATGACTCCGTGCTTCTCGTCCATCCGAGTTCGTGCGCTTCGCCGAAAAGGGAATAGGACCGTTAAGAAAGGCGGGTTGCCGACTTGTTCCTCGTGCGACGGAAAGAAGACGCGATGCAATGCTATCGTTTAAGCGCGTTCAGCTTGTCGATCACTTCCTTTAGTTGGTCGAGTTTCTGACCGGCTTCGCCCAGCTTGCCTTCCGACGTCAGGCGCTGGTAGTCGGCAAAGTCTTTGGCAGCTTCGGCAATGAGTCCGTTGAGATCTGCAGCAGGCTTACTCGGTTGCGCGGGTTCAGTCGTGGAATGCGGCAACTCAGCCGAACTCAGAGACGAGGCTCTCCCACCGAAGAGGGAGGTCAGTGCCGCCTCGAATGTCGGTCCGTAGGCGAGCCGGTCCTGCAGGGCGAGCACAACCAGTCGTAATTCCGGCATCGGGCTGCGTTCCGCCTGTAGGTAGATAGACTCCGCATAGAGCAGCGCGCGGCCAGAGGGGATGACCAGCAGGCTTCCACGGCGCACGTGTGAGCCTTGCTGATTCCACAGTGTCAACTGCCCGGAGAGCTGAGCGTTCTGATCAATGCGCGCCTCAATCTGCAACGGGCCGTCGACGAGTTTCGTTTTGGGAAAGTTGTAAACCACAGACGTGCCGTAATGTGCGCCATCGCTGCGTCCGGCAATCCAGCCAATCAGATTGTTGCGGTTGGCGGGAGTGAATGGCAGAATTTCAACGAACTCCACACCGGTCTCCCCGGGTAGTTTCATGAGCACGAAGTTAGGCTGCAATTCCTGCGTAGTCTGCTCACCTCCATCTGCCATTCCAACCTCGCTGGCAACCGTCCAAAGGTCCTCTCGGTTATAGAACACTGCTGGATCAGTCATGTGGTAGAGGCCGTAAACTTCCGCCTGCAGCTTGAGTAAAGACTCCGGGTAGCGCACGTGTTTGCGCAGGTCTTGCGGCATCTCGGCTGCATCCTTGAAGAGGCTGGGAAATATCCGGCGATATGCCGCTAGAATTGGATCCTCGCGGTCGAACGCGTAAAACGTCGTCGTGCCGTCGTAGGCATCCACAACTGCCTTGACGCTGTTCCGCATGTAGTTAATGGGCTGTTTGTTGAGACCGTAATGGGTGGAATACGGAAAGTTGTCCGAGGTCGTGAACGCATCCAAGATCCACGATAGTTGGCCATCGGCGCCGATCACGATGTAGGGATCCTGCTCGAAAGTGAGGAAGGGCGCCAAGGTCGCCACGCGATCACGCACGTTACGTCGCATCAGCAGCCGGCTTTCCGAGCTCACGTCATCGCTGAAGGGCAACTTGGCTAAATCACCTCGGTCGAACGCCAGTAGGACCCGGCGCAGAAAGCCACCCAGAATGATGCCCCCATTGCCTTGGTAAGAAGTGAGGTTGTTCGTGTCGCCTTGGGGATAGTTGAACTCCTGTTGCCGGGTTTTTACATACACATCAGTGTCTGTCAACTCCCCGAAATAAATCTCGGGACGAATTACGCTGAGGCCGTGCACCGTACTCTGGACGGGCATGTTGCTCAACATCAGGGTGGGCAATCCCTCCGGCGTGAACCCATTTACGGGGTTCATGGTGATGCCGTAGCCATGGGTATAGATCAGTTTCTCGTTGATCCAGTTGCGGCTGCTCTCCGGTAGCTTCTCAACGTTCAGCTCTCGGGTGGCGAGCATCACCTGGCGCATGGCGCCGTCGAATTCGTACCGATCTATATCGATGTCAGGAAAATCGTAGTAAGTACGGATTTCCTGAATTTGACGAAGTGTGTCCTGCAGCGCATGCCAGTCCCACAGGCGGATGTTTTGAAGTGTGGCCTGATTGTTTGCTGGATCGGTTGCCTCAACAGTTGTTTCAGCGGGAAACTCGCGCTGCACAAACCGGTCCAGGCCGTAGCCCTGTCGCGTCATCTCGATGTTGTGGGCAATATACGGTTGCTCGCGAACCAGTTCATTGGGCTTGACCAGAAAGCTGGACACGTACCAACCAACCATGCCCACACCGGCGTAACAGACCACAGCCGGAACGATCGCGGCGATAAGCCAGCGCCCGCGTGCCGCCCACACCGCGTTGACAGCGGCGATCAGAGCTCCCAGAACAAGTGCGGCGCACACGACCAACATGCCCGTCAGCGTCACGTGCGCGTCGGTGTAAGTTACACCATCAAAGATGGTGTGATGCTCATACAATTGCGCGAATCGCCCAAGATATGTGCGCAGGGCAACGACGAACAACAAAAAGGAAACGGTGATGGAGAGTCCTCGCCAAGGCAAAGTGATGTAGCGTACGCGGCGTTCAACGAATACACGCGATCCGCCTGTGACCAGGATGAACAAAGTGGCAACCAGGCACGTTATCACGGCCATGGTGAGTAGCCAGCCGCTGATCAGGTTCCATGCGGGTAAAGTGAAGAGAAAGAAGTTCAGGGGCTTGCCGAAGATCGGATCGGCGACCGTACCGGCTGCGCCTGGAGCGAACCAAAACAGCGCCAGAGTCGGCCATCCGGCTGCCATGGCGCCGCCGGTGGCAAGTGCAATCATCAGCGAAACACCGATCGCGATGATGCGCAGAACAGGCTTGACTGAGAGATTCACTTCACGCCCACCAAAGAAAACCGTGTGATCGAGAGGTAGATCGTCGAGGTGTGCCTGTTTGAGAAGAGAAAACGCTCCATAGAGGATGATGAACGTGGCAACTGCAAAGGCCGCGAAGATCCCCCATTGCAAGGTAAACGTCCGGAGGAACACGTCCCCGTACCCGAGTGACCGGAACCAGAGCAGGTCTACCCAATAGGACAATGCGGTTCGGCTTCCAAAGATGATGATGGCAATTACAGCAAAAAGAAAAAGAAACTTGCGATTGCCACGTCGCGACGGGTTTGCTCGCTTGGGCCAATCAATCGACTCGTACATCGTTCACCCCATCTTGCCGGTGTTCTATGGTTCAACTGCCAGAATCGGTAAGGTGTCCGAAGAAAGCAAACACCTTGCGGTTCCCGAACTGAAGGTTCAACAAAGGCGCTTTCTCTACTCTAGTCTTCTTTGGTCAGCTTTCCCGAATCCGGTTCAAAGGGTGTACAGCTGTGCCAATCAAGAAGATCCTTGCTCGCTCCAATTCCGATATGCCATGGATGATCTCCGCCTCGAAGTCGGTCGAGGTAAATTGGACGCTGGATGCGACGGTCTTTGCTGCGTAAAATGGCGAATCAAGCACGAATATGAAAGCAGGCAAAGTTTGACTCACGACGCCATCATAATTTCGCCGGGTTCGCGCTTTCGAGTCGCCATGGCATTGGCGATCATTGCGGATGCACTCCAAATCATGGTTTTTCCCATGTTCGTTGAGGGCGCTGCATCGCCAGCAGATGACATTCTCGATTTCGGGGTTGCAGCCGTGCTGGTTCACCTTCTTGGCTGGCACTGGGAATTCTTGCCTTCGTTTTTTGCAAAGCTCGCGCCCGGAGTCGATTTAGTTCCTTTCTGGACGATTGCGGTTGCAAACGTCTATCGAAAATCCAAAAAGTTTGAGGTCACCATGGAAGGAAGTCGTGAGGAGCACCCTGCGCTGAGAGCGCCACGGAGTTCGTAAGCTGTGAATTTGCCGGCGATCCATGATCCGGATCTACTAACGTCTCTTGAAAAAACCTGAGGTAGATCATAAAAATTGATCTGTTTATTTTTCCCGGGCACTACGAAGTCCGGTTTCTTGGGATCGAGCGAGATTGTCTTGTTGGTTAACCGGCAGATGCCGCAGATCAATGGCAGGTGATTTTACAGGCGTAGAATACAACGGCCTTCCAGCTAAGTTATTGAAAAGGATAGTAGGCACGATTGGAATCGAAACGATGACCTCTTCCGTGTCAAGCTCCCTAGGATATGTACTTTAAACAACTTACAGGCCGCTGGAGACTGCCAAACAGCGTCCTAGAACGCCTAAGCCGAAAAATCAGCAGGTGATTTTGCAGGCGATGGAATTTCGGCGGCCCGTCCGAATCGGAGTTGCTTTCGCAAAATCCGAAATTGGCAAACGCAAGGGCGTTTATCAGGACCTATCCGGATCTAACCAGAGATTTCCGGATAGGCGGTTTTTCGTCCACTTGCCGTGAACACTGATCTAATCGAATACCTGAATGAGCGCTTTGCCCTGTTGGCGACAGGTTACAGGTTACGTGAGTCCGCTGACCCTAAACGGGATTTACTCCCTCCAGTTCGCGAGCGCCAAAGATTTCGTCCATCGTGGCCAATCGCATCGCGGATGGCGATCCGCGTCGACCATAACCCCCTGAAGCAGGGAGGTCGAAACCGAAGGCGATGAGGGTGTTGTCCCGACGCAATGAAGTGCCAACCGGCCCAAGCCGTAGTCAGCACAACCTGCCCACTCATCTCTTCTTCCCGCCGCGTTGAGGGCTGAGACCGAGATCCTTGCCACTCTTCACGCGAGATTCGCGCAGAGCGGCCTGCGTCAGAACGCTTACTATCCAGCTCTCCACCTTCCGCGCCTCTGCTTCTTCGATCTGGAGCACGTCGCGAAAAACAATCATCGACTCGGTACCGATCACCAGCGCGACCGCAGCACACAGCTTGCGATATGTCGCCGCATCGAACCGATCGCGCGCCGGCGCAAGAGCCGTTTGAATAATGTTCGTCCTGCGGTTCCCCCGAGGCATCTCGCCCGAGCCATTGCTCTGCGCCGCCTGATCCAGCAGACGTGCCACAATGAACCTCAACTGCGTCTGGTTTTCCCACACAAAGTCGTGCATAAAGGCGTTCGCCTTCAGCAGCCTCTCCTCTGGATCAACCGACGTATCGCCCGTAAATAGCTGCCCGACCTTTGGCATTCGGTCCACCAGGGCTGCCTCCCCCATCAGCGCTTCGTCGCTGGAGAAGTAGCGATAGGCGGTAGCGCGGGAGACCATCGCCTCCTTCGCCACCTCAGCCAGTTTGGGCAACTGTCCCTGCGACATCAAACGCGATGCAGCCTGAAGCAGGTCGTGCCGCGTACGCTGCCTCTGACTCGCCCGCTCTCCCTTCGCCATGCGCTACGCTCCCGGGGGCAATTGCTGCATCAACGCCGCCATATCGATCCACACATTTTCACGCTGAATCGAACCGTCGTTCGTAAACTCGATGATGTGCAGCAAGCGCGCCTCCACAGTACGCCCCTTACCTTCGAGCCCGAATGGCCTGCCCACCGCCTTGAACTTGGCAACAGAGTCGTCCACGATAAAGTTGTCGCCATACAACCGCTTACCAGGCGTCACGCTGCTCTCCGCAAGATCGGCAAACAGCGCTTCATAGAAGGGACGTGCGTTTTCGCGCCCCTGCGTCGGCCCCGAAAGCCAGCCGACAATGTCGTGCGTCGCGTCAGCGGCAAGAGTTGAGAGCACGCCGTCGATATTGTCCGTTGCCTCATAGTTGAAGTGCTCATTCAAAGCACGATCCATTTCACTCCGTGTCATTCCCATCTAAGACGTCCTTTTGCGGTGAGATGGATGAACTGTAATGAGACTTTTGTCTCGTGTCAAGAATTATTTCTTGATAGGTCATCATGGCAATAAGGCAAAGGGCAAGAAGTTACGCTGCGCATGATCAGGTGTCCGCCAAGCCGGTCTTCGTCCAAGTGATGTGAACAAGTTCGTAAACACTGCCGTACATATCAGTACAAATCGCATCGCGATCTCAAGGCGCTGCGGCTTTGCCGAGCACTCGTTCTCCAGCTGTCGCACGATTTGACACGTGGGAGATGGGCCGCATTCTGGCGATCATGTAAGTGTGAGGGCCACCCGGCATTGCGTCTGTCTGGTTGGGCAATACGCCGAAACCGGATGGCCCTCCCCTCCTTTGTTCAAACCTGCGGCGGTCAGTTTCCGTCCCCGGAGTTCACGACCGGCTTCGCCAGGTAGGCGTGAGATTCCGCGGGGTTGCTCTTCAAAGCTGCAAATCCGATGATCTCGCCCTTGTCGTTGATGGAGCATGCGCTTTCCAGGTACAGAGTTGAGTTTTGAGGAACAAGAGTATTCAGGTCGGTTGCGGTTCGATTGCGCCAAAGCACGGCCCGGGGGCTGAAGCTCGCGCTAATGGAGACTCCCAGCACCATGCCGTCGTTGCCGATGGCGATAGCAGAGCTGTACAAGTCACCGGTCAGTGTTCCGAGATCGGTGATGTGGCCCTGCTGCCAAAGAAAACCATGAAAGCTTGCGTCGCCGGTAGTGTCCGAGGTTCCCACAACCTGTCCGCGATCGTTCAGGCAGTTAGCGTAGATCCCGGCAAACCTCCCATCTCCGCCAAGGTTGCCCAGGTCGATCGCCTTGCCATTGAGCCACAGAACAGCATGAAGGGGGGTGAGATTGTTCTGCTCAATCGCATTGAACGGTCCGCAATTTCCACTGGCACCCACAGCCCGGCCGAAATCGTTGATCGCGAACGCAATGCCGTCCGGATCGCCGTCAACGGTAGGAAGCTCCTTGATGCGTACCTGCGACCAAGGGAAGGGTTTCATCCAGACGACTGGCTTGAACTCCATGATCTGCGGCGACACGGACGCGCCCGGACAGGTCGAGTCCACTTCGCCGTTTTCCGCTGTTCCGGCTACCATTCCAAAATCGTTGATGTGTAGTGCTGCGCCGTTGCTGCCCTCCGTGCCCGCGCTGTTCCGCAGTCTGGGGAGCGCGACCATCGCGCCGTTTTGCCACAGAAAGGGCACGCAGGTGTTGCCGCTGTGAGTGAGACCAAGTGCGGTGGATCCGCAGAAGTCCTCGACATTTGGATCCGGGGTTCGCGTGTCGCTTTGCCCTGCTGCCTGCCCCCAGATGTTCACGCCGTAGGCAACGCTGTTTGGACCTCCGACTTGAATCGCTAAATTAATGGCGAGAGAAAAACCGGCGAGCCGCATTATTTCGAGCTGATCGCCGGAATTTAGCCAACGGTCTGTCTCCTCACGTGCCGACTGATTTGGGTGGCCATCCCCTCCGAAACAATTCTCCGTTGCCGCCAAATCGCCGAGTCGCATTTCCAGGCTTGTCGTTTTTGGATACGCACTTCGGCCTGCTGGCTTAGTCAGGAAGCACGGCGGTCTAGCTCAGCCCACGACTTGATCTAAACTTTCTTTATGGCAAATTGGACACCCTATGTGGCAAACACTCGAGGAATCGCGGTGAGCGTTGAGCCAACTTACCTTGAGACGAGATCATCGCCGGACAGTTCGCAGTATTTTTGGGCTTATCGAGTGATCATCGAGAATCAGGGACGGGAAACGGTGCATCTTCTGAGCCGGCATTGGATGATCACGAAATGCGCGTGGCGAATTGACCGAGGTTAAAGGACCAGGTGTCGTCGGGGAGCAACCGGTCCTCAAGCCGGGAGAGAGCTTTGAATATACGAGTGGCGCGCCTCTCGACACGCCGTCCGGGATGATGGGCGGGGCCTACCAGATGGAGAGTGAGAGCGGTGAGCGTTTTGATATTGAGATACCGACGTTCTCTCTGGATCGCCCGAATCAGGGCGCATTTCTGAATTGAGAAAGAACGCTGTCCCAGCGGCTCGCGGCCCTCAAACGGCTCGCGAGTGCGCGGATGATTGAAAATGGTCGATTCTGGAAGCGCGCATTTGGCGCCGACCCGCACATTCTCGGCAAAAGTCTGCGCCTTGACAACGATGTCTATCATGTTGTCGGCGTCATGCCCGCCAGCTTTCGCGACCAGGGCCAAACCAGCGAGCAGCGCAGTACCGATTTGTGGGCCGCGGCAGGATTTTATGGCGACCCCGCCCCGCCGCCGATGCGCGGCACGCGTTTCCCCTTCGAGACCATCGCGCGCCTTCAGCCTGGTCTCTCGCCTGAGGCCGCGCAGGGGCACCTCGATGCCCTGGTTGCATCGTTGAAGAAGCAATATCCGGCGGATTATCCGTCCCAGGGCGCGTGGACTCTCCACCTCACTCCCCTGGCCGAGACTATTGTCGGCAACGTTCGCCAATCGCTCATTCTGCTGTTCGGCGCGGTGGGCCTGGTCCTGCTGATCAGCTCCGTCAACGTCGCCAATCTGCTGCTTGCTCGCGCCAGCGCGCGCGGACGCGAAATGGCGGTTCGCCAGGCATTGGGAGCCGCAAGAACGCGCCTCATTCGTCAGCTCCTCACCGAGAGCTTGTTGCTCTTCGTGCTTGGCGGCATCACCGGTTTCGCGGTTCTCTTCTGCGCCCGGAAATTCCTGCTGCAATTTATTCCCGAAAGCCTGCCGCGCCTCAACGACATATCCGTCAGCTGGGGCGTGCTGGCGTTTGCCATCGTCGTCTCCGTCGCCGCCGGAACCATCTTCGGGCTTGCCCCCGCCTGGCTCACAAGCCGCCTCGATTTGACCACGACGCTCCGGCAGGAGGGGCGTGGCTCCAACGGTTCCCGGCGGCGCTCGCACTTGCGCCCTGTTCTGGTGATTGGTGAATTAGCCCTTTCCCTGGTGCTGATGATCGCCGCCGGCCTTCTTCTGCGCAGCTTCTGGGACTTGTTCAAGGTGCAGCCCGGCTTCAATCCCACTCGAGTCGTGGCAGTCGAGACCTCGCTGCCGAATCCTAACGATCCGAAAACCGACATTTACCACACCGCCACGCAGGAAGCCGAGCTGCTCCGCGAAGTTCTGCGCCGCAACCGGACGATTCCGGGCGTGGAAGAAACCGCCGTCGGTGATTGGGGGGCCATTCCCCTTGGCCATAGCCAGAACGATCGCAGAACGATTCCATTTATTCGCGAAGGCCAGGAAGTGCGAAGCAGCCAGCCTCCGCTGATCGATACATTGACCGTCTCGCCCGAATACTTCCACCTGCTGGGCATGACTCTCTTGCGTGGACGCCTCTTCGTCGACCAGGACCTTGAAGCTACGCCCTTGGTCGCAGTCATCAACCAGGCTGCGGCCCACATGTACTGGCCAGGCAAAGATGGGAAGGGCGAGGATCCAGTCGGCAAGCGAGTCCATTTGTTGGGCCGCCGTGCCAGGCCGGACTGGACCACCATCGTCGGCGTCATTGCCGATGCACGCACAGAATCGCTCGCGGACCCCGGCATTCCGCAGATGTACCTTGACATCTACCAGCGCCCCGCCAAGTTTCTTGCGTTCTACGTGCGTGGACAGGTCGATCCCGCCGCCATCTCCGCGCAGGTGCGCACGCAAATCCAGGCCGTCGATGCGGAGCTTCCCGTCTTCCGCGCGGAGACCTTGGACGACGTTCTCTCCTCTTCGCTTTCTGTGCGGCGGTTCTCCATGGAAATGGTGGCGCTGTTTGCCGCAACGGCCCTGCTCCTCGCGAGCCTGGGAATCTACGGCACCATCTCCTTCCTGGTCAATGAGCAATCGCGCGAGATCGCCATTCGCCTCGCGCTGGGCGCGCAAAGAGGCACTATCCTCAAGATGGTTTTACGCCAGGGCCTCACTCTGGCTGCCGCCGGCGCCGGCATAGGCCTGGTTGGCGCACTTATTGTTTCTCATCTCATGGCCGGCCTGCTTTACGGTGTCTCGCCCTACGATCTCTCCACCTTCACCGGCGTAACCGCCGTGCTCACCGCCGTCGCCATCGCCGCCAGTTACGTCCCTGCGCTGCGCGCCATGCGTCTCGATCCGATCACTACTCTCCACTCCGAATGATCTTTGGCAATGCCCGAGGCTTGTCTTCACAAGTTGTTGCCATCCCAATGGCCTCCTTCGGGATCCTGATGAATTCACCCCATAGCGAGTTCCAGAGGATTAGTCCCCAAAAACGCCCTAGTGTTCACCGATTTTCAGTGCGGAACTTTCCACATGGCCGAATAGTCGCCAACTGGGACAATAGCCGGTTATACGACCAAGTGGAACTGACCGCATTAGTAAAGACATGCCGACTTTAGGGGAGTAATCCAGATCGCTGCGACGAGAGTCTTGCCATTCCTGCTAGAAATCATTGGGGATTTGTTCGAGCGTGAGCTGTGGGCGCCTTTTCATTCTTTCTTCGAAAGCTCGAAAGTCTTTCTTATCCGATTCGCGCCTGCTTACATGATGGGTCTCACTAGTGATCGCGACGCTCTTGATGTGATCGACCCAGACGTTCTCTTTTGACAACTCAAGCGCGGGCACTCGTTGATCGACGATAGCGTGCTCCTCGGCCACCATGTCGGCGATCAGCTCATCCATTGTTTGCTCGGGGAGCAGTAAACTTGGAGCCTCCGAGTCGAACTCCTCACGCACGCTGTACTCGATTTCCGGCCCCTGTTCGTAATTCTCATAATCCCGCACGCTGAACTTGACGCCGTTCGGACGCTTCACCTTTGCGACGACCGCCGCCTTGTGAAACAAAACGACATTCTTCATTTCCTTAGCAGCTTGAACCGAAGGGTAGATCATACCGTCTAGGGTCGGATCGTCGAGCGATGCAAGATATTCTGCGATTACTTGAGTGGGTAAATATTTCAGCGCCTCGTCGTCCGGCACTACGGGCATTGTTATGCTCTCACTCAGTCCCTCGAGAAATGCAGCTTTCTGTTCGCGTGATAGGTACAAGGGATCGAAGGGGCTACCTCCAACGGAAAGCGACTGAAAAGAAGCGACATCTAGTAGCCGGAGCGGCCGCGAAATATCAAACTGCGCGATCACAACTTTGCTGCCAACAGGGGGCCTCACCTCTGCTAATGCCGCTTCCGGATGTGTAGCGCCGTAGAAAACAGGTATGCCACGGGCGTTCATCCTTCCGGCCCCAGCCAACGCCGCCGGGGGCGGACCGATCGAGTTTTCAGGACGTTCAAGAGCTGCAAACAGACTCTCGTCGGATTGGAAGACCCTTGCACGATAGAGCGTCTTTATTGTGCCGTCCGGTCCACCGTCAACAATGACCGAAGCTCCTTGATAGGTACGATGTTCTTTAAGATCATTGAAGATCTTGTCAAGCGTTCGCATAACAACGTGACTGAAGTATCGAGATTCCGTTTTCAGACTGTTCTCGAACAAACGCCACTCTGCGTCGAGATCACCACCAGGTACGGCTCTACTCTCATAGCAAGAGTCGGAGTCAAACTCAGTCTCGAGACCCATCTCGTAATCCTCGCGGGTAGAATGGCGCGATTCGAGTAGATCTCGTATGTCCTCAGCGATTTCTTTCGTGGTCTCACCAATCTCCTGCATAAGATCCAGAACCGGCTGACCGTCTCTCCACCAGACGTCACCCATCGCTTGTTCCATTGGCGACGGTTCGCTAGCGGTCCGTTCGTAATGGGTGCTAATGGCGGTCTCGAAGAGATCCGCTAGTTGCTCCAAACGAGGTGTATTGCGTTTTCTTCCACAATATTCGCAAACTCCTTTCTGACCATTCCGCGTGATCTCGCGTTTGAGAAAGGCATCTCCGAAGCATCCGCCACACACTCTTGTTTCAGCATTGGCCATCTCTCCATCACCTATTGGCGCTTGACTTTATATCCCTTTCTGGGCGGACCCAAGCATTAGTCGGGTCACCAGCGATGGCAAGGTACGTTTCGAAGACCATCATAGACCGTGCGGCCGGGTCATTGACCGGCACCGACTCGAGCTGATGCGGTGGGTACCATGCTGTCATGCGGCGACAGATGGCTACGCTGAGTGGCACGTTCGGTTGGCGGCTCTTTCGAGGAACACTGAATCGCCAAACTCGTGTGTGCGATAGTCGCGAGCATTCAGTTCCTGGTCAATGCGGCTCAGTATTTCATCATCGACGAAGGCGCGCAGCAGCTCGTAATGACTGGTGCCCCGCTCGTGGGTGCCGGAGAGAATTGCATCGACGATACACAGCTTGCTGGAGGCGCCGAGTCTCTGGGTCGCCAACCGCTCGCCGGATGGCACGACGCCACCAAACATTGCAGCCGTATGTTCCAGTGCCCGGACAACCGTAGTACCGATGGCAATGATGCGTCCGTGTGACGCCTGAGCCTGCTTGATCATCAACGCAGTTGATCGGGGAATCCGGTACGGCTCAGCGAAAGGCAGGAGCGCATCCAGTTCCGGATCGCCGGTCGAAGAAAGCCCAGCTGCATGCGTGATTGTTCCGAACCGGATTTTCCGTGCGCTCATGGATGCGAGCATGCTCCAGTCAAGAACAAATCCAGCTGAAGGCGGCTCGAAGGCGACTGGTGGACCGGCTATTGATGTCCAAGTGTCCCAAATGGCAAGTGGGGTCGGAAGGTGTGCATATTGGACAGGTCGCCCGTGCCGGGCCAGCCCCTCCCAGATCTCCTGTGGCGAGCCCTCGAATTGCAACAAAATCAAGCGCGGATGATTCAGCAATCGTGCGACAGTCGCCCGTAGCCGCCCTAACTCCAGTCGGTCGCCGGGAATCAAGGCTGGGGGTTTAGACCGACTCTCTGTGCGCGTGCGGAAGTCACCCTCCCCGAAGACGACAGCAGAAAACTGCCCGACCTCATCGAGTGAGTCACGGCCCGCAAGACGTACTTCAATCTGGCGACCGGTGCGGCTATGCTGTCCGAAAAGGCTCGCTGGCAAGGTAGCAGCGTCATTCGCAACCACCACATCGCCGAGACGCAATAGGTTCACGAACTCGGACCGGGCCTGATGCTTGATATGACCTCGACGGTCAACGATCAGTACCTTCGCGTTGGAAGGGCGCTGGACTGGAAGATTGGCGGCAATCATCCAATTGCCTCTTGTGCTATCGCCTCAATGCGAATCCGAGTCCAAATCCGAGACACGCCGCGACAGCACGGCAGCGACCGCGTCAGCGAGTTCGCGGGCTGCCACCTCCGGACGCTTCAACGTTGAGCGGTCCGCATCCGGCACCGCAGCAGCGTGCAACGGTGTGTCCATATCGCCTGGATCGATTGAGAGAACGCGGACTCCCTCCAAACGGAGTTCTTCGTCCCAGATGCGGCTCAAATGAAGTAGTGCTGCCTTGCTCGCGCCATAAGCGCCCCAGCGCGGGTAAGCGTTCGCCGCGGCATCGCTCGACACGTTTACCACTACCGCTCCGCGGCCCTCCCGCGCGGACGCAGCCAGCGAGCCAAGCAGCGCCTTCGTCAGCCGAAAAGGGCCGAGGACATTCGTCGCGAGTGCGCGCTCAAAGTCTTCACACTCCGTATCGCCCAATAGCTTCAACGGCGTCGGCCCCAGGTCCGATGCGTTGTTGATGAGAACATCAAGTCCTCCAAGCGCACCCACGATCTGCATCGCAATGGGGTGTATATCTTCCTTCCGGGACACGTCACCGACAATGCCGTGTGCGTCCGACAGCTCCTGCACGACACGTTTGACCCTGTCCCGGCCACGCGCGACGAACGCGACCTCCGCGCCGCGATTCAGCAGTTCGCGGACGAGGGCCAGGCCAAGGCCGGAAGTGCCGCCGGTAATAGCGACTCGACTATGGGGGAACGGGTTGAACGGATGGTCGTCTGCCGAAGCGGGCGGAGACGGAATAGAGTCGACAGCTTTGTGATGGATATTCATGAGAGTTCTTCCTGCCGAAAAGGCGTTACGATCTGACACATCTTCAGACTACAAGTTAAAGTTAACTTGAAGTCAAGCGCAAATCCCGTTAGTCTTCCCTTATGTCCGGCCTGCTTACAATCTCCGAGGTTGCGCGTCGAAGTGGCGTTGCCGCGTCGGCGCTCCGGTTCTATGAAGAGCGAGGCCTGGTCAAGTCCGAACGTGCGGGCTCAGGTCACCGTCGCTATCCGAGGGCGGTTCTTCGGCGGATTGCTTTCATTGTCTTCGCTCAGCGAATGGGTCTCACGCTCGAAGAGATTGCTGCCGAACTGGCGAAGTTACCGGAAAACCGTGTGCCCGAGCGCTCGGATTGGGCGAAAATCTCTGCGAGTTGGACCAAGCGTATTGATGAGCGGATCGCTGAACTCGAGCGCCTCCGGGCGGGCCTCACCCGATGTATTGGTTGCGGCTGCTTGTCACTCCAGGACTGTCAACTTGCCAACCCTGGTGATCGGGCCAGCCGACTTGGTCCCGGTCCTCGCTATTGGATTGGTGACAAAAGACTTTAAAGTAAGTGCATCGATTCGAAGTAACTCCTGGATGGTCGGCAACACGGAAGTTGCCACATGGACGAATAGTCGCCATTTCGGACAAGTGACCCTCGGCGATCAGCTGTTCAGAACAGGATTTCTGACAAGATCAATTCGTAATTAATGCGAAACTGCCTTAGGTTCTGCGGTTTATGAGCTCCGCCAAGGATTAGTACTGATTTGTCGGCTTATGGGAAGTTGTTTCTCAAGGTTGACTGCACTTGGTCCTTGAGATTCGGCAGATTACTGCACGATCTAAATCGACCGCTTCCCTCACGAGGAACCGGTCGTCGATCGTTCAGGCTCGGATCAAAGCCTCGAACAACTCATCAAGAACCGGCTGGAGGTGCTGCTTTGACATCAATTTTGGGCGGAAGTGGCTTTCGAGGTTGACTGCGCTCAGAATGGCACCAAGGATGACCAGACGGCGCTCAACGGCCGCCCGCGCGGCCTTATTCAGATCGGCGCCGAACAGCAATTCGATAAAGTCGTTCCCCGACGCTTTGGCCATCAGATCGTACATGCGCAATAGCTTCTCTCGCGATTCAGGCCGACGTAGTGCGTAAAGCTTGAACTCCAGCATCAACGTACCCCAAGTCTGATCGCCTGCCTGGGCTGCGATCCAGTTCCTGAAGATTCCCGGCCGCTTGCTGACCACTCGCTCGGCTTCGATGACTTGGCGTATGCCGGTGAACTTGGTCAGGACGCGCTGCTCCATCAGAGCAAGAAAGAGGTCCTCTTTGCTGGCGTAATGTGCATAGATTGCACCACGAGTGAAGCCTGCACGGGCCGCCACCTCTTCAAGCTGTGTCTTGTCAAAGCCTTGCTCGGAAAATACAGCCTCCGCCGCATCCAGGATCTTGATCTGCGTCTCCTCGGTTCGAACCTGGTGCTTCGTCTTGCCCTTTCTTGTCACGATGGCCATGCGAGATTCCTCTTGACAGATTCTATCGTTGATTACATAGTAATACATACACGTATGTATGTAAACGTGTACTAAGACTTCATAGGGAGCACTAAATGATTCTGGACATCGAGACAGAAGAGCAGGTCTCTGAGCAGCCCCCTGGCAAAGCCCGATTCGATTTCGACCCCGTTGAGCCTATAGCGCCTCGCCGCAGAGTGAACCCGTACTTGATCGGGGCAATCCTGCTCGTGCTGCTGGGTGCCGGAATCGCTTGGTATCTTCACGCACGTGGCTTCGAAGACACCGATGATGCCCAGGTCGACGGCCACCTAAACCCAATCGCAGCTCGTATCGATGGCACAATTAAGGCCGTTCATGTTGACGACAATCAGCGTGTCGAAGGCGGAACGCCGCTCGTGGAACTTGATCCGAGTGACGACCGGATAGCGCTCGAGCAGACGCAAGCGCAGCACGATCAGGCCATGGCGCAACTCGGTGCCACTCACCCCAATTTGCCGATGACGCTGATCAGCAACCGCGGCGATTTGACATCTCACCAGGCCGAGGTAGCCGGGGCGGAGGCCGCGCTCTTCGCTTCCCGGAACGATCTTGAAAGCGCCAAGGCAAGGTTGAAGGAGTCTCAGGCAGTCAGTGATCAGGACCAGGCCGACTTCGCGCGTTTCCAGTCCCTCTTTAAAGAACAACTGGTACCTCGCGCGGACTATGAACATTCCAGGGCCACAGCCGCGGCACAGGCCCAGACTGTACTTCTCAACCAGGCGGCGGTCGCCTCCGCCCAGAAGACTGTGGAGCAGCGCATGGCGCAGCTTGCTGAGCAACGGAGCAGGCTCGAGCAGGCACAGAGCAGTGCACCGTTGCAGGTAGCCATTCGCGAAGCCGACATCAAGAGTCAGCAGGCAAACGAAGAAGCCACTCGGGCGGCACTGGAAAAGAGCCGCCTGAACCTTGGCTATTGCCGCATCGATGCTCCTGTAGCAGGGGTGGTCACACAACGCAGTGCCGAAGTGGGCGCCCACATTTCCCGAGGTCAGCAGTTGTTCATGATTGTTCAGACAGACGATCTGTGGGTAACTGCCAACTTCAAAGAAACCCAGTTGGCGCGGATGCACCCCGGCCAGCGCGTTCGGATCCATGTGGACGCACTTCGCGCAGCTTTTGACGGCACTGTGGAAAGCATGCCGGCGGTCACCGGCTCACGCACCAGCGTTCTGCCTCCCGAAAATGCCACAGGGAATTACGTAAAAGTCGTTCAGCGTCTCCCCGTCCGGATTCGTTTCATCGCCGGCCAGAAGGACCTCGACAAGCTTCGGCCAGGGATGTCGGTTGAACCCACCGTCCGTCTGGACTGATCAATGACTCACGAGAACCAAATCGCGGACCTCACTTCGGGCAGGCCTTCCCGCCCTCTGATTAATCCCTGGGTCGTTGCCATGACCGTGACTTTGGCCACGTTCATGGAAG
This sequence comes from uncultured Acidobacteriaceae bacterium, assembly GCA_963786405.1. GTDB lineage: Bacteria > Acidobacteriota > Terriglobia > Terriglobales > Acidobacteriaceae > Telmatobacter. The sequence continues at coordinate 88,891 of CAWAZE010000011.1, read as the reverse complement.
TGCTTGACTCGTCGATTGCAAACGTTGCGCTGCCACACATTGCCGGCACCCTGGGCGCCAGTCCGGAAGAGAGCACGTGGGTTATCACCAGCTACCTGGTCTCAAGTGCCGTTGTGTTGCCTATGAGCGGGTGGCTCTCGAACCTCATTGGCCGCAAGCGCTTCTACATGACCTGCGTCACCATCTTTACCATCAGTTCTTTCCTCTGTGCGCTGGCTCCGAGCTTGCCCATGCTTATCTTTTTCCGCATCCTGCAGGGAGCTGGCGGGGGGGGCTGCAGCCAACAGAACAAGCCATTCTTGCGGACACGTTCTCAGCCAAGCGGCGCGCGATGGGCTTTGCGATGTACGGGGTAGCCATCCTCGTCGCGCCAGCAATCGGCCCGACCTTGGGCGGATGGATCACCGACAACTACAGCTGGCACTGGATATTCCTGATCAACGTGCCCATTGGCATTCTTTCACTCATCCTGACGCAGCGAATCGTCCTCGACCCGGCATACCTGCGCGACATTGCAAAATCCAAATTCCGCGTCGACTATGCGGGCATCGGCCTCATCGTAGTCGGCATAGGCTTCCTGCAGTACGTGCTCGACAAGGGCCAGGAGAACGACTGGTTCTCATCGAATGCGATCCTCGTCAGCCTGGTCATCGCCATCGTTGCCCTGGTGATGCTGGTGATTCGAGAGCTCACCCACGAAAACCCGATCATGGACCTTCGGTTGCTGGGCAAGCGAAACTTCGCAACTGCGGTGACTTTTAGTTTTGTCCTCGGCATGGTGCTGAACGGCAGCACTGTCCTGTTGCCGCAGTTTCTGCAGAACGATCTCGGCTACACTGCGCAACAGGCGGGCATGGCACTTTCGCCCGGCGCTATCGTCCTGCTATTCATGATGCCGATCGCGGGAATCCTGGCCAGCAAGTTCGATCCGCGGGTCATCATCGCTTCCGGCTTCGCTCTGACCGCCTTCGGACTCTTCCATGCCAGCGGCATCCATGCCGGCGTGAGCTTCGAAACGATGGTGAGTTACCGCATAATTCAGGTCATCGGCATTCCTCTCATATTCATTCCGATCAGTACGCTCAATTACGTGGGCGTGCCACGCAACAAATTCAATCAGGTGTCCGGAATCAGCAATTTCGTTCGCAACCTCGGAGGCGGAATCGGAATCTCCCTGCTTAACAACTTCATCGCAAGACAGGGACAGGTACACCGTACTGCCCTTGCCGCTCACACCAACCACGCCAACCCGTTCTTCGAGAGCCAACTCCAGGGCATGGTGCAGAACTTTATCGCCATGGGTGCCAGTCAGGCTGAAGCGTCGCATCGCGCGCTGGCGCAGCTTTCTGCACAGGTCGACCTGCAATCGAATGTGCTCAGCTTCGCGAGTTCCTTCTGGGTTCTTGGCTTTTTGATTCTTTTCCTGATCCCGCTTCCGTTCCTCATGCGCCGGCCTAGCCCAGAAGAAGCGAAGGAGACTGCGGCCATGCACTAGACACGGGGAGAAGTATTCCTTAGCTGGTGCCCAAATCAGCTCACACGCTAACAAAGCAAATAAACACATCTCATCAACCAATCCGAAAGGTGAATCTGCATGAAGACCATCCTCGCATCCTCCGCCCTCCTTTTTGCTTCCTGTGCGTTTGCAGCAGGAGCACCCAGCCTTACCGGTCAGTGGTCCATTCACAACAGCATCGCTGGAAACGATTCGGACCAGCAATGCACGTTCTCAGTGGCTGATAACAAGATCAGCGGCAGCTGCAAGGGAGGTAATGACAAGACATTGCAGGTTACCGGAAGCATCGATGGTGACAAGCTGACCTGGAAGTATGAAGTGGACTACAACGGCAGCCCGCTTACTCTCGTTTACACAGCGACCGGCGGCGATGCAGCCAAAATCACAGGTAGTGTTGAGGTCCAACCTTTTGGTGTTACCGGCGATTTCAGTGCCACTCCTTCGAAAGAAGGCAGTCAGCCAGGCAAGTAGCGAACAAGGCGATCCTGCAGAGAGGGAACCGCGTGCTCCGGACGGCCAATCGAGTCGTCGTTCAGAAAGAAATGCGCACGGCCCCGCTCGGCGTGAGCGCGATCTGATAATCTGCCGGAGATTGATTCAGTGAAGGAACTCCAGATTCATTCGTGATTCGGATGAGAAAGTATCGTATGAACAAGATGTTGATCGCTGTTGTTTGCCTGTTGTTGATGTCTGGGTCCGTCGCTTTCTCGCAGGACAACTCGAAGGCCATCTACAAGGACCCGAATGCGCCAATCCCGAATCGCGTACGCGACCTGCTCGGTCGAATGACAGTGGAAGAGAAGGTGGCGCAGCTGGAGAGCAACTGGACGCTGCCCTCATTCCCTGGCTTCAAGGTGCCCTCCCCATTTGAGGGGGACCACCTGAACGAGGCCATCGTAAAGACGATGGCCGCGAATGGGCTTGGTACGTTTGCGCAACTCGATGAGTTCACGGGAACGAGCGGGCCAGCCAATCCGCGCCTCGGTGCGAAGAAGAGGAACCTGCTTCAGGAGTGGGTACTCAAGAACACGCGCCTGGGTATTCCGATTCTCTTCCACGGCGAGGCTCTGCACGGCGCCGTGGTACCGGGAGCCACATCGTTCCCGGAGGCAGTAGGCCTGGGAAGCACATGGGATCCCGAATTGCTCCAGAAGATGTTTTCAACCGTGGCCCTCGAATCGCGCGCAGCTGGCAATACGCTCGTGTTGGCACCCGTGCTGGACTTGAGCCGCGATCCCCGCTACGGCCGAGTTGAAGAGATGTACTCCGAGGATCCGTATCTGGTCGGGCAGTTGGGCACCGCTGCAGTGATAGGTCTGCAGGGCTTACAGAATACTGGCGATCGCCTCGATGAGAATCACGTCTACGCGACGCTCAAGCACTTCGTGCACGGTCAGCCGGAGAACGGGACGAACGTAGGTCCAAACGACTTTTCCGAGCGCACAATGCGGAGCGTCTTCCTTTATCCATTCGAACAGGTCGTGAAGAACGCCCACGTCGAGGCCGTCATGCCTTCGTACAACGAGAACAACGGAGGCATTCCGTCACACGCGAACACCTGGCTTCTGCAGCAGATTCTGCGCAAGGAGTGGGGATTTACCGGTCTGACGATTTCAGACTACATGGCGGTGGATCAACTCGCCTCGTTACAGCATGTGGCTGCGAACGCTGCCGCAGCGGGAGTGCTTGCTCTCAAGTCGGGTGTCGACATGGAGCTTCCCGCGCCGTCGGGATATCCGGCGCTCGTCGATGCGGTGAAATCCGGCAAGGTATCACAACAGGAACTCGACCAGGCCGTGAGCCGCGTCCTGGTGGCAAAGTTCCGAGCCGGCCTTTTCGAGCATTCGTTCGTCGATGAAGATCGCGCTGCGAAAGAAGTCGGAAACCTCGACCATGCGAAGCTCGTGCGGCAAGTGGCCGACGAGGCGATCGTGCTCCTGCAGAACAAGAACAACATCGCTTCCGCTCGATCCAGCGAAGGCAGCGACCGTGGCGGTGATTGGTCCCAACGGCAAGAAGCAGCGGCTTGGCGGTTACAGCGGCATTCCTCCGTACTATGTTTCGGTTGTAGATGGAATTCAAAAGAGAGTCGGCGCCGGCACGAAGGTCTTGTTCGCTGAGGGCTGCAGGATCTCTGAGCCCGATACTGCTCCGAACCTCAACTTCATCGGCGTCTACAAGGCACCCACGTCAGAGACCGACGAGAAGCTCATGCAGGAAGCCATCGAAACCGCAAGGTCGGCCGACGTGATTGTGCTCGCGCTCGGTGGCAACGAGACCGTGTCTCGCGAATCGATTGGGAATATGGCTCCCGGCATGTCCATGCTTGGAGACTCAGATACGATTGAGCTTCCCGGCCGCCAGAACGAGCTTGTGCACGAGATCGCCAAGCTCGGCAAGCCCATGGTCGCCGTCCTGCTCAATGGCAAGGCATACGCGATCGAACAACTCGCGTCTGAAGTGCCCGCGATCGTGGAAGGATGGTACCTCGGTCAGGAGACTGGCAACGCAATCGCCGACATTCTCTTCGGCGATGTGAATCCCTCCGGGCATCTCCCTGTGACAATCGCCCGCAATGTGGGGCAGCTTCCCGTGTACTACTACAAGACTCCAGCCGCTAGGCGTGGATACGTCTTTCACGAAAACACACCGCTGTTCCCCTTCGGCCACGGCCTGAGTTACACGACGTTCTCTTTCGGAAAGCCCGCGCTCGATCGCGAGAAGATCTGCGGCGAACGAAACGGCAAAGGTGTCCGTTACGGTTACAAACTCCGGGTCGCGTGCGGGCGACCAGGTGGTACAGATGTATGTCCATCATGTAGTGAGCAGCGTTGTTCAGCCTGTCATCGTGCTGCGCGGATTCAAGCGTCTGCATCTCGAGCCCGGCGCTTCGACCACAGTGAGCTTCGACGTGGGTCCCGATCAGCTCGCGATTCTTGATGCGCAGATGGGAAAGAAAGTCGAATCCGGTCCTGTTGATGTTCTGGTCGGCTCCAGTTCGGCCGAGACATCCTCAATTCGACTTACCGTCGCTGAGTAGAGCCATTCACCGCTCTGGGCTCGAAAGCTGCGCCCCGAGATCTCCGGGTGTTCATTGTGGGTGAACGCCCGGGAAACTTTCGGAATTCTGCTTGCAAGCATCTGTCACACCCGCGCACAGCTCGGCGCCGTATCTACCTCTTCGTCCGCCCGGAACTCCCAATGCCGAATCGCCTCTGGGCTGGAAGACTGATTGGATCAGATTTGCAATGAAGTCGCTCACTGTGCGACCCGCCAAGGTTGATGTTGTTTTCCACGACAACAGCTCACGATCTAAGTCGACCGCTTCCGTACGGGGGAACCGATCGTTAAGACAGGCGATTTTGCAGGCGAAAAATATCAAGTCGATGCGAGTAAGTCATTGAATAAACATTGCTTAATGAGAATTGACCCTGCGCCGTGTCAAGCCCCCTAGGGTATGTACTTTCAACAACTTACAGGTCGCTGGAGACTGCCAGAGAGCGTTCTAGCACGGCGAAGCCGAACAATTCAGCAGGTGATTTTGCAGGCGATTGAATTTCGTCTTTCTGATTTCCGACAATCCGAAAATATTGGCCTGCTTCACGTTCTTTTCCCTCAGGAAAAACGTAGAATGTCCAGTTTCCATTGTCTTTCTTAATTGCTGGACTGGGCGCCGGGTGCTTGCCAGTGTTCATCGAGTGTCCTTTTGGTGAAGGTTGTCCATTGAGATTGGCATGCATTCATCCCAGAGGCCGTTAGGTTCTGAAATGGTCACCTTCAAACTTGTAGAGGCACTACCCGTATCTAACGAGATGACGATACATACTTCGTCAAATTCGTTAGTAAAGACGTGCTCCTGAGAATTGTGCATTTTCATTACCTCCGCGAGAGAGTCCGAACAACTAGCTTTTCCGCTCCCTGGGTAAGAACCGTTCGCCTATAGTAGGCCTCATCCTTCGAAATCAAAACGTCCCAGTTGTAACTTTCACTTGAAATCGAGTCACCTGGGGTTTTCGTTACCTTCGCTCCCTGACGGATTTTCCTTCTACCACTTCCGTAATTGAGTCCCCGAACATGCAAGCGCAATCCGGAGTGATCTGGATCGAAGGATGGAACACAACCTATAGCCCCGCGGCATGGACTCCAAACGCGACGGTACCCAATGTACACATTTTGTGGAATGCCTGTTGGTGGTTACTTTCGCCTACATTCGCACAATGGAGGCACGAAGATGAACCAACAAGACCAAGCTGGTGTTTATCGTGCGGCGGTTGACGCGGCGATGGATGAATTGGACCTCATTTGCCAGGAATCAGAGCGGCTGAGGAACCGAATGTATCAGCTCGACACAGTGGTAGAAGTCTTGAAACCGCTGATCGGCTCGGGCGAGCAAACACTTGTTGAAGATCGTCGTCCCGTTTCCGAATCGATTGAGACCGGTGCTGAACCGGTGAATGCGGATGAATCGACCCTTCAACTGGCTGAGATCGCGCTTCCACAACTCGTTCCCCAGAAGAAGAGCGAATCTCAGGACCCAATTCAACGCCGGATTGACTCAATCCTCGGCCTGGCCTTCGCTTAATTTGTCGATTGGTGCCCACATATGGAACTCTTAAATGAAATACTTGATGACGAAGTTTTAAACGGACCGGTAAAGCCAGATACGATCCGTGTCGTTCTCGCGGATTCTCAAGCTATTTACCGCCTCGGAATTCGCAAGATCTTTGCACTTGAAGACGACATTCGCGTGGTTGCACAGGCAGAGTCGCTGGAACAACTCCGCGTTGCGATTGAACGGCATCCTACTGATGTTGTCCTTGTCGAGGGTGAACTTCTGACTGGCGCCACCAACTCAATTCCGGAACTCCTGCGGATCGCGCCCGACATCAAGCTCATTATGCAGACTGTGCCCGCTGACGAGGGCCAGACGGTGGAACTCTATCGCCGCGGCATTCGCGGCATCATCTCTCGGTCTATCTCTCCTGATCTGCTGGTACGATGCGTACGGCGCATCGCTACAGGAGAGACCTGGATCGACAACCAGGCGCTGAACTGGCTTATCGAAGCCTACCGTACCCAGGAAACTGTGCTCTTGAATCCGCCCACGCGGCTGCGCCTCTCTCCCAAGCAGACGGCGATCATCACTTGCATCACGCAAGGCAAGCGTAACAAGGAAATTGCAGTTCAACTGGGAACCACCGAACAAGTCGTCAAGAACTATCTGCGCAAGATCTACGACAAGCTCGGCGTCGCAGACCGCCTTGAACTGGCCCTGTACTGCCTGCACAACAAGATCATCAAGGAAGATGTGGATGAGTTCGCCGCAAAAGTTGCGTCTAATCATGCGCGGCATTCCTTCGCTTGATAGAGCTGTTCTCACCAATGAACCTCGCTCCAGGCCGGACGCGATGACCACCAGGGGAACAGGGTGAAGGCCACCGCAGCTCACGCGACTCCTGCGAAGATCGAGATCCAGAAAGGCTGGACTGGCTTCGGAAGAAAGCTCTGAGTGATAAGGTCAAACCAGGTCGAACCCCGTGGATCTTGCTTCGATCCCGCAGTTGCCTCACAAGATCCGCTGTCAGGAGGCATCAGCTGTGCGAGGCGCTTGCTCTGGACGGCGACCCGCGGTCAACGTCACCGCCGCCAGGATCAGCCAAATGAATCCCACGTACCGGGTAATCGGAATCAGGAAGTTGGCAGGATATGTGACCAGGCTGAGGGAAGAGAACTCTCCTGCAATGGCAACAACTATTCCGAGTGCAACCTGCCAACGCGGAAGGAGGCGGGAAAAGTAGCTGGTAACAGATACGCCCGCGGCCAAGAGGCCGAATCCCACCGCATAGGCGACCCCACCAGACAGAAAGCTGACGAAATAGATCGCCTTTACGACGGGTGCGGATGCCGTAACATCGGGCAACGACAAAATCCAGCCTGACAAGCCAGACAACACTAACGCGCTCGCTGCGGTTAATCCGCCGAAGAGCGCGATGTTCGTTCCTGCGGCCCGGACGCGCATAAAGCGCAACCGACTGACCGTGGTGACGGCAAAAAGCCCAAAGGGTACGGCAGAGGCGAACAAGAAGAAGCTGCTGACGCGAACAGCGGTGGGATTCTCCGCAAAGAACGAGCGGACAACTTCGGCTGCCGCAAACGGGTTAACGAATGGCGCGCCGTGGCGGAGCGCCGCTGCTGCTGCGAGATTTGCCGCGAAGAGCAGAATGTGGATCATCCCGAGCAGGACCAAAGAGGGGCCGCGAAAACGTGCGGAAGGTTTCAACATATAATCATTAATATCATAAATGAATAAAGGGTGCAATAATATTTCCTAGACATGAATCGCAGAGAAATGGAAAGAGGCCAACCGGCGTTCCTGCTTGCACAAGTGGGAGCGCACGCTGCGTCGCAATTTGCTGAAAGATTGGGAGTTCTCCAGCTTACGCCACCGGACGCGGGAATCTTGCGCCTCCTGAGCCAAGCGGCGGGTATCAGTCAACAAGAGCTATCGGTCAGACTGCAGATTCACCCCAGCCGGCTTGTAGCAATCCTAGACAATCTGGAGAAGCGGAACCTCGTGGAGCGGAAGCCAAACACAGGAGACCGGCGGTTGTACTCGTTACACCTAACGAAGGATGGAGGGGAAATCCTGGAGCGAATCGGCAAAGTGGCGAGAGAGCATCAGGATGCACTGCTCTCATCAATTAGTGGCGAGGAGAGAGGCATTTTGACGGAATTGCTCCATAGAATTGCCGATGCGCAGGGACTCACACGGGGCGTTCATCCGGGGTACAAGAGAATGGGCGCCGCTCGTGACCGGGCTCACTCCCACGCTCCTCGCGAATAACCCAAACGTGCTCGACGGAGGATCGAATCCATTCCGGCTTGATCGCAGCCAGGCTGCGACCAGCAACAATAGCAACAGTGCTAACTCGAGCCTCAAGCACGTAAGGATTTTCGGTGATCGCCAAAAGGAAATCCTGGGGTTTTTGCCCTCCTCCAAGACCGCTTCCCGTACGGGGAACCGGTCGTTGCTGGCTCAACATCAAGGCCTCTAACTCCCAATTAAATAGCGTTGGGCTATGCTACGTGTTTCAATTTGCTGACGCGCCCCACTTCAACCCATTCGACGACATAGATATTGCCTTCGTGATCAAAGCAGGCGCCATGCGGGCAGACAAACCTGCCGGGTGTAAAGTGGTCGCGCGTTAGCTTTCGGGTTGCCATGTAGTCGCTTGAAGAGTCATCGCCAAGATTCTCGATGATCCGATTCTCCCGGTCCATTATCGTTACTCGCGCAAACAGGTCGGGCACAACCATGTCTCCATTCTTATAGATATTGAAGTGACATGGCGCGTTGGTTCCATAGAGAAAATCTATGTGCTTACCCTCAAGCGTGAAGCGCTGAATACGCTTGTTGCCGCGGTCTGCGACATTGAGGATGGGCTCGGGACCCCGCTGGTCCAAGACAATGCCATGCGGGCAGAGCAGTTGACCCGCTTCCTTGCCGGGTCCACCGAAAGTACGAATATACGCTCCCTTGCTGTTGTATTGGATAATGTAGCTCGAGCCGTAGCCATCGCCAACGTAGATGTCACCATTGGGGGCCACAGCCAGATTTGTAGGGCTGTATTTCAGCGGCTTGCCGTCAGGGCCTGGCTTGGAATAAGCATCAGACTCCTTTGGGTAACCCAGCGAGAATACCTCTTCGCCATTCAAGGTGGTCTTTACGACCAGTCCCCTCTGAATGTCACACAGGTAAAGGAACTCGTTGCCCGCTTCCTTTCGGATCAAGAGGCCATGCGCGCCTCCCCGGAACTCCTTGCCCCAACTCCTCACCAACTTTCCATGGCGATCGAACACCACCATGCTGTCCGCCTTTTCACTGGTGGCGTACACGGTGTGGTGAATATAAATGTGTCCCTGCGAATCTTCACAGACGCCATGGGTGTTGCCGTATTGAATGGTAGCCGGAAGCTCGCCCCAGTCGTGTGTAACTTCGTAGGTGTGTGCCCCAGAACCGAGCAGCGGCTTCCTGTTGCCGGATTTACTCGTAGCTCCAAGGATCAGCGGCGCGACAAAGCCAGTACCAAACTGAGCGAGAAATCCACGTCGGGATATGGCCATATTGGTTCTTCCTCTTGTTTGCTCTTGAGGGTGACCATCAAGGTTGCGAAGAATCGTTACTATGTCGCGAAGCTCTCTCAACTCACACTTTGAATGATGTTAAGTTAGCGGTTCGGAGCGTGCGAGGGCGCTCCATTTGTTCCTTGCTTGTTGTCCTCTGTTTGATCGTTTTTAGAGCTTGCCGTCTGTTTTTTCGTGTCGACCAATAGACGAAGCGGAGGGGAAGCATGCATAGTCGGGGAATTCGACTCTACAGTCGCCACCACATAAAAAGGCTGGTTGGCCGGCTTTGCCCAATCTTCGGCGCGGAGTGTAAATGTGCGGCTGGTCTGAGCTTCAGTCACAAGCACCCCATTCAATCCAACATTAACAACGCGCACGCCGGGAGGTAGATTTTTGATCGAACAGGGGACGCGCCCCTTAAAGCCGTTGTGACGCTCGATATGAAGCGTGACCGTTGCTTCTTTTCCCGGTTCAAGAGAAACCTCTCTGCTTTCAGTCGTCACAACAACATCCGGAGAAGGAGTAATCGATGCGAGTTGCAGTGGCTGGTCTGAGTCCGCATCCGAGTTAGCAGCCCTGATCAAATCGTGGCCGCTCACCATAGCCCGACCGACTATTTGTATCGGTGCCGGGTGGGTGTCTAGCGCCGCGTCAGGCGCAGCCGTCAAAATGACTATCGTAGAGTCTTGCCCAGTGAGTATGGTGGCCGGGCTCGCGGAAATTCCTTGGGGCAGACCTTTCACATCTATGTCAATTGGGCTTTCAAGGCCTCGAATCGAATCCACCGCGACAGTCACAGGCGTCGATCCGCCCTTAGGAATGTTAGGATTGGCCGGTTCTGCTCTTAACTGATAGTCGGGTGTCGCTTTGCGAATGGTCAAACGATAAGCACAGTCCGGCCCTTCCATGCTGCGAACGTCTTTGAGGTGAAGAAGGTACTCACCATCCGCGGGCGCAACGAAGTCTAATTTCGAGTCGGCGCCGTAGCCCGGTCCCCCATCATCATTGCGCCAGGTCAGGCGAAACACCGGCAAGCCGTTGGACGGGAAGTCCACTCCGGGTGGGAGAATCTGCGCCTTATAAACCGGTGTATTAATGGCGTGGACATCCGGGGACGTTCCCAGATAGGCCACGCGGAGGTCGGCAATCCCTTTCAGAATGGTATCGGCATCGGGCTGATCTGGAACGAAATCAATTCGGTTCAGTTCATCGCCCACCATCAGGTAGTCCCCTTCGTGTAACTCCGAAGTGGATGTGAGACGAATACCTGTTGTCCTCGAATCCTTATCGGAAAGTGTCGTGGTGGTCTGATTCAGGCAGCGAATAGTCGCGCGCGGAATGGCATTCCCTTCCGCGTCCAGAATTTCAATCACGGAATCCAACGCGGATCCCACCCGCGACGCAACAACATCCACGCTCAGTCGTTCTCCCTTAGTGGCGCGGAAACGGAAATAGTCCTCATCGGGATTCCCGCCCCTTTTACTCCCACCGTCGATGTGCCCGTTTATTGTGACGGGAAGTGATATCGCCTGCGCCTGTGTGATGGTGTCGTTGGGTTCCTCTTCAGAAATTTCTTCTTCAATGCCGACTGCAAGCTTGACTTCGTTAATCGGGCGAATTCCTCCGCCGATAACTTCGAGTGGCGTTGTCGTCCAACCTTCCGCCGATGCCGGCGGTTCGACCTTAACCTCACTAATGTCACCCAGGTTGACGCCCTTTATAGACACATTCGTCGCCTTACCCGCACGTACTCCTATGGGGAAAAGCTCTGTTATGTAAGGCAATGGACCAGCATCCAGGCGGTAGAAGTACTCCATGCCCCCGCCAAGGTCGCGGTCGGTGATCGACACCGTGTATTTTCCACCGTGGATCAGCTTATAGTGCAATTCGGCGTCGGGACTTCGCACGTTCTGGCCTGATGTCGCGAGAATGTCTCCAGAGCTATCGCTCAAAACAAGCATGGAAATGAGCTTTGAACCAAGCTGCGAGGCTTGCACGCGAAAGACGACTTCCTCGGCGGCTTTGCCTTCAAACTGGTACGTGTCCCTTTCGCCTCGCGAAGCAATAGTTCCAATCAATGTCGCCGGCAAATTCACCTCTTGCGGAGACGCCCCGGAATCCATCGGTGTTTTCTCGCGTTTCTTTATCTCCGGCAACGTCCCGACGGCTAATGCAATCATGTTCGTTGTTCCGAGCGGCGTCTTAACGCGAAACCGATGGATCCCCGGCATCGCATCCTTCACGACGGTGACTTCAACATTAGCCGTCTGCTTTTTGCCCCGTGGAACTTGGGCTTCGAGGTCTTCACCTGCCCGCGGTCCGGTAATCTTCTCCGGAAAGTCGGTAATCTGATTCACCTTTCCGGTTAGTCCGGATGCGTCAAAGATAACTTCAGAAGCGCCTGAGAGATTTCGCCCCTCGATGGTAAAAGTAGCCGTGCCCCCGCGCTCCATCCCTGCGGGCGAGATAGTTGAAAGACTAGGAGAGATGATTGGCTCCTCCGCATACACAGGCAAGGCGATTCCTAGTTCCAGCGCAATCGCAGTTAGAAAGACTACGGCCTTCGTATTCACACAACTTCCTGCACTGCGCGAAACGTTCATCATCGGCTCGCCGCCTCTTTCCTTTTTTCCACGCTGATTGGCTGAAGAGGCTCGAAAACCATCATCTCTCCTCTGAGATCTTTGTAAGTCTTTGCGTCATACAAGCTGAGCGTGCCGTTGTAGCGGCCTGCCGCAAGCCATTTCCCGTCGGAGCTCATGTCAAGGGCTTCTACCCAATCGGGTTGCCGATCTACAACGCCAATCAGGTCGAGTTTGCTGTCGCGGAATCGAATGGAGCCATCGGAAGAGGCCGTAACGATCGTCTTGCCGTCAGGTGACCAGACCAACGCGAGCAGGCTCTCCTCGTCTGCAATCAACGACTGACCGAGATGGCCATCATCTTCACCCAGTCGCCAAATGTAAATGGTCTTGTCGTAGCCGACTGCTGCCACCTGGTCGCCTGATGGTGAGTACGCGACGCTGGTCAAACCATCTAACGCGTCGCTTAACGTGTACAGGCGCCGCCCGGTCGCAACATCCCAAATTTTTACTGTCCTGTCTTGCGAAGCGGAAGCCAGGCGTTTTCCGTCGGGGCTAAACGCTACCCCAAAGACTGCGTCAATATGATCCTGAAGGGTGCGCAATTCCTTGCCGTCGATCGCATCCCACAGTTTTACGGACTTGTCATAGCTTCCAGATGCAATGAGTTTTCCATTCGGGCTCCATGCGATTGAGTAAATGCAATCTTTGTGCCCCCGGATCGTCTTGAGAAGCCGACGAGACTGAATGTCCCAGATTTTGATCTCACCTTCGCGTTGTGGTTCCCCACCGGCTGCTGCAATCAATTTCCCATCAGGGCTGAATGCAATTGAGCGCACATAGTCAGCGTGGCCGAAGAGTGTGGCGAGAACCTTGCCCTTACCAGGATCGATGAAGCGAACCGCGCGATAACCACCCACGGCCAGCATGCTCCCGTCAGGGGAAAATTTCACCGATGAAACAGGAGATACAACGGGAACTTCCGGATGGATGTCGGGAATTGATGGGGCTGCTAACGGCCGTGCCGCTTCGGCAGCGGAAGGCCCGTCAGCGCCGGCATCGATCCATGACTTGATGATGGCAATGTCCGATGCCGGAAGCGGCTCTGCGTCGAGAGGCATCTGCGGATTGATCTCTCCCTCGATCATCGCAGTAATGCGGCTTCCCTTTGCATCGTGAGGAAGGATTTCTTGCCCGTGCTTCCCGCCTTTCATCAGGGCGTCGTAGCTATCAAGAACGAGTCCACCCCTATGCACACTACTCGAATGGCATCCCAGGCAGTTTTTTTGCAGGATGGGGGCAACGTCTCTAGTGAAACTCGGGGTCGACGCGGCCTTTACGCTTGGCTCGAAAGCGAAATCATGGTTTGAAATCGCCCAGAGCGCGATCAGCGCACAAGCCATCCCCATGCCAATTGTCTTGAACACCGCGCGAAACTTCTCTCGGTAATCTGGCATAACCAACTCGGAATTCTAAAATGACCTCAAGCAACCAAGACCTGACCGAAGAGCGAAGGGGCTTTTCGTCCTGGATCAGTGGTTGAACATGAACTCTTCGCCCGTCAACAAAGCCCAAGACATGTCGATCAGTGCAACCCGACGCGGATCGTCTACGCCGGCGATCTTCTCGTGTTCGGCCGAATCAAGGGTGCGGGCGAGGGCTGAACGTTCCGAATCCGTTGGATGGCGGCTGAATGAAGCCAGATAGAGATAGTCCACGATCTGCTCGTCGGAAAATCCTAGCCGGATCAACATGTCTACTGAGTTGCCCGGAGCACGCAATTTGTTGTTCAACGTGTCTCCGTTGATAATGTGAAGCGCTTGGGTGATGGTGGGCACCGAGCTACGTTCACTTTCACGCGTTTGCTGCCGCACGGGCCGACCAAACGCTGTCAGGAAGTAGGACTTTACTGCGGTATCCGGCAATTGCATCCCCCGCATCCCAACGGGATACCCATCGAACTTCTCGGGAACCTGAGTCACTTGCGAATATGCATCGAGAAGTACCTCTGCCGGAAGGCGCTTGATAACAAAGTGGGAGCCATACTTATCGTCGTCGGCATTTTCTTTGAGCGGTCTAGACGAAGTTTGATAGGTAGCAGACTGCATGATGATCCGGATCAGGTAGTCCAGGTCGAAGTTGTGCGCGACGAAGTCTTTCACCAATGCGTTTAGTAATTCGTCGTTGGTTGCCGGGTTCGTGTCGCGAAGGTCGTCGACCGGCTCAATCAGGCCTCGCCCCATAAAATTGCGCCATACCCGGTTGACAACGTTGCGCGCAAAGAATGGGTTCTCCGGTGACGTTAGCCACTTGGCAAAATATAGACGTGTATCGCCAGGAGTCTCACTGGAAAGCGCCGCGGCTTCCAGTGGCTTGGGAGGCAGCGGTATCATCAGGCGGTCGTCCATAAACTCGCCGGTTGGAGCGGAATAAACTGTGACGTCATTGAAGATTGGACCAACGCCTGGACGAAAGCCGGACGAAGCGAATGTCTTGAGTCGCACCCGAGCAAAGAGATTTGCCATGCCGTAGTAATCCTTCTGGGTCCACTTCGCCAGAGGATGATTGTGGCAATGGGCGCAACTAATGTTGATGCCCATGAACGCTTGGGCCATGTTTTCAGAGGTATCGAGAGGATCGCGGTGGATCACCCAATAGTTGGCTGCACCATTCTTGAGTGTGTTGCCATTCGCTGTGACGATTTGCGATACAAACTCATTCCAGGGCTTGTCGCTCGCCACACTGTCATGAATCCATTTGTAATAACTCCACATCTCCTCGTTGGAGAGGTGGTTGCTTGATACCAGCAGCAAATCCGACCATTTGTATGCCCAATAGTCCACAAACTCTGGCCGCTGGATAAGGTCGTTGATTAGTCGGTTCCGCTTGTTGGATGAAGAATCCTTGAGGAATTTCGCAACCTCGGATGGGCTGGGCAGAATTCCTGCTGCGTCCAGATATGCCCTGCGCATGAATTCGGCGTCGGTCGCCGGCGGCGAAGGCGGAATATGCAGCGCCGAGAGATGTTTCAGAATGTAGTCGTCAATGTAGTTGTGGCGAGAGGCCCTCCCGAACACCGCGTCTTCGATCTTGTTGGGGAAAGGGATGCGCAGCCTCGAAAATGCGACATGGCTTTGATACCACACGGTGACCGGAGCTTCGCCGTAGCCGTGCATCGTCACATGGCCATAGTTGTCAACGCTGGCGACGCCTTCATCGCCGCTGTCGAATTTGGCCCACCGCGTGATGTCAGCTGTGTGTCCGTCGGAAAAGAGCGCCGTCACAATCAGCTGTTGTTCAGCGCCACGGAGCAATGAAGCTTCACGCGGGAGAACCTGGATCTCGTTCACCAGCGCATCGGAATCCTGCGGCGCCGGCATCCCTTGACCGATCCATCCGGCAATCACCTTATATTCAGACGAGCCAACATTGAAGCGCCTACCGCCGCCATGTTGAATCGTGAGCGTTGGCTTCAGCAGAATCAAGCTCTTGGCAGGCTCGATCCGATCTGTGCGTCGTGCGAGGGCCTGGTGGGTGAGAGTGTAGTAATCCGTAATTGGGTCGTAGCCGCGCAGCGTGAGCTTGAATCCATTCTTTCCGGCCGCGGCACCGTGGCACGGACCGGAATTACAGCCGACCTTAGTCATCACGGGGAGCACGTCGTTGCGAAAACTCCAGGTCGACGCTGTCGAGTATTCCTTAACTATCAAAGGGGCTGTTGCTCGATGGCCTTGGACAGTTGCGGTAATTGTCGCTTGGCCGTCGCCCTGAGGAAGGACTACGTCGTCCGTGTCGATTCTTGCGACTTTGGAATCCGAGATCGCGACTGTTGCCCGCGAGGTCAGATCTTCCTGATGCCCGTCGGCAAAAGTGCCCTCCACAAGCAGTCGCTGGCTGTAGTGCGCTCCCGCAATGGAAATTGCAGAAGGGAATATCTCAATCCTTTTCAGCGTAGCCAAAGATGATCTGTGCGGATTGGGGACCACTGCAGGCTTTTGCTTTCCGACTGCAGAAATGCCTTCGCCCTGTGGCTTCGACATATCTGTCTGATGGTATGGAGTATCGCTTGCCGCTTGTCCAGCCGGTCGCGGGGTGGTCTGCCCGTAAAGTGAACATAGAATTGCGCATGAAACCGTGAACCCACTTGTCACTAGAGCGAGCAGTAGAATTTTACGAGGCACCATAGCTTCTCCGCAGCACCACAATCGAATGCATTCTATTCGGCATACCAACCAAGCCATTCCTCGTTCGCTCGTATTCGTCGCCTAAACCAATAACTCATCGATCGGATCGAAGCCATTATCCACAAGCCGCACGTCGCGCCCTTGCGGAGTCTTCAGGACCGTATCGACTGGAATACCGAGGCACTTGTAAACCGTGGCCGCGACGTGGGCGGGAGTAACCGGACGGTCTTGTGGCGCAGCGCCAATCGCGTCCGAGGCGCCCACAATCTGTCCGCCCTTTACTCCCCCTCCCGCCAGAACGACAGTCCAACACTGGGGCCAGTGATCGCGACCTCCCGCGGGATTAATGCGCGGTGTGCGCCCGAATTCACCCGTTGCCAGCACCAGCGTGCTATCGAGCAGGCCGATCCGACTCAAGTCTTCGAGAAGCGAACTGTACGCGTTGTCGAACATCGGGCCAACCAGATCGCTGTAGCAACTGATGGGGCTAAACGGCGCCGAGCCGTGAATGTCCCAGGTTATGTCGTTGAACACGGTCTCAAACATGTTGAGCGTGACGAAACGCACGCCGCGCTCAACCAACCGCCGCGCCAGCAGACAACCTTGTCCGAAACGATTCATGCCATAACGTTTGCGGACCTCTTCTGGCTCTTGGGAAAGTTCAAAGGCCTCGCGCGCCTTCGCGGACGTCATCAGCGTATAAGCCTGATTGAACGTCTCATCCATCAGTTTTGAGTCCGGATTTGATTTCTCGAAGTATTGAACCGATTTGTCAACTTCTTGCCGCCAGCTTCGCCGGCGATCCACGCGCACCGCTGAGATGTAATCGGGCGGGAGCAGATCCGGCACCTTGAAGTCAGGATCGGCGGGGTCTGCATTCAACACAAAAGGATCGTAGCCTTTGCCAAGAAACCCGGCTGTGTCGCCGTGAGGCAGGTTGCCACCAAGTTGACCGATCGGGTACGGCAGAAGGACGTTGGGAGGAATATCTCCGCGCGGCCCTTTTTCAAAGCGAAGCACAGAGCCATAATTGGGAGACTCGAGACCTCCCTGGAATAGCCTTCCCGTCTGCATCATCTGGCAACCGGTGTCGTGAACCGCCGCCGCAGTGTGGTAAACGGAACGCAGGAGGGCGAACTTGTCAGCGTTCTTCGCCATCCGGGGAAAGATCTCAGAGATTTCTATTCCGGAGACGTTGGTCTTGATCGGCTTGAAGGGCCCTCGAATGGACGACGGCGCGTCCGGTTTCATGTCCCATGTGTCGAGTTGGCTCGGCCCACCCACGAGCATCAATTGAATGCAGTTGACATCTTTGTCGGGCTTCACCGCCCCCATCGCCTTGAGCTTGAGAAACTGTGGCATTGACAGGCCAAGGAATCCGAGAGCGCCAGCGTGAACAAAGTCGCGACGCGTCACGCCGTCGCAGAAGTGAACTCGCTTGTCTGCGTCAAGCCGGAACATAGTCTTCCCTCACGGTGACGACACATTTCCTAGCACAAATTGGCCGCCTAGCCTGCACGAGGGGATTCCAACCTGACATTACTCGTAAGGCAAATTCGACGGATGGCCTGGATTCTCTACGCGACCGCACTGCCGACCATTCCAGTCCGCCGCTTTCCTAATCATCCCTTCGCCCAATGGATATCATTCCGCACACATTTGCGAGCAGTTCCGTCCGAGCGAAATCCTAGTCCATTGCGACCTTTATAGTCCATCCATTTCCGAATTCCATTGGCCCTGCCAAGACTCTGGCAGGTGCACCTAAGCCGAGACTTTGGAGCAAATGAAAGCAAAGGACGAGCAGAGTCATCGTTTGGACCCAATGTGGGGTCCTTTGAGGCCCCTATATTGTGGGTGCCATTTGCGAATACTGCCAGAAATTGGGCTATCTATAGTGCCTCTCCTCGGCTTGACTTCGTGGCCCAACAGAGCGGAAATGTGGACACCGGAGAGGAGGTTCGCAGGTGTCCGAATCGCTAGAGCGCGAGATTGCGGCGCTCCCTAAGATGAACATCGCCCAGCTTCGGGCCAAATGGCGGTCGAGCTTGAAACAGGCTCCGCCGCTGCATGTCCGAAAGCAACTATTCGTTCCCATACTCGCCTACAAACTGCAAGAACACGCCTACGGCGGCCTGAAACCCGAGATTCGGCGCCGCCTCGAAAAGCTGGCCGCCTCCTACAGACGGGATCCGAACAAGGAAGCCACGCCGCTCGCAATTCCCCGGCGAATCAAGCCCGGGACGAGGCTCCTGCGGCAATGGAACGGCAAAACGCACCAAGTCACGGTCATTGAGGACGGCTTCGAATACGAAGGAGAGCGCTACAAGAGTCTTTCGGTCATCGCCCGACTCATCACCGGAACCAGATGGTCGGGTCCCCTGTTCTTCGGCCTCAAGGGTCAACGTTGATGAGCACGCATGTGCGGCACTCGATCCGATGCGCTATCTACACCCGCAAATCTTCAGAAGAAGGACTGGAGCAGTCCTTCAATTCCCTCGATGCCCAGCGCGAAGCCTGCCAAGCCTACGTTCTAAGCCAGCGCCAGGAGGGCTGGCGAGCACTCGAAGCGCATTACGACGATGGCGGCTATTCGGGCGGTTCGATGGAACGACCCGGGCTGAAACGACTCCTGACCGA
This sequence comes from uncultured Acidobacteriaceae bacterium, assembly GCA_963786405.1. Taxonomy (GTDB): domain Bacteria; phylum Acidobacteriota; class Terriglobia; order Terriglobales; family Acidobacteriaceae; genus Telmatobacter. The sequence goes on along the minus strand of CAWAZE010000011.1, from coordinate 69,845 downwards.
CATCGAATCCAAGAAAGTCGACACGGTCGTCGTATATAAGGTAGATCGGTTGACGCGCAGCTTGGCCGACTTCGCCAAGATGGTCGAAGCCTTCGACGCTCGCGGCGTAAGCTTCGTCTCTGTCACCCAGCAGTTCAACACCACGTCGTCGATGGGCCGGCTAACCCTGAATGTATTGCTCTCATTTGCCCAGTTCGAGCGGGAGGTGACCGGAGAGCGCATTCGGGACAAGATTGCCGCCTCGAAGCGCAAAGGCATGTGGATGGGTGGCTGCATCCCATTGGGGTATAACCTTAAAGACCGTCACCTGATCGTGAACCAAGAAGAAGCGGAGGAAGTCCGTCAGATCTTCCGGCTGTATCTCGAGTTTGGCTGTGTGAAAAGGTTGAAGTCGCGCCTTGATGCACTTGGGTCCAAGAGCAAGATTCGGGTCAGTCGCTCAGGCCGTAGCTCAGGGGGATCGTCCTACTCTCGCGGCGCCCTCTACAAAATCCTTCGCAACAGAACTTATCTGGGTGAGATTCCGCACAAAGATCAGTCTTACCCGGGTGAGCACGAGGCGATCATCGATCGCGAACTTTGGGAGAAGGTCCGGAAGCGGATGAACGAGAGTATTCGTGGCCAGAGGCGCGGCACCAATGCGGCAGCGCCGAGCCTTCTGCGTAGCTTGGTGTACGACGGTGATGGAAATCGATTCACGCCTTCTCATGCGGTCAAACGAGGCAAGCGGTACCGGTATTACGTATCGCAGAGAGTGATCGACGACGCGGCTTCTGCATCGTCCCACCCGGGCAGAATTCCCGCGAGAGAGCTGGAACAAGTGGTGCTAAACGGATTGAAGAGCTTCTTCTCCTCTGCGGACCGGGTTGTCAGTGCTCTCGCGTTTGCTGACGATGATCTTGGGACCACCCGAACACTGATTGAGTTCGCTGTTGAATACGCAAAGCGCTTGAAAGGGAATTCACCGTCGAGTCTCAGCGAGATGCTCGAGCCAATAGTAGCGCGAATCTTGGTCCATCAGGGATCGGTTGAGATTCAAGTCAACAAGGTCAACCTGCGTGCGCAGCTTCTCGGACCCAACCATGCGGACATTCATCCCCAAAATATAAGGAATAACTTCAGTCATGAGCCACTCGTCATTACGATCGAGACAAAGCTGAAGCGTTGCGGCGGAGAAATGCGGCTCGTAGTTCCATCGCAGTCAGCGGACCGGGCTCCACGGAATGCGGTGCCATCCTTGATCAAGGCCATCGGCCGTGCGCACGAATGGGTGAAGCTGATCATTGACGGAGAATACAGAGATCAACGGGCGATTGCTGTGGTCGCTGGTCTGAACGAGCGCTACGTCGGCCGGATCATACAGAGCGCCTTCCTGGCGCCTGAGATAGTTGAAGCAATCGTTACGGGACTTCAGGGTCAGGAGATGTCGCTGGCTACGCTACTGGAAAATGTGCCGCTCATTTGGACAGAACAGAACGCAAAGATTGCAGCGGGACGGGGAAAATAGACGGACCCGTTTTGACGACGATTGTGCGTGAGATCTTTAACCCCGGCAACTCCCTCAGTTGAGACATTGTCAGGCATGGACTGCTGCGATGAACCATGCGATGGCAGTTTGAGCAAAGGACCGCGAAGTCGCGGTGTGGGTCCATCGATACAGATTCACCTTCCACTAGTGAATGCAGTGGAATCAAGTGATGAGCCTCGATGAATTCATGGCCTTGGTCGCCATATACTTTTTCAAAATCAAATCCGCAACCTTGGCAAATATACCCGTGAGTTGCCTTTGCTTTCCTTGCAGCATTTGAACTTCGTTCAATTCTGGCGTGTCGTACGTAACGGCGGCGCTCCTCGATTTGCCCAATTACATCACCACGAATGCCGTCTGGATTCAACTCAATGGCTGTGTCAACATTGTCTGTTCCGCCCCGCCCTATGAGGAGTTGATACAAACGGACCATCTCTTTTAAATCGTCCTCAAGTTGCTCTAGAGTGGGCAGTCCAGAAAGAGGGTACGCTTTGTGAAAGGCAACCGCGGTATCGTAGTCCTTTGAGAGCTGAGTTGAGCCGCCAAGAGAGATCGGCCCGGGTTTAAACTTCGCTGCAAACTCCGGCACACGATCGCGGATCAAGGCTGCGCGCCTAAGCATCTCATCCTTGGCGGATCTCCGAAACTCGGAACGCAATTGGGTGACGCCCTGTCCTAAGCAGAGATACACAGCAGACAAATCTGCCGCAAAGAGATACACGCCGTAGAAGCCGTGAGTCGCAGAATCCGTAATTTCAGGGTGAAAAAATCCCATCCAAGGGACTTCAGCCCAGTTTCCCTGACCTGGTGATCCCATAAAGGTCAATTCAGATGGACTGAGGATCCTTGCAAACTCCGAAGGGACTTCCCCGCGGATGATTCCTGCCAGCGGATGGCCTGCTAATGGCAGGGCGCTTGCCTCCGCGAAGCCTGCGCCAATTTGCAAGATGATGTCTCGAAGTTCCATGGCACTCCTATTTGGCACTTCTAATGAGACCTTTTGATCAGGATATTCCTTTAGCCTCAGGCACCAAGCCTCTCTATTCGTGGTCCGGAGTTGACGATCTCGCGGATCTGTGCGACCGGTCTTGCTCTGTCCCGGAATGAAAGCTCACAATTTCATTGCCACGCGCAGACAATTGGAAGCATCGACCGTTGAACGTCATCGTCAGCCGGGATACCAGACCTTCCGTGGTTCAAGTGCGCTGCGCTCATAGGACCAGGCTTCGTCAATGAGCCGCGCCAAGTCAAACCGTGGTCTCCAGTCGAGCAGGAACTTCGCTTTCGCATTGTCAAGCCACGTGGACCAGTAGGGTGTTTTAATCGCGATGGACGGGATCCCCCGCGTTTTGCTGAGGTAAAGGGCCACTTCGCCATAGTCAACGGGCTCATCCATGCAGATGTTGAATGTTTGTTGTCGTGCTTTGGGATGATCGAGCGCCTGTATCACGGCTTCAACGAGATCGCTAACATGGACGAAATTCCGCTTCACAGGTTGGCCGTTTGGGTCCAGCATCAGCGGCACCGTGTTGCTCCTTACAAACTCATCGGCTTTATTTCGGTCCACAAATTCTCGCCATCGTGGACCTCCGAAGACGTCTTCACCAAAAGTGAGCGTGTATTTGAAGTCGTCCCTTTCCATAATCCACGGCGCACGCAGACAGCAACCCGACAGATCATACTGAACGAAGTACTGCTCGAGCAGTGCTTCTTCAAGGACCTTTGAGAGCGCATAGCAGCCAGGATAAGCGCTGTGTCGCTGCCGCTCAGTCACCGGAATGGGATGTGGATAGAAGAAATGACCTAGAGCAGCATCTCCCCCGATCAAAATGATTTGCCGGAAGGTACTGCTCTTGCGGCATTCCTCGAGCAGCCAGAAGAGGCCTTTGACGGTGACATCGATGACGCTCACTTCCGTCTCTTTACAAGTGGCGCAATGAACGACGTGCGTGATCCCGTCCATTGCTGCGCGCACGACCTCGCTGTCGGAGATGTCTCCTCTGATTACTTCCAATCGTGCGTGAGGTTCCAGATGGCGATTGTGACACAGGGCTCGGACTATCACTTCACCGGAGTCAGGTGCTTCCAAAATGCTATGGATAAAGTGACTGCCAACCTTTCCGGTCGCGCCAGTAACAAGAATGCGCTTGATGGATTCCTCCATTTGCTCCAGCCAGAGATGCTGCGGCCAAATATAGCCAAATTCCGCCTGTCGAGACGAAATCAAGATCCTATATGCGGAATCGTATAGTAATGGGTCGCAAGGACGTCACAGACTCTGGACCATCGAGAGCGGTCTATCCCCTGGAGTGGCCGAAGGGGATGGAACAAAAGCTCCACTGCTCTCTGGTCGATCAGAGAAAATGGCAACTCAAAGGGAGATTGGCTACTCGGAGAGAAATTCTCTGGTGGAAGATTTGTGCGTGAACAGCCCGGAAATCCGGCAGATTTACAGCTTGTAAGTCATTTATAGTTAATAGCTTGACTCGCTGGCGGTGGATCCAGTCTGGAGCGAACTGTTCTCCGGAGCAAATTCCCTGCAAACAGGGAAATTTACAGGGAAAATCGCAAACCTGGCCAAAGCTCCGAAAGTCAAAGCCGCCCATTATGCTGAATCAAGGCCGGTTTCGGCCACGTGGACCCATTTCTCCTGCCAAATTGAACAGGGAATTTCTACTTCGGATCAGGGAGTCGCTGTATCCGGATCAGGAGCGCTCAACGATGGAGAGAGTCGCCTCCTCTCGCTTGTCCGCCTTGAGATTTCGCGTTGCTCACGGCACTATTTGCGGGATGGCGTAAGCCTGCATTAACGCAATTAGCCCCAAAAGCCCGGCAAACAAGACGCTATGCCAGAAAGTGCTCTGCAGCACTTTTCCCTCCTGGCCGATGAGGCCAACCGTTGTGACGCCCACTGCAATGTTTTGCGGTGAAATCATCTTGCCCGCCACCGCTCCGGATGAATTGGTGGCCGCCAGTAGCAACGGGTTTAGGTGCAACTGGTGGGCCGCAGCTACCTGCAAATTTCCGAACAGCAGATTGGCTGCCGTGTCGCTGCCGCTCAGGAAGCACGCCACCCAGCCGAGATAACTGCTAACCAGCGGAAAGACCCCCCCGACGCGCGCGACGGCAGCTCCCAGCGTATACGCCATGCCGGAGTAGTTGTAGAGATAGGCCAATCCCACAATGAAAAGAACGGTTAGGCCCGGCACCCGCAACTGCCGGAGTGTCCGGCCACCCGCCTCCACGAAGGACCTCGGGCGAACCCGGAACCAGACCGCCACAATAATCGTTGCCGCCAGGACGCCGGTTCCAGTGGCCAAGGGCTGAAACGAGAAGATGGCCGTGTAAGGCTTCTGATAAAGGGTAATAAAGACCCCATTGTGCAGCATGGGAATTCGCATCAGTATCTGGCCCAACGCAGACACCTTGAATAGCGACCAGGCCACCATGACAACGGCGAGGATGGCCCAGGGCGCCCATGCCGACAGCGCCGGACCGCTGAAGAGTCGGTCTTCAGGAGTTGCAGAAGAGGGATGTGATTCCGCAAACCTTCCCTCTTTCCCCGGCTTCCACACTTGAAGAAATACAACCAGAACGACAATCGAGACCAGGGAGCTGAGAATATCGGTGGCGTATGGTCCCCAGAAATTCGAGACAAGGAACTGCACGCCTCCGAAGCTCACCCCGGCCACAAGCGCTGGGGGCCAACTGCGGCGGAGTCCCCTTGGGCCGGCAACCACCAATGTGAGATACATGGGCAGAATCAGGCTAAGAAAGGGAAGCTGTCTCCCGACCATTGCCGACAGCTTCAGCACATCCAAGCCGGTCACGCCCGCCAAGGCAACAATTGGAATCCCGACGGCGCCGAAGGCCACCGGCGCAGTGTTGGCGAGCAATGCAATCACCACCGCCTTACGCGCTTCGAGCCCCAGCCCGACGAGCAGAAATGCCGTAACTGCAATCGGCGACCCAAACCCCGCGCTCCCCTCGAGCAGCGCCCCGAAGCAGAATGCCACCAGGATCGCCTGGACGCAGGCGTCAGACGAGGCATGGCGCTGAACCCACTGGCGCAGATTGTCAAACGATCCGGTCAATACCGTGAGGTTGTAGAGCCACAACGCACATAGAACAAGCCACAGAATGGACCACGTGGCATAGGCGAATCCGTACAACACACTCCAGGACGCTAGCGCCACCGGCATGCGCCAGACTGCGGCAGCCAGAATGGCTGCGGTTCCCAAACCACAGGCCGAGGCGACGAGACCACTCTTGCGCATCCCTCCCATCAGCACCAGCACCACGATCAGCGGAATTGTGGCGACGGTCGCGGAGAGCACGATCGAGTGAAGTGGATCTAGCGGCTGGGGCCACGGAAGAACAGGGGGCGAGAAAGCGATTGTCATCGTCTCCTTGTGCTGCCTCGTTAATAAGTGCTGCCTCGTTAATAACTTCTGCCGGTTTGGAAATGGTGACACATGAGGGTCAATATGTGCGATTAATACTAGTGTTTACCTGTTCCGCGAAACCCCTGAAACAGAATATTATTGGGCTTGAAAGCTAGCGATCGCTTCTGCAGGATGTTAGGGGATCACACTTTTTGGCTTTCAGGTGATCTCAGCTGGTTGGAAGCTCCTGGTGCTGCGTCAAGCCAGAGTGCCTGCAGACTTTGAACCTATCTCATGTGGGTCCCAGTTCTACCCCTGATGAAATGGAATCTGTGGGATGACGGGACCAAAACACCATCTTGAATTGGCGAAGCCATCTCGGGCCGGAATCCCCTAAGCTGAGTTGCACGATGTTGAGCGAAACGCAAATCGGAACAGGAGCGAATCCTGGTCTGGAAAGGGCGGGAGGCTGAATTTGCGGCGATGGGCCTGATTTCACCGAACTATATCGTGCAGGACGGAGTCATCCCACGGACTGCGTTGCCAAACTTGCTCCGGGAGATCAATGATATGGCGACAAGCTGGATTGCGGGTTGCTAATGTATTCAATGCCGGAGATGGCAAAGCGCGTGTCCATGAATTCTGGGCTTCAAAATTGATTCTCGCTTTTCGGCAGGTTAAGCGAGCCTTGCCGGTTGGTTCTCAGCTCTAGAGCGGGGTCAAGGAGTGGACGAACCCGAGAAGCTCGAGCGTCGGATTCCCACTCCCACGGGACTTCAACGTGCGAGCGGTTCAGCTCCCTCAAAGATCCAACACCCAGCAGTTTTAGTGTGCGAATAATATCTCCGCGCAGGATTTCAATAGCCCGGACCACACCCGCTTCGCCAGCTGCTGCCAGCCCATACGCATAAGCCCGGCCCAGCAGCACCGCCTTCGCTCCCAAACACAATGCTTTCACCACGTCGCTGCCGCGGCGAATGCCCCCATCGAGCAAGACTTCAATTTGCCCGTTCACAGCTCTGGCGATTTCCGGTAGCACGCGCAGTGTGGGCAAGACGCAATCCAGCTGTCGTCCACCGTGGTTGGAGACCACAATCCCCTCAGCGCCCGCGTCAATCGCGCGCAGTGCATCGTCACTGGTCATGACACCTTTGATGACGATTGGGCCGCCCCAAAGCTCGCGAATCCAGCGCAGGTCCTTCCAGGTCACCACCGCCTGCTCAAGCGCCACGCTAATGTCTGCATATTCCATAGGCCCGGTCGGTAGCACAATGTTTGGAAACTGCATCAACCCGCCATCGGCGAAGTAGGAAAGCAACCAGCGAGGGTGACTCACAAATTGGGATAAAAATGGCGCTACCGATGACGCGTTGCGCGCCATCAGCTGTTTGATGTTGTTGCGGAAATCACGCTCGCGCATCCCGGAAACCGGCGTATCAATGGTGACGAACAACGCATGAATTCCCGCATAACGGCAGCGCTCAATTGCTCTTTCGGCGACCTCCCGCCCACCGACAAGATAAAGTTGGTAGCACATCGGGCCACGAGTTGCGGCCTTGGAGTCTTCCAGCCGGTGCCCCGAGAGCGTGGATTGAATATAGGCCGTGCCAGCCTCCCCGGCAGCGTGTGCAGCCGCCATCTCGCCTCCGGGATGAAACAAGCGGCTGCTGCCAACTGGCCCTAGCAGGAAGGGCAACTCAAGATCCATGCCAAGCACGCGCACGCGCACGTCGCATTCCGGGAAGGCCACCGCGCCCAGCGGGCGGAACAAGACCCTGTCGTAAACCCGGCAGGCCTCCCCCAGGGTAACCTCGGCATCGGCACCGCCATCGAGATAATCAAATACGACTCGCGGAATTCGGCGCTCGGCAATCTGCCGCAGGTCCGAAATGTTTAACACACTTGGAAACGCGACTCTTCTTCGCTCAGATCTGGTGATCGGTTTTGGCATGCATCAGCTCCCAAATATCTGTCGCGCGCGTGAAGCTGTCAGGGGAAGAGCCGTGTGTTCAGCCATAAGAACTATTCTGATGCAACAAACTACTTTCTCAACAATAAGTCAGTCAAACCCCAACAGTTCACGGCCACCTAGAAATTCGGGATTAGGGTGCTGAAGCCAAGAACGGATGTGAGTGTTTTTGCCCAAAAAAAAGCTTACTTGAGTCCCCCGGGTCCGGCCCTCACCACGCCGCCGTTACCACGGCCAGTAACTCCTCACCGTAAGCGGAAACGGATTGGTTGCATACTACTGGCGCGGGCTCCGTTGGCCCATCGCTTCCAGACGCGCATAGGATGATGCTGAAGAGTTATGAGGAAAATTGTTCATATCGACATGGACGCGTTCTATGCCTCCGTCGAGCAACGCGACGATCCCAATCTTCGCGGTAAGCCGGTCGTGGTCGCGTGGAAAGGCAATCGCTCGGTCGTCTGTGCCGCATCCTATGAGGCCAGAAAATTCGGCATTCGCTCGGCAATGCCGGCCGTGCGCGCCGAGCGCCTCTGTCCCGACGCCATTTTCGTGCCTCCCGACTTTCCTCGGTACCGCGCCGTTTCGCAGAGCGTGCGAGAGATATTCAAGCGCCACACGGACCTGATCGAACCGCTGTCGCTCGATGAAGCTTATTTGGACGTAACTGAGAACAAGACAAATCTGCCGACAGCGACCCGTGTGGCAACGGCGATCCGTCAGCAAATCCGCGAGGAATTACACCTCACGGCCTCAGCCGGCGTTGCTCCCAATAAGTTCCTGGCAAAGATTGCGTCCGACTGGCGTAAGCCGAATGGACTGTTTGTCATCCAGCCAGAAGAAGTCGATGCATTCCTTGGGCCGCTTCCGGTTGGCCGGATTCCGGGCGTCGGCAAGGTAACCGAGCAGCATCTCGAAGAACTCGGTTTCAGAACGGTCGGTGAGCTGCGAAACGCGGAGTTCGCGACGCTCGAAGACCACTTTGGCCGATACGGGTCCCGGCTGTACGAGCTGGCCCGCGGCATCGACAACAATGCAGTCGTTCCGAATCGGCCAACGAAATCCATCTCCGCCGAAGACACTTTTGAGCAGGATGTCCGATTGGAACAAACCGAACCGATGATTCGTCGGCTATCTGAGAAGGTCTGGTCCGCTTCGCGCAAGGAATCGCGCATCGCCCGGACCGTCGTGCTCAAGCTCAAGACACGTGAGTTCACCATTCATACCCGCAGCCATACTCCGCCCGTTCCGCCTGCGTCCTGCGAGGAACTGACCGAGATCGCTCTTGCCTTGCGAGAGCGTGTCGATCTGGGCGCTGGCCGCCTCTTCCGACTTATCGGTGTCGGCCTGAGCAATTTCCGGGAATCGGGTGAAGCGTGCGCCAAACCGCCTCTCTTCGGCCACGCAAATCTCTTGGAATTGGATTGATGTTTTGCGATGAGGCGGTCGGGATGTAGCACCGACACTTCTACTCACGCGGGCGATTGCGAAAGCAGTCAGCATTCAAGCTTGGCAAATCATCCTAATGTATGCGACCAGAGGGGTCCAGCCAGAATGGGCGCGAAAACCAAGAGCAACCTGCTTCATACGACCCCCGCCAGAGTTAGCGCGGAAATGTTGCCCGGTTTCAGAGACGCTCGGCGTCCGGGAAAGGGCGATGCAGTTCATAGCTTGCGATCACTTTTACGCCGTATGCTCGTGCGTGGTCCTTCTCGATTGTCGAGGCCGACGCCAGCAGAGATCGCCACGAGAACCGCCGATACAAATTGAATCTTGTCGGTGGCTGCGACGACGGCGGTTTTTGGAGTAAGCACGCCGGGCGCACCTACCCACTGCGGAATGAGATAAGCTAGGCCGACCACAAAGCCAGCGATGCTGCCCAATAGAAACGAGATCCGAGGATCACTTTCGCCACCCACCCAGACCAATGCCCGGATCACACCTCCGGTTGCCCCCGCAGTGACCAGCCCGACAAACATGATGAAGGGATATGCGGATGGCCACGGGGTGAAGACCTTTGCCGCGCTGGGATTCAGCGAAACGAACTCGGATTTTACCCTTGCCTTTGGGGAGCGCCCTCGTAAAGCCGGCAATCACATGGGGCTCGAGCGACTCATCGTTGGAGAAATAGACTACGAGGCCGAAGCCTGCCTTGGCCAGTTCCTCGCCGAGCTGCTCTCCAGCAGCTTTGGCCGAGGCTAATTGAGCTTGATCAATCTGCCAAAGTCCGCCGACAACCGCGACGAACGGCATAAGGCAACATCCATAGCAATCCTCCAAGGCAAGCGCGAATAAGTTACCTTGCTAACCGGCCGGAGTTAACAGTTCGCTGCTGCAAGTGCACTATCGTAGGATACGACTTCACTGCTTTCGTATTGAGAGCAATCCCTTCACATAAGCTCACGCGAGACCTTTGTAGTCCAAACTTTTTCGGAAACTTCTCCGAGTTCTTCGAGTGCACGGCTTTGGGGAGAGAAACATGCATCTTCTTGCGCAAACGGGAGAGAGTCGTGCTCGTTTAATCCTTCAAGCGATACGACCGCACGAAACCGTTGTTCCGAGTCCCGGATGAAGGATATTAATGCGCGTCGTCCCTCGGCGTCTGCTTGGGAAGTCTTACTGAGGTCAAAAAGGACATTCTGGCCTTCCGAAAGGACACGCTCTAAACGCTTAAAGGCTGACGAGCTGAATTTATCGAGCCGGCCGACAATAGCAATTGTTATTGGAGGTCCGGACAATATCTCGAAGAATTCGTCGAAGTATGTTGATATCCGTACTCTTCTCACTGCAACCACAGACTCTTTGTCCTCGATCGCCTCGACGAAAAATCTTGCACCACAGCGACACTGCTGAGGCTTCCAATCAACATCGCCACTGCGAATTGGCGGGTAAGCTGAGTGAGAGCAGACTGGACATTGCGCGTACCTTGCGGGAAGAAATCCCGACAAGGCTTCAGCTTCGTTTTCATACACTTCGAAGACAGTGAGCAATTTGGTGATTTGGAGATGCTCAAGCGGCTTTCCGCTAATGTGCATCATAGCCAATTTCCCACCATGTGCTCGAATCGTAGTGTACGCAGAAACCAACTCCCCCCAACCGCTACTATCAACGAATCTGATCTCTTCCATGTCTAGGATCACCCTGGTTTTCCCAGCTTGGACCAGTTCCTTTATCGCATCTCTTAGGAGTATTGAGCCCTCACTTTGTGCGGAAATAGCCCAGAAATCGGGGAGATTTTATATATCTAACTAATTTATTATAAACAAGTTGACTCGCTGGCGGTGGTTGGAGTCTGCAGCGAACCGTTCTCCGGGTCAATTCCCTGTAAACAGGGAAATTTACAGGGAAAATCGCGAGTTTGGCCATAAGATTCGACAACTGAGTCGCACTATAGCACTGAATCAAGGGCGGTTCTGATCACCCGATCGCTACTGATCTCATGAATTGAACAGGGAATTCTCACATCGGATCAGGGAACCGGATCTTAATGATCAGGGAAGTCAAAACCGTCTGGCCTAAGAGAGTTCATTGACCGGACCATCTTTTTCGCAGTCGAACGTGCGACCAAAAGAGTCTCGTTCCTAGCCTGGTTGAATCTTTCAGAGCGAATTCCGCCGCATGGAGACGAACTTACTTGGTTTGATACCGCGAAAGAGTGTTTACATCCCCATGGACTCCGGATGCGACCTGTTGGTGCTTGCGCATGGCAAGTCATTTCTGCCGGCGTAGAATTGAACAATCTTCCAGATTAGTTATTGAAAAGGATAGTAGGCACGATTGGAATCGAGCCGAAGACCTCTTCCGTGTCAAGGTCCCTAGGATATGTACTTTCTATAACGTACAGGCCGCTGGAGACTGCCAACCAGCGCCCTAGAACGTCTAAGCCGAAGATTCAGCAGGTGATTGTGCAGGCGATGGATTCTCGGCGGCCCGTCCGAATCGGAGTTCCTTTCTGATTTCCGACAATCCGAAATTGGTAAATGCAGGGACGTTTATGGGGAGCACAGATGGTTTAGTCCATTTCGTCCGGTCGCCAAGCAGCGCAATTTTCTGTGTCTTGATTGTCGGTCATCATTCCGTGCGTAGCGCGCGAACCGGATCAAGCGTGGCTGCGCGAAGAGCAGGGATGAACGCCGCTGCGGTTGCGCAAATCGCCAAAACCGTCGAAGTCTCAGCGAGAGTCAAAGGATCGTACCCACTCACGTGGAACAGGAGGCTGGTCGTCAGCCGGCCCATAAAAAGGCTGGCCGGAATGCCCAATGCCAGCCCCAGAACGAGTTGTGCGATCGCTCCGCGAATCACCATGCGCACGATGAGAGCGCGCGAGGCGCCGATGGCCATGCGGATCCCGATTTCGCTGGTGCGTCGCGCCACGAAATAGGACATCACACCGTATAGGCCAACCGACGCAAGAATCAACGAGAGAAGGCCGAATGCCGAGGTGAGCCGCGCAATGAGTCGCTCCTGGTTGAAATTGCTGGCCACCACCGAGTCATACGAAACGAAGCGAAAGGCGGGAAGTTTGGGATCTATTTCCGCGAGTGCCTTGCGCACCGGCAGCTCGACGTCTTTTGGTGAACCCGCAACCTGGAGGATAACGGAGTCGAGAAACATCGATGCTTTTTCCGCAGCATCATCCTCCTCATTGGTGTAACCGGCATATCGCTGCGTGTTGGGAACAAGAAACAGCGGGCGGGATTCGGCGCGGGGGTTCGTTAGAACAAAATCAGAAAAGACACCCACGATTTCGTACTCGCTGGAGTATTTCGCTCCTTCTCGGCCAAAATGCTTGCCGATCGGATCATGGTCGGGGAAGAACTTCTTTGCAAAGGCCTGATTGACAACCGCCACGAGCACAGAAGACGCTCCATCACGCGCGGTGAACCCGCGGCCGCGGACGATCGGCACCGCGATGGAATCGAGAAACTGAGCGCTCACACGATCCCAGTCTGAGAAGCACTTGTCCTCCCGTCCTGGATCGGATTGACCTTGCAGATAGACGCAAGTTCCCCATTGGTTGCCGCCCAAGGGAATGTACCTGGCGAAGCTCACGTGGGTGACGCCCGGCAAAGCTCCCAGTCTTCCTTCGATCGGGCGGTACAGGCTCGAGACGCGATCAGGGGTGTATCCGGCTCCTTCGAGATCCATCTGGAAAGAGTATCGATTGTCTGTTTCAATGCCGAAGTTCTGGTGCTCCAGTTTCATAAGCGACCGGGTCAGCAGAAACGTGCTGGAGAGCAGAACAACCGACATAGCGAGTTGCAGAATCACGAGGGTACGCTGCGGGATTGAGGCGCGGTCCCGGTTGGCAATATTGGCTCCGCGCAGCGATTCGGAAGATTGCGTGTTCGATGCCGCCCATGCTGGAGCCACGCTGAACAACGCACCCGTCAATAGCGACACGAGGAATGTGAACCCTAGGACGGGCCAGGAAGGTTCGGCATGCAGGGGCATGTTGTGCGCCTCGGGGTAAGCCAGCGCAAGGATGGCCTTAGCAGCGAACCATGCCACACCCAGAGCTACTACACCTCCGGCTACACTCAGCAGCAGGCTCTCGATCAGGATCTGGCGGATAATACTCAACCGGGCTGCGCCAAGTGCCATGCGAACGGCTATGTCTCTCCGTTGCGCGGTGGAGCGCGCCAACAGCAGGCTGGCGATATTCGCGCAGGCCATGAGCAGCACAACGCAGGAAAGAATCATCAGCAAGCGCAGGTTCGCGCCGGATTGCTGCTGGAGTTTCTGGATTCCGCCCCCTGCTCGGGCAAGTACTACGTGCTGTCGGGGAATAATTGCGGTTCCGCCGTGCTCCGTAAACCTCGGCCGTTCCCGCATCCACTGCCGCAGCAGGACGGACAGCTTGGCCTCGAGGGCGGGCTTTTGAACACCGGGCCGCAACCGGCCCAATGGATAAAGCCATGCCGTCAGGGGTTGTGCGACCGCGGCGTTTGCGCCTTCAATTTCTATCTCGGCGGAGAGCGGCATCCACAGGTCCGGGGGGATCGACGCGATGCGGTCGCCAAAGAATCCTGCCGGCGCCACGCCCGCCACGGTGAAAGGATGTCTCTGGACATATATCGTCGCACCGACTATCGACGGATCCCGGCCGAATTCGGTTTCCCATGCCACGTAGCTCAAGATGAGCACGGGCGGAGCTCCCGGGCGGTCGTCACTATCGGCAAACGGGCGGCCGAGGTAGGCACCTACACCCAGCGTGTTGAAGTAGTTGCCGGAAACAAACTCAACCCGCAAAGGGCGTGGTGCCCCCGAGCCGTACTGCACGCTGTACCCGCTTCCACCCGCCTGCACCGCCGCAAGCTGCTCGAACTCCGGCGCCCCTTGCCGGAAGCGGCGATACAGATCATACGAAAACAGATCGAAATCGCCGTCCGGATATTCGAAGTTGCCATGATAGCAGCAGGTGTTGCGATCGCCGATGCGGTAGAGACTTGCCGGTTCGGCGACTGGCAGGGAACGCAGCAAAAATCCCTCGACCAGCGTGAAGACGGCAGTGTTCGCGCCGATGCCGAGTGCCAGAGTAGCGATCACAACGAGGGTAAAGCTGGGCGAAGAGCGCAGCCGGCGCGCGGCGTAGCGGACGTCCCGGCCTAATGAGGTGACGAAAGGAAGGCCGCGGCGCGTGCGATAGGATTCCTTGATTTGGGTGACACCGCCGAACACGCGGAGGGCGGCCAAGCGGGCTTGGTCGTGCGTCATGCCGCGACGGATATTGTCTTCGACGGCCGACTCAATATGCGATTCAAGTTCCTGATCTAATTCCTCGTCGAGCCTGCGGCGGTCCAGGAACGATGTGCAGCGGCTGAACATTTCGCGAAGCCAATCCATCGGTCACTCCTATTTCGTAGGTGAGACAAAGCGCGCCATGGTGGACACGATGCGCGACCAGTTTTCTTCTTCCGCCGCAACTTGCTTCTGCCCAATGCGCGTGAGCGAGTAGAACTTCGCCTTCCGGCCCGTATCCGACGTGCCCCACTCCGATCTGATCCATCTACGCTGTTCGAGTCGGAGCAGGGCGGGATAAATCGTGCCCTGGTTAAGGCTGAGGGTTTCGCTCGAGACCTGTTCGATACGTCGAGCAATGCCATAGCCATGCAGTGGTCCCATGGATTCAAGGGTTTTGAGGATCATCAGATCGAGCGTACCCTGTAAAATGTCGAATTTGATTTCGCCCATAGGAATGGATCGACATGTTGAGATCCAACATATCGTCTCCTTCGATAGGTAGGATGTCAACAGGTATGTGACGGAAGGACATCAAGCCGCTCCCAGTCGGTCGGAATCCTCGATTGCCGACACTCCCGGCCTTCTGATAAGTATCGCGAAGTCGGCTTGTAGTCACTGATGAAGCCCCAGCGCAATCGAGCCCGGGACCACGATTATGTGCGCTGATCTCAGTCCTACCGGGCGAACGGTGAAGAAGTCATTCTTTAGAATCTGGCACCAGCAGGAGGATCTTCCCAATGCCGCCTTTCTGCCCCAGCATGTGTGCTTCAGCCGCATCACGCAACGGCATCCGGCGACCAATAGGCAGAACGAACTTGCCATCGCGCACGTCATCAGCAAACTCGCGCAGCTTGGATGCATCGGGCCGAGCACCCACACGCGTAATCTTCACCGTCGGATTCTTGGCCGCCGCACTTTCCGGCAAGACTGCGGTGTAGCCGAATGAACCGCCCTGCTTAACCTTTGCGATCAGCTTCGCTGCAACCTCACCGCCAACGGTGTCCGCAATTGCATCCACCAAGCGGAAGTTCTCAATCGCTTGATCGTCATCAATCGCGAGCACGTCAGAGACTCCGAGGGAGCGGGCTGCGTCCAGTTCGTTCCCGCGAACGCCTGCAATCACCTGCGCGCCTATCTTCTTCGCCGTATGCACCGCCGCGCGCCCAACGCTGCCCAGTGCTCCCGTGATCAGAACCACCTGCCCCTTCTGCACGTTTGTCGCAAGGCGCACAAGCTGGTCGCCGGTGAGCGAAATCAGCGGGATCGCGGCCGCGTCCATCAGGTCCACGCCGTCCGGCAGATGGGTCACCTCCGAATCGTCGACTGCAACCAGCTCCGCATAGGTCTTGTTGGAGAGTGCAAGAACGCGGTCGCCGGCCTTGAAGTGCTTCACATTGGCGCCCACCTCCCGCACGATGCCACTCACATCGCGCCCCAGAATCGCCGGAAACGTCAACGGATGCATCTTCTGCATCACCCCTGAACGCAGTTTCCAGTCGATTGGATTCACGCTCGCAGCAGCTGCCGCGATCAATACCGTATTCCCGCTCACCTGCGGTTCGGGAAAGTTGTCTTCAAATTCCAGCTTCTCGGGACCGCCGTACTCATGCAGCACCACTGCCCTCATCGCCTACCTCCCGGAACTCCAGGCATATTCAACCTCTGAGTCAGATGCGCAGGAGCCGATTCACGTCTCAACAGCAGGTCCGACCTGTCGGCATTTCGACTGAGATTTCGTCACCGGCCCGCTCATCTGCCGCCTTGAGCTAAGACTCTTGAGATAGGTCCCCGCAAGTCGGCTAGTCGCCAGGAGTCCGGAAGTGGTGAGGCAGGCCTGTAACCTGCCACGTCCCCGTCTTTTGTTAGTAATCCGATTCGGCCGATTAGCGACCTCTTCGCTGGTGGGGAGTTCCTGTGCTGCACGAGAAATAGGCCCGCTGCAGAATGCAGACAGATCAACGATTGCTGTTCGGTGCCCTCCCTTCGTTCAGGTGGGCTACACATCCGCACCCACTCCGGTGGTTCACTTTTAGGGCTTTCTTAGCCACCGTGATTCCCGTACCGTCTGAGGTGGAAGTCGCCGCTCGAGTCTAATCCGGCCGGCTGAATTCCGAAAACGTCGACGAGGAGGGAAAGAAGATGGGGACAAAATTGATCAGAATCACCTGTGTTTTCGCGGTCTTGAGCGCCGGCGCGGGGTTCGGGCACAGTACACCTCGGTGCGACAGGGGCCAGGAATCGGAGCACCCGGCGCCGACTACGAATGCTGTTGTGTTCTGGAACGCAGTGGCGGACAACAGCATCGCGGTTGTGGGCGGCAAGTCACCACAGCAGGGTTCCATCGAGGTTGCAATCGTGCAGACCGCAGTGTACGACGCAGTGAACGCCATTTGCGGTTATCCGTTTACCGCCTACGCAGTCAAGCCGGACGTCCACATTCCAGCGCTGACTGAGGCGGCCGTGGCAGCGGCGGCTCACGACGTGTTGATTGCTCTCTATCCAGATCAAGCAGGCGCACTCAATCAACAGTATGCCGATTATCTCGGCACTCTTCGGGGACCCCGCAAAGCAAAGGTCAACGGCATCGCCGTAGGCCAGCAAACGGCGGCCGGCATCCTCGAATTGAGAGCCAACGATGGCCGGAACGCTGGGCCTAGTTGGACTCCGCCTGCGGCGGGCCCAGGCAATTGGCAGCCAACCCCTCCGGGGTTCCTCCCGCCCGCCACCCCATGGATTCGCGCCGCGACCCCATGGACGATGACCAGTCCATCGCAGTTCCGGGTTCCCGCCGCCACCGGCGCTCGACAGCAATGTATGGTTGCATGACTACGCTGAGGCCAAAGCGTACGGAGGCGCGATCAGCAGCGCCCGCACTGCGGACCAGACCGATCTTGCAGTATTCGTTGGCGGCCCCGGGGTTCACCCCATGCTGCAATGGCACGGTACCTGGCGCGGCATTGCAACCGATCAGAAGGCTTTCCGTCCTGGGTGCAGCTCGTCTCTTCGCAATGTTGTCTGTGGTAGCGTCCGATGCCCTCATTGGCTGTTGGGATTCGAAATTCACGTACGGGTTCTGGCGGCCCGTGACCGCGATTCGGGCAGGTGGCGGACACGCGGACCTGACAGCCGACCCCACATGGATCGGACTCGGTGATTACCCCGAACCATCCCGAATATCCGGCCGCTCACGGCTGCTTCAGCGGCTCGGTTGTCGAGGTGCTCAGAGCTTATTTCCACTCCGATCGGCTGAATTTCACCATGAGCAGCGCAGCGCCCGGGTTACTTCAGCCCGTCCGATCCTACTCTCGTTTCAGCCAGGCGCTGACCGACATCCTTAACGCCCGAGTCTACGGGGGGATGCACTATCGCAATTCGACCGATGGTCGGCGCGGAGCTTGGCAGGAACGTCGCGCGCCAGGCGCTTGCACGTTACTTTCTGCCTCGCCAGAATGAATGACCACGAATGACCACGCAGTTCAAAAAATGGACTTGTCGCGGCACAAGAAAAAGATCATGCTTTACCGCATGAAAGGGTATGGCCAGTTTTGTCCCGTGGCGCTAGCTGCGGAAGTTTTCGCCGAGCGCTGGACACCCCTGATTCTGAGGGAACTGTTGTCCGGCGCCCGGCGCTTCGCCGACATCCACAGAGGCGTGCCGCGCATATCCCGCAATCTGCTCTGCCAGCGCCTCGACACCCTGGCCCATATCGGGATTATCGAGCGCAAGCCGCTCCCGCATGGACGAGGCTCCGAGTATCAACTCACCCAAGCCGGCCGGGAGTTCGGGCCCGTCATTGAGTCGCTGGGAGCTTGGGGGTTTAAGTGGTCAAGCCGCGATCTTCGCGATGAGCACCTTGACCCTGACTTCCTGATGTGGGTCCTGCACAAGCTGGTACGAAGAGAAAACCTGCCGAGTCACCGGGTGGTCGTCTTCTTTCAATTTCGGCAGGCACCCAAACGGCGTTACTGGCTCATCTTGAACCAGCCCGAAGTGGACGTGTGCGTCTTTGACCCGGGATTCGGGATCGACCTCGAAGTCGTCGCGGATCTCAGGGCCCTGGCCGATATTTGCCTCGGCCACCTGAAATTCCGCGATGCCGTTAGTCGAGGTTGGTTGACCCTTGTCGGCGCCAGAAACATTTGCAAGGACTTCTCCAGTTGGGTCGGCACAGCTCATTTTGCTTCAGCAGTAGCATCTTGAGATCCGTTGACCGAGCCTACGTACGCAAGTGGATCCAATCCCATGGCCAAGCGTCCGGTGAAACGATGTTGCTTCCTGGCCGGCATCGGGTGGAACTGTGCCGCCTGCGTGTCGCGCAGGATCCGTTCCAAGCCCAGTCGGCGAAAATAACCCGCGCCTCCTGTTGCCTCTAGTGCTGCGTCGACCATATGTCTGACGGCATTGGAAACGATCGTCTTGTGGATCAGAGCGCGGTTCGCGTGTTCAATGTCAGGGTCGAGATTCAGCTCGTTTGCATTTGCCACCATACTTTGTAGAACGATCTGCGCATTTGTCAGGTCGGTGAGCATCTCGCCAATCGCCGCTGCGTTCACCCCGTCGTCGCCTTTCGCCGATGCTAACGTGGCGGCCTTCTGTGCAGCGGCTTCTGCCATGCCCACATAGACAGAGCAAAACATTGGGAGTGCGACGGTCAGGATGACATTCCAGACAGGGTGGTACTCGCCGCAAGGTCGCCGCAGCGTAATCGCTTTCTCGGGGACGAACACGTTGTCGAGGACGACGGTATGAGATCCCGTCCCCCGCATACCCATCGTTTGCCAAACCCGGTCGATGCTGACTCCATCCGCTGACATCAAAACGGAAAAATGTAGAACCTGACGGCCCGCGACGGGATCGTCGTATCGCCCGCTTGTGACGAGGAGATCGCCGGCAACGCAACCGCTTGCGAACGGCTTGTTTGCCGTAAATCGATATCCATCCTTGCATCGCTCCAGAACACCACTGGAATTGAGCCAATCGGTCGCGCCTGTGCTCACCAGAACCTTTTCGCCCTCGGCAACGGCTCGCAGGAGTGCCTCACCGGGTTTCCCGTGGCGGTAATTCCACAATGCAGCAGCAACAGCATGCTGGTGCATCGAAAACGCCAGCGCCGTGGAGCCGCAGCAGTGAGCGAGGCCGCGAATAAGGGCGCAAGCCTCGCTGTAGCGAAGACCGCCACCCCCGAGTTCCGGCGGCACGAGTATCGAAAACAGCTTCGCGGCCCGCATCTCAGCGTAGTTTTCGGCAACAAATTCATCGTTGTTGTCGTAGGCGGCGGCACGCTCAGAGAATGAAGGGGCGAGCGTGGCAAGGAGTTTCTTCCAGTCTGCGGTCGGGCCCATGGTCATCTGCGCCTCCTGCGGGTTTCCCGCTGGCGCATAGTCTACGCAATGCCGAGGTGGCAAGCCATCTGCACCAGCAGATGAATCGGCGCGCAGAGAGTGGGCAGCAAGAAAGTGAGGAAGCGCTGCGAACCACTTCGATCGACTTGGTGTTGAACGGCGAAAATCGGGGCTACTCTGGATCATTCGAAGCCGAGGAAGATTTTGAGAGAGGTTTTACCGCCTCGATTCAGGGATTCGGCCGAGGCGTGGATCGTGATGCAACAGCAGGTCACACGCGCGGAGAGCCTCCATCTCAAAGCTGGGACTGTCGCTTGGAATGAGAAGCCAATGGCGAATCTTATTGCCAAGTAGCTCGATAGAACGGATGGAAGGAAATTCCCGGCGAAATTCTGGATCTGCGGGATTAGTACTGTCCGAAAGAACAAGCCAAACACCATTGTCCCGGGGAGATTTGTCATGCTCTCGGAGCATGCAAACGATGCGGTCAGCCAAGTACACGGCATAACCGGAGAACATCCGTCGTACTTCCGGATTCAACGGCGCGAGCGCCTCCATGACAAATGCGTGCGGAGGCTTCTGTCTTAGTTTGGCGGAGGGTGACATGACCATTCAGCATCGACAGTAATTGATTTGGTCAAAATTCGTCTCGGTTGGGTCAAATCGCCAATACGCTCATCGAAGGCCGCGAAGAGGTCGCTGTTGTCCTCGTGGAGGTGCTTCTTGTCGACAGCTATCCATGCGAAATTGGTCTAAGAGAGGGCCTGGAGACGACGTCTCCAGGCAGATGTGAGCGTTGTCAGTATCACTTGAGCGCGAGGGAGCACTGAGCTCGTGATGTTGCCACCTTTCACGTCCCGAGCCCTCAAGCGGTGGAGGAGCAGTCGCGGCGCGTACGGCGCCAATTATCAGCGTAGGGACCAAACGCTGAGTTGATTGTCGGACGCGCCTGCGAACTGGTAATGATCGCCCACGAAGGCGCCTCCTACTATGGTGATTCCCGGCTTCTGAAAATCGGCGAGAACGGCTCCTGTGTCCAAATCCCACAGCATCAGGTGATCAACCTTGTCAAAGGAATCGGCAGAACCGTAAATCACCGCCATTTGTTTCTTGTCTGCAGAGACATCGAGCGAGAGGATCAGTCCGGGTTGCTTGGAGAGCGTCCGCAGGACCTGACCTGTCTGCGGGTCGATGATGGAGACAGTCTTGTCTACGCCACCGGCAAAGATCGATTTGTTGTCCTGAGAAAATGTCACGGCAAGTGGCTCCAGCACAAATTCTGTCCCGGTACTCCGCGGCTTTCCGGTGGCGGCATCGAACACTCGGACGTGGCCGTCACCGTCAGCTGTAGCAACCCAATTGCCGTCTCCTGAAAACGAGACCGACGACGATCCGCCAAACGGAGGCGATATATCGGCTAGCATCCTCGAATTCTCCGCATCCCAGACCTGAGTAACGATGTTCGAGAGAGCGAGTCGCCGATTGTCCGGCGAAAATGCCAGCGCGAACACATCTGGCACAAAGAACTCGTGCTCCATCTTCCACGAATCTACCTCGAAAATCCTGAGCACACTCTTCTCGTTCGGCACCATCTGATAAGCGACCGCAAGGTACCGCCCATCTGGAGAAAACTCCACGTCGGTGGGCGGATGACCGCCGTCAGTCAGGGGCTGCAACAGTTCGCCCGAGCGTGTGGACCAGACGCGCACAACATTATCGCTGTCAATGGTCGCAACCAGGGTGCCCGCGTGGGACATAGTTCCGTACTGAACCGTGACGCCCGCCGGCAGATTGATGGTTTTCACTTGCCGGCCCGATTGCGCCGAAGCTGCAACGGGCAGAAAGCATACGAACGTCAAAGCCGCGATTTTCATGTTCATCACAGGCGCTCCAGGCAAAGCTCGAATCGAACTTTGGCATGCAATTCGTTCGGTTCACCGGTCAACATTACCGGACGGATAAGCTCCGGGGTCTGGAGCAAAGGATCGCGGGCGTAGTTCCTTTGAGGATCGCCCTCGAAAGCGGGATCGGTGGCGAAGTAGAGCTGCGTGACGAGCGGCTTGCGCCCCGACGCCATCACCAGGTAGTGGACGTGCTGACAGACGCGGGTTTTATCGGGATAGTGGCCCGGAATCACGGACTCAAAACTGTACGCCCCCGTCGTATCGACCGTCTGCTTGCCCCGATAGCGATAACCGTCAATGTCGTACAGGCCGTGGTGGTTGGTCTGCCAGATCTCAATGGTCGCATCGGGGACGATGTCGCCGCGCGTGTCCACCACCTGTCCCGAAAGAGTGAGCGGCAAGCCGCGATCTCCGGGCGCACGCAGGATGTTGTTGACGGGCGTGAGCCGCTTGTAAAACGGTCCCAATGGATTGGGTGGAGTCGGCTTAAGAAGCGGCTTTTCGCCTTGCTGGAAGGCAAAGAGCATCGAGTCAGCAGAAAAGTCAGACGCGATGACGATGGACCCCAGGGCAAGGCACTTTTGAAGAACTTCACGACGCGCTAACATTGAACCTCCGCTCTACGTTCACTTAAGACATGCCTGAGCTGACCCGGCCGAGGTCCGGATCCAGCCAGACTGGGATTCAAGAGCAACTTCAAAAAGATGGGATAAGAGCCTTACGATGGCCTTCCAGCTACGGGGAAACAGTGGCGCTCTACATCTCAATTCTTGGACCTCAAAGCAGGAAACAAATCAGAGCCAATCGTTCTCGCCTGAAGCGCCTTCCACACGCAGCAGACCAGAATCGACGTCAGACGTCGATGCATACGGGGTAACGCCGCAGTAATTTCTAGGTAAGCGCACAAAGACCACGCAATCAGTCGTTTACAAGCCAAGAAACTACATCGAATCCAATAGGAAGGGCGGCACGGGCATGGTACCATCCGCCGCAAGGGACAGATCACTAGTGACAAAACAGTGGACACTTGCTCAAACGCGGTTCGCTTTGGATCTTTCGAACTCGATCTCCGCACCGGTGAATTGCGTAAGAAGTCTGGCGCCAGAATCCGGCTGGAAGGGCAACCGATCCAAATTCTTCTCCTGCTTCTGGACCGTCCCGGGGAATTGGTGACGCAAGAAGAGGTCCGAAAGAAGCTGTGGCCCGATGGAACGGTTGTCGAGTACGAGCACAGTATCAAAACCGCGCTTCGAAAGCTCCGTCATGCTTTGGGCGATAGCGTGGACGCGCCTCAATATATCGAGACACTTCCTCGAAGAGGGTATCGATTTATCGCTTCCGTCGAACGCGTTTCTCCGGCGGGGCCAACGGTCGAGAATAATAGAGCGAGTTCACGGGTTCCACCGAAGGGCTGGAGAACCGGCAGGAGAGCGAAGGTCGGGCTGTGGGGCGCCGCGGCGGCGATGTTTTTGGCCGGGCTGACATTGGGCGGATACCGCTTTCTCCGTCACTCCCGCACCCTAACCGAAAAGGACACACTTGTTGTTTCCGATTTCGTCAACGCTACGGGAGACCCCGTCTTTGACGGAGCCCTTCGGCAGGGCCTGACAGTCCAATTGGAACAATCGCCTTTTCTCAGCCTTGTGTCCGAAGAGCGGATTCAGGGGACACTCCCTCTGATGGGGCAGCCGTCCGATACTCAGTTAACTCCCAAGATTGCGCGCGATCTCTGCCAGAGGGTCGGCAGCGTGGCCGTCATCAATGGATCGATTGCCAGCCTCGGACGGCAGTATGTTCTGGATCTAAAAGCTGTCGAGTGCAGGACCGGCGATTCTCTTGCCGAGGAGCAGGTAACAGCGGACTCCAAGGAACAAGTCCTGAAGTCGCTGGCTCAGGCAGCTACCAAGTTGCGCAGAAAGCTGGGTGAGTCTTTGAGTTCCGTGCAGAGGTTCGATACGCCCATCGAACAAGCTACGACTCCTTCGCTCGAGGCGCTCCAAGCCTACAGTCTGGGAATGAAACTCCTGATAGGCAAGAGTGATTTCAATGCAGCATTGCCGTTGTTCCAGCGTGCGATCGATCTGGACCCGAACTTCGCAGCCGCCTACTCCGGCCAGGTACTGACCTACCTCAATCTGGTGGAGACCGACTTGGCCTCGAAAGCTGCGGAGAAAGCTTACGAGTTGCGATCCGGGGTGAGCGAGGCGGAGAAGTTCTTGATCGAAGCTAATTACTACGAGTTCTTCAGCGGAGATCTGGAGAAGGCGCGCCAAACTTGCCAGGTGTGGTCACAGATCTATCCACGGGACCACTCCCCGCGGGGTTTCAAAATCGGGATCTACGCTGGGTTGGGTCAATATGACCGGGAACTCGAGGAAGCGCAAGCGAATCTTGGTCTTGATCCGACAAGTGCGTTAGGATATGGGGGCTTGGCCCTGTCGTACCTTAACTTGGGCCGATTAAACGAGGCCCGGGCGACTGCCGCTGAGGCGCTCGCAAAAAACCTCGACTCGCCTTTCCTGCGCGACAGCCTTTATGAGCTGGCATTCCTCGAGAACGATGCGTCGGAAATGGCGCAACAAGTGGCCTGGACTTCTGGCAAGCCAGGAGCTGAAGACTTGATTCTGGCTATGGAATCCCACACTGCAGTCTTTACCGGCCAGGTAGGCAAGGCGAGGGATTTTTTCCGCAGGGCCGTCGCTTCAGCGGAACGAGCGGACGAGAAAGAGACCGCGGCTCTTTACCAAGCCGATGCTGCCCAGTGGGAAGCGTTGTTTGGCTTTGCGGCAGAAGCACGCGAGCGTGCCCACGCCGCGCTTTCCGGCTGGAAAGGGCGCGACGTGGAGTACGGTGCGGCTTTGGGATTGGCTCTGGCCAACAATGCGCGCGGCGAGCAGACAGGGATCGCAAACTTGGCAGACGATCTGGCGAAGCGCTTCCCCGAGGATACGCTGGTGAGGTTTAACTACCTGCCCACACTTCGTGCGCAGATCGCTCTCAATCGCGACCAACCTTCACATGCTATCGAAGTACTCCAGGCGTCAGTTCCTTACGAGTTGGGGACACCTGAGGCATATGGCTTCCCTCAGGCCCTGTTACCTGTTTATGTCCGTGGCGAAGCCTACTTGGCCGCGCATCGAGGTCCCGAAGCCGCGGCGGAGTTTCAGAAGGTCCTCAATCATCGCGAGATTGTGTTTAACGAACCCATCGGCGCGCTGGCCCATCTTGGACTCGCACGGGCATACGCGGTGCAGGCAGCGGCAGCGAGCGACAATAATCGTCCCCAGCTACGAGCAAATGCGCGATCTGCTTACGAAGATTTCCTAAGACTCTGGAAGGAAGCCGATCCGAACATTCCGCTGCTGGCGCAAGTCCACGCCGAGTACGACCGCTTGAACTGAATTGCGACACTGTTGGCTTGAGGATTTCGAGGTCACCCTTCTACCCCTGTCAACCACCCTTTCCTGTCGCAATCTGGATTTCACGTCGCCATCAAGATTTGTACCCGCAAGTCGGCCAGTGTCATGGGATCTCGCGACGAGATCAACATGGCCGACGCAATGGGCATTTTTCGTTACCTACCGCCTTATTGGCTGCCAAGTGCCCCCTTCCGGACGGCCGGAGTTCAAATTCCCTGCAGAAATCCTACTCTGGTAGTTGAGCGCTAGCGGGTTCGCGGAGCCAGAAACTCCCGATTAGAGACCCCGCATAGGCGAGAGCCGCGAGTGCACCAGCCGAATATGCAAGGCGCGCAGCCGCGTTGGCACCGGGCATGATGTTGGCAAGTTGAGTCGTGAGAAGGACACCGGATGCGCCGATCACGCGGCCTCCGATGTTGATCGCGAAACTCTCGCCGGTTCCGCGCAAGTATGTCGGGTACATCCGCGGCAAATAGTTGCCCCAAAAGCTGAACGGCCCGTTCATCAGGAGGCCCGCGAGCAAGATGCCGTACTTGACGAGCACCAGACTGTTCGTCGCGGCAAAAAAGTAGACGCAGGAGAAAACGAGCAATCCGGGAACCAGGAAGATGCGCAGAAGGCGCCTCTGCGTCGCGATCCGGACCACAAGGAACGCAAACAGCAGACGGCCAGCAATCGTGCCGATCTCTTGAAACATTTGCACGCCGCTAACGGTTTGCTCCACCACACGAGGTGCGAGGTTACGTACCTCGGACAAGCCAGGAACCATCCGGGCTGTCTGCTGAATCACGCCTGAAGCCAGGGCGTAACTGCATGCCACCAAGAATGTGGTCACCAACGTGGTCTTTCGCAGCGCGGGCCGGAACAGTTCCACAAAGCTGGGCCGCTTCAACGCTCCTTTAGATTTCTTCTCCAGCCAGATTGGCGACTCCGGCAAGAACGGCCGTGCAAGGATGAGGGGGATCGCGGGGATCAGTCCGGACAGAAGCGTATAGCGCCAAGCTTCGTGGCCGCCGTGGATGGCTGGGAATCGTTCGGCGTAGGTGACGGCAACATAATAGGCCCCTGTCACCATGAGTCCTCCCAGGCCGAAGGCGGCCTGTGTGTAACCCAGGACAGATTCGCGCTGTCGAGGATTGGAGAAAAGCTCCGCAACCCACGCTACCCCAGCCACATATTCGACACAGACGCCGATGATGGTGGTGCAGCAAGACACGCCGACGCCCTAAAAGGTCGGTGAGATAGCCTCCCAGGATTCCAAAGAAACCCCCCGAAGCCAATGGCAAGTAAAAGAGCAGCCCCACCCAGAGATTGGAGGCTGCGCTGCCGGGCTTGAAGTTCCCCAGAGCTGTGAGCGCAGGACGGGCAATGAGCGGCATTGCCAATGTCTCGTAAAGATCGAACGCAAAGCCGAGTGTGGCGACACCGCAGACGAGCCACTGGACCGGCATCAGGCGGGCGGTGGGGGGTGGCAATCCGGGGATTCCCGCGACGTCGATTAGTGTGTCCGGCAGGCGCCCTGACTCATCCAAAGGCGCCTCCGTCCATGAATCTCAAGTGAAGGTCGAGCAAACGCATGCCTGCCATTAAAAGACTCCAAAGACTTGTAATACAAGTTCAAATAAGTTGATAATTGTTGAGAAATATTCAGCAATGGATTTTACGTCCAGGCAGTTCCGGGCTTTTCTGCTGGTGGCACAACACCGAAGTTTCTCGCGCGCCGCGGAAGCACTGTATATCACCCCATCCGGCTTAAGCGTCTTGATTCGAGAGTTGGAAACCCAACTAGGATTCCGCCTGTTTAATCGCACCACGCGTCACGTCGGGCTGACAAGTTACGGCAATGAATTGCTTGGAGCGGTCCGGGAGAGTCTGGAAAAAGTTGATCGTACCGTCTCGCGCATCGGGCGATCGGCAGCCGAAGCTAGTCTGTCGTTATCCGTTGGCGCGCCGCCCCTGATCGCGGCCAACGTGCTGCCGGAAGCCATTAAGGAATTTCGCGCCAACCGCCCCGACCTCCACATTCAGGTGTTCGATGTCGGGGGAGAGGCCCTCACAGGGCTGGTTGAGCAGGGCAAACTCGACATGAGCCTAGGTGCGTTTTTTCACCCGGCACCCGGAATCCGTCGCACCCCATTGTTTCGCTTTTCCTTGATGGTGATCCGCCCCGATAACGATCCGGCTTTGCGCCGCGTCTCGACCACCTGGTCCGCTCTGAAGGGGGAGCCGCTGATCTCTCTGGTGCCCGGGAATCTGATTCAGGAGTTCATCGACAAGCATCTGACTCGCGCCGGTGTTTTCGTTCATCGGCGCACCGTGTTCAACTATCTCGACACCATGATCGCTATGGTGGAGGCCGGCGAGGGCATTGCCGTTATTCCCTCTTTCGTGCTTCCCGCCTGTCGAAATCGCAGAGTTGTGATGAGCAAACTGATTAATCCCGTTGTGAACTTGGACTTCTCTCGGATCAGCCTTCGAGGGAAAAAGCTTCCGCCTGGCGCGGACGACTTTACCTCTTTCTTGCAGGGCTATATCGCACGATGGGCCGGGCGGGCGGGCATTCTGTAGGCCAACGGATATTCGTTGGCGGTTGGTCAGCATGTGGACTAGCCAGCATGCATGAGTTCCCGCAAAACGCCTTGACATCTACCAATGCACACTTGGCGAAGGGTCGGCTAACGGGAAGCTATCCAGAAACCGGCCTCGAGGCAGTTGAGCGGATTAGTAACGGCAAGTCGGAATGGCGGCTGGAATCTCGTGATCTGTCCTCGAGTGAGGATCGGCGTCGCAATGCCCGTTTCTGAGTACGAATTCGGATTTACCATTGGGCAGGGCTCGTCCGCGAAGGGGTAGATTGGATTTGAGGTGTCTGATGGCCCAACGTAACAGCGGCATCGGCAATGTCACTCCGAATACTGGGCTCGTCGAGATGGCAATGGCGTATTCCCGCAGCCGCGTGCTTTGCGCGGCTGCACGCCTCGGAGTTGCCGATGCGCTTGGAGACGAGGTGCGTAGCGTTGACTTCCTGGCGGAAAAATGTCAGGCAGATGCCAATGCGCTATACCGCCTGCTTCGCGCTCTCGCCAGCATCGGCGTGACGGAGGAGACGACGCCCGAACACTTTCGCCTAACTCCCTTTGGCAAACCGCTGCGGAGAGATGTGCCTCAGTCCGTCTGGTCAGCCGTCATCTTTTGGGCGGATCTACTTGCTGACAGCTGGTCCCTGCTTACAGACTGTGTTCGGACCGGTAAGCCGGCCTCTCAAGTCCGCGATCCCAAAGTACCTTCCCGGTGGTCGCAGGATGCCGAAGCTGATTCTATTTTTTCGCGCGGTGATGGGTACGGCTCCGGCAGAAGAGTACGCGCCCATCGCTGAAGCGTGGGACTTTTCCCGCGCGAGGGTGGTCGCCGACCTCGGCGGCGGCGGTGGGTCACTTATTCTTGCAGTCCTGGGGGTCAACCCGCATTTGCGAGGCATGCTAGTGGACCTCGAATCGAGCGTGGATGCAGCCAAAACTCGCTTCGCGGTGGAAGATCCTTCCTCCCGATGCGAACTGTTGGCCGCAGATCTGACGCAATCGGTCCCGGCGGGTGCCGATGTCTACATGCTCAAACATGTACTGCACGGGCGTCAGGACGCGGATGCCGTCACTATTCTCAAGAACTGCCACGCAGTCATTCCGCAGAACGGCAGTTTGTTGATCGTTGAATTCATTCTTCCTCCGCTCGTCTCGCATGCGGATCCACAACTGGAAGGCCACCTGATGAGCGACCTCAATATGCTTGCTGTCACCGGCGGTAGAGAGCGTAGTGAGCGCGAATGGAGCACGCTTCTTGAGGCAGCGGGCTTCATCCTGACCGGGGTATACCCGGTTGGAGACGACAATCTAATGGTTCGGAACGTCGGGATACTCGAAGCAAAACTGGCCTAGAGACGATCAGCTCCAGCAGTCGGCTTTTCCAGATACAGGCCAGAGGATCAGTAATGTGAAATCGGCTTGTGGGAAGTCGTTTCTCAAGGTTCACCGCACTTGGTCCCTGGGGCTCGGCAGGTTACTGCGCGATCTAAGTCGACCGCTTCAGTACGGGAGAACCGGTCGTCCAAACATGAGAATCGACGCTGCGCCGTGTCAAGCTCCCTAGGATATGTACTTTCCAACAACTTAAAGGTCGCTGGAGACTGTACGCCTAAAGACCTCAAAGACGGATAATTAGCACGAGAAGTGAGGGGGAACCGTTGCACCTCGGATTGGAGAACGGCTTTAGCGTCTCCCGGTTCTCCGGGAAATGTCCCGTGTGCCGCTCAAAACCGTCGTGATATTTCAGCTTCACTCCGGCAGACTTCCGGTTGCCCTGATTCGCCCGGAACGATGCCTCCCCTCGGGAAGAACTGCTCCTTTGCATCCTGTCTTGCCAACGCCAGTTGCACGCTTGCGAGTACTAATCCGCCCCTCGAGCGGGCTGGCGATTTATGGGCAAGTGGAGACTGCGGCCTTCCCCATCAACAGGATCAGGGCTTAGCGAACTTTTCATCAATCGGGTGTTCGGCTTGCTCGTGCTCTTGGTGCTCAATATTGGCCTCATTGATCTCTTGGCGGGCGGTGACAAGTTCGTTTCGTATACTCTCAATTTCCGAACGTTGGAATCTTCCATCTTCCCTCCTTTCATTCTTGGTCTCCATTTCAGCTAGCCTTTCGCCCGCTGCCGTCGACGCCATTTGATCAAATCCCTCATCAAGCTTCGGCCTTATTCTCTGCGTGAAAAAGCGTTCGGATTCCTGATCCACTAATTCCTCAATGAACTTTCCCGCGAGCCCACGAACCTCCGGGGTCGTCGCACCGATCAACGTAGAGAACAGGTTTTGAATTACCTCCAGCGCCTGATCCCTCCGTCCGCCTGCGGATTTTGAGAAAAGACCGTCCGGCAGCTGAACTACTTTCAAAGTGAACTTATCGCCATCCGCACTTGCTGAAACCCACTTCTTGACGACTGCTTCAATGATCTGCCCCCTGTCACGGTAGACCACGGTATCGTTCACTTCCTCAAGCATCAGCCGATAGTAGTTGGCGTCGGAGGCATTGATATTCTTGGCGATCAAGTACGCCTCAGCAAGAGCTATCTTTTTCGATTCCTTTTTCCCTTGTTTGTTGAGGGCACTGTATCGCCAGCAGATGACATTCTCGATTTCGGAGTTGCAGCCGTGCTGGTTCACCTTCTTGGCTGGCACTGGGAATTCTTGCCATCGTTTTTTGCAAAGCTCGCGCCCGGGGTCGATTTAGTTCCTTTCTGGACGATGGCGGTTGCAAATGTCTATCGGAAATCCAAAAAGGTTCAGGTCACCATGGATGGAAGTCGTGAGGAGCACCCTGCGTTGAGAGCGCCACGGAGTTCGTAAGCCGTGAATTGCCTGCGATCCCTGATCCAGATGTACTAACGTCTCTTGGAAAAAACCTGAGGTACTGCTCCAGTTCATAAAAATTGATCCGCTCGTTTTTTCCCGGAACTACGAGTCCGGTTTCGAGCGCATGCCCAGTAGTGAAGTAAGGGGTGTTTGAATGAGCCTGCCGGCAGTTCAATAGATCGCCTGTATAAACAATAACTTACCGTCTACTGGCTACCAAACCATAGACATTTCGCATCTCAACTCTCAGCGGAGCTGAAAGAGATCTCGATACACGATGATGCGGAGGACGAATGCATCTTGTGCGCAATGCTCTATGCCATACTTCAGCTACTGCTCTCCCCTTCAGGATCAGCATTCTCCAGGGCACATTCGAAATCCTGAACAACATTTCCGTAAAGGAACCGACAGAAGCACGAGAAAAGAATACAGGCGCATTCGCCTCAGCCTTGCTCTTGACTCTATACGCCTTCCTGCAGACAGGCTGCTCGACGGCTGGCGTCATCATCACGCCGAAAACCCTTTCATTCGGAAACGTCGATCTCGGCTCTGCAAGCAGTGCTCAGACCGTGAACCTCAAAAACGTCGGCAGCTCTGCAATCACCGTCAGTAGTACTGCCATCTCTGGTCCAAACGAAGGCGATTTCACCATCTCAAGTAACACTTGCGGCGCCAAGATAGCAGGCTCCTCAAGCTGCGCCATCGCGGTGACCTTTTCGCCATCTGCCGAGGGAGTTCGCAGTGCCACGCTGACGATCGCACATTCGGGGTTCCACCCTACCCAGACAGTCGTGCTTTCGGGCACTGGCAAAGGAATGATCAGCACTCTCGCCGTGACTCCATCAGCCCTCACCTTTCCGGCCATGAACGTGGGTTCCAGCAGCGCACCGCAAACAATCGCGTTGCAGAGCAGCGGCACCACTGTTATCACGATCAACAGTATCTCTGTGACGGGTGCAAATGCCTCTGACTTTGGGATATCGAATCAGACATGCGGAGCGACACTGGTCGGCTCGGCAAGCTGCACCGTCAGCGTGACATTCACCCCTTCGGAATCCGGCTCGCGATCGGCCAGCCTGACCATTTCAGACTCCGCAAGCGGCAGCCCTCACCAGGTCGCTTTATCGGGAACCGGAGCAGTGCCGGTCAAAGGCAATTTAAATCTGTCGCCCGCGAGCCTCTCCTTCGCGACTACAGCGGTGGGCGTGACGAGCAACCCACAATCCGTCGCGGTCAGCAACAGTAGTACCGTTGCAATCACTTTCGCCGGCATCGCCATCGCGGGCACAAACTCCGGAGACTTTCTCATAGCGAGTCAGACCTGCGGCTCGAGCCTCGCGCCCGCTGCGAGTTGCTCCGTCAACGTCACCTTCAAGCCTTCAGTGGCGGGAACGAGGACAGCCGTCCTCACACTCACAGATTCAGCCGGCAACAGTCCGCAGACTGTTTCGCTGTCCGGAATAGGGTCTGCCGGCTCCACTCTTACGATCGCGCCCCAGAATCCTACTGTTGTCGTGAACGGAACACTGCAGTTCTCTGCGACCTCCGCCGCAACTTGGGCCGCCTCGTGCGGATCGATTGACAACGCATCGGGGTTCTTTACGGCGCCCTCGACCGCGGGAGCATGCACGGTCACCGCGACGGAGATTGGAGGTGGCGCAACAGCTTCAACGGTGGTCACGGTCACCATTCCATCCTCAGGAGCGCTCGCAGTCTATCCCACCACGGCAGCCGTGCTCGCCGGAACAATGCAGGTATTCCAGGCTCAACTTTCCGGAGTGCCCGATGCAAATTCTCTCTCCTACAGCGTCGACGGTGTGGCTGGCGGAAACGCGACCGCTGGCACGATCACAAATGCAGGCGTGTACACGGCGCCCATCGCTGATGGGAAGCACACCGTAACAGTCATCGACAACGCACTAGGAACTACGGCGACCGCCACCGCAACGGTCTATTCGCAGGTCTCGGTCGACTTCGCCTCTCGTACGACAACACTCCATGCCATACCCGCTGATCTTTTTGGCGCAGAGCGTATGGATTCAATTCACAACGCCGCAGATCTGGCTCTTGTGGAGGCCGGCGGCATCAGTTACGCCCGTTTCTACTCTCAGATTCCAACCGTATTTGCCACCTCTACTCCTGACTGGAGCAGCATCGATACCGTCATCCAACGAGTTAGTACAAGGGGCGTCAAGGTGATGCTGCAGATGTTTCAGACGCCGCCATGGCTTCAGCCAAATCCAAATCCCTGCGGATCCGCAGCGCTGGACGTGCTACCCACAGATTTCACGAGTTGGGGCGAGATGGCGGCACAATACGTGAAGCACATGGATGAGACATTTCCCGGCGTCGTGACGGACTACGAAATCTGGAACGAGCCGAACACGGCCGCGCTTTGCGATCCGAGCGGTTCAAAGATGACGGACTATCTGGCCCTCTACGCTGCTGCGGCCCCGCTGATGAGAGCGCAGGCGAAGGCCGACGGATCATCAGCTCGCGTTGGTGGTCCCGCGACAGCGGGGCTGCAGTCGGCCTGGGTCAACGCAATGTTGAGGGACGCCACCATCTCACAGAACATCGACTTCGTCAGCTACCACCATTACATGTTCTCGAACAAGGAGTTGGGCGCCCTGTGGAACACTTACAACGGCACCATATCTGTTTACCAGAGGACACAAAATACAGGCGACGGTCCCATGAGCACATATTTGCGCGCAGCCAATCTGGTGACAGCAGGAAAGCAGCCCCAGGGCAAAGATCTCTTGATCTACAACACCGAATACAACCTCAACTGGGACTATGCAAAAACTTGTTGTCAAAATGATCCGACATACTCTCCAGTGTGGAACAGCATGTACATTGCCGATGAGCTGAACGCGATTTACTCCGGTGCTCCCCACACGATCAGTCACATGGTGTACTTCGCCGCAAATGCGCATCCCTACTTCTGCCTCATTGGCGAAATCAATGCAAACATGGATTGCTTGTATCCACTCGGCAGTGTCCCGCAGCCATATCCTTCCTACTTCCCGTATCAGTTATTTGGAGCGACCAACTACCTTGCCCTGCAAAGCGGCGGGTACATGGCGCAGAGCATCTCGCCTCGAACGATGGGAAATGGCCTCGTTATCACTGCGTTCTTTACTGCAAACCTTGACGCCATTGTGCTCGTAAACCCAGGCTCCGAGCCTTTGAGCAGCGTCCCTGTGAGCGCAACCAATACAGGCATCAGTTCAGCAAACGCCACGCTCTATCAAATCGTCAATGGCCAATCGATCCAGACCTCGACACTCTCGTTGCAGCCTCAAGGCGGCACTTCTTACTCAACGGCTGTCTCCTTGGGCCCCTACTCGGTGCAGGCAATTTCGATCCACAAATGACCCTTTTAGTCTCTTAGTCCCTACCGCCCCCCGGATCCTGGCCAACCCTTTGCAGTCAGCGACGCGAAGCAGGTGAACCACTTCAGAAATCTGCCAGTAGGGCATGAATCTCTGCTCGGGACCCGACCGCACCGTGAAATGCAGTGGCGCGATGAATGCTTGATTTGCGGCGCGCGCCTCCGTTGCCAAGGGTTTCTCCTCGATGCGCAGGTGCCATCAGCAGCCACGCGCCATAAGGGCCGGGGTCGGCGAACGGTTCGCATACACTCGGCCGCATCCGGACGAATGTCTGGCAGTATCCGGGCGTCCAGACAGTGTCCAAGCAGGTGGGTAGGCTACCCGCTATCGGCTTGAATGTACTCGGAAAGTTTTACGAACCGGAGGCCGGCCTTTTGAGCATTCTCAATAATTGTAGGCAGTGCCTCCACAGTGTTCGACCTGTCTCCTCCCGAGTCATGAAGCACGATGATGGCACCCGTCTTGAGACCTCTCGAGATCGCCCACTCAATGAACTTTTTGGAAGGTTGGTATGGGTCAAACGCGTAAGCCGAACCGAGGACAACAGAATACTTGTGCTTTCGCAGTAGGCGAATTTGTGAGACTCTGATCAGGCCTCCCGCAGGGCGAAAGAGTTTGGGTAGGTCGCGCGAGCCAATTGATTGTTCGGCACGAAGCAAGTCACGCTCAAACTCATGATTGTCGAGTTCGATCGTTCGACGCCATGAGTCACTGTGGTTCCCCACGCAGTGCCCCTCATCGCGTATTTGATCGATGAGCGCGGGGAACTGGCGTACCCTTTCTCCGACCAGAAAGAAAGTTGCTCTGATGTTATGTCCTCGTAGCGTCGCAAGTACTTTGGGCGTGAACGTTGGATCGGGGCCGTCGTCAAAGGTTATCGCAACCACTCTTTCCGATGTGCGAATATCCCAGATCACGTTCGGAAACAGCACTCTCAGCACGTGCGCTATGGCCTGAGGCCAACAGATCAGTATGCCGACCACACTCACAACGGCTGTTGCGGCCAGAGCTAACTCCAGGCTCATAGAGAATGACCCGCGCTGACAATCATATTAATAAATATTCGGTGCTGATTACCGGAGAATATTGCGCTCGCTTTGACCCTCGCTCTTGCTTAAGGTTCAGCAAGCTAACGAGGTAGCAAAAAGATGGGCAGCCTTGCAATTGCAGCTGTTAAAATCTGTTTCGCTCCCTTGAATCAAGTGCGCGGCGCACACAGAGATTCTTCTCTGCGACCGCGCGCGGAAAGCGCTCTCATGAACGATCGCGTAGCCATCCTGGTTATCCACGGTATGGGCTCCCAGAAGCCATACGAAACGCTCGATCAGTTCGCGCGTGGAGTAGAAAATTGCCTCAGCACCACTACTAACGGCAGCTATCATCATGAACTCAGGTTTCGTCAGCATGACGAGGATCCCGCGCATCAGCAAAAGGCCTGGACCCAAGCCTATGTTCGCCTCACCCCTGGCGATTCCGCCACGGACCCGGCGCATCCTGCTTTGATTGACATCATGGAATATTACTGGGCGCCCATCATCAATGACCGGGTTCGCGCCCTCGAATCTCTGCGTTTTCTAATCCTTTCCGCGCTCAGTCCATTTCAATACCTGCGCGCCAACGCACTCGTCATCGATCAGGTCTCCGACCAATCGCCGTTTCAAATCATTCTTCGAGAACTGGCCCGTAGCTGCTTTATCTTCTTTCCATTTATCGCGCTTTTCGCCGCGCTGTACGCCCTGCTTGCGCAACCACTCCTGCAGACACTTGCCCACGTTTCGGGCCATGCGGGTGGATCTAACTGGATTCCGTACTTTTGGGCTTGCTCGAATGCTGGTTGGTCAGACATCTTCATTGTTGCGCTTGTTGTCTTCCGCTGGGCTCTCATTGTCATGGCGGTGCTTTACTTCGTAGATGGATTTCGTCACGCTCCTCCACCAGAGAACGCGAAGAAAAATGTGCGCCTTTGCGACTTCACCATCCTCATGTTTCTCCTTTTTTTGTTCGCCGTTCCATTCCTGTGGCACTCTGCCCACGGACTCATAATCCAAATGCCATTCTCCGCGCATTTGCCCGCCGATCAGCAGCACTTCAACTATCCGCCTGCCTGGTTCGCGTCCCTTCGCTACTTTGCGCATCGCTATGTAGCATTCGCTCCGATCTGCTTGCGGCTAGTTCGCATCACCGGGTATCTGATGATAGCGGCCCTTATCTATGCGATTAAAAAGTTCCTGACCACGGCGATCGGGG
Organism: uncultured Acidobacteriaceae bacterium; assembly: GCA_963786405.1. GTDB lineage: Bacteria > Acidobacteriota > Terriglobia > Terriglobales > Acidobacteriaceae > Telmatobacter. The sequence continues at coordinate 33,511 of CAWAZE010000011.1, read as the reverse complement.
GTCTAGCTGTTTATCTAGCCTCCGATTCTCTCAGCAAGAACTTCGCTGCCCGCGCGCAGATCCTGAGTGAATGTACCGCGGCTGTCGAAGACTTACTCGAAAAGCATGGTGATCTACCCGCGCCTGTTGGTGCCTCCCCACAGTACGACCGCGTCATCCTCGCTGCTCACTCACTAGGAACCGTCATCGCATATGACACGCTGAATGATCTCCGTGTTAGAAGCGCCGCGGAGTGGGACCAAAGGCAGGCCATGCGCGTCGAACCGCCCTCCGCGCAAGGCCTTTCCCGCATCACCGCGCTTTTTAGTTTCGGTTGTCCGCTCAACAAGGTCTTCTATTTCTTTCGCGCACGTACTGACGAGAAAAGCACCATACTCAGCCAAGTGCTTTATAGTCTGCACAACTTTCGCTTGCGTGTACATCCACCAGCAGGAATCCTTCCTCCGGAGCCGCCGGGCAACAAGCCTTTCTGTGGAACGTTTAAGTGGATCAATGTCTGGTGCCCTTTAGATGTAATCAGCGGTCCCATGCTGTTTTACGTTGCTGACAGCAATGAGGTCGTCCATCAGGGGTTCGAACCTGCGACAGCACACATAGGCTATTGGGCGAACTCCAAACTCTATACCTATTTCTCTCGATTGCTGTGACATTGTCGTTCGTCTGACTAAAGGCCACGAACTGTCACCGCCTAGCTTTAGAACAAGTCGATCGAGTTCGGCTGGCAAGGGTCCGGACGTACTGCGCCGCGCGCATTGGCTCTCGAGCGGCCTTGGGATCCATTGATTCCATTGGAAGACCACCACGTCGATGCGTCCCTTATTTGCTTTTGATGAAGGCGTGATTGAGAATTTGATGAGCAGTTAATTAGGTATCGAGTTCGGCATCCCGCATAGGCTCAAGCAGCACGTGTACGTGTTTGTATGGCAGCCGCGTTAGCGTCGCCACCGTGTATATCCCCAGCCCCCGCCTCCGAGCAGAAAAAGCACCAGGAGAATAATCAAGATTGTTTCCATGTTGTAACCTCACTCGCAAGACGAAGCGGATCCGCCCTTGTAACGACTGTCCTACTTCTTCCCTGCACATGATCCTAAGAGTGGCCCAGACGGTTGTCTGATCACAATGGATCACCGTGAGCCGGACGCTCCAGCCTTGCCTCTGAAACCTGCAATTCCTGCCATCCTACCGTTGTCCCAAAGGAGTGAGCCTCCGGGAAGACGTCAATAAAACAGCTCGAATAGAGAGCAAAATGGAACATACTCCGCGGTCGAGGCGGATTACATTTGCTTTAATGGGGGTGTTTATGACCGCCAGTGAAGCTAACCGTCAGCGGGTATTCGGGCTCCTCCGCTTCGAACGTGAGCAGATGTGGGCACAATTCACGACCGTAGATATAGAAAGCCCCGCTGTGAAGCGAGGCAAGCCTCCGATGTCCGAAACTAGGCAACTTTGGAGTTCTGGCCCCAGCGGTAGGATTCAATCAATCCTTCTTGACCTCGTTGCGGATTCCCCTCTAATGATCTTGGACCCGGGTCAAACAAGTCTCATTCGTCACTCGCCGCATCGCGGTTGGCGACGGTCCAATTCCCCCCGACTCGTACTTTACCGGTCTGCAAGCTCATTAGAGCCCTCTTCCTTTTCGTTGAATGAGGTTTTGTAGTCAGGAGTTAGAGCAACTTTAATATGCGGATCAGTTCTGGAGCAGGCGTCGCATAAAGGACAACCGGAACCATGGGCAGAGCAGCTGATATTGCCAAAGCGATAAGGGTTGGTTTGTCGATTGGCACAAGATGCATCTGTCTTACTACTGTGAAACTGCTTCCGAGATCAGCTAACGATGACGCATCGGGGTTCCCGAGGAGCATTTCGCCTGCATGTTGTTTTTCCTGAATCCACTTCCGTTCGAACAACTGGTTATGGATTGTCACTTGAGCGCCGTATTCGAGCAACCCTTTCCTTTTGACTTTTAGAAGGACAGGCGCGACGACTAGAAGAGGAGCGATAAGGAAGATGATTGCGAGGACTCCATAGAAGATCATTAGATATTTTACGGAGGAAAGGGAAGCTCCCAGATAGGTAACGGCATTTCCTACCTCACCAGCAATGACGGCTCCTCCAGCGAATACGATTGGGCTGAACGCCTTTTGACCTTCCGATAGGAAGCCAAGACCTGCCGCAAGATCAGAATGAGTGGGAACGAGAAATAAGCCGATCCTCGAGACGCTCCAGAGGAACGAAGTCCAGAGGAGAATTCTCCAGGTCCACCGCAACAGGAGAAACCGGAAGATTGGCGTACTAACGAGATAGAACCACCGTCCGGCGGCACTCATTGTGCCTGACCCAAGGCTATGCCAGCTCGAGATACCAGTCATCAGCAATTCGGTTTTCAAGAAGGTGATGGACAGGAATATTGCGACAAAGGCCAACAATGCTTCTGGCAGAACACGGTCGCGCCAACGCATTGTTCTTTCCAGTAGGGCTTCAAAGGACGGGAGTGTCTTTTCGCTCACCAGTTCAGACCTGAGAAATTCGAGAACAAGGCTATGCCATCTCCGATCAATTCTTGATTCGGCCAAAATCAGTATCGGGACAGCGACCAAAAATCGCACGTTCACAGCAAAGTCCCGAAGGAACGGAATTTCGATCCGTCGGCCCCATGCCAGCCCTTCCATGAGTGAGAGGAGAAGCAGAGGAAGCCACGCAATCAAGACAACTGCGAAGGCTCTCTGGAGGACTAACCGCCGTTCACTTCCGGCGTGTTCGAGTCGAACCAGGAGCCAATGCAGCGGGCCGCCGTCGGTGATCGAGAAATTCTCCGCTATCGTGGAACGTACCTGAGCCATGACTGGTTACCTGCTGCCTTCGAAGGATGCCGTCTTTGCCGCTACTATGGTAGCTCTCTCCATCGATTTAGAGTTTGAACAAACCGAGCCGATCCCCAAACCGTTAAATTGGACAACTTAGTGATGACGCCGAAGCCCAACCCTTCCTTGTCGTTAGCAAGTGAAAATGTCCGCTTTTGAGAACAAGTGAAATGTCCGGTTTCATAAGTTAGTAGCCGTAGAGGCGGTGGGAAAGTGCGAATCCCGTGTATTGTGCGGGATTTGCAAGTTGAGAGGGAAAGTGTGTTTTTGGGCTTTTCCTCTCAACTTCTTTTCCACGGCCTTGATCTGCTTTTTGCTCAGCGGCGTCAGGAGCTTTCCTTCCGCGCTATAGTGACCGATGCGATGTCCTGCGATCATGAGTGTCAGAGTAGTGTCCAGGTGCTGGTGGATGATTGCCTTGCATCCGGCCAGGGTGTGGCGCCAGTGGGCGCGCTCGAGTTGCATCACCAGGTTATGAAAGCTCACCGTGTTATCCCGATCAACGGTGCGCTCAAACCGCTGCGTGAAGACCATTTCCAGGTTCCTGTGCCGGCAGGATATAAATGCCGTGCCCCGCTGCGCTGCCGGAACCGTGAAGCGGCGGTTGAACTCGGCGATGTAGCGCTGGAAAAGAAACCTGTTGGCCGCTTCCAGGGTTCGGATCCCGCGCAATCGCAACTCCTGCGGCAGCCGTCCCTGCCAGGTGGAGAAGTTGCGTTCCGAGCGTCCCCGCGCCTGCGGAGAATAGGCCGGGATCATATGCACTCCCAGTTCCTTCATGGCGCGGCCCACCTGCGTGGGACGCTCATAATCGACCTTGCCCCCGCTCTTCGGCGTCAGCCAGAAATGGGCTCCGCGATCAGAATAGAGCGAACAGAACAGCCCCTTCTGTTCAATCACCACACGCAGCCCGGCCATCACTGTGGCGGTCGTCTCTTCCTCGGCCAGCTGCGCATAGTAGATCTCGCTGGTGGCGTCGTCCAGGATCACGATCAGGTCGTGCCAGCGCTCATCCTGAAACCACTGATGATGGCTGCCGTCGATGTGCAGCATCATCCCCGGCAGTGGACGCCGCTCACGCCGCTTGCGATGCACCCCTCGCCTGGCCTTGCGCTTCACCAGGCCGGCTGCCTGCAGGGTCTGCTTCACCCACGTGTAGCTCACCCGATCTGATGCTCCTCGCCGAGCTTCTCGTGAAAGTGCCGCACGTTCAGATCGAAGTACCTGTCCCGGTACAGGCTCAGAACCTCTTCCGCCTGCGCCTTCGGCACTCGCCTGCTACTTGGCGTCCGCCGTCGCCGATCCAGCAAGCCCTTCGAGCCTTGCTCCTCATAGCGCTTCCGCCATCGACGCATCTGCCGCTCGCTGATGCCGATCAACTCCGCCGCCTGCCACCACTTGATCTTCCCCGCGGTGGCTCGCAACAACACTTCCTGCAACTTCATCGCCCGCTCCGCCGCGGTCCTTGGATAGATCTCCATGCTCTCGCGCATGGCTCCATCCTCACCGCCCGTTAAGCGGACACTTCACTTGCTAAAAACACCGGACATATTATGTGCTAACGACACCGCCCACACGTACTTTACCGTTTGGTAAAGGACGAGTAGCCCACCACACGCCGACGACTGCGCCGAAAGTTGCTTTTCTAGCGAGGTATCTGGCTAGTTTTCAGGGAAGAATAGCGTTGACTGGCACGTGGCCAAATGATCTTGAAGAGTAGTACCTAATCTACCTATCTCGATTCTGTGTATGCGATTGAATCTTCACGTGATTTGATGGGATCCTTATACCCCAACAGAGACAATTAGGTCCTCGGTCGAACATTCGAGTTCCAACCGGAACTTTGCCGCGAACAAGCCAATTCAAGAATTGGCTTCCCGCAGGTACATCGCTTCATCATTCCATCGTTCGGAGCACGCAGATATGGACATCGCCCCAGGCAGGGAAATTGGACAGAACAGCACGACACAGAACGACGAGACACCATGGCTTGGATCGCAACTTCAAAAAATCATCAATGGAATCTACGAAAAGTACAGGTATGTCGACGATGGCGCGGTAGCAACCTATATCCCCGAACTGGGAAAAGCCAATCCGAAGGACTTCGGAATCTGTCTGGTCACGGTGGAGGGCCAAGTCTTCACGGCGGGTGATTGGGACAAGGAGTTCACGATCCAATCGATGTGCAAGCCGTTCGCGTTCCAGTTGGCGTTGGAGCAGCACGGGGCCGAGAAAACACTGAAGCACGTGGGCGTTGAGCCGAGCGGGGAAGCATTCAATTCCATTGAACTGGACCAAAAGACAGGACGCCCCTTCAATCCAATGGTGAATGCCGGCGCCATAGCGGTCGCCTCTCTTATCAAGAAGAGTCCAGTGGAGGCGGGCATCGAGTCTTTCGTCAAAACGATGGGAAAAGCAGCTGGCCGAGAACTACAAATCGACCAATCAGTGCTGGCTTCCGAGACGCTTACCGGCAACCGGAATCGGGCGATTGCTTACATGTTGCTGAACGCTGGAATCATAGATGAGGAAATTCAGCAGTCGCTGCACCAGTACTTCGCGCAGTGCTCAATGTTGGTGAACTGCAAAGATCTCGCGATGATGGCGGCGACCATAGCCAACATTGGAAATCAGCCATTCACGGGCGAACCTGTGTTTGATTTTCAACTGCTGAAGTACGTGATGGCCGTCATGTTCAGTTGCGGCCTTTACGATTACGCAGGCAATTGGGCCTTTGAAGTGGGACTCCCCGCCAAGAGCGGCGTGTCTGGAGGCATCTTCGGCGTCGTCAACCGACAACTTGGGATCGCCGTTTATTCACCAAAACTGGATGCTCAAGGTAACAGTGTGCGTGGAATTCTCGCCTGTAAGGAACTGGCAAGCAATTTCGGCCTGCACGCGTTCGACTTTAGCAACGTTGGCTCCAGCTTCATGCAGTGGCTGCTATAGATTGATCTTATGGCGGGAGATCGACGGCGACAATTTCCCCGATTGCGAAATCGCCAGCTCACTTATCGGTCAGAGTGGAAGTAGCCCTGAAATCCGGATTACTTCCGGTTTGGCCACAACCCGCTCGAAACCCTGTGTCCGCAACGACCAGACGTTTTCACGATTGGCGGTGGACTTTTTAACCGGCCCCTTTGAAATCTTCGATGATTAGCTTGGGATTGATTCCATCTCCAAGATCAACAGCAGGATTATTGCTTCCCAGGTGGACATGGACTGCGTATAGTGCGTGAATTGGGCTCCCCGCATTTTGAGGACACGCAATGTCACGACGCGCCGGCCTGTCGTTATGGATGGCAGGTATTTTGGTGTGCGGCACTTTTGCCGCAACTCAAGCCGCAACGCCGCCGGTTCCGCTCGCGGATCCCCGGCATGCTGTGTATGTCACCCTTGGCCAGTCCGCCGTCCCGCTTTACGGTCCGTGGAAGTTCACGATAGGCGACTCGCCCGTGGATCCAAAGACGAACCGGCGGCTCTGGGCCGATCCGAACTTTGACGACTCCACATGGGAAACAGTAGACCTGACACCCAGCGGGGCTTTCGATCCGCTCAGCGGGCTGTCAGGCTATGTTCCGGGGTGGTCTGTCCTGGGTCACCCCCGGTACTGGGGATATGCGTGGTACCGCATTCGCGTTGTGGTACAGGCGCGCCCAGGCCAGCAATTGGCTCTGGCGGGACCTTCAAATGTAGATGACGTTTACCAGGTCTTTGCCAACGGTTTGTTGTTGGGACAATTCGGGGGCTTCTCAAAAACAACCCCGACCGCTTACTACACCCAGCCGATGATGTTTTCATTGCCCAGCCGCAGTGAGCAAAACAGCGGGAGCGAGTCAACTCTCTCAACACAGGTTCTGGCTTTCCGCGTATTCATGATGCCCTCGACACTCACGGAAGTGTCCGATGTGGGAGGCTTCCACTCTGCACCTGTGCTGGGTGACGCCGCAACTGTGACTGCGGGTTACCAGATTACTTGGTTGGAATTGATTCGCGGGTACGCACTTTCTGCCATGCAGATACCGCTGTTTGCTGTGATGGCCGTGCTGGCATTCACTCTCATTCTGTTTGACCGCACCGACAAGGTCTATCTCTGGATTGGTGCGCTGTTCCTGTTGCAAACGACATCCAGTGCGCTATCGACGGCCGCTTCGTGGACGCAGACTGTGAGTATCCTTGATAGTCAATTGCTCAATGACGGCCTGCTTACCTCTCTCATTTACACCGGATGGGCAATGGTGTGGTGGGTGTGGTTTGGAAGGCAAAGGCCGGCCTGGACTCCTCGAGCGGCAGTGGCACTGGCCTCTCTCTACCTGATCACCATCGTCGTTGGCCAGGAAATGATCGTCGGACTGGTCCCCCATGGCGTAGCCGGGGCTTTTCTGAAGGCATCCGTGCTGGTTCGGCTGCTTTTCCTCGCACTGCAGTTGTGGATCGTGTTCCAGGGCATCCGCCGCCAGGGGCTAGAGGGGTGGATGGTATTGCCTGCAGTCCTGCTTTGGGGCGTTGGAACTTTTGCCGCGGAGCTTGTCGTCCTTCATGTTGGGATACGATGGTCATTTCTCGGCTGGAGTATTCGCCTTAACCAAGTCTCGAATCTGCTGCTCTTGCTCGTCGTTGGTTTGTTGCTGCTGCGTCGACTTTTGAAATCGATTCATGATCAGCGGATGATGGCGCTCGATGTGAAGCAGGCCCAGGAACTGCAGCAAGTTATCCTGCCTGAGTCGCGGACTGCGCTCCCAGGTTTGGTTGTTGAGAGCGAATACCGGCCTGCGCGCGAGGTCGGCGGTGATTTCTTCCAGATCATCCCGCACAAGGCCGATGGCAGCCTGCTGATTGTAGCCGGAGACGTGACCGGAAAAGGGCTCAAGGCAGGGATGCTCGTAGCCTTGCTGGTTGGCGCCATCCGCAGCACCATTGATTGGAGCACCGACCCAATGGTGATACTGAAGGCTTTGAATCAGCGCCTCATGGGACGCAACGATGCCCAGGCTACTTGTCTCGCGATGAGGGTTGCGAATGATGGTGCGGTGACGCTGGCTAACGCCGGTCACATGGCGCCCTATCTCAATGGAGAAGTTGTCGCGATGGAAGGCGCCCTGCCGTTGGGAATGATGGAGGGCGCGGAGTTTTCCGTAATGCGTTTCCAGTTGGAGCCGGATGACAAGCTGGTCCTGATGTCCGACGGCATCGCCGAAGCCACCGACGCCGATGGTCACCTGTTCGGATTCGAGCGCGTTCATGAGTTACTGCATTCCGCGAAATCTGCCGCCGAAGTCGCAAACGCCGCGCAATCCTTCGGTCAGGAAGACGACATCAGTGTTATCTCCGTGACCCGGACCCTCGTGATTGAGCCTGCGCTGGTATGAGCGGACTCGAACAAAGGACCCGTAACGCTTGGATGACCGCCTACTCGGAAACAACCCTGAAATCGGGATTACTTCCGGGTTGGCCACAACTCGCTCAGGACCACCGCGTGGCCGTCGATCACCCGTGTTTCCACGATCAATTCAGGGTCGTGTGCCCCGAACCCTCTGCGCAGGTGGTGACTACACCGCATGGTCGCTCGATCCGGAGAACGATGCCACGCCGGTATGGCTTCAGGTCTTCGCTGCTGGGCGCCGAAGGCTGTCGCCTGTGCGGACGCCGGGAGGTTGCTGATCGATTCTTCATGCCCGAAGCTCTGATGCCTGCGTCTCTAACGCCCGTCTTTGGTGGCTTTGCCTTCTAAGATGGTTGTGTAACCGCCCTTTCCGTCGGCCATTTCATACTTGCTTGTGTACTGAGTGGGTGATGACATCGTGATTGTAGTTCTTCCCTTGACGGCGTTGCCCGCGAACTTGTCTTCCACCATCCACGTCCAGGTATTTCCGTTAACCGATCCTGTGGCGGTACCCACGAGTCCGACACTGCTGGCGTAATAGGATGTGTAGACCTTCGCATTGCTGTCGTAGGCGATGATGCCGAGGAGCGTCCCAAAATCGCCTTCAGTGCGGTGCTCGACATAGAATCCCCCCGGCCCCAATGTATCTGTTACGGTGCCGACAGACTTACCGGCCCGCACAAACTCGTTGGGTTTAATCTCGTTTTCCACAGTCCATTTGCCAACGAAGTACTCCAACTTCTTGTGTTCCGGACCAGGCTTGGGTGGCGCTGGTGGAGCTTGTGCGAGCAATAGTGATGTGAATCCGCAGATCAGAATGACGGCGACCGACGATCGTGTGCTCATTTCGTGAATCCTCCTCAATGCGCGCAGAGTAGCAATTGGGGTTGCAGATGGTCCAGGTAGGCTCCGGTCCGAATGATCTTCTACTCCGCCGTTGACACTATACGCTTGCCCGTAAATTGAAAACCTCCTGGTTGGTCAACGCAGTTTTCACCCTGCAAATCGCAACTGGCACCTTCGCCGGTGCCTGCCAGGTTGTTTGGGCCCGTCAGGTGTAACCGAAGACTCAGCCTTTGCAGACTGGAATTAGAAGCAAAGGCATAAAAGACGGATTCACAGCCGTCCGACTTCTTGCACTTCCATGCGCCGTAAAAGGTCGACATCGGAGGTGCTGAAGGGGTTGTCACAACTATCCCTCCTCCACCGAAAGAGATCAGTGAATTGAAGGTCGCAACAGGCTGTTGGTCGACCAATACATCGATCTTGAAGATCCATGACCCCTCGATGGAGGCGGAATTGCCGAAGCTATCAGCAGATGTACTGGATTGGGCGTTGGCTGGTACGATTGCTGCTGACGAGACCAAAGCCAATAGCGAAGCTGCGAAAACAAGTTGAAAAACGTTGCGATTCGTAACCTGTATGTCAGAAGTGAATTTCATTTGTTCTCTCCTTTAAAGTTGAATTAAGGGCCGCCACAACGCATTCGGGATCTTTCTCAAGCCTCTTGCTTTATGGCAGCTGTTTCGAATACCGCCTGCTGTCTTTGCAAACGAAAACGGCGACGAAAGAGACCTCCTGGGAAACGGCATTGATGAGATGCCACGGTATTGCGGAGCTCCTCAGCCGGTTTGGCTGAGGTCACACTGGGCGCATGGCTTTCATTAGTCTTGGCGGATCCATGACGAAATTCCGACTAGGGATGACGGTTTTATGACCGCGGCGGGTAAGTCCTTGGTTTTCCGCTTTGGGGACGTGGAGGTTCGCGAGCGGGAGTTCACCCTCACGAAGGCGGGCGAGGTGTTGCCGGTCGAGCCAAAGGCCTTTCGGGTCCTGTTATTCCTGCTCCACAGTCCTCAAACGCTGATCACGAAGGAAGAGCTTCTTGACGAGGTATGGGCCGATGCCGCCGTCACAGAGAGCTCCCTGACGCGCAGCATCGCGAAACTGCGGCGCGTGCTGGGGGATGATTTCCAGGAGCCGCGCTATATCGCCACTGTGGCCACGGTGGGCTACCGGTTCGTGTGCAAGGTCGAGGTTACCGAGGAGGTCAACGAGAATCTGGGAGGGATCGGCGAGGTGCCCGCGAATGGGCAGGCCGCGGATGCGAACCTGCCAACGACATAAGCTCGGGGACCACGGGCCAGACTATTAGCTCCGACACTCAGAAGCCCCAATCGGCAAGCGAAATCACCAAAGAAGTGAGGCCCGCGGCGCGGCGGCTGCGATGGATCCCGTGGGGTGTCGCAGCGGCCCTCCTCCCTGTGCTTGCCTGGCTGGGTTTCGCGCGTTGGATAAAACCGCCGTTGCCGCAGCGACAGTCGTTCCGTCTTTCTATACAGCCGCCCCCATCCACATCCTTTGTTCCCTACAGTCTTGCAGTTTCACCGGATGGGCGGCGTGTTGCCTTCGTAGCCGCGGGGTTGGATGGTGCAACGGCGTTGTGGGTTCGGTCCCTTGTCGGCGGCTCCTATCAGCAGATATCTGGCACAGAGAATGCACTGTACCCGTTCTGGTCGGCGGATAGTCGTGAGATCGGGTTCTCCTCCGGTGGCAAATTAAAGAGAGCTGACCCCAGTACGGGCGCCGTCCAGGTCATATGTAACATCGATTACCCGTTCGGTGACACATGGAACGACCATGGGACCATTCTCTTTGCAGGGGCAGGAGGTCCTCTCTACAAGGTGGATGCTTCGGGCGGCGCGCCGCAGCCGGTTACGAGAGCAAGGGGCAACGAGGCACATCGCTGGCCGTCGTTTCTCCCCGATCAGGATCATTTCCTCTACTTCGTCGACAATCCGGAACATTCTGGCGGCAGTGCCGCTGTACGTGGGATTTACGTGAGTTCCCTTACCTCCATAGACAGTAAGAAAATCTCCCCAGAGATCAACAACGCGGTGCAATTCGCTTCAGGTCGTTTGTTCTTCGTTCGTAATCGCAGTCTGATGGCCCAACCCTTCGATCTTCAGAGACTTGAGTTGACGGGAAAAGCGGAGGTAATCGCGCCGGAGGAGATTGAAGAGGATTCCGCCTTCTCTAACACGGGCTTTTCGGTTTCATCCAACGGGGTGGTGGTCTTTCAGTCTGCTTCCGATAACTTTTCTGGATTGTCCTGGTTCGACAGACAAGGCAAGGATCTCGAATCGGTGTCGTCTCGTGGCTATCGTGATCCATCTCTTTCGGGGGATGGCAGTCTTCTCGCCATTACAGCGGATGACCAGCGCAACGGAAGGCATTCTATCCGAATTTATGACTTCGCTCGCAGTACCAGTACGTCGGTTTCCGACGGCGGGACCGACGAGTTTCCGGCTTTATCTTACGACGGCAAGACAGTAGCGTACAGTAATTCGGAAGCGAACACGATTTCCACTCTCGCCACAGATAACTCAGGCCAGCCCCAGGCCTTGGTCAACGGACATAGACCCATCCCAAACGACTGGTCGAGGGACGGCAGATATCTGGTCTACATGGATTTTCCACACGGCGACTCTAATTTGGCCGTCTACGATCTTCAAAAGCATTCAAGCACAACATACGGCCCCGGCGTGGAAGCTCAATTCTCTCCCGATGGCAAATGGATCGCGTTCACCTACTTCGCTGCCGGTCGCAGCGTAGGAAACTACCAGGACAGCGAAATATTCGTTGCGGGCTTTCCCAATCCCGGCGCTCACATCCAGATCTCAAACCATGGCGGTGCACAGGCTCGCTGGCGCGCCGACGGCAAAGAACTTTATTTCATCGAGTTGGACAAGAAGCTCATGGCTGTCGCCATCGATACCTCGCATGGCAAGCTGGAAGCCGGAGTTCCCCATGCTCTTTTCCAGACCCGCATCATTGCTCCGCGTATCCTTCTCTTTCAGTACGCAGTCTCGCCGGATGGCAAGCGTTTCCTGATCAATTCACTCCCGTCCGTAGGAGTCGCGCCCGTTACCGTGCTGATCAATTGATCGTCCCGACCCCACGAATTCGCCTCACTTCGGATCTAAGATCACATAGCGCCTGGCAAAGCAGATAAAGACGCGATTGAACAACACGGGAGATAACAAACCGTCTACGAATCCGGGGATCGGCGGCTTGAATCTGCCCCAGGTTGATCGGGAACCGCGTACGCTGCTTGCAGGGCTGAGGGCGCGGAAGTTGATGCGATCTAAGATTACACATGCGACCTCCCCTTGCATGCGGCGCGTGCGTTCTGCCGGCAAGGGTCGCTCCAGGTTGGGGAAGAGTCGGACTCGTCGGAAGTGAATCTCAGTGGCCCTCGGTTGATGCTGAGGACTCAAAAGAGCAGAAAATCATGGGCCGAGATCCTAAGGTCGGTCGTTCCGGGTGGCAGTTGCTGCTGCGGAAGAGTCCAAGTTGCCTAAAACGCCCTGCTCGGACAAGTGATCGCTCTCAAAAGACTCGCAGAACCATCAAAGCGCGTCGGAAACACATCAATTTCCGCGTGGCGGTCGAGTGACCGCCTAACCGTCAGTGTCGTTAGCAAGTAGAAATGTCCGCTTTTCTGAGCAAGTGAAGTGTCCGGTTTTGGTTAAGTAATAAATCATCCGTAGTAGTGGGCGGTGGGAAAGTGCGAATCCCGCGTAGTGTGCGGGATTTGCAAGTTGAGAGGGAAAGTCTGCTTTTGGGACTTTTCCTCTCAACGTCTTTTCCACGGCCTTGATCTGTTTTTTGGTCAACGGTGTCAGCAGTTTTCCTTCCGCGCTGTAGTGTCCGACGCGATGTCCGGCGATCATGAGGGTCAGGGTAGCGTCCAGGTGCTGATGGATGATCACCTTGCATCCAGCCAGGGTGGGGCGCCACTCGGCACGCTCAATCTGCATGACCAGATTGTGAAAGCTCACCGTGTTGTCCCGATCAACGGTGCGCTCGTATCGTTGCGTGAAGATCATCTCCAGGTTCCTGTTCCGGCAAGATATAAACGCCGTTCCTCGCTGCGCGGCCGGAACCGTGAAGCGGCGGTTGAACTCGGCGATGTAGTGCTCGGAAAGAAACGTCGTTGGCCGCTTCCAGAGTTCGGATCCCGCGCAATCGCAACTCCTGTGGCAGACGTCCCTGCCAGGTGGAGAAGTTGCGTTCCGAGCGTCCCCGCGCCTGCGGTGAGTAGGCCGGGATCATATGCACTCCCAGTTCCTTCATGGCGCGGCCCACCTGCGTGGGACGGTCATAATCGACCTTGCCCCCGCTCTTCGGTGTCAGCCAGAAGTGGGCTCCTCGGTCGGAATAGAGCGAACAGAACAGCCCCTTCAGTTCGATCACCGCCCGCAGCCCGGCCATCACTGTGGCGGTCGTCTCTTCCTCGGCCAGCTGCGCGTAATAGATCTCGCTGGTGGCATCGTCCAGGATCACGATCAGGTCGTGCCGACGCTCATCCTGAAACCACTGGTGATCGCTGCCGTCGATGTGCAGCATCATCCCTGGCAGAGGGCGGCGCTCCCGACGCTTGCGGTGTACTCCCCGCTTCGACTTCCGCTTCACCAGGCTGGCTGCCTGCAGCGCCTGCTTGACCCACGTGTAGCTCAACCCGATCTGATGTTCCTCGACGAGCTTCTCGTGAAAGTGCCGCACGTTCAGATCGAAGTACTGATCTCGATACAAGCTGACAACCTGCTCTGCCTGGGCCTACGGCACCCGCCTCCTGCTCGGCACTCCACGCCGCCGGTCCAGCAACCCGTCAAAGCCACTGGCTTCATATCGCTTCTTCCAGCGGCGCATCTGGCGCTCGCTGATGCCGATCATCTCTGCTGCCTGCCACCACTTGATCTTCCCCGCCGTCGCCCGTAAAAGCACTTCCTGCAGCTTCATAGCCCGCTCCACCGCGGTCCTCGGATAGATCTCCATGCGCATATGCATGGCTCCATCCTCGCCGCTCGCTATGCGGACATTTCACTTGCTACGAATACCGGACATATTATGTGCTAACGACAACCGCCTAACCGGCAGTTACTACTTCAGCAACAACTCGGATTGGCGACACGCCTGTAAAGATCGGTACCTGGATGTCGGCAAGGCTCCGTCAATCGGCTTCCGCTGAGGCATGGGTTTACGCTGACAGGCCAAAACGCTCATTGACTTGTTCGGAGCCGACTGTGAGCGAAAGGACATAACCCGGCCGGCGGACAGATTGTTTCCGGTGATCCCACACCACACCCACCATTAGTTCTGGTCCTCACTGATGGCCCCATTTTCAAAAATTGTGCGAAATTTTCAGGGGCTCAGGACAACTGCGTTCACAGTACCCATCGCCGTTCGGGCCGGCGTCAGGGGACTTTTAGATGGAAAGTCGATTTTTAGAATCCCGGGTTCGCTCATGGGGCGGTGCTCGGCGCACTTGGGGACGGGACCGGGATCGTGTGTTCAGGTCCCGCCCCGCCCGTCGCTCGCTAAGCGATTTGCCCTGAATGCGTCAATTTATCCTGACGGCTTCGACCCGTCGCGCAGGAACAGGGATTAACTTTCTCACTCACATGATGATGTAATCCATTGCCGAGTTCCGCTTAGCACGGAGATGATGGCCTTGTGTACCAGACCATCCCGGCTCTCCTTGATTTCGTGCTCGGCCAAGCTCGCTCCTGGTTTGACGCCCTCCCCACGCGCTTAGTCCGCGCGAGCGCATCCTCCGATGAATTGCGCCGATACCTTGGCGGGCCATTGCCCGAAGACGGTACTCCGCCCGCTGACGTCATCGGAGCCCTTGCCAACGCTGGCACCATCGGGACCATTGGTTCTGCTGGCCCTCGCTACTTCGGCTTCGTCGTGGGCGGTAGCGTACCCGCCGCACTTGCTGCCGACTGGCTTGTCTCCACATGGGATCAGAATTCCGGCATCTTTGCTCTCTCGCCGCTGGCCTCAACTGTCGAGCAGATCACAGTCTCCTGGCTCTGCGACCTCGCGTGCCTCCCCTCTACCATGAGTTGCGGCTTCGTGACCGGCGGCCATATGGCCAATTTCACCTCACTCGCCTGCGCTCGCCACAGCGTTCTGCGCAAGGCAGGCTGGGATGTCGAAGCCAACGGGCTCAACGGCGCGCCGCGCATCGAAATCTACGTCAACGAAGAATCGCACTACACCATCTTCATGGCGCTCCGGCTCCTCGGCCTCGGCTCCGCCTGCGTCCACAAAATCCCAGCCGACAAGCAGGGTCGCATGCGTGCCGATCGCCTTGCCGCCGCGCTTCGCGAGACGTCAGGACCATGCATCGTCTGCGCTCAGGCTGGCAATGTCAATACCGGCGCCTTTGATCCTTTGCCAACGATTGCTGACGCTACTACAGAACGTGGTGCCTGGCTCCACGTCGATGGCGCCTTCGGTCTCTGGGCGGCAGCCTCGCCCCAGCACGCGCACCTCGTGCGCGGCATCGAGCGCGCTGATTCTATCGCGAGCGACGCGCACAAGTGGCTCAACGTTCCTTACGACTGCGGTCTCATCTTCTGTGCTGACGAACCCGCCCATCGCACCGCCATGTCGCTCGCCGCCAGCTACATCGTCGCCACCAGCACCGAACGCGATCCTCACGAATTTGTACCCGAAGAATCCCGCCGTGCGCGCGCCATCCCTGTCTACGCTGCTCTCCGCTCGCTTGGTCGTCGCGGCCTAGCCGAAATTGTCGAACGCAACTGCCGTCATGCCCGCCGATTCGGAGACGGTCTCCGCGCCGCCGGCTTCGACATCCTTAATGAGGTTGTTCTCAATCAGGTTCTCGTCTCCTTTGGCACGCCAGAGCAAACCCAGGCGACCATCGCCGCGATTCAGCAGGACGGCACTTGCTGGTGCGGAGGTACCGTCTGGCAAGGCCGCACCGCCATGCGGATCAGCGTCAGTAACTGGTCTACCAGCGATGAGGATGTGGAACGCAGCATAGACGCTATTCTCCGCTGCGCCCGCCCCGCCGCGAGCTAGTTGGATCACACCACTCGCCGACAATGTCGGATTGAGGTATACCTCAGCCACACATTGCGAGGTTGACACTTTTACGTCTGATTAGGGTTGCAATTCCATTTTCTTGACAGTGCACTGCAGGCAGTCTTAGAGTCTATCCTCACACTTCAGGAGGACTAGCATGACACCTGCGAAGAGGGGTGGTAAGCGGGTTGGCTATATTCGGGTCAGTACCGTGGACCAGAACACCGAGCGCCAGCTCGACGGTGTGCGAGTCGACAAGACGTTCACCGATAAGGCGAGCGGCAAGGATACCAATCGGCCGCAATTCCAGGCTGCTCTCGAGTATCTCCGCGAGGGTGACGTGCTCGTCGTCCACTCCATGGACCGGCTGGCGCGCAACCTCGATGACCTGCGCAAGATCGTCGCAGATCTGGCGGCGCGCGGCATCGTCATCGAGTTCGTGAAGGAAAAGCTCACCTTTAATGGCGACGACAGCGCGCTGTCCAAGCTGCTCCTCAGCGTTATGGGGGCATTTGCCGAGTTCGAACGTGCCCTGATCAAGGAGCGGCAGCGTGAGGGCATCGCACTGGCGAAGGCGGCCGGCGTCTACAAGGGTCGCAAGCGCGCTCTTACTCCTGAGCGTGCGACCGAGCTTCGCGCTCGCATCAAGGCAGGCGAAAAGAAGGCAGCCGTTGCGCGTGCGTTCGGCATCAGCCGGGAGACGCTGTACACCTACCTTTAATCGACAGCGTAAATACCGCAATCCATACCATTACCCAGCCATGAGGGGCCGCTTTTTGGCCAATTATGCACTGAACGGCTTGCGGCAACGCACCGGAGACACTTCGCATCACAATTCCAGCGCTGACCGAGACCTCGCTTCGCGGTGATGCGGAGGAAGAATGCATCTTGTGCGCGATTCCATTCGCCAAGCTTCAGCCAAAGCTTTCCTCATCAGCACCAGCCTTCTCCCAGGCTTTTTTGGATACCACAACCGCATCCCTGCCAGCTGGCCAAGTAAAACATGGAAATGTCCAGTAGCATTCGCATTAGTCTTGCTTTTAACAGTGAGCGCTGTCCTGCAGACAGGCTGCTCAACGGCTGGCGTCATCGCAACACCCAGAATCCTTTCATTCGGAAACGTCGATCTCGACTCTGCAAGCACTGCTCAGACCGTGACCCTCAAAAATATCAGCAACTCTGCAATCGCCGTCAGCAGTACTGCCATCTCCGGCCCAAATGCAGGCGATTTCACCATCTCAGGTAACACATGCGGCTCCAGAATCGCCGGCTCCTCCAACTGCACCATCGCGGTGACCTTCGCGCCAACTGCCGACGGAGTTCGCAGTGCCACGCTGACGATCACACATTCTGGGTTCCACCCTACGCAGACGGTCACGCTTTCGGGCGATGGCACAGGAATGATCAGCACTCTCGCCGTAACTCCATCGGCACTGACGTTTCCGGCCATGAATGTGGGTTCCCGCAGTGCATCACAAACAGTCACGTTGCAGAGCAGCGGCACCACCGTGATCACGATCAACAGTATCTCCGTGACGGGTGCAAATTCCTCTAACTTTGCGATATCCAATCAGACCTGCGGATCGTCGCTGGGCGGCGCGGCAAGCTGCACAGTCGGCGTGGCATTTACCCCCTCGGCATCCGGCTCCCGATCGGCCAACCTGACCATCTCAGACTCCGCAAGCGGAAGTCCGCATCAAGTGGCTTTATCTGGCATCGGAGCGGCGGCCCCAGTGAGTGGCAACTTGACTGTTTCGCCCGCGCGCCTCTCCTTCGCGACTACAGCGGTGGGCGTGATCAGCAACCCACAACCCGTCGCGATCAGCAACGGCAGTACCGTCGCAATCAACTTCACCAGCATCGCAATCTCAGGCGCAAATTCCAGTGACTTTCTCATCGCGAGTCAGACCTGCGGCTCGAGCCTCGCGCCCGCTGCCAGTTGTGCCGTCAATGTCGCTTTCAAGCCTTCAGTAGCGGGAGCGAGAACAGCTGTCCTCACACTCACAGATTCAGCCGGCAACAGTCCGCAGACTGTTTCGCTGTCGGGCACAGGATTTGGAGGCTCGACTCTTTCGATCTCGCCCCAGAATCCTACTGTTGTCGTGAACGGAACACTTCAGTTCTCTGCGACCTCCGCCGTAACCTGGGCTGCTTCGTGCGGATCGATTGACAGCGCATCGGGATTCTTCACGGCTCCCTCAACCGCGGGAACATGTACGGTCACCGCGACAGAGATTGGGGGCGGCGCAACAGCTTCAACTGTGGTCACGGTCACCAGGCCATCTTCAGGAGCGCTCGCAATCTATCCCACCACGGCAGCCGTGCTCGCCGGAACAATGCAGGTATTCCAGGCTCAACTTTCCGGCGTGCCCGACGCAAATTCGCTCTCATACAACGTCGACGGTGTGGCTGGTGGAAACGCGACCACTGGCACAATCACAAATGCAGGCATGTACACGGCGCCCGTCGCTGATGGGAAGCACACCATAACGGTCATCGATACTGCACTTGCAACAACGGCCAACGCCACTGCAACGGTCTATACGCAGGTCTTGGTCGATTTCGCTTCTCGTGCGACAACACTTCACGCCATCCCCGCTGACCTCTTTGGCGCAGAGCGGATGGATTCTGTGCACAATGCAGCCGATCTCGATCTCGTGGAGGCGGGCGGCATCAGTTACGCGCGTTTCTACGCCCAGATCCCTACCGTGTTTGCCACGTCAACTCCCAATTGGAGCGCCATCGACGGGGTCATCCAGCGAGTCAGTGCAGGGGGCGTCAAGGTGATGCTGCAGATGTATGAGACGCCGCCATGGCTTCAGCCGGATCCAAATCCCTGCGGATCCGCAAGTGTGGATGCGTTGCCCAAAGATTTTATGAGCTGGGGCAAGATGGCAGCACAATACGTGAAGCACATGGACCAGGAGTTTCCCGGCATCGTAACAGATTACGAAATCTGGAACGAGCCGAACACGGCCGCGCTCTGCGACCCGAACGGTTCAAAGATGACCGACTATCTCGCCCTATACGCTGCTGCGGCCCCCCTGATGAGAGCGCAGGTGAAGACCGACGGGTCTTCAGCTCGCGTTGGCGGCCCCGCGACTGCGGGGCTGCAGTCCGCATGGGTCAGCGCGATGTTGAGCGACGCCAGTATCTCGCAGAACATCGACTTCATCAGCTACCACGACTACATGTATTCGAGAAATGAATTGGGCGAGCAGTGGGACACCTATAACGGCATCATGTCGGTTTACCAGCGCACGCAAAACAGCGGCGCCGGTCCGTTGAGCGTATTTCAGCGTGCGGCGAATCTCGTAGCGGTAGGCAAGCAGCCCCAAGGTAAAGATCTCCCAATCTACAACTCCGAATACAACCTCAATTCCGACTACGCAAAGACCTGTTGTCAAAACGATCCGACATATTCTCCCATGTGGAACAGCATGTACATCGCTGATGTGCTGAACGCGATCTACGTAGGCCCTCCCAACGTAATCAGCCACATGGTGTACTTTGCCGCAAATGCGCACCCTTACTTCTGTCTCATTGGTGAAATCGATGCCAACATGGATTGTTTGTATCCCCTCGGCAGTACCCCCCATCCATATCCTTCCTACTTCCCGCATCAGTTATTTGGAGCGACCAACTATCTGGGCCTGCAAAACGGGGGGCACATGGCACAAAGCATCTCGCCTCGAACGATGGGTAATGGCCTCGTGGTCACAGCGTTCTATGCTGCAGACCTTGACGCTATCGTGCTCATAAATCCGGGCTCCGAACCTTTGAACAATGTCCCTGTAAGCGCCGCTAATACAGGCATCAGTGCAGCAAACGCCACGCTTTATCAAATCTTGAATGGCCAATCGATCCAGGGCTCGACACTCTCGTTGCAGCCTCAAGGCGGAACTTCGTACTCAACGATTGTCTCCTTGGGCTCCTACTCTGTGCAGGCAATTTCGATCCACAAGTAGGAGCGAATCGACGCCAAGTTGACAGTCATGGGTGGGGGGCGCCCAAATCATCTTTGATGAACAGAATTCCATTCGAACCAGTGCAGGAGCAGCTTGAGAGAGTGTTGCGCAAGCTGGAATTCACCGAGGCGCATGCGCAAATGTGTGCGCGCCTGTTTGCTGAAACGACGTGTGATGGAGTGTATTCGCATGGAGTGAACCGCTTTCCTCGATTTGTGTCGATGGTGCGAAACGGCAGCGTCGATCCGTCGGCCGAACCGGAATTCGTTTCGGGCTTTGGCGCGATAGAGCGCTGGGATGGGCGCCGCGGCCCGGGGAATCTGAACGCCTGGGCGATGATGGAGCGCGCGATCGAGTTGAGCCGCGAGCATGGAATCGGGTGTGTAGCGCTGGGCAACACAAATCACTGGATGCGCGGGGGCACCTATGGTTGGCGGGCAGCCGAGGTTGGTGTGATCGGAATATGCTGGACGAACACTCTACCGAATCTGCCGCCGTGGGGTGGAACTGAGCCATGCATCGGCAATAATCCGCTGGTGATTGCGGTGCCGCGCGAAAATGGGCCGGTGGTGCTGGACATAGCAATGTCACAGTTTTCCTATGGCGCTTTGGAGAGCTATAGGAAACGAGATGAGAGACTCCCCGTACATGGCGGATTTGATGCGGATGGCAATTTGACGTACGATCCCGCAGCAATCGAACAGACGCAGCGTCTACTGCCAGTGGGTTGCTGGAAGGGCTCAGGTCTTTCGGTGGTGCTGGACATGATGGCTGCGATCTTGTCTATGGGGAAAGCGACGCATCAGCTGGACAAGGATCCACTGCGCGAATCGGGTCAATCGCAGGTCTTCGTCGCGATCAGCCCGGCTGCACTTGGGCCGGGCCACGGAGAGGCAGAAACCACGGAAGCAATTATCGACTCCATCCATCGCTGCCAGCCTGCCGAGGAAGGCGACCCGGTGCGGTACCCGGGAGAGCGGACCTTGCGAACGCGCGCCGAGAATCGCAGGCTTGGATTGCCGATTGAGGCTGCGGTGTGGGCGGAGATCGTGGCCATGTGATTTGATGTGGGGCCTTTGCCACTCGTGCGGAATCTCCCGCGAGCTAGCTTTGGGAAGCCTGTCGAAGTTCCTTGTGCTGTGGCACCGGGATTGTGCCAGCCCATCCTTGCGCGGAAAACGCAAGGATGGGGCACGTGCGGTGGTGGGATATCTGAGACTAGGGCACTCGCCTATTGCTGAGGCACTGGAAGCTTCTTTCTGGGTGCCGATTGCTCACTGGAGTCTGTTGTCGTCCCTTGAGCCGGGTTCGTTGTACCGTTCTCCCCCGCATTCGACATAGAGGCCAGTTCCGATTGCCGGTACTTCGGAGCGCTGACGTATCCGTGGATGTGGTCCTTGCTGATGTCGTTTATGACCACCTCGATTGGCTGCGGACTGTCGGGCGTGCTGAACATTACGGGCTGATAAACATTGACGTGCTTTTGCGACAGGTTGCGATCGTCCACCATCAGCTCGAGATCGGCGTACTGGTGCTTGCTATTGGCTTTTTTAAGTCGAAGCTCAAGCGGTCCCTCGCGCGTGAACTCTTTCGATTTCGAGAGGTCAAACTCCGCGTAGTTTCGTTCCCCCTTCTTCTGCAGCAACACCAGTTCACCATGAGTATGCGCAATCGAGCCCGAAAGCTCGGTGCGCGTATTGACGAGGTCGCCCTGTGTGCCTGCCAACTCACTGCGGGTTTGATCAATCGCCTTGCCCTGTGCGTCGATTTGCGATTGCAGCTTCTTGTAGCGCGGATCCTCTCTTTGCCGATGAGCTGCCGAGGGGCGGCGGCCGGTAGCGATCTGCGCGGACTGCGGTGCAGACGGGTTCGACGGAGCGGCTTGCGTTTCGTTGCGCGAGGCCAGCATATTCACCTTCGCTGTCAGGTCGCTTAGCTCATGCCGGGTCGCGTTGAGCGCGGCGGTCGTCTGCACATTGTCTGCCGCAAGACTCTGTGCAGCGAGGTGTTCATGAATCGCGAAGCCCCCGACGGCGCCGCCAAGCACCACGATAGCGGCATAAACAGCGATGCGCTTGTGTGCCACTCCCAGTGGCAGGGAAGCAGATTCGAACATGATGCCTCCAGACGATGGAAAGTGAACTTCTACTCTAAGGAAGCACGTTTGGTGCCACTTTGTTCAAGCCGGGAAGTTCCCTGATTGCCTGGTCTTACAGTCTGACAAACAAAAGGATGTTGAAGAACTTCCCTTTCTGCCGGTAATTTTTACCAGCCCAACCATGCCCGGTCTCCCGCTCCTGGCTTCATAACTGAATCGACTGTCAAATGGTCGATGTAGCGATTTGTGAAACAGCCTTTCTGCTCACTGGCGAGTCGCCCGAACATCCCGATATCGCTTGCATCACCTCTTGCCGGTTTCGCCACTTCGAATGCTCTGCGGAGCCGTTCCTTGGACTCCGGTGAGGCAGTTGCGCGGTTGTGAGTACCCTGATCCGCATTTCACTGGTTGCTGTCCAACTCAGCAGCACGGCCGAGTGACCCTGCGGAGCGACCTGGAGGCCCGCCGACGAAGCGCCGCAGTACAGCCCATACCAGAAGAGAGCACAAGACCAGCGTTAGCAGCATCAGTTCGAGAGCGCGCAGGAAGAAGTAATTGATGAGACCGCGCCCCCTTGTGTCAAGGTCCTGAATGGTCTTCTCGCTGATGGCCTCGAATTCGTTCATGACCGCTATTTCCTGGCCACGAAGCTCCTCCATTGCCGCTTCACGTTCCTCACGGATTTGTGCGGTTGTGGCCAGTCGTTCGGCATGCATCGCATCAATTGTGGCAATTCTCTCCTGCTGCAAGGCATACAGGGTGCTCAAGAGCTCTTCCTGGACAAAGGCCTGTGCGGACAACCGCTCGCCATCAACATCCGCCTTAAACGCCTTGCGTGTTTGATCCACAAGTTCGGGCATCTGGTCTATGTTGCCTGACGCCTTCGCAGCGCTATCTGAAAGCACCGCGAAGTTGGACAGAGCGGCGCTAATTTGCGGGTCATGCGTGAAATCCGTAAGCAAGAGTTCGGCCTGCCAGCGCGCCTGTTTGGGGAGGTAAACGTTGTAGGAATCCAAGCGGGCCGTAAAGTCGCCCATACCTTCCGCCAGCGTCTTGATTGAGGTCGTCATTCCCAAATCAGATTGTCCAACCTTCCGGATTACATCTGGATCGGCCGACTGACGGCCTAGCCAGACTGGCCTGTATGGGATGGGCCTCCGCCCAGGCGCCGACTCTCTGACGCAAGTCGGCCACATTGGCTGTAGGCGCACCCAGCCGCACAAGCTGCTCCATCTCGGCGTCCATGTTCCTGAGCGTCTCGGCGACAACGGGATAGGACTCACCCAATTTCTGTTTCAAGGCCGGCCGTTCCATATACGCTGTCATTTGGAAAATGAACGCCCAGGTGTCGAGAACCGCTGCGACAGGATCCGTGTTCAACAAGGATGTCTGCATAACCGGAATCGCCTCGGCCTTCCATACCAGTGCCTGTCTCTGAGCGGCGGGCGAGGGCGATTCCGAAATAATTCTGTCAGCCGCGACCTCTATCTCCGCCGAATAAAGGGCCAGCATCGATTGATTCCGCGAACTCAGTTCCGGCGCGGACGACTGCACATTCTTTGTCGACTTTAGCGAAGAGGCTTTTCTGGTGCTGTTTCCAGACATACACCCCTGGGCCAGCAGTGCCAAGCCACAAGCCGCGCAGCTAAACAATTGAGCAACTCGAATAGATGTCTTTGCGTGTTGACCCTGCCGTAACATGGCGTACCTCCATGTCTGAAGACTCCCGTTGTCGATAAGTTCTCGTAGAATGCATTACCTCTCGCCGTCCCTAAAGGCGCGATCGCCCGCGGTCTGCGAGAACCCTGCAGGCTTCGATCAGATCGACGAAAGAGAAAGTTGCTTGATTGGAATAGCCACGATCGCTTCTGGGATACAACGATAGGGCGACACGAATGATCAATTGGTGGAGTCTCAATCACGGGCTGCGGTTACGAGGCCTACGAACCGCAGCCCGTGGGGTGCTCTGGCCGGGCAATCATGAGCGACGGTCAGACTCGCAGAATCAGCCCTCCCCAGGGGGGCTGAAAACAAGCGCCGCCAAAGCGACGTTTGAATAATGATGGCGCAAATGGATGGGACGGACAAGTGTGAGCCATGAAGTCGCAGGAACATCCGCGCCGCGGCGTAAGCCGATTGGGAGTAGCGAGAATGCAGCTTGCAATCGCGCGGGAAGAGCGGTGGCACCATGTCGCGGGGCTGGCCGCCTTTATGTAGCGTGGTGTCAATCCCGCGATCTCGTCGACCTCCCGGCACAAATCCTGTCCCTCATCTCATCGCTCAGAACTGGATCCACAGCTTCATGGCTCTCTTCCTTCGGCTTCCGCTTCACCTTCAACGCATCAGCCGGGTGCGAGGCCCTCAGCGACCGCCTTTCTCAGTCTGGTGTATCTGGTCCTGCGGCGATCGCCGGCGAGTTCTACACCACGCATCAGAATTTCAGGCAGAGTGTCGAGAGTTGAGGGTGGCGCCGTTGATACACCCGGACCAGCCGATGATCCGTGTGATCTCCATCACATTCCCAAGCAAAAGGGCTTTGCTATTCTTCACCCGCGAATCAGAGGGCGCAAAATATGAGTGCGGAATCCGGCTGGGTCGGGACCTCTATCGGTGCATCTGTGGGTGTGCTTGGCTGGGTCGTCGGATTGGGTAGGGTCCTCTGGCCGCAACATCCTCAATGGGCGCTCTTCTTCATCATTGTTGGTGCCATCTCCATGGTGGTCGTCGAGCGGAATGACCGTCGCAGCACGAATCGCGCTCAAAACTGACAACCGGGCCGACCAATTGCAATTTGCCACCCCGGGAGAGGTTCTTTCGGATGACGGTGTGAGGAAGGGTGCGCCCGAGGAGATGGCACTTTTCGACAAGCCTGTCATTGAAGATCGCACACTGTGTGTGAAGCCACTCTTGCATTACAATTCCGCTTACAACTTCGGAGGTCCCCGTGATGCTCAGAATCCGCTTTCTGGTTCTACCGTTCGCATTTTTGACCTCAAGTTGTGGCACGAACGCGCCCCGTATGCTTGAATCGGTTACAGCGAGTCCCTCGACTGCTGATGCCAAAAATTTTTCGAACGGGCATGTACACTTCATTCCAACAGGAATCTACAACCAGCCACCCACGAGAGTCACACCTTTGCCGGTTACGGCATGGTCCACATACCCCAATAACATCGTCAGCATTGATCAAAACGGAATCGCAACCTGCTTGCCGGGAAAAGTTGGGATTGTGAAGATTAAGATTGCCGTCGCAGGTGATGGTCCCTTGATGGATGTTGCAGACTTGACCTGTCCTTAATGAGTCACGGGCGCGTCCGAATTCAAGCGACCCCCCTCCTGCAAGTTACCTCCCTCGAAGGTAAAACTGCGCCCGGCTTGCTTTTGCTCCGATTACCAAAACTCCCTTCCTCGCCGATCGTCCTTACAGCTTGCCTGGGGCGGCTTCTTTCGCGCGCACCAGCCGCCACGTACGAACAGCGTTGCATCAATCCCTCGATCTCGTCGACCTCCCGATACCCATTCTGGCCTTCATCTCATCGCTCAGAGATGGATCCACAGCTTCATGCTCTCTTCCTGCGGCTTCCACTTCGCCTTGAACACGTCCGCGGGCGCGAGGCTAATCGACGGTGCAGACAGTTTCCTTGAACCACTCCGTCAGGGCCCGAGTCTGTGCGTATGCTTCTAGTTCCTCAGTGCTCATTCGCGGGATGCGGGAGGATTTAGTGTGCGACGTTTTTGGGGGGAATGGTTACTAGCCGGGGGGACTCGTCCAGAGGCTCAGCCACGAAGAGGTGGGAGGCGGCGTGGGCGCGAGCTTCGGCTATGGCGTCGGCTAATGATGTCGAGATATGGAGTTCTTCGATGCGGCTGATCATCTGCGATGCGCGGATCGGATCTTCGTTGTAGTGCCAGATTCCCATGATGATCTTGAGAGCGGGGTTGGCGGCGCGAAGGCTGTGGAAGATGCGGTGTGCGCGGGCCATGGCGACGGGCGGCATTCCAGAGAGGAAGACGACGTCGGGTCTTTGCTCGGCGACGGCGGAGACGGTTTCGTCGATGCCGCGGACGGGGATGGAGATGGCTTGGAATCCGGCCTGATCGAGGACCTGGGCGAGCATGGTGGAGATAAGGTCGTCCGAGCCGTCCCGAACGGGGATAACTACGATGCTGGTGGCGTTGGCGCTGTTTGCGGAGTTAGCGCTGTCCGGTGCGCTTTGGGCTTGTTCACTTTTTTCTTCTGATGCGCGAAAGCCTAATTCTTCGACCATTTCGGAAGTACTGCTGCGGATGAAGCCGACGGTGGATTCTTCCAGCTCTCCTTTTTGACGCTCCATTTCGACGACGGTGAGGGCGGGGATGAGGATGGAGTCGTAGACGGCGGCAAGGGATTCTGATTTGAGCGATGTCAGGAGGATATCGACGGCTTCGCGTTCGTCGTGGGCGAGCAGGCGCTGGTAGAAGGCGGTGTAGGGCGGGATGACGGGCTGATCGCCGAGAAGGACGGTGAGGAATTCGAGCGACGGCACATGGCTGCCCATGACGACGAGGCAGACGGTGAGGGGGATGGAGAGGATGAGGCCGACGGGTCCCCAGATGAGTGTCCAGAAAACCGCGGCGATGAGGACGGCGAGGGATGAGAGTCCGGTGTGTTTGCCATAGACGTGGGGCTCGACATAGTTGGCGGTGACGATTTCAAGCACGACGAAGCAGCCGAAGATGAGGGCGGAATGGCTCCAACCGGGGAAGACAGCGAGCGAGAGCAGAGTGGGTGTGAGTGCGGCAACGGGGGCGCCGATGTAGGGAACGAAGCGGCAGAGGGTGGCAAGTGCGGCGAAGAGGGCACTGTGGGGTAGGCCGATGAGGTAAAGGGCTAGGCAGACGATGGCTCCATAGATGACGTTGACGGTGATCTGGACGAGGAAGTACCGGGAGATGCGGCGGCTGGCGTCGCTCATGGCCTGGGTCATGCGTGAGAGATTGCGATCGCCGGAGAGGCGGAAGAGGCGGTTGCGAAGGTCTTCACGCTGGAGAAGGACAAAGAAGGTGAACACAATGGCGAGCAGCGCGGTAGTGAAGGGCTCGATGATGCCGCCAAGCTGATCGAGGCGTCCGGTGGAGCGGCCGACTTCGCGGACCTGAACCGGGTGTTCGGGGGTGGTGCCGATCGGTTTGGATTTGGCCTCGCCGGGGGGCTGAATGGCGCCGGTGGAGTTGGCGATGCCGAGTTCTTCGCTGATGTCCTCGATTTCGCGCTGGGCGCGGCTGTACGCGGAATTGCTCGGGCTGTGAAGGGACTGCATTTTTTGCGCGATGTTGTCGCCGTAGGTTGGCAGGTCGTTGGCGATCGCTACGAACTGGGTGAAGAGGGTCCATGCAGCGACCATGAGCAGGCCGGCGAAGGTGAGGATGACGCAGAGGGCGGCGATGAGGCGCGGGAGGCGCAAACGTTCAAGAAGCGCAACGACGGGAGCGAGGAGGAAGGCAAAGAGGACAGCGAATCCGAGGGGGAGTAGTAGAACTTTGGCTAGGTAGAGGACGGAGATTGCGAGAACCGCGATGGTGATGAACCAGAGCTGCGACAGCATCCGCGCGGTTGATGAGGGGTTCATTTTTTCTCCAGGGATCGGCCAGGCAAGTTCCTACCGGCCGGCCTCTCTCGGATGCCCCAAAGACGTCGAATGCGACTGTATTCTTTTTCGGTATTTGGTTCTTCATTGGGTTCTTTGGAGTTGCGAAGACTTCGCTTGACTGGCCTCTTGGCTCGATTTGACTTTTAGCTTATTGAAGACTTTGCCAACTTTGACAACCGTCGCAACGCCAGCTTCTACTTTGTCCTTTTCCTCTTGCGATTTGACAGTGCCGTCAAGAGTCACGCCTCTGGGCCCAGTCGAGATCTCTATGTTTTGTGCGTATAGCGAGAGGCTTTTGTCTGCGACGATCGCTTCGCGAATCCTTTCGCATGTAGTGTGGTTGTCCTCGTCAATGGGTTGACGGTCGATGGATTCGTCAGGTGCCAAGCGGCCCAATGAAGATGCCAAACGAATTCCAGAAGACTCTGCAGAGCTGTTGATGGTGGCAGGCGATACTCTGGACGCGGTGATTGCATCATGTCCACTCATGGAAAAGCACCTCTCTGGAGAGCGCGGTGTTGGGCACGTGAATTTAAGGTTGTAGAGCCGAAAGATGAGGAATTGTTAAATGGGTCAAAACCCTATAAGTCAGTAGTTGAGATGGGGCAGATGATTGCCTAGTTGCACCGACAATACGATTCCAAGAGGATTTTCTTTTTGCGCAAATATGCAGTCACTGAGAGCCGAGTAGGGGTTTATCTGAATTCGATCAGGAAGGCAAGAAATCGATGCCATGGTTGGGTTGAATCAATTGCGGAGCGATGTCACATGGGGTGGTTATCGTTGGGAAATCCATCCTTCATTGTGGCCGTGGTGAAATCACGCTACCGCCACCCATCCTGGCCCTCATCTCATCGCTCAGAACTGGATCCACATCTTCATGCCTCTCATCCTTAGGCTTTCGCTCTACGGGCACCCGATGGGTCGAACAACCAAGGTTATTTCTGGTTGCAGAGAAGGAAGTTGCCGCTGCTTTCTGCGACTTCGTGCAGATCCTCTTTACCGACCAGATTTTTCAGATGGGGCAGATCGGAACCATAAGCGAGTAGATAGTAGCGCTGATTGCTGCGCCATCGCTGCGTGAAGCCATCGTCATCGATGAAGACCTGCGGAGTGTTGGGCGCGTAGGAGCCGTATTCCAAATTGTTGACGCGCCCGTTGTATAGAAGCGCGTGTCGATTTGTATAGAAGAACACTGACGAAAAGGCGTAGTAGGCGTCTGCCTCAATCAATTGCCCGGGGGGCGATTGCATGAGGCGCTGCGCCAGCGGGTAAGAGCCGAGATAAGCGTCGAAGCGGATCAGCGCGATGCGTGACGCCTGGAAGAAGACGATCATCGCTATCGCGAGTGAAGCAACGGTTCTGTCAACATTTCCTCTGCTGAGAATCAGCCCTACTGCGCCGAGCCCCAGGGCCAGTGCAGCCATTGCCAGCGGCAGCTTCAGATAGGCAAACGCCGGCAGAGTAAGGTCTCCCATGTGTCCCATTGACAGGGTGTACATCTCGGGGTGCTGGACAAGCGCCTGCGCAATGTCGCCTTCGGCGCGAGTGTGCGCGACCAGGATGAGGACCGCGAACATGGCCAAGGAGAGTGTTGCGAATGTTGCGATCAGGACTCGAGAACTCGCGCGGAGAAAGCGGCCTTCGGCAATCGCCGATCCAATCAGGAGCGCCATCGCGGGATAGATGGGCATTGAATAGTACTCCTGTGTTGTCGAGAAAGTGAAGAACAACATCACTACGCCGATCCAACAGAGCGCCATCAGCCTCACCCGGCCGGCACGAGTAGCGGTGCGATACGTCAGCTTCGTTGTCCCTGCCAGGTACGTGGACCACGGAAAAAGCCAAACGAGATTCAGTACCCAGAAGAGCGCGCGGGGAACCGTGTTGTAATCGCGCGGGTAGCGGAGATTCAGAAAACGGAGCAGGTGTTCATTGAAGAAGTAGAACCAGAAGAAGCCGCGATACTCCCCGGGTCCGCTGTGCATCGAGAAGGCAAAGAGCGGAGGATTTCGCAGCATTGCAAGAATGTGCCAGGGAGCGGCGATCAAGAGCGCAATCGTGAGCACATAGCCGGGAGACAGGCGCCGCCATGATTCTCGAGCCAGGAGCTTACGGGTGAATCCCATGTACACCAGGCATGAGAGCACAGGGAACACGACGGCGATCAGTCCCTTCAGCAAAAGGCCGCACCCGAGAGCTGCACCGAGCACTCCCATCCACAGCCGGCGGCGGGTCGTGTCGTTTTCGAGCAGCCTCATCCATGCCCAGATGGCCGCTGTGATTGTGAGCGTGAGAATGGCATCGGGAATAAGGATGCGTGTAAACAGGTAGAGGCCGGCACAAGTGGCCAGGCAGATGCCCGCGTAGACGCCGGCTCGTTCGCCAAAGGCCCAGCGCCCGAATCGGCTGGTCACCCAGCAGAGCAAGACAATGCCCAATGCGATTGGTAGCCGCGCCGCCCAATCGTGCACGCCAAAGACGCGGTAGGACGCCGCCATCATCCAATAGATCAGCGGAGATTTTTCGAGGTACGGAACCCCATCCAGACGGGCAGTTACCCAGTCTCCGCTCTCCAACATGGTTCGGGCGATCTGCGCCTGAACAGCGTCGACATCGTCCATCAACCGGGGAGGACTTACGATGTTCGCGCAGAATACGAGGCATGCTGCCATTGCAACGATGGCTCCGCCTCGAAAACCTCGTTTTGAAGAGGAAGCACGCGGATGCCCGTCGCTGGTCCTTCCACTCTCCATCGTTTCATCCACAAGATCAGTGTCAGCAAGCCCCACAGATGGTACCCCCAATTTGCTCTACGCTCCAGATGTTCATTGATCAGTTTTTCAACGCCGATCCAGTCAAACAAACCGCTCTGCTCTATTGCGCGCTCTGTCAATGTGTCTTGAAGAAGGGGCCGCAGAACTCCTCTGAACCATTCGTGAATAGGAATATCGAAACCTACCTTGGGCCGTCGCAGGACCGATGGAGGCAGAGCATCCCGCATCAACGTGCGGAGGACTGCCTTGGTCTGCGACCCCGACAGCTTGAATCGGAGCGGGAGCCTTGAGGCAAATTCCACTATCCGATCGTCGAGAAACGGGGGGCGCACCTCTACCGCGTGCGCCATGCTCATCCGGTCAACTTTGTAGAGAATGCCGTCAGGCAGGGAATAGCGCTTATCGAAATCCAGATATCGCTCGAGCGAAGGGCTTGAACTCATCTGCCGGAGAATCGACGCCAGCGGATTTGAATCGGAGTATCGGAAGACCTCCTTTTTCTCCTCTTCGCTGAATGTCCCATTCCAGAAGACATGAGCAGCCTCGGGCGATAAAAGCGAGCCCTGAAGGAATCTCTTTACCTTGTACTCGAAGCCAATCTTCTCATCCGATACGGGAATGCACCATGCGCACTTCAGCGCTGCCCGGCGCAGAGGGCGTGGCAAGCTGCTGAGGACCGGCCTCAGCCGGTCGGCTTTGTAGGTGAGATAGCCGCCAAACAACTCGTCCGAACCCTCGCCGCTGAGCACCACGGTGACGTCACGGCGGCTCATTTTGGCCAGGTACCAGACAGGCACTGCTCCTGCATCTGCGCTTGGCTCGTCGGAGTAGTATCCCAGTTCTTCGATGACGTCGGAGAGGTCGGCGCCTTCATCGAGATTCAGTTCAGTGTGATCGGTCCCGTAGTGGCGGCTGACTTCCTGGATATAGCTGCTTTCGTCGAAGGATTTTCCGCGGAACGTTATCGAAAAAGTCTTCAGGCGCTGGGGACTCAATCGGGAAGCGTAGTGCAATACCGTGGATGAATCCAATCCGCCGCTGAGCCACACGCCCAATGGAACATCGCAGACCAACTGCTCTTTTACTGACGTCTGCAGCAGGTGATCCAACTCTTCAGTGGCTTCCTCGAGAGTTGCCGGCCCCGGCAACGGCGGCGACGAAGGCACATACGACCGGAGCGTCGTTCGACCCTTCGCATATTCGAGGAGATGACCAGGCATGAGCTTCCTGATCCCTTCAATAAGCGTGAAGGGGCCGGGAACGTAATTCAGGCTGAGAAAGCAGTTCAACCCGTCGAGGTCGATCCTGCGCGGAACTTCAGGATTTGCGAAGATGCACTTCAGTTCCGAGCCAAAGTAGATCTCGCCTTCATGCTCCCGGTAGTAAAGGGGCTTGATGCCCATTCTGTCCCTGGCCAGCACAAGGCGCTGCTCCGACTCGACCCAGATGGCCACGGCGAACATGCCGCGCAGCCGCGCAAAGCTCGCGGTATCCCATTCGAGAAAGGCGTTCAGCACGACTTCGGTGTCGCACGAAGTCCGAAATCGTCTTCCGACGGATTCCAGTTCTGTGCGCAATTCCGCGTGGTTGTAGATCTCGCCATTGAACACGATCGTCACGTCGCGGTTCGGGCTGTGCATCGGCTGGTCGCCGTCAGTCAGGTCAATGACCCTGAGTCGTGTGGCGCCGAGTGCGACACGCGGTGTGGAAAAACTACCCTGCTGGTCGGGACCGCGGTGTACGAGAGAGGATAGTCCGGCTGATAAAACGCCCGCTGGGAGCGCTCGCGTAACAGAGGTGAAGCCAAGGATACCGCACATTTGAACTTCCCATCCTGGGGAAGATCTTGCCAAATCAATAACTTGCGTGAGGCAAGCGCCAGCCGGATTGGCCACTTGCGTATTTTCGAGCCGGGGTCGTAAGTGTGAGACCAAGCGCCGAGCCCTGATCCGCGATACGACTATGACTTGAAGCGTTGTAAGCATTATGTCAATTTTTTATCGGGTGAGTAAACTTTTCGAGAAGAATGACCGTCTAACGT
This sequence comes from uncultured Acidobacteriaceae bacterium, assembly GCA_963786405.1. GTDB lineage: Bacteria > Acidobacteriota > Terriglobia > Terriglobales > Acidobacteriaceae > Telmatobacter. The sequence goes on along the minus strand of CAWAZE010000011.1, from coordinate 851 downwards.
GGTTTCTTGGTGTTTTTTGGTGTTGTCACTGTCAAGAAGTCCCTTGGGGTCTGTTACCTGGTCGATTTGCCGATCCAGGAGCCCTCGCGGTGATGAGATTGTGCGACCACTCCGACTGTCTCACTGGGGGAGCCGCGGGCTTGGGCGTAATGCATGGCTTCGCGGCGGCACCGCTCGGTGGCTCGTGGAAGGCGCCGTTGCCGCATGCATGGTGGCAGGGTACGCTGCTGATCGGGTCGGTTCTCCAGGTGCGGCCTGCGGTGCATCTGAAGCATAACGGTCAACTTCGCCTTGCCTTCCATGAGTTGGTGTTGCCGAGCGGATCGACATTCAGGTAGACACGACACTCGCGGGTATTCAGGGCGGACGGACCGACAATCTCGATCAAGAGGGCGCAGCGAGAGCAACAAACCCGAAGTCTCGCTACGTTACTACCGGCATCGCCGTGACCCTGGCGATGGTGGTCAGCGGCGGCAAAAACGATGTGGGTACGGCTGGCCCGGCAGCAGGAGGAGCAGTGGCCCTTAGGCTGGTCGGCATCGTGGCGCTGGCGGTGCGATCGCACACGATGGCCATCCTGATGAGTGCCTACGGCGGCAGCAGGTCGATCTACATGAACTTTTTCAGTCGCGGTCGCAACATCACTTTCCCGCGATACACCACCATGGATATTGGCATCGGCAGCCGAACCGAAGTCCTCGATGCCAGCCGGTCCCTGATCTTGGAAGGATCAAACTGATAGCACCTGAGCAGGTCATGTCTTCTCATGGAATGCCAATGCGCTCATTGAGCCGGGACAGCGGTCGCGGTGCTGGGCATCTTTATAGCGTGGCGTCAATCCCTCGCCTATC
>CAWAZE010000010.1:0-531566 GCA_963786405.1 uncultured Acidobacteriaceae bacterium | reverse complement strand
AGCCCATCGACCTGCTCAAGCGCTAGCGACAATCCATTCAAATCTGGGTACCCCAGGTCCCGCCGTTGGGACCTGGGATAAAGCAAATCCAAAGAACGAAGTCGGGTGAGGGCGCAGCCTCAACCCTTCTTAACCACCGTAGCCCGATCCTTCACAAACGTGACCGTCCAGTTCTTTCCGTCCTGGTCGTAGGTCACGGTGCGGTCGCCTTCCTTCTGCCCGTCGGGATGCATCTTCTGCCCAATCGCCATGCGGGTCTGCAACTCGTTCATTCCCTGCTTCACCTGGTGCGCATCCACCGCCGCCCACATATCCTTCGGCCAGTGCGTATAGATCGTGTGCGGGTCGTCGTAGAAGAACAGCAGGTCGCAGTAGTATTGCTCCTCGCTGCCCTCCATCGCGCCAACCGGAGTCGCGTACTGATCCTTGCCGTCCGGCGAGCGTGAACACCACCATCGCCTGCCGCGTCCCGTGACTCGATGCCGTCGTCCACACTCGCTCGGCACGGTCGCCTTGATCGCCTTCTTCACATCGAGCCGCTGCAGCGGAGGAATCACGCCCTGCACGTCTTTGCGAACTCCACCTTGCCGCCCGCATACGGAAAGTAAGGGCATCGTGTAGCCGTTCTTCATCCACACGCTCTTGCCCTCGTAGGTCCTGCACATCCTCGAAGTGCTGCTGAAACTCCATCCGCACCACGGCCACATCGTCCATCGTCAGTTGCTGCTCGGCCTCTGCTGCCCGGCAACGCCGGGGTTCTGGCGGTGTTTCCACACTGTGAACAGGTAGATTCCCCCGATGGTCAGCGTGATCACCGTCGGAATCACAACAATCTTCCAGGTCTTCACGTATCCTCCAGCCGGGATCTCAGGATTCGGTTCCTCACGGGCATCGCATCGTTAAGATGCCAACTCTGGGACCCCTGACGCTCGGCTAGCGGCTGGCAGCTAATATCCGCCTTTACCCCGTCGCCGCTGCCTGCTCCTCGGCCGCCTTCGGCCGCAGCGCCTCAGCGCTCAGCTCATCGGCACGCCGCAACTCAGGAAACAGCACCGCCCACACTCCCGCCACAGCCAGCGCGCCCAGTCCGCCAATCATCGTGGCCCGCACCGCGCCCCACCACTGCGCCGTGAGCCCGCTCTCAAACTCGCCCAACTCGTTCGACGCGCCGATGAACAGCGAATTCACCGCGCTCACCCGCCCGCGCATCTCCGGCGGAGTCGCCAGCTGCAGCAGCGATCCGCGAATGATCACGCTGATCATGTCGGCCGCGCCGCTGACCGCCAGCGCCGCCAGCGAGAAGCCACAGGTTCCGCGACAGCCCGAAGACCACCGTGGCCGCTCCAAAGATCGCAACGCAAATAAACAGCCGCGCACCGGCCCGCCTGCTGATCGGAAAGCGCGCCATGACCAGCGACATCGTGAACGCGCCGATCGCCGGAGCCGCGCGCAGCAGCGCCCAGCCCGCGCGGACCCGTGTGCAGAATGTCGCTCGCGAAGATCGGCATCAGCGCCACCGCCCCGCCCAGCAGCACCACAAACAGATCCAGCGAAAACGACCCCAGCAGCAGCGGCGAACTCCGCACGTACTGAAATCCCGCCAGCACCACCTTCAGCGAAGCGGCGCGATGCTCCATGCGTCCCGGCCGCACGTGCAGGCTCAGGATCAGCACCAGGAACCACGCCAGCGTCAACAGCGTGAAGACGTAGACGATGCCCGCCCCTTCAAGCCCGCGGCTCGGCAGAAACCGCGTCAGCGGCAGCGTAAACAGCACTCCGCCCAGCGCCGGCCCCGTCACGTTGGCAATCTGAAAGATCGCTCCGCCCCACGTCACCGCATTCACAAAGTGCTTCTCCGGCACCAGGTGCGGGAGCAGCGCCGAACTCGCCGGCGCCGAAAATGCGCTTCCCGTGCCGATCAGAAACAGCACCGCGTAGATGGATAGATATTGTGCGTGCCGGCGTACGCGAGCGAAGCAAGCGTCGCCGTGCAAAACACCTGCAATCCGTAGCAGAGCAGAATGACCTGTCGCCGGTCGAAGCGATCCGCCACGTGTCCCGCGGGCAGCAGAAAGAGCAACCCCGGCAAAAACAGCGCCAGCCCCGTGTATCCGAGGTCGAGCGCGCGATGGGTGATCGAGTACACCTGCCACGCCACCGCGACGGACTGCGCCTCGGCGCCCAGAATCACCGCGACGCGCGCCAGTTGATATCGCCTGAAGTCGCGCGAGGCAAACGCCTCCATGCCGCGCCGCTGGGGCTTTGAGGAAGGGGAATCCATCTCCGCTTAGGTTATACCGTCGCACCGCCTCGCGAGATCCGTGCACGATGCTCAACGCCGCCGCGTCTCTGCCTCTCCGGTATCCTGAGATTGGAAGCTCCTCAACAACTCTCCGGCCACCCTTCACCCAGTCGGCTGGCTGCAGCGGCCGTCACCCTATGCGGCGTGTGCGCCTTTCTCGAGCTCTACTGCACGCAGCCCCTGCTGCCGCTGCTTGCCCATCTGTTTCACGCCTCGAAGACCGGCGTCGGCATGACCGTCTCGGCCGCAACGCTCGGCGTCGCCATCTCTGCGCCGATCTTTGGAGCCCTGACCGAGCGCCTTGCCGCGCAAGCGCGTCATCGTCGTTTCGCTCCTCGGCGTTTCCATTCCGACACTTCTCGCCGCCACCTCCACTTCGCTTGCGCAGCTCATCTTCTGGCGATTTCTGCAGGGCATCATGGTCCCCGGCATCATCGCCGTCGTCGTCACCTACATCGGCGAGGAGTGGCCGCCCGACCGCGTCGCGCTCATCATGAGCTTCTACGTCAGCGGCACAGCGCTCGGCGGCTTTATTGGTCGCATCTCCGCCGGCATCCTGGCCGACCACTTCAGCTGGCGCGTCAGCTTCCTCGCTCTCGGCATCGCCTCGCTCGCCGGCGCAGCCGCCGTGGCCGCGTGGCTGCCGCACGGCCGCCGCCGCGCCGCAATCGCCGCAGACTTCATGCATCGGCCTTTCCAGATCAGGTCCAGGCGATGTTCAGCAACCGCCGCCTCGTCGCCACCTTCGCCGTCGGCTTCAACGTGCTCTTCTCCCTCGTCGGCGTCTTCACCTGGATCACCTTCTACCTCAGCGCTCCGCCGTTCTCGCTGTCCACCACGGCCCTCAGTTCGCTCTTCTTCGTCTACCTCATCGGCCTCGTCGTCACCCCTGCTGCCGGATACCTCATCACGCGTGTCGGCCTTCGCGCCGGCATCGGCGGAGCCATCTGCTGCTCCATCGCCGGCGTGCTGCTGACGCTCTGTTCACGTCGCTCCCGGTTGTCATCCTCGGCCTCACCATGCTCTCCAGCGGAGTCTTCATCGCGCAGACCGCATCGCAAAGCCATCTCCGCGTCGCCGCCCCGCCCGGAGCGCGTGTGACCGCCGCCGGACTCTACCTCACCTGCTACTACCTCGGCGGCACCGCGGCCGGCGTCGTCCCCGGAGCATTCTGGGCCCTCGGCAAGTGGCCTGCCTGCGTCGCCTTCATCGTCGCCATGCAGATCGTGGCGCTCTCCATTGCCCTCGTCGGCTGGCGTGCTCCCGCTCCTGCCGCAACGGCCTCGCCCGCCGCAAGTGCCGCATCGTGAAGCGCAAAAACACAATCCCTGAACCCCGGAGCCGGGAAACCACATCTAAACCAACGAGATATTTGCCGGATTTGCGAAGAACGAACCCCGCGTGCTTGAGAGCACATAGGCCGCGCCGGTCCCGCATCGACATAAACAGCAACCGTTAGGTCAGGAGAGAGTTTTTGCCCGAGTTGCAGACTGCAGCCCGCGGGCCCAGGCAGATGACCAACCCCAACCCGGTTGATCAATGCCGCAGTGGAAGCCCCGGGTCAATCCATGGCTGATCGCAGCCACCGTTGCGCTGGCCGCCTTCATGGAGGTGCTCGACACCTCCATCGCCAACGTGGCCCTGCCGCACATCGCCGGCAGCCTTGGCGCAAGCACCGATCAGGGCACCTGGGTGCTCACCAGCTACCTCGTCTCAAACGCCATCGTGCTTCCGCTCGGCGGATGGGCCTCCAGCCTGATGGGCCGCCGCAACTTCTTCGTCTTCTGCATTACGGTCTTCACGATTGCCAGCTTTCTCTGCGGCGCCGCGCCGTCGCTGCCCATGCTGCTCGCTCTTCCGCATCATTCAGGGCGCGGGCGGCGGCGGCATGCAGCCCATGGCGCAGGCCATCATGGCCGACTCGTTCGAGCCCCACAAGCGCGGTCAGGCATTCGCGCTCTACGGCCTCGTCGCCGTGCTCGCGCCCTCCATCGGCCCCACCCTGGGCGGCTGGATCACCGACAACTACTCCTGGCGCTGGATCTTCTTCATCAACATTCCCGTCGGCATCCTCGCCTTCGTTCTCGTAACGCGCCTCGTCGAAGATCCGCCGTGGATCAAGGCCGACCCGTCCAAGCTCCGCAACATGGACTACCTGGGCCTCGCCTTCCTCACGATCGCCATGGGCGGCCTGCAGATCATGCTCGACAAGGGCGAAGAGAACGACTGGTTCGCTTCCGGCTTCATTCGCTTCTTCGCCGTTCCTCTTCGTCGCCGGCATGCATCGGTCTCGTTGTCTGGGAGTGGCGGCACAAGAATCCGCTCATCAATCTGCAAGCTCTTCCGCTTCAAGAACTTCGCCATCTGTTGCTTCCTGATGATGCTGGTGGGCGGAGTGCTCAACGCCAACACCGTGCTGCAACCGCAATTCATGCAGCAGTTGCTCGGCTACAACGCCACCACCGCCGGACTGGCGCTCACTGCCGGAGGCATCGCGCTCGTCATCGTCATGCCCCTGGCCGGCTTTGCCACCGGCAAGATCTCCGCGCGCACGCTCGCCGTCTGCGGCTTCATCATGTTCATCGTCACCTTCCGCTACGCCGCCTACGTCACTACGCTTGCAGATGAGCTTCTCGCAGGCTTCGTGGCTGCGCGTCATTCAGATGCTGCCACTGCCCTTCTGCTTCATCTCCATCACCAACGCCGCCTACGTCGGCATGCCCAAGGAAGAAAGCAACCAGGTCGCGGGCCTCATCAACTTCGTGCGCAACCTCGGCGGCAGCATCATGATCGCCATCACCAACGCGCAGGTGACTAGCCGCGCCATGTGGCACCAGCAACACCTGCAAGACTGTCATGCAATCGGGCTCCGACGCATTCGATCAGCACCGCGATGCGCTGAACGGGTTTCTCGGCGGCAGCTTCGGCGAGCCACAACAGCAGCGGCCTGGCGCTTGCCAGCCTCTACAACCAGCTCAACCAGGCAGGCGCAGATGCAGGGCTACCAGGACGTCTACATGGAGCTCTCCTGGCTGTCGTTCTTCCTCGTCTTCATGGCTTTCATGCTCAGCAAGAACCGCCCCGGCCAGGGCCCCGGCGCCTCCGCCATGCACTAAGAGAGCAACCATCGAACCTGGGTGCCACTCGATTCTGAGACCTGGGACTTCATCCTCGCCAGTCTTGATTTTTCTGTATTTGTCTGCCGGAGCGCCGCTCCAGGCCTCCCTCGCGGTGCTCGGCGTCAGGAGACCTGGAGCTTCCAGCCATCCCCATCCCAGAAAATGAAAACGCCAGAGACCTTTCAGCCTCTGGCGCTTCCTAGGGTGAACTCACAGTTCATCGGATCATGCATCGGCCTGTCAGCCTTTCGTTCAGATTGCAGGTTGCCCCGCCGTCTGAATCATCCTGCTCGGCCAGGTTTGCGTCTCCGGGTTGCCCCGTACCCCGCATCCTTTGGCCTCGCCGGTGACCAATACTCGGGTTGCCCCTCGTCTTGGCCCTTTGGCTGTGCCGGCGATCGAAATTCGAGTTTCCCCGAATCCCGGATCCTTCCGCGTTGCGTCGGCTATTAAGTTCCAGGTTGCCCCGGCTCTCGCGCCTCTGCCCCGCCTCTGATGAGTCCTCAGGTTGCCCCTTGTCCTCACCTCCGGCTTTACCGGCGATGGATCGTCGAGTCGCCTCGATTCACACATCTTTCGGCGGTGCCGGTTGTGAAAGCCTCGAGTTGCCCCGCTGCTTTGCGCCTCCGGTATCGCCGACGATCAGTCTTCAGGTTGCCCCGAATCCTGCATCATCCGGCACCGGCTGATTCGACTCCCCGGGTCGCCCCGGTTTTCGCACCATCCGGTTTGCCATCGTCTGATCTCCGGGTTGCCCCGAATCTCCAACTTTGGCCCGCCACTGGACTAACTTCCTGAGTTACCCCAAAAACCTAGGTCCTTTGGCGTCGCCGCTTGACTCGTTCCCGAGTTGCCCCGGTTACTCATCTCCCGGCTCAACGTCTATGCTTTCTCGGGTCGCCCCTTGTCCGCATCGACGGTTGGTCGATGATGTATCCCCAGCTGAATCGAACTTTGCATCCTCGGCTTGCGCCGCGGATGAATCTTCGGTGTCCAATCGGGTCACGGCATCTGCCAGTCTGACTCTCGACGCACTCTCAATCTCTGTCCTTCCGCTCACCGGCCGTTTCCAGCCTGTGAACTTCTAAAACCGAAACCGTTACTTGCGTCTCCTGCCAGGTAGCCTATGCAGTTCCGATCAGCTGCGGAGTCACCTGCTAGTTAGAGACATTAGGCTGTATCGATCTGTGGAAGCAAGTGCAAAACCCCGGTCAATTCTGTGGATTTCACCAAGCTTGGTGCAACCTGCGAACAATCTCACTTATAAGTTCCTCCGCCGGACTCATAACTGCACCACTTTGCAATCGGGATCGATAACTGCAGCTAGTTGCGACTTATGGTCCGTCTAAGTCCGATAAGACGCTCGCCGCTCTTACTCGCTTCGAAGCGCCTGAACCGGATCCACAGAGGCTGCCCGGCGAGCGGGCAGCAGGCATCCGGCTGTGCCGATTGCCAACAACAAGGAGACTGCACCGGCCGCCACAATGGGGCTATAGGGACTCACCTGGAACAGCAGGCTCCCGATCAGGCGTCCCGAGGCGAATGAGATGACGATGCCCACAGCGGCGCCGAGCACCACCGGCATCATGCCGTCATGCAACACGAGCTTGTACACATTGGCAGCCTGTGCGCCAATCGCCAACCGCAAGCCGATCTCCCGCTGCCGCTGCAGCACTGAATAGGTCACGACTCCGTACACACCCAGACCCGCCAGCAGCAAGGCCGCGACGGCGAACAGAAGAAGCAGATTCATCTCAAAACGCAGATTGGCTACCGAATCGGAAACCACGCCTCCAAGCATGCGAACTGTTGGCACTGAGACCGCCGGATCGACACTTCCAGACCGCCTTTGGACCGCGGTTGCCATGCTTGCCGGGTTCATCGTTGTGCGCACCACCACACTGCCGCCCGACTGGGCCCGATACCAGTAAGGAACGTAGACCATCATTGGATCGGGCTTGCCGAGTGAAATCGTACGAGCGTCCTTCACAACGCCGATCACCGTGAACAGGTTCTCTTGCGGATGGCTCGGATCGCCTCGCGTAAACTGCTGCCCGAGTGGATCCTTCCCGGGCCAAAGCGTACGCGCGGTCAGTTGGGAAACCAGTGCATAGTTCTTGCCCTCGTCGCTCGCGCTCAGAAAACGTCCGTCGATCAGCGGCAGATGAATCGATTCGAGGTACCTGGGGCTGATCCACCGAAAATGTTCAAGTGGCATCTGCGACACAAGCCGCGTGTCGCCCACAGGCTTTGCCAGGTCGCTCCAGGAATCGCCACTCAACGGAGCGACACTCACCACGCCTGCATTTTGCGCCCCAGGCAAGTGGGAGATCTCGTCAAGCACGCGCTTGTAAAACGCGAATCGATCCTCCTTTTTCCCGTAGCCATTCTCAGGCAAATGGATGGTTGCCGTGAGCGTATGCTCTGCTTCAAATCCACGTTCCACGTGCATAAGCTTCGACAGGCTCATTACCAGGAGTCCAGTCAGCAACACCAGCGTTACACTGGTCGCTACCTCCGCGGCCACCAGCAGGTCCCGCAATCGTTTGGTGCCCCTTGACTCGCTTGCAAGCGACGACTCGCTGTGCAGCACATCGTGCGGCCCCGCCTGCGAGCTCATCCATGCGGGAATCATCCCCGCGACGAACATGGCCAGGGCGGCCATCAGCAGCGCACAAGCGACGCCTGCCCAATCCAGGTGCAGCGGGCCGCGGAAATCGAGCGCCGATGGAAGATAACCCTGCATGACTGGAACAATCGCGTTCGCCAATAGAATCCCGAGCCCTGCTCCGGCGAAGGCGATCACTGCGATCTCGCGTATCGATGCGCGCAACAGATTCGCCCGGCTCGCGCCAAGAGCTGCAGCGATCGCCAGTTCGCGCCGGCGGCCCACTGCCCGCGCCAGCAGGAGGTTCGTGATGTTCACGCAGCCCACCAGCAACAGCCCCACGACAGCCGCCAGCAGGATGAGGAGGGGTCTTTGGTTCTCTCCCACCAGCAACTTCTGAAAGGGGGTAAGAACCGCTGCCAGCGTGACCTTCTCATCCGCTGCCAGTTTCGCTGCGATCCGCTGCTCCAGGAAATTCATCTCCGCATTGGCCTGGCTCGCAGAAACACCCGGCTTCAGCCTAGCCAATCCGAAGTAGTTGAAATCGCCCATTTCCTCTTGCCAATCTTCGGTGGAGAGTCCCATCGGCACCAGCCCTTCGGCCAGCTGCGGACGCGCTCCGCCCGGATTGAAGATCGAGGAGCCCAAACGCGGCAAATGGAATGATCGCGGCATCACCCCAATCACCGTGTACGGGAATCCATTGAGCGTGATGGTCCTCCCAAGAATGTGCGGATCGCCCTGAAACTCCCTGCGCCAGAGATCGTTCAGCAGGATGATCTCGTGGTCATGACCTGGCCTGTCGTCCTCTGCGGTAAACTCGCGGCCAATCTGCGGCGCGGCTCCCAGCACGGCGAAGATGCCCGGCGTTGAACGCAAAACAGTCACCTGCAGCGGATGCTCGCCGATCCCAAGCGGATATGACGCCTCGCCCATGATCGCCATCGACTGCACGGTCTTGCTGTGCTCCTGCCAGAACTGGAAATGGTTCGCATTCATGGCCACCGTCGGATAAGCATCCCGCCATTCCGCGACCTGCTCTTCCAGGACGACCAGTTGCTCGGGATTGCGATAAGGCAGCGGCTTCAGCAGCACATCGTAGACCAACGTGAAGATCGCGGTGGTGGCTCCAATGCCTAGCGCCAGCGTCAGCAAGGCAGTGATCGTAAAGCCGAGGGACTTGCGCAACTGGCGCAGCGCATAACGAAGGTCCTGAAGCAGCATCCGCATGAAGGCCTCCACACACCAGGGTGCCGCTATGAAGTGCAGTTTGCCCGCCAAACCATGTCTTCCCTTAAGCGCCTCATTCCAAGACTCTTCCGCCTCCAATTCCCCGCCACGCACGACCCCGCCTGCCCGAAATCGAAACCCCATGTCCAGAATCGAACGCCACGCACGAGCCTGGGTGCCTAGGTGCCCCATTCATGACGCAGTCTCACCGCGTCATGGGTGGGAAACCACGAACCTCAACCCGCGGTCATCCCGAGCAACAAGAGACGCGATTTTGAAAGCCGGAAAAATCGGCACCGGATATACTCTCGCGCATGCGGAATTTAAGTGGTTGCCTGGGTGGTTGCCTGGCGAAGCTGATTGTGTGGTCATTCGTCGCGCTCGCTTTCGTGTGGGCAGTGACCGTGGCGCTGAACCCCTGGGCCCTGCACATCGGCGGGCGTTCGACTCCGCTGCTCTTCTGGCACGGGTCGGGCACGGTCGTGGCAAAGGACGGGAAGACGTATCCGCTGTACGTGTCGTTTTGGCCGGGACGGCCCCAGGGGTTCCACAGCGGCGGACGGCGTGAGGGAAAGGGCGTGAGGTCCCACCTTGGCGGCAACGGCTGGCTTTGCATCGCGCCCGGCAAAACCCAGCGGCTCAAACTAAGCGGCACCAGGTACGGAGGCTATCTGAACGCCGACACCGGCCTGATCGACTTCCGCCTGCTCGAATGGGGAAATCCGTTCGCGATCAACTATCAGCATCGCGGCTTCTTCGACGTAGCCGGAACCTGGCACGGTCCCGAGCTCGTAATGGACCGCCCAAACGAACAGGGAATCAAGTTCCAGACCGGCCCCTTCATCGACAACGCAACCGTAACGCTCCACTGGTCAACCTATGAGGAATTCGAGTCAACCTGCCGAAGCATGGAGCGAACCCACCAGGACCCAAGACAAACTCAGCACTGTCGTCCTACCGAGCGCGTTTCGGCCCTGCGACGAAAGTCCGTGGGGAAGTGAAGCCGAATGGTCTGCATTCCGGGACCCGTTTTACCTCTTTCTATGGAGAGCTCCTAGACACGGACATCTTGAGGTTTCCCTAAGACAACAAGCCACACCGCTTCACCAAATACCGTGCGGTGCGATCGAATTCATCGGGTAAGTTCGTGGGATCATTTGCATTTCCTCGCCGAGCAAGATTCGCCTTCCCTTTCTCCCCGGGTCAGCCACACACGGTAAGCGTTTCTTTTGTAGATCTTCGTTTCTTCGTCTTAATTGCGCTCCATGCCTTGCCTGCCGTGACGCAACGTTCGCGTCACCATCCTCCACATTCTCCAAAACGAAATCTGCGCCCCATCAGAGCCCGATCCAAGCTAGCTCCAATCCCTGAATCTCAAATTCCGTGGCAACACTTCGCAGCGGTAGCTCGAACGCATATCTGACACTTCAGCCAGATACCAATGTTTCCACGGATTGTACGCATGAAAGGACGAGTTTGGTTCCAGGCCTTCTGCCCGCAATCGAGCCGCCCCGGAAGAACCAACCATTCCAAAACGTTCAGCCCCGATTCCCTGCTGTCGAAGCTTGAGCCGTGTTTCGTCAAGACTTCGCGAAAGAAAGATTGGAAACCTCTCCGTAATGCGCAGTGACGCTGCTTCGCTCAGCACTTCCTTCGAGCAACAAATTTACCCATGTTGCTAATTGATCTGCCCTCAAACTTCGATTGAAGTTAGTAGATGCAATGATGAGTTCGCTTGCACTTCTTTCCGTTCCAATGCGGCATCGAATAATCGATGCCCCGCCGTGGAGGCGCCGCCCTCCAGGACCTCGGGAGACGCATAAATCAACCAATCCTCGAGGCACCGACGAGCGCTCGACCCCACTCCTCCAGTCCAGCCTCACCGTCGTTGATCTCTTGTCCTCCGCCGACTAGAGCAACAATCATCGCCCAATCCGATGGCGCTCCATGATGCGAAGTAGCATCTCCGGCTCCGAATAGTCTCGCGAAATTCTTCATGTTCTGCGATCTGTTCCACGCACGTTGCGCCTCGTCAAAGATGATCGCGTGATTAAAACGCGGCCCCAGATTGTCGTCGGTGTGATACTCGAGCAAAGACGTGGACATTTTCTATAGCGTCTTGGCTTCCGCACGGCTTGTGGCGCGTACGCTCCGCTTCGCATGCTCTCCTGAGTGAAGTGGTATCTATGGGGAAAGACCCGGCCCTCCCTGATAGGAATCAGGCTTTGGGTATGCCGGAGATAGGAGTAAGGCCACCTCAAGGCATGCATCCAATCAAGATTCTTAAAGACGGGCAGTCTGCGGAGGAGAGCGTTATCTACCCTACATTTCATTCCCAATTCGATGTCGTTCGAATCAAGACCATCGACAGCAAACATGCTGAACCGCTTCAGCTTACTGATGCTGAATACGATTCGATTGTGCGCGGAGACTCTTATTTCGCTGTATGGGGACAAGTTTGGTACGACGATATCTTCAACGTCACGCATTGGTCCAAGTTTTGCAGCATGCACGCCACCAAAGGCGATCCCCAGAGCAAAAAGTGCACGGAATACGCCGATGTAGACGGAAATACTGAAGCAATTGGAGAACCTCCACTCCCCAAACCTCCAGAGAGTGCAAACTGCCCTGCCACGGCAATTCCATAACCCACCCGTCTCAACATGTGCGTCAAGCGTATTATTGCCCTCGTAAGCCATTGAAAATAAGGATTTTCTTTACAGAATCCGAGGGAGGGGGTGCCGCACCGCAGCAAAGCTCGGACCTGTTCAAGCCGCCTTTACGTTCTGCGCCACAACCCACGCGCCTGCTCCGATCGCCCACGAGATCCAAAAGGCGGTCGACGGCAGGCGCGTCGTCGACGCAGCAAAGATTGCCGGCGCCCATACCAGCAGCGTGTAAAGAGTGATCTGACCCACCTCGCACCACGCGGCAGCACGCGGCAGCACGCCGAACAGAACTCCGAGTCCCGAAGCGATCTGACCCGCTCCGGTCAGGTACGCCCAGAACAGCCGGTTTGGAAGCCACGCCGGCACATAGGTTGCAGTTATCGCGGGATAGACGATGTGCGAGAGCCCGATCGGAATCAGCCACACCGCAAACCAGTACCGCGCCCAGCGCACGCCCCGGTCGCCCGTGACCCAGCTTTCACCGGCATCGCCAAGCCGCGCAAACAGCGTCCAGGCGCCTGCCAACAGAACCGCAATCTCGCCAAAACCCAGCCAGACGCCCTCGACACGCCAGGCCACGACCAGCGCCGGCACCTTGAGCAGTGTCCACAGAATTGAATAGGCAAACAGCACGCGCGCTGACCACTTCACCGTGGCGCGAAAGAACAGTCCCGCGCCGCAAACCAGCATCAACAGGGCCGCCCCGTATGCCAGCGCCGTCCGGGCCGGAAACCACGGAGCCACCGGCTGCCACGTCATCGCGAAGTCACCCACGGCCAGCCCGACCAAGCCCAGCCCGATCATCCCCACGCCAAAGAGCGTGAGCCCCGGCTGTTGGGCGCGGACCAGTACCGATGACTCTGCAAATTCGAGAACGGGCTGTGCCTGCGTCTGTGTATTGACCGTCATGGCTCCCGACCCTAGCCGCTTATGTGATCCAAGTCACCTTTTGTGTTCCAGTCCACGCGCTCAATTTGCGAGCCGGACTCCAACCGGCGGGCCCGTCACATTCCAACCCAGCCACCGGTTTTGAGCGGCTATACTTTGCCGCGAGGTCCACCTGTGAAAAGAATGCCGTTCGTTTTGTCTTCGGCCTTTCTGTTTCTTGCCCTTCCGCTCGCAACGATCGCCCAAAACAACGCCAAGAAGCCCCCAAGCGATCTTCGGGGCGTGCTGCTTGAGCAACTCCGCACCACGCACACCGACGAGGACTGGTTCGTCCCGGTCAGCATTGCCGTTGATGGCTTGACCGCCGAGCAGGCCATGTGGAGCCCGGGCAAAGGCAACCACTCGGTCGGCCAGCTTGCCTACCACATCTGGTACTGGGATAACCGCTCCCTGATGCAGTTCAAGGGAGAGAAGCCGCCCGCCTTCGATGGCAACAACAATGAGACCTTTGACAACTTCAGCGCCGAACAATGGGGTGACCTTGTCAAGAAACTCAACCACGTGCTCGCCGACTGGGAAAAGGCAGTCGAACTGGCAGATGACGCAACTCTTGCCAAAAACGCATCGCTCATCGCACACATCGGCGCCCACAACGCCTACCACGTCGGCCAGATTATCTACGTGCGCAAGCTGCATGGAGTCTGGAATCCTGACAAGGGCGTTAAGTAGCAAAAAGCGCATATACTCGCGGCATGCGGTTTGTTGGTGACCAGCTAGTAGCGCTGCTGGTGGCTGTGAGTTTTGCTGCCGGGCTCAATTTATACGCAACCGTGGCCACGCTTGGGCTGCTGGCCCGCTTCGACCTGCTCACACTGCCCAGCTCGCTGAATCTGCTGGAAAACTGGTGGGTCATCGGGGTGAGCGCCGCGCTTTTCGTAGTTGAATTCTTTGCAGACAAGATTCCAGGATTTGACCTGGTGTGGAGTACGCTGCACACATTCATCCGCGTCCCGGCCGCGGCTCTGCTTGCGTACCAGGCCACAAGCAGCCTTTCTCCGTGGCAACACACGACGGCCGCTGCCGCGGGTGGCGCTATTGCCCTTGTGGCCACCGGCGGCAAGACTGCCGCGCGCGCTGCGGTCACTTCTTCGCCTGAACCGATCTCAAACGCCGTGCTAAGCATGGGCGAGGACACGCTTTCCATCTTCATCACATGGCTGGCGACACAGCACCCCTACATTGCGGCATCCATCGTGGCAGTGCTGCTGGTGCTGACGATCCTGATGGTTCGATGGGTCTGGCGCGCGATGCAAGCCTTGTTTCGCAAAGGGAAACAAGCCCTTGAGGAATTCGGCTAAAGTCATTCCGCGGAACAGAGGTGCTGTTTCAGCCCAAACTACCTGTACCGGCCATCGCGCATCTAACCTCCATATATGAATCCCCCAAAAAACCGAGCCCCCGGGGCCGGGTGTGCTTTCCGCGCCTTTCCCTTTGTGTCTCTTGCTCTTGCAGCTTCTCTTGTCTCTCTTTCCGGTTGCGGCATCCTCAACAGCATCGAGAACACGACAGGCATCGGTGGTGGAGGTGGGTCAGCCGCGCCCAACTTCGCTACGACGGTTGTGATTGGCGACTCGCTCAGCGCGGGCTTTCAGAACGGATCGCTTCTTGACTTGCAGCAACCAAACGGCTGGGCAAGCCTTGTAGCGACGCAGGCCAAAGCCAATCTGACATTGCCTTTGATCGGCCCACCGGGCGCTCCTGCCGTTCTCGAACTCATCAGTCTGGGACCGCCTCCAGTCATCGGACAGGCCTCAGGCACCACGAAGGGACGCGACAACCCTGAGACACAGCCCACGAACCTTGCCGTGCCGGGCCACAAGCTTGCGGATCTTATGAATGCGACGCCAACCCTGACTCCCTCCAACGACGAGGACATCATCACGGACCTGGTGCTCGGCTTTCCGGTGGGCAACACCAAGAGCCAGATGAACGAGGCAATCCAGCTGAACCCCACCGTATTGTTTGTCTGGATCGGCAACGACGACGCCCTGGCCGGCGATACCGCTGGCGACCCGGCCGCGATGACCCCAGTCGCGACCTTCACGCAGCAGTTTCAGCTATTGATGAGTACGCTCCACAGCCAAACCAAGGCCAAGGTCATCGTCGCGAACATTCCCGACGTCACAAGCGTGCCTTATCTCGCACCGGCCTCTCTGATCATTGCGCAAGCGGCCGCGGAGACGGGACTTCCTCAGGCGCAGATCGCGCAGGCCCTTGGCATTCAGAATGGCGACCTGATCAACGCCACCGGAGCCGCTGAAGTGCAGAGCGATATCGTTGCCATTCAGCACGGGCAGCTCCCCGTTCCGCTCACAGGAAGCGGCTTCCTCGACCCGACAGAAATTGCGGCAGTGCAGGCGACCGTTAACCAGTACAACACGGTCATTGCGGAGCAGGTTGCCACGGCGGGTGGCGTGCTCGTAGACATTCACGCGCTTGTCCAGACCCTGGCGCAGAACGGCATGACAATTAATGGCTATCACGCAACGACAGCCTACCTGGGCGGCCTGTTCTCGCTCGACGGGGTGCACCCTACCAACACTGGCTATGCCTTGATCGCGAATCAGTTCATCGACTCAATCAACACGTCGCTGAAGACCAAGATTTCCGACGTCGATGTCTCCACGATCGCGACAACCGACCCGCTGTTTGGCCCGAACATCAAGCCGACAGGAATGGCCGCCACGATCCCGCAAAACGCATCGTTCGCCACAGATCTTCTGATCGGCAAGCCGGAGTGAGCTGACAGCCAAAGGCAGCTGTCACCCCTTGCGCACAAATCGCCATTCGTCGATGTACTCCCAGGTTCCGTCGGCTTTGCGTTCCTCATTGACGAATGAGAACCGGTCATTTCCATCTCTTGACCACGTAAGGCGCCACTCGCAATTCATGCCAAGCATCGTCATCAACCCTGTGAAGGCTATCTGGCCGTTTCGCCATCCTTCCTGCGAGCGAAGCACCCCGTAAGCACCCTTCATCAACAGGTAGATCCACTGTTTGCTGAAGGGATCGAAAGTGATGTTCGGCGTCTCACGCCCATCGGGCGCGACGATGCAGACCCAGTTGCTCTTGTCGCACAGCGAGAACCTGCTGCTGCCTATGTCGATATATGCGGGGTTGGCTGAGGTTGCAGGGACGGCATTTTCGTGGCTCCACTCGCCCACGATCCACCGGAACTCCTCCATCTTCGCGGCACGAAGAGCGGGAAGTCCCGAGATGAAGTCAGAATTGAATACGCCGACTTGCCGGCTGGGATCCACTCGTGACGGCCCCATTTGCATGACACCCGATGCGAACAATTGTTCCATCAGCATGAATTCGACCTCTCGCTGCGACGCCCGCATCTCGAACTATTTCATCCAAAAGAATAAAGGCGCCGACCGGTAGCTCCGGCAGCGCCCTGTGTGAAGATCTGATGATCCTTCTAGACGTGGTCCCCAAAGCCCAGCGCCCGCATCTCTTCCATCTGGCGCTTCAGCTGGTCCATCTGCCGCTTCATCTCCTCGCGAAGCTTCTTGTCGAAGTCGGGCGGATAGGCCTGCTGGAACTGCTGCATTTGATTGTTCAATAGATCAAGCTGCTTCTGATCAAGCTTGAAATCTTCAGGCTTGAAGTTCTTCTGGAATTCTTCCATCTGCTGCTTCATCTGATCGAGCTGCTTCTGATCGAAATGGAAGTCCTGATCCTTGAAAGCATCGCTGAATTGTTCAGCCTGCTTGCGAAACTGCTCAGCCTGCTCCGGGCTGAATTCGAACTTCCAGATTCCACCCTCGTCGCCGAAGTTCCTGAACTGGTCCTTGAGCGCTTCAGCCTGTTCGCGCATCGATTGAATGTCTGACTCGTTGAGAGTGAGGCCTCTGGCCAGGTCCTGCGCAAAAGCAGGATCCGCCAGCGCCATCAGCGAACAGGGGCCATCGGGAAGGAGCCCGTTGAATTCCACATCGCTCTTGTGCTTTGAATCCACCTGGAGCGTCAGGATCTGCTGCTTCTTGTCCCGGAGAATCGTCACCGCCACTGGCTTGCCCTGGTTCGCCCGCAGTGTGCGATCCCAGTCAGACATGGTGGAGATTGTATCTGTGCCGACCTTCAGGATCACGTCGAAAGCCTTGAATCCCGCGGCGGCAGCTTCGCCCTTGCGCGCCACCTGCTTCACCATCAGTCCGCTGGAGACCCCCAGGTAATCCGCCATCTGCGACGTGAGCGGCTCCACCAGCGCGCCCACATTCAATGAGCCGCCGATAAACGGCATGTGGAAGCCGCCGGGGGCCGGTGCGTCACCGCCGCTTCCGTTGCCGCCCAGGATTCCCATTCCCGGAGCCGACGTGGACGCATCGGTATTGCTTCCGAGGTTTTTCCAGACGTCGTTCTCCATCTTCTTGCGGTCCGCCAGTTCGATGCCGATGGTCTGCGAGGCGCCGTCGCGGCTGATCACCAGCTTGATCTTGCGCCCCGGAGGAACCTCGCGCATCATGCGGCCAAACTGCTCAGCGCCTTCGACGGCCTGCCCGTTCATTTCCAGCACCACGTCGTTGACTCGCAATCCCGCCTGCGCGGCCGGCGCGTCGTGATCGATCAGTGTGATCACCGCTCCGCGAGTTTCTTTGAGCTTGAGTTTGGACGCTGAATCGCTGTCAACGTCGCTCACCAGAACACCCAGATATCCCTGTGAACCGGAATGTACGGCGAGTGGATTTGGCTCGGTAACGATTTGTGAGATGCGCAAAGATTGAGCGTCTGCACCCGATGGTGTCGCCGCCAGCATTGCGCCTGCCAGGGCGGCGACTCCGAGATGAATATACGGCCTCAGAAAGCAGTTCATTGTTTCTTCCTTTGTGATCCTCTCGGTCAAGCTGGCACTCTTGTTGGACGGTGCGAATGGCTCGAAGGTAAGGATTGGTTACTGAATCACCGGCGCCCGGCTCAAAACCTCCCGGGACGCATTGCGAATATGAGGATTATGGTCCGAATTTGCAACGCTCGACAAAACCTGCCGTACGCTGGTATCGGCTTCCACAGGCTCCAGAATATTGATCGCCGCCGTGCGGATGCGAGGATCGCTGTCGTAGAGCACCGCTTCCAGTACTGAGTCGCGCACGCGAATGTCTTCAGCAACGTAGTGCTCCAGGCCCTCAAGGGCCTTTGCGCGCACGCCTTCGTTCTTGTCATAACGCAAGGCCGTCATCAGCACGTCCCGGAAACCGTCGCCCTTGCAGGCGTGTCCCGCGCGGCACTCAGCCGTAATCAGGCCGACAATATCGTCGCGAACCCCAGCTGACGAGGCGTTCCCTGAGGCCAGCACCAGCATTTGACGGATAATTGGGTCGTCCAGCGATCCCTCGATGCGCTGGGGGACAAGCTTGTTGTAACGGACTTCAATCATCTCGCTGTTGGGCTGACGCACGATGCTCGAGATATTTGCAATTTCGGCGGGCGCATCTCCACCTGGTGGAGGCTGAGGCGCCGGTGGGCGCCCAACAATATGGGCGGTGCGGCCCTGCGCAAATTCGTATCCGCCAAGAGTGCCGGCGCCTGCTCCAACGATCAGCAGCAGAATTGCGGCCACCGGAGCAGCCTGCAGGCTGGTAACGTTGTTCACGATGCTCTGACCGAGGCGCTCATACCAGCGCTTGGGCGGCAAGGCATCCAGAGCCTCTTCAAGGCGCAGGCGTGAGCGCGCCACAAGGTTTGCTTCCGGTTCGATTACGGAGTGGACGGTGGCAAGGGTTTGCAGCCCCAGGACCTGTTGCCGTTCGTGACTGCACTCGGGGCAGGCCGCCAGATGCCTTTCCAACTCGTGTGCCTGTTCATCTGTCAGCTCGCCATAGGCGCCCAACACGATCCGTTCATGTGCAACTTCGCAATTCATTTCTGCACGTCCTTCCAGCCTCTGGAAATCAATCAATGCGCGTCAAAAAGCTTCGGGCATTTTCAGCCCGGGACGCGTTACCTCAATCCCGCCAGTTGATTTCTCAACTTCTTTGTCGCTCTGAAGAGCGTATTTTTGGCGGTTTCTTCCGTCGTGTTCAACATCTCTCCGATGGTGCGCAGGCGGAGACCCTGGTAATGCTTCAATTCAAAAACCATTCGCTCGCGCGGTGTAAGCTTGCTCAGCGCAGCCTGAATCCGCTCGCCAAGCACCTTGCGATCCAGCTCCTTGCCGGGGTTCGAAAATGACCGGTTGTCTGAAACCGACGCGAGCACGTCGATCTCGTCACCGGAGTGATCCAGGACCACCGCCTGATCCTCGCGGCGCGTCTTCCTGCGACGCAACTGATCGAGGCACAGGTTGGTCACGATCCGGTAAATCCATGTATAAAACGAGCACTCAAACCGGAAATTTCCGATGTATCGGAATGCCTTCAGAAAGGCTTCCTGATAAATGTCTTCGGCGTCGTGTTCCGAGCCGGTAAGATGCAGCGCCAGCCGAAGCACTTGCTGCTCATACTGGCGAACCAATGCATCGAAGGCGACGCGGGAGCCTGCTTGCGCCTCCCGAATCAGTTCCGTTTCCGGCGCACGGGCTTGCTGACGCTCCTGAGCGCGATCCGGTCCGTCCATTGCCCGCGAAGTAGCCATTCCTGCGGAAGATTGTACCCTTCTGCTGGCTGACCACGCGAAAGAGCCGGCCGTTGCGCTCTGCGTAATGCGGTGGCTAACTGCATCTGTTGCCATCGATATATCTGCTCCGGAACTGCAGAAGTACTCGCATCGTAGTAGACGCGGCTTAGGGTGGTTTGTGAGCGGATCTGAAGCGACGGACCGCTTGGCGGCGGCCCGTTACACTAGGTACGAATGACTGAATCACTCTTTTCAGGACTGGAATCCCTGGACGCCGCGGACAAAGGCTGGCATACCGCCCACTGCGATGGCGGATCGCGAGGGAATCCGGGACCCTCCGGCTATGGCGCCGTGATCGAGGACGGCCAGGGCCGCGTGGTGGCCCGGCTCAGCGGGTTCCTCGGGAACCAGACCAACAATTTCGCTGAATACAAGGGCCTGCTGGCGGTATTGGCCTGGGCCCGCGAGAACGGCGTAAAGCGCCTGCGAGTCGTCTCCGACTCCGAACTGATGGTCAAGCAGATGAAGGGCCAATACAAGGTAGCCAGCCCGGTGCTTCGCCCGCTCTGGGAAGAGGCGAAGAGCCTCTCTAAGTCCCTCGATCGATTTGAGATGCGCCACACCTTGCGCGGAGGAAACCAGGAAGCCGACCGGCTTGCGAACGAGGCCATGGACAAGGGAATGGGCAAGCCTGTGGGCAGTTCCGCGAACCCGTCCATCGGGACAGCCGCTCCCCGCCCCGGCAGTTCATCTGCAGGCAAAAGTGCACAGGCGGCAACCAAGCCTCCCCGGCAGGTTCTCGAAGGCTATGTCAAGGACGGAGTCGTGCACTTGCTCGAAGGTGACCTGCCCGAAGGTACTTTCGTTAAGGTGGTTCGCGAATAAATGACTTTCCAAACTCTCTAAGTGGCCGTCAAAGTTGCTTAAACTATCAAGACCTACTCCGTAGAACAGCCTTTTAATTATTCCCCCTGACCCGATTGGATCACCTTGGTTCCTCTCCTGTGCAGAGACATTCTGGGAGGAAGAAAATGTTGCGACAACGCAAGGCAGTTTCGTCGAGCCTGCTTTTCCAGCCGATTCTGTTCTTAAGCTGTCTCATCGTGGCTGCGCTGTTTGTGGGCGCGTGCAGCAGCATGACCGTCGCGAATAAGCCGTCGGGGATGGCAACCGTGAATACGATGATCAGCGATCCGGCAACTTGTATTGCTCCGGGCGGCCCCTATTCGCACGTATTCGTCACCATAACCGACGTGCAGGCGCACATGAGCGCATCCGCCGGTGACAACGACAGCGGATGGGTTGATCTGACACCAAATCTCAGCAAGACTCCAAAGCAGGTGGACTTGCTGGGTCAGGCCAACAACCAATGCTTCCTGGCTTCGCTGGGCGACTCGCAGCAGCTTCAGGCCGGCACATACCAGCAGATCCGAATCATTCTGGCCGACAACAGCCTGAGCATTTCTGGAAATCTCTGCGGCAACTCTGCAAACTGCGTCGTCCTCAATTCTGATCTGTCAAATCCCCGCCCTCTGCAACTCTCCAGCGAAGCAAAGACGGGCCTGAAGATTCCCTCAGGCCAGATTGCCAAGGGTGGCTTCACGATTGCCGCGGGCGAAACCAAGGATCTGGACATCGACTTCAACACCTGCGCTTCCATCGTGCGTGAAGGCAACGGCAAGTTCCGCCTGAAGCCAGTGCTGCACGCGGGCGAGGTCAGCACCACATCCTCATCGATCAACGGCAAGATCCTCGACAAGGCCACAGGGAACGCTGTCAACGGATCGGTCACTGTGAACCTGGAACAAAAAGACAAAGCCAGTATCGACCGCATCGTGATGTCCGCAATGGCGGGAGCTGACGGATCGTTTGTTTTCTGCCCGCTTCCGGCTGGAACATACGACGTAGTGGTCGTAGGGACGCGCGCAGATGGCGCTTTCTACGATCCAACGATCGTCACCGGAGTCACAGTGGGAAGCACGACAGGCACGCTGAACCTGTTTATGCCGGCAACTCCTGCGGCGAGCGCGGCCAATCTCACGGGGCTCCTGACCTCGCAGACTGGCGCAATGGCTGGAACAGTAGCCGACGTTGAGTTGAGCGCGCTTGAGACGGTGAACTCCGTCACCTACACCGTCCCGCTGCCTCCGACTTCGACGCAGGCAGCAGGCACTCTTGCCGTGGAGACAGCTGCGTCAACCAATACCCTTACCTGCCCCACCGGCACCTATTGCGCGACTTATACGTTGCAGCTGCCTTCTGGTGGGCCGTATGCCGGAGCATGGTCTGCAAGCGGGCCGACACTCGCGCAGAGTGCACCGCTCGCCACCTATGTTGTCGACGGAGTCGCCACCGTGCCTTCATCGGGCGGCACTTTGGATTGCAGTCCGTCTGAACTGCAGTCAACTCCTGCTTCCGCGTTGACAGGAACAGGACCCTACAACGTGGCGGTGCCGAACCTCGCATTCACCTCTTGCCAATAGGTGAGCAGAATCCAAGCCAAAGGGCCGGAATTCCTTTCGGAGTTCCGGCCCTTTCTCTTTGGCTACGCACTTCGTCGCGCGACCTACTTCCCTCCCAGACTATTTCTCCAAACGTGTCCGCTGTGCTCCAGCAAACGGTCCGCGCAGTCCGGACCCCAGGTGCCAGCGAAGTAGTTCGGGAACACCTCGGGATTCTTGCTTGCCCAGGCATCGAGAATCGGCGTGTACAGCGCCCATGTGGTTTCCACTCCATCGCGATGCGCAAACAGTGTCTGATCGCCGAGCATCGCGTCGAGCAGCAAGCGCTCATAGCCGTTCGCGGTCGATGTACCGAAGGCCGCTGAATAATCGAAGTCCATAACCACCGGGCAGACTGCCATCTCCGGCGTAGTGGGCACCTTCGCCCCAAAGCGCAGCGAGATGCCTTCGTTCGGTTGAATGCGGATCGTGAGCAGGTTCGGCTGAATCTCCTGGCACGGTCCGCTCGCCTGCATGCGGTTGAAGATGAGCAGCGGCGGTTGCTTGAACTGGATGCTGATCTCCGTTGCGCGCTTCTTGAGGCGCTTGCCCGCGCGCAGATAGAACGGCACGCCCGCCCAGCGCCAGTTTTCGATCTCCAGCCGCACGGCTGCGTACGTCTCGGTACCGGATTCGGGATTGACGCGCTCTTCGTCGCGATAGCCCGTCACCTTCTTCCCGTCCACGACGCCGGGACCGTATTGGCCGCGCACCGCGTTCGTAATCGGGATCGGAGGAATTGCGCGCCAGGCTTTGACCTTCTCGCGGCGCACGGCTTCGGCATCGAAGCTTGACGGCGGCTCCATGGCCACAAAGCTCAGCAGCTCCATCACGTGGTTCTGCACCACATCGCGCAGCGCGCCGGCCTTCTCATAAAACGGCCCGCGGCCTTCGACGCCCAGCGTCTCCGCGGCCGTGATCTGCACGTGATCGATGTAGTTGCGATTCCAGATGGGCTCGAAGATGCCGTTGGCAAAGCGGAAGACCAAAATGTTCTGCACCGTCTCTTTGCCGAGGTAGTGGTCGATGCGAAACACCTGGTTTTCATGGAACGACCGCGTTGACCTGGTGGTTCAGTTCGCGCGCCGATTCGAGATCGTGGCCGAACGGCTTCTCGATCACCACACCGACGCGGCCCTGCTCAGATTGCGCCATCCCCTGCGCGCCGAGATTCTCAATGATCGGCGCGAAGTACTCCGGCGCGGTTGCGAGATAGAACAAGCGGTCCGGACCGATGCCCTTCTCCTGCGCGATGCGATCCAACTCGGCTTTCAGGCCGGCGTAGTGGGAGGGATCGTCGAAGCTGAGCGCGTAGTAACCGATCTTGCCGCTAAACTCCTCGAGCTTCGGGTCGGCCTCGTCCACAGACGCCAAACTCCACGATGCCCTCGCGCATGTCCGCCGCGAACTCGTCGCCCAGGGGGCGCCGCGCCACGCCGACAATGGCGAAGTTCTTCGGCAGCAGTCCAACCTGCTCCAGGTGGAATAGCGCGGGGAGCAACTTGCGCTTTGTCAGGTCGCCGGATGCGCCGAAGATCACCATGATTCCTGGGTTGGGAATGCGCTCGACTGTCTGAGGGACCTGGGAAAGATCCTCAGGATGTACCTTCATCTGCACGGTTGCTGTTGCTGCCATACTTGCCGACCTCCCTAGCCGTAGCTACTTCCTACTCCCTGGTCTTTAGGGTCTAACCCTTAGTCCCTTCTCCCTCGTCCATCTTCACCGCGTGACCGCCAAAGGCATTTCTCATAATCGACAGCATGCGGTCGGTGAAGTTGTTCTCTTCGCGCGAACGAATGCGGCGAATAAGAGACTCCGTAATGACCGGAGCTGAAACGTTGAGATCGATCGCCTCATACACGGTCCAGCGGCCCTCGCCCGAATCGGCGACATAGGCCTCGAGTCCTTTCAGCTCAGGATTTTTCGCTAGCGCGTCGGCTGTAAGATCGAGCAGCCAGCTTCGCACCACGCTGCCAAACCGCCAGATCTGCGCTATCTGCGCGAGATCGAGATGCAGTTCGTTCTTTCTGCTCCATGATGGTGAAACCCTCGGCGAAGGCCTGCATCATTCCGTATTCGATGCCATTGTGGACCATTTTGACGAAGTGGCCAGCGCCCGCCGGTCCCACGTGCCCCCAGCCCTTGTCTTTTGCCGGGGCGAGCGTTTCAAAGATCGGCCGCAGATATTCGACCGGCCTCCTTGTCGCCGCCGATCATCATGCTGTAGCCCTCTTTCAAGCCCCACACGCCGCCCGAAGTGCCCACATCCACAAACTCAAAGCCCTTGGCTGTCACTTCCTTGTGGTGCCGCATGGAGTCCTTGTAATTCGAGTTGCCGCCGTCGATCAGTATGTCGCCGGGATTCAGCAGCGGCTCGAGCTTAGCGATCGTGTCATCCACAGGCTTGCCCTGCGGCACCATGATCCAGATCGCCCTCCGACCCTTCAGGTTCTTCACCAGGTCTTCAAGAGAGGAGACGCCAAGGTTGCCGGACGCCGTCAGTTTCTGCACCGCCTCAGCATTGAAATCGAACCCCACCACCTGGTGACCCCCCAGGCGGAGGCGCTCGGCCATGTTGCCTCCCATCTTGCCAAGTCCAATAAGTCCAAGCTGCATAACCTCTACCTCCGGGAGTTGATTTCTTGATTGTTTTCTTGGGGAATGAAAGTTGAAGCGTCCGAACTTCTTGGATGACACTTCGCCGGTTGCGGATTCCAGGAACGTCGGGGCTCAATGCGAAATATCCTGCCGCGCCCGTTCGCGCGACCCTTGCGATAGCCACGCGCGCCTCGAACGTCAGAGGTCTGACCACCACAGTACAATGGACGCGAGTACATAACGTTCAGTAACGCTATCAAAACTCCTTCGGAGAGCTTATGCCAGACGCAACATGTGATATCGGCCTGATTGGCCTTGCCGTTATGGGACAGAACCTTGTCCTCAATATGAACGACCACGACTTCAAGGTGGCCGTCTTCAACCGGACCGTCTCCAAGGTGGACGATTTTCTGGCCAATGAGGCCAAAGGTACGCAGGTCGTCGGCGCCCATTCCATCGACGAGCTTGCCCGCCTGCTCAAGCGGCCGCGCCGCATCATGCTGATGGTCAAGGCCGGGGATACGGTCGACCAGATGATCAGCCACGTCGTGCCTTTCCTCGAGCCCGGCGACATCGTGATCGACGGCGGCAACTCGCTTTTCACCGACTCCAACCGCAGAACCAAAGAACTGGCCGAGAAGGGAATCCTCTTCATCGGCACCGGCGTCTCCGGCGGCGAGGAAGGTGCGCGCTTCGGCCCCTCCATCATGCCCGGAGGCAATCCGGCTGCATGGCCGCACGTCAAGGCGATTTTCCAGTCGATCGCCGCCAAGGTGGAGGACGGCACTCCCTGCTGCGACTGGGTAGGCGAAGACGGCGCAGGCCACTACGTGAAGATGGTCCACAACGGCATCGAGTATGGCGATATGCAACTGATCTGCGAGGCTTACGACCTGCTGCAGCGCGGCCTGGGCCTCTCCGCCGACGAGCTGGCCGAAGTCTTCACCGACTGGAACAAGGGCGAGTTGGACAGCTATCTGATCGAGATTTCCAGCCACATCTTTGCCAAGAAGGACGAAGACGGAAAGCCGATGGTGGACAAGATTCTCGACACCGCGGGTCAGAAAGGCACCGGGAAGTGGACCGTCATCAGCGCTCTCGATCTGGGTCAGCCGGTAACGCTGATCGGCGAGTCGGTGTTCGCTCGCTGCCTTTCGGCGCTCAAGGACGAGCGCGTCGAAGCGTCGAAAATTCTTGAGGGGCCCGCGGCAAAAACTCCCGCCGTAGATCGCGCCGCCTTTATCGAGGATGTCCGGCGGGCGCTCTACTGCTCCAAGATCATCTCCTACGCGCAGGGCTATATGCTGCTCCGTGCGGCCGCGAAGGAGAACGGCTGGAACCTGAACATGGGCGGCATCGCCTTGATGTGGCGCGGCGGATGTATCATTCGCAGCCGCTTCCTGGGCAAGATCAAGGAGGCTTTCGACAAGAATGCCGGGCTCGACAATCTGCTGCTCGACAGCTTCTTCTCCGGCGCCCTGAACCAGTACCAGGCATCGTGGCGCAAATCTTTGGGGCATGCCATCGAACTGGGCGTGCCTACCCCGGCGTTCTCGACCGCGCTGGCGTTCTTCGACGGCTATCGCACGGGTCGGCTGCCTGCGAATCTCCTGCAGGCGCAACGAGACTACTTCGGGGCGCACACCTATGAGCGCACCGATCAGCCGCGCGGCCAGTTCTTCCACACCAACTGGACCGGCCGCGGAGGCCGCGTTTCGTCCTCGACTTACAACGCCTAGCTTCGACACGTTCGTCCTTTGTCTCTTCACTCCCGCTGAACGTCGCTTTGCGAAAAGCGCGTTGAGCGGGAGTCCTCTTTTTGCCTGGACCCTTGCTACGAATTCCCCTCGAGAACTCCGAGACCTTCCAACTGACCCCTGAGAGTCTCCGCATCGCAGAACTGGATCGCTTGCATTCCCACAGACACGGCTCCCATTACATTCTCCGCGCGGTCGTCGATGAACAACGTTCGCTCCGCGGGCTTCCCGAGAATATCCAGTGCCCGTCGATAGATGGCTTGTCCAGGCTTGCGGAGCCCGAGGTAGCAGGAACTGAATGCCGCCTGGATGGGTCCCCGCAGACCGAATTTCTCGAAACGATACTCGTTCGTCTCGCGCGCTTCGTTATTCAGAACCCCCAGCATGCACTTATCTGATACGGCCAGCTCATTGAGGATTCCCAGTGCGCCGCCGGCAAGTGGCTTCGACTGTTCGCAGATAGCGGCGAGGAAATCGTCAAACGAAAAATCGCGCGGCTCATAAAAAACGGTGGCGTCCAGATAATCCTTCGCGGTGATGGCGTCCCGCTCCCATGCATCGTTCGGCACAGGGTGACGTGCTTCAAATGTCGCCAGGTCCAGGTGGAATTGGTCAATCACAGCCGCGCGCTCGCGGTGATCCCAGCCATTGGTCAGCAACACACCACCGACATCGAAGAGGATTACGTCGAAGGGGAACATCGGCGCCTCTGATTCTTTGGGAGTCTGTGAAACGGTCCGAGTCGTTGTTGAACCATCGTCCCGCATCGCAGATCATTCCACTCGATACGGACGACAGTGGATGCGCGCTACGCAGGCCCGTTGTCTTTGCGCTGATACTTCGCTTCGATCGCCAGCACTTTCTTGAACCGCCGCGTGAAGCGCTCCTCGTTGGAGATGAATTTGGCCTTGATGAATGTGTCCACCAGTTCGTAAGCCAGAGAGGTACCGATAATGCGCGCGCCAAGCACGATCACGTTCATATCATCGTGTTCCACCCCCTGGTGGGCCGAATACGTGTCATGGCACATGCCCGCGCGAATCCCGGGAATCTTGTTGGACGCAACGCAAACACCCACACCCGATCCGCAAATCAGAATGCCGCGCGGAGCTTCTCCACTTTTAATCGCCTCGCCCACGCGCTCCGCAAAGTCCGGATAGTCGTCCTGCGGATCGCACGTAAACGCACCCAGATCGACAATCTCGTGACCGGCCTTGCTAAGGTACGCGCGCACTTCCTCCTTCAGAGCAAAGCCCGCGTGGTCCGAACTGATGACGAGTTTCATTGCACTCCTTTGGGGAAGGCGACTAGGGACTAGAGAAGAGGGACTAAAAACATCGCGATTTGCGAAATTGCCTGAGTCAGCCATCCAAGTCCCTAGTCCCTAGTTCTTCTTCAGCAACGCCTTCGCACGAGCCGCCACATTCTCAGCGGTGAAGCCAAGTTCGGCAAGCACCTTTGGGCCGGGCGCCGACGCGCCAAAGCGATCAAGGCCGATCACGTCGCCGTCCTGGCCGACATACTTCCACCAGCCCAGCGTCGCACCTGCTTCGACGGCAATCTTGGGCACCCCCGCCGGAAGCACGCTTGCTTTGTACTCTGCGGACTGCTCCTCGAAGATCTTCCAGCTCGGCAAGCTCACCACCCGCGCGGCGATCCCCTCGGCAGCCAGCAGCTTGGCTGCATCCACAGCAGGCCAAACTTCCGAACCTGTGCCGATCAGGATCACCTGCGGCTTCGCCGCGTCTTCCAGAACGTACGCGCCCTTGCTCACACCGGCGTAGACGTCGTGCGTGGTTGCGTCGATCACCGGCAGATCCTGCCGGGTCAGCGCAAAGAAGCCGGACCCGTTGCGCTCCAGCGCGAGCCGCCAGGCACGCCGCGGTTTCATTCGCATCTGCCGGGCGGAAGTCGGTGAGATGCGGGCACAGCGCGCAGCATCATCAGGTGCTCAATCGGCTGGTGCGTTGGTCCGTCTTCGCCCAGCCCGACCGAATCGTGCGTGAAGACGAAGAGCGAATGCACCTGCATCAGCGCCGCAAGGCGCATCGCTGGCTTGCAATAGTCGGAGAAGCAGAAGAACGTCGACCCGAACGGAATCAGTCCGCCGTGTGCCGCCATTCCGTTAACCGCAGCGCACATTCCGAACTCGCGCACACCAAAGAAGACGTTGCGCCCCGCGGGATCGACGTGGAAGCTCGCGCCCGGGCTTGAAGATCGTCTTGGTCGAAGCAGTCAAATCTGCCGCGCCGCCAAAGAGCTCCGGGACCACGTCGGCGATCGCATTCATGATTGCGCCGCCGGCATTGCGCGTAGCCTGCTTCTTATCGGTCGCAAAGCTGGGAATCGCCTTCTCCCATCCGCTCTTGCGCGCCCCCTTCTGCGTGCGTTCAAACTCTGCCGCCAGCTCGGGAAACTGCCGCTGCATATCGCAGCGAAGAGCTTTTTCCACTCGCGCCTCGGCCGCCTGCGCCGCGATCAACGGCCTTGCGCCAGTTCTTCAGCGCATCGTCGGGCACATAGAAGCTCTGGTCCTCTGGGAATCCGTAGAACTTCTTGGTCGCCGCGGTGTCCGCCGCGCCCAGCGCCTCGCCGTGCACCTTGTTGGTGCCGGCCTTCGGGCTGCCGTAGCCGATCACCGTGCGCACAGCGATCAGCGAAGGCCTGCCGGTCTCGGCCTTGGCCGCTTCAATCGCCGCTTCAATCGCGTTCAGATCGTTGCCGTCGGCGACGCGCTGCACGTGCCAGTGATAGGCCTCGAAGCGCTTCAGCACGTCGTCGTTGTAGCTCAGTTCCGTGGGCCCGTCGAGCGAGATCAGGTTGTCGTCGTAGAGCACGATCAGCTTGCCCAGACCCAGCGTTCCGGCCAGCGCGCACGCCTCGTGCGAGACGCCTTCCATCAGATCGCCGTCGCCGCACAGCGCATAGGTGTGGTGGTCCACAATCTCAAAGCCCGGGCTGGTTGTAGATGGCGGCCAGATGCTTCTCGGCCATGGCCATGCCCACCGCCATCGCAAAGCCCTGACCCAGCGGGCCGGTGGTCACTTCCACGCCGTCTGTGTCGCCGTATTCGGGATGGCCCGGCGTGTGCGAGTGCCACTGGCGGAAGCTCTTCAGATCATCCAGCGTCACCTTGTATCCGGAGAGAAAAAGCGTAGAGTAGAGCAGCGCCGACGCGTGTCCGTTCGACAGCACAAAGCGATCGCGATCCGCCCACTTGGAGTGCGCCGGATTGTGCTTCATCATCTTGTGAAACAGCAGATACGCGATGGGAGCGCAGCCCAGCGGCGCGCCCGGGATGGCCGCTCTTGGCCTTTTCCACCGCATCCACCGCGAGCAGCCGCAATGTGTCAATCGATAGTTGGTCGAGGGAGAGATCCGCGAGAGTTGCCATAAGATCTGATTCAACTTCCTTTCGATGGATAGCGCGTGCGCGGTGCGCTTGCCCGGTATGAATGTTCGTCATTTGGGCTCAATCCTGATTTCCACGTTGTATCCAAGCCAGCGATCCTGCTCCGGCCAGTGGAGAGTCCATGATAGACCACCGCTCCTGCGCTCGGTTCGGAGCCGTGGCAAGATCCGCGCTGTAGCCTGCGCTGCCCAGGCTGCGGCTGATGGTACGATTGCGTCGTCTTCCATCCGTCGTCGGACCACACCACTTCAAAACGGCTCTCGTCGAGAATGCGCAGCGTGTCGCCGGCGGTCAATCTTCTGGATCGGCCGGCTGCGGGTGTAGATCTCCAGATTGGCCGCGCCGCTTCCGCCTTCCCTCCGGCTCGCAATAGCGCTCGTACACAGGATCGATGCGGTCGAAGACCTTGCCGTCCACCGCCGAGCGCAGCAGCTTGAGGTATTCGGCGTGCGCCCACACCAGCGGCACCGCCGATCCGGCAGGCTTGCCGAATTCCAGACCATCCGCGGGCCGGTTCGCCTCGTCCCACACCTGCTCCGGCATCATCTGGCCCCGGTGTCGCGAAGCGCTCGTACGTCGCGATCAGCGGCGCGAGGTCTTTGCCCGCGGCCAGTTCGTAGTGTGCGCGTTCGCCCGTCAAGCAGCGGCCAGACGCGGCCCTGGCCCCAGCCCAGGAACGGACCGCCATCCGCGCGCTGCCCATAGCCGTCCCAGTTGTAGCGGAGCCAGCCCGGACCCTGCGGCAGATCGCGCTTCAGCACGGCGTCCACCACCTTCAGCGAGTCCATGATCAGCGGATCGTCGGCGCGCCGCACGCCGTAGCGCACCAGCTCCAGAAAGCCCGCATCGATAATCTCGCGCGCTTCAAACTCGGCACGCGTGCCCGGGCGGACGATTGTTGATGTGGATGATCTCCGTGCCGCAGCTCTTCGCAGGCGTAGGCCTCGCCCTTCTCCGGCGGACGAATGCGCATGTAGTGGCGCTTGACGCTCTGGAAGCAGCACGCCGTTGTTGGTCACCGTCCAGTCCTCGAGGTGGCGCTCGATCCAGTCGGCAAACTCCTCGAGAAACACGGCCATCTCCTCGGAGTCGTGCGCCCGAGCCATCTCCGCCGCGCAGATCAGCCCGGCAATCACCGCCGCCAGCGTCGAAGGCGAATAGCCGGCGTTCTCTTCCCACCGCTCCTGGTGGGTAATCGGCGCGTGCTGCACCAGGAATCCGGCCGCGCGCTCGACGAACGGAAAGATGTCCATTTCGCCCAGGGCGTTCGCCTTCCACAGCCGCCAGGCCAGAATGATCGGGAAGGCCACCTCGTCCAGTTGCACGCCCGTCCAGTAAGGCCGTCCGTCCACCCAGAAATTCTGCGCAAAGCCGCCGTCGGGCTTCTGCGTGCAGGCCAGATAAACCAGCGCCCGCCGCGCCGTCTCGGCGCGGCCGCAGGCCAGCAGGGCCGTCGCCGTCTGCACCATGTCCCGCGTCCACACCAGGTGATAGCCGCCCAGGTCGTCGTCGCCATGCGCCTGTCCCCACGGAATCGAAGCCGACGCGACGAATGCTCCGGAGAACGTCTTGTCCTCGTGCGCCAGCAGCACGTTGTGGCTGGCCCGCATCAGCTTGCCGCCGTCGCAGCGCCTTGGCCGCCAGCCACTCAGGATTGGCCGCCCGATGCCACTGCTCGATGAAGCGCGCTGCGATGCTGCTCGAATGGCATGGCCAGCGCGCTGACCGTCTTCTGCAGCGCGGTGTGGTTCCCTTCGCCAAGGCCGATCGCCAGCGTGAACTCGCGCGCGCCGTCCGACGCCGGCGGCGCCCAGATTCAATTCCCCCATCAGCGCGATGTTGCCGTTGGTCGCCGAACCGAACTCCCAGTCCATGCGTGTAGTTGTCCATCAGGTCGCGCCAGCCGTCGCTCGCGCCCACAAACCCGCAACTGACGCGCGAAAAGCCGCAACTGGCGCCCATGGCCAGCGACCACTGGTCCTTCCACGCCAGCAGCATCTTGTGCCCGGCCACATCCAGCGCGCGCGCCGTGTTCCCGGCGCCGCCGCCATCGAGGTGCGGAGCCAGCAGCGCGTAAACCTTCAGCCGCGGTACCAGGTCCTCGTGCCCTTCCAGCCGCACGCGCATCAGCAACACGCTGTGGTGCGGGTCGCAGATGATCTCCTTGGTCAGCGTGTAGCGGCCGTCGGGATCGCGATTGATGTAGCGAACCCCCAGCGCCTCCGGATGGATGTACTCGAATGTCGAGAGCAGGTCGCGCTTCTCCTCGTGGATGAACGTCTCGCCGTCGGTCACCAGGAACTCCATGTCCCGCACCTGGGCGCTGTCGATCGTGGGGTGGTAGATCTCGTTCAGAATGCCGTGCGAGCAGGTGAACCAGACCCGGCTCGACGCCGAGTAGGCCGTTCCCACCGCGTCCTTCACGCTCGAGGTCCAGCGCGGCTCAAGACCCGGGCGCGCCAAAGGCCTCGCCCTGCTGGTTCGAGCCAGCGATAGAGAGGCTGATCGCTCATCGATTCGTACCCAGCTGTTCGTGCAGGGAGGATCAATCGCCTGGGTCCGTCCGTTTCTAGGGATGTCCCGAACAGCCCCGAGGTTTCCGGCTTCGCAGTCTGAATTACTTCGCACCCTGCCGCGAGACTTCCCGCATCCATCAAAACACAGGGCACTGACCGCGGATGTCAACAAAGTGTCGCATCCGCCCCAATCCAACTTCAGACACAGGGATTACTGGCCGCAGATCTCGCTATCTCATAGCCCGCTCGGTCTGAACGGTGGATTCTAAGCGTGGTCAGAACATTAAGGTCCGAACAGTACAATTCTCAACTGAGGAGATTTCCCCAATGGCTTACGAACTTGCACCGCTTCCTTACGACTACGCGGCTCTCGAACCGTTTATCGATGCCGAGACCATGCAGCTGCATCACGACAAGCATCACCAGACCTACATCACCAACGTGAATGCCGCGCTGGCCAACCACCCGGATCTGGCCGCCAAATCGGTCGATGACCTGATCAGCGATCTGAACGCGGTGCCCGAAGACATTCGCGACGTTGTCCGCAACAACGGCGGCGGCCACTCCAACCACACCATGTTCTGGAACATCATGGGACCCGCCAAGCTCGCCGGCATCGGCGGCGCGCCCACCGGCGCGATCGCCGACCAGATCGCCAAGGACTTCGGCGACTTTGACGCCTTCAAGAAGACTTTCAACGAGACCACCGCCAAGCAGTTCGGCTCCGGCTGGGGCTGGCTCGTCATCCAGGGCGGCAAGCTCAAGGTCATCACCACCGCCAACCAGGACTCGCCGCTCAGCCAGGGCCTCTACCCCATCCTCGGCAACGACGTCTGGGAGCACGCCTACTACCTCAAGTACCAGAACAAGCGTCCCGACTACCTCGCCGCCTGGTGGAACGTCGTCAACTGGGCCGAAGTCAACAAGCGCTTCGCTAAAGCAAAAGGCTAAGCATCTTCAGCCTCAGCGAAACAGCTCGGTGGCCCATCCTTGACGAAGTCAAGGGTGGGCTACCACCACTACCCAACGATGAGGTCATCCCGAGCGATCGTAACGAAGTGAAGGGAGTTGAGGGACCTGCATCTGAAGCACTCCCACAACCCTTTCCTCCAGTTCGTGTCTACACAGACAGACGTATGGATAGATTCGCTCGTGCTCTCTCTTTGCTCGCCGCTGAATTCCTTGCCTTCTTTCTGTTCTGCCTGCCCGTCGCAGCCAACGCACAATCAGGGGAATTCATCGTCAGCCAGAACGGCAGTCCCGTAGGCGCCGCCAGCTTCAATTTCATTCAGACCGCCGAGGGGTTCGACTCGACTTCGGTCGTCCATGTCACGATGCAGGGGCTCGATTACCAGCTTTCCAAGACCGAGAAACTCTCACTCTTGAATGGGCTCCAGCACGTTCAACTCAGCGCCATCGTCAACGGCTCAGCCATCCATGTGACGGCCGCGCCGGACTCCGCGCAGTTCCTGATGAACATCTCGGCGAATGGCCGCGCCAGCACAACCCGCCTCGGCGAGCACAACGCTGCCGTCTTTCTTCCGGATTTCGACCCCGGCGCATTTGAAACGCTCCTGGCGCTGGCCGTCGTCAACAGGAACCGCGACCTGTGGGCCATCCTGCCCAAGCAGTCAGGGTCCGTGGAGCCAGTCCAGCTCGCGACCTACGCTGACGAACAGGGCACGCTCGACGGCAAACCCGTGACAGTACATCATCTGGTCGCCACCATCGCCGGGGCGGACACCCAGATCTTCTCCGGCCCCGAAGATCAACTCTTCCAGGCCGAACTCCCCCAACAAGGATTCGCCCTCGTCCGAAAAGGATTTGTGCTGACGCCGCCTGCCAAATCCATCGCCGCGCCCGCGGCACAATAGACGCCGGACGGAGGCTCCCCAGTCCCTTAGTCCCTTAGTCCCTATTCCGTTTACACCGCCCTGCCCGCCGCCACCCCCGACGCCCATGCCCACTGAAAGTTGAACCCGCCCAGATGGCCAGTCACATCGACAGCCTCGCCGATGAAGAACAAGCCCGGAAACCGGTGCGCGTCTCCATCGTGCGCGATTGCAGGCCGTTCGTGTCGATGCCGCCTGCCGTCACCTCAGCCTTTTCGAACCCCTCGGTACCCACCGGGTGAAATTCCCACCCCCGCAGCTTGCGCTCGCATGCTTCAAGCGCCGCATTGGACCAGCCGTCCGGTGCGCCGACCTCAGCCAGATGTGCAGCCAGCCTCTGCGGCAGCACCTCTCGCAACGCCTGACGCATCGTGGCGCTTTCACGGCGCGCGCGCGGCTGAATCAGCGGGCTTAACAGCTCTTGCTCGACGGTGAGGCCCGGCGCGAAATCCACCGTGATCGGCTGACCCGGCCGCCAATAGGAGGACGCCTGCAAGATCGCCGGCCCGCTCAATCCGCGATGCGTAAAGAGCATCTTCTCCCTGAATCTGGGTCCGCGGTTTGCTTGCGCCACCGCTTCCGTTGACACTCCCGTAAGCTCCGTCCAGCCTGCCTCCGCGCCGCCCAGAACCAGGGGCACGAGCGCTGGCCTCGGCGCGATTACCTTCAGCCCGAATTGCCGCGCCAGATCATACGCGAGCCCCGTCGCCCCCATCTTGGGAATCGAGAGGCCGCCCGTCGCAGCCACCAGTGTCTCGGCCGCAAACTCTCCGGCTGCCGACACCACCTCAAACTCGTTTGCGCCCTTCTCGACCTGGATCCCGCGCGCATTCAGGCAGATCTCAACCCCGCCGCGCTCGCACTCTGCAAGCAACATATCGAGGATCGCTCGCGACGAGTGGTCGCAGAAGAGCTGACCGAGCGTTTTTTCATGCCAGGCGATCTGGTACCGCTCGACAAGCTCCAGAAAATGCCTCGGCTGATACAGCGCCAGCGCAGACTTGCCGAAGTGCGGATTCTCAGAGATGAAGTTCCCCGGGCCGCAATGGATGTTCGTAAAGTTGCACCGGCCGCCGCCGGAGATGAGAATCTTACGGCCCGGTTGCCCATTGTGTTCCAGCAGCAGGACTCGCCGCCCGCGCTGCCCCGCCACCGCCGCGCACATGAGGCCGGCAGCACCCGCGCCCAGCACAATCACATCGAACTTGCGGGCAGGCGCAGGCATATCTTGTGTCCAGAATAGCCGGACACTCCAATTTGTCGCGTTCACATCCGCGAGTTGAAGTTTCTCTAGACGATCACTCCCAATTGGCGCAGGACCGTCGCAAAGTCAAAATACACGCGTTCGCACACGAGCCCGTCTTCTTCGAACTCGAACACCAGCACGGCTGCAACCTCCATCTTTCGACCCGTAGGTGCAATTCCTGCAAAAACACCCTCTTGCGTGCCGCCAAACACGCACTCCACGATCACCGCATCGTCGGCGTGATGACGCCCACGTTCCTTCAGCCAAAAATCGGGAAAGGCTCCCAGCAGGTTTCGGATCAGGCCGTCCACCGCGGCAGCTCCGTCCATCACGCCTCCCAACCCAGGAACTTCATATCGAGGACGTTTGAAGGTCGCTATCACCGCTGCTGCATCATGCTTTACCGCCTCCGCCTCAATGTGCGCTCTGACGACGGCATCGCGCCGTGCACGAAGATCGTTCAGGTCAACGGGATTCATTGTTGCTCCTTTCTTTGAGGAGGATGAGAAGACAGACTATTCCCAGATGGTTCCACCCGCAATTCAGATTCCACCAGTCTCAACATTTTGCGCAGGAATTTAGCGCGAAGCACAAAAGAGCGCCCCGCCCGGTGCAGAGGGGGGCGAGGCGCAAGTGCTGCAGGGGGAGGATGTGAGGATCTACGGCCTGACGATCTTTGCCAGGCGCGGATCTGGCCACAAGGCCGCAAATTCCTGGTCCTTGTACACCTTATGCAGATCGGAGAAGTGTCCGTCTTTCGCGCGCTGCAGATATTCCAGGGCTCCATCGATGTTCCCGCGCTTCGCATATGCCTTCGCAATCAGGTAGTTGACGCGGGCACGCTGCTCAGGCGTGCTGAGCTGAGCAGAGACTCCCTCCTCGCTCGAGGTGAGAATATCGGCATCGAGTTCGATCGCCCGCGCATACTCCACCATGGCGTAGTCCACTTCACCCAGGCCCATCCATGCCTCGGCAAGGTTCAGATGCGCGGGAGCACTGGACTCGTCGAGTCCCAAAGCCTGCTTCAGATATTTGACGGATGTCTTGTATTTCTTATCCAGGTACGCAACAGCGCCAAGATTGATCATCGCCGAGACGTTTCGCGGGTCGATCTTCAGCGCCTGCGTAAACTGCTTGCGCGCCAGGCTCCGGTTGCCCGTCTTCAACTCTGCGATTCCGAGTTTGTTGTGAAGCATCGGATTCTGCGGGTCGTTGCGCAGCGCTTTCTCATATTCAGAAGCAGCCAACGAATAATTGTTGCGTGCGCGTGCCAGGTCACCCTTCAATTCCGCTGTTCTCGCCGCCTCAATCGAATCCGTGCGAGGCACATCCGGAACGGAGTTCGCCCAAACAAGCGATGACGCGCCCACCACCACCATCATCATTACCATTGCCAGTCTTCGCATGATCTACCTCTTTCGCGATGAAGCAGCGCCTGGAGCTTGTTCCCGGACCCGGTTCCTGATCCACCGCTCAGCGGTCTGCTTTCAACGCCGGGATCAGTAGAGACCCGGCAGCCCAAGGACCACAACGCTATACCTGCTACCTACCCGTTTCGCCGGGGTTAAACTTCTCGGCTCTGGCCGCAACTCCTTCTGTTTGTTTCGCCCATGGCCGCTCGGGTAACCTGCGACATGTTGATCCCCGCACGCAAAGGCGGGGGTTAAATGCCGTTACATACGTACCTTCTCCCGCTCCCTACACCGTTAAAACCGCCTGACAACAATAAAGTGGAACTATCATTACCCTGGATTCGAATATCAAGACAGAGGCGCGCTTTGGAAAGCGTCCATGATGACGATTGAAAGTGCGGAATCGGTCGAGCTCCAGGAGCAACGCATCCAGGAGCAGCGCTCTGAACTGCGGGCGGTGCTCGAATCGAGGGACTTCGTTCGCGCGCCCAAGCTCGCCCATCTGCTCTCCTATCTCTGCGAGCGCCTCTTCGCCGGCGAGTCCAACCAGATCAAGGAGTATTCGATCGGCCTGGAGGTCTTCCATCGTGGAGCGACCTTCGACCAGGACTCCGATTCAATCGTGCGGGTTGAGGCCAACCGCCTTCGCCGCCGCCTCGCTGATTACTACGCGGGAGAGGGCGCATCCCATAAGCTGCAAATCTCGATTCCGGTTGGCCAATACGTGCCGAGATTCGTGCCAGGCGCTCAGCAGCCGCCCCAAAATGGGTCGGCCAATTCCGCCGCCGCAGTTGAAGTGCCACCCCAGACAACAGGGCCCAGCCGCCCAGCCTGGCGCCGGTGGCTAACCCCAGCGGGACCAAGACCCTGGTGGATCGTGGTTGCGTTTGTTTTCGCGATTCTCACCCTCGGGATCGGATACCCATGGTTGCTCATCCACCTGCAACGACCCCCGGTTCCCGCTGCCGTGCCAGCCAAGCCCGTCGCCGAGGTCGCGGACCTGCAATTCGGGCCGCCCTCGGGCGATGAAGTACGAATCCTGGCAGGCGCCACGCGCAGCTTCGTCGACCACGCAGGCAAGCTGTGGAGCGCCGATGTCGCATTCAACG
This sequence comes from uncultured Acidobacteriaceae bacterium, assembly GCA_963786405.1. GTDB lineage: Bacteria > Acidobacteriota > Terriglobia > Terriglobales > Acidobacteriaceae > Telmatobacter. The sequence continues at coordinate 493,688 of CAWAZE010000010.1, read as the reverse complement.
GCGGCACGGCGGTGAAAAGCTCCATCCAGCACATCGGCCGCACCCAGGACCCCGACTTCTACCGCACCAGCCGCCAGGGCCAGTTTCGCTACGACATTCCGCTGAAAAAAGGCGTCTACGAGCTGCGCCTCCACTTTGCGGAAACGGTGTACGGCCCCGAGGTCACCGGCACCGGAGGCGAGGGGAGCCGCATCATGACCGTGCGCGCCAATGGACGCCCCCTGCTCGCCGACTTCGATGTCGTTGCCGACTCCGGCGCCAGCCGCACAGCGGACGTGAAGGTCTTTCCTCAAATCACCCCCGCCGCAGACGGGCAGTTGCACCTCGAGTTTGCAGGCGACGAAGGGAAGCAGGCAACGCTTTCTGCGATCGAGATCCTACCGGGAGTCCGGGGGCACATGCGGCCTGTCCGGATCCTTGCCCGCCAGACTCCCTACTATTCCAACGACAGCCATTGGTGGAGCCCCGACAACTACTTCGAAGGCGGCGAACTGGCATCCTACCCCACTCCCGTAACCGGAACCGATGACCCGGAGCTCTACGAGACTGAACGCTGGGGCAACTTCTCTTATGCGATTCCCGTCCCGCCCGGAAAGTACGCACTCACGCTGCTCTTCGCTGTGCATCGCAGCCCCGCGGACCAAGCCGCAAAGCCGGCGGTCGCGCGCGTCTTCAATGTGTTTTGCAATGGGAAATCGCTCCTCCAGAACTTCGACCTCCTGAAGGAGGCGCGCGAGAACGACGTGCTCAGCCGCAGGATCACGGGACTCGAGCCCAATGCGCAGGGCAAGTTGCTGCTGAGCTTTGTGCCGGTCGAAGGCTACGCTTCAGTCACCGGGATCGAAGTGCTGTCGCAGTAGTGCACGCCTGCGCGTTCACCCCGGAGTTGGTTGCATAAATCAGGATTTGAAAGGGCACGGCTTTAGCCGTGCCGACGAAGCCGCATAGTACCGGGGCTTTAGCCCCTGAGGGACGCTCTGCACTTGCCTCGCAGCATTTATGCCAGCTCTAGTGTCCTGTCTCTACTCAGGACACTTTGCTGTATTTGTCGATGCGAACTAATGTGCCGCCTTCATCCGTGCGTTGATCTCCTCGACGAGCCGGACCGCCTCGGTAAGTCCAAGACCTGCGCTGCTCCGCACAAGGGAGACAGCGTCGATCTTTCGACCCTGGCTCAACAATGACCGGACAGATGCCTCATCAATCCCCACCGCGCCCTCCGGTCTCGGAGCGTCCTTCGGCTCAGGCGCCTCCATGTGCAGAAAGCGCATGATCTCCTCCCTCACCGACACATACTTCTGCCGGTTCCCGCCGTAGGTATAGGCAAGGGGCACCAATCCAGCGCGCGTCACAATCGTCAGCCGGTAGGTGTTCGACCCGTTTGACCCGAACGTTGTTTCCGTTCCGATGCCCGTAATTTCGCCGAATGGAATGACGCCATTTTCGACCTTCAGGACTTTGCGGCCCTGCCAGCGCACGCGCTGCTCACCCGCATCGAATGTAAAAGTCGTCTTGCGAATCCAGACCACCGCGCCCAGAAGAAAAAGGCATGCCCCGAAGAGCGCTCCGATCTTGCCCGGCCGCGTCGCCACGTACAACAAGGGCAAAGACGCGAGAAAGAGGACGGCGGAAATGCCCAGTGCGCTGTCGACCACGACCAGTTCCTGCGCGGTATGGCGCGTGATGCGCATGATCCAGAAATATCGCACGAAACAGTACAGTTAGCCCAGAACATTCGGCTTCTCCGAGGGATTCGTTCAAGGCCGATTGCTCTCCCAAGTGGCAGTATCGAGGAACCCGCGTGGGAAGCCCTTTGGAACCGCTTGAATCCGCCTTTCGTATCCCACGCCAGATGGAAGTGCAATACAACTGGTCCTGGGTCACACGCCAGGTGACGCAGACGGTCGAGGCGTGGAATTGCTGCGCCGTGCAACCGGCGCTGACCGCAAGGCGGTTCACCCCGCAGGAACAGCGAAAGCGCGAGGACGCTTACGAGGATGGACTACGAGCCGTGGAGCAAGAGGCTAAGCGCGCTCCTCGGACTCGAACGGAGCGCCTTCGGGCACAACGCCGCATCGTTGCCGTATTCCCACGATTCGCCTCCATCGCACTCGGCATGGACGACAGCGCAATCCAGCTCCTGACGGATAGCTTCATACCCGCAGGCACAAGGGTCGCGCAATGGGCCAGACGCTTCGACGCAACGCTCAGCGTGCCCGACATCATCCAGTCCTGCCGCAACGCCTGGACCGCCTGCGGCCTGCAGCCATTGCTCGGCGATCGCATCGGGATCACTCCGTCGATTCTCGGTTACAGCCTCCTGTATCCCTACAGCGACAACTACCTGGACGATCAGAAGATCTCCAGTGCCGAAAAGCTTCAGTTCAGCGAGCGCTTTCGCGACCGGCTCTGCGGCCTTCCTATCTCACCTCGAAACCACAATGAGACGGCTGTCTGGGCGCTGGTGCAACTGATCGAGAATCAGTATCCCCGCCTGCGATATCCCGCAAGTCTATGCGTGCCTGCTCGCGATCCATCGAGCGCAGGAAGCCAGCATTACGCAACTGAGTGGTTGCGGATCGATGTCTGATCTCGAGCTCCTGCGCCTGAGTTGCGCCAAAGGAGGCACGTCAGTTCTGGCCGATGCCTGTCTGTCCCATGGCCATCTCACCGACGAAGAAAGCCGATTCGCTTTCGAGTGGGGCGTCCTTCTGCAACTTGGCGACGACCTTCAGGACATCGACGAAGACCTGAGGCGCGGTTCCAATACACTGTTCACCCGCGCTGCCGCCGCCCGAATCCCGCTGGATAGCCTCGTGCTCCAATTGCTCGCGTTCAGCGATAGAGTTGCCAGCCAGATGGACGGCTTGCCCAACGGCGATGCATTTCTGAAAGATCTGCTGCGGATGAGCTGGCGCTCGCTCATTTACATGGCGGTTGCGAATGCGCCCGGATTCTTCACGCCGGCATTCCTCGCCGGAATCGAGCCATGTTCGCAGTTCCGCTTCGCTTTCCTTCGCGCGAAACGCAAACGCTTCAACGGCCGCCGCGGTCTCTATCGCACGATCTTTGACGCGTTCATGGAGGCCGGCGAAGACAATTGCCGCGACCTGCCCGACCCGGAAAGCTGGATGCAATTCCCCGTCCCGGAGTCGCTGCCCAACCGCGCATCTGCCGGGGAAGTTGCCCTTCAAGCCGGAATGGACTAGTCCCTAATCGTCCCTAGTCCCCAGTCCCTGGCCCCTAAGTCCCTGCTCTCACGCCCCGTCGTCGCGGAACATCGGGTGTGGGATCAGCTTGCGATAGTCTTCCTGGTGCGCGCCATCCAGGCACGCTTCAATGATGCGCTGCCCCAGCGGATCGAGCTCCGGCACCTGGAACTGCTTCAACTCGCTCGCGAAGAACTCACGCCATTGGCGCGCGCCTTCTTCATACACATCCGGACCGCCCTGAATCTGCTCCTCCACCCGCAGAAACACACGCGGAATCATCGAGCCCTCAACGCGCAACTGGTTCGGAATGTAGCCGAGCAGCGGACAGCCGGCTTCGCTCACCTGCTCGCGGCCAAACCTCGCGCTGCCGCGACGGGCAAGGTACTCGCGCGCAATCCACTCCGCCATGAAGCCCACCTTCCACGCGCCGATGTGCTGATTGGGAATCAGCACATAGCGCGTCTCCGGTGTCTCCACAATCTGCCGCAGCAGCAGATTCGCCTGGTCCACGCGGCGGCCGGTGGCAAACGCCCAGTAGGAACCCACCCCCTCCGACTGCATCTCCTTGCTTTTCTGCGTCTGGATGCTGGGATTCGCGTGCCCGCGCGGCGCCACCAGTCGCCACAGCCACGCCAGCGCCGGGCTCAGCACATGAATCATCGCCAGAATCCCGTAGAGCTGGCTGTCGCGATGCGTGGCCGGGCAGCGCACGCCGAAGCTGCGCACATCCACCGCCTTGGGTCCCCCGGCGATGTCCTCGATCATACGGCGCGGCAAAATCACGCGCGGATTCGGACACAGCTTGCCCGGCGCGTCTTCCACGTGCTCCCACGTCAGGCAAGTGCCCCCGGGCACAATGTAGTGATTCAGAAAGATCAGCGGCTCCGGCGGATCGATGCACAGCCGCTCAAGGTTCGGCGCAGTGCCGTAGCTGTGAATGTGGTCCACCCGCACAAACCACGCATTCTCCGCGTCCGCGACCGTCAGGCGCCCATGCGGCCGCTGATAGCTGGGATGCGCGCACGCCATGTCGTCGGCGATGGGCCGCAGATGGCAGGCCTCGGGCAGATTCAGCGTGCGCTCTTCCTGCGTGATCACATTGCGCCCGATCAGCAGGCGCCCATCCTCCATGCGGTGGATCTGCTCGGTCATCTCGCTCTTGCCGCCGCCGCTGGCGCCCTCGTGCATCAGGATGAGTTGGTTTTCGTAAGGCGTAACCACCGCCACCGCCGCGCAGTGATTCGTCGTCCACCCTTCGCGCTCGCCGATATCGAGCAGCATCGAGTAGACGCCCTTCTTCGCGCTCGGCCCCGGATAGAGGTTGTAGGCAAACACCTCCTGGTGCGTAGCCGTGCGGTCGTGCACCACCACCTGCCGCCCGCCAAAATGCGTGTGCCGGAACGGCGGCGCAACGAAAAGCACTCCGCCCGTGACCTTGAAGTCGGCCGGAACCTGGCTGCGCGGAATCATGCCCTGCAAATCAGCCAGCGCAGCCGCGAAGAACGCCGCCTGCCGTGGAACAATCAGCAGCGAGCCGTAACCCAGCGCATCGGCTCCGGCGTAGAACGGAATCACCACAAGTTCCTGCGTCTTGAGCCAGTCCAGTGTCTGCTGGCGCGTCTTCTCAAAAGGCTCGCCAAACCGCTGCTCATAGGTAGGCTTGTCCGTGGGCAGTGAGTCCCCGATCACCATGGCATCGGGATCGCGCCGCCGCATCGCGGGATCGGGAAAGTTGATCGCCAGCCCGTTGCGCGCCTTCGTGACCACCGCCTCCACCACGCGGCCGGGCCCGTTCGACTTACCCGGGACATAGAAGACCGCCTCATACACCCCGTGATCGTCGCGATTGCCGAGCGTCCAATCGGTAGCGCCGGTTGGCCTGCCCAGAGCCCAATCCAGCAGTTGCAACCGGTTTTCAGGAATCTGCACATGCGGCGCTCCGCTCAGCACTTCGCGCACGTGAGACGGCAAATCCATCTCGGACCAGGCGGACTGGAAATCAACGACACGTTTGCTATCGGCGGCAAGGGTCATTTTTGCTCACTTCCGGGGACAGGATTTGGCTTCAAATCGGGCTTGAAGCGAGGAAAGTCCACACCTTTTATCTCAATTACCGGCACACTTGGCAGTGAGCCACATCACGAGAATCGATGGCCAATCTCCGCTGTAGACATAGATGCGCCGCCCCAGTTCAAAAGCTGCGCAATCGTCAACCCGAACCACCAGACAACGAGTCTCCGATGACCGATCGTCTGGGGGAAAGGATTTGCACCTCCGACCCGTTGGTCCCGAATAAGAACCGATGTGCTCAGTTGATTCGTTTGGGATGGCGGTGCTTCTGGCAGGACCCAAGTACATGGTTTTCGGCAGCAATTGGACCCAGGTTCTTGTCCAGGCGTTCACCCGCTTCGCGTATTGCCGACCACTGTCGAGCACTGGGACTGTTAGTTATGCCAGTTGTAGATGCTGAGCACTCGAAGGTACTGTCACTCCATTCGAGAAATTGGGCGGTGCTAAGTCTTCGGTTAAGCACTCTGCAGCTTTGCACGACAAGGGTGAGAGAGCATGAAAGACAATCCATCGAACCGTTCCTCCCGAATACCTGCCTTCGCTCTTGTGTTCATCCTCGGCAGTCCCCTGGCGTTGCTCTCGCAGACGGTAGACAACTCCTCGGAGCCATCCATTGTTTCGAGTTCAGAGACCGCCAGCATGACAGCCTCATCGGGCGCCGCGGCCGCGACAGAAAGTCTCCTGGAAAGCCCAAACGCAGACTCACAGGTTGGCTCACCGACAAACACGAAGTCAGATTGGGATAAAGACCCGAAGGCCTGGAAGTTCATCGTCTATCCGGCCTATGTCTGGGTTCCATTCTTCAGCAGCAGCATAACCCTGCCAACGATTCCCCCGCCACCCGAGGGAGGAGGCTTCGGTGACTCCCAGTGGTACGACATCCGGATCATTCAACGGTGCGGCATTCGCAGGCGCGGAAATCTACAAAGGCAAATGGTCGGGAATGTTCACATTCCTTTATGCCGGACTCTCGGCCACGCGAACCACCCCGAGAGCCACCTTGACCATGGATTTCATTTATGGGCAGGGCATGGTGGAACACGAGGTGTACAAGGGGCTGAGTTTGGGAGCTGGTTTCAGGCGCATGGCTGCCGACCTCACCGCCACCGTGGGCACCTATCCATCGGTGGGCAGAACGCCCGGCTTCTGGGACCCACTGCTCAGTGCGACCTATCGTAAGAAGCTCAACAGAAAGTGGCGCGTATCAGCCCACATGGACGGAGGCGGGTTTGGAGTCGGCAGCGATATCGACATTGGTGCAGGCGCATCGGCGGACTGGAGATTTTCCAAGCACTTCGGCATGACCATGGGTGGCGCATATCTCCACTTTGAGGACTCCAACACGGTTCTCACAAAGACGCTGACCATCAAGCCGACTATGTACGGTCCTACATTTGGTTTTGGGATCTATTTCTAGCTGAACCCCCGGCGCCTCGGATCTAACTTGTCCAAACCGCCCGCCGCCAGGTGCCGTTAGACAGCCGGACTTCGTGAAGACCTCATCATTTGTAAAACTGCCGACATGCCATAAGTGAGAACGGCAACCAGCAGCAAGGCCTTCATCCCGAAGATAAACGAGAGATTCTGCGCCAGTCCCCCGGCGACAGCACCAAGCATGTTTGCGCCGAAGGCGCCGCTGCTTCCCGACAACCGGCGGAAATTCTCAGTAAATATGATTCCAGCGAAAAAGACCGGCACACAATAAGCAACACAAATCAGGATACCCACCATGGTTCCTGACCCCGGTATGCGATTCCAGGGAATCGCGTAATCGACGATCAGCATTACGCAGAGGAGCGTGTAGCAGACGGTGAGATTCTTTGGCCGCCTGAATTGAATATAAAGATTCGACAAGAGAAGCACGACGAGTATGCCCGTCAATGCTATGCAGTTCACCAGCCATGTCGTACCGAAATACAAAGCCAGACGGCTCACCAGCTGTGTCTCCATCAGCAGGAAGCCCGCCCCCAGCAGGAAGAATTGCCAATTGGTGCTTTCTCTTGGCTTTACGAATGGTCCGACACAGTAGATCGTCAGCAGCAAAATCACGGCCGAAACGGAGAAGTAGGTGCGCGGGATGGAATGACCGTAGTGATAAACATAAGGCCAGTCATCCGTGGTGGGCGGAGGAGCACTATTTGTGGCAAGCGCAAAACTTGGAGCGTGAGCGCGCAGGAAATCGGCTTGCTGCGCGTTCAGGCCTGTCTCTCTCAGACCGGGTGAATCGGATTCGATAAATACAGTCCCACTGAACAGGAAGCCCGTTGCCGGCGCATAGTAGGTCAAAGGCGGGTGAGAAAAGATCTGGCTCAGCATGGAATAAAATCGCTGCCCAATCCATGTCCAGGGCTCTCTCACTTCAAACTTGACGATCAGAATTCCATTGTCGCTCAGTAAGCGCCTGGCATCGCGGAACGATTCTTCCGTGTAAACGTAGTTGTCCACCCGCATGTTGCTGTAACTCGAGAATTCCGTATGCGAATCCAGCAGGGCAAAAACAATTACATCGTATTTATCGCGGCACTGGCGCATGAAATTCCGCGCGTCGTTGTTGACCAGATGAACTTTGGGGGAACCGTATGGCTGCTCCGGGTGAAGGCGTCGTCCCAAGGTTGAAATTAATGGATCGATTTCGACTGCGTCTACGTGTTCGGCCCCGTGGCGCAGCGCCGCAGCCACGTCGTTTCCCGCGCCCGAGCCAACGATCAAAACGCGCTTTGGGCTTTGTGCAAACCGGAATGGACTGTCATAGGAGCTGTTTTGGTAATCGCGTGCGAACTCCGGATGCGTGGACAGATATTGAGGGCTGACATTGGCGATTGACATATAGCCATCGTTGTTCACGTTGATCTGATATTGGTGATCGCCGTAGTCCGTTGCCGTGATCTTCTGGTACGGCGACCAGTAAACCGAATCATTGCCGCGATGGTGCAACGCAAATAATGTAATCCCCATTAGGGCAACACTAATCAGGAGGGAACGCCAGGAAATCGGCAGCGTCAGGATCACTAAGATGAAAGCCACGGCAAACCAGTAAGAAGGAGACAACCATTGAAGAGCAAGTGATGCAAGCAGCCAAATTCCCACCAGGCTGCCCAGAAGGTTCACCGAATACGCCGTAACGGTATTGCTTGCCGCTTCCAGGTAGAAACCAACCCAGCGTCCGAGTGGAATCATCGCCACGCAAATCAACAATAAAAACCCGGTGACCACGGCCAGCGAGAGCCCGAAGCCCATCCAGTAAGTCGAAGTGGAGAGCTCCAGACGGTGGCCCCAAAGAGCCGCGTCCGGCGTAAAGGAAAGAATGGAAGACATGAAGCGCAGGAATTCATGCCAGGCTTGGAAGGGCAGATTAACTGCGACAACCAAGGTGGTTGTCGCGGCCAAAGAGGGCCAAAGACTGCCGCGTTTGTTTTGAGAGAAACAGCCGACGCCAAATCCCAGAAAGCAGATGATGAGTGAGAGATTCTGGAAGAATGCGAATATCTTCACCTCGGTGCCCAGCCAGCGAATAAGAACAATCTCGAGATAAAGCGCTGCGCTGCTGACTAGAAACAAACGCCAGAGGGAGGCCGGTTGTACTGATGAATTCGCATTCGTGGGTTTCTCCGAGGCTATTGCCAGCGTCACGGCCATTTTTTCTCCGATTGGTGGTTGCGCAAAGGAACCACCGCTCTGAAATTCCGAATCGTTTTCGAATCGTTACTTGTTGAAATCCAGGCACAATTGCCGTCAACTTCACGGCAGCCGAAAAATGCCGTACTTCGCTCTTTCCGCCCGATGTGGCAGGTGCGTGAACCGAACAGCGCGCGACACGCAGGAAAACAAGTTGTGATCGAAGTTGTCGTTTGGCAAACGATAAACCAATGCGGAACAGACCGCAATGGACGGTAGTAATCATCGATGTTCTCGTCGCAGGTCAGTTCCGCCTTCGGCGCAACGATCATTGCCACACGCGATTTCGCGATAGGGAAACTCGGATGGCCGCGCTCCTGCAATCCGACTCATCCCTTGCAGAAAATTACGTCCAACCCGCGCACAATCGAAGCTGGAGTCTGAACAAAAGGAGCGCTTTCTCATGCCTTCCCGCAAAATACGGATACCGCAATGTGGTACAAAAATACTCGGATTATCCCGAAATGTGCCCGTAACTCCTTTGCTGAGAGGATTCTGCGGCTAAGTCCTTTGCTGAGAGGATTTTGGCGCCACACCCATCTCGCAAACCACTGAAAACAAGGAATTTCTTTACAGGATACGGGGAGGGGGGTTACTCAATAGGCAATACAAGCCCGGCCCTCCGGTTTATGCCCCGGAAGCCCTCTTTCCAAACCGCTCTTGAACCAGCCCCAAGGCCTCCTCTGGAGTGGAAATCGCCCCTTCCAGTTGCGCGTCTTCGACCGTGCGCAGCATCTCCTTGAATCCCGGCCCGGGCACATAACCGGCGGCGATCAGTTCCCGCCCCGTGATGAGCGGCTTGGGGCGGACGGCATCTTCCGGGCAGCGACTCGTGCTGCTCGCGGACGAAATCCCAGATATCGAGGTTCCCGTGTGCCGCCAGGCAATCCATCCGATGGAGAGCGAGGTGTTCGTCAAACTGCTCCAGCCTCAGGAAGCGCTTCAGCGTCGACGCCTTCATCCGCGGCGCGTCGGCGAACTTCATGTGGTTCTCGATCAGCGCCAGGATCTGATGAGTCTCGTCATTCGAGAAGCGGAACCTCCGGCAGATCTCCGCGCCCATCGCCACGCCCACCTCCACGTGGCCGTCGAACCGGATCCGGTCCGGCGCCACGCGAAATGTCGGCGGCTTGCCCACATCATGCAATAGCCCGCCCCACGCAAGTGTCGGGGCACAGCCCGCCTCCAGTTGCTCCAGCAGCATGAGCGTGTGCGTCCACACGTCGCCCTCGGGATGGAACTGCGGCGGCTGCGCTACGCCTTTCATCTTCGCCACTTCAGGAAGAACCTGCAGCAGAAGGCCCGTTTCGTCCAGCAGCTCAAAGGCTCTGCGCGCATGTCCCTCGGTCAGCATCTTGGTCAGCTCGTCGCGCACGCGCTCGCGGCTGACGGCCTCAACCCGGGACGCGAGCTTGCGCATGGCAGCGAATGTCGCAGGCTCGATCTCGAATCCGAACCGTGCTGCAAACCGCACCCCGCGCAACAGGCGCAGATGATCCTCCTCGAATCGTCTCTCCGGTTTGCCGATAGCGCGAATCAGGCGCGCGTCAAGATCGGCCAGGCCGCCAACGTAATCGACCACGGAGGAACGAAGGATCTTCGGGTCGTCCAAATTCAAAGGCGTGCCCTGACGCAGCGGGTCCAGCAGCAACCCGTTGATGGTGAAGTCGCGCCGCTGCACATCTTCCTCGGCGCTCTTCGTGTAACGCACTGCATCCGGATGACGGCCATCGGAGTAGACGCCATCGGAGCGAAACGTCGCCACCTCCGTGACAATCTGCGAGCATTCTTCGCCGCCATCTGCAACCAGCACCACGCCAAAGTGCGCGCCCACCGCGAAAGTCCGCGGAAACATGCCGAGCACCAAATCCGGCGTGGCCGAGGTGGCCACATCGTAATCCTCCGGCTCACGGCCCAGCAGCAGATCGCGCACGCAACCCCCGGCGAGAAACGCCTCATGTCCTGCCGCGCGCAGAGTCTTAATGATCTTCACCGCTGCTTCGAATTGGGGCTTCGCAGCCAGCATCGTTCCTATTCTCTCCCGGGGACCCGTCGCATTGGGAAGCCTTCCCGCGGCAGGTGGCTACACTGGAAATATGTCCAGCGGTCTCATCCTCGGTATTGAATCGTCATGCGACGAGACTGCTGCTGCCGTCGTCGAGAGGGGCGCGCGGACGCTTTCGTCGGTAGTTGCTTCGCAGATCGCAACCCATCTGCGCTACGGCGGCGTGGTTCCCGAGCTGGCCAGCCGCGAGCATCTTCGCGCCATTGTGCCGGTGGTTCGCGCAGCACTGGCTGAGGCAAATGTCACCCTTTCCGATCTCGATGCGATTGCCGTAACCTCCGGCCCGGGGCTTGCCGGGGCACTGCTGGTCGGTATCACGTACGCCAAGGCGCTGGCCTTCGCGCAGGGACTTCCGCTGATCGCCGTGAATCACCTGGAAGGCCACATCCATGCTGTGCTGCTTCAGGAGCGAGCCGCCACAGACGGGCCGGAGCTTAAGGAGGACGAATCTGCACTGGCATTGGTCGTCTCCGGCGGGCACACGCACCTCTATCTCGCGCGGTCCACTGACGGCACGTGGCAATACACCCTTATCGGCCGCACTCTCGATGATGCAGGCGGCGAGGCCTACGACAAAGTCGCCAAGTTGCTTGGCCTTGGCTATCCCGGCGGTCCATGGATAGACGCGCTGAGCCGCTTCGGCGACCCGCGCGCAGTGCCGTTCTCCTTCGCGCAAATCAAGCACAAGGTTCACCTGGGCGGCAAAGCACCGCGGACCAAAGCGGCGAAGACGGCTCCGATCGCCGCTCTCGACCCTCACTTTCTGTTCTCGTTCTCCGGAATCAAGACAGCGGTGCTGCGCTATGTCGAGTTGCACAACCTGCGAGAGGAGGCAGCTGCCCGCGTGCCGAGGATGCTTGCCATAGGCCGTCCTCCACAGGACAAGGAAAGTGCGCTCGCGCTCTGTCCTCAGCAGACGCTGGACCTCATTGCAAGCTTTCAGCATGCGGTGGTTGGCGATCTGATGAAGAAGACCTTCGCCGCCGCCGAGTCGCTGGGAGCCAAACGCATTCTCGTCACCGGAGGCGTCGCGGCAAACAGCGAACTGCGGACTCGCTTCACCGCTGAAGCCGCTCGCCGTGGGCTTCGCATCGCTTTCCCGACGCTGGCCCTCTCCACGGACAACGCCGCGATGATTGCCGCGGCCGCCTGGCCACGCTTCGTCGCCGGCGAGTTCGCTCCACCGAATCTGACTGCGGACCCGTCGCTCGCCCTTGGCCGCTGAGGGCGAACGGGCCGTTTTGCGGAGTGTCGCGGCACTTTGAATGTTGATCGCGCTCCATCTTTAGGTCGAGCCCGTGTTCTGGGCTACCCCGTATACTTGCCCCATGTCTCGGGCAACCCGTGCAATCTTGGTCTGGGGACTGGCGACAGCTCTTCCCTTCTATCTTTGTGGGCAATCAACCTCTCCCGGCAATTCCGGGACGCCGCAAGAGCCCTCCGAAGGCCCGCATGCCGCGGGCAGCGCTCAGGAGTCTCCTCACGCCGTCCAACTCGACGACCAACACCGGGTCATCACGGCCGGCGGATTCGTGAAGACCGGTCCAGTGGTCTTCGAAGACGTTTCCGAGAAAGCCGGCCTGACGAAGTGGACCCACAAGATGGGCACGCCGGCCAAGAACTACATCATCGAGACCAAGGGCTCGGGCGTGGGACTGATCGACTACGACAACGACGGCTGGCTCGATATCTACATCGTGAACGGTTCGACCGTCGACGCGCTCGACCGGCAAGGAGACGCCTCCGCATGCCGCGCTGTTCCACAACAACCACGACGGCACGTTCACCGACGTAGCCGCGAAGGCCGGCGTGACCAACGATCGCTGGGGCTTCGGCGTGGCCATTGCAGACTACGACAACGACGGCTGGCCCGATATCTTCGTGTCCAACTTGGGCAAGAACCGGCTCTATCACAACAATCACGACGGCACGTTCACCGATGTGGCGGAAAAGGCAGCGTGTCTGCTCTGGGCAACTGGTCTTCCGGGCGCAACGTGGGGCGACTACGACGGCGACGGTCGCCTCGATCTCTTTGTCGCGGGCTATCTGCACTAGGACTGCAACAATCTCCCGTCGCGCGGAGGTGAAGGCGGCTCGAGCAATGCCTTCTGCACGTTTCGCGGCGAGGCCACGGCGTGCGGCCCGCGCGGGCTGAAGGGCGAGCCGACCACCTGTTTCACAACAACGGCGACGGAACTTTCACCGACGTGAGCGAGAAAGCCGGCGTGGCCGACAAGCCCGGCTACTACGGACTGGGCGCCGTGTTTGTGGATATCAACAACGACGGCAAGCCCGATCTGCTGGTGGGCAACGACTCGACGCCTAACTATCTCTACCTGAACAAGGGCGACGGAACATTTGAAGACGTGAGCTACGCCTCGGGATTCGCGCTGAACGAGGCCGGGCGCGAGACCGCGTCGATGGGCATTGCGGTGGGCGACTACGAGAACAACGGCATGCTCGACGTCTTCAATACAACCTTCTCCGACGACTACAAGCCGCTGTATCACAACGAGGGCGACGCCAACCTCACCGACATCAGCTATCACGTGGGACTCGGTGAGATTACGGTTCCGTTCCTGAGTTGGGGCGACGCATTCCTGGACTACGACAACGACGGCTGGAAGGACCTGCTCATGTCGGATGGCCACGTATATCCGCAGGCCGACAAGTACGCGTGGGGCACCAGTTGGAAGCAGCGGCCAATGCTGTTTCATAACCTGCAAGGGCAAGAAGTTTGAAAACGTTCCGGCCGTGGAGGGATCCGGGCTCGCTGTCGTGATCGCCGGGCGCGGCATGGCAGTGGGCGATCTGTTCAACGACGGCAAGCTCGATGCGGTGATCAACGTGATGGACGGACATCCGGTGCTGCTGCGCAATGTGTCGCTCGACAAGAACCACTGGCTGGATCTGAAGCTGGTGGGCGGCCCGAAGAGTCCGCGCGACGCCGTGGGATCAACCGTGTACCTGACTGCGAACGGGATGAAGCAGCGCGAGGATGTGATCAGCGGCGGAAGCTATCTTTCCACCAATGATCCCCGACCGCACTTTGGACTGGGACAGGCGACGAAGATCGACGACGTTGAAGTGCACTGGCCCAGCGGAAAGGTGGAGCACTTCACCGTGCCGAACGTGGACCGGATCGTGCCGCTGAAGGAGGGGTCGGGGAAATAGTCGCCGGCCCGCACATTTGCCTTTTGCCCGCTCGAGTGATTGAATGATGAATTGAAACAGGGGTGCTCCACGACGTGGGGCTGAGAAGATACCCTCGAACCCGATCCGGATAATGCCGGCGTGGGAAGCTTTCGAACCAGTTGGCCAACTTCCTCGAACAGCAATGTCGGCGCTCTTGTTTCATGAGAGTTGAAACAAGGGAAGCTTATGCTCGCATCCGCTGAAAGTCCCGCAGGTTCCACGGACAGATCGACATTCAATGAAAAGCGCAGGCGCAATGACCGCGATCGGAAGGTTTCCGCGCATTCTGTCAGGTGGCGAATTTTCCGGTTTGCGGTGCTAACGATTTGCTTTGGGATTTTGATGGCCGCTGCATCGGCTCAAAATGCACCGACGCAAGACAGTGCCCAGAAGCCTGCGGAAGCTTCGCAACAAAAGATCGAACGCGTGACCACCACGGTCGTCGTTCACGGCGAGGTGAAGGACGATTATCTTTCCGATACTGCAAGCGCCGGAAGTCTGGACGGCACACCGATCAAGGAGACACCGCTTTCGGTCTCGACCGTATCCGGCGCCTTGATGAGCGACCAGGTGTCGCGCGTCCTTTCGGACGTTGTGAAGAATGATGCTTCAGTCGGCGAGGATTATGCGCCGGTTGGCTACTACGGCGACTTTCAAATTCGGGGATTTCCTCTTGATCTGGCGACCGGTCTCGAGATCAACGGGATGACAATTGCGGGTGAGCAGGATGTTCCGCTTGAGAACAAAGAGCGCGTCGAGATTGTGAAGGGCATCGCGGGCGTGGAGAGCGGAGTGGCATCAGCAGGCGGCTTGATCGACTACGTGACGAAGCGTCCGGCCGTGGCCCAAGCCGTCGATTTGGCAACCGATCAGCGCGGGTCTGCGTTTGGTGCAGTCGATTTCGGGCGGCTTTTCGGGAGCAACAAGCAGGTGGGCGCGCGTGTGAACCTGGCCGGTGAGCGAATCGCAAGCTATGTGGACGATGCGGATGGCTGGCGGGCAGTTGGCGCGGGGAGCGCTGACTGGAAGATCAGCCCAAGAGCGATACTGAACGGCAATTTCGAATATCAGCACAAGGTGCAGCGCTCCGTGAGCGGCTATCAGTTGCTCGGCGGTACGACGGTGCCGGATCTCGACCGAATTTCGCCTGCTACCATGCTTGGCGAACAATCCTGGTCAAAGCCGAACACGTTTGACGTGTACAACACCGGCGCGCGGTTCGACTACGATCTGCCAAGGGCATGGCATGCATTTGCGGCGGCGGGCTTGAGCCATTCCCTGATCGACGACAACGTGGTGTATGCCTACGGGTGTTACTACGAAGATGCCTGCAACGTCTCCGGTGGTCCTGAACCGTGGTTCTTTGCGCCGGACGGAACATATGACATTTACGACTATCGCAATCCGGGCGAGTTGCGCATCGATGCGCAGGTCCAGGTGATTGCGACTGGCCACCTTCGCACCGGAGCAATCGATCATGAACTGACGGGAGGCACGGAGCTTTTCCGGCGCAGCGTGCAGCAGCCGGGCGCACCGCCGGAGGGTGCGCCTAACACGGTGCAGAATGGCGCGGTATTTGCGTACGTTGGCTCAGAGAACATTTATCAGCCAAATGCCGCATTCCCGATTGAGGACCCGACTCAATCTGCTGGTCCGCGCGCCTTGTATGAGGACGATCATCAGGCGGGCCTGGTGGTGCAGGATCGACTTCGCCTTCCCGGGCACATTCAATTGCTGGCGTCAGGACGCTACAATTCACTGCACGATCACAACTACTCCGCCCAGGCCACCGATCCCGAGGCCGCGCCGGTGTACACGGACAAGCTTGAGTGGCTGCCGCAGTTCGGGGCCACCTTCAGCCCGACCGATCACCTGATGCTCTACGGCAACTACGGTGTGCTGCTTTCCCTGGGGCCACAGGCGCCATTCTGGACGGCAAACGGAAGTCAGTTCCTTGATCCCTTTAAGACGCGGCAAACTGAGATTGGGGCAAAGTATGAAGCAGGTCAACGCATGCTGCTGACGACCGCGCTGTTTCACATGCGGGCGCCGTTCTTTTATCCAAAGGCGATCGCGGGACCCGACAGCTTTTGCCCGACTGGAAGTCTGGGCGATTTGTGCTTTGAGTCCGAGGGCCATGAAACACACAATGGAGTCGAGATGAATGCGCAAGGAAAGGTCGCGAACTGGATGCAACTGAATGCATCAGCGATGGCGATCAGTGCGAAGTCGAGCGGAACGGGCACGCCGGACTTCGACGATAAGCAGGTGATCAACGTCCCGCGATGGCGCACTGCGTTGTTCGCCGATGTGCTGGTGCCCCATGCGCGTGGACTGCACGTGATGCCCGGATGGAGCTACACGAGCAGCAAGGATGCGACCCGCGACGACCTGGTCAGCGTGCCCGGGTACAACCTGGTCAACCTTGGCGCACGCTACACGCCAGGCGGTGAGCATGGTCGCATGACCCTGCGCATATATGCGGACAACATTTTTGATAAGCGATATTGGAAAGACACTGGAGCAAGCCTCGGAGATACATTTGTTCATCTGGGTGCGCCGACGACGGTGAGACTGTCAGCACATTACACGTTTTGAATGGGCGGGACCCTGAATTGGACGAAGTTGCGAATTGATATGAGCACGCAATCAAAGGCGCATGGGCTGGACGGAACGCTGGTGGAACCCGACTGGGCGCCGCTGACACTGGAAGAAGTGCGCGCAGTTGTGGCGCAGTTTCCAGAGGCGGGGGAGGCTGCCAGCATCGCGTCTATAAGTCCGCGCCCCTTTTCGGCCGCAAGCGTGATTGAGACGAGTCGTGAACGCGTATTTGTGAAGCGACACCATCGTTCGGTACGCGATGCGGAAGGGTTGATGGAGGAGCATCGGTTCATGGCGCACTTGCGAATCAACGGCGCGCCGGTTCCGCGCGTGTTTGAGACCGCGAAAGGAGCAACTGCAGTCGAGTCTGGCAAGTGGACATATGAGATGCATGAAGTGCCTGGCGGAATTGATTTGTATGAAGACGCGATTTCATGGACGCCCTTCCGGTCAGATGAACACGCACGATCTGCGGGAGAGATGCTGGCTCGGCTGCACAATGCTGCGGAGGGGTACTCAGCGCCGCCGCGACAGACCGCGGCCCTTGGTGGCCAGTTTCTCGATCTTCGCGGAGCAGAATCCACGCATTGCAATGGAACGGTATCTTGCAGGGAGGCCGGTGCTGGCCCGGGATGAAACTGCGCCTAGAGATTGCGTGGCTGCACTCAAGCTGTTGGCACCGTTCCATGCGGATCTTTCGCCGCTCTTGCCTTCGATTCGGCCCCTGTGGACGCATAACGACTTGCACGCCTCGAATCTTTTTTGGAGCGATGACGGTTTAGCTGCGGCGGCCACCTCGGTGATTGATTTTGGACTGGCTGATCGAACAAATGCTGTGCACGATCTGGCTCATGCAATCGAGCGCAACATCGTGGAATGGCTTGCTTTGATGCAGGATCCTGCGCATCCTGAAGACGTGCCGGTGCATCAGGATCACTTGTGTGCGCTGCTTGACGGGTACGAGGCGGTGAGGCCCCTTTCCGCAGGTGAGGCAGCGGCCCTTGCACCGATGACTGCTCTCTGTCATGCGGAATTTGCACTTACAGAGGCGGACTATTTTCTTGGCGTGTTGCGTTCAGCAGAAAAGGCGCGCGTGGCCACGAATGATTACATGGTGGGCCATTCACGGTGGTTTCACACGGGCGGCGGTCGCGGACTCCTCGAGGCGCTTCGCGCCTGGGCTACCGAGCGTGATCGGCGCGAAGTGGTGCGCGGATGAGCTTGTTGATGATTTTTCAATATTTCATTGCGCACTGGGTGGAGCTTGCGGGGTTTATCACGACGTCGGTTGGTATCTGGCTCACGACAAAGAGACTCCTGATTTGCTGGCCAGTGGTGCTGGCTGCAGACATCTTCTATCTTGTTGTCTTCTATCAGGCACGCCTCTATTCCGACGCGCTGCTACAGGTATTCTTTCTCGTGTTCACTCTCTACGGTTGGTGGCACTGGTGGCGCGGCGTGCGCGAAGAGGGCGAGGTGCGCGTGGTGCCGCTCGCGATGCCGGGCATGTTGGTTGCGCTGGCCGCAGGCGCGGTGGGGAGTCTGTTGCTTGGATTGTTGGCGAAACGGATGCACGCCGCGCTGCCCTACCTGGATGCGGCGCTTACGAGTTACAGCCTGGTGGCGAGCTGGTGGCAGGCTCGCAAGCACATTGCGAACTGGTGGCTCTGGATCGTGGTTGACCTCGTGTACATCGGCGAGTATATGTACAAGGATCTGGCTCTAACGGCTCTGCTCTATGCCGGACTCGTAGTGCTTGGCCGTGCTTGGAGTGTTCGAGTGGCGGCGCGCGGAAAAGGCTAGTCAAACGGCTGCTTGTACGACATTACGCAGCGGTTCGCCCGCCATGTAGCGGCGGAGTTCGTCCGCTGCAATCTTGAGCGAACGGACTGCAAACTGCGGGCTCGAACCACCGACGTGCGGCGTGATGAGCAGGTTCGGGCAACTCCATAGCGGATGCCCCACCGGCAAAGGTTCGGGGTCTGTGACGTCGAGAGCAGCGCGGATTCTGCCGCTCTGCAGCGCCTCGACGAGCGAGCCGGTATTCACGATGGGCCCGCGCGCCGCATTGACGAGAAGCGTTCCATGCGACATGAGTTCAAATTGCCGCTTGTCGATGAGCCAATGCGTTTCGCTGGTCGATGGGAGAATCAGCACGATTACCTGTGCACGAGGCAGGAGGTCATTGAGCTCGGATACTGCATGCACCTTGGGATTGGCTCGCGCCGTGCGAGCCACACGAAGAAGGTTGACATGGAACGGCTCGAGCATGCGCTCAATCTCATTACCGATTGAGCCGTAACCAACGAGCAGCACGGTCTTGCCGGTGAGCTCCTCGAGCATCACGGGCGGATAGAGCGGGCGCGAGTCTCCGGTGATTTCGACGTAGTGTGAGCTGGCCTTGAAGCGCTGCTTCCATTCGCCGGAGCGTTGGACATCAAGGAAGAGAGGGAAATACTTCAACATGGCGAGAATTGCGGAGAGGGTCCACTCGGCAGTGGAGATGTTGTGTGCGCCCCGCGCGTTGCAGATGGTGACATGAGGGCCCATCGCTCCGGGGATCCATTCGGTGCCTGCCATCAGCGAAAGAACGAGGCGCACGCCTCGCAAGTGAGGAACGATGCGCATCGCGCGCGTCGGATAGGGGTCGGGTATCCACACGTCGATCTCGACGTCGTGATCGAGGTTGACGGGCAGAGAAATCAGTTCGACTTCCTTAGGGAATCCCGCGAACAAATCCGCGGATAAATTTGCTGAATATCCCACTCGTAGCATAGTGTTCTGGCGGAGAACTGCTCGACTGCGTCTGGCTCTTATGCTACACGGTGAATGTGCAGGCATCGTGATTCGAGTGAGATTTGTCTCCGCCTCGCGGCGGGTTGGCTGATTCCAGTGCAAAAGGGAACGAGGGTACTACATGCGCCTGAAGACACAGAGGACGTGGTCGCAACAGGAACTCGCAGAGAAGCTCCATGTCGACAAGCCAGAGCGGCGCCAACTGTTGAGCTGGGAGCACCGGCACCTCCTGATCCATGCGGCGAAGACGGCCCTTTCCGCCGCGCTCTGCTGGTGGCTGGCGCTGCGGTTCGGGTTGCATGACGGTTATTGGGGGGCCATCAGTGCGATCATCGTCCTGCAGTCGAACTTCGGGTCGACGATTACAGCTTCGCGCGACCGGATCATCGGGACGCTGATTGGCGCGCTGTTCGGATTCTCGTTTTCGCTCTTTGGAACGCTGCCTTGGAACTATATTCTGGCTGTGCTTGCTGCAGTTGTGGTTTGCGGCCTGCTTGGAATGCGAACGAGTTCGCGGCTTGCGGGAGTGACGATCACGATCATTATGCTGGTACAGGCTGGTGGCTCGCATTGGACAGTTGCGCTGCATCGCGTGGGTGAAGTTTTTCTTGGCATTATTGTGGCCTTGCTTGTCTCCACTCTGATATTCCCCGACCGAGCAAGGCTGAGGCTGCGCGACGGGCTGGCGCAGGAATTTCTCCTGCTGGGCGCATTCTTCGAGGCGGTTCTGAGGGGATTTCGCGGCAGGCCCGCGGAGAACCTCGCCGAGGCACGGGAAAGGGTTCTTGCGGCACTGCGCGAGAACAATCAGCTATTGGATGCATTTCGTCATGAGCCAGCGGGCGGACCGGGCTGGCGCGAAGGACTCGGCATGCTCGCGCAGTTTGGCAGGTCGATCTTTGATGTGCTGGTTGCTTTGGAAATCGCTGCGAGAGACAGCCACGAAGACTCCCATGTGCAGCAATTGGACCAAGAACTTGGTCATCTGGTAACGGACATTCAATCCGGCTTTCATTATGTGGCCGCCTGCATTCATATATGGCGCTTTCACATTCCACCTCCAGGACTGAATCTGGAAGGAGACATTCTGGAACTGGAATCACGCATGGCGGCAGTGCGACATACTAGCCTTCAATTCTCGCCGCAGGAGATTCTGCGTTCGTACGCGGTCCAACTCCACCTCAAGCAGCTTGCACGGTTGCTTCGAGCATCGCGCGCTGAGACTAGCCAGGCGATCGGCGAGGGGCAGAAGTAGGAGCCTCACTTCTTGAGAAATTCGCCCAAAGCCTCTATGCAATCCTCAATTTCCTTCATTGTGATGGCATAGCCGAAACGCAAATGGCCTTCACCCTGCGCACCAAATACCGATCCGGGAATCGTAGCGATATGCGCTTTCTCAAGCAGGATCTGTGCCGCTGTACGGCTGTTCTTGTGGATTCTTTCAACGTTCGGAAAGGCGTAGAAGGCTCCGGCTGGAGGCTCGCATTTCAAGCCGACCTCATTGAGCGCGGAAACCAGAAGATCGCGCCGCTTGCGATATTCCTCGCGATGGTCTGCGATCTCGGACTCAGGTGTTTTGAGAGCGTGAATCATTGCGTGCTGAACCGGGGTGGCGACGCCGTTCGTGGAGTAAAGAACAATCTTGCGAAGCGCAGTCATAAAGGGCTCTTTAGCGACCGCGTATCCCGCACGCCAACCTGTCATGGCGTAGGTCTTTGACAACGTGAAGCAAGTTATGGTGCGCTCGGCCATGCTTGGCAGCGTGGCGATGGAGACATGCTCGCCCTCGTAAACCAAGTCCTCATATGCCTCATCGGCGATCACGATGAGGTCGCGCTCGACAGCAAAAGACGCAACCTCCTCGGCCTCGGCACGTGTGAAGACTAGACCGCTGGGATTCTGCGGAGTGTTGTAGTAGATGGCACGCGTCTTTGGGGTCGAAAATTGCCTAAGCGTCTCGCGAATCCCATTGCGCCGCGCCGTAGCAGTGGGCACGAGCAAGGGGCGAGCCTGGGCTCCGGTGATCAGATCGGCAATGGGCGTCCAATAGGGCGAAAAAACCAGCGCATCATCGCCCGGATCAAGTACGCACTGAAAGGCGCCATATAATCCCTGCGAGCCGCCGACGGTTGCAATCACCTCGTCGGTGGTAGCACTGAGCTTGTTCTTTCTCGCCAGCTTTTCCACGAGGGCCTCGCGCAACGGCAGAAGACCGGACGATGGCGCGTAGTGAGTGTGATTTTCAGCCAGGGCTTTGACGGCGGCGAATTTGATTGCATCCGGGGTTTCGAAATACGGCTCACCGCCATGTAGCGAATGCACATTGAGGCCTCCCGCCCGCATCTCCATGACCTTGTTGCGAATCTGCACGATGTCGGAGAATCCAACCTCATCGAGGCGTTTTGCGAGTCGGATGTTGCTCTGTTTCGTCACCATTACGGGTCATTTTCCTTTCCTGTGCGATGGGTCAGCTGGTTCCACAAGAATATCCGAGGCAAGGTTACGGCTCAATGTGCGCGAGCGAAGTCCTGGTATTGACCCTGCTAAATCGAGAGGAGGTTGGTGTAGACAGCCATGCCAACCACGGCGTCGACGCCCAGCGCTCCGAGGGCGTCGATCTCCTTCTGGCTGCGAATGCCGCCCGCGACGATGAGTTTGCGCTCTGTGAGTTTGCGAAGACGATCGGCCGTTTCGATCGGGAAACCCTGCATCAGGCCCTCACCATCAACATGTGTATAAAGAAAAGCTGCGACATGAAGACTGAGCTGCGGAATGGCCTCGTCGGGCGTGATCGCGACCTGCGACTTCCAACCCTTAACAGCGATGCGCCCGTTCTTGGTGTCAATGCCGGCGACAACTTGGTTTGCGCCCACAGCCGCGGCGAGCGAGGAAGCGAATTGCGTATCGACCTGGCCTGTTTCTGAAAAAAACGCAGAGCCGATGATGACGCGCTTCGCGCCTGAGTCAAGCACCAGGCGAGCACGGTCGATCGACTTGATTCCGCCCCCGACCTGGCATGGGAGCCTGCGCGCAATTTGTGCCGCCAACGCTGAATTGTCACCTTGGCGCATCGCCGCGTCGAGGTCGATCAATTGCACCAGAGGAAAACGGGAGAACTTCTCGATCCAATACTCGAAATCGTCGAATGCCAAACGGAGCTTTTCGCCCTGTACCAACTGGACAATTCGTCCACCGAGAAGATCAATCGATGGTATCAGCATGGGAGCCTCACGGAAACGCCGAAATGTGCGAGTTCATCTTTTAGCGAGCGCGCACTGGAGACGCCGAAGTGAAAGATGCTTGCGGCGAGGGCTGCATCGGCCTTTCCGCGAGAGAAAACATCTGCGAAGTGAGCGACCGTGCCAGCGCCGCCTGAGGCGATGACGGGAATACTGACAGACTCGCTCACGGCCGCTGTCAGTTCGCAATCGAAGCCTGCGCGGGTTCCGTCGCAGTCCATCGATGTGAGGAGTAATTTCGCCGGCGCCGCGAGCTTCGGCTTCGCGCGCCCATTCAACGACGCGACGGCCGGTTGGCTTGCGGCCACCTTGCACGAAGACTTTAGCGTCGCGCACGGGATCTGTCGCCTTGGGATTGCGGCGAGCATCGATTGCAACGACAACTGCCTGGGCGCCGAAGGTGCGACCGACGGCGTCAATCAGCGCCGGATCTGCGAGCGCGGCGGAGTTGACGCTGACCTTGTCTGCACCAGCTTCAAACACGAGTGCCGCGTCCTGAGCAGAGCGGATGCCACCGCCCACGGTAAACGGCACAAACAATTCGCGAGCCGTTCGGCGGACCGTATCGAGCAGCGTCTGGCGCCCTTCATGGGTCGCTGTAATGTCGAGAAGCACGATCTCATCGGCGCCTTCTCGCGCGTGGCGGGCAGCCAGGGCAGCGGGATCGCCCGCATCAACAATGTCGACGAACTGTACGCCTTTGACAACGCGGCCTGCATGAACATCGAGACAGGCAATGATGCGCTTGGTCAGCATTGTCTGCCTGCCAGCTTCCGAGCGATGAGGTCAGTCAGCTCCGAAAGTTGCTCCGTTTGAAATGCGCATGTTGGAACGAACAGGAAACGCTTCTCTGTCACGTAAAAGAGATGGACCTTCTCATTCTTGGCAAAGCGCAAGATTGCATCCCAGAAGAACCTTCCTTCGCTCACTCCAGGAATCGACGACACGACACCCTCGTCGCTGATCTCAAGCAAAATTGGCTTGTCTCTGTGTGTGGATGGGAGCAACTGCTTAAAACACTTTCGCAAATTGTAGGCACGAGCTAGGGGAAAGAAGACTGCGATCCAAATCAAGCCACCTTCAATGCCAAATAGAACAGGCGCAAGGGTCGTGATTCGACGTAGATCGAACGCGACAAAGATGATCAATCCCACTACAGCCAGGACTGGCACGGCGCTGAACCAGAAGTGGTAGTTTATACGTCTGGTGAGTTTCTGCCGCATGTGAAGCATCTGAGCCGCTTTGTAGTCACCAAATGTGAGCGTGTAGGCAAGTTTCATCTTTCAACTCCAAAAAGTTGCTAAGTATTTTAAGGCCGGTTGCACCGGACTTCTCCGGATGAAACTGAACACCCATGACATTGCCGCGTTCGACGGCTGCAGCGAAGGGCTCGATGTATTCAGCAACCGCGGCGGTATCGCCTGTGACTGGGGCTTTATAGGAGTGCGTGAAGTAGACAAACTCGCCGGTCCGCGACACCGGAAAGGAGCCGTGACGATTTACTGCACACGCAACGAATTCCAGCCGACGTGTGGGACCTTTTCGTTTGCCCTCAGGAAAGCGCGAGCAGGATTCCGCAAATTGTCCAAGGCCCGGTTGGTTCGGCGCTTCCGTCGAACCGGAGTAGAGCCACTGCATGCCGACGCAGATGCCAAGGAACGGAACGCCGCGACCGATAGCCGAGCGAATCGCGTGAGTGAGCCCTGCGGCATCAAGACGATGCGTTGCGGCAAAATGTCCGACACCGGGAAGAACAAGCCGCTCAGCAGATTCGACGACGGATGAATCACCGTCAGTGACCTCGGGGTCAGCGCCGAGATGACGAAGTGCCTTGAGCACCGACGTCAGATTGCCGGCTTTGTAGTCGATGACGGTTACGCGCATCAGAGCAGTCCCTTCGTGGACGGAAGCATCTCACCGAGTTGCTTGTCGCGTGAGCAGGCGCACGCGCAGCGCGCGCGCGAAGGCCTTGAAGATCGCTTCGATCTTGTGATGATTTGAGCGGCCGTACATGGTCTTCACATGAACATTGGCGCGCGCGCCGCGTGCGAACCCCTCAAAGAAATCTGTGACGAGTTCGGTCTGCAAATCGCCGACGAGGCGTGTGCGGACCTTGGTGTCAACGGCGAATGCCGCGCGCCCGCTGAGGTCAACGGCAGCAATGGCAAGGGTCTCGTCCATGGGCATCAGGAAGTAACCCGCGCGCAGAATGCCGCGCTTGTCACCAAGGGCACGATCGAAGGCCTCGCCGAGCGCGATGCCTACGTCTTCGACGGTGTGGTGCTGATCGACATCGAGATCGCCTTCGCATTTGAGCTCGAGATCGAAAGCGCCGTGACGCGTAAAGAGCTCAAGCATGTGATCGAAGAAGCGAATGCCGGTGGAGACCTTGTATCTGTCCCGTGCCTTCGATGGTGAGCTTGATCGATATGCGCGTCTCAGTGGTGTTGCGAGCAACGGCTGTGCGAACACGTTTTGCTGCATCTGATTGCTTTTTCTTGATCCGTTCTTGTCTTCATTGAGGCTCGCTTTCGTTTCGCATCTTGGCGAGTGTCTGATTGAGTACGGCTACCGCATCGCGCATTTGTTGGCGGGTTCCGATGGTGATGCGAACACGGCCGTCGCAGCCGGGATCGTTGGAGCGGTCGCGAACCAGCACGCCACCTGCGTGCATCAGCCGAACAAACTCCGCATGCCGCGCGCCGATCTCGACGAGGACGAAGTTGGCGCGGCTGGGCCAGCGACGCACTTCGCGCCGCATCGAGCGCGGATTCAAATTCGCCGCGCGCGGCAAGCACTTCGCGCAACATACCAGTCGATGTAAGCTGCGTCTTCGAGCGCCGGCGGGAAGACAGGCGAGTGCCAGCGAATTGACGCTGTAGGGCGACAGCACGCGGCGAATCCAATGCATCAACTCGACAGGTCCGGCGAGCAGGCCCAGCCGCAGGCCAGCGAGACCGTAGGCCTTGGAGAAGGTGCGCGCAACGACGAGATTTGGAATGGTGCCGATGAGATCGATGACCGTCTCGCCATGAAAATGGAAATATGCTTCATCGACAAGGATCACTGCCTGCGGCGCGCGTTGCGCAAGCTCGAGGATCTGCGCGCGGGTGGCAACAGATCCCGACGGGCTGTTTGGATTGGCGATGGCGATGATCTTGGTGCGCGGCGTGATAGCGGCGAGCAAGCGATCAAATGGAAATTTCAGATCGTCGGCGGCCTGGACGGTGACTGACGCGCGCATCGGTTGCGGAGGCATAGACCTCATACATCGTGTAGGTCGGAACGGGAAGCAGCAGCTCGTCGCCGGACTCGAGAAAGGTTTCGAAGAGCACATGAATCGCTTCGTCGACGCCATTGGTCAAGCACGACCTGTTGCGGCGCGAGGCCGAGATGTTCGGCGACGATGCGCTTCGACCGGTTCGCGCTCAGGGTAGCGGGTGAGATCGCCGGCGGAGATTTGGGCGAGCACCTCGCGCACCTTCGGCGAGCAGGCCAAGGTGTTCTCGTTGAAGTCGAGGCGCAAGGCGTCGCGATTGCCGAGCGGCGGGTGATACTCCTTCATCGCCTGCACCCGCGCGCGCGGAGCGGGCTGAAGAGTCGGTGGTGCTTTATACACGTCGCATCCTCTCCTTCGGACTCACCTGACTGCTGGACCGCGGGCTTTCGCAAGACGAATACGAATGGCTTCGGCGTGGCGGTGAGGCCTTCGGCCTCGGCCAGCAATGCGGCTCCTGGGCCGAGTGCGCGAATGGCCTGCGATGAATACTCCTGGACGGTGATGAGCTTGACGAAGTCGTTCACGCTGAGGCCGCCGCGCACACGTGCCATGCCGCCGGTGGGCAGCGTGTGATTGGGGCCGGAGATGTAGTCGCCCATGGGCTGGGCCGACCAGCGGCCCACAAACACGGAACCTGCGTTGAAGACCCAAGCGAGATCGCTTGCAGTGTCGACGGTGAGATGTTCGGGAGCCAGGCGATTGGTGATCTCGCGGGCCTCGTCGATCGTGGAGGCGAGAACGACGATGCCATTGCGGTCGAGCGCTTGACGGGCCACCGGATTGTTGCGGCTTCGCTGCTTTCGTTTCGGCGATCACTTTTCGAGCAAGGTCGGCTCGCGTGGTGACGAAGATGGCGAGCGCTTCCGGATCGTGTTCGGCCTGGGCCACAAGGTCGGCGGCGATGTCAGCTGGGTTGCCGCGTTCGCTGGTAACCACGATCTCCGTGGGGCCGGCGAGCATGTCGATCGCGCAATCGAAGGCGACGAGACGTTTGGCAGCGGTTACGTACAGATTGCCGGGTCCGACGATCTTGTCGACGCGCGGAAGAGTTGCGGTCCCATAGGCCAGCGCAGCGATACCGTGCGCTCCGCCGACGCGGTAGAACTCCGTGATGCCGAGCAGATGCGCCGCGGCCAGCGTCTCTGGTGCCGGTTTGGGCGAGACCACCACGATGCGTTCAACGCCCGCAACCTGTGCAGGAATGGCCGTCATGAGCAGCGTGGATGGAAGCGGATGGCGGCCGCTGGGAACGTAGCAGCCAACTGAATTCAAGGGGCGAACGAGTTGACCGGTGGTGAGGCCGGCGACCGGAGAGGTACTCCAGGACTTCGGCATCTGGCGCTGCGCAAAGGCGCGAATCTGCCTTGCAGCTGTGCTCAACGCTTCGCGAAGAGCCGGATCGATTGATTCCCACGCCGAAGACATCTCTTCACGCGAGATGCGGAATCTTGCAGAGTCCGTGAGACCGTCGAATTGGCTGGCGTAACGAAAGAGAGCGCGGTCGCCTCGGCGACGTACATCGGCCACAATGCGCTTGACGGCGGGAAGCACGGAATCGAGGGCCGCGCCTCCGCGTTGTTCGAGGGCGCGAAGCTCGGCTTCCGCTTCGCGCGCTGCTCGCCCTTTGGTTCGGATCAGCTTCATTGTTCGCGGTCCATTCCTGCTTGCTAGAGCACGACCTTGTTCAGCGGGTATTCGACGATGCCGGTTGCCCGCGCTGCCTTCAGCCTCGGAATCACGTCGCGAGCCACTCGCTCCTCGACGATCGTGTTCACCGCGACCCACTCGGAGTCGCTCAGTTGCGAAACGGTCGGCGAATTGAGCGCGGGCAGCACTGCAAGCACAGCGTCGAGATCCTGCCGCGCTGCACATTCAGCATGAGCCCCACCTGCGATTGGGCGTCGATCGCGCCGCGCAGCATGAGAGCGATCTGGTCAATCTTTTCGCGTTTCCACGCGTCGGCGAGAGCCGCCTTGCCGGCGATCAGGTGCGTCTCGCTTTCCATGACGGTATCGATGATCTTGAGGTGATTGGCCTTGAGCGAGCTGCCCGTCTCAGTGACTTCGACGATGGCGTCGGCGAGTGTGGGCGGCTTCACCTCCGTTGCGCCCCAACTGAATTCAACCTTCACATTTACGCCTTTATTTGAGAAGTAGCGCTTGGTGACCTCGACAAGTTCGGTGGCGATGATCTTGCCTTCGAGGTCTTCGGCTCTTTCGAATCCGCTGGATTCAGGCACGGCGAGCACCCAACGCACTTTGCGACGGCTCTGCTTGGCGTAAGTGAGCGTGGTAACGCTGGCCACGTCGAGTCCGCTTTCCACAACCCAATCGATGCCGGTGAGCCCGGCATCGAGCACGCCGTGATCAACGTAGCGAGCCATCTCCTGCGCGCGAATCAGCATGCACTCGATCTCGCTGTCGTCGATGGATGGGAAAGTAAGAACGGCCGTCGGCATAGATGTTCCAGCCCGCGCGCTTGAAGAGAGCAATGGTCGCATCCTGCAGGCTGCCCTTGGGAAGTCCGAGACGAAGCTTGTTAGCCATTGGTCGCCTCCACGTTCGGAGTCGAATTCAGCGTAATCGGCTTGGTGAAGCAACTCACTGTGCCCTCGTGGCAAACAAGCCCGTCGCCTTCGACTTCAACGCGAAACAGGAGCGTGTCGTTGTCGCAGTCGGTCGATGCAGAGATGACGCGAAGGCGATTGCCGCTGGTTTCGCCCTTCATCCAGAGCTTCTGGCGTGTTCGGCTCCAGAAGGTAACAAAGCCGGTCTCAAGAGTTTTAGCGTAGCTGGCCGGATTGAGAAAGCCCAGCATCAGCACTTCGCCGGTGCGCGCGTCCTGCACGATGCCGGCGACGAGACCGTCCATCTTGTCAAAGTCGATTGTCAATTCGCTGCTCATGATCTTCCCGTTTCCTGTTGAAAAGTCCCGTGAAAGCAAAAAGCCCGCCGGCTTGAGTGCCGGCGGGCTTGGGTAGTTCCTGATCTCTCTGGCCGTTTAGCTCAGGCCATGGCAGTCCGCCGGCATGGAGGTCCCATGATGATGGTGGTGACCGTGATGGCGGTGGTTCTGCATCTACTAAGAAGGTAAGTGGAGAGAGCTTGTGGTGTCAACCATAAGTTAACCAACGCCCTTCGGCATCACGAGGGCATCGACCCTTGTTAATTTGAAATTGATCTCAGTGCGCCAGGCCGGCCTGGACTGCGCTCGGGTCGTGGAGCAACCCGACGATCTTCTGGTACAGGCGATTGCGAAGATCAAAGCGCTCAGATGCGCGCGTTACATAGCGTACCTGCAGGTCGATCCCCGATCCTGATGGCCGCAAGATTTCAACCGGGGCCGCGCTGAATCGGCTCAGTCCGGCGGCACCCGATCCACGCTTCCACTCCTGCTCGGCAACACGAACGTTCTGTTCCGTCTCATGAAGTACGGCTGTGTGAATGCTATCCACAATTCTGTGGATGTCGCCATTTGTGGGCAGGCTTACGGTAATCTCATCCCACATCCATTGACCGCTCGTGGAGAAGTTGAAGTACTGTCCTCGAATCGCAAAGCCGTTCATGAAGGTGATCCGACGGCCGGTCGGCAGGCCCTTATCGGCAAGCGATCCGGTCTCAAGCAGAGTTGTGCTGAAAAGGCGAACCTCGGTGACCTCGCCGCCAACGCCGTTGATTTCGACAAAATCTCCAACGTGGATTCCGTTCTTCCCGATGAGGACAAACCAGCCGAGAAACGCGATGATGAAGTCCTGCAGAGCGATCGTGAGCGCAGCAGTAGCAAGGCCAAGGATGGTCGGGGTTTCGCGCGGCGTTCCAAATATGACCAGAAGAATAAGAAGGACACCTGCGACCTGGATGGTCAGTTGGAAGATACTGCGCAGTGTCTGTGAGCGGCGGCGGTCAAGACCCCGATCAGCCATGAAGTGCCGCACGAAGGCATTCAGCAAAACCATGCAGATGCCGATGAATGCGATCAAATCCAACGGACTGAAGGATCAGATGCAGTACGATGCGGTGTTGCAAGAGAACCTGCGAGGACCATCTGCCGTACACCATTGCGAGCTGCTGGTTTGTCTGGATGCGATCGTCGTAGATGCGACAAGATCTGGTTTTCGGCGCTCTTGTCCTTAATCTCTGACAATCGGGTGGAACGATCTACGCCTCCAGTGGTATGCGGCACGGCGTTGACCTTCGCCTCGAGAGCGTCGTGTTCAGAGGAGAGCGTCGCGATGTCAGTACGGGTTTGCTCCAGAGCCTGCTGCAGAAGTTGATAGCGATCGCGCTGATCAAACCACGCTTTCACGCGGGCTGCCATCGTTCCACGGCGTTTTGCAGAGACAACGGCGGCGTCTCCGCCTGATTGCACCTGCTTGTCATACTGGCGCATCGAAGCTTCATGCGAATTCAGCTCTGCCTGTATCTGGGCAGTCTGATCGCCAGTAGCGCGATCGAGATCCTGGTTTGCGTCGGCCAGCTGATCGGAATCGAGTCCGAGTTGGGCTTTGGCAACGTCGAGGTCACCGGAATCGACAGAGGCCGTGGCACCCTGTTTCGCCGGTGTCGATGGAGAATTCAACTGCGCAGTGATGCTTTGTACCTGCTCCTGATCCTGCTTGATAAGCTGCTGAAGCTGCGCGACCTTCTGGGAAAGTGCGAGCGCATCCCCTTTCAGGGTGATGTGTTGTGCCTGCAAGGTGGCCTGACGGAGAGCGGAGGCAAAGGCCTGGTCTACCTCGTGATCCGCAAGCCTTTCAGCGTTGTGTGCGAACTCTCTTTCCTCGGTTGTAACTGCCAGCGGTGCGAGGGCCTGCGCAGTTTGCCATGGGCGCAGATCGACGATCGTCTTCTTTCCGCTATCGCGCCCAGCCCCACCCTTACGGCTGAGAAAGGAGAGATTGGCCATTGCGTCGCGCGTCGTCCAACTGAAGACGAGGCATACTACCAGGAGGAAGGACAGGGCGAGCAGGATAACAATCCTGGTGTTGCGGAAGATCCGCTGACGAATCGTTTCGCGCAGATTGGATGCACTTGGGGGTGTCGCCATAGATATATTGTTACAGAATACTCGCCGTGGGTTTGAAGTCAGTCCAGTTGGCTCGTGTTCACACAGTAAATGGCTGCGCTCTGCGAAATGCCTGACGGAGATTTGAATCGTGCGAACGAAAATACTGTTCCGGGTAGCCTGGGCAGCGGTGGCCTGCCCGCTCTGCATGTGCACGCACGGAACCGCGAGCCAGGCGCAACTCCAGTCTGACAGTCATGCAACTCTGCCACCGGAAGTGCGCATCGACATCAACTCGGCGACAGTCGAGGAGCTGCTCAAGGTTCCGGGAATGACGCGAACTTGGGCCGAACGGATTACCCGCTTTCGGCCTTATCGTTCGAAAGATGATCTGCTGCAACGGGGTGTGGTCACGAGCCAGTTGTATGACCGCATCAAGGGTTACGTGATCGCGCACCGCGTGAAGGAGTGAGGCGCGCAAACTACTTGAAACGACCAGGCGTTGAGAGCGCCGTGATCGCCCACCCTGTCGGTCCCAGATGGCGAGCGAGAGCCCCGACTTGTCCCTGGCGCAAGAACAGGAGAGCCGTGATGTCAGGCGACTAGCTCCATTCGTTCCTCAAACATCGCGGAAAGAATGGGCACCGTGAACTCAACGGCTCACGGTTTGCTCGTGGCCCACCGTGACGACTTCTTCGTCGCAGCCTTCGGGTAGGACTCGAGGCTTGGGGCGGAAGCGCTCGAGCAGTGTCTTCACGATCACGTAGAGCACCGGAATAAAACCAAGGTTGAGCAGGGTGGAAACCACCATCCCGCCGACGATCGTGGTTCCCACCGAGCGACGGCCCATCGCGCCGGCACCGGTGGCAAAAACCAGGGGCACCGTGCCAAGGATAAAGGCGAAGGAAGTCATAAGAATGGGGCGAAGGCGCAACTCCGCGGCTTCGATCGCCGATTCCACGATGGACTTGCCCCGCTCGCGATTCTGTTCCGCGAACTCGACGATGAGAATTGCATTTTTGGCGGCGAGACCGATGAGCATGACCAGACCTATCTGGCAATAAACATCGTTTGCGAGCCCACGCAGTGCGACAAATCCGAGCGCGCCCAAGACTGCCATCGGCACCGACAACATGATGATGAATGGGAGCACGAAGCTCTCATACTGTGCTGACAGAGTGAGGTAGACGACAATCATGCCGAGGCCGAAGATCAGGATCGCCTTGCCGGCGGATTCGATCTCTTCGAGTGACAGACCCGTCCACTCGTAGCTCATGCCCTGTATCATGACCTTCTTCGATAGCTCCTCCATCGCCTTGAGTGCCTGGCCCGAACTGACGCCCGGAGCAGGCAACCCATCGATTTCAGCAGAGCGGAACATATTGTAGTGATTGATCACCTGCGGACCTGACGACTGTTCAATCGTAACCAGATTGTCGAGCGAAATCATCTGGCCCGACCCGCTGCGCACATAGAACTTGCGCAGATCGCTGGGCAGCATGCGGTCTTTCTGGTCCGCCTGAACATACACGCGGTACGAGCGGTTGTTGAAGTCGAAGTCGTTGACGTACGCCGAACCCATGAAGACGCCCAAGGTCGAGCTGATCTGATCGAGCCCGACGTTCATCTGCTTCGCCTTCTCGCGGTCGATGGAGACCAGCAATTGCGGATCGTTCGACGTGTAACTCGTGTACAAGTTTGTGATCTGCTTGGACTGCCTGCCCGCGCCAACGATTGTGTGCGCCACGCGATCCAGATCGGTTAGCGTGTTGCGTCCCAGATCCTGGAGTTCAAAGGCGAAGCCACCGAAGGTGCCCAAGCCTTGAATTGCCGGGGGCTCCTGCATGATCACCAACCCTCCAGGGACCTGCATCAGCTTCGGCGCCAGCGATCTTTGAATATCGCTCGCGGTGTGGCCCGGCCCCTGCTTTTTTCGCTCATCCTGGGACTTCAACGGCACGAAGATCAGGCCGAAGTTCGAAGCGCTGCCGCTGAAACTGAATCCCATGACGGCGAACGTTCCGTAGACATCTTTGTTCTCGCGGATGAGGGCCGTTGCGCGCTGCCCCACGTCACTCGTATAAGTCAGCGAAGCGCCGGGAGGTGTCTGCACGATGCAGATCAGGTAGTTCTGATCTTCCCCGGGAACAAATGCGGTTGGGACGCTCTTGTACATGAAGACGGTAGCAGCCAGTCCCGCAAAGAAGAGCACAAGAACCACGTAGCGCAGTCGAATAAGCCGGTGAGCAAATCGGCCGTACACCTGTGTCGTCCGGTGAATGGTGCGGTCGATGAAACCAAAAAGACCCCTCTTTTCTGTCTCGCTGCGCAGGACTAACGCTGCCAGGGCAGGCGAAAGGGTAAGAGCGTTGAAGGCTGAGATCGCGATCGAGAAGGCGATCGTCATGGCGAATTGCCGGTAGAGAATGCCAGTGGTTCCCGGGAAGAACGATACTGGCACAAACACCGAGATCAGCACCAGCGACGTGGCGATGACGGCGCTCGTGACCTCGCCCATCGCTTCCGAAGTCGCTAAGCGCGCGTTGCAATGCTCGGTGGCGATGTGGCGCTGGACGTTCTCGATTACGACGATGGCATCGTCGACGACAAGCCCCGTCGCCAACGTGATGCCGAACATCGTGAGCGCGTTGATGGAGAATCCGAAGATCTTGATGAAGGCGAAGGTGCCTATCAACGAGACGGGAATCGTGATGGCTGGAATGATGGTGGCGCGCCAATCGAGCAGGAACAGGAAAATGACGACGATGACAATGACGATTGCCTCGCCCAGCGTGGTCACGACTTCGCGGATCGAGTCGCCAACGACGGTCGTCGTGTCGAATGGGATGACGAATTTCAGGCCCGGCGGGAACGACTGAGACAACTTGTCGAGCGCCGCCTTGGCGTCAGTATCTACCTGGAGAGCGTTGGCGTTGCTCAGCTGCTGCACGCCGACACCAATGGCGTTGGCGCCGTTATAGCGTAGGTCAGTCGAATAGGTTTCGGCGCCCAGTTCCGCACGGCCTACATCCTTGAGCTGGACGATGCCCGATGGCGTGTTCTTCAACACGATGTTGTCGAACTGCACCGGATCGGTGAGACGCCCGACCACGTTCACTGTGATCTGATAGCGCTGCTGAGGGTCTGAAGGAGGCTGGCCAACCTGGCCTGCAGGAATCTCCACGTTCTGCTCGGACAGCGCGTTCACAACGTCGGCGGCGGTAAGACTGCGTGCGGCGAGACGATCGGGATCGAGCCAAATGCGCATGGCATATTTGCGCTCGCCAAAGATGACCACGTCGCCCACACCCGGAATGCGCTTCAGCGCGTCCTTTACGTAGACGTCGACGTAGTTGCTGATGAAGAGATCGGAGTATTGCCCGCCCGGGGAGATGAATGCCGCGGCAAAAACGAAATTCGAATTAGCCTTGGTAATGGTGACGCCGGTGTTCTTCACCGCCTGGGGCAGGCGGCCCTGCGCCGAAGCGACGCGGTTCTGCACATCGACGGCTGCGATGTTCAGGTCATAGCCGGTGCGGAAGGTCGTCGTGATCTGGCTGGTCCCGTCGTTGGAGCTGGACGAGCTGATGTAGCGCATGCCTTCCACGCCGTTGATCTGTTCTTCGAGCGGGATGGTAACAGCAGACTCGACGACGCGTGAGTTGGCGCCTACATAGTTGCTGGCCACGGTGACCTGGGGAGGAGCCAACTGCGGGTAGAGAGAGATGGGCAATGTTGGGATGCATACCGCGCCGGCAAGGATGATCAGCAACGCGCAGACCGTTGCAAACACCGGCCGGTGAATGAAGAAATCAACCACGACGTCCTCGCAATTCTGTCTTCATGCAAGTATTCTTTGGAATCGCCAGGAAGCGGTGCCTACAACCCGGCGCCAGGAGCTGACCCGGCTTGTGAAGCTGCTGGCGGGCCAGGCGGGAGCAGCATCACAGGGGCGCCGTCCATCAGGAACTGCGTTCCTGAGACAATCACCTTGTCGCCTTCCTTCAGGCCGCTCTGGACCGCGTAATCGTTGCCAATTGTGTCACCCACAACAATTGACTTCTGCTTTGCGAAGTACTTTCCGCCTTGGCTTTCGGCCACGTAGACAAATGTCTGTCCGGCGAGGCGCGTAACCGCAAGCACCGGGACGACGGCTCTCGGTTTCGTGTCCCAGATAACTCGTGCTTTCACGATCTCAGCATGGCGAACCACCTCAGGAGAGCGCACAGGGGCCTTCGCGAGAATTCCCTGTAAATTGCTGTCGACCTCGGGGGAGAGGAAATCGATTTTCGTCTTTTCGAGAAGTTTGCCCGAGTTGTCGGTGATGTCCACGTCCAAGCCATGCCGGACCTGGCCGGCGCGCTCGGTGGGAATGTAGATGTATGCTTCGAGGTCCCGACGCTGGTCTACCGTTGTGAGCAGTGTGCTTGACGAGACATAATCGCCCACGTGCACGGGGATGTCTCCAACCACGCCGCCGAAGGGTGCTCGAATGGTGTAGTACGCCAGCTGCTCCTCTTGCGTTTTTCGAGTTTCCACCGCCGCCTCGTAGTCTGCCTTGGTGTTGTCGAAGGCCTGCTGGGCCTGGTCGTATGTGTCGCGACTGGTGACGCCCGCCTCAAACAGCTTTTTCTGCCGGTCGATCTCGGTCGTGTTGTAGTCGTACAAAGCTTTCTTCTGGCGCTCCGTGGCCTTGGCTGACGCGACCGACGCCAGTTCGTGCTGAGGGTCGATCTCCATCAGTGTTTGGCCCGGTTTGACTTGGTCGCCCGACCGCACACGGATCTGGGTTAGCCGCCCATCAACCTGTGGCTGCAGCGTAGCTGCCTGCCGAGACTTGATGGTGGCCACGTAATCGCTACCTTCAGGCACGGGCGCCAACGACACGGCGACGGTCTGGACTGGCATGGCCTGCATACCGGCGGCAGCAGCAGGCGAAGGGCCTTTTTGTTGGCAACCCGTAAAACTCAAGACCAGTAAAGCTGATGAAGAAGCAGCACTAAGAATGCGTTTTGATGATGGAACTTTCATGTGATTTTTCCTGGGCAGTAACCGCTAAGAACACGATGACGTACGGGGTTCGCGCTCATAACCTATCCTACAATCCAACTATGGTTTGCGTTGTGATCCGTTCCGCACCCGAACCGGTCTGGAAAGCGCGCCTCACCTATGTCTAAGATGATGTTCGCACCTCAAGGATTGTCGCAAATTATTCGCCGAATCGGCTGAGGCTGTTGCAATCCGGCTATTTTCCGTTCTCAGGCGCTCTCAGCCACCCATGCAAACGGATTAAAGTTGGTCCGACGATCGAAGGCATCGACGGCTTCTGAGCGCTTGAGCCAGCCGACAACAAGGTAGGTAATGGGGGTTGCCACGAGTTCGACTGAAACCTTGATCACGTAGGCGGAGAGAATCATCCGAAGAAGCATCGCAGGCGGCTGTGACCCGCTGAATGCAACAACGATGAGTACGGCTGTGTCGACCGCCTGGCCCGTCACAGTTGAGCCGACTGTCCGGGTCCAGAGCCAGCGACCGCCGGTGAACAGCTTCAGCTTGGCCACTGTGTAGCTATTCGTAAATTCTCCCGCCCAGTAGGCAACGAGGCTCGCCACCGCAAAGCGGGGAACAACGCTGAACACGGCGGCAAATGCTTCCTGTCCGTGCCACTCTGGGGCTGGGGGAAGGTTCACGGATAACCGGCCCATGAGGATCAGCAATGCCATGGCAAAGAACCCCAGCCAGATGGCCCGGCGGGAAGTTCCATAGCCGTAGACTTCGGTGAAGACATCCCCGCAGATGTATGTGAGCGGAAAGAGAAACTCGGCGGCACTGGGGCGCAGGGGGCCCAGCCGGCAAATCTTCGGGCCCACAAGATTGGATATGAGCAGCACCACCACGAACCCGATGGTAAGCAAATCGAGATAGCGAAAGCGGCGCATCTCTTTGAGGATAAATCACCGAGTGGAAGGAACGCCGGGTGCGCCCGGAGCACCCGCGAGCCGTAGGCTTTGGAATCGGCGCCTCAAGCGCCTTTTGACATGGATTGGCTGGGTTGGTAACCTTCTTAAGGGCGCATTCCGGCCATTCTGTCCGTCTTTCTGCCCTCTTTCAGCGTCCCCGTCGTCTAGCCCGGCCTAGGACACCGCCCTTTCACGGCGATAACACGGGTTCAAATCCCGTCGGGGACGCCAATCAATTCAATAACTTAGCGGCAACGCTAGATGCAAGAGCCAATGCCGGTGACTCTACGGTGACTAACTCAGGTTGCCTCCCTCACCGCTGGGCAACACTTCACCCATCATCCCGTCCAATTTGCTCACCGATGCGGCCATGTATTCAGGAGACAGGTGCGCATAGCGCTGCGTCATGCGCGGCGTCTTGTGGCCCAGGATCTGCCCCACCGCGTAGAGATCCACACCCTGTTGCACCATCCAAGATGCCGCCGTGTGGCGCAAGGTGTGGAAACTGGCGTCGGAAATGCCGAGGCGCCTAAACACGCGCTTGGTGTAAACGGAGAGCTGCGCGGGATCCACGCTGGCAAAGACACGGTCCCCTGCCCCGCCTTGAGGGAGGGAGCGGAGCACCGTGAGCGCGGACTCGGAGATCGGCAGGACCCGCAATGCCCCATTCTTGGTCTCGCGGAGGAAGAGCCGCCGGTGCTTCATGTCCACATCCATCCAGCGAAGCGCAAGCATCTCTCCGCGCCGGACGCCGGTGCAGGCGGCGAAGGCCATCGGCGCACGAAGCCATTCGGGAGCTGCTTCAAGAGCCGCCTTCAACTTGCCCGGTGTCAGGTAGCGCGTCCGGCCCGGCTGCAGTTGCGGGAGCCGTGCTCCGGCCGCCGGGTTCTGATTTAGCTCTCCCCACTCCACGGCCAGCTTGAGGCAATGCTTGAGCACGGACATTTCCTTTGCGACTGTTCCGGGCTTCACATCTGCCGCGCGTACTTCAATGTATTCGGCCACCGTGCGCTTCGTGATCGCCTTCGCCTGTGAGGGCAGATGTGCCTTTAGCGTCTCCAGGATGCCGCCTAGCCACTCATATGTGGTGGGACGTATCCGCGCCTTCTGGTGCCGCTTGTAGCGCTCGAAAAGAGCTTCAGTCGTGATGTCGCTCGCCGGCCGCACGCCAAGTGTGCGGGCCACTTCCTCCTTCGTCTTGATGCGCCGCAGGGCATCGAGGGCCTGTTGCCGGGTGTGGGCCTCGACCTTCTGCCGAACGCGCTCCCCGGCTGCATCGACGTAGGAAACCCACCAGCCGAAGCGGTCTTTGCGGTAGTACACTCCGTCGCGTTCTTTAGCCTTGGGCATTGCGCAGCGCCTCCACGCGCTCGAGAATCTTATCAACGTTTTGTGATGCCCACTTGGGTCCAATCTCTGTACCACATTGCTTGTTCACTTCGTGGGCAACCCAACTTCGCTGATCAGGGTGCCTATTGGATCTCTTCCAGTTGCCCCACGCTTTCGCGGCAGCAGCCAACATCTTGTCTCTATTAGAGTCCCTGATTGCCGCTGTTCGCTTGACCGATCCCTTGCCTTGGCACTTCCCGCAGTACACGCCGTTCTTCACTATCCTCGCTCGCCGACGCACGAAGTACGCCCCACAGGCGTCACATCGAGTGACCACGCGCGCGTAGGGCGCGTTCAACAAACGGGCAAACCAATACATGGCGATCCTGCGGCCAATCTCTTCGGCCGCATCGTCCCAAGTGAGCCTCTGAAGGAAGTCGATGTCGAAAGTCGGCTCCGTTGGCTGAAATTCCCACGTTCCATCCCGCCACATAAAAGGCACTGAACCGAGGCGAACCAGGATCCCATCGAAAACGATCTCGAAGAGCGACGAATCGTATCCAGTCGGCACATCCTCAATGTTTCTGTCACCCGGCGAATCCAGCCCAGGATTACGCGCGCTCTTGCCGCTGGCGACCCACATGTCCACGAGCTGGCGCATCATCTTGCCTATCGCCGCGCCTGCAACTGCGGCGTATCTTGGGTCGTTGAGGAGTGCCAGGTAGGGCTCATGACCCTCTTCGCTTGCGTTCATCGCGCCCCGCAGATGGTAATGGGCTAGATCTGCCGTTTCTGACCGCAGAATCCTCATCACGACGGCGAGCGTGGGACGCAATCCGGTGAAGCCCGGGGCCTCTGGAAGGACAGGCTGCTCTGATCGCTTCGACATCCGCAGGAAGTCCTTGGATTTGGCTTCAGCGCTTCTGGACCGCATTGCGTGCTTCGTTAACATGATGCTTTTAAGCATATATTATTTGCACCATTTTTATCAACATGCAATTTCGTGCCTGAGTTTTACTGGAGATGTCCCCATGAACAGGGGATTGGAGGACAGAGAAATGTCAAACAAATTGGAGCGACGGATACAGCCCGAGCTCCTGGGTATGGATGAAGCAGAGGCCATGACCGGCAGAAGCAGGTGGAGCTGGCGCCGCGATTGTTACTCAGGCGCTGTCGCCTCCGTCAAGATCAGGCGGCGGCTTTTCGTCCCAGTCTCGGAAGTTCGGCGCGTGATCGCAGAGTGTACCCGGCCACGGGTAGGTGAGGCGCAATAGCGCGGGGGGGGGGACGGCGATGTACGGCAAGCACTTCGCAAGTATGTACACAGGCTCAATGCTCGGCGCTGGCGCAAACATCTTGGCAACATGGGGGTGGGTTATCTCCCATGTTGTCGATGGTGCAGTTGAACTCAACCCGAAGTTGATCGCCTTTCACATTGGGATGACTCCAGATGAAGTTAAGGCGGCAATCGACTTCCTTTGTCAACCCGACCCCGACAGCCGCAACTGCGAAGAGGACGGACGCCGGTTGGTGCATGAGGCCGCTTTTCAATATCGCGTAGTGAGCCATGCGCACTACCGGGCAATCAAAAGTAGGGAAGATCAACAAATTTATGAGCGTGAACGGAAGCGCGAATATCGCAGGAAGAGAGCTGAAACGACTCAAAGTGTCTCAACGCGTCCCGATAGTCCCAACGCCCCGGGACATGTCCGGGACTTGATGGGACTGCAGTATCTGTATCTGATTCTGCCTCTGTATATGAAGAGACAGACAGAAAAGAACCAAACAACTCGAAAGTTAACGAGGTTGTGGCAACTTGGAATCGCATCACGGAGGGCAAGCTTCCGCAGGCGAAGCTCACCCCCAAGCGGCAACGGTTCATCAGCGCTCGCCTCAAAGAACCGGGGTGGCTCGCGGAGTTCGAGCGCGCCAGTGCCTTTGTCGCAGGATCCGACTTTTACATAGGGAAGAGCAACAGCGGATGGTGCGCCGACCTCGATTACCTGTTACGTGAGGGCATGGTAACGAAGCTGGCGGAGATGGCCACGCAGCAGGCGACCGCGAGAAGCAATCGACATGTTGCGTCCACCGGCTATGCTGGCTGTCCTCCCGGCATGAAGTTCTTTAACGAGGGAGGGCCCGATGTCTGATGCTTATGAGCGGACTGTTCTGGGTGCATGCCTGCTTGAAGAGGAAGCCGACCTAGATCTGATATGCTCACTCCTTCGCCCAGAGCACTTCACGCTAGACTCACATCAGCGCATCTTTCGTCGCATTGCAAGCCTTCACAAAGCAGAGATGCCTGTAAACATCGTCACGATGATTCATGGGCTCGGCGACGAACTCGCAAGCATTTGCGGTGCTGCATACGTCTCCGAGCTCACCAGTGGCATTCCGCTGAAGATGCGTGGCAAGGAGTTGCACCACTACGCCGACCAGTTGAAAGAATCGTGGCGACTTCGCGAGGTGGGGAGGCTGGGTGAGGAGATGACCCGCCGCGCCCTCGATGGAGAAGGCACAGCCTCTGAGCTGACCCAGCTAGCAGCGAAGCGGCTAGAGGGAATCACGGTCGATGTTGCAGAGGAAGACGCCAATATTGAAGCCTCAATCGTTCCCAGCTTGGACCGCTTCCACCAGCAACGAGCGATGCAGCGATCACCTGGACTGAGTTTTGGGATCGCCAGTCTCGATAAGGCCACGGACGGCATGATGCCGGGATTTCAGACAGCAGTCGGTGCTGGATCTGGCGGAGGCAAGACAACGTTCATGTGTCAGTGCATTCTCTCTGCGCTCAACGCCGGCGCGCCGGTCGAGGCCTTCCTACTTGAACCAACAAAGGACCAGGTAACATTGCGGCTTTGGTCGCTCATGGCAGACCGGTCGCGCTGCGCCGGAACTGGCCCCAGCTCACCCGCACACTAGTGGAATGTCGCGTAAACATCAATGCTCCGATGCATCAGTCGTGGAACACAAATGTTCCACAGAGAGCATCTGCGCTCCCTCGTCTGGATATCTCTAGATTCGCCGTGCAGCCGTCTTCTCTCGACACTCTGCCTGAAATCCTGCTGCGAGGTGTAGATCCGGTTGGCGATCGTCGCAGGACCCGGTATTCCAGACTGAGGAAAGCTGTGGCTGAGGGACTCGCGCCGGCTGATGCGTTGAAGGTGAAGCGGAAGCCGAAAGATGAGAGGCATGAAGCCGTGGATCCAGTTCTGAGCGATGAGATGAGGGCCAGGATGAGTGTTGGGAAGTCGATGAGATCACGGGATTGAGACGGCGCAATCGATATGTGGCCACCGCCGAGGAAACTACCTTGCCGACATTCTCAACCGCCTCAAATTGCTTTGACCGACCGCCTCTCGGCGCATTGCATCGAGAGTACTATCGGTCCCCCGCCGGCTTGAATCCCGTCTGTACTCAACAAGCATCCGTTCGCGCCGCCGGGCTTGGAGTCCGGCCCTTACCGTGCCGCCGTTACCACAGCCAGCAACTCCTCGCCCGTGAGTGGGAGCGGATTGGCCTGCATGCTACTCGCACGCGCAGCTCCAGTGAACACGATAGTGGGCACCGGCACCGGTAAGTTCAACGGAGTAGATGGTTACTTGATAACTTTCACCTTGAGCCGGGAACACATGACCAGGCCGGTTTTCACATCACGGACAGCATGGGTAACGTCGTTCTCGACGTTCCGGTCACGACGGTGACTACAGGAATATCCAGGCCCACGTTGATTCTGGACACTAGCGTGAAGCACAGAATAGGGCGACCGCGCGGGAATGCCGGTCGCCCATCCTTACTGACACATATTCTCTCTACAATCGACGCTGAGTTTCCTGCCTTCAACCTGCCCCGTGCCATCTCGGCCGACGACAGCAAAGCCACACGTAGCGGGAAGCCTACCTCAAACGAACCAGTCAAAACAAGACGCACCTTAAGCGCAGCCGCGCGAGCAAAGATTTCTGCGGCACAGAGAAAGAGATGGGCCGCTCGAAAGAAGGCCGCGAAGTAGACACTCAAAATGTGCAGACGCTACGGC
This sequence comes from uncultured Acidobacteriaceae bacterium, assembly GCA_963786405.1. Taxonomy (GTDB): domain Bacteria; phylum Acidobacteriota; class Terriglobia; order Terriglobales; family Acidobacteriaceae; genus Telmatobacter. Next base: position 451,226 of record CAWAZE010000010.1, on the reverse strand, counting down.
AGACTGGCAGATGAGCAGCGCATTGCTGAGTGGATGCGGCGAACCAGTTTGCGACATGACTTTCGATAGGTCTGAAACAGCCGTCAACGCCTCCGATAGAGCCTAGGTCACGTAGACTAAACCCATTCACCAATCCACCTGGAGGCCCTGATGAAGGGATTGAAGCTTTGTGTTGCGGTGGCTGTTGCCGCAATTGGCGTTGCGGGGATAACTGAGAAGAAGGCTGCGGCGCAGGTCAATATCAGTATCGGAGTGGGGGTGGCCCCGGTTTGTCCATACGGATACTTCAATTACGCGCCGTATTCCTGCGCTCCCTTCGGCTATTACGGACCGCAATGGTTTACGGGAGGTGCCTTCATTGGCACTGGACCATGGTTTCATGGCTCCGCAAGCTTCCACGGGTATGTGGATCGCTACTTCGATCCCCGTTTCGGCTACAGGGGGCCCCTTCCGCACCGGGATGATCAACCCGACTGGGGAAGGCATGTGGGTTGGGAAAAGCACTTTCGCGGCAATGAAATGCGCGAAGAGCACTGGCACGATAACGGGCACCACTATGGCCAATACAAAGACCACGACGACGGCCATGGCAAGGGACACGACGATGACCAAGGAAAGGGTCACGGCCATGGGCACGATTGAGGCCAAGCCGCAGGCTCAGTCGGGAAGGTTAGCCACTGGAGGAGTGATTCATGAAGAAGTTCATAGTGTGTTTTGCGGTTCTTCTGATGTCGGCGTCCGAGACCTTCGCTGCCAATAATGAGCACGAAGAGGATCGGGTCAAAGATGCAGGAATCGTGTTGAAGGAAATTCTGAACATTCCTGATGACATTCCACACGACCTGCTCAATAAGGCGGAATGTGTGATCATTCTGCCTTCGGTGTTAAAAGGTGCGTTTGGGATCGGTGGCAGCTACGGCCGCGGCGTGATGGTGTGCCGCAGCGGCGCGCATTACAAAGGCAGATGGGGTGCTCCGGCGCTGTACGCTCTTGAGGGTGTCAGCATCGGATTCCAACTCGGCGGCCAGGCGACTGACTTTGTGCTCCTGGTGATGAATCAAAAAGGCGCGCAATCGTTACTGTACAGCAAAGTCAAGCTCGGGGCAGACGCCTCGGCGGCGGCAGGCCCCAAGGGCCGTACTGCAGAGGGCGCGACTGACATTGTGATGAACGCCGAAATCCTGTCGTATTCGCGAAACAAGGGTCTGTTTGCGGGTGTTTCTCTTGAAGGCTCGACTCTGCGCTCCGACGGCAGCGCAAACGAAAAGCTCTATGGGAAGAAACTCAGCGCAAAAGAGATTATTCGCGAGGGCAAAGTCGGCATTCCCCCCTGTGCACGTGAACTGGTCTCTCTGCTCAATGCCAAGTATTCGGTAAACAGGTCTGAACCGAAATCGCTGGAGTAGTATCGCCCACTTGGTCAGGCCGAAGTCAGAACGCGGCTGCACCAGCCAAGGCCACGGAATGATCCTGATCGCCGGAACCACCGCTGACGCCAATTGCGCCTACTACCTTGCCATCACGCTTCAGCGGGACACCGCCCGCGAAAATCATGACTTTGCCATCGTTTGACGCGTGAATGCCAAAGAACTGGCCTCCGGATTGACAATGCGTGGCCAGGTCTTTTGTTTCGATGTCGAATGCGCGCGACGTGTAAGCCTTCTTCATAGAGACATCAATGCTACCGATCCACGCGTTATCCATACGGACGTGGGCTACGATGTTTCCGCCTTCGTCAGCCACCGCGATGTTCATTGGTTGGCCGATTTCCTTCGCTTTCTTCTCCGCCGCGTTGATAACGCGACGCGCGTCTTCCAACTTCACTGCGGACATAGGCTCTCCTTTGGTGTGTGAGGGTAGCACAGTTCCGACCGCATAGACTTCGATCAGGAAGAAGGCCCTCGATTTTGTGGACTGGCTTAATCGCAAGCGATGAGAGTCTGCAGCACAATCGTTGGAAAAGTGGCTGCTACGCCCAGGTCACCGTCGACTCTTACCCTAGCAGTAGACGAGGCGAATATCGGGCATAGGGAAGAGTCGGCCACGATACATCCCCCGTGAGAGCAACTATGCGCCAATTTCTTGGCATCCGACTCCACGAGGATCAGGATGTGCCGTAGACCTTCAGGCAGACTTCTAGAGGTCCTGCTGACCACTATTGAGCAACTTGAGAAGGACACGGACTTTGGGCCGGCCGATCCAACCGTGACCGAACTCAAGCGCATCGTGGTGCTCCGCCTCGCCGAATTGGAAGGCGCTCCAATGGACACAAGTTCCCAAGCTGGAGAATTCGCGGCGTCAGAAGGCCCTGTAGCGTCAGACCACCTCACTATCCTAAGAATGCGTTGATGCTTTAATCACCGTGTTGCTATATCTCGACGGATCAACTAACGACAAGGCGCAACAACGAGACTGGGAATCCCTGACTGAATAGGGCCCTTACTGCTGAATCGCGGGTTCCTCAGGCTGTGCGGAAGATGGAGATCACGGTCAGGTCATCGTCCTGCCCGTGATGAATTGCGGCTTCGGCGAGGACAAGCGGGGATGCTTCCTCGCGCATGAGGGCCTGAGTACGGTCGAATCCGAATAGGGCTCCCTTCGCATCGCGCGCCTCGACCACGCCATCTGTAATCAGGGTGAGGCACGTTGACTTGCGCAGACCTGAAGCACGCCTCGCTCCAAGCGGACGTCCAAATCAACTAATTTGGAATCAAGAAAATATCAGGCGAATAGTCCTTCCTTCTCTGTGTGAGAAGTGTCCAAGCGTGCCTCTCCGTGTCCGCAAATGAATGCAGATCCAACCGGAACTCAGGTCGGTGCATCGATGAGCGAGTCGGCTATTTAGCGACAATTTAGAATCGAGGGCTATTCGTAACGGATGGCCTGCACAGGGTCCAGCCGGGCTGCACGGCGGGCTGGGAGCCAGCATGCAAATATGCCAACGCTAACCAGAACCGCCGCCACGACGAGAAACACCGTGGGATCGGATGCGGATACGCGGATGGGAATGGCGGACATCAAGCGAGCGGTTGGGATGGCAAGGGCGAGGCCGAGCACGAGGCCGGAGCCAATCTGCCAAAGGCCGCGCCTCATGACCAGCATCAGGATGCTGTGGAAGCTTGCGCCCAGGGCAATGCGCACACCGATCTCCTGCGTTCGGAGGCTGCCGGCATGCGCGATGACCGCGTATATGCCTACCGAGGCCATCACGAGGCCGATGAAGGCGAAGCTGCCGAATACCTTGCCGAAGACGCGCAGAAACCACGTTTGATGCTCGAGCGCCGCGCTGAGTGTCGACACGTCGCGAAGAGGAAGCTCCGCATCGAGGCTCTGCACGGCCGACCGAACGGCGGCGGAGGAATCACGCGATGACTCGAGCATGATCGACATGGAATCCCAACCCTCCTGTCGGTAGGGCACGAAGATCAAGGGGCGGGGATCGTTGGAGATCAGTTCCTGCACCATGTTGGCCGAGATACCGACTACCGTGATCCATTCGGTGGGCTTTTTCTGGTCCTCGTAGAGGCGAAAACGCTTGCCAATCGAGTCCTGGTTGGGCCAGAAATGCGCGGCCGCCTCGCGGGTGAGAACAGCAACGGCGTGTTGCGGCGCACCATCGGCGGCGGTGAAGTCGCGGCCCTCAAGCAGGGGAAGGTGAATGGTTTCGAAGTAACCCGGAGACTGCGCGACCAACGATACCGACGGCCGATGCGACGGATCATCGATGGGCGCATGTTCAAGCTCGATCTGCTCGCGTCCGGCGCCCAATCCCGGCGCATCGGACACGATGGCGACGCGGCTCACGCCCGGAATTGCGCGGAGGCGCGGTAGCAACTGATCGTAGAAACGTAACCGGGCATCGGCGTCCTTGTAGCGTGTGTCGGGCAGGTTGAGACGCGCCACGGTCAATTGGGATGCTGGAATGGACGGATTGATGGAAAAGCTGGCGAGGAGGCTATGCACGAAGATGCCAGCGCCGGTTAGGAGAACCAGGGTAAGCGCAAATTGAAAGACGACCAGCAGCGATGTGAGCCATCCTTCGCGATGACGGCCGACGCTGCGCGCGCCTTCCTTAAGGATTTCGTTCAGGTCAGCGCGAGAAGCGCGCAGCGCGGGAGCTGTGCCGAAGAGCAGACCGCTCACGATGCAGAGCGCCGCGAAATACCCGAACACGGTGTAGTCCATGGTAAAGGCGATCCATGAGGGGCGAACTACGCGAGTGGAGAAATCGAACCACCGAACTCCAAGTGCGGCGAGGCCCAGGCCGAGGAGGCCGCCGAGCGTGCTGAGTAGTACGCTTTCGATCAATAACTGGCGGATGACTCGCCAGCGGGTTGCACCGAGCGCCGTGCGAATGGACATCTCGCGCTTGCGCATGAGCGCGCGGCTCAGCATCATATTTGCGACGTCAGCACAGGCAATGAGGAGCACGAAGCCAACCGCGGCAAGCATGAGCAGAAAGATGACACGGATCTCGCCGCCGTTGTAGCGCTGATGGAACGTCTCGACACTGGCGCCGAAGTCCTTATCGACCGGGTATTGCGAAGCGAGGCGGCGGGCGATCCCGTCGAACTCACCGGCAGCCACCTGCAGGCTCATGCCGGGCTTTAGAATCCCATAGGCGCGGATGCGGCGATTGTCGCGCTTCTGGAGTTCGGCCGTCGGCACGAGGGGCATCCACATGTCCACGCCGCTTGGAAAGCGATAACCCTCGGGCATAACGCCAATAATGGTGGCTAACTGCGTGTTGACGCGGACTTGCTGTCCAATTACGCCTCGTGCGCTGCCATATCGGTCCTTCCAGACGCCATAGCCGATCACGACAACAGGAGCGGAGCCGGGCTTATCGTCGCTGGAGACAAAGCCGCGGCCCAGGATGGGGCTGGCGTGCAGCATGGAAAAGATGCCGGAGGTGGCGCGTTGCAAATGATAGGGCTGGGGCGGGTTGCCGTTTTCGCTGATCACTCCCTCTTCATCGATGGCCCCTTCCATGTGCTCCAGCGAAGAAGCCTGCGCGCGATAGTCCTCAAAATCCGGCAGGGAAATGGGCAGGAAGCCCTCTCGCATGGTTTCATTCCGGCTCATTATAGAAACAAGACGCGCGCCGCCGGGTACCGGCACGGGCTTAAACAACACGGAGCTAATGAGCGTGAACACCATCGTGTTGAGACCGATGCCGAGGGCGAGGGTCGCCACAACCGCGAGCGAGAACCAGCGATGGGAGAAGATTATCCGCAGGGCAAAGCGCAGGTCGTTTCTCATAATCACTCCCTACGTGATGACGCGCGAGAGGGTTCCGCGGTTAACGCCAAACGATAATTTAATTGGATAAGGGCTGCTTTTAGGGGGTCGCCTCGCTCTGCCTTGCCTCGTTGAGATGTGGTTGGGAAGTGCGCCCCTAGAACGCTTCGCAGTCACGTTGCAGCCAATCCTTCGCCAACATCCCCAAAAACCAGTAGATATCCACGGCCTCTACAAAGTTCGCCCTTGGCGCGCTGCGCGCCGTTGATGATTACGGCCTTTACGCTGTCGATTCAAGGTAGGTATACAGCGTCTCCCGGCTAATGCCGAACTCGCGAGCAACTACGGCCTTCGGTACGCCTGCCTTGACGCGATCGCGTAATGCTGCCGCCTGGTCCTTGGTAAGTGCAGGCTTGCGGCCCTTGTAGACGCCGGGCCGCCTTCGCCAGTGCGATGCCCTCGCGCTGGCGCTCCTTGAGCAGTGCGCGTTCGAACTCGGCAAATGCACCCATAACGCTTAGGAGCAGCTTGGAGAGCGCGCTGTCGTCGCCATTAAAGGTGAGCTTTTCCTTCACAAACTCGATGACGATGCCGCGCGCCGTCAGATCTGCGACGATCTTGCGCAGGTCATCGAGGTTGCGCGCTAGCCGGTCCATGGAGTGGACGACCAGCACGTCACCCTCGCGGAGATACTCGAGAGCAGCCTGGAACTGTGGCCGGTTGGTATCCTTGCCGCTCGCCTTATCAGTGAACGTCTTGTCGACTCGCACACCGTCGAGCTGGCGCTCAGTGTTCTGGTCAACTGTACTGACTCGGATATAACCAACACGCCTACCACCCCTCTTCGCAGGTGTCATGTCCAGTCCTCCCGAAGTGTGAGGATAGACTCTAAGGCTCCTCGCAGTGCACTGTCGAGAAAATGGGATTGCAACCCTAATCAGACGTAAAAGTGTCAACCTTGCGATGTGCTGTTGAGGTATACCTCAACCTCACAGAATGCTGACAGCTACGCATCCTCGCCGTCTGCCAATCACTAGGCCCTCTGTCAACTTCCGTGAGGTGCATCAGTTTCGAGCACAAAACGCACGACGACGGCGTACCATTTTTGACAGGCAAGTAGTCAGGTTCTGCGTTGGTTCGCCATGACTTTAGTCGCCGTTCGCGTGCCAATCACTGAGCCGCAGCGAGTTCAGATCGCCGCTGGCTGGTTCTTCGTGGGTTCCGACGTCGGCCAGTCTGTGGAAAGCCCTGTTCACCGCGTCTGGGTGGATTCCTTTGCCATGGCGGCGACCCAGGTTACCGTTGCGGAATACGCGCGGTTCCTGGACGTTACAGGAAAGATGCCGCCCCCATACTGGGGCGATCCCAACTTTTCTCATCCTGAGCAACCTGCGGTGGCGGTTTCGTGGTTCGATGCGATGGCATATTGCGCGTGGCTTTCCGCAATGACCGGCTCGCATTATCGGCTCCCCACGGAAGCTGAATGGGAGCGCGCCGCGCGAGGCGGTGCGGAGGGAATGTTGTTCCCTTGGGGGAATGATCCGCCGGATTCACGCCCCGTCTACCATAGTCGCTGGAAGACTGGCCCTGAGCCCGTTGGGCAATCGCCACCGAATGCTTACGGCTTATTTGAAATGTGTGAAAACGTACATGAGTGGTGCAGCGATTGGTTCGGGCCTGACTACTATGCGTTTTCGCCTGATCGGAATCCGCAAGGACCCGAAGAGGGCAAAAGAAAAGCGTCGCGTGGAGGTTCCTGGCGGCACCACATCAAGATTTCACGATGCTCGGGTCGTTCCAGCATCCCGCCGGAATTCGAATACGCTGATTATGGCTTTCGGATCGTTTGCGAAGTGGCCCGCTAAACATAGCGCACTTGAGCGGTTAGAGGGGGTCACTTCCGAGTCGGCGGTGATTGGATCAGAACTCACAGTTGCCCTTCGTGACCGGCTCACGACACTTGGTACAGGACCGCTTTGCCACGAGAAAGTGGGTCCCAACCGGACGCAATTGCACGTCGAACATCGGATTCCACGGTTTTCTCCGAGAAGTTCGGTCGTTGCGGGATTTGTGGCGATCCATTGCCTGTGCGTTTTCCCGGAAACGGGTATTCCATGATCAGTTCGCGGTGTTCTCCGTCATCTGAGCGAACCGAGATGCGAAGTCCCATGTAGCCGTGTTCTGTGGTCTTTTGAGGTTCGCTTAGCAGCGACCATTTCAACTACGGCGTCATCTCCTGCAGTTCTGCAACCGTCTTCCAGTGGTAAGTGGCATGTGGATCACGCACTGTTGTTGCATCCAGTGAAGCCTTCGCCAGCGTTGTTTCTAGTTTCATAATGGCAGCGGCTTCGCTCTTCGCCTGAGCATCAAGCTCTCCCAATAACTTCAGCGTGTTTGCGATACGTTCCACGTACTTTGTCCGAATCTCAACGTCCTTCGCGGCGGTGCGGAAATAGTAGTCGCGCTCCGGCAGCCCCAGCCCAGCCTGGCCCACCATCGCAACGTTATGTTGGGCGTCCTTGTAGTCTTGCATTTTGCCGAAACCGGCAAACGCATTGATGTACTTTAACTGGAAGTCTCCCAGCAGTGCCGGTAGTTCCTCCTTGCTAGACAAGGCCTCAATGCGTTCCAGATCTGGCTTCAAAACCAAAATGCCCTTAGCTTCAATCGTCTTTTCGTCCATGCAGGACGCGTAAAGATCTCCTATTTTCTGTATGTCGGTTCCTTGCTTAGCATGCGCGGCGGCGGCATCCTCCAGCAACCTATGCAGAACCTGAGTGGTGTACTGCTGCAAGTTGTAGACCTGGTCGGTGGAAGACGAATCTTTTGGTAGCGGATGCTCATTCACCCACTTGCCACAAGCGTACTGGTAGAAGTCTTGGCAAGGGTCGGCTGTTGTGTCCATGATCGTGTGATCCAAGCCGGGAACAAGGGTAAAGTTCCTCTCCTGCTGCCCGAGCATTGCCCCGGGCACCGCAATTACCGCAGCACATATCGCGACTTCAAATCTGACGAACATTGCCTTCTCCCTTACAGATTGGCTGCATTCGACCTAAGATCCATAAAATAACTGCTATCTTCGATGGCGGTCAGACGACCTCATGAACAAAGTGATCGAAGGCAAATTTCGAAGAGTATGACACTAAAGTCCAGAGATCTTCCACAACATTGCGCTTTTAACAATCTTCGTCGTGGTGGATTGTGGCCAACTCGGAGGTTTCAACGTTGATAACACATCTTAGCGAGTGTTGATCAACTGGTTATTTCCGAGTGGACGGTGATGCGCACCGCTCCCGTCGCAGGTGATCAGCTGTCAGAATCGAGCCCCAAGGTTTTCAGCAGCATGCGCAACCTTGGCCCTTCCACGCCGATCTACCCTCTTTGATCAGAAAAGGGATGGCAAGCAAGGCAGCAAACGAATCGAACCATGGGATATGGAATGCCGCGTTGAGCGCGAGGCCAGCCAGGCTGATGAGCGCGATATAAGCGCACGTTGCGGACTGCACCGCATCGGCGGCCAGTGCTGCATTCTGGCTGCGGCGAGCCTCACGACGCTTGAGCGCGGCCAGCACCGGCATTGCGACGAGCGCAGCAAACGTGATCCAGATTCCGGCGCGACTTGTCTCAGGCCGCAGGCGAAGGGCCAACGATCCAAGGGCAATTAGCCCAACCACGAAGGCGAGCACGAAGAGCAAAACTGCGGCAGCCCGGTGCGCCATGCGTTCCGAAATCGGCATCTTCGGGATCCACTGAAGGAGAACGACAACGGCTGAAAGAAGTTCCACGAGGCTGTCGGAGCCGAAGGCCATCATCGCCGGACTGCGAGCGGTTACGGCCGCATATGCGGAGACGCAGAGTTCCACCAGCATCCACACCAGCGTGACACCTTGCAGCCAGAGCGCGGTAGAGCTGGTCTTGGGAGGCTGGGCGAAGGCAGGCCGCGCTGGCAGCGCACCGAGTTGTATGAGCTCAGGCATCCCGCTCCACTCATAGTTTCAGGCTTGCAGGGAGACGGCAAGGGCAGCCGACCTAGATAACAAGCCATAGATAAACCAAACCCTCTACAAGGAGGCGCGGCGCAAGACCGGCCCGCCGCCCGCCGCCTCCATCTTGCCGAAACGCTCGACCGCCTCGACCTACTCTGACGAACCTACGTTGGGACCTCCCAAGGGAGTAGACTCTGATCCACTCTGAGATTGAGGAAAAGCCAGATGAATGTGCAGACCTATGCTGGAGTGTTGCTTGCTCTTGTTTCGGCGTCGCTGGCGCATCTTGCCCGCACGCAACTAGGAAATTCGTTTTCCGTGACTCCAAAAGCGAAGGATCTGGTAACGCACGGCCTGTACTCGCGCCTGCAACATCCTATGTACCTTTTTGTCGACTTGATGATCTGTGGAATTGCTCTCGCAGTCCATCAGTGGTACGTGTTGCTGCCGCTTGCGATCATGTTGCCGCTCCAGATCAGAAACTCTTCCAAAGAGCACCGTCTTCTTCATGAAAAATTCGGCGAACGGTTTGAAACATATCGTCGAGCGACATGGTTCTGAGCGGCAAACCGGCTAAACGCAATTTAGAGACTTCCCTTCCAGCCTCTAGGCGGAGCAAAGCTGAAGGTCTCGAAGAATGTGTCAGAAGTTTGGTACTGGTGATTGTGGCGGCAAGCCTCGCACCAGTGCTCGAAAGTTCGAGGCGGAAGCTTTCGGTGGGCGGCCTCTTTGCCGACGTACTTCACTGCCCCTGCCCGACCACAGGAAGGTGTCTTGCACCTGACCATGAGATAGACATGTTTCGGCTCGGCAGGAGTCATTGGCATGAGAGCCTACTTTGGTCGAAGATTTCTGATCAACCGACTTTTGTTTGATGCGCGTTTCTGAAAAGTTAGGTAATATCTTTCCGCCGGATTCCGTATGTGTTCTGAAGAAGGGAAGAACATATGATGAAGGTTCCTTTCCTGTTCGTTCTCTTGGCAATGCTGTGTGTCGCTCTTCGTGCCCAACAGCCGAGCCAGACGAATCAGCATGCGGCTGGCGTCGATTCCCGCGGCGATCATGCCATGGGATTCTCACACGACAAAACGGCGCATCATTTCTACTTGCTAGCTGATGGTGGTTCAATTCAGGTTCTGGCCAACGATCCAAGCGACTCAACGAGTCGCGAAGAAATTCAAATGCACCTGATGCACATCGTTTCCAAGTTTCGGGACAATGACTTCGACATTCCCATGTTTATCCATGACACGGTGCCACCAGGCGTACCCGTAATGAAGGAGAAGCGGGCCGTGATCACTTATCTCTACGAACCGACGGAGACGGGCGGTTTGGTGCGAATCAAGACGGATGATTCGAATGCGCTCAAGGCAATCCACGCTTTTTTGGTATTCCAGATCCAAGAGCATCGGACTGGTGATCCTGAGAGGGTAGCTTCGCCAATTCCTTAATGGAGGCGTCGTCTTGGCACAATTGCGACTTCATCTAGCACCTATCTTGAGGTGGTGCTGAAAAGGTCTCAGCGAAGGATTCGTCGGGCGAACTTGCTGGCCAACCGATCATGACCAGAAAGACGTCCAAAACGAATAGCGCAATGGCCAGGTCGTTCAAGAGAGTCGCGCCCTTCCAATTCGGCCAGAATTGATTCGCGGCCCAGAGGAGAAATGCAATTGCCAGCATGAGCGCTTTTACAAACTCCATCTGAGCAGGTCGGCACAGCCTGATACGTGAGGTATGCAATCGCAATCATTGCAAGTGGAAATGCTGCAAGATAGTCGTGCGCTCGCAAATGAAACAGCTCTGGAACGGCATCCCACACAAATAGAACTCCGAGGCTGGCCAGGGTGACGACACCAAGAATCACAGGAAGAGTTCGTTGGGCTCGGCTGAGACGAATGTACATAGATCATTCTGTTCCACCTTTCGTAAGAGGAGTGTAAGAACGGCTCGTAGGTATTTTGCGTCTGGGAGGTTGGCACTCGCGAGACTGATTCCGGTCGGGCGAGCAAGTAATTGATTGACATGGGGGTGACCGTCGTCAACGTAAGGGGAGGATTGCCTGAATCAGTCCTGACAAACGCCCATTGCGACCGCGACACGCAGACTGAGGACTATTCATTCGCCGAACAGGGCGCAAAGACCGTAGGTTGTCTAAGATGTCCTTTACAGGCCGCTGCATGTATACCCGAACCGTCCATCCCGCCCTTATCGAATCTGCCCTCACTGATCTGCGCGCCTTCCTCAGCGATCGCGTCACGGCGGGCTTGGCTGCGCGTGAACATCACAGCCATGACGAAAGCTCGCACCCGCCTGCCCTCCCCGACCTCGTCTGCTTCCCTCAATCCACTGACGAGGTAAGCCAAATCGTCGCCGTGAGCGCGCGGCACAAGTTGCCAATAGTCCCCTTCGGCGCTGGCACATCGCTGGAAGGCCAGGTTCACGCGGTGCAAGGAGGCATCTCGATCGACATGCGCCGGATGAATCGGATCCACCGCATGAGCGTGGAAGACATGGACGCAACCGTCGAGGCCGGCGTCAGCCGCACGCAGCTTACAAATGCTCTGGAGAACACCGGGCTCACCTTCTTCATCGATCCTGGCGCGGACGCCACATTGGGCGGCATGGCTTCGACTCGTGCCTCGGGTACCACCGCGGTCCGGTACGGCACCATGCGTGAAAATGTGCTTGGGTTAACCGTGGTTCTTGCCGATGGCCGAGTCATTCACACCGGCACGCGCGCCCGCAAGTCAAGCGCCGGCTACGATCTCACCCACCTCTTCGTGGGCGCTGAGGGAGCCCTGGGCGTGATCACCGAGCTAACGCTTCGCCTGCATGGTCTGCCTGAAGCAGTGGGAGTGGCAAGTTGCGCATTCGACACGATCGATGGCGCAGTAAGGACGGCGATCGAAGTCATCCAGTTCGGCCTCGGCGTGGCGCGCATCGAGTTCATGGACGATGTCCTCGTGCAAGCGATCAACCTCTACTCACGCCTCGAATTACCGATGCATCCCACGCTGCTGTTCGAGTTCCACGGCATCAGCGAAACCATAGTGGCTGAGACCGCGCGTCTCGCAGAGCAACTTGCTGCTGAACACGGCAGCCTCGGGTTCACTTGGGAGACCACCCCGACTGGGCGCGAGCGCCTGTGGAAGGCCCGCCACGATGCGTACTACGCATCACGCGCTCTCCGTCCCGGCTCAGAGGCGCTGACCACGGATGTATGCGTGCCCATCTCACGCTTGGCCGAGTGCATCGTCACGACCCGCCTCGAGCTGGACGCGGCCTCGTTCCCGGCCACCATGGTCGGCCATGTTGGTGACGGAAATTTTCATGTGCTTTGCATGTATGATGCGGCCGAAGCCGATCAAGTCGGAGCCTTCGCGACCCGTCTCGTGGAGCGCGCTCAATCGATGGGCGGCACTTGCACAGGTGAACATGGTGTGGGCCTGGGGAAGAAGAAGTACCTCGTCGCCGAACACGGCGACGCGCTCGACGTGATGCGTGCACTCAAGCGCACGCTCGACCCCGACAACCGCATGAACCCAGGAAAGATGCTCGATTGCGATTAAACGCCCGCAGGCGCCGCATGGAAGTCAAGGAGTTGGAGCTGCACATCCACTTCTTTTTATTCCTCGCGCAACAGAATCATCGGGTCGACTGCGAGTGCCTGTCGCGCCGGAATCCACGCCGCAATCAAGCCCACGCCCATCATCGCAAGAGTGACGCCGACAAGCACCATCGGATCTCTTGGCGTAGCCTGGTACACGATCGAGGCAAGCACGCGCGTCGCGAGCAAGCCAAGGATCATGCCTGTCACGGACCCGATCGCCAGCAGCCGAAAAGCCCGCCCCAGCGCCGCGCTCAGGACCTTGCGTTGATTGGCGCCCAGCGCTACGCGAATACCCAGCTCGCGTAGCCGCTTGCTGACCACGTACGATGCCATCCCGAAAATGCCGGTAATGGCGAGCATCGCACCCAGCACACCCAGGGCTACAGTCGCTACGCGCGCCGCAAACAGAGCCGAATCCAGTTCGCTGGTCCAGGTTTTGATCTCGATCGGCAGCGAAGCATCCAGGCTGCGCAAACCCCGCTGCAGCGCCGAGGCTATCTCTTCGGGCTCATGCTGGGATCGGACGATGATCCAGGTGTTGGTGGAAGGCTGCTGTAGGAACGAATAGAACATCGCGGGCTGCCGATCTTCCGTCAAGGTTTCATACTTGCCGTCCTCCACCACCCCGACGACTTCAACCCGCGAGCCGCCCCAGATTTTGTAGTGACCGCCAACCGCCTTCTCGACCCCACCCAGTACCTTGTGCGCAAATTCGCGATTGACCACTGCCACTAGCGGAGTCTTGCTGCCGTCGTTCAATGTAAAGGTTCGACCAGCAGCCATCGCGGTCCCTGCCGTGCGGAAGTAATCCGGCGACACATTGAACTGCTGCGCATCGGCAACGGAATTGGTCGGCCGGAAATCTGTGGAGGTGTCGCTATATACAGACGAATCATTACCCCCGATGCTAAGCGGAAGCCGGTCAGCGTACCCCGCCGCTGTCACGCCGGGAATCGCCGCTGCCACGTCGAGCATCTTTCGCTGCATCTGTGCAGCATGATCGCCGTCATAGCCCCCCATGTGGAGATCGGTCCGCGCCAGCATCACGCTCTGCGGCTGGAACCCGTAATCACTGTGCAGCGAGCGCGCCAAGCCCCGCACCGCAACCAGAGAGGAGGTCACCAGGACCGCACAGATGGCGATCTGAATCGCCAAAAGTGCGTCGCGTATCGTGAAGCGCCGCAGTGTGCCAATCCCTGTCGATCCCGAACGAATGATCTGCCAAGGATCGGCGCGCAACACCTGGCGCACTGGAACCAGACCGAAGAGGAACCCGCTGATCAGGGCCAGCAGCAGTGCCAGCGCGTAGGTCTTTACGTCGGGGTTCACCGGCACGTTAATTGGGACGTCGGGAATCGGGCGCCAGGTGCTCAGCACACGTAAGATGACTACCGCACCCGCGATACCGCAAATGCCTCCCGCCACCGACAACAGCACGGATTCAGTAAAGAGTTGGCGCAGGATGAGCTGGCGCCTCGAACCAAGAGCCATGCGTACCGCGATCTCGCGGGATCGGTCGGCCGTTCGCGCTGCGAAGAGACTGCCAAGGTTCGCGCATGCTGCCAGCAGGATCAGCCCGGCGAGCAGCATCAGCCCGGCCATAAACGCGCGCGCCGGCTTACCCAGCGTATCCCCCACCAGTCCCGGCCGGGCCAGAGTGAACTTCAGACCGTCATCTTCTTTCGGATATGCCTTGGCCAGCGGGGCTGCAACGGTGTTGAGGTCTGCGGTCGCCGCCGCGGGAGTCACTCCAGGCTTCAAGTGCCCAATGACCCAGGTGAAATGAGACCCGCGATTCTCCAGCGGATCCCATCCGCCCATCTGCTGCAGGTCCGCGAGAGGCGCGAATATATCGGGCGCAAAGAAGAGCTCCGTTCCGCGGAAGTCGGGCGGCGCAACGCCCACGATCGTATATGGATGCTTGTTGATTTCGACAGCGCGTCCCACCACTAAGCGATCGCCGTTGAACTGCGCATGCCAGTAGGCGTAGCTCAGGACGATATACGGCACGCTGTTCTTCCCATGCTCGTCGGAACTATGAATGAACCGCCCGAGATACGGCTGAATTCCGAGTGAATCAAAGTAGTTGCTACTGATCATGTACGGCCATACCACGGAGGGACGCCCGCCGCCGGTATCAAGTCCCACGGGGCCCTGAATGGTATAGGACACCAGCGATTCGAAGCTGCGGTTGCGATCGCGCAGGTCGACGTAATCGGGATACGACTGGGAGGGAGTGTCTCCGCGTTCGAAGGCTCGCTGCAGCATGTGCAGGCTTTCTGCGTGCGGCACATTCAGCGGGCGCAGCACCAGCGCATTCAACACGCTGAACACCACAGCGTTCGCACCAATGGCCAGCGCTAGCGTGAGCACCGCGGTGACTGCGAATCCCGGGGACTTGCGCAACTGGCGCAGGGCGATTCGTAGGTCAGTGTTCATGGCTCCCCTGCGTTATGGAATGCGAGCGTTTGCTTCCCCTCGCACAAGCGAACTATGACTGGTATACGCTCACCAGCGGCCAGAGTTCCATAGAAGTCCCCCTTCGACCATCCCCGGGGCCCCTGGTGCCTCCTGCATTGGCCATCCCTGCGCCACTCCCTGCCAAGCGGGCCCCAAATCGACACTCAGCGAAAAAGTCCCTTGACGCCGGCCCGAACAGCGACGGGTACCTATGCCCGCAAATGTCCCGAGTCTCTGAAGATTTTTTGCCCCCAGTTATTTGAAAAAAACACTCGCGAGCGAAAAGTCCCCTGACGCCGGCCCAAACGGCGGCGGGTACCTATGTACACAGGTGCGCTGGGTCTCAAAAAATTCCGCACAAATTTTTGGAATATGGTTGCAGCAGCTCAATACCATCCTGTTAGATTCCAGATCTCATGTGATAGGTGCCATGCGCCGCACCGCCACCGCCAACATGACCGTCGACTTGAGCGCGCCTTCTCGCGACTCACACAAGGAGAGCAAACGCAATTGTCGCGGGCTATTCCTCGGGCACCACGGGGCGCCGAAGCTGGGGAGGAAGCTCTTCCTCAAGCTCCTGCGTCCACTCATCCGGCAGCCCGGTCGGGTACGCCAGCTTTAGCCAGTTCTCCCTTGTAAGAGGATAGCCATTTTGGGTCAGGAGCCTCTCCGCTGCTCCAGGTCGGCGGGTTGATCCCGCCTGCGATGTCGTCGTCTTTGATTCTGCGCTGGAATTCCCCGTCAGCGAGCTGATCGGCTTCACGTGGATGCTCCCGTCCGCCTCGCCCTCCTCGAAGATCTGCCTGAGCCTGTCGAATGGATCCTGTGCTGATTGCATTTTCTACCTGCTCCTTGATTGCTGGTGCGATCGGCGGAAGATGGTCGAGTATGTCCTCGCGTCTTTCCACTTGCCGTCGACGCCCTGTACCGGACAGCGTCCTTCGGCTTGTACTCGCTGGCTACTGAATCATCGTGCTCGGCTCCGCTCCCCGTCTCCGCGGCCGCGCCTTGATGCTCTTGACCTGCCCCGCCTTTGCCAACTTCAGCACTTGCTCTAAACTCAACGCGCATTCGAAGTCCTCTAGCTTCTCGGTCGGTCTTCTGCTGTTTGAGCCCGGTCTCGCCTTCCGAGGCGCCTTGTCCTGTGCCATAACTGAAAATCTACTCCTGTCAGTAGGGTTGTTTAGTAGCGAGGCACAGACCGCCGATTCTCCCGCCCGGGCGGTCTGAAAAATCGACCATCCGCGAAAAAGTCCTTTGACGCCGACCCGAACGGCGGCGGTACTGCCCCAGTTTGGGGCCGATTGCGACCTCCTTTGCGCAGAAATCCCCAAGAACGTAAGGGATCTGAAAGAGTCGGCTCCCGTCAGATGTGGGTGTCTTTGGTGATCGTTTGCATTGTACGAGCAACACGAGCGAATAGCTAAGTGCCCCGCAAGTTCTCGCCACATCGCGATGGGCTCACCCCTGTGGCTTGCCACAAGTGGACATCCGCCCGGGTAGCGAGCAGGAGCTTTGAGAGCACGCCCCGGCTCTCTTCCGCGAGATGTGCCCGAAGGAGACTCAAACCCGCATAGCGACGGTGTTCAAACGCATCTCTGCACGGCTAATCAGCATAGTTACGGCCACCTCTTGCATTTATGACTTTATTAAAGCATAATCACCCATGTGAATCGCATAAGCTCACAGAACGGGCGCATCAATGGAAAATTTTGACATAGTACTGACCCTGGCGCGCATCGCGCTCGATGCGGAAGAGCCTAGAGCGAAGCAGCAAGTTGAGCGGCTTAGGGACGTGTTGGCAAAGACCGACGTGGAGCAGGCGGACAAAATCGGGCGGCTTCTGTCGCGTGCCGGGCGCCGTCAGACAATGGCACCGCTCGCGATGGAAGAAATGCGCACGATGGCAGAAGCTGCCCGCCGTCAACTCCCTGGGGAAACGCTATCTTCATCGACCCCGCTCCCGACAGATCGCGAAACCGGCACGCCGCTAGCGCGGGTGATTTTCCCATCCAGCAGTATCGTGCAAGCACCGATCTTGAACGCCAGCTTGGCTGCGGCAATTAACGATCTGCTGGCGGAGTGGCGGCGGGGCGAGGATTTGGCCCGTGTCGGCGCCAAGCCTCACATGCGTTGCTTGATTTATGGTCCGCCGGGTGTGGGGAAGACCAAGCTGGCCCGCTATCTTGCGCAACAACTCGGCCTTCCTTGCCTTGAGGTGCGCCTTGACGGGCTGGTGTCGTCGTTCTTGGGTACGACGGCCCGAAACATCGGCGCACTATTCGATTATGCCAATCGCTATCGTTGTGTGCTTTTTCTCGACGAGTTCGACGCCGTGGCAAAGGCACGTGATGACGCGCAGGAAATCGGCGAAATCAAGCGCGTGGTCAACGCGCTGCTGCAATCAATCGACGGCAGGAACGGCCAAGGCATCACGCTGGCAGCAACCAATCACGAACATCTGCTCGATGCCGCGGTTTGGCGGCGCTTCGACGCACGCATCGAACTGCAGAAGCCGGAGGCGGAGGCTCGCGAACAACTGCTGAAAAACTTCATCAAGCCTATGTACCTCCGGTCTGCAGAACTGCAGTTCCTCATCTGGGCGACAGAGGGTATGAGCGGCGCTGATATTGAAATGCTGGTGGATGCCGGAAAGCGTTTCTTCGTGCTTCACGGTCCCTCGAAAAACAAGGACGAGGATAAATCTGACCCTTCGAAGGTAAGTCGCCCCTCAATCGTTCTCGAGGGGCTTCGCCGTCAAGCCGCGCTTAATGCACGGCTCTTTTCTCCTGATCGCGCGGCACTGCTGAACGGCCAAGCCGAAGCACTCGACGAAGCACTGAACAATGCAGGATTGACCCAGGCCGACCGCGGCGTAGTCCTCGGCCTTTCGCAAAGTGCCGTCTCGCGGCTCAGAAAGCGCGGGGAGACGGTTGAGGCGCTCAAGGACGCCACCACGAATGCCTGACAAGAAGCCTGATCTGCGACCCATCCAAGTCTTCCTAGATACCAGACGCTTCATAGAATTGGAGGAACCACAGCCTTTCGGCGGCGGCTCGAAGGACTTCTTTGAGGACAACAACGGGGGCTTCGCCGAGCACAAGGCAAGATCAAGAAACGCGTCGCGAGTGTCGCCGAAGGTCTGCGGCAGACCAAACAGCCGGGCGGCTTTATCAAGGTCCAGCAGCGCGAGGAAGCCCTTGCGAAGAGTCACCGCCCGCTGGGCAGCCTATTCACCCAATCCAATAGGTTTGCCCTAGTGGGAGCAGAGAGTGTCGGCGAGTTGCTGTTTCAAACGACGCCGTCGGCGCTCGACCGGCTGGCCAACATTATCGAGTCCAAGGCAGAACTGACGCCGCGCACGGTCCTGAACAAGAAAACAGGGAAGGAAGAGCCGCGTGTGTCTGGCTACCGCAGCGAACTGGGCGGGATTGAGGATATCCGGCTGCACGGCCCCACGGACAGGGTGAAATTTTCCAGTGAAGAGGCGGTGCACTGGATGGAACAGCCGAACGCGATCGGGGGCTACATTGTCGAACTGTTCCGACCAGACCGGAGCATCAGCCCTGACGCGATCGACGCCCTCGTCGCGAATCTGCGGAAAGGGCTGGAACGGCTGCAAGGCGGCCTGCTGGTGCGCCAGTTCCTGCCTTCAACATCGACGATACAGTTTGGAGAACCGAGCCTCACCCTTTCCGTTCAGTTGACCTCCGACAAGGACCGACTGATTGATTTGCCTTTCCTGACCGACGGGCGCTCGGCCGAAATATCCGAGACCCTCGTTGCCGTCTGCAATGCGGCGTGCGCGTGGAGACTTGACGCTTGCGCGTCATACCGAGTTGCTGGCATTTCTGAGCGAACAGGCACTGGTGAGGTCGGTCGAACTGCCGCCGGTACTAGAAACCACACCTATGATCGCGGGTGCCAGTCTGGGACCTGTAGACGTACCCGGACCTACAACGGGTGCCGATTACCCAGTAGTAGGGATCATTGACGGCGGCGTAACCGGCAGCGCTCCCCTCGACAAGTGGAAGATTGGCGATGCGGGCCTGGTGCCGGAGAGCGATCGTGACGAAGCGCACGGTACTTTCATAGCCGGGCTTGTCAGCGCGGGAAGTGCCCTGAATCCGACCTTGAGCGCGGCGCTCGAACCCGCGGATGCACGTTTTACGACCTCGATTTGTTCCCGCGTCGCGAACTGCGTAGCAAGTATTACCCTGATATCGAGGACCTCTTCGACACCCTGGATGAGAAGGTGAAGGTTGCGAAGCGCGACCATGGCGTCCGCGTGTTCAACCTCAGTTTTGCGATTGGGCAGCGCTCCTCGCGCCTGGCCTACTCGGCAACGGCTGACCGGCTAGACCGAATCGCACGGGCAAACGATGTAATCTTCGTGGTCGCTGCCGGAAATCTTCTACCATCTGCCAGTCGCCCGCCTTGGCCTGAAAAAGGCGAAGATGCGGCCACGATGCTGGCCGGATTCGGGACGCAGGATCAACAAATCACCGCACCGTCCGAGCACCTTCTCGGCATCACCGTAGGGGCCGTAAATACCCCTGGCATCACCGGGCATGTGCATTTGCTGCCAACCACCTACACAAGGCGAGGGCCTGGCGTGGGCGGTGCCCGCAAGCCTGACATTGCCCACTATGGCGGCGTGAGCGGTACTCTAACTGGCCTCGTATCCCTGACACCCATCGGCTATACCGTGCATAGTTGCGGAACCAGCTTTGCAGCCCCTTTTTCAGCGGCCACGATTGCTACTCTGGATCAACGGCTGGAACGCCAATCGCCGCGGGAAACGCTGCTCGCATTGCCGATACATCGGGCCATCCGTCCTAAACCCCTTAACAGCAAAGCGTTACGGCATGTGTCTCGTGAGTTCGTGGGATACGGCATGACGCCGGCTGCCGATGCCATCCTGAACGATGAGCTTCATTCGGTGACGCTGGTGTTCAGCGACTGCTGACGATCTCCGACCTTGAGGCCAAGGAACCGGTGCGCGAAGAGATGCGCCTCGATCTGCAAAGCAAGGGCGTTGTATTGGTCGACATAACCGTCGCTCACCGGTTGCGTCCGCGGTAACCCATCTTAGCCAGCCCCCGAAGGTGGCTGGCGAACCCGAAAGGAGAAGAGAAGCTATGGCAAAACAACCTGGCCTTGATGACAGGCACCGAGACAGCAACGGGCAAACCCGAGAGAAAAACGGCAACACTCGCATCGACACGCTTCGGGAAACCTACGGTGAGGATTTCGCCGCCGGCATGCCAGGCGACGCACATCTGCGGACCCTGCTCGACCGTACCGGCAGCAGCTCTTTGTCGGATTACCTGCGAAATCGGTATAAGTAGCCGCTCAAATCGCAATGATCGCGCGACATCTCACCACGCCGGCGATCATAGAGCTGCGTCGTGCTCGCAGAGTTCTCTGATTACTGTGCCTGAAATTCTGCTGAAGGGTCTGGGAACTGGCCGGTGACCGGCGAAGACCGCTATGTCAGGCTGGAGGGCGATCGAGGGCGGCCTTGCACCTGCGGATGCGTTGAAGGTGAAGCCTAGCCCCGTGGATACGGAAGCTGTGGATCCGGCGCTCGGGGATGAAGTCACAGCAAGACTGGCACATCGGCGTCTATCAAGTTAGGATCCATTAATGCCCACCCGGTCAAACGAAAAGTATCAACCCAGTACCCTGTTCGTCATGGAGTTCAGGGCGGCGCCGCTTGCGTTCGCCGACACGGCAGACTTGATTCCTGGTGACGCTGTGGTGACTAATACGCTTCCAAACGAAGGAAAACAGCTGCAAGCCTTGCACTCATCAGATTGGCTCGATCACCGCGTCATTATTGGGGATTGGCGAATCTTGCCTCATGCAAGCAAAGCCTGCAATTCGGCCCTAGACCCGCTTTCACGGCGATAACACGGGTTCAAATCCCGTCGGGGACGCCAAATAAAATCAACAATTTACAGCTGCACTGCGCGCGCCAATGGCCTAGGTGTTGGCAGACTGCGTGGCAAACAAGGGCAGTTCGCCCAAGCGCACCATACCATTGCGTGGTGCGCAAGTCGCTATGTCCGAGCAGTTGGCGAATGTCATCTAAATCACGACCCGCGGGCTTCAACTGTGTGGCAAAGGTGTGTCTCAGCGGGACAAGAGGGCTCATTCAATGCGCAAGGCCCGTGCGGGGTCGATGGAGGCCGCGCGCCGCGCCGGGATGATGCCGGCGATGGCAGCAGCAAGCACGAGCACTCCAATGGCGATGGCCATGACGGGGACATTTACGCTGGTGATCTCATAGAGTTGCGACTTGACGTATCGCACGCAGAAGATTGCCACCGGGATACCGATAGCGAGGCCGGCGACGGTCTGCAGCATGGCTCCGCGCATGACGGTTGCGATGACGCGGCTGCGCGCCGCTCCGAGCGCCATGCGGATGCCGATCTCCGGTGTGCGGCGGACTACGGTGTAGGCGGTGACGCCGTAGAGTCCGATGGCGGCGAGCAGCAGCGCCAGCAGACCGAAGAGTGAAGTGAGGCGCGCGATCAGCCGCTCCTCGATGAAGCGATCGTCAATCTGCTGCTGGAAGGTCTGGAACTTCACGATGGTGAGGTTGGGGTTGATGCTCGCCAGGGTGCTGCTAACGATCTTCTCAAAGCCGGGAACCGGGCGGCTGGTCTGGATAACCAGGGCTCCGGCGTACATGGATTGATCCTTTTCGAGCGGGCTGTCGGGGTCCTTCGCATTGCCTGCGCGCTGTGTGAGCGGCAGGAAGTACATGGCGTGGTCCTTCCAGTAGACGCTTGTGTACGTAGTGTCCTCGACCACGCCGACGATCTCATGTGATCCATCCAGACCGGCCTGGCTCGGGCCCGAGAAGCCAAAGCGATGGCCGATGGGGTTGCGTTTGCCGAAGAACTGCTTGACGAATTCCTTGTTGACGACGGCGACGGGAGGCGCATTCAGCGTGTCCTGCGACGTGAAGCCGCGGCCCATGACGACGTGAGTGCCGACGGAGTCGAAGTACTCCGGGGTGCCCTTCACCCAGGAGGCGCCCTTGTTCAGGTCCGGGTCGCCCTGCACCTTTACGCCAGATCCCCAGTTGTTCTCCTCCATTGGCGTGTAGGTGGAGAGGCCCACTTTGAGAACGCCGGGAATGGCATGAAAGCGGTCAACGATGGTCTGGTAAAGGGGCTCGACCTCTGTGTTCTTGTAGCCGGCGGCCTGCGGATTGATGTGAGCGATGTAGCGGTTCGTTGTATCCAGTTTCATGTCCACGTTCTGGGCTTTGTTGAGGCTCTGCGCGAAGAGTCCCGCGGCAACGAGCAGCACGAGGGAGAGCGCAGCCTGCAGAACAACGAGAGAGCGCTGCAGGAAGGATGCTCCGTGAGCGGTGGTGCGCGCGTTGGCGCGCAGGGACTCAACGGGCTGCGTGCGCGCGGCCATCAGCGCCGGTGCAAGACCAAAGAGGATTCCCGTAAAGAGCGAAAGCGCAAAGGCAAAGCCGATGACGAGCGGCGAAGGCGAAGCCGTGACCGGCATGTTTTGCTGGTTAGGAAAGGCGAGGGCCAGCAGCGCGTGCGCTCCGAGATAGGAGACGGCGAGGCCGAGCAGGCCGCCGATACCCGAGAGAAGAACGCTTTCGGTAAGAAGCTGGCGCACAATACGGCTGCGCTGCGCGCCCAGTGCTGAACGGATGGAAAGCTCCGCGCGGCGGCTCATGCCCCGCACCAGCAGCAGGTTGGCGATGTTGGCGCAGGCGACGAGAAGAACGAGCGCGGCAATCCATTGCAGCAGCTTGAGGTGGTCCTTGTACCCGTCCTGCATGTTCTGGATACCGCCGCCGCCGGGAGTGAGCACGACATGGGTGAGGGGGAGAACCTGCTTGGCGCGCTGATCGGTAAAAGTCTTGAGCGGAGCATACGTCTGCTTGAGCAGAGCACTGGCCTTGGCCTGGAGTGTGGGCACGGAAGTTCCCGGCTTGACGCGACCGATGATGTAGGCCCACTGAGTGTCGGGATCGGTGAAGTAGGGTGCGCCTATGACCGGATCCATCGAATTCATGGGAAGGAAGTACCTGGGCGGATTGGTATCGATGCGATCCCCGTAGAAACCCTTGGGCGCGATACCAATGATCGTGGCCGGTTTGGTATTGATGTAAAACTCGCTTCCCACTACGCTCGGATCGCCTGCGTAATCCTGCATCCATGCGTCATAGCTCATCACGGCGGTTATGGGTGCGCCCTTCTGGTCGTCGGCGTCGACAAAGAGCCGCCCCGCTGCCGGCGAAAGGCCAAAGACGCGGAAGTAGTTGCCGGAGACAAAGGTTCCCGTGACGGATTTCGCTATCGGTCTGGGGTCCGGCGCGGCGGACGGTAATGGGCCGCCAGGCGTAGCCGGACTCCAGCGCGGCCAACTCCTCGAACTCCGGCAGGTTCTTCTTGAACATGTAGTAGGTGTCTGTGGCGAAGAGCGAGTAGTCTCCCTTGTCGTTCCAGCCGCCGTTGACGCAGCAGTCGTCCCGGTCGCCGATGCGGATGAGGGTTTTGGGATCTGTTACCGGCAGGTTATGAAGCAGTATGGCATTGACCAGCGTGAAGATCGCCGAGTTGGCGCCGATGCCGAGAGCGAGCGTGAGCAGCACGGTAACCGTAAACCCCGGCGTCTTGCGCAATTGACGGAATGCATAACCCAGATCCTGCAGCAGAATTCTCAACGCTTCACCTCCACACACGTCACCGTGCAGTCGACAACATGCAAGTCATGTACCACGGAAATTCTGAGCCATGCCTTTGAGATCAGCAGGTTAGCGGTTTTCAGCATGGCAGATAGCGTTCATAAATGAGAAAGAGTGTTCGAAGTCGGACGCTTTGCTGCACGTAATGATTATGTGATTTCGATGGCCACTCACTGCACGGCAATCGAAATAGTTTGAACGTTACGAAACACGGGCACCGTCAACGCACCTGCGCCGCGAACAATGCGTGATGCGCAAGAATGAAGAGCGTCCGGTGGCCGGGTCCTCCGAAGATCAGTTGCAGAGGCCGCTCCGGCACATCGATTTCTGCGATCTGCCGCCCGTCGTTGGCGTAGACGAAAATCTGCCCGTTGGCAACATACACATTCCCGCGCGCATCCACGGCCACGCTCTCGCCTCCTCGTTGCGCGAAGGGCTTCATTTCCGCGAGGGTCCCGTCCGGTTTCACCCTAGCGCTGTAGGTAATGTCCTCAGACTCACTGCTGACATACACCTGCTGTCCTGGCTCTGCGACGATGAACCCGTAGGTATCGAGGTTGTCGCTGAATCGCCAGCCCGACGTGTCATTTGCCGGACCTTGCTGGAACACCCGGCCGGCGGGCAGAAACACACTCCCATCTTGCGAGAGGTATTCGTGCGCCTTCGGCATACTTGCATCCGCAGCAAACATCTCCGCCAGCGTCGTAAAACGCATCGTGTCCGGGTTCCACTGGTCTTTGAACTCCCCGTTGTTCCACCAGTTCACCGGCAGAATCACGGCGGCTTTGCCGTGAGGCTGGGCGGCTTGCGGTGTCAACACCGTGAGTTCTTCCGCGGACGTCCCCGGCCGGAACGTGTATACGGTGCTCTCCGGACCAGCCGACGAAATCACTATCAGGTTGCCCGATTTGTCGACCGCCAGATTCACCGGATCGAGCGGACTGTCGCGTTCAACCGTGAGTCCCTCTTCTTCGTTCCACCCGTAGATGCGCTGGTTGTGGTGGTCCACGAAATAGAGTTTGCCTGCCGCATCCACCGCCGCCCCTGAAATCGAGAAGAAGCCGTCCTCCAGCTTTCTCACGACTGTTCCCTTGTCCAGCACAGCGGACGCGCCACTTTGCTGCGGCTTCGGCGGATAAGCCGGAATGTCCAGCGCTGCAAACTCGCGCTCACGCACCTCGAGGTGGTGCGTCACATCCTCGATTGCATTCTCGTAAGGAAACTTGCTCAGGCGCAGGAATGTGCCGCAGCCGTTCTCGTCGCAAATGCCATACCCGCTCTCCGCGTTCACATGTACATTGCGGAAGTGAATATCCGACGAACGATAAATGCGCGCAGCCGCCGGGAACGGCGCACGCGAACGAGTTACGCGATAACCGTGATAGTTCGCAATCGTGAGATTGCGGCAGTCATCAATCTCCAGAGAAAGTGATTCAGGGCTCTCCCCCGCCTCCTCTTCGGTCTGCGGCGCGTTGATGTCCCAGTTCTCCACGTGATCGAACTTGATCTCGTTGCGCACGTGATGCTCGACTGACAACTCGTACACGTGTCCGGGCGTTTTGCTGTTCGATACCAGGAAACCCGCCTGTGCGAACGTGTTCGGCGTCCAGATGTCTGCAAATGTTCCTCCGCCTCCATCCGTAACCCACAGGCTGGGATACTGCCCGTCCCAGCGCTTGTGCAGGTCAGGGTCAGCCGTGTGGTTGTTGTTGTAAGGATTGCCGCCGCTGCCGTGCCCGCCGAGAAAGCGCACGTCATCCATCAGCGACTGCTCGCCCGCCTTCCACAGCACGGCTACCGCGCGTGGGTTGATACCGCCCGCGAACACTCCGATCCCGCTGACGATGTTCTCCCCGCCCGGCGGCGCAAGAAGCACGGCCTTCGGCGCACCCACCCCCTGGTATCCCGGTGTCTCATCCAGCAGGTCGATCTGCGTGAGCGTCGGATGCAGCCCGATCAGCACTGTGTCCGGCTTGAGCGTAAGCGTGTCACGGACGACGTAATGCCCACCAGGGAAATAAAGTATGCGATGCGTGTTGATGGCCTGCTGCAGTGCCGCAGTATCATCGGTGGTCCCGTCGCCCTTCACTCCCAGAGCGCGGACATTCACCCATTCGCTGCTTGGCGGGAGCGCCCGAATGGCCGGCGGAAGTGCTGCGGGTAACGAGGCGAGCGGCGCAGCCTCATACTGCATGCCGATTGACCCCATCAGCCCTTCGCCCGGCACGATCAGCCCGTAACTGAAGTTCTTCACCTCGTAAACTGCGCCTTTTCCAGCAACCGTCTTTCCGCTCTCCCGCAGCTTTGCGAACACCGGCACGTTGCTAAGAACCGCGTTTTCGAATCCAACCTCAGTCAGCGGGCTCTTTTCCAGGCTGATTGTCACGACCGGCCCGCTGATATTCTCAAAGCGCGAGTCCTTTACCCAAAGTTGGTCCGGATACCCATCGTCGATATCGATCGCCTTCGGCACATCGCGAAACGTATCCCGGATCAGCGTCAACCCAGCTTCATGCTCGCGGATGGCGGCTTCCCTCTGCCCCTCAAACACTGAGTCAATCAGCGTGAACTGCCACGCCGGCGAGGTCTTCTCGGTCAGAATTCCGTAGCGTCCTCCATAGAAGTGCAGGTCCTCCGCCTCATTGCCCACCTGGTAGACCCCGGCCAGCCCTGAGCCCAGATGAAAATCCATGTGCGTGAGAAACGAATGCTGTGCCACATGAAAGCGCACCGCGACCGCCGCTGGATTGCCGTCCCCGATCTCGAAGTCGATGTTGCTCATCGCCGAATAAAACGTATTCGGATTGGCATCGGCCACATTGTCATTCGGCGGTACCGATCCTGGTGGAGGAAACGCAATGCGATTCCCGGCCCGCGGATGTTCGTGAGGTGTCAGGCCCGTGAACATCACCATCACGCCCATGCCCTTCTGGAACCCTGGCGTATTCGGCGGCAGTACGAACACCGGGCGCGTGGCGCCATAGCCAATGAGCCGCACGCCCGGCCAGAGAAACACGGAGCGGGCTACGGTGTAACGGCCCGCCGGGACGAACACAATCCCCTCGCGGCCCGTGCCCGATGCCTTATCGATGGCTGCCTGCAACGCAGCAGAACTGTCCGCAGTCGTCGCGGGGGCGTCCAGATAAATGGCCTTTGGATCTTCAAGACGCGTGGTGATGATGGATGCGGCGAATGCCGCCGGGCAAAGGCACAGCGTGACAACAGCCAGTACAGCTTTCTTCATAGGGCTCCAGGGAGATGAGGTCTTGAGCTGAACTGCGGAATCCAGCATACCGGAACCGTTACGTCAGCCTGAGATCGGATTGTGGCTTCGCGCGTGCTAACATCCACTCATCCGGCTCGCCCACCGGCTTGAGCCGCGGAGGTCGAAATGAGTCCAACCACACGGCGTAGTTTCCTCAAAACAGGTCTGGCCGCCGGAGCCATGGCGACGGTAGGAACTCTTCCGCTGTGCGCCGCCAAGCGCACCGCGACCGATACCGTGGTGCTGGGCCGCTCCAAGATGGAAGTGTCGCGGCTGGCCTTCGGAACCGGGACGGACAGCGGTGCGGTGCAGGCCGCGCTGGGGCAGCAGGAGTTCACGCGGCTGGTGCACTATGCGTACGACCGCGGCATCCGCTTCTTCGAGACGGCTGAGGCCTACCAGACGCCAGCAATGCTGGGCGAGGCGCTGAAAGGCTTGCCACGCGACAGCTATCAACTGATGAGCAAGGTGACTACGTTCCACGAGGGCATTGACCCGCAGGCAAAGTTCGACGAGCTGCGGCGCATCTCGCAGACCGAGTACTTTGACATCATGCTGCTGCACTGGCAGCACACGGCTGACTGGCCAGAGACCACGAAGCGCTGGCAGGATGGGATCCTCGAAGCGCAGCAGAGAAAGACCATCCGCACGCATGGCGCCTCGGTGCACGGGCTGCCGGCGTTGCGGCAGATGCCGGGCACCAATTGGCTCGACGTGGGACTGATCCGCATCAACCACAACGGGGCGCGCATGGACGGGCCGACCTACGAGGACACCAACCACCCCGCCAACGTGAGCGAAGTGGTCGATCACATCCACCAGCTGAAGAAAGAAGGGCTCGGAGTGATCGGTATGAAGCTGTGCGGCGGAGGTCAGTTCCAGAATAGTCACGACGACCGTGTGAAGGCGATGAGGTTCGCTTTCCAGAATGCGGGCGTGGACTGCGCCACGATCGGATTCAAGAGCACGCAGGAGATCGACGAGGCCATCAGCAACATGAATCTGGCGCTTGCGTAAATGAGCGCTATGGCCTGTTAGCGTAAACCACTACTGAGCGGAATCCGCTCGGCTGAGCCTTGCCTGCCAACTCGTCGATGCCGATCACAAACACAAGTGTGAGCAGTGAGACAATGCTGCAGCAAGATGAATTCCGCCTACGCTTCATCCAGCATCTCGTGGTCAGGCGCGCCTGAGCTTAGTCAGGAGTTAGGCAAGTCGCTGTGTTTCCGTGTCTCCACCGCGTCCAATTGCAGAAGCTAGTGGTATACGTATTCCCGAAAGCGAATTCGAAGAAGCGGAACGGCTTGAGGCAGATGAGTCCGTCTCTTCGATACCAGAATGAATCCGCCAAGACAGATGGGATAGGCATGAAAACGAAAATCGATCTTGCACTTATGCTCGCACTGGCGCTCACCCTCATTGGGGCCACGTTGACGATGGCGCAACAGACTGGGGCGAGGCCCAACGATTCACTGCTCAGACCGAAAGGCCCTTGTGACATCTACGCAGCCGCCGGCGACCCTTGCGTGGCTGCCCACAGCACCACGCGCGCGCTGTACGCTTCCTACAACGGCCCGCTCTACCAGGTCCTGCGCCAGTCAGACGGCAAGACCCTGGACATTGGCGTCGTCCAGCCTGTCACGTCGCCGGTTCCGGATGCGGGCGGATACGCCGATGCGCCAGCGCAGGACGCGTTCTGCGCCAACACATACTGCTGGATCACCACCATCTACGACCAATCTCCCAAGCACAACGACCTCACCCAGGCGCCCCGCGGCGGATTCAGCGGCCCGGCCATGGGTGGGTTTAACAACATCCCCGTCGCCGACATGGCGCCGATTACGATCATGGGCCACAAGGTCTACGGCGTCTTCATCGCGCCGGGTATGGGCCTCCGTCAGAACGACGTGAAGGGCACCGCAGTCGACGACCAGGCAGAGGGGCAGTACTGGGTCATTAACGGCCAGCACTTCAACTCCGGCTGCTGCTTCGACTACGGCAACGCCGAGATCGACAGCCGCGACGACGATAACGGCACCATGGAAACCGCCTACTTCGGCAACGCCACACCCTGGTACAGCGGGAGCGGCCACGGCCCGTGGATCATGACCGATCAGGAGAACAATCTGGTCGGTTGCGTGAACACGGATGGATCGAAAGGCTGTCCGAATCTGCCGAGCATCACGTGGCGATTCGTCACCGCCATGGCCAAGGGCGAACCGCATCACTGGACTTCGATGGGAGGCGACGCGCAGAAAGGCCCACTTTCGGTTATGTTCGATGGACCGCGCGTCAATTCCACATATGACCCGATGCGCAAGCAAGGGGCCATCCTGCTGGGCAACGGCGGCGACAACAGCAACGCCTCGCAAGGCACCTTCTACGAAGGGGCGATGACGGCCGCGGGCACCTTCCCGACGGACGCCACCGATCAGTTAGTGCAGGCCAACGTTGTGGCTGCCCGATACGACGTGCCGCGGCTGACCCTGGCGCCGGCGTCGGCGACCGCCACTCCGCCAGGACTCCAGACGTTCTCACCGGGTTCGTCGCAGGACACCACGGTGACGTTCACCAATACCACTGGGGCGCCCGCAGTGGGCGTCAAGTTGAGCATTTCCGTGCCTGTCAAGCAGTGGACCTCCTTCGTTCCGGGCACAACGGAGACGTCGAAGACGTTCGCTGACCCGGTCGCGCCGGGTGCGAGCGTGAGCGCGACCTTCAAGGTCACCTCGGGGCCAGCACCCTTCAACGGCGACCTGGTTGGCAACGCTTCATGGACGAACCCGACCAGCGGGGCAAAGCAATCCGAAACAACGGCCGAGAAAGTGCGAAATGTCAGCCCAATCAAGATCAACGAGTTCCGCATCAGCTCCGGTTCTCCGACGAATGCAACGGACTCGTTCATCGAGCTCTACAACGCCGGCACTGAGAGCGTCGACATCTCCAACTGGAGCCTAACCGAACATCCGACCCAACAGGCAATCTTCTCGACGGTGAAGATTCCGGCAGGAACAAAGCTCGCGGCTGGCGGCTTCTATCTGCTCGGCCTCTCCAACTCCGGGCTGGTGGTCCCCGCGCGTGCAGGCGATACCACCATCCACGTCAGGAGCATGACCGGCATGTCTGTCGGCGACACGGTCAGCATCGACACCGGCTCCGACGCGGAGACCCGCAAGATCGCAAAGATCGGGACGGCGGCCAGTAACCATACGACGCGTGTGGCAACCTCTCCCCGACGGTCCGGTGATCACTATCCCCGCAGGCTCGACCAATGTACCTGTCACGAGCGTTTCCGGCTTCGCGGTCGGCGAGAAGATTGCGCTGGGCTACGGCGCCACCTATCCCGCCGTCGCACAAGGCATGGAGAAGTACGAAGTGGCCACGGTCACCGCGGTCGGCAAGCCGGGCACGCAGGCCTTCCTGGCCGTGGACGCTGCCGCCGGCGCGACCAACATCCAGGTAACATCTGTCGCTGACATCTCGGTCGGTGACAAGATCAGGTTGGACATCGACAGCGTCGGCCATGGGATCGAGACCGTCACGGTCACGCGCGTCGGCACGGAAGCGAAACGCACGAATCTCGCGGCAAATGCGAGCGCCGGTGCGACCAAGATCAAAGTCCGCAACGTGAACGGCTTCGTTGTGGGCGACAAGATCACCATTGGCACTCCCGCAAGCCATCAAATCGTCACCATCACAGCCGTCGGCAGTTCGGGGCCCAATGGCGCCGGTATCGACTTCACGCCCGCTCTCGATAAGGGACACACCAACGCTGAGTTGGTGGTTGCTCCGGGCACGGGCCTCGACCTGGCCGCCCAGCTCAAGTTCAACCACGCAGCCAACCTCCCCTTCAGTGATCGAGGAACGGGAATCAGCTTTCAGCCGGCGACAACCTTTGCTCACTCGAGCAATGAGCCTGTGCAGGCGCTCGGCACCGGCATCACACTCGACAGCCCGCTGGCCAAGAGCCACGCGATCGAGTCAGTTGTGCGTGACGCTGCCGTCGCGACCGCGGGCTACCAGGGAACACCAGCACCCAACCAGTGGTTCGGAGGCCCCGAGTTCATCACCAACGACGTCGCCTTTGGGAGGTTCAACGTCTCGTTCAGAGAGGGCAACATGGTGCTTCGGGACCCATCTGGCATGGTTGTAGACAGCCTCAACTACGGTGGCGTTGTCGACCCATGGGCCGGCGAGGGATACCACGGTATCTCCGGATCAGCGCAGAGTGGCTGCCACACACCAGCGCCCGGCGCAGCCATTGGCTTCGGCCCTTTCTCTGCGGCCGCCGAGGGCACCAATACGAGCGCAGGCCGATTCCCGGACGGCGCTGATACCGACAGCAACTGCAACGACTTTTTGACGCAGGCCGCTGCCACGTTGTCGGCTCCTTCCACTGCTGGCGCGACCAACATCAAAGTTGCCAGCGTGGACGGCTTCGACGCAGGTCAGAAGATCATGATCGATACGGGGCCGAACTTCGAGACAGCCGTCATCGCGACGGTGGGCACTGCAGGCGCCACGAGTGTGGCCACCGCCACCAGCGTGGGAGGGACCGTCATCCCTGTCCCGAACGCGATTGGTTTTCGTGACGGCCAGACCATCACAATCGACAGTGGCGCAAACTCTGAGACTGCGGTCATCTCCTCCGTCAGAAGATTCGGCGGCACCACAATCACCATCGCTGCACCGCTTACGCATGCGCACGCGGCCGGCGCTCAGGTCTCGGGCACCGGTATCACGTTCACCGCTGCATTAACCCGGGCACATGCCAGCGGGGCGCAGGTCACCGACAACATTCCCACGCCCGGGGCGCCCAACCACTATTACCGGAGAACTCATTGAGAGGCTGTGAAATTGAATTGAATTGAATTGAATTGAAGACTGCGGTAGAGGGATGGCTACGAGGCACGTTCCAGTTCCGGCGTATCGAATTCCGAGAGTTCCAGATCTTCGAGGAACTTCACCAGATCCACTCTGCTGGCCCAGGGTCCGGACTCCGATTCACCAGATGCCGGATCGGTATTCTCGCACTCGCCATGCGCGAATGAGAATCCGACGCCGTCAGGACCGCACCGGACGACTCTCGATAGGATCGTAACTGTCACATCACACTTCTGTCCTTCAGAATCGATTCTCTGCAGAGTCACGGGCATTTCGGTTCCCGACAGCCAGCGTTCGGCCGTGAACATGTAAAAGCCAGATATGCAGATGTCGGCCACTCTGTACGGATGCGCAGTGCGAAGCGCTCCCAAATAAGAGACAATCGGCGGAAACGTATGCCGAGAGGTCTTGCGTTGCTCGGGATAGAGCCATCGGAGGAAGCGGGTGAGTAATGTGTCCTCTGCGCGGACTGAGGGATCGGCATCAGATGCTGCGGGCGAACGTCTTGCTGGGGCGTTGAAGGCGGTTGCTCCCCTACCCTGAATGCCCTTCCTCGTCTCACGAGAAAGACTGTTACTCTTCGATCCCATCATGGACCTCACTCTTTGCAAGAGACGGCAAGCAGAAGAACCGTCGGTAGCGTTGGGGTTTCCACAGCAAATTCAAGCTAGCACCCGGCCAGCATCTGGCCATATCCCCAAAAGGTTGAACAAGAGGAACAAAGCGTAATCGTTCCCTGGTTACCGATTGGAACTGCAATTCGACGCGATGAATATCGCGTGCCCAATTTGGGTTAGAATTCGGGTCAATGAGAGCCCTTGGAGTGCTTAAAATTGCAGCCGCCCTGCTGCTGGCATCCGGCGGGGTGGCAACTATTGAATTCGCACCAGAGCTATATTCATTTGGCTGGCACAAGCTCCACCGAGGCGTCGCTCGCTTCAAGAGCGAGGCACCTACCGCTTACGAAATGCACGTACCATCTTCCTTCGCGGCATTTCGGCTTGACGGCTGCTCAGTAAGTGTTTCAAAGCAGGCGGGTCCCATTCGCTCGCGACTCGGCTGGCACGCCTCTTCGAAGATGTCTTTTTCCGCTTGCCGGATATACACGACAGCAAAAGAGATCGAAGCAAATGCTCCGAAGCTCAGGAACGAGCTTGGGATCCTGACAATTCAGCGGGAGCCAATCGCAATTGCAGGGCAGCAATTGCAGTGCTATGAACGCTTTGGAAACCAAGAGAAAGTTCAGGGCACTCAGGTTTCGACGGTGGATTGTGTCCCACTCTCATCAGATGGAGAGTTATCCGCTTCGTTCGTCGGCAGCGCCGACCACCTTCCCGCGTTTTACAGCCTGCTCAGGACCGTGAAACGGCCAGACGTCGATTGATCCGACCGAAATCTCACGAGTCACTCGCATGCCGGCGAGTATCAGGGAATTCGAGAATCGTGATTCAAATGCCTGTTTGCTGCTCGACAGGGGGCGTAATCGAGCAACCGAGGACTTCAAAGCTATCGAGGAACTCCTCAGAGAAAAGAAACCGCGCCAAGGCCATTCTGTCAGTGGCCCGGCCGGGCTTGATTTCGTGGTTATTTGAGTCGAGCGACTCGGGCATCACAAACTCGGCGCCGATCCCGTCTTCCCCTCTTCGAACGATTCTGGTGAGTACCGTAAGAGCCTCTTTGCGCTGCTTCCCTTCGGAGACAGGTTTCTGCAAGGTCATCTGAATCATGGTTTCAGGCATCCACTGATCTCGCGTGAGCAGGAAGAAACCGGTGGCGCTTATATCTGCGATGGTGTAGGGCTGTGGGGCTCCCCCGGTGAAGTAGAACGCCACCATCCCAGGCACCGCGCGGCGAACGGCCCTGCGCCGATCACGGTGCAGCGCCTCTGGGTTGAGCCAACTCGACGGCGTGTTCGCCTCAGATCCTTTTCGCCTGGCACCCAGTTGCGGTTCCGGATTTGCACTCATGCGATGAAGAGCCGCCATCAGGCGGGCGAGTGCCTCGGACATTCGCGGCAGAGAGGCTGAATGGGACAGCTGATCAACCACTAATTTGGTTTCAGATCTCTTGGCGACCCTCTCGATTGGTGCCGCCGGCCTCTCGACCCGATTCTGCGATTCAAGCTGTGGCGCTGAATGGCCACGCCGGGACTGTTCTGTGGTCTCTGCGTGGCCATTTAGCAATGCTGGAGTTTTGGGAGGGGTGGAGGCAGGCGGAGCGGGACTCGGTGAGGCTTTCCAGAGAGGAAGTGGCGGTTCGTGCTTTGCACCTGGATCCGGAGCGGACGATCGCGAACCGTTCCCATTTGGTGGTTTCTGGTTTCGTCAACTTCCCGGTTTCAGCAATCGGTGAAATGCGAGCCGGAGAAGAGCGCTGTGAGGCTCTGGCCGCGTCCAGAAGGAGTTCTTTGCGGGGGACAGCGGCTCGAGGAGTCGAGCCTGCTTTCTGAAGATCTGAAGTCTCGCGCGAAGAGGGGCCTTCCCGCTGCGCAGGCGGTTCAAATGCGGGCTCTGCGGACGGAGGTGTATGAAGGGATTTTTCCGCTGGCTTCTTCTTTGTAGTCCTCTTTCGACGCACTTTGTGTTGGATCGGAAGTGCCCTCGGCTGTGGGCTCCTGACTCGGCGGCTTTTTGCCTTTCCACGCCGGAGCAGGCGCTGTGGAAGTAGATGGCTGCCAGGAGCGGTACTGCGCAAAGGTGAAACCTACACTCTGCATTGAACCCGGAGTTGACGCTGTCGTCCCACGGGCATATCCGGTTTCCCGTTCGACAGTGCCCAGGCTCTTCGCGGCCAGCGGAGTGGCAGGAATGGGAATGGTCGAGCGTGACCACTGCAGGTTTGGCACGATCTCCCGGCTCAATCGCGCTCTTCCCGGCTTCTGTAACAGATTCGGGTGCCTGGCTTTGGGGGGCCCAAAATCCTTCCAGCGGGAGCTCCCAACTCTGCCGACTGGGTTCGTAGAGAAACTTGCTCGAGCTAGCGGCCGCTGGACTCGTTTGAGGAGAAGCTTCTTGAATTGTCGGAGAGCTCTCCGGGGGTTGTCGGGGCAATTCGGGGAGCTGCGGATCTACCTCATGGATTTGCAGGGGAGCCTCAGCAGCTTGCTGAGAAGACTCCGCGGATTGAAGAACAACCTCCTGGATTTGCAGGGAAACTTCTGAAGCTTGCTGCGACGGTCCTGGAAGCTGCACAACAGCTTCTTGGACTTGCAGTGGAACTTCGGGGGCCTGATGAGGAGTTTCCTGAGGTTGCTCCGAGAGTTGGTCCTCAGCGCGAACGAGAAGCTGGTCGCCTGGCCTGGTCTGTGTTGAGGAAGCGGCATGGAGGGGAAGAATCAACGCGCTGACGACTTCCTCGCTGAAGGTCGGAAAGTCTCCGCTCGGAAACACCTCGGCTGCCTGGATAACCTTCTGATTGTGGTCGAGATAGACCATATCGAAGGGAAAAACGCGCGGCACCTGAGGAGCGCACGCCAACGGCTTTAGCCAGAGGCCTGATTCCGAGTCAAGGCCCAGGCCTCCAATCAGGAGTTCGAGGAATTTGAGGGGCTCGAGCTGACGGTCAGCCACAGCGAGCTTGGCATTGAGAACGGTCCCGCGGGTTGAGTTGTATGCGTTGTATCGCTTGGTTTCCATACACCCTCAGGCCGGCGAAGTTCGTCCATTTCCGGGGTCTTGCCCATGACTGCGTGCTCTCTTGCACCCTCAGAAGTAATGGGATTGTCTCAAAACCGGAGAGACGAATTCAATGGAAACATGGAGGGGTCGGGCGGTACTTCGAGTTCTCGTACCGACTCTGAAATTGTGGAGAGTGGGTACCTTCGTAATCGTTTCATGACCGATGGCGGCCAACCAAAGCTCTAAAGCTGCCTTTCCATCTTGAAGTCAGATCTAGTTTCGGGAGCCTGGTTTCCAGTGGGCTAACGGACGGTGAGACGCGTTACGACGACGCAGTCTGGCAGATGAGTCTTGGGCTGGGTACCGGGCTTTTGCTGGAGCTGCGTGGCGCCGGCAACTTCTGGCCTGAGCACCGCAATGAGATTCTCGATCTTCTCCTTATGAGTGCACAGCCGCTCAAAGGAATTCAGAATCTCGCGAAGTTCAGATGCCGCCTCGTCGTGCGCAAACCGGTAGACATTCTTCTCAACGTTCTGGTCCATCTCAATCTCTCCAGGCCTCAAGTCTAGCGAAGGTACACCCGAATCGTGATCGCACAACAGTGGTAACTTAGGTACAACTTAGATTCCTCAAGCAAGGTTCCGACCCAGCCCCGCTGAAGGCGGCCACTTTGAAGGCACCTTCAATTCCAAAGGGCACGATCGGCGAGACCGGAAATTCCCGTGTATGCGGGAGATCGCAGTTCGTCCGGGAACCTGGTTTTCAGGCCGGGAGGTCCCTTTTGCGCAGTTGCATCCAGCACTGGACAATTCGTGAGCCGTCGGAGCCTTCGATCGGCACGAGGTTGGCGACTGCATAGCAGAAGTTCGCCAGGCCGAGCGTGGGCGCCCAATGACATACCGAAATCAAGAGGAGGTTCATCAGCGGGCCGGCGAACGCGATCAGCATGTTCTTGCCAGGCGGCCCGGCTTCACGCACCGTGTAAATTCCCTTGTTCCACTGGAGCCCAACCTTCTTGACTCTGACGCCGAGCGTCAGGGCTGCCAAGAGATGTGCCGCCTCATGAAGGAACATGGCAGCCAATCCCATGAACAATCCGTGAATGAACGGAAAGAACCACTCCACCCGCAGAGATGGCACAGGATCTCCTGCCTTTCAGAGCTGAACTCGTCTCAATGATCCGCGATCCTTACGGCCGGAGCCAACTGTCAGGCGCGAAATGCGAGCAAGGCGATTTCAATCCCGGAATTCCCGAGCGGGGATGCCAATTTGGGAATGGGGCCGGAGGAACAATCCAGCTTGCCAAGTCGAGGCTAGTAGTAGTCCGCGCAGCTGAGGTAGTAGCCGCAGTGGGTGCAGACCAGCTTGCAGCGATGGCCGACGAGGCGGTGGGAGCAGGTGGGGCAGATCTGGCAGTGGTGCTCAACGGGCAGCTCATCGGCTATCTGGCAGTTCGCACCACTTTGTGAGATTTCCGACGCAAAATCGGTGTCAAGAGCAAGAGGCCTCTGTGGGAGCATGGCCGACAGATTAGCATAATGGTGTGGCTCGCCGGCACTTCCTATCCTGGCCGGCACCCGATGCATCAAAGACGTAACGCCGCGACGGTTGTCCTCTGCGGCGGCGTACCCATCAATGCGAGACCACCTGAAATCCCCAAGGAGAAGCTTATGGCTAGCAAGGCAAGTGCGGTTTGGACAGGTTCGTTGAAGGAAGGCAAAGGCACGATCTCGACAGCAACCGGCGTACTGAAAGACGCGAACTATTCGTTCGCAACGCGCTTTGAAGGCGCATTGACCGGCACCACTCCGGAAGAACTGATTGCAGCGGCTCACGCAAGCTGCTTTTCCATGGCCCTCGGCGCACAACTGGGCGGAGCGGGGCTGACACCGTCGAAGATCGAGACGAATGCTGCCGTGACGCTGGGCAAGGTTGAAGGCGGCTTTGCGGTCACGAGGATCGCCCTCTCCACCACGGCGAGTGTTCCCGGCGCGACCAAGGAAGTCTTCGACAAGGCCGCTGCCGATGCCAAGGCGGGGTGCCCCATTTCAAAGCTGTTTGCCAATAACACGGAGATCACGCTCGACGCGAAACTCGTCTAGCGCATCGACTCAGTTGCATAACATCCCATCCTTCGAGCTTCGTCACGGCGAGAGCACGCAGGGTGGGATGTTTCTCTTTGAGTGCAAGCAAGTCTCGCGCAACTCGTTGCACAGGCGTGAAGGACATTGAAGCTCGAATCTTCTTGACAGTTCTTCCCTGGCCGCGCGAAAGTCGGATTCGCAATTCCTCTCCCCATCGTCGCGCTTCGAGTTCAAGAAAGCGTGCGGCAAATGGAGGCGGTTCTGTGCATCACATTCCACACTCGTTCAATCACCTTGCGATTCTCACTTCGGCCCTGATCCTGTGGTTCCTCGGAGCGGCATGGTACTCGCCGGCATTGTTTGCCAAGCCCTGGATGGCCATGCTGGGCATCAAGAAAGAAGCGGGAAAGCGCGCCAGCTTGTACGTTGGGATGATCGCTTCTCTGATCGGGGATCTGCTTGTGGCGTTTATCCTCGCGCACATCATCATCTGGTCAGGCACAGATAGCTTCGGAAGGGGCGCATTGATCGGCTTCATCGTCTGGATCGGATTCATTGCCGCTCCAAACCTGCCGCAGGGCATCTACGAGGGCAGGCCGTTCAGGCTGTTCGCGATCAACAGCGGCTACTGGCTGGTCGGGCTGTTGATCGTGGGCGGACTGCTGGGAGCGTGGCGCTAGTCAGTGCTCAGAGGTCAGGGGTCAGGGCTGCATTGGTGCCTGGGATTTCCCGGGTCGGCAACAGCACCACAATGTGGGATATGGTACCCCCCTCCCCGGATTCTGTAAAGAAATTCCCTGTTTTCAATGGGTTACGAGAGGGGTGTGGCGCTAAAATCCTCTCAGCATTGGACTTAGCCGCAGAATCCTCTCAGCAAAGGAGTTACAGGAGGATTTGGGGACAGTTTGTGCATTTTGTCTCACATTGTGGTGTTTGTATTCCCTTCAGCTGTTCAAAATTCAACTCTTATTGTGCGCTGGATGAGGGTAATTTTCTGCACGGCGGACTTGGGGCGTCCAGGTCGGGCTGGGATTGGGAAATGCAGGTCCTTCGGCTCCGCTTACCCCACGGACGAAGCTCGTCCGCGGGGCCCGAAACGCGCTCCGCTCAGGATGACAAGTCATTAAAGGCACTCCAGGTTTCCCACTCATGCGCGATGAGACTGCGCATGAAATGGGGGCACCTGGCTCTGGTGAAACTTTGAGGCTGTGAGCGGTAAAACGGAGGCCTCGTTACTGGACCCACCCTGGCCCTCGCAGCACCTTTCCTGGCAGCGCCCCGGTCATCTTGCCCTCCGCAATCACAGGCGTGCCGTTTACCAGCACGTAGTCCATGCCCTCCGAGAACTGGTTCGGATTCTCAAACGTCGCCTTGTCCGTGATCTTCTCCGGATCAAACACCACCACATCCGCCCACATTCCCAGCTTCAGCACGCCGCGATCCGTCAGCCGCATCCGCTGCGCCGGCAGCGCAGTGAACTTGCGAATCGCATCCGCCAGCGTGAGCTCCTTCTCCTCGCGCACATACTTCCGCAGAATCCGCGGAAATGTTCCGTACGCCCTCGGATGCGGATGCTCCTGTCCCAGCAACCCCTCTGGCGCGGTTCCCGACGAATCGTTGTCAATCGACATCCACGGCTGCTTCAGCGCCAGCACCACATCCGGCTCATCCATGCCGAACACGGCAACGTTCGTGAATGCCTTGTCCTTGATCAGCAGATCGCACAACGCGTCGATCGCATCTTCCTTCCACAACGCCGCCACCTCTGACAACCGCTTGCCCTGCAACGGCAGCAATTCCTTGTTCTGAACCACCGCAATCAGAATCGCCTCCGGCCCGGGAATCTCCTGCCACTCGTTATCCCACTCCTCGCCGGCCGAGTCTTTCCCCGCTGTTGTCATGTCCTTGCGAATGCGCGCCCGCAAGGCTGGATCCTTCAACCGGGTCACCAACTTGAACATCGCCGCCGTCGTGCGCCCACGGCGGAATGAAGGCCGAAAACGTGTTGAACCAGGCCGTATACGCGTAGGTATTCGCGCTTACGTCCACGCCGGCAGCCCGCGCCTTGTCGATCCGCTCCACAATCTGCGGCATCTTGCCCCAGTTTGATTTGCCCGCGGCCTTCAGGTGCCAGATCTCCACCGGAATCTGCGCCTCGCGTCCAATCCGCGTCGCCTCGTCAATCGACTCGAGCA
This sequence comes from uncultured Acidobacteriaceae bacterium, assembly GCA_963786405.1. Classification (GTDB taxonomy): domain Bacteria; phylum Acidobacteriota; class Terriglobia; order Terriglobales; family Acidobacteriaceae; genus Telmatobacter. The sequence goes on along the minus strand of CAWAZE010000010.1, from coordinate 411,153 downwards.
CGGCGTCGCCCTCGCTGCGCATGTGCGTCGCGTAGATGCCGCCATACTTCGACGCCTCTCCCGCGAGCGCAATCAACTCGTCCGTTTTTGCATACGGTGCAGGCGAGTACTGCAGCGCAGTCGACACACCTACTGCGCCGTCCTTCATGGCATCGTGCACCAGCGCCTTCATCTGCTCCAGTTGCGCCGGCGTCGGCTGTACGTTCGCGTCGCCCAGCACCATTCGCCGCACCGAAGTGGCACCGACATACGTAGCCATGTTGATTCCAAGACCCTGCTTCTCGAGCCGCGCAAAGTACTGCCGCAACGTCCGCCAGTCAGGCGTAATCCGGTAATGCTCGTACGCCGCGCGATCGGCGGCGAGCATCGCGTCGTTCACCGGCGCCACGGAATTGCCCTCGCCCGTGATCTCCGTCGTGATTCCCTGGAAGATCTTCGACGGCAGCCGCGGATCGACCAGGATCGTCAGCTCCGACTGCCCCAGCATGTCGATGAATCCCGGCGCGACCACCTTCCCCTGCGCGTCGATCGTTTGCTTTGCGGCAGCGCCGTTCAGATCCCCGATGGCCGCAATTCGCCCGTCGCGAATTCCCACGTCTCCGGAGTACCACGGAGACCCTGTTCCGTCTACGATGTGCCCGTGGGTGATCACCACGTCAAACCCTTGCGCCTGCACAGCATCTTGAGCGCCGACCGCCAGCGCCGCCAGTAGCCCAAAAACACCCCAGAACCGGGCTCGTGTCTTCAAGTGCATTCCACCTTTCCCTTTTGTAATCATCGCCGGTTCGTTGACCTTCGACGGTTCTCCGTCGCCGTGTTATTGTCACACTTGACAACCGGTCAACCGCCTGCGGCCCCGGCATTCGGAGTTCTGTGCCCTGCCGCCTTAAAATAGCGGCACAGACCATGCTTGGAACCGCCGGGCAGGAATAACATCATACTTGCGGACGCGCGCCTTCGATCGGCTTGCGAGCCGCATACGGTCAGAACTTTTAGGTATTCGGGTCCACATGAGTGGCCCCTGCCTTGGAAAGCCCCGTCCACCAGGACAGAAAAGGAATTTCTCTTGAGCGCAATGTGGAAACCAACCCAACAAGGCCAATCGGCTCCCCCTCAGACCCCCGAACCAGCTCGTCCCATGCCAGTGCAGCCTGCTTATGAGGCGCCGCGCGCCACTCCGGCGGCCACCGTCGGCGAACAGGCCAGCATCAGCAAAGGCCTCTCCATCAAGGGCGAGATTACAGGCACCGAGTCTCTGTTTATCGATGGCAAGGTCGAGGGCAGCATCAGCATCCCCGGTAACCGCGTCACCGTCGGCAAGAACGGCGTGGTCACGGCGAGCATCAATGCCCGCGAGATCGTGGTTCTTGGCAAGCTGAAGGGCAACGTCTCTGCAACCGATCGCGTGGACATCCGCGCCGAAGGCGCTCTCACGGGCGACGTGGCAGCGGCCCGCATCAGCATCGAAGACGGCGCATTCTTCAAGGGCGGCATCGACATCCGCAAGCCCGATGCAAAGCCTGCCGCCGAGCCCGCCAAGGCTGTGGCTCACGCCTAGCCCGTTTGTGGCTCTTCGCAAGGCAGACCCGCGCTGCAGCGCGGGTCTGCGCGCATGCTGAGTCTTGCGTTCCAGCCTGTCTCCACTTCAATTCAGCGAAAACATGGCCGTGGCCGGCTCTTCTGCGCTTCAGGCGAGCCGCAACCGTTTCATCATCGCGCCCGGCAGCGCCGAACCGGCCTTTTTCAGCACCAACACAGAAGACACGGGCTGACAATCTGCAGGCGTTTAGCGGCGGCGACTAGAGAAACGGTCGAGGGCGCCAAGACTCGCAATCCCCATCCTATGGGTGATACCGAGGTAGAGGCCGCAATAGGGCAATAGCACGCACATCCCAATCACAATTGCGTTATGGAACGGCAGAGCAAGCTTGATGCCAAAGCTCGCCAGCGCCGCCAGAATTGCAACGACCCAAAGGCGCGCAATACGAGGCCAGTGGTTCGGAACGGAGCCGACTTGTCGAGTCAGCGCGCGTCGCAGGAGAAGAAACTCCAGCCAGCCCGCGACACCAGCCGAAAGAGTGAGCCCCGCCGCTCCCCAGCGCTGGTTGATGCCGAGCAGGCGCGGTAAGGGAAGTGCACAGAGGTATCCCAGCGCAAGGGTTAACGAAACGCGAATCACCGCGAAACGAAGCGGCGTGCGCGTATTGCGCAGAGCATAGAATGCCGAAGAATAGAGCCGCCCGGAAGTGGACGCCAGCAGCCCTACGGCAGAACCGGCCAGCACGGCCCATACAAAGAGCACGTCATCGTGCTGAAAATGGCCGGTGCGGTAGATTGTGGCGATGACCACATCTCCCAGCAGCACAAACGCTACGGCTGAAGGGATTACAAAATAGGCGATCCGCTGCAGACCGGCCGTAAGACGCTGGCGGAGGGCCTGTGCGATTTCAGTCGCTGTCCCCAACTCGCTGGACATGGCAGGGAGCTCGGCCGCTGAGACGGCCATACCGAAGAGGCTTACGGGGAGCGTGTAGAGCGTTTGGGCGTAACCGAGGGCGGAGACAGCACCGGTACCAAGAAAGCTTCCCAGCCAAGCGTCGATGTAAGCGCTGATCTGTACAACACCACGGCTCAGGAAGACAGGGAAGAAATTACCCACGACCGTTCGCACATGCAGGCCCGCGAGCAGTCGCAGCCGTAGGGGCCGCAGGAGATGCAGCACACGTGGAAGCTGAACCGCGAATTGCAGTCCGCTTCCGATGACCGATCCAATTGCGAGCAGCACGGTCAGGCGCTGCTCAGTGTGGTGCCGACCGCCCCACAGCAGCGTGGCGATCATGACTACGTTCCACACTACGGGGGCCGAGTAGGAGAGGAAGAAGCGGCGATGGCTGTTCAGGATGCCAAGGCACCAGGCGGAGAGCACGAGCAGTGCGGCGCCTGGAAAGAGAATCTGTACGAGCACGATCGTGAGCTGGCGCTTATCGCCGTGGAATCCGGGCGCGATCAGGTCGATAAGCCACGGGGTGGCCCACACGCCGAGAGCGACTAGCACCGTGGTCACAACTACAAGCAGCGCGAAGATAGTTTCGGCGAGTTGAGAGGCCTCTTCGTGGCGATCTTCGGCGTTGAGGCGCGCGTAAACCGGAATGAACGAAGCCGACAAGACTCCTTCGCCAAAGAGGTTTTGGAGAAAGTTGGGGATTCGGAACGCTGCGCGGAAGGCGTCGGCAGCATCGGAATTGCCGAAGTAATGAGCGAATACCCGATCCCGCGCAAGACCAACGAGCCGACTCAGCAGTATTCCTGCCCCGACGGCAACGGCGTGTGCCCGAGTTTGCGCGTGCTTGGACTCTGTCTTCAAACCACGATTATAGGGTTTGCAATTTGCCCTGATTGAGTTGAATTTGTTTGAGTCACTCAATTGAATTCTACGGGGATTACTTCGGGATGCAGCGTCGCTCCGTCAGCAGGGACTGCGTTACGATGCTTACCCTATAATTTCAGGAATCGCGAACAGTCCGAGCATGATCCAGATTCCTGGTGTCTTGCGTAAATTCGTGAATCCAGCACTCGGGAACCTGTCCATGACCAGCACTTCGTATTCGAATGCCTTCGTGACAGAAGTGACCATCGACAAGCCCGAGAGCCTGTGGCGCTACTATGCGCTGTTCTTCTCGTCCGGGTTTCCGGCGCTTCTTTACCAGATTGTCTGGCAGCGTGCGCTGTTCACGATTTACGGCGTAAACGTCGAATCTGTCACAGTCATCGTCACTGTGTTCATGCTTGGGCTTGGTCTCGGCAGCCTCGCCGGCGGACGTCTCTCCACGATCCCTCGCATTCGGGCCCTTCGAGCTTTCGGCTTGATCGAGTTATCCATCGGTGTCTTCGGAGCGAGTTCTCTCTGGATCTTCCATTGGGCCGCGCAGTTCACCGCGGGCAAGTCGACCGCAGCCACCGGTGCCGTAACCTTCGTCCTGCTGCTGATTCCGACATTGCTGATGGGAAGCACCCTTCCGCTGCTGGTTGCCCATCTCGTCAGGCGCACTTCCAACGTCGGCGAGTCGGTTGGCTCTCTGTACGCCGTGAATACCTTTGGGTCAGGAGCCGCGTGCCTGTGTGCCGCCCTCTTCCTGATGAGGTTCCTCGGAGAGTCTGGAACGGTGAGGCTCGCCGCATCCCTCAATATTCTGGTTGGTGCCTGCGCCTTCCTCCTGTCACGCCGAAGCGAGTCGGACCCTCTCCGCCCACAAGAGCACCCAGGCAAGTCAAACGATTCGGCGCACCAAACCATTCCATTCGGCATTGGAGTCTTCCTGGCGGCGGCAACCGGCTTCATCGCCCTGGCCTACGAAATCATCTGGTATCGCGTTTACTCATTTACAAGCGGCGGCACTGCTCCTTGCTTTGCAAAGCTCCTGGCGTTTTACTTGTGCGGAATTGCATACGGCGCGCTCTCGGTCCATGATGCATGCAAAAGGAAATTGAAGGACGATCTCTTTGGGACGCTGCGGACCGCCTCTTCCGTCGTGTTGCTCGGATCGATCGCCGCATTTCTTGTCGGGCCGGCCGTTTCGCTCTCAGTCTCGTCTTTCCGACTCCCCTACGACTGGACCTACGTTTTTGTTGCGATCTCTGCCGCACTTCTCGGTTCGGCGTTCCCAATCATTGCGCATGCGGCAATCGATCCCCATGCAGAGGCCGGACGAGGGCTCAGCTATATGTACCTGAGCAACATCGTCGGGTCCGCGCTCGGCAGCTACGTGATCGGCTTTATCGTGCTTGATCATTGGTCAACGCGTGCGGTGTCTGTGCTGCTTCTCGCACTGGGATTCGTCATTGCGCTTATCCTGGCGCTCCTCGCTCGCCCGGTTAAGATGATCGGGCCCGCAATAGCACTCTCGGTGTGCGCTCTTCTTATTGCCTCATCAGGCTCGCTTTTCTCGAACATGTACGAGCGGCTGCTCTTCAAAGCCGATTACCAACGCGGCACTGAGTTCAGGAATCTGGTCGAGAATCGAAGCGGAGTGATTGCAGTGGACTCGAAAGATACGGTTTACGGCGGTGGCATGTACGATGGCCGGTTCAACATCGACCCTGTGCATGCGACAAACGGCGTTTTCCGGGCTTATGCGATCGCTGCAATCCACCCGGATCCGAAAGAGGTGCTCGTTATCGGATTGGCATCGGGGTCATGGGCGCAAATCTTGACCTGTCACCCAAGCGTTGAGAACGTAACGATTGTTGAGATCAATCCGGGCTATCTGCAACTGATTCGACAGCGGCCCTCTGTTTCTTCTCTGTTGCGGAACCCAAAGGTACATGTCGTCATTGACGACGGGCGCAGGTGGCTCGTAAGCCACCCGGATCGAAAGTTTGACTTCGTCCTGATGAACACCACGTTCAACTGGCGTGCAAATATTTCAAATCTCCTCTCGGTCGATTTCTTGCAGCTTCTTCGACAACATCTGAACGCCGGCGGCGTCGCGTATTACAACACGACGAGTTCCGGAGATGTTCAGTTCACCGGAGCTTCCACATTCGCATATGCCATGAGGATATCGAACTTTCTGGCAGTGAGTGACAGCCCGATCAACTTTGACCGGGCGCGCTTCAGAGACAGGCTGACCAGCTACCGCATAGATGATCGATTGGTCTTCAACCCAGCCGATCCTGCAGACCGTGCCACGCTCGAAAGCATGGTTTCTCTCCCGGAATCGACCAAAGAAGATGCCGAGAAAGGGCTGGATATGTCAATCGAAGATCGGGTGAGCCTTCTGCATCGGCTGCAAGGTGCGCGGTTGATAACGGACGACAACATGGGCACAGAATGGACTCGTTGAACTCTCAGTTGAGGGATGTATGAGATCGATCTATTCCCGAGTTCATTGTTAGAAGATTCTCCTGCTCCGCCGCCTTGCGCGACCGGGTATTCTGTCCGCAGGGGGCGTTCGATGCGGCTGCTCGCCAGCTTTCTCTCCGCGTTGTTTTTCTGCTTCACTGCGATTGGCCAGGCGATTCACGGCCGCGACGGAATCACTCTTCCTGCTCCGCCTGCCGCTGAAGCCGTTCCGGTCACCGACGACTACTTCGGCACGCGAATCACCGACAGCTACCGCTGGCTTGAGAACGCAAAGAGCACGGAGACCCGCGCCTTCATCGATGCGCAGAACGCCTATACAACGCGCTACATCAAGCAGGCCCGCATCCATTCACAGATCCTCGACGATCTCGACGCACTCGAGCACGTCTCCCGATGGTCGCTTCCCATTCAGCGTGCCGGCAACCTCTACTTCATGAAACGTATGTCCGATGAGGAGCAGGCCTCCATCTATGTTCGCCGCACCGGCGCCGGCCAGCCCGCGCTGGGCCCGACGGTCAAAGATCAGCGCCTGATCGATCCTGCATCTTTCAGTCGCGACACCAACACCTCCGTCCGCCTTGCCGACGTCTCGCGCGACGGCTCGCTCGTTGCCTACTATGTCCGTCAAGGGGGCGCGGACGAGTCCACCATTCGTGTCTACAGTCTCAAGACAAGCAAGACGCTCGAAGACGAAATTCCGGCAGCCATCCATTACTCGGTCACCTTCACGCCCAATGGCGCGGGCTTCTATTACACGCGCAACGACCGCAAGGGCACTCTTCTCTATCTCCACACACTCGGCACACGCAACTCGCACGATGAGCTGCTTTTTGGCCGGGAATTCCACGGCGAAGAGCTCGGCCCCATCGATCTCTTTCAGGCCGACGTAACCGACGACGGGCACTATCTTGTCGTCACCATTGAGCGCGGCGTTCCCGCCAAGCGCGTCGACATCGTCTTTCGCGACCTCACCAAGCCCAACGCTCCGTTCGAGATTCTCGTCTGGGCGCTCGAATCGCGTTTCTCAGCCGTCTACGTCAAAGGCGGATGGTACGTGAAGACCGACTACAACGCCCCCATGGGCCGCATCCTCCGGGCCGATCCCGGCATCATGCCTGAAGCATGGAAGACAATCGTCCCTGAGGGCAAGGAGGTCATTGAAGAGTTCTCTATCGTCGGCGACAAGATCTATGTCAAGCGACTTGAGGACGTGAAATCCGTAACCAATGTCTACACCCTGGAGGGCAAGCCCGCCGGCACGATTGAGCTCGGTGGCATCGGCTCAGCCTCCGGTGTCTACGGCAGAACCACGGACCGCTACGGCTTCTTCAGCTTCGAGTCCTACATTCAGCCGCCCACGCTTTACCGCATTGACACGCTCACCGGGAAGCGCGACGTTTTCGCCCAGCCAAAGATTCCCTTCGACACCGCACAATACGAACTCAAACAGGTTTTCTGCAAATCAAAAGACGGCACGCAGGTCCCGATCTTCATAGCCGGCAAAAAAGGCCTGCATCAGGATGGCTCTGAGCGCCTGCTCATGACCGGCTACGGCGGGTTCAACCTCAGCGAGACTCCGGCGTGGAATCCCGCGTGGGGCTGGTGGCTCGAGCAGGGCGGGTGGTTTGCAGTGCCCAACATGCGTGGCGGGGGCGAGTACGGCGAAGAGTGGCACGAGCAGGGAATGTTCGAGAAGAAACAGAACGTCTTCGACGACTGGTTTGCCGCAGCCCGCTACCTGATCGACCAGAAGTACACCTCTCCGGAGCACTTCGCCATCAGGGGCCGCTCCAACGGCGGCCTGCTCATGGGCGCGTCGATCACGCAGCATCCGGAATTGTTCTCAGCCGTCTGGTGCGGCTATCCGCTTCTCGACATGCTGCGCTACCAGATGTTCGAGCAGGGCCCGAAGTGGACCACCGAATACGGCTCCGCAGAGAAGGAAAAGCAGTTCTTCTACCTCCTGAAGTACTCGCCCTACCAAAATGCCAAATCCAGTTCCGCCTATCCGGCCGTCATGTTCTTCACCGGCGACAGCGATACGCGCGTTGACCCGCTCCATGCGCGCAAGATGACGGCTCTCCTGCAATCGGCGTCCACCAGCGGCCGCCCGATCCTTCTTCATTACAGCGTCGCCGGTGGACACTCCGCGGGTGTCAGCGTCGAACAACAGATCCAGGATGACGCCGATGAACTGACATTCCTCTGGACTGAAGCCGGCCCGCGGCGCGCGGGCAAGTAGCTCATGAGGACCATTTCAGCACCGCCTCGTCCTTACACCCCAAAACAGGAAACTGATCGCGCGCTGGTCCAAAAACAACTCGAGCCGGCTCGCTCTGCCCCTATGCTGTCTCCATGCAGGAAACCCCGCACGCCCCCGCACTAACCGCGTCCGGCTTCGCCGGCCTGCTCTCCTCGTTGACCTCGCCCTCACTGAATGCTCACGAACCCTGGGATGACAGCGCTCTCGCTGACGACGTCGCCACCATCAGCTATGAACGAGCTCTCCAGACGCACGCTCGCACGAAGGCTTCTTCGGTTGGCGCGTCCAAGTCACCACACGCGCCCCGCGCCAAAGACAGCGCCCCCAGGGCAGCAATTGTCACCCTCCGCCTCAGTCACGCCGAATCCGCACAACTGCACGAACGCGCCGCCGAAGCCGGCCTGACCGTGTCCGCTTATCTCCGATCTTGTGTCTTCGAGGTTGAAGCCCTTCGCACCGAGGTCAGGGAAGCGCTCTCGCAGTTCCGGTCCGCAGCTCCACGTGACCCGCATGTCACATGCAAACCGGCGCAGTCCGCATCGCCAACGTGGCGCTCCCGGTTCTTCCCTCGCTGGTCGCGGGGGCAAGGCTCAATCGGCGACTGATCCTCGCCGCTCACTCCACCTGCAGCACCATGCACTTCAGGTACTCTGTCTCAGGCAGGTTCAGCACTACCGGATGATCGAGCGAAGCTCCCCTGCGTTCCAGCAGCCGCACGCGCCGGTGTGTATCAGCCGCCGCAGCCGCCACCGCCCCCACCAGGTCTTTCCAGCCCACATGATGGCTGCAGGAACAGGTCACCAGCAGGCCGCCCGGGCTCAGCATTCGCAGAGCCCGCAGGTTCAGCTCCTTGTACCCGCGAAGTGCACCCTCCACCGCCCGCTGCGTCTTCGCAAAGGCCGGCGGATCGAGCACGATCGTATCGAATCGTTTTCCAGCCTCTGACCAATCGCGCAAAATCTCAAACGCGTCTCCCGCCACCCAGTCCACTGCTGCCTTGATCCGGCTCGGGTTTGTTTCCAGATTTCGCTCTGCCACTTCAAGCGAAGCCCGCGAGGCATCGATTCCCGTAACCTGCCTGCAAACCTCAGCCAGGTGAATTGCGAATCCACCCTGGTAGCAGCACACATCAAGCGCCCGGCCCGTGCTCCCCAATCTCTGAGCCCAATCCCGAGCGGCAGCGTAGTTGGCCCGTTGGTCAAGAAAGGCACCGGTCTTCTGGCCCGCGTTCGGGTCAAAGTGAAAGACCAATCCGTTCAGCCGGAACTGCGTTTCGCCGGCCGCCGAAGATCGATCCGCCACCCACAACGGCGTCGATGCGGGTGCAGTCAATCCTTCGAGTTCTCGCACCCGCGGATCCGGCCTCTCCAAAATCGCCGCCGGCTTCAGCTCTTCACGCATCACGCGTACGCACGTCTCGCGCACCGCGTTTGAATCCAGCCCTTTCGTCAACAACTGCAGAATCACCAGGTCGCCGTATTTGTCCGCCACCAACCCCGGCAACTCGTCTGCCTCGCTGAAACACAACCGACAGGCGTTTGTCTCCTCGCTTAAGAGCGGCTTTCGCCGTGCGATTGAGGAACGCAGCCGGCTCTCCAGGAGCTTCAGCCAGTCATCCTCGCCGATCGCCTCCCGCGACACCATTCGAAGCGCGATCTGCGAAAGGGGGCTATAGAGCGCCGTGCCTAGAAGAAGGCCGCGGCTGTCTGCCACGGGCAGCAACCTAGGAGAACTCTCTCCGGCCTCAATCTCTTCAATGTCGGATGCGTAGACCCACAGATGACCGGCACGCAGGCGGTCGGCGGCGCGGCGGTTGATACGGGCGCCAATTGTGAGTGGCCTTGCCGGCTTATTTGCTGTGGGACCGGGAATACGTCTTGTCGTTCGATCGTCCGCTCGACGCTCTTGCGAAGAGCGGCTCGGCTTCGGCGCAAAAGGCGCCGCCGGCTTGCTTGCCGCTGGCGCCTTCCGGTTTTTCGTGGATTGTGGTTTTCGCGGCTTGGTCATGAGCTCCCATGGGAATCATAGACCCAGGGAGTTCGCCGACAGCCAGCTTAACTTGCTGGTCGCTCTGGATGCGACGACTCGTAACGGGGGAGTGCATTCCTGTTCGCGTGCGGTCGCGAGCGGATTACGAAGTATTGCCCATGTTCAGCGGACTGGCACGGCTCCGAAAATTGGACCGAGACTGGGGTCAATATCCGCCACTTTTGTCGTTTTGCCGGTCCTCAAGTTGAGAGTGTCCAGTTCGAGGAGCCCAGTGGGGAAGCCGCCGCTGAAGCTGTCGGGGACGGACTTGAAGGCATAGAACCTGCCTTCCGCCTCGAAGATGGAGCTGAGATACCAGTCAGTATTTGCGATGAAGGTTGCTGCCCCACTGACGGGGTCGATCTCCCACAAATAGGGAGACATGTACTGGTGGGCTAAGGTCGGCGGGTTCTGGGTCGGATCAAGCGCGAAGGAGTCGAAAGTTGCATAGAGCTTTCCGTCGTGTCCGTAGAGGCCTTCGTCGCAGAGGTTGAATGTGCCGTCCGCATTCGTGGTGAAAGGAATGTTTGGATCGGGCCGCAAACCGGTCGTCCCGCCGTTTTTCCCAACAGGCGTGGCGTTGCCGGAGGCAAAATCAACGGAATAGATGTTGTTGCTGAAATCAGTCAGGTAAAGCTTTCCGCGAGTCTCCGCAAGGGAGAAGGCATTGAAGCCCAGCGGCTGCCCGTTGTGCTTGATTGGGCGAATTGCGATTTCCTTGCCGGTCGCGGGATCAATGGCCGCAAGATAGCCGGCGTGACTGCCCGTGGTTGCAAGGCTGAGCAGATGGCCATTCGACAAGTACATCAAATCGGAAAGGCCGTCGGGGGTTCCATCGCCGATGGGCGTGAAATGGCCATTGGCAAGATCGATGGTCCCGAACTGCTGGTTGAGTGTGACGATATAGACAAAAGGTGCGGCGCTTGCCGAAGCGACAGACAGGCAGCACACAAACGAAGTTACTAGCGCTAGTCGAGCAAACCTGGCGAGCGGACGAGACCAACTTGCTGCCGGGACCCACCACGAAATTCTGGTCTTCATATTTCCTCCTTTTTGGACTTTTGGTTCACCTTGCTGTCAGGCGTTGCTGAACTCGCCAGCAATTGCCTCGGCACGCGCAGGAGAACCCAGTCCGCAGGGCGAGTCAAAGGAACTCCCTGTGAACCTTTTGTTAACGCGCAAGCCACTGAAAATGCGCGCAGTGTGCGCGGTTGTAAACCGATTTCCAGCGTGCTAACATCGGCTCCCAATGGCCCGAAAGAGCTATCGCCGTGGAAACTGCCTCCGCCGGCACCTATCAATTCGGCCCATTTCAGGTGAATTCCGCATCAGGCGAACTCCTGAAACACGGCGAGCGGGTTCGATTGCAGGACCAGCCCTTTCGTCTCCTCGTCATCCTTCTGGACCGCGCCGGTCAGGTGGTTACGCGGGAGGAGATTCGCAGCCGCATTTGGCCGGAAACCACCTACGTCGACTTCGACGGCAGCCTCAGGGTTGCGGTCCGCAAGTTGAGAGAGGCGCTGGGCGATAACGCCGATAGCCCGGTCTATATCGAGACAATTCCTAAGCGAGGGTACCGGTTTCTTGTCCCCGTGACTGCGCGCTCGAACTCCCCAGAAGGTGTGGTAGCGCGGGATTTGATTCCACCGCGCGCAAATTCAGATAAAGCGGCCAAGAGCATAGCTGCTAGCACTTCAACATGGGTTTGGATTCTGGTGGCTGTGCTGGTGGTTGGGGCAGTGACCTCTGCCACCTTTGTTCATGTCCCAAGAAAATTCGCAGGAAGCGATATCGCGGTTCTCGCAGACTTCGCAAACTCTACCGGTGACCCCGTATTCGACGGGGCGCTGCGCCAGGGGATGGCGGTTCAACTGGAGCAGTCACCCTATCTGAACCTCGTTTCGGATGAGCGCATTCAGCAGACCCTGCAGTTGATGGGACAACCGCCCGGTGTGGGGCTTACTCCCGAACTGGCCCGCGAAGTCTGCGAGCGAACTGCAGCCAAGGCAGTTCTTGAAGGCTCAATCGCGAGCCTGGGGAGCCAGTATGTCCTTGGATTGCGGGCGAGGGACTGTCGCAGCGGCGAAGTGCTCGACGAAGAACAGGTGCAGGCGACCAGAAAAGAAGACGTGCTGGGAGCATTGGATCGGATTGCCAGCAGGTTCAGAACGCGCGTCGGCGAATCTCTTGCGACGGTTCAGAAACACGACACACCGCTGGCTGAGGCGACCACGCCCTCGCTTGAGGCACTGAAGGCATACAGTACGGGATTTCAAGTCGTCGCTTCTCAGGGTGAGTCCGCAGCACTGCCGTTTTTCAAGCGCGCGGTGGAACTCGATCCGCAGTTTGCCGCAGCTCACGCCGCTCTCGGCCTAATGTACGGCACGACCGGGGAGTCGGACCTTGCCGCAGCGAGCACCAGCAGGGCCTATGAGTTGCGCAGTCGCGCAAGTGACCGGGAGAGATTCTTTATCACGGCTTACTACGAAGGGCGAACAACCGGCAATCAGGAAAAGGCGCAGCAGACCTGCGAGGAGTGGGCTCAAACATATCCGCACGACTGGTTTCCGCACAGTTTTCTTTCCGGCTTTATCTATCCGGTCCTTGGGAACTTTCAATCCGGGGTCAAGGAATCTGAGAAAACAATTCGGCTGAATCCGGACTCAGAAATCGGCTATATGAATCTTGGTTATAACAATCTTGGCCTCAGTCGGGTTAAGGAAGCCGAAGACGCAGCTCGAAGGGCCTCCGACCGCAAGATCGATGTTCCCTTTCTCGCTGTGCTTCGATTCGACGTTGCGTTTTTGAAAAACGATAAAGCCGGGATGGATCGGGAAATGGTTCAGGCGCAGCAAAAGCCTGGAACCGAAGAGTGGGTTTCGCAGCACAAAGCGTTCGCCTTGGCTTACGAAGGACGCCTCCAGGAAGCGCTCAAGGCATCCCGTCGCGCATCAGAGCTGGCTGGACAAAAGTCGCATCCCGAGAACGTGGCCTTGTTCGAAACCCCACCCGCACTGTGGGAGGCATTCTTTGGCCAGCCATCTGCCGCACGACAGAGCGCGAATTCCGCTTTACGATCCTCTAACGGAAGAGAAGTCGAGTACGGCGCAGCACTCGCGCAAGCGATCTCAGGGGACTCTGCTACAGCCCAGAGACTGGCGGATGACCTCGCAAAGCGCTTTCCAGAGGACACATCGGTGCAGTACAGCTACCTGCCCTCTATCCGAGCGGTTCTGGCATTGAATCGCGGTGAGGCTTCCCGCGCAATCGAGCTGCTGCAAACCGCTACTCCTTACGAACTCGGAACGCCAAGGAGCTGCCTGCAAGGCTTTTTCGGGGCGCTCTACCCTGTGTACGTGCGAGGAGAAGCCTTTCTGGCAGCGCGCCGGCAAACTGAAGCCGTCGCGGAGTTCCAGAAAATCCTCGACCACCGGGGTGCTGTTGTGAGCGATCCAATCGGCGCCCTGGCTAACCTGCAATTGGCAAGAGCCTACGCATCCATGGGGGATAAGATGAAGGCGAAAGCCGCTTATGAAGGCTTCCTGAACCTCTGGAAAGATGCCGATTCAGACCTCCCTATCCTGAAGCAAGCGAAGGCTGAATACCGGAAATTGGGCTGAGCACCGGCTGCATCGCGGGGTGTTGTTGCCCCGTTCAATCACTCCGACCCGGTGAAGCCCGGCAATAGCGCGCTCGCCCGGTGCTCACCCTAGAGTTGGTTGCATAAATGTTGTCAGGCGAGTGGGGAACATCCCTCAGGGGCTAAAAGCCCCAGGGTATTATCTGCTTCGGCGGCACGGCTAAAGCCGTGCTCTTTCAAAACCGGATTTATGCAACCAGCTCTTTCCGGTAACGCCAGGGAACAGCGCCTGGCTTCCCTGCTACTGCATTTGAATGCTCTCCAGGTAGCGGCTCAGATTACTGATTCTGAGCTGCTTGTCCTGGAAGTTGGTCTGGTTCATCTTACCAAGGATCGGACCCCAGACAGGCATCTCTGCAGATCCGTGCGCCGGTGTCTCCGTGCCGAATCGCAAGACTGTAACGACATGAGTGTCCGGGAACTTCCCGTGGTTGTTCTTTGCTGATGGCGGTCAGATCCGTCGGCTGCGCCTTCAGGGCGGCCGCGGCCGGGCCATGACCCCTGCCGTCGATTCCATGACACGGGGCGCAATAGCTCGTGAACATCTGCCTGCCGTCGTTCGCTGAGGTTCTTTCGACCGGAAGCGTCACTTTCGCTTTGGTCTGATTGGCAAAGCTCGTGCCGATCGCAATTGCTGCAATCAGGACAGAAAGTGAGAGATATTTAAACATAAGTTCCTCGGTTCTGGACCTTGAGTCCGAAGGGGACTCTACTCCTCGCACGAGAGAGCCTGGCAGTGACCGTCAACACATGCAGTGGCGCGCCGGTAACACAGACATCTCCGAGTCCTGAAGCCAGGATTAGCTACCTTCCGTATGCCCCATTCATTCTCTTTCCTTCACTCCGGCCTATAATGGAGCATGGCGACAGTCCGGCAGCCGATTGCTACGGAACCCACGACTGCCACTCCCAATCGCTCGGGAGAGCCGCCCACTCCCGGTTCCAACGATCGGGACGCCATTGATCAGCGATTTGAATCCCTGATTCGCCAGGTTCAGGCCAACCGCCCAAGTGAAGACGTCAGCCTCATCCGCAAGGCATGGGAATTCTGCGTGCAGCACCACCGCGGTCAGATGCGTGCCTCCGGCGAGCCATACATTATTCATCCCCTGGAAGTTGCGGAAGTCCTGGCGGAAATGAAGCTTGACTCCACGGCCATCGCCGCCGGCCTTCTCCACGATGCCGTCGAAGATACCCCCGCTACCGGCGAAGAGATCGAAAGCGGTTTTGGCGACCAAGTGGCCCACATTGTCGAGGGCGTCACCAAAATCGACAAGATTCAGTTCGCCAATCGCGAAGACCGCCAGGCTGAAAACGTTCGCAAGATGCTCCTCGCCATGGTTACGGACGTCCGCGTAGTTCTGATCAAGCTTGCGGACCGGCTCCACAACATGCGCACCCTTGAGCACCTCCAACCCGACCGCCAGGAGGCGATCGCCCGCGAGACCCTCGACATTTACGCCCCACTTGCCCACCGTCTTGGCATGGGCAAGGTCCGCGGCGAACTCGAAGACCTCGCCTTTCGTTACACCGACCCTGTCAGCTTCGAACAGGTGGCCGCTGCCGTCGAAGCCCAACGCGTCGAGGGTGAGCAGTTCCTCCGCAACGTCGAAGACACCCTTGCCGAACAGATTCGTGAAAACAACATAGAGGCCCGCGTCGAGTGGCGAATCAAGCGCTACTACTCCATCTACCAGAAGATTCAGCGCTCCAAGGTCACCTTCGATCAGGTCTACGATCTGCTTGCCATCCGCGTCATCACCCAGGATGTCGCGTCCTGCTACGCCGTCTTCGGCCTGATTCACACTCTGTGGCGTCCTGTCCCCGGTCGTATCAAGGACTTCATCGCGATCCCTCGCGCCAACCGTTATCAGTCCCTCCACACCACTGTCATCGGCGAGGGTGGCCATCAGTTCGAAGTACAGATCCGCACTGAAGATATGCACCGCATCGCCGAAGAGGGAATCGCCGCTCACTGGAAATACAAGGCCGATGACGGCACCGTCACAGCCCGCGACGAGGAGCGTCTGAACTGGATTCGCCAGCTCGTCGAGTGGCAAAAGGAGATGACCGACCCGAACGAGTTTCTCTCCAGCCTGAAGATGGACCTCTACCCCGACGAGGTCTACACCTTCACGCCCAAGGGAAAAGTCGTCGTGGTTCCCTCCGACGGCACGCCGGTCGACTTTGCCTACACCATCCACACTGAGGTCGGCCACACCTGCGTCGGCGCCAAGGTCAACGGTCGCATGGTTCCCCTGCGCACCAAGTTGCGCACCGGCGACATTGTTGAAATCGTCACCCAGAAGGATCACAAGCCGAGTCGCGACTGGCTCACCTTTGTTAAGAGCCCGCGCGCCCGCAACAAGATCAAACACTGGCTCAATGAAGACCAGCGTCGCCGCGCCGTCGAGATCGGCCGCAAGCTCCTTGAGCGCGAAGCGCGCAAGTTCAAGGTTCCCATGAACCAGATCGTCGACCAGGATCTTGGCCGCATCGCCGGCGAGTACGGCGTGGCCACGGCTGCCGACCTGCTCGCCACGCTTGGCCTGGGCAAGCACTCTGCCCACCAGGTGCTCAACAAGCTCGCCCCCGGCTATGCGAACCAGACAGAACCGGAATCCTCTGAGCCCAAGGCACCCGGCACTGTCGAATCGGCGATGTCCGATGCGGTGCGCAAGCTTCACCTTACCGGGTCAGACTCCCTTCAGGTCGAGGGTCAAAACGATCTCCTCGTCTATCGCGCGCGATGTTGCAACCCCATTCGCGGCGAAGAAATCGTCGGCTACGTCACACGCGGCAAAGGCGTCGCGGTTCATGCGCGCAGTTGTCCCAATGTGCAGAACCTTCTCTATGAGAGCGATCGACGCATCGCCGTCGAGTGGTCCCGTGTGGGCGACGATTCCGCAGGGCGCACGCAGCGCTACCCCGTCAAGATCACCGTCTACTGCGACGACCGCACCGGCATGCTGAAGGAACTCACCGCCGTCATCTCCGACGACAACACCAATATCCGCGGCGTCGACATTCGCCGTGACGAAAACGGCGAGGCTATCATCGAGTTTGTCGTGGAAGCTGAAGACCTCCGCCACCTCAACCGGATGGTTCTTGGCATTCGCCGCGTCAACGGCGTCCGCACCGTCCAGCGCACCCAGAAACTTTAGCCATCTCCGTTTCAACGCTCGCAAACACAAAGTGAGGGACTATGGCTTTCGACGTATTTCTGCAAATAGACGGCATCAAGGGAGAGAGCACGGACAAGGATCACAAAGACTGGATCGAGGTTCTCTCCTATTCGCACTCCATCTCGCAAGCCGCTTCGTCCGCCCCCAGTCCTTCAGGGGGAGGTGCAGCCGGAAAGGTGACACACGAGGAATTCGCGATTACAAAGAACGTTGATATTTCTTCGCCGTTGCTCTACCAGGCATGCGCCACAGGCAAGCACTTTCCAAACGTGGTCATCGAGGTATCGCGAGCCACGGGAAAGGCTCCAGTGAAGTACATGACGATCACCATGAAGGACGTCCTTGTTTCAACTGCTTCTCTGTTGGCCCCGAGCACTAGTGACTCCCCCATTGAGACAATCGCGCTCGACTACGGTTCGATTCAATGGGCCTATGCGCCACAAAACCCCGACGGTAGCGTCGGTATCGATGTCATTGGTACATGGAGTCGCGTGTGAAGCCTCTTTGAACAACTTTGTGGGTGGTCCATCCATTGAAGCTTTTCATGGCGCGCCCACGCCATCTCCGCCACGCTTCTCCAGCGTTAACATCACTCCATGACTTTGGCACGAGCCCAATGCGATTCCATGCTGCAGGACATCCACATCCTCGACGGTGGCATGGCGTCCGAGCTCGAGTACCGTGGCGCCAACATCAACGGTCCGCTGTGGTCTGCTCACGTCCTTGAAGACTCACCCGAGAAAATCATCGCCGTTCATCGCGCGTACATCGCAGCAGGCGCCGAGATTATTGAAACCGCGAGCTACCAGGTCTCGCGCATGGGTTATGCGGAGTGCGGTCTCGCTCCGGAACAGGCCGACGCCGCATTTCTTCGCTCCGTCTCGCTCGCCCGCACTGCTGCCGCAGGATTTCCCGATCGCAGTGTTCTGATCGCTGCTTCACTCGGGCCCTATGGCGCAATGCTTCACAATGGTGCCGAGTATCACGGCAACTATGCCTGCACCTTTGACGATCTCGTCGTCTTCCATCGTGGCCGCATTGAAATCCTCGCCAACGCAAAGGGTCAGGATTCGCCCGACATTCTCGCCTTTGAAACACTGCCCTCGCTTGCCGAAGCAGAAGCCATCGGCCAGGCTCTTGCACCTCATCCTGAGCTCTCGGCCTGGTTCGCCTTCACATGCCGCGACCAACAGCACGTCGCTCATGGCGAACTCCTCCGCGAGTGCGCAGCCGTGGTCTCCCGCTTTCCGCAGACCGTAGCCATTGGGGTCAACTGCACGCAACCCAGTCTCATCCCCGCGCTCATAGCAGAGCTGCGCTTCGCTTCCGACAAGCCGGTCATTGTCTACCCGAACTCCGGTGAAGGCTGGGACGCCGCCGCGCGCTCATGGACCGGCAAAGCCGATCCCGCAGCATTTGGCGCAATGGCCGCGGAGTGGTTCGCCGCCGGAGCACAGATTATTGGCGGCTGTTGCCGCACGCGGCCCGCCCACATCCGACAGGTTGCGGAAGCGGCATCGCACGTGCGGCAAGTCCCGAGAGCTGGTTGCATAAATGCTGCCAGATGAGTGCAGACCATCCCTCAGGGGCTAAAGCCCCAGGTATTGTGCGGCTTCGGCGGCACGGCTAAAGCCGTGCCCTTTCAAAACCTGATTTATGCAACCAGTTCTAGTTCCTAGTCCCTGGTTCCGAGAACGCTCTTCGCAATTGTGGCCAGTTGCATGTTCGACGTGCCCTCGTAGATCTTGCCGATCTTTGCGTCGCGGTAATACTTCTCCGCCGGGTAGTCGCGCACAAATCCGTTGCCGCCGAAGATTTCCACGCACTGACTCGCTACGCGCTCAGCCACGTGGGACGCGAAATACTTTGCCATGGCTGCCTCGCGCAGATACGGCTTCGCCGCATCCTTCAACCGCGCCGCGTTGTAAACCATCAGCTTCGTTGCTTCAATCTCCGTCGCCATCTCTGCCAACGTAAATTGCACTGCCTGGAACTGCGCGATCGGCTTTCCGAACTGACGCCTCTCCTTCGCGTAGCGTGCCGCGTGTCCCCACGCGCCTTCAGCCAGCCCAAGCATCTGCGCACCAATCCCAATCCGTCCCTCGTTCAACGTTTCAATCGCGATCTTGTATCCCTTGCCCGGCTCACCCAGCAGGTTCGCGTCGGGCACAATGCAGTTGTCAAACAAGAGCTCGCACGTGCTGCTGGCTCGAATGCCGAGCTTGTCTTCTTTGCGGCCGACGGTGAATCCTGCCGTCCCGGTCTCCACAAGGAACGCTGTGATGCCCTTATACCCGGCGGCCGGATCGAGCGTTGCAAACACCAGAAACAATCCCGCCTCGCGCGCGTTCGAGATCCACAGCTTTCGCCCGTACAGCCGATATCCGCCGTCCACCTTCTCCGCCCGCGTCTGCAGAGCGAAGGCATCCGAGCCCGCTCCGGCCTCGCTCAGTGCATATGCGCTCACTGTGTCCGACGCCAGCCGTTGCAGCCAATGCCGTTTCTGATCCTCGCTCGCCCAGCGCCGGAGCGCGTTAATCACGAGGGTGTTGTGCACATCCACCAGCACGGCCACCGCAGGATCCACCATCGCAATCGCCTCGATTGCCAGCACCGCATCAAAAAAACTTCCGCCCGCGCCGCCCAACTCCGCCGGAACCTCAATGCTCATCAATCCCAGCTCAAACAGCTTGCTCACCAGCCCGGTGGCAAACTGCTGCTCCGCGTCCATCGTGCGCACCTGGGGAGCAATCGTCTCCTCGGCAAACTGCCGCACGGTCGAGAAGAAAAGACTCTCCTCCTCTGTAAGCTGTGTGAGTGGTGCCGGGATGTGTCCTCTGTCAGACAAGGGGATTCGCGCCTCCGGGCTCGAAGTTTATCAGAGCAGGCAGACCTTTCAGTGCGCTCGGGGGAGTTGGCGTAGGGAAAGCGACGCAGGCCCGTCTTGAGAGTGCGCCCATGGTTGCGCAAAATCAGCGAGACGGGTTCGCTTTCCCGCTTTAGCTGATAAGCTTCAGCGCGACGGTTGTTCGTCTTTGGGGAACAAAGCCCACCGCACGCCATGCGATGGAGAGCTTTTCGCGATCGAGAAGCTTGCGAATCTGAGTGCGGGCATGTTCAGCCCAAGGGCCGGCCTTATCCAGCCGAACATAGGCCTGCCAGTGCCGCAATGCGGCGCGAAGCTCACCCTTGCGCTCAAACGCCAGCGCCAGATTGTAGTGAGCATCCGCATAACGCGGCGACAGTTCCACGGACCGCTGATAGGCGGCAATGGATTCGTCAGGCCGCTCAAGTTCGTCCAGCACGTTGCCCAGATCGAAGAACGCCAGCACGTAGCCGGGATCCTTCTCGGTCGCCCGTCTGTAGAGTTCTTCCGCCTTCGTAAACTGGCGCAGATGAAAGTGGAGGGTCCCCAGATTGATATACGCAGGCGCGTAGTTCGGATCGAGCGTCAGCATCTCTTCGTAGAGCGCGATTGCACGCTGCTTCTCGCCGGCCTCTTCCGCCTGAACAGCCGCCAGGAAGAGTCCCTGCATATCGCGCGAAACACAGGAATTCGTGCGGCGCATCGGAGCGACATCTGCAGATGCCGGCTGCCCTTCCCCACGCTCAAAATCAAAGAGTAATTGACGCCGGATCGGATCGACCATCGCGCCGTTGGTGCGAAATGCCAGCCGCGTCCCGGTACGCACCACACTGGCTTCCTGGAGTGGGTTGATCAGGCCTCCCACTGCCTGCATCGCCGCGATCGATTGCCTTATGGAAGCCGCCGTTACATCTTCTTCGCGCAGAGAGCGCAAGGTCCGCAATTCGCCAAGATTCTGGAAGGTGTAGGTCTCGCGCTGGGTAATGAGCCCGGCTCTCTCCCACCCCTGAAGCTGGCGGGAACTGATTTGCAGAATTCTCAGAACATCCTGGCGGCTATAGCTGGTCACTCTTGAATGCTCCCGTGGGTAATCCGGGTCGTTCTCAGGTCTCGATCTTTGCGGCCTTCAATGTCGAATCCCGATCACGGTCCTGGACGAAGCTCTTGGAACAGCGTCTGAGGAACCGCTCACTTTCTGCGATTATGCCAAGAATATGCGTGGATAAGCGGGCACGTAACAATATCCCGAAAAAAAGTGAGTGGATAACCCGTACCTGATTTGGTTCGCTGAGCTAACGGGAGGCTGCTGCTGTGGAAATTGAAGGAGCAACCCAAAAGACCGCGCCAACGGGTTACATATCTGATCTATCGAGTGATCTCTAATCTATGGAGCCGACGGTCAGACTTGAACTGACGACCTGCTGATTACGAATCAGCTGCTCTACCAACTGAGCTACGTCGGCTGAAGGGCTCCACATATATACCTAATTGGTTGGAACCGCTCTATCGATTGTATCGTTGGAGTGGTGTTCGGTAAAGGAAGCAGCCAATCTGCTCCAGCGCGCGTCAGTGTGTATCAGGAGAGGAGCGACGATCATGGAAATGACCCTTCAGCTCTCATTCAGGATCGCCATTGTTTGGGCTGCCGGTTTCCTGATCGCAGTTGCCGTCCAGGCACTCCTGCCCGATCGGGCAGGGATCAACCTCACGGGCAAACAAGGCGCCCTCTTCATTCCCTTCAGCCGCGTGGGCTTCTGGACGTGTGTCATGGCCGCACTCATCGTTACCGCGCTTGTTGTCGGTCGCGCCATGCTCGCCGACATCGGTTGGAACACCTTCCGGTAGGGCACCATCTATCCCGAGCACCGTCTATACTGCTGCCCATGCAGATCAACCCAGCCGAAGAATGGCAGAGACTCACTCGGCTCTATCGCGAAATGGGCGATATCGAGCTCCGCGAACTGGCCGCCGGCATCGACGATCTCACCGAAGTGGCCCAGCAAGTCCTGCGCGATGAACTGAAAAAGCGCGGGCCGCGGGAGACCCCGCCGTTAATCGAGAATCGCGCCGCCTCGAATGTTTCGAATGACAATGACTGGGATTCTATGGAGGATCCTCACCAGCAGGCCGACTCGCAAGAAGCCGACGTCGCGCACGAATACACATGGAAGACGCCGTTGTGTGAATGCGATACAAGCAAGGAAGCCTGGCAGCTTGTCCTGACTTTGAGACAGGCGGGAATCGACAGTTGGGTCGAGAGACCCCAGTCTGCAGCAGCCTATCCCCGCGTGACTGTCGCTGCCGACCAGCTTGATCGGGCGCGTGAAGTGGCATCGCGCCCAATCCCACAGGAGATCATCGACGACTTAAGCGAAGAATCACCCGTCTATCATCTTCCATCCTGCCCCAAATGCGGTGCGGCCGATCCAACCCTCGAGAGCGTCGAGCCCTCAAATGCATGGCACTGCGAATCCTGTGGAAGCGACTGGGCTGACCCAATCGAAGACGCCAGTTCTGATGAGAAGGAGTCGCCCTGACCTGAATCCCCACACTTTTCGTTCCGCCACCGATCGCCCGTCAGCGCGGTCCTTGGGATGATGCTGAGACCCGGGACGAACATGTCCAACCACCTCACGCTTCTTACCTGCAAGCGATCCATCTTGCCGGGTCGCGTCCGATTTGTGGCTGGATCCGATCCAAAGCTGGCAGAAACGGAAAGAGCCGCCCGGCAACAGGGCAGCTCCTTCCTCAGGGAGAATAGTTCCAACGGAGGCAAAACCATCAGAACTTTCTGGCTGCATAGTAGGGGCGGGGGGGCGGAGTGTCAAGGATAAATCAGGGATGAAATAAATCCTTTATTTTGTTTATGTTATGCCAGACTACTTTCTTTGTCATCCCTCTATCTGTTCGCCTGACATTCGCCTTTTGAACTCCGCTTACTCTCGTCTTTTCGGGGGTTTCTTAGGGTTTAGCCCCCTTTTTCCACAGCCAAAAACGCGCCATTAACCCTTAAGATGCCGTCCCCCGATTCCTGCGTCAACTTCTTAGTCTTCAAGATGGAGCCGGATAAATTCGACGTCATAAACCGACGAGACTGGCTTTCCCCGTGCAAAGCGATACAGGGCCCGGCCGCCTCCCAGAAAGAAGCCCAGCAGGATCGCGGCCTGCGCTTCCAATGATCACAATCGTCGCGATCCCCATCAGAAGCCTGCTGGTCCTTGAAACCTCAGACTCCATTGGCTGGGGAATGGCCGTCAAATCCGCCTCGTAGTGGACTGTCGAGATCAGCTTGTGGCTTTCGTCCGGGATCGCATCGCCGCTGACGAGCGCTACCAACGGCCCGCTCCTCCGTACTTCAAGCGATGCTACATCCGAGTCAGCCAGCGGCTTCGGCCATGCCGGCTGTGCCTGTTTCCCCGCCTGGATATACGCACGAATCTTCGCTTCCTGCGCCTCGGCCATCTGCGGCGTGGGATAGTCAATCAGAGTAAGCGTCGCCTGACCCGAGCGGAGCGAATAGTTGGCCGTCGCTGTCTCCGCGTCGCGATCGAAGCCGACAAGATCCGGCGGCAACACTCCCCCACCTCCAGCGTACCCAGCAGGCCCTTCGGCATAATGGGTGGTCTGCTTGTCCAGCGAGCCTTGCGGCAGGCTTGCCAGCAGCGGCGGCGGTAGTGCCTTGTTCCCCTGCGGCACAGGCAACTGGGCCGCCAACTCCCGAAGTTCCGCGGCAGACATCGGGCCGATCTTCGAAAAAGTGGCGTCCACCACCGTGTTGCCCTGCCAGAAGAGCACGCGGTTCTTGTTCGACGTTCCGCCGGAGCCGATATCCGCCTTCGGCCACCCGTCCTGACGGAAGCAGGAGTAGGCGCCATAGGCTCCACTCAGGTTTTTGAAGCTTAGCGCGAGGACAGTTAATGTGTCGGCGCCTCGCTTGTAGTCGCCGATTGTGGCGCCAACAAACTCATACTCCTTGAGCGCAGAGGCATTCGCGCTGTCTGCTTCCGCCGCATCCGTTACGGTTTTGATTGGCCCTGTCGCCTCCCACCCTGCAAACGCATCCGGAAGCAACGGCTTCGGCTTTGCGGGCACAGTTGGCCCGGTATTGATCATCACCGGAGAGGATTTTGCGGGCGCAGCCTGCGCACTCAAGCGGCCCCCGTTTTCAAGCAACGCCGCCGCACACAAGAAAAAGGCTATCCCGCGCATCAATGCACTCCCATATTCAGGGTAAACGCTCGCCCTCTCTGTCCTGACACGGCATGCACTTCTTCACCCACTCTTTCTTTGACACCGCAAGGTGGGGAAAAGTTCGTTATCGCTCTCCAGAGCCTTCCCACGGAGCAAGGCGCGGCAGCCATCTGCGCACACGGCATAGCACGAATTTCAATTGACTTGTCATCCTGAACGGAACGTCCCTCACAGCAAAGTGAAGGATCTGCTTTCCGGAGCACGCGTGCCGGCGTAAACCGAGAGGCGGCTCCATCATGCAGATGGGAAGGGTGCGCCGCCCGCCATCGGCGGCGCCAATATATCCCCAAGCGCCTGGTAGCGACCGCCGTAGAAAATCAGCGCATAGTTGCGCACCCAAATGCTCAGCGGTCCTCCAAAGAAAATTCCGATGAAGACAAGGATGCAGAATGCGACGATGCCAACGATCACCTCGAGCAGGATCCCCACGACCGCTGCGCTACCCGCGGCATGCGCGAAAGCAGAATGCAGCGCGACGAACACGAGCGCAGTACCGCCCAGCAAGACCAATCCCGGAATCAGCAGGACCATGAACAGCGCCATCAACCCAACAATGGGAATGACAATGCGCAGCAGCGCGTACACAAAGAAATTGCCCTTCTCGGCCACAATGCGCTCTCGCGCCGCGGCCCACGCTTCACTCGCGGACAGATTTTCCAGCGCCATGTGCGGCATCATGAAATCGCGCAGCACGAGCTGAATCGCAATGCCGATCAGGACCGCGAGAATGATGATTGGAATCAGGGGCAGGAAGTACGACAGAAGGCGCAAAACGTCGGGATGCCCACCCGAAGAACGGAACACGCGAACGAAACCGATGACAAACGGCAGAGCGATTACTGCCAACATCAGAAGAAAGATGATTCCGATCGACGAGACTGAGCTGAAAGAAGCGGTTCGCCTGGCTGCGATAGAGATGCCAGCCCGGCGCAATCTCCTTGGTCTGCCGGATCAGGCAATGAAAGAACGCGAAGCGCAGACGCGTGATCAGGTAGTAGATCGCAATGGCCGCAACAATGGCGAGCACGGTGCCCAGGACAATAAACGCAATCAATTCAGGAGAGATGGGCACGTGCGCCGGATTCGGATTCGGCGGGGTATGACCATGGGCCTTGCCGCCGCCACCCCCCGGCATCGAATTGAAACTGCCGCCGAGGCCCTCCGTAATCACCGCAACCAGGGAGAGCTTCAGATAGGTTCCCAGCTGAAAGGGCCTGAATAAATAGTTCTTCGTTCGATGAACTGCTGGCGTAACAGCGTCCGCAGCGGACAGTTGCATACCGCGCCTTCCTTGGGGGAAGGCCCAGCGTACCACAGATTCAGCGCTGGTTGCGGGCTCCGTTTCATCCGGCTGGCCTGGTGGAACGATCAGCTGAAGAGAAAGTGGGACGGCCGATGGGAGGAGAATAGAATCTGAGCTATGAGCAAGACCGTCATTGCAACAGCGTCCGCACCCGCCGCTATCGGTCCCTATTCGCAGGCCATTCGAGCGGGAAGTCTTGTTTTCACGGCCGGGCAGATTGCGCTCGATCCGGCCACGCAACAGGTCGTTTCCGGTGGAATCACCGAGCAGACCACCCGTGTTCTTGAGAATTTGAAGGCAATCCTGGAGGCTGCGGGATCGAGTCTTGAGAAGACCGTAAAGGCGACTGTGTTTTTGAAGGATTTCAATGACTTTGCAGCCATGAATGCGGTGTATGGCGCGTATCTTTCAGCAGCTGGGACTGCCCCGCCCGCGCGAACCACGGTCGAGGTTTCCCGGTTGCCCAAGGATGCGCTTGTGGAGATCGAACTGGTAGCGGAACTTTAACAACGACGAATCCTCCGGACGCATCCATACGGCTCCTGGAAGCGTCCAATTGGCTTCGGGGCTTTCACCTTCCCCTAGGGAGGAGGTTCAATGAGCGGTGCACTGAAAGATTCCGACGAGACCGACAAGGTCAACCACACTGAAGCTGAATGGCGATCGATGCTGACGCCGCAGCAATATCATGTACTGCGTGAGAAGGGCACGGAGCGTCCGTTTTCCGGCACCCTGACCCAGAATCATGAAACGGGAAACTACCACTGCGCAGGCTGCGGAGCGATGCTATTCCTTTCGGGCGCGAAGTTTGACTCCGGCTGCGGTTGGCCGAGCTTTACGATCCCTGCCGATTCAAAGGCTATTAACGAGCACGAGGATGACACCTTTGGCATGCGGAGGCTCGAAGTGACATGCGCCCGGTGCGGAGGGCATCTGGGCCACGTCTTCCCGGACGGGCCGCGACCGACCGGTCTGCGCTATTGCATCAACTCGGCTTCTCTCGTGTTTGCACGGGAGGGAGATCCGGAATAGTCCGAACCAGAGATCCTGATCAGCCTGGTGATCTCAGACAGACGCCAACTATCGCGGACCTTCGAGCAAGCACAACAAAACCCCGTCCGACAGGGCGGGGTCTTGAATGAACTGTTCGAAGTTGTCGCCCAGGTGCGGCTTTACGCCTTGGCGATTTTGCCGCTCTTTATGCAGCTTGTGCACACGCGGATACGCTTTGGCGCTCCGTTGACGAGCGCCTTTACGGCCTGGAGATTCACGTTCCAGCGCCGCTTGGTCACGTTGTGCGCGTGAGAGATGTTGTTGCCGAACTGCGGACCCTTGCCGCAAATATCACATACTTGTGCCATTACGATGCTCCAAACCTTTTGAGTTTCGCGCTGCGGGTGCCGCTTCAGGCGATCCGGCGCTCGGGCTCGTCGAGCCCCGGGACGGCTGACGGGGCGGGCATGAATACACGCACTTAGCCCCTCGGCTTGCCGAATCTTCAGTATACAAGGATTCTCTCGAGACGGAAAGGGGCGGCTTCCATTTCCGACTCCGTCCTAGAAGGAGAATTCGCTCGTCAGGTTCGGGTCAGCATCGACTTTCATGCCTGCCTCTTTGTGGGACTCTCTGTAAAGTTGCCTGCCCTTTGCGATCGCACGCTCATCCAACTCGTGCCAGCGCGGGTTCTTCACCAAGGAGCGAAGCGCCGCATCGATGCTTGCCTGCGACAGCGCACCTGTGATTTCGAGAAATGCGCCGAGCATGATCATGTTCGTTGCACGCGAATCGCCGAGTTCGTCTGCGGCGCGCGTGAAGTTGAGCGCCAATACATTCACGTCCTGCCGCTGGCAATCGGCGGGGAACGAATCGCCGTTGTAGATTACCCATCCACCGGGCTTCACGCTCAGGTCGAATTTCCGCAGGGACGGTTCGTTCATCGCAATGAGAACGTTGGGAACCGTGACCAGGGGAGAATCGATAGGCTCCTTTGACAGGCGAACGTGACAGTTTGAAGTTCCGGAGCGCATTTCCGGGCCGTAGGAAGGCAGCCACGATACTTCAAGTCCCGCGTCGAGACCGGCCTCGGCCAGCACTTCGCCGAGCAGCAAGACGCCTTGTCCGCCAAACCCCGCGACGCGCACACGCAGATCTACATCGTGCACATATTTGCGGGCGGAGTGTTCTTCTTTGGAAAGCTCCTGATGTTCGATGCCGATGATTCGCGGGATGTCTGCGAGAGACGGCGCGGGTTCCTGCGCAGTGCGTGGTTGCGCAGTTTTGGTGCGATCGCAGACGACTCCGAGCGGATACGTCTTCTCCATTACATCGCGCACCCAATGCTGCGCTTCGACCGCGGACATCTTCCAGATTGTTGGGCAGGGAGACAGCACTTCGATAAACGAAAAGCCAAGGCCGCGAACCTGATTCTCAACGGCACGGCGGACGGCGCGTGTGGCCTGCACAATCTGCTTGTTGTCGCCCTATCCAACGCGCTCGATGTAGGCGGGGCCGTCCAGCGTCGCGAGCAGTTCGCTCATGCGCATTGGGTAGCCTTCGTTGACGGCGCTGCGGCCCCGAGGTGTTGTGGTGCTTTTCTGTCCAAGGAGGGTTGTTGGCGCTGCCTGGCCTCCGGTCATGCTGTAGATGGCGTTGTTCACAAAGATGACGGTGATGTTTTCTCCGCGATTGGCGGCGTGGAGGATCTCGGACGCACCTATGGCCGTCAGGTCACCGTCACCCTGATAACTGATGACGATGCTCTGCGGCCGGCTGCGCTTGACACCTGTTGCCACGGCTGGCGCGCGGCCGTGGGCTGCCTGCACGTTGCCAACATCAAAGTAGTAGTACGCGAAGACGGAGCAGCCGACCGGGCTGATGAGAACCGTCCGGTCCTGGATTTCCAGTTCGTCAATGGCCTTCGCGAGCATCTTGTGCACGATGCCGTGACCGCAGCCCGGGCAATAGTGCGTCTGGTGCTGCAGTTCTTCTTTGCGCTCGTAGCTCTTGTAAAAGACCTTCGGCTTTGCATGCACTACTTCGTATTCTGTTTCCTGCGCATTAGACATGGGCCATCTGCTCCTCTGGCGTGTATCGACGCAACTGCGCGAGGACGAACTCGCGTACCTCTTCGTGTGACGGAATGTTGCCGCCGACGCGACTGAAGAACTCCACCGGGCGCGAGCAGTTGAGCGCGAGGCGCACGTCATCGACCATCTGTCCATTGCTCATCTCGACCACAACGAATGCTCGCGCGCGCCGAGAGACGCGCTGGAATTCTGCTTTGGGAAACGGATAGAGCGTGATCGGACGCAGCAGCCCGACACTCATACCCTTTGCGCGAAGCTCTGCCGCCACGGCCTTCAGAATGCGGCCAACGATTCCGTATCCCACAAGGACGACGTCGGCGTCGCCGGCATGCCAGTCCTCGGCCAGCGCCTCACGTTGTTCCGCGAGGCGGTACTTGGCTTCGAGCGCATGCACATGCGCCTCAAGATCATCGGCGGCCATGTGCAGCGAGGTAATCATATTGCCGCGTGTTTCAGCGGTGCCTGCGACGGCCCATTCCGGCTGGTGCGGCGCGATGGCGGAGGTTGCGAATTCAACTGGCTCCATCATCTGTCCCACGAATCCGTCGGCGAGCAACACCACGGGATTGCGATAGCGATCGGCAAGCTCAAATGCAAGAGCCGTCAAATCGGCCATCTCCTGCACCGAGTAGGGCGCCAGCACGATGGTGCGATAGTTGCCGTTTCCGCCGCCCTTCACCACCTGGTGATAGTCGCTCTGCTCCGAACCGATGTTGCCGAGGCCCGGACCGCCGCGCGTGATGTCGGCGATGACGCATGGGAGCTGAGCGCCAGCCATGTAGCTGATGCCTTCCTGCATGAGGCTGATCCCGGGTCCGCTCGATGCTGTCATGCAACGAACTCCGGCCGACGAAGCGCCATAGAGCATGTTGATGGCGGCAACTTCGCTCTCGGCCTGCAGGAAGACGCCTCCGACCTCAGGCATGTGGAGCGCCGCGGCCTCTGTGATCTCGCTTGCAGGAGTAATGGGATATCCATAGAACGCCCGGCACCCAGCCAGGATCGCGCTCTTCACGATCGCTTCATTGCCCTTCATCAATTGCTTGCGCATGCGAGTGTCTCCTCCAGTTCTTCGTGCACGCTGCATTCCGCGATCGGCTTCCGATTGATCAGACGCAACACGGTGATGGCCCCCGGCTCAGGACAAGCCATGAAGCAGATGCCGCAACCTGTGCATCCGCTGCCGAGATATGTCGCCGTGCGATAGCCGTAATGATTGAGGTGCTCGCTCAGGTGGATCGCCTTTGGCGGACAAGCTTCAATGCACAGCCCGCACCCTTTGCACTCGTTTACATCCACTCGCAACTGGCCGCGATCCCGCTTTCCCGTGCTCATGACCTTTCTCCTTGCTTACTTCAGGCTCGCTCGAAATGACGCTAAATGACATTGATCTGGATGCGAAGAAACCCTGCCCAAGCCCGAAATATGTTGCTCCCCTCTCCGTGTTCGCGACTGTGACGCCAATCACTCGTGCCTAAAAACTTATTCGTCGGCGGGGCAACCTGATCGGCGAAATTCTCAAATTGAATTGATTGCGGAGAGGATTAAACCCAGAGCTCCTTCGACTTGCGGACCGATTTGAGAGCTGTTGCTGTTTATCTATGTGCAACCCGCTGCGACGACTTCCACATCTGAGTTCCAGTACGCGAATTGGGTTACAAGGAGAGAATTAAATGAAAAGTAGAGTTTCCTATCGAGCGTTTGTCTTACATTCGGCTGCGATTCTGACAGTGACTTTGGCAGTTGCCGGCTGCGAGAAGCCCGTGCATCCCGACCAGAAATCGGCAGTAAGCGACTCGCTCAAAAACAATAACCTGAGCGCGGTCGACGTCTCGCAGGATCGCGAGAAAGGGGTGATGACCCTGAAAGGCAATCTCGACTCGCAGGATCTGAAGAGTCAGGCAGAGAGCCTGGCCAAGCAGGCAGCCCCCGATTACACCATTGCCGATGAGATTGGCGTTCGGCCTCCGGGAGAGGGTCAAGCTGGATCTGTAGCATCAAACCTCGACAGCGCAATCGAGGATAACTACAAGGCGATGATCAAGGCTCACGACAATCTGAACGATCAGAGCATTAGCGGCTCCGCGAAGAACGGCACGCTGGTTCTGAAAGGGACTGTCAAGACAACCAAGCAGAGGAAGGAAGCCGAAGATCTGGCCAAGAAGGTGCCGAATGTTCAGCAGGTGGTGAATGAGCTTGAAGTGAAGCCCAGTAAGCACTCCACCTCCAATTCATAACGCAGGGCCGACTCTTCGACGATTAGAAGGTATATCTACAGTAGAGTAAGTCAAATCGGGCCCTTATATTCCGCGGCATATCGGAAGGTGATCTGGCCCGGCTGGCGGTTTCGCCGGCCGGGTTATCCCTCCGGGGTTGAAAGCCCCCGATTCATTCCTGGTCGGTTACGGCGAGGCTGAAGCCGCGCCCTTTCAAAGCGTAGGCACTTTCATCGACCTCGCACTTATCGAGTTCGATGCGCGTGGGTCACCTTGACTTACTTGCCTTCCGCGGAGCGTCAAACTCATCTCCGGGTTTCCACTCGACGGGTTTGGGTTGCTCACTTGCGAGCCAGCCGAGGACTAAGCCGAAGCGGGCAAGCTGGGCGTTCCCTCGAAAGTCCCAGTCCGGGCGGTACTCGTCAGACGGCTGGTGATAGTGGTGCGTGACGTAATCATCGAATTGCGTACGACCCCACGCTTCATCGTGGCCTTCAAAGAGCCTGCCCTCATCGATGGAGAAGGCTGGAACGCCAGCGCGGGCCAGTGAGAAGTGATCGGAGCGGTAGTAGTGGCCGGCCGAGGGATCGGGGTCAGGCAGCAGCGTGAAGTTGAACGCCTTCGCGACCGATTGCACGGTGGGCCAGAAGTCGATGCGCTCCGCTCCGCTGAGACTTAGCGAACGAGGCATACCGATTGGAAGGAGCATGTCGTAGTTGAGGTCGAGCGCGATGTCGTGCGCTGGTACAGGCAGATGCGTTCCGAGATACTGAGAGCCGAGGAGGCCCTGCTCTTCTCCGGTGACGGCTGCGAAGTAGACGGCGTGGGGCGGGCGTGTTGTGGACTGAGCGAATGCCCGGGCCAGCTCGAGCAGGATTCCGCAGCCAGTGCCATTGTCGGCCGCGCCGTTGTAGATCCCGTCCCCCTTGGCGTTGGGATCGATGCCGAGATGATCGTAGTGGGCGGTGTAGAGCACGGCTTGATTGGGTTGCGTCGGCAGAGAGCCTGTACCGGGAACGCGACCGACCACATTCGCGGAGCTGTAATGGCGGACGTGGCTCTCAACGTGCCCCTTCAGGCGGACGTTGAGTTCCGTGGCGTGAAATCCGCGCTTGCCTGCGGTGTCGATCGCCTGATCGAGATTGCCGAGGCCGGCCTGCGTGAAGAGACGCTGAGCAACGTCGTGTTGAATCCAGGCGGCTGCGCGAAGCGAATTTGTTGGGTCGCCCTCGAGGTAGCTCTTCTCAATGGCCTGGGAGTTGCGGACAACCTGCCAGCCGTAGCTTGCGAGGTCAGTGCGGTGGATAAGAAGGACGCCGACCGCACCGTGCCGCGATGCTTCTTCATACTTGTAGATCCAGCGGCCATAGTAAGTGAGCGCCTTGCCCTTGAAGAACTTCTCGTCATCGGAGGGCGGCTCGTTGACGATGACAAGAGCCACTTTGCCTTTCACGTCTACGCCGGCGTAGTCGTCCCAGTCATATTCGGGTGCGTGGATGCCGTATCCGACGAAGACGATGGGAGCGTCGATGTCGGCGGAGGACTGGCCGGTCTGATCCTTTGAGACGATCTCGGAGCCGTAAGCGAGGTCGATAGGTTGTCCATTCGCGGGCACGAGCGCGAACCTGGTCTTGTCTTCGTCGGTGTGTACGGCGAAGAGCGAGACGGACTGGAAGTAGGTGCCGTTGTCGCCAGCCGGCTCGACTGCGGCGAGGGCAAATTGCGTAGCGATGTATTCGGCGGCAATCTCTGCGCCGCGCGTGCCGGGGCCGCGGCCTTCGAGCAGATCGAGCGAGAGAAAGCGCACGTGAGCGCGAATCTTCTCCGGATCGATAGACGCAGCTGCCGCGCGACCTGCCGGCGGCAGACCCGAGATGGCAGGAACTGTGGCTGATTCCTTTGGAGTGGCGGGCTGCTGGGCGAGTCCGGGATAGGCGAGCACGAGGACGGCGAACAGGAATGAGACGAGTTGTTTACGGTTCATGATTCTCCGAGTGATGTGGCGAAATCTCAGATTATTTTGACGACCTGCCCGAGGGCAACTGAGAGCGGGAAGCCAAGGGGAAGAGAGCGGCGCGCGAAAGCACCTTGCGCGTGAGCCCAGTCAACGCCATCTTCTCGGCTTCAGCGGGCGAAACCCATCTGCGGTAGTGCAGGTGATCGGCCAGAGAATCGAGCGCGTCTTCGGCGACATTGCGGACGCGCACAACGTAGTTGACCTGCATGATCGCATGGCGAACCGTGATACGCAGGTCGCTTTCAGGCACTTGAGCGTCGCGCAGAAATGGAAGTTGCCACATGTTTGGCATGACAGTCTCGGAGGCTGAACGCTGCTCGAGCAGGATCTTCGGGGCGGCGGGCTCTGAAGAGCGCAGCACGAGTGCGCATGCCACTTCTCTGTTCATCATGCCCGGCCGCTGGGGAGTGCGATGCTCGCCTTTTGTGTTGCACTCGGCGGTCCACGGGCAGTTGAGGCATTGCGGATTGCGGGGTGTGCAGACGGTTGCGCCGAGTTCCATCAGAGCCTGATTGAAGTCACCCGGGCGCGATGCATCGACCAGGGAGGCTGCAAACTCCTCCACCTTGCGGCGGATCCTGGCTTCGCCTGCGGGTTCAGCGGATTCCCAACCTCGAAGGCGTGAAATCACGCGCTCAACATTGCCGTCGACCACGGCGATGTGTTCTCCGCAGGCGATGCTGGCAATAGCGGCACCGGTGTAGGCTCCGATGCCGGGCAGTTTGCGCAGATCCATCGCGGAGGTCGGGATGCAGCCGCCGAGTTCCTGCGCAACGATGTGTGCCGCCTGGTGGAGCATGCGGGCGCGACGGTAGTAGCCGAGACCGCTCCAAAGCGCGAGCACGTCCTGCTCGCTGGCTTCGGCCAGCGCAAGCACCGTAGGAAAGCGGGCCAGAAAAGAGGTGTAGCGCTCAATGACAACGGCCACTCGTGTCTGCTGAAGCATGATCTCCGAAACCCAGATGGCGTAGGGGTCGCGAGTGGTTCGCCACGGGAGGTCACGCCGATTGGCGTCGTACCACTCCAACACGGAACTGCGCAGGCGAGCGAGCGTCTCGGGTTTTGCATTGCGCTGCAGCATGGGTCGGATTACGACATTCTAAGACCTGCTGATGCTAACAGGACGAGCCTCTCTGGTAGCGCTAGCAGGCCTTAAGCCAGCAGCTCGGCAACGGCGCCCGGCACCGATTGGAGAGCCGCATCGATCTGCGACTGGTCTTTGCCGCCGGCTTCGGCGATCTCCGGCTTGCCGCCGCCGGAGCCGCCAACGATCTTGGCGACTGCGCCGACGAGTTTGCCAGCCTGGATGCGCTTGGTCAGGCCCGGCGTGACGCCGGCGATGATGGCGACTTTGCCTTCAGGTTGCGCGGAGGCAAGCACGACAACGCCTTCGCCGAGCTTCTGCTTCAGATTGTCGACAAGCGTGCGGAGTTGGCCGCGCTCGAGCTGAGTCGGCGCGATGCGTGAGCACCTTTACGCCCTTTGACTTCGACGGCTCGCGCGACCGCGTCGTCAAGTCCGCCGGCGGCGGACTTCATGCGCACTTCTTCGAGCTCGCGGCGAAGGCGCTTGAGCTCGTCTTCCTGCGCGGCGAAGCTTGGCACGCAGCGAGTCGGAGAGATTGCCGTCGGTCGAGGGCGCGACCTGCGCGGCGAGCTGCGCCACGGCGAAATCGCGGCGGAAGGTGTCGAGCGAGCCGAGCCGCTGATGGCCTCGACGCGGCGCACGCCGGAAGAGACGGCGCCTTCGCTGGTGAGCTTGAGCAGGCCGATTTCGCCGGTGGCTGCGGTGTGCGTGCCGCCGCAGAGCTCGGTCGAGAAGCCGTCAGACAGCTTCACGACGCGCACCTTGTCGCCGTACTTTTCGCCGAAGAGCGCCATGGCGTGGTACTCGTTCACGGCCACGTCGATGGGCACGTCTTCGAGCGTCTCGACGCGGGCGTTGGCGAGCACTTCGCGGTTGACGATGGATTCGATCTCCTCGCAGTTCTTCATCGGCCACCTGCGCGAAGTGAGAGAAGTCGAAGCGCAGGCGCGTGGGGTCGACCGAGCGAGCCGGCCTGCTTGACATGCGTGCCGAGCACCTGGCGCAGCGCGGCGTGCAGCAGGTGCGTGCCGGTGTGATTGCGCCTGATGGCGTCGCGGCGATCGCCGTCGACGACGGTGTTGACGTGGTCGCCGACAGCGAGCGGCTGCTTGAGAATGGCCTTGTGCGCGCGCACGCCCTGCACGGGCAGCACGCAGCCGGTGATCTCGGCGATGGTGTCGTTGCCGTCGGTCGAGACGAACCAGCCGGTGTCGCCGATCTGGCCGCCGGAGTCGCCATAGAAGCTGGTGTGGTCGAGAACGACCTCGACCTGATCGCCGGCATTGGCAGAAGGCACGCCGACGCCATCCTTCACGATGGCGAGCACTTCGGCGTTGGTGGCGTTGAGCTGCTTGTAGCCGAGGAAGTCGGTCTTCGGCAGATCGCGGATAGGCGGGGCTGGCGGTCTTCTGGCTGCCGCCTTTCCAGACTGGCGCGGGCGCGGGCCTGCTCCTCGGCGCGGGCGGCTCGAAGCCTTCATCGTCGAACTTGACGCCGGCATCGCGGGCGGCATCGACCATGAAGTCGAGCGGAAGACCGAATGTTTCGTAAAGGTGAAAGGCCTTGTCGCCGGTGAAGTTGCCTTTCAACTCTTCATCGAGCCGCGTGAGGCCGATCTTCAGCACGCGATCGAACTGCTTCTCTTCCGCTTCAACAACTTTCGCGACACGCGACGGCTGAGTCGTTCAGCTCGGGATAGGCGCCCTGCATTCAGTCGCGAACGGCGTAGACCATCTGATACAGGAAGGGCTTCTCCTGGCCGAGCAGGCGACCGTGACGGATGCCGCGGCGAAGAATCTTGCGCAGCACGTAGCCGCGGCCTTCGTTCGACGGCAGCACGCCGTCGTTGATGAGAAAGGTTGCGGCGCGCGCGTGGTCGGCGATGATGCGCAGGCTGGCGTTGCCACACGATCGTTCTTCGCTGCCGCGTCGAGTTCCGGCGGCGCGCGCAATCAGCGGCGTAAACAGATCCGTCTCGAAGTTGCTGATCTTGCCTTGCAGCACGGCGGCGACGCGCTCGAGGCCCATGCCGGTGTCGATCGAAGGCTTGGGCAGCGGAGTCAGCTTGTAGGTGGTCGCTCTTGGTGGCCGGATCGACGACGGCCGAGCGGTCGAACTGCATGAAGACCAGGTTCCAGATCTCGACGTAGCGGGCTTCGTCCTTGCCGAAGGGCAGATCGACGCCGGGAGTCTCGGCGGCCTCGATGCCCATGTCGTAGAAGATCTCCGAACACGGGCCGCAGGGGCCGGTCTCGCCCATCTGCCAGAAGTTGTCCTTGAGCGCCGTACTGGAAGATGCGCTCCTTCGGAACGCCGGTTTCGATCCAGATACTGCTCGGCTTCGTCGTCGCGCGGAACGCCGTCTGCGCCTTCGAAGATGGTGACGTAGAGGCGGTCCTTGGGAATGCCGAACCACTCGGGGCTGGTGACCAGTTCCCAGGCGAACTGGATGGCTTCGCGCTTGAAGTAGTCGCCGAAGCTGAAGTTGCCCAGCATCTCGAAGAAGGTGTGATGGCGGCGCGTAAAGCCCACGTTCTCAAGATCGTTGTGCTTGCCGCCGGCGCGGACGCACTTCTGCGAAGTGGTGGCGCGGGAGTAGTCGCGGCGCTCGGCGCCCAGAAAGAGGTCCTTGAACTGGTTCATGCCCGCGTTGGTGAACAGCAGCGTGGGATCGTTGGCAGGCACCAGCGAAGAAGAGTGCACGCGGCGGTGCCCCTTCGTCTCAAAAAAGCGCAGAAACAGCTCGCGAATTTCGTTTCCCGTGCGGAGTTGCATGTCTGTAACAGTGTAAACGGCTAACGGTTAGAGCGCGTATCGAGACGGGGGCGCATCCTAGTGGTTGTGGAGGTCAGCGTGGACAAGTTTGCAATTCTGGCATTGTTGAACGCCAAGCCGGGCAAGGAGAACGAGGTCGAGGATTTTCTGAAGTCGGCGCAGCCCCTGGCGGTGGGCGAGGCATATACAACGACCTGGTATGCCGTGAAGCTGGGGCCTGGCGAAGTTCGGCATCTTCGACACCTTCAAGGACGAGGATGGCAGGAATGCGCACCTGAACGGCGACATAGCCAAGGCGCTGTTTGCGAAGGCCGAGGAACTGTTTGCGACTCCTCCTCAGGTGGAGAAGCTGGAGATTCTTGCTGCGAAGGCTCCGGGCGCATGAAGGTGATTTGGCGCCGGGCGGCGCGACTGACCATTGTGCTCCTTTTGCTTGCTCTTCTTGCAGGGGTGCGAGAGCGGCTGGCTGCGCAGCCCGACAGTCACTACGAGATTGCGTCTTCGCGCGAACTGAAGATGGGTGGCGCGGTGTTGCAGGTCGACTTCGCGGCCGGGCAGTTTGATCTTGGCAACGATGTAATTCTGCAGCACATCCAGGCCGCGGCCAACGCCGTTGTGACATTCTACGGCCAATTTCCGGTGAAACGAGCACGCGTGCTCGTGGTGCCCGTTGAAGGAAGGCGGGGCATGGTGCAGGGCACGACCTGGGGCGACATGCACGGCTGGCCGGGATTCACGCGGCTGCGTATCGATCAGCACATGACAACGGCCGATCTTGCGGACGACTGGACGACGACGCATGAGCTTGTCCACATGGCATTTCCTTCATTGCCGGATGATCAGCACTGGATGGAAGAAGGGTTGGCAACCTATGTAGAGCCAATTGCGCGGGTTGAGACAGGGGAGTTGAAGGCGGAAAAGATCTGGAACGACATGGTGCGCGACATGCCCAAGGGCGAGCCACAGGAAGGCGATCGCGGGATGGATCGAACGCACACGTGGGGACGGACTTACTGGGGAGGGGCGCTGTTCTGCCTTGTGGCCGATGTGGAGATTCGCCGCGAGACGAAAAACCGCAAGGGACTTCAGGATGCGCTGCGCGCGATTGTTGCGCAGGGCGGCACGATCGATCACGAGTGGAGTCTGGATCGGGCGCTCGCGGTTGGAGACGGCGCGACCGGAACACACGTGCTCACAACCATGTATTCGACATGGAAGGAATCGCCGTCGCCGGTGGATCTCGAGAAGCTGTGGGGCGAGCTTGGGATCAAACGGGATGGAAACGGCATTCAGTTCGTCGCCGGGCCGCTGTCTGATGTGCGGGAGGCGATTGCAAAGGAAACCGGCCAGCGGCAACTGGCTGGTCCGGTTCGGCTGCCGTAGCTCACTTCAGTCTGCGGGAGGCTCGTCTGAAAGATTGTCGAGCGCGGCGAGAGATTCGTCGGGC
Source organism: uncultured Acidobacteriaceae bacterium (assembly GCA_963786405.1). GTDB lineage: Bacteria > Acidobacteriota > Terriglobia > Terriglobales > Acidobacteriaceae > Telmatobacter. Next base: position 373,127 of record CAWAZE010000010.1, on the reverse strand, counting down.
ACGTTCCACTGGCGGAGGATTTTGTAGATGATGCCGGTGGAGAAGCCGGCGGCAACGAGCCGGCGCATCACGCGTGCGGTTTCCTTCTCGTTTTCGGGTTTGCGGATGCGCTTGCGCTCGAGGTGCTGGCGGGCGAGGGCCTCTTCATTGGTATCGGCGTAGCGGGCATCGACGGCTTCATTGGCGATCTGCGCAGGGACGCCTTTCTGGCTCAGCGACTGGCGGACGCGGCGTGCCCCGAGCTTCTCGTTCTGCTGGCGGAGGCGGGCGTAAGTTTCGGCGAAGGACTGATCGTCAAGGTAGCGCTGCTCTTTCAGTCGTGCCACTACTGCGGCGACGATGGATTCGCCTCGTTCGCCGGGTTCGACGCGGGAGTGCATGAGGCGGCGGAGCTCAGACTCAGTGCGCATGTGGCGGCCGAGGGCCTTGACGGCGTAGTCGTAGAGGCCCGACTCGTTGAGGAAGGCGCGCGGTTTGGCAGTTTTGCGGGCGAATGTCATTTGAGCCGATCGAGAGTTGCGGTATCCCACGTCTCAAAAGCGAGATCCTTCGACAAGCTCAGGACAGGCTCCGGGGACACCCAGAATTGTAGTGCTTCCCTGCTCCCAGTTTCCCCGCCTAATCCTTCTTCGTCCACTGGTCGACCCAGTCGTTGACGGTTTTGTACCAGAGGCGGGAGTTCTGCGGCTTGAGGACCCAGTGGCCTTCGTCGGGGAAGTAGAGCATTTTGCTGGGCACCTTGAGCAGTTGCAGTGTGTCGAAGAGCTGGAAACCTTCGCTGACGTCGAGACGGTAGTCGAGCTGGCCGTGGACGACGAGCGTGGGTGTCTTGAAGTTCTTGGCGGAGAGCGACGGGCGACCACTTGCGGAAGGGGTTCTCTGCAGTCAGGTTTCCCGTAGTAGTCCCAGGGATTTCCTTTGAACTCCCACTGGTTGAACCAGTCCTCTTCGGTGGAGCCGAAGGCTGACTCGGCGTTGAACATGCCGTCGTGGGAGACGATGCACTTGAAGCGGTTGGTGTGGCCGAGGATCCAGTTGGCCATGTAGCCGCCGTAGCTGGCGCCGAGGGCGCACTCGCGGGTCTTGTCGATGAAGGGGTAGTGCTGCTCGGCGTAGTCGAGGCCGGTCATGAGATCGGTGAAGGGCTTGCCGCCCCAGTCGCCGTTGACTCCGTCGACGAAGGCCTGGCCGTAGCCGGTGGAGCCGCGCGGGTTGATCATGACGACGACGTAGCCGTTGGCGGCGAAGAGTTCGGCGTTCCAGCGGTAGGACCAGGCGTCGCCCCATGCGCCTTGCGGGCCGCCGTGGATGAGGAACTTGACGGGGTATTTCTTGTTGGGGTCGAAGGCTGGGGGCTTAATGAGAAAGCCCTGGACCTTGGTCGCGTCGGCGGCGGTGAACCAGAAGGATTCGATTTGGGGAGGTCAAGATCGAGCTGAGGAGAGCGTCGTTGAGGTGAGTTATGACGGCTCGCGTAACAGGTCTGCTCGCGGTCATATTTGTCGATCGCCAACACTGGACGGAATGCGACCATCTGCAGTGACCGTCACTCGGCGACTTCGGCAGGACAGTCGACTGTCTGTCGGCTACAAGCATATCCTGCCGTTCAGGAAGCGAGTGAAGGTCGCTGAACTCCCCTCGGTTCCGATAGCTGTCTGATCTGACCGTCTAGATGTGCTCGTGAAAATCGGTGCCGCACCTTTCGATCCAGAGACGAAATAGACATTCTGCGAATCTGTCGCCCATGCGAACTCATCCACCCAGTTGTCGAAGATTCGGCAGCAGGTCTTTGGTCGTCTTCGCGGCGCGGTCGTAGAGCATGAGGCGGAACTTGTCGCTCTCGTAGCCGGCGCGGGCCTGGCTGCGCCATGCGAGGTATTTGCCGTCGGGGGAGTAGGCGGGGTTGAAATCGCCGCCGGGGGATGTGCTGACCTTGACCGGCTTGGCCGCGGGATTGGTGAGATCGAGGGTGAAGATGTCGGCGTTGGTGCTGATGGCGGGCTCGGGATCGAGGTTCTCGGTGAAGGCCAGTTCCTTCGAGTCGGGCGAGATGGCGAATCCGCCGCCGCCCGAGAGCGAGAACGGCGGAACGTCGTGGGGATCGTTGGGTGTGAGGTCGCGGAGTTTGCCGCTGTCGACGGAGACGAGAAAGAGATGGCTGCGCTTGTCGCCGGTGTAGTGGTTCCAGTGGCGGTAGAGCAGATGGGTGAAGATCTGCGCCTTGACCTTGCTGTCGGCGAGAGCGGCGTCGCGATCGCTGTTGCATTTGTTGCCGGTCGCGGAGTCGGCGTTCGGTGATCGGCGGGCAATCGGGATACACAGCGGAGGTAAAGACGATGAACTTGCCATCTGGCGACCACTTGGCGTTGTCGGCTTCAGTGGAGATTGGTCGTGAGCTTCTTTGGGTTGCTGGTGGCGCCGGTGGCGGAGTCGAAGTCGGCGAGCCAGACCTGCTGGCCTCCTGTCGTGGCTGGAGAGGAAGAGGATGCGCTTGCCGTCGGGGGAGAACTGCAGCGCCGCTGTCGCCGGGCCTGGCGACTTCAAGCTTGTGCGGCTCGCCGCCCGCGATCTGTCTGCAACCACAGCTCCGGCGTGTGGGTGTTCTGGTCGAGATCGACGGTTGTCACGGAGTAGGCCAGCCACTTGCCGTCGGGCGAGACGGCGGTTTCGCCGAGACGCTTCATGTGCATCATGTCTTCGAAGGTCATGGGGCGTTTTTGCGCTGGAGCTATTGAGGCGGCAAGGACGAGGGCGAAGAGGAACTTGGATGAGTGCATGAGAGGTTCCGGGTTTGGATTGTGCGAAGGAGAAGTTTACAACGCGAGGCGATCGGAGTGGGTGAGGGGTAAGCAGGTCCCTCGACTCCCGTCGCTTCGCTTTGGTCACTCGGGATGACCTCAGTTTTTTGATTCAGGTGACTGTGCTCACTAAGCGTTCTTTAGTGGTCTCAATAGCATCGCGGTGTGCATGAGGGCTACTACTACACGTACATTGTTGCGAGCAGGAGCTTGACGCTCTACATCGGGATGACGGGAGATCTGGAGAAGCGTGTCTTTGAGCACAAGGTGAAGTTGAGAGATGGATTCTCGTCAAAGTTCAACTGCGATCGGCTCGTGTGGTTCGAGAGGTTTGTGGATCCTAGCAATGCTATTGCGCGGGAGAAGCAGTTGAAGAGATGGAGGCGGGAGAAGAAGATTGCATTGATCGTGAGGGAGAATCCGACCTGGGTTGACTTGAGTGAAGGGTGGTTTACGGCGGAGCAGAGGGTGTGGATGCCGCGGTGAAATGCGAGTTCCTCGACTCACTACGGTCGCTCGGAATGACCTCGGCTTTTCTTCCGTGGCACACAAGGTGAGTTGCGGCCCTGGAAATGCGGGTTCCTCGGCTCCCTACGCTTCGCTTCGGTCACTCGGAATGACCTCAGATTTTTGAGAACGATGCAAGATGCAGGTCCCTCGGCTCCCTTCGGTCGCTCGGGATGACCTCAGTTTTTGGCTGGGTGGCTCGGGATGACCTCGGCTTTCTCTTTTGTCGATGCAAATGCGGTTGAATCAGGCGGCCTGGAGTTCGAGGAGGATGCCGGCGCCGCGGGGTTCGAAGTTGAGGGCGGAGGCTCGGCCATTGTTTTCGCGGAGGATGGTGGCGCACATGCTGAGGCCGAGGCTCGAGGAGGACTCGGCGCTGGCGGGCTCGGGAATGAACGGGATCAAAGGCGCGGGCCGGGAACGGGAAGGTCGAGCCGGTGTGAGCGACGAGGATCTGGACCTGGTTGCTGTCGGCGACGGCTTCGAGGCGGACGGTCTTCTCGTTGGTGGTGTCGAGCTTGTCGACGGCGTCCATGGCGAACTGGAGGCAGTAAAGGACGGCCTGGCGCACCTGCTGGGCGTTGCCGAGGACGCGGGGCAGGGCAGGCGCGATGTGGACGCGGAAGTCGATGGAGCGCTGGACGAACTCGGAGCGGTGGAGCTGCTCGAGGTCGGTGAGCAGTTCGGTGACGGAGATGGCGGCGATGCTGGTCGCCCTGCGGGCGCGACATGCGGGCGAGGCTTTCGAGCGTGAGGCGCATGTGGCGGGCCTCGGTGAGGATGGCTTCGACTCCCTTTTGCGCCTGGGGATTGAGGTCCTCGGTTTCTTCGAGCAGCGAGGCGTAGCCGAGGATGACGGTGAGCGGGTTGTTGAGCTGGCGGGTGACATTGCCGGCAAGCTGGCCGAGGCCGACGAACTTCTCGGCGTCGACGAGCTTCTCGAGCATCATGGTCTGGCCGCGGGCCGGACTGGATGCGCGAGGCAAGCACTTCGAGCGGAAGCAGGTCGACGGCGGTGATGGGCTCGCCGGGAGTCGCAGAGGCCGGTGAGGAAGAGAGCGCCCTCAGCGGTGGAGCGGCCGCGGAGCGGGATGGCGTAGCACGCGTGGTGAGCTTGAGGCGGCTGAGGTCGTCGCCGGGGACAAGAAAAGGCTCGAGATCGAGTTTGAAGGTCTGGCTGTGTTCGACGGCGGGTGTGGCAGAGGCTGGATCGAGGAAGCCCGTCACGGGGATGCGGACGGAGCAGAGCTTCAAGGGCATTGACGGTGGCGTCGTCGAAGCCAGCGGCGCCGGCGAGGCGGTACTGGCCTGAGTTTTGCAGAAGAATGAGCGCGGCCTGGGTGAAGCGGCTGTTGGCGACGATGGTCTGGCAGATGAGAGTCGACTGGTGATCGAAGTCGTCGATGCGGCGGCGGCGAGAGCGTAAGACGCGTATAGGCTTCCAGTTCCTCGCGGGCGTGACGTTCGCGGTTCTGGGCCTCCTGGTTGGACGGCGAGCTGATCTTCGAGGGCGATCAGGATCATGCCGATGGCGGCAACGACCTTGCCCATGACGATGACGCGAATGAGCGCGATGCCGATGGCGATGCTGGTATCGAACGGGAGAGACTGGCCGATATTGAGCAGACCAGGCAAGGAAGCCGAGGCCGGCGAGCACGGTTCCGGGTGAGACGCGCCGGAAGACATAGAAGACGAGCAGTGCAGTGGCGATGTGAATCGCGCATTCTACAAAGCCGAGAGGCCAGGCTCCGCCGACACGAACGCATACCCAGAGGCCGGTGCCGCCAAGGATGATGCAGAGACGCCGAGACGGACTCCGTGGGAGGCAATGCCGAGAGAAGTAGCCCAGACGCACCGGCAAAGAGGACACAGGCGGCGCCGAGCACTGGAAAGATGAGGAACGGCCACTCCATCGGGAGTGTGGCCGCCGTACACGCCGTAGAGCAGGAACGCGTAGACAATGAGCGGAATGGTGAAGGGGACGGCGTAGAGAATGCGGTAGCGCCCGATACGGAACCCACTGGGGGACAGCGAGGCGAGAAAGAGAGCGGAGCTGATCAGGATGGAGGTCTGCCCGGCTGGCGGCGATCCAGGGATGGGCGATGGTGTCTGAGTAGTTCCACCAGCCGAGGTTGTAGAACTGCAGCATGCGGAGGACGGCAAACAGGAAGCCGAGAAACCAGAGGAGGGTGCGGGTGTCTTTGAAAGCGGAGATAGAGCTGGAAGAACGCCGGCAGCAGGAGCACCGTCAGGACGAGCGCGGGAAGATGATAGCTGTCGGGCATGGAATCCTGCGTTCTCCTTGGACCACCGTTTTGGACGGTTGGGTACACTCAGACGCGGCAGATTGCTCAGTGTCCCATGGAAATCAATCCAATGAATGAGCTTAAACCGTTGATGCGGCGAGGTCAAAAGATAACAGAGGACGGTCCGCGGACCCAAAATGTCTGGGATGCCGCGCCGCCGCGCACGCTTTCCCATGGCCAGCCGACAGCGCCAACGACCGATTTTGCTTCCATCCCGCGAGGTTGTATATACGTCTAATGTTGTATGCGCATGAAATGCAGGGCGAGTCTGGCGGTTGCGTGAGGCGGACCAGGTGAGGCGAGAAGGTGAGCAACCGGGCGAGGATGGCGCTGCTGGCAGCGGCGGTTTTGGCGCTGGGTGGAGCTGCGGCGTGGGCGCAGGACAAGGATGGCTTTACTCCGATGGCGCTGGACTCGGGATTCGGGAGGCTGGATGCTTCTGAGCCAACGTACCCCCGCCGAGGAGATCATCAAGAAGTTTGCGGCCAAGGAGAGCGAGTTCCAGGACGCGCTGAACCACTACACGTACAGGCGCCTGGCGCGGGTGCAGACGATCGACGATGACAACAAGGTGGATGGCGAGTGGTACGAGGTTGATGATGTGATCTTCGATCCCACGGGCAGGCGGACGGAGAAGACGGTGTTTGCGCCGGAGAACACGCTGCAGAGGGTGAGCATGTCGCCGTCGGATCTACAGGACATTCAGCAGCGGTTATCCGTTTGTGCTGACGACAGAGGATATCGCAGCAGTACGACGTGAAGTACGAAGGGCGGCAGAAGGTTGACGAGGTGGATTGCTACGTCTTTGACGTGAGCCCAAAGCAGATTCTGAAGAACAAGAGGTATTTTCTAGGACGGATCTGGGTGGATGCGACCGATCTGCAGATCGTGGTGACGAACGGCAGGATGGTGCCGGACGATACGCGCAAGGGGAAAGAGGATCTGCACCCGCCGTTCATGACATGGCGGCAGCAGGTGGATGGCCACTACTGGTTTCCGGTGTATACGAAGGGCGAAGGCGTGCTGCACTTTTCAGGCGGACCCGGATATGCAGCACAGGACGTACACATGCGCGACACGATTAAGTACACGGATTACAAGCGATTCGGGTCGACGGTCAAGATCATTTACGACGGGCAGGACATTACTCCGAATGCACCAGCCCAAGGGCAACCGGGGCAGCAGCCGAAGCCGCAAAAACCAGGGGACAAGCAGTAGGGACTGCGTTGCCCATTGGCTTGCTATTTGAAGGAGATGAAAGAGAATAGCGCGTCAAAAGCGCAGAGAGAGGCAGCTGAGGCCGCCGTCCATTTTCTGAAACTCTGACATATCAAGGAGCAGAGGGTTGAAGCCGCGTGCGATCAGTTCGCCGTGCAGGTGCGGGAAACCGGAGGCGAGCAGGACGCGGTTGTTGACGCGAACGCAGTTGGCGGCGTAGGCTCTCGGAGGCGGAGACGGGGATGAGGCTGAAATCGTCAAACTGCGGATTGCCGGCCATCTCTTCCATGACCACGAGAGTGTTGTCGCCGATATACGAGATGCCGCTCTTGAGGTGGAGGATGGTGGTCATGGCGCGGATATCAATGGTGGAGGCGGTGTAATTCAGCGCGGCGAGATGAGCGGCGAGTTGACGCGCGCCCTCCGGGTTGGTGCGATGCGAAATGCCGATGAAGAAGTGGTCTTCGGCTTCGCAAATGTCGCCGCCATCGACGGTCCCCGGGAATTCGATGTCAAATGTCGAAGGAAAGAAGCTCTGGATGCAGGGGCGGATTGCGTCCACCTCGCCTTCGCGCGTCAAGGCGCCAGGGCGCGTGAGGATTGCGGCGTTAGGTGTGAGGACGGCGGCATCCTCGACAAATGTCGAGTCAGGATGGCGAAGGTCCGGATCGAGGATCGTGAGTTCGAGGCCGCATTCGCGGAGCGCGTCGCAATATCGCGCATGTTGTGCGAGAACACGATCGAAGTGCGGCCTGCCGAGATCGACGGTGGTGAGGCCGTCGGCGAAGTTGCTGCCAGGGATGCGAAGGATGGCTCTGGTAAACAAACGCAACACTCCGGCTGCATGATCTTGAATGCGGGTGCTTCAGTATACCGTTCAAACCGTGACGGATGCGTCGCCCAAACCGCTTTGAGCAGTTCATTTGAGAGGATGCAAGAGTCACTTCCTCTCAAGAGTGAGCGCATATATCTCCTGTACGCTGCGGTCCCGCATAAGGAGGATTTTGCCGTCTGAGGTGAGTCCGTACCAGCTGGCGAAGGGATCAATCAGTTGAGGAAAGTCCTTCAGGCTCAAGACGTCTTCTGAAACCCGATCCTTGACCCTGATGCGAACAATTCTTCCGAACCCGCCGCCGCTTTTCTTCACGTAGATGTATTTCCCGTCGGGCGACCATTCGTTAAAGCCGAAATGCTCTCCCTCCGCCAAGGTCGACCAGAAGTTCCGATCAAAAAGCATCAGCTTATCCGCATCTCTGGTAAGCGCCGCGATATGCTGCCCGTCAGGAGAAAGCCTGGGGGATCCAAGCTCGTCGGATCCTGGAATCATTGTCAGATTTCCGCTGCCAAGGTCGACGCGGTAGATTGCTCGCTTGCCCTCGCCCCCTGCTCCGGCCCTTGCGAAGACAATCGACTTGCCATCCGGCGTCCAGGCCGGGTCTGTGTCGACGTCGTCGGTGTTGGAGGGCGCGATCTGCTTTGGGCTATCTCCTCCCGCTGCGGAGACCAAGTAAGCCTTCCATGGTCGATGGAACTGCACGTCCCCAAATGCGATTTGTGATCCGTCCGGCGACCATCGCGGCCCATAGACTCTTACCGGCGGGAATGTGAGCTGCATTTTCTCGCTGAGGTCCGTTCGGCTTTTCCATAGAGTCATCTCCGGATATGAGACGTAGGTCACCCACTTTCCGTCTGGTGAAAAAGCGACCGGACCAGCTGAGATCCCACCGAGATAGCTGTCGAATCGTTGAGCTTTCGGGTCATAGCTGAAGAGTTCCACTCGGCTCTCGTCCCCGACTGTGAAGAGACTCTTCCCGTCGGCGCTGGGAGTGGGAGCGCCGAACCGCAGTGGACCGGTCGTCAGTCGCACTGGAGTGTTGTCGCGGCGAAACGGGGAACGTTCCTCTGGAATGACCCAGATGGCTTGTGCGGGGCCGCCGCCACCGAGAAAGAAAGCGCCCGAGAGGAAGTAGTAGTAATTGCCTTCAACAGACCACCTTCCACAGCACTGATCCTGCGCCCCTTTCCAGCCCGGCAAAAGCTGGTGGAGACTTGTCCCATCCGCGTGCATTTCCCAGATCGAACTGGCATTCCCCGACGCCTGAAGAAGAGAGAAACGAATCAGCCGGCCATCCGGCGAGAACCTGAACCAGCGCCCGCGACCCGGAATCTCGGCTAGCGCATGGGGATCGCTTCCATCTTCGTTTGCAATCCAAACTTTGCGCTCCCAGGAGTAGATGATGTGTTCCCCATCGGGAGTCCAGCTCACGCTTAATGCCTTAAGGTTTCCGATGCGGTGAGGCGTTCCTGCCGGCAAGGGTTGAACCCAGAATTCATCTGAATCCTGATCGCCGACGTGGACGACCATAAGCTTCGACTTGTCGGGCGAGATGTCGTTTACCGCCAGGGCTTCGTTCAAAGTGGTCGTAATCCATGTTGTCTCACCCCCTGTGGCCGACACCTGGGCGATTCCGGAGCCGGACGCCCGGGGATTTCCTTCGATGAAGTAGAGGCGCACTCCGTCTGTCATGAGCCCGTTGAGTGGGATTTTGGCCTTTCGATCGTTGGTCAGACGAACGATGCTCGAGACGGTCAGGAGCCGAGGCTGACGGCGCCAAATTATCGAAGAGGCCGCCAGGAGACACATCGTTGCCACGATTGCAATTCCGAGCTTATAGCGGGGGCCTCGCCGGCGATCTGTCTTCTCCTCTTTGCTTGCGCTCGAGAGGATTTCCTCGTCGGCTCGTCCCACGTACTCGCTTGGCAATTCCACTTTTTCCGAAGCGCCCTCTGTGACTTCAACTGAGCGTTGCAGCACAAGGAAGGGTGTATTTGACATCGCGTCGGACGACCGAAAGGGCTCGCCAATGCTGGGAAGCTCAGTGACGGGGGCGATGAAACGATATCCTCGGCGCGGAATTGTCTCGATGAATCTGGGGTTGTCTGCCGAGTCTCCGAAGAGAACGCGAAGCTTGCGGATTGCGGTGTTCAATCCTTCATCGAAGCCTACATAGGTATCGGCCGGCCAGAGCTTCGAGTGCAGTTCCTCACGCGTGACGATTCGTCCGGGCAGTTCAAGGAGAAGCGACAACACACGAAAGGGCTGCTCCTGAAGAGGCACTCTGCGTCCCTGCCTATTGACCTGACCGGAATCAAGGTCGACTTCGAAGAGGCCGGTGCTGACCCGGCGGCGGGTGTTGGGACGCGTACTCATAAATCAGTACCGAGGGACCGTATGTTACCACACATATCTAGTTCAGCAGAACCCATAAGCCATTCTGTAGTCGCCATTTAACAAATCATGCAGTGTTTAGTGCGGGTCGATTGACTGCGAAGGGAAGGAACGGTAGAAACACACACCATCGCACAACGCCCTGTCGATGAGCGCACTGTGCGGCATGAGAATTCGACCGGTTCAGTCAACCGAAAAGGAGACGGAAAAATGAAGACGTTCATTCACAAGGGACTGCGCTTGCTGCTCGTGGCCGCATTTGTTGTGGCCGCGGTGTGTAACGCACAAACCACCTCTCGCGCTTGCAACAACTGGCTCATCGCCGGTGTCTATGGCTTCACGATCGAGGGCACCAAGCTGGCCGGCCCACCAGTTACCGGTCCCCAGGTGGGAGTCGCAATGACGGACTTCAACGGCAAGGGAGACCTTGTCCAGATTGATGCCGTCGCCATCAATGGCGTTCAGGTTTCCGACTTCACACATCCGCCGGCGACGGGAACTTACCAGGTGAACCCTGACTGCACCGGGACCTTCACGATCAACTTCACCGACGGGAGACCGACAGTGAAGACGTATTTCGTTGTTGTGGACAACGGCGACGAAATCGACACGATGGTGGTGGGCGTACCGTTGCTGGTGCCGGGCATGCCGCCTGCAACCCAAGGGCCTATCGCCACGAGAAGCATCGGCAAGAGGCGGTTCAGATTTGTCCCTGAATAAAGCTGGCGCCTGCAACGTGAATGCTTCCCATCTTTGCGACCAGCAGCCGGTCGCAAGGATGGGCGCCATCAAGTGATGGCGCGATTTGCATTCCGAGAAGGTTTGATATTGGCAGCTTAGTAGAAGAGGTATTTGCGCCAGCGGTCGTCGCCGCGACCGAGCATGCGCATGATCTGGCGGCTGGTGTGGAGCGAGAAGGGACGCGGCTCGCGAAGCAGGGTCATATCGTCAATCTCAGATAGCATGCGGTTGCCCTTGCGGCGATTGCAGGAGTGGCAGCACGCGACGAGGTTTTCCCAGGTGGAGTTGCCGCCACGGGAACGAGGGATGACGTGGTCAAGGGTGAGTTCGCCGGGAGGCAGCACGATCCCGCAGTACTGGCAGCTGTTGCGATCGCGCAGAAGAATGTTTTTGCGCGAGAGGGCGCGGGTCTGGTGAGGGATGCGGCGATATTCAAGAAGACGAATGACGGAGGGCATGGCGATACGGCTGCGCTGGGCATGCAGCGTGAGGCCGTGCTCCTCTTCAGTGCGAGCGACGCCCTTGAGCACGAGCACCAATGCACGGCGAGCGCCGCAGATATTGATGGGCTCGTAGGACGCGTTCAGCACGAGGACCGGTAATTGAAGAACGTGGTTGGGTTGTACCGGCTCGGACGCGTGCGCAGATGCGTGCGCCACGGCGCGTGCTACGGATTTTTGTTTACGTGCATGAATCATAGCTTTTCCCAGCGACATCCTTTTTCCCCTCGTCAAAAAGATGGTTGGTTCGGTGATGAGTCAATGCTTGCGATCTGCGAATTGCCGGCGAGCGTTCTGCCCTGTATGCCGCGACGCATCTGCGCAGGTTGCAGGTCTGCGGATAAGACGCGGGAGTTGCTGTAGAGACGCCTGGCGCGCGCCAGTGTCGCGACCCAGACGCCGGCTGCTCCGGCATCGGCAAGCGCCTGTGCGGCGGCGCGAGCGGTGGCGCCAGTGGTGAAAATGTCGTCGATAACCAGAACGTGTCTGCCCGTCACGACGGATGGATTGGAGACTCTGAAGGCGCCGCGAAGGTTCTGGCGGCGTTGACGGGTCGTGAGCCCTGCCTGGCTTTTTGTCGCGCGAACTCGCATAAGGGCTCGAGAAGCAAGGGTCAGTCGCGAGTTAGGATTTGTCCTGCGAAGAGCACGGATCGCGTGCTTTGCCAGCAAATGAGCCTGATTGAATCCGCGCGCGGCGTGCTTTGACCGGTAGAGCGGAATGGGAATAACGAGCATTTCGGCGGGTGCGTCCGTCGCAAGGCGATCGATCGCGTGCAGCCAGCATGCTGCCGAGGATTCGCGCAGCGGCGTGCATGCGGTTGTACTTGAGCGCATGGATTGCCTCGCGCATGCGGCCTTCGTAGGGGCCGTAGGCGACAGCGCGGAAAAACGGGGGTGGGGCGAGACGGCAGGCGCGGCAGAAATTTGCCTCCGGCGCAGACGCGAGCGGGATGCTCGATCAGGGTCGCCGCAGCGCGCACAGCTCGGGCCGCTGTGAACGGAAAACTCGGTCACGCAAGCATCACAAATTGGCACGGAAGAAAACTGCGGCAGGGGAGAGCCGCATAAGGTACAAGGGGCAGGAAGGAGGGCGCAACTAAGAGCATCCATTGGACTTCGGAGCACCCGCGCCACTGCGCGCCAGCGGGATGTCTCCGAGGGTGGACCGTCGATCGTCAGTGAACCGTGGTTCCTGCGGAAGACGCACCTCACTTTGGTCGGCGCGACGATTGATGCATGCACGCGCTTGCCTGTACCTATATCTATAGACGCTTGTGATTCCTTTCGCAAGCAGGCGAAGTTGGAGATAGTGACTCTGGCTGGCGGGTTTGCGGCGCGGGAACCTGTATGTACGTGAAGTGTAAAGGCTGCGGTGGCCCGTTACCGAAGGGGAACCTGAGGCGCCGCGCGCGATGCAAATTGCACACACCGCGCGCGGACTGAGATGCCGCTCAGGACGCCAGTCTTGCTTGTTCAATTGTGACTTGATCTCGGTTATTTCTGATTTACGCGCTTTATTTCTTCGCGGTCGACATCATCGTCTATATCGTCCGGGGCGGTCGTGTTGTTTGCGTCGCGAGTTTCACTGTGGGCCGCATCGTGGATTGCGTCACGAACTTTGCCGACAACCTTTTCAGCTTTGCCCTTCACTTGTTGAGCAGCACCCTTGATCTCTTCTTCGGTTTTACCTGTCCATTCGCCTACCTGGCGCCTCGCACGTCCTGCGGCGTCATCGATTTTTCCTTTTACGGTATCGCTGTTCATTTATCCACCTCCCGTGGGGAATGCATGAGCGGCCGTTGCGACCGCCCCCGCGTACTTGAAAGAATCAAGCGGCTTCGCTATAGCGCCGCTCTCCGTCCCGAAATCAACTGAATAACCAATACAACCACCGCCAATACGAGCAGGAGATGGATGAATCCGCCCAGTGTGTAACTGCTTACGAGACCGAGCAGCCACAGGACGAGGAGCACCACAAATATCGTCCAAAGCATTTTCTAACCTCCTTCAAATTCGAGATACTTATATGCGCAACAAAAGCTTTGACGCCGTGCGGGACGAGGCGGTTGTTCAACGTTGAAAGAAACGCAGATCAAACGCGATCCGGCTCGGGGCTTCTCGCCTTGAATCCCTCCGCTAAGAAGAGCGGGCTCAGCGCAGATGCAGCTTTCTGTGCAGAGAGAGCATCAAATAAACCCGGCGCATACATGCGGATAAAGAGATAGTTCGCACGGAACAGCGCACCTAGATTAGCGATTCCTATTTCGAGTTAGAAGGAGACAATATGCTTCTGATCATCCTCTTGCTTATCCTGATTTTTGGATTTGGATATGGCGGCTATCGCGTCGGACCGGGATGGGGTTATTACGGTGGCGGAGGCCTCAGCCTTGTTCTCACAATCGTTTTGCTTCTGCTACTTCTCAAAGTGATCTGATCCTGCTTAGTTGCAAGCTGCATTTCCCGCTTCGTGCATCGGCCACAGCATTCGTGCATCGGCCACAGCAAGAGAGTTGTTGTCGATGCACGAGTATCTGCATCAATGAAGCAGCGATGCGGACGAAGCGAGTGATTCGATTGATGCGGTACACTTCACCCTTGAGGGGAGTGTCCTTTGCGCGTTCGCAATCTGGCCTGCGGTTTACTCATTTCTGTTCTAAGCATTGACAGCACAGGCAGGACGCAACAAGCGCAGCCAGCTTCCACCCAGGCTCCTCCGGCCAAACCACAACAGGGCGGGATGAGCAGCGGCATCTCTACAGGCGTTGCAGCGGCGCCTGTGTATGACGCGCAAAAGCGGCCGATCACTGCGGGCGGATTTGTGGACAAGGGGACGGTGGTCTTCCAGGACATCACCAAGGCTGCGGGCCTCTCCGGATGGACACACAAGATGGGCGTGCCGGAGAAGAAGTTCATTGTCGAGACGAATGGATCGGGAGTTTGCCTGATCGATTACGACAACGATGGCTGGCTCGACATCTATCTGGTGAACGGATCGACATTCGATGCTCTCGACGGGAAGGAAGAACACGCCGCACGCCGCGCTGTTCCGCAACAATCACGATGGGACCTTCACGGATGTGTCGCAGAAGGCCGGAGTTGCGAACGATCGTTGGGGATACGGCTGCTCAGTCGCCGACTACGACAACGATGGCTGGCCGGACCTCTACGTCGGGAACTACGGCAAGAACCGGCTCTACCACAACAATCACGACGGGACCTTCACAGATGTAGCGGCAGAGGCGCGCGTAGAGTTGGGAAACTGGTCGCCGGGCTCGACGTGGGGTGACTTTGACGGCGACGGGTTGCTGGATCTCTATGTAACAGGCTACGTGCATTTTGACCGCGACAATCTGCCGATCGCGGGAACGAAGGCGGTGGGGTACGCGTCGTGCCTTTATCGTGGCGCGACTGTAAACTGCGGACCACGCGGCCTTCCCGGAGAGCCGGATCATCTGTTTCACAACAATGGGAACGGGACGTTTACAGATGTGACTCAGAAGGCGGGATTGGAAGACAAGGACAAGTACTTCGGATTTACAGCGATCTTTGTCTCGATCAACGGCAACGGCAAGCCGGACCTTGTTGTGGGGAATGATTCGGAGCCGAACTTTCTCTACATCAATAAAGGCGATGGGACATTCGACGATCAGAGTTATGTCTCGGGATTCGCGCTGAACAAGGACGGGCGCGAGATTGCCTCGATGGGCATTGCGGCAGGCGATTACGAAAACAACGGGCAGATCGACTTCTTTATCACGGACTTTGGAGACGATTACAAGGTGCTCTATCACAACGATGGAGACGCCAGCTTTACCGATGTGAGCTACAAGGCGGGGATCGCGCAGACAACGATTCCGTTTGTCGGATGGGGCGACGGGTTTCTCGATTTCGACAACGACGGATGGCTGGACCTCTTCATGGTCAACGGGCACGTGTATCCCGAGGTAGACCAGCATGAATGGGGGACGTCGTTTGCCGAGCGCCCACTGCTGTTTCGCAATGTCCCGGAGGCGAACGGGAAGGGACGCCGGTTTGAATATGTGCCGGCAGTGGCGGGGTCCGGTCTTGCGGTAGTGGTTCCCGCTCGCGGAGCGGCGTTTGGCGATCTTTTCAATGACGGCAAGATCGACGTGGTCATCAATCCGGTGGATGGGCCTCCAGTGCTGCTGAGGAACGTGAACCCGGACACCCACAACTGGGTGGAGATGCAACTGGTAGGCGGCGAAAAGAGCCCGCGCGACGCGACCTGCGCAACGGTGTACCTGAAAGCAAACGGAATGCGCATGCGCCAGGATGTGCTGTCGAGCGGGAGTTACATCGGGTCAAACGACAGGCGCCTGCACTTTGGCCTGGGCGATGCCAAGGATGCCGGGACGGCGGAGATTCACTGGCCATCAGGCGCCACAGAAACGGTGAAGCTGCCCGCGGTGGATCGTATCTACACGATCACTGAGGGCAAAGGCATCACAGGCGGATTGTGCGGCGGGAAGCCCTGCGCCGATCCCAAGGCGCCGGATGCCGTCGCAAGCAAGCCCGCTGCGAACTAACGCCATGTCTGGATTGCGCCGCGGCATCTTTCTGATTGCGGTGAGCGTGTCGGCGCTGTTTACCCCGGCGATCGTACCGGCGCAGAAACAACAACAAAAACCAATCAAGCAGGCGCAGGATCAGGGCGGGATGGGCGGTATATCATCCGCAGGGACCTTTGCGCCGGAGTACGACACGGAGAAGCGTCCGATCACGGCCGGCGGATTTGTAGATAAAGGAACGGTGGTCTTTGAAGACGTAACCAAGACCGCGGGACTTGCAGGCTGGCGGCATGTCATGGGAACGGCACAGAAGAAGTACATTCTGGAGACCGATGGGTCGGGCGTTGGCTTGATCGACTACGACAACGACGGCTGGCTGGACATCTACCTCGTGAACGGTTCGACGTATGACGCGCTGAGCGGCAAGCGGACACCTCCGCATGCAGCTCTGTTTCACAATAATCACGACGGGACATTTACGGATGTAGCGGCCAAGGCAGGCGTGACGAACGATCGTTGGGGCTTTGGCGTGGCGATTGGCGATTTCGACAATGACGGCTGGCCTGACATCTTTGTCTGCAACTTTGGAAAGAATCGCCTGTACCGCAACAATCACGATGGGACATTTACCGACGTTGCGGAAAAAGCCGGTGTGACGCTCGGCAACTGGTCCGATGGGGCAACGTGGGGCGACTACGACGGCGATGGCAGGCTGGACCTCTTCGTCTCGGGCTATGTGCATTACGACCTGAATCATCAGCCCGAGCCGGACAACGGCGGCGTGCCGTTTGCATTTTGCCAGTTGCATGGATTTCCGGTGATGTGCGGGCCACGCGGACTGCCCGGAGAGCCTGATCATCTCTTTCACAACAACGGGGACGGCACGTTCACCGATGTGAGCGTGAAGGCGGGTGTCTCCGATCCGGGAGCTTATTACGGCTTCACCGCGATCTTTGTGGATGTAAACAACGACGGCAAGGTCGACCTGCTGGTGGCGAATGATTCGAACCCGAACTATCTCTATCTCAACAAAGGCGACGGCACGTTTGAAGATCGGAGCTATGTTTCGGGCTTTGCGCTGAACAATGACGGGCGCGAGATCGCGTCCATGGGGCTGGCCGTGGGCGACTATCTGAACAATGGGCTCGTCGATCTGCTGGTGACAGACTTCTCAGACGACTACAAGACTCTGTACCACAATGACGGCGAAGCCAGCTTTACAGAAGTTGGGAGCGAGGCCGGAATCGCGCGGATTCCCGTACCCTTTGTGGGTTGGGGTGATGCGTTTCTCGACTTCGACAACGACGGCTGGAAAGACCTGATGATGATCAACGGCCACGTCTATCCGCAGGTGGATGAGCATAACTGGGGGACGACCTTCGTCCAACGGCCGTTGCTGTTTCGCAATCTCAAGAATGGGAAGTTCGAATATGTTCCGCCGGTGAAGGGCTCGGGGCTAGCCACGCTCACATCAGGGCGCGGCGCTGCGTTTGGCGACCTGTTCAACGATGGGAAGATCGACGTGGTAATCAGCCCGATCGATGGGCCGCCTGTGCTGCTGCGGAACGTGAACCCGGATCATCATCACTGGGTTGAGTTGAAGCTGGTGGGGGGGCCGAAAAGCCCGCGGGATGCTGTGGGGACGACCGTCTACCTGCCTGCCAACGGCATGCGGCAGCGCGAAGACGTGATGAGCGGCGGCAGCTTCATCTCGTCGAATGATCAGCGACCACACTTTGGGCTGGGAGACGCGACGGATGCGGGGACAGCGGAGATTCACTGGCCTTCAGGAGCAAAGGAGACAGTGAAGCTGACTGGCGTGGATCGCATCTTCACGATCACGGAGGGAAAAGGGATCACGAGCGTGATGTGTGAGAAGCAACCGTGTGAGAGGAAGAAAGCTTCTGGCCTTTAGGCCTTCAAATGACCCAGCACCGCCGGGCGGGTTCCGCCTGTCTTTTGAACCCACCCGGCGCGCGTCCGGTTGGTGTAGCCGGTCATCCTGATTAGAAAACTCCGGCCAAAAAGACTTCGGCCGAGTGTTCTCTGGTGAACCTGACGCCGCTCTCTGCCAGAACTGCGGGAGACAATGTCATGACCGGGCATGGAGAGTGAGCCAAGACCTTGTAAACCACGCCATGACGGGCAATGGCAGCGAAGGCGGAGGCTCCCTGCGCTCCAAGCACGATGAGGTCGGCCTGTTGCGCCCGGGCCTGGAAGAGCAACTCCTCAGTCGGATCGCCGGGGACAACGATGGTCTGTATGGTGACGACGTCGCGGAGTTCTTCGGGAACAAACGCGAGCATATCCGTTTCGATCTGGTCTATCGTGCGACCTGCGAGGACTTCTGCGCGGTCCTGCGGGCGGATCACGTGCTGCAGGATGAGACGAGCGTCGTGATGATGCGCCAGCTCAGCGGCAAAGCCTGACACCACATAACTGCTCTCAAGCAGGCTGAGGGCGCAAATGATGGTGCGGGTGGCGAAGTTGCGGTAGGCGCCGTCCACGACTTCCGGGCCAACGATGAAGACCGGAACCTTGGCAGTACGAAGTACGGCCTCAGCCACGGAGCCGACGAGGAGTTTGCCTATGGGTCCTGGAGAATGAGTGCCCATGACAATGCGGTCGATCTCGTGTTCGCGGACGTAGGCAAGGATCTGATCGGCAGGCAGGCCCGGACGCACCACCGTATCGCACCTGATGCCCTCTTCACGCGCGCGCTTCGCCAGAGGCTCGAGATGCCCGATCTCGGCGCGGGCGGCCGCGGCGTAATCGTAATAACGGATGCCCGAGGTTTCAGATGCGGCGACCACGAGCGTGTCATACGCATGAAGCAGAATGAGATCCGCAGCAAACTCCTTCGCCTGCGCAAGAGCGAAGCTGAAGGCTTTCTCGTTGGCGGGGATTTCCGATGCGAAGAGGATGGTGGAGGGTGTGCTCCAACCTGGCTTGATGGCCATGGGGAACCTCCTTTCCAAGGGATATCTATCTTAAGAAGCTGACTGCACACTTGCTGTGCTGCGCGGCACATTGAAAAGTGATCAAAATCACATGCCGTGGGTCCAGAACCCACTTCTTGCTGTCACTGGCCGGCTGACCTCTACCTGCCCCTGAGTTCGAAGGCTATGGGAGGATCGTATGCCTGAATTGTGAACTCAACCGGGAGATTTGTCCAGAAGCGGCGAAAGCGGGGCCAGGGGGTGTTGGCTCGGACGGACAGATCGGGTTGGAACAAGTGATCTGAATCACAGATTTTGGATGGTTTGCGGTGCTCTTCTGAATAGGAACCGTGGCGTTCCCCGCCTCCTGGGCCGCCACGCTTCTGCTGGAGGCCGTATGCAACCGATGCATCAGATACCCGCCCGAGGCGGGTTGAATTTCGACGAAGCTCCTTTTCTGGCGATCTGGGAAGTCACGCAGTCTTGTGACCTTGCGTGCAAGCACTGCCGTGCGGCGGCCCAGCCGATTGCGCATCCTGACCAGCTGACGACTGCGGAGGGCAAGGCCCTGATCGATCAGATCGCAGCGATGCAGGTGCCGATTTTCGTGTTCACGGGCGGCGATCCCTTAAAGCGGCCGGACCTGTATGAACTGATCCGTTATTCGGCGGAGAAAGGCGTGAAGGTTGCGGTGACGCCGAGCGCTACTCCGCTGCTGACGCGCGATGCGGTGTTCAAGATGAAGGAGGCGGGGGTGGTCCGGCTGGGGATTTCGCTGGACGGCTCGACGCCGGAGATTCATGACGCGTTTCGTGGATTGCCGGGGGCGTGGGCCCGGACGATTCAGGCGGTTGAGTGGGCGAACGAGGCGGGAATCCCGATCCAGGTGCACACGACGATCAGCCGGCACAACGCGCACGATCTGGACAGCCTGTGCGCGCTATTTGAAAAGCTAGCCATCGTGATGTGGAACGTGTTCTTCCTTGTTCCGGTTGGTCGCGGTCAGTTGGGCGATCTGCTCTCGGGCGAGGAGTTCGAGCAGGTGTTTGGAAAGATTTACGAGTTGTCGCACCGGGTGAGCTTCCAGATCAAGACGACTGAGGCGATGCACTATCGGCGCTATCTGCTGCAGCACAACCTGGAGGAGCGGCGGATGGGACATGGGCATGGACTTCCGCACGCTACGGCCGCCGGGCAAGAGTACGAGGCGGGCTCCCCAGCAAGCGATGCGAAGACGCGCACGGCGAGCTGGGCGACGCGGCGTGTGAACGACGGCAAGGGATTTCTGTTTGTCTCGCATGTGGGGAATGTGTATCCCGAGCGGGTTCCTGCCGATTCACGCGGGCAATATTCGCGAGACGCCGCTGGGCGAGATCTACCGGAATGCGCCGATCTTCAAGGCGCTTCGTGATACGAGCCGGCTGGAAGGAAAGTGCGGAGCGTGCGAGTACAAGGAGATCTGCGGTGGTTCACGTGCGCGTTCGTACGCATTGACGGGCGATCCGCTGGCGCCGGAGCCATGTTGCATTTATCAGCCGAAGAACTGGGATCCGAAGATGCAGAGTGATGCGGAGGCGTTCAAGGGTATCGAGGTGGCGAGGGCGCTGGTTACGTTGTAAGGCAGGAGTCGGTAGACCGGGGCTTTAGCCCCGGCAATAACGAAGCAGAATGACTTTGGGGCTTTAGCCCCTGGGGTATCCTTTCACGGATTCATGGCGACTTACGCGCTGACAACCGGCACCTATCAACGACGCGTTTTGCTGGTGAGAACAACAAATGCCGAGTTGTTAATTGATGTCATGTTTCGGTATCGCGACCAGGGGCGATACAAACTACACGGCTTCGCGGTCATGCCGGAACACTTGCACGTTCTACTGACGCCGTCAACCGGACAGACAATCCGAGCGCTGTGCTCAGTTCATCAAGGATGGCTTCTCGTACGAGCTGCGAGCTGAGTTCAGGGGGCAAGTCTGGCAACCCGGGTTTTACGAGCATCGCATTCGCGATTGCGTCGATTTCCGAAATCAGCTTGAGTACATTGCTGCGAATCCAATGCGGAGAGGCCTCTCGAAGCATGGATTTGTGCACTCCCGGTACTTGGAGCGGTTGGATCCGATGCCGATGGAGTTGGGCGGTCTGTGGATGGCCGTTTGATATGGACGGAAAAAGCATGCCTCAGGGGCTAAAGCCCCAGGGAGTCCGAGCGAATCGTTATGTCAGGGCTGAAGCCCTGACCTACCTACCCTGACCTACATACGCGCCTTAATGAGTTGCTTCGCCGGTGTCGACTTTGCCCTTGAAGCGGGAGTAGACGAAGACGAAGTAGATGATGGCGAGGGTCATGCCGAAGGTCCACCACGCGAGACCCACGGCGAGCGTGTGCGGGCCGGAGAGGGCGCGGCTCAGGGTGATGTCGCGATCGGCGCCTGTGGTTGCGGGCAGTAGCGTGGGATAGAGGCCCCAGCACGCTCCGGCAAGCATGAAGAACAGGTAGAGAGCACGAGGCGAGGAACGCCTTGACCGGCTGAGATCCGCGATTGAAGAACCAGATGCCACCGAGTGATGCGAGGACTCCGAGGGGAACGACGAAGGTGATGGGGTAGCTGTAGTAGTTGTTGAGACTGTGCGGGCGGACGGACATGGTGGCGATGAGGCTCACAACGGTGAGAAGCGCGACGATGATCCAGAGCGGGCTGACGATACGTTGTGCGCGCTGGGCCAGATCGCCGGACACCTTGATGGTGAGCCAGAGTGCTCCGTGAAGCGTGAGCGCGACGAGTGCGACAAGGCCGCCGATGACGGTGTACCAGTCGAGTATGCCGGGGCTTACGCCGGGCTGCCAGTTGGTCCAGAGAGGCAGAAAGAAGTAGCCGTCGGCCTTTAGTGGGACGCCACGCAGCACGTTGGCAAGCGCGGCTCCGAAGAAGATGGTGAGCAGGGCGCTGGAGAAACCGAAGACGCCGTCGAGCAGAGACCTGCCAGACACCGACGTCGATGTGATTGCGCAATTCGAGGCTGATGCCGCGGAGGACGAGAAGCCAGAGGACGATCATCAGCGGGAGATAGAAGCCGCTGAAGGCTGAGGCATAAAGCAGCGGGAAGGCGAAGTAGAGCGTGCCTCCCCCGGCGAGAAGCCAGACTTCGTTGCCGTCCCACACCGGGCCGATGGAGCTGCATGCTGGCGCGGCGCTCGGACTCGGTGCGGACCAGGAAGAGGTGAAGCACGCCGACGCCGAGGTCGAAGCCGTCGAGCACCACGTATCCGACGATCATTATCGCAACCAGCCAGAACCAGATAAAGCCCATCATGATGACATTCCCTCCATCATTCGGCTGCTTAAAGCGCAATTATCGGCTGCGCTTTATTACTGCTAGTTCGCGTGAGCCACAGCCTGGGGGTGCTCTGCGGGCGCGGGACCGTGGCTGATCTCGCGATAGACGAGGACGGTAAACAGCAAGCCGAGAAGCGTGTAGAGGCCCATGAACCCGATCAGCGTAAAGAGTCCGTTGCCGGCGGACACGGTGTTTGAATAGCCCTCGCTGGTGCGCATGAGGCCGTAGATGAGCCAGGGCTGGCGGCCGATCTCGGCAGTCATCCACCCGGCGGTGTTGGCGATGTACGGCAACGGAAAGCTGATGAGCAGGAGCCACAGCACCCAGTCGTGTCGAATAGAGTTTGCCGCGCCAGAGCAGCAAAGCGGCAACGGACATGAGCAGCACGAAGTACGTTCCGAGGCCAGCCATGATGTGATAGGCGTAGAAGAGCAGCGGCAGAGCTGTGGGCCACTGATCGCGCGGGAAGCGGTCGAGCCCCTGAACTTCCGCCTTGGTGGTTCCGTAGATGAGGAAGCTGAGCACGATTGTTGACGACGATCGGATTGTCAATCTGGCCGGTTTCTTCGTTGGGTTGACCCATAAGCACGATACCGGCGCCCGATTCTGATTTGAAGAGACCTTCCATTGCAGCGATGGCTGCGGGTTGATGTCGCGCCACGTATTTGCCGTGCAGGTCGCCGGTGGGAAAGATGATGCGCAATCGTCGAGATGAATCCGGAGATGACTCCCACTTTGACGAAGATGCGGCCAAAGTCAGCCATCCGGTCCATCGAGGAGGTAGAAGGCGCCGACGGCCGCCATGACGAAGGATGCTGTGACCACCGCGCCGGTCATATTGTGCGCGTACTGCAGCAGTCCCCAGGGATTGAGAAGGAGCTGCCAGAAGCTGAGCACTTCAAACTGGCCGCTCGGCCGTGCGTTCGTAGGCGACGGGATGCTGCATCCAGGCGTCCGTGACGATGATGAAGAAGCCGGATAACCATGAGCCGAGGAAGACCATGACGGCGGAAAACCAGTGCATGGATCTTGGAGAGGCGCTTTTCACCATAGAGAAAGAGACCGAGAAAGGCCGACTCAAGAAAGAAGCTGAACACGCCTTCCATGGCGAGCGGCTGACCGATGACACCGCCGGAGAGCCGCGAGAAGCGCGCCCAGTTGGTGCCGAACTCGAATTCCATGGGGATTCCGGTCACAACACCGAAGACGAAGTTGATGCCGAAGATGCGGCCCCAGAAGCGCGCCGCGCGGTCCCACTCTTCGCTTCCGGTTCTTAGCGCCACGGTCTTGAGGACCACGATCAAGAGCGCGAGGCCCATGGTGAGTTGGGGGAAGAGATAGTGGAACGTGATTGTAAAAGCGAAGTGCAGGCGATGGATCAGTTCGGCGGTCATGGGAAAACTCCAAGTGCAGAAGCGGATCAGGGGCGTCGTAATGGCCCAGTCTAGCCGATGGCAACCCTGTGGGCTTAAGAAGACACAAGCAGGAGCAACCGGTGCCAACAGGGATTGTCGCAACGATGCTCGCACTCTTGTGTGATTTAGATCACGCGGTTAGCCGGAGTCAGAGTTGATCCTGAAGAGGCGGCAGCCGGCGCCGGCATGCACGACCTGAGGCGGCTGGTGTGTAATGAGGACTGAGGTTGAGGATGCGGACGGCGATCATTGGCGGCGGGATTGCGGGACTTGCAGCCGCGTATGAGTTGGAGAAGGCGCGTGGGGCAGGGGCAGCAGTCGAGTACACCTTGTTTGAGTCGCGAGAACGTCTCGGCGGATCGCTGGCGTCAGAGGTTGTGAACGGTGTGGTGCTGGAGCGGGGGCCGGACTCCTTTCTGAGCGAGAAGCCGGCGGGTGCGGAGCTTTGCCGGGAGCTGGGACTGGGGCCGGAACTGACTCCGTCGAACGATGCCAATCGGAAGACGTATATCGTGGTGCGGAACCGGCTGGTTCCCTTGCCCGATGGACTGATGTTTATGGTCCCGACGAAGCTGGTTCCAACTGCGCTCTCGGGGTTGTTCAGCCCGGCGACGAAGATTCGCATGGCGCTGGAGTTGCTGCATCCGCCGCGACCGAGCGAGCAGGATGAATCGGTGGCTTCGCTGGTGGAACGGCACTTTGGGAAAGAGGCTGTGGATCGGCTTGTTGATCCGCTGCTCTCTGGTATCTACGGCGGCGACGCGACTCAATTGAGCGCGCGGACGGTGCTGCCGAAGATGGTGGAGATGGAGACGCACTACGGCTCGCTCACACGCGGGATGCTTGCGGCGCACAGGCAGATGCGGGCGAGGATGGCGGAGGCGCAGAAGATTGGAACGGGTGGTGGTCCGCAGAGTGCGCCCAGATCGGGCCAGGCGGCCGGACCAAGGACGATCTTTACAACCTTGCGCGGAGGAATGCAGCAGCTTGTGGATGCGGTGGAAGCGCGGCTTACACCGGCGTGGGTGCGGAAGTCGACGGCGGTGAAAGAACTGGAGCGCTTGAGCAGCGGCTGGCGCGTGAGCACCGGCGGTTCGGCTGGGACGTACGATGCGGTGATTATGGCTTCACCGGCGTGGGCTGCCGGGGTGCTGCTTGGCGGAGTCGATCCAGTTCTGGGTGAGGAACTGGGCGGAATTCCCTACTCTTCTTCGATCACGGTGAACCTGGTTTACGACGAGTCAAAGCTGGGGCCGTTGCCGGATGGGTTCGGGTTTCTGGTGCCGGCGGTGGAAGGTCGGGCGATGCTGGCGTGCACGTTTGTTCACCGAAAGTTTCTGGGGCGAACGCCGCCGGGGAAAGCCGTGCTGCGTGCTTTTCTGGGAGGCGCGAAGAATGAAGCGCTGCTGAACGAGAGCGACGAGGTGCTGGTGGCGACGGTGCGGCGTGAATTGAGCGAGATACTTGGCGCAAGAGTTGCCGGGATTCAGATTGAGCCGGAAGCAACGCAGGTTTCGCGGTGGCGGCGCGCGATGGCTCAGTATGCGGTGGGGCACCAGGACCGGATGAAGCGCATTAGCGCGCGTGTGGCTGAGTTGCCGGGGTTAAGGCTTGCGGGAAATGCGTATGACGGCATTGGGATTCCTGACTGCATACGGACGGGGAGAAAGGCTGCGAAGGAGCTGATGGAGAAGCAGGTGGTAGCTGTTAGCTCCTAGTTCGCAGTTGCTTCCCAGGTCTCAAAAGCGAGATCTGAGCACCCAGCAGCTTTTCAGCCATGCTTCGCGGTGTACCATATTGCGGCACTGGCACCCCCCCTCCCCGGATTCTGTAAAGAAATTACTTATTTTCAATGGTTTACAGGATGGGTGTGTCTGCAAAATCCTCTCAACATTGGACTTAGCCGCAGAATCCTCTCGGCAAAGGAGTTACGGGAGGTTTTGGGGCGATTTGGGCATTTTGCGTCTCGCATTGTGGTGTTGTAGCGATCTCGGAGCAGCCTTCTACGCTTTTCAGCCCGAACCTCAACCTCTATTTTGCGCTGGATGGGGGTAATTCTCCGCACGACGACCCGCGTGTGGTCGTGTGGGCAAAGGAGTAATGCAGGTCCCTCGACTCCCTGCGGTCGCTCGGGATGACCGCGCTTTTTGAGGCACCCGGGTTTTGGTTCCTAGTTGCGTGCCCTCAGTTCTTAATTCGCAGAGTTTCCCAGGTCTCAGAATCGAGACCTGGGGCACCCAAATCCTTGGTGTTGAATTGCATCGAACACATCCGCTTCTCTCTTCATCAACGCGGCACAACGGGCAGGATGAGGGCGCTGGGGTGGGCGGGATCGTGGTAGATGGTCTGCGTTGCTTTTACGAATGTCGAGTCTGTGGCGGCGGGTTTGCCGGTGTTGAGGTTGCGATCGAAGCGCGGGAAGTTGCTGCTTGAGATTTCGAGGCGGATGCGGTGGCCTTTGAGAAAGACATTGCTCGTGGACCAGAGGTCGATGTTGTACTCGTAGATTTTGCCGGGCTCGATGAGTTTGGCGGCATGTGGTTGATTCGCGATAGCGAGCGCGAAGGATTCCCTCGGTGAGGTTCTGGGCGTAGCCGTTGGGCCAGATGTCGACGAGCTTGGCGGTGAAGTCGGTATCAACTGCCGAGGATGAGGCGAAGAGATCGAGCGAAACGGGGCCGGTGACTTCGACGTCTTGATCGAGAGGGTCGGTGGAGTAGACGAGCACATCCTGGCGAGCTTCCACTTCTTTCTGATCGCGGGGGCCGGGCGCAAGGTGCTGGACGTCGCAGCAGAGCGGGCCGCCGACAGTTGGCACGGGGTTTGCGGGATCGTAAACAAAGGTGTCTGGCTTGTCTGAGAGCTTGACTGCCTTATCGACGAGTTTGCCGCCACCCGCGGCCGAGTTAGCGTTCGCCGAGGAGTGGAGTTCGTAGCGCGTGGATTTGGCGCGCTCGAGAGGCCAGGAGTCTTCGTCGCGCCATTTGTTGTCGCCCATGACGAAGATCCTGACGGGCTTGCCGGCGAACTGGTTTTGCTTGCCGAGGAAGAGATATTCGTACCACGCGAGCGTGAGGTCGTTTTCATCGTATTCGGCGGCTGCGGAGCCGAAGTCTACGGTGCCGATGTTGCGGCCTCCACCGGCGTGTCCGCCAATGGTGACGAGAAGATGCTGACCACTGCGTGCGGCTTCATTACCGGCGTGGGCTTTGAGGCCAACGTAATTGCGGAGCGAGCCACCCTGGAAGATGTCGTACCAGGCGGCGATGGTGAGAGAGGGCACCTGGATGTTCGCGTAAGTTCTCATCGATGGCCCATTGCTTCCAGTAGTTGTCGTATTCAGGATGATTGGCCCAGTCGATGAAGTATGGCGCGAGGGTGCGGGTGAGGTCGGCGCCTGTTGGAGCGTTCGTCATATTGAAGACGGGGTATTGCGTGAGCGGGAGGACGGTGCTGCCGACGAGCGCGTTGGTGTTTTGGCGGACGGTGCGGTTGAAGCGTGTCCTGCGCGAGGCCGGAGGTCCAGGACTCGTTGAACCACTGTTCAAAAGCGCCGCCCTGGTAGGTCCAGTTCTCGTGGTAGTTGCTGGCGGTGACAACGGGACAGATGCCGGCGAGATGCGGCGGATGGCCGATTGCGGCGAGCATCTGCGTGGCTCCGACATAGGATCCACCGAACATGCCGACCTTGCCGTTGGAGTTGGGCAGCGCGGCGGCCCACTCGATGGTGTCGTAGCCGTCGTCGGTCTCGTGCTTGAAGGGATACCAGTCGCCTTCCGATGTGTAGCGGCCGCGCGACATCCTGCACCACTACCATGAAGCCGTGCGCAGCGGCGCGGTTGGCGAAGCTGGCGATGTTGTTCTTGTCGTACGGCGTGCGCTGCAGGAGGACCGGGTACTTGCCGTCGCCCTGTGGGCGGTAGATGTCGGCGTGTAGCGTGACGCCGTCGCGGGTCTTCATGGCGACGTTGCGCTCGAAGACGATGTCAGGGGTTTGCGCGATAGCGAGGGTTGCGGCGGCGAAGACGGCGAGGCACAGCGTCCGTTTGAGCATGGAGTTCCTTCAAGGCGGGTGGCCGAAGCAATTCTAAAGCAGGCGTCAGCTTCCAATTCCCGGCCGGGGCCTTGCCGTGTCACGATTGAGCCCGGGAGCTCTGAACGGGGCGTTGACGCAGCCTAAGGTCCACGCCGACGAAAGCCATCGCCGGACGGTGCGAAAGTGACGTCCGCAACCGATCGGTTGCGGGCTGCAGAGCAACCGCAGATCCTTCGACTCCGGTCGCACGGGGCGACCTGCGCTCAGGATGACACGTCCCCGCGGAGGCGAATACTCCACAAGTTCGCAGCAGGTGGAACGTCAGCGGCTGCGGAGGAGGACAGCGGTGGCGTCGTCGATTCGGGTGGATGCTGCTCCATAGCGCCGGACTTCGTCAATCAGGCCGTCTACGCATGCGTCGGGACTACGAAAGTGTTGCAGCAGACGCTCGGGACCGTACTCTTCGTCTGTGCCGTCCTCCGCTTCAGTGATGCCATCGGTGTAAAGCAGGACGTGGGTACCCGGCGAAAGGCTGATCGTGCGCTCCGGGTATGACGACACGCCGAGGCCCAGGGGCAATCCAGTTTCAATCTCGAGATAGGACATTTCGTGATCGATGATGAGCGGAAGAGGGTGCCCAGCGCTGGCGATGCTGAGCGTGCGGGCGCGGGCGTCGAGGACTCCGTAGACCATGGTGACAAACTTTCCGGCCGGGAAGTCTTCCAACAGTGTCTGGTTGAGGCGTTCGAGCGTTCGTGAGGGCGAGGGATTGAGAGGCGCGATGGAGCGCAGCAGGGCCCGTGTGGCTGACATGAGAAGCGCGGCGGGCATGCCCTTTCCGGAAACATCGGCGAGGGCTATGCCGTAGCGATCCTCGCCAAGATCGATGAAGTCATGCCAGTCGCCTGCGACTGATCCGGCGGGGCACCACGCAGTTTCGAGGGCGAATCCGGGAATGAGCGGAACGGGCTTGAGGAAGAGCGCTTCCTGAATGGCGCGGGCGTCAGCGGACTCCCGCTCCAGGAGTTCGCGCTGCTCGCGCTCGGACTGAAATACGCGGGTATTCTCGATAGCGATGGCAACATGGCCTGCGATGGCCTGAAGCACCTTGAGCTGGTCGGGCGAATATGCGTCGAGCATGCGGTTGTCGATGGAGATAACGCCGGTGACCCGGCCGCCGACCTTAAGCGGAATGGTGACCGCAGAGAGCGTGTCCGGTTCGCATGGGAGGTAATAAGGATCCTTGCGGACATCGGGGGCATAGCGCATTTTGCCGGTGGCTGCCACGCGGCCAACCATGCCGTCGAGCCCCATGCGCAGCCTTTCTCCCTTGCAGTTCCTGGAGCAGCCGTGCACTCCCTGCAATATCATCTCGTCGACATCGTCAGCGCGAAGCCATACGGCCACTTCCACGTTACCGAGTGAGGAGGCGATGTCGTTTACGACGCGGTTGAGGAGTGCATCGCGGTCAAGGGTCGAAGCGATGAGGTATGTTGCGCGCTGCAACTTCATGAGGACCTCAGTGAAGTCGCATGAAGAGCGAATGCGGGCAGGGATGAAACTGCGTGCGGCGCGGGCGGCGATTGAGGTGGCCATAGGCTCCCCCTTCGAACCCGAAGATCAGGTTCGAGATACTTCATGGATGTACCGCGGGCGAATTGGACGCAAATACAACTCGGAAATCTCCGCCGTGGGGTTTACCTGGTGTGAATTCCCGCGCCAAGACAGAAGGGGCGCCCGTGCGGGCGCCCCTTCTGTTTGGGTATCTTTGGATTAGAAGGTGAACTTGGCCCAGAAGCGGAGCGAACGGTTAGTTCGGATCATCGCGCGAGCGTGGCTTGTGTTCATGAAGTCGTCGTTCCCGCATCGAGTACATTGACATCCAGCAGGCCGACGTTGTTGTGGTTGGCAATGTTCTGCGCTTCGGCGCGGAAGACGAGGTTTCCGCGTTCCAAGTGCAGCAGACTGGTGGGAACGGCCTTCTCCAGGGCGACATCGTTGTACAACGAGCCCGGGTTCAGGAAGCTGTTGCGACCGATCTCACGGGTGTCATAACCGTTGGTGACTGGGAATGAGCCAGCGGACCTGGTTGCCTGTACCGGGACGAGTGAGCTTCTTCTTGCTCTTCGCCATGTCGTAGTAGGTGCCAGTTGCGCCACCGACGTACGTGCCATCGATGCCAACCGTGCTCATGGGCATGGACGGGTTGGAGAGGAACGGGCGGTCGTTGGTGTTGCTACCGTCGCCGTTGATGTCGAACCCGACGACGTTCACGGTCGAGTAGGCACCAGACTGGAAGCGCGAAGCGCCGGAGACTGTCCAGTGACGCGTCAGGGCACTGAGGAGCGTGTCTGTGACGTGACCGTCGGCGTGGAAGCCGGCCGGTTTCCAGACATAGGTGACAGAGCCATAGTGGCGGTGGTCGTAGGCCGAGTTGCCCCAGTCATCGCGACGGCCGCCCGGAGCAAGGTTTGCTGCGTAGCTCGTGGGCGCCGAATCGGTAGTAAAGACTTCCGAGCCGTTGTCGAGGTTCTTGGAGTAGGTGTAGGAGCCGTATACTGCGATGCCCTTGGAGAAGTTGCGCTTCGCGCCGACTTCCAGGCCGTTATAGTGCGATGTGGCGAAGTTGCCACGGGCACTGATGGCGCCACGGCCCGGGTTGAGGCGAAAGCCGGTGTTGGGGTCAAAGTAGTTGTACTGCTGGTTGGCGAACAGCTTGACTGAGCGAGTTGCCAACGTAAGTGGCGCTGAGGCCAATTTGCCCAGGGCAACTCGCGCTCGACGCCCAGGTTGTACTCGAGAGAGTAGGGCGAGACAAGGTCCTTGACGACGCTCATGATCGATGACTTCGGATTGAGCGTGTTGGGAACCTGCGAGACGAGGCTCATGGCATTGGCCAGGCCGTTGGGCGCCGCAGTCGTCGAAGCAGTCAGGGTGCCGGCGACAGAGTTGGGCGCGCCCTGGATTTCGTTCACAGCGATGTTGGTAAAGTCACTGTCGTAGAAGATGCCGAAGCCGCCGCGGACGACGGTCTTGCCGTCGGCAAAGAAGGCGGAATGCGGGGTGTAGGCGAAGCCAACGCGAGGCGCCCAGTTGTTGCTGTCAGGTGTGACTTTGTAAATGGCGTCGATAGGTGCGTAGGGATTGGCAGGATCGATGGCAGGATACTTCAGAGCATTTTCAGGCGAGGTGAAGTAGTCGTAGCGCACGCCGACGTTGACGGTGAGATCGGGATTGATCTTGATGTCATCCTGCGCGAACGCGCCGGTGCGCCAGCTGTGGGGGTCAAGGCGGGTTCCGCCGT
Organism: uncultured Acidobacteriaceae bacterium; assembly: GCA_963786405.1. Taxonomy (GTDB): domain Bacteria; phylum Acidobacteriota; class Terriglobia; order Terriglobales; family Acidobacteriaceae; genus Telmatobacter. The sequence continues at coordinate 342,270 of CAWAZE010000010.1, read as the reverse complement.
AGGTGACGTGTGGCCGCGCCAGCCGGGCCGAGCTGGTTGAGCAGGAAGTTGCCTTCCTGACGAAAATCCCGTGCCGCCTGAGGCGAAGCTCACCGTTCCGTGAGCGTTCTGGGAAACGAGCGATCTTTTCAATGCGACGGCCGATGTCGGCGCCTGCGCGGACGGTATGGCGGCCACTGGTCCAGGAGACGGTGTCCTGGAACTGGTACATGTCCTGCGCGCGGCCCTGCGGGAAGTTCTGGTTGAAGCCGAGCGTCGTCATGTCCTGGTTTTTGGACGAGGTGTCGAAGACGACGTTGGGCCGTGTAAAGCGGATTGCTTAGCGTGTCTGACGTGGGCAGGAAGAAGGTAGTTCAAGCGGGTTTCGGCAGCGCGGAACTCGTTGAGCAGGTGCGACGTGAAGATGTGGGTCCAGCTGCCCTGGCCAAGCTCGGAGGGACCGCCCTGTTGGGTGTCGAAACCGGGCAACGCGGCGCCGTTGGTGAAGAAATCTGGCGTCAGGATGCTGCGGTCATGCAGGTAGCGGAAGGTGAAGGTGTCGGCACTGCGAGGCGTGTAGTCGATTCTGTAGGTCCACTGCGTGTCAGGGCTGCTGGCCGCGACGGCAGGGCGACGGTACAAATCCATTCCGAGCGTGCAGCCGGAATTCGAAGCCGGGCAGGCTGCACCCACTGGGCTGTCTTAACATCGAGCCCGAAGTCGGAGAAAGTTTTCACGTATTCGCCGTTGCCGAGGTACTTGAGCATCAGGGCTGCCTGAGTAGCTGTGGTTCCGGATCCGTTGGCCATGGTTTGCAGGAGGGCCACGCCATCCTGCATTGGGCAGATTGAATCTCTGAGGCCTGCTCCATTCCGTAGTAGCGCGACCACTGAGAGGCGCCGAAGGCGTAGAGCTTGTTGCGGAGGAGAGGTCCGCCGACGGTGAAGCCGTACTGATGCTGGTTGTAGCGGGCCTTGTCGGACCGATCAGTCGCGATCTGGCGAGTCTGTCCGTCGAGCGCATTCAGGCCGGAGCCGGAGTAGAGCTCCCAGGCTGAGCCGTGGAAGGTGTTGCTGCCGCCTTTCGTGACGAGGTTGACTACACCGCCCGAGGCGCGGCCGAATTCGGCGGGCGCATTGTGGGTGTAGACCACCGTATCGGAGTACATATCGGGGATCTGCGGTTGAAGGGCCTGACCGCCGATAGAGGCGTCGTTGATCTCCTGGCCGTCGATCATGAAGTTATTCGAACGGGGGCGGGCACCGCTGACCTGAATGCTGGAACCCTGCGAGAATCCAGAGTTCGAGACGAGCTGCACGCCCGGAACCGTGGTAAGGAGGTCGATCGGGTTCAGGCTGAAGATGGGCAGACTCTGCATTTGCTCAGGAGCAATGGTTCCGGAGAGCGAGGCGTTCTCCTTGTTGAGGAGTACTTGCGCATCGGCGATAACTTCGACGGTCTCGTTTGCCGCAGAACCGACTTTCAGTGTCGGGTCATAGGACTGAGTAACGGAGGGCGCGATCTTGATACCATTGGCATTGAATTTCTCGAAGCCGGCCGACTCGACGTGGAGCTTGTAGGCACCGTTGGGCAGTGCGTCGAAACGATATGCGCCGAGCTCATTGCTCATGGCTTCACGAATCTCGCCTGTCGCGGAGTTTGTGACCACGACGTCAGCATTTGGAATGACGGCACCGCTGGCGTCGCGGACGACCCCGGTTAGTGTTCCGAGGCTGGTTTGCGCGACGGCAACAGGAGCCAACGTGGCGGCGGCTAAACCGGCACCCAGCGCGGCGCTCAACAAGAGCGTCCGAAGATGCTTAGTATTTCCGATCGTTGCTTGTTCCTTTCCCAAGGGATGAGTAGTTAGTAAAAAAAAGACGATATAGACGGTTGACGAAATGACGGATATCCGCCTGGGTGCAGGATTGCCGCAACCTAAGCAGGCCGAAGAGCCTTAAAATTTGGGGAATTGTTCTAATAATAGCAAGCCAGATGCCAAACCCGGAACAGGGTGGCAGTCAAAGGCGTAAATAACTGATTTATAGGGACGTTAGGAGTGATATGAGGGTGTGATAAGAAATTTGTGCGGGCGCCACAAATTTAGCATCTGCGGGGAGATACAAAAAACAATATATCACAAGAGAGCATCCTCCATTCTGTGTATCCTACCCAACATTTCGTTCGGACAAATTAACGTATTTGATTGGCACGATGGGCGGCTCGCGCGGCGCGGGCCGTGGTCGAGGTGGTCATAGCCTCCCCCTTCGAACCCAAAGCCTGGGTTCGAGATACTTCATGAATATTCCCGGAGCGGGTTTGATGCAGTTTTAGTCGCGGTAATCCACGCGGCGGGGATTCGAAAAGAGCCGGGCTGTGACGACGCCGAACAGAAAACCGCCCACGTGGGCCAGGTAGGCCACTCCGCCAGTGCGGACGTGGGCGACCGGGCCAAGGTTGATGACCTGCATGAGGAACCAGAATCCGATAAGCAGGGCCGCGGGAATGAACCTCACGCGAACGAAAATGAGGAAGAAAATCAGGGTGCGGATGCGGTCCCGGGGGAACGTAACGAGAAACGCTCCCATCACGGCGGCGATGGCCCCGCTGGCTCCGAGGGAGGGGATTTGGGAGGAGGGATCGCCGAGGATCTGCGCCATCATTGCCACGATTCCTCCGCAGATATAGAAGAGGAGAAATCGAAGCGCGCCCATATTCTGCTCGATCTCGCGGCCGAAGGCCCATAGGTAGATCATGTTGCCGATAATATGCATCCACCCGGCGTGCATGAACATGGACGTGAGAAGGGTGACCAAGGCCTGGCCGTGCATGATGCGTATGGGTACCACTGACCAGGTCAATACAAACGCCTGGCCGTGCTGCAGCTCCAGAAGGAACACGATCAAGTTGAGGACGATGATGAAAACGGTGACGCCGGCGAAGCGCACGGGGCGGGATGCGTCATTAAGAGGGATAAGTCCGCCCACTACATGCCGCCTTTGCCGAGCAGGATTCCGATGCCGTAGGTGACGGCACCTTCGACTGCGCCGACGACGGTCATCTCCATGCCGGAGGACCACCAGGAGCGGACGGTGATGAGGCTCTTGGCTGCGCCAACGGCGAAGTGCGCAAGCGAGCGAGATGACGGCCGCGGCGATGACCGCCGGGATTCCGTGCATGAAGAAGAACGGGATGATCGGGATGGTTGCGCCGACGGCGGTGGAGAGCGCGCCGGAGCTGGCCGAGACGATGGGGTTGGAGAGCGCTTCTTCAGAGGTGCCGAGGCGTTCGCTGGCGAGGGCGCGAAGCATCTGCTCTGGATCGTTGGCGATGTGGTTGACCATGTGGTCGGCGTCGGCTTCAGGGCAGGCCCTTGACCTGGTAGTAGAGCGAGAGCAGTTCGCGGGCTTCCGGGCAGTTCATCCGGATGGCTTCGCGCTCGCGGGCGATTTCGGCGTGGTAGATTTCGCGTTCGCTCTTGGCGGCGAGATAGGCGCCCGAGCCCATGGAGAGCGCGGAGGCGATCATGCCGGAGAGTCCGGCGAGAAGCACGTACTTGGCTGTCGCCGGCGGTTGCGCCGGAGACGCCGGAGACGATGCCGAAGATGGCGCCGAGGCCGTCGTTGACACCGTATATGGCGTCGCCGATCCAGGCGCCGGCCTGCTTGCGTCCCTCGTTGCGCTTGGCCAGCAGTTCGTCGAGAACGGCCTTGGGGTCGACTGGCGGGCGTGCCGGCCGAGGGCTGGTAGTGGCCGCGCAGCAATGAGCCGAGTTCGCGGTGGTGATCCTTTTCGTCTTCAATGACGTGGTCGAGGATGGCGATGGAGCCTTCGTCGCCGAGCTCCTTTAACTGGCGGCCGTAGTTGGCGATGTGGCGGCTTTCTTCAATCTCGAGACGGCGCAGGGCCATGCGAACGCCGCCGGCGCGGTTGGCCAGCGAATTCGCCTCGCCACCGGGGTTTCCCTTGTAGACAGGCTCGGAACCGCCGAGCTCGACGATGCGGCCATGCCAGAGGGCGGCGTGCTCCCACTCGGCGGTGGCGAGATGGCGCAGGACCTGGGCGCGGACGGGGTCGGTATCGCGATCGGCGAGGGTTTGATAGGTGTAGTAGCCCTCCATTTCCGCCTGCCAGTTGGCCTCAAGGGCGGCAAGAATCTTCTTCAACCGGGCATTGGTCAGAATTGCGATGGCCACAAATGTCTCCTTGGTTCTCTTGAGGATAAGGCATTTAAGGAGAATTCCGCCGTGATGCGGAGCAGAGCACATGTGGAGAAACGGGCGCGTTGCGGAGGCGAAACACGACTGGTGGCAAGGGGAGTGCCCCTGGGGATGACTGTTGCCGCAATCACTTCCCCATCGTGGGGTTTTCCGTATAGTGTTGTGTGGTGCAAAATGGCCCGTTGTCTGGGCCGCTGCGAAGCGACCAAGCGAAAACAGGCTGGTCAAAGACAAAGCGTGCACTGATCGCAGGACACGCGAACGCGCCCTTACCGGGCGCAATTTGAGGAAGCGGGGGAGCAAACGGATATGGCAACGCGAGCAAATCAGCCGGCATCAACGGGACTTACCTCAGCCGGGTACGTTGTGCCGTTCATCACGGTCACTGCGCTGTTCTTCATTTTTGGGTTCATCACCAACCTGAACATGGCCCTGGTTCCGCACCTGCGGTCGATCTTCGATCTGCCTTATGCGTGGGCGATGCTGGCCGAGTCGGCATTCTTTCTCGCCTACTTTGTGTTCTCCTCGCCTACTTCAAGGCTGATTGAGACGATCGGCTACAAGAAGACGATGGTCGTATCACTATTCATCCAGGTGCTGGGCTGCCTGATGTTCGTGCCAGCCGCGAAGATGGTCAGCTTTCCGCTGTTCCTGACAGCTGTGTTTGTGGTGGGAGCAGGCGTTACCGCGCTGCAGACTTCGGCGAATCCATATGTTTCGATTCTCGGACCGGAGAGCACGGCGCCCATTCGCCTGACGCTGGCGCAGGCGTTGAATTCGCTGGGTGGCACGATTGCGCCGCTGGTGGCTGGTGCATACATTCTGACAGACCCCGCAGAAGCTCACGAACAAGGCCGCAGATTGCCGACACCGTTCGCGGACCCTATATTGCGATTGCCGCCGGCTTGCTGATTCTGGGACTTGCGGTTGCGTTTGCGCATCTGCCTCCCATCGCGCAGACCCAGGCTTTCCGCCCTGCGAAAGAGGGTGATCCGATTCTGAGCCGCAGCATCTGGAGCTACAAGCACACGGTGCTCGGCGCAATCGGGATCTTCTTCTATGTGGGCGTAGAGGTGGGGCTTGGCTTCGATTGCGGTGAACTACTTCAAGACTGCAGGGAATGAGCAGCGCGAAGACGGCATCGTTCCTGGTTTCGCTCTACTGGGGTGGCGCGCTGATTGGCCGCTTGCTGGGCGCTGGAATTCTGACCAAGGTGCGGTCGGGAATACTGCTGGGCATCTTCGGATTCTCAGCGGCTGCGCTGGTTCTGGTTTCGATGTTTACGTCGGGACAGACCGCGATCTGACACGTTGGTTCTATGCGGATTCTTCAACTCGATCATGTTCCCAAACATCTTCACGCTGGGCATCGCGGGACTGGGTCCGATGACCAGCAAGGGATCGGGACTGATCATGACCGCCGTTGTAGGAGGCGCCGTGATTCCCTATATGCTGGGTGCGCTGGCTGACAAGGTGGGAATTCAGATGGCGTTTATTCTTCCGGTGATCTGCTACCTCTACATTGCCTATTACGGGCTGTGGGGATCCAAACCGACGCGGACCATAACGGCGTAGGATGGATTGCTGTTGATTGAAGGCCCTCCGGCGATACCGGAGGGCCTTCGCATGTCTGGGAAAGTGCTCTGGCAATAGGCTGCTCCCGATCGAAGTCGCCCTCTTCAAAGCGACGACCTCTTTCGTCTCGTGTTAAGTCGTGTCTTCACATTGACTTGCATCCATCTCGCGATTTCTGTTGACACATATTGCAGATTGCGATATGATTATTGCGATTTGCAATGATTGTTTGGGAAGATTTCGAACCTGATCAGGGCAAGGTTTATGAAGCTTGGCGAGAAAATCCGGTACTTGCGCGAGGTTGAGGGCAAGCTCAGGGGGCTTGATCGCGACCTGAGCCAGCAGGAGATGGTTCGCGCGATTGAGGCGGAGACGGGGTCGAAGCTCAGCCAGAGCTATCTTTCGCAGATCGAGAGCGGCGCGCGGCCGCACCTGACGAACACGACGCGGCAGATCCTTGCGAAGTTTTTCAAGGTCCATCCCGGCTACCTGGTGGACGATCCCGACGGCTACCACCCCGAGTTGCTGAGCGAAGTGCGCAACCTGGAAGACAAGCTCGATTTGTGGCTGGTGGCGGGTGCGGAGCGATTCCGGCGCGATTCGGATCTGAAGCATGCGCTGCTGACGGTGGCGCAGCATGAGCGCTCGCGGGATTGTCTGTTGCTGCTGGAAGCGATTCTGGAAACGCCGGGACTGATGCCGCGGCTGGCTGAGGTACTGAGGCCAAAGATCAGGGAACCAGGGAGCAGGGATCAGGGACCGGCGGGATCAGGGATCAGGAACGAAAGGGCGTTCGAAAGAGAGGGCGCACAAATGAACTGGGAAACCTTTTATCTGACGTGCTTTCTTGTGGGGCTGTTGTTGAGTGTTCTTTCACTGCTGGGCGGGATGGGGCATTTTGGCGGACATGTGCACCTGCCTCATGTTCCGCATGCGGGACACGTTCCGCATGTGTCGCACACGGTCCACCTGCCCCACAGCGGTGGAGGCGGCTCCGCGCAGGGGGGCGCGAATGTTCCGTGGTGGAACGCGTTCTCCATCATGATTTTTCTCTGCTGGTTTGGCGCGGCGGGATATCTGCTGACGCGCTACGGAGGATTTGTGGCCGGCGTTGTGCTGGTGCTGGCCGGCATCTGCGGGATCGCGGGAGGAGCAATCCTGTTTCTCTTCCTGACGAAAGTGATGCTGCCGCACGAGCGGGAATTGACGGCGGACGACACGTTTGTTGTGGGCGTGGTGGGGCGCGTGTCTTCTGCAATACGGAGTGGAGGAACAGGCGAGATCGTGTACCAGCAGATGGGCGCGGTGATGTCGTCTGCTGCGCGCTCAGAGGACGGGGAAGTGATTGAGAAAGAGGAGGAAGTTTACGTGATTCGCTACGAGAAAGGAATCGCGTATGTGAGGCGGTGGGAGGAGGGAATAGGGACATAGGGACTAGGACAGGACGCTGCTGGCAACTGAAGACTGAACATTGAATGCTGAGGTTTGCAATGACGAATACGGCGGTGCTGATTACGGATATGGGAATCCTTGTGGGAATTTTCCTGCTGGGGTTCCTCGCCAAGTTGTTTCCCAGGAGCGGCCGCAAGGCGAGCTCGAAACAATGAACCATCAACAATTCACCTCCCGGTGAAAGGACCGGGAACGCAATGAAACCTGAACTGATCATCTTTGTCGGAATTGGTTTACTGGTCCTCATCATCCTGATGGGGATTATTGCCAGGATGTATCGCAAGGCCGGGCCGAATGAGGCGCTGATTGTGTATGGCTTCAGGGGGCCGCGCGTGATCAAGGGTCACGGCACGGTGATCTTCCCGATGGTGGAGAACTGCCGCGAGTTGAGCCTTGAGCTGATGAGCTTCGATGTGGCTCCGCAGCAGGATCTCTATACCAAGCAGGGTGTGGCCGTAACAGTTGAAGCTGTTGCGCAGATCAAGGTTCGCAGCGACCAGGCTTCGATTCTCACCGCGGCTGAACAGTTTCTAACCAAGAGTCCGGCGCAGCGCGAAGGGCTGATCCGACTGGTGATGGAGGGACATCTGCGCGGGATCATCGGACAGTTGACAGTAGAGCAGATTGTGAAAGAGCCCGAGATGGTGGGCGAGCGGATGCGCGCGACGTGCGCCGAAGACATGAGCAAGATGGGCCTGGAGGTGATCTCGTTCACGATCAAGGAAGTGCGCGACAAGAACGAGTACATCGCGAACATGGGCCGGCCGGATGTGGCGCGCATCAAGCGCGACGCGGAGATGGCGACGGCCGATGCGGAGCGGGACACGGCGATCAAGCGGGCCACTGCTCTGAGAGAATCCGCGGTAGCAAAGGCGCAGGCGGACCAGGACCGCGTGATTGCGGAGACTGCCTCTGCGGCGCGCCAGGCCGAGGCGCAACGCGATCTCGACATCAAGAAGGCGCGAGTATGCCGAGCAGAGTCGCCGTCAGCAGGCGCAGGCCGACAAGGCTTACGAGTTGCAGACCAACGTAATGCTGCAGCAAGTGACGCTCGAGCAGGTGAAGGTACAGCAGGTAGAAAAGGAAGGCCAGATCAAGGTGCAGGAAGCCGAGATCGCGCGCCACGAGAAGGAACTGATCGCTACCGTACTGAAGGGTGCAGAGATTGAACGCCAGCGGATCGAGAATCTTGCCGCGGCGGAAAGAGCACGGTTGACGACAGAAGCGGAGGGACGCGCAGCAGCGATCCGTTCGCAAGGTGAGGCGGAGGCCGCGATCATCTTCCAGAAAGGCGAAGCGGAAGCCAAGGCGATGAGCGTGAAGGCTGAGGCCTATCAGGAATGGAACCAGGCCGCAGTTGTGGACAAGCTGCTGACGAACATGGCGGATGTGGTTCGCGCGATGGCTGAGCCGTTGGCGAAGGTGGACAAGATCACGATCGTCTCAACGGGCAACGACGGCGCGGCCGGCGCGCACAAGATTACCGGTGACATGACGAAGATTGCAGCGCAGGTGCCCGCGCTGTTTGAAGCTCTGAGCGGCATGGACATCAAGCAATTGATGTCGAACGTGCAGGCAATCAGGCAGAAGCCGGAGAACGGCGCGGCGAACGGCAAGTAGCGTGGATCTTTCGGGGCCTGCTTGGGGTCTCCCACCCTAGCCGCAAAAGAAAAGTGGCGGCTAGGATGGGGCACCCGGGATTTTGAAAGAGCATCACCCGGCTAACGGCAAGGAATGAAGGAGGGACGTCATGTCACTACTGGACAGAGTGAGTACTTTACTTCGCGCGAACCTAAACGATCTGGTGGAGAAGGCTGAGGATCCGGAACGGATGTTGAAGCAGATTGTGCTGGATATGGAGAACCAGCTGATGCAGGTGAAGACGCAAGTAGCGATTGCGATTGCGGATCAACATCTGCTGGAGAAGAAGCGCGCCGAGCATGTGCAACACTCTGCGGACTGGAAACGGAAAGCAGAGCTTGCGGTTTCAAAAAGTCAGGACGATCTTGCGCGGGCAGCGCTGGAGCGCGCCTTGAGCAACGATCAACTGGCGGCCGGCTTCACGACGCAGGCTGAAGACCAGAAGCACGAGGCCGACAATTTGCGCCAGGCACTGCACAAGCTGCAGCAAAAGCTCGATGAGACACGTGCGCATTGCGAGATGCTGATTGCCGAACATCGCAGAGCGAAGGTTGTCGGGCGGGCGACGAAAGCGCGGCAGGTTGTGGGCACGGACCAGGAGCACGCGCTGGGGCGCATGAAGAGCAAGGTACACGTGACTGCGGCGGAGAACTCCGCGGCCAGTGAGATCCTTTCTCCCGAAAGCTTGGAGGACAAGTTCAGGGCGCTGGAAAGCGAAGATAAGGTGGAAGTTTTGCTGAACGAGATCAAGAGCCGCCTGGCGGCGCGGTAAATCAGAAGGTTACCTTCTGGCCGGAATGACAGTTAATTTGTATCCGAGTTGAGGAAGAATACGTCTAAGTTTGATACGACGCCGAACGTTCGCTCGTTCTGCTGCGCGGTCCTACAGGACGGGCGCGTCTGTCGGTGCATTCGCGGATTCAGGTACTCTTCTGACTTCCTCGATCATGCACCTGAATTTTCTTGACTGGATGCATGGATGCGCTTTCGTTATACCTTTCTTCATGCGGTATTGTTAGGAGCCCTGTTGTCGCTTGTCGCTTCTGCCGGGCTGCGCGCGCAGGAATTGAATCCCGCGACGGAGGCGGCAAGTGCCGAGGCCTCTCAGGCGACCGAGGGAAGGACCCCTGCGGCACTGGTGGATGCGCCGGAGCCGCAGAAGAGCGCCGCGTCAGCTTCGGCCGATCAACCTGGAAATATCAGCGGCACGGTCACGGATGCGCAGGGAGACCTGGTAACGGGCGCAACTGTCGTTCTTGAAAGCGGAGATCCTGCGGATCATCGCAGCCAGGTAGTGGATGACAGCGGCTTTTTCAACTTCGGCGGAGTCAAGCCGGGCATTTCCTATCATCTGACGATAAGCGTAAAGGGATTCGAGAATTGGACTTCGCAGCCGATCGTGTTGTCCGCGGGCCAGTTTTTTGATGTCACTGGAGTCAAGCTCAAACTGGCGGGCGATGTGTCTTCGGTGACTGTGTACTCAAGCAACGAACAGATCGCTACTCAACAAGTCGAGATTGCGGAACAGCAACGTGTACTTGGATTTATTCCGAACTTCTATGTTATTTACGATTCGCGAGATGCAGTGCCTCTGACGACGAAGCTGAAATTCAGGATGGCCTTCAAGGTTTCGATTGACCCCATCAGCTTTGTCGCAGCCGGATTCATGGCCGGAGTGAATCAGGCATTCGACAGGCCCGCATATCAGCAGGGGATGATAGGGTATGCGCAACGTTTCGGGCAGGAGTATGCAGACGGCGTGACGGACGTGATGTTTGGAGGCGCGATTCTTCCTTCGCTGCTGCATCAGGATCCGCGCTACTACTACCAGGGAACGGGAACCGTGAAGTCACGCATGTTGCACGCGCTGTCGAATCCGTTTGTCTGCAAGGGCGACAGCGGCCACTTGCAGCCGAACTATTCGAGTGTGGGCGGCGATATCGCATCAAGCGCTATCGCAAACCTCTATTATCCGAAAGCGGACCGGGGAGTTGGACCCACGTTTGAGAATGTGCTGATCACCACGGCGGAGCGCGCCGGAAGCAGCCTGTTTCAGGAATTCGTTTTGCGCAAGCTTACTCCGAGCGCCAAGCGCAACAATTGAACGAATTTACGATCTGAGATCGTGCCCGGCATCTAATCATTTAATCTTGAAGAGCCGGGGCAGGATATTCCAGATCCTGCTGCGAAACTTCAATTGCCCGCGCTGAAGCGTCCGGCTGAACCAATGATTTCAAGCCCCCAGTCATTGTTGGTGTGTGAATGCGAGTTGCTCGACAACTGATCATAGGTTGTACCGTTCTCTTCGTGCCTGTCGCTGCGTTTGCGCAGGGACCGATGGGATATCCGATTCCCGGGAAGGCCTCTGTCGAGGCGGCTGGCTTTTCCAGTTCGCTTCCGGATGCTCCAGAACCGCAGCATGTTGATTCGAATATCGAGCCTTCGGACGAACAAACGACTGCTCCTGCGACTGCAAATATCAGCGGCACTGTCACCGATGCGAACGGGGACACTGTTGCCAGTGCGACGGTCGTACTCGAAGGTGTTCATTCGAAGGACCGCCTGACTACCGTTGCCAACGACAACGGAGCCTTTCAATTCGGCGGCCTCAAACCCGGAGTCCAATATCACATCACGATAAGCGCCAAGGATCTCGAAAACTGGGTATCGCCGGCCATTGTCCTCACCCCGGGGCAGTACCTCTTTCTGTCGGAGATCAAGCTCAAGATTCCGGACTCGGTGGCATCGGTAACTGTTTATGCGACGCGGGAGCAGATCGCCACCGAGCAGGTCACGATCGAGGAGAAGCAGCGCGTCTTCGGAATCATTCCTAATTTTTTTGTCACCTATGATCCGCATCCCGTGCCGCTCACAACCAAGTTGAAGTTCAGGCTGGCATACAAAGCCGCCACCGATCCGGTGACCTTTTTCGGAATTGCTTTTATGGCGGCCGTCTATCAGGCGGGAGACGTTCCGAATTATCAACAAGGCTGGGACGGGTACGCTCAGCGATTCGGAGCGGGCTTGGCGGATACGACAACCGACGTATTTTTTGGCGGCGCCATCCTGCCATCGCTTCTGCACCAGGATCCACGCTACTTCTACCAAGGCACAGGAACAAAGAAATCGCGCGCCCTCCATGCACTCTCCAGTCCATACATCTGCAAGGGTGACAATGGGAAGACACAGCCGAATATCTCAAGTCTGGGAGGCGATCTGATCTCCGGCGCAATTTCGAACATTTACTATCCAGAGAGCAACCGGGGACCGGGGCTTGTGTTCGAGGGTTTCTTCATCACCACTGGCGTCCGCACTGTGAACGCCCTCATACAAGAGTTCGTGCTGCGCAGGTTCACGCCCAGCGCAAGAGCCCAGAATTAAAGTTGGTTGACGGTATCAGATTTCCTCGGGGGCTGAAAGCCAGATTGATTTTTGCGTTATTTGTGGCAATCAGGGCTGAAGCCCTGACCTACCAGCCGTGCCCTGTTACAAAACCTGAACTGACAACTATGAATGGCCCCAGCCGCCGCCACCGGGGGATTCGATGCGGATGCGCGAACCGGCGGGGAGTTCGATTGTGCATTTGCCTGGAAGCTCGCGCTCTTTTCCATTGAGGGTAATGGTGGTGCGTCCGAGGGCTCCGGGGTCGCCGCCTTCGAGTGCCCACGGCTGTGATTTCCGACGGTCGGCCAGCAGGGTGACATGTGCGTCGCCGAGCAATTCGATTTCGCGCACGAGACCGTCGCCCCCGCGATGGAGGCCAGCGCCGCCGGAGTTGCGGCGGAGAGCGTATCGCACCATGCGAAATGGATAGGCGTATTCGAGCGCCTCGACGGGAGTGTTGAGCGAGTTGGTCATGTGGGCGTGATGGCCGCTGGCTCCGTCAATTTGAGGTGAGGCGCCGAGGCCGCCGGCGACGGTTTCGTAGTAGGTGTAGGGCTCGCCTGAACGCGGGTCGATGCCGCCAATGGTGAGGTTGTTCATGGTGCCTGAGCTTGCGGATGGAATGCGGCCGGGAAGCGCCAGCGCGAGAGCGCGCATGAGAACGTCAACGATGCGCTGCGAGGTTTCAACATTGCCACCGGCGACCGCCGCGGGTGGAGCCGCATTGACAACGGTTCCCACTGGCGCGAGGACCTGAACGGGGCGCATGAGGCCGGCGGTGGCGATGGATTCACCGGGAAGCAAACAGCGAACGACATAGAAGACTGCGGACCAGGTGATGGCGTAGACGGCGTTGAGGCTGCCGGGAACCTGCGGGTCGGTGCCCGCGAAGTCGACGATAGCGCGGCGGCGAACGGGATCGTTGCGGAACGTGACGCGAATGCCGATGGGACCGGGAAGCACGCCGTCGTCATCAAGGAAATCTTCGGCGTGCCACTCACCGGCGGGAAGTGATGCGAGAACCGCGCGCATGAGTCGCTCGGAGCCCTGCATCATTGCGTGGACGCCGCGCAAGAGACGCGCGTGACCGAAGCGCTGAATCAGTTCCAGCGTGCGTGAGACGCCGATGCGACAGGCGCCTAGTTGCGCGGTGAGGTCGCCTTCCCGTTCTGCGGGCGTTCGCACGTTGGAGAGCAGGATTGCGAGCACCTGCGAGTCCACCTTGCCTGCGTGCATGAGCTTGACGGGTGGGATGCGAATGCCCTCCTGGGCGATTTCGCGGCATGGTCCCATGGAGCCGGGATGCATTCCTCCCACGTCGGCGTGGTGCGCGCGGTTTGCGACGTAGAAAGCCGGACGACTCTGGCGCGAAAGGAAGACCGGCGCGACCATGGTGATATCGGGCAGGTGCGTTCCGCCGCGAAAGGGGTCGTTGAGAAGCGCGACGTCGCCGGGCGCGAGTCGCATTGCGGCGAGAACAGCGGAGACCGACATGGGCATGGAGCCGAGGTGAACGGGCATGTCATCGCCCATGGCAATGAGGTCGCCGTCGGCCGAGAAGACAGCGGAGGAGTAGTCGCGGCGTTCCCTGATGTTGGGAGAGAAGGCGGTGCGACGAAGGGCGATGCCCATTTCAACTGCGACCGAATGGAGCGCATGGCCGATGACGGCGATCTCTGCGGGATCGAGCTGGCGGCTTTTCATCGGCGGCCTCCGCGGCTTGGTGTTGGGGTGAGTACGAGATTGCAGAGCGCGTCGACAGAGGCTTGCCAGCCGGTGGGAAGGTAAGTGGTGGCGCTGAGTTCAACAATCACGGCAGGACCGGCGACTCGATTGCCGGATCGCAGAAGAGATCGATCGTAGAGCGCGCCGCGACGCCAGCGACCCTCTTCGAAGATGCGATGAGGAGCGAGGAACGCGCGATCGGCTTTGGCGGCGGTTCGCCTGGCGCGAAGGGTTCGCGGTTGGGGCGTTCTGGCGATGGCCTGGACGCGCAGGGTCACGATCTCGACGGGGCGCGACGGATCGGAGTATCCGTACGACTTTTCGTGGAGGAGATGAAAGCGAGAGAGTGCGTCTCGGGCCCAGTCGACACGCAGCTCGAAGCCCTGGCCGTGGTAGCGGAGATCGGCAGAGCGCGCGAGGACGGGCCGCTTCCCTTCCCTGCGAAAGACTTCCCGGGCCTCAGATTCCAGTTCGCGGAAGACTTGCGGGATTCGCGGGCTTCCGGGGGGGATCATCACGGTGCGCGAGAACTCGCGGCGAAGGTCGGCGTCGAGGATGCCTAGTGCGGAGAGCGCACCGGGAGCGGAGGGAATGAGGACCTTGCTTATGCCGAGGGATGATGCAAGCGCGCAGGCGTGCAGCGGGCCCGCTCCGCCAAATGCCAGAAGGGTGAAGGTGCGCGGATCGTAGCCACGCTCGACGGAGACGCGGCGAAGAGCGCTCTCCATGCGGGCGTTGCCGACTCGGAGGATGCCTTCGGCGAGTTTCTCGACGCTATCAAAGCTCTTGAGTGCAACGCGATTCAACGCTTGATGAGCACGGGCTTTGTCGAGGCGCATGGCTCCGCCAAGGAAGTGGTCGGAATGAAGGCGGCCAAGTAACAGATTTGCGTCGGTGATGGTGGCGCCGTCTCCTCGGCCGTAGCACGCGGGACCGGGATCAGCACCGGCAGATTGAGGGCCTACCTGCAGCGCACCGGCGATGTCGATCCATGCGAGTGAGCCTCCGCCCGCGCCCGCAGTGTGGATGTCGAGCATGGGCACTGAGACGGGGAGGCCAGCCACGTTGCCTTCCGTTGTGGTTGTGGGCTCGCGATCAGCGTGGATGAGGGCAACGTCAGTGGAGGTGCCGCCCATGTCAAAGCTGAGGACGCGATCGATGCCGACAGAGCGCGCAACACTCAATGCGCCGATGACGCCGCCGGCAGGACCGGAGAGGATGGTGCGCACCGGCTCGCGAGACGCGACTTCTGCAGAGAGGATGCCGCCGGAGGATTGCATGACGCTGAGCTGAGCTTTGCGGCGTGCGAGGTCCCGCTGGAGACCCATGATGTAACTCTGCATGTTCGGCGCGAGGTAGGCGTTGAGAGCAACGGTGGAGGCGCGCTCGTACTCGCGGAACTCAGGAAGGATTTCGTACGAGAGCGAGATGGGAAGACCGAGTGATGCAAGTGACTTGGCAACGGCGCGCTCGTGCACGGGGTTGGCAAAGGAAAAAAGCAGCGAGACGGCGATGGATTTAGCCTGGGCGGATTCGATTTGGCGGCGCAGTTCCTTGAGGGAGCGCTGAGTCGGGGCGAGCAAGACAGCGCCATCAGGGCCGATGCGCTCGGGAACACCAAAGCAGCAATCTGACGGGGCGATGGGCTCGGGGCGGTGATGGTTCCAGTCGTACAGGCTGGGACGGGTCTGGCGGGCGATGGCAAGTGTGTCTTCAAAGCCGGCCGTTGTGACGAAGGCGACGCGGGCGCCTTTGCGCTCAAGGAGAGCATTGGTGGCAACGGTTGTGCCGTGGCGTATCTCAAGCGAGGCTCCGTATCGTTCGTGCGCAGAGATCCGGGCAATTTGTTCGATGGCGGCAAGAATGGCACGGCCGGGATCGTCGGGCGTAGAGGGCAGCTTGAGCACCTGAAGTTGTCCTGCGACGCGGTAGACGCAATCGGTGAAGGTGCCGCCCGTATCGATCGCAATGGTGAGGCGTTGAGGCATGTGACTGCCAACATAACAGGCCGCGGCTTCGCTTGGTTACTCCGGTTTGTCGATCAGCAGATTTATGATCAGAATTTGGAAGGCCGGATCGGTACAGCAGATTACGGAGAGGGAGACAACGAACGTGCGCGGTTTTCGTGTGGCGAGCATCGGGATGATTTTCATCTCAAGTTCGCTGTGTCTGATGGCACAGCAGAAGTATTTTCAGAATTGGCCGGAGAATGCCGATCCTCAAAAAGTTGGTAGCGCAGTTGCTGCTCATTATCTGGGGAGCGCGCATTTGCAACCGATCACTTATCCGGAGGTGTGCACCTGGTATGGCGCGCTGGCATTTGCAGAGGCGACGGGAAATGCCGATCTCGAAAAGCAACTTCAAGATCGCTTTAAGCCGCTGCTCACGGCGGAGGGTCAAGCGCTGATACCGGACAAGGAGCATGTCGACTTCGACATCTTCGGCGCGGTTCCGCTGCAAATCTCGATCGGCAACAAAGACGCGGCAACACGTGCGATGGGGCTGCGCTTCGCGGACAGGCAATGGAGCAAGCCGCAACCCGATGGACTGTCTGGCCAGACTCGCTACTGGATCGACGACATGTACATGATCACGATCTTGCAGCTGGAGGCGTATCGAGCGACGAACGATCGCAAGTACCTGGACCGGGCAGCGAGCGAGATGGTTGCGTATCTGCGCAAGCTGCAGCAGCCGAACGGGCTCTTCTTTCATGCGCCGGATGTGCCGTTTTTCTGGGGGCGAGGAAACGGCTGGGTGGCAGCGGGAATGTCGGAGATGCTGTTGTCATTGCCGGAGGGTCATCCTGCGCGCGATGAGGTTCTGACCGGCTATCGGAAAATGATGGCCGAGTTGCTGAAGCATCAGGCCTCAGACGGCTCATGGCGACAGTTGATCGACCACCCGGAGTCGTGGGAGGAAAGCTCGTCGACGGGCATGTTCACGTTTGCGATGGTGGAGGGTGTCAGGCATGGGTGGCTGGCGGAAGAGACTTACGGTCCCGCGGCGCGAAGAGGATGGATCGCACTCGCTGGGTTTGTGGATCAAAACTCCGATGTGACAAGTATCTGCGTCGGGACGGGCAAAGAGAACAGCTACGACTACTATCTTGCGCGGCCGCGCAAGACCGGTGACTTTCACGGACAGGCACCGGTGCTGTGGGCGGCGAGAGCATTGCTGGAGCATTGAAGAGCCAACAAAGGCCATTCAGCCGCAATGGTTCTGGACACGGCAACTGCGGAGACGCTGTGGCCCCAGTCTACTGGGCGGCGGTTGCGTTCACCAGTAACTCCACGGGTGGAACGATCATGTTGCGGAGAACCGCTTCAGGTTTCTCTGCGGCTTTGAGAGTCTCCTGATTGGATTGGAGCGTTGATGCGGCTGGGCGCTGATGAGCCTGAAGATCATCCAACGCCTGGAGACCGATGGCTGCGATCTGTGATAGCGAATGAGACAGCGGAATCAGCTCTGCTGTGATTTCAGATCCTTGCAGAGTGGGCTGGAGCTTCGCATCGTTGTCGCGCCAGAGCGTCAACCAATCGCGAGCCTGTTGAGCCTGCTGCTGTGAGGCTTTGCCGGCCACGATCAGTTTTGCGAGTTCGTTGAATTGCGCGCGCGGTCTCGCTCTCGGGCGGCACCGCATCGACGAGGCGGTTGAGAGGAGCTAAAGGTGCGGTACTCCTTGAGAGATCCTCGCGCTGATAGCCCTCGGGCGGCTGCACGACGGATGCAAGGACCTTGAGGTATTGCGGGTTGGGGTCTCCCGCTCATGCGCTGCAGCATGAAATTGCGTCGAGGACGCAGTGCTGCAGGCCGTAGAACTCGAGCTTCTGCGAGACGATGGCGAGGCGCTGATACATCGAGTCCACATCGCGCATCTCCTGCGGCGACCAGAGGCGTTCGGCGATCGCCGCGGTGCGCGGCCAGATGCGGCTGTCGACGTTCTCCGGCGTGACGAACTCGCTCCACATGGTGGCCTCGCCGCCGAGAACGCGGGCTTTTTGTTCCGCAGTGAGTGAAGCGCCATCGCCGCCAAGCGGATCGATGAGGTAGTGATAGGAGGCCGGCTGATTCAGGTCGATGTAGTAGCCGTTCGAGAGCAGCGCGCGATTCCCCTGTCGCGCCGCGGCCGCCAACCCTGCGGGTCCGCGCCATGATTGGATCACGACGTCGCGCGGCGTATCGGGCTGGAGAACCTCATCCCAGCCCTCCATGATCTTGTGATGAGCGGCTACCAGCTTCTGAAGCCTTGCGGTGAACTGCGACTGCAGCGCAGCATTATCTTTCAAGCCGTGCGAGTGTATGTAGGCCTGGATCTTCGGATTTGCGTCCCATTCTTTTCCGTTGCACTCGTCGCCGCCAATATGGAAGTAGGCGTCGGGGAAGAGCGCCGTCATCTCGCCGAGGAAGCGATCGAGGAACTCGGTACGTGCTTTCGCGGGTGGGATCCATTGCGGGATCGAAGACGCCCCACCGGCTCCTCGATCTTGTAGGGTCCGGGGCCGCTCGCCAGTTGGGATAACCAACGAACCACGAGGTGGTGTGGCACGGCATGTCGAACTCGGGGACCACGCGAATTCCGCGATCGCGCGCATACCGAATGACATCGCGGATCTGCTGCTGCGTGTAGTATTGCCCGTTCGAGCCCTTCTCCTGCAGCAGGGGAACGACTTTGCTTTCGACGCGGAAACCCTGGTCTTCAGAGAGATGCCAGTGAAAGACGTTGAGCTTGACGGCTTCCATCCCGTCGAGATTTCGCTGGATCACATCGATCGGCATGAAGTGGCGGCCGGAGTCGATCATGAGCCCGCGCCACTGGAAGCGCGGCTGATCGTCAATCGTGACCGCCGGTAGCGCTGAAGCCCTGCGGCGTGATCTTCACCAGTTGCAGAAAGGTCTGAAGGCCGTGCAGGACGCCGAGCGGGGTTTTCGCGGTGAGCTGTGCCTCTGTGGCAGAGACTGCAAGATGGTATGACTCATCCTCGCCGAGACGCTGAATCTCTTCGCTGGGACCCGCAGCTTTGATGGTAAGGGTGGTTGCGGAGGCTTGTGGATCGATGCCAAATGGGATTCCTGTTTCGCGGGAGAGCGTGTCGAGGAAGCGTGTCCGGGCTGCAACGAGGCGAGGCTCGCTGTATCCATCGATCTTCACTGAGAACCCGCCGTCGATCAGGAGCTGACCCTCGCCAAGGGTAAGGTGCGAGGGCATCGGCATGAGGGGAGGAGAGGCTGGAGCCTGAGCGGTAAGCATGGAATTGTGCAGAAGAGCGGAATAGAGGATGATGCAAAACGCTGAGAACCGCGGATGAATGGCTTTCATGAACGGACCCTTCAAGAGACTGACTTTGGAATTCCTTCGAACCAGAAGCAGGGTTCGACCCCACATCGCAGTCTACTGCACGAACTTGGGTCGGTCGGAGCTTGAATGGGCTGAGTTAGTGTCTGAACAGGCTGAGTTGAACTGCTTCTCCCATGGCGCGATATCCGGCGGGCGAAGGATGCAGATGATCGCCGCAGTCGTAGGCAGGCAGAAGACGATCAGGAGGTTGCGGATCACGGACTACGGCGTCGAAATCGATGACCGCGTCGAAGTGGCCGGCAGCGCGAATCCAGTCGTTGACGGCCTGGCGGTCGGCCTCGCTCAGCGGGCCGGGATGATAGTAGCTCGGAGCCGACGTAGGGGGTGATGGTTGCGCCGATAGACACGGAGGCCGTGGGCGTGGGCGCGCGCGATGATCTGCTGGTAGGCGGCGAGAACGCGTTGCGACCTCGGCGGCATGGTCGGCGGGCGTGACTTCGCCGTTGCGGGCCAGTCCGCCCAGATCGTTGACGCCTTCAAAGACGATGACCCAGCGCACGCCTGCGGGTGCGAGCACGTCGCGGTCGAAGCGCGCGAGCGCATTGGGGCCGAGGCCGTCGGTGAGCAGATGATTGCCGCCGATGCCCTGGTTCGAGACGCCGATGTTGCGCGTCGCCGGCGAGGCCTGCAAGCGTGGCCGCAAGCACATCGGTCCAGCGGTCGTTGCCGTTGGTGGTGGCGCCGTGGCCGTCGGTGATGGAATCGCCCAGAGCGACGACGACGGACGCCGCTGCGGGCGTGAGCCAGCACGTCGATCTCAGAGACCTGGTACCAGTGGTCCACGTGCTTCGGCGTCGGGCAGGTTGGCGGCGGTGACGGAATCGCCGTGGACGTAATAGGAGGTTGCGCGCGATCCGGGATGGCCTGTCTCTCGGGCGGGCGGCGAGTCGAGATGGAAGGTCACGGCCAGATCGGAGAGCGGCGCGACGGGATAATCGATCGGGTCGGAGACGAACTCGGCGCCGGGCGGAATGGTGACATCGTTTGCGCCCGCGAAGGTGAGCGGCGTTGTCGGTTGCCGGATCGATTGCGGACGAAGACGGCGAGAGCGGGCGCGCGATGTGCGACGGAGGTGAAGTGCAGCGCTTCGGTTCCGAATGCGTTCGACACGTGCACGCGCAGAGCAGTGCCGCCGACCGAGAGATGAAAGATCTGGCGCACGGTGGCGTCGCGCAGGTCGTCGGAGGGCAGCGCGTTCTTGCGGCTCGGGAATTTGCTGCGAGGCTCCCCAACTGGCGACCCAGGTCTGCGAGCCTGGATGCGCAGTTTGCGGGCATGTGGCGTGGACCGCTGCGACGGGAATGCCAAAGCGCGATCAAGAGGACTGCACTAGAATTTCACGTGCGTGTTTCATTGCGGACCGTTTACCATGGGTCGCCCGAAGTAAATCGCTTTTCAAAGACGAAGCAAGCATAGCATTCGCGGAGGCTCGCGTGCGTATCTTCCTCAAGTCGAGTCTTCCTTGTTGTGTTCCTTCATCGCCGTGCGGCGACTAGCCGGCTTTGGCGCAGACGCTCCGCGGCGCCGCCGGTGACGTTCACCGCCGACCAGGACCACCAGAACATGATGGACCAGCTGGGCATCAAGGCGCTGCGGCCGGGGCCGAGCGGCAATGAGAAGGCGCCGAATCACGCCAACTACGACGAGTCGAAGGCGAATCCGTTTCCGAATCTTCCCGATCCGCTCACGCTGAACGACGGGCACGAAGGTGACGACGGCGAAGATGTGGTGGGACAAGCGGCGGCCGGAGATCGTGGAGATGTATCGAGAAGTACGTGTATGGCCGCGTGCCGGAAGAATGTGCCCAAGGTCACGTGGACGGTGAACGCGGTCGATCACGAGATGATCGGTTTCACGCCGGTGATCGCAAGGACCTGATCGGCGAGGTGGACAACTCGTCGTATCCGGCGATCAACGTGAAGATCCACATGACGCTGGTGACGCCGGCGAACGCGAAAGGGCCGGTGCCGGTGCTGATGATGTTCGGCCGCGCCGGATTCCCGAATCCGAACGAGCCTCGCGGCGATGATCTCGACCGCATCAACGCGGCATGGAAGGCGCTGCTGGTGCAGCAGGACCCGTCGCTGAAGGATGTGTTCGCGCAGCATCCGGCGTGGCAGCCGGTGAAGGCGACGCCGTTCCAGTTTCCGCAGTTGAACGAAGATGGCGATCTGCCGAATACCTGGCAGCTGATTGCGGCGGGCTGGGGATTTGTGCTGTTCGATCCGGCGAGCGTGCAGGCGGACGACGGCGCGGGCATCACGCGCGGCATCATCGGGCTGGTGAACAAAGGCCAGCCGCGCAAGCCGGAGGACTGGGGCGCGCTGCGCGCGTGGGCATGGGGCGCGGGCCGCGGACTCGATTATCTGGAGACCGATCCGGCGGTGGACGCGAAGCATGTCGGCATCGAAGGCGTGTCGCGCTACGGCAAGGCGGCGCTGGTGACGATGGCGTTCGATCAGCGCTTCGCGATGGTGCTGGTCGGTTCGTCGGGCAAGGGCGGAGCCACGCTGCTGCGGCGCAACTTCGGCGAGGCGGTGGAGAGCCTCACCGGCGGCGAGTACTACTGGATGGCCGGCAACTTCATGAAGTACGGTGCGTCCGAAGCGACGTTTGGCAGCAAGACGCCGGGCGACATTCCGGTCGATTCGAACGAACTGATCGCGCTGTGCGCGCCGCGGCTCACGTTCATCAGCTACGGCATTCCGGAGAAGGGCGATGCGCAAGTGGCTCGATCACCAGGGCAGCTTCATGGCCACGGTGGACGCGAGCCGCGTGTTCACGCTGCTGGGCGCGAAGGGCCTCGGAGATCGAAGGCGACTACCACACGGCGAAGATGCCGCCGGTGAATCAGGGGCTGCTGGACGGGCAGCTTGCCTGGCGGCAGCATGACGGCGGCCACACCGACGCGCCGAACATGAAGTAGTTCATCCAGTGGGCCGACAGCTTCATCGGCCACACGCCGCCGCAATAGTGAAGTCACCGGCACCCTGGACGAATGCAGTCAGGGCCATTCACAATGATCCTGCCCAGAATTTTCAGATGCCGTGGAAACGGGTTCGTTGGATGCGATGGCCAAGACTGACCAAGTCGGAACGTCTGACGGCACGCATTCACTCCGCTGGCGGTACGTTGCGCTTGTCACAGCGGCGATTGCGATCAGCTACTTCGACCGGCAGACCATTTCGGTTGCCATTGCGGCGATCCAGCGAACGATCCCGATCTCGAATCAACAGTTCTCGTATCTGCAGACCGGATTTCTGCTTTCCTATGCGGCCCTGTACGCGATCGGTGGCCGCATGCTCGACAAGCTTGGCACGCGGCTCGGCTTCCTGCTGATCATGCTTTGGTGGTCGGTGGCATGCATGTTGCACGGCTTTGCGACCTCGTTTGCGTGGCTGCTGGCGATGCGTTTTCTACTCGGAATGGGTGAGGGCGGCGCATTTCCAGCAGCCACGCGCGTGGTATCGGAATGGTTGGCCCCTCACGAACGCGCGACCGCCATGGGCTTTATCAACGCGGGAACCGCGGTCGGCTCGCTGTCTGGCGCCGCCGCTTGATCGGTCTGGTGCTGATCTATAGCGGGTGGCGCGCGGTCTTCTTCTCAGCCGGAGCGATCGGATTGCTCTGGGTGCTGTGGTGGGCGATTTCGTATCGCGGGAAGCCACGCTCGCCTCCCGGTCGACGCGACCGACGTCATCGAAGCACGTCAGCTTGCCGAACGTCTGTCGTTTCGCGAGATTGTGGGCTTGCGCGGCGTCCAGGCGCCTCGTGATCGCAAAATTCATGAGCGATTCGGCCTGGTATTTCATGCTCTTCTGGCTGCCGAAATACCTCTATGACGCGCGCGGCTTCGACATCAAGCACGTCAGCTACTACGCGTGGATTCCCTATGCCGCATCGGGCATCGGCAGCTTTCTCGGAGGCTGGTGCTCCAGCCGCCTGCTGCGCAGTGGACGGTCCCTCAACCTCTCGCGCAAGCTTGTGCTGGGCATCAATGCGGCCATGATGCCGGCGATGATGCTCGTTTCCCTGGTGCCGGTATCCTATGCATTGGTGCTGTTCAGCGTCGCTTTCTTTGCGCAGCAATCCTGGTCAGGTTTGATCATGACGATACCCGCTGACGTCTTCCCACTATCGGCGGTCGGCACCGTCTCCGGTCTGGTGGGATTTGGCGGGTCGATAGGTGGCGCAATCTTCGGCCTGATCGCCGGAGCGCTCCTTGGGCATGGATTCACCTATGGCGTCGCTCTTTGCTGCCATTGGAACTTTTCACCTGATAGGCTTTCTTGTCCTCGTCTATCGTGGAGGCAAGATTCAACCACTTCGAACCGAAGACCTCAAGGAGATTGAGAGCCACGCATGAAGATCACCGAAGTGCGCACGCGCGTCGTCCAATGGGAAGGCCGAGACAGTGCCTCTGCCCCCTCACTTCTGCACCAATCCCATGGACCTGGTGGCGTTTCGCGAGGCCTCCATGGGCAACTTTGCCTTCCACGGCTGGGTGCTGGTCGAGATTTTCACCGACAGCGGCGATAGTGGGCCTGGGCAACGCGGCACTGTCGCCAATCGGTTACCAAGACGCTGATCGATACCTATCTGAAGCCGCTGCTCATCGGCGCCGATCCGTGGGACACGGAGTATCCTGTGGCAGCAGATGTACCGGCGCACCATGGCCTTCGGCCGCAAGGGAGTGGCCATGACGGCCATCTCCGCGGTCGACATTGCGCTGTGGGACCTTCTCGGCAAGAGCGCGAAGCAGCCGGTATTCCGCCTGCTCGGTGGACGAACGAAGGACAAGATTCCGGTCTATGCCAGCCGGCTCTATGCAATGCCCATCCCCGAGCTTCGCGCCGAGGCCGAACGATACAAGGCCGAAGGCTACAAAGCGATGAAGCTGCGCTTCGGATGGGGGCCGATCGACGGCGCCGCGGGAATGCAGAAGAATGTCGAACTGGTGCGCACACGTGCGAGAGGTGATCGGCGACGGACATTGACCTGATGGCCGACGCTTACATGGGATGGACGCTCGACTACGCAAAGCGCATGCTGCCCCTTGCTGGAGCCGTTTCATCTTCGCTGGCTTGAGGAGCCGGTGATTCCAGATGACACGCGCGGATACAAGGAACTGAAGAGCCATGGCCGCGTTCCCATCGCGGGCGGAGAGCACGAGTTCACGATCTTCGGCTTTCGTGAACTGCTCGAGAAGCAATGCGCTCGACTACATTCAATTCGATACCAATCGCGTAGGTGGCATCAGCCAGGCGCGAAAGATTTCAGCGCTGGCCGAGTCGTTCCAGGTGCCCGTTGTGCCGCATGCGGGACAGATGCATAACTATCACGTCGTGATGGCGAGCCTTGAACTCGCCGATCGCGGAGTTCTTCCCGAAGGTGGATGTGGAAGTTGGAAACGAACTCTTCTGGTATATCTTCGACGGCGAGCCGGTGCCGGTAGGATGGTTTCATCAATCTCGACGATGCGATTCCCGGGCTCGGCCTGACGGTGAACGAAGAGTCGCTGAAGCGGTTCAAGGTGATCGAGTAGGAGAGGTAAGAATTGGTTCGCCTGGTGCAGATCGGCAATGGCTCCTCACGGCGCGTCGCCCTTGTGACGGAGCCGCATCTGATCTGCCTGACCGGGGTCGAATCGGTTTATGAGCTGGCATCGGCGTGTATTCGCGATGGGGCTTCGTTGTCCGAACGAGTCTCAAGATCTTGCGACGGGCGAGTCGATTTTCGTATGAC
The DNA here is from genome assembly GCA_963786405.1 of uncultured Acidobacteriaceae bacterium. Taxonomy (GTDB): domain Bacteria; phylum Acidobacteriota; class Terriglobia; order Terriglobales; family Acidobacteriaceae; genus Telmatobacter. The sequence continues at coordinate 317,194 of CAWAZE010000010.1, read as the reverse complement.
GATGTCTACTCCGAGAAAGAGTGAATGGCGCTTGCTGCCGCCGATCGACGTACCGGGCGCGCCCGAGCGCGTGCTCGTTTCCGGTACGGGGCTGACCCATCTGGGCAGCGCAAAGGACAGGCAGGCCATGCATGCGCAGCAAGCAATCGCCGCCAAGCCAATCACTGACAGCATGCGCATGTTTGAATTGGGCATCGCCGGGGGGCGTCCCAAAGATGGCGAGATCGGCGTGCCACCGGAATGGTTTTACAAAGGGCACGGAGATGCCCTGCAGGCTCCATTTGCGCCGCTCACGGTGCCGGCACACGCAGAAGACGGCGGTGAAGAAGCAGAAATCGCCGGCATATATCTCGTCGCAGACGACGGCAGACCACATCGCCTCGGAATGTGCGCAGGGCAACGAATTCTCAGATCACCGGCTTCGAACGGCGCAACTATCTTAACCTTGCAGGTTCCAAGCTTCGCCAATGCAGCATCGGCCCGGAGTTGGTTGTGTCAGCCGAGTTCCACGCGGTGAGAGGCGAAGTCAGCGTCGAGCGAGGTGGCGCTTCCGCTTTGGCAAAAGGCGATCGAGACGGGCGAAGAAAACATGTCACACAGTCTGGCCAACCTTGAGCACCATCACTTCAAATTCGAGGGACATCGCGTTGCCGGAATGGTCCACGTGCATTTCTTCGGGGCCCACTCTCTCAGTTTTGGCGAAGGTATTGAACTCGCAGACGGAGATTGGATGCAAGTGCGTTTCGAGGGATACGGCCGTCCCTTGCGCAATCCGGTTCACATTCAAGACAAGAAGCTGGACCGGCTGGTGCGCGTGCAGCCTTTGGCCTGAACGTTACGTCATTCTGACGATTGATGGAGAGAATCATGACGCAGCGAGTTGCGGTTTTGGGATTAGGCACCATGGGTATGGGGATGGCAAAGAACCTGCTTAAGGCTGGCTTCCCGGTCACCGCCTATAACCGAACCATTGCAAAGGGTGCGCCGCTCGCTGCCGCAGGCGCGCAGATTGCGGACACTCCGGCAGATGCGGCGCGTGATGCAGACGTGATCATAAGCATGTTGGCCGATGATGACGCCTCAAGGAGAACCTGGACTGGAGAGCAAGGCGCCCTCAACGGTGCCAAGCCGGGAGCCGTGATCGTGGAGTCCAGCACGGTGACTCCTGCGTGGATTGCAGAGCTCGAAGGTCTTGCGTCAAAGCGCAACCTCAGCCTGCTTGACGCGCCTGTGACGGGAAGCCGCCTACAGGCCGAAGCCGGTCAGCTCATCTTTCTCGTCGGTGGAGATGCCGGCGTCCTGGAGCGCGTTCGGCCAGTGCTGGCGGCGATGAGCAAAGAGATTGTGCAGGCTTGGCCCGGTTGGCAGCGGAGCGCGCATGAAACTCATCAACAACTTCCTCTGCCGGTGTCCAGGTGGCATCCCTTGCTGAAGGGCTGGCGTGGATTGAACGTAGCGGCCTCGATCGCGAACAGGCGCTTAAGATCCTCTGCAACGGGGCGCCGGGAAGTCCTTTAATCAATACAATCTCTGCCCGCATGGTCGAAGCGACCTACGATGTGAACTTTCTGCTTTCACTCATGCGCAAAGACCTGCGATATGCAGGTGCAGATGCTGCGACGCTGGGTGTCGATCTGCGCTCGGCGAAGACCGCCGAAGTACGCTTTGACGAGGCAACCGTAGCCGGCCATGGCGACAAAGACATGTCCGCCGTCATAGAGCCTTTGCGCGCGCGGACCCGATAAGCCGATCTCTCGCATGCATCTCGGAGAATTCGCCACATATTGACGTTCTCTGTGTCCCGGCAACGCGATTGGCGGTAGTTAGCGGTGGCTCCGGTGAGCTATTTGAGTCTTCTCAAGAGCCTAATGCCATTTAGAATCCGATATTTAGATAAAAGATGGTCCTCTGGAAATGCACGGGCTTTGAGGGGAAATCACTTGAAGAAGTGAGTCCTGAGGCTCGGCACTTGGAATCCTCGCGGTACTTTCGAATTTGCCCACAACAATCGAGTATCTCGAATCCGGTCAATGGTCTATAAAATCGCAGTGGATCAGTACATCCGAGATTGAGGCGGAGGCTCCATGACGGGAACCAAGGGCTGGCTAGAGGAGTTTTTGAGGCCCGATTCCGAGCAGGCAGAGCGGCGGTCTGCAGAGAGGCGATCTGTCGATCAATTTGCTGCGTACCGCTGGAACGGCTCTGAACTGACGCAGGAGGTTGTCAGGGACATCAGTTCCACCGGACTTTACATTTTTACGGAAGAACGCTGGCAACCCGGAACGGTGGTTTTTCTGACACTGCAAAGGGAAGGCCCGCTGGAAATGGATCCCGAGCGCCGGATCGAGGTGCAGGCCGAGGTCGTCCGGTGTGGGGAAGACGGCGTGGGCCTTGCATTTGTGTTGAATGATGACCCGAATTCACGCCAATGGGAAAGTTTGAGGCAGAGCCTGATAGAACAGGCGAAGCCGGAAGACATGCTGAGCCTGGTGCGGATGGCCGAAGCCGTTGCATTCTTAAGTCGAATTTGTCCACAGGGATCTGAAGAAGTTGGACAACTGATGCGCGAGAGGCTGAGCACCCAGAAATTGGCGAGTGCCGTAACGATTGCACTCAAAGCCGAAAACCTGTTGGCGTTCGAACCCCTCACCGACGAGCTGCGCTCTGACCCAGACCTTGTCGTGCGTATTCTTGAAGACGGATCATGCACCGAGGAAGATTGGCTAAAGCACTTCTGGGGGGGGCTCCTGGCCAAGTCCTGCACGGTAGATGGAAAAGACGAATCGAGTCGGGTCTTCGTTGAATTGTTCTCCCAACTCACGACTTTTCCGGTCCGCATCCTGACTGTCGTATGCACGAGAGCGACTAAAGTCCTGGCAGAATCGGGGTTGATATACGCGAAGCCGCTGGCATGCAGGAAAGAAGAGCTCATGCGGACAACGGGATCGCAAGGAATTCAGATTGAGCGCGATCTTGAACATCTGTCTGAACTTGGATTGATTGAAAAGAGTGATTCCAGTTCTCGAACGTTATCGGCGGGTGACGAAATCCATATCACTCCCACCAGTCTTGGTCTGGAACTTTTCGCGCGCTGTAATGGGCACAGGGGGTCGCTGGGGGACTTTTATGCAGCAGATCCCCTGCCACTCCTTCCCGCTCGAACCAACTAGCACAGAAAGGGGATATCCGCCGACACCAAACTGCCATCGTCTGCAGCCCAAAGCGCGGTAACGTTAATCTTGCGCCAGCCGCAGCCCAGTTTCAACGTGGTTGGGGTCGCAGATTCCGGAGCATGCAAGCGGCTCCGCAACCCGAGGTTCCCAAATCGGTCCGAATCATGAAGCTGCTTTGCCGGGCCCTAAAGACTCAACGGAGAAGATTCCTCCTTTTGCATGAATATGCAACGTGACCTCCAAAACGGAAACGATCAGCTCACGGAGCCCTCCGCGCTGGAGATGGCTCGCGACCACGCTGAATCCGACTACATCGACCTTGATTTTCACTTAACGCCAAACGGCTGGGTCATGGGCGACATTCGGTGCATGTTCGGCGAGGTGAACTGGACCAAACCGGCTCCAGCCGACCGAGTGCTCACCTTGACGCACAGGACACTCCAGAGCCCAGCCCCTTCGTCGCGATTGCGCTCGGTGATCGTCGGATGGCGAGGTACTGCAACTGACGCTGAGATCGCTGAACTAAGGTCGAAGTTCCCACCCCCGTTCGATCCCGCGGACGAATAGAGACGCCCGTTGCTGTTTGCTCTCCGGGACTAGCGATTCGAGAGACGGGGCACCCTGATTCACCAACCCGTGTTCGTACCTAATCATGGGTCATTTGATATCCACACGTCTGTCCTTCGCCATGATCGGCAATGTCGAAGGCCACGCTCTGAGCGTAGTTCTCGAGATGTATGTCGGCGTCTTTCTCGTGCAGGAAAACTTTGCCTTGTGCGGGCTTCCAGCCGTAGAGCTCGACGCGAAGATCTGTCCACCAGGCGGGAAAAGTTCCTTCATGCGGGCCGATGGTCAAGCGCATTCCCTCGCCAGTCAACTGACATGTGAATCTCATGCGTAGATACACTCCGCGCCGGTAGGCGTAAGTCTTTCCGTCGTCCTGATACAGGTTGCCGGAACATTCATTCCCCACATAGACCCGAAGGGTAAGTGCGCCGTGCGGAGTTATGTCGGTACTTTGAACAACAGGCGCAATGGGAAGAATTGACCCCGCGCGGGCAAATACCGGAAGGTGCGACAAATCGGGAACTACGTTGACGACGAGGGGGGTATTCGCCGCATGGAGCGCGGCGGGGTCCAGAGGGTCAAGAGTCCTGGCGGTGGGGGCAGGAATCTTCTGACCTGTCCAAAAGTCGTACCAGTCGCTCGAAGGAAGCTCAACGGCGTAGGCGTCCTCTGCGTCTGGATAGGGCGCGGGCGCGACGAGCAGATTCCTGCCGAGCAGGAACTCGCTTGCGCCTGCCGCATCGAGATCGAGAGGATGATGATCGGGAGCCGCATCGGGAAATTCAAGGAACAGGGGTCGCACAAGGGGAAGACCGGAGCGAGAAGCCTCCTCCGCAAGGGTATAGAGATAGGGCAACAGTTGGTAGCGCGTCTCGATAAAGTGACGACGTATGGCCTCATGCTCCGGGCCACCGACCCATGGCTCCTGATCTCCGGTTCCCTTCTCTGCGTGATCGCGGTCAATGGGCTGAAAGGCGGATACTTCGAACCACCGGGTCAATAGCTCAGGGGTCGGGGTTCCCGCATAACCGCCCACATCCGCGCCCGCAAAGGCGAAGCCGCTCAATCCGAGGTTCTCAAGCATTGGGGTTGCGAGGCGCAGATGATTCCATGTGCTGCTGTTATCTCCGGTCCACGTGGCCGCATAGCGCTGCCCTCCAGCATAAGTTGCCCTAGTAAGTACGAATGGGCGCGTGTCGGGATCCTGGTTGATGAGTCCGTCGAATGTGGCCCGAGAGTTTTCCATTCCATATACGTCGTGAACCTCGGCGTGGGTTGCGTTGCGGGGTGCGAAGCCAGGCTCATCAATGCGGTGCACGGCACTCTCAGGAATCGTGAACGTAGGCGAATCGAAGACAGACGGCTCATTCATATCGTTCCAGAAACCATCGATGCCCTTGTGCTTCAATTCGCGATACAGCGTGCCCCACCAGGCGCGCGTCTGCTGGCGCATGAAGTCCGGAAACACGCTGGGACCTGGCCAGACGCGGCCCGTATAGACACTTCCGTCGGAATTCTTGACAAAGTGGTCACCGGCAGCGCCGCTTTCGTAGGGAGGATAGCCCTGACCGGGCGCATTGGCGATGTGCAAATCCGTGATCGCGACAACGTGGAAACTCGCAGCGTGAAGTTTGGCCACCGCGCCCGCAAGATCAGGAAACGCGGCCTGATTCACCGTAAATGGGCGGTTCTTGTCTTGAAAATCGATGTCGAGGTAAATGGCGTCGGCGGGAATGTGATCGGCACGAAGGCGATTGGCAACCTCGAGCAGGCGATCCTGCGACATGTAGCTGTAGCGCGATTGTTGAAATCCCAACGACCAGAGCGGAGGCAGAGGTGGAGTTCCCGTAAGCCACGCGTACGTCTCGATCACCTTCTTTGGATCGGGTCCGTAAAACACGTAGTAGTCGATGGGGCCATCGACGGCGCCGAAGGAGTAGGCATTCGGTAGTTCCTTGCCGAAGTCGAAACTCGTGCGCCAGGTATTGTCCAGCAGCACGCCCATAGCTCGACCGGCACGATACGTCATAAAGTATGGAATGCTTTTGTAGAGTGGATCAGTTGATTCCTGAAAGCGATATGCGTCGGTGTTCCAAAGCGTGAATGCTTCATTGCGTCTGTCGAGGGGTCCAGTCTTGTCTCCAAGTCCAAAATAGTGCTCGTCCAGAGGCATCGTTTTGTAGACGCGGAATGAGGTCCCGTCAAAACGCAGGGGGCGGGCATCCTCCTGAATGATATTTCCAGCCTGATCTCGCAATGTCATCTGAAGCGTCTTCCGGTCGATTGCAACGGAAAGAGCAGTTGTGTGGAATCCGACGTGGTCTTTGCTGACGTCTGCAGTTGCAGCAACCGCGCTATGGCGCGCTTCCTGGAAGACGGCCCAGGATGCATCTTCCGGTGGAGTACTGCCGTGCCAGACGCGTACGCGCAGGACGTCACCGCGCAAGGCAGTTACGCTTTCATGCAAGTCTCCGACATGTAATTCAATACCGTTGCTGAGGGCGGACACAGTGGCACGGCGCTTGAAAGGCTGCGATTGGGACGAATTCAGGCTTGTCTGCGCGAGATTCATGACAGAGAACATCGTGACGATGATCGTCACAAAGAAAAGCCGGTACGAACGCATGATGGCTCCTGGGATACGAGAACTGTCCAAGCTGATTTGGTGAGAGAGACTGAGAGGCTTCGCCTTGTCAGGATTTGGGTACGCCGCCGGGCGGAAACTCTAACGAGGAAAGATCGGGATCTTCAACCCTCTTCACGCCTCGGTCGGCGCGCTGCTTCTTGATTGTCTGCATACGTGCGAGCGCCTCGGATGCATCTTTCGTGTCGCCCAGCTTTCGGTAGAGACGGGCAAGCAGATATTGGATCGCACCATCCTCATCGCTGGAAGCGCCCATCTTCAGTTCCTCGATCGCCTCGCTGGTTCTGCCGGTCTCCGCATAGACTTTGCCTAACAGCGCGTGCACACGCGGGAGCATTTGCGGTTTGGCTCGCAGGCTCAGCTTGAGATGAGACTCGGCCTCCGCGAATGCATTTTGCGACAACTCGACCTCGGCCAGAATCAGATTCAGTTCCGGATCTTCGGGGCTTCGGGCCAGTGCAGATTGCGCGGTTTCCAGTGCTCCCTGGATGTTGTTGTTGCTGAGATAAGCGGAAGCCAACCCAAGCATTGCAGCGGGATCGTTGGGGGCGATGGCCAGCGCTTTCAGGTATTCGGACTGCGCGTCATCATGCCTCTCCAGTTGATGGTAGATATCTCCAAGAAGAACGTGACTTCTGGCCGAGTCCGTTTCCAGTTGCTGGAACCGCGCAAGAGATTGAAGTGCCAGGCGTTCGTTGGCTTGAATGGACCAATAAAGTGCCTCCAGGGACTGCGGCTGCAATGCCGCAAGGGTGGCAGCAGCGCTCGATGCACGCTGAATGTCCCCGGTAAGAAATGAGCAGGCGGCAAGCAGTCGAAGTCCGTCAGGGTCAAATGCGTTCGGAGTCAGTTCGAGACTGCGCGCGCAGAGCTGGAATTGTCCTGATGCAAAGAACTTCTCTGCGGTGCGCAGGCCGGCAGATGCCGGTGACAAATTCGTCGCGCTTGATGCCTTTCCGAACGGGGGATTGAGAGCGGACGGACTGGAAATGTTGAACGCTGTGAGAATTGCTCGGCGCAAATCCGGCGGAATTAGCGTGCTCTCCTGTGCGGAAAAGAGGTCGATCACTGCGGGCTCCTTTTCGCTGGACAAACCATCCAAAAGAACCGCTGCGTTGGACTCGACGAAGCCATGATCACGGCTCCAGAGCTCTGTGAGAAGCGCGAGCGCCTTTCCGGTGTCACCGCTCTCCAGCGCCATGCGCGCCTGGCCGAGGAGCGCCAGGCCACACTCCGGGTGTGCTGATCTTTCGGCCTCAAACTGCGATGCTGCGCCCGGTTCATCGTGCTCGCGGAGAAGGGAAAAGCCTAATTCGGAACGAATGCACGGAGGTTGTGGAGAGGACTCGATCAGAGTCTTGTAAAGGGTTGCCGCCTCTCCGAACCGCGCCTGTTTCTGCAGAGACTCAGCAAAGAGAACCCCGGCGAAAGCCGATTGTTTGCCTTCCGCCGACATTCTGCGAGCGTCCGATTCCACCTGGTCGAGACGGGCAATGCCGAGCGTGAACCATGCCGGCCCAAGCTTCGGGTCAAGAGCTGTTGCGCGGTCAAGTTCCTCAGCGGCGGCGGAGAATTTGCCTACCGAGATATAAGCGCGTCCAAGCGCTAGCGGTGCTTGCGGGTCGGCTTTGTTCGTCTTCTCTGCTTTGACAAGCAGCGGAATCGCCTGTTTGGCGTTGCCGGTGCGCGCATATTCGATTCCCAGAAAAAGGTTGGGAACATACATCGAGGGATTGAGCCGGTTTGCCTGTTGAAAGCTCTGGATAGCTCCGGTGATATCTCCGGACTCGTGCTGCATCAGTCCGAGATTTGCCCATAGCTCCGGCACTTCCGGGTGTATCTTCACTGCTTGTTTGTAATCTGTTGCTGCTGCCGAATAATCGCTGGCCGCTTGTGCCTTTTGGGCGGCGGCCAGCAGCGATTCAAATTGTGCAGCCGTGTCGTGCTGGCCAAACCCGGCGACGGGTCTGGTCAGCACCAACAACAGCATCAGTCTCAGGAGCTTATTCAAGTGAGTTTTACCAGTAGAACTTCCCGGCCCACTGCACGCTTCTGGCAGGAAAGGCAGCCGTGACTTGTCCGAAGCTGCTTCCGCAGCCTGCATCCGCGTTGGGATCGCATCCCTGCCAAGCGGTTGAGCCCGCATTTGGAGAGTAGAAGTTCGGATGGTTGAATGTATTGAAAGTCTCGAAGCGGACCTGGACTCTCATGGTTTCACGGAAGGTCCAGTTCTTTTCGAGAGTAGTATCCCAGTCTTGATATCCGGGACCGCGAAGGTTGCTGAAGAAGCGGGGCGCCGTTCCGAATGTGCCGTAGTCGGCAAATTTGAAGGCGCCTGTGTTGAACCATTCATGCAGGGTCTGATGAGCGGCATGGACGTTGCCAGTGACGTCTGGCCTCGGATCGCCGCCGAAGGAGTTGTAGTCGTTGCCGAAGATGCCGATTGGGATGCCCTTTCGGAAGCTGGCAATTCCGGAAATTTCCCACCCGCCAACCACAGCGTCTGCAATACGGCCCATGTCTGAGCCAACCTTCTTACCGCGACCAATGGGCAGCTGATAGGTGTAGCTTGCCACCAGCGCCTGCGGAATATCACCTGCGTCCACGCTCTTTTCGGCCGCCATGTTGTAGTTGTTCGCTGCGCCGTTGCCCCAGTTGGTGGGGCCGTTGTACGACCAGGAGTTGTTGCCCTCGACGTTGTCGAGGAACTTGGAGTAGGTATAGGAGACCAGCGCGGTGAGTCCCTTGCTGACACGGTGGTTATATGTGACCTGCAACGCGTTATAAAGCGACTGGCCGACGGGAGCGTCGATCTGGCTCACTGCGCCGTTGCAAAATTGCGGATAGGGCGACAGCATTTGTCCGTTGGTCGCCTTTTGGTTGTCGAGGTTACAGCCGCTGGCGGCCATCGTTCCGCCTTGTTCCAGAGCGGTTAACGGTGCGGCCAGGGGATTGAAGGCGGCGGGGGCGCTGAGGTAATCGGCTCCCATAGCGAGGTACTTCGGATCCAGCTGGTTGTATTGATGGCCACCCACCATGCGGATGCCACGGTTTCCGATGTAGTTCACGTCAAGTTGGTCATTGTGGGTGATGGCATACTGAACACCCAGCGTCCACTGCTGCACATAGGGCGATGGACGGCTGCGGAATACGCTGCTAATTCCATTGCCGACCTGTTGGAACTCGCCGTTTTTGTTGCCCGTGATCTGCGCGTAGTTGCCGCCCCAAGGATTGGCAATGCTGATGGTCGGGTTGGGTGTGATGCCGCCGTCCAGGCTGGAGTTGATAAAGGTCTGGGCAGCGAAGCCGTCCGGGTCACCGGCCCAGCAGCAGGTCACCGACTGCGGATAGAAGATTCCATACCCGCCATGAATCACGCCCCGTTCGGTTGGCTGATAGGAGAAGCCAAGGCGCGGTGCAATATTCTTGAGGTTCATGTCATAGGCATAGCGGTTGCCGGACCCAAGGAACTGCAGAGCACCCATATATGCGCGTCCGGCCATGGCACTGATCGGATTTGTCACCTCTGGGTTGAAGATGGAGGCCACGTCGTGGCGGTATGTGGTGGGAGTCTGGATCTCATAACGGACACCCATATTCAGTGTCAACTTACGCACCGGCTTCCAGTCGTCCTGGATGTATTCGCCAAAGAGGTGGTTTGATACCAGGGGGTTGTACACCGTTCCGACGGCTGTCGGATTGGAAGGTGTTGCATCGAGCACGCCAAGCAGCAGCTGCGCCACGCCGTTACCGCCGGCCACGCCCGAACCGCTCAACGGGTCTGGACCACTGGTGAAGCCGCCGGAGGAAGTCAACTGTGTCTGGTAGTAGTTGTGCTGGCTGTCGACCTGCTCCACGCCCATGAACCCGAAGCTGAGTGTGTTCTTGCCGGCCAGCTTAATAAAGTCGGTCGACACAGTACCCACAGGGCCGTGGTTCGTGACCGCCTGTTGATTGTTGGAGCCCGGTCCGAGGGGGGACTCTCCTCCTACATTGACGATCGGAAAGAGCGGACTGTTTTGGGTGACGTAGGACGGGAGTCCAATCTCCTTCGCCGGGTCAAAGCCGAAGGACTGGTTGTCTGAAGTCTCGTGCCACGCCTGCACGCCCGCAGTAACGTTAAGGGTCAGCGTTGGGCTGAAGATCTTGGTGAGGCCAGCCCACATGCCCCAGCGGTTGTTTGGCCGTGCGTTGCCGGGACCTGCCGGATCGGATCCCCAGTTGTCTGCTGCGCCGGTCTTGAACTCCTCTTTATAGGAGTAGCGGAAGTAGGCATTGGCCGAATTAGAGATGTTGTGGTCGACGCGAATGTTGTATTCGTTCGAGTGACCAGGCAGGGTTCCTGAAACGATCAAATTATTCGAGATTCCAGATCCAGTCGCCTTCGGATAGTAGCTCAGCAACTTCGTGGCAACTGGGTCAGGCGTGTAGCCGGCCAAGTTGGCGAGGATATTCCCGGGAATCGGATTGCGAACGTAACCTGTCTTGGTGGCAATGATGCCAGTTCCGTAGGGGTTGGAGATTGGATTGTAGGTGTCGGCCGAACCGGCAGTTACCTGGTGACCGCTGCGGGGATTGTAAATCTGGCCGATGAGGATCGGGCGACCGAGTATGTCAACCAGCAGGTTGCCGCTCTTGTCTTTCCCCTGGCTTCCCAGAACCTCAGAGAAGTCGCCGCCCAGAAATTTTGAGTCGGGCACGGTGTAGGTTGCCTGCGACGGTTCCGATACCTGGAAGTGTTCGTACAAGCCATAGATGAAGGTCTTGTCGCGCTGCCTGTAGAGCCCGGGAATGTACAGAGGCCCTCCGGCGGAAATACCAGTTTGGTTGCGCGAGAGAGCGTTCTGTTTATTCGAGAAATAGTTAAGCGAGTTGAGTTTCTCGTTGGTGTAGAACTCGTAACCCGATCCGTGGAATTTGCTGCTTCCACCCTTGGTGACAACGTTGACCACGTTGCCGGTGCTCCAGCCGTACTGAGCAGTGAAGGAGTTATTTTGGATCTTGAATTCCTGCACCGAGTCCACGGAGGGAACGAAGATAACCGCTCCCCATTGGGGATCGGTATCCCAAGAGCCGTCCAGCAAGAAAGCGGTGGTTCCGAAGAAGCCGCCGCCGAAGTTCATGAACGAGATGTCCTGATCCGCGTTGTCCGAGGCGTTGCTGCCTCCTCCCAGAAGCATCTGACCTTCCGTGGTGTTGGCTACGGATGAGTTCAATGTCGCGAGACCGTAGACGTTGCGAAGATTCAGCGGCAATTCGACGATCTGCTTGGAATCGATTTCCGCCGCAATATTTGAATTGTCTGTATTCAAAAGCGTCGCGTCGGCAGTTACCGTGACGGAGGCCGACTCAGCACCGATCGACAGTGTTACGTTTTGCATCGCGGTCTGGGCGGCATTGAGATCAATTCCGCTCTGCAGATAAGTTCCAAAACCCTGTGCTTTGACCGTGAGAATGTACTTCGACGGCGGCAACTGGCTGAAAAGGTAGCGTCCGGTAGTGTCCGTGACGAAGACACGGCTGATGCCCTTCTCCGAACTCGCCAGTGTCACCGAGACCTGGGGCATAACCGCACCTGTGGGGTCAGTTACGACGCCGGAGAGCGTTGCCGTTGTTGTTGCAATTTGTGCGTTGAGTCGCGGGGCGCTGCTCGCGAAAATCAGAGCGAGCAGAATTGCAATTCCACCCCAGGTCCAGAGAGATCGCGGCTTTCTAATTTGATCCGTTCTCAATGTGAAGCCTCCCAAATGATTTCCCACACGATTCGGGGCTCTCGTGATGACGCGAAGTGCGTACCACGCGGAAATCCTGAATAGATCGGAAACCCACCTTTTCTATTCGTCTGCTTGCAGCCCTGTTAAGGTCCTTACGGCAAGGAGGCGGTCATTTATCGGTAAATTATCGGATAATTACTCTTATTTTTCAGTCATTTACGGGAATACAAACCGATCCGCGAGAGCCCAGCAAATGTGCGCAGAAATGCCTCGCCCGAAGCCAAGTGAGGCATCAGAAGCAGTTGCTCAGGCGTGATTCCGCTAACACGGCAAGGGCAACGGAGACTTGTATAATCACCGCTTGCACGAAGGAGTCGAAAGTTGACTGGCCGAACGGGCGTGGCGAACGCCGAACGCGATAAGGGAGAAGCGGTCGCCGTAAGGGAACAATTAGAGCGGCTGCTTGAGAGTCCGCACTTTAGCCACAGCCGTCGTTTCCCATCTTTTCTTCGTTTTGTTGTAGAACACTCCCTCAACGGACAAAATGACCTGCTGAAAGAACGGACACTCGGGATCGAGGTTTTTGGTCGCGGGGCAGACTATGACACGGCCTCTGACCCGATCGTTCGAGTGACCGCCGCAGAGATTCGCAAGCGGATTGCACAGTATTACGACGAGCCTGGACGCGAAGGTGAATTGCGTATTTCGCTTCCATCCGGTTCGTACATCCCGGAATTCCGGGTGTCTCATGAATCGCGCCCTGAGTTGATCGACGGCCAACAGACTGGAGAGAGCCACTCCGTATCCAAAAGCAAAGGGTTTCTTCCCTGGCCTTGGCTTGTGTTGGCTGGTCTTGTCCTGATGGCTGCTGGAGCGGGGGCTGGATTTTTGTGGCAGGCTTCGCGTCATTCCAGCTTTGAATACTTCTGGGGGCCGGTTCTTCACTCGAGTGATCCGGTGCTGATGTGCGTGGCCGATCAGAGCCAATATTCAACGATTGCGCTGCGCGATGCCGTCGATCCCGCTCACGTGACTCTGCTCAAGGACAACCTGACCGCAGTGATCATTGATGATCTGATTCCCGTTGTGAGGGTCGCTGGGATACTTCAGTCCAGTGGAAAGCAATATAACCTTCGGGGCGAGAGCACAACGACCCTGAACGACCTGCGTTCCGGGCCTACGGTCGTCGTGGGGGCCTTTGATAACGCCTGGACATTGCGCCTAACCAAGCAACTGCGCTATCGCTTTGATAATGATGCTGCGATGACGGAGCTTCGAATCGTGGACACGGCATCTCCTTCGCATGCCATGTGGTCCCTGGTCCGGTCGCAACAAATGAATACAAACAACTATAAGGATTACGCGATTGTGGCCCGCTTCACCGATCCCACAACGGGCAGGCTGACCATTATCGTTGCCGGAATTGCCCGAGGTGGCACGATTGTCGCGGGAGAGTTCCTGACGAATCCGAATGACCTGGATCAGATCGAGCGTGCAGCGCGTGCGGCGGGGAACAAGACAAATATGGAATTTGTATTGAGCACCCAGATCATTGATGGCGACCCGGGCATTCCGCGGATGGAAGCCTCGTACTTCTGGTAGAGAGTTCTCACTCCGTTGCTTGCCGCCCACCCTCGGGCCAACCATCCGCCTTGAGTTCCCTCAAAGTTCGCGGCTCCGCAATGGGCCGGGTCGAGCCCCACAGTGATCTGTGAAGATCGGTGATGGTCCGTTTCGGTCGGATAGAACCGGTCACCGGGCGGCCAACGTTCGCGACCAAGTCGGGGTTACTGAACAGTCAGCGTTATCGCCGCATTTTGAGAGATGGAACCAGAGCTGCCCTTAACGAGGACCTGTGAGCTTCCTGGCGGGGTCGTGGGCATGGACGAACTCGTGCAGCCCATGAATGTGTCAAATGCTGCAAACATGATTCCGCCTAGAACGAACAGGCGGAGAACACCGGTGAAAGCCGATGAGCGCCGACGATAGAACACCAGGACGGATGCGAAGGGCAAAAGGAGAGCGGTTGCGATTCCCGTTGCGCCGAGTCTCTTGGGTTGCAGGAGCGCCATGGTCTTGCTGGTTTGAATTGTCAGAGTAGCCAATCCCGGCGCGGTGCCCGACGCGGTGATTTGGGCCGGCGAGAACGAACACGTGGCGCCAGCGGGGAGGCCGGCACAGGACAGGCTAATCATGCCGTTGAAGTTGTAGGTGGGAGCGACGCTGATGATGGTTTGGACCGATGAGCCGTCCGTAACCGTAAGGGCTCCGGTATCGGCGCTGAGTCCAAACGAAGGCGTGCCGGCGGTGGTGGAGTCGTTCGCGATGGCTGCAAAGAGCCCGTGAGCACCCCCGGCCAGCCCGGCGGTGAAGTATACCGTGTCGGTATCTCCGCCGCTGACCGACGTGGTGTTGCCTACCGTAGTACCTCCGGGAAGCATTTCCCAAAGACTGGGATACATGAGAGGCGTGCCCGTTCCGTCGACCAGTTGACCGCGGTAAGCAAAGGTCTTTGGATCGTAAGCGTTGATCAGGCCGTTTCCGAAGTTTCCAATCAGCAGCGAGCCACCGAAGATGCCGAAGTTGGCCGGAGCGATTGCGACTCCCCAAGGGGAGTCGAGGTTGCCTCCGGTTGCGGCGCGTGCAACGAAATTGCCGGACGCGTCGAAGATGCTGACGGCGCCGTTACCGAGAGCATCTACGGTGCGATAGGGAGGAGTGTCCGTACTGAGCGCATAAGCGACGAAAACCTGGTTGTTGAGGACGTGGACGGAGAAGGGAGAGTAACCTTCAGGCAGGGTTGGATCGGTAAAATTGCCGCTAAGTGTGGTGGGTTTGAAGGTGCTGTCGTAGACCTCGATTGCACTGCCGCTGCCGAAGTTGGCAGCCAGAATATAGCTCGCGGTCGCGGTATTGAGAATCGCCAGCCCCGGATACGAAGCGCCGGCGGAACTGTTATTGATCACAATTTGACAGATCGGGTTCGCGATGCCGAGCAAACTGTCCCATCCGGAGATCGTTCCATCAAGAGTCGAGAACAGGAACGAAGCCTTGCCTCCGTTTGGAAGAAGCATTCCGGTAGCTCCTGCCGTGGTGACCGAACCTGCGGGCGAGCCGAGAGCCGTAGTCACTCCTGAAGCCGCGGGGACGATGGCCTTGAATCTGATGGTTCCAGGGGTCGGGGTAGACGCCACGACAAAGTTTTCACCCGAGCCTTCCGTGCTGATCCACCATGTCCCACTGGCGGAGATTGCCCAGGGATTAATAAAGCTGGGATCGGTGAAGGCGGCGGGGACCGATCCGTCGGAGATTATGTTGGTGACTTTATACGCACCGCCGGTTTGCGCTTCCGTTTGGAGACAGAGAGTTGCAACGGAAAGCGTAAAACCTGCGAATATCCTTGCGATTCCCTTGGCCGATTTGCGGGACTTGAAGACTCGATTGCTCGCCTCGGCGGTGGGTGCTGAGATGTGCATGGGGACCTCATACTCTCTCCGCCGGATGGGCAGAGCGGTTGGCGAACAGGAAAGGTGCTCGGCCAAATCGTAGAGTAGAGAAGCCCGGGAATGATGTTGTCAGAGCTTTGTCAACTGATTGTCTTTATCTATTTGGAGAAACTGAAGAACTAGCCGTAGAGGCCGCGCGTTGATTTGTGCATAGATTCAATCGATTAGATGGTGCCGGGAGGGGGGGTCGAACCCCCACGATCCGAAGATCGGCGGATTTTGAGTCCGCTGCGTCTGCCAGTTCCGCCATCCCGGCCGGGTGGGGGTGTGCATTGCAAGTATCGCATAGAGGCTACTTTCAGGGCTACGGGCGGCAGCGTTTCTGCGGAAACCGTTTATTTGCCCCGAACAGAACGTGGAGTGTGCGGTCGGAAGTTTGACGGCTTGAGCGACTTCAGCTTTTCTCTTCGAGCGGCGGGCGAGTGTGACCTGCTTTCCACACTCATCCTGCGAGGCCTGCGGGAACTCTCCCATGCGACAATGAAGACAATTGTGATGACCACTGCCTCTTCTGCAGTCGTTCCCGAGCCGGTTACGGTCACCCCGGAGCTGCTGGCACAGCACAGCATTACTGCGGATGAATATGACCGAATCCTGGCGGCACTTGGGCGTGTTCCTTCCCTCACCGAACTCGGTATCTACAGCGTCATGTGGAGCGAGCATTGCTCGTACAAGTCGAGCCGCGTCCACCTGAAACGCCTGCCTACCAAGAGCGACCGCGTGGTGCAGGGGCCGGGCGAGAACGCCGGCATCATCGATGTGGGTGACGGCTGGGCATGCGCCTTCAAGATCGAGAGCCACAACCATCCGAGCTACATCGAGCCTTATCAGGGTGCGGCTACGGGAGTGGGCGGGATTCTGCGCGACATCTTCACGATGGGCGCGCGCCCGCTGGCGGTGATGGATTCTTTGCGCTTTGGCCCGATTGAAAGCCGGCGCCGGGGCCGAGCCGGAACTGGTGGCGAAGAATCACTCCATTGTTGAGGGAGTGGTGAGCGGCATTGCGGGCTATGGCAACTGCTTTGGCGTGCCGAACCTTGGCGGCGAAACGAAGTTTGAGCCTTGCTACAGCGGCAACCCGCTGGTGAACGCGTTTGCGCTGGGGATGGTTCGCAAGGACGAGATCTTTTACGGCAAGGCGACGGGGACAGGCAATCCCGTGATTTATGTGGGCGCGAAGACGGGACGGGACGGGATCCACGGCGCGACGATGGCGAGCGAAGAGTTCAAGGAAGGCTCGGAGCAGAAGCGACCCAACGTGCAGGTGGGCGATCCGTTCATGGAGAAGCTGCTGCTTGAGGCCTGCCTCGAGGCCATGAAGACGGGCGCGATCGTCGGCATTCAGGACATGGGCGCAGCGGGGCTCACGTGCTCCACATGCGAGATGGGCGCGCGCGGTGGCGTGGGGCTGGACGTCGAACTCGATCTTGTTCCGCAGCGCGAGACCGGGATGAGCGCCTACGAGATCATGCTCTCTGAAAGCCAGGAGCGCATGCTGCTGGTGGCGGAGAAGGGCCGCGAAGACGAGGTGCTGCGCGTCTTTGCTAAGTGGGGGCTCGACGCGGTGATTGTGGGAACCGTTCGGCCTGAGTCCCGGTTGCGCATTCGTCATCACGGAGTGCTTGTGGCGGACATTCCCAACCAGTCGCTGACAGACGATGCGCCTCTGTACCACCGTCCTGTAGGAACCTGGAAGGCGCCTGTGCCGATGGTTCCGCCGGAGGGCGCAATTGGAGAACTGGCGAGAGATCGCGATTATCTGGCCGACCTCAAGAAATTGCTTGCGAGCGCCAACGTCTGCTCGAAGCGCTGGGTGCATGAGCAGTACGACACCATGGTGCAGACCAACACCGTGATGGGACCAGGCGGCGAGGCAGGCGTGATGCGGATCAAGGGGACAGGATCAGCTGGCCACGAACGTGGATTGGCGATGGCGCTCGATGGCAACGGACGCTGGTGTTATCTCGATCCGAAGCTGGGCGCGATGCACGCGGTCGCCGAGTGCGCACGCAAAGTGGCCGCGGCGGGTGCAACGCCTGTGGCAGCCACGAATTGTCTGAACTTCGGAAATCCTGAGAAGCCGGAGATCATGGCGCAGCTTTCGGCGGCCATTGACGGAATTGCCGCGGCCTGCAATGCGCTTGGCACGCCGATCACCGGCGGGAACGTCTCGCTCTACAACGAGACGAAGGGCGAAGGGATATATCCGACTCCGGTGCTTGGGATTGTCGGAATTCTCGACGACGCGACGAAGGCGGTTCCGGCGGGATTCCAGAAGGCGGGCGATGAGATTCTGCTTTTGTGGCCGGTTCCGAGAGGTGAAGAAGGAAATCCGAATCTTGAGGTTCCATTTGAGCCTGCGCCCATCAATCCGTACATTGTTCCACCGCTCGCGATCGAGCCGGCATTTCCGGTTGCAGCGCCGATTGGCGGGCTGACTTCCGATGCGCCGGAAGACACCACAGACAGCACAGCTGCGGAGCTGACGGCATTTGGAAGTTCGGAGTACGCGAAGGTGGTGCTTGGCAGCGCTGTGGGGCACGCCGCCTGCGCTTGATCTGGATGCGGAGTCGGACCTGCACACGCTACTGGCAGAACTGGCAAAGGGCAAGCTGATTCGATCGGCGCGGGATATATCTGACGGCGGCATCGCGGTCTCACTCGCACAGGCATCGTTCGCAGGGGGCATCGGCGCCACGGTCGAGCAGGACCAGTCGCTCATGATCCACCCGCTGTTCGGGTTGTTTGCAGAGCCGGCGTCGACAATGCTGATCTCTGCCGAGCCGAGCCGGGTATCTGCCATCGAAAAGATGGCCGAACACTTCAACTTCAATGTCGCGCGGATCGGTACCACCGGGGGAGATCGGTTGCAGATTTCGGTTTACAGCGATGTGTTCATATCGGCTAAATTGTCAGAGCTGCGCGAACCCTGGGCCCACGCCCTGGAGGCCAATATCCACGGCGAGGTCACGGCATGAGGCGGTTGCTGTTTCAGGGGGTCCCGGGGATTGAAGACATTTCCGATTCGCTTAGCGAAGGTGCGAATTGCAGGTCCTTCGACTCCGCTGAGTCCGCCAATGCGGACTCAGCTTCGCTCAGGATGACAAGCGATTTGGGGCCGGAGATCGATGATCCAAAGCTGCGCGAAGAGTGCGGCGTGATTGCGATTCATGGGTATCCCGACGCGGCGCGCATGGCCTATCTGGGACTTTACGCGCTGCAACATCGTGGGCAGGAGTCGGCGGGCATCGCCACGGCGGACGGGCAGCATCTGGCCAATATCAAAGGCATGGGGCTGGTGTCAGAGATCTTCACTGACGACGTGCTGCAGAAATTGCCGGGGGACATGGCGATCGGCCACACGCGCTACTCGACGACCGGCGACTCGGCACTGCTGAATGCGCAACCCATTCGTGTGGACTCAACCAAGGGGCTGATCGCGATTGCGCACAACGGCAACCTGGTGAACCTGGGAAATGTGCGGGCAAGGCTGGAGCGCGACGGCGCGTATTTCCAGACGACATCCGATTCCGAGATTATTGTGCAGCTCATCGCTCACTCAAAGGCAAACACGCTGGTGGATGCGATTGCGGATTCATTAGGTCAGGTGGAGGGGGCATTTTCCATCGTCATGATGACGAGGGACCGCATCTTTGCCGCGCGCGATCCCAGAGGGTTCAGACCGCTCTCGATGGGCCGGATCAAGAATCCTGACGGGCCTGACACGATTGTCTTTGCATCCGAGACCTGCGCCTTTGACCTGCTGCGCGCCGAGTATGAGCGGGACGTGCTCCCCGGCGAGCTGGTGATGGTGACGGGCGACGGCGTGACCAGCCGCCAGTACGCGTCGGGTGTGGCGCAGTCGAGCTGCATTTTTGAGCATGTCTACTTTGCGCGACCCGACAGCCGAATCTATGGCCGCTGGGTGCAGGAGAGCCGCGACCAGATGGGCCGGCAGCTCGCGCGCGAGTCGGGCGTGCCTGCGGATGTGATCGTTCCCGTGCCGGACTCGGGCGTGACGGCTGCGCTGGGTTATGCGGACGAGAGCGGAATTCCCTTCCGGTTCGGACTCATTCGCAATCACTACGTGGGGCGGACATTTATTGAGCCCGAACAGCGGGTGCGCGACTTCGGAGTGCGCCTGAAGCTGAATCCAGTGCGGAATCTGCTGGAAGGCAAGCGGGTTGTGCTCATCGACGACTCGATTATTCGGGGAACAACGAGCCGCAAGATTGTTCGCATGGTGCGCGGTACGGGAGCAAAGGAAGTGCACCTGCGCATCAGTTGTCCGCCGACGATCTCACCGTGCTTTTACGGCGTGGACACACCGAGCAAGCGGGATCTGATCGCAGCAAACCAGTCCATCGAAGAGATTCGAAGCTACATTGAGGCGGATTCACTTGCTTATCTCTCGCTCGATGGTCTGCTTAAATGCTGCGATGGGGGAGAGGGCAACGGCTTCTGCGTGGCCTGCTACACCGGCAACTATCCGACGGCGTGGGTGGATGTGGATGAGATTCTGCCGGCGGCTGCGAGCGCCTAGCCCAGGAGACCTCTTTGCATCGGTTCCGCTCAGGCTGGGTCGTCTGCCAGACTCTCGCTGAATGCTGTTCGATGAGATCGAGGCAGATTGCGCGTCACAGCAAACATCACTCCGGCAGCTAACAAACTGGGAACGATGAGTCCGAGCAGGCCGGGCCCGAAGGAGCCAGTTGCGTCTTTGACGCGCCCCATCCAGTAGGGACCGACGAAGCCACTGAACATGGTGATGGTGTTGATCGCAGCAATGCCTGTCGCAGCGGCACGTCCAGCGAGCAATTGTGTTGGCACGGCCAATGCTGGAGCTTGCAGCGCGTTGAATGCAACAAAGCTGACTCCGAGTGCGGTAACGACCAGCCACGGCGGCCGACCGTAGCTCGCGACGAAGTAACCCGCCGCCATCACGCAACACGGAACAACACAGTGCAGGGCGCGGTCCCCGGTGCGATCAGAGTTCGCTCCGCCGAAGAGCATGCCAGCTGCTCCAGCGAGGCCGAAGCAAGCGACGAGAGCGCCGACCTGGCCGACCGTCCATCCCGTTACGCCCTGGAGAATTGCTGGTGCTGAAAAGCCATAGGCGTAACTGCACGTAAGCGCACAGAAAAAGAACAGGCCGATCAACCAGACCTGTGGCGAGAGCAGCGTGCGCAGTATACCGGCCTCATGTCCAAGATGGGCTTTTGCAGCGTCAGCATCGAGTCGATCCTTGATCCACCGCTTCTCGTCCAACGTGAGCCATGCAGCCTGTTCGGGACCGTCGGGCAGCATGCGCAGAATAACGAAGCCGTAGAGTGCGGCGGGCAAGCCTTCCAGCAGGAAGAGCCACTGCCATCCGGCCAGCCCCAGACGGCCTTGAAGTCCAAGGAGCCATCCCGCGATCGAACCCATCAAGACAAAACTGAGCGGAAGAGCTATATAGAAGCGGCTCACCGCGCGCGCACGCATGGACGCTGGGAACCAGAGCGTGAGGTAATAGATGACGCCGGGAAAGTATCCGGCCTCGGCGATACCGAGAAGCAGTCGCACGGCGTAGAACTGAAACGGCGTACGGACAAACATCATGGCCGCAGCAAGAAGTCCCCAGGTGAACATGATGCGCGCCAGCCAGCGCCGTGGCCCGAAGCGGAGCATGAGGAGATTCGAGGGAACTTCACAGATCGCATATCCGATGAAGAACAGCCCGGCTCCCAGGCCATAGACAGTGGCGCTGAAATGAAGATCGCTGTTCATCCTGAGTGAAGCAAAGCTGATGTTGACGCGGTCCATGTAGGCCAGCCCGTAGCCGATCGCGATGACCGGCAGGAGGCGCAGCGCTGCCTTGCGCTGGGCACTGGCGCCGACGGCCTGATCGATGGGAGCTGTGGTGGGAGGATCGGCTTGGCGTGCGGCGCCGGGAGCGTGCATCGGCTTTCACCTCGATCAGATCACGGGTTCAGAGCGGCCGGGGAAGTAGAACGCGGAAGCGGGGTAAGCAGACTGTACCACACGGCTCGAAGTCCGGCGCCCTGGCTGTGATAGCATCCGCTTTTTGGATGGATGGCCTTTGTATGCAGTGACAGGCTGTTCGTCCGCCTTGCCCTCGACAGGGCCTGAGGTTGCGGATGACGCGGGTACGAATCCTCTTTGGCAGTGTGGTTTTTCTCGCCTCCTTTCTGCTTTTTCTCGTTGAGCCGATCGCGGCGAAGCAGTTGTTGCCGGTTCTCGGCGGATCAGCCGCGGTGTGGATCACGTGCCTTGTCTTTTTCCAGACGGCGCTATTGTGCGCTTACCTTTACGCGCACTGGCTGGCTCGACGCGCGCTGTGGTTTGTGCACTTCGCCCTGCTGGCAATCGCGTCAGCGATCGGCGATTGCGTGGGCCGCGCGAAGCATTGCAGTTGGGGGCGGCCCTGCTCATCCATTCATCACGATCTTCGTTGCGCTCACTCTCTCTATTGGACTGCCCTTCCTGGCGCTTGGCGCCACGAGCCCGCTGATGCAGGTTTGGTGGTCGAGGCTTCATCGTGCCGGTATTCCCTATCGACTATTTGCGCTTTCTAATCTCGCGTCGCTGCTCGCACTCGGGCTTGTATCCAACTTTGATCGAGCCGAACCTCACGCTGGAGATGCAGCGCATCGCGTGGTGCTGCGGATTTGCGGTCTTCGCGATTATTTCAGGCATATTGGCATGGAAGACGCGGTCCGCCGCAGAGGCCGCGCCGCAAGAGGCAACGGATGACCCCGGCGAGCCCGGAGCGCGTACTCGCGACAACCTGCTTTGGCTTCTGCTGCCGATGGGGGCGGCGATGCAGTTGAGCGCCGTGACCAGCTTCATCACGGCAAATGTCGCGGCGATCCCTCTGCTCTGGATTCTGCCGCTTGCCGTTTACCTGATCACACTGATCATCGCGTTCCAGTTCCCTCGCCTGGCTGCCGCGCAGCATCGTTTCGCGGTTTCTGATCGTGATGCTCGGGGGACTTGGATATATGCTTGTCGCAGGAAGGCGTTACGCATCCGATGGTCCTGACCATTGGATTTCTGCTTTTGGAACTGTTTATTTCGTGTCTCTTTTGTCACAGCGAGGCGTACGCGCTCCGGCCTGTCCGCGTGTCGGAAACCACGACTGTTCTATCTGCTGTTTGCCGCCGGTGGAGCGCTTGGGTTCCTGTCTCATTGGCGTCGTGGCGCCACTTGTGTATCGCTACAACTTCGATCTGGCGATCACTTTCTTCATTACGGCTGTGCTTGCGCTCGCGGCCACGTGGAGGGATGGGTGGAACCAGCGACTGCTGTGGTCGGTGGCCAGCGTTCTTATGGCGCTGCTCGTTTTTTGGATTCACACAGCAACCCTGCGCGACACGATGGTGGTGGTTCGGAACTTTTATGGCAGCCTGCGCGTGAAACAGGATCAGAGCTTCCCTGGCGCGACCGTGCGGACGCTGACGAACGGCACAATTCAACACGGAACGCAGATCTTCGGCACCGACGAGTTGCGCAAGACTCCAACCTCCTACTATGCAGAGGACTCGGGCGTTGGCCTGGCGTTGCGCCTGTGCTGTGCCGGTCGGCCTCGCAATATCGGAGTGATCGGATTGGGCGCGGGAACGGTAGCGGCCTACGGCAGGCCCGGCGACCGCATCCGCTTTTACGAAATCAATCCCGCCGTTGCGCCGATTGCGAAGAATGTCTTCACTTACATGCGTGAATCGGGAGCTCAGATCGCTGTCGTGGAGGGCGATGGGCGGACATCGCTCGCACGGGAGACGCCTCAGGGATTCGACGTGCTGGTTGTGGATGCATTTTCAGGCGACGCGATTCCGCTGCATCTGCTTACAACAGAGGCAGTTGATCTATACAAGAAGCACCTTGCACCGGGCGGTGTGATCGCGTTCCACATTTCGAATCAGCATGTGAATCTGGAACCGCCGATTGCACTGCTGGCAAAGGCTGCCAACATGCGGGCCGTGCGCGTATCCACGATTTTGCGGCCGGACCGGGGCGAATTCAACTCCGCCTGGATGCTGCTGAGCGACAATCCTGCGTTCTTTGCCGAGCCTGAGGTGTTGAAAGCAGGGAGGATGCCTGAGGAGAGACCCGGCATGAAGCTCTGGACGGATGACTTTTCGAGCCTTCTGCCGGTTCTGAGCTGGTGAGGTGGCCTTTGTCACAGGACGTTCATAGTCCGCCTGTGATAGCATCCGTTTTCTCGAAGCAAGACGTCAGGCGAATTCCTTCTGGACTTGCTCGCCGATTTGTTCGCCAGACGCCTGCCGGAGACTCTCCGCATGGAAGAGGAAGACGGCAGACCGGGCCCTGGAGCCCGGCAATCCGGCCCTGCTGACGTCCCGACGGACGCCTTGACGGGGTCCCTGTGCCACCCGCACCCGACAATCAGCCATTTGTTGAAGCAGATCGGTCAGCCTATCTGCGCCGAATTCGCACGAGCTCGCTGCATCCAAGTTCGCAGAACCAAGGAGAAACCCGATGAAAACGTACCAGGGAAGTGAGATCCGCAACGTAGCTGTAGTGGGGCATGCTCAGAGCGGCAAAACGACGTTGATTGCCGCGCTGCTGCATGCCGCAAAGATGACTCCGACGCAGGGCAGAGTGGCCGATGGCACCGCGGTGACTGCCTACGACGATGAAGAAGTTGCCCGCGGCGTAACGATGCAGAATGCAGTTGCGTTTGCCGAGTGGCAGGGCGTGAAGATCAATTTTGTAGATACGCCGGGATTTCACATGTTTTCGCACGAGGCGCGGGCGGCCCTGCTGCCTGTGGAGGCCGTCGCCGTGGTGGTGAATGCCCAGCACGGCGTGGAGCCGGTGACGGAGCGAGTTTGGAGATATGCCGAAGAGGCGAATGTTCCACGTTTTGTGGTCGTGAACCAGATGGACCACCCGAAGGCGGGTGGCGGCGGCGGGTTGAGCGCGCTGATCGACGATCTGCACGAGCGCTGGGGCCGCAACTGCGTGCCGATCCAGATTGCCGATTTCCGATGCGGAAGGGTTCCACGGCGTCGTGGACCTGGTGACGATGGAGGCTTTCTATTACACGCCGGGCGGCGATGGTCGCGGCAAGATTACAGGGGAGATTCCGGCGAGCATCGCGCCGCAGGCGAAGGCCGCGCACGAGGCGCTGGTGGAGCTGGTTGCCGAGGGCAAAGACGAGCTGATGGAGGAGTTTTTCGCCGAGGGCACGATTCCCGAGCAGCACCTGATTACCGCACTGCATGAAGCGATACGCGAAGACCGCATTTTCCCGGTCCTGTTTGTGAGCGGCCACGCAAACGTGGCCACCGATCATCTGCTGGACTTCATCAAGGTCTATACGCCGGCGCCGACGGAGCGGGCGCCGATGCCCGTGAAGGCAGCGGCTCTGCAGGCTGTGGCTGCGAATGGCGGCTCTGGAAGCAACGGGGACGGAGTGACATTCAGAAAGGTGGCGGACAGCGAGCCGGCGGCGATGGTGGTGTTCAAGACGATGACCGACCCGTTCTCAGGGCGCATCAGTTTCTTCAAGGTCATCAGCGGATGCATCAAGAACGACGCTACTGTCGAGAACTACACGCGGCGCGGCCAGGAGCGGCTTTCGCACCTGAGCGTGATGCAGGGCCGCAAGGCAGTAGAGGTAGCTGAACTGCATGCGGGCGATCTGGGCGCGGTGGCCAAGCTGCGCGATACGCTGACGGGCGACACGCTGGGAGCCAAGGGAGCAGATATCCAAGTGGAGCTGACTGCGTTGCCAGAGCCCGCAATGACTTACGCCATTGAGCCGAAGAGCCGCGCGGATGAGGACAAGCTGGCGCCGGCGATTCACAAGCTGATGGAAGAGGACCTGCTGATCCGTTTCTATCGCGATCCGATGACGAATGAGTTCCTGATTGCAGGAGCGGGCCAGCCGCACATTGAGACGATCGTGAGCCGGCTGAAGAAGCGCTATCACGCCGAGGTGACGCTGAAGGCGCCGAAGGTGCCCTATCGAGAAACGATTCGAAGCAAGGCAGAAGCGCAGGGACGGCACAAGAAGCAGACCGGCGGCCATGGGCAGTTCGGCGACTGCAAGATTCGCATGGAGCCGCTGCCGCGCGGCGGCGGATTCGAGTTCGCAAACGAAATCTTCGGCGGCGCGATTCCCAGGCAATTTGTCCCGGCCGTCGAGAAAGGCGTTGTCGAATCGGCGGCGCGCGGATACCTTGCGGGCTATCCGGTTGTGGACTTCAAGGTGACGGTGATTGACGGGAGCTATCACGACGTCGACTCGAACGAAATGTCGTTCAAGATGGCGGGGCGGCTGGCTTTCCGGAAGGCCATGGAGCAGTGCAAGCCGTGCCTGCTGGAGCCGATCATGAAGGTCGAGATTGAGGCTCCGGACGATTTTGCCGGGACGCTGATGGGCGACCTGAACAGCCGGCGCGGGCGCGTGCAGGGCATGGAGTCGAAGGGCCGGACGACCGTTATCAACGCCGAGGTGCCGATGGCGGAGATGCTCACATACGGAGCCCAGCTCACCTCGATGACGCAGGGCAAGGGCAGCTACCGCATGGAAATGGAGCACTACGACATCGTTCCGCAACTGGTGGCCGAGAAGATCCTGGCGAATGCGAAGCGGCCGGTGGAAGAAGAGGAAGAGTAAGCGGGCCAGGGGTCAGGGGTCAGTGGTCAGTGATCAGGGGTCAGGGTCTCGCGAAGGGCGAACATCGCTTTGCGGGGCCTTGGCTCACTCTCTTTGTGGATCGTACCACTATGTGGTGCGTACTACCCCCCTCCCCGGATTCTGCAAGAAAACTCCTTATTTTCAACGGTTTAGCGTGATTGGTGTGGCGCTAAAATCCTCTCATCATTGGACTTATCCGCAGAATCCTCTCAGCAAAGGAGTTACGGGCGAGTTTTGAGCGTTTTGCCGAATTTAATCCCGAATAGCGGGACGGGGGCCGGTGCAGGCAGAGTTCTGGAATCAGCAGACTCGCAGCGCGATGTTCGACTGCCTTTTTCATTGTGCGCCGCCGGGGTGAAATGATCTGCAAGGGCGAAGGGGTTGCATTTGGTAGACGTCACCCCGCCCTTGCGGGGCCAGGACTGGGCACCCTTATCAATGTCGGGACCCACATCACTTCTCTTCCAGGGTGAGGGCGTAAATATCGTCGCTTCCAACATCGCGAAGCACCAGCGGAGCGTCTGTCGGATCCAGGCTCATCGAAAAACCGACGAAGCCGGTCAAGTGCTGCTCGCGCAAGTCGGCGACTCGCTCCAGTTTTCCGCCCGTTACGGGAATCCTGAACACACCCTGGTCGCGCCCCGCATGCAGAAAATAGATGAACCGGCCATCCCGCGAAAAGCTGGGAAACTGCACGTCGCCGTCTGCGGTCAGCGTAGCCCATCGCTGCGTTTTGAAGTCGAAAACCTGCAAATTGGAGGCGTTCCGGTCCAGTCCGGCGATATACCGTCCATCGGGAGACCAGCGCGGGGAAAAGAAGCCAGTCGATCCGGGGATCGTTATCGATCCGCCGAGTCGAAATGTCCAGAATGCACAGTTTGAGCTCTCTCGTCGGAAGCGTTTCCCAGATATAGACAACTCTTGTTCCATCGGGAGACCAATAGGGATCGGAGTTGTGTCCGCTTCCTCGGGTAACAACCTTTGCTGGCTACCGCCTTCGGCAGGAATGACATAAATCTCCAGAGTCTTTTCGCGGAAATCGGTGAACAGAATCTGTTTCGAGTCAGGTGACCACCGTGGATTGACCACACCACAGGCGATTGCGAAAGCTGCACGCGGTTGCTTCCATCCCGGTCGGCCTTCCATAGAACACCTTCGGGGAACGAGACATAGACCACGGACTTTCCATCGTTGGAAAAAGACACAAATTCGGCGGAGATCCCGCCAAGGAAGGGTTGTAAAGCACCGGTCCTGGGGTCAATTCGCGATAGCTCGCCGCGCGGGGTCCGACCATCGGCAAAGATCTTCCTCCCATCCCGGCTTGATAGTGGGCCGCCCCAAATGATTGGCCCCGTTGTCAAAGGAAGCGGAGGGGAAGGTGGCCGCCGGAACGGCCCGCGCCGCTCATCCAAGGCCCAGATCTGGCTTCCGGTCGACTTGCTTTGCAGATTGAAAACATAGAACTGCCCATCCGGCGTCCAACTGCCGCAACATTGAACTCCAGGCTCATGCCAGTCGGAAAGGAGTGGATGAAGTCCCGAACCGTCCGACGCGATCTCCCACAGCAGACCGCCCCGGTTGAACCGGATGACTCTTCCGTCTGGCGACCACTTGAACGAAGCGGGGCCGGGACCTACAGTCGCCAATTTGCGAAGTCCAGTCCCATCGCTCCGGACAACGGAGACCTCGCCCTGATCTGTGGAATAAACCACGGACGCCCCATCGGGCGAGAATGCGCCTTCAAGATTCCCCACCCGTCTGGCCGATC
This sequence comes from uncultured Acidobacteriaceae bacterium, assembly GCA_963786405.1. Lineage (GTDB taxonomy): Bacteria > Acidobacteriota > Terriglobia > Terriglobales > Acidobacteriaceae > Telmatobacter. The sequence goes on along the minus strand of CAWAZE010000010.1, from coordinate 289,150 downwards.
CTCCCAGAAGGGGCACTACCCAGAGAGAACGGTCCGCTGGATAAACTCGGACCAGGGCATTGGAACCATCAGGAGACAGGTCCACCATGTAACTGTGGGCGCCCGGCAAGGTAATTGGAAGAGGAACAATCTCGCCGCCGTTGACTCCAACCTGGGCAACGGAGGCTGGCGACATATAGGAGAAATAGAGCCTTGTTCCGTCCGTCCCGCCCAGACTTTTGCTGCGGCCATCGTGGGTGATCTGGGTGTACTCCGTGATGCGCGGCGGCGGAAGCGGACGGCTCAGATACCAAATCCCGCCCGACAACAAACCGGCCGCAGCAGCACAGGCAGCCAGCACCCACTTCCACCGTATGCGACCAGATCGTTCGGCTGTATTGTCCGCAGCCGACACAGTCGCGGATTCGGCCTCCTCCTGTGCTACCTCCACCGGGCGAACGGACTGGTAACCAGCCGTGGGAACAGTCTCAATGAGCCGCGGCTCGTGGGTGGCCTCGTCGAGCACGCGAGTTAAGCCTTCCTCGATCGTCGCGGCAGAGGCAGTGAGCGGCGCGACTCCCAGCTGGGATACGTTCTCCTGCTCGCGCGATACCGGCACGATGATTCGGTACCCTCTCCGCGCGAGAGTCTCGATATAGCGGGGGCTTTCCGGCGAGTCCTGCAGCGCATCTCGCAGCCGCTTCACGGCCGCATTGATGCTGTGGTCGAACTCGACAATCGTGTTATTGGGCCACAGCTTGTTGCGGATCTCTTCCCGCGACACGACTTGACCCGGGCGCTCCAGCAATTCGACGAGTATTTGAAAGGGCTGTTCCTGGAGCCGGATTCTGTGACCGTTCTTACGCAGCTCAGCGGCTCGAAGATCGAGTTCAAACGCGCCGAAATGAATCATGGAAGGCGGAGAAACACCGCGGCCATTTGGAGCCTTGTGTTCCATGTGCGGAGGCCGCATCTCGGTGGCCAGGGTGAAAGTCTAGCACATTCTTATTACTTATAGCCCTAAGCTATGCCGTATCAGGCAGATGCCTCGTGACTTATATGTCACCTGCATATCATCGCCGTTGCATCGACACATTCGCCGCAGCAACTTAACGTCGCTACTACGGCGTGCCGGTCCGGCTGGAAAATCAATGGCGGGGCGCGAGCGGAAATTCAAATCAAAGAGGAGAACCGGAATGGACACTATCGCAAACTGGAAAGGCTCGGCTCGCAAGGTATGTGGGCTGCTCGTAATCTCCGCGGCTTTTGGGCTGGCTATACCAAGTATGGCCAGGGCTCAAGACGTAAACTCGTCCGCACCCATCGAGGGTACCTGGGTCTTCAACATATACCGAGTGACCCAAGGTTTCAGTTTCTCGGCCCTACAGTCCTTTACTGCCGGCGGCGTAACCTTGGCGACGGGGACTATCGACCGAACGCCACCTCCTCCGATCTCGCCGCTCTACGGCAGCTGGAGGCGTGTTCGTGGCAATAGCTACGTTGCGACGATCTGCTTCTTTGCTTTCGACCCCACAGGCAACGCGGTCGCGATGATCAAAACCAACGAGTCTTTTCATCTGACCGATCACAACAACGTGGTAGGGACAGGGAGCGCGCAAGCCTGCGATATAAACGGCGATAACTGCGTCGACGTTCCTCTGCCAATCACAATCACCGGCAAGCGCATCATCGCCCATGGCGCGTGATCTATTCTCAGACCGGAAAGGATGGTCATCCATATTCGTTCGGATTTCGAGATGCTCCCACCTTAACCGGTCAGCCTTCGGTTGCCCGGCGAAGCTCAACTCCAGCGAGCAACGACTGCTCGCTGGGGGACCCTGAAAGTGAGGCAACGAGTATGGTCTTGTTCGATAGATTGCACCTTGCAATTAGCGCGCTCTTGAGGAGTTCGATTTTGCGGTTTCAGCGCACCCCCTCCTGCACCCGCCTTACAGCGTATTGAATCAGAGTTTGCGCAGGCGTTCGGTGCCTGGGGTCCGATCGAACTTTCTGATTCAAGCCGGGGCGGAATCCGAGCCGAATTGCTTTCGACCGGCCCAGTTCAAGGATAACGATTGAAAAGGAAATGATCTGCACAGGGCCGAGACGCCTGAGAGATTCCGCGGCAGTCTGCGAAGGCATCTTCACTGTGGTGGTATGAAGAGGAGCCAGCGTCTGTCGAGAAAAAGTGGGCAGCAAGACGATTGTAAGTTTTCGCCTTGCTGCTCCAGGAGAAGTCAGATCAAACTTGATTTCCGATGACAGGCAGCGAGTGAGATGGCGCTAGTCCTTGTTCGAGAATCCGCTTTTAAAGATAGATACCCAGCTGATCACTACAACTGTTGCGCAACCGATAATCCCGGTAAAGAACATGACCTCGACGGCGCGCATACAAAAGATCACCAGCTTGACGATCATTGATTCCGCCAGTCGAACCGCCGTCTCCGAAGGCGGGAGTGCGCGTTCGAGATATTCGTGAACTCATGCGCAGTTTAAGTGGCGAAGGAGTTCAAAAACAACTAGACCTTGGTATAGATTTCGCCGAAATCTCGCTGAGAAATAAGGAACCCGTGAGGGTTTGCTAAGGAACCCATGAAGATTGCCAAAAACTATACCTTGGTATAGTTGACCGGGCTTGTGCGCACCTTTACCTTCCAGATACGCACTTAGTTCACAGGGGTTTTGAGGGCGCACAACGCTAACGCTCACCTCTTGCCTCTGCAAAATCTTTTGCAAATCCGGGTTCCAGCCGGCTGATACTCGGCGACGAGTTCGCCTACCAGTCGAGTTGCGCAGTTCAGCTGTCTGAATATTTCAAATCCTGACTGAAGGAGCTACACGATGAAATCCATTGTGCGGCGAGGGAGTTCTCTATCCTTTGCTCAAAAGCTTTCGCGCCTGGCAACACGTCTTCGCGAGCCGAAGTGGCAGCGTTACGGGGCAACTCTGTTTGCCGGGAAACTTGCAGGCGTGGGATTGACACTTGCGATCATGGCCGCGGTCGGCGGGATCTTCTTCGCCAAGGTGTACGCAGCCGATACGCCGCTCAAGGCGGCCGACATCGTGAACCCGGTCAATACGGCGTGGACTCTGATCGCAGCCTTCCTCGTCTTCGGCATGCAGGTCGGTTTCACGATGCTCGAAGCGGGATTCTGCAGATCGCGAGAGACGGTCAACGTGCTGATGGAATGCATCGTTGACACCTGTCTCTGCGGAATCCTCTTCTACGCCATCGGTTTCGCCTTCATGTTCAGTCATGGCAACGGGTTCATCGGTTATCACTGGTTCTTCCTGCAGGGAGCGCCAGAGACCTACGAGTCCACGGGAGTCGCATTCCTCGCTGTCTGGATCTTCCAGTTTGCGTTCGCCGACACATGCTCTACGATCACCTCCGGCGCAATGATCGGCCGCACAGGATTCGTCGGAGACCTGCTCTACTCCCTGGGTGTCTCCGGGTTCATCTATCCGATCATCGGGCACTGGGCGTGGGGGCCTGACGGCTTCCTCGCGACGATGGGGTCTGCGGGCTTCTTCCTGCCAAACCTTGGTCAGAGCTTCCACGACTTCGCCGGCTCCACGGTCGTCCATACCATCGGCGGGTTCATTGCTCTTGCGGGCTCCATCGTGCTGGGGCCTCGTCTCGGCCGCAAGTTCAAGCGCGATGGCGGCGCTCCCATGTTGCCTCACGATCTGACGATTGCCGCTTCCGGCGGCCTGATTCTCTGGTTCGGATGGTACGGGTTCAATCCCGGTTCTACGCTGTCTGCAATGGACTTCGTAGGTATCGGTCGCGTCTCGGCAAACACAACTCTCGCAGCCTGCGCTGCCGGACTCACCGCGATGATGTACGCCTACTTCCTTTCGCAAGAAGTGGGATATCGGATTTACCGTGAATGGCTTCCTGGCAGGACTGGTCGCGATCACCTGTCCCTGCTACTGGGTCAGCCCGACCGGAGCCATCATTCTGGGCGGAATCGCGGGAGTGTTTGTCTGCCTCGGTGTCGAATTGCTCGAGTGGCTCCGAATCGATGATCCGATCGGCGCTGTTCCTGTCCACGGTTTCTGCGGGATCTGGGGCACGCTCTCGCTTGGCCTGTTCGCCTGCGGCAAATACGGAGCCTCCGGTCCGACCGGCCCTGACAACTCCGCTCCCCTGGCCGGCCTCTTCTATCACGGCGGATTTACGCTTCTCAAAGCCCAGTTCATCGGCAGCGCGATCATCACCGTGTGCACGTTCAGCGTCGCGATGTTGCTCATGTACGTTGTCAACCTGACCGGCACACTGCGTGTCTCTCAAGAGGGCGAACTCTACGGCCTCGACCTCCACGAGCACGGCATCTCTGCCTATCCGGAGTACGTGATCTCGTCTCTGCACGCGCCAGCGGGTATGCCAAAGGATTTGACCGGCCCTCGCCACTAGTTGCAAGGGATGGCTTGCAGTGAAACGCAAAGTTGCGACAAAAGGAATCGAGGAACTTATGACGAAGATCGAAGCAATCATCCGGCCAAATAAATTCGACTCCGTGAAAGCCGCTCTGATTCAACTCGGAGTCGAGGGCATGACTGTCTCGGAGGTCCGCGGACACGGTCGCCAAAAGGGACACACCGAGGTATTCCGAGGAAGAGAGTACGACGTTGATCTCTTGCCGAAGATCAAAGTTGAGCTCGTTTTAAGCGACGACGCTGTCGACAAGGCAGTCGATGCGATTGTTTCAAGTGCTTACACGGGAAAGATCGGGGACGGAAAAATCTTTCTCTACGCGGTGGCCGACGCTATCCGCATCCGGAGCAAAGAGAAAGGTTCAGCCGCTCTCTAACGTCTGCTGGGACTCGCGCCCGCGAGTCTGCGGCATACACAGTTCGCACGGTGGCGCCACCAAGGGCCACTCCCCCACCGTGCGAACGCTCAATGAAGAGGCTTCAAGTTCTGGACGAGTGACCGGGTGACAGGAAGTCTCTCTTGAGGAATTCGACTCCGCGCTTCAGCGCGCCCCCCTGTTGCACCCACCTTACAGCGTTTTGAATCAGAGTTTGCACAGGCGTTCGGCGATTCATGGCTCGAACTCAACGCTGGCTCTTTCTGTTGAGGGCGCGTTTTCGTAGTTGCATTTTTTCGATTCCGCTGGAATTTGAAGCGAAAATCGGGTTATAGTCTAGAAACCCGCCGCCACAGCGGCCCATGGAGGAGAACAATGTTCAAGCCCGTCATCGTACGAATTTCACGCTGAACATTGCCTCGGGTTCTTTCCTGCTTTGCCGCTGACACGCGGCGCCCCCGAGGACACGTCAGCTCCCGGGGTGATTCTGCAAATCCAAATCTGATCGCAGCGTGACCCCGCTTGCGTAGTGCCCGCCCTGACGAGTCAGGACGGGGCACACACGGTGGAGTATTTCCATGTCTGTTCTTGAATTGATTGCGCCGCAGCCGACGGACGGCAGCGCGCGCGGCTTCTGGTCCTCAGTGCGCGAGGCGCTGCGCGGATCGCACCAGGACTATACACAAGGCAATTTGAATCGCGCCATCCTGCTGCTCGCCATTCCAATGGTGCTGGAGATGGTGCTCGAATCGCTGTTTGCCGTCACGGATGTTTTCTGGGTTGGACGGCTGGGCGCAAATGCAGTGGCGACGGTTGGCATCACGGAGTCGATGCTGGCGCTGGTGATTTCTATCGGCTTCGGCCTTGCGCTGTCCACCACGGCGATGGTGGCGCGGCGCATTGGCGAAAAGGACCCGGAGGATGCGGCGATCGCGGCTGTGCAGGCGGTGGTGCTGGGGCTGACGATCTCGCTGGCTGATCGGGGTTCCGGCGGGGATCTATGCGCCGGAGTTGCTGCGCCTGATGGGAGCATCACCAGAGATTGTTGCGGGCGGTGCGGGGTACGCGCGCATTGCGCTGGGCGGCTGCGGAGCGATCGTCATGCTGTTCCTGAACAACGCGATCTTCCGGGGTGCTGGCGATGCGGCGATTGCGATGCGGCTGCTGTGGGTATCGAACATCATCAACCTGGTTCTTGATCCATGTTTGATCTTCGGGATTGGGCCGTTTCCGCGGATGGGCGTGACGGGCGCGGCGCTGGCCACGCTTACGGGTCGAAGCGTCGGTGTGCTCTACCAGTTTTACCGGTTGATGAAAGGGACGGAGCGCATTCACGTGCTGGCACGGCATGTTCGCGTGAATATGCGGGTGATGATGCGGCTGCTGCGGGTTTCGCTAACTGGGCATTTTCCAATTTGCGATTGCTCATGTTAGCTGGATCGGGCTGGTGCGAATCATCTCCATGTTTGGAGCGGCGTCAGTGGCGGGGTACACGGTTGCGATTCGAATCGTGATCTTCTTCATTCTGCCGTCGTGGGGACTGAGCAACGCCGCGGCCACGCTGGTGGGGCAGAACCTTGGGGCCGAGACGGCCGGACCGGGCTGCGAAGGCGGTGTGGCGGACGGGCTTTTACAACATGGTGTTTCTCGGCGTGATCGGCGTCTTCTTCATCGTGTTTGCGACGCCGGTGGTGCGGCTGTTCGTGAGTGATCCTGAAGTGGTGCGGATTGCGGCGGCGGCACTGCGGACGCTCAGTTGCGGAAACCTGGGATATGCGTACGGCATGGTGATGCTGCAGGCGTTCAACGGAGCCGGCGATACGATGACACCGACGATCGTGAACCTGTTCGGCTTCTGGGTGCTGGAACTGCCGCTGGCGTGGTGGCTCGCGGTGCCCATGCGCTTGAAGGGCCAGGGGGCGTTTCTGTCGATTGTGATTGCCGAATGCAGCATTGCGGCGGCGAGTATGGTGCTGTTCCGGCGCGGAAGATGGATGCGGCAGAAGATCTAAGCTAAGAGGGTGGCAGGGCCGACGGAACTCGGCCCTGCCCACATTGTCGTACATCGTTTTTTTGTGCGGTTGTTTTTCCTCCTTTGATCTTGCTAAAAAATCGGACCGCGCTCGTTGTCAGGCGACTTGGCGAGCGCGGACATTTACTTCTCCTGAGATCGATGTGAGTTTGTGGTCGGCGGCCTTCTCTTCGTCCAGTGTCTCTTCGAGAAGTTCCGCAATCTCCGAATGTCCAAGCAGCTGGGCATACGACCGAACCGCTCCATAAGCAGCTATTTCATAGTGCTCAACGCGTTGTGCGGCTGAGATGAGCGCAGCGTCGCGCACCTCACCTTCAACCACTTCGTCGAGCGTGGAGGAGCCTTCTTCAAGGACTCCCTTCATGCCCTCGCAGGACTTGCCCCTTGGACTAGTGCCCAACATGCTGCAGATCTGCTCAAGTCGCTGAACCTGTCCCTCGGTTTCGTGCAGGTGGTTTTGAAGGGCCTTCTTGAGATCCGGCGAATTGGCTGTCTTTATAAGCTTGGGAAGGGCTTTCGTTATTTGATTCTCTGCGGAATACAGATCTTTCAGCTCTTCCACAAATAATTTCTCGATAGAGTTAACCGTCATTTATTCCTCCCGTGGTCTTTTCGTCCGTTCTTGCTCTGGCTTGAGATGCTGCCCCCGTCGTCGCTGTTGTCCATTAATCCGCTGCGGAGCCGAAGGTGCGGCGGGCAGCAATGGAATCAGGTTGAAAGAGTTTTTGACCCACTTTCGGTGCATTTATCCTGTGATGGGAATCCTTCAGGCTGCTGGGACATCTGAGAAAATAATGGACGTGAAGAGAGTTAGACATTTTGCCCTGGGCCGAGCGAGGGCGGCGGGGATTTTTGCATCTTTGGGGCTCGCTTTTGCGAGCGGGTTCGCTGGCGGGCAGTCGCGCAATCCAAGCTCCGCTGAGAATCCATTCTTCGGCAGTGTGACGGCGCATCCGGCGAGCAGCGAGACTTTGAAGCTGTCACTGGACGATACGGTGCGGCGCGGCCTTGAAACCAATCTTGGCCTCAAAGAGGCAGAGAGCGGCGAGAAGATTTACCAGGGCGAGAAGAATATCGCGCTGCAGGAGTTTTTGCCGACGGTCAGAGTGAGTGGGGGGCCGGGAGTCTACCAGTTCAATTTGGAGGCAGCTGGATTTCGGCCCGGTTTCTTTGGGGAGGGTGGAGCGCCGGTTCCCATTTCAGAGAATTTCTCATTCATCACGGAGGCCACGTTGACACAGGGCCGAGTTTCGCTGGAACAGACGCTCTTTTCGGGGCCGGTGATTTCCGGATGGAAGGCAGCGGGAGCCGCAACGCGGTCGGCCCATTTTGCAAAGATGTCGGCTCGTGGCGAGGTGGTGCAACAGGTTGCCACGGCGTATCTGCGGTGCATTGCGGATGCGAGCGAGGTGGACAACGCAACTGCCTTGGAGGCGCAGGACAGGGTCCTGCTGGAGCAGGCACACGAGTCGCACCTGGCGGGCACGCTGGCGAACCTGGATGAACTGCGGGCCCGGGTTCAGTTGCAGGATCAGCAGCAGGTGGTGATCACGGCGAAGAATGCGCTGGAAAAGGACCTGATCCTGCTGAAGAGAGAGATCGGGATCGATCCGGGACAGAATATTGTCCTGACGGATCCGGCACCGTACAGCGATCTGGCAACACAGACACCCGATGAAGTTCGCGCAACCGCCTATAAGAATCGGCAGGATTATCAGAATCTCCAGAACCAGGTTGAGGAGGATAAGGCCATTCACGCTGCTTATCGCGCTCAGCGGTGGCCGTCCTTGAACTTCAACGGATATTACGGAGTTGATAAGGTGAGCGGTGTTCCGAGCCGCGGGGTGTTTGCCGCGGTGGGAACACTGAAAGTGCCGATCTTCAGAGAGGCCGGTATACGCGGCCAGTCGGACGCTGCGGCGGCACAATTGGCCACGGTGAATGCGCAACTGGCGGATCTCCAGGGACAGATCGATCAGCAGGTGCGGTCGGCATTACTCGACGTGGATGCGACGACGAAGCTGGTCGCCGTGGCGAAGTCGAATGTCGAACTGGCCACGCAGGAACTGAGCGATGAAACTGATCGCGTCACCGCAGGTGTGGATGACAATCTTGCCCTGGTAACCGCACAGGCGAGGCTGGCTTCAGCGCAGACGAATTACGTGCGGAGCCTGTACCAGCTCAACATCGCAAAGCTGGGGTTGGCTCGAGCTGCCGGCGTTATTGAGCTGCAGTATCGCAGTTACCTGGGGCAATGAACTGCGGAGCGGACTACAGCCAGCATCTCTCTCCGGCGCGATTTATTTCGATGGGACCGGAACGGGCTGCGCGGGGTTCTGCGTCAGCCAAAGAAGCAGCGATGCAATCTCCCTGTCAGACAGATGTTCATGACCGGCCATATCAGAGGCGGGAATGCCGAATTTGATGATGTGCGCCAGGTGATCGAAGCGTAACGACTGAGCGCTTGCGGATTGTGCGACCCTCAGCGCCCCCGCGGCGAGAACTGCGGGCTGTTCCAGAAAGCTGGATTGCCAGGTGATGCGAGTGCGGCCGTCTGGATTGTGGCAGGTGGCACAAAGGCGGGAGTATAGGCGCTGACCGTCGACTGCGCTTGCCTGCGCGATGGCGTCAACAGAGAGATGCCACTGATTTTCATCCGAGATCTGCTGCTCTGCGGCCGGGCCCTGAAGGCTGGAGAGATATGCAACCAGATCGTTGCCTCTTTCGCCCCGGAATAAAAATGCAAATGCCGGCATGACGGAGGAACCGCTGACCTCGCGCGGATCAAACAAGTGCATCTTCAGCCAGAGGGGGGAGCGGCGGACGCCAACCTGCGAGAGATCGGGACCTTGACGGGGATTACTGGCCAGAGGCGAAAGCTCGGAATGACACCTGGCGCAGTTCTGGGAGATGTACACGTGCCTTCCGCGCTCGGCGGGCGAAAGCGAAGAGGCTGCGTGCGCCGAGGGCTGGATGCGCTGGGCAAGGACCGCAACAAATAGAGCGGCGGTGAGCAACACCAGTTCGCGTGGGCGGTTGCGGATCGCGCTCATCATGATGGGGTGGAGAGCCACGGCACCTGCAGCCATGATAACGGCGATGGGCATTTACATGCGTGTCACCACTAGCCGATGTAATGTAGGAACGGAGGCTTCTCCCCATGGCTAAGCTGAGAATTGAGTACTGCGTGGAGCGCGACAGCGCGGCGCTGGCCCGGCGGGCGGCACAGCATTTTGTTGAAATGGCGGAACAGGCTGCTTCGCAAAGAGGCAAGGCGCGCTTTGCCATCAGCGGGGGTTCGACACCAAAGGCGGCGTTCAAGCTGCTGGCCGATACGGATCAGCCGTGGCGGGCACGGATGCCGTGGGACAAGGTGGAGCTTTATTGGGTGGATGAACGAACGGTGCCGCCTGACGACGCAGACAGCAACTACCGCATGACGCGAGAGGCCCTGCTGGATCATGCTCCGCTGAAGCCGGAACAGGTGCACCGCATGGAGGGCGAGCTGGAGCCGGAGGTCGCAGCATCGCGATACGAGTCTCTGCTCAGAAACAACTTTCGGCTGGAGGGAGCGGAGTGCCCGCGGTTTGACCTGGTCGCGCTGGGAATGGGGGACGACGGGCACACCGCGTCCATCTTTCCGCACACGGAGGCCATTCACACTCTTGGCAGGCTGGTGACCGCGAACAAGGTTCCGCAGAAGGACACGTGGCGGATCACACTGACCTGGCCGGTGATCAACCAGGCAAGCTCAGTTTTCTTCCTCATTGGAGGAAAAGACAAGGCGGAGGTTTTGAAGGAGGTCTTCATGGGGCCGCGTGACCCGGAACGCCTGCCAAGTCAACTGATATGGCCCTCAAGCGGTATACTCACTCTGTTTCTTGATAAGGACGCGGCCGCGCTGTTACCCGCAACGGACGGGACGGGGTGCGGGCTTTTGGAGAGAGAAAGATGATTCTGGCAGGTGACGTAGGCGGTACCAAGGTTCATCTGGCGCTGTACGACTTTACGGATGGCAAACTCAAATTCACCAAGGACAATCAATACCCTGCGAGAAACTACTCCGGGCTCGAAGAGATCGTAAAGGAGTTTCTGGGCACGAATGAGGCAACGGCTGCCTGCTTCGGCGTGCCGGGTCCCGTCCGCGCCGGCCGTCTGCGCCTGACGAACCTGCCGTGGACATTGGACAGCCGCGAGTTGTCGACCGACCTTCGCATTCAGCACGTGTTTCTGATCAATGATCTGGAAGCTAACGGTTATGGCGTGGCGGAGCTTTCTGCTGACCAGATTTATACGCTGAGCGAAGGCGATGCGGGCCAGATTGGAAACCGTGCGTTGATTGCCGCGGGGACCGGGCTGGGTGAAGGAATCCTGGCATGGAACGGGCGAATGCACGTGCCCTATCCCTCCGAGGGCGGGCATACAGACTTTGGTCCGCGCACTGAAGAAGAGATTGAACTTCTGCGCTTCCTGAAGCGGAAATACAACGGGCGCGTGAGCTATGAACGTTGTGTGAGCGGCATGGGCCTGACCAATATTTACGAGTTTTTGCGCGACGATCGCGGCATGGAAGAGCCGAAGTGGCTCGCCGACGAGATCGCCGCGGTTCACGATCCGAACAGCGTGATCACGCAGATGGCGCTCTCGGCCAAGAGCGAGCTTTGCAGCAAGGCTCTCGATATGCTGGTGTCGATCTACGGAGCGGAAGCGGGCAACCTGGCGCTGAAGGTGTTGTCCGTGGGCGGGCTCTATGTCGGGGGCGGTATCGCGCCGCGCATCCTCGAGAAACTGAAGGATGGCACGTTCATGAAGGCGTTCGTGGACAAGGGGCGCCTGAGCCAGTTGCTGATCAACATGCCGGTGCGGGTCATTCTCGAGAGCCGTGCGGCTCTGCTTGGCGCCGCAGCTTACGGTGAAGCGCGCGCTGCCGAGATCACCGGCGTGTCGGCTAGAGCGGCGTCGATGGGACATCACGAGTAGCGGGAAGCGCGGAGGAGCAGGGCCAGCCGTCAAATCAATGGCTGGCCTTTTGCTTTTGAATCCAAACATCGCGGTGTTGTGCGCATTGGCTTGCATCTATGCTGGAAATGCGTTCCGTGGAAGGGCTGATCAGGCGTGAAGCGATGGTTGCAGCGCATCGTTGAGTTTCTTGTGGCGGCCGCCGTGGCTCTCTACGGAGGGGACTGGGCCGTGTACAAAATGCGCGGGTCGCCGCAATCGAAGGTTACGGTGAACCGGTACCTTACGATTCCGCTCAAGGGCAACAAGTCAGAGTTCGACTACCTGGGGTCGAGCGCCGTGGCCTGCTCCGTTTCGCTCTTTTCGCAGGATGGTGAGAGCGCCTGCTGGCAGTTGCGCCGCCATCCAACACAGAATTCGACAATGTAATCTTCGGCGCTCTTTGGGCGACGGGTCGAGGTTCCAATCTCACACAACTTCGTGATGTGGATCACGTTCAGGTGTGTAAGTTCTGCGTACTATCAAAAAACCTCACGCAGGACGGGGAACGAATGTACAGCCGCACGCAAAACGAAAACGGCACCTTCAACACACGCTGTCTCCACTGCTTTATGACGGTGGCTTCCGCAGTGGATAGCGACAGAGATCTGGATTGGCTGGAAGAGCGCCATGTTTGTCCGGAGAGAGCGCTTGCCGATCTGCTTGCTCAGAGAGTTGTCCCTGAGGCGCACGCGGACAGGAAGTAGAATTCTGCGCTATTGACTGGATGTAGCAGAGGGGAGCGCCTGGGCGTCAGGCGGCTTGTGCTGGCCGGCTGAAATCTTCTTGTAGAGGTCCTCGTCGGCCGCCTTGTTTAGTGTGCTTGCCTTGTCGAGTTCAGCCTTGGCCTCTTCTTTTCTGCCCATGGATCTGTAGAGCCGGCCCAGGCGCCAATGGACGTTCACGTCGTCGGGCGTGAGCTTTGCCGCCAACAGGAGCTCACGGAGGGCATCCTCTTTGCGATCGGCCTCGGCGTAGACAATTCCCAGATCGAGATGCGCGAGAGATGCGGACGGTTCCATCTGCACCGCTTTCTCGAGCAGCGGCTCGGCTTCAGAGAACTGGTTCATCTGGATGTAGGTGTCGGCGAGGTAGACCGTGGCCTGGATGTGGTTGGGGTCGTTCGCGAGTTCCGCTTTGAATTCGCTTGCCGCTTCTGGATAGATCTTCTGTGACCAGAGAAGATAACCAAGGCCGAAGTGAGCGTTGGGCTCCCTGGGATTGGCCTTCACGGCATTCCGAAACATCTGTGTGGCGCCCGCATTGTCTTTCATCTCGTCCAGCGCTTCGCCTGCCAGCATGTCGGCCTCGGCGGAATCGGGATCGAGAGCAAGGATCTCATGGTAAACGTCGAGCACGTAATTGAATTGCTTTGACCACAGGTAGCTGTGTGCAAGAGCCAGGCGCAACGGAAGGTTCTGCGGGTCGCGGTCGGCGGCCTTCTTCAGGAAGGGAGCCGCAGCGGAGTATTCGCCAAGGCCATAGTGCGACATGCCGATCAGGATTGTGAGTCGCTGCGCATCAGGTGAATCGGAAGGCGCAGTTTTGAGCAGGGCGGCGAATTCGGGAATTGCGGCTTTCAGATCCCCATTCTTGAAGAGCGCAAGGGCGAAGTTGAGACGCAGGCCCGGAACGTTTGGATTCATCGCCAGGGCTTTCCGGTAGTAGGGGATCGCTTCCTTGTAATGTCCCTGGCGGGCCTCAAGCAGGCCAAGATGGCCGTATGGTTCGGGGCTGGTTGGGAGGGCCTTCATGTACGCGCGCCAGGCGTCCTGCGCGTCAGCGTTTTTGCCTTGCTGCTCGAGGGCCAGCGCTGTCTGCCTCAACTGATTGGTCTGCGAGGTGGATTGGGCAAAGCAGGAAGCGGCGAGAGCCAAAGACAGGCCGAACCCCAATTGCAAAATACGACTCACTCGCTTCCCTTCCCATTGTTCGCGTACATCGCTGCATTACGTGAGCTATTCGGTCACACTCTCGATTGTCGCTCGCCTGGATTGCAGCGAGCAACTCCGGGCAAAGAAAAAGGGCGCGGCGGGGATTGCCCGCCGCGCCCTGGTTGAGGGTTGAACTAGAAGACGAACTTGCCGCCCAGTTCGAGGTTACGTGGATCTCACGAGCTGGTGATCTGGCCGAAGTTGTTATTCGGCTTCAGGTTGTTATCGAGACCAAGGGCAGTTTGCATGCCGTTGGGCTGGAAGTGGTTGAACGTGTTGAACGACTCAAAGCGAAGTTCGATGTGCGCACGTTCGGTGATTGAGAACGACTTGTAGAGCGACGTCGTGAAGTTCACACGCCCGGGGCCAACGACAGCGTCCTTGCCAGCGTTTCCGAAGCCCTGATTGGGGCCACCGAGCCATGCCGGAACAGGTGCCGAGAAGGCAGACGGGTCGAACCACTGGCGCTTGCCGCTCGTCTGCTTCAGGTAATGGACCTTGCCGTTGATGTTCGGACGGTTGGTATAGCCACCATCGAGTCCGATCGGATCATAGGTGAGGGCCAGACCGAGGCCCTGGTTTGCGGGAATCGTGCCTGTCACATCTGCAACGGTGCCTGCAATCTCCCACCCGCCAAGAATTGACTTGACGAGGCCGGAGCTCTTCATGAAGAACGGCATCTTGTAGATGTAGTTGACGCCGAGCATGTGACGCCGATCGAGCGCGCCAGAACCCTTGTCATACTTCAGGTTGAACGGATTGCTGACCTGGGCGAGGTCGTAAGTGGTGAGATCGATTTCATGCGAATAGGTGTAATCGATTTCGCCGCTCAGGCCCCACTTGTTCTGGAGACGCAGACCAGTCTGGAATCCGTTGTAGTTGCCGTTGGTGGTGTTTTCCTGCTGGGTGATGTCGTTGTAACCCTGGAAGGCTCTGTACGACGTTCGAGCCACCCGCGTTCGGCGAATCCAACCGTGCAGGCCGAGTCAGGATTGGTGGATCCGGCCAGGTAGTGAGCGCTTCCGTCACCAGCTTTGCAACGCGTGAAATTGTCGGTGCTCAGCGGGAAGTTGTTGATGTGGCGCTCGATGTTCTGATGCCATGCCAGGTTGCCGACGTACTGAACAACCCAGACCATGGACGGCATCACTTCATGCTGCACGCCGAGGCTGAATTGAGCCACTGCGGGCGCACGATAGTTCTGAGCCAAGCTGGTTACGCTCGACGAGAAAATCGGAACCGCACCACTCTTTGCGGTATCCGTTCCTGTGAGCCAGTTCTGCCCGGGAGCACTGAAGGTCGAATTGCCGAGGCTTACGTTGTAGGCAAACGGCGAGTTGGTAGCGGCATTGTAGATGTCGTTACCCTGCATGCGCTCGAAGAAGGTTCCGAAGCCGCCGCGGAGAACGGTCTTGCCGTTGCCGAAGAGATCTTCAGAGAAGCCTACGCGAGGCTGCAGCGTTTTGTAGTCGTTGGTCACCAGTCCCGGCGGGAATCCATTCTGCCCGCGAGACCCATGCCGTTGAGGTAGAAGGTTACGCCATTGACGTCTGGAAGCTGGGAACTGCGCGATGCTGATGGTGTTGTCGGCGTTCCAGATTGGAGTCGCGCTCGGCAGATAGGCTGCGGGGTTGAAGTTTGCGACCTGGTTGCTGCGCTCCCATGCGTGCGGCAGCGCGTCGTAACGGAGGCCGAGTTGCAAGCTCAAGCGCGGAGTCACGTGCCAGTTGTCCATCGCGTAAACCGAAGGTGTCTGGTTTACGTAGTGGCGAATTGGCGTTGCCTGGAACTGAGAGTAGCTGCCGGCCAGGCCCAAGAGCATGTCCATGGCGCTGTCGTTGGTCAGGGCTGCTGAAGCCGAAATTGCCCTGCTGGTCGCCGAAGATCTGCTGGTTCTTGGTGTAGCGGTTGTAGCTGAAGCCGAACTTCATGGCGTGCTTGCCCTCGGTATAGGAGATGTCAGCCTTGGGCTCGTAGTCCTGGGCCGCGTTGTGCCACGGAGCGGAACCGGTGTCCTCTGCCGTTCCATAGGGATTCCCGAAACCCATAACTCCGGGCAGCGAATTCTTGTTAATGGCAAAGCTGGAAGTGATCGGAGCCTGCGACCAGCCGGAAGGCGTGAAGGAGTTGGAGCTGTTGGTGATGTTGATGACGTTGCCGTCGTAGTTGATGCTGGCTTCAACAAGCAGGTTGGGCGTGATGGTGCCGCTCAGCTTGATTGCCGCGCTGTTGGACGGGTTGGACAGGGTGCTGGTGACCGTGTTGTAGCTCGCCCACAGCCAGCCGAGCATCGGTTGTGCGTAGCCCTGCGTGACGCTGTCATGCATGTAGTGGCCGAGGATCGCCCACTTGTCGTTGAACTTGTGGTCGATGCGGACAATGTCGTCGCGCACGTCGATCGGGTTGGCAACGTTCGAGATCGCGTAGCCGTTGGACGTGGTTGGCTTCGGCAGAATGCCGGAATTGAGGTAGAGCACACCATTCGGGTCGAACAGCGAGGCCGGAATGATTGGCAGACCACTGGCATCCACCGCGAAGCCACCAGCGGTTCCCGGCGTTGCACCCGGGACCAGGCCCAGCGGAGTCAGTTCTGTTGATCGCGTATGCGGAGGTCGTCGACACGTTCGGTACAACGAGTTGCGTGGTCGAAGCGAAACGCTGGCGCCTACGTAGTGCAGATCCTGCCCTGCTGTTGGGATATCTGCCGGGTCGAGAGTCTGAACGTTCGTGGTGCCGGCGCCTGACAGAATCTTGCGCCATTCTTCGTTCCAGAAGAAGAAGGTCTTCTCCTTGTTGGTGTTGTACACCTTGGGAATGAACAGCGGGCCGCCGATGTTGCCGCCGAAGATGTTGTAGTGAACGTTGGTCTTCGTCTGCGAAATCGGGTTCGTTGGCGTTGTAGGCGGGCGTGCGGTTGAACTCCCACAGTGTTCCGTGGAACTTCTGCGTGCCGCTCTTGAGCGAAAGGCTCATGGTGGCGCCGGAAGAGATGCCGTAGTCCGGCGGATAGTTCGAGGTCAGCATGGTGAACTCGGCGATCGCGTCCTGCGAAGGCATGATGTCCATGCCGCCGGCGCCGCCGCGGTCATCGGCCTCGCCACCGTCGATGAGCCAGATGTTGTGGCTCTGACGCAGACCGTTCACGCTGATGGTGAAGTTGGCTGCCACAGAGGTAGGCGTGTTGCTGTCAGGCAGGGCGGAGCTGACGCCCAGACCCAGAGCTGCGAGGGCCGCGAAGTTGCGGTTCTCGGTTGCGATTTCGCTGATCTGCTCAGAGCTGATCAGCGTGCTGACCACGTTGGAGTCGGTCTGCACTGCGAGAGCGTCTGGCTTCCACAGTGACGGTCTGCGATTCGGCGCCGACGGTCAGTTTGATGTCGACGCGGGCAGTCTGGGAGACGTTGACCACGATGCCGTTCTGCTCGAAGGCCTGGAAGCCCTTGGCCGTGATCTTCAGGTTGTAGTTAGCAGGGTTCAGGCCGTTGATGTCGTACAGACCGGTCGCGCCGCTGTCGCGTTGACTTGGTCAGGCCCGTTGCCGGATCGGTGAGGACAATCTTGGCGCCTGAAACCACCGCTCCTGTCTGGTCCGTAATGATGCCAGTGAGCTCAGAGTTGGCTTGCGCGAATGCTCCCACGCATGCCAGCACCAAGAACAGCGGCAACAGGAAGAACCTGTATTTTGCTAGTTTCATGTGACCTTCCTTTTCAAGTTGAACTGCTTGCTATTGCGTTTCTGTCGCTTCCCCGTCTAGCAGGGAAAAAGCCGGTTCGAGTACATCTCGGGGCCCGTTCGGCTTCCAGATCTGAAATCGACATTCGTTCTGCGTGCCTCGTTACCGCTTTTGAACGCAGAAACAACACTCGACCGCCCCGGTGCGCTCCTCAGTTTCGAGCGTCCGCAGCAGCCGTATGCGATTTGAACGGAACTGTTCAAATACGTCGACTTCCAAACTGGTCTGACTAGCGACCGAGCCATTTAATGCGTCGGAATTGAGAACTGTCAACAAGAAAATCCCTTTACCTCTTGACTTCTCATATCCGTCTGACCCGTCTTTCTCCTCGCACCTGACCACTTGGTTTCGGTGTGCGGCCGGCATTCAAAGTGCCGGTTTGCGGGGTGCTTGGCGTCTCCCTTGCCGAAGAGCTCCTCTGTGCTCCGACAAAGTTGGCATCCGTTCTTCTGCCCGTGCGACTGAAGCAGGAGAACAGGGCATCAGAGAGGCAATTTCTCCACCGTTTGGAATCGGGAAATGCCAGAAAATACAATTTCTGGAATTCCATCGCTCAAACGTTTAATTACGTGTGACGAAACGTGTCTACCGTGAGGCCGGGGGACATTAAACCCGCACCAAACGACGGTTGTCAAGTGCGAGTGCACAGATATGACAATTCATAGAATTTGCGCAAACCGGTGCGGCAACAAGCTATTAAAAATAAACGCCTTAAATGAAAAACCTCAAGAGGCGGGGCCGGGAGAGTTGTGCAAGTTTTGAACTCCGCTGAGAAAGGTGGCATCGCCAATCCGCTTCGTTTGCGTTCGGTTCAGATCCCGCGTGTGCAGCCCGGCGGGTAAACGGGCATTTCAGGGCCAGTCCGGCGTGTCTCTCACCCGGTGTGCTCAATGTTCTGGGGTTTGCAGTGATTTCGAGAAGAGTCTTCATGCTGTAAGTTGATGCGATGAGCGCTGCGACCTGGCTGCGGCCCGCTGTAATCCTGGCTGCTCTATTGATATTGATCCCGATGCTAGGCGCGGCATTCCTCCCGGCGCGGACGAGAGCCCTGCGGGATTCCTTTTCAGGATTTGTGCTAATCGCGATTCCGGCGCTGCTCTGCATTCCATACGCGCTGGTTGCGTCGTCATTCGGCGTTCTGCACCTGGGGTGGCTCGGACTCTATGCGCTGCTGCCGGTGGCAATCGCAGTGTTGATGGACCGGGCGAGAGACGCCGACGCGGCGCAGATGGGAGACTGGCGGGATTTTGTTGTCCTTCTTGGACTGGGGCTCGCCGTTGATCTGCGCTGGTTTGAGGCCGCGTGGCCGACGGGTCTGGCAGCTCTTGGAAAGATGCTGCTTCTGGATGCGGGCATCTTTGGATTTCTTGTTGTTCGGCAGCTTGAGGGCGTTGGCTTCGATATGCGGATTCGAGCAAGGGACGCCGGCATCGGAATGCGTGAGTTTTGCAGCTTTGCGATCATTGCTATTCCGCTCGGGCTGGGACTCGGCTTTCTTCACTTTCATGCGCAGTGGCCGTCGCCCTGGAGGTTCGTCGGAGCGTTTCTCTTCACGTTCCTTTTCATCGCCATTCCCGAAGAACTTTTTTTTCGCGGGTGGCTTCAGAATCTTCTGGAGCGGCGGCTGGGGAGAACCCTTGCGTTGGCCATGACCGCAATTCTTTTTGGCCTTGCGCACTGGAACAAGCGAACAGCAACTTTCAATTGGCGCTATGTCCTGATGGCTCTGATCGCGGGAATCTTTTACGGCAGAGCCTGGCGAGCCGATCGCCGGGTGGGAGCGTCTGCCATTACCCATGCCTCGGTGGACACGCTCTGGTCAATCTGGCTGAGATGAATGTGTTGAGGCGGGGTGTACTTAAGATATCCAAGCCCCACTCGCATGTTGTGGTGCACAGTTGCGGGAATGGTGATTGCAACACAAATGCCGAAGATTGCATGCGCGATGGCGAGGGGATAGATGTTTCGGAATTTCAGGAAGACGAAGCACGCAACCAGCCCCCAAAGCAATGTGACTGGCGTCAGAATCGGGTTTGGCAGGTGTATGAGAGCGAAAACGATTCCCGCTGTGGCAACCGCCCAGACCTTACTGGGCATGATCCGAAGCAGGCGAATGAGGAAGTACCCCTGCAAGAGCAACTGCTGTGCGAGGGCCCAGATGGTGTAACCAGCGAAGGCTCTGACCCACTGAATGGGCGAGCCTGGATGATGAAGTGTATGAAGGTTGCTCGCCAGCATGGTCGCGGCAACCCCGACAGCGGCAGCGATGCCCACTACCCAGAGTGAGCGCCAGAATCCCGCGATGCTGCAGCCCATTGCGCGCCAGCCGGGAAACGTGACAACGATGGAAACGAGAAACCATGCGATGGTTCCGAAATAAAGCCAGCGCTGCATCGGTCTTGGTGTCCAGATGACCGCGGTAATCAGCCCATAGCCGACGATGAGCTCAACGAAGTCCCGGACGGGACGGCGACTTTGCGCGGGTGCTACGGCGCACTCTGCTTCTGAGGAAGCATTCACGAATGTATTCAACGGTTACCTCCGCGCAACCATATGGGGGCGACAATTCAACGCGGAGGCTCGCACTCGCGAACGCGAGCCTCGAAGAGGGATTTTTTTGGCAGGCAATCTGATCCTGTTAGATGAAATAGACGACAAAAATTTGCCGGGCGTTATCTAGACTTTCAGGAAAATTTTCTTCCGATAGAGAATCCAGACCGGGAAGAAGCAGAATGCGGTGAACGAGACGGAATATGCGAAGGCAGCCCATCCGCGATCCGGGATATGCGCCAGGGTATGGTGAACCAGCCAGGAAACGAGGTCGGTCCGCTTTCCGCTTCCGGATGTGAAGGAGATATTGGAGAGGATGCCCGGCATCAATTCGCTGAACATGTACGCGGCAATGGCATTGGAACCGAAGACAAGCCACGGCCATGTCCAGCCCTTGCGCCAACCTTTCTGCTCCACGGCCCAGAAGGCGAGGGCGAGCAGCGCCAGAGAGTATCCGGCCGCAACGAGGACGAACGAACTGGTCCACATGTTCTTGTTCAGCGGGAATTCGAGAGACCAGAGGTAGCCGAGTGCAAGGCTGCCGAGCGACGCGGCGGTCAGGCCCGCAGTCTTAACCGGAACGGTTCTGTTGGAGCGCAGCCAGAGGCCGGTGAGAACTCCCATGAGCGCAGTGCCGATGGCGGGCAGATCGCTCAACAGGCCCTCAGGATCGCGCACGTTGTGGTCGGGCAGAGTAGAGATAGAGGTGATGAGGAAAGAGATAGCGGTCGATCCATGAAACAAGGTTCTGCGTCATGTCCATGAAAGGGACGTCGCGGCCGGGAACGCCTGCACCGGGAACCGGAATCCAGCGGACGAGGATCCAGTAGCCGACGAGCGAAACGACGAGGGCGATGACACTTGGTGGAAGCGCGCTGGTCCCAAAGATAAAACAGGCCGACAACGAGGTAGCAGACGGCGATCCTCTGCAGCACTCCATAGAAACGAATGTGCGCGAGCGCGAAGAAAGGAAAGCTGTTGACGATGATGCCGAAGACCACGAGAACGGCAGCGCGCTGCACCGTGTGCCGGGCGAGCTGGGCGCGCGAGGCGCCGCGGGAGAGGCGCGCGTCGAACGCGAAGACGATCGAGAGGCCAACGACGAAGACGAATGTTGGAAAGACAAGGTCGGTGGGTGTGAGGCCGTTCCACTCGGCATGATTCATGAAGTGCCACGAACCGGGGCCGCCGTTGTTGTTCACCATGATCATGAAGGCGATTGTGATGCCGCGAACCACGTCAAGCGAGAGCAGGCGCCGGACCGGAATTGAGACGGAGGCGGGATTGGTCATGGTGGCCGGTTTATCGGCGAGACTTGGCTGCATGGTCACTCCGCGCGTTCTGACTGGAGACTAAGCTACGCGTCGGGGCGGCGGTTCGCCAAGTGGCACGCTCGCACCGCATCGCCAACGCAATGAATAACTCTGCGGGGATGCAGGAATTCCAATCTGCGAAAAACGACTACGCGCACCTGAATGGCTGGCGGGGGACCTGGAAGGCGGGGTGAACCGGAGACGGTGTCGATCTCGATGGTTTCCCCAGCTCTCTCTGGACCTGGGGAAACCAAATTGGGTGAACGCAGGCAATCAGGCCTCGAGTTTCTGTCCGAGAAACTCCTTTGCCTTTGCCATCTCTGCGTTCCACTTGGTGAGCTGTTCGGGTGAAAGGAAATTCTTTATGCGCTGACCAATCTCGTCGCGATGCTCCCTGACATGGGCAACGACATCGGCCCTGGTAGTGCCGGGATTTTTCTTAAGATAGTCGGCGAGCTTTTCGCGTGCTTCCACGAGTGCAGACTGGAGCTTTTCCTTCTGCTGGTCGTTGAGATTCAGGTCATGACCAAAACGCTTTAATTCAGACGCGACCTGTTCACGTTCTTCTGCGGTAATAGGCATCGATACATCTCCTTCTGATTTGAAAAATCGGGTTGAGTACGGACGTTGCTCGTCGTACTGAGATGTCCGGGTTTTCTTGCGGAGTTAACGAGTTTGAGAGTTGCTTGCAGGGTCAAATGCACGCGCCTGGAGCTATTGCGATCGCAAAGTGCTCAGCGCAGTTGGGGAGGAGAAGATTCTTACCCTGCTCCCGAAGACTACCGCGAGTGCTTGGTAGACTCCGACGGGAAGGTTAATCCTCTGTGGCGGGAAATGCAACAGCCATGGGGGGTTCGATCAATTGTTGTCGGAATGCGCTGATGATGCTGCATTTAGACAAGGGCGAGGCGGAGATGCGCTGCACGCTGCTGAAGCGGCAACGGTTTGCCTTCTAGCCGTTGTTGCTGGCGAGCTCCGTCCGCGTGTCTTCGGCGAGGAACATGGAATGCAAGGCCGCAACCTCTGCCTCCGCCAGGATTTCTTCGTCTGTCTTAACGAATAGCCAAGTCAAGCTTTCCATGAGTGGATCGTCCATGCATCCCCTTTTCTATACTGCGGCCCCAGTGGTGGTGCTTTCCCGCGAATGCGTGGCCGGGATAAAACAACGCCTGAAGGCAATTCGGCCAGCGCAGTCACTTTTATGAATTAATCTTGAATTTCTTGTCCTTTATTATATCGGTGGATTAATAGAATAGGAATCGAAAAAAGCATCCGTGGAAATCCTCGGATCGGGCGATGACAGGCGCGAAATGGTGAACCGGGCCGACGTAGCCTCGCCGACCAGGAAGGTTCGAGAGAGCGGTACAGCCCAAGTGGCAAGCTTCTCGGTTCGAAAGCTTGCGGCCGCGCCTCGAGTTTTGGAAGGCTCTGCTGCGGAGATTCGAAAGAAGCGCATACCTCACGCGCGATGTTGGGGAGTTTTAGCTATCGTTGCTAGTCGTTGAGTCCCTTGCCATCGAGAATTTGCTGCATGCATTTTTCAGCCCTTGACTCGCGCGTTTTGGATTGTTTGGGCTTGGAAATATGAAACATGTACGCTCGCTGCCGCCCTGGCGTGAGTGCGTCAAAAGCTCTTTTCAAGGCAGGCATTTTATCTAATTTCTTTTGGAGTTCTTCGGGAATGATGTATTCAGAATGCCTTTTTAGTACCACTTTCAAGCCGGCTTTTTCTAATTCAATGGCTTCATAGACATAAGTCTTCAAGACGGTTTCCATCGCAACGATCTCTTGAAGACTGGTGAACCGGATCTGTCGCGCCGCCTGCGTTTTCCCGGGTGCGACAAGAATGCCATGAGCATCACTCAACAAGGCGCCCTTGAAAAACAAAAGCGTGCAGTATTCCTTAAATCCACCGATTAAAACGATGTTCTTTCCCTGAGACGTGTAACAAGGTTCACCCCACTTCAATTCTTCGGTCAGCGGGCAGTCAAGAAGGATCATTCTCAATTTCTCCGATTCCTTCTGCCACCTTTTGACTTTCCGTAAAAAAATGTCGACCTTCGGGTTCATCCGGAATTTCCTTTTTCATCATCGGTTACGGAGAGAAGTTGGAGTGCAGCCTGGACTGCAACGGTCATGGCCATCCGCCGATTCCGAGAAGGCCGGAACAGCAAGGGGATCACTTTTCACTATCTCCTATGTCTGGTCGGCGAAAAGCACGGTCACCTATCGGCATTCGTAGCCGCAACTTGACCGCTTGATGTCGCGCTTGACTCCCGGCTACCGGACGGGAAGAGAGAAGTTGACGCCTGCCCGGAGATTCGCTTTGGCGGTTGCGTCCACATTGATCTGGCTAACGGGAATGTCGCGACGATTCTGATCGAGGACCGTGAGGGTGTTCGCCGTCAGCAGGTAATTGTAGATCTGCTCGGGTGGACGGCCGTCCTTGAAGACGAGAGTCACAGGCGGAGAGGAGGGCGCAGGTGACGACGCTCCACTGTAAGGGGCACGGTGAGACGTGTTCGGTTGTTGCGGAGATGGATCAGGAGGTGCAAGCGGCTCTTGTTGGTCCTGGGGTTGCGGCTGATAGGGCTGCGTCTCGTAGGGGACGTTGTTGTAGTCGTAAGGCTGCGGGGCCGCGTAGATCGAAGCCGGCTGAGAATCGTAGTTGTCCGGGTCGTTGAAAATGCTTGGCCAAATGTATGGATATCCGTAAATGTATGGATATCCGTAAGCGTACGGGTAGGGCCAGAAACTGCTCACAACGACAACGTGATTGTGAGGATAGTAGTGATATCCGTAGTGGGAATGATTGCCGCCGTATGCGGAGTGGTAAGGCGCGCGGTGCGTGGAAGTCCCGTAGGGCATACGCGACCCGGTCGTAACGGGGCGCATTCCGCGAACTGGAGACGATGACCAGCGCGGGGCAAATCGCGTGGGTGCCATAGTCCGGGGAGCGACCGACTGGAATCCTGAACGAGGTGCAGAGAATCCGCTGCGAAGGGCTGGAGCGCTGTGGAATCCGCCGGCTGGGGCTGAGAAGCCTGGGCGCGCACCAGAAAAGCCCATGTGCGAACCAGAGAAGCCACCGCGGGATCCACCCCGCTGCGCAAACGCTCCGCAGGAGAGCCCGGCGATCATTACCGCGACCGCAGCCAGACGCTTCATGGATAGATTTTACGCCTGTTTGGGAAATTAGGAGGATCATTTGCCGGTTTGGCGACCATGCGCCTGCGACCTCGTCGAGGCGTCACTGTCACGGCTGCGGACCCGGAGACGTGACGAATCCGCCACTGATCAGAATGACGCTGTTCTTTGTCTGCATCGCCAGACCGTTTGTTCCCCACCGCACGATCTTCACCTGACTGCGCGCCCGTCCCCGGCACCGCGATCGCTCCAAGGAACGTGAAGTGCGTCAGGTCAAATGCCTCAAGCACGTCCTCCTGGTATGTCGTATCCCACAACGTCTGTACAAGGAAGAACGCAATGTTCAGTTTGCCATCGGTGACCACACCGTCGTAGCCGCTTGCTCCGCCCTGCACCGCGTTGAACGGGAACGTGCCCACCACCGCACCGTTTGCTGGATCGACAGCCTGCCCGGTGCTGGCGTAGACGTAACCGGTGGTCGCGTTGTAATCGCGCGGCACGAATCCGAACGTGCCCTGTTCGATGTAGTCATTTCCGGCGTACACGCCGCTCGCGTCCACCGGCAACACAAATAGATCGCTCGACGTGCCCTCGGTGTCCGCGCCGTAAATCGCTGTGCCGTCAGCCTTCCACAGAAGCGAATCAATAGGCCCCGGTCCCTGACCGAACCCGGGCACCGAATTCGAGCGTGGCGTCGCGTCATCGTAGATCGCCACTCCGCCTTGTTCGCGCGGGCTCACAGCCGTCGTGCCGCGTGAAATCGCGACGGTTCGTGGAGCTATCCGGCGCAACCTCCACATCCAGCGCATACATCGGCCCGTAGTTCAGGTACGAGCCAAGCGAAATAGAGATATCCGGCGTCATCCCCGGCAGCGTGAACCGCTGCACGGTTCCGTTCGCATCCATGCCGGCGTAGAGATACGCACCGTCGCTGCTGATCGCCAAGCGGTCCGGCGCGCTCGCCACCGCGACAGGCGCACCCAACTGCGCAGTTGCAGGATTCAGCGGCGTAATCGAAGTATTCCCCGGCACCGAGAGGTAGATCTGCTGCGACACTGGGTCCCACACCATGTCGTTCGCCGCGACGTTGACCGTGGTCATGGTGTATGAGGAGTTTCCCGGTAGCGGCGATATCGTCACGGTGAAGGTTGAGCCGAAATTCATCGACGACGGCGTTGGCGTCACTACAACGATGGTTGCCGAGCCCGGCCTGGCAATCAGCGAGGCCGGCACCTGCGCCTTCATTTCTGTTGACGACACGTAGGTTGAGGCCAGCGGCGTAAATTCCCAGTTGACGGTGTCGCCGGCTGCAAAGTTCGTTCCGGTCACGGTCAGCGTGAAGTCCGCGCCCCCCGCAACGGCCGAGCTCGGGGAAAGCGACGTCACAGTCGGCGCACCGGCCGGCGGCTTAGGCCCCGAGCCTCCGCCATCGTTCAGCGTCCCGTTAAATCCCGAGCCGCACCCGGCAACGAACGCAAGAATCAGTCCGTACAAGGCAAAAAGCCCCGACCTGCGCATCTCCATTGCACCTGCTCACACGGCGTTTGCATCGATTGTAGCCGCGATTTGTGAGTTCGGGCTCATCGAAAACGCACCTTTCGTACTCCGGTTGCCAGGCGTTTTCTGCATACGGCGATCGCATTATTGCGAATTCCTATTACCGGATTCTGAAGGCCCTATCTTGTAATCGGAGGCACTGTGAAGATCAGGGCCGTCGCTGCTACACTCCAGCTTTCAAGCAAATTTCATCGAGATTCGCACACATATGCCTGGAGGCTATCCGTGCCTGAGTTTCAGCCTTTTGTTCCGCCTGGGGAGAATCGGCCAGAGTTTACGGTTCGCGCCATTCTTCTTGGATCGATTTTCGGCATCATTTTTGGCGGTGTCACGGTTTATGTGGGCCTGCGCGCGGGCCTGACGGTAGCGGCCTCCATTCCGATTTCGGTGCTTTCGATCAGCATTCTGCGCGCGTTCGGACGCGCTTCCATTCTGGAAAACAACATTGTCCAGACGACGGGGAACGCAGGCCAGTCGATTGCTTCGGGGGTGATCTTCACTCTGCCCGCGCTGGTCTTTCTCGGATTCGATCTCGAGTACTCGCGGATTTTTATGCTGGCTCTGATCGGCGGCTGGCTTGGTGTCCTTTTCATGATTCCGCTTCGGCGGCAGCTCATTGTGCAGGAGCACGGGGCGCTGCCATATCCCGAGGGCACGGCATGTGCCGACGTGCTCATCGCCGGCGAACGAGGGGGCTCGCTGGCTAGCCGCGTGTTCGTTGGCCTGGGCCTTGGATCTCTCTACACGCTTTTTCAGAATGACAACATCTTCAAGGCGTGGCCCGGAACGCCTGAGTTTCAGCCTGATTTCGGGCCCAGCCACATTCTGAAAGGCAGCTCGATCAAGGCGGATGCGACTCCGGAGTACCTCGGCGTGGGTTACATCATCGGGCCGCGTGTGGCGGGAATCATTTTTGCGGGCGGCGTGTTTTCGTGGCTCGTGTTGATGCCGCTCATCTATTTCTTCGGTAAGGCACTGCCAAGTCCTGTCTATCCGGGCACGATTCCGATTGCGCAGATGGGTCCCAGCCAACTGTGGTCGACTTATATCCGGCCGATGGGCGCCGGGGCCGTGGCGGCAGCGGGGCTGATCACGCTGTTGAAGACGGTGCCGACGATTGTGAGTGCGCTAACGGCTGGAATTCGCACAATGCGTCCGGGCGCTGGAGAGAGCAAGAAGCCAATCCGAACGGAGAATGACCTGTCGATGAGTGTGGTGATCTTCGGATCGCTGGCTCTGGTGGCTATGATGTTCGTCTTCCTGCAGGTCAAGCCTGTTCCTGGCGCGTATGTGGGCTGGGGCGCCAACCTGGCGGCTTCGCTGCTGGTGGTGGTGTTTGGATTCTTGTTTGTCACGGTGAGCTCGCGGATTGTGGGGTTGATTGGCAGTTCGGCGAGCCCGGTGTCGGGAATGACGATTGCCACGTTGATGGCGACTTCTGCGATCTTCCTCGTGAAGGGATGGACGGCTCCGGCATTTGGAGCGCTTGCGATAACGATTGGCGGAGTCGTTTGCATTGCTGCCTCGAACTCGGGCGACACATCGCAGGATTTGAAAACCGGCTACCTTGTGGGCTCGACGCCCTGGAAGCAGCAGGTTGCATTGATGATCGGCGTGGTGGTTTCAACCGTCGCGATTGGATTCACGCTGAACCTGATGAACACCGGGCTGCAGCAGTTCAGAACGGCCGCGCAACCGTGGGATCTGT
Source organism: uncultured Acidobacteriaceae bacterium (assembly GCA_963786405.1). GTDB lineage: Bacteria > Acidobacteriota > Terriglobia > Terriglobales > Acidobacteriaceae > Telmatobacter. The sequence continues at coordinate 261,381 of CAWAZE010000010.1, read as the reverse complement.
CAGCAACCCATCCCGGCGTGGCCGTGCAGAGCGACACGAAGCGGCTGCCGGAGCAGTTCCCTGTGATCAATGCCGACAAGACCACGACGGTGCATCAGAAGAGCGAGTACATCGTGTTGAATGCGGTTGGCTCAGCCGAGCTGGCTGACGGCAAGTATCTCTATTCGCCGGGCACGGGCCGCATCGAGGTGCAGTGGATTCAGGGAATCGGCAGCGAAAAGGCTGCCGCTCCGCAGGCACGTCTGATGGCAACAGTGATCAACGGCATCCTGAGCCGGAAACTCCCGTGGGGACTGGTCATGGTTGGTGTTTTCCTTGTGATCGCGGTTGAGTTGCTGGGGATCAGGTCGTTGTCGTTTGCCGTGGGTGCGTATCTCTCGATTGGCACGACGCTGGCGATCTTCTGCGGCGGGGTGGTGCGCTGGATGGTGGATCAGGCGCTGAAGCGGGCCGGCGGTGACTCAGCGGAGGCCGAAAGCGAGATTTCGCCCGGTTCGCTCTACGCCTCTGGATTGATTGCTGCCGGCGGAATCGTAGGACTGATGGGGGTTGCGCTCAAAGGATACGAGACCACCTTTGGAAAGGGAGATCTTCTCAACTTTCCAGCTGGGAACCCGCTGGATCACGCATGGGTCTCGGTGCTGGCGTTCCTGATGCTGGCGTACTCGCTGTACTACTTCGCGCGGAAGCCCTTGAAGAAATAGGCACAGGCCTCTGGATCGCTGAGACGCGCAAGGAGACGGCGGCTCGCCGATCCAGGGGTTCGCGTGTCTAGGGGCACCCAGGTCGGGGCTAGTCAGGCTAACGAACGAGGTGCCACAACTGCCAGGCTCCGTAGGCAAGAATTGCCGCGCCAAGTTCAAAGAAGAATGCAGCGCGAACGCCTCGCGCGCAGCCGAGGCCATCGGGATCCGAATCGGTCAAGGGATCTTTCGCTGGCCTGGAGAAAGCCGGCGATTCGCTGATGGAAACGACGCCGGCGGGGGCGAAATAAGGGCTAGAGCCACTGCTGGCGAAACGAACCTTGCCGGACTGGAACTCGTGCACGGGTTGGCTTGACACTGTATAAACTCCACTTCACGGTGCATCCATAAGGGTGGACACACCAAATCCGGTTAACTGGCTGATGCAATTAGCGGATGTTTCATTGTCCCGTTTTTTTAATCGCTAAGGATGTGATCCATATCACCGTAAAACCCGTGGGCGGTCAATGCTTTTATTTGAGGAAAACAGGGTACAAAAGCGTTATGGCAATCCGATTGGGGGTTGCAATTTGAAGAAAGCGGGTTGGGCACGCAGGAGATCAGGTCGGTTTCCCCACTGTGGAACCTTGGAATGGCCGGCACCTTATCATCCGAGTTGGAGCGTGATCTGGCATGAATCTCAGCGGAAACACAATTCTGGTTACTGGCGGCGGCTCGGGCATAGGCCGGGGACTAGCGGAAGCTCTGCATGGAATGGGGAACCAGGTCATTATCGCGGGGCGTCGCAAGGCGATGCTGGATGAGACCGCGGCGGCGAATCCCGGAATGAAGGCGCTGGTGCTGGACATTGAGAGCCGCGACGGGATTCGGTCTTTTGGCGAACGCGTGACGGCTGACTATCCGTCTCTGAATGTGCTGATCAACAACGCCGGGATCATGCGCGCCGAAAGGCTGCTGGAGCAACAGGATGATCTTGGAGATTCCGAGGCCATTATTGCGACGAACCTGCTGGGGCCGATCCGGCTGACTGCCGCATTGTTGCCGCTCCTGAAGAAGCAGGCAGCGGCAACGATCATGAATGTGTCGTCGGGACTGGCGTTTGTTCCGCTCGCGTATACGCCGACTTACTGCGCGACGAAGGCGGCCCTTCACTCTTATACGCAGTCACTGCGATACCAGCTCAGGGCAACGAAGATCGAGGTGCTGGAGCTGGTCCCGCCCTACGTGGCGACGGACCTCATGAGCGGGGCATCCGACCCCCGGGCCATGCCTTTGGATAAATTTATCGCGGAGGCTGTGAGCATTTTGAAGACACAACCGACGCCTCCTGAAATCTGCGTGGAGAACGTGAAGGGGCTGCGCCTAGCGGCGGAGCGCGGGCAGTATGACGCAATATTCAACGGGCTCAACTCGAGCATGGCGGACATACATTGATCGACCTCAAAGATCCGGCACAGCAGTTTGCAAGCGACAACTATGCGGGCATCTGCCCGGAAGCATGGTCTGCCATGGAGCGCGCCAATCGCGGGCACGCAACGGCATACGGCGACGATGCCTGGACGGCGCTGGCGGCGAATGCGTTTCGCAGGCTGTTTGAAACCGACTGCGAACTATTTTTTGTTTTCAATGGCACTGCGGCTAATTCGCTGGCACTGGCTTCGCTCTGCCAGTCGTATCACGGCGTGATCTGCTGCGATGCTGCGCACGTGGAGACGGATGAGTGCGGAGCTCCGGAGTTCTTTTCGAACGGATCGAAGCTGCTCGTCGCGCAGGGCGTGGATGGCAAGCTCACGCCTGACTCCATCCACGAGCTGGCGACGAAGCGCCAGGACATCCACTATCCGAAGCCGCGTGTTGTGACCATTACGCAGCCGACGGAGACGGGACGGGTGTACACCGTCGAGGAGATCAGGGCCATCTCCGCCGCATGCAAGGTGCATGGGCTCTCGCTGCACATGGATGGCGCGCGATTTGCAAATGCGTGCGCCAGTCTTGGGTGTTCTCCCGCGGAGCTGACGTGGAAGAGCGGCGTTGACGTGCTCTGTTTTGGCGGCACCAAAAATGGGATGGCCGTTGGAGAGGCTGTTCTGTTCTTCGACAGGACTCTGGCGACAGACTTCGATTATCGATGCAAGCAGGCGGGGCAACTGGCGTCGAAGATGCGTTTTCTGGCGGCTCCCTGGGTGGGCATGCTGGAAAGCGGGGCGTGGCTGACGAATGCACAACATGCGAACCGTTGTGCGCAATACTTTGCGAAGCACGTTGCAAGCATTCCGAACGTGCGCGTGGTTTCGCCGGTTGAAGCGAACACTGTGTTCCTGAGCACTTCCGATGAGATTCTCGAGCGGCTGCGGGGACGTGGCTGGAAGTTCTACACGTTCATTGGTGGAGCGGCGCGGATTATGTTCGCGTGGGACTCGGATTTGAAGCGGGTGGATGCGTTGCTGAGGGATCTGGGGGAGTGCGCTAGCACCGAGGGAGCAGAGAAAGTGAAGGAAAGTGAATCCGTGGCGAATTGATCTGGCCCGTGGTTAACGACATTGGACGAATTCGTGACAAGCGGAGAGGCTTCCTCACGGGCTATTTACGGCACGGCTAAAGCCGTGCCCTTTCAAGACTACGGTTATGCAACCAACTCTAGAGCCGGCTGCCAGGCGAGAGCAGAGCATCCCTCAGGGGCTAGAGCCCAGCTATCATGCGGCTTCGGCGGCACGGCTAAAGCCGTGCCCTTTCAAAGAGATTTATGAGATGGCTTCTTGGGCTTCGGGGCGCTGTTGCGTTTGCGAAAGATGACTTTCAGTTCCCGGCGCCAGTGTTCGATCACTGCGATCAATTCCCATTCGACTTCCGGCGAGAGATAGCGCAGCACGGTTTCGTTGGCGGGGTGAATGCGAAGAGCAGGCCCGGCGAGCAGCAATCGTGGAGGCAACGGAGAGACTTCAGCGCCTGCGAAATATCCTGCGCGCTCAAATGCGGAGAGCGGCCGATCGGCGCATACGGAGGGTTGCCGGTCGGCGTTGAGAGCGCGCACGCGGATCCAGTAGTCCAATGCCTGCAGAGGAAGATGAAGGTCTTCGTCGGCTTTGAGTTCGATTACGACAAGCCGGCCGTTGCGGTCGAGCGTGAGGAGATCGAGCATGCCGCGGTCGCCCGATGAGAGCGCCGGCACTTGCGAATACAGCAGGTCGCCGCGGAGGCCGGGCAGGAACTCGGGGAGTGCCGAGCGAAACTCAGCCTCAAGCCATCGCTCCGGTTGAAGACGGAAGAGCGGGTCGCTGCCAGCGCCATCGGGACGACGGCTCCGAAACAATCGATCGCACAGCTCGCGGCAAAGAGTCTCGGTTTCGTCGTTCAGCGGAGTTTCGTTCGCGCCGGCGCCAAAGGTGATCTCCTCTTCACGAGCGAAAGAGTGAGCAGCCGCGCCGCATCGCACGCGGGCGAATTCGAGTCCGTGCAGAAGCAGGCCCACCTCAGTGGCGGAGCGCGCGAGGATCTCGACACGGGGCTTTGCCAGTAGATGGAAGGAGTTCCATCAGCCGGTCGATTCCCTTCCGGCATCGCTCGATGGCCGCGACGGAGGAGAACGCATGCACAAGTCGCGATTGCTGGTTGCCGGTGTCGCGAAAGTCCACCGGCACGAGTTCTTCGCTGCGCTCATCGAGCGTAAAGAGCTGGAAGTCGGCGGCTGAGTGATTGAGCCACGCCATTCGTTCGGCAGTCGTGCGCCACGATCCAACGGGCACGATGACTTTGAGTCCGCCGAAGTGACGCCGGCTGTCAGTGTGATGGCGACAGTAGTCAAGCCAAAGAATGCCGAGGGTGAGAATGCCATCGACCGCAGACGACGACTCCGAGTCTCCGACGCCGATGACAGCATCCGCAGCAGTACCGCGCAGCAATCGGCCGCGCACGTAGGCCGGACCGAAGCTGTGCTCCAGGTCCATTGCCGAACGCATGCCATCCACTTTGCACCCGATGAATGCGCGGCTCAGGACGCGCTCCAGCAGGCGGTGATAGTTGCGACGCGCCGAATCGCGAGCGGTGGGCGTGCGGCGATCGCTTGTGGGGACAAGTTCGAGGGCCTGCGGCTTTGGAGCGCCCATGCGGCGTGTCATCAGGCGAAGACATTGTGCGCGCTGCTGTATGTCGACTACGGTGCGGATGAGATTTCGCTCGTCGCTCCACATCTGGAGCAGGCACCGGCCATGTGACTCGTTGACGGCAAAGCGCGCGATGCGCATGTCGAAGAGGACGCGACCGTCCTCAAGCAGCGCGGCGGCGGGGTGGTCGGCGAGATAGGCTTCGATGATTCGAACGAGGCGGTCAGCGGACGGTGCCGGCTCGGCGGACGACATGCGCGACGCCTACCAGTTTTGCCGTGCGCGCAGGCTGGTGATATGCGCGGTGTGATGCTGCGAATGCCAGGCGTAGATCGCCAGAACCGTGGCCAGATTCTGAGGACCGGATTCGGGATGGTGGTAACCCTTTTGGAAATCAGCTTCGCTCAGCGATTCGAGCAGTGCGACCCACCGCGCGTGGAGCGCGCCGATGAGCTGCAACGACACGTCGATCGGAACGTCGCGGCTGTCAGCCAGCTCGGCCCAGGCTTTCTCGTCGTAAGTCTTGATGGTGGGCCAATCTTCAGTGAGTGCAAGCTTGCAGCGAACATAGGAGTTGGCATGACTGTCAGCGATATGATGCACAAGCTGACGCACTGACCAGCCGCCCTCGCGATAAGGGGTGTCGAGCTGTTGAACATTCAGACCGCTGACGGCGGACTGCAGCGTCTCCGGCAGGGAACGCAGGACCTCGATCTGAGCGGATCGAATTTCAGGGCTGGTGGCTTCTAGAGGAGTAAACCGGCCTATGGGATAACGCAGGTTGTCCTGATCTGTCATGAAGAGAACCTTGGGCCGCGGCAACCGGGCGGTGTGCCGATTCTATAAATCCTGCTACGAGTGATGTTGCTCGACGGGGTGCGGTTTGTGACGTACCGGATGCGCCAGATTGGGATTTTGCAGGTGAATATTCTGCGGGTGACTCGGCGGGGGGGCCTTGTGCTTGTGCAAGAAATTGAAATTGGGCTTCCAGGCAAACGCCGGAAGGGTGCACACAAGCAATGCGGCCGCTGCGGCAATCTTCTTCATGGCCAAAATGTAGCACGATCGTCGGCCCTGCGATAGTGCCCAAAGTTACTGCGCCAAAGGAGATACCGGACGAGGGCTGGCTGGACTGACGCCCAGGCTTTCGCGTCCGGTATGGGAACGGGGGTGTTTTGCTCACACACTTCACCGCTAGAGCGTCTTACTGCAAGTTCCAGACAGCCCTATGCAGCGCGGTGATGGTGGTGATGGCGATGATGGTGGTGGCCTGGCGGCAAAAGCCGGGCTGGCGAACACGAGGACGAGGAGGGCTGCAGCGACGATCTTCTTCATGGAAAAAATCTAGCATGAGGTCGATTGTGGAGACAATGAACGGGAGTAACGGAACCAAGACAGGAAAGAGGCGCCGGGCGACGTTCCGTCGAGAGGTAAACTGAATTCACGATGAGCGATCAGGCTGTTTCCCCTCAACCGAGCCACAGACGGTACTTTTTTGAAAAATTCGGAATTACCGAGCGGCTGCTGGAGCGCTGCCTTGGCGAAGCTCTCTCAGCCGGCGGCGATTATGCCGATCTCTACTTCGAATCAGTCGACTTCCACTTCGCTGGGTGTCGACGAGCAGATCGTGAAGTCGGCCAGCCAGGGGACGAGCGCGGGCTGCGGGATTCGAGTGCTCTCGGGTGAGCGAACCGGATATGCCTACACCGATAACCTGAACCCGGAGCGGCTGCTGCACGCCGCGCGGACTGCCGCACTGATTGCTTCGGGGCCCGCGAAACAGCCGGTGCAGGGATTCACGGAGACCGCGGCTGCGGATCTGTATCCCGTTCCGCTGGGCGGATTCGACCTGGATCTCGCGGCACGGCTGGAACTGATCTTGCGGGCTGACCGGGCGGCGCGCGCGTTCGACACTCGGATTGTGCAGGTCCGTGCGGGGTACAGCGAGGAGTTGCGGCGCATTCTGATTGCGGCCTCGGACGGCGCCTTTGCCAGCGACACGCAGCCGTTGTGCCGGCTGAATGTGTTTGTGATCGCGAGAGAGGGCACGACAACGACCAGAGGGATCGAGCGGGGGCGGCGGAAGGGCGGGACTGGAGCAGTTCACCGGAACCAAGAGCCCGGAACACCTGGCGCGCGAGGCGGCTCGAGGAGCAATTCTGCAACTGGGCGCTGTGCCCGCGCCGGCGGGCGAGATGCAGGTGGTGCTTGGGCCGGGATGGCCCGGAGTGCTGCTGCACGAAGCTGTGGGGCATGGGCTTGAAGCGGATTTCAATCGCAAGGGGACCTCGGCATTTACGGGCCTGATCGGCCGGCCGGTGGCGAGTTCAAAGGTGACGGTCGTCGACAACGGGACGATGGCGGGGCGGCGCGGCTCGCTGAATGTGGACGACGAAGGTTCGCCGACTCAGGAGACCGTACTGATCGAGGGCGGCATTCTGAAGGGCTACCTGACCGACAAGCTTTCTTCGCGGCTGATGGGTACTGCCAACACGGGCTCAGGGCGGCGGGAGAGCTATCACTGCATCCCCATGCCGCGCATGACCAATACGTACATGCTGGCCGGCGACGACTCACCGGAGGATATTGTGCGATCGGTCAAGCGGGGGCTGTACGCGGTGAACTTTGGCGGCGGGTCAGGTGGACATCACGAATGGCAAGTTTGTCTTTTCGGCTTCAGAGGCGTACCTGATCGAGGACGGAAAGATTACTGCTCCGGTGAGGGACGCGACGCTGATCGGCAACGGACCGGAGGCGCTGAAGTACGTGTCGATGGTGGGCAACGATCTGAAGCTGGACGAAGGCATCGGCACCTGCGGCAAGGACGGGCAGAGCGTGCCCGTGGGCGTGGGCATGCCGACCATCAAGCTGGACAAGATGACGGTGGGCGGAACCGGGCGGTAAAGATTCAAGCTCTGAGTTTCAAGGCAGCGTGCGCGACCCACGCGCGACTTTGCGGTGTTTTGTTACTGTTGACCCATGGTGGAAGCTGTTCAAACTCGCGAATTGACGGGCCTGGAACTCGAATCTCTTGCAACGGATGTGGTGAAGCTGGCAGTGAAAGCCGGCGCCAGCGACGCTGAAGTCGTGGTGCGCGAAGGCGATGAGTTCAGCGTGAACGTGCGCATGGGCCAGGTGGAGACCCTGAAGGAGTCGGGGTCGCGCGCGCTGGGACTGCGAGTATTTCTGGGCAAGCGGTCTGCCTCGGCATCAACGAGCGATCTGACGGCGGACGGGATTCGCCAGCTGGTCGAAGGGGCCCTGGCGCTGGCAAAGGTGACGGAGGAAGATCCGTTCGCCGGACTGCCGGAGGAGGACGGAGTTCGGCTCGGTCGGCGATGATCTGCACCTCTACTTCGACGATGTGTACTCGCTCGAGGGGCCGGAGCGCATCGAGTGGGCGCGGCGTGCCGAGGCGGCGGCGATGGCGGCTGACCCGCGCATCACCAACTCCGATGGCGGCAGCTTTGACGCGGCAACGGGCCGGAAAGTGCTGGCCAACTCGCGCGGGTTTCTGGGCGGCTATCGCAGCAGCTACGCCGGGGTTTCGGCGGCTCCGCTGGCCGTGGACGCAAACGGACAGATGCAGCGCGACGGATGGTGGACGAGCGCGCGGCAGAATCGCGGATCTTGAATCGCCGGAGGCAGTCGGCGCTGAAGCGGCACGGCGAACACTTCGGCGGCTGGGTGCGCGGCGCGTTGCGACGCAGCAGGTTCCGATTGTCTTCGCACCGGAAGTGGCCCGGTCGCTGATCGGATCGATCTTTGACGCAGCGTCAGGCGATGCGATCTGGCGGCATGCTTCGTTTCTGGCGGGCAAACTGGGCGAGCAAATCGCCGCGGCGAACGATCACGATCGTCGACGACAACTTGATGATGCTGCCGACGGGGGCGGGCGGATTCGGGACCTCACCGTTTGACTGGCGAAGGACTGCCTTCGAGGCGCACGGTCGTGGTGGAGCGCGGTGTGCTTCGCAACTACATGCTGAACACGTATACCGCGCGCAAGCTGGGGATGAAGTCGACGCACAATGCATCGCGGGGGCTGGCAGGCACGCCGGGAATCGGCTGCGGGAACCTGTATCTCGAACCGGGCACGATGACGCCGGAGGAGATTATCGGTGGAGTGCAGGCGGGCTTTTACGTGACGAGCCTGATGGGGCTTCGGGCACGAACATTGTGACGGGCGACTACTCGCGCGGCGCGGCGGGACTGTGGATCGAGAACGGGCAGCTGACGCACGCGGTGGAAGAGGTGACGATTGCCGGCAATCTCGCCGAGATGCTTCAGCAACGTGACCGCAATCGGCAACGACCTGGTGTTCCGCGGGTCGATCGCGTCGCCGACGCTGCGCATTGACGGTATGACCATCGCGGGAGCGTGATCAGGAGTGGCGGTGAGCGTCGACTTGCAGAGCGTTGGCTTCGACCCGGCTGATGCCAAGAGCGGCGCTGACCCAGCTTCCGGCGAGTCCGGCGGTCTTTGCACTCTACGGAGCCGAGGAGCGCGACGAACCCTACATCGGCCGCACTCCCAATCTGCGCGGGCGACTTGAGCGGCTGCTGCAGCCTTCGTCGAAGCATCCGCGACGCCTGCAACTGGCGGGGCGGGTGCGGCGCATTGCGTGGCGGCTCACGGGGTCGGACTTCGAATCGCTGCTCACGCAATTTTCACTCCTGGAAGAGGTCTTTGGCGCGCGAGTGCTGGAGCGCATGCATCTGCGCAGTCCGGCATTTGTGCGCTTTCTGGGCGGCAATCCCTATCCCCGGATCACCGTCACAAACCGGCCCAGCCAGCGAGAGGCGGAGTGGAGCTTATGGGCCGTTTGCTTCGCGAGCGGCGGCGGAGCGCTTTGCCGAGGAGGCGCTGAAGCTGTTTCTGCTGCGCCGCTGCACGGACGATCTGAATCCCGATCCGAGCCATCCGGGCTGCGTGTATTCGGAGATGAAGATGTGCCTTGCGCCCTGCTACAAGGGGTGCACGGATGAGCGCTACGCAGAAGAGGCTGCGGCGGTGGAGAGCTTTCTGGCAACGCGCGGAGAGAGCCGGCTTGTGGTGCTGCGAAGCGAGCGCGACGCGGCCTCGGCGAATCTGGAATTTGAAAATGCGGCGGCGCTGCATGCACAGGTGCAAAGAGTGGAGAGCGTGCGTGCGTTGGCGCCGGAATTGGTGCGGCCGATGAGCAAGCTTCGCGCAGTGATCCTGCAGCCATCTGCGGTCGCGCCTTCGACGCCAACGACGAGGTATCCGTTTTCTTATTTGAGAACGGCAGATTGCGGGGGCCGGTGGGATTCTCGACGGTGGGAATGCGCATTCAGAATGAACAGTCGGGATCGAGTTCGCTGTTTGCGCAGCCGATGGCGCTTGAGCCTATTCCGGAAGCCGGGGGTCAGGAATCAGCGGTCAGTGGAGGGCAGGCAGGAGACGTTTCCGATGGCAGGAGCCTTGGCGCAAGTTCGGCTGCCACGAAGGTAGCGAGGACGATGCTTGAAGCACGCATGGAAAGCGTACTGACCGATCTGGCGGCAGAAGGCGGGCCTCCTTCGGCGACAACCCGCCAAGGTCATCTGGCATTGCTGAAGCGCTGGTATTATCGGCCGGAAGTCAAACGCGTGGGAGAGATATTCTTCCCGGATGCGGAGGAGCGCTGGCCGGTGAAGGCGATGCTTCGCGGGGTGGGCCGCGTGGCCGCAAAGATGCTGGCGCATGCGGAGCGCACGTAACAAAGTCGGCGCCCTCTTCTGTAGAGCCTGGAGGCTGACACCCTGCCAATCGCGGCAACTGTGAAGACTTCGCAAATCGCACGCAGGGCCCTGCGGCATTGCGATACGGCTGATACACTGACCGGACACGAGGAATCACACCAGACGCACATGGTTGAGCTGCTTCCATCGATTTTGTCGGCGGATTTCGCGCGATTGGCGGACGAGGTTGCCGCTGCGGAGCGAGGCGGCGGCACGGTGATCCATGTGGACGTCATGGACGGCCATTTCGTGCCGAATATCACGATCGGGCCGCCGGTGGTGAAAAGCCTGCGGAAGGCGACCAAGCTGCCGCTCGATTGCCACCTGATGATCGAGAATCCCGACGAGTTCATTCCGGCCTTTGCCGACGCGGGGGCGAACTGGGTCAGCGTGCACTACGAGGCCTGCCGGCACCTGCACCGCTCGCTGGAACTGATCGCGCACCATGGCATGAAGCCGGGGGTGGTGCTGAATCCGGCCACGCGCGTGGACCTGATTCGGGACATCCTGCCCATGGTTCATCACGTGCTGATCATGAGCGTGAATCCGGGCTTTGGCGGGCAGGAGTTTATACCCTTTTCTCTGGACAAGATCCGGCGGCTGGTCGAGATGCGCAAGGAACTGGGGCTGGCATTTAGAATCGAAGTAGACGGCGGCGTGGCTCACGACACGGTCGCCCGGGTCGTCAAAGCAGGAGCGGAGCTGCTGGTTGCCGGCAATGCCGTGTTTGGCGCCGGGCGAGCCGGAGCGAGATGCGCGCGAGCTCCTTGCTAGCGGCGGCCCGCGAAGCCGCTGGTGAGTAGAAGTCACCGCAAAGGATTGAACGATGGCGAAGGGCCCGTGACAGGGTCGATCGCCGCAACGAGGTGGTATGAACCGGTTGTCCAAGAAGTATTGCCGCGGCGGCGCTGGCGGCGCTTGTGTTGTCAGGGGTTTCAGCCCAGGCCAAGGAAAAGAAGCCCAAGCATAAGAAAAATCAGGACTTGAGCGCCAACCCGCTGGCCAACGTGGACTCCAAGCAGCCCGACAAGGAGCTCTTCGACAAGGCCATGGTGGCCATGAAGAAGGGCCGGTATCGACGTGGCCCGGCTCGACCTGCAGACCATGCTCAACACCTATCCGGACTCCGAATACCGGATGCGCGCCAAGCTGGCGGTGGGCGACACCTGGTTCAAAGAAGGCGGCACTGCGGCGCTGACACAGGCCGAGGCCGAGTACAAGGACTTCATCACCTTCTTCCCGCAGGCGCCGGAAGCAGCCGAGGCGCAGATGAAGGTGGGCGACATCTACTACCAGCAGATGGAGAAGCCGGACCGCGATTACAACAATGCGCAGAATGCCGAGCGGAATACCGGGACATGATCAACATGTTCCCTGACTCGACGCTGATTCCGCGCGCCAAGCAGAAGCTGCGCGACGTGCAGGAAGTGCTGGCGGAGCGCGAGACGCAGATTGGCCTGTACTACCAGGGCCGAGAGAACTACACGGCTTCGATTGCACGCCTGCAGACCGTGGTGGACACGTATCCCGCTCTACTCCAAGAGCGACCTGGCACTGCTCGCGCATCGGCGATTCCTATCGCCGGCGAGGCGCACGCAGTGCAGATGGCGCCCGAACGTGCCCGGTGCAGTTCGCGAACGACTGCGCGCCATGTATCTGGACGAGGCGGCCGCAGCGTACGGCAAGGTGATTACGCGGTATCCGATGGCGCCCCACGTTGAAGATGCGCGCGACCGGCTGGTGGCGATGAACCGGCCGGTTCCCGAGCCGACACCGGAGGCAGTGGCCGAGAACGACGCTGAAGAGCGAGCCGCCAGCCGATTCGATTCACCGACAAAACGCTCGGACTGGTCAAGCATGGTCCCACAGTCGTTGAGGCCGTTCACGTGGGCGAGCCTTCGCTGGATGATCCCAAGCGCACGCTGGCGCCTGATATCACGAAGGAAAACATTCGCTTATACGAAGCGGCGAGTGGGCAAGCCTGCCGAGGGCGCGGCGGTTACGCCAACCGGGCCCAATGAGCCGCCGCGCAGCGATCAGCCTTCCCAGGCGCCGCTGCAGCTCACGGCTCCGGCTAGCGGCACAGGAGTGGGGGTATCGGTTGTGAGCGCGCCCTCCGGTGAAGGTGCGGCTGCACCGAGCGGTGCGGCGGGGGATCCGAACGCGCTGGTGAAGCCCGTTGGCCCAGCAGAGCACGGCCCTTCCTGCGGCCGAGAAGCCGGCAGAGGCACCCGACCAGGTGAACGACAGTCAAGCCGCAGACCGCACAGACAGCAACTCCGGCTGCGACCGATTCCAAGAAGAAGTCCAAGGCCGATCTCGACGAAGAGTCCTCGAGCAAGAAGAAAAAGAAGAAGGGTTTGGGCAAGCTGAACCCGTTCTAGGAGCTTGTTGATTTGAGAAAAGAGCGAGGGCCGCAACGGAAGCGTTGCGGCCGTTGCTTTTTGCGGATCTGCGACACGCGGATACAAGCCATCCTGGAGTTGCCCGATCTGCTAGAGTGAGAAATGGTCCCTTCGCGCGAAATCCTTCTGAATTCAGGGGTTCGCCGCAGACCCTTGGGGCCTCGTTGGACAACCCATGCCTCACGATCTGCCCAAAGCATACGACCCGACCGCCATTGAAGATCACTGGGCCGAGTACTGGGTGCGCGAGAAGCTTTTTGCGCAGCCGACTCCGGCTCCCAGACGACCAGGATCTGGACGGCGCAGCTCCCCTTTTACGATTCTGCTGCCTCCGCCGAACGTGACGGGCCGCCTGCACATGGGCCACATGCTCAATCAGACAGAGATGGACATCCTGACGCGCTGGCGGCGCATGTGCGGGCAGGCGTGCGCTGTGGCTGCCGGGAACCGACCATGCGGGAATCGCAACACAGATGATGGTGGAGCGGCAGTTGGCGGCGGAAGGCACCACGCCGTCAGCAACTGGGCCGTGAAGCATTTGTCGAGCGCGTGTGGGAGTGGAAGTGCCACTACGGCGGAGCCATTCTGGATCAGATGAAGCGGCTTGGGCGCCTCTGTTGACTGGCAGCGCGAGTACTTCACCATGGACGAGCGGCTGTCCGTGGCAGTGCGCGAGGCGTTCGTTCGGCTGCACGAGCAGGGACTGATCTATCGCGGCGCATACATCGTGAACTGGTGCCCGCGCTGCCAGACCGCCATCAGCGATCTGGAAGTGGTTTACGACGAGCACAAGGGGCACCTGTGGGAGATTCGGTACTCCGGTCACTGGACGACGCTGGACAAGGATTCAGGAGAGTATCTAACGGTTGCGACGACGCGGCCGGAGACCATGCTGGGCGACGTGGCGGTAGCGATTCATCCTGAGGATGAGCGCTACACGCATCTGCATGGCAAGAAGCTTCGCCTGCCGCTGGTGGGCCGCGAGATTCCGGTCATTCTGGACGAGTGGGTCAGCCGCGAATTCGGCACCGGCGCGGTAAAGGTTACGCCGGCACACGATCCGAACGACTTTGCTCTGGGTCAACGCCACAATCTGCCGTCGATCAACGTGATGGACGACTACAGCTCACATCAACGCAGGAGGGCGGCGCCTACGCGGGGCTGGACCGGTTCGTCGCGCGCAAGAAGATCGTCGCTGATCTGGAAGAGACGAGGCCTGCTGGCCGGGATGAAGGACCACGTCAACAACGTTGGCCATTGCGACCGCTGCAAGACGGTGGTGGAGCCGCGGCTTTCGCTGCAGTGGTTCGTGAAGATTCAGCCGCTGGCGGACAAGGCCATTGCTGCGGTCAAAGAAGGTCACATCCGTTTCACGCCGGAGATGTACGCGAAGACCTACCTGAACTGGATGGAGAACATTCACGACTGGTGCATCTCGCGGCAACTGTGGTGGGGACATCGCATTCCCGCATGGCACTGCGCGCGCCTGCCACAAGACGACGGTGGCGCGGCGAGGATCCAACCGCGTGCGCGCACTGCGGCTCAGACCAGATCACGCAGTCGACCGACGTGCTGGATACGTGGTTTTCGTCGGGACTGCTGCCGGTTTCGGTCTTCGGCTGGCCGAACATCACGGAGGAAAGCCGTGGCGACTTCGACGCGTTTTATCCGACGAGCCTGCTGGTGACTGGATTCGACATTCTGTTTTTCTGGGTCGCGCGGATGATCATGCTGGGCTGCTGGTTTGCGGGCGACGTGAAAATGCCAGACGGAGTCCGAGCGAGACGCTGAAGGACTCTGTTCCGTTCCGCGAGGTGTACATTCACGCGCTGGTGCGCGACGCAAATCGCGAGAAGATGTCGAAGACCAAGGGCAACGTTATCGATCCGATCGAGATTGTGAAGCAGTACGGGACCGATGCGGTGCGATTCACGCTGGCGTCGATGGCTTCGCCGGGTACGGACATCGCATTCAACGTGGCGCGGACGGAGGGCTATCGCGCATTTGCGAACAAGATCTGGAATGCGGCGCGGTTCATTTTCATGAATGTGGACCGGGCGGCGGAGATCGGCATCGCCGTTGATCCGCGCCGCGCTGGGTGCGATGCCGACTGTCGGCGCGGATGCGCCGCTCGAGGCGCGATGGATTGTGGCGGAGCTGCATTCTACGGCCGCGAAGGTGAATCAGGCGCTCGAAAACTACCGCTTCGACGATGCGGCCAACATCGATCTACCAGTTCTTCTGGGGCAGCTTCTGCGATTGGTATCTGGAGATCGTGAAGCTGCGGCTCGATTTCTCAGAGGCGCGCCGACAAGGACGCAAACGAAGGCCGCACTGACAACGCTGGTTTCGGTGTTTGAGGCGGCGCTTGCGGCTGCTGTCGCCGTTCATGCCGTTTCTGACGGAAGAGCTGTGGCATGCGGTCTACGATGGCGATCCGCCGGCGAAGTCGATCGCGTTGACGCGGTATCCGCAGGCCTGCTGATGCGGCGACAGGACAAGACGGCCGTGGAGCAGATGGACGCTGCTGCAAAGCGTGATTGTCGAGATTCGCGGGCTGCGCAAGGAGATTGGCGTCGAGGAGAAAGCGTTGACGCCGATTGAGTTGCGCATCGACGCAGACGTTGCGGCCTGCGCTTCAGAGCAATGGCTCGATGATTGAACGGCTGGCGCGAGTCAAGCGAAGTGCGCTTTGTCGATCAGATTTCAGCAGGCTTGTCGAAGCACTCATACGCCGAGCTTCGATGTGGCTGTCATCTATGAACGCACCATTGACGTTGTCGCCGAGCGTGAACGATTGACGAAGGATATTGCGAAGTACGAGAAGGGGCTGGCTTCAGCGGAACGCCAACTGGGCAACGAGAGCTTTCTTGCAAAAGCGCCCGCGCAGGTTGTCGAGGGCCTGAAGAAACAGGAGGCTGAGACGCGGAGCCTGCTGGACAAAGCGCGCGCGGCGTTGAGTTCGCTGCCGCCCGCGTAGCTACGAGGGGTTCAGGAATGGGGCGGAAGAGAAACCCATTCGGGCATGATCCGGGGGAGAATTGGGAATGCCTTGCGCATGCGAAAGATGCCTACGCCACTCCCGGACCCTCGGCCTCCCGGCCAAGCCGCCCTCGAAGGGTGCAATTCGCAAGGCTTACCGGACTTCGGCAAAGCTCTGGCATCCCGATCGCTTTGAGAACAACCCGGTCAAGCGACTGGAAGCCGAGGAACAGTTCAAGGTAATTCAGGTCGCGTATCGTGAGCTTTGGGAACACTGCGAGACCCCGGAGAAGAAGCCCGCTGACGACGCAGGCCAACGCACCGCGGAAAGGCATGCGCCGAACTATGCTCCGCCCCCGATATTCTTCGGGGACGCGCCAGGTTGTTTCACGTTTCCGCATTTTCCGCCGAGCGTGGTGAATGTCATCGCAAGCCACCTGCAGGAAACCGAGAGTGCAGCAGCGTTTGTCGAACTGTCGGCGGCGGGGGTTCGGAGGGAGATCGGCTCCCAGTACATTCTCTTGACGAGCCAGAGGATCGTTCGTGCGCGACGCAATGAATGTGGTTTCCCTGCTTTGGTACGCCGACCTGGGAGAGGTCGACCTTCTTGACTGGAATGAGCGGAGAAGACCCAGTCTCTGGCAAAGAATCGTTGCGAAGACCTGGGGCATCAAGCATAGGTACACGCTCCAGATCAATCGGCTGAACGGAACACACTTTTATTCAATTGCGGGACAGGCGCATGACAACGTCAAGAAAGTCATTTATAACTTTCTCTTGCAAAGGAAACAGCAACCGCGTCCCTGAACCCCTGGAAAGAACGAATGGACTGGAAAAGTCACCGCATCGACGCATTGCTTGAGCAGGCCCTGGTGGAAGACCAGGCGGTAAGCGACGCGACAACCGACGTCACTATCGATCCGAACATGCGCGCTTCGGGGTCCATTCTTGCGCGGCAGGACCTTGTGGTGGCCGGGCTAGGAGCTATCCCCCGGCTGCTGGAGATCTTCGGCAGGCTCGATTCGCGTCTGGCAGCAAGCGCACGTTTTGAAGTCGTCAGCCATCCGGAGATCTTTGACGGAGTGCGGGTGCGCGAGGGGCAGGTGCTGGCCGTCGTTCGCCACAACGCGCGCGTTCTGCTGAGCTGCGAGCGAGTGATTCTGAACCTGCTGCAGCACCTGAGCGGGATCGCGACGCTCACGCGCGAGTACGTTGATGCGATCCGCGGAACGAAGGCCCACGTCCTCGACACGCGCAAGACGGTGCCGGGGCTGCGCGCGCTCGAGAAATATGCCGTGATGTGCGGCGGCGGAACGAATCATCGGCTCGATCTCGCATCGGGAATTCTGATCAAGAACAATCACATCTCGCTGGGCGGCGGACTGCGCGACAGCGCTTGCGCATGCGCTTGAACGGCGCAAGACTGGACAACGCGTGCAGGTGGAGGTGCGCACTCAGCGAGAACTCGAAGACGCACTGGAAGGCGGTGCGGAGGCCGTTCTGCTGGACAACATGACTCCAGCCCAGGTGAAGGACTCCGTCGAACGGATTCGGAAGGAAGAGTCGCTGGATTCCGATCGAAGCCTCGGGCGGCATTGTGCTCGACAACATTCGTCAGTACGCCGAGGCTGGCGCGGACTTTATCAGTGTTGGCGCTCTTGACCCATTCTGCAAAGGCTGCCGACATCTCCATGAGCATTGTGGCGGAGCCGAACTAAACATGTATGACCTGGCGGAGCTTGAGATCGCGCTTGCGGGCACGATCTTTGCGGGCAAGCTGCATTTCTCTCTCGTAACCGGTTCGACAAACAACGATGCTTTGGCTGCGGCGCGAGAAGGCGCGACCCATGGGTCAGTCTACTTTGCAGACGAGCAGCGGACGGGCAGGGGGCGAGGCGACCATTCGTGGCACTCAGCCGCAGGGGAGGGTCTTTATGTCAGTGTTCTGCTGCGGCCCGCGGTTACGCCGGCACACTTGCCTATGATTCCTCTTGCCGCGGGACTCGCGGCGGCCAACGCGATCTCCATTGCCTCGAATCTGAAGGTTGATGTTCGCTGGCCCAACGATTTGCTCATTGGCGACCGCAAGACAGGCGGCATCCTCGTCGAGTCGAAGACCGAAGGCAACGATGCGTCGTTTGTGGTTATCGGCATCGGTATCAATGTTCACCAGCGTGCCTTCGACCCCGGGCTTTCCACCCCGGCGACTTCACTGGACCTCGAATCGGGGCGTTTCATCAGCCGCCAGGCGCTGCTGATCACCCTGCTAGAATCGCTGCAGCGCGAAACGCGGGAGCTTCATGATCCCGCAGTGGTTGCGGCCATTCCGGCGCGCGTCGCGGTCGCCTCAACATGGCTTCGGAATCGCCGGGTCGATGTGCATGGCCCGCAGGCTTGCACCGGCGTCACAGCCGGGCTCGATGGGAATGGATTCCTGTTGGTGCGCACGGCTGATGGGATTGTGACGGTGCACACGGGTGGGATTCGCGCCGCGGAGAAGAGCTAGAAGATCATGCTGCTTGCAGTCGATGTCGGAAACACGAACACGGTGCTGGGACTGTATCGCCTGGATGAGGGGTCGGGCGCAGCATCGACGACCAGAGATGCAAACGGCGAAAGGCCTGACCTTGCTGCGCATTGGCGCATCACGACGCACCGCGCGCAGACCGTGGATGAGTACGGCGTCTTTTTCGTGAATCTCTTCAAGATGCATGGCATGTCTCCGAGCCAGGTCAAGCACATCATCATTTCCTCGGTGGTGCCGCCGCTCGACTCTACGCTGCGCCAGGTGTGCAAGAATTACTTCCACGCCGAGCCGCTCTTTGTGGAGCCGGGCATCAAAACCGGCATGCCCGTGTTGCAGGACAATCCCGCCGACCTCGGCGCGGACCGACTGGTGAACACCGTCGCCGCGTTTGAGCGCTACGGCGGTCCCTGCGTTGTGGTGGATTTCGGCACGGCCACCACCTTCGATGTGATCTCGGCAAAGGGCGAGTACCTGGGCGGTGCGATCGCGCCCGGGCTTGGGATCAGCGCCGACGCGCTCTTCTCGCGCGCGGCCCGGCTCGGTCGCATCGACATCAAGCGCCCCGCTTAAGGTCATCGGCACCAACACCGTGACGCATCTCCAGAGCGGCCTCTACTTCGGTTACATCGGCCTGGTCGACGGCATTCTGGAACGCATCGCCGCCGAGCTGGGCACACAGCCCAAGGTCATTGCCACCGGTGGACTGGCACGTCAGATTGCAGCCGACTCGCGCTACATCAAGGAAATCGACGACATGCTTACGCTCGATGGCCTGCGCATTCTCTTTGAGCGCAACCGTGTTGCGAGACCCCGCGGCCGCGCGCACTGAGGCGCCGCCGTGCATAACTACTTTAACTACTTCACCGAGATCGAGGAACGCTTTCAACAGCGGCGCGGAGCAATCCTGCTGCTTTCGTCGCTCGATTGGGCGCTGATCGAGACGTGGCGCGAGGCGGGCATTCCGCTGGAAGCGGCATTGCGAGGCATCGACGCAGCTTTTGACAAGTATGAGTCGCGCCAGAAGCGCGGGCGCATGAGGCGAATCAATGGTCTTGCATGGTGCTCGCAGGCGGTGATGGAAGCGGCCGAAGAGCTGCGCGAGGCCGCCGCCGGTACAGCGACGCAATCCGGCGGGGAGCGAGAGTCCGGATTTGAGCACGAACGCGTTGCAGCACATCTTGAGTCGGCAGCGGTCGCGCTCGACGCAACAAAGATTGCGCCGGAGGCCTGTGCGGCCACTGCCAAGCGACTGCGCGAACTGGCCGGGGAAGCGCGCGCCGCCGCGACTCACCACCCGACAGCGCACGAGATGGAGGCGTTCGAACGCTTGCTGACCGTGCTCGAAGAGAAATTATTTGCCGCGCTGACTGCAGCGGCTCCCGAAGACCTGCTGGTGGCGCTGAAAGAGCACACCGCACGCGAACTCGCCCCGTACCGCAGCCGCATGGGTGCGGTGCAGTTGCGCCAGGTGGAGCACCAGTTTGTGCAGAAACAGATGCTGGTGCACTACAACCTGCCGCGCCTCAGCCTTTTCTACATGAGCCAGCAATGAAGCGCCAGAAGCCCCAGATCGATCGCGCGGCTACTGCAGAGAGCAGGCTCGTGCAAATTGAGAAGCCTGTTTACGGTGGTTCGTTTCTTGCGCGGGACGAAGGCAAGACCGTATTTGTGCCGCTCACGTTGCCCGGCGAGCAGGCACGCGTGCGCATCGTGGAGGAGAAGCGCGGCTATTCGACGGCAGAAGTCGAGGAGATCGTGAATGCCGCACCGCGAGCGCATGACGGCCCGCTGCCGTCACTTTGGCGCGTGCGGCGGGTGCCACTATCAGCACACGGATTACGAGACGCAGCTCAAGCTGAAGCAGGCGATCCTACGCGAGACGCTGGAGCGCGCAGGAGTGCGGGCGCCGGAGGACATTGGCGTGCTGGCAGGCAATCCGTGGGAATATCGCAATCGCATTCGTCTGGCATTCGATCAGCGAGGAAATGCAGGTTATCGCGGACGACGATCTCACGCGGTCGTCCCGATCGAAGAGTGTCCCATCGCGGCCCCGCTGCTGGTGCAAACGGCGCTGGCTGCGGCCGAGATCTTTCGTGAATTTGCGCATGGTTTGCGACCGTCGGAACTCGCTCTATTCTGTAATGCGGATGAGACTGAGTTGCTGGCCAGCGTTTTTGTGGCAAGTGCGGAGAAGCAACAATTCGACGATTTTGCTCGCAAATTGAGCGCGCGAATCCCTGCTGTGCGCGGCGTGGAGCTTGTGGCTGCGGACCGTACAGGACGGTCAATGAAGCAGATTGCCCGATGGGGTGAAGCTTCTCTTGCTTATCGCGCGGGTGGCTTTGATTATCGAGTTGGATCATGGAGCCTTCTTTCAGGTCAATCGCTGGCTGGTGGATTCGCTTGCTGGAGCGCGTGACCTCCTCACACAAGGGCGGACTTGCATGGGATCTCTTCGCAGGCGTCGGGCTGTTTGCGCGACGCCTCACTGCATGCTTTGAGCGCGTGGTTGCCGTCGAGTCGGCACCTGCGGCAACCTCAGCTCTGGCGCAGAACCTGGCCGGAACGGCCGGGACGGCTGTGACTGCCGAGACACTCAACTTTCTCCGGCGGAGCAGGAACGATCACCCCGACCTGATTGTGGTTGATCCGCCGCGGACCGGTCTGGGCGCGGAGACTTCCGCATTCCTTGCGGAAGCGGCTGCACCGTGGCTTGTCTATGTCTCGTGCGATCCGGCAACGCTGGCGCGCGATCTTCGGGCGCTCATCGGCTCAGGGTATGAAATGGATTCGGTAACTCTCGCCGATCTATTCCCGCAGACCTTCCACCTGGAGACAGTAGTGCACTTGCGGCGATCCTGATAGGCTTGCGGCTAAGAATCTTTTATAAATTCAGCGCGATGCAATCGGAACCAGAAAGTACCGGGCCCCTGGCTTTGCGTCCTCCATCCGGAGCGCCAACATCCGTGCCGCTGATTCATGCTGCATGGCTCTTCGCCGCCGGGATCACTCTTGCGCATTTTGTGTGGCTGCGCCCCAGCCTGCTGCTTGTTTCGCTGGCGCCGGTGGCGGTGCTCTGCTCCCTTGCAGCCCTGCGAGCGCAACGCATCGCCTGGCTTCCTCTTGGGATCCTATGGTGCCTGTTGGGAGCGTGGTGCGCGGAGATGGAGCCGCAACCTGCTCCGTCGCAGCCGCTGGCGACCTTGTCAGACGGTTTGCTCCGCACCGTTGAGGGGACTGTCGTGGAAGCCGGACCGGTGCGCGGAGAGTTACAGCAGAACGTTGACGATCCCGAGACCGACGAGCCCGCACAACGCATTGATGTGCGGCTCGCGAGCATTGAAGTGGTCAGCGACACCGAAGACGTCCAAGCTCCTGTTCAAGGCAAGGTGAGGCTTACCGTTCGTTGGCCGCAGGCGGCGGAGGGTCAGCCCGCTCCGCAGCCGTTCCATTGCGGGCAGCGAGTTCGCGCGGTTGCCCGGCTCTTTGTACCGCAGAATTATCGCGACCCCGGAACCTGGAGCCGCACAGACTATCTGCTCGATCAGGGCATCACGTCGACGGCCTCAGTCAACGCGGGCAGTGTGGAAGTTTTTGGCACACCGGAGCCCGCATCTTTCAATTGCCGTCTCACGACCTGGCAGCACGCGGCGAGCGCTCGTCTGCTTGCGCTTCCTGGCGCCACGAAGGGGCTTCCCGGTTTTCTGCGCATAAGCGAAGACGACGCTGTGATGATTGCGGCCATGGTGACGGGCGATCGGACCTATCTGAATCACTCGTTACGTGTGGGGTTTGAGCGCACCGGGTCCTTTCACATGCTGGTCGTTTCAGGTCTTCACCTGGGCATTGTCGCGGCTTGTCTTTTGTGGGTCTCGCGTCAGCTACGGCTTCCGCAGGTACCGGCGACGCTGATCACAATCGCGGGCTCATTCGCCTATGCATTGTTTACAGGCTTTGCTACGCCGGTGCAGCGGTCGCTCTGGATGGTCATTTTGTACCTGGTGGGCCGGCTCGTCTATCGCGAACGGAGTGCGCTGAACACGGTTGGATTCGCTTCTCTGTGCCTGCTGGCGATGAGTCCGCGGAGTCTCTTTGAATCCAGCCTTCAAATGACGCTGCTCGCCGTGATCGCGATCAGTGGAGTCGCGGTCCCGCTTCTCCAGAACACAGTCCACCCCTATCTAATCGCGACTACCGACCTTTCGCTTGTTGCCATCGACGTGAAGCTCGCACCGCGTCAGGCGCAGTTTCGGGTGGAAATGCGGATGATTGCATTTGCGCTGCAGCGCGCGGTTTCGAGACGTGTCGGATGGAGTCTTTTCCCATGGGCTGTGCGGGCAACTCTTCGCGGCGCAGAGCTGCTCGTTGTCTCCATCGCAATCGAGTTGGCAATGACGCTGCCGATGGCCCTCTACTTTCACCGCATCACGGTGCTTGCGCTGCCGGTGAACATCTTCATCCTTCCGCTGCTGTTGGTGCTCATGCCCGCCGCGCTTCTTACGCTGTTGTCTCTGGTGGTGTGGCCGACTGCTGCTGTTGCGACCGCTGCGATCGCGGCCTTGTTCCTCCATGCCGGAGTTGGCCTGGTAAGGCTACTTGGATCGCTGACGTGGGGTGACTTCCGCATCCCCGCACCGTTGGTCTGGCAGTCGGCCGTCTTTTGTGTGCTGCTGGGTCTTGCAATTGTGCTGGCGAGGCATGCCAATGTGTCTGAAGCGCGATGGCAACGGCTCTGCGTCTGGGCTGCTCTTTTGCTCGCGGCATTTGCTGCTGTCGCACCGCGTCCTGTCGAGCATCCTCGTAACGCGCTTTTCGTCGAAGCGATCGATGTGGGCCAGGGCGATTCGCTGCTGCTGATTACGCCCGATGGCAAGACCATGCTCGTAGACGGGGGAGGCTTCGGGGGGAATCCGCGGAAGGCTCAGCAGGAGTTCGACATTGGAGAGGAGGTGGTCTCACCCACGCTTTGGACGCGCGGCATCCGCCGCCTTGACGTCGTGGTATTGAGCCACGCGCATTCCGATCATATGGGCGGGCTTCCTGCCGTGCTGCGCAACTTCAAGCCATCCGAACTGTGGGTGGGCAATAATCCACGCAGTGCGGCTTACGGCGCGCTGCTGGATGAAGCCGCCGCATTGCACATTCAGGTGCGCGAACTGCGCGCGAAAGACGACTTCGGCTTGGAAGTGCGCGGATCAACGTGCTTGCGCCTTCAGAGAGCTATCAGCCCAGTAATCAGCCGAGCAACAACGACTCGCTGGTGCTGCATGTCGCCTATGGCGCAACGTCGGTCATGCTGGAAGGAGACGCGGAATCGCCGATCGAGCGGGCGATGATGAGCGAGCCCGGACTGCAGAGCACTCTTCTCAAAGTGGGTCATCACGGCAGCGTGAGCTCCACGCAACCCGAATTTCTGGCGCGGGTGACGCCGCAGTGGGCGGTCATCTCCTGCGGATTGCACAACCGATATGGCCATCCGCGCGAAGAGGTGCTGCAAGAGCTGCAATCATCGAAGGTGCGCACCTTTTCGACGGACATCAACGGCGCGGTCTGCTTCACCCTGGACGGGACGGCCTCATCCGCAGACCCGTTCTGCGGTCGAAGCAGCCTCCGCTAGAATCGCACCCTCGCGCCAAACTGGATCTGGCGCTGACGGTAGAAATCAGTTCCGTTGATGTTGAGCGGGGTTCCGAACTCAGTCTGGCCAGTCTTCAGTCCTGCAAGGTAGCTGAGCGTCGGTAAAGCTCCATTGACGCTGCCGGATTCAATGGTATAGCCAACCGTCTCCAACTCGGAAACGTTCTGGCGGTTGAACAGGTTGAAGCTCTCGATCATGAATTCAAGCTGGCGCTCGCGGCCGATGTTGATCCGCTTACCAAGACGGACATCTGCCTTCCACGTTTCAGGGTAGCGGTAGGTATTGCGACCCACGCCGCAGACACGGTTGTCGCCTCCATAGCCATTCAGGCCGGTCGCGAGGCCGACGATGGGGGTTCCGGTTGTTGTGAATTCCTTCGCGAGCGAACCCGAGGTTCGCATGGTGTACGGGAGACCACTGTGGAACTGGCCGATGCCGGAGAGCATCCAGCCATTGATCACGCGACCGACTTCCCTGCTCAAGCCCCATTTGGGTTCCCAGATCACCGCTCCGGACGCCTGGTGGCGAACATCCAGACTGCTGGTGCCGTATTCCTGGCGAAGGTCGGTTGGGTCGAAGACACTGCTGCCGGTTACCTGCGCGGATTCGTTGGGATTCCAATCTGTGGCGTGCGCGTAGGTGTAATGAGCACGAATCGAGAGGGTCCGGCTGCTGCGGATGAGCCGCAACATTGCTGCTTCGTAGGTCGAATTTGCGCGGCTGAAGATCTCTGTCACCTGCTGGTAGCTGGAGTTGAGCCTCCCCGCGAAGCCTGTGCTCGAGTTCACAGAAGGCCAGGATGCGTAAAAGGGCACCGTGATATACGGCGCCTTGATTGGGCCCATGTGGCTCCCGTCAACGACAACGTAGGTGATGGTCTTCGGATTGATGACTGGATCGATGTTGGCATCGAGCGTGACGGGGAGACGTCGGCCGAGGCTCGCGACGGCGCTTGCTTCCAAGTGCAGATGACCGGGTAGCGCCTCTTCTATCGCGACCTCAGCCTGATGAATCTCGCCATTGCGAAAGCTGGGTGCAAATTCGACGGCGGCGGGTTTGACCACCGTGGAGGGCTGACCGGCCAACACGTAAGGAAACGGAGGAGCTCCACCGGCATTCAGGTTGTCAGTCGGGCGCATGAAAAAGTTCAGATCGCCATTCAGGGAGCCTGTGTTTGTGCGGACTGTCTCCACTGTCGCATTCGGGATGCGCCCGAAGTACATGCCGTAGCCGAATCGCAGGACCGGCCAGAAACGAGCGCCGGAGCCCAGGGCGAGGGCCGGCTCGTGGGCCCCATTCGTTGCCCAGGGCGGCAGTTGCCGCGGTCAGGGGCAGGTCAGGATTCGTGAGCGATGAAAGCGGCGGACGGCAGCTGCTCCCGCTCCCAGCGGATTGCCAATGACAATGTGACTTGCTTCTTTGGCTGCCATTGCGAGGTCGCGTAGCCGGACCAATCGTTGGTGCTGAGCCACCAGTCCGACGGTCCCATGGTCTGCGAGTAGTACGAATAGCACGGCAGGTAGCCAAGACCGTGCAGCGTGCCCGTCGAATCGCGCCACACCCTTCCGGTCTGATCGCAATTGTGCTGGTCCATCGGGTCCAGTTGCCCGTTCAGGCCGAAGGCAGCGAAGGCCAGCGCATCCGACGCGAAGTTTTCAACACTGGAGTAGTAGTAAGTGCCGGTTTGATTGCGCAACCTGCTGGTTGCATCCCGGTTGTGGTCCACTGCGAAGCCGCTACGCAGCATCAGTGCACCGCGCACCCAGCTCACCTGTTCCTGTGCGTGGTAAAGTTTCTCGTCCGGATAGCTGCCTTGCCCAAATCGCGCGGGATTCCCGATGGTGAAGCCATAGCGCGAGTCGACGACGATCTGGGGAAGCTGGCCCCAGGCGCTGATATTCAGAGTCTGCTCGTAAGGCGAGGGGGTCTCGGCCGGTGCGCGCCGAATTTGCCGGCCCACCGAGCCTTGCGTGACCGCGAGCAGGTTGGGAGTGACGAAGCGCTCCCAGCGGCCAAGGAGCCACATATCGTTTGCGCTGCTCGAGCCAAAGCTGTGGGTCCCGTAGGCTTCAGACGCGCGCGTCAGTCCGCCGCCCGGTGAGTCCTGGCTTGCGCCGTTTCCTTCCAGCGTGAAGCTGTTTCGTTCGCCGGCCTTCCAGTCGAGGCGGCCAAATCCGCTCCATCGCGAAGAGGTGCGTGGGGCAGGGCCGAGCAGTCCATCCAGCGTTTCGAGCATTCGGGAAAAAGCTGCCACGCCCGCTGCCAGCGGATTCGCGCTGATCAGGCCCAGGCGTGCGCTGAGCACCTGCATCTGGTCATTCGAAGGCTGTGCGAAGAAGTTATCAGGATGCTTAACCGTGGAGACGCCCGGATCGGTGCGCTGGAAGCCGTCGATCGAGGCGAACCAGAAGAGGCGATCCCGGCGAAGGACGCCTCCGAGACCAGCACCCCAGATCCACTCGCGGTCCGGGGGCGAATAGGGCTGCGCGGTGAACGTTGGAGTGGTGATGAGCGTCGCGGGAGCCGTTTCCCGGACCCAGCTCGTAAACGGGTTTCGGGCGCTCCAGAGGTGCTGGCGGTCGAAGACGAACCCCTGGCCGTGGAGGCGATTGGTGCCGCGCTCCGTGACGATGTTAGCTCCGTTATCCGCAGAGCGCGCGATCGACTGAACCTCGCGGATTGACGCTTCATTCGAAGGGCCCATGAGCGACCGGCCACGAACCGGCATGCGTCCGGTGGTATCACCGAATGCCGCATGCAGGCTGGCACCGTCGAACGTGACGGCTGACGTGCGATTCCCGGCGCCCGAGGTCTGGGAATTTTCTTCAGCGGCCGTAACTGCCGGACCTGATGAATCGAAGACGAAGCTCTCCCAGTTTCTCCTGGGCATGGGCAGGGACTGAATCTGGCCAGCGGTCAAGGGATCGGAGGTTGATGGCGATTCCAGAGGGCTTGCCGGCGGGTCAGCAGAGTTCGGTGTGGCCGAATCTACTTTAGCGACTTGGCGAGAGTTTGCGGGATCATCTGGCGTTTGGGGTGAGCCGGCCCAAAGAACGCCAGTCAGGATTGGCAGTGCGGCACAGGTCAGCAGCTTCGTCCAGTTTGGTGCGATCATTGAAAACCACCAGAAGCAAATGGAAATTCGCTCATCGCGCGGACTATCCTGTCGGCGAAAGCCAGCAACAGCCAGAGAAGGCGCAGCGCAGGACACGCGTCCCCGCGACGCTCTCTTTTTCCTTTGCAGTAAGTTGCGAGCGATTCTATTGAATTTCCCAGATAGATTCAGGTGACGTAGAGCACGATTGCTTGGTTGGTTTCGACCATCCTTTAAGAGTCCCCAATGAACTGGCCCGGATTCTGTAAACTGGAGAAGGCTAGTTCCACCAGGCCTGCTCCGCACAGTAACCCCGCAGGAGCGGGATTCCATTCCCAGAAATTCAGCGATTCATGTTCATTGACGAAGCAAAAATTCGTGTGAAGGCCGGCGACGGCGGCAATGGCTGCATGGCCTTCCGGCGCGAGAAGTTTGTGCCGCGCGGCGGCCCCTCCGGCGGCGATGGCGGGCGCGGCGGCGACGTTGTGATGGTCTCTTCGCAGCGCCACAACACCCTGATCCACTTTCGCTACAACCCCGAGCACAAGGCACAGCGCGGCGAGCACGGCATGGGCTCGAACTGTACGGGCCTCGACGGCAACTCCATCATTCTTCAGGTACCGGTGGGCACGTCGCTCTTCGATCAAGAGACCGGCGAACTGGTCCACGATTTCTCTGAGCCCGATGAGCGACTGGTCATTGCCAAGGGCGGGCGTGGAGGCCGCGGGAATCAGCACTTTGCCACCAGCACGCACCAGGCGCCTCGCGAGCACGAACTGGGGCGCGCCGGCGAGGAGCGCAGCTATCGCCTTGAACTGAAACTGCTGGCCGATGCGGGGCTGGTTGGCTATCCGAATGCGGGCAAGTCGACGCTGATCTCGCGCATCTCGGCCGCAAAGCCGAAGATCGCCGATTATCCCTTCACGACGCTCGAGCCCAACCTGGGTGTGGTGACGGTGGGCGAGGAGCCGCACCAGCAATCGTTCGTGGTCGCCGATGTTCCGGGATTGATCGAAGGCGCGCATCTGGGATCGGGTTTGGGTATGCAGTTTCTGCGCCACATCGAACGCACGAGGTTGCTGGTTCACCTCGTAGATGTGTCGGATGCCTCGGGCCGGCTTGATCCGGTGGAGGACTTCAAGGTCATCAACAAGGAGCTGGCGAGTTTCGGCAACGGTCTGGGCGAAAAGCCGATGATCGTAGTGGCCACGAAGATCGATGTTGCCAATCCCGAGAAGCTGAAGAAGCTTACGACGCACGCCAAGCGCCGCAAGCTGGAGTTTCACGCCATTTCTGCGGTGACGGGCGCGGGAATTGATGAGTTGAAGTGGGCGATTGCGAAGCTGGTGCAGAACCCGAGTTGAGTTCATTCTCAGATCTCAAATGACTCGTCAATTCGCTCGGCCATTCTCCTGGCATCGTTTTTGAACTCCTCTGAAATCATGGAAGTGTTCGAAGCTCCGCGGATGCTGTGTGAACATGCTTGGGTGTTTACCGCGATGAGAAATAAATGGCGAATTCTTCTCGTGGGATGAATGCGGCGTAACGACTGCAAAGATTCTCCAACCCTTTTTGCACACCGGGTACTTCTTACCCGGCAAAGCCCCAGGACGATACGCGTATCTCGCTGGCGATAAAGCACCTTTGATTTGGCACACCATATGCTAATTAGGTAGTCGCAAGAGAAAGGGCAATCGCCAGTTGTTCTTGCCTTGATGAGTGTTTTTAGACAGGAGCGGTTGGAGAACAGCCCCACCCCTGGAGGTTTAAAAAAATGAATTCGATTAAGTTAAAGTGCGTTCTCGGCGTTTCTTCCTGTGCGCTGGTACTTGCGAGCGCGAATGCCTGGGCATCGGGTATTGAAGCAAGCTCCGCAACCCCAATGCCCGTTATTCAAGAGCCTCAGGCACCGCCGGCACAGGCGCAGCCCGATCAACCGATGGCTAACCAGGATTCGTCCAAGTCCACGTTCTTTACAGGCACCGTCATGAAGAACGGAGAACAGTATGTACTGAGGGATTCTTCGGGCAGCGTGTACAAGCTGGATGACTCCTCACGTGCACAGAGCTTCGAAGGCAAAACGGTGAAAATCACGGGCCGTCTCGATGCGGATTCGAAGACAATCCATGTCGACGCGATCCAGGAGCTTACTTCATAAATTAGGTTGAATTAAAAGATCGACCAAGAAAGACTGTAGTGCATATTGAACAATCCGGATGCGGAGCCAACCATGATTCCTCATCCGGACAACTTCCTCAGGGCAGTTCAAAACTCGCCGCTTGACGAAGGCAGCATAAATCCGCCGAAGTGATCAGGGGTACAAGAGCCGCTGATCACTTCGGCGGAAGTGCGTCAGGGCAAGGAATAGAATTGTCCGCATGATGACGGCGTCCGATTCAACAGAGTCCGAAACGAAGACGGCTGAGCTATTTCTGGAATTCTCGCGAAAGAAGCTTCTGGAACAGTACTGGCCGCGAATGCGCCGCGCCGTGGAGTCTCTCACAGACGAGCAGGTATGGTGGCGACCCAATCAGGCGAGCAACAGCGTTGGAAATCTTCTGCTGCACCTGAATGGAAACGTGCGGCAGTGGATGGTCGCGTCGTTCAGCCGGCTTGAAGATGCGCGGGACCGGCCAGCCGAATTTGCAGCAGAAGGAGAACTTTCAGGCGCCGCGCTGCTTGAGCAGCTCGGGCAGACGATCGACGAGGCGGCCAAAGTGCTCGCGCGCCTTACAGCGGCCGACCTGCTTGCGACCTATCAGATTCAGGGGTACACAGTGAGCGGACTGGATGCCGTTTACCAGGTGGTTGAACACTTCGGGCTGCACTACGGGCAAATTGTGTACATCACCAAGGCTCTGGAGGGACGGGATCTCGGATTCTATCGTGAACTAAGCAAGACCGGACGCGCATCAGACACCAGCAAGAACTTATAAGGCAGACGATTAGTTAGCTGGATGAGAGGCAGTGTCTGGCTTCGGCTGATCGAGATTCTGAACCTCAGTGCCGGCGGGGATCTTGACCTGGAACTGATCTTCTTTCAGCGGTACGTTCTTCTCGACCTTTTCAACCGTCAGCAAGATCTGGATGCCTTCGAGCGGACGCTTGATGATCACTCGCGTCGGGTAGTTACTTCCATCGAATTGTCGGTAGGCCGAATAGGTGACCTGGCTTTCAAGGTTGCCATGGCTGTCATACAGGTCCTGGTTATAGGGCAGCAGGTCATCGCGATGGAAGGTCACGACGCGAATCGGCGTATCTCTGCGACTTGACGGGCCGTGCCGGGTAATCGACAGGACGTACTCAGGCATCAGATACAGGTGCTTCTTGGCTGCGTCTTCAATCGTCTCGGTATCCGCGGTCACGGAGTAGAAGTTGTCTTCATCAAGGCCACGCACAATCATTGCATCGAAGAAGAATCCCGGGCGCAGGTTCTCCAACTGATTCGTGGACTTCCTGACCACCGAGTTCGAGCCCATGATGGCCTTGCTCTTCGGCGGCACCAGCAACGTGAATGTTTTGCCATCGCTGGCCATATCGAAGACACGCACACCAAAGTATTGGCCGACGACTCTGAGCTCATCGGGTTTGCGCATCACGATATATCCGCGGCAACTCGGGTAGTCCTTGGCCAGGCCCTCCTGCGTTCTGAGCATGGTTGCATAGATCTCTACGGTGGCCGTGAGGGTGTTCAATTCGGACCAGCGTTTATTGACCTGTTCAACCAGATCTTCAGGAGTGACGGTCTGGACATTCGACGGTGCTTTAGGCACCGGAAGCTTGCGCGTCGTGGGCATGATGTTGCATCCCGATAGAAAGACGGAAAGCGCCAAACAGCCGGTGGCCAGGTGAATACGGGTCACCGTCCACCTGCCTTCTTCATGGCGTGACGATATCCGGACACATTCTGATTGTGTTCTTCGATCGTCGAGGCAAACAGGGATATGCCCTGCGGATTGGCTCCGGCAGCGACGAAGTAGAGGTAGCTGGTGTGGGCTGGTTGCATCGCGGCACGCAGGGATTGGATGCCCGGATTTGCGATGGGGCCAGGTGGCATGCCGGAATGGATATAGGTGTTGTACGGAGTGTCGCGCTTGAGATCACTTGCGTGGATTTCGCCCCGCCAGAGGTTTTCGATCTGGAGGCCATAGATCACGGAGGGATCGGTCATCAGTGGCATGTGCTTCGACAAGCGGTTTTCAAAGACACTGGCGACGAGCGGCCGTTCCGATGCCACTGCCGTCTCCCGCTCCACCAGCGAAGCCATCGTGACCACGTCGTGTACGTTCTCCCTCAAGCCTATCTCCGCGGCGACCGATCTGAATCGCTTGACCATCGCAGTGGCGATCTGTGAAGGAGTCGCCTTGCGCTGGAACCTGTAAGTGTCTGGAAAGAGGTAACCTTCCAGACTTCTCGCTCCCGGGTCCAGATCGGCAATCAGTGCGATCAGCTCGGGTTGCGCGTCGAGAAATTGCCGGCGTATTCCGATTCCCGCCAGTTCCAGCCGTGCAGCAACTTCGTAGACGCTCGCGCCCTCTGGGACTGTAACCGCGACCGTGAACACGTCACCGCGGGCAATGCGGTCATACACTTCAACAAGCGACGCCGGGTGGTCAAACCGGTATTCTCCGGCCTTGAGCTTGCCCCGCTTGACCCAACGCAAGAGATCGAAAGCATATTGGCTGCGCACAACTCCAGCGGATTCAAGCTGTTGCGCAATGCGGGTGGATGTGGAGCCCGGAACCACCTCGACAAATGTTTCAGTGGCCGGCCCAAACGGCACCAAGATCAGCCAGGCGCCAGCGCCGGCTGCGATAAGTGCTACGAGTAAAAGGATCAGGAAGGTTCCAGCTACACCCAAGCCTCTTTTGTTTCTGGTCCTTCGATTGCGGCTTGCTACCATGTGCTGCTGAACACCCTTCTCCCGGATAAGACGCGGTTTACGGCGCCATGGACTCTTAACCTTTAACGATTGTACCGGGAGCCGGTCCGCTGGAGAGCACTTTCAGGGTGACAGAGGCGATAAGCTGAAGTCCTAAGGAAGTGAGTGGATTAGGGCGATGACGCTGGAGGATGGCAAGCCACTTCGGTACCTCGCGATCGACGTCGGGTCGAAGCGGATCGGTGTGGCCGTCTCAGACGAGCTGGGGCTCACGGCGCAGCCTGTTCTGACCCTGGAGCGCCGGCGCAACAAGCGGGAGGACCTGCGGTCGATCGCGAGGCTCTGCCGGCGGTTCGACGTTGCGGGGATCGTGGTGGGGAATCCGATCAAGATGACGGGCGACATCGGTTCGCAAGCTGCGAAGATTCATGCATTTGCAGCTGAATTGGGCGAGCTCGCCGGATTGCCTGTTCACCTGTGGGACGAGCGGCTGACCACACACGAGGCACACCAGATGCTCTACGAGGCAGGGCAGGCGCGGCATAAGCACCGCTTTGTCGTGGACCAGGTGGCTGCGACGCTGATTCTGCAGGAGTTTCTGAACCAGGGAACAGGGACCAAGGATCAGGGGTCAGACTAAAAGAGGTGAAGAAGAAGGGGCGCGTGATTGAACCGTAAGTGAAAGGAGAGATCATGGCGAGGGTTGCGATCAAGCGCATTTACGAGGAGCCCAACGAAGTGGACGGGACCCGCATCCTGGTCGATCGGTTGTGGCCGCGGGGCATGACGAAGGAGAAGGCGAATGTGAATCTGTGGCTCAAGGAGATCGCTCCGAGCACGGCGCTGCGAAAGTGGTTCAATCACGATCCAAAGAAATGGGCTCAGTTCCAGAGGCGCTATCTCGACGAGTTGAACACAGACGGCGAGCAATTGGCGCTGCTGAAGCAGGAAGCGGCGCGCGGGCCGGTGACGCTGCTCTTCGGCGCGCGAGACGTGGAGCACAATGAGGCAGTGGTTCTGCAAAGGGTGCTGCGAGGGAAGTAAGGCGGTTTCCAAGTGAAACGTCGAAGCAAGAGCTTTCAGATTCTCGAGTGGATCTCCGAGTTCGAAGAGATGACTCTGCCAAAGAGCACGCCGAAAAGAACCAGTTGCCACCAAACCAAAGCCGACGCAGTGATGACCGCTTCGCCCGCAAATACCTCAAGCGAATGGCGAGAACCAGGCATTCCGGCTCCCGCGACTGCCCTTGCCAGGCCAACTATGAGTGCAGTGGTCGTAACCATGATAATGACTGCGTTCCTCCGTCTCCTTGAAAGGAGACGAAATTGCCGATCACCCACAGGAGCAGACCGGTACCATTGCGAAAACCAGACGGTGAGCAGCCCAATCCCGATGATCGTGCTGCCATGTTGAAGAAGCGTGGTGTTCCGAATGGTTCCCAAAAACGGGACGTGGGATGACTGCCTCAGAAACGTCCAGTGATGATAGAGCCACATCGTCTGATGGGTGAAGGAATCCCAAAGAAGATGCGTTGCGGTTCCCACCAGGATAGAGATCACAATGAGTCCAAACCGCGAGAGGCCAAAGAATGTAAAACCGCCGAGATAGGGTACCAACCGCCTTTCGACCGACTCGGGAAAGATCGACGCGAGTGGTGCCTTCACGTAGCGATGAAAGAGCCACAGGACGATCAACGCCAGTGGAAGCGTCAGAAGGAACGCGCCAAGGAGCGTATGCCCGAACCCACTACTTGACCCGAATCTGAGGAAGTATTCAAAATCGGGCGCAAGGGTCCCCACGACCAACGCAGATGGGATAAGCCGCATTCGCCGAAACGGTAATGCAGCCGCAGCATGAGCAAAGGTAAAGGGCACAATCGCATTATCCAACAGCCGTTGAAGTTTCGCAGGCCAGGCACCGCCGTCATGCCCGTGGCACGGCGGGTGAACCTGGGAATCCTCAATACCCTATGGTGAACTGCTGACGCTCATGGGCCGGCTTTTCCAATTCATCCACCAGCGCGATTGCGTAATCCTCAAGAGAGATGCGACTGTTGCCTTTCTCGTCGGCGACAAGGTTGCGTTTTCCCAGGCGGAATTTGCCGGTTCTTTCACCGGGCTCAAAGAAGGCGGCGGGGCTGAAGTATGTCCAGTTGATGTCAGACTTCTCGAGCAGCCTGAGTGCTTTCTCATGAGAGGTTGCAATCGGAAGCCACGGATCCGGCAGGTGGCCCGATTTGAGGAGAGGGACGCCGGGCGCGACTTCGAGAGATCCGGCGCCGCCGACGACGATGAGGCGCGGGTTTCCAGCTTTCTTCACGGCCTCGATCTGGCGCTCGGTTACGGCAATGAGTTGATCTGTGTCATCCTGCGGCGGGGCGTATGCGCTAACCACAGCATCGGCTCCCTTGATGATTGCCGCGATCTTATCGGCACTGCTGAGATCGTCGCGGTGGATTTTGATACCGGCTGGCAAGTCAACAGGATTGCGGGCAACTGCCGTGACACCATGTCCGCGGGCGATAAGTTCGCTGAGTATGCGCCGACCGGATTTTCCAGTTGCGCCAATGAGTACGACCTTCATATCGTTCTCCTTCTCATATCTATGCTGGTTCCAACAGTCTTGGATGCGGCACCCGTCAAAGGGACTCGAAGACCGACGCTTCCGTACTCCAGCAGCGTATTCTCGAGTGTGGCTGGAAGATGAGACAGGAGAACATACGCACGTGAAGAGGCATTCATTCATCGGCACTTCTTTTTTCGCGGCTTTTCTGTCTCTGGCGCCGGCGCTTGCCCTTGCACAGCACCAGATCCTGCCGGACTTTCAGGCAGATCCTTCTGCGCGCGTATTCAACGGCAGGCTATACATCTATCCGTCCCATGACATTGCGGGGAACAAGGACTGGGAGATGTTTGACTGGCATGTGTTCTCCACGGACGACATGATTCATTGGAAAGATCACGGCGTGATCTTCAGCCTGAAGGACATTACGTGGGCGAAGATACACGCGTGGGCTCCCGACTGCATCGAGCGCAACGGTAAGTACTACTTTTACTTCCCTGCCGACGATCAGATCGGAGTCGCCGTCTCCGATTCGCCCACGGGTCCCTTCAAGGATGCACTCGGCAAGCCGCTGATCGGGCGAAACGAAGCGGGAATCCGCTCCATCGATCCGGCGGTGTTCATTGATGATGACGGGCAGGCTTATCTGTACTTCGGAAACAGCAGCGGGAAGCTGGGTGTAGTGAAGCTGAAGCCGGACATGATCACGCGGGACGGGCCGATCCAGGTTCTCGATCTGCACAATTATCACGAGGGAATCTGGGTTCATAAGCGGAACGGAGTTTATTACTTCAGCTATCCCTCAAATCGCGGAGACATGGTTGCGAATCTGATGGAATACAGCATGGCGAAGGGTCCTATGGGACCATTTGAGTACAAGGGTGTCATCCTCGACAACCGCTCGCGTAACGTGCATGGCTCCATCACCGAATTCAAGGGAAAGTGGTACCTCTTCTACCATGTTGCGGGCCCAAGCGCGTATGAGCGGCGCGTGTGCGTGGCACCGCTTTATTACAACGAGGATGGCACGATCAAACCGATCGCGATGGGGCCTGAGACAAGAACGACAGCCCGGTAGATTATTCCGGAAGCGTTGCGTGCGATCCCACCCATGCAACATGAAGCCGTCGCATGGGTGGGCATCCGAATCTAGTGGGTGGATACGGCGGCTTTGTTCTGCTCCTTGAGCCAGGCGTAGAGCGGGGCGAAGTAATCGAGCATGGGCTGCGCGTCCAGGTGGTCGGTGCCGGTCATCTCCTTGAGCGTCTGCTGCCAGGGCTGCGACTGGCCGGTCTCCAGCATCTTCTGGAGCTTTTCACCCGCGGCCTTTGAGCCGTAAAAGCTGCAGCGGTTGAGCGGGCCTTTGTAGCCGCTCGCATCGCACATCGCCTTGAAGAACTGGAACTGGTAGATGCGGGCGAGGAAGTAACGCGCGTAAGGAACGTTGGTGGGGACGTGGTTTTTTGCGCCGGCGTCGAAGTCGGCCTCGGTGCGCTCGACGGGTGGGGCGACACGCCTGGTACTTCTCACGGAGTTCCCACCACGCCTTGTTGTAGTCGGCCGGCTTGATTTCACCGGAGAATACCTGCCAGCGCCACTTGTCGAGTGCAAGCGCGAAGGGCAGGAAGGCTACCTTGTCGAGCGCTGTGCGCAGTTGAAGAGGAATGTCGGCCTCTGCGGGAGGTTCCTCACTGGCGAGTCCGAGGGTCTTCAGATACGCGGGCGTGATGGAAAGCGCGATCGAGTCGCCGATGGCCTCGTGAAAACCGTCGTTGGCGCCGCTACGGAAGAGGAACGGCTGCTTGTTGTAGGCGCGCTGATAGAAGTTGTGACCAAGCTCGTGATGCACGGTGGTGAAGTAGTCGGCGTTGACCTCGATGCACATCTTCACGCGCAGGTCGTCGACGGCGTCGAGGTCCCAGGCTGAGGCGTGGCAGACGACTTCACGATCGCGGGGATGCACAAACTGCGAGCGCTCCCAGAACGTGTTCGGGAGCGGTGCGAAGCCGAGCGAGGTGAAGAAGTTTTCGCCGTACCGAACCATGTCGCGTGCAGCGGCGAGTTGAGCGGCATGGCCACTGTCTGAGCTGAGGTCGCTGCTCGTGGCAAAGCGCTGGCGCAGCGGCGGGATCGCGCTGGGCGATCTGCGTCTTGAGCGCCGACTCGAGATCGACGGGCTTGAACTGCGAGAGCTTTGGGTCAGTGGGCGCGACAATGTCGTAGATGTTTCCCCACTCCTGCGCCCACATGTTGCCGAGCAGTTGCGCGGGGATCAGGCCGTCGGGACGATCGGCGGCTTTGCCGTATTTCGCGATGAGGCGGGTTCGGACGTACGTGTGCAGTTCACGGTAGAGCGGTTCGAGCTGAGTCCAGGCGCGATCGAGTTCGGCGGAGAACTCGGCGGGCGTCATGTCGTAGCCGGCGCGCCAGAGTTCGCCGGTATCGTGGTAGCCGAGCTCCTTTGCGCCGATGTTCTGGAGTTCCATGAATCGCGCGTACTTGTCGCGCATTGGAGCGCCAATGGCATGCCAGCCCACCCAGAGCCGCGTGAGCTCTTCCGGATCGCGCGACTTGGCCATGATGGTCGGAGATTTCGTCGATGCCGAGACACTTGGCGCCGGGCGCAGGTGGCTGGCCGGCTGGTGTGTCAGGGCAATACTTGCCTTTCCCGTACATGCCGGTAAGTTGCGCAGCGAGTTCAGATTGCTCGGCGAGGAGTTTGGGATCCCTTGGCGCGGCAGGCGCTGTGACCTGAAGAAGCATGATCTGGCGGCGAAGGTCGGGCGGGAGCTTCACATGATCGAAGCGATGGCTCTCGGCGGTTAGTTCGAGGTTGCGCGCGTTGAACTGCTCGGTGAGCAGTGCGGTGGTGGCTTCGGTGTCTTCGGTGATGTCGGTTTTGGCGGTCCAGTCAGCGTGCGAGGCTTCGATAGTGAGCTTGAGCAGGTCGGCGTTGGCGCGATTGACGAAGGCCTGTGCTTCTGCGGCGGTGGCGGGGCCAGCCTTGGAGGCTTGCTGAGATGCGGCAAAGAGGGATGTAAAAGCCAGAATTAGAGATGTGAATGCAGCCTGTGTGCGCATGGACGAAGTATAAATCCGCGGGCAGAATCGCTCGGCGAATGCTTCAGGAAGATGAACCGAACAAATATCTCACGGATTCCGTCGCATTCGTAACGTGGGCCAGGCACAGCCAGACCTCGACAGTACTCGGCGACGCTCTCGCTCACGCTGCAATGAGACTGCGTCAGTTCTCGTCGTTGAGGTGGTCGGCGATTTTGTAGTCTGCAGGCACTTCAAAGAGGCTCGGGGCGGGCTCGGAAGTGGTGAGTTCCTTTGCGGTGAAGACCTGTTTGCCCGATAGTGGGGAATCCACGATCGAGATGAGATTCACGGCAAGGTGCGGCGAGTACCAGAATTCACGCGTCGTGACCATAGGCTTGTCGTTTCCCACGACACCCGGCTCGATCGTATCCGTTTCGCGATAGCCGTGGGTGTCTTCTCCAAGTGTGCTGCTGACTCCGAGGTCTTCATGCCGGTGCGAGACTTTGCCGCCGGGGGATGCGCCGGTATTTCCAGTCAGGGGCTGGAAGTTGTCAGTGCTGCTGAGTTGATAGGAATAGAGGTCGCAGACTTTGGTCGCGACGATGCAGTTGTACCAAGTGTGTGTGTCAGGATCGGTTATCTGGATGGTGGTCACGAAGCTTTTGGCGTCGGTGTTCTTCGGAACGAGGGCGGCGCGCTCCTGGTAGATGCGGCCTTTGCTGTCACGCACGATGCGGCGCTCGTTTACCAGGGTGAAGGAGCCGCCGTTGCCGAGCGGACGGGTCCACTCAGCGTCGAGGGTAAAGCTGAAAGGGGCATCCGGCTTAGGCGGAATGAAGATGCTCTCCATGCTGCCGTTTGCGCCACCGTCGGGGCGCCGAACGGTCTTTTGCGCCTGTGTCTGGGTGCGAGCCGATGGAACGAGAGACAATGTGGCGAGGAAACAAGGGAGTAACCACCGGACGTGCATCGGGACTCCTCCAAGCTTGCGGACAGTATAGAGCGGAGAGGCCAGACCTGCTCCTGCTGTCGGCGGTGCCGGCCCGCGTATAATGAAAAGTCTAGAGGTTTTATCTTCCGCGGTTGAGCAGCCTCGCTCGCCGCTACGGATCACGAATGCCCGACCACATCAGAAAGCAGCTGCTCAAGCAGATTCAGACACTTGAGCATGAGCTCGCCCACGAACTGCCTGCGGAGATCAAGAAGGCGGTGGCCATGGGCGATCTCTCTGAGAACGCCGAGTATCACATGGCCAAGCAGCGGCAGGAGTTTGTGAATGCGCGCCTGGGCCAGTTGAAGCGGCGCATGGCGGAGCTGTCGCTCGTGAACCTGGCGAACATTCCGCGGGACAAGGTCGGGTTCGGGTCGACGGTCGTCGTGTTTGACTCGACCAAGGACGAAGAGATCGTGTATCGGCTGGTGACCAGCGAAGAGTCGGATGTCGCCAAGGGGCTTATCTCGACGACTTCGCCGATCGGCCGCGGGCTGGTGGGCAAGCAGGTGGGCGACGTGGCAACGATTGTGACGCCCAACGGCAAACGCGAGCTTGAGATTCTGAAACTAACGACCGTACACGACGAAGAGAATGAGGACGAAGAAGACGAGGCCGCTGACGACGTCGCTCAGAAGTAAGCAGGAAGAACTTCGATGACCTGGACCAGTGCTTTCGGCCGCGCCTGCGGCTGGCTTCTTGACCGGATCGTGCACGGTCTGGCGCTGACCCGCATCTCTCCCGAACGCGCTGACTTTTATCGGTCTGGTGATCAACATTGTCGCGGCGTTCCTGTTTGGGCACGCGAACGCGACGAATGCTGACCGCATGTTTTTCTACGCGGGGATGGTGATCTTCGGAGCGGGCCTCTTCGACATGGTGGACGGGCGCGTGGCCCGGCGAAATAACCAGGTCACCGTGTTCGGATCGTTTTTCGACTCGGTAATCGATCGCTACTCCGACGTGGTTCTCTTCTTCGGGTTGCTGGTGTATTACGGGCGCATCAATCGCTTCCGCTACGTGGTGCTGGTTGCGTTTGTGATGGTGACGTCGCTGATGGTGAGCTACACGCGCGCGCGCGCCGAGGCGCTGATCGGGTCATGCAAGGTGGGATTCATGGAGCGCCCGGAACGGATTGTGCTGATCCTGCTGGGCGCGCTGTTTAACCACTGGAACGTGATGGCGCCGGTGCTGTGGGTGCTGGCTGTGCTGTCGACGATTACGGTGATCCACCGGATTCAGTACACGTACCAGAACACGAAACATCTGGCGCCGCTGAGTTCAGGCGGATAGATTCATCCGGGAGTTGCGAAGAGCAGCCTTTCGCTATGCCGAAAATACGCTCCGCTCAGATGACATTAGTCCGCTGCTCAAGACTTGAAACTGTCAGCAGGTGACCATTGCCACGGAGCAGCCGGGCTTGGTGGGCTTCCACTGGACCAGGAAACTGGTGACGGCGGTGGCCTGCATGCGGCGCATGGCTTCGAATTCGCCGCCTTTCTGGCTGTAGAGCAGTTTGCCCTGATCGTTCAGAACTGAAAGTGCGGGCACACCTTTGTTCAACGGCACCTGGTAGCGGGCAGCAAGTTCGGTATTCTCATCCATGTGACCGACGTTGACGTGGACGAGGACGAAGTTGGCATCGAGGATGGGGCGATTCTCGGGGTTGTGCAGGTACATGTCCAGAACGATGCAGTCACCGCACCAATTGCCGCCGAAATCGAGGATCACGCGTTTGTGGCCGGCCGCGGCAACCTTGAGAGCTGCAGCGATATCGGACTTGGCTTGAGACGGATCGGGATAGATATCGCGACTGGCGGGCCTGGCGGCCGCTGGCGCGAGCAGTGCCACAACTGGAAGCACAAGAGCAACACAGAGAACAATTATCCTGGGGCACTTCATCGGCGGAGAAACCTCGCGGGCTGATTCAAGTCTGCCACAGTAGATGGATGCTGGTGAACCCGGTTGGATCCGGGGCCGCACCTTAACCAATTTGGGGGAGACTTAGTCTTATAAGGATGAACAAGTTGCGCGAGAAACTCGAGGGCCATCCGTTCCCTGACCTGGGGGCGATGATGGAGGGATATGCGCAAGGGGCAGTCGAGATGGCCAGGAGTGAGTACAAGCAGACTCTGGATTTTTCGGCCGAGTCGATAAACGGTCTGGACGAGATCCTGATGCTCGTGAGCGAAGATCCCAATGTCGACGTTGATTACGAGTCGCGCCTTTGGGGCAGCTACCTGGGGGAGGTGCTGCGCCGGCGGTATGCGGGGAGTTGGGAGATGACACAGTATCCGGGCGGGGTGGTGTCGGTGCCGGCAGTCGAAATCAGGGGTTCGAAGCTGTTTCCTCTGATGAAGGTGTTTCGAAGGCTTACGGTGGGCGACGAGGAAGACCTGCGGAGCTTCTACAGCATGGTGACTGAGCGGCTGGGAAATCCGGCGCAGGTGAACTGAGGCTCCCAGGGGACAGTGGCAACGATCACCGCACCGTGTGAGCTTTGTGCGA
Organism: uncultured Acidobacteriaceae bacterium; assembly: GCA_963786405.1. Lineage (GTDB taxonomy): Bacteria > Acidobacteriota > Terriglobia > Terriglobales > Acidobacteriaceae > Telmatobacter. Next base: position 220,202 of record CAWAZE010000010.1, on the reverse strand, counting down.
CAATAAACGGTGATAGCGTGCCGGGACATTGGGGGTGCGCGGAGGACTTGAGATGGGCGATCTATTGCAGCCATGGCACCTGATTGTGCTCGCGATTGTGGCGTTTCTGCTGTTTGGCGCCAAGCGGCTGCCGGAACTGGGCAAGGGGTTGGGTGAGGGTCTGAAGGGCTTTCGCGAAGGTATCAAGGGAATAAGCGATCCCGCGCCTCCCGCGCAGACGACGCAGCAGGCGACGGTGCAGCCGCCTCCTCCGCCGCCGGGGACCGAGCAGAAATAGACCCGTCCGGCCGGATTGGCTGAATTGCTTTAAAGATGGAGAGGCCTGTGCCAATGGGTACGGGCCTTTCGTGCGTCTGGGCAGTCGACGCTGAAAAGTGTGGTCATCTTTGACGCGAAGGATTCCTGCCAGGTTTAACCACCCAGCGACCTGAGCCGATCGTGGGGAATCTGCAACCTTTGGGGATTCCCTAGTTGTGTGGCTTCGCCGGTGAGGCGCGCTCACGCTCGATCTCTTCAATCATCTGAAGTTCGGCGATGGTAGACCGGAATGCAAACTTCAGGTCATTCAAGGTTGTGCTTTCGTGGACACGCGGTCCGTAACACTCAACGAGCGAGAGAGTGCTGCGGAGGATGATATCGAGCGTCCGGGCGGGTGACTGGTCGATGGCACGAACAGATTGGGAAACAAATGGGGATAACATAGTGCGAGCGTCTCCTTGCAATGGGGGGAATGCAAAGAATCTCCCGAGTGTGTTCTACGCGGCCTGTGCTGGAACTGCTCGACTATATTCGCACAGATTCGACAGAATCCGCTAACAAAAAGTCGCGTCCCGCATACGAATCGATTTAGCGGAACCGACGCATGGGGGCACCGGGAAACACGCGGGCTGAGATGCCACTTGCTCGCAACACCTCAACCCGTGCGGTCTGCCACCGGAGCGGTCCTGTGGCTAGACGTCTGAGCGGTTCCCGTCTCCCGCGCCGGAGAATCGAAAACCGCGAAACAAAAAGGGCAAAAGATGCAGAGTGGATGTTGATTCCGCTAACACCCACTGACACGGGGCCCGATTGTGTGGAGCAGACCTAGAGAGGGATGAAGGACGGCGGACCGCGGGAGGGGTTTGGACCGCGTGCGTACTGGCGAGCAACCGAAGCGAAGGAGATCAGGTATCGGCCCGGCGAATATCGACGACTTAGCGGCAGTTGAGATCCCTGGATGCTGATCTTCTTGCCGCGCTTCCGGTGGGAATTGTGCGTCGGGCTGCGATGACTCAGGGGGGATGCAAGCTGGTCAGACGAGGTGTGAGCGTCTGCCAATTCCAATTGCCGGCCAAGGTTCGCAGGGACGGGCGTGCAGCCTGAGACTGCATGCAGGTGCGCTGCCCTCGAGCCGCCTTGCGCTTCGAGAGCGGGCGCGTACGCGACCAGGGGAAGAAGCGCGGAAACGAAGATGAAAAAGCTTGCTTTCACTGCGTCGAAATGAGTATAGGGGTCCGATAAGGACCCAGACAATGACGCCAAAGGCGCAGGGGTTTGGCCGGTATCTGGGATAAATCCTTAGAGGCTGAGGAGCGCGACGGCAGCGAGAGCAACAGCCATGCCTGTTAGCTGGCGGCGCGTGGGGCGCTCGTGAAGCATCACGGCTGCAAGCAGGATGGTCCCGGCCGGGTAGAGCGAACAGATGACGGCGGCAACATCAAGGCGGCCGAAGCTGGCAGCCAGCATGTAGAACAGGTTGCCAATGGTGTCGAAAGACCCGGAAACGATGCCTGCGAGCCAGAATCCGCGCCAGGGTCGCGAAGGCGGTGCGAAGGCAATGACCAGGAGAATTGCTGCTGACGCCGGCAATGCGGGCGGAGGTGAGCGCCCAAACGACTCCGCCTTCGCTGGCTACTTTGAAGAGGATCAACTGAGCGCCGAAGCCCAGTCCGGCGGTGGCGCCAAGCAAGAGGGCTCTGGGCGGGGAGCTTGCTCCGCTATTGGCGGGCGTGTGAGTGATGAGCCAGATGGCGAGAAAGCCGGCGGCAAGTCCGAGGGCGGTGAGCGGCGAAGGACGGCCGCTGTGGAAGAACTCGAAGAAGACAGGCACGAGAGCGGTAAGAAGACCGGTGAGTGCGGCGGTGAGCCCCATTGCGCCCATTGCCAGCGCACGATAGAAGACTGGCCAGGGCAAGTGCCCCCTCAAATCCGCCGATGGCTGCGCAGATGAGCTGAAGCCTGCCGGGAATTGCGAGATGAGAGAACAGGCAGACGGCCAGAAGGATCAGCAGGGAGACGATCTGCCCTGAGGCGGTAATGAGGAGCGATGAGGCGCGACGCGCTCCAAAGCCGCCGGCAAAGTCCGAACCGCCCCATGTGGCGGCCGAGAGCAGGCCGAAGCCTGCTGCCGCGCCTGACGAGGCCATCTCTACTTCTGGTCCTGGCCTGAGGGGTAGTAGCCCTTCTTCGCGATCACCTCGACGCCCGGCCGGTCTACACGAATCTCGATCTTGCGGTATTTGCCGTCAATGAGCGGCTCGTGGCTGGCATAGACGAGTGTGTACTGGTTACGCGCTTCTTCGGCAATGCGTGCGTAGCTCTTCTCGATGCCGTCGGAGTTGTTCTGCGACTCGAGGATGCCGCCCGTGGCGAGAACATAGCCCAGGAGGCGGTTGTCATACATGGTGAAGGGCAGATGGAAGCGGCTCACGTAGCCATCGCCCCAGCGGGCCGAGTCGCCAACCGCAGTGCCGTAGACGGCGATCTTGTTGGTCTGCAGATAGCGCAGAACGTCCTTGTAGGTGGCCTTGCTGCCGTATTCCTTTCCATCGGAGACGACGTAGATGACGCGGCGGCGGCCCTTGGGACGCGTCGAGAGCTCCTTGGCTGCGGCAAGGATGGCGTCGTTGAGGGTGTGAATCTCTTTGGGGATGGTGATGAACGACGGGTTGCCGACGGAACCACCATGCTGCACGGTGGCATTGGAATCGACGCAACTACCGTTTTTGGTAATGCTGCAGCCTCCGAAGGCACCACTGTTGATGGGGACGAGTTCCTCACGGCCCGTCTCCTTGGTGAGGGCAAGCACGGCGGGAAGACGGCTGCTCTGGGCGCCGGTAAATCCCGTGCGCTCCTGAGCTCCGTTGTTGTAGGAAAAGACCGCGACCTCATCGTAGGGGCTTAGCGCGCCCTGGAGAGCGTCCAGAGACTGGTTGACCTTCGCCATGACGTCGGAGGTAAGGCTCTGGTCAATGACGAAAGCGACAGACAGTGGAGCCGGATCGACGCTGAAGATTCGGATTTGCTCGCGGGTGTCATTCTCAAACACCTTGAAGTCCCGCCAGGTGAGCCCTGCGACCGGCTTTCCCTTGGCGTCCTTGACAGTGACCGGAACCTCGACGTAAGTCGCGTTCAAGACAAGCTTTGCGCCGATATCTTCGATGTTTCCAGTCTCGGGCGGAGCGGTCTGCACCTGATCCTTGACCTGGCTCGGGGCCTGGCTGGACGGAGCCTGCGATCCGGGTTGCGGCTGGTCAGCGGTTGAACTGGAAGTGGGAGAAGCGCTGCCGGCACCCATGCCGGGCGTAATGGGACCCATTCCTGTGAGTGCGGGAGCCTGGGGGGCCGGTGCGTCGGGGACGGCCTGCTGCGCGTCCTGCGTTTGCTGGGCCAGCGCCGCAGTGCTGAGTATCTGAGCCGAGCCCAGAATTGCGGTAAGCGCCAGTGCCTTTAAGCCTCGGTTCACAGGTGTTCTTTCCTCCGGAACGCCGCTCCTGGCCGCTTCAGGGCCCGCGGGTACAACCTGCTGGGAACTGGCCCAGCCAAGGCTGCAACCGTCAGAGTATCAGACGCGGCAGAGCCGCGCAGGTTGCCCGACACGGTCAAGGAGTTGCGTTAGTCGTAGCCGGAACTTGCAAGCCTCCAGCAAAAAGCCGGGAAGTTCGGTTATGCTCTCTTCGTGTTGGAGATTCCGTCCAACTGACTAAGATGCGCATTCCCCAGAGAGCCGTGCTGCTGCTTTTAGCGCTGTCGCTTTTGCCTGCGGCAGGGCGGGCCCAGCTTGTCCCTTCTCCCGACGCACCGCCGGTCAGCACCGCACCGCCTCCGGCTCCTGAGGAGAAGGAGGCGATGGGAACTCTCAAGCTCAACGTCAACCTTGTGGACCTGTTCTTCACGGTGAAGGACAAGTCAGGAAGCCTGGTGCCGCATCTTTCGAAGGATGATTGCCTGGTGTCAGAAGACAAGGTCCCGCAGAAGCTTAAGAATTTCGCTGCCGAGACGCACCTGCCTTTGACGCTGGGAATTATGCTGGACACCTCGGGAAGCCAGCAGGCAGTTCTGCCGCTCGAGCAAGAGGCAGGGAGCGAGTTTCTGGAACGCGTGCTGAAGCCGAAGGACCAGGCATTCCTGATCTCGTTTGACGTAAATATCGATCTGCTGCAGGACTTCACAAACAGCGCGCATCTACTGAGCCGAGCCATGAACAAGGCCGAGATCAATACGGCCGGCGGCAACGGAGCTGCGGGTATTCCCGGACTTGGCGGGGGAACGATTCCAGTTCACGGAACACCGAAGGGCACGCTGCTCTACGATGCGATCTACCTGGCTTCTAACGAGAAGCTGACACAGGAAAACGGCCGCAAGGCGATGATCATCCTGACGGACGGCGACGATCAGGGCAGCAAGATGAAGATTCAGGATGCGATTGCCGCGGCGCAGAAGTCGAACACGATTATTTACGTAATCCTGATTGCGGACGTGGGTTTCTACGGCGGGTGGGGATACAACGGCTACTCGGCCGCGAAGAAGATGAGCGAGGAAACAGGCGGCCGAATGATCAACGTTGGCAACAACGGCAAGAAGCTCGAAGCCGCATTCCAGCAGATCGAGGACGAGTTGCGCACGCAGTACGTGGCCAGCTATACGCCGACGAATGCCAAGCTGGACGGCACCTTCCGGCACATAGCCGTGCAGTGCAAGGGCGAGGACATGAAGGTGCAGGTGCGGAAAGGGTATTTTGCACCGTCGCCGGAAGGGCAATAGCAGGGGGATAAGCCCGATTTCGGCTTTTCGCCGGATTGTTCCAATGGAGCATTTGATGAGAGCCGCTCTGGTCGTAGCGATGGCGTTCGCCGCCTATTCGAGTTCTCCGCTCACAGCACAGCAGCAGCACACGTCCACAGAACAGCAAACTTCTTCCGGGCAGCAGCCAAGCAGCCTTGCGGCAGATCAGACCAAGCCGCCTCAGGCGACTTCTTCGGTCGACAGCAGCGCAAATGCGGCAGCGGCGGCGCTGAAGCCGGTGAGTGGTGAGTTGATGGGAAAGCTCGATTCGCAGTCGGCCAAGACGGGCGATACCGTCGTGGTGAAGACGAATGCAAACGTACGGACCGCGGACGGAACGGAAATTCCCAAGGGCTCGAAGATTGTGGGAACGGTGACGGGCGTACAGGCGAACGGAGGGAGTGCGCAGAATTCGCAGATTGCAGTCAAGTTCGATCACGTCGAGCTAAAGAGCGGCCGAAGCGTGGCGATTGAGTCTGTGATGCAGTCCGTGGCGCCGGCAGAGAGCAATGCCGGGAATAATGCCAGCATATATGGTGCTCCTATGGCGGGCTCGATGGCAGCCAGTGACACCAGCAGCGTACAGCAGTCCGGTGCGAACATGAGCCACGATGCGATGAATGGAAATATGGGCGCCAACAACAGGGAGGGCGCGCAAGCAAGCCTGCCGCCAGGACCAAATACGAAGAGGTCATCAGCGGGCAGCGGACCGGCTCCGGGAACCATTGTTGCGCGAAGCGGAAACATCGCGATTCGGGTTACGGCTGTTCCCGGTGTGCTGATCGCGAACAACGCGAATGGGCTGCCGTTCGCGAATGCTTCGAGCATTATTCTGGGTGCGCAACGCGACGTCCATCTGGAGGTGGGAACGCTGATGGTGATCGCCGTGACAACGAAGTCAACCGTTGGAACAGGCGGACCGATGAGCCGATAGAATTAGAACGAACTCCGCGTCTTGGCCCGCACCTTTCTTTGAAAAGTCGCGGGGCCTTTGAGTTCCTGATGAAAATTGGAGCACCGGGCGGGGATCGAACCCGCGTATACAGGTTTTGCAGACCTGCGCGTTAACCACTTCGCCACCGATGCTTGAAAAGCCGGAGTCAGGGATCAGTAATCAGTTTCTGATTGTGGCTCTGTTCCCCTTAACCAAAAACCCACCACGCTAAGGAGCGGGTGGGTCAGTGACTTTGGATTTCTCTGAATCCAGCCTACGGACACGCCCGCGTGGTGCAGTGATGACAGCAGCACAGACAGAGCGCGGGATTGAATGCTTGAGGCATGAGATCTTTGGCTCGAAAGCTTGCGAGTGTTCCGGGCTGACGAGTATTCGTAGGTTAGGGAATGTTCGGAGGCATGTCAAGCATGCGTGAGTTGGAATACTTCGTTGTGGATGTCTTCACGGAGACGGCGCTCAAGGGCAACGGGCTGGCGGTGGTGATGGACACTGTGGGCCTGACGACGGAGCGGATGCAGGCGATAGCGCGCGAATTCAACCTGAGCGAGACAACTTTTGTGGAGCGCAGGGAGGCGACGGTGGAGAGGGCCGAGGGCGTTCGAGTGCGCATCTTCACGACGCAGGAGGAGCTGCCCTTTGCAGGGCATCCGACGCTGGGCACGGCGAGCGTGCTGAAGCTGAAGGCGCAAGAGACGATGCAGGGAGACACGGTGAGGCTGGCGTTGAATGTCGGCGCGGTGCCGGTGCGCTTCGAAGCGCAGGGACTCTTCGGCGAGATGACGCAGAGGATCCGGAGTTTGGCGCGGAACTGGAACGCGAGGAAGTGGCGCGGCTGACGGGGCTCAGCGTGGATGATATGAAAGCGTCGGCGGCACCGCAGGTGGTTTCTACGGGAACGCCTTTTGCGATTGTTGCGCTGCGGTCGTGGAGAGGCGCTGGCGCGACTGCGCGTGAATCACGAAGAGGCGACGAGGTACTTGCGCGAGCGCGGCGGTCGGTGGTTCTACGTGCTGGGTCCGACGGGCGTTGAGAAACCCGCGTGGAGGGCGCGCATGCAGTTTTACGGTGGCGAGGATCCAGCGACCGGATCGGCTGCGGGATGCGCAATCAGCTACCTGGTGAAGCACGAACTGGTTGCGCCAGCGCAACCAATTCACGTGCAGCAGGGAGTGGAGATCGGGCGGACGAGTGATCTGTTTCTGACTGCGAATCTGGCCTCGGCGAAAGTGACGGATGTGCGCGTTGGCGGCAGCACTGTTCTTGTGGCAACGGGACGGCTTTTCCTGCCGTAATACACACTGTTTCAACAGAATTTAATCAGGATAAGTTACTGAGTAGTGTTCGTTCTAGGATATTTCCGCTTGTTTCAGGCGAGTTTTCACGCTAGATCTTCGCCTGTTGTTCTCTCTTTTCAGCGGCTATAGATACTCGTACTCTTGCCAAGCATTGAACCAATTCAACCGGTTTTTTTACCGGTGTTCATTACGGCTTCATCAACAATCTGACCGCCAGTGAGGGCTTCCCTCCCACGGATCGATTGCAAGGTGGTCGTCTCGTGGGAGCGTGCGCTTGTGCGCATCACCCGGCGATCGTCGTTTGCGATCACATGTGAGAGTGAACCCGCTGCGGCCGACGGCCCCGGAAACGACGAGCCTGCCCGCCAAAAGAACGGGGCATGCTGCTGTGCGCTCGAATCTGGGGGCCGACAAAAAATCTAACGCAGGAGCAGGACCCATAACATGCGGCCGAAGAAAGTCATTCTCTGTGTAGACGACAACGAACAGGAACTCTCAGTTCTCAAGTTCATGCTGGTAACAAACGGTTACCGCGTGCTGGCAGCCACCAACTGGCCAGGAGGCGATCGATATCTTCACCGAAAATGCAGTTGACCTGGTGCTGGCCGACCACTCGATGCCGCAGATGAGTGGCGACCAACTCGTGGCCAAGCTCAAGCAGATTGCATCGCATGTGCCGATGGTGCTGCTGGGCGATCCGCAGAAGATGAACGGACAGATTCACGGCGCAGATGCGCTGCTCGCAAAGAAGACCTGCTCTCCGCAGGAGTTGCTGGAGCGCGTGAAGCTGATGAGCGCGCGGAAACGCGGACCGCGCAAGGGAGTTCAACGGCTGATTGGACGCGGAGCTGGCAGTCGCGTCGTAGCGCCAGCAAGGGGAACGGGGCAGGGGCCGGACGGGAACCGGCTCACGCAGAGGACTGAGTTGGATGCCGGCCTTCGGGGCGAGGTGGTGTCGGCAGCGATCGACGGCCCCTGTCTCCGTTCCCGTGTGTTCAGCTAGTCTACCTCGAATTTCCACTTGACGATCGGGATGAGAGTATCGGCATACTCGCCAACGATGGCCGGACTGGTGTATGTTCTTTCGCACCAGTGGAAGTAGGCATTTATGGATCTCGTTCTTGTTCGTCTTCTTTTTGTTGCCTTGCTGTCTGGAGTCTGTTATTTCCTTCACCCATTTGGCGTTAGCGGCTGGATAGGCGCGGCGGGCGGCGCGATGGCCGCGTGCGCGGTCATCGTGTTCGAACTGCGGGTGCGGGCGCTGACGCTGCGGCGGCTGATCGGCGCGGTTGCCGGCAGCGTGCTGGGCATCTTTGGCGCTGCGCTGTTCTGCCTGGTGCTGCGATCGGCTCCGCTGAGCGGGGCCACATCGGCGGCGCTGCAGATCTTTGTGCTGCTGCTGATGACCTATGTCGGGCCTGCTGGTGGGGGCGAGCAAGGGCGACCTGCTGAATCCCGCGGCGCTGGGCACGCTGTTTGCCGGCGAGAAGCCCACCCGCACGCAGCGCCAAGGTGCTCGACACCAGCGTGATCATCGACGGCCGCATCGCCGACATCGCCGAGGCCGGATTCATCGACGGCATGATGGTGGTGCCGGAGTTTGTGCTGCGCGAACTGCAGATTGTGGCCGACTCCACCGACGGCTCGAAGCGCCAGCGCGGCCGCCGCGGCCTGGACATGCTGCAGCGGATGCAGTCGAACACCAACATCCAGGTGCAGATTGTGCCGGACGACTTCCCGTCCATTCGCGAGGTCGATCTGAAGCTGCTGGAACTGGCCAAGAAGTGGGAAGCCAAGGTGGTGACCAACGACTTCAACCTGAACAAGGTGGCCCACCTGCATCGCGTGGAGGTGCTGAACATCAACGACCTGGCCAATGCGCTGAAGCCGGTGGTGCTGCCCGGCGAGAAGATGAATGTGCTCATCCTGAAGGAAGGCAAGGAGTACAACCAGGGCGTCGGCTATCTCGACGACGGCACCATGGTGGTGGTGGATCACGCGCGCAAGATGATCGGCCAGCCGGTCGAGATCTCCGTCACCAGCGTGCTGCAGACGGCCAGCGGCAAGATGATCTTCGGCAAGATGGACGAGAACGGCAGAGGAGCCGAGGCGGGCAAGGCCGGGCCGGTGGAGATGGCGAGGTAAGTCTTCAGGGGTCAGGGGTCAGGGGTCGCTGCCACCGAAGTCGGGATGTGCTTCGGTTCCGCTCGAGACATGACCGGCGGCGCCATTGCTCAGTTAGTACCCCCCTCCCCGGATTCTGTAAGGAAATTCCTTATTTTCAATAGGTTACGAGAGTGGTGTGTCGCTAAAATCCTCTCACCATTAGACTTAGCCGCAGAACCTCTCCGCAAAGGACTTACGGGCGGATTTCCGGCTCTTTTCTTGATTTTGTGTCACATTGTGGTATATGAGCCGAGCATGGACGGGCATGAATCGGCACCCCGAGCCCCTCAATCTCCAACTCAATTATGTGCTTGTGTTGGGTAATTCTCCGCAGGGCGTATCGGTCGTTAGTGATCCCCGCCCTAGCGGAGCCAGGACGGGGCACCCGCGTACTCGACTGGACGTTTATGAATGATGGTTGGAAAAACACTCGACTCGGCAATCGAGCAGGGACGATGGTTCTCCTGCGGCGGGAAGCGATGCGGTTAATGGTGTGTCCAACGTGACCGTCGCGTTGGAACGACCTACTAGTGAGCAGGCTGCGCTGGACGGCATTCTAATGGCCGCAGATCTTGAAGAAGCCAAGCGGACGTTGCTGAAACTACCTGGATGGAATGTAGACGAGGATCATTGGTCTTCTTATGCCGATCCTTCAGGATAGACGCCGCAGGAAACGACCCTGCATTATCACCACCATAATGCCAGAGCGCGCGAAGGGATTTGTTCCCTCACAGTGGCCTATTCCCGGCACCCGGCAAATGCAACCGCAGATCTTTCGACTTCGATCGTTCGCCACAGCGAACGACCTGCGCTCAAGATGACAGGTTCACGGGGATGACGCCGGGGCTCTAGAATGGTGCGCGAATTTATGAGCGCCAGAATTCGGTTCCAGATAATTGCCCTTCCTCTCCTTCCTGCCTTGCTTGCCGGGCAGGGACAACGCAGCGCTGTCGTGATCGAAGCCGATGTTGCTCACCCCGGGGCAGCTATTTCTCCCGGAATGTTTGGTGTCTTCTTCGAAGACATCAATTTTGCGGCCGATGGCGGGCTGTATCCGGAACTGGTGAAGAACCGGTCGTTCGAGTTCGACGAGCCGCTGGCCGGCTGGCACGAGGTGATGGGCTTCAGCAGCAAGGGGCTGGATCAGCCAAAGGGCGAGCTGGACATTCGCACGGAGAACCCGCTCAACGAAAGCAATCCGCACTATCTGACGGTGCGGGTGACTGCGCCGGGATATGGATTGTGGAACTCCGGCTTTCGCGGGATCGGCGTTGAGAGCGGGGCCGAGTATCGATTCTCCGCGTATGTTCGGACACGGGGGCCGAAAACGGTCCGCGCTGTGCTAACGGACGAGAACCGCCACGAGCTGGGAGCGGGCAAGCTGGAGGGGTTCGACGGGCAGTGGAAGCGATACGAGACGGTGATTCGCGCGACCGGCACCTCGCAACATGCTCAGCTGAACCTGTTCTTTGACGAGGCGGGCTCAGTGGATCTCGATATGGTTTCGCTGTTTCCGGTGGACACCTGGAAGCAGCGCCCCAACGGGTTGCGCAAGGATCTGGTTCAACTGCTGTATGACATGCATCCGGGGTTTGTGCGATTTCCCGGCGGCTGCATTGTGGAGGGCAGGCGGCTGGTGAATCGCTACCGCTGGAAGACTACGGTGGGCGACATCGCAGAGCGAAGGACCATCATCAACCGGTGGAATGACGAGTTCGATCAAAGGGCCGCTCCGGATTATTTCCAATCATTCGGACTTGGGTTCTATGAGTATTTCCAACTGGCCGAGGACATTGGCGCGAGTCCGCTGCCGATTCTGAATTGCGGGATGGCGTGCCAGTTCAACTCGAGCGAGACGGCGAAGCTGGACGAGTTGCATGAGTACATTCAGGACGCGCTGGACCTGATCGAATTTGCGAATGGGCCGGTGACGTCTGCCTGGGGAAAGCTCCGGGCGCAGATGGGCCATCCTGAACCTTTTCACCTGACGATGATCGGAGTGGGCAACGAGCAGTGGGGGCCGCGCTACCTGGAGCGGTACAAGCCGTTTGCCGAGGCACTGAAGGCGAAGCATCCGGAGATCAAGCTGGTTGTCAGCGCCGGCCCGCTTCCCGCGGGAGAGCCGTTTGAGAGCATGTGGTCGAACTGGCGGCAGCTTAAAGCGGACATTGTGGACGAACACTACTACATGAGCCCGGAGTGGTTCCTGGCGAACACTGGCCGGTACGACCACTATGACCGGAACGGACCGAAGGTATTCGCGGGCGAGTACGCTGCCCAGACCGCGGGCATGACGAGTGCCGAGAATCGCAACAACTGGAAGGGCGCTATCGCGGAGGCTGCGTTCATGACGGGCCTGGAGCGCAATGGCGACGTGGTGCAGATGGCATCCTACGCGCCCCTGATGGTGAATGTGAATGCGTGGCAATGGAAGCCGGATGCGATCTGGTTTGATCATCTGCGCTCGTTCGGCACCCCGAATTTCTACGTTCAGAAGGTGTTTGCGAACAACGCGGGAACGCGGATTGTGCCGGTGACACCGCAGGCGGCAGATGGACTGTACACGAGCGCAACGCTCGATGAGCGCACGCACGAGTTGATCCTGAAGGCCATCAACAATACGGCGAATTCGAGATCGGCGGAGATTCGACTGGGAGGCGGAACGGCGAAAGGCGCGGCGAAGGTGACGACGCTGGCGAGCGCGGACCTGAATGCCGAAAACAGCTTTGATCATCCGAACGCAGTGGCACCGGAGTCTTCGACCCTCGCGGTGGGTTCGGGGACGATTGCTGTGGAGTTGCGGCCCTACTCGCTGACCGTTTATCGCATTCCGCTGCAGTAACGCGATGGATGACTCGGACGCCGGTTCACTTGTGGTGGAGCATGAGCATGCGGCTGAGGCGCTCTTTCACGCCGGGCCATTCTGACGCGATGATCGAGTAGCGAACGGAATCGCGAGGCGTGAAGTCCGAGGCAAGGCGGTGCGCGCGCAGAATTCCCTCGCGCTTGCCGCCGATGCGTTCGATTGCCTTCTGCGAACGGTAGTTGCGCCCGTCCGTGTGGAGGCAGACGCGCAGCACTCCCCAGGTTTCAAACGCATGCATGAGCATGAGGAATTTCGATTCAGTGTTTGTGGCGGTGCCCATGGCAGAGCGTGTGAGCCAGGTGTGGCCGATCTCGCAGGCGTCAGGCAGATCGCGGCCGTGGCGCTGATGGCCGATAGGCCATGCCCAGTACTCGATATTCCAGAAGCGCGTTGAGCCGAGGAAGTCTCCGCCGGGCGGCCGAGTGATGGCGAAGGGCAGAGCGGTTCCTGATTGTTGCCAGCGGAGCGCGGTGCCGATGTAGTCGGCGGCTTCATCCTTGCCCTGGGGAACGGGGCTCCACTGATAGAGCGACGGATCAGCGGCAGCTGCTTCGACAAGGCTGTCGAGATGGTACTGCTCCAGGGGCTCGAGGCGGACGTGACGGCCTCGAAGCGTGATGGGCGTAAGGGTTCGCAAAATCGGGGAGACCTCCGGGGGACTCTGGTGAGGGCCTGCGCGGATGAGGTCGTTCGCCGGGCAAAGGCCGTGGGACGATTCAAACAGCGAACTGGGTCAATTCGCCGAATTGAATCACTGGCTGAATATCGGTGTATTTGGGGATGTCTCCCAGGAGTTCAGCGGCAATGGGCATTAATGCCTGATTGAAAGCTTCCACGGACTCGCAGGTAAAGCCGGCAATGGCGGAGTAGGGCGCAGTCTCTCCAGGCTCTACGCCGCCGACGCCAATCTCTGCCGACGCCGCTTTGAGAGCCGGGCCGAGAAGTTTGACGGCCAATGGCATGTGCACCGTCAGGTAGTAATTGACGTCGAAGCGGCTACCGGGCTTGTTGGGGTACAGGATACTGACTTTGATCATGGTCTCCTCTTCCTCCACAAGATTGCGATGATGGCCCTTTAGTACTTTTGAACCTTCGGATCGATTTCGTCGGACCATGCGAGGATGCCGCCGGCGACATTCGCGACCTGCGGGTAGCCCGATTGCTTGAGGAACTCTGCAATGCGCTGTGAGCGCGCGCCGGAACGGCAGTGCACGACGATCTCGCGATCGCGCTCGATTTCTGCGAGACGCTGCGGGACGTCGTTCTGCGGGATGAGCTTTCCGCCGATCTGTGCGATCTGGACCTCGTAGGGCTCGCGCACGTCGAGCAGGAAGATATCTTCGCCGGCGTCGATGCGGTGCTTGAGTTCCTTCACGCGTGAGCTGCGGGACTCCATTCTTCAATGCCTTCTCCTCTTTGGTCTCCGGCACGATGCCGCAGAACTGCTGGTAGTCGATCAGCTCCGTAACGGTCGGATTGTCGCCGCAAACCGGGCACTCGGGATTCTTGCGCAGCTTGAGTTCGCGGAAGCGCATGTTGAGCGCGTCGACAAGCAGCAGGCGGCCGATGAGCGGCGTCGCCTTTGCCGAGGATGAGCTTGATGACCTCGGTGGCCTGGATCACGCCGACCAGGCCGGGAAGAATGCCCAGCACTCCGCCCTCGGCGCAACTGGGGACGAGGCCGGGCGGCGGCGGCTCAGGATAGAGGCAGCGGTAGCACGGGCCTTCCTCGGTGGCGAAGACGCTGGCCTGACCTTCGAAGCGGAAGATGGAGCCGTAGGCGTTGGGCTTGCCGAGCAGCACGCAGGCGTCGTTGACGAGATAGCGCGTGGGGAAGTTGTCGGTGCCATCGGCGACGACGTCGTAGTCCTTGAGGATCTCGAGCGCGTTGGCGCTGGTGAGCATGGTGTCGTGCTTGACCACGTTGAGCGCGGGATTGAGAGCCGTGAGCTTCTCTTCGGCGGAGTCGAGCTTCTTGCGGCCGATGTCTTTGGTGGAGTGGATGATCTGGCGCTGCAGGTTGCTGGCGTCGACCACATCGAAGTCGACGAGCCCGAGAGTGCCGATGCCGGCCGCGGCCAGATAGAACGCCAGGGGCGAGCCGAGTCCGCCGGTGCCGACGCAAAGCACGCGGGCGGCTTTCAGCTTGCGCTGGCCCTCCATGCCCACTTCGGGCAGGATCAGGTGGCGCGAATAGCGCGAGAGATCGTCGGTGGTGAGTTCGGGAAGGGCGATGGGTTCGGTAGTCGTAGTTGCCATATCAGTTCTCAGTGGTCGGTGATCGGTGGTCAGTTTCGATTAAGACGCCTGCGGGGGCACACTCGCTCAATTGCCCGCGACGGTCAGGCCCCCGCCGGCGATGGACGGGATGATGGAGAGCGTGTCGGCAGAGGTCACCGGGGTGGCTTCCTTTGCCGGAAGGTAACGCACGTCTTCATCGTTCAAATACAGGTTAACAAAAGCGCGCAGATTGCCTTCAGCGGTGAAGAGATGCTTACGGAGTTCGGGGTGCTGTTGCGTAAGGGCGTCGAGCGCGGCTGAGATGGTGCCGGCGTTCACCTGTAGCTCATTGATTCCGCCCGCGTACGGGCGCAGCGGCGTGGGGATGAAGATGGTCATGCGTCGAAGATCCTCGCGTGTACTTAGTGAGATGACGGCAGGGGCCGATTGGATGAAGAAAGCGCAGCGGTGACAAAAGCGGCTCCGGGTGATCCGGAGCCGCTTTATGACGACTCTATCTGCAAGTGTAATTGACTTACCGAGATGCGGGCTTGGGCACGGAGGCAGCCGCAGCGGGCTTCGCCGAGGCACTGGTGGCGGGCTTTGCCGTCTTGGCTGCAGCTTCTGCGGCCTTGGGCTTCCAGAAATCGGGGTCGGCCTTGATCCATTCTTCGTCGACGTAGCTCTGCGCGGGGTTCACTGCGAACAGTTCACTGCGAGAGGAAGCCACTGCCGCTCCGAAGAGTTCGTCGAACTTCTTCATCGCCTCTTCGCCGCCCATCGCCTGAACCCATTTCTTGCTTTCCGCGAGGCCCTTGTCGATATCGGACATCGAGTTGTCGCCGCTCAGAATGAGATAGGTGCCGTCCTCGCGACCAAAGGCGGTATCGTACGCGCCCCAGTGTGCGCTCGTTCCAGCCTTATCGTGCGCATCCTTCACCATCTTGACCAGCTCATGCCATTGTTGACGGTGGCCGGCCTTGACTTCGAAGACCGAGATCTCCATGTAACGCACCTTGCCATCGGGCTTGTGCGAGTGATAGCTCAACTCCTCGTCATAGGTGAAGACCGCCTGGTCAAGCTCGTCGAGCAACTCGCCATCGGCTGCTCCCGCGCGGTCTAGTTCCGCGGCGAGGGCGGGGTTTTTGTCCAAGGCCTTGCTGTCTTTTTCCCAAGCCTCGAAGTTGTCATAGCGGGAGAAGTAGAGACAGCGGGCCTTGCCGGAGAGCGAGCAATAGGCGGTGTAGTGGGTCGGCCACTTGGCGCGAGTGAAAGCCGAGACAAAGGCTGCTTCGGTCTTGTCGTGGGCCATGCCGGCCTTTCCAGGCTTCACATACTCGCGGTTTATTTGAAGGACCGCGGGAGCTTTCGTTGCGGATGTATCTTGGGCTGCGGTCACCGAACTGCCTGTGACCGCGAGGGACAGTCCCAACAGGAGCGGACTGATCTTCATAGTTGAACCTCCTTGACGTGCTCAGAGATCGCTCGCGGTGGGAGTCGGGTAAGAACCGCATGTGCTCTAAGGCTGGGCGAATCGTAGTCCCGCAGTTTCCGGTTGTAAAGGGAATTCTCGATTGCAGATGAGTGCAGAGCACTGACTTTATATGGAGTTAATCAATCAACTGGATTGTTTCAGATTCGAAGCGCTTGTCTTCCTCAGTGACGCCGGCGAGAAGAAATGAGTTGGTAGTTTCGGCCTTGCCGCCCGTGACCTGGGTGATGACATAGGAGCAGCCGAGCCAGTGCGCTTCGGCGAGGTCGGTCGTGGACCATTGCGCGGGGTGGTCGGGATGCGAGTGGTAGAAGCCGGCGATCTCGAGCGAGCGGCTGCGGGCTTCGCGCTCGATCTTGACGAGCTCGATGGGGGCGATCTGGTAGCGGTTGTGCGCGGAGTCCGTGCGCGTGTTGCCGGCACGGATGGAGGTGTCGACGAGCCAGCCGTCGTGTGACCGGAGCGGCCGAGCAACGCACCGCAGCACTCGTACGGGTAGGTCTCTTCGCCGTGACGGCGGATAGCCTCGAATGACTTCGCGCTTCAAATGGAGTACGCCCATCCATCCTCCTCCCAGAATCGTTCGCTCAGGTACTTGTCGGCGGAGTCGGGCAGCACGGTGACGATCACCGCCTGCCGGCCCGCGGCGGCCTCTTCGCGGGCGATAATCAGGCTGGCTACCACGGCGGCGGCGGCGGAGATGCCGACGAGCAGGCCTTCTTCGCGAGCCAGCCGCTTTGCCATGGCGTAGGCGGCTTCGGTTTCGACTTCCAGATTGCGGTCGGCCAGGTGCGGATTGTAGATGGCGGGAACGATGGCCGAGCCCATGTGCTTCATGCCCTCCAGACCGTGAAAGGGCGAGTCGGGCTGGAAGCTGATGGCCTGGATGGCGGGATTCTGTTCCTTGAGGTGGCGCGTGGTGCCCATGAACGTGCCGCTGGTGCCCAGGCCGGCGACGAAGTGCGTCACCTGGCCGTCGGTCTGGCGCCAGATCTCGGGGCCGGTGGTGTGGTAGTGTGCCAGCCAGTTGGCGTCGTTGGAGTACTGGTCGGCGTAGTAGAAACGCGCCGGGATCGTTGCCGGCCAGCTCGCGTGCGCGGCGGATGGCGCCGTCGGACCCCTGGTCGGGCTCGGTCCAGTCGACGGTGGCGCCGTAGGCACGCAAGATGCGCTTGCGTTCCGGCGACACGCTGGTCGGCATGGCAAGGTGCACGGGAAAGCCCAGGGCCGCGCCCAGCATGGCGAAGGCGATGCCGGTGTTGCCGCTGGTGGCGTCGAGGAGGGTCTTGCCGGGAGCGAGCAGGCCGCGTGCGCGGGCATCGCGGACGATGGCCGCGGCGGCGCGGTCCTTGACGCTGCCGCCGGGGTTGGCCCACTCGGCCTTGGCGAGAAGGGTGATGCCCGGATAGAGGCGCGGACCGTGTGGTCGAGGCGAATGAGCGGCGTGTTTCCGATGCGCTCCGGAAGCGTGGAGCCGAGGAGCGACGAGGCGGGCCGAAGCTGGGTTGCGGGTGTATCCATAGAGTGGCGGCGAACGATGAAATTGCGGGCGGCGCTCCCGGTGTGCGAGATTGGAGATGGGAGAGACCACAACCCCCGCTTCAACATCCTCGCAGATTGGAAAGCGATCATGGCCCGAAAGTCCACACCCAAGAGCTTTGAGCAGATACTCGATGCGCTGCGCGCCCACTCCTTTGATGTCGCGACCTTCCCTGGGGTGGCAGGCGGGATGCTGGTAAGCAAGCATGGCGCCGCGGCGGTGCTGGTTCCCGCAAAGGACAGCAATGCTGGCACAGCGGCGGCATTCGGCGGTGACGCCGGGGATTCTGGTGCGGGGCGAGATGGCGCGGCTGCTTGACCGCGGCTACCAGAAATTCATTAAGACTTCCCAATATGAACTGCCGGCGTCGGCCAGCCAATTGCACGCCATCCATACGTTTCACGAGGAGCTGACCCAGGTGACCGGGGGCGTGAGCCTCTATAACGAGTCGCTGGGAACGACGAGCGACCTGTATGAGTACGACCGCCTGCGGGGGCGTGAAGAGCTGCAACCGGCGGCGGCGCGTCCCTGGGATCCGACTGGCGGACACTAAGCCAGCTTGCTTACTCCTCGCGAACAGGCGGGGAGGGATGCGGCGGTGAGTGGGTCAAGAGTTGGGTCAAGAGCGGGCGGCAAAGACGGACAGGCTGGTCAGACACCTGCGGTTTCATCCGCGCATATGCGGCGACGGAAGGAGCCCAGGCACCCTGTCGACACCGGCGCGGTGATCCGGTTGATCGACATTGCGGCAAAGCTGGAAGGCCGTATTCTCGACTTGAGCATGGGCGGCTGCCGCATACGGACCAATCTTCCTTTTCCGCTGGGCGTATTCCGCCGCGTAGAAATGCAGTTTCGCATTGAAGGGCTGCCGTTTCGGCTGGCGGGAGTGACCCAGGCGATCTATGACCCTTGCAATGTGGGGATTCGATTTCTCAACGTCAGCGAGAGGATGCGGGAGCAGTTGGGCCAGTTGATCGAGGAGATCAAGGAGTTGCGGGAGCGAGAGAAGGCCGCAGCCGATGGTGATTAAGTGCAGGCCCGATGGTGCGGAGGGCGATATTGCTCACGAAGGCCGGGGGATATGCTAGCGATTCCGGAAATCTGGGGCAGGGACAGGAACAATGCAGGTCCTTCGACTCCCTTCGCCCGCTGACGCGGACTACGGTCGCTCAGGATGACAGCAGCATTTATGGTGCGATCGTTACTTATGGTGCGAACTTTAGACTCGGGACACCGGGAGCTACCCGATGGCTTCTAGAAGGATTCCTGTGCGCGCAACTGGGAGTAGTCTGGTGCGCGGACGATGCGCATCAACTCTCCGTGATCGAGCCAGTTGAGAAGGCAGCGGGAACAGTCGTCGATGATCACATTTCCCGGACCGTTGTAGAAGTGCGTGTCCATGCGCTTGTGACAGTGCGGACAGTCGATGTGGCGCTGCAGGTCATGCGGGTCGGGCATAGGAGCGATCAGCGTCCCTTGCTGGTTGGCGCGCAGTTCTTCAACGAGCGACAGGAAGACGTCCATGGGAATGAGCATGCCGCGGCAACGTGTGCAGTAGCGGATTCTGATCTTGGCCAGGGACGCGTGCATGAGCGGTATAGCGCAAACCGGGCAAGCCTCGTCCGACGGCACGCCGAGGACGGCTACGCCGTCGTCATCCTTTGCCGGGAAAAAGATGCTCTTGCAATAGTCGCACTTCAGAGAAACTTCATCGGCATGAAGGCGCATGGCTGCGCCGCAAGACGGACAGTTCATTGGGCCTTTCCACACTCCGGGCAAAAGTGAGCGGCGACGGGGACAGGCTTTCCGCATTCGGTACAGAATTTGGCGGTTGCAGCGGAGGCGCCATTGTCTTCGATAGCAGGCTTTAGGGCCGACATCATGGATTGCCCCATGGCGACTCCTGCGCCAAGTCCGACGCCCATTCCGGCTGCGCCACCCGCATTCGCGGCGGCAATCGGCAAGGACTGAGCGGTTTCGAACTGCGTATAGCGGCCGAGGTCTCCCGCCATGCCCATGCCGATGCGCTGATCCATGACCTTCTGCAACTCGTCCGGGAGAGAAATGTTCTCGACGACGAAGGAATTGAGTTCCAGGCCCAGCGCCGCAAAGGCGGGCTTCATCTGCTCTTCGATCTTCCTGGCGAGTGCGGCCTGGTTGGCGGCCATATCGAGAAAGGAGATGTTGCTGCCGGCGAAGATGTCTGTCATTCGCGCAACGATTGTGTTGCGTAATTGCCCTTCGAGTTCCGAGACGTAAAAGGTTGCGCGGGTGCCGCTGATCTGCGTGAAGAAAACGCGGGGATCGGAGACGCGATAGGAGTAGATGCCGTAGCCGCGCAGGCGGACAGCGCCGAATTCGCTGTCGCGAATGGTGATGGGAGTGGCGGTGCCCCACTTCTGATCGATCTGAAGGTGTGTCGAGAAGAAGTAGACATCGGATTTGAAGGGAGATTCGAACGCCTTGTCCCAGTTCTTCAGATCGGTGAGCAGAGGGAGATTGCGCGTGGTGAGAGTGTGCAGGCCAGGACCAAAGACGTCGGCGATTTTGCCTTCGTTGACGAAGGCGGCCATTTGAGACTCGCGCACAGTGAGTTGTCCGCCGTTTTGGATCTCCATGTCCTGCATGGGATAGCGGTAAGCAAGCATGCCTTCTTCCGGCTCGTTCCACTGGATAACGTCAATGAATTGCTTGGCGAGAAATTGCTTGAGGTCCACGCACGCCTCCTGGGGTGCAACTCTACCATGCGCTTTGAATCAGTCTGAATAAAAGATAGAAAACGCGGATGCCCGTCGTAACTTGATCACGTCCTGCAATACTTCACCATTGCGTGATTGCAGCGTGCGATTCAGTTGGGCGTGCCGGTGCTTTCCGTCGCGTCGAAGGTGCACTCAGGGCACTGGCAGTGGCGGCGCAGATAGTCCCATGAATAGATGCCGCCGGAGTGGCCGTCGAGCCAGTTGAACTGGAGGGCGTACCGGCCCACCGCCGTGGGCGCTGGCGGGCTTGGCGGGCGGCGTGTACATGGGCAGCACGGCGGCGGGCTCTGGACTTCGGCTGGCCTGTTTTGCGGCCCCGCGGCTTTGCGCTCGTCAATGCAGGTTGCGCACGGGCAGGCATCGCGAAGCCACGCAAAGGTCCACGCGCTTCTGTGGCCATCCTGCCAATCGATCTCGAGGCCCTTGCCTTCAGTCAGCAGAACGCGCACCTTCTCAGGAGTAACGGCAATGCGTGAGAGCGGGCGCTCGGACTCGCTCGCCCGGGCGGCTTCTTCCTTGTCGACGAAGCGAATGCCTTCGTGGCTCATGAGTCCAGTTTACAGGGGTCAGGCGGTCAGACCGTTTGCTCCTTTACGGATTCTTCCAGAAGAACCAGGCGGCCATGGAGAGGCCGATGAAAACGACGAGCTGCGCGAAGGACGGGCTGCGGGATGCGGCGGGCCATGCTGGCGGATGCGTAACCGCCGATGGCGCAGGTGATCATGGCGAGCAAGGCAGTAGCGCCAGACAACCTGACCGTTGAGTACGAAGAGAACGAACGCGATTCCGTTGGCCATGGTGGTGGAGACCACCTTGAGCGCGTTGATCTCGTGCAGGTCCTGGTAGCCGAAGAGGGAGAGCACCGTGATGACGAGGAATCCCGCGCCGGCGCCGAAGTAGCCGATGTAGAAGCAGACCGCGATGGTGCAGAGGAAGACCGGCAAGCGGCGCGGCGCGGGTGCGCGACCGGCAGGAACCTGAGTGCCGACTGACCTGCGGCGCTCGAGCCAGCGCGAGACCGGGCCGCTGATGCGCGAAGATCGAGGCGGCCAACAGCAGGAGCCATGGGACCAGATGCAGGAAGGTACGTCTGGGGCGTAATGAGCAGTACGATTGCGCCGCAGGTTCCGCCAATGAAGCCCGCGAGCGCCATGGGAAGGGCGAGGCGCAGGTTTTTGCGGATGTCATGGCGGTATGCGGCAACGGAGGTGAGCTGGCCGGGCCAGAGCGCCACGGTATTGGTGGCGTTGGCCTGGATGGGCAGCATCTTCATGCCGAGCATTGCGGGAAAAAGGAGAAAGGAGCCGCCGCCCGCGACGGCATTGAGCACACCTGCCAGAACGCCGCCACGGTGAGCCAGAGCCAATGCCAATCCATGTAGGCGGGAAGGCCGGAGATGAGGATCATCAGGATTCGATTGTAGTTGGCTGTCCGGAGCAATGGCGCGAGCATGCGCGTTGAGAATTTGAATACGCGACTGAACGGGACCGAATTTTCGGCTACCGCCTCCAAAATTGGCAGAGTATGCTCTTGATATGCTTCGACTTCCCGGCCGGCTTTTCGGTGCTTCCCTGGTGATTCTTTGTCTTGTTTCCGTGCCTTGTCACATGCCGTTGCTCCGTCTAGCGCGCCGGTGCTCTCGATTGAAGGACTGGGCAAAGGGCGACGCGCCGCTGAGCGGACCCTGGCAGTTCCATCTTGGCGACAACCCCGCTTGGGCCCTGCCGGAGACCGGAGATGACGGCGGAAACGTGGGTTGGGAGCAGATCAGCGCCGATGCCACCTGGGGCGCGCAGGGGCATCCGGCGTACACCGGGTTCGCGTGGTACCGGAAGCACATTCATCTTGTGCTGGCGCCCGGCGCGTCGCCGGACGTTGCAATGATGATCCGGCGTGTGGATGACGCGTACGAACTCTACTGGAATGGAGTGCTGATCGGACACAACGGCACCATGCCGCCGGATCCTTCCCACTACTTCTCAGAGCCGGCGCAGACCTTCGGGATGGGGCCTGTGCGCGACGGGGTGCTCGCCATACGCGTTTGGAAGGGGCCACTAAGCTCATTTGATTCAGATAAGCTGGGCGGCCTGTATTTTGCCCCGGTGGTGGGGAGTCCGACTGCGATCGCTGCGGAAAAGGCTGAGCTTGATTTTGCATGGCTGCGCGGCCGGCAGTACATATTCGGATTGCAATCGCTCAATGCGCTGGTGATGGTGCTGAGCCTGATGGCCTGGTTCCGCGATCGCTCCGCAACGGCTCCTGTCTGTGGATGGCTGTCTTCGCGGGTACGCCTGTGGCGGCTCTGATTCTGACGGGCTTGCGGCTTCCGCTGTCCTACAACTTCGCTCTGGCCTGGCTGCAGCCGGTTCTCAGCCTGCAGGACATCGGATTGTGGTTCCTGCTGCTCTATCTGCTGAAGCTCGATGAAAACAGGACCCTGGCCTACGCCACGCGGTTGATCGCGATCATCAGTTTCATTGCGACCTCGCTGGATGGTGCTGCTGACCTTGCTCGACTGGTCCAATCCGGTTGCTGGCGCCCTGGGTACAAGGGGCGGACGGCGCGCTCACGGCCATCTTCACCGTGGCCGAGGCCTATCCGCTGGTGCTTGTCGCTTCTCGCGCTTCGCAAGCGGCTCGATCCGGCGCGATGGCTGGTGGCGGTACCGCGACTTGCTGGCGGAGATGATCTCGGTGGTGCGCATTGCACTCGCAGCAGGGCAGCCGGTATACGCACTGGACTCTGGGAACGAAGATCGCAACGCCGATCTTCACGATCAACGGCAACGGGTTCAACGCGCAGACGATCGCGAATTCGCTGCTGCTGCTGGCGATTGTCTACGCCGTGTATCGCTACATACAGGAGTCTGCGCTACGGCAGAGCGACGCTGGAGCAGGAGTTCAAGAGCGCGCGCGAACTGCAGCAGGTGCTGATCCCGGAGACGCTGCCTTCATCTGCCGGGGTTCGCGATGACGAGCTCGTACCGGCCGGCGCAGGAGGTTGGGGGTGACTTCTTCCAGATCATTCCGCTTGAGGACGAGTTCAAGGGGTCGACACTGATCCTGCTGGGAGATGTGAGCGGGAAGGGATTGCGGGCTGCGATGGCGGTGTCGCTGATTGTCGGCGCGGTGCGCACGCTGGCCAAATTTGCACCGCACCCAGCCCAGATTCTGGAAGAGCTGAATCTGCGGCTGGTAGGACGATTGCAGAGCGGATTTGCGACGTGCCTTGCGCTGCGCGTGGGGCCGGATGGGCATTGCGTCATGGCAAGCGCAGGGCATCCTTCGCCATTCCTGAACAAGACGAGAGCTGAAACTGCCGGGAGCGTTGCCGCTGGGGATTGTGCAGAGCGCCATTTACGAGGAGACGGAGTTTGATCTGCACGAGGGCGACCACTTTGCCTTGTACACGGATGGGCTGCTTGAGGCGAGGAGTGCGAGCGGAGAAATCTTCAGCTTCCAGCGGCTCGATGAGCTTTTTGCCACTGTTCCGGACGCCGCCAGGGCGACAGACGCCGCGGTGAGCTTTGGCCAGGATGACGACATCACGGTGCTGACGCTGACCAGGCTGGGGTCCGGCGAACAGTCGAGCACGCGGTTGTCGGCGCCACGGCTTGCGCCTGTATAGCAGAAACCCGGCGGATCGGGACCCGCGTCCAGACGATGACATCACGGTGGTTACTCTGATCCGGCTACCGGGCGGAGGCTTAGCCAGTCAAGCCGCCTCTGCCTGAAGAAGCATTCGGGGCGGACGCCATTCTCTGAGTTAAGTTGTTAAATATAAATAGATTAAGTCTGTATTCAATATATTAGTGTATTACACTCATATTTTATGAATCTTTTGTGCTATAGTCTCCATCAGATTGATTGAGCGGGTTGGAGGCAGACCTTCCGGCCCGGCTGAAATCTCGAAATCAATCTGGAGGACATAATCATGGCAATCACTCGTTGGGACCCGTTCCGTGAAGTTGTAACACTGCAGAATCGCGTGAATTCCCTTTTCCGCGATTTGAATGAAGGCGAGAGCCCTTTGACCACTGCCAGCTTTGTGCCGGCTGTCGATATCTATGAGGACGCGCAGAAAGTCGTTCTGAAGCTCGAAGTTCCTGGCATCGAAGAGAAGGACCTGGACGTTCGCGTGGAGAACAACACGCTGACGGTGAAGGGTGAGCGCAAATTCGAGAAGGAAGAGAAGGAAGAGAACTTCCATCGCATTGAGCGGCGCTATGGAAGCTTCTATCGCGCCTTCACTCTGCCCTCGACCGTGGACACGGAGAACGTGCAGGCCAACTACAACGCTGGCGTGCTGAAGCTGGAGCTGAAGAAGAAAGCCGAAGCGCAGCCGAAGCAGATCAAGGTCAATGTCGCGGCGTAAAAGGCGGTTTTCAGTGATCAGTTTGTCCGTGGTCAGCGGCCGTTGCTGCTGACCAGCTTTGCTTTGTTCCTGGCCGAGAGCAAACTGGAGACTGAGTCGCTGAACGATTGGAGTTTGAGCGGTCTGTGAACAGCTGATCTCTGAACACTGTTCACTGGAGTTAGAATATGGCAATTCGTTGGGAAAAACTGACGGTGAAGTCGCAGCAGGCGATGCAGCAGGCGCAGGAGCGGGCTGCCGAGCTCGGAAATCCCGAGATGCAGCCGGTGCATCTGCTGCTGGCGCTGATTGAGGACCGCGAGGGCGTGATTCCCGCGGTGCTGGAGAAGATCGGTGTTCCCACGGAACGGCTGGAGACCGACTTGCACTCGATTGAGCAGAAGCTGCCCCGCGTGGCTGGATCGGCGGCGCAGCCGGGCGTCGAGCCAGGCGCTGAACAAGGTGCTGGAGCAGGCGTTTCGCGAAGCTGCGAACTTCAAGGACGAGTACGTTTCGACGGAACACCTGCTGCTGGGCGTGGCGCACCTGAAGGGCGACGCGGCGCGCGATGCGCTGGTGGCGGTCGGGGCCACGCATGAAGCAATTTTGCAGGCGCTGACCGCGGTGCGCGGATCGCAGCGCGTGACCGACCAGAATCCGGAGGGCAAGTTCCAGGCGCTGGAAAAGTACGCCAAGGATCTGACAGAGCTGGCGCGGCGCGGCAAGCTCGACCCGGTGATCGGGCGCGACGAGGAGATTCGTCGCGTGATGCAGGTGCTGAGCCGGCGGACGAAGAACAATCCAGTGCTGATTGGCGAGCCCGGCGTGGGCAAGACGGCCATCGTGGAAGGCCTGGCGCGGCGCATTGTTTCCGGCGACGTTCCGGAGAGCCTGCGCGACAAGCGCGTGATCTCGCTCGACCTGGGCTCGATGCTGGCGGGCGCGAAGTATCGCGGCGAGTTTGAAGACCGGCTCAAGGCAGTGCTGAAGGAGATCGAAGAGTCAAACGGGCAGATCGTTCTGTTCATCGACGAGTTGCATACGCTGGTCGGCGCGGGCGCGGCGGAAGGCGCGATCGACGCGAGCAACATGCTGAAGCCGCCGCTGGCGCGCGGCGAACTGCGGGCCATCGGCGCAACCACGCTGAATGAATACCGCAAATACATCGAGAAGGACGCGGCGCTGGAGCGGCGTTTCCAGATTGTCTACGTTGGCGAGCCGAACGTCGAGGACACGATTGCGATTCTGCGCGGGCTGAAGGACCGCTACGAGGCGCACCACAACGTGCGCATCAAGGACTCGGCGATTGTGGCTGCGGCAACGCTGTCGCATCGCTACATCAGCGACCGCTTTCTGCCGGACAAGGCAATCGACCTGGTGGACGAGGCGGCGGCATCGCTGGCGATTCAGATCGGCAGTGTGCCGACGGAGATCGATCAGCTGGAGCGGGAGGCCACGTCGCTCGAGATCGAGCGCGCCGCGCTGAAGCGCGAGACGGACGCGCAACAGCCGCGAGCGCCTGGAAGAGGTGGATCGCGAAGTGGCGGAGTTGCGCGAGCAGATTACGGCGCTGCGCGCGCGCTGGACGAAGGAGCGCGACGCCATCACTCGCATCAGCGAGCTGAAGAAGCAGATCGAGGCACTGCGCTTCGAGGCTGAAGAGCAGACGCGCAAAGGGCAGCTTGATCGGGCGGCGCAGATTCAGTATGGCGAGTTGCCGAAGATGGAGGCCGAGCTGAAGCAGTTGAACGCGCTGCAGGATGGGAATGCAGGCGCTCAACGCATGCTGAAGGAAGAAGTCGACGAGGAAGACATCGCCGGAATCGTGAGCAAGTGGACCGGGATTCCCGTGTCGAAGATGCTCGAAGGCGAAGTGAAGAAGCTTGTCGAGATGGAGCAGCGGCTGCGCGAGCGCGTGGTGGGACAGGACGCGGCGTTGACGGTGGTTGCGAATGCGATTCGCCGTTCGCGCGCGGGCCTGAGCGATCCGAAGCGACCGATCGGGTCTTTCATCTTTCTTGGACCGACGGGGGTGGGAAAGACGGAGACGGCGCGGGCGCTGGCGGAGTTCCTCTTTGACGATGAGCAGGCATTGGTGCGCATCGACATGAGCGAGTACATGGAGAAGCACGCCGTGGCACGGCTGATCGGCGCGCCTCCGGGATACGTCGGCTACGACGAGGGCGGTCAGTTGACCGAGGCCGTGCGGCGCAGGCCGTACGCGGTGATTCTGTTCGACGAGATCGAAAAGGCGCACCCGGATGTATTCAACGTGCTGCTGCAGATCATGGACGATGGGCGGCTCACCGATTCGAAGGGGCGCACGGTGGACTTCAAGAACACGGTGCTGATCATGACATCGAACCTGGGCGCTGCGTTTCTCTCGGGCGAGGCGCTGAAGACCGAGCACGATTTCGAGATGGCGCGCGAGATCGGTGATGCGGGTGCTGCGCGAACACTTCAGGCCGGAGTTTCTGAATCGCGTGGACGACATGGTGATCTTCCGTCCGCTGGGCCACGCACAGATGAACGAGATTCTGGAACTGCGGCTGAACGAGGTGCGCAAGCTGCTTGAGGACCGGCAGATTTCGCTCGAGCTGACGGAGCCGGCGCGGCAACTGATTCTGGCAGCCGGATCGGATGCGGCGTACGGGGCGCGTCCGCTGAAGAGGGCCCTGCAACGGATGGTGCAGGATCCGCTGGCGATCAAGATCCTGAACGGCGAGGTGATGCACGGAGCGCATGTGCGCATCGACGTGGATCGCAAGTCGAACCAGCTTGCACTTTGAGCCGATGGGGCGCGAGGCGATGGCGTAAACGCCTCTGCGGTGGGATCAGTCGGGATTACAAGATAATCTAAGTCTCACAGCTTCACGGAGTTCCACTCTGCGGAGTTGTGGGACTTTTTGTCTAACGAGTTATGCGAGGCGCATAAATTCTGTAATTTCGCGGAGCTTCCTTTCATCTTTCCACCGCATCCATTGAATGAGTGTGATGAAAATTCCATTTTGGATGACAAAACTCAGGCAGCTTTGGCGGGTGGTACACGAGAGCCATAGGCAGCCGCTTGCGGGGACGCATAAGGTGCCGCCAGCAACAACCGCGGACGAAACTGCGATCACGTTTATCGGGCATTCATCCTTTCTGATTCAGACTGCCGGGCGCGCCTTGCTGATCGACCCCGTCTTTGCGACGCGCCTGGTGATTCTGCGGCGTCAGCGCCGTCCCGGTGTTCGCATTGCCGATCTTCCGCCGATCGACGCGGTATTGCTGACGCATGCGCATATGGATCACCTGAACCGACCCTCACTCAGAGCAATCAACCGAATGATGCGCCGTCGCGGATTGCAGGCCCCGATGGTCATCGTGCCCAATGGTGTGGAAGACCTCGTGCACGATCTTGGATTCTCTCGCATTGAGTCGCTTGAATGGTGGGGGGCGACACAGCTGACGAAATCGCCAAATGTCGGCGGCCTTACGATTACGGCAGTTCCCGCACGGCACTGGGGTGCGCGCATGTTTCGCGACACGCATCGCGGTTTTGGCGGGTACGTGCTGCAGCCTGCGAGCGGGCCGACGATTTATCACTCCGGAGACACGGCATATTTCAGTGGATTTGCGGAGATTGGAGAGCGCCTGCGGCCCGAGATTGCGCTGTTGCCGATTGGCGCGTATTTTCCGGACAGCTATCGCGCTGTGCACACGAGCCCGGAGGACGCGCTTCGCGCGTTCGCCGATCTTGAGGCGCGAATAATGATTCCGATGCACTACAACAGCTTTCGTCTGGGCCGCGAGCCGATGGACGAACCGCTGCCGCGGTTGCTGAGCGCTGCCACACGCATGGGTGTGGAGAAACAGATTGCGGCGTTGAAAGAAGGCGAGAGCTGGATGGAGAAGGAATCGGATCGCTTGGAAAAGCGACGAACGACCTCGATGAAGCAAGCCCGCGGAAATTCATTCTTCATTACGGATGCATGGGAGATGCAGTAAACTTTTGCGCATGAAAAGCTTGCTTCCCCGAACAGGTAAAATTGCTGCCATTTTGCTGGCTATTTCGGTGGCGGCTGCGCTTAACGCACAGGACTGGGCCAAGGCACGACTGGAGGCCTCGCCGCGCCACCGGGAGTATGTTCCGCTCAAACACGGAGATCGCACGGTGCAGGCACTGGTGGTTTATCCGGAGGTCAAGGGCAAGGCTTCTGTGGTGGTCCTGATTCACGAGATCTTCGGATTGAGCGATTGGGCCAAGGAGATGGCGGACGAGTTGGCAGGGCAGGGTTTCATCGTGATCGCTCCTGATCTGCTAAGCGGATTCGGACCGAATGGCGGAGGCTCCAGTGAATTTGCGAGCCAGGATGCGACGGTGAAAGCTGTTTCCGGACTAGACCCCGAGGTCGTGCTGGCTGATCTGGATGCAGCGGCCGACTACGGCAAGAAGCTGCCGGCTGCTGACGGCAAGATCGCTGTGGCGGGCTTCTGCTGGGGTGGTTCGAAGTCGTTCGCGTTTGCGACCCACCGCAAGGATCTCTCCGCGGCGTTCGTCTTTTACGGGACAGGGCCGGCTGATGTCTCCGGCATCAGCGCTCCGGTGTATGGGTTCTATGCGGGCAACGACGCCCGTGTGGGAGCCACTGTTCCCGGAACGACGGCAGCAATGAAGGCGGCGAGCAAGACCTATGAGCCGGTGACCTACGATGGCGCGGGACATGGATTCATGCGCGCGGGCGAGGATCCAGGTAACACCGTTCCGGGAAACAAGACGGCACGCGACGAGGGATTTGCGCGGCTGGTCAAGCTGCTGAAAGAGATGAAGAGCGCGAAGGCGGCGAGCACGTCCGGCGGGAAGGCTGGAACCGAAGCGAGTGCGTGCCACGAGACGGGCAAGCCACAATCTTAGATTGAGATTGAGGTTCCCAGGTCTCAAAATCGAGACCTGGGGCACCCAGAATCATCGCGAAAAGACAGAGATTCGGGATTTGCTATTTGCCTAGAGCGGACTCGATGGCGGCCTGGACCTCGGGCGAGTCGGGTGTGACGGCTGGTTCAAAGCGCGCGACGGGCTTGCCGTTGCGGTCGAAGAGAAACTTGGTGAAGTTCCACTTGATGTCACCCCCGACTTTCGGATTTGTCGATTTGTCGGTGAGGAACTTATAGAGTGGGGTTTGGTCGTCGCCGAGCACGGAGACTTTTGCCATCATCGGAAAAGTGACGCTGTACTTCATGCTGCAGAACTTCTTGATCTCTTCATTGGTGCCCGGTTCCTGAGAAGCGAAATTGTTTGCCGGGACACCGACGATGACCAGGCCGCGGTCCTTGTATTTCTCGTAGAGCGCCTCCAGGCCTGTGTACTGTGGTGTGAAGCCGCAACGGCTGGCCACATTGACAAGGAGTACGACCTTCCCACTGTAGCTCTTGAGACTGACGGACTCGCCGTCGATCGATCTCATTGTGTAGTCATAAATGCTGGCGGCGCGCGCGGCAGTGTTGCCGGCCGCGATCAACAACATCAGGATCAAGCTCAGTTTGCGCAATGGAATTTCCCTCCCGAGATAGGCTCCCACGATCATACGGGGCGCGGGTACGAGGGATTGTCAGAAAAATGTAACAACGCGCCAGGGTCAAGAGCCCGGGGTCAGCGAGGCTTGTGGCTACTGGCGGAGTTCAACAAGCGTTGCGCCCTGGCCGCCTTCGTTTTGCGGGGCTTCGGCGAGCGTGGCGACGTGGGGGTGGTTCTTGAGGAACTCGCGGACGCCGCGGCGAAGGATGCCGGCGCCGTGGCCGTGGATGACGCGGACGCGGGGCAGACCGGCGAGAAAGGCTCGGTCGAGGTATTTCTCGAGCTCTTCGGTAGCTTCGTCGACGGTGCGGCCGATGAGGTTGATCTCCATGCGCATGTCGTCAGTGTTCGCGCTGGTGACGGAGACGTGGACGCCTTTCGTGCGGCGCGCTGCGGCGAGGGGATCGGGGCGTTCGGACGATTGGGGCTGCGCTGAGCGCACAACTTCCGCAATGTCGTCGCGCTTGACGCGCATCTTGATGGGGCCGAGCGCGACCTCGAAGACGTCCTTCTCGATTTCGCGCTGCACAACGGCGATCTTGTCCCATTGACTTCAGACGGACCTGGTCGCCGGGGGCAACGTGGCGGACCACGTGCGGCTGAGCATTTGCGTCTCCGGCATCGGCGCCGGTGCGATGCGCGACGACGGTCTGGTTGAAGCTTTCCTGAAACTCGCGGCGCAGGCGGTTGATGCGGCGCTCGGCTTCTTTCGATAGCTTTTGCTGCGCGGCGCGGTCTTCGATGGCGCGGACATTCTCGCGCATCTGGAATTCGAAGTCCTTCAGCAGCGAAGCAAGCTTGGCTTCCAGTTCGCGAGTGCGGTTGCGGAGTTCGACGTCGCCCTCGCGCGCCAGCTTGGCGCGCTCCTGATTGAGCGCGTACTGCTGCTCGCGGGCGGCCTTGCGGTCCTCTTCAAGCTGCGTGAGTTCCTTGTGCAGTTTGTCGAGAAAGCGCGCGATGTCGACCTGCTGCGAGCCGAGACGCTCACGCGCGGCAGTGATGATGCTGCGGTTGAGGCCGAGGCGCTCCGCGGTTTGAATGCCGGCCGAGGCGCCGGGCACGCCGAGGCGCAACTGGTAGTTGGGTACGAGT
The DNA here is from genome assembly GCA_963786405.1 of uncultured Acidobacteriaceae bacterium. Lineage (GTDB taxonomy): Bacteria > Acidobacteriota > Terriglobia > Terriglobales > Acidobacteriaceae > Telmatobacter. The sequence continues at coordinate 188,864 of CAWAZE010000010.1, read as the reverse complement.
GTGACTTCGTCAACGCCGGCCGCGGCATTGAGCACGCCGGACGTGTTGGCCGCGTAGACCTTGAGCGAGGTGTGGTGCGTGGAGATGAGCGACCACGCGCCCGCCGTGAGGAAGTAGTTGGCGACGGCCACTGCGAGTGCGGAACCTTCATCCGGATCGGTGGCCGAGCCGAGTTCATCGAGCAGAACGAGAGAGTGCGTGTCGGCCAGACGCGAGAGGCGGTCGAGGTTGACGATGTGCGCAGAGAACGTGGAGAGCGTCGGCTTCGATGGACTGCGCGTCGCCAATGTCGGCCAGAAATGCGGTAAAGATGGGAAAGATGGCGGATGCCGCGGGCACGGGCAGCCCGGCCTGCGCCATCATGGCGAGCAGCGCCGTGGTCTTGAGCGTGACTGTTTTGCCGCCTGTGTTGGGTCCGCTGATGATGAGCTGGCGCGAAGCTGCGGTGAGTTCGAGCGTGAGCGGTACAACATGGCCGCCGATCGCCCGAAGGTGCTTTTCAAGCAGCGGATGACGGGCGGCCTCAAGGCTGTAGCCGATCTGGCGTGATGGCCGGCGCGACGCAATCGTAGTCGCGCGCGAAACGGGCGCGGGCGAGGAGAGTGTCGACAAGCGCCAGAACGCGAGCACCTTCGACGAGCGCGCCGGCATAGCCGCCGACCTGGCGCGTGAGCGCAACGAAGATGCGGTGGATCTCGGCCTGCTCTTCTTCGAGCAGGCGGACGAGTTCGTTGTTCTGCTCGATGGTTTCGAGGGGCTCAACGTAGACAGTCTGGCCGGAGGAGCTGGCGCCGTGCACGACGCCCGAGACGCGGCGCTTGAGCTCGCTGCGAACGGGAATGACGAAGCGGTCGCCGCGAATGGTGATGAGATCTTCCTGCGTGGAACCTTCGCTGGACAGCTTGCGCAACGCGGCGCGGAGGCTTTCCTCGATGGCTCGCTGCTGGCGTTCCTGCTCGCGACGGATGCGGTTGAGCTCGGGCGAGGCGTCATCAGCAAGAGTGCCGTCGGGCTGGATCTTGCGCTCGATGGACTCAGCAAGCGGTCGAAGGCTCGTGGTCAAGGCCGAAGAGATTTCGGCGAGGCCGGGCAACTTGCCGACAACGCGAGCGGGCGGGGACTGCAAGCAGCGCCTGCCAGGCGGCGACGTCGTTCGCCAGGCGGGCAACGGCCTGCAGTTCGGCGGCTTCAAGGGCGGCGCCGGGGATCTGCGCCTTTGCGGCGAGTTGCGTGGGGTCGAAGAGGCCGCCAAGTGGGATGGAAACCTGCTCGCTCAGCAGGAGGCGCACCTCGCCGGTGAGCTGGTGCTGACGGGCGATCCACGCTTCGTCGGTGGACGGATGCAGCGAGAGGATCGCAGCTCGGCCTACCGGCGATGCGGCAAAACCCGCGATAAAGGCAAGCAGAGGCTCCCACTCGAGAGCGGCGGCGTCAGCGTTCTGCGACCGGGGACGGAATGGGATCGAGCAGGGGCATGTCCAGCAACCATCTTACGGCGTTAGGTGACGGCGGCCGGAGGTGGTCCACAACGAAGGGCACGGCGTCCTGTCGCAGAATTAGGGAAACGAACTGCTTTAAGTTTTCGCGTGCCTTAGCTGCTTGAGCCGGGTGTCGATGTTCCAGGGGCGGCGGGAGCGGACGAAGCAGCCGGAGCCGACGGCGCGGCGGGGGCGGGCGATTCGCTTGTCTTGGCGGGCTCTTTGGTCTCGGACGGCTTGGATTCAGTGGCCGACTCGGAAGAGGAATCGGAACTCTTTGATGCGTAGTCGTTTACATACCAGCCGGCGCCTTTGAACTGGAGGCGCGGTGCGGTCAGCGGGCGCTCCACGGGACCGCCGCACTTGGGGCACTCCCGCTCGGGCTCGGCAGAGAAGTTTTGGATTTTCTCGAATTTGTGGCCGCACTTAGTGCAGCGATAGGCGTAAAGAGGCAAGGCTATTCAGACTCTCCAGAAAGAAGCTACTGAATACATTGTACCGGCAGGGCGGAAATTCTCTGCAATAACCGCCCTGCCCATGACGAAGATCACGCTCTGCGATCACTGCGCGGAGATGGGAACAGAGGCGGAGTGATTCTCCCACGCGAGCGTGAGCGTGCCCTTGCCGCCGCCGAATCGGTGATGGTGTACTTCAGGTCTTCGACCATGGAGGGCGGCTTGCTCATCTGCATCTTGGTCTTGCCGAGATCCTGAGAGCCGTCATAGGAGAGGCCCCATTGGCCGGTTTGCTTGTTCACGATCAGGACCCAGTTGTCGGGATCGGAGATGTCGACGAAGAGGGTGTAGTTGCCCTTGGGAACGGCGATGTCGCCGATCTTGAATATCGCCATCGGTGTGAAGCGTGGTGGCGGAGTTGGCTCCGGCGCGCCAGACGGGATAGTGCGGGATTGTGGCTGATGAGCCCATCCTTGGTGAAGATCTTGCCCTCGCGCCCTTTTACGCCGGGCGAGGAGTAGGTGATGGTGACGGCTTGCCGCCGATGGTCGCCAACTCTGTTGCAGGCGGGCTTGCGGCGGTTGCCTTGCTGGGCGAACAGGGTGGTGGCAGCGACGAGAAGGCCGGTACAGATCAAGAAGACGCTTCATGAGATATTTCTCCTTGGAGCAGAGGCCCCGTTAGGCATGGACTGCTCCAACGCGGATGATTGTCGCACCGCGCGACCATGGATTGGGAAGAAGCCGTGGGAACGGCTAGCGACGGACCTGCGCCTGCTATGATGCGGCGCGAAGGCATTGCATGCAGCAGACACACGGAAATCGGTATCGGCTGGGACGACGGTTTCGCGCGGCGCTGAGCGAGGAGAAGCCGCTGCAGGTGGTGGGCGCCATCAATGCGTACACGGCGCGGATGGCGGAGGCGACGGGATTCCGCGCGCTGTATCTTTCGGGCGGCGGCGTGGCGGCGAATTCGCTGGGGATGCCGGACCTGGGCATCAGCACCATGGAAGACGTGCTGACCGACGTGCGGCGCATTACGGATGCGACGGCGCTGCCGCTGCTGGTGGATATCGACACGGGCTGGGGCGGCGCATTCAACATTGCGCGCACGATCCGCTCGATGATCAAGGCGGGCGCGGCGGCGGTGCACATCGAAGACCAGGTGGGCGCCAAGCGCTGCGGCCACCGGCCCGGGCAAGGAACTGGTTGCCGGCAGAGGAGATGGTGGATCGCATCAAGGCCGCGGTGGATGCGCGGACCGACGAGCAGTTTGTGATCATGGCGCGGACCGATGCGCTGGCCAACGAGGGGCTGGCTGCGGCGATCGAGCGGGCGCAGGCCTATGTGGCCGCGGGCGCGGACATGATCTTTGCCGAGGCGGTGACGGAACTGGCGATGTACACGGAGTTTCGCAAGGCGGTGGGCGTGCCGATCCTGGCGAACATCACGGAGTTCGGCCAGACGCCGCTGTTCACGCGCGACGAGCTGGGCAGCGGCGGGCGTGGACATCATCCTCTACTGCTGCGCGGCGTACCGGGCGATGAATGCGGCGGCGCTGAAGGTGTACGAGACGATTCGCGCCGAGGGCACGCAGAGGAGCGTGGTGCCGATGATGCAGACGCGCGCCGATCTGTATCAGCTATCTTGACTATCACGCGTACGAGAAGAAGCTCGATGAACTGTTCGCGAAGAGACAAAGACGAGTCTGAGTAGACACCTTCCGCTGTGCAATCCGTTAGGTTGAGTGCTCTTCGGAGGTCGTCAATGAGCAAGGAAGCAACAGGCCGTCGCCGGCGGCTTTCAAACCGAAGAAGTCCGTAGCGCTTTCAGGCACGCCGGCGGGCAACACGGCGCTGTGCACGGTGGGTCACAGCGGCAACGATCTGCACTATCGCGGGTACGACATCGCGGACCTGGCGGCGCACTGCGAGTTTGAAGAAGTGGCGCTATCTGCTGGTGCACGGCAAGCTGCCCAATGCGGCGGAACTGGCGGCGTACAAGGCCAGCCTGCGTGCCGCTGCGCAGTCTGCCGGCGGCGGTCAAGCAGGCGCTGGAGCTGCTGCCGCCGACGACGCATCCGATGGACGTGCTGCGCACCGGCGTGTCGGTGCTGGGATGCGTGCGGCCGGAGGGCGCGGAGTCACAACGATGACGGGGCGCGCGCGATTGCGGATACGCTGCTGGCTTCGCTGGGATCGATGCTGCTCTATTGGCATCAGTATGCGCGCAATGGCCGGCGGATCGAGGTGGAAGCTGGGCGAGGACTCGATTGCGGCGCATTTTCTGCACCTGCTGCACGGCGTCAGCGCCGAGTGCGGAGTGGATAGCGGCGATGCAGACGTCGCTGATTCTCTATGCGGAGCATGAGTTCAATGCGTCGACATTTACGGCGCGGGTGATTGCGGGAACGGGGTCCGATCTGTATTCGTGCATCGCGGGAGCGATCGGCGCGCTGAAAGGGCCCGAAGCACGGAGGCGCCAATGAGGTGGCGCTCGAAATTCAGCAGCGCTATGCAACGCCGGACGAGGCCGAGGCAGACATGCGGCGGCGCGTGGACGAACGCGAGGTCATTATCGGCTTCGGGCATCCGGTGTACACCATCAGCGACCCGCGCAGCGACATCATCAAGGAAGTGGCGCGCAAGCTGGCGACAGAAGTCGGGAGACAGCGACTGCTTTCGCGGTGGCCGAGCGGATTGAGACGACGATGCGCGACGCCAAGCGCATGTTTCCGAATCTCGACTGGTACAGCGCGGTGGCCTATGATCTGATGGGGATTCCGGTCGATCTGTTTACGCCGCTGTTTGTGATGGCGCGGACGGCGGGATGGTGCGCGCATGTGATCGAGCAGCGGCAGGACGGGAAGATCATTCGGCCGTCGGCGAGTCTACACAGGGCCGGAGGATCTGAAGTTTGTGCCGATCGGGGAGCGGGCATAGATCTGCTCGCATAATCAGAGCCGACCCAGTGTCACTGCGAGCTAAAGACCGCAACCTCGACCTGGACTCGGGATGCAGCCCATGGTTCTCGGATCGAGGGAGATTGAGTGTCTTCGCACATCAGTAATGAACGGCCGGCGCCGGACAAGGTTCTGACCGATATCGCCGATTACGCGCTGAGCTACGAGATCAAGAGCGAACTGGCCTACGACGACGGCGCGCTACTGCCTGATCGATACGCTGGGGTGCGGGCTGGAGGCGCTCGAGTATCCGGCGTGCACCAAGCTGCTGGGGCCGATTGTGCCGGGGACGGTGGTGCCGAACGGCGCGCGTGTGCCGGGAACGAATTATCAGCTTGATCCGGTGCAGGCGGCGTTCAACATCGGCGCGATGATTCGCTGGCTCGACTTACAACGACACGTGGCTGGCGGCGGAGTGGGGACATCCTTCGGATAATCTGGGCGGCATTCTCGCAGTTGCGGACTGGCTGTCGCGCATCGGCTCTGGCGGAGGGCAAGCCGCCGCTGACGATGCGGCAGGTGCTGACGGCGATGATCAAGGCGCACGAGATTCAGGGCTGCATCGCGCTGGAGAATTCGTTCAACAAGGTCGGTCTCGATCACGTGGTGCTGGTGAAGGTGGCATCGACGGCGGTGGTGTGCGAGCTGCTGGGGATGAGCCGCGAGCAGACGATCAACGCGCTCTCGCTGGCGTGGGTGGATGGGCAGAGTCTGCGCACGTATCGCCATGCGCCGAATACGGGCTCGCGCAAGAGCTGGGCGGCGGGCGATGCGACCAGCCGCGCGGTGCGGCTGGCGCTGATGGCGAAGGCGGGCGAGATGGGCTATCCGGCCGTTCTGACAGCGAAGACGTGGGGCTTTTACGACGTGTCGTTCAGCGGGACAGGAGTTCAAATTTCAGCGGCCATATGGCAGCTACGTGATGGAGAACGTGCTGTTCAAGATCAGCTACCCGGCGGAGTTTCACGCGCAGACGGCGGTGGAAGCGGCGATGATGTTGCGCAGGCGGCTCGACGCGCGCGGGCAAGTCGGCGGAAGACATTCGAAGGATCACGATTCGCACGCATGAGGCCTGCCTGCGCATTATCGACAAGAAAGGGCCGCTGGCGAATCCGGCGGATCGCGATCACTGCGTGCAGTACATGATTGCGGTTCCGCTGATCTTTGGACGGCTGACGGCGGCGGATTATGAGGATGCAGTCGCCGGCCGATGCCGCGCATTGACGCGCTGCGCGCAAAGGTGGAATGCGTCGAAGAGCCGCAGTTTACGAGCGGACTATCACGATCCGGAGAAGCGTTCGATTGCGAATTCGCTGCGCATGGAACTGAGCGATGGGACGGTGCTCGAAGAGACGGTTGAGTATCCGATCGGGCACCGGCGACGGCGCGAAGAGGGGATGCCGCTGCTGGTGGAGAAGTTCAAGACAAATCTGCGCCGGCGCTTTCGCGGAAGAACAGGAGCAGGCGCATTCTGGATGTCTCGCTCGATCGCGAGAGGCTCGGACAGATGCCGGTGAACGAGTTTGTGGATCTGTTCGTGGTGTGATCCGGCACTCTTGCCCGCAAGCGGGGGTGCGTGTTTGACTTGTGGCCGAAGGAGACTTGACGCATGGCCTACATTCTTGCGCTGGACCAGGGGACGACGAGTTCTCGCGCGATTCTGTTTGACGAGGCGGGCACGATCGTCGACGTGTCGCAGCACGAGTTTCAGCAGTTCTATCCGCAGGCAGGATGGGTGGAGCACGACCCGACCGAGATTCTCACCAGCCAGATGGCCTGCGCGGTTGAGGCACTGGTCAAGGCAGGCGCGCGTCCCCGGGACGTGGCGGCGATCGGCATCACGAATCAGCGCGAGACGGTGATCGTGTGGGACCGCGCGACGGGCAAGCCGATTCATCCGGCCATTGTGTGGCAGGATCGGCGCACAGCCGGGCACTGTGCGCGCGCTGGAGGAGAGTGGTCGTCGGCGACGAAGTGTCGGCGAAGACAGGCCTCGTGCTGGATCCGTATTTTTCAGCGACCAAGGTGCGCTGGATACTGGACAACGTGGCCGGCGCGCGCGAGAAGGCGGAGCGCGGCGAACTGGCGTTCGGCACCGTGGACAGCTGGCTCATCTGGCACCTGACCAGCGGCGCACGCCACGTGACCGACGTGACGAATGCTTCGCGCACTCTGCTCTTCAACATCGTGAAGGGCGAGTGGGACGCGGAATTGCTGCGCATCTTCGACATTCCCGAAAGCATGCTGCCGCAGGTGGTGTGGTCGAGCGAAAACGTCGGCGAAGTAACGACGACGCTGGGTCTGGGCGGAGTGACGATTGCGGGCATTGCCGGCGACCAGCAGGCGGCGCTCTTCGGTCAGCTTTGCTGGAACGAGGGTGAAGCGAAGAACACCTACGGCACCGGATGCTTCCTGCTGCAGAATATCGGGACGAAGTTCGTGCGGTCGAAGCACCGGCTGATTACGACGATCGCAGCCAGCGCGCAGCATCGGCTTGAGTATGCGCTGGAGGGCAGCATCTTTATCGGTGGCGCAGTGGTGCAGTGGCTGCGCGACAATCTCAAGCTCATCGGGGCATCGACGGAAGTGGAGGAGCTGGCGGCGGGTGTGCCCGACACCGGCGGCGTGGTGTTTGTGCCGGCGTTTGTCGGGCTGGGCGCGCCGCACTGGGATCCGCATGCGGGCGGACTGCTGATCGGGCTGCGCCGCGATACGAAGCCGGGACACATTGCGCGAGCGGCCCTGGAGAGCATCGCATTTCAGGTGGCCGATGTGCTGGAGGCAGTGCACAGGCGAAACCGATGCACCGCTGGAGCGCGTTGCGCGTGGATGGCGGAGCGGCGGTGAATGATCTGATGATGCAGTTCCAGGCGGACGTGCTGGGAGTGCCGGTGGTGCGGCCGCGTGTGACCGAGACGACCGCGCTGGGCGCTGCATATCTGGCGGGACTGGCCACGGGATTCTGGGCAGGTCCGGAGACTCTGCGAACAAAGCGCGATGGAGATGTGCGATTTGAGCCACACATGGCCGCAGCAGAGCGTGCCGCGCGGAGTGAGCGCTGGCAGCGTGCGGTGGAGCGATCGAAGGGTTGGAACCAGTAACAGACAGGAGCGAGTAATGCGCCGAGAGGATATGCTCGAGAAAATCCGCGAGCGGGCTCAGAACAACGAGCCGTGGGACATTGCGGTGATTGGCGGCGGAGCAACGGGGGTGGGCGTCGCAGTGGACGCGGCAGCGCGCGGACTGGACGTGGTGCTGGTCGAGGCCCACGACTTCGGCAAGGGAACAAGCAGCCGGAGCACCAAGCTGGTGCATGGCGGCGTGCGGTATCTCGAACAGGGAAACATTCCGCTGGTGATGTCGGCACTGAAGGAGCGCGGGCTGATGCGCCAGAATGCGCCGCACCTGGTGCACGACCTGGCGTTCGTTGTGCCGAATTACTCGTGGTGGGAGGCGCCGTTCTACGGGATTGGCCTGAAGCTCTATGACCTGCTGGCCGGCAAGTACGGATTTGGCGCGTCGAAGCTGCTTAGTCAAGGAAGAGACGCTGGAGCGGCTGCCGGCGCTGGAGCCGGAAGAGCTGCGCGGCGGAGTCGTCTATTATGACGGGCAGTTTGACGACGCGCGCCTGCTGATTCATCTGGCGATGACCGCGGCGGATCACGGCGCGACGCTCGTGAACTATTGCCCTGCGACCGGACTGCTGCGCGACGCGGAAGGCTACGTGAACGGACTGACCGCGCGCGATGAGGAGAGCGGGCGAGGAGTTAACGATCGCGGCGCGGATCGTGGTGAATGCGACCGGCGTGTTTACGGATTCGGTGCGGCAGATGGCCGATCCGAGCACAGAGCCGATCATGGTAACGAGCCAGGGAATTCACCTGGTCTTCGATCGCTCGTTTTTGAAAGGCGAGACGGCGCTGATGGTTCCGCGCACCAGCGATGGGCGCGTGCTGTTCGTGATTCCGTGGCACGGACATGCGGTGGCCGGCACCACCGACACGCCGGTGGATGCGCCGAGCCTGGAGCCGAAGCCGCTGGATGAGGAGATCGAATTCATTCTTGAGACGGCGGGACGCTACCTGACCCGGCCACCGACTCGCGCGGATGTGCTGGCTGTCTACGCTGGGCCTGCGACCGCTTGGTCAAAGGGGACTCAAAGGGCGAGGGAAAGACATCGGCGCTCTCGCGCGATCACGTGATTCACGTGGACACTTCAGGGCTGCTGACGATTACCGGGCGGGAAGTGGACGACCTATCGCCACATGGCGGAGGACTGCGTGGACCATGCGATTACGCTGGGGCGGCTTCGCGATGTGGATTGCACGACGAAGAATCTGAGAATTCATGGTATTTGCCGATTTCGGATCCTCGTCGGCGAGGATTCGAAAACCATTTCGAGGTCTATGGCTCCGACGCTGAAGCGATTCGCACGCTCGCGAAAAATCCCGACGCTTGGCGGACAGACTCCATCCTCACTTGCCGTATATCGCAGCGGAGGTGGTCTGGGCGGCGCGCGCGGAGATGGCGCGCACGGTGGAGGATGCGCTCGCACGGCGAACGCGCGCGCTGTTCCTCAATGCACGTGCAGCGATTGCGATGGCTGAGCCGGTGGCGCGACTGCTGGCCGAGGAACTCGACCGCGATGAGGCGTGGGTGGCTTCGCAGGTGAAAGAGTTCCGTGCCCTCGCTGAACAATACACCGTATAAAGGAAGCAGCCGACTGGATGCGGAGGTCAACGATGGCGACGAAATGCACTCACGTCAAGGATCACGTCAAGAACGTGAAGCCGAGCAGCAAAGGCTGCGAAGATTGTCTGAAGATTGGGGGCCAGTGGGTGCATCTTCGCATGTGCCTGGAGTGCGGACATGTGGGCTGCTGCGACTCGTCGACGAATCGACATGCGCGCGCCCACTTTCACACGACGCAGCATCCGATTATCCAATCCGCAGAGCGCGGAGAAGACTGGCGCTGGTGCTACGTCGACGAGGCGTATCTATAGCAGACTGTCGCATGGGGCGCGCTCGTCTACGCCAGTTGCACCTCGATTGTCTTGGCGTCGGCGTCGAGCTTCACGATTTTGAAGCTGCGAATCTGGCCGGCGCGCAGGGGTTCGGGTGCTGCAGACGCGGACGGCGCACTTCCCTTCCAGCGGGCCTGCAGCATGGTTGAAAGCGACGAGAGGTCGGCTTTCGCGCTGCAGGCTTCGCAGCTTCTGACGGCCGCGGCGGCCTGCGCGACGTTCGGCATGTGGCGCGAATGCCTTCGCCGAGTTCAACGGTTGCGCGGCTTCCGGATTCATCAACCACGCGGCCGGAAACGACATCGCCCGGCTTGTGCTCGGCGATGTACTCATCGATGCTGGTGGGGATGAGCTGCTTCATGCTGAGCTTGATCTGGCGCTTTTCTGCATCGATGGCGAGCACCTGCGCCTTGACGACCTGGCCGGCGCGGAGCACGTCCTGCGGGTGATTGATGCGCTTCTCGGCGCTGATCTCGCTGACGTGGACGAGGCCCTCGATGCCCTCGGCGATCTGCACGAATGCGCCGAAGTTCATCAGCTTCGTGACGGGGCCCTCGAATCTGCGAGCCGACGGGGAATCGGGCGGACACGTCAGACCACGGGTCGGAGAGGGTCTGCTTGAGGCCGAGAGAGATGCGGCGCTCTTCGGGCTTGATGCCGAGAATGACTGCATCGACGGTGTCGCCCTGCTTGAGCACGTCGCTGGGGTGCCGCACCTTTTTGCCCCACGACATCTCGGAGATATGGATGAGGCCTTCGACGCCGGGCTCGATTTCAACGAATGCGCCGAAGTCGGCAAGGCGCGTGACCGTGCCGGTGATGCGCTGCCCTGCCTGGTACTTTTCGGGCGCGGCCTCCCATGGCTCGGGCTGAAGCTGCTTGAGGCCGAGCGAGATTTTCTTGGTTTCCGGATCGATCTTGAGGATGCGGACCTGGAGTTCCTGGCCGACGGTGAGCACGTCTTCAGGCTTGTTGACGCGGCTCCAGGAGATGTCGCTCACGTGAAGAAGGCCGTCGATTCCGCCGAGATCGACAAAAGCGCCGTAAGGCGTGAGGCTGCGAACCGTGCCGTTGAGCGTGTCGCCGGGCTGCATCGCCGCATGGCGGTCAGCCTGCAGTGCGCGAACCTGCTCCTCGAGTACGACGCGGCGATCGACCACGACGTCTTCGTCGGTAACGTCGAGCTTGGTGATGCGGCAGGTGATTTCTGTGCCGACGAGCTTTTCCAACTCGGCGGCATCGCGCGTTCCGCTGCGGCTGGCGGGCATGAAGGCGCGCACGCCGATATCGACGTTCAAGCCGCCTTTGACCACGCCGGTGACGGTGCCGACGACGGCAAGTTTCTCCGCGAAGGCCGCTTCGAGCGCTGACCAGTCGCGGGGCTGTGCGACCTTGAAGCGCGTGAGATCGTAGTAGCCCTCTTCATTGCGCCCCGTCACCGAGACGGGGAAGCGTCTGGCCCGGCTTGACGCCCTCGGCGTTGTTCTCGAAGGCGCGTGCGCGGCAGAACGCCCTCAGTCTTGTATCCGATGTCGAGAAAGACCTGGTCGGCGGAGACGGAGATGACCGTGCCCTCGATCTGCTTCTGCCCCGGATGCGGGCTTGTGGGTGTGGCTGCGCTCGAATTGCGAAAGGATATCGGCGAAGTTCTCGACAGGTTCGGATGCCGCATCGATTACGGGCTCCGGCGGCGGGTTCTGCCTTGTGGTCGGCGGCAGATTCTGGCGTGTTATCCGGTGTGGGCTGGGAGTTCGGGAGTGTCTTCGTTCATCATCATGTCACGCACATCCATTGTCCCACGCGGAGACGACCCGAATCGCGCGACAAGGGACTTGCAGACTACGGGAAGTCCGTCACCTTGGGGTCGACACGGTGCGGAGCGAGCGTCGTCGCGCCGCCTTTGTCGTCGATCACGTTGGAGATCTCGCCTTTGTCGTCGAGAGCGACCGTGATCATGTGGTGGAAGCGGACGTCGGGCTTTGCCGGGCACTTCGATCGCGCGCGTGAGCACGACGTTGGGATGGCGGAAGACGCTGTAGATGCCCAGGCCCCAGGCTTCGTGATCGGTGACGCTGTCCGCAACCTTGTAGGAGGCCCAGCCATTGGTGCCGGGAGCGCTCGTGAAGCTCGGCTGGTCGGGCGGATCGTAGGGAATCTCGGATTGATAGAAGTAGGTGCGGCCGTGGTTGCCGTTCCAAAGCACCTGGAACTGCTGGTGATGCTCGACGAACAGGCCGTAGGCGGTGACGTTGTTGCCGTTGACGACGAGGCCGTTGGCGCTGAGGTTGCTCGTCCAGCCGACGCCGGCGCCGTGATCGGCGCGCCAGATCCAGGTGTGATCGATGATGGTGTCGTTGCTGTTGATGCGCAGATTGACCTGGGCGCGGCCCACGCCGGCTCCGCCGACGCGGAAGAAGACGTCGTGGAGCGAGATGGGATTCTGCGCGTGGCTGGCGTTGCTGCCTTCGGGCCCGATTTCGACCAGCACGGGCGAGCTTTTCTCGCCGGCATCGATCAGCAGGCCGGCAATGTCGATTCCGTCGACATCGGCGGTGGTCATGGCTGCGGTGCCGTTGAGTGGGACTGAGCGTAGCGAAGCCAAGGCCCATGACGATGGTGTCGGGGCGCGTGACGCGGATCGGCTCGGTGAGGTCGTAGATGCCGGGCGTGAAGAGCAGATTTTTGCCCTGTGCGAGCTGGGCATTGATGGTCGGCCGCCGTGTCTTTGTCGGGGTGAGCGATGTAGAACGAGCTCAGAGGAGATGGAGCGCCCGGGCGTGGACCCGCCGTGCCAGGTGATGCCCGCGCTGTCGGTGCGCAGCGAGGGAACGCGAACGCTCCAGTTCCCCTTCGCATCGACCTGGAGGAACGGCTTCTCGCGAACGATGGGTGTGCGGTCGACCTTGGTGTAGGGCGGTGCGGGCCACTCGCCGGCGGGCGGGTGCGGAATGCCGACGAAGACCATGTTCCAGTTGGAGCCGGTCCAGCTGCCCCACTCGCTGTTGCGCGAGATCCATTGCTGCTGCGAGCCGGAGCCGACGTTGCCGTCGATCAGCGAGTCGGACATCCAGCCGCCGCTGGCCCAGCCGTTGTTCTGGTGGAGCACGATGTTGCCGAGCACGTGCATGCGGCGGAAGGGTACGGCCTGCGAGACGGCCCATTGCATCGTGCCGCCTGTGGGTGTGACCGAGAATCCCTCAACGCCGCGCCAGAAGGTGCAGGTGGCGTTGTTGCGCGGAAGGCTGGCGTCGGAGTGCACGTTGCCGATGATGTGGACCGCGTCGGGCGTCGCGCCGAGGCCGAGGACCTGCGTATAGAAGCCGACGGGGATGTCGACGTGGTACTCGCCCGGCAGGAAGAGAAACGCATAGCGCGCGGAGCCAAATTCGCTGTGCTGCTGGATGGCGTAGACCTTGTCGATCTGCTCCTGAATGGCCGCGGAGGGCATGGACGGATCGAAGAGAAGCACGTTGGGGCCGAGATCAGGGCGGCGCAATTGGCTTCGCCGCTGCGGCGGGTTGCGCCACGGCAGTGAGCCCCAAACCTACCGACAGAGCCGCGATTGCAACGATTCGGCTGGCTTGTATTCGCATGCTGCATTTTGCGCGTGGCATGTCTTCCATCTCTCCGGGCGTGCGTTTGATGCTGCACTCAGCATCCTATGACATCAGCCTCAATCGCGCGCTGTTGCGTTGGACACGATATGGTCCGGCAGGCGAGAATTGCGCTCGCACGGGAAAGGCCTTCGAGGAATGCAATCAATTACACGCAGGGATTTTGTGCGCCTCGGCGCGGGCGCGGTGGCGGCGGGCGCGGCGATCAAATCGACGGTGCTGGAACCGGCGGTGCTGGCCGCACAGGCACGCGGCAGGCGCTGGCACGCAAGATTCGATTTGTTTCCATCGGCACGGGCATTCGCGGATGCGACCTGCTGCGGTCCGCGCGCAAGGTGCCGAACGGTGAGTGCGTGGGCACGGCGGACCTCTACGACATGCATCAGAAAGGCCGGGCGTGGAGGCCTAGGGTGCCGACGTTCCGACGACGCGTGACTATCGGTCCTTGCTCGACCGCAAGGATGTGGATGCGGTGATCGTGGCCGTTGCCGATCATCAGCATCGGCGCGTGGTGCTCGACTGCGTCGCGGCCGGCAAGGACGTCTATTGCGAAAAGCCGATGTCGCACAACGTGGCCGACGGGCTGGCGATGGTCAAGGCCGTGCAGGAGGGCAAGCGCATCTTTCAGGCGGGCAGCCAGCGCGTGAGCAACGTGGTCTACAAGAAGGCGGCGGAGATTTACGCGTCGGGCCGGCTGGGCGAGGTGACGCTACATCGAAGGCCGCACCGATCGCAATTCGCCTTCCGGCGCATGGGTGTATCCGATCGCGCCCGATGCGAGCGCGGAGACCATCGACTGGAAGACGTGGCTGCGCGATGCGCCCGATCGGCCGTTCGATGCGGTGCGTTTCTTCCGGTGGCGCTGCTTTGCCGACTACGGCGAGGGAGTGGCGGGGGACCTGTACGTCCATCTGCTTTCCGGAATTCAATGCATCAGCGGCATCAATGCAGTTCCGAGTCGCGCTTATTCGACGGGCAGCCTGACGCACTTCAAAGACGGGCGCGATTTCCCTGACCTGCTGGCGACGCTCTATGACTATCCCGGAGCGACGGTGAATCTGCACTGCAACCAGAACAATGCGTCGGGCGAAGCCATCATCTTCTACGGCAAGGAAGCCACGATGGTGATCAACGGGAACACGCTCACCGTGACTCCGCAGGATACGCGCCCGCAGCCGGAAGGCTATTCGCTGAACGGATGGACCGCCGAGGCGAAGAAGAAGTATCTGGACGACTGGCATGCCGCGCATCCACAAGCACCGGCGAAGCTGCCGCGAGGTGGAGACCTTCTCGGCGCCGCCGGGATACGACGACACCGCCGAACACATTGCCAATTTCTTCCGCGCCGTGGAAACGCGCGAGCACGTGGTTGAGGACGAAGTCTTCGGAAACAACGCTGCCATCGCATGCCACATGGCAAATCACTCATATTTCAAGCGCAACGTGGCCACGTGGGACGCGGCCGCGCAGAATATCAAGGGCTGATACAAGCCTGGAGGAGAAGGCCAGGAATGAGCATTAGCTTCTCGCAGAGATTTTTTGAAGGCTTCCGGCGCGATTGCCGCCGCAACCTGTATCGGCGCAGACCGCCTGGCCGCTGCCCCGCTTCAGTTGCCGGTCGGGCTGCAGCTCTACTCCGTGCGCGAACCTGCTGCCCAAGGATTTTGAAGGGACACTGCATCAGTTGGCCGAAGCGGGCTACAAGGAAGTGGAGGCCGCCGGCTACTATCGACAAGACCGCCGCGGACTTTGGGAACGCGCTGCAGAAGGCCGGCCTCCGCTGCGTGAGCACGCATCATGCTCTGACCCAGTTGCGGCCGCAACTGGAACAACTCATGGAGTACGGGCAGGCGCTGCGGTCTCGAATACATCATCTGCTCCTGGGCGGGCGTGCATCGCGACCCCACACGCAAAGGCGACTTGACGCTGGACGACTGGCGCTACGTTGCCGATGAGTTCAACAAGATCGGCGAGAAGGTGAAGGCCGCCGGCATGACATTCGGCTACCACAACCACACTGTTGAATTCGGAACGGAAGGCGGCGTGGTCTTCTTTGACGAGCTCCTCAAACGCACCGATCCGAACCTCGTGGTCTTTGAGATGGACTGCGGATGGGTGGTGGGCGGAGGGCACAACCCAGTCGAGTATCTGAGCAAGCACCCGGAACGCTTCCCGCTGCTGCACGTGAAGGACATGGTCAAGCAGCCCGACGGAAAACTGCGGAACGTGGTCATGGGCAAGGGGTCTATCGACTACAAGGCAATTCTTCGCGCGGCGACGCGGCCTGAAGCACTACTTCATCGAGCAGGAAGAGTTTGAGGGCGATCAGATGGTTGAGCTTCGCGAAGATGTGGACTACATGCGCAAGCTGGACGTGTAAATGCTTGCCGCTGAACGTGGCTGATTCAGACGGCAAGGCAACCGTCGCGACCAACAAGATCCTCGGGAGGGCTTCGGGGAGGCTTGTGGGGTAGGCTTGGCTCATGAGTATCTTCGATGAGAAGCGCACGGAGCTGGAGCAGCATGAGTTCATGATGGGCCTGGAGCGGGGCAGGCTGGCCGTCGCGCTCGACCTGCTGACCGATTCGCTGATCCTGGTGGGCCAGCACGGCGTCTACTGCGCATCGAGCCGCAACCCGTCGAAACCGGCGCTGGACCTGCAGGCTGTTTTAAGCGGCATGGAGGGCGCAAAGGCGCTGATTCAGTCGGTGATGGAGGAGATCCGCGAGAAAAGGCAGGGATCAGGGGTCAGCGAACTGGGAACAGCTTGAGCGCAGCCTCCATGGAACGCCCGGGCGCCAACTGAACCGCTCTGTGAGAACGCGGGTCTTGAAATAAGTTATGCTGGTAGAGCGCGCCCGTAGCTCAGCTGGATAGAGCGAACGCCTCCGGAGCGTTAGGTCGGGAGTTCGAATCTCTCCGGGCGCACCATTCTTGATTTTTGCCCTCTCACGTATCAGGTCGAACGGCCTTCTGTATGCGTGACGGATGGTTAAGCTGTCCACAACGGAGTTCGAAAGCACTCTTCTCAGCAATTCCACCTCGACCGCAGTATCTGCGTAACGTATAGAAAATGCGCCTGATTCGCGAGTTCTGCGATTCTCTTCACCGTCAGTTGCAGGCTGTTGGGACTTATGCCTATACTGTCCCGCAAAACAACTTCCCCTCACACAAATGTCTCGTGCAGCGCAGCCGTGAGCTTGCCTGACAGAGACCTCAGTTTGTTTCGTGTCTTTGGAATCTCCAGCCGTGCCGGTAAGGAGTGCATATGAATTGGCTACATGGACTGGGCGACTCGCTCCTCAGTTACGCCGGAATCCTGATGAGTGCAGTCGCCGGGTTGTTCGGGTTGCTCCGTGATCGCCTCGGCTCGAGATTCGAGGGCAAGGTGTGGCAATCGCTCACCATGGTCGGGGTTTTCGGAGGGATGCTCTGGGCTCTGCTGGCGGCGCAGCATGATTCGAAAGAGCACCGGCAGGAGATGGAGGCCACCATCAATAGGGTGGACCAATGGGTTCAGACGCAGGTGACGGAGGGGACCAAGTCAGTGCTGACCGATTTGGATCTTCTCCGCAAACAGATGCAAGACCAGGGAGTGCTGCCATCTGTGGCACAGACGGTCAGCCTAGACCAGGCCAGCGATATCCTCAGGGCGGGGCGCTCCGCGGTGGCGCGTATCGGCTCGCTGCCCGCGCCCGAGCGGCAGGCGCTGACGATTCATTACTTCGATCACTTCACCAAGGATGTGAATTTCGAGAAGGTGAAGCCGCTTTTGGACCAGCTCGCCAATCATGTTGAGTCGTACAAGCCGCAAGTTGAGGCACCCACGAACTCTGTGTGGTGGGGGCCCGGTTCGAGCCTTGATCAGGCCAAGACGGCAGCGCTCTTGGTGACCGGAGCGGGAGTCCCCGTGGTGCAAATATGCCCCTCGACCAAGCAGCATCCGGGCATCGCGAATCTAATCCAGATCGGGGGCTCGGCGAGCGCGCAGAGGCAGCACATGAAGCCCTTGTCGACTGAGGAGATACAGGGATTGCCCGGACCAGTGTGCGCGCAGGGGGCGGCAGTAGAGTAGTAACCAGCCTAACGCGCCGCGAATTAGTCTAGCTGATATGCACCGGAGTCAGACAACGACTCGTCTGATTGTGGTGAATTCCACCATTTGCGGTAGCTCGGTAAGAGCTTTAAAATCGTCTACTAGGGCGCACCACCTCTCTTCCGCGACTCCTATGCAGAGTCGGCCCCGCTTCAGCCGGGAGCAAGGGGCAATGTAAGGAATTCATGCACTTCAACTTTGACTTTTCCGCTGTCCAGATCCTCTGGACGTTGACCTTTGCGGCTCTTCTGGTCCTGCTGGTGGTCTTGCATGGGCGGGAGCGCATATGGCGTTTCCCCTACTTCACCGCAAGCATCATCCTGGTGGCGCTGCGCCTGCTCTCAAACCGCATCCTCCATGGCCGGTTGCCGCAACTCACGATGGCTGCAACGTTCATCGTGATGGCGGATCTTTCGGCGCTGCTCGGCCTGGCCGTGGTCGGCGAGATGGCGCGGTCTGCCTTCGGGAAGGTGCAGCGCAAAACCTGGATCATCTGGGGCACCGTCTTGTTGGCGGCAGGAGCCGCGGTGATTGGCTTCTGGGGAGCGTGGCCGGCGTGGAAGACCATCGGGTTTGACACCCCTCTGGCAAAGCTGTCGCTGCTGCAGTTGCTGGCGCAGAAGACCGGGCTGCTCGTCGACGTGCTGAACATCGGGCTTGGGTTGCTCGTGGTTGCGTTTGGCTGGAGGTACGGAGCGGGGCGGCGCAGCCACGTGCAGCGGATCGTCATCGGTCTTTCAACAGCGTCGCTGTCACAGATTGCGGTACAGGCCATCTGGCAGAACATCGTCCGCACCGCAGGTCAGCCGCACTCACAGGCGGAGTATCAGCGCGTGGTGGACCTGCAGGAGAAGCTATTCAATGCCAACAGCGCCATCTATCTTGCGGTTGTGATCTGGTGGATTGTCTCCCTGTGGTCTGACGAGCCGGGCACGGCTGCTCCGACGGAGGCAGAAGTTCCCGCCGATGCAGCGTTGCCCGCAGGCAGCGGATCAGACGCAGCTGGGTTACCTGAGGCCGAAGAATAGCGGCTTGCATTGGTCAATGGGCGCGAAGGCGATGGAATGAGCGAGATTCATCCTACCGTTTGCTCCCCTGGCCGCTCTTGCCCGGTCAGACTGCGAAGTCGATGAATCCGCGTGCGGGGTCGGTCGATACCAGCTTTACCGTGACTCGATCTCCCACATCCAGACCTTTCGATCCGGGCTTCCCCACGTTCACGACCATGCCGTCCACATGCGGATCAAGGGTTCTGACGAATGTCCCGTAGTTGTTGACGCCGGTGATGATTCCGCGGAATGTCTGCCCGATGCGCGGACGCAGGACGACGGCCGCAATGCGCTTTTGCATCTCGCGCTCCACCTTGCGCGCTGCGTCCTCCATTTGCGTGCAGCGCTGCGCAATGGCATTGAGGTCGCCTTCGGAATACGGCTGCGGAGCCCTGGAAAGCAACGCCTTGATGAGGCGTTGCGTAACGACGTCAGGAAAGCGGCGATTGGGAGCGGTGGAATGCGTGTAGTCCTGCACGGCAAGTCCGAAGTGGCCGGGTGAGACCTCGTTCGGCTTCACCAGCACGTACTCTCCAGGCCCCATCAGCTTGACGACGGCGAGCGAAAGATCGGGAAAGTGATCGGGGTCCTTCTGCTTCTGCGCGAGGAGGAAATCGTTCAAGGCCTTCGAGTCGGGCTCAGCCGGGAGCTTTGTTCCAAGGCCATTGGCTACCTCGACGATGCGGTCCCAGCGTTTGGGTGTGCGCACGATACGCCGAAGCGATGCGATGCCTGCGTCGTCAAAGGCCTTGGCGACAACGCCGTTGGCAGCCACCATGAATTCTTCGATGAGCGATGTGGCCCGGTTTTTCTGTTGACGGGCGATATCGACGGCCTCGTCAGCCAGCATCACAGGACGGGTCTCAATGGTCTCGAGATCGAGCGCGCCGTGCTGGAACCGGCTTCCCAGCATGCGCTGCGCGGCTTGGTCCTGCAGCTTGAGCTGTGCGGCTAAATCAGCGTTGGCAGCAACCTTTTCCGGCGCGGGACCGCGAGCCCTCGAGCCACGCGCCAACGCTGTTGTAAGCAAGTTGCGCGCGGTTGCGGACCAGTGCACGGTACGCCTTGCCCTCCGCGACGTTGCCCGACGGATCGACCGCATACTCGATCACCATGGCAGCGCGGTCTTCGTTCTCATTGAGCGAGGTGATGCCCTCCGAGAGCTCGGGCGGCAACATGGGAAAGACTTTGACGCCGGTATAAACCGAGGTGGTCTCGCTTCGCGCGTGGGTATCGAGGACCGTGCCATTGGCGACCCGCGAATCCACGTCGGCCACACCGATAAGTACGCGAATGCGTCCGTCGGCGAGTTGCTCAGCCCACTCGATCTGATCCAGGTCTTTGGATGTGTCGTTGTCGATGGAGGACCAGAGAAGACTACGTAGATCCTTTACGCCATCCGTGGCTGAGACTTCAGCGTGCGCCTTGATCTGAGCGAGCTCGGCTTCAGTTCCCTTGGGAAAGTCCGGTTCAAAGCCATGTTCAATCATTGACGCATGAGCCGCCGCTACAAGGTCGAAGTTCACTGCTTTCGTGGAATGCATTGAGAATCCGGTCCTCCGAAACGAATAGCCAGCCTACCACGCCGGAGTGCATGGCGCGTTACGGGCAAGAGGAAGGGCGGCAACAGGCCGCCCCTCTTCGTGCATCCAGACTGCGGTGAGCTTATTGAATACCGAGGTCGCTGAGGACCTTGGGCTTTGCTTCGTCGACAGCCAGCAGGTTGTGGCAGGCGGAGCAATCCTGCGTGATGGTCTCGCCGCTCTTTGACGTGTGGTCGCCGTCATGGCAGCGGAAGCATCCCGGATAACTCATGTGGCCGATGTGGTTGGGATGTGTGCCCCAGGTGACCTTCATCTCTGGAAACACGTTGGTCGTGAAGATGTAGACCAGGCCTTCGCCGGCAGCCTTCACAAGACCGGGCTTTGCCGCCAGAACGTCGGGGTGTTCATTGCGGTAGAAGGCGGTGAGCTGCTTCGGGAATCTTCGCGCGCGCGTCGGCTTCGGTCTGGTAGTTGGCCTTGAGCAGTTCGAGGCCCTTCTTGTGAACCCACGGGAGCTCGGGGCTGACTGCACCTTCGACCATGGCGCGGTTCAGCGCATCCTCCGCGGTCTGCATGGTGTGGGCTGCGCGATTGTGGCAATCGATGCAATCCATGACCCTGCGCTCGCCCTGTGGAACAGCGCCCTTGAGGCTCGAAGTTGCAAAGTCGCTCGTGGAACCGTCCGCATTGCGCTTTTGTACCCAGGGAATGGTGGTTCGCGTGGGGTCAGTGGTGATGTATTCGATGTGGCCCAGGTGAACGCCGTGAATGCCCGACAGATTCGAGAGAGAGTCGCGGCCGCCGAGGTGGAGAACGACCACGCTCTGAGTCTCGGTGTTCTTTTCGTCGTCGGCAAAGCTGGACTTGACCAGCAGCTTCTCGCCGATGAACTTGGCCGGCGTGTGGCAGGCCTCGCAGATTTCGCGCGCCGGGCGCAGGTTGTCCACCGGTGAAGGAATCGGAGTGGGATAGCGATTGATCATGACTTCAATCAGCTGCTTGGTGCCGTTGACCTTGGCCTCGAAATAGGATGCCGCGCCCGAGCCGATGTGGCACTCAACGCAGTCGACATGGGAATGCGCGGAGACTTTGTAGGCCGTGTACTCGGGATGCATGACGTGGCAGGATTGCCCGCAGAACTGAGGCGAATCCATGTAAGCCGCGCCGCGATAGCTGGCCATCGACACCACGAGCAGATTCACGATCGTGGCCACGCAGAACAATATCGAGGCCATGACGGAAAATCCGGTCGTTGAGATCGATCTTGGGATACTCGGCGGGAATTTCGCCCGGCCTGCCCTCAACTTCCTGCGGCGCAAAAACAGCCCGACCGGAATCAGCAACAAGGCCAAGAACGAAGAGAGCGGGCAGAATGAGGAAGAAGATAATCCCCAGTATAGGGATTTTCGGTATGCCGGCCGAACAGTTCCACCACCCAATAACCGATCATGGTCACGCCGGAAGCGGTCGTGATGGCGCCGCCGGCCAGGCTGATGGGATTGTTGCCGAAGAACAGCGCCGGCCGCACCCAGTTTTCGCGGAATCTCTCGAACATTGTGAATTTGCCCCCGAGCAAGAGAATGGAAGGCCCGCCATGCGGCGGGCCCAAGGGAATTTCTACTTCAATGTGCGGTAGTACGTTACCGAGTCCTTGATTTCGGCCTCGGTGAGCTTGCTCTTGAACGCAGGCATTTTGCCCTTGCCGTTCGTGACCGCCGCAATCTCGTCGTCCAGGCTCAGCTTCTTCATATCCGGGTCGGAAACAGGCTTGACGCCCATTGTCTTGGCAATTCCGGGGCTCGGCGTTCCAGTGCTTCCGTGACAGCTTGCGCACTTCGCCTTGTAAATTGCTTCACCTGCAGACTGGGCGAAGCTCATGGAACCGGCCAGACATACTGTAACAGCCAGCACCGCCAGAGAACGAATCGTCTTGGTCATTAAAAACTCCTTGAAACTTCCATGGCCAGTGGGCCGGGGGCCATTCCCGCTCCTGCAATTGCGCTACACACTTGAACCCCTGTGCTGACAAGGCGTCGCCGGGATTCGAGAACGTGCATCAAGCAGGAATCTCGTCAGGTGAATTCGGCGCGAATCCGTTGGCAGAATCGCGCCGCTCTTGCACCGCTCGTGCTACTTCAAAAAGGTGCGGAAGTAGGCTACCACGTCCTTTATCTGAGCGTCGCTCAACTTGTCTTTGTACGGCTGCATCTTCCCCATGCCGTTGTGAACCGCTTCGACCATCTTGGCCTCAGACATGTTCTTCACCGCAGGATCGGTCACTGGCGAGACCTTCATCGACTTGCCCGCCGGGCTGTCGGCCAACCCAGTTGCGCCATGGCACATCTGGCACTTGGCCTTGTAAGTTGCTTCCGCTGAAGACTGCGCAAAGCTCGAGGCGCCGGCAAAAAACAGCATAAAAACCGACACCAAGGAAATTCTTGCCCTGTTTGTCATTGCTTAACTCCCCAGAGGTCTCCCGGCTGCGTACGCGGGGTCAATCGCTGACGAAGGGGAATTCTTCAACAACGGCCGCCTTGTTTCCTCTGCACGTACCCAGGGAAATCGCTGCGACGTGAATGGTTGAGAAACAAAGGGGCGCACCGGCCACATAACCTGACCGGTACACCCCGGTAGTTAGAATGCGTACTTCACACTCAGAGTGAAAACATCCCCGTGGTAATCGCGCGAGGGGATCACACTGCCTGGAACAAAGACGTTGCCATTGACGCCTCCCGAAGGTCCGCCTTCCTCGTAGCCGTGATGCTCCCAATTGCCGTGCCAATACCATCCCTGCGCGATTCGGATCTGCACATCGGCGAACGGTGAGATGTTCTTTGACAGAAGCGCGCCTGGCGGATTGTACGGGTTCAGCAATTCAGCCGCTCCGTTTAATTCGGTGGCTCTGAACCCGCCATTGATCCTGAGAATTTTGGAGGGAGCGTAGTTCACGGATCCGATGAAGAAATCTGACGGTGCGTTGTAGTAGCCGGATCCGAGATACAGGCTGCTTGATCCCCCATTGGACGCCAGGCAGGTTCCGGCGTTCGCTGCTCCCGGCGGAAGAAAGGCGTTTGCTGTCGCAGTGAACATATAGCACAGGTCCGTCTCCGAAAAAACGACGTCGTGTGCGTAGTTAAAGTCGAGACTCACCGTCTCCGTTGGAATGAACTGTGTAGCGAAGCTGAAGTTGCGCGCGTATTCGGTGTGATTGACAAGCGGGTCATTATTTTCCCCGTGGTAGTCATTCACCGCAATTGCAAAGTTGACCCATTTTTTCGGAGCCGATACGACTCGTGCCTGGAAATGATATGTCGAATTAGGCCCGAGTCGCGTATAGGAATTGGTTGTTGTTTCCGAATTCGCGGAATGTGAGTCCATCGACTCGAAATTCAGGTTCACGCGTACAAGGTTCGAAGGCTGGATGACCGCGCCCAGCAGGACACCATTCTGATGCCAGGCAAGCGTGGGATCCTCACCATACTTGATCTCACGGTTGTTGAAGCGCCACCCCGCCGAGAACTTGAACTGCGGCATGACTGTGAACGTGGCAAGAGCCGTGTTCATGATGTTCTCGTGCGACAGGAACCCGAATACTTCATTGGTATTGGTGTAGTTATGGAGGCTCGAGAGCGGCGTGTTTACGCTCAGACTTGAAGACGGCACAGGTGTCGGGCCGCCAGGCACGAAAGGCGTGTTATCCCAGATCGCAGACGACCACAATAGAGTGGCCGGGAACCCTGACGTCCCAGAAATTGAACGCATCAGAAACTGAGAGCCACTTGTTGATCTCCGCCTCGATGCCGTAGTCGGCGTTGACGTTGATCCGCTTGTTGTGGGCGAGGCGACCCCTGTCATTCAGCGCGCCTGTGTCAATCTCCTGGCGAAGGGTTGTACGAGAAAGGAAGCCGTTGAAGGTCTCGTTGAAGCTGTTCACGTTGAGAGTGGCGCCGCTGTAAGTGAAGCGCCCGTTCATCGCAACCTTGTCCCAATAGTGCGAGCTGAAGCGAAGCTGCTCGGTTGGGAACGAGGTGCGCGTGGGTTGCGACTGTTGCTGAGTGATGGTCTGATTGCAGAACGGATTCGAGATTCCGTTCAAGACGTTTTGGGTCTTGGTTGCGCCGGATCCACAGGTGACGGTCGGACCGGTGAGAACGTTGAAGCCCTGAGATATCGGCGTCCCGTTTGCAAGCTTCCATGTCGCGCCAGCGAGTGTGTTCGATGTATCGCCTCTGTACAGGCCGTAAAACTGGTCGTAACTGAGGGTTGTGCGCTTGGCGAGCTTCGCATCCACGCCGCCGACATATGTATCAAGACCATTGCGCCACCACTGAAACACCTGCACGTCGCCTCCTCCGTGAACTGAGGAGTAGCTTGGACCTTCATTGGTGCCGTGGTTGTAGCCGGCGCGAAAGCTGATCCTGGATACGGGAAGAAGAGTTACCAATGTGTTCGTGTCGCGACGAACCGTATTGAACAGGTGCAACGAACTCGGTACGGGAACCAGAACCGGCGTGGCACTTGTTGCCGACGTCAGGAACGGATTGACCTGGATGTTGTAGTCATAATAGCTGCGATTGCGCCTGAAGTTTCCGTCGAAATCGTACCACCGGCCCTTGGAGACCTTCAGAAATGTCGTGTCGAACGGGTTGCCTCCGTAGCCATAACTGGCGGTGGAGAGCGTATCGAAGAATGGCGTCTTGGAGGTATCGGTTGAGTGCATCTCGAGGGACTGGCCCACAAGTCGCACTCCGGTACCCGTGTTCACCATCGTCGCCCACATCGCCTCGCTGCCGTCCTTCGATGTGATGGTGCCACCAAGCTCGATCATCGAGTGCACCATATAGTGACCCACCTTCTTCTCAGTTGAATCGGAAGGCAGGGGTGCTTTCTCTGGCGCGGGCTTTGCGGCCGCCGGAGCGGCTGGCGCTGGTGCCGCCGGCACGGGTGTTGCGGGTGCAGGAGGTGTTGGTTGGTCCTGCGCAGTGCCGGAAATTGCACCGCCTGCAACGAAGATGGCTGCTAATGTAAGGGTGCGCAACCGGCAGATGCTGACGCCGGCCGACAACCCAACCAGACTATGCGCAAATTCTGTCTGCTTTGTCATCGTACGCCCCCTTACGGTACGGAGTTGAAGAACACTGCGTTTGTGTTTGATCCGTGAATGCTCGCGTGGCAGATCGTGCACGACTGATATTGCACTGCCTGGTTATGCGCAGGCCCAAGAGGCTGGGCGGTTGAGAAGTTAGGCGATGGCGAGTGGCACTGCAGACAGATCGTGTTGACGGTGGCGCGATTGAGCAGGCGCGGGTTTGGTCCGCCGTGCGGGAAGTGACATGCCGTGCAGCCCTCAGTCTTGACAACCGCGTGCTCATAGACGAACGGTCCTGCTGTATCCGCATGACACTTGGTGCAGACTGCATCCATCTGCGATGAGGACCGCAGATTCTTCTTGTTGAAGGTTCCGTGAGGATCGTGGCAATCGGAGCACTTGACGAGGCCTTCCTCCACTTTGTGATGGAAGGGCATGTTGAACTGCGGCTTGACGTCAGTGTGGCACTGGAAGCAGAGCATCGGCTGCGAAACCTTGAGGAGGTGTTCCTTGTCCTCGCCGACGTGGATGCTGTGGCAGCCGACGCAGCTCACATTGGCTTCGCCGTGAGCGGTGCGCTGGAAGTTGGCGTGCTGGCCCTGGTGGCACTCGAGGCACTTAGCATCGACTTCCTTGGCTGTCGCCTTTGCGGGATTGAAAATCTTCGTCGCGTCACCGCCGCCATCGACGTGCGCCTTACCCGGCCCGTGGCAGCCTTCGCAGGTGACCCCGGTCTTTCCGTGCGCCTCAGCCAGCTTGGTGTGCGGGTTCCCGGCAAAGCCCTTGGCAACCTCTTCATGGCAGGTCGCGCAGGTCTCCTGTCCCACAAAATCTCCCGGCGCGGGCGCTGCCTGACTGGAATTCGCACCGGCGGGGTTGGCGCCCTTCCGAGGTGCACCCGTTGCAGAGATGGACAAGAAGCCCACCGCAAACAACAGCACCAAAAGGGCTCGCAGTCCCGGACACCTTCCCGAGACAGCAACGATCAGCAATCGCACTACTGGCCTGTTTCTACGCATCAAGTACCACCTTGGAAGCTCTCTTGGCAACCTTCCGGCTCGGCCAGAACACAGCAACATTGAACAGCAATAAGGAAAACGAATGTGCCGCCGGGTTCTGGGTCTTTCTGGTACGAAGGCGCGCTCTTGTGCGGAGCATCACCTCATGGGCTGCATCCTACAGTGACTGCAGATCGGTGAACGGTGACCTTCATCACATACTCTGGCTGGTAGACTTTCGCTCATTTTCTGCTCCCCGGCTGAGGAGCTCCGGTGTCCCGAAGGGGGAATCCAGGAAAATGCGCAGTGCGCTGCAACTCTTTTCAATTCAGAACTTAACGAACAGAGACACGTGAGTTGATCTGGCGAGTCAGAATGGCATGGTCGGTGCGGGAATCTAGGCGCGTGATCGCCAACCCAATCATGCGTTTACGTGCACGAGCTCACACTAACACACATATGATGCTGAAAACCGCGATATCGCCTTGCGTCTGGTCGCATCCGGCCCGCCTCATTGAAGAAAAACCCTCCTTGTTCCGGCAGACGTCCATCTCCGGCTCCCCGTTGCTCCGGTCAGAGAGTGAATCATGAAGGCGTGAGCCCCGTCACATCCACCCTGGACGGACTCCTGCAATCTTGATTCAGGCGACGCAATGACGGAATCCGAAATTCCGGCAGGGGGAGAGAGACGGCAGAAGCACATCTCGCGCCAGTCTCCAGCGGGGTGCGCGGCTTGCTTGGTTCGGCGTCCGGGCTGGTTCTGCTCGCTTGGAAGCGCGGTCCTTGCGGACCTGGAACTGATCAGCAGCACAATCAGCTTGCCACCTCAGTCTTCTCTCTTCACGCAAGGAGAAGACGCCCGGTGCCTCTACCTCATTTGCGGCGGTTATCTCAAGCTCACAGCAGGCAGGGCGCAAGACCGGCAAATGATCGTTCGTGTCGCTGGGCCCGGATCCGTACTCGGGCTGTACGCTGTGCTCTCGCATGGAGTTTATGAGGTTTCAGCCGAATCGCTCACTGCGGCCCAGCTTCGTCCCGTCGAAAGAGAACGGTTTCTCAGCTTCCTGCGCAGCCACAGGGAAGCGCAGATGCGTGCTGTGCAGTGCATCTGCCAGGAATACCGCTTTGCACTGCAGGACGCATGCCGCATCGCACTCGCCGAGACGGTGGCTGCGAGGCTCGGCCGCCTGCTGCTTGAGCTGTCGCACCAGATTGGCGAGCATCTGAATGGCGGCGGATTCCGCTTCCCGCTTCTTCTCACCCACGAAGAGATGGCCTCCATGGCCTGCACCACGCGCGAGACGGTCACCCGCACACTGGGCCAGTTCCGTAAGGACGGCTGGATCACCATCGAGGACTCGATCATCACGATCCAGCAGCCCGACCGCCTCCAGATGCTGACCTAAGGCGGGGGAGCAACCCTGCATTTTCCGCTCCCACAGCCCGTCGATTTCTGCACCCCATAGCCGGTTCCCGGCGTCCAAGCGATATCATCAAAGCTGGGAGTCTTGTTCGCGTATGACTCGTATTGCAGTCTGCTTCTTTGTTTTCCTTTTTTCCAGTCTTGCGATCGCTCAGGTTTCGGACGCTGGCTCGGCGCCGAGCCCGGCGCCTGCCCAGGCACCTGTAGCCTCAACATCGTCCCCCGAAGTCCAGCAGTTTCAGAAGATTCTGGACACATGGGATAACGCCATCAACATGCGGGACCAATATGCTTTGGAGCTGGTTCTGTCTCCCTTGTTTCTGGATGTATCAGCGGCGGGCGACATTACCACCCGGAATCAGCAGCTTGCCAGCCTGATTGCGGGCGAGGACAAGACCCTGCACATCTCGCAGCGGGTGATAACGGTTCGGTTGCTGGGAGACACGGCGGTGGCCAACGGCACCTATGCGATGCACCACAAGGGCGTTACCGGCTCGGTGGATGAAAAGGGCGTGTTCACGCAGGTATTTGAGCATGCGCGCAGCGGGTGGGTGTGCCTTAATTCGCAGCGCACACTGCTTCGTGAGGACTCGAACTCGAAGAACAAGAAGCAATCGACCGCCGAGATGCCGTTCCACATTCCGCTGTTCTCAAAGAGCGACAAAGAGAAGCAGTAACCCGAGCAATCCGGAGCGGTCAGCGGTTGTACTTCTTCAGCGCCTGCTGAAGCTTGTCGTGCGGCAGGGCGATGACGGTGTGCCCGTCGATTCCTGTCATGGTCTTGGCGCCAACCATAGCGTTCACAATTGCTTCTTCAGTTGCCTCAACTGTGGCTGAAAAGAGCGGGCTGATGCGTTCGTTCGAAACGGTCTTTACCGTATTCGGCCCGGGCTCTGCGTTGGCGTGCGGGTTGGCAGTCGAAAATGCGATGAAAATGTCGCCGGAGCCGTTGCCGGATATTGAGCCGGTTCGCGCAAGGCCGAGCGAAGCGCGGCGCGCGAGCCGCTTGAGCTGATTCGGCAGCAGCGGCGCATCGGTTGCGACGACGATGATGATGGAACCCACGTCGCCCTTCGTCTCGCTGCCGGGGAGCGATACGGGCTCCGAGAGCTGTGCATAGGGCTCTGCTCCGGGAATCTCCTTCCCGACGGGCACGCCGGCAATTGTCAGTTGCGGACGGCGTCCGCAATTGCACTGCACCAGCACGCCGACGGAGTAGCCGCCCAGATTTGAAGGCAACACGCGCGAAGCGGTACCGGTGCCACCCTTGAACCCGTAGCACACCATTCCTGTTCCCCCGCCGGTGTTGCCCTCGGCAATCGGGCCAGCTCTTCGCAGAGTCAAGCGCGGCGAACACGTCCTCCGGCTTCACGTGAAAGCCGTTGAGGTCATTGAGAAAGCCATCCCATGTCTCGGCCACAACCGGCAATGCCCACGGCTGCGCCAGTGCGCCGTGCTTCAGTCCCCACGCGATCATGGAATCGCGGACCGTGCCGACGCTGTGCGTGTTGGTGATGGCGACCGGACCCTCGAGAAATCCCGACTCTTCCACCCAGGTGGTGCCGGTCATCTCGCCATTGCCGTTGAGGCTGAACCACCCGGCATACACGGGGTCAGTGTTCTTTGATCCGCGGGGCAGAATCGACGGTCACGCCGGTGCGGACCGGGCCTTCGCCCTCTTTCAGTGCGCCTTCGCCGCGAATGATCGTGGTTGCGCCCACCTGCACGCCGGCGACGTCAGTGATTGCGTTCAGCGGGCCGGGAGTTCCATCGAAAGGAACGCCAAGATCGCGGGCGCGAACCGCCACGGATGCAGCGCCTTGTGCGTGAATTTGAATGGTCGCAAGCCAGACCAATGCGAGGGCGATCCTGCAAGGTTGGGTAAGCATACCCCACTCTACATCAGCGAAAGAGCACGCTCGGGCTTACGCCACCGAAGCGCTTGAGCGCCTGGCGCCCTGCAGGCGGATGGAGACGTGCACAAGCGAGAGCGCGGCCGGAGTCACGCCGGGAATGCGGCTGGCCTGACCAATGGTGATGGGGACGCACGCGCTCGAGCGTCTCGCGCATCTCGCGCGAGAGACCGCTGATGGTGCCGTACTCGATCCACTCGGGAATGGCGACGGCTTCGGCGGCCTTGAGCTTTTCGATGGACTTCTTCTGCTGCTCGAGGTAGCCGGCGAACTTGATCTCGGTCTCGACGGCGCGCGCTTCGTTGCGAATTGCGGCGCGCTCCTCGGGAATGTGATGAGCGAGGTCAGTGAAGTAGGCGAGAAGAGGCTCGCTGCGCAAGCTCTTCGCGCAAGGCACCGAGAATTGGCTCGATCGTCACTTCAGGCCGCTTGAGCAGTTGAGCCCAGGTCTGCCCGGCGGTTGCGCTGAGTTCGCCAAAATCCTGCGGCGGCCAGACCATCGGCATCCACCTTGCGGCTGGTAAGCAGTTTCTCGAGTGCGGCCATGCGTGCCTGCTTCTGCTCGTACTCCGCCCAGGCCTCGTCGTTGATCAGGCCAAGCCGCCGGCCATGCGGAGTGAGACGGCGGTCGGCATTGTCGATGCGCAGATGCAGGCGGAACTCGGCACGCGAGGTAAACATGCGGTACGGCTCGTTGGTACCCTTTGAGATCAGGTCGTCGATCAGGATGCCCGTGTATCCCTCGGTGCGATCCATGGTGAACGGCGGTTCGCCCTTGAGCCAGAGCGCTGCATTGATACCGGCCATGATGCCCTGGCACGCAGCCTCTTCATAACCGCTGGTTCCGTTGATCTGTCCCGCGAGATAAAGGCCTTCCATGCTCTTGACGCGCAGCGCGCGATCGAGTTCTGTGGCGTCGACGCTGTCGTACTCGATGGCGTAGCCGGGGCGCAGCATCTCAGCTTCTTCGAGGCCCGGAATCGAACGCACGATCTGCCACTGCACCTCCATCGGCAGCGACGTGGACATGCCATTGACGTAGACCTCGTGCGTGTTCAGCCCCTCCGGCTCGAGAAAGAACTGGTGCTGCGTCTTGTCTGGAAACTTGACGACCTTGTCTTCGATCGACGGGCAGTAGCGCGGGCCGATGCCCTCGATCTGCCCCGAGTACATTGCCGAGCGATGCACATTCTCGCGGATGAGCCGCAGCGTCTCCGGCGTGGTGAAGGCGATGTGGCAGCTGATCTGCGGCTGCACGATCTTCTTGGTGCGGAAGCTGAAGGGCGTTGGATCCGCGTCGCCCGGCTGCTCTTCAAATACATCCCACCGGATGGTGCGGCCGTCGAGACGAGGAGGCGTGCCGGTCTTGAGGCGGCAGGTGCGCAGGCCGAGAGCCCGCAGGGCTTCGCCGAGCAGAACAGAAGCCGGTTCGCCGCTGCGGCCCGCCGGGTAGCGCTCTTCTCCGCAGTGAATGAGTCCGTTGAGAAAAGTGCCGGTGGTGATGATGGTCGCGCCGGCCATCAGGTTGCGGCCGTCGCGGAGCTTCAACCCAGTCACGCCGTCTATGACCCCTGACCCCTGATCCCTGATCACTATCTTCAATCACAAGATTGACGACTTCCGCCTGGCGGATGTGCAAGCCCGGCTGGCCCTCGAGGACTTCGCGCATCTTCACGCGGTAAAGCTGCTTGTCGCACTGTGCGCGGGGACTCCAGACGGCGGGACCGCGCGACGTATTAAGCAGGCGAAACTGGATGCCGACGGCATCTGCGACCTCGCCCATGATGCCGCCCAGCGCGTCGACCTCGCGCACGAGGTGGCCCTTGGCCACGCCGCCGACGGCTGGATTGCAGCTCATCTGGGCAATCAGGTCGAGATTCATGGTGATGATCGCGGTCTTCAGGCCCATGCGCGCCGCAGCCATAGCCGCTTCGCACCCGGCGTGTCCGGCGCCCACAACCACTACATCGTATTGTTCGGTGAAAGCCATCCAATCTTTATTCTACGGATGCTGCGTTGTCCGTGATGGTGAGCGCCTTACCATGGGAAGCCACGGTGCTCAGGTTGACCGTAGGTGCAACGTCAAGCCGTAAGGCAGTTGTCATCTTGAGCGGAGCGAAGCGGAGTCGAAAGATCTGCGGTTGCCTCCGTCACGTTGCGATAGGACCATGTTCGGTATGATGCCGGAATGACCGCGTCAACCTACTTCACGTACATCATGGGTAGCCGCAGCCATACGCTCTATGTCGGCGTCACGGGCGACCTGCACAAGCGCGTCTTCGAGCACAAATGGTACGACGCAGAGCCGGCTGACCTAAAGCGTGCATTCGACCGGATGAATTCTTGAGAACAACCACAGATCTTTCGACTCCGGTCGCCATGGCGACCTCCGCTCAAGATGACAGCGTCTGCATCGAGCGAAGAGCTCTTCCGTGCGCCTCCAGGCTAACTGCCGCCTCTTGTAACGGGGTTTTCTCAGAATGCTTTGGCGAATGTCCCTCCTTGGTAACTCCAGTGGCGATTCCGTTCAGTGCTACGATGCACACCAAGCACAACCTTCCGTCCAATAGCTCAGGAGGAATTGCCGCATGGGCCAATCGGATATCCCTTGGGAACGGCAGCAGAACGCCGTCCCAGCTTCCCCTTCCCTTCCAGAGGCCGGTCATCGCGAGCCGGCTCAATCACCCGAAGAACTGAAGGAGGAGAGTCGAAAGATTCGCCGACTGCAGATGGTGATGAACATGGTGATGCAGGTCATCGCGCAGGACCACACGCTCACAGTTGATGAGGCTTCAGAGATGGTGGCCGACACGCGCCGCGCCGCGCTCGTCATGTTTCCCGACAAGGAGCTGGCATTCGACCTTATTTACTGGCCCAGGCTGCAGCGGCTGATGCGCGAGCGGTATCGAATGCAGTGAGCGTGTCTCTTGATCTGTCTCAAAGAGAGGGGAATTAGCGCTCGTCCATCTTTTTGCCGTACGCTTCTTTCTCGAACTCCCAGCCGTCCTCTTCATCCGGAGATTCGTTCGTTTTCGAAAGCTCCCGGGCCCAGTGCGTCATCTCGTGCAGCAGGATGACGGTGATTAAATGCACCTGTCCGCGCCTGGGGGTTGTGCGCATGTCCTGGCCAGTTTGAAATCGGCCCACGTCCGCTGTAGCGACATCGATCGTGTTCGAGCCCAGTGTGTAGCCCCCGGTCGGAGTGACCACGCGTCCGTTGCGCTCCAGAGGCACAAGCATCTTTACGTTGACCAACGGACCGCTGCCCCACAGCAAGCCCTTCTTGATGATGTCGTCCGTGGCGCCGGAGTGGTTCTTCAGCGCGTCCATGATCTTCTTTTGCCCAATCATGGTGGGAAGCACGGTGCGAACGTGGTGGGCAAATGGCGTGTAGTCGCGGATCTGGTCGGCGTTCATGTGCATGGCTGGTCTCCGCACGAGAGTTGAAAGCCCGACTTACCGGCAGTTATACCACGCACTCAAAGTTCCGCGCACGCCAAAACGCATTCGAGGACAGAGCAGAAATCTTCATTTTTTTGGCTGTGGCGGTGGCGCAACGGGCGCGTTGATGAGTACAGGAGTGGCGAACAGCTTGATGCATCTGCCGTTATTTGTTCTCGTTGGCGATGAGGCGGAAGGTGATGGTGCCCCAGAAGAGGCGTGCGCGCATCTGCACCGGAAGATGTCGTTCATCGTCCGTGTACCAGATCCAGATGCTGCCGCGGTTCTTTACGACGCCCGCATCGGCAGTCGGCTCCACGCGGATGGTCTTGAAGGTGCCGAGCGGCGTCTTGATCTCTTCGCGGCCCTCCACCTTCATCGTGACAGGCACATTGTGCATGGCATCGACGACCGGAAGCACAACGTTATGGCCAACTTCCAGGGGCTGCGATGACGTGTAGAAGACGCCAGTGAGCAGATCGGTCATACAGCCGGGTATGGGCGACTCCACATGCTTTGTTTGCCCGGTCACCAGGTTCTTTTCGTCGAGAATCGACTTGGATTGGGCATAGTCGAGCTTGAGCGTGGAGTTGATCTGGCGACGGCCCTCCACGGTCTGTTTGTTGAATTCGAGGGTGCAGCCCTTGGCCCGGTCAAAGCTCGATTGGAAGTGATCGCTTGCATGAAACAGCAGGTCGATCGCGCCGGCGGTCTCGGCGGTGGCCGTAATGCGCTCGTTATCGCCTGCATCCTCGAAGTGCAGTACCGCGGTTCCAGCGGAGAAGACTCGCCAATCAACCGAATAGGTCAGCGTCTGCTTCTGTGGAAAGCTGAAGCCGGCACGGGGTGGAGGAAGCTGAGGGAATTGCTGGGCGTGCGTGATGGTGGCGAAGATCGGAGCGCAAAAGAGTGTCAGGAGTATCGTGCGCTTCTTCACCGTCGTGCTCTGCTCCTTAGTGCTTTGACTTCTCTCGGGCTGGAACGCCCCTTTGGCTGCCGGCAACTGGTTTAGGGCGTTGGTGACTCTTCACCGCGGCACACGTACAAGGAGATCCAGAGCCGGCCGAAGGAGGAGCAGGCTGAGGTAGAGGAGCACGGCCCCTATAGCTGCATTGTACTCGCGGTGCCTCAAGTACAGGGCAAAAGAGAAGCTGCCTGACGGCACTTCGGTTACGGCGCTGGAAGAAGCCGGCGGGTTGGCGGGCGTGATGCGCGGGAGCAGGCGCGGGACCCGGCGGCAATAGGCCTCGAAGTCCGAAAAGGTGGCGCGCAGAAATCGCTCCTCGGAGGCGATTACCGGAATGTAGATGATTAGAAACATGAAGGTTAGCGCCACTGCAACGGGCCAACTGAGCAGCGCAACGGCAAATCCGGCAGCGATCAGGATCGAACCAAGGTAGAGGGGATTGCGCGTGTGCGCATAAGGGCCCGTCTGCGTGAGCTCGCGATTCTTCTTCACGTAGCCGGCGGCGTATCCGCGCAGCCAGAGACCGGGCAAGACCAGGGCGAGACTCCACGCGATGGCTGAGGGCTGGGGGGCGCGGCGCCACAGCTCGAAGAGGTAGAGCGCGGCGGTCGCGAAGCCCAGCGGAACCCGGATGCGGCGCGCCACACGCTGCCAGCGGGTGATCCAATCGTTCGTCGTCGCGGGAGACTGAGTCATAGTGCGGCTTCAGGATAGAGCAGTTCGTCCGCAGCCCGCAGCACGTCTTCCGGTGTAATGGTGAGCAGGCCGGCCTCGGGGGCTTCGTGGCGCGTGTGGTCGCGGCGGCTGTCCGGACTCCGCAATACTCTGAACTGCGTACCGAACGGGCCATTCCGGCTGGGATCGGTGGGCCCGTAGATGCCAACGACCGGTCGGCCAAGCGCGCATGCCAGGTGGAGCGGGCCCGTGTCGCCGGCGATTACCAGCGCGACCCGCCGGGTGATGGCGATGAGCTGCTGCAGCGAACACAACAGCGGGGTGGCGCCGCCACCGGTTCGCTGGACAATGGAATCGGCAAGCAGCACTTCTCCGGGACCGGCATTTACGAAGACGCGGAAGCCGCGCCCCAGCAACGTTCGCGCAACGTCGGCATACCGCTCGACCGGCCAGCGCTTGGCGCCCCATCCGGCGCCCGGATTGATGAGTACTGCCTGCCCGCCGGCAGAGAGCGGCATCACCTCGTCGGCCCAGGCTTCGGCAGCAGCATCC
The DNA here is from genome assembly GCA_963786405.1 of uncultured Acidobacteriaceae bacterium. Classification (GTDB taxonomy): domain Bacteria; phylum Acidobacteriota; class Terriglobia; order Terriglobales; family Acidobacteriaceae; genus Telmatobacter. The sequence continues at coordinate 153,585 of CAWAZE010000010.1, read as the reverse complement.
ACGGGGAGCAAGGGCCGAACGGGAGCGAGCACGTCGCCGGCAACGGCCGAAGCCAGTTCCAAACCCTGCTCAATCACGTGCGCGCCGTGGGTTTCGATCCGCTCCGTGAAGAGCCAGCGCGCAGCGCGTTCGCGGGGGTTGGATTCGCCGACGACACGCCGGCTTCCCGCCATGCGACTGATCACTGCGGACCGTATCGCGCCCTGAAGGTCGAGCACCGTGTCGTAGCCGCCGGCCTTGAGCGACCGACGCAGGGCTCCGATCTCGTTTCGGGTCTTGGCGGCAAAAAGACCCTGGCGCCATTCCTTTGTGGATGCAAAGTGGAGTTGGTCAACGACCGGCTGTTTCGGAGCTGGATTGTTCGTGTCGCGGACGGCGCTGCCTTCCGCAGCCAGCAGGGCGCGCCACTTTGGCTCGACGACCCAGTCAATCGCCCACTCAGGATGCGCCATGCGCAGCGCCGTCACAGCCGGAAGGGCGTGCAGGATGTCTCCCATGGCGCCGAGGCGAACCACAAGCAGGCGAAACTTGGATTGCGTCTGCAAACTCTGATTTTCTCATAGGGAATCGGCAACAGACCGCGTTGCAAGCCGTGCCGTGAGCCAGTCGATAGCCGTGTTCTGGTCTTCGATCTCGATCCGGAGGCGCGCAGTCCTCAAAGGCAATTCCTCCGGAAGCTCCGAAGCCAGATTCCCGAGCCGGACGCGATCCTTTTCGGTTGTGATCAGAGCGGACGCGCCTGATGCTTTTGCCGTGGACACCAGGTGCACTACATCGTTGCTGGTGTAGCGGTGGTGATCACGGAGGGCAACGCGCGACGCCAAGCGGAGACCCGCTCCTTCCAGTCCTGCAAAGAACTGCTCAGGGCGAGCGATTCCGCAAAAAGCTGCGACCGGCCCATCGACAACCGGGACCTCCATGCGGCGATGAATGCGCCAAATGGCTCCGGTATAGCCCCGGGCTTTCATTTCAGCCTCAAGCCCCGATTGATCCGCGGGAATGGCAACACAGTCTGCACGGCCAAGGGCGCGGACAGGTTCACGCAGGTTGCCGGCAGGCAACAGTTGGTCGTGCCAGTCATCCTGATTCAGGAGAACCAAATCAATGTCGCGCACAAGCTGTCGGTGCTGAAAGCCATCATCGAGGATATGTACGGCGGGACGTTTCATGCCGCCTGGCTGGGCTGCATCGAAATATGCCTCGGCCATCTGGCCCGCGTCGTATCGCTGCGGAGCCACATAAACCTCAGCACCTGTTTCGCTCGCGATCAGCAGCGGCTCATCGCCAAACTCCTCGGCAGTTCCTTCGGGCCGGACGCGTACTGCTGACTGGCTTTTCCGGCCGTATCCCCGGGAGAGCACATCGACGTGGAAGCCGCTTGCCATTAAAAGCTTTGTCAGCGTGATGGCAAACGGCGTCTTTCCCGAGCCGCCAGTGGACAGATTGCCGATGCTGATCACCGGATAGCGCAGGCGACGCGGGGGTTCCCAGCCGCGCCACAGGCGCGTTTCCCGAAGAGCAAGACCAAGGCGGTAGATGGGAACCAGGGGCGCAAGCAGGGGGCGGGCAGGAGGTGTTTGCGTCATGCCGTTCTCCCGTCGTCGCGCGGCGCGGCGCCGACGGCAGAGGTTTCCGCTTTTGGTTCGAGGATCCCACGAATCGCATCCACGGTCCGTGCGGTGGCTCCGGCCTGCTGCTGAAAGACCCGCCGGGCGCGCTCACCCATTTCTGAAGCGGCTGCGGTATCTCGCAATAGGCTCGTCAGCGCCTCGGCCAGTTCTTCTCTTGGTGCAATGCGGATGGCGTCATGTGCGCACAGATCGTCGGTGATGGCGCGGAAGTTCGCATAGTGCGGTCCCATCACGATGGGTATACCGAATTGCGCTGGCTCCAGCGGGTTGTGGCCGCCTGCAGGGATGAGGCTTCCACCCACGAATGCCACAGCGGCCAGCGAATACACCGAAGCGAGTTCGCCTATCGTATCCATCAGAATGATCTGGCCGGGCTCAACAGGCACGATTGCGCCTTCCGGCTTACCCTTCCAGTCCGACCGCCTGAGCCAGCGAGCGCCCGAGTTCGCAAGAAGAGCGGCCACGGCTCCGAATCGCTCCGGGTGACGCGGCGCGAGCACCATGACCAGGTTCGGGTCGGCTTCAACCAGACGCGGCCATGCTTCAAGCAAAGCCGCCTCTTCGCCTTCAAGCGTGCTTCCGGCAACAACGAAGCGCAGGTCCCGCGCTCGAGATCTCAGCAGCCGCGTGGCCTCCGCTTCCTGCGTCGCGCGCACGTCGAACTTGAGATTGCCCGCAACCGTGACTCGCTCCGGCCGGCACCCAAGCGCCTTCAGACGCTCCGCATCGACCTCGCTTTGCGCCAGAACGCGCTCCAGCCGCTCAAGAATCGGCCTCCAAAGCCGGCGCAGCATCTGGTAACGCGGCCACGAACGATCCGAGATGCGCGCATTCACGACCACGACCGGGATCCCGCGGCGAAAACAGCCATTGAGGAGATTCGGCCAGAACTCAGTCTCCGCGAGGATCAGCATCCGCGGCTCAAGAGCCTTGAGATACCTCCGCACGGCCCATGGAAGATCCAGCGGACAATAGAAGACCCGGTCGCCGCCGAACCGCTCGCGAGCCAGTGCCTGGCCGGTTCGCGTCGTGGTGGAAATCATCAGGCGATGATCCGGAAGGGCCGCGCCAAGCTCCTGTACCAAACGGCTTACCGCCTGCACCTCGCCGACTGAGACCGCATGAAGCCAGATTGCCGGCCTGAAGTCCGCCTTCCTCAGCGCCTCTGGAACGCGGCCCAGCCGCTGGCCTAAGCCCTCTCGATACTTCTGGGTGGTCGCCATTCTCCACAGCCACCACGGCGCACCGGCGACGAGGGCTGCGAACAGTGCCACGTTGTAGATAAATAGAATCATGCGAGACGGATTCGCTTTCGTCCTGTCTAACCCTAAGATGATACAGTCGAGCACGATGAGAGGATTTGGTTTACTGTTGCTGGCTCTCTGTTTAGGCCTGCCGGCAGCCGCAAGTGATCACACTCCGCCTCCGATCCAGCCGGCATCTTCCTTCGCTGCCGTCGAGGTCCACGACAACGAAAAGGTCGCCATCGCGGTCGAACCCTACGACACGCGCGAAAAGGAATCAATCTTCCGGATTGACTACCTGGGACACGGCGTAATGCCGGTCCGCCTCATCGTGACCAACAACGGCGACAAGCCCATCTCCCTTCGCGACGCCCGCATCCTCTTCATCACCGCGGCAGGCGACAAGATCCAGGCCGCCGAGCCAGACGATGTGGAACGGCTGATGACCCGCACGGAGCGCGAAGGCAAGAAGCTCCCCTTGCCCGGTCCCATGCCCCCTATCAAGATGAAGCCCAAGGCGAGCAACCAGGACATCGAGCGCGACTTCGACACATTTGAATACGAGGCCCTTGTGGTCGAGCCCCACTCGACGCGCGCGGGATTCCTGTTCTACGACGTCTCCCAGCTCGATCACCCGCTGCGGGGCGCCAAGTTGCACCTGCGCAAGCTGCGCGATGCCGACGGAAATGAGCTCTTCTACTTTGAAATCCCGTTCGAAAAGTATCTGCAGTCCAAATCCACCGCGATGAAATAGCGCCGTCGCGCGCGCCGCCTCTTACTCGTAGTAAGTTGCGGTCGTCGTGTCGGTCTCCCAGATCGTGCAGTCCTTCACGCGCACGCGGCCGGAAGTCATCTCGGCAAGCTGCTCATTTGTCTGATCGAAGAAGAACCTGGCGATATTCTCAGCCGAGGGGTTCAGCTCGGTGAAGGGCGCGAGCTCATTGAGCATCTGGTGGTCGATCCGGTCGATCACCGGCCGCATCACCTGTTTCAGCAACTTGAAGTCGAGCAGCAGTCCCGCGGGGTCGAGTTCTTTGCCGCAGAGCGTCACGCGCACCTTGTAGTTGTGCCCGTGCGGGTTCTCGCACTTGCCGCGATAGTTGCGAAGATAATGCCCGGAGGAAAAGCCAGCCTCCACTGTGACTTCATACATACTCGATTTCGGGTCCTCTACGGGGATGAGTCCCCGGTCTGCTTCAATTCTAGTTCTTCTGGCCGCGCCTTTTTCTTCGAGCTTCTTGCCGGGACTCTTCGCTGTGGCGGTCAACCTGCTCGAAAAGATGGCTCATCACGCCGACCAGCGCGGACGTCAGGCCACCCAGGAGCATCAGCAGAGCCACAGTTCGCCACAACGAGGCATTCGCCGGCAGTCCGGGCTGAAAGCTCGAAGGCACCAGCGCCATCCCCGCCGAAATCAGCGCAAAGACTCCAAGGGTAGCGGCGAGAATGTAGAAGTTGCGCGACATGGTATTCAAAGCTCGGCCTGATCTGATTTTACGGCGCTCAGGTCCGGGCCGAAAGTTGGCTGGAGTCGGCCAGGATAACTCCGGCTTCCACAAATTCCGCTTCGATCTTCTTCACGGAGCCGTTCAGGTCGATGGCCCGACAGGCGTCGCGAAGAATAACCGCCGGCAGTCCAAGGCGCCGCGCATCGAGAGCCGAGTAGCCCACGCAATAGTCATAGGCGAGGCCGACAAAAAATGCGCGCGTCAGATTGCGCTCGCGGAGATAGGCCGCCAGTCCTGTCGGTGTAGTCCGGTCGTTCTCAAAGAAGGCCGAGTAGGAATCGATCTCGCTACGGAAGCCCTTGCGCAGGATCAGCTCTGCCTGGGACAACTGAAGCGCAGGATGAAACTCCGCTCCGCGGCTGCCCTGTACGCAGTGATCGGGCCAGAGCGTCTGTTCGCCGTAGCTCACCTTGATTTGCTGGAACGGCTGCTTTCCGCGATGCGTAGACGCGAAGGACTGATGGCGCGGCGCGTGCCAGTCCTGCGTGAGAATGATGTGCTCGAATCGCGGTGCCATCCGATGAATCACCGGAATGACTGCGTCGCCGTCGGCCACGGCCAGCGCGCCACCAGGGCAGAAATCATTCTGCACGTCGATAACGATGAGGACGTCGTTGGAATTGATGGTCATTGCTCGCGTTATAACGGCTTCAGACTTGCAGCAGGAACTGATATGCCTGCCGGACGGCTCCCAGTTCGTCGCCGCTCGCTGTTCCATCCTGCTCGATGAAGACTTCTTTCACTCCAGCCTTTTTCAGCGCATCGAGCAGCTTTCTCCAATCCGTCGTGCCCTCACCGAATGGCGCGTACTTCGGAAAATTGCTCGTGACGGTTGGCGCAAACGGCGTGGCCCATTCCTTCACATGAGCAAGTTCAAATCGATGAGGGTACTTCGCCAAATAAGGATATGGATCGCCGCCGCCAGCGACGAAATTACCAATGTCGAATTCCATGCCCACCACTGCGGGATCGGTCAGGCGGAGTACTTCATCAAAGGCGACAATGTCTCCGTACTTTTGGGATTCGATATTGTGGTTATGATAGGCAAACCGCATGCCCGCATCGCGCACACGAGCGCCTATTACATTGAATCGTTCCGCGCTCCAGCGCCAATCCTCAAGCCCGATGTGATCGAAAGGATTGCCTGACGCAGCCTTGCCGGACCCCGACGCAGCGGCGGGTTTGATCGATGGTACAGCGGCAATCATATAAGGCATGCCGACTTCGTGGCAGAAATCGATCATGCGGCGGACTTCGTCGTCGGACATGCTCGCCAGCAGACAATGCGCGCCCCTCGCCGTGAGCCCGGCGTTCAACAAGCTTGTGCGGACTTCTTTTGCTGAGCGCCCATAAAACCCGGCGAATTCGACGTTCCTGATTCCTACCGCCGCAACCTTGGCCAGCGTGCCGTCGAAATCCTTGGCGAGAAGCGCGCGAAGAACGTAAAGCTGGACACCAAATGTATTCGATCCTTCGGCGACTGCCTTGGAGAATTGAGACGATGCCGTGGCGAGTGCTACGATTGCCCCGGCTTCGAGGAAATCGCGTCGCGAGATCACCTGACCTCTCCTCAACCGAATCATTCCCGAATGATATCTGAGAGGAATGCTCAGAGGACACCTTGAGCGTTCGTTCGCAGCTTCACTCCTTCCCATGAATGTTGACCCGTACCCCGGACTGTTCTCTGATCGCCTCAGACCGCAGTGAGGGCGCTTAGCAGTTTGACGCCATCGGGCACTCCCCATCCTGTCACGGCATCAAACCCTGGTCCAGCTTTGTAGCCCTTTCCAGGGTTGGGATTAGAAGCGTTGTTGCCGCTCGTGATGTCGCGCGTCGACGCCTTGCCTACGGGCTGACCATTCGCTCCCTTCTGATACAGGAGAGGCGTGAGGTATCGCTGCTGCTTCGCTGCCGGAAGCAGAGCATTGATCCTGGCCACGAGCGCAGCCCATAGAGGGGTGGAGGCGCTGGTGCCGCCATTTGCCTGCGGGTGCCCGACGACAACGAGCTCGTACATGGGATCCCCCGCCAACGCGGCCACATCAGGCACCACGCGTCCATCGATGCTCTTCGGGTTGAGCGACTTCACCTTTACGTTTTGCCAGGCTGGGCGCGAGAAGAATACGCTGACGCCGCCGCCGGTGGCGCCGCCGCCGTTGCTTGTCCGCCGGCCCGGGGACTCCCACCAGGTAACTTCCTTCACCGATGAACCGGATTTTGTCAGCATCGTCCCGCCGATGCTCATCGCGTTTGGACTGCAGCTTGGGAAGTCTACGTGTGCCTTGCCGTCATCAATCTGATCTCCCGATCCATCGTCTCCGGATGAGATCAAAGCGGTGATTCCCAGCAGGCGCGCCGCATTCAACCGGTTGTCGATCGCTGTACGAGCGCTGGCCGACCAGCTTGGATCGTCCTCAGCCAGACCCCAGCTCACTGAAACAGCCACCGGCCTTGCCACGATCACCTTGTCAAGAAGATCAACCCAGCCTTGCTGGTCGAAAGTTGAGAAGTAGACGGATATATCGGCCTTGGCGCAGAGCCCTGCGACGATCTCCACGTCCATCATCACTTCAATGCTGTTATCGAGTTGTTCCGCTCGCTGACTCGGTGGCAGAGCCAGGACCTGGGCCAGCGTGTAGGCCGGGGCATCCACCGAGATGGCTTCAATCTGCGGGACTTGCCGCTGAAACTTGGCGCAGTAGGCCGACACGTCGCTGGCAAAATAGCCGCCACCGAACTCCGCGATTGCAATCTTCTGCCCGGCGCAGTCTCCGGCCGGGAAGTTGTATCGCGTTTCCAGGTCAGCAGGTCCCAGCGCTGCAAGGGAGCCGGAAGCCCCGGCCCGGTTGCGCGCCTTGCGCGTGGCCATCCGGCGCTGATCGAGTCCAAGTACGCTCTTTACCAGTCCACTGAGCTCAGTCGGAATCTGAAGCGCTCCCTGTCTTCCGCGATATTCGGCCTGGCGCGCCGACTTCATCAATACCAACCCAGGTTTGAAGGCAGCTTCCATTGCGGCGATGGTGCCGCTTACGCGCATGCTGCGGCTGGCAAGCGAGACTCCTTCAACCTTGAGCCCGTATTTCCTGAGGACCTTCGCCACCTTGTCGGCATCGGCTTTTTTTGTTCCGTATTTTTCGGCCAATTCATCGGGAGTAAGCGTCGTGCCAACGTACTCGTCCGCTGTCGGCATATCCGGTCCCGCCAGGTCGATGGTCACGTCAATTCTCTGCTTCGGATCCAGCTTTCCCACTTTCACAGCGTTGGGATCCTTTCCGCGCTTGCTGCCGGGCAGAAGCACGTGCGACTTGCTTGCCATAGTGGATCTCCTTTCATGGATTTTCTGGATTGAATTTTCCGAATCGGCTTGAGGACAAGCGTCGGTCCGCTTTTCTAGGTAGCGCAAAATATACCCCGATTCTTCTTCAGCGGATACTCTTTTCTTCAATTCCCTTCTAGCCGCGCTTGACCCTGCGATATGGAAGTTGCGGCGATCCTGCGCATCAACCCCTCGTCGCCATCGGAAAGGGGCGTTCTGCCCAGAAGGCCGGATACGCGGGAACCAGGCCACCATGTGCCGGGCCTCACAGCGAGCGACGGACGGTCTGTTACAGACTCTCAGCAATATTGGAGGAGGGAACCGTGGAAACAGACACCTGCATAAAGCACATGCCGAAAATCCAAATCGAGCAGCACACCTTCACCGGCGGCCTGTGGTGTGCCGCCTGGCTCTTCACCATCGGATTCCTGCATCTGAGTTTCTGGAAAGGCGTCTTCGCGATTGTGTTGTGGCCATACTTCATCGGCCTGTATGCCAGCGGCCTGACGCGGTGAGGTCTTGCATGCTGCGGGTCAGTTCGGCTTCGGCTCGAAGAACGCCTCCACATCCGTGATGGTCGCCGTCATGCGGTAGGGTGGCAGGCTCGCAAGAAACGTCTGCCCGTAGCGCTGCCTCCGGATGCGCGGATCGAGCAGCACCAGAACGCCGCGATCTTCGAGCGAGCGGATCAGCCGGCCGAAGCCCTGCTTCAGCGTCAGCACCGCCGACGGCACCTGGTAGTCGAAGAACGGCTTGCCGCCGGCCTCCTCGATGGCCTTCATGCGCGCCTGCACCACCGGATCGTTGGGCACGGCGAACGGCAGGCGGTCGATGATCACGCAGCTCAGCGCCTCGCCCTGCACATCGACGCCCTGCCAGAAGCTGGCTGTGCCGAAGAGCACGGCGTTGGGAGTGGCGCGAAACTCCTCGAGCAGCGCTTTGCGCGGAGCAGTGCCGTGCAGCAGGATCGGGTAGTCGAGCACCGGCAGCAGGCGATCGTAGAGATCGCGCATCTGGCTGTAGCTGGTGAACAGGCAGAAGGCGCGGCCCTTTGTGATCTCGAGCACGCGTCGAATGCAGTTGGCCGCGGCCGCGGGAAATTCCGGATCGCGCGGGTCGGGCATATTCGGCGGCAGATAGAGCAGCGCCTGTTCGCCGTACCGGAAATGCGACGGCACCACCAGTTCGCGCGCGTCGGCAAGGCCGAGCCGCCTGCGCATGTGTTCGAAGCCGCCCTGCACCGTGAGTGTGGCCGAAGTGAGCACGACCGTGGGGATGGTCTCGAAGACCAGATCGCGCAGCAGTTCCGAGACGTCGATCGGAGTGGCTTGCAGGAAAGTTGTCCGCGACTGATGCCGCAGGGCCCTGCGCTCGGAGCCGCCTCGTTCCGGCGGGCCGGCCACAGCACGCCGCTCGAGCCAATACACCATGTTGCTTGAATTCGACTCGAGCAGGAACTCGAGCTCGGTGCGGAGTCGCGCGACGCGCTTGCGCAGGCCGGGTGCCTCGTCGATGTCGGTCAGGCGATCCATCTCCGCTTCGAGCAGGCGGAGTGTCGTGCGCACGCCCAGGTACAGGTCGCCGGATGTCTCGAGAAACTCCTCGCGGTCGTTGAAGGGCTGGCGGCCGTCGCCGTTCGTGGGCAGTCCGGCGAAGAACATGCGCGCGCGGTCGCGAAGTTGCTGCGTGGCTGCCGGCAAGCTTCTCAGCGCCCTCCTTGCCGCGCAGCAGGGTGTCCGTGTCGCGGGCCAGCTCTTCAAAGCGGATATTGCTGACCGACAAGCCCGAAGTAGACTGGACGCCACTTCTTCCAGCTCGTGAGCCTCGTCGAAGACCACCGCCGCGGCCTCGGGCAGAATGCCGGCGTCGGGCGCGCCTGCGGCCTCGCTGCTTTACCGAGAGGTCGGCGAAGAACAGGTGGTGATTGACGATGATGATGTCGGACTCGAGCGCCTTGCGCCGCATCTCGGTGATGAAGCAGCGGCGGTAATCGGGACAGGTCGATCCGAGGCAGGCCTCGCTGCGCGCGTCGAGCTTGTGCCAGAGCGCGCTGCGACTCGGGAAGGCCGGACAAGCTCCGAGCGGTCGCCGGTCTCGGTGATCTTCTCCCACTCGGCGATCTGGCGGTACTGATCGATCTCTTCGAGACCCGACAAGATCGGCTGATCGCGCAGCGCCACGAGCTTGTGGCGGCAGAGATAGTTGGCGCGGCCCTTCATGTAGCAGACGCGCAGGCTCGCCGAGCAGCGATCTCCAGAAACGGAATGTCGCGAAAGAAGAGCTGATCCTGCAGGGCCTTGGTGCCCGTGGAAACGATGACCCGCTGGCCGGTGCGCAATGCAGGCAGCAGATACGCGAGGGTCTTGCCGGTTCCGGTGCCCGCCTCGACGATCAGGTGGCGCCGCTCGGTGAGCGCCCGCTCCACGGCCTTGGCCATTTCAAGCTGGCCCGGGCGGTATTCGTAGGGCAGCGGCGAGCGCGCAAGGATGCCGCCGGGAGCGAAGAACTCGTGAAGCGTGGGCAGCGTGCGGGTTGAGGTTTCGGAGGTGGCCATCGTGTCCGGTGCTTCCTTCATCATAGTGAGTCTTCAGGCGACAGCAACGCTCTTCGGCCCCGCATCGAGCCGGAACGGTAGACTTAAACGAGTCGCTTGTGCGGGGACGCCGGCTGAGCCGTGCTGATTGCCTGTCGTGCGCTCAGGAGATTTCTTGTGCCCACCTATCGCAGATCGGTAATCCCCACCCGGCCAGGAGCCGAAGCGCTGCCGCTGGTGGCCATCGTCGGCCGACCCAACGTGGGCAAGTCCACTCTCTTCAACCGGCTGACGAAGAGCCGGCGCTCGATCGTCGGCGACGAGCCCGGCATCACCCGCGACCGCATCTACGGCGAATTCGAGTGGAGCGGGCCGGCGCTTCCGGCTGGTCGATACGGGCGGCATCGTGCCCGACGATCCCGAGCTGATTCCCACCGAGATCTACAACCAGGCCAAGGTCGCGCTCGAAGAAGCGCAGGCACTGATCCTGGTGGTCGATGCGCGGACCGAACTCGCCAGTCCCGACTACGATCTGGTGCGGCTGCTCGGGCGCAGCAGCAAGCCGGTGTTCCTGGCGGTGAACAAGGTCGAAGGCGAGGCGATGGCCTACGCGGCGGAGAACTTCCGCCAGCTTGGCATTCGCAACGTGTATCGCCATCAGTGCGGAGCATGGGCTCGGAATCGGCGAGCTGCTCGACTGCGATAGCCGAGGCGATTCCGGCGAACGCGGACGAAGAGGCCGAGTCAGAGCGGTCGCGGACGAAGCAGGCCGAGGAAGATGAGATCTCCGAAGGCGGTCCGCTGGAGCCGGGCGAAGAAGACGAGCCGCACAAGCAGCTTCACCGGACCCACGGCGAATTTGAGCAGCACGAGACCTCCATGGCCATCATCGGCCGGCCCAACGTGGGCAAATCCACCCTGCTCAACGCGCTGACCGGCACATCGCGCGCGATTGTCTCGCCGATCGCCGGAACCACGCGCGACGCCGTGGACGAAGTGGTCGAGTTCGAAGGCGAGCCAGTTGCGGTTTCGTTGATACGGCGGGCATCCGGCGCAAGGGCAAGACGCACCTGATGGCCGAGAAGCTGAGCGTGGTGATGGCGCGACGGCACCTCGAAGCCGCGGACGTCGCGCTGCTGATCATCGATGCCACCGAGGGCGTTACCGCCAGCGACGCGACCATCGGCGGCTACGCGCACGAGAGCGGCCGCAGCGTCATCATCGTCGTGAACAAGTGGGATGCGGTGACCACGGGCCGCACCGACGGCAAGCCGCCCGCCGATCGCGAGATCTTCGAGCAGCAGTTGCGACGGGCGCTGAAGTACCTCGACTACGCGCCGGTCATCTTTCTCTCGGCCCTCGAAGGAACGGGACTGGGGCGCGTGCTGAACGAGGTCAAAGCCGTGGCGGCCGAGCGGCGCAAGCGCGTCACGACCGGCCAGATGAATCGCTTCCTCGAAAAGATCGACTTTCAGCGCGCGCCGGTGCCGATGGCCAAGCGGATACGCATCTTCTACATGACGCAGGCCGCGGTCGCACCGCCGACGTTCGTTCTCTTCACCGACCGCGACATCAAGCTGCACTTCGCCTTCGAGCGCTTCCTCGAAAACCAGATTCGCGACGCCTTCGGCTTCAAAGGCACGCCGATCTGGTTCAAGGTGAAGGCGAGAAACGCAGGAGACAAGAAATAGGGAGTAGCGGGAAGGGAGCAACAAACGCTTCTCAATCTTGACGGCCTGTTTTTTACTCCCTATTCACTGCTTCCGACTCCCTGCATTTCCACCGGCTGCCGGATCGACGGCTTCGTGTAGCCTTCCTCGGCGAGGTGCTTGCCCATCTGCGCGTACATCTCCGGATCGGTGGGCTGCCAGGTGCCGAGTCCGTCGACGTAGCGGTTGTACATGGAAAACGCTGCCGCGATCAGCACCGTGTCGTGAATCTCCATGTCGGTCGCGCCCAGGGTGCGTGCGGCCTGCACGTCGACCTCGGTCACCAGCTTGCCATCCTGCTGCACCTTGCCTGCGATCGCAAGCAGCGCCTTGAGCTTGGGGCTGACCGGCGCGCTGAGAAAGTCCGCCTTCACCTTCTCCACGATGGATGCGTCGCCAAGGTGGCTTGCCGCAGCCGCACTGTGACTGAGACACGCAGAAGGTGGTGCAGTTGCGCGACGAAACATAGGTCGCGATCAGTTCGCGCTCGCCGGGCGAGAGCGAGTTGGGTTCATGAAGCAGGATGTTTGCCAGTTCGCGCATCGGCTTGGCGGTCTCAGGACGATAGGTGAATCCGGCGCTGATGCCGGGGAAGCCGTCGGGAAGCTTGATGTGAGACATGTTGGGCTCCGAATTCCTGTTCAGTGTTCAGTGAACTGACCAGGGTTCAGGGTCAGCGGCCAAGGATCGACCAGAGACCAATCGCTAAGTGCGCGACGGGTTCTGTCGCTTCTGTTTCCGAGGTATTCCTTGCTGGTGTTGACGTAACCATTGCGCGCCACCATGCGGCCGCGTTCGCGATAGAGCGCTTCATCGTCGGGCTGCACGGTGCCGAGGCCGTCGACATAGCGGTTGTACATGCAGAAGGCAGCCGCGATCAGGACAGTGTCGTGAATCTCGAGATCGGTAGCGCCTTGTTTGCGAGCGGCTTCCACGTCCGCGGATGGTCACCAGCTTGCCATCCTGCTGCACCTTGCCGGCGATGACGAGCAGTGCCTTCAGCTTCGGGCTGATGTCGGCCTGCGTGAAGTCGGTCTTGACCTGCTTCACCAGCGCCTCGTCCCCGCCCAGGTGCGCCGCGGCGATCGCGCCGTGAATGCTGGCGCAGAAGAATGTGCAGTTGCGGCTCGAGACATAGGTGGCAATCAATTCGCGCTCGCCCTTGGTCAGCGTGCTGGGGCCGGCGAGCAGGATTTCGACGATTTCGTTCAGAGGACGCGCCGTTTCAGGACGAAATGCCATGGCGCCGCGAATTCCGATGTGTTCGGGGGGAAGAGGGATGTGAGGCATTGGGTTCTCCAGGGTTCAGGGTCAGATTGTTAGAGGTGATCGGAGACTCAGTCGCTGACAGCTGGCGATGAGACCGCATTGCGCTCTCGTCAGCAGCCAGCGGACAGGCAGTCCGCAGAGAACGACGGCCGCGCCCAGCAGGGACGGCGCCGGGGTCGTGCATCAGCAGCATGATGGCGAGCACGCCGCTGCCGGCGATGAAGACGATCGGCGCAAGCGGAAACCACCAGCGACGCACAGGCGTGATCGCGCGAAACAGGGTCGCGACGGTGAACGCCAGAAAGACGACTGCGGAAAAGATGATGAAGGCGAGGATCCGGTCGAATGCGCCCAGGCTGAGGACCAGCAGCGCCATTCCAGTCTGCAGCAGAACAGCATTGGCCGGAGTGCCGAAGCGAGGATGCAGGCGGGCAAATGCGCCGAGCGGACCGCCATGTTCGGCGTCCCCGATTCGCCGCGGGCCAGCGCATAGGTCACGCGCGGAACGGCCATGCTGAGCACCATGAGGCCGCCGATCACGCAGAGCACAACGCACAGTGACAGCACGCGGCCGCCCGCTGCGCCGAAGAGCGCCTGCGCCGAACTGCGCCACGAACGCCGTGTTCGATTGAATCTGCTGCATCGGCACGACGGCGACAAATGCGAAGCTGACCAGCAGATAAATCACTGTCACGATGAGCACGCCGCCGGAAAATGCAATCGGAAGGTTGCGCGATGGGTTGCGCACCTCGCCGGCGATCTTGCCCGCCTCCCACCAGCCGCCAAAGCAGAAGAACGCGCTGATCGCGGCGCCGGCGATGGCGTCGACCAGAGGATCGGAGCCGGGACGCCGCGCGGTGAGAGGAGCGAGGTTGGCCATGGTGGCGTGTCCCGAAACAAGCGCCCAGCCCACGAGCGCGGCGAGCACGGGAACCTTGAGCCAGTTGAGCGTGGTCATGACGCCGCTGCTCAGGCGCGTTCCGAGGTAGTTGAGCGCGCCAAGAGTCAGCAGCAGGAGCGCGGGGAGGGCTGACAACGAGAACCCGGGGAAGGGGAACGAGAGCCTGAATATAGGGAACGGTGCCGACACACAGAGCAGCGGCAACACCGGGATACATGACGACCGCGGCCATCCAGCCGTAAAGAAACGCAACGCGGCGACCGAAGCCTCGGCGGAGGTAGACGTACTCGCCGCCGTCGTGCGGATTGCGGACCGCGAGTTCGGTGAAACAAAGTGCGCCAGCAAGCGTAACGACGGCCATGCCGCACCAGACCGCGGCAAGCAACGCGGGAGAACCAAGGGAACGGGCCATGCCGGCAGGCGTGAGGAAGATGCCGAGGGAGATGGCCTCGCCTGTGACGACGGCCGTGGCCGCCCACACTCCCATCTGCCGCCCCGTCTGCGGCGCCGCCCTGCATCGTTCGCCTATCGTACGCATCGGATGTGCAAGCGCACATCAGACTTTTGGTGGAGGTTTGCAGGGATCTGGAAACCGGGTCCGGAAGATGTGTTGTGGCCAAGCCCGCGTTATTGGGGTTGAGTCACGGAAGACGCCGGGGCTGAGGCTGGCTGATTGGGCCCGGCCTGGTCGAGCTTCAAAATGTGGACGCTGGCCTGCGTCTCCGGAACGATGCCATCGTTGACCTGCACCTCGGTGGGCTTGCCCTGAATGAGCAACCGCTTGACCACACTGCCGCGCGCCGGAACGAAAAAACGCTCGGCAGTAGTGTGGTTGGCAGAGCGCACAATTACGGGAACCTCTGCCGCAGCGTACCCGCCATTGGTGACGGTTACCGAGACCAGCCAGTTGCCCGATTGAACGGCGTTGGGGAAGACCTTGTCTATGGTCAGGTCGGGCAGTCCCTTGTCTGCGTCGATCCAGTCAGAGAAAAGCCAGGAGAGGTCAGCGTGGGGAACTGTCTTCTTCAGGGCCTGTTCGAACGCTTCAGTCGCAGTTCCGTCAGTTTGCGCAGTTGCGGCCGTCGCCGTGCTCTCGGCAGCGTTGAACTCGCGCAGTGCTGAGCCGAGAGCCTCGTCGCCAATCGCGTCACGCAGCATCATCAGCACATAAGCCGCCTTGGTGCGGTAGTAGACCGGCGAGATGGCGGCTGCGAGCGGCTGTCCTGCCCCGTCGCCGGGGCTGGAGGGCTCCGCGAGCGCCAGCGCTGTGCGGCCGGATTCGAGGCTGGCCACTGCCTTGTCGCGGCCCTGGTGGTGCTCCGTCCATAGGATTCCCATGAAGTTCGCCGCGCCCTCATTCAGCCAGAATGGTGTGGGGCTCATCCATGCGTGCGTAAGCGAGTGAGCAAGAACGCCCGAGAGTTGCTCCGGTGCGGACGCACGCAGGCTGACGACAAGCAGCGAGCCGGCTTCCCAGGGCACGTCGTCTGGATCAGGCAAGTCAAGGAGAGTGAGCTGAGTACGGGGTTGAGAGCCAAGCCACCGCTCAATAGAAGGTGAAACATCCGACGCGGCAGTGAGCCACGTTTTAACCGCAACTTCGTCTTCCGGCGCAGTAAAAGCCGTCAGGTTCGTGCCGGGATGAGCGGTGCGAACGGCAACAAAAAGGCTTGGCGATTCGAAGCCCAGAGTGGACCCATCAATCGAGCCGGTGGCAATGCCTGACACGTCAGAGCCGAGATCCTGGGGGTCTGCGACATTCAGCGCAAGCTGATGGCCGTTGACGACGGCGACTGTTGGCGGCTGCCCGTGGGGATATTCGACCGTCAGCCGAAGACGAAATGCAACTCCCGAAAGCCGAAACTTCTGCGTGCCGATCTCGTCGAAGAGGCGGGCTCCATCGCCCAGGATCACGGGCACGCTCGACACCGGATACCAGACGACGTTTCCAAAGCCGCGCAGGCCCGTGAAGCCGGGGCTGATCTGGTCCCAGTCGGAGTGAAGCGCCGCATCCTCGGGGGTTCCGACGTTGATCAGGCGCTGTGCGGAGGCGGCAATGTTGCCGGAGTAGGTGACGTCGAGCTGCAATGTTGATCGCCGAGGCGAGTGGCTCGGCGAGCGGAACGGCGGCCTCGTGGAGCTTGCCTGTGTGGTCGGCATCCGAGTTGAGCGTGGCGACGGGGAACGTGACATCGCGGCCTGCGACGCGGATGCGCTCCCAGTTGAGCGACGACGAAATCTGGAGCGGGATTCGAGGCAGCGGAGCCTTCCCGGTATTGCGAACCGTAACGATCGCACGGACAACAATCTGCTGGCCGGCGGTCTGTAAATGCACGTCAAGATCGAGACCGGTGAAAACGATAGCCTGCCGGTCGGCGTCTTCGACCGACGGCGCGCCAACCATCTGCGCATGCGTCTCCCCGGCAGCCGGGCTCTTCTTCGTGGTCGCCGTGCCGTTCTCGTCGATCGAGCGCTGAATGATGACCTGGCCGCCGCCCGTTTCAGTGGCCGGTTGCGTGGCCGGTTCTGTGGCAGGTCCGGTAGCGGGCTGCGTCGTTTGCGGCTTCTGTCCGGCGGGAGCAGTCGGCGCATTTGTGGATTGCGAAGCGCAGGGGAGAGTCGCCAGGAGCGCGGCAGCAAACACCACTGCCTGCGCCCGGGTGATGCAGAACTTCATGAACCAAGACCTTTCTGTTTCTTTTTTGACGCGGGGGCGGAATCCTGGCGAGCGCCGGCAGGGCGCTTTGCCGCGCGACGTTGGCGGGCAGCCTCGTACAAGACAACCGCTCCGGCCGTCGACACGTTGAGTGAGCTGACTCCTCCCGCCATGGGAATGCGCAAAAGGTGATCGCAGGTGCGCTTGACGAGATCGTGGAGACCCGCGCCTTCCCGGCCAAGAACAAGCACGCAGTCGCCGGTCAGGTCGAACTGGTCGTAGTCGGCCGTGCCACGCTCATCGAGGCCGATCACCCAGAGGTTCTTCCGCTTGAGTTCCTCGAGCGCGCGCACCAGGTTGACGACGCGCGCAATGCGCAGATGCTCAGCCGCTCCCGCGCTGGCCTTGACAGCGACCGGGCTGAGCGGCGCTGAACGGCGCTCAGTAAGGACGACGCCGTCCACACCGGCCCCGTCGGCGACACGCAGCAGTGCGCCGAGATTCTGCGGATCTTCCACGCCATCGAGCGCCAACACCAGACGTGCTGCGGCTTCAGTCGAGGTGGGCGGCTCATACAGGTCTTCGATCGCGTAGAACTCCTGGGGGCGGACGAGGGCGACCACGCCCTGATGAGCGGCTGTTCCGGCCAGCTGCGTCAGTTGGTCGCGCGACTCCTGTCGCACGCGCACGTTCGCCTGGCGGCAGTCGGCGATCACGCGAGCGAGGCGCTCATCGTGGCGCTCGCTGGCCACGAGCACGTGATCGAAGCGCCGCCGGCCTGCCTTGAGCGCCTCGGTAACCGAATGCACCCCGTAGAGAACTTCCATAAGGGATAGTTTAGATTGTCGAGGAAAGCGTTCCCGTGTTTTCAATCTTCCTGAGTGGCAATCCGCCATGAGTCTGAACAGCCCGAAGACACTTCGCGTGGTGCTCGAACAAGTCGGGGTACGGCCGCGGTGGGTGATTGCGCGCATTTCCCTTGATTTGAAAAAGGCGTGGCCGGAGTGGCAGGGCCGCCGCGTACTGGGCGAGATCAACGGCTTTGCATTCCGGACTACGCTGTTCCCAGTTCGGGATGGTCCCGGATTTGCGCTGCTCGTGAACAAACAGATGCAGTCCGGAGCCAAAGCCAAACCGGGCGACACAGTGCGGATCCGGCTGGAGCCTGATCTGGCAGAGCCCGTTATTGAGGTACCGCCGGAACTGGCAGGTGCCTTAAGGGGTGATCGGCGGCTTCGGCGCTGGTTCGATGCACTGAGTCCGTCAATGCGCAAAGGCATCACCGCATTTGTCGACAAGGCCAAGGGCGCCGAGACACGCACCATGCGCGCCGAAAAGATGGCTGAGAGCCTGATGCTCGCAATGGAGGGCGAACAAGTGCCCCCGCCAATCCTGCGTGCCGCCTTTCAGCGACAGCCAGTTGCGCAAACTGGCTGGAAGGCAATGACCTCTTCGCAGCGACGCAACCATCTGCTTGGAATCTTCTACGTGCAGACGGTGGATGGCAGGGAGCGCCGTGTTGCCAAAGCGATCGATGAGTGCCTGCGGGTCGCGCAAAAAAGGCGCAGTTCCATTCCGCAGGTAGCTCAGATGTTTTCGGAACCGGACTTGACCGCAGGGCGGAAGAACTTGCGAAGAGTAGAATCGTTCCAATTTGGCTGACGCCGCGTGGCAGGTGATGAAGCATGCCCGATAATTCCCCAAGTCCGCGAGTAAGCGCATGGCTTGTTCTGGTGATGTTGCTCCTCGTCGCCGTGCCGGCGGGAATCACGTTGCACGCCGTGCTGGTTCCTGCCATCCTGCAAATTCCCAGCGCGAACCCTACGCCCTACGGATACACCTGGAGCCTGCTGCTGTTCATTGTTCCCGTGATTGTGATCGGGTGCTGGCTCTTGCCGAATGAGAGAGTGAGGGTCCCAAGACGAGCTTTCTGGCGAACGATTTGGATCCTTGTGCCAATCGGCTGCGGACTCGACTTCTTCTGTGCGCATCGCTTCTTCACGTTCACGAATGCCGGCGCGACCCTTGGAATCCCCGCGCCGGCAATCGGAGGCGGCGTCCCTGTAGAGGAATACATCTTCTACTTCACGGGATTCCTTGCCGTCCTGCTGATCTACGTCTGGGCCAGCGAGTATTGGATGGCCGCCTACAACGTTCCCGACTACGCAGGGGAAGCAGGGCTGCTTGGGGAGACTGCTGACGTTTCATCCCGAGTCGCTGATTGCAGGATTGTCGTTGGTTGCCGCCGCAATCCTGTACAAGAAGTTGCGGTCTCCGGTCCCCGAGGGCTTCCCCGGATACTTCGCGGTGCTTGTGCTCGGCGGGATGGTTCCATCGATGATCCTGTTCCCCAACGTGAGGAAGTTCATCAACTGGCGCGCCTTCAGCCTGACGATCTTCATGATCCTGCTCATCAGCATGTTCTGGGAGGCCACCCTGGCCGTCCCGTATGGGTGGTGGGACTACCAGCAGCGCGCGATGATGGGACTCTTCATCGGCGCATGGGCGGGATTGCCGGTTGAAGCGGTCTTTGTGTGGATCGCCGTCACCTACGGAACCACGATGGTCTACGAGGCGATGAAGATCTGGCAGGCGTCAGGGAAGCGCGCCGGGCCCGCGTTTCTCGGCAAGGGGCGACAGCACACGCACCACTGATCCGGGAGCGATCGCATACAAACACCTGTTCGCGGATGCGGAATGGGCCAGCATCAGCCGCGATCAGGCTGCCCTGGTGATGGTTATACCGAACTGAAGGTAAGGTCCAAGTACGCTCGCATCGGTGCTCTCGGCAACGATCATTCCAGTGATCTCGGAGACCGGTGCGATGAGGTATGGCGAGACGGCGCTCAGCTTTTCAGAGGATGCGAGCACAATCGTTTCCGCGGCGCTGGCGCTGAGGGCGCGCTTCACATGCGCCTCTTCGAAGTCGCCGGTAGTGAGGCCGATTTCCGGGTGGACGCCGGTCACGCCCATGAAATAAGTGTCCGCGCGGATCCTGCCGATGGCTTCAATGGCCGGTGCCCCAACCGAGACGACAGAGTGTTTGAAGAGCCTGCCGCCGATGAGGATGACCTCGATGTTGGGATGCTGCACCAGTTCCACTGCAATAGTGGGGCTGTGGGTAACCACGGTTGCCTTGAGTTCGGGCAGAAAATGCCTGGCGATCTGGACCGCGGTGGTTCCGCCGTCGAGAATGACGACCTGTCCCGGCTGGACCATGGCGGCGGCCGCACGGCCAATCATTTGCTTTTCGCCGGAGGCGACGTTGAGGCGTGCGGCGAAATCACCGACAGCCGGAGATGCGGGAAGCGCCCCCCCGTGAACACGCTGCAGAAGGCCTTCGGCGGCGAGTTCGCGCAGATCGCGCCGAATCGTGTCTTCCGAGACGCCAAGATCCTGACTCTGCAGCTTCGCCACGATCTGGCCGGATTTGCGAAGCACGTCGAGGAGGTGCTGCTTGCGCTGAGAGGTGAGCACAGCAGTACTATCGCATACCGTAGCGCATTTTGCACGAACATGCATGATATTGCATTATTTTGCACGAATAGGCTAAGATGGGTGCGGAGGTTATCTCTATGACTGCGTCGAAACCGCTTGTGATTTTGATCGCCGGACCGTTTCGCTCCGGCACCAACGACAACCCTGCATTGATCGCACGAAACCTGGAGCGGCTTGAGTCTTTCTCGCTTCCGATCTACCAGGCTGGCCATATTCCGATGATCGGTGAGTGGGTAGCGTTGCCGATCATGAAGCACGCGGGGTTCCTGGCGCTGGGCGACGCGATTGCCGAGCAGTACCTCTATCCGGTGGCAAGCAGGCTTCTTGAGCGCTGCGATGCAGTGCTTCGAGTGGACGGAAGTTCGAAGGGCGCCGATGAGGACGTGCGGTTGGCAAGGGAACGGGGTTTACCTGTCTATTTCCGGATTGAAGATGTTCCGGTGCGCACGGGACCGGGACAGGACCTGGCCGCCTGAAGGATCCCAGGCCTTGGCAGCCCAAGTCACTAAATCGATGTATTTTTGGTGCAAACGTCAATTTTTTGCGGCCCCAGGCGACCATCTGTCGTCTAATCGAGCAAGATGAGTACCGTTGCAGCCATCCGATCGCTGTTTTCCCCCGGCAGCATCACCCAGGCCGAAGAGCAGGTCCGGCAGGAGAATCTTGCTGTCGCTGAAGGACTTAAGCGCCAGGACGCCGGGCCTTCTGGATCAGCTGATCGTGCGGTATCAGCACAGGCTGATGCGGTATCTGCTCTTTCTCACCGGAAACCGCGAGATGGCGGATGACCTCTTTCAGGAGGTCTGGATGCGCGTGCTGACGCGCGGCGGCCAGTTCAACGGGAAAGCGCGGTTTGAAACGTGGCTGTTTACCATCGCCCGCAACCTGGTGATCGACCAGCGACGCAAGCGGACAATGTCGAGCCTCGATGAGCTTTTTGAGTCCGGCGGCGACGATGACCGGCCGATGACCTTTGAAGTTGCTGATCACGAGCCGAGCCCGTTCGACCATCTCTCGAGCGTCGAAGATAGCAAACAGGTTGCGGAGGCGTTGCTGCATCTCGACACGCTGTATCGCGAAGTGTTGGTGCTTCGCTTCCACGAGGATCTGTCGCTGGACGAGATTGCAAAAGTGACACGCGCGCCCCTTTCTACTGTAAAATCCAGACTTTACCGGGGCATGGCAGCCATCAAGCCGCGCCTCGAGCGCAAGCAGAACCACCGCCAGGAGTCGGCGTGAGAGTTCGGGTTCAAGCCGCAGTCGCGGCTGGCCCTCTGGATACAGCAATGCATCGCGACCGGGAAATCATTGGGGCTGTTTCGGAAGCTCACGCAGACCACGACCGCGGCGTCGCTCAAAAGACCCGCCGAGTCGTGATGGCATCCCTGGGCGTAATGAAGGAGCAGAAGGCTGGGCGCAAGCGGATTCGCGCTCTGGCGCTGGCTGCAATCCTCGTCGTGCTCTTTGTGGTGGGGCCGGCGGTCTGGTGGATCGTGGACACGCTTGCTGAGGAGGGGCGCCTCGGAAGCCTCGTCTGCCAGCTAAGCGTCTGGACCTTCCTGTTGATATCGGCCCTCCTGGGCTGTGCGCTGCTGGCGGGGTGGCTCCGCCGCAGATCCTGATTCAAGGCCCGCTTGCCCGCCAAAAGTAACTCGCAACTTCCTTGTTCCGGTCTCCGTCCATTTATATAGCTATTAAGCTCTGCTTAAGATGCTGCGGGGCCCTTCGGGGAAGGGTCGGTTATCTATGCGTGATCCACAGCTTATAAACGCCGACGAAGAAACACGGATGGTTCCGGTGTGGTCCATGGTGGCCGCCGCGGCAGCCTTCGTGCTTGTTGAATATTATTTCTGGCTTGTCCTGCCCAAGACGCAGAATCATATACCGCCCCTCGGGCTTCGCATCTACCTGAACCTCTCGTGGGGACTGGTGGCAGCGCTCTACTTCCTGATGGTGGGCTACGTCAGCAAGGATGCGCCGCGCCGCGCGATGAGTTCGCAGTTCTGGATGCTGATCTGCTTCGTGATGCCGGCGGGCATCGGGGCGGTTCTCTACTTCCTGCTGCGCGCGCCGCTGGTTTCCCGTTGCCCGGCGTGCAGTACGCATGTGCAGAGCGATTTCCACTTCTGCCCGCAGTGCAACTACCAGCTCACGGCCAGCTGCGGAAACTGCTTCCGCACGGTGCGCGCCACCGACCAGTACTGCACGCGTTGCGGGCATGAGCTGGAACGGGATGCAATGCCGGCGCGGCTGAGGGTAATGGCGGAGTAAGACCGGCCGCACCCGTGGCTGATCGCAGAGCACGGTTAAAGCGGTGTCCTCACATTGACCCGGCCCGATTCCCTTCCTACAATCAAGGTTTCGCCTCTGCATGTCGATCTCCGCGCTCATCATCGACGACGAACAACTGGCCCGCGACGAGCTGATGTACCTGCTCGAATCGGTCAGCGATGTCGATGTCGTTGCGCAGGGCGAAAACGGCATTGAGGCCGTGGACCTGATCGAGGAGCATCATCCCGATCTCGTCTTCCTCGACGTGCAGATGCCCGGGCTCGATGGCTTTGCGGTGATCCAGCGCGTGATGGAGCGGCGGCGAAGCCCAGCCGGCCAGGACGACGTGGCACCTGCCGCAGTTTGTGTTTGCCACTGCGTATGACCAGTACGCGGTGCGCGCCTTCGATGTGAACGCCGTCGACTACCTGCTGAAGCCCTTCGATCGCACGCGCGTGGAGCAAGGCCCTGGAGCGTGTGCGCGGGCGCATCACGGGCAGCGGAGCCGGTGCCTCGGGTGAATCGCCGATCGAATCGCAACTCGATGCGCTGCTGCAACTGCTCAAGACGCCGCAGGGCGCCGGCCGCATTGCACAGCCCGCAAAGCTTATCGTCCAGGCGCAGAACCGCCTGCTGCTGGTGGATCAGGCGGAGATCTGCTACGCGGCCATCGACGAGGGCGTCATTCAGCGTCGTCACGCAGGGCTTCGAGGGCCACTCCAAGTGCCGCACGCTCGAGGAGCTGCTGGACCTGCTGGACCCGGCCCTTTTCTGGCGCGCGCACCGCGGCTTCGTGGTCAACATCAACCACATCCGCGAAGTGGTGCCGTGGTTCAAATCGAGCTACCAGTTGCGCATGAACGACAAGAAGCAGACCGAGATCCCGGTGAGCCGCGCGCAGACCAAGCGCCTGCGGGAACTATTTAATCTGTAGCGCGCTGACTGCCTCTCGATTGATGCTCAGGCCCCGGAGAGAACAGGGCATTGAGATCGGCGGGCCAAATATGCAGAGCTGCCAGGAATTCATTGACACCTCGATCAAGGACCTGCCCGTTCGCGGGTACCTGCACCGCCCGCCTGTTGAAAGCGCGGACTGCCTGATCCTGACGCACGGCGCGGGAGCGAACTGCCAGTCTCCGCTGCTCACCGCTCTGGCGGAGGCGTTCTGCGCTTCGGGCATGAGCGTGCTCCGGTGCGATCTGCCCTTCCGGCAATTGCGACCGCACGGGCCGCCGTCACGCGGAAGTGCGGAGAGAGATCAGGCGGGACTGCGGGCCGCCGTAGCGTCCATGCGACAGCACAGTGCGGGCAGAATCTTTCTAGGAGGTCACTCCTACGGAGGAAGGCAGGCGTCCATGCTCGCGGCGAATGAACCCGGTCTGGTCGAACGTCTCCTCCTGCTCTCTTATCCTCTCCATCCTCCGAAGCGCCCAGAAGAGCTGCGCACGAAGCACTTTCCCGGTCTTCAAACTCCAGCCCTCTTCATTCATGGGACGCGCGACGGATTCGGCTCCACTGCAGAAATGGAAGCCGCTCTGAAGCTCATACCCGCACGCACAGAGCTGCTCCCGATCTCCGACGCTGGACACGAACTGATGACGAGCAGGAATCGCGACGAACTACCGCAGAAGGTCGTGCAGCGATTCCTTTCCTTCGAATAACGCCGACAGTGCGACCTGGTCTGTTACAGGGCTACCGCGTCGAAGCGCCAACCGTCGCGTCGAAGACGCCCGTCTCGATCGTCGCTCCGTGCTTCATCTGGACGAAGATCCGGTACGTTCCTTCGGAGGGAAAGCCGTAGGGAAATCCGACAACGTTGGGGATCGTGGACTCGTCCCTGCCCATTCCCGCCATGCCCGGCATCTCCATTCCTGCATGTCCGACTGCATCGTTCTTCATCCCATGCGGATTTGCCATCATGAACGCAGCCATCGACACCGTTCCCGTGGGATGAATGTGCGCGAAGGTCGAACCATCCGTCTTCACAAACGCCGCATGTCCGAGCATCCCCATGTAAAGAGCCATGTCCTGCGGGGCCTTCCCTTCCGGATCGAGCAATTCAAACTGGAAGTCGATCGGCCTTTTAGGCTCGATCCTGTCCGGCTTCATCCAGACCATCGTGTATCCGTCGGGAAGCCTGAACCTCGACGCGCTCGCAGCATCCGGCGTCTCATCGCTCCCCATATTCGGATGCGTTGGCAACGCCCTTCCAATCGCGTCATCCCCTGCCGGCGGCGCGCTCGAAATGGCAGGCAGCGCGATCGAACCGACAATCGTCTCGGGAAACCCACTCTCGTGCACGACATCGGCGTACAAGTGATATGTCCCGGCCGGCATCGAGGGCAGCGAGAGTTGAAATTCTCCCGTTGTCGCCGGATGCGGGTGCAGGTGAGCAACCACGTCCATGTCAGGCCAGCGGATCATGTAGAGATGCATCAGGTGGTCGTGATCAGGAATAAAGTCGTCCAACTTGCGCTGCTTGAGCCACCCGGGATCGCGCAGCTTGAGATCCAGCACATTGCCCTGCAGGAGCGAGGGCTCCATCTGTAGCGGTTTGTAGACGTATCCGGAATAGTCTGCTGCGTCCGACCTCCACCAGACATTGCCCAGAACCACGCCGGTCGCCAGAACCGCCAGCGCCACCGTCATCGCAACGTAGCCATGACGGCGATTTATCCGCGCAACCGCCTTGCCGGGCGGCAGGTCCGCTTCACGTGCTGCCGCGCCTATAATCCCGATCATTCCAAGCACCAGAAGCACTCCGAGCGCTGCAAGCAATGTCCCCAATCCCGGAGTCATCTTGCGCGTGCCGATTGCGGTCGCCGGCACAGGAATGGACAAAACCCCGCTGCCCTGGCTCCCACTTACCGCGAAACGGATCTGCCAGGAGCCCGTGGCCATGATCCAGAGATGTCCCGTGAAGAACGCGGAGTCTGTTGAGGGCCGCTGCATCGCGTCGGGCACTGGCGGATGCGCGGCTGCCGCACCGGTCAGTGGAATCGGAGTGATCATGATTCCGCCAACCCCGTCTGTCTCAGCCCTCGCTTCAATGTCTGCCACGCCGGGAATCACAAGCGGCGGCCGAATCACAATGAACAATTTGTACGGTCCCGCCTGCCCTTCGGCATAGACGTCCGGGCTTCCCACATGCGCCCACGCGACCGAAGCACACAGCAGGACTCCAGCGCAGATCGCGGCTCTTCGCCTCTTCATCGGCGAATCTTCCGCATCCAGTCTCCCCAGAGCAACCCCAGCCACACGCTGATGGATGCGTAGACCATCGCCATTCCAAGCCCGGCCCACAACTTCAGTCCGTGCTGCGGGTCGATGAAGCGCCTCTGCGCAAACGCTGAGAAGGATGGCGTTCCGTAGTCAAGGTATCCGGCAGCGAAGAAGGGATTGTGCGCCGCATGCGTCATCAGGAAGTCGGCGAACGGCCATTGGACCGCAACAAACGACAACAGGAACACAGGGCCGCTCACGAGGGCAATCAGCACAGTGCTTCGGTTGCCGATTCGCTTCCACAGCAGATCCAGCAGCAATGCCGGAACGATCAGAAGCAGCGGAAACAACGGCGGAACGAAGTGCGTGACCGGCTGGTAGACCGGCCCCAACTTCGGTTCCGCGGGAAAAATCGGCAAAATGAGAATGATGGCAATCAGACCCACCGAGTAGATCGCTGTCAT
The DNA here is from genome assembly GCA_963786405.1 of uncultured Acidobacteriaceae bacterium. GTDB lineage: Bacteria > Acidobacteriota > Terriglobia > Terriglobales > Acidobacteriaceae > Telmatobacter. The sequence continues at coordinate 127,363 of CAWAZE010000010.1, read as the reverse complement.
CCAGGTGGACGCCCACGGATGGCGGGAAGCCTTCCAGACAACCGCGTAGTACAACGGAACGCCCAGGGATACAGCGATGTAGGCGCCGGCGCCGTGCAGCTTGACGTCCCACGTGTATTCCATGCGGAAAAACATGGTGAGAACCAGCATCAACCCGCCCACGTATAACATGAGGGCCTGCAGTCGGCGGAAGGTCTTTGGCTGCCCCTCCGCCCGGTTCATCGCCGAGATGATAAGAAACAGAGAGCCGATTTCGACGCCCAGAATGCCGAGAACCAGCACCGTGTGCGGAGGGCTGACGATCTTCACATCAAGCCCGTAGGCGCTGTGCCACCAGTTGTCGAAGGGTGCGGAGGTGATCATAGCCACGCCGCCCCAGGCCGCAAGAAACGCCCCCAGCGGACCACTGAACCCGAGCACGCGCACCGCACCGCTTCGAGAATCCGGATTCCGGCTGAATGTCGTGTGCAGGATGAGATAGCCGCAGACGATTCCCGACAGCACGCCGCAAAGATAAATGGCGATGTGAGCGGGCGTCCAGAAGGTATCTCGGCCAATAGATCGGTGCCAGGAGACATCCCAATGGGCGCCGATAGTTACCGATGTGACCGCCAGGGTCGCGCACCACAGATACCAGGGGATGCGCCGTGCGTCCTCACTCTCGCTGATCCGATTGAGCGTCTCAGTGGCCACAGTTGACCTCCCAGGGTGCGCTTAGCATAGACCAATTCGCCGCGGGAAATGAAGAGTGGAACATTAAAGGACGCCTCGGCGAAAGACAATCGCCTCAGTCGTAGCGCTCGAAGACGATCTGCTTGCGATGCCAGCCGTAGCCTGCCAGTTTTTCACGTACGCCGGCGACCATGTTGTTGAGGCCGCAGATGTAGGCGTAGATCTCGAACTTCAGCTCGGAAGGCAGCAGCGCGGGATCGGGCGGCGGCGCGGGCAGCGGATGGCCGAGGCGCGCGGCGCGTTCCTCGACGATGCGCGCCACGTGGTCCTGCACGTAGCCCCGGAGTCCCTTCCAGCTGTCGTCGGCGCGACTGAGCGTGGCGAGGTAGTGGAAGTTGGGCTTGCGCGCGGCGAGCGCCTCGAACTCTTCGCGATAATAAAGCTCGCTCTCGTGGCGCGTGCCGTAGACGAGCCAGATGTCCTTGCCCTCGCTGCGGTCAAGGCCGGCGTCCGGACCTGTCTCGGGAAAGAGCCATTGCGCAAATCCGCGCATGGGGGCAACACCCGTGCCGGTGGCGACGAAGATGGAGTCCGTGATGGGCTGGCGCAGCACGAAATGGCCATGCGGCCCGTGCACCTGGACGGTTCCGGTTGGGGGCAGGTCAGTGAGATCCGCGAGATGGTTCGAGAAGAAGCCATCAGGGACGCGATTCACGCAAAGTTCAAAGCGGTTCGCGTTGGCAGCCGATGCGATGGAGTAGGCGCGGGTCTGCTGCTTTCCGTTGGCGTCTGTGGCTACAGCCGAGATGAACTGGCCGGACGCGAAAGGGAAGCTTTCGAGCTCATCGAGAACAAATTCGAAATGAAAGCACTGCGCCGACTCGGAGATGCAGGTTTTGCGTGCCAAACGTGCCGTGTATAACTCACGCGCCAAAGTGAACTCTCGCTTGCTAAGAAGAATGAGGCCCGAAAGAGCGCCATAGCAAGTATCGCCAGCGAGACGCGGGGATGGCAAGCACGGCGGGCGCGTCAGCCGCGAGCCTGCGCAAGCGCCTGCCAGCAGAGCTGCATCCCCATGGCGAACAGCCAAAGCGAAAGCGCAAGACGCATGGCTCGGACCGGAATGCGGGACGCGAGGCCAGTGCCCACAAGCGCACCGAGAACGCCGCCAACGATGAGATTTGTCAGCAGCGCCGGATCGAGCCCGCTGCTTCTCAGGTGCAGCGATCCGCCGACCAGCGCAAGGCAGAGACCAAATGCAAGGTCGGTACCTACAATGCGGCGCGCATCGAGTGGAGTGAGACCCAGCAATGCAAGGGTGCCGAGAGCGCCCGCGCCCGACGATGAGAAACCAACTTCCGCACCGATGGGCAACATGGTCAGCGCGAGCCAGCCCGGGCGACTGGATCTTTCCGCAGGAATGGTTGCCGGACGGAAATGGCGATACACATGCCATGCCGATGACGTTGCAATCATCAGGCCCAGTGCGAGATAGAGCCAGAGCGTGTTGCTCTGGTTGTGGACCACGCGCTGGAAGATCAGCGAGCCGACTGCGACGCCGGGAATCCCGGTAAGCAGCATGATGCCGAGCGTGCGCCACACCACTTGGCGCCGCCAGATTTGCACCGGAACGACGACGAGCTTCACCGCGGCCGAATAGACCAGAGCCGTGCCCACTGCGGCCTCCACCGGCACATGCAGGAACAGGATCAGCAACGGCGCAATGATGCTGCCGGCTCCCACACCGGTCATCGCGATCAGCACGGCAATTCCAAATCCAATAAGGAGTTCCATTGTGTGTCTCCGGTGCTACGAAGCCTGCACGTGAATTCCGCACTCGAGTTTGTGGCCTGACCAGCGGCCCGACCGCGGATCGTTGGGATCGAAGGGCAGGCTGGTGCATGGCGCGCAGCCGATGCTGGTGTAGCCCTGCTCATAGAGCGGCAGAAGCGGAATGCCCTGTGCGCTCGCGTAGTGCCAGACGTCGCGCGTGGTCCACTCGGCAAGGGGGCTCAGCTTGGCGAGCTTGTGGCCCGTGGGAAGCGCGAACGGCTCTTCCGGCTGCAGGTTCGCCCGCGATTTCGATTGCTGGCGGCGAAGTCCCGTCACCCAGGTTTCATACTGGCCAAGAGCGCGAAAGAGCGGCTCGACCTTGCGGATTCCACAGCAGCGGTCGGGCGCCGTCTGGTTCAGGATGCCGAATTGCGACTCCTGCTGAGCGACGGACAACCCGGCCTCGACATTCAGGAGATTCAGATCCCAGTCTGCAGCCATTCGATCGCGATACTCGATCGTTTCAGGGAAGTGATAGCCCGTCTCAAGAAAGATCACCGGAACACGAGGCTCGATCCGGCGCACCATGTGGAGCACGACCATGTCTTCGGCCTGAAAGCTGCTCGTAACGCAAATGCGCGGCGCGTGCGCAAGCCGTGTCCGCAGGAATTCGGTCGCAGCGCTCGCGCGTGCGTCGGCTTCAGATGCCCAGTCCGTTGTCATTGTCGTCTCCAGTCGGAAGGCTTCCGAGGCGTTGAATTTCACTGATGATCTGCGCGGCCTCGGCGAATTCGAATTCCGGGGCCAGCTCGCGAGGCTTTGCATCCACTACGTCCACTCGCGTGAGAGTAATTGGCTCATCGGATGCGCTCTCAACCAGCACAACAGCGCCAAGGCGGGCAATATTGATGAGCGTTGGCGATGCAGAAACGCGGGTACGAAGAACAATCGCGCCCGCCTCAAGAAGCGATTTTTCGAGCTCAGAAGCCAGTTGCGGCCGGTTTCCGACAACTAGCAACCCGCGAGTTGCATGATGATTGTGAGATTCAGACTCGGTGGCATCGGAGATACGGCGAATCATTCCCGCGCCCGCCGTGGTGTTGTCGGCCTGATCGATCAGGATGAAGCTGCCGGTGGCGCGACTCTCTCGATAAAGGTCCGCAAGCAGCGGACGGCTGGTCTCGATCACGACTTCGCCGATGTCGTTGAGCGCGAGCTCGCTCTGCTGGGTTTTGCGCCAGATGTTCGACTTGAATGCGCGAGCGAAGCTCAACCACCTGCGCGCGGCACGGTCTGGCTGGTGTGCTTGAGCAGATAGGTTGCGCCGGGACGGAGCGGCTTCGCATGCATCCAGACCACCGTCGCCTCAAAGCTTCGCGCCTTCTTCGGTGGCGCAGAGACTGACGCAATCATGTCTCCGCGGCTCAGGTCCGTTTCATCTTCGAGGGTGAGAACGACAGACTGCGGCGCGTGTGCGCGCTCGAGCTCGCCGTCCCATGTGGTGATGGAGCGCACGCGCGTGCGCCGACCCGAGGGGAGGGCAAGAACTTCGTCGCCGGGATGAATAACGCCTGCTGTAATCTGGCCCGCGAAGCCGCGAAAATCCTGATGTGGGCGCAGGACGCGCTGCACAGCAAGCCGGAAGCCCGCATGCGAGCGCTCAATGGCGAGGGGCACGGTCTCAAGCAATTCCAGAAGGCTCGGCCCTTCGTACCAGGGCATGCGATCGCCGCGATGGACGACGTTGTCGCCATCGAGTGCGCTGACGGGAACCGCGATAAGTTCGGGAATCTCAAGGCGGCGGGCGAGATCGAGCAGGCTCTGGCGATGCTGCTCAAAGACCTGCTCCGAGAAATCAACCAGGTCCATCTTGTTGATCGCTGCGATCACGATCGGGATGCCGAGCAGCGCAGCGATGCAGGTGTGGCGGCGCGTCTGGTCGAGGATCCCCTTGCGCGCATCCACCAGCACGATGGCAACATCGGCGGTCGAAGCGCCGGTTGCCATGTTGCGCGTGTACTGCTCGTGGCCGGGCGTGTCCGCAATGATGAACTTGCGCCGCGGCGTGGAGAAGTAGCGGTAGGCCACGTCGATCGTAATACCCTGTTCGCGTTCGGCGCGCAGGCCGTCCGTCAGCTGCGCAAAGTCGATTGCGGCATTGTGCGTGACCGACTGAATCTGGTCGTCGTAGACATTCCGCGAGTCGTAAAGCAGGCGGCCGATCAGCGTGGACTTGCCGTCGTCAACGCTTCCCGCCGTGCTGAAGCGCAGAAGGCCCTTCGCAAGCTCGGCCTCAAGGCGCTCTTCGATGCGGGCGGCTACCTGCCCTTCATTTTGAAGACCCTGCTCTTGCGCTCCATCCCTGCTCTCCAGGAGGTTTTCCTCGGCGAAGATCATCAGAAATAGCCCTCCCGCTTCTTGATCTCCATTGAGCCGTCCTGGTCGTGGTCGATGATGCGGTTGGCGCGCTCGGAGTTCCGCACCTCCATCAGTTCCTCGATAATCTTGGGCACCGTATCGGCGTCGGAACGGATCGCACCTGTGCAGGGGCTGCAGCCCAGAGAACGCAAACGGCATTTCACCCACTGCTCTTCGCCTGGAAGGCCTTGGATGAACGGCTGCTCGGTCGGGATCAGGCTGTCGCCGCGCACCAGCATGAGCCGTTCTTTGGCGAAGTAAAGCGGAACGATGGGAATCTTTTCGAGATGGATGTAGTGCCAGATATCGAGCTCGGTCCAGTTCGAGAGCGGAAACACGCGAATGCTTTCGCCGGGTCCGATGCGGCCATTGAAAAGGCTCCAGAGTTCGGGCCGTTGATTCTTCGGATCCCACTGGCCCGCGCTGTCGCGGAACGAGAAGATGCGCTCTTTGGCGCGGGACTTCTCCTCGTCGCGGCGAGCGCCGCCGAACGCGGCATCGAATCCGTGCGCGCGCAGGCCGTCAAGCAGGGCCTGCGTCTTGAGCAACCCGCAGCATCGTTGCGTGCCAAGGCGGATTGGATTGGCTCCGTCGGCAAGCGCATCTTCATTGCGCCAGACGATCAGCTTGAGGCCGAGTTCGGCAGTGTACCGGTCGCGGAATTCGAGCATCTCGCGAAACTTGTAACCGGTATCGACATGGAGCAATGGGAACGGTATGGGGGAGGGATAAAAAGCCTTCTGCGCCAGGCGCAGCATCACGGAGGAATCTTTGCCGATCGAGTAGAGCATCACCGGGTTCTGGAACTCGGAGGCGACCTCGCGAATGATGTGGATGCTCTCGGCCTCAAGCAGCTGGATGTGATTGAGGCGGTCAGCGGATGTTATGTGCCCATTCCGTGCGGCGGCGGCAAGCGGGCCCGAAGCCCTTGGGGCGAAAGAGCCCACCGCCTCGGGATCGGGTTGATTTGCACTCCGGTGTTCTTCGCGAATCGCTGGCATGCAGTCCTTTGAGTTTCCTGAGGGAAAAATAAAAAGCCCGCGGCAGCAGAGAAATCTGCAGCGCGGGCCTATGGGTCGATCGGTGTGAGTCTAGAGTTGGCTTATCCCATAGTCCGGCGCGGCGCACAACAACATGCGCAACAAGCGACCGGCATGGAGCACAGACTCATGTGAATCACTATACGGGGACCGGGATGTGAGGTCAATCACACGTTGCCGCATTCGGGCTCCCTTGGGCACAGATCGCCGACTTCCCCACCCGGCGAAGAGGGGGCGAATCCTCCACAAATCAGTGGTGGCTGCCCAATCCTTCTCGCTCTAAAACGTGCAGAATATAGGCCCCTGCGCCGTATCCCACCATCGGCAGCGCTCCCGTGGGATCGCCGAGCGCGCCGGGAAAGAGACGGCACGGCACGGCAACATACATCTCGGGAATGATGTTGTGGTCGGCGCTTGCTTTGTCGACAATGCGTTTGAGAATCGCGGCCGCCTCGGAGTTCCTTCCCAGCCGCCGATACACTTCGGCCAGGCTGAGATCCACAAACAGGAACTCCTGCCTCTCGTACCAATACTCAAAGATGGACGGATCCGTATATGTGCTGCGGACGCGCCGGTATCCGCCGGAGGCCACCTTGAGAAACTCCATCCTCTCCACCGTATCCCGAACGACTGCCGGGTCAGTGACGACGCGGAAATTGATGATCGCCAACAGTGCGCCATCAATATCGTTCTTCACCCCTTCCTCCAGCGTTCCCCTCAGCTTGCTATCCCTGACGAAGGCTGCGTTGAACCCTTTCTCCAGCAGAGCGACCTGACGCAAGACTTCGGTTCGAGTCGCTTCGTCACCCGCGCTGTGCGCAACTACGGCGAATTCTCTCAATCCCACGATGGCCATCGCTGTCGAAAAAGCGAAATGCCTTTTGTCTTTCTGGCGCTCCTCCCAGATCGATGTATCGGCCGCCACGATCAAGCCGTCATCGTACTTCTCGAGATTTGCCAGCAGCGGTTTCATCACGTAGTCCCTTGCGCTCTCGTACATGGGGCCTCGATATGTTGGTGTGCTGAGCAAGCCGGGATCGTTGTACTTTCGCTGGTACTCGCCCAGTACCCACAGCACCTCTCCCCAGTCGTCAAACTCAATATTGGTGCTGCCCTCCTGCGTAAAGAATGGTTCTTCAGATCCGTCGCCGAAATAGCGCACCACCGAGATCTGGTAGTCGGCCCCATTTGTCTCCGCACGCATCTTTCCTGTTGGTTGGGCGTTGAAGTACGCCAGTAGTGCTGCACGCGCCTCGTTCCTGTGTCCCATGCGCGTTAGCGCAACCGCCGCGTAGGCCATGTCTCGCACCCACGGCGTAAACCAAACACCGTCTGGCAAACTGGCAACAATCATGCCGTTGCTGTGTCTTCCGGGACGGTTGGATTCCCGGCTCTGCGAAATGCGGAGCATGACTTCGCTCTGACGCCAGAGGTGCCGTTCTTCCTCACTCGCGAAATGAACAACCGGCCTCACTCGCCAGCGCTCCATCTCCGCAATCTCGCGTTTGGCCAACGCCTGCGGCGCGAGTCCGGCCTGCCAGGTGTTGAAATCCTTCGCAGCCTGCGCCAGTTCGTTCTCGCTCTCGAGCGAAATCAGGGCCCACCCCAAACTGCCGCTCAGAGCCTGGTCGGCTCGTGCCGGGTTCATCTGCTTTGGGCCAAGCGGAATAAGCAGCAGGGACTCCTCGATACCGTCGAACCTCAGCAACTGCATTTCGACGCCAAACATCCTGACAATTCTTTGAGACGATGACCGGCCGGTTCCATTCCACATGCATTCCGCCCTGCCTGGCCTTGTCAGAACCGGGTTCCCAACCAACAACGAGAACAGCTTCCCTCAAGCCAAAGGGCATGAAGACACTGCCCTCGCCCTCGCTGCTGCGCACGTCGATAACATGAGAATCATTCTCGTACTCTGCTGAAGCGCCGTGCATCATTCCACCGTTCCAGCCAAGAGCCTTGATGAAGTTGGCGGTCTCCACCCCCTCGCTCAGAGGGTCCTTGGGATCCGGTCGAACAAAGCTGTAAGGATGCGCGTAAAACCTGGTCACAGTGGCGTTCTCCGGCGACACCACTGCGAAGCCAAAGCCATTGCCCGTGACCAGATGGGAAGCACCGGCAGGCACACAAGCCAGGACGCTGCTGGAGATCACCGCAACTAGAGAACGAGCAAGCGACATGGCGAGCTAAGTTTCAATGCCGGCGCCTGTACTCTGCAACCCACTCGGGCGATTCTTGCGCAAAGCTGGTACCTCTTCAGGCGACTTGTCCGCGAGACTCTCCCACGTTAGATCATGATCAGTCCCAGCCTGTAGCCTCGCGTCACCGCCTCAGTGCGGGTGGTGGCGCCCAACTTGCTGAGGATCGAGCTCACATGAAACTTTGCCGTGTGTTCTGAGAGGCCAAGCTTCGCGGCGATCTCCTTGTTTCCCGCTCCCTCTGCGAGCAGCGCCAGGACTTCGCTCTCCCGGCTCGTGAGCGGATCATGCAAGGTCAGAGAGTCAGCATCGGTGCCTTCGGAGTCGGGCAGAAGAACGTCAAGAAAATCCGGTGAAATGACAGCCAGACCGTTACTTGCTGCCTGTAGAGCGTCCACAATCTCACTCGAAGATGAATCGCTCGGCAGAATCGCTCGCACGCCGGATTGAAGCAGCCGCCGCAGGTCGATTCGCTCCGCTGTTCCGATGAGAACGGCGAACGCAGGAGGGAGACGCAGCGCGGACACCTCAGGCAAGATGCGGCGAAGGTCGCCCTCGGAAGCGTCGAGCAGCACAATCTCCGGTTTGGAATTTCGAATCGTCGCGGCAAGGTCGGCGGAGCGACCCGGTTTCTCCACAGTCTCGAAGCGAGGATCGGCGCATATGGCGGCCTCAAGCCCGGCCTGCATAAACGGCGACCTCGCCCAGATCAATACCCGGATCACACCGCCTCCCGCGCAGGTGACGTTTCACTTCAACAAATCAACCATTTCACCCTGATCAGATGGATGCCGGGGAATTGAGCCGGATTCAGCGCCATTCGCTATCGGCCCGGTTTCTCGCGAACCTGCACCGATATCTTCAGCAGCTTGCCCCCGCGGATCACCTCAATCGCGACGGACTTCCCAATGCTCTCGCTGTCGAGAGTCCACTGCAGGTCGCGCATGGAGTAGATTGGCGAGCCTTCAATCGTCACGATGACATCGCCAAGCATGAGCTGAGCCTCCTCTGCCGAGCTGCCGGGCGCAACAGAAGTGACAAGCAGGCCTCGGTCAATGCGGATTCCCAGTGATTGCGACGATCCCTCAGGAAATGCAACCGGCTGCAACGCGACACCGATGTATCCACGCAGAGTGCGGCCATGCTGGAGCAGTTGATCCACAACCCTGTTCACAGTGCCGGTTGTTATCACGACTGCGGATCGACGCGCCCCTGAAGTCGCCATGCCCAGGACCTCGCCGCGCGCATTGATCACTGGGCCGCCGGAGAATCCCGGGAACGGCTTGATGTCGAGTGAGAGCCAACGATCAACCCGCTCTCCCAAAGAAGTGCGCCACGGACCCCCGACCGCGCCAATCGAACCATGCGCCACAGAAAGCCCATCTGCCCCGCGCCTGCCGACGGAAAGCGCGATTTCCCCGGGCCGGACCTGCGAAACATCTGCCTGCGTCGCGCCCGGAGCTGCCTCGGGGAGTTTCAGGACGGCGATGTCGGTCCCATAATCGCGGCCTGCAACAGTAGCTTTGACCTCGCGGCCCGCGGGAAGAATGACGGTCACTTCATCAAGCCCGTGGATCGTGTGGTCCGACGTGATGGCAACCCCTTCGCGCCAGACCGTGCCGCTGACGCCGACACGGCCACCCTCCGGAACCGCGATTACCGAGTTGCCCACGCGTTCGACGGTGTTTGCAAGCTCATTTGAGAATTCAGCAAGAGACGCCGGCATGTATTGCTCCTGAAGGCCAATTGCCTATGGAGCTACACTGCGCCGGCTTGCTGCCGGCGCGCATCAGCCACTTGGGTATGGTCCCCTGGCCGATCGGGCAGGGACGACTCCGGCCAGGCTGGTCATGCCCGGCATGAACAATCGCAGCTTCCTTACGCGTGCGTAATCGTGTCCGCTGAGGCGGCAAGATCGAAGTCCTTGGCGGTCAGGCCGCCGGCGTCGTGGGTGACCAGCGCCAGCCGAACCTTGTTGTAGCGGATGTCGATGTCGGGGTGGTGACCGGCCTTTTCGGCGAATGCGCCGACCTTGTTCACGAAGGCAAGCGAGCCCACGAAGTCTTTGAAAGTAAATGTTTTGACCAGCTCGCCCTTCTGGACTTGCCAGGAGGGAACAGACGCAAGATGTTTGTTGATTTCGACTTCGGAGAGGGGGGACATGGGCTCCTCCAGGGGCCGCAGACGCGGCGATGACTCATCAAATATACCCAAGATCAGACGGCGATACCCCAAAATCAGGTTAGTTTGACAAACTGCTAACTAATCCTTTAGTTGTTCGTCTATCGGGTTAAGCGGATGCCTCCGAAAAAATCCAACACGCTGACGGAAGCCGAGCTCAGGCTCATGAAGATTCTCTGGCTGCGCGGCGAATCGGCCGTGAACGACCTGGTTGCGGCCATGCCGGGCGGCGAAACGCTGGCCTACAATTCCGTGCTGACGACCATCAGGATCCTGGAGCAAAAAGGTTACGTGGACCACCGGCAGGAAGGGCGCGCTTTCATCTATCGCCCGTGTGTGGCTGAGCACGAGGCCAGCCGGTCTGAGGTACGCCACGTCCTCAGCCGGTTCTTCGGAGATTCCCGCGAGCGGTTGCTGTTGTCGCTGCTCGGCGATGAAGATATCTCGGCGGAAGAGTTGCAGCGGCTCAAACTCGCGATCAGAAACGCGGAGCCGGACAGCGGGAGCGAGGTCTAAGCATGCAGACGCTTGCGAATCCCTTTGTTTCGTCGATGGCGACGGCCCTTGTCTCATCACTCTGGCAGGGCATAGTGATCGCCTGCGCGTTGTCGATATGCATGAGACTCTCTCCGCGCATCTCAGCAGCTGCACGGTTTGCGGTCTGGGCCGCTGGATTTCTAGCGGCTGCGTGTCTGCCTGCATTCCCCGTGATTGCCCGTTTGGCGTCAGAAGCGAATCAAGCAGCGATTACAACCGGATTGGCGAAAGGTGCAACCCGACCCTTGCTTCAGCTCGATCTTCGCTGGAGTGCCGTGATCGCGGGGCTGTGGGCCGCCGCGATGATATTCCGCGCTGTCGATCTCGCAATTCATTCGCTCCGGCTTCGGACACTATGGAAGACCGCCACGCCCATTGAGATCGGCGAGAAGCTCGCCGGAATCTTGACTGAAGTGGAACGCGCGCAGGTGCAGATCTGCTCCACAAAAGTATTGGAGCGGCCCAGCGTGATTGGTTTCTTCGCTCCGCGCATCCTGATTCCCGACTGGCTGCTGAACAGGCTCACGCCGGAAGAACTGGAGCAGATTGTTCTCCATGAGGCCCAACACCTGCGTCGAAACGACGACTGGACGAATCTCGCTCAGAAGCTGTTGATAATGGTCTTCCCGCTCAATCCCGCGCTGTGGTGGATGGAGCGCAAGCTTTGCCGCGAACGCGAGATGGCCTGCGACGAAGGCGTGGTGCGGGTGACGCATGCTCCTCGCGCATACGCTGCCTGCCTTGCAAGCCTCGCCGAACGTGGGCTCGAGCAGCGCGCAGAAGCTTTCTCGCTCGGCGCGTGGCAGCACCGCCCGGAGCTTGTGCACCGCATTCATGGAATCCTGCTGCGCAAGCCGACGTTGCGCCCCGTGGCGAGCGCTGCATTGCTCGGCGCGCTCGGGTGCGGGCTCGTGACAGGCTCGGTCGAACTGGCGCGGTGCCCGCAACTGGTGGCATTTGTGCCGGCGCAGAAAGCCGAAGCCGCACAAGCTTCCGTGGCAACTGAAAAGAAAGATACAGTTGCCTGGTCTGCGCAGGGCGATGCAGTGTTCGCTGACAAACACAATCTCAGCCCGGGCTATCACGCCGTAGAAGCAAAGGCCGTGATGCCGGCAGTTCACCTTGCGCTGACAAATACGCAACCAAAGGGTGGCAGATCAAAGATTACGTCCGAGACCGCAGGTAAGGTGAAGTCGATTGCAGCGGCAAAGATAGACAAGTCCGGTGCTCTGAAAGCTGATGAAGCTCAGCAGCAATGGATCGTGTTCACTGCAGTCGAGCAGATTGGCCCCGCAGGTCGAAGCGAGCAGTTGAGCGCAGACTTTGACACGCGTGTTGACGGAGACGCCGTGGTCAACGACTCCGCGAGCAACGGCGAATGGAAGGACCCGGTGAGAAACCAGATCACGATCACCCGGCTCATTCTCAGAATTCTTCCCCCGAGTCCACTCCCTGCCCAGCCCGATGCGGGTTCCTTCCGCAACGGCTGGTTCGTGATTCAACTGTAAGATTCAAACTTCAACTTCGATGGAGAGTAGCTATGTCCACATCAACTAATTCATTAGTGGCAAAGACAAAGAGGCTCGCAGTGCCTGCTGGTGCAGTCGCTGTGCTTCTCTTAGCCTTTGCATTTCTGCTTGGACACAACCCAGCGCAGGCAGCCACCAACGTCGCTGCGGCAAACGCGGCGACACCGCTGGACGACAACAGCGTTTCGTCGCTCGTAGCACTGGACAACGCGGTCGAGGCTGTCGCAGCGCGTGTGACGCCTGCAGTGGTGAACGTTGCAGTCACCGCAAAGGCGTCGTCGGTTCAGGTCGACAATGACGAAGATGGTCAGGGTCCAGGATCACCCGAGGATGCGCTTCCGCCCGAATTCAAGCGGTTCTTCGGGAACGGTCGCGGGCAATTTCGCATTCAGCCTCCGGGCAACCAGTTTGAACGCGGAATAGGCAGCGGCATCATCATCTCGCCTGATGGCTACATTGTGACCAACAATCACGTGGCGGGCGATGCGACGCAGATCAAGGTCACGCTGAATGACCGCCGCGTCTTTACTGCGAAGCTCGTAGGCGTAGACAAGCTGAACGATCTTGCGGTGATCAAGATCGACGCGAAGAACCTGACCAGCGTTGCATGGGGCGACTCCACAAGGCTTCGCCCGGGACAGACCGTGCTCGCGTTCGGAAGCCCGTTCGGATACTTCCAGTTCTCCGTGACGCGCGGCATCGTCAGCGCTGTGAATCGTCCCAACCCTTATTCGGATGACCCGCGGAAACCCGGTGCATACATCCAGACGGACGCGGCCATCAATCAGGGCAACTCCGGCGGTCCGCTGGTCAATGCGCACGGAGAGCTAGTCGGCATCAACACGTTCATCATCACGAACAACGGTTCATTTGCAGGCGCAGGTTTCGCGATTCCCTCGCAGATCGTGAAAGCTTCGGCTGAAGCGATCATGAAAGACGGCACGGTGCATCATGGGTATCTCGGCATCAGCATGAATGATGTGACTCCGGAAAACTCCAGCTTCTTCAGCCTGCCTGATGCTACCGGCGCGATCGTCAGCCAGGTCACGCCCGATTCGCCCGCAAGCCGAGCCGGCCTGAAGAGCGGCGACGTGCTGCGCGAACTCAACGGGAGCAAGATCATAAATGGAAGTGCGCTGCAGGTTGCGGTAAGCCAGATCGCCCCGGGGAACAGCATCGCGCTCGGCATTCTGCGCGACGGCAAGCCTGAGACGATCAACGTGAAGGTGGGCGAGTTCAAGGCCGAAACCGAAGTAGCGGAGAACGCCGCATCTGGGAAACATGAGCGAGGCAGGCTTGGAGTTGCCGTGAACGATCTGACTTCAGACATGCGCTCGCAGTTGAATATTCCTTCGAGCGTGAACGGCGCGGCGGTGCAGAGTGTACGCCCGGCGAGCCCGGCTGACGATGCAGGACTTGCGCCCGGCGATGTGATTCTTGAGGTGAATAGGCACCCTGTGGAGAGCGCGGAGAAGTTTGCCAGCGCGGTTCACTCCGCTCCCGATGGAAAGGACATCCTTCTGCTGGTGTGGTCGCGCGGCGGCACAACCTACCGCGTCGTGCACCCGGACCAGAGCAAAGAAAACGGGATGTAAGCCAGATCCGCTTCAAAGGGCCGTTGCTCTAAGTGCAGCGGCCTTTGTTTTTTGTTGCGATGCTTTAAGGTGGCGGAATCCGAACGGCATTCGCCCGGCAGGTGCGGATTCCGGGGCACTCAATTGGATGAAGACTCTTGTCGAGGCAGACTTCCACCGCGGTCAGATAGTTGCTGCCGCAACTGAGAGCCAGGCTCGAGCGCGGAATTGCCGGGTTGCTTGTGGTGAAGAGACCGAGAATCTGTTCCGGTGGCATCGATGTTTGCGACGTAAGGCCCAGAAGCGTCGGCGGCACCGTGACTGAGTTGAAAGCATTGCGCGCGTCGGTGAAGAAGTTGTCGGCGCTCAGGCCGGAGCATGTGCCGTGCGTCTGCCATTCGTGCTGCAAAAAGCCGGGGTCGGGGTAGATGTCCTTGAACGCGGCGGGATTGCTGGGCCCCGGTGCGATCGAGCAGTTTTGGGGACTTGAGCCATCGTTCTTCTGAGGCCAGAGCCCGTGAAGGACGAAGCCGGCATGCGCAGCACACTCCGCAGCCTTGGGGTGCGAGTGGCAGAACTCCGGCGACCAGGAAAGATTAAGGAGATAAAAATCAAAACCGGCCGAAGTGAGCTTCGGGAGATCGCGCAATGCGCTGCTAGTAGGCTCGACTGACGCGGGCGCCGGTGCGGACGTGGAAGCGGGCCCTGGACCTGATTTGCACGCCGCCAGCGGGAGCAGAAGCGCGAGGATGAGGGGAAGGACTCTCTGCTTCATGGGCGCAAGGATAGCAGGAATTCAACAAATGGAACCGAATATGGCAAAAGTTTCGCGCGCGCTCCGCATCTACGACGATTCAATCGCCGAGGAATATTTGAGATTCAAGTCGAGACAGTAATTTCGAAGGCATCCGATTTCCTCAACCAGGCCATGTACGATGAACAAGTAACCCTCATGGCCGACAAACAAAATCTCCCCCCTGCAATCCTTCTTCATATCGCCCAAAAGTTGAATCTACCCATGCGCGGTCTCGTCGCGGTGATTGAGCTGCTCGATGACGGCGGCACGGTTCCCTTCATTGCCCGCTATCGAAAGGAAGCGACCGGCAACCTCGACGAGGTGCAGATTCGCGCGATCGAGGAAGAGCTGGCCTACCATCGCGAGCTTGAGGACCGGCGAGCAACCATCCTCGCTTCAATCCTGGAGCAAGGAAAACTGACCGACGAGCTGAAGGCACGCATCGAAGCCACCCTCGACAAGAGTGAGCTCGAAGATCTCTATCTGCCTTATAAGCCGAAACGGCGTACCAAGGCCACCATTGCCCGTGAAAAAGGCCTCGAGCCGCTTGCGCAATATCTCCGGGCACAGCAAACCACCACAGTCCCGCTCGAAGCCTTCGCCGCCACATTTGTGAATGCGGAGCTTGGCGTCGCAAGCGTCGACGAGGCTCTCGAAGGCGCGCGCCACATTGTTGCGGAGTGGATCAGCGAAGACGCAGATCTGCGTAAAGCATTGCGCCAACTCGTATTCGACGAGGGCATAATCGTGAGCCGCAAGATGACAGACGCAGTCGACGAGCAGGAAAAGTACAAGATGTACTACGAGTACAAAGAGCCTGCAAAAACGATTCCCTCGCATCGGATGCTCGCGATTCGACGCGGCGAGAGCGAGAATGTTCTCTACTTTCTGATCGAGGTGGAGTCGGAGCGCGCCATCGCCATCATGCAGCGCCACGTCTTGCGTCAGCAGGGCGACTGGACGAAGCAACTCGACCTGGCCATCGACGATGCATGGAAGAGGCTTCTGAATTCATCCATTCAAGCCGAGATTCGGCTGGAGTTGAAGCGCCGCTCCGACACGGAAGCCATTCAGGTATTTCGCGACAATCTCTACAACTTGCTCCTGGCCCCGCCTGCTGGCCCCATCTCAGTTCTCGGCATTGATCCGGGCCTGCGCACCGGCTGCAAGGTTGCCGTGGTGGATCAGACCGGCAAGCTCCTCGAGCACACCGTGCTCTATCTGCACACATCGAAACAGGGCAATGCAGAAGCCGCGCCGAAGCTTGAGGCCCTTCTGCGCCGTCACGACGTGCGCGCTATCGCGATCGGCAATGGCACGGCGTCGCGCGAAACAGACGCGTTTGTGCGCGGCTTTTTGCGTGAGAAGGGCATTCAGGACATATTCTCCGTCACGGTCAGCGAGTCGGGCGCAAGCGTCTACTCCGCGTCTGACATTGCACGACAGGAGTTTCCCGATCTCGATCTGACTGTGCGCGGAGCCATCTCCATCGCGCGCCGTCTTCAGGACCCGCTTTCCGAACTCGTCAAGGTCGATCCCAAGTCGATTGGTGTCGGCCAGTATCAGCACGATGTGGATCAGCGTCAGTTAGCCGACTCGCTCGAGCATGTCGTCGAGAGCTGCGTGAATCGCGTCGGCGTGGATTTGAACACCTCTTCCTGGACGCTGCTGCGTCACGTCGCCGGCATCAGCGAGCGCACTGCACTCAACATCGTCAGCTATCGCAACGAGAAAGGCGGCTTCCGTTCGCGCTTGCAGGTGCGGGAAGTTCCCGGTGTCGGACCGAAGACGTTTGAACAGGCGGCTGGCTTCCTTCGCATTCGCAACGGCGACAATCCGCTGGACATGACGGCTGTCCATCCCGAATCGTATCCGGTGGTCGAGCAGATCGCGATGTCGCTGAAGACCTCGGTCCGGGAAATCATCCAGCAGCCGCAGTTGCTGGAGAAGGTGGATCGCAGCCAGCTATCGGCCGGGGCTTATACGCTGGACGACATCCTTGGCGAGTTGCGGAAGCCGGGCCGCGACCCGCGCGACAAGTTCGTCGCACCAAGCTTCCACGAAGAGATCCGCGAGATCACCGATGTGCAGGCCGGCATGGTGCTCGAGGGCGTAGTGACGAATGTGACGAAGTTCGGCGCCTTTGTCGACATCGGCGTGCACCAGGATGGGCTCGTTCACATCAGCGAACTGTCAAACCGGTTCATCAAAGACCCGTCTGAAGCAGTCAAGACGGGCCAGATCGTCAAGGTGAAGGTGATCAGCGTGGACGCGAAAGCGAAACGAATCGCGCTCTCGATCAAGGCTCTATCTACTCCTGTGCCGCGCGTCGCCGCGAAGCCGGTGCCCAAGCCAGAGGCCACAATGAACGAAAAGCTCGCCGCGCTCTCTTCGAAGTGGAAGGTGCGAACGTAGTTGCCGCCGGCGGCGCAGGCCAATCCGCAGAACGGGCCTGCAGCCCGATTCAGGTCACAGTACCCCGACTTGCTTCCATGCCGAATTCACCGCGCCCCCTTCCGCACTGTTGGGACCAAACCGTCTGGTTGCATTCTGCACAGTGAGGTTCGCAAAAGCGGAGAAGTCAGCACTCTGCTTGAGTCGGGGATCCAACAATGTGTCGTACCAGATTTGCCCTGCTCGTTCCCAGGCGTTTCCTCCAATGGCCGTGGCAGCCAGGTAAAACGCATGGTTGGGAATACCGGAATTCGTATGGACTCCGCCGCTGTCCTCCGCGGTTTGAACATAATCCTTCATCGTAGCGGGCTGATCGTCCTTGCCTAACGCGGGGTCGTCGTACGCCGTGCCGGGAGCCTTCATTGAACGAAGCGCTACACCTTTGATTCCTGGGGCAAGCAGCCCTTGGCCGATGAGCCAGTCCGCTTTGTCGGCCGTCTGCTTGAGCTTATATTGCTTCACCAGTGAGCCAAAGACGTCCGATATGGATTCATTCAGTGCGCCAGACTGGCCCTGATACGTGAGATTCGCTTCGCTGCCCGTGACCCCATGCGTCAATTCATGACCGATGACATCCAGTGAGATGGTGAACCGATTGAAGAGCTGTCCGTCACCGTCCCCGAAGATCATCTGCTGTCCATTCCAGAAAGCATTGTCGTAGTTCTTGTTGTAATGGACCGTTGCATTCATGTGAAGTCCGGCGTTGTCGATCGAGTTCCTCTTGTATACGCCAAGGTAAAAATCGAAAGTGGCGCCAAGGCCGTCGTATGCCTCATTCACGGCAACGTCCTGGCTGGCCCCCTGGCCTTCAGAGCGAACCACGGTGCCAGGCAGGGTTTGCGAGTTCTTTGTGTCGAAGATCGTCCGCTGCTTTTGAGGCGGTGCTGCGGTGAGGGAAAGATGCGTCGCTTTCAGAGCGCCCAGCAACGCGTGGGAAACACGGCTAATACGGATGCTGTGGTCGATGGAAAGCGTATCCAGAACTGCCTTTCGCTGCTCAGGCGTGCCATGCTGGGCGATATTGATCAAGACCTTTGGCGGCAGAATGCAGTAGATCGAGTGCGAACGGGTGGGGAAGCACATCAGAGTTCTCCTTTGGGGTTTCATAACAGTGCTCTTCTCAATCGAAACAACAGGGACTGACGGAGAAGAGCCCAGGTTCGCCTTGGTTTCCCTACCTCTCAGGGAGTGGATTTTTGCGATGCAATAAAGTGATCCCAAATCTTCCCGCACTCCGTCTCAACCCACTTCTTGAGTTCCGCATTCTCGGGCGTCGAAAGATCGAGAGTCCTGGTCTGTTGCCCTGTCTGGATCGCAATGCTGTACTGAAAACTGTCAGGCGCCGTTGAGCCGGTTGATTCCTTTTGCTCGGGCGTCTTTTCTGCCTGACGCAACCAACCCGAGAGTTGGGCGCTCTCTTGGGCGCTAAGCGAACGATGATAGCCGGCCCTGTCGGGAGCGGACACCGCCCCGCCATTCGGATCGAGGGTGACGGACGCTTGTATCCTCGTTGCTTTCCCAGCGAATCCACCGCTTCGAGTGAAAGTGAATGACACTCGTCTTGGCCTTTCTCTTTACATTCGATTCCGGGACCGTCTCACTGCTTTGCAGGTAAACCTCATGGAGCGGGTAGCCCTGCATTGCGGGTCTGATGATTGAGCAAATGCAGATGATACTCAGAAGCAACAAAGCTGCGCGACTCAAACCGATCATCCGGCATCAGCTCCACACAATTGGCTCGATCGCGGGATCAAGAGCAAGTACAGGATCCGCAGCATGATGTCGGGAGCCTATAGCGCTGCGATCAAAGAACAACAAACGATGGCACTGCACACCGTGCTCCAGCGCCCATAGCCTTTGTAAATCTGCGCGGCTGCCTGGGCCTGCTGTTTGAGAGTGCCTTCCGACTTGATTTGCGGATCGGACACGTTTCGAACGGCGAGCCATAACGGCGGAGTCGCCATGTTTTTTGCGACATACCCAAGCACTGCATCGCCCATCTCTGACAAGCTACCCAAACCCTGCAGTTGATATGTATTCGCGCTGGTGTCGAACCCGAAAAAGTCGGTTGTCACAACCGACTTTGCTATGCCGCGCGTTGGGGCGGTCACGATTACCGGGAGCCGCTTGTTATCCGGCGGCAACCGATCGGCATTCACCTTGAAAAGTCGCTGAGCCGTCGCAAAGTACTTGGTGTTCGGCGCCTCGCTCACAAACGGTGGCGCGCTGCCAAAGCGAGCCTTGAACTTCTTGATTGCGTCGAAGTGAACGACCGGGCTTACGATCACGTCGCCCACTAAGGAACTTGCTCCGATCCCGCCCCCGGTGCCGGTTGTGAGCACAAGCTTTGGCTTGACCTCGTCGATAATCTGAGCCCAGACGTCGATGTTCGGCGCCTTAGGGCCATCCTGCGAAAGATGAGATTCCGACTTGAACACTACAACACTTTTTCCGCCTATCTGAGTCTTCCAATACGCGCCCAGCCTTCCAGCCAGGAGAGCTGGACAACCGGCACGGAACTTAGAACGAAGCGTGCTGAAGTTGTGCGTATAAGCCAAATAATCGTTGCGGCTGTCTTTGCCTGGAGTGAGAACACGGCTCGTAGCATGGCCCTCATCGACCGTCCATGCAACCACCAGGACGTCGGCATTGGGCAAAGCGCCGCCGGCGACACCGCCCGGGGATGACGCCGTCTTCGGCTTCATCGCCGCCGGAAAGGGAATCTCCTCAAACCGGGACAGTCCTGTAGCTGTGGTGAAGCTGAAAAACTCCTTGCCTTCAGGACCTTCAGAATCAAAGTCGATGATCTCGCGCTGAAAATCCTCCGGCGCTGCAGATTTCTTGGCTGCGCCCGCAAAGGCGAAAGTATTAGTGGGGGGTTGAATTGCGTAAGGGTCGAAACCAAGATTGCGTTTCATCCATGCACGGTTGGCTGTCATTTTGTTCCTCACGCAGAGAAGGGTGGGATCTGGTCACGCCGGGAACTCGCGCGCAATTGGGCCTGGACCGGCTTTTTCCGACGTGCGAAGAAGGCGACTCACCAATGAGAACCCCTGGATTGGCGCCTGAAGGCTTTCTCAGCTCACAGAGATGTCTCGAGCCGCAGGTTCAAAAACCTGCTATACAAGGAAACCTAAGCGCAGACAAAAGTCAAGACAATCTTTACTGGACTAGTTAGTCCCCGCCTAGCCCAGGCTCTGTCACGGCTCACGCGAGTCGTCCCCCCCTTAAAAGGATCTGCTGAATTTCTTCGGGCACTGGAAGTTCTGGCAGTGGTGAAACAATCAGCGACCGATCGAGAATGATCCGGTCATGTCGTACGGAGGGCTGCTTATGTTTTCCAGAAAGATCGCGGTTGGACTTGTTCTCTTTCCAGCACTGAACGCTCATCATGCCATGGGGCAGACTCAGCCAAGCACCGAACTGGGACAGGTGCGGCAGGAGATGGAGCAGCTGAAGCAGGAATATGAACAGCAACGGCTGGACTACGAACAGCGCCTCAAGAAACTGGATGAGCAATTGAAGCACCTGGAAGTCTCCGGCTCCGCTCCCGCCTCCTGCTTCGGTCGCCACTGCTCCCTCCGCTCCATCTCCATCACCGGCACTCATTTCTCAGGGCACCCAGAATTCTCCTGATCAAAATCCATCTCAACCGTTGCGGGCCGGCCAGAGCCAGAATCCGTTCAGGCAAGACACTGAATCCATCCAACTGGCTCTTAGCGAGGAAGAGAACAGGCGCATTCGAGAGCGAATGGAAAATGTTCTGCGCGGATACGTCGACATCTCAGGATATTTCCGGGCGGGATACGGACGCGATAACGAGGGTGGTCCTCAGGTTGCCTTTCAGGCGCCCGGGGCCTTGGCCAAGGGTCGCCTGGGCAACGAAGCTGAAAACTATGGAGAACTCACAATCGGCAAGAATTTCTATCTTCCCGGAGCATTCTCTCTCAAGAGAGCTTCTTCAGGCGGCGGTACCTCCTCGGAGCCCATTGCCCGCCTTCAAATGCGCATTTCGATGTATAACCCGTATTCGAACTATCTCGTCTCGACCTCTACCCAATTTGGCCTTGCGGAGGCGTGGGCAGCGATTGGAAACCTGAGCGCCAGCCAACCTTCCATGAGTTTCTGGGCCGGAAACAGATTCTATCGGCGCCACGACATTCACATCGACGACTTCTTCCTCTACAACATGAGCGGTGGAGGCGGAGGCGTGGAAGATATCAAGACCCCGTTGGGAAAGATCGCTTTCGCCTGGATCGGATTGGGCTCCCAGAGCGGATTCAGCGATATTCCGCAGCCGGATCCACTCAACAAGGCCGGGTTCAACAAGACAAATTTCGATTTTCGCTGGTACGACTTCAAGCTTATCGGCGGCAAAGGAGAATTCGGCTTTGACGTCTCCCACGCCACTTCAGGGAAGGATCAAAATGGGCTCGACGCGCCAAATGCCACCGGCGTGTCGTTCACCTTTATCCATACGACTGAAAAATGGGCGGGTGAAAACAATCTGAACAAGTTCTACATTCAATATGGCCGTGGCCCGGCGAGGACATTCACATCCAATTTTGAAACATTCACAACGAGTACCGGGACCTACATCCGTCCGGACGCACCTGATTCTTACCGATTCCGCGTAGCTGACAATCTGATCTTTCAAACCGGCAATCACTTTTCGATCAGCCCAATGGTCCTGTACCAGGCGACCGACTACAAGCAGTACGGAGGCTCGCAGCATTGGTTTTCAATCGGCGCTCGGCCCCAGGTCAACTTCACCAACTATTTCAATGTGGCTGTAGAACCATTCCTGGATTGGGTCGACGATAAGAGCACCAACGTCAGTGACTCTCTGTTTAAGATAACGCTTGCGCCGCAGATCGTTGCGGGCCGCGATTTTATGAGTCGCCCGGCAATTCGCGCCTTCCTGACCTACGCGCATTGGGGAAATGGATTCGTGGGAAAAGTCGGCGGACTCGATTACACCAACACCAACGAAGGTCTGACGTGGGGACTCCAGATGGAAACCTGGTGGTAGAGTCGCAAGGCCCCGGGGAAAGTGTTTCGGTCATTGGGATGCTCACAACTCGTGAAGGCAAGTCTCGAGCAGCGACAATAACTCATTCGGAGTGGAGTGCACTGGTCGGGTCCAGGCGCATGGCGCGCAGAGCCGGGATATAGCTTGCGGCGAGCGCGACCGTAGTAAGCACCAGGGTGACTCCAGCGAAGGTGGGCAGATCGGTTGGCGACACTCCGTAGAGCAGTCCGGCCATAAGATGAGAGACGATGAGCGCACCTGCCACGCCCAGCCCGGCGCCCGCGGCGACCAGACCCAGTCCCCGGCGCAGGACCATCTTGAGGATAGTGCCTCTTTGAGCTCCCAGCGCGAGGCGAATGGCGATCTCACGTCTTTGTTCATTCACAACATAGGAAATAGTCCCGTAAATTCCAAGCCCGGCCAACAGCAAGGCAGTGGCCGCAAAAAACGCCACCATTTCCATCGAGAATCGCCTGACGGAAAGCGAGGTGGCGAGCACGTCATCGAGGGTCTCGGCATGGAAGACGGGAAGTGTCGCATCTACGGCCTGGACCTGCTCCCGCACTTGTGCGGAGAGGCCGCTGGGATCGAGTTGTCCGCGAAGAAAGATCGCCAGGTCTTTGGCGGGGCGCTGGTACACGCTGCGATAGATTTGCGGAATTGCCGCGTCCGCCAACGATTCCGTGCGGGCATCGGCAATCACGCCGATGATCGTGGTCCAGGGAGGCTTGGCAGAGCTCACCAACCCGCGGGTATCCAGGTGCAAACGGACGCGTTTGCCAAGCGGGTTCTGGTTTGGCCAGTAGGTGTGAGCCGCTGCCGAGAGAAGTGAATTCCAAAGCTGAGCACAGCTTGGAAACCATGTGAACGCGTAGGCGACTATTCGGCAACTTGGCCTGATCTCACTTATCGTATGAGTGAGTTGGCGATTTACCGCCAACCCAGCACAGTCACATGCTGCAACCCGCCGTCCAAGTACGCCATTTTTACGCGAGCTCGCCAAGCCCGAGAAGGCGGAGTCTGTCCCCGCGAACCACGAGAAATCGGCCATCCAGCCGGCACCGGTCTCGAATGGCCAGTTTCGGCAGCAGACTTTCGAGCACCGCTCTCCGGTGCTCCGCCGCCGTGGTCAAATCGCCGAATGCGAAATGTTCCCAGTAGGGGAGATGCGGATCGTCCGGCGTGATCCCGATTCCAGGTCGGATCCGTACCGATGCTCGTCACGCCCACAAACAGGTCGCAGTCTCGCATCACCTCGGAGAACACCAGCGCGGGGATCTCCTCGAGACGAAGGGCGCGCTCTTGGCCGAAGACCTCGAAACTTCCTTGGAAACCGCATCCCGAACGGTCCCGTTTCCGCCTTATTCGGCTCGCGCAGCCTCTAACCTGAAACGAACTCGACACGGCCCGTGCTGATGGCCAGATAGATGCCATGCGCGGTGGTGGATTCGTCGTCGCTCCTCGCCTCCGGCGATTCCACGTCGAACCTGGCCTGCAGGTTGTACTGGCTGAGATCCAACGACGGCGTATTGTGCGAATCCCAGGAGCCCATCACCTTGAACTTCCAGCCCCGCTCCCTGCAAAGCGAGGCGAACTGGTGCTGGCGGATGATGTGCGAGGCAAAACGATTGGAGTAGGTCCCGGTCTCGCGTTCGGCATCGGTCAGCAGATAAACCTCGCGATGCGCCTGCTTAAACGGCTGGCGCACCTGATGATCTTCCAGCCAGCAACGCCAGCTTAGGATGGTTTGCACGTCGGACCGAATCGGATGCCACATCCGTACGCGGGCCTGCTGAGGAGGCTGGACGGCACGGCCCGCCCAATCCACCAGGTTGCCTTGCCAGGGAATGGCGGTTCGCGTTTCGCCGCCCTCCTCAAACTCCCAGATGAGACGAGTCGCGAAATGGGAGACCAGCGGATGATCGAGATACCACGGCTTCCACCGCTCGAAGGAGCAAGTCCCTTCCGAGATCAACTGGCGCTCCAGCCGGAACCGCTGCGCCGCGATTTGGCCGTCCAGCTCTTTCACGGCTGCGGTTCAGATCCTTGAGGAGCTCCGCGTGTTCTTCTTTGACGTTTGCAGGCACGCTTTTTAGGGCTTTACCCTCGCGGCTCCAAACTAAGCGACGCCCCTTCGCGGCCAATCGTGAGGCTGGCCTCGCAATCCCGGCCTGCTCTATCCGGACGCCGGCCGCATCCAGGCCGAATGTCGGAACGGCCATCGCTTCCAGATCGTCGCGGGATACCTGATTGCGCTCGGCCGCCTCGTTCATCGCCTTTTCGATCAGCCTGCGGGCCACGTCGTACTTGACCCTTGCCGCCAGGCGGCTCAATTGCGCCACACCGTCGAGTCCCGGCATCGCGGCCAATGCGTTCACACACGCATTGCCCACCCGATGTGAAACCGCGCCGATCATAGGGATCTTCCGGAAGCATCCGAATGCGAAGTCCGCGATATCCGGCGCGATGGAAGCATCGCCGAGTGCGCCCAGCACCCATACGAATCCTTTTTGGTAGTTCGCCTCCGCTTCCGGCGCCTGGATCGTCGTTTCACCGGGCGTCGGCCCTAGCGCCAACCAGCGCCGAGCTGCGTCCAGAACCTCAGCCTGCCCGATTCGCGCGGTCAGGCTTCACTGCTTCGGTCTGCCACTTCTTCGACGCCGTACTCTGCGTGAGCGATCGCGCGTGAAGCAGAAGGGCGTGCCATTCAAACTCCTTTTCGGATGCGGAGACTTCCCGGAAAACGGTTTGACTCCACGCGCCCGCGGGTGCGAGAGCTTTTTCCTTGGGGCCGCCGATGAGAACGTCGATTCGCTCGTGGATCTCTTTCATCTCGGGCTAGCCGTGATAACGCGTGACACTGCCGCGCAACTGATGCAGCGCCGTGAGGAGCGCGGGTGTCCTGGGAGCGCCATCGATCGCCGACAGAATTGCTTTAAACGGAAACGGCAGCTTCGGCTGCGAGACCAGCTCCACCAATCTCACCGCCTCGACCGCGCTTAGCGTCACGCCGCTCCGCAGAAGGGAGGCAACCACGGTCTTCAACATGAGCTTGAAGTGAAACGAGCTGGCTTCTGACTGATCTCGTTGAGCGCCTCGAAGACGAAAGTCAGCCGGACCTCCGACGGTTCGCTCTTCAGTCTGCTCAGGGGTGCCTCCGACGAACTTGAGTACATCTCGCTCCCGGTGGACGAAACGGATTGGACCCAACAGCGGCGACAATCTCGCGCATCCAATCACTGGCATCGGGAGCGATCTCCGGCGCCGGAAACTGGGATCGCATTGCCCGCTGGAGCGCTTCAGGGTCAACCACCATTTCATCCTCCGACGAGTGGGACCAGCTTGATGAAGTCGATCTCGGAATCCTCGTGAAGATCGAACCGCGCGTCCAGTTCGGTCACTTGCTTTCCATCGACGAGCACCAGAAAACCGTTCTTCTCGAAACTGAGTACGCGCGGCGGCACTGCACTTCCCAATCGAGGGGCCGCTTGGTCTTCATCCGGAATCCGTTCAGAATCTGCTCTGATTCTTCCGGCTGTACCAACCCCTGAAAAATCTCCGGAAGCGCCTGGTTGTAGCGTTCCACCTCCTGCTGGAGGCGGTCACGGATCAAATCCCGCAGGGTTGCCGGACCCGCGTCCAGCCAAATCTTGCCGGCTGCGGTCCGCTCGCCCTGAAGGGGTGCGTCGAAGATCAAGATCGCCATGAGCCTCCCCAATTCAGCACAAAACCTATGCGAAAGACAGGGCCGCAGATCGACCAAGCATTTGCGGGCCCGGAGTTCGTCTGGAACTGGAATCCAGTTTATCGCAAAGACATGTCGCGAAATCGGAAGGGATGAGTCGGCCAGTATGCAGGAATGATTGGCTCTCCATGGTTGCCAACAAGGCAAAGCACTCATTGAGTTATTCAAGTCGATCAGTGTTCTCGGCAGGTGGCCGAAAAACCGCCGACTCTAAAATAACCAGTTGATCAACACCCTTGGCGAAATGTTGTCAAAGTGCAAACTTCCGAGTTGCCCGCAACCCGATCGCTACGGATTGCTTAGTTCCCTTGGTAGTTATTGAGTGGATCAGCTGGCAGATGCTTCCAATTCCACGGCACGCGGAAACAGTATGTTGTTCTCCAGATGGATGTGTTGATGTAAATCCTGTTCGAAGTCCCTCAGTCCGTCGTAGAACGCGTGGAAGGTAGGGCAGGCATCTTGCGGTGTGGTGAAGTTTCCACTGAGACGGCGGATTTCTGCCATCAGAGTTCCTGCAGCGTCATGCTCTTGCGTCATCATCGCGATGGGACTGGCAACGGACGCAAAGCATCCGTGCGGCTTTGCTGTGCCGAAAGACAAAGACTGCTCCAGGCTTGCAACGTAAGGAAAAAGAATCGACTCTTCCTTGGCGAGATGCTGAGTGAGTTCTTCGTCCAGATTCGTGAGTATTGCCGCAATCGCCGGCAACTCCGCCAATCTTGAGCCATGTCGATTCACGACCTTCTGGGCAAGCAACGCCAACCTCGGCAGTTCGTGCTTCACGAACGCGTGGTGCCTGGCGACGATGTGCGCAATCAGGCTCCCTAGAGACTTGTCTGTCCAATTCTCGATTGCGACCTGCGGCTTCTTCGCGGCCGCTTCCAACGCAGCAAGGACTGTGTCAACTTCCAGATTGCCGGCGGTGCAGGCTTCGGCAAGGGGTTTGCGGCCACCGCAACAGTAGTCAATTCCGAAGTGTTCGAATACCCGAATTGAAGACGGTTGTTCCAGTGCGATTTCGCGAACAGTTTGAATTGCTGTATTCATTTCGATCTCCCTGAATCACACCTTAGAGCGTGTCCAATTGTTCCTCAGCGACTTTGGTCACTCGGGACTGCAAAAAATGCAAACCGCACATACCTGAAGATGTGAAATCGAAAACAACCAATACGAAGTCGCAGGGATTGCCGCTCTCAAGCACTTTGGAGAACATGAAGCCGGGTGGCCGTCGTCATCTTCACCTGCTGGCTGTAGAAAGCCTTTAGGAACATAGGAGCAACAAGGCTCTGATGCGTGCGGATTTCCCGTCAATGCGTGTGCTCGGGCTCTCGATCCACCACAGATCTCCTTGAATTCGCAAGATCCGCACTTTCCCTCAAGCTTCGACGTATCTCGCAAATCGCGGAACAGCGGCGAGTCGCGATAGATCGTGGCCAAGCCCTGTACGCGGATGTTGCCGGCTGAAAGGGGCAGAAAGCCACTCGGGAAGACTTCCCCTTTGTGCGAAATGAAGACGAACCCCTTGCCGTCATTGAGACCGCGAGGTGCACGCCCAATCGCGTCGACGGACTTCTCGGGCACGCTACCAGGACCCAATCCAGACTTTCGCTCGGCGACTCTTTGCTGCAAGACAAAGCGCCTGTAATGCTGCGCTTCTGTCGTCTTGATATCGAAGCCCGCGGTTTTGGACAGGCTATAGATCTTTGCAAATACCGCTTCGAACTCGTCTGCATTCAGCAAATCGTTCAGCTTTGCCACGTCCCGTGGGAACGAGAAAGAAGACACTCCAGAGCGTTATCTTCAGCTTTTCCATCAACGCGACGATGCTGTCAATCTCGCCAATATTCCTCCGGCTGAACGTGGTGTTGATCTGCACCGGTAGTCCAATCTCATTTGCCCAGCGCACCGCATCGAGTGTTCGCGCGAAGGACCCGCTCATCCCGCGGAATGCGTCGTGAGTTTCGGCGCTCGCGCCATCCATGCTCACGGCCAGCCGGGCAAGGCCAGCCTCTTTGAGCCTGCACAATCACATCCTTCGTGAGCAAGGGCGTAGCGCTCGGCGTCAGCGAAACTCTGACTCCAACGGACCGGGCGTGGCCGATCAATTCGAAAAGGTCGGGCCGCTTAATCGGGTCGCCTCCTGTCAATACGAAGACTGGAACCTTCAAAGCCGCGATCTGGTCGATCAGTTGTTTACCCTCATCCGTGCTGAGTTCCATAGGATTGCGGTCCGGCTGGGCCGATGCGCGGCAGTGCACGCAGGCGAGATCGCATGCCTGGGTCACTTCCCAGATGGCGATGAAAGGCCGTTCATTGAAGTCAGTTGTGTTGATTTGCGAGTTCATGAACCTATATCAGCGCGAGAATCTCATGAATGCAGTGACCAAAGTCCCAGGCTGTGTCGCATCATTGGGAATGATGGCATCGCGGTTCCACTCGTGAGTCGACGGACCAACACGAAGCGCCGACCCGGCACGAGACCGAAGATGACGCAGGTTCGCGATAATGCCGTAGAATTCCCGGGTGACCGTTGAACGCATCGATCTTGCTACCGCCCTCGGAAGAACTGCACTTTTGTCGAGCCTCACGCCGACAGAGTTGAAGACGCTGGCTGCGCGAACAGTCCGCAAGCTGTTCAGTGCTGGAGAGTTGCTGTTTTCAGAGGGCGAGCCGTGCAATGGGCTCCACATCATTGCGCAGGGCAAGGTCCGCATTTTCAAAACATCCGTGAGCGGCCGCGAGCAGGTGCTTGCCGTGAACGTCCCGGGCGAGTCAGTCGCTGAGTTGCCAGTCTTCGATGGAGGGCCTTTTCCGGCCTCCGCCATGGCAATTGAAGGTGCGGAAATCGCATTCATCTCGCGGCGCGATTTCCAGGCGTATTGCATGGAGCATCCCGAAGTCGCACTCAAGGTCCTCCAGGTGGTTGGATCACGGTTGCGACGGCTTGTGGGGATTATCGAGGAATTGTCATTCACGACGATTCGCCAACGCCTGATCTCGACACTGGTCAAACTCGCCCAAAGCGAAGGCAAGAAAAACGATCGCGGAATTGAGTTCCAACTGCCGGCAACGCATCAGGAACTGGCTAATCAGCTTGGGACGGTACGCGAGCTCGTCTCCCGCAATCTCATGCGCCTTCAGGCTGAGGGGCTCCTGGATGTGGACGCGAGACAGATCGTCGTGAAGGATCTGCACGGCCTGAAGGCCCTTCTGGAAGCCCCGTCATAGGCCTTTCCGGCTCCGAGTGACATAAGTTACTGCTCCGACCTTCCGTGCCCGCTACGGTTGCAAGTGGAGAGTACATATGCCCACGGCAACCCAATCAATCCGCGAGATCGTGGCCAGGCAGCCGTCTGCAGCAGGCATCTTTCACCGATTCGATATCGATCTCTGCCTGCAGGCGGATTTGTCGCTCGAAGGCGCGTGCCGGGAACTACAGCTCTCAGTCGATCAAGTCCTCGAAAAACTTGCTGATGCGGATGTAAAGGAACGCGGCGGTGAAGCATTGGATCCGGCAGATATTTCCCTGTGCCGCCTGATTCAACACATCGTTCGTGTTCATCACCTCTCTGTACGTCAAGTGCTTCCAGGTCTGGCCGAGATGGCATCGAAAGTTGCGGCAAAGAAGCGCGATCGAGCGCCTGAACTGATTAGAGTGGCCGAACTGGTTGAAGAGCTTCGAGGCGAGATGTATGCGCATATCGAGAAGGAAGAGCGAGTGCTCTTTCCATTTATCACGCAAATGGATCAGGAATCGATCGCTGCTTATCCGGCCGCGCACACCTGTTTCCGCTCGGTCGCGCACCCCATCTTCATGATGGAACAGGAGCACGAGTCTGCCGACCATATTATGGCTGAGCTCATTCGAGTAACAAATCATTTTGAGCCTCCCTCATGGGCCTGTGCAACGCACATTGCACTTTTTTCCGGGCTCCGCGAATTCGAGGCTGACTTCAGACAGCACGTCCATCTCGAGAACGATGTTTTGTTTCCGCGTGCCATTCAACTGGAAGCAGAACTCAAGGCGAGGAACTAGTCATGGCTACTCTTCCGTCGTTCGATCAATCTGCCTTCGGTGCCGCGATCAATGAGAATGCAACAATCATCGCCCGTGAACGCTGCAAGAGCCTGATGCTCCGCGCCTGGATCGTCAGCGGCCTCTTCTTCATGGCAATACCGGGGACTCTGCTGGGATTTTCGAACCTGATGGCGATCAGTGCGCATCACGGCCTGGGTACATTGCCCGCAGCATGGATGGAAGGACACGGCCACGCGCAGATGTTTGGGTGGATCGGCAGTTTCATTCTTGGCATCGGTTTCTATTCGCAGCCCACGCAAGGCCGGGCGGCCGCACGTCTGCCGCTGTTCTGCTACATCCTATGGACATCCGGAGTGACAATACGCTGGTTCGCAAACATCTATGGATGGCATTGGCGCACGCTTCTCCCGGTCTCTGCGGGATTTGAACTGGTGGCGGTCATTCTGTTTCTCTTCGCAGCCTCCCACCACAAGCTGCCGGAATCAACTCAAGGAAACAAAACGAAGACGCGCATGGAACCGTGGATGATTTCTGTCCTCATCGGGACGGCGGGGCTCGCGTCCGCTGTGATTTTCAATTTTGTCGAATGTTTTCGATTAAGCATTGAGGGCGGACTCCGGTCCTTTCCTCACTCTCTCGATCAGAAGTATCTCGTATTGCTTGGCTGGGGATTCGTTGTTCCAGTTGTCTGGGGATTTTCGGCGCGATGGTTGCCGACGTTTCTTGCAATATCCAAGCCCACTGTTCGTTGGTTTCGCGCAGCCCTGTTGCTTGACATTGCGGGTGTGGCCTTTGGAGTGGCCGGTTTACCCAAGCCCGCAACGATCCTGTTCGCCCTTGGCGCAGTTGCGATCGGGTTAGCACTGCGTCTCGTAGAACGGCCGCATGGGCACTGCCAAAGACTCAGGGGATCCATCCAAGCTTCCCGATCTTCGTCCGTCTTGCCGTATGCCTGGCTGATCATGGCCGGATCGATGAGTGTCTGGGCAGCATTTGCCGATGTGCACGGCGGTATCTGGGGTGCCTCGCGCCACGCACTCACGGTCGGATTTGCAGCAACAATGGTGTTCGCAATCGGCCCACGCATCCTGCCGCACTTTGCCGGAGTTCAAAACATCTTCAGCAAGCGTCTGATGCTTCTCAGTCTGCTGTGTCTTCAGGCCGGATGCCTGTTGCGCGTTTCCTCTGAGCCTCTTGCGTATGAAGGACTGATCTCGTTCGCGTGGAATGTGCTGCCAGTATCAGGCATGTTCGAACTGTGTGGAGTGTTGATCTTCGCGACCAATCTTGCGCTGACATTTCTGATCGGGCGATCAGTATTCCCTTTGAACATCCCCAGCCAACGAACTGCGGCGTAGTTGCTCGAAGATCAGCACACCCGCGTAAGCTGAGCTAGGAGCTCGTGCCCGGCTCTTCGCGAGGGTGCGCCCAGTCGTAGGTTGCTCCCAGCCACGAACGGCCCGGAGTTGATTCCTCAAGGTGAGGAAGGAGTGCCCACATTCCGATCAGCGCCAGGCCCACCAGGTTGGGAAACAACAGAGGAGCCATTGGGGGAGCGCCATTGACCAGTTTGTCGAAGATACTGTGGCCCGGTTCCGCAAGATTTGCCTGAACATGAAACCAGAATCCCAACACGCCGACCAACCCCTGCGTCAGCATCACGATCAGGCACACGTCCATGAATCGCCGAGTCACTGTCAGCATGAGAGGAATGATGAGGAAGCCGGTCGCAAGCGCAGAGGAGATAACAGGAAGCCATTCTGTCTTTGCAAAAAATCCATTCGACGCATGATCGGTCAATGACAGTACAAAATTTCCAAAGAAGCCGCCTAATGCCAGAAAAATCACCCAACGAGCCCATTCCGCCGTGCGCGCGCCCACCATCCGATTCATCAGAAGCAGAAAGCCGAGCCCTGTATAAGCCAGGGGTGCGGCGAAGGGTGCCGCGTAAGTCAGGCTCTTGAGTGTTCGATCAAGGAAGAATCGGCTCTCCAGATGGTAGAGAACACCCCCCAATCCAACCAGAACCGACAGCCAGCCGATCATATAGCCAACATCGCGCCATGGTGCTTCGAAATGCCCGATCCAGCGCAAGGCAATCATGACGGCTAGAACCGCTGGCGCTCCGATGGAAAAGTAGAGAGGAATATACTCCGCCGCTTTCTGAAAGTGATTCACCGAGTGGGCAATGTAAATGTCCGCAGCGAGAATTGCCAGATTCGTGGTCACAAAAAGCTCGATCCAAAGCTGAGGATCATGTGCCCAGCGAAAGCGCCTGTCGGCGACGAGACTCTGCAACCGGAGCAGGAGTTTACTTGTGGGCATGCTCCCTCCGCAGTTCGTCGGCATCGTGCTGGAGCTCGACGGTCTTCGAAAGCATTTCGTAATTCCCGTGCCACTGCACGAAATCTGCACCACCCATGAATGCTCCGTGCTTCGACGTACGCCCGTCGTAGTGCCAGAGATTGAAATACGTGAAGTCGATGGTATGCGTGAATGGCGGGCCCGAGAGGGTGCCATCCTTGTGAAGGTCGTCCATGATCGCTTTCGCGGCAAGAATCTTTGCGTTGGTGCTTTGGACAACCTCCTCTCCTTGGCTGTAGACCCGATCGACCAAAGCCTGCGTATGGCATTGCGTACAGACCTGCTTCATGTTGATCTGAGCCTGCAGATAGTTCGGCCGATGACTAGTGACTGCGTCCGCGAGATACCAGCCGAGCCGGTCAGACGGGTTGTGGGTAACCTTGAGGCCGTTGATGCCACTCATATGGCAAGTAGCGCAGGTAGGAACAAACATATCCCGCGTCGTAAGCGTTCGCGGGTCGGCCTTGAGGTTGAGAAGATTTCGCTGAGCCGCGAACATGACCCCATGCTTTGACTCGTTGTAGATCTCGATCTGCGAGTGATCGGGACCCATGTGGCATTGGCCGCAGGTGCTTGGCAGCCGCGCGAGTTCAACCGAACTCGTGTGCCGGGAGTGGCATTGCGTACACGACCCAATCGTTCCGTCGTCATTAGGCTTTCCAACGGCGTGACACTGTTCGCAACCGGACGTGGCCGCTGGGTGGCCTTCCGGAAGTACAAGCGGATTCGGTGGCCGCTTCGTGCCGCCTGGCTGGAACTGTTCGCTAAAGGAGACTTGTTCCGGACTTAGGCCTTTCTCACCGTGGACGGCGGCCCAGCTTGGAGCCGCGTGGCGACTGCGAAGGAATTCCTGATAAATCCCTTCGTGGCAGGAGCGGCAGTTGCCAGCGGTGAGATGGGTGCTGATCTCGAATCCATGGTGATCAACTTTCTGCTGGCCCGCGGTCGCCTGATGGCAGTCAAGGCAATTGACTCCCTTCTTCGCGTGTGCGGACATCTCGTATTCGTGCACGACCGAATACTGAAGCCGGGCGTGACATTCGGCACACTTTCCCGAGGCTTTGACGAAGTCGGCGGTCGGTTGAGCTGTTTCGACGCTCGGACGTGCACGATTCACAAGAAAGGCGGCCAGAATGAGCGCAAACGCGATGACGACAGCCAGGAACACGGAACGAAACGACATGAGGTGAGCCTCCCCGGTGAATCGTGTCTGTTGGCTGCCGGGGTGTGCGAAGCAGCCACCCTAAGACAGAACACTGAAGACTTTAACAGGCTCCGTAGTAAATCTGCACCAACAGGCAAATGGAGAACAGCGAACACCGACTTGAGTACCCGAATCGATTTCTGACCTCGGTGTGACTAAAGTCCCTGCAACGCAGAGCGTTCAACGCTACGGTGGGTTTAGCGCGGCACAGAGCGCGTGGCAAATCGAGGAGAAAGTATGTCCTACAAGCGCTATTGGGTGGCACTCGCCATCGTCATCATTGGATCTTTTATTGTTCTCGGGGGAGTGGGCAGGAAACTGATTAGCGAAGCTCCACCGATTCCAGATGTGTACAACACTGACGGGCAGCTTCTGTTCACGGGAAGTTCCATCACCGATGGACAGGGCGTATGGCAGTCGATTGGCGGACAGGAGATCGGTACTGTCTGGGGTCACGGAGCCTATGTTGCACCCGATTGGAGCGCGGATTGGCTGCACCGGGAATCGGAGATTCTGCTGAATACCTGGGCTGTCAGAGCTGGGGCGGCAAATTTCGCTGCACTCGGGCCCGACCAACAGGCAGTCTTCAAGGCTCGTCTGATTCGCGAGATGCGGACCAACACTTACGATGCTTCGCGCAATCGCGTCACGTTAAGCGCAGACCGGGCCGCAGCATTCGATCAGCTTCGCGCTTACTATACCGACGTTTTTGCTACAGGCCGGTCTGAGTACGCAATCCCGGGTGGCGCCTTGACCAATGCTGCAAAGCAACATCAACTAGCGGCATTCTTCTGGTGGACGTCGTGGGCTGCCAGCACCGAACGACCAGGCTCCGAGAATACATACACCAACAACTGGCCGCATGAGCCGCTGGTGGCCAATGTCCCAACCTCTGGCGCGGTCCTATGGAGTGTCCTCAGTTTCGTCGGCTTGCTGGCGGGAATCGGTGGCCTTGTCTGGTGGTATGGGTCACAGGAGAAGGAACTTGTTCATGGACCTTATCCAGAGAAAGATCCATTCCTCGCGTTCAAGCCGACTCCGTCGCAACGTGCAACGCTCAAGTACTTCTTTGTGGTGGTGATCCTCTGGGGCGTCCAGATTCTGATGGGCATCCTGACGGCGCACTATGGAGTTGAAGGTCACGGCTTCTACGGCTTCCCTCTCGACAAGTATCTGCCTTACGCCGTCACACGAACCTGGCATCTGCAAATCGCCATCTTCTGGATCGCCACATCATGGTTAGCGACGGGTCTTTACGTTGGACCGGCCGTCAGTGGTCACGAGCCCAGGTATCAGCGGCTTGGCGTCAATGCGCTGTTCGGTGCGCTGATCCTCGTGGTTGGTGGGTCTCTCGCCGGCGAATGGATGGGAATTCAACAGCGTCTCGGCAACATGTGGTTCTGGTTCGGTAGTCAGGGCTATGAATACGTCGATCTTGGTCGCTTCTGGCAGATCCTGCTTCTCGTAGGCCTGGTGCTGTGGCTTGTTTTGATGGTCGCGTCGCTTAAACCGGCGCTTGTTCGCAAGAGTGAGGATCGATCGCTCCTTACACTCTTCCTCATATCCAGCATTGCCATCCCACTCTTTTATTCAGCCGGACTGATGTACGGTCAACGCAGCCATCTCGTCACCGCTGAATACTGGCGCTGGTGGGTAGTTCACCTCTGGGTTGAAGGCTTCTTTGAAGTATTTGCCACTGTCGTCATCGGATTCCTGTTCACGCGGCTCAAGCTGATCGAGATTCGCACCGCAACCAAGGCAGCGCTCTTCTCGACCACCATCTTTCTCTCCGGCGGAATCATCGGCACGTTTCATCACCTCTACTTCGCCGGTGCGACCCCAGCGGTGATTGGCCTGGGTGCAATCTTCAGTGCATTTGAAGTTGTGCCGCTGACTTTGATCGGCTACGAAGCCTGGGAGAACATCCGTCTGGCGAAGCCCACGAAGAAATCGCAGTGGATCGCCAACTACAAATGGCCCATCTACTTCTTCGTCGCAGTCGCATTCTGGAATCTTGTGGGAGCAGGACTCTTCGGCTTCCTCATCAATCCTCCGATCTCCCTCTATTATGTCCAGGGGCTCAACCTCACTCCGGTCCACGGTCACACCGCTCTGTTCGGTGTATACGGAATGCTTGGCCTCGGCCTCACGCTGTTCTGCCTCCGTGCGCTGAATCCTGGTCGCAAGTGGAGGGAGACTCCACTGAAACTCTCATTCTGGGCTCTGAACTTTGGCTTGATCTTCATGGTCATCCTCAGCATGCTGCCAGTCGGATTGCTGCAGGCATGGGCATCCATCGAACACGGCACCTGGTACGCCCGTTCCGCGGAGTTCATGCAATCCGGTTCGATGCAGACGCTGCGTTGGATGCGAGTCCCGGGAGATATTCTCTTCGCCTTGGGAGCGGCACTGTTTGCCTGGTTTGTCCTTGGACTGCTCACCGGTCACTCATACAGCAACCAGGGACCGGCCCGAATTGATACATCGACGCACGACGAGAAAGAAGAGCGATCTGTCGCGCTCGCTGGCCGCTGAGGGACCCTGCAATATCCATGCAGCGCCTTTGATTCGCACCACGTGATCAAATGCGCTGCATGGAATTGTAAAAAGGGTCAGATCCGACAACCAAATACCAGACCTCTTCAAGCCCTTGAATCGCGCACATTGCCCAATTCCAATCTTTCGAAGACACTTTGAACGACGCGGCCACAACGCGTTGCAGGGTCCAAATGTCGCGATACTTGAGTCTCTCCGCCGGGCTTTCCCTGCTGCAGTTCTTGGCGGCGGCAGCAATTCTCTGACGATGCACCTTACATCATTTTCCGTTGAGCGGCGATTCACCGCTTGTCATGTTCCTGGGAACTGGCGCGATTATTGATATCGAGCTGTAGCGCGGGAGTCGGTGCGGAACAGGTCCTTTCAGCTTGAGCCGCAAAGTGAAGGATGAAACTCACTGGGCAACTCGAACGGATTGGACAGTGCACCACGATCGGTCCCAAGACGGCTTCTGTTTACCGGTCCACTCCATTTCATGGGGACGTATAACCGCCTATCAAGAGAAGTGACTTCCGAAGCTGAGCGCGGGTTCGAAATCATGTGGACGAGCAGGCGGCTATTCGGCCAAGAAACGACAAGCGCGTTATCAGGGACGGGAGCCCTGTAAGAGGATGTCGACGAATTTCCGCGCCTTTGGGGGCCAGTCGTCTGCGCTGCCGGCGGTCGAGAGGCCGTAGATGGCACGCATCAGGTCTATGGGATCGACGTCCGGACGAAGATCGCCGCTGGCGACAGCGCGGCCGGCCAGCGCGTTGGCAGCTTCTTCCATTACCTGCGTGGTCTGCTGAAATACCCGCGAAGGGCCGCCAGCCATCGCGTTCAATGCTGGGGCGATGATCTTTTTCGCGGCGATGTAGTCGATGAAGACCAATAGCCATGCTCGCAGGGCCTCGATGGGGGGGAGTTCGGCGGATAGTTTTTTCTGCGCCGCCGCCAGCTTCTCGACCTCGGTGATGTAGACCGTTGCCAGCAGTTCATCGCGCGTAGGAAAGTGGCGATAGAGCGTGCCGGGGCCGATCCTCGCGCGCTTCGCGATCTCGTCCATGCTGGCGCCAGCGCCGCGGCGAGTAAAAACCTGCTTGGCGACCTCAAGGATGCGCTCGCGGTTGCGCTGCGCGTCTGAGCGAGGCTTGCGGGCGGAATTTTGGGCAGCTGACTTTTTCACGGAACTTTCTGAAACCGGAGGAACTCTCCGGTAATCTCATCTGCATAACGGAGGCTCACTCCGTTTTATTACTGGGCCGAGGCCCGTGTCAAAGAGTTTGACAGGAGAGTGCGGTATGGCGGCGAAGTTTGGAGCGAAGTCAACGACGGAAGATGTCCTTACAGGTGTCGAGCTGAAGGGGAAACGGATTCTGGTGACGGGCGTTTCGGCAGGTCTCGGCGTAGAAACGGCGCGTGCGCTGGTGGCGCATAGCGCGAATGTTGTGGGCGCGGCGCGCGATTTGGAGAAGGCGAAGCGGGCAACCGCGGAAGTTAGCAAGGCGGCGGCGGCGAACGGAGCGAGTTTCGAGTTGATTGAGCTGGATCTTGCGAGCTTGAAGAGTGTGCGCGCTGCTGCGGATAAGCTGGTTGCCGACGGCCGTTTGTTCGATGTAATCATCGCCAATGCCGGTGTCATGGCGACTCCGCTCGGGAAGACAGAGGATGGTTTCGAGACGCAATTCGGGACCAATCACCTGGGCCACTTCGTCTTCGTGAACCGCATCGCGAAGCTGATCAAGGACGGCGGACGGCTGGTGAACCTTGCTTCCTCAGGGCACCGTTTCAGCAATGTCGATCTGAACGATCCCAACTTTGAGACCACGCCGTACGAACCCTTTGTGGCCTACGGGCGTTCGAAGACCGCAAACATCCTCTTTGCAGTTGCTTTCGATCAGCGGCATCGAGAGCGCGGCGTCCGAGCGACGGCTGTGCATCCAGGAGGCATACAGACCGAACTCGCCCGCCACATGGACCCAGCTCAAATGGAACAGATGCTGAAACAGATCAACGATCAGGCAGCAGCAGAGGGCAAAGAACCGTTCCAGTTCAAAACAGTTCTACACGGAGCCGCGACCTCAGTGTGGGCAGCTGTGGTCGCGCCCGCCGAAGAGGTGGGAGGACGGTATTGCGAAAACTGCCACGTGAGTGACGTCGTCGCAAATGATGCAAGGATAGGCCTGCTCGACGAAGGTGTGCGCGGCTATGCGCTCGCCCCCGAGAACGCGAA
This sequence comes from uncultured Acidobacteriaceae bacterium, assembly GCA_963786405.1. Taxonomy (GTDB): domain Bacteria; phylum Acidobacteriota; class Terriglobia; order Terriglobales; family Acidobacteriaceae; genus Telmatobacter. The sequence goes on along the minus strand of CAWAZE010000010.1, from coordinate 89,039 downwards.
GGCGCTCTGGAAGAAGAGCGAAGAGATGGTCGGCGAAACTTTCGCGTAAGAGTTGAGCGAGATGGCCGCGTATTGGTAGGACTTAAAGGAGAAATCATTATGCGTATCTTTGTGACCGGGGCACCGGGATTCATCGGTTCGGCGCTGGTTCCCGAGTTGATTCAGGCAGGGCATCAGGTGCTCGGGCTGACACGTTCGGAGGCAGGTGCCGAGAAGCTGCGAGGCGCGGGAGCCGAGGTGCTTCATGGCAACATCGAGAACCTCGAGAGCCTGCGCCGGGGAGCAGCCGACTCCGACGGCGTCATTCACCTGGCCTTCAACCACGACTTCTCGCAGTTTCAGAAGAACGCTGACAACGACCGCGAGGCAATCGTGGCGATCGGCGAGGTACTGTTGGGCTCGAACCGGCCGTTCGTCATCACCTCGGGTACGGCGATCGCGGCCAATGTGGATGGCAAGCCATCGACCGAGGACGGCCCGACCGCTTCGTGGAACCCGCGCGCGGCTTCGGAAGCGGCGGTGAAGGGGTTGACGGCGCGCGGCGTGAACACCTCGGTGGTGCGGTTGCCTCAAGTCCACGACACACGCAAGCAGGGCCTGGTGCCCTATCTTCTCGCCGTGGCGCGCGAGAAGGGCGTCTCGGCCTACATCGACGACGGCAGCAATCGTTGGCCGGCGGCGCACGTTTCCGACGTGGCGCGGCTATATCGTCTCGCGTTCGAGAAGGCGGACCCGGGCGCGATCTACCATGCGGTCGACGAGGAGGGTGTGTCAATGAAAGACATCGTCGAGGCGCACGCCCGCGGGCTGAAAGTGTCGGTGGTCAGCATCAAGCCCGAAGAGGCTGAGGCGCACTTCGGCTGGCTTGCCCGCTTCGCTAGGCACGATATGCCGTCCTCCAGCGCGCTCACACAAGAGAAGCTGAACTGGAAGCCCACAGGGCCTGGCCTGATCACGGACCTGAACGGTATGGACTATACGCAAGCCTGAGTCTTCAGATGGCGCACCGGCGGCTGCCTGAAGAGTGCCGGTGCACGCTTTTCGTCAGTCCGACCTCGTATGGCACACGTGTCGGCTGTTGAGCGTTGGTTTTCTTGGTTGATTCGTTAAGAGAAGACTGACGGGGGTTCAGCCTCAGTGAAGCAGCAGCATTTTCGGTTTTTTCGCCGCCCGAATCTGAGGCTGCCAAAAACCCTGGGACAAACAGCTCTCGGTACCGAAAGTGTCACTTCGCCCGGCATAGTGCTAAGAATTTGGTCAGAATTATCCACGATTGCTTATTTTTAGTCAATTTTCTGGAACGCCGCTGTCTATGCGGTGTTCCACAACGAAAATATCCGCAATGTTAGTAAGTCAACGGGTCGGGTGACGTTAGCAAGTGACCCTACTCGACCGTCACCGACTTCGCCAGGTTGCGCGGCTGGTCCACGTCGCAGCCGCGGCGCACCGCAATGTAATAAGCGAGCAAGCTGCAGCGGCACAATCTCAATGATCGGCGACAGCAGCTCCATCGCGGGCGGAATGTGGATGACGTGTTCCACCAGTTCGCCGATCGTCGTGTCGCCCTCGGTGGCAACGGCGATCACGCGGCCCGAACGCGCCGTCACTTCCTGAATGTTCGACAGCGTCTTCTCGTAGCGCAGCTTTGAGGCGGGGTCGGACTCATCGCGCGTGGCCAGGACGACAACAGGCAGAGTCTCGTCGATCAGCGCGTTGGGACCATGCTTCATTTCGCCGGCCGGATAGCCCTCGGCGTGAATGTAGGAGATCTCCTTGAGCTTGAGCGCGCCTTCGAGAGCGATCGGAAAGTGAATTCCGCGGCCGAGATAGAGAAAGTCGCGCGCGTTGGAGAAGTCCTTGGCGCAAGCTGCTCGCACTGGCCGGAACTGGCAGCGGAGGACTTCCTCGATCTTGGCGGGAATGCGGCTGAGCTCCTCCATCAGCGTCACCGACTGCTCTTTGTCGAGCCTGCCGCGGAGTTGGCCAAGCTTGAGCGCAAGCATGAAGCAGCGCCGTCAGTTGCGCGGTAAATGCCTTGGTCGAGGCCACGCCGATCTCAGGTCCCGCGTGCGTATAGATGGCGCCGTGCGCCTCGCGCGCGACCATGGCGTCGACGACGTTGCAGATCGCAACCGTCTTTGAGCCCGAGGCTGATCATCTCGCGCTGCGCTGCAAGCGTGTCGGCGGTCTCGCCGGACTGCGTGATCAGCAGGCCGAGCGCATTGCGATCGGGAATGGGATTGCGATAGCGATATTCGCTGGCGTAATCCACGTCGACAGGCAGACGCGCAAGCCGCTCGATCATGTATTTGCCCGCGAGCGCCGCGTGCCAACTGGTGCCGCAGGCGGCGATGTTGATGCTGGAAGCCGCGGCAAGCTCGTCGTCGGCGATCTCCATCTCGCCCAGGTACACCTTGCCGGAATCGAGCGAGACACGGCCCAGCGTGGTGTCGCGAATCGCGCGCGGCTGCTCCCAGATTTCCTTGAGCATGAAGTGCTTGTAGCCGCCCTTTTCCGCCTGGATCGGATCCCACTGAATGCGCGTAATCTCGCGCTCGATCGGCTTGCCGTCGAAATCGGTCAGCTTTACGCCGTCGCAGCGTCAGAATGGCCATGTCGCCGTCGGCGAGAAAGTAGATATTGCGCGTGTGGTGCAGAATGCCGGGAACATCGGAGGCAACGAAGTACTCGCCCTCGCCCACCCCGATCACAACCGGGGGCCCCGAACGCGCGGCGATGATCTTGTCTGGCTCGGCTGACAGAGAGAATACCCAGCGCAAACGCCCCGGTGAGGCGCTTCACGGCGCAGCGCACCGCGTTCTCGAGCGGCAGACGGTGTGCCGGCTGCCTCAGCTTCTTTCTGAATCTGCTCGATCAGGTGCGCGATGATCTCCGTGTCGGTTTCGGTAACGAACTTGTGGCCCTGCGCGGTCAGTTCGCGCTTCAAGTCGAGATAGTTTTCGACGATGCCGTTGTGGACCACAACGATGCGGCCGGTGCAGTCGCGATGCGGATGCGCATTCTCTTCCGTGGGACGTCCGTGCGTGGCCCAGCGGGTGTGCCCGATGCCGAAACGTGCCGTCGAGCGGATGCTCCTTCAGCGACTTCCTCAAGATTTTGCAGCTTGCCCGGCGCGCGGCACACCTGAAGCACCGCGCTGCCGGGGCTGCCGACCGCGATGCCCGCCGAGTCGTAGCCGCGATACTCAAGGCGGCGCAACCCCTCAATGATGACAGGAAGAACCTTCTTCGATCCGACGTAGCCGACGATTCCGCACATGGATTGATTCTATGCGATGACCTGTTGCGGACCAGCGCGGAACCGGATCGGGCATTGCCTGATCGACAGCATAAGCCCACACAATCCGGCGCAGCGATTGTCACTCCTTTGTCTCTGGTGTCGTCTCAGTGAAACCGCTTTCGATATCCCATGCAGTGAGTGGTTCGCTTCGTTCTGCTCCCCTGCAAATCAATGTGTGCTGACTCTGCGTGGCCCAATCCTTACCGGGACAAGCCCAGGGTGAGGTTGAGTTGTGGGTTCGAGCGCCGGCATAACCATGCCGGTGAAGCAGCGAATCGGGAGTGCAACGCAGCTATCCCCGCCTGCATTGATCCAGGGTCCAGCGGTCCAAACCAAACCGCTGGAGCACACTCCTTGACCTGCGGGGCAATTCAACAACAGGAGCTAAGGAATGAACTTTCGTTTCAGTCTGTCTGCAGGCGTAACGCTTGCTCTCTCTCTTACACCCGCCGTCTTCGCGCAACACTACACACAGGTCAACCTCGATTCAAATGTTCCTGGAAACGCGGAGTCGCCCGACCCTCAACTTATCAATGGCTGGGGCCTCGCTCGAAGCTCTAAGAGCACCTGGTGGGTCTCCGACGAAGGCACGGGGTTTGCCACACTCTACGACGGCGCCGGGGCCAAGCAGGGTCTCGTCGTCAAGATTCCCAAATCCAATCCCAACGATCCGACCTTCCCCAACGGCACTCCCACTGGAGCTATTTCCAACGGCAGCACAACGGATTTCCTGATCTCGCCGCAAAAACCTGCTGCCTTCATCTTCGCGACGCTCGATGGGTCCATCGCTGCGTGGAACCCCGGCATCGCCGTAACCCCCGGCGCCAATCCACCTTCCACAAATGCTGTGACGGTCGCCCGCGGTGCCCGAGGCTCCGGCTACACCGGGCTCACTTCCGCTTCGATCGATGGCAAGCGGTACCTCTACGCGGCAAACTTTCTCTTGGGCCGCATCGATGTCTACGACAACACATTCACGCAGGTGAACCTGAAACCGGTCACGAACCACAACGATCATTTCCTTGATGAGAATCGTTCCTTCGGCGATAACGAACGGCCTTTCACCGATGACCGTCTCCCTCGGAATTTTGTCCCATTCAATGTGACGACCGTTGGAGACGATATCGTCGTAACCTACGCTTTGCATTTTGCCGGTGATCCATTTGAAACCCCCGGCCCGGGCCTCGGCTACGTCGACATCTACTCTACAGATGGCAGACTACTCCGCCGCCTCGAGCATGGTGACTGGCTCAACGCGCCCTGGGGAGTGACCCTTGCTCCTCTCGACTTCGGACGATTCAGCCATCACCTGCTCGTCTCGAACTTCGCCGCCGGAGGAACCACGCAATCTGCCGGTTTCATCTCCGCCTACGATCTCGCAACGGGAAAGTTCGACGGGCTGCTCGAGGATGAAAGCGGGAAGCCTCTCTCCATCAACGGCATCTGGAGCCTCAGTTTTGCCAACGCTTCGGAACTCGCCAGCTTTGATCCTGACGAAGCGCCAAAGGCGGAACTCTACTTCACCGGCGGTCCAAACCAGGGCACACAAGGCATCTTCGGATACCTGATACCCGTCGCCAACGAACTGGTGGAAGGCAACGACCAATAAGAGAAGCAGCAATGAACGACTGCGGGAGTCGTGGACAAAAACCACGGCTTTCGCGCGACGGTTTCAAAATTTGCATGAGTCAGGAGCGCGAACCGATATGAAATCAACCGCATCTCTATTGGCAGAGAGTTCGATGATGGCTGATGTGCAACCCGCTGTGAGAATGACTTATATCGGCGGACCGACGCTCATGATCGAATTCGGTGGTCTAAAGCTCTTGACAGACCCCACCTTCGATTCCGCGGGCAGCGAATACACAAACGGATTGGTAACACTCGTGAAAACCGATGGCCCTGCGCTGAATGCCGCTTCTCTAGGCAAGATTGACCTTGTGCTGCTGAGCCACGATCATCACTACGACAATCTCGACCAGGCGGGGCGCAATGTTCTGACACAAGCCGGACAGGTACTGACCACGGTCGAAGGTGCGCGACGATTGCGCGGCAATTCCGTCGGCCTCGCCAACTGGGAGGAACGAGATATTCCCAGCGCCTGACGGACGCGTTTTGCGCATAACCGGAACGCCTGCTCGCCACGGGCCGCCGGATGGAGACCGCGGGCCGGTAACCGGTTTCGTGATTCATTTTCTCGACGATCCTCGGCGCATGCTCTACATATCTGGAGACACGGTCTGGTATGAGGGCGTGATAGAAACCTTCTGCCGCTTCCCTGCGATCAAAATTGCGGTTCTGTTTCTCGGCGCGGCGCGTATCCCGGTGGTGCATTCACACTTGACCTTCACCGCGGCTGAAGCAGTTCGCTTCGCTCGTGCGGTACCTGGGGCAGCCATCGTTCCCTTGCATTTCGAGGGATGGAAGCACTTCTCTGAATCGCGAGAGCAGATCGCCCAAACTTTTGCTGCGGCTCGGTTGCAGCACAGGCTGCATTTCCCGCAGGCCGGCAAGGCTTGCGAACTGCGCTTTTCCTGAAAAGCCCTTAAATCGGGAAAAGGGATTATTCCTCTATGCGGTACGTGAATTCCTCAATCACCGGGTTCGTGAGAACCTCGCGGGCGATGCGCTCCACCTGAGTGCGTGCAGCGTCAAGTTGTAGCCCATCCGCAAGGGAAAGCGCGAAATACTTGCCCTGGCGCACGGCGCTGACATCCGCAAAGCCGATCTTGCGCAGAGCGTTATGGATGGTTTGGCCCTGGGGATCCAAGACCGATGTCTTCAACGTGACATAGACATGCGCCTTCATTAGCTGTGATTATAGAGTAGTTCCGGCAGACGGCCGGTTCCCGCAATCCCACGGCTTTTCCCTGCATACAAAGCCGCCGCTGAAGTCAGAGCATCGGAGTCTGTTGCGGAACCCCATCAGGCTGATTCCGGTTTTTACCCGTGCGCCGGACCTAACCCCCGAGGAGATACAGAACGAATGGTTAATTATCTTGAGTTGCCGATTGGAGAGCGGTCCCCTGAAGTGTTCCGGGCCGTCATCGAGATCCCCAAAGACGGCACCAACAAGTTTGAGTACGACAAGCAATTGCACGTCTTCAAGCTCGACCGCAATTTGCACTCACCTGTGCACTACCCCGGCGACTACGGGTTTATTCCCTCGACGCACAGCGACGACGGCGACCCGCTCGACGTGCTCGTGCTGGTGCCGGGGCCAAGTTTCCCCGGCTGTGTACAGGAAGTGCGACCGATCGGCCTGCTGGAGATGCTCGACCAGGGCACGCTGGACGAAAAGGTGCTCGCGGTCGGCAAAAACAATCCGCGCTACACCAATATCTGGAACTACACCGACATCTATCCGCACATGCTCAAGGAGATCACCCACTTCTTCTCGATATATAAGGACCTTGAAGGCAAGCGAGTGGAGATCAAGGGCTGGCACGACGCGGCTTATGCCCGGTCTCGAGTTGTCCGCGCATCCAAGCTCTTTACCGACGGCAAGTCAAAGAGCGGAGCCAAACAGAAGGCTGCGAAGTAGCGCTTTCAGTTCAAACGCAAAAAAGCCGAGCTCGATCCGGGCTCGGCCGATTTATTTACAAATGAGGAATTTCGCGCTTTTGCGTCACCCGCAGGCGCAGCGTCTTTTCCCAATCGGGATTTAATCCCCTCCCGTTGGGCTCCAAGCCAATTCGGACCTCTTCCAGGTGCAAGGCAGTCCAAAGACTGCCTTGCGATCCCTCGCCCCCCATGGCACTTTCTATAATTGTTATTTATTGATCCAATTTTCACATGATCTGTGATTGGGGTCGTTGCTCCAGAGCAAGTAACTGTCGCTCTCGCGCAATCCATGCCACGCCTCGGCGGAAGTGATTGATAACAAATCCAAAATGATCGAGGCGAAACACAATAAATCTTCACCTGGAATCCATCAAAAGCTCCGGTCTCCGCAATAGAAGCTTCCCTCGCCCCTTGGTCAGAATTCCGTTGCGCTGCCACTCCCCTAAAGTGCGGCTGACCGTGAATGGCGTTACATTCGCTCCGGCTGCCAGATCTTCGTTTCCAACCTGAATCTCGACACCATCGGAGCCAATTCTGCCGATTCCACAGGCGAGGCTCACCAGCAGGTGAGCAATGCGCCCAACGGCATCGTCGGAACTTAACGAGACTCTCGCTGAAATTGCCCACGCATAGTGCTCAGTGGCTGCGATCGAGAGGGCGTTGTCCAGCAATATCGGAAAACGCGACGCGAACTCCCGCAAAGTCTTTCTGTCCCATACCAAGGCGCAACTGTCTGCCAGCACCTCCGTGCTCGCAAGATATTGGCTGGGAGCGGACAAAATCGTCATGCCACCGAAGAGTTGGCCGGCAGTCAACCAATGCAGAATGATCTTTCGGCCGTCGCTCGTAAGGACAAATTGCCTTCCCTGACCCTTCGTCAGAAGAAAGAATCGATCCGCAGGATCATCCTGATGAATGATCACGGAGGAATCAGGGAATTGCCGTGGCGTGGCCACGGACAGAATCGAATTGAGTTCGTCCGTCGTCAGCCCGGAGAAGAAACGGGGGGTGAGCCCCTCGGGAAGACCCACGACCTGCTTGTCGACTAAAGATTTGGAGCCGCAATCCACATATGTCTTTTATCAGGACCGGCGCCCCAGGTCTCGAATTTTTGTGACAGCCGCCCCAGGTTTCTCGAACCCAATCAAACCAATCGTCGGCCGGTGACCCAGATCTTGAAGAAAACCCTGGGCGCGTCACCCCGCAAAACGGGCGGAAAACCGCGATTCTGCCTCCCCCAACGTCCCCAAAGCCGGCATCCAAGCTCTCAAGGCACATGGACTCGAGAACCACCTGCGCGTTTAACCTGACCAGAGATGCTGCCCTCAGCCTGAACGTCACCGCTGCCAATCCCTCGCACGAGCACTTGAAGATCATTGAATTTCTGATCGACGGGCTTGGAAGCGGTTCTGACGCCGCCCTCTTGCTGACGCCCCTCTCAGGCACCCCCAAGGTGCCCAGACTCTTCGCTTGTGAAGTTGTCTTTCTGGATCGAGACCTGCGGGTGGTTCTTGCCATGGATTCGGCTTCCAGAGTTGACTTCCCGCCCTGGAGCGACCGTGTTGAGAGCGCCCTCTATCTGCGGGCGCGAACCCTGGCCTCAACCCAGACACAGCAGGGCGATCAACTGACTGTCTGCGATGTCGCTGCGGTGGAATACCATCGTCAAAGCTTTTCACCCCCCAAAGTTGCCGCCTCGGAGTGCAAGGAAACGGACTCGCAGGACCCGGCGTCAGTCGAGGCGAAAACCGCCCCAGTGGCAATTTTGCTCGGCGATTCAACCAACGCTGACTCTCTTGACGAACAAGTCCCGCAACCGCCCAAGCTCGCTCCTGCCGAGTCTTCGCTCCCGCAGAACGCAGAGTCTCCCCAGCCATCCCTCGTCCCGGCAGCTGCGTTCGAAGCAATCGAATCGTCCACAGGCTCGACCCGCAGCGTGCGATTTGCTCTGTCTACGCCGGTTGATGGCAGACGCAGCAATCAATTCACGCTGAACCAATCGCCAAGTTGGCAGATCGCCGAACCACCGAATCTCATTCCCAGCCTCGAGCCCGAACAGTCCGCGCTGGAAATCTTTCGAGCCTGATGCGGAGCTTCCATCGGAGGAGTTACCGGGCTGGACCAAACCGATTCGGACTTCATGTGCCGGGGCACTTTCAAGCGCTGCAGCTTCCGCTCACGTCGACGCTCTCCGCGAAGTGCAGCCTCAGGATTACCCCTCCGGCGAATTCGCAATCTGGCGCCCCGCCCTCACAGCCGCACCCTCCGCGATTGTGCAAAGTATCCGCTCCGAGACCGCACAAACACCGGCAACTCCCACCCACATCCAGCCTTCGCCGGCCATTCCTGAAGCCGCGCAGCCATCCCGGTTGCCGCCACTGCCCGCTCCGATACTGGATCACTCTTTGGAAGAGCCACGTATCCCGGAGAGCGAAAAGCAGGCTCCGAAAGAAGCGGAAGGACCGCGTTTCTTCATTCCCACGCCCATCCGGTTCTTCGATCCGGCCTCGGACTCTTCAGAGGACGGAGTCTCGCATGAGTCGTCGAATGGAGACCCGTTTAATGCGGACCCCGCCACTCGCTCGTCCAGCCATCTCTCTCCTGAATTGCAGGCCGTGATTCTGCAACTCACCGACAATGAGAAGCAGAAAGGTCGAGACAGGGACAGCCTGGCAAAGTTCGCGCCTGTGAATTCAAAGCCGCCGGCCCGGAATCTGAAACCCGGGAAAGAAAGAGCCTGAAAAGTCTGTCCCACGTGTCCGCAAGCCGAATCACTCGGGGCTCAGGACTCACGTCCCATCTTCCCCGTTCTTTGACTACTGACCACTGACCACTGTCTCCTACCACGCAACCTTCTCCGGCAGAAACTCGGCGAACAGGTCGTCGTAATAAGGCTTCACCTCTTCCACGTTCGGCTTGGTGTGCCCCTTCGAGTAGAGATCGTACTGATTGAACTTCAGAATCCACGGCAGCATCGCACGGTCCGTGTCGTTGCACAGGTGATCGTACGCGCCATGCTTGTGCCACGGATAGAACGAGTGGAAGCGCAGCATGTAGCGCGCCTCATCGCGCAGATACGGTTTCATCACCTCCGCAATGTAGCCGTCGTGGCCAAAGCTCATGTGAACATTCTCCAGCCCGCAGTTCGCCTCATAGATGCCGTACTTCGTCTGGTATTGCGGCACAATCCGGTCCGGATTGTTGGCGAAAAACTCATGAAAGACAATATCGCCCGACCACGCGCAGCCCACCGGAAACGTATCGCCCACCACTCCCCACTGCGGTTCGCCATAGAGACAGAGACATTTGCCCAGGTCATGCAGAAATCCGGTAAGCACCATCCAGCGAGGATGCCCATCGCGACGGATCGCTTCAGATGTCTGCAGCAGGTGCTCGATCTGCGTCAGATCGGTATCGGGATCGCTGTCATCCACCAGCGTGTTCAGAAACTCCGCAGCTTCCCACACCGACTTCAACCCCTTGTTCAGGCTGAAGTATTCCTTCTCTTTCTCAAGGACGTAATCGACGGTCTGATTCTCATGATTCAGCCGGTAGAATTCAGCGACACCCGGTGTGGCCGTCGCGTCATACTGCCGAAACTCCGCCTCGCTCTTGCCTTCCCTGTAGCGGCCTGCAAGAAAGCCGTCCCATTCTTCCAGGTCGTGGAGTGGCTGCTGAGCGCCCGTTGTCAATTCGCGCATCCTCGGCTCCCATCGAGACGCTGGCGCACCGCTTGATCGAGCGTGCGCCCGGGTCCGGTCAAGTTACAGCAAACCTAGCACGCGCCCATTGCGCAAACAAGGCCAGGGTGTTTCGGCCGGCCCATGACCAAAGAGCACGCATCCTTCCTCTTACCTTCACAATCAAATGGATGCAACGGTATCCCCTCGGAGCCCGCCCATGAATCTCTCAGCCAGCGAAGTCCACAAGATGAAGCGCGCCACTCCTGCCGTCGAGGGCATCCTGCCCGTCATTCTCGACCGCTGGAGTCCCCGCGCCTTTTCCGACCGCTACGTGAACCCCACCGATCTCAAAAAGGTTTTCGAGGCCGCCCGATGGGCTCCGTCATCCTCCAACGAGCAACCATGGCGCTACTTCGTGGGCCATCGCGAATCGCCTACCTGGCACCAAATCTTCTCCGCCCTGGTACCTTCCAACCAGCAGTGGGCCCAGACTGCGCCGGTTCTGATTCTGGGTGTAGCCAAAACCCGCTTCAGCCGCAACGACTCCCTCAATAACTACGCCCTTCACGATCTCGGAGCCGCCGACGCCTTCATCACCTTGCAGGCTGCCTCTCTTGGTCTGCACACCCACCAGATGGCAGGCTTCGACTCAGCCAAAGCCCGCGAGGCATTCCAGATACCGGAAGCCTATGCCATGGGTTCCGTTATGGCTCTGGGCTACCAAGCCGATCCCTCCACGCTTCCCAACGAAAACTACCAGTCACAGGAACAAATGCCACGCTCCCGCAAACCTCTCAGCGAATTCGTCTTAACGGCATGGGACCACCCCGCAGATCTGGGCTGACCACTGGCGTCCAACATCAGTTACTAGCCCAACCCCGGCTCATCCCCGCGCTTCACCCTTAAAGTGGAGAGTGGAGGGCTTGCCTTGCCCGACCCATCATCATCGCAGCGGTCGCGCTCCCGAAAGCCAACCCGCCCGCCAACTCGCCGGCCTCACCACCGATACAAGCCGATCAAGATGAAACGCATGGGATGGCTCGGCCGCTCGGTCATTCTCTTCGCAATTCTCATTCTCGGCATCTTCACCTGGGCCTCGCTTGCGCGCCACTTCGCGCCCGCCTCGAACACAGGCCTCGAACACTTCGACGCCATCATCGTTCTGGGATATCCCGCCGACGCGGACGGCAATCCGACGCCGGAACAGCTTGCCCGCGTCACGGAAGGCGTACGCGAATATGAGCGCGGCGTCGCTCCCCGCCTCATCTTCACCGGCGGTGCAGCGCACAACCGGTCCGTTGAGGCGGAGGTAATGGCTCGCACTGCAGCAGCCCAGGGAATTCCGCCTTCCGCCATCTCCATCGAGACCAAAGCACAGGACACCATCCAGAACGCTTGTTACACCGAGCGCATCATGCAGGCGCATGGCTGGCGATCTGCTGAAGTCGTCTCAACCGCAAGCCACCTGCCGCGCGCCGGCATGATCTTCAGTCGTCTGCCGCTCAAGTGGAGCACGCACGCCGCTCCACCTCTCCAGCCCGCCTCCGGGGCGTATTCCGCCGCATCAACCTTTCTCGAAGTCATCAAGACTGCCCGCTATCTCACGTACGCCAGATGGACCGAGCAGTGCCAGCCCTAACTCTGATTGCATAAATCAGTCTTTGAAAGGGCCCGGCTGGTAGGTCAGGGCTTCAGCCCTGATCGCCGCAACTGCCGCAAAAACAACGCGGGCTTCAGCCCCTGAGGGATGCTCTGCACTCGCCTGGTAACCTGCAAACTTCTCGAATCTACAAAAACACGATAAGCTGCGCGTCACCTGCCGCACCGGAGCTGCGTTGTCCCGCCAAGGTGTGCTCCTGTAAGCTTTGAGGTGATGCGTTTTCCTGTAAGTCTTACTGTTCTTTCCGCCGTTGCGGCCCTCGTTTTGTGTGCCAATCCCCGCGCCCAGGCGCAGGGTCAGAGCACTGCCTCCCAAACCGCCGGCACCGGCACTTACATCACTGTTGACCCACTCGCAAACGTCCGCTATGACAATCGGTACGACGTCTCAGTGGGCATGGCATACGGGCACACGAAAGCCGGCCCGAACCTGCTGCAGGGTGCGAACCTTGGCGGACTGGATCTGAGCGGTTCCTACTGGCTCAGCAAACGCTGGGCGGTGGAAGGATCCGGGCGCACCTATTGGGGCACGAGCGGTGCGGCTCCTAATCCGTATGACATCCGTGGCCCGTTTATCGCGGAATACTTCTTTGTTGCCGGTCCGGAGTGGCTGGGGCCGCACAACAAGCATGGAGCCATTCTGGCGCATGCACTGGTGGGCGGAGTTTACGGAAACTTCGAGGAAGATCTTCTCGGTTATTCTCCAGCGGTGACCGGCTTCTATAACAACCAGGTTGCGTTCGCGTCGATTGTCGGCGGCCACTTTGACCTGAACCGCTCTTCGCGGTGGGTATTCCGCGTGACCCCTGATGCGCTCATCAAGCACTACGGGGTCAATTACGGAAACATGGAGAAGCAGTGGGACGTCAACTTCGCCATCTCGGTCGGCGTTGAATACCGGTTTAAGCAGAAACGGCGCTAAACCGCTTCACCTCCCCGAGGTCGGGGCCTTCTCAATACCCTCATCTGTTACCGGAGAGCTTCATGGCATGGCAGCGCCATCGACGCCTCCGGTTTTTCTTCTTTACTGAAATAAATCAATCCGTCTAAAACAGAGAAGCTGCGGGTGTTATCTGGCTGTGGTATTCTTCGCCGTTCAGAGGCGTCCATAGAACGACGCCATCTGAAAAACGCCGTCTCGGATAACGGTACATTGGATTCGCGCTGAGCACGCTCCGGAAAGACAACGCGACGAGGCAGGGTCATACGGACATGAAAGACACACTGGGAGTACTGCTTGCGGGCGGAGCCGGCGAACGGCTCTTTCCGCTTACCCGCGATCGCGCCAAGCCGGCTGTTCCCTTCGGCGGCCACTACCGAATCATCGACATCACGCTCTCCAACTGCATCAACTCCGGCCTGCGCGAGGTCTTCATCCTCACCCAGTACAAGGCGCTCTCGCTCAACCGGCACATCCGCGAGGGCTGGACCGGCATTGTCGCGCAGGAACTGGGCGAGTTCTTCGAGCTGCTGCCGCCCATGCAGCGCACCGGCGCCAACTGGTACATGGGCACCGCCGACGCCGTCTACCAGAACATCTATTCCATCGGCAGCGAACAGCCCAAGCACATGATCATCCTGAGCGGCGACCACATCTACAAGATGGACTACAGCCGCATGCTCGAGTACCACAAGGAAACCAATGCCGAGGTCACGCTGGCCACGCTTCCCGTCGGCCCGACGAGGTGTCGCGCTTCGGCGTCGTCGAGGTGGGCCCGAAGGGCGAGGTCGTCGGCTTCCACGAGAAGCCGGCCACCACTACCTTCCGATCGCCCTTCAATCCCGACTCGGTCGATGCCTCGATGGGCATTTACATCTTCAACACAGAGACCCTGCTGAAGGCGCTGATCGCCGACGCGGAAGATCCCGAATTCGAAGCACGACTTCGGCCACAACATTCTGCCCAATATGCTGGGCAAGAAAAAGATGATGGCCTACAGCTTCGTCGACGAGAACAAGCAGACAGGCGCTCTACTGGCGCGACGTGGGCACGCTCGACGCCTACTACGAAGCCAACATGGACCTCTGCTCGGTGTCGCCGGTCTTCAACCTCTACGACAAGAACTGGCCGATCCGCACGCGCGTGCGCCAGTATCCGCCGGCCAAGTTCGTCTTCGGCGAGCCGGGCCGCACCGGCATGGCCATGAACTCCGTCATCACCGCCGGCGTCATCATCTCCGGCGCTTCGGTGTCGAATTCCGTGCTGTCGCAGGATGTGCGCGTCAACTCGTACTCCGATGTCGACTCCGAGCATCATCTTCTCCCACGTGAACATCGGACGGCATTGCCGCATACGCCGCGCCATCATCGACCGCGATGTGCACATTCCGGAAGGAACCGTGATCGGCTACGACCCGGTCGAAGACAAGCGGCGCTACTTTGTCACGCCGTCGGGCCTGACGATTGTCACCCGCGATGCCTCGCTGTTCGAGAATCCCGTGGATCCGGAATTCGGCGAGCGGTATTAGGCTGTATCGACCTAGAGCAGCCTGATAAGTGCGTTCGGACATCACCCATCCCTCTTGGGCGGGTGGAGCTGGCTCCCCCGGTTCGGCGCTCCGGAAAATTGCCTCTGAATAACCCCGTACCCGCAATGGAACTAATCAACAAAATCATGCGTATAGCCCACCATGGCATGCGTCGGTACATTAAGCTGGAGCGTGGTAGGACTGGCGGCGCCGCCTAAGGCAATTCGGCGCAAGCTGGAGCCCCGGGAAACCGGCGCGCCTAAGCGGCCAGTTCCCGGCCACGTTCAAGGCGGCACGACGATCTCGCCGGAAGCCCGCCTGAGCGGGGAGGTGAGACCGCTGGAGATCGACTGGTCGCAAGTCGTCCGCCGCTGCATGGACGGTGATTCAGGCGCGTGGGCCGAACTGGTTCGCACGCATCATCGGCGTGTCTACGGGCTCTGCTATCGCTTTACCGGGAATGGCGCCGACGCCGAAGACCTTACGCAGGACGTCTTCTTAAAGATCTATTCCAACCTTTCCAGCTTCGATACTGCGCGCGGCAGCCTGCAGGTGTGGATCACCACCATGACCCGCAACCTGCTGGTGGATAACTTCCGCCGCACCCGCAACCAGCGCGCCACCGGCTCCCTCGACGAGGGCTGGGACGTGACCGACGAACTGCGGCCGGTGGACCGGCTGCACTCGCCAGCGGCCCCTCCCCGCATGAGATCGGCGGCCCAGAAGGAACTGGCCAAAATGGTGCAGAATGCCCTGTCCCGCGTCTCGGTGGAGCTGCGCGAAGCCGTCATTCTAAGAGACTTGCAGGACATGGATTACAAAGAGATCGCCCAGGTGCTGGGCATACCCGAGGGGACGGTAAAGTCCCGCATCAGCAGTGGCCGCGCGGAACTTGCGCGCCTGCTGGAACGTAATAAACGGGAGGTGATGTAGTCATGGCAGACCGCGCAAACATTCCGAATTCTCCAGCCTGCGGTCATTGGGAGACCCTCCTGGCCGATGCCCTGGACGGGCTGCTGCGGCCCGAGGATGAGGCAACCTTCTCCTCCCACATGGCTGTCTGCCCGGCTTGCACCGCTCTCTTTGAGGAAGCCCGGCGCGGCCGCGAGTGGCTTGAGTTCCTTTCACCCGGAGCCAGAAGTCCCGGAGGGCTTACTGGATAAGATCCTGGCGCAGACCGGCCCCGGACAGGTGGCCGAGTACCAGCTGGCGACCCCCAGCAACGTTCTTCCCATGGCTCCGGCCTGGCAGCGTCCCGGCGCCTATGGCTCGTGTTCGCCGCTTCGCCGAGCCGCGCTTGCTGATGACGGCCGCCATGGCCTTCTTCTCCATCGCCTTGACCCTCAACATGACAGGTGTCCGGCTGACTGACTTCCGGCTCTCCAATCTGCGCCCCACGGCGGTGCGTTCCTTCATGGAGCGGCGGTTGACGATGGCCTCCACGCCGATCATTCGTTATTACGACCACCTCCGCCTTGTCTACGAAGTAGAGTCGCGGATGCGGGAGCTGCGCCGCACCACACAACAGGGCGAAGGCAACCAGCAGCCGAATAACGCTCAACCGGCGGCGCCCGGGGAATCAAAACAGAATCCCGACCATAAAGACGGAGGTTCCCGCGTGGATCCTCCGCAACAGTCGGGAGCCCCGGCACTTAAAGATTCACAGGATTACCTGGAAACCTCCCTAACGCTTCATGACCGGCCCGCGCATTCCGGCGGCTCCGAAATGGCAATACGGGAAAGGAGCACAGTATGGACTGCGTAAATCACAGTGGAGTAGGTGCAACAGCCTATTGCCAGAACTGCGGCAAGGCGCTCTGCGCCACCTGCGTTCGCAATGCGGCGGAGCGGGCAGATTCTCTGCGAGCCCTGCTGGACCTCGTGGCAAGGCTTTCAGCAGCCGTTTGTGGCGCCACCGGCCGGCGCGCCGAATCCCTCGGCGGCCATGGTGCTGGGTTTCATTCCCGGCGTCGGCGCGATGTACAACGGCCAGTACTTCAAGGGACTGATTCATGTCGTGATCTTCGTGGTGATTATCAGCATCACCACGCATTACGGGATCTTCGGCCTGTTCATCCCGGCGTGGATCATCTACCAGTCGTTTGAGGCGTTCCACACCGCCAAGGCGATGCGCGATGGCCAGCCTCTGCCCGACCCGCTGGGCCTGAACGAGGTGGGCAACTGGATGAATCTCGGAGGACGTCCTCCGGTCAATCCAGCCACCGGCGCGGCGCCCGGTAACGCACCCGGTCCGGGATCCGGTCCGGCAGTTCCCGGCGGCTCCTACCAATCCGGGCCCATGGGAACAGGTCCAGCGCCGCCGAATCCAGCAACGGGCGGGTACCAGCAGGTGCCATACCCCGGGCAATATCAGGCGCCGTTTACCACTGCGGCCGGATATCCCGATCCGGCAATACCCCCGATTCCGCCGGTTCCACCCCTGTTCTGGAAGCGCAAGGAGCCCATTGGCGCTCTGATCCTGATCGGCTTCGGACTGATTTTGCTGCTCAACCAGATGGGCTACTTGGCCGAGCGAGTCTTCCACCTCCTGTGGCCGACAGTCTTTATCGCTCTTGGTGTTTGGCTGATTATTCGCCGCGTTGGAGATACGAAGGGAGGCGCGCAATGAACCGCTACATTATGATTCGTCGTCTGAGAGGACCAGCCATTCTGCTCCTGGCAGGTATCGTCCTGCTGCTGCACGAGGCCGACCTCGTCGACTTCTGGGGCCTGTTCATTCCGCTCCTTCTCATCCTGATCGGCGTGCTCAAGCTCGCCGAACGCGCAGCCCTGGCCGCGGCCGGTGACGATGCTCTCTACCCCGGCGCCTACCCCGGCGCGCAATACAACTACGCCGCCGGCGCAGCCCCCGTTCCTGCAACTGCCCCGCAGGCGCAGTCCGGCTCCATTGTGCCCGCTCGCACGCAGGACTTCGGAGAAGGCCCCGAGGGAGGACAGTCATGAGCAGCATGCCTCCACCGAACATTCCCCCATACGACCCACGCAATCAGTGGCGGGTCTACCGCGAGCAGCAGCGAGCGGCCTGGCGAGCGCAGCGTGACGCGTGGAAGGCTCAGCAGCATGCCTGGCGCGCCAACTACCGGGGTGTCTATGGCCCGCGTGTGCCCTCCGTCGTCGGCCCCATCATTCTCGTCACTATCGGCGTTATTGGCGTCCTGATTTACAGCGGTCGAGTGACGCCCTCCAGCTTCTGGATGTGGTATGGCCACTGGTGGCCGTTGCTCCTGATCGCCGCCGGCCTTGCTCTCCTTGGCGAATGGGCGCTCGACCTGCGCCGCGAAACGCCGGTCCGCCGCGGCAGTGGATTCGTCGGCATCCTGATTCTGCTGGCCGTCCTTGGCTTCGTCGCCTCTGGAATGACGAGCGGCCGCTGGGGCCCAATGCGCGCCCAGTGGGGCGACAACAATGACAACTTCTTCAACATCTTCGGCCTGCCCCAGCGCGATTTCGATCAGGAAGTCCTAAATGTCGCCATTCCCGCCAATGCAGCGGTGCAGATTGAGAACCCGCGCGGCGATGTGAGCATCACGGCCGGCGACTCGCCCAACATTGAAGTCCGCGGGCACGCCATTGCCTTCGCCGGCTCCGATGCGGAAGCGAAGAAGATCTTCGAAGCCGAGCAGGCCCACGTAACCGTCAGCGGCAACGCGGTATTGGTAAAGTCCGATGGCAACAACAGCGGCCGCATGAACCTGACCATCACCGTTCCCAAGACGGCGCAGATCAGGGTCAACTCAGGTCACGGTGACGTGACCGCCGCCAACCTCGAGTCCGGCTTGAGCGTCAATTCCAGTCACGGCGACGTGCATCTCAGCCTCATCAAGGGCTCCGTGCAGGTCCACTTCGCCAACAACAAGGGAGATTTCTCAGCTCACCAGGTGAATGGCGACCTGACTGCCGAAGGCAACTGCAACGACCTCACCCTCTCGGAAGTCACCGGCAAGGTCACGCTGAACGGAGAGCTCTTCGGCGACGTTCACATGGAGAACGTCAGCGGCCCGATTCATTTGCACACGTCCATCACGGACCTCGACATCGCCTCCCTGCCCGGCGACCTCACCCTCAATTCCGATGACCTCCGCGTCACCCAGTCCAAGGGTCAGATACGCGTAAAAACGCACTCCAAGGATGTGGATCTCAGCCAGGTCTACGGCGACACCTACGTGGAAGACCGTGACGGCCGTATCGCTGTGGAGCCGGCCGGAGCCTACGCCATTGAGGCCAAAAATCGCAAAGGCGACGTGGAAGTCACCTTCCCGCCCAACGCGCAGGCGACCGTAGAAGGCAGCACGCGCAATGGCGACATCGTCACGGATTTCGAATTGCCGATCAGCGGCGACGAAAGCAAGTCCGTGAGCGGAAAGATCGGATCCGGTGGCCCGAGGGTCGTACTCAGCGCCGAGAATGGCGACCTCCACATCAAGCGGGGAACAGGAATTCCGAATCCGCCGCCGGCCGTTGCAGCGGAGCCGCCAATGCCCGCCGCCCCTAATGCGCCGCACCTAAAGGCGCCAAAGGCGCCGGCGCCTCCCCCGGTAACGCAATAATCCGCACCACCAACCAGGTGAGCCACACAAAGGCGCGGGAGCAATCGACTCCCGCGCCCTTTTCATTTCCTAATCTACAAAAACAGAAGTGGTCATCCCGAGCGACCAGAGCGGAGCGACGGAAGTCGAGGGACCTGCATTTGGTTGGTTCCGCCACAATCTCCCCGGAAATCCAGCATCCGAATCCACCCCAATACCCTCTCCGCCTTGAAGACTGCGCAGTCCCTTCCGAACGGATCCCAGCCCGCCTCAACACAATGCCCGCAAGCTTTTCCGAAATGAGTGCCACTCTACATCTGGAATTGATTGTTCGATCTCGTCGTGAGTCGCTTCCCACACCGGAACCGCCCGAGCCAGCAGATCTCGTCCCTTCTCGGTAAGGATCAGGATGCGGCTCCGCCGGTCCAATGGATCATGCGATACTTTGACCAACCCGCGGCGCTCCAGCGGCTTCAATGCGGCGGTCAGCGTCGTCCGGTCCATGGCAAGCAGGGTTGCCACCGGCCCCATCGATCGGGGATCCGGGCGATTGAGCGAAATCAACAGCGAAAACTGTCCGTTCGTAAGTCCGAAAGGGCGCAATTCTTCGTCAAACCGTCGTGCCAGCGCACGGGCCGCACGCTGAACATGAAGACACAGACAACGATCCCGAACCACAATTGTCGTTTCGTACGGCAGCTTTTTCGCACTTGACACGGGCCAATAATAGTTGATATCAACATAATCGTCAATCCGATTTTCCCCTCGGAGGTCAGACAACCAATGCCATTCCTTCATGATCTGAAAATTGCCATTCGATCTCTCGCCCGCGTTCCTGCGTTGTGGTTTACCGTGGCCCTCACCCTGGCGCTCGGCATCGGTGCAAACGCCGCAATCTTCAGCGTGGTGCGCGCAGTGCTTCTGCGCCCGCTGGTCAACCAGGACGAAGACCGGCTCCTCTATGTGCGCCAGAGCGCTCCGGGAATCGGAATGGAGAACGCGACCTTTTCGGTTCCTGAAATTGGGGATATCGGGAGCGGTCTGAAGACCATCAAGGAGCTCGGCACATTTTCAGCGATCGACTTCACAATCGTTGGCCTCGGCACGCCTCGCGAGATTCCCGCGGGGGTGGTGGACGGAAATTACTTTGATGTCATGGGTCTGCGTCCGGTCCTTGGACGTCTTCTGACTCCCGCCGATGACGGCAGGAACGCAGCCGGCGCGGTTGTGCTGACCAACCACTTTTGGAAGACGTCGCTGCACTCCGATCCGAGTGTGCTTGGAAAGACAGTGCGGCTCGAGAGCGTCTCCGGCGCGCGCTCCGCGACGGTTGTTGGCGTCCTCGAACCGGCCGTTCCCTATCCGGTGGCGACTGAAATCATCGCCAACGTTGTCACCAGCCCTCATCATCTCTCCGCAACCATGGTGACGGGCCGCGAACATCGCATGACTGAGGTCTTCGCGCGACTGGCTCCCGGCGCAACGGTCGACGCAGCGCGATCCGAGCTCCGCACCGTCTATGCGGCAATGCTGTTGGCGCATCCTGAGGTGTACAAGCCCGGAGACCACTACACGATCGGCGTCACGCGGATGCATGACCAGATCAATTCGCGCGCAAATACGATCCTGTGGATACTGTTCGCAGCCTCCGGGTTGCTCTTCGTGATCGCCAGTTCGAACGTGGCCAATCTCGTCCTCGCCCGGACGGTGCGCCGCGAATCCGAGCTGGCCATGCGCTCGGCATTGGGCGCGAGCATCGCAACCCTGCGCCGCTCCCTGCTGGCGGAAAGCCTCGTGTTGTGTGGAAGCGGAGCAATCGCCGCAGTCCTCCTTGCCATTCCGATGGTGAGCGTCCTCGGCAGGTACGCATCGCGCTTCTCGGTTCGCGCCAACGACCTCACGCTTGATTTCAGCCTTGTGTGGTTTGGGATTGCGCTGGCGCTTTTCGCGGCCGTCTTCCTGGCATTTATTCCGCGCCTGCCCTCGCCAAATGGATCGCAAGGCGGCCTCACCGGACGCGGAGCGCGAGTCGCAGGTGGAAGCAGCCGGAGGCTTCGCATCTTCGCAGTAACACAGATCACCGCGTCGTTCCTTCTTCTTGCCGGCGCTTGCGTGCTGATGAAGACACTGTTCGTGCTGGAGCAAACCAGGCCGCCGTTTCAGTCTTCGAATGTGCTTGCGCTCAATCTGCCCGTCATGACCTACGGCCGCACACCCGAGCAGATAAGCGAGTTCTATCGCGACGTGCAGCACCGCGTTGCTTCGCTTCCCGGAGTCGAACACGTAGCTGCTGGTTTCACCGCCCCGTGGCGCGACGATCGAGGACTGAACATCAGCTTTGCGTTCGCCGCGCAGGGCGCCAGACGCGACGACGGCCAGGACTTCCGCGCAAAGTTCCGTTCCGTATCACCCGGCTTCTTCGATACGTTCGGAGTGCCCGTTTCGCAGGGGCGCGACTTCAATGACGGCGACAAGCAGGGCTCTGAACGAGTAGTCATCATCAGTCAGAGTCTTGCCCAGTTGCTGTATCCGGGTCAGAACGCGCTAAACCGCAAACTATGGTGGACCGACGGCGTGATGAAGTTTATCGGCATCAGCACCGAGCCAAGACGAATCATCGCCGTGGTGCCCGACTTCGATGATGAAAACATCATCCCGGCGCCGACCATGACCGTCTATCAGCCAGTCGAACAGGAAGGATGGAGCGGACGTTTGTTTGTGCGCGCGAATCAGAATGCTTATGAGCTGGTTCCCGCCATCAGCCGCACCATCCACGAAATGTCTGCCGACCAACCTGTTGAGAAAGCCAGCACCCTGGGCGACGTTCGCGCCGAGGTGCTCGCCCCCGACAAGCTGAATGCAATCGTATTTGGCGGATTCGCGGCAGTAGCCCTCTTGATTTCCGTGGTTGGTGTGGCGGGCGTTCTTGCCTTTTCTGTCAGCGCTCGCACGCGTGAGTTCGGAATCCGCATGGCGCTGGGCGCTCAGCGGCACAACATCCTCACCAATGTCCTGACAGAGGGCTTTGTGATGGCTGCCATCGGAGTGGCGGCAGGTCTGGTTCTCGGTTTCGGCATCGCACGCGCGGTCAGCAAGTACGTCGCGGAAATACATCAACCCGGCGCGCTCGCATTTGTTGCATCAGCCGTCGCTATCCTGGCCGCAGCTTTGATCGCTTCAGCAATACCCGCTGCCCGCGCTGCAAAGGTAAACGCCGTGGAAGCCCTGAGAGCCGAATGATCCGTCCGATCTCCTCGACCCGGAGCCCAGTGTCTAAAGTTCGCAACATAATACCGCTGCGCTGTTTTGAAAGGGCACGGCTTTAGCCGTGCCGCAAATGGCGCAAAAATGAGTACCGGCTTTAGCCGCCGGGGGATGGTTTTCTTCATCTTCACCATTCGTTCGGCCTTTTTCCGCAGCCTGTTTAGGCTAGCCCTGAGGTAATTTATGCGACCCAACCCTACTCCATCCTCAGCGCCTGCATTGGATCAAGCCGCGAAGCTCGCCACGCGGGCACCATGCATGCCACCGCCGCCACCGCGAGCAGTGTTGCCGTCACTCCCGCGAACACCATCGGATCGAGGGGCTTTGTCTCATACAGCATCGAGTTGATCAGCCGCACCACTGCAACGCTCGCACCCAATCCAAGCACGAGCCCGATCAACGCGGGCCGCAACCCGTCCGCCAGCACCAGCCGCAGAACCTGTTCGCGCTGCGCACCCAGTGCGATGCGAATTCCGATCTCGCCCGATCGTTGCGCAACAATATAGGAGAGCACTCCGAAAAGCCCCACCGCCGCAAGCAACAGAGACAGCGCCGCAAATCCAACAAGCAATGTCGCATTAAAGCTCTGATCGATGGTCGATCTGCCCAGCAGCTGATCCATCGTGAGCACGTCGGAGACAGGCAGTTCGCGATCCAGTCCATTGATGACGCGCTGCACCGGCAGCGCGAGTTGCTCCACGTCACGGCTGGATCGGACGACCAGCGTTGCCCCATTCTCTTCTGCCGTGTCGATCGGAAAGTACTTCATCGGGCTCGGAGCTTCTCCGATCACATATCGCGTATCGCCTACGACTCCCACAATCACCCAGTTGTCTTTGCCATCTTCGCCATACGTGCGCAAATGCTTGCCCAGTGGCTCCTCGCCGGGGAAATGTTGCTGGACGAACTGCTGGCTGACGATCACTTCGTTCGCCTGCTCGAGCCTCTGATTGCTCCCAAAGGTTCGGCCGCGCAAAATTGGAATGCCCATCGCTGCGAAGTACCCGGGATCTGCCGTGCGATTCAGCGCGAATAATCCTTTCCCCTGCGGCAGCGGTGGATGCTCGACAATCGTGAACCCGCTGTCCTCCCAATAGCCCTGCCCCGGAACCGCTTCGACAAGCCCCGCGGCCTCGACTCCCGGCAGCGCCCGCACCCGCTCCAGCAATGTATCGAAGAAGTTGGCGCTCATCGCGCGTGTCTTGTAACGCGCCTCCGGGAGCCCGATTCGCATGGTCAGCACGTTCTCAGTCACGCAGCCCATATCCGCCGACCGCAAACGCGCGTAGCTCTTCAGCAGCAGTCCCGCGCCGATGAGCAACACCACCGTCAGGCCAACCTCCACCGCCAGCAGAATCTTGCGCAGCGTCGCGCGCGCGTTGCCGGCGGAAGAACGCGACGCCTCGTGCAGCGCGCCGAGAATCCGTTTGTCGCCGGCGCTGAACGCCGAGATCAACCCGGAAGACAATGCGCAAAGCACGATCACCGCGACAGTAAAGGCCGCCACGACGCCATCTATTTGAATGCTGTCAACGCGGCTCATGTCCTTGCGAGTCTGGACAAGCCACTCCAGTGCACCGTAGGCCAGCAATAATCCCAATGCTCCTCCCGCGGCAGAGAGCAGCAGGCTTTCGATGAGACGCTCGCGCAGAAGGCGCAGCCATCCGCCGCCCAACGCGGTGCGGATCGCGAGTTCCCTGCGCCGTGCCGCTGCGCGCGCCACCAGGAGATTCGCCACATTCAGGCAAGCGATCAACAGTACGCATCCAGTCGCTGCCAGCAGAACGTAAAGCGGCTTCCTGATGTCTCCAACCATCCACTCAAGCAGTGGCTTGCTCCCGGCACCGCCGCTGATGAACGGCTGGTCACGGTGCGCGTCGTGAATCCGCTTTGTGAGCAGGGACAGTTCTTCACGCGCCTGCGCCGCCGTTACTCCCGGCTTGAGCCTGCCCACCGAAGTGAACATGTGACTGTCCAGATACGCCATCGTCTTCTCGGGCTTGTCATGGTGCACAGCCGTCCATAGTTGCGTGTCGGGAGCGGGGAACGCAAACCATGCAGGCATTACGCCAATCACCGTGTATGGCTTGGCATCCAGATAGATCGTCTGGTTCAGGATGCCCTTGTCACCGTCGAATCGGCGCTTCCACAAGCTCCAGCTCAACACCACCGTTCCATTCGCTGAGCTGCTGTCATCCGCTGCATTGAAGTCGCGGCCCAGCGACGGTTTCACGCCAAGCGTCGTAAACAGGTCCCAGGTACACGCTGCGCCTCTCAGGTTTTCGGGCAGGTTTCCTCCTGTCCCGGAAATCCCAACCTGGCTGTACTGAAACATCGCGAGATTGCTGAAGCTGCGGCTCTGCTTTTTCCATTCTGCAAAGATGCCACCGGCGCTCATGTTCAATCCGACACCATCTCCGCTCCCCTCGTACAGTCGCAGCAGGCGGTCTGGGTCTTCAAAAGGCAGCGGCTTCAGCAGCACTCCCCTCACAACCGTGAACAGCGCGACGTTCGCTCCAATGCCCAGCGCCATCACCACCACGGCAATGGCGGCGAACCCCGGAGTGCGCAGCAGTGTCCGCACTCCCAGACGCAGATCGCGCCAGAGCGACTCCAGCACGTTCCAGCTCCACGTCGCGCGCGTCTGCTCGCGCGTCACGTTCGGGTTGCCGAACTCCCGCAATTCCGCAAAGCGCGCCTCTTCACTGTTCATTCCGGCTGCAACGTTTTCGGCGATCTGCCTCTCGAGATGAAACCGCAGCTCCTCATCGAGTTCCACGCCGGCCTTCCCGCGCCTGAAAAGCATCTGCATCCGCATTCCAGCTTGCGCCAGCCAACGTATCGACATCTCCCCCTACTCCGTTCTCAACGCCTGCACCGGATCCAGTCGTGATGCTCGCCACGCTGGCACAATACACGCCAGCGCCGCCACAAGCAGCAGCACTACAGCCACCTCCGCAAACACCGCCGGATCCATTGGCTCCGTTTCAAACAGCATCGAACGGATCAGCCGCACCGTCACCGCGCTAGCCGCAAGGCCGAACCCGAGCCCGAATAGCGCCGGCCACATCCCATCCAGCAGCACCTTGCGCATCAGTTGTCCTCGCATCGCGCCCAGCGCAATGCGAATTCCGATCTCGCTCGTCCGCTGCGTCACAAGGTAAGCAAGCACGCCATACAGTCCCGCCGCCGCAAGCACCAGCGCGATCACTGCAAACACGGCCACCAGCATTGAATCGAATTGCGAATCGATGGTCGACTTGCTGATCGATTGCCGCAGCGTCATCACCCTCGACACGGGCAGGTCAGGATCCAGTTCGCCGACGATCTTTTGCACCGGCATCGCAAGCGCCTCGACATTCCGTTGCGATCTGACCACAATCGTTGCCACGCTGTAGTCGTTGCCGTAGATGGGCCAGTACAACGTGGGTACCGGAGGCAGCGAGACAATCCATCGCACATCGCCGACCACTCCAATAATCTCGGTCGTGTCGTGGTTGAAGTCGTCCTTGAGGTGTTTTCCGATGGGGTCTTCGCCGGGAAAGTACGATTGCGCGGCACTCTGGCTGATCACCGCCACATGCGCACGTTGCAGGCGCTCATCGGACGTGAAGATGCGACCGCGCAGCAGGGGAATACCAATGGCAGCGAAGTATCCGGGATCCGTCCCGCGTACCTGAAGGTCGAGTCCCTGACCTTTAGCAAGCGGCGGATGTTCGACGATGCTCATGAGATGATCGCCGCCCCACCCTTCGCTTGGCGCGGTGCTCACCAGGCCCGCTGATTGCACACCGGGCAATGCGCGCACCCGCCCAATCAGTTGCTCAAAGAACATCACCGGCTGCACAGGCTCCTTGTATCGCACATCGGGCAGGCTGATGTGCATCGTCAGCACGTTATCAACCGGCACACCGATATCCGTGGACCGCAATCGCTGAAAACTCTTGAGCAGAAGCCCCGCACCCACCAGCAGCACGACCGTCAGGCCGACTTCGAGCACCAGCAGGATCTTGCGCAGCCCGGCCCGCGCGTGGCCACCGCTGTGGGCGCGCGAAGACTCTTGCAACGTGGTGAGGATATCCTTTCCGCCAAAGCTGAAAACGGAGATGAGTCCGGAAAGAAGTGCGCACAGCACGACCATGCACGCGAAAAAGGCCATCACCACACCATCGATGTGAATGGCCTCAACCCGATTCATGTCGCTGCGCGCGCGGACAAGCCATTGCACCGCTCCCCACGCCATCAGCAGTCCGGCGATTCCGCCGCCGGCCGACAGCAGCAGGCTCTCGATGAGCCGTTCGCGCAACAATCGCATCCGTCCGCCGCCAAGCGCCGTGCGGATCGCCAGTTCTCTGCTGCGCGCGGCCGTGCGCGCCACCAGCAGGCCGGCCACATTCATGCAGGCGATCAGCAGCACGCACCCCGTGGCCGCAAGCAGCGCGTAGAGAGGCGTCTTGTAGTCGTGCACAACATCGTCGAGCATCGTTCGGCTAGAGACGTTGCCATGGACTGCCGGCACCGGATGATCGATCTTGATCTGCCTTTGCACCGCATCCAGCTTGCTGGTCAACCCCTCCATCGTGGCGCCGTGCGACAGCCGCGCAGCCACCATGAATTCATGATCGTCAAAAGCCCGCAGCAGCATCGGAGGTGCTTCACGCTCAACAGGCGTCCAAACCTGCACTGTGTTGCCGCCAAAGGAACTTGAGTACACAAACGTAGGCGGCAGAACTCCGATGACCGTGTAGGGCTTGGCGTCAAGCCAGATCGTCTTCCCAATAATCGTCGGATCTCCGCTGTACCGCCGCTTCCAGAACGTATCGGTCAGGATGACGGTCGAGGAAGCACCCTGCCTGTCGTCGTCCGCTGTAAAGCTGCGACCGCGCGCCGGCGTCACCCCCAGCATCGAAAAGAAATTCCACGAGCACCACGCTGCATCCACTTTCTCCGGAAGCTTTCCACCACCGGCCGAGACGTTGTAATCCTGCCAGGGCGATACCAGCGCCATCTCCGCAGCGCCGCGCGCCGCCCGCTGCCACTCCCAGAAGCTGCCTGCAGAAACCGGAAGATAGAGGCTGTGATAGACCTGATCCGAATCGTGTTCGAACAGTGAGACCAACTGGTCCGGGTCTCGATACGGTAGCGGGCTCAGCAGCACGCTTCGCACAATCGTGAACAACGCGACATTTGCGCCAATGCCAAGCGCGATGATCAGGATCGCGGTCGCCGCAAATCCCGGAGCCCGCGCCAGCCTGCGCACGCCGAAGCGAATATCGCGCAGCACAGACTCGAGCCATCCCCAGCTCCACGTCGCCCGTGTCTCGTCTCTCAGGAGCGCCGCATTGCCAAACGTCCGCATCGCCGCGTAGCGCGCTTCGTCCGCGCTCATTCCCGCGGCGACGTTTTCGGCAACCTGCCGCTCCAGGTGAAAGCGAAGCTCGTCCTCCAGTCGCGCGTCTTCCCGGCCGCGCCCCAGCAGCATCCGAACCCGCATCGCCAACTGATCAACCCACCGCATCCGTCTCTCCGCTCCTGCTAATCCCTATGTCCCTAGTCCCTGGTCCCTGCTTTTCCTCACGCCTCAGCCACAATCAGGTTGATCGCCGCCGACAACCGGTTCCAGTTCGCCGTCTCCTTCTCCAGTTGCGCGCGCCCCGCCGCCGTCAGCGCATAGAACTTCGCCTGCCGCCCAGTCTCGCTCTCCGCCCACTTCGCCTTGATCCATCCCTGCTGTTCCAGCCGGTGCAGCGCGGGATACAGCGAGCCCTGCTGCACCTGCAGCACATCGCCCGACATCTGCTGAATTCGCTTCGCAATCGCCCAGCCATGCATCGAGTCCGGCAACAGCGTCTTCAGAATCAACAGATCGAGCGTCCCTTGAACAAGGTCACTTGGTTTGCCCATGCCTAGATTATCTACACCTTGTGTTGTAGACCGTCAAGGTATCTGTGACGAGTTACAATTCCAGTCGCTGCCAGGGCTCCGCCAACCTTATGCTTGCCTTGGGAATCCCATTCCGTTGTATGCTCCAGTGGCGGGGGGGAAGACACTTATGATGCATGCTCCGATCCGGGTGATTACCGTTGAACGGGAGTACGGTTCACGAGGCGGAGAATTCGCCCATGCACTTGCCGATCGCCTCGGCTGGCGTCTTCTCGACTCCGAGCTCATAACCACTGCCGCGCGGCGTGCCGGCGTAAGCCCCGAGCTTGCCTCCAAGTTCGATGAGCGCCTCGACCCCTGGTACTACCGCTACGGCAAGGTCTTCTGGCACGACACCGCCTACCAGATGACCGGCATCTCCGACGATCAGGTCTTCGACTCCGAGCGAATGCTCTCCCTTATCAAGGACGAAATCATGTCCGCTGCCGAAGAGGGCAACTGCGTTCTCGTGGGACGTGGCGCCGCGTGCGCACTGGCCTGCCACCCCGGCTGCTTTCACGTCTTTGTCTACGCCACATCCAAGGCCAAGCGCGAGTGGTTCACGCAGATGTTCCCAAAGCAGGCGCAGAACGCCGACCAGGCACTCGCCGCCTTCGACAAGCGCCGCGCAGCCGTCATTCGCAAGTTTTACCAGCAGGAATGGTGCTCCCGTACCCTCTACCACCTGCTGCTCAACTCCGCCATGGGAATTGACGCGATGATCGCCTCCGTGCAGGCCGCCGCCGGCCTCGAGATCACCGCTCCCGTAGCAGCCGGCAGCCAGATCGGCCCCACCGGCCCCTGCTGAACTGCGGTCATCCCGAGCCACCGCAGCCAAAAGCCTCTGCCTAGACCTCAACCCGACGGACGCGAGCGCCGATCCGCGTGAAGACCTCCCACGGAATCGTTTCCGTTGCCGCGGCATGATCGAATGCGCTGACCGTCTCGCCACCCTGGCTGCCGAGCAGGACCACTTCATCGCCCGCACGCAACATCGCCAATCTCCGTCACGTCGATCACGGCCTGGTCCATGCTGACGCGGCCCACCAGGGGCGCACGCTCGCCGCGCACCAGCACGCTGAACCGATTGCCGAGCTTCCTGTCCAGTCCATCGGCATAGCCCGCGGCAATCAGCGCAAGCCGCATCGGCTCTGTGGCGACGAACGTTCCGTTGTACCCCACCACCGTGCCAGCTTCAACGGAGCGCACACTCACCACCTCCGACTTCCAGCTCAGCACGGGCCGCAGCGCTTTGCGCGCCTCGCGAAGAGTCGAGGGCTCCTCCGGTTCGAATTGCGGATCGTACTGCGGCACCAATCCGTAGAGCGCGAGTCCCGGCCGCATCATCGCCTTCATCTTGAAGCGCGCCGCGAGAGCGGCAATCACGCTCGCCTGCCCCGCAAGCAGCGCGGCGGAGTTGCCCACATTGAGCCATCCCGCATGGATTCCCGCCGCCTCGACCCGTCCGAGCACTTCCTCCAGCCTCGTCAGCTGGCCTTCCGTCACGCCGCCATCCCCCTCATCCGCAGCGAAGAGATGCGTCATCAGGCCCTCAAGCCGCAGCGGAGAACTTCGATTGAATCGTGCCAGAATCTGGCCGATCCACTCCGGATCAACGCCCTGCCGGCTCATGCCCGTGTCGATCTCCACTTGAATCGAAAGCGATCGAGCACCCGCAGCCAGAGCGGCACCTTCCAACTCGTCCAGCTGGTGCAACTCCCACGCAACCGCGGTCAGCTTGTGCCGCACCACCTCCGGCCCCTGTCCGCGGAACGCACCGCCGATCACAAGAATCCGCGCATCGGGACACACCGCGCGCGCCGCCACGCCCTCTTCCACGCTGGTAACGCCAAGCCATCGCGCACCGGCCCGCACCGCCGCCGGAGCGCATAACTCCAGCGAGTGACCATAGGCATTCGCCTTCACAATGGCAAGCAACTCCGCGTGGGGCTCGGCGATGCTCGCAAGGAAGCGAAAGTTATCTTCAAAAGCTCTTGTACTGATTTCAACCCGGCAGGGGCGGTTAGGCATTCGACTGTCCAACTCCCAGTCTAGGCTAACCCCATGCTCCCAATCTCATGCAGCGCAACACCGGGAACCTAGTCTGAGAACTGCGCCAGTTGAGCAGGTCGCGGCTTCGCGGTAAAAAGGCTCACCAACACCATCGCGAACAGTGCGGCGAACAGCGCGGGAAAGATCGCATCGCGATCCGCAATGATATGCGGAAACATGTGATTTACCACCGGCACATCCCAGGCCAGCGTAACCACCGTTCCGCTTGCAATGGCAGCCACCGCGCCCCACGCCGTCACGCGCTTGGAGTAGAAGGCCGCCAGCACCACCGGCGTGAGCGCGGCCGAGTAGATCGTGTAAGCCCACAGCATCTTGTGCAGAATGCTTTCCGCATAAACCGCCTGGTAGAGCGCCCAGCACCCAAGCAGCACCACCGCCAGTCGAGACACAATCAGCACTCGCTTGTTTGAAGCGTCAGGCGCGATGTAGCGCACGAAGACGTCGTTCACCAGATTCGTCGCCGGCGAGAAAAGATAATTCGAAGCTGTAGAGATCACCTTGGCGAAGACCGCGCCAAGCAACAGCGCCCCAAGCAGTGCCGGAAGCCCATGGCGCGCAGTGTAGGGAATGATCTCGCGCGGATGCAGCGCAACTTCGCCAGTCGGGATAGAGCGCGCGGCCAAAAACCGCAATCGCCACAATCAGCGTTTCAAGCACCACCGTGCCCGCGATCCATCCCACAACGGAGATGCGCGCATCCTTCTCTGACTTCGCCGAAAAGAACTTCTGGTACATCACCTGGTTGCCGAGCATCAGCAGCATCGTCGGCACCAGAAACTCGAGCCCGCGGACAATCCCCATCCCCACCGACTGCAGATGCCCGTCCGGCCCCATCCGGTAATTCCCGAGCACCTGAAAGTATTGTGGAGGCAGCGCGGCATGCAAGCCGTCCCATCCGCCCGCCTGCAGCAACAGATAGGGCGCCGCAATGATGCAGATCACCGTGACCAGCGAGCCGATCGCCACATCCATGTATGCCACCGACGACATGCCGGCCAGCGCGGTGGTGACGATCACAAATGCGGCGATGATGTACGTGCCCAGCTCAGCCGTCACCGTATCAGGGAAGATGAGGTGCAGCACATCGCCGCCGCCTTTGAACTGATAGCTCGTGATCCCGACGTACGCAAAGAGAATGGCAAATGTGCCCAGAACGCGCGCCGTCTGGTTGTAGCGAGCCTCCAGCAAGTCGGGCAGCGTGAACTGCGCAAACTTCCGCGCCCGCGGAGCGATGAAATAGATGAGCAGCAGCCCGAGCCAGCCGCCTGCCGGCTGCCAGAGTGCGGCGAACCCGTTCTTGTAGGCATTCTCAGCGCCGGCAAAAAGCGAGCCCGCGCCGATCCACGAGGTCAGCAGCGTCAGCACCAGCACCACGGCGGGCAAGGAACGCCCCGCAACCAGGTAGTCGGCCTTGGTCTTCACCAGCGTCGAACGAAAGACGGCAACAGACAGGAGGACGACGACAATAACAGCCAGAACCGCTACGTAGAGGTGTGACATCCGTCTCCTCGTGCCAAAGTTGCCACAAAATTGCGACGTGCGTCCCGTCGTCCCCGATCTCCGTAGCCCTGCAAATCTCAAGCCTCGTCAGCAGGAGCCATTCGGAAGCAAACGCGGGACTTAAACCGATGAATCGATCTCATGACGGATCTGCCAGAAGTGTACCGGATCAGGCCCATCCGAATGCACCCTTAAAGAAGTGCCGAGAAGCGCGCATAAAGACGCGTCAAGCGCTCTCGCAGAAACTCGGCCGGTAATCGCCGATCATTGACCCATCTCCGACCGGTTGATAGACTGTATTTGCGGGGTGGAGCAGCCCGGTAGCTCGTTGGGCTCATAACCCAAAGGTCGCTGGTTCAAATCCAGCCCCCGCAACCAATCTGAGATCAACAACTTACGTTGACGCATCAGGCGCACCTTCAGTTACGGGATTTGAGAATTCAAGAGTAAGGGTCCAATGAGAATTCTGACTTCCCTATGACTAAAAAGGCGTCAGGGAACAGAAATCGCAAAATTCATACTTGACATTGACAGACAATCCACAACCATATGGTTGTGGATAAATTGGGTACAACATTTGCGGCTTTGTCTGATCCAACCCGTCGGGCGATGATCGAACGCCTCTCACACGGGCCTGCCTCTGTGCATGGATTGACGGAACCGTTTGCACTCTCGCAGCAGATGATTTCAAAACATATCGCCTACCTGGTGCGGGCGCGGATTGTGATCAAGACGAAGCGTGGACGAGAGAGTGTGTGCACGCTTAGGCCAGCGGCGATCAAGACGGTCAGCGACTGGGCGATCAGCTATCGCCGATTCTGGGAAGAGAGTCTCGACAAGCTGGATGTAGTTGTGAATCAAATGAAAAAAAAGGAGGTCAGAGATGACACAACAGCACGGTTAACGAGACAGAGCGGATGGTTATCACAAGAATTTTTGATGCCCCACGCGAATTGGTTTGGAAGGCGTGGACAGACCCGAAATACGTGATGCAGTGGTGGGGGCCGAAGGGTTTTACTTCGCCATTTTGCGAGATTGATTTTCGCGTGGGAGGAAAATTTCGCTGCTGCATGAGAGCGCCCGATGGGCAGGAGCTCTGGAGTGGCGGCGAGTACTTCGAGATTGTTGTGCACGAGAAGATTGTTTACTCGATGTACTTTGCCGACGCGGAGGGAAACAAGGTTGAGCCTGCGCAATATGGGATAGAACATGAGGCCATGGACGATGCGCACGATGTGGTTACATTTGAGGATTTTGGAGACGGCCAGACGAAACTCACCTTAATTGGAAATGAATCTATGGAGAGCGCAAGAAATAGCGGTCAAGTAGAGGGCTGGAACCAGATACTCGATAAAGTGCCGCAGTTGTTGCGGGGCTGGCGCAGGCGAAATGAGAGGTCGAAGTTTGGATGATCGTCATGCGCGAGATACTGAACGTAAAGCAAACGCAGGTCGATCCCGGAGACCCAACTAAGGGTGGAAGTGGAAACCATGTGGACGATTGCCGCGAGCAGCCTTTTTCATTGCTCTGGAAAACTATGGCAGACACTTCCAGGACCTGGTGGAGCGGCATAACCAATGATCCCCGGAAGATTCTGTCGATTGCCGATTTCTCTGCCTTGTCCTGTCCTTTACAACTTTGCGAGCAGCTCGACCGCGTGTCTTTCGCGGAGCGGGAATGCGCTCGAGTTGTACATTGCGATCCCTTCCTCGAGGAGTGAGCGCGCATGCGCAACATCGCCTGATCCATCGCGATCGACCAGCATCTTGGCATACCACTCCCTCGCCACTGGCTGTAAGTGGCAGTAGGGTGCGCTGTCAGTCTGCTGAATCGCAATGCGGTGGTGCTCTTCAGCTGAGGACCAGTCTCCTTCGGCTGCCGCTGCTATCCCCGCTACTGTGCGGAATGGGGACAGTAAAGAGTAAGTCCAGCCTCCGGTGAGGAGGAGTTCTTCTGTCACTGACCGCAACGCGGCCAGCTCATCCTTTCTGCCCATGTGCGCCAGGCCAATCACGGACCTCTCGAGTGCCGCCCAGGTCCCAAGCGAATTCAGCTCTCCCGAAACGGGCGATTTCCAACCACGCTTGGCCCACGCCTCCTTCGCCCGCGGATCCTCGCATTCAGCAAAGGCCGCGAAGAGACAGGCTTCCGACAGTCCTGCGAGATACGACTTACCTTCTACCTTGAGCCCACGCCCATACCAGCCTTCGGCCTCTTTCAGATTGTGTCGCCAAAGAGCGAGGTGCCCCGCCTGGAGTCCCGCGGCAAAATTCCATCCAACCTCGTGCGCAACACCAAATTCCCATGCATCCAGGGTTTCATTGTCGGCTGCCACGAGGTCGCCGCGTGCGGCACTCGCAATCGAGGCGCCGATCTTGAGGGCCCACACCGCCCCAAAGTTGCCGATTTTCTCCGCTCGCAAAATCGCAGCGGGAAGGGCGCAAGCACCTTCGCGCGGTCGGCCGCCATACAAATCAGCCCAGGGCCCATAGTACTCAATTAACGATGCATTCCACGAGTCGCCCGCGGCGCGACAAGCGCTCGCAAGCCGGCTCGTCGTAGCTGCAACCTTGTTGATTTGAAATGACTGGTAGTAGTGAATGGCCTCAAACAGCAGTGAGGGGCCCTGGGGCGGTGTCTTCATTGACCGATGCAAAGCCCTCACCTCGTCAAACATGCGGTCCGCGACAACAGGCTCGCCGCTGATGCTCATGATGGCCGCTCGCATCGACAAGACACTGCTCTGCAAGTGGGGATCCTGCCCCGCCATCCTTTGGTGGATCCGCTCCATGA
Organism: uncultured Acidobacteriaceae bacterium; assembly: GCA_963786405.1. Taxonomy (GTDB): domain Bacteria; phylum Acidobacteriota; class Terriglobia; order Terriglobales; family Acidobacteriaceae; genus Telmatobacter. Next base: position 54,266 of record CAWAZE010000010.1, on the reverse strand, counting down.
TTTCACTTGCCGAGTCGGGATTCCGCCAAGCCAACAGATAGCTGAGCGCCAGGCTTGCCTCAGCTATCCTCGATATTGCGCCGGTGGCTTCGAACAAGTCGATCGCCTGGTGATAGCCGGTCACCGCTTCTTCCGTTCGTCCCATGTTGCGCAGCGTATTTGCTCGATCATTCATCAGCTCCGCCACACTTAGACTCGTCTCTCCCTCCCATAACGAAATGGCGCGATCCAAATGCCCCAGTGCTTCCTCGTGAGCTGACCCGGTTCTGGCGTGCTTGGCGGCCATTAGCAGATAACCTGTTGTTCGCTCGCGATCAGCCATGGCGCCGGCCTGATAGAGATGGTGCGCCAGCGAAGGGGCCTGGGACTCAGGATTTGCGGAATAGACCCGTTCGATAGCGTCGGCGATCCGCATGTGCAGTCGCTGCCTTCGCGGCAGTGAAAGAGATTCAGCCAGTGTCTGGCGAACAAGTTCATGCACGAACCTATACCGTGTGTCGCGACGTTCCGGCTCAGGGGCAACAAGTTGGGCTCGCTCAGCCTCTTCAATGGCGTCGAGGACTGTATCAGGCTGATTGTTCTCCAACTCTTCGAGTAGCCGCAGGCTGAAGCTTCGGCCAATTACGGCAGCCATCGACAACACGCGTTGTGAGTCTTCGCTCAGCCGATGCAGTCGTCGCCCGAGAACCAGCCGAACACTCGCGGGGACCTGGAGATCTTCTACCCGCAGGCCCGGCAGCCATTTGCCGCTAAGGTCAAAGAGTTTCCCCTCTTCTGACAGATAGCGGAACACCTCTTCGACGAAGAAAGGATTGCCATCAGTCTCTTCAAAAATCGCGTCTGCGAGAGGTGCCGGAGGTGATTGACCGCCGAGGGCAGCGAGCATGCCTTTGACTCCGCCGAGCGGCAATCGCCGCAGCGGCAGTCTGGTGGCCAGTTTGTGGCGCACCAGCGTCTCTAGGGCACCCGCGAAGGGACGGGTCGCTTCAAGGCCGACGTCGCGATATGTGCAGATCACGAGCATTGGTGTCGTCGAGATCGTTTGCGCCTGGTGTTGCAATAACAGGAGCGACGGTTCATCAGCCCAGTGCAGGTCCTCGAAGACCACCACCACGGGTGTAACCCGGGCGGCCCTTTCCACGTAGGAGCGAAACGCGTTGAAGAGGAACCGCCGCTGTTGTTCGGGTGGAAGCTGGGTGGCCGGCGGAATATCGGGATAGATGGTGCGCAGCTCTGGCATAAGCCTCGCCACTTCGGGCGCATCGTCTCCTAGGGATTGACGAAATCCTTCACGCGGTGCCATCCGCGCGATGTATTCGAGCATCTCCACGAACGGCACATAGGGTGGCGCGCCTTCCATCTCATAGCAATGGCCAATCACTCCGACGGCTCCGCGGTGCTTGGCCCCTTCCAGAATGGCGCGGGCAAGGTGAGTCTTCCCGATTCCCGGCTCTCCGCCGATCATCACCATGGAGCCGCGACCGGCCAGCGCCTCGTCCAGCATCCGCTTCAGCTCAGCGAATTCCACGTCGCGGCCGATCAGGGGAATTTCGGCCATGGCGCCCGGATCGTGTGTCGGTGGAACATCTGCACTCAACCGTTGCAGATCTGCCCGCACTTCAGCGATCGATTGGTAGCGCAGTTCGATCGATTTGGCGAGAAGTCGCCGGATCAGCACAATCAATCCATCCGACAGGTCCCCTCCGAGATTCGGAGTGTCGTTCAGAATGGCCTGGCGGATGTCTCCCTGTGCAATCCGCCGAAACGGGTGAAACCCGTTCAGCAACTCCGCGAGAACAATTCCAAGAGAAAATAGGTCCGAGCGTTGGTCCAGCAGTTCACCCCTGAGCTGTTCCGGCGACATGTAGTCCGCATCTGCAGCCGTCCCGCGGGCGAGGACCTTAACCTTTCCGCTCGACGTGACAAAGACACGAGCTGGCCTGAAATCGCAGTGAACAATGCCGGCAGAGTGGAGGGTACCCAGCCCTTTGGCAATCTCGAGGGCAAGGCCAATGAGTTGGGCCAACGGAGGACGTTGATTGGCAGCTCCGGCTGGGCCGGAGAACTTCGCAATAAAGTTCTGCAGCGTTTCGCCGTCGATCGAGTCCTGGCCGGATGGTTCAGGGATCGCTCTCTGACTACTCTGCTTCCCATTTTGGACCGGAACCAGCAGCCGATAGCCGCGACGCGCCACCGTTTCTATAAATCCATCGTCGTTCGACTCACAGCGTAAAGCGGTGCGAAGCTTCAGGATTGCCGCGTTGATGCTGCCATCGAACTCAACGATCGTGTCCTCTGGCCAGAGCCGCTTGCGGATCTCATCGCGAGACACGACTCCGCCTTCGCACAAAAGAAGCATTCTCAGTATTTGGAATTGCTGTTCAGGAAGGCGCGTCCCTGGCCCGATGCCCCTTAGATCTGCGGTTTCAAGGTTGAGCTCGAAAGGTCCGAAACGGACGATATTTGGCATTAGGCGGTCCGACGTCGCGTTTTGTGATCAGAGAGAGTGTGCCGAATATTACCAAACATTCATTTAGAAATCATAGGGAAATCAGACCCAGACAATTGTCTATCTCCTCAGTTCAAGAGAATCTTAGGCCACTCCAGCGGGTTCGAAACACCCCTTGAAGGCCTCGAGCGGAATCGAGCTTCAGGACTTGAGTTGGACGGCGGGGGAAGCTGAAAGCAAGAGGCACTTCAAGAATCAGAATGGAGAGACACAATGCACAAACGTCTTTGGGTTCTGACGGTTGCGACTTTTCTGGGCATGGCATCTATCGCGGCCTTGGCCACGACACCAACGTATGACAACCTCTACGTCTTTGGCGACAGCTACTGCGACGTAGGCAACATCTTCGCGGCAACCAGCGGAGCCGAGCCGGCGGCGCCGTACTATCAGGGCCGCTTTTCCAACGGACCCATTTGGCTCGACCATGTCGCCGGCTTTCTCGGCGTGCCGATGAAGGCGTCGCTACTGGGCGGGACGGACTACGCGTTTGGTGGTGCGTGGGTCACGGCTCCGCAGTCCATTCCGGCGGCACGATTCCCAGCGTCCCGCAGCAGGTGCAAATCTACCTTAGCCAGCATGGAGGAAAGGCAGACCCGAACGCCCTCTACATTTTGGAGGGAGGCGGCAACGACATTCTGTTGAGTCCCACCAGCGGTTCCCCCGACGCGCTGGGCTACCAGATTGCAGTGGGTATAGCGGATAGCGAATTGATGCTGCGCCAGGCAGGCGCAAGGCATTTCGTTATTCCCAATCTCTACAACGTGGGACTGCTGCCTGCGGCAGCGGACAGAGTTGCATTTGCCTCGGCGGCCACCGCTGCGACAAACAAGTGGGTTGATCAGCTGCTGGCGTTTGAGCAACTCCTGCAAGGCATTCATATCCTCCGCATGGAGATCTTCGGACTTATGAATGCCATCCAGAAAGATCCATCCCACTTCGGGTTCGACGACATTACGAACCCCTGCCTGACGACAACAGTGTGTGGCGACCCCGACCATACATTCTTCTGGGACACGCACCATCCGACAGAATTCGGTCACGCGTTTTTTGCGGTTACGTTGGAAAACGTGCTCGCCCAGCAGCACAGATAGCTTCAATCGCACGGCCAGCCTCCGGGCTGGCCACAACTTTCGCAATGGAAAGAAGGCTTGCTATGAACTTAGGTCCTCGCAGCATTGTGACGATGGCCGCTGTTTGTGCCTTGCTCGCCTCTGTTAGCACGTCGTCGCCTCTGGCCAGCGGCCAGTCCTCGGGATGGAATCTCGATATCGGGCCCACTCGAGGCCAGGTAGCTGCGGCAGGTGCCGGCATTGCCGCCGTGGGCGCGGCCGTTGGTGTCGGCGTCTACTATGGCGTTCACCGCAGCCATATGCTGACCGGATGCGCTGTTTCCGGCGCAAACGGCGTCGAGGTACAGAACCAGAGCGATCGGCAAGTCTACGTTTTGGCAGGAAAGATCGCCGACATCATGCCGGGAAATCGGGTGCGTGTCTCCGGCAAGAAAGAAAAGAAGAGTGGCAAGGTGCCGCGAGAGTTCCTCGTCGAAAAGCTCCAAAGAGACTATGGAGCGTGCACGGTTGAGCACGCACAGCTTGTACGGTAACCCTACATAACGGCTCGATTCTGGCAGATCGGGCCGTTATGGTTCGACACCATCAACTCTCAGTTCGCTGGTTTCTCGAGAAGTTTTGAACGAAGGAGAACCAAAATGAAATCTCAACCCACTTCGTCTTTGATCGATACGGAACGAACCATATCAGAACGACTTTCCCTTGCTATCCCTGCCGCCTTCGTAGTCGCGCTGAGCGTCGGACTGATTGCCTCTTTTATTTACCTCGTGCTGGCGCTGGCGCCGCTGGTGGAAGTGAAGCCCACACTTGCCCGCACCGCGAAGGTGCGGGCGCGGCTGGTCGCACTGATGCAGTATCGCCACTCGGCTGCGATGGCGACCCCGACGCAAAGCACAATCGAAAAGACGCTTTGGCGAGTTTGCGTCTTCCTGCAAGCTCCGGTCCTTGGAGAACTTCATTGCTCCGGCTTGGAGGTGTTCCGCAAGTTATCGACGGTTGGTCAGGTGCTTTGAAAGTTGCAGACCCAGCGTTCAAGGCCAGCAAAGCCCGCGAGGTGTCCCATGAGTGAAGCACACATGGAAATGGTCGGAATCGAAGAAGCGAAGTCCGAACGGGTCGGCCTTGCAATCGTTGCCGCATGCGACCGAAACCTCAAGGGTGCTGTGGTCGTGGGAATTCTCTATTTGCTGATGGAACTCGTGCTGCTGGTTCAGTAGCCTTCGATATTTGCATCCCGCTGTCAGCAAATCCTGTCCGATCTGAACTCTGCCTGTGTCTGAACACGGTCGATTCTCGATTCGCTCGTTTCTCGAGAAGTTCTGAACAAAGGAGAACCAAATGAACTCTCAACCCCTTTCGTCCCTGATCAATCAAATCTCGTCCCGGTTCCGCCTCACGATCCTCTTGTTTCTTCTGAGTGTTACCGCCTACCCCGCTTTGTCACAAGCCGACAATGCAACGGAAAACGCACTCAGTACAAACGCCCCTTCAGGCCCGAATCAACAAGTCTGGAAATCTCTGCTCGCTATTGGAATTGGCGGCGAAGTGCAGGTTCATTTCAATGACGGGCGGTCTTTGACGGCGATACTAACGTTCCTCGACGGATCTTCTTTTGCGATCATTTCGAAGAACAAGAAGACGACTTCTATGCACTCCTACTCGGATGTGAAGAGCGTCAAGCGTCCCAGCCACGCATTGCGAAACACCGCCTATACCGTCGGCGCCGTTGCGGGCATCCTGGGGGGTGTGGCAGCAGCAGGAGCACTCGAAGAGGGTCTCGACAAAGCTATTTGTGGCAATGCCAATTCAGATTGCTTGGACAATGGCGCACTCGCGCGTCCGAAGCGGTCGCGATAAACAGTCCGAAGGGCACTCATTCGACAGCGTACGCCCACGGACCCATGGTTAAGCCGATGACCAGAACGGTCTTCAGGTACGGCTTTAGTCGCGCGACCACATGTTTACCCGGTCGGACTTTTTGGCAGAATCGATTTAGGATCCTTTCACATCGTCATCAGGCCGCTGCCAAAACCAGGAGTGTGGTGATCCGCTGCGCGTGGCATCTGTTATTGCATTGTTAGTTGCTGGTGAAGAGACAGACTCTGCGAAGAGCCCCCAGCCATAACGGTGTAACTGCCGGGAACCAGTTTCCAGCCATCTGCTGCTTCGTCAAAGACAGTGAGACGATCGCGCTCAACCGGTATGGTCACCACCTTTGACTCGCCAGCGGCCAGTTCAACGCGAGACCAACCTATAAGGCGCTTGGGTGGCTCGCCCGCTGCATCGGGCAAAGAGGCATAAACCTGCGCAATCTCCGTTCCGCCGCGCTTGCCAGTGTTCTTCACTGTGAAGGAAACAGTAAGCCCATCGCCGTTTTTCACTGTCAGTCCGGAGTAGGCATAAGTCGTGTAGGAGAGACCAAAGCCAAATGGGAACAGCACCGGCTTCTTCTCGGCGTCATACCACTTGTATCCCACCTTCAGTTTCTCGTCATAGTACGTTTCAAAGGCGGGCAGACCTTTCGCCATCATCGCCATGAAGCTGGAAATGTCTGCGCCTGGAGCCGGACGCTGGGGCTGAGAGGCCGGTGGCGGCAATACCAGCGTCGGATGGGGCAGATCAGAATCGCTCAACGGGAAGGTGATAGCCAGTTTGCCACTTGGATTGACTTCGCCGGTGAGTAGATTTGCCAGCGCCTCTGACCCGCGGATTCCGGGATACCAGGCTTCCACTACGCCCGCCACTTTGGCGATCCAGGGCATAGTGACCGGGCTGCCCGTCTCGAGGACAACGATGGTTTTCGGATTGGCGGCGGCAACCGCTTCAATCAGCTTGTTCTGATCCTCGCTGAGACTCAGCGACTTCAGGTCCATGCCCTCCGATTCCGGCTGATATCCGAAAACAATCGCGACGTCCGCAGCCTTGGCCGCGGAGGCAGCAGCAGCCAGATCATCGCCGGAGACATAGCTGACTTTGCTGGAACGCAGTTTGGCGGTCAACGCGCGCAGCGGCGAACTGGGCAGCCAGACTTGGCGCCTTGAGAAGTTCGCCATCGGGCTCGCGCCGGGCTGCGGAGGCGGAGGAGGAACGACAGAGCCTCCCGGTGCATCCACCTGGGCCGATCCGCCGCCGGTGAGAACACCCACGTCGGCATGGCCGCCGATCAACACGATGGAATGCAGGCCCGTACCTGCCAGCGGCAGAACATCTCGTTCGTTCTTGAGCAGAACGATGCTCTTCTCTGCGAGTCTCTGCGCCACAACATAGCCACCCTCCACGTCCGGAACTTGCTTCACGACTGGATTGTCGAACAGCCCGGAAGCAAAGATCGTGCGCAGGATGCGATGAACGTGGTCGTTGATCTCATCCTGAGAGACTTCCCCGCTCTCGACCGCTTTCTGCAGAGCATCGCCGAAGAAGTTCTTGCCTGGCTGCTCCTGGTCGAGGCCGGCGTGCGAGGCTTTCGCCGTGGAGTGCGTTCCGCCCCAGTCCGAGACAACAAAGCCCTTGAACTGAAAATCCTTCCGCAGAATTTCCGTCAGCAGGTAACTGTTTTCGCAGGCGTAATCGCCATTGACCCGGTTGTAGGAGCACATGAAGGCCCCGGCATCTGAGATCTTCAAGGCGATCTCGAAAGCCAGCAGATCCGTTTCTCTCATCGACCGCTTGTCGATGTTGGCATTTACTGCGTTGCGACCGCTCTCCTGGTCATTAATGGCATAGTGCTTAAGGTCGCCGATTACGTGTTGCGACTGTACTCCCTTGACGAAATTGCCCACCAGTGTCCCCGCCAGCAGCGGGTCTTCGCCTTGGTATTCAAATGTGCGGCCATTGCGCGGCTCGCGCGGCAGGTTCACACCTCCGCCAAGCGACATGCTGTAGCCTTCCTGGCGCAACTCCCGGCCGATCAGGGCGCCATATTCAAAGGCACTTTGTGGGTCCCAGGAAGAGGCAGCGGCAAGATTGTTGGGGAGCGCCGTGGAATAGCGCCCGGAAGCCGCGCCGCGAGTGACCCCGTAGGCCGAATCAGCCATTTGAATCGCGGGAATACCCACGCGTGGAATCCCAACTGAATATCCGGCGCCGCCATTGGACTCTGTCGGACCTGTCGCATTGAATGAGAAACCCTGCCCATGCAGAAGGGAGATCTTCTCCTCCAGCGTAAGTTCCTTGATCACCATGTCGGCACGCGCATCGGGCGACAAGCCGGTGTCGGACCACGGGAAATGCTTCGGTTGCTGCGCCCCTTGAAACTGCGCAACCGCACAGGGAACTCCGGCTAAAACAGCGGCAAGAACCAGCGCACCCGCGCGGTTCGGGCTTATCAGGGACTTGGTCACGGTAGTCTGCCTCTCTCAATGAGCGATTCCGAACTGGACTCCAGCGTGGCTGCAGCGAATACACAACGAGAGGTTCACTCGCCGATCAGAATGCATTTCACGGCATCCGAAAGCGCATCTTCCAAAACCGGCGCTCAGCACAAAAGCACGCGATCTGGAAATCACCTTAGGAATGACCTGATTGTGTCGCAACAATCCTATCCGAAGGACGTCCCTTCAAGTTCGAAAGACGCACGGAGTTGCGATCTCATTTGTCAATTCGGTCGATCTTCTTTGCCGGGCTGGTAGACAAGCGAGTCAATCGGGGATGCTTCGGGACAAGGCGCAGGAAACGTGGCCTCTGAATTGTGGGTGAGGGAAGCCCGAGGGCAGTTGTGTCCAGCCCCTTCGTTTGCTAGTTTGGCGTAGATGCCGCCGCCTGTGCCCGAACAACTCAGCAGGACCATTGAGACCCTTTACCGGTCGGAATCGGGCCGGGTTCTGGCGACGCTCGTGCGCCTCCTCGGAGACCTGGACCTGGCCGAAGAGTCGATGCACGAGGCGTTCGCTGCCGCTCTGGAGTCCTGGACGCTGGCTGGCATTCCGGACAAGCCACGCCCGTGGCTTATTTCAACGGCACGCTTCAAGGCCATAGACGCTATGCGCCGGCGCGCGCGCTTCGATGGAGCACAGAGAGATCTTGTTGCCCATATGGAATCTCGCAGCGGGAAGGGAGAGATTGGAGATGAAGAGGGCTGGGATGAAGAGATTGAGGACGATCGCCTCCGTCTGATCTTCACCTGCTGCCATCCCGCTCTGCCTCCGGAAGGACAGGTTGCGCTCACTCTGCGCGAAGTCTGCGGCCTGACCACGGAAGAGATTGCCCGGGCATTTCTGGTTACGCCGGCAACGCTCGCCCAACGCATCGTGCGCGCCAAGGCAAAGATTCGAGAGACATCGATTCCCTACGAGGTGCCGGCGCCGCAGGAGTTGCCGGAGCGGTTGGACGCGGTGCTTCACGTCATCTATCTCGTCTTTAACGAGGGTTACTCGGCTGCAGCGGGAGCGGAGGTAACGCGGGCCGAGCTAACCGGCGAGGCGATTCGATTGGGCCGGTTGCTGACCGAACTCCAGCCAGAGCCGGAGGTCATTGGGCCTGCTTGCCCTGATGTTGCTCCAGGAATCCCGTCGCGCCGCGAGAACCTCTCCGACCGGAGAGCTGATTTTGCTGGAAAATCAAGACCGCTCGCTCTGGAACCGGGAGCAGATCGCGGAGGGAGTGGCATTGGTGGAGAAAGCCCTGAACTCCCGCCGCTTCGGCTCCTACACACTGCAGGCTGCGATCGCGGCCGTTCATGCGGAGGCGGAATCGGTCGCTGCGACCGACTGGCGGCAGATTGTTGCGCTTTACAACCAATTGGTACGAATTCAGCCTTCGCCGGTTGTACAGCTCAATCGTGCCGTGGCCATTGCCATGCGCGATGGTCCAGAGGCCGGTCTGAAGCACATCGACGCGCTGTTGGAACATGGCGAATTGGCAAATTACTACCTGGCGCATTCAGCCCGCGCGGATTTGTACCGCAGGCTGGGCAGGACCGCTGAGGCCCGGTCCTCTTATGAGAAAGCTCTGGCGCTGACCCAACAGGAACCGGAGCGGCAATTCCTGCAGGAGCGGATTCGGCAGCTGAAATAAAGAATGTACGGTTGGCGAGTGGCCCACTCACCGATCCAGCCACCCGCCTGAGCTTCGCAAATAGGTAAGTCTGTGCCCCATTCATCGCGGCCTTATCGCGATGAGTGGGCCGCGAGTTCTTGCCGTCCACTCCGACTCGATTTCAACGACTCCCCGAATTCCGGTAGCGTAGTGGTTGAAGCTGCTCCATCGGTACTGCTCGGGCGATGCGACCAGTCCCCGTTTGACCGGGTTTCGGTGAATATATCGGATCACTTCGGACCGGGCTGATTCGCCACGGATGTTCGAGTCAAAATAACGGTCCTGCCAGAACTGCCGGCGATCGCCTCGCAGTTTGCGTGAAGTGATCTGCTTGAGCGCCTTCAGAAACTGCGCCACCAGGATCAGCGGCGGCTCGTTGATCAGCAGGTGGATATGTTCAGGCATCAGGACGTAAGCGTAGACCCTGGCCTGGTGACGTGATCGAGTCTGTTCCAGAACGAATTCAAACGTTTCCTTGGTTGCCGGCGCTTCAAGGAACGGAAGACGGTGGAAGCAACTGAACGTAATGAAGTGAAGGGCTTCGGCTTTCTGGAACCGCTTCAGGCCGTATGGCATGGTGCTATCGTAACTCCGCTGGGACCTTGCCCGAGGACCCGCTCATCGCGATAAGGCCGCGATGAACGGGGCACAGCTCCCGATACCAGGATGAGTGGGCCACCAGCCTTTATCCACCATTCAGGAACTCCGAAGAATACCGTGGTAAGGCGGTGCTATTTTTCAATGACTTCTTCATCTCCTCGAGGATGTAAGATCTCTTCTGCCAGTCCATCGTGGGAATCTCTTCTCCGTGATCGCCGTAGACATGCCCTATCAAATAGTCCACATTTTCTTTGGTAACCTCCGAATGGCCAATAGGCTTACTTGCTTCCAGGATTGGAGCGGTAATCTTGGCTTTTGGGGAAGTGGGATCTATTAGTTGCTGCAAGATCGCATAGGCGAGATAGTCCGAAGCCTCTAAAAGAGCGCCCTTTTCCATCGCGCTATCTTTGCCGACTCGGCTTTTGCCGTGGTAGGTCTTGTATTTTTCAGCCTGCCTAAAACCGTGAAGGGTGGCCGCTCTCTGAACGGCTAATTTCACTTCTTCAAATGTGAACTCAATCCGCTCCCGCTTTGGGAGCCGCTTACTTTCAAGTACGGCATCAACCATTGCGGTAAGCGCAACGTTGTACCCAGCTAGGCCTATCTGTGCTATTGTGCCTTTTATTTTTCCCGCATAATGCGCGGTCCTCACGGAGCCAGCGAACGCGCGAAGATTCGCTTGACTTGGTACCGACCCGAGGCGAAGTAGTAAATCGCCATGTCTCTTAACGGCTTTGGGCGAACCCAAGTGCATGGCTTTCAAATGTAAGGACTGCTTACCACCCAATTCCTTGCGCCACAGTTTGAGGAACTTTTTCCAGTCCTCTGGCCTGCCGACAAATCCAGCAACCACGAAAAAGCCGTCGCCATTCTCTCCGCTTTCATCAAAGTAACCAAAGAACATTGCTGCCTACTTTTCGGAGAGTCGATGTAAGACCGCAGGTGACACCTCGCCTTAACCTACGGAAAATCTTGACTTTATGGTAGCCGATTTGAGCTGTGATGCCCCAGCCAGATTCCGGTTGTATCACCGGCAGGTGGCCCACTCACCGATCCAGCCACCCGCGTGAGCTTCGCAAATATGTAAGTCTGTGCCCCATTCATCGCGGCTTTATCGCGATGAGTGGGCCGCGAGTTCCTGCCGTCGACTCCGACTCGATTTCAACGTACTTCTCGGATTCCGGTAGCGTAGTGGTTGAAGTTGCTCCATGCGTACTGCTCACCTGCCTGAAATAAAAATCGGAGTGGCTGTCGATTTTCCGTCTCCCCAACGACTATAGGACAAAAGAACGATGAGCTACGGTTCCTGAGTGAACAGGAAACGAGTCATCGGAAACAAGCCGCAGAAATCAAGGAGAAAAAGTCATGCCACAGTATTTGGTTTGTAACTACATGCCCGACGACTTCGACCCGTCCACCGTAACCGAAGCGATGATGGAACAGATCCACGCGCTCAACCGCGAAATGATTGCTGCCGGCGTGAGGAAGTTCGCCTGCGGCATTGCGCCGCCCGCCAACGCGAAGACACTGCGGGCCCAGCCCGACGGCAAGGTGCTCGTCACCGACGGGCCGTTCACCGAGACCAAGGAGCACATGGGCGGATTTTGGATACTGGAATGCGCTGATATCGACGAGGCGCTGGCATGGGCGAAGAAGGGGGCCATCGTCTGCGATGTGGCCGGCGAGGTGCGCGAGCTTCTTTTCTTCCCGGCTCCGGAATAGGCAGCGGAATAGTCTCACCCGCCGCGACTTCGGAAGACGCACCATAGACGGATGCATAAATGCCGTTTTGAAAGGGCACGGCCTTCAGCCGTGCCGCAAAACGCGGATAAGTGGCAGGGCTTTAGCCCCTGAGGGATGTTTTTGAGTTGCGCCGGGCGCGCAAGGCTGTGCCGCCGATTCCCATCAAAAGGAGAAGAACAATGAAATACCTCTGTTTCGGCTACTACGACAAAGGCAAATTCGATGGCATGACTGAGGCTGAGCGAAACGCCATGTTCGACGCATGCTTTGAATATGACGACCATCTTCGCGCCAGCGGGAACTGGGCTGGCGGAGAAGCGCTTCAGGGGCCGGAGACCGCCCTGACCCTCTATTGGAAGAACGGCAAGGTGGCAACGACCGACGGCCCCTATGCCGAAACCAAAGAACAACTCGGCGGCCTTCTCGTCCTTGAAGCGAGGGACATGAATCATGCTGTACAGCTCATCGGCCAGCATCCGGCTATGACGTATGGCAACATTTTCGAGATTCGGCCAGCCGGGGACATGAACGAAATCATCAAGGCAAGTGAGCAGCGACGGAGACAGGTCGTCGCCCCCTGAAGACGGTTCTGGTTTGTCACGGACCGAATCGACAAAGCGCTGGCACGCGCAAAGAAGACCGCGGCCAGCGCTTCAGCGGCAGATCATGCCGGCGGGCCATAACGGATGCAGCCCCTATATATGGATACCGCCTGGGGCGGGGTGACGCATCAGAAGTATCCCCTTCGGATTGCAGATCATTTCACCCCGCCGCCGCACAATGGAATAGGCAGTCGAACATCATGCCTTCGGTCTGTGTCGATTCCTGCACTTCACCAGGACGACCGCCCGTCCCGCTATTCGGGACGAAATCCGGCAAAACGTTCAAAAATGTCCCGTAACTCCTTTACTGAGAGGATTCTGCGGCTAAGTCCAATGTCAAGAGGATTTTAGCGTCACACCCCTCTCGTAACATATTGAAAACAAGGAATTTCTTTGCAGAATCCGGGAGGGGGGGTAGTGAATCTCACATTATGAAACAGGACAAAATGACGAAGATTTGAGTGCGCCTCTCCTCCGGCCGCACGAAAGGAACCATGACCGCCTTCCACGACACAGCCCGATTCGCCAATCAGGCGTAGCATCAAACCTGCAATGACCTCTCCCCCAGCGAATGGAACCTACCTCATCGGCGGTGACCTCCCCGTCCACCGTCTCGGATATGGAACCATGCGCCTCGTCGGAGATGGCGCCTGGGGCGAACCGCGAGACCCTGAGACTGCACGACGTGTCCTGTGCCGCGCGGTCGAACTCGGTGTAACTCTCATCGACACTGCGGACGCCTATGGTCCCGAGATCGCCGAGCGCCTCATCGCCGAGGCCTTGCACCCGTATCCCGCCGGCCTGGTCATCGCCACCAAGGGTGGCATCACCCGCCAGGGCCCTTCCAAAACCGAACACGTCGGCCGCGGAGGCTATCTGGTCCAGTGCGTTGAAATGAGCCTTCGCCGGCTGAAGCTTGAGCGCATCGAGCTCTATCAACTCCATCGCATCGATCCGCGCACGCCGCTCGAAGAAAGTCTCGGTGCGCTTCGCCGGATGCAGGAGCAGGGAAAGATTCGCCACATAGGCCTGAGTGAAGTGACGCCGGCCGAGATTGAAGAGGCCCGCAAAATCGTTCCGGTCGTCACCATCCAGAACCGCTACTCGCTCACGGACCGGCGTCACGACAAAACGCTGATCTGGTGCGAGCAACACGGCATCGGCTTCCTGCCGTGGTATCCCATGGCCGCCGGAAAAATGTTGAAGGCCGATCACCCGTCGTTGGAAGCCTTTTCGCGCATAGCCTCTCGCCACTCTGCCACAGCCGCCCAGCTCTCTCTCGCATGGCTTCTCCACCGCTCGCCGGTGATGCTGCCCATCCCCGGAACCTCGCAGGTGGCGCATCTCGAGGAGAACGTCGCCGCCGCTGGCTTGACGCTCAACGCAAAAGAGATGGCGGAAGTCGAAAAGGCAACGTGGGTCTGATGCTACTCCGTCGATCCGTTCTCCTCGGCCGGAAGCATCTGTGAACTCACAAACGCGAAATGCATTCCATCCGGCGCCCAGTTCGGCGTATTGTCGCTGCCGGCTCCGCCGGTGACATTCACCAGCACGCGTATCTTTCCGTCCGCTACGTTGAGAATTCGAAACGCAATGTCCTTGTCCGCAGGATGGCCCGTCACTCCCTTGCCGTAGCTGAGAATCAGGATCGACTTGCCGTTCGGAGAAGGATGCGGCGTCCAGTTATTGAACTCGTCTGACGTAACCTGCTCAGGCTCGCTACCATCCGGCCGCATGCGCCAGATCTGCATCGATCCGCCCGCGCGGTCAGAGTTGAAATAGATGTACTTGCCGTCCGGCGAATAGTCCGGATCGTCGCTGATGCCGCTGCCCGTTGTCAGCGCTGTCTCCGCTCCACCCGCCACAGGAATGGAGTAAATGTTGCCACCGCCTTTGAAATCAGGCCTCGTAAACGCAATCGTCTTCCCGTCTGGAGACCACCCGTGAAAATACGACCATGGATTCTCCGTCAGCAGGCGCGGTTCACCTCCTCCGGAAGGCACGAGGTACACGCGCGTCTCCGGCTTTCCCGGCGTGCTGCAACTGATCGCCAGCGATTTTGCCGTCCGGCGAGAAGCCGTGGCTGCCGGTGCATTTGGTAGCAGCGCCCGTATCGAGTTGCGTCGCCTTGCCGCCCTCGGCTGGAATGGTCCAGATGTGCCCGTCACGATTGAAGATCAGCGTCTTGCCGTCCCTGCTCCAGTTCGGCGCCTCCATCCGCCCGCGTTCGCTTGCGATGACCAGCGCGCGCCGGAAGTTATCCTCAATTCCAATCGTCTGCAAAGTGCTGTACAGAACCTTCTGAGCCGGAGCGGCCGATGCGGTGAGCGGCGTCAGCTCAACATGGGCGAAGGTCGCCGTCTCCACCACGTCCTTGTTGTGCGAACAGACACCGATCCCCGCGTAGAAAGGCTCGTCGAAATGCATCTTGATCGATGCGCCAACCTGGTGCAGCGGCTCAGTCCCCATGCTCAGGAACATGGTGATCGTGTCGCCGCGCTTCTCGACGCGAACTCGGCGCGGAGACGACGTGAGATCCAACTCGATGTCCTGCGTCGTCGCGCCCTTCGTCCGCCGATATTGCAGTCCCATCAGCCCCGAGCCGTGCTGTGCCGCGTCTGCGTACACTCCGTCCGCATCGAGCGTCTGCCTGAACATCAACACCGTCTTGCGATGAGGATTGGGATTGCCCGTCGATTCCGGGAAGTTCATCTCCGCCGTCAGGGCCACGTCTCCCGAGACCTTCTTCCACACGAAGTGAAAGGCGTCCACAGTCGACCAGAGGTTCTCGCCCGCCGCCGCAATCGTGTAAACGTCCTTGCCCGCGTCATAAGCGAGCTTTCCCGGCGGCGTCACACTGCCCACGTCGGTTTGCCCTTCAAAGATTCCGAGGCCATTTGAAGAACCCTGAGCGGCGACTTTGCCCGCTCCGAAACTCAAGGCCGCTGCTGCGATTGCGAGCACCATTGATTGTTGGGCGTATCTCAGAGACACCGGCATTCCTCCGTTCCACTTCTGCTCTCTTTTGCGATACGGAATTCCATGTCGTTCGCGCATCATGGATGCGTCGCATCGGGAGTTGCCGCGGTTTTCCAGTTCACCACGTGATAGATCGCCGGCTCGTCACCCACGTTCTTCACCCCATGAAGCTGATTTGACGCAAAGAAGATCACTGAGCCCGGCCCCACGCGCTTCCATTCGCCATTGATGAGCGCCTCAAGCGTTCCCTGCCTGATGATCAACATCTCTTCATTCGGGTGTCGATGCGGCGGATGCGGAGATTTACCCGGATTCAGCGTTGTGATATGCACTTCCAGGTTCTCCAGTGTGGCCGTCGGCTTGCTTACCACTTGCCGGACGGAACCCACCTCGGTTGTCTTGACTGGAATGCTGTTCCAGTCGAATGCCGTCGATCCCATCACCTCCGGTTTGTCTGCCAGTGCGAACGCACCTGCCGTCAACCCGGCTGCTGCAACCGTTATCAGTAAATCTCTGCGTGCAATCATGTTTGCTCCTTGATCTCGTTATCAGAGTGCCAGCAATATGGCTGCCTCCAGTAAACCCTTTTACTACAGCAGGCACGGTTTTGGCTGTACGATCCTTGGCGGAGTCCAATCTCAAGGGTGTCGTTCGCACAACCTGCTGTTGGCGATCAAGGGATAAGGATAGACTTCATAACGAAATGGCTGGCGAGTTGGGCGGAGAGCTACTTGAATGACTCGTCGGACTCTGCGCCGGGACGTGGCTTCCACGCAAGGCTGTAGTACTGACCGCGATCCCGCGCCCAGGGATCAAAGGCGTTGACCACATTCTCCAACTCGGGACGCAGTTCCGGAATGTTCCGCATGAGGACCCTTTTCATCGGAGAGACCGGTTGCTTATGTCCATTGGGCGTTCCCTTCTCCATCATCGCCGGGCCGGGTCCATTGTTGTTTACCCAATCGACACCAAGGGTCGTGTAGAACTCTGGGCGAAAGCTTGACGTGAAGAACCGATCGCTGAACAGTCGGCGCGACGCATTGAGAATGAAGACCACAAACTGAGTTTCAGAGATTGCGAAGCCGTGCGGGCGCCTGTACTCCGCCAGGTATCCGACCGTGGTGTCGACGTCCTCGACATTGTCCACGAGAGAGCCATTGCGGATGGCCGAGACAGTCGTTGATCGGCGTTCCGTCGTCATTCACCTGAGCGTCTGTGATGACTTTCGAGGCGTCGCACACATGCTGGCCATAGAGCTCGCGCATGGTTTCGACTGTAGCCTGCTGATCGGCCCGCTCAGGCGATCCCGGCGCAGTTCCTGGATCCATGAAGTCATCGAAGCTCGTAAGTTGGCGAAGTCCATATTGCCGCCGGAATTCATTAAAGCGCGGAACTCCGTGTTCGCGATCGCGAAGGATATCAAGCGCAACCACGTCGATCTGCTGTGTCTTGCTATCGAGCCTCCCCATCTTCAGGTTCTGCAGAAACATGGGCGAGTTGTGCAAGGTCAACAAGCCCAGGCGCTGGCGTCCCAAGGTCAGTCCCCAGTTTGGCATCCCCATGGTGTGCATGAAGGGAGTCGCCTTGCCCTGAAAGGTTTCGACGACCGGAACTCGCTTCGCAATCTTGTTCGGGTCGACATTCAGCTCGCGATACTCCAATAGATCCGGAACAAGAGGATGCAGCCGGTAAACGGAGACGAATTCCTCCGGAAAGTTGAACGGCGAGCCGAAATGATTCACACCGCCGTTGACGTACTTCGGATCCGTAATGTCATACCCATGCACTTTGCTCCCGAGTCCGAAGATGCCCGGCCCCGATGCGAATACTGAATACCATGCGGTCGCCTTCGCTGCATCTTCTGACTTTCCAAAGTTTTGAGTCACAACATCGCTTAGGGCCTTTGACAGGGCGCCGCCGTTGGAGCCAAGAAGGCCACTCCAGTTTCCATTCATCCCCAGATATAGCGGCTCGTTATAGAGCAGTTGAGGAGTCCATTCCGTGGTGTGAATCTTGGCGATTTCGGCCGACACAATCAATCGCGCAACTTCGAATAGCTCGTCGGGAGTGACATCGCGGTACCGGATCACCTTCTTCGGCTGCGCCGGGTCTCGGAGCCCGCTGTCTGCATCAGGCTTCGAAGCCGCGACTCGTCTGAACTCAGCGACGAAGGAGTTATGTTCCCTTGCGAACAGGTTATGGAGAAAACTCAGACCTACCGTCCAGTTGTCCGGAAATCCGGCAGCTTCCTGTCCAGCCCATTCGGGATTGATGGGATCCGCGGGACCGAATGCTCGGCAGATATCCTTGCCCCGCTTGACCTGACTCCGTAATCAGCAGCAGCTTTGCCGTGTCCGTTGGATCGCGTTTCACCCGCTGCCGTGAAGTGTCATCAAAGCCGTATAACTGCGAAGCGTCCCACCAGGCAGTGTTGGTGTTGCGCATCGTCTTTGGCGAGCGTGCCAGGTAGGTGACTCCCTTGTTTGTAAATGTGTCCGGCGCAGAATCCTGAGCGACGTACCCCTTGTCGATCCGATCGTCCGGCCGGCAGCCAAGCTTTGCGATATCTTCGGGCGTAAGTGGCTGCTCGACGTTATTAACAAGCTTCGTCTCGCACCCAACCTTCATATAATCCGTGGCGTTGTGTCCCTCTTCGAGATGAGAGAACCAGTCGTGCGTCATGAATTGAATCCAGTACGCGGCGAGCACATTAAAGAAGGGGGCCTTCAGGTAATCGCAGTTGGCTTCCTTTGAATCATTTGGAAGGCCGTATCCTTGCGCGCATTTGTCCGGGCTTGATTGCACACGCGTGAAGAGTCGCCGGCTGATGACCTGCGGGTCCGGCCCAAGAAGCGACAGGCGGTTTCCGTGTCGATTGCGCGTGAGCTCGTTCAAGCCAAGATCAGGGAATGACGTTTCGAACTCGACATTGCGAGCAAACAGCATCCCAGACGAGCCCATCGCCGGATTGAGTATGTCATTGCAGATGCCCGAGACAGTTCTCCATCGGATCAGGTCGCCTTTGCATGTTTGGGTGCCGTCGCCGCCCACGGTGTTGTAGAACGGGCTTGCCGACGGCAGCCGCATCTCAGGCCAGACCTTGAGGGCGCCGCCCCCAACCCCGTTTTGGCCCTGGACATAATGCGAATAGGTTCCCGAGTTATCAAAGAGGTTGAACTTGATCAGCTCAACCCTTTGCAGTTCCAGGTCAACCAGGGCGCCCGCGACACCACGGTCTTTCGGTAGCTTTGTCGAGACGAATCCCTTCGGCAGCGACGCCATATCTCCCGTTCCCCAATAGTTCGACCAATCCACCCAGGGCGTTCCGCGAAACTGGATAGCCTGCTCGCCGCCGCGACAGAGATTTGTTGCCTCTGATACCTTGCCCTCAAATCGCAGGCTGCGCGCATTCGGAATCTTCAAGGTGTGCAGTTGGTCCACGACCATCTGAGCGCACGCGTTCAGAGCTTGAACCTCCTCCTGCTTTCCTGAAGGAACCTGTGCGTCATTCTGTTTCCCAGCGGAGTTTGATTGGGCCTGAAGGAGGCATCCAGCCGCAAGCACCATGAATGCGACGCTCTTGAGATTCATAAATTCTCCTTCCGACTCTCAGGCCAATCCGCTTTTAGAATGGTGAGCGCCACCTGCCGGCCCTACAATTTCGAGGCCTGCAAGTTCCGAACACATGTCCAACCTGCTGACTTGAAACAGCAAAGCCAGCATCTGAATGAAAGGGTCGTTTTCTGCCTCACAATTTCACCTTTGTGCGCTCATCGCCGCTCTTGAGCTGCACAAAAGTTTCGTTTGTTCGAAGCTGAACGACGTCAATTGCTACCGCAGCAGGGTCAGAAGGACCAATCAAATCTGCTCCGCAGAACAAAGTCTGTCCCGTTGAGATCGGAGGCCGGGCACTTGTTTCTCTTCCCTCATCTCTCACCGCAACAAGCGGAAAAAGTGAGCCGAATGTTAGCACCTGCAGCAGATTGGGTGCAATATGGAATGCTGGACTTCAAAAGAAAATGACGTCACGCTGCGCCTCTGCGAGGTGAAATCGATCTTGACACTTCTCACGATTTGGCGCTATACACTTGAGCGAACTGCTTCCTCGCCTAAGCATCATCATTGCGTAGGCCCTCTGATTGCCTGCCTAAGTTGATTTTCGTTGCCAGGTTTGTGCGCCGCTTTTTCAGCCCTCGTCCCCCGTACACCTGAGGTGCACCCATGGCTTCCAATACCGTTACAAACTGGTTTGGCAATGTAGTCTCTCACCCGGCCGTGATCGTCGATGCCAACTCGACGGACGACATCATCGCCGTCCTTAAAGACCCTGCAAAATATCCATCTCCGGTCAGGGCGGTGGGCTCAAACCACTCCACTGCGCCATGCGGAGTGGCCGACAGTGGCACGCTCATTCGCATGAAGATGAATAAGATTCTCGCCATTACCCAGGACAGCCTCACCGTGCAGGCCGGGGCGGTTCACCTGGATATGGCAAAGGCTCTCCAGGCGAAGAACCTGCAGTTCTATGTCAACACCGAGATAGGCAGTCTGTCAGCGGGAAGTGCGGGATGCGCGGGGACAAAAGACGCTTCGTTCGAGGGGGAATTTGGCCAGGTCGGCTCTTACGTTACAGGCGTGAAGATGGTGCTTCCAAGTGGCGACTTACTGGAAGTCACCGAGGATGCGCAGCCGGATTTGATGCAGAAGGTGAGGTCGAGCTATGGCCTCTTCGGAATTATCTATGAGGTGACCTATAAGATCCGCCCGCTTACTCCAATGCACGTGCATCACAAAACCTACAGCCTTCAGGAATTCATTGCGGCCTTGCCAGACCTGAAGGCTCTTGGATACTCAATGATGTATTACCTCTTCCCCTTTGCTGACAAGATCACGGTTGAATTTCGCAAATATAATCCCGGTGCAACCGGGGAGCCAAACCACGCCGCTTGGGCCATCAGGAATCACATCTGGGGACAATCGGGGCCAAAATTCGGACACGATACTGAGCAGAACGTCTCGGTTCCATCCATTCGGTACGGGATTATTGATGCCTTTAATGCCAGCTGGCGTCTGACATTGGAGACAATCGTGAGCAGCGATTACACAATTCCCACGGATCAGATCATTCACTATCCGCCGGTCTCTGACGACAGCCGCTATACGTTCAGCCTCTTCGCTTTTCGCGAAGAGAACTTCCCGAGTGTTTTGACCGATTTCTTCAACTTCTGCAATGAATACTACGCGCAGAAAGGATACCGTTCGAATCTCCTATATGTGGGGTATCGCATTGCGCAGGATCAGAAGGCCCTGATTTCGTACTCTTACGACGGGACTGTGATGACCGTCGATCCGGTGTCGACTGCGAATCCCGGGTGGGATGACTTTCTGAACGCCTACAACCAGTTTTGCAGCGACCGTAATGGAACGCCGTTGCTGAACCAGACTCCAAACCTGAATGCCGCAATCGTGCAGAAGGCGTTCGGCGACAAGTTAAAGATATTTGCGGCCACACGGAAACAGTACGACCCTCAGGGCCGCCTTCTGAACAAATACTTCCGAGATCTGCTTCCTCAAGTCTGAAGCATCCGATCAACTCGCTGAACAGCCGCAGACTTTGCGGCTGTTCTCCCTTGAGATTTTCTTCGGTGTGACTCACCACCCGCAGCGCCGGACTAGCAAATTTGCTGCGGATGTCTCGTTGAAGCATCGCCTCAGGTGCACAAGTGTTGTTGGCGCAAAGGCTCGCCATGTATCTTGTACGCACGATCAAGAGAGCGAGAGCACCGATGGGAGATGAGACTCGAAAGGCGGATCAAAGCGCCTCGGGGACGTGGCCAACCGTCATGAGTTGGGTTGGCAGGACAACCGCTCTTATTGGGTTATTTGTCACGCTGGCAGGTGGCGTCACCTGGCTCATCAACCGCCATAAGCGGTCAGCTGAGCTAGAGGCCAGGATGGCACTTGCTCAGACGCAAACGAATCAAGGGGAGTATCGGGCTGCCGTTGAAGCATACGCGGCCATCCTGAAGACAGATTCCCTATACCGTCCCGCGCTCGACCAGCAACTGGACGCCGCGATGCTCTGGGTTGAGGACTTCCATGTTCTCGCCCGCGAGGGGCAGGACGCCGCCAATCTTTCTGCGCCACAACTGGACCAGGTCATGTCCATACTCGAATCGGGTCTGACGCGAGCCAATGGAACGCGCGCTGCGGACGTGCGGGCCCACCTCGGCTGGACGCATTGGCTGAACCAGCACATCGCCGAGCGTGAGTTCGGCCACGCGGCAGAACAGAACCTCCGCGCCGCTCTGGCTGCGGACCCCAACAATGTCTATGCCAATGCGATGCTAGGCAACTGGATGCTGCAGAACGGAGGAAGCGTCAGCGAAGCCATCGAGCACTTTCGTGTGGCTGTCTCAACGGGCAAAGCGCGGCCGTTTGTCAGAAGTCTGCAGATTGGGGGACTGACTCATCTCGAAAAATCTGGAGCCCGCGCCGAACTTGTGAGAGTCGCAAACACCATGCGCAAATCCAGCGAATCTCTGGACGGAGAGGACAAAACCCGCATACTGGGCTTCTGTTTCGACCCTATCGTCACCAACCACACCGAACTTCAGGAATCGCTCTCCGCAGTTCCCCCCGATGAAGTGTGGACAACTTACCTGTGGCTCGATGACAACCGGGACGACTCCCACGATCACGTGCTTCTTCACCAGTTCATCCAGGCAGACATCATGGAAATCAGTGGGAAGCGGCGGGAGTCTCTCGATCAATTTCGAGCGTTGCAAAAGAAATTAAAGGATGCTTCAGGGTCTCTCAGAGACTCTGTCGATGCGGCTGTCGCAAGACTCTCGCACGGATAGCCTGGCAGGGATCTCAACGTACGATACATGCAGCCTGGACGTCGGCTCGATGACTTCAGGCACAGCGACCGCGGGGCCGTTTCAGGTCGGATTGGAAACAACTGGGACGATCTTATATGTGGGTCCAAGCTGCGTTCCGTTGCGCGTCAGATTGGAGGGTTGGTAAGTAGCATCGTGTGCGCAGCGGACTTGAACGCTGTTCCCCACTGACGAATCATGAGCAATGTCCCTCGAATGAGGGAATCCCCATAGAAGTGACCAGGATTCGTGCTTCTGATCAAGAGAGTGTTTGCCATCGGGAAGATTAAACAGCGAAGCTGCGCTCGGATCAATAGCAAGACCTAGAGCGGTGGCCTTGCTCACCATCCATGCGAGAGTGACATCTGACAGCCCGTGTTCCGGATATCCGCCGCCCACGTCGCAATGCACTCCTGTAAACCAAACCTGCTCCATGGTCTGGCCCTGCACCGGTGTCCCGGTCCAGATCGTAGGCGGAAACTCGCTTCGACGTTCGTCGATAGCGAGAGCCTGGTACGCGTTAAGAACATTCGGGCTAAGTGAGGTATCGAGAAAACCGTAGACCAGCGAAGATACTCCACCAAAGATTGCCGGGATCCCCAGGGAACCAACGGTATCCCAAACGCCGACCATGGTGATCTTCGGCTTTTCCATGGCGTACCGGCCCTGAAGATCCGCCAGAATCTGCGCGCGCTTGTCCTTGTTCCGATACGCCTGAAATGCGGACTCAACGAGTGCGTCATCGAAGTTCTGCGTGGGCAGGCCAGAGGCCGTAATCATCCCGCCAAGGGCGCGCGCAGTGTATGCTCCGCGACTGAACCCAAACAGAAACAGGCGATCACCCGATTCGTAGACATGAGCAATCTTTGAATACCCCTCCTTGATCTTCTGAAACAATCCTGTTCCGAATGCACCTCCTAGCAACTTGTCAATCGGCGTTCCATCCGACCCCACACCGTCGTCGTAATATGCCACCTGGGTGGCGTTGATTGAGCAGGCCTTGAAAAGTCTGTACACGTTGGTTCCATTCGCACTGGAATCCCAGGTGCCATCTGCGCAAAACACAATATTCTTCGCCATAGATCTCCTCGGTCATGCTCCGCACTTAGCAGTACAGAGACTTAAAGTTAGCTCGATCGTCAACTTACATCGCCGGATCCGGTCACCAGGGTCTCGGCCAGAGCCTTTGCGGCTGCCCCTATCGACGACGGATTCCCAGCGGCAATTGCAGTCGCAAGGCTCAATGCAGATGTTGCAATGGCTATCGCTTTCGATATGTTGGTCAGAACCTTTAACTGGGCTTGCGCCTGAGAAGTGACAGCCTTGATGTTCGCGAGTTCCGGTTGAATGGACTGCAGCGTTGCACCGATCGCCTCCGCCGTGAAATAGTGCGCGCGGTCCTCCAGTGCCTGCGCTTCATCTTTTAGCCGCGCCATTTGATACCCGGTAAGTGGCGGGTCCTGGTCGCTCAGGCGAAATTCATCGACCGCTTGCGAAAGATCGTTGAAAAGATCCGCCAACCTGCCTGCTTCAGCAGCAGGATCAACAGCGACGTGAGCCCCGTGTGAACTCATTGCGATCCTCCCAGACTTATGAAGTCAGAATCCCCTCTGAATTAGCGGTAGCAGGCTCTTCAATCGAACCACATAGGGTTCAAGCAGAGCCGCCGATTCCTTGGCCTTGAGATGAGGTGCGTTCGCTGCCAGATCTGCGGTTCCCTTGGACAGGGTGTTCAGCGCCGCAATCAGGGATTTGGCTGACGCTCGCCTTGCCTGAAGGGTCTTCTCGTCGGAATGCCACCGGTTGTCCAGAGAGAGTGTCACCTCCGGCGAGGGATGTAGCTTTGCAAACTCCTTGTAGCGAACGCCAAGCTTTTCCTCTTCCGAGCCGAGTTGACGGCCAATATAGTCCTCTTGAAGTATCTTGATCAATGCGTCATTGACTTGAGTAATACTGCCGCTCGCGCTTACAAGATCCTTCTCGATCTGTTTTTGTTGGTATCGTCCCGAGGCCGCCGACGCGATCATCTTTGCGAGCGAAGTCAGAGCACTCTGTGTTGAGGATCCCGACCCAACTGCGGCTCCAGTTTGAGGTACCAACCCTTGCGCGTCAGCGCCGGCTTTCGTGGACCCGAAGGACGCCAGGTCGTTCAGCGCGTCGTAGAAGTCGGAAAGGATCGAAAGAGCGGCCTGCGCTCCAGCCGATTTTTCTCCGATTGCCGCGCAATTGGTGTCATCCTGAGCGGGAGGGCTGAACGCTCCAAACTCAGTTCGCGATGCCACTTCTCTCAGGCACGATTGCTTCATATCCGCAAAGACTGGTCCCGCCGCGTCCAGCGTCGACGTCGCAGAAGCACAGAACTCGGAAACTGAATCCGGGGTTGTGCATCCAGACAGCGCAAAGACCAGACCAAGCATTACAAAAGCGCACCGTCGTTTCATTGGGCCTCCGGGAACTGAGAAGGAGATCTGCTGTCGCCGGTTCGCAGGGAAGACTGCACAAGCAGTCACGATGGAGCAAGACACGGCAATCTTACCCCAGCCTGTTCGAAAGCGATATTAGAAAGTACCGGTGCAGATTACCTGCGCAGACGAGCGAAGCGCACCGGCGGCTTCGATTGAATGCACAGAGTGCGCGCTGATCTGAGCAGGATTAGCCATATTAACCACCGAACAATTTCATTTCAGCCCACACAATCGAAGAACTGGTCACGCGACGGATCGGCGAAATACTCCAGCACAAAGCTGCGATATGTCTAAATTCGACGAAGTCACGATCGGCATCACAGTGGCCCAACCTCTCTGCGCTGTACAATTCGGTTGGTCTTGAGCCGAACGAGGATTGAACTGTGCGCTTTTATGGAAAGAGAGAGCGATCATGAATTATCCGGTTTGGGACGTGGCCTTTGGCTCTGGTTTGCTCATGGCGCTGGTGGCCGGCCTGCACGTTTTCGTCTCTCACTTTGCGGTGGGCGGAGGGCTGTTTCTTGTCTTGACGGAACGCAAGGCCCGTCGCGACCGAGATGAGCTACTCCTCGGCTGGTTGAAGGTTCACACGCGGTTCTTCGTACTGCTCACGGTCGTATTTGGCGCCGTGAGCGGCGTAGGAATCTGGTTCACCATCGGCTTGATCAGTCCCACTGCGACAAGCAACCTGATTCACATCTACGTTTGGGGCTGGGCCATCGAGTGGGTATTCTTCTTCCTTGAGATTACGGCTGCTCTGCTCTATCTCTACGGCTGGGACAAGCTGGAACCGAAGTTACACGAGTGGTACGGGTGGGTCTACTTCATCACGGCACTTGCCAGCATGGTCGTGATCAACGGGATCATCACCTTCATGTTGACACCTGGCCGCTGGACCGAGAACCACCAGTTTTGGGCCGGCTTCTTCAATCCAACTTATCTGCCATCTTTGCTCTTCCGCCTCTGCGTTTCACTTGCATTGGCCGGCACTTATTCGCTGATAACCGCGAGTGTGCAGAAAGATGCCGCGTTGAAGGCGCGCATTGTGCGATGGGGTTCGCTGTGGACCGTGCCATCCTTGGTGCTGCTGCCCATCTTCGGAAGGTGGTACATCCACAAGATTCCCGCCGACCTCTGGGCGAGCGCGCGGGGCGCAATGCCAACAGGGACGCGCTTTGCCTGGCTGGCGGCGATTTTGCTGGGTGTTACGCTACTGCTTTCGCTGGTGGCACTCGTTCGACCCAGTCGCCTGCATCCGGCTTTTAGCCTCTTAGTCGCCTTGGTCGCCTTTGGAGCCATGGATTCGTTTGAGTTCGTGCGGGAGTCGGTGCGCAAGCCCTATATCATCGAAAACTATCTCTATGCCAATTCGCTCTACTCCGCGTCTATGCCCGGCGACGGTGGCTTTACCGTCGACAAGATCAACGACGCGGGAGTGCTGAAGACGGCAAGATGGGTCAACAACCGCGATCTGACTACGGACAACCAAGTCTCGTCAGGGCACGAAATATTCCGAGTGGAGTGCGAGAGCTGCCACACCGAGAGCAGCTACCGCGGAGTGCACCAATCCATCATGCTGCGCAGATGGGACCGGGAAAAGATCCGCGCCATGCTTGGCGGCCTCTACTTAATGCATAACGGAGTCATGCCTCCATTTGCCGGAACCGATGCGGAGCGCGACGCCCTGGCAGCTTATCTCGGTTCGCTCCAAACCATCAATCCATCCGCCTCGGGCCCTGCAGACGGAAAGATGGTCTTTGAGCACGACTGCGTCATGTGCCACAAGTTACGCGCGGACGACCATCTTTTCACGAATATGCCTGCGGATCCACAAGCGGCAGTCGACGCCCTCAAGGATCTTCCCGGAATGTTCCCGGTCATGCCCGATCTCAAGCTGTCTGAAGACGAGCGTCGCGCGCTCGTTCAGTGGGTCAATACCCAGCGTCCAGTGCCGGTAGCGACCAAAGGAGGCAACTGAAATGATCGACTCCGGCATCGTTCCCACGCTCGACCCAAATCCGCTGCCCGCGCCATATTGGGTTCTCAAGTTGTTGCTTGTCGTCACATTCTTTCTGCACATCCTGGCCATGAACTTCATGCTGGGCGGAGCTGGTCTGGCGCTCCTGGCGCGCTGGCGGAGGAGGAACAACCCATTCGGGAACCGCTTGTTCTTCGATATCGCCAAACGGATCCCTTCGCTAATGGCTGCAACCATCAGCCTGGGTATTGCGCCGCTTCTGTTTGTGCAGGTCCTCTACGGGCAGTACTTCTACACTTCGTCCATCCTCGTGGCCTGGCCGTGGATTTTGGTGATCGCGTTTCTGACAGCGGCATACTACGGCTTCTACTTTGTGTCCTATCGTGGCGAGCCGCGGCCCCGCACTGCGGCACGCGTTATGTTGTTCAGTTTCACGCTCGTTCTTTTGATCGGCTTCATCTACACCAATAACCTCACGCTGAGCCAGGTCCCATCGCGCTGGATGCAGAAGTACTTCTCAAGCACCTCGGGCTGGAATCTCAATCTCTCCGAGCCCACCCTGTTTCCACGCTATCTCCACTTCATGACGGCGGCAGTCGCTGTCGGCGGTATTCTGCTTGTTCTGATCGCCTGGACGAAGTGGAAACAGGATCCCGAATATGCGCAGTTCATCTTTCAGTTTGGTGGGAAGGCATTCCTCTACGCCACGATGACGCAGATTCTGGTGGGCGCCTGGTTTCTTATCAGCCTGCCAAGGGACCTGTGCATGCTCTTTCTGGGCAACAACACTCTGGCCACCTCTCTTCTCTGCTTCGGCATTGCGGGGGCGTTGGCTTCAATCATGGTGATGTCGAAGGCCCTAAAAAAGGACAATGTCCGATTTGCGGCTATTGCCGTCTCCGTCATTACCGGAATGGTCATTTTGAGCATGTCCCTGATGAGAAATATCCTGCGCGACGCATATCTCAAGCCGTACTTCCATCCCGATGAGTTTGCCGTCAAGACGCAGGGGTCTCCATTCCTTCTGTTCCTTGGCCTTTTCGGAGCCGGAGTTGTCCTCTGGGTTGTTATGTTGAAGCGCTATGGATTCTTTGCCAGCGCCGGAGGCGCAGGTCAGTAGCGGACCAGCAGTTTGATCCCTACTTCTGGAGGGTGCGGATGTACATCACGGCAGCATTGATCTGATCGTCTGAGAGCTTGCCTGTAAAAGCCGGCATCTTGTTCCTGCCGCTCTTAACAACTGCAATCAGCTCGGCATCCTGAGCCTTCACAATCCTCGGATCCTTGAAGGAAGCGGCCTTGAGCGTCTTCCCTGCCGGAGTGGCGGCAAGACCATCAACACCGTGGCACGGGGCACATTTTGACTTGAAGACATCCGCTCCGCCGCTTTGCGCAAGCCCGGGAGTAACGATTGATCCAACAAGACAAACAATCGCGACACTGTGCAGATTCAATTTCACTTCCATAGCTCCTTGGCTGCGGGAATTCCATTTAGTTTCAAGGCTTCGCGCAAGTATACCGCCATCGAAGAGCACTTCCTGAATTTTGATGTATTTCAATAGGGCATCTATTTGTTTTTTGGTCTTCTATTCGACTATTATGGCAAACGCAAAGCGATGCCGGGAAGGAGAGCACTGCGCATGAACGACAAGAAGATCGAAGATTGCACACGGTCGGATCCAATGAGTTCTACCTTGCCTATGCGGCGACGCGAAAGACGTTGCTATGCATTGATGCGGGGCACTTCCATCCGACGGAGAATGTGGCCGACAAGATTTCGACAAGTTTGTGTTACGTGGACGAGATTCTGTTGCATGTCTCGCGGCCGGTGCGCTGGGACAGCGATCATGTGGTTCTGTTGGATGATCCGACGATTGCCATTGCGCAGGAGATCATGCGCTCGAATCGTCTCAATAAGGTTTACATCGGTCTCGACTACTTCGATGCCAGCATCAATCGAGTGGCGGCGTGGGTGATCGGCACGCGGAACATGCGCAAGGCGCTTCTTCTTGCGCTGCTCGAACCGAAGGATGAATTGGTCAAGGCCGAGTGCCTCTTTGATTACACGACTCGTCTTGCGCTCATGGAAGAGGCCAAATCACTCCCGTGGTCAGCGGTCTGGGACTACTATTGCACGACAAAGAACGTGCCGCTCGGCAGCGCGTGGCTCAGCACCATCCGGAAATACGAAGCGGAGTTACGGGTTAAACGCGGATTAAGGTAGACGCCTGCCTTGCCAGCCGTTCCACCTTACAACTCCTTGCAGTGTCAGGAATGTCCCTGGTCCGTACCCTTTACTGTCAGGTACCCCCCTCCCCGGATTCTGTAAAGAAATTCCTTGTTTTCAGCAGTTTACGAGAGGGGTGTGTCGCTAAAATCCTCTCAGCATTGGACTTAGCCGCAGAATCCTCTCAGCAAAGGACTTACGGGCGTTTTGAGGACGATTGGAGCATTTTTGTCTCACATTGTGGTGTTGGCGCTGATCCCGGTCCGCCGTTCAGGACCCCACTCATGCTCAGACAGTGCGCATGAATGGGACACCAGATTGTGGATGACTGGACCACCCGGCGTTGATCTCGGGCCGGCTTCTTCCGTTCGAATTTCAACTTCTATTGTGCGCTGGATGGGTGTAATTCTCCGCAGGGCGGACTCGGGTTGTGTGAGTTAGTTGGAGGCGTTTCGGGGCTCGAGTGGGCATCGCTCCCAGGTCTCAGAATCGAGACCCTTCGGCTCGGTTCAGGGCAGGCTCCGGGGCATCCAGATCGGTTTGAAATAGCCAGATATTTACTCATTGACTATCCGGAGCAGCTTCATCATCAATGAATCTCCGGCAATGGGCTCGCCCGTTTGGTTTCAATCTTCAGCGAAGATGCACTCAGCCCTTCAGCGTTTGCGGTTAGCTCGATCTTACCGGCGTTGCGCGTGGCCCGCAGAATAACCAGTGCCCGTCCGTGGAAGAGACTGACCTTGTCTCCTGCGTAGGGATCTCGCGATTGTCCATCGCCGTTTCCAACGGCGGCGATGGCGCCGGCTCCAGTGACCGCGAACCGTACTCTCAGGTCGCTGTTCATCTGGAGCCTGCCATTCTGGTCTACTGCTTCAACCGTCACAAATGAGAGATCCTGCCCGTCCGCGGAGAGAACGGTTCTGTCGGCAGTGAGCTTCAGACGAACGGGATCTCCCGCCGTTTGAAGAATGCTTTCGGCGACAACCTTTCCGGAACGAAGAGCTTCAACCTTGAGGGTTCCTGTCTCGTAGGGTACTTCGAACTCCGCCTTGAAGCTTTGATCGCGGCCGGTCGGCTTCTCGCCGATCAGTTTGTCGTTGAGAAGGAGGCGAACGCTTTCGGCGCCGGAATAGACCTCGACGGTGAGCGGCTTGCCTTCCTGACCGGGCCAAGCCCAGCTTGGCAGAGTTGGATAGACCGCCCACCCCGCGGCAATGATTTTCTTATCCTCAGTCTGCGGGAGACGGACGGTTGCGAAAACGCGGTCCCCGCCATTCCAGAGAATGTCGCGATAGTAGGAGGAAGGCTTTCGGTATCCGGTCAAGTCCAGGTCACCACAGTAGGCCGCATGCCAGGGAAATCCGGGCGAAAGAGGGCTTGGCGGCTGCCCGTTCTGGAAAGAGGCGATCGGGCTCTTTCCGTCGGCGCCAAAGCTGGCCATGTATTTTCTCAGGAACGCTGTCATCTGATTCATCTGGGCGGCCTGCTTCGCTGGAGCATAGCTCCATGCACCGATGCCAGACTCCCCGAGATAGTCCATTGCCGTCCATACGAATTCGCCAACTATATATGAGTGATCTTTGACCAAGGCCCATTGCTCGAAGGCATCCGCCGGGAATGACTCAGTCGTCATCATGATGCGCTTTGAGTCGCGGCGATGATCTTCAGCGTGGTTCTGGGCGAGGTTGTAGTTGTAACCGGCAATATCGAGCTGAGAAATCACGGCGTCGGGATTGGGGCCATACGTCGCTCCCGGAAACGCCTGGGTGACGGGGCGAGTCGAATCCAGAGAGCGCACACGAGCGGCGAGCTCTTTGGCGATGGGTGCGCCCTCTGCCGTAAATACCTCCGGGATCTCATTGCCGATTCCCCACACGATGACGGAAGGGTGATTGCGATCTCGCTTGACCATCGAGTCGATATCGCGCTGCCACCAGTCTTTGAAGAACCTCGCGTAGTCGTATTTTCGTTTGCTGATTGTCCAAACGTCGAAAGGCTCGTCGAGGACGAGAAGTCCCACACGATCGCAGGCGTCGAGAAACGCAGGCGAGGGCGGGTTGTGCGCGGTGCGCACCGCGTTGAAGCCGGCCGCCTTCAGGAGCTGCGCCTTGCGCTCCTCAGCCCGATCGAACGCCGCAGCTCCGAGCGGCCCATTGTCGTGGTGAACGCTTCCGCCGGCAAGTTTGACAGGCGCGCCGTTCAGCAGCAGCCCTTTCTCGCTGGACCATGCGAGCGATCGGATACCGAACGGAGTTTCCACTTCATCCATCACTGTTCCGTTCCGCGTAATCCGGGTGATGGCACGGTAAAGTCGGGGACTCTCGGGCGACCAAACTGCGGGCTGGCTGACCGTGATCTCCTGAGTCGTATCCCCCGCTTCACCTGCTTGAACTTTGACCAAAACCTCTGACTCACCGCACTTGCTTCCCGCGGGATTCAACAGGATCGTTTTGACTTTGACTTCCCCAGTTTCTGAGGCATCGTTCCGCACCGCGGTCTTTATCAAGATCCTGGTGGACTGAGGAGAAACGTCGGGCGTGCTTACAAATACTCCCCAGGGCGCAACGTGGATGGGCTCAGTTACTACGACACGAACATGGCGATAGATGCCCGATCCGCTGTACCAGCGGCTATCCGGTTGCTCTGAGTTGTCGACGCGGACAGCCAAAGCGTTTCTTGCGGAGAGACTGAGTTGGGAAGTGATGTCGAAGTGAAAGCTCGTGTAGGCATAGGGGTGAATCCCAACTTTTTGACCGTTCAGATAGATCGTCGCGCCCGATGAAACGCCGTCAAACTCCAGGCTTACGCGTTTCCCTTTCCAACTTGCTGGAGCCGTGAATGATTTTCTATACCAGGCGATTCCGGAAGCAGAGTATCCTCCCCCCGATCCAGTAGGATTCTTCTCGTCGAGCGGCTTCTCGATGCTCCAGTCATGTGGCACGGTCACCGTTTGCCACGCATGGTCGTCGAAGGCAGATGCCTCGGCCCCGGCAGGATCACCAAGAACGAACTTCCATTCTGCATCCGCGGAGAGTACGGCTCGTGGCGCCGATGCGCGGTGCGGCGGATAGCTGGAGGGACGCCATCAGAAGTATTGCGGCGGCTGCGACGGCCGGAACTCGCGTTGCAGTTATCCCGGATATGAGTGTGGCGACTACTCTCATGAAATTACCTCGTCGTTGCAGATGGATCGCTGACCCTTGCGATCGTTGAGAGCGCTGCGAAGACCTGTCGCGCGCTAGCCGAGATTTCTTTTTCGCCCGTTTCGAACCAGTTGTGATGCGTGGTGGAGAGCACGGCAAGCGTCAGCCCCGCCAGCAGGTGGGCCATCAGATGGTCGTCGTATCGGCGCGCGAAGGCCTGGGCCAACCGGTCCTGGACGCCTGCGACTCGCGAAAGCTGAGCCTCGCGTGCAGCAGGGTACCTGGCTGCGATTTCCATAACTTTGCGGGACCGGGGATTCAACGCGGCCTCTTGAGCTGCCTGGAACACGACTCGACGAAATACTTCCGCGGTCGATAACGCCGGCGGACAGGAATCGATCGCCTTGATCAGCACCGTGCCCCACTCGACGATGGGTTGCGCCATCAGGTCGTTCTTCGATTCAAAATGCCGGAAAAACGAGCGGCGTGACGTCCCGGCACACTCCGCGATCTCATCGACGGTTGTTTCGTCGAATCCCTTTTCCGCGAAGAGATCGATGGCGGCATCCCAGATGGCGTTCCGCGCGAACTCTTGCTTGCGAGCCTGGAGGGTGGTTCTGGCGGGTTCCTTAATTAGCGGGCCCGGTAAGGTGGTCTTCGACATGGACGTAGAGTATCACAGAATGACACTACGACGCATTATGGCACTAAATAGTTTACATGGCATTCAGTGCCATATATTTTATCTCTATGGCGTCAAACGCCGCGAATTCAACCCGAAGGGAAACCTCTATGAAATCGACCGTGTTCTTGCTCTTCATCGTCTCAGCCTCGTGCATCGCTCAGGCTCCGTCGACATCCCCGCTCTCAGGCAAGTGGAAAGTTCATACCAGTATGGTTCAGGAGTCGGATTCTGCCTGCACCTTCACGCTAAAGGACTCCGAGTTGAGTGGCACCTGCGACGGCGATAACGGCCAGGTGAAGATCAGTAGAAAGGTTGAGGGCAAAAAGGTGACCTGGAGCTTCAAGACCGAATACAGTGGGAGCCCGCTGACGGTGGCTTACGAGGGGAACCTGGAGTCCGACACGAAGATGTCAGGCTCTTCTTCGGTGGCAGAAATGGGCTTAGTGGGGGATTTCACTGCCACCAAAGACAACGAAACAACCACAAAATAGGTTCCGACACATTCAGAGGATCTCTGACTGCCATGAAAACGGATTGGCGTCTTGAGCCGCCCGTCACGTCAAGCCTCCTGCAGAGAGGCAAGTCATTAGAACGGAGCGAAACATGAGAGTTGACGGCAAGGTCATTGTGATCACCGGAGCGGGAAGCGGAATCGGGCGTGAGCTCGCACTCGCGCTTCTCTCAAAAGGGGCCAAGGTAGCAGGAGTAGATCTCAATGGCACGTCTCTTGATGAAACCGGGGCATTGGCTGGCGACCGAGGCAGCGAATTCGCGGCGTTCGTGGCCAATGTCACTGACCGGCCAGCACTGGAACGATTGCCGGAACTGGTCTGCGCGCGCTTCGGAACGGTGGACGGGATCATCAACAATGCAGGTATCATTCAGCCTTTCCTCAAGTTGAACGATCTTGATTACGCGACCATCGAGCGCGTACTGAACGTGAACCTGCTGGGGACGTTGTTTGTGACCAAGATTTTCCTGCCGCACCTGCTCCAGAGGCCGGAAGCGCACATTGTCAATCTCTCCAGCATGGGGGGCTATCTTCCCGTTCCGGGGCAAACCATCTATTGCGCCGCCAAAGCCGGCGTGAAACTCATGTCCGAAGGCTTAGCCTCCGAACTCATCGGCACACACGTTCACGTTACAGTCGTGTTTCCCGGAGCGATTGCAACCAACATTCGTCAGAATTCCGGCATCACTGCTCCGACCGGCCGCGAAAGCCAGGGTGGGACGATCAAGGCATTGCCGGCAAGCAAGGCCGCGGAAATCATCGTAAATGCGATGGAACGCAACGCGTACCATGTGTTCGTAGGGCGCGATGCGGCTCTCATGGACAAACTCCACCGGTTGAATCCGGCCTGGGCAGCTCGCGCCGTTGCCAAAAAGATGAACGGTCTGCTTACGCGTTGAGCTTTGACGCTGGCCCCTACGCCTTTGGGTATTATGGACATTCCGTATCGACAGCTTGGGGAGTCGGGAGAGCGTCTATGATTCAGCCCTGACCGCTGTAAAGGGAGTAATCTTTCGGAAGATAATAGATGCTTGGTTGATTGAATTTTGCGAACAAGAGCGTTCCCTTGTTCTCCGGGATGTCGGTAAGGAAGGCAGAGAACCGGATGAATGGCTCGCGAAACGTGACGCGGCGGCACCGCTCCAGCTTTCTGATGGCAGGAACGCGCTCAGCTTGCGTGATTCTTTCCATTCTGGGCGTGCTGCTCTGTGGGTTTGTCTGCCCTGTTATTGCTGCGGCACAGACAAATGCGAAAAACGTGTTGCTCGTGTTCAGCTTCTTTGACCGCAACCACTGGTCGCTGGACAACCTAGAATCCTCTCTGCGCGCCCATGTTCCGTGGCCCGTTAACTTCTCTCTTAGCTATCTCGAAAACTCACGAGTCGACGAGCGGTCTTATCGAGACAGCCTGGCAGAGACGTTTCGACGTGAGTACGCTGACACGAAGCTGGATCTCATCGTCGTCTCATCTGAGCCGGCGCTCCGATTTGCGGTTGAGTACCGGGACAAGATCTTTCCGGGTGTTCCCATCGTCTTCTGGGCGATCAGCAGCAAGTTGGCTGACCAGAAAATGCCTGGAGTAACCGGTGTAGGCGGAGCCTGCGGGGATTCGCGAAACGATCGATCTGGCCCTTCGTCTTCATCCAGATACAACGGCGGTCGCTGTCATCACGAGCGTATCGGCAGATAGAGAGAGACTGGCTCGCAGAGGTACACACCGAACTCCTTCGTCATCAGGACAAAGTCAAAGAAATCGATCTCGTCGGGCCTCCGGGCGCCGAGATGCTTGAGAGAATTGGCGCCCTTCCGCCCCATACAGTCATCCTGTTTCAACTTTTTCCGCAAGATTCAAATCAGCCAGTGATCGGAACCTGGGATGTGCTTGCTGCTGCAGCCCGGCGCCTCCCGACCTACTCCATCTTTCCAACGCTTGCTTTGAATCACGGAGGCATCGGTGGAGCATACTACGACGATACGAAGGACGCAGCGATAGCTGGAGAACTGGCAGCACGCGTGCTCCACGGGGAGCGACCGGACGACATTCCCGTCGTGCACATTCCCTCTCTTCAGATCCGCGTAGACTGGCGCGAACTCCGTCGATGGCATATACCGGAGTCCGCACTGCCGCCGGGCAGTGAGGTTCTTTACCGGGAGCCAACAGCCTGGGAGTCTTACAAGTGGTACATCATCGGCGGTCTTTCGTTGATAGCGCTCGAAGGTGCTCTGATCGTCGCGCTGATGTGGCAGAGAGCGCGTCGAAGGAGGACGGAAAGCGAGCTGGCTCTCATGTACGACCGCCTTCGCATGGCCGTTGAGGCTGGAAGAACGGTGGGCTGGGATGCAGACCTGAAGAGCGGTCGAAAACGATGGTTTGGCGATTTGCAGTACATATTCGGAATGCCGGGAGACAACCCCAACGGTCACGTGGGAGACCTCCGCAAACGTGTTCATCCGGAGGACGTTGAAACCTTCGAGACTGCAGTTGCCACAGCCAGGGAGACGCGGGAACCGTACGCTGCAGAGTTCCGTGTAGTTCGGGAGGATGGCGACTATCGTTGGATATCGGCGAGAGGAAAGTTTTATT
Source organism: uncultured Acidobacteriaceae bacterium (assembly GCA_963786405.1). GTDB lineage: Bacteria > Acidobacteriota > Terriglobia > Terriglobales > Acidobacteriaceae > Telmatobacter. Next base: position 18,256 of record CAWAZE010000010.1, on the reverse strand, counting down.
TCACCCCGAGCGGCGAGCCCGAACGTATGCTCGGCATTGGAACCGACATCACCGAGCGGAAATCGGCTGAGGAAGCACTCAAGGGCCTGAGCGGGCAATTGATTCAAGCACAGGAAGAGGAACGCAGCCGGATTGCGAGAGAGCTCCATGACGACTACCAGCAGCGGCTGGCCATGCTGTCAATTGATCTGGAGGATCTTGCCAAGTACCTGGAGCGAGACTCGGAAGGAAGTGAGCGGCTACACGAACTCTGGGATCGCGTGGGCGAATTGGGCTCGGATTTGCATTCCTTATCACACCGTTTGCATTCGTCGACGCTCGACAACCTGGGCCTCGTTGCCGCACTGAGATCCTTGTGCGCGGAATTCGGAGACTACCACTCAATTGAGGTCGACTTCCGTGGAAGAAAACGTGCCGCGCAACATCCCAAGAGAAGTGGCATTGTGTCTCTTTCGCATCACGCAGGAAGCGCTACAAAACGTCAAGAAACACAGCCGCGCAGATTCGGCTGAGGTTCGGGTGGGGGGACTGGAAAAGAAGATTCACCTTTCGATCTCCGACCGGGGAACAGGCTTTGATCAGGTGGCAGCTTCAAGACAGAGCGGAATCGGCATTCGGAGCATGGAGGAGCGAGTGCGGCTGGTGGGAGGACAATTTGCAGTTCGCTCGCGCCCTATGGAGGGCACTAAGATTGAGGTCTGGGTTCCGATCGGTAGTTGAATGAAAATCCTGCAGTTAAAGGAAAGGCCTCAATGCGGGAACCGAACGAACAAAGCTTCCGTCCACGCGTCCTCGTAGCGGATGACCACGGCATTGTGGCCGAGGGAATTCGCGCTTTGCTCGAACGGACCTGCGAGGTAATCGGGATCGTCAGCGATGGCCGGGAATTAATCGCGGAGGCGCCCAGACTCAAGCCGGATGTAATTGTTCTTGATATCGGCATGCCTCTGCTGAACGGACTTGATGCCGCCGAGCGCCTGAAAGAGTTGCTGCCTGCTACAAAGTTCGTCTTTTTGACGATGCAGGATGATGCCAATCTGGCGGCAGCGGTTTTGAAACTGGGCGCTGTGGGATTTGTTCTCAAGCATGCGGCTGCATCGGAGTTACTGACCGCCGTTTCGCAGGTGCTCGACGGCCGGGCCTACATTACGCCCAAGCTTCGAGCTGAGAGCTGGGCCCAACGCGAAACCCGGGCGCGGCAATTCTCAAAAGAACTGACTCCCCGCCAGATGGAGGTGCTACAGCTGCTCGCTGAAGGCCGCCCGATGAAGGAGATAGCGGACATTCTGAAGGTCAGCGAGAAAACAGTGATGTTTCACAAGTACAACATAATGGAGTCCTTCAACCTGAAGAACAATGCAGAATTGGTGTTGTTTGCGCTGAAGCGCCACGTGATATCATCCTGACCAACTCCAACGAGAGACAGACGACTATCCGTTTTCCCAGTAGGCATGGAAGGCGAAAGTCCCTACGATTGGAGTCTGAATTATTCTTATGTTCACGAAAGACAAATTCTCGCCTGACTCGTGCACCTCTTCGGAGGAGATGTTAACTTGTCCAAGACCGCGAGTTCTCCTTGCAGACGATCACCGCTCCTGGCTTGACCGCGTGACGTCTTTATTGAAGTCGGATTTCGACCTGGTCGGGGTAGCAAATGATGGTCAGACGCTCGTCGGCGAGGCAAAACGTCTTCAACCAGACCTCATTGTGCTGGATATAACCATGCCGATCCTAAACGGGATCGAGGCCGCTCACGATATTCATGAGAGCGGGCCTGACATCAAGCTTGTCTTTCTGACCGTGCATGAAGAGCCCGAATACGTTCGCGCTTGTTTTGCAGAAGGCGGCCTTGCCTACGTCAAGAAATCACGGCTTGGGACAGATTTGATTCCCGCAATCCAAGAAGTTCTCCTGGGTCGCACCTTCATTTCTCCTTCCGTGGCCTGCTGAAATGGCCTGCTGAAATCTTAATTATTCGGGCTTTCAGCCATTGGCGCCGGCCACTGGCAGGTTTAACTACGGGCTAGGAGTTTTCCTAGTTGGCTTCGATACATGCTGCTGCCTTTAATGATGGCGGAGAGTTACGAAACATGCTGAATCGTCGCCGGGTTCTGATTGCGGACGACCATCTACTCTTGGCGGAGCTATGCAAGCGCTGCCTCGAAGCTGAATTTGACGTAGTCGGCATTGCAGGCAATGGGCGAGAGCTGGTCGGCATGGCGATCAGAGTGAAGCCGGACGTGATCGTCCTGGACATCGCGATGCCGATCCTCAACGGCCTTGATGCAGGAGAGCAGATAAAACGGCTTCTGCCCGCTGTAAAGCTCGTGTACCTGACGATGAATTCCGACGTTCGCCTTGCGGTCGAAGCCCTGGTGCGCGGCGCCGCGGGCTATTTGCTCAAGACTTGCGCTTCGAGTGAATTGATCGTTGCGGTGCGGAGCGTTCTCGGAGGCAAATCCTATCTTTCTTCCAGCCTCTCCAAAGATGAAGTCAACGCGATTCGCTGGGAGAGGGAAAGAACCACGGACGGTCGAGAACAACTGACGGAGAGGCAGCGCGAGGTTCTTCAATGCCTGGCTGAGGGACGGGGGATGAAGGAAATTGCAGGAATCCTGAACATGACTACACGGACCGTCGCCTTTCACAAGTACAGGATCATGAATGCTCTTGGAGTGCGGACCAACGCGGAACTGGTCAGACATGCAGTCCGATTTCGGATGGTTGCCTGAGGCATCAGAGCTCGACCTTTCCGTTGTGAATTGAACCGGAAGGAAGGCACATCAAGACCTTTTTTGCTGATGCGCTGCGCATCTCGCAGCTCGACGAGGGAAACGTGATGGTTGTTAAGTTGCAGGCCAATAACGGCCACGTTACAGGGCTGCACGTGGGCTATGCAACAAACAGGCAACAAGAACCCGACCGGATCTGGAGGAGAGGAGAATTCTACGACTCCCTTCGAATTGAAGAACACGAAGACCTTGAGCGTTACACTTCCTGCTCTTCAGTCCCCTCCGGCTCCACATTGTTCTCTGAAGACAAATTCCCGACAAATGTTTTCATTCTGCTCAGCGGTCGGGCAAAGCTTTCAGTGGACCTGAGTGACGGCAAACGATTCATTCTTCGCATCGCCGAGCCGGGAGAAGTCCTGGGCCTTGCATCCGCCCTGACGGGCAATCCATACGAGGTGACGGCTGAAACGTTTTACCCATGCCAGCTTGCTTTGATCCGGCGCGAGGAGTTTCTAGAGTTTCTGCAGCGCCACCCGTCTGCTTTGATGAGCGCAGCTCGCTCACTCGGCAACTACTATGTTCAGACGAGCGCTCGATTTAGAACGATTGGCGGCACTCCCTCTGTTGCCACGAAACACGCGAGGTTGCTCCTGGAGTTCTCCGCTTCAGGAGAGAAGACTGAGCATGGAACCAGGCTCCGCCTAGCCTTGACTCACTCGGAAATTGGCGAGTGTATCGGGATGTGTCGTGAATCCGTTTCGCGCGCGCTCTGTGACTTCCAGCGTCGAAAGTTCATAGATTTGCGTGGTTCGACGTTAACGATCACTGATCGCTCCTCGCTGGAAAGATGCGCAAGCACCTGAGCAGCGCCGGACGAAGATGGCGACGTCCTTGTCGAGGTACTATCAGTTTTCCTAGTTCTTCTTGCATTGCGAGAATGGTAGGGTGCGAGTGTGGCAACCTCTTCCCCCAATGACCTGCATTTCTGTCTTCGTCGAAACAGAGACGGGACGATCGATTCATTCTGCGTGAAATGCTTCGCGACAGTCTCAAGCGGTGAAAGCGACGAGGTGCGCGTGCAACGCGAGGAGAGCCATGCCTGCAATCCGTATGACGTGGAACGCTTCGAGAAAGCGAAGAGCACCCGTGAGCAAATCAAAATGAGGCTGTCTGCAAAAGCTCCGTCCGTTCTTTCTTGACGCGCTCTCCGCACCGCATGGCTCAGACGCCAGCACCCATGATCTATTGAGCGATTATCATGCGAATTTTCATGTTTCTCATGGGATTGCCTCCGGCTCCCCGCGCCAGCCGGGAGTGATTTCCAGGCTCTTGTAGTCCGGATACGTCTTGTCCGCTGTAGCGCCGGGAAATCGACCGCGGGCTGCGCCCCCGAGAATGTCGTCACAGCACCTTGCCTACTGGGGGAGGGCGTGAGCCGTGCAACTCTTACCATCGGGGTGCAACCCGGAGTCGGGTCAGTCGAAGGGAGGTCGAAATCGCTGACCTTTGGTAGATGATGGATTGACTTCGGCGTTGGCACAACTGGGAAAACTGATAGCCGGGGTGACAACACTTCTGTCTCGGAGCCCGGCCGTCAGTGTGGACTATCGCCATCCGGGGATCAGCAGATAGAGTAGTTACACTCCGCAAAGTCGTCTGATATCAGAACGGATGTTTGGAGGGAATGCACGATGGCCACAATCACTGTGAATGGCGTGCGGCGAGAGGTCCAGGCTGCTGGTGACACTCCGCTACTCTACGTTTTGCGCAACGAACTCCAGCTTAGTGGTCCGCAATTCGGTTGCGGATTAGCGCAGTGCGGGGCTTGTTCAGTTCTGGTTGACGGCAAGGAAGTGCGGTCCTGTGTTACCGGCCTGTCTGACGTGACTCCTAATCAGGAAATCACCACGCTCGAAGGGCTGCCAGCGCGATGGGCGAAGCAAAAGGGCATCTCGCCGAAGGAAGCGAAGGACATGCTTCACCCGGTCCAGCAAGCCTGGATCGAGGAACAAACTCCTCAGTGCGGATTCTGCCAGAACGGGATGATGATCAAGGCAACCGAACTGCTCGAAAGCAATCCGAGCCCGACCCTGAAACAAATCAAGGAAGCTTACACCACGTCTGGAATGTCGCCCAATCTCTGCCGCTGCGGGACTTATACCGCGATCATCGAAGCTGTGCAGCATGCCGCCACACTGATGGCGAAGGGGAGGTGAGCGATGGCAACCGGAAGCGACAGGCCTGTCGATGTTTTTGGAGCGACGCTAACGCGCCGTCAGTTCGTGAAGACGGGCGGCATTCTCGCCGTGGGCATCAGCATGGTTGGCACAACACGCTTGAGCGGCGATACCCCTAAGGCGACGATCGCGAAGAACTCCCTCGATCCCGCGCTCCCCAGTTCGTGGATCGAGATTCACCCGGACAACACGGTGCTGATTCGCACGGGAAAGAACGACTTCGGGCAGGGCACGGTCTTTACGGCTTATCGGCAGATTGTGGCTGAAGAACTGAGCATGCCCTTCGAGGCGATCACCACGGTCGTGTGTGGAGATACCGATCGCACGCCCGACGGAAGTGGTGCGTTCGATTTCCTTGGCCGCGGAACGCCCAATCTCCGCAAAGTGGCTGCGTATACCTATCAGGCACTGCTTGATCTTGCCTCGAAGCAACTGCGCGCGGAGAGAGACAAGCTGTCTGTGAAGGACGGCGTGGTCTCCTGCGGCGGCAAGAGCGTTTCGTACGGCGACCTGGTCAAAGGGCAGCAGTTAAACCTCACCATTCCAGTCCGAGGCGAACCTAACCGGCATCATCGGGTTGTCGGTTGAGGGAAATCCGCCGATGAAGCCGGTCAGTGAGTACACGGTCATCGGCAAGTCTTTCAAGAATTCCGCGATCACTTCGAAGGTGACCGCCAAGGAAAACTGGGCTACCGATGTGCGTCTCCCGAATATGTTGCATGGGCGTGTCGTTCATCCAAAGACGCTTGGGTCGACTCTCGTCTCTGCCGGGGAACTGGACAAGACCAAGTTCCCGCATTCGCAGGTCATCGTGAAAGGAAATCTTGTTGGTGTGGTCGCGCCGACCGAGTGGGAAGCAATCCAGGCAGCCCAGCAGGTTGCCGGCGCCACTAAGTGGACGGATTGGAAAGGCCTGCCCGGCAGCACGAAGCTGCACGAGCACCTCAGAAACGAGGCCGATTGGAAATCAACGCCGATCATGAAGAGCGGCGCGACCAAAGGAGACGTGAGCCCTGTGCTGGCGTCGGCCCACCGGAAGCTGTCCGCCACATACCAGATGTCGTACATGAAGCACGCTCCCATCGGCCCAACCATGGCCGTTGGCGACGTGAAGGCGGACGGAACCGTGCACATCCATACGCACAACCAGAATCCACAGGAGCTGCGCGGCGAAATTGCAACCATGCTCGGCACCACGATCGATCACGTGATCGTGCACATTTACCCCGGGCCTGGACATTATGGAAGATCGAATGGCGGAAATGCGGGAGCGGAAGACGAGGCGGTCATCCTGTCGCAGGCCGTTGGCAAACCAGTCCGCGTGCAGTGGATGCGTGCAGACGACATGCAGTGGTCAACGCAATCGCCGGTCTCGTACTCGGACGTTGAGCTGGCGGTCGACGATCAGGGCAAGCTCGCTGCCTACCAAATTGACCACTTCATGCCTCCCATGCAGGACGATCGTCCTGTCGGCGCGGTCATTGCCGGGCTGCCCACCATGCCGGCGCCGGACGTCCATGGCGACTTCATCACCTCAACGGTCAACAACATTTCAGACGAGTGGCTCTACGCAGAAGCTGCCAACGTGATCGAGCGCGGCCATGGCACGTTCCAGGTGGGGCAAAAGGCCTCTCCTCTGGCGATCGGTCTCCGCGATCACAGCATGCGTACGCCTGTGCAGTTTCAGCAGAATTATCCGCGCGAACTGGCCATCAGCGAAGCCGCAGCGCTCGCGGGCGTCGACGCCATCCAATTCAGAATCGACAACACAAAGGAAGAACGCGCCATTGGCGTGCTGAAGGCAGCGCGCGAAGCTTCCGGCTGGGAGACGCGGCCTTCTCCTTGCCCGAATGCTGTTTCCAGCGGCTCAACGCCCGTCCGCGGCCGCGGCGTTTCACTGATGCTTCGCGATGGAACCTACTGGGCGTGCGTATGCCAAATCGCTGTCACTCCCAGCACGGGTGCGATCACGGTGGAGAAGTGCACGATGGCCGTCGATCCTGGCATCGTCATCAATCCGGTGCAGTTGAAGCGGCAGGTTGAAGGCGGCCTGGTGATGGGAATCAGCATTGCGCTGCTCGAAGAGGTGGCGTTTGACGAGAGCGGCGTTACACAGGATGACTGGTTGAGCTATCCCATCCTGACCATGGCGGACATACCTGAAATAAAAGTTGAGTTGATTCACAATCCGAAAGTCGGTAAGTACGGCGGAGGTTCGGAAGCTGCGAACGCACTTGCTGCTCCAGCAATCGCAGCGGCTCTCCACGACGCGACCGGAAAGGTGATGCGGCGACTCCCGATGAAGCCCGCTTACGTGCAGGCCGTTTTGAAAACATAACGGAACACAGCTTGCCGGGTTTTCCGTCGAACCTGCCGCCCACTTCTCTACCGCGCGATGGCCGCGACGATCGCCGCCGCCATCGCGAGCTTGTGATCCTTGCCCCAGGGCGCCCCGATGGACCTCCTCAGCTGGAGGAAGTAGGCATCGAGGTCCTTAATGCCAAGCGCCTCGCCGGCTGCATCGAAAACCTTCCTCGCGTCGTACCAGTGGATGGCCCGACCGCGCGCCTCGGCCGCGGCGGCTAGCGCCTTGCGGTACATTACCCAGTCGGCGACGTTTTGCGCCCGATAGTCCCTGATCCGCTCGGCAATGGTTGGTGGGAGCTCTGGGCACTGGCGAAGCGCGACGCCGTGGATGCGCCCGGGCATCGTCATGGCGACGGCGTCGAGGACGAGCTTCGAGTGCTGTTCCGCCGACAGCCGCACGCGCTCCACCAGCGCCACCGCCTCATCGAGCGGGAGCCCCTGCCCTTCGCTGTGGTGCGGAATCTTCGGCAGGTCCTTGTCCACCAGTTCGACGCGGCGACGGTCGAGAAGGGTCCCGTCGCCCGCGACCGTCACAAGTACCGCCCAACCGCCGTGATCCGATACGCCGATGATTCCGTCGTCGCTCGACATGATGTTTTCTCCAGCGCGAATACTTTGCGTGCCCTTTCAGGCTGACGTTTTCAGGAAGGCGCGCCTGACCTAAACGCTTTCGGGCCAGGAATCGGTTGAGCTCGCGGAGATGTCCGCTGGCTCCGGGGCCCGATGAAGAACGAAATTGGATTGTCCCGTGGTGTTTGAGAACGAGGCTCCTCGATACCCTTAGCCCCAGGCCCGAATCCTTTAAATCTTTAGTCGTAAAGAATGGATCGTACATCTCTTCCCGGATTTCCTTGGGAATCCCGGAGCCATGATCGTGCACCCCATCAGTGTTTTTCTTCAATATTTGGAATCGATGGCCAGGATTATCCGGGTTTTCGTAGTGCAGGGGAGAAGCTCTGAAAAGCGAGACAAAGAGGAACTACTGCACTTTCAGCCATAAGCGACATTCAATTCGGATTGGTATGAATATTGCATGCTAAGTAGTGATCGTGGTTTCGAGCACGTAGGTGTTGGGCGCGTCGCTTCGAGCACGTCATTAAATTAGTCCCCAGTAGGAGTTCGCTGCAGGCTGTCCACGGGGCGAACCGACCCGGCACCCGAAACCAAAGCAGGCATTGCACATTGCCGTCGCGGAGCGACGATGTCTGTTGCGTTGGCCTGTTGTTTTGGAGCCGGGGTTACTGGCCCTTGATCACGCTCTGGGCTCGACCGAGCACGACAGTGAAGCGGTAGGAGTCTCGCACGTTCGGAATCTTTGCGAGATCACCGCATTCTGATAATCACGTCGACTCCAGTAGGTTCTGGTGCAAAGCTTCTCTGGCTTGCGATAGTCCGAAATGCCGAATTGCAGCGGACAGCGGAGGTTCCACTTGGGCCTCCACTCCCTCCGCCGGAGGAGAGATTATGAGAGATTCGCGGATTTCCATTTGCCCATCACTTGCACTTGCCACATCCGGAGCGACAGCTTCCAGACGTTTGAGGACAACCTGGCGAGGTCTCGCCTGCGCTGTGGTCCTGGCGCTTTTGTATGTGGGAGTGAGCTCCGCCCAGGTCGAGTCAGGGCAGATCTCCGGAATGGTTACAGATGAATCCGGAGCAGTGATTCCGAATTCGACGGTCACCGTCACGAATATCGGCACCAACGCGGCGCGGACCACTACGTCATCCGCCACAGGTTTATATGTGTTTACCGGCCTGGCACCGGCAACCTATCGCGTCAACGCGAGCGCCTCAGGATTCAAGGCTTTTGCGGCCAATGTCGAGGTGACAGTAGGAGGCCGCATATCTCTCGATGCGAGATTGTCGGTTGGCTCCGCCGTTACACAGGTGGAGGTGATTGCAGAAGGCGGCGCGCAGGTGAACACGGAGTCGCAGGAACTCTCACAGGTTGTTGACTCAGAGCAGATCCAGCAGCTACCGAGCCTGACGCGCAATCCCTATGACTTCGTGGCGATTTCGGGGAACATCTCGAATGGCGATTCGTCCAACTCGGGCAGCTCTACCGGAATGAGCAACACGAACAGCCAGAATGCCACGCTTCGCGGCGTGGGGTTCAATATCAACGGCCAGCGCTCGAGCGGCACAGAGATCCTGCTCGACGGTGTCGAAAACATCGGCGTGTTTAGCGATGGAATCGGGACCTTCGTTCCGCTCGATTCGGTGCAGGAATACCGCGTCTCGACCAGCAACTTCGAGGCCCAGTTTGGCCGTGCTTCGGGCGGTGTGGTCAGCGTGAGCACGAAGGCGGGTACCAACTCCCTACACGGCAATGCGTGGGAGTTCAATCGCCTCTCGGCGTACACCTCCAACACCGAGACAAACGATCAATTGGGCATCCCCAAGGGGACATTTACGCGTAACCAGTTTGGCTTCTCCGTTGGCGGTCCAATTGTGAAAAATAAGTTCTTTGGTTTCGGAAGTACGGAGTGGATTCGAGTGCGTGGCACCGCGAATCTAAGCGCTGGAGTTCCAACCCCGCAGTTCCTTTCCTCCGCCGCATCGAACATACAGGATTTCTTCAGCACTTATGGCGGCGGGAAGACATTCAATTTCACGAATACTTACACAGCGGCTGAGATTTACGGAGGCAATGTCCCTCCCGGTCTCGACCCGGCCACGCCCACCTTGGGGACCGTTGCTTTTGGCGCACCGCAGAACGCGGGCGGCGGTCTGCCGCAAGATACCTACAACATTGTTGTGCGCGCAGACTATAACCTGAGCGAAACGACTCAGATGTTCGGTCGCTTTGTGGAGTACCACGAAGTCGATCAGGCGGGCAGTCAATTTGTGTCCCCTTACTCGCAATACAACGTCGGCCAGTCCGAAGAGAACCAGTCTTACCTATACAGCCTTTCGCACGTGTTTTCGCCATCCCTTGCCTCAGCCACCAAGCTGAGCTTCAGCCGCTTCAACACATTCCTGTCCTACGACACCAAGCTGCAGAATGTGCCGGTTCTGATTGTTTCAGTCAATGCTCAGATTCCGAAAACGGGCACATTTATTCAGCTGCCGGGCTTCTACGATACGAACCCGGCCAATGGCGGCCTGCCCTTTGGCGGCCCGCAGAACACCTCGCAGATCAACGAGGACCTGAGTTTCGTCAAAGGCAAACACTCGGCGGAATTTGGCACGCAACTGATGTATATACAGGACAACGAAGCGTACGGCGCCTACGCGCAGGCCACGCAACAACTGGGGAATGGCCGCGCCCCCGGCCTGCAGAATCTCTACACGGGGGATCTGTTTCAGTTTGAAGCGGCGGTCGACCCCAAAGGCGCATTGCCCTGCGTCAGAGATCCCTATACCGGGGAACTGCCGATGAACCCGCCAGCATCCTGCCTCATCAATCTGCCCGCAACCTCGCCGAGCTTCGCGCGCAGCGAACGGTTCAAGGACTGGGCGGTCTACGCGCAGGATTCGATGAAGCTGACGCCACGGTTCACGGGGAATTATGGCCTGCGTTATGAGTACTACGGCGTCCAGCACAACAACAACGCAAATCTTGACTCGAATTTCTACTACGGACCGGGTAACAGCATTCCGGAACAAATGCGGACCGGACAGGTGTATACAGTGCCGAACAGTCCGATCCACGGTTTGTGGAATCCGTCGTATGGCACGCTGTCGCCGCGTGTCGGCTTTGCGTATGACATTTTTGGGAATGGACGCGATTCGATTCGCGGCGGATACGGGATCTCTTACGAGCGCAACTTCGGCAACGTGACATTCAACGTGATTCAGAATCCGCCGAACTATGCCGTGATTGTGGTTAACAACGTGAGTGTGACAAGTTCCAATGCGGGACCGCTGGCAGGGGCCTCGGGCGCGGTCGCGCTGCCGCCCACGAGCCTGCGGCACGTCGATCAGAACATCAAGACTGCGCAGACCCAGTTCTGGAGCCTGGCTGTGGAACATCAGATGACGCATAACACGATGGTCTCTCTGCAATATGTAGGTGCTCGCGGCATTCACCTTTACGACATCAAGAACTACAACGGGCTGGGCAGCGGCAATTACGCGCTGGGCGATCCGGTCACCGACCCTCAAGGACGCATCGACCCGACGACTGGCAATGTCTATCAGGCGCTCACGAGGCTCAACCCCCAGTATTCCAACGTCAACAACCGCGGCTCTGCGGCCTATTCCTACTACCACGGAGCGAATGTTCAGTTTCAATCGACAAACCTGCACCACACAGGCCTGAGCATCGTCGCGAATTATACGTTCGCGCATGCACTGGATAACCTCAGCACGACTTTCTCCGAGACCAACAACGCATTTAGCCTTGGGTATACGAATCCTTTCAATCCGAGTCTGGATCACGGCAATGGAGACATCGATGTCCGGCACAGACTTGTGCTGGCGCCGATCTATTCGGTACCCTTTTTCAAAAATCAGAACAATCTCAAGGGCCAGATTCTGGGCGGATGGCAGACTGACGGGCATCTACCAGGTGCACACCGGAACACCGTTCACGTACTACGACTCTGACCAACAATGCGTCGGGGTACAACATTGCGCGGTATACGCCTTTCGGTACGATTTCACAACATACGTTCAAGTCAATTCCGAGCGGCGTGACGGGAGGAGGTGCAAATCTGTATACGATCGGCGCTCTTCCGGCCGCAAACTCGTGGAGCAACCCGAACCTGCTGGGAGTCTCCGACTGGGGTCCCTGGCCTTCGAACATGGTCTCGCGCAATTCCTTTCGTGGGCCGGGCCTCTGGAACCTGGATCTGTCCGTGTCCAAGACGTTTCCGATCCATGAGCGCATGAACCTGGAGTTCCGCGCCGAGGGCTTCAATATCTTTAATCACCACAACCTGTTCCTGCAGGAGGGCCTGAACGACGTTTCCAGCAATTCCATCACGGATGCCTCAGGAAACGTATTTCCTCAGGTCGTGGCTTCGAAGGGCGGCATAGGAAACAACGGTGGCGCGAATGACGAACGCCGGTTTGGTCAGTTTGCTTTGAAGTTCAACTTCTAAGCGGAATCAAACAGCCAGCGCAAGAGGAGCCCAGGGGGCTTCTCTTGCGAACTGTGCACGGCAGTAAATCGGGTCGCGTCCTTGTCCCGCTGGTAGATATCGGGAAGCAGCCGGTGGCTACTCCAGGAACACAGCTAAATCTGACACGAGAGATCAGCTATTCGGCTGGCAAAATCCAGGTTCAAGCCATGAGTATTGATATCCAAGTATGGGCCGTGAAGCCAGCACAGCTGAACTGCCTTCGTAAGCGGGCGAAGTGGCAATCAAATCACTCGGCTTGGACTCACGTGCGGAGAGACTGGCAGATAGTGGTCTCAGCGTCCAAGCACGCACAAGCGAAGGACGTGCCAGGAGATATCAACAAGGTTCTACCGGGGATTCTGTGGGAAACGGATCTCAATCTTGAAGGAAAGGCGTATTCAAAATCTCTTCGCTTGCTTCATGCGACAGCTGACGACCTTGCCCGTTCTACTCACGGCCTGGTGTTCGACCCTCAAGATTCTTCCATTCGGCTTCCTTCTGGCCTGGAAAGGCCGGCGTCGCCGAGATCGGGTGCGATCTCTGATGTGATCTCGATGTCGTGGTGGTTCCTGGAGAGTCCGATCGAATCGCAGCAAGGCAGAGGTGCATTTGTCGAACTCCTTGAACGCAATTTACCGGAAAGTTTGCCGCGGAGGTATGGCCTGTTTGAGCCGCCAGACTATATCTACGATCGGACGGGCAAGGAACATTTTCTGCAGTTTCTTGAAGACAATCTGCACGACATCGTGATCTGGTACCCGCATCGTCCAGTTGTCGGTGTTTACCTGGCCCTGCCGCTGCCTCGCGGAGCACATAAAGAGGGCTTTCGGACGAATCATCTGCGAATTGACATTGAGCGAGAGGTAGTTCGTGAGCCGGGCTGGGCCGTTGGGCTGATGAAATTCTGGCAAGAGGTGTCGACGCTGATAAGACCGATCTACGGCGACGTTCGCGCAGTGAGTGGGCACAAATGGATCAGTGCGCCGATCTCGCCTAACCCATGTCATCCGGTTACATCCTGTTTTTGGGTTGGGATACCCGAGAGGTTGGGATTGGCAGTAGTTTTGGGCGATGCTTATCAAATTCTCTGGCCGAGTTTTGCCAGCAGAGCCAACCTGGTGGATGGGCTTGCGTTTGCGTCGCTGGATGATTGGCAATCAGAAGGTGATTTGACTGAGCAAGTAGGCCCACCTCCGCAGGACCAACTGTTGAGACCTGAAAGCTTGGCTCGAATAGCGCCGTCGGTAACGTGGTGAACCCGAACGCTTATCGCTTGCAGACTAACTGCACGACCATAGCTACACGGATTGCCATTAGGCGCCAGTCAGACGCTCCCACTTGGGCGAAATTCAACCACAATGCAGTGAGGCATATCGTCCTCAGATCGGTCCTTCTCTACCCGCGGACGTGCTTTACCCTCTGTGCGGTCTGCAATCTCTCTGATGGCCCCTAGATCGCCTTGGCGGGCCATCTCCACAAGCTTTCGAGCGATCGCTACTTCGTTGGCAAGGCCATCTTCACCTAGTTGCTCGAGTTGTTCCCTGAGCACGTCAGTGATTGGCAACTTCTTCGGACGCCCGGACGGATTACCAGACTGCCCGGGCTTCCACCTTGTTCTATGTCCTGGCGCATGAACCTCTGTATCCGAATCGTGCTGGTTGTCTGTTCCCGATGTTTCCATGATTCGTTTCCCTTCCCAAACCCCTACTTAGAACCTCTTTGGAAGAACCGTACTGGAGTGGCAAAGCTTGCTGCACCCCATTAGCAAACCCCGCCGTGGGGTGTCGCATATTTTGCGTGGGTACCGATCAGGCCCGAAGGCAAATGATGCGGAGATTGGCCGGCTCTCGGCTGCTTCTTTTGGCGCGGCCTCAGCTTGCGCCGTATTGCTTCGAGAGCCTGAGGAAGCAACGTATATGTAAAACTGCAACCCTCTTCCCTCTCGCATTTGATGAGTCTCGCTTCGATCAGCTTTTTCCGCGAGTCGTGAATTGTTCGCGGAGATAGCCTCGTATCGGCTGCGAGAGTTCGGTCGGAAATGGCGAATGTGTTTGAACCATTCGGCCAATCCCGATTCGCAGCCTCACAGAGCGCTACGTAGACTAGGGCCGTCGAAGGCCGTAGATTCGCCGCCACCCCTGAGCCAAAGAAGTTCTTGGGAACTTGCAAGAACTTCCCGAGTTCTACTGGCATGTGGCACCGCTCTGCTGCTTTCCGGCTTCGACGCGCTCTCCAATCCACGCATCTACATCAGATTCCAGCCAGGCCACCGCTCTTCCACCCATTCCATAGGGCCTGGGATAAACATCCCCCGCATGCGTTCGGCGAGGATGACCGCACGCGCACAGAGCAATTGTCTTTGTAGTGGCGCTTTAGCTAGTGTGAGAATCTGTGGGGTTGGAGAATCGAAAAGGGATGCTCTAAGCCATGTGCACTGTCACAACCAAGTGTTCTTACCGCTAGCCTCGTTTTCCGGGATTATGGCAAAATGAACCGCTCTCCATTGTGCTTAGATAGGCGCGGACGAACAGAGACAGCGAACCACCGCAGATCGTTCGCGGAGAATGGAGAAGTGTCATTGAAAGTGATCGACCAGCATAATGTCGCCGGTTACAGAGCGATCCTGTGAATAGAGGATCCAGCGGCCATCGGGAGAGACCGACAGGCCGGTACCGAAACCCTTGTCCACTTCAAAGATTGGCCGTGTCTGCTTACTGGCGAAATCAAAGTATCGGACGGATCTGGGCGCTTCGTCAGGAACAAAATAGATACCGTCTGGAGTGAGGGCCCAATCGCGACTGTCACTCAGGCGAGGCAATCCATCTACTTCTGATTCCGTGCCGGGTTGCCCCGATGTGTCTTTGGCAAGTTGCCGGTGTAACCGGCTTCGCGGACAAGTGATCGTTGCCAATTGACTCGTTACGACTTCCGCGACGAGTGGTAAATCGTCGAGTCACTCATCGAGCGCACTGACGAAAACCTTAAGAATCCTGAGTTCCGGGCGAATTACCGCCGACTCTTCCCCTATCAGCAAGACGAGGCGAATGTCCGTCAAAGGGACGAGTGAGCCACAATCCGCTCGGTGCGAGCTATTGATCAAGACGCAGGTCCGTTTGGGGCCCGAATGATCCCTTACTAGAACTTCTCTGAACCCGGAACCGAAGTCTGGAGATCGCGACTATTCATTAGCAGTGTGAATGTCTCTGAAGACATCAGCTCAGTTCCGGTTTCAGCATTGAAATTGATCAGGGGTAATACTGGGCATTCATGCGTGTGCCGATGAATGTGATCGATGTATTGGTATTGACGCAGTTGTCGCCGTTCGGATCGCAGACATAGGCTTCGCCCGTACCCACGATTTCGCCGTTGGCATTCAAGTGAAAGTTGGAGTAGTTCTGGAGCATGGCGACAGCGTTGCCTGCTGGGTCGAAGATGAAGAAGCTGAGCGAGTTTGCGTAACTGTTGTGGCCGATGCGTTTCCAGGTGCCGAAGAGCGGTGAAATGGGAGGAGGTGGCATCCGATCGATCGTCCCTGTGGCGTTAGTAACCCCGCCGGCAGTAAACGACTGCATGGCGGTGAAGGTGATGTTTTGTTGGACGCGGTGGACCTGCATGATCCAGGTGCCTTCGATAGGCGCCCCCAGTCCTGATTCACTTTCTGCTCTTGCTGGTTGGCTTACGCTACCGATAGCAAGGGCCGCCGCAGCGAGCACCAGCGCCCCGACCTTGCGCTTCATGCCTGTTTTGTTTCCGGAAAGTTCGATATTCATTGTTCCCTCTCAAGTTTTGAAGTCCCCCTACTCTGGGTACCGTCGAGTCTGCCGAAGTTAAGGAGACTCGTCCATGGACCGCATATGAACCGCAACCGAACTGCGTTTGAACCGGCAAGTTGTTGTGTTGGCAATGGATAAATCAGGCAATGAACCGCACCAGCACCTCAACAGTCCACCTCCGCTCTACTTCTTTTGAGTGGCAGCCGGTGCTATACTCCAAAAGCTCCGCAGGGGAAAACTTTGCAGGAAGCGACAATGGCAGCGCGAGTCTTCCGTTTCGGTGTCTTTGAGGTGGACGCCGCGACCGGCGAATTGCGCAAGCAGGGCTTGCGTATCCGTCTTCAGGAGCAGCCCGCGCAACTTCTTCTCATGCTGCTGGAACGCGCCGGAGAAGTGGTCGGCCGCGAAGAAATCTGCCGCAAGTTATGGCCTCCCGACACCTTCGTCGATTTTGACCAGAGTCTTGGGACAGCTCTCAGAAAGCTGCGCCAAGCATTAAGCGACGACGCCGAGACTCCTCATTACATCGAGACGATCCCGAAACATGGCTTTCGTTTTGTCGCGCCAGTCGAGAGGGTCTCCGCTGCGAATTTGCGGCCTGCCCCCGAGACCAGACAAAAGCCTCGCGTGACCCTGAGGGTTCCGATTCTCTTGTGGGCCGCGTTCGCCGCCACATGCGTGCTTTCGTTGTTCCTGGCCCGTGGGATGTTCAGGCGCCAGGTCGCAGGTGACGGCCAACAGTCAGTGCGGCCAACCCGCTCGTCCATCCTGCCACCATCCAGTTGGCACTTCGAACACAGCAGTTTCTCCGTTTCTCCGGACGGTACGCGACTTGCCTTTGTAGCCTTCGGCCCCCAGGGGAATGACAAACTCCCTCAACCGCCTCATGTATCCAATGCGAGTCGGCAACGATGCCCGGGTCAATTACGACGACCGCAAGAATATCTACAGCATCGACCTGACCGACATTCCGGCAATCCCCCAAGAAGACTGGATGCCCCCAATGAACACGTTCAAGTGGCGCATCGAGTTCTATTACACCAATGCGACATCGGGCCCCAACTTCTGGGAGGATGCCGGCAAGCAATGGGCCAAGCGGACCCAGGCCTTCGCAAACCCCACCAGCGGCATGAAAGGCATCGTGGCCGGCATTGTGGCGCCTTCAGATACGGATGAGCAGAAGGCCAAAAAGATCTATGACGCGGTGCAGAAGCTCGACAACACCGTATTCAGCCGCGAAAAATCCAGCGCTGAGCGCAAAAAAGAAAAGTTGAAGCCAATCCGCAACGCTGAAGATGTCTGGAAGCAGCAGAGCGGAACCGACGACGATATTACGCTCCTCTTTGTCGCCCTTGCCCGCGCTGCAGGTCTGAAGGCTTACGCCGCGCAGGTGGTCGATCGCAACCGCGCAATATTTGACGACAGCTTTCTTTCCATCCGGCAGCTCGACGACTACCTTGCCATCGTCGTTCTCGACGGGAAGGATATCTTTCTCGATCCCGGCCAGAAGCTCTGCCCATTCGGCCTTCTCCACTGGAAGCACGCTCTGGCATCGGGGCTTCGCTTGACCGACAGCGGGCCTGTTCCTGTGTCGGCTCCCGCCATCTCGTACAAGACCGCCGCCGTAAGTCGAAGTGCGGATCTCACTATCGCGCCGGACGGATCCGTTACCGGGACCAGTCGCTATGGCATGTCAGGACCTGACGCATTGCATTGGCGTCAGCTTGCGCTTGAAAACGATCAGGATGAAGTCAAAAAGCGATTCGTTGAAGCCGTTCAGGAGGATCTGCCCGATGGCGTCCGCGCCGACTTCGATCATTATCTGGGGCTCGACGACTGCAACGTCAACCTCGTGGTAGTGGTGAAAATTACCGGAAACATCGGTGCCGCAACCGGCAAGCGCTTCTTCTTGCCCGGCCTGTTCTTTCAAGCTCGTGCCAGGCATCCGTTCGTGGCGCAGGACAAGCGCGCCGCTCCGGTTGATGTGCAATACCCCCGATTGCAACAGGACGACGTCACCTACCACCTGCCACCTGGCTTCCGCGTTGAGAGTGCTCCCCGCACCATCCCCATCGACC
>CAWAZE010000009.1:0-157413 GCA_963786405.1 uncultured Acidobacteriaceae bacterium | reverse complement strand
GCGCCGACCGCCGAAGCCATCCGCATCAGGCAAGACGCCGCCCGCGGACTCGACCAGCTGCGCGCCAAGCGCCGCCGCCTGAGCTGGACCGGCTCCGCGCCGACACCGCTCGCGAGCGGGAAGAACTCCGCGAGCTCCTGCAGGACCAGGCCCGTCATCTCACCGAGGCACGGGACACCCAGCGCCGCCGGGCTGAGCGAGCCGAACACGACCTCGACGCTGCACGCGCCGAACTGGCCCAGCTACGTTCCAGGGCCGCGGCCGCAGACGCCTCCAGCGCGCCAAGGCGGCGCCGGGCCTGCCAGGCCGCGGAAAGCTGAGCAGACGTTGCGAGCTCTGACGTTTTCGCCAAGAGAGCCGAAGACAAGCGGGTGTGGTCATTCGCCCGCAGAAGCAGCAGCTCAGCCAGCACGTGCAGCTCCGCCTGGCGTCACCCAGCCACACTCTGCAATCGCCTGATAGTCAAACAGATCCACAGCGAGTCCGTTCTACTGCCGCTGCGGGAGATCACTGTTCGCTGGCGAAGATCTTGTCCATCGCCTCGGCCCCAACAGTGATGACCGGCCGGATCTGGTGGCGATAAATCGTCTCAGTAACGTTCGATGAACTGTGACCCACGAGGCGGCTGATCTCCTCGATCGCCATCCCGTTATCGGACAGCAGAGAGACAAATGTGTGTCGCAGTTCGCGCGGCGTCCACTCCTCGCCGAGGTCCGCTCTCCTGCAGATCGTCCGGAGCGACCGGCGCACGTCCGCCGCATCGAGCTGCGTCCCGAGCGCCGTCGTGAAGACGAGCCCGTTGTCCTGCCACAGAACGCCCGCCCGTAGCCGCGCGTCCGCCTGCCGCTGCAGGTGCTCCCGGAGCACTTCCACAGCCATCCTGGGCAATCCCAAAGAGCGCCGGGACTTCTTCGTCTTGGTGTCTCCGTGGGTACGTACCGAGCGCCAGACGTCGACATGGGGAGGTACAGGAGGGTCGGCGTCCGGCTTGCCCTCCAGGTCGACGTGATCCCACCGCAGTGCACGCGCCTCTTCGGTTCGGACGCCTACCAAGAGACTCAACACAACGTAGGCGTACAGGCCGTACGGCCGTGCCGCCCGGATCAGGGCAACGGCTTGCCCGGATGTGAGCGACTTGGACGGGCGGCCTTCCTGGCCGGCGGGTGTGTCCACGAGCGTGGCGACGTTGCGGCGCACCTTGTCGTTGGCCTCGGCGTGCCTGATGGCCCGCGTGAGCCCGGCGTGCGTCATGGCCACCGTCCGTGTGGCGCGGGTGGCCGCCAGGTCTTTCAGCGCCGACCGGACGGTAGGCGCCGAGAGCTCACGCAGCGGCACTGCCCCGATGATGTCGATAAGCGGCTCCAGGACTTCCCGCTGGGTGCTGACCGTCTTCGGTGCCCGGCCCGCAAGTCCGTCGGCCAGCCAGTCCTTGATCGCCTGCGCCACGGTGTAGGCAGCGTTCGTGACTACTCCGTCGTTCAGCTCGTCGTGCAGCTCCGCGAGCTTGGCCCGGACCTCCGTCTTGTTCCTGCCCGAGACCTTCTTGCGCCGCCGCTGGCCGTCAGGGCCGGGCTTGAGACTGACCACGCCACGCCAGCGGCCCGGACAATGCCGGTGGGCCTCAGGGTCGCGGCACTCCCCCGAGTGATCGAAGTAGATGCTGTCTTCGCCCCAGCCACGCCTGCCCGCCATGGCCGGGAGCGTACCGGCCCGCTGACCACTTGGCTACAGGAATGGCTCCCACCGTGAGCTTGATGGAGACCCACATAGCCTCTGACCTGGTGGGCGATACTGGGATCGAACCAGTGACCTCCTCGGTGTGAACGAGGCGCTCTCCCGCTGAGCCAATCGCCCGCCGCCGGTCCGGCGCTGTCCGCCGGGAGCCACGCCCGCGCAGCAGCCTCGTTCCGGCGCTCCCATAGGGTAGCGCATCTTCTCGCTGCACGGCACGCGGCCCGGGCGGGCGGTGACGCCATACCGGGTTCGTCGTCGTGTCACTGCGGCGTCTCACAGGCGACACAGAACCTTCTGCACGCCCGGTTACTTTACGTAGCGACAAACTTCTGCAATCGTGCGCATCGGGCGACTGTCGATTACACTCAGTATTGCCACCGAAGCACCTCGTAGATTAGGCCATGAGATAAGCCCGACATGCTATGCAATCGCCGCGCGGAAACATTAAACTGCTGCGAACGTCGTCGCCCGAACTGAGGGGTATTTGTCCAGGTCAGGGCGACGATCAGGGCGTGTCTTCCAGGTCGGTACGAAAGGCGCAAAACGGGATGCAGGACACCTGGGAAATCTTCACCCTCCGTATGCGCACCAGTCACCAGCCGACCGCGTCGTATAGACAGAGCCCGGTTGCCTGGGAGTCGGCCAAGTAGGGTTGGGATAGCAGATGAGCAGAAGTAGCAGCACCACGATCTCGGCCGAGCTGGGTCTCAGGCTTGTTGTCCCGCAGCAAACGATTGTCCCGCTTGTGGCCAGTCTGTACTACAGCGGCCGGGATCCCTACGCGGTGCGTATGGCGTTCCATGTGGGTACCGATGAACCGGTTGAGTGGATCTTCGCCAGGGACTTGCTGGCCGCCGGGATCGAGTCGCGCCAAGGCGAGGGTGACGTTCAGGTCTGGCCTTCGGCCCAGTCGTGCGCCGAAGCCGACGGCCTGGACGTGATCGGAACGGCTGACACCGAGGGCACAGTGCTGAACATCGAGTTGTCGTCCCCGTTCGGCCAGGCGCACTTCGAGGCGCCGGCCCGGGCCATGTCGGCCTTTCTCCAGCGGACCTACCAGATCGTCCCCGTCGGCCAGGAAAGCGACTACGTCGACATCGAGGCTGAACTCAACGACTTGCTCCGCCAGTCCTGATCACTGAAGAGGATCGCGGCCCGCGACGCTTAAGTGGGTGGCCCCGGAAGTTCGTCGGGGGTTGTCATGCGGCCTCCGGTAGCGGTTCGTCCTGAGGGTTGTCTTGCTGCTCGTGGCGGCTGATGCGGTCCATGAGGTCGTGCAGGTCGCTGGCGGTGAACTTCCAGCTGAACGGCCTTGCGGTCTGGTTGTACCGGTCCACGAAGCCCAGCAGGGTGGCGGAGAGCTGCCCGAGGCTGGCGAAGTCGTTGGGGGTGACCACTTTCTTCTGGATGACGGAGAAGAAGATCTCGATCTGGTTCAGCCAGGACGCGTGCAGCGGGGTGTGGATCATGATCGCGTTCGGGTGCGCCTTGGCCAGCCGGCCGATGGCGGCCTGGCCGCGGTGGTCCGAGCCGTTGTCCACGATGACGAAGACCCGGGGCGCGTTCTTGTACTCCGGGCGGGCCATGACCTGGCCGGCGAGGTCCATGAACGGCTTGATCCCGGTGGTGGCGGGGGTGGAGGCGAACACCTGCCCGGTGTGCACGTCCAGGCCGGCCAGCAGCGCGAGGGAGCCTTTGCGCTTGTACTCGTGCTCGTAGCGGACGGGTCTGCCGGGCGCGGCGGGCAGGGTGGGGTGCAGGCGGCTGCGGGCATTGATCTGCGGCTTGGCGTCGAAGGACAAGATCCGGTCACCGGGGCCGAGCGGCTCGCCCTGGTAGTAGCCCTGGTACAGGTCCAGGATGACCTTCGCCTTGGCCTCGAAGTCCGGGTCGCGGGGGTAGATCCACGACTGGTACTGCCACGGCTTGACCGGGTGCTCAGCCAGGATCCGCAGGACCGATGATGCCGACATGGGGCTGGCCAGCCCCCGGGCCGCCAGCTCAGCGGTCAGTTCCGGGCCGGTCCACCGGCCCAGCGGCACCCCGGTGGCGGCGGGCAGCTGGCAGGCCAGCGCGACCACCGCGGCCCGGTCCGCCGCGCTGATCCGCCGCGGCCGGCCGGGCCGCGGCCGGTCCTGCCAGCCCGTCCAGGCCGCGGGCGGCGAACCGGCCCCGCCACTTGCGGACCGTATCGACGCTGATGCCCAGTCCGGCGGCGATCCGGGCATTCGGGTGCCCGCGGGCGGCAGCCAGCACGATCTGCGCGCGCAGCCGGTCCCGGTAGGCCGTCTTCGCCCCCCGGACGCGTTTCTTCAGGGTCGTGCGCTCGCCGGCGCTCAGCATGACCGGCACCGCGCGAAGCAGCGGCATGGCAGCTCCGAGGCAGATCACAGCGATGTAATCCGCTCCCGGGCACGAGATCCTAACCGGCCCGGACACCCTCGCGCGGCATGATGAGGCACATGCCCGCCATCCCGGAATCGACCCGCAGCTCGATCATCTTGCGGCTGCTGGATCACGCCGAGAAGAACTGGCCGCAGCTGGCCAAGTCCGGGCCAGATACCACGGCAGCTTCGCCTACATCACCGGCGTGCTCCGCAACGGCGAGCAGATCCCGCTGTTCCGGCTCCGCTACGGCGGCTCCGCCAGCTCATTCGGCTTCGCGATCTACTCCGCCGCCAGCGACCGCTACCAAGACGCACTCCTGCGCACCGGACTCCCGCCGGCACCCCGCAAGAAGCCCTCGACACCGCCTGCACCGTTCACCTGCCGACCTCGAACCCTTAAGACCCCCGACGAACTTCCGGAGCCACCCACTTAAGGCTCGCGGCAGACGGACCTAGTTGAGGGACACCCGTTAACTCTGCCGACACCCGCCCTCCCGGCAGTCGACCACTTCCACCACGCTGAACCGCTGGGTTCTGCCCGCGCAACGTGGTGAACCCCGGGGTTCACCACGCGAGGCGTAGTGAACCCCGGGTTTCATTACCCTCCCTCGTCCATGCGTCAATGATCCTCCGCCCGCGGCAGGGCGAAGGTGACTACGGCCCGGGTACCGCGAGGGCCGGACCGCAGGTCCAGCTGGTCGGCCACCTGCCGGACCAGCCACAGGCCGTGGCCGTCCACGGCCGGCCACGGGTCCGCCGCTTCGGAAGGTCCGGATGGACGGCCCGCGCGGCCGGGGGAAGGTTCGGTCGGAAGGCCTGCGCCGACGGGAGAAGGTCCGGTCGGACAGCCCGCGCCGACGGGACCGGCGTCCACGATCTCGCAGCTGAGCGCGCCTGCCCGCTCCCACATCCGGAGGCGGCCGTGCCCGGCGCCGTGCGCGATGGCGTTGGCGGCCAGTTCGTGGATGGCGAGGACCACCTCGCCGACCCGGTCCTCCGACAGGCCGGCCTGGCCGGCGTGAGCCTGCACGGCGGCCCGCAGCGCGTACAGCGTGCCCGAGTCAAATTCCTGATCCAGGAGCAGCGCCTGCGCGCTCGCCGGAGCGGCCCGGCCGACTCCAGCGGCGGGCTCGGTCAGGAAGGCGTCACCACTCATCGCCCACGGCCAGCCTCACCGCCGTCTTCTACCCGGGTGCCCGGAGGTAAACCGCCTTACTGGAACGCCGGGAAGCTGTCCGCGGCCACGCGGCACAGCTGCGGCAACAGTGCGTCCACGGTGGCGATCTGCTCGGCCACCTCCCGGTCGACGTCCATCCTCGGCACCGAGGCCCGCACCGCGTCGTGCACGGCCCGCAGCGGCTCGCTGGGTGCGGCGATGTCGGCCCGCAGGTCGATCCCCTGGGTGGCGCAGCAGATCTCCACGGCCAGGCAGGCGCGCACGTTGGCCACCACGTCGCGCAGCTTGCGCACCGAGGTCCAGCCCATCGACACGTGATCTTCCTGCTTGCCGGAGGTGGGGATGGTGTCCACGCTGGCCGGGTGGGCGAGCACCTTGTTCTCGCTGACCAGCGAGGCCGCGGTGTACTGGGCCAGCATGAAGCCGGAGTTGGTGCCGGCCGCGGGGGCCAGGAACGGCGGCAGGCCGCGGGAGAACGCGGGGTCGAGCATGCGGTCGACCCGGCGCTCGCTGATCGAGGCCAGCTCGGCTATAGCCATGGCGAGCATGTCGGCGGCGAACGCGAGCGGCTCGCCGTGGAAGTTGCCCGTGGTCATGACCTCGCCGTCGGGCACGATGACCGGGTTGTCGACCACGGCGCCGAGCTCGGTGGTGAGCACCTGCCGGGCGAACCCGAGCACGTCCCGGACCGCCCCGTGCACCTGCGGCGCGCAGCGCAGACTGTAGGCGTCCTGCACCGCGTGCCTGCTGTCCCGGTGGCTGGCCAGCAGCGGCGACCCGGCCAGCAGCCCGCGCAGGTTGGCCGCGCTGACCAGCTGCCCCGGATGCGGCCGCAGCGCCTGGACCCGCTCGTCGTAGGGCCGGTCGGTGCCGAGCAGGGCCTCGATCGACAGCGCGCAGGCCACGTCGGCCGCCTGGACCAGCATCCCGGCGTCGTAGACCGAGAACGCGAGCAGCGCCTGCATCGGTTCGGTCCCGTTGACCAGCGACAGCCCCTCCTTGGGGGCGAGCGTCAGCGGCTGGAGCCCGTGCTCCGCCAGGATCCCGGCGGCCGGGCGGCCATCGGCCGGATCGCCAGGGACGCGCAGCCGTCCCTCCCCGATGAGCGGCTGGGCCAGGTGCGCGAGCTGGGCCAGGTCGCCCGAGGCCCCCACCGAGCCCTTGCCCGGGATGACCGGCAGCAGGTCCAGCGCGAGCAGCTCGAGCAGCCGGGCGGGCAGCTCGACCCGCACCCCGGAGTAGCCGGCCGCGAGCGTCCGGGCCCGCAGCAGGAGCACGGCCCGCACCGTCTGGTCGTCCAGGGGCGCGCCGGTGGCGGCCGCGTGCGAGCGCACGATGGCGGCCTGCAGGGTGGTCAGGTCGGCTTCCCCGATCGGGGTGTCGACCAGCGCGCCGAACCCGGTGTTCACCCCGTACACGGGCGCGCCGCCGCTGAGCGCCTGCACCACGACCGAACGGCTCGCTTCCATTCGCTGTGCCACCTCGGGCCCGAGGCTGGCCCGTGCTTGCCCGCGCGCCACGGCCACGACCTCGTCGATGGTCAGCGCGCTTCCGTCTACCACGACTTCTCGCATGATCGGTAGCTTGCCACGTCCGGCCCGCATCGATAGTTCGGCCCCACCGCAAATGTCCCGGGCCTAGCGTCGGAGCTGCCCGAGGAAAGGGGAACATCATGATCACGTGCGTGATCCAGTACACGCTCGACCCGCACGCCATCGAGGATTTCGAGAAGTACGCCGCTACGTGGCCGCCCATTATCGAGCGCTGCGGCGGCGAGCTGACCGGGTACTACCTGCCCAAGGAGGGCGCGAACGACTGGGCGATCGCGCTGATCGACTTTGAGTCGCTGGCCGCCTACGAGCAGTACCGGGCCCGGCTGGCCGCCGACCCGGACGCCCAGGCCAACGTGGCGTTCGTCCGGCAGGCCCGCGCCATCTTGGCCGAGCGGCGGTCGTTCCTACAGAAGGTCTAGCGGGGGGTGCCAGGGGGGTCGTCCCCCCGTGGCCAGCACTGCCCGAAGGTGTCCGCCAGGCCCTGCGCGCCCGCCGCGGTGATGAGCACACTGCGGCGGCGCGCCCGCGCGGGTGATCCAGCCCAGCTCGAACAGCCGGGCGGTGATCGCGGGTTTTCTTGGCTTGAGCAGCAGCGCGGAGAGCGCAGGACTGAGGGTGAGTGCGTTAAACGCCGAAAAGAGCACTGAAACTGCAATCGTTACTGCGAATTGTTTATAAAGCTGACCCGTGATGCCGGGAACGAATGCGGTCGGAATAAACACTGCGGCAAGAATCAGCGCGATCGCAATGACTGGTCCAGAGACCTCCTCCATTGCTTTGACGGTCGCGTCATGAGGCGAAAGGCCGTGTTCAATATGGTGTTCTACAGCCTCCACGACGACAATGGCGTCATCGACAACGAGTCCAATCGCCAGGACGAGACCGAAAAGCGACAGGGTATTAATGGAGAATCCCAGCATCGGAAAGACGGCGAAGGTTCCGATGAGAGAGACGGGAACGGCAAGCAGAGGAATCAGAGTGGCCCTGAAACCCTGGAGGAAGATGTAAACCACCAGGATGACCAGGATCAAAGCCTCAAACAGCGTGTGATAGATTTCGTTGATGCCGTCACTGACAGCGAGCGTCGTGTCGAGCGCGACAATGTAATTAAGCCCCTGGGGAAATCGCGAGCTTTCGCTTCCTGCATCATCTTGAGGACAGCGGCTCGCGTCTGCAGTGCATTGCTGCCCGGGGTTGAGGTACAACGCGATGAGAGCAGCGGCCTGAGAGGGCTTACCCTCCCCTGCTGTTCCCATGCGTGCCAGGTATGAATAGTACTGCGATCCCATTTCCACCCGCGCCACGTCCTTCAAGCGAAGGACGGACCCATCTGGTTGGGCGCGCACGACGATATCATTGAACTCTTCAGGCGTGGGCAGGCGGCCCGGGAGCACGCACATTGTAAGTAAATTGCTGACCGGAAGGAACCGGCTCTCCTCCGATCTGTCCCCCAGGGTTGACTTTGTTTTGAGACTTAACAGCGTTCGTAATATCAGAGACCGTTACACCGAGGCGTGCCAGACGGTCGGGATTCACCCAAATGCGCATTGCATAAGGCCCTGCGCCAAATATCTGGACCTGTGAGATTCCTGGAATGCGCGTCAGCGCGTACTGCAAATTGATGATGGCGTAGTTGGCCAGGAAGATGTTGTCGAACACGCCGCTTGGTGAGTAGAGATTGAGCAGCATGAATGGCGCTGTCGTGCCTGGCTGCACGAGCACGCCCTGCTGGACGACTTCGCTTGGCAATTGCGAGTTGGCCTGCCCGGTTCGCATCTGCGCCAGAATCTGATCGGTGTTGACATCTGTCCCAAGTTGGAAATCCACGTAAAGCGTGCCCCCGCCGCCTGAACTGGCGCTGAGCGAATACATGTAGTTCATTCCGGGAACGCCGGACATTTGTTGCTCAATGGGTGTAGCAACCGATTGGGAAATCGTTTGGGCGTCCGCACCCGGATAGATGGCCTTCACCTGGATCATCGGATCGGCAATGTTGGGAAACTGTGCCGTCGGAAGACTAAGCATCGCAACGACACCCACCAGGGTCATGAGGATCGCAATGACAATGGCTACAATCGGCCGATTGATGAAGAATTTCGCCATCGTCAGTTACCCCCGCTCGTTGCGGCAGCGTAGGGCTTAGCAACGACCGGAACGCCCCCTTGTGCTTTTTCTTGCATCGCGGCGGCGGCCGCCTGAACTCTCTGGATACCTTCGACGACGACTCGATCGCCCGGTTTCAAACCATCTGTGATAATCCAATCCGTGCCGACACGATCCCCCACCTTGACAGGCCTGATCATGGCCTTGTTGTCCGGCGTAACGACAATAATCTGATGCTGCGACTGCACTTCAATGACTGATGCTTGCGGGACCAGCATTGCGTTCTTGCTTGTACCGACCTGAACGCGGACCTTCCCGAATCCGCCTGGGCGAAGAATCCCGCCTTTGTTCGAAAATGCGGCGGCCATCTGGATGGTGCCGGTACCAGCCGTAACCTCGCGGTTAACAAAGATGATCCTTCCCTTCGCGGGAAATGGCTCATCGTTAGCCTGAATGTATTCAACCGGGAGAGTGGACTTGAGTGCCCCACCTGAGCGCAGGACTTGTGCAATGCGTGGCGCGAACTGCAGGTACAAACTCTCGCTGATGTTGAAATACGCCCAAATGGGATCGATCTCCGACACAGTGGCCATCTTGGTGGTGGTTCCAACCAAATCGCCAACTTGAGAGGTGGCCACGCCTGCAATGCCATCGAGTGGCGAATAAACCTTGGTCCATCCCAGATTCAGCTCAGCATTCTGCTGCGCCGCCTTCGAAGCTGACAGTTGCGCTGTCGCCCAGGCTTCGTTTGCCTTATCATCATCGAGCTGCTTTTGCGGAATCGCGTTCTGCGTTGCCAATGGCGTGTCGCGCTGCACATCATTGGAGGCCTTCGTTAATGCAGCCGCCGATCTCTCCACTCCGGCCTTGGCCTCCTCCATCGCCGCCTGAAAGGGTCGCGGGTCGATCTCAAAGAGAAGTTCGCCCTTCCGGACGAACGATCCATTTACATAGTTCTGCGCGAGGAGGTAGCCCTGCACTTTGGGAGTGATGTCGGCGTTTACAGGACCATTCAGTTGAGCTACCGCTTCATCAAACACTGGAACATCGCGTGTCGTTACCTCAGACACCTGCACCTCAGGGGGGGCGGCCTGCGGGCGAGCTTCCTCATTCTTGCAACCAACCAGCGGCGCCATGAGCAACACGCTTGAGATCGCAATGCAGAGGGCCCCACGCCTCAATGACAAGGCCCTCAGGTCGCGTAGGCGTGAATCATTCGTGACCTGGAAAGCGGATCGGAGTTCGTGTCTGGTTAGCATTGATTCACTCCCGGATGAAAGAACCCCCAAACGTTGAGAGAGGCTCGTCCAGAACAGACAGCCAGTTCTGCTTCGACCGGCCAAGTCTAGGTGATGGACGGCCGGTTTCAAACTGACAAAAGTGACAGGGGCATTTCACATTCCGGCGATCGTCTAAAGCAAATCAGAAATGTTGGAGGTTAGATTCCGGCTCAGTGAGTCGCTACGGATCCTGGATTTGCTCCGGGCACGGCCACAATTGGCCCGATTCTCGATCCTACTGTCACTAATCACAGTTGTGAGTTCAGCATCCGCAGTTCAACCTGTTAAAGGGCGCACATGCAATTGAGCGGGCTCCACTGGGTGTGGGGGATCGCGCGGCACTGCACGTGCAAGCGAAAGCAGCTGCAGCAATCTGGGGTATCTTCGCGTTTCCCTGCAGAGTGCGCGCCTCAATAGGTGGGTATGCCAACTCGATTTCCTAGATGTTGCATTCTTAGCATCCTTGCCATCGCTGCGCCCGTTGTCGTTCCTCAAACCCAGCCGGCCCCGCCGAAAGCGCCAAAAATAGGCCTCGTGCTTGAAGGCGGCGCGGCACTCGGACTTGCGCACATAGGCGTGCTTCAGTGGCTCGAGGAGAATCGGATTCCCGTGAACTACGTTGCCGGCACAAGCATGGGCGGCCTGATCGGCGGCATGTATGCCACCGGCAACTCTCCAGCGGAGATTCGTACGCTGGTCGAGGGAATCAATTGGAATGAAGTCATGCGAGGAGAGGTCCCATACGGGGACCTTCCCTTTCGGCGAAAGCAGGACGCTGAGGACTTTCCCAACGGGCATTGAATTTGGAATCAAGCATGGCGTTCGTCTGCGGTCGGGATTCAATTCAGGCCACCAGGTAGGATTGATTCTCGACCGCGTGGCTCTTCCCTACTCCGAAATCAAAGAATTCGACGATCTGCCAATCCCCTTCGCGTGCGTGGGCACAGACCTGGTGAACAATAGGGCGCACGTCTTTCGCAACGGATCGCTCTCGCAGGCTCTTCGCTCCACAATGTCCCTCCCGGGGGTCTTCACGCCGGTTCGCGCCAATGACACTGTCTATGTCGATGGCGGATTGCTCGACAACCTTCCCGTCGATGTAGCTCAGCAGCTTGGCGCTGAACTCACGATCGCCGTCCATCTTGAAGTCAAGCCCCTGGGCGCCAATGAGCCGCTCTCATCCGTTGGAGTGCTTGGCCGGTCGATCTCCGTCGTGATTGCCGCCAATGAACTCGCAAGCATGCAGAAGGCCGACATCCTGATCTCCGTGCCGCTGGGCAAATTCGCTTCCACCGATTACGACAAGTACGAGGAGATCGTCAAGCTCGGCTATGAAGCTGCTGCGAGCAAGGCCTCCGTGCTCTCGCGCTTCAGCGTTGACGAGGCCACATGGCAGGCCTATCTGGCCCAACGCAACGCTCGGAAGAGGACCGCAGCTTCGCCTGAGTTTGTAGAGGTCGCCGGTACCAAGCCGATGCTGGCCAAGGAAATTCAAAACAAACTGGCCGACACCCTCGACAAGCCCGTCAACTCGCCTGAACTCGACAAGAAGCTCACCTATCTCATGGGGGACGGACGATTCGCATCGATCGGCTATGAAATGACTGGAAAGGACGGTCGGCAAGGACTGTTGATAAGCGCCAGAGAAAAGGAATACAGTCCTCCAACAGTTCTCCCCCTCTTCGTAATAGACGGATCCGAGGTCGAACGGGTGCAGTTTATGATTGGTGCCCGCATCACCTTTCTTGACCTAGGAAAGTTCGGTACCGAGTGGCGGAATGATCTGGTTCTAGGCTCCGAGCATGGTGCGCAATCCGAGTTTTACCTACCCCTGGACAAGAAGCTTCGCTGGTTCGTCGCGCCGCGTGGCTATGCCGCAAAGACAGCGATCGACTTCTACAACGGAGACAGCCTCACTGCTGAATACCGGGATCGGGTTAGCGGCGGCGCGTTCGATTTTGGGTTCGTGCCTACGCGGGATAGCCAGATACGCATCGGATATCAAGGAGGATACGAAAAACTCACACCGACGATCGGGAGCCTTCCCTACGGAAGCCTTCAGGGGAGAACGGGAAGCACCTACCTTCGCTACGACCTCGATCGCCGGGACAACCCGATCATCCCAAGAGACGGTGCTGATGTCTCCCTCAGAGGCGAATGGCACGATTCGAACCCAGGAGCAGTTTCCGGATATCCTGTCGCTGAAGCATTGCTGACGAAGTTCCAGCCTTTGAACAAACCCTCGTCCCTTTTCGTTACTGCGGGTGGCGGCAGCACTTTCTCATATCACCAGACTGGTTTCCCGCCATTTCAATTGGGCGGCGGCCCCTATCTTCTGGCCTATGGCAAGAATGAGTTCCTGCCCCACCAGTACATGCTGTTCAGGGCTGGCTACGTTCACAAGCTGTTTGATTTGCCTGCACTCATCGGAGACAAAGCCTATGCGATAGGCACGCTCGAGGGCGCCAAACTTTACGGCATTCCCTCGAATGTTTCGTCTCTGCCCGGGGATGCCGCATTCGGAATCATTATTGACACCATCTTTGGCCCATTCACCATCGGCGGTGGTTTCGGCGCTACCGGGCACGTAAAGCTCTTCTACCAGTTGGGTCGCGTCTTTTGAACCCGTTGATCGATTCCGATTGCTCGACAGGCGTGGTGAGGCAAGCGCACTAAACCGCAGGCGGTGCACTTCCCCGTTTGAGAGGCATTTCATATCCGGTCTTAATGTGCTTGATTCTCAGGACGAGCGCTGCTGTTCGATGCACTGTTGTCTTGATGGTCACTCTCTAAAGATGCATGAACAATGAATCGCTGTGGCGCACTGCCGACAAAATAGAACGGATAACAAGTCACGAGCGTCAGTTCGGAATCGGTCGTTGCGACCAGCACTCGCGTGTCTTCAGGCTTGACGATCTCTATGCGCTGGACCCGATACCCGATCGTCCTCTTCGCCACCAGCAGTTGGATGGTGTCGCCCACGTGGATGTCCTTGAGTGCGCGGAAAAAGCCGTCACGATGACCCGCGATGCCCAGGTTGCCCGCTTCACCGAACTGTGCGGTCCCTTCAATTCTTCCCACTCCGCGATTCAGCGTCAGTTCGTCCGTTCCCTCGAACACAGGAGCAGTCAGTTGCAGCTTGGGAATCTGCAGCACACCCAACGGAGGCTCGAGCTTGCTTATCAGGCTTTCTTTGTAGGCCAGGATGCGCTTCGGCGACCACAAGCTCACGTCTGGATCGCCATCGTGATGGGCGGTGTCCTCTGAAATGCTTGCGGCTTTCGCCGACCGCGCATTCTCAAATTGCCAGAGCGCAATTCGCGACCAGATCGTGCCATGCAGCCATGCAGCAACATAGACGCCCACAAGGAGCAATCCGACCAGCAGAAGCGTGTTCTCAATTCGCCGCCGCATGGCCCTCCTCTTCTCTATGCCGGTCAAACCGACCTCATCCAGTCTCAGCGGCATATTACTCCTGTTTCACTTTAGTGCGATGCGGGCAAACCTCAAACTGCAAGAACTGAAAGTACCAAGCCTGATCCTGCCTTCCCCACCTCTGGGAGTCTGATTCTGCCTGTATCTCCTTTGGAATGCGATAAGAGGCTCTTCGTGATCACCTCATCGAAAGGGAGCGGCTTGGGGCGCGCAGCTAATCGACCAACCGCACTTATCGCGGCTCGCCGATCGGCAGTGGCAGAAGGTAACTCTTGTCAACTGTTGAATCAGGGCGCAGCTCGCGCGGTTACGAACTCACCATGTGGCTCTTGACCGCGTAACGTACCAGCTCAGCATTGCTTTTGGCGCCCAGCGCATCCATGATCCGGTACTTGTGAAACGCAACCGTCCGGGTCGACATGTTGAGGATATCGCCGACTTCCTTCATAACCTTGCCTTCGGCAAGCAACTGAAGGACTTCGCACTGTCTCGGCGTCAGCTTCTCGTCATGAGCCGCAGCGCGCTTCCGCTCCCAGATTAGAGAATTAACGCTGTCCTTTGAAAGCGCTGAACACATGTACGACTTCCCCCGCAGCACAGCCCTTACAGCAACAACAAGCTCTGATGCTGCACAGGTTTTCACCAGGTAGCCAGAGGCGCCACGGATCAGAGCTTCGGCAGCAAGCTCAGGATCTGAATTCATCGTGAGATAAACCAGCTTCACGTCCGGAAGCATCTCTTTTGCGCGCTGCCCTGCGTCGAGGCCATTCAGAATCGGCATGGCGATGTCAACGACGATCACATCCGGCCTCAACTCGGCAGCGGAACGCACAAGCTGATGGCCATTGCGGACAATGCCAACCACGTTGAACTCTACTTCAAGAAGACTCTTGCACAGCTCGGCAAGAAGGAGGTGATCATCTGCAATGAGGATCGTTGATCGGGGGACGGGCATGCTGACCTCTTTCATTTTGGAGAGTCTGTATCTCGCCTTGCGCACCTGCTGTAATTGCCGTCACAATCATCATTCGATTTCTGAATAAATCAGAATGTGACCAGCAGGTTTTCTGCATGGAATCGTGCGCAGAAGAAGTCGGGTTGAGTGTACATCAATACACTGCGTCCTGGCTCCAATTTCGCGACATACAGTTGGATGCTCGGAGAATTGCAGATTTCCTTTATTTCTCTCTAAACATGAGGCTGGGCGATACAAATAATTTGCCTGCAAGTGCAGCCCGGATGGCCGACGCGAGGTCCGTGCTCAGCCGCGTCTTGACAACGTAGGCCGAACCGCCCGCTCCCATCGCCGCGTTCACTGATTCAGAATCGTCATGGACCGTCAAAAAAACGACCTTCGACAGAGAGCCCGAATCGCGCAATTCTGTCGCCACATCGATTCCGTTCACTTCCCCCATCGAAATATCGAGGATGACAACATCCGGTTTGAGCCGCATTGTCTCTCGCACAATCGTCTCTGCCTTGCTCACAGACGCGACGATATTGAATTGCCCATCTCGCTCAAGCAACTGACGTACGTGACCCAGAATAAAGGCGTTATCGTCAGCCAGGAGAATGCCTGCCTTTGGCATCCCATCTCCTTCACGATTGGCAATGCCCACAGAATGGAGGTTGCCGATGGCATGCTCCACTTCCAGCCTGTATCCCGCGGGAGGACAATCTACCCGCGAATCTTAGGTCGGCGGGGATGCCTTCGCTACTGTCAAAACTGACGGGGCAATTCCGGCGCAGTTAAATGTGTGTCGATCAGGAAGTCTTGTCGCTGTTTCAGGACGACGGGAACCGTCGCCTCTATGTGCGTGCCATACGAAGGGCGCGACCAGATTGATAATTCACCACCGATGGTCCTGAGGCGCTCCCTCATGCTGACAAGCCCCAGGCCGCGATATCCAACCCGCTCCATGTCGAAACCGATGCCGTCATCCGAAATACTCAATCGAACCAGCCCCGATACGCGCACCAGCTCGACCTCCACGTTCTGCGCCCTGCTGTGTTTGTTCACGTTGCGAAGAGCTTCCTGGATGATGCGGAACAGGCCAAGGGATATGCCGGAATCGAGATCGCGCGGAAGATCCTGCACCCGGCATTCGATTTCAATCTTCCCCTGCCTTAAGAATTCGTGACAGAGCTCCCTTGCCGCTCCAGCAAGACCTAGATAGTTCAACTTCGACGGATGCAGATCGTGAGACAGTTGTTGGATGTCCGCCGCGATTTCGCTCGTCAGCTCCCAGAGCGCCCCGCTCTCTTCCTCCCCCACGCTTACGCCTTGATTGATCAATTCCTGATTCAGCACCTGCAGGCGGTTTGCCAGAAGCGCCAGTCGCTGGCTGATGTCATCGTGCAGCTCTCGGGCAATGCGGGCGCGCTCTTCCTCCTGCGCATGGATTAGCCTGCCGCTGAGTTCCTTCAACGTGGCCTTGGCGTTCCTGTCATCGGTGACGTCGCTGCAACACCCGATATATCCGGCAAAGGTGCCGTCCACCTGGAATCGGGGCACTCCTCGATCGGAAACCCAACGGTATTCTCCATCATGCCGCCGCAGCCGATACTCCACTGAAAACGGAAGCCGCTGCTCAAACAGCTTGTCAAACGTATCAAGGTAGCCTGGCAGGTCTTCTGGATGCACTCCAGTAGTCCAGCCCGCTCCCAGCTCTGCATCAGGGTATCGTCCCGTGAAATCGAACCACGGCTGATTGAAGTAATTGCGGCTCCTGTCGCCATCAGACATCCAGATCATTACCGGGGCACTGTTGGCGACGAGCCGGAACCTGCGCTCGCTCTCACGCAGCGCGGCTTCCGCCTGGTGCCGCTCAGTGATATCGCGAATGATCACCGTGAACAGGCTCCTCTGCCCTGCACGAACGTGCGCGATCGACGCCTCAATCGGGAATTCTTCGCCGTTCAGCCTCTGTGCCCGCAACACTCCTAAATTTCCCATCGCCTGAGTCGTTGCTCCGGCCTCACCAAACCGGCGGATATTCTCTTCATATCCAGCCCGGAGAGGTTCGGGGATAAAAGCATCGAGTTTCTTCCCAATCACGTCCTGAGCTGAACAGGTGAACATCTTTTCTGCCGCTACGTTAAAGAGCACCACTTCGTACTTGTCGTTCACCGTGATGATCGCATCCATGGCAGATCCGACGATGCCTGCCAACGTGCTCTCGCTATCGCGGAGCTTCTGCTCGGTCAGCTTCCTCTCTGTAATGCGCTGCATCGTTCCGCGCATCTGAGCGACGTCGCCCTTGGCGTCATGGACAACCTCGCCTCGAACCCCGATCCAATTCTTGACCCCCTTGCGCTCGCTACCTTCCAGCTCCAATCTGAATGGCGCCCCGGTCTCCAGGCTGTCCTTCATCTCCTCTGTCAGCCTTTTCCAACTCTCCGGAGTGAAAAAGCTCGCCAACTCTTTGAAGTGGATCAAAGGGGTCTGAGGATCGATCCCGGAATAGCCATAAAAGGGCCCCGAAAGGGTCACTTCGTCGGCCTTTGGATTCCACTGCCAGCTCGTAAGCTCTGCGACCCGTTCAGCTTCAAGAAGTTCTTCTTCCTTGCGCCGCAGCGCCTCCTCCGCCCGCTTGCGCCGCGCGCTGTAGTGGACCAGCGAGACGATCAGCACACTCTCAATCAATAAAAGCGCAAGAAGACCCATGATCTTCGAGCCGTGCAATTCCCACAAGGAGTACTGCCAATAGCGAACCGAACTCCCGGGAGGCAACTTGTCAATGTCGATCTTCCACCGGTGAAGTTGACGCCAGTCGAAAACGTCGTGTTGAAATTCTCCCGTCGTTGCAGGGATCGCCTCGGGCTTTTCTCCATTGAAGATGCGAAGACCATCCGATCCCAACAACCGTCCAATCTCCCGCATATCAGCAACACTGCCCCCCACAATCCCGCTCCCCATCAGGGCTGCCGAGGTTCCATAAATAGGGCTCTGGCAATCCTGCGCGACCGTTCTCAAAACCTGCGATGGGGTGAATTGCTGGCCTTGTGAGTCGGAGATGAAATTGAGAAAGAGAACTACGGTATTGGGAGCCAGGTTTGCCATCTTGGAACGCAGATCCTTCAACCTGAAACCGGACCAGTATTGGAAATCGGTATCCGCTTCGTAGGGCCGGAAAGCATCTCGAGCCGCAGCCGCCTCCAGCTTCTCCAACTCCGACGCGCCGGTGATGACTACAACATGCCGAACACCTTCGTTCTGCTGAAGCGCCAGTTGCAGAGTCGGAAGATAATTGAGCTTCCTCACGACGCCGGTACTACCCGCATCCACCGCCTGTTTGGCAGGCACGGCTTCTGCATCGACGAGGTAATACATCAGCGCGGAATCCGGGAACAAGCTCGCGCGGTACTTCTGGCAGAATGCCAACGACGGTCCGCCGATCGCGACGACTAGATCGAATGAGTGCCCCTGGTACTTCGTCTGCAGATAAGAGACCATCGTGTCCTCGCGATCCTCATCCGCGGTAAACATCGATCGGTCAAAGTATTCAACCGCAAAGTGAATCGGAGTATTCCATCCCTCAAGAATTCTCGTCTCGGCCTCTACAATGAGGGCGTCAATATCCGGGGAGTCGGGATCAAGCGTAGAGAGGAACAACACCTCTCTCTGTTCGCGCTCTGGTCGCACGATCGGATGATTGTCCTTCAGATTCCCATTTGTCGAATGCCTTTTCGCTGCAATCGGGCTCGTGGCGCACAGGCATAGCACGAGTACAAGAGAAATTCGGGACAATCGAAGGCCTCTTTGGCCCTGATCAATGAGTTTGCTTGAAGGTGACGTAGTTCCACTTCCTTCGAGGTACCTGCAATGTGGGCCGTACGAAACAAGTTCAGCATGATCGATCAGCCACCTAAAAGCAGCCTTACTGGCTATTCATCCCCTTGTAACGCCCACGCCTCCCTAATCGGCCTTCCTGAATCGTAGTGTGAACATTCCATTTGATGTACTGTCACTGTTGACAGTTCGCAGCCCTTATCACCCCGCGTATTATGACTCGAATCTGGTGGAGAGCCGTATCCAGGGGAGGCAGAGATTGTTTGTGCGCCTTGCAAGGGCGGCGAAGTTCCTGATTCCTTTGGCGGCTGCGACATTTCTGATCGGATCCCTTCAGGCCCAGGATCTTGCTCCACGCGCCTACCTCATCCTTCCGCGCCACTCCAATGCAATCACGATTTCCTACTCTTTCATGGACGGAAGCCTGAACTTTGGCGATGTCGTCCCGATCGCCGACTCGAAAGCACACGTAAGTTTGCCGGTATTCACCTATTCGCATTCGTTTTGGATCTTCGGCCGTTCTGCCCTCTTCTCCGGATCCCTGCCTTACGGAGTCGGAAATGTCAGCGCGAAGGTGGTTGACACTGAACAAAACGTATACCGGTCAGGAATGTTTGATTCTTCCTATCGGGTTTCTGTGAATCTTTACGGCGGCCCGGCCATGGACCTGAAAGAATACGCCAGGTGGAAACAGAAAACTGTCGTTGGGGTGAGCGTCAGGGTGGTCGCACCCACCGGCCAATATGATCCGACCAAGCTGATCAACTACGGAAGCAACCGATGGGCAGTGAAATCAGAGCTGGGACTCTCCCAACGCCTGAAACACTGGATCATCGATGCATACAGCGGCGGATGGTACTACTCAACAAACCCGGAGTTCTTCTCCCATAACCAGTACAACCCCGGCACAGTCACTCAGAAACAGAGCCCTGTCTATGCCTTTGAGGGTCACCTCAGCTACGACGTCAAGCCCCGGCTCTGGGCTTCGCTCGATGGCAACTACTGGCACGGAGGAATCACGAGCCTGAATGGCGTCGAGAATCCCGCTACGCTGCAGAACAACTCCCGCATCGGTGGAACACTCGCGGTGCCTGTGACCAGGCGGCAGTCCTTCAAGTTCTCATACGCAAATGGCGCCTATATCAAGTACGGCGGGAACTTCCAGACCCTTGCCGCAGCATGGCAGTATTCGTGGGTGGGCAGACCCAACTAGGGGTTCTCTACCCAGCAACCTGATCTCGAGTCATTTTGGCGACAAGGTCTCCCTTCGCGATTCCCAGCGCATCGGCAGCTTTCACACGCGCGAAAAGATCGAGCGACCGCGCGATGAGCCCTGTCCATCCTGTCTGGTGGCTGGCGCCAAGCCCGGCGCCGTTGTCCCCGTGAAAGTACTCGTAATACAAGATGTAATCCTTCCAATACGGATCTTCCTGAAACTTCTTCGTTCCGCCATACACCGGACGTTTGCCGTTTTCACCCCGGAGGAAGATGCTATTCAATCTCCGGCTGAGTTCCTTTGACACCTCAAACAGCGTCATGTACTTGCCGGAACGCGTTGGACACTCAACCTTGAAGTCGTCTCCGTAGAATTGATACAGGTTCAGCAGCGAGCGGATCAGCAAAGCATTGACAGGCATCCACACAGGCCCGCGCCAGTTTGAATTGCCTCCGAACATCCCGGTGTTAGACTCCGCCGGCAGATATTCAACCTTGAACTCCCTGCCGCCCAGGTTGAAGACAAAGGGATGTTCAAGATGATACTTGGACAATGAGCGAATCCCGTATGGCCCGAAGAACTCATCTTCGTCCAGCATGTAAGCCAGGATCCGCTCGATCTTTTCCTTGTTGCAGACGGAAAGAAGACGGCGGCTCGCGTACCCGACAAAATTCCCATCAGCCGGGGCGATATGCGCCAGCAGGTCCGGGTGCCGCCTCCTGAACAGGTGTATCAATTCAGCTACGCGTGGATGACGCGCGAGTATCCCATTGGCCTCAAGCACAGTGGAAGCGCATAGCGGCAGCAGCCCCACCATCGACCGAACTTTCAGACGCATCGCATCGCCGTTTGGAAGATTCAGCAGATCGTAAAAGAAGCCATCCTCGCTATCCCACATCTCATCATGGTTATCTCCAATGCGATCCATCGCGTAGGTAATCCAGATGAAATGTTCAAGGAAGCGAAACGTCATATCCTCGTACATCGAGTCATGGTCCGTTAAGATCATCGCGATCTCCAGCATGTTCTGGCAGTAGAAAGCCATCCATGCTGTGCCATCCGCCTGGTCCAGGTGCCCACCAGTTGGCAGTTCTGCGCTGCGATCGAACACGCCAATGTTGTCAAGGCCCAGGAATCCGCCTGCAAATACATTCTTCCCCTGAGGATCCTTCCGGTTGACCCACCAGTTGAAGTTCTGCACCAGCCCCTGGAACGAACGCTCCAGAAAACGCACATCAGACCGGCCTAATTCCTTTTCAATGTTGTAAAGGAACAAAGTTGCCCATGCGTGCACGGGCGGATTGACATCGCTGAAATTCCACTCGTACGCCGGAATCTGTCCATTTGGATGGGAATACAGATTCCGCAGCATCAGAAGAAGCTGATCCTTGGCAAAGTCGAAATCCACCAGCGAGAGAGCGATCGTGTGAAATGCCAGATCCCATGCTGCATACCACGGATACTCCCACTTGTCCGGCATGGAAATAATGTCGCTGTTGAGCATGTGGAACCATTCGGCATTTCGAGCGTCCTTTTTGGAGTTGTCCATCATCGGATGCGCGTGATGCTCCTCGAGCCAGCGGTCCAGGTCGAAATAGTAGTACTGCTTGCTCCAGAGCATTCCGGCGAGCGCCTGGCGGTGCACCCGCCGCTCGTCTTCGTTGAGCGAGTGCGGCGTGACCCGAGCATAAAACTCGTCCGCGTCAACGATCCGCGCCGCGAACGTCTCCTCGAAGTCAGCAAACGGACTGGGGGACGGCTTGTTGCTGAGCCGCAGCTGCACGACTTTGCTTCCGCCCGCCGGCACTTCCAGACGAAGGTGTGCGGCGGCCTTGGTACCGCTATTGCTCGGGTTCACGGCATCCTTTTCGCCCCCGACTACAACCTGTGAAATGCATCCTTTCACATAGGGCGACGGATGTTCGGCTGTCCCCAGAGTCGGTTGACATTCGTTTCATTTTCCGTGAAGAGCCACTCCGGATCTCCATCGCACTGCAGCGTGTAGTCGCCAAGCTGGCTGCTCGAAGCCAGAACCGCCCCATCCGCTATCTGGCGCAGGTTGGGCTTCACTACCCCAATATCCCATGACCAGGTATTGCGAAACCAGAGCGTCGGAAGCAGGTGAATCTCCGCAGCCTCCGGGCCACGGTTGTGCACCGAGATTCGAATCAAGAGGTCTTCCGGGTCCGCCTTGGCATACTCGACGAACACATCAAAATACCGGTCTTCGTCGAAGATTCCGGTGTCGAGAAGCTCATATTCAAGTTCTTCCCGCGACCGGCGGCCGTTTTCCTCCACCAGAGCCATGTATGGATATTCGCGGTGGGGATACTTGTACAGATACTTCATATACGAATGAGTAGGCGTGCTGTCGAGGTAGAAGTAGTACTCCTTCACGTCCTCGCCATGATTCCCTTCGCTGTTGGTCAAGCCGTACAGCCGCTCTTTCAGGATCGGATCCCGCCCATTCCACAATGCGAGCGCGAAGCAAAGTTGCTGCTTGTCGTCCGAAATTCCAGCCAGACCATCTTCTCCCCATCGGTATGCGCGAGAGCGCGACTGGTCGTGGCTGAAGTAGTTCCACGCATTCCCATCCTGACTGTAGTCTTCGCGCACTGTGCCCCACTGCCGTTCACTCAGATACGGTCCCCACTTCTTCCATGGGATTCCGCCCTCGCGTGCGGTATTCAGACGCTTCTGCTCGGTCGTCTCAACGTAGGTCGATGAGGAATGCGGATTCTCTGGCATAAATTGCTCCTTCATGTTTCGCTGCATCGGCAGCCCGGTTCAGACACTTGCCGGGGAGGGCTATGCGCTTTTCAACAGAGACAACTCGAATACGTGATATCCCCACGGCGCCAAATCGAGGTAAAGGCCACGCGATAGCAGTTCATCGCCATCCCGCTCATAAACGGCTGAACTCATCAGGTCCTGCAGCTGCACGGAGTGCCCGCCGATCTCACCAAACGGAACCTGCGCATAGCATTGACTCTGGTTCGCGCCATAGTTCACCGCAACCAGCAGCGGGGGGCGCCCGGCGGCTTGCCAGCCAAAGCAGATAAAGCAGTCGGAGGTCCAGTTGCCTTCCCAGGCCGGCGAGCAATTGAGCAATTGCCAGTCGCCATCCTGCGCAGCAGGTCTGTGAATACAGGCGAGCAGCCGATTGTAAAACTCGCGCAGGATTTCGTCCGGCGCCTCATCCGGCCGGCGGCCCAGATGCACAGAAAGCTTCTTCGTCCTTCCCTCGAATTGGCCGTCGTGAAAGAACCTCAATCCGGGACACAAAAACGTCAGCACGGCTGCGGCAGGATGCACCTCCGGGGAGAACGTCGCCGCCGCTCGCGGCTCATCGTGATTCTCCAGAAACCGCGCCGACTTCCGCTGGAAGTCCATATCTGCGCGGAAGTGTTCACGCGCAGAATGGGTCTGGAGATCACGCAGTCTGTCGTAAAGCCGCTTGTCGTACGTGTAGTCAAAGCCCTGCTGCTGCAGCGTCCACTCCAGATCCCAGTACACCTCTGCCATCAGAAGAAAATCCTGCTTCTTTGAGCGGATGCGTTGGATCGTCTCCTGCCAGAACGGCTTCGGGCGAACGCCCCAGGTCCGCTCAAATACATCCGGCAGAATCAGCATCGCCATATCGCATCGCACCCCGTCGCACAGCGTCGCCACCTGCTGCAACTCCCCGCGCATGGCTTCCTGCAGAGCCGGTTCCGCATAGTTCAGCTGCAGCGTGTCGGGCCAGCCTGCAAAGTACGGATCTCTTCCGTAGGCCAGGACTCTGCTCCCCTTCGCGTTGTTCAGCCGAATGTAGTTCTGCGGCGCGCTCTCCAGTTGCTCATCCGTACCTGCGACGTAGTACTCGGGATGCGAATCCACCCATGGATGATCCAGTGCAGTGTGGTTCGGTACAAAATCAAGTAGAAGGCGCATTCCCCGGTCGTGAATTCTCTGCCGCAGCCGGTCGAGCGCCGAATTTCCGCCAAACTGATAGTGAACCGTGTAACTCGCGATCGCGAAGCACGAGCCGCTGACGTCCTCAAGTTTGAAGTCCGGAAGCGTCTCTTTGAACTCGGCAACCCACTCCGCGTGACCCCGTGAGATCCGCAACCCTGCGGGCCCGGTCTGCCAGACGCCAAGAAGCCAGACCCACTCGAACCCAGCTTCTGCCAGGCGGTCCAATGTCGAATCGGGATAGTCGTCCAGCTTCGCTTGCCGCCCCAGCTTCTGCGACAGATCTCGCAGCGAGACCCTCGTATTGACCTGGTATAGCGAAGGGAAACGTGACCTGACCGGCGCAATTCCGGCTTGGTGATCAGTTGCGCTGTTTTCCAATTGCGACCTCGAAGTGGAAGGCAACAAGGCCTGAGTTGTCATACCAAACCCCGACTAACGCTAGCTCTTGCTGCCGGAAGTCCTCAACTGGCAAAACTGCCAGTGAGATTTGACGTGAGTATCGCTTTTCAGAGGTGTTTGGGAAGTCGCTTGGTTGCTGGAAGGTCTGACAGTGATGGGGCAGGAACTACGAATTGTCCTGCCCCGAATAGAGAGGGCTCTTGCGCCAATCAGCCTACTTCTTCACCGGAGGTGGAAAGTTCTTCAAAAGCTTCGTGATTGCTTTGGTCAGGTTCTTCTGCTGCTTATCCGGCTTTGCATTTTGATCGATCGTCTTGCTTACCGCGCCGCGCCACACCAGATCTTTCTTCTCCTGCTCATACATATCCAATGCCAGTTGGCCGGTGTAAATCGTTGACGTCTGGCCTGTCGTCGTGTTCATGCCGCCGCCGCCGTACCAGCCGCCACCGTACCAGCCTGGGCCGTATCCCCAGCCGCTGTTGTACGACGTAAACTGCTTTTCTGTCCCGATCGCCGTCTGGTAACCGATAAGGAGGTCGGCGCTGTCCGCATCCACCTTGCTCAAGCCCTTCGTCGCCAGCTGCGTGTCGATTGTGTCCTTGATCTGCTTGTCGACCAGGTCGTTCGGCTTCTGGGCGCCCTTGATGTCGACCCATTTGTAGGTCTTGAACTTTGAGAAATCTGCATCTTTGTCGAAGTTGTAGCGCACATCCTGCGCAAGTGCATTGCCACACAGAAGAAGCAATGCGGCGGCCGTAAACAACAACGATTTCTTCATAACTGGACTCTCCTTTTGGGCACACATGGTTTCTTGCCCGCAATCCCTCGCGCTGGGTCTGGAGCGACCGGAAACGCCGGCTGCAATTCCGACTCCTATAAAACGAAAACGCGTGGGGAAACTGTCACATTGA
Organism: uncultured Acidobacteriaceae bacterium; assembly: GCA_963786405.1. Lineage (GTDB taxonomy): Bacteria > Acidobacteriota > Terriglobia > Terriglobales > Acidobacteriaceae > Telmatobacter. Next base: position 132,469 of record CAWAZE010000009.1, on the reverse strand, counting down.
ACAGCGTCCAACCGAATGCGGAAAGCTCTGCCCCGGCACGGCGAAGCGGCTTTATTCGCAATCCCCTCAGCAGAAACAGGCGGGTTCGGAAGCCCCAATCTTCTGGACCTGCCGAACCCGGCTAGATAATTCGCTGCTTCACGCAGCTTACTTCGCTCGGAGTACCCTCAATCCGAACGAAGAGACCAGCGAAAGAAGTCCTAACAACCCAACCAGCGGAAGAATGCTGCCGGTCTTAGGAAGTTCTGCCTTGGCAACCGGTTCGGGCGCGGGTGCTGCGGGTGCCGGTGTTGGCGCGGCCATCACGATCAGAATCGGCTGGTCCGGAGCCGGTGGCGCGGGCGGCGTCGGTGCCGTACCCGTTAAGGCCCTCTGCTGGGTGACGACGGTCTCGGGTACTTCAACAACCTTCGTCGCCGAAACCTTCATGCCCTTCTTCAGACCCCAAACGTCCGTGTCTTTCCCGTCGATATTGAACTTCTGACCGTTTGGAACCTTGAACTGCTGATTCTCGCCGTTCTCCATCGTCAGAATCACCGATGACGGCGGGTTAACATGCCACACTTTTCCGGTTACAGTCTGCGTGGTTGTAATAACCTTGGGCGTCGTTGTCGTGGTAATGGTCCGCTGCAAGACCATGCCGGGCTTCAGGTCATGAATTCCCAGTTGCTTGCCGTCTACCGTGACGCGGACACTCTCCGAAACGTTGTTGAAGTCCCGCATCGTTCCGTCTTCCGCCTTCACGACCAGGTTATTTCCGCTGACAGCTACAACCGTTCCGCGCTCGACTTTCACGTCATGGCTAGCCGCTCCATGGGTTGTGGTGGTATCGGTTTGCACTTGTGCATTCACGCTAATGGCCAGGCAGGTCGTCGCCACGGCCAGCATGAGCCACGCTGATGACCATGTGGTTCTGGGCTTCATCGCAATCTCCTTTTTGATTTCGAATTCTGGCGACCCTTAATCCTGTCGCGTTGGCTTTACGGCCACTGTCACTCCCTCAACAGAGGCCGCTTCAACCCAAATCTTAGGGAGAGCCCAATTTCTTGCCTACTGTCAAAACTGACGGTGCCATAATCCTCCATTCAAATGGACAAGCTGCTCGCGGTCAGCACCCTCCCCCGCGCTGCCGACCCATCGTCCACAGCGTCGAAAGTGCCTGTTCGACCAGATTTCAGCTCGCTGCGCGGTTCGAATTGCTTTCCTTCAGAAACCGGCCAGCCCGCCAATCTGCAAATCACTCACTGTCAGAAGTGCGAGTGGGGAACCGTGTTCAAGACGCGGAAAATAGGGCCTGTGTCGGAGGTTTCAATGGACCAGCCGGGGATCGGATCCATCGCGTTCACTGAGGCTCAGTTGCGGAGTGAGCGCCTTCGCGTGATGGGCATTCTGGGTTTCCTTTTCCTCCTGGTCGTTGTGGCGGCCGCTCGCGTCTTCCTGCTCCGGACGGTTGCGCCGACCGCCCTTTTGTTCGCGGAATTCGCCCTCGTCGGCGTCATCGCTGCATTTGAATTCTGGATGTTGCATCTGGTCGCCGTGGCTCGGGAGAAGATGCAAGGTCTGCCTTCGTGGTTGTGGGTCCTGAGCACGATCCTGGAGGCTGCACTCCCCGCATTCGTCCTGACGTTCATGACAAGCAGCGCCATTGAGGTTGCATACCGCCCTCTTGCGTCACCTGCCGTGCTTGTCTTCTTCATCTTCATCATTCTGTCGACGCTGCGCCTTACTCCTTGGATCTCGTATCTCACCGGCATCGTCGCTGTGGTCAGCTATCTGATCGCAGCTTGGCAACTTGGCTGGCGTCCGCCGGTCCCCGGCTCATCCGCTCCCGTCACGCAGACAACCGTTCCCATCTACGCCATCACCCTGCTCGCAGGCGGAATCATCGCTGGAATCGTTGCTGGCCAGATTCGACGGCATGTCCTCGCCGCGCTCCGCGAGGCGGAAACGAAGCGGAAGCTCGAGGCCGTTCAGCACGACCTGGACATCGCTCGCTCCATTCAGCAATCTCTCCTGCCGAAGGAGAGCCCCCAGTCGCCGAGCCTCGATATCGCGGGGTGGAACAAGTCCGCCGACGAGACCGGCGGCGATTATTTTGACTGGCTGACGCTCCCGGACGGCCGGGTCGTCGCAATTCTCGCCGATGTCACTGGACATGGCATCGGCCCGGCTCTTCTGGCTACATCCTGTCGCGCTTATGCCCGCGCTACATTCGTGGCTCAACTTGATTTAACCTCGACCCTGACCCATCTCAACGAGGCAGTTTGGCGAGACCACGCCCGCGGTCGATTCGTCACGTTTGTCGCCGCAGTCTGCGCTCCGGATGGTCACGAAATTGAAATCCTGTCCGCCGGTCACGGCCCTAACCTCTTCTACTCCCGGGCTCAGGATTCCTTTTGGGAGGTGAACGCACAGGCTGTCCCTTTCGGGATCCTCCCTTCCTTCAACTCGGACCCTCCGTCCCAGCTTCAATTCCAGTCTGGAGACATGCTGCTGCTCAGTACCGATGGGTTCTTTGAGTGGGAAGACAAGCAAGGCGAACAATTTGGCGTCGAGCGCCTCATGAAAGTAGTCCGGGCCTCGCGGGATCGCACCGCGAGTGAAATCATCCAATCGCTCTACGATGCCGTTGTCGCGTTCTCCGGTGGAACCAGCCAGCAGGATGATCTGACTGCGGTTCTCCTCAAACACGCATGAACGTCAAGCCTCTGCCGGCGAATCCGACTCTGGCATTTCTGCCAGTATCCCTGAGGACTCCGTCGATCTAGCATCAAACACTCAATGGCAAGATCGCGCTAGGCAAAAAGGGATGCGAAGGAGAAACCATGGATAGACGCATAACGTTGCATCTCTGCCTGATCGCTTCCGTCGCGTTGGCGGTCGGTTGTTCGCCGCATCGCAGCGATCAGCAGATTCAGGAAGATATTCAATCGAAAGTTGCGGCCGATCCCGTAGCCAGAGATTCAAATGTCACGGTTGCATCGAATCAAGGCAAAGTCACCTTAACTGGAAAGGTCAAGGACGATGCGACTGACAAGCAACTCCAGAAGATCGCAAAGGAAGAGCCCGGAGTCTCCGAAGTCGACGACCAGACCTCGATCGATACCAGTGCGGCCCCCGCTTCCCAGCCCCTGGGTTCGGCGCCCGCGCCGGTGGCAACTGCTCAGCCCGTAGCTCCGCCTCCGCCGCCTCCACCGCCTCCGCCGAAACCCATCACAGTCCCCGCCGGCACCGTCTTGACGGTCCGTATCGATCAGGCGCTCGGTTCCAAGACCAGCCTGACAGGCGCCACGTTCACGGGCACGATGGCTAATCCAATCTCGATCGGGGGGAAGGTCGCAATTCCCACACACTCCCGGGTCACCGGAGTGGTTCGCGAAGCCAAGAAAGCCGGAAAATTCAAAGGTGAAGCTTCCCTGGCCTTGACCCTCACTTCGATCACGGTCCGCGGACAGCACTTCAACATTGCGACTGACGATGCCGCTCAGCAGACAAAGGGTAAGGGCAAGCGGACGGCTGGATTGACACTTGGCGGCGCTGGCGCCGGTGCAGCCATAGGCGGTTTGGCTGGCGGCGGTAAGGGAGCGGCTATCGGCGCCTTGGTAGGCGTTACCGCGGGCGCAATCGGCGCGGCGACCACCGGCAATAACAGAGACATCGCGCTGCCGGCTGAGTCTGCACTCACCTTCGGGCTTGTTCAGTCTCTGACTCTTCCCCCGCCACCTGCGGGCGCCAGCGAACCTCAGCCCCTTGAGCCTGAGCAGACCCCGCCTTCTCAATAAAACTGCCTGGCGAATCCCGGGAGTCCCGCAACTGTGGACTCCCGGAAGAACCGATCGATCCCCACCAGTGATTCCTGGCCCTGACCCGTCATCCCGGTCAACGCGACTAGTTTGGCCGGAGCGACTGCGCAAGGCTGATCAGGTTTTGAGGAGCGACGCGAATCAGCCCACGCCGCGGGCTATCGATATCCGCGATCAGCATGAACGAAATCGCAACCGCAAGCGGCACAATCCAGAACATCGCGCCTTCGAATTCGCGCGCCGAAAAGCCGATGAGGAAGTTCGAGAACAAAGCGATCAGTATCATCAAGGCCCACGCCGCAATGGGGATCCGATTCCACCACGCTGCCTGGGTATAACCCTGCCTATTCAACACGTCGTTCATCCCCGTGACAACTATCGCGGAGACTGGTGTCGGCTGCGCGGCTGCAGCAGTCTTCACCTCTGACCACATCTCGCTTTGCAGCCCGGACCGTCTCGGCATCGATCGTCGCGAGCTGGCTGTGGTCACGTGTTGTGTATGACAGAATTCGCTGGTCAAGATACTTCGTTAACAATTGACGAACCGCCGCGGCATTCGCTGCTGGCAGGAAGTCGGCGCGGACATACTCTGTGCCGATTGCGTTCGCCTCCTCCTCCTCGTAATTCTTGCGCTGATCGTACCGGCTGATCGCCATCGAAAAGCTGAACCCTATCAGGAGGCCCAGAAGCGTCAAAATAGCTCCAACCACAATGCTGAGGTCCTCTCGTTTGTCATCCGGTGTGGGCCCGGACCTCTTATGCATCGCAGCGCCAGCTCGAGCGGAACCCCACAATACGAGTGCGGAGATCACACCAAAGACAACTGGAAAATTCACAGCGTTCACCTTCGAAACCTCCACAATTTCATTTGCATATCCGGCCGGCAATTGGCCGCCACTGACAAAATTCCGGTTCGGTACAACATACACGATGCCGGCTCCGTCGGGCTCTGCCTTCCAAGAGAACGAGCGAAATGAGGAAGGAAAGGCTTATCGCAGAACCGCCAAGACTCCGGCCCAACGCCATGAAAAAGGCTGCTCTCCATTGGAGCAGCCCTCTTCAATGCATCCATGATCACGTTAAAGTGATCTTCCGTCCATAACCAGAGCCACAGCGCTCCGCAACCGGGCTTTCTCAGGTTCGTTCGCAATGCGCAACCTTGGGATGCTGATCAGCCGAAATTTGCGCAGTTCGGCGTCGATGATCGGGAATACAAAGGGCCACAGCCGGGTCAACTCGCCGACAACCACGATCTCGCTCGGTGCGAGTGCGGAAACAATCATGTGCATTCCGCGACCCAGCGCACTCGCCGTCTTTGCGATTGCCCGAAGCGCCGTCTCGTCCCCCTGATCGGCGAGCTGCACAATTCTTTCAAACGAAACCGCCGGCCCCCGGGAAAACTCGCGGTAATAGCGCATCCCTGCGCGATTGGACGCGAGCGTCTCCCAACATCCCCGGCTGCCGCAGCCACAGGGCGGCCCGTCCGGATCGAGCTGAACGTGACCGAACTCGCCGGCCGCATCCACCTGGCCGCGGAGAAGCCGCCCATTCGCATAAATCCCCGTTCCGATTCCCTCTGAAACATTCACGACCACAACATCATGCGAGAGGTCGCTATAACCAAACCACATTTCAGACAAGGCGCAGGCATTTGCCACGTTGTCCACCACGACCGGGAGTCCGGTGGACTTCTCAACTCGAGATGCAATCTGAGCAATTGGCCACTCGACGTTCGGTGCAAAGATTGTCCGCTTCAACTGGTGACTGAAGCGCCCCGGAACGGTTATTCCGATCCCCTCGAATGAACGGTCTTTGTTCGCCGCGATAGTCCTTCGAATGGCGCTGAGAATGGATCCGATCACTTTCGTCGGATCAACCGGAAGATCGAGCCGCGTCTCGCTGAGGATCTTGCCCGACAAGTCGGCAACGGCGAGTGTCGTCTGCGCAGGATGCACATCCAGGGCAAGAACGCTCCGCTTGTGATTCAAAACAAGCACCGTGGGCTTCCGGCCGCGAGCGCTCTCGCCGACCCAGCCTTCCACAACCCAGCGTTCGCTCAGCAGCTCTTCAACAATGAGCGAGACGGTGCTTCTCTGCAGCCCCGAGGCGCGCGCCAAATCTGCGCGCGAGATGGGTTGCATTGTCCGGATCTGGTTGAAAATGAGGTTGCGGTTGATCTGCCGCGGCGTTCTGTTTGAAGCATTTTGCTTCTCGTCAAGGAACAGCCGCGGCGTTGGTATCATGACTTGCTAAACCTCTGTTTACCTCAAATCCAATTTGTACTGCTCTCCCACCTCGCGGTTTGTGTCAGGCACGACTTCAGCCGCGCCGGCGGAGAGCCCAAGAACCTTCAAAGCCGATACGCCTTCTTGACGAGGCCGTACGTCAGCGCATGCGCAACTTCGAATGCTTCATCCTCTTCAAGACGGTGTTCGGCCACCAGCTTTGCAAGGAACGCGCAATCGACGCGACGAGCGACATCATGTCGCGCCGGAATGGACAGGAAGGCGCGAGTATCGTCATTGAATCCCACCGTGTTATAGAACCCGGCCGTCTCCGTTGCCTGTTCGCGGAAGCGCATCATGCCTTCAGGACTGTCATGAAACCACCAGGCCGGCCCGAGCCTCAGGCATGGATAATGTCCCGCCAGCGGCGCAAGTTCGCGGCTATAGGTTGTCTCATCAAGAGTGAACAGGATGATGGTCAGGTTCTTTTCATTGCCCACACGGCCGAGCAGCGGCTGGAGCGCATGCACAAAGTCGACCTGCCCGGGAATGTCAGCACCCACATCGCGCCCGAAGCGTTCGTATACCTTTCGGTTATGATTGCGCACACTCCCCGGGTGGATCTGCATCACGAGTCCGTCTTCGACGCTCATCAACGCCATCTCGGTCAGAATCTGCGCCCTGAAAAGTTCACGGTCGTTGGCGTCGGACTTGCCGGATACAACGCGGCAAAACAGCGCAGTCGCATCGGCCTCTGAGAGATCGGCGGTCTGCGCGGTCGGATGCCCATGATCGGTAGCGGTGCACCCAAGGTCGCGGAAACGAATGCGTTCCTTGCGGAGGGCATTCTTATACCCGTTCCATGAGGTTGTGTCCTCCCTGGTCTGGTTTCCAAGCTTGACAAGGTTCTCGGCAAATCCCGGGAAGTCCGGATCGACCACGGGATCTGGGCGGAAATTGGGTATGATTCTTGCTTTCCATCCTGAATCGCGGATGGCTATGTGATCCTCAAGCGTGTCCAGAGGTGAATCCGTCGTCGCCAGAACCTCAATATTGAAGCGCTCATAAAGCGCGCGAGGAAGAAACGCCGGTGTCTTCAGCATCTCGGAGATTCGATCGAAGTATGCGTCGGCAGTCTTCTCTGAGAGCCGTTCCTCGAACCCGAATAGCTCTTGAAATGCGTAGTCAAGCCAGATCCGCGTTGGCGTACCACGAAAAAGGTAGTAGTGGCTGGCGAATATGCGCCAGACCTTGCGCGGATCCTTCAATTCCGGCTTGCCAATCTCAAGCTCGTCCAGCGAAATACCCTGGCTATACAGCATGCGAAACACGTAGTGATCTGGCTGCACGAAAAGCTTTGCAGGGTCGGCAAACGGCTCGTTCTTTGAAAACCAACCTGCCTGAGTGTGGCCATGAGGGCTCACAATCGGCAGTTTCGCGATATGGGAATACAGAGCCCGCGCAATCTTGCGCGTCTCCCCGTCGATAGGAAAAAGACGATCATCATGGATCAGCATTCTTCTAGCCCTTGCCAGCGAAAGCTGGGATGTCACTGTAAATCTTGGTTTAAGTATCCCATGCCGGCCAGAACCCCCCGCATATACGCGAAGCTCGCAATCACTCCAGGCATCGGATCATCTGCATGAACCTCATACTCGAGGTCCACGAAGCCGTTGTACTTGGTCTCGATCAGAGCGGCAAAAATCTCGTGCACGGGCATGATTCCATCGCCCACGGCCACCTGGCTTTCCTTGCTCTTGAAGCTGGTGAGATCCTTCATGTGCACGTTGAAAAGCCGGGGACCCACTTCATGAATTGCCTGGACCACATCCGTCCCCGCACGCACCGTATGACCCACGTCAATGCAGCAGCCGATGCGGGGATCGAGATTCTTGATCAGTTTGAGAATGTCCAGCGGCGAAGGCCACACGGGATCCTCGGGTCCGTGATTGTGAATCGCGATCTTGATGTCGTACTCCTTCACGAACTTTTCGACGCGAGGAAGCGTCTCCGGCGTCGGATCGCCAGCAACAATTACTGAGACTCCCGCGCGCTTGCAATACTCGAATTTTGCGCGGATATCGGCATCTTCATCCTTGCGGAAGTAAATCGCGCCCGCTGCATGGAGCTTGACGCCGGCAGCCGCATAGTCGGCCAACGCCTTCGCCTCTCCCTGTTCATCGACAGGAAGATGGTCCTTTACATCCTTCGCATTGAGACTGCTGACGTTGATCTGCTTGAGGAACGCGAGCATCTGCTCCCGCGTGAAGTTGCGAAAAGTGTAGGTCGCCAGTCCCAGGTGAATCGGATTCGGCTTTCCCGTGGCATGCGAAGGCTCAGCAAATGCCGGGACTCGCAGGATGGCTGAAGATGCCGCAGTCAATGCACCTGCCTGAAGGAAGGTGCGCCGTGAAACGCTATTTGTCATAGTCCGTGCTCCGCGCGTCGATGTGCTGCATGCGAGACGAATCTCGAGGTTGATCTTTGCGGGAGCCGTTCAGTCTGATTGTCTCTCGCCTTCCTCGTTCTTCCTGGACTTCTAGAGTTTGGGCGCCCATCCGGGTTCGTACTCGCGCTTCCACCCCTTCATCGCTTCGGCGTCGTTCCGAATCTTGCCGTCCGTGGTGTCAAGCTCAAGCTTTCTGTTCACCTCCCAGGCGATGTTTGAGAGCTGAAGCATTGTGACCGCAACGTTGCCCACAGCGACCGGGGCATTGAGCTTCTCTCCCTTGCGTATACCTGCAATGAAGTTCGCGAAATGCGCATCGGTCATCGAATCCCGCCCCATAAGATCCGCGGAAGATGTGCCCTGCCCGGCCTTCACCTCGCTCGTCTTGTTTCCTTTGAGATCGTAGATCTCATAGCCGTCTCGATCGACGACAATACTGCCCGTTGTCCCCATAATTGCGGAACCACGATCGCGGTCGTAGTACTTCATCCCCTGGCAGCATTTGCAGTCCCACGAGATCAGCTTGTCAGGGTACTCGTAATTCGTGACGAGCGTATCGTAAAACTGCCAGTCATCCTTGAAGTGGTATCTCCCGCCCGACGACGAAACACTCATCGGATAATCGACGCCAAGCACCCAGCGGCACACGTCAATTTCATGCGTGCCGTTGTTCAATGTCTCCCCTGTGCCGTACGTCCTGAACCAATGCCAGTTGTAAGGCTGGATGTTGTCGGTGTATGCGCGGCGCGGAGCAGGCCCTTGCCAGAGATCCCAGTCAAGTTGCTGCGGTACAGCCGCTTCCTTTCCGGTGCCGATAGACTTGCGCGTGTTGCTATACCAGGCTTTCGCAAAATAGGCGCGGCCAATGATCCCGTCCTGCACCTTGTGAACCACCTCGATGGTGTGTGGCGAGGAGCGCTGCTGCGTGCCCATCTGCACCAGCTTGCCGTACTTCTTCTGCGCCTCGACAAGGAGAGCGCCTTCGGCAGGGTTGTGGCTGCAGGGCTTTTCCACATAGACATGTTTGCCCGCCTGAAGCCCGGCGATCGCCATGGGCGAGTGCCAGTGGTCAGGAGTCGCAATCGTGATTGCGTCGATCTCCTTCAGTTGCAGAATGCTCCTGAAGTCCTTGTCCGTCGCCGGAGCTTCGCCCATCTCCTTTTCCGTCTCGGCTGCAAACTTCTTGAGGGTGTTGCTGTCCACATCGCAGACGTGCGAGATGCGCGCCGCAGCCTTGTTCGCCTTGAGCGCGGAAAGATGTGCATAAGCCCGTGAGTGAAGGCCGATCACCGCGAAATTCAGGCGATCGTTGGAGCCCAGAATCTGACCGTAGCTCTTTGCGGAAGACGTAATCGCGAGGCCGGCCGCGCCGACTGCGAGAGTATCGAGAAATTCACGCCGTGTAACCACCTTATTCTCCATTCGTTGGGCAAAGATCGAGCTCTACCCAGGGTTTGCGCTCCGGTCCTCCTTAGGGAGTCTGAAGGTTCCCAGATTCGATCAGCGCTTTCTTCATGCCATTCCAGCTGATGCGAGTGGACTCTTCGGGAGTGCCTCCGCCATGCCAGTGTGTTTCGAGACTGATGGCTTCAGAATAGCCGATTCGCTTGAGTGCGCGAAACTGCGCAGCCCAGTCGATCAGTCCCTTATCAACCGGAGACCACTCAATCTTTCCCGCGTCATTTTTCACCGCATTCTTGCAATGGCAGTGATGAATGCGGTCTTTGGGAATCGTCTCCCAGGCCGCCGGAAACGCATCGAGTTCACCGCGCATGACTGCATTCGCAGGATCCCAGTTCAGCGCCAGGTGCGGCGATCGAATTGCGTTCATTGTTCGGGCCGATTCGCGGCCCGTAGCGGTGTTGCATGCAAATTCATTTTCGAGAACAAGCAGGATGCCCTGCTTGCCCGCAACCTCGGCAGCCGAACGAACCTTCTCGTCGATCGCAGCGCGATAGGGCGTCACATCTTCGAGCCGCCAGAAGTCGAAACAGCGAACCTTCCCGGTTTTGAATGTCTTGGCAAGTGCGATCGATTTCTCGAGGATCTCATCTTGCTCTTTGAATGTGCCCTCGGCCGCGCCATGAAGGTCGCCCTTTGATCCATACGGTGATCGCGGCGCTCCCGGCCAATCCGTCTTGAACAGCGGACTGGCTATATCTGTTACCTGAAGACCATACTTCGCAAGAATCTTCTGCGCTTCGTCAAGCTGCGCAGAGGTCAGATCCATCAGGTTCTTGTCCCACATCGAACGCAGCTCTATCCATCCCAGGCCAAACTCCTGAGAGGCGACATGGCATGCATGATCAAAGTCCGAAGATATCTCATCATTGATGACAGAGACCTTGAATGAGGACTTTAGTGTTTCGGCCAGAGCCAACGTTGGATGAATTGAGGCCATCGCCGTGGCCACTGTCCCGGCAAGAAATGTGCGCCTTGTGATTGTCGGCATGTGTTCCTATCGCAAGTACAGCAAGACAAAAATAGATCGCGCGTTTTGCGTTTGGTGCGGCCGCCCGTAAGCTCGAATAGCTCCGACCGGCCGCACTGGTTAACTAGAGTTCGGCGCTAGAAGCTGAACCTCGCCGAGCCCTGCAGAGTTCGTCCGCCACCAACACCATTCACGCTTCCCTGCCCGCTGCCGAGCGTGCTGGTGATGGTGCCGAAGTTGGAAGCCGTTACACCACCCGCATTCGGCAGTCCGAATTGCGGTGTGTTGCTGAGTTGGAATGCGTCGACGCGAATCTCCAGCGTCGACTCACGATAGACGTGGAACCCCTTGAACAGCGATAGATTGTTCTGAATGTACCCAGGCCCGCGGAACTGGTTCCTGCCGGTATTGCCCAGCCCGGGGTTGGTGCACGGTGACTGACCGGTGCAGCCCGAGGGCTGAGTGAACTGCGTAGGATCGAACCATGGGCTGCTGGCCCCAATGCCTCCAGGCTTGCGGAAACCGCCACTATGCGAGGCCGTCTGCGCTGTGCCCGGCGTGTTCAGCGTGCCTCCGCTCGCCGTGACTGTAAATGGCAATCCCGAAAGCGCGGAGATGATGCCCGTAACCCTCCAGCCTCCGAACACAGCGTCCCCAACGCCCGAATTAAGCATTTGGTGACCCCGGCCGAAGGGCAGCTCATACGTAAAGCTCTGCTCGAAATTAAGCTGCCGATCAAAATCCAGCGGAGCATAGTTGCGGCGCCAGTCGATGAAGAAGGTCAGCCCGCCGTCGTCTCCGCTGATGTACCCCAGCGCCTTGCCCCAGGTGAAAGCGGAAGTAAATGCGAGACCATGCGACATACGCTTGGTCAACTGAGCTTGCAACGACTGGTAGTTGGAAGAGAAGCCCAGGAAGTACTGATTGGTAGCTGCAGTCCGCTTGAATGCTGCGTACTCCGGGGAAGAGTTGGCGCCTCCGCCATAGGTGCTCGGCAGATTGATGTTCTGCGCCCCGGAAATATTGGTGCCGTGATTCGCTACATACGCAAGCTGGGCCGACATGTCGTATGGCAATGCTTGCTGCAGCACCACATTCCACGAAGTCGCATACGGGTTCTTGTAGTTCTTCGGAATGTAGGTGTAGACCTGGCTGGTCAGGAACGGCGTGTTTGTCTGGATAATTCCGTTGTCAGGGATCGTGACCGGCACAGGCGCCGGGAATCCTGCCTGGAATGTGGCAACCGTTGCTCCATCAGCCAGCACCGCCGGAGTGAAACCGGAAGTTCCCGCCGGTTGGTAGCTGTTATTCGCGCGAATGGGGTAGTTGTACGCGTAGGTGTTATCCGGGAATGGCGTGTAGCTGACGCCGAAGCCGCCACGGACGACCGTGTTGTTGCGGACTCGATATGCGAATCCGGTGCGCGGAGCAAAATAGCCATACTGCGTCGTCATCCCAAGATTGGACGGATTGCCGCCAAGCCCCGCCAGCACCAGCTGGTTGTTAACCGGGTCATAGTTTGAGAATCCGCCTGAGACAGCAGGAGTTGCCGGGGGATAGAGATCCCAGCGCAGCCCCAGATCCACAGTCAGCTTTGAAGTGGCCTGCCACTTATCGCTCGCGAACGCAAAGACCCACCACTGGCGATAGCGGGGGAAGAACGTGTTGAGGTCGCGCCCAACCTGGCTGGGCTGGTCGAACAGGAAGCTCGCAATGTCATTGGCAACCGTGGTCCCGGCAGCGCTTGCGTCGGAGGTCTGAACATCGTTAAACGTGTACGCCCCGCGTGGGCTGAACGTCTGATCCTGCAGCAGATCATCGCGAACACGGCGAACGTCGGCTCCCCATTTGAAGGAATGATTGCCAACGATCTTTGTCCAGTTGTTCACAAAGTCAATGTTTGACTCGGCACGAATCCACGGCACCGATGCTGAGTAGCCGATGAGCGGAGTGGTGCTGTTGGGCGAAAACCCAGTGAGGATGATCCCTACCTGTCCACTGGTAAACGGCTGCCCTTCGATATTCACGCCAGGGACGCCGAGCGTGGTCGCGTCATCCGAGCCGTAGTCATTTGGCTGCGCCTGGTTGCCGAGATGCGCCACGCCCACTCGGACTTCTGTGAAGAAACTCGGCGAGAATACCCGGTCGTAATTGACCCCGGTACTGTACGAAGTCTGCGTTCCGGTTCCCTGGAAACCTCCGCCCGCCGGACCACCAAGAAAGGATCCAAACGCGGCCTCCTGGAACGTAACCGCCCTTTGCCAGCTGTAGCGGCCGCTGAAGTGATTCTTCTCCGTCAGAGAGAAGTCCGCTTTGATGTCGAAGCTATCCGTGGACTTGGTAAACGGAAGATTGGTTACGTAGTTGTTTGACGGGTTATTGAGTGGCTTGGAAATCAGCGTGCCGTATTTTGCAGCAGCCTGATTCAAGAGTTGCAGAGCATTCAGGGAAACCGGGTTCACCCGGCTGTAGGGTATCTGGTTATTCGTGAATGGGGTCCGATGTGTCGTCTTTCCATCACCGGTTGCAGGATCGTAGATCTGGCCCTTCGTCCCGTTGTAAGCAGCGCTCAAATCAATGCAACCCACCGGATCGCTGCAACCTGGTGTGTGGCCGGCGTTCGTGATGTAGCGCGAGTCCGGAATCGTAAATGTGTTTGAGACCTTCTCATGATCGGAGGTATGCAGGTAATCACCGAAAATGAACAGCTTCTCCTTGATGATCGGGCCGCCAATCGATCCTCCAAAGTAGTTGTAGGACAAGTGACCGAGGGGGCCGCTGAAGTAGGAGCGGGCATTCAAAGCATTGTTCTGAATAAATTCAAACGCAGAACCGTGAAACGCGTTGGTGCCGGACTTGAGCGTCACATTGGTGACAGCGCCGGTCGCTCGTCCAAGCTCGGCCTCAAAGTTGTTCGTGGAGATGTCAACCGCAGAGATCGCCTCGGCAGGGGGGATGATGATCTGCAGCAGACCGGTGCGCTCGTCGTCATCTACACCATCGATCTGGTACAGGTTCCCCTGGCGCGGCAGGCCGTTCACTTCGGTCTGCAAAGAGCTGGCAGCATTGAAAAACTGCGAATGTTGAAATGTCGCAGGCGCTGCCCCGGGAACCAGGTTGATCAGCGACTGGAAGTTGCGGTTCGTTCCCAGGGGCATGTCCAGCACTTGCTCGGTCTCGATCTTGGTCGTGATATCCGCGCGATCGGTCTGCAGGAGCGGCGGTGCCGTGGTCACTTGAATGGTTTCGGTCACGTTCCCGGTTTGCAGATCCACATCGACGCGAGTCGACGAATTGCTGGCGAGAACGATGTTCTCCTGCAGAGCCTTCTTGAACCCGGGCGCCTCGACGGCGACACTATATGGCCCGGGTTGCAGGTCCGGGATCGTATAGTTGCCGCTCTCGTTTGTCAGACTCTCGTGAATTGCGCCCGTCGATGTCTGGGTCGCGACAACTTTGGCATTGGAAACGGCTGCGCCTGTCGCATCATTCACAGTTCCAAGCAACGTCCCATTGACTGCTTGTCCTGACGATGCCTGCGAAAGGCATAGAAGAAGCGTTAAAACGAGCGCCACCAGGGGCGCTCTCATTACGAGACGTGAGAGCATGAAGGACCTCCAAGAAACCGCAAGAGAACGCCTGATCTTCATATTGTTTGAACAGCGAACCAAAAGTACCACTCTCCCTGATTCCCTTGTCAAGAGGAAAGATCACAATTGGCTATCGACCGGGAAAACGCAGGCGCGCCCGGATAAGGAACCATCCAGGACCCAAGGTTGCTCCCATTGCGCCACGCTCCGTATCGGAGCGCGACTTTCAAAGCCTGCGGAAAATCGCTTTAGGAAAAGGCCTGACACAAAAGTCATCGCCGCCTGCGCATAGTCGCATTGCGCGCCAGGCTTCTCAGCCTACCCTTGACGAAACGCTTCGATTCCTTCGTTCAAAAGCTCGCCAGCCGATCAGGAAGACTGAAAACAAAACCAATAGTCCCGCGGTGAGGATTGAAAGTCGGCGATGCAGCAAAATCCTTGAACGCAGCCACTGGGCAGCTGATCCGAGAATCGGTTTCTCACGTCCAACCAGGGAGCGTCCCGGCTTTCCATTGAGGTCGAACACGACCACGCTGTTTTTCCCCGTGTGCAGCCAGGGACCTGGAACGTAGAGCGTCACTTGTGGCCCGATGTTCCAAATTCTTCCAAGCGCGTGCCCATTCAGCCAGACTTCTCCTTTGCTGAAAGCACTCGTATCGAGAAACGTGTCGCCGGGCTTATCAACATTGAATGAGCCACGGTAGAAGCAGGCACCCTCGCAAGCCGCCTGCGAGAACGGTAGCTCTGACGGTTGCAGCATCGGCAACGGACGAATGTCCCATCCAACGATGGGCGCGCCGGCCAGCGTGACTTCATTCGTGATGCCTTTGCGTTCTCCCCGCGGGTCCGACAGGTAGTTCACACGACCCGAATTCTCAACCAGGATGTCCAACTGGCTGGCCGACCCTTTTACGGCGAGCGAGAGATGGCTCTGTCCCAGCCGCCGATCTAATGTCCCAACAAGTTTTCCATCTAGATAAATCTGCGCGTAATCGTGTAGTTGCTCAAGCACGAGGTCACCCGCCACTGGTCCTTTGATCTGCGTGCGATACAGTATGTAGCCGTACGCCTCATCAACATCCTCCATACTCACAGGCCGCTCGAAATGTATCGGTTCCGGAAGCGTTTTCCAAAGCGAGACGCCCTCGTCCAATTTGAATTTAGCCACCCTGATCGCGGGTGCAATCGCCGGCACAGAAGGAGGCTTAACTCCGGTGACTTTGGCGATCATATCGCGAAACATAAAATAACTTCGCGTTGGGCGGCCACTCTCATCCAGAGGGGCGTCGTAGTCGTAGCTGGTTACATCGGGTTCGTAGCTCTTGCCGTCGCTATTGGCGCCGTTCATCCAACCAAAGCTTGTTCCTCCGTGAAACATGTAAAGGTTGACCGAGTAACCTTGGCCAAGCATCCACTCCAGATTGGCAACCTCTCTCGCTGCGTCGGTGTAAGCATGCCCTTGCCCCCAGTGGTCGAACCATCCCACCCAGAATTCGCTGCTAAAGAAGGGCCCATTCGGACGAAGATTCTTCAGCAAGGCAAAGCCCTTCTCAGCACCGCTTGGGTCTTCCGCATTGAAATTGATGCCCGCCGGTAGCTCTGGTACCGATCCCTTGGCAATGTTGCCGGGAGCGTCCGCGGTGTAAAGCACCGACTTCGTGAACCCGGAATCGAGCAGAGATCGCCTCAGCTGCTCCATATACGCGTGGTCGTCACCGAACGAACCGTATTCGTTCTCCATCTGAACGAGGAGAATCGGGCCGCCGTTACCGATCTGCAAGGGTGCCAGTTCTTCGCCAAGTCGTTTGATCCAGCGGTCTGCGACGGCAACATACTTCGGGTCGCTGCTTCGCACGACCATAGAATGGTCCTTCAGTAGCCATGCTGGGTACCCCCCGAATTCCCATTCGGCGCATACGTAAGGTCCGGGGCGCAAAATTACGTACAGGCCCTCTTGTTGCGCTTCGCGAATATATTCAGCGACATCGTTGTTGCCGGAGAAGTCGTAAACGCCGGGGCGCGGCTCGTGCACATTCCAAAAGACGTAGGTCGCAACAGTATTAAGCCCCATCGCCTTGGCCATGCGGAGGCGTTCGCGCCAGTAGGCTCGCGGGATGCGTGCATAGTGCATCTCGCCAGAAATAATCCGGAAGGGCCTGCCGTCGAGGGCAAACTGGCCGTCTTGCACGGCGAAGGTGTGCGCTGCATATTGGCTCTCGCCATTCCCGAGCAGCGAGATCGTCAAAACTGTGAAGCTCAGAAAAAACCAGCGACGGATCGTATGGGAAAACCTGGTATTTCCGTTCAAGTTCATCCGGAACTCCATCCTGGTTTCGAAATGCTAATAGCATCGCTACGAAATCATCATTGGTGCGTTTCTAACCCACAGCCTCAACCAGTTCGCCGCTTGGAACCGAAGAGATGAGGTATCGAAGAACCACGCCGCCGTTATCAATGGCTGAGAAATCGGTGGCAGCTAATCACTTCGTCAGCATTTTCAATTCTGGGCTCAACTTTGTTGATTTTTGATTCTAAAGTATGAGACAGCTCGGCGATATATTTACCAACGGATGTGAGCTGTCTGCTAGGGCTGCACACGCTCAGGTTTGGCCGCACACCCTTTCATCGCCTTGCTGACTTCAATGTCCGGGCTCGTGGCGAGAAGCTTCTGCCCGAAATCAGCGGCCGCTTTGCAATCGGAGCTTGCGATAGCGGCGTTGAATTGCTTTCGATAATAGGACTGCAACTCGAGAGTGATCTCCATTTCGTCCGGGTCGGGAGTCGAAGGATCGATCGCATGTGCCTCTTGCAGATGTTTCGTTCCCTCGGCGGTAGTCTCCCTTTCTCATGAGCGCGGCCCCCAGATTGAAATGTGCCGAAGCATTTCGAGGGTCCATTTCCAGGACTTTTCTCCATTCCACGACGGCCTCGTCGGTCTTGCCCTGGGCAACGAGATCAGTAGCAAGATCTAAAAGGCGATAGGCCTCGGCGGCAGGCACATCGATTTTCATCATCCCATTCGAAGGTATGTTCACAAACTCCGGAATGTTCACTGCGCGATTCGCCGCCGTCGCGTTGTCGATCAGGATCGCGGGACTGGAGTTGCCTTCCTTGTCCAGGTGCGTCAGAAACATTTGAGTATATGGAGAACGGCTCTTGGAGGAGAAAACCATCCAGCGGCCGTCGGGCGAAAAACTGTGCCATGAATTCATCAGCGGCGTATTGCAGCGGAGACGAGTGGCCACTCCGCCCTCAAAAGGAACGATATAGAGTTGGCTGTCAGGGCGCATCAACTGCGCATTACGACTCTCGACGAAGACGATCCAGCGGCCATCGGGAGAGACCTTTGGAAAGCTGTTGCTCATTCCGTTGTTTGAGGCGCCTTCAATCGGTTCTGGAACACCGCCCTTGCCGCCGTTAAAGGGGATTCGATACAGGTCGTACTTGATCTGGGTCTCCTCTGGATCGTTTGCATGCCTGGGTGCCTTCTGGCCCGGCGTCTCGGGGTCGCGTGCTTCAGCCCGGGCAAAGACCACAAACTTCCCGTCGGGACTCCACACTGCGTTGGTCTGCACAAAGCGCTCATCGTCGGCCCCGGGCAAAGGCTGCTTTTTTCCAGTGGTTCGGTCGTACCAGGCCAGGATTCCACGCGTCGGATAAAAGACTTGCAGAAAACGGTAGTCCTGGAAGTTGACGAGGTAGTAGCTCTTGCCAAGTTGCGCCCTCAGATCCCGCAACATGGTCACTACGTACCTCCCATCAGGTGACACCTGGGACATGAAGCCGATTCTGGACGGCGAAGCCGTTTGATCCTTGATAGCGCTCCAGGAGATGACGTCCTGGTTTCGAAGAGACATCTGCGGCTTGATGGAAGCGATTGCGTAGAGCCCCTTGTCGTTTGCAGGCCCGTCGATATCCATTCCAAACGTCTTTCCGTCGCGTGAGAACGAATGGCAATTGGCGCAGGTGTGCATGCCGGTAAGCAGCAGCCGGCTGGTGGGTTGGCCGACATCGCGCAGGCGCCAGGCAAGCAGAGGCAGATCTTGTCTGGCCAGCGGCTGGATCACACCCTTTTCCCCCTTTGACGGAATCAAAGGCACGTCGCGATAGAAGATCGGCGCCCCTACCGGATCCTTGGATGTCTCCATGGTCACTGTGCCGCGAGAGACGGCCTCACCCGAATGCCCAGTCTGGACTCCCATGATCGTGATGGTGGCTGCATGTTCTTTTGAGTGCAGTTTGATCTCTTGCCAGGCCTCTGCCGTCGGTATCCAGGTATGCGCGGCGGCTTGCCGGGGAGTAAGCGTGGGCAATTCATTGCTCGGGGAGACGCAGCGTGGGTCGATCTCACCGATGCGAGGGGGCGCTCCCGGGGAATTGAAGTGAATCGCCGGCGACCCGTCGCTGAAGGACACATCGATCGTCCACTCCGCATCGGCATTCGATTCGTCATGCCAGATAAAAGTTGGAGGCGTGATCTCCGGCGGAAAGATCGACCCATTCTCCGGATAGTCCACTGTAATCGTGGCGGGATCGGTAGGAGTTCGAGCGAAGACAGAGCCTCCGCCTCCTCCCAGGCCGCGAATCAGGCTCCAGGCAAGAGCCGCGACCAGGCCAACTGCCAGGAATGCCGCCGCATTGCGCATCCTCACCGCGCCTTTAGCGAGCGCCATTCCCTGCTTCAAACCATATCGCCGGCGTTCCATTACAACTGTCCTCCACGATTCCATGCCCTTGGACTGCCAACCAGCGAAATTGTCAGATTCAGCTCGTTGCGATCACAACTGAATCTTCGTGACCCTGTCCCCGAGTGTCAACGTCTTTGCGGGGCCTCCTCCCGCAACCTCAACACGAATCTCTCGACCGGCGGCCACGTTGGTTGTGGGATCGACGGCCAGGGCCAAAGTGCGATTGCTTTCGTTCCAATCGCATTGAACACGGAGACATTTACCCTTCTCAAATTCGAAACTGTAACCATCATCTTCAAACCAGGTGAACCTTCCAGAAGCTCCCGGGTAAACGCGAAGGGTCATCAGCTCATTGCTCTGCTCGCTCGTATACTGCTTCACGGGGCCAATTGGCACAATAGATCCGGCTTTCACAAATAGTGGAATGCTGTCCAGCCCGGCCTGGCTCGTCACCCGCTTCCCGCCCTCAATTCGCTCATTGTTCCAGAAGTTCCACCATTGGCCTTCCGGAAGATATACCTGCCTCTCCGTTGCCTGCTTTTGATAGACAGGTGCCACGAGGAAACTTTCTCCCCAGATATAGGAGTCATCGATTAGACGTGCCTGTTCGTCATTCGGAAACTCGAGCCAAAGAGCCCTGATGAGAGGGAGTCCCGTCGTGTGCGTCTTGGCTACGCACGAATACAGATACGGCATCAGTTGGTAGCGCAGATTTAAGAACTTGCGGCAGATTTCTTCAACCTCTGGCCGATGGAGATCCTCTGCGGGCGGCCAGTCAGCTACCCAGTCTCCCGTAACTTCCTTCGGCTCGGCCGTACCCTGTATTCCATCCCCAGGGAAGGTGAAGTTTCCACGTCCGGCCGTGCGAGCGAAATGACGGGCAAAATGAACTGAATTGGAACCAACGGACAAACAGCTCCGGCGTGTATTCAAGCGTCGGAACAAAGCCGCCGGTATCCGAGCCCCAATAGGGAATTCCGCATAGGCCCACGATGATACCGTTCGCAATCTGCGCTTTCAGTGCAGCCCAGGTCGACAGTGTGTCGCCGGACCATAGCCATCCAAAGCGCTGCATTCCCGCATAACCATTCCGATGGAGAGCGAAAGGGCGCTTATTCGGTTCCAGTTCGACCGGACCATCCCAATACATTTGATTGCGCTCAAACCTGGCATAGACGGAGAGTCGATCGCCTTCATCGGGCCACCAGCCGTCAACGCCGAGCTGCACTAATGGAACATGCCGCTTCCAATACGGAGACGCGTCTCCGGGCATATCCGCAACCGCGCCAGTGTCAGACACCGCCCCATGCAGATCCCCGGGGGGAACCATGTGCAGAACAACTTTCAAATGCTCTTCGTGAATCCTCCGCAACATCGCGTCAGGGTCCGGAAACACCTTGTCGTTGAAAGTGAAGGAACCGTGACCCGTATTCCACCCGGATGGACAGAAGCCGGTTCCAAGGTAGATCAGCGCGTCGCATGGCAGCTTCTTGTCACGGAATGTCTTTGCGATATTTAGAACTTCATCGCGACTGCTTAGTGTGCGGTGTGATTGCTGGTATCCGAGCGACCAGAGAGGCGGCATATGAGGGAAGCCCGTCAGGTTTGCGTACTCGGTAATTACTTCGGCAGGAGTGTCACCCAATATCAGGAAGACATTTCGGGTGGAGGTAGCCTCATTGCAGCGAAATATTCCCTCATTCTGTGTGAACAGAAAATCGCCTGACGGTTGCCCGACGAACAATCCCCATCCTGACGGACTGATGACCCACGGAATCGGGAGTCGAGCGCCGAATGTTTCAAGCCCCCGAACACCTTCGCCGTTCCCCATCGCATCTTTAGCGCCTCGCAGATCATAGGCCTGAACCCCCTCTCCCAATCCGAAGACAGGTCCATCGAGACGAAAGTGAATGTTGGTGCTATCCGTTTGAAACTGAATTTCCTGTCGAGTTCGCCCTTTGTCCAGCGCAGTAATAGTGAGAGGATTCTGGCGAACCTCGAGTCTGTATTTGCCCCACACAATTGGGACTGTCTGCTTTTCAAGGCTCGTCGCGATCGTCTCGGGCCATTGTCTGTCAACCACACCAAGCTCATGAAATCGGGATGCGGGCCTGTCATTGACCGGCGAAATTCCGATGCGCAGCGTTTTGTCAGAGACAGCAGTAAGACTGAAGTTCACAGCTCCGGGAGGGCCGGCGGGACTCTCCGTCGCGTCGCTCCAAAGGGCCCTCGCCTGTCCGGTCATCAAAACCGTCGAACCGGCGCAGAGCCCTGCCAGAGCGGAACGGCGCGTGATGGTCTTCTTCACGGAGTCTCGCGAGTCTTCCAGTTTCAGCCCACCAATGGCCAAAGCTATTGCCTCTCGTTTTGAATTCCACCGAACGCCGAAGCAGCTAGATCCACACCTTCGAATCGACGGAAGGGCCGAATTTGGGAAGATGCCCCGCGCCGGCGCTAACGGTCTGCTCTGTGGGGTAGGCATTCGGCGGACCCACTCGGTTCATCCGCGCATAATTCGGAATGGCTAACAGTTCAGAGCCATCTGCCCACTTGCCCTTAATGACCATTGTTCCGCCGAGTAGATCCGGTTTCCACTCCATCTTGAGCGGAGCATCACCGAGCTTCTGATGAATGTTCTGACTATCGGCCGTCTCGACGTTGTAAACAAGCGGGCCATATTGCAGAGCTACCAGGTCGGCGTCAGCTTTAATGCGGGGATCCGCTACGATCCGCTGGGGCTCCATCGGCAATTCCAGTTCGATGCGATCTCCGGCTTTCCATTCGCGTGTCACAACTGCATAGCCCTTTTGAATAACCGGCTTCTCCTCCCGGCCGTTCACGGCGAACCTCTTCACGCCACGGACGGCAGGAGACTCCTTGTAGAGCCTGCTCGTGGTTCGATCCGGAATCCGCACGTACACTGAAAACGTCTTGGCCTGCTCCGGATTCACGGTGATGGAGATCGCCCCCTTCCATGGGTATTCAGTCTTCTGGATCACCTCAACATTCGTGCCGGCGACTTGCCCCACCTGGACCCGGCTCCCAACGAACATGTTGACGTATAGTCCCGTCTTGTCCTTTACGTAGGTCCAGGTCGGAATCATGAGCAGAGTGCGCGAGAGATTGCCCACGCAGCACGGACAAACATGCCACAGCGCACGCTCTGTATCAATCAACGGATTCGTGTAACAGTAGCTCTTTCCATCAAGTGCAACACCGCCCAGCAAGGCGTTATACATCGTCTGCTCGTAAAGGTCGGCATACTTAGCGTCGTGATACGCGAGGTTCAGCTTGTACTGGAAGAAAATAAGCCCACAGCTCGAACACGTCTCACAGTACGCTTCATTGCGAAGCGAGTAGTTCGGTCCGAATCCTTCCGAAGTCTCACCACTTCCAATACCGCCGGTCAGATAGTATTTCTTGTTGACCATGTTGTCCCAGAGCGAAATGACGGCGCTCTGATAATCCGGGTCGTGTGTCTCTGCGGCGATGTCCGCCATACCGGAGTAGAAATAAGTGGCGCGCACAGCGTGGCCCACAGCCTCGTACTGCTGTCCGGGTGGCAAGTGGCTCTGGTCGTACTCCGATCCTCCCCTGCGCGAGTCCAACAGGAACTTTGCGAGAACGATGTAGGAGTCTCCTTTGTGATTGCCTTCCTGGTCGTTCACAAAACGCCCGAAGCGCACCAGGGCCTGTTCCATCTCCTGATGGCCATCGAACCAATCCTTTTTGCCAGGACCAATGTTCGCGACCCAGCAGTCAGCCAGCTTCTTCGCTGCGTTGTAAAGACGAAGATCTTTGCCATCGGTCAGCGTGTAGTGGTTGATGGCCGATTCAATGAAGTATCCGGCGACATATCCTTCATGATTGCCGCGATGATCCGGCGACCATCGTTCTGGCCAGCTCGCGCGGTCAGCCAGTGTATAGGCTGTCTGCAGGTAGCCATCCTGCATCTGGGCAGCAAGAATGATTGGGATCCACCGCTCCAGCGTCGAACGCATCAGTTCCTGCGCCTGCATGATATCGCGATCGCCCTGCGGATCAACCATCAACGCAATGCACATGGATTCCACTGTCTGGTGAACCCATGCGTTCGAGAACACATAGCCCTTATGTGCGGCATGAGGTTGTCCGAGGTTGGCTTTCCCCGCTTCGATGAAGTTATCGATTCCGCCGTCACCGCGCCCCGCGGCGATATCGGTTCGCTCGCACATGCGGATGCAGTGAGGAATCCATTCAACGATGAGCACCTTCGCGCGCTCTGACCAGAACGGACTTTGGATCGAATATTTTCGGGTGTAGACAACATCCAGGCGGTCTTTCGGAGGCGCCGTCTCAACGTGCACGCTCAACGAGTGCGACCGGTCATCTGATCCTGAAGCTGCCAGCGTAAGCACGTAGTCGCCAGGCGCCGAAAATGTGGCGGTGGTGACCGGAGAAGCAACATTCTCGAACGCGACAGTTGCAGGGCCGGATGTCTTAAGCCAGCGGGCGGAGTTCCCCTGCGAATCCTCAAGCCAGATCACTTTACCGGTCAGATAGGACTTGCCACCTGAAACCACCGACCTGTCGATTCCTGCATCGATCACCGGTGGCAGAGAAGGAACAGGGCCGTAGTTATAGACCCTCCATTCGAGGATTCCAGCCGGCTGACCCTTTTGCGGATTGAGTTCGAGCCGAAGTTTACTTGTCTTGACTGCTTCGAATGTACTGACGTTAAACGTATCCACTCCCAAGCCAAGGCCCTCCGGTTTACTAACCGGAGTAAATTCGTGCCCGTCCCAATACAGAATGCGATAACTCTGTGGAGCATGTATCGTCGGCCAGCTACTGCCAGGCAACGCGGCCGGGCGCGGATGATCCACTGCCCAGTAGACCTCGATCTTATTGATGTTGACCGGCTCGCTCCATTCATACTGCACCCAGGGTTCGCCGCTGCCATCCGACAAATCTCGCCGCAACGCGTAGACGCCATGAGTGCGGTCGAATGAGTCCGCGGGTACAAAGCCGTCGTTCAATGCTGAGATCTTATTCTCGCTGGTGAACGTGAAACTCGACGGAACAGCAACCCGTGCGATGTTGAGGGCACTTGCAGGAGTCTGCGCGATCGCCTTGGTTCCACTCAGCGCGGTGAGAACCGCCGCTCCTGTTAGCCCTGCCATAAACTCTCGACGGCTTGGCTCAAGATGAAATGCACTTCTCGCAGATCCAGCAGGCGTTCCCGGCTTCGCAACGTGCTTCTTCCTGGTCATCAGTGATGCTCCCCTTTTCTATTGTCCCTCGCGGTTTGAATCAACACGAGACTCGCAAATTACTCGCCACGAAGGTCGCCAATTAAGAAAACGTTTCCTCGCTCGTGCGCTGCAACTTCTTACCGTATTTCAAAGTGAAATCATAGCGCATTCAGGAACAATATGCAGCACCATGTAAACGTATCCTCATGATTTTACTGCCGAATGTCTCGAGAGAGCCGAGCCTATTTAGACTCGGTTTCTCCCTCAACCAACTTGTAGCGATACTGCTCGCGCTCCTCTGTGGCGGCTTGCTGCCGAAGCGAAGCCAAACGCTTCAACAATCCAGGAATCTCAGACTTGCTCTCGGTCTTTCGCAGAGCCTGAATGAGATGGTAGACAGCGGATTGATCATTCGGATCAATCTCGAGTGCCTTTCTGCACTCTTTCGCAGCCTCCTGATACTGACCCGATTGAAGGTACAGCTTTGCCAGAACACCTCGGGCCGGGCCGAGCGTAGGACGAATCTCTACGGCTCTCTTGGCTGAGCGCATAGCCTTCGTGAACTCGGGACTGCCAGGTTCTGCTCCCTGTTGCGTGAGGATGTCGGCCTGCATATAGAGCAGGATCGGATCGTCTGGCCTGCGAGCAAGCTTGGCCTGAATTCCATCAAGCGCATGATCCAGATCGTTCTGCTGCACAGAAGCCAACCCTTGAGCAGCAACGGTCAACGATTGGCTCGGGGCCAGTTCGTAAGCCTTGTCGAAATCCGCCTGGGCTTTGTCATATTCGGCGAGCTGGACAAAGAGAACTCCGCGCGCAAAATAGAGCGGCGCCGCCTTTGGCTGCAGATTGATTCCCTCATTCACCACATTGATTCCAACATCAAACGATTGGTGGGTTGCCGAGAGCACGGCAAAATTCACGTACAGATTCACGTTTTGCGGCTCAAGCAGAATTGCTTCCCGCAATGACGCGACGGCCTGCTCTGTTTGGTGCGCGCTTTCGTAAGCCGCAGACGCAAGTTCCAGCGTCTGAGCGTCGGGGCCAGCGCCAAGCAGCGGCTCCAGACTAGCAATCGCTTGTTCCGGCTGATGAGCCATCAGTTGAACAGAAGCCAATATCTGTCGCTGCCTTCGATCCTGAGGATCGAGCGCCAGAGATTCTTCAAAGACGCCGATTGCCTCATCGAGATGTTTCAACTTGACCAGGCACGTACCATACGCATTGAGGGCGGGAAGTCGCGATTCAAAGAGCGCCGCAGCCTTCTTGAAGTGAATGACCGCAGAGTTGCAATCCCCGGCTTGAAACTCGAGAACTGCCAGCATGCCGTGACTTGTCAGATCATCCGGTCGTAGACGAAGAAGATGCTCAAGAACCGGAATTCCCGCCACATCGCCATTGCTGAAATCAATCTCCGCAACTCCCTGTAATGCGGGTATGGCGTCTGGAGACAGTCTTGAGTGCATGGCGAAATGAATTGAGCGCTTCCTTCTTATTTCCCTCGCCCTTGTATGCGACACCCTGCATTGTCCATAACTGAGGATCGCCTGGTGATTTCTCCAGCGCGGCGCGGGTCAACTTCAAAGCCTCTTCAAACTGGTCCTGTCGAAGCGCGGAGACTATCAAAGCTGTTCGATCGTCGCCTCCCTGCGCCAACAGGCTGGGGAGCGGCAACAGCAGAACTGTGAAGCAAACTAGTTCTCCTAAACGCACCATCGCGCACCCATTTCAACCTGAATCCATAGAATTGCAAAGGCTCTGAATCCGCAGGATATCGCAACACCGTGCTCGGCGAGAATGGCGATGATCCCAGAAAACAACCACGGCCGGAGCCCCTATGGAGCAAACCGGCCGTAACAGTCTCCGATAGTTTCGCGGGTTCAGATCAGAATGAGAGCCTCCCCGCTACCTGCCAGAACCTAGGCTCATGAGACGATGTTGCAGCACCGAAGTTCCCATCCGGGAAGTTCGTATCGACCGTTGCATAGTTAGCCCGGTTGAAAAGATTGAAGAATTCAAACCGGATTTGGAAGTTGACGCGCTCAGTGATTGGCGTGTCTTTGTAGAAGTTCGCATTCGTCTCGATGAAATTCGGACCACGGAATTGCATCGGCTTCTCGTTCCCCTCGTTGCCAAGTAACGGAACGGCGAAGTTGGATTTCGGGATCGACCCGGTCAGCCAGGACTTATTGTCCGACGACTGGTGATAGCTGAGCGCGTCTGGATAGTCGAGGTTGTTACCGTCAGCGTTATAGTCGCCACTGCCCGGCGCGAACCCCACAGCTGGATTCGCGAACGACGGACACGTGGGCGCCCCAGGCGCCGTATTCGCGCACACGGGAATATACGAGTTGGCATTTGAAGCGGTCAGGGGGTAACCGGTCTGGTAGATCGATGTGCCGCTGAGCCCCCATCCCCCAGTCAAATAGCCAATCACACCCTTCCCGTCGTTCATCCCCTTGAGCGAATAGTTCAGGCTGAGAGAGAAGCGATTTGGAACGTCGAAGATCGACGGTCGCATAGTACTGGGAGAGATTGTACGGAGTGGGATACGCCAACCCGTTGTCTTTGGAAACGGAATGAGTGTAGGACGTGTCTATGAATCCTCGAGAGAAACGTCCCTTCAGATCAACGTACACGCCGTTGTAGTTCCCATACCGGTCATTCGCGGCATATGTTATCGACCCAAAGCTGGGATTAAGCCGAGTCGGCACCTTGCTTTCATGAGTGATAAGGTCTCCCGGCAGAACGTTAATGTTCACGCCATAGGAAACACCCCCGATCGAGTTGCCGTTTCCGACAATATTCCAGGAATGTGAGCCACTATAGCCAACTGTTGCAGCGAAAACTCTGTTCAACTGTCGAACCAGGCTTACCGACCAGATATTCACTTTCGGTGATTCGAGCAGCGGGTTGATACCACCGATTGCGAAGCCCGCACCGGCCACACCACCTTGCGCATTCAGCCCGCCAGGGAAGGTCGGGAACGTGAAGCCAAAGGGTGGCTTGCTTGAGGTTCCAAGTACAAAGATTGGCGGATTCGGTGTGTTTGGGAAGAATGTAGGCATCACGAGCCCGGGGGGGCTACCGCGGAATTCCTCTTGCACGTTCGCAGAAGTCAGCCAATTGTTGAACAGTCCATAGCCACCGCGCACGAGCCAGTCACCCTTGCCTGTAACATCCCAGGCCGCACCGACGCGAGGGCTCCACAAATTATCGACGGAATGGAGCAGAGCTTTCGGCGTCTCCTTAGCGTAACCGTTGGCGATCTGCTCGTTGGTTGTTGTGCCCGTACCGTAGTAGAAGTTCCCGAAGACCGTTGCAGCGCTCTTGGACCAGGGATTCCCACTGTCGTCGTAACGCAGACCCATCGTGAGCGTCAGATTCTTCCTCGCCTTCCAGTTGTCCTCCGCAAACAATCCGAATGTCCTGGATGCAGCGTCCCAGTTCCACAACTGTTGCTGGCCCGTTTGCGGGTTATACATTATTCCGCCCTCGTTTGTGGGAGCATCCTGAGCCAGCTTCAACAGGTTGTCGAATGCAAACTTCGGTTGCGACCACGGACCCTGGAAGGGCTCCACATCATCTCCGTACCAACCTTCGTATCCGAATTTGAGAGTATGCGTGCCACGAACATGAGTCAGCACGTCGCGCCAGTGGTAGTTGTGCTGGATAAAATCGCCCTGTGCAAATCCAACTCCGTATGCCTGCCCACCATCCGCATTAATTCCGTTCACTGAAATGGACGGGACCGTATAGTCCTTCGCGCCGCTACCCAGAACACCCTCTACCCTGTTAAACCCGAAGGTGGCTTCGTTTAGTGAGTTTGCAGAGAAGGTGTGAGCCCAGGTTCCCTGCGCCCCTATCTGCCATGTGTTATTTAAGGCCGAGAAGTCCGGCATTGGCGACGGTGCGCCAGTCTGGAGAAGCGTGCGGAATATGCTGCCGTAGAGCCGCTCCTTCTTGAATGACTGATCGATGCGTCCAAAGTACTGAGTACCATTTCGGATTGCAGTAGCACCGAATGAACCTGTGTCGATCATCGGCAGAGTGCATGGCACGCCGTTCTGACCGGCCGTCGTACCGCACCCGCCGGCCCCGGAGCCAAAGACAGCCTGCGCTGTTTGTTGGACGGAAACATTTCCGACACCAGTAGGTAGATACTTGCTCATCACCTGCGTTCCCACTGTGTTCACATAGTTCGTATTGGCAAAGGCGATGAACTCTGGAGACGCAAATGTCACCGAGCCGCCGCTACTCGCAGACGATCGCAGGAGTTCCACCGTGAAAAAGAAGAAGCTGTTGTGGTGAGGAATGATGGGACCACCCAGCGAATAAAACATGTTGTTTGAATGGAACGATTTGTACGGGTTCTGCTCGGAGCTCACAAAATGTTGATTCGCGAAGAACCCCTGGTAGTTGAACCAATCTGATGCTGATCCATGAAACGCGTCCGTACCCGACTTCGTCGTAAACAGAACCTGGATTCCAGCGGCGCGACTGTAGTCGGCTGCGAATGTGTTGACCTGAATGCTTGTCTCTTGAATCGCCTCTGGTTGAGGTGTGATATTCAAGACGCCTTGCCTGATGCCGCTGGTCACGTCTAGGCCGTCGATGACGTACTGATTGTTGTTTTGCCCCTGACCGTTTGCGCTCACATCGACTTGCTCTTCGGTTGAGAAATTGTCCGTGCCCGACGCCGGGCTCCCTGAAGTGCTCGTGCCCAAACCAGAGACTCCCGGTGCCATCGTCACCAGCGTAACGAGATTCCGGCCGACGATCGGCAACTCCGCGACTGCCTGGTTTTGCAAGGTGAGTTCAGTTCGACTGTCTCCCGTGTCTACAATTGGAGCTTCCGTGGAGACTGTTACCGACTCGCTCGCCGAACCGACCTTGAGGGAAACGGGCATGCTCAGGTTCTGGCCAGTGAGAAGCGAGAATTGTGCCTGAGTTGTGGCAAATCCGGCGGCCTCGACCGTTAGCTTGTATGCTCCGGGAGCGAGGCTCACGAACCGATAATTGCCACCCGCGTCAGTCTGCGTAGTGGTCGCTTCACTGGTGCCAGTATTCTCAAGTTTGAGCTGGGCCTTCGCCACGGCCGCTCCGCTGGAGTCCTGCTACCACGCCTTGGACGTTTGAAGTGTATTGTGCGAATACCGGAAGAGCAGCGGAGCCGAGCAGGGAGCAGAGAAGAGCGGTCCATCTTAATGCCCTGGGTCTCATTGGAAGCCTCCTTAAACGTCGAACAATAAAGCACCGTTGTCGGAAAACGTTTTCTGGACGAGTTTCATTTTATACATCCCATCGGGGACGTAGTCAAGAGCCTTTTTTAGTCTTGCAAATAACTGATTTTAAGGAGTATTGGCTACTTATTGCGCCCATCCCTTATTCGGTACAAGCCCGGCGGCTTCGCGAATGGTAATCAGCCGATTGGCTGAGATCTTCTTGAATACCTCGTGCAATCCGCTTGGCCAGAAAACGTCTACATCAACTTCGCTGGCCGCGCCAAGACCGAAGTGGAGCCGGGAATCATTGCACGAATAGTAGCTGGATTGGCTCAGGACGGCTTGCGCCTGGACGTTGCCTCCATAGTGCGCCAAAACGCGTGCCCCAATCGCGCTTCTATTCGATTTCACGCCTTCCAGTTTCACCTTGAGCCAGTTCTGCTTTACCTTCAAATCGTTTCGCAGGAGCGAGGGAGGTTCGTTCATATTGACGATGAGCACGTCCATATCACCGTCATTGTCGAAATCGCCGAAAGCGCAACCCCTGCTGCTATGTGGTGCTGAAATGCCTTCACCGCCCTGCGATTCAAGCTCCTCGAAGGTGCCGTTCCCTAAATTGCGAAACAGAACTCGAGGAGTTTTGTAGGGATATTGAGGTAGTTTCCGCTCGACCTCCGGGTACACGCTCCCGGTAACAAACAGCACATCCGGATACCCATCGTTGTCCAGATCGACAAGTCCGGCTCCCCAGCTGGTGTAGTGAGTCTCAACCCCGATCTTCGAAGCGCGGGTAACCTCGTCGAAATTTCCCTTCCCATCGTTCCGATAGAAGCCGCACGTATCTCCGATGAAGTGCGTTTTGAACAAGTCCAGATGTCCATCCAGGTTGTAGTCTCCGACCCCGACTCCCATTCCAGCCTGTTCCATGCCATCGTCGCTCAGTGCGACGCCCCGGGTTATGCCCTCTTCGCGAAACGTCCCATCATGATTGTTCATGAAGAGAAGACTCGGCGTTGAATCGCACGCCACGAAGATGTCCGGCCAACCGTCTTCATCGAAATCGGCGGTCACGACTGTCATTCCGTAGCTCTCAGTGGCGGCGCCAATCCCTGCCTGCTTTGTGACGTCGGTGAATGTGCCGTCACCATTGTTGCGGTACAGCAAATGCCTCCCGGTTGGCAGGCCTCGCGGCCCACAGTTCACAGGAACGCCCTTCCAGTTGCAGGTCGAAAGCTCGCCCGGCGTCGGTGCGTGTTCGAACGAGAAGCGAATGTAGTTCGAAACAAACAGATCGAGATGACCGTCGCGGTTGTAGTCCACGAACGCACATCCCGCTCCCCACCGTGCGGGACCCGGATCCCACAAACCAGCTTGCTTGGTCACATCGGTGAACGTTCCGTCTCCGTTATTTTTGAAGAGCCGATTGTGGCCGAAATAAGTGCAGAAAATATCGTCGAAGCCATCGTTGTTGTAATCGGCAATACAGACCCCGTTGGCCCAGCCAACCGCGGTCAGGCCCGCTTTCTCTGTGACATCGGTGAATGTGCCATCGCGGTTGTTCTTGTAGAGTCGGTTTGTTGCTCTCCGGTGGATCTCCCTCAAGTCGGGTTCCGGACAGTATGAAAATGTCCATCCATCCGTCATTGTCATAGTCGATGAAGGCACACCCGCATCCATTCGCCTCCATGATGTATTTCTTCGACTCCACGCCGCCGTAAATAATCGGAGCGTGCAGGCCCGCCTCCTTTGCGACATCGGTGAAGCGTGCATTGAACGGACGACCGGAGGGTGCCGGCTTCGGCTGTGCTTTTACATCGCGGGTTGCGATGCCAGGTGCCTGACCAAGCAGGTGCTGTGCCGATGTACAGAGGGACAAAAGAACGAAAGAGCGGCGATTGAGATTCATTCGATGTCGTGGACCGGGATTTCTGTTTTCATTATGTGGTGTGATCCGCAGACTAGTAAAGGTTTACTGCATCTTGCGTGACCGTTCTATCGCGCGAAGTTACTTTGCGATGTCTCCTGGTACCACGACCAGCTTATACCGGTTCCGTTCGCCTTCTTCTTTGGTCGCATCTTGTCGCGCTTTTGCCAGCCTCTTCAGCAAATCAGGAATCTCAGACTGGTCGTTCGATTTGCGAAGGGCGAGGACCAAACGGTATAACGCAGTTTGATCTTCCGGGCTCTGTTCCAGCGCGAGTCGGCACTCCTTTACCGCCAACGCGCTTTGCCCGGAATCCAGATAAAACTTCGCCAGAACATTGTGCGCTGCAGTCAGAGAAGGCTGCAGAGTTACAGCTTTCTTGGCAGACGTCATGCCCAGCTCGAATTCAGCCGAACCGGGCTCAGGGGACTTCTGCGAAATGACTGCTGCCTGTAGATACCAGAGGAAAGCGTCTCCTGGGTTCTTCGCCAGTTTCGCTTTGATTGTCTTCAGCGCGCGATCCGGGTCGTTCTGGTCCTTCTCTTCTGCAAGCATTCCCTGGGCGGCCGCACTCAGATCTCGATTTGGATCCAATTGCTCAGCGCGTTCAAAGTCCGCCTCTGCGTGCTCATAGTCCGCAAGCTGCACATAAAGCACGCCACGAGCAACGTAGAGTTCCGCTGCAGTCGGGTTGAAGCTTCAGTCCCGAATTGATCATTTCAATCCCGGCTTGAAACGATTGATGGTTCATTGCGATTTCAGCGAAGTCTACATACAACGGCACTTCCGTAGGATTCTTGACAATCGCATCCCGCAGAATCTTCACCGCGTCCGGAGTATCGTTGTTGGCCTCGTAGATTGCCACAGCCAGTCGCATCGTGATCGTGTCAGGGGTCGAATCGAGCAGCGGCTGCAATGTGGTGAGTGCGTCCTTCGCCTGACCCGCGCTCAGTTGAACCGCAGCCAGACTCCGCCTGGCCTTGATGTCGTCCGGATTGGAGGCCAGAAGTTCCTGAAAAACCTGGATTGCCTTTTCAGGCTGCTTCAGCTTCATCAGACACTGGCCATATTCCTGTAAAGCCGCCGGCTGCGAACTGAGTGCTGGTCCGCTCAAAGCGAAGTGCGTAACCGCAGTCGCACAGTCGCCTTTCCTTGCTGACAACGCGGCGAGCATTGCATGAGCCGTAGAGTCCTGTGGGCGCAACCGAAGCACGTGTTCCAGGAGCGGAATTGCCTCCTGGCTGTCCGCTTCATATTCCAATTGCGCTGCTCCCTCCAGAGCCGGGAGATACTCCGGCGCGATCTTTAGCGCACTCTGGTATGAAGCAAGCGCCGATTTGCGATCACCCGAACCCGCATAGGCCAGCCCCTGCAGCATCCACAGCTGCGGATTCTGCGGATAAGCCTGAAGCGCGGGTTCGAGCAGCGCCAGCGCTCTTGCAAAATCGTTGCTTCGCAGAGCCGACATGATCGGTTCAGCGAGTTCTTTCGCCGATTGAGCGATTGCTGGAACGTTCAGCAGCAGGAAGACTATCGCAAGGCGGATGATTCCTTTAGCACAAGTGGATATCGTAGGCATCGCTCCGGCTTTGGCTTCCAATTGGAATCAGGATAAGTTATTTGGCCAACTTGGAAAAATCCTCAGCTCTTGATTCGCACGTAGGTGCTGTAACTCTCCTTGTCGATTGTCATGAATGGCCTCAGTGTCACCTGCCCGCCATCAATTGAGGACGCCACCCAATCTCCACCCTTGTTGTTCAACGGTTTCGCACGAAGAAGAGAGGGAGAGTCAAAGGTGGGCTGCGACTCGGCAACGGCCATCAGCACCAGCGGCCCCTGGATCAATGCAACGAAATTCGGATGATTTGCGTCCACCGCCTCGAGGCGGAGTGGCATCGGGAACTCGATCTGAATGCGATCGCCATCGTTCCAGGTTCTGCGGATGACCGCAAAGGTCCCGGGCTCAACCGCGTCGGAAACCTGCTTACCGTTAACCATCAGGACTGGATTCGGCGTCGCCCACGCTGGAATCCTGACGTGAATTGCATGCTCGTGCGGTTGCGACGCCGATACACGAATCTCAATCTTGTTATCGAATGGATATTTGGTCACCTGCGTCAGTTGAAGCTTCGCGCCGCCATCGGTCCAGCGAACGCTCGAAGGAGTAAACAGGTTGACATAGATACCATCCTGCGAACGCAGGTACGTGCTGATGTGATAGTCGGCGGCGAGCTGCGGAAATGTTCCCGAGCAGCAAGGCCACTTGTCCCTGTACCACACCTTCTTCGCGGTATTCGCGTAGTCCGAGTAGTAGAACGAAGTTCCATCGGCCTGGATGGGCCACGCGCCGAGAATTGTGTTGTAGAGCACTCGCTCCATGCTGTCGCCGTAGCGTGAGTCCTTTGTGACGCGCAGAAGGTAGCGTGTGATCTTGAAGTGGCCGTAAGCGCCGCAGGGCGTCTCAAAGCTCGCATGAGTCTCAGTCAGGCTGTTCCCCAACTGTCCAACGCCGGGCTCGCCGAAAGCTTCATTCGGTCCCCACCCTCCGGTTGCAAAGCTCTGCGTCTTCTCGAGCATGTCGAAGCCGTTTCGCGCCGCGCGCAGGTGCTTTTCGCTGCCGAGAGTGATATACGCCTGCATGGCTGAACTGAACGCATTCACATGGCTGTACGCGTGCTCAAACGGAAGCACATTGTTGCCTTCTGCAAGTGGATTGAAATAGGTGTCATCCTCCAGATACCGCTTGGCCATATCGCGATAGAGAGGATTGCCGCTGCGCTGGTACGCGAGGAACAGGTTCTCCGGCAAGGTGTAGCTCTCATCCCACGTATAAGCCGTGTTCTTGTGCGGTCGAGCGCGCTGTTCAGCTCGGGAGAGTGCCTTCTCAGGCAGATAAGGAACGATCGCACGGGTCAGCTTTTCGTGAATCTCCATGGCCATCGGATCATGGGCGTATTCATGCGCATCGATCAGGCCGACCGACAACTTGTCATATGTATAAGCAGGAAGCCTGTAATCGACAAAGAACTTTGCCTTTGGATCGAGTGTCTCGCCGTATCCCTTAACCAGGCGATTGATCTTTGCCCGTGTCTCTTCCGAACCAGTGACGGCATATGCACGCGCGAGGCCTGAGACATACTGGCCGAAGGTGTGCCCCGCAATGAAGCCATGAAAGTCATTCCCTTCAAGGCTGAACCCGGTAAGGTCGTACCAGCCTCCCATATCCTCGCCCGGTGCGGGCAACCCTGCAACCTGCCGAAACACCTTCAGCATGCGGTCATCGTCGAGGTGCATGAAGAGGGCATGATTCTCGTCGAACTGACGCTTCATCGGCCCCTCATGAAGCTCAACATCGCTATAGGAGAACGTGCTGAGCGGCGTCGAGACCGCTACCAGGCCGGTTACTGATTCCCCCAAAGCGGGAAGCGAGCGTAATGCGTACATGCCGGCAACGCTGGAACTTCCGGCTTTGAGAAAGGCCCTGCGGTCGAACTCGTGTGCCATCTTGATACCGCCTCGGAAATTGAGAAATCGTTTACTCAGCAGCCTAGGCCCATGATTTTCCTTTGTCAATCGTCACTCACACGTTCGCACGGCACATGAGCCGCCGGACTCCTGCTTTGCGGAGTCGAATCCGAGACTTCGTTTGTGAAGACAATGGCTGGGCAAGCGAAGATTGCACCCAACATCCATGATGGTCCCCCCTCCTCGGCTAGAATTCTTCGCATGCCTTTCACTGGTGGCCCCTCTTCATACATTCAGGTTATCGATTCACACACGGCGGGAGAGCCAACGCGGGTGGTCGTTGCCGGTGGACCGGCATTGGGCAACGCTACGTTGTCGGAGCGCCTGCAACGATTTGCCAAAGAGCATGACGATTTCCGATCGGCGGTGGTGAATGAGCCGCGGGGCTCAGATGTAATGGTCGGCGCGTTGCTCTGCGAGCCCGTCGATAGAAGCTGCGCAACCGGAGTCCTCTTTTTTAACAATGTCGGATATCTGGGCATGTGCGGTCACGGCACGATTGGAGTAGTGACAACACTGGCCCACCTCGGTCGAATTGCCCCGGGAGAACACCGCATCGAGACGCCCGTCGGCGTCGTCTGCGCAACGCTGCACCCTGAGGGCAACGTAACGGTTGAAAATGTCGCAAGCTACCGGCATCAGGCAGGCGTATCCGTAGCCGTGAAGAATTTCGGAACAGTGAGCGGCGACATCGCCTGGGGAGGCAATTGGTTTTTCCTGATTGACGATCCTCCGCTCCGATTGGACCTCGATGAACGTGGAGCAACTGACTGAATTCGCGTGGGCCGTTCGCAATGCGCTCTCCAGAGACGGCATCACGGGCGCAGAAGGAAAAGAGATCGACCACATTGAGCTTTCGTGCTGTGTAATAACGCCGGAAGTTGACAGTAAGAATTTCGTGTTATGCCCCGGCAAGGCCTATGACCGTTCCCCTTGTGGAACAGGTACCAGCGCGAAGCTCGCGTGCCTGGCTGCAGACGGCAAGCTTGCTCCCGGGCAAGTGTGGCGACAGGCAGGGATCCTTGGCACGGTGTTTGAGGGGTCGTATCAACTGCGTGAGGGCAAGCTCATCCCCAGCATTACGGGCTCTGCGTTTATCACAGCCGAGAGTCGCCTCATTCTCAGCCCCGGTGATCCGTTCCTGGCGGGCATTCGGGCATGAGCGATGTCTGGGATGTGGTCATCGTCGGGGCGGGCATTGTGGGCTCGGCCTGCGCGCTGGAATGCGCAAACCGCGGCCTCCGCACAGCAGTCGTCGAAGGCAGGGGCATCGGCAGCGGAGCCACGGCAGCGGGAATGGGACACATCGTCGTCATGGATGATTCGCCGGCACAGATGGCGCTCACCCATTATTCGCAGACCCTGTGGCAGCGTCTCTCCGATCGCCTACCGTCCAACGTGGAATACGATCCATGCGGAACGCTCTGGGTAGCAAGCGACGAAGAGGAGATGCAGGAGGTTCGACGCAAGAATGCCTTCTATGCTGCTTCCGGCATCTCTACCGAAATACTCGATTCCCAGATGCTCGTTGAAGCGGAGCCGCATTTGCGTCGGCCGCTAGCCGGCGCGCTCCTGGTTCCGTCGGACGCCGTGCTCTATCCGCCCTGCGCGGCCAGCTATCTGCTCGGTGAAGCGCTACGCCTCGGCGCGCGGCTCTATTCGCGAATGGCCCTCTCGGCACAGGCCGGGCAAAGTGCGACTCGACGATGGAACCGAGCTTCACGCCGCGCGCATTGTGAACGCAGGCGGCGCGGAGGCAGGAGAACTCCTTTCCGGACTGCCGATAAGAAAGCGCAAGGGACATCTGGTGATCACGGATCGATATCCGGGATTTGTGCGCCATCAACTGGTCGAACTTGGATACCTGAAAAGCGCGCACTCGCTCACCGCCGATTCAGTCGCCTTCAACGTGCAACCCCGCAGAACCGGACAGGTTCTTATCGGCTCCTCGCGCCAGTACAACGCGGAGGATCCTGAAGTGGACACCCAGATCCTGGCTGCCATGATTGAACGTGCAAAGTGGTATCTTCCGGAGATCGGTGCGCTATCTGCAATTCGTGCCTGGACAGGGTTCCGTGCGGCCACTCCAGACAAACTCCCGCTGATCGGACCCTGTCCCGAAGACGACTCGCTGTTTCTGGCAACGGGCCACGAGGGCTTGGGCATCACCACGTCGCTCGGAACCGCATGCCTGGTGGCAGATCATTTGCAGGGCATCGCGACGAAGATTCCAATTGAGCCATATCTGCCGGCACGGTTTGCCAGGAGTGTCGCCCATGCCTGAGCAGGCACGCTCTCTCGTCCTGAAGGTGAATGGCGTTTCCGTGACAGTGAACTCGGGAACTACCGTTGCGGCTGCGATCCTGATGACCGGAGCGCCGATACGGAGATCGGTGACCGGCGAACCGCGCGGGCCTCTCTGCGGCATGGGCATCTGCTTCGAATGCCGGGCCGTTGTCGATGGCGTATCGCATCAGCGAACCTGCCAGATCGTTTGCGCTCAAGGCATGGAGGTGCGCACGTCGTGAGCGAGCACTTCGACATCCTGGTGGTGGGCGCAGGGCCGGCGGGCATTGCCGCAGCGGTCAGCGCATCAACCTCCGGAAAGCGCGTCGGCCTCGTGGACGATAATCCGGCACCGGGTGGACAGATCTGGCGAAGCGGAACTTCCCTGCCCGCGGAAGCTCGCAAGTGGCTTGCGAGACTCGACAGCCGCGCCGGTCTCTTCGGCTTCAGGGCTGGCGAGTCATTGATCATCCGATCAGCGGGACCCTGCGCGCGGAAAGAAATCAGAATTGCCGCGACCTGTCCTACGGAAAACTCATTCTGGCAACCGGTGCACGCGAGCGCTTCCTGCCGTTTCCCGGATGGACTCTCCCCAACGTGATGGGTGCGGGCGGCCTGGACGCAATCGTCCGCGGCGGGCTGCCAATCGCCGGGAAACGCGTAGTGGTCGCCGGAACCGGTCCTTTGCTGCTGGCGGTTGCGGCGCACCTCGCTCGTCGTGGTGCGAAGATCATAGCTATTTGCGAGCAGGCCCCACTGTGCCGATTCGTTCCCTTCACTGCGACTCTGCTGAGCGATCCCGCCAAACTGCTGCAGGGGATCGCCTACATCTTGGCAACGCGCGCCTCGCGGTTCTATCCCGGCTGCTGGCCGACTGCGGCGAGCGGCAAAGAAAAGCTCGAATCGGTGACTCTCCAGCGGGCGGGAAGAACTGGGACGTGCCCTGCGACTACCTGGCCTGCGGTTATCATCTTGGTGCCCAACCTGGAACTGGCTGCGCTGTTGGGGTGCCGCATCGAAGATGGGTTCGTTGCCACCGACGATCTGCAGCGAACCTCGGTCGCAGATGTCTTCTGCGCGGGAGAGCCAACCGGTATCGGAGGCGTTGACTTGGCACTGCTCGAGGGGCAAATTGCCGGACTCGCGGCCACTGGGAGAACTACGGAAGCCGAGCAGTTGGCCCAGCATCGAAGGCGGCGCCTCGGATTTGTTCATGCGCTGAGAGACGCGTCCGCTCTGGACCCGCAACTCAAGAAGCTGGCCACCGAAACAACCCTCGTCTGCCGCTGTGAGGATGTCTCGTACGGCGCTTTGCGCGAGCACGCTAGCTGGCGCGACGCCAAACTGCAGACCCGCTGCGGCATGGGACCCTGTCAGGGACGCATCTGCGGTGCGGCAACGGAGTTTCTCTTCGGTTGGGATTCTGCCCAGATCGAATCCAACATCCGTCCTCCGATCTTTCCCGCCATGGTTTCCAGTCTCGGACTCCCATTCAACGACAGCAGCTTGGGCGAAAGTCTCGCCCCGGCAGCCAAATCAATTGGCACTCCAAAGGAGACACGATGAAGTGGTACGGCGTAATGCCTGCAATGACAACCTGTCTGGACGAGCGCCTGCAGGTTGATGCTGCGTTTATGACTCGACACTGCCAGTGGCTACTCGACAACGGCTGCACTGGCATCGTCTCTCTCGGTTCTCTTGGTCAGGCCGCGACGCTCACCTTCGCAGAGAAGCAGGCGATTCTGCAGAACATGGTCGCAACGGCCGGCAATCGCGCTCCGGTTGTCGCCGCCATCTCCGCGCTTTCGACTGAAGAGGCGGTCGCGCTGGCGAAAGCGGCAGAGCAGGCGGGCTGCTCCGGCCTGATGGTTCTTCCGCCCTATGTGTACTGCGGCGACTGGCGGGAGATGAAGGCGTACGTCACGGCCGTATTTCGAGCCACTCCGCTCACCTGCATGCTCTATAACAATCCCGTTGCATATGGGACGGACTTCTTGCCTGCGCAGATCGCAGAGTTGGCCCGTGAGTACGAGAACTTCGCGGCAGTAAAGGAATCCAGTACCGATGTGCGCCGGGTTACAGCCATTCGCGCTCTGACAGAAAACCGCCTTCAGATATTTGTGGGCGTCGATGACGCCATCGTGGAAGGCATCGCCGCTGGAGCAGTGGGTTGGATCGCCGGCCTGGTCAACGCCTTCCCTGCCGAGTCCGTGGCGCTGTTCAACTGGGCCGCCTCGGGAAAGCACGAGGAAGCATTCGCACTGTATCGTTGGTTCCTGCCAATGCTGCGAATGGATACGGTGCCGAAATTCGTTCAGCTGATTCATCAGGTGCAACAGGAAACCGGCACCGGCAATGCCCGCGTGCGTCCACCACGGCTGCAGGTGACAGGCGCGGAACTCGAAGAGACGCGTGCGATCATACTCGAGGCCCTGCGCAATCCACCCCCCGTGCGGAAGCACCGCGTTTCCTCCCCGATAAGAGATCGCAGGAGCGAAATTCGAAGCTTCTCAAGGACCGCATCCAGCCCGGCAGTTTAATTTTGAAGGTAGATCAACTTTTAATTCTCGCTGTTCCCAGAGGTCACGTGTATGCATGAAGGTCGCCCGATCGTGTCGCTATGTATTCTTTCGTTTCTTTTCCTGCCGCCTGCTGCACCGCAATCCTCTCAAGTACAACCCACCGCCCCACATTCCGAGGCAACCACTTCACTGGCTGCCCGCAGGGATAAGTTGCGCGCCGCCATCGAGGAGGAATGGCAATACGAACTGCGGACCTATCCTGAATTCGCTACCGCGATTGGCGATCCGCGCTATAACGACCGTCTTGCTGACCGCTCCGCTGCCGCAGAAGAGCGGGCCACACAGCACGCGCGTAAAGAGATCCGTATCTTCACAGAGATCGACTCCACCGGCTTTCCAGAACCGGAAGCGCTGAACCGTGCATTGATGCTGCGCCAGTTGCGCGACCAGGTGGAGAGCGCACAGTTCCGGCCATGGGAGATGCCGGTGAATCAGATGAATGGTGTTCATCTCGATTTGGCCACGCTGGCCACTCAGATGCCGTTCCAGACTGCAAAGGACTACGAGAATTACCTCGCGCGTCTGCATGAAGTTCCACGCGCATTCGATCAAGTCACCGGGAACATGCAGCAAGGCATGCGTGACCGCCTCATGCCGCCAAAATATCTGCTTGAAAAAGTCGCTTCAGAAGCAGAGGACATCGCAGCAAAGCCTCTCGCCGAAAACCCCTTCACCGAGCCGCTGCGTAAATTTCCTCCGGCGATCTCTGAGCCGGACAGGCAGCGTCTCACCCAGGCGATCGAGGCTGCCGTGCGGGATGAAGTTAAACCGGCCTACACGAATTTCGCCGCGTTCGTTCGCAACAAGTACGCTCCGCTCGGACAAACCGAGTACGGCGTGTGGGCGCTGCCGGATGGTGCGGCCCGATACCGCTTCGCGGTCCACCACATGACCACGACAGACCTTACCCCCGATCAGATTCATACGATGGGACTCCGGCAGGTGGCGGAAATAGACACAGAGATGTTGAAGGTCGCTCAATCGCTCGGATTCCACGATGTGAAAAGCTTCAACGAACACATCCGCGCGGACCCAAATCTACACGGAAAATCCAGCCAGCAGATATTTGATCTGTACCGGGGCTACACCGATCAGATGTATGCAAAGCTGCCGCAGTTCTTCGGACATCTCCCGCGAACAAAGCTTGAGGTCGTGCCAATGGAGGCCTACCGCGCTCCTGACGCAGTTCCGGCGGACTACAGCCCCGGCGCAGGCAATGCCGGTCGCCCCGGACGCATCAATGTAAATGAATACGGCCCGTCCCATCGCCTGCTTCTCAACGTCGAGGCCATCGCCTACCACGAAGGCATCCCAGGGCATCACCTGCAATTCTCCATCGCGCAGGAGCTGCCGGATCTTCCCGCTTTCCGTCGATTCTCTGAATACAATGCGTATTCCGAAGGCTGGGCCTTCTATGCCGAGCGCCTCGGCAAGGATGCTGGCTTCTATCAGGATCCATACAGTGAATATGGGCGCCTTGGGAACGAGATGTGGCGTTCAGTTCGCCTCGTGGTCGATACCGGCGTGCACGACAAACACTGGTCGCGCCAGCAGATGATCGACTTCTTCCGCGAGCACACCGCAATGGACGATCAGAACATTGCCACAGAGGTCGACCGCTACATTGCATGGCCCGGTCAGGCACTGGCTTACAAACTTGGCCAGATGAAGATTCTCGAATTACGCGAGCAGGCAAGGCAAGCGCTTGGATCGCGCTTTGACATTCGCGCCTTTCACGATGCCGTTCTTGACCAGGGCCCTGTACCTCTGGACATCCTCGAAGCGCGCATCAAAGCCTGGATCGCTCAACAACAAGGAAAGTGACAACACAGAGGCGCCCAGCTATGCGCGAAGAACGAATCACTTACGCCGCGCGCGCCCCAACTGCGATATCCTTGCATCAACATTGCTTGAGGGTGGATTCTCCCGTTGTCAGCTTCCCGGTTCGGTCAAAAAAATCATGATCAAAAATACTCTGGCGTATTTTGTCTACAAAAGCGGAATCGGAAATGCATTGGATTATGTCAGGGATTACTACGAATACTCCGGGGTTGCGCGTCGAGATCACTTCTCCCAGTTTGGTGAGGACGCCTTCCTGCTGGAGTTTTTTGGAAATCGCACCGGTGTTTACATCGACGTCGGAGGGCACCACCCTTTCCGCCTGAGCAACACTTACGTCTCTACAGGCGTGGATGGACCGGACTCGTGGTGGAGCCCATTCGGCGTTACTACGCGAAGCACAAGCGCTTCCGACCCAACGATATTCAAGTAAATGTCGCTGCAGGGGATTCCGAAGGACAGTTAACCTTCTTTGAGATGGTGCCATCGGTCCTCTCGACTTGTGAAAGGGGCGAGGCCGAATTGACGCTTGCGCAGCACAAGGCAAGGCTCGCGCGTGAGCATTCAGTTCCGGTCATGACTGTCGCTAACCTGCATCGCACTTACTTGAACGGGCGTCCAGTCTCGCTGCTTTCTGTCGACACTGAAGGGCATGACCTTCAGGTTCTGGCAGGTATTGATTGGGAAGCAATGCGTCCGGAGGTCGTCATCTGTGAAGCAAATGCCGGTGAGTTTGCAACGAGCGCGGAGAATTTCCTTACGGAACGGGGCTACCGGCTCCGGCTTTCTACTGGCTGCAATTTGATTTTCTC
The DNA here is from genome assembly GCA_963786405.1 of uncultured Acidobacteriaceae bacterium. Lineage (GTDB taxonomy): Bacteria > Acidobacteriota > Terriglobia > Terriglobales > Acidobacteriaceae > Telmatobacter. Next base: position 89,856 of record CAWAZE010000009.1, on the reverse strand, counting down.
GCTCGACTGATGCACTGCTGCTCATCGCGGATATCGCTCGCTTCCTCGTTCATAGGAATTTTTGGTTCTATAGCAAAACTTGAAGATTCCGTCGTAAGTTATTGAATATTATGACACGCGCTACAGTTCGGCGAACTTGGCGGCCCGAACGAACCTCCTGACGTCAGTCGCAAGCCGCGTTCGATTGTCACGCATATACCTCGTGCGACTGCAAAGGAGCCGTGCTGCTGGCCGGCGTTAGTCCCTTACGCTTTTCCACCATGTAATACAGAACCGGCACCGCCATGCGCGACAACAGCGTCGAAGCCACTTCCCCGGCCATGAGAGAAATTGCGAGTCCCTGGAAGATGGGGTCAAACAGCATTACGCTTGCGCCGACTACAACCGCAACGGCCGTCAGCAGCATGGGACGGAAACGTACTGCGCCGGCATCGACCACCGCTTGCTCAAGGCTCATGCCCTGCTCTCGGCGCAGTTCGATGAAGTCCACCAGAATGATCGAGTTTCTTACAATAATTCCGGCGCCAGCGATGAAACCAATCATCGAAGTTGCGGTGAAGAACGCGCCCATCAAGACGTGGGCTGGCAGAATGCCGACCAGCGTCAGCGGGATCGGCGCCATGATGACCAGCGGGACGGTGAACGAGCGGAACCAGCCTACGACGAGCACGTAGATCAAAACCAGCACCGCTGCGAAGGCTAGTCCCAGATCGCGGAAGACCTCGAGGGTAATGTGCCACTCCCCGTCCCACTTCATCGCCAGGCGGTCAGTCTCAGTAGGCATGTCAATGTTGTATTGCTTGACGTGGCAACCCTCGGCCGTTTTGATCTGGTCGATAGCCTTGCCCATTTTCTGGATGGCGTAAACCGGGCTCTCATCCTCTCCGGCAACATCGCCTAGCACATACACAACTGGCCGCAGGTTTTTGCCGTAAAGACCCGTTTCGATCGTTGTCTTCTCAACGTCGGTCAACTCGCCGATTGCGACCTGTCCACCGCTTGCGCTCGGCAAACGCAACGAGGTCAGCGAGTCGATGCTGGAGCGTTCGGCCCTTCCTAGCTGCACGCGAATAGGCACATCTTCCCGCGACCCTGCCGAATGCAGCAGTCCGGATGTGGCGCCCTCCAGTCCAATCTGCACCGTGCGGGTTACATCCGCAGCTGAAACCCCATGCAGTGCAGCCTTGTCGAGGTCCACTCTTACGTCGTACTTCACCTGCGGATCTTCGACATACCAATCCACATCCACTACCCCGGGCGTGGTTTGAAAGATTTCCTTAATCTTCTTTGCCAGTTCGATCTGGTGCTGGTAATCCGAACCGTACACTTCCGCAACCAGGGTTTCGAGTACGGGAGGGCCGGGTGGAACCTCCGCTACCTTGATGCGTGCGCCGAAACGATTGCCGATCTCCACCAGCCCGGGACGCAAGCGCCTGGCGATAGCATGGCTTTGTGCGCTGCGCTCGTGGCGATTCTGGAGGTTGACCTGAATATCGGCTTGGTTGGCGCTGTGCCGCAGGAAGTAATGCCGCACTAACCCCTTGAAGTTATAAGGACCCGACGTACCCGCGTACACCTGGTAGTTCGCGACTTCGGGCTGCTTCCCCAGATACTGCCCTAACTCCTGAGCTACGCGCGTTGTCTGCTCCAGCGTCGTGCCGTTCGGCATGTCAAGGATCACCTGGAATTCGCTCTTGTTGTCGAATGGCAGCATCTTCACTTTCACGAGTTTGAATGCCACCAACGAACAGGCGAGCAGGAGGAGCACAACCATGGCGCCCAGAAAAATCCAGCGCCTGCTCATGCTCTCAATGAGCGGGTTCATGATTCGACGGTAGAGCCGGGTCGTCCAACCCTCCGTCTTATGTTGAGGGCCGCTTCCCGTCGAATAATGACGCAACAGTCGCAGTGCTGCCCATGGCGAAACTACAAACGCGACGATCAGTGAAAACAGCATCGCCGCCGATGCGCCCACCGGAATTGGTCGCATGTAAGGCCCCGTCATGCCGCGAACGAAGGCCATCGGAAGGATCGCTGCGATCACGGCGAACGTTGCGAGAATAGTCGGGTTTCCGACTTCATCCACGGCTTCGACGGCCACGTCGGATAACGAACGGCCGCGACTCTGCGGCAGTCTGAAGTGGCGCACGACATTCTCGACGACCACGATTGCGTCATCCACGAGTATGCCAATTGAAAAAATCAGCGCAAACAGCGTGACGCGGTTAAGCGTGTACCCGTAGAGATAGAAAACGACCAGCGTGAGCGCCAGCGTTACCGGCACGGCAAGCAGGACAACTCCCGACTCACGCCATCCCAGCGCCAGCGCAACAAGCAGCGCCACCGAAAGGGTGGCGAGGAGCAAGTGCTTGAGTAGTTCGTCTGACTTGTCCTTTGCGGTCTCGCCATAATTCCGTGTGACAGTAACATTCAAGCCTGGCGGAAGCAGATATCCGCGTAACTCGCCAATCTTCTTTTCGGCTTTTTCGCTGATAACCGTCGCGTCCGTGCCCTTGCGTTTGGCGAGCGTGATTGTCGTCGCGGGATACTCACCCCGCGGCGCATCTTTCGGCGCTGCGGCAGCGTTGGCAAACAGAACGTAGTCCTGCGGTTCGGCAGGTCCGTCCACGATTTCTGCAGCCACATCGCGCAGGTAGACTGGCTTCCCCTGATAGACTCCGACAACCACTTGATTCAGGTCGTCGGCTTTACCCAGGAAGCGTCCGGCTTCGACTTCAAACTCCTGGTTATCGTGGGCGAAGCTTCCAGCGCCGCCCCGGGTGTTGGCTTGCTGCAGTTGCGCCGTGACTGCGCCCGCTGTCATCCCATAAGCCGCGAGCCGTTGCGTGTCAAGCACCACGCGCACCTGCCTTGGTAGTCCGCCAATGATTTTGGTCTCGGAAACGTCGTCAATCTCCTTGAGTTGATTCTCCAGTTCACCCGCGATTTGCCCCAGCTTGTAGCTGTCGTAGTTCTTGCCCCACAACGTCAGCGCCATGATGGGCACGTCATCAATCGAGCGCACCTTGATGAGCGGCTGCGAAACACCTGCGGGAATGCGATCAAAATTCGAGTAAAGCTTGTTGTAGGTCTTGACGATCGCATCTTCTTCCTTCGTGCCCACGTAGAAACGCACCACCAGCATACTTAGCTCGGGGCGGCTGATGGAGTACACGTACTCAACTCCGGGAACCTCACGGAGCAGGCGCTCCATGGGGACGGTCGCCCGCTGTTGCACCTCCGCTGCCGACGCTCCCGGCATCCGCACGAATACATCGAGCATGGGCACGACGATCTGTGGCTCTTCCTCGCGGGGAGTCATCAGTATCGCGAATGCTCCCGCTAACAGCGCACCTGCGATGAACAGCGGCGTTAGCTTTGAATTGATGAAGGTGCGAGCGATCAGCCCGGCGATTCGAAGCGGAGTTTTCCCTTCAGCTGCCATCGTCATTTCTCCCCGATTTGCTTGCCGCTGAATTCGCGCTCGCCGGGCTGCGCCACGATGCGCTGACCGTTCTCCAGTCCTGAAAGGACCTCGACCTGATCTGCGGATGGTTTTCCCAAGGTTACATATCGCAGGCTCGCGACCTCGTCTTTCCCCACCGCGTAAACGGCGTCCAACTGTCCGCGATGAGACAGCGCATTTTGCGGTACAAGGATTGCTTCGCGCTCTCCGCGCGCGAAGCGTGCCCGGCCAAACAGTCCCGAGCGAATTTGTGGATCCATCGGAAGCTCGACCTTGACGGTGAATGTCCGGCTCGCGGATCGGCAATCGGGACAATCTGGACGACTTTACCCGCAATCGTCCGTTTCCCAAGAGAGTCGAGCACAACCATAACTGCCGCTCCCAAATGGACTGCGCCGATCTGGCTTTCGTCCAACTGTGCCTTAAGCCGGAGGCGGCTTGGGTCTTCGATCGTCAGTAGCGAGACTCCTGGAGCCGCCATTGCGCAGGCGTCTGCCAGCTTCGCAACCACCAGCCCGTCAAACGGCGCGCGAATCCTTGTGAAGCCCATGGCTGTGCTGGCCTCAGAAACAATAGATTCGGCTTGTATCCGGCCGGCGTGGGCCCCGTCGCGCCGCGCAGTGGCCGCCGCCAGGCGCGTCTTCACCTCGTCGTACTCCTGCGGGCTTACCGACTTCTTGTCGTACAGCATCTGATAGCGTTTCATGGTCGCTTCGGCCAGCGCGCAGTCGGCATCAGCCGCTGCGATGGCCTGTTGGGAAGCACTAAGCCCGGCATTTGCGCTTTCGTAGGCAGCTCGCTGCTGGGCTGCATCAATCGTGATCAGCACTTCACCCCGCCGCACCAGATCGCCTTCGCGAACGTTTACGCGCGTAATCTCGCCCATCACCTGGCTGGATAGTTGCGCCGATTGCGCCGCGCGTACTGTTCCGGTGGCCTCAACGTAGTCGGGCACCGTTGTCTTCTGGACCTGCATCACAACGACATCGCGTACGACTTCTGAAGACCCTGTTGCGCGTTGCTTGTGGTTGCTGCATGCGGTCACAGCAGCCAGGCAACTCACCAGAACGCCGAGAAGGAACAGTTGCGAAACACGTATCGATTTCTGAATCATTGCGTCACCACCAGGGAACTTGGAATAAGTGTCCCAGTCGCCAACTCCACGCAAGCGTAGCTGGTTTGCACGCGGTACACCGCCTGCCAGTAGTCGGCCTTGGCACGATGCGCGGCCTCTTCCACGCGCAGCAGATCGCTGACTGTGGTCAGGCCGCCTGCGTAGCGGTTCTGGTTGATTCGCAAGCTCTCATCCGCCTGCATGATCGCGCCGCGAGCGATCTCGACCTGCTGACGTGCGGTGTCGTACTCGTAGTAGGCTCTGCGTACCTCCAGCCGGATTTCGTCGCGATAAGCATCGCGCATCGCCGCCGCTCTCTCTTGCGCTGCCTTTTCGTGGGCGATGTGCGCCCTCTTGCCACCGCCGTCAAACAGATCGAGCTGCAATTCGGCGCCGGCGACCCAGTTGTTGCCGCCGTTCCATCCCGGAGAGGGGCTGTCAGTTTCCCACGAACCGAAGGCATTCAGGCGTGGTGCCAGTGCGCCCTTGGCCATCGATACGGTCTTGGCTTGCGCACCGCGCTCCGACTCCACGCGCTTCAGGTCGGGACGTTTGTCCATGGCCTTCGATTCGAGTTCCGCTGCAGTCGCTGTCGGGAATTGGCGCTCCTCCAATGCCTCCTGCGGGTCGTAGACAGTATCTGCAGGCATTTCAAGAGCAAGAGCCAGTTCGGTGCGCGCCAGCGCCAGGCCGTCCCGCATTTGGATCAATTCCTGCTTGCGTCTGGGGGTCACGACCTGTGCGCTCAACAAGTCCGCGTCCACGACCACGCCGCTCTCCACCCGCGCCCGGCTGCTCGCTTCGATGGCTTGCGCCGTTTTCAATGCGTCTTCCGCAACCTGTTCCGCCTCTGTGCAAGCAGCACTCCGTAGTATGCCCGCACAGCCTGGTACACAAGTTCCTGGTCAGTGCGGTCCAGTTGTTGCTGGACTGCTTGCTGCGTGTATTTCACTCGACTCACGCCGAATCAGCTTTGCAGCCCATCAAACAAATTCCACTGCCCCGAGAAGCGGCTGGAGAAATTGCCGATTGGTGTTGGAGTGTTCAGCTTGTCTAGTGCGAAGTCTGCGGCTGTGAAACTCTGCTGCCGTAGTCGCGCGCCGAAAACAAACACAGGATCATTTCCGCGAACAGCGCTCTCGGTGAACATGATTTTCGGCATGAGCTGAGAGCGAGACTCGCGGATGTCGGCTGCCGAAATACGGGTGTCCGCCATTGCAGCCTTGTGCGCAGGATTTCTTTCCAGGGCCGTGCTGACAGCTTCGCGCAAAGTCAGCGGAATGCCAGTTTGCCCAGCCAGCGGCATCGACATCAAGGCAGCGAGCGCCGCGAATCGCGTCGCGTGTGTAAATGCAATTCTCGGCAATCGCGGCGAGTGGCTACTCCGGGTGGCGCATCGGTGTGTGCGTGACTCTCAGCATCCCTATGCCCCGGCCAACGCAGCTTCCGCCGCCGGCACCATCTCGAACGCCGTGTGCAGTTCGGTGCTCAACTTGACCATCGCGCCCACCGGTCGACGCTTCTTGCGCAGGAAGTGCCCGGAGTGAAAGAGCAGACCGATCACCACGGAGGCTTTGAATCGCTCCGTATTGCCCGCTGGCAGTGACGTGTCTTCTTCAATGTGGCGGATGAATTCTATTGTTTCCATTACGTTGCTTCTCGCTTCTGTCGCGTTAGGCTGCGGCTGCCAAAATTTGAGAGGCTACATCAGCAGTGTGACCACGCTGGTGACCACGAGGGCAACGGCCCATACGAGATGGAGGTTGAACCACGTGTTGCGGAGTACCGCAAGGCCGAACTTTCTATAAACCACCCATGCGATCAGACCTGTAACCGCAAGGTAGGCGGTCGTATGGACTATCGTCGCCAACAGTGCTGCGAGAGGGCTAGCGGTCGCGGACATGTGATGGTGACCTGCCATATGGTCAGCGGCTTCAACCGTGCTGCTCCGCAGCAGCACCGGCAGTACCATCAAGCCCGCGCCGTGCGCCGATGCCATCAGAAACGACCAGACCGTCAGGTCGCGGAAGCCCACCTGCATGCGGACCCAGCGTGGGTGATAATGGCTGACCAGGGAGAACATTCCCAGACCGAACAGGATTGCGGCGACGGGATAGCGGATGGCGCCCTGCGGCAGTGCCATACCGAGAAATGCCGCGGCCACCACCACACTGCCAATGGACAGCGCGTGGCCAAGCGCGATTGGGACAAGCGCCCTCGCCACAGCACTACCCTTTCGCTCCTGCATCCCCAGCGCCACTGCGAAGAGCCACCCCATCCCGGGGTTGATTCCGTGGTAAGCACCGAGGAGCAGCATCAGCCACAACGTCGTTGAGCCCATCTCTGCGTGCGTCATATCGCCTCCGAATAGCAGTAGGAATCAGATGAGGCGTCCCCGCCATCCAGCCGCACCTGGTGCGCTCGTTGCCCGTCGAACTCGACAAAGAACTTTTCATCGAGCGTGATTCCGCCCTGCGGGTTCACGTCGAGCTTCACCATCCAACTCTTCAGCCCGTCGGGATAGATCTGCTCGTCCCACGGAGAGTAGAGCGAGTTGGTGAAATAGACGCGCTTGCCGTCACGGCTGATCTCAACCATCTGCGGGCCGCCGTTGAGCGCTTGCCCGGGCTTGTTCGGGTGAGCCGCACGGCGCACGATGCCGCCCAGATGGACCGATCCGGTCTTCTTCGGGTTGGCGGGGTCGGAGACGTCGTATTGGATGAACTCCCCAGTCCCCCAGCATGAAACGTAGAGGAAGCGGTCGTCGAGTGACAGGTTGATGTCCGTTACCAGCGGCGGCACGGCCTTGAAGCCCTTTAGCAACGGCGGCAGCTTTTCCGGATCGGCCGGCTCGGCGGGAATTTCAATGACCTTGCGGACCGCCCATTTGCCGTTCTTTCCACCTTCCTCCCGGTACCACATCCAGATCGACGATGAAAGGTCTTTGAGCGAAATGCCCACGCTGACAAAACCGTAGGTCTTATTGGGATCGTGAGAAGGCCGCAGTTCGAGCACCCATTGTTGCTCGGCACCCAGGTCGATTTCCTGCAGATGCCGACGCTTGTCCAAGTCCCAGACATGAATCTTGTGACCGTACTTGCCGGCTAGCAGCAACTCCGGGTTGACGCCGTCCTTTACCATGTTCGGCGTACCCCATTCGGACGTAATCATCGTGTCGTGTCCCAGGTGCCACCAGAAGTCGTAAGCCAGTTGCTGTGGGCCGCGATCCTGTTCCCAGGGTCCCTTAAGTTCAAACGTGTTCGCGTCCATTAGGAAAATGCCACCGGGGCCATCTCCGCTTGCCGACCCGAGTGCGCTCCCGTAGATGCCGTCAGGTCCACAATGAAATGTGTGGGGCGCTGTGTAGCCGGTCTTCTTTATGAACTCTTCCGGCTCAATCACCTTCACAATCTTCGGCTGCTTGGGATTCGGCTTCGTATCCAGGATGTAAATACGGGATGACCCGATGCCTGGCACGATCAGGTAGCGGCGTTCCATGTGGGGATGCGGGTTTTGCGGGCAGAGGCAAGCGCTGCAAGCATTCCAGCCGAAGTGATGAAGCTCATTATCACCACGGCCGAAATCCACCTGCCCGACGAGTTGGCCATACTCGGACGAATCGGGATCAAGATCAATGACGCCCATCGTGTCGTGCTTTCCATTGTTGCCATCGTTAAGCAGCGCGACATAAGCAAGGCGTTCTACCGGCGCATGCATCGCCATTCCCGGTGAAGGGTAAAAGGTTGGATCAGGACGCATTAAAGCCATCTTTTTATCTCCTTTACTGTGCGAGGATTCGTAGAAAGGACTCGGAACTCAGGCTTTCACCGCGATCACTTCCAGATACTCCGATGAAAGGACGGTGAGTTCATCGCCGCCGCGATTGTGCGCGGACCACAGCGCTTCCAGTTCTTCGCGGAGCTTCCGCGCCGCAGTGTCATCGAGGAGGCAAACGCGCGATTGGTGGGCCCGTAGTACTGGCGAAAGAACTCCACTACCTCAGCCGGTGGGAAAGGATAGGTGAAACTATATTGGCGTCGCGTCATCGTAAGGTCACGAAACCCCGTGACCAAGCCTCGCGCGCACCACCGTCTCATCGCCCCACAACACGGAGCCGGCATGCCGGAGGGAGCGATGAACTTGGCGAAGGTTTTGAACATTTGCCCGATGAACCCTTCGGGCGTCCAATTTCCCATGGCGATGGTGCCGCCGGGGCTGCACACTCGCAGCAGCTCGCGGGCCACGAGCTCCGGCCGTGGGGCAAACATCGCTCCAACCAGACTGGTCACGACGTCAAAGCTGGCATCTTCAAACGGGAGATCTTCGGCGTCGCCTTCAATAAAACGGGCATTGAGCCCTTCAGCGTTGGCGCGCGCCTGTGCGCGCTGCACCAGGTTCTGAGCGATGTCGACACCGGTGACATTCACTCCGTCCCGCGCGGCCCACAGCGCAACCTGACCCGAGCCGCAGGCGACATCGAGCAGCTGGCATCCAGCGGGAACATCAAGTTGTTCGTAGAAGATGCGCGCGCCCTGCTCCATATAGCGCGAGAAGCGGTCGTAGTCTCCGGCCATCCACGTATCTTTTAGTCGTGCCTTCAGACCATCGATTTCCGGTGTAGTTGTGATGATGCTCATGTTTCCTCCAGTGTTTTTATTCGCCGGCAACAACGGCATTGATCTGCTGGTTGCTATCCGCGCTTCGGGGTTATCTTGGCGGCAAAGGATTGCGCTACAATCTTTCCGTTTTGCACAACAAACGTATCGGTAGCGGCTTCGTAGGAATTGTCTGCGGTTTCTGCGCTCCATAAGATAAATGCGTAGTCACCTTCAACGCTTTGGTGACGTATCGAAAACGAAGCACCAGACTTTGCAAATTCCGACAAAAAGGCCTGAAAGAAGGGCTTGATCGCCTTAGTGCCTCTTAGTTGTTTGTCAGGTGTAAACAGCACGGCATCTGATGAGTAATCAGCGAGTACGCCATCGAGGTCGTTCTCGCCGAAACACTTCAGATGCTGATCGAGAACATCTTTCGTAGTTGGCATTCGTCATCTCCTTGTGCGTTCGAATTGCTTTGAAGAGCTATGCGCTTTGGCGAACGCCTCGGACTTGCTTACTATGCGTCACCCTCCCGGTCCATCCTTGTCCGCGCGTCCGGCTTTCTTGCTCTCGGCAAGGTTGCCGTATGATGATTTGCTCGGGAGTCCGCAGAGGTTTGCCGGGAGTCCTCGGGAGGACGTATGGATGTGCTTTCCGAAGTGCTGAAAGTGGTAAAGCTCCAGGGGGCCATGTTCTACAACGGAGAATTCTCCTCCCCGTGGAGCTTTTGCTCGCCGCACTCTCGCATGGTCGCGCCCTATGTGGCGCCGGCCGCGGGACACGTGATCATTTATCACCTGTTGACTTCAGGGCGCGCCTCTGCTCGCCTCGCCGATGGCGAACGCATCATCCTTGAAGCCGGTGACATCGTGGTCTTTCCCCATGGCGACGCGCACTTCCTCGAAAACGGCCCTCCGACGAAGGCTATGGACATGGTGAAGGAGTTGGCCCGAATTTTTTCCCAGGGCCTGAAGCTGTCGCGCCTGGGTGGCGGAGGGGAGATTACGAGATTCGTCTGTGGCTTCATGGCCTGCGAGCCACGGCTTAGCCAGGTTTTTCTTAGCGGTCTGCCGCCGGTGTTCAAAGTCAGCGTTCGTAACGACGCCTCGGGCAGATGGCTGGAAAACTCTATCCGCTTTTCGGTGAATGATGCCGACGCTTCCCGGGCTGGCGGAGAAGCAGTCTTGGCCAAACTGTCAGAAGTTCTGTTCGTTGAAACTCTGCGGGCCTACATTGCGGATCTTCCTGCTCAGCAAACCGGCTGGCTTGCTGGCGCACGCGATCCGGAGGTCGGAAAGGCGCTTGCGCTCATGCACCGGAGTCCCGCGCATCCATGGACCATTGCTTCCCTGGCAAAAGAGGCTGGACTGTCACGCTCAGTGCTGGCTGAGCGTTTCCGGCATTTCCTCAACGAACCACCGATGGCGTACCTCACGCGTTGGAGACTTCAGTTGGGAGCGCAGATGCTTGCCTCGACTAGTTATTCGGTGGCACAGATCGCATCCGAAGTGGGCTATGAGTCCGAAGCTGCTTTCAACCGTGCGTTCAAGCGCGAGTTTGAAAAACCCCCTGCGCGTTTTCGCAGCCAGTCAAGGACCGCTCAGGCGACTGGTCCAGCAAGGAAATCCCGACCGAGTGACTAAATTGCTAGGAATAGTTGGTTACTAATCCTGGCGTCAAAGAATGCATTGGCGATTTAACACACGTCGAGAAATGAGCCATCCATTAGACGTTTCGAGAAGCTCCTGGCTTCAGGGCTCGACCGAGGTATCTCCTTAAAAGACTTCATGGTTTACGTCTGATTATCCCAACAGTTGGAATGGCGGATTTCAGAACAGCTCCTTGAAAAGGAAGGAGTGGTTTCTTCGCGTTGTGTTCTGGCAACTGGTCAAGCAGGACCACGTTGAGCAGCGACTTATGTACCTGGATTCGACCGTTGTAGCTTATGAAGCCGAGTTTGCGAAAGCGATTCATGAAGAAGCTGACGCGAGATCGTGTGGTGCCAATCATGTCCGCCAATGTTTCCTGCGTAATCGACGGGATGAAGGTTTCCGGTTCACCCGGCTTGCCGAATTCAGCCATCAACAGGAGAACCCGCGCCAGGCGCTTTTCGCTGGAATTGAAAAGCTGATCGACGAGATCGGCTTGGATTCGCATGCTGCGTACTAGCAGAAACTTGAGAAATATGTCGGCGAAGGCAGGCTCGTCATGCATCACGCGAATCATCTCATCTCTGCCAATCTTGAGCGCGGTGCAACTGTTAACGGCAGTAGCGGTCGCCAAATGCAACCCAACGATTGCAGCGAGAGACTCCTCCCCGACAAAATCGGAAGCGGATAGAAGAGTGATCGTGGCTTCTTTGCCGCCCTGCGAAACGACAGTAAGTCGCGCTCGGCCTTTCTGCAGGTAAAACACAGAGTCTGCCGGGTCCCCCTGACAAAAGAACGTCTCTTTTGGCTTCAATTCGACAATCTTCCGGCCAAGCCCTGCGCTTGCAAGAAAGGCGGCGGAATCGAATGTCGTTTTGCTAAGGCTCGTCAAAGTTACCTCGTTCCAGGTCGTTTGCTTTGGGGACTTGTCCACAGGCCGCTCGATGAACAGCGATCTTCAAAGATGTTGTGGCGCTTGGACAGCAATTGCTGTCGAAAGCGCAACGATTCCATTTAACGCAGACAGTGCACCTGGCTGAATGCGGATGGGAGAGACGCTCGCCCTGGCTAAGAAAAACCACGGATATTGCGTCAACTGAATGCGCTGCACTTCGACGGCGCCGAATTGTTCACTTACTTGGCGAAGAGCCAGCTTGAGCGCACAGGCAATCGCTTCTTGCGATGTCTCTCCTACGGCGCTTCCCCGCAATCCTTCGATAATCTTGTCGAAACTCCACCCTTTCGCGCAGATCTCCCTTTCCAGCCACTTGGCATTTCGAGTTCGCACAGAACACCAGCCCTCGCAAAAGTCTTTTTTCGCCAGCCTGAGGCCTTCGGGAAGGCCTCCCTGCGACCGAAGAAGCAAATTCAGTTCGGATTTAGTAACCATGGTTCGAACTCTTTCTTCCTGCATTCGATTGCTGAGTGTGTGCGCAATCCGCTCAGCGCGGAATGCGCGGTTCCACGCTGAACGGCATCTGTTTCAATCTTTGTGAGTGCTCGTCGATTGCGTACAGCATCGAAGTACGCAATCGATACGTTTCTATTCGAGCAATATGTTGGCAGTCGCCATCGCGCCCCCAGGAAGAGGGCAGTCAGGCGCTTCGGCGGCTCAATCGCATGCTATGGGTATCTGCTGGGGTAATCTCCGCTCCTCCAAATTCAGCCGCGCGTACGGTCCTGCAAGGTTGCGGTGTACGGCGTGTCATTTGCGGAAGTGCTCTCAAGATTTGCAGCAATGCGCTGACGCTGCTTCCCTTTTGATAAAAAGCATCTGCGAGAACGCCGGAAGGCACCTCGCTGCCGCAAAACGCTCCACTCATGGCAACCACCTTTATTGCCGGGAACAAGCGCCGTACCTCTATCAGCAATTCCCATCCTGACATGCCAGGCATATTAAGGTCGGAAAGAAGAATCTCCGGGATCTCCCGTGTCATCTCGGTCAAGGCGGAGGATCCGCCTTCGGCAGAACGCACATGGTACCCCATCTCGGAAAGTACGAGCGACATCGACATTCGAACTGATGGCTCATCGTCCACGATGAGAATTCCTGGTCTTGCTTCGGGCATCTCTCACCTCGCCAAACGAATACATCTGGGGATAATCGTGAGTGTCGCATGAAGCAAACTGCTTTACTGTTCAATTTTGAACAGGCCGGCAGACTGGCATTGGCCAGCTTCGAGCTACTCGTCTGGAATGTGGGGAATAGTCAATCGTGCAGAACGACGCTTAACAGAGACTTATGCACTCGGATGCGGCCGTCGTAATCGACAAAGCCGAGCTTGCGGAAGCGGTTCATGAAGAAGTTGACCCGGGAGCGCGTAGTGCCAATCATCTCCGCCAGTGTCTCCTGCGAGATATTGGGAATCAATCTCTCCGGCTCGCCCGGCTGACCAAACTCCGCCATCAAAAGGAGAATACGAGCCAGGCGCTTTTCGCTGGAGTTGAAAAGCTGATCGACAAGGTCGGCCTGGATGCGCATGCTGTGGGCGAGCAGAAACTTCAAAAACAGGTCGGAAAAGTCATGCTCCTCGTGCATTACGCGGACCATCTCGTCCCGCGCAATCTTGAGCGCGGTGCATGCGGTGACGGCGGTTGCCGTGGCCAAACGCAGCCCAGACACCGCTGCGAGCGACTCCTCTCCCACAAAGTCGCCCGCGGACACAAGCGCTATGGTTGCTTCCTTGCCGGCTTGCGAGACGACCGTGACCCTGGCACGGCCTTTCTGGAGATAGAAGATGGAATCCGACGGTTCGCCCTGCGAAAAGAAGCGCTGCTTGGGCGACAATTGAACAATTCGTCGCCCAAGCCCGGAGCTCATCAGAAAGGCCGCGGCATCAAATGCGGGTTTTTCGCGATTTACCATTTCCCGTCTCTTGGCCCGTGCCATCCGCCAAACAAGCGTGGTGAAAGGTGCGTAACCACTCTAATTTCAATCGTCGACAGCAAAATAGCTAGCGCCGCTCGAAATTCATTGACGCTCGTCACGACTCTTGCAGGCAAAAAGGCGACAATTCCATTGGGCATCTGAGCGACACAGTAAAGGGGCTCGTAATGCAATTATCGCACCGGCAAGGACAGCAGTCTTGTCAATTCGAGCTCTCTAAAGGAGTTACGACCACTGCAGGGCAACAATCAATGATCACAGGAGCAAAGGTGAGTCCTGGCCAGTCGGCCGGTGCCTTCCAACCGGGCCAACTCTTGGATTGACAAGAACCAGACCGGCATCCTCTGCCGGGCTGGAAAAAAGTGCTGCAGATCTCGCATCAGTTACGAATGCTGCGCTCGCCTTGGACGGCCAGGCGCTGGAACTTCGCTGGAAGAATAAGTCGAATCCCGTCTTTAGAGCTTTATTGCACAGACTTTGTCAAACCGACGCGCCTATTGTGAGAAATACCACGTGTGCCTCCCGTTCGAGTAGAGCTGGCAACACTGCGCATGGGTAGAAAAATGGGTGTACTACATGAAGAAAGTTATGACATTAGTTGCGTTACTCGGCCTGACAAGCATCGGCTGGGCGGGAAGCAATCGCGAAGCAACAAACGACCGCTTGGATCATGCAGGCAGCGTGCTGCACGAGATCATGGCCGCGCCGGATAAAGGCATTCCTGAAGAAGTTTTGGAGCACGCAAAGTGCGTCGCTGTAGTTCCTCATCTGCTCAAGGGCGGCTTTGTGTTCGGTGCTGAAAATGGCCGCGGCGTAGCCACCTGCAAGACCGGAACCGGCTGGAGCGCGCCAGTCTTCTTTGTCGTTACGGGCGGCACCTTTGGCCCGCAGATCGGCGTTGAAGGCGTTGACTTGGTCATGATCATCCAGAACGAGCGCGGTATGCGGCAGTTGCTTTCAAGCAAGTTTGAACTGGGTGCGGACGCCTCTGCGGCAGCAGGACCGGTCGGGCGCCATGCGTCTGCCGACACCGATTGGAAGATGGATGCCGAGATTCTGACCTATTCCCGCGCGAGGGGAGCCTTTGCTGGTCTTACGCTAACTGGCGCATCCATTCGTCATGACGAAGATTCCACCCTGGCCATTTACGGCCATAACGTCTCAAATAGCCGGATCCTGAAGGGCGAAGTCGCCATGCCTGGGGCAGCGCACTCGTTCCTGGATGCGGTAAGGGACGCAAAGGCGCAGGCAATTGCCTCGAACTAGCAACTGTTTGTAAACGCAATGCTGGCGCCCTTGCCTACATCACGATCAGAGGGCGCCTGCAGCGCAGAAAGGGACGCACATGCTCTGGACTGTCTTTGTAATCATTGTAGTTCTGTGGCTTCTGGGCTTCAGCTTTCACATAGGTGGCGGCCTTATTCACTTATTGCTGGTGATCGCCTTGATCGTACTTGTCTTTAACCTGCTGAGCGGACGACGGAGCGCTCTTTGAAGTAAGCAGAAGAGTGCGCGTTATCCCTTCCCTCATGGTTTCTGAGCTAAGCCAGCCCATCTGACATCTGTTCTTCCTGCTCCCCGAACTCGCAAGGAAACCTGCGTGTGGAATTGGCCGTTCCGTGAAGCCATCGGAAGCCCATTCAAATCAACAACAGAATGCTTGCGCTAGAGCAAGCGGCACCTAACAACCGTAAGTCGAGGTAGCTCGCCGTGAGAAAGATCGTAATCATTAGTTCGGCCGTATTGTCGTTGATTCTTGGGATCGCTGTTATTGCCTATGCACAGCAGGAACAGAACAACGAAAAGCAAGATCAACCAAAGCAGCAGCAAAAGGCGAAGGAACAAGCCAAGCCTGAACAGCAGCATGCCCAGCAACAGCAGGATCATAACAAGCAACAACAGCAGCACGCTCAGCAGGATGCGCACCAGCAACAAGACCGAAACAATCAGCAAGAGCAAAAGCAACAGCAGAACCAGGACAAGCAGCATGCTCAGCAGCAAGAGCAGAACAAACAACAGCAACAGCACGCTCAGCAGGACGCGCAACAGCAACAAAACCAAAACAAGCAGCATGCTCAGCAGCAAGAGCAGAATAAACAACAGCAACAGCACGCTCAGCAAGCAGAACGAATATAAGCAGCAGCAGGATAAGAACAAGCAACAGCAGCAGCATGCTCAGCAACAACAGTATCCGCAGCAGCGCGCTCAAGAGCAGCAGCGTGTTGAGCAAAGCGCCTGGCAAGATCATCGCGCAAGGAACTGGCAGTCAGACCACCGCACCTGGCAGCAACGCGGCGGCTATGACGGCTACCGCATTCCTGACGACCGGTATCGTGGCTATTTCGGACCGCAGCACGCGTTTCGGATCTACGGCCTTCCGTTTGTGGTTTCTGGCGGATACCCACGCTTCCAGTACGAGGGCTATTGGATTACGCTTCTCGACCCGTGGCCGGAATATTGGTCAAGTAACTGGTACAACAACGATGACGTCTACGTTAATTACGGAAACGACGGCTACTACATGTACAACCGCAGGTATCCCGGCGCCGGAATTGCGATCAGCATCTCGATGTAATCGGGTTGTGTTCTCGCCATTTCTGATTAGCGGGCAAGTGAGCTAATTTGTACATTCACGACGCCCAAGGTTGTCCTAAGATTTCAGCCTGGATCGGACGTCGACCACTCAAACGCCCAATTAGGAACACGGAGTGATGGTTTGTGCATCCACGCAATGCTTGGATGACCAGGCGCAGTTGAATATCGAAGCCAGTCCGAAGTTGAAGGGAGATTCCCATGTTAATGATCTTGCTTATTGTCGTCCTGCTGCTCGCATTCGGCGGCGGAGGTGGTTACTACGGATATCGCAGATGGGGGACCGGCGGAGGCATCGGGATTTTCGGCTTGGTGCTGATCGTTCTTGTGGTTCTCTATGCTTTCGGCGGAATTCGCATGCCCTAACGGAATGCAGCGGATTTGGATCGACAGGATGTCAGATAAACAAGTGAGCAGGCAATATGCCGCATACAGTCAACTCAATTCCACAAGGAGAATTTCTATGCGAAAAATCTTCAACCTTGCTTTGGCCGTATTGGCCATCGCCACCCCGTTGACTGCTATGGCAGTCGACAATTCCCTTGGCACCTGGAAAGCGAACGTCGAAGCATCCAAGTACACCCCGGCGCCGTGGCCAGTGAAAAGCTTGACGGTCGTGAGGGAAGCTGCTTCCGGCGGCGTAAAGGTGACCACTAGCGGTGAGAGGACGGACGGCTCCGCGATCAACACCAGCTATTTGGCAAATTACGATGGCACGCCTGGTGGAGTTACAGGCAAAGGGGCGCCGTATGACACAGTCTCGCTCAAGCAAGTAGACGCCAATACGTTCAGCTACGAAGCGAAGAATTCGACTGGGAAATATCGCGCCAGTGGACGCATCGTGATTTCCAGCGACGGCAAGACGATGACAATGACAGCCACGGGTATGGACGCCGACGGAAAAGAAATGACATTGACACTGGTTTACGACAAGCAGTAGAGAAAGACTGCCGCGGTTAATTTGAAGATCGGCGGCTCTTCCTGGGCTCTGTTGCCGGTCACCGTCGTCCATGGATTCAAGGCCGCCACAAGAGATGCTTCATCACATGAATGGAGGAATAATGAAACCTGCCTCAGTCGTGGGCATATTGTTAATCCTCGTTGGCATCATAGGTTTCGCCGTGGGTGGGATCAGTTTCACCCACGAAAAGAAAGACGTTGACTTAGGGCCTCTTCAGGTCTCCCATAAAGAGAAGAGCACTCTACCGATTTCGCCAATTCTCAGCACTTTATCTTTAATCGGTGGCATTGCTTTGGTGGTCGTTGGCGCGCGCGGCAAATAGCGACGTTGGTGCCTTGTGGGTAGCAGGTCCAGCAATTCAACTTTGCGTAAGCCCGCGTCCACCAGCCACAGCGTGAGAAGTAGAGCGAGAATCTGTTTTTGTCGCAACTGGAGTCCGGGTGCGCGAGCTGCCTGTGAGGATCGAAGATTGCTCAACTCAAAGACAGATCTCATCCACGCTTAGAGCGCTTTGTGTCGACGAGCTTGGCGGCCACCTTGCTCGCCGATGGGGCCCCTTGCTTCGCCATCTGCGCCTGCCCCGCCTTGGTCATCAAGCGCGATTGTTCGTACATCTCGATCCACTTCTCGCTCGAAATCGCGGAGATCAGCTTGCCGATCGCTTCGAGCGGCAAATCGTCCGGCGACTCGAAATGAACGCAACACTTCCCCATGTCGAGCTTCTTCCCCGCCGCCTTGAACGCCGCCTTCAACTGCTCGAGCTGACTCGCACTCCAAAACGCGCCCATCAGGTAGAGCGAGCAGTAGTTCTTCTGCGACGAGAGCGCCACGTAGCAGATTGGCTGCTTGTTGTAAGTGTCTGGATATCGAGACAGGGGGGTCGTCCAGCCGATCGTACCCCAGACGAGGCACTCATCGTAGCCGCGCGGAATGTGCTTGTTCACGAGTGCGCGCACCGTCGCGATCGTCTTCGCACGATCGGCGGGGAGTGAGGCGATGTATTGCGCCGGCGTCTTGACGTTCGATGGTGGTTTCATGGATTCGTCGTCTTCCCGAACTTGAAAACCAGCCAGCAGCAGGCTGGGCGTTTCGGCAATGAGCACAAGTCAGAATCACCTGTTGCCGCAGACTGAAGAATGGCGTGAGGGTCCCTTGAATCGTCGAGCATTTGTGAAAGGCTCTCCTCTTTCAGAGGTTGCTCAGTAAGTTGATTATTATATGGTGCCCAGAGGGGGACTTGAACCCCCACGGCCTTGCGGCCTGCGGATTTTAAGTCCGCTGCGTCTGCCAATTTCGCCATCCGGGCAATTTGAAATCCAACCAGTTAACTACTCTTCTCTCGGCCCAATCTTCGGGCAGCAAGGCATCTGCAAAATTGAGAAACGCGTCCGCTTCAATCTGCCTCGCAACGTTCCGCAACTCCCCATCGCTGATGATGTTGAAGCGCCGAAGACTGAAACGCTATGTTCTCCCCTGCTCCATGCCTAATCATATTCCGTACGCCCGTTCTGCGCAGATCATCAACCATGAAGCCGGGCACGCCGGTCTCATGGGTATGTTTCTAAGCAGCAGTCAGGCCGATTTGCGTTTGGATGCTGTCTTGGTTTGAGTCTTGGTGAGACGAATGCTCTTGCTCGCTGGTTCTTTCTCGCTCTTGGGAGGTTTCTTCGACGAGCGCGCATCGCGGCCAAGACTTTCGCGAAGCGCTTCCATCAAATCGATCACATTGCCACGGCGCTTCATGGGAGCTTCATCGATGGGAACCGGCAGACTATTGACCTTCGCGTCGACGAGAGCCTTGACAGCAACTTCGTAGCCGTCCTCAAATTTGCTCAGGTCCAACTTCGCTGACATTCGCTGAATGAGTGATTCCGCAAGCTCAAGGTAATCGTGTTTGATAGGCGGTTGCTTGAAGTCGCGGAAGTAGTCGTTCTGGTTGCGCAGTTCGTTCTGGTACCGCAGCGTATAAGCCATCATCCCGCGAGGATCGTTTCCAGCAGGCATGACCGCGACGATGCTCTCGCGGCCCGAGAAAGCCACTTTTCCAATCGCAACCTTGCCCGTGTTCACCAAAGCCTGTCTCACAACGGAGAAGGCTTCGACCTCAGAATCGTTTTCAGGAGTGACGAAGTAAGGCTTCTCTACGTACTCAGGATTCAGCTCTGCGAAGTCAACGAATTGTGAAACCGCAATCGTGTGCTTGGAAGGAATCCGCAGGTTCTCCAGTTCACTTGGCTCGATGATCACGTACTGCCCCTTCTGATACTCAAAACCCTTTACGATGTCGTTCTTCTCCACGGCGGTAGATGGTTCCTGGTTCTCGGCCTCGCTCTGGAGTACTTTCTGGTGGCGGATACGCTCGCCGGTACTGCGGCTGATCTGGTGGAAGCTGATTTGACTCTTGCTCTCGGTGGCGACATAGAGACTCACGCCAAACGACACAAGCGATATCTGTAGGTTTCCTGACCAGTAGGGACGTGCCATATGACCTCTCTCGGGTTAGCGGCTCCGCCGCATGAAATTGGCCCAGTAGAGTCTGGAGTTTAACGCATAAATAGGGTGCCGCATAAGCACTTTTCGTGCGCAGCCAAAAGCTTCGCCATCTGTTCGACCCCGAACCACTCGAACCAGGCCCGAAGGCTCCTGAAATGCCTTGGAGCTTGAGTCTTTGAAGTTGGAATGCCAGTTGCACACAAGTAATTGAGCACCGACATCACGCGCTCGCACCGGAGGCGGCGGAGAACATTCTCTCAGCGTTGGTTGATTGTCTTGAGGAAAGGATGAGAAACCATGATGCAAACCCATACAGTACAGTTCGTACATCGATTAAATGAGGACGGCACAATCGATTCCATCTGTCGTAATTGCTTCATCACCGTCGCAACCGCAGCATCGGAATCTGTTCTTGACCGGAAAGAGCCAGAACACAATTGCAACCCCGCGCTCCTCAATTGGTATAAAAAATGCCCGCGCAGTGAAGATTTTTCGTAGTTCTTCCTGCTCGCCGGACCACTACGGCACAGGGCACCTCGGCAACTTTAACCCGAAATGGCTGCTATATGAAGGCTCTATTAAACCCTGAACTTGTTTCTGATCTCCAGTTCGCTCTCAATGTCATGGAAGAGAAGGCGCATCTGGGCCTCGATGACAAGAGTGCCAGCGACCTTAAGGCCATTCTTCTTCGACACATCAAGGAAGCAAAGCTCGAACGGGAGAGCCGCCCCGCTGATCAGGATTGGAATGAATCCTGGGATTCGCAGGTCTCCGCCTGTACGACGCGCCTTGCGCGACTCCGCAGCGCCGAAGCTCGAAGCGAGAAACGCACTCGGTTGAAGTGACTCGGCACACGGCTTTCGTTGGCTTGTGTTACATCGGAAGGTGGTCAAAGAGGCTTGAGTTGATGTTTGGCCACCGTAACGACTGGTCAGAGCGAACC
Organism: uncultured Acidobacteriaceae bacterium; assembly: GCA_963786405.1. Taxonomy (GTDB): domain Bacteria; phylum Acidobacteriota; class Terriglobia; order Terriglobales; family Acidobacteriaceae; genus Telmatobacter. Next base: position 69,153 of record CAWAZE010000009.1, on the reverse strand, counting down.
GAAGTAGAAGTAGACGATCAGGCTGACGAACTTTGCGAATAGTCCCAATTATTTTCGTTAATTGCTCTTGGGCAAGGACACGCAGCCGCGTTCTTTGTACTCTTTGTTCATAGCCACCCTGTGTCGTAATCTACTCACGCTTCGTGCGTGTCGCAAGAAAGAGTGGCTATCCTAACCACCCCGTGTCGCACTCCCCCTTTCATGCTTCGGCCTGTTGCTACTGGGGTCTCACGGGGTGGCTTTTCTTCCCCCACGCTAACGAACACTCAGAAAGCTTGATATTTGTCGCTGCAGCGACGCGAAAACCATCCGCCGAATTACTACGTCCATTCGGGCAGCTTGGATGGAATATCTGCAGTGTCACCGAGTCGGCGCGCAACCTGCCCGCCACTCCCCTCGCATCAACGCACGGGCCCGGATGCTCCGCAATCTGTGGCGTCTCTATTGGGGTTTGCGAAAGAGGATGCTCTCACCCTCAAGCCGGTACTCCGCCGAGCACTCGTCGCCGCCGCAGATCATAATCTCCTCCGCGCATAAGCTGACGCTTCGTGATCAGTCCCATCGTCCCGCACCGCGGACACGACATTACCGCGACGTAAGGATTCTGAGCGTGCCCCAGCTTCGACTGGTTTTCAAGGACGAAAACCGTTCCGGGGTCCATTTTTTCGGGGATCCATTCTTCCAGAAACTGCATGTCGGTTAACATCCTGCCCTCCATAGGCGTTGACGTAACGGGCTGCGCTTTTTAAATCCCGCCGCACCGTTTTGCAACAACAGCAGGCTGCGAATGGTTCGACGGAGAGTGAATTTTCTCCGTTTGCTGTGGATTGTTTCTGACTCTGTCCTTTGCGTCAATCGGAATCGTCGCTACCTCGTTGTACTTCGGATTCCCGTCTTGAAAACTTTCAGTCACCCGCGGACGCCTTCACCTCGGACCCGGCGTTCGCGTCGATGGTCCGATAAATCTCAATATTTCGCTCAATCGCCTGAACATATTCGCGCGTCTGCGTAAACGGAATCGACTCTACAAACTCATCCATGCCATTGTAGGGACCGGCTGCCTGCCAATCCACAACACGCGAGTCGCCTGCGTTGTAGGCGGCCAGCGCGTACTCTGTCACTCCGCCAAACCTGTCGAGCATCTGCCGCAGGTAGCGCGTTCCGAGCCTGATGTTCGTATCCGGATCCAGCAGTTGGAATGTCTGAAAGTGCACGTTGCCCTCTTCGCGCGCCAGTGCCTTGCCCACCGATGGCAGCAGTTGCATCAGCCCGTAAGCATTCGCATACGAAATGACAGACGGGTTAAACTCCGACTCCTGCCGGATGAGCGAAGCAACAAGGTAAGGATCAAGGTTGTTCTTCGCTGACTCCGCCTTGATCGTCGTCCAGTACGGCTCCGGAAAAAGAATGCGCCAGTACGCCAGCGGAATCGAATCGATCGAAGCCGTTGCCGCGCTGGGCAATGCCCGCTTCAGCGCTCGCATCGCCCGATATGCCTCGCCAAACGACGCGTAGATCTGCGCCTCGGCCAGCGCGCTCCACGAACCCGAATCGGGATCGGCCGCAATCTCCTTGGGATGTAATCATTCAGCCCCGCGTTGGCCAGCAGCCTCGCCTTTGCCAGGTGCGGGCTGTCCTCCGGAAAACTCTCCGCGAGATTCGGCACGCGCGGGCGCCTGCATGCCGTCCAGATCCGGAGCGGGTGCGGGCTACCGTGCTGCCCAGCGCGGCCAGCCGCTGACGTGCCATCTGTGCATAGAAGAAATGCTGATAAACACGCACGATCGTGCGATAGTTGGCCGCTGCCTGCGCAGGCTTGTGCTCCTGCGTTTCGTAGAGCCGCCCGCGCCAATAGAGCGCTGAAACCGCTTCGGGTGTCCCGGGATAGTTCCGAATCTGGTCGTCGAACATCCGCGCGGCATCGTCGTACTGCCCCTGCCGATACGTTCAGCCATGCCGCCCGCCAGTGCGCCGGCGACGAATTCTTGTACGCCGGGAAAATGCGCGGCGAGATAGCTGTAGTAGTCCACCGCCCTCGGATAATCCTTGCGAAGCATGTACATGTTGCCGCTGGAAAAGAGCGCCTCCGCCAGCCACGGGCTCTGCGGAAAATCCGTCTGCATGCGCGAAACAATCTGCGTCTGCTCATCCAGATCGTTGCGGTTCCGCGCCAGCTCCATCAGCAGGTAGAGCCGTCGTGCGCCGTTCTCGTCCGGAGTGTCGGCCAGCGCCTGCGCCTGTGTCACCGTCAGCCGCTTCAGCTTCAGATCGCAGGCTGCCGCCGCCACGGCAAATTCGGTCGCGCGCTTTCGCATCCAGGTTGAACTTCATTGCCAGCGCGCGATATTGCTCGCTCGCCAGTTCGTAACGGCCCGCCTTGTAATAGGCATCAGCCAGGCTGCGCAGATTCATCGCTGGTCAGCGTCGTCTCCGCTCCCAGCTCGGTCAGCTTGGCGCGCGCGGTCGCCGCCTCGGCCGTCAGCGGATACGCCAGCAGCAGGGCCTTGAAGATCGCTCACCGCCTCCTGGGTCTGTCCTTGAGCCTGCGCCACCATTCCGCTCGCAAGCTGGTAACCTGACCGGCCGGCCGCCGGATCCGTCGGCAGCCGCGTCCAGAACCCGCTTTGCACCCGCCGCATCGTGCAGGTCCAGCAGCACGTTGGCCTCAAGCTCCGGCAGCCTCATCGTCAAAGATGCTGTCCGGATACAGTTGCCTGAAATCCTTCAGCAGCGCCTCAGCCGCTGCTTCCTGGTTCGCCTCGTGATATGCCTTCGCCGCCAGAAAGTCCGCATAGTCCGCCAGCACATCGCCCGCCTGCCTTGCCTGGCGCAGGTTTGTCGCCGCATCGGGGTATCGCTTGTCGAGAAGGTAGGCATGTCCCAGCGCAAGATAAGCCGCAGCAGCAGCATCGCCGGTGTGCCGTTGCGCATAAGCGGTCACGCCCGCGTAAGCAGCCGGAGTGCGCATAGTTGCCAGTTGCTGCGCCATGGGCCGCAGCTCGGTCGACGCCACAAATGCCAGCTTGATCCGGTGTGCGCGCGCCGCCCGCTGCGCTTCTCGTCGCCGGGCTCACGTGCTTCTTGTGCCCTCGCGGCGTAGTCGCCGACTTCTTCGCAGCGGTCGATGACTTCTTCGGCGGCGATGTTGCCTTCTTCTTCGAAGATGACTTCGCCGCTGCCGTGCTCGATGTGCTCTTCGTCTTCGTCGCCGGTGCGGACTGGGTCGTCGCCGCTCCGATAGCCTCTTGAGCGTGTGTCGTCTGTTCTCTTCCCCTCCGCCGGCATCACCGCCAAAAGAGCACAGAGCAACCGCGGCCAGCACACGTGCCGGGCATGGTCGCCGATGAGGGAGAAGAAACAAGTTGCATATTTCCAATGTAAGCCGATTTTCGCCCTGCAGAGCAGTGACAGAACCACTCACGTTACGTTCCGCACGGTCTGAAACTTCGCAATGCGCGCTGCGCCTTCTTCGGCCGGCGATTTCCGCCATTGGACGCCCCGCCCCGTCCATTACACTTAGACGGTACGGCTCGGGCGCCGCAATCGGCTCGGATCCACAGAATTCCGCAACCAACTCCCATGGCGACCATCCAATCGATTGCAGGAGAAAACGAGCAGCATCCCGACGTAGCCCTTGTTGAAAGGGTTCGCGCCGGTGATGTTTCGGCCTACGACGAGCTGGTCCGCAAGTACGAGCGGCAGGTCTTCCGGATTGCGCAGCACATCACGCAAAACCGCGAAGACGCCGAAGACGTCATGCAGGACGCGTTCCTCAAGGCGTACGAAAAGCTCGATCAGTTTCAGGGGAATTCGAAATTCTACACATGGTTGGTCCGGATCGCAGTAAACGAAAGCCTGATGCGCCTGCGCAAGCGGCGCACCGGCAAAATGGTCTCGATCGACGAGGACATCGAGACGGACGAGGGCAGCGTTCCCCGCGATCTGGCCGACTGGGCTCCCGATCCGGAGCAGAACTACACCCAGTCCGAGCTTGCGCGAGATTCTGCGAAAAGACCATCAAGGGACTGCCGCCGGGATTCCGAGTCGTATTCGAACTGCGCGACGTGCAGGGACTCTCTACCGAAGAGACGGCAGAAGCGCTCGGCCTGAGCGTTCCGGCCGTCAAATCGCGCCTGTTGCGCGCGCGGCTTGCAGCTGCGCGAACGCCTGAGCCGCTACTTCAGCAGGAAGAACAGGTTCCAAGGAAGTGGGAGTTGAAAAGTGACCTGCACTGAGTTTCTCGCCCTGCTCGACGACCTGATCGACGACTCGGTCACAACCGAGATGCGCGCCGACCTGCAGGAGCACCTGCGCGGCTGCGAGCACTGCGAGGTCACCCTCAGCACCACCCGCAAGACCATCCAGATCTATCGCTCCCACGAGATCTACGACATGCCCGCCGGCCTGCGCGAGCGCCTGCACGCCGCCATCATGGCGCGCTGCAAAAAAGGCTGCTGAACCGCTCCCTGGCTCCTCCCGAAAACCACGACCCCATCAGGATTTGTCATCCCTGGCCACGAACCAAGGGTGCCCCATTCATGCCGCAGCATTATCGCGGCATGAGTGGGAAACCACGAACCCAACTGGATTTGTCATCCTGAGCGGAGCGCATTTGGGGCCCCACGGACGAATCTTCGTCTGTGGGGTAAGCGGAGTCGAAGGACCTGCATTTCCCAATGATGGCCGGGATTCCTGGTAACATATCCTCGCCGCGTGGGTGCTTCACACACACGAAACCGCAACTTCACAGCCCCCAACCTTGACGACCCATATCTGCGTTCCGAATAATGCATCCGTACAGAAAAGCGCAGCTTCGTCTCTCTATCTGAAACGCCTCAACTCCGGCTTCTGGATTAGAAGCCTTTAGGAGCCACTTTTCATGGCCACTGTTCAAAGTCCTGCCGCGCCCAAGATTCGTGGCGGCGTCCAGCCACTGCGCGCCGGTCAGGGTACCAGCTTCATTTGGCGAAAGCTGCACTCGCTGCTCGGAATCATCCCCATCGGCGCCTTCTTCCTCGAACACCTCCTCTCGAACTTCGAGGCCCTGAAGGGGCCCGCCGCCTATGGAGCACAGGTCAGGTTCCTCAACTCCCTGCCGCTCGTGCGCGTCCTGGAGTGGACCTTCATCTTTCTGCCCATCCTCTATCACGGCATCTACGGCATCTACATCTGGCTCCGCGGCAAATCCAACGTCGTTTACTACCCCTGGGCAGGCAACTGGATGTACGTAGCGCAGCGCTGGACGGGCCTCATCGCCATCCTCTACATCGGTCAGCACGTTTTGCGCCAGCGCTTCATGGGCATCAGCCTCCCTGAAAACCCCGGCGCCGCTTTCGCAAAGGTGCAACAGGAGCTCGCCAATCCCGTTCATGCTGGCGGTCTACATCATCGCCATGATCGCCATCTGCTGGCACTTCGCCTACGGCGTCTGGCTCTTCGCCGCCAAGTGGGGCATCACTCCCGGCCCCGTCGCACGCAAGCGCTTCGGATATGTCTGCGCCGCGCTCGGTGTCGTGCTTCTCTTCATGGGACTCGCCAGCATCTGGGCCTTCATCGGCCCGCAATACAAGAACACCCCCGACATCGTGCCTCTGGCAACCTGGATCAACTGCAACTGGAGCTGAAGCTGAAATCCGTCTCTGACCACTGATCCCTGATCGCTAGACCCCTGACGAAAGACCTCTGAATAGGATAGGAAGATCGCTTATGGCAGCACCCAGAATCATCGTGGTTGGCGGAGGCCTGGCCGGGCTCGCGGCGGTCATCAAGATCGCCGAAGCCGGCGGCAGCGTAGACCTGTTCTCCATCGTCCCGGTCAAGCGTTCGCACTCGGTGTGCGCGCAGGGCGGCATCAACGCCGCCAAAAACCTCAAGGGCGAAGGCGACACCACCGCCCAGCACTTCGACGACACCATCTACGGCGGCGACTTCCTCGCCAACCAGACGCCCGTCAAGGCCATGTGCGAAGCCGCTCCCGGCATCATCGACCTGCTCGACCGCATGGGCGTCCCCTTCAATCGCACCCCCGAGGGCCTGCTCGACTTCCGTCGCTTCGGCGGCACGCTCTACCACCGCACCGCCTTCGCCGGCGCCACCACCGGCCAGCAGCTTCTCTACGCGCTCGACGAGCAGGTCCGCCGCTACGAAGCTGAAGGCAAGGTCAAGAAGTACGAAGGCTGGGAATTCCTCTCCGCCGTCCTCGATTCCAAGGGCGTCGCCCGCGGCATCACCGCGCTCGACCTGCGCACCATGGAGCTCCGCAGCCTTCCCTGCCGACGCCGTAATCCTCGCCACCGGCGGCATCGGCGCCATCTTCGGCAAGAGCACCAACTCCGTCGTCTGCACCGGCTCCGCGCAATCCGCCGTCTTCCAGCAGGGCGCGTACTACGCCAACGGCGAATTCATTCAGGTCCACCCCACATCGCATCCCCGGCGAAGACAAGCTGCGCCTCATGTCCGAGTCGGCTCGCGGCGAAGGCGGCCGCGTCTGGGTTCCGCGCACCGCCGGCGACAAGCGCCCCATCAAGCAGATCCCCGAGTCCGAGCGCTTCTACTTCCTCGAGGAGTGGTATCCGAAATACGGCAACCTCGTCCCGCGCGACGTCGCCACCCGCGCCATTCACAAGGTGGTCTACGAGCACGGCCTCGGCATCGACGGCCAGCCGATGGTCTACCTCGACCTCACCCACATCGATCGCGAAACCCTCAACCGCAAGCTCGAAGGCATCCTCGAAATCTACGAGAAGTTCGTCGGCGACGATCCGCGCGAAGTGCCCATGAAGATCTTCCCCGGCATGCACTACACCATGGGCGGCCTCTGGGTCGACTTCAACCAGATGACCAACATCCCCGGCCTCTTTGCCGCCGGCGAATGCGAATACCAGTACCACGGCGCCAATCGCCTCGGCGCAAACTCGCTCGTCAGTTGCATCTTCGGCGGATTCATTTCCGGGCCCAACGCGCTGCAGTACGCCAAGAACCTTGCCTGCCGCAGAAGGCGACGGCGGCCACGCTGCAGAGCTCACGCGCCAGGCCGAAATCAACAAGAAACTGCTCAACAACGAAGGCACCGAGAATCCTTTCAAGCTCTGGCGCGAGCTTGGCGCAGACCATGACCGAGCACGCCACCGTCATCCGCTACAACAAGGGACTGCAAGCAGGCCGACGAAAAGATCGTCGAGCTGCTCGATCGCTTCAAGAAAGTGAACCTGAGCGACAAGAGCCAGTGGGCCAACACCAGCTTCGCCTTCGCCCGCCAGCTCAAAAACATGCTCGAGCTCTCGCGCGTCGTCGTGCAGGGAGCGACTCCTGCGCGACGAATCACGCGGCGCGCACTACAAGCCCGACTTCCCCGATCGCAACGACGAGAAGTTCCTGAAGACCACCAAGGCCAGCTTCACCGGCGAACGCGACGGCCCGCGCTTCGAATTCGAAGAAGTCGACACGCAATACATCAAGCCGCGTCCGCGCCGCTACGACGCCGCCAAATGACAGCGATCGTGTTTCTGAACCGAGGGCACGACTTTGCAGTCGCTGCTGCGAAGTCGAAGGTCATGTTTTGAAAGGGCACGACTTTAGTCGTGCCGACACAGGACAAATCGAGAAGAGGGGCTTCAGCCCCTGAGGGAAGCCGGATCATGGCAAACAAGACCGTAAGATTCGAAATCAAGCGCCAGGCCAACCCCGACGCCCCAGCCGTCTGGGAAAACTTCGAGCTCGAGTGGCGTCCCGGCATGAACGTCATCTCCGCCATGATGGAGATCGCCGCCAACCCCGTCACCGCCGACGGCCGCGGCACCACGCCCATCACCTACGACTCCAATTGCCTCGAGGAAATCTGCGGCTCCTGCGCCATGCTCATCAACGGCAAAGCGCGCATGGCCTGCTCCGCGCTGGTCGAAAATCTCGAACAGCCCATCAGCGTCGAGCCGCTCTCGAAGTTCCCTCTGGTCCGCGATCTCCAGGTCGACCGCTCCGTCCTCTTCGAAAACCTGATGGCCGTCAAAGCCTGGGTTCCCGTCGACGGCACCTACGATCTCGGCTCCGGCCCGCGCGTCTTCCCGCAGCAGCAGGAAGCGAACTACCCGCTCTCCAACTGCATCTCCTGCACCTGCTGCATGGAGGTCTGCCCGCAGTTCAACGACGCCACCGGCTTCGTCGGCGCCGCCACCATCGCCCAGGTCAAGCTCTTCAACAACCACCCCACCGGCAAGGTCTTCAAGGAAGACCGTCTCCGCGCACTCGCCGGCGACGGCGGCATTCAGGAGTGCGGCTTCGCCCAGAACTGCGTCGAAGCCTGCCCCAAGAGCATCCCGCTCACCGACGCCATCTCCGACATAAGCCGCGACGTCCTCGTCCAGAAAGCCAAGGACTTCCTCCGCAGCTAATTCATCCATCAGACACAGAAGGCCAGTCTCCACGAGACTGGCCTTCTCTCTTTCGACTACGTCATTGATGATCATGCCAGCCCAGCCACGAACCCAGGGTGCCCCATCCAAGACGCGGCTTCATCGCGTCTTGGGTGGGAAACCATGAACCCCAATGCCTTGTCATCCTGAAGTCGACAGGTGATACAACGAACTCACGCACCCGTCAACCAACTAGAACGCTTCAATCCACCGCTGCACCAATGCCGGGAAGCATCCAAACACCACCACTCCCGCCGTAATCACCTGCAGCACCATCATCGGAACGTGGCTTGTCCTCACAGGAGTCTTGTCCACCGCCGGCATCACGTAAACACGCTTCAGCACCTGCAGATAGTAGTAGAGCGACACCGCGCTCATCGCTATGGCCAGCGCCACCAGCGCAAGCGGAACCGCACCGGTCCCCACCTTCAAAACAGCCGCAAACAAATTGAACTTGACCCAGAACCCCACCAGCGGCGGAATCCCCGCCAGCGAAAGAAACAGCACCAGAAGTTCGCTCGCAAGCAGCGGATTGCGCTCGTGCAATCCGAGAAACGCGTCCATCCGATCGCTGCCCGTCGCCCGCTCAACTATCGAAACTGCACCGAAAGCCCCGAGCGTCGTCAGCCCATAGGTCAGGATGTAATACATCACCGCGTTCGCGCTCACCGGCGACTGCGAGAAATAAGCCAGAGCCAGCAGAATGTACCCAGCATGCGCAATCGCCGAATACGCAAGCAGCCTGCGCACACTCGTCTGCGCCAGCGCCGCAAGGTTGCCCAGCACCATCGACGCCACCGCAATCAGCGTCACAATCACCGACCACGTCGGTCCGAAGCCGATATACCTCGGGAGCGGTCCACCAAATGCCGGCATCGCCGCGCGAACACCACCAAACACATGCGCGGCCGCAGTGCTGATTCCGATTAACAGCGCGAAACTCGCCACCTTCGACACGGAAGCAATAAACGCCGCAGACGGCGCAGGCGATCCCTCGTATGCGTCCGGCGCCCACAGATGAAAAGGAACGGCTGCCACCTTGAATCCAAGTCCTGCGGCAACCATCACCAGCGCTACGTAAAGCAATGGCGATGTTCGAGCTGCATTCACCCCGTAGGTCGCCAGCATGATCCGCTGCAGATTCGTCGAACCCGCAAGCCCGTAAAGATAGCTGAACCCGAACAGCAGAAACGCCGCCGACATGCCGCCAAAGAGGTAATACTTCATCGCACCTTCAGCGCTCTTGCCCGACTTCTTCGCGAACGCAGCGAGAATATAGAGTCCCAGGCTCAGCAGTTCCAGTCCGACAAAGATCACCAGCAAATCCTGCGCCGATGAGATCAGCAAGCCGCCCGCCGCCGCCATCAGCACCACCGCGACAAACTCGCCGGCATGTTTTGTGAAGTCGGATCCAATAAACAGCAACAGCGTCAGCACAGTCAGCAACAGGATCCCGACCTGCGCCAGCGTCGAATATCCCCCAGCACTCAGCAGCAGGTCGCCATTCGGAGCAGAGAGACCTCCCTGCGTCTGAAGCGGCAGCGCAATCAGCGCCGCTCCGCACCCGACGACTCCCAGCAGCGCCGCAGAGGCCACGCGCAACTTCAGCGTTGCCTTGCGCAGAAAGCCCAGATCCACCACCAGCACGATCAGCGCCGCTACCTCAAGCGCCGTCTCTGGCAATGTCACGCGGAAGAGATCTGCGTAGTTCATCGGAGTGCCTTTTTAATCTGTAAATTGCGCGTTATTCGTAGGCAAAACATCACAAAGCAGAATATCAGGTTAGGGTCTTGTTGCCGGCCATGAACAAAGGCTCGCGACCCCACTGGGTGCCTGGTGATCCCGGGCGTCCGTCCGCTGAATTCAGCGCCCATCCAGGTCTCGCCGCGGGTTCGCCGCAAGAATGAATTTGCTCTCCAGCAGATATTGATACAGCCAATCCACCGCCCCTGCGGGATGCAGGTTGTCGGCACTCACCATTCCATCCGTCGCTTGCCATCTCCATCCAGTTAGCTGATCTGCTGTTAATCGCCCCCGCAGTTCTTCAACCGGCATCGGATACACACAAAGCCGGACATTTTGCCTGAACAGTCGTGCAATGCCTTCCAGCAGAGCACCCGCCAGGTCTTTGTAGCTGTCCCGCAGCACACGCAAAAGCACCGTCAGTCCGATCGCGAAATGAACCCGTGATTTTGTGTAGCGATTCGCGAACGCGCTCATGGTGTAGAGTTCCTGGGCGCGAAACAGCATCACCCCATAGCCAAGCTTTTGAAGCAGCACCACATGTTGCAAAATCTCTTCGACAGACGCCTCCTCGCTCGGGGCACTGCTGCCGGCCACAGAGAGACAGAACAGCCCGAGTCCGCCTTTGCTCTCGCGCAACTCTTCCTGGGGCAGTTCTGCCAGAGTGTCTTCGATCAGGTCGGCATGAAGGCTGGTTGCGCTGTCGAACCTCCCCGGAGCCAGCACCAGGGCCCGCTTGTAGAGCAATTCGTTCGGAGGAATCAGCTGGTTGTCTGCGGGAAATACCACGGCCTCGGCGTACCCTCCGACAACGAGAAAGGCGTGAACTTCCTCCCTGTTCCAATCAGCAAAGGCCGGTCCACTCAATTCCAGGCAGTCGATCTCAACCCGCTGTCCAAGTTCCTCGAAGACACTCGCAAGAAACTCCTTCGCTGAACCAAGCGCATGATACGAGGCATCAATCAGGTTTACACCCAGAATGCCTACCGCTTCCTGTTGTTCCACATTCCCGGGATCCATCAGGTTGATATGCAGAATTACGTTGTTTGGCGCTTCGCCGGGCCGCTCAAGAAAACGCAGTCCCACCCACCCGTGACAGTCATTGGTTCCCGCAAAGTTCCTGGCGGAGATCGTGTCTACAAACGCGAAAAACTTGGTATTGGCGCCACGGGTGCCCTGTAACTGCGCCAGCAGTTGGTCCCACTCGGCCTCCAGCATGGTTTGCAGGCGCGGCCTGGAAACATAGCGAGTCCCGGCTCCGTAAAGCTGGTCGCTGACCTCTTTGTCATAAGCCGAAATCGTCTTCGCAACCGTGCCGGAGGCGCCGCCCACACGCAGAAACCAGCGTGCCACCTCCTGCCCCGCGCCGATTTCGGCGAATGAGCCAAAGATCGTGTCATCGAGGTTGAGCGACAGCGCTTTTTGATGAGTGTCGTGCTTTTCGTCTTCGGGCATGGTCCGTCTACCATCCGGAACTAGACTCTACCACTCTGGTAAATTGGGTGCCCCGTCCTGGCTCCGCTAGGGCGGGGACATTGAACCATCGATCGAAGTTCGATCTCGGGGCCGAAGCCCACTCAACATCACAAGAGATTTGCTCAATTCATTGCACCCTTCCCGCAAGCAGCGCCTTCACAGCCGGCTCGATCGTATCGAGCAGAATTCTCGGATAGACGCCGACGATCACGGTCGTCGCAATCAGCATCGACGTTCCAGCAATCTCCGGCCACGTAATCGCCCCCAGATCAACCCAGCCCGTCTCGCGGATGTTCGTCCGGAGTCGGCAGTCGATCGCTGAAGAAGGCCTTCTGCAGCGCCCGCCACGTGTACGCAACGCCCACCACAATGCCCACGCCGGCCGCCATCGTCCACCACGGCTTCGCGATCCACGCGCCCACCAGCACCTGCAGCTCCGCGACAAATCCTGAGAAACCGGGCAGCCCCATCGACGCCATGCCCGCAATCACAAAAGCCCACGCCGCAAACGGCAGACGCCTGCCCAGATGCATCGTCTCCAGCTCCGCCAGTTGCCGCGTGTGCGTGCGCTCGTACACAATGCGCCCCACAATCGCGAACAGCAGTCCCGCGATCACGCCGTGCGAGAACATCTGCAGCACCGCGCCCGTCATGCCAATCTGATTCAGCGTCATCAGCCCGAGCAGCACAAATCCCATGTGGCTCACGCTGGAGTAGCCGATGACAAACTTGAAGTCCGTCTGCGCCAGCGCCACCAGCGCGCCGTACACAATGCCGATCACCGCGAGCACAGCAAACACGTCGCGCCACGACCCGATGCCCGCGAATGAGAATCCCCACGGATCCATCCCGTGCGGGAACAGCCCAATCGCCACGCGCAGGCATCCATAAGCGCCCAGCTTCATCACCACGCCGGCCAGCAGCATGCGACGCCGCCGTCGGCGCAGCCACGTGGCCGGTCGGAGCCCAGGTGTGGAACGGCCACATGCCCGCAAGAATCGCGAATCCCGATGAACACCAGCGGGAACGCCCACATCTGGAAACTCACCGGCAGATCCCGCATGCGCCAGTTCGCACCAGCCCCGTCGAATGGCTCCCGGATGCCGCATACGCCGCCAGCAATCCGATCAGCACCATCGCCGATCCGACGAACGAGTAGAGCGCCAGCTTCATCGCCCCGTATTCGCGCCGCGTCGATCCCCAGATCGCGATCAGGAAGTACTTCGGCACAATCGCAATCTCGTAAAACACAAACAGCAGGAACAGATCGAAGCTCAGAAACACGCCGTAGACGCCGCCGATCAGCGCCAGGTAGAAAGCGAAGAACTCGTTCGTCCGCAGCTCGATATTCCAACTGAACAGCACGCCCGCCACCGCAGCCAGTCCCGTCAGCAGCACCAGCACGCGGCTGATGCCGTCCGCGGCAAGCGTGAAGTGAATGCCCATCGACGGCACCCACGCCGCATCGACAAACACTTGCGTCCCCTGCCCGGCGCCATTCGCAAACCCCAATACAGCAATCGCCAGCCCCGCAAGAGACACTGCAAGCGCAAACCAGCGCGCCAGGCAGACTTGCCCTTGGGCAACAGCGCTTCCACAAGCGCACCGGCAAACGAGATGTAAATCGTCCAAGCCAACATTCAGCTAATCCCTAAGAAAAACGCTCAGCCAATCCTTGAAAGAACATGGCTGTTTTGAAAGGCACGACCTTGGTCGTGCCAATCGCCAACTCCTTGTACCAGGGCACGACTCTAGTCGTGCCGCAGACACCAACTGTTTTGAAAGGGCACGACTTTAGTCGTGCCGAAAACGCCGCAAAATCTACGCGGGGCTTTAGCCCGAGGGAAACTCTCCTCTTCCAAACCATCAAAATCTCCAGTGCGCCAGCAGGTTCATAACCGTTGGATTCACGCTGTCCACGATGAGTCTGCGGCACCAGGCCGAGCAGCAACATCAAACCGATCACCGGCGCCATCGCCAGCCGCTCGCCCGCCGTGCAAATCAGGAAACTCCGCCCAACGCTCCGGCACCGGTCCCGTAAACACCTTCTGAATCACCGTCAGAATCACCGCCGCTGTCACCAGCAATCCAAGCACTGAGACCGTCGCCGCCACCCACGACAGCGGAAACACGCCGCGGAAGATCAGAAACTCGCCGACAAATCCATTCAGCCCCGGCAACCCCAGCGACGAGAACAGCGCAATCCCCATCAGCCCTGCAAACACCGGCGCAGGCTTGCGCAATCCGCCGAAGTCGTCGATTCCGCGATCGCCGCCGCTGCGCAACTGCAGCATCGCGACAAACCAGAACAGCGCCGCCGCCGTCAGCCCGTGGTTGAACATCTGCAGAATCACGCCATTCAGCGCCGCCGCCTGGCTCGCCTGCGTCGCAGCTCCGCACCGTCGGAACCGCCAGCGCAAAAATCCCCAGCAGGCAATATCCCAGGTGATTCACTGACGAGTACGCGAAGACGCGCTTCAAATCCTTCTGCGCCGCCGCGGCCCACGCGCCCATCACCACCGTCACCACAGCCAGCACCAGCAGCGGCGTCCGTATCTGCGCAATCTGCGGCCCGAAAAGCGGCAGCGCAATCCGCAACAGGCCATACACGCCCATCTTCGACATCGCGCCCGTCAACAGCATCGTCACCGGCGACGGCGCCTCAGCTATACGCGGCGGGCAGCCACGTGTGAAACGGCGCCATCGGCACCTTCACCGCGAATCCAGCCAGCACCCCGATCGCCAGCCACATCATCACCGGCCCAAGATGTGCCGTCACCGCCTGTTCCAGTGCACCGCTTGAAGCCATCGCTGCGAGCTGGCCAAAGTCCATTGTGCCGGGCTCCTTGCTCCCGTCGACAGAAACACCGCCAGAAACGCCAGCAGCAGCGCCACGCTTCCCGCCATCGTGTACACGAAGAACTGCGTCGCCGCCGGCCCGCGTTTCGGTCCGCCCCACAGCTTGATCAGGAAGAACGCCGGAATCAGGCTCAGCTCCCAGAACAGAAACCAGTGAAAGAAATTCAGCGCCGTGAACGAGCCGAAGAGTCCCGCCTCCAGCATCAGCACCAGCGCGAAAAAAAGTCCCGGCTCGTGATGCACGCGATGCGCCGCATCCACTGACATCAAGGTGACAATCGCCGAGAGCACCAGCATCAGCGCGCCCAGCCCATCCACTCCCAGGTGATACTCGATCCCCAGCGAAGGCGCCCACGCCCAATGCTCAACCAGCCCGATCGAACCATCGCCCGGCAATATGCAGCCACACGAACAGAGCCAGCGCGAAGCACGCCAGGCCCGTCATCAGCGCAACGGCCCGTGCATGCTTGCCTGACAAGAGCGCAATCGCCGCGCCGACTACTGGCAGCACGGTCAACAAACGTCAGTAAAGGAATTCCGTTCATCCCCGGCTGCTCCAGATCAGAATTGCGGCCAGTACCACCACAGCCACGGCCAGCAGCCGCAGATAGTTCTGCACGCGACCGCTCTGCACACGCGACAGCAGCCCGCCGCCTGTTGCCAGTTCTTCGCAGCCCTTGTCGAAGCTGCCATCCACCACATTCGTGTCGAAGAATCGATTCAATTGCGCCCAGCCGCGGAACAGCAGCGCAACGCCGGCCACAATCCCGCCCCACACGCGCCGGTCGAGCCAGTCGGCCACCCGCGCCCACCATCCGTAAAACGCAATCACCGTGGCGCCGTACAACTCATCCACGTAGAACCGGTCGCGCAGCCAGCCCCACACCGTCGGCACAGCCTTTTCCAGCGCATCCGGCTCTTCCGCGCGCGGCGACTTGTTCCCGTACAGCCACCAGCCCAGCCCAATTCCCACCGCGACGATCACAGTCGAAATCCCAAGCAGATGCCAAAACTCCGGCTCGTCCAAACTTCGCCGATCTCCAACGCAGCAGGCCGATCCTCCAGGAAACTTCGGAACCACGGCCACGCCGGCGTTCCGATCGCGCCAAGCGCAATCGCAAAAAACGCCAGGATCGCCAGCGGCATCGTCATCACCCGCGGACTCTCATGCGCATGCCCATGCCCGCGCCACGTGCCAAAGAACACGTAGCTCACCTGCCGCGTCATGTAGAACGCCGTCAGCACCGCGCCAAACACCAGCATGTAAAACGGAGCCCGCGCCACCGTCCAATGCTGCGCCGCTTCCAGAATCGCGTCCTTGCTCCAGAAACCCGAGAACAACAGCGGAAACCCGCACAGCGCCAGCATGCCGATTGCGTACGTCGCAAACGTCACCGGCATCGCGCCCTTCAAGCCGCCCATGCGCCGAATGTCCTGCTCCTCGTGAGCCCCGTGAATCACCGAGCCCGCGCCCATGAACAGCAGCGCCTTGAAGAACGCATGCGTGATCAGGTGGAACATGCCCACCGCGACGCCGCCCAGGCCAAGCCCGGCCATCATGTAGCCAAGCTGCGAAACAGTCGAGTAAGCCAGGATGCGCTTGATGTCGTTCTGCGCCACCGCAATCAGCGCCGCAAACACCGCCGTCGACGCGCCTACCCAAGTCACCACCGTCAGCGCCGTCGTCGTCCCGCCAGTCAGCGCACCCGCCTGCCATCAGCGGATAAACACGCGCCACCAGATACACGCCCGCCGCCACCATCGTCGCCGCGTGAATCAGCGCGGACACCGGCGTCGGACCTTCCATCGCGTCCGGCAGCCACACGTGCAGCGGAAGCTGGCCGCTCTTGCCCGCCGCTCCCGCAAAGATCAGCAACCCGATCGCACCCGCCGCCGTCAGTCCCCACGCCGCCGTGATGCACCAGCAATCCACCCAGCGCCAGTGGCTCCATCGAGCCCGCGCCGTTGTCGTAGAACAGCAGCGTGCCCGTCTGCGCAAACAGCCAGACGATGCCGAGCAGAAAGAAAATATCGCCCACGCGCGTCGTCAGAAACGCCTTCTTCGCCGCCGCCGCAGCCGAAGGCTTCTGATACCAGAACCCGATCAGCAGATACGACGTCAGTCCCACCAGTTCCCAGCACATGAACAGCAGCAGAATGCTGTTCGCAATCACCACGCCCAGCATCGCGCCGGCAAACAGCGACAGGAAGCAGAAGAAGCGCGTGTAGTTCTCGTCGTGCGCCATGTAGCCGGTTGAGTAGATGAAGATCAGCAGGCCAACAAACGTGACCATCACCAGCATCACCGCCGACAGCGGATCGAGCACCCAGCCCAGTTCCACAGTCGCCGCGCCAACTTGAATCCAGGTGAAGTTCGACCGTCTCGCGAACCGCAGCACCCATGCGACCATCCGGCCAGAACATGGCCGAATGCAATCAGCGCCAGCAGCAGCGAAAACGCCAGCGATCCGATTGCCAGGCCTGAGGCCAGCTTCCGCCGTCGGCTGCTTCAGCAGCGCAATCACGCCCGAAGCCACCATCGGCACCGCCGGAATCAGCCACAGCATCTGCGCGATCGGGCTCGCTGCAAGTTGCGGAGTGAACGCGATTCCTTCTTGCATCACCGGCTCACCCCTTCATCCTGTTCATCTGTTCCAGATCCGTCGTCTTCGCGTGGCGATAAATCGAAATCACAAGTCCCAAGTCCCACCGCTGCCTCGGCCGCCGCCACAGCAATCGAGAAAATCGCAAACATCATTCCAGTCAGCGCCTCGGGATGCGGCCCGTAGCGCCAGAACGCAATCAGATTCAGGTTCGCCGCATTCAGCATCAGTTCGATGCCGATCAGCACCAGGATCGCGTTGCGGCGCGTCAGCGCCCCTGCCAGTCCGATCGCAAACACCAGCGCGGCCACCAGGAGATATCCGGCGAGCGGAGTCGCCATCACTTCGGTCCCCTCTTTCTCGTGCATGGCCACAATCACCGCGCCCACCAGCGCCGCCGTCAGCAATACCGCCACAATCTCCAGCGGCAACACGTAGCGCCCCATCAACGCCTGGCCAATCTGATTCACCGTCACCGTCGGCGCAGCCGTCTCATGCGGCAGCCACGGCGCAGTCTGCAGCACCGCCCATCCCAGCACCGCAAACACACGCCGCGGCGATCGCGAGTCCCGCCAGCCATGTCCTGCTGAACACGCCTTCCTTCGGCAGTTCCGATCCGCGCGTCAGCAGAATCGCAAACACCACCAGGATCGCGACCGCGCCGATGTAAACCAGAATCTGCGCAAATCCCGCAAACTGCGCGTCGAGCTGCAGGAACAGGAGCGCCAGCCCCAGAAACGCCACCGTCACCGCCAGCGCGCAATGCACCAGGTTCTTCAGCAGAACCGCAGCCAGCGCGCCGCCAACCGTCAAAGCAGAAATTAAATAGAAGACGATTCCCACCGGCCAGCCGCTCCTTTCCAGCAGACTGGCTGAAAAGCTACTGCGATGCCCTCGGGTCTCGCATTCGTGATGCAGGTCCTCGGTCGATGAGCTGGGACGACACGCTCAGCCGCCTCACTCCGCATAGCGATAACTCCTCGGGCCGAACTGCTTCCTTCGCATCCCGTCGCTTCCCATCACCACATACGCCAGCACAAGAATCGCCGAACAAACCACCCAGCGCAGCCAGCCCTCGCCCATGAACCGCCACAGCCCCGCCACAAACAGATTCAGCAGGCACATCGGCAGCACAAACTTCCACGCGAAGTTCATCAACTGGTCCTGCCGCAGTCGCGGCAGCGTTCCGCGCAGCCAGATAAACACGCAGATCGAAAGCAAACAACTTCCCGAAGAACCAGATCCACGACGGAACCCAGCTCAGGAACGCAAACGGCGCCGACCATCCGCCGAGAAACAGCGTTGCGCCCAGTCCGGAGATCGAAAACATCGCCACGTACTCGCCCAGGAAGAACAGCGCAAACTTGAATCCCGAATACTCCGTGTGATAACCGGCCACCAGTTCCGACTCGCCTTCGGGCAAGATCGAATGGCGAGCGGTTCGTCTCTGCCGTCGCCGCAATCGCGTACATCACGAAACCCGGCAAGTCCCCACGGCGTGAAGATGTACCAGTGCGGCAGTCCGTACGTATACTGGTTCTGCGCCTCGACAATCTTCACCAGCGAGAGCGAACCCGTCATCATCACCACCACAACGCTCGAAAGCAGCAGCGCGCACCTCGTAGCTGATCATCTGCGCCACCGCGCGCATCGCGCCCAGCAGCGAATACTTGTTGCGGCTCGACCACCCGGCCATGAACACAGACAGCTCGGTCGACGCGCCCATCGCGAAGTAAAACAACAGGCCGGCATCCATATCCACCAGCACCATGTTGCGGCCCATGGGCAGCACCGCAAATCCCATGAACACCGTCACCACCAGCACAATCGGTGCCAGAAAGTGCACCACGCCATCCGCGCTCGTCGGAACAATATCTTCCTTGGTCAGCGACTTGATGCCGTCCGCCATCGGCTGCAGAATCCCGTACGGACCCACGCGATTCGGACCGAGCCGGTTCTGAATGCGGCCCAGGCCCTTGCGCTCCAGCACCGTGGTCAACGCGAACAGCGCAGGGTACAGGAACACGATCACCACGACGCTCAGAATCACGCCCGCCGCGGTCTGCAATCCCGCAGGCAGGTATCCCACCAGCCAATGCTTCAGCAGTACAAAGATCTGGTCGAGCCTCTCGATCATTGCTTGGGCTCTCCTTCGGCCGGCTTAGCCGCCGCAGGCGCGGGAGTCTGTGCTGGCGCGCGGTGCAGCCGCCGGCAGCGGCAGCTTTTGCAGCCGCCGCCTCCGCCGCAGCCTTTGCCTTGGCTTCCGCCTTGGCCTTCTCCTCTGCGAGCCGCGCGTCCACCTCGGCTGCCTCCGTCGGATGAATCTGGTGATAGTACTCGTTCGATTTCGCCAGTTGCTTGCGATCCAGCAGCAGCCCGCCAAACCGGTCGTCGGTCGCCAGCTCAAATTCGTTGTCCATCTTGATCGCTTCGAACGGACACACCTCAACGCAGATCTGGCAGCTCATGCACACCGAAATGTCGATATCGAACTTCGCCGGATAAATCTGCAGCTTGCCCACGTAGTCCGGCTTCTTGTCCTTGCTCTTCTCGATATAGATGCACTTGGGCGGACACTCTTTCTCGCAGATCTGGCAGGCCACGCACCGCAGCCCCTTCTCCCAGTCCGTCCCGTCATACACCAGGAAAGGAAAATTCCGCGAAGCCTCCGGCAGCGGCAGCCGCTCCTCCGGATACTCCACCGTCGTCAGCCGTTCCTTCGAGACAAAGCTCCCGGCAAAATTCTTCGCCGTCTCCGCCAGTCCCTTCAGAATCCCTTCACCCAGCAATTCCAAGCTCCTTGACTACAGCGTTCGGTTTCCAGCTCTAGCTCTAGTCTGCACGAGTTTCTTAGCTCTTACACCGCACTCAGTGATTCCGCACAACTGACGAACTGAGAACTGCTAACTTGCTATCATCGATCCACTTCTCCCAACACAATATCCACGCTTCCAAAAATCAGCACCACGTCTGCAACGTTGCTGCCCAGGCACATATCTTCCAGAACCGTCAGATTGATCAAACTCGGCGGCCGCACCCGGTAGCGATATGGATTCGGTCCTCCATCGCTGATCAGATAAAAGCCCAGCTCGCCCTTCGGCGCCTCAATGCGTCCGTACGCCTCGCCCGCCTTCGGCCTGAAGTTCCGCGAATCTTCGCCTTCGGATCCATCACCGGGCCCGCGGGAATCTCCTTCAGCGCCTGCTCCAGAATCGTGATCGACTCCCGCATCTCCAGCACGCGCACCATGTAGCGGTCATAAATATCGCCATGATCGCCAAGCGGCACGCGAAACTTGAACCGGTCGTAAATGCCGTAGTGATCCACCTTGCGAATGTCGTAGTTCACGCCTGAACCGCGCAGCATCGGCCCCGTGATTCCGGCATTCACCGCCAGCTCCGGCTGCAGAATGCCCACGCCCTGGCAGCGCGCCATCAGGATCTCGTTCTCGCTCAGGAAGCGCTCAAACTCATCCGACAAACGCCGGGAGCCCCGCTACAACCTTGCGCGTTGCGTCCAGCCACGCAGCCGACGCATCCACGCGGCATCCGCCAAAGCGCATGTAGTTGCACATCATGCGCGAGCCGGTCAGGCTCTCAAACAAATCCAGAATCTTCTCGCGCTCGCGAAAGGCATACATCAGCGGAGTGCCGCTCGCGCCCATCTCCTGCAGCAGAAAGCCGATCGTCGAAGCGTGATTCTGCACCCGCGTCAGCTCCGCGAGAATCACGCGAAGATACTCGGCGCGCTCCGGAACCTCCTGCCCCACCAGCTTTTCAACCGCCAGCGCATACGCCCAGTTGTTGGTCAGCGAGCAGAAATAATCCAGCCGGTCCGTATACGGCATCGATGCCAAGGTAGCTGGCCTTCTCGGCAATCTTCTCGTGGTTGCGATGCAGATACCCGAAGACCGGCTTCAACCTGATCACCCGCTCGCCGTCCAGCGCCACATCCATGCGGAAGACGCCGTGCGTCGATGGGTGATGCGGCCCCATCGCCACCTCGAGCAGCTCGCCGTCGCCGTCCGACTCAATCACCGGCGGCCGATTCCAGCCATCCAGCCTTCTCCGTCTTGGTCTCCGATTGATCGTCTCATCCAGTCCCTTGCCTACGTCCCTAGTCCCTGATCCCTGCTCCCTGTCCCTGCCTTCTCATGCGCCTTCGCCTTCGCCAGCACCTCATCGTGCGCCGTCGGCTCGTACTCGTAATCGTCCGGCTCAACGTAATCGCGCCGCATCGGATGATCCTTGAATTCATCCCACATCAGAATCCGTCGCAGGTCGGGATGCCCCTTGAACACAACCCCGAACAGATCGAAGACCTCGCGTTCCTGAAACTCCGCCGATCGCCAGACCGGCGTGAACGAAGGCATCTCCACCTGGTCTGTCCGATTCACCGTCCGCATCCGAAACACAACCGGCCCATGCTTCTTCGCGATCGAGTAAAGGTGATACACGGCTTCGAGATATCCCGGCTCCACGTGCTTGCGCGTCTCCTCGACCGTCTCTTCAACCGTCTGCTCCACGCCGTCCACGACCTTCGTCACCGGTCCGCGTCACCTTGACCTTCTCGGAGATCTCCTTGTCGGGCCAGTCCACGCCTGTCACATTCGAGAGAAAATCGAGCGCCAGTTCCGCATCGTCGCGCAGAAACTCCGCCACCTGCGATCGCGTGCCCCGGCGCCAGCAGCAGCGAATGCTGTCCGCTCGGGCCCGGGTTCGGCAAAATCGTCACCCCCGCGCCCGGCACCGCAGCCTCAATCGCCGCCTTGATCTCCTCAACCGTCTTCAACAGCCACTCCCTCATTCCCCGGCCTCTGACCACTGATCACTGACTACCTGATCACTGCCTTCACTTAATCACCACCGGCACCGTCCACACCCCCGGATTCGAAGGCGGCTCCAGATCGTGCTCGCCATGCTCCGGCACCGGAAACTCCCCCTGCGCGTCCTCGTTCAGATGCCGTGGCCGGTCTTCTCCGGTAAGCGACTGCGCGTCGATCTTCTTCTGCAAAGTCATGAATGCCTGAATCAATGCCTCAGGCCGCGGCGGGCATCCCGGAATGTGCACGTCCACCGGAATGTACCGGTCGATTCCCTTCAGCACGTTGTATCCCTGCTTGAACGGCCCGCCTGAAATAGCGCACGCGCCCATCGCGATCACATACCGTGGCTCGGCCATCTGGTTGTAAAGCCGCACCACCTGCGGAGCCATCTTCTTGGTCACGGTCCCCGAGATGATCATCAGGTCCGCCTGTCGCGGCGACGGTCGAAACACCTCCGACCCAAACCGCGCCAGGTCGTAGCGAGCCATCGTCGTTGCAATCATCTCGATCGCGCAGCACGCCAGCCCAAACTGCATCGGCCAAATCGAACTCCGGCGTCCCCAGTTATAGAGCTCCTCGATGGTCGTAACGAAGACGCCCTGCTTGCCCAGTTCGATCTTCAGCTTTTCATCCACTGCCATCGCGACTCCAAAGTCCCGGTTTCTCCGTGTAATGGGAACGGTCAGAAGAACTCAACCAGCCATAACGTCCCTAGTCCCTGGTCTCTAGTCCACTGCGGCTCAAGCCCACGTCAACACACCCTTCGCCCACGCCCACGCGAGTCCCTCAATCAGCAGAAGCACAAAAACCAGCATCGATACGCACGCTGCCACGCCCAACCCGGTAAACGCCACCGCAAACGGCAGCAGAAACACCGCTTCCACGTCAAAGATCAGAAAAATGATGGCGTAGAGATAGTAGGCCGAGCGGAACTGCACCCAGGCGTCACCCTTTGACACCAGCCCGCACTCGTAAATGGCATTCTTCACCAGGTTCGGCTTGGCCGGCGAAAACACCTTCTGCCAGAGCCACGCCAGACCCAGCGGAGCCAGCCCGAACCCGAGCGCGGCTACGAACAAAACGGCCAGAGAAAAATAAGGACTTGAGGCCATCGGAAGATCAGCAATCTTACCTCAACCAACGTAACAGTTTGGGGTCCGGTTTGGCTAAGAGGAACTCTCCCGAAATTCCACTTCAGGCGTACTTTTCGCCCGTTCATCCCACTCTATGAACCGCTCGCTGCAAAGCCGTCATGCAGTTTTTCAAATACCCGCTCCACCTTTCGATGGTAGACAGCCCAACCCTCGTTCCTGTTACCGTTTTTGTGTCCCCTCGACGCGCGGCTTCTCCTCAGGTTTCCAGCGCCGCGAGGCAGGCATTCGTCACGGAGTTCACGCAGAGATGTTCAAGATCGCGGTGCGGAGTTGGGTTGGCATCTTCCTCCTTTTTGTCTTGCCCCTCACCGTCACCTGGGCAGTTCACGCTGCATCAGATCCCGCTTCAACCGCAGCCACGCCGCCCCCCGGCGCTGACGCTTCCACTTACAGCGCCGCCTATACCGCCGCCATCAAAGTCACCGGGCCCACCACCCAATTTCACGATTCCGTCTCCGGCCGGTACAACTTCGCCTTTGGCAAAGAGTCGCCGTTTCTCCCGTCCAACGCGATGTCCGTCAACGGCCAGTTCCTCAATCCCAAAAGCTTCTACACTGCGCAATACTGCGGCCACTGCCACCAGGAGGCCTATCACCAGTGGCGCCAGTCCGTTCACTCGAACAGCTTCCGCGCCCCGTGGTATCTGAAAAACGTCAACATGCTCATCGACGAGAAAGGCGTCCAGTTCTCGCGTCACTGCGAGGGCTGCCACAATCCCGTCGCGCTTCTCTCCGGCGATCTCTCGCAGGGAATGCCCAAGAAGCGCCCCTTCGAGGACGAAGGCCTAACCTGCTCCACGTGCCACTCCATCCAGTCAACGGACGCGACAGGCACCGGCAGCTACGTCATGGGCATTCCGGCCGTCCTTGTCGACGAAAAGGGCGCTCCCGTCACCCGCCCCGTCTCCGACTCCGAAATCCTCGCGCACCTCGATCGTCACTCCAAAGCAGTGATGCGCCCGCTCTACAAGACCGCGGAATTCTGCGCCGCCTGCCACAAGGCCGACCATCACTCGCTCGCTCGACGACTACAAGTGGCTCCGCGCCTTCACCGTCTACGACGAGTGGCAGGGTGCCAGTTTCACAAAGCAGTCCCCGCTTCCCTTCTATCGCAAAGACGCGGTCTTCACCTGCCAGACCTGCCACATGCCTCGCGAGACGCTTCCCGCCGGAGCCCAGGATCCCGGCGCAAAAGACGGAGCCCTCGTCTCGCACCGCTGGCTCGGTGGCAACACGCTTAATCCGTCTACTACAAATACGACGAGCAGGCCGAAAAGCTCGCCAACTTCCTCCGCGATGGAGCCGACGGCAACGGCGTTCTCAACGTCGACATCTTCGCACTGGAGAAAGAGAACGCAACGCGACTCAGCCAGCCCGAGTGCTCTCATAGCGCCTCTCGGTCTCACCCCCTTCTCCCTCGCCGCCGGCGAAACTCTCATCGCCGACGTCGTGATCCAGAACAAAGGCATCGCCCACTCGCTCATCCCCGAGCAGCGCGACTTCTACGAAGCATGGGTCGACTTCACCGTCAAAGACAGCGCCGGCAAGACTCTCGCCGAGAGTGGCTTCATTCAGCCCGACGGCAATCTCGATCCCTCCGCACACTCCTTCACCAATCGCCTCATCAACATCAAGGGCGAACTGAATGACTACATCAGATCTGGCACAACCGCGTGCTGGCCTACAACAACACCATCCAGTCCGGCCGCTCGCAGCTGGTCCGCTATCGATTCCGCCTGCCCAAAGACATCAAGGGCACGTTCTCCCTGACCGCAACAGTGAAGTACCGCCGCTTCAACCAGCACTTCATTGACTACGCGATGGATCAGCCCGCCGGGAAGCACTACCCGAGCCCATCATCGAAATGGCTTCGACAACCAAGACCCTGAACATCGGCGAAAACACACCGGTCGCGCCGCAGAGCCCGGCGAGAATCCAGAGTGGATGCGCTGGAACAACTACGGCATCGCGCCTGCTCGATGCCCTGCAATACGAAGCCTCAGTGCAGGCCTTCGAGCACGTCGCCGCGCTGCGTCCCGACTACGCCGACGCCTACACCAACATGGCCATCGTCGAGATCTCCTGGGAGCGCTACAACGACGCCAAGCCGCACCTCGCCAAGGCGCTCGCGCTGCTTCCCGGCGACCCGCGCGCCCTCTACTATCGCGCCCTCGTCGAGCGCAACGCCGGCCAGGTCAATGAGGCGATCGAAGATCTCCAGGCGCATGCTCGCCAAGTATCCGCTGCGCCAAAGACGGCCTGCGCGAACTCGGCTTCAGCTACTACCAGCAGCACGACTACCCCGAGGCGCGCGACATGTACGAGAAGCTGCAGGCCATCGATCCCGACGACCTCGCCGCCCACTATCAGCTCGCCATTCTCTACCGCCGCCTCGGCGACAAGCAGAAAGCCGCCATCGAGTCAGCCAAGTTCGCCGACCAGAAAGACGATCCGACCGCCAGCACCTACGCGCTCGAATTCCTCCGCAAGCATCCTGAAGTAGCCAGCGAAAGCGTCGTCTGGCACACCCACGACCTCACCGGCGACCCGATCAAGCAGCCCACAAAGATCGAATACCACTACATCCCCGGCGCCGGCCGCTAAGCCCAGTCGTTTGAAATCAATCAGCCTGCCGGTGCCCCACTGACCACTGACCACTGACCACTATTCACTAACCCCTGAATTTCCATCCTGTCCATGCCCCCCAAAAATCGTTTTGTCAGATCAAATCTGAGTAGCCGTCCCCCGCGATCCACCGTCAATCAAGTTAGACTGACGTTACGCAAACGGCTTCCCCCCAAGTCGCCTTGCGCCAACCCGGATGATTGGCGCAAGATGCCCATGGCGCGGAACCAGCTTCCTTAAGTCCAGGCTCTCCCACCGCTTTGGTCATGAGACTTGAAGGAGGGTGTTTGGGAACGCAAGCAGCCATGCGTGTGCTTGTCGTCGACGACGAGCACTTGATCGCCGATACTCTTGCCCTGATCCTCAACCTCAAGGGCTTTGAGACACGTGCGGTCTACAGCGGCCGCCAGGCGATTGAAGCGGCAAAGTCCATGGAACCGCACCTCGTTCTCTCCGACGTCATGATGAAAGGAATGGGCGGCATTGAAGCTTCCATCCAAATCTCGCGTCTGCTGCCAGGTTGCCGAATCGTCTTGTTTTCGGGGCACGCATCGACAGCCGACCTGCTCGAGAAAGCCCGCGCAAGCGGACACAACTGGGACGTATGGCAAAAGCCCCTTCACCCCAGCACGCTCGTCGATCGATTGAACCGCATCCGCGCAGAGCTTCACGAAAACGGCGCCTTCCCGCGCTAGACAACAAATCAAGCGGTCATATCAGCGAAGTCGAAGGGGACCTGCATTTTGTGCCATTCCCCAAAACCGCCGGGCCATCTCAAGGGATCCGGGACCCGCTAACCTGCTAACCTGCTAAAAGCCAACAATCCCATACTTCAATTCCAGAAATCCCTGAAGCCCCTCCGGAAGCACCGTCGCCAGTTCCTGCCAGGTCAGCACCTTGCATCGAACGCGCATCTCCGCCTGTTTCACTGCCGCCATCACCTCGAACCACGCTTCCCGCAAATCGGGCCGCCGCTCATCGTGAATCACACAGAAGCTCGCGCCAAGCGCGTACGCAGCCAGCACGTTTCGAATCAATTGATAGCTCGCGTATCCAGTTTCCGTCGGCTGCAACATGTCAGCGCGCTCCGCCATCTCCGACTGAAACGCTCTTGCCGTCTCCCCGCCGTCGTCGCACGGTGCCTCCCACTCCTGCGTAAACTCCTCGGTCAGTTCAACCGCCTCGCGCCGTCGCCGAATCCGTATCTCGATCTTTGGCAACAATGCCGCATCAAACACCGAGTCGAAGTCGCGATATGCCTCCACCAGCGCCGCTTCCCTGCACTGAAAGTCTGATTCCGTCAGCTTCGACTCGACCAGCAGATCTCCCCAGCGCATATCCACCTCCGTGCGATCGAACCTTCCCTTCGCCAGCGAAACACGCGCCTTCCAGCCAAAGATGATCTCTGCGTCCCCGCCGATCCCCAGCATCCGCCGCACCTCAACCAAATCCGCAACACCGGGCGTACAGAAGACGTTCATGAGCAGCGCATCGGAGCTCATCGATGAATCCAGTTCGCGCCAGCGCCGCCCCGGTTCCGCAGTGGATTTCGGCAGCGAGCGCCCCTGTGCATGGATCTTGTCGAAACGCCGCATCCACTCCGGCCGGGCGGCAATCGCAGCATAGGCAGGCCCGTAGAAGTTCCCATGCGTCCCATCCTCCGGCGCGTACACAATCACCGGGAACCCACCATAGCTCTCCACATGCAACCGGCCACACGCATACCGCCTGTTGCGCTCCCCAAGCTCGTATCTCAATTGGCTAGCGTACCCAATCGCCATATCTGACTAGCTTAAAACCTGCAGTCATCCCCAGCGACCGCAGCGAAGCAAAGGGAGTCGAGGGACCTGCATTTCGCCTCACTCTCAAAAAACCGAGGTCATCCCGAGCGACCGCAGCGAAGCGCAGGGAGTCGAGGGACCTGCATTTCAACGCGGCATCCACGCCGTCTGTTCCGCCGAATACCACTTCTCGCTCAAATCAACCCAAGTCGGATTGTCCTTCGTGATCAATGCGATCTTCTTTTCGCGTCTCCATCTCTTCAACTGCTTCTCCCGAGCGATGGCATTGCTTGGATCGACATACCGCTCAAACCAGACAAGCCGATTGCAGTTGAACTTCGACGAGAAACCCTCTCTAAGTTTCACCTTGTGTTCAAACACGCGCTTTTCAAGGTCACCGGTCATTCCGATATAAAGCGTCAAGCTCCTGCTCGCGACAATATACGTGTAGTAGTAGCCCTCATGCATACCCGGATGCTATTCACGCCAGCGGTAACCCTCTCGTGAGTACAGTCACCAATGAACCCGGCGCATTCGGGCCGCCCTCGCCGCCTCGCACTCATCTAGAGCGAAAGTAGCTAAAAGCCGAGGTCATCCCGAGCGACCGCAGCGAAGCGAAGGAAGTCGAGGGACCTGCATTTGTCTTTCCCTTCCCCGCCACAGCCTCCGAATCCTCCCAGCGCAGGTGGCTCAGGTATGTATCGTCCAAACCCCACCCCTCCCCCTGGAATGCATCGACAAATGAAGACCAATCTCTTAGTCTTTCCTTGAAGAGCAATAGGCCTCGGTGAAGGGAAAAGGAAATGGCAGGTTCGCGCAAGACGGCAAGCAAGCTCGCTCCTCCTCCCGAGGCTGATCCGGCAAATCGTCAATCCAAATATCGCCGCGTCTACGAACATCTCCTGTCCAGCATTCAGTCCGGGCAACTCAAGCCCGGAGACCGCCTGCCCAGCGAAGCCGAACTTGGCAAGCTCTTTGACGCATCCCGAATCACGGTCGCCAAAGCCGTACTCGACCTGCAGCGCATGAGCCTGGTGACGCGCCGCCCCGGCGCCGGCACCCACGTACAGGGGCACCATCGCGCCAACGGCCACACATTCGGGTTGCTGATTCCGGAGCTCGGCCTGACCGAAATCTTCGAGCCCATCTGCAACGGCATGATGCGGACCCAGTTCTCCCGCCCCGATTCCTTGCTGTGGGGCAATGCCGCCACCTCGCCGCGCGAGAGCGCCAAGGAGGCCGAGCAGCTTGTCCAGTCGTTCATCGCGCAAAAGGTCGCCGGTGTATTCTTTGCGCCGCTCGAGCTCGTCAGCGACAAGGACGCCGCCAACCGCCGCATCGCACGCGCCCTCGATCGAGCCCAGATCCCCTTCGTTCTCCTCGACCGCTGTTACATGCAGTGGCCTGAGCGGTCGGCGCACGATCTCGTAGGGATTGACAATCGTCGGGCCGGATACGTGGCAACCGCGCACCTGTTGTCACTTGGCGTGCACCGCCTCGCCTTCCTCGGCGATGCAGAGGCCGCCAACACCGTCGATGCGCGAATCGCCGGATTCCATGAAGCGCTTCGCAACCACGATGTTGTCCCCGAGCACGATCCGGTCTGGCGTGGCAACGCACAGGATGAGTCCTTCGTTCGCAGCATGCTTGAAGCGTCGCGCCCTGAAGGCGTCGTCTGCGCGAACGATCTCACAGCGGCCCGCCTGATGCAGACCCTCCTCGCTCTCGGCGTAAGCATCCCTGAAGAAGTTCGCATCGTCGGCATGGACGACGTTCGTTACGCCAGCCTGCTTTCCGTTCCGCTCACCACCATCCACCAGGACTGCGCCGGCATCGGTGCGGCCGCCATGGCCACAATGCTGCAGCGCATTGAGCATCCTGAGCTGCCCGTGCGCGATGTCCTCGTCCCATTCCGTCTCGTCGTCCGCCGCTCCTGTGGCGCGCACCTGGTCCGCGAGCCTGAAGAAGATCCGGTTCCAATGCGTGCCGTGCATTAAAGTATTGAAACGTGATCATTAATCTCGCCAGGCGCGCGCACGACCACAACTGGGAGTCGGATCCGATCACCCGCTCCCTGCTTGACACGGATTTCTACAAGCTCCTCATGCTCCAGTTCATCTGGAAGCATTTCCCCTCGACGCGCGCCACCTTTACGCTCGTCAACCGATCTGTCGATGTTCCCCTTGGCGTCATCATCGACATCAACGAGCTTCGCGAGCAACTGGAGACAACGCGCAAGCTGCGCTTTTATAAGTCCGAGCTGATCTGGCTCGCAGGCAACACGTTCTACGGTCGCCGCGGAATCTTCGAGCCGGCATTCCTTCAATGGCTCGAGCACGATTTCTCCCTTTCGGATTTCGAGCTTTCCGTTCACTGGGACCAACTCTCGCTCCGCTTTGAAGGCCCGTGGACCCAGACGACCATGTGGGAGATCTACGCGCTTTCCGCGATCGACGAACTCAAGACCCGCGCCAGCCTGAAGGGCCTCACTGAACTCGAACTGGACATCCTTTACGCGCGCGCCAAAACCCGGCTCTGGGAAAAGATGGCGCGCATGCGCGGAGTGCCCGGCCTCAACATCAGCGACTTCGGCACGCGCCGCCGCCACAGCTTCCTCTGGCAGGAATATGTCGTGATGGCCATGACCGACGTGCTGGGCAACGCGTTCAGCGGCAGTTCCAATGCCTACCTGGCCTACCGGCACGATCTCGAGGCCATCGGCACCAATGCGCACGAGCTTCCCATGGCCATGGCGGCGCTAGCCGGCAGCGATGAAGAAATCGAGTCCGCACAATATCGCATGCTTGAGCTATGGCAGCAAACCTACCAGGGAGAGCTGTTGATCATGCTGCCCGATACATTCGGAACAACCCAGTTTCTGGCCAATGCCCCCGACTGGGTCTCCAACTGGACCGGACAACGCATCGATAGCAAAGATCCCTTCATCGCCGGCAACGAATACATCGCCTGGCTCGAGCGCCGCGGCATCGATCCCCGCAGGAAACGGATGATCGCCTCCGACGGTCTCGACGTTGACACCATTCTTGGCCTGCATGCGTACTTTGCCGGCACTCTGCGCAACGGCGCTGGCCCCGCCGACTTCAGCAGCGCGGCTGATTTTCTTGACGACCGCAAGTGGACGAGGGCCCACCGCATCCGTTTCAGCGCCGGCTGGGGTACCTACCTCACCAACGATTTTCGCAACTGCAATCCCCGCGGCGACGAGAGCTTCAATCCCATCAGCCTCGTCTGCAAGCTCAGCGAAGTGGACGGCCGCCCCGCCGTAAAGCTCTCTGACAACTACTCCAAGGCGATGGGCCCGCCCGCCGAGATCGAGCGCTACCGTCGCATCTTCGGAACCGCCGGCGTAGCCAACGTCCCCGTCCACGTCTGAACTCCCGATCGCGCCACGAACCCAGGGTGCCCCATTCATGCCGCAGCCTCATCGCGGCATGGGTGGGAAACCACGAACCCCAACGTCCTGCCATCCCGATCGGAGCCGAAGGACCTGCATGTTCACCTCGCCCAGCCTTTAAACTCTCCCCATGGCCCTCCGCCTCTACGCCGCCACCTCAAGCCCGGGCAAGCTGCGCGATTTCCGCACCGCCGCCCGGACCCACTCCCTCAACATTGAGCCGCTCCCCAACCTCGGGACCATCGCCGCCCCTGAAGAAACCGGCCTCACCTTTGCAGAGAACGCAACGCTCAAGGCCGTCTACTACTCCAAGCTCGCACCCGGCGATCTCGTCATCGCCGACGACTCCGGCCTCGAAGTCGACGCCCTCTCCGGCGCTCCCGGAGTGCGCTCCGCCCGGTTCGCCGCCGACTTTGGCCTCACTGACTCGCCCGACGCGCCCAACGACAACACCGACGTCTGGAACAACATGGTTCTCCTGCAGCGGCTCGCCGGTGTTCCCGCCCCGCAACGCTGCGCACGCTATCGCTGCATCCTCGTCGCCGCTCGAGATGGCCAGCCCACTCAATCAGGCGAGGGATCCGTCGACGGAGTCATCCTTGAAGCCCCGCGCGGCACGGGCGGTTTCGGCTACGACCCGCTCTTCTTCCTCCCCGAACTCAAGTGCACAATGGCCGAGCTCGACCTCGAAACCAAGCTCTCTCTCAGCCATCGCGGACGCGCTCTTCAGGCGCTTCTCGGCAAGTTGGGAGCCTGAACATCTTTATTGATTGCCTCATCATCCAAGAACCGTGGGTTCCGACATCACCAGGCTTGTACCGGCTTTTCTTCTCGCAATGGCTGTCTCGCATATGGCCAGGCGAATGAAGGGGCGCTTCGTCTCGTTGTGACGGATGCGACAGGACACGGCCTCACCGCTGCAGTTGAGATCGTGAGTCAAAGCAATCAGTACGCGCGGTCACTCTCAACCAATCCGGGCGGGGCGCTCGATCTGGCCGGGCTGCCATTCGGCTTGTATAGCCTCAATCTCCACCGTGACGGATTCGCCTCGGTCCATTCCTCGATCGAGATTCACTCCGCCATCCCAACCCAACTGGCAGTCCAGATGAAGGTCGCGCCGCTGACAGAGTCCGTCAAGGTCAGCGCCACAGATACGCTCCTCGCTCTGGATCAGGCAGGCTCAGTGGATGAGGTCGGGAAAGATGCGATTCGTCAACGCCTCGGCTCCGTTCCCGGCCGCTCGCTGCAGGATCTCGTCAACACGCAGCCCGGCTGGATCTTTGAGGGCAACGCGGTTCTGCACCCGCGCGGATCGGAATACCAGACCCAGTTCGTCGTTGACGGCATTCCGCTCACTGACAATCGCTCTCCCAGCTTCGGACCCGAGATCGAGGCGGACGGCGTGCAGTCGCTCGGCGTCTACACAGCCGGCTTCCCCGCCGAATACGGACGAAAGATGGGCGGCGTAGTTGAAGTGAACACGACGCAGGATGTCCAGGACGGTCTCCACGGCCAAATCGTTCTCAACGGAGGCAGCTTCGCCTCCGCGGCTGCCGCTGGGCAGGCACAATACTCCAGCGGAAAGAACACGCTGGGAGGCAGCGCCAGCGGCAGCCGCACCGATCGCTACCTGAACCCCGTCGTTCCCGAAAACTACTCAAACACCGGCACACTTGGCGATTTTTCAGCTCGCTACGAGCGCGACCAGAGCAGGAACGACACGATCTCCCTCGCCATCCGTCATGAGCTCTCCCACTTTGATCTTCCCAACGAGATGCTTCAGCAGGCCGCGGGACAAAGACAGACCGGCGCCAACGCCGAGACGATGGGGAGTCGCGGCATACCAGCACCTGTTCTCAGACCGTGCATCTCTCAACCTGCATGCAATGGGCCGCGATAACGCCGACGACTTCAACTCCAACGAGGAGTCCACGCCCGTTCAGGTCTTCCAGCACAACCGATTCCGCGAGGCCTACTTCAACCTCAGCACCACACTTAGCCGTGGTGCAAACGAATGGAAGGCAGGAGTCGACTCGGACAACACCTTCCTGCACGAGGACTTCAACTACCTGATCACCGACCCCTCGCGCTTCGATCCGGACACGCCCCGCACGTTTGCATTCACAGGAAGCCGCCCCGACCTCGAACAATCCGTCTTCCTGCAGGACCTGTTCCGGCTGCGCAACTGGACCGTTTCCGCTGGTCTGCGCTGGGATCACTATCAGCTATTGCTGAATCGTCACGCGCTTGAGCCGCGCTTCGCAATCTCCCACTACTTCTCGCACTCTGACCTGATCCTGCACTTCGCATACGATCGCGTATTTCAGACACCCTCGTCTGAAAACATCCTGCTCTCCAGTTCGGCTGAGGTCGAAGGCCTCGACTCAGAGAATTTCCTGCGTCTTCCCGTCGAGCCCTCGATCGGCGATTACTACGAAGCAGGCGTCAGCAAGGAGTTCTCTCACCGCCTTCGATTGGACGCAAACTACTTCCGCAGATTCCTCAGCGACTTCGCTGACGACGATCAGCTTGATAACACCACCATCAGCTTCCCCATCTCATTCAGGAAAGGGATCATCTACGGCCTTGAGGCAAAGATCGAGATCCCTGATTGGCACGGCTTCAATGGCTTCGGAAGCTACTCCTATTCCGTCGGCAACGCATGGTACCCGGTCACCGGTGGCCTCTTCCTCGGCGACAATGCAGCGGAGGCGATAGACCAGACGACCGGCCACTTCCCCATCAGCCAGGACCAGCGCAACTCATTCCGCGGACGCCTCCGCTACCAGGTCAAGCCGCGGTTCTGGATCGCGGGCGGCGCAGAATTTAACTCCGGCCTTCCCTTTGAATTCGTCGGCGATCCCGCAACCGTCCTCGCGCAATACGGTCAACAGGTCCTCGACCGCTTGAACTTCGAGCGAGGTCGCATCGACCCCGCGCTTATGCTCAACGCATCTGCCGGAGCCATCCTCCATCGCTCGGATCGCTGGAACTGCGCCATCCAGGCAGATGCCGGCAATCTCACCAACACTCTGGACGTGCTCGACTTCGGCGGATTGTTCTCAGGCAATGCCATCGGCCCCCCACGCAGCGTCTTCCTGCGCCTGACAACAACCTTCTAAGCCTCAACCCCAGGCCATCCACGAGCCCGATCTCTAACTATCCCGATGAAAAACCAAAACCGTGACTAACTTGTCATCCTGAGCGGAGCGCGTTTGGGGCCCCATGGACGATCCATCGTCCGTGGGGTAAGCGAAGCCGAAGGACCTGCATTTCCCAGTGCCAGCCCATCCACGAACCCAGGGTGCCCCATTCATGCCGCAGCCTTATCGCGGCATGGGTGGGAAACCATGAACCTCCTCCCCGTGGTCATCCCGTGCCACCGCAGTCCGCCGCGGCGGACGGTCGAGAGCCCGCCCTGAGCGAAGCCGAAGGGACCCGCATTTCCCAACGCCAGCCCACCCGAATCACAACTCTGCCCCCTCCCCCTCGCCAGCCGTTCAACGTCCGTGCTACCATCTAGGCCACAGGGCGCTCCGCCCGGCGCGCTAAACCCCGCCCAGCGCCACACTCTGTTCGCCACAAAGAAAAGGATGCGGACATGACCAAGCTCGGATTTCCCAAGACAGTGGCCAGCCTTTCAGTTCTGCTTCTCGCCATCGCGATGCAGGCGCAGAACAACGACGCGAATCAATCAACAACCGCAGCAGCCACAGGCAATTCAAAAGTGCGCATCGTGCGCCTCAGCGAGGTACGTGGCGAGGTTCAGATCAAGCACGAGAGCGACCGCGGATTCGAATCAGCCATGGCCAATCTCCCCATCGTGGAGCACAGCCGGCTGCGCACCGGAACCGGTGCCGCGGAGGTGGAATTCGAAGACAACAGCACCATCCGCCTCGGGCCCAACTCGGTGGTCGAGTTCCCGCAGCTTGAGCGGCTTCCCACCGGCAAAACGGCCACAACAGTTCACGTGATTCAGGGAATCGCCTACGTGAGCCTCCTAAAATCCCCAGGAAATCAGTTCACGCTGCTATTCGGCGAACGCAAGCTCGACCTGCCTCCCGCCACGCACATCCGGCTGGAGATCGAAGGTTCCGAAGCCAGGCTTGCAGTGCTCGACGGAACGGTAAATATGGACTCGCCCTCCGGTGTGGTGAACGTAACCAAGAAAAAGACGGCCGCCTTCTCGATCGTGGGCGAGAGCCAGCCGACAATCGTCAAGGACGTCGCCTCCTCGGAGCTTGATTCCTGGGACCATGATGCCGCCGGGTACCACTCCCGCGTAGCGAGCAGCAGTATGTTGAGCTCGCCCTATGCGTACGGCCAAAATGACATGAATTACTACGGCAGCTTCGTCGATGCCGGCGGTTGCGGATCCATGTGGCGTCCATATTTCGCAAGCGCCGCCTGGAATCCCTATTCCAATGGCTCGTGGGCCTGGTATTCCGGCGCAGGATATTCGTGGGTCTCGCCGTATCCCTGGGGATGGACCCCCTATCACTACGGCAGCTGGTCCTATTGTGCCGGCTCGGGCTGGGGATGGATGCCCGGGGGCGCATGGAATGGCTTGAACAACGGAGGCCTCATCTCTCCATCGAACGGGTCGGGATTGACCGCTCCGGGCGGCCCGGGAGTCATCCCGCATCCGCCGGTCCACGCTCCTCGGTTGGGTGAGCCAACCCACACCGCCGTCAACATGAAGCCTCTGGTCCAGTCGGGAATCGCAACGCCCAGTTCGTTCGCGTTCCGCAAGGACTCGGCAGGACTCGGCGTGCCGCGCGACACTCTTGGGCGGCTCGACAAGCTCTCACGGCAAGCCGACAATCGCGGCATCGCTTCGACGCCCGTTTACGTCAACGCTCCGTCGGCAACGAGTGGGCACATGAACAACAACTCTGAGATGCTTGGCGCATCCATTCACCGCGGCGCGGCGCCACAACCTGGATTCCAGGATCCCACGCAGGGCGGCGGTACACCGGGCTCGGCGCAATCTGGCGGTTCCTACGGCAGGCCGGCACCCGGAGCAACTCAGTCCAGCGGCAACATGGGTGGAGGCGGTTCCAGACCATCCCCTGGCCCAGCGCCCGGAGCAGGATCTTCAGGTGCAAGGCCTCATTAATAGGCTGAACTCGGCGCTTTGAAAGGGCGCGACTTAAGTCGCGCCGTCGCGCCTAGTCTTCCATCCGGCTTTAGCCGCCGAGGGAATGTCTTTCGAGCACAATCGCCTTTTTCCGCAGCCTGTAAAGGCCCAGGCGCACGGTTGCCGCATCCTGCTGGCAATCTCAACCGCGATTTGTTGCATCTCATTCTGTGTTACCGGGCAGAACTTAGCTGCTCGCACCTCTCCCCCTTTGTGGGACTCTCAGCAGTGACCGGTCCACGAAACGCAACTAAAAAGCTATCGCGGAAAGCTCCTTCCGCGCAGGAGACGAATCCCATGAAATCCAGGATGATCATTTCTGCAGTTGCGCTTACCGCCTTTTCGGTAGGCAGCCTTTGTGCCGAAGATACAAAGGAACAGAAGCAGGCGAAGATCCGCGCGGCTGTTGCGCAAACGCTTCAGGATCTCTACAAGCTGGAACCCGGCGCTCAGGCTGCCATTCAAAAATCTGCAGGATACGCCGTCTTCAAGAACTTCGGCACGAACCTCCTCGTGGTTAGCACGGGGAGCGGCCAGGGCATAGCCACGAACAATTCGACCAAGCAGGACACCTTCATGAAGATGATCTCGGGAGGCGCCGGGCTGGGCGTGGGAGTGAAGGACTTCCGTGCCATCTTTGTCTTCACGTCCGACAAGGCCTTCAGTCAATTCCTCGACTCCGGCTGGTCGGGCTCGGCGCAAGCTGACGCTGCTGCCAAGAAGGGAGAATCCGGCGGAGCCGTCTCCGGTGCGCTCGAAGTTGCCCCGGATGTCTACGTCTACCAGATCACCAAAAACGGCCTCGCCGTCCAACTCACTTTGCAGGGAACCAAGTACTACAAGGACGACGACCTGAACAAGTAATCGAATCTCCCAAAAACACGATCGGTCATCCTGAATTCAACGGGTTCCCCGGGTCTCGTCCGCCGCGCTGGATGAGACCCGGGAAAACCACAAAGCCCTGAGCGAAGCCGGGACCTGCATTTCCCAACGCCAATCCCGCCACGAACCAAGGGAGAATCAAGCTTTGAAAGGGCACGGCTTTAGCCGTGCCGCCGAAGCCGCATAATCCCTGGGGCTTTAGCCCCTGAGGGAGGCTCTGCGAGCCATGCTAGCTTTGTAAGATCTCCCATGCCCGCCCTCCAGGAACAATTCGGCCAGATCGACATCTATCTCTTCGACCAGCTTCTGAAAGGCCGCATCACGCCCGGAATGCGGATACTGGATGCCGGGTGCGGTTCCGGCCGGAATCTCGTCTACCTGTTGCGAGAGGGGTATGAAGTCTATGCCGCAGACGCCAACACCCGGGATGTCGAATACGTGCGCAACATGGCCCGCACACTGGCCCCATCGCTTCCGGCGTCGAATTTTCGCGTCGAGGCGGTCGAGCACATGTCTTTCGACGATGCCTTCGCCGATGTAGTCGTCTGCAACGCCGTCCTCCACTTCGCACGGGATGACGCGCACTTCGAGTCCATGCTGCACGGATCGTTTCGGGTTCTGAAACCCGGAGGGCTCTTCTTCTGCCGCCTCGCATCCTCAATCGGTATGGAGAGTCAGATCAAAAAGGTCCAGGGACGCCGCCACAAGTTGCCGGATGGCTCAGAGCGGTATCTGGTTGACGAAGCGCTGCTCGCCTCGCTCACCAGACAGTTAGGCGAACTGGCCGACCCGCTCAAGACCACGATTGTCCAAAATCAACGCTCTATGACCACATGGGTTATCCATAAGAGCGTCCGGTCAAACCAATGAAACTCGGCACCCGCGTGCAGTTACTTCGTTACATTGATGACGACCGTGTCGGTCAAAACCGCATCCACTGACTCCCCAACCGACAGACCGGAGAGATCGACACTCTTTCTCACCTTAACGGTTTTCTTCTTCCCGTCTGGATCTTCGAAGGTAACCTTGTGCTTCGCACCGTCGATGGCAAGAATTTTGCCACTGACCGCCGTCGTGTCAACCATCACTCCGCCGGGCTTTGCGCCTCGTGGAGCAACGCTGATTGCGCCCACCTCCGCAGCACTCGGAGTTTCACCCTTCTTGTTCACCGTGACAATCAGCTCTTCGGTGCAGGACATCTTCACATGGTCGCCCGGCTTTACCTGGTCGAGGTTTATCGCGGACTTGTCGACCTTGTAAGTCTTCTTCTTGCCATCATCCAGGGTCATGGCCACCTTGCGCTTCTCAAGATCCACGCTATCGACAACGCCAGCCAGCGTGACCACTTCCACATCATCGATGCCCTTGGACTGCATGGCTTGTGCATGAGACTTTGGGAGCGGTGAGAGCAGGCAGAGCGAGGCTGCAGCGAACAATCCAAGGACTGTTTTCATAGAGTCTCCAATTCGTGTGTGGATGCCAGATCGATCGCTTGGCTTTGAAGTGAGTTGCGCTGGCTGGAACACAACTCGCGCCATCAGGTTCACGGGGGCGGGCAGTTGCTGTTTGACATCGCAACCGCGGATTGTTTCCTCACCCCGTCGATCAATCTCCGGCAACGGAAAGGCACCTTGCCTGAGCGTTCCTTCCGAACCAGTCGGCTTCGGTCACGCTGAAGACCTGGAGCAACCAGACTTAACAGGCACCCGCATCAGGCGATACTGGCAAAACTTCTAGGGGCTTTCAAGGGGAAAGATGCATTGTTGTTGGGTGCCCCATTCATGCCGCAGCTCTATCGCGGCATAAGTGGGAAACCACAAAGCTCACGTCTCCTCATCCTGGTGGAAAACCAAATCCTAAGTAAATTTGTCATCCTGAGCGGAGCACCTTCGGGGCCCCACGGACGATTCATCGTCCGTGGGGTAAGCGGAGCCGAAGGAACCTGCATTTCCCAGCACCCGCCCAGCCACGAACCCAGGGTGCCTCATTCATGCGCAGCTTCATCGCGCATGAGTGGGAAACAGCAAAAGAGTCGACCCGGAGTCTTTAGTCTCCGGGTCGCTGGGGGTGGGCTCAGAAGCTACTTCTTGTTCAATGCGATGTCCACACTTTGCTGATTGGCGCGTGCGGTCTCTTGACGCTCGAGTTCCTTCTCAAGCTTGGAGGGGCGAATGTCCTCGGCGTATTCACCGGAACCGCCTCTCACTTCTCGCAGAAAGTACTGGTCGCCATGCTTGCTGAATACAAGCATGTTGGCCTTCGCCTTCACGCAATCCGAAGGGTAAGTCGAAAAATAGAGGGTGCTGCCCTTCTCTCGGTTCTCGATCTCGATCATGTTCGACTGGACTTCCCTGATGGAGTAGGTGCCCGCTGGAAGTACCCTCTGTCCAACCGTAAACTCAAAGGGAACTTTGGCTTGGGCGCTCGCCTGCGCGGATGCGTTTGTGTATGCCGCGAGGCACGACATGGTCAATAGAGCCGTTGTCAGAATGCTTTTCATTTGGGACCTCCGTCTCCAGGCGGAATCAAATTTCAAAATCTCGCCTCTATTCCCTAAAGCGTATTCCGACAAGAATTCGTGCCATGCCCCGGGACAGGGCCGTATGATTCACATCAGTATTGAGGCGACTTGCGTGATGTCCGGAGATGCCGGTGAAGTGACGATACTGCTGAAAGCCATGAAGGGCGGCGACGCGTCCGCAGCGGATCGGCTCCTGGCCCTCGTCTACAAGGAATTGCACGTCCTCGCGGCAAAGTACATGCGGCATGAGCGCCCGGACCACACACTGCAGCCAACCGCGCTGATCAATGAAGCCTATATCCGAATGGTCGGCAGCGAAACCGATTGGCAGAACCACCAGCACTTCATCGGCGTGGCGGCCACCGTCATGCGGCGCGTGCTCGTGGATCACGCAAGAGCACACAATACTCCCAAGAGAGGCGGTGACCTTCGACAGGTGGAGTTTGAAGAGGGAATTGCATTCTCCAACGAACGCTCCATCGAGGTGCTTGCTGTGGATGAGGCACTCACGGAACTCGGTAAGGTGAGTCCGAGGCAGGCACAAGTCGTCGAATTACGTTACTTCGCCGGGCTTCCTGACGAGCAAATCGCGGCGCATCTGAATATCTCCATTCGATCCGTTCAGCGCGATTGGCTATTGGCAAGGGGTTGGTTGTCCGAGAGGGTCCGCTAGTACTTCCTGCCTGGGGTGACAGA
This sequence comes from uncultured Acidobacteriaceae bacterium, assembly GCA_963786405.1. GTDB lineage: Bacteria > Acidobacteriota > Terriglobia > Terriglobales > Acidobacteriaceae > Telmatobacter. Next base: position 29,026 of record CAWAZE010000009.1, on the reverse strand, counting down.
GCATGGAAGAGGGTTCCACGAACGATGATCGAGTGATGGCCGTTGTGTCGGTTGCCTTGCGGCAGTCGTCGGCGCAACGTGAGTCCTACCTGCGCCTTGCATGCAAGGACGATGACAACCTGTATCGCGAAGCGGTTGAGTTGGTAAAGCGACAGGAACAACTGGGAAGCTTCATGGAGCACACGCTGATCCATGATCGCCGGCGCCCATTCGAAATCGGACAGGTCATCTCCAATCGATTTGAAATCCTCCAGGAAATCGGCGAGGGAGGCATGGGCTTCGTCTACGAGGCCTTTGACAGAAAGCGCCACCAACGGATTGCCATCAAGGCGGCGAAGCCTGGATTCTACCGTCTCCTTTCGCCTGAGCTCGAAGGCGCGTTGCACGTGCGCCACCGCAACGTGTGCCTCGTAAATGAGATTCACACTACGCAAACCCCACACGGTGAGATCGACTTCCTCACCATGGAGCTTCTTGAGGGAGAGACCTTATCCGCGCGCCTTGTCGCATCCGGCGCGCTCCCCAGTGGCGAGGCAATCGAAATCGCCTCCCAGATATGTTCCGGGCTGGCCGCAGCCCACGCGAGCGGCGTCATTCATCGTGACCTGAAGCCAGGCAACATCATGCTCTGCCAAACCCCAACTGAAGGTCTGCGCGTAGTCATCATGGATTTCGGTCTGGCCGGCGCGGTGGCTTTGGATTCGACCGAAGGAGGAACGCCAGGGTACATGGCGCCGGAGTTGAGCAAGGGCGAAAAGGCATCCAGCGCCTCTGACATTTACTCATTGGGCGTCATCCTCTATGAGATCGCGACGGGGCGCTTGCCGGCAGAAGAAAAGTCGTCCGATCCTGCCAGGCCGAAGCACATCGCCGCTCCATCCAGCTTCAACAAGGCACTCAACCAGAGATGGGACGGCGTGGTTCTGTCTTGCCTCGCTGCATCGCCTGCGCTTCGTCCTTCCGACCCGCGAAAAGTCATTGCCGCCCTTGAGAAAAAGCCCTTCCGCAAGGTTCCCTTTGTGGTGGCTGCTCTGCTTATTGTCGCGGCCCTGGCAACGCCCCAGGTGCGCGAGTGGTTGAGCGATCGCTTCTGGCCTCCGCCCAACGTGCGCCTGGCCATTCTCCCCCTCGACGGATCAGGCAACACCGGGGTGACCGACGGCATGCTGCAGGATGTTGCCGATCGCGTAGGCAGAATGCGAAGCGGACGCCGCACTGTCGTCGTGATTCCACCCTCTGAAGTCCTGAGCAACAAAGTACGGTCTCCGGAACAGGCAAAGGAAGCCCTGCACGCCACCCATGCATTGCAGACATCGGTTCGTCGTGAAGGGGACAAGCTGATCGCGAACGGAGCGCTGATCGATCTGGACACCCGTGCCCATGTGCGCGATTTTTCCGGAAGCTATACGACAGAAACCGTCGGAAGCCTTCCGGGCGCGCTCGCAGGCGCAGTCTCTCTCGCTTTGCGATTGAGGGGCCCGCCTTCCGCCGATTCTCTCTCAAATGCTGCCACCGTGCCCTATGACCGGGGACTGTTTCTGCTGCACAGAGACGACGAGAGCTTTGACGATGCAATTCCCCTGTTCGAACAGGCGGCTCAGTCTCGATCCTCGCTCGCCCCTGCCCTTAGCCGGGCTGGCGGAGGCGAAGATCATGAAGTACCAGGCTGGAAGAGATCGCGCGTACCTCGAGGAAGCGCGAAATTCCTTGCACAGCGCAGAGAGCCTCAGCCCCGACTCGGTGAGAGTACGCCTCGTCGCGGGACAGTTAAATCAAATATCAGGTCAATATGAGAAAGCGTTGGAGGATTACCGCCGCGCACAGGAGCTTGAACCGAGAAATGTAGATGCCCTTCTCCACATCGCCAGCATCTACAACGCGATGGATAGAAACAACGATGCGATTGCTACCTTCCGGCAGGCCATCGCTCTGGAGCCAGGAAACTATCTGCCGTACCGAAAGCTTGGTGAGTTCTACTATTTTCGCTCCAATTATGCTGAAGCGGCAGCGCAATGGAAACAGGCGATTGAGCGGGCGCCGGGAATGGTCGACGTCTATAACGAGTTAGCCGCGGCATTGAGCGACCTTGGACAGGATGATGAGGCAGAAAAACCTCTGCTCACTTCGATTGATTTGCAAGAGACCGCCGACGCGCTGAACATGCTGGGAGCAATCCGCGACAACCAGAAGCGCGATAGCGAGGCAGCCGATCTCTACAAGCGCGCAATAAAGCTGGATCCGAATGTCTATGTATACTGGCTCAACCTGGCGGACTCCAGCCGCCGTTTGGGTCGTGTGCGTGAAGCCGCTGCCGCATACCGCAAAGGAATGGATCTGGCGCTGGCGGTGCTGAAGGATGATCCGCACAACGGCCTTACCCGGGCTTATGTTGCCTATTTTGCCGCGCGCCTGGGAGACCCGGCCCGGGCAGAGGATGAAATCGTCCAGGCAAAAGAAGAAGCGCCGAGCAACACCAAGGTGACTCGACGCTCCGTTTTGACCTATGAAGCGCTGGGTCAACGAGATCGAGCGATCGAAGCTCTCAACGGGGCACCCCCCGAGCTGTTTCACGAACTCGATCGGCATCCGGATCTGGCGGACTTGCGCCAGGATTCTCGCTTTAAAGAAGTAGAAAGCAAGTACCCAAATGGAGGTAAATGAACCATGCCAACCCTTTCTGAAGTGAAAGTACCTGCTAAGAAAGCACCGAAAACATCGCCAACCCCCAAGCACGAAATCGAAGTTACCCACAAAAGCCTGCAAGGCAGCTACTATCCCTTCCCTGATATGGAAGTCGGGGAGACCGTCCGGTTTTTCAGCAAAGAAGGTGAAGTCACGATCCATCTAACCGGGGCTTCGCCATTTCGCACCGATCGAAAGATAGGCACGCAGGTTCCCGGCGGTGTCATTCTGACCCTGGTCCAAGAGAGCGAGGGTGAGGGCTTCCGCAACGGGACATTCCATATCGGTTGTTCTCTGACCCTTAGGGATGGAACCGTCGTCGGTTGGCCTGAACTCCCGGGCGCAGGCGGGGACCCCCACATAAAGCAGCCGTAGGCGGTAGACGCCCAAACGATTGATCGATCCGTGTTTTTGATTACGGACTGGAATGTCTCGGATAGCTAGCTCATCTCCAGTCCTTTGGTCCACTACATCCCCTGGACATGCACGTTGGGAGTTCCTGCAGCCAGGATTCCGAGCCAGCGGCGGCAACAGGACTCCCTCGTCAATTTCTCGATTCCGTGTTCATACTGCCTGGTCAAGCCCATTCATACCCCGTGGTCATCCGGCGCCGCAAAAGCCTGTCATGTTGAGCGCAGCGAAGCGGAGTCGAAACATCTGCGGTTGTCTTTCCGAGCGCTCCAGCCACAAAATGCTCGCCTCAGCCGTATGTGAGGTCGGTGCTCTGTCCGACCTCGATAATATATCCGTCAGGATCGCGGATGTAGCAGCGCGTCTCGCCGTATTTGGGGATCGGCTCCGTGATGAACTCCGCTCCTCGACTTTTCCATAATTCATAGCACGCTTGAATATCCGCAACGCGGAAATTCATAAAGCTGTTGATGTGACTCGGGTCGGGGACGCTGAGCGTTACCGTCGGCTTATCCTGGGTCGGCCCGCCTCCAACGTTCAGAATCATCCAGATATTCGCAAGCTGAAGGTACCCAGGCGCGTTGCCGTCACCCAGGCTTAGAATGCGAGCGTCGAAGACCTTTTCGTAGTAGTGTGCCGATCGCTCGATGTCGGCGACGGTGAGAAAATGCGCGATGCTCATCCCTTCTCGCGGGGGCATCTCATAGCTCTTCTGCTCGATTTGTACGCTGCCCATTGACGACTCCAATTCCGATAAGCAATGCTCATCCGCTGATTCTGGTTCTTTCGTTTCCTGCCTGCCGGTGATTATGCCTGACGGAGAAAGGCAAAACAATTGGATCAAGCTATCGCGCGACGGTTTGGTATCGTTTGCAACCAGCACGCCGCGCCTTCACCGGTGCGAAGCCGCCATAAAGCCCCTGACCAGGGCAGCAATCTCATCGGCAGCCGTGTCGAGTGCGAAGTGGCCACCGTCAACAATGTGGACTTCAGCGTTCGGAACATCCTTGCGGTAGCTCTCTGGCTCGCTCGGGTCAAACGATGATTCGTATTTGCCCCAGATCACGAGCAGCCGCGGTTGCTTTTCGCGCATCCAGGCCTGCCACTTTGGATAGGACTCCACATTGGTGCGGTAGTCGTAGAAAAGATCGCTCTGGATCTCGGCTTGGCATGGCCGGTTCAGAAAGTAAAACTCGTCGGTCCAGAGGTCGGGATCGTGACGCTCCACGTCAGGATCGTTTCCGACGTGCCGGGCACGCGTGGTCGCGAGCGACAAGAGATTGGTTCGCAAAGCGCTCTCATTGGCAGCGCGATCAGCCCAAAAGGCTCGCCGCGTCTTCCAATTCACGCCCAGGCCCTCGTTGTGCGCGACCGCGTCTTGAACAATGAGAGCTTCCACGCGCTGCGGGTGCACCAGGATCATGCGAAACCCCACCGGGCCACCGTAATCCTGCATGTAGAGCGTGTAGCGCGAGAGGCCGAGTGCCTCGGTGAAGTGGTTCATGATTTCGGCGTAATTGTCGAAGGTGTATGCGAATTTCTTCGGGTCCGGCCAGTCACTGTGTCCGAAACCGGGGTAATCAGGCGCTATCAGGTGATAGCGATCGGAGAGCCTTGCGAAGAGCGGCTCAAACATCCGCGACGAAGAAGGAAGTCCGTGCAGCAGGAGAAGCGTTGGGGCATTTTTAGGTCCAGCCTCTCGATAGAAAATCGAAAGGCCGTCGACCTGCAGGGTGCGATAAGTGGTGGGGTAGTTCACTCGAAGATTCCTTTTCTTGCGCCGAAAAACCACTCATGCTGTCTTTGGGTAGCATGGTGGAGCGCTTTCGAAAGTGAGGTTCAGGTCCGTGCTTCCTGCACATCGAAAAGCACGTTGGGTGGGGCAGTCTCACTCGTTAGTAGCGAAGACTCGATCCAACGGAGGATGGGCCGGCCCCCTCTTACCGACTCACTTCTTCTTCCCGTTGAGTGCCGTTAGAAGAAGTTTCAGAAGCGCTTCATCAGAGAACGGGTTCTGAGAAGGTTGGGGCTTTAAAACGCTTCTACATGCTTTCGAATCCTGGCCGATGCTTGGTTGAATCAAAATCCCCTCTTGGACACAGATCGTGCGTTCCCAAGCCAGGGCCTCTTGTCCGAACAATCTTTCTACCCGATCCTTTCCTGTCGCTGAATCGATGGAATATCGCTCAATATCATCTTCGATCTTTCCAGTCTTGGAATTCCGCGAGTGGAACCAGTTGCCAACGGCAAATCCATTGTTTGGCGATTTGACGACAGCAAATACCTGATCCACAACATTATCGTCATAAGGGTCACCAACATCTGTCATCAACACAACTGCGCCAGGTTTCGGATAGTTTTCGTCGTTTGACTTGTTAGGCCACCGTGCCCTCCAGCCGATGTTCTTTGTGAAATGAAGTGTTGTGAAGAGCGTTCCTGCTTCACACTCCCAGCAATCGTAGTAGGTGATCGCCAACTCATTACCGCCAGATCCGATCCAATCCAAGATTTTCACACCGTATCCGCTGACGAGGATCCGGCTCCTGCCTGTTGCAATGGAGATGTTGTAGATAGACCACAGGTCATAGTCAGGGGTCGGCGCACCTGCTTCCCTTGACACAGTCATCACAAGAGCAAAACCATCTTCGACACCGACTTCGCGGATGGCTGTGGTTGAATTGTCATGGAGCGCATGACGTACCACCGTCATTGTTGTTTTATCTGCCTCAAGATTCACCCAGGCAAATCCCGCCGGAACTTGAGCCCGACAAACCTGCGCTAACAGTAAACAGATTATTGGGACGAAGAAATGCGTCTTTTTCAATGACTTCTCCTGTAGGCGCGGCAGTTGCCAGTCGTGTGAAGAATTCGATCCCATTATCAATGATTGACCCAATTCGTGAGGCGTGAACAGGCAAACTCCCGTATGGTGGGCTACTCGGACCTTTGACGTGTCTTCGCCCTTCCCGGAAGCCGCCCCTCGGATCGTGGATTGTACGGGAAGAGTTGTTTGAATGCTAAGTCGAGGGGGAGCGCGAGGTGTTACAAGAAGCTGAACTCAGCGGGCGGTAACACACCCGTAACTTAGAATTGCATGGAATAACTGAGGTTTTCCGGAGAAGCTAACTGAGGATAGTAGTTCTCATGCGAAGATCTTTGGACCCAGAAGATCCATCTGGTGGTTCATATAGATCGCTTTCTGCTCTTCGTGCGACATATGATTTTTAGCCAAAGCTACCGATATTTCATCAAAGAAAGTCTCGAAGCCTCCCGGAAAAAGCGACACGAGCAGGATTGCTGGCTCATCTCCGGTATTGGCCCATCGATGCGGCAGTTCACGCGGAACAAAAACGCTGCCACCCTGTCCAAATTCTGTCCTCGTTCCATCGATTTCAAAAACGAATGTTCCTGTCACGACGTAAAACCATTCGTCCTCTCGATGGTGACGGTGCAGCGGCGGTCCTTGTTTGGGAGGAGTCACATTCTCGAAGGCACTGAGAACGCCTCCGCTGTCATGGCTCGTCACTTTACAGGGAACTCCCTTGGTGCTCAGTGGCTCGGTGTATTTGTATCGATTCCCGCCGGGTGGAACGATTGCCGTGGTGGAAGGTTGCCGCTCGCCCTGTGCTAGGAGCGTTGTACCTCTCGTGAGTGAGGTGACAGAGACCACCCCTAGAGCGGAGATCAACCCTCGACGGTTCATTCTGTTTATCCAGGCACTCCGGGCGCATATCGCGTCGGGACCGGAACGCAACAAAGGATGGCTTCGTGCGATTTTCGATCCTCAAATGGGCACTGCCCTGAGTGCCATTCACGACAGAGTGAATACACCCTGGACGGTCGAATCCCTGGCCGAAGCGGCGGGCATGTCTCGCTCCGCATTCGCAGCACGTTTTAAAGAGCTACTCGGACAAACACCATTGGAATATGTAACCGAGTGGCGGATGCAAAAGGCGATGCAGTTACTCGAGCAGCGTGATAAAAAGCTCATAGACGTCGCTCGGTCGGTCGGTTACGAGTCCGACGCTGCGTTCAGTAAGGCGTTCAAGCGAGTTGTCGGGGCCAACCCTGGTGAATACCTCAAACGTGGTTTTGAAGACCGGGGTAATGTCGGAATGGCGGAAGCTTTTTGAAGCGAAATATTCTGACTTTGGCGGCGGGGCCTGGGTGCCATGGAAGTGTGTTCTTCCACTGAGATGGGTGCCCCACGTGCCTCGCACGTTCCGGTCACACAAATTCTTATTTACGAGTACACGCCAACGCCGTGTGTTTCGCGCCTCAAACAAAGTCCTTCTTCCTCGATTGAATGAGGAAGGCTCCGCCAAGCAGCAGTGCAATCAAGGTGAATTCCACAAGCAGCGAAATCGTCGCCGCCGGTCTCCATTGAATCACCGTTCCCCACATTCCATTCCTGATGCCGGGAATGTGAGCTACCAAATAAGCGACGAGATTAATGGCCAGGTTGCCCGTAACCATCGCGGAGATCGTCCAGCCCTTGGACTCCGTAACCAGGGCCACCGCGATCAACAGGCAAGTGCTGACGAGTATCTCCACCGCCATAATAACGGTGAAGGCAAACAGGCCATGGATCGTCGGCGCAGCCACAATCAAGCCCAGGCATCCCACGACCAGCGTCAGCCAGAAAGGAACGAAGATCAACAGATTGCCCAGAATCTTGGAAGTGGTGTACTCAAGATAGGAGATGGGTAGGCTCATCGTAAACGCAAGCGTCTGATTCTCCCGTTCTCCAAGCGTGTTACCCATGACCGTTGTCGCGCTGATCAAGCACATGTTGGTGACAAGCAAGATGAGACCGATGGTAAAGCCTGCCTGCCCGCCGAAGGCGACAATGCACAGCGACAATGCTCCGCCGGCCAACGCGAGCAGAATCGCCCTGCGCTGAAAATACCAGTCCTTCAAAATAAGACTCTTGACCATTGAGTAGTTCATGCTGTGAGCCGCTCCCTTCTGCTGTGTACGTTGGCAACAAAGATCTCTTCCAGGGTCATCGTGTCTACCGCTTGGACGGTGGCGCCCAGATCATTGCAGGCGGAAACCATAGCCGGCTCAAAACGATTGGTGGTGAGCACCGGGAGCCGCCCGCTTCCTCCCACTTCCACAACGCCCGGCAGCCGCGGCACCACGACGTCCGGCGGAAGCACGAGACGCAGCCGGCGCCAGCGGTCCAGAAATACCTCTTTGGTCCAGAAATACCTCTTTGTCGTCCGAATCGATGATCCGTCCCCGGTCGATGAAAGTAATCTGATCGGAGATCTGTTCTACATCCAGGGTGTTGTGCGAAGAAAACAGGATCGTCCGTTCCTCATCGGCAAGAGCGGCCATCAGTTCACCCAGCACTTCCACGCGCGCCACCGGATCAAGCCCCGTGGTAGGCTCGTCCAGCACCAGCACCAGCAGCCGCGGACGCCTCGCCAGCGCCAGCAGCAGCGCCGCCTTCACGCGCTGTCCATGAGAGAGCCCCTTGATCCTCTGCTGCGGCTTCAGGTCGAAACGCCGCGCCAGGCTCTCGGCATAAGACTGGTCCCAGCGCGGATAGATCGGCCGCAGGAAGTCCATGTGCCAGGCCAGCGTCGCTTGCCCGTAGAGCCGCATGTCTTCCGATACAAACCCGATATCCAGCTTTGCCGCCGCCTGGTCCGCCGGCATCGCGTGGCCCAGCACACGCACTGACCCAGCGTCCTGGTGAACCAGCCCCATCAGGATGCGTATAGTTGTAGACTTCCCGGCTCCGTTCGCCCCGATAAAGCCCATGATGCTGCCCGTGGGTAGTTCAAGATGGATATTCTCAAGAGAGAAGTGGGTATATTTCTTGCTCACACCATCAAATTGGACAGAAAGATCATTCATACAATCTCCTTTGTTGACCGGGCCTCGTTCAGTCGATTTGAGGCTTCCTTCGTGCGGCGGGCTATCTCTTCGCTGCTCAGGCCAAGCAATTCGCCAAGCTTCGCCACCTTCTCCAGATGTTCCGAAAACTCTTCGTCATAAAGCCTTGCACTCAGGTCCGGATTGGCGGCAATGATCGACCCCTTCCCATGTTGGGTCACGATCACGCCCTCGCGCTCCAGCTCAAGGTAGGCGCGCTTGATCGTAATCACGCTCACGCGCAAAGCCATCGCAAGCTGGCGAATGGAAGGAATTTCATCTCCCGGCGCCCATTCCCCCAACGCCACCCTTTGCTTCACCTGTTCCATGATCTGCAGGTACATTGGCCGGCTATCGGATTGCGAAATGATGATGTCACTGTGCATAGTGTGTATATCAATATACTCAGTATATACAGTTATCGGGCACAGTCAAGAGCAAATCTCTGCAGGCGTTCGCCCGGCGTGACTACGGCAGTTGACGTGGCCGGGTGCCCCAGAGCCGGGGCCCCCGCGAACAGGTCTTCGTTCGTGGGGTGGAGAGTCTGCCCTGAGCAAGGTCGAAGGGTCTCGCTTCTGAGACCTGGGAGTGAGTTGCGTTCGGCTGGGCAGTTCCTCACCAACCATCGCAAAAGTGCTTGTCATGTTGAGCGCAGCGAAGCGAAGTCGAAACATCCGCGGTTGTCTTTCCCGAACGTTCCAGCCACAAAAATGCTTACTTCCGAGTGGGCGGTGATCCTCCCGCGCCTTGGACCTGATCCACATCACCGCGGCATCGCATGGCCTGTGTGGTCCGAAGTGACAGCAAGTAGTTATAAGGCAAATCGCTACCGTTCCCAGAATGGAGGCGGTGCAATCCCCAGCGCACGCAGGTACACATATCCCTGCCCGCGGTGGTGAATCTCGTTGTCGATTGCATATTGGATCGTATCGATCCCACGGCCTTCCCACTGCCCAAAAGCCTTGTCCACCTCGTTGAACCGGTGTGGAGGAATCTGCACAAAAACCTCGTCCAGCTTTGCAGTCTGTTCGTCCCACACCCGAAGCAGGTCAGCCTTCGTGGTTGCCTTCGATCCGTTGAACTCCGCCCACTTCCCCGTCGCTACACCCTCCGCAATCGGTACCGCCATGCGGATGAACTCCCACGCCAGTTCCGAAAACGGCCGCATGCCACCCACCGAGAACTCGAAGAGCTTATCTTCGGGAAAGGCCTCGATCACCTTGCGCGTAAGCCGCCGGTGTCCCTGCCAATTCTTCAACAGATCGTTCGCAGTCTCCACAGTCACTTCTGCCATTGTGGTTGTCATGTCCGCTTCCTCCTGCCCGTATCTGAGGCTAAAACAAGACTACGAGTCAAATATGACAGGGCATGTCATGTTTTCTGAATAAATGTTCTTCTTCAGCTAAGAGCTTTTCGACCGGCTCTCCCGGAGGATTGCGATTGCATGCGCTCTTCCTCACACGATCCTCGGATATTGGGTTACCTGTCGATTCTGGGTGGATTGTCGCCTGCCCACGGCTAAGTCCCGGGTCGTGGACAACCCGGAAGTTATAACTTCGGCAACACTCCACCAGTGTTGTTAATCAACGGGTAACTTCCGGTTGGGCGGTTGTCGTTAGCACATAATATGTCCGATGTTTTTAGCAAGTGAAGTGTCCGCTTAACGGGCGGTGAGGATGGAGCCATGCGCGAGAGCATGGAGATCTATCCGAGGACCGCGGCGGAGCGGGCGATGAAGTTGCAGGAAGTGTTGTTGCGAGCCACCGCGGGGAAGATTAAGTGGTGGCAGGCCGCGGAGTTGATCGGCATCAGCGAGCGGCAGATGCGGCGATGGCGGAAGCGCTATGAGGAGCAAGGCTACCAGGGACTACTGGACCGGCGACGGCGTAAGCCAAGCAGCAGGCGAGTGCCGAAGGCGCAGGCGGAAGAGGTTCTGAGCTTGTATCGGGACAGGTACTTCGATCTGAACGTGCGGCACTTTCATGAGAAGCTGCGCGAGGAACATCAGATCGGGTTGAGCTACACGTGGGTGAAGCAGACCCTGCAGGCAGCCGGCCTGGTGAAGCGCAAGGCCAGGCGAGGGGTGCATCGCAAGCGGCGTGAGCGGCGTCCACTGCCGGGGATGATGCTGCACATCGACGGCAGCCATCATCAGTGGTTTCAGGATGAGCGCTGGCACGACCTGATCGTGATCCTGGACGACGCCACCAGCGAGATCTACTATGCGCAGCTGGCCGAGGAAGAGACGACCGCCACAGTGATGGCCGGGCTGCGTGTGGTGATTGAACAGAAGGGGCTGTTCTGTTCGCTCTATTCTGATCGCGGAGCCCATTTCTGGCTGACGCCGAAGAGCGGGGGCAAGGTCGATTATGAGCGTCCCACGCAGGTGGGCCGCGCCATGAAGGAACTGGGAGTGCATATGATCCCGGCCTATTCTCCGCAGGCGCGGGGACGCTCGGAACGCAACTTCTCCACCTGGCAGGGACGGCTGCCGCAGGAGTTGCGATTACGCGGGATCCGAACCCTGGAAGGGGCCAACGCGTTTCTCAGGGAGCACTGCATCGCCGAGTTCAACCGCCACTTCACGGTTCCGGCAGCGCAGCGGGGCACGGCATTTATATCCTGCCGGCACAGGAACCTGGAAATGGTCTTCACGCAGCGGTTTGAGCGCACCGTTGATCGGGATAACACGGTGAGCTTTCATAACCTGGTGATGCAACTCGAGCGCGCCCACTGGCGCCACACCCTGGCCGGATGCAAGGCAATCATCCACCAGCACCTGGACACTACTCTGACACTCATGATCGCAGGACATCGCATCGGTCACTATAGCGCGGAAGGAAAGCTCCTGACGCCGCTGAGCAAAAAGCAGATCAAGGCCGTGGAAAAGAAGTTGAGAGGAAAAGCCCAAAAACACACTTTCCCTCTCACCTTGCAAATCCCGCACACTACGCGGGATTCGCACTTTCCCACCGCCTCTACGGCTACTAACTTATGAAACCGGACATTTCACTTGTTCTCAAAAGCGGACATTTTCACTTGCTAACGACACTTCCGGTTGGGCGGTCACTCGACAATCATGATCCCAATTCTCATGAATGGCAGAGGATCAGGGCGGTGGTAGCATTGCTCCTAGCCACCCCAGATGCCAAAGATGGAGGACGTTCATGGCCCAAGCACCGACAGGGCACGTTTACCGAATGCGCTGGTGGTTTAGGGCATTCGCCCTCTTCTTCTTAGCGTTCGGCTCTGTCCTTTTCACCGATAAAGCTCTGAAAACCGTTTCCGCTTCTGAGGACCCAGACTTCACAAAGCTTGCCTTGGTGCTCATTTTTCCGGCGGTTGGTGCAGGCATGACCGCCAAATCCTTTTCCTCAACTGTCAAGTTCACCGAATCAACCGTAGAACGACGATCTGTGTTTGGATTTCAGAATGTTTCGCTGGGAGCGATACGGGGTCGCCGTGAGTATGTGGTTCGTGGAAATCGCGGCGGTGCGACTCGGTATTTAAGACTGGTAGCAACTGACAATTCGTTTGTTGATTTCGTCGTTAGCAAGTGAAAATGTCCGCTTTTGAGAACAAGTGAAATGTCCGGTTTCATAGTTAGTAGCCGTAGAGGCGGTGGGAAAGTGCGAATCCCGTGTATTGTGCGGGATTTGCAAGTTGAGAGGGAAAGTGTTTTTGGGCTTTTCCTCTCAACTTCTTTTCCACGGCCTTGATCTGCTTTTTGCTCAGCGGCGTCAGGAGCTTTCCTTCCGCGCTATAGTGACCGATGCGATGTCCTGCGATCATGAGTGTCAGAGTAGTGTCCAGGTGCTGGTGGATGATTGCCTTGCATCCGGCCAGGGTGTGGCGCCAGTGGGCGCGCTCGAGTTGCATCACCAGGTTATGAAAGCTCACCGTGTTATCCCGATCAACGGTGCGCTCAAACCGCTGCGTGAAGACCATTTCCAGGTTCCTGTGCCGGCAGGATATAAATGCCGTGCCCCGCTGCGCTGCCGGAACCGTGAAGCGGCGGTTGAACTCGGCGATGCAGTGCTGGAAAAGAAACCTGTTGGCCGCTTCCAGGGTTCGGATCCCGCGCAATCGCAACTCCTGCGGCAGCCGTCCCTGCCAGGTGGAGAAGTTGCGTTCCGAGCGTCCCCGCGCCTGCGGAGAATAGGCCGGGATCATATGCACTCCCAGTTCCTTCATGGCGCGGCCCACCTGCGTGGGACGCTCATAATCGACCTTGCCCCCGCTCTTCGGCGTCAGCCAGAAATGGGCTCCGCGATCGGAATAGAGCGAACAGAACAGCCCCTTCTGTTCAATCACCACACGCAGCCCGGCCATCACTGTGGCGGTCGTCTCTTCCTCGGCCAGCTGCGCATAGTAGATCTCGCTGGTGGCGTCGTCCAGGATCACGATCAGGTCGTGCCAGCGCTCATCCTGAAACCACTGATGATGGCTGCCGTCGATGTGCAACATCATCCCCGGCAGTGGACGCCGCTCACGCCGCTTGCGATGCACCCCTCGCCTGGCCTTGCGCTTCACCAGGCCGGCTGCCTGCAGGGTCTGCTTCACCCACGTGTAGCTCAACCCGATCTGATGTTCCTCGCGCAGCTTCTCATGAAAGTGCCGCACGTTCAGATCGAAGTACCTGTCCCGATACAAGCTCAGAACCTCTTCCTCCTGCGCCTTCGGCACTCGCCTGCTGCTTGGCTTACGCCGTCGCCGGTCCAGTAGTCCCTGGTAGCCTTGCTCCTCATAGCGCTTCCGCCATCGCCGCATCTGCCGCTCGCTGATGCCGATCAACTCCGCGGCCTGCCACCACTTAATCTTCCCCGCGGTGGCTCGCAACAACACTTCCTGCAACTTCATCGCCCGCTCCGCCGCGGTCCTCGGATAGATCTCCATGCTCTCGCGCATGGCTCCATCCTCACCGCCCGTTAAGCGGACACTTCACTTGCTAAAAACATCGGACATATTATGTGCTAACGACAGTGGACAACTCGTCAGTTACTGTCCAGTAACGTCCGACTTGTTTGAATGCTAAGTCGAGTGAGGAGCGCGAGGTGTTACAAGAAGCTGAACTCAGCGGGCGCTGATTCAGAGAACGACCTCGGAGGCTCCTCAGAGACGATATGTATTACATCGGACTTGATGTTCACAAGAAGACGATCAGCTTTTGCGTGAAGGACGCTGCCGGCAGTATCCACCAGGAAGGCAAGATCGGATCGACGCGGCGTGAGCTGGACGGCTGGATCAAGACCCTTCCCCAACCCCGGACGATCGCCATGGAAGCGACGATCTTCACCTCGCCCAGCACGTTGGCGGCCACCAGTCGGCAGGATTGATCCCCGATAGCTGCATCCAAGAGCGGGCTGCACACTCTGCACACAAAAATGAGCCAATGGAGTAGTTTTGTGAGTGAGTACTGCCGTGATGGAGCGACGCCTCAGATTCGCAATCCTCATTTTTTTGTGGGCCGCGCTATTGGAGGACACATGCCTCTTTTTGATAGCTTGGCTTCTGCCCGACGCCTGGTTCCACTACTTACACGGTGTCGCTCCTCTGGGTCTGGACATTGCATTTCTGCGCCGGTCAGCAGGGCAATGGGCGGCGTTCGCACTCGCTCAAGGCATTGCACTCTGGTGCTGGAAGAAAGAACCAGTCTGGCTTGTCATTGTTGCTGGGGTGCGTTTTTCCGACTTGTTCACTGACATATCGTACGTCGTGGCCGTACCGTCGCTGACAACACTCGGCTGGGTCTGCCTGCTCCCTCCGCCGCTTCTAAACCTAATTGGGGTGGTGATCATGCTCCGCGGCTATAAGGCAAGTGTGGGCCGGGTAGCGTCTTGACGCAGTGCTGGACGATGAGGTTTCTCGGTAGTTTTTAGGGCATGGCCGAGACTTTAGCAACGCGGGTGCATTGTCGCCTACCGGAAGTTACCCGGAAAAGCGCCCACTTTGCCACGCCGAAAAGCCCACTTACTCCGCCCAAACCATTGCAGATTATTTCCCCAAAATCCCTATCCTTGAACTAGGGTCTGACACTGATCCCTGACCCCTGACCACTGAAAACTGTCTCTAACTCCTTTGCTGAGAGGATTCTGCGGCTAAGTCCTTTGCTGAGAGGATTTTACAACCACACCCATCCCGTAACTATCTGAAAACAAGGAATTTCCTTACAGAATCCGGGGAGGGGGTAGGGTCAGTTCACTGACCCCTGATCCCTGATCCCTGACCCTGACCACTGACCACTGCCCTGAATGGCAGCTAGGAGGAATCATGTACAACGAATGCCGTCACATCATGCCCAGCGGAGCCCGGTGCCACTCCCCGGCCCTGCGCGAGATGCCTTACTGCTACTTCCACACCAACCTTCGCCGCGCCACCGCTCCCAAAGCCGTCTGGGACAACCTCGAGCTGCCTCCGCTCGAAGACCGCCGCGCCATCCAGATTGCGCTCACCCAGGTCCTCAGCGAGCTTGCCTCCTCGCGCCTCGATCCGCGCCGCGCCGGGCTCCTTCTCTACGGCCTCCAGATCGCCACAAAGATCGCAGTGCGCACCTCCACCGTCTTCCTCGAACCCGTGCGAACCCTGTGCCATGAGGGCGACGAAGTCCTCGCGCCCGAGAACACCGTCTGCGAGCCTCCTGAAGACTGCCGCGCCTGTCCCAAGCGCGACCGCTGCGAAAACTTCATGGAAGACGACGAGGAGGTGGGCGACGAAGAACCGCATCCTCCCTCACTTGGCGTTCTGCTTGATAAACTGTCGGGCTGCCAGGAGGATCATGACGCAGCCCATGCCGATCAGAACAACTCCGTTGAGCCACAACTCCCGCAGCCCCGCACCCCGCAGAATAATCCCGCGCAGAATCTGGATGTAGTAGGTGGCCGGAATCAGGCGGCTCACTCCCTGAAAGAACAACGGCATGTTCTCAATCAGAAAAATGTAGCCGGAGAGAAACACCGACGGCAGCACCGTTCCCATCGCAAGCTGGAATGCCTCGGCCTGCGTCTGTGCCCACGTGGAGATGAGCAGGCCAAGTGCAAGAACTGTGAGCAGGAATGGGAGCGACATCGCAAGCAGCAGAAGCACGTTTCCGTGAATCGGCACAAGGAAGATCACTCTCATGACAATCAAAATGGCGCACAGCTCGCCAAATGCCAGCGCGCCATAGGGAATCATCTTCCCGACCATCAGTCCGAGCGGAGCCACGGGCGTCATGGTGAGTTGTTCCAGCGTGCCGCGCTCGCGCTCCCGCACCAGGCTCAGCGCAATCAGCAGAATCGTCATCACCTGCAGCAGGATTGCGATCAGTCCCGGCACAAAGAAATTTGCTGAGCGCGTTGCAGGGTTGTACAGCACAGAGGGCCGCACCTCGATCGGCGATGATCCGCCCGGCGTGACGCGCACCAGCGACTCCGTCATCGCCACTCCTGTGGATGTGCTCACCGCCTGTCCAGCGACCGTTGAATCCGATCCATCCACCAGCACCAGCACGGTTGCGGTCGTTCCATCGGCGAGCCGTCGAGCGTAGTCGTAGGGAATCCGGATGCCGACCTGCGCCTTTCCCGCGCGGATCGCCTCGTACATCTCATCCTGCGAGCTTGCGTAGCTGCGCAGGTCGAACACGTCTGACGCCGCGAACCGTTCGAGCAGCCGTCGGCTCTCCTGCGTGCGCGACTCGTCGAGCACCACCGTCGGAATCTGCCGCACATTTGTGTCGATCGCGAAGCCGAAAAGAAACAACTGCAGCATCGGAATCAGCAGCGCGAAAAACAGCGTGCCCCGATCGCGCGCGACGTGCAGAAACTCCTTCCGGCACACCGGGACCAGTCCATGAAAGAGGTGCTTCACCGCGACTCCTCCATGATGCGATACGTGAGCGTAACGAAGACATCTTCGAGCGAGGGCTCGATGACGCTCACCTCTGCGCCGGGCAATTGCGCCTGAAGCGCAGGCAACGTGTCCGTCTCGGCCAGTGCGTGAATCGAACGGCCGAAGATCGTCGCCTCGCGCACGCCCGCCATCTTTCGCACGCCCTCCAGCATCGCGGACGCATTCGGCGTGGCGATCTGCACGCGCGAGGTTCCCGCCGGACTCGCCTCCGGCAGCCGCTGCAAGTCACTCACCGTGCCGATCGCGATCAGCTTCGACAGGTAGATGTAACCTACGCGTCCGCAGCGTTCCGCCTCGTCCATGTAGTGCGTCGTAACAAAGAAAGTGACGCCCTGACCCGAAAGCTGAAACAACAAATCCCACAAGGCCCGTCGCGCAACCGGATCGATGCCCGCCGTCGGCTCGTCGAGAAACACCACCTCAGGAGAATGAATGATCGCGCAGGCCAGTGCCAGCCGCTGCTTCCAGCCGCCTGAAAGCTGTCCGGCGCGGCGATGCATGTACGACTCGATTCCGGTCAGATTCTGGACTTCGCGCGTTCGCTGCTCAGCGCGGCTGCCCGTAAGGCCGTACACGCCCGCGTAGAAGGCAATGTTTTCCGCAACGGTCAGGTCCTCATACAAGCCGAACTTCTGCGACATGTAGCCGACGTGTCTTCTGATCTCGGCCGCATCCTTGCGAATGTCCATGCCGAGGATTCTGCCGGTGCCTTCGCTCGGCTGCAGCAGCCCGCAAAGCGCCTTGATGATCGTGGTCTTGCCGGAACCGTTTGGGCCAAGAAAGCCGAACACTTCGCCCTTGCCGACCTCGAAACTCACGTCGCGCACTGCCGTGAACGAGCCGAAGCGGATCGTCAGATGATCGGCCTCAATGATCGCCGTCATTCCAGCCGCACCGTCGCCGACATGCCCGACTTCAGGACCTTCTGTGAATTGTCGACGTAGACCTTGACGCCAAATACCTGGTGCTCGCGATCGCTCTTGGACTGCACGTTGCGCGGCAGGAACTCTGCCTGCGACGCGATCTGCCCCACGTGACCCTCGAAGGCTCGCCCTCCGAAGCTGTCCACACGCACCGCAGCCCTTTGCCCGACCCGCACATGAGCCAGATCCGTCTCAGGCACATACACCTTCACCCAGAGCTGCGAGCTTTCCAGCATCGTGACAACAATGCGCCCCGCCGGAACCAGGTCTCCCGGCCGCGCGCTGACCACTTCGACCACCGCATCAGCGGGCGCCGTCAGCTCGGCCTCGCGCAGCCGCGCATCGAGTTCGGCAACGCGCCCCTGCGCCGCCGCCAGACGCCCTCGAGCGGCGTCAACATCCTCTTTGCGAAATCCCTTTCGCGCGAGAACAGCAGCGGCCTGCGCCTCTTTGTATCGCGCCTCGGCAGCATTCAGGTCCTCGGCGCGCGTGCCAGCCTCGAGCAGAGCGAGCCGCTGCCTCGCCGACTCAGCGCGTTGCGTCGCCGCATCTCGCCTGCTTCGCGCATCGTCAAACTGTTGCTTCGAGATCGTGTCGGTTGCGGCAAGCTTCTCCATTCGTTGATAGAAGATCTCCGCGTTCGATGCATCTGAGGCCGCGGCAGAGTAGTCCGCCTTGGCCTGATCGATCTCCTGCCTGCGCGGACCATTCTTCGCGCTCTCAAGAGCAGCCTGCTGTGCCTTTGCTGTTGCTTCGGCCTGTTCGACCTCTTCGGGCCGGTTACCTCGCTCCATCTTGGCCAGGTCTGCCTGCGCCTGATCCAGCGATGCCTGTGCCTGCGCCCGCTGAGCCTTCAGTTCGTCGCACTCAAAGCGCACCAGCAACGCTCCTGCCTTCACCGTCTGGCCCTCTTCAACAGCTACCTCGGTGACGCGTCCACCGACCTTCGAGCCAATCTGAATCTCCCGAGTCTCCACTGTTCCGGAGTACTCGTATCTGCCATGTCTTCCAATAAAGGCAAAGACGACAGCGATTGCCGCTATCAGGACGATTGCAACGACACCGGCAATGATGAGGCGTCGCTTCATGCGACTCCTTTCTTCAGCACCTGCAAACGATGGCGCATCGTGTCGACCAACCATGCAGGTGAAGCGTCCTCGCGCATGAGCCACTCCAGCATCGTGGCCATGTACACGGCGAACATCGTCTCGGCGGCAAGCGCGGCCTTCTTTCGCGGCGCGATGGACGCCATCGCCTTGGAGAGCGCCTCGACAGCCTGTCCGCGCGCAGCCAACAATAATCCTTGCGAGGCCTGCCGAAAGATGGTTTCAAGAAAAAGCTTTTTCGAGTGCTCGCTGATCCTGGCATTCTCCTCGGAGATCCTCACAACAAGATCAATGATGTCGTTAAAGGTCGGCGCCCTTCCGCTCGCAGCAAACTCGGTGAGAATGTTCTTCAACTTCTCCACGCGCGCCGCGGCAATCTCACGGAGAATCAATTCCTTTTGGGGGAAGTAATTGAAGAGTGTCGCCCGCGATACTCCGGCCGCAGCAGCCACGCTGTCCATCGACACGGCCTCATATCCTGACTTTGCGAAGAGCTCGAACGCGACACGAATGATATCCGCACGCGTCTGGTGTCTTCGCCTCACCGCGAGGCTGCTTATACTCGCATCCACAAGTTGGACTATAGTCTAATCCAGAAGGATTTGAAAGCAGAACAGTTCTACAGTCGACTGGCGAAAGGCTACAATGTTGAGTGAGTAAGCACTTAAAGATAGAGAGAGATTTCGAGCGAAGCCTCCCCAGGTCGATGGCGACCGAGGTCTTCGCGGAGCGAGGATTCGCTCATGCTCCCAGTCAGTCACGGGCCAAATTACATAGAGTAGTCTGGAGACAACGTACTCAAATGCAATCCCCGAACGTAACGCTGCGCTCACGGAATGCGGCGATGATTCCATCTGAAGTTGGGAGGCTGGCAGTAGTGACCTGCTCCTCCTTCGGCATTGGCTTCGATATAGGCCTTGCACTCGCCCAGTCAGGCGCCGACGTCATCCTGGCCGGACCGCGCCAGACAGAAGGCCATAATGCCCTCGCAAAGATTCGACTCCTGGCGCCACAGGCCCTGGTTCGGTTTGAAAAGCTGGACCTTGAAAGTCTCTCCTCTGTCGCGGACTTTGCCACTCGTCTCACTCGCGTTGAGCGGCCGGTGGACTTGCTGATTAACAACGCATGCACTCTGGCACTGCTGAATCGCCAGGTCACACGCGATCGATTTGAGCTCCACTTTGCTGCGAACTTCCTCAGCCATTTTGCACTCACCGCGCGCCTGCTTCCGCTTCTGCGGGGCAGTGAGCGCCCGCGCGTGGTTCAGCTCACGAGCACCGGCCGGCACCACGGCCAGATATATCTCGATAACCTGCAACTCGAGCGAGAATATACACCGCTCAAAGCTTACAGTCAGTCGAAACTAGCGATGCTGATTTTTGCACTCGAGCTTCAACGGCAAAGCGATGCCCATGGATGGGGAATCATGGCATCAGCGGCCCAGCCGATCGGAAGCCACGCTTCGCAACTGGCCAATTCATCCGAAGTGACCGGCTCGCACGGCTGGTATCGGCGCGCTCTTGGAGTTCGCCCTCGTTCCGGCGAGGGTGTTTTGCAACAAGTTCTCGAGCGGGAAGAAGTGGAATCCCGCGACGCGAAGGAGATGGCCGATCTTATTGGACCGCCTGTTCCGGAGGCACTCGACATGAGAGCAGTGGATCCGGCAATGGCTCGCGTCCTGTGGGAGATGGCGACGGAGTTAACCAAGGTCGTGTGGCCGTACAGCTGAATGGTTCAGCAGGCTGGATCGATGGCCCGATCTTACGGGCCTGACACACCAGCCTGGGCCGGCGTATCGGCCGAAGCTGGGGGTGGAGCAGGTTTGTCCTTCGCACGGAGATAGGCGATCAGTTCCGATACCTCGTCGTCGGTAACCGACTCGCGGAACGGAGGCATCTTCTGTCCGCCGTTCAAAATCTGGCCGGTGATCTTTTCTGGCGTCCAGAGCTTGTCGCCGGGCAGCGTAGTCAGCGCGGGCGCCTTTTTTCCTCCAACTCCACCGATGCCGTGGCAGAAGGCGCATCCCTTGTCGCGAAAGAGCACCGCGCCTGCCTTCTCGGCCTCCTTCTTGCTTTCTCCGAAGACGATTGAGGGGCCCGCCAGAAGCGCAACTGCCACAAATAAGGGAAGAAATGAATACGACCGCGCGCACATGATCACAAGCGATATTTTCTCACGTGCCTCTTAGCGCTACTTCATCCTTTGAGTCGAGGAATTCAGGTATCGGAGGTCAGGGATCAGGGATCAGCTCAAAGGTCCACAGGGCGTCTCACAATATGGGATATCTACTGACGCCCCCTCCCCGTATTCTGTAAGGAAATTCCTTGTTTTCAATGATTTGCGAGAGGGGTACGGCTGTAAAATCCTCTCGGGATTGGACTTAGCCGCAGAATCCTCTCAACAAAGGAGTTAGGGGCAGATTTCAGTGGTCAGGAGTCAGTGGTCAGTGGCCAGTACCCCCGCCCTAGCGAAGCCAGGATCCTTCGGCAAGCTCAGGACAGGGTTAAAGCACCCGACGAGAGCTGAAGGCATCCGGGCTGATGTCGGATCGGCTTCTTTCGTTCGAAATTCAACTTCTATTGTGCGCTGGATGGGGGTAATTTTCCGCACGCGCGCTTGGGATGCTCGGGTGCATTTCATTTAAGAGCATCGCAGGCCATTCCAGGTCTCAAAATCGAGCCCCCCTCGACCTTACCCAGGGCAGGCTCCTGGGGCACCTAGATTTTGGGTCGATTGGATCGAGACCTTGGGTCACCTGGCGAAATGCAGGTCCTTCGGCTCCGCTTACCCCACGGACGAAGGTTCGTCCGCGGGGCCCCAAACGCGCTCCGCTCAGGATGACAAGTCATCAAGTGTTGGAGCTATCCCATTCATGCGCGATGGAACTGCGCATGAATTGGGGCACCCAGTTGATGAAGGGGGCACCCCACCCGGCTTATGCTGATTGCTCGATGGCGGTGTTGATCTCAGTGCGGACGGATTCTGGAAGGGGCGGCATTGCGCCGGATTGCGAGGCGACCCATCCACCCCAGCGGTTGCCGGCTTCGTTGAGAGTTGCCAGATCAGCGCCGCGCAGCATGTAATGCGTCATGGCCGCGGTGAAAGCGTCTCCGGCGCCGATCGTATCGGCCACCTTTATGGGATAACCGGGATGCTCGTGCCACTCATCCCGCGTTACGAGAAGGCTGCCGTGGTCACCGCGTGTCACGGCAACCATCCTCAGCGTCGGGAACTCCGCAAGCAACCGTCCGGCACCAATTCGAAGATCGTCTGGCGCATGGTCCTCATCCCGGGAAAGGCCGAGCAGAGCGAGGACGAGCGGCACTTCTGCGTCGTTCATTTTAACGACGGTGGAGAGCTCAAGTGATTCCTGAATGACCTCGCTGGAATAGAAGGGAGCGCGGAGATTCACGTCGAAGATGCGGATGCAGCGGGATGAAGCCTGCGCGGCCAGGGTTTGGATCGTCTGCCGAGCCTCAAGGCAGCGCTGCGCGAGCGAGCCGAAGCAGATGGCATCAGCGCGTTCGGCAAGCTGGACCCACTCGCCTGACAGTTCCATGAAATCCCAGGCTGTGGGCTGGTGGATTGTGTACGACGGCTGGCCGTCGGTAAAGGAAACTGTAACCTTGCCCGTTTCATGCGCAGGATCGATCTGGAGAAAGCTGGTATCGGCGGGGAGAGGATCGAGGAGATGCACTGCCTTGCGTCCGAGATCGTCGCGGCCAATGCGGCTTAGAATCGCCGCGTGATTGCCGAGGCGGCCGGCCATGACGGTGAAATTGGCGGGAGCACCGCCGAGACACCCCATCGACGAAGACCCGTCGAACATGTCCCACAACAACTCGCCGACACCGAGGATCAGATGGGACTCTTTCATGGCAATCGGCGCCTGTCTCGCCCTCGAAACAGCTTTCTCCCTGAGGGGTTGATTCGTCAACCCGCGCATGGGCTTTTTGCGGTTCGTCTGACGGTATAAATGCGGGTCCCTCGACTCCCTTCGTCCGCCACTGCGGACTGCGGTCGCTCGGGATGACCTCGGGGGTAGGTTCGTGGTTTCCCAGGTCTCAGAGTCGAGACCTGGGGCACCCGGCCGAAGAAAAGGAAAAGCGGGTCCTTCACTCCGCTGTGAAAAGCGCTCCGTTCAGGATGACAATTGTTAGGGAGCAGGCGAAGGGCAGGATGGAATTGGCAAGAGCTTCATTTGGATTTTTGAAGCAGCTTGTACTGTGTGGCGCGACCTGTCCAGCGCCAGATCGAGCAGTCCTCATAGTTTGAGGCCATGTATTCGCCGTCCGGTTGATTGGCCATGATTCTGTGGTCGGCGATGGCGTCTACGCGGGAGCGCCTGACCTGCCCGAGGAAGAGTCGCTTAAGGCCGGACTGAAGTTCGAATACATGCTCCTGCTCGTTGTTCACGTAGAGGAGATCTAGCTGGCTCGCGGGGCGAGTGTTTTTTGCGGATAAATTCGCCAGCAGGCGGCGCATTACGGTGGCGCCGAAGGGGTTGAAGAGGAACACCAGCGATGGCCCTGCGGGAAAGGCGAAGTCTGCAGCATCGGCGCAAATCAGGCGCGTGGGAGCGTGCACTCGGCCGGCGGCCCGCCACCGTGCGATGTTCTTTCTTGCGATGCGCGCGAGGGTGAGATTCAGCTCAATTCCAACGACTCGGCGAAAGGGCAACTCCGCTGCAAGCAGCACGGCGCGGCCCATGCCTGCGCCGACATCGATAAATGTGATTTCCTCGATTGGTGCGGCGGGACGGCTCCGTTGCCATCGACGCAGAAGTGCGTGAAAAACAGATGGAGCCACTCCGAAGTATGCAGTTGAATGGCGGTCATGGCGATGTCCGCTCTTGAGGTACCGGCCCGGGATGAGGCCGCTGGTTTTGACTGAATTTTCAATATCGAAAGGATGCGGCGTGTATCCGTCCCTGACATACAAGCCCGGTAATTTCTTTCGTTTGCGCTCGGGCGCGGTACGGTGTGCGAGATCTTTCACGGTTGAAACTTAGCATACGGGGTGCGGAAAGCAGGTTTGACGATTGACATTCGATTTCGGCCTATGCGAAAGTCGGCTCACAGGGCCGCACTTCCCTTCCGGCGGCACCCGGCGGAAATTTGGATGGAACCAGTTCCGATGTCTCGTGCGGTCGTGTTGTGAGTTGCGTTTATCGCCAACCACGCTAAGGAATGATCGCCATGAGAATTCACTTCCGCAATTCTTGCAGGCTGTTCCTGACCTCCACATGCGTAACGCTGATGGCGGGCTCCTCGCTGGCCTACGCGGCGTATATACCCACTACACCCAGCGTTCACGAGTATCGCGTCGCGGTCGATTTCGGTCTTGTGAGCGCGCAGGGGATGGGACCGGCCCAGTCGTGGACGACCTTCCAGGACCCGTTTGAAAAAGCCTTCACAGTCGAAGTTCCGCAGGGATGGACAGCGAGGGGCGGGCTGTTCCGCATGGGCTATTCAGACGAGAGAGCGATGATCGATCTAATCTCTCCCGACGGGCGGGTCAATGTGCGCCTCGGCGACCTAGCGATCCCGACCTACACGGTGCCCACGCAGTCTCACGATCGCGAGGGCTACATGATTGATCTGGGGGCACAGGCGCAGCTGGTTGTTGCGCGCTATCGCAGCGGGCCGGAGTTCGCCGTGCTCTATTCTCATGCGCGGTTCAAGCAGGAATGTCATCAGGCCACAGGGGATGCGGTGAACGTGGATTTTGCCGTACCGAACTACTTATCCATGGACGCAGCGCCAACGAAATCATCGACCGGAGAGATTGCCTACCGCTGCGGAAGCGGCGCGTCGCAGCGGATTGCGTTTGCGTACGCGCGAACCACAGCGCAGGGGAATCTCTGGTCAGCGCCGACGCTTGGCAGCTTCATCAGCCCGCCGGAACGGGTGGCAGAAGCGCGCGCAATTTTGCTGCACATTGCGCAGACATTCAAGCTGAGCTCGCAGTGGATGCAACAGCAGAAGCAGCTGGATGATTTTGCGATTCAGTACCAGCGCGCCCGTCAACTGAAGTGCCCGAAGGCTCTGACGGCGCAGATGCGGCAGTTTGAAGCACAGATGCTGACGATGCGCAACCAGTTGGCGGCCTTTGAACGAGGCCAAGCGGGACAGGCAGCTCAGACGAACGGATTCTCGCAGGTTTTGCGGGGTATGTCGCCGACGTCCGATCCCTTCAACGGCGAGGCCCGCAAGGTGTGGACCGGAACCAGGTGCACCTATTGGACCAACGGCTCGGGCGCGGTGGTGAATACCGATCTGGCCCCGGGCGGCGGCGGCTGGCACCAGATGGAAGTGCTGGCGCCGTAAGCTCCTGGAAGCGAACGGCCGATGGTCCTCGAGTACGCTTCTCCAGTAATCAGCCGGGAACACACAGAACCTCCGCCGAATCAACGCGCAGTGACAGGGCTGGCAAATCGCGATAGGCTGGGGATACCCGCGTCTGGCGCGGTGAAGGAGCTCGTTTAATCCCCATGCCCATTCAAGCGACCTCGAAGATCTGGCACAACGGCAACTTGATTCCCTGGGAGCAGGCAACGATTCACGTGATGAGCCACGTGATTCACTATGGCTCGAGCGTTTTCGAGGGCATCCGATGCTACGCGCAGCCTCAAGGCTCGGCGGTATTCCGGCTTCCGGAGCACATGCAGCGCCTGATCGATTCCGGAAAGATCTATCGGATGGACATTCCCTTCTCGCTCGACGAGCTGTGCGCTGCGGTTGTGGAAGTGATCGAGGCCAACGGGATTGCGCCGTGCTACATCCGGCCGATCGTGTTGCGAGGGTACGGAGAGATCGGGGTCAGCCCGAAGGGATCGCCGATCGAGGTCTACATCGCCAACTTCCCGTGGGGCAAGTACGTGGAGGGTCCCGGCGGCGCGGATGTCTGCATCTCGAGCTGGAACCGGCTGGCGCCGAACACGATGCCGGCGCTCGCCAAGGCGGGTGCGAATTACATGAATTCGCAATTGATCCGGATGGAAGCGGACATTAATGGATACGTCGAAGGTATTGCACTCGACGTGAACGGGCTGGTAAGCGAGGGGTCGGGCGAAAACGTCTTCGTGGTCCGGAATGGCGTGCTGTACACGCCGCCGCTGTCGAATTCGGCGCTGTCCGGGATTACGCGGGACAGCGTGATGACGATTGCGCGGCACCTGGGATTGACGGTGATTGAGCAGGCCGTTCCGCGCGAGATGTTGTACATCGCCGACGAGGTGTTCTTCACGGGGACCGCCGCAGAAGTTACGCCGATTCGCTCGGTCGACCGCAT
This sequence comes from uncultured Acidobacteriaceae bacterium, assembly GCA_963786405.1. Taxonomy (GTDB): domain Bacteria; phylum Acidobacteriota; class Terriglobia; order Terriglobales; family Acidobacteriaceae; genus Telmatobacter. The sequence goes on along the minus strand of CAWAZE010000009.1, from coordinate 2,838 downwards.
CCTGGTGGCCGACGGCAAGACCGGCGAGATCGCCAAGAAGATTGCCGATGAGTTCTTTGCGATTGCCAATGGACTCAAGCCGGATCGCTTTGGCTGGCTGACGCCGGTGAGGGTGAATGCGACGGAAGCGGTGACTGCGTAGCGTGTCGGGTCGAACGTTCAGTGAATGGGCGGCCCAGGGTGGGCCGCCTTTGTTTTGGTCTTATCTCATCCCACATCTCTCCGAGATGTGGGGCAGCCCTCATTCATGGATTGCCTGATTCGAAGAATTTAGAATCGATACATGAACTCCTTATCCGGATTCTTACTCGCCTGTTCTTCGTGTGCCTGGTTGTTCTTCCAAGTTTTGTTTCCGCGCCGTCGGCTGTGGCGCAGGCTTATACCGGGCAACCGAAGCTGATCGTGATTGTGGTGATTGACCAGTTTCGCGGTGATTCTCGAATCGGGACCGCGCCGAGTTCGAGGGGCGCGGGTTCAGGCTGTTCATGGATCAGGGAGCCTGGTTTACCGATTGCTACTACGACTATGCCAACACAAAAACGGCGCCGGGGCATGCGACGATCGGGACTGGCGCTTACACAGACGGCCATGGGATTGAGTCGAACGAGTGGTGGGACGCGTCGAGGTCTGACGAAGCCAAGGTGAGTTCAGTACAGGACGAGCGCTACCAACTCGTGGATATTCCTGCAACGTCGATTCCAGCGAATCAACCGGGAGCGCCGTCGTATGCACTCAAGTACATTGTTGGCGCCTCACCGCGCGATTTGCGCGCCACAACGCTGGGCGACGAGTTGCGCCTTGCGACGCAGGGGCGGGCGCGGGTCTTTGGAATTTCGCTGAAGGACCGCGCAGCGATTTTGCCCGCCGGACAGGCTGCCAACGCAGCATTCTGGATCGATAACGCCAGCGGGCAGTTCACCACCTCCACCTATTACATGGAACATTTGCCGGAGTGGGCGCGCTCTTTCAACACGAGCGGCCGCATTGAGCAGGCCAAGCGCGAGGCGAAGGCGGAAGGCGCCACCCAGTTCTACGACCTGGTGGGCAGGACGCCCGCAGCCAACCGGTATGAGCTGGACTTTGCAAAGGCGCTGATCACCGCGGAGAAACTGGGGCAGAACGGTGTTACCGATCTTGTGACGATTCCGGCTTTCGGCAAACGATATTCAGGGGCACCAGCTTGGGCCCGGACTCGGACTCGCAGGAGCAGATGATCCTGGGCCTCGACCGCGACCTTGATGTCTTCTTCACGTGGCTGGATCAGACGACGGGACTCAAGAACGTATGGATTGCTTTGACGGCTGATCACGGGATTGCTCCGGTGCCGGCTGAGGCCGCAAAGCTGGGCATCGACTCGGCGATGGTCAACCTTGAGGCTCTCTACGCCGATCTGAACAAGGAGCTGAATGGGCGCTTTTCGCCGGGAGCCGGGACCGATTATCTGATGCCCGGCCCCGAGCTTCCCTATCTTGTGCTGAACAAGCACTCATTTGAAAAGATCCACATCGACGAGAAAACAGCAGAAGACGCCGTGGCGGAGATGCTGCCCGCGGCCGTTGCCAAGCAGGTTCAAAAGCCGCAGGAGACACCTGCGCAGCATCGCCTGCCACCCATGCCGCAGGTGGCGGGCGTATACACAAGGCTGCAGCTTGCAAACGGGCAGGTGCCGCCGTCTGAGTGGGGGCGCGAACTCTCGCACAGCTACGCCTACCACGGCAACTGGTTTGAGATGCTCGTGCTCGGCGGTTATCAGGATGAATCCGCTTGGGGTGGGTTGACGCACTTCAGTCCATAGAGTTCTAGGACCAGGCCATCTACCGCTGGCCTTCTACGGCGCCCGTTTATTCCGGGCGAGTATCATGAACGTGTGGCTCCGGTTGATCTGGCGGCTCCTTGCCTCGCTCGCAGGCGTCGATGAGCCGTCCGCATCCATTGGCAGCGTGCTCACAGGAGCAATGAAGCCGAGCCGTTCGACTGGTCAGTAGAAATCCATGTTCAAGGAAGACAGGCGCACGTGAAACCTGAGATGAAAGTGCAGTTGGCGAGGCTCGATGACCAACCGGTCATCGCCAGCGGCACTTTCGGCTATGGCATCGAGTTGAAGAGATCATCTCGCTGGAGCGCATCTGGGGCCTACCACGAAGGGCATTTCGCTGGAGCCGATGTTGGGCGCGCGACCACCCGCATTGTGCAGACCACGGCGGAATGCTCAACGCGATCGGCCTGCAAGTCGGCGTCGATGAATTCGTTGCGAAGAAGCTACCAAGGAACTGAGCCGCTATCCCAAGTGCAAAGTGATTGTGAATGTCTTCGGCTACACATAACCAGTTACATCAGCGTAATAGAGCGGCTCAATGAAGGCGAAGGTATTGCGGCTTATGAGCTGAATGTCTCTTGTCCCAATGTGCATGCCGGGGGAATGGCGTTCGGCGCGGACTCCAGCTAGCTCGAATACCTGGTTCGGGAGATCCAAGGCGCCTCGACGCGGCCCCTGATTGTGAAGCTCTCGCCGAATGTGACTTCCGTTGCGCACATGGCCCGAGTTACAGCAGGCGGCCGCACGGTGAGCCTGGTGAACACTTTTCTGGCCATGTCGATCAGATCGGAAACTCGCAAGCCGGGGCTCACGAACACGACCGGAGGGTTGTCCGGGCCTGCGATCAAACCAGACGCGCTGCGGATGGTTTGACGGCGCGACCGTTGAAGATTCCGATCATCGGGATGGGGTCAGGATGACGCCCGCGGAAGCGGTGAAGTTCCTGCTGGCAGGGGCGACGGCTGTGCAGGTGGGCACGGCAAGCTATGCCGATCCGCGAGCCACGGAACGGCTGGCGAAAG
>CAWAZE010000008.1:0-517134 GCA_963786405.1 uncultured Acidobacteriaceae bacterium | reverse complement strand
AGCATCCCGCCAATGCACTTATCGAAGGCTGATTAGTCCCGATATGTCGGCTAGGGTCCAGCGACGTTCCGCAGCCTGATGGTCGACGCTGGAACTTAAGAATGTCTGAATTGATCGCGAAAGGATAGGCGGCTGGCATCAAGTAACCAGTGCAAGTGAAGGCTTAGCAGCGCAAGCAGTTGACTGCGCCTTACGCGAATTCCCACCGGCGAGCGATGCGGCGAGCAATAAGAAAGAGCGTCGTAGCGATCCCGAGGAGCACCGCGACTTGCGGCCAGAGCGCGGAGACAGGCAGGTCGCGCCAGAACACCTTGGTGAAGCCGTCGATTGCCCATGCATTAATGGTGAACAGGCCAACTCTTTGCATGACAGCGGGCATGAGAAAGCGGGGGAACATGCTGCCGCCAACCGAAGACATAACAAGGATAAAGAGCGTAGAGACGGCGCCGAGCTGAGCGCGGGTGTGACAGATGCTGGCAAGCAACATGCCAAACGTGGCCACGGCAAAGGCCGTGCACAGGCCCATGACCACGAAGCCCGCAACGTGATTGCGGAAGTCGAGATGGAAGACGGCCCAAGCCCAGAGGAACATCACCACCCATACAGTAAATGCCAACAGGGTGTTGAAGACGACCTTGGCGCCCAGCAGCGTGGTCATAGTAACGCGCGAGCTGAGCACCCGATCGAGAGTACCAGAGTCTGCTTCGTCAAGCAAAGAGCCGGCGGCGCCACTCGCCGTGAAAAGCAAAAACATCACGCCGATGGCGGCAGCGTAGAAAGAGACCATGTCCTTGCTCTCTTCCACGACGGCGCGGGAATGACGGCGATGATCCGCCATTGGCAGGGGTTCGCCGCAGTCGGCCGATTGGCGGCGGGTGCCTTCTCAAGCTGCCGGAAGTGGGCCAGATTTTCGTCCATGCGGTTTTTGCCGCTCGGAAGTAAACCCGCCGATGTATTTCCCGGTGTATTGAGAGCCCTGCTCGGCCATGACCGCCGGCATAGCAGTAAGGGCGGTCTTTTGCAGTAGACGGCAACCATTTGAGGCGCAATCATGTCGCTCGAATCGTTGAGTAGCTCAATGGATGATCCGCTCTGGGTGGGTCCGAAGGAGATGGGATTCTGACCGAACCCGTGCGGAATGATAAGAGCAACCTGGGCGTCGCCCGACTTAACGGCCGATTCGGCAGTAACGGCGGTGTATTCCGGCTGTTGGATTCCCTTCTTAGCCGCGGGCCTGGCCTGGACTGCAAGCGAGCCTTCGCGCTGGAGGGCCTGGAAAAGCTGGTGGGAGGCGGAACTCTGGTCTTCGTCAACCACGATGACAGCGATCTTGGGCGTGGAATTGTGCTGGCCGCCGAAGATAACGGCGAAGATGCTAAAGAATGCGATCGGCAGCAGAAAGCTGAGCGCCAACGAGGCGCGGTCGCGGCGCAATGCGGTCAAGGCGGTGCGAACGATGGCAGAGATCAATCGCGCAGCTCCCTTCCAGTTAAGTGCAGAAAGACGGACTCGAGATTGGGACGGCGGAGCGAAACGTCGGTCAGCTCGAGGCCGTCTCGAGCAGCATCTTCGAGCAGGCCCGCGATCTCAATAGAGTTCGCGATGGTGAACTGGGCGGCAGAGTCGATCATGTGGCCGCCTCGGCGCTCGACCCAGGCGGCGATCTCAGGCGAGGTTCCGGCAAACCGAGCCGTCACCTGGCTGCGCGAAGCGAAGGCGTTGTGGACCAGTTCCTCGTTTGTGCCCAGCGCGATGATGCGGCCGTGGTCGATGATAGCTATGCGATCGCACAGCCGCTCCGCCTCTTCCATGTAGTGCGTGGTGTAAACGATCGACGTGCCTGCCCGTCACGGAGCGCTTCGATCATCTCAAAGATGCGAATGCGTGACTGCGGGTCGACGCCAACCGTCGGCTCGTCCATCAGCACGACGCGCGGCCGATGAATGATGCCGGCCGCCATATTGAGCCGCCGCTTCATGCCACCGGAAAGGTTCTTCGCCAGCTCGCCCGCTCGATCCTGTAGCGCAGCCCAATCCAGACACCATGCAACAGATTCCGTTAAGCTTGCTGCCCGACAGGCCGTGGTACCGGCCGAAAGAGAGCAGGTTTTCCTTGCAGGTGAGGCGGGGGTAAACAGCCAGATCTTGCGGCACCCATCCAAGAGCGGCACGAGCCTCAGCGGAGCCCGCCGCGGACCCAAAGACGGAGATGCGGCCCGCATCAGGGATAACGCGACCTACGATGCCGCGGATAACGGTGCTTTTGCCCGCGCCATTGGGGCCGAGGAAGGCCGAGGCATTCCCCGGCGGGCAGTTCAAGAGACACGCCCGAGACAGCCCTGACTGCGCCAAAGCTCTTGACGAGGGCATCGACTTCGAGAGGAAGGGTTGAATCGGGAGCCACTGCGGCCGGGGCTGACGCCATCAAGCGCCTCCGCTGAATCTACGAGGCCATCGTACACCGGCGGGAGAACCGGGCGGATGAATGCATTTCTACTGTAGGGGCGCCAGACTGGAGGGACGACGGCGGGGCGAACGCTTGTTGAGCACGGATGGGCTCAGGCGGTGAGACCTATGGTGCTCGATGCAATGTCAAGCAAATCGAAGCGGTTGATTCCCTCGGCGAGGCGCTCAACGCGGCGCAAAGCCAAAGATGAATTGCGCCGTCTCAATCCCGTGATCTCATCGACTTCCCGGCACTCATCCTGTCCCTCATCTCATCGCTCAGAACTGGATCCACGGCTTCATGCCTCTCATCTTTCGGCTTCCGCTTCACCTTCAACGCATCAGCCGGCGCGAGTCCCTCAGCCACAGCTTATCTCAGCCTGGAATACCGTGTGCGGCGGCGATCGCCGGCCAGATCTACACCACGCAACAGGATTTCAGGCAGAGTGTCGAGAGAAGACGGCTGCACGGCGAATCTAGAGAGATCCAGACGAGGGAGCGCAGATGCTCCCTGTGGAACATTTGTGTTCCACAACTGATGCATCGGAGCATTGATGTTTACGCGGCATTCCTCGAGTGTGCTGGTGAGCTGCGGCCAGTTGCGGCGCAGTGCGATCGTGCTGAGTGACCGCCAGTGCTTTGGGCCCACGATCGAGTAGAGCTTCAGCCTGGGCCAGCGTGAGTGCTTGCGGTTGAGGAACTCCTGCCCCGCGCGCACCGCACCAATCCGCTGCAGTTCCTCTTCCAACCACGTGATACACACAATAAGGCGATACCCAGGGTCCTGCGGTCCACCGCAAGATCGTCTGCCATGCGCGCGAAATCGACCTCCACCGGCAGGCCGTAGCGTCGCGGTGGCTCCGGTGGTGGCGATGGGTAATGCATTTCGAGATAGGTCACGACCAGCGCAGCGTTCACCGAGCCCACGATGCGTTTGAGCGCCGGCCAGTACGGCACACGATCGGCGTGAGACTGCGAATCCTGCGTCGTGTTGCCTCCATCGGTCGTACTTATCATCAAGAGTTACCCCCAAGTTAAGTCAACGTACAACCAGCATTCGTGGTGCAGTTCGTAAAACATGTCGCCGTCGAGGAACTTTGCTTTTATCCTTGTGGGATCACAGGCCATCAGAGTTTGATCACTTCACAATCTGCTGGTCGATTGCAGCCCGCTGCCTTCCCGCGTCATGAAAATGACGAGATCATCTGGTAACCGCACCGCGTATGCCTTGGAGCTCGTTTAGAGCTCCGAGGAGTGCTCTTACGTGCTCTTGCTCTTTGAATCTCGTTGATCCCCGTTGAATCCCATTGATCCCCTTTAATGTCTCTTGTCGACACTCAGGCACCAGCCGTCCAAGATCGTCAAAACACCCCTTGCTGAGAGGGAACTGCGTTTTCTCCAGCGAGCTTCGTGTAAGCCTCGATCCAACCACACCCTTGCCGTGAAAGTTCGCTAGACCACGCCTTCGTTCGTCGCGTGTGCGGCCGATAGGTGAGCCTGGCGACACCAACCATCTGTGCCGATGGCATTGTCTTCAGAACCGGGCAGAAGTACTCAAAGCCTTCATCTTCGGCTGCGCTCAATCTTGCGGGGAGCGCCACCGCATACGCAGCGCGATCAGCAGCGTCGCCAATCTCGCGCTCGATCGACAGTTCGCCAACTTTGCCAATGCCGTAAGGGTGAACAACTTCTGCGGTGTCAGTCTCATTCTCGAAGATGTGAGGCACAAATGAGAGCAGACCCATGTTTATCAGCAAGCGGATGCTCGTCCAGATTGGGTCATCTTCCACCCCATTCGGCTTCGAGGGATGCTTGCGTGTAGCGAACGGGCCTGTGCGGGTATGTGTGAGTTGGCTTGGTTTGAAACCCCAGATGATATGAGGTCCTCGTTCGCCAATCTTCTGGCGCTCGAAGTTTTTGCCGCAGAAGGCGCGGGTTAATGCCGCCGTCATCTCGCAGGTTCTGTGCACTGTACAGATCTACAAAAAGTCCTAGAGTCCGGGCGCAACCTACCGCGCGCAGTCGCCGAACCGGCGATTCTTCACCGTTCGAGCTCCCCGTAACAATCGAGTTCGGCAGCCAGATGGGTTGTTCACAGAATTCCTCTTCCAGAGTCTGAGCAGGATGGCATACCCCCTCGCTGTCCGCATGGATAAGGCCGAGCCGAAGGAGGTCATCTGTCCATGCTCGGCTCCGCTTTACGCGCTTCCCAGCCCTGATGTCAGACAGCAGTTTTCGTTCAAAGTATGAGAGCCCGCGTTTCACCAGCTCTCGATATCTGATGAGTTCGCACCGAGGGCGTGAAGAGGTGTGTTGCCCGGCGTGGCGCATGAAGCCCCCGGTTAGCAATCGATCAATTCCTGCCTTCGCGCGTTCCCAGCCCATGCCGGCGTGCTTCATGGAGGCGTTCGTCGACCAGGCGGTAGTGCTGCCGTCACGGCTCGTCCCTGAAGCCAAGACAAGGTATGTGACGCTCTCGATCAGCCCAACCGAGGTCAACTTATCCCAGATGCGCGCGTCAATGTGGAAGTACCCGGATCCTGTTTTAATCTCAACTGCCATTCATTTATCGTTCTGGGAGGCGCCTTCCCAATGTGTGCCGCCCTAAAGGGAATTGCGACTCGGCTCTGACTTGAACATCCCGCCGCGCCTCGCGTGCCAGTCTCGCTGCCTTGCTCTTCTTTGTCGTCATGCGCAGATGCTCACCTGTGGTGACGGTCGGCGTGGCGCAGGGAATTGGGCATGCCATTTGCCCTTTCCTGTAGGTAGGGCTTTGAGTGAAGCAAAGGCATCGCCGGCCATGGTCACTCCCGGTTCAGTCTGAAGGTGTGCAGATCCATCTCTTACGTCCTCCGGTGGGACCCGCGCTTGGCGGGTCTCTCCGGTTTCAAACAGAGGTGTCTGTGCAGTCACTGTTGTGTCTGCCTCTCCCATGCCTGCCAGGCCCAAAGCCGTACAGGGCCAGTAATTAATTGTGCAAACGACTCCCACAGCTCGAGTTGGACGCGAGCGCTATTCAGGCGCTTGGCGAGTGAGGCGTTGTCCGTCGTCCGCGCCAGTTCCGTCCCCCATGCATCTACCTTTTGCTCCAGTGTCCCGACGCGATCCCAGGCATATCGTCGAAAGCTCTGCCACCTACGTTGTGCGTTTGAGTAGGCGTTGAGGGACGCTCGAATCAACTCGGCTTGTTCGGCTGAGGCCGGCGGACCAGGTCTGAGGTCCCGCCGAGCAAGTCCTAACACCTTCAGGATTTCATTGAGCTTGCAACCGGCGTCGCAGTTCATGAGTATCGTGCCTCCCGGAGACTCGCGGATATATAGTCTTGGCGAACTGTCGAAGTGACCAGGGCAGTGAGATATCCATCGGCCCCGTGCAACGCGACGGGCGTGTAGGAGTTCGGCTAATGATTGTGCGGTCATAGTCCCTCCTTGTTCGGGCCTTTGCAGCCTGTTTCCCTACGAAGGTTAATCTGCGCCGCGAGCCACGCTTCGATTTCTGCGTCGACCCATCCAACTGCTCGCGTGCCCAGAGAGACTGGCTTCGGGAACCTGCCTTCTGAGATCCGGAGGTAGATAGTGCTACGAGATAGCCCGGTGCGGGCCTGCACCTGCTTCTGGCGAACAATTGTTGTTCTTTGTTGATTCTGGTCGGACATCCTGCGCTCCCTTTCTGCTGCACCGGCCTTGCCGGGACTAGAGCGAGTATCTAACGGTGTCAGGTTCAAAAATAGATGGGCAAGTTTAGAAAACCTGCCTGGTGCGCGAAGCGAAAATTTGGGGGAGTTTGCTTGAACCCAGGGGGTGGTTCTATGGCACAGGTCGGGCTCTTCCGTTCAAGTTCAGAAGCGGGTCCGGTCAAAACGGAGGGATTTGGCTGAACCCGGGGGATAGTTTGCTGAACTGGGGATAGTTATGGCCCAGAGGGTTCCTGTGCTTCGCAATCATGCGGCGTTCCATCGGTGGGTGAATTCGTGGTTGGCGTCTTCGGAGCGCCCCCCTTTGAATCCCAGTTGGCAACTTTAGCTATTTCCTCGATGCCCAGTTCATTGGGGCTTCCATCAGATTTTATGAGGCCAAAACGGCTTGCGTTGCTTGTAAGCCAGTTTGTGATTGCCCTTTTGGCGCTCCTCCCTTTCGTCGCCTTTGGATTAGCCGTGACAGCTTGCCACGCACTCACCGCGGCAGCCAGCTTGGGGGCGTAGTGCTCGGCTTTTGGATCCAGATATTCAGGAACTGTGCCGGTACGATCGGGGAAAAAGTGCTCTGGTGTGAAACCACGAGCTTGCAGCCAATTTTTCAAATCATCGACGGAGATGGTGGTCAGGAACCAGTCCGGCTCGCATCTAAAGATGATCTCAACACCTCTCTGATCCTTGCTAACCATTTCGTTATCTTGCGGATAACGAACATAACCGGACTCTCTTGCAGGCGAGCGGAGCCTGGCTGAAAGACGTCCTGCCTTGATTGAATTGGACAGCGCGGCAAGCACGGCATCATAACCCTGCGGTCGAACAGATGAAATAGGGCCTCCAGTGCTCCATGAAGTCGTCGAGGGATCGACCCCAACGATCAGGAGCGCAGCTTGTACAACGGTCAATTCTTCGCAAAACTTCCAATAATCAAGCGACTCCAACATTTTCCTCTTCTGTGAGACGTGGCTTGGCTAAATCGACCCACCAGAATCTTGACCTGACTCGCCAGACCAAGCAGTATGCCTTACGAGATTAGATGCCCAAGCCGCACCGCGGTAGGGTTCCACTCGCGTGACGAGGCTCCTGCACCGAAGCCCGTGACAGGCCGGTCGTGTGTAAGACCTCTGGCAACTTCAAGAGTCGTTCCATTTGTATTTTTGTCCCTTCTATATAACCCCTTGGCGAGGTCTGCTGGCGTCCACTCGGATTCGCTCAGACTTGAAAAATACCGCCGTCTTTGGAGGCTGTCAACGTCGCGTCAACGGCAGTCGTCAACGGGTCGCGTCACAATTTTCGCGATGAGAGACGCATCCGCAACAAATCGAGACCAACTCCCACCGCGCCAAGAAGAGCATTGGATTTTTGGGAACCATGTCTCGGGCGGGTCGGAGTGGTGCGGGGTGGTGCTGTTACGACGCGAACTGGATGATCTTGGCTCCGCGTTGCGTCTTCTCTAAGTGATTGGCCCAATCCTGCATCATGCTGGCGCGTTGCTTAAGGTAGAGCGCGTGGTTGTACGAGGCGCTTACAGCATTGCGAGGTGTGTGTGCGAGTTGAAGCTCAATGTGTTCATGGTTGTAACCGTGCTCGTGCAGGGTCGTTGATGCAACGCCACGGAACCCATGTCCGGTGTGCTTGCCCTTGTAGCCCATCCGCTCTAGCGCCTTCAGAAGTGTGTTGTTGCTCATCGGCTGCTCCGGGTTGCGGTCACCGGGGAAGACCAACTCGCCATGGCCGGTCAGGCCGTGGATCATCCGCAGAACTTCGACAGCCTGACGTGACAGTGGAACGATGTGTGGAGTTTTCATCTTCATGCGCTCGGCGGGAATTCTCCATAGCGGCTCTTTGCCCTCAAGCTCAAACTCCTGCCACTCGGCTTCGATCAACTCCGACGTGCGAACGAACGTTAGCGCGAGCAACTTCATCGCGAGCCGCGTGATCGGCGCTCCACGGTAAACCTCCATCGCGCGGAGCAAGTCGCCCAACTCTTTACCGTCAACGCGAGCGAAGTTGACGCGCTGCGTCGGCTTCAGAACGTCACGAGGTTTGATCTCGGCTGCGGGGTTGCGCTTCGCGTAGCCGTGGGCGATAGCATACCGGAAGATTTGCCCGGTTGTTTCGAGCGCCCGTTTGGCGATTTCGCGAGCACCGCGCTGTTCAATGGTCTTCACCATCGCAACCAGTTCCGGCGCTTCGATCTGAGCGACGGGACGCGCTCCGAGGCAGGGAAGGATGTTTGCACTCATGCGGCGCTCTGTATCGTCAGCGTGACGCGGTGTGACTCCCTCGCGCCAATGTTCCAACCACAGCATCGCCACCGCTTGGAATGAATTCTCGGCGCTCGTCTTCGCCGCAGCCTTCTCGTCCTTGCGCTGCTCCATCGGGTCCGTACCAGAGGCGAGTAGTTGCCGCGCAGTTTGGTGCCGCTCCCGCGCTGCAGCAAGTGGCACGTCAGGATACACGCCAAATGACATCAACTTTTCTTTACCATCAGCGCGATACTTCCAGCGCCACAGCTTCCCACCACTGGGCGTCACCAGCAGAAATAGCCCCCGTTCGTCTGCTAGCTTGTACGGCTTTGTGGTCGCCTTCGCCTTCCGAATCTGAGTGTCGCTGAGAGCCATCTTCCCTCCTGTTTCTTGAAATACCCCCAACAAAAAATGATTATACCCCCACCAGTACCCCCGCTAAGTCGTGGCTTCCACGGGACGCTCTTAGACTTCAATAGACAGGAAATGGGACATTTACTGAGGTATTGACGTATTTTCGACTTTGAGTGGGATGTCGCTGGACGTTCTCGGAAGGGGTCTTGGCGGAGAGGGAGGGATTCGAACCCCCGATAGCCTTACGACTATGCCTGATTTCGAGTCAGGTGCATTCAACCGGGCTCTGCCACCTCTCCGTCGATTTGGAAGAATCCTGAGATGGCGCTTCCCAAGTCTACCGGGGAAGGCGTGCATGAGGCAATTCCTGCACGTCGCCCCACTTCGCGGTGTTTTTGTGGGCGATGTCCAAGGCGACTCTTTCTCAGAGGGAAGCCACTTCGCCACAACGGTTCGAGACACGGCTACTGCGGAACCGCCGCACTGCGAAGCAGGCAGCGCCAGGGCGCTCCGAAGTGTTACTTTACCTTTGGCCGCATTTGATCTGCAAAAGCGATGCCAAGTACGCGACAACAGGAGCCTGAGGCCTTTCGCTCTTTGTGGCGGGGGTTGCCTCAGGATAGCGAGTTTGACGGAAAGTGTGGCTGGAGCAAGCGGTCACTTGACAGAGGATTGTCCATCCCGGAATTGACCGGTTTGACAAGCACGATCCGTAATCAAGTAGCAGGTTGCAGGCTTGCAAGAGTCGTCGGGGAGCCAGGGTTCTATGGAATTCCACATCTCGGGAAAGTCGCGTAAGCGTTACAGATTCGAGGAGTCGCTCTTCTCGTACACGGGCAACGTCGTGTTTGGGAATCTGTCGGCCTGTCGCGCTTTCGCTTACCGGATGAACCAGGTCCGCGAGGCGGACAAGTATCCCGATCTGGCCGTGCACGCGGGGTCGCTTTTCGCAATGGGGTTGATTGATGAGGCGAGCCACGTCCTGATGGCGCGCTATCGAGAGCAGTTCGATCCCGAGGTGATGACGGCCGCGCTCGACTGGTTCGCGGCGAAGGTGGGTCAGAAGCAGCTTGACGCCCTTTTGCGGACTTTTGTCGTGGAGTTTCCAGGGCAGAGCGTGATGCGAGGCCAGGAGTCGGCCGAGCAGTGGCTGGCCGGCAACACTGATGGGCTGCCGCATCGCGCAGCGGCGCTGGAGGAACTGCTTCTGCTGTGGTCGGCAAACCGGAATGAAGCGTTCAAGAAGTTCGAGGAACTCTTCGAAGACAAGCCTCTCGCGGAGAGGACCGTCTACGAGCAAGTTACTCGGGATCTGCCCGACTACTTCGCCACGCGGCCGCTCATACCGATCGAGGGAGCGACGGCCATCAGCTTGTTCGACCTGCTGCGTGCCCCGGCGACAGGAGCGCCGCTGTCACTGAGCGAGCAACTGGAGCTGATCCTGCGGTTGTGGAAACCCCTGCTCGGCGATAGCCTCGAACGCTTCCTGATGATCGCGGGAGAGGTGCTGCGCGAGGAAGAGCTGGCCATCTGGATGCAGTTCAACCCGGAAGCTGAGAGAGCGCGTGCGGCCGCAGAGGAAGCGGCTCGTCGACGGCGCGAGAGCGGGATGCAGCAGTGGCCCTCGATTGTCAGCCGGTCAGAGGTTCCCATCTTCGGAGACCCGGCCCACGAGTACGAGAAATTCAGTCCGGACACTGCATGGATGCCGAACACGGTGATGATTGCGAAGAGCACGTATGTCTGGCTGGCGCAATTGAGCAAGCAGTACGGGCGCAGAATCGCTCGCCTCGATGAGATTCCCGACGAGGAACTGGCGACGCTTGCGCACCGCGGCATCAACACGCTCTGGCTGATCGGCGTGTGGGAGCGCAGTCGCGCGTCGAAGACAATCAAGCAGCTCTGTGGAAACCAGGACGCGGTGGCTTCAGCCTATTCGCTCTTCGACTACAAGATCGCTGAGGACATTGGCGGAGAAGCGGCATACATCTACCTTCGCGACCGCTCGTACCATCACGGCATTCGGCTCGCCAGCGATATGGTGCCGAACCACATGGGAATCGACTCGCCGTGGGTCATGGAGCATCCGGAGTGGTTCATTTCCCGCTGGGAGTCGCCGTATCCCGCGTACAGCTTCAACGGGCCTGACCTGTCGCATGACGGCCGCGTGGAGATCAAGATCGATGACCACTACTTTGAGCAGACAGATGCAGCGGTAGTCTTCCGCCGTCGCGACAAATGGACGGATGAGACACGTTACATTTACCACGGCAACGACGGGACCAGCTTCCCGTGGAACGACACTGCACAGCTCGATTACCTCAACCCCGCGGTTCGCGAGCAGGTGATTCAGACGATTCTGCATGTCGCGCGACTGTTTCCGGTGATCCGGTTTGACGCGGCAATGACGCTTGCGAAGCGCCACTTCCATCGGCTCTGGTTTCCGGGTCCGGGAGCCAGCGGTGCGATTCCGTCTCGCGCGGAATACAGCATGAACCAGGCAGAGTTCAACCAGCATATGCCGCACGAATTCTGGCGTGAAGTGGTGGATCGCGTCGCGGCAGAAGTGCCGGGCACGCTGCTGCTTGCTGAGGCTTTCTGGCTGATGGAAGGGTACTTTGTGCGTACGCTCGGCATGCACCGCGTGTACAACAGCGCGTTCATGAACATGATGCGCGATGAAGAGAATGCCAAATACCGCTCGGTCATCAAGAACACTCTGGAATTCGATCCGGACATCATGAAGCGTTACGTGAATTTCATGAGCAATCCCGATGAAAGAACGGCAATCGACCAGTTCGGGACTGGCGACAAGTGCTTCGGCGTGGCGGCGATGATGGCTACGCTGCCGGGGCTGCCGATGTTCGGTCATGGGCAGATTGAGGGATTCACGGAGAAGTACGGCATGGAATACCAGCGGCCGCGCTACGACGAGACCGCGAATCCATGGCTGGTGGAGCGTCACGAGCGCGAGATTGCGCCGCTGCTGAAGCGACGCTGGATCTTTGCAGAGAGCAGCAACTTCCTGCTTTATGACCTGTTTGAGGGTTCGGGATCGGTGGACGAAAACGTCTTTGCCTACTCGAACCGCAATGGTGACGCGCGGGCGCTGGTGGTCTACAACAACCGGTTCGGGACTGCTCACGGGACGATTGATAATTCGGCAGCTTATGCCGACAAGGCGACTTCACAACTGCGACAGCGAAGGCTTCACGATGGGTTGGGTCTCCGAGGGGACTCAGGAGCGATACTCGGGTTCCGCGATTCGCTGACAGGACTTGAATACCTGAGGCGCGCGAATCATCTTGCCGAGCGCGGACTGACGCTCGATCTGAACGCTTATCAATGCCACGTATTCATGGACTGGCACGAGAAGTATTCCACGGCTGAATATCCATGGGACCGGCTCTGCGACCATCTCAACGGACGAGGCGTACCGAACCTGGAAGACGCGCTCGTCAACCTTGAACTGGAGCCTGTTCATCAGGCATTGCGCGCACTGCTCGACCAGAAGATGGTTCGACTCCTCACGGTTCTGGCGGAGCACCCTCGCGGCATCGGCGGAGCGGACCGTCACATCAACCGCAGGCGGAGCGAACTTCTCAATCTTGCGTGGACGCGTTGCGAGGCATTTTTGCGGGTTGCGCAGGCTGCCTATCGCACGCGATCGGGCGTAAGCAGAGATATGACCATGCCTGGTCTTCTTGGGCCCGCGTTCCGCAAACGGATGACTGCTGCGATGCGCATACCGGTGGTGGAAGGACGCTTCCCGGCGCCGTGGACAGCGGCCGCGCGCCGCGTGCTGCCGAGTCCGAGTCCACAGATGACCGCTACGGCGATGTGGGCTCCCATCATTGCCTGGTGCGTTCTGGATACAATTGCCGAATCCATTGACGCGGATCACGCAGAACGCGCGGCGCTGGACGTATTTGACCGGTTGCGTTTGCGTCAGCCGCTGGCCGAGGCATTCAACGCTCTCGGGTTTGACGGAGAAACTGGTTGGCGCGTCGCCGCTCGGATCAAAGTTCTGTTGCTTGCTGAGTCGCTCAGACAAAGAGAGGAGCTTTCCCGGGCGGAATCCGCCGCGGGCGATGATGTGCCCGAGATCGCTCAGACGGAGAAAAAGTCTGAAGAGACGACTGCGGAATCCACAGCGGCGCCTGCTGAAACTGCATCTAAGCCTTCAGCTGACAGCAAGACTAGCGCTTTTCCGAATGCTCTTTGGCAGGACACCGATGTGCGGTGGCTTGCCGGAGTGCACCAAGCGGGAGAGTATACCTACTTCGTTTGCGAACCGTACGAGGAACTGGTCTGGTGGCTGCATATGCCGGTACTGTTGCGGCTTGCAGGCGAGACAGCTCCGAGCCGTGACGCAATCGAGAAGTTGAACGAGAGCATACGGGAGGGACTGATGGCAGCAGCGAATGCAGACTACCGCCTCGATAAGCTCACGGGAACGAAACACAAATCGCTTGACGATACGATCGGAGCCGAAGAGCCTGATCCGCTGCACGAGTCGGAGGAGGGCAGGGCGACGGCAGACCCCGACTTTGCGGGAGAATCGAAGGCGCACGAGGATCTGCCGATGAGGCACAACAAGTAGCTTCTGGCTGCTGGCTCAAGCCCTCGCTTTCAGCGATGGGCGTGGTTGATCGCGAGTTTGCCACCCCCTCCCCGTATTCTGTAAGTAAATTCCTTGTTTTCAGTGGGTTACGAGAGGGGTGTGTCTGCAAAATCCTCTCAGCATTGGACTTACCCGCAGAATCCTCTAGGCATTGGACTTACAGAGCATTTTCGGTGTTCTTGTCGGTTTTCGTCCCGCATGGCGGGAAAGCCCAACAGCGCTCCGTCCGAAAAGACTGCCTTTTCTCCCGTGCCGAGCGAAGGCAGAGAAAGCGGGACGGTCCTGACTTCATCTTCATTTTGCGCTTTGAGGCGGGAATGATCTGCAACGCCAGAGCGGGCACAGCATTCCGGGAGAAATGAAACCCCGGTTACGGAAGCTCTATCGCCCAGGAGACAATCTTCCAGCCCGCTTCCTCTTTAGTCCATAGCAGCAAAAGAGCGGGCGATTGTTCCTCTCCGTAATTGAATCGACTGGCGGTCAGGTAATAGGCTCCATATTTTGCGTCGGCGGGCTTCAAGTCCGGCGAGCTTTCGGGCAGGTCACGGTGCTGGCACAGAAAGCTATCGGCCATCTGGTCCGGCACGGCCATCATCGCGAACGCCTTTGAATTTTCCTGCTGGACAGGGCGCAGGAGATCGTCGACGGGCTGCATGCTCGACATCATGTCCGAGAGATTCGCGGCGGCTGAGATTTTTGTGAGCGGCTGTTCCAACGCGGACTGGAGTCTTGCGATGGGGGTCAATTTCTTCTGGTCTCCGGTGGGCGCCGCGAGACACTGGTAGGAACGCTGTGACGCGAAGCGGGAAGCTTGCACAACATTCCGTTTCGCGATCCACGTCTGGTAGAACTGCGTGATGTCTTTCACCGAGGCGGGATCACCGGCGATGCTCCGCGGTTCTTCAACGGCGGGTACGGCGAGAGCAGCGTTGTTTGGGACGAGGCCCGCGTTGCCGCTGTCTTCGATACGGATGGCAATGATTTTCCAGTAGCCGGCCTCCTGAGCCCAAAGCATGGACATTACCTTGTTCCGGCTATCTCCCTTTTTTCCGCGAAATGCCGTGGCGAAGTACTTCTCTTCCTGCCGCTTGCTTGAAGTGTCCGTCGGCACGGCAATGCATTCCTCGTCCTGCCCCACGTCCGACGGCAAGTTGACGAGCTGGAATTCCGATGGATACGCGTTCTTTGCCGGTTTCGATGGTTGCGGCCATTTGTCGGCAGATTCGAACACGTCCGCAACGGTATTCACAGCGCCAAGGCTATCGCTGAATTTCTGCATCGCCTTGAGTGTTTGCAGGCGAATCATGCCCTGTGGCACAGGCTGCGCGCCTTTCTGCGCCAACACCTCTAAACAGGGGTAGCTGCGGCGCGAAAGATAGGCGACCGACTTATTAGGTTCTTTCGCGACAACCCAGCTTTGAAGAAAATCGTGCGCGCTCTTATCGGCACCCTGATCGGCTTTCACGCCGGGATTCATGGGAATCTGCCCGAGGCGCTCAGTGGCGGTCTCCTTTGGGGGCGTCCCGCCACTTCCGAGCTGTCCGAAGACGTCGCGCCACCAGCCATTGAGGCCCGACCAGCGGCCGTCATGGAGGGCCAAGTTGTTTCCCGCGCGGACATCCGAGTTGGCAGCGGACAAGTGTCCATTGACCAGCCCCTTGGGAAAGCCGGACGAGCGATAGTCAACGTCAACGTCGGACAATTTGTGGTCGCGCGAAATTGAGAACTGAATCGATGGAGGTCCGTTCTTCAGCCTGTAACAGATGGGAAACCCCTTGTGATAGCCGGTGTTGTCTTTGTCATGAAGGAATTCCTGGCTGCGGCTCAGGATGTCAACCGCGTTGGGCTTCAAGTACACGTACAGGCGGAACTGTTGATCGCCGCTTGCACCGGATTCCTCTCCCATCACCTGATCGACGGCGTCCACCAGGTCAATCGCAAGGCCGAGGCTCTTGCCATGCGAGTCGGTCATCTTCGCGTTCAGCAGTGCATGGGTTACAGCGTCGAAGGTGGTGCGGATCGACAATCGAGCGCTGTCATAGGCCTGCTGGGGGACAAGCGTGCTTCCGGTGGTGGCGTTATAACTGCGAATGAAGCTGTCAATCAGGCGCACCTGCTCAGGGCGCAACGTGGCATAGGACTTTCCAAGCTCCAATGTTTCGCCTTTTGGCTTTTGGGATGTGGCCGCCTTCTGATTCGGCTGGGACTGGGGAAAGGACAACCCCGTCGCGACGATCGAGAAGAAGACGAGAGCGATCAGTCGTACCGTACGTTTCATCGTGAGCCTCCGAGGGAGAAGGCAAGAATTAAAAAATACTCACACCGTTCATCAACGGCGTATGAGGGTTCACGGCGCAATCTCAGGGTACCCGACAGGCGCCAACGTCGGGAGGCCTGCCTCTCCGGGCTTTGGAGTCGATGATTCTACATGAGGTCTGGCGTGCATCCCGCTGTTACAAATGACAGTTCCGAGCGGGTCAGGGAAGAAGTTTAATGCTCCTAGTGAGGACCATGCCCATATTATTTGCGCGTTGGAGGGCAATCTGCCTTTATTCAGCGATATTCGCCTTGACGGTGAGTGTCATCGGCTGCAAGTCCCAACCACAGCCCACTCAAAAACAGGATGTTGCGAGCCAGGCGCCGGCTGCAGCCGATTCGCTCAACGAGGTTGAAAGTGCCGGGCCGGAGTATGCGCTCAAGCTTCCCGCGAACTTCGATCGCCACACAGGGGACTGGGATGAACTCCAGAAGAGGGGGGTTCTCCGGTTGCTGGTGCTCTACAACAAAACAGGATTCTTTTACGACAAGGGACGGCCACGGGGCGTGGTTCCGGATATGGCAGAGGAACTTGAAGTCTACTTAAACAAGAAGCTGAAGACGGGGGCGAAGAAGTTCAAGGTCGTATTCATTCCGGTCACGCCGGCGCAACTGGAGAAGGATTTGAATGAGGGTTACGGAGATATTATCGCCTCAGCCATCGCTGTAACTCCTGAGCGGGAAAAGCGCGTGGACTTCTCGATCCCGATTATGTCGGGCCTGAAGCTGGTGGTTGTCTCGGGAAAGGACACACCGCAGATTTCCAGTGTCGATGATCTGAGCGGCAAAGAAATCTATGTCAATCGGGCCAGTCTCGCATGCGACCGGCTTCGAGAACAGAACCAAAAGTTCAAGCAGGCCGGCAAGCCGGAGATCGTCGTCAAGGAAGCCGATCCCAACCTGACCGAAGAAGACCTGCTGGAGATGACCAATGCCGGGGTCACTCCGGCAACTGTTGCGTATGACTACCGAGCCGAGCTTTGGTCGGCGGTATTGCCCAACATCGTCATTCACCAGAACTTCGCTCTGACGAATGTCGACAACGTGGCATGGGCAATGCGCAAGAACAGCCCACAACTAAAGGCTCTCATGGACGAGTTCCTCAAGACCCATCGCCAGGGGACAGTCTTCGGCAGGGTGATGTTCAGCAAATATATCGCGAACAAGAAGTTCATCAAGAATGCTACTTCGCAGGAGGAGATAAGAAAATTCAGGTCCTATGTGGAGTACTTCAAGAAGTATGGAGCCGAATATAACTTTGACTACCTTATGCTTGCGGCACAGGGATACCAGGAGTCGATGCTTCAGCAGAATAAAGTGAGTCCGCGTGGCGCTGTCGGAGTGATGCAGGTTCTTCCGAAGTATGCCGCAGCCAAGCCGATCTATATTTCCAACGTTCGAAATGCGGAGTCGAACATTCACGCAGGAACAAAAATGTTGGCGATGATCACCAAGACGTACTTCAATGATCCTGCAATCAGCCCGGTCGATAAGACACTGTTTACGTTCGCGAGCTACAACGCCGGCCAAAATAGAATTGTGCGCTTGCGGAAGGAGGCGGCAAAGCAGGGGCTTGATCCGAACAAGTGGTTCGGAAATGTGGAACTGATGGTGGCCAAAGACATCGGTCAGGAGACCGTGCAGTACGTTGCCAATATTTACAAGTATTATGTTGCTTACAAGATGGCGCTTGCCCAACAACAGGTGAGGGAAGCGGCGAAGTCCGGACTTGCCAGTCGGCAGGAAAACCCGTAAGACCCCGCGACTCGCAAGGACAGGTAAGAGAGCTGGAAGACGTTTCCTGAAGTTCCTGGCATAATTTCCGAAAAGCAACCGCAGATCCTTCAACTTCGCAAGCCGCAAAGTGCGGCTTACTACGCTCAGGATGACAGCAGTATTTGTGACACTCAAAGTGAAAATGGGGTGACCGTTGCGTTGACAAACTGAACTAAACCGTTCAGTATTTATTATTCAGGAGGTCGGGCCCGATGATCAAAGTTCAGAACCTGGTGAAGACTTTTGGCTCGTTCACCGCTGTCAGCGACGTTTCCTTTGACGTTGCCGCGGGGGAGATCTTCGCATTTCTTGGTCCCAACGGAGCAGGGAAGACAACGACGATCAAGATGCTCACTACGCTTTTGCGGCCGACGAGCGGCAGCATCGAACTGGACGGTCTCGATCCGCAGAAGCACCAGAACGAGGCGCGCAGACGGTTTGGCATCGTCTTTCAGGATCCCAGCCTGGATGGCGATCTAACGGCGTGGGAAAACATGGAGGTGCACGGGGTTCTTTATCACGTTCCGCATAAGGTGCGGCGTCAGCGCATTGAAGAGCTGCTGAAGCTGTTCGAATTGTGGGAGCGCAGAAAGGACCAGGTGAAGAAGTTCTCAGGCGGCATGAAGCGAAGGCTGGAGATTGCGCGGGGATTTCTTCACACTCCGAAGATTCTGTTTCTTGATGAGCCGACGCTGGGTCTCGATCCTCAAAGCCGGAACCAGTTGTGGAGTCACGTGAAGAGAGTCAACGAGACGGAGAATGTGACCGTGTTTCTGACGACGCACTACATGGAAGAGGCGGATCGCGTTGCTCACCGCATCGGCGTGATCGATCATGGCAAGCTTGTTGCGCAGGGGACACCGAAGGCGATCAAGGAGCAGACGAAGACCGAGAGCCTGGAGGATGCGTTCCTTGCGCTGACTGGCTCGACGATTCGCGATGAAAGTGCGGATGCGGCGGACCAGATGCGGCAGTTCGCAAAGATGTGGAGCGGAGGGAAACGATGAGCGCAATCTACATTCTCTGGCTGCGAGAACTGAAGAGGTATACCCGTTCGAGAGCGCAGATCGTGGCCTCTCTGGGGCAGCCGATGCTGTATCTGCTCGTGCTTGGCTTCGGGCTGGGGCCGGTGTTTCAGCGGGCAGGCAACGGAAACTACCTGCAGTTCGTGGGCCCCGGTGTGATCGGGATGACCGTGCTGTTCTCGTCGATCTTCTCAGGGCTGGGCCTTTTATGGGATCGGCAGTTCGGATTTTTGAAAGAGACGCTTGTGGCGCCGGTGCCGCGGCTGCAGATCATGATTGGTCGAACACTTGGGGGCGCGACCGTGTCTGTGATCCAGGGGCTGCTGGTGATGATCGTTTGTGTGATTGCGGGATTCCGGCCGGCGAACATCATGCTGCTTCCGGCTGCAATCGGCTTCATGGTGGCGATTGCGGTGGTATTTGCGGCGCTGGGAGTGTCCATTGGCTCGAGCCTGCAGGACATGCAGGGCTTTCAGCTCATCATGAATTTCCTGGTGATGCCGATTTACTTCCTGTCGGGAGCGCTCTTTCCGCTGACCGGTCTTCCGAAGGCGTTGGCAATTCTCACTGCGCTCGACCCGCTATCGTACGGAGTGGACGGGCTGCGGACGGTGTTGTTGCATCAGCCGCCGTTTCAGCCGGCGTTTAGTCTCTCCACGAACATTACAGTTCTGGTGTGCGTGGGGGCAGTGCTGCTGGTGGTTGGCGCGTGGCGTTTCTCGAAGATCGAGATCTGACGAATGGCACGATCACGGAGTACGGAAGCGCACGACAAAGTCCTTCGGGCCGCGCTTGGCTTGTTTGGCGAGCGCGGCATCGACGCGACGAGCATGGATGCGATCGCGCGGGCCTCGGGCGTGAGCAAGGCGACGATCTACAACCACTGGGCGGACAAGGAAGCTCTGCTGCTGGAAGTCATGTTGATGATCAACGGACTGGATCGCGAGCCGGAAGATGTCGACTCGGGTGACCTGTGCGGCGATCTGACAACGGTGCTGACGCGAAGGCCTCCGGACGAGTTCGATTCCGAACGGACGCGCATTACGCCTTCGTTGATT
Organism: uncultured Acidobacteriaceae bacterium; assembly: GCA_963786405.1. Taxonomy (GTDB): domain Bacteria; phylum Acidobacteriota; class Terriglobia; order Terriglobales; family Acidobacteriaceae; genus Telmatobacter. The sequence goes on along the minus strand of CAWAZE010000008.1, from coordinate 497,597 downwards.
GCGTACTCTGCCATTCATCCGGAGTTTGGAAAGGTGTGGAGGCATCGCGTGATGGAGCCTCCCCGCCAATGCCTGAAGCGGATACTGCGCCGCGGCGTGCAACGCGGAGAGTTTCCGCGCGATCTGGATCTGGAGGCGGCGATGGCGTTGCTGCTGGGGCCGATGCTTTACTGCCACATCTTTCAGAAAGGACAGGAGCCGACTCCGCCTGATATCGGGCCAAAGACGGCGGCGGCGTTCTGGAGGGCGTTTGCTGTTGGGAAGAGGGCAGGGAAAAGTCCAGGGACCAGGGACTAGGGACTAGGGACTGGGGACGGGCCGGGCACATAACAAGGAGGCATCTTGCACAAAGCGAGGCTTGAAGCATTTAGTGACGGTGTGCTCGCGATCATCATCACGATCATGGTGCTCGAACTTCGCATTCCTCATGGGCAGGAACTTGACGCGCTGAGACCGCTGATTCCTGTGTTTCTTTCTTATGTGCTCAGTTTCGTTTATGTCGGCATTTACTGGAACAATCATCACCACATGCTGCACGCGGCCAGACATGTGACCGGCGGCGTGCTCTGGGCCAATCTCCATCTGCTCTTCTGGTTGTCTCTACTGCCATTCGTCACAGGATGGATGGGTGAGAACAATTTTGGCCCCTTTCCGACGGCGCTTTACGGCTTTGTTTTGATGATGGCAGGCACGGCTTATTGGCTTCTCGCACACTGCCTGGTGGCCATTGAGAAAGAGGATTCAATTCTGGGGAAGGCGTTGGGCAAGGACCGCAAAGGGACCCTCTCGGTTGTGCTTTACGCGATCGCCATTCCCCTGGCCTTCTTCAACAGGTGGGCGTCGCAATCTATTTATGTCCTTGTCGCGCTTGTCTGGCTGATTCCGGACCGCCGGATTGAAAAGCTGTTGCGGTCCGAGGGAATTTAAAGCCTCGACTCAGATCTTGTTGGCCGCGCGGCGTTGAAAGAACTCAATCTGTGCGTTCGAACGATTGCTCCCGCCACAACGATCACGAAGGAATCGGCGAAGTACCACGTTAGCCTCCAGAGAAGCGCGTCGTTGCCAGTCCTGATTGCCGCATATGCAGAACCAACGACAGCCATTGCTACGAAGATGAGGGCGAGCATCGTTGTGGCCACCATTTCTCTTTCCCTGGCGACCAAAGCGACGAGGAAGCCAATCAAGAGGAATGTGATGAGGTGTTCGATGTCAAGGCCAGTCGATGCGAAGAACAGATATGCGCTGAAGTGATGCTCGAAGAAAACCTGGTATCTCTCAAGCATCGCAAATGTCGCGGAGCCGACTAAGGGACCGACAAGTTTCCGCAGCAAGAATCCTCCGGCTACGGCGGTGCCGGTCATCCATGGGGCAGCGCGGAAGCCAAGGCCCGCAAGGCGCGGGAGCGTTTTGATCGTTTGCCGCCAATACCAATTTCGTGCGTAAGGCACTCCCGATTTGGACGCGAGGAGTGAGAATTCTTCAAGCAGGTCACCCAGAATTGATTCAGCTTCGTCGGTGTGGGCGAACATGCTAATCAGCCAAACGGCAATCGGACGGCGGCGGAACGAAATGTGGTTGCGATGTCATGCGTAGCTCCGGATGAGGCCGAGTCCTTCCGTCATGCTCTGCAGCGCGCGATGTGTGCGACTCACAACTTGTACTCCATCTGCAGTGACACGAAAAAAGCGCTTCGAACGTCCGCCGCGTTCCGGCGTGGGGTCGCCTCGATGGGACATTACGTACCCTTTTTTTTCCAGGCGATCCAGAGTGGCGTAAACCGCGCCGATCGATACCTCACGGTCGGTGCGGAGTTCGATCTCCTGCCGCACAGTGACCCCATAGGCGCGATCTTCCAGCCGCAGGAGCGCCAGGACAATAAGGTGCTCGAATTCGCCAAGATAATCGCGGTCACGCATTATCTATACAATATAGAACAAATATCGTTCGTCAGGAGATCGAAGGATTGCTAAAATCCTGGCGGCCGCTCCGCAGCGACGCCAAATGCTCGCTCCAGGGCTAACCCGGCCTGAGCGAGCGTTCCTTCGTCGAAGAGACGTCCGATGAGTGTGATGCCGTGTGGGACGCGGCGCGGCGGAGAGAATTTCGGCAGCGGATGCTTTGGATCGGGCGCCCAATCGCTGCGGGCTTCAGCAACTTCGACGAATCCGGCGCGGAGTGTCAGCGAGGGATGGCCGGTGAAGTTCGAGATCACGAGCATTTCATCGCGGAGCGAGGGAACGAGCAGCAGGTCTACTTCTGAAAACAGGCGCGCCATCTCCTGCGCGACCTTGCGGCGCATGCGGTCGGCCTGCACGAGATCGACTGCGGAGAGGAAACGCGACTGACGGAATACGTTGGGCCACGCGTCAGGGACCTGCGCCGTCAATCGATCGACCTGGTGGCTCAGGGTCAGTTCTTCGAAGGCCGCGGCGCCCTCGGCAAAGAGAACGATGTTGAGCGAGTCGTAGGGCCAGTCGGGAATTGCGACTTCGACGAGCTTCATACCGAGTTTCTTCACGAGTTCGAGCGATGCGCGATCGACATCCGTCGCGGGCGCTTGCTTCATCCAGTCGGGAAAGTAGCCGACGCGCAGGCCCGAGACGTCTGCGCCTGAGTCGAATGCGAGAGTGCTGGGGACGCTGGCGAGGTCGCCGGCGTCGGGTCCGGAGATGGCGTTGAGAACGAGGATCGTGTCTTCAACGGAGCGTGCCATAGGTCCGAGTTTGTCGAGCGACCAGCATAGGGTCATGGCGCCAGTACGCGGGACGCGGCCAAAGGTGGGGCGGAGCCCGGTGGTGCCGCATCGCATGGAAGGGCTGACGATACTGCCCTGTGTTTCGCTTCCGATGGCAAAAGCGACGAGTCCGGCGGCAGTTGCGGAGCCGGGGCCGGCGCTGGAGCCAGAGGAGCCTTCCTCAAGGAGCCAGGGATTCATCGTTTGTCCGCCAAACCAGACGTCATTGAGAGCAAGCGCGCCGAGGCTGAGCTTCGCGACGAGGACGGCTCCCGCGGCGTTGAGCCGCTCTACGACGGCGCTGTCTTTTGTGGGGATGCGGTTGCGATAGGGTTCGGCGCCGTAGGTGGTGGGGATATTCGCGGTGTCGAGCAAATCTTTTCCTCCCCATGGAATGCCGTGAAGCGGGCCGCGATAATGACCTGCGGCGATTTCGACATCGGCGCGGCGCGCCTGTTCGAGCGCATGCTCGCGGGTAAGGGTGATGACGCACCTGAGTTTTGGATTGAATTGTTCAAGCCGGTGCAGGTAAATCTGCGTGAGGCGTTCCGAGGTGATCTGACGGTCTTTAATCCAACGCGAGAGTTGCGACACGGAGGCAAAGGCGATGTCAGCCTCGTTTGCGGGCAAGGGGAGATTCTTGTCTGCGCTGCGGAGGATTTGGTTGGAGCCTGATTTGTTTGAGGTGATGCCAGGGAGAGAGGGATTCCACAGTGTCGCGGGCGCGAGTTCGGGCTCAAGCGCGAGTTTGCGCGGGCCAGAGCGACGTTCGTATACGGGCGCCATCTGCATGCGCCAATTGAGCGCTGCCTGAGCGAGGTCCGCGGGCTTCATTTCGAGCTGCATGAGTTTTTCGGCTTCAGAGAATGTGGCGGAGGTGACTTCCGGGCCGACTGGAGGAGCGGTGCCGAAGGCGGTGGGTGCTCCGGGTGTTTGCTGATTGACAGGAGCGGGAGGAGCCTGGGCAGCATCGAGTGGCAGTGGCAGCCCCGATCAAACCGGCGGATGTTGCAATGAGGAAGTCTCTCCGTGTTTGTGACATTTTTCCCCTCTGGCGGTACGCGAAGTTCCCGGGATGCAGGCAGGTTAGGAGAAATATACTCTTGGAGCCGTCAAGAGCTGAGACAGGCGATTGCGATGACTCAACTTGGTGAATTCCATATGGATTTGTCGGTGTCGGCCTCGGGCCGTAGAATCTGAATAAGCGGCGCACGGAGCCCGGGGTTTGCCGGGTCAGATGCGCCGCAAGGTACAGATGAGCGAACAGTCGACAGGGACACCAACTCCGGTGCAGGCCGTTTCGCCTGCGTGGAGCAGAATTGAGACGGCGCGGCACCCGCAGCGGCCTTACCCGATGGACTTTATCGAGCGGATCTTCACGGATTTCAGCGAGATTCACGGGGATCGTGCCTTTGGCGACGATGAGGCCGTAGCGTGCGGCATGGCGCGCCTCGCCGGCGAAGAGGTCATGGTGATCGGCAACCGCAAGGGCGGGACGACAAAGGAGAAGGTCCGGCGGAACTTCGGGATGCCGCATCCGGAGGGCTACCGCAAGGCGCTCCGTTGCATGAAGATTGCCGAGAAGTTCGGGCGGCCGGTCATCAGCTTTATTGACCTTCCGGGCGCGTATCCCGGTCTTGGCGCTGAAGAGCGCGGACAGGCTGAAGCGATTGCGCGGAATATTCGGGAGATGTCGCGGCTACGGGTGCCAACGATCTCGATCATCAGCGGCGAAGGCGGATCGGGCGGAGCACTCGCGCTGGCGGTCAGCGACCGTGTGCTGATTCTGGAAAATGCGCTGTATTTCGTTATTACGCCGGAATCGTGTGCGGCGATCATGTGGCGCGATGCGGCGCACAAGCAACAGGCGGCGGAAGCCATGCGCATCTCGGCGCCTGAAGTTGCTGCCCTGGGCTGTGTGGACGAGATTATTGCCGAGCCGCCGGGCGGTGCACATACGGATCATCCAGTGGGAGCCGGGCTGGTGGGCAGCGTGATCAAGAAGCACCTCGATCAGCTTAAGGGGATTCCGGTGGAGGCCCTGGTAACCGCTCGGCAGCTGAAGTTTCGCAACATTGCGCAGTGCTATACGGAAAGTTAGACCTGGTTGCATGAAGGCTGCCAGACGAGTGCAAAGCATCCCTCAGGGGCTTTAGTGTCTGCGTGAGAACTCTGATTTGCGGGCTCTGGATAGGATTCAGACTGGTTGTGCGGAAATCGGTACGGTTCAAAAGCAGCAGGTTAGCGCCGCTTCGCGGCATAGCAAGTCAGCAAGTCAGCCGCAGGGCCGAGTTCTCACGCAGACACTAAAGCCCCAGGAAAGCTGTGCCTTTCAAAATCTGATTTATGCAACCAGCTCTAGATCTCGTGGTGCATCGAATGCTGATCGAGGTCGGTTCCTTGCCTTTAAATGACTCAAATAGACGCAGCGAAGGTGCCGGGGGTTTGCGATGAGTGAGCCTCAACGCGGCGGGCGTATGCGTGCGTACCTGGAATTCGTAGCCGCTGTCCTGTATTTTTTTGTCGCACGATCATTCGCGTTCCGGTTTGCGGCGTCGTTTGCCGGGGATGCCTGGGTGCCTCTGGCAGGGCAGGCGCTCCTGGTCCTGCTGCTGATATGCGGATACGCGGCGTTCGGGACGCTCTTCGACCGGCAGGCGAATTCGATCAGCGCGCAGGGGCTTCCTCTTCGGTCGGGTTGGACAGGCGAAGCAGGCATGGGCATGGCAGTCGGATGGGCTGCGGTGGTGGTGTGCGTTCTTCCCATGGCTTTTGTGGGCGGAGTCGCGATTGTTATTTCATCCCAGAGGGCCGCCTGGGGATGGCTGCTGGTGGACGGCGCTTTCTTTGCTCTTGCCGCATTGGCAGAGGAGGTGGCCTTCCGTGGGTATGGCTTTCAAAGATTCGAACGCGTGGTTGGATCGTACGGGGCCGCAATCGGCTTCGCTTTGTACTATGCCGTCGTTCAGGCCCTGGTGCCGGGAGCGAACAACACGAGCATCGCTGTTTCGGTCGTTTTCAGCCTCCTGCTCTCCATGGCATATCTTCGCACCCGGGCTCTGTGGCTGAGCTGGGGGATTAACTTTGCCTGGAAGTCGAGCCGCGCCCTGATCTTCGGGCTGGCGGTCTCCGGCGTGACGAGCCATTCTTCCGTGGTGGAAGGGAACCCAATGGGTCCATTCTGGATCACCGGCGGCGGATATGGGCTCGAAGGCAGCTGGATTGCAGCGGTGGTCCTGCTTATGGCATTTCCGGTGGTTTATCGCATCACACGTGATCTGAATTACAGGCACAACGCGCCGGTAATTGTTGCGGGTGGGATGCCCGTTGATCTTGATGCCGCCGCGCGCCGCCAGCATGAGGCGGCCATGGGCCAGGCAGAAGCGTCGCCGGCATCGCCGTCGCTGGTGCAGATTCTTCCTGTCGCTACGCCATCACCTGCACCGTCCTACAGCGCATCAGAGTCATCGTCCGCTCCTGCGAAGGAACAGTGAATTCGGGCCGGCGGCTCGTGGTGCGCCGGGACCGGCCGGCAACAGATTTGACCTTTACCCTTGAATAGAACTACTGTTTCCTCAATGCTAGATGCAGGCATGGGAGGACGCCCATGAGTACGCCATCTCTCACCCTCGGGACCCCGGCAGGCCAGGAACGCCGTGCAGCAGTGAATGGCATCAATCGTTTATGGCGCGTTGCGGGATACTGTTCGCTGGTATTGGGGATGGCAACGCCTATCGCAGCCGGTCAGATAACAATCGACAAGCAGGGGAACGCCAGCAACGGATCATCGGCGCCGGTCGATCGGCGCTTTGCACAGATTCAACCCACAAAGGTTCCACTCGACAATTCAGTTTTGGATGCAAAGACTCGGCTGGAGCTGATTCGCGTTCTGCAGGCGGAGCAGGGGTTTGCGATGCGCCCCTTTCCGCGTGGGCATAAAGGCCTGACGTTGATTGCGAATGGGAAGATGAGCCCGGCCGGGGAAGATTACCTCAACGTGGTGACGTCCCAGGGCTTGTGTGCAAAACCGGGCGACCGCGTTGTGCTCTCGGACGTCAAGATTGAACACGACAAGATCATCTTCGACTTGAACGGCGGCCCTGATGCAAAGCATCGTTTTTTGCGTCACATCCAGCTCGGCACCGGCACGACCTCGACGCCGGTAGTCCAGGACGAAGGTCAGGAGCCTACCGGTGCGCGGCTGACGCTCGACTTCAAGGGTCACTTGCCCGCGCTCACGGGCGCGCAGGTGAAGGCGCTTCTGGCGCCATTGATCTCGTTCGATGTGAAGACTCCCATCGAGGCATTCACCGACACGCTCCCGCCCAAGCTGAAGGAGGCAATTCTGAGCCATCACGTGATGGTGGGTATGAGCACAGACATGGTGATCTTTGCCAAGGGGCCGCCGGAGAGCAAGACCCGCGAGATCGAAGGCCAGATGCCGTTTGAGGAATGGATTTATGGCCGCCCTCCTAAGGATGTGGAGTTCGTCCGAATCAATGGCAACCGGGTGATCCGGGTTGAGGTCGCGAAGATGGGCGAATCGCCGGTGATCTACACGCAGGACGAGGTTGAGGGTCTGATGCGGACAGACGGCACGCCGGTTACTCCTGACGCGCCAGTCAAACACACGGCGCAGCTTGGCGATGTGCAGCGCGATCCGGACACGCAGGCGCCCACTTCTGCACCCACGCTTCGCAACCCGGGCGAGACGATTCCGGACGCGACCGGCAACAAGGAAGGAGAGATGGGGCCTGTGCAGTTTCCCAAGCAGAAGCCGGATGACTACCCGGATGCCAGCAACTTGCCCAGAACTCCCAAAGCAGAATCCTCTGATGATGACGGAGATTCGAAGCCTGCCTCGCAGGACGGGAAGAAGGCGCCGCCGGCATCAGACGCGTCGCAGCCGACGCCGGCGAATTCAAGCCCCACTCAGCCGGACGCAGCGCAGCCTCACTGAGGTTTGGACAGAGCAGGTGATGTAAACTAGAGGACAGCGAGTCCGTCTGCCTCCCGCACAAAATTGCAACAGAGGTGAATGTAAGACCGCGCCGTTGAAGCCGCGTGCAGCATTTTCGCGCGTGTGTGCAGAGACAACCCCAAAAAGGAGAAACACCCACCCATGGCCAAAATTGCCAAAACCGGTGATCGCAAGAAAGCAATGGACACGACGAAGTCGACCGACTGTCCGAAGTGCAACAAGCCGACGCGCATCGTCAAGCGCGTGAAGGACCGCGAGCGCGGCGTGCCAGGCGGAGTTTATATCTCGTGCTCTGTGTGCGACTTCTACGAGAAACTCTAAGTGTCAGTTGAGATCTTAGCTTGTGGAAAAACCCGGCATCGAGCCGGGTTTTCTATTTCCTATTCAAGTGCGGTGGCCATTTCGGTGAGGATGCTGCTTGCGGCTTCCGCCGGATCGGGAGCCTGGGTGATGGGGCGGCCGACGACCAGGTAGCTGGCTCCCTGGCGCAGCGCATCAGCGGGGGATGCGACCCGCTTCTGATCTCCGAGGGCGGCGCCTGCCGGGCGAATTCCCGGAATCACCAGCACCCCTTCGGGTCCTGCGAGCCCGCGCATCGTGGCCACCTCTTGGGGAGAGCACACAAACCCGCGGATTCCGGCATCGAGAGACATGCGTGCGAGGACGGCGACCTGCTCGCCCGGCGCGCGCTCGATGCCAGTGGCGTTGAGTTGGGGAACGTCCATGCTGGTGAGAACGGTGACGGCAAGAAGCTGGGGCGGATTGGCGAGGCCGGCAAGGGCTTCCCGCGCGGCGGTCAGCATGACGGGGCCGCCAGTCGCATGCACGGTGAGCATGCGCGCGCCAAGGGAGGCTGCGGAACGCACCGCTCCGGCGACCGTGTTGGGGATGTCGTGAAGCTTGAGGTCGAGAAAGACGGAGTGGCCGCGCGCAATGATCGGCTCAAGTACAGCGGGCCCTGCGGCGACGAACAACTCCAGGCCCACTTTGAACCAACGGCAGGTATTCTCAAGCCGGCTCACGAGGGCAATGGCGGCTTTGGCATCGGGGACATCGAGCGCAACGATGAGCCGTTTGCGGGCCAGTTCCAGCGGGTCCGATTCCGCTGGGTGGTCGGGATTGCGGGTGGGACTCAGGAGATCGGATATGGCCATGCTTAAATCCTATAGCGATTCGAGTTTGGCCGGTTTGAGAATTTTCGGAGGGCGCACGATGGTCGATGTCTGCGCTGGCTGCGGCAAGGCTTCGGTCGAGTCCGATAGACTGGGGCTGATCGATTCCACGGACCTGAATGCCAGAGTGAGGCCGCGAGGGAGACGTGTTGGGGACACGGAAGTGCCGGATGCGCAGTTTCGCCTGGATTGTAGTTTTGCTTTGCGCCTCTGCGGAAGGCTTGGCCGCCCCGGGGGTGCACACGAATCCCCTCAACTTCGATCCCCTGGTCCAAGACGCATTTCACTACTTCTATATTTTGGACTATCCGGCGGCAGTGGAGCGGTTTGAGCGCTTCCACTCGGAACATCCCGGGGACCCGCATGCCACCGCCCTTCTTCTGGACGCAGTTCTTTTTCAGGAGCTGTATCGCCAGGACCTTCTCGATACAACCTTCTATGCAAATGACGGGTTTCTGACGGGCCGGCATGCAACCGAGGAAGATCCGAAGGTCCGGGACCGCATTTTCGCGCTTGCCGACGAGGCTATTCACGAAGCGGACTGGCGGCTGAGCAGGAATCCCAAGGACGTTGATGCCCTTTACGCTCGCGGATGGGCTCGGGCCCTCAAGTGTACTTATATCGCGATGGTGCAACGCGGATTTGGCAGTGGATTCCGCCTGGCATCGAAGGCCAAAGACGACACTGAACGAGTACTCGAGCTGGATCCTGAATACGTGGATGCGAAGCTGGTGGTCGGCGTATATGAATACGTGGTCGGCGCGCTGCCGTTGCCATTCAAATTCATCATCGGGTTTGCAGGAATCACTGGGTCAAAGAGCAAGGGCCTTGAGATGCTTCATGACGTGGGACAGCGCGGCGTCCTGAACAACGTCGAAGCGCGCACTGTGACTGCGCTGTTTCTGCGCCGGGAGGGTCGGTACAAGGAAGCGATCGAGATTGTGCGAAGCCTCAAGCAGCAATATCCCCGCGACTACCTCTTTTGCCTTGAAGAGGCGAACCTGCGCAAAGACGCAGGAGAAGGAATGGGTGCGGTGCAGGCTTACCGTGAGATTGTGGCCAGCAACGCCAAGCCTGGTTATTTTGCCGAAGCTCGGCTGGAGCTGACTTACTTCGGGCTCGGCGACGCCCTGCGCGGCCAGCGTCATTATGCTGAGGCAGCACAGGCCTATGAAGAGGCGGCGTTGACGAAGACGGTCAGCCCTGAACTGAAGGTCCGTTCTTTCCTGGCGGCGGGCCAATGCCGTGACCTTAACGGGGAGCGCCCGTTGGCGGTGAAGGACTACCAGGCAGCAATCGATGCGGGTCCGACGACTTCGCGCGCGGACGCGGCCCGGAAGTATCTGCGGAACCCGTATAAAGGGAATTGAGGGGCAGAGCGTATGTTCTGGTGCGATTTGGGCACTGGAACCGGCCCATGAGGAATTGCGTACTGGTATGGTGGAATCAGTAACCTGACTCCGGAGGTTCGTCATGTCTTTCTTCTGTCAGCGCTGTGGATCAGGATTGCCGCCGAGCGCGCGCTTTTGCTCAAACTGCGGAACGGTCGTGTCTTTTGCAGCAGCGCACCAGCCCGGCAGGCCGCTTGTGAGGCCACTCGCCGGCCGTCAGATAGCGGGTGTCTGTCTTGGAGTGGCTCAGGCGAACGGATGGAATGTTACGACGGTCCGCGTTCTTACCGTGATTGGCTGCCTTATGACGAGCGGGCTTGTAGGCGTTGCCTACCTGGCCGGATGGATCGGCATTCCCGAGGAGCCGATCCAGTTCCCGAGTTCCTATCCGCCGAATGCGTCGGGGACGACTTATCCTCCGGGCGTATGAGCGATTCTTACGAGTCGAATGGGGCGCGGCTGAGCTATCGCGACATTGGTTTGCGGGTGCCGGTCGTTTTTCTTCATCCCACACCGCTTGATCATCAGTACTGGATCCCACTCGTGGAGCAGTTGCCCGGTGTGCGCGCGATCCTGCCGGATCTTCGTGGACACGGAGAATCGGAACTTGGCAGGGATCTGCCCGCGGGCGGTTTCGCTCGCGTACCCGATGCGCCGGTGCTGTCGATGGATCGGCTGGCAACCGACATCCTGGCTCTGCTCGACCATCTCAAGCTGCCTGCGGCTGTGTTCGCGGGGTGCTCAATTGGCGGCTACGTGTTACTGGAGTTGTGGCGGCGTGCTCCACGGCGCGTGCGGGGAATGGTTATAGTCTGCTCGAAGGCGCAGCCTGATGCGGAGACAAACCTTGCCCGGCGCGTTGAGACGATTGCGAAGGCGCGTAAAGAGGGAACCGCAGGCATCTTCGACGCGAATGCGCAGACCCTGATTGGGGCTAGTTCACGTGCACGACGGCCGGAGATTGTTGCCGAGTTGCGCGCGCGGATGACGCTATCGCCGGAAGCGGTGGTTGCTGTTCAGGCAGGCCTGGCGACCCGGCCTGACTCGGTTCCGATCATTGCCGGAATCGATGCTCCGATCTTCGCGATTTGTGGCGGCGAAGATCCTGGGATCACTCTCGACGAGATGCAGGCGTTCCAGGCAGCGCCGGGAGGGTGCGAGCTTCATCTGCTTCCCGACGCCGGCCACTTTGCGGCTTATGAGCAGCCGGAGAAAGTGGCTTCGCTGATAAAGCCGTGGCTGCTGCAGTTCGGCGACTGAGCGGAGACTGAACGCGATCTAGCAGGCGAGGAGCGCACACCCCCGAGTGAAATGCGATAGGCTCAAATCATCCCACGCTCCTGCTGGAACCTTATCTTGATCACTACCCAGACAATGTCATCGCGTCCATTTCATCATCCGGAGCCCGGGCGGGCTCTTTATTGCGACGAGGTATCGCTGGAGTCGCTCGCGAGGAAGTACGGCACGCCTCTGTACGTGTACTCGGCCGACCAGATTGTTGAACGGCTGTCTCTGTTTCAGCGGGCATTCGCGGGGCGCGATCACCTGGTGTGCTATGCAGTGAAGGCGAATTCGGCGCTCGCCATTCTCAAGCTGCTTGCGGAGCGCGGGGCCGGGTTCGATATTGTTTCGGGCGGCGAACTGGAGCGTGTGATTGCGGCCGCGCCGGAGGCCGTCGGACGTGTTGTCTTCTCGGGTGTGGGCAAGACCGCAGAGGAGATCGATCGCGCGCTTTCGGCGGGCATTCTTCGAATTCAACGTGGAGAGCGAGGCGGAGCTTGAACTGCTTGCGACGCGCGCGCGGAAGCTGAAGAAGAAAGCGCGATTTGCGTTGCGGGTCAATCCCGATGTCTTTGCCGAGACGCATCCGTATATTTCGACGGGATTGCGCGAGCACAAGTTTGGAATCGACATCCGGCAGGCAGCAGAGCATTTATCGCGAGGTCAGCGGGAGATCGGTGGCTTCGAGCCGCATGGCGTGAGCGTCCACATCGGCTCGCAGATTCGTTCGGCTGAGCCGTTTGGTGCAGCGATGGAGCGGGTGAGCAAGCTTGTTGAGCAGTTGAGAACGCGATGGTATCGCGCTGAAGACGATCGATGCCGGCGGCGGACTGGGCATTGACTATCACGGAGTCGGCGACATACGCGGTGGCGATCCAGCGGCGAAGGTCTCGGAATACGCAGAGGCGATTGGAGAGGCGCTGGCCGGATTTGAAGGACGCCTGCTGCTTGAGCCGGGGCGGTTTATCGTGGCGCAGGCGGGCGCGCTGTTGACGCGCGTGCTGCACGTGAAGCGCAATGGCAAGAAGACGTTTGTGATTACCGATGCGGCGATGAACGATCTGATTCGACCGGCGCTGTACCAGGCGCACCACGAGATCGTGCCGGTGCGTCCGCGCGCAGGGAGAGCACGGGCTGTGGATGTTGTTGGTCCGGTCTGCGAGACGGGAGACTTTTTTGCGCGCGATCGCAAGATCAAGCCTGTCGAGGCGGGAGATCTGGTTGCGCTGCTCGATGCCGGCGCCTATGGCATGGCGCAAGCCTCGAACTACAACACGCGCGTTCGCCCTGCTGAGGTGCTGGTGGAGGGGAAGAGAGCGCGGCTGATTCGTCGCAGGGAGACGATTGGCGACCTGCTGGCGACGGAAATTGCCGGAGATGTCGGCTGACCCGTTACGCAAATCGATGCAATGCGAATCAATCTTGAAACTCCCCAGATGCTCCCCCCGTCCTGATAAGGTATCTCGCGGAGGAATTTGCAATGCAATTTCGTACGCAGGCGATGTGTGCCTTGGCAGCGATGGGGCTGTTTCTGGGGCTCTCGGCGATTTGCAGGCGCTGATCCGCTGAAGGTGAAGACCGAGCAGGGCAAGGTGTCGGGCAAGACCATCAACGGCGGCAAGGTGCGGGCGTTCATGGGGCTGCCGTATGCGGCTCCGCCGGTGGGCGATCTGCGCTGGAAGGCGCCGCAGCCTGCGGCGAAGTGGAAGGGCGATCGAGATGCCACCAAGTACGGTGCGCACTGCGCCCAGGGCCGCGTATTCGACGACATGGTCTTTCAGGACGCGGGTCCGAGCGAGGATTGCCTCTTCCTGAATGTCTATGTTCCGGCCGATGCGAAGAAAAAGAGCAAGCTGCCTGTCATGTTCTGGATTCACGGCGGTGGCTACTCGGGTGGAGGCAGCTCGGAGCCGCGTCACAACGGCGACTTTCTGCCGACTGAAGGGCGTAGTGCTGGTCACGATCAACTACCGTCTGGGCGTATTCGGATTTCTCGTGACCGATGAGCTTGCCAAGGAGGGCAACGGCATCTGCAGGGAACTACGGCCTGCTGGACATGGTTGCCGCGCTGCAGTGGGTAAAGGGCAACATCGGCAGCGTTCGGCGGCGATCCGGGCAACGTGACCATCTTTGGCGAGAGCGCTGGATCGTTTGCCGTGAGCACGCTGATGGCTTCGCCGATGGCGCAGGGCCTGTTCCACAAGGCGATCGGCGAAAGCGGCGCGGCGTTTCCGAGCGCGCTGAACCTCGGTGGTGAGACAGTGACGGAGCGAGCGGCGATCGATGGCAAGTGGGTTGCGACGCTCGGTGTGAAGTCGCTCGCTGAACTGCGCGCAATGCCGACGGACAAGATACTGGAAGGTGCGAAAACGAAGGGGCAAACGGGATTCGCGCCGGTTGTGGACGGCAAATTCCTGACCGAGCCTGTGGTCGATACCTATGCAGCAGGGCAAGCAGGCGCATGTTCCGCTGCTGGCAGGATGGAATGCGGATGAAGGCAGTTTCTTCGCGATGCGCGGCATGACTGCTGCAGCAATGGAAGGGAATGGCAAGCGCGATGTTCAAAGATCGCTCAGCAGAGTTCCTGAAGCTCTATCCCGGCGACACCGACGCGCAGGCGCTGCGTTCGGCGATCGACTTCGGCAGCGATGCAGTTCATTGCCTTTGGGACGTGGAAGTGGCTGGAAGCCCAGCGCAAGACGGGCGGCGACGCGCCTGTCTACCGGTATCACTTCGAACTGGCTGCGACTGCCGAGCAAGTATCATCCCGGGACGTTTGCTTTCCACTCGGACGACATCGAGTACGTGTTCGGAACGCTGGACACGCGCCCCGGTTGGAACGATCCGTCCTGAGGATCGCGCAATTGAGCGAGGCGATGATGAGCTACTGGACGAACTTCGCCAAGACGGGCGATCCGAACGGGCCAGGAATGCCGACGTGGCCGAAGTACGGCGAGGATAATGCGCTCATTCATCTGAACAGCCCGATCACTTCGGGACCGAGCACTACGCGCGATCGCTATGAGTTCCTGTTGAAGGGAATTCCTCCGATGCACTTTTGAGGTGAGGAGCAGAGCACAAGAAGAAGGCCGCCCGATGGCGGCCTTTTTCGTCGAGAGAAAACTGTTGTTAGCGATTCACTCCAGAGGCTTCAGCAAACCCGGCGGCCTGCGCCGGCAGGAATCTTGCTGGCGGTTTGCGGATCCGGAATGAGGAAGGGCTCGCGGCATTGATTGCGCCTGAGTAGTCAGGTCCGAGGCCAAGCTTCTTTAACGCGCGAGAGTCGGGCATCAGCTTGGTTTGCCAGCCCTGGTCAGCCTGGAACTTCTGCATCGCAGCGGTCGTGGTTGCGTCCCACTGGCCATTCGGTTCGCCGGTCATGTAGTGCTCGCGGATCAGCGCATGCTGAATCTCTGTCGCGCGCGCCGGATCGATGGCCTGCTGGCCATGCGACTTGTGGTGCGATTTCTTTGAGCTCTTATGCGCGCTGTGCGAGTGGCTGCCGGTTGCCTGCGTGTGTGTCGGACGCAAAGGCAGGAGTGACGCAAACGGCTGCCGCCAAAATGAACGCCAGGCTTGCTCGGGATAAAAGCATGTTTGATACCTCTGGTTAGGAGATCCCCTGGACGTACCAAGAAGTTTATCCGAACGTCTGGAGAAGTGCCAACAAAAGCTGTGCTGACACCCCGATCTTAGGGGCACGAAAGTTACGAAAGTCCAGTCCGTGCCTCGGCCGTTCGCGACAAGCATTGTCTATCTTCACAACGAAATCGCCTGCAACGAACTCGCTGTGAGAGCTGCCAACCTCTGTCCAGTGCTGAGGATGGGTGTTCCCCATCCTCAGCCGGGTGTTTTACTGCAAAGTGCCGCCGATGTAGTTGATTCCGTTTTCCGGATGCCGTCGGATCCATGACCTCAAAGACCACGTCGTCGCCGGTCTTGAGCTTGTTTACCACGGCGTCGAACTGGTCCTTGGTCGCCGGTGGCGTGCTTGTTGATGCGAATGATGACCAGGCCGGGCTCCAGTCCCTGCAGATCGGCGAACGAGCCGGTGCGCACCGATCTGGATGACCACCCCGGAAGTGTGGATCTTGGCTGCCGTCTGCTCGGACACCTGGCGAACAACGAGGCCGAGCTTGGCTTCGCCCGCGTCGCCTTTTTCGTCCGGAGCTGCGTTGGACTGCTGCTGCGCCGATCTCGGCAAAGACCTTGTCGCGATCGCCGATGGTGACGGTTGCATCGCTCTGCTTGCCGTCGCGCAGGTAGCCGAGACGAACGCTCGAACCGGGCCGGCGGCTGGCGATTTCATTGACCAGGTCGTCGCCGTCCTTGATGGAGCGGCCATCGATGGTGGTGATGATGTCGCCTGCCTTGAGGCCGGCCTTGTCGGCCGGTCCGCCGGGTTGCACCTGCTGCACCAGGACGCCGTTCTTGAATCCGTAGACGCGATTGACCGCGCCTGAAAGTCCGGGGCGGAACTGAATGCCGATGGAACCGCGCGTGACCTTGTGGCCGGGGCTGATCAGGTCGTTGTAGACGGACGACCACGGTGTTCGAAGGCATGGCGAAACCGATGCCCTGATAGCCGGCCGACTGCGTATAGATGGCGGTGTTCACGCCGATAACTTCGCCGTTCATGTTGAGCAGCGGGCCGCCGGAGTTGCCGGGATTGATGGCGGCGTCAGTCTGAATGAAGTGCTGGAACTGTCCGCTCACGCCGGGTTCGATGGTGCGGTTCTTGGCGGAGATGATGCCGGCGGTGACGGTCTGCGCGAGCGCGAACGGGCTGCCGATGGCTTCGACCCAGTCGCCCACCTGCGCGTTGTCGGAGTTGCCCAGCTTCACCGTGGGCAATGCGGAGTTCGGTGTCGATCTTGATGACGGCGAGGTCGGTGGCCTTGTCGGTTCCGATTACGCGCGCGGGGCGTCCGAAGTCCTGACTGTCGGGATCGGTGGAGAGCTTGACGTAGATCTTGTCGGCCTTTTCGATCACGTGGTTGTTGGTGATGATGTAGCCCTTGGCATCGACGATGAAGCCGGAGCCGAGCGATTCGCGAACCTGACCGTCTTCGCCGTCATCGCCCTGGTCGGGCATCTGGCCGCCGAAGAAGCGGTTGAAGAAGTCCTGGAAGTTGTTCTGACCCTGGCCCTGACCGGGAGCCGCCTGATCGTCATCCTCATCTCCTCGTCGCCGCCGGAGGATTCTGCGGATTGGGCTGAGCGCGGCTGTGAGGATTGGGGTGCCGTCCCTTGTTTGCACGACTCTTGGGAAGGGTCTGCGTGTTGATGTTCACCACTGCCGGGCCCACGGCCTTGGCAATCTTCACAAACTCGTTGGGCTGAGTCGGAGAGTTGTTGACTTTCAGGGGCGTGGCGTCGGTGCTGTCGTTTTGCTTTTCCTGTCCGCGAACTCCGTGCGCGGCGAAAGAGCCGCCGACAATGGCGGCCGAGAGTGTTGCAAGCAAGCACAAAAGTCGAAGCGAGACGGTGCGAACGCAGCCGTTCAAAGAGCGATTTCATAGGTTCGATAGACCTCGTTGAGTTCCAGCGTCCAAGGCTGGCCTGTTCAATTCACTAATCTTAAGTATAGCCAGTCGCGCAGATGCCGCTGAGATCTCGCAAACCCGTGCCGATGCCCCTGTTGAGTGGCCCAGGAGATCCTGAAGGGTCGGATGCCGGAAAAGGTTGCGCGGGTGGCCTAACTATTCCTCAAGACGAAGCTACACACATGTTAGACGCGGATCTGAGCGAAGTGGATGAAAGACTCCATGGTAACATCCGGCATGACTTTTCCTTGGAAGTCCAGCGGATTCATCACTATTCTCGTTCTTTCAGTTGCGATTGGGCACGTCGCGCGGCGTGGCGCAGGATCCTGCTTCCCGTGCCAGCGGCCAGAGTCAGCCATCGATGCTGGACCGGCTCGAACACAATGATTTCGGGCGGCAAGAGCGCCTGGACACCTGAACAGCTTGCAGCCATGGAGCGGCTTCGCGATGCGGCGCTGAAGGACTCCTATGCCTTCAACGAACTGCGCCATCTGACCGACAACATCGGCCCGCGCCTCAGCGGTTCGCCGCAGGCCCAGCAGGCCGTGAATTACGTCGCAGCGGAGATGCGCGCACTGGGAGCGGAGGTCACGCTCGAAAAGGCCTCAGTTCCGCACTGGGTACGAGGCGTTGAGACGGCCGAGGTTGATCGAATGGCCTGGTCAGGCGCCGGGCACCACGCAAAAGATCGTGCTAACGGCACTTGGTGGCAGCGTCGCGACGGCCGCGGATGGACTCACCGCTGAGGTGTTAGTCGTCGACAACTGGCAGCAGCTTCGAGCACTTGCCGGCGGAAGCGGTAAAGGGCAAGATTCTGCTGTTCAATCACGCGTTCGACAAGCAACTGGCAGCGCAGGGCGACGGCCTCGACGCCTATGGCGGTGGCGTGGTCTATCGCGGCGCGGGACCGATCGCAGGAGCAGCCGCGGGCGCGGTCGCGGTGCTGGTTCGCTCGGTAGGCGGAGCCGATTTCCGGCTGCCGCATACGGGCATGACGGAATACGCACCGGGCCTGCCGAAGATTCCAGCAGCGGCGGTGACTGCAGAGGATGCAGATCTGCTGAAGAATCTGGCCAGCCAGGGACCGCGTGACGCTGCACCTGACGCTGACTCCGCAGACGCTGCCGGATGCGGAGAGCTACAACGTGATCGCCGACTGGAAGGGGACCGAACATCCGGAGCAGGTGGTTGTGGTTTCCGGCCATCTGGACTCCTGGGATCTGGGAACGGGAGCGATTGACGACGGCGCTGGCGTGGCGGTGTCGATGCAGGCGATTCAACTGATGAAGGATCTGGGGATTCGATCCGCGGCGGACGGTCCGGTTTATCGCATGGATGAGCGAGGAAGAAGGCTCGGAAGGCGCGGCAGCCTACATGGTCGACCACAAAGCTGAGTTTGCGAATCACGTGGGCGCGATCGAGAGCGATCTCGGCGCGGACCATCCGACGGGAATCTACTATGCGGGCAAAAAGGAACTTGGCCAGTGGCTTCGGCCGGTTTCGCAGGTGCTGGATGCGATCGGGGCGGAGACGCTCGTCAGCGCTCCGCACACCGGCGAGGACATCGACGGACTGACCGAGAGAGGAGTTCCGAGCTTCGCGCCGGTGCAGGACAGCCGCTTCTACTTCAACTACCACCACACGGCGGCGGATACGTTCGACAAGATCGACATGCGGCACCTGAACGAAAATGCCGCAGTGATGACCGTGCTGGCGTATGCGCTGGCCGACTCGGCAGAGGCTGCGCCGAAGTAGATTTGTGGCTCTTTCAGGCTTCGTGGGCCGTGGGAACGTGCGGCTGCGGGACGAGCTCGGTGAGTGCGATGCCGATGAGGATGAGAATTGCTCCGGATGCGGGGCGCAGGCCCAGTCGTTCGCCGGTGAATAGGAAGGACGTGATCCAGGCGAAGACGGGCTCGAGGGTGAGCAGCAGGGCAATGTGCGTGGACGGCAGGATCGACTGCGCCCAGCTTTGGATGGAGAATGCGGCGGCAGTCGCCAGCGCCGCGGCGATGCCGAGTGCGACGACGAGGTGCGGCGTCCAGCGGACCTGAGGGTGCTCGATGAGCGGCAGGCTGATGGCCATGAAGATTGCGCAGAAGCCGACCTGCAGAAGGGCGAGCGGCTGAAAGGCGACGCGCGGCGATACGTGGCTCAAGGCGAGACAGTGAAATGCGAACCCGATTGCGCAACCGAAGGTGAGCATGTCGCCCACGTTCATGGATGACAGATCGGGGAGGAGGCCGGCGACGCGAGATGCTGTTGTGGCAGTGGACGAGCCGGCTACGGATGGCGCGGTCAAGAAGAGGATTCCAATGAACGCGAGCGCCGCACCGAGAAACGCATTCCAGCGCGGATGCCGCGCGCCCGGCGGATGCAGGCCGGGGATGGAAGAGAAGAGCGGCACGAGGACCACGACGAGTCCCGTGATGAAAGCAGATTTTGATGGCGTGGTGCGTGCGAGGCCGGTGGTCTGAAACTGGTATCCCGCGGCGAGGCAGAGGCCGACGAGCGCGCCGGCGGCGATATGGCCGCGGCGAATCGTGCGCCACGAGCGATGGTACGCGACGCAAAGCAGAGCGAAGGCCAGCGTCATGCGGATGAGGTTGAAGGCGCCGGGAGTTGCATCGGCCAGCGCACCTTTGATGAGCACAAAGGTCGATCCCCAGATCGCCACAACGAAGATCATCAACAGGTAGGCGCGGAGCTTCATCTCTCTGGATTATGGCAGCCGGTGCGTGGACGGTTGCAGATTGAGCCTAGAAGCTATCTCATAAATGTTGCTCAGCCCCTACAAGGCACCCCTCAGGGGCTAAAGCCCCTTGGATTTTGCGGATTTTGACGGCACGGCTAAAGCCGCGCCCTTTCAAAGCAGGTTTATGAGATGGCTTCCAGGGGCATCAGTGCGCGCTTGCTGTGTAGGCTTCCTTGCCTGCGACGAACGTCTGCAGGACCGTGGTGCCGAGAATCGCCGGAGGCGCGACTTTGTAGAGATCGCGATCGACGAGGATGAAGTCGGCGTCGTAGCCGGGGGCGAGCTTGCCTTTGTGCTTCTCGGCGAACTCGGCATATGCCGATCCTTGCGTGTAGGCGTAGAGAGCCTGGCCGCGCGTCAGCTTGTTCTCGGGAAAGTAGGTCTTTGTTCCGGCCTCGTTCATGCGAGTCACGGCGGCATAGAGGCCGCGAAACGGCGTGATCGGCTCGACGGGATAGTCGGTGCCGAAGGCGAGCGGCACGCCGGCGTCGAGGAATGCCTTCCATGCGTAGGAGTAGGCGGCGCGCTGTGGGCCGAGACGGTCTTCGGCCCAGTTCATGTCGGTGAGCAGGTGATTGGGCTGCATGGAGGCGATGACGCCGAGCTGCTTGAAGCGCGGAATGTCGGCGGGATCGACGACCTGCGCGTGCTCGATGCGATTGCGCGCGGTCTTTGAGACGCCGGCTGCGAAAAGGCATCGAGAGCCATGGCGGCGGCCTTGTCGCCGATGGCGTGAAAGCCTAGCTGGAATCCAGCCGCGGCGCGCTCGACGGCCAACTTGTTCAGCTCCTGCTGCGTAAATTGCGGAAGGCCGGTGTTGGCGGGGTCATCGGCAAAGGGAGCTTTCATGGCGGCGGTGCGCGAGCCGAGCGAACCATCCATGAAGCCTTTCAGCATGCCGGTGTGCAGCATTGGGTCCTTGATGTCGTGGTGCGCGCGCATCTTCTTCAGATCGTCGAGGGAATCCTTGAACGGAAGCCATTCGCTGATGCGAAGATGGAGATTGCCTTCTTTCTCCATCTCTTCGAAGACGAGGAAGTCGTCCCAGTCGCTGAAGTCCTGCACGCTGGTGACGCCGTGGGCGAGCGCGTCGTTGATGGCGAGTTCGTCGCCCTTGCGTCGCTCGTCGTGGCTGGGCGGCGGAATGACTTTGTAGACAAGATCCTGCGCAGATTCGCGCAGAATTCCGGTGGGCTCGCCGTTTGCGTCGAGATCGATCGCACCGCCTTGCGGGGGCTGCGTCTTGCCGGTGATTCCGGCGGCCGTCGAGCGCGGCGGAGTTGGCAATGGCGATGTGACCGTCGATGCGATCGAGAAATGTTGGATGATCGCCGGTGACTTTGTCGAGATCCTGACGGGTGGGAAGAACCTTTTGCGGCCCAGAGCGTGTGATCCCAGTTGCCGCCGGTGAGCCAGTGGCCGGCTGGCGCTTCTTTCGCAGCGGCCTGAATCTTCGTCGAGCATCGCGGCGAGCGACTTTGACGCCGGTCAGATCGACGTTCAGCTTGGTGCGGCCGGCGCCGCCCAGGTGAGTGTGCGCATCGTTGAAGCCGGGGAAGATGAAGGTTCCGGTGGTTTCTGGAATCGATGTCGCGCAGGGCCGTTTTCGGGCCGGCGAGGCGCGTGATTTCCTCAGTCGTTCCGACGGCGAGCACCTTGCCGCCGCCAATGGCCATGGCCTGGACGATCTGCGGCTTGTCCTGTGCCAATCCCGCGCCGGTGTAGATTGTGGCGTTGAAAAAGATCACGTCCGGGGCTTGAGCCGGTCGCGATGCCAGCGGCTTTGGCCTGGCTTGCTGGGGAGATGCGGTCTTTGCAGGAGAGGTTTGAGCAGCACACAGTGCGGGTGCGGCGAAAGCCGTAAAAAGCAGGAGAAATGATGACGCGCATGCGCGAAGTTTAACAGAGCCGATTACAACTCGGCTGCCCACTCGGTCATGGCGAGGGTCAGCAGCAGTACGCGGCGAAGACCGATCTCGCGATCCTTGTCGGTGTACCACTCGCCAAGCGTGTGCGCGCCGCCGCCGTCGCCGCCTGCACCCATGGAGAGCGCTGGAATGCCGAGAGCGATGGGAATGTTCGCATCCGTCGAGCCGAGCCGCAGATCGGTTTGAATGCCGAGGTGGCGATCGACGGCGCGTAAAGCCTCAAGCATCGGCGAATCTCCTGGGAGCTGCGCTGCCGGGCGATCGCCGATCTTGTCAATGGAGAAGGACAGCGCACCACGGCCGCGCGACATTGCGGATTTGGTGGTGGAGTTCCATTGGTCGACGGCGTCTTCGACGGCGCGATGCAGCGCTACTTCGAGACGCAGCAACTCTGTTGGGCTCGTGGAGCGGAAGTCGACGGACGCGGTCGCGCTCTCGGGAATTGAATTGACGCTGGTGCCGCCGTGGATGGTGCCGAGGTTCAGCGTCGTGATGGGCTGATCTGGGAGAGGTGTAAGCGCGAGAGCCGCAAGCGCGGTGGCCATTGCGGCGATGGGATTGGGCGTTCCGGCATCCGTGAAGCTGTGGCCGCCGGGGCCGCTGATTGTGACCTGATAGCGCCTGCTGCCAAGGGCCTGGGTGACGGCTGAATCGGCGCCCGCGCCATCGAGAACGATATGCGCAGCGATGCGGCCCGCGAGAGCCGGCTGCTCGTAGAAATGACGGACGCCGCGAAGGTCGCCTTCGCCCTCCTCGCCGACGTTGCCCAAAACGATCAGCGGGACAGGGAGTGTTGCTTTCGCCTGAATGAGCGCCTGCGCGATCGCCAGCATTCCGATGACTCCGGCTGCGTTGTCGCAGGCACCGGGAGCGCAAAGGCGGCGGCTGCCATCCACATGGCTGACGACGGGACTGAGCGTGGTCTCGACAGGGAAGACGGTGTCGAGATGCGCGGAGAGTACGACAACGTGTCCGCTGCTCTCCGGCGGCAGTCCTGTTGCCGGGATGAAGCCGAAGACGTTGCCGACCGAGTCGGTGCGAATGTCGCTGAGGCCGGCTTCGGCAAATCGCGCGGCGAGCCATTGGGAGCGCTCCGCCTCGCCAAACGGGGGCGCTGGAATGGCGACGAGTTCAGACTGGAGATCCATGAGCGTTTTGGGATTGTTGTGGAGCCAGGAGAACGAGGCATGGACCGGGCGCTGGGCCGCAAGAGCCGTCACGCGAGAGAATGCCGTGCTGCGCGAAAAGATCGCCATATGGATGGAATCAGGTTAGCAGGTGGGTGATGGGATACTGTTGCGGTGCAGCGAACGTGACACAAGCTGCTATTCATACTCGACCGAATGGAGAAAAAGGCCGCGGGCTGGAGCAGTGGGGCCGGCGACTGAGCGATCGCGCGCGGCGAGGATGGCTGGGACGTCTTCGAGGCGCATGAATCCGCGCCCTATGTCGAGCATGGTGCCGACGAGATTCCGGACCATGTGGTGCAGGAATCCGTTGCCTCGCACGCGGTAGACAAGCAAGGCGCCTGCGTCGTGAGATTGCTCTTGCCACTCGGACGAGTAGATTGTTCGGACCGGCGTTCGCGCTTCCGTCTGAAGCAAGGGAGAGGCGAGCGAAATCGCACTGCGCTCGGTGAGATCAGGATCGGTTGCGGCAAAGCTGCTGAAGTCGCGTTCACCGAGGAATTCTTTAGCCGCACTCTGCAGCAGCGCGAGATCGACCCGCCACGAGAACGCATAGACGTAGCGCGAAAGGAATGGCGGGCAGAGCTGGTTCATGCCGGGCTCGATGAGGAAGACGCGATACTCGTACGTCTTCGCTATGGCGGAGTGTCGCGCGTGAAAACCGTCCGGGACGACGCGCGCTTCGAGAATCCGGACGGAGGCGGGCAAGGTGCGGTTGAGCGCGCGGAGCAGGTTCCCTTCAGGGATTCGCGCCTGCAGTGCAAAGCTGGCGACTTGCGCCAGGGCATGTACGCCGGCGTCCGTGCGGCCGGATCCCTGGGGCAGCGGGGACTCTCCGACCGTGCGGCCGAGGGCGGCCTGTAATTCTCCCTGGACGGTGCGTTCGCCGGGCTGGATCTGCCAGCCGCGAAAGTCCGTTCCGTCATAAGAGACGGTGAGCTTCCAATTCTGCTTGAACGGTTCGGATCTGGGCGAAGTCTGTCACGGGTATCTGCTTAGTAACAGGGTAATTGACCCTCGCGGCGGGATGGGAGCGGCGATGCCGGTGGGATATACTCAGCTTTTCGCCTCTATGCGCGTGCAGCCTGCCCGAAAAGTCGAAGAATCATCGGCCAGGGAACGAACCGCGCGCCGCGCGCGTATTGCCTGAGTGACCAATGGTCAAGTGAAGACGGGGAGCGAAAATCGCCTCGAAGGCTCAACAAATCTGCGTCCGGAGAGGCTCTTCGGACGTCTTGAAGAATGGCACCCCACATGCCTCAACAACTCGTGGAGAGGAAACATGCAATCGTTCGATATTCGTGTGTTTGAGGATCAGGATTTGACCGCGCGCCAGGGAAAACGGCGGCCCGCCGGCCGGCTGCGTGCATTGGCTGCGGTCATGCTGACATTGGCAGGGGGTGTGCCCTCAGGATTTGCACAGCAGGCTGCACAGCAGCCGACACAAACCGTCACGCAAACGTCAGGTGACAAGGCCGCATCGCCGCTTCCCGCGGCGCCTGCACCGTTAGAGACACAGCCGCTCAATATGCGGCAGTCCGAGCGAGACTACAGCAAGCCATGCAGGGCGGGTCTTGGGCAATCCAATCAAGATGTACAGCGCAACATCGATTCCCAAGGCGAGCTTTGTGAATTCGGTGCGTCTGTCCGACATGGTGAAGGATGGGAAGATTTACTTGAGCCTGTCTGACGCGATCGCTTTGGCGCTTGAGAACAACTACGACATTGCCATTGCGCGCTACAACCTGGATATCGCGGATACCGACATCCTGAGAACGCGCACGGGTGCGCTGCCGCTTGGCGTTCCAACCGAACCTGGTGGACAACACGCTGGGCGGGAACGCGCTAAGTGGGGGCATTTCGACTTCGGGGGGGGGACGACGCTGATCACAGGCGGCGGTCCTGGTGGCACAAGCGGAGGTGCAGCCGGTGCAGGCACAGGCACAGGCGGCTTGACCTTGACCACCGCAGGCACAGGCCCACTGCCTGAGCAGACGGAGCCGACCGTTTCAGGCACGATTCAGTTCGACCGCGCTCATGCGCCGTCCACGAGTTTCTTCTCAGGTGGCACCAGTTCCACCAACATCTACAACTTTGCCTGGAACCAGGGGTTCGTTACCGGCACTTCGTTCAATTTCGGATTCAACAACACATACGCGACCACCTCCAATGGTGTCACCCTGTACAGTCCGCAGTTGACTGCAAATTACAAAGCGACCTTGACGCAGCACATCCTGCAGGGCGCGGGCATCTGGGTGAACAAGCGATTCATGTATCAGGCAGTCAATGACCGGCGCATCACGGAGTCATCGTTCCGTCTGCAGATTCTCTTTACCGTCAACCAGGTGGAGAGCATCTACTGGGGGCTGGTGAGCGCTTATGAGGACACGCAGGCGAAGCAGCGCGCACTCGACCAGAGCACAAAACTGAATGCCGACACACAGAAGCAATTGGAGATCGGCACGATGGCGCCACTGGACGTTGTCCAGTCCGAGTCGACCGTAGCGACCGACAAACAGGCATTGATCAGCTCGCAGAACCAACTCAACTATCAGCAGCAGATTATGAAGCAGGCGATTGCGCGCAACCTGAACGATCCGACCCTCTCGGCGGCCCCGGTGGTTCCCACCGACCGCGTGAGCCTCGAGGAACTCCCGGAAGAGAAGCGACCCGTCGAGGATCTTGTCCAGGAAGCCTTTCAGAAGCGGCCAGAGCTGGAACAGGCACTGCTGACGCTGAAGAACGATGCAATTACGCTTCGCGGCGCAAGGCAGGGATTGCTTCCGGTCTTCGACGCTTACGGCTACATCGGCGGAACGGGCATCGCCGGTGCGATCAATCCGAACTGCAATCCAGTGTTCAATGGGTCGGCCTGCAACTCAAATTTATCGACCGGGTACGGAGACGCCCTGCAGAACGCGTTCAACAACTCGGCTCCGGACAAGGGCATCGGCTTCACGCTAAATATTCCAATCGGCAACAAGCAGGCACAATCCGTGCAGGCACGCTCGGTTATGGAATATCGCCAGGCTGAATTGCGGTTGGCGCAACTCTACACGCAGATTCGAATGCAGGTTGTAAATGCGCAGTATGCCCTTACCAACGACAGGGCCCAGGTGGTGGCTTCGAGAGCAGCACAGAGCTACGCTCAGCAGAGTCTCGACTCTGAGGAGAAGAAGTTGAAGCTGGGAGCTTCGACAACTGCAAATGTGTTGTTGCAGCAGCGCAACCTCGCAACAGCGGAGAACAACCTGATCGCGGCCAATGCTGCTTATGCCAAGGACCGGGCGGGACTTTATCAGACGCTCGCTACGACCCTTCAGCATTACGGCATCAATCTTGGTGAAGCGGTGACGGGAGAAGTCAAGACCGTGCCGCTGGTCCCTGGTGTGCAACCGGTGAATCCGGGAAAGGAACCGGCAACCACGCCGACACCCGTCAGGCCGATAGCAGGCTAGCGTACTGAATGAAAAGGCCCGGCGTGTGCCGGGCCTTTTCTATTGCTGGCTGCAATTTAGCGCTCTGCTACGAGGTCGAGCAAATCGAAGAACTCGGGGAAGCTGATCGCGGCAGACTCCGCGCCCTCGATGCGGGTTTCGCCTTCGGCGCGCAGAGCGGCGACGCTGAACGCCATCGCGATGCGATGGTCGCCGCCGGAGTCGATGACTGCGCCATGGAGAGTCTGGCCACCGGGCACATCGAGTCCGTCCTCGAATTCCTCGACTTCGGCGCCCATGGCTCGCAGATTGCGGGCGACGAGCGCGATGCGATCGGACTCTTTTACACGTAGTTCCTTCGCGTCACGAATGCGAATGCCGCCGCTTGTGTAGGGACCGATTGCCGCGAGAACCGGGAGCTCGTCGATGAGTTGAGCGGCGAGAGCGCCACTGATCTCGGTTGAGCGCAGGCCGTCGTCATCGGCAGATATCTGGACGGTTCCGACGAGTTCGGCGTGCTTTTCTTCAAGATTGAGGACAGCGATGCGCGCACCGAGAGCCGTGAGCACGTCGAGCAGTGCGGCGCGAGTGGGATTGAGGCCCAACGAATCGAGTATCAGGCCGGAGCCCGGGAAAAGGGCGGCGGCACACATGAAGAACGCCGCAGACGAAATATCGCCCGGGACAGCGGCATCGATCGCATGGAGCTTCTGCGGGCCTGTGACGGTGACGGAATCAAGCCCGCGTGTAATTGTGGCACCGAAGGCGCGCAAGGCCAATTCGCTGTGATCGCGTGTGCGGACGGCTTCACGAACCGTGGTGGTGCCGGCGGTCTGCAGGCCAGCCAGGAGGACACATGTCTTTACCTGCGCACTGGGAACTGGCGTTGTGTAATCGATGGCCTTGAGCGTGCCACCTTCAATCACCACGGGTGCGTGGCCTTCTGTTAAGGTGAGACGCGCACCCATCTCACCCAGGGGTTTGCGAATGCGCTCCATGGGCCGGCGCGACAGGGAATTGTCGCCCACGAGCGTGAAAATGCCCTGCTGCGGGGCAAGCAGGCCGGAGATCATGCGCATGGTCGAGCCGGAGTTGCCGCAATCAAGAGGATGGTTCGCGGGTGTCACGCGGCCACCGACGCCGTCCACTTCAACCTGCCCGCCGTCGAGTTTGCGCACCTTGGCGCCCAGCGCCTCCATGCACGCCAGTGTCGATGCGCAATCGGCGCCGGTGGAGAAGTTGGAGAAGCGCGAAGTTCCTTCGGCAAAGGCGCCGAGCATTCCGTAACGATGGCTGATGGACTTATCGCCCGGCAGGCGGATGGTGCCAAGGATGTTCCGCGCGGGACGGATGATGCGTTGTTGCGAAGTAGCGGTAGACAAAGGCTCTCCAGATTTCCGGCTATTCAAGTTTAACTTGGCGAGGAGCGAGTGGATCGAAGCTGCAGCTCTACTTCACTCTGAGGACGATGATTGTCTCGTCATCGAATCGGTCCTGAGCTCCCTGAAACTCCGTGACATCTGTGAGGATGGCGGATGCGATCTGCGCCGCGGGTCTGTCCCGGAGACTGCAGAGGAGGCCTGCCAGCCTTTCTTCGCCGTACATATCACCCTTTTCATTTTCGGCGTCGAGGATACCGTCTGAAACGAAGACGATGGCGTCGCCCGGCTGTGTGGCAATGTTGAATTCCTCGTAGGTGACGTTGGGGAACATGCCAAGCGGAAAGCCCTCCGCGCGAATCGGCACCGACTCTCCGGACCGGCAGAAGATTGGCGGCACGGCGCCGGAGTTTGCCAATTGGAGCGTCATATTCTCGTCGTTCCACAAGGCGAACAGCATGACCACGTACTGCGAATCGAGCCGCCGCTCCTGCAGCGCGTCATTGAGCAATACGAGCATTTCGGCCGGGGATGGCTTCCGGCTTGCAGCGGACCTCATGATGCCGCTGACAAGCGCGGCAAACAGGGCTGCCGGAGCGGCCTTGCCACTAACGTCACCCATCACAATGGCAGTCTGGTTCGGACCGTATTCGATAAAGTCGTACAGGTCGCCACCGATTGCGCGTGCGGGCAGAAAGTTGACCGCGAAATCCGCATGATTGTGCTCCGGCGGCGCTTCAGGAAGAAGCCGCAACTGCACCTCGCGCGCCATAGCGATGTCGCGCTCGAGCTGCTGCTCCTGCCGCTTCACGGCCTGATAAAGCCGCGCATTCTCGATGGCAATGGCGATCTGCGCCGCCAACGTGGTGAGGATGCGCACATGGTCATCGTTGAAAAATGCCGTTCGCGTGTGTTCCAGATCGAGCACACCGATGCTGCGCCCCTTGTAGAAGAGCGGGACGACGAGTTCCGAACGCGTTTCGGGGTTCATGGGAAGATAGCGCGGATCCTTGCGCACATCGGGTACATTGATCGGACGCCACTCGCGCAAGGCAGCACCCACGAGCCCGGTAGACACAGAGATTCGGCGCATCGGGCGCGTGAGTGTCTCCAAATCGCCACGCGAAGCGGGTGATCAGCGTTTCTTCTTTTTCATCGAGAAGCATGATGCTGAACATCTGATAGTCGATGAGTCTGCGCAGGAGCTGACCCACTTTCACCAGGAGCGGATCGACGTCGAGAATCGATAGCAAGCTCGGTCGCGATTTCGTTGAGCACGGTGAGCGTCTCAGCCTGCCGCGAAACGCGCGTGTAAAGACGCGCATTCTCGATTGCCTGGGCAATGCGCGAAGCCGTCAAGGTCAGCAGGCGCAGATGCTCCGGCATGAAGTAGCCAAGCTGTTCGCTCTCAAGATCCATTACGCCGATGAGGCGATTCTTCACAATCAGCGGCACCGCGAGTTCTGATCGTACGTTGGGATTCGCGGGGATGTAGCCGGGAACCGTGGAGACGTCATTGATGAGCATCGACTGACGGGTGGCCGCGACCTGGCCTACGACGCCCTTACCCAGCGGAAAGGACATTCTCTGCGCCTCGGGGGTATGACCGATCTGGAACCGCATCCGCAGTTCGTTGGTTCGGTCGTTCAGCAGGAGAATGGAAAAGATTCGGTAGTGGATGACGGATCGCACAAGTTCAGAAGTGCGATTGAGGAGCGTTTGCAGATCGAGGGTGGTGTTCAACGCGTCGGCCATCTGAGTAAGAAAAGTCAGATCGGCGGTTTCGACACGGGCGTTCAGCGGATCCAGATGTGCGTGTGGATTGTTCGCGTTTGAAGGCCGGTAGTCGCCCTCGTACTCGGGCTGGGCGGGCGCAGTTTGGTTGGTCTTGGCCATTAGGGAGTATCGAGAGGAATGATATCGGACGGGGCTTGCAGCTTCCAGTCAAGACTGCTCCGCGGGCTCAATTGGGCGGGAAGCAGAGACAAGAAACCTGATCGGAGCAGGCTCGAAGGGCATCACGGGGGAAAGGAAGCTGGTTCTGCGCCTCACTCTGCACCGAGTTCGCGAACAATTGCGACGGAGGAGGATGCCCCGATTCGATTTGCGCCTGCCTCGAGCATCGTCTTCACGTCGGCCAGCGTGCGAATCCCGCCTGAAGCCTTGACGCCGCAACGCCCGCCTGCAACGCCGCGCATCAAGGCGACATCCGCAGATGTAGCGCCTCCCGTAGAGAACCCGGTCGAGGTCTTGATGAAGTCCGCGCCAGCCTGGATGGCAAGCTCGGCTCCGCGCAACTTCTCCTCTACTGTCAGAAGAGCTGTCTCCAGGATCACCTTGAGCAGCGCCCCGTGATGGTGCGCGACGGTGACCGCAGCGTGAACGGTGCGCTCGACTGCGAGATGATTTCCACTCTTCAGCTGGCCGATGGGAATGACCATATCCAGCTCTCTGGCTCCCAGCCGGACCAGTGCAGCCGCTTCCTGCCGGAGCGTCGAGATGAGCGAGGCGCCAAGAGGAAACCCTATGACAACTCCGACGCAAATTCCCGTGCCGGACAAGATTTCCACGGCCGTGGGAACCCAGATCGGGTTCACCATGGCGCAGGCAAAACGATAGCGGATGGCCTCATCGCAGAGACTCTCCACCTGCTCACGCGTGGCATCGGGCTTGAGCAGGGTGTGATCGATCACCTGCGCAAGAGACTGCCACGAGGTCAAGGCCTGTGTTGCAAACGCGGCTGAATCGAAGCTTCCGTGATCGAATTCCAGATCCTCATCTCGAATCGGGGTAATTGCGGGCATTTTTCTTACTCCTTTAACAAGCCGCTCTTTGTCGGCTTTCGGGCTGTCCACGGGAGATGAGTATAGTGCCTCCCGGAGGATCCTTCCAATCTGCGTGCCTGTCCTCAAATAACTGAAGAACAGGCAACCCCTTCAGGAAGTGATGGTCTGCGGCGGGTTTTCGTGCGCAATGTCCATACGCTCGATCAGGTTGTTGCAAATTCGGTACGTATGATAGACGACCGTGTCCAAAAGCAGGTTGCCTTTCAGGTCGTGAATCACCTGGTGCACCTCTACCCGGAAAAGGCCGTCGCTGGTTTTGTCGATGCGCATTGGCTGGACGCGCGGATCAAACATCCCGAATTGCCGTGTCCAATAGGCGCGCACAGCTTCTTTGCCATGGACGTGGCCACCTTCCATACCGTTCGCCCACTCAACTTCGGGATGCATGAGCGCAAGTACC
The DNA here is from genome assembly GCA_963786405.1 of uncultured Acidobacteriaceae bacterium. Classification (GTDB taxonomy): domain Bacteria; phylum Acidobacteriota; class Terriglobia; order Terriglobales; family Acidobacteriaceae; genus Telmatobacter. Next base: position 466,560 of record CAWAZE010000008.1, on the reverse strand, counting down.
GCATCGATATTGCGGGCATTGAATTCCTGGTAAGCAGACATTAGCAACTGGTGCTCATCGCGCATGGAGAGGCTTCTCCGTTTCCCAGCGCCGTCTCGTGCTGCGGCGCTATTCAGGATGATCGGGGGCCATCAGACAGATATCGGGTAGATTGCGATAGCGCTCCGCGTAATCCATCCCGTATCCGATGACAAAGAGATTCGGAATCGAGAATCCCACGTAGTCGGCATCAATTTTCTCAATGCGCCGCGAAGGCTTGTCGAGCAGCGCCGCAATGCGCAGGGATTTGGGTCGATGCTGCAGAAGAATCTTGCGCAGGAAAGACAGCGTGAGCCCGGTGTCGAGAATGTCTTCGACGATCAGCACGTTTTTGCCTTCGATAGGCTCATCCAGATCCTTGATCAGCTTTACGGCCCCTGATGAGCGCTGTCCCTTTCCGTAGCTGGAGACGGCAACAAAGTCAAAGGTTGTATCCACCTGTACCGAACGCGCCAGGTCCGATAGAAATATGGCTGCACCCTTCAAGACGCCGACCATCACGAGCTTTTCTTCATTCAAATCGCGCGTGATTTGCGCTCCCATCTCCGCAACGCGATCGGCTATCTGCTGGCGCGTAAATAGAACATCCAGTCCCTGATAAGTAATCGTGGCCATGCTCCCAGTATCGCCTGAACGGCGGCAGGAATGGCAGGGGGTCTGTGCAAATCGGTTAAGGCAGAAAGGGGCGCGCGGACCCGTCCAATCCGGCTCTTCGCACGTCTATACTTGAAGAGCATGCTTCCGTACCTCCACCTGAATCTGCATTTCTGGCACCCGAATGTTCCCACTTTCGGGCTGATGCTATGGCTGGCTGCCGTTGCCGCAGCCTTCATCATGGACCGAGGATTTAAAAGGGCGAGTATCGATGCCGATGCGGTGGGAATGGTTGCGATTGCCGTTCTCTTGGGAATTGTGGGAGCGAAACTCTGGCATGTCATCGATACGCCAGGTGAGTTTCGTGAAGTGGGGTGGAGCGTTCTCTGGGATACGGCGGGATTCGCATGGTTTGGCGGCCTCGTCTTTGGAATTGCCGCTCTTCTTTTCCAGGGCTGGCGGGCGCGAATCGGGCCATTGCGCACGCTGGATCTTGCAGCACCAGCAGCCGCGGTAGGCTACGGGGTGGGCCGCATCGGCTGTCTTCTTTCGGGTGATGGCTGCTACGGCATCGAAACGACCCTTCCGTGGGGCATGAGTTTTCCGAACGGAATTGAGCCGACGCCGCCCGGGGTTCGCGTGCACCCGACGCCGCTTTACGAGTTTGGCGCGAGCCTCCTGATCGGCTGGTTTCTCTGGTGGCGCGGAGGCAAACGGCGCGGCACTGGCGCGGTTGTGGGTGAGTATTTAATCCTCAGCGGGACGGCTCGCTTTCTTGTTGAATTTATCCGCCGTAACCCCAAGGTGTTGTGGAACTTATCCAATGCGCAACTTGCAAGTTTAGGCTCGATTATTATTGGAGCCGGGCTTGTCTTCTGGGTATCTCGCAAGCCCGTTGATGCGCCTGCGGCGGCAGCTGTCGAGAAGGCCGCGTAGCAGGGGCGAATTGAACGCGATCTGAGAAATCGAGGCTGAGGGTATCATTCAAAGGCGGAGGAAAATTCGTGCTTGATCCTGCGGAAGTCTTCGATCAAAGCGTGGCAGATCATTTAAGAGTCGTTGAGGCTATCATCCAGGGCCGGTCAGTACTTGAACGGATCGCGTTGAAGATGAGCGATGCATTGCTCGCGGGCAAGAAGATACTCTGGTGCGGCAATGGTGGAAGCGCTGCCGACTCTCAGCACCTGGCGGCGGAGTTGGTTGGGAGATTCATGATGGAGCGCCGCGCGCTCCCGTCAATCGCCTTGAGCGTAAACACCTCTGTTCTCACGGCTATCGGTAATGATTACGGATTCGAACACGTATTTGACCGCCAGATCGAGGCGCTCTGCGTATCCGGAGACATCGTGGTTGGCATTTCGACCTCCGGCAACAGCGCGAACGTTTGTCTCGCACTTGAGAAGGCCCGTGAAATTGGCGCGTTCACAGTGGCTTTCACTGGCGGGCAGGGCGGGCGCGTCATGGGGATTGCACATGAGACGATCCGTATCCCATCATCGGAAACGCCACGAATCCAGGAGGGACACATTCTCTGCGGTCACATGATCTGTGACTACATTGAGCGTCACATCTTCCTTGCTGGAAGCATGGAAACTAAGGCCGCCAATCCACTGACGGCGGCAGAATAGACCCGGATACAGGGCGAAACACCAACCTGTGCACGCCCGCCGGGCTCCCCGGGAGATTCATCCTTTAGCGGTCAGCCAGCGACTTCGGCTCCAGAGGACCCATGCGCCGCCCTGGGCAACTCAACTTGCGCCCGATCAAGATCTTCGGGAATTCCAATATCCAGGAAGAATCCCGTGAACGAAAACGCAGTTGGGCGAAGATCCGCGATGCATGGTGTCAGGATTTCAGCTTCGAACGAAAAACGAGAAGTGAGATCCTTCGGCCAGGGAAACTCACGGTCAAGGACATAAGCTCCCGCGTTGATCCATCCGGGTCCCCTTTGCCCTTTCTCGATGAAGCCGGTGACCAATCCATTTTCGACCACCACGCCTCCGTAGCGCCCGATGTCGGGCACATGGGTGATCGCCATTGTCAAGGGTCTGCCCCCCGAACGATGCGCGGCAAGAATCGCACGAAGATCAACATCAAGATAGGTATCTCCATTGGTGATCAAGACTGAAGGCTCGCTCGCACTTTCAAGGGCCAGCCGTATCGCACCACCGGTCCCTAGCGGCGTTGTCTCGATCACATAATGGATGGGGACGCCGCGATAATCTCCACCAAACGCCTCTTCAATCATGTTTCGCAGATGCCCAACGGACAGGAGTACCCGTTGGCAGCCTGAATCAATCAGCCTGTCGAGCAAAAACTCAAGAAACGGCCTCCCGGCAATTGGAGCCATCACCTTGGGGCATTGACCAAGGCGCGAACTGAGCCGGGTACCGAAGCCGCCCGCTAAAACGACTGCCTCCATGCTGACCCGCTCCTTTCCGCGAGTTCACAAGTCATCTCGGTCAGGCTGTACCGTGAAGTATTCTCCGATCCACTGCAACGTCGATCAAAGAGTCTGGCCTATTTCACCTTCCACGCCTGCACTCCGGTGTTTGTGAAGTAGCACCCATAGACAATTCCGTTGTTCTCGCATTGCTGAATCGCCTCTGCAACACGATTCTTGCGCATCGGGTCCGCCAGGAAGATCATGAACCCTCCGCCACCTGCACCCGAGATCCTGGCGCAATATGCTCCGGCTTCCAGGGCTCTCGCATAGATCGCTTCGATTCGGTCATCGACAATTCGACTTGCCATGCGCTTTTTTGCTTCCCAACTGTTTCGAAGGACCTCATGCAGCAAGCCGAAATCGCCCCTGAGGAGGGCCTCCTTCATACGGAATGCCTCCTGCTTGATCTGGTGCATCGCCTCGACCGCCTGCGTGTTACCGGTTTCGACATTCCTGGATTGTTCCTCGATGATGGCGGCCGACTGCCGCGATGCGCCTGTGTAGAAGAGCAGCATTGAGGACTCAAGTTCGGACACGACGCTTTCTTTTATGCGCAGTGGATTCACCAACACATGGCCATTGCGACCAAATTCCATGAAGTTGAACCCGCCGAATGCGGCCGCGTACTGATCTTGACGGCCTCCTTTCAGCCCCGCATCCTCACGCTCGATGGTGTAGCAGGTCTGGGCAAGATCGTAATCGTCCAGCGGATAATTGAGCCACTCAGAATACGCTTTTAAAGCAGCGACTACTAGCGTCGATGATCCACCAAGTCCAGAGCCCGATGGAACATCGACACGCGTTGTAAGGCGCAAAGATAGCGGCTGGCCCGCGTTGAAAACACGTACCGCATAGTTGTGCACATGTTTCAGAAGATCGAGATTTCCATCAGGCTCAAGCGTCACGCAGGAACGGTATTCAAAGGATTGCTTTTGATCGCTCGATGCGAATTTAACCGTTCCCGGGTCGAGCGGCTCAATGGAAGCATAAGCGTAATGTCCAATCGTAGCGTTTAGAATTGCACCGCCGAACTCGTCACAATACGGAGAAACATCTGTTCCACCGCCTGCCAGGCCTAGGCGCAAAGGCGCGCGCGATCGTATGAGCATGTTTGCTTCCTTGAGAATCTGAACAATTCAAGTATATTGCCAGTGCACCCAGGCTGCCAGCGCAGCAGGTCAATGTCGAATCATCCGTAAGGGAGACTCTGGATGGGAGATATGATGAGAGCGTGCAGCCCACTTCACACACACAAACACCGTCACGCGTTCAAACCGTCTTTCTGGACCGTGATGGCGTCATTAACCAGAAGATGCCCGAAGGCGAGTACGTTCGTGCAACCGATGACTTCCACATTCTGCCGGGCACGGCCGAAGCCATTGGACGCCTGAATAAGGTCGGAGTGCGCGTAATTGTTGTCTCCAATCAACGTGGGATCGCTCTCGGATTGTATTCCGCGGAAGATGTGCACGCCATTCACGAACTTCTTCAACGCATCCTTGGAGACCTGGACGCGCACGTTGACGCGTTCTATTTCTGCCCGCATGACAAGGGAGAGTGTTCCTGCAGAAAGCCGCAGACGGGACTCTATGATCAGGCAGTCATCGATTTCCCAGACATAAAGCCAGGCTCAAGCGTAATGGTCGGTGACTCGCTCAGCGACATCGAATTTGGACGCCAAGCAGGCATGCAAACAATCTTTATTGAGGGCAACCCGCAGAACAGAAGAGCCGGAACTGACACCGCAATGAGCCTTGCCGACTTCACCTGCGCATCCTTGTCCGAGGCAGTTGACGCATTGATCGAACGTGACTTTATGCTGTGATCGAGCCGCCGCATCAGATAACTTCACGAAGTAAGAGCGGCGAAAGGCGCATGAATACTTAATTATCGTAAGTAACTCAAGTAACTGACCTTGGCTTCTAGATGGTTATTTATCCTTTTGGTTTCCTTCTTCACTTAATCCATTTCCCGCATTTGTCGATGATTTACGATGTGGCCACTAGAACAAGGTCACAGGGAGTTGTTTGCTTGCATGCAGGATGTGTTTCACGAGTGAATCCTGACGCACCGATGAGCAGATCCCGGCACTGAGATCGAGCGCCGGATGCCTTATCGAGAGGACTGGTATGAACGACAGGAAAGACAGTCAGCGACTGGCAACAGGTCCCAAGCCGGAGATTAGTTGGGGCCGCGTCCGCAAGATTGCTCCCTTGTCAGTCGTTCTCCTTGGTTGCTTGAGCGCAATCAGTGCTCATGCTCAGTCAGCGATAGCCAGGGAATCGGTGCTTCTGCCATCCTGGTTCACGGCTTCGAGAGCCATCCTGGGGCTCTCCATCCTTGTGGTACTTACACTCGCGATTACCGGCTGGGTTCTGAGTCTGCGGCGCCGGGTGCGGCAACAAACACACGTCATCAAGCGGAATCGAGAGAACGAACTGGCGCTTGAGGAGCGCTACCGGCGAGTCTTCGAGCGTAACCTGACGGGCCTTTACATTGCTGAGGAAGACGGGACCATCGTGGACTGCAACGACGCCTGCGCTTCCATTTTTGGATTCTCAAGCCGTCAGGAGTTGCTGGACCACCATGAACGTGCGGAACTGATCACCGGACACTTCCACAAAGGCTCCGGCGACGCCAACTCGAACTTCGGTGCGGAGCATCATATCCATCGTTTTGACGGAAAGCCCGGATGGGTACTCAGCATTGTGCGGACGGTGCCACAGAATAGCGATGACACAGCTATTCTGGAAGGCGCGGTCGTTGACATTACGCATCGAAAACTTGCCGACGAGCGGATCGAGTTTCTGGCCTACTACGACTCTCTCACCGGCCTGCCGAATCGGTCATTGCTTCAGGACCGTCTCTCAAAGGCTTTGGCGAGCGCGCGGCGCCACCGCGAAAAGCTTGCTGTGCTCTTTCTCGATGTGGATGGATTCAAGACCATCAACGACTCGCTCGGGCATTCGTACGGAGACCTGCTGCTACAGCAGCTCGCAATACGGCTTCAAAGCTGCGCGCGCGAACAGGACACCGTGTGCAGGCTTGGTGGGGACGAATTCCTCATCGTGCTTGGGTCAGTGGGGGAAGACCTGGATGCGGCGGTGGCGGCCGAGCGCATTGCGCGCGCCGTTAATACGCCCTTCGACATTCAGGGCCAGACACTCAGCGTGACCTGCAGCATCGGAATCAGCATGTTCCCGGAGCACGGCGAAGACGCTGAGACGCTCATCAAAAGCGCGGATGCGGCCATGTACTCCTCCAAGGATGGCGGCCGGAACACATTTCGCTTTTTCACTGAGAAGCTGACGGCCGAAGCGCTCGAACGCCTTCAGCTTGACGGCAGCCTGCGCGCGGCGGTGGACGATCAGCAGTTCTTCCTGGTGTATCAACCGGAGATCGATGTCGATAGCGGCGCCATCTCCTGCTGGGAGGCTCTCATACGGTGGCAGCATCCTGACCTTGGTCTCGTGCCGCCGGATAAGTTCATTCGGGTTGCCGAGAATAACGGGTTGATTGTCCCGATTGGCGAGTGGGTTCTTGAAACTGCGTGCACGCAATGGAAACGCTGGGTTGACAGCGGTTTGGTGAATGCCCCGGTTGCGGTCAACGTGTCGGCGCTGCAGTTTCGCCACGAAGGGTTCTGCAGGATGGTGAAACGGGTCCTCGAGGATACGGGGCTTGCTCCGGAATTTCTTGAGCTGGAGCTTACCGAGAGCCTGCTGTTTTCCAACGAAGACGTGATGTTTGAGATTCTGGGCGAACTCAAGTCGATGGGTGTACAGCTTGCGATCGACGATTTTGGCACGGGCTATTCGAGTCTCAGTTATCTCAGGCAGTTCCCAGTGGGCAAGCTCAAGATCGATCGCAGTTTTATCCGCGACCTGGCTCTCAACGGGAACGATGTGAGCATAACGGCCGCAATTATTAACCTGGCGAAGTGCCTCAAACTCAAAGTGACCGCAGAAGGTGTTGAGAACGAGGCACAACTGACCTTCCTTCGGAAACACGGATGCGACGAGGCGCAGGGATTCTATTTCAGCAAACCCCTGACGGTCGCTGAAGTTCCCACCATGTCTCGCCGGAGCTACGGACTGCCCGAAGTGCTCGCGAAAGCCGTTGCCTGCTGAAACCGTCGGAATCTCCAGCACCAGGTGCGTTTTACAGTCGCTTGATAAACGCTAGAGCTTCGCGCAGGTGCGGAAACAGCGCTTCTTCCGCTTTGAACTCGCGGGAATGCACACAGCGTCGCACGCCGCGCATCCTCACCGGATGTTTCAGGTGGAGCATTTCATGGTAGAGCAGGTATTCGATCGCATAGCGTGGACTCGACGGACGATCAAAGACGCGACTGACCACGATTGTGTTGTGTGCGGCGTCGTAGTGGCCTAGTGAACGCCGCGCCATTCCCTCGCTCCAAGTGAGTTCCGGGCGGCCGAGCATTCCCCCGAAAAAGCGCGCGTTCAGGACGTCGAATATCTCTTCGAGGTTGTAAAACCGCCCCTGCGGTCCGGAGAACCGCTTGCTTCCACGTGTATTGCGAATCAACTCGGTCTGCCGGGTGACGGCTGCGCTGGTCACGAAGCGCTTGAAGCGGTGATTGTGGGATGGTTCGATCGGCTTCTTGTAGAGCTTGGCCAGCAGAATGTGAGCGATGGCGTGCAGGACGCTCTCCGGCGCGCCTTCGATCAAGTCAGAAAGGCTGACGAAGATATTTCCTTCTCTGAGGCGGATCGTGGTGTTCAGCGAGGTAAAACGCCGGAATCGAATGGAGATTTGGGGAAACGGGCGCCCGGGGGCGTAAAACCCGATACTCTTCCTGGAAAATTGCGACAATCTCAGCGGCCACCAAGATGGAGGTTAGCACAACGGACCAGTCGGAACATTGCTCTGGCGGTTCGCCGGCGAGTGGGTGAATGGGTAGTAGTCTCAGCCTTTCGGCTCGGCGCGTTGCTGCCCGCGTTCGTCCTTGTGGAGATTAAAATAGTCGGTTTGCTCGCGCAGAAGACGCTCTGCCTGATCGGCCAGTTCCTCGCCGCTCTCGATTGCTTCCTTACGGGACAGGTCGAATCCGGGCTCTCCTGCCAGCGCTTTCAGCGCGGATAGCCACTGCTGTGCCTCTTCAGTCAGCGGCTTGAGAGACAAGCGGAGGTCCGCATGCCGATCCGAATACACATCCAGATTGGTGCCCAACTCGTCCATCAGCGCGGTCACGTTCTGGAGCTCATCGTCCAGGCGCTTGGATCGTCCAGCGGACTTGCTTCTGTTGGTCAGGCCTTTGACGGTGTTTACATGGTCATTGACGATCTGGGTGTAGAGCTTGATCCGCTCGGGCGGATCAATTCCAGCTTCCCGAATCTTCTCCACCTCGGCCGCGGTGAGAGGATCGCGCTTTTCCTTCTGCGCGGTGAGCGGAGCGATGGCTACAAGCGAGACCAGGGCGGGGAGAAGAAGGCGAAAAACCGCACCCGAAACGGAGATATGCCAACTCTTCATCGGCTCCATTCAATCACATATCTGTATCTCAGGAAAGCGCTCTGGGGTGAGCAGGGAAGTAATGAGCCGCGGTCCTCGGGGGCAGAAGGATCAACTATTTGCGAAAGACCTGCAGCATCGTTTCGCTCTCAGCCTGGTTTACCTGGGCCAACGTCGCCTCTACCAGGGGCCGGTCTTCTGAACTGCTGTTTTGCAGCATCTCCTTAAGACGGAAAGCTGAGTGACGGAGCAGGATCTCCGCATTCTTAAGCCGCTTATCGTTGTCGGCTACGCTGAGATGCATCTTCTGGACGATCTCCTGAACCTGTTTGAGCAGATCGCTCGCCTTGTCGACGTCACCAGCTGCATATTGCTTCAGGCTGTATTCGGTCATCTGGTGAATGAGTTCAGCGTAGAGGAAACACTGCTCGCGCGGCGGCGCCTGCCCGATTCTGGTTTGCAGAGCTGCGATGGTGTTTTGATCGAAGACCTTATCGTCCGGGGATGAGGCAAAAGCGGGGGCTACGAGGGCCCCGAAGGCCAGGACGATCGCCGAAAATGCTTGTGACCGCATAAGGAACCTCCGCCGAAACGGAATTAGAGCAGAAAAAAGTTCCTGAAGCTGAATTCAAAAGCACGCTACTTGCTCTTCCTTACCAGAAAAGGCTACCTGGGGAGCTTGCCCTTATCCTTGGTGACCGCCAGTTCCTTCCAAGGCAGTTACCAGACTATAGGAGCAATTTATGACGAAGTGCAAGCGAAATGCCGACTATTTTTAACTGCAATCGCCACTGCAACTTCTGAAAGCCTCGAAGTGGATTTCAGATACCCTGTTGCTTTACTTCTTCTCCAACACCAGAAGTCGCTGACGTGCTTGCCACTCCTGATCGGGGAATTTACCGCCGGATGATTCCAGAAAGTGATGGTAATAGACCGCGGCAGAATCTTTGTTGTGCAACGTGTCGTAGGATGTGGCCCAGAGAAAATAGGTTGCGGGCACCTCGGGCAGAAACTTCGATCTCATCGTAAGGGCATGCAGCACGAGTTGCGGCTGATGCGTCTTGGAGGCAGCAAAGGCCAGGCCGCTCCAGGCGTCGCCGCTCGAGGGGTCGAGCCTTGTTGCCTTGTCAAACGCTGCAAGAGCCTCAGGGTATTTGAGCTCGCGAGTCAGATTCTGGCCGTGAGCGACGAGCAGGCCGACGTCGTCAGGGTTGGTCCTAAGCAGGGATGCGTAGAGTTTGTCGGCGCCTGCGGAGTCGCCTGCCTGCGTCAGAACGTCTGCGAGCATGCGACTGATCGCCTGATCGTTCGGGTGTGTGTCATGGAGCTTTTGGAGCAGCGGCAGAGCCTCCGCCTTGTCCTGGGCAGCAAGAACGGTGGCAAGCTGCGCATTCAGAGCAGGGCTGTCGGGTGAGTGCTCGAGCGCTCCACGGATGAAGGTTTCCGCTTCAGGATACTGTTTGCGCAGAATAAGGACGTGAGCCAGGCCCGTTTGGGCTTCCAGCGAATTGGGCTCGGCGTTGAGGAGGCGGCGATAGGCGGCTTCGGCTGCGTCATATTGGCCGGCAGATTCAGCCAGATTCGCCGCGAGGAGTGTATCAGCAGGCGTCTCAGGGCTGAGCTTCAGCGCTTCGAGCAGGTCGCTTGAGGCCTGCGTGACGTTTCCGGGGTTGTCAGGCCCGGGCTTGTCGATCTGTGCGAGGGCGCGCCACGCACGCGCTTTGAGCGCAGGGCCAGCCTGACCCGGATCGAGTTCAGTCGCAGCAAGCAACTCGGGCCGGGCCTCGTCCTGTTTGCCCTGGCGGGCCAGCAGCAGGCCTAGAGAAAGACGAGCCTCTAACGACTTGGGATCAGCCTCCACGGAACGGCGGTAGAGGCCAGCCGCATCGTCGAGACGGCCCTGTACATCGGCCACGTAACCAGCGTCGAAGAGCGCGCGCGCGTCTGATGGATTCGCAGCGAGCCACACGTCGAGCTTTGTTTGAGCAGATTTCCAGTCGGATTTGACGATTGCGGCCTCAGCGTCGGCAACCTCCGGCGCAATGGCTTGACTCGCAGGGGCTGTGGGTACTGAGTCGGGTGGCTTTTGCCGCTGACTCTGAGCGGTCAGTTGGAAAGCGGAAACGATCAATGCAGGAACAAAGACACTAAAGGCGATGCGACGCACTTATTACCTCAGCTAACAGTTTAAAGCGGGCCATGAATATTCGACGCATCCCGGCACAACATCCGAAGAAATGGCTTGTGTTCGCGGCACGGCGCGCGCTGGATGTTCGGCGATTTGGGTCACTTTGGTGTGGCGCATTTGCCCGTTTGTAACGCGCTGCTAAGGGTCGCCGTTCGAGTATCTTGCCTGAAAGATATTCGGTTTGATCGCAGAAGCCCGGCAGTTCATCGAGCTAAAACAAGTACCCAGAGGGTGGTAACTTACGTCGTGAGTAGTAACCACTGCGGTGCTACTTTCGTGACGCCACCGCTTGCTGCGAGAAAAACAACTCCGTCACTTATGCTGGCATCCTTGTGACACAGAGCACGATGGGTGCAGTTGATCCATCACTCAAATCCCCAGAACCAAGGTGAGAAAAATGCTGACCCCTGCTTTAAGACGTTCCAACGAAGTTGCCTCGTACCTGAAGCTGCAGCATTTCCCGTTGATGAGTGCTTATCTCTGCCAGGACTGCAACGCGATCGGGAACAATGCGAACCAGTGTCCGGCGTGCGCCTCTGAAGTGTTGATGAGCCTTGCGGTAGTGCTGAACCGGGAGGACGAAATGCCCGCGACTCAGTTTTCTTCTTTGCCAGCCCTCGCGGCGTCTTCGACGCGGATGGGACCGGCTTTGGCTGCCTAGGACTGTTTCTCTTGGCTCAGCACGCCCATTCCGCTGAGATTAATACGCAGGACAAATGCGCGAATCTGCGCAGGGCGTGCAGACCATTCTTTTTTCGCGGAAGATGGCAAGTGCCCGACTTTGACTCGGTGATGCGAACGAGCCCGCTCGGAACGCAGGGGGAATTCTGCACCTTATAATAAAGAATGGCCGGTTGCGCCCTGAGCCTCTCTGAGGGGACTGTGACGCAGCCGGAAGAATTCTTCCCGGTGCTTTCTCGTTGACTTCATCAAACGACGCCATCGTCATCCGCGGCGCGCGGACCCACAATCTGAAGAACATCTCCTGCGAGATTCCCCACGGCAAGCTGACGGTGGTCAGCGGCGTGTCGGGTTCGGGCAAGAGTTCGCTGGCCTTCGACACGATCTATGCCGAGGGGCAGCGGCGCTACGTGGAGTCGCTGTCGGCGTACGCGCGGCAGTTTCTGGAGCGGATCGAGAAGCCCGATGTGGACGAGATCGACGGGCTGGCGCCGGCCATCGCCATCAAGCAGAAGAACACGACGCGCAATCCGCGCTCGACGGTGGCGACGGCGACCGAGATCTACGACTACCTGCGCCTGCTGTATGCGCGCTGCGGGACGGTGCACTGCATCTACTGCGACGGGCTGGTGAAGCGCGACTCGATGGACGAAGTGGCCGAAGCGGTGCTGGCGCTGGGCGAGGGAACCCGGCTGAATGCGCTGTTTCCGGTGCGGCACGAGATGCCTGCGGCCAGAGCCGGCAAAGCCAGCCAGCGAAAGCGCGAGCAAGTCGGCGGCAAAGACGGCCGCGAAGACAGGCGGCCGACTGGAGCCGATGACGGAGGCGTTGAAGGCGCGGCTGGTGGAGTTGCGCGGCTCGGGTTTCAATCGGCTTTATCAGCAGCGGACAGATCTTCGAATTCTCCACGCCGGAGTCGCTGCTCGACCTGGACTTTACGCTTCCGGTGTTTGTGCTGCTCGACCGGATCGTGGTGAGCGCGGAGAATCGCGCGCGCATCGTGGATGCGGCGGAGATCGCGTATCGCGAAGCGCGGCGAAGTGATCTTCGAAGAGGTTCCGCGTGAAGAGACGGCGGAGCGGCGCCGGCATCGGTTTTCTGGCGGCGTACGAGTGCAAGAGCTGCCATCGGCCGGGCAAGGAGCCGGAGCCGCGGCTGTTCAGCTTCAACAATCCGTTTGGCGCGTGTCCGCGCTGCCAGGGATTCGGCAACACGGTCGACTACGATCTGAACCTCGTGATTCCCGACAAGGGGCTGACGCTGAACGACGGCGCGATCGATCCGTGGAATCGGCCGAAGTACCGGCCGCTGGTTCACCGAGCTGAAGCAAGCAGGCGGCGGCGCTGGGCGTGCCGCTGGATGTGCCGTGGCGCGAGATGACCGAAGCGGCGCGCGAGATGGTGCTGCGCGGCAAGGGAAGCTTCGAAGGGCGTTTACGGGTTCTTCGCGCAGATGGAGCGCAAGAAGTACAAGCTGCACGTGCGCGTGATGCTGAGCAAGTATCGCGGCTATGCGGAGTGTCCGGATTGCCGCGGGCAGCGGCTGCGGGCCGAGGCGCGCGCGGTGCGGCTGAACGGGCTGAACATCTGCCAGGCGACGGCGCTGACGATTGCGCAAGCGCAAGGAGTTCTTTCGACGCGCTCGAGTTGTCGCCGATGCAGGAGGAGATTGCCGGGCCGATTCTGGATGAAGTGCGGCAGCGGCTGAGCTTTCTGGATGCGGTGGGACTGGAGTACCTGACGCTGGACCGGCTGGCCTCGACGCTCTCGGGCGGCGAGGCGCAGCGCATTCAGCTGGCAACCTCGCTGGGATCGCGGCTGGTGGGCGCGCTCTACGTGCTGGATGAGCCGTCGATCGGACTGCACACGCGCGACACGGCGCGGCTGATTCGCATCCTGGAAGAGCTGCGCGATCTGGGCAACACGATTCTCGTAGTGGAGCACGATGCGGACGTGCTGCGCGTCGGCGGATCATCTGCTCGATCTTGGGCCGGGCGCGGGCGAGTTTGGCGGCAAGCTGCTGGCCGAGGGCGTGCTGGCGGAGATTGAGGCGAATCCGAATTCGCTGACCGGCCGTTATCTTTCCGGGAAGATTTCGATTCCGGTGCCGACGCGGCGACGCGAGCCGGGACGCGAGAAGCTGGTGCTGCGCGGGGCGGAGGCGAACAATCTGCACGGCCTCGACGTGGAGATTCCGCTGGGCATGCTGGTGGCGATCACCGGCGTTTCCGGATCGGGCAAATCGACGCTGGTGCACCAGGTGCTGTATCGCGCCGTGGCGCGTGCGCTGGGGCAGACCGATGGCGGCGATCCTGCCGGGGTGTTCAAGTCGCTGACCGGCGTGGAGCGGCTGAACGATGTCGTGCTGGTCGATCAGACGCCGATTGGACGGACGCCGCGCTCGAATCCGATCACGTACATCAAGGGATTCGACCTGGTTCGCGAATTGTTTGCGTCGCAGCCCGAGGCGAAGCGGCTGTCGCTGACGCCGGGACATTTTTCCTTCAACGTGCCGGGCGGCCGCTGCAACACCTGCGAAGGCGACGGCACGGTGACGGTGGAGATGCAGTTTCTGGCCGACGTGGAGCTGCCGTGCGAAGACTGCAACGGCACTCGCTACCAGACGAAGATTCTCGAGGTGCAGTACAAGGGCAAGAACATTCACGAAGTGCTGCAGATGACGGTGAAGGAGGCGCTGCGCTTCTTTGCCGGGCAGACGCGGCTGCTGGAAAAGCTGGCCGTGCTGGATGAGATTGGGCTGGGCTATCTGCGGCTGGGGCAGTCGGCGACGACGCTTTCGGGCGGCGAGGCGCAGCGCGTGAAGCTGGCGGCGCATCTGGCGCAGGTGCGCGCGGCGAATGCGAATGCCAAGCCATCGCAGGCGAGCCGCGTGCTCTACATTCTCGACGAGCCGACGACGGGTCTGCACTTCGACGATGTGTCGAAGCTGCTGACGGCGTTTCGCAAGCTGATCGACGGCGGCGGGTCGCTGATCGTGATCGAGCACAACCTCGACGTGATCAAGAGCGCGGACTGGGTGATCGACCTGGGGCCGGAAGGCGGCGAGGGCGGCGGCCAGATCGTGGCTGAAGGGCACGCCGGAAGAGATTGCAGGCAATCTGCATTCGCATACGGGCCAGTGGCTGGCGAAGGTGCTGTGAAGCTTACCCAATGATCAGTGATCAGGGATCAGTGGTCAGGGGTCGGGCAAGGCTAGAAAGCCGAAACCACTATGTGAGATTTTGCCCTCCCCTCCCCGGATTCTGTAGAGAAATTCCTTATTTTCAGTGGGTTAAGAGAGGGGTGTGTCGCTAAAATCCTCTGGGCATTGGACTTAGCCGCAGAATACTCTCAGGAAATAACTTACGGGCAGGTTTGTGGCGATTTGAGCATTTTTGTCTCATATTGTGGTGGCGATGCTGGTTTTGGACGGGCTTCTTCTGTTCGAGATTCAACTTCTATTGTGGGGTGAATGCGGGTAATTCTCTGCACGGGGGTGGCCGTTCATGCCCCCACTCATGCGCGATGAGACTGCGCATGAATGGGCACCCTGGCATAAATGTTGCCAGACGCGTGCAGAACATCCCTTAGGGGCTAAAGCCCCATATATTTTGTGGATTCGGCGGCACGGCTAAAGCCGTGCCCTTTCAAAACCCGATCTATGCAACCAGCTCTTGCCTCGCACTCATGCGCGATGAAACTGAAACAACAGCGATCACACATGGAGTAAGGACCCTATCGCCATGGCTGGGAGGGTGCTGTTCTTCTTCCTGGAGATTCCGAGGATTATGCCGTGCTCATCGTTTTCCTTCGGAAGAAGTGATAGATGGCCAGTACGAGGATTGCTCCCAGGACCGACATGATGAAGCCGGCGGAAGCGTCAGGGCCATAGAGGCCGATGATGCGTCCCAACCAGGTTGCCACAAGTGATCCGACGATTCCGAGGATCATCGTGATGAAGATTCCGCCCGGATCTCTACCGGGCATGATCATCTTGGCCAATACGCCGACGATCAGGCCAATGACCGCGACCCACATCAGGTGAAGCATATTTCCTCCTTCTTGAAGAAAACGAGGGAAGGTTTGTCTTGTTGAGTGGTCTTTCAAGGTTGCCGCATGCCGGCGCGGCGGGTAGCGTCAAATTTTACGCCTGTGGACCGGAAAACGGCATCTCCGATTTTGCATTCGTCGCGGAAAGCCTTCGTTGCGAGTGATCCATGCAGAGGCGCGGGTGTCGTCAGCCAAAGATATGCGTTCTTTTTGTGAATCACAAGTAGATGCATATACATCTATCGTGCCATGGGAAAGGTATCCATACCGGCGCTCTCTTGCATGTGCGCGAGTTCTCGACGCGCGGCGCGGGCTCTAACCCAGCACTATGAGGAAGCGTTGCGCCCGCTGGGTCTAAAGGCTACGCAGTTCACCATCCTGCAAGCGCTGTCGCTGGCCGGAGAAGTCACTCAGGGACAGCTGGGACAGATTCTTGCAATGGACAGCACCACCCTGACTCGAACGCTGGAGATCATGGGACGGCATGGATGGATTGCAAAACGGCAAAGGAAAGACCGCCGCGAGCGATGGCTGCGCCTGACTCGACCAGGGAAGGATCAGCTCAACCGAGCGCTGCCCCATTGGGAGAAAGTGCAGGTTGAGCTGCGACGGCGACTTGGAGACGAACGCTGGGACAACTTACTGGAACTAACCAACGAGGTGACCTCGATGGTCACAGAGTGAGGAGATACAACATGCCAAAATACGCAAAGCTAACCGCCGGGCTGATTGGCGCCTGGTTCGTTCTGTCACTCGTCGCTGCGGCTCTACACGTCTACCGAACCGGCCCAACCGCCCTTGCGATTCCACTCGGGTTGGCGGTGTTGTCGCCGATTGTGGCGTTTCTGGTCTGGTTCGCTGCATCGGTGGAATTTCGCCAGTTCACGATGTCCTTGAATCCGCGCATATTGACCATGGTTCAAAGCTGGAGAATCGCCGGGTATGTCTTTTTAGTCCTCGCTACCTATGGCATTCTGCCGGGTCTCTTCGCCTGGCCTGCTGGATGGGGCGACCTTGCCATCGGCGCGACTGCATTTCTTGTCGCACTCAAGTGGGCGAACCCGGATCATCGCAGGGCATTCATCATCTGGCAGATTCTGGGAATCGCGGACCTTGTGAATGCGGTGGCGATGGGTACGCTCGCTGGAGTGATCGATCCTCGCGGCATTCCGACGAATGCGATGACCGTGCTCCCTCTCAGCATGATCCCAACGTTCGCAGTGCCGTTGTTTCTGATTCTGCATGTTATTTGCATTGCGCAGGCCAGACGCTGGCCCGTGCAGCAGCGCCCAAGACTGCCGAACCGCTTGCGTTCGTCGCTCGCGTGAGGTTCGGAATCCGGAATCACGCTAGTAGCTATCTCATAAATGCCGCTCAGTCTCCCAGAAGGCACGCCTCAGGGGCTAAAGCCCCTTGGTTTTATGAGGTTTTGATGGCACCCTTCGGCAAGCTCAGGGCAGGCTCTAAAGCCGTGCCCTTTCAAAACAGATTTATGAGATGGCTTCTAGTGACACCAGAGCGGGGGTCACGAATCTCCGCGGATGGAGGACTCGAGTTTGCCGTCACGCAGGCGCGCGATGGCGAGCGGGTTCGCATCCTGCAGTTCGGGGGGGAGCATCTGCTGCGGGAAGTTCTGGAAGCAGACCGGGCGGGCGAAGCGGTAGATGGCGAGACTGCCGACGGATGTGAAGCGCGGGTCGGAGGTCGAGGGATAAGGGCCGCCGTGAACCATGGCGTGGGTTACTTCGACGCCGGTGGGGAATCCGTTGAAGATGAGACGGCCCGCTTTCTGTTCGAGGATCTGGATGAGTTCGCGATTCGCCGCGAGGTCATCATCGTCGCCGAGGATGGTTGCGGTCAGGTGGCCTTCGAGTGCGCGGGCGGCACGCACAAAATCCTTCGCGCTGTCGCAGTGGACCAGCAATGTGTCAGGGCCAAAGATTTCGTCGGCGAGCTCAGGCTGTGCCACGAGCTGATCGAGGCAGACGGTGAAGAGCTTCGATTGAGCGTGGAACGGTCCTCCCGGCTCTTCGACCTATTGACGAGAGGCATTCCTTCGGCGGCCAGCGGAACCTGCTTTGCGCGGGCCTCGGAGGCGAGGCCGTATTCGCGGGCAATTCCGGCGGTGAGAAGCGTGAAGGGCTGAGACTTCTCAACGAGGGAGCGAAGCACGTTCAAGAAGGCCTGACCTTCAGGCGCTTCAGGAACCATCACGATGCCGGGCTTGGTACAGAACTGGCCCGCGCCGAGGGTGAAAGATCCGAAGAGGTTTTGCGCGAGTGTCTCGGGACCTTTCCGCATCGCGCCGGGAAGCACGAAGACGGGATTGCCGCTCGACATCTCAGTGAAGCAGGGAATTGGATCGGGGCGGGAGGCGGCGAGATTCATTAATGCGCGGCCTCCCCGCAGAGAGCCGGTAAAGGCGACGGCGCGGATGTGAGGATGCATGACGAGCGCGGCACCGATCTCAATGCCGGAGTCGAAGAGCATGGAGAAGACACCGGGATGGAGGCCTTCGGTCGTGACCGCTTCAGCGATGATGTGCGCTGCGAATTCGCTGGTGCCGGGATGGGCAGGATGAGCTTTCACGACGACGGGGCACCCTGCGGCGAGCGCGGAGGCGGTGTCGCCGCCGGCGACGGAGAAGGCGAGAGGGAAGTTGCTGGCGCCGAAGACGGCGACGGGGCCGAGCGGGCGAAGCATGGAGCGAATGTCAGGTCGCGGGAGGGGCTGGCGATCGGGGAGAGCGGGGTCAATGCGCGCCTGTACCCAGGAGCCTTCTTCAACGACCGAGGCGAACATCCGCAACTGGTTCGCGGTGCGACCGACCTCGCCGAGAAGGCGCGGCATGGGCAATGCGGTTTCGAGATGTGCGCGCTCTGCCAGGACCTGCTTGTGGGCCTCGAATCCGTCAGCGACGCGGCGAAGGAAAGCCGCTCGGACCTTGCCGCTGGTCTGCGAGTAGGAGTCGAAGGCTTCGGCGGCCTGGCGAACGGCCTCGTCCAATTGGGCGGGCGTTGCCGAGTGATATGCAGGCGCGAACAGTGCGCCGGTTTGCGGGTTGACGGCGTGGAATTCTGCGCCCTCATAAGTGCCGCGGCTTGAGCCGATGAACGATTGTCCAGTGAGTTCCATAGTCACCTGTGATTATCACGCAAATGGCGGGCCGCCGGGACACGTGGGCCAAAGAAGCTGACGGGGCGAGTTGCCACGAGACACGCGAATTGGATAGAACTGGTCGAACGATTCTATAGATGCAGGCACGGCCTGAAGTGAGTTCGCGCTGCATTCCGCCTGGAAGGACGTACCCGCTTGAGCATTTCTACCGGTCCGATCGCATCTGGAACGCATACACGGCACGAGGAATTGGAAGCGCCGTTGATCCCCAAGGGGCGGCTGGCGCCTTTCCTGGTGGTAACACCACTCTTCTTTCTGTGGGCCATTCCGAATAATCTGACTGACTTTTTGATTCGGCAATTCATGAAGTCGTTCGAGGTTAGCCGGTCAGGGGCGGCGCAGCTGCAAATCGGAATTTTTGTCGGCTATTTTCTGCTGGCGATTCCGGCCGGGCAGATCATGCGGCACTTTGGATACAAAGTGGGCGTCATCACGGGGCTTGCGCTGATGGGCACGGGATGCTGGCTATTCTGGCCGGCAGCGCATTTTGACCGGTACAGCTTCTTCGTCGTGGCGCAGTTCGTGATCGGGAGCGGACTGTCGTTTCTTGAAACGGGTGCGAACTCGTTTATTGCGCAGCTGGGGTCTGCGGCCTCAAGCGAGCGGCGGCTCAATCTGTCGCAGGCATTCAATCCGCTGGGGTCGATTACGGCGGGGCTGGTGGGGACGGTTTTCATCTTCTCCGGGATCGAATTGAGCGGGGCGGAGACAGCGGCACAGCGGGCGGCGTATCTGCATAGCGAGACGCTGAGAGTGGTACCGACCTACCTGGTGCTGGGCACTGTTGCGTTGCTATGGGCGCTGATGGTGGCGGCTACGAAGTTTCCTGATCTTGGCGCCGGAGATCCGCATCATGAGTCGAAGCCGGGGGAGAAGGTGAGTTTGTGGCAGCGGCATTTTGTGATGGCAGTGCTGGCGCAATTTCTCTACGTGGGCGCGCAAGTGGGCACATGGAGCTATTTCATTTTGTATGTTCGCTCGGCGACGGGAGTGGGAGATAAGTTCGCGGGCTACATGCTGACGGGGACGCTGGCGGCCTTCGCGGTGGGGCGGTTCAGCTCGGCGTGGCTGATGAAGCACTTTGAAGCTCGAACGATGCTGGGCGCTTATGCGGCGATCAACGTGGTGCTTGGTTTGTTTGCGGTGGCCCGTCCGGGCTGGTTTGGCGTGGGGTGTCTGCTGACGACGAGTCTCTTTATGTCGATCATGTTTCCGACCATCTTTGCGCTCGGGCTGAAGGGGATGGGCGAGAAGACCAAGACCGCCGGCTCGCTGCTGGTGATGGCGATCCTGGGGGGCGCGGCTTTGACGAAGGTGATGGGGATGCTTGCGGACTCAAAGGGGTTGCAGGCTGCGTACATGGTGCCGGTGGTCTGCTTTGCGGCGGTGGGGGTTTATGCGTGGCTTTGGGCAGAGGAGCGGGGGAATGTAAACAGGGCCGCGGGTTAGGGCACATAGCCAACTGCATGACAAGGCATTGGGGTTCTTGGTTTCCCATTCATGCCGCGATAAAGCTGCGGCATGAATGGGGCACCCAGGGTTCGTGAGCAGGGCCCGGTGTGGCTATTCTGCGACGACGGGGTTGGTGAGTGAGCCGATACCCTCGATCGTGATGGTCACGGTTTCTCCGGGTCTGAGCCAGCGTTTGGGAGTGCGGCCTAGGCCGACGCCGGAGGGGGTTCCGGTGGAGACGATGTCTCCCGGGAGGAGCGGCGTGATGGAGGAAAGGTACTCGATCAGCTCGGGAATCTTGAAGATGAGTTCGCGTGTGTTGGAGTGCTGAAGCACTTCGCCGTCGATGTCGAGGCTGATGTCGAGCTGATGCGGGTCGGCGATTTCATCCGCGGTGACGATGACGGGGCCGAGCGGGCAGAACGTGGGGAAGCTCTTGCTCATGGACCACTGGGATGTGGCGAATTGCACGTCGCGTGCGCTGACGTCGTTGACGATGGTGTATCCAAAAACATGGTTTCGCCAAGCTGATGCGGGGATCCGGTATCCGCCTTTGCCGATGACGAAGGCGAATTCTGCTTCGTAGTCGGGCTGCGTAGAGTTGCGGGGCAGGACGATCGGTTGGCCGGGGCCGATGATGGCGGTGGGGAGCTTGAAGAAGACAACGGGAGTGGTGGGAACCTCCATGCCGGACTCTTTTGCGTGATCGCGGTAGTTGAGGCCGATGGCGAAGACGCGCGGGGGATTGGAGATGGGCGCGTGCAGCTTGACCTGCGCGAGCGGCAGCTTGTTCGCAGCGAGGGTTTTGAGATTTCCGCGCGAGACGACGTCGATCATTGTGGCGAAGCCGCTCGAGCTGAGGTCGAGGACGATCTTTGTGTCTTGAAAGAGAACGCCGGGCCGAACCGGCTCGTCGACAACCGAGAACGAAACAAATCTCATCAGTGGCCTCCAGGGCGGAGAAGATCAAATCATTTACGCGGCAGTCCAGCCGCCATCAATGGAGAAAAGCGAACCGGTGATGAAGGCGGCTTCGTCTGAAGCCAGGTAGCGCACCATCGAGGCGATCTCTTCCGGCTTGCCGAGGCGACCGATGGGCTGGCGCGCGCGGAGTTCGGCGCGAACCTCCTCCTTGTTGTGCTTGTGGAACTTCTCAAGGTAGCCCTCGACGAAGGGCGTCTCGACGGTGCCGGGGCAGATTGCATTCACACGGAGAGTTTTGGGGTATTCGACGGCGATCTGGCGCGTCATGGAGACGATCGCGCCCTTGGTGGTGCAGTAAGCAAAGCGCTGCTTGATGCCGACCAGACCGGCGACGGAGGCGATGTTCACGATGGAGCCGACGGGTCCGCCGTTGCGGCCCGCGGCCAGGAGCGTGGGGAGGAAGGCTCGCGTGACCAGGTAGACAGAGCGGACGTTGACGTTCATCAGGCGGTCGAAATCCTCGGGCTCGGTTTGCTCGATGGATCCGACGTGGCCGATGCCGGCGTTGTTCACAAGGATGTCGAGCCGGCTGGTGTGGGAGACGGCGGCGGCGATGGAGTCAGGGCTGGTGACGTCAAGATGGACAGCCTTTGCCGAGCCAACGGATTCGGCGAGAGCTTCTGCGGCTGCCAGGTTGATGTCGCCGATCAGCACGAATGCGCCTGCGCGAACCAGCTCCTTTACGGTTGCTTCTCCTATGCCGCTGGCTCCGCCTGTCACCAGGGCGTGACGGCCTTCAAGACGAAATGACCGATCGGATGCGGAGGCGGTCGGGTTCGCGTGCGTGCTCATTGGAATCTCAATCCTTTTTGGTCAATTTCACTTTGCGCCGATCGAAGAATATCGGCTGTTGTGTCGTTTGTCGTGAGGGCGCGCGTCACGACGCCATCGATAATGGCGGCGAATTCTGCCATGCCGGGTCCGGCGGGCAGTCGGCGTGCGCCGAGAGAGATGGCTTCAACGTCGCGGTAGGCCGGAATGCGGGCTTGGAGCTCGGGATTGCGCCAGGTGGAGAGCCGAGCGCCAACGGCGCCATGGCGCGTGATTCCGAGATCGCGTTCGGCGCTGGAGACGAAGCGGAGAAAATGCCAGGCGAGTTCCTTGTTTCGCGAACCTCTTCCCAGGGCGAGCGCCCAGAAGACTGAAAGCGAAGTGGGTGGGGCGCCGTTCGCGGTTGGAATGGGGGCGATGGCAACCTTGCCGGCGAGAGGCGAGCCTTCGCGACCGGAGCGCGCAGCAAATCCGAACCAGTTGGGCATCATGGCCACTTCTCCGGCGAGGAAGAGATCGCCGGATTGCGTGGAGTCAAGCCCGGGCGATCGGGGATGGCAGAGGGACGGGTCGCGCACCACGCGCCGGTAAAAGTCGAGAGCGGCGAGGGCCTGCGGCGTTGTGAATTGCGGCTCACCTGAAGCATTGAGCAACTCGCCGCCGCGGCTCCAGAGCTGAAGGGCGAAGTCGTAGAGCGTGTTGTGACCGTCAGGGAATGCGGCGAAGACCGTGCCGTAGAGACCGGCTGCGGCGTCGGTGAAAAAGCGCGCAGTCTGCTCGAATTCTTCCCATGTTGTGGGCGGTGCGAGTTCGCGCAAGAACTGCGCGCGGAAGGCACTTCGTCTGGCCGGGTCCGCAAAGAGATCGGTTCGGTACACGAGGCACTCGGGGCCATCGTGCCATGGAAGGGAGGAAAGGCGGTTGTCAAATATCAGCGGTTCAACGAGGGAGCGCGGCCAGCCGTGCGGCCAGTCGTGAACCGGAATGCGCTGGTGCCAGGGGTGAAGGTCTTCGAGAAGTCCTGCGGCCATGCCTTCGGCCAGCCAATCGGTAACGAGCAGCGCAAGATCGAAGTGGCCATCGCGCAATCCGCCATCGGTTATGGCTGACTTGTAAAGCTCATGAATGCCGACAGAGACGAGGTCAACTTTGACGCCGGGGTGAAGCGCCTCAAAAAGCCGCGCCTCTTCAGCCAGAGCGTTTTCAAAGTCAGAATAATTGCGAAGCGCAATGCGAAGTGTGATCATGCTGCCTCTGAATGGATGACCAAAGCTGCGGCAGAATCATGCGATGCGCAGTTCATGGCGGAGATCATTGCGTTTAATTCGGCAGACGCAGTATAACCCTCAGAGCCTCAATGCATGATCCGACGGGACGTGGCAGCCGACGAATCCGGCGGCGCATCCGGATCAGGACCTAATCGGCGGGCTGAAGTCCTCCGCGCATCTTCGCGAAGACCTGGAGGTATGCGCGGGCAGTCTCGGAGATTGTCTCAGGGCGGCCTGCATCGATTGCAGCAAGGTTTACCAGGTCGCTTCCCACGCCGAGCGCTCGTGCACCAGCGCGGAGAAAGCCTTCAGCGGTCTCGAGAGTGACGCCTCCCGTGGGAATGAGCTTCAGGAATGGAAATGGAGCGAGAAGGGACTTGAGATAGCTTGACCCGCCCATCGCGGAACACGGAAAGATCTTCACGTAATCTGCTCCGGCTCGCCATGCGGTGATGACTTCAGTGGGTGTGAGCGCGCCGGGAATGGAGAGCTTGTTGGCTGCTTTGGTTGCGGCGATCACCTCAGGGTGCAGGCTTGGACTGACGACGAACTCCGCGCCGGCCTCGATGGTGGCTTCGGCCTCTGCGGATGTGGTGACAGTGCCGGAGCCGAGGAGAAGCCTGCTTGCGTATTCCTGCTTGAGTTCCTTCAGGAGGTCGATGGCGCCGGGAACGGTCATAGTGACTTCCACGACGGTTACGCCACCGGCGAGCATGGCCTGAACGACCGCGTGAGCCTGACCCGCGTTACGGGCGCGGAGCACCGGAATCAGGCCGACGCGTTCGATGATTTGAGCAGTAGTTTCGTGCATATTCATTTCCTCGGGCTTTGAGCCCGTTATCGTGCAATGCGGGCGGAGCCGCCTTTCATGGCGCGTTCGACTTCGGCGATTGTGGCCATGCTGGTGTCGCCCGGAGTGGTCATGGCCAAAGCTCCGTGAGCCACGCCGCATCGCAGGGCCCATTCGATCGGCTTTCCGGAGAGCAATCCGTAGATGAGTCCGGAGGCGAAGCTGTCTCCGCCGCCGACGCGATCGAAGATATCGATCTCCTGCTGAGGCACGTGGACAATCTTGTCCTGGTAAAGGGCGATCGCGCCCCATGCGTTTCGGCTTGCGGTCTGCGCGGTGCGCAGAGTGCTGGCGATGAGCTTCAGGTTCGGATAGGCTGCGGCAACCTCGCGCAGCATCTCTTCGTATCCGGCGATGGGCAGCTCAGTGAAATCTTCACTTACGCCCTTGATCTCAACCCCGAGCATGGCCGAGAAATCCTCTTCATTGCCCAAAAGCAGATCCACTTTGCGGACGAGGGCGCGGTTGACTTCCTGCGCCTTGGCCTTGCCGCCGATCGATTTCCAGAGAGAATCGCGGTAGTTCAGGTCGAAGGAGACAGGGGTTCCATGGCTGCGCGCCGCGTCCATGGCCTCGGCGGCCACGTCGGCCGTTGACGCCGAGAGAGCTGCGAAGATTCCGCCCGTATGGAACCAGCGGGAGCCGTTCGGCGAACCGAAGATTGCGCTCCAGTCGAAGTCGCCCGGCTTGACCTGGCTGACGGCAGTGTGGCCACGATCGCTGCAGCCTGCGGCAGCGCGCACGCCGAAGCCGCGCTCCGTAAAGTTGAGCCCATTGCGAACGGTGCGGCCCACGCCGTCGAATGCGAGCCACTTGAGCAGGGAAGTGTCAACGCCGCCCTGCAGAATGAGGTCCTCGACGAGCCGGCCTACCGCGTTGTCGGCGAGCGCTGTCGCAATGGCGGTGCGAAGTCCGAAGCAGCGGCGGAGACCGCGAGCCACGTTATATTCGCCGCCGCCTTCCCACACTGAGAAGTGACGGGCGGTATGAATGCGGGCATCGCCGGGATCGAGGCGAAGCATGACTTCGCCGAGACTCAGGCAATCCCAGCGCAGGTTTCGTTCAGGGATCAGGATCGGTTCCATGGCTATCAAATCTTTGTCCAATGACACTCTATCGCATTCGCTCTCGCCGTAAAGTGACGCATCCCGCAGAGAGGGAAACTCGATTTAGTTGAGGTCTGAATTCAAACGGTGCGCGTGATAGATTTCTTGGGGCGGGTGAATGCGGTTTGATCGTGCGCCGAATTACGAGCCGTTGCTTCAAAGGGCGATTTCAGCGCGCTCTGGAGCGTTTTCAATCAAGGTTGGATAGCACAAAATGAGCCAGAGTCTCTTCGATTTGAACGGCAGAGTTGCGGTGGTCACCGGCGGGACTACGGGGCTGGGCCATGCAATCGCCCTGGGCCTTGCCGAGGCAGGCGCCGACGTCGTGGCGAGTTCGCGCCGCGTGGAGCAGGTAGACAAGGTCGCCACGGAAATCGAAGGTCTCGGGCGCCGCACGTTGCGCTTGACGAGCGACGTACTGGATCGGGCGTCGTTGGAGGCGCTCCACGATTCTGTGATCAGAGACTTCGGGAAGGTCGACATCCTCGTGAACGCCGCAGGGGTCACGCATAAGGCACCGACGCTCGAAGTCAGCGAAGCCGATTGGTCACGCGTGATCGATACGAATTTGCTGGGATCACTTCGCACTTGCCAGATCTTCGGAAAGACGATGGTGAAAGCCGGGTACGGGCGAATCATCAATATTGCCTCTTTGACCACATTTGTCGCGTTCTTTCAGGTGGGTGCATATTCTGCTTCAAAGGCAGCGGTGGGTTCACTGACCAAGGTTCTTGCGGTTGAACTGGCGAAGACAGGCGTGAACGTTAATGCAATTGCCCCGGGGATGTTTCCGACAGAGTTGAACGCAAAGATCATTACGGGCACTCCGCGCGGAGAGGAACTGCACATGCGCGTGCCGATGGGACGGTTCGGCCATGCGAAAGAGCTGGCCGGAGCGGCGGTCTTCCTTGCGTCTGAGGCCGCTTCTTATGTGACCGGCGAGATTGTGGCGGTGGACGGGGGCTTCCTGGCGAGCGGAGTGAACCAGTAGAGACAGGGAGACTAGGGACTAGAGCCATTTCATCAATGCCGCTCAGTCCTCACAAGGCGCGCCTCAGGGGTAAAGCCCCTTGGTTTATGCGGTTTTGAGGCACGGCTAAAGCCGTGCCCTTCAGGCAGATTTATGAGATGGTTCTAGGCAGTAGGAGTAGACGGGACGAACTGAGAATGAAGATCACCAACGCTTACGTCAACATCACTTCGCCGGGGCGGAACTTTGTCACGCTGAAGATCGAGACGGACGAGGGCATCTACGGGCTCGGCGACGGGACGCTGAACGGGCGTGAACTGGCCGTTGCAAGCTACCTCACAGATCACGTGATCCCGTGCATCATCGGGCGCGATCCATTCCAAACAGAAGACATCTGGCAGTATCTCTATCGGGGCGCCTACTGGAGGCGCGGCCCGGTGACCATGGCGGCGATTGGCGCGGTCGATGTCGCGTTGTGGGACATCAAGGGAAAGGCGCTGAATACGCCGGTCTACAACCTGCTGGGAGGCAAGAGCCGCGAGGGCGTGCTTGTCTATGCGCACGCAAACGGAAAAGACATCGATCAGGCGATCGAAGACGTGGCCCGACACAAGGAGATGGGCTACAAGGCAATTCGTGTGCAGAGCGGTATTCCGGGGCTGTCGAGCACGTATGGCGTCTCAAAGGGGCCGGGCCGATACGAGCCTGCCGAGCGCGGCTTGCCGACGGAGTACGAGTGGTCGACGGAACTTTATCTAAGGCATGTGCCGAAACTGTTTGAGCGCGTGCGCGAGGAGTTTGGCGAAGAACTGCACTTGCTGCATGACTGCCATCATCGCCTGACACCGATTGAGGCGGGCCGGCTTGGCAAGGAGCTTGAACCGTATCATCTCTTTTGGATGGAAGATCCTACACCGGCAGAGTTGCAGGAAAACTTCAAGATTATCCGCGACCATACGGTGACACCGATTGCGGTGGGCGAGGTGTTCAATTCAGTCTGGGATGCGCACGACCTGATCCGCAATCAGTGGATCGACTACCTGCGGATGACCCTGGTGCATGGCGGCGGATTCACGCACCTGAAAAAGACCGCGGACTTCGCGGCGCTTTACAACGTGCGCACAGGATTCCACGGTGCGACGGATCTTTCGCCGGTGACGATGGCGGCGGCGCTGCACTTTGATACCGCGATTCACAACTTCGGCATTCAGGAACACATGCCGCATACGGATGAGACGGATGCCGTTTTCCCGCACCACTATACGTTCAGTGACGGCGTGATGCACCCCGGAGACGCGCCGGGATTGGGCGTCGATCTGGACGAGAAGCTGGCGGCGAAGTATCCGTATCAGCGCGCGTATCTCCCCATCAACCGCAAACTCGATGGCACTTTGACAGATTGGTAAGAAATGGGCGAGCAAACCAGATCGGCTGAGCAGTCAGCAGAAATCATTGAGCAGTTGGCGGAGCCGCCTGCGCTGGCAGGGCGCTGGACGGTGTGCGCGATGCTGTTTGTCGCGACGTCGATCAACTACATGGACCGGCAGGTCCTTTCGATTCTGAAGCCGGTGCTTGAGAAGAGCACGCTGCAACTGCAGCCGTTTTTCCACGGATGGCCGACGGTCGAGCGGTCCATCAGCATGAACGAGATCCAGTACGGCAACATCGTCTGGTGCTTTCAGATCGCGTATGCGTTGGGTGTCATTTTCGCTGGGCGTCTCGTCGATCGGCTGGGTTGCCGGAAAGGGTATCCCATCGTCACGGCCGTGTGGAGCCTGTCCGCGATGGGCCATGCGCTCGTCAACTCAGTGATGGGATTCGGCGTGGCGCGGTTTTTCCTGGGTCTGGGCGAGAGCGGCAACTTTCCGGCTGCGATCAAGGCAACGGCGGAGTGGTTTCCACCCAAGGAAAGGTCGCTGGCGACGGGCATCTTCAATTCAGGGGCCAGCGTGGGCGCAATTCTGGCGCCGGCAATTGTTCCGTGGGTGGCGTTGCATTTCGGGTGGCGGTACGCGTTCCTGATCACTGGCCTGTTCAGCGCGATCTGGATCGTGTGGTGGTCAATCAAATACCGCAAGCCGCGCGAGGCGATGGACTGGAGCAGAGGTGTTGTGGTTGCGGCGCCTGCCGGTCCATTAATGCCTTGGTGGCACCTGCTCAAGTACCGGCAGACTTGGGGCTTTGCGCTGGGCAAGTTCCTGACCGACCCTGTCTGGTGGTTCTATCTGTTCTGGCTGCCCGGCTACTTCAGTTCGCGATTTGAGCTCGACCTGCGCCATATTGGTCTTCCGCTCGTGATCGTTTATGTGCTCTCCACTGTGGGAAGCGTGGGCGGAGGGTGGCTGCCGCGCGCCTACATGAAGCTCGGGATAACGCTCAAGGCGGCGCGGCTCGCTACGATGCTTACCTGCGCATGCCTGGTGGTGCCGATTATGCTGGCTGGCGGCCTTCATTCCATGTGGACCGCTGTCGCGCTGCTGAGCCTGGCAACCACCGCGCATCAGGGCTTCTCGGCCAATATCTTCACCACGGTCTCGGATATGTTTCCTGCCGAGTACGTAGGGACGGTCACGAGCTTTGGACAGGTGGGCGGGGCCCTTGGCGGATCGATCTTCGCGCTCGTCGCTGGGCACATCCTTCAGTTGACGCACAGCTATGTGCCGCTGTTTATCTATTCAGGGTCAGCGTACCTGGTCGCTCTCATTGTGCTGCGCACGCTTGCGCCGGGGCTGAAGAGGGCAATTCCAGGGAACTGAGGCAGCCGATGAAGGATCTGCATCGAAGAGCGCTGACCGGGATCCTTCAGACGTTTTTTATCCTGGTGGCGGCGGTCTTCATTCCCGTGTGGACCTTTCGCTATTGGCAGGGCTGGGCATGCCTGGCGGCGTTTTTTGTACCGGCCTGCGCGATAAGCGTGTGGGTAGCGAGAAACGATCCGGCACTTCTGGAGAGGCGGCTGAAGGCAGGACCGAAGGCGGAGAAGCGGACAGGGCAGAAGATTGTTCAGGGAATTACTTCGATTGTGTTCCTGGCGGACTTTGTGATTCCCGCGCTGGATCATCGCTTCGGGTGGTCAAAAGTTCCGACATACGCCGCAATTGCGGGCGACGTGATGATGCTGGCCGGGTTTGCGATCACGTTTGCGGTCTTCAAGGCGAATAGCTACACTTCCGGAATCATTGAGGTGGCAGAGGACCAGAGGGTCGTTTCAACGGGACCTTATGCGTTGGTACGTCATCCTATGTACTCGGGTGGTTTGATTTTGCTGTTTGGTATTCCTCTTGCGCTGGGGTCATGGTGGGGAATGCTCATTAACGTGCCCATGACCGTGGCGGTCCTATGGCGACTTCTTGATGAGGAGAGATTTCTGGCCGAGCACCTCGTCGGATATTCGGATTACAGGGAGAAAGTTCATTACAGGCTTGTGCCTTTTGTCTGGTGATCGGGCCTGGGATGCGAAATGATCAAGCGGAGCACGAGGATATAGAGGTGCGAACCGGGAATGGATAGTCAGCGCAAGTTGCGGATGGGGATGGTTGGCGGCGGTCCGGGAGCTTTTATCGGGCCTGTGCACCGCATCGCGGCCGAGCTGGATGGCAGGATTGAGCTTGTTGCGGGCGCGTTCTCGCAGTCGGCGGAACGATCTCGCGTTGCAGGTGAGTCGTACCGCATCGACCCCGAGAGAGCCTACGGAAGCTATCAGCAGATGCTCGAGAAAGAACGGCATCGGAAGGATCCTATCGACTTTGTCGCAATTGTCACGCCGAACCACCTTCACTTGCCTGTGGCGAAGGCGGCGATGGAAGCCGGATTTCCGGTGATGAGCGACAAGCCTGCTACTGCGACGTATCCCGAGGCGGTGCAACTAGAGCAGGCAGTGGCGAAGTCCGGCCTGCCGTATGGACTGACGCACACGTATGCCGGTTACGCGCTGGTCCGGGATGCGCGGGAGCTGTGCGCGAGCGGTGCGCTGGGCAAGATCCGCAAAATCGCCGTCGAATACCTGCAGGGCTGGCTTACCAATCCGATCGAAGCGACGGGACAGAAGCAGGCTGCATGGCGAGCTGATCCCGCGCTCAGCGGTCCCGGGGGCTGCATTGGCGATATCGGCGTGCATGCGTTTCATCTGCTGGAGTACGTGACCGGGCTTGAGGTGACGAGCCTGAATGCATCGTTGCTTTCGGTGGTGACCGGGCGGCTTGTGGATGACGACTGCACGGCGATGCTGCGGCTGAACAATGGCGCGACCGGCACGCTGATCGCATCGCAGGTTGCGGCTGGCGAAGGGAACGGGTTGCGGTTGCGCGTGTACGGCGAGAAGGGATCGCTCGAATGGCGACAGGAGGACCCAAATCGCCTGCGCGCGAAATGGCTTGACCGGCCGGAAGAGATTCGCCACGCGGCGGGAGGCTATCTGACCGCGGGTGCACGTGCTGTGACGCGGCTTCCGGGCGGACATCCGGAGGGGTATCTCGAGGCGTTCGCGGTGCTCTATCGGGAATTTGCCGATGCGCTTGTTGGCTGGCGAGAACACAAGCCAGACCCGCTGCCGGCGACGCTGCCGGGCATAAGGGCCGGGGTGCGGGGCATGCGATTCATTGATCGGGCGATTGAGAGCAGCGGTCGCGAGACCTGGGTGGATTTCTAAAGCGGAGTTACAGGAGCCAAGACATGAAGACGATCAAGGGGCCGGGAATCTTTCTTGCGCAGTTTGCCGACGATGAGGCTCCATTCAATTCTCTGGAGGGGATGGCGCTCTGGGCGGCGCAACTGGGCTTTGCCGGAGTGCAGATTCCCACGTGGGACCGGCGGCTCTTTGACCTGAAGCAAGCCGCGGAGAGCGCGGTGTATTGCGATGAAGTGATGGGCGTGCTGGAGAGTGCGGGACTGGCAGTCACTGAGCTTTCCACGCACCTGCAGGGCCAGCTTGTCGCAGCAAATCCTGCTTTTGACACGCTTCTCGATGGCTTTGCTCCGCCGGAACTGGCGGGGAATCGCAAGGAACAGCAGGCCTGGGCCGTTCAGCAACTGGAGTGGGCTGCAATTGCAAGCCGCAAGCTGGGCCTGAACGCGCATGCGACATTTTCCGGCGCGCTGGCGTGGCCGTATTTCTATCCGTGGCCGCAACGTCCGGCCGGACTGATCGAAGAGGCCTTTGCGGAACTTGGGCGAAGGTGGCTTCCGATCCTGAACAAGTTTGATGAGGCCGGAGTGGATGCGTGCTTTGAGCTTCACCCCGGCGAGGACCTGCACGACGGCGTGACATTCGAGCGGTTCCTCAAGGTGGTGAAGGATCATCCGCGGGCGAACATTCTCTATGATCCGAGCCACATGGTTCTGCAGCAGCTTGATTATCTGGAATTTCTCGATATCTACCACGACCGCGTTCGTGCGTTTCACGTGAAGGATGCAGAATTCAGGCCAAATGGACGGTCCGGCGTCTATGGCGGTTATCAGGACTGGATCGACAGGCCGGGCCGCTTCCGTTCTCTCGGCGATGGGCAGATTGACTTCGGGTCAATCTTCAGCAAGATGGCGCAGTACGACTATCCGGGCTGGGCCGTTCTGGAATGGGAGTGCTGCATCAAGCACCCCAAGGTTGGAGCGGCGGAGGGCGCGAGCTTTATCAAGGAGCGAATCATTCGCGTGACCGACCGCGCTTTTGACGACTTTGCGGGTGCCGGAGCGGATGCTGCGAGGAATCGGAAGATCCTCGGGCTGGAACCGGAGCAATCCCAATCGGCGGTGAAGGATGAGCCAGAGACGAAAGTCGCGGACTAGGACCTGTCTCTGATTGTTGTCTCCGACGCACCGCGGGGGCGAATCGGGAAACATCAGGAGTTGGAGCGGTCACATCTGCTTCTTGCGGAGACCCTGCCAACGAAACTGCAAGTTGATTTCGCCATACCCCGGTGCTATAGTAACCGCCATCCGAAAGGCCCGCATATTGACCTACGCGGGCGCCTGATCATCCCATCATGCGAGCCGAGATCGACCCGGCGGGAGTTTGCGGCCAACACTTTTACAAGGCCGCTTCCCGGGCAACAAAACCGCCAGGCAAGGATATGTAAGCACTTCTCCGGCGGAATCCTCTTCCAGCGAACGGCCATGCACTTGACATGGCTGTCCGCGTCTTCGAATGACATCGGTCTGGCACTGTCCAAACCTACTACCAGACTCCGGGGCAAGTCCCTGTGAACCAGGTCGAGCCTGGAATTTCCCAGACACGTCGAGCTAACTCAAGTCCTCGGGTAACGACCATGGCAGTTTTTTCAAAGAGGAGTAGGGTCGTGAAGCAATTACTCAGAATCTGCGCACTCATAGGAATCGCGCTGTTGCTTTCAACGTCAGTTGCGTGGGCGCAAGACAACAACGGCGATGCCCTCGACCAGCATGTCTTCTCCGTCCCCCAGCAACGGGAAGCGCCCGAACATACTTTTCATCATCATGGATGACGTCGGGATCGACCAGCTGACCGCATTCGGCTATGGCGGCGTGTTGGATCCCGCGAAAACACCGAATATTGACGCCATCGCGCATGCCGGCGTTCGCTTCCGGAATGTATGGGCCATGCCGGAGTGCTCTCCGAGTCGCGCGATGTTCTTTGAAGGACGATACCCTCTTCGTACCAACGTGTTTAGTGCGCTTCTTGACGATGATCTTGCCAATTCGCAGGTGTCTCCTTATGAGTACACCACGCCAAAACTGCTGAAAACTCGCGGCTACGATAGCGGAGACTTCGGCAAGTTCCATTTGGGCCAGGTAATGCACAACCCGTTCGGCAACGCTCTCGTGCAATCGCTGGGATGGGATTACTTTGATGGCTTTCTGGACGGAGCGCCGCATCCTATCGATCCCACAGCGGGCGGTGAAGCTGTTGCTGCGGATAAAACGCCACTCTATTCGGCCACTTGCGGCTATATACCAAACAAGGTTGATGGAGGCGCCGATAGCGGTTCGTGTCGCTTCGCCGACAATAGCTGCCAGGATCTCACCGTTACGGTAGCCCATCCAACGCCGGGGCGGTACTGTCTGGAGCAGGGCGGCGTTTTCGTTCCTAACAACACTTGCCAGCAAACTCCCAACCCTGCTCCCAATTTCGAAATACCAAACGGGTATTATGTCTGGCCGAGGATAATCGACCGTCCTGACGAGCAGCCTGAGGCCTTAAAGCTACACGGACCCGAGGGCGCGCGGCTTCATCGGCGAAGCCACCACGACCTCGGCCGTCAATTGGATCAACGCCGAGAAGAACGTGAACAAGAGCTGGATGGCAACAGTCGCCTTTCCGCAGATTCACTCGCCATACCAGCAGGTTCCGCGCTCGCTCGTGCCGACGGATTCTCTTCCCCTCAACGATCTCAATTGCACAGGCAACCTGGTCAACAACCTCGTTGCCTATCACCTGTTGAGCAACCAACTGCTCGAGAGTATGGACACGGAGATCGGACGTCTACTCGTGCAGACCGGTCTGGCAAGTTACAACCCGAACGGCACTCTGAACTATCAGCCGCAAAACACCAACACCATGGTTGTCCTCATTGGCGACAATGGCACTTACGCTCCCGGCGTGAGACTCCCCTTCAATCCGGCTCGCGCCAAGGCCTTCGTATACCAGACCGGTGTCTGGGTACCGTTGGTGGTTGCCGGGCCGATGGTAACCTCTCCCGATCGCGACGTGGAGTCGATGGTCAACATTGCGGATCTTTTCCAACTGTTTGGCGAAATTGCCGGTATCGATGTCCGCAAAGCCGTGCCTTCATCCCACATCCTCGACTCAGCCCCCATGCTCCGCTATCTCACAAATCCCAATCAACCGAGCATCCGGCAAACCAACTTCACGCAGACTGGCAACAACATCCATTTAAAGCCGCCTGCTCCTTGCCTGCTCCTGCTCGGCGGAACGGACACATGCGCACAGCTATTCACCAGTCAGGTGCTTTGCAATGACGAAGGAGGGGTCTGGTACGGCCCCGGTAGCCCGATCAAAGAGTACGCAAGTTGCTGCGCCATACAAAAGGCCATCAACGATGGTGCGTTCCCGGATCCTCCTAATAATTTCAAGATTCTGCCGGATTTCCAAAACGCAATTCGAAACGACAACTACAAGCTGGTACAGATAAAAACGCCGGATTGCAACCAGCAGCCCGATTCCGATAACAGATATCCAGACAAGACATCTACAGCGTTCTACCCGATCAACGAGGCGATCCCGGTACCAAAGCTGGACGACAAGACCAATGCACTGTGCGGGGATCTCATGCTGGATGGCATGCCGAGGCCGAACTGCCCAACGGGGCTCACGCAATACGAATTGGCCATCTACACAAGTTTGTCTAACACCATGGATCAGTTACTCATGTCCGAACCCCCGTGTCCGGGCGATGGCAATGAAGACAAGGTTGTCAACGGGCAGGACATCAAATCGTGGCGAATGTTCGCAGAGCTCACAATGGGCCAATCAAGCTGGTCCGACTTCAACCTCGATGGTTTTACCAACCGTGAGGACCTGAAGATTATTCGCGAACATCTCGGCAGAAAATGTCCTCCGAAAAAATGACGGCGTTCATCGCGTTTGTACGGAGTGAACGGCGCTCGATCATTGAGAGAACCCGGGGATTCCGGCGGAGCGATAGATCTCGGCGATGTAGCGCATGTCGCGGAGGCCTTCTTCGCCGGGTGACTGTGGCTCAAGGCCGTTCTGGATGCAGTGGGAAAAGTGCTCGGCTTCGGCCTGGAAGTGCGAGGGGTCGCGGGCCGGGTTGGGCTCGTCCAGCTTTGTTTCGCCGTATTCCGCGCGCAGATGCAGACCCTCGTAGACGAAGGCCTGGTCCACTTGAAGCCAGCCCTTGGCGCCATAGACACGGAAGTAGCCGGCCATGTTCGCGCCGTAGGTCGTGCTGCAACTGGCCACGATGCCGGACGGAAATCGCATGGTCCACGACACGTTCTCTTCCACCTGGTCAAAGCGGCCGTCGTGGTCGATTACTGACGCGTAGGCGGAGATGTGCTGCGGCTCCTCGCCCGTGAGGTAGCGGCAGGCGTTCAGGGAGTAGATGCCGACGTCGTAGAGAGGGCCGCCGCCGGCGAGCTTTCGGTCGAGACGCCATTCACCGCGGGCAATGTTGAAGCCAAAGGAGCTCTCAATCGCCTGGACCTGTCCCAGTGCACCCTGACGAATGAGCTGAATCGCTCTCAGGTTGGTGGGCTCGTAGTGGCAGCGGTAGGCAATCATCAGCTTCACGTTTGCCGCTTTGCAGGCCGCGATCATCGACTCGCAGTCTGGAACGCTGGTGGCCATGGGCTTCTCGCATAGCACGTGCTTGCCGGCCTTAGCCGCGCGCATTGTGTATTCGGCGTGCATGGAATTGGGCAATGCAACATAGACGGCATCGACCGCGGGATTGTGTGCGATCTCGTCGAAGTTCTCGTAGCTGTAGATGGAGCTCTTCGGAATCTGATATTCAGCGGCGATGCGCTCAGCCTTGTCGCGGTGGCCGCTGACGAGGGCGGTGATCTGCGAGTTGGTGGTGTTGCGCACACCGGGCATGAAGTGGCCAGCGATGCGGCCAAGGCCGATGACTGCGTAGCCGATCTTCTTCTGGCTCGGCTGGGCGCGGAGGGCAGGAATCAAATTGGAAGCAAGGCCAAGAGCACCGAGACGCGAGAAATCTCTGCGGGAAAGAGTCATGGAAGTCGTTTCCTCAATGCTGAATTCTACAGGCTCGATGGAGGATGCACTGTTCGGCAATTGTTTGAGAATTGGATCGACAAGCTATCTCAATGGTGTCTAGTTCGCACAAGGCATCCCTCAGGGGCTGAAGCCCTGGGTTTTACTCGGTTTTGGCGGCACGCCTAAACAGGCTGCGGAAAAAGCCGACGTAGGCTAGAAAACCGTCCCTCAGCGGCTAAAGCCGCACACATTCTGCGGCATTTTTGGCACGGCTGAAGCCGTGCCCTTTCAAAACACATGCTTCTTCCGCAAGCCGTAAAGCCGTGCACTTTCAAAACAGAATTATGAGATGGCTTCGAGTCACTGTCGACGGCGCGGTTGCTTCCTGGTTACGGTTGTGAGCTTGCCCAGGACGGCGTACTTGCGCTTCTCCACGGGCGAGGACAGAACAAGGCTGGTGACGGGGTTGCCGTAGGGAAGCAGTGCTTCAATCAATGCTTCGAGGTCGGCCATATTCGTTGTGGTGACTTTGAGCAGGAAGTCGTCGCCGCCAGTGAGGTGGTGGCACTCACGCACTTCTTCGAGGGTGTGCACGTATTCGAGCAGGCGGTAGTAGTTCTGGCCAGCGCAACTCATGCGGATGAAGGCCAGCACCTCAAGGCCGAGGGCTTCACGATCGATTTCGACCGTGTATCCGCGCAGAATGCCGGTCTCTTCCATTTGTTTGAGGCGTTCGGCTGTGGCGGTGGGTGAGAGCCCGATGCGGCGTCCAAGTTCGGCGAGGCTCAGGCGGGCATTTACCTGAAGCTCATGCAAGAGCTTTCGGCCGTAAGCGTCCATCAGCGCCGTGGAATCCATTGTCATAGTCCGAGATCATACGCGATTCAGGTTCTGAAAAGAGAGCAAACTGGATAATTCGCCTGTACCGGTGCGCCGGCGCGGCCTAGCATCTGGCTTATGAACACTGTCACTCTTAACGGCCAGCCACTCACTCTGGAGGAGATCGAATCGGTTTCCGTCGCGGGTTGCCGAGTTGCCCTCGATCCAGTCGCTCGCGAGCGCGTTGCGCAGAGCAGGGCATCGATCGAAAGAATTCTTGCCGAGGGCCAGACCGTTTATGGCGTGAACACGGGATTCGGCAAGCTGTCAGATGTGCGCATTCCTGCGGAGAGGCTGGCCGAGCTGCAGATCAACCTTGTGCGCAGTCATGCGGGCGGGGTTGGCGAGCCGCTGGCGGAAGCGGAATCGAGAGCGATGCTGCTGCTGCGCGCGAATGTGCTTGCAAAGGGATTCAGCGGGGTGCGGCCGGAGTTGCTGGAGTTGCTGATTGCGCTTCTCAACGCGGGCGTTCACCCGGTGATTCCGGAAAAGGGATCGGTGGGAGCGAGCGGCGATCTGGCGCCGCTGGCGCATCTGGCGCTCGTTGTGATCGGTGAGGGGGAGGCGTTCTATCAGAGCACGCGGCTGGCGGGTGGAGAAGCGCTGCGGCGGGCGGGGCTTGAGCCACTGCCGCTGACTGCGAAGGAGGGACTGGCGCTCCTGAACGGCACGCAGGCGATGACCGCAGTGGGCGCGCTTGCGACGGCGCGAGCGCGCCGCGTGGTGCGGCTCTGCGACCTGTCGGGCGCAATGTCGCTGGAGGCTCTGATGGGTACGCCAGCGGCATTTGATTCGCGAATTCATCTGGCAAGGCCGCACGAAGGGCAGATTGACTCTGCTGCTCACCTGATGCGGTTGATGGAGGGTTCGGAGATTCGCGAGTCGCATCGCGAACACGACACCCGGGTGCAGGACGCATATTGCCTGCGCTGCATGCCGCAGGTGCATGGCGCGGTTCGCGGAGTGCTGGAGCATGTGGCAGGGATCCTTGAGATCGAGGCAGGCTCAGCGACAGACAATCCCCTGATCTTTCCCGAAAAGGACGGCAAAGCCGGCGATATAGGGACTGTGATCTCGGGAGGAAACTTTCACGGCGCCCCGCTGGCTTATGCCTTCGACTATGCTGCCGTTGCGATGACTGATCTGTGCTCGCATCACGGAGCGGCGCATCGATCGTCTGCTGAACCCGGATATCAACGAGGGGCTGCCGGCGTTTCTTTCGAAGGACCCCGGGCTGTCCTCGGGGTTCATGATTGCGCAGATTGTAGCGGCGGCGCTGATCAACGAGTGCCAGGTGCTTGCTCATCCGTCGTCGACGGGAAGTATTCCGACGGATGGAGGGAAAGAGGACCATGTATCGATGGGCATGACGGGCGCCATCAAGCTGCGGCAGATTGTGGAGCATGCCGAGCGGATTCTGGCGATCGAGCTGATGTGTGCGGCGCAGGCGCTTGAGTTTCGCCGGCCGCTCAGATCGAGCGCGGAGATCGAGCGAGCGCACGACGCGGTGCGGAGCGTGGTGCCGCGACTTGAGCAGGATCGGGTGCTCGCGCCGGACATCGACGCGCTGGCGGCGGCGATCAGGGCAAGGGCGCTGGACGCGTGGTGCGACTGAGAATTCTCTTGGATACGTCTAGATGATCCAATAGCGAGAAAAC
Source organism: uncultured Acidobacteriaceae bacterium (assembly GCA_963786405.1). GTDB lineage: Bacteria > Acidobacteriota > Terriglobia > Terriglobales > Acidobacteriaceae > Telmatobacter. The sequence goes on along the minus strand of CAWAZE010000008.1, from coordinate 428,300 downwards.
GGGCTCGCCCGTATACGATGGTGGACAAAGCTTGGAGGTCGTGTGAGACTCTTTCGCACCAAATCGGGCGTCTTTGCCGAAGAGGACGGACAGCACTTTCATGCTGGAGCGCACAGCCTGGATGCTCTGCTCTCTCGCGACGATTTGCCGGAGTATCTGGCGGGAATCATTGCCGACGCGGAACCAAAGGTAGACCTTGCATATGGCGAGGTTGTGGCGCCGATAGAGCATCAGGAGGTCTGGGCGGCGGGCGTGACCTACTATCGCAGCCGTGGCGCGCGCATGGAAGAAGTCGAAGGACGCAGGCGGGGGCGACTTCTACGATCGCGTTTATTCGGCTGAGCGGCCGGAGCTGTTTTTCAAATCGACCGCGAGCCGAACGGTGGGCTCGGGCGGCAAGGTGCGGATTCGCAGTGATGCTCACTGGTCAGTTCCAGAACCAGAGCTGACCCTCGTGGTGAGCTCGGGTGGAAGGATTATTGGTTACACCATCGGCAACGACATGAGCTCGCGCGACATTGAGGGCGAGAACCCGCTCTACCTGCCGCAGGCCAAGGTCTATAACGGAAGCTGCGCGCTTGGACCAGGCATCCTGGTGACGGCGACCCATTGCCGCAATCGACAGAGATCGCGATTGAGATTCTTCGCGCGGGGCTTGTCGAATTTGCAGGAACAGTATTGCTCTCAGAGCTGAAGCGCGATCCGAAGACGCTGGTCGAGTACCTGCTGCGCGACAATTCATTTCCCGTTGGGATGTTTCCTGATGACGGGAACGGGAATTGTGCCGCCCAGCTCATTTACGCTGGCGAGCGGCGACCTGATCCGCATCACGATCGAGCCGATCGGAACGCTGGAGAACGAAGTCGCCTGAAGCGCTGCGGATCGGAGCGGGCAACGAGGGCTGGTCCTTCAAAAGAACCTTTTGGATGCCTCATTGTGCATCGCGGACGCAGCGGAAGCCGATTCCGCCGGAGCGGTCATAGGAAGGCGCCATCAGCAGGACCTTGCTGTGCTCGTCGTTGCGATAGGCCTGGGGGAAGTACCAGATGGATCCCTGCGGCTGGTAATAGCTTCCTCCTCGAACGATTGCTGCCCGGGTGTGCTCGTCTTCAAATTCGTCGGTCCACTGCCACACATTGCCGACCAGGTCCATAACTCCGTATGGACTCGCGGCCTGCGGGTGAGCGTCCACTGGATCGGGCCCGCGCATGGAACGGCTCGTGTCGGATGCGGGGACATTGGCGGGTTGCCAGTCGTTGCCCCATGGGTAAGTCCGTCCATCTGTGCCCTGTGCGGCGATCTGCCACTCCCACTCGTGAGGGAGGCGCTTGCCGGCCCAGGATGCGTAGGCGCGAGCATCCTCCAGTGAAACCCAGGTGACCGGGCGGTTGTCCCAGCCTTCCGGATATTTTCCATTCTTCCAATCGCGCAGGAAATTGGCCGAGTCGCGCGGGGAGTAATGTGCGGCATCGAGGAACTGCTTGAACTGCGCGTTGGTCACGGGAAACCTGTCGATGAAAAAGGGCTTGATTTCCATGGCGTGTTCGTGGAACCGGCGAGGTGAATCTTCCCATGGGTATTGCACATCGACGCCCGGCGAAGCTCCGCCTTCGATCTCGGTGCCGCGAACTTTGAAGACGAAGTGGCCCCCGGGGATGCGCACCATGCCGGCGAGGAGCATCGGCGGCAGGTTTCGTCGCTGGGGGTTCAACCATGCGCTGCGGCAGGATCGCGGGCTCGTGGTTCCAATCAGCAAGCGGCTTGGCGGTCATGGCCTGCATGCGCTGCATCAAGTTCTTGATCGCACTTGCTGGTTCACCCGGTGTGGCAAGAATCGCTGCGTAGCCATTCGCCTCAATCTCGAAGCTGAGAACGGCGATTGCACCGTCTGTTTCCGGCTTCAGTTCTGCGCCGTGGTAGAGGTCGAAGTAGCGCATGCCGGGCGTGGGCTTCACATCCATCTGGCGTCCGGCGATGTTGTAACCGGTGCGATTGACGATGGTCCATACAGTCTCATTTTCGAGAGGCCAACGGCTCGCGTACACGCCATAGTTGTGCATGGGATATAGCGGCTCCCAGTCAGGGCTGACGAGAAACGGCGCGATGCCCCGCTCGATGCGCTGCCATGCGGCGCGTTGCCTCAGCGTCGCGCGGGTTGATTCCGTTCCAGATGCCCCAGACGTTCTCCCAGCTCTCCCAGCCGACGCCGTTGAAGAATGCGAACTGCAGGTCGTTGGTCTTGTCGAGTGCCCAGCGGTCGCTGATGTTGACCATGTGGCGGGTCTCCAGCCACTTGAAGCGATCGACCATTGGAATGAACGGAAAGCTGTACTGACCCCAGGTCATCACATTCCAGCCGAGGGCCTCGTCGCTGGGGCTGCCTTCGGGCTGAAAGACGAGAGGGTGGCCGATTGCGGTCAGCAGCGAGCGAGAAGCCGAGAGGCACGCCGTCCTGCGTGTCGCCGTTGATGCCGTCGGCGCCGATCTGCTTCATCAGCTCCGCAATGGATTGCGGCCAGGTATCGGGCGGCTCATGCGTTCCCTGGTCCCACATCATCATGGGGAAGAGCACGCGCACGCCGCGGCGATGAAAGTCGGCGACCATCTGGCGCACGCCTTCGACTGCCGCCGGGCATGGACTTCGACCATTTCGAGTTGATTGCGGTCGTCGATGCCCATGTTCGGGTAGGTAGCCCAGACGAGCACGGCGTCGATGCCGCCGTATCGCTTCTCAACGTCGTCGAGGTAGCGATCGACGGTGTAGTGGCCTGCGACAGGATCGTAGAAGTAGCGGTCGTGCACCATCATCTGCGGCTGGATGAAGCTCGATTGAGTCCACTGAAACGCGGGCAGCTCATAGCGGGACGGGTCGTAGGCGATACGAATGCGGCGTTCGGTGCGCCAATGTTCCAGGTCTTCAAGCCAGTGCTCGTGCATGAAGGGAGGACATGTGGTTTGCGGACCTTCCCAGGCGTTGTGCAGGTTCATGCAATCGGGAGCGGGAATCTGCTGCCCTCGTGGGGCATAGTGGGTGTCTTGCGCGGCTGCGCCAACGAGCGATGACTGCGAGCAGAATTCCAAGGCAGATTTTCAGGGGCATTGGTTCATCTTCTCCAATTGTGCTGAAATCGGACTGCAAGGGGACGCAAGCGATTACGCGTGCTCTGCGAGAAATGCATCGACCTCTTTCCGGGTCGGCATCGAGGCTTGTGCGCCGCGTCCGGGTGACGGAAATTGCTGCAGCCGCTGATGCGAATCGCGCGGCTGCGATGGGGTCGCCGCCCTCAAGCAGGGCGACTGCGAATGCTCCATTGAAGCAGTCTCCGGCGGCAACGGTATCGATTGCAGCCACGGGAAACGCAGGCACCCGGGTGCAATTGCCGGTCGCAGCTGAAACATAAGCGCCCTCAGCGCCGCGCTTGAGCACGACGCCTTTCACTCCCCGCGAAAGGAGATCTCGTGCGGTCTTTTCAGGATCACTAAAGCCGCCGAGGTAGAAGGCGGCCTCTGTCTCGTTGGGGGTGAACCAGGCAACTTGCTTCAAGATTCGCGCGTCGAGGGAAGCGGCCGGGGCGGGATCGAGGATGACGGGGACTTCTGCGTCCGCGCAGATTGCCAGAGTGTGCTCGAGAGCCTGCATCGGCAGTTCCAACTGGCAAAGCACCATGCCGGCGGAGCGGATGAGATCGGCGTGGCGGTCGATCAATGCGGGATCAACCTTTCCGTTTGCGCCGGAGACTACGACGATGCTGTTTTCCCCATTGTCTGCGACCATGATGGGCGCTACTCCGGAAGGTCCGCTGACGCGAGTTACGGCGTCCGTTTGGACGCCTGCGCCGGAGAGATTGTCGAGGAGCGCCTGGCCAAAGACGTCATCGCCGACCGCGCCAATCATTTGGACCGGATAGCCGAGTCGAGCGACGGCTACAGCCTGATTTGCGCCTTTGCCGCCGGGAGTGGTGGTGAAGCCGCTGCCGATCAATGTCTGGCCGGCAAGAGGAATGTGCGGTGTCCGAGCCACGAGGTCCATGTTGATGCTGCCGACGACGACGATGGGCTTGCGAGTCTCGTTCATGATGAGCACCTCAATAGAGTGGAGCAAGCGCCACAGCGCCCAGTCCCAGCACGAAGAAGACGAACATGAGAAGGAGGAGCATTCTGGCTGAGCGCGGCGCACCGGCGAATTCGCGCCACACGAAGACGCCCCAGCATGCGGATACCATGGTTGCGCCCTGGCCGATGGAGTAAGAGACGGCAGGTCCGACGAAGTGCGCGCCTGAAGCTACAAAGTTGGCGACGGCTCCGGTGCACCATATCGCGCCACCGAACAGGCCTGCCGCATGCCAGCCGAAGGGCGCGCGCCAATAGTCAGATCCGTCGACGGGGGGCTTGCCATCGAGCGGTCGCGCCATCAGCAGCAGATTGGCCGGGACGGTGGAGAGCAATACGCCGATGGCGAAGAAGAACGCCACGGCGTAAGGTCCCGGGGAATCAGGACCGCGCATTGCGTGCGCTACGAGCGGATAGAAGCTTCCCATGAGCAAGCCTGCGATGAGGCTAAGAACAATGCCGCGGGTTGTGGTCGCCTGGGCGGAGCTTTCGCGTTTGCGATATGCGGCGGCGTCGAGGATGATTGCAACGGTGACGAGGGCGACTCCGCCAAAGAGAAGCAGGGGATTGGCGGCCGGGCTGACCAGGTAACTGGAAACGGCTCCGACGACGAGGGCGAGGCCAATGCCGACGGGGAATGCGACTGCAAGGCCCGCGACGTCGATTGCGGCGACGAGGAGGAGGTTGGCGACGTTGAAAATTACACCGCCGCAGACCGCCCAGAGGATTGTGCCAAGGGATGTATGGCTTACGGCCTGAAGGAAGGATTGTCCTACGTGGCCGGCGCTCCCTGCGGTCAGTCCCCACGCAACGGCACCGGCGAGCAGGCCGATGGCGTAGTCCCAGTAGAAGAGTTGAAAGCGAAATCGCGGGCAGAGCTTGAGGGTGTTGGCCCATGATCCCCAGCAAAGCATGCGAAAGAATCATCAGGAAGAGTGTGACCTGATACGTTTCAGGAAGAAACATTCCGATTGCCCCATTCTTGCAACTTCGGAAACATATCTTTGCAGCCCACGGGTACGCAAATCATTGCACTGCTTCTGCCCGCCGGACCGAAAGGTTCTCGGAGATTTGTGGACTACTGGCGCGCGGCTTTCACGGCTTCAGTTAATGCAGGAACGACTTCAAAGAGGTCGCCGACGATTCCGTAGTCGGCCACCTCGAAGATTGGTGCTTCGGAATCCTTGTTGACCGCGACGATGCACTGCGAGCCCTTCATGCCTACAAGGTGCTGAATGGCGCCGGAGATTCCAACGGCAAGGTAGAGTTTAGGAGCTACGGTTTGCCCTGAGCTGCCTACCTGTCGTTCGATTGGCAACCAGCCGTTGTCGCAGATGGGACGTGAGGCGGCAAGTTCCGCACCGAGAGCCGTGGCGAGATCCTGGACCATTGCGAGATTCTCAGCCTCTTTGATACCGCGGCCCACCGCGACAATCATCTGCGCGGAGCCAAGATCGACGGTCTGGGCGGCCTCGCGGAATGGCTCGCCGGGCCGGGTGCGGATTTGGGCAGATTCGATGACGGGAACAAATGTTGAAACCTCGGTCGCGGCGGATTCGGTTGCGTCGGCTCGGAAGGCTCCCGATTGGACGGAGACGAAGCACGGGCCGGGGCCTGCAGGCCGATAGCTTCCGCTCAGGCGTCCCTGCATGAGCTGCCGGGTGAAGACGGGGCCATCCTCAATGCCGATCACATCACCGATAAGGACCTTGCCGAGCCGAGCGGCAAGCGCGGGGACGTAATCGCGAACCTGATAGGTGTGCGGGAAGAGAAGATAGTCCGGCGATTCGGCTCGGATGTACATGCTCGAGGGCCAGCGAAAAACCGTCGGCGGTATATCGGCTCAGAAGCGGATGCTCGATCCGAATGACTTTGCCGGAAACTCTCTTGGCGGTTTCTGAGGCCAGTTGCCCGGTATTTGAGCCGAGGAGGATTGCGTTTGTCTTTGCGCCTGTTTGTCGAGCAAGTGCTTCTCCGGCGGCGACTGCCTCCCAACTGATGCGGCCGATGCGGCCTTCCCGATCCTCGATAACAACGAATACGCCGCTCATAGCACGCGCACCTCAAATTTTAGTTTCTCAACCAGCGTTGCTGCCATTTCCTTTGCTGTTCCTTGAAGGATCTGGGTCGACCTTTGCTTTTGCGGAAGGTCGATCTTCTCGAGCACGGCTGACGGAGCGCTTGCGATGCCGAGATCTGCCGCATTCAATTTGCGCAGTTCCTTCGTTTTTGCTCGCTTGATGCCCATCAGCGTGGCATAGCGCAGCTTGGTGCCGCCCGACTGGATCATCAGAACCGCCGGCGTGGGCAATTCAATGTTCTGAAACCATCCTTCTTCCAATTCGCGCTTTACAGAGATGCCAGCATCGGTCTTCTCGACGTGAAGGATGAGGGATGCGTGGGGAAGGCCGAGCAACTCTGCGATGATAACGCCTGTCTGTCCATATCCGAGATCGTCGGATTGGAGACCGGTCAGCAGGAGATCAGGGTTCTCCGGTCTGACTGCTTCGGCCAGAAGCCGCGCTACACCCAGTGCATCGCGCGTCGCCAAGTCATCGCATGCGACGTGGATCGCGCGATCGGCGCCTTTTGCGAGGGCTTCGCGGATTGTGGTTGCGACGCGCTCTGGCCCGGCGCTGATGACAACAACTTCTCCGCCGACTTTCTCTTTTAATTGCAAGGCTTCTTCGAGCGCATAAGCGTCCGACTCGTTCATTGCGAATTGCAGGTCGGCCTCTTCAATCCATCGGCGAGAAGCAGCAATGCGGACGGGCGCATCGCGCTCCGGCACCTGCTTCACTGCCACAATAATCTTCATAGGTTCGTACCCTCGTTGAGCTTACCCTGTTGCGGCAGAGCGCGCGCCGTGAGTTGGGCAATGTCCATAAGATGCGGTGCGGCTTCGCCGGATGCTGCGAGCGCGTCGCGAAACATCGAGTTGCAGAAAGGGCAGGCTGTGCCGATGGTAGAGGCCCCGGTGGCTACGAGCTCTTTGGCTCGCGTGTGGCTGATGCGATCGCCGGTTTCTTCGCCGAGAAAGACAAGGCCTCCGCCGGCTCCGCAACAGAAGCTGCGCTGATGAGAACGCGGCGCTTCAATGACTTCGCCGGCGAGAGCGGCCACTGCGCGAGGTTCGTCATAGATGTCACGATAGCGGCCAAGGTAGCACGGATCGTGATAGACGATCTTTTCAGGATGGCCGTCGCTCTTTTGATTCGGAAGGCGACCGGCATGGCGAGCCAGGAATTCGCTGTGGTGTTCGATCTCCGGTGCCTGCCCAAATTCTTTCCAGTCTTCCTGGATCGTGCGTACGCAATGCGGGCAGATGGACACAATCTTTTTGACCTTGTTCTGCGCAAGCGTTTCGAGATTGGCTTCAGCGAGTTGCTGGAAGACGAGATCGTTGCCGAGCCGCCGCACGGGGTCGCCGGTGCATTTTTCTTTGCGCAGAACGCCGAAGCTTGTCCCGAGCCAGGTCATGATCCGCGCAAAATCAGCGACGATCTCGCGGCCTTTCGGGTCGTACGCTCCCATGCAACCCAGCCAGAGGCAGTACTCCTGCGTGCCGTCGAAGATTGGGAACTGTTGTTTCTGAATGAACTTATCGCGCTCGAGAGCGCTCATGCCGAGGGCGTTCGAGCCGCGCTCGAGGGCCAGGAAGAGTTTTGAGCCGTGCTCATCTTCCCAGCTCCCCGTATTCACGGCTCCGCGCCGCAGACCGACGAGGATGGGGAGATGCTCGATGCCGACAGGACACTGATACTCGCAGGCACCGCATGTTGTGCATTGAAATACGGCTTCCTGCGAGTTGTGCTTGCCGAGTGTGGGTTCTTCGGATGCGGGGCCGAACTCGTTGAGATACTCGCGCACACCGAGGATGATCTCTTTGGGGTTGAGGAGCTTGCCAGTGTTTGTTGCGGGGCAATGCTCGCTGCATCGGCCACACTCGACGCACGAGTATGCCTGCAGGCTCACGATGCGGGTGAGGTCTTTCCCCGTGACAAGGCCGAAGTCCTCGTCGCCGACAAGGGGCGGAATCTGACTGAAGCCGCCGCGAGAGAGAAAGATGGTTGCCGGACTGAGCACGAGATGCAGGTGCTTGGTGTGGGGAATGATCGGCAAGAAGATGAGTAGTGCGAGAGTGTGCGTCCACCAGAGGAGACGCACGGCAGGAGAGGCATCAGAGACGAAGAAGGATGCAAGATAGGTCGCCATCAAGACGAAGATCAGGAGAGCGATAACACCGGACTCGTAGGAGACTTTTTTGCCGAGCCACTGAGGCCGAATGATGAACCTGCGAATGAATAGACCGATAATGCCCACGGCGCAGGCAACTGCAAACGCTGCAGCCAGATAAAAATAGAAGCGACCCATCAGGCCGGAGGGGTCGAGGAAGGCTATGCCCAAACCTGCGGCGATGTGATTCAGCGTCACGAAAGCGAATGCGCAGAATCCCCAAAAGACAAAGGCGTGAGCGATCCCGGGCAAGGGTCGCTCCCGAATCACTTTTGCCTGGAAAAGTACTTCCCAGATGAAGTCCCAAACGCGCTTGCCGATTGGGGCGAGGTGGAAACTGGGGTCTTTCCTGGAGTGAAGGATTTTCTGGAGGACGGCTCCGAAGCGGCTCCAGAATGAGGCCCCGGACGCGATCAACAGAGCCAAAAGCAGCAGCTTTTCCCAAGGGGAGAAGTGTTGAGGTTCAGCCAGCGTGAGGGAGATGAGACTCATAACCGAACCCAACCACAATACACGATTGGGGTTATGTAGCACAGGTTGGCAGCCTTCAAGGCTCTCTCAGCAGAAGGGCGAGATCTCATGCGAGACCTCGCCCTCTGCGCTCCGAATTTTGAGGATCTGGTTCGGTGACCAGATCGCAACACGGTACCACTCGGATCAAGTGGTACGCTCGAGCTCCGCCCGAGTTTCCCGTCCCTTCCCGGTAAAACCGCTGTTGGACGAGTGTTCTCGTAGCCATTCTCGAGACTCGTTTCCGACTCTCTTGAAGGCCATGCCGACTCTCCTTTGGGAGGGGATTTTCTTCCGGTGAGGAGTTAGAGTTGCCTTTTACCGCAGGGGTTGTCGAGGCTGAGGTAATTTGTCCTGTGGATTTGCCGTCAATAAGTGTGGAAAATCGCAGCACATATTCATGGAGGAACGCGGAATTTCCTCGATCGCGGCGGCAAAGCCTCTCGATTCACGCCTGAGCGGACTCGGACTCGGCCAGCCAACCGCGCCGGAGCGTCTCCGCGGGAACGCTGGAGAGGTAAGGCTTGATGTCCAGGATTGGCGTTCCTTCAAGCATGTCGACTCCGCGGACGTGAAGCAGGCGATCCTCGCGGCGCAGCAGCTCAACGACGGTAAGGCCGATGGGGTTGGGTCTTCTCGGCGACCGGGTGGCGAAGACGCCGTGAGACCGATTGTCACAGGGCGGAGTTCCGATCAGGTCGAAGCCGTGTGAGCGGTCGAAGGACCAAAGCACGTAAAGATGAGAGAAACCTTCAATATCCGTCAGACCAGCTTCGAACTCTGACATGAGTTCAAGCACGCCTTCTGCGTCGTGGCGCGCGCCAAGGCCCTTCGGAATCGAAGCGGTGTCAGTGTATGGGCTGTGAACGAATCCGATCGGCACGGGAACAAACATCTCTCGTCGCACCTCTGAACGGCATTCTACAGATTCGACAACGCTTTCAGGTAAGTCCGTGGCTCATTCCGAAGATACCGACGCCGGCTGCTCATCGGCTTCGTATTCGAATTTGCGAAGGTTTCTGAGGCATTCAGCCAAAGCGCCAAACAGGGTGTCGCTCCACCCGCATGGCCGAAACCTGAGAGTCTTCTGATTCAGTTCGAGATCCGCTGAAGCGAAGAACTTCAAGTCGCTTGTTTTGGCAGTGGCGAACTCCTTGATGGTAATTTGCGCCTCGATTTCGCCGGTTGCGTGCTTTTTGGTTACCGAAAAGAAGTGCAGCTTGGCAAGGGCCTCTGATGGATCCCTCTGCACGAGCTTCCATTCGTTCATGTCGATCCGAACCCCCTTTTGGCTGTGATCAACTCAGGTGCTGAGTGTAGCCGATGAAAGGTTATCGAAGGCAACAAATACGACGGGCGGCGTTGCACGACAGTACCCCTTTGGGGCGCAGGGATGCCCGGAGAGCCACGGGTTTGCGCTGGTCCAGACCGGCGCATGGCGGTTAGCCGCTTTCAGGGGGCCTTGCTGGACCAATCAGCAGCGAACGACCTTGGGTGAGTTGATGCCCTTTGTGGCGTTCCTCGTGTCGATAACGAGCTGAGACCGCTCGACGATAGCTGAGTAGTCGTAGCTGGAGTGGTCGGTAACGATGACGACTGCATCGAATTGACCGAGGTCATCAAGGGGCGTGCACTCCATGTTCAGCGCATAGTGGCGACCTTGACCGACCTTTTGGAAGAATGGATCGTTGTAGGAGACCACGGCCCCCTTCTCGCGCAGCAACTCGATGATGGTGAGCGAGGGAGATTCGCGCAGATCGTCGATATCGCGCTTGTATGCGAGCCCAAGGACGAGGATCTTTGATCCGTTGATGGACTTGCGATGGGAGTTGAGGCCGGCGGCAATCTGCTCGAGGACGAAGTACGGCATCGCGGTGTTTACTTCGCCGGCAAGTTCGATGAAGCGCGTACGGAAATCGAACTGCTTGGCCTTCCAGGAAAGATAAAACGGATCGATCGGAATGCAGTGCCCGCCGAGGCCCGGTCCAGGATAGAAAGCCTGGAACCCGAAGGGCTTCGTCCTGGCTGCGTCGATCACTTCATGAATGTCGATGTCCATGCGCATGCAAAGCTGCTTGAGTTCGTTGACCAAAGCGATGTTGACGCAGCGGTAGATGTTTTCGAGGAGCTTGGTCATCTCTGCGACGGACGGGCTGCTTACGGGTACCACCCGCCTGAAAATCGTGCCGTAGTAAGCGGCCGCCACCTCCGATGCAACAGTGCCGCAAGCGCCGATGACCTTTGGGATATCGTGGCGAGCGACTGAGTCATTGCCGGGGTCTTCGCGCTCTGGTGAGAAGGCGACGTGGATGCCGGGCTGGTCCGCGGCCCTGGAGACTTTCAGGCCGTGCGCGTTGCCCGCTTCAATCAGGGGTACAACAATCTCTTCCGTTGTACCTGGGTAGGTGGTGCTTTCAAGCACGACCAACTGGCCGGCGTGCAAATAGGGAGCGAGGGATTCGACCGTGCCGGTAACGTAGCTGAGGTCGGGCTCATGATAGGCGTTGAGCGGCGTGGGCACGCAGATGATGATTGCGTCCATGCGGGCAATCTCGGAGTAATCGGAGGTGGCCCGGAAGCCCGATTTTTGCGCCTGCCTGATGTGTTCAGGCAAGATGCGAACGATATAAGAACCGCCGGAGTTGAGAGTGCTGACCTTGTCGGTTGCTATGTCAAAGCCGGTGACCCGAAAGCCCTCTCCACTGAACAGCAGCGCCAAGGGGAGACCGACGTATCCCATGCCAACGATGCCAATCTGCGCCTGACGGGTGGCTACCTTACCTGTAAGATCTGCCGGGGAGCTTGCGGTTGCGCTCATATCATCGATTGTAAAGTCTGCAAGAACTCAGCCGCCATGGATCGCGGACATCTGGGCATGCCTGAGAACGAATAGTATCCTTCTATTTGGCGCCATGCGTTGCGAGCTTAGATTGCAGACTAGAGTAAAGGAGAAAGTTTTTGGCGACTTATCTGGTCACTGGGGCAGCGGGTTTTATTGGTCGATCGATTGCGGCGGCACTGCTGGCACGCGGCGATTCCGTTCGGGGGATTGATAGCTTCATCACCGGCAAGAGGGCAAATCTGGCCGGACTTGAGGGGATGGAGTTTATCGAGGGGGACCTTTCGGACCCGGCGGCGTGCGCACGAGCATGCGATGGAATTGAGATTGTCTTTCACGAGGCTGCGCTTGCTTCGGTTCCACGATCGGTGGCCGATCCCGTGAGCACAAATACACACTGCGTTACCGCGACACTCAACCTGCTGGTGGCGGCGCGAGCGGCAGGCGTGCGCAGGGTGGTCTATGCCGGATCGTCGTCGGCGTATGGTGATACTCCGACGCTGCCGAAGACCGAGACGATGCTGCCGAATCCGATATCACCGTACGCCGTTGCGAAACTGGCAGGCGAGCAGTACATGATGGCGTTTACCCGCGTCTATGGACTCGAGACCGTGGTCTTGCGATACTTCAATGTCTTCGGGCCGCATCAGGATCCGACATCGCACTACTCCGGCGTGCTCGCGGTGTTTTGCCGCCGGATGTTAGCGGGCGAACAGCCGACGATCTACGGGGACGGCGAGCAGAGCCGCGACTTTACATACATTGACAATGTGGTGCATGCGAATCTGCTTGCCGCCGCGGCTCCGGCGGAGAAAGTGGCGGGACGAATGATGAATTCCGCGACGGGTTCCCGTATCACGCTCAACGAAACGTTTGCGATCCTTCGCGAACTGATCGGCTACCGAGGAGAGCCGGCGTACGGTCCGGCAAGGTCGGGGGACATTCGCGATTCTCTGGCGGACATCAGGCTCGCGGAGGAACTCATCGGGTATCGGCCGATTGTAGATTTTCGCGAAGGGCTTCGCCGCACTGTGGAATGGTATCGGGCGAGCGCGGGCTGATTGCGGACGAACCTGCCCGATCGCTCTGAGAAGCCCTGAATTCAAAGACTATGGGATCGTCTGAATTGCGGTGACCGCGGGAGATGCGCTTCCCGATGGTGGGGTCTGCAGCGTGTGCGCACCCGATTCCGTTGCATGCAGGACTTCACCGGGAGAGATGCCCAGAACAAGGGTGGCAGCGACGGCGAAGAGCAGAGCAGCGCCCACGGCAATTCCTATTTGCGGCACTGGAATCCAAGTTTCGCCACTGTCGTCGAGCGGCCGCTGCGAAGCGGTGAATGCGAGACGAAGGTAGTAGGCTGCGGCCAGGCCTGAATTCAGCAGACCAATGATGGCGAGAGCGACGGCTCCCCCACCGACCGCCGCGGAGAAGGAATAGAACTTGCCGAAGAATCCGCCGGTGAAGGGAATTCCGACCAGCGAGACGAGGAAGAAGATCAGCAGACCCCCGAGCAGCGGAGAGCGATAGAGCAGGCCTCGAAAATCCTGGATGAGGGGTCGGCTCTTCGTCGTAGCCGCTTGCCAATGTGACAACGGCGAAGATGCCAACGTTCATGGCGGCATATGCGGCGATGTAGAAACTCGCGGCCGCGATGCCGGTGGAACCGAAGCCGGCGAATGCTGCGAGCAGGTAACCGGCGTGCGCGATGGACGAGTATGCGAGCATGCGCTTGACGTTTTGCTGGCGAAGAGCCGCGAGGTTGCCGACGGTCATTGAGAGCACTGCGACGACCCAAAGCAGCGGCGCCCAGATGGAACGAAGCGTGGGGAACATCTCATAGACAACGCGCAGAAGAAGCGCGAAGGCAGCGGCCTTGGGCGCGGTGGACATTAATGCAACCACTGGTGAGGGTGCGCCCTCGTAGACATCCGGCGTCCAGACATGGAATGGCGCGGCGGAAACCTTGAAGAGAATCCCGACCAGCATCAGTGCCAGGGAGGCGATTATCAGAGAGTGCTTCTGGCGCTGCTGCAACGTCGCGAGCGATTTCGTAGATGGATGTTGTTCCCGTGGCGCCAAGACCATAGCGATGCCATACAGAAGGAACGCGGTGGCAAAGGAGCCGAGCAGGAAGTACTTGATGGCTGCTTCAGGGCCGCGCCCAGTCTGCTTGCGATAGCCGGCGAGAATGTAAGTCGAGATGGAGGAGATTTCGAGCGCGATGAAGACCACGAGCAATTCGATGGCGCTGGTGAGCAGGCACATGCCGACGGCGCCGAATGACGATGAGCGCGTAGTATTCGCCCTGGTGATGGCTGTCTTCGGGCAGTGTGTCGAGCGAAAGCAGCAGAGTGACGAGGACGATGCCGCAGATCAGTACATGAAAGAAGACGGTGAAGGGGCTGGTTTCAACGGTCTCAGAAGAAGCCGGTGCCGGCGGGCAGCGAGAGCTGCCAGAGGCTGGCCCACAGGGCAAGAGTGGTTCCGATGGCTGCTACCCAGCCGAGAGAGCGGCGCGGCCAGGAGGGCGGAATCGATGCATCGGCGAGCATGACCAGCACACCTGTGACGGTCAGGATGACCTCAGGGAGGATGCGAGCCAGGTCGTTTTGCATCGCAGGAAGTCAGAGACTCACCGATGGGCCTCCCAATATGACTGGATCGTGGTGACGGAAGGCGCGGAGGTGACCCAACGCGAAATGCCTGCCCGATTTCTGTTTTCGATTGTGTCCAGCCAGTAATTTGGCGAAATGCCCATGACCAGCATGAGGACGGCCAGTGGCCACAGCACGGCGACTTCGCCAAAGTGCAGATCGCCGGCCTTCGTGGATGATGCAAGGCTGCTTTCGGGTCCGTAGAAGAGACGCTGCACCAGCCAGAGCATGTAAGCGGCGCCGAGAATCACGCCAAGGGTGGCGGCGATTGCCCAACGGTGGCTCACGCCGGTGAATGTGCTGGAGAGAATGAGAAATTCGCCGATGAAGCCGTTCAGCATCGGCAGGCCGATCATGGCGAGCGAGACAATCACAAAGAGAGTGGCGGCACGCGGAACCTTGTTCGCGAGGCCACCGTATGCAGCAATCTGGCTGGTGGCGTAGCGGAGTTCGAGCACGCCGAGGAGGAGAAAGAGCGCGGCGTCGATCGTCTCGTGATTCAGGATCTGATAGATGGCGCCAGAGGTCGCCGGTGAGTGGTGAATCCATAGATGCCAAGAACGATGAGGCTGAGGTGACTGAGAGCGGCAAAGGCAAGGAATCGCCAGAAGTCGCGCTGCACCAGGGCGAGACATGCACCGTAAAGAATGCCGATAACCGCGAGCGCAATCAGGCAGGGAGCGATCGCGCGCGCCTGTGCGGGAAATAGACCGACGTGAAAGCGCAGCATGGAATAGAGGCCGAGCTTGCCGGCAACGACCATGGCCATTGCCACGGGCGCTTCGCCGAAAGTGTCCGCGAGCCAGCCGTGCAGGGGAAAGACGGGCACCTTGACCGCAAAGGCGAACAGAAATGCAAGTGCAACCCAGAAAAGCGCACCGGCGGGAAGAGCGCCGCTGGCGATGTAGACCTGCAGTTCGGTGAAATTGAAGGTGCCGGTGCGGGTGTAGAGCCAGAGGATCGCGACGAGCAAGGGCGCGGAGGGAATGAAGGTGAAAAGGAAGAACTTGCGTCGCGGCCTTAGGGCCGTCTTTGCGGCCGTACATGGCGATCAGGATGGCCATGGGAACGAGCGACAGCTCCCAGAAGCCGTAGTAGACCATCAAGTCGAGCGAGATGAAGACGCCGAACATCGCGGTCTGCTGAACGAGAAAGAGCGAGTAGAAGATCTTGCGGCGTTCCTTGATCGCGTTCCAACTGGCCAGCACGCCAACGGGGGCGAGCAGTCCGACGAGGACAACCAGCCACAGGCTGAGGCCGTCGACGCCGACGTGATAGGAGATGGCGGGACTGTCAATCCAGGGCCGGTTGATCTCGAACTGAAATCCGTGCTGGTCGAGCGACGAAATGGGCGGGCAGATGAAGAGTCAGCCCAAAGCTGACGAGCGTGGTGAGCAGAGTGATCCATGCGGGGAGCTTGCCGCGGTCAGGAAGCAATGCGACGAGAATCGCTCCGGCGAGCGGAGCCAGCAGAATCAGCGTGAGAATCGACTCGTTGATAGATGTCATCTGTTAGTGCCCCGCCAGTTTGATGTCGATTCCAGAAGCGCCGAACATGTGTGGGCACGAGGACGAAAAGCAGCAAGGCTGCTGCTCCGAGCGCGAGCCACGCCGCATACGATCGCAGATTGCCCGACTGCCAGCGCTGCAGGATCGGCGCCGCCGAGAAGGTCGCGATCCCGCCGAGAAGCCATGCGATTCCGCCGAGGATTGCAACGTCTACGACCCATTCGAGCACATACTTCGAGAGTGCCAGGAGCGGCTTGACGATTGCTGCGCCGTAGATTTCGTCAACGTAGTACTTGTTGGCGAGGAGCTTGTAACCCGCCGGGCACGGATGCGGCGAGCTTGCCGGGGCTTTCGGGCCGTTTGCGATAGAAGCGGTCAGCGATGAACCAGCCAACTGCGGCACAGCTACAGCGAGAATGCTGAGCACAATCTCCAACTGGTGGCTGCCGCCTTCAGCTTCGTGCGCGCCGACGGACGGGGCGAGATATGCGCCGAAGCGGCTCATGCCGATCCAACCGCCGGTGACCGAAAGCAGTGCCAGAATCGCGAGCGGCCCGAGCATGGACCACGGGCTCTCATGCGGATGTACGTCGTGACTGCGCGACTTCGCCCATGAAGGTCAGATACCAGAGCCGGAACATGTAGAAGGAAGTCAGCAATGCCGTGAGCAGTCCAACAAACCAGAGCGCCTTGCCCCCGGAGCCCTGCAGGAACGCGGCGTAGAGGATCGCGTCCTTTGAGAAGAAGCCGGCGAAGGGGAAGAATCCGGCGATGGCGAAGACGGCAGCCGTCATGGTCCAGAAGGTGATCGGGATTTGCTTGCGCAGGCCGCCCATCTTGCGCAGGTCCTGCTCGCCGCCAAGAGCGTGAATCACCGAGCCAGCGGCGAGGAAGAGCAGAGCCTTGAAGAAGGCGTGCGTCATCAGGTGGAAGATGGCGGCCGAATAGGCTGCGACTCCGCAGCCGAGAAACATGTAGCCAAGCTGCGAAATGGTGGAGTAGGCGAGCACGCGCTTGATGTCGTTCTGCACCAGGCCGATGGTTGCGGCGAAGAGCGCCGTTGCTGCGCCGACGATTGCGACCACGCCGAGCGCGAAGGGAGAGCGATCAAAGAGGAAGTGCGTGCGGGCGATCATGTAGACGCCGGCCGTGACCATGGTGGCGGCGTGGATGAGCGCGGAGACCGGCGTTGGGCCTTCCATCGCGTCGGGCAGCCAGACGTAGAGCGGAAGCTGCGCGCTCTTGCCGGTTGCGCCGACGAGCAGGCAGAGAGCAGATGGCCGTGAGAATGCCACCGGTCCACTGCGGGGTTCAGCGCGAGCTTTGCGGCGATTTCGCTGAAGGTGAGCGTGCCGAAGTTGGCGAGCAGCAGAAACAGGCCGATCAGGAAGCCGAAGTCGCCAATGCGGTTGACGATGAAGGCCTTCTTGCCGGCGTCGGCTGCGGATGTCTTCTGGAACTAGAAGCCGATCAGCAGGTACGACGCGAGGCCCACGCCTTCCCAACCGACAAACATCAGCAGGGCATTGCCGGCGAGCACGAGCACCGTCATGAAGAACAGGAAGAGGTTCAGGTAGGCTGAAGAAGCGCCAGTAGCCTTCTTCGTGGCTCATGTAGCCGACGGAGTAGATGTGGATCAGGAAGCCGACGCCGGTGACGACCAGCAGCATGACCAGCGAAAGCTGATCGAGGACGAAGCTGAAGTCGACGTGCAGTGTGCCGGCATTGATCCAACTGCGCTGGACAGGTTTCGGTGACAGGAAGCAGTGCGCCCGAGGTGCTGGCGAGCGCGGCGTTGAGAACGACGGCCAAACGAAGCGAGCGGAGCCAGCAAGGCGACCGCGGTGACGAGCAGCTTTGGGCAGACGGCGGCCGAGGATTCCGTTGAACAGGAATCCTGCGAAGGGCAGCAGCGGAATCAGCCAGAGATGGAGGTTTGCGTTCATAGTTTCATCAGGTCGATTCGGTCGACGGCCAGCGTGGCGCGGGCGCGAAAGACGGCAATAATGATGGCGAGTCCGACGGCCGCTTCAGCAGCGGCCACCATCATCACGAAGAAGACGAAGATCTGCCCCTTCACCGTCATGCCATTGGTGCGCGAAGGTGACAAAGGAGAGATTCACGGCATTGAGCATCAGCTCAATCGACATGAAGACGGTGATGAGGTTGCGCTTGATGAGAAAGCCGACGACGCCGAGGCAAAACAGGACTGCGCTCAAGAGCAGATACCAGGTGAGGGGGACTTCCTGCTGAAGATGGAGTGCGGAGTTCACTTGCTGTCCGTCCTTTCTCCATCGCCGTGGCGCGCCAGAGCAACCGAGCCAAGAATGGCGATGAGAATCAGCACAGACGTGACTTCAAAGGGCAGCAGCAATTTGTGAACAAGCACGCGCGCTCAGGTCAGCGGTGCTGGTGATGTGATCCTGCATGGCTGCATTGCCGAGGCCCTGGTACGCGCAGGATGACGGTGGCGATGACGGCGAGGATGGCTACGACTGCGGGGAATCCGACGACGCGGGCCGCGCGGCTGCCGAGCGTGCGCTCTTCGCGGCCGGCGTTCAGCAGCATGACGACAAAGGTGAAGAGCACCATGATGGCGCCGGAGTAGACGATGATCTGCGCGGCCGCCAGGAACTCCGCGCCGAGCAGCAGATAGAGCACAGCCAGCGAGGTCATGACCACAATCAGCGACAGAGCGCTGTTGATGGGATGGGTCTGCAGCAGGAGATTGATAGCTCCTGCGAGGCAGAGTCCGGCAAAGACGATAAAGAGAATCAGGTGCATCGTTCCGTCGCGTTCTGGCGAGTGCCGGACAAGAAGCCGGCAGGTTAAGGGAAGGGCTTAGAAGCAGACTGTCAGAGTCTCAGAAATCCCTTCCGATTGTAACGGAGCGCATTGCTCAAGACCGTGCCCGACGATTCGAATTCTGAGGCGACGGTCGAGACGCAGGACGCTCCTAACGGTACGCAAGCCAGAGGCTCGTACCCACAATGTTGAGGATGGCGAGCGGCATCAGGTAGCGCCATCCGTAGTTCATGAGCTGGTCATAGCGGAAACGGGGCAGCGTTCCGCGCACCCACACGTAGAGAAACAGGAAGCTGAAAACTTTCAGGACGAACCAGAAAATCGGCAGCAGCGCGCGGAGAATGAAGTTCTCAGGCGTGCCGAAGCAGGTTGCCGAATGGGCTCGTCCAACCGCCAAGGAACAGCAGCGTGGCGACGCAGCCCACCATGATCATGTTGGCGTATTCGGCCATGAAAAACATGGCGAACTTCATGGAGCTGTACTCGGTGTGATAGCCGCCGGTCAGTTCGCTCTCGGCCTCGGGCAGGTCGAATGGAGAACGATTGGTCTCAGCGTAGGCCGACATCAGGTAAATGAAGAAGGCGATGAATTGGAGCCCGCCGAAGATGTTCCAGCTCAGAATGCCGTGTGCTGCCTGGCTCTCGCACAATTACGCGAGATTGAGAGAGCCGGCGCGCAGCACGACGCCGACGAGCGAGAGTCCCAGGGCGAGCTCGTAGCTGACGAGCTGCGCCGAGGAGCGAAGAGAGCCGAGCAGGGAATATTTGTTGTTGGACGACCAGCCGGCGAGCGCGATTCCGTAGACGCCGATGGAGGTAATTCCAAGAATCACGAGAAGGCCGATGTTGACATCGGCGATCTGGAAGAAATGAAAACTGCCGGGGCCTACGACGCCGGGATCGCCAAAAGGAACGACGGCGATGGAGATGAGAGCGCAGCTCAGGGCGATGATGGGAGCCAGCAGATAGAGCGGCCGGTAGACGCTGGTCGGAATGATGTCTTCCTTGAGGAAGGACTTTGCCCCGTCGACAAGCGGCTGCAGCAATCCGAAGGGGCCGACGCGACTGGGTCCCCAGCGATTCTGGATGCGGCCAACGAGCTTGCGCTCAAGCAGAACGGTGTAGGCGACGGCGAGCAGCAACACCACCGTCACGACAGCCACCTTGAGCAAGCTCCAAAGAAAAAACTGCAAAATCGTCACGCGATTTCAGCCTCACTTACCTGTCGTGCGTTCAATCCGCCGCGGCTTCTGCCAAGGCGGGCGACTGATGCTGCTGCAGTTCCTTGAGACCCGGGCTGTAGCGGCCCAGCGTTCCCGAGGTAAACAATCCATCGTGTGCTGGAGATACCGGACCTGGTGTTGCGGTCAGGGCTGAGACCGGAACAAATCCGGGCTCGGTGGGCACATCGTTGCCGCCGAAGAGATTCAGGCGGTCGAGCTTGTAGCCGGGGACGAGCCGTTCGATCTCGTCGAGAACGGCGAGCGGATCGAACGGGCTCAGCCTTGGTTCAAGGTCATTGGCTGCGAGCCAGACGGCATGGCGATCTGCCTCGCCGGCCTGCGCGCCGCGCGACTGGCCGAGATCGGCAGTGACGCCGCCTTTGCCGAAGGGAACGAGAGCTCTTACGTCGGCGCCCATTGCGGCGGCGAGGCGAACGAGAATTTCGAAGTCCGGCTTGACGCCGGCGTGGTCGGCCGCTTTCCGGACCAGTTGCACATCGCCGAAGGTGTTGGTGACGGTGCCGGTCTTCTCGTAGAGGCTGGCCGCAGGAAAGACGACGTCGGCGAGCGCGGCGGTCTCGGTCAGGAAGAGATCCTGCACGATGACGAAGGTGTTTGCGAGGGCTGTCGGGTCGATGCCATGCTTCGCCGACGGGATTCGCGCCGACGACGAGCAGTGCGCCAAGTTGCCGGCGGCGGCAGCGGCGAACATCTCGGGCTGGGTCATGCCGGGCGTGCGCCGGCAGGCCGGGGTACTCCTGGGCGAAGGCGCCGGGCGCCGCTACGGGCACATAGCCGGGAAGAAGATCGGGAAGCAGGCCCATGTCGGCGGCGCCGCGCGAGTTGGCGTAGTCGCCGAGATAGGCGAAGCGCACGTTGCCGCGCTTCAGGCCCCATTGCACGAGGGCTGCGACGTGCCGTGCCGCGGAACTCCTCGCCGAAGATGACGAGCAGCGACTCTTCGGCCAGGACGGCCTCGCGGAATGCGGCATTGTCGATCGCAGAATCGTCGCCGGCAAGTAAGCGGACAGAGCGCGAGTAGCCGTCGGCGGGAAGGCGCAGCGCGGCCTTGGCCTGGCGCTCGAGCTTGATCTGGTTCGCATTGGCGACGTAAAGCCGTGCGCGGTTGAGCCGCACGTTGGTGCGCAGGTTCCAGGCGAGGAGCGGATGCTCGTCGGTCGGATTGCCGCCGATGAGCAGAATCGCCGGAGCGGTTGCAACGTCGCGCAGGCTTGCGGCTTTGCCCTCATGGCCGGCGAGCGCGCGCGCGAAGGCTGCGTAATCCGTGGTGCGCTCGTGATCGATGTTGTTGGTGCTGGAGAACCGTGCGCGCAAACTTCTGCAGCAGGTAATTTTCTTCGTTGGTGGTGTGGTTGGAGCCGATCACGCCGATGGCTGCGCCGCCTTGGCTGTCGCGAATTTCCTTCAGCTTTGCGCCGGCAATGCGAAGTGCGTGCTCCCAGGTGGCGGGCTCGAGCTTGCCTGCGGCGTTGCGGACGAGAGGCTTGTTCAGGCGTTCGGGGTTCTCGACAAAGTCGAAGCCGAAGCGGCCTTTGGCGCAGAGAAAGTCGCCGTTGATGCCGCTCTTGTCGCGATTGTCGGCGCGGACGATCTCAGAGCCGTCGTTCGACTGGCGCACGCCGAGCGTGACCTTGCAGCCGTCGCCGCAATGGGTGCAGACGGTGGAGACGTGGTTCATCTCCCAGGGGCGCGTCTTGTAGCGATAGCTGCCGCTGGTGAGTGCGCCCACGGGGCATACATCGATGCACATGCCGCACTGCTCGCAGTCGAGGCTGGTCGCCTCCGTTGGGCGCGATGACGGAGCTGACGCCGCGGTTCTGAATGCCGAGCGCCCAGACGTCCATGCCTTCGCCGCACATGCGCATGCAGCGGTAGCAGAGGATGCAGCGAGGGCGGTCGTAGAAGACTGCCGGCGACCACTGCTGTTCTTCGCGGTGCTGCTTGGCCTCGGCGTAGAGGCTCTCGCCGGCGCCGTACTTGAAGGTCATGTCCTGCAATTCGCACTCGCCGCCGGCGTCGCAGACCGGGCAGTCGAGCGGATGATTGCCGAGCAGCAGTTCGATGGTGGCTTTGCGGGCCTGCGCGATTTCAGGCGATTCGGTGATGAAGACCTGGCCTTCGGCGACGGTGGTGGTGCAGGCCGTCTGCAGCTTGGGCACTTTTTCCTGACGCACGACGCACATGCGGCACGCTGCCTGCAGGCTGAGGCCGGGATAGTAGCAGAACGCGGGAATCTCGATGCCGGCCTTGCGGCACGCTTCAATCAGCAGCGTCCCCGCGGGAGCCGTGAGCTTCTTTCCATCGACTGTGAAGGTTACGTCTGCCATTCGTCTCCAGCGCCCCTAAACAACAGCCATTTCAGCGTGCTTTGGCGAACGGGCAGGGCTTCCCGTCCAGGTGATCTTCAAATTCCTTGCGGAACTTCTTCACGAATCCGATCGTGGGCATGGCCGCCGCATCGCCGAGGGACAGAAGGTGCGGCCCATCATGTTCTCGGCGAGGTATCGGATGTTGTCGATGTCCTTGGCGACTCCGAAGCCGGCGTGGAAGCGGGTCAGGACTTCTTGAGCCAGTCGGTGCCTTCGCGGCAGGGAATGCACCAGCCGCAGCTCTCATGCTGATAGAAGCTGATGGTGCGCAGCGCGAATTCGACGATGCAGGTCTGGTCGTCGATGACAACAACGCCGCCAGAGCCGAGCATCGATCCGGCCTTGCCGACCTGGTCGAAGTCCATGCCGAGGTTCTCAATCTCTTCCGGCAGGAGGACGGCGTGGAGGAACCGCCGGGTACAACAGCCTTCAATTTGCGGCCGCCGCGAATGCCGCCGCCACCTCGTAGATCATCTTCTTGAGGTTGTAGCCCATGGGCAGTTCGTAAACGCCGGGGCGCTCGACGTGGCCGCTGATGCCGAAGAGCCGGGTGCCGCCGTTGCGTGCTGAGCCGACGGCCGCAAAGGCCGCGCCGCCCATCGTGATCACGTGAGGCACCGTCGCGATGGTCTCGGCGTTGTTGATGACCGTTGGGCCGCCGTAGAGGCCGACGACCGCGGGAAAGGAGGCTTGATGCGCGGGATGCCGCGCTTGCCTTCGAGCGACTCCATGAGCGCGGACTCTTCGCCCACTTCGTAGGCGCCTGCGCCGCTCTGCGTGATGACCTGGAATTCCGTTTCGGAGCCGAAGATGTTCTTTGCCGAGAAAGCCCTTGGCGTAGGCATCGGCGACGGCCTTCTCCATGATCTCGAGCAGGTAGCGATACTCGCCGCGCAGGTAGATGAAGCCGATCTTTGCGCCGATGGCCAGGCCGGCGATGATGGTGCCTTCGATGACGGCGTGCGGATCGTGCAGGAAGATCAGGTGGTCCTTGCAGGTGCCGGGTTCGCTCTCGTCGCCGTTGACCAGAACGTACTTGGGCTTGGCCGACTGCTTGGGCACGAACGACCACTTCATTCCGGTCGGGAAAGCCCGCGCCGCCGCGACCGCGGAGATTGGAGGCCTTCATCTCCTTGATGATCCAGTCGGGTCCTTGCGCCAGACATTTCTTCGCCGCTTCGTAGCCGCCGAGTTCGATGTACTTGTCGATATTCGCCGCGCCCTGGCCGAAGCGCTGCGAGACGATCTTTACTTCATCGGGATGGGAGACGAGCCTAGGCATGCTGGGATGTCCCTTCTGTCCTGGCACTGGCCGCGATAGTCAGCGAGAATCCCGGACACGCTGTCGGGGGTCAGCTCGTCGTGGAAGTCGTAGTTCACCTGGATGGCAGGGGCCCAGCAGCAGGCGCCGATGCACTCGACTTCTTCGAGAGAAAAGATGCCGTCCGGCGTGACGCCCTTGTGGCCGATGCCGAGTTCTTCCTGGAAGCGCTCATAGACGTCGTAAGCACCGCGCAGCATGCAACTGATATTGGTGCAGACCTGCACGTTGAATTTGCCCGCGGGCTTGAAGCGCAGCATGGAGTAGTAGGTGGCCACGTTGCGCACGTCGAGTTCGGTGATGCCGATGCGATGGGCAACTTCGGCGATCACCGCGTCGGAGAGATAACCGATCTCGTCCTGCGCATAGAGCAGCATGGGAATCAGGGCCGAGCGCCGCACCGGATACTTCTCGACGAGCGCGTCAAAGCGCGCAGCCAGCTGCGGCGAAAAGATGGACATTGTCTCGCTACTCATTGCATCAACTCCCGCGCCCAGGCTTCTGCCACCATATCCATCTCTTCCTCACCGGATTCAGCTCGCAATCCGCCGGCTTCAGTCAATCTCGCAGCAATCCGCTTCGTCCATCCTCGCGCTGCCAGCGGACCTGTGCGCCGTTGCGGTTCAGATCCAGCCATGCTGTCGCCGTGGCGCACGGTAATTTGTTCTTCGCCCAACTCCACGGTTGCCTGACGTGTTGCCGTTCAGCCCGTGCGCCGCGGTGTAGCTGCGGAGCAGGGAAGCGAGTGAAACCCAAAGCTCCACGTACAACTGCGCCGTGGAAGGCACTATCGGTCAATCTCCCCAAGCACAATATCAATCGAGCCGATTACGGCTACAACGTCGGCCAGCATGCGGCCTTTGCACATGGTTTCCAGCGCCTGCAATGTGGCGAAGCCGGGATAGCGCATGTGCACGCGATAAGGCTTGGCAGTGCCATCCGAAACCACGTAGTAGCCCATCTGTCCGTGGCCCGATTCGATGCCCTGATAGACTTCGCCGGCGGGCACGGTGAAGCCTTCCGTCACGATCTTGAAGTGATGGATCAGCGCCTCCATCTGCGTCTTCATTTTCTCGCGATCGGGCAGCACGATCTTGGGCGCGTCGGCCTTGATCGGGCCGCCAGGCATGCCGTCCAGCGCCTGCTGGATGATGCTCGATGCTCTCGCGCATCTCGTCGAGCCGCACTTCATATCGCGCCCAGCAATCGCCATCAGTTCGAACCGGCACCTCGAACTGGAACTTCTCGTAGCTCGAGTAGGGCATGTCGCGGCGCAGGTCGAAATCGATGCCGGAGGCGCGCATCGTGGGGCCGGTAACGGCCAGCGCAATTGCGTCGTCTGGCGAAAGATGGCCAACGCCCTTGAGCCGGTTCCGAGAAGATCGGATTGCCGGTGAGCAGGTTGGAATACTCGTCGATCTTTTCCGGGAAACGTCTTGATGAATGCCTGAATGCGGTCGAAGAGATCGAGCGGCGGCTCCATCGACGAGCCCGCCGATGCGGAAGTAGCTGGTCATCATGCGCTGGCCGGATACCGCTCTCGAAGATGCGCAGAATTTCTTCGCGTTCGCGGAAGGTGTAGAGGAAGACGGTGAGCGCGCCAATGTCCATGGCGTGCGTGCCGAGCCAGATGAGGTGCGAATTCAGGCGCGTGAGTTCGGTGAGCAGCACCCGAATCCACTGCGCGCGCTCGGGAATCTCGAGCTGCAGCAGCTTTTCGACCGCCAGGCAGTAGCAGAGATTGTTGGCCATGGGGCCGAGATAGTCGACGCGATCGGTGAGCGGGACGACCTGCTGATAGAACTTGGCCTCGCAGGTCTTCTCGATGCCGGTGTGCAGGTAGCCGATCTCGGGATAGAGGCGGACGACGATTTCGCCGTCGATTTCGAGCACCAGGCGCAGCACGCCGTGCGTGGACGGATGCTGCGGCCCCATGTTGAGGACCATGTGCTGGTCTTTTGCGCCCTCGGCAGGGGGAGCCTGCGAGGATGGGCGTGCCTACGCTGTCGACCATCAGCGGTAGCCCTCCACCGGATAGTCCTTGCGCAAGGGATGGCCCGACCCAGTCATCGGGCATCAGGATGCGGCGCAGATTGGGATGGCCTTCGAAGCGGATTCCGAAGAGATCAAAGACTTCGCGCTCGTAGTAATTGGCGCCGGGCCAGACGGGCGTGATGGATTCGATTGCCGGATCTGCTGCCATCGAGCATCGCACGGAGGCGGATGCGCTCCTTAAATGTGTGGGACAGGATGTGGTAGCTCAGCTGAAAGCGCGGCTCGGAAGGGAACCAGTCGACTGCGGTCATGTCCTCGAAGAAGTTGTAGCCGGCGGCCTGCACGGTGGAAGCCGCAGCTGCGAATAGCCTCAGGAGCAATGGTCAGTGTCAGTTCGCCGCGATCGAACAGGGCGTCAGTGAGAGCGCCGGGGTTCCAGGCGAGGATCGCCTTGATCGCCGGATGGTCGGGCAGTCCTTCGAGCACAGCCTGCTTTGCCGGTCAGAGTGGTTTGCAGAGCCTCGGCCATTCTAGAGATCCGCCTTGTCCATGCTCCAGTTGAGGATGCCTTTGCGCACGATGTAGTAGAGGCCCACGGCCACGAATCCCAGATAGACGACCATTTCCCAGAAGCCGAAGAGCCGTTGCCCGGTGATGGCGGGCAGCTTGCGGTAGATGACCGCCCAGGGCATCATGAAAACCGCTTCCACGTCGAAGAGGATGAAGAGCATGGCGACCATGTAGAAGCGGACGCTGAAACGCGCGCGGGCGTCGCCCACAGCCTCGATGCCGCACTCGTACGCCGCGAGTTTGACGGGCAGGTTGCGGTGGCGCCCGATGAACCAGGACGCGATCACCATAATCGAGGCAAGTCCAACGGCAAAAAGGACTTGCAGCAGCAGTGGAAGATATTGCCAGTGGTAGGGAATCATTGCAGCCCTGTCCGCAATAGTCCGCAAAAGATTGTGCCGGGCACACTGGACCTGCAGAGGGCCCAGTGCGACAGGCCGTTGGTTTGAGATTAGGTTCCCAATCTCATCCCGTCAAGGCGATCAAGCCATTCCAATTGCGTGGGTGGCGAGCGAGTCCTGGTCCGAGTGAGTCTGGAGACCCGGTTGGCTGGTGATGCGTTTCCGGCGTGAGGAGTGATGGAAGTCACGTCCTCACTCGAAATGTACGAGGGCAGGAATTCCTGGTTCAGTGAGGCGCGTCACATCTCTTCCCTCAGCTATCTGCGCATTTCTGGTGACTGAAGGTGTGCCCGGCATCGCAACCCGGCGGTTCGAACTGTGCCCTGGCCAATGCGACGCGGCGACTAAACCAATTTGGGGCGAAGAAGATCGAATGATAGTCTGAGGCCGTGGAGCGTACCTCTCGAAAGGCCCTCAAGCGATCGGCGCGGATTCTTCTCATCCTCATATGCTGCGCCGGCTCGTTTGGAGTGGCGAAACCTCCCACGAGCGATCTCGTCGATGTAAACCCAACTTTTACGATCTCGAAATTTGCGCCCGGGTCTCCAATGCACCTGGTCGGGTATGGGGACATGCGGTTTACGGATCCTTCTGTGACGGTCGGCACGAATCCGCGCGTGCGCAAGTGGCTGGCTGAACGAGTTGGACAGGAGCGCCCGGACGCGATGATGCTGACCGGGGATATGCCTTACGTGGGCGGAAGCGATGGCGACTGGAAGGTATTTCGGGATGAGACTGCGAGTTGGGGGGCCAATCGGATTCTGCTATTGCCAACGATCGGCAACCACGATTTGAGGGGAGACCCGAAAAAAGCAATTGCGAACTACTTTCAGAATTTTCCGGGGCTTGCGGGCCATCGCTACTACTCCGCGCTGATGGGAAGCGTGGAGGTGATCTCCCTGGACATGACGACGGCTTCGGGAGGAACAAGTCCACAGGCGACGTGGTTCGCCGCCCAACTGGACCACATACCAAGCCAGGTGGAGTTTCTTTTCATTCTGTATCACACGCCCTGGGTGGTCGATCAGCAGTCGCAAATCTTTACCAACCTGCCTTCAAAAGAGGCGCTGACGCTGCGACACCTCTTGGAGATCCACCTCTACAAAATGCATTCCAAAGTCATCGTGTTCAGCGGTCATCTTCACACCTATGAGCGATTTGAGCGGAATGGCGTGGAATATGTGATCTCCGGCGGCGGCGGTGCGGAGCCGTATCCGGTAATCATTCGGGGAGCTGCCGATCTCTACAAGGACACCGGCTTTCCGGTTTACCACTATCTGACGCTCGATTATCGCGATCACACGATGCACGCGGTGATGTGGAAGGTGAAGGATCCGGACGATGCCACGTTGAGCGTTGAGGCGAAAGACGAGTTCACGTTAACGGCGCCCCGGGTCCCGAGCCCTTCAGGAAAAGCACCAGAGATGGCGCGTCCGCACTGACGCCGGTTCTCGGTTGATGGAATATTCTGTCGATTCGGAGCTTTACTGTCCGATTGCAAGAACGGCGAAGAGGACCATCCAGGCCAGACCCATTGCGTGCCAGTACCATGCAGTCACATCCACGGCAATTTGACGCAGCTCGACGCGCTTGAACCTGCGCATTACCGCGAGGCAGACAAGAAGCGCCAGGATACCCAGCACCAGGTGAGCTGCGTGCAGGCCGGTGATGACGTAGAAGAAGTAGCTTGCCGGGGTGGACCAATGGTCGAAGGCGAATCCCTGCGCGGTCAGTTGTCTCCACGCCGCCCATTGTCCGGCGAGGAAGAGTACTCCCAGACCCAAAGTCCCGAAGACCCAGGGCAGGGTCCGCTGTAATGCCGGATGTCCGAGGCCAAGCCACTCCTCGAGTACATCGATCTCGCGAAAGATATTGCGGCGCGCAATTTCTATGGTGAGGCTGCTCAGGAGAAGCAAGGCGGTATTGAGATAGAGAATGGGCGGCAACAGCACGGGATGCCAATCGCCGATCTGCTCGTGTGTGCGCGGATCCATGTGGGTGCCGGCCTGTCGCGCGAAGAACAGCGCGACCAGGATGGCGAAAAACATCATGTCACCGGCCAGCCCGGAAAAGAGGAAGAAGCGGATTTTGTGCAGCAGCTCGCGTGGGCCGCGATGCTCATGCTGCCGGTCGTCGTCGCCTCCACCACCGCCGCCACCGGTCGACCGGTGGTCCACAGGAGGTTTGCCGCCGATTCCCGGCTCTCTCCGTTCCGTTTCCGCAGGGGAATGCGTAAAGGTAGCGGGCATTTGAAGCCTCTGTGCAAATCAGACTACACCACTTTCCGTTGGACGCACTCATTTCGGAAGTGGATGGCCTTCTGGTGCCAACTCCGTTGCAATTTCAGTGTGATCGAAGTTTATTTGGATCGAGAAGCCGCGACCAGTTCCACAAAGGCCTTGTGGACTCGCCGGTCAGCACTCAACTCCGGATGGAATGTGGCGGCCATCACGCTACCCTCGCGGACCAGGGAGGGCCTGCCGTCGCGCGTTGCCAGAACCTCAACTGCGGACCCCGTTTCAATGATGCGTGGAGCGCGGATGTAGACCATCTCCAGCGGTCCGCCCGGCAGGGTGGTCTCGCCGGTCAGAATGGTCGAGTCGATCTGGCGGCCGAAGGCATTGCGCTCGACGACGGCGTCGAGAATGCCGAGGCTACGCTGGGCTGGATTGCGGACTTCGCGGGCGAGAAGGATTGTTCCGGCGCAGGTGCCGAAGACCGGGTGATGTTCACAGAACTGCTTCAGGTCGTCAAAGAAGCGACGTCGTTCCAGAAACTTGAGCATGGTCGTGGACTCGCCGCCCGGGAGAATCAGTCCGTCGAGATTCTGCAGCTCATCGGGCTTGCGCACCTCGACAGGGGTGGCGCCAGCCTCAACGAGCGCCTCGAGCGTGTGCCGCGTAGTCTCCCTGAATGGCAAGCACGCCGATGAGAGCGGCGCAGGATCCTGGGTCAACCGTCGTTCTCCTGTACGCCTACCAGCCTCGCGTCTGGAGCAGTTGCGATTCCTCGATGGCTGCCGCGGCCAGACCCTTCATGGTTCCAGTCACCTGTTCGCTGGCTTCGGCCAGGATCTTGGGATCGTTGTAGTGGGTGGTGGCGATCACGATCGCCTTGGCGCGCGAGACGGCTTCTTCGCGCTCTGTGCGGTCGTTTTCGACATCGAGGGGCGTCGCGCGCTCCTTCATGAAGATGCCTGAACCGACGAAGATGGCTTCGGCGCCCAGTTGCATCATGAGAGCGGCGTCGGCCGGTGTGGCGATGCCGCCTGCCGAGAAGTTGGGCACGGGAAGCTTGCCGGCCTGCGCGACCATGCGAATCAGCTCGTAGGGAGCCTGGTGCTCCTTTGCGGCGGCGTAGAGTTCCTGCTCGCTGAGAACGGTCAGGGCCTTCATCTCCTTCACGATCTGGCGCATGTGCTGGACGGCGTGGACCACATCGCCGGTGCCTGCCTCGCCCTTGGTGCGGATCATGGCTGCGCCTTCGGCAATCCGGCGCAGCGCCTCGCCGAGATTGCGCGCGCCGCAAACGAAGGGAGTCGTGAAGGCATGCTTGTCGATGTGGTGGGCCTCATCGGCCGGGGTGAGCACCTCGCTCTCGTCGATGAAGTCTACTCCGAGCTCCTGCAGGATCTGGGCCTCGGCGAAGTGGCCGATGCGCGCCTTGGCCATGACCGGGATGGACACGGCCTGGATGATCTGCTTGATCAGGCTGGGTTTGGCCATGCGGGCGACGCCGCCCTCGGCGCGAATCATGGCGGGAACGCGCTCGAGCGCCATGACCGAAACGGCGCCTGCCTCTTCGGCGATGCGCGCCTGTTCAACGTTCATGACGTCCATGATGACGCCGCCCTTGAGCATCTCGGCCAGGCCGATCTTCAGGCGGAGGCTCGTGCTTGTAAGGCTCTTGTTCCCATTATTTTCCGGCATATCCTTCAACCTCGGTTCGACCGCGAACGGCGTGCGTGCGCTCGCGGACTGTTTCATCGGCAGCTTCTATCAGTGTAGCAGTGATGCGGTTCGTTGTTGACAGGGGAAGGGGTGCTGGAGGTCGGGCGTGGGCGTGCGGGCTGAGGTATTCCGCAATTCTGAGTCCATTCCAATCTTTCCCAGCCCCTTTCGGCACTGCTTTTGCACTCATTCTCCGTGTATGGACGCGCCAACTTCATTACCAGGGCCCGGAACAGAAGCTCCTTCAGATGCCGTGCCCTCCTCGGGTGTGGGGACTCCGAGTGAGGCGGCTCTTATTCCCTCTGTGCATTCTCGAGATCAGCGGGAAGGGCTCCAACTGAACCCGCGACTGGCCCGACTTGCAGTGGAGCTGGATGTTGCAATTCCCGTTCGCGATTTTCGAGTCCGCAACCTGTTGGTCCTCGAACCGGGGCAAGTGATTGAGACGCAGTGGCAACAAGGAGAGGACATGCCGTTAGCCGCAGGAAGCGCGCAACTGGCATGGAGCGAGTTCGAGGTTATCGATTCGCGGCTGGCAGTCCGGATTACTCGACTGGCATAGAGAGAGGCGTTTTGGAAGGGATGCAGGCATGAATGGTGCACCGACGCTGAAAATGCAATTGGGAGAATCCCGGGCGACTGTCGCGGGCGGTGGACTCGCCGGCTGGCTTTTGGGGAAACTGAGGGGCGCTCAGAAGGTCGCGCCACGGTTGACCATCGTCGAGCGGATTTCGCTGGCTCCCCGCCAGTCGCTGGCGCTGATTGAGGCGGAGGGCAGGCGTTTCCTCGTAGCGACATCGCAGGAGGGTGCGCCTTGCATTCATCCGCTCAATCCTGAAGCAGGGAATAGCGCAAACGAAGCGCGGAGGGTCCTGTGACTCTTCCGTGTTCTCTGGCGCAAGTAATGACACTCGCAGCCCCCGCGCCCTTGCTGCCGGATCTGAACAGCCGCATGCATCCTTCGGATTCGACGCCGTGGACGATCCTGTTCGCGCTGACCCTGATCACGCTGCTCCCCGCGATTCTGATGTGCATGACACCGCTGGTGCGGTTGATGGTCGTCTTCCACTTTCTGCGCCAGGCGCTGGGAACGCAGACGGCGCCTTCCAATCCGACACTGCTGGGTCTCGGGCTGATGATGACCTGGTTTCTGATGACTCCGGTGCTGAGCCAGGTAGATCAGCAGGCGGTTGAACCCTACCGCGCAGGACAGATCACGGGGTTGGATGCCATCGATCGTGGAGCGCAGCCGGTGAAGCACTTCCTGCTGCACTATGCGCGCGAAAAAGACCTGGCCCTGTTTACAGCTGCAGGCCAGGTCTCGCGACCAAATACGCCGGACGAGTCTGCCGCATGCGGGTCGTGGTGCCGGCTTACATTCTGTCGGAGCTGAAAGCGGGGTTCGCCATTGGCGCCGTGTTGTTCCTGCCGTTCCTGCTGATCGACATGGTAACGGCGGCGATTACCACATCCATCGGGATGTTTCAATTGCCGCCGGTTGTGGTGTCCACGCCGCTGAAGATCCTGCTGTTTGTGATGGTGGACGGCTGGAACCTGCTGGCCAGTTCGCTGTTGAAGAGCTTTTGAGGAGCAGCCAAATGACTCCGGATATGGTGGCCGAACTGCTTCGCCAATTGATGAAGGGAAGCCATGATCGTGTCTGCTCCAGTGCTGGCAGCCGCGGTGGTGCTTGGGTTTGTTTTGAGCCTGGTGCAGACACTGACGAGCCTTCAGGAGCAGTCGCTGACGAGCGTGCCGAGGCTGGCGGCGGTCGGGATCATCCTGCTGGTCGGGATGCCGTGGTTCCTGGGGCGGATGGCCGCTTACACGCGGTTGCTGATGAGCGATCTGCACCGCTATCTCGGCTGAGGGTGATGAAGTGCAGAATATTGCCGGAGTGGAGCAGCTTTCTCAGCGCGACTGATGCTGGCCCTGGTTCGAGTCAGCGGAATCGTGGTGTTCGCGCCGTTCTTTTCTTCCTCGGCGTTGCCGATGCGCGCGAAGGCGGTGTTTGTGGGGGCAGTTGCGTTCCTGCTCGCACCACTCATCTCCACGCTGCCGCACGCACATGCACAGATTAGCTGCACCGCGATTCTGGGCGAGGTTGCGGTCGGGCTTGTCTACGGGATGGCTCTTGCGCTGCTCAACGAAATGATGCTCTTCGCCGGGCAGATTCTTGGCGTGCAGTTCAGCTTCTCCATGGTCAATCTGCTTGATCCCACATCGTCAATTCAAACTCCGTTGATGGGCGATCTATTTCAACTGATGGGCACGCTGGTCCTGCTGGCTGCGGGACTGGATCGCATTCTGCTCGCGTCGATGATTCGCAGCTTTCGTGCGGTTCCGCTGGGATCGTATGCACTGGCGCCGGCGACCGCGCTCGCGATCGTCCGGGCCGCGGGCGGTGTGTTTCTGGCGGCGCTGGAGCTGGCCGCGCCGGTTCTGGCCGCGCCGGTTCTGGCCGCGACCATGCTGATCGAAGTGACGATCGCGCTGCTGGGCAAGCTCAGCCCACAGTTGCCGGTCATGTCGCTGACAGTGCCTTTGAAGACGCTTGCGGGCTTTGCGATTCTGGCCGGTTCACTGGCTGTCTGGCCTCGATTCATCGAAGCGCGCTTCTCGGGACTGCTGGACATGGCGGAACGGCTTATCGGCGCGGCCCCAGCGGTTGCGAGCGTTGGGTGGGGAGGCTAGCCGATGCCCGGAGACCGCACCGAACAGGCCACACCACAGCGTCGTGAGAAGGCCCGCAAAGACGGCGACATGCTGCACAGTCGCGAGTTCACGAGCGCGGCGGGAACGCTGGCCGGAGTGATTGCACTGGGCTGGTTCGGCGGCCGCGCAATGGAGGCCTGGCGCAGTGGTTATGCGGCGTTTCTCGATCTGGGATCCCCGGCACGATGGGAGACATCGCAGCTTGAGCCCACGCTCAGTCGCGATCCGAAGGCTCTCGGTCACCATTCTTGCGCCAGTCGGGATCGTCATGGCAGGTGTGGCCTCAGCGGCATTGTTTGCTGGCATTTTGCAGACGGGGGGGCGTACAGATCAACGCCGGGGCCTTTGGCTTCCGTGCCGATCGCGTCAATCCGCTCTCGAATATCAAGAACCTGTTTTCTCTCCGGGCAGCCGCGCGTCTGGGAAAGTCTCTGATTCCTGCGGCACTGCTGGCTGTTTTCGCAGTGCAGAGGATTGCGCGCGAACTGTCTGCCCCGCCGTTTTCGATGGAGCGTCTTGAAGCCCTCGGCAGGGATATATACGGGCTTCTGTTGACAGCGGCATGGCTGGTTTTCGGATGGGCGGTCGTCGACTACGTCGTGGAATGGCGCAGCCGCGAATCGCGCCTGAGGATGAGCCGGGAAGATCTGAAGCAGGAGTTCAAGGAGACGGAGGGCAGCCCGCAGATTCGCAGCCGAATCCGGGGATTGCAACGTCAGATGCGCCGGCGGAGGGTGAAAGCCGATGTGTCTAAAGCCGCGGTTGTGCTCACCAATCCGACACACTACGCCGTGGCGCTCGGCTTCGACTTTGCCACGATGGACGCGCCAAAAGTGCTGGCGAAAGGACGCAATCTGCTGGCGGAGGAGATCAAGGCAGAAGCCAGATGGGCAGGGGTAGCCGATCGTTGAAAACCCGCCGCTCGCACGTTCGCTATACCGGTCAGTCGAGGTCGGTCAGCCCATCCCTGTGGATCTTTATGCGGCAGTGGCGGCCATCCTGGCCTATCTGTATCGGCGGCGCGTGGAAGAAGAGATGCGTGAACGGCGAGCGAGGGAAGCGAATGCCCGCGCAACCGCGGCATCCACCAGCGCAAGGAAGGCAGCGGCCGGTGTGCCGGGTGTTGCGACTTCACAAGTACAGATGGCGCACACGTCGAATCCTGCGCTGCAAGGGGGGATACATTGAGCACAACGGCGTTGTCGCCAATTTCGCTTGCGCCAAAGTCGATCCTGGGTCGGATGCAGGAACTCGTTTTGCCACTGGGCGCAATCAGCGTGGTCTTTGTCATGCTGATTCCGCTTCCGGCGGCCGCGCTGGATTTCCTGCTGGTCCTATCCATGGCGGCATCCATCGTCGTCTTCCTCTCCGCGGTGCAGATTCGGCGCGCGGTGGAGCTTTCAGTGTTTCCCACGCTGCTGCTTTTGCTGACGCTCTTCCGTCTCTCGTTGAACATTGCTTCAAGCCGTCGGATTCTGTTGCACGGCTCGGAGGGTATCTGCCGGGCGGAATGTTCTTCTGCTCGACCAGATTCAGAAGGACGACAACTTTACGCAAAGCTCGAGCCTGGTGACGGGGCAGTTGCAGGTGGCGGACTCAGCGCTGGGCAGTGTGGTGACCCAGCTTACGCAAGTTTTATCGCTGGCCACGAGAGCAAACAACGGGACCATGAATCCGAGCGACGTCAAGTCTATATCGAGCCAGATCTCGGGAATTCTCAGCGAGGTTGAGTCTCTGGCGAATACGAGTTACCAGGGCCAATACATCTTTGCAGGAGGACAGACTTCCACCGCTCCATTTACGACCTCGACGGCGACCTCTCCTGCTGTTATGTCGTACAACGGGGATGGAAACATCAATTACATTCACACTCCGAATGGACAGAAGATCCAGTTGAACGTACCTGGGGACATGATCTTTACCGCAGGTGGAACGAGCAGTGTATTCGGCGCACTGAACGCTCTTGTGGCGGACTATGCACAGGGCACTGTCAATGTCGCGCAGGCCGGGGCCGATACGGAGGCGCTGAACACGGCGCTGAACTATCTCTCGCAGCAGCGAGTGACGATTGACAATTCGATCACGCAACTGACGGCGGCGTCCGGCGGGGCGACGAGCGAGAAGACGCAACTTACGTCCGCGCAGACAGACCTTATGCAGGCCGATCTGGCGAAGGTGGCGGTACAGTTGGCGCTCACCAAAACGCAACAGACGGCGCTTGAGGAGATCATCTCGCAGCTTGGATCGGGGAGTCTGTTTGACAAGCTGTAGGGCTGATTTTGCGGGCAGTTCATAGTTGTGCCGCTCTGCCTTTTTGCTCGCTCACAGGGTGTACCGTATCGTGGTATGGGTGCCTACCCCCCTCCCGGATTCTGTAAGGAAATTCCTTAGTTTCAATGGGTTACGTGAGGGGTGTGGCGCTAAAATCTTCTCGGTAAAGGACTTAGCCGCAGAATCCTCTCAGCATTGGACTTACGTGTCGGTCCTTGAGCATTTTGCCGGTTTTGTCTCGATATGCAGGATGACATTCGCGATCTGGACAGGTTTTTGGAATTCGAAACCGTGGCGCCCGCTGTTCGGTTGCCCATTCCATTGTGCGTCGGCGGACGGAAATGATCTGCAATCCGGGAGGGTTGGACATCCGCCCGTGTGGGACAAATACCTACCGCCTTTCAACTTCACTGGTACGGTCCACAGCGCAGCTGTGGATGCGAATGGCGATTCGACCAGGGACATGGAGTCCGAGATGCGCGTGAACCTGACAGTCAGCAGACATAAATAATCATTGCCGGCAGGAAGGCGAACCCTCGTTGATATCCTGCCTGCGTCCTTTGTCAGTGCGCCACAGTTTCTACCGCTTCGGTTTGCTCCTTGGCGAAGGCGCCTGCTCTGCCGAGCTCCAGGAACTTTTGTCCGTCGAGGCGGCCGAACAACTCGATCAGTTTTCCCACCAGGCCGGTCCATCCGGTCTGATGGCTGGCTCCGAGACCTGCTCCATTGTCACCGTGGAAGTACTCGTAGAACAGGATGTAGTCCTTCCATTGCGGGTCAGTCTGGAATTTCTCCGTACCGCCGTACACCGGGCGCCGGCCGGATTCATCCCGCAGAAAGATTCGGGTCAGACGGTTGGCGATTTCTCGCGCGACCTCAAAAAGGTTCATCAACTTGCCCGAACCGGTGGGGCACTCGATCTTGAAGTTGTCTCCGTAGTACCCGTAAAAGGACAACAGAGCACGAATCAGCACTGCATTCACTGGCATCCAAATGGGCCCGCGCCAGTTGGAGTTGCCACCGAACATGCCAGTGTCAGACTCCGCCGGAAGGTAATTTACCCGATATTCCTGGCCATTCACATAGACGACAAACGGATGCTCGTCGTGATATTTGGAGAGAGCCCGAATGCCATAGGGACTAAGGAACTCATTCTCGTCGAGCATGCGCGTCAGAATCCGGCGCAACCGGTCGGGATTGACCAGAGCAGCGATGCCGCGCCCGCCGTACCCGAGATGACCGGGTCCGGTTGGATGAATACTTTCGAAGAGTTCGGGCATGCGCCGCAAGCGTTCACCCAATAACTTCGTCGTACCAGGTACCCTCTCGCGCTGCCATGGTTCGATCACCGTGGTTGCGCATAAGGGAAGCAGGCCCACCATGGAGCGAACTTTGAGCCGCTGGGCACTACCGTCCGGCAGGCGAAGGACGTCATAGTAGAACCCATCCTCCTCGTCCCACATACCCTCAGGCCCGGTCTGATTCATGGCGCGAGCGATCCAAAGAAGATGATCGACAAACTTCACCGCCATCGCTTCGTAAAAGCTGTCGTACGACGCCAGTTCCATGGCGATCTCCAACATATTCTGGCAGAACAAGGTAACCCAGGCTGTGCCATCCGCTTGCTCGAGGTGGCCGCCGGTAGGGAGGGCCGCGCTGCGGTCGAAGACGCCGATATTATCCAGCCCAAGAAACCCGCCTTCGAAGAGATTGTTGCCGTAGCGGTCTTTGCGGTTCACCCACCAACTGAAATTCAGCATCAGCTTGGAAAATGACCGCTTGAGGAATTCGATATCGCCTTTCCCGGTAGCCGCCTGTTCCGTCCGGTACAGGAAAATGGTGGCCCAGGCATGCACCGGCGGATTTACATCGCTGAAGTTCCACTCATAGGCTGGGATTTGACCGGTTGGATGCAGGAAGAACTCTTGCAGCATCAGATCGAGCTGCTCTTTAGCAAAGTCGATGTCGACTGCCGAGAGAGCAATCGTGTGAAAGGCCAAATCCCACGCCGCATACCACGGATATTCCCACTTGTCGGGCATCGAGATGACGTGCTGATTCAGCATATGGAACCATTCGCTGTTCCGCGTTGTGCGCTTGCCCCCCTTCATCGGATCGTCGCCATGCTCCGAGAGCCATTTGTCCAGATCAAAGAAGAAAAACTGTTTTGACCAGAGCATACCGGCCATTGCCTGGCGCATGACGCGGGCCTCATCTTCGCTGAGATGGGCTGGAGTGACCTTTTGATAGAACGCGTCTGCCTCACCCTGGCGCATCTTCATAATCGTGGAAAAAACGCTGAACGGTTCGCCCATGTCGGCAGGAGCCTTGTCGCTGAGGCGCAGGCGGATGGTAGCGGTCTTTCCTGCACCCACATTCAACTGATATTGCGCAGAAGCTTTGGTTCCCGTCTTCTGGGAATTCACTCCGTGCTCATTGCCCTCAACCACGTAATTGTTGATTCCGTCTTTGACGAAAGCAGAGACGTTCGGACTGCCGAAGATCCGTTGATTGTTGGTCTCATTTTCTGTGAAGAGGAGCGGAACGTCCCCTTCACAATACAGATATCGTTCACCGAGCTCCGCATGAGAGGCTGCAATTGCCTTCGCGCCTTTCTGACTCACGACCCGCATGGCCGGCTTGGGAGTACCTGGCCACCAGGTCCAGGTGTTGCGAAACAAGAGCGTTGGCAGCACCTGCAACTCGGCCGCCTCGGGCCCGCGATTCACCACGCTGATCTGGATCAGCATGTCCTCCGGCCCCTGCTTGGCATATTCGACAAAGACATCGAAGTAGCGGTCGCCGTTGAAAATTCCGGTATCCAGCAGCTCGTACTCCATGTCATGGCGATTGCGTCCTTTGTTCGTCTCGATCAGATTGAGATATGGAAACTCGGCCTGCGGGTACTTGTACAGGTACTTCATGTACGAGTGCGTAGGCGTGCTGTCGACGTAGAAGTAGTATTCCTTGACGTCTTCGCCGTGGTTGGCCTCGCTGTTCGTCAGGCCGAACGCGCGCTCTTTGAGGATCGGGTCCTTGCCATTCCACAGGGCCACGCTAAAGCACAACAACTGGTTGTCGTCGCTGATGCCGGCGAGGCCATCTTCACCCCAGTGGTAGGCACGAGATCTGGCCATGTCATGCGTGAAGTAGTCCCAGGCATTCCCGTCTGGGCTGTAGTCTTCACGCACTGTTCCCCACTGCCGCTCGCTCAGGTAAGGTCCCCACTTCTTCCACGGTGTCTTGGCAATGCGAGCCTCTTCCAGCCGGGCTGTTTCCGGATCATGGATCATTCTGTGCCTCTTCTTGAGCTGAGTCCCCTCAGCGGTTTTCGCTTGTGTTTTGATTTGTGGTCTTCAAAACCACCGTCCCGGGAGAACCTTCAGAGGAGGGCCTTGCATTCGGGTCGAGCGAGTCTCCGAACCCGCGAAGTTCGCGAGTTGAAGATAAGAGAGTGGGTTCCGTCTCACTGGCGCTCCTTAGCTTCTTCGCTGGAGTACCTTCAGAAGGCGGCTGACCCGATTATTTCCCTTCGCGCAAATGTTGTCTACCGGCATTCGTGACAGAGGGCCTGGAAATTGTTTCCTCTCGTGAGAACCGGAAGGGGCGTTCCCCAGTATTGTTCGTTGCGCCCGGATCACCACCTGCCCAGAAGTAGAGTGAGCCAGATCACAGTAAAGATGCTGGACAAGCGCGTGTAATACCTACAGTGCCTCGAGGACTCAAAAAGCTGGAGCGAGGCAAAGGAGATATACATGAAGCGCTTGTTCGGATATGCCATCATTCTTGCGTCGCTGTCGGTTCCTGCATTTGCAGCCAAGAATTCACAGAATTTGACCATCTCGTCGCCTGTGACGGTGGGTAGCACCAAATTGCCTGCGGGCCAGTACAAGGTCTCATGGACAGGGACCGGTTCGACTGTTCAGGTGACGATCGCCGCGAAGGGACTGGCCACGGTTACGGTGCCGGCCCAGGCCGTTGAATCAAAGAACAGTCATGCCGCAGTGCAATACGACACAACGAACGGCGCCAACGTACTCCAAGTCATCATGCTCGATAACGTCACGCTTCAGATTTCGGGTGGAACAACCGCCTCCGGCCAGTAATCGACGAAGTCGAACTGTAGACGCCTCTTCTCTTGAAAGAGGGAAATCCGGAAACCCCTCAAAGCAGCGACCGAAGGGGGAGCCTACATGTTGTTGACCTATCCTTTTCGTCCCCATCCCGCAAGGGATGGGGTTCTTTTTCTGACACTCTGATCGCTGAATGTGGACCGCTGCGGTTGATAGGTGTGTCCGGAGTCAGGCGGCGCGCGCGATCCAGGTCTTCATTGTGTCGGCGTTCACAAGGCCTGCTTGCTGGAAGTGAAGGCTGCCGCGAGTAAACACCGCGAAATTCGGAATGCCCTGGACGTTGAACCGCGCGGCAAGTTCAGGGAACCGCTCTGTGTCGACCTTGAGCACGACGGCGCGGCCCGCCAGGTCGCGCGCGACTTGCGCAACGTGAGGCGCAGCCATCTTGCATGGGCCGCACCACTCCGCCCAGAAATCAACGAGGACCGGGACCTTGCTGTCGCGAATGATCTCGTCGAATTCCGCTGGGCCGACCTCGATTGGTTCAGACATCGCAGGCAGGGGTTCTTTGCAGGCGCCGCATCTTCCGATGTCGGCAAGATGCTTCGGCGGGATTCGATTTGGCTTTCCGCACGATGGGCAATTGCGAACCATGACCGTTGCGGGCTCCTTTCGTAAATCGACACGGCAAGAGCATTATCGCGCGAAAGGCGATCGAGAGTGTCCAATATCGAGGGAAGGAAAGAGGCAACCTGGTGGCCAAGGGGCTTTCGCCCTTCAGCCACCAAGCCGTGGACCACTTGGAGGTAGGGAGATTAAGCTGCGTCGAGTTTCTGGCCCAGGAACTCCTTGACCTTGGCGAGTTCGGCAGTCCACTTGGTCAATTGCTCGGGATTAAGGAAAGCAGCAACCCGCTTGCTGATTTCTTCGCGATGCGCCTTCACTTTGCCGATGATATCGGCCCTGGTTGTGCCAGGATTCTTCTTCAGGTATTCGTCGACCTTTTCCCGTGCCTCTGTAAGAGCGGAGTGCAACTTTTCCTTCTGCTGTTCGGTGAGATTGAGGTCGCTCGCGAAATGCTTCAGCTCGGTCATAACGTGCTCGCGTTCTTGAACAGTCAAAGTCATTGATACCTCTCCTTGGGGTGGTTTGTGATTTAAGTTTGGACGCAACCTTGCGAGCTTTCGACGTCCGGGTTTCTGATAATTGCCGGGCCTGCTGTCGCATGCGGGACGGTTCGTCACTCATGCACAGGGGCGATCCACGTGAAGCCCTCAGGCCTTAAAACAATGTAGGCTCCGGATCGGCCGGCGCGCAATTCGCAGAGGGCATGAAGCATGAATGTGCCATTGCAGGAGCATGAATGCCCTCAGTCTCCCCGATGGACGGCCGCATTGTATGTGGTAGTCGCATTTATACTTGGGTTTGAAAGGGTCGGATTTGTTTGCACCAGTAAGATTTATTTGGAATGCGACACGTGGTCATCGTCTGGCGCCGTGGCGGAGCGAATATATTCGCTGGCGCGTGGAGACCTACTCGGGGAAGCCGGCTGAGACGCTTACGGCTCGTGATGTGTTTGGGTTCATGTGGGACCAGAAGTGGGAGCTGTTGAGTTTTCTTTTCTGGACGGGGCGCATGGAGCGAGAGGCACGGAAGCGCGTTTGAGGCTGCTGAAACGCCCATTCATTTTTTACGGCGATTGCGGCAATCAGGGATGAAGCCCCGATCTTGCAGTCGTGCCCTATCAACGCTGTATTTTTGGGGTTCGAGCTGCGGGGCCTATCATCGAGTGCGGAGCCTTGGACCATTCATGATGCGCAAGTCTGCTTTCTTTTTATTCATGTTGGGACTGTTTCTGTGTCTCATTGGGAATGCATCTGCCCAACAACTCCCGCCTGCAGAGCCTCCGCAGCAGATGCCAGGTCATTCGGATCGCCCGACGATTCGCGTCACTACAAACGAAGTGCTGGTTCCGACGCTGGTGGAGAAGCCGCATGGTGGCGGCATTGTTTACGGGCTGAAGCCTTCGGATTTTGTTGTCGAAGACAATGGCGTGCAGCAGAAGATTCGCGTGCAGGAGGAGATGGATACGGCTCCGGTGGCGCTGGTGATCGCGCTGGAAGAGGGAAGAGAGGGCTGGCTGGAGTTTGACAAGCTGGCCAAGCTCGGGCCGCTGCTGGAGTTCTTTCTTTCCGATGCGAGAAGCCAGGCGGCGCTGGTGGGGTTTGACTCGAAGCCAAGGCTGATTCGCGACTACACACACTCGGAAGAGAGCTTGCGCGATGGTGTGCAACGCATTGAGCCGGGCGACGGCGGCGCGGCGATTCTGGACACGGTCAGCTATGCCGTAGATCTGCTGGAGACTCAGCCGAAGGAGTATCGCCGCGTTCTGCTGCTGATCAGCGAGGAGCGAGACCATGGAAGCAAGCACACGAAGCCCGAGCAGCTGATCCAGCAAGATTGGCCGGTCAGATGTGCTGGTGCTGAGCGTTTCGTTCTCGCCTTCGAAGGCTGAGTTCATTCACGACGTAAAGGACTCAGGGGAGGACCGCACCATGAATATGGTCTCGACTCTCGTGATGGCGGTGCAGGCCTTCAAAAAGAACGTGGCGAAGCAGGTGGCGGTGATGAGCGGCGGCGAGTACACGACATTTACGAGGCGACAAGACGATTTGAGGCGCGGGTGCTGGAGGCGGCGAAAGATGCGCGCAATCGATATCTGATCACCTTCAGTCCGTCGGATCCGACGCCCGGGCTTCACAGCCATTCGTGTGCATACGACGCAGGATTATGGTGCGCGCATTGTGGCGCGCGCGAACTACTGGCTGCAAGAGGAACGCGTGAACGCTGCAAGGCATTGTGAACAGTGGCATTTGGCGCGCGACTAATTTGCAGCTTTTGAGGCATTCATGGTAATCTCACTGCAGACACTTGAGAGTGGACTGAGAACGCAAGAGGAGTAACACACGCCGTGCTGGCGACTGCAAAGAAAACTGACCTGATTCAACGCTTCCGCACCCACGATACGGACACCGGTTCGCCGGAAGTCCAGATCGCGATTCTGAGTGAGCGGATTGGCGAACTGACCGAGCATTTCAAGACGCACAAGAAGGATCATGCTTCCCGGCGTGGTCTGTTGATGCTGGTCAGCAAGCGCCGCCGCCTGCTGGATTACCTGAAGACGCATGATTCCGATCGCTATCGCGACGTAATCGGCAAACTCGGTATCCGCAAGTAATCAGAAAGCAAACATTGAACCGGAAGCGCCCAGACCGGATATTGGTCACGGCCCCCGTCTCTACCCAGAACCTGGGGCCATGGTGTACCTGGCGAATCGCAAACGCAGCCAGGGCCTGCGCACAGCTATCGCCTGAGCGCGGGCTCGCTCGCATTTGCCGGGACCATCTTCGCTGTCGCGCGAGCCTTCGTCTTTTGCGCGCGCGCGATGCGACCTGCGCGCCACCATACCCACCCTACCGGCGCCTCCCAACCACAAGTTTCCCAAGCGAAAAAACGAAAAGAGGACTCTATGTCTAAAGCATGAAGTAGCAGTCGAGCTTGCCGGCGGCAAGCGGCTGGTCTTTGAGACCGGGCGCATGGCCAAGCAGGCGTCCGGCGCCGCACTGGTCACCACGGGCGAAACCGTCGTCCTGGCCACCGCGGTGGCCTCCCCCGATCCGAGGGAAGGCATCGACTTCTTCCCGCTCACTGTCGATTACCGCGAGTACACCTACGCCGGTGGACGCATCCCCGGCGGATTTATCAAGCGCGAAGGCCGGCCCAGCGAAAAGGAAATCCTGACCGTGCCGCCAGATCGACCGCCCGATCCGCCCGCTGTTCCCCGATGGCTTCCGCAACGAGACGCAGGTCATTGCGCTGGTCTTCTCCGCCGACAAGGAAAACGATCCCGACGTGATCGGCATCAATGCCGCGGCGGCTGCGCTGGCGTCTCTCTGACATTCCGTTTAGCGCGACGGTTGGCGCAGTGCGCGTAGGCCGCGTGAACGGCGAGTTCGTCATCAATCCCACCTATGACGAGCGCGCAGCGACCACCGTCAACATCATGGTGGTCGGTCACAAAGACGGCATCGTGATGATCGAGTCGGGCGCGAAGGAAGAGACCGAAGAAGTCATCCTGGCGGCGATCGAATTCGCGCATACCGAGATCAAGAAGATTGTTGCGGCAATTGAAGAGCTGGTTTCAAAGGCGGGCAAGCCGAAGCGCGCGTTCACCGCGCCGGAGTTCGACGAGGCTTACTACGACGAGCTGAAGGCGAAGATCGGCGATCGTCTGAAGGACGCGCTCGACACCAAGACCCATGGCAAGACCGAAAGCTACGCGCTGATCAAGCAGATCAAGGATGAGCTGGCTGCTGCGCTTCCGGCCGACGATCCAGACGGCGAAGAAGAAGCTGGCGACGTACTACGAACATCTGCGCGAGCGGCTGTTCCGCGAGCAGGTGACGAAGGATCGGATCCGGCCGGACCGTCGCGCGTTCGACGAGATTCGT
The DNA here is from genome assembly GCA_963786405.1 of uncultured Acidobacteriaceae bacterium. GTDB lineage: Bacteria > Acidobacteriota > Terriglobia > Terriglobales > Acidobacteriaceae > Telmatobacter. The sequence continues at coordinate 384,214 of CAWAZE010000008.1, read as the reverse complement.
GCGATCACGATCGAGACCGGCGTGCTGCCCCGCACGCACGGATCGGCGCTGTTCACGCGCGGTGAGACGCAGGCACTGGTTACGGCCACGCTGGGCACCGCGGATGATGGGCAGCGGCTGGAGAGCTATGAAGGCGAGAAGAAGAAGAACTTCATGCTCCACTACAACTTTCCGCCGTTCAGCGTTGGTGAGACGGGACGTATGACCGGCGTTGGTCGTCGCGAAGTGGGCCACGGAGCCCTGGCAGAGCGCGCCATCTCCGCGGTTCTGCCGAGTGCAGAGGAGTCGCCGTACACGATTCGCATTGTCTCCGACATTCTGGAGTCGAACGGATCGTCGTCGATGGCCTCGGTGTGCGGCGCCAGCCTGGCGCTGTACGACTGCCGGCATTGCGCTCAATGGCGCGGTGGCCGGCGTGGCGATGGGCCTGGTGAAGGAAGGCGATGACTACGCCATTCTTACCGACATCGCCGGCGCTGAAGATCACTACGGCGACATGGACTTCAAGGTTGCCGGAACGCGCAAGGGCATTACCGCACTGCAGATGGACATCAAGATCGGCGGCCTGACGCGCGAGATCCTGCAACAGGCCATGGAGCAGGCACGGCGGGGCCGGCTCTTCCTGCTGGACAAGATGGATGCAGTGCTCGACGGACCGCGCACGGAGCGCTCGCAGTACGCGCCGCGCATCGAGACCGTCATGATTCCGACCGACAAGATTCGCGATCTGATCGGCAAGGGCGGCGCGACCATTCGCGGCATCATCGAGCAGACCGGCGCCAAGATCGATGTGGACGACACCGGCAAGGTCAGCGTTGCTTCGAGCGACGCCGACGGTCTGAAGAAGGCGCTGGAGATGATCGGCAACATCACCGCCGTGCCGGAGATCGGCAAGATCTACCTGGGCAAGGTCGTTCGCCTGGCGGAGTTCGGCGCGTTTGTCGAGCTGTTCCCGGGAACGGACGGGCTGCTGCACATCTCCGAGATCGCCGAGCACCGCGTGAAGGAAGTGAAGGACGAACTGCGCGAAGGCGACCAGGTGATGGTGAAGGTGCTGGCCATCGAAGGCAATCGCATCAAGCTCAGCCGCAAGGCGCTGATCAAGGAGCAAAAGGCGAAGCTGGCGCAGTCCGGCTCCGGCCGAAGCAAGTCGGCGGAGTGGAAGCGTCTGAAGCGCCGGCTCCGCCGAAGCCGCGCAACGAATTCGACGAGCGTCAGCCGCGGTCGAATCAGAGCACGATCCTGATCGAGGGCGGCGAAGACTTCGACGACGACGATACCGAAGAGTTCGACGAGGAAAACGAGCCCAACTTCAATCGAGCGGAAGGCGCTCCAGTAGCGGTTGGACAACCGGCTGCTGGTGGTGGTGGACGCCCGGACCCGAAGAATAACAATCGGCGCCGGCGCCGGCGTCGCAGCGGTGGACCCAGACCGGGAGGCGGCAGCAACTAGGATTGACCTCCAATTAAATGCCCGGGCGAAATGCCCGGGCATTTTCTTTTGGGCGCGGTTCGTGGTTGGGCTGGCGTTGGGAAATGCAGGTCCTTCGGCTCCGCTTACCCCACGGACGATGCATCGTCCGCGGGGCCCCAGACGCGCTCCGCTCAGGATGACAAATCTAATTCGATTCGTGGTTTCCCACTCATGCTCGATGGAGCTGCGCATGGATGGGGCACCCGCATTGCGACGAAGCAGCACGTCGTTGGAAAAACTGACGTTGATGAGGTTTAGAACTTCGGGGAGCCGGAGACGATCTTCAGGGTCTCTGTGGAGCCCTCTCCCGATGGCCGGGCAGGCGATATGAGAATTGGCGTGCGCGGCCGCCCCCTGGACTCATTCTTGTTTTCGTACATTCGCAGATCTGCGGCGATGCACAACGCTTCCAAGTCTGCAGCATCGTCAGGGTAGATGGCGATCCCGATACTCGCTCCGACCTTGAGCTGGTGTCCGAGGATCGGAATGGGCTCTTCGAGGAGTTGCGTGAGGGATTGAGCGACGAGTCTCGCATTGGAGCGATTGATCGGCTCTTCGAGGATGACCGAGAACTCATCGCCCCCGGAGCGCGCCAGGGTGTCTGAGCGACGGACACGGCTTGAGAAGAGCGAACTGACTGTCTGGAGCAGCACATCGCCGGCGTGGTGCCCGAGGGTGTCGTTCACCTGCTTGAAATGGTCAAGATCGATCACGAGAAGCGCTGCCTTTGTTCCCAGCCGGCGTGAGCGCTCGAGAGACTGAGCGAGACGATCGAGGAAGAGCCGGCGATTTGGAAGCCCGGTGAGCTCGTCGTGCAGTGCGAGGTATTTATTATGTGCGATCTGATCTTCAAGCAGGAGCAGGATCATTCCCACGGCCACAACGTACTTGGGAAGGTTTAAGACTTCGGTATGAATTCTCAGGGTGGGGAGCACCGTAACGGCGAGCGGGGGGATGAGGAACACGGCTGCCCAGCCAAAAAAGCCGACGATGGTGATAAGTGCTCCGGCAGTGGTTCGGCGGTAGCTGTACCAAACATTGATGCAGCAGCCTGCGTAGACGGTGAATAGAACGCCACTCAAAGCCAGCGTTGGGCCGATCTGCGGCCGATGCTGAACCATCAGCAGGAAGATGGAGAGAACGAGGCAGAGCCCGACCAACACCCACCGCAGCGGGTAATTGACTCGCCGGAGAGAGATGAATGCGATCGTCAGCGGCGCAATCCCAATGAGCACCGCCGCCACGTCCAGCGCCCATGGAGATACATTGTCAGAGCTGATCAATATCGCGTAGCACGTGTTGGTCGTGAGTTGCGCGATGAGCATCCATTGGCTGGAGGGTGCCGTCCGATATGGAACCGCCGCCCACATGAAGAGTGCGCCGCCAGCGGTGAGGCAGGCAACACCGATTGCGGACGCAAGGCTTCCGAGCAATCCGGGAACATTCAGAAAGAGCAGGGCGGCAAACTGAAATGTGATCAGGACCCAGCCGATGAGCCACGGTCTAGAGTCTGTGGTGGGTTCCTGACGGGCAACGGAAGCAAACGCACATGTGAGAAGTGCGACTGCAGCGAGGTCCGGAAGTTTGGTCCAATCCACAAGGCCTGCCAATGCGCGCTGGAACCGCGGCGAGGAACGATTAAAGCGTTCAATTGGTTGATACCAAACGGGACTCTCGCGTTGTATGGGGGTGCCTCTACTGAGCAAACTTGAGTAATATTGCGCCCGGCGCCGATTCGTTATTTATTGGGTTCTGGCTGAATTATTCACAGGGCAGCCGACAATATGTCCACTAGACTCAGAGCGATGGCAGCAAGCCTCTACATTGTCGTCGAAGGAGAGGATCCGGGCTTCGATATCTTCGTGAACGGGCAGGCCCTTGCTCGCAACGAGGATGCGCTCGGGCGGCTCGCGGAGTCTCTCGGCATTACTCCGCTGCTTCAGTTCTTCTCCGCCGACGAGAATTCGATGTGCCTTCTGCTGGAACAGGGAGCCGGAGACCCGGCCTGGGCTCGCCATCTTCCCGAACCCCAGTGGTTTGAACCGAGAGATGGGCTGGTGACGATCAAGGCTCTCATGGAATTTCTCTCGTCAACGCCCGTTTCATTTGGCTCCGAGACGTTGCCGGTATTGAGCGAGCTGCGCGAATACGAGCGGGTACTGCAAAAGGCAGCCAGGTACAAGGTTCGCTGGCACCTGGCGGTGAGCTGGCGGTAGAGCGGGCCCATCGGCGGCAGTCAGGGCTGAAGCCCTGACCTACCATTCAGCTTGCGACGGTTTCAACGGGCCTTGGGGCAAAGACGTTTCCCATGCGCTGAATCTCGGCTCCAACCCCCTGCAGTTTCTCTTCGATCCGTTCATACCCGCGATCCATGTGGTAAACACGGTCGAGGATTGACTCGCCGTCGGCGACAAGAGCTGCCAGCACGAGCGACGCCGAGGCGCGCAGATCAGAGCACATCACTGCCGCGGAAGAGAGCTTCGCCGGCCCGCGAACCGTGGCGGTGCGCCCATCGACCTTGATGTTGGCGCCCATGCGAACCAGCTCCTGCACATGCATGAATCGATTTTCAAAGATGTTCTCAGTGACGAGGCTGACGCCATCGGCCTGTGTTGCCAGGGCCATGTACTGCGCCTGCATGTCGGTTGGGAACCCCGGGTATTCCTCGGTAGAGATGTCCGATGATTTGAGGTGTCCGTTTGACCGGACCCTGACAGCATTGGTCGCCGGAAAATCAATTGTGGCGCCGGCTTCCTCAAGCTTTGCAATAACAGCGCGCAGATGATCCGGATTGCAATCGGCGACGGTCAGGTCTCCGGCGGTGATGGCGCCCGCAAGGAGGAATGTTCCGGCTTCGATTCGATCGGGATTGATGCGGTAGGTCGCGCCGTGCAGGCTTGTGACTCCCTGCACCCTGATGGTCGATGTGCCGGCGCCTTCGATGCGCGCGCCCATCGTTGAAAGGAGGGCGGCAAGATCGGTGACTTCGGGCTCGCGGGCGCAGTTCTCCATGATGGTTTCACCGTCAGCCAGGACCGCGGCCATCAGAAGATCTTCCGTGCCGGTGACGGTGATCTTGTCGAAGACAAGATGCGCACCCTTGAGTCGATCAGCGCGGGCTTCGAGATATCCGTGCTCCTGAAGGATTGTTGCGCCCATCTTTTCCAGGCCCTTGATGTGCAGGTCGATCGGGCGTCCGCCAATGGCGCATCCGCCGGGCATGGCCACACGCGCGATTCCAGCACGCGCGAGCAGAGGACCGAGCACAAGGGAACTGGCGCGCATGGTCTTTACAATTTCGTACTTGGCAACGGGGTCGGAGAGAGTGCGGCAGTTGATCGCGGTCCTGTGGTTTGCCTTGCCGGTGCCCAATTCAACTTGCGCGCCCATTGAGACGAGGAGGCGGCGCTCGGTTTCGATGTCGCGCACATGGGGGATGTTCTCGAGCGTGACGTCCTCTTCGGTGAGGATGGCGGCGGCCATACACGGCAAAGCCGAATTCTTGGCGCCCGAAATGCGAATTGTGCCGACCAGCGGATTTCCGCCGCGAATGACGAACTTATCCATGAAAGCTGGAGTACTCCTGTGTCTTCAAGTCTAAATCGGAACGGCACGGTGGTGATTCGTGGTTTCCCACTCATGCCGCGAATTGAAACTGCGGCATGAATGGGGCATCCACATCTTGGCGACGAATGCGTTGGGATTCGTGTTTCCCACCCATGCGCGATGGAACTGATCAGGAACGGGGCGCATCCGGCTTTGAGCGTTGTGCTCTCCCAGGTCTCAAAATCGAGACCCGGGGCACCCAAATTTGTTGCTGGATTTTTAGAGTTCGAGGACGTTGTCTTCGATGGCGAGGCGGACGTTGCCGTCGGACTTGGCGAGACGGCGAACGGCTTCTGGCTTGTCGACCTTGGCTTTGAGCATCACGAGGGCTACTGGAACGCTTCGGCCAGCGCTCTTGATGGTCTGGACGGCGGTTTCGCGGTCGATTTTGCAGGCGCTCATGAGGATGCGGATTCCGCGCTCGACGAGCTTGGAGTTCTGCATGTGCACGTTGACCATGAGGTTCTCGTACACATAGCCGAGGCGGGTCATTGCTCCCGTGGTGATCATGTTGAGGATCATCTTCTGGGCGGTGCCTGCCTTCATGCGCGTGGAGCCGGAGACGACCTCGGGGCCGACTTCGGCAACGATTGCGATGTCGGCGGCTTCGGAGAGAGGTGTGCCGTGGTTGCAGGTGACGGCAGCGGTGTGCGCTCCGCGGGCGCGGGCATATGCAACGGCAGCGACGACATAGGGAGTACGGCCCGAAGCAGAAACGCCGATGACAACGTCCTTGCGGGTGGGGCGGCGGCGGGCAATGTCCCGCTGGCCCAATTCCTCGGAATCCTCATTGACCTCGACGGCCGACGCAAGGGCCTTTGGGCCGCCGGCCATGATGTACTGCACCTGGCCTGGAGCGGTGGAATAGGTCGGTGGGCATTCTGAGGAGTCGAGGGCAGCGATGCGCCCGCTGGAACCTGCGCCAACATAGATGAGGCGGCCACCGTCCCGAAGGGAGCGGGCAACCTGATCGATCGCGCTGGCGATTTCAGGAAGGGCTTTCTTGACAGCGCCGGCAATCTTCGCATCTTCGTGGTTGATGATGCGGGCTATTTCGAGAGCGGACTTTGTGTCAAACCCTTGAGATGCCTCGTTTTGGCTCTCGGTCGTGAGATGTTGCAATAAAGAAGCCGAATCGATCTTAGTATCCTCTTTTGTGTGGGTTCCGGCCCCTTCATGCGTCGTCGTGCTGCTAAGCATCGAGTCTGCCCCCACTTTTTATTGTATCTGTAAATTGAGCAAGTCCGGGCAGAATTATGATGACCTGAAATGTCACCAGATTGTCTGATTGGGTAACAAACTAAAGCGTTTGTTTAACAAACTAAAGCGATTCCCGAAGAGCGTTGTGAAATGCCGGGCGAACCTCACGAATCAACTGGCTCTGCCGATCGGGCCAGGTGCGATTGGTCAGCAACACAACCGCGATTGCTGCGTCGAGATCGATCCAAAGTGAGCAACCGCTGAATCCGAGATGACCGATCGAATGCCGGGAGAAGTACTTTCCCGCTGAAGAGTCGCCTGATGGTGTATCCCAGCCAAGCGCACGCGAACTTCCCGGCGGTCCCTGGCGCTCTGCGAATTGGTCAATGGTGCTCTCCTGGAAGAGGCAGGAGTTCTCAGACTGCGCTTCGGTTCGAGCAGCCTTGAGGACTTCATTTGCAAAGCGGAGCAGATCCGGGACGTTTGAGAAAAGCCCCGCGTGGCCTCCTGCGCCGCCCAAGAGAAAGGCATGTTCATCCTGCACCTCGCCCTGAATGCGGCGATGGCGGAAAGAGCTGTCTTCTTCTGTCGGCGGAATGAGGTGCTTCATGCTGTTGGAGGGAGAGAACAGGGTGCTGGTGAGTTGGAGCGGCTCGAAGATTTCTTTTCGCGACCAGACGGGGAGATGCTCGCGGGTGAGGACTTCAAGCGCCTTGCCGAGCAGCATGAAACCGGGGTCCGAGTACGCGACGCGCTCTCCCGGTGCGGCTTCAAGAGGCAACTCCAACAGGGCTCGAAACAAGTCGGCTGAAGTGGAGATGGTCCGGAAGAACTCGACATATCCCGGCAGGCCTGAGTTGTGAGCGAGCAGATGACGAATTGTGACCAGGCGTGCCTGGTCGCGGGCGGGGCGTCCGACGACGAAGCCGGGAAGGAACTCGCCGAGCGGGAGATCAAGATCGAGGAGTCCGCGCTGGTGAAGCAGCATAGCGGCGGCAGTCGTGGATACGACCTTGGTCAGGCTGGCCACGTCGAAGATGGTCTGCGCTGTGACGGCGGGCGCTTCATCGTCATAGGTAAAGCGGCCCAATGCGTCCTGGAGCATAACCTGACCGTTTGCGAGAACGCCGAAGGCGCAGCCGGGAAAAGCGTGCGAGGCGAGGGCCACACGAAGAACTCCGTAAGCGGACGCAAATCGGCTGGACCGATCGGAGGGCGCTGCCGCGGCAGTGCTTTGCTCTTCTTTCATGGCTTCCAGCTTTCAATCTTTACAGCATCGTAACTCTGTTTGGCCGGGATGAGGCATCCGGCGTTCAGAATGGGGCACCCCAGATCTTGGCAACGAATGCGTTCGGGGTTCGTGGTCTCCCACTCATGCCGCGATAAAACTGCGGCATGAATGGGGCACCGGCACCCAGATTGTGAGGTCGTGAATGGAGAATTGAGTTTTCCAGGCGGGAAGCGGGACTATCCTTGAGTCAAGGTAATCCGTCTATTGAATAAAGGCATTTACGGAGGAAAGAATGCTGCCGGTAAGGAAGAAACTGGCTTTGGCGCTCGTATCGGGCTTTGCCCTCCAGGCGGGGGCAGCGAATGCGGCTTGTGCGCAGGCCCAGGCTACTCAGGATAGCGCCGCAAGTGGTCCAGCACAGCAAGCGGGCGGCACGGAGGCGGCATCACCTGCGGGTGCAGGAGTTCCGGCGCAAACTCCAGCGCATGGTTCGGCTGCCCCCGACGCAGCCGCTCCGCAGAGGAAGACCTACCTCGTGCCGGCCGGAACGAAGATCCTGCTGCAACTGCGAAGTGCTGTGAACTCGAAGAGCGCGAGGCCGGGGGACGGAGTTTATTTTGCGTCGACGTTTCCGGTGGTTGTGGGAAACAGGGTGATGATTCCCCCCGGGGTTTATGTGCAGGGTGTAGTGGATCGAGTGGTGCGAGCAGGCCACGTGAAGGGCAGGGCACAGCTCGACATGCACTTTACTTCGATTATCTTTCCTAACGGTTCGGTTGTGGAGATTCCGGGACTGGTGAACAGCCTGCCCGGGGCCAGCAAGCAATCGGTCAAGAATGACGGCGAAGGGACCATTGAAGAATCGCCGGACAAGGGACGAAACGCATCGAAGACGGCAGAAATCGCGATTCCCACAGGCGGCACGGTCGGCTCAATCAGTGGCATCGATTCGGGGCATCCGCTTGCTGGAGGGCTGGTGGGAATGGGAGCGGGTCTGGCAGCAGCCGGAATCGTGACGATCTTTACACGCGGAGCGGACGTGAACATCGAAAGCGGAACGCAGGTGGAAATGGTGCTGCAGAGGACGTTAATCCTTGAAGAAGGGAATCTTTCTGAAACTGCAGGAACGGCAGGTGCGACGTCCCTGGTTCCGGCAGCGAATCAGCCAAAGCCGCTTGATAAGCCAACTCGCCCGCACGTGGTTTGCCCGCCGGGAGGTCTCGGTTGCCAGTAGTTTGCGATGCGGTGAATAATCAGAGATAGTTGAAGTAGAGATCGTGATGTCGATGCCGTCCCAAGACCCTGAAATTCCTGAATCTCCCGTTGAAGTTTCGGCAACCCCTCAAGTGGAGTTGCCCGTTACAGCCCCCACTGCGAACCGCGGCAGCATTGGGCTGTGGATGCGCGATCTGCTGTTTTCCGCGGCCGCCTCAGTTCTGATCATCCTGTTCCTCTATCAGCCGGTTCGCGTGGAAGGCACCAGCATGTTGCCGCGGCTGGAAGATCATGACCGGCTCTTTATCAATAAATTCGTCTACCGCATCACTTCAATTGAGCGGGGAGACGTGGTGGTTTTCCACTACCCGCGGGACCCTGCAAAGAGCTACATCAAGCGGGTTATCGCATTGCCGGGAGACCGGCTGCGAATTGACCACGGGCAAGTCTGGGTGAACGATAAGGAGTTGGTGGAGGGCTATGTTCCCGAGATGTTTCGCGACTCGAGATCATTTTCTGAGATTGTGGTGCCGGAAGATAGCTACTTCATGATGGGTGACCATCGCTCCATCTCCTCTGACAGCCGCGAGTTCGGCCCGGTTGAACGCGACCTCATCTACGGTAAGGCTGTGTTTGTTTACTGGCCCGCCAAGGATGTGGGAGAAGTGAAGTAGAAAACGCGATCGCGCGCGACCCTGAAACAGAAAACCTGCTAAAATCGATTGAATCCACTCCTCGGAGAGGCGATGCAGGCGATCCTTGCGCTCGAAGACGGGCGCATCTTCCGTGGCGAAGGCTACGGCTCACCTGGCGAATGCCAGGGTGAGGTTGTTTTTAATACTTCCCTCACCGGCTATCAGGAAATCGCAACCGATCCTTCCTATGCCGGCCAGATTGTCGTTCTCACCAATCCACAAATCGGAAACTACGGCACCAACCAGGCAGACAACGAAGCGGCCGACCCTATATCGAGGGCCTGATCGTGCGCGAATTCTCGGCGATCAGCTCCAATTGGCGATCGGAGCAGGTGACGGACGAGTACATGGAGCGCTATGCCGTTCCGGTGCTCGCTGAGATCGACACGCGCGCGCTGGTCCGGCACCTGCGCACGAACGGCGTGATGCGCGGCGTCATGTCGACCCAAGAGACGAATGCCGACGTACTTGTGCAGAGGGCCAGAAGCATTCGCAAGATGGATGGAACGGACCTGGCGCGCGTGGTGTCGACGAAGTCGGTTTACAGCTTCGACGCGGACGACAGCCGCAACCAGTCGGGCGATCCGCTGCTGACACCGGCTTCTGACCGGCCGCTCCTGCATGTGGTCGCCTATGACTTCGGGATCAAGCAGAACATTCTGAGAATGCTGACGCGTGAGGGCTGCCGCGTGACGGTGGTGCCGGCGGAGACGACAGCGGCCGAGGTGTTGGGCCTGAAGCCGGATGGCGTATTTCTTTCGAATGGGCCGGGCGATCCGGAGCCGGTGGACTACGCTGTGCAAAGCGATTCGCGACATGATGGGACGCGTGCCGGTATTCGGGATCTGTCTCGGTCATCAGCTCTGCGGGCTTGCGCTGGGCGGCAAGACCTACAAGCTGAAATTCGGGCATCACGGCGGCAATCATCCTGTGCGCAACAATACGACGGGCAAGGTCGAGATCACGGCGCACAATCACAACTTCGCCGTCGATCCGGAGTCGATCAACGCCAACGAAGTTGAACTGACTCACGTGGATCTCGAACGACAACACGCTCGAGGGTCTGCGGCACAAGACGCTGCCGCTGTTCAGCGTGCAGTACCATCCCGAGGCTGCGCCGGGGCCACACGACTCGCACTATCTGTTCCGCGACTTCCGCAAGTGATGGAGGAGTGGAAGGGATGAGAGCAGCAGTTCTTCACTTGAGAGCGTTTCGCAGGTCAACGAGCAGCGGGGCTTCTGGCTCCGCTGTTTTTTGGAACACGAATGCATTTTGCAGATTGTCAATGTCGCTACCACTTCGCACAGACATTGATGGACGGAGCGATAGCCCGTACCCAACAGGTCGGATAAGAAGCAGAACAATGCCACGCAGAAATGACATTCAGAAGATCCTGGTGATCGGCTCGGGGCCGATCGTGATTGGGCAGTCCGCCGAGTTTGACTACTCGGGCACGCAGGCCTGCAAGGCTCTCAGGCAGGAGGGCTACGAGGTGGTGCTGGTGAATTCGAACCCCGCCACCATCATGACCGACCCGGAACTTGCCGATCGCACGTATATTGAGCCGCTCACGCGCGAGTACGTCGAAGAGATCATCCGTATTGAATCCGAGATGCTCAGGTCGAAGCCCGGTGCAGGGAAGTTTGCCCTGTTGCCTACGGTCGGTGGACAGACGGCGCTGAATCTCGCCGTCGATCTGGCCGATGCGGGCATTCTCGATCGCTACAACGTGGAGCTGATTGGCGCAAAGCTTGAAGCGATCAAGAAGGCAGAGGACCGTTTGCTCTTCAAGGATGCGATGATCCGCATCGGCCTTGATGTTTCAAAATCGGCGCTGGTCAACAATCTCCGTGACGGGTTGGACTTCGCAACCAAGATCGGATTTCCGATTCTGATCCGGCCGAGCTTTACGCTGGGCGGATCGGGCGGCGGCATCGCATACAACCGCGAAGAACTGATGGAGATTCTTGCGCGCGGTCTCGATCTCTCGCCGGTTCACGAGTGCCTGATCGAAGAGAGCGTGCTGGGCTGGAAGGAATACGAGCTTGAGGTGATGCGCGACCTCGCGGACAACGTGATCATCATTTGCTCGATTGAGAACTTCGATCCGATGGGCGTGCACACGGGCGACTCGATTACGGTGGCGCCGGCGCAGACGCTTACCGATCGCGAATATCAGAAGATGCGCGATGCCGCGATTGCCGTGATGCGCGAGATCGGGGTGGAGACGGGCGGATCGAATGTGCAGTTTGCGGTGAATCCCGCGAATGGGCGCATGACCGTGATCGAGATGAACCCGCGTGTCTCGCGCTCTTCAGCGCTGGCGTCGAAGGCAACAGGGTTTCCGATCGCGAAGATTGCGGCGAAGCTGGCGGTGGGCTACACGCTGGACGAGATTCCGAACGACATTACGCGCAAGACGCCGGCCTGTTTCGAGCCGACGATCGATTATGTCGTGGTGAAGATTCCCAAGTGGCAGTTCGAAAAGTTTCCGGGTGCGGACGACACGCTGGGGCCGCAGATGAAGTCTGTGGGCGAAGTGATGGCGATGGGCCGCACCTTCAAGGAAGCGCTGATGAAGGCGTGGCGCGCACTTGAGACAGGCAAGAAGACCGGCAGCGAAGTGCTGGAGCCACGACGCCTGACACAGATGCTTGTTACGCCGCGGCCCGAGCGCCTCGGCTATATTCGCTTTGCGTTTGAGCGCGGCATGAGCGTGCGCGAGGTTGCGCGACTGACCGGGATGGATCCGTGGTTTCTGCATCAGATTCGAGAAGTGACCATTGCGCAGGGTTCAATTGCCCAGACGACGCCGGACGCGATCAGCACCGATGAGTTGCGCAAGCTGAAGCGCCTTGGGTTGAGCGACGAGCGGATCGCGACCGAGTGGAAGCTGGACGGGCACGACGGCGTGAAGCAGGTGAGGGAACTGCGCGAAGGAAAGGGAATTCGGCCCGTCTTCAAGCTGGTGGACACTTGCGCTGCGGAGTTTGAGTCGATGACGCCGTATCTCTACTCGACCTACGACGAGGAGGATGAGGCGCCACCGACCTCGACGCCAAAGATCATCATTCTGGGATCGGGACCGAATCGCATCGGGCAGGGAATTGAATTTGATTACTGCTGCTGCCACGCTGCGTTTGCGCTGAAGGATGATGGATACGAGACGATCATGGTCAACTGCAATCCTGAGACCGTCTCGACCGACTACGACACGAGCGATCGGCTCTACTTTGAGCCACTGACGCTTGAAGACGTGCTCGCTGTCTACAACCATGAGGCGCAATCAGGCGCGGAGATCGGAATGATTGTGCAGTTTGGCGGTCAGACTCCGCTGAACCTGGCGCAGCGCCTGCGCGCGGCCGGTGTGCCGATCATTGGCACGTCGCCTGAATCGATTGACCTGGCCGAGGATCGCAAGCGCTTTGGAAAGCTTCTCGAAGATCTCAAGATTCCGCAGCCTGCCGGCGGCACGGCGACCAGCGTTGAGGAAGCGCTCGCCGTTGCCGAGCGCATCGGCTACCCGGTGCTGGTGCGGCCGAGCTACGTGCTTGGCGGACGCGCGATGGTGATCGCGTACGACGCGCAGGCCGTGGCTGAATACATGAAGCAGGCCGTTGAGTATTCGCAGGAGCGGCCAGTGCTGGTCGATCATTTCCTTGAGAATGCGGTCGAGGTCGACGTGGATGCGCTCTGCGATTCGGAAGACGTGATCATTGCCGGAATCATGCAGCACATCGAAGAGGCCGGCATTCATTCCGGAGACTCGTCGTGTGTTCTGCCGGCGGTGAGCATCCGCGAAGAGACGCTGGACACGATCCGCGCCCATACGCGCAAGCTGGCGCTCGCACTGAAGGTTGTGGGCCTGGTCAATCTGCAGTTCGCCATCCAGCGAGACGCAGAAGGTCAGGATCAGCGTCTACGTCATCGAAGTAAACCCGCGCGCGTCGCGGACGGTTCCGTATGTCTCGAAGGCGACGGGCATTCCGCTGGCCAAGATTGGTGCACGGTTGATGACGGGTCGCAAACTGCGCGAATTGCTGCCGGACCAGCTTGCGAGCGGCAGGGATCTTGAGATTGGGACACATTACTACGTGAAGTCGCCGGTATTTCCGTGGTCGAAGTTTGCGGGCGTGGATACGGTTCTGGGCCCGGAGATGAAGTCGACCGGCGAAGTGATGGGTGTGGCCGCCAGCTTTGGGGAGGCGTTCGCCAAGGCGCAGCTCTCGGCCGGGCAGGTGCTGCCCGCAAAAGGAACGATTTTCTTCAGTGTGAACGACCACGACAAGGCTTCGGCAGTTGATCTTGCGCGACGTTACGCTCAGCTCGGATTTCACATTGTGGCGACGGAAGGCACGGCGAACGTGCTGGAAAGAGCGGGCCTGAGCGTGGAGCGAGTCTTCAAGGTGAAAGAAGGGCGGCCCAACGTTGTGGACCTGATCAAGGGCGATCGGATCCAGCTGATCATCAACACGCCGCGCGGACAGGACACGTTCTTCGACGAGAAGGCCATTCGCCGCGCTGCCGTGCTGGCGCGCATTCCGACGATCACGACCCTGGCGGCGGCACAGGCGGCCGTTGAAGGAATTGCGGCGATGCAACAGCGAGACATCAATGTTTACGCGCTGCAGAACCTGCATGCGGCAATCGGAGAGGAAGCCCGGGTAGGGAAGTAAAAGGCCCGGGTTCTAGAATAGAGACATGCTGATCGAAGGCATCTTTGCCGCTGTTACGACCCCGTTCTATCCCGACGAGCGAGTCTATTTCCGGAAGCTCGAGGCGAACATTACACGGTACTCTCGAAGCCTGCTTGCCGGGATGGTGGTGCTGGGATCGACAGGCGAGGCGCCGGCACTCGATGACGCCGAGTCGAGTGAAGTTTTGCGTGTTGCCGCAGAAGCTGCGTCGCCTGAGAAGGTGCTTATTGCAGGAGTCGGCCGCGAGAGCGCGAAATCGACGTTGGAACTGGCGGAGGCGGCGGCGCAGTTCAAGTACGATGCAGTGCTGGTTCGGACGCCAACGTACTATTCGAGCCAGATGACTCCGGCGGCGATTCGCACTTATTTTCAGTCGGTAGCGGATCGCTCGCCGCTGCCAGTGATTCTCTACAACATTCCGCGATGCGTTCCATATAACATCCCGGTTGAAATGGTTGCGGAGCTGGCGCAGCATCCGAACATTATTGCGATCAAGGATTCAAGCGGCAGCCTGGAGCGCATCCAGCAGATTGTGGAATTGACGCGGACCTCTCCGCGCAGGACTGTAACCGTGACGCCGGTCTTCGAAGCGGTCACGGCGCGGATGCTCAGCCAGGTTTCTGTGCAGGGCGCTACGTTTGTGCTCGCGGGTGAGCTGGCGGATGGGGCAGCGATTGCGGTGGCTCCGCCGCAGGCGCCGGTCAAGACGCGCACCAAGGAAGTTGGATTCCAGGTGTTGACTGGATCTGCATCGATTATTTTGCCATCGCTTGAGGCGGGAGCCGCAGGCGCGATTCTTGGATTTGCGGCGTGCGCACCGCAGGCTTGCCAGGAAGTGCATTTAGCCTGGAAAGATCACGACCTGAAGCTGGCAGCGGAGAAGCAAGAGAGAATTGTAGAGCCCAACCAACACATTGTTGGAGAGTTCGGTATCAGTGGCATTAAGTACGCTTGCGACTTCAACGGCTACTACGGTGGCTATGCCCGGCAGCCGTTGCTCCCGATTGACGCGGGTGCGAGGGCGGAGATCGAGACTCTGCTGGCCGGTATTCGGAACTGACAAAAACAAATCGCACAATGACACACCTTCGTGCGATGTGGAGTTCCACCCCATTGCCATAGCAGTTGGCAAATCAGAGCGCTGACAAATTCATCATCCGCGCCGTTCCCGCGGGCAGGTATCGGCGCTATTATGAGGCGGGAGAGAAGCCATGTCTCAATATGTTTTCGAATGCCTGGACTGCAACAAGGAATTCACCCAGGCTCTCCACATGTCAGACGTTGAAAAGAGCAGCGTGAAATGCCCCCACTGTGGCAGCGAAAAGGTGCATCAGCTGGTCTCGGCCTTTTCAGCTGTCACCTCGCGTAAGAGCTAACCCGACAATCATCGAAAACTCCGGCGGGCCACCATAGCACCCGCATTTGCGGGTGTTGCGGCTCCTACGTTGTCGAGCGTCCAGGAAATCCCGGCGACCTGAGGTTGATCGGGGGTCGCCGAGATTCGGGCCCAGGCTACGCCTTAGGCGGGTAAGTTTTCAGCAGTTTCTCCATGGCCTTGTTGAGATTCTTTTGATTCTTCTCCTGGTTGCTGCTGGGATCGACGGTCTTGGTTGCGCTTCCAGTCCAAACAAGTTGCTTCGTCGTTGGATCATACATATCGAGAACAAGAGTCCCAATACTGATGGTTGAGCTGGTGGCGTTGGCCATCCCGCCGCCCCAGCGGCCGCCCATGCCATAGGCGTTCCACTGCTTCTCCTGATCGACAGCAATCTGGTACCCGACGTAGAGGTCAGCTTTCTCGTCGTCTGTCTTGGTCATACCTTTCGTTGACAGCTGCGCATCGACGGACTGCTTAATCTCAGCGTCCACGATCTGGTTGGGGTGCGCACCCTTCTCGATCGAGATCCATTTATACGAGTGATACTTGGAGAAATCAATCCCAGGCATGTGGTTGGACTTTACGTCCTGTGCGAGCGCGATTGTGCCGACTAAGAGTGATACACCCAGCACCGTAAGGCTATTCCGAATTCCACGGTTCATTGAACCTCCTCGTGGCAATGTTGACTTTCATGGGGGATGGCGCCAAGATTTCGGGGCGCGAGGCAAGAGACGCGGGGAGGCTCTCCTATCGGTCCATGGAGAGCGCCAGTCTGGCGGAGGCCAGTCTCCGAAGTGGGGCTAGCCTAGCAGCGCTCGATGCGCGCGCGTACTGGCAGAACTACCAGTCTAATTGCCGTGTGATCCATGCCCATTTGGCCACCGGAGTGCTGGAGGAGCACATGAGGAATAATCGGCGATATCGCCGCCCATGATCCGACCATGGCTCGCATTCGACGATAGATTTCGCCCATTTGACAGCACCTTCTCAGGATCGTCACAGTCGTGTGCTTCAGAGAGCATCACGTAGCCATGAAACCTCCGCTCCTCGCACGGAAGAGCGAGCAAGGCGACCAAACGCCGACTCAGTCTCAGTCGGTTCGGTGCAGTATCAGCGCATAAACTTTTCGACAAACAGAGAGAATTCGGAGTTACAGCCTGAGAATTACCATCAAGTCCGATAATGTATATTCTGTATACTGCAACTAAGCAATGAGATGCTCGCTGTAGAGATAACACTGCCAAGGGGTTATGAATCTAACGAAACCCCTTCCCTACATCTTGTAGCGGCCGAGGTCCTCGTCGTTCAGGCCCTCGAGCCAGCCGCGCAAGTTGCTCGGCCGTCGGGCCGTCGGGCGGGCCGGACGTGTTGAGCTTGGCGGACTGCATGCACCTGCTCGGACACGAAGATTGGGACAATCGGACGCGCAGCGCCAGCGCAATCGCGTCCGAGGGCCGCGCGTCGATCGTCATCAGTTCGTCCTCCTGGCGCAGCCACAGGACCGCGAAGAATGTATCGTCTTTAAGCTCTGTAATTACAATGCGTTCCAGCTGTGCATTCATGTGCCGCATGAGATTTCTGGTCAGATCATGCGTCATCGGGCGCGGAGCCGACATCTTTTCGATCTCGATGGCGATGGCGTTGGCCTCGAAGATGCCCACCCAGATCGGCATCACGGTATCGGAGCCGACGTCCTTGAGAACGACGATCGGCATGTTCGTGGCGGGATCCATCATGAGACCGCGAATCCGAACTTCGATATCCATGGCTTCCCCTCGTTCTGACGCTAACGCGTTAGACGGCTTCGCCCACCAGACTGTTTGGATGCGTTCCTGTGATTCTCACCTGCACATAAGTTCCCGGGCGCCGGCGCAATGGGCTGCGACAGGTGAAATTCACCGGCTTGTTCTGGGTGCTTCGGCCTGCGATCTGACCGCGCGCCGGATTCGATCCCTCAACCATCACTTCCATTATCTCGCCCTAAATGCTTGGCGTAATTGACTCTTTGAATCTCGCGCTGCCGATCAAGCAACACCTGAAGCCGCTTGCGCCTTTTCCGCCTCCGGAATCGAATCGATCATGGTCAGCGCCGGAGTGTTGGGCCGCGCCGAGTACTTGAAACCGAAGACGCAATCGTACTGCACTTCTGCCAGAAGGTCCATGGTCTCGATGAAGTCGTCTGGCGGTTTCGCCCGGGAAAGCCGACGATGATGTCGGTCGAAAGCGAGATCGGCCGCTTCGCCGCCTTGATCCAGCGAGATGCGCTCGAGGTACCAGTCGGCGGTGTATTCCCGCGCCATCAGTCTTGAGCACCCGCGACGAGCCGGACTGCACCGGCAGATGCACGTGATCGCAGAGGGTTGGATAGGCGTCGATGGCCTCGACGATGTCGCGGGTAAAGTCGCGCGGATGGCTGGTGGTGAACCGCACGCGGCGGATGCCCGGGACCTCGCCCACGGCCGCCAGCAGTTCGGCGAAGCTCCACTTCCCTTCCGGATCGCGGTAGCTGTTGACGTTCTGGCCGAGCAGCTGGATCTCGGTGTAGCCCTGGTCGGCGATGCGGCGCGCCTCCGTCGAGCACCGAAGTCGAAGTCCGGCTGCGCTCCTTGCCGCGCGTGTACGGCACCACGCAATAGGCGCAGAACTTGTCGCAGCCTTCGATGATGGTGATGTAGCCGCGGTAGGGATTCTGGCGCGAGGTGAATTCGGTCTCGAAGGTCTCGTCGGTCTGGCGGTCGTCGAGGCCGGTGATGCGGTTCTCGCCGGCTTCGAGCCGGGAGAGCATCTCCGGCAGTTTGCGGTAGGAGGCCGAACCGGAGACCAGCGAAACGTAGGGCGCCCGCTCGAAGATCTTCTCGCCTTCCTGCTGCGCCACGCACCCCAGCACGCCGAAGCGCTTGCCGGCCTTGTGCAGCTTCTTGTAGTCGTTGAGGCGGTTGAAGACCTTCTGTTCCGCCTTGTCGCGGATGGAGCAGGTGTTGTAGAGGATCAGCCCGGCGTCTTCTTCCGATCTCGACCTGGCGGTAGCCCTCATGCTGCAGTGTGCCAATCACCTTTTCGGAGTCATGGGCATTCATCTGGCACCCGAAGGTCTCAAGGTAGAAGGTTTTTTCGGATGCCATAGCAATCTTGAGTATAGAGCATTTGGGCTGAACACCCGTCTCGTGCGCGCCCCGCTCCAAAGCGTCGATGGGGCGGAAACCGTCCGTTTGCGAACACGCGGACGGCAGAAGCGGACAATTCACTCGCGAACCAAAGATGTCTCGAACATCGAATCAACGACTTGCGTACGAGCTTTCATGGAAGGTGACGTGCTTTGTTCATGCAAGAGCCATCTTCCGAGGAGCCGCGCCATATGGGAACCGTGCTTCAGGACATCCGCTACGGCATTCGGCAACTCATCAAGATGCCCGGATTCACTCTCACCGCTGTCTTCTCGCTGGCGCTGGGCATCGGCGCCACGACGGCTGTCTTCAGCGTGGTCTACGCCATTCTTATGGATCCCTACCCGTATCGGGCTCCCGATCGCATGATTCACATGCGTTTGACAACGCCTACAGGCGACCTGCGGGGCTTTGGCGTTAACGGGTCACAATGGCAGGAACTGCGCAAGTCTCCGGTTGTCGAGGACACATTTCTTGAAGACGACTGGAACCTTACAGTCACCGGAAGCGATCTGCCCGAAGATGTGCAGGGCGTGTACCTGAGCTCAAATGGTTTCAATTTCCTTGGTGTGCCGGCTGCGCTGGGTCGCGGGCTGCAGCCATCCGACGCGATCGACGGCCAGGACCCGCAGCCGGTAGTCGTGCTCGGAAACAAGTTCTGGCAACGTCACTTCAACGGCGACCCGACGGTCGTGGGCAAGACGATGCAACTGGTTCGCAAGAACTACACCATTGTGGGCGTAGCCGGTTCGCGATTTACCTGGGGCGATGGAGATGTCTATCTGCCACTGAAGATCACCCAGGATCAGGTAAAGAATTTCTATGCAGGCGTTCGGCTGAAGCCCGGTGTGACACACGCTCAAGCCGATGCGGCCCTTCAGCCGCTCATTGAGCAATTCGCAAAGGAGACGCCGAGGAATTTCCCTCATGACCATCTGCGACTGCATGTTGTGGGTCTTAACGAGGACTTTATCAAGCAACTCGGCGGAACGCTCTATCTGCTCTTCGCTGCGGTTGCATTGCTTCTATTGATAGGCTGCGGCAATGTGTCCATTTTGCAGCTTGCTCGAGCAACTGCGCGCCAGCATGAGTTTGCTGTGCGCTCTGCAATCGGAGCGTCACGAGGTCGGGTTATCCGGCAACTGCTGACTGAAGCGCTGCTGCTCTCGCTCACGGGCGCCGGCTCTTGGCCTGCTGCTTGCGTACAGAACGATTGCGGTGATCGTTGCCAATCTGCCTGAGTTCTCCTTCCCCCATGAAGCCGCGATTCAACTCAATCTGCCGGTTCTCATCTTTTGCACGATTGTCGCAGTCGGGACGGGCATTCTCTTCGGCCTGTGGCCTGCGTGGCAGCTCTCTCGACCCGAAGTGAGCCAGGTGATGCAGTCGAGCACCCGCAAGACGACAGCAGATGTCAGGGGACGCAAAACGCACAGTGTTCTCATCGCCGGCCAGATCGCTCTTACCCTGCTCATGATGGCCGGAGCTGGGGCTGCCATCGAAGGCTTCCTCCGCGTAGCGCATACTCCGCTCGGCTACGATCCGCATAACGTCATGTCCGTCGGCATTCCGATCCACGACGGAACATACAAGACCTGGGCCGAGCGCGCCGCCTACTTCGAACAACTGCACGATCAGGCCGCACAGGTTCCCGGCGTGACTATGGTCGCGATTTCGAGCAACGCTACGCCGCCCGACAACGGCTTCACAACCAAGTTCGAGATTCTTGGCAAGCCGTCATCTCAAGATCAGACCTTCCGGTTCAACATGGTCAGCACCGAATATTTTCCGGTCCTGAAGATTCCGCTGGTTCAAGGCAGGATCTGGAATACAGAGGAGAGCCATCGTGGCGCGCCCGTCATGGTGGTGAATCAGACGTTCGTCCGGCGCTACTTTCCAAACGGTGATGCTGTGGGCCACTCCGTGAAGCTTCCTGAGCTGAAACCGCAGCCGCCCTACTTGCTGGCTCCTTTCAGCAGCGAGGATTCGATCCTGATTATCGGAGTGGTCGCTGACAAGCTCGATAATGGCCTGGCAAAGCCGATTGAGCCCGAGGTCTTCGTTCCCTACACGTCAGTCATGGGCATGTACACGCAGATCCTGGTCCGCTCGGAGGTGCCGCCTCTGTCACTTCTCCACGCGATTCGGGCCAAGGTAAACGCGATCGATCACGATCAGCAGACGTCCAACGATGTGCGCGATCTTGAACACTGGATCTCTCGCACGCCGGAGTATGCGCGCGGTCAGCTCGTGGCGTGGCTCTTCGGCGCCTTTGCCGCCCTGGCGCTTGCCCTCGCGGCCGTGGGGCTGTACAGCGTTGTCTCCTACACCGCGGTGCAGCGAACCAATGAATTTGGCATTCGCATCGCGCTGGGTGCAGATCGAGGTCACGTGCTTGGTCTTGTCTTCCGCTCGACTGTGGTGAGTGTCGGCGGCGGGATTCTCGCAGGCCTCACGCTGACGGTGGCACTGAACAAGCTTATGGCGAGCTGGGCCGCGGAGAGCTCGCGCGATCCCCTGCTCCTCTTCGGCGCCACATGCGTGCTTTCTCTGGTTGCGACGCTGGCCTGTGCGATTCCTGCGTGGCGTGCGGCGGGCATTGATCCGATGAAGGCGATTCGATACGAATAAGGTTTCGATATCTGCGGGTGCCTGGGCCGAATCTACCGCAAACCGGTATGAAGATATGCGATGAGCGCAGCCATCTGCTCGTCGTTGAATCGGCCAACGAAGGCGGGCATCATTCCCTTGCCCGCCAGCACTACACGCCGGATCTCAGCATCGTTCGCAGGGGCGCCGCTGGGCGGTTTCGGCTGACCAAAGAGACGATGCAGATCCGGAGGCGCCTTCTTCAACGCAAGGTCGTTGTCTTCATGACAATGGGCGCACCGGCCGAGATAGAGCTGCTTTCCGGCGGATTCCTGTTGAGTGAGCGCGGGAGCAGTGTGGCACCCGCTCTGCATGATGGATGCTGTCACAGCTAGCGCTAACCATACGACGGCCGTGAACCGGCGACCCGGTCTGCCCAGATCTTGCTTTGGATTTCTTCGCAAACGAACGCCCACGTGATAGCCCTCAAAGAGCTCAGAATCGGTTGAAGCAGGAAATTGAATTTTCTGCGCGAAGGAACAGGAATGGTCAGATTGTAGTGAATGGGTCCATCAGGTCGCCAGTAGCGATTCGGTATGCTGAGAACATGATGCTTCCCACACTGGCCCAGATCCACCAGGCTCGGGACGTGATTTACGGCTTTATGTCGGCGACTCCGCAGTACAGTTGGCCGCTTCTGAATGAGCGCGTGGGGGCGGAGGTCTGGGTCAAACATGAGAACCATTCGCCCGTCGGAGCATTCAAACTCCGCGGGGCCCTGGTCTATCTCAATTGGCTCAAGGAATCCTCACCATCGCTGGAGGGCGTTGTTGCCGCCACGCGGGGCAATCACGGCCAGGGTGTTGGAATGGCCGCTTGCCGGCTCGGCCTGCATGCAGTCATCGTGGTGCCGCATGGCAACAGCGTTGAGAAGAACCGCGCGATGCTGGCGCAAGGAGTCGAGCTTGTTGAGCACGGAGACGATTTTCAGGAGTCGCTGGAATTTGCCCGTGCGCTCTCCGCTGAACGGAAGCTGGCGATGATGGACTCTTTTCATGAGCGGCTCGTGATGGGAACGGCTACCTACGCTCTGGAGTTCTTTGAGGCTGCTCCACCGATGGATGTGGTCTATGTGCCGATCGGGCTCGGTTCGTCCATCTGCGGAGTTGCAGCGGCGCGCAATGCTCTGCAACTGAATACTGAGATCGTAGGGGTGGTGTCGGCTTGCTCGCCCTCGTATTCGTTGAGTTTTAAGCAGCGCAAGATTGTCGAAGCGCCGGCGCGCACCATGATTGCAGATGGTCTTGCATGCCGCACGCCCAATCCGCAGGCGTTGGAGGCGATCTGGGCGAATGTGGCGCGCGTGGTTGAAGTGTCAGACGATGAGATTACGAAAGCGATGCAAGCCCTTTATCAGGACACGCACAATGTCGCCGAGGGCGCAGGAGCAGCGGCGCTGGCCGGAGCGCTCAAGGAAAAGTCTGAGTCGACCAATGGCAAGCGGATCGGCATCATCCTGACGGGTGGAAACGTTGACGCTCCGGTGTTTGCAAAGGTGCTGACAGGGGAATTCAGATAATGATGAAACCGCATTTCGAAAACCTGACGCCGCTGGCCCACTCTGCACAAAACCGCTGCTTTGGCTGTGGCGAGGCGAATCCCAGCCGGTCTGCACCTGAGCTTTCTCCTCGCGCCGGACGGGACAGTGGTATGTCCGGCGAGCATTCCGGTCAGTTTTGAGGGGCACCCGGGATACCTGCACGGAGGAATCATTGCGACACTGCTGGACGAGATTATGAGCAAGGCCGTTCGCGCGCGTGGGCTCACCGCAATGACGCGTCATCTGGAAGTCGATTACAAAAGACCGGTGCCCTCGGCCGTTCCAATTCGCATGGAAGGCCGCGTCGACCGCAGCGAAGGCCGCAAGCATTGGGTCGAGGCGTGGATCTTCGACGAGAATAACGTCATGCTCGCGCAGGGTAAAGGACTCTTCGTTGAGGTGCGGCCAACAAAGACGGACTCTCCGCCGCCGGCGTAATTGAATCCGGCAGCGGAGAGCATAGTAAAAACATTCGTCGATGTTCGTGTGATCCGAATCAATGAATCATATTGATCGTTTCCTGCGTAACCGTATCGAATGTCGTGACCGCCTTTGAATTCGCCTCAAATGTGCGTTGCGCGATGATGAGAGCGGAGAACTCGGCGGAGATGTTTACGTTCGAGGATTCCAGCGCCCCGCCCTGCATCGTGCCCAGGCCGGAGGTTCCAGAGACTCCGATCGTAGCTGTGCCGCTGGCTAGGGTCGTGGCATAGTCGCCGCTACCCATGTGTTGCAGGCCCTGCAGGTTCACCACGTTCGCAAGGGCCAACTGACCCACATTGAGTTTCTGCCCGTTGTTAAAGGTGGCAGTAACGGTGCCGTCGGAGCCGATCGTAAAACCGGAATAGTTTCCGCTGGCATAGCCATTCTGTGTTGTTGAAGATACCGCAGATGTCTGATCGACCTGGCTGAGATTTGCAGTGCCATTGGCTCCGAAGAGTGCCCATGTCATGTTCATGTTCGCCGCCCCATCCGAAAGGCCGGAGAAAGAGATGCCCGTAACATTTGCCGACGGACTGACCAGATTCCCGCTGGAGTCAAAGGTCAGCGCCCCAGTCGCATTCGCAGATGCGGTTGGATCCTGAATCACGCTTCCCGTCGCCGAGATCCCGGTGCCGGAGATCGACAGTTGTCCACCGGCGGACGTCACTGTTGCCGCAACTCCAGCTGCATTGAGCGCATTCTGAAGGTCAGTAGCGTGCCGGCTCACAGACTCCCCCGCAATGACTGGCGGCGCCGAAATGGTTGTGGAGATGTTGCTCGCATTCGGCCCGGTGATGGTAAGGTTCGTTCCTGGGTCGACCGTGGCCTGAACACCGCCACTGGACCCGAAGTTGTAATTGATTGTTGTTACTCCCGCCGCGGTGCTTGAGTTTGCCTGTAACGTGTCCGGCATCGAGATGCTGTACGACCAGGCATTCGTTCCAGTTTTGGTGTACGTCACATTTGCCTGATAACTGCTTCCCAGCGAATCGTATACCTGCACCTTGCCAGAGATACTGCTGCCCACGGCCGCTGAGGAATTGAGCGTGGCCGTCATGCCAAAGGAAGTCGTGACGTTGCTTTTTTGGCATTACCGCCTGAAACCTGCGTAAATACTGCCGTTTCCTCGTCGTCGAGAAGACTGTAGAAGCTGACGACCGAGTTACCTGAGACCCGAATGCGCGGAATGGTCACAGTCAAAAGCTGTCGCCGATCTTCACGCTCGAGCAAGTCCCAGTGCTTGAACGGCTCGAACAACTTCTCGAGTTGACTGCGAGAAGCATTCGGAAGCATCGCCTCGCGCTCGCGGGCGAGTTCTGTGTTCACTGCTGCGATGCGAGCCTTCACGTCGACGAGAATCTCGTCGGCTTCGGCCTTCGTGTACTCGCCTTCCGAGCGCATCTCGAGAACAGTCTTGCGCTTCGTCTCCAGCTTCTTTGCTTGAGCCTCGAGCCGCTCGATGCGTCCCTCGCGACGAGCATCGCGAGTGTTGCCCTCGAGAGTCTCTGCGAGTTCGGCGAGATACTTCTTGTCTGTGAGTCGGCGCATCAAGAGAGCGCGGCCTCCAGCTTGACCAAGTTCGAGTACGGCTGGACGCAGCCCTTCTTGCGCCGCCCACTGCGCCGATTGAGGCAGTAATAGTATTCGCCGCCGCCCTTCTTGTTCTTACGCCACGGTGTCATCGCGCTGCCGCAGATTGAGCAGAAGAGGAAGCCGTTGTATTTCGCGAAGCCGGGAGCGCATGCCCGACGACTCGCCTCGGCTTTCATGTTCATGCTGCGCTGGACCGCATTGAACATCTCTTGAGAGACGAGCGGTTTCTCGATCACCTTGACGCGCACAACTCGCGACGGGTCGCGCTTCACGCGCTTGCCGCGCCCTTGCTTGCCGTGCTTCTTTGCTGGCCCAGGTATTATCTCGTGTTCGTGTACAAGGTATCCCGTGTAGATGGGATGGCGCAGCATGTGACGCAGCCCGGGAGAAGAGACGCCGATGCGAGCCGACATCGTTTCCCAGTTCATCTCGCCAGCGAGAACGCGCTCGAATGCGTCGCGAACGTTCTTCGCCTTCTCGTTGTATGAGAAGACTTCCTTCTCGTAGCTGACGCCATAGGGCAATGGCCCGCCGCACCATTTGCCAGCTTTACGCGCTTCTTCTTTCCCGCGCATGGTGCGCTCTTTAATCGTGCTAATCTCGAGACCGCCGATGGCTGCGAGCAAGAGAGACATGAACGCGCCCATCTTGTCGCGAGTATCGAGAACGCCAGTCGGCAGATACAGCGTTGTGTTTGTCTGCTGGAGCTGGGCGAGTACCGCGATTGCCGACAAGTCTTTCGCACGGCAGATGCGGTCTTGTGCTGCGGCGACGACGCCTTTGATGGTGCCAGCCATCATCATCGCGATAAGCTCGTGAGTCTCGGGCGCGAGCATGATGTCTTTGCCAGAGACGTCGACGACGCGGAACGTCCTCATGGCGCGAAGCCCGTACTGTGCGCAGACCTTCTCGCACAACACAAGCTGCGCTTGCAGTCCAAACTTCTCGGCTTGCGCGTCGTCCGATACGCGAAGCCAGATTGCGACTGGAATTAGGTTCGCCATTAGCGCACCGCCTTTACAATGCGACCGATGAACGCGAGAAGCGAGTCGACGCCCATGCCAGCGTCTGCGACCTTGCGTGTCGTTCTGCGATGCGACCATTCGCCGCCCGGGAGCATCAGCAGCGTCGAGCCGTCGCCATGTATCCATCGAATGCGCCCCTGCGTCGTGTAGCCCGCAGCAGTGAGCGCTCGCTTCATCTCTGCGCACTTCGGGCATGCGCGACGCTCAGTTGCGCTGAGAACTTCGCCGCACTTCCTGCATGGTGCAAGTACGCGGGCGCGTGGAGCGGGTTGCTTCGCTCTCCGCCTGCTGTGCCACTCTTCCATATAGGGGCGAAGCTGCTCGTCGGTCATGTTCTTCGGGCTGAGCATTTTGGCTTGCGTTGCCTTCATGTGTTGTCTATCTCCCTTTGGTTTAAACAACTTAACAACACAAGAAGTATATCATATTGTGTCAATATGATACATATAACTATGAAAATACGGCTACTTACGCAGCATAGCGTGGACGGTGCGCTCCAGAATCTTGTGGCCCATAAAACGCCCGCTGCGCGACCCCACGCTCGAGCGCTCTACCCTGCTCTAAAAATTATTGGGATCAATTCCAGACTGCATGAGCGTAGCGCTTAGGTCAAGACGGATTCGACACGATGGCAAAGAAAATTATGCGTGTAGACACAAGCCTAAGCGTGTGATTATTCGCGCTCGCGGAAGCATGCCATCTCTGCGCATGCCTCATGTCCGATGAGCGCGTCTGCCCGTGGCTTGTAGCGCTCGCAGTATCCGTCATGCTCGCCGCCGAAGGGGTCGCCCGTTAGGGTGCTTTCGGTTCACGCTTTGCTGCGGGTCCGTATACGCTATCTGGCCTCCAGCGTAGCTCCCCGTCGATTTTTATGCATTTGTGATCAATTCTGAACAGCGCGGGAAAAGCAGACGTCCTACGGTTGATTAAAGCACTCCCCCAGAAACTTCAAAATGAGGCCCAAGACACTATGAACGACCGCATCCATGAACCGGAGAATCAACCGCAGCGTGATTCTCGGGAGAACCTCTTCTTCCTTCTCCAAACGCTGGCCAGACATGCGCAGGCGCGTGCCGATGAAAGCAAGTCTGCGGAGTCATTCATCAAGGACGAGCAGATTCAGACCCTTTGACATCTCATTAGGGTCGAGGTGCGCGCTGCTCGCAACTGGAGGGACGGAGTTCCTAGGGGAGGGGCTCCGTCCGCGCATCCCCGCCCAGCCCCTCAACCTGCTGTGACCATCGATACAGTCTCTTCGCTCCTGCTCTGCTAGCCTGTGAACTGCGAGCTGCCTCCCCATAGGCAGTAGTCGGGGCTCCACTCCTCCGGGAGGAGCCCCGCCCGCGCATCCCTGCTGGTGCACAATTCACATTCTTTACCCATTACTCTGATAGTGTCCGAGCAGCGCGAGTTGCCACCCCCCAAGGCCCGTTTCGGAGCCCCGCCGCGCATTCCCGCCCGCGCCTGACACTAAGCAAGTAACTGCCTGCTCTGGAGCAACGATCACACTTGGAGCCGCTGTTACTGTCAAAGATGCGCGTACTTGTTCATCAGACAAAGACGGGGTCTCCTGGGGAAGACTGACCTCGATCCGCGCGTTTCCGACCAGCCAGTGATCGCGACACGAGAAAAGGCCAGAGCGCAGGGTTCGCGTTCTGGCCTTCGTGGTTTCGGCAGTCTGTTCTAGCAGGTGCGGGCGAGGTTTCGCGATGGCCCCGCCCCCTGCATTCTCGCCGGATCAGCCCCATTCTTCGGACGCCGACTTTTCTTGCACCTCCAGATCGCGGTGGAGGAAGCGCAAATCATGCCGTATGCAATCCATGCGCTCACAAATCCACGCGATATTTACTTGTGAACTCGTCAGCATCTTCAATAGCTGACGGCGTTCAGCCTCGCAGAACTCGATTCGCGCTTGAATAGCCGCGATCTTGAAGGTGTGCCTCGAATCCATAGCGGTGCAGACACCGTTGTGCTTCACTGCACTATGAGATGCAACTGGGAGAACTCGCAGGCTCTAGTCTGCTCACATAAAACTTCCAGCAGGGCAGGTTCACGCCGCTAGAGTGCTTTCGGTTCACGCTTTGCTGTGGGTCCATACGCACTCTCGCTCGGTATCGCGATTCTGGACGGTATCTCGATGGTAGCCTAAGCTTCAGTGTAGTATTCAAAGCACAAGAGAACTGCCTGCCAGCGGGTTGTTTGTATTTCTGATGTGTTGCGTTGGGCAACGTTTAACAAAGCGTTGCGCGGGAGTTTGCCCGTTGCAAGCACTCATTCTCGAATTTCCGACCGAAAGCTTCACCATGACCAAAACTGACGATCACTTGGACGAACTTCAAAGGTCTGTGCAGAGCATCGATGCGCGGCTCAAAAATGTTGAAAAGACCATTGATTCAATGTCGCCTCCAAAGCCAACTCCCCTGTGGGCCTCGATTGTTGGCCCCTTGGTTGGCGCGTTGGTCGCAAGCGCTGCCATTGGGGCGACGCTGTGGACGCGTTTCGACACCAAATTCGACGGCTTGAACACGTCGATCGCTGCTGTTAATCAGCGTATCGACAAACTCGACTCAGCGGTGCTGGTCCTAAAGAATCAGCAGTCGCAGCAGGTTCAAGAATTGTCAGATCAGGCTGTTGTTCGCAAAATGCCACCACCGCGGCCGCTCCGTCATGCGTCACGCGTACTACATGCCCTTCGGCCTCCAGCCCACGCTTCAGGAACAGCGCCAGCGCTTTGTCGTCTTCCGCGATCAACAGCCTCATCTCGGCCCTTCCCACGCATCGCCAATGATCCGTTTCGGCTCTGTCGCGATGCTTCATGTGCGCTAACCTGCGGCACCTCTCCAAGTTCGCTTGCAGGATCAAAGAACTCAAGGTTCAAACAGGAAAAGAGTTGGGGAGAAGGACCAAAGAGAGCCGCCGCTTTCGGACGTCCCGGAACGAGACAGTCGAACATCGATGTGTGATGGCGGACACCGAATCGCCCTACACGCGACACCGGGGCCTGTACTCAAGGAGCCGTACGGTCAGCTGTGATGTGTTTCGTACCGGAGAGTTCATCGGCAGGATGGGTTCTGGCAGAAGCCCGGAATGGTCCGGTGTTTAGATTTAGGCTACCCCGGAGAAAAACAGGCAAAAATCTCTTGCATTGATTCGCTTTTTATTCGCTATAATCCGCGCATGGCTGTCACCCGAAGGCAAAAAGAGATTCTCGATTTTCTTGAGTCGTTCGTCGCCCGCAATGGCTACTCCCCTTCATTTGAGGAGATTGCCCGCGGCATGGGACTGAAGAGCCTGGCCACCGTTCACAAGCACATCACCAACCTCGAAAAGAAGGGCATGCTCGATCGTGTCCACAATCGCAGCCGATCGATCGATGTTCTGCCGCCGGGAACGCGAACGCGATCGAGCGACCGGCTCCCTCTTGCGGGAAGGATCGCCGCCGGCCTTCCTGTGGAGACATCCGAAATTCCCGAGAGCATCTCCCTGCATGATGTGGTTGGCAACCGCGACGTCTTTGCTCTGGAGGTTCGCGGCGACTCCATGCGCGACGAGCACATCATCAACGGCGACTACGTGCTGGTGGAGCGCACCCGCACGGCCCGGCAGGGCGAGATCGTCGTTGCCCTCGTGCACGGGTCTGAGACCACGCTAAAGCGTTTCTACACCGAGGGCCACCTGGTTCGGCTGCAGCCAGCCAACATCGAAATGGAGCCGATATATGTTCCAGCCGCACAGGTTGCGATCCAGGGCCGGGTGCTGGGGGTTCTTCGGAAATACAGGTAGAAGCGCCACATTTATCTGCAATGAAAAGGGCCCGGCGAATTCGCCAGGCCCTTTCCGCTTCAAATTCGCTCGAACTGGATCTATGCCAGCAGCCGCTGAATCTTTTCTTCGATCACGTTTTGCGGCACGTAGCCCACAACCTGATCCGCGACTTTGCCGCCTTTGAAGAACAGCAACGCAGGAATCCCGCGAATTCCGTAGCGCGACGGCGTCGCCGCGTTCTGGTCCACGTCCACCTTTGCCACCTTCAGCTTGCCCGGCATAGTTCTTGGCCACCCCATCCACGATCGGCGCAATTGCCTTGCATGGTCCGCACCAGACTGCCCAGAAATCCACCAGAACCGGCTGCTCGCTTTTCAGCACTTCCTGTTCAAATGTTGCATCGCTTACTTCAAGAACTCCCAATCCTGCCATGTTTCTCCTTGCGGCGCCCCTCTGAACTTAGCGACCGCGCCTCTATAGGATGCTCCAAGAGGGCTATATGGTCGCAATTCGCGACCGCTCGAGAACTACCACGGGGACACCAATCCGATCACCTGAAGACGGCATCCGATGATCCTGGGCAATTGAGGTTAGAATCGGTTGAATAGGGCCTAAAACAGAAGCGCCCGGATCCATGAATGGACCACGGGCGCTAGAGCAGCCCTCCCCCAGAACTGCCCACGGAGCGAATTTAGGGGCTCCGTAATCAATAGCAAGGAATCTTAGGTAATCGCCCCGGTAATCATCAATAGGTGATTAATTTTCTAGCAATCAGCCTGATTAAACGTTTACTCAAGAGTAAACATGCAGTTCACGCACACTTCCTGGTTCTAACCTGCCTTTGATTGACCGGAGACTTCGGATTCTCTTTGCTCAAAAAAATGTACTGCGCCAGTACTTCTCAAACTGGCAGACATAAAACTCCGGCTCTGGTAAACCTTTCAAATTCAGTTTCATTGCGGCCGATGCGCCTTCGAGCTCGTCTTCACCGCGCACGATCACAAGGACCGCAGGTCCGGCGCCGCTCAGGGCAACTCCAAGAATCCCGTGCGCTCCGGCCAGGGGCAAGCAGTCGCGGCAGCATGGGGCAGATCTGGAGCGCGATACGGCTGGTGAATGCGATCCTGCATGGCCACGCGCAACAGGTCGCCCCGGCCCTGAGCAAAGGCCAGACCCAGCAGAGAGACCGCCTGGATATTCGCAACTGACATCCGCTCTGCAGTAGCTCTCCGGAAGCACTGCGCGAGCCTTGCTTGTGGCCAGGGAATCCGGCGGGAGCACGACGATTGCGCGCCACTCAGGCGGCGGAACAACCCGTGCCAGGTGCACTTTTCGGCCTTCGCTTGCCGCCGCCACAAACCCGCCCAGCCAGCAGGCAGCCGCGTTGTCCGGGTGACCTTCCAGCAGCGCAGGCCTCCTCCAGAATGCGGTCAGCAGCTCCAGCGAAGTTCGCCAAAATGCACGGCCATGGCAATTGCCGCCAGTCTCCCGGCTGCCGACGAGCCGCAACCCATGCCCAGAGGGATTTCGTTGTGCATACGAATCGCCAGCGGCGTGACTGGCTTGCCGTTTTCCTTCAGCAGCCTGCTGTAAACGTCGAGAATGAGGTTGTTTTGGAGTTCGCTGCAGAGAGCGCGCGTCGCGCCCCGTTGCGTGGATCGAAAACTCCTGAGCAGGCTCGGCCTCAATGTCGAGGAAGAAGTCGAGCGCTACCGCAGCTGCGTCAAAACCGGCACCCAGATTGGCGGATGTCGCCGGAAGCCTCATCCGAAATCGCGCGGAATTCCCATTTGGTACTGCGGCTCATCGGGCGCTAGCCTTCACAGCATCGAGAACCGCCGACGGAGTAGCGTCGAGAACCACCGCATTGCGCCGCAGGGCCTCGATCTCCTTCTCGTGACCGGCGGTCTCCTGCTCGTTCAGCAGCGTCCCGCGATGGAAGTCGATTGTGTAGTCGGCATCTTTGAGCGTGTGGCCGGTCAGCACAAGAACTACCGTCTCGCTGGAAGCGACTTTGCCCTGTGCGCGAAGCTTCTTCAGGCCAGCCAGCGTCACGGCCGAAGCCGGTTCGCACCCCAGACCTTCCGCGCCCAATCTCCGCCTTGGCGATGGCGATCTCCGCTTCGTTCACATCGAGGCACCAGCCGCCCGTGTCCTGAATCGACGCGCGCAGCCTTGCGCCACGACGCCGGATTGCCGATGCGAATCGCGGTGGCGCGGGTGTGAGCCTCCACCGGCTCGAATCCTTTCCGTCGCTGTTTGCAAAGCTTCGCGCCAGCGGATTGGCGCCTTCCGCCTGAATCACCGAGATGCGCGGCAGCCGCGCCACGAGCCCCAGTTCGTGCAGTTCCCGGAAGCCCTTGCCGAGCGCCGAGCTATTGGCCAGATTTCCGCCAGGGACGATCAAATGGTCGGGCACGGTCCAATCGAAGGCCTCGGCAATTTCGAAGGCGGGAGTCTTCTGGCCCTTCGAGCCGATAGGGATTGACTGAGTTCAGCAGGTAGATGGGCGCCTGTTTTACGATCTGCGTCAGCACGCGAACGCAGCCATCGAAATCCGTCTTCAGCTGGCAGGTGACCGCGCCATAATCCATGGCCTGCGAGAGCTTGCCCCACGCAATCTTGCCCTCGGGAATCAACACAAGGCTGCGCAGCCCGGCACGCGCAGCGTAAGCGGCCATTGCCGCCGATGTGTTGCCGGTAGACGCACACGCAACCCACTCGAAGCCTCGCTCCTTTGCGACGCTCAGGGCTGCGGTCATTCCGGTGTCCTTGAATGAGCCTGTCGGATTCATTCCCTGATGCTTGGCAAAGACCTGATCGATTCCCAGGGCCTTTGACAGCACGCTTCAGCAGATAGAGCGGCGTGTTGCCCTCGCGCAGGGTAACAGCGTTGCCAAAGTTGTCGAGAATGGGCAACAACTCGCGGAAACGCCAGACTCCGGACTGGTCGAGCGCTTCGCCTGAGCAGCGGCGCTCGCGCCAAAGCCATTTCAGCGCTCCGGGATTGGGGCGGTCGTGCCCCTGGCGCTGACTCCAACCTGCATAGTCCACTTCAAAGAGATCGCCGCAGGCGCGCATCGAAAGTCAGGTCGTGCCTCTGCGCCTGAGATGCGCGCTCCGCATCCGAAACAGCGTAACGTGTGCAGATTGTCGTTCATTCCTGGTGTTAGCCTACCAGCGTAGGGGACTTTTTGTTTAGCGCACGACCGGAACGACCATGCTGAAGCAGGTTTTCGCCATTGCGTTGGGACTGAATTGCATTCCCGTTGCTTTTGCGCAGGAGTCGCTGCGTGTGGCTGCGGCCGCCGACCTTGAGCCGGTTTTGCCTCGCATTCTTGAGGAATTCAGACAGACGACGGGAATTCGCGTTGAAGCAACCTATCAGGCATCCGCGGCGCTTGCCGCGCAGATTCAAAATGGGGCTCCCTTCGATCTCTTTCTGTCTGCGGACATGAGCTATCCCAAGCGGCTCATCGATGCCGGATTGGCTGACGCCGCGGGCAGTGCCGATTCCACGACGCCGATCATCTACGCCAGGGGCACGCTTGTGCTTTGGGCGCGGAAAGACTCAACGCTGACTCCACCTTCGCTTGAGCTGCTCCGCGATCCTGGGCTCCGGCGTCTCGCAATTGCCAACCCCGATCGCGCGCCATACGGCCGCGCCGCAGTGGCGGCGATTACCACTCTGAATCTTTATGATTCCCTCCGCGCACGGCTGATTACTGCTGAGAATATCGCGCAGGCCGCGCAGTTTGTGGATTCAGGCAATGCCGATGCCGGACTCATCTCTCTGACCTCTGCGCTCACACCGCGGCTCACCGCGAGCGGACGATACTTTATCATCCCGAAGAACCTGTATCCGCCGATTGAACAGGGCGCGGTAATTACCAGCCGCACCACGCAACGAGACGCGGCACACAGACTTCTCGACTTCCTTCTTTCGGCACCCGTGCAGGCGCAGTTTTCCAAGGCAGGACTGACTCCGGTTCACGACAAATGATCGACTGGCAAGCGTTTGCCCTCACCCTCAAACTCGCGGCCGTCACGACCGCGATTCTTCTAGTGATCGCGGTGCCCTTGTCGGCGCTGCTTGTTCTGGGCAGGAGCCGGTGGCTTGCGCTGCTTGAGGCTCTGACAGTTCTTCCGCTTGTGCTGCCGCCAACAGTGCTGGGCTTTTTCCTTCTTGTCCTGCTCGGAATGCGGACTGCGGCAGGTCGAGGAATTGCTGCTGTTCTCGGCCATCCGCTCGCCTTCTCGTTTGAAGGACTGGTGGTCGGCTCGGTGATTTACAGCCTGCCCTTCGCAGTGCAGCCAGTGGTTGCAGGCTTTTCTGCGGTCGAGTCGTCGCTCATCGACGCGGCGCGGCTACTTGGCGCGGGCCCGGTGCGGATGGTTTGGACCCTGCTTGTTCCGCTTGCTCGACGTTCGATTCTGGCCGCGGCGGTGCTGGGATTCCTGCACACTGTCGGCGAATTCGGCGTGGTTCTCATGCTCGGCGGCGACATCCCGGGCGCCACGCGCACTCTTTCGATCGTTCTCTACAACCAGGTTGAAAGCTTTGATTATGCTGCGGCAAGTCACACAGCCGCGCTGTTGCTTGGACTGAGCGTCATTGCACTCGTGGCTATCTACATTGGTGGCCGCCGCCGGGGAGAACGCAATGCTTGAATTCCGGATCAAGGTGCGGCGTGGCCATTTCCATCTGCGAGGTGAACTGCCGCTTTACATCCGAGTGGACGGTGATCTTCGGGCCATCCGGTGCGGGTAAAAGCACGATTCTGCGCGTGCTTGCGGGACTGGAAAGCGCAGACGAAGGCCAAATCATCTTCAATGAAGAAACGCTGGCCGACACTGCCTCGAGTCTCAATGTGAAGCCGGGCCGTCGGCGGACTGCGCTTGTTGCGCAGCATCCTGCACTCTTTCCTCATCTCAGCGTTGCTGCAAATGTGGCATACGGATTAGCGAGCCTCGACGTTCGCAGCCGCGTCGCCCGCGTGGACGAGATGCTGGCGCTCGTCGATGCGAAGGATCTCGCCAATCGGCTTCCTCGCGACTTGTCCGGCGGCGAAGCTCAACGAGTGGCATTGGCGCGTTCGCTGGCTCCGCTGCCGCGGCTGTTGTTGCTTGACGAGCCGTTTTCCGCGCTGGACGGCGCCGCGAGCGATTCCCTGCTCTCGCGACTGCAACATTGGACCAGCGAGCACCGCGTTCAGACGATCCTCGTGACCCATGACGCAACGGATGCCTTCGCAGCCGGAGCGGAGGTCGCACTGATGCGGGAGGGCCGCATACGCGCCCAGGGTCCCGCTGCGGAAGTGCTGAACCTTGAGCGCGAACGAATGATCAAGAGACTCGACGGAATGGCAAACTAGAAGCCCACCAACACCGGCTCCATCTCCAACTGAATCCCGAATCGCGATGCGACAGCAGAACGGATATGCTCGGCCAATGCAAGAATGTCGCGTGCCGTAGCGCCGCCCAGGTTCACAAGCGCCAGAGTGTGGAGTGTTGAAATGCCCGCGGCTCCCATCGCGTAGCCCCTTTGCGAATCCGGCCTGCTCGATGAGCCATGCCGCCGGAATCTTTATGCGACCTGCATAATCGGGCCCCGGTCCGGCAGGAAATCGCGGAGGTTGTTTGCCGCCGCTTGCTGCGATCTGCGCTACATGCTCTTCGCTCACGATTGGATTCTTGAAGAAGCTTCCTGCGCTCCGACAATCCGGTTGGCCCTCTTCGAGCAACATTCCTTTTGAGCAGCGGATTCGCCGGACCGCGTCTGCGACTTCCTGCAAGGCCGGCTTCGCTCCCACGGCAAATGTCTTTTGTAATTCCGCGTAGCGCAATGTCGGCGCGCCGTTTTGAGTGAGCCGGTAGTCGACTCGCGTGACGACATACCGGCCACGATCCGTCGTGTTGAACCGGCTGCGGCGATATGCAAAGCCGCAATCGGGCGCTTTGAAATCCACAAAGATTCGCTGCTCCAGATCGAAAGCGCGTACGCCCTCGATTGTGGAGGCCACCTCCTGCCCGTATGCGCCCACATTCTGCACTGGTGTTCCGCCGACGGTTCCGGGTATTCCAGCGAGACACTCGATTCCGGCGCAGTCGTCTCCAACCGTACGTTGGACGAAGGCGTCCCAATCTTCCCCGGCTGCGACCCGGTAGACTGCCTGCTCCGATGAGTTCGCTGCGCGACTCACCTCTATGCCGCTCAGACCGATGTGCAGCACCAAGCCGTCAAAACCCGTTTCGGAGATAAGCAAATTGCTGCCACCACCCAGCACGAAAAGCGGCACTTTTTTGTCGCGGGCCCAGTGTGCAGCCTCAACGACTTGCTCTTCGTTTGTCGCAACGGTGAACCAACGGGCCGGGCCTCCAATTTGAAAGGTCGTGAACGGTGCAAGCGGCTTATTTTCTTCAACGAGCATCGGTTCAAGGCTACACCACCGGATTTCGGTAGAATGGAAGAGGCAGCATCCCCTGCCGGAGGCAAAAAATGTATCCAGAGTTAATGGTGATTCCCATGCGCGAGGAGCTTGTGCGTGCCGGGATCGATGAAACAAGCACGGCTGAGGAGGTCGATGCTGCCCTCGCTAAGCCCGGAACGACCCTGCTCGTTGTGAATTCGATCTGTGGTTGCGCGGCTGGCAAGATGCGCCCCGGCGTGCGGCTGGCGCTGGCCAACGCGGGCACCGGACCCGACCAGAAGATCACGGTCTTTGCCGGTCAGGACCGCGAAGCCACCGAGCGTGCCCGGGGCTACTTCGAAGGCAATCCGCCCACTTCTCCCGCTATCGCCATCCTGCGCGACGGCAAGCTCGTCTACCTGATGCAGCGCCACGTCATCGAGCAGGCAACGGCCCAGCAGATCGCGGGCGAGCTGATTCGCGCCTTCGACGAGTTCTGCGCCAAGACGCCGGCATAGAGCTGTTCAATTCGACGCATTAAAAACGGCCTCCCAGACGGGAGGCCGTTCTATTTGGCCAACAGTTGATGGCTAGTCGGCTTCGGCAACCGCGGTGAGCTTCTGCACCTTGCTGTGCTTTATGGAGTAGCTGAAGTAGATGATCAGACCGACCAGACAGCCAGGCAATCATAACGACCCATGTAATGAGCGCCAGACGGCTCATGAGGTAGAGCGCGGAGAGCATTCCCAGGATCGGCACGAGCGGTACCAGTGGCGTCTTGAAGGGCCGTTTCATCTCAGGATGGCGCACACGCAGGACCCACACCCCGGCGCACACGATCGTGAATGCCAGCAAGGTGCCGATATTCACCAGTTCGCGAGAGCTTCT
Organism: uncultured Acidobacteriaceae bacterium; assembly: GCA_963786405.1. Classification (GTDB taxonomy): domain Bacteria; phylum Acidobacteriota; class Terriglobia; order Terriglobales; family Acidobacteriaceae; genus Telmatobacter. The sequence goes on along the minus strand of CAWAZE010000008.1, from coordinate 347,201 downwards.
CGATGGGCAGAAACGCCGGCATGATGGCGGCGAACGCGCCAAAGACAATGGTGGTAATCCAGGGCGTGCGGAACTTTGGATGAATCGTCGGAAGCCCACTTCGGCAGAAGCCCGTCCTTCGACATCGAATAGAACACGCGCGTCTGGCCAAGAAGCATCACGAGCATGACGGTGGCCAGTCCGAAGACTGCGCCGATCTTCACCAGCATCGATCCCCAGCTCACGCCCGTTGCGTCGATCGCCAGAGCCACCGGCGCTGCGACATTCAGAGTCTTGTAGCTCACCAGGCCGGTGAGCACCAGTGAGACCAGAATGTAGAGGATGGTGCAGACAACCAGCGAACCGAGAATGCCGATAGGCATATCGCGCTGCGGATTCTTCGCTTCCTGTGCCGCCGTCGAGACGGCGTCAAATCCGATGTAGGCGAAGAAGATCGATGCAGCCGCTGTGGGAATACCGCCCCAGCCGAAGTTGCCGTGCCCGTCGGACGGCGGAACGAAGGGATGCCAGTTCATCTTGCCCACTTCAGGATGGCGGAAGAGGAAATAGCCGCCAACCACAAGGAAGATGCCCACAATGGTGAGCTTGATGATCACGATCGCCGAATTGAAGTTCGCCGACTCCTTGATTCCGATCACGAGAATCGCGGTGATGACCATGACGATCAGCACAGCGATCAGATTGAAGAAGCCCGTTGCGTGCGGCAGCCCAGCGTCACTCACACCCGGCGGAAGGGACATCAGCGGCAGCCACTGCTTCTGATAGAAGACAAGCGTCGTGCCCGTCGTCGCGGTCAGCTGCGGAGGAATGTAGATGTGCAACTGCTGCAGGAGGCTGTTGAAGTATCCGGCCCACCCCGACGCCACGGTCGCCGCGCCGAATGCGTACTCAAGGCACAGGTCCCAGCCGATGATCCATGCCACCAGTTCTCCCAGCGTCGCGTAGCCGTAGGTGTAGGCGGACCCGGCGATCGGGATGATCGAAGCGAACTCCGCATAGCACAGGCCCGCAAAGGCGCAGGTGAAACCAGCGAGCACAAAGCTCAGCGCGACCGCGGGTCCCGCATGCAGAGCGGCCGCCTGACCGGTAAGCGACAAAGATGCCGGCGCCGATGACGGCGCCAATCCCCAGCGTGATCAGGTTCAGCGCGCCCAACGAACGCTTGAGCGTGTGTTCGCCCTGTTCAGCGGCCTCTTGCGAAAGCATCGACATTGGCTTGATACGTAGCAGCCTGGACATGAATGAGGGACATCCTCCCTAATCGTTGATTTCAGAGTTTCGTTCTTGCATTTGACGAGCGGAGTGCCGCGACCACAAGAGGTAGACCGGAATCCCGAGCAGGACCAGCACAAGGCCCGGCCACGTGTACTGGGGCTTGTAACGCAATAATACGATACAAATCCACGCAGCCATTGACGATGTAGAGCGCTGGCAGCACGGGATAACCGAGAGCCCGATAGGGTCGCGCAGCCTCAGGCCTCTTGAAGCGCAAGCACAAACAGACCGAGGATCGTCAGAATGTAGAAGACCAGCACAGCGAAGATGATGTAGTCGAGCAACTGGCCGTAGGAGCCGGAAACGCAGAGAAGCGCTGTCCAGCAGGCCTGCACGAACAATCCCGCCGTCGGGGTCTTGTACTTTGGATTCAGCTTGCCGACGGACTTGAAGAACAACCCATCCTGGCTCATCGCGTAGTACACGCGCGCGCCCGCCAGCGTCAATCCGTTGGCGCAACCGAACGTGGAGATCAGGATTGCCGCCGCCATCAGTTGCGCCCCGCCGGAGTGGAAGATGACGCCCAGCGCTGCTGTCGCCACGCGATCCTCTGAGGCATACTGCAGTCCGCGAGCGAGCACCGTGCTTCCATTCGGGTCGCCGTGCATCGGCAGCACCAGCAGATATCCGAGCGTGGCGAGAAAGTACACGGTCAGTACAAACCCGGTGCCAAGGATCAGAGAAAGAGGAATGTTGCGCCGCGGATTCTTCACTTCCCCGGCGGTGAACGTGATGTTGTTCCATGCATCGGCCGAGAAAAGCGAGCCCACCTGCACAACCGCCAGAATCACGAGCAGGTTTACCAAGACCGTTGGTCCGCCGACGCCAACCTGAACGGGATGCAGAGAACTCCAGCCGGCATTCTTCCAGAACTGGCTTAATCCTTCACCGAAGTTTGCATTCCATGCCGTCGCATTGCGGCCGATGGTGAGCGACAGCAAGACCAGGGCTGCCAGCGAAAGAGCCTTTGCCGAAGTGAAGATGTTCTGAATCAGCGCGCCGAGCCTGACGCCGAACACGTTCACGAATGCCAGCAGAAAAACGATGATGATTCCGGTGAGATTGGCCGTGTTGACGCCGATATCCATGTTGCCGAGAACCATGGGGCCGACGGCGATCGCGGGCACGTGTGCAATGTGCCAGAGCCAGTGCGTCGTCGAGATCGTCGGAAAGAACACGCCAAGGAACTTGCCGAATGCCACGCATACCGCCGCAATCGTTCCCGTCTGGATGACGAGGAAGAGAGTCCAGCCGTAGAGGAATCCCCACAAGGGTCCCAGCGACTCGCGCAGGTAGACATATTGACCGCCGGCCTTCGGCATCATCGCGGCCAGTTCGCCGTAGCTGAGCGCGCCAATCATCGTCAGAACGCCTGTGACGACCCAGGCGCCCAGAACCAGAGCGGGCGAATTGGTGGTCCGCGCGATATCGGCATCGACAAGAAAAATGCCGGAGCCGATCATGGATCCGGCGACGATGGCCGTGGAACTGAACAGCCCCAGGCTCTGCACCAATTTTGGTGCACGGGCCGAAGGCGAGAGGGTCTCGTTAGAAGTCAGCTCTGGAGTCTGCACTTGGTTACTTGTACTCGAATATATCGGAATTGTCTCCGGTAATCTCAGCTTTCAGAAACAGGCGTCAACCCAGTTGCGCGCGCCAGCGTTTGAACTCTGCGGCCGGATCGCTGTTGCGAAAGAGCGCTGCTGAAACGGCCACCGTATTTGCGCCGGCCGCCAGCACTGCGGCTGCGGTTTCGAGTGTGATGCCCGCGGCCGCCGTCAGAACAACCTCCGGCCCTGCGAGTTTGCGCAGATGCTTCACCCCGTCAATACCGATCGGCCGCTTGTCGGTCTGCTTTGTGGTTGTGGTGAATACAGGGCCGACTGCGAGATAGTCGACCGGTTCCTTCAGGATGCCGGGCAACAGCGAGTCGCCGCCTCCGAAGGTCCCCACGATCCGGCCGCGGCCGAGAATCCGGCGGGCCTCAGCGGGGGACACGTCGCCCGCGTCAACGTGTACTCCATCAAATCCCGCCGCATCAATCAGATCAACCCGATCATCGAGAATCAACTTCACTTTTCCTGCCGGCAATGCTTCTCGCAGTGCCGCCGCATCGGCGAGCAACTCTGCGTCACTCCCGGTCTTGTTGCGATATTCAAGCAGAGTCACGCCGGCATCGGTCAGCGATTCGCCCACTCGGCTGAGGAACTCTATGCGGCCTGCGGACGGAATAAATGAGGCATCAAGGATGGGGTAGATCTTCGGAAAGGAAAAGGACATGAGAACAGCGTAGCTGGCGAACAAGCTGTCTGTCTGTGTCAGGGATCAGGGGCCAGGAGACGCAGATGCTGAACATGGATGCCGAATGCCTTGCAGTATCCTGGCACGATTCTCCGAGGCGATCTTGTTCCTGATCCCTGTCCGCGGTTTCTTACATTTCGTCGGCTGAGGGCCCGTACATCCCCGGCACCTTTTTATCCAGCAAGCGTAGATAGACGCCGAGTTGGGCACGGTGGTGGACCATGTGATTGATGACCCAGGTACGCCAGACCTGGTATTTGGGCTCGTCGATCCATGCCTGATCGCCGGCGACGAACTTCCAGTTCGAATCCCATTTTGCAGGTGTCATCGCGGCCAGCGCAGGTTTCACCTCGGCGACCTGCTTCTCAAAGCGCTCGAGCAGGGCGGCCTTGGTAGTCGGATCAGTGGGATTCATATCAGGCGTCCATTCGAGCCGGTCACGGGTGAGAGTGTGCAGCGCCCAGTCGCCATTCGTGTCCGACACGTGCGCGGCAAGGCGACCAAACGCCATTGACTTGCCGTGGGGCTTCCAGGAGAAATCGAAGTCATCGGGAATTGCCTGAAGGGTTTTGCGTGTGCGATCGGTTTCGCGGTCGAATTCCGCGATAAGCTCCTTTTGAATGTCCATGATTCAACCTCCGTGTTGCGAAGCAAGCATACCTGATTCCGGCGTGAAAAGGCGAAGAAAAAGCGATAATATATTTTCCACTTTTCCACAGGCGTTCTATTCCGTAAAGCTCGAATGGAGCCACGATCGCTGGTCAAGTCTTCGAGGCCGGGCGGCAACCGGCTCCAGCCAACTATCCTTCTGCTAAAAAGCAACGGCAGCTGGACTTTGCAGTGAAATACACGCAGCCCGAGCCGGCACGATTAACGGAGTCAATCAGGTGTTTGATTCGAACGAGAAAGCCAAGATGTACCAGAGACGTCGCACTTTGATTTTGAAAACCTTGCTGCTCATGATCCTGAGCGTGGATGCGGTCTTGTCCCGCGCACAGGTGGAGTATGTGGACCCAACCATTGGGAATGTCGGAATTCTGCTTGAGCCGACACGCCCGACTGTCTATCTGCCAAACAGCATGATCCGGATGTATCCGATCCGTGCCGATGCGATGGACGATCGGATTGCGTCTTTTCCGCTGACCATCAGCTCACACAGGATGCCGGAATTGTTCAGCATCATGCCCGGCGATGGCGACAAACCGTCGGCCTACGATCAGGAGAAGACAACTCCCTACTATTACTCCACGCGCTTTGACGAGTCGCTGACACAGGTTGAGTTCACTCCGACGGAGCGGTGCGGCTATTTCCGCTTCACTTTTCCAGTCGGCAATGCCACTGTTGCGCTTGCAAATCGCCAGCCGGGCTTGCTGCAGTTTCAGCAGGCGGATACCGTGATTGGCGAAGAGCAGTTCAGCGGGATGAAGGCCTTCGTCTACGGCGAATTCAGCTCTCCTGTTGCATTCAAGCTCGCAGTGAACGGCAAGACGAGCAGGATTGCCGCGTCGGCCAGCGGCGCGAAGCTGATCGAGTTCCGCTATGGAATTTCCTTCATCAGCGTGGATCAGGCGAAGAAGAATCTCCGAAGAGAAATCCCGGAGTGGAGCTTTGAGCGCGTCAAGCAAGCTGCAAAAACGCGCTGGAACGAAACACTTGGCCGGATCGAAGTGGAAGGCGGCACGGAAGCACAGCGCAAGGTGTTCTACACCGCTCTCTATCGCTGCTATGAACGAATGATCAATATCACGGAGGACGGCCGTTATTACAGCGCCTATGACCATCAGGTGCACGAAGACGCGCGGCCTTTCTACGTGGACAACTGGCTTTGGGATACCTTTCGCGCCCTTGAGCCACTGCAGACTCTTTTGAATCCCGATGTCGAGGCGGACAAGATTCAATCCTATGTTCGGATGTATCAGCAGTCGGGAATAATGCCGACGTTTGCACTCCTCACCGGGCCCTATGCCTGCATGAACGGGAATCATGCTGCGCCATGGATTGCCGACGCGTGGTTCAAAGGCGTGCAGAACTTTGATCTGCAGACCGCCTATGAAGGAGTCCGCAAACGATCGCTGGAGGTAACGCTGCTTCCATGGCGCCTTGGTCCGAAGACTCCCCTGGACGAGTTCTATGCGGACCACGGTTACATGCCTGCCCTGCGTCCGGGAGAACAAGAGCCATACGCACAGGTGCATCCATTTGAGAAGCGTCAGCCGGTTCCTGTGACCTTGGAGAACAGCTTCGACGACTGGAGCATTTCTCAGCTTGCACGGGTTCTCAAGAAGACCGAAGACGAAGCGCTTTTTCTCAAGCGCGCCGCAAATTATCAGAATCTCTTCCGCGCGGACAAGGGATTGATGTGGCCGAAGGATGCGGACGGCAATTGGATCGAGCCGCTTGATCCGAAGTTCGATGGTGGCATGGGCGGTCGCGATTACTACGACGAAAACAATGGATACACCTACACATGGGATGTGCCGCACGATTTTGGCGGCCTGGTTGCATTGATGGGTGGCAACAAGAACGCCGAAGCCAATCTTGACCAGCTCTTCCGCGAACCGCTCGGACGCTCCAAGTACGAATTTCAGGCCAAATTTCCGGATTCAACTTCGATGGTGGGTCAGTTCTCAATGGGCAACGAGCCCAGTTTCGCCATCCCCTATATCTACAATCGGGTCGGCGCGCCGTCGAAGGCCCAGAAGCGGATTCGTATGCTGCTTGATTCGTTCTTCACCGCCGGGCTGCAAGGAATTCCCGGTGATGAAGATGGAGGCGGCATGAGCGCGTTCGTCGTGTTCTCGATGCTCGGCTTCTATCCGGTTACACCCGGCATTCCGGCCTACGATGTAGGCAGTCCGATCTTCGACAAGGCTACGATTCACCTCAAGAACGGCAAGCGTCTCGTCATCATTGCCCGCAACAATTCGCGCGACAACAAGTACGTCCAGAGCATTCGCCTCAATGGTCGGCCGCTTAATCAAGTCTGGTTTCGTCACGCGGACATCGCAAATGGGGGCACCCTGGAGATGACCATGGGCGATACACCAAACACTGCGCTTGGTTCTGAAGCCTCGACGTTTCCTCCGGGTTCGCTGAATGTCAAGCCGGAGGACTACACACAATAGTTCTGCTTGTGCGTCACGCTATTGCCTGACGATTCACTTCTCTGTCGGCAGCGCGAAAGCCACATACATGCCGCCGGTAGGGCCTTTCGGGTCGCGGCCACCGCTGGATGCAATCACTACGTATTGCTTTCCATCCACCATGTAGGTGGACGGCGTCGCAACACCGGCAAAAGGCAGAAGGCTCTCCCACAGCAATTGTCCCGTGCGGCTATCGAAGGCGCGGAACTTGCGGTCGTACACCGTCGCACCAATGAAGACCACTCCGCCGGCTGTAACCACGGGGCCGCCGTAGTTCTCCGAGCCGGTGTTGTTCATGCCCTGCGTCACAAGATCCGGATATTCACCGAGCGGGATCTTCCAGAGATATTTGCCCGTTTTCAAGTCGAGGGCGCTCAGCGTTCCCCATGGTGGCGCAATCGCCGGGTAGCCGTCGGGATCGAGGAACTTGCGATAGCCGGTGAACGTGTACCTGTCCGCGCTGAGTTCACCTTCCGCATCAGGCTTTTGATCCCCGGGCCCTACCTTCAGATACCGCAAGAGGACCTCAAGCCTTGGGCCTTCGATATCCGTCATGGCCGGCATATTCCCTTTGCCCTTGTGAATGAGATCTGAGGTCTGCGCTGCGGTCATGCGGGTCCCAAGGCCGACAAGCGATGGGAAGGACGGAGGAATTCCCTCCATGTTGTCTCCGTGGCAAGCGGCACAGTTGTCCCGGTAGACTGTTGCTCCGGCCGTGTCATCCCCGGATGGTGGCGCCTGCTGATTCTGCGGCGCAGCAACCATCTCGCGTGCCGGTCCGGTGGCGGCGGCTTTGCGGAGATAGTCGAGGAGCGCGGTCATCCGGTCCCCTTCAATGTTGGGAAACGAAGGCATCCTGCCAATCCCCTGATGAATTACGGCGGTGATCTTCTCAGTGGTCTGGCGCTTTTCAATGCCGACAAGCGACGGAAACGTCGGCGGTGAGCCTGCGAGATCGATGCCATGACATACCGCGCATTGACGCTGGTAGACAGCTTCTCCAGGGCTGCCTGCCTTTGCGGTCGGAACAAGACCGCCGGTCCATGCCATTTCGTTCGCGTTCACATAGAGGATGTCATTCACCGGATCAAGTGCCGGTCCGCCCCATTCTGCGCCGCCATCGAAGCCGGGAAAGACCACCGTCTGCTTATCCACTGCAAGCGGGTAGAACTGCCCGGCACTCCGAAATGTGCGGAAGGCATTGACGGCCCACTCATGCGCTTCGGGCGTGCGTGTGGTCAGCATGGATTCGGTGAGTTCCTGCCGAGCGAAGGGCTCGGGGAAATCAGGCCTGGGCTGTGTGGGAGAAGTCACTTCGCCTGGAACCGCGCTCTCGGGATACGGATGTTCGTGGATCGGGTACAGCGATTCGCCGGTCAGCCGATTGAAGAAGTAGAGATATCCCTGCTTCGTGGTCTGCGCCAGCGCTTCGATCCGCTTACCGTTGCGCTGGGCGGTGAAGAGAGCGGGCGCCGAAGGAAAGTCGCGATCCCAAATGTCATGATGCACCCCCTGGAAGTGCCAGATCCGCTTGCCGGTGTTCGCGTCCAGTGCGAGGAGTGTGTCGGCATAGAGGTTATCGCCGACGCGATCGCCTCCGTAGAAGTCCATCACCGCCGAGCCAGTGGGCGCGTAGACGATGCCATGCTCCTCATCGAGCGTCATGCCTGCCCAGTTGTTCGCGGCGCCTGCGGTCTTCCACGCATCCTTGGGCCAGGTCTCATATCCGGGCTCTCCAGGCAGCGGAATCGTATGAAAGGTCCAGCGAAGTTTTCCGGTGCGCAGATCAAAGGCCTGAATGTATCCCGGCGGTGAAGGATGCGTCTCAGGATTGCGGCCTCCAACGATGATCAGATCCTTGTAGATGATTCCCGGCGTCGTTAGCGCGATAGAGAGCGCGCTGGAATCACCGGGGAGATTCTTTCTGAGATCGATCCGGCCTTCCTCGCCGAATGACAGAATCAACTTGCCTGATTCCGCGTCGAGGCAAAACAGAAAATTCATTATGCCGGCGTAGATTCGACCATGCGCTCCATCGTTCCAGTAGGTGACGCCTCGCGCCGGCTGGCCCGCTACGATTCCGGAATCGAACTTCCACTTCAATTTTCCGGTAACAGCATCCAGGGCCACGACCTTTGTTGACGGCGTGTAGCCATAGAGAGTGCGCCCAACGATAAGCGGGTTGGTTTGCATCCCTCCCTTCTCGCCGGTGTCGAAGGTCCAGGCCTGCCGGAGCGTGTGCACGTTGGCCCTATCGATCTGGGTGAGCGGCGAATAGTGGTCGCCGTTCCTGCCACCGTTGTAAACGGGCCAGTCCGTGGCGCTTTGTGCGCCGCTGATGCCGATTGTGAAGATTCCGGCAAGGCAAAGAAAAAGAACTGGGTGCAGAAGACTTTTAGGAAGCATGCATGCGCCGCGGTCCCCCGTGATCGGGCTGGTAAAGAATACATCGCCGGGAGGGTAGAGCGCAGTACGGTTTCAGAGCCGGTAGAACTCTGTCTACTAGTAACTCTGACAGTTCTCAGATCCTGCAAACGCACCTAGTATTCAAACTCCGGCCGTGTTTCGGGCAGGAGGGTTCGCGACGAAGAACCTGATCCATATCGCAGACCTTTCCCGCACCAGCCGCAGGCCGGTCCCAAACGCTTATCCCGCGATGACCAAGGCCGCGGGTTCCCCCTGCTGAAGCCCAACGATCGTTCTTGCTCGTGCGATCACTACGCCCACCCGGAATACACGCTCGGCAACCCACAAGAAGTGTCGAGTTCGCGAATGGCATTTTCGGACCGTCAATGCAGTTTCCGATTCGACACGTGCCATCCATAGCCCGCCGCAGTGCCTGGATAGCACCTGCCTTTTTGCACGCAACTGAAAGAACCGCGTGATTTCTCCACGTGCAGATAAGCCGGGATTGATCTATCTGCAGCGGTCTTCAGGAGTCCTGGCACCGCATCGATCGGGATATGAAAGACATCTGCAAAATCCAGCCGCATGCAAGCGACTTCGAGCAAAGTAGCTGACAGGCGCAACGATCCAAGGGAGGTTTCTACTATGACCAAGCAACAGATTTCATGGCTGGTTTCGCTATGGTTCCTGGCGTCTACCAGCCTGATGTGCAGTCAACAAACGGCATCCAATGCTTCCCAGTCGCGCCCCAACATCGTCGTCATCATGGGCGATGACATTGGAATGTGGAATATCGGCGCCTACCACCGTGGCCTGATGGCCGGCAAGACGCCGAACCTCGACAAACTCGCCAAAGAGGGCATGTTATTTACTGACTATTACGCCGAAGCGAGTTGCACGGCGGGTCGTGCCAACTTCATCACCGGTGAACTGCCGATCCGCACAGGAATGACTACGGTCGGCCAGGCGGGTGCAGCGGTTGGATTGCCTGCCGAGGCGGTGACAATCGCCACAGTACTGAAATCCATGGGCTACGCCACCGGCCAGTTCGGGAAGAACCATCTCGGCGACAAGAACGAATTTCTGCCTTGCGTTCATGGCTTCGATGAATTCTTCGGCTACTTGTATCACCTCGATGCGATGGAAGACCCCGCCCATCCCAACTATCCGCAGAATCTGTTGAATCAGGTCGGCCCGCGCAATATGGTGCATTGCTGGGCCACGGATACGGATGACGGGACCGATATGCCCCGATGGGGGAAAATCGGCAAGCAAAAGATTGAGGACGCGGGCACGCTCTATCCCAAGCGGATGGAGACTGTGGACGACGAGATTCGCGACATGTCCCTCAACTTCATCGACAAGGCCAAGAAAGACGGAAAGCCGTTCTTTGTCTGGCTCAACCCGACCCGCATGCACATCGTCACACACCTCTCTCCGAAGTATGAAGCGATGCGGAACTCGGACAATGGATGGTCGGAAGAAGAAGCCGGCATGGCGCAGTTGGATGACGACGTTGGCCTCGTGTTGAAGAAAATTAAGGACGCAGGGGAGGAAGACAATACGATTATTGTTTTCACCACCGACAACGGCACCGAGGTTTTCACCTGGCCAGATGGCGGTCAGACGCCGTTCGCGCAATCCAAGGGCACCGTCATGGAGGGTGGCTTCCGCGTTCCCTGCATCCTGCGCTGGGCCGGTCATGTGCCCGCGGACTCAGTGCAGAACGGGATCTTCTCCGGTCTGGATTGGTTGCCCACCTTCGCCGCCGCGGCTGGCAACCCGAACATCACACAGGAACTTCTGGCGGGCAAGAAGATCGGTGACCGGACCTACAAGAACCACCTGGATGGGTACAACCAGATGGATGCCATCACCGGCAAAGGCCCGTCCGCGCGCCACGAAATCTTCTACCTCGGCGAAAGCACGGTTGGCGCGGTGCGCATTGACGATTACAAGTTCCGCTTCATCGACCAACCCGCAGGCTGGCTCGGCGAAAAGACCCATCCGGACGTGCCTTACATCACCAATTTGCGTCTCGATCCCTTTGAGCGGACGGGCTGGCCCAACAGCGGCTCGAAAGAGGGGGGGCAGCAATACTTCGACTGGTTCAAGTTCCAGTTCTGGCGCTTCGTTTTCGTTCAGCAAGTGGTAGGCAAGGAATTGCAGACCTTCCTCGAATACCCTCCGATGCAGCGGGGCGCGAGCTTCAACCTTGATGCGGTCAAGGCCGAGATGTCGAAGAGGATGGCCGAGGCGGAGGCGGCTTCCAAAGGCCCAAGCAACTAACAGGAACGACCTTCACGGAAGGCGGCTCGCGAGAGCCGCCCGCTGCCCACTTTGAACGATCGGCCGCAGAGACACTAAAACCGCTGAAGGAGTTGGAGACGATTTCGTCCGCCAACGAACTGAACGATCATGAAGCCGGTGCACTTGAATGGCGCTGTATTCCCGTCGGCCAGGAATTCGAGGGTCTGGATTCTGGCATGCGGGATCAGGCAGCCATCAATGTGGTGATGGCTGCGGGCAGATCACTCGTCGCAGCAGTAAACTGCACTAGGAGACGGCTTATGAACTTGCGCAAGAAGCTTCCGTCAGTTGATCGCGGCATCGGTATCGCTGCAATTTGCACGCCGTCTCTTGCCCAGGGGCCGACGGACCTACGGTCGTGGCCCGGGACTCCGACACCAACCGCCGCGCCCGCCATTCCGGAAGACCGACCCGCCGCGGATAGCGGCTCCCAGGGACCTGAGCCCGGTTCCAGTACCCGACAGGAAGTACCGGCGGTGATTGGCGCGTCGGGATCTCGATTTACGGTTGGTTTCCGGGAATGCACGGAAACCGTGGAGCGCTCGGCCATAATGTCAGCATCCATGTTCCGTTCACCGATGTTTTTCATACCCTGAAAGGGATCGTGCCGATCGCAGTCGAGGCCGATAAGGGCCGCTTCGTGATGCCGGTGGATTTCCTGTGGATGAAACTCGGCGTCGACAATGGGATCCCCCTCAACGACTTCAGCCAGACATCGATCAGAACTGATCTGACACAGTCGATCTTTACGCCGAAGGTGGGGTTCAGGCTCCTTGACAGCGATCACCTGAAGTTCGACGCCCTCGGCGGAATTCGCTATTGGTATTTGAGCCTGGACAACAGTCTGCAGCCCTCGGGGCTCAGCAGTTCAAATCGGTCCAATGGGTCGATGGCCTCGGCGGCGGCAGGTTCATACTGCCTTTCGGTGAGAAGGCCTCCGTGACGATGGCAGGCGACGCCGGCGCAGGCGGATCCAACCTGGACTACCAGCTAGCTGGGCCTGATGAATTTCAACTTCACCCCCAAGCTCGGACTGGCGGTCGGATGGCGCTATCTGGATGTGGACTACACACCGACCACTAACCAGTTCGTCTATGACACCATAACAAGTGGCGCGATTGCGGGTTTCGGCTATAACTTTGGCGGCAAACCCCCGGTTCCGCCGACGGTTTCGTGCTCGGCTTCACCCTCGCAAGCCTTCCCGGGCGATCCGGTCACTATCACTGCCACCCCCGAAGGCCTGAATCCGAAGTGGAACACGTTGTATACGTGGAGCGGCGACGGCGTTACTGGCAATGGAACGACGGCGAGCGTCAATACGAGCGCTTTGAATCCCGGAACTCACTCAGTGATGGGCGGCCTGAAGGAAGGGAAGCCGGGTAAGGAAGGGGAAAAGCCCTGGCAGATCGCCGGCTGTACAGCCACTTACACCGTGAAGGAGTTTGATCCGCCAACAATCAGCTGCTCAGCCAATCCAACCGGTCTCATGCCTGGTGATTCATCGACAATTACAGCGCAAGGTGTCAGTCCGCAGAACCGTCCGTTGAGCTACAGCTACCAGGCTTCCGGTGGCACGATCAGCAGCAGCGGAACCACGGCGACCTACTCTTCGACAGGCGCTTCCACCGGTCCGGTACAGATTACCTGCAGCGTCTCAGATGACAAGGGCCACACGGCGACAGCAAGCTCCAGCGTCAACATTCAGGCACCACCGCCTCCGCCGCCACCTCCTCCTCCGCCGAGCCTCATGCTGCATAGCGTCTTCTTCCCGACCGCTCTGCCGAATGAGCAGCGTCCTGATAAGGGCTTAGCAACAAGTCAGGAGCAGATTCTCACAACCTTGGCGACGGACTTCAAGGCTTATCTGCAAGTCAAGCCGGATGCCCGCCTGACCCTCACTGGTCACGCGGATCCGCGCGGTGGAGACAAGTACAACTTGGCACTCTCTGAACGCCGCGTTGGCACCGTTAAGAACTTCCTGATCCAACAGGGTGTTCCAGAATCCTCAATCGATACGAAGGCTCTTGGCGATTCTCAGTCGCTCACGAAGGATGAGGTAAAGGATCTCGTCCAAAAGAATCCTGAGCTCACGGATGAAGAGAGAAACAAGATCCTGCGCAGCATCAACACCATTTACTTGGCGCAAAACCGTCGCGTCGACATCACCCTGGCTAACACCGGTCAGGAGTCGGTCCAACTCTATCCCTTCAACGCGCATGATGCCGGAACCCTTCTCGACACACGCGCGCACGCACATGCGAAGAAGCAGCCGGCCGCGCCCAAGAGGTAGCAACCCTTAACCTTCCGGAACAGGCTTGCCAAGGCCTGTTCCGGTACACGCGGCGATGGGAAGAGAATCGCTTGAACGTGAAGTGAGCAAGAGTTGGTTGAGCAGGGCGCTTCGTCAGGAAAGAGGCGACTTCGCCTGAGCTATTGCTTCGCCAGAAATCGCTCCATGAACTTGGTGTCGAATTCGCCGGCGCGAAAATCCTCGTCCGCAAAGATCGCCTGGTGCAGCGAAATCGAAGTATCGATTCCCTGCACGATGAACTGGCTGAGCGCGCGCTCCATCTTGGCGATGGCCTCCGCGCGATCGACGCCGTGCGACGATCAGTTTCGCAATCAGCGAGTCGTAGTAAGGCGGAACCACGCCTTCCGCGTACTGCGCGGTATCGACGCGGACGCCATTGCCGCCGGGCACGTTGAAGGCGGTGATCTTGCCGGCTGACGGCGTGAACTTCTGCGGGTGCTCGGCGTTGATGCGGCACTCGATGGCGTGGCCGCGAATCTCCAGCTTGCGCGGCAGAATGTCGTCGAGCCTCTCGCCTGCCGCGATGCGCAACTGCGCTTTCACCAGATCGACGCCCGTGATGGCCTCGGTGACCGGATGCTCCACCTGGATGCGCGTGTTCATCTCGATGAAGTAGAGCTGGCGATCTTCATCCATCAGGAACTCGACCGTGCCGGCGTTCTGGTAGCCGATCTCGGTGAGGCAACGGCAGAGCGTCTTGCCGATCTCCTCGCGCATCTTCGGCGTGACCTGCAGCGACGGCGCTTCTTCAATCAGTTTCTGATGGCGGCGCTGGATGGAGCACTCGCGTTCAAACAGCGTGGCGACGTGGCCGTGCTCATCGGCGAGGATCTGGAACTCGATGTGGCGCGGCTGCTCGATGAACTTCTCCATGTAGAGCTCGCCGTTGCCGAATGCATTGGCGGCCTCGGTAGAGGCGGCGTGGAAGAGATTCGGCAGCTCCTCGGCGTTGCGCACGATTCGCATGCCGCGACCGCCGCCGCCGGCCTTGGCCTTGAGAATGACGGGATAGCCGACCTTGCGTGCCCATTCCTGCGCCTCTTCGGCGGTGGCGATCACGCCGTCCGAACCGGGCAGGATCGGCACCTTTGCCTTCTTCATCGCCTGGCGCGCTTTTTCCTTTTCGCCCATCAGGCGCGTGACTTCGGGCGGCGGCCCGATGAACTTGATGTTCGATGCGCGGCAGACCTCGGCGAAGTTGGCATTCTCGCTCAGCAATCCGTAGCCGGGATGAATGGCGTCGACATTGGCAATTTCTGCCGCGGAGATGACCGCCGGGACATTCAGATAGCTGTCGGCGGGACGCGGAGGACCGATGCAGATGGCCTCATCGGCAAAGCGAACGTGGAGCGAGTTGCGGTCGGCTTCGCTGTAGACGGCGACGGTGCGAATGCCGAGTTCACGGCAGGCGTTGAGCACGCGCAGTGCGATTTCACCGCGATTGGCAACCAAGACCTTACGAAACATTCAGACCCTTTAATGAAGCGGAGATGGCTGGGGACGCATAATCTACAATCGGCGCTTGCGCTGTTATCCCAACGCGGATGGAGAAGAGCGGTTGCCCGAATTCGATTGGCTGCCCGTTCGTGACCAGGCATTTCACGATCTCGCCGGAGGCGTCAGATTCGATCTCGTTCATCAGCTTCATGGCTTCGACGATGCAGATGACCTGTCCCTTTTCGACGTGATCTCCCGGGAGAAACAAAGGCGGCAGCGCCGGGAGATGGCGAGCCATAGAAGGTGCCGACGATGGGCGACTTGACGATGTGCAGTCCCGCGTCAGGGTTCGCAGCGGGCGCAACCGTCGCGGGTTCGGTCGCTGCCGCCGGCGAAGACGAAGCCGATGTTGCGGCTGCCGGAGCACTGGCCGCCAAGCGTGCCAAATCCGAGAGCCCAGCTTGGGAAGCCTGCTGTGCAAACTTCAGTCGGATCTTCAGATCGCCGCGATCCAGATCGAACTCGGCAACCTGATACTGCTTCAGGAACTCAATCAGTTCCTGCAGATCCTTCATGTCCTGTGGTTTCATTCTTTCCTTGACTCGCCCTGTCTAGCGAGGCGATTAGCTCAAAGTTCGATCAGTGCCTTGGGGGCCGGAGTCAGCACCTGACCCCCGTTGGGCGTGACCGCCACCATGTCTTCGATGCGAATTCCGAACTTGCCTGGCCAATAAACCCCGGGCTCAATGGTAACAACCATTCCGGGCTGCAGCCTCGTCTTCTGTTCAGCGCCCGACTCGGGGCGCTTCGTGAATCTCCAATCCAACGCCGTGACCGGTGGAATGCGAAAACGCATCCGCCATTCCAGCTTTGCGCAACACGCTGCGCGCGGCCTCGTCTACCTCTCCGCAACTGATGCCTGCGCTTACTGCGGCAACCGCGGATTCCTGGGCCTCCAGTACGGCCTCGTAAGCTTTTCGCTCTTCCGCCGTTCGGCTTTCCCAGAAATACCGTGCGGGTCATGTCGGAGCAATAACCATTGTGGATTATACCGAAGTCGAGCGTCAGGAACCCCCGGCGGGGCAGCTGCGTGGAGGTGGCACGCCCGTGAGGCAGAGCGGAGCGCACGCCGGAGGCAACGATGGTCTCAAAGGACATGCCTTCAGCGCCACGAATGCGCGCCTGGTGTTCGAGTTCGGCGGCAACTTCGATCTCGGCGATTCCGGGCCGAATGACGCCCAGGATGTACTCGAAGAGCGTGCAGCCCTGTGAGCGCCGCCTCTGACATCAACGCGAGTTCATCGTCGTCCTTCAGCAGACGGAGCGGCTCCACCAGCGGCGCAGCCAATTCGAGACAGAAACGTGCGGCGAAGCTTCGAAGGCAGCGAGGCACGCAGACGAGCGAGCTCAGCGACGCTGGTCCATGTAGGATCGAATCCGGCAAGCTGCGATGCCGGGCTGCGCGGCCAGCCACTGCACCGCAGCAGAGGCCGGCGCCGTGGGCACAATCTCCACCTTTGCAGCCCTGCACCTCTTCAGCTGCCTGCGCTTTGTAGCGACCGTCGGTGAACAATCGAGCAGCGCGACGCGTGATGGCGAGGGCAGCGCTCGAGCCGGTGAAACCGGAGAGATAACGGAGATCCGGAAGATGCGTTACAAGAAGGCCTGGAAGGCCAGCGCGAGCCATTCGGCGGCGCAACTGACCAATGCGGCGTACGTGGTCCATCTAGGAAGGATAATGCAGGAAAGAGGGTTCAGAGATCAGGGATCAGGGTTATGAAGGCAATGGTCCGTGACACTCCCGTGACCTTCCTAAATTCCTCTTTCCAGTGTCGCGGAGCCTTGCTCGCACATAAAAAGTGAATAGTCAGTCAAGGGGAGCGTCTGAATCATGTTCCCTATTCCCTGCCTGCTGCTCTTACATCGCCGCGCGCGGGGGCTTCTTCAGATCCGGGTTTACGTCCGCGGCTTGCATCTCCGACTGGCGGTCCATCCACTCATCTAGACGCGACCGCTTGAAGCGCCAGCGATTGCCGAGCTTGAATGCCGGAATGAATCCCTCAGACGCGTATTTGTACAGCGTGTCGGGCGAAATGCCGAGGTAGTCGGAGGCTTGGCGGATGTCCATGACTTCGCGGACTTCGGGAACAAGAAGATTGCTGCGTACTGCGGCATTGCGCATGATGGCTACCCCAGGCAGGATTCCGGTTCGAGAGCCGGTGGTCCTGTTTATATCGCGGTTTTCGCTGGCTTTCAAGGGGTTTTCTGGGGATATTCCCATAGATTTAACGTGCTTAAGACGGCCGGTTACCTGCACTCCGCGAGGCCAGAGCAGCGTACCCCACCCTGTTGGGATACAGAGGTCCCGCTGCCCCACCCGTTGGGTCATTGCGGCATATGGTGCGAGGTATTCAGGCCTGGAGTTGGATGGGAGCGAGCCGGGTTTAATTTCTTCAAGCAGCGCCAGGCAGCGAAACACTGGCCAGGATTCAGCCGCATCGCGTGGGTCGAAGACAGAAATTCCTGACTCACCACGACCGGCCAGCGGGGCCGTCCGAATGAGTCAGGAGATCTGCTTGAACTGCGAGCGGCGAACTGCCGGCCTAAGCAACAGCCAGGCCGAGGATGCTGTCGATCCGCTTCTGAATCAGGTCGCCCGGCGCCGGAGCTTCATACTCGGTGGCAACGGGTGCCGCCACAGTTGTCTGCGCTGAAGCGGAAACGTACTCCGCGCCGCGCTGTTCCGGTTGAGATTGGAGAGGCTCAGGCGCCAGTTCCCTGCCGAAGCTCTGCACAGGTGAACCGATCAGCGGCTCGAGCGCCTCCATGGCTTTCTCGACCAGTTCCTTGCGGATAACCAGGCGGTCTACTTCGCGGAAAATTTCGTTGAGTTCAGCATTCGCCGAAAGGAATGCGGCGCGATAGGTATTGTCGTGACCCCGCTCGATCATGTTTTTCTCCACACACAGGAGTATCAGTGGGTTAGTGTCCAAAAGGCATCACCAAAAATATGTAGAAAAGGTACTTTAGTGACGGGCCTGCTGTATTTGCGGACAGAATCTCAATCAAGTCGCCCGATGAAGCTGAAACGCCGCCGGATAGACTCGGCGGCGTTTCTGCATTTCATGGCTTGAGGTCTTGTTCAGTTCTGATCCTCGCGACGATGCAGCGTTGGCCTGTCGTCGGTGGAGGTATCGGCCGGCTGGGCTGTCGTGTCGTCCCCGGTGGTGCTGGCGCGCCGCAGAGAGGGCCGATTCTTATCCTTGGTATCGATAAGCCGTCGCTTGTTTTCAATTCGAGCGAGGCGGGCCTTTACGTCGTCAAACTCCGAGGTGGTAACAGTGTACTCATCCCGCGCCGGCAGGATGCGCGCAATCTCTTCCTGCGAGTGGAGGATGCGGTCGGGGGTCTGCGGATGGTCAGAGAACGCTTTGGCGACCATGCCGGGCTTGCGCTTCTCAAGGGCCTGCACCTTCTCAAAGAAGCTGATGAAAGCCTGTGGATCGTATCCCGCGCGGTACATGTATTCAATGCCGAGATAATCGGCCTGGGACTCGAAGTCACGGGAGAACTTCAGGAAGGTAATGGGTATGGCGAACTGCAGGGCCTCGTAGATTCCGTAGCCGGTCCAGCTACCACCTGTCATCATGATCAGCGGAATCGTGCCGAGCTGCACATAGTTCATGCGTGTCATTTCGCGCGCGGCATGGTGGGCGCATACATGGGCTGTCTCATGGGCCATCACGCCCGCGAGCTCCGCCTCTTCATCGGCGTTGAGAATCAGGCCGGAGTTGACGTAGAAGAATCCGCCCGGCAACGCCATCGCGTTGACTTCGTCTGAGTCAATCACCTTGATGGTGAACGGGACCTTGCAATCAGAGTTCTTGACGATGTTCTGGCCGATACGATTCACGTACTCGGTGACCACCGGATCCGTGATGAAGCGCGTGCTCTTTTCAATCTCGGAGGCGTAGCCTTTGCCCATCTTGATCTCGGAGTCAGTGGAGTACCAGTTCCCCATTCCCCGAGCCCCGATGTCGCGGTTCCCGACTGCGCTGACATCATCCACGCTGCCTGGCTTGACATTGACCTTCTGGCTGCCGACCTCGACGACTTTGTCAGGATTCACGGTTGTTCCTGGAGGAACGTCCCCCGCCACAGGCGTCGTGCCGGGAGCCTCTGGGCAGGGTATGGTGGCAGGTGTCGAAGACTGACCCTTTGAATTCTTGTTCTTCTTTGTTGAGTTGTCACTCGGGGGAGCAACGCAATCCCCTGATTGCACCGGTGCAGAAGCGGTGTTCTTCGTCGGCGCTGCGGCAGGAGCGTCCCCCTGGACCGGGCTGGTCCCCGGGGCGGGCTGGGCCGTGGGCGTGGCTGCAGGCGCGGTTGTCGAGGGGGGCGTGCTTGATGGGTCAGCTTGCGGTGTGGACTGTGCCCAAACCACCGTCGCTGTGACCAGTACCAAACTTGCGAGCAACCCTGCCTTGAAACTGCCGGTAGCTGCCATAACTCACCTCTCGACTCTACCTGTACCCCCACCGGAGATACATAAACCGCGAATATGCCACTTCGCTCAATCTGTTAGACGCTAGTATGGAACTCCCGGAGAGCATAGTAAAGAAATTCAATTGAATGCCTGATTCTCGGTCTGCTGCTTTCGAAGAGGATTGGTCGGGAAACTCCGGATCTGGCATAGCTTTTGCTTGGAGCCGGGTGGCTCGTGAATTACAGTGGAGAGCACGTAAATACTTGGAGGCATTGTGCGTCGGGCGTTCATGTGGGCGGTCTTATTGTTCGGGGTATTCGCGCCGCAGGTGCTGGCTCAGCATCAGCATGTGCCGAACCCCATGGCGCTCCTGGACCGGCAAAGTCCCAAGAAGCCAGGTGCGCCAGCCACGAACGCCTCCGCAGAACCACTGGAAGCCGACGCCACGAATCTTGGCTCGCCGATTGTGTTGAAGAGAGGCTGGCGCGTGGGAGTGACCTCGGATCCCGCAGCGGCTAATCCGGACTTCGACGATTCTGGCTGGGCGGTCCGCGAAGCCAGCCATGAGTCGATTGCGGATGTCCCGTTTCCGGACAATGACCACGAGCCCGAGGACAGCCCTAACAACGGGCGCCGATATGTCTGGTTTCGCGAACACCTGAAGCTGGCCCCGAACCATGGGCCGGTGAGCCTGCTGATTGAGTTGCCGGTCACGCAGAATGCAACCATGACGCTTGGGGCATCAGGTCCGGGCCTGATGGTGTTTGCGAACGGTCGGGTGATTCGGCCAGAAGGACCACACGGCGAGGCGACGTACCGCTACCAGCAGATCTCCCGCCTGTATAACCTCGGGCTGAAGCCTGAGGAAACATCGGTCACCCTGGCAATTCGCACCCTGTACCTTCCTTTCGGCTACTACGCATATACAAACTTCTTTGTGAATCGGACGATCAGGCTCGGTAATCCCGATGACCTGCAGCGAGAATGGGATTTGTGGTTCCACTACAGCCTGTTTGAACGGCTGCCGAGGCTGGTCAATGCCATCCTGATGACTGTGCTGGCGCTGTTTCTGCTGGTTCTCTATTTCACGCAGAAGGGGCACGTCGAGTATCTCTGGCTGGCCCTGCACGAACTGATCCAGGCGCCGATGGGATTCGTCGACATGGCGGGAAGCCTGGCAAGGATTGACCAGGTCTGGTATGGGGCGATGGTGCTGCAGCTGATCGCCATCTCCGCCTATCTCTACTTCCGGTTCCTCATTGCGTTTCTTGCGCTGAATCGTCGCTGGTATATCCGATTGCTGTATTACACCGCGCCAATTCTCGCCGGCGTTGGCCCCGGGATGCTTCTGTTGGGCAGGCACGGAATCGGGGTCCTCCTGCTCCTTGGAGCGATCTATCTGGGTAGTTCGTTGTGGATCATTGGATGGTCGATATTTATCTTCGCCACCCTCATTTCCGCGACCATCAAGCGAAACTTCGAAGCCGGAATGCTCCTGATTCCACTGGTGCTCACGATTGTGGGAATTGCCGAACCAATCGTAACTGGCGGGATGGGTGAGTTTGGCGGCCCCACTTTCCGCTCGCCATTGACTCTGAATGCGGGCCCAATTCCCATTCACTTTGCCGCAATCGCAGACTTTGCGAGCTTGATGGCGATCATCATCATCGTCTTCAGGCGCTTCCTGCGCATTCATCACGAGCAGGAGCGTGCCAGCGGCGAGCTGGCCGCCGCGCGCAGCGTTCAGGAGCTGATGATCCCGCGCGAGAAGATCGAGACACCGGGATACGAGGTTGACTCGGTTTACAAGCCCGCCAATGAGGTGGGCGGCGACTTCTATCACATCGAATCCACCGGCGATGGTGGAGTCCTCGTAATTCTGGGTGATGTGGCAGGCAAGGGACTGCAGGCGGCAATGAACGTCTCGATGCTGATGGGTGCGTTGCGTCGCAAACCGGAGAAGAGCCCCGCAAAGATTCTTGAGTCGCTCAATCGTGTCCTGATCGGGAGTGACAGCTTCACGACGTGCCAGGCTGCATGGTTCAGTCCTGATGGAGAGCTGGTGCTCGCGAATGCGGGACACCTTCCTCCTTACTTGAATACGCAGGAGGTTCGTCTTCCCGGGGGTCTGCCGCTCGGAGTCGTCTCTGAAGTGAGCTACGACGAAGTGCGGCTTTATCTCCACCCCGGAGACCGCATGCTGATGATGTCAGATGGCGTAGTGGAGGCGCGGCAAACGTCTGGAGAACTTTTTGGCTTTGACCGCGTCCACAACCTGAGCAATCAGTCTGCGTTTTACATTGCGGACGCTGCGAAAGCGTTCGGGCAGGAAGATGACATCACCGTGCTGACAGTGAGACGGCTTGAGCGGGCGATGGCCGCATAGAAGCAGGCTCCTGTCCTGGCGCCCTTTCAACGCGGCGATCTGAATTCACTACATCGCTGTTGTCAGCGTGTTCGCCACGGCGGCGAATGTCTGGTTCACGCTGCCGGCGATTGAACTCATTCCAGCGACAGTGCCGAGCGCGACCATCACAAACGTCAGTGCATATTCAGGCAAATCCTGACCTGCGTCGAGAACCAGGATTGCGTTGCAAACCGTGCGCAATTTGAGGAAGAGTTCCTGCATCGTCGTGCTCCTTGTGCTTTCTTGGATAGCACATTCTTGCATCGTTCGACGAGGAAATGGATGTATCTAAGATATTTATTTTGTGTTGATTACCAATTCATCCTTAAGATAACGCGACACCGGATCACTGGAGTAATCGGGCGTCGTGACTTAGATGGTATAAGTCTCGCCAGGCGTATGACCCAACAGTGCAGACCCGAGGCATTCGTCCCCATTTGCCCGTCTGCTGGCGACGCTGGACCAACCTCGAACGAAGGGGACTGCCGGCATGCCCAGGAAAATGGCGTTGGTCACGGCCACGAGCGTGTGGTTGACGCCGATGGCGACGGCTTTCATGCCGGCCACACTGGCCAGCCCGATAATCGCAACCGCGAGCACGTGCTCTGTAAGATTCTGTGCTGCACTGCGAGCGAAGAGGCGTTTCACGGATGAATACGGCTTCATGAAGAGGCTTTGCATTCCCTGACCCTCTTTTCGAAATGGATGCGCGCTATTTCGGCTGTCAGCTAGGCGCGATTGAAAGAGAAGGAACTCCACCGCGGTTAGCGACTACTACAACGCAAAGTGGAGTCAACGGGATAGATGTCAGGAGTCGTTGGACCTTCGTTCTTTTGGGCATTCCTCAAGCTGAAGCATCGTTTCGAAGACGCTTATTCTCTTCCTCGAGGGCGGTCAGCCGCTTACGAATTGGTTCCAGAATCTCGGTCAGCTCCGCCTCTGTATAGCGTGGAGTAATGTGTTGTGGGCAGTTCCAATCGAACGCTTCGACATGAATCAGCATGGCACGCTCCACCGGGGATTTCTCCCCGGGAACCGTAGCGCTTCAAACTTCTCCTGAGCATCGGCGCCCTCAAAGAACTCTGCACGACCCAGGATCTTTAGCCGTCTTTGTCCCGGATAGTCCATGAGAAACAAAGCGACGCGGTCGTCATGCTGCAGATTTCCAACGGAGACGTATTGCTTGTTGCCACGGAGGTCTGCAAAGCCGAGCGTTCGGTCGTCCAGCACGCGAAGGAATCCCGGCGGCCCGCCGCGGTGCTGGATGTATGGCCAACCGGTCTCAGAGACAGAAGCCATGTAGAAGCTGTCTCGCTCGCGTATGAATTCCTGCTCATCGGGGCCAAGCCGGTCGCCCGCGATGGCAGATTGCTCCACTTTCTCGTACGCGTGCCGGCTGCCGTGCTTTCGCTGCTGCTCTTTAACGAGCGGCGTAAAGGCGAGCTCTGCGAAACGGCGTCCCATAGATTAGCTCCTGCGGCGATCAGGCTCCCATTGGATGTTGAGGTGTACGGGTCGGACTCAGGAAGACCACTGTGCCGCAGCCGGAACCCCATTTGAAACGACAAGGCGCTCAAATGCAAAGCCCCACCCTTGAGGATGGGGCTTTTGTTGATCCGGCAGGACAGCGTGGCCTGCACGGCCAGCCGCTAGTCGTAGTACTCGAGGCCGAGGTGCGTGATCAGGTCCTCGCCCATGATGTGGCGCAGCGTGTTCTTCAGCTTCATCGACTGGATGAACAGATCGTGCTCGGGATAGAGCCCTTCGCGCGGTCTGCGGCGACTTGAGATAGAAGCTCAGCCACTCCTGGATGCCGATCGACTTGCAGCGCCGGCGTGCGCTTGGCCAGATCGAGGAACAGCACCAGATCGAGCGCGATGGGCGCGGCCAGAATCGAGTCGCGGCAGAGGAAGTCCACCTTGATCTGCATCGGATAGCCGAGCCAGCCGAAGATGTCGATGTTGTCCCAGCCCTCTTTGTTGTCGCCGCGCGGCGGGTAGTAGTTGATGCGAACCTTGTGGAAGATGTCCTTGTACAGGTCGGGATAGAGCTCCGGCTGGAAGATGTATTCGAGCGAGCCGAGCTTCGACTCTTCCTTGGTCTTGAACGACTCCGGATCGTCCAGCACTTCGCCGTCGCGATTGCCGAGAATGTTGGTCGAGTACCAGCCGGACACGCCGAGCAGGCGCGCCTTGAAGGCCGGCGCCAGCACGGTCTTCATGAACGTCTGGCCGGTCTTGAAGTCCTTGCCGCAGATCGGCGCGGCAGTTCTTCTTGGACAGCTCGATCATGCGCCGGTACATCGACGGTGAGATTCGGCGCGCCGTTGGCGAAGGGCACGCCCTCGCTGAGCGCCGCATACGCGTAGATCTGCGAAGGCGCGATGCCGATATCGTTCGACTCGAGGCCCTTTTCGAAGGCTTCAATGGACTGATGAACGGCCGTGGGCTCGAGGAAGATCTCAGTCGAGCCGCACCAGATCATCACCACGCGATCGACGGTCTTCTTGAAGGCCTGAATGTCGGCGCGAACCTGGTCGGCCAGATCGCGCTTGTTCTTGCCCTTCTTGACATGCGTGCCGTGCAGGCGCTTCACGTAGTACTGGTCGAAGACCGCCGGCATCGGCTTGATGGTCTCGAGATACGGCTTGAGCTGCTCGAGCGTTTCCTTGTCGAGCACCTTGGCGTGCGCGGCGGCTTCGTAGACGTTGTCTTCGAAGATGTCCCAGCCGGTGAAGACGATATCGTTCAGATCGGCGAGCGGAACAAAATCCTTGATCAGCGGAGACTTGTTGTCGGTGCGCTTGCCCAGGCGGATCGTGCCCATCTGCGTGAGCGAGCCGATCGGCTTGGCCAGTCCGCGGCGAACCGCTTCAACTCCGGCGATCATCGTGGTGGCCACGGCGCCCAGGCCGACCACCATCACTCCCAGCTTGCCCGTGGCGGGCTCGGGCTTGACGACAGCGGTCTTCGGGCCGCCTTGCTCTTCTGTTGCTCATTGCTTTTCCTAACCCTTCCTTTGATTGCGTGAATCTGCATCGATTCAAACTCAGTTGTTGCAGGACGAAACAGTGTACGCCCGCGGGGGCATGCCTAGTCTTCTGCGAACTCCTGCGCGTCGCCTGACCGGCGGAAGCGATTGATGTGCGACCAGACAAACCAGATGATCGCGGCGACAAGCGCGAGCTCAACCACCAGATGGAAGCGATGAAACGCATTCCTGGAAGCGTGGATCGGTATGCCACTTTTCGCCGAGCTTCATGCCCGCATAGGCCAGCCCGAAGCACCACGGCCACGACCCGATGAACGTGTAGATGTGAAAGCGAAGCTGCGGCATTCTGGCGATGCCCGCGGGAAACGCGATGAATGTGCGAACCACCGGCAAGCAGTCGGCCGAGAAGAACGGTGATGGTGCCGTACTTCTCGAAGAAGTGGGTCATGCGGTCGAGATCGTGGTGGCTCATCAGGACCCATTGGCCGTAGCGCTCCACCAGCGGACGCCCGCCTGCAGCGCCGATCCAGTAAGCCAGCACCGAGCCGACGTTGCAGCCGATCGCCCCGGCCGTTGCCGCCCAGAACAGGTTGAAGCGCCCTGTATACACGAGGTAGCCGGCGAAGGGCATGATGATCTCGCGAGGGCAGCGGGATGCAGGCCGACTCGATTCCCATCAGGGCGACGATGCCTGCATATCCGCACAGAGCCGATGACCTGGGTCACAAAGTGGACTAAGAAAGGCAGAATGTGTTCGGTCATGGGCCCTTTCAGTATATAGGCTTGGAGCGGCGGGGCGGGCAGCTCGCATGCCAGAGCCAAGGGAGTAGATCCGGCCCGCATGCACCCTGCTAGGATGAGGGGTTGTTTCCATCAAAGTGCGAGGTGGTTCCGTTGGCTGAATTTCCCCCTGTTCCGCTGACTCTCGAAGGCTCACAGCATGCTGCACCAGTTCTTCCGCTTCGACTGGAAGGCGTGGCGGCTCCTGCGCCGAGGGCGAACGCGCCCGCATTGCAGCCGAGGTCGCATTGCGGCGCTGAAGAAGCTGGAGCGAGCGGATGCGGATGCGCCGGTGCAGCTCGGCGCTTTACTCCCAGCTCGGCCACAAGGGCGACCTGATCCTGGTGCACTTCCGCGACTCGCTCGAGGCGCTCAACCAGGTGGAACTGGATCTGGCGCAGACGGCGCTCTACGACTTTCTCGAGCCGCGGCACTCGTATGTCTCGGTCGTCGAACTGGGCCTGTACGAGTCGACCCGCAAGACCTATGAGGCGGCATGCGGCCAAGGGCTTCGAGCACGCATTCGCCGGAGTGGAACGCGGAGATCGGCGGCGTCGCTCAAGCGCGGTGCCGAAGCGATGAAGCCACGCCTCTTCCCTGCCGTGCCCGAGGCGAAATACCTGTGCTTCTATCCCATGGACCGCAAGCGCGGCGAGCAGGTGAACTGGTACACCGTGCCCTTTGCCGAGCGCCAGCGCATGATGCACGAGCACGGGATGATCGGGCGGCGCTACGGCGACGTGGTGCGGCAGATCATCTCCGGCTCCATCGGCATGGACGACTGGGAGTGGGGCGTCGACCTCTTCGCCGACGATCCCGTCGTGTTCAAGAAGCTCATCTACGAGATGCGCTTCGACGAAGTGAGCGCGGTGTATGCGCTGTTTGGGCAGTTCTTCATCGGGGTGCGGCTGCCGGTAGAGAAGCTGGGCGACTGGCTAGGGGGAAGGCTGTAGAGCAGAATGGCTCTGCAGAAACAACAAGGGTGCCCTAGGTCTCACTTCTGAGAGCTGAGATGGAAGAATCTGAATAATGGTGAATATGCGCCATGCCCGTGAAGAAATCGTCGCCCAAGAAATCCGTTAAGAATTCACACCGCGGGCGACCTCGCCCCGAGCGCATTGCCGCCATTCTCAAGGGGCTCGATGAGGCCTATCCGGACGCCGTCTGCGCGCTGAATCATCGCTCGCCGTGGGAACTACTGGTGGCGACGATTCTCTCGGCGCAGTGCACCGACGTGCGCGTGAACATGGTGACGCCGGAGCTGTTCCGGCGCTTCCCTACCCCCGCGGCGATGGCCAAGGCGTCCGCTGCCCGAGCTGGAAGAGCTGATTCGCACCACAGGCTTCTTTCGCAACAAGGCGAAGTCGATCCAGGGCGCGGCGAAGAAGATCACCGAGCAATTCGGCGGCAAGGTTCCCGAAGACACTGGCGGAACTGATCACCGTTCCCGGCGCGGCGCGCAAGACCGCCAACGTCGTCCTCGGCGTGTCGCTACGGCAAGGCCGAGGGCGTTGTCGTCGACACGCACGTCTTTCGCATCTCTCGCCGCCTCGACCTGGCGAAGAGCGAGACTGCAGAGAAGGTCGAGCAGGATCTGATGAAGGTGATACCGCAGGATCATTGGATCGGTTCTCGCACCAGGTGATCCATCACGGACGCCAGATCTGCATTGCGCGCAAACCCAAGTGCGAGAGTTGCAACCTCGAGCAGCTTTGCCACTCAAAAGACAAGACCTGGCACTCGTAGCAAATTAGCGAGTCAGCAAGTCAGCGACAGTCCTGACCAACCCCGGGATATCGTGGATCTCCGATTCGGCAGCGGGAGTCCAGCCGAGATCACGCAGTGTCGCGCTCGTGATCGGCCCAATGGAGATCGCGGGCACCCCCGCAAATGGAAATCCAACTCCGGCAGCGCGAGCCACTTCAGCGAGATGCGTTGCACTGGAAGAGCTTGTAAATGTAGCGGCGTCGATACGGGCATCGAGAGCCCTCCGCAATCTCTCCGGCGCGCCTTCCGGAATCACGTTTTGATATGCATCTACAACGTCGATAAACGCCGAGAAGGCGCGCAGCGCGGCGGGAATAACATCGCGCGCAACGGCTGCCCGCGCGAGCAGCACGCGTTTGCCGTGGACGCGCTGACCCAACAGGCTGACAAGGCCCTCGGCCACATACGCATCGGGAATCACGGCCACGGTCAACCCGGCCTGCCGCGCAGCTTCTGCGGTCGCGTTGCCCACGGCTGCGACCTGCGGCGATTTCACCGCGAACACGATGCCAGAGGCCGCTGCGCGCTCGGCAAGGACCTGGACCGCATTGGCGCTTGTGAGAATGAGCCAGTCGTATGTTTCGAGCTTGCGCAAAGACGTATCGAGTGCGTCATAGCTCGCGGGCGGTTGAATCTCAATCACCGGAACTTCCACCGGCTCTGCCCCCAGACGCGCGAAGGCCATCGCTCAGCTTGCCTGCCTGGTGCGCGGCGCGGGTAACGAGCACGCGACGGCCAGCAAGTGGATGCGTCAAGCGGAGGCTCCGGCCGACGGTTGTGTTGCGGCTTCGAGCAGCGGGCCGCGCCGGCTTCGATGAGCTTCGTGCGGCAAGTCGCCCGAGAGCCACGGGATCGGTCTCTGCGCGACGAACTTCATGGTGAATGCGAATCGCTTCGCCCGTCACGGGATTGGCGACGACGCCGAAAATCTCGTTCCACTCCCCGGCCTCGTCCTGCGGAGCGATCCGGCAATGGATCCCGATGGGAACCTGGCAGCCTCCGCCAAGCGCGGCCAGTGCGGCCCGCTCGGCCGTCACGGCGTAGCGCGTGGCAGCATCGTCAAGGAACGCGATCGCGGCAGATGGTTGCGGTGTCGTCCTTGCGCGTCTCGATCCCAAGCGACCCCTGGCCGGCGGCGGGGCAGAAATCCTTCGGCTCGAGCCGCTCGCGAACCCACTCCGTCTTCTCAAGCCGGTCAAGGCCGGCAGCGGCCAGAAGGATTGCGTCGACCTGGCCCTCGGCAAGCTTGCGCAGGCGCGTATCGACGTTGCCGCGAAACTCGACGGCTTCAATGTCGGGCCGCAGCGGCGAGTCAACTGCGC
Source organism: uncultured Acidobacteriaceae bacterium (assembly GCA_963786405.1). GTDB lineage: Bacteria > Acidobacteriota > Terriglobia > Terriglobales > Acidobacteriaceae > Telmatobacter. Next base: position 318,265 of record CAWAZE010000008.1, on the reverse strand, counting down.
ACGTCGTCGCTGGCTGCTCGTGCCGACGACAGCGCCCTGCGGCAGCTCGGCAAGGCCTGCATACTTCACCGAGACAAAGACATCGCGCGGGTCCACACGCGGCGGAGTAGCCGCCAGCGCGAACGGCTCCAGTAATTCAGTCGGCAAATCCTTCAGTGAGTGCACGGCGAGATCGACGCGGCCTTCAGCCAGCGCCTCCTCAATCTCCTTGGTGAACATGCCCTTCGAGCCCACCTGCGCAAAGGTCACTTCCTGCAGGCGGTCGCCCGTGGTCTTGATGATCTCAATCTCGACCGTGTGGCCTTGCCCGCGCAGCAGCGCCGCGATGTGATTGGCCTGCCAAAGTGCCAGTTGAGAGCCACGGCTCCCGATACGGAGATTCATTTGCCACCTACTGCGCTGGTTTCGTTCTCGCGCGCTGTTTCGCGCTTCTCGGGTGCAGGCTCGTGTGGAATCTGGAGGCAGGCGATGCGGTCTGCACTTCTCGCTCTTCGGCACGAACGGCAGCGACCACGTCTCGCACAGCGCTTCAACGCGCGCGGAGTCGTTCTCGCGCGCGGCCTGTTTCAGCGCCTGCATCGGCGGATGGAGAAACTTGTTCACGAGTCCGCGCGTGAGCGCCTCAACGGCCGCGATCTGCTCCGCGCTGAGCGAGCCCAGCCGTGCCTGAATGCGTTGCAATCTCGGCCTGGCGAATCTCTTCTGCCTGCGCTGCAGAGCTACAATCGCAGGCGCGACGTTGACCGTGCGACGGCGCTGGTGGAAGCGCTCCACCTCGGCGGCAATCAGAGCCTCGGCGTCGGCTGCCTGCGCGCTGCGCTCGGCCATGTGCGAGGCGGCGACGGCCTGCAGGTCGTCGATGTCGTAGACAAAGATGCCTTCCAGCTTGTTCATCGCCGGATCCACGTCGCGAGGCACGGCGATGTCGATGAAGAACATGGGCCGATTGCGGCGGCGCTGCATGAAGGCCTGACCGTGTTCGCGGCGGAAGATGGGATGCGGCGCGCCAGTGGAGCTGATGACGATGTCGGCTTCGGTGGCGGCATCGTAGAGCTTGTCGAACGGGATCACGCGGCCATTGAAGGGCTCCGCAAGCTGGCGGGCGCGCTCCTGAGTGCGGTTGGTCACGAGGATCGCGCCGGCGCCCTGCTGGACGAGATGGCGCGCGGCCAGTTCGCTCATCTTTCCCGCGCCGACGAGAAAAACGGTGCGGCCGTTGAGGGAGCCGAAGATCTTGCGGGCGAGCTCGACCGCAACCGAGGCAATGGAGACCGAGTTCGAGCCGATGGCGGTCTCAGTGCGCACGCGCTTGGCGGCGGCAAAGGCGCGATTGCAGCAGATGTTCAAGCTGGCCGCCGACGGTGCCACCGGCGCGCGCCACAGCAAAGGCATCCTTAACCTGGCCCAGAATCTGCGGCTCGCCGACCACCATGGAATCGAGACTGGCGGCCACGCGGAACAAGATGACGCACGGCCTGCTGGTCGCGATGCTCGTAAATGTGAGGCGCGAGGACCGCCGGATCGAGTCCGAAATGGCTGTGCAGAAAGGCGGCAACGTCGGTTTCAGGCGACTCGACCGCGGCCAGCATTTCCACGCGGTTGCAGGTGGAGACGATCATGCACTCGGTCACGCCGGGCGACGGCGGCGAGTGCGCGCGTTGCCTCGGGCAGTTCCTCGCGCGAGATGGCGATGCGCTCGCGCAGCTTCGATCGGCGCGGTTTTGTGGTTAACTGCCGATGAGAACGATCGATGCTGGCTCATTGGGCACCGAACCTGTGGACGTGGCTGACCAGGTTGGCGGCCCAGACACCGAGCATCACCACCAGCACGGCGCCGGAGAGATAAGCGGCCTTGCCGTGCCGCGCAGCCCAGCGGTGCGGCGGAGGAAGAGCAGAAGGACATAAAGCCCCCACATCGCAAAGGAAGCGACGACTTTGGGATCGACGAAAGTAGGCGGCGCCGAGTGAGGTCTCCTGCACCAGCACGGCGCCGAGGACCAGGCCCGACCGTCATGCACGGAAACCCGAAGAGCAGCATGGCGTGGGCGATGCGCTCAAGGGTGTCGAGCGGCGGCAGCCAGTCGAGAGGTGCAAACCGCGACTCCGCTCCGGTCATGAGTTTGGATTTGAGGCGGCGCTCCTGCAGGAGATAAAGGACAGACGCGAGCAGGCTGAATCCGAGCGCGGCATAGGCGCCCAGCAACGCTGAGATGTGGGCGATCAGCCAGCTTGTGCGCACTCCTTGCGACGGGAAGCTGTAGCCGCTGAGTCCCAGCGCAGGCACAAAGATCAGGAAGAAGGTGACCGGCAAGGCGAAGATTCCAAGAGAGATGGCGTCATAGAGCCACCACACGAGGAAGAACAGGCAGGCTACGAGAAATCCAAGAAGCGCACTCGGCCTCGCGTGCTCCGACCGGGACCCAGCGATGGGCCTGAACCAGCATTTCCACCACTGAAACGAAGTGGAAGAAGAAGGCCATGCCGCCCAGGTGGACGCACCAACTGCGCCAGCGCTCGGCCGGATAGAAGCACGGCGGGAAATATGGCGACACTTGCAGCCGCGTAAAGGACAGCCGCGACTCTAAGCCAAAGAAGATGCATGCCGGACTCAAATCTAAAGCCTTACAGACCAGTATACGTGTGATCTAAATCACTCGATTTGCACCAAAAATGATTCCGCGGCCATATATTCCATCCAGATGGACAAACACACTTCACTTCTCGTCCGCCAATTCACGCTGTTCCTCGGGTTAGCTTCAATGTCGCCGGCGGTTTCAGGCTGGACACAGACCACTCAGCCTCCAAGGAGGATGGGTGTGGCAACGGCGGGCGTGCAGCGGTCGATTGAGGATCTGCCGAAGGCTGCGACATTTACCGTGAAGGGTCAGCCAGACTGGATGGCGGTGACCGCGGATGCGGTATGGGTATCGAGCGCCGACGCGAACCGCGTCACGCGCCTGGATGCGCGGACAAACACTGTGGGGACGGTGGTCGAGGTGAAAAATCCGTGCTCCGGGCTGATCGCAGGCGCTGGAAGCCTGTGGATACCCAGTTGCGGCGACCACTCGCTGTTGCGGGTGGACGCAGAGTCCGGCGCTCGGCAAGCGACCATTCCAGTGGGTCCGGCAGATTCTGAGGGCGGAATCGCAGCGGGAGCAGGAAGCATCTGGCTGGTGACCGCAGACGGAAAGCTCACGAGAATCAATGCCGTCACGAATCGCGTGACGGCGACGATTGCGATTCCAGCCGGCTCATTTAATCCGCTGTTCGCAAGCGGGTTGGTGTGGGTGAGTTCGAATGCGACGAATGCATTGGTACGAGTGGACCCGGCGACAGACAAGATCGTAGGATCCACGCCAATCGGCCCGAAGCCCAGGTTCCTTGCGGCGGGGGCAGGGTCGATATGGGTGTTAAATCAGGGCGACGGCAGCATTTCGAGGGTGGACGCGGCGACCGGCAACCTCCTGGCAACCATTCCTTTGGGAATTCCCGGCCATGGTGGAGAGATCGCGTTCGGCGCGGGCTCGGTATGGGCGACGGTTATCGGCTTCCCGCTGACGCAGATCGATCCGACCACAAACAGGGTCGTTGCGCAATGGCATGGGGTGGGCGGAGACAGCGTGCGCTTTGGCCACGGGTCAATATGGCTTACGAATCTTTTGGGCGGAAGCGTCTGGCGTATTGATGTACCGAGTCGATGAAGCTGCCCCGTCCTGACATCCAGCCAGAGCGGGGCCTGGAGCCGGTTACTGCTTTGTTGCCACGAGAGTATTCGTGCGATCGGTCAGCTTGTTGGTGTTCTCCATCTTCATGGTCTTGCCCGTAACGGTCATCTTGCTCACCTCGACAACTTTTCCATCCCGCTTGTCAGTCTCTTCAATCGTGTGGTCATCGATTTTCTTGAGCGAAACTGTGTCATAGGTATATGCGCCCTTGGCCGGATAGTCCTGGCCGTCGAATTTGGCTGTAAAGGTCTCACCCGTGGGTGTTGTCATGGTCAGCTCATCGCCATTGGTTTTGTAAGTGGTGACGAGCCCGTTTTCACTCTGTGAGACTTTGCTGATTTGCCACTCGCCTGAGGTGGCGTGTACGCCTGATGGCTTGATGCCGACACGCTTTGCCGCGACATCCGCCATAACGGTCTGATCGCTGTTCAACGGGTGGCTGGTTGTCTTGATGGTGAGCGACTTGCCATCTGCAGAGACACTTCGGGTCTGTTCGAAGTCGAGCTTTCCCGCTTTCTTCGCCACGAAAGCGAGCGTATTCGGATCGACCTCTTTCACGCTGATCGTGTCATAAGAAGCTCCGCTGACGGCCTGGTCAGTGCCATCGGCCTTGGCATCGATTGCGGGGTTGCAGCTGACGCAGTGATACCAGCCCTGGCTGAGATAGAAGACGTTAGGTTTGGGCGAGAATTTGGCTTGGGCCATGTTTGTCTTCCAGGTGCCGTCGAATGGGGATTGGGCAATCGAAATTGCAGGAACCGCCAAGGCTGTCGTAAGAAACAGCGCGCTTGCTAGGTTACTCATCTTTCTGTTCATTTGAGTCTTCCTCCAGGGGAATCAGGCTTCGAGTCCCAGACACTTGGGGGCGCAGTCGTGGGATAGGGATTGACCTGATTGACCGCAGCGATTGTACATGGGAGCGCCAATCGCGCGATGTTTTCCTTTGTTGCTTCACGGGTACCTGTGTACGATCGGGGCCTGCAAGACACTTCGAACTCTGAGGGTCGTCACGATAATCTGTAGGGAATCGTGCAGCCCGTCGAAGCCCAACCCGCGGCGAATATGCCGTCATCCCCCTCTTCTGAAGAGCCAGTGCTGGAACTGACGCCGAAAGCGGGCGCGGCCGGCAAAGCCTCAGACAAATCTACGGGCGAGATGACGCCGTTCATGCGCCAGTGGTCTGCGGCGAAGCGTGAGAATCCCGACGCGTTGCTGTTCTTCAGGATGGGCGACTTTTACGAGCTCTTCTACGACGACGCAGTCGTTGCCAGCCGCGAATTACAGCTCACGCTCACGGCGCGCGACCGGGAGCGCCAGGTTCCAATGTGCGGCGTGCCGTATCACTCGGTCGAGAGCTACCTGACCAGACTATTGCGCAAGGGATTCCGGATCGCGATCTGCGATCAGATGGAAGACCCGAAGCTCACCAAGAAGATTGTGCGGCGCGAAGTGACTCGGGTTCTGTCGCCGGGAACGGCGCTCGATGCGGCGCTGGGGCAAGAGCAAAATAACTTTCTCGCCGCGTACTTCGAGGCCGGACCCGCGAAGCAGCCAATTTGCGCGGTGGCACTGCTTGATGTTTCAACCGGCGAGTTCAGGACGGCAGAGTTCGAAGGGCCAAAGGCGCGGCGAGAGGCGATCGAGGGTCTTCTGCTTGCAAGTCCGAGCGAGGTGCTTCTGCCCTCGAGCGCCGAGATGCCCGCTGAGCTGGACCGAATCGGAGACCGTGCGGGATCGCGCACCCGCGTAGAGGACTGGGTCTGGACGCGCGACTTTGCTGTTCCGCTGGTGGAACGCCAACTACAGGTGCGGTCGCTTGAGGGATTCGGCCTCATGGGCCACGAGGCTGCGGCCATCGCAGCCGGCGCGGTGCTGCACTACGTCCGGACGACGCAGAAGAACGAAGCGCTGCACATTGATTCGCTCAAGTTTCAGGAGCACTCAACCGCACTGGAACTGGACCAGGTGACGGTGCGAAATCTCGAGCTTGTCGAGCCGCTCTTTGCAGGTCAGGATGCCAGGGCGACGCTGTTTCACACACTCGATGCCTGTCAGACGCCGATGGGCAAGCGGCTGCTGCGCGCGACAATCCTGCGGCCGCTGATGGATGCGAAGGAAATCGAAGCACGATACGAGGCCGTGGCCGAGGCGCTTGGCGATCTGTTGAAGCGCGAAGAGGTTCGCCGGGCGTTCGGCGGGATTCTGGATCTGGAGCGGCTGCTCGCGCGGCTGTCACTGGACTCGGCCGGACCGCGCGATGTGCGTGCGCTGGCGGCGAGCCTGGCGCGACTGCCGGGATTGAAGTCTGCGTTAGGTGCGATGGACAGCTCCGCTGTGGCGCGAGCTTGTGGACAGGCTCGACACGCTCGATGATGTGACCGCGCGCATTGCAGCAACGCTTGTGGCAGAGCCTCCGCTGACCATGGTGGACGGTGGCGCGATCGCCGCGGGAGTGGATGCGGAACTCGACGACCTGCGCTCGATTTCGACATCGGGTCGGCAGTCGATTGCGGCCATCGAAGAGCGCGAGCGCGCACGGACCGGAATTGGTTCGCTCAAGGTTCGCTACAACTCGGTGTTCGGCTACTACATCGAGATTACGAAGGCCAATCTTGCGATGGCTCCTGCTGACTACGAGCGGAAGCAGACGCTGGTGAATGCGGAGCGATTCACCACGCCGGAACTGAAGGAATACGAGGTCAAGATTCTTACCGCGCACGATCGCTGCATCGAGATCGAGAAACGGATCTTTTCAGACCTTGCGAAGAAGTGTCCTGGAGGCGGCCGGCAGAATCCGGCGCACCTCTACGGCTGTTGCGGAGGCGGATCTGCTTGCGAACTTCGCGCATCTGGCCGCAACCCGGCGCTATGTGCGGCCGCAGTTGGCGAATGAACCGGTGATGGAAGCTGTGGCGGCGCGGCATCCCGTGATTGAGCAGTGGATGGAGGAAACGCGCGAAGGACGATTCATTCCCAACGATATCTATCTCAGTGCCACTGACGACGGGCCCAGCCTGCTGCTGATCACCGGGCCGAACATGGGCGGCAAGAGCACGTACCTGCGACAGGCGGCGATGCTGGTGCTGATGGCGCAGATGGGCAGTTTCGTCCCGGCGGAGAGCCTGCGCCTGGGACTGGTGGATCGCATCTACACGCGCATCGGCGCAAGCGACAACGTGGCGCGCGGCCGGTCCACCTTCATGGTTGAAATGACGGAGACGGCCACGATCCTGAACACGGCGACGAAACGGTCGCTGATTCTGCTGGACGAGATGGGACGCGGAACAGCCACATTCGACGGGCTAAGCCTTGCGTGGGCTACGGTCGAGTTTCTGCATGCGGAGACCGGCGCGCGAACTCTCTTTGCCACGCACTACCACGAGCTGACCATGCTGGCGGAGAAACTGGCGCGGGTGCGAAATCTGCGCGTGGGCGTGAAAGAAGGCGGCGGGTGGAATTGTCTTCCTGCACAATATCGAGCCGGGAGCCGCGAGCAAGAGCTACGGCATCGAAGTGGCACGTCTGGCAGGATTGCCTTCTGTCGTCATCGAGCGCGCCAAGCGTGTTCTGCGACAGCACGAGAAGCAGGAGCGGTCTGCCGCGGCCAATGTGCAGGAAGCGCAACCGGAGCCGATGCAGCTGACGATCTTCACTCCGCTCTCGCAGCGGATCGTCGACCGCATTGAGGCCGTGGATGTGAATTCGCTCACGCCGCTGCAGGCGTTGAATCTGCTTGAGGAATTGCAGCAGGAGTTGAAGGAAAGCAAGGACTAGGAAATCCGGAAAGGTTCGAATGATTTCGACGGTACGAGAGGCTGCAGGGAGCTTGCTGGTGGTAGGGCTCGCAGGGACGGAGCTGACTGGGCTCGAGCGCGCGTGGCTCAAGCTTGTGCGGCCCGGTGGCGTCATTCTGTTTCGAAGAAACATTCACGATGCACAGCAGACACGCGCGCTACTCGATGAAGCGACAGCGCTTTGCGCTCCGCATTCCGTTCGCTGCGTTGATGTGGAAGGCGGAACGGTAAACCGGCTTCGCGATGCGCTGGCGCCGTTGCCGTCGGCACAGGCGGTTGCGACCGCGATGCGAACTCCGGAGTCCTCGGCAGCGCTTGCGCGCGAACATGGAGAGTTGATCGCGCGAGGAGTAATGGCGTTTGGGTTCAACACGACGCTTGCGCCAGTGGTGGATCTCGCACTGCCGGAGTCGGCGCAGGTGATGGGCTCACGTTCTCCTGCCGCGAATCCTGCCGAAGTAGTCGACTACGCGCGGGAATTTCTGGCGGGGCTCGCGGAACATAACGTGGTTGGTTGCGGAAAGCACTTTCCCGGGCTGGGGGGCGCTGCAAGCGATACTCACTTTGTTACACCCGAGATCGGACGCGCATGGCAACAGATATGGGATGAGGATCTCGTTCCCTATCGCGAGCTGCATGGCGCGATGCCGATGATCATGATGAACCACGCTGCGTATCCGGACACGCCCGGCAGGAATGAACCGGCAAGTGCTTCTCCATTTTGGATTACAGAGGTGTTGCGAAAGCGCATCGGTTACAGGGGAATTATTCTCTCGGACGATCTGGAGATGGGCGGCATTCTCAAGTTCCTTCCCGTGGAAGAAGCGGCGATTGCTGCAATTCGTGCCGGAACCGATCTGCTGGAAATTTGTCACAGCCCGGAACTGATTCTGCGAACCTATGAAGCGTTGGTCTCTGAGGGAGAGCGTTCGGCGTCATTCGAGAGACTGCTGATGGCGGGGGCCCGTGAGGCTGCAAGCAAGCGAGCACGGCTGTATCCAAATGGCGCATCGCCGGCCCTTTCACCCGATGAGCTTGAAGCCTTGCGAAAGCAGACTTTGCAATTTCAGGAGAAGGTGATGGGGTTGGCCGCGGGGGCCGACGCGGCGGATCCAAGACGAGAGTCACCGGCGGAGATATCGTGAAGGCTCGAACGATGATCGTCGCAGGCGTAATGAGCGGGACGTCAGCGGACGGAATTGATGTGGCGGCAGTGCAGATCACGCCCGGCAGCCAGAAGCCGACATTGCGACTGCTTGCGCACGAAGGCTTTCGCTTCCCCGCAACTCTGCGGCGCGCCGTTCTGGCAGCGATGAATGCGAAGTCTACATCGACCGCAGAACTGGCGCGCCTCAACTGGCGCCTGGGAATCGCCTACGCGGACGCCGTGAAGGCGACGACGACCAGGCACAAGTTGAAGCTGGATCTGATCGGGTGTCACGGGCAGACTTTGTATCACCAGCCGCGAGCGGCATCTTATGCGGGCCGCAGCTTCGCGTGTACGTGGCAGGCGGGAGAGGCAGCGGTCATCGCGCAGACGCTGGGCGTGCCGGTGGTTTCGAACTTCCGACCGGCGGACATGGTTGCGGGAGGCCAGGGCGCTCCGCTGGTACCCCTTCTGGATTACGTTCTGTTTGCAGATGCGAAGCGGGGTAGGGTTCTGCAGAATATCGGCGGCATTGCGAACCTCACAGCGATTCCTGCCGGCGCAAAGGCAAACGTTGTCACGGCATTCGATACAGGCCCGGGCAACATGGTGATCGATGCGCTGGCACAAGAGCTCTTCAACCGTCCGTACGATCGCAATGGAGCAATTGCAGCGCAAGGTACAGTGCTTGAACCGGTGCTCAGGAAGATGATGCGCAATCCTTATTTCAGCCTGAAGCCACCGCGCACAGCAGGCCGCGAGCAGTTCGGCCGCGAGTATGCGGATGAGTTTCTCGGCGCGTGCAAGCGCGTCCGCGACAACCCTGAGGATGCGCTCGCGACGGCAACTGCATTGACAGCTGAGACGATTGCGCGGAGCTATGCGCAGTTCGTCCATCCGCGAATGAAAGAGCGCGGCGTGGACTACATCGTCTCAGGTGGAGGCGCACGGAATGCGACGCTGATGGCGATGCTTGCAGCGCGGCTTGAACCGCTAGGCTGCGAGCTCGCGACGAGCGAGGGATTCGGTCTGCCCGCTGAGGCGAAGGAAGCGGTTGCCTTTGCGCTGCTGGCATGGCACACGTGGCACAGGCTCCCCGGCAATGTCCCCTCGGCGACAGGTGCCACGCGCGCAGTGGTCCTCGGACAGGTGACGTATGCGTAGGCTCGTCCTGCTCGCGGCGCTTATATTTCTGGTCGGCTGCAAATCGTCGCAACGGGATCCTCGCACCGTCGTGTTTCTGATTGAGAGCAGTCCTGCGAATCTCGATCCGCGTATCGGCACGGATGGCCTGTCCGAGCACATCGACGAGCTGCTCTTCGACGGGCTGGTGCAGAAGGATGCGAATTTCACCTTCGCGCCGGCACTCGCAGAACGCTGGGAACTGAGCGGATCCTCTGACGCTGGTGTTTCATCTGCGCGATGGCGTGCGGTTCCACGATGGACGTCCGATGACTGCGCGCGACGTTGTGTGGAGCATCGAATCGATGCGCAACGGCGCTGTGATTTCACCAAAGGCAGCGTCGTTCGCATCTGTTGCCAGTGTTGAAGTGCCAGACGCGCACACCGTGATTCTGCACCTGAAGCAGCCCGACACATTTCTGCTGACCAATCTGGCGACGGGCGCAATCGGCATTGTGCCTGAAGGGAGCGGCAATGACTTCTGGCGGCATCCGGTAGGCACAGGGCCGTTTCGGTTCGTGAGCCAGCAGATCGATCAGGACGTGGTGATCGAGCGCAATCCGCTGAGTTGGAAGACGCCTCCCAGCCTCGAGCGCGTGCGATTTGCGGTGGTGCCTGATGCGATCACCGAGTCGCTTGAGCTGGAAAAGGGTTCGGGAGATGTCGCCATCAATTCCCTTCCCATGGACGCGCTTCCGGTGCTGGAGAAGCGGCCGAATTTGACGATAGAAGATACGCCCGGCACTCAGATTCAGTACCTGGCATTCAACATGACGGACTCTCTTTTGCGGGATGCGCGCGTGCGGCAGGCGATCTCCTGTGCGATCGATCGGAACCTGATCATCCAGACGCTGATGCACGGCCACGCCCAACCGGCGCAGAGCCTGCTGCCAGCGACGCACTGGGCGTGGACGGCGGATACCGATCGTTTTGAATACGATCCCGCGCGGGCTGCGCGATTGTTGGACGAATCGGGCCATTCCGCTGGTCCCGATGGAGTGCGTTTTCATATATCGATGAAGACGAGCAACGTGGAAGACGTGCGGCTGCTTGCAGCAGTGCTGCAGCAGCAGCTGGCACAGGTGGGCATTGCTCTCGACATTCGCACATTCGAGTTTGCGACGTTCTACTCCGATGTAACGCGCGGTGCATTTCAGATGTATTCGCTGCGCTGGATCGGCGGCAACGAACAGCCGGATATCTTCAGCTACGCATTTTCGACTGCGCGCTTTTCGCCGAAGGGTGCGAATCGCGGGCACTATTCGAATCCGAAACTCGACCCACTGCTCGACGACGCTGCGGCCAGCAGCGACATTGCCAAACGCCGCATCGACTACGTGGAGGCGCAGAAGATCCTCGCGCATGACCTGCCGGCGATCAATCTCTGGTATCGCGATACCGTCGTGGTGCACAATCAGCGGCTGACGAATGTCATACCCAATGCATCGGGAAGCTTCGCGTTTCTTGAGAGGGCGAAACTGGCCAATTGATCTGTCAAAGTTGTCACTCGCGCCTCTGATTCACCATCGATGCCGCTTCCCGAAATCTGAGACCATGAGGAGTTCGTGCGCCAAGCTTAAGAAATCCTTAAGACGCAGGGGCGAATAAGTCATTCGTTGACATTGCTTTGCAACTGATTGCTAAAGTTTGCAACAGGAAACCTTTTAGGCTCTGATCCTTTCAACCTTTTGAGCCGTTCACTCGTCTACCGAAACAGATAACGATTACAGGGCAGCCTGAAGGCGGCGCGCGGAGAATTGAACGTATGAAGAGCAGAATGATAAATCGGGCCGCTGTTTCAATCGCGCAACTCGCAGCGTTGATATTGATCGCGCTTGGGGCCAACGCGGGTTTCGGTCAGACTGCATCGCGATACCTGGGAGCCATTACTGCCATCGCCGGCGACACCCTGACAGTTAAGACGGATGCTGGAGAGACACACCAGGTACTGATCCCCGCGTCGGCGAGCCTGAAGCGTATTGCGCCTGGGCAGCGGGATCTGAGCACCGCGGAGACGATTCAGTTCAGCGACCTGGCCGTCGGGGACCGCGTGCTCGTAAGGCTCGATCCGAATGCGACGGGAGCGACGCCGCAGGCGCTGCAGATCGTTGCCGTAAAACAGGCAGATGTTGCCATGAAGCAGCAGAAGGATCGCGAAGATTGGCAGCGCAATGGAGTTGGCGGCCTCGTGAAGAGCGTTGATGCAGCTTCGGGAGTCGTTATGTTGACGAGCGGCGCCGGTGCGACCGCGAAGACTGTCACTGTGCATATCGGAACCAACACGATGCTGAAGCGGTACGCGCCCGGTTCAGTGCGGTTCGACGCAGCACAGCCCGCGCCGATCGGTGCAATTCAGACAGGAGACCAGGTGCGCGCCCGCGGGAAAAAGAATCCAGAGGGCACAGAGATCCAGGCGGAAGAAGTGGTTTCAGGAAGCTTCCGCAACATCTCGGGAACGGTGTTGGCAATCGATTCAGCAGCGTCGACGCTCAGCGTCAAAGATTTGATCACCAAGAAATCGGTCACAATTCACACTGGTGCAGAAACCCAAATGAAGCGGCTTCCCGACATGATGGCACGAATGATTGCCGCGCGGCTGAAGGGTACAACCACAGGCGCACGTGCTGATGCGGGTGCAACAGGAGCAGCCAGCGCCGGTGCGCAGCCGCAGAATGGCCCCGGGGGCCCGCAACAGCGGGCAGCGGGTGGCGCCTCCGGTGCGGGAGCAGGTGCAGGTTCCGGCGCCGGGCAGGGTCCAGGACAGGCACGCGGACCCGGCAACGGCGACATGCAGCAGGTTCTGAATCGTGCGCCGGCAATTCAACTCGGTGATCTGCAAAAAGGCGAGGCGGTAATGCTGGTCTCGACCCAGGGTGCAACAGACGTAACTGCGATCACACTGCTCGCGGGCGTAGAGCCACTGCTTGAGGCTCCCGCAGCCAGCCAGAACCTGCTCTCAAACTGGAGCATGGGGACGGGTGGAGCAGAAGCAGCGGTCCAGTAAGCGCACATAGGAATTCATAAGAAACAAGCGAGGGATTCGTGTATTCAAAACATCATTGCCTTCTCCACTTTTTGGTCGGACTGGCATTAGCATTGGCCAGCGCATATGCGCATGGACAGTCGGCCCCTTCTCCGGTGCAGACTGCTGCGACGCCGAGCGCGGCCCAGGCACCTGTTGCAACTGCCGCTACGATCCATGGACACATCGCCGATCAAACGGGCGCATTGATCCCGGGCGCGAAGGTCACGATCGAATCTGCCGGTGGACAGGCTGTAAAGACTGCGACGGCCGATCCTGGCGGTGCCTACACGGTCGGCGGCCTGCCAGCGGGCAGTTATATCGTTCACGCTGAATTCGAGGGATTCGCGCCATTCCAGTCGCAGCCGATTTCAGTAGCCGCCGGCCAGGTGAAACGCGTCGATATTGCCATGGCAGTGGAGGCGGAACAGCAGAACATCGTAGTAACCGACGAAACGCCCACGGTGAACGTCGAGGCTGCGGGCAATTCGAATGCGATCATTCTCAAGGACAAGGATCTTGATGCGCTATCGGACGATCCCGACGAGCTGTCGAGCGAGTTGTCGGCCCTTGCAGGCCCTTCAGCCGGCCCGAATGGCGGCCAGATCTACATTGACGGGTTCACCGGGGGGCAGTTGCCACCCAAGTCTGCCATTCGAGAGATTCGCATCAACCAGAACCCCTTCTCCGCAGAGTTTGATCGTCTCGGATATGGGCGCATCGAGATCCTTACGAAGCCGGGCACCGACAAGCTGCACGGACAGTTCTTCATCCAGGGAAACACTAGCGCGCTCAACACAGCCGGCCCCTTTGCAACCGATGTGCCTGACTACTATCGCGTCCAATACAACGGCACGGTCAGCGGAGCCTTGAGCAAGAAGGCGTCGTTCTTTCTCAGCATGGAGCAGCGCGACAATCACGACCAGCAGGTGTACAACTTCTACCCTGCGCTGTTCGATCCGACAACAAACACTTACTCGCTATCAACCGACCGCACGAGCGGATCGTTGGCGAATCCGCACAATCACATCACAGTGTCTCCGCGTATTGACTACCAACTCGGCTCGAAGGACACGCTGACCGCGCGTTACCAGTTCTACTACGATTCGGAGTCCGGTGATATCGCCTCACAGCAGCTGCCGACACAGTCGGTCCAGACGAATTCGACGGAACACGTGATTCAGCTCAGCGATTCGCACATCATCAACGATCGCATGGTAAACGAGACACGATTCGAATATCGTCGCGCACTTGATTCAATAGCGCCTGTCAACACCGATCCAACCCTGATCGTGAGCGGCAATTTCACGGGCGGCGGATCCACGGGTCAGTTCTCGAACGATCATCAGGACCATTTTGAGTTGCAGAACTATACGACCATGGGCCTTGGCCGTCACGCGGTGAAGTTCGGCGGATGGGTCCGCGACAACCGCGATGCCAACTCTTCGTATTCGAATCGCAACGGCACGCTGGTGTTCAATGATGCGGGATATATTAAGGCGCTCAATACCCTGGCTGCCGGCCAGAACCTGAATTCGATCGGCACAAGTTCGGCAACTTCCGACGGCTTGTCGAGCCTGACGATCTCAGCGGGTCAGACGAACTTCCTGGCCAATGTTGTCGATGGCGCGCTGTTTGTTCAGGACGACTGGAAGGTAAATGCGCGATTCACGCTTTCGGGCGGCCTCCGGTGGGAGACCCAGAACCAGATTGCAGATCACAACGACTGGGCCCCGCGCGCTGCATTGGCATACGCACTCGATGCCAAGAACGGCAAACCGGCAAAGACGGTGCTGCGCGCAGGCTTTGGTATGTTCTATGACCGCTTCAGTGTGAGCAATGTAATGGCGGCCACCCGACAGGGTTTGAATTCGAATCAGGTACAGATTACTTCGCATTCGCCGACCTGCCTGAATGCAACAAGCTTGACCGACGTCGATTTCTCGGGCTGCTTGCCGGCAGCGCCGTATGCTCCCACTCCCCAGAGCACAATTGTGCAGATTTCGCCTACCTTCCACGCGCCTTACACCGAGCAGTTCGGCGCAAGCATTGAGCGGCAGGTCACAAAGACGACTACAACCACGGTCACGTACCTCCACTCGTTTGGAGTGCACCAGTTGGTTACGCGCGACGCAAATGCCTACTTGCCGGGCACCTACGTCGTGGGCGCGGAAACCCAGCCAGTGAACCGGCCGATTTCGGCGATAGGCATCGTCAACGAGTTCTATCCAGAGGCCGTCTTCAAACAGAATCAGATGATCCTGAACGTGAATGCGCGCATCTCTCCCAAATTCAGCTTGTTTGGCTTCTACAATCTTTCATTTGCCGATACGAATTCCACTTCGAACGGAACCTCTGTCGGCTATGCCTCCAACTCCTACAACCTCAATCAGGACTACGGACGCGCTGCATTTGTCGCGCGCAACATGGTTTTCATGATGGGCAACTACACCGCGCCGTGGCAGATTCGCATCAATCCCTTCCTGATTGCGAATGCAGGGCGCCCATACAACGTTGTGTCGCCACTTGATCTGACCGGCGACAACTACATGAATGGACGCCCGTCGTACGCGGATACGTCGCAATGCACAGCGGACCAGACTCAATACGTGGAAACCTCTTACGGATGTCTCAATACGATTCCCGCAATGGGCGAAGCACCCTTGCCGATCAATCTGGGTACGGGACCAGCGTCAGTCGCATTCAACCTGCGTGTCAGCCGTTCGTTTGGCATTGGGCCGAAGACGGAGTCTGCAGGGGGACCGAATTCCGGAATGGGACCTGGCGGACCTCCAGGGGGCGGTCGCGGAGGACCCGGGGGCGGCCCAGGCGGAGGACTCGGTCCCGGCGGCCTTGGCGGTGGCGGTGGACGTGGTGGCCCGGGCGGCATGTTTGGCCCAACCGGCACGGGACACAGGTATTCGCTCAACTTCAGCGCTCAGGCACTGAACCTGTTCAACAACATCAACTACGGAACCCCGGTCGGGACGGTTGGATCGCCGAATTTCGGACGGTCGACTTCACTGGCAGGCGGGCCGTTCTCAAACGGTGTAGCAGCGCGACGCATCTTTCTGCAGGCGGTGTTCTCGTTCTAACAGGTTGAATTCAAGAAAGAAGGCCGGGCGCGATTGCCCGGCCTTTCTCTTTATTGTGGACCTTAGTGTGCTGCGGTGACCGTTGCTGCGCGTGGTGCGGCTGCAAAGGCGTCTGTAAGCGAAATGACCTTAAGCTGCGACTTGAGTTCATCCAGAGTGGTCTTTGTGTCAGCAGTGATCTCCACGGATTCTCCGGGAAGAACATCGAAGTAGTTATCGGAGACCTTCACTTCAAGATTGCCGAAGGAAAGATATACGCTGCGCGCGAGCACCGGCGACGTCACACGAATCGCATACTTCCCTGACCTCTGTTGGACATCAGTCTTCAGAGACGCCGGAGTCAGATGAACCTCCTTGACCGGCGCAAGATAGGTAAGATTGCGCGAGATTGTATTGGAATCAACGGTCAGTGCCGCCACGACGAAGACGCGCGAAGTGTCGGCGGCTCCGGCATCGGTCAGCTTCTTCAGCGGCCAGTCGAGATGGACCTGTGCTGGCCAGTGGGTCCACGGTGACGGAGCGATTCTCTTCGAGCAGCACCTTCCCATCAAAGTCCATGAGACGAACGCGGAGCATCGCAGGCTCCGGAGTCGTCTTGTCCGACACGATGTAGACTTTGACCGACCCGTTCTCAACATGCGGAGAGACAAGAATCGGCGCATAGAAGCGGCGTGCGTAGTATTGCAGCGCCTTCCAGCGGCCGTAGTAGTCGATGCTCGACCACGACGCGACAGGCCAGCAGTCGTTCAACTGCCAGAAGATCGAACCCATCGTCTCCGGGCGGCTGCGGCGGAAGTGCTCTGCGCCGATCTTGATGCCCTCGGCCTGCAGCACCTGGCTCACGTAGAGGAAGCTCGGAAAATCCTTTGGCTCGGGATAATCCTTCAGCAGGTAGTCATGAATGATCGAGTTGCCTTCGTTGTTCTTCTGGTGCGCGAGCATTACCGGTGTGAAGATGCTGGTGCGGTCTGCAGGCTCGGTGAAGGCCTCGATGGTCTTCATCTCCGGGAAGGATTGAAATCCGTACTCGGTGACGAAACGCGCATGATGCGTCTCGTAGGTTGAGAACGGAACGCGCCCGTGCCACACGTCCCAGATATGTGCGTCGCCGCTCTGGTAGTGGTCGTTGAGTGCCTCATAATCCGCGCTCGGCGAGCTGGGCCAATACGGCACCTCAGGCTCAAGGCGCGCGACGACGCGAGGAAGAATGCCGCTGAACTCCGTGAGGTAGTCCTGCCACATCTGGTATCGCACATCGGCTGGCAGACCGGGGCGCGGAGCCCAGCCCATTGCCGCTTCCGTCTCGTTGTTGCCGCACCACAGCACGATGCTCGGGTGATTGCGCAGACGCCGCACCTGATCGTCGGCTTCGGCTTCGATGTTGAGCTTGAAGTCGTAGGTGCCGGGCTGCCAGTCGTTGCCGAACATGAAATCCTGCCAGACCATGATGCCGAGTTCGTCGCAGATCTGGTAAAACTCGTCGGTCTCGTAGTAGCCGCCGCCCCAATGGCGGATCATGTTCATGTTCGCGTCGCGCGCAGACTCGAGAATCCGCCGGTAATCGGCGGTCGTTACACGGTTTGGGAAGCTGTCGAAGGGGATAACGTCAGCGCCCTTGGCGAAGACTGGAATGCCGTTCACGACAAGCTCGAAGGAGCGTCCCCACTTGTCGGGCTGCCGATGGAGCACGATCGAGCGAAGGCCGGTCTTGATCCTGCGTTCGTCGCTGATTGGAGCCTTTGATTGCGATCCTGTACTGACCTGCGCGACAAACTGATACAGAGTCTGATCACCGTAGCCAGCTGGATACCATAGTTTCGGCTCCGACTACCTCCAGCGGCACGGTGACGTTGTTAGAACCGGCGTGGAGATTCAAAGTCTCGACAACAGTTACGGGCTTGCCGCTGTTGCCGAACTGCACGCTGATTCGGGCAGGGCCGTCGTGCGCGGCTTCGATTTGAAGCTCCGCATTGAGGTGCGCAACTTCCCTGCTCACGTCGCGCTGGCGGATCGCGAAGTCGGCAATGCGGACCTTGTCCCACGCTTCAAGGCGTACGGGGCGCCAGATGCCGCTGGTGACGAAGGTCGGTCCCCAGTCCCATCCATATTCGTAGGCAGCCTTGCGCGTGTAGGTCTTCGGCGCGGTCTTCGTTTTTGGCTGCCACGGGTCGAGAGCGGCAACGTCTGCCGCGGCCTTCACGGGTGATGGAAATACGACGCGCAATTCATTCTTGCCCGCGTGCAGGCGTGACTTCGCGGAGACGCGCCACACACGGAACATGTTGTCGGCCAAGAGGACCTTTGTGTTGTTCAGATAGACCTGTGCCGCGGCATCGAGACCATCAAACACAAGGTCGACATTGGAGCGCGCAAGGATCGACGGCGCGACATCGAAATTGAGGCGGTACTCCCAGCTTTCGTTCTGGATCCACTGCAGCTTTGCTTCGTTGTCACGATAGAACGGGTCAGGAATCTTCTTGTTGGCCAGCAGGTCAAGATGCACATCACCGGGAACGGTAGCGGGAAGCCAGTCCGCCTCCGCGCTCTGAGCGGTTGCGACCTGACGGAACTGCCATCCGTGATTGAAAACCTGCGTCGCATTCTGTGAAGCCGCCGCTTGTGCGAGTGCTGAAGTGGCAGGTGCTTCGATAAGAGCCGCGGCAAAGGCACAGCATAGAAAAACCAACCGAAAACAAGTCCGCATGATCTTCCTCGTCAGACGCACCTCACGTCACATTCGTGTCATTGCAGAAGTGCCTGAGAATTCGCTGATCAGGCTACCACGCTTGGTTTCGATGAGAATGTGAGCTCAGACTCTGGCGCGTCAGTAACACCATCCTCTGGCTTTGGAATGGCCCTCAATCTCCACTTGAAAGCCCCCCTTTGCCTCCTTGGGCGCTTCCGTGTCGCCAAGGCATCCAAGCGCGCCTTCGATCGTAGGTCACCTTGCCGCTTCTAAACGTCCAAACCGGATAGGCGCAAAGGCCGGTTCCGTCGACGTCGGATTCCCCTTTGCGATCTCCAAGTCTGGGTTGTCTGTGACGGGTGGGGTCTATTCCACGCCCGATAGCGGGGGATCCTGGAGGCATCCGAATCAACTACGATCCTAATTTATCAGTTTGACAGACAAACTCCATTCTCTTGATTCGAGGCTCTGTGAGCATTGGCATCCCGAATATTCGATTGATTCAATTGCAAAGCCGAACTTTGCAACGTTTACCCAGGCATCACCATTTCCGTACGCAATGCCCTCGTCCCTGCAAGAGATCTCTTGAACCTTCTGGTCAAGGATTGCCTTCCGCACCGCCGCCGGAAAGACTTCCTGGAAGCGAGATTGAAGCGCAGCCGGATCGTTCAGCGAGTATTTTCCTGTCTCTGAGTTGATGCGCAACGGGAACTGGACCAGAAACGCCATCGCCACTGCATCCTGCTTCGTGATGGCAGCTCGCAGTTCCCTATCGAACGCGAGAAAACTCTGTGCATCCTTGGCGCCAAGGACTGACAGGTCGCATGAATCGCCCAGTCGAGTGCTTTGGCAGAAGGCTGTGCTCGCAGCCATCAAGAGCAACAACGCGAGTTGGAGCGCAGAGGTCTTCACGTGATCACCGGCGATTATATCGCGTGTGCAGAGCAGTTATTCCTTTGCGCGCGCAGGCATCCACCGCCGGAAGAGCGTGTCGAGAGCGATCGCTCCCGGTCCGAGAATCAGAATCAGAAGTGCAGCGAACCAGTAGGTGTAGGGCGTTGCGCCGTAGAAGTCTTCGGGTTTGGAGAAGATGTGCGAAAAGTTGACGCGGTCGTCGGGAACGCTGAGGTAAGCCATCGTCATATTCACAAACAGCACGAGCGAGGTGAGGCGCGACGCAATGCCAAGCGCGAAGAGAATCCCTCCGACGAGTTCCACCAGCGCTACGAGCGTCGCTGTTGCGCCGGGCGCAGGCATGTTGAGCGAAGCGAAGAACTGTGTCACTTTGTCGAGATGCGTCAGCTTGCCCCAGCCGTCCTGGGCAAACTGCCAGCCCCAATAGAGGCGAATCGCAAGGAGAAGCGGGCTCCGCAGGCGACTGAGAAGCGATACGAATCCTTCATATACGATTTCCGCCCTCGTGACGAGGTTGATCATAACTCCCCTTTCCCGAGCGAACATCTGGCTCGCTCAATCGATTCGCACACCTTTGAACACAGTTACCATCGAGCCCTCCGCAAGAAAGGCCGAATCAGGTTTGCGCATCAATGCCTGGCCGAGATCCGCGCCGTAGTATCGCCACGAGTCTCCGGAGACGTGTGCGGCGATCGCCTCCCTGACCTGCCACTGCGGGTGCTGCACCTCATATTCGATGGTCCCCCTTGCGCGCTGAGCCGCGTATCCCCAATAGTGCTCGGTGATGAACTGGCTGAGCGAGCCATCCGCAGGCAAAAAGGCTGCGCCTTCGGTCTCAGCGCTCATCGAGCATAGACGGGCACCGGATCCCCATGAATACTCGGCCTCGACGGCATCGCGGTCGAGCCGGTAGTGAACGTGATGGGCCATCGGCACGCGGGAATACTTTTCGCCGTACACGGTACGCGCGATGACTGCGACTGCAAACTTCGGCACCAGTTCGCGAATAAAGACGACTCCACGTCTTTCACCGCGCCTTACATAAAACCTCAGATTGACTTCTTCAAAGGATCTATGAAACGGAACTTTAACGCCAGAGATGCGTGTGTCGTTGAACTCGAACCCGACAAGACTTAAGTATGTCGTTCCGCCAAATGCGTCGAGATCTGTGCCCGTGGGAACGTACGCCCGCAAAAGCGCCGGATCGACCGCGTAGTTCAGAATAAGAAGGTCATTCCACTCGGCAGTCAGAAATGCTCGTTGCTGCACCATCGTTGTCACATCTCTGAGACACGCGATTCAGGCCCGGGTTCTAACAACTTGTTCAGGAAGATAGATCTTTCAGCGTTCCTGCGCTCTCCGGTCCGGAATCAGGCGCGCAAATCCATCCAAGTTCAGCCCACGTGGCAAACCACTCGCGAACGAGCAAGGGCCGGCGTGAACTGGGCGAGCGCGAACTCGTAATGCCGGCCTCGATGGCCTGCGCGAGCGGAAGACCCTGGCGAATAGCGAAGAGCGTCTGGAACTCTTCCCGCTTGATTCGCAGATAGTAGACCGAGAGATCCACGCGATGCGCGACAAGCCATGTGGACTGGCGGCGCAGTGTGGGAAGTCTGTTCGATGCCCGTGTTCCGTCATCGTGCTGCACTCCCGCTTCGCTGGTCTGACGTTTTTCGGCCTTGTGAAGAGCCAGAACAAGGTCGTCAACCGGATAGTCGAGTTGCACAAGCTGCAAATGCGGCTGAAGAGCGAGTCGGGAATCACCGTCAAGCGCCGCGATCTGCTCCAGAGTGAGAGGAACACGCTCGCCGCTATCGAACGCTTCCACAAAGGCCCATTCCATCCGCGCAACATCGACGGCCATTCGATGGCGGCGACCTGCGAATTGAGGGTTTGCCCTAAGCCACTCGACCAGCTTTGATCCCAGATTGCGCAGCGAGAACGAACGGCTGGGATGTGCCGTCAGATACGCGACCAACAAGGCATCGAAGGCGCGCGCCCCAACAACAGCTCGCAGCGCAGGAAAATCCTCAGACAGGCCGCCCAGCACACGGAACCAGTATTGGCGGTTGTAGATCTCGAGCCGTTCAAACGCGCTCAGCCGACTGTTGGGAACAATGAAAGACGAAGCCACCTGCTCCATGGAGCGCCCATCCGGACTCGCGTCGCGCATCTCCTCGTCAGGGGTGAGCGGCATCATCACGGCGGCGGCCATTTCGCGCTGCAATTGTGCCAGGCTCATCGGTTGAGGGCGCATTACACGGCCTCCGCAAGTTCGCCTGAATGCCGATGGAGATAGCGTTCGGCCTTGTTGGCTTCTGCCTGCACCTCATCGAAGCTCGGAATATGATCGTCCCACTCCAGCAGTGTGGGGGTGGGGCCGCATCGTTCGATGGCACGCGCATACAGGCTCCAGACAGGGTCGATCACCGGATGGTCGTGCGTATCGAGGATGTATTTCTCATAGCGCGAGTGGCCCGCTATGTGGATCTGGGCTACGCGATGGGCCGGCACCGAATTGACATACTCCATGGGCTCAAATTCATGATTCACTGACGAAACGTAAATATTGTTGACATCAAGCAGAATGCCGCAGTCGGCGCGCTCTACCACTTCCGCCAGAAACTCCCACTCGGTCATCTGCGAACCGGTGAAGGCGGCGTAAGAACTCACGTTCTCAACTGCCACGGGAATCTCAAGAAAGTCCTGAACCATCCGGACGCGCTCGACCGTCCGATCAATTGCCTCCCATGTATAGGGCAGCGGAAGCAGGTCGTGGGTGTACGTTCCATCAACGCTTCCCCAGCAGAGGTGATCGCTGAGCCACGGCGTTCCGGTTCGGCGCACAAGTTGTTTGAGGCGTCGAAGATGCTCAGGATCGGGATCGGTGGCCGAACCGAAGTACATGGAAACGCCGTGCTGCACCACGCGATAGCGCTCCAATATCCGGTCGAGCATGGCGAGCGGGCGCCCGCCATCAATCATGTAGTTCTCAGAGATGATCTCGAACCAGTCGACGACGGGCTTCCGCGAGAAGATGTGCTCATAGTGCGGAATGCGCAGACCTATCCCGACGCCGTGATCCTGAAACGCGTTGAATCGATTACCCGGCATAAGTGTCCGCCGAGAGCAGAGCATTCGAATTCTTCATCATGGGGAAAGTTGATTTGACCTTTCGCGGTGGATTGCTTCGGTGTCCCAAATACTACGTACGAGCCGAAATAACGGCAAATAGCGTTCACCCGAATGCTCTGCTTCGATGCGGTTCAGTTCCGTCTGGATTTCAGCAACCCGTGAAGGAAATGAAATTTCCCAGCGGCGTCGCAAGATGCGGGCTGAAGGGTTCAAATTCGCGGGGCTTTGTCGTGTCGAAGCCCGCTGCAGTCGCGTGTGCCTTGTCAACAAACGGCAGAAGGGCCGTTACCGCCTGCGAAATGCTGGTCCAGCATTGGGTCCTCTCGTAGCCGTTGTTGTTGGGTGGATGGACGTTCTCCGCAACTCCCTGCAGGCCGGTAATCTTCGCGATCGGTCCACCGTCCTGCGGCGCCACGTCGCCGGCCAGTGAGCGAGCCAGCGTGCGGTGATCGCTCTCGATGCCCATGATCCGCGCGGCAGTTACGCGCAGGTCGGGGGTCGAAAAAAAGCGCACTCCCACCAGGTAGGCGGCTATGAACGCATCCTCCAGCGCAACAAGCGTGTTCAACGTGGTTTGTGCGTCGCTAAACATCTTTTTCGGATAGTAGAACGTCGTGAACGGCGAGTCCTTCCCGGTTGCTGATTTCTCGAGAGCGTAGTGCGACATCTCCTCGTTACGTGCGGCGTAGAGATAACCCTGATCGTCGTCGGGAATGCGGGTAAACCATCCTGAGGTTCGAACGATGTTGGTGTATGTGGTCACCGCCAGTGCTTCTGCGATCTCCGCGGCAATGAGAATGTCTCCGTCGGAACTAACAGCTTCCGGCGTGGCACTGTTCAGGCGAGAAGCGCCGTCAGGCTCCTGAGAATAGCCGGGAGCCGAATGAACGAGCCCGACCAGTGTGGCCGCGCCCGCAGCGCTTGCAATGCTTGCTTTCTGAAAGAACGAGCGTCTTGACAGGCCAGCGGGACTTTCGGCGACTGACCCTTCAGCTTCTGAAGTCGAAGTGAGATGCATGGTTGATTCTCCTTATCCTCGGTTGGATTTCGCGCATGTCCCAATGCCGGTTATAGGAGAGTGAGTGGAGATCGCGCTGTGCGGCAGGAGACGGAATGCGCCACCCTGCCGCACCAGTGTTTAAGTGGCCGCTCAGGCCAGATGTGGCTTGGATCCATCGGTAGCGCAGCCGCCCTTGCCTTTGCAGCTGTTCTTGCCCTTGCAGCCGTTGTCGCTCGCCTTGCATCCGCCTTGCCCCTTACAGTCGTTCTTGCCTTTACAGGAGTGCTTCGTGGTGTCCTGGGCGGTGTAGCGCAGGCCGGCCTTGGCTGCCTTCACAGAGGCGGCTTTCGTGGAACTCTGTGCTTGCGCAGCAACCGTCGTTCCGCCGATCAGACCGGAGAGAGCAGCCGTCAGAAGAAGTGCATTCAACTGATTTTTCATGTGTGATAGACCTCGCTTGGGGGTTGGGGCGGGGGAATCCGCCGGTTGTCGCTGAGCGACGCAGACCCATAGTCGGTGTCGCAAAGAGTGTGGCACGCACTGTTAGAGTGCGGACATGCGCGAAAGGTTACAGGGAAAGGGTGGCGGATGAATACGAAATTCTTCGCTCCGGTTCCCTTGTCCTATGAACGGGCCTGGTCGGCGTTTGGATTGGCTAAATTGTCGGCCTGCTTTAATCTTTGTCTGGTAAGCCTCGAATCCGAGGCTGCAAATATCTCTCCAGGCAGAGGATAAGAAATTGGAGATCTGGCAGAAGCAGGAGACAAGAAGCGTCGATTCCAAACCCATTGGGTTTTGGATCAGCTTGAGGCAGATGCGCCGGGTCGGCTGGACCAGTGTGCTGTTTGCCTTGCTTCAAAGCCTCTGCACCGCCGTTTTGACTATCAGCGGTATCCGCTTGGCCATTGGGCTTTCGGCGCTCGCTTCGGCCAGCGGTATCTACGCGCCGGCAACCGGCTGGCATCAGGATGCGATCCGGATCCCGATGCTGATTCTGGCGACTGTCGGCGCCATAGTGAATCTCGCCGTAATTGCGTGGATTCGCCGGTTGCGCAATCGGTCTTCGGCACAATGGCGACGCCGCGAAATTAGTGCAAAAGAACGGCGCTCAGAACGGCTGCAGATCTTACTCGCCATCATCACGCTGATCCTGGTTGGGTTGGAAACCTGGACGCATCCGATGGTTCACCGCAAGGCACCGCCGCCTGCCGTTGGCCTTAGCCTTCAGCCTCTTCCAGTTCCCTGTCGATCCGCTCGTGGAGGCGCTGGCTGAATCCCGCAGGCAGTTCGAAGACTCGATCATCCGCCACAAGAACGACGACGTTTCGGGTCGAGTCGAGCACAGCGGAGCAGATCTCGCAGGTTTCCAGGTGGCGGTCAATTTCGGCGCGCAGCTTCACGTCCACATCATTGTCGATGTATGCGGAGATGTGTTCCCAGACGTGTTTGCAGTCGATTCTCATGACCGTCCCCCGAACCAGCCTCTTTTCTTCGGGGCAAATCCTTTTAGCTGTGGAGCCAGGTCACGCTGCAGCATTGCACGGGCCCGATGCAAACGGACCTTAACAGCGCCCTCACTGATGCACAGCGCGGCAGCGGTTTCACGTGTTTCCATCTCTTCGATGTCCCTCAGCAGTACGACGTTACGGTAAATCTCCGGCAAGCCATCAATTGCTCTCCGGATGATGGCGGCAAGCTCCTTGTGCTCGAGCGCGTCGCCGGGAACCTCTCTCCAGCTTGTCAGGATCGCCGGGGTGAAGTCGCCTGTCTGCTCGTCCGATTCGGCATCGAGCGACTCTTCGCGGCGCGAGCCCAACCTCCGAAGCCGGCCAAGACCCTCGTTGCGCGCGATCGAAAGCACCCAGGTGCGAAACTGCGATTCGCCCCGGAAATTGCACAGGTTCTGATACACCTTGAGGACGGTTTCCTGGGCAGCATCTTCAGCATCAGCTTCGTTTTTTAGCAGCGAAAAAAGCAGGAAGTATATCGCCCGTTCGCAAGGTCGAATGAGGTCGTGAAAGATCTGTTTTTCGCCCGCCAGAATGCGGCGAATGAAGTCCGCTTCGCGTATTGGATCGGGTGCTGTCATCGGGTGCGTCCGGGTGGCTGGCGGTCGAACGAAGAAGGCTTACAGACACGCTATCATGCGACTTGCGGGGCTCCGGAAGCGGAACTCCATCAAAGGTTTGGGGATAAGTTTTTAATTCTCAACAAGATTCTTATACAAAAATCACAGTGTCGTGTGTACAATCGCGACGAGGACAATCATGGCCGGAGATATGCAACTCACATGCAGTGATTGTGGACAGGATTTTACGTTCACCGCTGCCGATCAGGCAGTTTTTCCAAGAACGAGGTTATTCGACCCCCAAGCGCTGCAAGCCTTGCCGTCAGGCAAAAAAGAGCGAACAAGGTGGGGGAGGCTCCGGTTATCGTCCGGCTCCATCCCACGGTACACCTGTGATTTGTTCCGGCTGCGGCCAGCCAACGACTGTTCCATTTGAGCCACGCGGTGATCGTCCCGTCTTTTGCCGGGATTGCTACCAGGCGCGCAAAGGAAGTGGCGCCGGTGCCGGGCGGGGCAACCGCTACTAGAGTCGAATTGGCCGGGTGCCCGCTCTCAGGTATCGGACCGGATCTTCTCTAAGACAATAACCCCAATCAATCGAGATTGCAGACTGCTGGTTTGACTCCAGTTGACCCTCTGTTTCTCGAATGGCATTTTTGTGTCTTGCGAAGCCGGCAGTGGAAGGATTCCTGCTGTCTTCGCGGGACCCGAATCGCACGGATCGCATCTCTTCATTCATGAGAATTGCCTGTCTTGCTGCGGCCCTTTCTGTCGCGGCGATAGCGGCGTCGACAGCGAAACCCATCGCTGCGCAGGCGCCGAGCTCTGTTCCTGCTGCAGCAAAGCAGGGGTCTCAGACCTGCACACTGCAGATTCATGTAGACGGTCTGCGCAATTCCACCGGCGTCGTGGGCGCGGTCATCTTTTCATCGCCCGATGGTTGGCCGGAGGATACGGCCAAATCAGTGCATCATTGGCCGACGGAAATTCCGCCGGGCAAACTTGAAGCAACGCCAACCTGGAATCTTCCTCCCGGCGACTACGGCGTTGCCGTTATCCACGATGAAAACATGAACCAGAAGCTGGACAGGAATTTCCTCGCCATTCCCAAAGAAGGTTTCGGTTTCGCGAACAACCCGCACGTGACCTTGAGCGCGCCGCCGTTCAAAGCGGCAATCGTGCACGTGACCTGTCCCGTGACGGAGATCAACGTCCACATGATCTACAAGTAGACCGCTACCTCTCGCCTGCAGCGAACTGTGTCCACGGCCCTGCCTTCATGTCTTTGAGAACTGGCTTGAGATAGTTGTACTCGGGATGCGCGGCGAGAAACGGCGCCGCAAAGAAGTCTTCTCCGCAGGGATGGCCTGCGCGTGCCACGAGCGACATCTTCGCCGCCATGTCTGAGTCGGCCACTTTTCCCGTCACTGATCCGCCCGGATAATACGGGCCCCAGTCCCACTCCGGCGTGCCGGTTTTGACTTTGTCGACGTGCCCGCAAAGTGTGCGCTCATCTGCGCCGTTTGTGCCGGTGAAGCTGTCGTCGTGATCGGCCATGAACTTCTCCGCCATCTCCACATCGATCTGTCCCTTCGACTCCTTCATCTTCTTCTCCCAGGTCACGCGGCGCGCGTTGGGAGAACTGGAAAGATTGTCGGGGTTGAATCCGTCGGTCTCTTCCTTGATAAGTGCGGAATCACGCGCGAAGTTCGAACTGACAAAGTACCCATCCTTCGAACGCCAGAGCGGTGTGTTCTTCAGGCCCAGTTCGAGATACGCGATCTCGCCGGTCTTCCGATCGCCGATGAGCCAGTCGTTCGCGTAGCCGCCGTTGTTGCCGTCCTTGATGATGGCTACGTACTCATCAATCGAGCTCGCGTATTGCATCGCCTTGCGTGAGCGCACAAACTCCGGCTTGCCGTCGGGATTCCAGCCGACAAACTGCGTGATGGTTGTCTCGGAGATCATCAGCCCGGCGTCGTTCACGCCGAAGTCGTCCTGGCTTGTGATCACGCCGGGCGCACCATCCATCAGAATATGATGCCCGTGCGTGGGCTCGATGTCGAAGATGACCGTCCATCGCTCCCCATCGGCGTAGCTTGACCAATTATTGTGGGCGATGACGATCTTCCCGTCTTTGGTGAAGCCGCCCGTAGCGATGAAGGCGGAACAGCGGCCCACGGGGTGGATCTGCGGCGCATTGAGAGCGTGTTCGCGCTTGTTGAGCCAGGGAACGTAGTACTGTGGCAGCTCGATGCCGCCGTTGAGCGCGACGATGTCCCACACATCGAGCTTTACTCCCTGGGACTGCACTCCCTTCGCGATGCCTTCGAGTTCCTGCTGATACTCGGCATCAATGTGAGGCCAGAGCATCCTGCGGCTCGCGTCGCGAAAGAACTCCCAGTTGCGCTTGGTGTCGTGAGTGCTTTCAAGCTTGATCACTTTGACCATGTCTTCGATCTCGGCGGATAGCAACCGACCGTGCTGAAAGCCGATCTGTTCCGAAGTCCCCTCGAGATGAACGAAGGCCCAGCCGCCGTGATCTACGCGGTAGCCGGGCGCAACCGAGTCCTGCTGCCGGGTTGGATCGCTGTTCTCTTCGGCGTGCGCTGCGAATGCAAGAGCAACAGTCAGGAGCAGACTGCAGGACAGGGCTCGTAAAGGAAGGCGGCCCATCGGTGACCTCCAACAAATGCACTCAATTGAACTGAGACCAGCAGCAGAGCACGCGCGGGCCGAGCGCACCCCCGGCCCTACTCGCGATGCTAGTGTTTTCTGCCTGCCTTATGCGCGGGTTTCTTCGCAGCGGGCTTTGAGGCTTTCGCGGGAGCATGCGATTTTGCCGGCTTTGCGTGAGGCGCGTGCTTGCTTTTGCCGTTCGCATGATTGTTGTGTGCAGGCTTTGCCGGTGCCTTCGCGTGAGCCTTCGCCACATGCTTGACTGTTGTCTTGGCAGTCTTCACGGGTATCTTGGCGGCGGGCTTTACCGGATGCGCAGGTTTCTTGGCGGGCGCATGCGGTGCTGCGGCCTTGGCCTTCTCGTGCCTGGTCTCGGGCTTTCCGTTGCCCTTGGCTGCAACCGGGGCTTTTGTCTCCTGCTTGGCCTTCGCCTCCGGCGCAGGCTTTGAATGAGCAGCATGTTGGGCCGGTGCGTGGCCATGCTTTGGCTCTGCATGTGCAGCCGAGGCGTCGTCTTTTCCGGTGGATTTGCCTGCCTTTGGCGTTGAGGCACGCTTCGCTGCCACGACTGGCTTTCCTCCGCGTTTTCCGCGCACAGGCTCGCCATCCTCCTCGTCGGCATCGTCTTCCTCTTCAGCTTCATCGCCGAGTTCGGTGTCAAGCTCGTCAACCTTGGGTACGCCGATGCCGAGATCCAATTCTTCCTCGTCACCACCGCCGATGTCATCGAGGTCTTCCTCCTCGAGACCATCCTCGGAATCCTCATCATCCTCGTCGAACGAGCTCTCCTTGACCTTTGCTTCAACGTTGCGCTTGGCGCGCGTGCGCTTGATCGTGACCTGTGGCGGCGGCGCGGGCGGCGAATGCGGCTCGAGGAAAGCACGAATCTCCTCGGGCGTGTTCAGACCGCCATCGATCAACTGCAGGAAGACCTGGTGAACGATGTCGTTGTAGGTCGCGAGTTCCGGCGTGATGCGCATCTCCTGCATCTGCGCGTGTGGAATGCGCTGGCGGGCTTCAGGCCACGTCTTGAGGAAGAGCTCGTACCGCTCCCGGACCGCTTTATCTTTGGTGGTGAATCCGAGCCAGAGGACCGCCTCCGGATCGTAGGTCGTGAACAGCTTGTAGCTCACCGAAGGTGTCGCGTTGGCCTTGTTCAGCAAGACCTTCGCGAACCCCGCCGCAAGCGAGTCCAGGCTGTTCCACTCTTCCACAAAGCCCGGTCGAAGCATCAGCTTCTTGAGCGCCGACAAGTCTTTGGGCGCCATCTTTGCAGTAAGCAGCTGCATCTGTGCCGCGGACATGTCCGGGTGCACGCCCTGCATCTGCAGTTCCACCGCGTCGCTCATGCAACGCCTTCAACTTCTCTTCGTCCGCCTTGGCAGCGTCCAGGCGGGGAACAGGACTTTCATCCAGCCTTCTGCTTCGATGGCCTGAAGAACCTTCAGGCCATCGTCCTCGTGGCCGATCTGCTCCAGTTCCTGGCTGCGGTCGCGTGCGGAAAGATACTCGATACGTTCTCTGCCTTGGCGTTTTCGTAGCGTTGCTGGGTTCGGGGATCGAGTTCCCAGCCGAGGCGCGCAACATAGCGCGTAGCGCGGATCAGTAAGCGCCGGCTCTTCCAGAAACCCATAATTCGAGACCAGGCGCAGGGTGCGGGCCTCGATATCGGCCGCCCCATTCAGCGGGTCCATCAGCAGGCCAAAAGAGCCCTCATTGAGCGAGATCGCCATGGCGTTGACCGTAAAGTCGCGCCGGCGCAGGTCTTCCTGAATCGAGGCCCAGTGGATAGACAGGCTTTGCCGGGCTTGGGGTACTCGCGCCGATGGGTGCTGACAACGTCAACGCGAACCGTTCCCGGGAAAGCAGAGGTAGAGAGACCGAGAGTCGTCATCCTCGCCCCAGATCTTGGCGCCAGCTTTCTCAATGATTTTCCTCAACTTAAGCGCATTACCGTGAACCGCGACTTCAAGATCGCGAACAGCGTGGCCGCTTGTCAGGTCACGGACCGCGTCTCCCGTGAGAAACAGGAGCATGCCGGTTTCGCGGGTCGCCTCGCGCAAGTGGCGCAAAGCATTCCGCTGATCGGCTGAGAGTCGGTTCTCAAGAAGGTAAATATAGTCGGGCATTCCGTTCCTGCTTCCGCCTTGCAAAACGCTTGCCAAGTCTCTGATGCTGTTGCGCTTACGGCGCCCACCACAGAGGTTGCAAAGCAGTACCTTAACACATTCAAAGCTTCTTGAACAGGGCGTAAAGCACCAGTTTTGCGACTTTCGACGCGCCTGATTAGCCGCTCCATGCGACAATCCAAGCGATGGGCTCCTCTCGTAAACCGGTGATTGTGCGCAAGTTCTCCCGTGAGTGGTATGCGGGCTACGCAGGCGCAACTTTCGGCCAGGACACCCCTTGCCCTGGAGGTACTTGACCTCACCGGAAAGGTGCTCACGATTGGCTGGGACGCGGTGAAGTGGGTTTGCTACGTGCGCGACTTCCCTGCCGTGCGAACAGGCCAACCCGGAACGGCTGATGCAGAAGCGGTTTGCGGTACGGCCGCGAACCGCAGGCCTCTGGCTCCGGATGACTCTGACGGACGGGGACGAACTGGAAGGGCTTGCGGCCAATGACCGCTCTCTCGTGGAGGGAGCTGGCCTGCTCCTGACTCCGCCGGATACCCGGTCGAACACGCAAAGAATCTACGTGCCACGGCAGGCCATTCAGACGCTGGAGGTTATCAGCCTGATTGGGGCCGCTGGGCGGAAGAGGAGAGACGAGGCCGTGCAGACACCCGAGCTCTTTCCACGAGGAGCCTGACAGCGAGTAGGCGTCCCCCCGACCTGTCCCCGCCCCCGCCCAGCGCTGATTCCGCTACAATTTCCTCGATGAAACTTGGCGAACTGGCACGGCAACTAGGCGCGGAACTGCGTGGCGACGCGGAGCTGGAAGTCACTGGTGTAAAAGGGATTGAGGAAGCTGGCCGACCGAGGTCACCTTCGTCGCCAATCCCAAATACGGGGGGCTGGCGCGTAAGACGAAGGCGGCGGCCGTACTGGTTGAGCCGGAGTTTCCAGAGATTGAGGCGGCAACGCTTCGGATCAAGAATCCCTACTACGCCTTTTCGCGCGCGTTGGGGCTCTTCTACCAACCGCCAGACTATCCGGCTGGCATTCACCCGACCGCAGTCATCGATCCGTCAGCGCAGATCGGCGAAGGAGCCCACATCGGCGCCTATGTCGTGGTGGGAGCAAATGTCCGGCTGGGGCAGCACGCCACCCTGCTGCCACACGTCGTGCTCTATTCAGGCGTGCAGGCGGGTAGCCACTTCTTTGCGCACGCGCACTCTGTGGTGCGGGAAGGCTGTGTCCTCGGCGATCACGTGACGCTGGAGAACGGCGCAATTGTCGGAGCAGACGGCTTCGGGTTCGCGAAGAACGACCTGGGCCAGTGGGAGAAGATTCCGCAGTCAGGTCCGGTGCGTCTCGGCGATCGAGTAGACGTCCAGGCCAACGCCTGCATCGATCGAGCAACCGTTGGCGCCACGGAAATCGGCGACGGGAGCAAGGTCGATAACCTCGTCCAGGTGGGACACGGTTCGCGCGTCGGCAAGGACTCACTGATATGCGCGCAGACTGGGCTGGCCGGTTCGTCTGTGATCGGGAACAACGTGATTCTCGCCGGGCAGGCGGGAGTCGCGGGACATTGCAGTCTCGGAGATGGCGTGATTCTGACGGCACAGTCAGCGGTCAGTCACGACATTCCTGCCGGGAAAATGATCTCCGGTTCACCGGGATTCGATAACCGCGTCTGGCTGCGGGCTGTGGCAATCTTCCAGCGCCTGCCTGAACTGCTGAAGCGGCTGGACCGAGTCGAGAAGAAGGTGGCAGAGCGGGAACCCGGTAGTGCGGGGAATGACAGCGAGCCAAGCGCATGAGAAATCTCGCACCGCTCTTGTCGAGTCGAATCCTTGCGCCCGCCTGCCTGGCTCTCACAGTTCTTCTTGCAGGATGCCACTCCTATCGCATCGAAGCCACGGTTGAAAACCGTACCGGTGGAACGATCACACAGCTGGAGGTGGATTATCCCAGCGCCAGCTTCGGCGCAAACAGTCTCGCCGCGGACGCAGTGTTCCACTATCGATTTCAGGTGCGCGGCACTGGCCCTGTGACTGTGCAATACACAGCCTCGGATGGCCGGCAGGTGCAGATCAGCGGCCCCACGCTGCACGAGAAGCAGGAGGGCCGCCTCGAAGTCGTGTTGCCGCCCGGCGGCAAGGCCGCATTCCACGTGGAGCTGAACCCGCAGAATTAAGCGATCAATTCGCAGCGCAAATCGCGAGCGTCAGTAGATCCTAGTGCACCACGCTTTGGAACAGCGAAGAATTCAGCAGGCTGTTAAAGTCGTTGTCTGAAGCTGCAAAATGAATCGTCAGTTGCCCGGAGCTGGAGCTGATGTCCGTATTGGACAGAGCCGCCTTCTCGCTGTCATTTCCGCTCATCTTCTTGTAGATGATCGCCGCGGACAGAAGCGATGACACTGTCGCCGCCGCGAACGTGTCACCCGTGGAGATGGTGAGATCGAACTTCACTCCGTGCTGGAAGTCCATGCCATACCACGAGGAAACAAGGCGCTTGCGCACCGATTCGTAGTCAGCCATCGAACCGGCCTCGCCCAGCACCTGCTTCATCATCACTTCGGTTCCCTTTTTGTCCAGGACGCTCCACAGTGGCTGGGAGTCCACCGAACGCATCGCATCCATGATCGTGCCGTTCGTCAGCATTCCTGCCGTCAGTCCATCGCGCACGTCGAGCGCGGCCTTCACCGCCTCGGGACTGCCAAAGACCATGGTGGAGGGGTCAACAAAACAGAGAACAAATCCGGTCTTACCCAGCGGATATGTGCGGTTGCCGCGAATCACTTTGGGGACCAGCTTCTGCTTCTTGAAATTGGCCATGATGCCTGGAACATCGAATTGACCCTGGGCAAAGCCAACCGTCTCAAGCTCATCGCCGGAAGCCGACAGGCGAAACAGCGCAAACGCCAGTTGATCGACGTCGTGGTTGTCGTTCAGTCCTGACTTGCGAAGCGCATCATCGAATTGCTTGAGATCCGGCGGCATAACCCGGTCGCGCAACTCCATCGCGGCATTCGAATTCTGCATGGCCCGGTAATCGATCACAACCAACTGCTGCACTTCATGGGGAATAGCCGCGCGAGCGTCGCCTGACAGCTGTGCCGCGGGGGCCGAAAGCCCCATCGCCAGGACCATGGCGGAAACCGAAACTCCAGCAATAATCTTCAACACTTTCACCCTCCGGGAGCCGGAATATCGGCTCGCCGCTTTATGCGATTTTATGTAATGCAGGAGCGAAAGACCCCGCGATTCCCGCAACCTCATTTTACTCGTGAGCTTCTTCTTAGACGTTTACTTCCTTGGTTTTGGTACCGTTACTCTTCTCCCGGCCACGCCAAGGGCGCGGCAAGGCGCCGCTCGAGGATCTTGGTCTCCTCATCGAACTCACTTAACTGACGCATCCACTCGCTTTCGCGCTCGCAAGCCGCGTCGGGAACGAGGCCGATCACCTCCCCCTCGACGGGCGCAGTCTTGTGCCGCAGCGCAAGTCGGGAGACCGCGCCATAGACCTGAGATACCGGCGTGGCCTCAAAATCGGTGATGTTCATGGAAAGTTGTGCGCGCCCGTGAGCAAGCACGCCCATCGCCTTGACTCCGTGCAGCCCGCCAGATGCTGAGCGAATCTCGCGCGCGATCGCACGAACAATCGCGACGTCGGCAGAGTCGAAATAGACGTTGTACGTCACAAGAAACTTGCGCGCGCCCACGGCACACGCGCCGGCAGTGGGATGCAGCCCGGGGCCGCCGAGATCGGGCCGCCGCGCCGCTTCCTTGCGCACGGCATCGCGAAGCCCCTCGAACTGACCTTGCCGCACATCGTCCAGATTGGCGCGATCCGGCCGCGAGGCTGCCGCTTCATAGAAGTACACCGGCACGCCGAAGCGCCGCCAGATCTCCAGTCCCGCCTGCCGGGCCAGCATGACGCACTGTTCCAGCTTGATGCCTGAAATCGGCACGAAAGGAATCACGTCAGCAGCGCCGATGCGAGGGTGCAGGCCTTCCTGGTTCGGTAAGGTCAATCAGCTCCACTGCCTTTCCCACGCCGCGGACCGCAGACTCCAGCACGGCCGCAGGGGCGCCTGCAATGGTGACCACGGAGCGATTGTGATCGGCGTCCATCGTCCAGTCGAGCAGGCGCACTCCCTCCACCCGCATCGCGGCCACAATGGCCTCGACACGACGGGCATCCGTGCCCTCAGAGAAGTTCGGAACGCACTCGACTACCTGGTCCTTCATCGTCTTCCTTCCGCCTGGCAGAAGCGTGCCAACCGGCGGACGCGGAATTCCGCGCTATCTCCAGAATGTATATCCCACCTGGAACTGCAGGCTCGCATTGACGCCGGGATTGCTGTCGCCCAGCGAGGCCGACGAGATGTGCACGGCATTCACTCCGAAATCAATCGAACGCCTCGGTCGCGTGAAGTAGTGAAAGCCACCTCCGCCCTGGGGCGAAAAATTCCACACCGAAGTTCCGCCGGGTATCCGTGCGGTACCAGAACGTCCGGCGGAAACTTGTGCGTGGTGTAGATGAGCCCGCCTGCAGCCTGAAACCACGGTTGAAAGTGCCGCGAACTGCGTCAGAAAGTTCCAGCGAAAGATCACCGGGGTGATGCTCACTCCGGTGTATGTCCCGCCGCCGATCGGCTCAAAGGTATGGATCCTCCGTGCGAGACGAAAGTCTCATAGTGCGGAGCCGGCGTGTATGCCTGCCAGAACGGCATGATGTTTCCCGCGAATTCGAACTGGCCGCTCAGTATCCCCGCGTGCATCACCGGCGTGAGCAGCTTGCCCGCTTGAACGCCCGCCGCGAAAAACCGGTAATCGGAACGATCGCCGATCCCGTTGCCATAATACGCGAACGGCCCATACTCCCAGCTCCGTTGCCGCGCGAACCTCGGCGACAGGGTCAGGCCGATCATCGCCGGCTGAATTGGATTGGGCTGCTGTATTGAGCGTGCCGGCAATCGCGAATCCGACTGCACATAGCAGGTTAAGCGAAACAGGTCTCAAGAATTCGAATCAACGTTCTTCCCTTCTTGCCAGTCGAGCTTTCTGAACTCCGCAAAAAAGGCCGCCTCGTCCGGGCGGCCCCTTCGATTGCCATGCCTCAGGCCAGACTCAGCCAGCCACCTGCTCCATCTGCTCGGCGTCCATGTCGAAGTTCGAATACACATTCTGCGTGTCGTCGAAATCTTCGAGCGCCTCAAGCAGGCGAATCATCTGGTTGGCAGCCGGTCCTTCGAGCTTGGTGTAGGTCGAAGCGAGCATCGTGACCTCGCTCGTAAGTCGTAGGGATATCCGGCAGCCTTGACCGCGTTCAGCACAGCCTCGATACGAGTTGGGATCGGTAATGATCTCCCAGATGTCGCCTTCGTCGCTCAGGTCTTCGCCGCCGTGCTCCAGCACGATGTCCATCAGCTTCTCTTCGGTGGCCGCGGACTTCTCGATGGCGATCACGCCCTTCTTCGAGAACATGAAGCGGACTGAGCCTGACTCGCCGAGGTTGCCGCCGTTCTTTGAGAAGGCGTGGCGAATCTCGCTGACCGTGCGATTGCGGTTGTCGGTGAGCACGTCAACGATGATGGCGACGCCGCCGGGGCCGTAGCCCTCAAAGGTGATCTCCTCGTAGTTGACGCCTTCCAGTTCGCCGGTGCCGCGCTGGATGGCGCGCTTGATGTTCTCCGGCCGGCATGTTTTCGGCCTTGGCCGCGAGGATGGCGGTGCGCAGTCGCGGGTTGCCGTCAGGATCTCCACCGCCACCCTTGGCGGCGATGGTGATTTCCTTGATCAGACGGGTGAATATCTTGCCGCGCTTGGCATCGAGCGCGCCCTTCTTGTGCTTGATTGTGGCCCATTTCGAATGGCCGGACATGGGAACCTCAGTAGACGTGAAAATGCGGGCGCGCAGGCGCACCTGACCTTGTGAGTATACCACTGGGGCGAATGCGATATCCGGTCACACGAGCGTGCAATCATCAGAAATCAGGAGTTCACTTCCCCGCATATTCACGCTCCGGAGCCCGTTTGAAGTCCTTTGTTTTCGGCCTCTTGTTCCTGGGTTTTTCCTTTACGGCGCACGCACAGGGCAACTACGAGATCCAGGTTTACGGGTCCGAAACCGTAGCTCCGCGAACCACGATGGTCGAACTGCATTCGAACTTCACTGCTGTCGGACAGCGCGAGACTACCGACGGGGCCCAACCGACAAACCACGCGCTCCACGAGACGTTCGAAATCACGCAGGGGCTCAATGACTGGTCCGAAGTTGGCTTCTACATCTTTACGAGCGCACGCAGCGAGACAGGCTGGCAGTGGGTTGGCGATCACATCCGTCCTCGCGTGCGGGCTCCGTTAAGCTGGCACTGGCCCGTCGGCGCGAGCCTGTCCATGGAGATCGGGTATCAGCGGGCCATCTTCTCGCCCGACACCTGGACGTGGGAGATACGCCCGATCGTGGATAAGCAGAAGGGCCGCCTGTATTGGGCGGTGAACCCCGCCCTCGAACGCACCTGGCACGGGCCCGGATGTTGCCGAGGGAATGGATTTTGCCCCCGCCGTCAAGGTGAGCTGGGACTTCACAAAGGCCATTGCTGGAGGCGTTGAGTACTACGCCGACTACGGCAACATCACGAACATCTCTTCACTCCACTACCAGCAACAGCAGATTTTCCCTGTCATCGACCTGAACGTTTCGCCGAAGTGGGAAATCAACTTTGGCGTGGGCGTGGGCGCAACTGCCTCCACGGATCACTGGATCGTTAAAGGCATCCTCGGCCGTCGATTTGACTGGGGACGGCGAAAGAAGAATTAGTCCTTTCGCCGCGGGCTGAACCCTGGTTGAGGGTGTGCCCCTAAATCCCGCCGCTGCCGATGTCTCCGCTGTCGAATCCACCGCCATCGTCGAACCCCGAATCTAGACTCGTGCCGTCACCAAAGGCGGACTGATCACCCGAAACAGAGTCATTAAAGTCAGACGCGCTGGCGCTATCGCCCTGATCAAATCCGCGGAGGTTATCGCCCTGGTCATTGCCGGCGTCGGATAGCTGCGCACCACCCTGATCTGAGAACTGGTTGCCCGAATCCGCGATGTGGTGTTCGCCTCCGCCGTGTTCGTACCCTCCGTGCTCTGCCCCGCGGCCGGGTTCGTCGTAATAGTTGTTGATGACGGTCTCTTCGACGCAGGCCGGCCAAATCCCCCAAGCCATAGCCCGGCCCACCCCAGCCTCCACCGCCCATTCCGTGCAGGATCGCCTCGACGCCCTCAAACGCAAGTGCGCCCGCCGCCACTCCCGCCGCGGTCTGCATCGCGCCGCGAAGGAAGCTCGGTTGCCCATACGAAGGCGAAACGAATTGGGGCTGCTGATACTGCGGCTGGCGCGTACTGGGGCTGCGGCGGCCGTACTGCGGATCACTGGCTGATAGGGTGGCGGTTGCGCTGCTGCCGGTTCGGGATCGCGCTCGCCCAGCAACCGCCCGAGAAAGCTGGTCGTGTGCGCCGGTTGCGGGGCCTGAGCTGTTGAATCTGCGCTATCTGCGCCTTTGCCTGCTCGAGCGCAATATTCTGCACAAGTACCGTCTGCGCCAGGATGTAGATCGCATCGGGGTTCCCGCCAAGCCTCTGATTGAGCAGCGCTTCGGCGTCGGGATCTTTTTCCTGCAACTGTGTCTGGTTTA
Organism: uncultured Acidobacteriaceae bacterium; assembly: GCA_963786405.1. Lineage (GTDB taxonomy): Bacteria > Acidobacteriota > Terriglobia > Terriglobales > Acidobacteriaceae > Telmatobacter. The sequence continues at coordinate 280,015 of CAWAZE010000008.1, read as the reverse complement.
CTCGCTCCACGAGCGAGTTGAGAAGCTGTTCTTCCTGGGGAGTCAACTTGTTAACCTCCGGCGGCGCTCCAATTTGCTGATACAGGCCGCCTCTCGTGATTGAGACGTGATCCCGCCGGCAAAGTTGCTCCGCCAGACAAGCAGTACGCACCGAATCGCTGCGATGTTCCGGACCGCTGAAGACTAACCCTGCCCCACAAGCTCGAACGCGCGAATCTCTTCCTTGCGCACCGTCAGCCGCTCGACAAGATCGATCCGCACCTCGTAGCCGCGGCCGGGCGAATCGGAATCGTGATCTCGCCCTCTGCCGATACGGTGACCTCCGGCTCGATGATGTCCTCGGCCCAGTAGCGCGCCGACGCCGACACATCGCCGGGCAGCGAGAAGTTCTCGAGCGTCGAAAGCGCAATGTTGTGCGAGCGCCCGATGCCCGACTCAAGCATCCCGCCGCACCACACCGGGAATACCGCGCTCCTGCGCAGCGTTGTGCACGGCAATGGCCTCTGAGAATCCACCGACGCGGCCCAGCTTGATGTTGATGATCTTGCACGACTCCATCTCGATCGCCGCAAGTGCGTCGCGGCGGTTGCGAATCGACTCGTCAAGGCAGATCGGCGTGTTCATCCGCTTCTGCAGCATGGAGTGGTAATAGAAGTCGTCGTGCCACAGCGGCTGCTCGATCATCAGCAGATCGAACTCGTCAAACGTCACCAGGTGGTCGGCATCGCGCAGGTGGTAAGCCGAGTTTGCGTCGCAGCTGAGCAGGATATCCGGCCACTGTTGCGCACCTTCTCAAAGACTTCGACATCCCAGCCCGGCTTGCATTTCAGCTTGATGCGCTGATAGCCCGCCGCCAGTTCCCTCTCGATGATGTCCATCAGCTCCGGAATCGATTTCTGAATACCGAGCGAGACGCCGCATGGAATCACGTTCGCGCACGCCGCCGAGCAGCTGGGAAAGCGACACGCCTTCGCGCTGCGCTTCGAGATCCCAGACGGCATTCTCGAGCGCGGCCTTGGCCATGGGATTGCCGCGAACAAGGTTGAAAATTCCGGGACAGTCGCCGCCGTGCTCCGGCGAGGCGCCGGCCAGCATCGGCCCAAGCTCGTTCACGAGTACATGCCAGGCCGTGTCCGTCGATTCGCCTGAGAAATGCGGGCGCTCGCCGGCCGTGCACTCACCCCAGCCAATCAGTCCCTCTGACCGGACCTCTGCCAGCAGGATCCTCCGGTTTGCTGGTCACGCCAAAGCTGGTCTGAAATGGTCGCACCAGGGGGAGTTGCAGCTCACGGAGAATGATTCCGTCGATTTTCATAATGTTTCGATTCCTTCGGGCATCAGCATATGAAGTGGTGGTGCTTCAATTCCACGGGGCGCTGAGATCGTTTTCAGGCTTCCGGTTGGGTCCAAGGACCCAGTTCGAAGACTCCGTTACCTTCCGAGTCGCGGTTGAACGAGACAACGGCTAATCCTTTGGAAAATGCCTGCTGAAACCTGCGGCGATTCTCCAACTGGACAGCAAGCGCTTGCTCCCGGCCCGCGGGGGAGGCCTTCCATTCGTAAATGGTGGCTGGGACCAGGATTTGTTCTTCAATTTTATGCGCGACTGCTAGACGGCCCTCCAGGGTCTGCATTCACTCGTGCCGAATCGAGATACCACTCGGCCACCAGACGATCCGTCGGAAGTCCACCTTGCAGTCGAGATGAGGATACACCATAGAAATTCACAAAATAGCAACGAACGATCGCGCCCAGCTTGCGAATATTCAGATGCGCGTTCTTGATTTCGAGCGGATCGAAGGTCCACTCGATGCGTCCGATTCCCCGGGAAAGTCGCCTCACGTCGTTGCTCCAGCTTGAGTTGCGCGCCCAGCCCCCGGTCGCGGTATCGGTCGCGTACGGCCAGCATGTGAGAGTGCAGGTAGGGCTGTGGATTTCCGTTTGTGGAATTCGCGCCGGTTTTCACTCCCGGCAAAGACATGGCGAAGCCCACCATCGATTCCGGGGTGCCGCTCTGCGCCCGCGCCCGGAAGATCGGTATCGAACGCTCCGAGCACCTGCCCGCCGATCTTCTGCGCAACCAGAAATGCCTTCCGCGGAATGATGTCGCTGTCGTCGTAGCCCCATGTCTCGATCTGGAGTTGGACGCAAGCCTCCAACTCATCGAAACCAGAACACGGGCGGATCAGGATCATGGCCGACGCTCCCCGAGGGCAAGATCATGCGTCCCTGATCGGCTGCCAGCTTTTGCTTAGCGTCAGCCCATAGAGCCTCGAGCTCGGCGGGCGCCAACTCTTCCAGCGGGCGCGTCGATGCCAGTTCCATCTCGCGGAACCGCTGCCGGAATCGCAGATTGCAACCGCGCAAAGCCATCTCCGCATCGACGCCGAGATGCCGGCCGAGGTTCACCACGGTAAAGAGCAGATCGCCCAGCTCGGCCTCGACCGCAGGATCGCGGCCCGGACCACCTTGGTTCTTCTCGGCTGCTGCAGCCTCGGCCTCGAGCTCCGCCGTTTCCTCGGCGACCTTCGGCAGCAGATCGCGCCAGTGGGGCCAGTCAAAGCCTGCCTTCGCAGCTTTGGAGCCAAGCTTCGCCGCTTCGGCCAAGTGCCGGCATCGCACGCTGCACGGAATCGAGTCGGGATGCGGCATGGGATTCCTCAGAACCTGATAGCGCCCTTGGCGTCTTCTCAGCCGCCTTGATCTCTTCCCAATTGCGCAGAACTGCGGAAGATGATCCCTCGACCTCCGCATCCACATCGGCGTTGTTCCCCGCTGCTCGCGAAGCTTCCTCTCCAAACACATGAGGGTGCCGTCGAATCAGCTTGCGGTTGAGATGATCGAGGACCTCGGCAATTGTGAAGTGGCCTTCGTTCGCCGCCATCTCGGCGTAAAAAAGCACTTGCAGCAGCAGGTCGCCGAGTTCTTCAGCCAGGTGCGGAAAGTCGCGGCGCTCGATTGCGTCGAAGACCTCATAGGCCTCTTCGAGGGTGTATTTGCGAATCGTGTCGAAGGATTGTTCGCGGTCCCAGGGGCATCCACCGGGCGCCCGCAGCCGCGCCATAATCGCCGCCGACTGCTCGAACAGGGCCGCAGCCCGCGCCGGATCAGTCAGCAAATTATTTGCGGGAGCCTGTGCCTTTGCACTGTCAGGCGGGGATTCCATGTGCTCCCATTCTAACCGAGAGCCAGAGCGTTTCGGATCCGGCTGCGTCTCCATCCCCGTATACTCATCCTTCACATGATTCGCATCTTGGCAACATTGTTTGCGGCGCTGGTGGGGCTGGCGTTCGGCAGTTTTCTTAACGTTTGCCTGGCCCGTTGGCCCGCGGGCGAGAGCATAGTCAAGCCGCGCTCCCACTGCCGTAGCTGTGTGCGAACCCTCACGTGGTGGGAAAATATTCCACTCGTAAGCTGGCTGGCTTTACGCGGCCGCTGCCGTACCTGCGGAGCTTCAATCGGCTTGCGCTATCCGCTGGTTGAGTTCGCAGTCGGCGTTTCATGGGCCATAATCATGTGGCAAACGGTGAGTCAGTTCAATGCACTGGTCGCAGGAATTGCCCCGCTCCCAATATCGCTTCAGTCCTCGATTTCTAATCGAATTGAATGCCACAGTGATTGGACAGCTGTTCCTCACATGGGTCCTCGTAGGCCTGGCGGCACTCGATGCAGAGTTCTTGTGGCTTCCCGACATCGTCACTCTGCCGGGAATCGCTCTGGGGATTGCATTCACCCTGTTGCGCGGTGATCCCTTCACAGGAGAGTTCTCGCCACACACACCTGCACTCCAACGCCTGCTTCATATCGCATTCGCAATTCTGATCGCAGGAGGGCTAATTCTGATCATCCGCTGGACCTACTGGCTCGTTCGCCGGCGCGAAGGATTGGGCCTCGGAGACGCGAAGCTGATGGCAATGCTCGCCGCATGGCTCGGCCTGCCAGGAGCGCTCCTCTCGTTTGGATTAGGTGCAGTGACGGCCACAATGGCCGCGTTCGTTCTGCTCACGCTTCCCGCCGCACGACGCGGAACGGAGAAATGGTCAGCAATCAAATTGCCTCTTGGCACTTTCCTCAGCATCGGCGGAATCGTCAGCGCCCTCTGGGGGCAGCCGATCATCGCAGCCTATCTCCGCTGGGCCGGATTCTGAGCCGGTTAAATAATCTGAGTGCCCCATCCATGCCGCGCTCTTGCGGGATGTGTGGGAAACCGCGAACCTCAACATCCGCTGTCATCGCGGGTGCCCCAGAGCCTGTCCTGAGCTTGTCGAAGGATCTCGCGTCTGAGACCTGGAAATCTACGCTCTACTCGACGCTACTGCTGCGGCTTTTCCGGCCGATTCGCTGACACTGCCGGCGCGTTCGCAATCTCCGGCTGCTTCAGGTACTTCTTCGCTTCTTTGCTGTGCCTGCTGTCCGGGTCGTACTCCATCACCTTCAGGTAGTTCGCCTTGGCATTGGCATAGTCGCCAAGCTGCCGCTGCGCTTCAGCCATTCCCCAGAAGACATCGGGGTTCTCCGGATCGAGCACAAGCGCCGATTCGAATCGCGAGAGAGCGGCCTTCCAGTTCTTCTGGTCAAGGTAGTAGGCGCCCACGGTTTCGTTTTCCTTCGCTGTCTCCTGGTGCGTCGGTTCATCGGGCTTTTTGTGTTTTCCGGGCTTCTCGGGCTCCGAAGGAATCTTTACATCGTCCGCACCCTGCAGACTCGAGCTGAATCCACTGTCCGAGTCTGACGAACCGGCAACCGGGTCGTCAGGGCTCTTGATCGGATCGGTGTCATCGCGCAGGAGACTCGTCGTCCCGCTACCGCCGTTACCTGAAGGAGCCGCCGGAACGGCGGCTGGCTGCGCGGTCGTAGGCACAACCGGAACATTGGTCGTGTCCTCTGGAAACGGATTCGCGTCCGAGCCGGGCTTCTGTGCAGGAGTCTGTTGCCCATTTGCGGGTGGCTTGGCCTGCGCGGGAGATTGAGCCGGAGCCCACTGTGCGCTGACAACCGGAATAGAGGCGAGACAGCAGCCCAACGCAAACTTGATTTGAATTGTTCTCTTCATCCAATTCTTTCGCAATCGGCTCGTTCATTGCCGTCACTTCAATGGTACGATGCGGTCCATATAGAACTTCAATTCCCTTGAGGATTGCATCGCACAAATTATGGGTCTCATCATTCGTTCTTCCGCCATTCATGCCGCGGGCTGCTACACCACAACCGGAGTTCGCAAAGGCGCGCGCGTAGCCGAATACACTGGACCGCGTATCAGCAAAGAGGTAGCAGACGCCACGGCCGAGGAATCGCCTATCACCTATCTTTTTGGACTCGGCGACGGCTCGATCGTCATCGACGGCCACTGCACGGCCATGTTCATCAACCACAGTTGCGATCCAAACTGCGAGACGCGAGAAGTCAAAGGGCGTGTGTGGATTACGGCGATCAGAAGCATCGCGGCCGGCGAGGAGATCACCTACGACTACTGCCTCTACGACGGCGGAGACGATCAGGCCATCTGCAACTGCGGCGCAAAGAAGTGCCGCGGAACCATGTACTCGCGCGAAGAGATCCGCCGCCGCAGAGCCGCAGCAAAAAGGGTGGAGAAAAATCGCACCAAAACCAAGACCGGCGTTCCCTCCACCAAAATCCCCGTGGTGATCAAGGAAGAAAGCGCCGCCTGAGACCGTCTGTTCCGCAACCGAGCCCGAGTTGCGCTGCCAATCGTATGACCCCCGCAGTAGCATGGTTGCAGCATGACTCCGGACCCGTCATTTCCGCCCCTGACAGAAGCACAGCTTGACGTGATGCGGCGCTTTGCTCTGCTCGAAATTGGGGTGGACGATATGCGGCGCTCGCTGGAGGGGGTCTTCGAGGTCCATCTCGAGGCGAAGGAAGGGGCCGACGGAAAGCTCACCCATAACCGCACTGCCCATAACCGCTTTCCCATCCCCGAGCCCGGCATCGCCATCACCCGCGAACATATTTCCAATGCGCTTGAACGAAGGCGATTTGACCTGGTCTCCGAACGCGACCTGGTCCACTGGGCTACGATCCTGCTGCTCAACGATGCGTACGTCTTCGATCCCGGCGACGAAGACCTCATCGCCGACTGGCTCAACGACATAAGCCTTCTGCTTGACGCCGGTTGAGAAATGTCCGGCAAACAAACGGCACGTATCGGAGTTTTTCCACGCCCGCCCAGCCCCGCCCCGGAACGATACAATCCAACCTAGCCCGTGTGGATCAACGTCGGGCCAGGGAGCATCTGCGCGCATGGGTTATCAGGTTCTGGCACGGAAATATCGGCCGCAGCGGTTTGCCGACGTCGCTGGCCAGGATCACGTGACGCGCACACTGCTGAATGCCCTTGCGCAGAATCGCATCGCCCACGGCTACATCTTCTCGGGCCATCGCGGCATCGGCAAGACGACCATCGCGCGCATCCTTGCCCAGGCCCTGAACTGCCGAACCGAGGTCGGCTCCGCTCAGCGCCCGACTCCGGAGCCCTGCGGCGTCTGCGACTCCTGCATCGAGGTGCGTCAGGGTAACGCTGTCGACGTCATCGAGATCGACGCGGCCACCAACCGCGGCATCGACGAGATTCGCGAACTCCGCGACGCAGCGCGCTACTCCCCCGCCCGCGACAAGTACAAGATCTACATTCTCGACGAGGCGCATCAGATCACCGAGGCCGCCTTTAACGCGCTCCTCAAGACCCTTGAAGAGCCTCCGGCGCACGTCATCTTCATGATGGCGACGACCGAGCCCGAAAACATTCCGCAGACCATCCGCTCGCGATGCCAGCACTTCAGCTTTCATGCGGTCAAGTTCGATGACATCCTCGCCCAGCTCAGAATGATTGCTGCTCAGGAGAACGTCGAAGCCGAAGACGCCGCGCTGGCTCTGCTGGCCGAAGCCGGAGACGGGTCGATGCGCGACGCCCTCTCCATCATGGATCAGGCCATTGCGTCTTCGCCCACTGAGAATGGCCGTCCGGTGCTCGCGACCGCGCAGATTCGCGAGCTGATGGGCTCAGTGCCCAACACAGTGTTCGAGCAGCTCCTTGAAGCAGTTGCCGCAGGTGAGAGCGCAACTCTGATGAAGCAGCTCAATGAGTTGCTCAACGCCGGCCACAGCCCGCAGTCCCTTGCGCGCCAGATGGTCCGCTACCTGCGCAATACCCTCATGGCCAAGCTCGGCGGCGAACAAACCGAGCTGCTGCAGATCTCCGGCGACGAACGCGCACGCGCAGCACGCACGGCCCTGCTCTTCAGTGAAGAAGACCTGACCCGCAATCTGCAGATCGTCCTGCGCACTTTTGACGATCTGAACTACCGGCAGGAGCAGCGCTTTCATCTCGAGCTTGGGCTGCTGAAGCTGGTTCATGCCCAGCGTCTGCTCCCGCTCGAAGAGTTGCTCAGTGGTGTTGCGGGTGGCGCTGGAGTCCGAAACACCGCTTCTTCTGCTCCGACGACCTTCAGCCGGAGCGGGGAGCCCGCCTCCTCGTCCGGTGTCAACTGGATCGGCGTCCGCTCCGCGCGCAACATCCGAGTGCATCGCCGGTTCCCGCGCGATCGCCCTTTGGCCCATCGTCAAGCGCCGAAAGCCCAGCTCCGATCATGCAGCAGGCTGCGTCGTTTACAGAGAGCCCTCGTCCAACAGCAGTGATGGAAGCACTGCCCGAGCCCGTCGCCGCGCCAACCCGCCAGGTCACGCCCTTCCCTGCTGTTTCGAGCCAGCCCAGCGGTTTCGCCGAGACGCTGACCGAGGGCGCGCTCGCCAAGGCGCCTGCTTCCGCATCATCAGAAGGCCCCTCAGACACGGACAGCCTCTGCGCAGGCCGTCGTTCAGGCACTTGCTGCCGCCGGCCACGCCACCGCCTCGCAGTTGCTGAACACCGGCTCGTGGACGCAGGAGGGATCGAGCCTTCGCATCGAAGTGCCCGGCATGGGCAAAAAGATGCTGGCACTCACAGTGAACGCCGCCGCTGAAAAGATCATTCGTCAGGAACTGCAGCGGCTTGGAGCACCATCGCGATTCATGGTTGTCCCCGGCGAAGGAAAGACCGCCGCGTCAGCCGTCCCCGATGCCGCTCCGCTCGCCGGCAGCATTCAGGAAGCAGCGCTCGCGAATCCCATGGTGCAGCGCGCAAAGGAAATTTTCGCTGCAGAGATTCGCAGCGTGGTAGACCTGCGCGGGAAATAGACCTGCGCAGCAGATAGCGTCAAAAGCAGGAGGCTCCATGGTAAATCCCCTCAAGATGGTCGAAATGCTGTCGCAAGCCAACAAAATGCAAGAGGAGATGCAGCGCAAGCTGAGCCAGACCGTCGTCGAGGGCACCAGCGGAGGAGGAGCCGTGACCGCCACGATGAACGGCAAGAAGGAACTGATCAAAATTCACATCGATCCGGCCGCGGTCGCCAGTCTCAGCGGGCCCAGTCCTGACGTGGAGATGCTCGAGGATCTGGTCGTCGCTGCTGTAAACGAGGCAGGCCGCAAAGCCGACGAGGCCATAAAATCCAGCGTGCAAGGCGCGCTGGGAGGACTTGAACATCCCGGGACTCGGCTGAGAGAAATTCGAGACATTGTTGTTGCGAAAGGAGAACACGATGGCACTTGAATTCAGTCGCAGAGGCTTCCTGCAGATGGGCCTGGCTGCAGGTGCGGCGTCGATTGCACCACGTTGGGCCTTCGCGCAGGCCGCACCGGCAGCGCCCACTGACCGCGTGGCGCAGATGCGCGCGGCAGGGGCATCCACGCCGATCAAGACAACAAAGCTCAGCGACAACATCTACCTTCTGCAGGGCGCGGGCGGCAACATGGCCGTGCAAACCGGACCAGAGGGAAAAATTCTGATCGATTCAAGCTTCTCCACCGCGGTTCCACATATCCGTGAGGCTCTGGACGCGCTCAGCAAAGACCCCGCATTCGCTCTCATTAACACTCACTGGCACATTGACCACACCGACGGCAACGATGGCATGCACTCGGCCGGATTCACCGTCTATGCCCATGAGAAGACGCGCGAACGGCTCTCCGAGCCCGCGGAGATGAAGCTCTTCGGCATGTCGTTGCCCGCATCTCCCGCCGGAGCGCTGCCAACGATGACCTTCGATAAATCTCTGCGCGTATGGCACAACGGTGACTCGCTTGAAATGGCACACTTCGATCCCGCGCACACTGACACCGACATCTACATTTACTTTCAAAAGGCCGATGTGCTCCACCTGGGAGACATCTTTTTCAACGGCATGTATCCCTTCATCGACGAAGGTTCGGGCGGCTCGATCGGCGGCATGATTGTCGCTGCCCGGAAGGCTCTCACCCTCGCAGGCGACAAAACAAAGATCATCCCGGGCCATGGTCCGCTGGGAACAAGGGCTGAACTCCAGAAGTCCTGCGACATGCTTTCGACTGTGCGCGATAAAGTTTCCGCGCTCAAGAAGGCCGGCGCCAGCGAGAAAGAAGCCGTCGCGAAGAAGCCCACAGCCGATCTCGACGCTACATGGGCCAGGAGCACCTTTCCCACCGACGTATTTGTCGGCATCGTCTACCGCACGCTTTAGGAGGGCAACCGTGGCACGCTATGCCGAGCCGATGGCCCGGCTGATCGAAGAGCTGAAGAAGCTTCCAGGCGTGGGAACCAAGACCGCCCAGCGGTTCGCCTTCCACATCCTTCGATCGAATGACGACGACGCTGCTGCTCTCGCTGAAGCCGTCCGCGGCCTCAAGGCGAGCCTGCGTCTCTGCTCGGTCTGCAACAACGTCACCGACGTCGATCCCTGCGCCTACTGCGCAAGCCCCACGCGCAATCAACGCCTGGTATGCGTCGTTGAAGAACCCACCAACATCGACGCGGTGGAGCGAACACGCGCCTATAACGGCGTCTATCACGTGTTGCACGGAACGCTCTCTCCGCTCCACGGCATTGGTCCCGATCAGCTTCGGAGCCGGTCACTCGTGGCACGCGTCGAACGCGGAGAAGTAGACGAAGTGATCCTCGCCACCAGCCCCACGCTGGAAGGCGAAGCGACCGCAAGCTGGCTTGCCGCCACACTGCGCAACCTTCAATGTCAGAATCACGCGGATTGCGATGGGAGTGCCCGCTGGCAGCGACATCGAATACGCCGACGAAGTCACCATGGCGCACGCGCTCGAAGGCCGTCACGAAATGAAGCCCTGACCGCTTGTTGCAATGTGGTGCGAGTTAGCTGCGCAGCCGGCTCAGCAGATCCTGCGGGTGAACGGGCTTGGCAAGAATCTCAAACTCGTAGCCCTTGGCGCGCGCCTTCTCCAATAGATCGGCCGTCGCAGCCTGACCCGAAAAGAGCAGGATCTTGATGCGCGGAAGAAGTGCGCGAATCTGAATGGCAGCGTCGATTCCATTCAGGTCCGCCATGATGACGTCGGCAATGAGCATGTCGGGCTCGAACACAGATGCCATCTCAAGGGCATTCTCCCCTGAATACACCGCACGAGCCTGGAAGCCGCTCTGGTTCAGAATCATTGCCAGCGTGTCGGCAATAACGCGTTCATCGTCTACAACGAGTACTTTGGGCTTGACGTGATTATCGGGCATACACTCCTTGCCGCCGAATAGGGGAATGGCGCAAAGTCTTCCTTCAAACGCGCCGATAAGCGAAGCGCACCGTTTACGGTACGGTTAGCTCGGTAAACACTTCGTTAGGATAACATCCTCTTGGAGGGTGACTTCTGGCTCGACGCTTTTTGGGCCGGGCCACCAGGCGCCCGTACCCCTCTCTAGTATCGAGCAGGATTGTTCCTACCGGTAATGACGCTCAGAAGTCTCACAGGACGCGGTTTTCACGCGGATTCTGTCTGTTCTGCACATTTTGAGCTGCAAATTAACCAGGGTTGATGTTGGGTCCTGATACTTCTCGTACCGGACCCAGTGGTTCTGCTTCAACCCCGAAACGCGAGATTCATCGAAGTGCAATCAGGCGCTCATAGACTTGAAACACGACTCATCTGCCGGCCAGACCGGCGAAGCCAACGGAGACTGATGCATGCAGGAAGCAGAGCTCCAGAACGGCCCGGTGACTCCGACCGCGACCGACGACGCAATCATTCGCGCAGAGCAGATCGAAAAGTACTACGCACAGCCGAGCCAGAATCGCATCCAGGTGATCTCGCCGACCGACCTGCAGATCGTGCCCGGAGAGATTGTCGCGCTCCTCGGACCTTCCGGCTCGGGCAAATCCACGATGCTGCGCATGCTCTCCGGGCTGTCGCGCCCATCCGCCGGGCAGGTCTACTGGCACGGTCAGCCCGATCGCCGAAACCGAGATCAACGTCTCCATCGTGTTCCAGAGCTTCGCGCTCTTTCCGTGGCTGACCGTGCTTGAAAACGTTGAAGCGCCGCTGCAGGCGCGCGGCGTCGATCCCGAAGAGCGCCGCGAGCGCAGCATGCGCATGCTCGACACGGTGGGACTCGACGGCTTTGAAGCCGCCTATCCAAAGGAACTCTCCGGCGGCATGAAGCAGCGCGTCGGCTTTGCGCGCGCCCTGGTCGTGGAGCCGGAGGTGCTCTTCATGGACGAGCCCTTCTCCGCGCTCGACGTGCTCACGGCCGAGAACCTGCGCAGCGAACTCCTCGAGCTCTGGGCCAAGAAGACCATGCCCACCCGGTGCGTCTTCATCGTCACCCACAACATTGAGGAAGCCGTCCTGCTGGCCGATCGCATCATCGTGCTGGGGCGCAACCCGGGACACATCCGCACCGATTTCCGCGTGCAGCTTCCGCAGCCGCGCGACCGCAAGTCCGAGCCATTCACGCAACTGGTCGACTACATCTACAAAGTGCTGACCAGGCCTGACGTCGCCCGGCCGAGGCGCCCGATCAGCAGAGCGGCCCGCGAGTACGCGACCAGCGCCAGATGAAGTACCAGATGCTGCCGCACGCGCGGCCCGGCGGCATGGCCGGACTGCTCGAACTGCTGCTCGACAAGGGCGGCCGCGACGACATCTACCGCCTCGCCGACGATCTTGCCTTCGAAATCGACGACCTGCTGCCGATCGTGGATGCCGCGCAGTTGCTCGGCTTCCTCAAAGTCGAAGAAGGCGACGCGGCCATCACCGAGAGCGGCGACGAGTTTGCCAACTCCGAAATCCTCCGCCAGAAGGAACTCTTCCGCGACGCAGCTCTGCGAGAACGTGCTGCTGCTTCGCCAGATTCGCCGCGCCCTCGAAGCCAAGAGCGACCACACCGTGCCGGAAGACTTCTTCCTCGACATGCTCGACGAGCAGTTCAGCGAAGAAGAATCCCTGCGCCAGATGGAAACCGCCATCAACTGGGGCCGCTACGCCGAGTTGTTCGACTTCGACGCTGCCCGCCGACGCTTCGTGATGCCCGACGCACTGGAGGAAGCTGCAGCAGCCCGGAGAGGATGAGTGAAGCCCCAGCACCCCTTAGCGCGATCGCTCGTCACCGTCCGCACCTGGCCCTTCGTTCATCGACATGGGAGTGGCAGTCTGCGGTCTGGCCATTTTTCTTCGGCATCATTCACATGGCGCGCTACTGGCTGGGAACCCCGGTGCCGGTGGTGCCGATTTCGCACTCGATCGGTGCGCTGCCCCTCTATGCCTTCTACTCCATCGTGCGCATTACGCATTGCGTACTTGCTCAGCCTTGTCTTCGCCATCACCTACGGCTACATCGCCGCCTACAACCGCCGTCTCGAACCCTGGATGATCGCGGTCCTCGACATCCTGCAGTCGATCCCGGTCCTCAGCTTTCTGCCGCCGGTGGTGCTGGCCATGGTCGCGCTCATTCCCGGCCATCAGCTCGGCATCGAGATGGGCGTCATCCTGCTCATCTTCACCGGGCAGGTCTGGAACCTTGCCTTCAGCTTCTACTCCTCGCTCAAGTCCATTCCGCGCGAAATGATGGAAGCCTCGCGCATCTATCGCTACTCGGCGTGGCAGCGCTTCTGGCAGCTTGAAATGCCGTACGCCGCCATCGGCCTGGTGTGGAACTCCATCGTCTCCGTCGCCGGCGGATGGTTCGCCCTGATGCTCTGCGAAATGTTCACCATGGGCAATCGCAGCTTCCAGTTGCCCGGGCTGGGCAGCTACATCCAGTCGGCCGCAGACTCCGGCGATACTCGTGCGCTGCTCAGCGGCATCGCAGTGGTGATCCTGATCGTGGTGGCAACCGATCAGCTTGTCTGGCGACCCGCTGATCGCCTGGAGCGACAAGTTCAAATTCGAACAGGTCGAGTCGGCCGACCGCGTCACGTCGCCGATCCTCACTTTGCTGCAACGGTCCCCACTGCTCACCTCGCTTCCGGGCAAGCTCTGGGCTCGCATGCGAAGAGCCCATCTATCGGCGACTTGCGCGGGCCCGGGATCGCCGTCGTCGTACATCCTCTCGACGAGGACACGCGACGCGGCAAAGGCTCCATCGGTTTCTGGGCGTTCTGCCGCTGCGCTTGCTCTGGCTGTAACCTGGGCGCTCGTTGCAGGCCGTGATCATGCTGCGAACCGTCACACTGGCCAGACCTGCGTCTGCTGCTCGAAGGCGCAGCGGCAACATTTCTCCGCGTCAATGCTGCTCTGCTCATCTCCGCCGCTGTGGACGATTCCCGTTGGCGTTGCCATCGGCTTCAATCCGCGACTGGCGCGCATTCGTGCAGCCGATTGCGCAGGTCCTGGCCTCCGTTCCGGCCTCGGCCTTTTACCCGGTTCTTCTGATGGGACTGATCCGGATCGGCGGCGGCGCTGGGCATCGGCTCCATTGCGCTCATGCTGCTTGGCACACAGTGGTACATCCTGTTCAACGTGATCGCCGGTGCCATGTCGATCCCGTCTGACCTGCGCGAGGTCTCCGACGCTCTTCCACTTCACCCGGTGGCAGCGCTGGACACGTCTGATTCTCCCCGGAATCTTCCCTTACCTGATCACCGGGATGGTTACGGCCTCCGGCGGTGCGTGGAACGCCTCGGTCATGGCCGAGTACTCCCACGTGAAGGACCAGCACCCTGGAGACCATCGGCCTCGGCGCACAGATCAGCTCCGCCACCGACAGTGGCCGCTTTCCTATCATCCTGCTCGCGACCATCCTGATCTCGCTCATGGTGGTTACCATGAATCGACTGGTATGGCGCCGCCTCTACCGGCTGGCCGAGACGCGGTATAAACTTGAGGGCTAAATGCAGGCGACAAACACCAAATAGCGATCGGGGGACGAATGATTCGCGTAGGCTTGGTTGGATTCGGCATGGCAGGGCGCGTCTTTCATGCGCCGCTCATCTCATCCGTCGACGGGCTCGAACTGGCCGCGGTCGTCGAGCGCAACTCAGACAAAGCCGCGGAGCGCTATCCCGGAATCAAAACCTATCGCTCCGTCGATGAGTTACTGGCCGACGCGTCGATCAAGCTGATCGTCGTGGCCACGCCCAACAGCACTCATTTTCCGATTGCCTTGCAGGCTTTGGAAGCCGCCAGGAACGTCGTCGTCGATAAGCCGATGGCGCTCAAATCGGACGAAATCGCCCAACTGGCCGGGCTCGCGGGAGGCATCGGCCTGCATTGCATTCCGTTTCACAACCGCCGATGGGACAACGATTTCCTGACGGTTAATAAAGTATTAAATGAACATTCACTCGGTGGGCTCGTCCACTTCGAGTCCAACTTCGACCGCTGGCGGCCCGGCCTTTCATCGCGAGCATGGAAGGAAGAGGCTGACGAGGGCGGCCTTCTCTTCGATATCGGAACTCACCTCGTCGATCAGGTTCTGAAACTCTTTGGCGAGCCTGCTGCCGTCGGTGCGGAAACGCAACGTGAGCGGCTCGGAGAAGGCGCAAACGACTCCTTCACAGTGCGGCTCCACTACTACACCGGATTCACGGTCACGCTCGGCGCAAATTGCCTGTCGTCTCTTGCACGGCCACGCTTCCACATCCGCGGCGCGAAAGGCAACTTCTGGAAGTGGGGTCTCGATCCGCAGGAGGACGCGCTCAATCAGATCACGCGCATCACGGGCACAAACTGGGGACAGGAGCCGGCAGCCAACTGGGGCACCATGTCTGTCGATGTAGATGGCGGTATGGTTACATGCCCTGTTTCGACGCTTCCCGGCGACTACCGCAACTTCTACGCGGGCGTTCGCGATGCCCTGCTCGGCAATGGCGACCCGCCGGTAAAGGCCTCCGACGCCTGGCGCGTGGCCAAAGTGCTGGAATGGGCAAAGGAAAGCGCCGAACAGCAACGCAACATTGAATGCGTCTGGAACGGCGCTCCAGAGTAATTGCCGAGCACTACTTCACCGGCAGCACAATCTCCTTTTCGAGCGAGATCTTCCCCTCCAGTTGCGGATCAGCCGACGAACGGCTTACGTGAATGGTGAACGACCCCGCGTCCGCATGCCATGCCGCGGCCTTTTCGTCGTACCAGGTGAATGAGCGCGCATCGAGCGGCACCGTCACATGTTGCGATTTGCCCGGCTGGAGCATCACGCGCGCAAAGCCCTTCAACTCCTGCGGCGGCCGGGGAACGCCGGGGTGATCTTCGCTCACGTATACCTGCGCCACATCCGCTCCCGCAGTCTTTCCTGTATTGGTCACGTCGAAACTGACCTCGTATGCCCCATCGCTTTTTCCCTGCTGAATTTTCAGGTTTGCGTACTTGAAGCTCGTGTACGAGAGCCCGTATCCGAACGGGAAGAGTGGCTTGGTGCCGTTGTGCTCGTAGCCGCGATAGCCCACAAACACCTCATCCTTGTAAGGAATGCTGAGCGTGCCCGGCGTCGGATAGTACGAAGCATACGACGGGTTGTCCGTGATGCTGCGCTCCCAGCTGATCGGCAGGCGTCCCGACGGATTGAGGTCGCCAAACACAACCTCCGCCAACGCAGTTCCACCCTCCTGCCCCGGATACCAGTCCTCCAGGAGCCCGGCTACGTGATCGATCCAGCGCGATGTATCCACGCTGCCCCCCGACGTCACGGTGACGATCGTATTTGGATTGGCCGCAACGATCTTCTCGATCAGCTCATCCTGTCCCGGTGGCAACTGAAACTCGCGATCGATGCCCTCCGTTTCGATCTCCGCGTCGTAGCCCACTGCCACGATCACCGCATCGGCCTTCTTCGCGATGTCGATCGCCGACTGGTTTACAAGCGTTCCCTCGGGCGCAATCCCGATCTTCAGAATTTGAGGAGTAAACGGGGCCGCCTCCATCTGCTCCAGCACCACCTTGTGTGCCCCCGGAGTCAGTTCAACCCGTGTCTGAGTAAGCGCAAACTTCGGAATCTCCGAGTGATCGATAATCGCTTTGCCGTCGATCGTCAGCCGGTACTCGGTCTGGCTCTCGACAAACACAACATGATTGCCCGACGTACGCGCGAAGTAGTAGCCCGTCCAGCGATTGAAGTGCGGCATCGTCATCGCATCCAGAAACGCCATCATCTGCTCGGCTGGAATCGTGTTTATTATCTCCGCGATATCCGCACCGGCTCCGCCTCCGTTGTAGTTAGAGCTCATCTCTGTTCGCGTCGCAATCGGCGTCCCCTTGAATTCCCTGCTGTCGAACGTCTCAACCGTGAGCCCCGGTACAGGTTTGTCTGGCGCGAGCACGAATCCCGTGCGCATCGCCAGCACCCCAAGCTTCGGAACCCCGCGATCATAGAGCACACTCCCTTTAAGCCCCAGCCGATCGCTGATCCCCTGCAACGCGCTGACATCGGAGAACACCGGGACCTGGCCGCTTCCTCCTGCCGTCGGAATTCCGGGAAATGCATCCGGACCAATCACGGCAATCGTCTTCACTTTGGCCGGATCGAGCGGCAGGATGTTGTGTTCATTCTTCAGCAGCACCAGTCCTTCGCGCGCACCCTGCAAAGCGGCCTGCCGCCCCTGCTGGTTATAGCGCGGAATCGTGGTGTCCAGCGGGTCGTGATCCATCCATCCAAAGCGATAACCAACCCGCAGAAGTCTGCGGATCTTGTCGTCGATATCCGATTCCTTGACTTTGCCTTCCTTCACCGCCGGCAAGAGCGTCTTTTCATTCATGTACTGGCCGAAAGGCATTTCGAGATCCAGCCCGGCATTCGCCGAGGCCACGCCATCGTGCGTCGCCGTCCAGTCCGACATCATGACGCCATCAAATCCCCACTGCTGCTTCGCGATTTCCACGTTGAGGTGGTAATTCTGCGTGGCATGGGTTCCATTCAGCAGGTTGTAAGAGTCCATAATGGACCCCACATGAGCCTTGCGAACGGCAGTCTCAAACGCGGGCAGATAGATTTCGCGCAGTGCGCGCTCGCTCACGACGGAATCCGACGTAAACCGGAAATACTCGCTGTTGTTCGCTGCGTAGTGCTTGATCGTCGCGCTCACTCCCTGCGACTGCACGCCGTTGATGTAACCCACCGCAATCTCGCCTGTCAGAAACGGGTCCTCGCCGAAGTACTCGAAGTTCCGCCCATTCATCGGCGCCTTGTAGATATTGACTCCCGGGCCAAGCAGGTATCCGATGCCACGCGAACGTCCGTCGCGCCCAAGTTGTACCCCTATACTCTCTGCCAGTTCGCGATCCCAGCTCGCCGCCAGCCCGATTCCCGCTGCATACGCCGTCGACGGGGGCGGTATGTGCGCTCCGACCGGTCCGTCGCTCATGCGAAACTCCGGAATACCCAGCCGCTTCACACCAGCCGATGACATAAGCGTCGATCCCGACAGCATGTGAATCTTCTCTTCCAACGTCATCTTCGAGATCAGATCATTGATTTTCTTTTCGTCCGACGCCTCCCTGCGCGCGGGCAACCGAAGCCGAAAAGACCAGGGCCGTGGCCAGAGCAACCCCCGCCAGCGCGCGGGCGCTGCGCGCCAGCCATCCTTGAGCTACATCGAGCATGAAGCCTCCTCACAAACCACGGGCAATTCTAGATCAACAGCCCGCCCGCTGATCGCAGCTCGCCGACACCGTTTCGTCCCTCTTCCTTGCGCAGCCGCATTCGACAACAAGCGATACAACGAAATATCATCCCCTTTCACGCCGCAGTTAGATTCAGGGTGCATCCGATGCGTGCTTCGCTCTTTATCACCTGCTATAACGACACGCTCTACCCAGAAACCGGCCGCGCCGTTGTTCGTTTGCTTGAGCGCCTCGGCGTGGAGATCGAGTTCCGTCCCCAACAAACCTGCTGCGGCCAGATGCACGCCAACACCGGTTTCCGCTCCGAGGCGTTCTCGCAGGCCGCGCGCTTTGTGCGCCTCTATCAGGACGCCGAGTCCGTCGTCATTCCCTCCTCTTCCTGCGTCGCCATGATTCGCGACCAGTATCCCGGCCTCTTCGCCGAACTCGGCGACGACGATCTGCGCAAACAATTCGCAACCCTGCTGCCCCGCATCTTTGAGCTGAGCGAGTTCCTCGTCGATCAGCCTTGGCGTCGAAGACGTCGGCGCCTACTTCCCGCACCGCGTCACGTACCACGCAAGCTGCCACGGGCTGCGCGGACTGCACGTCGGAGACAGGCCGCTCCGCCTGCTCAGCAAAGTTCGCGGCCTCGAGCTTGTCCCGCTCGCCAACATCGATCGCTGCTGCGGATTCGGCGGCACCTTCTCCATCAAGAACTGCTGAAGTCTCCTCCGCGATGCTTGCCGGAAAGCTCCAGGATGTCCTCGCCACGCGCGCGGAGTACTGCACCGCCCTCGACAACAGTTGCCTGATGCACCTTGGCGGAGCGCTCCACCGGCAGTATGCGGGCATGCAGACCATTCACATTGCCGGCATCCTCGCCAGCACTGAAGAGTCCCCGGCCGAGGCGACGTCATGAGCTCCGCCACCCCTGCAGCCCGTGATGGACCCCCGCATCGCGCCTCCGTTTCCAGAGGCTGCATTGCCGGTTCTGCGCAATGCGCAACTGCGCAAGAATGTCGCGCACGCCACAGACGTGATTCAGGCAAAGCGCGCCCTCCTCGTTGCTGAAAAAGCTGACTGGCAGCAGTTGCGCACTGCGGCCGCCGCCATCCGCGCCTATGCGCTTGACAATCTCGCCGCCTGCCTCGAAGCAGTTCGAATCGCGATGCACGGCTGCAGGCGGTACGGTTCACTGGGCGCGCGACGCCGCAGAGGCTCGCTCCATCATCCTCGATATTCTTCGCGAAGAGAACGCAACAGAGGTCATCAAGATCAAGAGCATGACCTCCGCGGAGATTCAGCTCAACCCGGCGCTCAAGGCCGCGGGCGTATCCGCCGTAGAAACCGACCTCGCCGAGTTGATCCTGCAGCTCGGCGACGACGAGCCCTCGCACATCGTCGCCCCGGCACTCCACGTGAACCGGAGCCAGGTCCGTGAAATCTTCGCGCGCCGCATGGGCCTTGAAGATCTATCCGACGATCCGCAGGTTCTCACCGCAGCCGCGCGCACCTATCTGCGCAAGAAGTTCCTGACCGTGCCCACCGCAATCAGCGGCGCCAATTTCCTGATTGCCGAAACCGGCGCGGTCTCCGTCGTCGAATCCGAAGGCAACGGCCGAATGTGCCTGACCCTTCCGCGCACGATGATCACGCTCGCCGGCATCGAGAAAGTGATCCCGCGTTTCCAGGATCTCGAAGTGATGCTGCAGGTGCTCGCCCGCTCCGCCACCGGCGAGCGCATGAATCCCTACACGTCTCTCTGGACCGGCGTCACACCGGGCGACGGTCCGCAGCGCTTCCACGTCGTGCTTCTCGACAACGGCCGCTCATCCATCCTCGCGCGCCCTCGGGAACGGCAAACGCTGCAGTGCATTCGCTGCGGCGCCTGCCAGAATACCTGTCCCGTCTACCGCCAGACCGGCGGCCACGCCTACGGTTCTGTCTACGGCGGTCCCATCGGCGCCATTCTCACACCGCAACTCATGAAGATGGAACACGCGAAGTCGCTGCCTTACGCCTCGTCGCTGTGTGGGGCCTGCTACGAAGTCTGCCCCGTCAAAATCAACATCCCGGAAGTGCTGATCGAGTTGCGCGCCCAGGTCGTCGATCAGGAACGCATTGAAACCCGGCGCTGGTTCGATCCCATGTACCTCGGCATGAAGGCCGCAAACATGGCCTTCGCCAGTGCCTCGCGCTTTCGCCTGGCTCAGCGCCTCGGCCGGATAGCCCTGCGCCTCTTCACCGGCAAGGACGGGTGGATTCATCACCTTCCCAGCCTGGGCGCGCGATGGACCGTAACCCGCGATCTGCGCGGCCTGCCTGACCAGACATTCCGCGAGTGGTGGGCAACGCGCCGCAAGGAGGGCCAATGACCGCCTCCGCTTCCTCCCGGCAATCCATCCTCGACCGTATCCGCGCCGCCACGCAGGATGCCCAAGGCACTCCCTACGCCGACCTCACGCGCAACTACATTCATCGCGGCGGCCTTGACCGTGCTGCTCTCCTGCAATTGATGGTCGAGCGCCTCCGCGAATATGGCGCAGATGTTACAGAAGCCACCCCTGCGGACCTGCAATCCGCCATTGCAGAACAGCTTCGGAAGAGCGGCAGGAGCACCTTTATTGTTCCGCCCGGTTTGCAAGTCGACTGGCCCGGGACCGGAGCGCGCTTTAAGGTCGATCGCGATCTCCCTCACGACGAAATTGAGAACTGTGACGGCGTTGTTACCGCCGCTTTCGCAGGCATCGCAGACTCGGGAACGATCGCCCTCCATCACTCCGCCGCCGAAGGCCGTCGCGTGATCTCGCTCCTGCCCGACTGGCACCTCTGTATCCTCCGTTCCAGCCAGGTCGTCGAGACTCTGCCGGAGTACTTCGCGCGCTGCCAGCGGCCGCCTTCTCTGGCAACATATATCTCCGGCCCGAGCGCCACCGCAGACATTGAGATGACACGCATCAAGGGCGTCCACGGCCCCCGGTTCCTCAGCGTTATCCTCGTCAACGATGAAGCTTCATCTTGAGTTCACAAACCGCTCAGGCCCCTTCCCCCTCCGGCGAGGGTAAAATCCTCCTTGGGGCTCTCTCAGGAGACCGGCCAAATTCCCCGCTCGGTGGTGCATATGGCTCACGCTACTGTCGCTTCTCCCACACTTCGCTTTCTCGAAGACCGCTGGGTTCCCAGCGTTGCCGCCACGCTCGATGAGCCTGAGTTGCTGCGCTATCGTTCCAATCTGCTCGGATCTGACCTGCGCATCACCAACTTTGCTGGTGGAAACACCAGCTCGAAGGTCAAGCAGGTGGATCCCCTCACCGGCGAATCCGTCGAAGTGCTCTGGGTGAAGGGTTCAGGTGGAGATCTGGGCAGCATGAAACGTGCCGGCCTGGCCACTCTCTACCAACAGAAGTTCCTCGCCCTCGAGCGCGCCTATAAAGGCGTTGACGCCGAAGACGACATGGTCGCAATGTATCCGCTGTGCACCTTCGGCAACAACCCGGTCGCCGCATCCATTGACACGCCGCTTCACGGCTTTCTTCCCTTCCCGCATGTGGACCACCTTCATCCCGACTGGGGAATCGCTCTCGCTGCCTCCGCAAACGGCAAGGTCAAGATGATTGAGTTCAATCGCGAATTCGACCACCATCTCGTGTGGGTCCCGTGGCAGCGCCCCGGCTTTGAGCTGGGCCTGATGCTTCGCAAGGCAGTTCAGGACAATCCTGACTGCGATGGAATCCTGCTCGGCGGTCATGGCCTCTTTACCTGGGGGCAGACACAGCGCGAGTGCTACGTGAACACGCTCACCGTCATTGATCAGATCGGCCAGTTCATCGAGCGCCACGGCAAGGCCAAAGGCCTCCCGCACTTTGGAGGCGAAGCTGTTCCCGCTCGCTCCCAGCGGAAGCAACTCGCCACGGAAATCGCGCCCTTCCTCCGCGGACGAGTCAGCACGCAGCATCGCTGGATTGCGAGCTTCAGCGACGCTGACGATGTGATGCAATTCGTCAACTCCGCCGATGCAAAGGAACTGGCTTACCTCGGCACCAGTTGCCCCGATCACTTCATCCGCACCAAGATCCGTCCGCTCTTTGTGCCTTGGCCATCCGGCGCCGGACTCGACGCGCTGAAGACCCAGATCCAGGCTCTCGCTCGAGGAATACCGCGAACAATACCGCGCTTACTACCACTACTTCGCTACGCCTGATTCACCCGCCTTGCGCGACCCCAATCCAACCATCGTGCTCATCCCCGGACTTGGCATGTTCAGTTTCGGCAAGAACAAGACCGAGGCCCGCATCACCGGCGAGTTTTACACGAACGCGATCCACGTGATGGAAGGCGCCAGCCTTCTGGCCGAGGGGGAAGTCACTGGAACGCTCCCTCAATGCGGCGAATCCATGGATCCAGCGAGCTTCAAGGTCTACACCAACTACGTCGCGCTGCCGCCCATCGAGGCCTTCCGCATTGAATACTGGGCGATGGAAGAAGCCAAGATTCGCCGTCAGCCACCCGAGAAGGAACTCAGCCGCCGCATCGCCCTCGTGGTCGGCGGAGCCAGCGGCATTGGCCGCGAAGTGGCCCTGCTTGCGGCCTCTCGCGGAGCCCACGTCATGATCGCCGACCGTGACGAAGCCGCCGCCGCACGCGTTGCCGACGAGTTGAAATCCGTCACGCAGAAGGAATTCGTTGCAAGCACCAGCGTCGACATTCGCAGCCGCGAAGCCATCGCAAAGGCGTTGCGGGCAACCGTCGCAGCCTTCGGCGGACTCGACATCCTCATCAACACCGCGGCGCTCTTTCCTTCATCGCCTGACGGAGTGGTCTCCGACGCCATGTGGGCCACCACGCTCGATGTCAATGTCACTGCGAATTATGTGCTCGCCGACGAAGCCGCAAAACTCTTCGCGGAACAGGGCCTTGATGGCTCGATTGTTCTCACCAGCTCGGCCAATGCCGTCGTCGCCAAGCGTGGAAGCGAGGCATACGACGTGAGCAAGGCCGCGGTCTCGCACCTTGTCCGCGAGTTGGCCGTCTCGATGGGGCCCAGAGTGCGCGTGAACGGCATCAGTCCCGCAACCGTGGTGAAGGGATCAACAATGTTCCCGCGCGACCGTGTCCGCGCCTCGCTCACAAAGTACAACATTCCTTTCGAAGAAAGAATGAGCGACGAAGAACTGCGCGGCTTGCTCGCAACCTTCTACGCGAAGCGAACGCTCACGCATCAGCCCATCGACCCGGTCGACTGCGCTGAAGCCATCCTCTTTCTCGCAGGTCCGCGCTCACGCTGCACTTCGGGTCACATCATTCCCGTCGATGGCGGCCTGGCCGAGGCCTTCCTGCGCTGACGCCGTCGCCGGAAAGTGCGTCCGTCGACATACTCAACGCTAGTGCGTGGGCAAAACAAGGCTAAGCACCCACTCTAAAGTGCCAAACGATTCTTTGATGAGTGAGTTGGCGATTTGGCACCCGTCGAGGACCCGAACGGGGGAGTTTCGAGTCGCGGTCTTTCCGAAACCATGGCTGGATTAAGCCGTCTTTCTTAGGAACTTTTCGTTAATTCGAGATTGTGCCAGACTGCGATGAGCCAACTGCAGCCGTTGCGAACGGCAATAAGGAAAAAATGCCTTGGCACGTTCCACCGCCAGCCATTCAGACTCAGATCGAACTGGCGTGCGCCGGAATGTTGATGCCGAAGCTCCAGACCCAGGTATCTCCGCGCCTGACGTAGAACGATGATGTCCACACCGGGATAACGGGTTGACCGAAACAGCTTCCGTCCACGGTGGCATACAAGGTGAGGATTCCGAAGTCCGAAGTGAAGATAGTCGCCCGGGCATCGGCAAGCTGGAAACTCTTGACATCGCAGCCTTGCCCGGACCAGGCACTGAGCGTCTCGGCCCGCGTAGCGATGTGCGTGCCGAAGATATCGATGAATTGAACCTGCTGCGGCATCAGCGCGTCGAGCCGTGTCGCATCCCTGTCCTTCCACGCATCCCAAATGGCCTGCTCGCGGCTCAGCATCGCCTCGGTCTTGGCATCATGGCTGGCTGGCCGGCCCGCTGCGGTCATGTCCACAGTTCGCTTTGGCAGCTTCGCGGGGTCAACGATCGCCGATCCGGCGCGGAATACCGCCTTCCAGCGCGTCCCTTCGAGAACGTAGGCTGTCGCTGTCCAACTCGCGTTCGGGAGCCGGTTCCCGCCGCAGGAGCCGTCCACGATCGTCTTATGCGTGATGACGGCGACCTCGGGTGTCAGCCGGCTCAACTGGGAATCGGAGATTTGGTAGCTGTCAATTTTGCAATTCGTGTCGCTCCATTCACGGATGGCGGCCGCTTTGTCAATTCGACCCGACAAGCCCCAGCTGACGAACTTGTCGGAGAGGAAGGTATACCAGAACTTCGTGTCGTTCGACTGCCACGCGCGATATGACTCTTCCTCGATCCCGCTGAGTACTCGTATCAGAACTGTTGTACCGTCATGTCCCCGGCCGGGGTCAGGGGCCTGTGCGTTGAGATGAGAAGAGGATGCCGAGCCGAAACCAAGCACGAACAGCACAACGGTGGTCATTCCGAACCGCTTAAGCATTTCCAAGCCTCGCAAACTGGGTGTGGTTGATCGAAGAGGCTACATTAATACCGGCAACTCATGCAACACATCGGGCGCCCATGTCGCGATAGAGAGACGTGGGATCAGCCTAAATTGAGGCAATGAGAAATTGCTTTTTCAATTGGCGCCATACAGGCCAATGCACTCACTGAGGATATTTACTGGCTAGGTTAGATGCCAGGACAGGATTCAAAAAACTCCGCTATGTATGGCGGCAGGATTCAAACCTCTCCCGCGGCGTCACAACAGCTGTTTCAGCTCCGGGTACCGCGCAAAGATTCTTCGTTGATCATCCGCGCTGAGTTGTCCCAGCGGCCGCGGCTTGTCCTGCGGCCGGGTGCCTTTTTGATTCAGCACATTCATCAGGCTCCATTCGCGCTGCAGCGCATCAGGTTCCTGCGCCTTCAAATCGTATCGCGTGAAATCGATCACCTCTGACGCGCCGCCTGTCTTCCAGTTCCGCAGCAGCGCCAGCCTGAAATCGCGATTCATGAACCACTTGATCTCAAGCTCCGCCTCCGAGCCGGGCGCCCCCGTGCCCTTCGCGTCGAACCGGTAATTGAGCTGCCGATTATCCGCGTTGTGCTTGCGCCACTCCAGGCCAAACTCTCCTTCGGTCATCACGCGTGTGTCCGGCCATCGTTGCCGCACCGCCTGAAGCCACCACGCCAAATCCTCATCGTGTCCGATCGATGTTTCCCAAATTCCAGTCACCCATCCGAATCCGTTCAGGCTGTAACCCGTATCGAAGTGCATCGCCGTGGTATCCATCATCTCTTTACGGCCAGCCTCGCGTCCAAGATTTCCCACCGTCTCAATCGGCCCCACGCCGAGCCTGCTGTTAAATCCGCCAGCAAACCCCTCACGCCGCGCTGTTAGAAAATCGCAGGTCCAGCCGTCTAGGCAAACGCAATCGATAAAGTCCGGCGTGCCCTGTGCCGGCTTCAGATAGTGCTCACGGCTCGGGTAGTAGGGATAGCAAATTCCTCCGTCTCCATCGCCATTATCGATTCCGTGCTGACTCCAGATCTCGCCCTGGCAAACGTGGATCCCCTCATCCGTCGCAAGATACCGCTGGTTCTCCGAATCCAGATAGCCCGCCACCACGCACTGAGGGCGATAGCCCCCTCCAACCATGTCGGAGACCATCTTCAGCGCGGTGTGTATGGTCTTCCGATTGTTCTCGCGTGTGTCGAACATCGGCGCAAAGTATCCGCCGGGGATGAAGGTAATCTCGTCGCCGTAGCGATCGTGGTAGCTTGCCAGCAGTCGCCGTGCCTCTTTGTACTCGTCGCGCGTGTCATGCAGCGCGAGCCAGCTGATCGCCCAGGTCATCCTGCCGCCGGGGCATCCACGCTCAAATGCATCCCGCCTCGATCGAATCCGCTCTGGCCGGTTATCGACAGCTTCATCCTCGCCGATTGAGCGAGTGGGCGTCACCTCAATCTGATTCACTCGCACAATCGAGACATGCGTCACGAATCTGCCGCTCAGCGGGCCCGCGGCGCCAAACGCCCCATTCGCGGTCGCGGCAACCGCAAGCGACCCCGCAGCGCCCATGGCAGCCCCAAGAAACTCTCGCCTGCTCCAGTTCTCACTCAAAGCGATGCCCTCTTCTGTCTCTTCCGGCCCTATTACGCCATCAAGCGACCTCGATGGCCGGGTCGAGATCCCGTTTATTCAGATCGCCGTCGCCCTCGACCACGAGGGGTTCCTTTTTCTGTAACCATATAAATCCGTGTAAAATCATCGGTTCCCAGCACAGCGTTCACAAAAACCCGCAAAAATATCGATTTATTACTAAAGTAGTATTCGCAAAAATGTGACAATGTATTAACTTCTTTTCAACACTCCTTACCTTTCTTGGGATTCTCAGCGGTTACGCTGAGAGGGCTATTCGAGGAAGCCGGTTCCGGGCTCAATTCAGAGCCTGCACGGTTCCCCTCCCGATAACCTCCTCCACGCGCTCCACCCATCCTTTATCCGCCGCCACGCTCATCTGCTCCGGTTCCAGAATCACCGCGTACTCGCCCTTCTTTTCGAGGTGCAGCATCACCTTCCCCGGCCCCGGTGCGGCATCGGCTGCGCTCTTCAATCCGGCAAACATCTCTTCCGTCGCCCGATCGAGATTGATCCGGATGCGCACGCCCGTCGGCAGCTTCACCTGCACTTCTTCAAGAGGCTGTATCTGGCTCACCGAGATCTTCGGCGCCGCATCTTCCTCGCCCATCAGCATTCCGCGAATCAGCACCGGAGCCTCGATCTTCAATTGCGCCGAGAGCCGCTCGTAATCGCGCGAGAAGCAGATCAGCTCGATCTTCCCTGTCGCATCCTCGAGCGACGCCTGCGCATAGAGTTTCTGATCGCGTCTGCTCTTCTGCACGCGCAGCCCGTGAATCATCCCCGCGACCTGGATCTCATCCGCCGGATCCGATTCCTTGCCCCATCGACGCTCCGGTGGCTTGCGCTCCAGCGCCTCGGCCGTCGAGATTACGCCCGTCAGATTCCGCAACTTCTCCGCGTACTTGTCCAGCGGATGCCCCGATACAAAGAAGCCCAGCACTTCCTTCTCATTTGCCAGCCGCTCGCCCTCTTCCCAGTCCGCAACCTTCGGCAGATCGTCGCGCGCTGTGCCCATGCGCCGGCGCATCGTTGAACAGCCCGAACAACCCCGACTGCCCCTGCGCTGCATCCTTCTGCGCCTTCTGCGCGCGCTCCATCGCCTTGTCCACCGCGTCGTAGAGCGGCCCGCGCTTGCCCAGCGAATCCAGCGCGCCCGCCTTGATCAGCGACTGGATCACGCGTGAGTTCATCACGCGCAGATCGACCTTTTCGCAGAACTCCCAGAAGCTCGTGAACCGCCCGCCCGCTTCTTCGCGAGCCTTGATAATCGACTCGATCGCGTTGCCGCCCACATTCTTCACCGCCGCCAGGCCGAAGCGGATCGCTTCTCCATGCGGCGTAAACTGCGCGCCCGAGACCTGCACATCCGGCGGCTCCACCGCGATATTCATCTCCCTGCACTCGCCGATGTACTTCACCACGTTCTCGGGTTTCGAAGTTTCCGACGTCAGCAACGCCGCCATAAACTCCACCGGATAGTGCGTCTTCAAATACGCCGTCTGATACGCCACCAGCGCATACGCCGCAGAGTGCGACTTGTTGAATCCGTAGCCCGAAAACTTCGCCATCTGATCGAAGATCTCGCTCACCGCCGCCTTCGGATGGCCCAGCTTCGCAGCGCCGTTCATAAAGCGGTCCCGCTGTTCCGCCATCGCCTTGGGATCCTTCTTCCCCATCGCGCGCCGCAGCAAATCCGCCTCGCCCAGGCTGTAGCTCGCCAGCACATTGGCGATCCGCATCACCTGCTCCTGGTAGACAATCACGCCCAGCGAGTCCTTCAGAATCCCTTCAAGCTCCGGCAGCAGAAACTCCACCTTCCGCCGTCCCCACTTGCGCTCGACGAAATCGTCGATCATGTCCATCGGGCCCGGGCCGGTAGAGCGCATTCAGCGCCGTCAACTCCTCCACCGTATCCGGTTTGTATCGCCGCAAAATGTCCCGCATCCCGCTCGACTCAAACTGGAAAATCCCCGACGTCAGCGCCGTGTGAAATACCCGTTTGAACGTCTCCGGATCATCCAGCGGCACCATGTCGATGTCCAGCTTTTCTCCGCGCGTCTGCTCGATCAGCTTCAGGCAATCGGTAATTACCGTCAGCGTCGCCAGGCCCAGGAAGTCCATCTTCAGCAGGCCCATCTTCTCAACGGCCTTCATGTCGTAGGCCGTCACAATTTCGTCGTTCTTGGTCCGGTTCAGCGGCACCAGCTCCGTCAGCGGACGCGGCGCAATCACCACCGCCGACGCATGAACGCCCGCCCCGCGCACCAGTCCCTCAAGCTTCTTCGCCGTATCGATCAGCTCGCGAACCTGCTTGTCGCTGTCGTACGCCTTGCGCAAATCCGGGGACTCTTCCAGCGCCCGTTCCAGCGTCATGCCGACCGTCGCCGGAACCAGCTTGGCAATCCGGTCCACGTCGCCGTACGGCATGTCCATCGCGCGTCCGCAGTCCTTGATCGACGCCTTCGCCGCCATCGTGTTGAACGTGATGATCTGCGCCACCTGCTCGCGCCCATACTTCCGCGTCACATAGTCGATCACCTCGCCGCGCCGGTTCTGGCAGAAGTCCACGTCGATATCCGGCATCGTCACGCGCTCCGGATTCAGGAACCGCTCGAACAGCAGCACATTCTGCATCGGATCGATGTTCGTGATCTCCATGGCATACGCCACCAGCGAACCCGTCGCCGATCCGCGCCCCGGGCCCACCGGAATCCCATTGTCCCGCGCGTACTTGATGAAGTCCCACACGATCAGGAAGTATCCCGAGTACTTCATCTGCTTGATGATGCCGATCTCGAAATTCAGCCGCGATTCATACTCATGCGGGGCCGCGCGCCTGACCCCGCGCAACTCCAGTTGCCGCACCGCAGTCTCAAGCCGCTTCTTCAGACCCTCTCGGCACACCTCCTCGAAGTAGCTGTCGATGGTGTGCCCCTCCGGAACCGCAAACTCCGGAAAAGGATTCTCCACGCCCTTCAGCTTGAAGTTGCAGCGCTCCGCAATCTCCATCGTGCGCTCCAGCACGCCCGGCGAATCCGGAAACAGCCGCGCCATCTCGTCCGCGCTCTTCACAAAGAACTGATCGCGAATCGAAGCGGAAGCGATCCGCATCGTGAATCTTCGCGCCCGTCTGCACGCACAGCATCACGTCGTGCGCGTGCGAGTCTTCGCCGCACAGATAGTGCGAATCGTTCGTCAGCACCAGCGGAATGTCCAGTTCCTTCTCCAGCCGGAACAGGTCCGCCTGAATCTTCTTCTCCTGCTTCAAGCCCCTGGTCCTGAATCTCGAGGTAGAAGTTCCCGCGCCCGAAGATGTCCCGGTACTGCATCGCCGCGGCCTTCGCGCCTTCTCGTAGCGGCCCGCTTCAAGTTCCTCGCACAGTTCGCCGCTCAGGCAGCCGGAAAATCCGATCAGCCCCTTCGCATTCTCCGCCAGATATTTCTTGCTCACGCGCGGCTTGCGATAGAACCCGTGCAGGCTAGCCTCCGAAGTGATGCGAATCAGGTTGCGATACCCCTCTTCGTTCTCCGCCAGCACCAGCAGGTGGTTGTATCGTGTCATTGGGAGTGTCGGCCCGATGGTCCTCGGCCTTGCACACATACAGCTCGCACCCCAGGATCGGCTTGATCCCCTTCGCCTTGGCCGCATTGAAAAAATGCACCGCCCCGTAGATGTTCCCGTGGTCCGTCATCGCGACAGACTTCTGCCCCAGCGCCGCCACCCGGTCAATCAGCTTGTGAACGTCACAAGCCCCGTCCAGCAGCGAATATTCCGTATGAAGATGTAAGTGAGTAAATTCAGCCATGGCTAGGCTTCATTCTAGTCGGCAGACGTATGCAGCATGCCGCGTGAAAGGCAGTTGAAATCCGGGTTGGCTGAGGAAAAGCAGCTCCGAGACTCAGTTTTGGAGCACGCCCGGGGCCCTACATCTCTCCCGGCTGAAAGAGCGCCACTCTAATTCTCCTGGCCCGAGTTAGTACCCCCGTTCCCCACCAGCACCACTGTGCCGTAGACAAAGCCACCCCAGCACGAGACCATCTTGTTACGAATCCGCACAAAAGGACACTTATGAAACGAGTTGGGATCTTCGCGTCAATATCCATGTTGTCGCTGGCTTTCGCATCCTGCACCTTCGCCTACGCACACGATCAAGACGACAAGCACCAGGACAAGCAGAATCACGGTCAGGAAAAGAAGCAGCAGGACCACGGCCACGACCAGTACCAGCAGGATTACAAGAATCACGGCCAGGAAAAGAAGGCGGAGAACCAAGACAAACACGCCTACAAGGGTGACAACGGGAACCACTACGGCCAGATCAAGCAGATGGAGCGCTCAGAAGAGCAGATGCGCGAGCAGCAGACCGAGCAGCGGCGTGCCTGGCAGGAGCGGCGCGCGAACCATTGGGAATACGAGCACCGCGGTTGGCAGCAACGAGGCGGATACAACGGCTACCGGGTCCCAGACGATTATTTCCGTGTCCACTACGGCCAGGATCACTCGTTCCGCGTCTACAGCCTTCCCTTCGCCTACGAGGGCGGCAACCCACGCTTCCAATACGGTGGCCATTGGTTCACGATGATGGACCCGTATCCCGAATACTGGGGTGGCACCTGGTATCAGAACGACGACGTGTACGTTGACTACCACAACGACGGGTATTACCTTTACAACCGCAGATACCCTGGACGTCCAGGAATCGCGATCAATATCTCCTTTTAAACCAGGGCCGGGGCACCCCAAACATCTCCTGAAGGGGTGCCTCGTCCTAGCTCTGCTAGGGCGAGATGCCACAAACCCAATCCGATCTGCGCCGACACCACGTCCAACCGCTTTTCTCACGCCTGCTCTCCAATCTCACCCTGCCTGACGCCACGTCAGTACCGAAGTAAGTACACCGTGATGCAAGTGGTATGTACAGCCGCGCTTCGGCTGGCGTGTACTGGTGCGACCGTCCAGCCCGAAAAGGCGGCGGCCCGCGTCGCTGGGATCCACTTTTCCCTTGTCCCAACCGCGGAAATCAGTTTTGAGGAAGGTCGTTCATGACGATGAGTTCGCTCAGAGACCCGGTTCCTGGCGCAGTCGTGACTTTGATGATCACGCCCCATGGAACGAAACAGAGACCGTCGACATTTGAGGCCACAAGGCTTCGCGAGGCCTCTTCGGATCAAGCCTCGAGCCGCCCAACCGATACACAAGGAAGATGGATCCGCACGGACGCGATCGGAAAACCACAAGCCGGGCAAAACTGAGTAATAGATAAAGCCAGTTTCCTGGGACCCTGCTTCCTCAGTGCGGCTTGAACGTCTTCCCCGTCTCGATCAGTGTCTTTAGTCGCGAGAGGATTCTTGGCCACCCATCCGCACAGAAATCGTAGTTTGGATCATCGTCTGCCCACTCATCATGCGTCACCAAGACTTTCGTTGACTCGCTTTCCGGAGTCAGTTCCACAGTTGCGCGCGAATGCTTATCAGCCTGGCTCGTGGCGAATGTGTACTGCAGCACGCGCGGCGGTTCGAAGCGCAAAACCTTTCCATGCACATACGGGATGATCTTCCCATCCTTTCCCGGTCCCATCCACGCGATCTCGCCGCCCGGCCTGAAGTCAGTTTTCAGCTCCGCACCCATGAAGATCACACGGTTCGACTCAGACGAGGTAAATCCCTCCCACACCTTGTCTGGTGTGGCGCCAAAGTAAAAAGTGAAGCTCAGCGGCGCTCGTTTGTCCATTGATCCCTCCATCGATTTTTTGATGCGGCGAGATCTCCGGGTGCCCCAGGTCTCGTCCGCCGCGACAGATGAGACCCGGGAAAGCACGGCACCTCAGTCCGCATCGCCCGTTATCCCTTCGGCGCCGGTCCCAGGCTCACGATGTCGCAACCGGGCATGATCTTCAGGAACTCTGCTGCAAACTCCGGAGTTCCCGGCTTCATGCGCTTCATCAGCGCGTCCAAAGCTGGAAAGAGCTTTTCAAAACCCGCAGGCGTTCCCGATCCGATGAAGTGAACTGGCTTGTCGCCCCGGTTGCCTTGGGCGTGCGGCTTGCCCTTGGGCATTACTCCAACTGTCCCGGGACCAAGTTCATGCCACTTCTCGTCCGTATACACCGAGAGGA
Organism: uncultured Acidobacteriaceae bacterium; assembly: GCA_963786405.1. Lineage (GTDB taxonomy): Bacteria > Acidobacteriota > Terriglobia > Terriglobales > Acidobacteriaceae > Telmatobacter. The sequence goes on along the minus strand of CAWAZE010000008.1, from coordinate 247,808 downwards.
CTCCATCCAGAATGTAGAACTGCTCGTCCGTATTGGGATGGTAGTGATAGTGGGTCATGAATCCCGGATCTTCGCGAAAGCGGCCCATCCAGGATGCTCCGTTGGTCCTTTCCCCCGTCAGGAGTAACCGGGCTTCTCCCCCGCCCAACAGGTTGTAAACATCCGCCTCTTCAGCCTTTACTACGGTTGCCGACATCGTCTTTTCCTGGCTTGCTGGTTGCATGGCAAATGTCTCCTGAACTGGTAACGCTATTGTCGCCGCCGTTGACATCTTTAGAAAGTCTCTCCGATCCATTTCCGACCTCCCTCTTTATTAATTGCACATGTGTGCAATTACTGCACGCGTGTATAATGACAGCGATGCCAAAGCAGGTCAAGAAAAATCTAACCGGAACCCGAGTTGCCGCCTCCGCCGGCGTGGGACGCATCGCTCAGCGGAACCGGACGCGCAAGGCAATCGTCGATGCAACCATGCAACTCATCGCCGGCGGCAAGACGCCATCCATCGTCGGACATTGCCGAAGCGGCCCAGGTATCGCGCCGCACCATCTACATGTACTTCCCCACGGTGGAACAGCTACTCATCGACGCGACGCTCGGGGCCCTCACCGCGAACACAATTGATCCTGTCTTGTCGGATTCCGGATCGAGCGATCCCTTGACACGCGTCGAGCAGTTGAGCCGGGCCGTCAACAGCCACTCTGCCGAAACCATGCATCTTGGACGCGCGCTGATTCGCCTGACCGTCGAAGCCGACGAACCATTAGCCGGTACACCGCGCCGGGGTTTTCGACGCGTCCAGTGGATTGAACGGGCACTCGAACCCGCTCGCGCTCGACTCACTCGCAAGGAATTCGATCGGCTGGTATCGACTCTGTGCGTTCTGATTGGCTGGGAACCGCTCATCGTTCTCAAAGACATCCGCAGTCTCGACGGCAAAGAAGCCGATGACATCCTCTCGTTCGCCGTGCGCGCGGTCGTCGAGGCCGCGCTGGCCGGGCGGCCCGGCCTGACCGACATTAAGAAACGGCGAGCCGCGTCCTAGTTCGGGTGCTCCGGTGCCCCAGAGCCTTTCCTGAGACTGTCGGAAGGATCTCGCCTCTGAGACCTGGGAAAGTACGAACTCCAACCCGCCTCCGTGCTACCCTGTCCAAACCGCAAGACCCCGGAGTCCCCATGCTCTCCAACCGTTCCGTTCCCCCGTGCACCGTCATCCCCGTCCTCTACTACCCCGATCCCGGAGCGGCGGCCGATTGGCTCAGCGCCGCCTTCGGCTTCACCATCCGCCTCCGCATCGCCAACCACCGCATCCAGATGAGAGCCGGAGACGGATGCATCACCGTCGGCGAAGGCAGCGTCACGCCCAACCACTCGCACGTCACTCAGGTCCGCGTCTCTGATGCGGCCAGCCACTGCGAGCGAGCCCGTCAGCACGGGGCAAGAATCCTGACTGAACCCACCGACCACGTCTACGGTGAGCGCCAGTACAACGCCGAAGACTTTTTCGGCCACCGCTGGGACTTCACCCAGACCATCGCCGACACCCTCCCAGAAGACTGGGGCGGCACCTCCGTCAACCTCTAGTTCCTTAGGCCTGGTCCCTCTTTTGCGGATCTTTACGCTCCGTCGGCGCACAATGAAATGAATGGTCCGATGAGCTCGACTTGAGCAGCCCGCATGCGGTTGGACGGCAAATCCTCCTCTAACTCCTTTGCTGAGAGGAATCTGCGGCTAAGTCCAATGTTGAGAGGATTTTGCGGACACGCCTCTCTCGCAAACCATTGAAAATAAGGAATTTCCTTACAGAATTCGGGGAGGGGGATAGACTCATGCCACATCGTGAAACGGGTGCCTAAGCCTGTCCTGAGCCTGCCGAAGGATTCAAGCTCTGCTTGGGCGGGTTACTGATCCCTGACCACTGACCCCTGACCACTGGATTTGCCCTAACTCCTTTGCTGAGAGGAATCTGCGGCTAAGTCCAATGTTGAGAGGATTTTAGCGCCACACCATCCTCGTAAACAACTGAAAACAAGGAATTTCCTTACAGAATCCGGGGAGGGGTAGACAACCAGGCAAGGCCACACGCGCCGTGGCAGCCTGACGACCAAGGATCACAAATTGCTTGGAAGGCTAAGAGCTAGAAGCTAGGAGCCAAAAGCTGAAAGCTGGAGCCGTCCATCGGTCTCACGGAAACACCGTAAAGAAATCCCGCAGATCGCTCTCATGCGCAGCGTCGCGAATCAGTGGTCCCACGCCGAAGATCTCTTGCATTGTTCGCAACGTCGAACCGTGGTTGTAGGTGCTGTAGTTGGTGTAGCCCTTCCTCGCATACGGCGACAGGATCAGCATCGGAATTGGTCCGTATCCAGAATTGCCTGCTTCGTCGAACAGGATGAAGATGACCCCTCCATTCCTGTATGCCTCCGAATTCATGATCTGAGGAACGTGCTCGCGGAGCCAGTCGTCGCCCTGCTTGATCTGGTTCCCGCCGTTGCAGGACGAATGCATGCTGTGGCACAGGTTCGGCTTGATAAAGCTGTAGTGGGCTGCGGTGTTGTTCTTCAGGTCGCTCCACAACTCGGTCATTGGCCGCGTGTGTGAGATGCAGTACGACGAGTGCCAATTGTTGTTGTTAGTTACGTCATCGAAGAACACCATCGGTGTGTGCCATTGCCCAAGCGGACACTCGGTTCCGTTCGTCACCTCGTCATACGATCTCCATGAGATCCCGGCATTCTTCAACTGCGTAACCAGGTGGAATGCCGTTGACTGGCTGTGCGCCCAGACTGAGCCGATATTGAAAAGCCCGAAGTCCGTTCCCGCTTCGAGCCAGAGATAATTCGGCAGGCTTGGATGAAGGTGCGAGTAGTAATGACTCGGATGCGCTCCCATCGGCACGAGAGTCTTGTTGATGTAGGAGGCGTAATAGTTGCCCTTGATGCTGATGCTGCCATCTCCCGTCCAGTTGTGATTCTCCATCATGATGAGGAAGACGTTTTTGATGTGGTGGCCTGCTGTCGATTCAGGCTCGATTGATGCCGAATCACTGAAATGATGAAAGCTGTTGCTGCCGCCGCATGAAAGAAGACTCAACGTAAACGAGGGGAAAGCTATCCACAGCGCAAACGTTCGCGCGGGCAGGCGAATCTGCATTATGAACTCTCCAGCATGGATTGAAGTCAAAGCGTGCTTTCCGCGGTCAGATGCAAGCTGGAGTCGTTTCGTGGCTTGAAGTTCTCATGAATCGATCTACGCGGTCACGAAATAGCTAACCCACGCCAGTTCTGTGATATCCAGCATTAACGAGACGCAACGCTGTTTCGCTGGACTTTAAGATTGTGGGCGGCCTCGGATCCAAGGTACCTAGGTGTTACAAACCGCATTCCAAGTTGTATTTACTCCCTTGGCTCCGATGGCGTGTACTGGTGCGATTGCGAGCCTCAGGGCCGCAAAGCGCTGTTCAAGTGACCCTTTTACCCCTTGTCGCAACAGCGGAAAGCAAATCTAAAGGGAGGTTATTCATGAAGTTCCGTTCGTATGAAACAGGAGTTCTCTGCGCAGTCGCCTTTCTGCTCATCGGATCCGCAGCTTTCGCGCAGACCACGAATGCAAGCAAGCCAACTTCGCAGCCATCGTCTGCAGGCGCAGCTTCCGGCCGCAAATCGGGAAGCGTCATCGTAGTCGACCGCGAAGCATCGAGCGGCATGGCCACAGGACGCCGCGAAGCAAGCACCGGCCAGGCCAGCGGCCGTCAGGATCAGTTCCCCAAGGCCTCCGGCGCCATCGCCGACGAAAACGGCAACGCGCAGGCCGCGCCAAACGCAAAGAACTCTGGGCACGCCTCGGAGTCCCTGGCTCCACAATCTGGTTCCGATCAGAAGCAGAAGGCCGGCATGTCCGGCGTTCAGTCGAATCCCCTTTATCAGCCGAACGGCACCTCCGGCACGAATCCGCTTTTTGAGCCGAAGGACAAATCAACCGTCAAGACGAGTGGAAGCACCACTCCCGCGCCTCAGCAATACAAAGACGGGGAAGATGGAACAACGCGGACCCGTCCTGGAAACAACAAACCGGGCGCCAACAAGTAAATCGCTCAAAATCTCAACGAAATGGCCCAGGTCGCATCCGCGCAACCTGGGCCATTCATTTCTAAGCAATCAGCGTAAGTCCTAAATTCCTCTACCCGACGACGGGCTCTGCCTGTAACAGAGAGAAGAGGCCTCCGAAGACCTGCTTCAACTCACCGATCGTCATGTAACCTTTCCGTCCGGCATTGCACTGCAGCTGATTGATCGTGGCGTCATCTTCAAAAAGAAGCACGTCGCCATACATATTGGGACCGCCGTTGTTGAACGTCGTCCCGGTCACAATCAGCTTCCGACCAGGGACCATCTTTCGCACGGTCGGACTCCCAATGGTGTAAAGCCGGCAACTCGGCGCTTTCTTGTCAATCTCCTGCCAGGTTGTGAATGCGCCATGCTGGAAGTAAATCGTGCCTTCGTTCGCCGGCAGGACGACGTCCACGTTGACCACAATCGATGAGCCGGCTCCGATGTTCCCCATCGGAGTGGAGTCTGACAAATCCGCACTTTGACCATTTGACCTCAGCGGAACCGTAAGCGAGCACGCAAGAAGCGTGATTAAGACAGCCAGATGGCGAATTGAGCGGATCACCGGGTAACTCCTTTCGGTACAAAAGGGGGGTAACTGGGCTGAATTCTAGCATTCATGCACCATGCGAAAGACGAAAAACCAGCTATGCTCAGTGCCACACAGGTAACCAAGGTGACCCGCGAATCTTTGCCGCCAGCCATGGTCTACGTGGCGTTTTGCACTGCCCTGGTGTATGGAGCCATATGGCCCCTCAAAGTGCGCCGCTTTTTGCTTCCGGCCGAGCTGGATCGAGCCACGCCGAAAAAATGCGGAGCACCTGCTGCCCGTTCGTGAGGGATGTATACTTTCGTCGCCATGGTCAACCGCAAGATTCTCCTCCGTTTCCTGATCCTTCTTGCCATTTCATCTTCATTCAAAGCGAGCGCTCAGAGCGGCTTCGTCCACACGGCCGGGTCGGACCTTGTCGACTCCGCGAATCATCCGCTCATGCTGCGCGGCATCAACCTCGGCAATTGGCTCGAGCCGGAAGGCTACATGTTTCACTTCGATGGCGGGCCCCAGTCGCCGCGCGAGATCGAAGACCTGACTGCCGAATTGATCGGGCCCGAGAAGGCCGCTGCCTTCTGGCATCGGTGGCGCGAGACTTACGTCACCGAGGCCGACATCGACCGCGTCAAGAGAGAGGGTTTCAACTCCGTTCGCGTTCCTATTCATTGGAAGCTCTTCGACTCCGATGATGCCGAAGGCTTCCGTCTCCTTGACGGTCTGATCCAATGGGCCCGCAAAGATGGCATTTACATCATTGTCGATCTGCACTGCGCTCCCGGCGGCCAGACCGGAACCAACATCGACGACAGCGGCGGTTATCCCTGGCTCTACTCCAGTCCAGAAGCCCAGGCGCACACCATTGCGATCTGGCGTCGCATTGCAGCGCGATACAAGAGCGAGCCGATTATCCTCGGCTACGATTTGCTGAACGAGCCGATTCCACACTTCCCGCAACTGCAGCAATTCAACAAGGACCTTGAGCCGTTCTATCGCAGGCTTGCAGAGGCAATTCGCCAGGTCGACCGCAATCACGTCCTGATTCTTGGTGGCGCGCAGTGGGACAGCAACTTCAAAGTCTTCGGGCCGCCCTTCGACTCCAACGTGATGTACACATTCCACAAGTACTGGACCGCGCCCGATGCCTCCGTCATCCGCGAATATCTTGATTACCGCGATCGCTATCACGTGCCGATCTGGCTTGGCGAATCCGGAGAAAACAAGGACGAGTGGATTGCAGCCTTCACACAAGACGCTGGAGGACAATCATGTCGGATGGTGCTTCTGGCCGTACAAGAAGATGGACGCGACATCGAGCCCTGTGACCTTCGATCGGCCCGTCCACTGGGATGAAATCGTCAAGTTTGCCGCGCTGCCGCCGGGCACAGGCAACGCAGAAAAGCGCATCGCCGCGCGACCGTCGGCTGACGACATTCAAGCCGCCTTCGACGATCTGCTGCGAAAAGTTGAATTCACGAGCGAGCGTGTGAATGCCGGATACATCAAAGCGCTCGGCCTGACCTCCGATGCACCTTAACTCTGTCCGCTGGGCCGCGGGTGCCGTTGTACACTTACGCCAAGCCTATGCGGACTCGTGTTCTGATTGCTTCCCTTGTGGTCGTTGTGCCGGCCACACTTTGCGCGCAAACTCCAGCGAAACCATCCACTGAGACATCCCCGAAGATGACGACAAAGCTTACGCCTCAACAAGTGCAGCGCTCCTCCATCGTGATCGACACACACGCCGATACGCCGCAGCGATTCGTCGATGAGAACTTCGACCTCAACGATCCGCTTGGCGGCGGCAACTTCAATCTGGAATCGGTGCGGAAAGGCAACCTGGGCGCTGAGTTCTTCTCCATCTGGGTGGATCCGGGTCCGAACAAAGGACAATTCGCACGGCGCACTCTGATCCTGATCGATTCCGTGAAGCAGCAGGTCGCCAGACATCCCGACAAGGTCATGTTCGTGACGACGCCGGAGGGCATCGAGCTTGCCCACCGGGAACACAAGCTTGCGGTGCTGATGGGCATCGAGGGCGGCCACTCGATCGAGGACTCTCTGGCACTGCTGCGCCAATACTATTCGCTTGGCGTGCGCTACATGACGCTCACCTGGGCCAACTCGATTGGGTGGGCCGACAGTTCGGGCGACATCAATGACACGTCCATTCCGCACACCAAGGAAGGATTGAGCGAGTTCGGCAAGGACGTTGTCTACGAGATGAACCGGCTTGGGATGATGGTCGATATCTCGCATGTTTCGGATCGCACCTTCTTTCGCACGCTGGTCATCACACGGGCGCCGGTAATCGCGTCGCATTCCGCAGCGCGTGCTCTCTGCGATGCGCCGCGCAACATGACGGACGACATGCTGCGCGCAGTGGCTAACTCCGGCGGACCGAACTCCAAGGGCGGAGTGGTTCAGGTCAACTTCTACTCCGGATTCATTTCTCAGCAATATCGCGACGCCCAAAAGGCGATGCAGCCGGAAGTCGACAAAGCAGTGCAGGAGCTTCGCGACAAATACAAGGCGGAAGGCAAAGAGGTTCCGCAAACGGAGATCGACAAGCTCAAGCGGCAATTCGCCGACCGGATTCCGCGACCGGCGCTGTCCGTGTTAATTGATCACATCGACCATATCGCCAAGGTGGCAGGTGTGGACCATGTTGGGCTCGGGTCCGACTTTGATGGCGTAAGCGGGCAATTGCCTCAGGGCATCGACTCGCCTGCTGACCTGCCGAAGATTACGGCGGCGCTGATGGAGCGTGGTTACTCCGCCGAAGACTGCCGCAAGATCCTGGGCGGAAATCTGCTGCGAGTCTTCCGCGAGGTCGAGCAGGTCGCGAAGGAATTGCAAGCCGAGAATCGGCCGCGGATCACGGATAAGCAGCCCTACGACAAGCCGCAGAAACAGTGATCTGAGGTCAGGGGTCAGCGATCGTGAGATGTGCTGGTTCAGCCTTGTATATTGGGCTTAATGAATAAGGCAATCGTCTCATCGCTCGCTCTCGGTTTTTGCGCCTTCACTTCCCTGTTTTTGCCGGCTGCTGCTGCTGCCCAGGCTTTCTCCGTCACGTTTCCAAACGAAGTCAGTGCGCAGCCGCTCGACGGGCGGCTGTTGCTTCTGCTTTCAACTGATCCGTCAGACGAGCCGCGCAATCAGATCGACGACACGCCGCGCACGCAGATGGTCTTCGGCGTGAATGTCGATGGATGGCAGCCCGGCAAGCCTCAAGTTGTGGATGCGAGCGCCTGGGGCTATCCCGTTCGCAGCCTGAAGGACGTTCCTCCCGGCGAATATTACGTGCAGGCTTTGCTGAACAAGTACGAAACATTTCATCGCAGCGACGGCAAGACGGTAAAGATGCACATGGACCAGGGCGAGGGGCAGCACTGGAACATCTCGCCCGGCAATCTCTACTCAACACCGACGAAAATGAGGATCGCGCCGGGCGGTGCGGCGATTTCGCTCGCCCTGACCAAGGTGATTCCGCCTATCACGCCGCCAGCGGATACGAAATACATTCGGCACATTCGTATTCAGAGCGATGTGCTGACCAAGTTCTGGGGTCGTCCCATGTTCGTCAGCGCCGTGGTGCTGGTGCCAGAAGGATTCGACGAGCATACCGAAGCGCGCTTTCCACTGATTATCTTTCACGATCACTTCGTGAGCGACTTCGACGACTTTCGAACGACTCCGCCAGATTCCAATCTGAAGCCGGATTACAGCCAGCGGTTTCATCTGGCGGGATACAACCGCATTCAGCAGGAAGAGGCTTACAAGTTCTATCAGAAATGGACTTCGCCGAAGTTTCCGCGCGTGCTCATCATCAAGATTCAGCATGCGAATCCCTTCTATGACGACTCGTATGCAGTGAACTCGGCAAACGTGGGTCCCTACGGCGACGCGATCGAGAAGGAACTGATTCCCGCGATTGAAAAGAAGTTCCGCGGGCTCGGGGAAGGCTGGGCGCGATTTGTGTATGGAGGATCGACTGGCGGCTGGGAGTCGCTCGCAGTGCAGGTCTTTTATCCCGATCATTACAACGGTGCGTTTGCGGCATGTCCTGACCCCATCGACTTTCATGAATTTACAAACATCAATCTTTACGAGGACAAGAATGCGTTCTTCCTCGTGGGCGCGCACAAACGCGTGCCGCAGCCTGCGATGCGCGACTACCTGGGACGCACTCTCGTGACCACCGAGGACAACAATGCCTACGAGCTTGCCCTGGGCGATCACGGTCGAAGCGGCGAGCAGTTCGACATCTGGCAGGCGGTTTATGGGCCAGTGGGCGACGATGGGTACCCGAAGCCCATCTTCGACAAAGTCACGGGCGAGATCGATCACAGCGTGGCCGACTATTGGCGCGAGCACTACGACCTGACCGCGATCCTCGAGCGCGACTGGGCAACGCTGGGTCCCAAGCTTGAAGGCAAGATTCACATTTACGTTGGCTCAGACGACACCTATTTCCTGAACGATGCCGTTTACAGGATGGAGGATTTTCTGAAGTCGACGACGAATCCGCCCTATGGCGGAGAGGTCACATACGGGCCGCGCGCTGAGCATTGCTGGAACGGCGATCCGACGCTGCCCAATGCTTACTCCCGGCTTCACTACAACACGCAGTACCTGCCGAAGATTCTTGAGCGCATCGAGAAGACTGCACCGAAGGGGGCGGACCTTACTAGCTGGCGGTACTGAGGGCCGACCACTAGCTTGTGACAAGCGCCTACCCCCTCCCCGGATTCTGTAAAGAAATTCCTTGTTTTCAATGGGTTACAAGAGGGGTGTGGCGCTAAAATCCTCTCAGCATTGGACTTAGCCGCAGAATCCTCTCAATAAAGGACTTAGGGGAAAATCCAGTGGTCAGGGGTCAGTGATCAGTGGTCAGAACCTCGTCCTTCGCCAGGCTCAGGACGGGCTGAAAAGACCCGGCACCGGGCGTTCTCCTCTATTCCAACTCCTGTTTCCATGGTGCGCCGGGAGTGGGAAATGATCTGCAAAAGAGAAGCGAGATGTCCCCGGTCAGTTCATAGCTCTTAGCTAGAGCCTGATCTACGGTGAGGGGCGCGGTCAGCTTGCGCGAACTGAATCCATCACGCCCTGGACTTCCTTTGCGCGATCCAGCGCAGACTGGATGTCCGGCATGATGTTCTCTCTGCCGACGTGATCGAGGAATCGTGGCTGGAGAAGCAGCTTCGACGGCTGCTGCATCGCTCCGCAGAGCAACAGAGAACGCCCCGAGGCCTGGAGGCGCTTGGCGAAGGTCTCAATCGCGTGAATGCCGGTGGCGTCGATTGCCGTCATGTTGCGCAAGCGCAGGATGACGACCGGCGCAAATGCCTCAAGGTTGGCGGTCGCCTCGACCAGTTTCTCAGTCGTGCCGAAGAGGAACGGGCCGTGAATGCGCAGGAGCGAGACATATGGCGGCACAATGCGGCCCTGCAGCGAATGGGACAGTCCGTCGCGAATGTACTCGTCCGTCACGGGAGAAACGGTCGTGGTCTCGGCAATTCGATAGATATAGAGCAGGGATGCCAGGGCCATTCCCACGCCCACCGCTACCGTAAGATCGGCGAAGACGGTCAGGACAAAGGTGACCAGCCAGACGGCACTGCTCGTAAAGCCGAGTTGCAGGATGCCGCCGATCTCGGCCCATTCGCCCATGTTGTAAGCCACGACGAAGAGGACGGCGGCCAATGTCGCAAGGGGGATATAGCTTGCGAGAGGTGCGGCCACCAAAAGAACCACAAGCAAGGTCAGGGCGTGCACCATGCCGGCGACGGGCGTGCGCGCTCCGGAGCGAATGTTGGTTGCCGTGCGGGCAATGGCCCCCGTGGCCGGAATGCCACCGAACAGCGGCGAAAGCATGTTGGCAATTCCCTGACCGACAAGTTCGACGTTGGGGTTGTGCCGATCGCCGGTCATGCCATCGGCTACCACCGCAGACAGCATGCTCTCCAGAGCTGCAAGAAGGGCCACGGTAAAGGCCGACGGGATCAGCGGGCAGAATGTGCTCCGCGTGAAAATCCGGAATCGAAAAGGGCGGCAATCCACGGGGAATTCCACCGAACCGGCTGCCGATGGTCTCCACGGGCAGATGGAACAGCACTGTGATCAGCGTGCATAGCAGCAGAGCGACGATTGAAGCCGGAATGCGCTTGTTGATGCGCGGCAAGAGAAGCAGAATCGCCAGCGTCAACGCGCCAATCATCAAAGCATGCCAGTTGAGGGTCTGAAGATGTGACGATCAGCACCTTCATTCGTGGCAGAAACTCGCTGGGGACCGCGCCGATGCGCAGGCCGAAGAAGTCCTTGATCTGTGTGGCTGCGATCAGGACGGCAATGCCGTTGGTGAAGCCGATCACAACGGGCCGCGGGATGAATCGCACGGCCGCGCCCAGGCCGGTGAGGCCCATCGCCAGCAGGAGCATGCCCGCCATCAGGGTGACCATGGCAAGCCCGCTCATACCGAATCGGGCCACGATGCCTGCAACGATTACAACGAACGCGCCGGTGGGACCGCCGATCTGGGTTCGCGAGCCGCCCAGCGCGGAGATCAGGAATCCGGCAATGACCGCAGTGTAAAGTCCCGCCTGAGGAGTAACGCCGGAAGCGATTCCGAAAGCCATGGCCAGCGGCAATGCCACGAGGCCAACTGTGATTCCAGCGAGCAGGTCGTGGAGAAAAGCCTGCCTGCTGTAATGGCGCAGGGCTATGACCAGCTTCGGAATATTTGGGTTGCTGATAGACATAGGGCCTGACTGTATTTTACGGGAGTTCGTTTCAGCGGAGCCGATGGGGCGGCAAAGGGATAGTCTCAGCGTGTCAATTGCTTGATGTATATCTTCGCGGCTCGGCCTCGCGCGTAGTAATGCTCGGCACGGCCGGCATTGCGATAACCGAAGCTCTCGTAGAGACGAATTGCGGAGGCGTTTTCCGCGTCAACGTGCAGCCATATCTCGGCGGCGCTCTCAGCGTGCGCCGATCCCTCGATGCGCCGCAAGAGCTCTGAGCCGATGCCACGGCAACGCGTCTCCGGAAGAACCTCAATGGTGGCGATGTAGGCAACAACGCCCGAGCCCTGCATCGACCACTCAACGATCGCGAATCCCGAGAGGCAGAAACTTTCTTCGGCTACCCACGTGGCAGTGCGGGGATGTTGAACCAGGTGGCGCATGTATCGGCGGCTGAACCGGTGGGGCGGCTGAAAGCACACCTCTTCGATGGCGTAGAGATCATCGAAGTCATCGGACTCAAAGAGACGATAGTGCATTGACTGGATCGGTTCCGTAGTTCATGTTGTCGTTTCCAGCTTATCTGGAAGGTGTCTTTTTCTGAGAAAGAAGCCTGAGAGTGCTGACAAAGCCGGCCAGCATTCCCTCAGGGGCTAAACAGGCTGCGGAAAAAGGCCGAACGAATGGTGAAGATGAAGAGAACCATCCCGCAGCGGCTAAAGCCGGTACTCATTTTGCGCCATTTGCGGCACGGCTGAAGCCGTGCCCTTTCAAAGCCGCGCAGAACAAAGAGTGCGGAACCGCTGTGTTCGGAGCCTCGAAATGGAAGAGCCACCCCCGGTGAGGATGGCTCCTGTAGTGTTGATTGCGGCGAATACCTAAACCTTTGCTTCAAGGCTCTTGATGACATCGAAGAAGCGCTGATCGAGCCGGCGATTGGTGGCGATCGCTTCCTTGATGGTGATGTCGGTGATGTCGGTACCCTTCAGAACAGCGATGCGGCCCCACTTCTTTTCGTGCACCATGTCGATGGCGTGCAGGCCGTAGCGCTGACCGAGCAGGCGATCGTATGCGGTGGGAACGCCGCCGCGCTGGGTGTGGCCGAGGTTGACAGAGCGAGTTTCGAAGCCGGTCTTCTTTTCGATGAGATTGGCGAGGGCCTCGCCGATGCCGGAAAGCCGCGCGTGGCCGAATGAGTCCACTTCCTTGCGAGCCGATGACCTGGCCGACTTCGGGCAGATGGCAGCCTTCCGCAACGACGACAACGCCGTAGTGCTTGCCGTGATCGTAGTTGTACTTGAGCAGGGCGCAGACGTGGTCGATGTCGATCGGCTTTTCAGGAACGAGGACCACATGTGCGCCGCCGGCGATGCCGGAAGCGTACGCGATCCAGCCGGCGTCGCGGCCCATGACTTCGACGACGACGACGCGATTGTGCGAGTCGGCGGTGGTGTGGATGCGGTCGATGGCCTCGGTGGCGATCGATAACGGCGGTGTCGAAGCCGAAGGTCGTGTCGGTGCCGTTGATGTCGTTGTCGATGGTCTTGGGTACGCCGACGCTGGGGACGCCGTGCTCGCTGAGGAAGAGCGTGACGGACTGGGTGTCGTCGCCGCCGAGGGCGATGAGCGCGTCAATCTTGTTGAGCTTGAGAACTTCCTGCACCTTCTCGATGCCGCCGGGAATCTTTTTGACGTTGGTGCGCGAGGAGTGAAGGATGGTGCCGCCCTTCAACTGGATGCCGTCGATCTTCTCAAGGGTCAGCGGAATCCAAGTTATTGTCGAGCACGCCGCGCCAGCCGTTAAGGAAGCCGATGAACTCATCGCCATAGGTTTGAATTCCCTTCTTTACTGCGGCATAGATCACAGCATTCAAACCGGGGCAGTCGCCGCCACCGGTCAACAAAGCAACTCGCATCTGAAATCTCCTATTGAATTCGCGCGGCAGCGTAACGCCGCACGCCGGGGATTGCCCCTGGACAGAGGGTCGGGCGAGCGGGAAATCGCCGCTCTCGACGCCTTAGACAGTATAAGACGCTCCTGTAAAGGGACATCGTGACCGTGCTCACTTTCGTGAGATCGGCGGCACTTGCGCCCGCATTTGTTGATCGGAACAGCGGGCCGCGGATGATTCAATAGAGGTATGCCCGGAACCGGAGCCCTGTTGCTGCTTGCGTTCGCCAGCCTGGTTGTAGTCCTGCTGCTGGTGTTGCTGCAGCTGACCCGCCTGGGGTTCCTGGTTCGCTCCACCATTCCCGACCGGCCGCGCCGACGCATGTTCATTGCGTCGGTGTCGTTTCTGATCACCTTCGCAGGCGTGCGGCTGATCGTGAGCCTGGTGATTCACAACCACGGACCGTTTGAATGGGTGATGGTGCGCGGCCACCACATTCATCACCTGGTCTGGGGAATCCTGATCCTGCTGCTGGTGGGCTACGGCTGGCTGCTCGATCTGGGCCGCAGCCATTCGCCGCTCTCGATCTTTTTCAGCCGCCTGATGTCCGTGAGCTACGGAGTGGGCGCGGCGCTGACCCTGGATGAGTTTGCGCTCTGGCTGAACCTGGAGCCGGACGACTACTGGTCGCGCGAAGGACGCATCAGCATCGATGCGATCATCCTGTTCGGCGGCATCCTGGCCGTGGGCGCGTGGGGAGCACCCTTCTTCCGCGGGCTTGAAGAAGATGTGGAGCAAGCGCGACGCGTTCCGGAAGGGATTGGGACGGTTGGAATCGCCTATTCGCCGCGTGCGGTTGCTTCGTCCTCGTAAAGCTCGGCGATTACCGCCGCATAACGTCCGGTAATCACGCGCCGCTTGAGCTTCATGGATGGGGTAAGCTCGCCGGAATCCTGCGACCACTCGTCGGCGAACGACGCGGAAGCGCTTGATGGTCTCGAAGTTGGCCAGCCCGCTGTTCACTTCGCGAACGATCTCCTTGAACTGCGCCTGAACACGCTCGTCGGCCACGAGGGCGGCGCGATCGCTCATGCTGATCCCGTGATGGCGACCCCAGTCCTCAAGCGCGACAAAGTTGGGCGAGATGAGGGCGGAGATGAACTTGTGCTTGTCGCCAACGAGCGCCGCCTGCGCGACGAGAACGCTGTTCTTCAGCTTGTTCTCGATCGGCTGCGGCGCTACAAGCTTCCCGCCGGAGGTCTTCAGCAATTCCTTCTTGCGATCGGTGATGTAAAGGAAACCATCTGTGTCGAGATGGGCGATGTCACCGGTGCGAAACCAGCCCTCACTGTCGAAGCACTCCGAGTTCGCTGCGGGCTTGTGCCAATACCCTGAAAAGATGGCCGGGCCGCGCACGAGGAGTTCACCGTCGTCTGCGAACTTGAGTTCGACGTTGGATATCGGTCGGCCTACGGATCCCATACGCTGCGTCACGGGGTTGTTCAGCGCGATGACGGGCGAAGTCTCCGTCAGGCCATAGCCTTCCCAAACCGCGATGCCCGCGGACGCAAACCACTTTGCAGTGTCGATGCCGAGGGGAGCGCCGCCGGAGACGAAGATGCGCACGCGGCCGCCGAAGGCTTCGCGAACCTTGCCGTAGATCAGCTTGTTCGCCAGCTTCCATCGGATCGAGCCGGGCTTGCTGCCGCTATATACCGTATCGCGATGGCGAGATCCGACCCCGAGAGCCCACGCCAGGAGCCGCTTCTTGACGGGCGAATGCGCGGCTTTCTGCTCCACCGCCTGGTGGATTTTCTCGTAGACGCGGGGAACACCCACAAAGACCGTTGGGTGGACCTCTTTCATTGCCTGCGGCAGCTTGTCGAAGGCCGCGCAATAGACTACCTGCGCGCCGTTGGCATACATGACGTAATCGAGCGCGCGTGCCGTGATGTGCGAAAGCGGCAGAAAGGAGATGCAGACATCCGATGAATTGAAGAAGAAGCCGTCGGCACATGTGTTCTGGTTTGCGGCGATGTTGCCGTGGGTAAGCATTACGCCCTTCGGCTCGCCGGTTGTGCCGGAGGTGTAAATCAGGGTAGCCAGATCGGCAGGCAAGACAGAGCGGACCAGTGCATCGAAGACAGGGTCCCGCTCAGCACCATGGGCGTCGGCTCCCGCCAGCACTTCAGAGAATGCGATTGCGCCGGAAGGGGGTGGGGCAGGATCCATAATCAGAATCCGTTCCAGCGACGTATGGGTTCGAACCGCGTTCAATTTCTCAAACTGCTGCCGAGTTGATACGACTGCAATGCGGCAATCGGCATCCTGCACCAGCACGGCGATCTGCTCCCCGGTGAGGGTCGGGTAGATCGGCACGTTAATGGCGCCAATGGCGAGGGTAGCAAAGTCCGAGATGGCCCATTCCCACCGATTTTCGCCGACCAGAGCGATCCGGTCGCCCTTTTGCACTCCCCACCCGAGGAGCGCCGTGGCGAGAACTCGAACGCGATGGTAGATCTGGTCAGAGGAGAGGGGATTCCATTGGCCGAATTCGTCCTGCCAAAGAACGGCGCGCGTACTGCCGGCTGCGGAGACGCGGCAAAACAGATCATTGATTGTGCTGAGCGGGGTGATAGGTGTCATCTCAAACGGCGAAGTATCTCTACCAAAGTTGAAGTCAGAACAAGGGAAAGTGTATCAGCGGGAGCCTGCCATCCGAGGAAACGCCCTGGTCGGACGGTATTTCGCTGTTTACCCCGGGGGAATGCGCCGCCGTCAACCGTGGGCTCCAGTTGCGTTAAAACTTCGGTTTTGTCTGACCTGGTTGCAATGCCCCAAACCTGCGGCACTGTAGGTTAAGATTTTCCCATCTATCAAGACCGTCACCGCATTGGAGCTATGCGACAGAGAACCCCATCTCTTCCCCCCGGACAGCCGGATCCGGCTCTGTTGCGGAAGCTTTTTTTTGTGCAGCAAGGCTGTCTTGCACTTGTCACGATCGGCGCGATAGGGGTCTTTGCGGCCTGGCTATCTCCGGCCGTTGCGTTCTATTTGCCGGCTCTCGCAACGCAGATGAGCATTCCGATCGCGTTGGCCGCGCTGCTTTGCGCGTTCAGCCTGGTTCTATCGGAGCCGGGAAGCCACCTCGCGCTTCCCCGCCTGAGCCGTGCCATCGCCATGCTGGCGGGAATCCTGGCTTTCGCAGTTCTGCTCGAGAACACGTTCCACCTGTTCCCTGCCCTCGATACATTATTGGATTCTGAGCGTGCCGGCCCCAACAATCGCGAACTGGCCCTGCAGCCGCCGGCCGCTTTCGCGCTTCTTGCCATCGTGATGGTTCTCGTGAGCGGGAGCAGCGCTCTGATCCGGCGCATTGCCGATGTGGCAGTTTCGTTTCTTTGCCTGCTGACGCTCATTCTGGTCTCTGAGAACCTTTTCGGGGTCCTGGGACTCTTCGGCCTGATGCCGGGCGACCTGATCTCGCCCCTGGTACTCTTCTGCATCTCGCTTCTGACCATGGTTGTAGCGCTTCGCCAGGCTGAGCATGGGATGTTTTCCATCTTTTTGGGATGCGGAATCGGGAGCAAGATCGCGCGTGGCTTTGCGCCTGCCCTGCTTGTATTGCCTTTCCTGAGCGAGGTGGTGAGAACGCACCTTGAGCTGCGGAAGATGGTCGCGCCTCGATACGGCAATGCGACCTTCACTTCGATCATCGCCGCCATCTCCATTGTTCTGCTGCTCCTGCTTGTGTGGCGGATCAACACGATGGAGCAGGAGATCCATGACCTGACGCTCCGCGACGATTTGACGGGGCTATACAACATGAGGGGCTTTTACCTTCTTGCTGAACAGACCCTGCGATTGGCGCAGCGCGCGCAGTCGCCCTTTTCCGTAATCTTCATCGACCTCGATGGCCTGAAGCAGATCAACGACCAGATGGGACACAATACCGGGTCGGCATATCTGGCCGAAACCGGAGAGCTGGTGGCCACAACGTTTCGAGAAGGCGATGTGAAGGGACGGTTTGGCGGCGATGAATTTGTAATCGCTGGACAGTTCAGCGTTGTGGGTATTGAAATCGCAACACAGCGCCTGCTGAATGCCGCCGCCGAGCGGAATGCCATCGCTCCCAGAAGATTTCCGCTGAGCTTAAGCATTGGCCACGTCACTGCGGAATACTATTCGCAGGAGTCACTCAGAGAACTGGTGACCAGGGCGGACGAGGAAATGTACAAGGAGAAGCGCCGAAAGAAACTGCAACGGGCATGACCGCGCTCTCAAACGTTCCCCCGGACGGCGGGGCCCGCAAGGACTGATCATGCCTGCGGTTTGGGTGTCAGCCGCACGAATTTCCGCGATTCATCTCCCCAATTCAACAGGAGCCAGCGGGCTCGTGTGCTGCCGGTATTTGCAGCTTGGAGTTCGACAAGTTCACGGATTGACCGGCGGCCAGCTTCGTCAATCCCATCCCAGACATCGGGCTGAAGGAAGTCGCCGTGGTATCTGCCCTGCGCAAGGAAAGCTCCATCTTCGTCGTAAACCCAGGCCAGGCCGCCCGTCATTCCCGCGCCAAAGTTGATTCCTGTTGCACCGAGCACCACCGCAAGACCGCCGGTCATGTACTCGCACGCGTGATCCCCAACTCCTTCAACAATGGCACGCGCACCTGAGTTGCGAACGGCGAAGCGCTCGCCTGCACGACCTGCTGCAAAAAGCGAGCCGCTCGTTGCGCCGTAAAGAGCGACGTTGCCGAGAAGCGTGTGCGCCTCGCTCTGCAGCGCGGCGCGGCCTCGGCCACGAAGAATGAGTTCCCCACCACAGAGTCCCTTGCCCACAAAGTCGTTCGCGAGACCTTCAAGTTGGAGCGTCATGCCCGCGACTGCGAAGGCGCCGAAGGACTGCCCGGCTACTCCTTCGAGATCAAAGAGAAGCTTTGATCCTGTGGAGGATTGGTGGCAGGACTTGTGGAGCGCAAGTTGTCCCGCGAGACGCGCTCCAAGAGTTCGGTCCTCATTGGTAATGTGGGCGTGAATCCGGAATGGCTGATTCGTTTTCCAGGCAGCCATCGCAGGCTCGACCCATGCGTCATCGATCGGTTTGCGCTCTTCGGGGCGGTCATTGCGACCGCCCTGCCAGCAAACGGCTCCGCCGGTCTCTGCCGCGATGCGTGAAGCGGCCAGGATGGGTTTCAGATCGAGTCCAGCGTCGAAGCGAACCTGCTCCAGAAGATCAGTGCGCCCGGTCGCAGCATGCAGCGAGGACAATCCAAGCTTTGCGAGAAGCTGGCGCACCTCCGCCGAGAGCTCGTTGAAAAAGCGCACAACGTGCTCAGGCTTGCCGCGGAACTTGGCGCGCAGATCGGGCCGCTGCGTCGCAATCCCCGTCGGGCAGGTATTGAGGTGGCATTGACGGGCCATATCGCAGCCAAGCGCGACCAGAACGGCGGTGCCGAAGGCAAACTCGTCTGCGCCGAGCAATGCGGCGATTACGATGTCTCGCGCAGTGCGCAGGCCGCCGTCGGTTCGCAGTCGCACACGACCGCGGAGGCCATTGTGAATGAGGACTTGCTGCGCCTCGGCGAGGCCGAGCTCCCACGGATTGCCCGCGTACTTGATGCTGGAGAGCGGCGACGCGCCGGTTCCGCCGGAATGCCCTGCGATCACGATGTAGTCGGCATAGGCCTTCGCAACTCCAGCTGCGATCGTGCCGATGCCGCAACCTGATACGAGCTTGACGCCGACGCTCGCGCGGGGGTTTGCCCGCTTCAGGTCGTAGATGAGTTGCGCAAGGTCTTCAATGGAGTAAATGTCGTGATGCGGCGGTGGTGAGATGAGCTGCATTCCAGGCTGCGCGTGCCGGAGGCGTGCGATCAGTTCGGTCACCTTATGGCCCGGGAGTTGGCCGCCTTCACCTGGCTTCGCGCCTTGCGCAATCTTGATTTCGATTTCTTCAGCGTGAGCGAGGTACTCCGCTGTGACGCCGAAGCGAGCACTGGCAACCTGCTTGATCTTGTTGTTGACGAGGGACGGCGCGCCGTCGACTGTGGCGTAAACTGCCGGGTCTTCCCCGCCCTCTCCCGTGTTGGAACGGGCGCCGAGCAGGTTCATCGCTTCAGTAATCGTCTGATGCGCCTCGGGCGAAAGCGAGCCGAAGGACATGGCGCTCGCGACAAATTTGCGCGTAATGCTCTCCGAGGCCTCGACATGTTCAATGGCGAGTTCCGAACCGGCAGGACTAATTTCGAGAAGATCTCGAAGGTTTGATGGCTCGGACTCCGCAACCTGCGCGGAGAAGGTGACAAATGGAGCGAGGGCGAGAGCCGATCCTTGCTTTGTGGAGCCGACCACGGTTTGGAGCGCGCGAACGGCCAGTGGTTGCCATGAATGAGACTCGGCTTCGTCAGCTTTCCTGAAGCGTACGAAACCGAAATCGGGAAGTTCGCGCGCTGGAGCCGGTGTGGCTTCAGAAGGCGCCGAACCCTTCGGCTCTCCAATGAGATGCTCGGCACTCCATAGCTGGCGGACGTAGTTCTCGATTTCGGCGAATCCGAATCCACCAATGGGTGCGGGAACCCCGGCGAAGCACTTGTCGACTACCGCCTGAGAGATGCCTATCGCATCGAAGAGATGCGCGCCTCGATAGCTGTCGACAACGCTGATTCCCATCTTCGACATGACCTTGGCGAGCCCAAGCTCAAGTGCATGGAGAAGGTTCTCCTCGCCCTTTTCAGGATTCAGATTCCGAGCCGTTTCGAGAGCAAGCCACGGGCATACAGCGCCAACCCCGAGGCCGAGCAGCACAGCGACGTGATGGATTTCGCGGCAATCGCCGGCATCCACAGCAAGGCCAACTTCTGCGCGCACACCGGCCTTTGTCAGCGCAAGATTCACGGCACCGGCGGCCATCGCCATGGGAACGGGAATTGCGTCGGGCGTTGCACCACGATCGGAAAGAATGATCAGCGCCGCGCCGTTGGCGACGAACTCGACAGCACGCTGCGACAGGATGTCGACGGCAACCTCGAGCGTGGTTTCCGGCGAGTAGAGACAATGCAGGATTGCGTGCGGCATCTTCTCTGTCTGCGGATGCTGGCCTTGCTTGAGCGCATGCATCTGTCCAAGCGACAAGAGCGGAGACGGAAGCGAAAGGCCCGGCAGCGGCTCCCGCAGTTCAAAGATGTGAGGCCATGGACCGAGCCGAGTGTGCATCTGCAGAACAACCGACTCACGCAGTGGATCGATCGGCGGGTTGGTCACCTGCGCAAAGCGTTGCCGGAAGAACGCATACAGCGGCCGAGGCGCGTGTGCAAGCGGCGCGACCGATGTGTCGTCGCCCATGGACCACACGGCATCCTTGCCGTCAGTGGCCATCGGCTGCAAGATCATGCGAACGTCTTCGCGCGTGTATCCGAAGCGGAGCTGGAGCCGATTGAGTTCCGCGGCGTGCAGCGGAGGAGGCGCCTCAACGGACGACTCAAGCGGGACGTCTGTCTGAATCAGATCCTGATAGTGACGTTTCGCGTCAAAGATTCGAAGGATCTCGTCATTCTCGAAGAATTCATGAAAATCAAGATCGGCGACGATCATCTGGCCGGGCCCGAGACGGCCGCTATGCACAATGCGATCGGGATCCATGTCTACGAGGCCGGCTTCCGATCCAGCAACTACGAGACCCTCTTCATCAAGTGCGAAACGGCACGGGCGAAGACCATTCCGGTCGAGAATTGCGCCGACCTGATGACCGTCAGTGAAGGCCAACGCGGCAGGCCCATCCCAGGGCTCCATGCAATCACCGCTGTACTGAAGGAAAGACGAACGATTTCCGGGATTGGCAGGCGGAACGACCATGCGCACAGCTTCACCGACGGTGCGCCCGTTGTGAGTAAGCGATTCAACGATCTCATCGAGCGAAGTCGAATCGGAACCGCCCTCGGTTAGCACCGGGTATACGTCGAGCGGAAGCGTCGCGGCGCGCGCTTCCATGCGCGCACGATTGCCCCAGATGGTATTGATCTCGCCGTTGTGGGCCAGCGTACGGAAGGGCTGCGCACGCTGCCACGAGGGGAGGACGTTGGTGGCGTAGCGCTGATGGAAGAGCGCAAACGGCGTCTTGAATTCGGGATCGGCGAGGTCGGGATAAAACTCGGCCAGAAGCCGGCCCGCGCAAAGTGCCTTATAGATCATCGTTGCAGAAGAGATGCTGGCGAAATAGCCGGGAAGCTCCGACCGCTCGAATTGCTTGCGGGCCAGAAAGAGACGGCGATCGAATTCGGTCGGATCGTCCGAGGCAATGAGCACATGCCAGATCTCCGGCCTCGATGATGCCGCAATTTCGCCGAGCACTTCAGGGCGGATCGGAACTGGTCTCCACTGGAGAATCTCAAGATTCTGGCCGGCCAGAGCCGCCTCAATCTCTTCCCGCTGCGCAGAGTCGTCCGTGGGCAGAAACACGACCCCGACGCCGAGGGGGTTATCCTGGTTCAATTCCAAGCCGCATTTCGCCAAAAGCCACGCACGGGGTATCGCGGTCGTCACGCCCACGCCGTCGCTCGACTTGCCGTCTGCCGCAACGGCGCCACGGTGCTCTAGACGCGCCAGGGCGGTAAGGGCGTGGCCAAGAATGGCATGGGATGGCTCAGCCGAGAGCTGGGCTACGAAGCCAACGCCACAGGAATCAGAATCGAAGCGCGGATCAATCAGAGAACCCTTGAGATATGCAGGCGGCCTGACATATGCGGCAGCGCCACTTCGATTCGCCCGGGAGATACACGCAGGGTGCAATGAAGATGGATTCTTAAAGCCCATATGTAATCTTACGACCTTTGCAAATGAGATGCAGCTTTCTGGGTGGCTTTTGCCGAGAACGGCGACCAAGAAAAAGAGAGATTCCCGGCGGGCCGCAGCACCTTGCAGTATGTGCCGGCTCCACCCAGGCATCCCAATGTGGGCGCGTGCAGGTAACTCGGGTGATTCGTCCCTGCGGGTGAGGAAAACCGTCTTGCATACTTATACACTTTCCTTGTATATTTATGCAAGCGCGGCCGCCTATTGTGAGCCGCGTTTTGATTTGTTTTGAATTGCCATGAAACTCCAAAGGCACAATGCGATACGGGAGCTGGTCTCCAATGCCCTGGTGGCCAACCAGGATGAGCTGCGCCGCAAATTGCGCCGCCGCGGGATTGAGGTCACGCAGGCGACACTTTCACGAGATATTCATGAATTGCGGCTCTCGAAAGGACCCGGGGGATATTCCCTTCCCAGCGGAAATGGTGCGCGTGCCGCAAGCGAAGATGATGGCCCTCCCTCCGTTGCAGAGATGATTGAGAGTTTTGGCTTGCAGGCGCAACGCGCCTTGAACCAGGTCGTGGTGCGGACTGTGATGGGTGGAGCGCAGCCGGTGGCAGCAGCTCTGGACCGCGAAGGATGGAGAGAGGTGCTCGGCACAATCGCGGGCGACGACACAGTGCTGGTGATTTGCCCGGACGTGCGGCGCGCGAGCGAAGCGGAGACCCGGCTGAGGACGATGCTGGAGTCATGATGAAGAGTGCGCAAACAGCGGTTGTGGGAGTGACGGGATACGCAGGCGCTGAGCTTGCGCGACTCCTGCTGCACCATCCTCGCCTCAAGGGAAAGCTGCCGGTGTTTGCGGGACGCGTGGATGAGAAGGATGCGGCGCAGCGGAATTCCGCTAGCGGAGATTCACCCGCAACTGGCGAATAACAACGGCATGGGCCCGCTGAAACTCGAGCCGTTTTCGTGGGACCTGCTGAAAGATCGTGGAGTTGACGTTCTGTTTCTGGCGACTCCGCATGAGCAGTCGCGCGCGTGGGTTCCGGAAGCTTTGGCGCACGGTCTGCGCGTTATCGACCTGAGCGGCGCGTGGCGCTTGATTGAGGCCCGGAACCGGGCTGTCTACGGCTTTGAAGATGAAGGCATCAGAGAAGGCTGCGGCTACCCAGTCGCAGGCGGTGTACGGGATGCCGGAGCTTGCATCGCGCGAAGATTGCTCAGCGCGCGTCTGGTTGCCAATCCGGGTTGCTATGCGACGTCGGTCATTCTTGCGCTTCGGCCGCTGGTCGCAGCGGGCCTGGTTGATGTGGAGCACGGCATTGTTGCCGATTCGAAGAGCGGCGTGAGCGGTGCGGGGAAAGCACCGACAGCCAAGACGCATTTCATGTATGCGGCAGACAATCTTTCGGCCTACGGTGTCTTCAGGCATCGCCACACCGGCGAACTGCTGGAACAGATCGGAATCGGTGCCGGCGACATCGTCTTCACACCGCACCTGCTGCCGATTCCGCGCGGGATTCTTTCGACGATCTACGTGCACTTCCAGCGAGCCGCAGACACGGGCAAGCGTCGCACAGGTATATCGCGAGTTCTTCGCAGACAGCCCGATGGTGCGCATTTACGAGAGCGGGCTCCCGCAGATTCAGTATTCGGTGCAGGACGAACTACGCCGACATCGGATTTCAGCTTGCGGCGGATGGGAAGCGCGCAGTGATTGTGAGTTGCCTCGACAACTTATTGAAGGGCGCGTCCGGACAGGCCGTGCAGAACCTGAACGTGATGCTCGGCTGGGGCGAAGCGGAGGGGCTCGAATGAGGTATGTCGTCAAACTAGGCGGAGCTGGCCTGGAGACTCCTGCGCTACTGGAAGGCTGCACACGCGCCATCACGGACCTGGTGCGCGATGGCAACCAGGTGGCCGTGGTGCATGGCGGCGGAGTGCAGTTGACACGCACGCTGAAGGCGCTTGGCAAGAAGAGCGAATTTATTGATGGCCTGCGCGTCACCGACGCGGAGACGCGCGATATCGCGCTGATGGTTTTTGCCGGCAAGGTGAACAAGGGCCTGGTCGCGGCACTCGGAGCGCTGGGTCAACCCGCGGTGGGAATGACCGGCGGCGACGGCCTGCTTTTTCGCGCGCGCAAGAAGCGGACGGCTCCCGATCTGGGCTTTGTGGGCGAGATTGCGGCAAGCGATCCGCGGTGGCTGGAAGCAATCTGGAACCTTAATGGTGTGCCGGTGATTTCGTCGATGGCACTTGGATTCGACGGCGAGTACTACAACATCAATGCCGACGAGATGGCCGCGGCGTGCGCGGTTGCATGCCGCGCCGATGCGCTTGTTTTTCTTACCGACGTGCCGGGAGTGAAGGGCGCCAATGGCGAAGTGCTCCGATGGCTCAGCATCGATCAGATTGCCGAGATGGCCAAGAGCGCAGTCATCTCCGGCGGCATGCTGCCCAAGCTCAGCGCGTGCCGTGAAGCGCTGCTGAACGGCGTAAAGCGCGTACGAATTCTGCCCGCGGAGGCTGCCGGTTCCCTTCCCGACCTGTGCAGTTCCCGCGTAGCCCACGGCACCGAAGTGATGGTGGCCTGAGGAGAGATGAGAGTGACGAAACTGGACGAGATTCGCGCCGCCGAATCAAGGCTGTTGCTTCAGACCTACGAACGGAACCCGATCCTTTTCGTGCGCGGCGAGGGTGTGCACATCGTTGACGAGCATGGCAACAAATACCTCGACCTGCTGAGCGGCATCGGCGTCAACGCGCTTGGCTACAGCCATCCGGCGATCGAGAGAGCCATCGCTCAACCAGAGCCGCGCGCTCATTCACACGTCGAACCTCTTCTATCACGAGGGACAGGCGGAGCTGGCGCTGCGCCTGACGGAGCGCACCGGTCTGGACCGCGTGTTCTTCTCGAACACCGGCACCGAGGCGTGGGAAGGCGCGCTGAAGCTGGCGCGCGCGCATGCCGGGCTGCTGCGCAGCGAAGGCAAGAAGATCGGCACAAAGTTCCTGGCGCTTGAGCAGAGCTTTCACGGCCGCACCTTTGGCTCGATGTCGACGACGTACAAGGCGAAGTATCGCGAGCCGTTTGCGCCCGGTGGTTCCCGGCGTGGAGTTTGTGCGCTTCAACGATGTGGCCGATCTGCGCGCGAAGTTCTCCGAGCGATGTCTGCGCGATTCTCGTTGAAGTCGATTCAGGGTGAGGGCGGCATTCGTCCGCTGACGCAGGAGTTCTTTGCCGAGGCGCGGGCGCTGGCCAGTTCAACCGGGGCGCTTGCTCATTGTGGATGAGATTCAGGCGGGCATGGGTCGCACCGGCAAGTGGTGCGCGTATCAGCACTACGGCATTCAGCCGGACATCACCACGCTGGCGAAGCCGCTCGCAGGCGGCATTCCGCTGGGAGCGATGCTCTGCACAGAAGAAGTGGCGCGCGCGATTCATGCGGGCATGCACGGCACCACCTTTGGCGGCGGACCGCTGGCCTGCGCCGTTGCGATCGCGGTGATCGACGCAATCGAGAATGAAGGTCTGCTGGCGCACGCAACGGAAGTGGGCGACTACTTCCAGGCAGCAGTTGCGCTCACTGGCGGGGCGGCACGAGGCAATCGTCGATGTGCGCGGCAAGGGCCTGATGATCGCGGCGGAACTGGATTCGGCGGATCTGGCCAAGCTGACCGTTGCCGAGATGCTGAAGCGACACATCGTGATCAACTGCACCAGCGACACGGTGTTGCGTTTCCTGCCGCCTTACATTCTGGAGCGCGCAGCACGTCGACACAGCGATCGCGGCGCTGGACGAGATTTTCACCGAACATGCAGCGCTATGCGGCATCGCCAATCTGACAGGAGGAAACAGTCGTGGCTAGCAGAGCAACTGTCGAACGCCGGGAGCCCGCGGTTCCCGTGCACAAAGACCACGACATCCTTGCCGCGGCCGCACGGCTTGCCGGCGAGGACCTGTGCTCCATTGCCGACCTGTCGAGCGGCGAGGTGCGCGCGATTCTCAAGCTCGGTCACGATGTGAAGCGCAATCCGCGCGAATATCGCCATGCGCTCGACGCCAAGCAGATGGTGCTGATGTTTGAGAAGGCCAGCCTGCGCACGCGGCTCGCGTTTGAAGCGGGCATCAACACGATGGGCGGCAACGCGATTTTTGTGGATCAGACCAGTTCTCCGCTCGGCGAGCGCGAGGCCATTGCCGATGTGGCGCGCAACGTTGAGCGCTGGGTCGACGTGATTGTGCTGCGCACCTATGCGCACGACACCATCACCGAGATGGCAGCCAACTCGCGCGTGCCGGTGATCAATGCGCTCTCGGACTTCGAGCATCCGTGCCAGGCGCTGGCCGATTTCATGACGCTCGAAGAGCACTTTGGCTCCGCGGCCGGTCTCAACTTCACTTACGTCGGCGATGGCAACAACGTTTGCCACTCGCTGATGCTGACGGGCGCGCAACTGGGCACGAACGTGACTGTCGCGACGCCGCGCGGCTATTCGCCGGACATTGAGATCGTGACGAAGGCGCGCGAAATTGCAGAGGCACAATGGCTGCGAGGTTCGACTGCTGCAGGACCCGCAGGCTGCAGTGGAAGGACGCGGATGCCGTCTACACCGACGTCTGCGTGAGCATGGGCTTCGAGCACGAGTCGACCAAGCGCGCGCCGATCTTCCGGCCATTCCAGGTGAACGAGGCGCTGATGCAGAAGGCGCGTCCAGAAGGCAGTATTCATGCATTGCCTGCCGGCGCGGCGCAATGCCGAAGTGACAGACGCGGTGCTTGACGGGCCGCAGTCGATCGTCTTTGACCAGGCCGAAAATCGCATGCACGCGCAAAAGGCGCTGCTGCTGCTGTTGCTGGGCGGGCTGTCGAATGTGCCGAAGTTCTCGGCCCTCGGCGCTTAGTTTCAGTCGATTGAGCGTGCTGACAAATTCGGGGGAGTTCGACACTTCCATTACGATTCCGTAGCCATTCGCCTCTAGCAGGAAGCTAGAAGCTCTGGAGGTTCCGCAAGCATGTCCGTAATTCTCGAATCCTTGCCCATCGGCCAGAAGGTGGGCATTGCCTTCTCCGGCGGGCTCGACACCTCCGCTGCTCTGCACTGGATGAAGCAGAAGGGGGCGCTCCCCTATGCCTATACAGCTAACCTTGGCCAGCCTGACGAAACCGACTACGAAGCCATCCCGCGCGCGGCCCTCGACTATGGCGCCGAAAAAGCACGCCTCATCGACTGCCGCGGCCCGCTCGTTCGCGAAGGAATCGCAGCGCTGCAGGCAGGAGCCTTCCACATCAGCACCGCCGGCGTCACCTACTTCAACACCACCCCCATCGGCCGCGCCGTCACCGGCACCATGCTGGTCACCGCCATGAAGGAGGACGACGTCCACATCTGGGGCGACGGGTCCACCTTCAAAGGTAACGACATCGAGCGCTTCTATCGCTACGGCCTGCTGGTCAATCCCGAGCTCAAGGTCTACAAGCCCTGGCTCGACGCCGCTTTCATCGACGAGTTGGGCGGCCGCGCCGAGATGTCTGCCTTTATGCAGCGCTCCGGCTTCGCGTACAAGATGTCGGCTGAGAAGGCCTACTCCACCGACTCCAACATCCTGGGCGCAACCCACGAAGCCAAAGACCTGGAGCATCTTTCTTCGTCGATCAGGATCGTTGTTCCGATCATGGGGATGGCCTCATGGCGGGACGACGTCGAGATCCCTCGCGAAGAGGTTGCGGTCCGCTTCGAAGAGGGCTTCCCGGTCGCTCTCAACGGCAAGCAATTCGATGATCCCGTCGACCTCCTGCTCGAAGCCAACCGCATCGGCGGCCGCCACGGCCTCGGCATGTCCGACCAGATAGAGAACCGCATCATCGAGGCCAAGAGCCGCGGCATCTACGAGGCTCCAGGCCTCGCTCTGCTGTACATCGCCTACGAGCGTCTCATTACCGGAATTCACAACGAAGACACCATCGAGCAGTACCGCGAGAATGGCCGCAAACTCGGCCGACTGCTCTACCAGGGCCGCTGGTTCGACCCCCAGGCCATCATGCTCCGCGAGTCCGCACAGCGCTGGGTCGCTAAACCTGTCACCGGCGAGGTCACGCTTGAGCTGCGGCGCGGCAATGACTACTCGATCCTCAACACCGAGTCGCCCAATCTCACCTTCCATCCCGAGCGGCTGAGCATGGAGAAGACTGATTCCGTCTTCTCTCCGCGCGACCGCATCGGACAACTGACCATGCGCAATCTGGACATTACCGACACCCGGGAAAAGCTTCTCACCTATGCCAAAACCGGCCTCCTCACCCTGAGCAAAGGCACCGAAATGCCCCAGCTGAACAGCGGCAAGGAGAAGAGAATAGCATGAGGTGCGCTTAAAGCAATGTCCAACGAACAACAATCCGTGAAGATGTGGTCGGGCCGCTTTCGCGAGCCGCTGGATGCGGAGTTCGAGCAGTGGCAGCGCTCGATTGTTTTTGACTGGCGGCTTCTCGAACAAGAGGTAGCTGCCAGCAAGGCGCATGCGTCGGCACTTCGCGCAGCCGGAATTCTCACCGAGAGTGAGACAGCCGAACTGCGCGCGGCGCTGGATGCAATTGCCGCAGAGTACGGTTCCGAGAGCGGCAGAGCAGCAGGTGCGCAATCATCCGACGGCCGAAGACATTCATCACTTTGTCGAGTTGTCGCTGGTGGAGCGGGTCGGGTCACTTGGGCTCAAGTTGCATACCGGACGCAGCCGCAACGAGCAGATTGCGACTGATCTGCGTCTGTACGTTCGCGAGCAGATCGAGCTGCGTCGTTGAAGCGCTGGCGATTGTGGGCCGCTGCGCTGCTCGAGCAGGCACGTGCGAGCCGGCGACGCGGTGATGCCGAGCTATACGCATCTGCAGCGGGCTGAGCCCGTGCTGGTTGCGCACTGGCTGCTTGCTTATGTGGAGATGATTCTGCGCGACGCGTCAACGACTGCGCGACTGCGCGGCGCGGCTCAACTACTGCCCGCTTGGTTCGGGCGCGGTGGCCGGAGCAACGCTGGCGCTCGATCGCACGATTGCAGCGCGCGAGCTGGGGTTCACGGCTCCCACCGCGAACTCGATGGATGCAACCAGCGATCGCGATTTCGTTCTCGAGTACCTGCAGGCGCTGACGTTTGTCGGCTTGCATCTGAGCCGCTTTGCCGAGGAGATCACGCTGTTTGCAACGGCGGAGTTTGGTTTTGTCGTGCTGCCTGAAGCATTCTCAACGGGTTCGAGCGCGATGCCGCAGAAGAAGAATCCGGACTTGACCGAGTTGATTCGCGCGAAGGTCGGGCGCATTCATGGCGCTGCAGAAGCGGTTACGCTGCAATTGAAAGGACTGCCGCTGGCCTACAACAAGGACATGCAGGAGACACAAGAGCCGGCATTTTCAGTTGATTTTGTTGCCCCAGATGCTGGCCCTTGTGGCGCGGTTCACGGCCGCTCTGCAGTTCAACTTCGACCGCATGCGCGACGCCGCGCAATCGGGCTATCTGAATGCCATGGCCGCTGCGACATATCTTGTTCACAAGGGTGTTCCCTTCCGCACGGCGCACGAAAAGATCGGCAATGCGGTGCGCTTTGCGCTGGAAAAAGGCGTCGAGCTTGGGCGACCTGAGCCTGGATGAACTGCGTCAGTTTGGCGCGGAGTTCGGCGATGACTTCTACGCCGTCGATCGCCCTGAACGCGACGCTCGACTGCCACGACGTGATCGGCGGAACCGCGCGAGAGCGCGTGCGTGCATCGCTTGCAGCATGCGGCCGAGCGGGTGACTGCGCTCGCGGGAAGTCAGGCGGCGGAGGCTGTTCATGCTGGTGCGTAAGGCACGGCTGCAGGATGCCTCCAACGTCTACGACCTGGTGAACTCGCTCTCGGGCGACGGCACGCTGCTGAAGCGCCCCTTCGCGGAGATCTGCGAGAACATTCGCGACTTTACCGTGGCGGAATCCGATGGCGGAGTATTTCTTGGCTGCGGCGCGCTGCATCTTTACGGACCGCATCTCTCCGAAGTGCGCTCGATCGTCGTGAAGCCGGAGGCGAAGGGCCAGGGCGCGGGCGGCCGCATTCTTGGGGCACTCATTGAAGAAGCCGAGGAGCACGGCATTCAGTCCGTGTGCCTGTTCACGCGCATTCCCGACTTCTTTTTCAAATACGGCTTTCGCACCGTCGAAGACAAGGCCGAACTGCCGGACAAGATCTTCAAGGATTGCCAGAGCTGCCCGCGGCTGCACCGCTGCGACGAAGTTGCGATGGTGCGTGGACGCATTCCGCGCATGTCGATTCTCGGACCGCGCATCGAAGCGGAGCAGCTGGTGCGGCTGTCGGGGTAGCGTCTAGCTATCTGCTATTCCCTTTCAGCCGAGTGGCTGAGCGCCGGTCGCCGATGCGACTGAGTGCGAGGGCGATGGCCGCGATCGCGAAGAATGCGAGGACCGAAGGCGTCAGGAGTACCTGGAGCACAGTGGACACAATGCTGCCACAGTATCCAAGCTCTGCGCAGGTTCTCCAACTGAGTGCGGAATATGCTGCCAGAAAGATGCACGCCAGGACTGCAAGCACAGCGGCTCTGCGCGTGCGGCGCAGAACAATAAACACGGGAAAGCACAAAAGCGGCAACAGGCAATATGTGCCCGTGAGCAGCGGAATCCTGGCGGAGATCGACTCTCATGGCGATGTAAATGCCATCGAGCGTGATGAGTGCGCTCAGGATGCAGCCGACTACCATCAGGGTTAACCAGGTAATGCTCTTGGTTGTCATGCGTTCCTGCTCCTAGTCCTGGAGATTTCACGCCGCGCAGAATCGCCGCGGCCACTGCTGCCTGTCCGTAACTGAGGCCACCGTCGCCGGGGCTTACGGCGCGATGCTGAAAAACGTGGAAGCCCGCCTCTTCGAGGCCGATTCGAATTAACCGCGCCAATCGCCGATTGTGCATGCAGCCGCCGCTGAGCGCTACTTGCTCGATCCCAGTGGCCGCACGTGTATTCATCGCGGCCTGGACGAAGTTATACGCGATCGATGCATGGAAGCGCGAAGAGATTCTGGCCGGACTCACGCCTTTGCGCAGATCGTCTATCAGGCCTTGCCAGAGGGGCTTCACGCTCATGCGGGTGGGTTCACGACGAGACCAGTCACCGCATTGCAAGGGCATCGCATATGGTGGAGCGTCGTAGTCATCCGGTTCGTCCACTGCGATGCCTTCCAGCTCGATGGCTGCCTGCGCTTCGTAGTCAACTTCACGACCGGTGCAAAACAACCGCCGCTACTGCATCGAAGAGGCGGCCAAGGCTAGACGTGAGCGGCGAGTTCACACCACGGTCGATCATGCGGGTGAGCACGCGTGCATCCTGTTCCTTTGCACCCAGCAACTTCAGAATTGCCGGCTCGGCAACATCAAATCCCGCGGCATGCAGGTGCCCAAGCGCCATGCGCCACGGTTCACGGATGGCTGCTTCGCCGCCGGGCATGGGCACGTAATCCAGATGCGCGAATCGATCGAAGCTCGTCAAGACGACAGATCAGCACTTCCCCGCCCCAGATGCGGCCATCGGTGCCGTAGCCGGTGCCATCGAGCGAGAGACCGATCACCGGACCATCGAGCGCGTGCTCGGCCATGCAGCCGGCGATGTGCGCGTGATGATGCTGCACGGCGATCAAGCGGCAGCTCGCGCTCCGCTGCCCACTGCTTCGCCCACGAGGTGGAGAGATAGCCGGGATGCAGATCGTGCACGACGGTCTCGGGCTCGATCTCGAAGGTGTGCATCAGGTGGGCCAGCGATTCCGTGAAGAACTCGAGGCCGGTCAGATTTTCGAGATCGCCGAGGTGCTGGCTCTGGTAGGCGAACTTCCCGCGCGCCAGGGCGAAGACATTCTTGAGATGGCCGCCCACAGCGAGCAGCGGCGGGCATTCGAACGGCAAAGGCACGGCGAGCGGCACGAAGCCGCGGGCCCGGCGAATCAATTGCGGCGCACCATCGACAACGCGCTGCGACTGAGTCATCGCAGCGCTGCAGGATTTCGCGATCGTGCATCAGGAAGGCGTCGGCAATGCTGCCGAGGCGCGCCCGTGCTTCGTCGTTGTCGATCGCGATCGGCTCTTCGCTGAGATTGGCGGAAGTCATCACCAGCGCTTTCACGCGCGGTCGGCAAAGAGCAGATGCTGCAGAGGTGCATACGGAAGATAGATGCCAAGCCATGGAATCCCCGGAGCTACTGCTGCCGCGATGCCATTGCCTGCCCGAGCGCGCGCCAAGCACGATGGGGCGCGCAGAGCGTTTGCAGCAGCGACTCTTCCTCCGGTGTCAACTCGCAGATTGCGCGTGCCGCCTCGAGGTCGCGCACCATCACGGCGAGAGGCTTGCCGTAGCGATGTTTGCGCTGGCGAAGACGCAGACGGCCTCATCGCTGGTTGCATCCACGGCAAGATGGAATCCGCCGATGCCTTTGATGGCCATGACCTCGCCGCGCAGCAAGACGGTCGATGCGTCTCGGCGACCGGATCGGCGCACTGCGATCAGTTTGCCGTCGGCGGATTCCAGCCAGACGCGAGGGCCGCAATCCCAGCACGCATTGGGCTGTGCGTGAAAGCGGCGATTGAAAGGATCGTCGTACTCTGCCTGGCACTGCGGCGCACATTGGGAACTGCGCCATCGAGGTTTGCGGACGGTCATAAGGGATGCGGCGCGTGATCGTGAATCGCGGTCCGCAGTTGGTGCAGTTCAGAAATGGATACCGAAAGCGGCGGTCGGCGGGATCGAGCAGTTCGCGCAGGCAATCTGCGCAGGTCGCTGCATCGGCGGGAATGCCGGTGCTGACGCGCCCGAGCACTTCGCTTGCAACGATGCGGAATCCGCGCTCACCGGTGGCTTCCAGGTCGCGAGCAAGGATGGAATCGATTCGCGCAAGTGGCGGCACTTCCAGACTCAGCCTTTCAAGAAACGCCGCGACGCGCCCGGCCTGACCTTCGACCTCGATGGTCACTCCGTCGGTGTCATTGCCGATGGAACCCGCCAGCTCCTCTTCCATCGCAAGGCGGTAAACAAACGGCCGAAATCCGACACCCTGCACCACGCCTCGAACGAGCACTCCACATCTCTGGAGAACAGCGTTGCGCTCGCCGTACGGAATTGAACTTTCTGTCAAACAATCATGCCTCGCACCGCAGTGAAAGGATAGCGCAAGGGCAACGCTCATTGCAGAGCGCTAAGTGGCACGTAACTCGAGGGTTCCTGCGAGGCAACCAAAAGTCGGGCAACCAAATCTGTCTCATTTCGCTCAAAATCCGAGTGGCAAGGCAAGTCGATCCTGCTTTGCGCACTTTTGTAGAGGTTAAATAAACATGGGCTGGCCACAAGCCCGTTCTATAAGTCTCACTTAAGAATGCAGGCTAATGAATTAAACGAAAGGGTGACTATCTATGACTATGAAAACTATGACTAAGAAGACTATGAAAAGAACGTTGCTCGCGCTAGTCGTAACAGGGCTCACAACCGTTAGCTGGGCCACCGAAAAGGAAGAAGCCGTTGAGCGCCTCGACAAGGCTGCTGAAGTCATGCACCAGATCATGGGTGCTCCTGACAAGGGAATTCCTGAAGAAGTACTTGAGCACGCAAAGTGCGTTGCAGTCGTTCCGCACATGATTAAGGGAGGGTTTGTGTTCGGCGCGGAAGGTGGCAAGGGTGTGGCGACGTGTAGGACTCCCAGTGGTCATTGGAGTGCCCCAGGATTCTTCGCGATTACCGGCGGAAGCTGGGGTCTGCAGATCGGCGTTGAAGGCGTCGATCTGGTGATGGTTATCCAGAATGACAAGGGCATGGAGCGTCTGCTTTCAAGCAAAGTCGAGCTTGGCGCCGATGGATCGGTAGCTGCCGGACCGGTGGGTCGTCACGCATCCGCAGACACCGATTGGAAGATGAACGCGGAGATGCTGACCTATTCACGAGCGAAGGGTGTGTTTGCTGGATTGACTCTCAAGGGTGCTGATATTCGCCGGGACGATGATTCGATGAAGGCGATCTATGGTCCCGAGGTGAGCGAGCGGGCGGTCCTGAATGGCGAGGTTCCCCCACCCGCACAGGCTCACGCATTTCTGAACGCTATTCGCGTATCTAGAGCGGAAGCTGCTTCGAGGTAGCCAAACGAGAAGAACCTTAAAGACTGCGAGCACCGCGGGATATATTTCGGTGCTCGCAGTTTCATTGTGCCTCCATCTCGTAGTGATAGCTTCATTGAAGGAACAGTTGAAATCAGATCCGAGCGGAAGCGTCGAATGAAATTCAATTGGAATCATTTGAAGGCAACCGTAGTGGCATTTGCGTTTCTTGGATGCTTCCAGCTTTCTTCTCTCACCCCTCAGCAGCTCGACTCGGCCACCGTTGTTCAGGGAATTGACGCTTCTGTTAGGGCCAGGATCGACAACGTCGCAGGGTACTCCGTTACCGAGCACTATGCTGTTTTCCGCGGCCAAGACGAAACCCACCCCGCAGCGGAGATGATCGTCAAGACGGTCTACCGCAAGGGATCTGGAAAGAGCTACACCGATACTCTCGCAGAGCTGGATCCTCGCTCTTGCGAAGCGAGGTCCTGGGAACTCTTCTCGAGAACGAAAAACGCATGAGTCAGCCTGGCAACGTCGAGACAGCCCTGATCGACTCCGCCAACTACGATATGAAGCTGACTTCTGACCCGCATCGGGAACTTGAAGGACGCGATTGCCTGGTGGTTTCACTTTCGCCGCGCCGGAGCAGCCCGTTCCTCTTCAAAGGAACGCTTTGGGTTGATGCGAGGGATTACGCGATTGTGCAACTCGAAGGTACGGCGTCGAAGAGCCCCTTTTTTCTGGCGAGTGCCGCGCAGGTGTCACGTCAATATGCCGACGTGAGCGGATTTCCAATGGCGACACACGCAAAGGCGGTCTCGAACAGCACGCTGCTCGGCCAAACCGTCGTAAAGATCGATTACAGCGACTACCAGATCGAGCTTGCTCGGGACGAGCTAAATCAGCGTCGCGCTTGTTTTGATTTGCCGGCCTGAACCTAGATTCGGGATCGAAGCTCGGTGACGATGACCGCGCCGAGGCGCCGCGCTGCTCTATACTGGGCTTCGTGACCCTCACGATGGGCGATTGGAAACTCGATGCTGCTCTCGGCTCCTGCCTTCTGCTGGGGCTGCGTCACGGGTTCGACTACGATCATCTCGCGGCCATCTCCGACATCACCGCCGTGCAGCGCAACTGGAAGAGCGGACTGCGGCTGGGAATGACGTACGCACTGGGCCACGCATTCACGGTGGTTGCGCTTGGCGTCGCAGTGCTGCAATTGCACATGGGTTTGCCGGAGGGCCTCGACCACTGGACGGAGCGCCTGATCGGGCTGACGCTGATCGTGCTGGGCATCGGCGTCGTGGCGGGAATTCTGCGCAAGGACGCGCACGGACACAGGCACAGCCGCATTGAAAGCAGGCTGGCGATTGCCATCAACGGCGTGTTGTGGATGGCATGGCGTGTTCGCCGGCTATGGAATCCTGAAGCGCCGCAAGCCGGAACGGTTTCAGTGGATGTACAACGGAAAGTCGGTTTTCACCATCGGCGTTCTGCATGGTGTGGGCGCTGAAACGCCAAGCCAGCTCGCACTGTTCTTTCTGACCGCGAATCTGGGCGGAACTTCGCGAGGCATGTTGGGCCTGGCGGCGTTTGCCGTGGGCCTGGTCGCGATGAATGCGCTGATGACCGCTTCGATCGGGGGAGCATTCAGTGCCAGCGGCCATCATCCGCAGCTTCTATCACGTGATCGCGTGGACAGGCGCGGTCTACAGTTGCGTCATTGGATTGATTTTCCTGTTCGGAATCTCGGATCGCCTCCCGTCGCTGAGCTAACGCAGCAATTCTTCAATCGGCAAATCTTCTGATTTTCAGACTGGTTTTGCGAATGTTGTCGATCTGCTGAAACGCAATGGCACGCAGACCCGCGTGACCGTTGTCACGGCCAATCGTTTCCTCGTCGGCGTAAAACAGGACCAGACAGAGAGCGGAGCGTAAGTAACTGCTTCTGCAGTCGATTGTCTGCCAATGGGAGGAAATGTGCCTGCATTCACACCACCGCCGCTGCCAAGCGACGACAAACGTTGGAAGATCGTGAACGGCACCATGCGCAAGAATGGATTTGCCCGCCACGCGCTGATTGAAACACTCCACACCGTGCAATCTTCATTCGGATATCTCGACGACGACGCCATCCGCTTTGTGGCCCGTTCGCTGCGCGTGCCGCTGAGCCAGGCCTATGGGGTGGTGACCTTCTACCACCACTTCAGCCTGAAGCCGCCGGGCAAGCACACCATGACGATCTGCACCGGAACCGCCTGCTACATCAAGGGCACCGACAAGCTGGTGGCCTCGGCAGAGAAAACGCCTGGGTATTCCACAGGGCCAGACGACCAAAGACGGTCAAGATCAGCCTCATGACGGCCCGTTGCGTGGGCGCCTGCGGCCGCGCACCGGTGGTGCTTGACCGACGGCGAACTGCAGGGCCAGATGAACGATGAACAGATGCTCGAGCAACTGGAAAGGTGGGCGGTCGAATGACAATCGAAGAGCTCGAACAAATAGCCGAATCCGTTCGCACTGAAAACGCAAAGTTCGATCAAGAGATCAATGTCTGCATGGGCACCGGGTGCCTGAGCCAGCACTCGGACAAGCTGAAAGACGCGCTGACCAAGGCAGTTGAGGCATCAGGGCAAGAAGGTGCTTTGTACGCCGCACCGGATGCATGGGGTTGTGCGCAGCCGGACCGCTGGTGCTGGTCGATCCCGATGAGACGCTTTATCAGCATGTGAAAGTCGGAGCATGCTCGAAGCGGTCGTGAGCAGCCTGGGCGGCGAGCCGGTTCCGGAGCTGCAATGCGACCTGCGCGAGCACTTTGACCAGCAGGTGCACGTGGTGCTCGAGAACTCCGGCCACATCGATCCGGAGAAGATCGACGACTACATTGCGCGCGACGGATACCAGGCGCTGGTGAAGGCGCTGACCGAGATGACGCCGAACGATGTCATCCAGCAGATCACCGAGAGCGGTCTGCGCGGGCGCGGCGGCGGCGGTTATCCCACGGGCCTGAAGTGGGGCACCGTGGCCAAGGCCGTGGGCGACCTGAAGTACGTGATCTGCAACGGCGACGAAGGCGACCCGGGCGCGTTCATGGATCGCAGCGTGCTGGAAAGCGATCCGCAGCGCGTGCTGGAAGGCATGGCCATTGCGGCTACGCCGTGGGCGCCAGCAAGGGCTTTATCTATGTGCGCGCAGAATATCCGCTGGCCGTCAGCGCGTCTGACGACGTGCCTGCGCGATGCGCGGCGCCGTGGACTGCTGGGCAACAACATCTGCAACACCCCATTCAATTTCGACATAGAGATTCGACTCGGCGCCGGCGCGTTTGTCTGCGGCGAAGAGACGGCACTGATCGCCTCGATCGAAGGCAAGCGCGGCACTCCGAAGCCGCGGCCTCCGTATCCGGCGGTCAGCGGACTCTGGGGCAAGCCCGACGCTGATCAACAACGTGGAGACCTTTGCCAACATCGCGCCGATCATCCGCAAGGGCGGCAAGTGGTTTGCCACCCATCGGCATCGGAAAAGAGCAAGGGGACCAAGGTCTTTGCGCTTGACCGGCAAGATCGCCAACACCGGGCTGGTTGAAGTGCCGATGGGAATCACGCTGCGCCAGATCATCGAAGACATTGGTGGCGGTGTTCCGGACGGGCACACCTTCAAGGCCGTGCAGACCGGCGGGCCCTCCGGCGGCTGCATTCCTGCCGACATCTCGACCTGCAGTCAGCTACGAGTCGCTGATTCAGGTCGGCTCGATGATGGGCTCGGGCGGCATGATCGTCATGGACGACACGTCGTGCATGGTGAACGTGGCGCGGTTCTTCGTCGAGTTCTGCATGACCGAGTCCTGCGGCAAATGCATTCCCTGCCGCGCAGGCACGGCGCAGATGTACACGCTGCTCACGCGCATCTGCGACGGCACGGCGAACCATGGACGATCTGGAACTGCTGGTGGATCTCTGCGGCACGGTCAAGGAGGCCAGCCTGTGCGGACTGGGCCAGACTGCGCCGAATCCGGTACTGAGCACGCTCAAGTACTTCAAGAACGAGTACATCGAGCACATCGTGCACAAGCGCTGCCCGGCCGGCGTGTGCAACATGGCCGGTGCGAGCACTGTTGAAGCAGCTCAGTGGAGGTGTTGGCATGAGCGACGGCCGTTGAAGTCAAAACACTGGTCATCGACGGCCAGGAAGTCAGCGCCCGCGCGCGGCCAGACCATTCTCGAAGTGGCGCAGGAAAACGAGATCGACATCCCCACCCTGTGCCATCTTGACGGGCTGAGCGATGTGGGCGCGTGCCGGCTTTGCCTGGTGGAGATCAAGGGCAGCAACAAGCTGCTGCCCGCCTGCGTGGCGACCGTCTGCAGAAGGCATGGAGGTAAGCACCAACACGGAGCGGCTCCAGAAGCATCGCCGCACCATCCTGGAGCTGCTGTTTGCCGAGCGCAATCACATCTGCTCGGTGTGCGTGGCCAATGGCCACTGCGAACTGCAGACGCTGGCGCAGACCAGGGCGTGACCCATGTTCGCCTGCCCTATCGCAATCCCGAACTGACCGTGGATGCTTCGCACGAGCGATTCACGCTCGACCACAACCGCTGCATCCTTTGCACACGCTGCGTGCGCGTCTGCGCGGAGATCGAAGGCGCGCATGTATGGGATGTGATGGGACGCGGCATCGACTGCGATGATCATCGCCGATCTGCACGAGGAGTGGGGCAAGTTCAGCCTGCACGCGCTGCGGCAAGTGCGTGCAGGTTTGCCCAACCGGAGCGCTGTTCGACAAGAGCAAGATCGGCTCCGATCACCCCAAGTACCCTGATTTTCTGCCGTACCTGAACCTGATGAGGGAAGCGCAATGAGCAAACTGAAACTGGCAACTGTCTGGCTGGACGGATGTTCGGGCTGCCACATGTCGTTTCTCGACATGGATGAACGGCTCATCGAACTGGCGGAACTCGTCGATCGTGGTCTACAGCCCGATCGTCGACACCAAGGAATTCCCGGACGAAGTGGATATCGCGCTCGTCGAGGGAGCCGTGGCTTCGGTCGACGACGAGAAGAAGATCAAGAAGATTCGCGCGCACTCGAAGATGCTGGTCGCGATGGGCGACTGCGCGATCACGGGCAATGTGCCGTCGATGCGCAATCCCATCGGGCCCGAGGCGATTCTTGACCGCGCCTACATTGAAAATGTCACGCTGCAGGCAGCAGATTCCGTGCGTCGTGGTGCCCAAGCTGCTCAAGGTCGTGCGCCCGATTCACGAATTCGTGAAGGTGGACGTATTCCTTCCCGGCTGCCCGCCCTCGGCCGACACCTTTCACACAGCGCTCACCGCGCTGATTACCGGCGAGCCGCTGGACATTCCAGCTCTCACCCGCTTTGGAGCCTGAGCCATGAGCCAAACCATCACTATCGATCCCGTAACGCGCCTCGAAGGGCACGGAAAGATCACCATCCAACTCAACGGCCAGGGCGAGGTGGAAGACGCGCACTTTCATGTAACGCAGGTGCGCGGATTCGAGAGATTCTCTGAAGGACGGCCGTTCTACGAGATGCCCAGCCTGATGGCGCGCATCTGCGGCATCTGCCCGGTCTCGCACCTGATCGCCTCAGCCAAGGCCTGCGAAGCCATCATGTCGGTGCGCATTCCGCACACGGCCGCGCAACTGCGCCGCATGCTCAATCTTGCGCAGATGGTGCAATCGCACGCGCTGAGCTTCTTCCACCTTTCATCGCCCGATCTGCTGCTGGGCATGGAAGTCGATCCCAAGACGCGCCACATCTTCGGCGTCGTTGCGGCACGAGCCTGAACTGGGCCGGGCAGGCATCGCCCTGCGCCGCTTCGGGCAGCACATCATCGAGCTGCTCGGCAACAAGCGCATCCATCACGGGATGGGTTGTGCCCGGCGGCGTCACCGAGCCGCTGAGCGCTGCCAAGCGCGACGAGATGCTGGCCATGCTGCCCGAGGCCTACGCCAACATCAGCCTGGCGCTCGCCTGCGTACAAGCAGATCGCGGATACCTTCCAGCCGGAGATCGAGGTCTTCGCCAACTTCCCATCGAACTATCATGGGCCTGATCAACGAAGACGAGTCGATCGAATTCACCGACGGCGCGCTTCGCCTGATCGATCCAAAAGGCAGCATCGTTGAAGACGGCATCACGCGAACCGGTTCACCGAAGTGATCGGCGAGGCCGTCGAGCCTTACAGCTACACCAAGTTCGCCTACTACAAGCCGCTCGGCTATCCCGAAGGAAGCTATCGCGTGGGCCCGCTGGCGCGGCTCAACATCGTCAAGACGCATGGGCACGCCGCTGGCCGACAAGGAACTGGCCGAGTTCAAGCAACTTGCCGATGGGCCGGTGCAGAGCTCGTTCTACTACCACCACGCGCGGCTGGTCGAGATTCTTTACGGCATCGAGAAGATCGAAAGATCCTCACCGATCCGCGGATCCTCGACAAGCACGTGCGCGCGACCGCCGGCGTGAATCGCCTGGAGGGCGCGGGACAGGCCGAGGCGCCGCGCGGCACGCTGCATCACCACTACAAGGTGGACGAGAACGGCCTGATCACGTGGGCCAACCTCGTGATCGCCACCGGCCAGAACAACAACGCCATGAACAAGGGCGTGCTGCAGGCCGCGAAGGCACTACGTGAAGGACGGCAAGTTCACTGAGGGCGTCCTTAACCGCGTCGAAGCCGTCGTCCGCACCTTCGACCCTTGCCTGAGCTGCTCGACGCACGCGTTTGGCCAGATGCCGCTGGCGATTACGCTGGTCTCGGCTGACGGCGAAGTTGTCGACCAGGTCGTTCGCTGAGTACGATCAATCGATGAAGCCACACTCTCGGCCCGATGTCTCATTCTCGCCTGCGGAAACACGCTGCGCGAGGATGATGGCGTCGGGCCGTGGCTTGCTGCGTGGGCGGAAGAACGATTCGCCGGCGAATCCGCGGTGCGCGTCGTGAACCGACAGCAGTGGACACCGGAACTGGCGGAAGAGATCTCCGTCGCGGAGTCGGTCGTCTTTATCGACTGCGCTGCGAATTCTCAGCCGGGCTCAGTGCGGCTTGCGCTCGTCGAGGCCGGCGGGGCAAGCACCGGGACTGGCAACGCACCATCTCGGAGCGGCAGAACTGCTTGCGCTCAGCAAGGAACTGTACGGTTCCGTGCCACGCACTTCCCTGCTGCTGACGATCGGCGCAGGATCGCTTGGAGTTGCGCGAAGGGTTCAGCGAAGCTGTCAATGCCGCGCTGCCCGGAGGCATGCGATTGCCTCGAACGCAGCGTGCGCAAGATGATTGTCTAATTGAATCAGCGCAAATAGCCGGTCAGCTTGAACGAGTACGCGTACTCGCCCTTCGAAGTCGCCACGCAGGACAATGCGCATGCCACCGGACTGTACCTTCGCGCTGAGCTGCGTTCCGATCGCCAAGCTGCGTGATCTCCACCCCAGTGCTTCGCCGGAACATCGGCGAGCGTGATGGTCTGCGCCTTCGGCTTTCCGAGGACCGTCACGTACAGATCGTCGCCCTTTGCGCGTGAAGCGCAGATCGTCGCCCTCGGCTGCCTTCCCTACGGCCTGCGTCCACGGCGTCGTGTCGTAGATGGCTTCGCCGTTCTGTTTGAGCCACGCGCCAAGAGCCTTGAGCCGTTCCATCTGCACCGGCGGAATGGTGCCGTCGGCTTCCGGTCCAACGTCGAGCAGCAGATTGCCGTTCTTGCTGACGATGTCGACGAGCAGCGCGATCAGCTCTGCCGGGCGCGATGGTCTCTGCTTCGCCTTCCGCGCGGTTGTAGCCGAAGGAACGGCCGAGGCCGCGGCACTCCTCCCATTTCTTCTCGCTGATCTTGTCGAGCTTCTGGTACTCGGGCGACGTGAAGTCGGCGTGCTTGATGCCGAAGCGATCGTCGATCACGCCATCCGGAATGGCGTTGTAGTAGTCGGCCTCCACCTGCAGCGCATTGCCGGTCTTTGGCCAGTCGATGTCGTTCCAGAGCAGCGCGGGATGGTAACGCTCAATCAGTTCGTGAATCTGGGCAGAACGCGTACTTGCCGTATTCCTCGCTCTGCGGCTTCACCGTCTGATAGTCCGCGGCGGTCTGGATGGGGCCGGGGTTGAAGGTCCAGTCGTAGCCGCCGGAGTAGTAGAGGCCCATGTGCATGCCCTGTTTGCGCACTGCGGCTGGTCAGCTCGCCGACGATGTCGCGCTCGGCATGCTGGCGGCTTGGGCTGGCAGCGTCGGATTCGGGGTCGTGCTCGGCCAGAGGGTGAAGCCTTCGTGGTGCTTGCTGGTCAGCACAACGTAGCGTGCGCCGGCATCTTCGAAGATGGTCGCCCACTCGTCGGGATTCCACTTCTTCGATCTCGCGATTGAAGGTCGGCGGCAAAGTTGTAATAGTTGTAGTCGGCGCCGTAAGTGCTCGCGATGGTAGGCCTGCGTCGGCGAGCCATCGATGCGCAATACGTTGAGATACCACTCGGCATACGGGTTGTACTTGATGTAGTCCGCCGATGAGAAGTCGTGGTCCGGATGTGATGAGCGGCGCCCAGCCGGGCACCGAGTAAAGGCCCCAGTGGATGAAGATGCCGAGCTTGGCGTCCGGCATACCACTGCGGCAGCGGATGCTTGTCCAGCGACTCCAGCGTCGGCTCGTATTTCGTGGGCGCCTGCGCGGACACAGGCCCGCAGAATCGCAAAGCAGATAACGCAGCAAACATGAAGATGAGTCTCACTGCCAGCGCGTCATTCGGGTCTCACCTTTCGATCCGGCTCATGTTTGCATCAAACGGAATCATAGTCACCGCGGCCGTATCTGCCAACTGGTACGGAGTCTGAGTCAGCGCGCCAAGGCCCGACACCAAAAGTTAACGGCGACTGCACGATGAAGTGCACCGCCGCTGCCCTCCTGGGAGAAGCGCCAACAGTCCGAATCGACGCTCTAGAACGCAGCAACCGTCTGACGCAGGCTGTAGGAGCTGAGCGTCTTGATGTAGTTGCCGCGATCGAAAGGCGAGGTGTCGGGCACCGAACGGCGGCTGAGGCAGCCGCGCGTCTCCGCGCAGCGACGTGTACTCGCGCTTCTCGAGCCAGTAGCGCAGGTCGGCCAGCACGCGGCCGATGTGCTCGATGCCGTGAATGTGCAGCGCCGAGGCCATCATGGCGACGTTGCCGCCGGCCATGATGCACTTCAGCACGTCCTCGGCCGAGTGCACGCCGCCGGTGATGCCGATATCGATGTTGAGATGGCCGTAGAGAATCGCCGCCCAGTGAAGGCGGGGCAGCAACTCCGACGGCGTGGAGAAGTGCAGCGATGGGCCGCACCTCCAGCGTCTCGATATCGAAGTCCGGCTGATAGAAGCGGTTGAAGAGAACGACGCC
Source organism: uncultured Acidobacteriaceae bacterium (assembly GCA_963786405.1). GTDB lineage: Bacteria > Acidobacteriota > Terriglobia > Terriglobales > Acidobacteriaceae > Telmatobacter. Next base: position 204,228 of record CAWAZE010000008.1, on the reverse strand, counting down.
GCGCTGCGCCCGCGTCTTCGAGCCGCGCCACCAGGTGCGGCAGGCTCGTGAACGACTGCGACAGCTTGACGGCAACCGGAACCTTGACCGCCCGGCAGACGCTGTCGACCAGTTCGAGCAACTGCAGCTCGAGCTCCGACGATGTCTGGCTGCGATCGGTGGCCAGCGCATAGGTGTTCAGTTCGATGGCGTCTGCGCCGGCCTGTTCCATCTCCTTGGCAAAGCGCACCCAGCCGCCGGTCGTGGCGCCATTGAGGCTGGCCAGGATCGGGATCTTGACCGCGTCCTTGGCGCGCCGCAGATGCTCTCGAGATAAACCTCGTGCGTCATGCGGTAGTCGTCCAGGTCGGGCAGATAACCGAGCGACTCGGCAAACGAATCGGTGCCGCGCGAAAGATCCTCGTCGAGCGCGCGCGACTCGAGCGCCAGCTGCTCTTCGAAGAGCGAAGTGAGCACGATGGCCGATGCGCCTGCATCCTCCATGCGGCGCACGTTGTCGAGCGACTCCGAGAGCGGCGTGGACGAAACCACGATGGGTCCGTTCAGCTTCAGGCCCAGGTAGTTCGTTGAGAGATCAATCATTCTGTCTCCTCCGGCAGTCAGGGCTGCCAGTTTCTCTTCAGGCTTTTCTTCGGGCGCGATGTTGCGGAGTTTCGCCGCGGCCCGGCATGGCGGCGCGGGCGGAGTAGACGCGCCACTGGCGCTCGACATCGTCCTGCGCTTCCTTGAGCAGTTCGGCAGCCAGCTCGGGATTGCCGCGCGCGAGCATGGTGTAGCGAGCTTCGCGATAGGCGTATTCCTTGAGCCGGATCGACGGCGCCTTGGAATCGAGCTGGAACGGATTCTTGCCTTCCTCGCGCAGCGCCGGGTTGTAGCGCATCAGCGGCCAGTAGCCGGACTGCACGGCGAGCTTCTGCTGCTCGAGTCCGTGCACCAGGTCGTAGCCGTGGGCGATGCAGCTTGAGTAGGCGATGATGATCGACGGTCCATCGTGCGCTTCGGCCTCCTGGAAGGCCTTGATCACGTGGCTGTCGTTGCCGCCCAGGGCGACCTGCGCCACGTAGACAGAGCCGTAGCTGACGGCCTCCATGGCGAGATCTTTGCGGCTGTTCGGCTTGCCGGCTGCGGCAAACTTTGCAACCGCGCCGCGCGGCGTGGCCTTGGACGCCTGGCCGCCGGTGTTCGAGTAGACCTCGGTGTCGAGCACCAGCACGTTGACGTTCTTGCCGGAGCCGAGCACGTGATCGAGACCGCCGAAGCCGATGTCGAACGCCCATCCGTCGCCGCCCAGAATCCACACGCTCTTGCGAACCAGCGTGTCGGCGATGGCCAGCAGGTTGCGCGCATCAGAAGAATCGATCGCCGGCGAGCTTCTCGCGCAGGATCTTCACGCGCTCGCGCTGCGCGTCGATCTCCGCCTCGGTCTTCTGCGGCGCGCTGATCAGATCAGCGGCGAGTTCGGCGCCGATCTGCGGATGTCAACGCGCGTCACCAGCGTTTCGGCAAAGTCCTTCTGCTGATCGAGCGCGGTGCGCATGCCGAAGCCGAACTCCGCGTTGTCTTCAAAGAGCGAGTTGGCCCAGGTCGGTCCGCGGCCCTGCGCATTCTTGCTGTAGGGCGTGGTGGGCAGGTTGCCGCCGTAGATCGACGAGCAGCCGGTGGCATTGGCGATGTAGAGCCGGTCGCCGAACAGCTGCGTCAGCAGCTTGATGTAGGGCGTTTCGCCGCAGCCTGCGCAGGCGCCGGAGAACTCAAAGAGCGGCTGCAGCAGTTGCAGGTCCTTCACCTGGCCGTGCGAAAGCTTGGTGCGGTCCACCTCCGGCAGGCCGAGGAAGAACTCCCAGTTCTCGCGCTCGGCTTCGCGCAGCGGGGCCTGCGGCGCCATGTTGATGGCCTTCTGGCTGGCGTCGCTCTTGCTCTTTACCGGGCAGACTTCCACGCAAACTGCGCAGCCGGTGCAATCTTCCGGAGCAACCTGCAGCGTGTAGCGATCGCTGCTCCATGCCCTTCCACTTCGGCTTGGCCCACTTGAAGGTTGCCGGAGCCTTGTCGCCGAGTTCGGGACTGTAGACCTTGGCGCGAATGACGGCATGCGGGCACACCATGACGCACTTGCCGCACTGGATGCACAGGTCCTTGTCCCACACCGGAATGAACTGCGCGATGTTGCGCTTCTCCCATTGCGCGGTGCCGGTCGGGAATGTGCCGCCCGCGGGAATCGCGCTGACCGGAAGCAGGTCGCCCGTGCCGGCGGCGATCTGGCCGAGAACATCGTGCACAAACTTCGGCGCCTTGGACGAGATGCGACGGAATCAGGTCGAAGCTCGGACGATGCCGGCTGCGGGCAGCTCGACTTTTTCAAGATGAGCCAGCGCTGCATCGACAGCCGCGAAGTTCTTCTGCACGACCGCTTCGCCGCGCTTGCCGTAGGTCTTCTTGATGGCCTTCTTGATCTGCGCGATGGCCTCTTCGCGCGGCAGCACGCCGCTGATGGCGAAGAAGCAGGTCTGCATGATGGTGTTGATGCGCGTGCCCATGCCGGCCTCGCGCGCCACCTTGTAGCCGTCGATCACGTAGAACTCGATCTTCTTGCGAAGCATCTCTTCCTGCGTCGATCTTGGGCAGCTTGTCCCAGACCTCGGCGGCAGCGATACGGCGAGTTGAGCAGGAAGACCGCGCCGGGCATCGCTGCCTCCAGCACATTCATCTTCTCGAGGAAGCTGAAGTTGTGGCAGGCCACGAAGCTGGCGCGCGTGATCAGATAGGTGGAGCGGATCGGGTTGGGCCCGAAGCGCAGGTGCGACGTGGTCATCGAGCCGGACTTCTTGGAGTCGTAGACGAAGTAGCCCTGCGCGAAGTTGGGCGTCTCGGTGCCGATGATCTTGATGGAGTTCTTGTTGGCGCCGACGGTGCCGTCGGAGCCGAGGCCGTAGAAGAGCGCGCGCACGGTCTTCGGATCTTCGGTCGAGAACGCCGGATCGTAAGTCGAGGCTCGTAGTGGCTGACGTCATCGTCGATGCCGATGGTGAAGTGATTCTTCGGGGCGGGCTTGTCCAGCTCGTCGAAGATGCCCTTGACCATCGCGGGCGTGAATTCCTTCGACGACAGGCCGTAGCGGCCGCCAATCAACTGTCGGCATCGCTGCGAAGGGCAGCGTGCGCGGCATTCTCGGCCAGCACGGTCACGATGTCCTGATAGAGCGGCTCGCCGGTGGCGCCCGGCTCCTTGCAGCGATCGAGAACGGCGATCGACTTTACGGTCGCGGGCAGCGCGTCGATGAATGCGATCGCGTCGAACGGCCGATAGAGCCGAACCTTGAGCAGGCCGACCTTTTCGCCCTGCTTCACCAGCAGATCGACGGCTTCCTCAGCGGCTTCCGCGCCGGAACCCATCATGATGATCACGCGCTCGGCATCGGCTGCGCCGTAATAGTCAAAGAGGTGATACGGCGCGGCCGGTCTGCGCGGCAAAGCGATCCATCACCGACTGCACGATGCCCGGGACAGCGGCGTGGAAGGGGCTGCAGGCTTCGCGCGCCTGGAAGAACACGTCAGGATTCTGCGCGGTGCCGCGAATGATCGGGCGATCGGGCGCTGAGCGCGTTCTGCCGGAACTGGATGATGTACTTGTCGTCGACCATGGCGCGGATGGTCTCGTCGCTGATGGGCAGAATCTTGCCTACTTCGTGCGAAGTGCGGAACCCGTCAAAGAAATGGATGAAGGGAATGCGCGATTCGAGGGTGGCGATCTGCGCAATCGAGCGCCAGGTCGGCGACTTCCTGCACGGAGTTCGACGAGAGCATCGCCCAGCCGGTCGAGCGGCAGGCCATCACGTCAGAGTGATCGCCGAAGATCGAGAGCGCGTGCGTGGCCAGGGTGCGGGCCGTCACGTGCATTGTGGCCGGGGTCAGTTCACCGGCGATCTTGTACATGTTGGGAATCATCAGCAGCAGGCCCTGCGACGCCGTAAACGTGGTGCCGAATGCACCGGCCTGCAACGCGCCGTGAAGAGCGCCGGCCGCGCCGCCTTCGCTCTGCAGCTCTTCCACGATGGGCAATGCGCCCCAGATATTCTTCTTTCCTTCCGAGCGCCACTGGTCGGCCCACTCGGCCATGGGCGACGAGGGGGTGATGGGGTAGATGGCGACGACTTCGGAGAGACGATAGGCAACGGAGGCGGCGGCCTCGTTCCCATCCAGAATTACCATTTTCTGTTCACTCATTCGCTTTGCCTCATAGTGCGGCCTGCGGAGAAAAACCGCTACGAGGAGTCTCTGCTTTGAGGTCTGGAGCCGCTGTGACGCGAAGCACAGGGCGGATTAGTTGTACCGTATAATGGTATGTAGAACAACATTATGCTTGATACAAAAATTTATTGTGAGGAAAAGATGAGCTGACAGCCGTTCCGTCTTCGATTCAATTGTGCGCAATCAACTGTTGACTCCCGGCATCATCTAACCAAGCAATGGAAGCCTCAGCCTCCGCGACACAAAGCGACGAAGTCACTCGCGAGAATCTCGAAGCGCACATCACAGCCGTGCGGCTGCAGGTGCCACGGCCGATCGAAGGGATTTTCGGAGCGGAGTCCATCAGCTGGAGGATCCACCGCGAATCAGCATTGTTTCTCGGCGCGGGACGCGCGGCTCTTCTGCAGCTTGCGCATCCGTGGGTCATGGCCGCGCTCGATCAGCATTCGTCGTTGCTCGAGAATCCGATTGCGCGCTTTCACAACACCTTCCGCGTCGTTTTCACCATGATCTTTGGTTCGGCCGATCAGGCGATCCGAGCCTCGCGATCTCTGCACGAGCTGCACACCCGCATACGCGGCGAGATGCCCGCTACAGTGGCCGGATATGCGGCCGGCTCTGTCTACGAAGCCAACCAGGTTCCTGCATTGCTCTGGGTATTTGCCACCTTGATCGAGAGTGCGACCTATGCGTATGAATGCGTGCTTCCGCCTTTGAGCGATGGCGAGCGAGATGCCTACTACGCCGAAACAAAGACGCTCGCGCGACTCTTTGGCATTCCCCTCGACGCGCTTCCTCCGGACTGGCGTGCATTTAAGGCGTACATCGCCGGGATGTGCCAATCGCAGGCGCTCGGAGTGAGCGATCGGTCGCGGGCAATGGCGCAGCGCATCCTTACAGGTGCCGGATCGTGGATTTCTATTCCCCCGTGGTATCGCGCGCTCACCGCCGAGTGGCTGCCGCCGCGTTTCGTGGTCGAATTTGGTCTTAAACACGGAGTCGAAGAGGAGGTATTGGCACGCCGGGCACAACGCTGGTTTCCTCGTGTTTACCGCAACCTGCCGCCGGCTGTCCGCTTCGTTGGACCCTATCAGGAGGCGCATGCGCGACTGGCCCAGAGACCGCCCGGCGTGTTCGCACGACGGAGCAACAGATTCTGGATCGGCGAGGCAAGGCTTCCCTTTGGCGGCGATGAAGATTCCCGACGCCAGATGTGAGTGTCAGGCTGAAGTTGTTAGACCTGCGACGAGCGCCTCCCACTCCGCTTCGAGTGTCGGCCGCTGAAACTTGCGGCCGGCCCGAGCATACCAGTAGTCTGCGTTCGAAGCAGCGCCTTCCTCCCGGTGCAGATACGCATGAACCGCCATGCCGTCAGCGGTCTCCAACTCGTCCACCAGTGCGTGCGCACGAGTCCAGTCGCCTTTGGCATCCCACCACAGTGCCAGCAGTGGCGCCTCCAGGTCTTCCGGGGGAATCTGGCTTGCAACCGATTTGCGGAATTGATCTGCAGTCATGCAGGTTTTTTATCACTAATCCCGAAACTTTGGGAGTCCCAAGACCGCGATCCCAATCCGATGTCGCCTCCCTCAAAATCGCAGCAGATAACTGACCTTGAGGAATATCTGTCGATCGGTTGACGTTTTCGGAAATGTTGTCAGAGAGTACGGCGGCGTTGCAGCGGCATCGTAGTTCACATTCTGAAACGTGTTCGCGTAGCCCGCATAGATCGCGGTGCCGGGGTGAGGCAGATAGGTGAACAGGAGAGTGCCGTCGGGTTGCTTCGAATATGTGCTCGAAACAAGTGCATTGTTGGGCAGAAGCGCGTTGTAGTCAAGAAATGCCCGGAACGAAAAATCGCGCGTGAACTGGTAGTTGAACTTCGCGCGAACCAGGTGATTGGTGAAGACGACGCCGGAAGGCAATGAAGGGGACGGTAGCTGACCCTCGATGGAGGCCAGCCGCGTGTAGTAATAAATTCCGTCCATGCGAAAGTGGGGTTGCGGCCTCACAGTCACAATCGCGGACACATTGTTCGCTTTGCCCAGAAACGCGGGAACTCCCTGGGCGGGATAATAGTTCGGCTCGGCGCCTTGAAGATAGGCGACATTCACATCAAGCCACTTGTACCAGGAAGTAGCCAGGGCGGCCACGGTCGATCGCTCGCGGAAGCCGATGCCGTTGTAAAGTTCATACGCCTCCGTATGTTGCAGTGAGAGCACTGTCAGTCGCGGCAGCGATAGCGACATCATGGGCGTATACGACCAGTTCTGAAGCCTCTTCTCGTGGTCGTAGATCAGAATCGTATCGATGCTCGGACCATACGCCAGAACCGTCTGGCTGGCTGGCTTCCACTGATGATTGAACGATGTCCCCCATTTGCGGATATCCGTGCGGGGGATATAACCAAGCGTTGCGTTCAGGCCGGGACTTCGATCCGTATAGTCGGTTCGAAAGTAGTTATGGTTGTCGGTCTTCCTGACACCCAGAATGTAGCCGGGACCCGCCATATACCCGGCGGGATTCAGTTCGGTCTGCGTCGTTGTCGCCTGCCCATTCACTACCCAGTTGTGCGCCGCAATGTAGCGGGCATCGATTGAAGCCACTCGGTTCGACCGCGACTCGAATGTGCTGTTGCTGAGAAAAAGTCCAACGTGCGACTGGTGGCCAAACTCCCGCTCCACCCGGAACGCCGCTTCGAATGCTCGGGATCCATGGCCCGTCTCGCCCGGAAGCAGGACTTCGCCGGGAGCAAGGTCGTCGGCAACAAGCGCGCCCAAACCCCACCGCCCCAACGATCCTGTCAGCTTGCCGCCGAACTGAGGATCGACGATCCGGCGAGAGAAAAAGAGCTGCTCCGGCATGGTGAAGATCGAAGCATTCTCAAGAAAGAACGGCCGCCGTTCCGGGTAAACCACCTCGTATCGCTGATTCACCTGCACCTGGGGATCGTCGGAGCCGATTTCGCTGAAGTCGGGGTTTATCGCCACATCAAGGGTCAGGGCATCATGAATCACGGCTTTCGCGTCAAGGCCGGGGAGATATTCGTTCTGCTGTTGAAATCCAGTGGTCGGATCAAGGTAGTGATCGTTCGAATATATCCAGTAAGGAGTGAGCTGGATGTTGCGGCCCGGAGAGATGTCATCGTCAATCTCAATGGGTGCGAATTGGCCCACAAACTGCGGAAGCCGTTCATGGGAGACGAACGGCCATAACGCGTACTCGTTCGTCCGCTGAATCATCCGGGCCAGACTGATATACCAGACTTGCTTTTGCGCGCGCGGAAAACGGAGGCTGCGAAACGGAATCGCCTGCAGTACAACGTAGCCATCGCCTGTGATCTTCCCTTCCGAGTACCACAGCGCTTCCCAGCTTGGATCGTCGCCGATCCCGTCTGTCGTGCGTCCGTCGAATTGAATCCCATACGGGTTCGTATCGAACCAGTACCCGTGTTTGTGGTCCTGAAACGTATCGATGACGATGCTGACGCGATCGTCGGTGTCAATCTGCTTGCGTGGCGCGACCCGGGCGCGAATCTTGTCGGGATCGTCCTTGCAGATCCAGCCAATGTAAAGGTTCTTGCTGTCGTAAGAGAGGTAAGCTGCCGTCGGCTGGCTTATGGGCTCGCCATCGTGGGGATCGAATTGCCTGAAGACAGTGACGACCGCTTCCGCCTCCCGCGGCCTCCCTTCGAGAAAATCCGAAAGCCTGGGTGCGCGCATAACCCGCGGAATACGCAAGGGAGGAACTTCTTCCGCGGACGCGCAGACTACAACTGCCAAAACACAGGCGAACAAAACTAACGCAGGGACCACCGTGCGCCCGCGATGCGGGAATAACGAAGTCATGAAGCCTCAAAAACATCGAGCTTGAAAGCTCGCCGCAATTCAAGTTGAATCTGAGACCAGTCTAGCAACGTTTCAGAAATTCGATTGTGACCCGCGCTCCTCATCGATCCTTTCTGTCAAGGTCGTTCTTCAGTCGCCCGGCCCTGTTGCCTCTGAACCTGCGACGCTGGGGCCGTCTGGTATGAAGCCAAGGCTGGTCTCATCGGCGTGATTTAAATCACATCCTCGAATCGCTTTCGCTGCTAGAAATGGATTCGTCAACCGATAACGGATGAAGAGGATGCCCGAAAGATGGAGAAAGGCATCGGTGAACTTGAAGCCGACGCTGGTTTTCAAGGAAACCGGGCTGTGGATTTTCGTAGCGCAGGGCCAACCGCTTCTGATGTTTGCGATTCCGACCAAATTGGTCGTATACTGAAGTCCGACCAATCCGGTCGGAGTTTTTATGTGCTGCCGTTTCGGGCACCAGCGGGGTTCGGTGAGTGAGCGCACTGACGGATTTGCAAATCGGCGAGACAGCGATCCTTGAGGCGCTCGATCTACCCGATTCCGTGCAGAACTATCTGATGCACATGGGTTTTGTGCCGGATGCCGTGGTGACCGCATTGCGCCGGGCACCGGCTGGAGATCCCACGGTTTACAGCATAGATGGAATGGAGATTGCGCTCCGCCGCGAAACCGCCAAGGCCATTCGGGTCCGGAGCGTTGCCGATGCAAGGGTAAGCGGCGCTTTTGATTCGAGATCTGAAGAGACTCGGGAGCTGTCTGAGGCGATCAGATGAGCTCCTGTTGCACCCTCACGGCCTTCGAGCAACCCCCTGCTCCTCCGTCCACCGGATGGCCTGAGCACAGTTGTGCTGATCGGACCGCCCAACTCCGGCAAATCCACACTCTTCAATCGACTTACCGGACTGCGCCAGAAGGTGGCGAACTACCCCGGTGTGACCGTGGAACAGCGCATGGGCTTGATGTCCGGCGTGGGCCGCGATGATCTGACCCTGATCGATCTGCCCGGCGTTTATTCTCTTACGCCATATTCAGAAGACGCTCGAGTGGCTGTGGATGTGCTGCGCGGCAAGATGCCCGGCACTCCAAAGCCCGACGCGGTCCTGCTCGTCCTCGATTCCCTGCACCTTACGCGGCAGCTGATGCTCGCCGCTCCGGTGCTTGCGCTTGGGCTGCCCACACTCGTCCTGCTCAACATGGGCGACATCATGGAGTCGCGCGGCGGGGAGATCGATCCCCTGAAACTGGCCAAGGAACTGGGCGCGCCGGTCGCTCTGATCAGTGCGGTTCGTGGCACTGGCCTTGAAGCTGTCCCTCTCTTCCTGAACCAGCACACCGAACGCAGGGTTACAGAGCCACTGGCTCTTCCCGTGATAGGCAACGCCGCCAGCACCCACACATGGGCCGCCCAGGTTAGCCGGCGCACCGGCTACCGAGCGCCGCTCTCAGCCGAGAACAGCCGCAAGCTCGACAACGTGCTTTTGCACCGCATCTGGGGGCCGCTGCTCTTCCTGGTCGTTGTGGTCGGCGTCTTTGAAGTTGTGTTCTCCATTGGCCAACCGCTCTCTGACGGGTTCGGCGACGTTCTCGCGCGCATGGGCTCCCTGGTCCGTCCGCTCCTGCCGGCGGGCTGGATGCAGTCGCTCATTCTTGACGGTGCATGGAAGGGTATTTCGTCCGTACTCGTCTTCCTTCCCCAGATTCTGCTGCTTGTTTCTGTTCATCGGCATACTTGAGGACTCCGGCTACCTGGCGCGCGCCGCGTTGATTGCCGACCGCGTGATGCGGACCATGGGGCTCAACGGAAAGGCGTTCATACCGCTGCTCTCGGCCTACGCATGCGCGGTACCGGCGATCATGGCTACGCGCACCATCGAAAACAAGCGCGACCGTTTTGCCACGATTCTGGTCACTCCGTTCATGACCTGTTCGGCGCGGCTGCCGGTCTACATGCTGCTGATCGCGGCGTTTATTCCCAACATTGTGTTTCTGCACGGCTTCCTGGGACTGCGGACCATTGTGATGCTCGGGCTCTATCTTGCGGGCTTCGTGGCGGCGATGACCACTGCTCACCTGCTGAAGAGCTCGATCCTCAAGTCGAGCGAGGCGCCTTTCATCCTGGAGCTGCCGCAGTACCGCATGCCCACGATTCGATCGCTGGCCATGCGGCTCGTGGATCGCGCAAAGGTCTTCCTGCGCCAGGCAGGCACCGTCATTCTCTGCGTCACGCTGGCGCTCTGGCTGCTGGCGCACATTCCGCCGGTTCCCCTGCACAACGGTCATTACGCTGCGCCGGAACTGGCCGACAGCGTCATCGGCAAGCTGGGCCACTTCATTGAACCCGCGATTGCGCCGCTCGGCTTCAACTGGAAGGTCGGTATCGGCCTGATCTCCAGCGTGCTTGCCCGCGAAGTGATGGTCAGCACCATGGGCACGCTATACGGCGCCGATCCCGCAACGCAGACCATGCACTTGCAGACAGCGATGCACCATGACATGACACTCGGCGGAGCGGTTGCGCTGATGATCTTCTTCGCCTTTGCGATGCAGTGCACTTCAACGATGGCGGTTGTACGCCGCGAGACGAATAGCTGGAAGTGGCCGGCGCTGCAATTTGGCTACATGCTGGTGCTGGCCTATGGCGCGGCGTTCGTGGTGAACCATGTGGTGACGGCGCTGTTCGGCTGATGCCCTGCCCTTTTCTCGTTATCTCAGTCTCCTCCCACACTAAACATCCGCGTTCCGCGGACGTTCAGGATGGGGCACCCGCACCCGGCGACCGGCGCGGTTCGCGCATATTGAGCTTCAATCCTCCGCTGAACGGCGAAGCCGAGGCTGGGTCTTCCTATTTCTCAGGTCCTTGACTTTCTCGAGGGCCGGGCCAACCACTTTCCTTTCGAAAGCCGCGAGCAGGCTTTCCGGCGTGCCGTATTCGAGCAGCGGCAACGCCCAATCGTACTTCTTCGGCAGATCGTCGAACATTCCGAAAGCATCCTGCCCTCGTTGAATTACGGTCACAAACGGCACCATGTAATCGGGCACTGTTGCTTGCAGTTCCAACGGGACTGAGCGCGGATTCGTGATATCGGCAATTACGAAGAGCGACAAGCCTGCCAGCACCTTGATGGTCTCTGTCAGATCGAGATTTGTGGGACGCTCGAAATCGAAAATGATGGGGATATACCCCAGAGACCGCAATCGATCAGCTATTCCGTTGAGGAGCGCTTTCCGCTCAGTGAATCGACCGAGAACTAATACCGCCTTTTCACCGAGAGTCGTCAGCACACTCCGCAACTTTCGACGATTCAGCAAAATGTAGATGAATTGGGCAACTTCCAGATCATCGACACGAATGTGCGGCTCATCTCTGGTGATGATGAGGTCGGATTGTACCGCTCCCTCAAGATTTAGATCCCATGCAGATATTCCGTATACATGACAGCCCGTCAAGTCGGCACCAGTGAAGTCTGTGCCTACCGCAACGGCGTTTATTAAATCCGATCCGCTCAGATTAGCGCCATTGAACTTTGCGTCAAAGAGATTCGCCTGCGTGAGACTGGAGCCTCTCAGATCTGCATCATTGAAAATTGCCCGTGTCAGATCTGCTCTGTAAAGGAGCGCTCCGGTCATCCTGGCTCCGGTCAGATTGGCTTCCTTCAACATCGCACCGTTGAGCGACGCTCCGGTCAGATCTGCGCCGCGCAGGTCGGCTTGGTAAAGATCCGCGCCATTGAGATTGGCGCCGCTCAGGTTCGCCCTGACAAGAATTGCTTCCGACAGGCTCGCACCGCCGAGAGATATTTTGGAGAGGTTTGCCTCGTTGAGATTCGCTTTTGCAAAGCTCGCATTATCAGCCGAAGTTTCCGAAAGGTTCGCCCCGGTCAGATCCGCACCTGCGAAAGAAGTCCCTTCGAGTACCGTGTAACGAAGATCCGCCCGCGCGAGCTTTGCTTCGTTTAGTGAAGCGTCAGAAAGGTCGGACTCATTGAAATTGGCTTCGTTAAGAATCGCCCATCTGAGGTTGGCTTCAGCCAAATTGAGACCGCTGAGGTCAGCCCCGGTCAAATCGGCATCGTGCAGATCTGCTCTCCAGAGGTTAGGCACCTGGCCTGGGTTTGCTTCTCTCCATTCTTTCAACAACGAAAAAAATCGCCCTTCCTGCAGCGCCTGAAGGAATTTGGGATCGACCCGGGTTGTGTCCACGCGAAGCTCCGGCTCCACGCCTCCATCCTAATCTGAACTTTGCTCGGCCTGTCAGAGGAATGATCGTCAGAATTGCCATTCATCAGTTCCAGGGGGTATGCCGTCACTTATGAGAAACTAGAAGAGCAGCAGTTCTTGTGGGGCGGCCTATCTATGCGAGCCCCAAAACTCTGAAACCAATCAGGATTGATCCAGCACGGCGGAGCCGATACCCCGCTGCGGTCCGCCTATAGGAAACATAACGAATGCTCAGTGTCAGCAATGTGACCATGCGCTACGGCGCGAAGATCCTCTTCGAAGAAGTGTCCGTCACCTTTGTCGCCCGGCCGCCGCTACGGACTGACCGGCCCCAACGGGTCAGGCAAATCGACTTTCATGAAGATCCTCACCGGCGAACTCGACGCCCAGAAGGGCAACGTGGTGCGCCCGCGCAAATTCGGCGTCCTGCGCCAGGATCAGTTTGCCTTCGACGCCTATCGCGTGATCGACACCGTCATCATGGGCAACAAGCCGCTGTGGGCCGCACTCGAAGAGCGCGACCGCATCTACGAGAAGCCCGAGCTGACCGACGCCGACGGCATGCGTCTCGGCGAACTTGAAGGCGTCATCGGCGACGAAGACGGCTACACCGCCGAGGCCGACGCGGCCGTGCTGCTCGACGGCCTCGACATCACCGAAGAATTGCACGATCGCAAGATGGGCGAGCTGCAGGGCGGCCAGAAAGTCCGCGTGCTTCTCGCGCAGGCGCTCTTCGGCAAGCCGGAAGCGCTGCTGCTCGACGAGCCGACGAACTACCTCGATCTCGACTCAGTCCACTGGCTGCAGGACTTCCTCAACGAATACGACGGCACGCTCATCGCCATCTCGCACGACCGCCACTTTCTGAACAGCGTCACGACGCACACCGCCGACATCGATTACCAGACCATCATCACCTACACCGGCGGCTACGACGAGATGGTGATGGCAAAGACGCAGATCCGCTCCACGCTGGAGTCGCAAAACGCGCAGCGCGAAAAGAAGATCGCACAGCTCAACGAATTCATCGCGCGATTTGCCGCCGGCACGCGCTCCTCGCAGGTCACCAGCCGCCGCAAGGAAGTCGAACGCCTGCAGACGAATGAGCTGGCGCGCTCGAACATTCAACGTCCATACATCCGGTTCGACCAGGTGCGCCCCAGCGGCAAGCACGTGCTCGAATTCAAGCACCTGACCAAGCTCTACGACGATCTCAAGGTCATCGACGGCTTCACCGCCAACGTGCTGCGCGGCGAGAAGATCTGCCTCATGGGCCGCAACGGCGCAGGCAAGACCACGCTGCTCAAGAGCCTGCTGGCCAACTATCCCGGCCTCGCGGACAAGGAGTTCACGCTCGACTCAGGCGCCGTCTTCTGGGGACACGAAGCGCAGATCGGCTACTTTCCGCAGGACGTGGGCTCGACCATCGAGCACGGCCTCACCGTCGCCGAGTGGCTGCATCGCTGGAACCCGGCGGCCCACGTCGAAGAGATTCGCGGCATTCTGGGCCAGATGCTTTTCTCCGGCGAAGAGGGCGAAAAGCAGACCAAGGCGCTCTCCGGCGGCGAGCAGGCGCGGCTCATCTTCTGCAAGCTGATCCTCACCAAGCCCAACATCCTCATCTTCGACGAGCCGACGAACCACCTCGACCTCGAAGCCATCAATGCGCTCAACATTGCGCTGCAGCGCTATGAAGGCACCGTGCTGCTGGTGACGCACGACCACGACCTGATCGACGAAGTGGCAACGCGGCTATGGAACTTCACGCCCGACCGGCATCGAAGATTTCCAGGGGCCGTACGCGGAGTGGAAGGGCAAGCACAACTAGCGCCCCTGGGGGACGCCTCTCCGCACCTCAATATGTTTCCGTCCCCACGCGCAGATCTCCTCAAGCACGGGCAACATCGTGTTTCCGTATGCAGTGATCGAATAGAAAACGCGGGGGTGAGTTCCCTTCTCGCGCTCGCGGATGAGGATCCCGTCGTTGACCAGATCCTTCAAGTGACGGATCAGCATGCGCTCGGTGATTCCAGGAATGCTGCGCAGCAATTCGCTGGTTCGCATCGGCCCTTCAGAGAGCCGCCAAAGGATGGTTCCCTTCCATCGCCCATCGATGACGGACAGCATCGCGTCAATGGGGCATTCGGAAATCTCCTTCTTTGAAACCGGCATGTGGCGGCCCGTATGGGGAAGATACACTGACACATTTGTCAGTGCCGGATACAGAATCATTCTACCGCCGAGCGGCGTCTGAGGCTTAGGAGTCGAACATGAGCCCTCTTCTCGATATCGTCGCCATCGTTTCCATCGGCCTGTTGATCGGAACTGAATTGGCAGTGGCCGTTTTTATTAATCCCATTCTGCGAGAACTCGGTCCACGTGAGGAACTGCACGCCATCCGCCTTTTCGCCGCCAAGCTAGGCGCCGCAATGCCATTCTGGTATGGCATCAGCCTCCTGCTTCTGATTGCGGAAGCGGTCTTCAGATATGCACAAGGCAGGGCGACGCTGCTTTTCGCCGCCTGCGCAATCTGGACTGCGGTGATTGTCCTCACGATTCTCTTCCTCGTGCCGATCAACAATCGCCTTGCGCGCACCGATCCGGACGCAGAGACCGAACCGGCTCTAAGAGAACATAGCCGCTGGGACGTGATGCACCGATGGCGGGTGGTGTCGCTAACGGCGGCAATGGTTTGCTTTCTGCTGGCCATATTGCAGGCAGGCTAACGCACCCTTGACCCGGTAGTTGGCCCCGTATTGCTTCACAAGGAGTGAAAGGGAAAGAGATCTGGGACGCGAGCTTCCTCCGCCTTCCGAGACGTATTTTCCGTCCAGATTCGGACAGCGATTCTCGTATCCGAACACTCCGAAGCACGCCGCAGACGACATGTATTTGCGGGTGAATGGCTTACGCGTTTGATCCGATGGCACCCAACGTGCTCATCATTGGGGTGTCATCGTGTGCGCGGAGGTCTTCATGAGGGTCTTGATCCAGGATCTTGGATACGCATTTCGCCAGTTACGGAAAGCACCCGGCTTCGCCGCGACCGTCATTCTTACCCTAGCTCTCGGCATCGGTGCGAACGCTGCAATATTCACGCTTGTGAACGCCGTCCTCCTGCAGAATCTCCCCGTCGCAGAACCCAAAACCCTGATCCGGATCGGTGACAAGGACGATTGCTGCGTTAACTCCGGCATACACGAAAGCGGCGACTATTCCCTGTTTTCGACCGAGAGCTATCTCCTCCTGAAGAAGAACCTGCCTGAATTCGAAGAGTTGGCAGCGGTGGAATCCGGCTTCAGTTACCGGCCCCTGACAGTGCGCCGCGAAGGCCCCCAGAACATCGCCCAATCCACGATGGGCGAATTCGTCTCCGGCAATTACTTCCGCACCTTTGGCCTTCAGCCTGCCGCTGGCCGCTTCTTCACAGACGCTGACGACACCAAGGGCGCCGCTTTCACCGCCGTTATGAGCTTTGACACCTGGATGAACGAGTACGCCGGCGATCCGTCCTTGATCGGCAGCACCTTCCGGATAAATACGCAGCCGGTCACCATCATCGGGGTGGCGCCGAAAGGCTACTTTGGCGATCGCGTCACCAGCACCCCGCCGAAATTCTACCTGCCCCTTGAGTCCATGGCGGTTCTGATGAATATTCCCTACCTTCATGATCCGGAGGTCCAATGGGCTTACATCGTCGGCCGGCTGAAGCCGGGCGTTTCTCGATCTGAGCTGCAATCCAAGATCAGCACGCTTGTCCGTCAGCAGTTCTCAACTTTCAAAATATTCAAGTCTGAGCGCGGCAAAACATTTCTCGCGCGCACTCATGTTGTCCTCACGCCGGGAGGTGGCGGCATTCAGCAGATGCAGGAGCAGTACAAGTCTCATCTTCATCTGCTGACATGGATTGCGGCCCTCGTACTTCTCGTCGCATGCGCCAACATAGCCAATCTTCTGCTCGTCCGAGGGATGAACCGGCGCGCGGAGATATCCGTTCGCACAGCGCTCGGCGCCCAGCGCAGCCGCATTGTCAGACAACTCCTGACGGAAAGCGTGTCGCTGTCTATCCTTGGGGGACTTGCGGGCCTCGTCGTCGCTTACGGCGGGGCGCAGATGCTCCTGACGCTGGCCTTTCCCGGTGCGCAGAATGTCCCGATCAATGCCGCTCCCTCGCTGCTCGTCATCGCGTTTGCGTTCGGACTTTCCCTGGTGACCGGCATTCTCTTTGGAGTTGCCCCGGCATGGATCGCCGCCCAGGCGCAGCCCGCTGAAGCTCTGCGCGCCGGATCTCGCACCACGGCTACGGGCGCATCGCTCTTGCAGCGCTCCCTCGTAGTCCTCCAGGCCGCACTCTCGCTTGTTCTCCTTGTCGGTGCAGGACTTTTTGCTCAGAGCCTCAGCAAATTGCAGAACGCAGACATGCATCTCGAGTCCAAAAACCGGTACATCATTCACATCAATCCCCAGGCCGCCGGCTACGAGACAACCCAGGTCGAGGCGCTCTATCGAACGATGGAAGCTCAGTTTCACGCGCTCCCCGGCGTGGTCAAAGTCGGCATCGCCACCTACACGCCGATGGAGGACAACAACTGGGGAAACAGCGTCCAGATCCAGGGCGAACCCGATCTGGACAAGGGCGCCTCGTTTGTGAAGGGCAATGCGGAGTACTTCGACTCCGTTGGCACACACGTCCTGATGGGCCGCGGATTCACACCGCGGGACACACTTGCTGCCCCAGCGATTACGGTTGTGAACAAGGAGTTCGTCAAGCAGTTCTTCAAGCCGGGAACCAACCCGATCGGTCATCGGATGGGCTCGCCCGGCCCGCAGTCCCCCGGCTCGTATGAGATTGTCGGCGTCGTCGACGACACCACCTATACCGCAGTGCAATGGAAAGACCATGCAATGTACTTCGTCCCCATCACGCAGCGCCCGGCCCACGATGACGAACCCGTTACCAGCGATATGTCGTTTTACGCCGGCGCCATCGTCCTCCAGACCGATCGTCCCGTGAACGATATGGAGAAGCTTGTACAGGGCACACTCTCTGGTATCAATCCCAACCTCACTGTTGTGAAGTTCCAGACTTTCGACCAGCAGATTGCAGACCGCTTCACAGAGGAGCGCATGATCGCTCGTCTGACGACTCTTTTCGGCGGTTTGGCTCTTCTGCTGGCAGCCATCGGCCTTTATGGCGTCACTGCATATACAGTGGTCCGTCGCACTCCCGAGATCGGCATCCGCATGGCCCTTGGCGCCGAGCGTCTGCGCGTGGTTGGCATGGTGATGCGCGGCGCCATGATGCAAGCGCTCTTCGGCCTCGTACTCGGAGCGCCCGTCGCAATGCTCTGCGTCCGCTACGTGAAGGCACAGCTCTACGAGATAACAAAGGTGAATGCAAGCGTTATGGCAGGCTCAGTTGCTGTCCTTGCGGTCGCCGCCTGCATTGCCGGCCTGATTCCCGCCCGCCGCGCCGCTACTATCAACCCGGTCGATGCTCTGCGCGTCGAGTAAAGGGCGTTCGGGCCACGTCGCGTATCAACGACAGCGCTCATGCCCCAAACTGTCGCAGGTGATGGTCCATGTGCAGATAGCCCCAGCGCATCCATTCTTTTTCTGAAAGCTGCCCGAAGATCGGGTGCGCCTGCAACTCGTAATCTCGCGGCTGGCGCGTGAATCGTTCGAACGCTTTCTTCAACTCGTTCAAGTCGCCTTCGAATTCAGACGGCGGGGTGCCGCCCACGCCCGCCTCGCACTCTGGAACGGTTTGCACTCCGTGCGGCCACTTGACGGGTGCACAAAGCGCGATCCACTTCATTCCAGATCGCCAAAGCATGGTGTTAACCGGGCTCGCAGGCTTCTCGCCCATGCCCACACGAAAGGCATCGCTCAGGTGGCAGATCATCTCCGTTGCGGTCATCTTTCCCCACCGCCGCTGGCTTGCCGGGCCTATCGAAGACAACCGGTGCAAGATCTCCTGCCTGGTGTTTGACTCGGCTAGTGTTTTCATCGATCCTCGCATCTATCCTAGGCAGTCTGCCCACTCCCCGGCCAACAAGAAATGAGCGGGCACTTCCGCTGATGACGGCAGCCAGGCGTGACATCCAGCGCAGCGGGCTCACCCTTGACAGCGAATCACGTCCGCCAGTGTAATGAAAGCTGTTGGTTGTGGTGATGGAGTTCACCCTATAACCGCTGTCCTCTTTGAACGCGGACAGATGATGACTCCTGACAGGGATCCTGTCGCGGAGTCATGTCCCGGCACGATCCCTGAAAAAACTGCTTGTGGCACAGATCCGGCATTTGCGTGCCTGATGCCCCGTCATCATTTCGCCGCAGCGCGAGCGCGGGTTGCCATTTAACTTGGACCTTGGGAGGAAGCTTGCAGAAATACCTGCTCATCGCCGTTGGTGGCGCGTTTGGTTCCATCGCCCGCTACTGGGTTGGCTCGTCGATCGCCGGGCGCATGGGGATCAAGTTTCCTTACGGAACGCTGATCGTTAACCTTACAGCCTGCGTGATCATCGGTTTTTCGATGACCTACCTGAGCAGGCGCGCCGAGTTGAGCTCGGCATGGAGATTCCTTATCCCGGTGGGCTTCATTGGCGCCTACAGCACCTTCTCGACCTATGAGTGGGAGACGCTGACCAGCCTTCGCGCCGGGGCCTTCGCTATCGCGGCCCTGTACGCAATTGGTAGCTTAATTCTCGGTCTGATTGCTGTCTGGGGTGGATCACTACTGGGCGAACTCGTCCCCTAGCTGGAAATCTCAATCAGACCCGCCGCTTTGCTCTGCTGTGTGAGGCCGGCTTCTTTCCGCTTTTGCCGTGGCCGGTATTGCCTGCTATCTGGCGCGTTGTGGCAGTCCGGCCCCTGTGCCGATGCGTGACCGCTGGACGAAGCACGGCGCTGACGCGATGTTCGGCATCAGCCGGGCTGTCTTCGTAGCGCGGATCGAGCATCGCGATCACAGTGATTGCGCGATTGCTATAGTGCCGTGCCCACTGGCTTTGCATAAGGGATTTCTGCACGGATGTCCAGTACTCGGTGTCCGGTCCTGCGTTCTGGAGCGCGGCGAGCTCGAGCCCGGGGCTCGCAGCCTGGTCTGCATTTACCAAGTCGAGGAACTTGTCGAAATGAACGAGGTTGATTCCGATCTGGTAGACCATGTGCGCCAGTGCCATCTGTTGCGGACCGGTGAGGGTGTCGAAGTTTCTGCAGTATGCTCGCGCGTTATAGATGGCCTGGATGCCCGCAATGCGCAGCAGGAGCTCGGCATCGTCGTCGCTGATGTCAGGAGGCAGCGTCATGACCTGCTTGCGAAACTTCTTCTTGCTCCACGTCGCCTTGCGGTGATTGAACTGGTCGAGGATGGCGTCAAGGCGCGCAGGTTCAAGTCCCGCAGCCTGCCACAGATCGACCGACGAGGGCTCGAGGAAAGGGTGAGGATTGAGTGGATCGGTTTGCTGGTGTTCCCGGGCTGGAAGATCAAGGCTGAAGCCGGCTCCGATCAGAGGCTTGCCCGTCTTCGGATCCGGGTAGGCAGCCAGCACCCAGCCTTCATGCCTGCGGTCTCGCAGCGTGTCCATCAAAGTGGCCAGATCGAATTTCACGTCGGAATCGTGGAAGTCGCGCAGGATCGAGTAGGCAGGCGAAAGCGCCGTCGAAACGTCTGACGCGGCGGCGCTGATCTGCGCCGGCGAGGTGTCCGCAGAATTGAGATCGGTCGAGGACGGGGATGGAGTCTGACCGGAAGCGGCAACGCTCAGTCCGACAAACACGACAGCCAAGGCAAAGTTCAATGGGTTTCTCATGCGCAAAACATTCTCTAGGTACAACCAGTATTAACTAAAACAATGGACGGAAAGTTGCGCCAGCGCAATGGAGGAAGCAACGAATGCATGCAATTGGTAATCGGCTAACCCGCAGAGGTCACCTTACTGATTGCGAGCCAACCGGGTGGCCGCGAACTCTGTCCCACGGTCGGCAAGCGACCGATCACAGAAAGGGCGTAAAATCCTCAGTTGCCTGAGAGGTGACGCCGTGCTGAGTCCGGGGGAGGCCGTCAAAGTCACCATCTACCTGAGCGAGGGCGCGACGCATCGCGGAGTTCCCGTCTATACGAGCATTCTCGACTTTCTCTTTTACCGCAGTGTTGCCGGAGCCACGGTAACCAAGGGCATAGCGGGCTTTGGCGCCGATCACCACATGCACTCCGCAAGCACGGTTGAGATCTCCGATCGACTACCGCTCAAAATCGAATTCATCGACACGCGCGAAAAGGTCGATGCAATCCTCGGCAAGCTCGAAGAACTCGTTGGGACCGGAATGATCGAGGTGCAGGAGACAATGGTGGCCAAGCCAGCGCAGCTTTCAAAGGCGAAGGCGCCTGTCGCGGCCAGTCATCTCAAGATTGAAGGTAAGGCGCAGATGATGCGCATCTTCCTGAGCGAGGAAGATCGCTGGAAGAACAAGCCGCTCCATGAGGCGCTGGTCGAGGCCATGCGCGCCAACGACATTGCGGGCGTCACGGTCTATCGCGGCATTCTCGGCTATGGGGCGCACCGGCGCGTGCACAAGGACAGGCCTCTGCTCTCTTCGCACCACGGCTCCGTGATGCTCTCAGCCATCGACGCGGCGGAAAAGCTGCGCGCGATTCTCCCTCTTGTTGAACAGATGGTCGAAGAAGGACTCGTTGTCTTCTCTGACGTGGACATCATCAAGTACGCCCATCGCGCGCCGGACGAAGCCGCACAGCCGGCAGCCAATCTTCGCGCCGATTCACATTGAGTTCGCCATGAAACAAGAGTTCTCTGCCCGCATGTTGCGAATCCATTTCGGCGAGGATGATCGCTGGGAGGACAAGCCGCTCCACGAAGCCATCCTGGCCAAGTGCAAGGAGCTGGGCATCGCCGAGGCGATCGTTTTTCGCGGTATCGAGGGGTACGGCTCGGGCAGCCGCATTCGCCGGTCCGGACACTGGAGCCGATCGAAGGATGCTCCCATCCAACTCAGCATCGTCGACACCGCTGAGCAGATCGCTAAACTCATTCCCTTGCTCGACACGATGGTTGAAGAAGGCGTTGTTGCGGCTTCTACGGTGGAGGCGATTCGTTATTCACGCGAACCTGCAGGACCTGACCAGAATCAGAAGGCGAGACGAGAGCAACCGGCGGAATGACCGGCCTCAGATCGATCGTCGAGAGGTTCCCTATGTGACCCAAATCACTGAGGTGTCTTTAGTGAACCCCTAGACTGAGACCAAAGTTTAGTCAAGAAGACGAAAGACGCTGGGACACATGGTCACGACCGAAAAGGAACCCGCCCTCAGCAATCTTCTCGCCGCGTATGAAGGCGAGATCAATGCACACGCAAAGTACAAAGCGTTTGCTCTCAAAGCTGAGGCAGAAGGCCTGCCCAGGGCTGCCAGCCTCTTTCGAGCCGCTGCACGCGCCGAACAGATTCATGCCGGCAATCATGCTCGCGTCATCCGGCACATGAGCGGCGATGCTCGAGCACAGATTCATTCCTTCCGTGTCAGAAACACGCTGGAGAATCTGCGGGCGGCGCTCTACGGTGAGCAGCATGAAATTGATTCGCTTTACCCTGCATTCCTTGAACACGCCCAATCGCGTTTCAATATGACGGCCGCGCGTACCTTCACTTGGGCCATGGAATCGGAAAAAAGCCACGCAAAGCTCTACGGCGAGGCCCTTAAGGCATTCGAAAACGGAGAGATCACGCAATGGACGCTGGCCGATCTTGTGCTCTATGTGTGCACGGTCTGCGGCTACACCGCAAAGACTATCGAGGCCGATAACTGCCCCGTTTGCAATTTTCTGTGGGAGCGGTTTGAAGTGGTTCGTTAGTGCTGCGAATCTGCGCTGATGTAGGTGGATTCAGTAGCATCGAGCTTCTCGCTTTTTCCTGACAGCTCACCGTTCCGACGTAAATGGCGACGCGGGCAGTCCCTCGGAGTTGAAGAGATTGCACTGAGGACTGTTGGCCCATCCATAGCGCACAAAGACGGGTGACGGCACTTCGGGGCTTGTCGCCATGAGCGTCGTGCCATCAATCGTTGCTGTCGCGGGCGAAAACTTTCCGTCTGTTCCGGCGACTTCGATTCCAGTGGGGGTGCCTCCCCTGGCCGTGAGGCCCTGCGCATGATCGAACCACACGCGGATTGCATTGCCTTCAGGCGTTGCCTGGCGGAACATCGGCCCCGAGTACTCCACTGCCTCGCCATAGCTAAGTGCCCGCGCCGCACGCGCAAGCCGAAGCCCGACGTCGAGCTTGTTGGTCGGGTGTACGTCAACCGGGTTGCCGATATCGATTGTCACGGCCATCGCCGTGTTCTTCATCTCGAGCGTCTTTACCTGCTGCTCGCGGAGGCTGGCCCAGTCTTCAGCGGGCGTTGAGGTGAAGTTTGAGATCTGGACGTAGAGGAACGGAAAGTCGCCCACACCCCACTGGCGGCGCCAGTCCTCAATCAGGGTGCGCATGACGCGGTCGTAGGAGTGAACCCGCGCGAGGGCGCTGTTGCTCTCGCCCTGGTACCAGATCGCGCCTCGAATCGCCATCGGCGTCAGCGGAGCGATCATGCCATTCCAAAGCATGCCCGGCCCCCAACTGGCGAGCGGCGGATGCCACGGAAACTGCGGGATGGGCTTCCCCTGCGCCTCGGCCTCGGCACGCTGGCGTTGCTGATCTCGGATTTCGCGTTCAGCATCTGTGGCGCGCTCGATCATCTTGCCGCGGGCCACGAAAATAGGCGCCAGTGATGCGTCTTCACCCAGCGCGGTGAGCCGCACCCACGACTCGCCTACGGTTCCGCCCCAGGTCGAATCGATCACGCCGACCGGGACGTGTTCGCGCTGCTCAATATCGCGCGCAAAGTACCAGGCAACCGCGGAGAACTCCTTCGCAGTTTCGGGGCTAGAAACCGTCCAGCCTTCTGTATCGGCGTCATCCTGTGGGAAGTCCGCCGCCTTCTTTCCGATCATCAACAGGCGGATGTGTGGATTTGCAGTCTTAGGCAGGTCCTGCGCGGCCGTTGAGGCCTGGCGCATCGCGAATTCCATGTTCGACTGCCCGGATGCCACCCAGACATCCCCGACAAGTACGTCGTCAAGCGTAATGGGCTGCTCAGCCGGAGCTCCTGGAGACGCGATGCCCGATACCGTCATTTGAAACGGGCCGCCGGCAGCGCCGGGTTTAAGATAGAGACTCCAGCGTCCCAGTGGATTGGCCTGCGTGCTGCGCGTTTCTCCGCGGAAGGACACGCTGACACCCTCGCTGGGAGTCGCGCTACCCCACACATGAACGGGAAGATCGCGCTGGATCACCATGCGGCTCGTAAGGACCTTGGGCAGAGCCACTTGGGCGGAAAGAACTTCAGACGACATTAAGGCGAGCAGAAAAACAATTCCCGATCTCACTGGAACCCTCGAACATGGAATATCCCGGAGCTTTGTGGCCAAAACTGCGCTTATTCTCCGGAAAGAGAACGTTACCAGCCGAGGGTGGAACTCCGCCACCACCGTGAAATTGATGGTGCTTGTTCCGGTCCCGTGGTGCAGCAGGCGACATGCTTCGACCAGCAAGGTCGAAGCAAAAAATATTGCAATTCTGGATACCGGAGCCCTGATTGCGGGCCTTTTGCGAGAGAAATTGGCATCCATTACAGTGAGGGCTCATTTCCATTCAGGTACCTGACAGATTTGGCAGATGTCTTTTCATCGTTTCTAATTAAGGATTGATTGTTTTCTGGTTCATACTGTCTTCGAGCCCATTCCCGATCCAGGAGAACTAATGCTTACGGTGCGTACCCCACGCTCAGCTGCATTCGCTCTGGTGGCCTTGGCACTCATGTTGTTGTTTTCGCTTCGCTGCGATGCCCAGGCCGCCATGTTGATGGAGCAGCCCTACGGATTTTTTGGCGTGTTGAACCCCACGGGGCACGATGCGATTTATTTTGCACGGATTTGCGCTGAGACGCCTGTGAAGCTGCGCCGCTGCGAAGCAGGCGAGCTCGGCTCAGTGATTGCACGCTACAGCGACATTTCCGGCTACGACTGGGTGGCCATGCCACTTCTCCCGTACCTTTATTCGGTCGAGGATCCCTCGTCTGTACCTGCACACGCCGATCACGCCACGGTGAATCGCCTGCGCGATGAATATCACGAAGCGCACTTGTTGAGCCTCGGCGAGAACCTGCGAAAGGGAGGCTTTCTGCACGGCGGATGGTCCGAACTCGTGGGTGTTTCGTATGAACGAAAGATGTATGCGTATACGTTTGAGACTACAGAGGAGCAGGACAACAACTTCATCGCAATGATGAATGACTCAGCGAATCACTCCCACTTCGAGTTGTTGTTCAACAACTGTGCAGACTTTTCCCGCAAAGTTCTCGCTGTGTATTTTCCTGGCCAATTTCACCGTAGCGCATTTCCCGATGCCGGCGTGACCACCCCCAAGCAGATATCCTCCAAGCTGATGGCCTATGGAAACAAACACCCTGAGATCAAGCTGCAGGTGTACGAGATTCCCCAGGTTCCGGGATATCGGCGGCCGAGCCGATCGAACAAGGACATCTCAGAGGCGCTGATCACAACAGGCTATGCAGTACCGATCGTGATCCTGAACCCATATGTCGCCGGAGGACTGCTCGTGGACTTTCTGACGCACCGGCACGGCCACCTCGTCCCCAAAGACCATCGGGTTCTGGCTCCGGATACCCTCGCTGTCCTGACATCCTCGGGCGAGCTCGCCCAGGATTCCGTCAGAGCCAGCGCTCAGATCCACAGCACCGTCACAAGCGGTCCGGCGGAGCCTCCCTCTGCATCGAGGGATAACCCCGGCATGAAGGAGATCCTGGCCACACATGAGTAAGATCGATCAGCAAAGCCTGAAAAATCACGCGCGATTTGATCCCGCCTTCCACTTTCTAATCTTCGGTGTATTCCTCGCCAACCTTACCTATGCGGGTGTTCACCTGTACCACCACCCGGGCATTGGGTCGGGCTGGTACCTTTTTCTGTCTCTGGTGGTGATTGTCCCGATCCTGAAACTTCGCCAGTATCCGCTGAAGTTGCAGGATCGAATCATACGGCTTGAAGAGCGCCTTCGCCTTCAGGCTCTCGCCCCGGCGGAGTGGCATGCGCAAATCTACCGTCTCAGCGAGGACCAACTGATCGGACTGCGTTTCGCGGGCGATGACGAGGTGGTGGGGCTTGCCAAACAGGCCCTGGAAGAGAGGCTGAATCGCAAGCAGATCAAGCAGCGCATCAGGAACTGGCGAGCCGACAACTGGCGGGTTTGAAGAGAAAGCTCCAGGCTCTTAGCGGCTTTCCCTTCCTCTCTAAGATTTTGCGTCGTCTTCACTCGCAGAACCTGACTCCCGGGTGGGAAGATCGCCCAGCGATTCCGTGTCAAGCTCATGCTCTTCGCGATAGTGCTCCACCGGCATCTTGCCATCCCACCACGCCCAGTTCATGGGGTACACGTCGGGATCGCCAATAACCTGGTAGAAGTGCCACACAACGATGGCCAGTGTGGCCAGAATCGCCTCGTAGTAGTGCACGGCCGTGGCAACATCGACCCACCAGCGCGCCAGAAGATTGCCTACCCACACCTTGGCCCAGATCATGACGCCGGTCACGCCCATCAGCGCTGTTCCCCAAACGAGCGCCCAGTATTCGGCCTTCTCTCCGTATGTGAAGCGGCCGAATTTCGGCTTGTTCGTTCCGAGACACAAGTGGAAAAGCATTGTGTCAATCGCGTCCTTCAGGTCCTTTGGTCCGGGAGCAAGATCGCGAATCAGCCGCCTGCCCTCGCGCGTTGATGCGAGATAGAAGACGTGATAGATTCCGGCACTGATCAAGGCAACGCCCGCAATCCGATGGATGACGCTTCGCAACTTCTCGCTCATACCAAGAGCGACGGCAATCCATGAGTCAGGAAACTTGAGCGCAAAGCCGGTGATGACCAGAATGATGAAGCTGGTAAGAAGCACGAGGTGTTGCCAACGCTGGTTCGGCGTCATGCGCTCCATCATCGGATTCTGGAGTCTGCGGCGCGCCATTGCCTTGCTGCGCCACATGATCACGTTGTGCAGCAACATCGCGCCGATCACGCACGGAGATCAGGACAAGATAGATCCAACGCACCCATCGCGTAGCGATTGAGCCGATGTCTTTCGGATGAATGCCATCCGCCAGATGAACCGGCGTCAGCGTGAACTTCTGCGTGACTCCCTTGTGGCATTTGCCGCAGGTTGCGTCGAGATTGGCGCGATTGATGGTGGAGTGCGGATCGCTGGAAGGCAGGATGTTGTGCACGCCATGGCAGCTTGAACAGTTTGCCGCGACCACAGAGCCGCCCTCGGACGCAAGTCCGTGATAGCTGTCCATGTAGCTCGAGACCCGATTGCCGGGCACGCCGAACTCGCTCGAAAGGCGCACGCCCTCGTGGCAGCGAGCGCAGGTATCCTTCGAGAGATTCTGCCCGGAGACCGGTGAGTTGGGATCGCGGTGAGACTTGATCGAGTGAATGCCGTGGCAGTCCGTGCAGACCGGCGATGATCCGTTCCCGCGCGCGATGGCCTGCCCGTGCGTGCTCTCATTGAAGGTCTTCGCGATCTCCGCATGGCATTTGCCGCAGGTCGCCGGCACGTTGAACTTGTAGATCGGCGATTTTGCGTCGTTGGCCGCGATAATCTCGTGCGAGCCGTGACAATCGGTGCAGACCGCGGCCTTGGTCGATCCCTTCTCAGTCGCGCGGCCGTGCACGCTGTCCTGATAGGAGATGAACGGCTGGGCGCTGACGCCGTTCGACTCCATTAGAAACTTCTGGCCGTGGCATCGCCCGCACGTTGCAGGGATGTTGGCGTGATTCACGGGCGACTGGCCATCAGCGGCCGCGAGAATCTCGTGTGCGTCTCCGTGACAGTCCTGGCAGTTTGCAGCGGAGTCTTCCCCGCCTTGCTCGCCTTGGCGTGCATGCTGTGTGCGTAGGCGTCCTGGGCATCCGCGTGGCACTGGGCGCACGTGATCTTCTTCGGAGGCGTCTCGTGCGCGAGGCTCTTCACGTCCTTGTGGCAGTCCACGCACGCGAACATTGAGCCGTGGACTGAATGCTTAAGCTTCGCCGCATCCACGTACAGGCTGATCTTCTTGCCGTTTGCTTCTGTCGAGAGAGTCGAGTCGGAGTGGCAGGCGAGACAGTCTTCGTCTTTCGGCTTATGTTCGGCGCGAGCTGTGAGGCCCCAGCCAAGCAGAAATAAAGCGAACGTAGAAAGAACAATTCTGCTGAAAGCTTTCACGACCTTGAGGAGACGCCTCTCGGGAAAAGCGCGCCGTGACAGGAGTCACAGCTCGATGAGAAAGGACCCCGCGCGCTATCGTTTTCTGCCGCAGTCCCATCCCGGAACGCGATTATCCGCGCCGATCCTCACAGTCACTCGAAGCCGGCAATCAATGGAAATATGCCGTCAACGTGAGCACAAGAAGCAGAAGCCCGATAACGATCGCCGTGAACCCGACAACGCGTGCGAAGTTCACCAACCATGTGGCGGGGCACTGCCGATCCTCGTTTCGAGCTTGCCTTCTCTTGCCAGGCGTGCATACTCTGCCGGCCGCTTGTGCTTGAATTCCTTCTTCGCTCTCCACGCCGGTGAAGATCACCATGTCCATCGGAAAGCTGTCGGGGCGCAGGTGCGTGTTCACGAAGTGGATCGAGAAGATAAACAGGATCGCCAGCAGCCCTTCTTCGCTGTGGATGACAAGCGCCGCATTGAGAGCCCAGCCGGGCAGGAAATGCGCGAAGAATGGCGCAAACCACATGGCGTAGCCCGAGAAGCCGATGACGATCATTCCCCAGAAGACGGCCCAGTAGTCGAACTTCTCCCAGTAGGCGTAGCGCTCAAATTGCGGCTTGGGGCCGAGCCCGACGAACCAGCGCAGGTGTCCGAAGAGGTCCTTCGACGTCCTTCCAGTTCGCGACCATCGAGGTCGCGCCCCAGAAGATTCCCTTTTCGCGCCGGAACAAGCCGCGTGTGAAGATTTCCTTTACGTGGATGAGAAACGCAATCGTCAATACCACCGCGCAGAGCTTGTGAAAGAAGAGAATGGCGCCGAATCCGCCAACAGCGCTCGCCAGCCCGCGCGCCCAGATGCTCTCGCTGAAGCGCAGCGGCAGTCCGGTCGCGGCCAGACCGAGAAAGGTCGTGAACAGGATGGCGTGGAGGTAGCGCTGCTCGCGCGTGAAGCGCACGAAGAATCGTCTCTTCCGCCGGGTTCTGCTCTGTTGCTACGACGGATGCTTGCTCCAACTCAGGCATTGTTCCCTCCCTCTGCCGACTTTCTCCTGACCTGGTCGTATCGAGAACGGATCAGCCACAAAATGGTGTGAATCACGAAGAATGTAAGCACGCTGGCCAACAGCAGGTTCATGAAGAGCCGCACGTAGATAGAGAGCCGGATTCAGCTTGCGATCGTGCGCATTGGCGTGCGGCTGATACTGCACGAAGCTCAGGTTTGCTCCCGCGTGGCACTTGCCGCAGGTGGTCACGAGGTTGGCTTTATGAATGGGCGAGCGCGGATCCGACGCGGGATAGATCTCGTGGGCGCCATGGCAATCCCAGCAGCGGGCTGTTTCGACATAGCCGCCCAGCGAGCCAAGTTGCGAGTGGAAGGTATCGCGATAGGTCGAAAGCTTGTCCTTGTGGCACGAACCGCAGATCGGCGTGGACTGCATGCGAAACGCGGCTTCGGTCGGCTGCAGAATCGCGTGCGCGGTGTGGCAGTCGGTGCACACCGGGGCTTTCAGATTCCCCGTTGCGACCGCATGCCCGTGCGACCCACCCCTATAATCCGCATCGATCTTTGCGTGGCACGTTCCGCAGGTGTTGGGGATATTCGCCTTGAATGTCGGGCTCTTCGGATCATTGCGGCTCAGAATGTGATGCGATCCGTGGCAGCTCTGGCAGTTGGCTGCCACCAGCAGTCCTTCCTTGCTCAGGGCAAACCCGTGGATCGAGTCGACGTAGTTTGGATAGACGCTGGCGAGGCCATGTTTCTGGGCCATGCCATCATTGCCGTGGCAGGTCCCGCAGGTCTTGGGAACATTGAGCGGATATACGGTAGACCGCGCGTCGCTCTTGGGAAAAATCTCGTGCGCGTTTCCGTGGCAGCTTGTGCAGGGATGATCTTTCGACGAGGAGTGGACACTCCCCTGCAACGCCGCAGACTGGTCGGCATGGCATGTCTTGCATTCGACCTTGGCGATGTGGTCGGGATGCGGGTAGTCCTTGATGTCGGCGTGGCAGTTGTTGCACCCGAGGCTGCCGTGAATGCTGGACCCAAACTTCTCCCCGTCGACGGCGATGCTGTGGCCCGCTGCATCCTGCATGGTCTTGTCGCCGTGGCAGGCCAGGCAATCCGCCTGCGCAAACAGAACACGCGGCGGCGAGACGAACAAGAGCATCCATGTACAAAGAAAAACTGCACCGGCCGGATGGACGGCCTTGACCTGGCCGTTCAGCCACTCGCCACGGCGGACAAAAACTGCAATAAAGAAAGCTGCGATTCTCGCGGCTTGAGTCATGCTGCCGTCTACTTTCCCCAGGCCGCGTGACATAGTGGCCGGTCAGACAAGGCTTCCCCGTGGTGGATTTTCCACCTGGCCTCAAATCTTTTTGCAGGGATCACACCATCGAGAAGAATACTTTGCGGGAAAACTCGCAGTGACAGTTGTCACAAGCGCAGAGCATGGAGTATTCTCCGTAATTTTTCCGCGAGCTAAGCGAGCCAGTTCACTCGGGCGCGACTTTGATTCACCGCAACCCACATTCGGGCTCTCCCGAACTCTGAGGGCTGTCGTCGGCTGGCCACCCGGGCGTATACTTCCGTCGTTCAAAAAGTCAACGAGGAATGGGTGCCTCTACCCATCGTTTGCGCTGTCAGACTTCTCTCACCGGAGGAAAAATGAAAACGCTATCACGTCGTGACATGTTGAAGGCCGGTCTGTTAGCACCCGCTGCGGTGGCCGCAGCCACAGGCGCTGGACCACTGAGCGCCGCGATGCAACCGGCCGATGAGACCTCCAGCCTCTATGCTGCCTATGCGCCCCCCGAACCCGCCGGACCGGGCTTCGGGCGCGAGCGCCTCCTCCTCGACTTCGGCTGGCGTTTTCACTTCGGAAATGCAGATGATCCGGAGAAGGACTTTGGATTCGGCAGCGGGAGGACCGGAAATTTCCAGAAGACCGGCAACTTTCTTCCCACCTGCTCGATTGCCTTTGACGACAGCGACTGGAAGAGCGTGGATCTGCCACACGACTGGGCCATCGAGCTGCCCTTTCAGAACGACCCTGCACTGCAGAGCAAAGGGTTCTATCCGCTGGGCCGCGCCTATCCCGCCACGAGTGTCGGCTGGTATCGCCGCGTCCTCGAGTTGCCGAAGGAAGACGCGGGCAAGCGCATCACGCTCGAATTCGACGGTTCCTACCGTGAAACCATGGTGGTCTTCAACGGCTTCTACATCGGCCGCCACAGCGGCGGGTACGATCCCTTCAGCTTCGACGTCACCGACTTCGCGAATCCGGGCGGCAGAAATGTGCTGCTGATTCGGGTTGACGCTACATCGAGCGACGGTTGGTTTTACGAGGGCGCAGGGATTTACCGGCACGTCTGGCTGGTCAAGACAAGCCCGGTCCACGTGAAGAAATGGGGCACATTCGTCAAGAATCAGGTGCGGTCCGGCGAAGCAAGCCTCTCCATCAGCACGGAGGTCGAAAACCACGGCAAAGGCGCGCAGAATGTGCGCGTGGTTTCAACAGTTCTCGATCCGGGCGGCAAGGAAGTCGCGAGCGGTGCCGCGCCTGTGGCTTCGGTCCCTGATGGCGAGGAGCGTACATACGCACAGGAACTGACAGTAAAACGGCCACAGCTCTGGTCGCTCGAGGAGAGAAATCTCTACAAGCTCGTGACCGAATTGCGCGTGGGCAGCACGACCGTCGATCGCTACGAAACGACCTTTGGCATTCGCAGCGTCGAGTTCGATGCGGAGAGAGGTTTTCTGCTGAATGGCAAGCCCAGTCAAGCTCAAGGGCACATGCAATCATCAGGACCACGCCGGAGTCGGTGCGGCAGTGCCCGATGCCGTCCAGTACTACCGCATCGGCAAACTCCAGGAGATGGGCTGCAACTCCATTCGCACCTCGCACAATCCGCCGACGCCGGAGCTTCTCGACGCTTGCGATCGCATGGGGATTCTTGTCTTCGATGAGACGCGCATGATGTCTTCCAACCCCGAAGGCATGAGTCAGTTCGCGAACCTTATCCGGCGCGATCGCAATCGGCCTTCCGTGTTCATGTGGTCCATGGGCAATGAAGAGGGGCAGGCAAACACCGACAAGGGCGTGCTGATCCTGGGCGCTATGAAAGCCCTCGCCATCGAATTGGACGGCTCGCGTCCGGTCTCGATCGCGCCCACCGGCGCCATCGGAACGGGCGGACTGGCGCAGTGCGACGTCTTTGGCTACAACTACATGGATCCTGGCGCGGAGGCCTTTCACAAAGCCCATCCTGACAAGCCTGTCATGGGCACGGAGACGGTGAGCGCGGTCTGCACGCGCGGCATTTACATCACCGATCCCAAAAAGGGCTTCGTCGCGTCCTACGATCCCTACACCACTTCCGGCCGGGCATCGGCTGAAGGATGGTGGAGCTTCTGCAACGCGCGTCCGTGGCTGTCAGGCGGATTCGTCTGGACTGGATTTGACTACCGCGGCGAGCCCTCGCCGAACGGCTGGCCCAACATCAGTTCGCAGTACGGCATCATCGACACCTGCGGGTTCCCCAAGGATTCGTTCTTCTACTACCAGTCGTGGTGGACCGAGAAGCCGGTGCTGCATCTCTTTCCGCACTGGAACTGGCCCGGGATGGAAGGAAAGAAGATCGCAGTCTGGGTCTACTCCAATCTGGACAAGGTGGAACTGTTGCTCAACGGCAAGAGCCTGGGCGTAAAGGATGTGAAGAAGGATTCGCACGTCGCCTGGATTGTGGAATACGCTCCCGGAGTCATCGAAGCCCGCGGCTACAAGGGCGACAAGGTGACAATGACAGCCAAGCGCGAAACCACAGGCTCGGCAGCAGAGTTGGCCGTCAAGGTGAACCGGGAGGATATGCGCGCCGACGGAGAAGACGTGGCCATGATCGCAGTGGAAGTGCGCGATGCGCAGGGGCGTGTGGTTCCAGTCACGGAGAACGATGTGACCTTCCGTGTCTCAGGCGCGGGCAAACTGATCGGGACCGGCAACGGCGACCCCACCAACCAGCAGCCGGATAAGGGCACCTCGCGGAAGGCTTTCTGCGGCCTCTGCATGGGCATCGTGCAGTCGACGAAGAACGCGGGCAGCATCACCGTGGAGGTGAGCTCTCCCGGACTCGGATCAGCTACCGCAACGCTTCCAACGAAATCTGTGACTCTGAGACCTCAGGTGCCGGTCTGGGAACGCGAAGCTCCATCCGGCTCCGGTATTACCGGGCTTTGGCGGCCCGCTCCGGTGCCGGAAGGCGGCAACGAGATGCTCGCGTTCATCGCCGGCGCTGGTCCCATGGTCTTCACTCTTCGACAGGAGGGCGGAAGCCTCAACGGAACCGTGGAAGGCAATAACATTAGCTTCGTTGGCGGCAGCGACGTGCCCATTCCAATCGAAGAGGGCAAGGTGGATGGCGGTCGCGTCACGTTCAAGGCCGGAAGAAACAACTACTCAGGCATGGTGAAGGGTGATCGCCTCGAACTCGAGCGGTCCATCCATTCCCCCTGGGATCGTCCAAAGCCTTCTCCGGTCGACCCGAATGGCCCGGCAATCGGACCCGCGCCGGATAACTCGGATCCGTCGATCAGTTCGTCGTGGAGGCTGCCCCCGACCATTCCGCTGGTTCTGCAAAGGGTTAAGCAATAGGGGCAGAAGGCGAGGCCTACAGGACCTCGCTCGCGAAGTCCTCTCTGCGTTGCGAGTCCCGCAGATCGCCTCAAATAGTGAAAGACTTGCTTTCACAAAAGAAGGCATGGCCAGCGCTCTTTTCCGGCCTGCCCGGAGTCGAAATACAAGTCTCCGCGCGTTCATAATTCGATGATTTCGCTGTGTTAGCGTAGGGAGGGAGTTGGATAAGCACAATGTCTGCCATCACATCATTCATCAAGCATCACTATCGCCACTTCAACGCCGCAGCCCTTGTTGACGCAGCAAATGGCTATATCGCGCACCTTGCTGCGGGCGGCAAAATGTTCGTCACCATCGCCGGCGCCATGAGCACCGCCGAGCTCGGCCTGTCGCTCGCCGAGATGATCCGCCAGGACAAGATTCACGGCATCTGCTGCACCGGCGCCAACCTCGAAGAAGACGTCTTCAACCTCGTGGCGCACGATTTCTACGAGCGCGTTCCGCACTACCGCGACCTGACGCCCGCCGACGAAGCCAAGCTCCTCGCGCGTCACATGAATCGCGTCACCGACACCTGCATTCCCGAGATGGAAGCGATGCGGCGCATCGAAAGTGACGTTCTGGAGGAATGGGTGCCGCGCCGACCAGGCCGGCGAGCGCTACTTCCCGCACGAGTTCATGTACAAGATTCTGCTTTCCGGCGAGCTCAAGAAGTCCTACCAGATCGACCCGAAGGACAGCTGGCTGCTGGCGGCGGCGGAGAAGAATCTGCCCATGTTCGTTCCCGGATGGGAAGACGCGACGCTCGGCAACATGTATGCGGGCCACTGCATCTCGGGCGACGTGAAGAAGGTGCACACGGTTCGCACCGGCATCGAGTACATGATGGAACTGGCCGAGTGGTACACGAACACGACCGCGAAGACGCCGCTCGGCTTCTTCCAGATCGGCGGCGGCATCGCCGGCGACTTCCCCATCTGCGTGGTGCCGATGCTGCACCAGGATCTGCAGCGCGAGAACGTGCCGCTGTGGGCCTACTTCTGCCAGATCTCCGACTCGACCACGAGCTATGGTTCCTACTCGGGCGCCGTGCCGAACGAAAAGATCACCTGGGGCAAGCTGGGCGAGAAGACACCCAAGTTCATCATCGAGTCCGACGCGTCCATCGTCGCGCCGCTGATCTTTGCCTACGTGCTGGGCTGGTAGGACCAGGGCCTTCGAACTAAGAAAACGGGACCAAAGAGGCACCGGTCCCGTTTCTGTCTTGGCCGAGGCGGTTCGAAGTCGTGATACATCGAGATTGGAGACGCTGGCTTAGCTTCGACGCGCGCCAAGCCAGGCTGCGATCGCCCCGGTCATGACTCCAGCGGCAAAAACGATACCCATTGCCTGGAAGGGGCTTTGCTTCACGGCATGTCGCGTGTCGTGAATGGCGTCCTCGGCTGCGTTTCGCCCCTGCTTGATCGTGCGGATCGCTGACTTTACGCCCTCGTCTACGGCATCAGTCACGGTTTCTTTGAACCTCGAGACTTCACGGACAACGTCATCGAGCGTTGCTTGTTTCTCCATCAAGTTTATGGACATAAGATAGATCTCCTCGATTCTGAATTCATCGCAGTTCACGGCGAACCGCTCTGTTATGGGATGTGCGGTTGTTCGTGGTTGTTGCACGCGGGAAACAGAATCGCAGGCACTGGTGAAGGATCTGCAGATTGATCTGGTGGCGTAAGTCCGCGATATTGCGCTAGTTCGCCTCAGAGCGGACCAATTCCAGTTCGACGATGGCAGCAAGGTCGCGGAGGAGCTGGCGGTCTTCTTCGGAGAACGGGCGGGGCTTCTTGTCGACGAGGCAGAGAGTGCCCATCTTGAGGTTGTTGACGCGCAGTGGACAGCCGGCATAGAAGCGGATCTTCGGCTCACCTTTGACCGCGGGATTGTCAGAGAAGCGCTCGTCCTTCGTGGCGTTTTCGATGTAGAGGATGTCTTCGCCAAGAATGGCATGCGCACAAAAAGATATGTCGCGCGAAGTTTCGCAGAAGGGGAGGCCACCGCTGGATTTGAACCATTGACGGCTGGTGTCGACCATGCTTACCAGCGCGATGGGTACGTGAAAGGCGTGGCGAGCAATGCGCGTGAGGCGGTCGAAGCGTTCCTCGGGCGGCGTGTCGAGGATGTTAAGGGCGTGCAAGGCCGCGATGCGCTCGGTCTCGTTGGGTGGCAATGGTGCTGCCGGCATGGAGATCTCCCAGGGAAGTTGTGCAGCGCAGCATAACGCAGCCGTGCGGGAATGTTCTAGGGGTTTGTAAGTGACAGTAAAAGCGGCTCATCAAAAAGCGAAAAAACGTCGTGACTCGGTTCCTGGAACTAAGTAACCCGGGAGCACTCTTCAACCGGAATGGGCACCTGCTCGACGATCTCAAGCCCGAAGCCTTCGAGCGCCGGAATATGCATCGGAGTATTCGACAGCAGACGAATCCGCTGAATCCCGAGATCCGAGAGAATCTGGCCGCCGAGGCCAATCGCGCGCAGGATGCGACCGGTGCGCGCCTGCGAGCCCTCGCGGCTGCGCAGCTCCTGGTGCAGTACGATGCGGGAATGATCCCTTTCAGTCACGGCGGCAGTAATCGCCACTCCGCCGCGTTCAAACGCAACCGGACACGCAGGCGTCTTGTCGATTTCAAAGCCGCGCGAGGTGTTGTGCAGATAAAGAATGGCGCCGCAGCCTTCCTCGGCGATCATGCGCATCGACTGATCGAGAACTTCGCGGCAGCGGCAGTCGGCGTCGAACACGTCGCCGGCGGTGCACCGTGTGTGGACACGCACGAGCACGGCGATGGGAACAGGGCGGACGCGCCGTCTGGCTGTCGCCCGGCACATTCGCTGACCCCTCGTGGCACGCCGGACAACCCGGGCAAAGATCGCCGCGCACCAGCGCGATGTGGCTCTCGCCCCCGTTGACCTCGCTCTCATAGGCGATCATGCGGAATTCGCCGTATTTTGTCTGGATGCGAGGTCTCGCCGGCTCGGACGATGTAGCGCTCATGGCGGAGTCGATAGCGGATCAGTTCCGCGACCGTGAGAATGCGCAGTCCGTGTTCGGCGCAGAACGGGATCAGGTCAGGAATGCGCGCCATCTCGCCGTCGTCGCGCATGATCTCGCAGATCACGCCCGCAGGCTGCAGTCCTGCCATCCGCGCCAGGTCGACCGATGCCTCCGTCTGCCCTGCGCGAACCAGGACGCCACCCCGGCGGGCGCGAAGCGGGAAAATGTGGCCGGGGCGAACCAGGTCGCTGTGCGGTCGATTCAGGCGCAATGGCCGTGCGGATGGTGTGAGCGCGATCGGCGGCCGAGATACCGGTCGTCACGCCTTCACGGGCCTCAATGGTCTCAGTGAACGCCGTACCGAAGCGCGACGAATTCTGCTGCGTCATCGGGAAGAGGCGCAGGTAATCTGCGCGCTCGTCGGTCAGGGTGAGGCAGATCAGCCCGCGGCCGTAGCGCGCCATGAAGTTGATGGCCTCAGGCGTCACATGATCGGCGGCGAGGGTCAGATCGCCCTCGTTCTCGCGGTCCTCGTCATCGACCACGACTACCATCCGTCCGGCGCGAATGTCGGCCAGGGCGCCGGGGACGTCAGTAAAGGGGGGCTCGAATGTGCGTTTGCTTTCAGCCATTGGAAACACCTTATTCTCGCCGATTATGCGAGCAGACGGCAAAGCCCCCTCTTCGATCCAGCAAAAACGCCGCCCAGGGGCGGCGTTTTCGTATTGCAGATCGAAGTGTCAGCTTACAACGTAGACTCGATCTCGAAGCCCCAGGCTTCAAGAAGAGCCTCAGGGATGTACTTCGAATTCTTGTTCCGACGGGCCCACTCCCGCAGACGGGTGGACCGGATGTATTGATCCGGGGTGAGCTTGAACTCCTTCACGATCTGCTCGAAGGAGGTCACAGTGGGGACAACAGGGCCGATGGGCTCTGGCTTGCCCCAATTCGGATTTCCTCTACGCTTTGCCATTTGGTTTTGTTTTCCTCAGAAAGGAGTGAGTTGGTTCCAACGACTTCGGACGCTGGCTGGGGATCCCTCGGTGTCCGGAAGGCGAATCTATGTTTCCTATTTTAAGGATTTTTTCTTCAAAAATCAATAGCAAACAGCCCAAAATCGCTCCGTTTTGAACACATTTTCTTTTTCCCGACTGTTTCTCTAGGTCACTGCACCACAGTAACTTACCGTCTTCCAAGAGTCCTTCTAAAGCAGTTTGTGGGCCAATTTGACATGCCAAACTGGCGGGAACGGGACTGTCAATGGCTGGGTAACTATATGTCAACATCTTGGCGGGTCAGGGCTTGCGGCATTTTGCTGCGCGCAGCCGGTGTGTCGAAATGTAATGCAATTCAACTCATGGTGGGCTGCGATGCCCTGGATCGCCCCAGGCACCAGCTGTTCGCCGGCCCTGCAGGCCGTCACTATCTCAAAGAAACCCTTCAGTTCGCCGGTTCTGTTTACAGCGACGACGCCAAGAAAAGCCCAACGCTCAGGCGCCGGGCTTTTCCTGTTCCTTCGAGGGCGGAAAGTATGCGGCCGGAACCGTGCGACTACCACCACTCCATCAGCCGGGGAGACATAACCTTGGCGCTGCTTTTCGGCTTCGGAGTGCGGAGCAGCAGGACGGGGCACGAAGCCAGCTTCATCACCTTTTCCGTAATCGATCCGAAGACCGAGGGGTACCAGCCGGAGCGGCCGTGCGTGGAGATCACAACGTAGTCGATACCGTCGCGCTCAATCGCCTCAAGAATCGTCCCGGCAACGTCATAGCCCACCTCGACGCCTGTCTTGACATTGAGGCCCTTGCCATCGAGGGACTTCTTGGATGTGGCAAGATGAGTCTCCGCCACCTTCTTCGCAGCTTCCACAATCTGGTTGTCGGTCACGGAGTCGGGAAGCGCAACGGTTGGAGCTTCAGGGATGACATTCAGAAGAAAAAGTTCAGCATGAAATTTCTCGGCAAGCTCGGTCGCCGCTTCGAGCGCGCTATGAGAGGATGGGCTGAAATCGATGGGAACAAGGATCTTTGTTGGGACGGCGCTAAAGTTACCTGCTTCGGGCATTCCGGTCTCCTTGCCGCGCCACACCAGAGCGGTGTAGTGGAGGGCCTCTAATTTTCGGTCCACCAATGATAGCAAGCCCCTCCAGCACTCCCTTGGTGACCTGCAGCACACCTATGCGCGGCTGAATCGCGGGATGTTACCGTAATTTTCTATGAGCTCACCCACAGCGAACGTTCTGGGCGAAGTTGGCCTGCCGATCCCGATTCGAGAACTGGCAGCCAGAAACTGGGACGTAATTGTCGTCGGCGCCGGGCACAACGGGCTGACCTGTGCGGCTTATCTGGCCAAGGCCGGACTGCGGGTTCTCGTCATCGAAAGCCGCCAGCGCGTCGGCGGCGCCTGCACCATTGAGGAGCCGTTCCCGGGCGTGCGCATGTCGCCCTGCGCTTATCTCGCGGGACTGCTGCACCCGCTGGTGGTGGAGGAACTTGAGCTACCGCGGCGCGGCTATCAATGGACACCGGCAGTCAACGGGCTCTTTGTTCCCTTCCTCGACGGGTCAAGCATACAGCTGTGGGACGACGATGAGCGCTGCGAAGCCGAGGTTCGCGCCCTCTCTCCCGAAGACGTGGATGGCTGGAAAGCGATGAATGACGTCCTTCGCCGTCTCCGGGATGCGCTGCGTCCGGCCGGCGCGGACGACCTCTGGATTGGCGAAGCTCCTTCCCGCGATCAGATTGAGGAGCGATTGGGCAAAGATGAAGAAGCGCGGGCACTGCTCTTCGACTGGTCGATGGCCGAGTTCGTCGAGCACTACCTGAAAAGCGAACGCCTGCAAGTGGCCTACCTTGGCCAGGGAGTGATCGGGACCAACGCCAGCCCCTTCGATCCCGGCACCGCGTCGATTCGATTCCATCACGCTTCAGGACGCCTTGGGGGAATGCCCGGCATGTGGGGCTATGTGCGCGGTGGAATGGGGATGGTGTCGTTCTACTTTTGCGACGCCGCGCGCGAGGCCGGAGCAACCGTGGTCTCAGGAGTGCCGGTAGCCGCCATCGTGCCGGGGGAATGCGTGGTGCTTGAGGGCGGAGAGCGTATTACGGCGCGGACCATCGTGTCGAATGCCGATCCGGTGCAGACACTGCGCCTGCTCGGCATGGCGGCCGACCCGGGTTGGCGCAAGCGCATTGAGAGCGTTCCGATCGAGGGCTGCACCGTGAAGCTCAACGTGCACCTGCGCGAACTGCCAAACTTCACTGCGCGGCCAGGCACAAACGAGCCGCACCACTACGGGCAGATCAATGCCCCGCTGACGAAGCAGGAATGGAAAGCGGGATTTGCTGCGTCACGCCGCGGTGAGCTACCGGAGCACCTGTGGTGCGAACTTTACTTTCAGAGCGTTCACGATCCGTCTGTTGTTCCCGACGGCCAGCACACGATGAGTGTCTTCGCGCAGTATGTTCCGTACAATTTCGCGCGGGGGAGCTGGGACGAACGCCGGGACGAAGTGCGCCAGCTTGTGTTGAAGTCTCTGTCGCGTTTCTGCTCCAACATCGATACGGCGGTCATCGACGCGCAGGTGCTGGGCCCGCCGGACATCGAGAAGAAAGTAGGGCTCACCGGTGGGCACATCTTTCAGGGCGAGTGCCTGCCACCCTACATGTGGTCCAACCGGCTTAGCGCGCGCACTCCGATGCCGGGCATGTACTTGTGCGGCGCGTGCACGCATCCCGGCGGAAGCGTAATCGGCATCAACGGGCGCAACGCGGCGATGGCGGTCCTGAAAGATCTCGATCGAGTTTGACCGGATATATACCTCGGCGAGATTTGGCTTTTCGCGCAAGCGCCGGGACTGCTATGCTCCGCCGTACATGTCTGCGCCTCTTGCACTGAAACGAGGGATCCGGTTTCGCGATCTGGTGCCGCTCTATGTAGTAATCGTTCTGAGCGTGCGATGGACTGCGACCGCCGCGGCTGCCGGGCCGAGCATTTTCGTCATTTGGTTTGCGGCGCTCACATGCTTCTTTATTCCACTGGCGGGTTGCGTAATGGAGCTGTCGTCGCGCCACCCTGATGAAGGCGGCATTTACGTTTGGACGCGCGAAGCGTTTGGCGACTTCTCCGGCTTTATCTGCGCGTGGACTTACTGGATGAGTAACCTGCCCTACTTCCCGGCACTACTCTATTTTGGCGCAGCGTCGGTACTGTTCGCGTTTGGGCCGCATGCGAAGATGCTCAATGCGAATCCGCTGTACTACATGGCTTTCGCAACGGTAGCGCTTGCGATAATTACGCTGCT
This sequence comes from uncultured Acidobacteriaceae bacterium, assembly GCA_963786405.1. Classification (GTDB taxonomy): domain Bacteria; phylum Acidobacteriota; class Terriglobia; order Terriglobales; family Acidobacteriaceae; genus Telmatobacter. Next base: position 163,614 of record CAWAZE010000008.1, on the reverse strand, counting down.
CAACATTGTTGGCGTCAACGCCGGCAAGTGGCTTAACAATATCGGCGCGCTGGGCACCATCGTTCCTCTCTCTCTGCTGCTGCTGATGGGCGCGATGTCTTATTGGCGATTTGGCTCAGCCACCCACTTCACCCGAGCGAGCGTGGTTCCTCACTGGTCACTGGACAACGCGGTCTTCTGGTCGAGTGTCTTCTTTGCGTTCAGCGCGATTGAGGCAGTCTCCGCGATGGGTGACGAGATTCAGAATCCGCGGAAGACGATTCCGTGGGCAATTTTGGTGTCGGGGTGCATTCTGGCCATTGGATATGTCGGTGGAACAGCGGCGCTGATGGTGGCGCTGCCGCCAGAGGCAGTGGGTGGACCGGACGGTTTTGTTAACGGGATCCGCACACTCAGCGAAAGACTTGGCGTGGGCTGGCTGCTGGCGCCAATGGCGCTGTTAGTCGGGCTGAGCGCAGTAGGAGGGGCGGCAGGCAACTTGTCTTCGACATCGCGTTTGCCGTTTGTGGCTGGAGTCGATCGCTACCTGCCGTCGGCGTTCGGGTGGATTCATCCACGCTTTCGCACCCCCTGGATTGCGATTGGCGCGTATGGTCTGTCGGGCATCGTGATGGCGCTTCTGGGGCAGGCGGGGACCACGGTGCGAGGCGCGTATGACGTGCTGGTGAGCATGGGCGTGATCTCGCTGTTTTTGCCGTATCTGTTTCTCTTCTCGGCAATGATCCGCCTGCAGAGCGTGAAGGTGGGACCGGAGGTGCGGCGCGTGCCCGGTGGAAAGCCTGTGGCGATTCTTCTCGGCCTGGTCGGCATCGTGAGCACCTCGGCAACAATTGTGCTCTCGCTCATTCCCGGAGCTGACGAACACGATAAGCCACTGGCTGTGGCGAAGGTCGTGGGTGGAACCATCGTGCTTGTGGGATTGGGTGTGGTCGTTTTTGTCGCTGAGCGGCGAAGAGCCCGGGTGCGCCTGCAGGCCGCGTGAGGCCCGCGCAGGAGGGGTCAGAGCTTAACTTCTCCTCCCGCGACGAAGACGCGTGGACGCATGGGCGCCGCAATGAAGTAGGCCAACTCCCGGTAGTCCGTGAACTCGTGAATCACGAAGTCAGCCTGCTTGCCGGGTTCGAGCGAACCGACCTGATCGCCAAGGTCCAGGCTGTATGCGGCGTTGATGGTGGCTGCGCTGAGCGCCTCGGCCGGCGAGAGTCCCATCTGCAGGCACGCCAGCGAAAGCATGAACGGCATCGACGGAACCGGCGACGAGCCTGGATTGAAGTCGGTGGCGAGCACAACTGCGAGGCCCGATTCAATCATCCTTCGCGCGGGCGGATAGTTTGTTCGGCGCAACGCGAAAACCGAGCCCGGTAGCAAGACAGGCTGAACGCCAGCGGCACGCAGGCGTTGCAGAGTCTCGTCGGTCGCGGTCTCAAGATGGTCAGCGGTTGTAGCGCGCAACTCTGCCGCTACATCCGCTCCGGTGCCGGGACGAAACTGCTCGGCATGCACGCGAAGCTTCATGCCGTGATCCCGGGCCGACACCAGCACTTGCCGCGTCTCTTCCTCGCTGAAGGCGTGATCGTCGCAGAATGCATCGCAGAACTGGGCCAGGCCCGCCGCTGCAACTTCGGGAATAAGCTCCTCGGCAACCCAGCGAACGTAATCGGCCCGACGATCTGCAAACTCAGGTGGAACGGTGTGCGCTGCCAGAAGTGTCGGTACGATACGCGCGGTACCTTCGTCATTGAGCCGCCGGATGACCCGGAGCATCTTCAGTTCTGTTTCGCGATCAAGTCCGTAGCCGGATTTGGCTTCTATGGTCGTTGTGCCGGAGCGGAGCATCCAGTCGCGATGACGCCGCGCTGCGCCGAGCAATTCGTCTTCTGACGCTGCGCGGGTAAGAGCAACGGTGCGCAGAATGCCGCCACCCGCCGCCGCAATCTCCTGATAGGTGACGCCGGCGATCCGTTTCTCGAATTCGTCGGCGCGATTTCCAGCAAAGACCAGATGCGTATGCGCGTCGACGAACCCGGGCGTCACGCAGCGACCCTCTGCGTCGACCACTGCCTGGGGCAAACCTTTGGATTTGATTTCAGCGTAGGTCCCTGTTGCGGCGATGCGCCCGTCTTCGACGAGCAATGCAGCGTTACGAATGATGCCGAGTTCGCTGAGTTCCGCGCCGACACGCGGGCGCGCCGGACCGCCGAGCGTGACAAGTTGACCGATGTTAACGACGGCGAGGGTGCCGATCATGGCTTACTTCCATCCATGGGAATTCGCTGGGACCTCAGTCAAACAACTCGTCCACTTGTTTTACTTCACAGCCTTCGATGGTTTCTTCGGGGACAAAAAATCTCGACGGTTGATTCGGGTCATAGCAAACGACAATCTTCTTGTCGATCAAATCTCTGGCCAGGGAGTCTGCGCGGTCGCCATGTGCAGACAGTGCAACGGAGCCCGAGTAGTACTCGCCGCCAACTACGTACGAAAACGAAAAACAAGGGATCGGCCCCGTATAGCGACCGAGGGCTATCTTCGATGCGTGCTGGATTCTTGCTTCGGTCGCTGGCCAAGCCTTCGCTTCTGCTTCACGCTTGGACCGCGAAACGGAGATCCAAATCACGGTGCCGAAGATTGCGGCGAGGCCGAAAAGCCCTGTGAACACAACCACCAGGATTGGAAAAGAGCTGGGCATTTCTTACTTCCCTTCCATCGGGATGTGAATGCCCTTCTCGCGTGCCGTCTTCTGCGCCAGTTCATAGCCTGCGTCCGCGTGCCGCGCGACGCCGATTCCAGGATCGTTGTTGAGCACGCGCGCAATCTTGCGGGAGGCGAGTTCCGTTCCGTCAGCCACCGTCACCTGCCCCGCGTGGAGCGAATAGCCCATGCCGACTCCGCCGCCGTGATGGAAGCTGACCCACGTCGCACCAGAAGCTGTATTGAGCAGCGCATTCAGAATGGGCCAGTCGGCCACAGCGTCGGAGCCGTCGAGCATCTTTTCCGTTTCGCGATAAGGGCTGGCTACTGAGCCGGTGTCGAGATGGTCGCGTCCGATGGCAACGGGCGCTGATATTTCGCCTTTTCGCACAAGGTCGTTCATCGCCTCGCCCATGCGGCGCGCTCGCCGTATCCGAGCCAGCAGATGCGCGCGGGCAGGCCCTGAAACGCGAACCGGCCACGCGCCAGGCGCAGCCAGCGGGTGAGGATTTCGTTGTCCGGAAAGAGCTCGAGGGCAAGCTCGTCGGTGCGGTCGATGTCTTTGGGATCGCCAGAGAGCGCCACCCACCGGAACGGACCCGCGCCCGTGCAGAAGAGTGGACGAATATACTCCGGCACAAAACCGGGAATCAGAAACGCGTCTGCGCAACCGGCGTCGAAGGCAAAGCGGCGGATATTGTTGCCGTAATCGAATGCAACCGCTCCGGCGCGCTGCATCGCAAGCATGGCGTCGACGTGGACAACCATCGTCGCGGTGGATCGGCGCACGTATTCTTCAGGATCGCGGCGGCGCAACTCCGCGGCCTCGGCGAGGCTGAGCCCCTGCGGGACGTAGCCATTCAGCGGATCGTGCGCGCTGGTCTGATCCGTGACCACGTCCACCTGCACGCCGCGGCGAACCAGTTCCGGCAGCACATCGGCGCAGTTGCCCACCAGGCCGACAGAAAGCGCACGCCCCTCGCGTCGCGCCAGACTCGCACAGGCGCAGGGCCTCGTCGAGATTCTCCGTGAGCGTGTCGCAATAGCGCGTCTCGACACGGCGCTGGATGCGGCTGCGGTCCACGTCGATGGCAAGAAGTACACCGTCGTTGAGCGTGACGGAGAGCGGCTGCGCGCCGCCCATGCCGCCCATGCCGCCCGTGACCACGAGCTTGCCTTTGAGACTGCCGCCGAAGTGGCGCTCGGCCAGCGCGGCAAAGGTCTGGAATGTGCCCTGCAGAATTCCCTGCGTGCCGATGTAGATCCAGCTGCCCGCCGTCATCTGGCCGTACATCATCAGGCCCTTGCGATCGAGTTCGTTGAAGTGCTCCCAGTTGGCCCACTTGCCCACGAGATTGGAGTTGGCGATGATGACGCGCGGCGCCATCTCATGCGTGGGAAACACGGCAACCGGCTTGCCGGACTGGACCAGAAGCGTCTCCTCGGCCCGAGGCGCTCCAGTTCGCGGACGATGGCGTGGAAGCACTCCCAGTTGCGCGCGGCGCGGCCGATGCCGCCATAGACGACGAGGTCAGCGGGGCGCTCGGCGACTTCGGGATCGAGGTTGTTCATCAGGCAGCGCAGTGCCGCTTCCTGCTGCCAGCCCTTGCAGCGCAACTTGTTGCCGCGTGGCGCGCGGATGATGGGAGCTGCGGCGGTGGTCATGTTCTCTTCCTCGTTTCGAATCCGGCTCAAACCTGCAACCCCGCAGCGCGGAGCCGTCGATCAAAGATTACTACTCGTACGCGTGGGCCTGCTTTCGCTGTCGAAAGCGAAACCTCCCCATCCTCACAAATCTCTTCGCAGAGAAATTCGAACGTGATACATTTGTGCCGCCCAGGAACCCTCCTCAATCTTCCCTTCAGGAGATCCAACATGGACTTGACGACGCTTCAGGCCCGATTCCGCGGAAAGCTCCTCACGCCCGGTTCGGCCGGCTACGACGACGCACGCAAAATCTGGAATGCGATGATCGATCGCCGTCCGGCTGTAATTGCTCAATGCACCGCGCCGGAGGATGTTCAGGCCGCTGTCCGTTTCGCCGTCGAGCAGAACATCTATCCTGCGGTTCGCGGCGGAGGTCACAATCCCGCCGGCAATGCCATGGTTGACGACGGCCTGGTGATCGACGTATCGCCCATGAAGGAGATATCGGTCGATCCGGCGAACCGCACAGCGATCGCGCAGACAGGGCTGACATGGGGCGACTTCGACCGCGAGACGCACAAGCACGGTCTGGCAACCACAGGCGGCCTGATTTCGACCACTGGCATTGCAGGGCTCACTCTCGGGGGCGGCGTCGGATGGCTGATGGGCCGCTGCGGCCTCGTCTGCGACAACACTCTTGCCTACGACATCGTCACTGCAAATGCCGATCTGATCCACGTCGATGCCGACAATCACCCCGACCTGTTCTGGGCTTTAAAGGGTGGCGGAGGAAATTTCGGTGTCGTCACATCGATCACCTACCGCCTGTATCCAATCACGCAGGTTATTTCGGGCATGATCCTTCATCCATTCGCACATGCTCTTGAGGTTCTGCGCTTCTATCGCGACTTCGTCATGTCCGGCCCGCCCGATGAACTCACAGTGTATGCGGCCGCCATATCGACTCCGGACGGCAACTCGGTCATTGGCCTCATCCCCTGCTGGTGCGGAGACGATCTCGCTGAAGGAGAGCGCCTCCTCGAACCCTTGCGCAAATTCGGCTCTCCCATCGCGGATATGGTCTCCCGAATGCCCTACCCCGCCATGCAGCAGATGATCGATGCCGCAGCTCCCTTTGGCCGCCGCACTTACTGGAAGGCCCAGTTCCTCCGCGATCTGCCTGACGCGGCCATCGACACCTTCGTCGAGTTTGCGAAATCCCGCACTTCACCGCTCACTCTCGCAATTCTGGAGCACGCTCATGGAGCGATGACCCGCCACTCCGTCGAATCGACCGCATTTCCAACCCGGACCGCGCCAATTGATTGCGCCCTCATCAGCATCTGGACTGATCCTGCGGAAGACGCGCATCACATCGACTGGACGCGCAGATTCCACACGGCCATGCGGCCCTGGTCAGACGGGACCGTCTACGTCAACACTCTGGACCAGGATGATGGAAGCCGGGTTCCGGAAGCCTATGGTCCGAACTACGCAAGGCTCTGCGCGGTTAAAGCAAAATACGATCCCGATAACCGCTTCCGCCGCAACCAGAACATTCAGCCGCGCGCGTAAGCATCCCGGAACTGGATAACCTCCGCGTGCGGCCTCTGATTTATCCTTTCTTTCGTGCCCAACACACTCGTTGAATGCGTTCCAAATTTCTCTGAAGGCCGTGACAAGGCCAAGGTCGATGCCATCGTTGAAGCGATGAAGATGCCCGGTGTCTATCTTCTCGATCGCGAGATGGACGCCGACCACAACCGCTGCGTCATCACGCTCGTCGGCGAACGCGAAGCAATTCAGGAAGCGGCCATTCGCGGCGTCGGCAAGGCCGCCGAGCTGATCGACCTGACGCAAACACGAAGGCGCACACCCGCGGATGGGGGCTGCTGATGTCGTTCCGTTCATTCCCGATTGACGGCGTCACGATCGAAGACTGCGTCGCGATGGCGAAGCACGTCGGCGCGGAGATCGCAAAGCGTTTTGGCATTCCTGTTTATTTGTATGAATCGGCGGCAACCAGCCCGGAGCGGCAGAATCTCGAGAACATTCGGCGAGGACAATTCGAAGGAATACGCGACGAGATTGCCACGAATCCCGCCCGAAAGCCCGACTTCGGCGAGCCGCGAGTGCATCCGACAGCTGGAGCAACCGTGGTTGGCGCGCGCAAGTTCCTCATCGCGTACAACGTCTTTTTGAACACACCTGACGTCGCCATCGCAAAGAAGATTGCGAAGGCCGTGCGCTATTCGAGCGGAGGACTGCGCTTCGTCAAGGGCGCCGGGTTCCTTGTGCGCGGAATGGCCCAGGTCTCCATGAATCTCACCGACTTCGAGCAGACGCCGATCCATCGTGTATTCGAGTATGTGAAGCGCGAGGCTGCCCGCTACGGTGTCACGCCCGTTTCAAGCGAGATCGTCGGCCTCATCCCGAAGCTGGCGCTCGAACAGGCAGCCGAATGGTTTTTGCAGGTGGAAAACTTCGACTCATCGCTCATACTGGAGAACCGGCTTGCCGCGGTGATGAGTGGCAAGATGGCTGTCGGCGGCCTGCGCGCCGGCATCGAGCCCTTTATCGAGCAACTGGCTGCGCCCACTGCGACTCCAGGTGGCGGCAGCGCTGCCGCAGCGAGCGGAGCCATGGCCGCGGGCCTGGCACACATGGTCGCCTCCATGTCCCGCGGAAAGAAAGCCTACCTGCAATATGAGGCGCAGCTAAGCGAAGCCATCTCAAGGCTCGCTCAGATTCGCGAGGAACTGAAAGCCGCAATCGACGCCGACGCCGAGTCGTACAACGTCGTAATGAAGGCGTTCAGAGCGGCGAAGGAAGCCACGGACGGTTCCCGCGGAATCAACGATGCATTGCGGCAGGCCACCAGCGTGCCGCTGGGTGTCGCTGAGAGGGCCGTCGAGGTGGCGCAGATTGCGGCCGGCCTGAGGCCCATCACCAACCCGAACATGAGTTCCGATCTGACAACCGCGGTTGCATTGGCAAAGGCCACGCTCGAAGGCGCGCTCGCAAACGTCGAGATCAACCTCGGCTCTATCAAATCGGAGACACCGGACGACGAGTCATTCGTCCGGGAAACGCGCGGGCGCGCGGACTCGCTCAAAGTACCGGCCTGATCAGGCATCGCCGAACCGTTCGCGATTCTGCATCGAAGGGGTTATCCTTTCAGACGATTGCAAAACTGGCTCCCTTGAGGTGCTGAGTGCATAGGGTAGGTTGTTTTCTTTTTGCAGCGTTTGGACTCCTGTTTCTAGCCGCAACGTCACAAGCGAATTCAGCCGCACAAACCCCGCAGAAGCAGGGCTTCGTGCGGCTCGACCGGGTCACCGCTTCCCGGCCAATCCCCAACGGAATCGAAATCCGATCCGGCCCGGCCATCCTGCAGATCACGGCCCTGCGCGACGACGTGGTGCGCGTGCGCGTGGGACCAGCGGGTCAGCTACCGGAGGATGCGTCCTGGGCGGTCCTGCCGGACTCGCGCACATCCACCGCCAACGTAACGCCCGAATCCAATTCGAGCGCCGTTGGATTCAAGACAGCAAAGTTGCACGTCGCGATCCGCAAAGATCCGTTCGGTCTCTCGGTGACCGATCTTGCGGGCCACGTGATTGCTGAGGACTTGCCGGGCAGGCCCATCGAGTACCACGGAGCTTCGTTTCGCGTTTACCTGAAATCTCCGGCCGACGAACACTACTTCGGTCTCGGCGACAAGCCCGGACCGCTCGATCGCCGCAATGAGGCATTCACCGACTGGAATACCGACGCGTTCGGATGGCAGGAGTCGACTGACCCGATTTACAAGTCGATTCCCTACTTCATCACGTTTCGCAAGGGCGTGGCTGCGGGCATTTTCCTCGACAACACGTGGCGCGCCAGCTTCGACTTCAACAAGGAATACCGAGACGGCTACTCCTTCGGTTCCGAGGGCGGCCCGCTCGATCTCTACATTCTCTACGGCCCCGAGCCGAAGGCGGTGGTTCAAACGTGGGCCTGGCTTACCGGCAAAACACCGATGCCGCCGCTGTGGTCGCTTCGGATACCAGCAGTCGCGCTACAGCTACTATCCTGAGGCCGAGGTGCGGCGCATCGCAGACAGGCTGCGCAGCGAGCGAATCCCCGCGGATGTGATCTGGCTCGACATCGACTATCAACTCAAGAATCGTCCATTCACCGTTGACCCGGACCGCTTCCCTCATTTTGACCAGATGATCAAGGATCTGAGGGCGCAGCACATCCGCACAGTCGTCATCACCGATCTGCACATTGCGGACCTGCCCAACGCGGGCTACAAGCCCTACGACGAAGGCATCGCTGGCGATCACTTCGTCAAGAATCCAGACGGGTCGACCTACGTCGGAACCGTGTGGCCCGGCAAGGCCGTTTTTCCTGACTTCACGCGGAAGGCATCGCGCGAATGGTGGGGCACGCTCTATTCGGATTTCGTGGGCAAGGGTGTCGCGGGGTTCTGGAACGACATGAATGAGCCCGCCGTCTTCCTGGTTCCGTCGAAGACCATGCCCGACGACGTTCAGCATCGCATCGACGAGCCCGGGTTCGCACCGCGCACCGCAAGCCACCTTGAGATTCACAACGTCTTCGGCATGCAGAACACGCGCGGTACCTACGAGGGCCTGCTGAAGCTGCAGCCTGACTCCCGGCCATTCGTGATGACGCGCGCCAGCTATGCGGGCGGCCAGCGCTATGCCGCCACGTGGACCGGCGACAACTCGAGCACCTGGAACCACCTCCGGCAAACCACTCCGCAACTGCTCAACCTCGGGCTGAGCGGCTTCGCGATGGCCGGTGCCGACGTGGGCGGGTTTGCGGGCTCTCCGCAACCGGAGCTGCTCACGCGCTGGCTCGAGGTTGCAGCCTTCCATCCGATCGACCGCGATCACACAGCCATCGGCACCAATCCGCAGGAGCCGTGGGAAAACGGAACTGCGGAGGACCTGAGCCTGCGCCGTCGCTACATCGAAGAGCGCTACCGGCTGCTGCCCTACCTCTACACCACCGCCGAGGAGATGAGCCGCACCGGTCTGCCGATCATGCGCCCACTCTTCCTGGAGTTCCCCAATGGCGCTGCGGACGGCAGGACCAATCGACCTCAGCACCGGCAACGCATTTCTGCTGGGGCCGGATCTGCTGATTGCCCAGAGCCCCTACCCCGATGAGCTCGACGACTACTCCGTGGCCCTGCCGCCAGTCGGCTGGTACGACTATTGGACAGGCTCAAGGATCGATGGAAGTTCCGGCCGCAAAGGTATTGATAATGCGCCAATTACACAGCCCGAAGTGCACATCCACCGCACGCTTGAAACCCTGCCGGTCTTCGTTCGCGCAGGCGCAATTCTTCCGCAACAGCCGCTGATCCAAAGCACAGAAGAAAAGCCGCAGGGGCCGCTGACGCTGCGGGTCTATCCGCCTCTGGCTGGCGGAGGCGATTGCAGCGGCAGCCTGTATCTCGACGATGGTGTCAGCTTCGACTTCAAGAAGGGCGACTTCCTGCGTCAACAGTTCACCTGCAGACTCAGCGCGCAGGGAGTCATCGTGACCGTTGCGCCGCGCGAGGGCAGCTTTGAGCCGTGGTGGAAGCTTCTCTCCATCGAAGTCTACGGCGCAACAAAGCCAGCCACCGGCGCCACCGTCTCCGCGTTGAACGGCCCAGCCGGAAGCAAGGTGTCCACCGCATTTGACGCGGAACATCACCGCATCACTGCTCTGGTGGATGACGACGCAAAGGGGCTGGAGCTGCAACTGACCTACTGAGTGCGTTCACCGTTCGGAAACCACCCGCGGCCGCAATCGATGAGAAGATTGTGGCCGCGTATGGTCAAGCGCAAACAAGTAATCCTTCCGCGCTGATCCCCTACTCCCGAAGTACAATCGAGGACACAAACAGCACCTAACAGATTTACCGGCGATTGCGGATTCCTTCCGCCCGTCAGCTTGGAGGTCAGATGAACGAAGTCTCCCTGAAGTGGAGGCGCTGGAGCCCAGCTATTCCTCAGCGTTGCTGCAGGCGCCGGTCTTGGTTGTTTCTTTCGGTTCATCCTGGGTGCATCGTCCTCGAACAGTTTTCTGTCCCGTCACCTTCCCATGTTCGCCGTCTACTTCGTGCCCGTCATGACCATCGCATTTCTTGCAGTGGTCCCCACAGCGATGGGCTACATCACCGTCAGAGAGTACCTGCGAGCAAAATCGGGTAAGGCCGTTCCCTGGTATCAATGGATTTTTCTACCGTGGGCTTCTGTGCTTTTGGCGATGCTTGTGTCTCTCGCTGTGAAGTGGGAAGGCCTAATTTGCTTGGTCTTTGCCAGCCCAGTCATGTTGGCCTTTTCGTTCCTTGGCGGAATCTTCGCCTGGGTAGCATGGAGGGATCTCGGAAGCCGCTCGCCCGGCAGGATGACTGCGTGTGCTCTGCCTCTTGTTCTTCTTTTTGGTGAATCGCAGATACCGCTCCCGATCCAGATTCGGACTGTCCACACTGAAGTCCTTGTCCGCGCTGATCCAGCGGTAGTTTGGGACAACATCAAGAGCGTTCGTCGAATTCAGGCAAGTGAACTCCCATCTTCCTGGGTCGGGCGAATCGGGTTCCCAGCCCCAATGGCGGCAACACTGTCGCACGATGGAATCGGCGGGGTTCGCGAAGCGAGCTTTACCGGCGGGCTCATCTTCAAGGAGACAGTGAATCGTTGGGAGCCAGAATCAGACCTGCGTTTTTCAATTCATGCGAATACCGATTCAATTCCGCCATCCACCCTTGATGAGCATGTGACGATTGGCGGTACATTCTTTGATGTGCTCGAGGGAGAGTATCGTCTGGAGCAACGCTCCGATGGAGTCCTGTTGCATCTGAGCAGCAAGGAAAGAATCTCGACGCACTTCAACCCCTACGCGGGCCAATGGACCGATGCGGTGATGCGAGCGATTCAGCTGCAAATCCTTGCGGTCATTCAGAAACGATGTGAAGCGGGATCATCTAGCGGTGTTTCGGATGCTTCTCGTTCGCTCCCCGTTACCGCCTTGCAGAAGTGACCTGCTGCTGAGCGCCCGAACTGCTAACCTAGATCCATGAAATTCGGGGTACTGGTCTTTCCCGGCTCGAACTGCGATCACGATACCTATAACGTGATTGCTGAGATTGCTCATCAGCCCGTCACCTTTCTATGGCACGACTCGGACGACCTGCAGGGAGTGGACGCGGTCCTGGTCCCCGGCGGATTCGCCTACGGCGACTATCTCCGCACCGGCGCCATCGCACGCTTCTCCCCGGTCATGCAGGCCGTGAAGCGCTTTGCAGACAGCGGCGGCCTTGTCATGGGTATCTGCAACGGGTTTCAGATTCTGACCGAGGCCGGCCTTCTGCCTGGCGCGCTCATGCGCAACGCGGGTCTGAAGTACATCTGCAAGCAGGTCCACCTTCGCGTCGAGACCACAAACAGCCCCTTCACAAACCAGCTCTCCAAAGGCGAAGTGTTGCAGATTCCCATCGGACATATGGAAGGCAACTACTTTTGCACAGCCGACGAGCTGAAGCGGCTGGAAGACGAAGATCGCATCGCCTTTCGCTATTCCGCAGACTCTGGCGCGATCACGCCTGAAGCGAATCCCAACGGTTCCCTGAGCAACATCGCAGGAATACTCAATGCAGAGCGGAATGTGCTGGGAATGATGCCGCATCCTGATCGCTCGAGCGAGAAGCTGCTCGGTTCGTCGGATGGATGGAAGATTTTTGCCTCAATGATTGAGACCCTGACGACCCGGTAAGGCTGCTGTAAAGCGAGAGGATCCGGATACAGAATGATTGACATCCACTCACACCTCGTCTACGGGGTAGACGATGGGTCTCCCGATTTGCAGACCTCGCTGAATATGGCGCACGGAGCTGCCGATGAAGGTGTCACGCACATTGTCTGCACCCCGCATGCGAGCGAGAGTTTTCCCTACCAGAAGTCGCTGATCGAGGCGCGTTTCGCGGAGCTTCGCAATGAACTGCATGACGTCGTTAAGCTTAGCCTCGGCTGCGATTTCCATCTGAACCCCGAAAATATCGAGGAAGCTCTCGCAAATCCGCTTCGCTACTCCATCGACGACAAGGGCTATCTGCTCATTGAATTCCCCGATCTGATAATTCCCTCGCACTATTCGGATGTTCTTCGCAATCTTCGCGGCGCCGGCTACACGCTGGTCGTCACGCATCCTGAACGCAATGCCGCATTGCAGCGCAACCCTGAGCTGCTTGCCGAGTGGATGCGCGAAGGCTGCCTGGTCCAGGTAACCTCGGCTTCGCTGTACGGACGATTCGGGAGTGTCGCCAAGGCTTTCGCCGATGCCCTGCTGGAGCGGAACTGGATTCACTTTGCAGCCAGCGACGCGCATCATCCGCAATGGAGACCACTGCACCTGAAGAAGGGCTACGACTACGTGGCCCAAAAGGCAGGTGAGGAGACCGCGCATCGCCTCTACGTAAGCAATCCGCAAGCTGCAGTCGAAGGTGCCGAGTGGCCCGTGCAGCCGGAGCCGATTGGCCTGTGGCAAGGCGCGCCTCTTGTGTTTGAATCAAGGCCGAGTAAAAAGGCGGCACAAGAGCCTGGCAAAAAGAGTCTTTGGCAACGACTTTTATCTCGCTGACGTTCCCTGAGAACTACAGGCCCAGCCCGCCATCGACAGCCAGTATCTGCCCCGTAACGAAGCCCGGACCCGAGGCGAAGAACAGTACCGCCTGCGCAACATCCTCTGCTGTTCCGTTCCGAAGCAAAGGAGTCTTCTGCGCAAAGCGCCTGGCAATATCGCCCTTGTCGCCGTCCATTTCAATCCATCCCGGAGCCACGCAGTTCACAGTGACTTCAGGTGCAAACGCCTTGGCCATCGTTTGCGTCAGCATGTGCAGCGCCGCCTTGGACGAGCAATAGTGGGCATGCCCGGACCAGGCGCGCAATCCGCCAAGCGACCCGATGTGAATGATTCGTCCGCGAGCGGCGCGCAGATGGGGCAACGCCGCGCGAGACACCAGAAACGGTCCGCGCGTATTCGTCTCGAAGACCGCATCCCATTGCGCCAGGCTAATCTCTTCCAGATGCCCTGATTCAAAAACCGCAGCGTTATTGACCAGCACGTCGAGCCGCTTGTGAAATGCGACGGACGCATCGATTGCCTTCGCTCACCGACGCTTCGGAGCGCACGTCGCACTCCACCGCCAATGCGCGGCGTCCCAACTTCTCAATAGCTTTTACTGTCTTCCCGGCCTCTGCTTTGGAGGAGCGGTAAGTGATTGTGACGTCCGCGCCCGCCTTCGCCAGGCTCAACGAGATCTGCCGGCCGATGCGCTTGGCACCCCCGGTGACGAATGCCGACTTGCCACTCAGTGACTGGTTAGTCATCCCAAGGTTGCTTAAAGAACTGTGCCGATCTGGCGGTCGCGCGCTATTGCGGCTGCGGTTGCGATGCGTTCGGCTGAGCGGAAGGTTCCGCGGAGTCCGCACGCTTGTCCTTCGCCGCATCGCCCGATCCGGAGTCCTTGCCCGACGGAGCGACCTTATCCTTCCCGGCGTCCGCGTTCTGGCTGTGATCCTTGTAGATTGAGTACTGCTCGCCTGGCCGCTTCAGCCGCACGCCGACGCTCAGCTCCGCTTTGTCGTTGTCCAGGTCTTCCCCGTATGTCTGGAATCCCTTTGCAATCACCTGAAGCCGAATCTTGGACCCGATCGGAAGCACGTCGATCATTGCCTTGCCGTCTTCGTTGGTCTTCAGCTCCATGTTGCCCGTGTCACCCACCATGTGGAAGATGACCGACGCCCTCTCGATGGGCTTCGAGTCCGAATCGCGCAGAATGGTCACCTCGATGCGCGAGGTCGGCGGCGGAGCCTTGTACTTGCGCCCCCGGTGCGGGGTGGTGTCCTGAGCGGAGAGCGAAAGGCCGGCAAGGAGCAGCACACCGGCTATACCAACAAAATTGCGGAATTTAGGACGGCACAACATGATGCAATTGTACCCGCTTGCGTCTATGCGGTGCCACACCGTTTCCGCATTTGCTGCGTCCGGAACTGTTCCGGCAAAGCGGTATTTTCCCAGGACGAAGCCCCCCTTCCAAGTAAGCTGGAAACAGCTACATAAACCTCGGAACCGCTCTGATTCCGGCAACCCGGCTGCGTCCCAGTCTCGGGCCGGAAAGCGGATTGTACAGGGCGAAACAGGTAAACTGGAACAGAGGTCACCATGCCAGATATTCAACGCAGAAAGACACCTACCGTCAAGATTGGCCACGTTCGCGTGGGCTGGGAGGTTCCGGTCGTCGTGCAGTCGATGACCAACACCGACACGGCCGACGCTGCATCCACCATCGAGCAGGTGGCGGCGCTGGCGCTGGCCGGGTCTGAGATCGTCCGCGTGACCGTGAACAACGAAGCAAGCCGCGGCCGCCGTTCCGGAGATCGTCGAGGGCCTCGACAAGCGTGGCATCCGCGTTCCGATCGTCGGCGACTTCCACTACAACGGCACATCTGCTGCTGAAGAAGTATCCCGCCACGGCGCGAGCGCTGGCGAAGTACCGCATCAATCCAGGCAACGTTTCGATCGGCCGGAAAGACGACGACAACTTCCGCATCATGGTGGAGTGCGCGGTCGAGAATCAGAAGCCGGTTCGCATCGGCGTCAACTGGGGCTCGCTCGATCAGGCTTTGCTCACCCGCATGATGGACGAGAACAGCAAGCTCGCCCAGCCGCTGCCTGCCCGCGACGTGATGATGGAAGCGATGGTGGTCAGCGCGCTCGACTCGGCCAAGGCCGCTGAGCACTACGGACTGCGCCCCGATCAGATCATTCTCTCCGCCAAGGTGAGCGGCGTCCGCGACCTGATCGACGTCTATACCAACCTCGCCGCGCGCTGCGACTATGCGCTGCACCTCGGACTGACCGAAGCCGGCATGGGCGCGAAGGGACTGATTGCTTCGACCGCCGGCCTTGCGCCGCTGCTGCTGGCAGGCATCGGCGACACAATCCGCGTGAGCCTTACACCCAAGCCGGGCGGTGATCGCACGGAAGAGGTGCTGGCGGCGCAGCAGATCCTGCAGTCGCTCTCGATCCGCAGCTTCATGCCGCAGGTCACCAGCTGCCCGGGTTGCGGACGCACCACGAGCACATATTTCCAGGAACTTGCCGAGCAGATTCAAACCTACCTGCGCACCTCGATGCCGGAGTGGCGCAAGAAATACCCCGGCGTCGAAGAGCTGAAGCTCGCGGTAATGGGTTGCGTGGTGAACGGCCCCGGCGAATCAAAGCACGCAAACCTCGGCATCAGTCTTCCCGGCACATTTGAGGAGCCAAAGGCCCCGGTCTACGTCGACGGAAAGCTCTACACCACGCTGCGCGGCGACACCATCGTCGCCGAGTTCAAGCAGATCCTCGACAAGTACGTCGAGAGCCACTACGGCCAGGGCGCGAAGAGCGAGGAACTGGTCGAAGCGCGGTAGGTGGACCAAACCTGGCAGCGCGCCTTGTGAAAGGGCACGGCTCTCCAGCCGCGCCGAAAGATCCGCAAAGATGAATGGGGCTTTAGCCCCTGAGGTGTGATGGCTGCACTTTTCTTTCCCACCCAGTTGCCTTAGCCTGTTCGTAATTCCCCGGAAAGGCTGATTGCGAATGCGGAGCCGCCTCGGCTGGCTCGTGCTTTTCGTGGTGTGCGCGCAAGTCGAAGGCTTCGCAGCTCACCCCAAGCCGTGCGTAACGCCTGACGAAGCCAGCGAGCTCGTCAACAAGGATGTCTGCATCTCGGCGCACGTATATGACGTGGTGGAGCTACCGGATGGAACCCGCTTCCTCGACATCTGTTCGCCTGACACTCCGGATGAGCAGTGCCGATTCACAATCGTCAGCCCCAGGGACGATCGCAGAGAAGCAGGGGAGCTTCGCAAGTATCGCGACATGGATGTGCATGTCCGTGGCATTGTGCAGCCTATGCGTGGGCGCGCCGGTATCACACTGAGCCATGCGCGGCAGTTCTACGGCGGCCCGCCAAAGTTCCGACCGAATCCCAAGCTGCTTCGAGGATTCGACGGCGAAGCAAGCAAGCCGCCCATCAGCGACCCGAACCTGCGCCCGCAGGGCGGACATCGAGGATTCATGAATTCCCGCGACCAGGTGCCCCTGCCGAAGAATTAATCACTTCGTCGCCGAAGGCGCATCGTTCAATGGCGGTGCAAAGCGCGCACCGGACAGGAGAATTGCGCACGAGAACACGAGAAATATAAGCGTTGAGCCAAGGCCGATGCTCAGGTTGGTGCGATCCGAGATTGCACCGATAATCTGCGGCGAAAACGTGTCGCCGAAGAAGTGGATGCAGAAGAGGTTGAGCGAAATGGCGGTGGCCCGAACCGGCGCCGATACCGAATTCACGATCGCTGCATTGAGCGGTCCCGTATTGAGGAAGAGGAAGAACTCGGTGATGAAGAGCATTGGAACCGCCCAACGGTGGGGGCCAAAAAATACAAGCGCGCCGAACGGCAACGTCAGCGCGACGCTCCAGAACGACAGCAGGTAGAGCGCGCGATGATTCGTGCGCAGCCAGCGCTGCGCAAGCCATCCGCCGACGAGCGTTCCCAGAATGCCGTCAATCACCGTCGCCGCACCTACAACAGTGCTCGCACCGGCAACCGACAGGCCGGCCACTCGGCTGAGGAAAGTGGGAACCCACGACGAGATTCCACCCATTGCGAAGGTGAGCATCGCAAGGCCGAACGTAGCCGAAAGAAATGCCCGGTTGCGAAACAATCCACGGAATGTCGCGCGATCCGCCGTCGACTTGCACGTGATCGCTGGCACCGCGCTGAGGCTCGGTTGCAAGCCAGCCATAGAGCGCCGCGATCACCAGTCCCGGAATGGCGCAAACGAAGAATGGCGCGCGCCACCCCCAAACGCTGCCCAGGTGGCCACCTGCCAGATAACCCAGAGCGGCGCCGACCGGTATCGCCAGATAAAACACAGAGAGAATTCGATTGCGGTCCCGTTCCGGGTAGAAGTCAGACAGAATGGCCGGCGCGCAGATGCCGAATGTCGCCTCTCCAACCCCCACGACCGCATGGCGAATGTACAGAGTCCAGTAGTCGTGGACCCACGCTGTGGTCAGCGTAGCGACGCTCCACAGCAGGGCTCCCATGATGATGAGCGGCTTGCGTGAGAATCGATCGCCAAGCCATCCAGTGGCCGGCGCCGCCAGCATGTAAACGATGAACAGAGCCGTGGTCAGCGCACCCATCTGCTGGTCAGTGGAATGAAACTCCTGCTGAATAAGCGTGACTTCGCCCGGCAGGATGTACCTGTCGATGTAGTTCAGCAGATTGAGCGCAATCAGCAACACCAGCGCCACAAGTGCAGGGCTGAGTCGCGCGCGAAGAGTGGATGAGGCTAGCGGCATTCAGTGTTGCGCTCGAGAAACTTGTTCGCCCCAATGAATATCACACGGCCGCGTGGCTGATACCCCAAGCGCGTCCTAGACGCTCGGACGGGGCCAACGGGCTTCGACGGTGGTGGCGATGCCTCCGCGCGGGCGGAACTCACCGCGCACAACCGCCCAGACCGGGTCACACGCCTTCACCACGTCTTCCAGCACCTGGTTGACGATGTTTTCCTGAAAAATTCCGAGGTTGCGATAACTAAAGAGGTACTCCTTCAGAGATTTCAGTTCAAGGCATCGACCACGCGGCATGTAGCGGATGGTGAGCGAACCGAAGTCCGGCAGGCCTGTCTTTGGGCAAACTGAGGTCAGTTCCGGGTCGTCGATCACGATCTCGTAGCCGGGGAACTGATTCTCCCACGTTTCGATTGCGGGAAATGCAAAATCGAGGCCTGCTTTGGCGTGTTCGTCGGTGTAGCTGGATTCCTTTGCCATGCTGACATTGTACGTGCGTCCCGAATAATCGCCGCGAAGCCGATAGCTGCCCTTTTGCCAAGGCGCCAGACGTCTCCGTGACCTGTTGGAAGGCTTTATACCGCAACTTTCTGCCCCTTAAGCGCGACAAGACGAGTCTTATATACTGACTCAGGTTGATGCATGCAAACTGAAAGAAAGCAGCTTGACCGGCGCTGGGTATGGCTGGGAGCGGTCGTCGTTATTATTCTGGTATTTTTTGCGACTCGGGCTCTGACCCGCGAGCACCTCCCTGTCCGTGTCGTGCAGGTTTCTAAGCAGTCCCTCGAAAGCAAGCTCAGCACCAATGGTCGCGTCGAGCCTGAAGTCAACTACGAGGTCCACAGTCCCGTCTCCGCAATTGTGAAGGCCGTTTATGTGCGGCCCGGAGACGTGGTCTCCGCCGGTAAACTCCTTCTTCAGCTGGACAACGTGGAAGCCCGCGCCAGGGTTGCCAGCGCTGACAGCGCCGTGAAGGCCGCACAGGCTGCGCTGGAAGCCATCATGCAAAACGGCACCGTGGAGCAGCGGCAGGCGGCCACGGCAGATGTGGCCCGCGACAAGATTGAACGCGATCAGGCGCAGCGGGATTTGGTCGCGCTCAAGAAGCTCAGCGCGACCGGAGCCGCTTCTCCCAGCGAAATTGCGTCAGCTGAGCAGAGGGTTGCAACGGCCGATGCAAATCTCCATGCCGCCGAGCAGAGCGTGCAGAGCCGGTACTCACCCGCCGAACTTGCGCGTGCGAAGGCCGCGGTTGCTGAAGCAGAGGCCAACCGGCAGGCCGCCGAATCAGTGCTTGCCCAGACATCGAAACACGCGCCGATAACGGGCACGGTCTACAGCCTCAACGCTGGGGCAACCGAATTCGTTGAGGCCGGCAAACTGCTGCTTGAGATGGCCGATCTGCACCATGAGCGCGTGCGCGCTTATTTCGACGAGCCTGAGATTGGCCGGCTCGCTGTGGGGCAGCATATCGAGATCAGGTGGGACGCGAAGCCGGGCGTCGTCTGGCAGGGAAGGATCGAGCGCGTTCCCATCACCGTGATCACGTACGGAACTCGAACCGTCGGCGAAGTGATCATTCATGTCGATGACGTCGATGGCCAGTTGCTGCCGGATACCAATGTAACGGTGACCGTCACCACGTCGAGCGAGTCCAACGTGCTGAGCATGCCGCGAGAAGCCCTTCACTCAGAGAACGGCAAATCGTACGTCTACAAAGTCGAGAACGATGAATTGCTGAGAACCCCGGTTACGATCGGAACAATCAACCTGACCCAGGTGGCCATCCTCACCGGCTTGAAGGACGGAGACTGGGTTGCGACAGGAACAACGAACGGGCAGCCGCTTCAAGAGAGCGTTGTAATCAAGAGAGTCCGGTGAGAAAGCTATTCGAGTCAGGCTTCCTCCTGGCAGCCCTGGCGGTTGCAGTAGCGCAAACGCTGGCCCAATCCCTCCCAGCATCCAAGGACGCGCTCGCGCAGGCGAATGCCGCTTTGCAGGCCGGTGAGGCCGACAAAGCACTATCGCTGCTTAATTCCCTGCCCGACTCAGCGGAAGCACGGATTCTCAAGTGCCGCGTGTATTTCATGATCGAGCATTACGACGAAGCGGCCACCGAATGCGAGCATGCCATAAATCTCGACGGTCAGAACTCCAACAATCACCTTTGGTATGGCAGGGCGCTCGGCGAGAAGGCTGAAAACGCCTCTTTTATCTCCGCTTTCTCGCTCGCAAAGCGCGCACGCGCGGAGTTTGAGCAGGCGGTCAGCCTGAATCGGCAAAACGTTGAAGCGCTCGCTGATTTGGGAGAGTTCTACACGTCTGCCCCCAGCGTTGTAGGGGGTGGCAACGACAAGGCTGAAGGCTTGCTTCCCTTGCTGGACAAGATCGACGCCGAGGGAGCGCACCAACTGCGAGGCCGCATTGCCGAAAGCCGCAAGGACTACGGCACTGCAGAGCGAGAGTATCAGCTGGCAATCAACGCCAGCCAGCACCCGTCGTTTGGTTGGATGGCACTGGGAAGTTTCTATCGCAAGCGCGAACGCTTTGACGAGATGGAGGCCGCGGTGCAAAGCGGATACAAGGCCGCACTCCGCGACAAGACTGCGGGGGTTGCGCTCTACAACGGCGCCTCGGTCTTGATTCGAGGAAAAAGAAATCTTTCTCTTGCTGCAGAGATGCTGGAGCGGTATTTGGCGGGCTATTCAAAGTCGGAAGAAGCGCCCGCATTCGTTGCCCACACGAGTCTCGCGCATCTGAAATCGCAACTGGGTGACTCGTCGGGCGCATGGCAGGAGCGTGCCGCGGCGCTGCAACTCGCGCATAACTACGAGCCCGCTGTCACTCTGAAATTCTGATTGGAATTGACGACGTGAGGATTCGATTGAAATTACGCTGTGTCTGGCCCTCGATGTTCGTCGGAGCGGTCGTTGCGGCGACATCTTCCATCGCGCCTGCCCAGGTCTCACTTAAGACCGTGGTGGATCTCGCGCAGCGCAACAGCGTCGCCGTCAGGCTTGCGCAGGCAGATGTGGGGAAGGCTGGCGCGCAACTCTCCGAGAGCAAGGACACCATCATTCCCACCGTGCAGTTCACCACGGGCATTCCGGTGTTTCCTGAAGTGGGCTTTACAGGCGAGCCCCCGTCGATCTTTACCACCACGGTTCAGACTCTGATTTTCGGCATTCCGCAAAAACACTTTATCGACTCGGCACGACTCGGATTGCAGGCCGCCTCTTCAAGACTGATCGATGCGCGCGAGCAGGTCGCGCTCGATGCTTCGACTGCCTACATCGAGCTCGACACTCTTAGCCGTGAACTGGAAGCCGCACACCGGCAGGCAGAGTTTGCCGGTCGTCTGGTAGAGATCGAGCAGAAGCGCGCAGAAGCCGGTGTAGATCCGCTGAGCGAGCTTCTCCAGGCACGCCTCACGGCTGCCGAAATCAAGCTCAGGCTCCAGCACCTTGAAGGGCGCGAAAGAACCGTTGCGAAGCAATTAGCGACGCTGACTGGCCTGCCATTCGGATCCATCACGCCGGATCATGCCAGCATTCCTGAGATACCCCAGTTCCATGGCGACTTCCCACCGCATACCATCGAGGGGGTTCGCTCGGCGCAACTGCTCGCGCATTCCAGGCAGCTGGCTGCAAAAGCTCAGCGGGAGATCAACTACCTGCCTCAGCTCAGTTTCGACGCGCAGTACAACCGCAATACGACATTGCTGAACGATGTCAACTCTTTCTTCGCGAAGCCCTTGCCGGCGAACAACTTCAGCTCGGGAATCGCGATCCAGGTGCCCTTGCTCAGCATGGGTCAGCGCGCCCGGGCCAGGGAAGCCGGCGCCGACGCGCTTCGCGCAACCGTGGAAGCGGAACAGGCGGAGAGGCAGAGCGATATCCAGATCTCTGACTTGTCCAACAGCATTCGGGAACTGGGTACTTTGGCTGAAATCGCAGATCTCAAGCAACAGATCGCCAGTGAGCAGTTGCAGACCGTGTTGACACAATTGGAGTTAGGAAACGGCGCCGGGAGCTCCGCAGGAGCTCCACCGCAGCTTACTCCCAAGGCCGAGCAACTTGCCCGCATTGATGAGGCCCAAAAGCTTGATGATTCTATGGATGCGGGCCTTGACCTTTCCAAGGCGCGCCTGGGGCTGTTGAGAGCACTTGGACACATGCAGGATTGGCTTCTTCGGTGCATGCAAGGTAATCACAACGATACACAGCCAAATCCGCTTGAAAATCGCGTCGATGTTAGAATTAAAGGGATGCCTATGCCCCTGAAAACCCTCTTTCTGAATCCCCCGTCCTTTGAAAATTTCGATGGTGGCGCCAGTTCGCGCTGGCCTGCGACGCGCGAGATTGAATCCTACTGGTACCCGGTCTGGCTGACCTATCCCGCCGGCCTCCTGGAAGGATCGCGGCTGCTCGATGCGCCGCCGCACCACGTCTCCGCGGACGAGACGATCAAGATCTGCAAGGACTACGAATTCCTCGTCCTGTTCACCTCGACCGTGGGCTGGGAGGGCGATCAGCGCCTGGCCGAAGCCATCAAGGCCGCGAATCCGTCGATCCGCGTCGCGTTCGTTGGACCGCCGGTGACCACCGCCCCGGACAAGCGCGCTCAACGAGTGCTCCGCGCTGGACTTCATCTGTCGCCGCGAGTTCGACTACTCGGTGGTTGAATTTGCCCAGGGCAAGCCGCTGAGCGAGATTCTCGGAATCAGCTACAAGAAGGACGGCAAGATCGTCCACAATCCCGATCGCCCGCAGGTGGAAGACCTGGACGCGATGCCGTGGGCCACCAAGATCTACAAGCGCGACATGGACGTGACGCGCTACAACGTTCCCTTCCTGCTGCACCCGTACATCGCGCTCTACTCCACGCGCGGCTGCCCGGCGCAGTGCACCTTCTGCCTCTGGCCGCAGACGCTCAGCGGTCACGCGTGGCGCAAGCGCTCCACCGATGACGTTGCCGCCGAGTTGAAGTGGGCCAAGGAGAACTTCCCTGAAGTGAAGGAGTTCTTCTTCGACGACGACACCTTCAACATCCAGAAGGTGCGCACCATCGAGCTTTGCGAGAAGCTGAAGCCGCTGGGCCTCACCTGGAGCTGCACCTCGCGCGTGACCACCGATCGCGACACGCTGAAGGCCATGAAGGATGCCGGCTGCCGTCTGCTTGATCGTTGGCTTCGAGTCGGGCGATCCGCAGATCCTCAAGAACATCAAGAAGGGCGCCACCGTCGAACGCGCGCGCGCCTTCGCGAAGGACTGCAACGACCTCGGCCTCACGATTCACGGCGACTTCATCCTCGGCCTGCCCGGCGAGACCAAGGAGTCGATCCGCAACACGATCAACTTCGCCAAGACGCTGGACGTGCGAAACCATCCAGGTCTCGATCGCGCACGCATATCCCGGCACCGAGTTCTACGACTACGCCAAGGCCAACGGGTTCATTGCCAACCGAGAAGATGGAAGACGGCGGCGGCCACCAGATGGCGCACATCGAGTATCCCGGCCTGCCCACCGACTACGTGATGGAGATGGTGCACCGCTTCTACGACGAGTACTACTTCCGGCCGAAGGCGGCGTTCCGCGTGATCTGGAAGGCGATCGTCAACCGCGATGTGCCGCGCCTCTATGTCGAGGCCAAGGCGTTCCTGAAGCTGCGTGCGCAGCGCAACAAGATGGTGAAGAACGCGCGCAGCCAGCAGGCCGAGCCGCGCGGCACGTGGGTGCAGGCGCGTAGTCTGGTCCGCATGATTTTAATCGAGGGCGGCGTATCCCGTAGCGGGCGCCCGCCCTTCTTTTCTTTTGCCACAAAGAGAGCACTCGGCAGCATCTGATGTCGCACATTCGTCCAACTCCGCGGCAATACTGATCCTGGGACTGGTTGCGCTTTCTGCGCCGCTAGGAGACACCTGCCTTTCGCGCGGCATGACGCCCTTCCGGCAATTTCGCTTGCCCATCCAATCTCGCTGATCGCCGCCGTATTCACTCCCTGGATCGCCGCCGGCATCGCCCTGCTGATCGGCTTCTTCGCCAGCTACCTCACGGCGCTCTCCTGGGCCGACCTCACCTTCGTGCTACCGGCAACGGCCTTCGGCAACGTCATTGTTGCGCTGCTCTCGCGGTTCTGGCTGCACGAGACGATCTCCTGGCAGCGCTGGGCTGGGAGTCGTACTCATCACCGTTGGCGTAGGCTTCGTCGCGCACGGGCCATCGCTGACGGAACGGCCGCAACTCGAAGCCAACGGGACCGCCACACCTCAGCCCGCTTCCGAAATCGCAGAGGAGCAACTGCGATGACGATGCTCTCCATGACCGTTCAGCCGGGAATCTGGGCCGTCGACTGGCATGATCGCCGCCGTTGTTCTCTGTTCCACGACGGGAGAAGTCCTGACGGCGGCGGCGATGAAGTCCATCGGCGACCTGGATGAGATTCGCGCCCACTCAGGAATGAAGGGCGCCATCCGCGCCGTCGTCACCTGCCCGCTATTCTTTGCAGGTGTCGGATTCCTCGCGCTGGCGTTCTTCTCGCTCCTCTTCGCGCTGAATCATCTGAACCTCGAGCCTGGTGGCACCGGCGTCGGCCTCGCTCACGCTGGTTACCAACGCAATCGCCGCAAGATTCTTCCTGAATGAGAATGTCGATCATCGCCGCTGGACCGCCGCCGTGCTGGTCTGCATCGGCGTCTATTTTCTGGCGCACTGAAAGACCGCTTCTAGCCAGCAGCCAACAGCTTCATAATCCCCTTCGGCCTGAGATCGGGATTCAGCACAGCTCGCGGTTCGCCAACTGCCTTGCACAGCGCTTCCGCCGCCAAATGCCCTGACCTCGCCGCGCTTTCCATCGTCGAGGGCCAGCCGGTGGCAATCCAGTCTCCGGCCAGAAAGCAGTTTGGCCAGGGGGCCGCAGCATGCGGCCTTGAGTCCATCGATTCCCGGCGGCACTCCAAACGTGGCGCGCACTTCCTTGATGAGCGCCGCCTTCTCCAGCTTGGCATTCTTCACTTCCGGAAAAAACTCGCCCAATTCCCTCACCGACTGCTCAATCGCCTCTTCGCGGGTCTTGGCCGCAAAGCTGCGCGATGCGCTGACCACCAGTTCCACGTAACTGCCCTTGAGCTTGCGCCACGGCTGCAGCTTGCTCTTGTTGTACAGCCAGTGAATCTCGCGATCGAGCAGCACGGCATGATCCAGTTCCGTAATCTCGCGATCGAACCAGAGGTGCACGCTGCAGATCGGCCAGTGCTCGAGGCCGCTCGATCTGGTGCGCCAGTTTGTTGACCTCATCAGCCGGCGGCAGATGCGGCAGCAGCTTCTGCATCGCTTCAAACGGCAGCGCGATTACGAGAAACTCAGAGCGCAGAGTTCCCGGAGCGGGTCACGATCGACCATTGAGAGCCTGCTTCATCCCACGCGGCAGACTCCACGTTCGTGTTCAGGTGAATGTTGACCCGCGTGTTTCAAGATATTTTGCGGCGCCCGCGTAGAGTTCGCTCAGCGGCACAGTGCTCATGCCCATGCTGCCTGCTTCCGCGGAATTCATGAACAGTTCGCGAATCACCTTCGCCGCATAGGGCAAGGCGATCACGTCGAGGTCCGCATTCAGCGCGCTGGCAATGACCAGCTGCCAAAAGCGTTCAATTGCACCTTTCGTCTGCCCGTGCCGTCGAAGCCAATCGCCCAGCGACTCCTGCGATCCATTCATAACGACCGGTCGCATCATCGCATTGAAGGCCCGGGCGAGAGCCACCTTGTCCGCCAGCGAAAATGCATGTGCAGACATCAATTTCGGCAGGCCGTGCAACGGAGCCGGCAGCCACGATGGACCCAGCTGCGAGCGCCGTCCGCCGGGCTCGATCATCGTCATCTCGCTGGTCCAGTGGATGTGGTCCGCGACCCCGATGCGCCGGTAAAACCCGATGAGATTCGTGCAGCACCCGAACAGAACATGCTGGCAGTTGTCGATCACCTCGTTCACGCCGGGATGCAGATACGACGAAGCGCGCCCGCCAAGATAGCCGCGCCGCTCCACGAGCTGCACGCGAAAGCCCGCCTCCGCCAGCGCGCACGCCGCGCTCATCCCGGCCACGCCGCCGCCCACCACGGTGACCGTGCGCCCTGCGACCTCGGTGTTGTCCGACGGTGTGCTCAATCAATCCTCTTTTGGTCGAAAGCTACAGGCTTTAGCCCGTAGATAGGCAGCATCAGAACTGGCGGCCTTTAACCCAACTCTCCGAATGTCAGCCTGACAAGCGCGCCACGGCCATGCGCGCCAGACCCACGCCAAGAATTCCGACCTTCTGTGCCATGGGCACGCTCGCCCGATGCGAAAACACGTCGTAGTCCGCGCTGCGAATTCGCTTGAGCAGCGCATGATAGATCGACACAAGCACCCACAGCGCCGGGCGGCTCTCCCGATCGATCAGTGGCAGCAGCTTCTGCGCAGACCCGTAGTAGCTCTCCGCTCGGCGCCCAATATCATCCAGCAGGGCGCGTTCGTTCGAGGTCGGCGGCGTGTTCCTGGCGCGATGAAACAGCGACTCGAAGCGAGATGTTGTGCGCTGCAAGGTCCTCCAGCGGCAGATACACACGGTTGCGCTCCGCATCCTCCGCCACATCGCGCAGGATGTTGGTGAGCTGAAAAGCGATGCCTGTCTCCTCGGCAAGCTTTTCGGCCGCCGGATCGCTGTACCCGAAGATGCGAATGCAGACCAGCCCAACCACCGACGCCACCAGGTAGCAATAGCGGTACAGATCCGCAAAGGTGGCGTAGGTGTCGGGGCTGTCTTCTGCTTCCGGCTCCAGGTCCATCGTGGTGCCGGCGATCAGCTCGTCGAGCAGCTTGTGCGGAATCGTGAAGCGTCCCGTCGCGTCGCGCACCGCAACAAACACCGGATCGCTCGTTGCTTCTCCGGCAGCGGCGCGGTGCCAATCCGACTGCCACTTCTGCAATCGGCGTCGGCGCTCTTCGCGCGGCAGGTTCTCGTCGTCAGCCAGATCGTCGGCCTGGCGCATAAAAGCATAGATGGCGCAGATTGCGTTGCGCCGTTGCTCCGGGAGAGCAACGAAGGCGTAATAGAAGTTCTTTGCTTCCCGTTTGGCGATGGACCGGCAAGCAGCATACGCCTCGTCCAATGTGATTGCTTGCGTCAAGCCGCCTTCCCTTTGATTCCCGCGCCCAAGCCGAGAAACGGCAGGAACTTCCCGCTGACGGCCCGCAGTGCGAGCTGAAGTTTGGTGCGCTTTGAAATCGCAGGTCGCGCGCTCAGCACATCAAAGTCCCGGTGCTCGATCGCGTTCAGAATCTCGAGGCCGCCGCGGCTGAAGAGGTCGAGATCAAGCGCCAGATTCCCGTCCAACCATGCCGATCAGCGGCAGCCCTTCGTGAAAAAGACGGCGCGCGAAATCGACCTCGTAGTGGAGCAGCGCGCGAAACTCCGGCGTCGCCGTTCCGCGCGCGATCGTCTCATCCGTCACGCCGAAGCGCCTCATATCGTCCTGAGGCAGATACACGCGGTCCTTGGCAAAATCCACCCGCACATCCTGCCAGAAATTTGCAAGCTGCAGCGCGGAACAGGTCGCGTCAGAAAGCCGGAAACGTTCTTCGTCGGCATATCCGCACGCGTACAGCACAAGCCGGCCGACCGGATTCGCTGAATAGCGGCAGTAACCCAGCACATCCTGCATGGTGGCGTAGCGCGTCACGGTCTGGTCCTGACGAAATGCTGTCAGCAGATCGGCAAACGGCTCCTTCGGAATCGAACATGCGTGAATCGTCTCCGCGAGAGCCACAAACACGGGATGCCGCGCGCGGCCCTCGTAGCAAGCATCCAGTTCGCGCCCCCACAGGTCAAGCAGCGCCAGCGATTGCGCCGTGTCGCCCACTTCGTCGCCCAGATCGTCTGAGATGCGGCAGTAAGCATAGATCGCATGGAAATGCGGCCGAAGAGCCTCGGGCAGAAACCACGAAGCCACATGGAAATTCTCGTAGTGTGACTCAGCCAGCCTCTTGCACCATGCGCGCGCCTCTGCGAGCGTAGGCGCCACCTCGGGAATCCGATAACTCGCCGGCAGCGCCGCCCAGCCGCGCGCAATCAGGTCCTCGCGCGCGAGTTCGTCGTTGTCCGGGGGTATCGTCGCCGTGGTCATCTTCGCCTCAGGGCACGATGGCGGTCTTGATCTCGCTGCTCCGGTTCATCAGCTTCTCAAAGACGCGGTTCAATTCGTAAAGGTGAGCGTGGCCGGTGATGAATGCACCGGCCTGGAACCGGCCGCTCGCGATCAGGTCAAGCGCCCTTGCGGCACATGGACGGTGTGTGGTGGAAGGTTGCGCGAAGCGTGATGTCGCTATAGTGAATGCGATTGGTATCGAGAGCCACGTGCGTTCCAACGGCACACCCGCCAAAGAAATTCACGGTACCGCCCTTGCGCACCATCTCAACGGCCTCTTCCCACGCTTCCGGCACACCCACTGCCTCAATTGCTATGTCAACACCGCGATCCTTCGGCGTCAGCGCACGGGTTTCGCGGATTGCCTTGCGAATGCTGGTGGTCTGCACCACGTGCGCAGCGCCCAGCTGTCGCGCAGCCTCCACCTGTCCGTCGTGCCGGACGATTGCAATCGTTTCGCATCCGGCAAGAGCCGCCACGTGAAGAATCATCAATCCAAGTGGCCCGCCTCCGATAATCGCAACGGTGGCCCCGGGATGGGGTCGGGAGTCTTCAAATCCATGCACGGCACACGCCAGCGGCTCTGTCAGCGCCGCGTGCTCCAGCGGGACATGATCGGGAATATGCAGCGTGTTCTTCGCGACGATCCGCGCCGGGATGCGAATGAACTCCGCATAAGCCCCGTTGTTGAAGAGCAGGTCGTCGCAGAGATTCTCCTGCCCGTGCACGCAGAAGTAGCACTGCCCGCAGGGTGCTGAGTTCAGGGCAACCACGCGGTCGCCCGGTGCGAAATCGATGACGCCATCGCCCGCCTGCACCACCGTGCCGGCCAGTTCATGGCCAAACAGAGCCGGAGGCACAATCATGCGTGCGTGATATCCGCGGCGAAAGACCTTCAGGTCGGTTCCACACGTCAATGCTGCACCGACGCGAACAATCAACTCGCCCGGCGCAGCCTCGGGAATCGGCACCCGCTCAATGCGAATGTCCTCGCGTCCGTGGAGGACTGCGGCCTTCATGGTCGCGCGACCGTGATGGATCGCGGTTTCAACCGTTGCGCGGCCATGATGGAGTGCGCTCTCGACCGTCGCGCGACCGTGATGGATTGCGTCTTCAACCGTGGCGCGGCCATGTTCGATCGCAGTTTCGACCGTGACACGGCCATGCTCGATGGCGGTTTCGACCGTGGAGCGGCCGCGCTTGATTACGTGTTTTACCGTGCCTGGCATCAGGCTCCCCCTACTCCGCCCCTGCCCCAGGAACAGGCTCAATCATAATCTTCATTGAGTCAGCCTTGGGATGCGAAGCCACATCGATTGCCGCTACGGCCTGCTCCATCGGAAACCGGTGGGAAATCAGCTGAGTTAGATCAAATCCGTTACGGTAGCCGCCGAAGACGAGGCTCTGTGACCTCATCCAGAAGCTCAAAGGAGGACGAGTAGGAGCCCATCAGTGTCTTCTCATCCATACAAACCACGCCGGGATCAAAAGTTGCTTCCGCAGCGCTGCGTCTGGGCAAACAGCATCACCTTGCCGCCGCAACGGGTCGCATCCATCGCCGATCTTGATGAATGCGTTTCCGCCCACCGCCAGAATCACCGCATCGGCGCCGCGTCCGTCCGTCTCTTCCAGCACCCGTTCAACCACGTTCTCCGTGCCGGCGTGGATCGGGTTACTCAGCCCGAACCGCGCGGCAATGGCATGGCGCTCTGGATACAAGTCCGATGTCAGCACCCGCGCGCCAGTGCGGCTGGCCAGTACGGCGTGCATCAACCCGATCGGCCCCTGACCGATCACGAGAACGGTGTCGTCCGGAGCCAGATTCGAGCATCTTCACGCCCTTGAGCACGGTGTTTACCGGCTCGACAAAGGCGGCCTGCTCGAAAGGAACATCGTCCGGAATCGGCACAACCCCGCGACTGGCCGACAATCCAAGTCCATCACGCGAATATACTCCGCGAATCCGCCGCCGGAGGGCTCAAACCCGCCGTTACGCCCGACCTTCTTATAGAGCGGGCACTGCGCCGGCGTCTGCTTGCGGCAGTAGTAGCACTCGCCGCACGGAACGTGATGATGCACCACCACCCGCTCGCCGCCGCGGAAGCGCGTGACTCCCTCGCCAACCGACACCACGGTCCCGGACATCTCGTGGCCGAAGATGCGCGGCGCAGAATGCGAGCCTGTATGGATCTTCTTCAGATCCGTTCCGCAGATGCCGCACGTTGCCACCTTGACCAGCAACTCGCCCGGGCCGATCGCTTGGCACCGGAACGGTCTCGACCCGCATGTCGTTGACTCCGCGATAGACCACGGCGCGCATGGTGGTGGGAAGTTTTGATTCGATATGGCTTTCAGGTTTGGTGGTTTGGGTAGCCATTCCGCTTCGTCATGTGACCTCGCTCATCCAAAAGTTCAAGGAGCGACTTCGCAATGCTTTGGGAAGCCTTTCTACTATTTTCGCCCATCCGGACGAGCGCGTGCCAGTGCCAGGGCCTTATGAGTGCAAAAAGAGCAAACCGAACCGTCTGGAATCGCCCATCCGGGGTGAGAAACCGGTTCAAGTCAGGCAAGTTTTTCGTCGAATGCCGTCGCTGACGCCCTTGATGCAATAGAAAGGGATACCGCGCATGGCGGCCAGGCGGGCAATCGCCACCGCTTCCATGTCGACCAGGCTCGGCCTTGTAAGTGGCAGCCAGGCGGCGCTTTTCTGCCTCATCGGCGACCTTGGGGCTGGTGGCGAGCCACAATTCTCCGGCGCCCGCATCGCAGCTAAAGCGCTCCCCGGTGCGAACGTCGATGACTCCGGCGACGTTATGAGCAACGCCGGCTGCACATTCCGCGGTCAGCGCGCCCGCCCAGCCAACTGGAAAAGAGCAGGTCAACCGGGCCGCCGTCCTCGATGGCAGCGAAGGCCCGTGTGGCTGCCTCAAGACCTGCCCCGGCGCAGGAGGCGATCCACTCTTCTTCCTCGTCGCGCTGCGCCCAGAACTGCGACACCGTTCCGCGCGCTGTGCGGCCAGCCCCGCACGAGCGGCTTCAGTTCGCCCGGCATCGCGGCGATGATGGCGACGCGCGTCATGCATTGCCCTGCGGCGCATAGCCGTTAGCCCTGAACCAATCTATCGCCGCCTTCATCGCCGGATTGACAGGCACGATTCGGAAGCCTAACTCCTGCTGCGCCCGGGCGCTTGACGCGAACATCTTCTTCCGCCCCATGCGCACCTCTTCGAGCGTCGCGCGCGGCTCTTTGCCCCGAATGCGACCGGTAATCCACTCTTCGAAGAACGCGTAAGTAGAGGCGATCGCAAATGGGATCTGCACCGTGGGTGCAGGAATGCCGGTAATGGCCGACATCTTGTCGAGAATCTGTTTCAGGGTCAGATTCTCGCCGCCAAGAATGTAGCGCCGGCCCGGCGTCCCCGTCGTCAGCGCGGCGACGTGAGCACGGGCGACCTCGGTCACATCGACCAGATTCAGGCCGGTATCGACGTAGGCGGGAAAGTTGCCGTTGAGAAAATCCACAAAGATACGGCCTGTGGGCGTGGGCTTCGCATCGTTTGGTCCGATCGGAGTGGTCGGGTTCAGAATGATGACCTGCTGTCCGTCCTGCGCCGCAGCGATCGCCTGCTGCTCAGCCATGAATTTTGAGCGCTTGTAGTGGCCCACCATGTCTTCAATCGAAACTGGCGTGTCCTCATTGACCACGATGCCGTCGGTGCGGAAGGCCATGGTGGCCACGCTCGATGTGTAAACGACCCGCGGCACTTTCGCTTCGCGCGCAAGCCGCAATAAGTCGCGCGTGCCATCCACGTTGGCCCGGTACATCGCGTCGGGGTCACGAATCCACAGGCGGTAATCGGCAGCCACGTGGACCACGGCATCGCAGCCCTTGAGCGCAGGCGCGAATGATTGCGGCTGCGCCAGATCGCCCACGAACGTATCGCCGGCGATTCCCTCAAGGTTGTCCAGCTTGCTGGTCTTGCGCACCAGCATGCGCAGATCCGCACCCCGAGCGGCCAATACCTCGGCCACGTGATGACCTACAAACCCCGTCGCGCCTGTCAGAAATATCCGCATGTCCAGTCACTGCCAATCTTAAATGGAGCAAACGGGGCAAGCGTTCTGTTCGGATTATCCGGTGATAAGGGAAGAGCGATTCCACGAGCCTGAAGATTGCGAAGCAAAGACCGAACCTGATCATCGACCACTGAAAACTGTAAGCTGAGAGCTGAATCGCTCTTACAGGTCTTCGACCTTTAACTCGACATCTGCCCCCTGCCATGCTGTCTGGAACTGCTGCTTCACCCATGAAGCGTCGTACGCGCGGTTCTGCCGCGTGAGAGCCTCCGCCAGTCCGAAGAGCGAGCGCGGATTGCGCGGATTCTGCGCCAGGTCGTCGCGGAACACCTGCTCCGCACCTTTGGCATCTCCGCTCTGCAGCAGCATGCCGCCGAGCGACTCGCGCACCGGGTAATACCAGTCTGCCGGCTCGTCATACAGAAGCTGATCCTGATTGGCGACAGCGTCGCGGAGCAACGCAATGGCCGCCGGCTTGTCTCCTTTGGCCGCCGCAATCCGCGCTGCGAGGACGTCAGACGCAATATGAAAGATCTGCCGAGAATGATTTTCGACCGGTGGCATGAATAAGTCATCGCGTGATGTAGCCGCTTCAATCGCAGCCAATTGTTTCTGCAGCGTCTCAGCCTCGGCAGTCTTGCCCCGCGCGGCGAGAGCCATTCCGCGGCTGTAGAGCCAGAACACCTTGAGAACCGGCGACTGCCCCGGCGGCTCGCTCACCGCCAGCAGATCGTCCCATCGCCCGCAGCGCACCGCAATCGCCAGCGGAATGCCGAGGAACGGCTCGACCATCGGCATCTCCTTCGCCATCGGACGCAGGTTGTCGGCCAGCCGATCTGCCGCCTGCTTTGCCGCGGCGCAATGCCCCTGCATGCTTGCCGCAATCGCGCCGAAGTGCAGGTTGTGCGAGTAGTACATCATCATGTACATCCCCTGCGAGCCAGTCGCAGCGGCGTAGTCTTCGTCGGCCTTTGCTGCCTCCGCGTTGTGCTCGCGGGCGCCGTCGTAGTTCCCTGTGCGCTCGTAGATATGGGCCGGCATGTGCACC
Organism: uncultured Acidobacteriaceae bacterium; assembly: GCA_963786405.1. Classification (GTDB taxonomy): domain Bacteria; phylum Acidobacteriota; class Terriglobia; order Terriglobales; family Acidobacteriaceae; genus Telmatobacter. The sequence continues at coordinate 130,555 of CAWAZE010000008.1, read as the reverse complement.
AGGTGACCAGCTGCGGGCGCCAGCGCGGCGATGCGGTCCGCATCCGGCAGCGCGCGCTCCGGATGCGGTGAGGCTTCAACGGCATGAATATAGAGATGCATCGCGCCGATGTGATTTGGATCGCGGCGCAGAACGCCCTCTAGTGTCGCAACAATCTCCTCGGTGCCTGGCGCCGGCGTACCGTCTGCACTCCAGAGCTTCCAGGGCCGCAGGTTCATCATGCTGTCCGCAAACAGAGTGGCCGCATCCAGATCATCGGGATATTTCCGGGACAGTTCCCGCATCGCGCTCGAATAGTCCGCGTCGAGCTGGTGATAGTTCGGCTGAGCATCGTGCGAGAACCGCTTCCCAAGCGCAGCAACGTAGTCCTTCTCGATCTGCGGAGCGCTCGTGCCCAGGCTCTTCGCCTTGTCGATCGCATCGGCAGCGATCTTCTCGTGCTCAGGATCAACCGGAAGGTTATAGTTCGGGCCTACGGCCAGCGCCACGCCCCACCATGCCATCGCAAGCTTCGGGTCAAGCTCGGCAGCCCGGCGAAACGAGCGCGCCGCCTCATCGTGGTTGAAGGCATAAACCAGCCGCAACCCCTGATCGAAGAACTGCTGCGCTTCGGCGTTTTGTGTTGACACCGGGTGATGGAGATTGCTGAGGCCCTGCATCAGAAACGCCGGCTTTTGCTCGGCTGGCGACTGTGCCCACCCTCCGCATGCTGCGAGGAACACGCCAACGACCGCGAACTTCTTCATTGCACCTCCCGCGTCTCTGGAATTTCGGGGAACTCACAATCCTACTACGCGACAAAATCAGAACAGAGCCTCGTCTCGCGCGCAACAGCGAAATAAAGACCGAAGGTATCGCAGCGAATTCTAATCTAGACTGATTCCACCCGGGCGCGTGCCATGCGCCGATGTCTCTGAGGAGGATCGCTTGCCCCAGCATGCGCATGACTTCACGGTCGTCTTCATTGAGTTGGGAACGGCAACGATCGGTCTCGCGTTTCTGGCGCGCCTTGCCAGCCGCTGGGGATTCTCCTCCATCCCGCTCTATCTGCTCGCAGGCCTCGCCTTCGGCAACGGAGGACTTGCGCCTCTCAGTCTCAGCAAGGGCTTCATCGAGATCGGCGCCGAGATTGGCGTGCTTCTGCTGCTTTTCATGCTCGGCCTCGAATATTCCGGAGAGGAGCTCAAGCATAGCCTTCGCAGTGGGGCGTTCGGCGGCGTCATTGACTTCATGTTCAATTTCCCGCCCGGGTTCGTCGCCGGGTGGCTTCTCGGCTGGAAACCGTTGCCCTGCGCACTGCTCGGCGGAGTGACATACATCTCTTCGTCGGGCATCATCGCCCGCGTGCTATCCGAACTGGGCCGTCTCGGCTCCGCTGAAACACCCACGGTGCTGTCGATCCTCGTTCTGGAAGATCTGGTGATGGCTGTCTATCTTCCGCTGGTTGCTGTCCTCATCGTCGGCGGCGGCCCAGCGAAGATCGTCTTGTGGCTGGCGATCGCCTCAACCAGTGTCATCGCTGTGCTTTTCATCGCCATTCGACTTCGGCGATTCGCTGAGCGCATTCATCGCGCATGAATCCGACGAGATCATCCTGCTTACCATTCTGGGTGCTGTTCTGCTTGTGGCAGGAATAGCACAGCGCCTGCACGTCTCCGCGGCCATTGGAGCGTTCCTTGTTGGCATTGCCAGTTTCCGGTCCAATCGCGAAGCAATCCCATCGCCTGCTTTCGCCGCTCCGCGATCTCTTCGCCGCAACTTTCTTCTTCTTCTTTGGATTGGAGATCGATCCGCGAAGCCTGCCACCGGTGTTGCTCACCGCGCTCACGCTCGCTGCAGCCACCACGGCTACCAAGACGGCCACCGGCTACTGGGCAGCCGGGCGATCAGGCCTTGAGTCCAAAGCACGGCTTCGCGCCGGCCTCACGCTCGTGGCTCATGGAGAATTCTCAATCGTGATTGCAGGTCTTGGCGCTGCCATCGAGCCGCGGCTCGGATCACTGACCGCCGCCTATGTCCTGCTGATGGCGATCCTCGGACCGATCACCGCCCGGATCGTGAAATAGGAGAGGACTTCGATAGGTGGCGGGAATCTCTGAGAGGAGGTAGCCGATCTACTCCAGCGCCTCGGGATGGAGAGCGATGTTCTTTTCGCCGGCGGCTTTGCGCTCGTTGTAGGCCTTGACCCAGTCTTCCCAGTGCTTGCCGGCGGCGCGATCCTTGCCGCTGAACTCGAGGCGCGCAATCTCGGCATAGCTCACCTTGCGCTTCTCCGGCGCCTTCGGCGTGAAGTACTGCACATAGGAGTCGGCCAGCGTAGCGCCGGTCTGGCGATTGAAGATGTAGGCCTCGATACGCTCGCCGCACTTCAGCGTGAGCGTCACGTCGCCGCGATAGTCGAATGCTTTTTCGAGCGCCTAGCGCAGATCGTCGTCGCTGGCGAGCTCGGGAACCCAGCCTTCGAGCTTCTCGTGCTCCGTGCCGGGCGCAAGTTCCAGCGCTTCCACCTGCTCCAGGGTGTATTTCTGCACTTCCGCGGTCATGCGTTGGTCTCCTCAAGCGTGCGGTCGGCTCCCGCAATCTGCACGAGGGTTGCCGGGCCATGCGGCGCAGGTTCGTTGAGCAGCTTGAGCGCGTGCTCATCCTTGTAGCTGGAGAACGTGCCGCGAACCATAGCCCACAGAAGCCCTTGAGCGATCCGAAGCCGTCGATGACAGCCGAGGGCTCGTAGCCGCAGCTCACCATGCAGTTGGCGCACTTGGGATTGCCGCTGGCCACGCCGTACTCTTCCCACTTTGTGGTTTCCAGCAGTTCCTTGAAGCGTCTCCGCGTAGCCATCCTGCAGCAGATAGCAGGGACGCTGCCAGCCGAAGATGTTGTAGGCGGGCGAGCCCCACGGCGTGCACTCGTACTTGCGATCGCCCATCAGGAACTCGAGAAACAGCGGCGACATGTTGAATTTCCACGTCGGCTTGCGATTCGACAGAATGGCGCGGAAGAGCCGGCGCACGCGGGCGCGGCCGAGGAAGCGATTCTGGTCGGGAGCCATCTCGTAGCTGTAGCCGGGCGAAAGCACGATGCCCTCGACGCCCATGTCCATCACGTCGTCGAAGAAGGCGCGCACGTTGTTCGGATCGGTGCCGTCGAAGAAAGTCGCGTTGGTTGTCACGCGGAAGCCGCGCTTGACCGCTTCCTTGATGCCTTCGACGGCGATGTCATATCCGCCTTCGCGGCAGACGGAGAAGTCGTGATGCTCGCGCTGCGCCATCGAGATGAACCGAGAACGTGAGGTACTTCGACGGCGTGAACTCCGGCAGGCGGCGCTTCAGTTCGAGCGCGTTGGTGCAGAGGTAGATGTACTTCTTGCGCGCGATGAGGCCGTTGACGATCTCGACGATCTGCGGATGCAGCAGCGGCTCGCCGCCGGGAAGGGAGACCATGGGCGCGCCGCACTCTTCAACGGCGGCGAAGCACTCCTCGGGCGTGAGCTGCTTCTTGAGAATGTGAGGCGGATACTGCACCTTGCCGCAGCCGGCGCAGGCCAGGTTGCAGCGGAAGAGCGGCTCCAGCATGAGCACAAGCGGATAGCGCTTGTTGCCGGTGAACCGCTTCTTCAGCACGTAGGTGGCAACCGTCCACATCTGGGAAATCGGAACAGCCATAATTTGGGTAAATCCTCCAAGCTTTAGCTCTAGCTCTTAGCGAACTTCGACGCGCAGCTAAGCCATGAGCTGCCGCTTGTTCCATGGCCCGCTGTAGCTGGTCAACGCCAGCAGCGGGAAGTAGTGCCGATACATCGTGATAAGCCAGGTAAAACACCCTGGGGAAGCCCGTTCCGGTGTATGAGTGCCTGTCGCGTCGCGCCCTCGCCGATTGACTCGTCCCAGCTCCGTCCGCCCGCTGGCGTGCGAGCAGCCAGCGGACGCCCTTGGCGATGGAGTCGGAACGATCGTCGCCCGCGGCGAGCAGGCCAAGCAGTGCCCACGCCGTTTGCGAAGGAGTGCTCGGGCCCACGCCGCGCGTGTTCGGATCGTCGTAGCTGCCGCAGGTCTCGCCCCAGCCGCCGTCGGGATTCTGCACCATGCGGATCCACTCCGCCGCCTGCTGCACCTGCGGCTCGTGGTGATCGAAGCCGATGGCTTCCAGTCCGCGCAGCACGAGGAACGTGCCGTAGATGTAGTTCACGCCCCAGCGGCCAAACCAGCTTCCGTCGGGCTCCTGCTCGGAAAGAATGAACTTGATCGCCTTCTCGCACGCGCTTGTCCTCGCGCGTGTAGCCGTAGGTCGCCAGCATCTCCAGAATGCGTCCCGTGATGTCGACCGTCGGCGGATCGAGCATGGCGTTGTGATCGGCGAACGGGATGTACTGGAAGATCATCTTCGTGTTGTCTTTGTCGAAGCTGCCCCAGCCGCCGTTGCGGCACTGCATGGCGAATTCCCACTCGATGGCGCGCTGCGCCACCTGGTGCTGATAGCGCTCGCGGGGATTGTCCACCTTGTTCAGCGCGAGCAGAACCTGCGCCGTATCGTCGGTATCGGGATAGAACTCGTTGTTGAACTCGAAGTACCAGCCGCCCGGCTCGGTCTTCGGCACCTTCACGGCCCAGTCGCCCTTGTGGCGCACTTCCTTCGAGAGCATCCAGTCCGCGGCCTTGATCATGCGCGGATCGTTGCGCGGCACGCCGGCCTCGCCGAGCGCATAGACCGCCTGCGCCGTATCCCACACCGGGCGAAGCGCAAGGCTGCATGCGGAAGGTTGGCTCCGGCATCTCGGCGCGTGGGCGCCTGCTCGATGCCCAGCTTCTCAAACTCGTCGCGCGCGCGAATCACCTGCGGATCGTCTTCGGAATAGCCGAGGCAGCGCAGCGCGATAATCGCGTTCAGCATGGCCGGATAGATGGCGCCGAGGCCGTCGGTCATCTCAAGGCGCTCGAGCATCCACTTCTCAGCTTGCTTGAGCGCCAGCTTGCGCAGCGGACGGATGTGAACGGCCTCAGACCAGTGCAGTGATGCGATCGATCACCAGGAAGAAATTGCGCCAGGAAATGAGTCGACTTGCGATCCCGCGCAGGCGAAGAATTGAATTGGCGCGGCCGCCGACAAACAGCTCATCGATGCCCTGCTCGCGGCGGAATCTTCTTGTACGGCTTCTTGGCGTAGATGATCGCCAGCGGCACAAGAATCGATCGCGACCACGACGAAATTTCGTAGATGTTGAAGTAGAACCAGTTGGGAAAGAGAACGATCTCCGGCGGAATGGCCGGAACGGCGTCGTAGTCGTACTGGCCCAGCGCGCAGAGATACATCTTGGTGAAGGTGTTGCACGCCACCACGCCGCCATGCGCCAGCACCCACTCGCGGCACTTCGCCAGGCGCGGATCGTCCGCGCCGATGCCCATCAGCTTGGCCGAGAAATAGCACTTGACCGAGAGCGAGATGTTGCCGGGGCCGCCGGGATAGAGGCTCCAGCTTCCATCCTCGTTCTGGTAGCGCATCATCTCCGTGCAGGCGCGCTTCAGGCGCCCGGGATCGCCGCTCTCGAGAAGGGTGTGCAGAAAGATGTAGTCGGCCTCGAGCATGGAATCGGCTTCGAGTTCGCCGCACCAGTAGCCGTCCGGATGCTGCTGGGAGAGCAGGAACTCCCGCGAGCGAGAGATGGCCGACTCCACATCCGCCAGATCCGCATCCAGCCGCCCGAACCTGGGCGCCGCGGATCTGCGTCTTGCCCTGCTTCATACTCATTGCGATCAAAATTGCCTCGATGTTCCCAAAGCGGTCATTCGCGCTGCGCGCGCCATGAGCGAAATCAACCGCATGATTGCCTGGCCTGACGAATCAATGCCGCGCGGCACGATGTTTCGATTTCTGACCATCCGGCGTCGTCGGGCAGTCCCAAAGCAAACTCTGCCTAGCTGAACCGGAACAGCTTCGCCACCCCCGGGGCTGCCGATGGCCTGAACGATCTCCGGTGGAAGGCCAAAACGCACATTCTCGGGCATCACTTCTACTTCTTCGACGCTCGTAAAGCCGTTTTGACGCAAATAATTCACCACGTCCTCGACCAGCACTTCCGGGGCCGACGCGCCGGCCGTCACCGCCACCGTGATCACGCCTTCAAGCCACTTGGGGTCGATGGCCTGGGAGTTATCAATCAGATACCCTATGGTGCCCAGGTTGCGCGAAACCTCAACCAGGCGGTTGGAGTTGGAGCTGTTGGTGGAACCAACCACCAGCACCAGGTCGGCGTTGTGAGCCACATTGCGAACCGCCACCTGGCGATTCTCCGTGGCATAGCAGATGTCCTGCGAATGCGGTCCGACGATATTGGGAAACTTGATTTTGAGCGCGTGAATGATGTCGCGCGCTTCGTCGAGGCTCAAGCGTGGTCTGAGTCAGGTAGGCGACGCGGTTGGGGTCGGGCACCTGGAGCGCCTCCACTTCCGCCACATTTGAAACCACCTGCGTCACATCCGGCGCTTCGCCCAGCGTGCCTTCGATCTCGTCGTGATCGCGATGGCCGATGAGCACCAGCGAATAGCCCTGCTTGGCGAACTTGACCGCCTCGATGTGGACCTTGGTCACCAGCGGGCAGGTGGCGTCGATCACCTTGAGGCCGCGGCCCTTGCTGCGCTCGCGGACGGCCGGCGAAACGCCGTGGGCCGAATAAATCACGCGCTGGCCGTCGGGCACATCGTCGATCTCGTGGACAAAGATCGCGCCCTTTTCCGCCAACTCATTCACAACATAGCGGTTATGGACGATCTCGCGGCGCACATAGATGGGCGCGCCAAAGGTCTCGAGAGCGATCTTGACGATGTCGATCGCGCGCACCACGCCGGCGCAGAAGCCGCGTGGCTTGAGCAGCAGGACCCGCTTCTGGCCAGGGGAAGACTCGGAATTAGCGCTATTGGGGATGGAATCAAGGGCAATTGTAGTCACACTAACAGTATACCTGCGGGTCGGCAATTTGAGAGGTGCCAGTTTGCTCGCACGAGGAGACGACTGCCTCAGCGACTCCCAGCGGTGCATGGCTCCCAGGTAATGTTCAATCGAACTTGGTCACTTCGGGAGGGCGCTCGAGAGACAACAGGTTTGCAGCCGCCTCAAGCATGAGATCCGGGTGTACAGGCTTGGCGAGGACGTCGAAGGAATAGCCCTTTTTGGCCGCCTCTTCAAGAAGCTGGGATGTATTTGCGTTTCCTGAAAAGAGAATAATGCGACAGGAAGGGTAATTGGCACGAGTCGCCACGGCCAGGTCGATGCCGTTCATCCTTGGAAGGATCACGTCAAGGATGGCAAGATCAGGCTGCCAGAGGGCAATGACATCAATGGCCTCCTCCGCCGAGTACGCGACACGAACTTCATACCGGCGCGAAGCGAAGATCATCGCAAGCGAATCGGCGATGGAAACCTCGTCGTCGACGATTAAGACCCTCGAGCCGCCCGCAAGGACTGGCATTTTCACGGCCCCCTGCAGGGATGTGATGTGTGCGCTCAGACTACCGGATGCTTGAAAGGAGACAGAATAACCACATTTCGGATGATTTGGGTGCTTTGCGAGTGGTAGATGTAAACCTAAGGCAGTCTGCGGCTCCAGAAAGAGCGAGCCGGAGCCAGTCACCGGCGCTTCCATCGAATATCCTCGAGAATACAGCACAAGTTTTCAGTCAGCGAGTTGGGCCAAGAGTGAAGCGAGTAATTTCAACAATCCTGTTTGGCGGAGTATTGCTCTGCCCTCTGTCTGGCGAGTCCCCGGCTAAGCCGAGCGAGGATGCCAGGCCGGTCGTCCCGATCCAGGCGGAACTCCTCGCCGATCTGAATGTTCGCCATCTCGCAGACGGGGCGGCGGTCTTCGTCCGGACCACTTCCGACTGGAGCGGAAACGATTGCGTTCTGCGGCGCGGAGCGATCCTTGAGGCGAAGGTCGAGGACGCGTCACCCAGAACCAAGGGTGCCGAGGGTTCCAGGCTTGCACTGTCCTTCACCAGGGCGCAATGCAACGGCACCGCGATGAATCCGTTCGGCCTGGCGCTTGTGGCAGTCGCAGCGCCCCCGAGAAACTACACAGATGTGCCCGCCGGGGTGTCGTTTCCTATGGCCACGACGGGCTCTAGCGGCGGGAGGCCATCATTCGGAAGCAGCGCCGGGGAACGAGTTACAACAACACGTTTGGAATTTGCGGGAATTGAGCACAGTTTCCCAATGCACGCGGGGCTCCGCCCGGGCGATGTGATTGAGATTAAGGGGCTCAAACTCGAGGTTGGCACGGGCCCGAACCAGAGCTCTGTTCTGACTGCAAAAAAATCGGATGTGTCTCTCGACGAATTCACGCAGCTTCTGCTCGTGCCTGCCTCCGCTGCCTTTCGGCCGTCAGGTGATCCACCCGTAACCCTCCATTCTCGGAATGCTCCGGATGCATCCCAGCCGCCAATACCACCGCCACCGCCGCCCACCGCAGCAGCATTCGTCGACAGCCTTGAAACATGCGCGCCTCCCGGCTGCGCCGTCGATCTGCCGGTTACAAGCAAAGAACTTTCCGGACATACCGAGGCCTCGATTCCGGTCAGCACGCTGGGCTACGCAACTCGCGCCAACAAGGTGGTGGACGCATTCGATCATGAGGACAATCTGGCCTGGCTCGGCCCGCAAGAGCTGCTGCTTGCGATGAATCCGCACACTCTGATCCAGCGAGATATAAATTCAAAAAGGCGCGGAACCGTCCGTGTTATTCGCGCCGTGCTGCTGGATACAGGCACCCATGCTGTCCTGCAGGCGGTCGATTGGGAGCTGGCCGATTACCGCCGCTATCTCTGGCAGCTCGACGGAAACCGCATACTCGTCCATGTCGGAGACGAGCTTCGCGTCTACAGCTCTGGATTGAAAGTCGAATCCCGCATTCAGCTCACGGGCCCGCTTGAATTCGTTCGCATCGCACCGAACGGAAAGTTGATGGCAGTCGCAACTCTCAGAGAGCGGCATTCTGCCGAGCTTCATGCGAAACTCCGTGAAGGTTCAGGCCAGGAGCCGGAAGAGGATGTTGATGTCCTGATCTTCGACAAGGAATTCAAGACCATTGGAGGGACGTCGACTTCCTCCGGCGTGCAGCCTCCCACCCTTCTGAACGAAGGACAGGTGAAGTTGCTGAATCAGTCCAAAGATCGATATCGGCTTGCAATCAGCACCTGGGACAATAAGACGGCCACGCTGGCGCGTTTTGTCTCCGTGTGTACTCCCGATCTCTCAAGCGTCGCACCCGACCTCCTTTTTCTGACGACCTGCAGCGAGACGGATCGCGGAACTGAATATCGCGTGCTGCGGGCCGACGGAAAGCTGCTCTTACGTGGCAAGTCTGGATCAAGGGAAGTGGGGCAGAACGCAATCGGGAACATTCAGAATCAGACATTCGCGGTGAAAGTCGTTCGCGCAAACCGTCAGTTGTCGTCCGGCGAACCGTTTCGAGGCGCCGAACTCGAGTCGGAAGAGGTGCGCGTCTATCGCGCCTCAGATGGCAAGCGGTTGCTGGCTGTCAGCGTCGAAGTACCTGGCACCAGCCACGGTGATTACGCGCTGTCTCCGGACGGCTCGAAACTCGCCATCCTCGCTGGATCAGAAATCCGTCTCTTCCCTGTTCCACCCGAATGACGCGAACGCCCGGCAGATGGCTACCGGCTCGTTGCGATCATCTGCGCAGCGTGCTGAAGGCTGGTCTCGGTGACTTTGGCTCCGCTTAACATGCGGGCCACCTCGTGGGTGCGTGCTCGATCATCGAGTAGCCGGACATGCATCTTCGTCCGGCCGTGGTCTTCGCGCTTTTCAACGACGAAGTGCTGATCGGCAAAGGCCGCTATCTGCGGCAGATGAGTAACGCAGAGAACCTGTTGTCCCCGGCCAAGCGCTTTCAGCTTCTGGCCCACCGCATCCGCTGCGCGACCGCCGATGCCGATGTCGATCTCATCGAAGACAAGCGTACGAGGCGTCGGCAGCTTCTTTCTCGTCTTCGATGAAGCCTCTTCCACCGCAACTTTCAGCGCGAGCATCACACGCGACATCTCGCCGCCCGATGCGATCTCATGAAGCGGCTTCAGCGGCTCGCCGGCGTTGGTTGCGATCCGGTACTCAACGTCGTCCCATCCGTGAGCGGTCCATGCAGGCTCCTGCTCGCTCGAGGCAACAGAAATCTCGAACTTCACCTTCATGGCGAGAGAATTGATTTGCGTCTTCGGCCAGTTTCGCGAGCCTCTGAGCAGCGGCCTCACGATCGCCGGTGATTGAAGCAGCGGCTGCGCGATATGCCTTTGCCGCGTCATTCAGAGACCTGCGCAGCGCCTTGAGGATCTCGTCGCGATCTTCAACCTCGGCCAGCTTGCGCGTGACCTCTTCGCCAAGCGCAATGACATCGGCGACAGTCTTCCCGTATTTGCGCTTGAGGCGATCGAGTTGCGCCAGCCTGTCTTCAATCTCCGAAAGACGCTCGGGCGATGCGTTGATTCCCTCGGCGTAATCGCGCAACGTAGTGCTCACATCGCCGACGGTCGCCCGGGCCGACTCGATCTGCTGCGCAGCCTCATTAAACCGGCTGTCAAATCGCGCCAGCTCTTCAAGATTCCGTCCGGCTGCCCGGAGTGCGGCTTCAGCCGACGCTCCGCCCTCGTAAAGCTGATCGAATGCGCTCATGGCCGCGGCGTAGAGCTTTTCGGCATTTGCAAGGACGCGCTTTTCCGTTTCGAGGGCCTCGTCCTCACCTGGTGTCAGATGCGCGGACTCGATCTCCTTCTGCTGATAGCTCCAGAGATCAACCATGCGGAGCCGTTCCTGCTCGCCGCTCAGGAGTTCGTCGAGCTTCGTCTGTGCGGCGTGCCAGTTCGCGTAAGCCTCTGCAACGGCATCCGTTGAGACGCCCGCAAAGCGATCAAGCAGAATGCGCTGCTGTGTCTGATCGAAGCTGGAAAGCGTCTCAGATTGCGCATGAACAAGCGCAAGCTCAGGAGCAAGCTGCCGAAGAACTGCAACCGTGGCAGGCTGATTGTTCACGAAGACGCGGCCCTTGCCGGTGGAGAGAATCTCGCGGCGCAGGATGATCTCGTTGCCCTCGGAATCGATCCCGTTCTCTTCGAGGATGGCGTCAGCGGCCGGGCGTGGCCTCAAAAACGCAGGCAACCACGGCCTTATCGGCTCCATGGCGAACAATTTCCGTAGAGGACTTGCCCCCCATGAGGAGCGCGAGCGCGTCAACAAGGATGGATTTGCCCGCGCCGGTTTCGCCCGTAAGCAGGTTTAGGCCCGGGCCGAAGACGGCAATGGCGTGATCGATTACGGCGTAATTCTCAGCGCGCAGCTCAACGAGCATATTGTTCTAACGGCATCGATTTCCCACATCCTCTCCATCGCGATCCCCGGCGGCGAGAGGCAGAGGCATGGGCACCCGGTAACAGGAGTGCATCGAAGCGGATATCCGAGCGCAGCATAGCATGGCGGGCTCGCGGCCGGGTTCGTTGAAGCCGGTTACGTGCGCGCAGAGGGACCAGATCGATAACTTGGAGCGGCAAAACGCGTCTGATACCGTAAATACTGAGGTGAATACCGATTCTTACCGCTGCCGTTGTCTTCGCATTACAGGCTGATAGTGGCGCTCCACCAGCGGGAAATCCCGTGTCACAAGGCACAGGCGCGCTGATGGAGATGCTGAGCAATATCGGCCCGATCGCACTGGGCGTTCTGCTTGCTGCTGCTGATTTCCAGCCTTTATTCCTGGACCGTCATCTTGGGAAAGATTTCCACGTTCGGCAAAGCCACGCGGGAGAGCCGGAACTTCATTAGAGCCTTTCGCAAAGCCACGCGTCTGCAAGAGGTCGCGGCCTTCGCCGAGAACTACAAGTCGAGCCCGCTGGCACAGATATTTGTGGACGTGTACGAGACCTACAAGCGCCAGACAGGCGGCTCCGGTCCGCCGCGCAACATGACGCCTCTTGAACGATCGGCCCAGACCGCGGCAAGCGAGGCCATCACCACCCTTGAGCGGCGACTGACGTGGCTCGCAACGATTGCGGCGACAAGCCCGTTCATCGGCCTGTTCGGCACCGTGATGGGCGTCGTCGACGCGTTTCACGGATTGGGCACCGCGGGGGCCGCCACGCTGCGCGCCGTCGCACCGGGAATCTCTGAGGCTCTCATCACCACGGCTGCCGGCCTTTTCGTCGCAGTGCCGGCGGTGATTGCTTACAACCAGCTCGCCGCGCGCATCAGGGTGTTTGCATCGGCATCCGATGACTTCTGCCGCGAACTGCTGAACTCGCTCGAAGAGATTCCGGCGCGCACGGCTGCGGCTTCCCGCGAGGAGCAACAAGAGGTCGAGCGTGGCCTTTACAAGTAGCAACGGGCAGACCCGGTCGTCTCTGGCCGACATCAACATTACGCCCCTGGTGGACGTGGTGCTGGTGCTGCTGGTGATCTTCATGATTACCGCGCCGGTGCTGCAATCCGGCATTGAAGTTGCAGTGCCGAAGACGCGTACCGTCAAGGAAATCACCGAGCAGCGGCTGGTGTTGACCATCGATCGCGATCAGCAGGTCTTTCTGGGCGACACGCCTGTAAATGTCCACGACCTGGGGCAGAAACTGCGTCAGTCGAGCGAAGACACGAAGAAGCAGGTGATTTATCTGCGCGCCGATGAGCGCGTGCCCTTTGGCGCGTTTGCCAGCGTGATGGATGCGGTCAAGCAGGCCGGGATAACGAACATCTCGATCGTGACGCAGCCGGTCGATACAAAGAGTGGAAAATAACGGGGCCACGCAAAAGGCCGTAAAAGGTAGAAGCTTTGAAAGGGCGCGGCTTCAGCCGTGCCGTAAATGCGTAGGCACGGCAGCCTGCCGAAGGTGCGACGATGGCTTTAGCCCCTGAGGGAAGATACTTCCGCAGGCCTGTCCATTCTCAGATAGCACGATGAGCATCTTGTTACATGGCGATCATCTGGAACAGGAACTGACGCCCGAACCGGTGATGGCGCCGGCCGCGGGCGCGGTCGCGCTCCATTGCGGCCTTGTCGTGGCGATTGTGCTGTACGGAATCATCGGCGGTTTCTTTCATCACAATCTCTGGGGTGGCGCTGGTCCTGGCGGCGCGATTCAGGTGAACCTGGTGACCAGTGCCCTGCCGATCCCTTCAGAGCAGCCGCCGAACCAGAACGTGCTCGCGACTGAAACGCCCAGCCAGGCGCCCGCCCCGCCTGAGCCCAAGGCGAAGCAGGCGGTAGACGAGACGGCGATTCCGATTGCAGGCAAGCAGAAGAAGCCCGAACACCAGGAGACGCCGAAAACGCCGCAACGCAAGCCGGATCCCGTGCCGACCAATCGCGCGCAGTATGGTGAGCAGGCAGGCTCGTCAATGCCGCGCCAGGCCGCTTCCACGTCAGGTCCGGCGACGGTAAATCAGAGCGACTTTGGCACGATGTTCGGGTATTACGTTGATGGGATCAATCGCAAGATGGACGCAAACGGCTACAGGTCCCTTGCCGATCCGCACACCCCGCGAGGAGCCCGCGCTTTCATCTCGTTCAGCATCGCGCGTGACGGCTCGGTGAGTCAGGTGCGGCTGGATAAATCCAGCGGAAGCCCGACCTGGGACACAGCATGCGTGCGCGCGGCACAGCGCGTCGATACCTTTGGCATGTTGCCACAGGGATATCGCGGTAGCAACCTGATGGTTTCCTTCTACTGCGAGTACTAGGAGCTTGATGAATCGTCCAAGTAGAATGTCGACGATCACCGTACAGCGTTCTATTCAGCATCACTACAACTATCTCGAGGAAGGATTGCGCATTCGAATGAAATCCCGTTTTCGGCTTGTGCTCACCGCACTTTTTTCTTTGACGACTCTCGCTTCCCTTCCCTTGCCGGCGCAGGATTGGGTGCATACCGGATCGAACCTCGGAAACGCGCGCATTCGCATTGCCGCAGCGGATTTCAAAGCGGTCGGCGCGGATCCGCAGACGCCCGCGCTGAAAGCCACGTTCGACTCGACACTCTACAGCGATCTGCAGAATGCCGGGATCTTCGACATGGTTTCGAAGAGCTTCGCACCACAGGTGACACCGGGCGCTCCGCAGGAGATCAACCTTGCCCAGTGGTCCGCCGACCCCGCGAATGCGGCCATGGTCGCTTTCGGCGCGCTTTCATCGAACGGCGGACGCCTTGTTGTTTACGGCTGGCTCGACGACACGCGCAACACCGCGAACCCGCAGGTGCTCGGCAAGCAATATAACGAAGCGGCCAGCGAGGACATGGCGCGCACGGTGGCGCATCGCTTCGCCGACGAGATCATCTCCCGGCTCGGCGGCGGGATCAACGGAATTGCCGAGACAAAAATCTACTTCGTAAGTTCACGCAGCGGAACAAAGGAAATCTGGTCGATGGATTACGACGGCCAGAATCAGCATCCCGTTACGCACCTCGGCACCATCTCTCTCTCGCCCCGCATCTCTCCGGACAATTCGCGGGTTGCCTTTGCGTCTCTGGGGCGCGAGGGCTGGTCCATTCGCATGTACTCGCTGGAACTCGGGCGGCTCGTGAGCTTTCCCGGAGGCGCCGCCGGGGGCTCAAATCAGTCGCCTGCATGGTCATCGGACGGAAGCAAGCTCGCGTTCTCGTCCTCGCGGTCCGGTGATCCTGAGATCTGGATCGCCGACGCAAGCGGCGGCAATCCGCGAAAAGTCACCTCGTTCCGCGGACCCGATGTAGCGCCAACGTGGAATCCCCGCGTCGAACGCGCAGATCGCGTGGGTAAGCGGGCGCACTGGCCTTCCGCAGATCTACACCATGGACCAGGACGGCTCAAACGTCGAGCGCCTGACCGATGGCGGCTACGCGATTTCGCCGTCGTGGGCCCCGAACGGCCAGTTCCTGACGTTCAGTTGGAATCGAAAATACGGCCCCGGTGCGCCAGGCGGCCAGGACATCTACGTGATGGACATCTCCAGCAAGCCGCTTCGGTGGCTGCAGCTCACGCACGAGTCTGGAAGCAACGACTTCCCTTCGTGGTCCCCTGACGGGCGCCACATCGTGTTCGAACGATCTGTCGGCGGGCATGCCCAGATCTGGTCGATGCTGGCCGATGGCACCCAGCAGAAGCAGCTCACCGAATCCGGCAACAACTACATGCCCAACTGGAGCTGGAAGTAAACCTGGAAATCGCTCGGCCTGGCACCGCTGAATCAAACCAGAAATTCAGCGGTCTCCACCCAAAGCAAAAGCACTCCTACGTCAACGACTCCACCACCCGATTCATTCGCTCTTCCTGTTGCTCGATGGATTCAACAAGCTTGAACTGCGTGCGGCATCGATCGAGATTTTGCCCCTCGCGATGAATCTTGAAGTAAACATCGCCCGACAGAAAGTCCGTCAGGAATCGAATCCCGATTTCGAACGTGATCAGCTTTCCTGAAAAAGCCAGAAACTGCTTCTCCGCCCTCGTCAGGAAGCCGCCCGCCGACGCAAGGTATCCCCGCACAAGCGCTTCGAACATCGGAAACTGCATCGTCACTTTGGACAAGTCACGTTCATCCTCCTGCGCCGTACACGTCGTAGTGCGCACCATGTCGCCGAAATCATAGGCGGCCAGTCCGGGCATGACCGTGTCAAGATCGATCACGCAGATGCCTTCACCCGTCGTGTCGTCCAGCAGGACGTTGTTGAACTTGGTGTCGTTGTGCGTCACGCGTTCCGGCAACCCGGCATCGAGAAGTACGCCGCGATCGAAGCGCGAGACAAGGCGAACTCGATCTCCGGCCGCGCCAGAGCTGCCCGATTCGCCGTGTCGGCCGCGATTGCACGCTCCAATGCCGCGAATCTCTTCGGCGTATGATGAAAATCCGGAATTGTGTCCTGCAAACGGGGCAAAGGCAGATCCACCAGAAGCTGTTGAAACTGCCCGAAGGCCCTCGCAGCCTGCAGCGCCTGCTCCGGCCGCTCAACCGAGTCATAGCTCCGTGCTCGCTCAATGAAGGCATACGCGCGCCAGTAGCTGCCATCCGTGTCAACATACCAAGCCTGACCATCGCGCGCCGGGACCAGCGTGAGAACACGCCTGTCGCGGTCGGGCTGCTCTGCCACGCGCGAAGCAAGGTGTGTGGTCACGCGCTGAATGTTCTCCATCAACGCGATGGGATTCCTGAAGATGCCGGTATTGATGCGCTGCAGAATGAGCGGCGCCGCCACGCCCGCATTCTGCAAGGTCACGCGGAAGGTGTCATTGATATGCCCGCTTCCATAGGGCGTGGCGCCCCGAAACTCGCCGCAGATTTGAAATTGTCGGACGATGGCGCCGACGTTGCTTTCCAGAGTCATCCCCAAAGCCTTCTCGGATAAAAACCGCCTTCGATGAGCTGCAGGATGTGATGAACCACGCGCGGGTGATCTTCGCGATAGGTGACTCCGAACCATGAATCGCCCGATCGAAGCACTTTGACCCTTGGCCTGCCTGGTTTGAATCAGCTCATTTAGGGCGCTGGGAATGTAACACTCCGACTTCAGGTCCTGTCCCTGGCTTTTGAGAAAGTCGTGAAAGTACTTCTGCAGCAGCGGAAACACCTGCGGAGTGA
The DNA here is from genome assembly GCA_963786405.1 of uncultured Acidobacteriaceae bacterium. Taxonomy (GTDB): domain Bacteria; phylum Acidobacteriota; class Terriglobia; order Terriglobales; family Acidobacteriaceae; genus Telmatobacter. The sequence continues at coordinate 113,964 of CAWAZE010000008.1, read as the reverse complement.
AGCCCCACATATTCATGGAAACAACCTCACTCCCCGTCAGATTCATCTCGCGGCCTTCTTCGTCAACGTTTGTAATGTGTGTGCCCTCGCGTTCGATTGCCTTCAACTCCGCAATGTCCTTCAGGTAGCCGTCTTCGTCCACATGACACACGCCGCGTGCCACAGTGCCGAACTCCGATAGTGTATTGCGCAAAATAAAACCCACCATGCCATAGTCAGACGCACTCGATTGCAGGTGATTCGCTAACGCGCGAAAGCTCGCGGCTCCGTAGAAATCATCCGCATTGATCACTGCAAAGGGCTCATGAATCAGGTTAGCAGCCATGAGGATCGCATGGGTTGTGCCCCATGGTTTTGTGCGACCCGCGGGCAGAGAGAATCCCGGAGTAAGCTTCCCAAGCTCCTGAAACACATAGTCGATCGGAATGCGCTTCTCGAACTTTGATTCGACCGCGCGCTTGAAGGCATCTTCCTTGTCTTTTCGAATGACGAATACGACCTTGCCAAAGCCGGCGCGGCGTGCATCGAAGATCGAGTACTCCATAATGGTTTCATCGTGAGGGCCAACCGGCTCGAATTGCTTCAATCCACCGTATCGACTACCCGCCCCAGCGGCCAGAACAAGCAGTGTTGGATTAGCCATGGCTGCGATCCTTCCTGACTCTCATTCGTGCGCGGCCTGTCTTGGCAGGATGTCGAGCGTGAGTACCTGGAACGGGGCAAGGCGGAACTCGTGCGCCTCTTTCGCGTCAAGCTCAATCGTGGGGCGCCCTGCATCGTCTTTCCACGGGCTCTGAGCAGAGTACACCTGCGCAGCACCTGCCGGGAGTTCAAATGCATCCTGCAGTTTGATGTGAACGGACTGTTCCTGATTGCTCGGATTGCGAAGCACGAGTATGCCTTTGCCAGGCGTCCACGATGCCCAGCCGTACACTTCGAGCCACTCCGGGTTGCCCCCAATCCAGTGCGTGTCCTTCAAGACTTCGGAGTTCTTGCGTGACCAGTTCGCGGCCTCTGCCAGATCGTCCCAATTCTGCTCGCTCAACAGGGACGGAGTGATGTACATCTCCTGCAGCTGCGTTCCCGTGCCGAAGTAAGAGCGAATCTCGTTGCGGAAATCGTTGTCGGGGTCCTTTTTAAGTTCCTTGTGAAACTGCGCAAAGATCAGGCCGTGCAGCATAAGCGAGTTCAGCGGGTAAAGCGGGCCACCCTGAACCACGCGCTGATATGTCTGCGCGTCGCGATAGGTGATCCATCGCTCCCGGTAGGGGCCCACACCGGCCGTTGAGTCATCTTCTCCGCCTCGCCAGATCGAGTCAGCGGTCATTACCCAGAACGGGGACGGCCACGTGCCCGTAGTCAGGTTGATGAAGATATCCGGCTTCGCCTCGCGCAGCTCGCCGATCAGGTGAATCGCGGCCGCAAAGTCGCTGTCGAAACGGCTGCCCGGAAAGACCGAATCCACATTGCCCGTGCCGTCGAATTTGAACTGATTCACGCCGTATTTCTGAATCATCTCCATGCAAACATCTCGGAAAGCGTCGTAGTACTTAGGGCCAGAGAGTGCATATCCATTGGCGACGACCTCATAACCGGCGGCCTTCGCGAACTCCATCCGTTCCTGCTTCGGCTTCGAATAGCCTCCCCACGGAGACATCCACACCCCGGGATCTCCGTTGAATTTCTCTGCCGCCGCTTTCACATCTGCAAATCCGTTCGGAAAGCCAGTATTGAACTTCCAGAGTGATTTGTGATTGTCCCAGCCGTCGTCGAAGAGAAACGAGTCCAGCTTCACGCCTCGCTTCTGCGTCAACTCGCGCCCAAATGCGTTCACGCGATCAAGCGCATCGGCCTCGGTGTATGGCGTGAAAAAGCCGAGGTCATACCAGGAGTTGTAATGAAGAAATGTCCGGTAGGGATGGGCACGCTCCTGCTCCAGATATGCCAGAAAGTCTCGCCGCATCTGTCCATCGCGTGCTACTCCAATGACGGAAGAATAAGTCACCGATTGGCCGGCGTGCAGGGGCAGATCGCGGTCAATCCATGCAGTGGCGCGGCTGCCCGTGACTCTGCTCTTTGAGAGCGGATGTTCAAATCCGAGGAAGAGGTGCCCGGCCACGATCGGCGAGCCATCCACGGATCCGCTCACATGCGCATCGGGCAACTGCAGATCGATCAACTGCACGCGCCGGATGGCGACATCCTGTCCGGCAGCGGTGATCGTGAGTTCCTGGCGAATGTAATTCGCATCTGAGCGAACAACAACACCCCACGCCACGCGCAACGAACGGTCCGCACTTTCAAGCGAGATATCCACCCTTTGTCCGGCTTGCCTCTCAGCCAGGCGGGACGCTTTAGGGTTCGGATCAAGTGCGTGCACCGGAGAAACAGCGGTGATCCTCAGACTTCTTGCGTCGTAGATCGTTCCATCCCCGAGCAGGATGGCGAACGGCGCAGCAATCGTCAGCGAAGTGCTTCGAATGCGATCGGCAACGGCTAGCCCTTCCAGCCGGCTATCTTTGACAATCACTTTCGCTTCGATATTGCCGTTCACGAGGTCGAAGGTAGCATCCGGGACCACGGTGCTCTGCACCTCAGGCGTTAAAGCCCCGCATCGCAGCAGTGGAATGAGCGCCAGCATGAACAGGAGACCGATGCGGAGCGGATTTGAAAATGGCATGTCTTCCTTTAGACTTCCGCGCGCGGGCAATATTAAGCGCGGCGCCCGGCATTGTGATGTGAGAACCCGCGCCCTGAAGCGGCAAGAACGAGTTCGGTGCTGATTTTAAATGGGTTGGCTGTAGACTGATCAGCAACCAGGATTTCCACAATCCGGTGCCGGACGCCGACACTGCCTTTGACCCCGCAGAAGATACATCCCTCCTGAGTGCTACAGACCGGAACATTCGTAAGCAATAGCGCGCCCACGCTATCCCACACACAGCCGCGTCAGGGGACTAAAATGGTAGGGTCTTCAATTTGCCCAATTATTATCCCGGAAGGAGTTACACCCTTGAACTATCGCTATCGGGTTGTTGTGCCTGCAGCGCTGCTTCTCGCCTTGGTTTCAACCGCTGGCTGTAAGAAGAAAACACCACCTCCACCGCCAACAGCTCCGCCCGTAACGGCGCCCGCTCCCACCGCTCAAATCACCGCTGCGCCGTCAGCAATCAATGCCGGCGACCAGGTGACTTTGACGTGGAAGACCACGGACGCAACCAGCGTTTCAATCGAAGGGATCGGTGACGTGCCGACCTCGGGCGTCAAGTCCGTGACGCCGTCCACATCGACCAACTATCACCTGGTCGCGCGTGGCGAGGGTGGAACTGCCGATGCGACTGCTCGCGTAACTGTGAGCGCGCCGCCTCCGGTCCAGCAGCCCACGAACACAATGTCGGCGGAAGAAGAATTCCGGGCCAACATGCAGGACATCTTCTTCGACTACGACGCCTACGATGTGCGCGCCGATGGGCAGGGCATCCTGTCGAAGGACGCTTCCTATCTTGCGAGCCATCCGAACGTCAAAGTCGTCATCGGAGGTTACTGCGATGAGCGCGGATCGAACGAGTACAACCTGGCACTTGGACAGAATCGCGCCGACGCCGCCAAGAATGCCCTGGTCACTGCAGGGGTTGCAGCTGGCCGCATTCGCGTGGTCAGCTACGGCAAGGAAAAGCCTTTCTGCTCCGAGTCGAGCGAGGCATGCTGGCAGCAAAACCGTCGCGCCGGCTTCTCGCTAGACCAATAGGCTTGACCTATAGGTTGTCCGGTAGGGTGCATCGTGGCGGCATCGCTCAGGCAGTGATGCCGCCATCAGGCCGCGAGTTCCCCGTCCTCGACGGCACGAAATACAGAAGGCTCGTTCGGTCTCAGCGGCTGGGAACCGGCGCAGATATTTTGAAATCACTCGTGGCGCTCCGTCCAATCCCGCCGGGCTCCCGCGTATTCTTACTTCATCGGGTGAACCATGCAAAAAGCATTCACACTTCGCAATCGTTTCATCGCGGCAGCTCTCCTGGCCGCGGTGGTCGCAGCCGCACCACTTCGTGCCCGTGCTGCCTCGAAAGAGATCATTGAGCTGCAAACGCAGGTGCAGCAACTGCTCGACATGATGCAGCGGATGCAATCCACGCTCGACACGAAATTTGGCGTCATGCAGCACCTGGTGGAGCAGACCGCGGACAACGCCAACCAGATGACCGCGTCGGTAAACGCGTTGCAGCAGAAGCTCAACGCGCAAAACGAAGCCATCAGGCGGAAAGGTCGATACCGCGTCTGGACAGGTCCAGTCATTGAACGACTCGGTGGACGAGTTGAAGTCTCGCATCGCCAAGCTCGACAAATCGATCCAGGACATGCAGGGTCAGTTGCAAAATATTCAGAGCGGCACCCCTGGCGCGGCGGGCGCTCCGGTTCCGGATGCAGGCGGTGCCCCGGGGGTTGCGGGCGCGCCCCCAGCGGGGAGTCTCGGAGCCGCAACCCCTCCGCTCAAGGAGACTTTTCAGGCCGCACTTCGCGATTACAACGCAGCCAAGTACTCCGTAGCCTCCGGCGAGTTTCAGGACGTGATTCACTATTACCCGATGGATGACCTGGCGGGGAGCGCGCAGTTCTACCTGGGCGAGATCGCCTACCGGCAGGAGGACTATCCGGGCGCGGTGAAGTCCTACAACGCCGTGCTTGAGAGCTTCAGCGGTAACGCCAAGGCCCCTGCGGCGCAGCTTCACAAAGGGTATGCGCTTCTGCAGTTGAAGAAGACCCAGTCCGGCGTCCAGGAGCTTCGGCTGCTGATTCAACGTCACCCACAGACTCCGGAAGCGGCCCAGGCGCGCACCAAGCTGAATGAACTCGGCGTGCGCATTACCCCTGCCTCCACAAAGCCGTGATCCGCTGCCTGGCACCATCGCGCCAGGTGCCCATTCATGCCGCGCTCTTGCCGGCACAGGTGGAAGACCACAAACCCATGAGTGCCCCACTTCACAGCCACCTGCAAACGAAAAGCCCCGCAATCGCGGGGCTTTTCACGTTCAGTGCTGAATCCTACTGCAGGTTCGCCATCAGCGCGTCGAGAGCCGACTTCGGCGGCCGCGTCAGCGACTCAGGCAGCGTCGCAAGAGGCTCATCCACCACGTTCAGCAGATCGATGAACGTCGGCTTTTCCGTGTTGATGTAGAAGACGCCGGTGAGAACTTCGTTCTTCTCCTGCGGCTTCCATCAGCGTGCGCACCGCGTTGGCCTTGTCGGTCGGGTCGTAGTCCTCGCGCAGCTTGCGCAGGCGCAGGCTCGAGCCGTCGTGCATCTCCACGTCGTAGACCTGGCCGGAGTCGTAGTCCACCTCGATGTCTTCGAAGCTGGCCACGAAGCCGATTTCGTTGATGGGCTCGTCGTTTTCCTGCATGAACTTGTAGCTCTTGGTCGAGCCTTCGTGATCGTTGAAGGTCACGCAGGGGCTGATCACGTCGAGCATCACCGTGCCCTTGTGCGCAATGGCGGCCTTCAGCATGGCGAGCAACTGCTTCTTGTCGCCCGAGAACGAGCGGCCCACAAACGTTGCGCCGAGCTGGATGGCAAGCGCGCAGGTGTCGATGGCGGGAAGATCGTTGATGACGCCGGTCTTGAGCTTCGAGCCGAGGTCTGCAGTCGCCGAGAACTGGCCCTTGGTCAGCCCGTAAACGCCGTTGTCCTCGATGATGTAGATCATCGGCAGATTGCGGCGCATCAGGTGAACAAACTGGCCCATGCCGATGGATGCCGTATCGCCGTCGCCGGAGACGCCCAGCATCGTCATGCTGATGGTTGGCCAGGATGGCGCCGGTGGAGACCGACGGCATGCGCCCGTGCACGCTGTTGAAGCTGTGCGAGCGGCTCATGAAGTAGGCCGGGCTCTTCGACGAGCAGCCGATGCCGCTCATCTTCATCACGCGCTCGGGCTCCACGCCCATTTCGAACATGGCGTCGATGATGCGCTCGGAGATTGCGTTGTGGCCGCAGCCGGCGCAGAGCGTTGACTTGCCGCCGCGATACTCAAGAATGGGAAGCCCGATGTGATTGACCTTGGGGCCTGGCGTTGATGTTGGAGTTGCGGTTGCCATTTAGAGGCCCTCCTTGGTTACGAACTCTTCGGTGATGCGTGCGGGCGTCGATGGGCAGCCCGTTGTAGTGAAGAATGCTGCGCAGCTTGACCACCTGGTCGGCCGGAAGATCGAGCTTCAGCAGGCTGGCCAGTTGTGCATCGCGATCCTGCTCGACCACGTAGACGCGCTCGTGCGAGGCCACGAAGTCGTGAATCTCGTGCGCGAAAGGATAGGCACGAATGCGCATGTAGTCCACGTCGAGCCTTGTACTCGTTCTTGATCTGGTCGAGGCTCTCGCGCAGCGCGAAGTCGGTAGCTGCCGTAGGCGAGGAAACCGACCTTCGAGGTGCCGTTCTTCACCGCGACCGGAGCAGGAACCAGCTTGCGCGCGTTCTCGAACTTGCGCGACAGCCGCTCCATCACTGCCATGTACTCGTCGGGCTTCTCGGTGTAGCCGGCGGCATCATTGTGGCCCGAGCCGCGCGTGAAGTAGGCCGCCTTGGGATGCACGCGTGCCGGGCAGCGTGCGCCAGCCGATCGCGTCGCCATCCACATCGCGATAGCGTGCAAATCCGCCGAGCCGCTCGAGATCTTCCGCGGTCAGCACCTTGCCGCGATCCAGCGGCTTCTCGGGATATTCGAACTGCTCCGACATCCAGTTGTTCATGCCCAGGTCGAGATCGGTCAGCACGAACACCGGGGTCTGCAGGCGCTCGGCGAGATCGAATGCCGCGTAGCCGAACTCGAAGCACTCCTTCACCGAGCCCGGCAGCAGGACGATGTGCTTGGTGTCGCCGTGCGAGAGGAACGCCGTCGACAGCAGGTCGGCCTGCGAGGTGCGCGTCGGCATGCCCGTCGAGGGGCCGGTACGCTGCACGTCGAAGATGACGCCGGGAATCTCGGCGAAGTAGCCGAGGCCGGCGAACTCCGCCATCAGCGAGATGCCCGGGCCCGAGGTCGAGGTCATCGAGCGCGCGCCGGCCCAGCCTGCGCCGAGCACCATGCCGATCGCGGCCAGCTCGTCCTCAGCCTGCACCACGGCGAAGGTCGCCTTGCCTTCCGGCGTGACGCGGAACTTCTTCAGCAGATCGGTCGTCGCTTCAATCAGCGAAGTCGACGGCGTGATCGGATACCACGCCACCACCGTGACGCCGGCGAATACCGCGCCCATGCCGCAGGCCGCGTTGCCGTCGATGATGATCTTGCCGGCGGTCTGGTTCATCCGCTCGATGAAGTACGGATCCTGCTTGGTGAGCTTTTCCTGCGCGTAGTCGAAGCCCGCCTTGACCGCGCCGAAGTTCAGGTCGAATACCTTCTGCTTCTTCGCAAACTGCTTGCGCAGGCCGTTCTCGACAACCGTCGAGATCGATGTCGAGCAACTGCGCGACCACGCCCACGTAGACCATGTTCTTGACCAGCTTGCGCAGCTTGGCCTCGGGGCAAACCGCCGCCGTGATCTTGTCGAAGGGCACCGGGTAGCAGACCACATCGTCTGCGATACTGCTTCAGATTCAGGTTCTCTTCGTAGATGGCGACGCCGCCCGCGGGCAGCGCACAGCATGTCCTGCTTTGCGGTCTCGGGGTTCAAAGCCACCAGGACTTCGCGATCGCGCGTGCGGGCCACATAGCCGTCTTTGCTGGCGCGGATGGTGTACCAGGTGGGAAGTCCGGCGATGTTCGACGGGAAAAGGTTCTTCCCGCTGACGGGAACACCCATTCCGAAGATGCTCTTCAGCAGAACGCTATTGGCGGATTGCGAGCCGGACCCGTTCACCGTTGCTACGATTGATGCTGAAATCGTTGACTACGCGCTGGTGCGCGCTGAGTGCGCCCTGTTCTTGACCCAGGGCCAGGTCTCCTGTCGCCATTTGGCGGGATTCCCTTCCGGTGAATTTTTTGGCGTTTCCAGGACGGGTGTCGCTGTCTTCATAGTCCGGTTAGAATCGGCGCTCGCATCTTTGGTTGCGCCGACCTTGGGGGATTAAGGCTCCGTGCACAGGAATCCTGGTTACGCTGGAGAAAGCGTCGAACTTCACTCCCTTGTGATTATAGTCACCTGCAATGAATCACCGTCCCGCTTCTAGACACTCTCGATAAGCCCTTAAGTACCATTAGGCGACAACTGCCGATTGATCCCGTCGAACAAGTCCGCATCGATCTCAGCCGATCCTGCCGAATTTCGGCCGCTCAATGTCGCCGTAACCGCACTAACTCTATACTTTATCGATGTGTACAGCCCAGCGCGCTGAATCCTTGTGCCAGCGAAACAGGAGCGTCATTGAGATCACCACGAGAGCCAGCGTCAGCCCGATCCACATTCCGTAGATTCCCCACTTGAGAACGAAACAGAGAATCATCCCCAGCGGCAGCCCCAGCACCCAGTAGCCCACCAGGTTGGCGAGCATCGGAACCCGCGTCTCGCCCAAGCCCGCGCAACGCTCCGGTACAGACCGTCTGGATTCCGTCGAATATCTGAAAAGCGGCCGCAATCCACAGCAGGCTCGGGCCCACGCGCAAGCACGCGCGGATCGTGCGTGTACAGCGTAATGCAGCGGTCCGGGCGCAACGAAAAACGCCACCGCCGCCATCAACATGAAACCTCGTGCCAAGCGCCAGCGCCAGCCACCCGGCCCGTCGGGCTCGCTGCAGGATCGCCCGCTCCCACTGCGTGCCCAACGCTCACCGCCGCAGCCGCCGACATACCCAGCGGCACCATGTAGGAGATGCTGGCGTAATTGAGCGCAATGGCGTGTGTGGCCAGCGCAACCGGCGTGAGATAGCCGGCCGCAAAATGTGCTCAGATTCCACGCACCCACTTCGAGCACGATCTGCCCCGCCGCAGGCGCGCCGAGACGGACCAGCGTGCGAAGCCGTTCAAGTTGCGGCCCGGCCCAGTGACAGAACAGCGGATGCCCGCGTTTGCGCTCATAACGCCACGCAAAGCCCAGCAGAGCCGCCGCCATCGCCGACGCGCGCAATGCACGTCGAGATCGCCGAACCATTCACGCCGAGCGCCGGCATGCCGAAGCTTGCCGTAGATCAGCACCCAGTTGCCGAACCAGTTGAGCAGGTTGGCCAGCACATACGTCACGGTGATGACGCGAACCTGGCCGACGCCCTGCAGATAGCGGCGTGTGCCTCCATAGAGCAGCAGAGGCAGAGTGCCCCAGTTGAGAATGCGCAGATAGCCGCCGGAGAGCTTCGCCACCTCCGGAATGACACCGAAGCGCGTAAAGCCGAAGCTCAGCGCGGCGATCAGGATCATCAGCGGCGGCGTGATGATGCATGCGAGATAAACGCCCTGCGCCAGCCAGCGGTGGCATTCATCGTGGTCTCTGCGCCCATACGCCTGCGACACCAGCGTGTCGAGCCCAAGCAACAGGCCTATCCCGAAGAGCGCACGGCGTGTAGTAGACGGCGTTACCCAGCGCCACTGCACCGATGGCCACAGGACCGAGCCTGCCCACCATGATGTTGTCGACCACGCCCTGGGCCATCCAGCCAAGTTCGCTCAACACCACGGGCACCGCGAGCGCGATCATCGCGCGCAGTTCCGTCCTCCACTTGGCTCCGGCTCGCCCCATCTCTCTAATCTAATTGCCGCCAAATCGAGGATCCCGGGCGACCCTACCAATCCGGAGTCGACCAACATTCGCCCCCGCAAGATCCTAAACGGAGCCAATCTCTCAGCCGAGCCAAGCCCGAAGACGGTAGAGAATCAAATCCTCTTGCGACCCCATCGAAGCCAAATCTCAGCGTCGTCTGCCAGCAGATCCCGCACGCCAAATTGCGATTGCGTGACCCCGTGCGATTCGTGGTGCGCGCTTTGCGTAGCAATATGGATCCACTCATGCAGGATCACCCGCGCCATGGCCTCAGCCATCACAATGTCGCGACGGCTGCGATCCATTCCAAGTGCCAGAGGTCCCAGCATGTCAACAAGTCGCGTGCAGTTGACGTTGACAAAGGGCTCAATGAAACTCTTTGATCGCGGCACCCAGCCTAGCGCGCCTTGAACCACCATGTGCGGCCTTGGCATTAGTGTGCAGTCTCCGTGCAGAAAAACCGAGATCGCGGCGTTCACGGGCAGTCCTGGTCTCATCTGGTCGCCTCGGACCACTTCCATTTCGCCTGACAGTGCCGGTGTCGCTGCCGCGATCTTTTCCTGCGCCCTGCGCAAGGCAGCAAACAGATCCGTCCATTCCTCGTCCGGTATGCGATGGTCGGCAAAGACAATGAGCGTGGTGTGCAGCGCAGACGGCGCCGTCTCTGCATGCGCTTTGTCACAGCAAAACCACCCGGCAAGGAGCGATATCAGGATTGTGAAAGCTGCATGGGTGGCGTTGCGACGGAACGAAAGAGCGTTTGGGGAAGCAGTCATGGTATTCACCTGTTGCATCTTGATCTCCTGCCGGGCAGGCGGGCTATCCGTTTCTTGCCGCACATCTGGATCTTCAGGAAGTACTTGGAGCCGGAACGGTTTAGCACGGCACCTAAGTTCTCAGTTTTGAGCAGGCCGACCGGGAAACTCGGCTCTTATGCTCAGAGTCTGAATTTGTCTGGGCTATCTGTCCAATAGATTGATAGGATGGATTCCATCTGAATTGGAGATGGTTTATGGAAGTGCGTCAACTGCAGATATTTCGCACCCTGGCCGAAGAGCTCAACTTCACGCGCGCGGCGGAACGCGTGCACACCGTGCAGTCGAATGTGACCGCGCAGATCAAGGCACTTGAAGAAGAACTCGGAGCGCCGCTCTTTGATCGCCTTGGCCGCAAGGTTGCATTGACCGATGCCGGACGGCGCTTTCACCCTTTCGCCGAGCAGGCCCTCGCCGCAATGGAGAAGGGTGCAACGCGCCATTCAGAACGGCACAGAGGCCAGCGGCCCGCTTCGCATCGCGACGCCGGAGAGCCTGCTGACCTATCGCATGCCGCAAGTGATGCGGGCTTTTCGGCGGCGCTTTCCTCGTGTGGAGTTGCAGTTTCGACCACACTCGGATGCGACTCTGGTGGCTGATCTCGAAACAGGAAAACTGGATCTGGTGATTCTCATGTGCGACACAGTTTCGAATCCGTCGCACCAGTCGGTCAGGCTGCACACCGAGAGAATCTTTCTGGTTGCCGATCCCAGTCACCCGCTTGTAAAAAAACGCACTGTGAAGCCGGAGGACCTCAGCGGCCAGAGACTGCTCCTGACCGAATCCGGTTGCGGCTACCGCGCGAAACTGGATCGAGTCCTCGCGTTGCAGAGCGTGCGTCCCGGCAACATCACCGAGTTCTCAAGCGTGGAGGCAATGAAGCAATGCGTCCTCGCAAGAATGGGACTCGCTCTCCTGCCGGCCATCGTGGTCGCACGTGAACTTCGCCAAAATCAATTCAAGGCTCTGCACTGGGCGGGCCCCTCGCTCGACATCTCCGCGCACGCGCTCTGGCACAAGGACAAGTGGGTTTCGCCCGCGATGGCTGCGTTCCTCGAGCTCGTCAAAGCGCATCTCTTGAACTCCGAATCATCCAACGGCCATGCAGCGTCCCCTTCGTAAGTCGTGAAGGTCAGCCAATCTCCGCAACCGCAGGCCGCAGCTTAACTTCCTTTGTCGTGATGCTAAGCTTCGCCGGAGTCAGCTCAGGGCCGTCCCAACCCTCTTTCACCGCCTCCAGGTGGATCTCGCCCGGCTCCCGGGTTGCCTGCAAAATAATCTGCGCGAGCCCGTTGAAGAGCGAACGCTTCGGCTCCTTGTCGCTCTCCTGGCAATTCGGATCGCCGTTGCCCACGCCGATCAGCGCGCCTGCGCCGGAGATCTTGAATCCGAGACGGTTGTTCGCGGTCGGCACAAAGCGGCCGTCCTTATCGAGCGCCTCGACTTTGATCACCGCCACATCCTCGCCGTCCGCGTTGATCTCCGTGCGATCTGCAGTCAGCCTGATTGCAGCGGCAGGCCCGGTCGTCTCGCGCTTGTCCGTAAGAACCACCTTGCCGCCCTTGCTGCCGCGCGCCTCAATGGAGCCCGGCTCGTACTTCACCTTCCACTCAACGTGACCAAGGTGAGGAACCTTCTTGCTGCCTGCGCTCTTGCCCGTTGACGAAAAGCTCGACCTCCTCAAGGTTCGAGTAGACCCACACCGCGAATCTCCTCGCCTTCCCTTCCCGCCCAGTTCCAGTGCGGGAAGACGTGAACAACGGGTTCCTTGCCCCACCACGCCTTGTAGTAAAAGAAGTTGTCCTTCGGGAATCCGCACATGTCCACGATGCCGAACTGCGAATTGATCGAAGGCCACCCATAGGGCGTCGGCTCGCCACGATAGTCGAAGCCGGTCCACGCAAAGCCGCCAGCCTCCCACTCGCGCGTGCCGTAGAACGTCCACCACTCCTCCGCGGTCTCGCCCCACGGCACAACGCCGTCGTAAGAGTTCACCGTGTTGCGCAGCGGATCGGTGGCATAAACACCGCGCGTCGCGATGGCGCTCGAAGTCTCAGAGCCGTAGATCGGTCGCTTCGGATGCTCCTTGTGATATCCGTCGGGCACTTTCAGGTTGTAGTTGAAACCGATGATGTCGAAGCGCATCCGAGACGCCCTTCTCGTTATCGCCGTTCACCGCGGCCGAGACCACGCGCGTGGGATCGAGTTCGTGGCAGCGGCGCACCATGGTTGTCGCGATCTTCGCGCCCTGCTCGGCCATCTCGGCTCTGCAGAATGAATTCCTCGTTGCCGACGGACCACAAAATGATCGAAGGCGAGTTGCGATAGCGTTTAACCATCGCCTCCAGCTGCGCCAGGCCCTCGGGATTCGAACTCATCTGCCGCGTCTCGCACATCATCATCATGCCCATGCGATCGCAGGCCTCGACCCACTCCGGCGTCGGCATGTTGTGCGAAGTGCGCACCGCGTTGCCGCCCATCTCGCGCAGCACCGCAAGCCGGAACCACTGCAGCCGATCGGGCAGCGCCGCGCCCACGCCGGCGTGATCCTGGTGGTTGCACGTGCCCTGAATCTTGATCGACTTTCCATTGAGGAAGAAGCCCTTGTCAGCATCGAAATACTGCGGTCCGCACGCCAAAGCTCACGCGCTCGGCATCGCGCGCCTTCCCGCCAGCCTCAACGGTTACGATTGCCGAGTAGAGATTCGGCTCGTCGATGGACCACAGCGCAGGATTCGCCAGCTTCGCCGTCGCGGTGAACGCTGCCGATCCATCGACCGCGATGGATTGCGCCGGCGCTTCTGCCGTGGCGACGGTCTTGCCCGCAGCATCGACGATCTGCCAGCTCACTTTCGCGCTCTCCGCCTGCTTGCCGTCGTTCTGCACAACGGTGCCCAGCGACAGCGTAGCCGTGTTTCCGCTGAGCGTCGAGCGCACCGTGCTCTCCCATTTGCCCAGATGCAGCGGATCGGTCTTGGTCAGCCAAACGTGGCGATAGATGCCCGCACCCTCGTAGAACCAGCCATCGCCGAAGCTCGCATCGACGCGCAGAACGATGTAATTCTTCGCGCCATAGGCAAGAAAGTCCGTCAGGTCGAATCGGAACGGCGCATAGCCGTTGTCGTTGCGGCCGACAAAGCAGCCGTTGACGAAGACCAGCACGCTCGCGAAACGCGCCATCGAACTCGACCCAGATGCGGCGGCCCTGGTCGCTGGCTGGGAATCTCGAACTCGCGTCGATACCAGCCCACGCTCGTCTCCGGATAGCGGCGGCCCAGCGGCTTGTAGCCGTGAGACGTCTGCTCATCGTCACGAACAAACGGAAGTTCGACCGCCCAGTCATGAGGCAGGTTGACAGTGCGCCACTTCGACGTCGTCGAACTTGGCCTTGGCAAACTCGAAGATCGCCGGTCTTCGCAAAATCGTCCTGGCTGTTCCCGAACCCGAGATCCCGCGCAGGGTCCGTCGCATGGCCGAATTGAAACTTCCAGCCGAAGTCGAAAAGCAACTGCTCGCGCGGAGCAACCGCGGCCTGAGCCTCTGCGGAAGCGGGTCCGGGATAGCCGGAAAGGAGTGCAGATGTGCGTCCCCATGCAGAACGCGCAACCAGCGACGATGCGGAAAGTGCCATTCCGGAATAAAGCAAGTCACGACGGGAAATAATAGACATCGAACGTCCTCTTTCATTTGCCGTCGCCATCCGGAGCAGACGCCCGGCACACGACGAGCAAAGCGAAACTATAAATGACCCGCCGCACGGAAGTAAACGATTTCATTCGCGCAAACAAAGGGCTTTGCACACCCCGCCCGTCAGGCCTCCAGGCCCGCATTCCCGACTGCCCCAATGTGTTAAAGTCAAGAAGAAGACCACCCCCTGGAGAGATGGCCGAGTGGTTGAAGGCGCACGCTTGGAAAGCGTGTTTAGGGGAAACTCTAACGTGGGTTCGAATCCCACTCTCTCCGCCAGCCCCTCCTCCAAGCACATCCAGCTACGTCTCATACAATCCAGACAATCCCATTGAATACAAGACTTTACGCCTATTCTGCGTCTAGCGACGTCCAGCGGTGTCTTGTGAAAGCAAGCGTCGGAATGGGGTAGAAAACGGGGTAGATCACTCTTGCATCGAAAATACAAACGGGGTCGAATTGCGAGGAAACCCTAACGCAACTCGAAGCGTAATGGGGCGGCAAACGGGGTAGATTGACCTCTACCTCAAAAATGAAAACGGGGTAGATTCTCTGGACGGGGAGGAACGATGGCGCTCTCGATGGCTCTGACGGAAGCAAAGATACGAACGGCAAAACCAGGCGATAAGCCTTACAAGCTCACTGATGGTCGCGGTCTCTATCTGCTGGTGCAGCCCAGCGGCAGCAAGCTCTGGCATTACAAGTACGGCTTTGATGGCAAGGAGAAGCTCATGGCGCTTGGACCGTACCCAGACGTGACTCTCGCCCTTGCCCGTGAGCGCCATCAAGAAGCACGGCGACTGGTAGAGACCGGCGCGAATCCGATGCAAGAGCGTAAGGCAGCTAAGGCCAGTCTGGAAGGCTCGTTTCTGAACGTAGCGAACCTCTGGCTGGCGCATTGGAGCGAAGGAGTCACACCGCGCCACGCGGCTTACGTCGAGCGCCGTATTGCGGCTGACATCTTCCCTGCCCTCGGCGCGAAGGCCATCGACCAGATCACGGCACCGGAAATCGTGACGCTCGTCAAGGCCGTCGAGCAACGCGGGGCGCGGGAGATCGCCAAGCGCGTGTTGGAGACTACCAACCAGATTTTCCGGTACGCCATCGCGCACAGCTACGCCACCCGCAACCCCGCTGCGGAGATCAAACCTCGCGACATTCTGAAGAAGCGGCAGAAGGAGAACTATGCTCGCGTGGACGCGAAAGAATTGCCACACTATTCATCCTTCAAAATAAAAAACTTACGAGTAGATCACAGATTATTGTGTAAATTCTGTGCTGCGATGTTCCCGGCAATCCTGGAGACACGTTGAGCACGACCCCGGCCACGACGGCGACGTAGGGTATCGATCAGACTGTCTTGTTCAGAGCTGTCCGGATGGGACCGGATTCTTGTGCCTTGGCTCGGAGAACGGCTTTGCGAGGGGGCATTTCGTTGAGCAGCAATTCAGCTGACCGGACAAGGGGATTGGCATGAAACCAGCGCTGCACGATGTTGCCGTTGAGCAAATTCAGAATCGCAAGCAATGACATGCCCTGATGGTGGGCCATCCATTCGCGCACAAGAACGGCTCTTCCGGGTGTGCATGCGTAGTCGCCGGCCTCGTAGAAGCCGTAGGTGCCGACCCATCCCGCGTCGGCCATCCAATGGAGATTACGGAGCGCCTCGAGAGGATCGACACCCAGGGCGAGAAAAGTGGAGTAGGGCGAGACCACCGGCCCGGCTGTGGCGTCGAATTTGAGCGCGATTTGAGGTATGCCAAAGGCCTGGTATTGGTAATGTCCGCCGTCATCCTTGTTGGAGAAGCCTGATTCCGAGATGCCCCAAGGGATGTTAAGGGGGCGGACAAACGCCTGCTGCACTTGCACGCAAGCGGTCAGGGTGCGTGCGATGAGAGTATCCGGATAGCTACGCATCCAAAGTGACGGCATCAGGTATTCGAACATGGTTCCCGTCCAGGAAAGAAGCAGGAAGCGGCGGAATGCGTGCACATGACCGCGGCCAAGATTTAGCCAACTCTGTTGCGGCAGGTCGCCCCTCGCCACGGCGAGGAACGTGGCAATGCGGGCCTCGGAAGCGAGCATGTCATAGCAAGCCGGATGCAGTTGCTGTGCAGCAACGTCATAGCCGACGGAAAGCATCCGGCGGTCGGGATTCACCAGAAAGCTGAATTCCGTTTCTTCAGCGAAGTTCTCGGCGCGGCACGCAATGGCGCGGAGATCCTGCGCGAGCGCACGTAGATTCCGTGCCGCTTCAGGAAGAGACGCTCGGAGTTGCCGGCAAAGCGGAAGCAGGGGTGAGTTTTGGTCAAGTGTGCCTGCGGTTTGTACCAGACGCGCATCCAGCGTCTCAGAAAATGCGGCGGCTGCATTGATCGAGAGCACATCTGTTTCGTGGTTGAGATCAAGTTCGGGTAGTTCGCGGAGGGGCAGGTTCTCTGGAAGAAGCCATGGAGCGTACTCGCGAAGAAGGGCGAGGATTGCGGTGACTCGATGCTGCATCTCTGCGATCCACCATCGGTCGTCCTCGCCGCCGTTGGCAGTGGCAGCAGCCGCGGTAAGTTCGGCATCTGCGGCGGGGAGCCAGGCAATCCATTCAGCGACGCTCGCAGCGGTATCGGGTATCGAGAACCGCGCGAGTGGAGCGAAGAGTTCCTTCTGCAACTGAATCATGTGCCAATGGGCACCTAGACCCGTGAAAAGCTGGCGTGCGAGCAAGGGTTGCCGGCCAAGCGCAAGCGCTCCAGAGCGGACCGTGTAGAGAGACGCCACCAGGTTTCCGCTGTCGACAGAAGAAATGGTCAGTGGAGGCAGGGGTGCGAGCGATTGGGTGTCGTACCAGTTGTAGAGATGGCCGCGGTACCTTTCGAGCTTTGTAATTGTGGTGAGAGTGTGGTCAGTAAGCGCGGCAAATTCGGGAACCGTGAGAAATCCGAATTGACACGCAGCCTGGCGGGCATTGAGCAGAAGGCCCAGGTTTGTCGGCGAGACGCGCGCAGCTTCGAAGAGTCCATCTTCTTCAACATTGTCAGGGATCAGGTAGTTGTGGCCCTCACCTCCGAACTGGTGAAAATAGCGCCATGCGCGAAGAGCGTGGTTGAGTAGAAAGACTTCTTCGGTGCGGCCAAAGCGCTGGGGCTGTTCACGCGGAGGTCGGTTGAGCCACACCGTGACAGTATGGGCTAGGGCCCAGAGCAGCAGGACAGGTGCGGCGAAGAGGATGGCATTCCTTTGCGGTGCAAGAAAGTAGACGATGGCGCCCAAGCCGAAAGCGACGAACGGCATGAGAGTGAGATAGCGATCGACCGGAGTGCTGCTGGACGAATCGGCTTCAGACTGGGCCGCAGTCTCCCACTCAAGAAGACGCTTGCCCGTGATGAACCGCCGGACAAGAGAGCGGACGATGGCGTCGAGCGAAAGCAGGGTCTGGTGAGGCAGAAAGACAAGGTTGAGGAAAGCGACGAACAACGCCTTCCAGAAGCCGGAGAATGCCTCGCCGATACCGCCCTTTTCTTCGCTCCGCAAGGCGCGCCCCGAGACCGAAGCCAAGCGCGATGAGCGCGGGAGAAACGAGCAAAACGAACAACACCACGGTCCAATAGAGCGGACCACCCGGCAGGCCAAGCCAACCGGCAAGGAACAGGATGAAGGTGAATGGCTCTACGAGTGAGCGGCGCAGGTTGTCGAAGATCTTCCAGCGGGAGATCGAGGAGATGGGGTTGGGTACCGGGCGACCTGATTCTTCGGGGACGCGCGAGAACATCCACTGCACGATCTGCCAGTCGCCGCGGACCCAGCGATGCTTGCGGCGATTGTAGGCGCTGTAATGCGAGGGATAATCGTCGATGACTTCGATATCGGTCGCAAGCCCTGCGCGCGCGTAGGCGCCCTCGATCAGGTCGTGGCTGAGCAGTGCGTTGCGAGGAAAGCGGCGGTCGAGCACAGCATGGAATACCGCGACCTCATAGATTCCCTTGCCGGTGAAGCTCCCCTCGCCGAACAGGTCCTGGTAGGCGTCGGAAACGGCGCGCGCGTAAATGTCGAAGCCGCTCTGGCCGGAATAGATGGTCGCAAGGCGCGAGCGTGAGGCAGACTGAACCGCTGACGCCGACTCGCGGCTGCAGGATGCCGTATCCCGCGATGACAATGCGCAATTTGGGATCAATCACAGCCTTGTTCAGTGGGTGAGCAATCGCGCCGACAAGTTGCGCGGCGGTACCGCGCGGAAGCTGCGTATCCGAGTCCAGGGTGAGGATGTAGCGAATTCTGTCGAGAACCTCGAGAGGGCCTGCCTTGATGGGGAAGGCGTCGAATTCGCCCACGATGAGTTTGTTGAGATCGAGTAACTTGCCGCGCTTGCGTTCCCAGCCCATCCACACGCCCTGTCGCGTGTTGAAGATGCGATGACGATGCAGAAGGAGAAAGGAGCCGCCTGCGGGAGATGTGTACCTGGCATTGAGTTCGTCGACAAGTTGGAGGGCGAGTTCGACAAGCGGATGAGAATCGTTATCGTGCGGTTGGGAAACGGAGTCGGGCAGGTCAGTGAGCAGAGCAAAGTGCAGATTTGGGTCGCGATTGGCTAGAAAGCGGACTTCCAGATCAACCACCATTTTGCGAACCTGCTCTTCGTTCAACAGCAAGGTAGGCACTGCGACCATCGTGGCGCAATCAAGTGGGATGCCCTTGCTGAAGTCGAGTTTGGGGAGAGGCTGCGGACCAAAAATGGCAGTGACCGTGTTGTTGACCAGTTCGACCGCGGCCTGCATGGCAGGCAACAACATCAGGGCAACGACAGCTGCCAGGCCAACGGAGTGGTTGGGCACCAGCGGGAAAAGGGCCGCTGCAACGAGGAATATGGTGATGAGTTCGATGCTCACGATGTAGAAGTCGTCTGCCAGAGAACGAATAAAGATTCGCGCACGCTCCATGAGCGGCGGGTGAAACCCTGCCTGTGCCGCGAGCTGGGGAAATCCCTTATCGATGAGGTAATAGCCGACATGGATACGGCGCAGATGGATGCGTGGATCGTCGGATGGCAGATTGACAGCTTCCCGGGCAAGTTCAAGGGCGGTGAGTGCAACCCTGGATTCGGAGTAATCGGAGTGCGCGGAGATGTATGCGACGCGCTTGCGGTAGAATTCGCGGGTTTCAAAGTCCATGCGCCCATAGGTATCCGCGGGATCCTGGCGGAGCGTAGTCGTCAAACGGGATGAGTGGCTCGATGATGGAGACCCAGTCGGCATGGTTGATGATGCGGAGGCTCCGCAGACGAACCGAGATCAGAGGCTGCTGGAGAGCGACGGACGAGCCCAGCAGAGTGTGTGCCTCGGCTAGCAACGCTTCGAGCAGCGCGAACCTGAGGAAGCTTGTGATGCCCCACAGTTCTCCCACCAGGAGAGGTTCGTGCGTCTGCAACTCGCAAACGAAGGTGCGAAACGTCGGCACGGAAAAGTCACCGTCGACGGCGTTGAGATAGACCTCGGCACAGGCGGCGGCGCGGGGTTCGTCTCCTCGTGCATGAATGGCGACGCGCGGCAGCTTAGCCGCGATCCGCGGGCTATCGGTTACGTCGGCAATGGCTGACCGAACCAGTCGAAAATTCTTCTGCAGTTCCAGCAAAGCGGCGTCCCTGGCGGAGGGGTGATTCTCCTCGGCCGGCGCATCTGCCATGGGAAGTGAGGCAAGGTCCCGTTCCAACAGTTTGAGCGCGTGCAGGGCGGCGCTAACTCGTGCAGGGAAAGAGCTGGCGGTGCTGGGTCTATGCACCACATCCCACGATGTTGCCTCGCGCGCCGCTTCGCGCAGGTGATCGAGCTGTTGCTGCGTTATCGGCATTGGAGCGGAATCAGTCATTGGGTCTCATCGGTAACTTGCGGCTTGCATCTCAAACATGGTTGCGTAGCGGCCGCCAAGCGCCACGAGTTCAAGGTGGCTGCCTTCTTCCACCAGGCGGCCGCCTTCCAGCACAACGATGCGGTCAGCCATGCGCACCGTGGAGAAGCGATGGGAGATAAGGAGTGCCATTTTGCCATAGGTGAGCTCGGCGAAACGCTCGAAGACTTCGAACTCGCTGCGGGCATCCAGCGCTGCGGTGGGTTCGTCGAGAACGAGCAGCTGTGCGTCGCGGAGGTAGGCGCGGGCCAGAGCCAGCTTCTGCCATTCGCCGCCGGACAGGTCGACAC
The DNA here is from genome assembly GCA_963786405.1 of uncultured Acidobacteriaceae bacterium. Lineage (GTDB taxonomy): Bacteria > Acidobacteriota > Terriglobia > Terriglobales > Acidobacteriaceae > Telmatobacter. Next base: position 93,601 of record CAWAZE010000008.1, on the reverse strand, counting down.
CGTCTTCAAAACGGCGGCCAAGCATCTGGTCGTATCCCCCAGACAGCTTGGCAACGACGCCGGCTGCAAGACTCCGTTCCGCGGCGTCTTCAATCTCTTCCTGCGAATGCGGCACCTCAACGCGGCCGACGACAATATTCTCCCGGGCAGTCATCTCGTAGCGCATGAAGTCCTGAAAGATGACGCCGATTTCCGAGTGCAGTGCCGCCAGGTCGTACTCACGAAGATCGACGCCGTCCAGCAGAATCTGGCCCTCGGTCGGATCGTAGAGACGGGTGATGAGCTTGACCATCGTGGTCTTGCCCTGACCGTTTTCACCAATCAGAGCGACGCGGTCACCCGGGCTGAGCGTGAAATTGAAGTCGCTGAGGATACGCCGATCGGTGCCCGGATAGACGAAGGAAACATTTCGGAATTCAAAACCACGCTGGATAGGCCGCGGCACGGGAAGGCCGTCGACCTTGGATTCGACCCGAGGCTTCATCTCAAAGAATGCCAATCAGGTCGGTGAGGAAGAGAGCCTGGTCGGCAACTCCGGATGCGGTGGAGAAAGCCTGCTGAATGCTGGCCATGGACTGCATGATCGCCGTCGTGATAAGTGTGAGGTCGCCAATGCTGTAGCGCCCTTGGATTGTGCGGTAGATGCTGTAGGCATAGGCCCCGTAGTAGCCAAGCTGGCCGAGGATCGCGAGCAGGCCGCCCCAGAAGAGACGGCGGCGGTTGAGGGCGACATTCTCTTCGTAGATCCGCTGCGAGAGTCCGGTAAAGCGGCCGGTTAGATACTCGCTGAGGTTGAAGAGCTTGAGTTCTTTGGCCGCCTCTTTGCTGCCGCCCACCTGGCGCAGGTAATCCATCTGGCGGCGCCAGGGGGTCTGGCGGAAATTCTTGGCGTAGGTGAGAAAGGCAAAGTGGCTTTCACCGAGGAATGCGGGGATGATGCCGACAACCAGCAGCAACAGCAGGAAGGGAGAGTATCGAATGAGCACAGCCGAGAATGAGACGGCGGTTACAGTCTGCTGGATGAGCCGGCCCATCTGCTGGATCATGGCCAGACGGTCAGTGGCCTGCACCCGGGCACGCTCGAGACGATCGTAGAAGACTGGATCTTCGTAGACGGTGACGTCGAGAGCTGCGGCTTTGCGCATGACCTCGACGCTGACGTGATGGGTATAGCGGTCGGCGAGCAGGTTGTCAAAGTAATCCACCGACCGCGAGAGAATACCGATGAGTACCGCGAGCGCCATCTCCGCAGCAACCAGCCACCAGAAGTGTTGGGGCAATGGCCTGTGCATCCGGATGGTATTGACCCCATCGATGATGAAGCGGCCAATAATGCCGATGCCGACGGGCAGAAAGGCAACCACGACGCGCAGGGCGATGTTCCATGAAACGACCGCGGGGCCGGACTCCCACACGAAGTGCAGGACCGGAGGCACGTTCCTGAGCGCGCGCACGCGGTCGCCCCAGGCCTTTCCCGGAGTTTGCGGCTGAGCGGCCATTGGCTCGCTCAACCGGCCGGCGGAATTCACGTCATTCTTGGCTGTCGACATGCACCCCCCGGGATTCCTCCGAATGTGTCAGATGCGCCATAGACCCGTCGCAGGTTCGGTCCCCTCGCCAACATTTCCGCGATGGGCAGCCGCAGATCTTGACGCGCAGATCAAGGTTCCCAGTCGCCCAGTTCAACGCGATGGCCGGCCTTTCACAAGTCATGCCGAAACCCACTTTCCTCTGACCAGATTTCCCGTCAAAACAAATCATTGGTTCAACAGGATTAGGAACTAGGAACTTGCCTTCTCATACGTCTTGAAGCCCGCAATCTCCATGCCCCGTCGTGCCTCCGCGTTTTTCATGAAGGTATTCCACACAAATCCGGTTCGCGCGTTTTCTGCCATAAGCATCGTAATTCCGGTGTCAATGCCGATCACGTCGGTATCATACCAGTTCCTCAATGGATTGAACGCATCGACGAAGCCATAGCGGCTCCATGCGCCTGGATAATGGTCATGAATGGTTCGCAGCACCCGCATGGTTGCGTCGGGCAGAAACGGCAATGAGCCGCCGGTCGCTGCGGGTACGATGGTTCCATCGATCGGCCCCATCGCCGGTGGACCTCCCCAGATCACATAGCCGTTCTCGGAGTCCGAGGCCGTGATGCCCCAAAGGGCATTGCTGTAGTCGGAAAACTGCTCATTCAGTTGCAGACAGAAACGGCGGTGTACATCGGTGGCGATGACCGAGTTTTCAAAGTAGTCCGCGTAGCGATCTTTCTTGTTGCGGAAATCGAACCATGCCTGTGAATACTGGTGTACAAAGAGCGGCGCAAACGAGCCAATGTAGCGCGATCCATCGTACTCAAAGACGGTCCGTTTCCACGCGAACCAGACCTCGCTGCGGAGCGGATGCGAAGTTGATCCCAACCCCAGCAGGTACATCATCATCAGTTCGCTGTAGACGTCCCACTTGGAAGGCAGAAATCCGAACTCCGGCGTCCAGCCCTGGGACAGCAGGCTCGTGTCTTCTGACAGCCATGTCCAGTCCACTCGATCGAAGATTGCGTGTGCCAGTTCCGTAATCGTAGCATCCTGAAAGTGCTGACGGCAGGTCAGAATGCCGCAAAGCAGAATTGCCGTATCGACAGAGGAGACCTCTGATTCCCAGATCCGTTCGCCGGTATTGATATTGGCAAAGTGGTAGAAGAATCCACGATGCATCGGCAGCTTATGCCACAAGAAAGACAATGAAGAGATCACACGCAAGCGCGCCTCAGCGCGGCTCAGGAAATTTCGCTTCTCTCCGATGCAGATTGCGGTCAGGCCAAATCCTGTGGACGCAATGCTCGCGACGACACTCGTGTCTTTGGCGCGAATATTGCAGCGGTCTTTGACCAATCCAGTCTGCGGGTTTGCCTGCTCCCAGAAGAAGAGAAAGTTCCGCCGCTCCAATTCATTCAAAAATTCATCGTCCTGGCGAGAAAGTGAGGTTGGTGCGGGGGGCGTTGCTGGATTTGCATGGGGCGTCGTTCTCGCATCCGGGGCGATAGCCTCCGAAAGACAGGGCAGCGCGCTCCCTTGCAGAAGCGGCAAACCCAGGGACAGCCCGGCCATTTGGCGCAACAAACCGCGCCGGGTATTGTCAGCTTCTCGAGCGGTAACGACTTGGTGAATCTGCGGCAATTTCATCTCGTAGACTCAATCGAACGGATCGATTCTCCTAAGCAGTGTTGTTTAGCCCGGGTGCTTGTTCACCGATATTATGCGCAATCGGGTCCAAACTGGTGTGAGCCATTGAGTTAGATGCAGGAAATGAACAGAATATGAACAGGATATGAGCCGTGGCTGGACGGCAAGACAGTGCAAAGAATGCGTCAAACCAATCTGTAAGGGAGTTATATTGGCGGAATCGCAGTGAAGCGACGGAGTGTCGTTGTCTGGAGCACCCTCGGAGTCGTTGCGGCCGCAACGGCCATCGCTGTTGCTGTGCTCCTGCATCGCGGGAGCGCGAACGGTACGAGAATACAAGGCGCGGTGATTCGTCGCGACGACGACAGCCGAAGAGAGCTACCCATCCCGGACGTAGTGGTCACTGCATCCGATGGCGCGACAAGCGCCACCACGAAATCGAACGATTTGGGGTATTTTAGCCTCCCATTGCGGGGAGGCGTCTGGGCCGGGAAGACTGTGATCTTGAGCTTTTCGCATCCCGGCTACGAAGCGCTGACCATCAACGTGCAATCCGGGTTTCGCCAGGCCGCCCAAAAACTCTACATCGCGGCGATGGTTCCAACACCCGAACAAAATGGAGCCGATCATGGAAGCCCTTCGATTGCGGTGACCAACATAAGGGTGAGATATACGATCAACACGCCGACTCAAGTCAATATCGGGAGTGCCGTCAAGACCTTTCAAGCCATCAATCGCGGCAACCTTCCCTGCGATCAGCAGTCCCCTTGTTCACCGCACGGGGATTGGAAGGCTTCCATCGGGTCCGTATCGCTGGATGCCGGTGTCGACAATGAATTTGGCAGTGTGCGAGCTTCGTGCATCGCCGGGCCGTGCCCGTTCACGCAGATTGATTCGAGCGGTTTCGCGCGTGGAGGCCGCAAAATTACTGTTTCAGCTCTGAATTGGTCGGATACCGCGACATTTCTGGTTGAAGCCGAGGTCCTGCATGTCGGGATCAATTCGACTGTTCGTCATTCCTATCCTGCGATTTTTGGCCGGGCGCTAAACTTTACCGTGCCGCCAACACAGGAGGGTGTAAGCCTCGAGGCCGAGGTAGACGGCGCCCAAATGGTATTTCCCCTTGGACCGGACCTCTACTTAAGTTGGGCCACTTGCACGGCTCGAACCGACAGTGGCGAAGAAAAGACCACGCTCTATCGCTGCGAACTAAAGCCCGGATACAGATTCTGACTTGCCCCTGACCAGACATCTCCAGTTCATTCGAAAACAACAGGCTCGGCCCGCGCCCGCCGTTCGTACTGTCTCCGCCGAGAGTGCCGAGACGAGTGTGAAGGCACGAGTGTTCAAAGGAGCTGGGCTACAGGGATGGGGCAACCGCATGAGGGTTCCGGTTATTGAAGATCGACTTCCACGATCATGAAGGTTCCCGTCTTGGCCTTGCGGCGGGCCTGTTGTTGCCGTCTCGAATTCGGGTTGGCAGCTAGATGCGATTCCTCGCCTTAGACCGTCGTGCTGTCCGCGCCGAATCCTGCCAGCAAAGCGGTCGCTGCAAACAGCATCGTGTCGGCCGCGTAGTTGATCCCTTCTACCGCAAGCGGGGAATGGATCTCCATCGCGAGAATTGGAACGTAGAAGAACGCCGTGAGCAGCAGAAGTACCGTTCCTGAACCGGCGGCTGCGATGCGGATCGTGCGGCGGATGAGCAGCCCAACACCCGCGAGGAGCAGGATCATTCCGACCAGATACGAAAGCAGCGTCGGTGCGGGCACCCATGCCGGCATATGCTTTTCCAGAGGAACGCCTGGAACAAATAGCGGGAACAAAAAGTGCTGGATCGCATAGAAAATCATCGTCACCCCTACGACTGTGCGGCCGATCAGCATGAGCGCGCCACCTATCGAGCTTCCGCGCGTCCACACGCTGCCTGCCAGCACCAACGCTCCGCTGGCAAATGCCGTCTCGCGCACGGTGAGCGTCCAGAAGAGCCGCTCATGCACGTGCTTGGGCAGGTTGGGTAAGTCGATTGTGGCGACAATGATGAGGAATAGCAGCGCGAGCAGCGATGCCGACCAGCGCACATGCCGCCAGGCGATGAAACTAGTGGCCGCAGCCAGTAGTGCCGCGCCAACAAAGTAAGTCCAGAACAAAGGACCCGGGATCCAGCGGGGCACGATGGGCATTAAATCGCGAGCTGCGGTGAAGTGCTCCGCGGCAAAAACTGCGAGCGCGGTGGCCTCGAAGACCGGCCCCAGCACCACAACTCTGCCGACGCCGGAAGCTGCTCGAAACCGTGCTCGGGCAAGAATGAGGCCCGCGACCAGCGCAGCGACGCCCGCACCAACCATCCCCCAGACCACTACAAACATGCGCGTCTCCTGTGTCAAGGATCCAACAGAGGCGATTTCGAAAGGGCAACAGGATACCACGCAAGCAGCGCGTCGCTCAGGACAAGCGCAGCAGCCAACTGAACCGAGGCAGAGGAGAGCCCGCTCATCTGAAAGGGCAGTCAGGGCGAGCGCTTTTCCGCGGGAGGGCCGGCGGATCGCCACCCAAAGCCACCGCGTATAATTGCGCCTCCATTCCTTTCGAGGTCGACGAAGGAGATATCCGTATGAGCCTGCGAAACCATCTGCTTGGGGTCGGAGCGAACTACGACGACGATTTCTGGGCGTACCGAGCCGCCGATTTCACTGCTGAAGAACAAGGGGGTAGTGTGGAGTGGAAGGGTGGGGAGCTGGATTTCATCCCCAGCAGAGCGCATGCCGCTCAAGCCATAGCGCCGCTCGCGCCTGCCCTGCAGGCCCTTCTCGACCACGTCTGGGTGAGCGCAAAACCTGAGAGCGCGCCCGGACCTGTCAGGCTCGCTGCCACCCGAGGTCCGCAGCAGCCAGGAGCCGCCATCCAGGCCGGAGTCTACAAGCCGACCCCCGTGACAAAGTCTGAGGCGTTTAATCTGCAGGTAGGGGTCGCGCCGCATCTGAAGACGGGCTTCGCGCGCGACTGGGACTTGCAGAAGGTTATTCCGCGCGTCCAGGCTTACACATTCCGCGGAGATACCCGCCCTCCCAGGGAGATCAAAAAGGCGGCCGGCTTCCTTCCGCCGATCACCCGCACTGATGCCAAATACATGGAGAATGTTATCTACCCGCAGTTCAGCAAATACCTCCAGAGCAAGATGGGTACGTCGATCAGCTTCGCCGACTTTCAGAAATGCGTCAACCAATCGATGGACCCGGGACTGCGCAAGATGTTCGTCTACTACGGAATCTGGCGGGCGTGCATCGAGCATGAGTCGCTGCACCTGGGCCGAATGTTGGCGGAGGAAGCGTTGAAGGGTTTCATCTCCACTTCGCGGGCCACGACCGTCGCCAAGGGTTTCGCCAAAGAGAATGGGTGGGTGTATGTGCTGTTCGTAAACGGAGGGTTCGTGGTGCCGAAAAAGGGATCCCACGCATGGACGGCGATCTTCGGGGAGCAGGAGATTGCCATGCCCGAGCCCGTGCCGTGGGAGGCAATCATGGGCTTCCGTCAGACCAACGCAGGGAAAAAGTTTACCGGGCCAATCTATCTTCGTGACACCTTCGAGGCTTCGGAAAGTGAAGCGGCGCAGAAGTGCTACGACCTGCTCAGCGGCAAGAAGCAATGACGGGCCGCCACACTCCGCACAGGCCTGAGTATGATTTCGTATCGTAAAGAGACGGTTTCTGAAGCCATCGTTCCACTGAACCAGATCTTCCCGCACAGCAGATCACCGCTAAACCTGTTCCGCAATTTGCAGCCGGGCCGCCGCCGTCAGTTCCTGGTTGTCAGGAAAGAACATTTGGAAGACGGTCCCTGAAGACCCGCTCAAAGATGCCTTGCGGCTTCGCACATGTACCTTGCCATGATGCTTGTGGATGATCTCGTGGCTGACCCAGAGGCCAAGCCCGGTCCCGGAAGATTCCTTCGTAGTAAAAAATGCCTCAAAGAGCCGCCGGCGCACTTCGGCGTCCATGCCTTCTCCGCTGTCGGCCACTGTGAATCGCACACCGTCCCGATTCGAATCGCTCCAATCGTGTGAACGCCGGGCACGCACGATCAATCGGCCACCCACACTGTTTGCGTCTATGGCGTTGCTCACCAGGTTTGCAATCACCTGGCGCAGTTCTCCCGAGAAGCAATAGAGGTCCATTGACGGGTCGTAATTCCGTTCCACTTGAATGCCGAGCGAACTCAATCGTGCGCTGTAGAAGTTCAGCACCGAATCAAGAAGATCGGCCATGTTGGCGCGTGCCGGTAAGGTGGATTGACGATAAAAGCGCAGCGTCTGCTGTGTGATCTCAGACATACGCTGAACCTCTCCCTCGGCGAGCGTGACGTAGTTCAGTGCTTCCCCCTCCAACCCGCAGGAATGGCGCAATAGGAAAAGGAGGTTCGTAATTGCCTCAAGAGGGTTGTTGATCTCGTGCGCGATGGAAGCAGCAAGACGGCCCGTTGCCGCAAGCTTTTCGGTCCGGCGCAGCGCATCTTCACTGCGCTTGCGTTCGCTGATGTCCCGAATCAAACTGAGAATTCCAGCGGGAATACCAGTCTTCCGGTCCCGAAACATGCGAAGGTTCGCTTCTACCCAGCCGTATTCCCCTTTTCGGTTTCGCACACGATACTCGATGATGGCGTCTTCGGAACCCAGGCGAAGGCGGTGGACGGTAGCTTCCAGTCTGTCCCGATCATCCGGGTGGGTCAGCTCAGTGAGCTCGCGATTGATTAGTTCCTCGGGTTTCCACCCTTTCATCCTTTCGATCGCAGGAGAGACGTACGTGCGCCGTCCTTCGAGATCGGCAAGCAGGATTACATCGCGCGAGTTCTCCGTCACCAATGCGTGAATTGAGGCAATTTCCTGCAGGCGCTGCTCAATTGCGCTTCGTTCCTCCAGAATCACTGAAACGATGTAGATCATGAACATGCAACACGCAACAAAGGACTGCAACTGGATGCTCGAGTCGATCACGTCAACAGACTTTGAAATTGCGAATGGACCTGAACCATGAATGGTGAACCAGCTGGCTGTCACCGCGATCGAGAGTGTCGCGAGCGCTGCAAATCCAAGTCCCAGCCGCATTAAAACAAGCACAAGGAACGGAAGAATCAGGAGGAGGAATGACGTTCCGTTTTGAGAAAATGCAACCACCGTCACTACGGCGAGGACCAAAGGATAGAACCAATGCTGCCTCACACTTGCGGACTTTCTGAATCGAGTTTGAAAAATGGCGGCGAATGTCGGAATTACGACCGCAGCCCCTAGCCCATCGCCAATAACCCAGCCAAGGAACGTCTTGACCGGAGGGGTGTGCTGCCACATTGCCATGATCAACGTGAAAATCAAACCCGCAATGATAGGACCCGCCAATACCCCATAACAAACGAATCGGACCAGGTAACTGCCATCCGTGAAGCGCGGAAGCTGCGTGGACTTTCTCCGCAACAAAAATGCGCCGATCATGACTTCAACCAGATTCAACCCGTTATAGAAAAGATTGGTACTCCATGGTTCGCCGATAATTGCGCTGCCGACCACCATGGCTGTCACACCAGCCGTTATGTAGATAGGCCAGCGCCAGCGGGGCGCTAACAACAGGTAGGTAAGCAGCAGTGCGTTGGCGCCCCACATCAGGTTGGCGCCGCTGCCCTCTCGCTGGAAAAACCTGACAGAGATCGTAGCGAGGGCGACAAAAGAAAAGCAGAACGCCACCCGGACTGCTGACACGTGCTTTCGCCACCAGATAGTTTTGGGACGGGGGGCTTCACGTGACGGACTAGCGTGCGCGAAATCGTTCATGTTCTAAGTAGGTACCCAATTCCGAGGCGATTCTGCGTTAGATTCCTTAACGTTCGTTTTTTGGCGGCGAGCAGAAACCGTAGCCGCATGCAGACGAAATTTTGGCGATTGATTGGCCCCGGTATTTCTGAACAGCTTGAATGGTTAATCTTCGGCAAGAACCTGGCCTGAAGGGTGTGGGTCTTCGCTGATGAAGAAGAGGCGGTTCAGCGTGGAGCAGATCGTCGGGGTGCTGAAACAGACGGCTTTGTTCATCCTTCGAATTCCAGAAGGTCCGGCGTCACGCCGAACTCAAGGTTATCTTTTGCGCTCTGCAGTTCAAGCAGCCCATGAATCGGCGGCGTGTCTTTGAATTCCGACCTCACCAGCAAATTGCTGGTCCCTGCTCGGGATGCCCCTCGAACTGGGAAAGCGATCCAGGAACTCACCTGATTTTGATCATCATACAGGGATTTTCTGGCCGATTCACACCGCCGAAATCGCAATTTTCTCAGTACTTTCCCTCTTGGCAGGGTTTTGGGCCCAGAGAGGGCTCGCAGGCGACGCCATCCACCGCACCTGAATGAATTCGACGACTCTTTCTCGAACTCAACGACCTGCGTGAGGCATCGATCCCTTTGGCGCATTCACTCCCTCGCGATCTCTGCGCGAGTTGAGGCTTGAAGAGTTCAGAGCGGAGAGCGAAGTGTAGGCTATCGAAGGCGTCCAGCTCGTTGTGTCATGCGAATTGTCACCGTTTGCATTGACTTCGAAACGGATCATGTCGCCGGGAGCGACTGAGACGCTGTCCACATCTGTGGCATAGCCAACTCGGTCTGAACCGGCAACGAGCTGCTTGCCGCCCGAGGCCGGCCAGATCTGGGTGACGTTCCGTCCAGACACGAGGTTGATTACGGCGTAGACTCCAGAGCCGCCGCGAGAATCGGACTTGAGCACGTGTCCTCTAATGTTGATTGTGCCGCGCCGAGGGGCAACCCAGACGCGTGCGACGCCTCCGGTATCGCAAGCTCCTGTGCAACTTGCTGGGGCAAGATTGAATGCATTCACGTATTGATTGGGACTGACCTCCCAGGTCCCGTTGTATTCGAGCGACGAGTATCCGGGGATATTGGCCCAGGCAGACTCAGATCGTTCGTACATGTACTGCCACTGGTTTTTCCCTTGTGTCGACGAAAACTGTTCCGCGGCGAAGTTGGACACGGATGAGGTCGAGAGATTGTTCGAGTTCGTCATCGAGCCAATGTTTTCGCCCCCAAAGAATCTGCCATTCGGCTCGGTGAAGAGGTTGTTTTTAATGGACCCCGAGGGCGTTGCATATCCACTGCCCTTGTTGTATTCCCAGATCGACGCGGCGCCCGGGTTGAAAGTGCGCGCGTTGTTCGCAAAGACGTTGTCGCGGATATTGATGTCAACGGAATGGTCGCCGGGGTGAATGTTCAATATCTCGACTCCCGCGCCGGCGTTTCCTGCGAAGAGGTTCGCGTCAAGGTCCACATGGGATTCGGACCACTCGAGGTCGATCCCTGTTTCGTCGGGACTATCCGACGGCGGCACGCCGAACAGAATGTTATTGACCAACGTCACGTTGCTGACGCGGTCGAGAATGACCGCGGCCGTTCCAGTGGCGGTATGGCACGCGGCTTCGTTGTAGAGGACCGAGTTCAGCACCGTCACGTTCATCACCCCCATGAGCCGAAGAGAGTCGCTGCATCCCAGCCCCGCGGACTGATAGGCAGCAGCGGCGTGTCCATCATCGCCTGAAAAGAAAAGTCCGTTAAGGGTGACGTCTTGGAAGGCGTTGTGGCCATCCTGGTTGTCAGTGGTGTCGGTCTCGGCGTCGAAGGAGACGCTATCGAGGTTGCGCTCGCCCCGGACGTTGCTGACCGAGACCCCCTTCAGTACATACTGAGAACTGCTGAAAGCCAGGCTGGGTTCAAGGTTAAACAGGATCCCCGAGGAGAGATTGATGTTTAAGCTGCTCGCGAACGGATCCCTTGCTTTGCGCGAGACAGGAAATTCCCTTGAGTACCCGCTCCAGATCCCCTTGTTGTCGTGCGCGTAGATGTCGCTGATCGCGATGCCGTTGTTCGAGAGCTGAGTGTAGTGGAGCAGAATGCCGACGCTGGCCCTGCCGACCTCCAGGTTGCTGATGTTCCAGTGGCTTGGGTCGGTGAGCGCGATGCAGATGTCGCTGGTCGCCTGGTTGCGCAGAATTCTCGGGCTGGCGCCGGTTCCGTACGCGCCCAGAACGATCGGCTCAGCCGGGGTGCCGGAACCGGCGAGGCTCAGTTCCTGGTTCCACGTGCTGCCTCGCGCAAGCAGAATCTTGTCGCCCGCAGAGAGCGTCTTGATGCTGTTGACTGGCGTAAACGTGCACCATGGCCTGGTCCGCGTGTGCGGGCCATCGTCGCTGCAGTTCGAGCCGGCGCGATTGTTGACGTAATAAGTCGTCCCGGCATAGGCGGGAATGCTGAATGCGCCCATGACCGCAAGCGATGACAGGATCGCCAGCATCAGAAGCCGGCTACCGGGGCTGGTGAGTCCTGTTCTGGTGAAGACTTGCTGCAAGGAGATCTCTATATAGGGCCGGCAAGGCAGTTATTTTGTTCTCAAAAGCAATCGAATTCAGGGCGTATGGCGGGCGTGTAGACCAAGCTACCGACGCGACGCAACACCCCCCGTGCGAACGATCGCGCAGGTCTTGTAGCTTCTGGAACCTGACCGTGGCCCTTGTGCAGTTCGTGTCACGCAGAGAGGCCAGAGAGGTCCAATTGAGCTGTTTAATTAATTAAGAGAATTCTATCCTGAATTGAGCTTGCGTTGAGGAACTATGGTCACCAAAAAAGCGAGCGCAGTAGCCACTTGGACCGGAGAACCATGCAGGGCACGACTGGTAGGTCAGGGCTTCTGCCCCTGAGGGATGCATTCGCCTGGCAACCAGCCCTAGAAGCTCTCAGCGGCGGCGGTGCCCAGCACCCGGTCCGGAACATGAATCGATCCAAAGTTGCGGAACTGCCGGACGTTGCGGAGTTGATAGGCAGGACCGGTCGCCGAGCGCAGTCGAAATACGTCCAGTCCGTCGATGTCTTCTGCCCATATCGCGCTCCGGGCGTCCGGGGATGAAACTGCGATCTCCACATTGCTGACTTCGAGGTTGCGTGCATGACGCAGAAAGAATCCCCGGGCAGGCAACGGCCCGAACATGCTTGCCTCTGGGTAGGCTTTTTCGGCTTCCGGTGGAACCCGCGACGCGAGTTCCTGATTCTGGCCGCCGAGTTGGTGAAGATACACGTCGCTGATCTTGATGTCCTCAATGGGAGTGGCGGCAAGCCCGGCGATGATGGATGGGTACTCCGCCACAGCATTAAAACTGCTCACGTTGGAGATGAGCACGCGGCGCAGCACTCCGGGAACGATGCCCGCAGGTCCGCGAAGGCGCGCTCCGAGGCGTAGAAAAAACGGAGAGTGCACCAGCCCGCGCATCGTGATGTTCGAGATGCAGATATCTTCAATGCGGCCGCCGTCAACGGTCTCGAGGGCGAAGCCGCGGCATCGATCAAAGACGCAGTTTGAAATGGTGATGTTGATGAACCCGCCATTCGACTCTGTCCCGCATTTGATTCGGCCGATTGACTTCCGCACGTCGGAATAGCTGCCGGGCTTCCAGCTGCCGTCGAGCATCGTTCCGTACTGCCAGGCTCCCGTGACGTAGCAATTGGTGATCGTCACATTCTCAGTGGCACGAGCGTAGCCCAGCGCGAACGAGCTCTTTGGACAGATCGCATCGTCCCACGGAGAGTTGACTGCGCAGTTGGCCACCCGCACATTGCGGCAGCAGTCGATATCGATGCCGTCGCGGTTGGTGTCGATGGTCAGCCCGTCGATAACGACGTTGTCCACCCCCGTGAGCAGAACGGCGAAGTGGCCTCCCATCAGAACGCGGAAGTCGCGGAGAGTGACATTGCGACAGTTCTTCAGTGCGATGGCCTTATTCGCAACGCCGGGACTCTCGGCGCGCGGAAGCTCGCTGGCTTCACCGCGGCTGAGCCCCTTGCCCCAGATCAGGCCGGGGCCGCAGATCGTGATGTCTTCAAGCCCGTCTCCCCAGATGAGGCTGTTGGGCCAGTGACCGTGCCCGAAATCCTGATATGCCTCCCACGGCTGCGGAGGCCCTGCCGGATCGTATCCGCCGCTTGTCGTGCCCTCGGCCGGCACGGATGCAGCGAGTATGGTCGCTCCCGCTTCAAGCATCAGGCAGATGTGGCTTTTCAGCCGAATCGTGTAACAGGCGTAGGTACCGGCAGAGAAGATCACCGTTCCCCCGCCCGCCGCAGATGCGGCTTCGATGGCGCGGTTCACAGCAGGCGTGTCGATCGTGGTTCCGTCTCCGATTGCTCCGAAGGAACGCACACTGAAGTTGAGGCCCGGAGCCGGCGTGCTTGCGACGCTCTGGGTTGGCGCATTTTCCGGGAGCAGAACGGCCAACCCGCCGGCCGTTGCCTGACGAAGAAACTCTCTGCGCGACATGCTTCGCTATTCTCCTGAGTCCATGGTCTGCCGTCAGCAATTCTACGGCGCAAGAGTGGGTGAATCTGCCGGACAAGTTGCGCATGGCTGGGATCCACCCCAGGTCCGACGTGCAGAAAATTACCCCCATCCAGCGCACAATAGAAGTTGAATTCCGAATCGGAAGAAGCCAATCCAGGATCAGTGCCGACACCACAATGTGAGACGAAAATGATCAAATTGCTCAAAAACTACCCGTAAGTCTAATGTTGAGAGGATTCTGCGGCTAAGTCCAATGCCGAGAGGATTTTACAGACACACCCCTGCCGTAACCTTATGAAAACAAGGAATTTCTTTACAGAATATGGGGAGGGGGTACTCGACACCGCGCACCGAACTCGTGCATGAAAAGCGCCCGCGAGAAACGGCCGAGATGCTGATGGGCCTCGAGCAGGATACGATGGCTGAGCCAATGCTAAGTCGACGAATTCTGAAGTTCAATGCGCTGCGGCTCCTTCGTATTCTGCTGCTCTCGATCCTTGTCCACCCGGACGCGTTCTCGCAGCAAGCATCTCCGACTTCCAGAGAAGATACCTCCGCTCTTCATCAGGCGTTCGCTCACCCGCCGGATGATTGCAGGATCATGATGCGCTGGTGGTGGTTTGGACCTTCTGCAACCAAGGTTGAACTGAAACGCGAACTGGAGCAGATGAAGGCAGCCGGAATCGGCGGCGTCGAAATCGCCACCCTATACCCATTGGCTCTCGATGATCCAGAAACCGGATTCCACAACTATTCCTTCGCTTCCGCTGAGCACATCGAAAATCTCCGCTTTGCAGCGGAGCAGGCTCGACAGCTTGGGTTGAGGGTCGATATTACGCTCGGAAGCGGTTGGCCATTTGGCGGTCCGCACATCCCGGTGACACAAGCTGCGGGAGAGCTTCGCGTCGAAACCGTATCGGCGCCAGCGGGTGTGAACTCCGTTGCCGTGCCTCCGCTTGAGACTGGCGAAAAGCTCCTCGCAGCGTTTGTCGCTCCTGCCGGTGACTCCGGGCCTGATTGGCGGCAAGCCAGGCAGTTGCCTGCCCCGCTCGGAGCGCGACTCGATTTCCCTGACAGCTCAACGTCGAGCAATACTGCAATCTTCTTCATCTCGAGTCGAACCGGGATGATGGTCAAGCGAGCCGCGCAAGGCGCCGCGGGATTCGTTCTGGATCATTACGATGCCGCGGGTATCCAGAGCCACCTCCACGCCGTCGGCGATCCGCTTATGTCCGCGTTCGGCGATCATCCGCCGTACGCAGTATTCAGCGATAGCCTTGAAGACTACGGCTCGGATTGGACGCCAAACCTGCTCGCTGAATTCCAGCATCGCCGCGGTTATGACCTGCTGCCGCTGCTTCCCGCCCTCGTCGCTGATATCGGCCCGGAGACTGCTGCCGTCCGCCACGATTGGGGGCAAACGCTCACCGAGCTCGCGAACGAGCAGTTCCTCCAACCCATTCACGCCTGGGCGCAACAGCATCACACCCTGTTTCGTTCACAGACGTATGGATTCCCGCCCGTCACTCTCTCCAGCAATCGGTTTGAAGACCTGCCCGAAGGCGAAGGGAAGGCAACCATCAATATGTGGCGCGAGTTTTCTGACACGCGCTGGGCAGCGTCCGCAGGACACTTGTTCAATCACCCTGTCATTTCCTCAGAAACCTGGACATGGCTGCACTCTCCGGCGTTTCGCGCCACGCCTCTCGACATGAAGGCAGAGGCGGATCTGCATTTCCTCCAGGGCATCAATCAACTCGTCGGACACGGTTGGCCCTACTCACCGGAGACAGCATCCGAGCCTGGCTGGCGCATGTATGCAGCAGGAGCCTTCAACGCCCACAATCCATGGTTTCCCGTCATGCCCGACCTGGCTCTGTATCTGCAGCGAGTCAGCTATGCCTTGCGCCAGGGAAAACCAGCCAATGATGTTGCGATTCTGCTTCCGAACGACGATGTTTGGGCTTCGTTCAAGGCACGTATTCAGCAAAACAAGCCTGCCACATCCCTCGGCGGCTTCGACGAGACTGGTTCCAACATCACGATCGATGAGTCCGTCGCGGCGTTTCTCGGAAGTGAAATCATCCCTCAGGTTCTGGACGCCGGATTCAACCTTGATTTCATCGACTCTGACGCGATCGATACCGTCGGCATTCCCTACAAAGTCCTGATTCTGCCTGCCGTTGACCGCATTCCACCGGCGACCTACGAGAAGATCGTCGAGTTTGCGCGTCGCGGAGGAATCGTAATCGCCACGCGCCGTCTCCCGTCCACAGCCCCCGGCCGCCTGAATGCGACGGCAATCTCCGCACGCGTGCAGGAAATCTCAAACACGCTTTTTCACAGCCAGATTGCTACAGCCCACTTCGTCACAAATGAGCACACCCTTGGCACATCGCTTGCGTCCTGGTTACAGCCCGACTTTGCTGTCACTCCACCGTCGCCTGAGATCGGCTTCATTCATCGCCATCTCGAGTCTGGTGATCTCTACTTTGTAGCCAACACGACCAACCAGTCCCACTCATTCCGGGCAAGCTTTCGGTCGGCCGCGGCCCACGCCGAGCTATGGGATCCGTTCACTGGCAGCATCAAAGGCCTCACGAACCCGAAGCAGATTGAGCTGAATCTGGAGCCGTACGAATCACGGATCATCTTTCTCTCCAATACGCCGCTGACTGCCCCTCTCAATGAACCCCCATCCACCAATAAGCGGATCGACATCTCGCACGACTGGCAAGTCAGGTTGGGCGATGGATCCATTCGAATGGCGGACCTTGCCTCATGGGCCCAGAATCCTGAACGTCGCTACTACTCAGGGTCGGCCACCTATGAGAAGACGATCGAGATGGCGGAGATTGATATGCATCCTGGGTACACCGTCTTTCTCGACTTCGGTACGGGTGCCAAGGTCCCCTTGCCAGACCCGCTTCCGCGCTTCAACATGCGCGCCTACCTGGAAAGCCCAGTCCGTGAGGCTGCGCAGGTATACGTAAATGACAAGCTCGCTGGATATGTGTGGCACCCTCCATTCCGCATAGAGATTTCGCACCTTCTCAAGCCCGGCATGAATAGCATTCGCATCGTGGTATATAACACGGCAATCAACACCCTTGCCGGTACAACCCCTCCGAATTACCGCCTGCTCTACGACCGCAATGGAGTGGAATTCATTCCGCAAGACATGCAGAAACTCGAGCCTCTCCCTTCGGGCATTCTGGGTCCGCTCACTTTGATCGAAAACAGTCCGGTACGATGAGCCATGCTTTCTGCCGGTGAATTCAGGCTTTCATTCGATAAGCAATTCAGGAGGGTCTAATGCGGCGTCGTAAGTTTCTTCACCTTGCAGGTGGATGTGCAGCTGCATTCACCCTTCGCCCCGTTGCAGATGCTGCAACTGCCGCTGAATCGCAGACGCTGCCGATTATCGACTCGCACATTCACCTGTTTGATCCAACGCGTCCCGGCGGCGTGCCCTGGCCGGAAAAGAGCGACACCGCACTCTACAAGCCGGCCTCATCCGAGCGCTATGAAGCCCTGTCAGCTCCCTTTGGAATCGTTGGAAGTGTCGCAGTTGAAGCGAGCCCCCTGGCCAGCGATAACGATTGGTTGCTTGGCGTAGCTCGCGATCATCCTGTTGTCCTCGGCGTCGTTGGCAACCTGGTCCCGGGCGCATCAACTTACTCAAGTGAGCTTGATCGTCTTCACCTCAATCCACTCTTTCTTGGAATTCGTTACGGCAATCTCTGGAATCGCGATCTGGCGGCTGATCTGGTCAAACCCGGTTTCATCGAAGGCCTCAAAAACCTTTCGCAAGCTGGCCTCGTTCTCGAAAGCGCCAACCCTGATCCACCTCTCATCCGCGCGCTCTTGCGAGCCGCAGATGAAGTAAAGGAATTGCGGATTATTGTGGACCACCTTCCGAATGCGCCTGTGCCTACGGAAGCCCCTGCGCTCAAGCAGTATCACGACGACCTGCACGCGTTATCGCAACACCCCAATGTCTTTGTTAAGCTGTCGGAAATTCCTGTAGTGCGAGACGGTAGTTTGATCAGAGACCCGGCCTTCTATCGCGATCGACTCGATATGTTATGGGATCTGTTCGGCGAAGACAGGGTGATCTTCGGCAGTGATTGGCCCAACAGTGATCACGTCGCACCGTTCTCTGACACGCTTGGCATCGTACGGCAGTACATGGCCGGCAAATCTCAAAGCGCGATGGAAAAGTACTTCTGGAAGAACTCCGCGAGAATCTATCGCTGGCGTCCAAGACGCCCTGGTCAGCCGCACCTCTGATCAGGCTTTAGGCGAATGGTCGGTGCCAACTTGCCGAAGCTGCATAATCGCGATGGCCCCTATGATCGTGATCACTGCGAGCACAAGCAGGCCGGCGCTGGGATTCGTAAAGAACGTCTCTGCCTTCACTCGAATCATCGGCGCCACAAAACCTCCAATCGCGCCGAACATGGCAATGAATCCGATGCCTGCCGCCAGCGCATTTCCTGACAGCATCTCGGCCGGAATGGTCCAGAACACTGGCTGGACCGCTATGAATCCCGCCGCTGCAAGGCACAGGGCCGCAATCGCGATAAGCGGAGCGGCAAGACCAGAAACGCCAATTCCAATTCCAGCGAGTAGCAAAGTCACGGCTGCGACACGTCGGCGATCACCGGTCTGGTCAGAGATCCGCGGCACAAGATAGGTACTCACAAGCGCCGTCAGCCATGGAATAGCCGCAACCAGTGACGCTTTGAATCCTACAGTCGTGCCAAGCAACGACGCCACTTGAGTCGGTAGAAAGAAGATGACGCCATATGCAGTGATTTGAATGATTGTGTAGATCAAGGCAAGGTGCCACACGCGCAGATCGCGAATCGCCACGGCTACACTCGCACTTTTGCTGTTTTCCTCCGCGCTCAGTTGGTCCATGAGTGCGTCTCTTTCGGCGGGATTGAGGAAGCGCGCCCGCGCTGGACTGTCGTCCAGAAGGAAGAAGGCGATGACGCCTACGGCTACTGCAAGCAGTCCTTCTACTACAAACATCCAAAACCATCCCGTAAACCCACCCACTCCGTTCATCTCCAGCAGCGCGCCCGATAGCGGTGAACCGATCGTCAAGGCTAACGGCGGGCCCATGTACAGGAGACCAATCACCCCTGAGCGCTTTGACTGGGGAAACCACTTCGAGGCCATGTAGATCATGCCCGGGAAAAAGCCCGCCTCTGCCGCTCCAAAGAGAAAGCGAACCGTGATGAACTTCCATTCCTTGTCGGCAAACGCGCCCGCAACGGAGAGTGCTCCCCAAATCACGGTGGTCAATCCAATCCAGCGTTTTGCGCCGAACCTTTTCATCATCAGATTGGCTGGCACGCCCAGCGCAGCATACGCAACAAAAAATATGCCCGCACCGAATGCAAAGGCCTCATTGCTGATTCCGGTATCGTGCTGGTAAGCCTGTTTCGCAAAGCCAATGTTGACCCGATCGAGAAACGCCAGGACATAAAGCGCGAGCATCAGGGGAACCAATCGCCGCTTCGTCTTTGAGACCGCCACTTCCAAAAAGTCGATCAACGCCGGTCCCCCCGTAGCAATCCACACTGAACTGCGCTCTTTTCGGTTCCTTGCAGAAGTCCGAAAAGTCCTATCCTGAGGTGCGCTCTTTGCATCGAACTATACCAGCATGGATTGAATCGAGTGAGCAAAGCGAGTGAGTTCCCTACCCTGTATGTCCCACTCAAATAAGAAGAAACACGAACGCTTAAGCGGGTAACGGAAAGTATCATTCCTGACCGCTTCTTCGTCGCCAAAGCAACGCGAAGCACGCGAACCGCATCATTCTCCGAACAAGTGCCGGATTTGCTTCAGCACTCTGACATGTGTCCAGCAGGAGTAAAAAGTGACATCATTCCAAGTTGAAGTGTTGTTGCCAGTTCACAACGAGGGAGAGAGCATCGAAGAGACAATTCGAGGAATGTTCACCGAACTCTCCCGTGTCGCTCAAACCGGATTCATCGTCTGCGAAGACGGAAGCAAAGACAACTCAAAGCAGGTTCTCCAAGAGCTCGCTCAGCAATTGCCCATCCGCCTGAACCTGAGCGACGCCAGAAAAGGCTACTCCAAAGCTATGCGCGAAGGCATGGATATGCTTGAGGCGGACTTCCTGCTTTGTCTGGATTCCGACGGGCAGTGTGATCCCCGTGACTTTGCTGGCTTTTGGCAGATTCGGGACTCCGCTGACGTTGTGATCGGGTGGCGCACACATCGCGCGGACCCTCTCCTGCGGCGCCTCTTCTCCAGGTTCTTCTTCCTCTTTTATCAGGCAGTGCTCCGGGCTCCGGTTCACGACCCCAGCTGCCCATATGTCCTGGTCCGCAAGCCCGTCGCGAAGATGCTGGCACTCGAACTCGGCAGCATGAAGGAAGGCTTTTGGTGGGAGTTCGTAGCCCGGGCACATCGTCATGGCTTCACAATTCGGGAACTCCCCATTCATCACCGCCTTCGTGCAGCGGGGGTCACCCAGGTCTACAAATGGCGCAAGATGCCCGAGATCTTCCTTCGCCATCTGGCGGCGCTGTGGACCATTTGGAAGCAGACGCGCGCGAGCAGACACGTCGGCGCTGCAACGGTTCGCTCCGCTACTCCAGCGCGCTAGGCTATGACCGGCTGAAGACTCCGGCGTAGCGTCACGAGAGATTGTCTTCGGCACCCAGAGTTCATATCCGAAGCTTTGCGAGGTTGGCCCCTGCGCCAGCCGGTATTCTCTGAGAATGTACCCGCAGATTTCATTGCGCACACTCACTGGATGAATCGCCTTCCCATAGTAAGGAAAGAGAAAGAGGACAGTAAGATAGTGGCGCTCTTTCGTGGGATCGATCCGACAGTACGGCTCGTAGCCATGCGGCACAATCAGCGCGCTGTCGGGATGTTCCCGCATCTCTCCCACCTTCTCCTCGACAGTTCGTGGAGTACTTACGTCGATTACTTCTTCAAACCGGCCATAATCCACGCGGCTGGATCGAAATGTCCCGAATCCATTCGGCCGATATCCGAACGGAGCCAGGAACTGTCCTGACCACGTTGGGAAAAGTCTGGTCACATCACCACGGTCAGCCTCGTCTCCGCCGTGCTCATTCAGGTATCTCGCGGCCCTCATTTGCGGCATAAAGAGATAGAACTCCGACATATTTGGCAGGAGAAAGGCGAACAGCAGGAATGCAACCTTGAAAATCCTCCACGCCTTCTTGTGATTGGATAAATAAAACATGCTCGCAAGAGATATTGCCAGTCCGTTCCAGAACACGTGGCTTGGATCGCACCTCCCGAGTGCGGCAGCAATCACCGGGACCGAATACCCGATAAGGCCGATTGTGTTGTCGTTAATCCGCCGATCCCGAATCCGCCAATACAGATAGCATGCGCACACAAAACTGGAAGCAACAAAGAGCAGAATGTGTGGTGCCATCATGATTGGAAAGTTGATGGCCCCGCTGCCGTCGTCTAAAAGGGTATCCAGGATGTGCAGCTTTTTTGCGATCCAGAATAGACCCAGGCACGCTGAGAGAGCCGCTAGTGCTGTTGCTCCGCGCTTGAGGAATGGTTGAGCACGGGAGAATACGCAGATCCAGACGCATGCAAATGCGAAGGCGATTCCTGTCTCGGCCGAAAACGATAGCAGAATCGCCGTGAACACCGCAGTCGCAAGCACAGCTCGAACGCTCCACCTTTCAATGGAGTCTCTAAGCCACTTTTGAATCACAAGCACGAAGAACAGCGGACATACAAATCTGAGAAACGTGTAGTTTGTCCCCATGCGAACGATGGGGAACAGTCCCGGCAAAAAGAGGAGAAGATATATATCTTGTTTTGACGCAGACGGATAGTCGATCATGTTGACCGTCTTGAATAGAAGAAACGCCCCGAGAAGATAGCTGCCCGCCCAGAAAAGGTAATAAGAATTCGCGATCCCAACCGAAAATAGCGACTGGATGATGACCGGCCCGTACAACGTCGCCGGGCCGTATGCATACTCAAAATCCCGGTAGGGCACCTTGCCTTCCGCCAAAAGCCAGGCCCGATCGATCACATAAAAGGACTCTCCAAATCCGCCGTATCGCCCGGCAAACGCGTACATGATCACGCAACCACACATGACAGCAATAAGCGAGAAGGCCAGCGTCCCAACCGGAACAGGAGCGGATTTGCCAATTTGCAGGAATTGAAAATTCAGTCCTTTGGTCCACAATACCCCGATCGCGATCAGGCACAGAAGCAGAACGATCCCAGCGCGATTGTTATAGCCAAATAGATAGGAATCAGAAGCGGTAGGCAATAAATGAATAAGCATTGGCAGAAAAGAAACCCCTGCCAGACTAAGAAAGATGTAAACCAGAAATGCCGGCTTCGTCGCACCTCCGCCAGCGGAAGCGACAATAGTTCGGTCTTGCAGAGGTGGCGAGGAATGTAACGAATCGACGATATCTTCCTTCGTGGGTGCTGCCGGATGTCCCTTCACTGCCCATGTTAGATGCCGCAAGCAAGCAATTGGCTTTAGCCTAGGAGATCCCTGAGTCTCGCTTCATCAGCATTGATTTGCGCTTGTCGCCAATTTCCGAAGTGATGCCGGCGCAAGAAGCCCCTCACTAGCTTTGCCCTTTGAGCCTCCGGTAGCGACGAATCAAGCTGTTCGTTGAACTGTCGTGGCCGAGAGCCGGCTCGCCTTGGCTTTCAAGTTCAGGGATGATGCGCTGGGCCAGCGCCTTTCCCAGTTCCACGCCCCATTGGTCAAAAGAGTTGACTTGCCAGATCGTCCCCTGGGTGAAAACGCTGTGCTCGTAGAGCGCAACCAGTTTTCCAAGAACTTCCGGCGTCAGTTGCTCGGAAAGTAGCGTGTTTGACGGCCGGTTCCCCTCGAAAACGCGGTGAGGCACGAGCCAATCCGGTGTTCCCTCAGCTTTCACTTGCTCGCTCGTCTTGCCAAACGCGAGCGCCTCGGCCTGGGCCAGAACATTCGCCACAAGAATGTCATGATGGTGCCCTAGTGAATTAAGCGATTTCGTGAACGCAATAAAGTCGCAGGGAATGAGCCTCGTCCCCTGATGAATCAACTGGTAGAAGGAGTGTTGTCCGTTCGTTCCTGGTTCACCCCAATAGATCGGGCTGGTGGAATAAGTGACTTCCGCGCCGTTGAGGCTGACGTGCTTGCCATTACTTTCCATCGTCAACTGCTGCAGGTAGGCAGGAAAGCGCTTCAGGTACTGGTCATACGGCAGGATGGCAACGGTTTCGGAGCCAAAGAAATTGGTGTACCAGACGGTCAACAGGCCCATCAGGACTGGCAGATTCTGCTCGAACGGCGTGGTGCGGAAATGCTCGTCCATCTGGTGAAAGCCGTTCAGCATGGATTGGAAGTTGTAGGGCCCGATGGCAAGCATCGTAGACAGTCCAATCGCCGAGTCCATCGAGTAGCGCCCGCCAACCCAATCCCAGAAGCCGAACATATTGTTCGTGTCGATTCCGAACTTCGCCACTTCCGCAGCGTTTGTTGACACCGCAACAAAATGCTTCGCAATTCCCTTCTCGTCGCCGTTGAGCCCTTTTAACGCCCACTCCCGCGCCGTATGTGCATTCGTCATCGTCTCCAGCGTTGTAAATGTCTTGGAGGAAACAATGAAGAGTGTCTCGGCAGGATCTAGATCGTGCACCGCTTCTGCAAAATCTGTCGCGTCAACGTTTGAAACGAAACGGAACGTCATGTCACGCACGCTGTAGTGCTTCAGCGCCTCGTAGGCCATCACCGGACCCAGGTCCGAGCCGCCGATCCCGATGTTGACAACGTTTCTGATGCGCTTCCCGGTATGCCCTGTCCACGAACCATCGCGAACATGTTCGGCGAACTCCGCCATCCGGTCCAGCACGGCGTGCACGTCGGGAACCACGTCTTTCCCGTCAACGATGATGGAAGTGCCCTTCGGAGCACGCAGCGCTACATGAAGCACGGCGCGATTCTCTGTGACGTTGATCTTTTCCCCTCGAAACATCGCGTCGATCCGACCGCGCAGATCCATTTCTTCCGCCAATTGCGCGAGGAGGCTCAGCGTCTCATTCGTAACTCTGTTCTTCGAGTAGTCCAGAAAAATGCCCAGAGCCTCGGTCGTCATCGTCTCGCCGCGACGAGGATCATTCGCAAAAAGATCCCGAAGATGTAACCCTTGAATCTCCTTGTAGTGATCCTTCAGCGCTTTCCATGTCCGGCTCTTTGATAGTGATTTTGCGCCTGTACGGGCTTTAGACGGCTTCGCACTTGCTTTCATCTCTTTGCTCCCAGCCTCTCGCTGTGATCGGGACAAACGTGAGCATCCGCGGACGGCCGGCATGGAATATGCGTGATGGCCTCAATGCCTGCCGTCCACACCCAAGACTATCAGGATGCCTTGCAAGGTCTGAATTAGCCGGGCCACTTCCATTGATCGATTTCGGGCAAATCAATGCCCTGTTCATACGCATAGTTCTGGCATGCGATTTGCCGGTTACGCAATTTCTCCTTTGCGTGCGCTCCGGTCCCCTGCAGCGATGGAACCCTGTCAATGACGTCCATGGCAATGCTGAAGCGATCAATCTGGTTCTGGATGGCCAGATCGAGCGGCGTGTTGATATTCCCCTTCTCCTTGTATCCACGAACATGCAGGTTCTTATGGTTCGTCCGCCGATACGTGAGACGGTGGATCAACCAGGGATACCCGTGGAAGTTGAAGATGATCGGCTTGTCCTTCGTGAACAGGCTGTCGAAGTCGCGGTCAGAGAGACCGTGCGGGTGCTCCGTGGAAGGAACAAGTCTGTACAGGTCCACCACATTCACGAACCTGATCTTCAGATTCGGGAAATGTTCGCGCAGGAGCACAACTGCTGCCAAAGCCTCTTTTGTTGGAATGTCGCCGGCCGAGGCCAGTACCACATCGGGTTCAACACCCTCGTCGTTACTCGCTTGCTGCCATATTCCAATCCCCTTGGTGCAGTGTTCAATGGCCGCGTCCATGTTCATGTATTGCAGATGCTTCTGTTTGTCACAAACAATCACGTTGATATAGCCCGTACTCTTCAGGCAGTGATTGGCGACACTCAACAGAGTATTCGCGTCCGGCGGCATATAGATTCGGCAGACATCTGGACTCTTGTTGACCACCAGGTCGAGGAATCCCGGGTCCTGATGCGTGAAGCCGTTGTGATCCTGGCGCCACACCGTAGACGTAATCAGAAGGTTCAGAGACGAAATGGGCGAGCGCCAGCTCAACTCCTTGCAGGTTGCGAGCCACTTCGCATGCATGTTGAACATTGAATCGATAACGTGCACGAAAGCTTCGTAGGTAGAGAAGAATCCATGCCGTCCCGTTAGCAGGTAGCCTTCGAGCCATCCCTCGAGAGTATGTTCCGACAACATTTCGAGGACACGACCATCAGTTGCCAACTCGCCTCCATCGGCGTCTTCGGGTAGATAATCAGCGAGCCAAAGCTTTTTGCTCACCTCGTAGATCGCGTCGAGCTTGTTTGATGTGTTCTCGTCAGGTCCGAAGACGCGGAAGTTTGTTGGATTCTGGCGCATCACGTCGCGCAGGAACTGACCGAGTGGGCGGGTATTCTCTGCGGCAGACTGCCCGGGCTTCTCTACCTTAGCTGCGTAGCTCCGAAAGTCGGGAAAGCGCAGCGCCTTCCTCAGCAGGCCACCATTGGCGTGCGGATTCGCGCCCATCCTTCGCGTGCCCGTCGGAGCCAACTCTTTCAACTCGGTTTTCAGTCGCCCACTTTCATCGAACAACTCTTCTGGCTTGTAGCTTCGCAACCACTCTTCCAGAAGCTTCATATGCTCGGGATTTTCGCGCACGCCCGCCAGCGGAACCTGATGCGCGCGCCAGAATCCCTCAACCTTGTGGCCATCCACTTCCTTGGGGCCTGTCCAGCCCTTCGGACTGCGTAACACGATCATCGGCCAGCGCGCCCGCGTGACCTCACCGCCCTTCCGGGCTTCCTCCTGAATGCGGCGAATCTCCAGCACGCAGTGCTCCAGCGTAACCGCCATCATTTGATGCATCATCTCTACGTTTTCGCCTTCCACAAAGTAAGGCGTCCACCCATACCCTTTGAACAAGTCCTCTAACTCGTCATGCGATATGCGCGCCAGAATCGTCGGGTTGTTGATCTTGTAGCCGTTTAGATTGAGAATCGGCAGCACCGCCCCATCGCGCACAGGATGCAGAAACTTATTTGCGTGCCAGGATGTGGCCAAAGCCCCGGTCTCGGCTTCGCCGTCACCCACAACCACTGCAACCAGCAGGTCAGGATTGTCAAAGGCGGCGCCGAATGCATGGGAGATGCTGTAGCCCAGTTCCCCTCCCTCGTGGATTGAGCCCGGGGTCTCCGGAGTACAGTGGCTTCCGATGCCGCCCGGAAAAGAGAATTCCTTGAAAAAGGTTCGCATGCCGTCAACGTCTTCACTTTTGCTCGGGTAAATCTCTGAATATGTCCCTTCAAGGTAGACAGGGCCGAGCACGCCCGGCGCTCCGTGCCCCGGGCCAGCAAGGAAGATTGCGTCCAGATCATATTTCTTGATGAGGCGATTGAGGTGGATGTAAGTGAAGCTCAGACCAGGGCTTGAGCCCCAATGGCCCAGCAACCGGTTCTTGATGTGCTCCTTCTGCAATGGCTCGCGAAGCAGAGGGTTGTCGCGCAGGTAGATCATGCCGGCCGCGAGGTAATTGCACGCTCGCCAATAGGCGTTGATCTTTTGAAGTTCCTCAGCAGACATTGGCTTCGTTGTTCCCGGACCGGTTCCCTCGGTTGTCTGCGGCTTCGCGTCAGCAAGTGTTGCTTTCATAACTCCTCCATCACTCCTGGGGGTTCTGCAAATGTGCTGTCCGCCGGTCAATGAAAGCCTTCAGCGGACCGTGATTGGATGACTTCTCTATCATTCGTGCTGGCCTGCCGGACTGCAACCGGTCTTATAAATTCCCTTGCAATGATCCCGCGACGATTGGCCCCAACCACAAGGGGAGGCCCATGAAGCTGACGAATCGGAGAATTTTCCCTCTGAGACCAGTTCTAGCTTCCCGGCTCGGATCGTTCGGCGTCTGCGATCTCAGTTAAGTCAAGCGCAACCTACGCTAGAGAAGGGTGCGCCTGGAATCCACTGTTAGAACTACGAGTTTGCGATTAAGCGCTGATGAATAAGACACTCAACAAGCGTCGTTCAATTCCGACCGCCCGATTTGGCCTCCTCGACGACACATACTCAAGGGTTTGCGATTTCAGTGGTCGACTCCGTGGTTCGCATCGATGAGAAGCATAGTCGAATGCGACTGGGAGCGCTTGCTCCCTACCGGAAGATCATCCGGCAATAGAGCCCCAAATTCAAGGTTTGATGTTTTCTCGATCCAGCCCGGATTCCTCTCATTACTCCGCAGAACAGCCCCCAACCTGTTGCAGACATTGATCGTTGGCAATCAACCTGACAGAACCATGCTTCCGTCTGCCCGCATAAGAACTGTTAGGTTTGACAGTTTCTGTTTCTCCGATCGAAGGCAGATAGTACTAGCGTGGTCAATATTGAGATCGGCTAGACCAGAGAACGGAAAAGCAAAAGGGAGAGGACAATGATCAGGACCATCGCCAGGCAGCTTCTTTCAATTGCGCTGTCCTCCCTGCTGGTCGTCGGCGCAGGGCAATCTGGAGCTCAGGCTCAGGAACAGGCGCCGGCACCTGCTGGCGGAGCTGCTCCGCTTCCTGCCGAAGAGTTGCAACAATTGGTAGCTCCCATCGCGCTATATCCTGACGCTTTGGTGGCGCAGATCCTTGGAGCTGCAACTTTTCCGGATCAGGTTAGCTACGCGGCAGGCTGGCTTCAGCAGAATCAAAACCTGACTGGCAAGACTCTAATGCAGGCCGTGGATGCCCAGCAGTGGGATCCGAGTGTGAAGGCACTCACACAATTTCCATCGGTGCTCGACAACATGGCGAAGAACCTCAGTTGGACATCCTCACTGGGCGAGGCGTACCACACTCAGGCCGCCGATGTCATGGCGGCTGTTCAGGTTCTGCGAGCGAAAGCACAAGCTGCCGGCAACCTGAATTCCGGCTCGCAGATTACGGTCGTGCAACAGTCGCCACAAACAATCGTGATTCAACCCACGAATCCGCAGGTGGTTTACGTTCCCACTTACAACCCCGCGGTGGTTTATGGGTATCCCTACGTAACTCCCGGATACAGCGCCGCCGCCGTGGCGACGACCGCCGTGGTTGCGTTTGGTGTCGGCATCGCAGTGGGCGCGGCGATGAGCGGCGGTTACGGATGGGGATATAGCAGTTGGAACTGCAATTGGCACAGCACCACGGTCGTCTATCACGGCGGTTCGTACTACGGAAATGCCGCCTGGCACGGTGGGTATTACGGTTCCAGTGCGTCTGCGTATGGAGCCTACGGTTCCGCGTCCGCGAGCAGAGGCTATAATCCGTCGACTGGAACCTACGCGCGTGGCGGAACAGTATCGAACGGTTACGGCTCTGCAAGCGCCGCTCAGGCGTACAACCCAAGAACCGGGGCATCCGCCTCAACAGTGCAAGGTTCGAATGCCTATGGGAGTTATGGGGCCTCGACAGCTTCCAAGAATGGCAACACCGCATACGGCCAGCATCAAACCACCTCTCAAGGAACTACGGGGCAAGTTCACACTACCAACGGTGGCGATGCCTACGGCGCATCAGGAAAGTACGGCAACAGCGCCACTGTCGGTCAGACCGCAAACGGTAACAAGTACGCTACGGCGAATGGAAACACCTACAAGAACACAGGAAGCGGCTGGAGCGGGAGTTCGAGCAATACCCCGAAATACAACGGCTCAAGTTACTCGGGCAGCAGTTCTGCCGACGCCAGGGGGTGGGGCGGGCAGGAGAGGAGCAGCGGGTCGTCGGCATTTGGCGGAGGCGGAGGCGGATGGCAATCCAGGGCGGAGAGTGCGCGCGGCTCCGCAAGCCGCGGCGGGGGCTGGGGAGGCCGTCGGTAACGCGAATAGCTCGCCGCGAATGAAGTTCACATATCTCGCCCAACCCGGGTTGAAATTCCGGGAGGAGAGCCTTGGAGGATAGGATGGCGGTCATTATAAGCAAGCCTCAGCTCTCGGCGCGGTCATTGATCTTCGTGCTGATTTGTTTGATCTCTTCATGCCACAAAGCAGAGCAAGTTGCTGACAAAAGTGCGGTCCGAGTCTTTGTTGCTCCTGAAGAGGCGGGTAACGCATTGCAAGCTTCTGCGAAATCGAACGATCAGGCCGCTCTGAGCGCGATCTTCGGTCCCGAGGCAAAGGAGTTGCTAGACTCCGGCGATCCTGTTGAGGACAAGACGGCCGCACAGACTTTTGTCGCAAAGTACAGCGAGATGCATCGTTGGAGAAGAATGAAGGACGGTAGCCAGACGCTGCTCGTAGGTGCTGATAACTTCCCATTCCCCATCCCGCTCAAGAAAAACGCCGGCGGGCAGTGGTATTTTGACGCGGCTGCAGGAAAGGATGAAATTCTCAATCGCCGCATCGGCCGGAACGAATTGTCAGTGATTGACATTTGCAGAGCTCTGGTAGAAGCACAGTCCGAGTACTTCTCGCAGAAGCACGAGGGTGAGGTCGCAAAACAGTATGCCATGAAATTCATCAGCGATCCTGGCAAGCAAAACGGTCTTTATTGGAAATCGGCAGGAGGTCAACCCGAAAGTCCACTTGGGCCTCAGGTCACACTCGCAACCTCGGAAGGGTACACCGTCTCGCCCGCTGCGCATGCTCCTTTTCGCGGTTATTTTTTTCGAATGCTGACAGGTCAGGGCGACAAGGCGAAGGGCGGCGCTAAAGACTACGTGGCTAACGGGAAGATGGTCGACGGATTCGCATTTGTGGCCTACCCCGCGCAATATGGTCAATCCGGGGTTATGACATTCATGACCAACCAGGATGGGGTGGTATTCCAAAAAGATCTGGGGAATACCACGGCAGACCTGGCAACCGCCATGAACAAGTTTGATCCCGGTGCCGGGTGGAACCCAGTGACCGAACCACCCCCACCTCAATAAATCGGTAAAAGCGATAAACCCGAAGGCCTTATTGGAATGCGAAAAGGAGTACAGCTTCCGACTTGACGCGCATTCAAGATCAGCTGTCGTGCCCCTCCGCAATGGGCTCCGGTCGAGCATCTGTGCTTCTGACCTCTCTGTGACCAGAAAGTCCGCCACCAAGAGTGCCTGCCGGTATGCCTGGTTGAGAAGTGTCAGATGCCACGTAGAGGGTCCGGGAAGGAAATGCGAGTTGCACATTCGCCTGTTCCAGAGTCTCCATGATTGAGAAAAGGAGGCCTTCCTGCAATTCAAGAAAGTGGTTCCAGTCTCTTGCGTAGAGGTATGCGAAAAGCTCCACGTCGAATGCGCTTGAGCCGAATGTCAGCCATCTCACCCGCACGGAATCGCGTTCAATGGATGGATGCTCGCGCAAAAGCCCCCGAATACTCTCCAGAACCGACCTCAGTTGCGCTGCTGTCGTTTCGTAGCGGAGTCCAATGAGGTGACGGAACCAGAACTTGTCGCGTGCCGACAAAGTCTCAAGGCTCATCGTTGCCATCTGTCCATTGGGAATGCTGACCAGAGTTCGATCATTGGTCCGGATGCGCGTCGACCGTAAGCCTATCTCATCGACTGTCCCGACGAAGTCACCCAGCTTTAAAGTGTCTCCCACACGAATCACTTGATCGAAGATCAACGAGGCGCCTCCGATCACATTTTCCAGGGTCTTCTGTGCAGCGAGCGCAACCGCGATGCCGCCTACGCCGAGACCCGCGAGTGCCGCTGTTGGGTTAACCCCGAAGTTGTACAGAACCGCGATTATGCCCGCAAAGACCAGCAAAAAGTTAAGAACGCGGCGTGCAAGACGAAGCACCGAGGAAGCACCCGCCATCTTGCGGCGAACCAGTTGCCGGCCCGCATATCCCTCTGCGCGTTCATTGACAAGAATCAGAATCCACACGATGGCAGCAACCGCAATCACTATCGATACGCTCGACCAGAACTGGCGTGCGAGTAACGAAAGGTAAACTTTGGACATCAGCCATCGAATCGCAATCGCGATGAACAGAAGGCGAAGCGGTTGTGGAAGTATTTCAGGGTCGGGAAGCTCTGGCTTCTTTGCCAGCCTTCGATGCACCCTGCCGATCAGGGGGCTCAACAGGCGGTTCAATAGCACCGTAAAGAAGTAGATCAGCGGAAGCCCGACAAGCACGATGACCCATTCGAACAGCGGAATGCTCGCGAACCGGTTTTCAACGAGGAATGCCGGGAGAAAAGCATCAACATCCACGACATCAACTTCGGCATAGACTTCCGGAATAGCTTCGAGTGTCTGCCGGGAGAATAGCCATATAAGTCCACTCTTCCCGCGATCCACGCGTTCAAGCACAATCTCTACGCTGCCGGTCGTGCTCGTGATTGTCCCCACGAGTTCCCGATCCGGGTGCAATGGATCGCGTTGCGATCCCTCCGGCTTGTCGCTGAGTTCATTCAGCCTTGCAGGGAGGCGCCGATCCAGAACTACTGAAAGCTTCATTGCGAGTTCTTCGGCAGCTTTTCCCTTAAGGGGCGTATTCAAATATCCCGCGGCAACTTCATAGTCCTCCTTGCGAGCCGCGCCCAGGAATGCCATGACGGCAGTCCGAGGCGTAGAGCGCCCAAGAGGGTCCCTTGCGGCGACAATTGGGGCCGGAGCCGGAGTGGCTCCTGGGAGATTCGCTTGGGACCACGCCGAGGCGCAGAGAACCGTTAGCAGGCAAATGCAGTACAGCCGGGTTATTAAGCGCTCATGCAATGGATTCTCATTTTATCGAGAAATGGTGCATGAGGCTTGGCCTTCGCGTCCGATGATCACTTTCGCTGACCAGATCATTCGGTGACAAGCTATTCCCGAGCTGCACTTTCGCGGGAGGAAATCCGATCCCGAGTTTGACCGGCCGCTCGCTGGCCCGGCTGCGCGTCCGGGGATGTTTCAGAAGTGGCAGTTTCCAGGATCGGGGGCATCTATACGGCGCTCAGCACCGGCCGGAATCAGTTGTACTGCGATGGTTTGCGCGACGGCGGTTCCTTCATTCCGGATCAGATGCACGTGGTCACCACCCGAGTCAACGAATGCCATTCCCTGCGTGTACACCGTGGGCTTGCATTCAGGATCGTCCCCTTCGTAGCCTGTCACCGTCCCCACCGTGACAACCACCAGGCTCTCCGCAGGATGAGTGTGCCAGCCCGTGCTTCCACCCGGTCGCCAGACATTCTTCTGCACATAGAGGTCTGACAGCCCACTGGACTTCCGCAAGAACCGCCGGATACTTTCAGGCTGCTCATCTTCGTCTGCGTTCGGATTAAAGGATTTGTCAAAGCCATCCACTTTGCTCAACAATCCCTTCCCAAGCGTGGTGGACTTGAACCCGACAGCTGATGTCGCACAGACATTTCTTGCGTTATAGAGTACGGTGACCGCGATCGCCGTACTGAGCATCGCCACGTACGCCAGTCTGCTTCGCATGTCGGCCTCCTCTTTCCGTCATCGCAGCCTATTCGAGATGCACTAACAAAATGGGCGGAAAAGGGTAGTCAATTCCCGATGCGCTCGGCGCGTAGACAGGATCGCCTCTGTCTACGCCTTTTGGGGAGTTGACCGGGCGAATCATCTTCAAAACCAAGGATTCAGAATCCATCCCGATATCGCGCGATAAAGCACAAGGCGCCGGTGTGTCTGCAATCATCCCGACGGATCGGTCTTCGACAGACTTATCGATCCCCGAATTGGCCGCCTGACGCATCACGCACGACGCCATGGATAGCCTGTTGCCCGAAATGTTTTATGCCCGCAGGTCCCCCGAACATCAGCGTAATGTTCGCGGTTGGGAGCGAGTACCGGATATCATCCCCTCCCATGATGCAAATCTGAAGCGTCGATGAGGGCGGAGTCGTCTCGAACGGCGCATTGTTTCCATTGACCGTCATCAGGCTAACCGTGCCGCCAAACTGAAAGCCCATTTTCGGGGGGGATATGACATACGGGGGGCAGCCGGTCATGTTCCAGACGATTTTCTTGTTGGTCAAGGCGACGTGGTGCGTGTGAGCGCCTGCGCCGCCCTTCGTCGCATCGAGGACACCGTTTGTGCTCCCATAATCGGACATTGTCATATCCGCTGAGAAGTCGGCGGTGCCCCTTTCTGGATTGACGTCCATTGACCATTGTCCATGGATTTCATAGGGACTGCCGTTGATAGTCGGATCCTGGGGTGTGTAATCGTTAATCAAGCCGCTCAGGTGCACTGGCCTGCGGTCCTGGGCGAATGTGCAGGTGGCTGAAACCAACAGAAGCAGCGAAAGCACGCGGACCGCCGAAGTCAGGATTTTGCTTGTCATGAAATTCCTCCAATCTGGGACTCACCAGACGCACCCACACAATCGGATACCTTTTTGGGAGCCATCAAGCAGTAAGGCGCGGAATTGCATCCCTTTCCTCACCTTGCCGTCGAATGCCGTGCTTTGCCGCTCCGCTCACGCTACAATTTGGGTTCTCAGGCTCTTCACAACCTGGCGCCAATCAGGAGAGCGCGATGCGCGAACCATCCGCTGACTCACCCCCATCCATGAGCCAACCGGAAGACCGCCTGGATTCCTGGAAGGAAATCGCTGCGCACCTTAACCGCGACGTAACGACGGTTCAGCGATGGGAGAAGCGGGAAGGAATGCCCGTTCACCGGCACCTTCATGACAGGATGGGGTCTGTGTACGCGTCTCGTGCGGAGTTGGATTCCTGGGCGCGCAGTCGGAACATCCGAACGACGCCCGAAAACGGAAAGGTTGCACCCGCACCCAGTCCGCCCGAGTCTCAGCAGCACCCAGCGAAGACTCCTGCCTCGAGGCGGAGCCTTGTCTTATCGCTGGCGGTTGCTGGGGTAGTCCTGGCGATTGCCGGATTTCTGTGGCTTCGCCGGACAGACTACTTCTGGCGGAACCCCATCGCCAACGCCCGATTTCAGACGATCACAGACTTCTCCAGCGTGGAAGGGGCCGCAGCGATCTCCCGCGACGGCCATTTTGTAGCTTTCCTCTCCGATCGGGCCGGTCAAATGGACGTCTGGATCACGCAGGTTGGCTCCGGCCAGTTTTACAACCTCACTCACGGCAGTGTGCCGGGACTCGTCAATCCCTCCATTCGCACCCCGGGCTTCTCGCCGGATGGTTCTCTGGTCACGTTCTGGAACCGGAAACAAGGCTCTTCGGGAGCCGATGACATCGGCGTCTGGGCTGTGCCAACGCTCGGCGGTCAGGCAAGGCCCTACCTTGAAGGCGTAGCCGAGTACGACTGGTCATCCGATGACACCCAACTTACCTACCACACGCCGGGACCCGGCGATCCTCTGTACGTTGCAAACGGCGATCGCCGGCCGGACGATCGCCGGATATTTACCGCGCCTTCGGGCCTTCACAGCCACTTTCCGGTTTGGTCTCCCGACAAGACCTACATCTACTTCGTCCAGGGCACCTTGCCAGACAAACTGGACATCTGGCGTATTCCCTCAATCGGTGGCACCCCTGAAAGAATCACCTCGCACAACGCACGTGTGAGCCATCCGGTTTTCATCGACCGGCGCACCCTGTTGTACCTCGCCAGCGATCCCGACAGCTCCGGACCGCGTCTCTACGCAATGGACGTCGAGCGCCTAATTCCCCATCTGCTTACGCCTGGCCCAGACCGGTACACCTCGCTCGCGGCCAGCGCTGACGGCCGCCGCCTTGTCGCCACCTATGGGGGCACGAAAAGAACCCTATGGCGATTGCGGATGGACGCATCACAACTGCACATGTCCGACCCAAGTCAGATCGCGCTAACTACAAACAATGGGTTCTCGCCTCGATTAGGTCTGGATTTCCTGCTGTATGTTTCTTCGACTGGTGCAAGCGACAGTATCTGGAAGCTGTCCAACGGCACTCCGACAGAGCTGTGGACTGGAGAGGGAGTGCGTGTCATTGGCGGTCCGGCAATCGCGCCTGATGGACATCGCGTCGCCTTCTCCGTCCAACAACAGCGGCGAACTCTCTTATACGTGATGGAGGCGGACGGCACGAACGCGCGAATCGTGACTGATGCGCTTGACCTGCAAGGTTCCCTGGCATGGGCGCGAGACGGCCATTCGATCACTTCTGCGGCCAATGATCATGGCATCCCGCATCTTTTCCGCATCCCGATCGACGGCAGTTCCCCCACGTCTCTAGTTCGTGAGTACTCGGTCGACCCCACATGGGAACCGAGCAACCGATTTGTCATCTACTCTGGGCCAGACATCGGAACCACGTTCTCCGTGAAAAGCGTAACACCTGACGCAGCGCCGTACCCTTTGCCACTCATGAACTTGACTCGCGGCGCACGTCACCTGGCTTTTTTACCAGGAGGATTATCAATTGTGGTGCTGCGTGGCGACATTCAACATAAGGATCTCTGGCTGATTGACCTGAGGACAGGTGCTGAGCGACAGCTTACAAACCTGGGTCCCGACTTCGACATTCGCGACTTCGACATCTCACCGGACGGCCGTGAGATTGTCCTTGAACGTGTGCAGGAGCGCTCGGACGTCGTCCTTCTGGATCTCCCCAGACCGTAGAAAAATCCAAAAAAAGCGAGCGGCTTGAGTAAGCCTCCGTCACTGTAACAATCCGGGTTCCCCAACCTCAAAATGTCCGATTCACATGGGTCACCTTGGCCTTGCTCCCATAGACTGGTGAGGCCATGAACGCAGCGGAAATTCGCAGCGACTGGGTTGGGCAGATCGTCGACGGGAAATTTGCTCTGCTTGAATGGTTGGGTGGTTCCGGGGCCAGTGGAGTCTTCCTGACGGAACTGAATGGACCACAATCGCAGAAAGCTTCCATCAAGCTCATCTCAGCCGGCAGCAGTGAAGGCGATCGGCGCATAGCCGATTGGGAGACCACCGCGTCCCTTTCCCATCCTCACTTGATCAAGATCTACGATTCCGGACGCTCTCAGATCGGCGGCATTGACCTCGTCTATGTTGTCACGGAATATGCTGAAGAACTCCTGTCGCAGATTATTCCCGAGCGATCTCTCACGCCTGAAGAGACACGGGAGATGCTCGATCCTGTGATCGATACTCTTTCGTATCTTCACGCGAATGGATTCGTGCACGGCCGCCTTAAGCCATCAAACATACTGGTTGTGGACAATAAACTAAAGCTTTCAACGGACAACCTTCTCGTCAACGGTGCGGTTCGAAATCAAGGGCCACAGCAGGACTCATATGACGCACCGTTGAATAGCAGCGCAACGATTACACCGGCGGTGGATGTGTGGTCCCTGGGCATCACCGTGGTCGAGGCCCTCACCCAGCATCCGCCGGTCTGGAACAGATCCTCCGCTCAACCGCCGATAATCCCTGAAGCCGTGCCCGAGCCTTTCTCCCAAATTGCCAGAAGATGCCTCCAGCCTGCCCCCACGCGCCAGTGCACTCTCCGCGACGTTAAATCTCTTCTGGCAGGAACGAACGTCGCTTATCCCGAGCCGGTCGCGGATCATCGCCACAAGATGGTCGCCAACAATCGCAGCAAAGCAGCGCCGCGCAAGATCCCGATCATACCCATAATTGTCGTCCTGATGGTCCTGTTCGCGATCATTGCTGCGATGCGTCTGCGACCCCATAAGCAACAGTCGTCGCCGCCGCCAGCCGAAGCATCGCCGCAATCGCCGCCAGGCGCCACCCTCTCCACGCCCCGGTCACCTGCGACCGAAACGTCAAGAGGCCTCGTGGAGAAAGGCGCAGTCACCAATCGAGTCTTGCCGGACGTGCCACGACAAGCAAGTGAAACCATCCGAGGCACTGTCCAAACGACGATACGCGTCAATGTCGATGCGTCCGGTGAGGTCTCCGGCGCCACTCTCGCCTCCTCGGGGCCGAGCAAATATTTCGCCCGGATGGCGCTTGATTCCGCGCACTCCTGGAAGTTCAAGCCCGCCCAGACGGATGGCCGTGCCGTACCAAGTGTCTGGATCCTGAAATATCAATTCAGGAAGGCCAGCACCGACGTGACGCCTTTCGAAGAAATCCCTTAGCGTTCGTTCATTCATTCTCCACGTTGCTCAATCTGCAACCACGATGCGCGCCTTCTGAAACGCGAGGAACCGTTTAAACAGGCTCGCCGCGAAGCAATAGCGCATGCGCAAGAAAATCGTCCGCTACCTCGAGATGATGTAAACCCGCATACGATGAGCGCAGCGCCTGAGTAAACAGGTCAACACACCACGTCGATGTACACTTGGTTCGATCGAAGAAGCTCTCCTCTGTCTGCGCTTGGCGCGTTCTCTTGCAAGAGTCCTTTCTCGAAAGTTCAATCGAGGCCCATTATGCCGGTGAAAACCATCATCGAGCCATTTCGTATCAAGAGTGTTGAGCCGATTCGCTGGACCACGCGCGAACAGCGCGAAAAGCTGCTCAAAGCCGCGCATTACAATCTCTTTCTGCTCCCTGCCGATGATGTACTGATCGATTTGCTCACCGATTCCGGCACAGGAGCGATGTCAACCCACCAGTGGGCCGCAATCATGGAAGGCGACGAGAGCTATGCGGGTAGCCGCAGCTTTGAACGCTTCCGTAGCTCCATCCAGGAAATCGTCGGCTACAAACATGTGATTCCAACTCACCAGGGTCGAGCTGCTGAACGCATTCTGTTTGGCGTGGCCTGCAAAAAGGGCGATGTCGTACCGAACAACACGCACTTCGATACAACACGCGCCAACGTGGAGTATGTCGGAGCGGAAGCAGTTGACCTGGTCATTCCTGAGGGCAAGCAGCCTTCGCTCAAGCACCCTTTTAAAGGAAATATGGACGTGGCGGCGCTGGACACGCTGATCGGGCGGGTCGGCCGTGATCGCGTTCCGCTCGTGATGCTCACGGTGACCAACAACTCCGGTGGCGGGCA
Source organism: uncultured Acidobacteriaceae bacterium (assembly GCA_963786405.1). Lineage (GTDB taxonomy): Bacteria > Acidobacteriota > Terriglobia > Terriglobales > Acidobacteriaceae > Telmatobacter. The sequence continues at coordinate 56,028 of CAWAZE010000008.1, read as the reverse complement.
GCCGGTCTCCATGGAAAACGTGCGCCACGTGAGCGCCGTCTGCAGAAAGCACGGCATTCCGCTGTACTTTGATGCTTGCCGATTCGCTGAGAATGCATGGTTCATCAAGCTCAGAGAGAAGGGCTACGCAGAAAAGACTCCCAAAGAGATCGCGCAAGAGATGTTCCGATACGGCGATGGCTGCACCATGTCCGCCAAGAAGGATGGCATGGCGAACATCGGCGGATTTCTCTGCACAGGGAACGATCAGCTTGCGCAGCAGGAGAAGGATCTGCTCATCCTGACTGAGGGCTATCCGACCTATGGCGGTCTTGCCGGTCGCGATCTCGAGGCGATCGCGGTTGGAATTCAGGAAGCTCTCGAGGAAGACTACCTGCGATATCGGATCGCCTCCACTGCGTACCTGGGCAATCACATCGCGCAGGCTGGAGTCCCGATTGTGCAGCCGCCGGGCGGCCATGCCATCTATATCGATGCGCGTGCATTCCTGCCGCACATTCCCGCTGATCAGTTTCCTGGCGTAGCGCTCGCGGCCGAACTCTACCTCGAGGGAGGCATTCGTTCGGTCGAAATTGGCACGCTAATGTTTGCGGGCGCCGCCCAGATGGACCTTGTACGACTGGCGATTCCCCGCCGCGTTTACACACAGAGCCACATCGACTATCTCGTCGAGGTGATTCTGGAAGTCTTCAAGAAAAAGGAGCAGATCAAAGGCATGCGGCTTACCCATGAGGCGCCTTTTTTGCGTCACTTCACCGCGCATCTCGAGCCTGTCGTGTAGCTCAACCATTACTTAATGTTGATACCGTAAGTGACTACTATATAGCGTGTTATTCGGATTTATTTATCGGAACGATACGCAGTTTGCACAGGTTCTGCAGCATTCCTGAACAGTTGACAACGCAGTCTAAACTATACGAATCTAGAGGCGAATAAACGGCGAATATTGCTCGCCTCACATATGCCTTCCTCTACCGCTCTTCGCCTGCAAATCGAACGCTCGCTCCAGCACCGCTATCCTGCTGCGCTCACACCTGCCGCGCGGACCATACGCGATGTCGCGAGTACCGGTGTTCTCGAAATCGATGATCTCCTTTCTGGCGGACTGCCGGTAGGTGCCATCAGCGAGCTCACAGGTCCGATCTCTTCAGGACGAACGAGCATAGCTCTAGCTTTCCTGGCCCGCAGAACAGCGGACGGCAGTGTGTGCGCATGGGTCGACACTCATGACGCACTTGATCCCGAATCAGCTGCCGCCAACGGTGTTTGTCTGAATCAGTTGCTCTGGGTTCGTTGCCGCAATGCACTAGCCACGCCGCGAGCCGTATATTCACGCAAACACCCGGCCGAAAATGATAAGCCATGGACGCGGCTCGACCAGGCACTCCGCGCAACAGATTTATTGCTGCAGGCCGGCGGCTTTGCGGCGATCGTGCTTGATCTTGCTGATGTGGCAATCGAGCATGCCCACCGAATTCCTTTGGCCACATGGTTTCGATTCCGTCAGGCGGCGGAAAGAACACGATGCAGCCTTCTCGTTCTCGGGAGAGCCCCGTACGCGCAATCGAGTGCTGCCGTGGTTCTTGAGTGCAGCCCGATGCGCGCAGAGACTGTAGGTGGAACTGTGCTGCGCGGCTTCACATATGCAGTGCAACGTGGTCGTGAACGCTTCTCGCCAGTCACCAGTATTGCGCGCAAACCTCCAGCATCGACGTGGTCAGCGCAGGCTCAATGGAGCGTGGGGGAATGCGTATGAATATCTCTCGCACACCACAACCTCTGTATGCCGCTGTTCATGCTGCCGAGTTTCCCGCGCAGGCCTTGCTGCGTCTGCGGCCCGATCTTCAATCGCACCCTGTGGTTGTACTTGAGGGAGAAGCACCGCTCGAGAGCGTATGCGCGATGAATACCCATGCACGAAGGCGCGGAGCCTCGCTGCGCATGACGCGCATTCACGTCGAGGAATTGAAGGGGATGTGTGTTCTCTCGCGCTCGCCGGTAAACGAGTACGCTGCTCGTGAGGTATTCCTCGAATGCGCTGCACAGTTTTCTCCTCGCATCGAAGAAGCCGGAGAAGGTGCATCTCAATCGCTCGTGCTCGACATAACCGGCAGCAGCCGGCTTTTTGGTCCCCCACAGAAGCTTGCTGAGCGGTTGCGTACATCGCTGCAATCCGCCGGCTTTCGAGTGTCGATAGCAGTGAGCACCAATTTCGACACGGCACGCATGCTGGCAGCATGCAACCGTGGTATTACGGTAATTCCTGCATGCGAAGAATCCTCCGCGCTTGCAAAGCTTCCGATAACATCGCTGAATCTCGCACCGGATCACTACGAAACGTTCGTACTCTGGGGCATTCGCACTCTGGGCGAACTGGCCGCTCTGCCAGAGGTGGACCTGATCACCCGTCTCGGTCAGCAGGCGCGCTTGTGGCGAGAACTTGCACGCGGCGAGGCGGCGCACACGTTTCAGCCAATCGAAGCAAGGTTCCACCTAAAGGAGTTCATTGAATTCGAGACGCATGTCGAGCAGATGGATTCCCTGCTCTTTATAGGCGCGCATATGATCGACAGCCTTGTTGCAAGGGCTGCAGGTCGTGCATTGTCACTTGCATTACTAACGGTGCAGCATGGATCTGGAAGGAGATCATGTTTACCAACGTGTGATTCGCCCCGCCGTGTCCTCAACAGACCGGAAGTTTCTCTTAAAACTGCTGCAGCTGGAGATCGCCGCACATCCTCCTCAGTCTTCCGTAGTCACACTTCGCGCTCAGCGCTGAAGCAGGACATTCAAACACGGTGCAGCTAGGCTTGTTTGCTCCTCAGACACCTGAGCCGTCGCGGCTCGACGTGACTCTTGCAAGGCTCAAGGCTCTCGTCGGAGATGACCGCGTGGGCTCACCCGGACTCGAAGACACACACGAGCCTGGCCGCTTTCGCATGGAAGGCTTTGCTGTCACCATCAAATCGACTCCTGCAGTTCACGAACGCCCTCGTATGTCGCTGCGCCGCATGAGGCCACCGACGCCTGTGCGCGTCACGCTCCACGCGATGCAGCCTGCGATGTTTCGTGATGAATGCAGCCGATACGAGATCACCGCAGCCTATGGCCCTTGGAAAACCAGCGGATGCTGGTGGTCAACCAGCGGGTGGGATGCCGAAGAGTGGGACGTCCTGGCTGTGAGTGGCAGCGGCGAGACAATGGGCTGCTTGCTCGTGCTCGACCGCCGGCTCAATCGATGGCAGCTTGAGGCGATATATGACTGACAGCTCCAGCGACTACATCGAGCTGCACGCGAACAGCGCTTTCAGCTTTCTTGCCGGATCGTCTCAGCCCGAATCGTTCATTGAACGCGCCGTTGAGCTCGGCATGCCCGCCATCGCGCTCGCCGATCGCAATGGATTCTACGGCGCAGCTCGATTTCACACCGCCGCCAAACGGAGCAATGTGCGTGCCCACATCGGCGCCGAGATTGCTGTCTCCGCATTCGGCAGCAGGCTCACGCCGTCGCAGTGGCTTCCTCACCAGTGTCCCGATGAACCGCCCCGAATCGTGCTGCTCTGTGCATCGCAAACCGGCTACCAGAATCTATGCCAGCTCATTACGCGCTTCAAGATGCGCGAAACGACAAAGGCGGAAGGCGCTGCAACGTTTGATGATCTCGAAGAGTTCTCATCAGGATTGATTTGCATGACCGGCGGCGATGAAGGGCCACTCGCAGCCGCGCTGGCACGTGGCGGAGAAGAGAAAGCATGCGCCATCCTCGACAGACTTACATCAATCTACGGTCGCGGCAACCTTTATCTCGAATTACAGCGCCATCACGAACGCGAAGAAGAATGCCGCAATCAATCGCTCTTGAAACTCTCTTCGCGCTTGAATGTTCCTGTGATCGCCACCAACGGTGTTCGCTGTGCAACCATAAAGGATCGCGAGCTCATGGACGTATTTACCGCGATTCGCCATCACACAACGCTCGATCAGGCGGGACGTCTGCTGTCCGCGAACTCCATGCGATATCTGCGCTCGGGCCGCGAGATGGCGGCACTCTTCCACGATATTCCTGAAGCGATTGCCAATACACGCATTATCGGTGAGCGCCTTGAATTCACGCTCAACAATCTGGGCTATGAGTTTCCCCATTATCCGGTACCTGACAGTGAAACGATGGATAGTTTTCTCGCGAAGCGCGTCGATGAAGGCGTTTTGAACCGCTATGGTGTGCCCTCAAAACGGCATCTGCTCGACAAGGCACGCGCACAAGTGCGCCACGAACTCGCTCTCATTGCAAAGCTAGGATTTGCCGGATACTTCCTTATCGTTTGGGACATCATCCGCTATTGCCAGCGAAACGGGTTTCTGGTGCAGGGGCGCGGCTCTGCTGCAAACTCTGCCGTCTGCTATGCGCTCGAAATCACAGCGGTAGATCCCGTTGGCATGGAGCTGCTATTTGAGCGATTTCTGAGTGAGAATCGCGGCGAATGGCCCGACATCGATCTCGATCTTCCGTCAGGAGATCATCGCGAAAAGGTCATCCAGTACATTTACGAGCGTTACGGCTCACTCGGCGCGGCAATGACGGCCAATGTGATCACGTATCGCGGTCGTTCAGCTGCGCGCGAGGTTGGCAAAGCGCTCGGCTTCGATCCCGATCAGCTTGAACGCCTCTCCAGTCTCGTTGGTCACTGGGAGTGGCGGGGAGCAAACGACACGATGGCCAACCACTTCAACCAGGCTGGATTTGATATTCGTCATCCGCGCATCGCAAAGTACCTTGAACTCTGCATGCGCATTGCCAGCCTGCCCCGGCATCTTGGCCAGCACTCCGGTGGCATGGTGATCTGCGCCGGAATGTTGAATCATGTCGTCCCCCTGGAACGTGCGTCGATGCCGGGCCGCACAGTAGTGCAGTGGGACAAGGAAGACTGTGCCGACCTGGGCCTGATCAAAGTTGATCTGCTTGGCCTTGGAATGATGGCCGTGCTCAAAGACTCGCTAGAGTTGATCCCGCAGCACTACGGAAAGCAGATCGATCTTGCCACTCTGCCTGAGGATCCTCTGGTCTACGAGACTCTGCGAAAGGCCGACACTGTCGGCATGTTTCAGGTGGAGAGCCGCGCGCAGATGGCCTCCCTTCCCCACAATGCGCCTATGCGTTTCTACGATGTGGTCGTGCAGGTCGCTATCATCCGCCCCGGGCCGATCGTCGGCAAGATGATGCACCCGTACATGCGGCGGCGCCAGGGCAAGGAGGACGTCACGTATCCGCATCCCTCGCTCGAGCCGGTACTCAAGCGCACGCTCGGAGTGCCGCTGTTTCAGGAGCAGTTGCTGCGCATGGCCATGGTGGTTGCGAGCTTCACCGGCGCTGAAGCAGAAGAGTTGCGACGCGCGGTCGGCATGCGTCGATCGATGCAGAGAATGCGCGACCTCGAAGGCCGCCTGCGCGCGGGCATGACGCGCAACGGAATCGGAGCCGAAGCACAGGACAACATTGTCCAGGGCATCTCGTCATTTGCCATGTATGGATTTCCCGAGTCGCATGCTGCCAGCTTTGCGCTGATCGCGTACGCATCGGCATACCTCAAGGTGCACTACCTCGCAGCATTCACATGCGGACTGCTCAACAATCAGCCAATGGGCTTTTACTCGCCTGCCGTGCTCATCAAGGATGCGCAACGGCACGGTCTGCGTGTGAGGCCTATTTGCGTGCAACGCTCAGAATGGCTCTGTACGCTCGAGCATGAACCGGATGGATCCTTTGCCCTACGCATTGGCATGAACTACGCGAAAGGACTGCGGCAATCCTCAGCTGATGCGCTACTGTCTGCGCGCAATCGGGATGGAGCCTTCTTGTCAGTCGATGATCTCGCAATGCGCGTCAGCGATCTCAATCGGAAAGAACTTGTCCTGCTTGCACGCATCGGTGCGCTGAACTCCTTGGGTCAGGTCGAACATCGCCGCGATGCTCTCTGGCAGGTTGAGCAGGCGGGGCGTCCAGTCGGTCCTCTTTTGCGCTCAACAGCCGCTCAGTACAAGGAGCGTGCGTTTTCGCCCCTGAAGAAGATGACCACAGACGAGCGCCTTGCCGCCGACTTCGCGGGCACGGGTCTTACTACTGGCCCACATCCAATGTCGTTCCACCGCGAGGCTCTACGGAGTCAAGGCTACTTGTCAGCTGACGACCTCACCCACAGTGCAGGAAATCGCATAGTTCACATCGCAGGATGCATCATCGCTCGTCAGCGACCGGGAACAGCGAAGGGCTTTGTCTTCCTCTCGCTTGAAGATGAGACTGGAATCGCCAATGTAATCATCACGCCCGATCTATTCGAGCGCGAACGTATACTTATCACCCGCAGCCGCTTTCTCAGTATTGTCGGGCCATTGCAGAATCAGGATGGGGTAATTCATGTAAAAGCCCGGCGCATCAGCCCCATTGAGATCACAAGCGCTGAAATCCGCTCCCACAACTTTCATTGAGTCAACGCTGAACCACGGCAATCATGCACGGCATTCATGATTCGCCGCGCCAATTGCCTCCTACTTGGCTACTTGAAAGCGCCCAGCCGCGCTCACGATGAGCGCAAGCACAGCTGAGGAGTAGAGCGCATCAGCGGCGGCGTCCCACGTCATCTCTGCCGCCCTTGCAGGCGCATTTTTTGAGAGTTGAGCCCTATAGCCGCCGTCCGAACACATCGATACCATCGCTTTCGCGACGCCTTGGATCACTGTTTTCTCGTCTCTCAACCCGGTTCCTACCGCTACACCACACGACGCGTTCACGATCGATGCCGGCCCTCCGAGATCCAGGCAAATCACCGGCAGTCCTGCAGCCAATGCCTCCAGCACCACCATGCCCCCTGAATCGTGCAGGCTTGGAAAGACGAGCGAGATACATTCGCCATACTCCCCCCAAATCTCGCTGTGAGGTTTCTCGCGAATCCACGTGACCAGATCCTGCACCCCTTCTTCCTGTGCAACCTGCACCAGCCAGTCGCGATCGTTCCCGTCGCCAATGACTCTCAGCCTTACATCAGGAATGGACCGTCTGACTTCCTTCAAAGCACGAAGCACGAGATGCAGTCCTTTCCAATAAAGCAGACGCCCCACGTAGAGGAATTGATGCTTTGAAGTTGATATATCACCTAATGCTCCAATCTCCGCCTTCCCAATGCCGATCGCGCGCTGCACCACACACCTCTCACGAAATCGCCGCGGAATTCTTGCGAGAGTCTCCTCCGTCGTGCAGGCGATGATCTCCGCTCGCGAAAATGTAAAATGCATGAACGGGTCGATCGCAATCAACAAATTTCCGGCGCTTCGAACAAGTTCAGCCACTCGACCACCGAATGGCAGTCCCTTCCGAAGCGACCGTGGCATGCTTTCGCCTCCGCCTGCAGGGCCGAAAATGAATGGTATCCCGAGAAAGCCCATAAAGGACGGCTGGCGGAACGAAACAAACGTGACATGGTGAACGCAATCAAATCGTTCAGCTGCGTGAAGCCGTCGTGCCAGCCGATACGCGCCGATCTGCCACAGCAGATAGTAGAGATAAATTCCACCGGGCCATTTTTTCCAGAACCGGAGCCACCGCGGCAGATCGTAATAGGCAAACTTGGCTCCATTACCATGGGCTTTCGTCGCATTCTCGATATCCGTCCGATTATTGCTCCGGGTAATCACATGCAGGTCGTACCCGCGGCGAAGCAATGCCTGCACCCAGTTCCATCCAACACCGGGCTCGGAGCCCTTGCTCGGCTCACACGCATAAGCTGACAACAGGAGCTTCATAGCCGATCCAACGTTGGCTTTGGGCGATGCGTTTCCCCGCAGCCGCTGGCAGATAAATCAGCCAGTCCTACTCGCAAGATATATCATTCGACAACTAGGTCCTTAGATGCATGATCTTATCTCGATGAGCAAAAAGAAAGGGCCTCAAGAAACACAGTCCTTGAAAGGCCCTCTTATTGTAGCCAGACGATCAGATGGGCCCTTCCAGCCCACCCGTGGCTACGGATGAACGATGTTCACGCTGAAGGTCACGCTGTGAACCCGGCTGCCGCTGACAGCCCATAGCGTGATTGGAACTGTCTGATTGACCGCAGAGGGAGTCGCCGACAGCGTAATCGTGGCCACGCCGCTCACCATGTTCGCATTGCTGATATATGCACTGACGCCTCTCGGCAACCCTGTGACGCTCAAAGACACAGCTCCGTATCCAAATGAGTTCACGTGGGCGGTCGCCACCGCTTTGCCGGAGCTCATTGAATAAATTCTGTTGTCGAGATTCGCCTGAAAATCAGGGTACGACGGTGCGGGGGCAGTGCATGCCGCCGCAGGCGATGACGCCGGAGAAGCCCAGCGCGAGGTGTAGTCGGTGCCCGTCGCGGTTTGCCATCCGTTCAGATTTACATCCTTGCCGTTCACAATTTTGAATGAGTTAGGCGTGATCAGGTCATACCAGGTGTTGTTGCTCGCATTCAGAGTGTTTGCGAAATCAGACCAGTCAGTCCCGCTCAAGTAAGTCCCAAACACATACTGTCCAGTTGCAGCACCCACAAACGTGTTTCCCGACACCACTGTTCCCGTCGTAAACAGATTGTATGACTGGCCGGTCTGCCAATCCGTGATCACCTTGCCTCCCTTTTGGCCTGCAAGATAAATCTGCGCCTGATACTTGTTGGTGGCGCCATTGTTATAAAAGATGTTGTTCTGTAATGTCACTTTTTCGCTGGTTAATATGTTGACGCCAGAACCACTCGAGCATAGATGACTGTTTTGCAGTGTGACGGGCCCCTCGTTTCTCTCAATCTGCAAGGCAGCCTGCACGTTTCCAACCAGCGTTGCATTATCGACAGTAATGTTCTTATTGTCCGTATCAAACCAGAGACCCTGCGCCTGATTGTTATAGGAGTAGTGGTTCTGTACATTGATGTTGCGCATTTGGAACAGTTTCGTCCCGCCCATGCCCCAGTCATAGAAGGCAGCCTGGGCGCCGCGCCAGTTGTTATAGTCACTCTCGTTGAAGTTGTAGAGTCCGTATTGAGCCTTAGTGCCTTGGAAGCCGACACCGCCATTGTGGTTGGCGATGGAGTTCTGCACTGTGTAATTTGTGCTGGAGAAGACACCTACGCCGCCCCAGTTATTCCAGAGAGCCTGAACTGAATCGATCAGAATATTCGAACTGGTGGTCACCGTTACGCCGCTGTTATTGATGCAACTGGCAGCATGTTGAAACACCAATCCGCGAAGAACAATGTTGCTGCGGCCAACGATGCTCAATTCCTTGGGACGGGTTGCAGCTTCAATTACCGCTGTGTGCATGTCCGTTCCGTTGGGCGGCCACACATGCAGAGTGCTGTAAGTCGGGTTGTTATAGAACGTCCCCGGCGCCATTTGCGCCCAGTTCAGCACTTGTGTGAGTGGAGAGCCATTCACAAAGATCATCTCCGTGTGGAGAGCAATCGAATTGAAGTCTGTCGGCCAACCACTCGGGACAGGGCAGGTTGACGTAACCGGTGCCCACGAAGCAACATACGCCCCGGGCTTGCTCGATTCAGGGCTCCAGTTATTCACGACGTCCGATCCCGAAATAATGGCCGTTCCAGTTGTCGCTGCCTGAATAGTTAGTGGTACGGCGCTTTGATTCGTGACCGGATAGATGTTCACGGTCTCACGGTAAACACCGGCATTGACAATGATCTTTGTGCCGATCTTCTTCTGATTGTTCGCATTCGCCTTGCTGATCGCCGCTTGAATTGTCTTGAGGGGCTCGGCTGCGCTGCCGGCGTTGGAATCGGCACCGACCTTGGCGTCTACGTACAGGATGGTGGTCTGGTTCTCGACAACATTTGCTTGGCAGGATGCACGAGTTCCGACAATCGCCAGGGCCGCAAGGAACAGAGCAGGCAAAACTCTAACTATCTTCATTACCAACCTCTAAAAGTAGAGAGAAAGACCGCGCTGCGACACGTGGTTGATATCCCGGTACCGGCGACCAGGAACTACCAAGCCTAACCTGCATCTCAGAAAGCGCTCGTTTACCCTTCCACCTTCTGGCGCAAGTTAGAAACAAAACAAATCGGGCTGAACAAAATGCCAATGGCCCTGAGCGTGCGCGTGAAACTGCAACGCGCTCGAGCACTCATGCGCGCTGGTTTCTGGGTCTGGTCAATCGATGATCTTGGGTCCGATTATTGCAGAAGGTATGCCGGATGTCACCAGTATCGGTGATTACGAAAGTTCGCTGTATTCTCTACTTCTGTGACGTCCCACACAAAGAACGGAGAGGCGCGCTGGAGCCGGCGATATCAATCAGGTTCGTTTCTTTCTGGGCATAAAGGCATTTCTATAGGGCAAAGGGCTTTCAGGACAAGTCCTGAAAGCCCTTTGAGTTGGCACGAAATGAATTGGGGCACCGTCTATCAGGGGGCGACGTGCACGTTCACTGTCACGCTATGAACTCGGCTCCCGCTTATTGCCCAGAAGGTGATCGGCACTGTCTTGTTAGCAGCAGACCTGGAAGCCGACAGAGTTATGTTGACGAGTCCGTTGGTGATGCTCGAATGACTCATTGAAGCGCTCACACCTGAGGGTAGTCCGCTCGTGCTCAGATTGATCGTTCCATAACCGAAGGATGCCACCTTCGCTACGATCGCGACCTTACCGGAACTCATCGAATAGGATTCCCTGTTAAGACTGATCTGGAAGTCTGCAAACGACTGACCGGGTATGCCGCAAGCTCCAGCAGGGGAACTGGAAGGCGGCCCCCAGCTGGAGCTGTAGTCCGTCCCCACAGCACTTTTCCAGCCTGAAAAACTCACAGTATGACCGCCCGAGACCTGGAAAGCGTTGGAATTAGACCCGTCATACCAGCGGTTTCCGCTCGCATTTAACGTGTCCGCAAAATGCGACCAATCGTATCCGCTCAGATAAGTCCCGATTACATGCTGCCCTGATGCGCCATCCATAATGGTGTTTCCCGTCATTACAGTGTTGGAAGTATAGAGCTTGACGCCCTGAATTACGTGGCCTCCCTTTCTTCCAGCAATAAATATTCCTCCCGGCGTAAATACCCCGAAGCTGCCGTTGTTGTAGAACACGTTCGACTTTAAAGTAACGTTCGCCGAATTAAGAAAATTCACACCCGCCAGACTGCCGCAGAAGTGGCTGTTCTCAACTAGGATTGGCCCGCCGTTCGCCTCGAGTTGCAGGGCGGATTCAGCGCTTCCTGAAACCGTCACATTGTTGATAGTGATGTTCTTGTTATCTGTGTCGAACCAGAGTCCCTGCGCCTGGTTCCCGTAGGAGTAGTGGTGCTGCACCGTCACGTTATGCGTCTGGAAGAACTTGGTACCGCCCATGCCCCAGTCGTACAAGCCCCCCTGGGCCCCGCGCCAATTATTGAAATCTGATTCGTTGAAGCTGAAGGTTAGATAGGATCCGTTGTTGGCCGTGAATCCTACGCCGCCGTTATGGCTCGCGATTGAATTCTGCACTGTGAGGTGGCTGTTGTTGTTAAACTGCAACCCGCCCCATCCATTCCAGATCGCTTGCACATGATCCACCGTTACATAACTACCGCCATTGATGTTCGCGCCAGCCCGATTAATGCAGGTTCGTGCGTGCTCGAGGGTGACTCCACTGATGGTAATGTTGCTCCTGCCATTGACTGAGAGAGTTGAGGACCGGACAGCCGCCTCTATCTTCGCGCTGTTCGCGCTCAGGCCGGAAGGCATGCTGACCAGAAGCTGGTTCGCCGATTCGTCAACATAAAATGTGCCCGCTCGGAGTTGCGATTCCGACATGACCTGGGTGTACATGACGTTGTTCACAAACACCATCTCGGTGCGGCGGGCGATTGCGGGAAAGTTGCTCGGCCATCCGGTCGGTACCGGGCAATTTCCGAAGTTATTAGTCCAGCTGTGGTAATACGTGTTCGGATGCCCTGACACTCCCGACCAGCCAGTCAACACGTCGGAAGCGGCGATGACGGCCGCGCCTGTGACTGACGATTCAATCGCCAGCGGCGCGCTGGATGACACTCCGTTGATCGCTACGGCCTCACGATACACGCCAGGCGCGAGAACAATCTTGGTGCCAATGTTGCGCAGAGCGTTGGTATTCGCCATATTGACCGCCGCTTGAATTGAGCCAAGCGGCGCGGATATTGGCCCTGTTGCAACGTTGGCTGCGGGACTGCTTGTGTTGCCTCCGTTGCTTACATAGATAGTGGCTGTCTCAGTAACATTTGCCTGGCAGCGCACACGGATTCCGGTCATTGCCAGAGCCGCGAGAATGAAGGTTAGAAACAGCTTCGAAGTACGCATCTGTGAGCCTCTGCAGTAAGAACGTGGGGTACGCGGTTGAACAGCATGATTGATCTCCGGGCCGCAATGGCCGGCACCTGCCTTGAACTGAGCCCAAGAATGCGCGCGCGGCAACCACTTCCGAGTCAGGCTCAAACCAAGGCAGCTTGGGCGATTACAAACAAGGCCCTTGAACGGGCAAAATGAAATCGCGCCGCGTTGCTGGCGTGTCAATCAATTGTTCTTTTGTGATTAATCGAATGGAACAGGGCGAACATCGTGGCTTCGTCAAGAGCCAGCTATTTTGCGCTGTAACTCCCACATGACGAGGTATTGTCCATCCGTTAATGCGAGCGAGGCTCGACCTAGGGGATCGTACGTCAGAAGCGTACCGATGGCCGAGCGGAGCCAGGAGTTCAGACGAAATCGAAGGATCGGAAACTGTGAAACGCAACAAATGCCTCTGGGGTGCATGGAATAACCAAGACATTCGTTGCGGGATAGAGCCGGTTTTCGCGTTGGGAGCATAAAGCCCAGACCGACTCAGCAATCTCCAGGCGGCATTGAATGTTCCGCCATCGGCGCTTTGCCCATTGCAAGGAATTGTCTAACAACAAAAAGCAAAACCGGCTTTATCATCGGAGCCGATTTTGGAAGTGCATCCAAGCTCATTGTCAGAGAACTGGGCACAAGAAATGCGGTGGTTCCTTGCTTTCTGTCTGTTGGGCTTGCGGGCGCTCAGTCGTACAAGCTACGGGATCGCCATGATATGCGAGAACACCTTCCACAGAAGGAACCAAATTGCTCCTCCTATGAATGCAACCAGCACGATCGCTCTTGCTATCGCGATCGACTCGTGCCTTGGGTCCCGCTTTGATGCTCTTTCGGAATCATACAAATAGCGCTGGGTTCGCGCAACCATAAACCTTCTAAAAAACCGCCCTTCCCGCTTCAGGGGGTCTGGACTCTGAGAACCCATAAAAGCACTCCCGCGCTCTCCGGACGATCGCGGGCGGGAATCGGCTAACCGCATTCTTCCTTCGGAGCCTTCAAATTGACTTCCAGTTTCTTTTGAAAATCTCCGCGTAGAATACGCGCAGACTCGCTCCGCTGTCCAAGAGTTTTCGCAATATCTCTCTTGAAAAGGATCTCGATTGGATATTCCACATCAATGGGGAGGTGCTTGCGATGCCCGTGTGCTCAAGCAGGCGTATTGCGGGCGCCCGTCAGATGTGAGTTTCCGGGAGTGCCTTCGAAACCCGCAGGGGCGAACTTCCTGCGCGTCGCGAGCAAAAACTGAATCTGTTGGAATGTATGCTGCGCCCGCGCCCGGTTGCCACCAATCCAATCCATCTTAAGCACCCTTAGCAGGTATCGCATCGTGAGCGCCGGAAGAGCTTCCGACGGAATGCAAAACTGCCGCCTGTGCTTCATGAGGAACGGATCCGCGGTGATCTTCTCCCATACGTTGCCAGGTCCCTTGAAATGAAAGTCGTCGAGATAAAAGAACCTGCATGCGTCCTGCCAGGGAAGACTCTCCATCACCGCCCATTCCCAATCCAGCAGGCCTAGGCCGCCGTCCGAAAGCCATTTGAGATTCCACGGCGCAAAGTCGCGATGCTCTACAAAGGCTGGCAAAGGCTTGTCGTAATCAAGCAGTTCAAGCGCGCGCGCCAGGACTGACCGGTCGAATGGAAAATCAACGTCGTTCAACTCGGAATCGACCGCCGAGCGAACGTCAGAGACCCGCGCCGTTTTGCCACCGGCTGCGAGGGTGTTCAGCAGTTTCAGGTGGGCTTCTTTGAATCCCCGCGACACCGGCCTCCCGTCGAGCCACGATTGTGCGACGATTCCATGCTCGCAATCCCTGAAGAGCACCCTCGGCAGGTACGCGAATTGTTTGAGATGTTCCAGCACACTAGCTTCATTAAAGATCGCCTCCGCCGCCCCGCTCACCAGAGGAGCCTTGGCGGCGAAATGAATCGCTCCATCCTCTCCGATCGCAAACAGAATTGCCTTGCGCGTGTGCGAAGAACTTCCCACGTGGATCACCGCGGTCCAGGCAACAGGAAATTGCGGCAGGTTGTCTTGCCAGTACGAGGTGCTGATCATGGCGTCACTGCCTTGAACGCCCGGGAGCGTCGGAAGCAATCCGAGACTGGCCGCTAATTTCACGGCACTCCAGCGGAGACGCGAACCAGGGTTCCAGGGATTCCAGCTTCCCAGCACGGGCAATGCCTTGCGCGGGTCACCGACAATGATCCACCTCGGCTCCCCGTCTTGCGGAATCACATGCACTGAGCGGCTCTGCACGCGGTCTTGATGCGCCGGCCAGTCCTTCGTTGGAAATGCCGCATTCAACACATCCCCGAGTGCGAGTGGCCGGACGTGATCATTGAGAGTCAGCATTGGTGGCTCGGAGCCTCTGCCTCGATCGGATTCTTTGAGTCTGAAGCCGCGTCTAGCGCAAGGCGTCTGGCTGTGCGTTCCGTATAGAACTCGACGATTGCGCTCAGAACACTCCCGATCACATCGGATGGAAATTGCGCCGCATCGATCACGACTGCTGAGGGCAGCTCGCCGACAACCTGCAAATATCGCTCTCGCTGGCGTACAACTTCCTCGAAGGCTACCTCCTGCTTTCGAGACCACAACACTTCCGCCGGCGCATCGAGAAGTATCACAAGATCAGGCCGGGGTACAACGCGAGCCGCAAGTCGCAGCAGCCATAAAGGCCCTCCGTAGCGCACACGTTTGCTGTCAACCAGAAGATCGTAGATGTAACGATCGAAGATGATCATGTCCGAGCGCATCATGGCCGGAGCCAGCTGAAACAGGTAGCCGAGAAGGTAGTCGGCGAGCATGAACAAGACCTTGGCAATCGACAAGAGTCTTCCGCGCGGCGGCTTCCCATGCGGGTCTGCTACCACGGCTTCGGCGGGACCGCTGCGTCGCAGCAACTTCGGCCGAAGATGGAAGCATCGCACGGTCCGAAATGCGCTCGACAACTGCTGCCGCAGTGCGCTGATCACGAGGGACTTCCCTGCCCCATCCGGTCCCATGATGGCTATCCATCCTCCCGTAGGATGCGCGATGCGTTTGAAGAAGGCACGCAATCGTCTTGGCGCGGAGGCAAGCCTCTGCCACAGAGACTCCGCGGTGTTTCGCTTCATCTCCTTCCGCAGCGCTTCATGCTCTGCGTCCATCGCCGCCCAGTCGTCGGAGACGGCCATGCGGCTCAGTAATGCCCTTCGCGATCCTTTCCAGAAGCGCGCGATCATTCGATCACAGCCGGATGGATCCTCAATATACAACCGATGCAGCTTTCGCCCATGTTCCGGCTTGAACGTTCTCTTGTTGAGTCTCTTCACGAGGCAATACGCGAACTCGTGCGCTGCCGCTGGAATCCAGAAACCACGCGCATTCCATCGCCTTGCCGCCAGAACCTCGCTGGAGCGTAGCCATAGTGACCCAAAATGGCGGTAGTCTGCTGTGGAGTCGGGCTGCACAATCGTCAAATCCGAGCCCGATTGGCACACAAGCCAATAGGCACGACCTGTAATCTCATGATCGACCGCCAGGAAAAGCCTTGCCTGCGTCCGGCGCGCAATCTGATCAATAATTCGAGGCATATGCGAGAAGTCACGGTCGCTGACCATGAAGTCGATATCAGTCTCGAATGACTCCGGAAGGTCTTCATATCCCGAAAGGACACAATATGCCTTGCACTCGCTGGTCAACGCCGCAATCAGTACACGCGCAACGTTCGCTTTCACCTGCTCGGAAGTCAGGGACGGGTTGTCGTCGATGCGGCTCTTTTCAGACAAGTTCTTTGGCCTTATGCGATCTTTCTTGGATTGATTGCGGCGCAGTGTAAATGGCGAGATAAAGGCTCACAAGAGATCGCGATTTTCTCGAAACAGCCTGTAGGTAAACCCGACGCTGACTCCGTTTGGTCTCACAGGGTCCGTATGAACCCCGGGAATTCCGACCGCATCGGGCCAGAACTGAAACTCATACTCCGCGCGAAACCTCCAATGCTCGTTCAACACGATCTCAGCACCGCCGCCCGGCGCGTAAGCAAGATAGCCGCCATGTGCAAGGTCATACGGAAATTTGATCTGTCCCGAGCCCACCAGGAATTTCGCGTAGGGCTGGATCTTTTCGCCTGCGCGAAACCTGTAGCGGGGTCCAGCCAGGTAGTTATATTCGCTGAACCCGTGCGAACCGCCTACGTTCATCCATCGCGCTTCTCCTTCCACGCCCAGATCGCCGTGAAGGAGCGGTGACCAGTCAATGTACGTGCCAAAACCTCCAACGAAATTAGAGGAATAGCTTGCATTGAAGAAGCTAAATGAACCACCGACGCTGAATGGAACTGATCGGGCCGTAGCAGTTGCCTCAACCTGTCCGAACGCACTTGCCGCTGACACGAGCAAAACACCCAGGACCCAACTTCTCTTGATCACATCTTGCTCCTGAAAGATCTTTCGATGCCGGTGATGACCTTCTTGTTGGAAGGTCGCGCTTTCTGTTGAATCATCGGCGGCGGCCTCAAAGTCCCCTTAATACCCGAGAGCCTCCCTGCTTGTTAGCGCCCGCAATGAAGGCTCGAGCGTGATCACTCCGGATGAACCAGTTCTTGCACACTCATCCGGTTCTTCAGGAATCACGGCGCTGTCTGCGTCACAAACGGCCCGTAGATCACGTAAAGGCGCCCATCCTGAATGCTGCACGGTGAAACAACGCAGTTGGCTACCTTCTTCGTGGCAAAGGCCAATCCATTCGTTCCCCATCGCACGATATGTTGCGGCTGCCCCTCCACTTGATAGAGCGGGACCTGCGCAACAGGCGTGTACTTCGCCAGGTTGAATGACTGAAGAAGATAAGAAACCGTCAGAGCCTGCGAAGCAGGCTGACCAACAAAGTACGCGTTGCCAATGGTCGAGTCGGTAACCATAATGCCCGCGGAAACGAAGTTGCCGGTTTGAGTTGCACTCGCCGGATCAATCGCAATTCCGTCATCTCCGTAAAGCAGTTTCGTCGTCGAATCGTAGTGAATCCTCAGATTCGGAATCGGGAAGAACCCCGGGTGATCGCTTGACAGAGTTACACCGTTGGCAGCTACCGCCAGAATGTAGAAGTTGGCCTGGTAGTTCTCGTTGTTTGCCGCCCATATCTGAGTGCCGTCCGGGCTCCATTGAATCGTATCGAGCAGGACGTCGCTCGCTTGCGTGGTCGGTGTCACCACGGCCGGACGCTGGGTTGCGTCGTCGTAGATTGCAACCCCGCCTTGAGCCTGCACGATAGAGATGCTGGGTGAAACTCCGCGTGCAACCGCAATCGTGTTCGACTGCACCGGGTCTATCTCGATGTCCATCGCGTAATACTTGCCCAGATTTGGATCCGACCCAATTGGAATGCTGATATCGGGCGCCGCCGTCTGATTTCCCAACACCAGCCGTTCTACCGTTCCGAGCCCATCCAATCCAACGTACAGATACTTCTTATCGGCAGATAGTGCCAGATGATTTGGCTCGCTGCCTGTGCCCGGTGAGTAGGTCCACAAGACAGACAACGAGATGGGGTCAATTGCGATAACAGTGTTCGGATTCTTGGTCGACGTACCGGGCTGCGAAATGTAAAGAATGTTGCGAGGAGCATCCCAGATCAGATCGTTTACCGCTCCGAAGAACACATTCCCCCCCACAAGAAACGGAATCGGGTTCGACTGCTGCGACTGTGCGTTCTTTGCCGTTACCGGCACCTGTGCCACCGCCGTTAATTCCGAAGCAGGAACCTGCGCGGTGAGCGCCGTCTCATTCACAACCGTCGTTGCCAGCGCATCATTTCCAAAGTAGGCCACGCAGCCCGGCGCAAAGTTCATACCATTTAAAGTCAAAGTAAAGCTCGGGCTCCCCACTGCCGCCTTGCTCGGGCTGATCGACACCACAGTTGGTATCGTCGACGGCGACACTGTCAGCGTGAACGGAAGCGTGTTGGAGATGGTGTTGTCAGAATTCAAAACCGCCAAATTCTCTGTGCCCACCACCGTCAGATATGTAGCAGCGACGCTCGCTGTTAACTGCGTGCTTGAAACAAAGGTCGTAGTTAGGGCCGCTCCGTTCCACACAATCTGACTCCCGCTCGCAAAACCCGTCCCGACCGCGGTCAACGTGAATGCCGCGCCGCCTGCGTACGCGGTGTTGGGATTGAGCGATGTCAGAGTCGGAGGTTTTCCCGTGGAGGCACCGGAGACCGTCAGCGGCAGAGTATTCGTCGTGTTCTTGCTCACGTCCTGAACAGCCACAGCGATCGTCCCCGGAGCGAGCACATCTGCGGCAGGCACCGTCGCGTGGATTTGAGTCGCGGAGTCAAACGCCGTTGTCGCCGCCACGCCATTGAGCGTGATTACATCGCCAGTCACAAAGCCGGTGCCGGTCGCCGACAGAGTGAAGTCAGGGCTCCCTGATGCAATCGTGGAAGGAGAGATCGAACTGAGGGAAAAAGTTGGCGCCGTCGTGCCGGTAATCGTAAGGGTCGCAGGCTCCGAAGTTGTCGTGTCCGATTTCATCGCTCGAATGGTGACGATGTCTGCCGTTGCAATCTGAGCGGCTGAAACCGCAATGGTCAGTTGAGTATTCGAAACAACTTTTGTCGGCTGCGCAATACCGTCCCACAGAAGCTGGGTCCCGCTGTTGAAGTTCGTCCCGGTGGCGGTCAGTGTAAATCCAGCGCTTCCGGCGGCGACGGTGGAGGGTGAAACTGAGGATAGTGTCGGCGCAACGATCCCTTTGAACCCCCCGCACCCTGTCAAAATCCCAAACAAAAGCACTAAGCCTGAAAATAGACTTACTTTAAGCACACGCATCGTAATCGGCCTTTCCGGGACGACTTTTAAGTTCGAGCTTTGAAAATCAACACCGAAAAACCGGGGCAGTATACTTGGGATGCGAATTTGTTGAGAAAGGATTGCTTCTGCCAAAGGCTTTGTCTTCCATCCCTTGGAACAGAACCGCATGCGGCCAAATCGTCAAGTCGCATTTGCAGCCCGATTCTCTACTTTGTAGCCTTGATCTCGAGCAGCACAGGCACTGAGCCGACGCTAATCGTTCCTCCAGGGGGGGCTTGCTTTTCCCCGCCGGCCTCTGTAATCGACACGAGGCTCGCTACATCTTGATAGGGTGCTTGACCTGACGCGCTCCAAGCCACCCGGAAGATGACGTTCCCTTTCCTTAAGTCGCAAATCCACAAACTCGACGTCCCTCTGACCTCACACGGACTCGTCGATGTGACACCCGCCAGCCAACCGGCAACTTGCTGCGCTGCCTTTCCTGCCGGAGTAATCCCACTGCTCTCTCGCCACAGTGTTCCCCATTCCGGGTTATCCCACTGATACCAGTACGCCCGCGCAACCCCATTGGTGAAGTTGATCAGGTACCACTTAACCAGGAAAGCCGCTTGCTCTTTCTCGTCTGGCAATTGAGCATCTTTGCCCCAGCCACCCTCGGTATTCCAGATCGGTTTGTCGGTCAATTGGTGGCGCGCGAGCACTGCCCGAAGCGCCTCAATCTGCCGGGCTAGTCCTTCAGGTGGAAGTGCAGGACGGTCATTCCTCCCTGCGTACCCGTGCCACGCGATCACATCCGCGTATTTGCCGCCGCCCGCTTTGAGATACTCGTCCAGCCATGCATCGTGCGACAGCGGCCAGCCGGTAGATGATGCTGCCGGAGTGGCTACGATCGCCGTCGGATCAATTCCCTTGATAATCCGGTATGCATGCGCTGAGAGATCCGCCATCTCCTTGGGAGTTCCCGTCCAGAAGCCTGATGCATTTGGTTCGTTCCACAGCTCATAGCTTGCGATCTTTCCCTTGTACCGAGTCGCAAGCGTAGTAACGAACTCCTCCCAGTCACCCATGTTCGGCGGCGCGGCGCATCCGAACTTCTTGCCTATGCATTGTTCATCAGGCCGTGTGCTCGCCCATCGGGGAACATTGACGAAGACGTAGTCCAGCTGCACGTGGTTCCGCTGCGTCGCTTCAACCCAGGTGTCCAGCGAGTGCCAGTCGTACTGTCCCTTGGCAGGTTCCAGCGCACCCCATGAAACGCCTGCAGGCCGAACGCTGCCGAATGGAACCATCGGCCAATGCCGGGTCGGCGACAGCGTATGCATCCCCATAAACTCCGGGGAAAACTGCGTGGCACGCTGGGAACCCGCAGTTCCAGCCTTCTTCTGGCTCTCAGGGGCCGCCGGATCCAAGTCTTCGGGCGTCGCGCCGAAGAGAATGCCACCACCAAGAAGCAAAGCGAGCGCAACCAACTGCGCACGGCCCATCGTCAACCTCCATGCAGAACGAGTCGCAACGAACCAATTCACCGGTCTTTCTTGATTGGATGCAACTCAATCCAAACAGGTTTACCGCCGGAACAATCCCGTCAAGCCCGTGCCTCCTGATAGCGCTCTGTGACTCCTCTCTTGCGTCAGTCAATCCTGCATTGCCCACTCCGCTACGGGGAGCCCTTGCGCCTTGCCCATGGATTAGACCCGGTCTGCCCTCGCCAGTGACCGAAACTTTATCTGCATCTTCACTTTCAATTCACATAGCTGTAATTTTCTTGATTCGCGCATCAAACCCTTGAGTAGTATCCGCATCCAAACAGTTATTCGCCTCCTGTCCACAGGAAGCTGCATCGCAATTTCAAAATGGATGCCGTCAGATGCGCATTACGCAGGCTGTTGGCATTTGTCTCAATTGGCTGTTTAGCGGGGTTAACTAGATTACTAGAGACGCTACCTTGCGTATCAGTGCATGGAGTTGGAGTTTTGTACGCCATATTGACAGCGCCAATCCAAAGCGCGCTTGTTGGACTTTGCAATTCATCGGCGTCTCAGTAAGGATTATTGACCCCATTTTCAACTTGAGGCTTCATGGATGAACACGAACGCGATACCGTTTCCGCCGGATGGGAATGAGGATGCCATAGCGACGCAGACGCCAGTTGTTCTTCCGGTGCAGACCGCGCCCGTGAAGGTGTGGTCTCCAACTCTGCTCTCGGTACCTCTCCTCCGCGTTATAACCGATGCGCTTCTCCTGATCTTCGGTACCACTGTGGGTGGATCGCTCGGCCATATGTTGCAGCTGTCACACACGTTTGAGCTCAGCACGCAGCATCTCTTGATTGGCTCCCTCGTCTATACCGGAATTGTCCTTTGCTTCCTCCAGAGCGACAACGCCTACCCGCGCGTGTGCAGCCTCCTTCACGTAAAAGAGACCGAGACGGTTCTTCGGGTATCAATCAAAGCAATCACGGTCAGCCTGCTGCTGTGTATCGCCGCCCGCTACCCTGTTCCCCGGATGGCAGTGTTGGGAGGCTGGGTCATCGGCACAGGTTTCCTTGCCATCGGTCGCGTTTGGGTTCTGGAAAGCGTAAGGCAACGGCTCGCGCCCGCTTTGCCCCAGAGACGATCGCTCATCTATGGCGCGAAGCGCACCGCTCGGCGCTTCTTTACCGGCGCGCTCCACTCCCCGATGCTCGGCATAGAGCCCGTCGGATTCGTGGGCGGTGCCAATGAGAGCGGCGATGCAATCTACAGCTACGACTATTTTCAGCGCGATTCCCGTCCGATCTTTCGCGAGTCTCTTTCCGTTGAGATGCTCAAGCGGCTCGATATTCAGGACATCTACGTATGCGACTCCAATATCTCCGACCACGGACTCAAGCAGATCAGAGAAATTGCTCAGGCAGCAAACTGCTCGCTCTCGCTCGTCGATGACCAGGAGATTCTTGCAAACCGCAATCCAACCCGCGTCTGGGAGATGGACGGCCTCTTCGTTGCAACCTCCGAGATGAACGATCCCAGTCGCTTCTACCTCATCACAAAACGACTTTTCGACCTGGCCAGCTCCGCAATCCTGATCGCACTCTGCGCCCCGATCTGCGCATTACTGGCGCTCGCAATTCGAATCGAATCGAAGGGCCCCGTCTTCTTTCGCCAAACCCGCATCGGACAAAACGGCAAGCCGTTCGAAATCCTTAAGTTTCGCAGCATGAAAGTCGAAGCTCCCAAGTACGCGCGTTCTCCGAACCAACAAACTGACAGCCGGATAACCCGTGTTGGCCGAATCCTCAGGAAAACAAGTCTCGACGAGCTTCCGCAGCTCATCAACGTATTGATGGGCGATATGTCCCTCGTCGGCCCCCGGCCTGAGATGCCATTCATTACTGAAGAATATGGACCGTGGGAGGCCACCCGCCTCACTGCCCCCCAAGGCATAACCGGCCTGTGGCAGTTGAGTGCCGATCGCCAATTCGCCATACATCAATCAATTGAATACGACCTTTATTACATCCAGAACCGCACTGTGCTGATGGATATCGCAATCCTGCTCCACACGCTGGTGTATGCAGCAAAGGGGATTTGAAAGGAAGAAGCTCCTTGTTTGTTTGTGCCCGGGGGCCAGCCCATGGCGGCCCATCGGACCTTGAAACCCTGGATGCTTCTCAAAAAGTTGACATCGCGCGGCCGGGGGGCAAACGCGAGATGCAAAGGAAAGAATGAAAGTTTTAATGGTCCACAACAGATACCAGCAACGGGGCGGAGAAGATGCCGTCGTTGAATCCGAAGTGCGCTTGCTGGCCGCCAATGGAATCGATGTCCAGCGTTTCGACGCGGATAACGACTCGATCCACGGGCTGCGCGCTAAATTGCAGGTAACTGCCAGTCAGTTCGGCTCTCCTTCAGCTGTAAAGAGCTCGTTCTCAAGGGCTCTTGCTGATTTCCGCCCCGATGTTGTGCATGTGCACAATTGGTTTCCGACAATCTCCGCTTCCATTTTTCGCGCCTGTCATCAGGCAAGAGTACCGGTCGTGCACACGTTGCACAATTATCGATTACTCTGCGTGACTGCGACTCTCTTCCGCGACGGTAGCGTCTGCGAGGACTGCATCGGCAAGACCTTTCGCACCCCCGGCGTGCTCCACAAGTGCTACCGGCAGAGCCGTCTCGGCAGCGCCGTAGCAACAGCCGGGATGGTTGCTCATTGGGCAACAGGCACCTGGCATCACTGCGTGGACCGATTCATCGCATTGTCGGAATTCTCGAAAGGAAAACTCATACAGGGTGGACTGCCTGCGCCAAAGATCGTCGTGAAGCCGAACTTTATCGATCCTGATCCGGGAGTCGGGCCGGGCGACGGCGGATACCTACTCTATGCCGGAAGACTCACCGAAGAAAAAGGCCTTCGCACACTGCTTGACTGCTGGCGCTTTGGCCCGGATCTTCCCCGTCTTGTCATCGTCGGCACAGGCCCATTGGAACCAGAAGTGCAGGAAGCAGCATCTGCAATGCCAAACGTCCAATGGCTTGGCAGTACAACTTCCGATCAAGTCCTCGACCTGATGCGAGGTGCGGCTGCAACCCTATGCCCCTCCCTTTGGTACGAGGGAATGCCGCGCACGGCAATCGAGTCCTTCGCTGTCGGAACGCCGGTAATTGCATCCAATATCGGCTGTTACCCGGAGATGATCGCCGACAACGTTTCGGGCGTGCTCTTTCCCATCGGAGACGCGGATGAGCTCCGTTCACGCATTCGCGCCTTGTCGTTGAAAAACGCGCTGAGAGATATGCGGCAATCTGCTCGACGCCGTTTCGAAACAGATTACACAGGCGAGAAAAACTTCTCCCATCTGTTCGGCATCTATCGCACTGTCCTGTTCTCTGGCAACGCGGTGCCTTCAACGCCCCTTCCGGCGGGAACTTGAGGAGCCGCATCGGCAACGGATTGAAGGAGAAGCACCCCCTCAATCCAGAACATGGACAAGGGTGCTGACGAACATGTGTGACACAACCAGTTTCCTACTAAGGCCATGAACGCATGGCGAGTTGTTAAGGAGGTTCAAGTCAATGTCTCTTTCCAACGATCCAACGAAGGGCCTGCTCGCTCCGTACCTTCCGTCGCACCCGGAGTCGAGACGTACGGACGATTTCTCTTTCCGCTTCGGCGAAGGGGAGTCCTTAAAGGGAATTTGGAGCGTGATTCGGAAAAGGAAGCGATTCATCTGGACTGCAGGTTTCGTCGGGTTGTTATTGGCCCTTGGCGTCTGCCTCCTGATGAGCCGTCAGTACCTCGGAACGGCGACCATCGAGATACAAAAGACCGATGCTGCCGAAACCAGCTTGCGCCAAAACGCTGCGCCTCTTCCCTCCACCACCGATTCCATGAAGTCCGACATCGCGACGCACATGAGCGTTCTCCAGAGTCCGACCATCATCCTGGCCGTAGTTCGCGAACTGAAGCTTCAGTCTGAGGGTCCATTTGCGTTCAAGCCCACTCTCACGGGCTACCTGACGGGAACAAACGCTCAGATCGAAGACGAGGTTCGCCGCGGACTGCCGTTGGAGGAGGCTCCTTACTCTCGTGACCGAATCCTCGCGATTTTTCAGAAGAAACTCAAAATCGAAAACACTCCAGACACGCGGCTCATCACGGTGCAATACCTGCACACTGACCCGAATCGTGCAGCGCAGATCGCCAACGCGATCGTTCAGCAGTACATCATCTACGAGGCTCGCTCCCAGGCTACGTCGGACGCGCAGCGCTGGCTTTCCGATCAACTCGCTGACTTGAAGACAAACTACGATGATTCGCAGCAGAAACTCGCGGATTTTGAACAACAAAGCGGCTTGAACGGCATGCTGCTCGGTGCTCTTGGAGAAAATGGGCCCGGCGGAAGCACGCACGTTCCCATTCTCGATTCGCTCGACACTCTGAATCAGCAACTCACTGCCGCTGAGGCGGACCGCATTACGAAGGAAGCGATCTACCGCCTCACAGAGACCAGGGATCCCGAGGCAGTTGCGTCGATCGCCTCTTCTTCTCCCGGCTCGGGCGGATTGGGCAATTCGGCCGCAGAAACAGCCGTCTCAAGCTCGGCCCTCGAGTTGCTGCGCACCTTCCGTCAGCGCCAGGCGGCCCTCCGTGTAACTTACGCCGACATGCTCACCAAGTACGGCCCAAATAACCAGCACCTCATCGAAACCAAGAGCCAGCTCGACACCGTCAACGCCCAGATCGCTGAAGAAGTCTCCCGAATCGATGACCGTGCGCGCCAGGAGTATCTCTTCGCGGCACGCAAAGAGGATGGCCTTCGTCAGGCATTTGACCACGCGCAGAAAGAAGCCAGCGCGCTTAACTCCGGCGCGGTCAAACTGCAGGCGCTTTCGCAGGAAGCCGCCTCCAGCCGCCAGCTCTACGACTCGCTCTACGGCAAGCTGAAGGAGCTGAATGTCCAGGCCGCCCTCCGCGCCACCAACATCGGCGTTGCGGATCCGGCTCGCCCCATATCCACACCGAAGCGCCCCAATCCTCCTCTGTACCTTGCTCTCGGTTTGATCGCGGGACTATTTACCGGCGTCACCTCGGCGTTCGTCCGCGAGCACATGGATGATACGGTCACCGTTGCGCTGCAACTTCAGGCCGGCGGCAACCTGCCGATGCTTGGCAATATCCCTTCTTCGCCCACCGTCAAATCGCTGCCATCCAAACTCAGCGTGGGCGAGGACACCCTCGAGTCAAGCCCCCTCATAAACGACCCACGCTCGGCCGGTGCGGAGTCCTTCCGTTCGCTTCGCACCGCGATTCAGGTCGCCTCGCAAACCGGAAGGCTTCGCACCCTTCTCGTGACCAGTCCGCTATTCGGCGAAGGCAAATCCACCGTTGCCTACAACACGGCCATCGCATTCGCACTGGCAGGCAAGCGAGTGCTGTTGCTTGATGCGGACATGCGCAAGCCAAAGCTTCACGAGTTCTTCAGCAGGCCATGTTCCCCAGGGCTCAGCGACGTCCTGATTGGCAAGTCCAAGGTTTCGGCTTGCGTCCATCTGCATCGCACTCTGCCGACTCTCTCGCTGCTGCCGGCAGGGTCGGACACCATCGCGTCAGCCGAGTTGCTTGAGTCCAACGAGTTCGATCAGCTCCTGGCTGCCTTGACCGGCGAGTACGACCTGATCATCGCGGACAGCCCACCAATCCTCTTGCTGACCGACGCGCGCGTACTCTCTGAGAAATTTGGAGCAACGATTGCGGTAGTTCGGGCCCGCCAGACCACACGCACGGTGCTCAAGAGCCTTTCGTCGGTACTTGAGCTGAGTGGCTCGCGCGCCGTCGGCCTCGTACTCAATGGGGTCGACACCAACTCGATCGACTATTTTGACGCCTATGGTCACCATGGAAACGGAGATTACCTCGATGCCTAGCCAAATGGTTTCTCGCCCTCGTTCGATCTCCCGAGCAGCAGCCGTTGGCGTGTTCGTGATCGTCACGGCTTTCGCGCTCCACACGCCGGCGTTCTCGCAGGCAGGCCAGCCTGCTGCCTCACAGGAGAACCCAAATGCGGCTCCGGAAAATCGGCAGCCGTCCTCTCTCAATACGCAGGGCACCGTAATCAGCGTGCCTGAAGATTTCGCAGGCATGAAGCTTGCTCCGGGATTCCTGCTCAACGTCGTTGTTTACGACGAGCCTGACTTTACCGGTCCCACTCGCGTCGACAATGATGGTAACGTCAACCTGGCGTTTCTTAAGCCGATCCATGTTGCGGGTGACACCGTAGGACAGGCGAAGCAGCGCATCGAGTCAGCTTTTCGCGATCAGGGAATCCTGAAGAATCCGCAGATCAGCATTGACGTTCAGCAGTTCGCAACCACCACCGCAACAGTCATCGGCGAAGTCCAGAATCCAGGCAAAGTCGAGCTTCTCGCTCCGCACAGTCTGCTTGAGGTCATCGGCATGGTCGGCGGCGAATCCCTTCTGGCCGGAAATGTAATCGAGCTCAGACGCGCTGACAGCGATCCGCCGACGAAGAACTACCACTACGCGAGGGGAGGCGACACTTCTGAAATCCGCGACGTGATGGTCCATCCCGGCGATACCGTGATTGTGAAGCGTGCCGGCATCGTATACGTCCTTGGCGCTGTAACCCGCCCCGGTGGGTACACCATGCAGGAACAGGGCGAGCTCAACGTCGCTCAAGCCGTTTCCCTCGCTCAGGGCTTGACCATGCAGGCGAAGGTCAGCGGGCTCAGAGTTGTTCAGCACCGGCCCGACGGCCAGATGGTTGAGGTTGCAGTCTCCTACAAGGACATCATGGACGGCAAAGAGGAGCCGCTCAGTCTCTCCGCGGGTGACATCGTTTACTGTCCCGTCAATAAGATCAAGACTGTTCTCGGCACCACAACCGGCTTGATAGGACAGACCGCTGCAGCTGCGATCTACGTCATGCACTAAACGTCTGGGAGCGGAGGAATCCTGCATGCAGTTTTCAATCTACCCCTGGGATTTGAAATCCTGGCGCGCAGCATTCAGCGTCTCGGGGCTACCGGGTATCGCGCTCCTCCTGCTGCTTCTGGGCGCAATGCTTCAGGTTGAAGACCTGTCCGGCGGAGGCGCGGGGCACAGCAGCTCTGCGGCAATCCTGCTGATCCGCACGCCCGCAATCGTGCTCGCTTTCCTTCTGCTCCTCTTTCGCCCCCGCATCGCGGCCATGCGCGCAACAGATCTTCGGTTCGCGTACGCCGCGTTTGCCGGCCTTTACCTCCTGTCCACTCTTTGGTCCCACATTCCAGTCCAGACTCTCGGCAAGAGCGCTGAACTGGTACTCGCCGGAATGGTGTTCTTTGAGGCAAGTCGAGGCGAAAACCCCATCGCGCGCATCGAGGGCCTACGCCGGATAACGCTTCTCACAATGTCCACTCTCGGCGCGCTCGCTGTCCTCGGGTTCTGCCTCAGGCTCCCCAGCTTCGTTCAGCACAGGGCTGGCCTTATCAGCAGCACAACAGCCCAGGCGCCCTTTCTCTCCGGCAACGGATTGGGATATGTCGCGAGCGCCATCATCCTCGTGGTCCTGGCGGAATGGCAGGCACACAACCTCCGCGCACGGTCGGCGATCGGCCAAATGATATTCGCATTCGCTCTTTTTAGCGTCTCGGCCAGCCGTACCGCAGTTGGAATTCTCCTCCTTTCTGTCCTGCTCGTGGTCTTCAAGAGGTCGAAGCTCATTGGTGCCCTTGCCGTCTGCGGGGTTCTCATCGCCGGAACCATGTTCTCCACGGAGATCGTCACCCGCCTTCAGGGCCAGCAGAACTCCAACAGTTTCGTTACGCTCAGCGGACGCACTGTTGTGTGGACTGCAGCAGTTCGGCAGTTTGAAAAAGATCCCCTCCTCGGTGTCGGCGGCGGTGTCGGCGGGAAGATGGTGATCGCAAACATCGGCAACATGTACCTCGAGGCGATGAGCTCGCTCCACAACGGATTCCTTGAAGTCCTCACCGGCCTCGGCATCATCGGCTTTTTGATCGCCGCATATATGTTGTCTATGGCCACGTGGCGAGCCTGGGATATCTGGAACCGATTTCCGCAGTTCGCTGGGACATACGTGCTCATCATTCACGTCTGGATGACAACGATTATGTCCACCGGTCTGCTTGGTTGGATGGGATATGAAGTAGCCATCTTCCTTTGCATCATCACCAACCTCGATATCGTAATGGAGGGTACGCGCGCCCGCGTGCACGCGATGGCGCCTGTTCGCTGGCCGACAGAGGCGTTGCAGCCGCAGAACCAGGCAGCGCATTAACCTTCGCCGATGGGCGAACTGCTCACCCATACACCGTGCAGCAACACCTGTTCCATGGACGTTCAGCCCAGATGTGCGGAGGACGGAATCCGGGTGAATCTTGGAGCAACACGACTAGGCCGATTCACTCGCGGAAGAAGCGCTCAGACCATCTTCGACCAATTGCTCGTGAGTGCTTCGAACTTTGTGACCGGCATCATCCTCGTCCGAGGCCTCGGCCTTGTCGACTTCGGAAAATTCACCGTCGCGTACGTGCTCCTTCTCCTCGCCAACAGCATTCAGCTCAGTTTCATCTCCTCCCCGATGATCACGCTGGGCTCTCTCTGCGCCTCAGACAATGAGAGATCTCGCTTTGTCCGCGGCGTGTTCGGAGTCCAACTCGTCTTCTGCGCATTGGCGGCCGGTATCACTGTCGCGGCTGTGATCATTTACCTGACCGTCGACCGCAGCGGCATCCCACGCGGATTCGTACTCCCGTTTGCCGCAAGCGTCGCGCTTTTCCTCTTGCAGGATTGGCTCCGCCGTTACTACTTTACTGTCGGCAAGGCCGCCGCTTCGGTCTGGAACGATGCGGTAAGTTATGTCGGCCAGGTGATTGTCCTCTGCATGCTTTGGTACGCTCATCGGCTAACCATCAACATGGCGTTCTGGACCATCGCCGCAACATCCGGCCTCGCATTCGCAGCCGGCGCAGCCTTCGAACGCCTCGGCACCAATCGTGCGCAAACGCGCGACGCCTGGCGCCGCACGCGCGCGCTTTCGATCGACCTCGGCCTCGCCAATCAGCTACAGTGGCTGGTCTACCAGGGCGCAATGCTCATCGGGGCGGGCGTCGCCGGGCCACAGGCCGCTGGAGGCGTACGCGCAACGCAGAATGTCATCGGACCGGTCAACATCGCATTTCAGGCAATGGAGAACATCGTCCCCATTCGAGCAGCAGAAGAGATGCGCCGTGGAGGGATTCAAAAAGCCGCGGCATTTCTGTTCCGCTTCGGTGCCGCCGGGTTCATCGCACTGCTGGTCATTTTTTCCGCTGCATCCCTTGTCTCGGGCAAATTCCTGGCCTTCTTCTATGGACATGAACTGCGCCTGTATGCGGCGGTTCTTAATCTGCAATTGCTCTATTTCCTGCTTGCGTGGCCTGTTCGCCAACTCACATTCCTCT
The DNA here is from genome assembly GCA_963786405.1 of uncultured Acidobacteriaceae bacterium. GTDB lineage: Bacteria > Acidobacteriota > Terriglobia > Terriglobales > Acidobacteriaceae > Telmatobacter. The sequence continues at coordinate 25,918 of CAWAZE010000008.1, read as the reverse complement.
TCCGCACGATCGAGAACACACGTCCAATTCTGCTCGCATCCATCGCAGCGGCTGTGATGAGTCTTTCGGTCGTGTATCCCCTTGTTCGCGCGTACGGTGCCCTCGGCATCGTCATGGCCGCGGTCTCCGGTCAGATCGGAAATCTTGTTTACCTGATTGTTGCGTGGATGCGGGTGTCGTCCTCTTCGAATTCGAGGGTCTTGGGCAACGCGGCCGAGTTGAAGTTATAGTCAGCTCTCGAGGCCGGACCTTCACTTGGGATCAACTGGCCTTCACAAGATCCTCTTTCGACATCCATTGCCGGATCAGCAGGTACAGGAATCGCGGAATGTTCTTCAGATATCTACCCGCCAGCCTGCGTGGCTCCGTAGCCAGCCGAAACGCCCACTCCAGACCGCTCCGCATCATCCAGCGCGGAGCCTGCGGCTTCGTCTTGCCAATAAAGTCAAACGCTGCACCCACAGCAAGCATGACCGCCGGAACACGCCCGCGATGTTCAACCACCCACGCCTCCTGCTTCGGGCAACCCAGTCCCACAAACAGCAGGCGCACACCCGAGTCAGTCATCTGCCTCACAACCGCCTCGTCCTCTTCTTTGCTCAGCTTTCTGAACGGCGGCGACACCTGGTATACGATCCGCACGTCCGGAAACCGCTTCCCAACCTCGGAAACAAGCTTGGCCAGAGTGGCCTCGTCTCCGCCATAGAAACCAACCGGTATTCCCGACTTCTCCGCAGCGCCCAGGAGTGCCAGTGTTGTATCGGGGCCATAGACCCGGCTCGCATCCCGATATCCCTGCGCCCTGAGCAACCAGACAATCGGCATTCCATCGGCGGCGCACAGGTCACCGGAATTCAGATCGGCTCTGAAGTCCGGTCGGTCATAGGCTTCCATGACGCTGTGCATCCCGATAAACAGGACCGAGCGCGATTCCCCGGTTCCCGCCCAGGCAGTGCACTTCTCCACAACCTCCGCATAGCTGGTGGCCGCGACATTCACTCCCAGGATGCTTGCCATCGTCCCCTCACAAGGCGTTCCACGCTTTCAGCTGCTTCTTTACAGGTGATGGATCAACTACTATCCTTTGATGCACTTCTGCCCCAACCTGTGCAGCACAATTCGCTGCCGCCACCTGCGACCTTTCGCCGCCACCAGCCGGCCCCGGTTGCTTAATGGTTCCAAAGTGCAGGTCGCTTCCGTTCGTGACTAAATCTGCGGCACCCTCTTATTCAGGGACACAACGCACCAGACAGTCAGAACCGCGTGAAGCAGAACGGCAGGCCACAGGCAAATTCCTGAGAGTCGCAAGCCCAGACTCGCATATGCAAGGAGGATTGCGGCGCCGGCGTTATAGAGCACCATCGCGGCGACCAACCCATTCGCAGCGCGATGCTCTCCGTCGCGCCGCGCGAGACAGCACGCAACAGTCAAGGTGAGCAGAGCCACCCCGGCCAGGCGCGCGATAGTTATCGCCACTGACCCATCAAGCGAAGAACCAGTCAGGAGCCTGGTCAGAATAGACGGTGCCGCCACGAGCAAGAGCCCGGTCCCACCCTCAATCGCCGCTGTCACGGTGAGCAGTCTCTTTACCCCTGTGTCGACAGAATTCATGGCTCCGTTCTCCGGGCCTGTCTAGCGGCTTTCACCGGGCTCTCGATGTACTTTCGGATTCGGCCGGTATGACGGAGAGTTCTGCGCATCCATGATCGGCTGCACAAAGCAAAGACGGTCTATTGGTTTGCTGCTGTCGCGGAGAGATAGAGATCGACGTTGCTCCTGTCCACCAAAGTTGTGCCGGTATCGATGAACACGGGATAGGGCGAGTAGAAGTCCGACCGAAAGTCCTTGTTGAGTTGCGGCGGCGGTGCGTGGAAGACCTCGTTCAGCAATTTCAACCCGAAATAGCCCATAGTGTACGGCTTCTGCGCAATGGTCGCATCGATCGTTCCGTCCTTGATTGCGTCCAGAGTCCCCGGGTCCGCATCCCAGGCGATAACTTCCCGGTCGTGAAGGTTGGCTCGCTTGATGGCGTCTGCAACCGGTTTGCCCGATACCGCTTCAAGGCACACAATAGCGTCAATCTTTTGAGGTCCGGTCAGCGCCAAATGGTGTTGGGCCTCGTCAAAAGCGGTTCTGGCATCGCCTTTGATGTCTACGATAGCCGCAATCTTGATTCCTGGCTGGGTGTTCAGAACTTCTTTGAAGCCCCTCAGCCGCTCTTCTGTATTTGGCTGACCGGGAATGGTGAAGACGGCCACGTTTCCTTTGCTGCCGAGCTTTTCGATCAGACGGCTTCCACCAAGCCGCCCTGCGTCCAGGTTGTTGGTTCCTATGAAGTAAAGCCTGCGGCTGACAAGTGCATCGGAATCGATGGTGATGACGGGAATTCCCTCCTGAACGGCCGCATCGATCTCTCTTTGCAGGGTGGAAACGTCGGCAACTGAGATCAGAATCCCAGCAGGTTTTTCCCTGACCGCCCGTTGCAGAGCGTCCAGTTCGCCGACCGGGTCATAGCTCTCCGGCCCGACAACTCTGGCGGTCACCTTGTATTGCGAAGCCGCCTTGTTAAATCCGTTTGCTACCGTCTGCCAATAGGGCAGCTTCACGTTGGTAGCAATCATGTAGTACACATCCTTTTTTGACTCCGTGTTGCATCCGGAGGTGAACCCAACCGCCGCCGCCAACAGGGTTAAGGCAATTTGCTTTGCTGATCTCATACTTGCCTCCTGGCTGGACACGTGAGAAACCCGGAACCGCTGCACAAGAGGTTCCTTGGCTCCGGACCCCTCATCGGCAATCAACTCTACTCCTTCTAGATTGTCTTCGCGATGTGGAAAGGAGTTTGTAACGCCCCGCCCGTTTCGGACAGCTTCACGGATTGCCTTCGGGAAATGCGAGGGACCCAAATGCTTTGGCAATGCAGTTGAACTGGGACGTGTGGAAGCGTTCCTCGTCGGGTGCCCGACACGCTTCGTCGTGCGTTGAATTCTTGGCTGCCCCCCAGGGATTCGAACCCCGATATGCCGCTCCAGAGGCGGCTGTCCTACCATTGAACGAGGGGGCAAAAAGCGCGAAACAGCCCTTCTTGCAGCCGTGCCGGCTCAGACCATGGCAGAATGCCCGGCACTGAAAGCCAACCCCTTCATCATAAAGGTTCCAATCTTTCCGGGTCAAACTGTGCGGACCTGCGCGTGCAACTCCTTCATCCACCCGCGAACCGCCACTTCCGATCTGACCCCTCGCCTCAGGCGTTCATTCCAACGGCCTCCGCGATCAGCGCCGCAGCTTCCCGCGGCGAATGCGTACCCGTATCGACTGTGATCCTCGCCGTTGGCATCGGCGAGCAGTCTAACGCGCCGGCCGCATGCAGTTCATCAAACAAACCGGTTGAAGTAAGCTTCCTGAACTCACGCCGAGACGGACCGTCCAGCCTCCGCTTCAACTCTTCTATCGAGCAGGTCAGCTCCACGAAAATTACTTCTCCGCCCTCGCTCTTCACCGCCTGCACGGCATCGTGGACAAACGTTTCACGCACCGTCCCCTCCGGCGCAAACGTAAAGATCAGGCCCGGCAACCCGCTGCGGCAGGCCTCACGAAATACCGACAGCCATATCTCTTCTCGCAACTCGACAAATGGCGCGCTGCCAAACTCAAACGTGGAGAGCAAAAGATCAACTGCAAGGTGATTGTGAAAAAGCTTGAACCCTGTCATGCCTGCGAGTTCGCGTGCCACGGTCAGCTTCCCCGTTGCAGGCATTCCATAAATGAAAATGAGCTCCATCGTTGCTCGTTCTACTCTTCACGCAGCACTTCCAGCGGTCGCAACCCGAGAATCCTGTAGCTCGCAATCCACCCGGTCGCTGTCGCCAGCACCGCGGTCCCCACAAGCGAAAATGCCGTGGCATACCAGTCGATGTGAAAGCCCACTTCAAGCTTCTTCAGCAGCACCCGCGTCAAAATGTTCGCAAACACCACGCCCACGGATCCGGCCAGCAGTCCCAGCACGCTGAACTCCACGCTGAACGTGCGCACAATCCGCATCCGCGTCGCGCCAAGCGTCTTCAAGACCACCGCCTCACGCATCCGCCTGAACCGCGCGCTTGCAATGCTCGACGCCAGAATCATCAGCCCCGCCAGAATCGAAAACCCCGCCAGGAATCGCACCACAAACGTGATCTGGTCGACCACGCTCTCAATCCGCGTCAGCACGTCTGCAAGATTGATCACCGTCACCGTAGGATATGCCGCAAACAATGCTCTCTCCATCGCTCCCACCTGCTTCGGATCGATGTGCGCACCTCCATACCACACCTCTGTTGCATCCTTCAGTTGACCTGAGGGCAGCACAAACGCCACGCGCCCGCCCAGATGCTGTCCATCGGCCCGATACACCGCTGCCACCTTCAGCGTGCGCACGCGCCCGCCCGCCTCCAACTCCACCGTGGATCCAACCCCAAGGTGCAACCGTTGCGCGGTCCCTTCGCCAATCGCCATCTCCGCAGCACCCGCATCGGTCCACCACTTCCCCTGCGTAACCTTGTCGCCCTCAGGCGGCGTATCCGCCCAAGTCAGTTCCGCAGTCTCCAGCATCCTTCGCGGAAAATGCTGATCCTTCATCTGGTCAAGCGTCTTGCCATTCAGTGAAATGAATCGCCCCTGCACTCCAGGCATCATATCCAGCGGCTGAGTCACGCCCGCCTGGTGCTGGAAGAAGTCCCTGACCCCCGCAACCTCGCTCTTCGTCACGTCGATCAGAAACAGATTCGGCAGCTTTGGCGACGCCGTCTCGCGAAGATCGCGCAACAGCGCTCCTTGCATCAGGTAAACCGCCAGGATCAGCATCACGCCCGTACCCAACGCGGCCAGCACCGCTGCCGACTGATTCCCTGGCCGATACAGATTCGCCAGCCCGTGCCGAAGCGAGGATGGAATCCGCAACCGCACCCGGTTCAGCACAAATCGCAGAACCCACAGTGCCACGGCCGCAAGCACCAGCAGAACCAGCAACGCAGTCGCGAACAGCAGCGCGAACCACCCGCCCACCTTCACTGAATCCGACAGCGCCCACGCAATTCCACCCAGAGCCAACACGACAACCGCGCCAATCCCAAGCTGCAACCGTCGCGCCCACCATCGAGCGAACCACTCCTTCACAGTCGCCGGTCCCTGGTCCACCAGCCGCCGCAACACCAGCACGGGCCTGATTGCCCGCACATCCAGCAGCGGAGGCAGGCAGAACAGCAACGTCGTCAGCAGCCCCGTTCCCAGCCCCGCGCCAACCGCGCGCCACGGAAAATGCAATGCCGTATGCATCGGAATCAACTTGCCGAACACGCTGGGCAACGCCGCCATCACTGCCGCGCCGCCTGCCACGCCCAGCAGTCCTCCGGCCAGTCCAAGCCCCAGTGTCTGCAGCAGAAATATCCGCAACAAATCCGCCGACCGCGCGCCCACCGCTTTCAGAATGGCCAGCATGTCCATGCGCTGTTCCAGATGCGCATGCATCGCCATCGCAACGCCGATCGCCCCCAGCACCATCGCCACCAGGCAAATCAAGCTGAGAATCGCCGTCGCGTTATCCAATCCCTGGCTCAGCGCCGGATTTCCTTCCTTGAAATCCATCACCTGTGCGTCGGGAAGAACTGCTTCCACCTGCTTGCGCACCGCCGCTGCATCTGCCTGCGGAGGCAGTTTCATCAGCAGCCGTTGCGCGGCCCTGCTTCCCGGAGCAAGCAGCCCTGTCCGCTCCATCGCCGCACGCGAAATCATCACACGCGGCCCCATTCCCGCGCCTGCCGAAATGCGATCCGGCTCCTGCTGCAGCACAGCCGCAGATCTTGAAATTCCTTCCGCCCAGTCGCAGCGTCTGGCCCACGTGCGCATTCAGCCGAATCAGAAACTCCTCCGCGACAACGGCAGAATCCCCATCCAGTGCCTGCTGCAAACTCATCGCGGGCTCAAGCTTTGCTTCTCCGTAGAACGGATACTTCGCCGGATCGACAGCCTTCAGCGTCACCAGCAGTGGCACCGGATCCTGGGGTACGGAGGCCATCGAAATGGTCTCCATCACCCATGTCAGATCGCTCCCCGCGATTCCCTTCTCCACCTCCGCAAGCTTCTTTGTCTCTTCCGCTGTAGGCTGATGAAAAATTCGCGCGCTCAGATCGCCTGCCATCAGCGATCGCGCCTCCAGCATTAACGTGCGCCGGAAGCTCTCGCTGAATCCGCGCACTCCCACCAGCGCCGCTACGCCCACTGCCACTGACAGCACCACAAAGCTGAATTTCCCCGGCGCCGACTTCAAATCCCGCCAGGCGATCGTCGCGGCCCGTTTCCAGCTCAACGCTCGCTCAGCCATCGGCCCGCGCTCCTGCAATCGTCACGCTCTCGCCCACTCCAGACGGCAGTGTGTCCTCCACCACCATCCCGTCTCTCAGCACGATCTTGCGATCCGCTCGACTCGCAATCTCCGCATCGTGCGTCACCAGCACAAGCGTCGCGCCGGCATGTCTGTTGCGCTCCAGCAGCAGGTCCAGCACCAGCCGCCCATTGCTTGAATCAAGATTGCCCGTTGGCTCATCCGCCATCACGATCGGCGGCTCCACAACAAACGCGCGCGCCAGCGCCACGCGCTGCTGTTCACCGCCCGACAGCTGCACGGGGTAGTGCTCCATCCGCTCGCCCAATCCAACCGCCTCAAGCAGTCCACGCGCCTGGGGCAGTCCGTGCCCCTCGACGTTGAGTTCATAGGGCAACAGCACGTTCTCGAGCGCAGTCAGCGTTGGAATCAACTGGTACGACTGAAATACAAATCCGATCTTTCGCCCGCGAACAGCCGCAAGCTCCGTCTCGGCGAGATTGTGAATCGGCGTGCCGTCCAGCCAGATCTCGCCGGAACTCGGCGTATCCAGCCCCGCCAGAAGGCCCAGCAGGGTGCTCTTCCCGCTGCCGCTGGCTCCCACAATCGCCACAAACTGCCCCGCAGGAATGCTCAACGAAATCCCTTTTAGAATCTCCACCCGCCGCGACCCATTTTGAATCCACTTCCTGACATCCCGGACTTCAATCACTCGCCAAGCCTCCTCGATCCTGCCCTGATAATCTCTACGTTGAACTTCTCCATACAGTTCTGCTCCCTATTCCCTGCTCCCTCACCTTTACACTGTTCATGTGGACGTTCGCCGCGGAATTATCGTTTCGTTTTGCCTGCTGCTTCTGTCTTCGCCCCTGCTCGCGGCGAACCCGCCCCTGATCGTCTGCTACGGCGACAGCATCACCGCCGGCCTTGGTCTCTCCCCCGGCCAGGCCTATCCTGATGCCCTGCAAAGAACTCTCGATAAACGCGGCTACCATTACAAGGTATCGAATATGGGCACCAGTGGTGCCACCACCAAGGACGCAGCCGCTGATCTGCAACCCGTCCTGCTCCTTCACCCGGCCATCGTCATTGTCGAGTTTGGCGGTAACGACGGCCTGCGCGGGGTGCCTCCCGACCAGACTCGCCGTAACCTCGACGCCGTTCTCACCGCGCTTGATAACGCCCACGTCCGCGTGCTTCTTGCTGGCATCACGCTGCCGCCCAACTACGGCCGGGACTACATCGATGCCTTCAACCTGGTCTTCCGCGACCTCGCCGCACAGCACCACACCGCCTTCGTGCCCATGATCTATAAAGACTTGGTCAACGTGCCGGAAACCATCCAGCCCGATGGCATCCACCCCACCGCCAAAGGCTCTGAGATCATCGCCAACACCCTCCTGCCCGCTCTGACCCCCCTGCTCAAAAAGTAAGACCATCCCTCGGGTGCCCAACCTTCCGCCTGCCGTTGGTCGAAGACATCGGAAGGCACCATCCCTTGGTCGTCTTGAACTGAGTCAAAAACCCAGTCCCCGTGGACACCCTTCGACTTCTTTCCCGCATCGCAGCTACAGAAAGCGATTGCGAGGTGGATGATGGGACTTCTGGATATGGTTCAGTCGATGGCTGCAGGGTCGGCGAACCCTGACCACGCCAAGGTTGCTGGCGGACTCCTTGAGGAATTGCAGAACAGCCCCGGAGGCGTCGGCGGACTTCTCCAGTCGTTTCAACAGAACGGGATGGGCGGGCTTGTGCAGCAGTGGTCCGGCGGGCAGACCCAACCGGCCAGCTCCTCCGCTCTTGAAACAGGCCTCGGCGGCTCCGGCATCATCGACAGCATCGCTCAGCGCACAGGCCTCTCCCCCAGCGTCGTGAAAACAGGCCTGGCTGTCGCCGTTCCGTTGTTGATCCACCACGTCGTGTCGAATAACCACGTGGATGCTACAGGACAAGCTACAGGCGCGCCTCCTGAAGCCGGCGGCCTGTTGCAGTCTCTGCTTTCGCGCATGGCCTAGACCATCCCGGCCGACGCTCTCGTCATGAGCTGTCAGGAGAGGCACTACTGCACCCGGCAAATAGGAAGTAACAGTTTCGATCAGGCCTGACAGTCCGAGTCAGGCCTTTGCAGGGCCCACTGCAGTGGCAGAATACGCGCGCCACACCATCCATGGGTAGTGCGATGCGCAACCTTCCGGTAGCATTATCAATAGGGCTGGGGTTTTGGTTTGGGGGGAAAACGAATGAGGCGGGCAAATTGCCCGCCTCTAAGCTCACTGAGCTTACTACGTTATGTTGTTGGGAACCAGGCGAGCTTTTGTGAGGTTCGCGGCGATCGAGCCGAAGATGGCATTCAGACTGGTTAGGCTTGGATTGGTTGGCGCGAGGCACGTACCCGCCGAATCGGAATAGAAATCCGGCGCGGCGCCGGTGGACACGCTATATCCCGACGACATCTTCTTCAAAGTCGTGCAAGGCGAGATGCTGGGTGAATCCGTGGAACAACCTGAGCCCTGCGCGCCGTATGCAATGGCATAGACCGTTGTCCCTTGACCTTGAGCATACTGGGCCGCGTTGATTCCCTGCTGGCACTGGTTCGTCGCCGCTCCGTATGTACTGCCGGACTTGCCGCTGCTGCCCGTGATCTTCGCGCTCGTCGCACTCGCATCACCGTCGCTCAGGATAATCATCACATTGCGGGAGGTTGGTGCGGCAAGCTGTGCGGCGACAAGCGACGACTGGGCTGCATAGATCGCCCCTGCGTAATAGGTTCCATCTCCGCCTGGAGTCTGCACTCCGCTGCAAGTGGATCCGCCTGTTGCGACGGTCAGCGCCGAGGAGGTGTTAAACGATGCGCCCGGCGCATTGTTCGAGCTCCAGTTACTCAGGTAGGGCGATAACTGGTAGGTTGCCGCGGTGCCGGTTGGAGCCGACCAGGTTGCGCCCGGTGTAGGCACTGAATAGGGCAAAATGGTGGGGTTGCTGCTCGGGCAGGAAGTATCTTGCGATGCCGTGTTTGCCTGCACATTCGGGAAGGTGAATATGCTCACCTGGTCATACGCCTTGCAGGTCGAACTGGAATTCGACGTGGTTGCCGTGCAGGGCGCAAGAGACTTCAGCATGGTCTGAACCCCCTTGAGCGCACAAGAGATCCGTGTTGCCCCGGAACCGCAACTGGAGTCCGAGCTCCCCATCGAAGCCGTCGTGTCGAGCACCATGGCCACATTGACCTGATCGAAGGCGCCACTTGCCATGGTCGCGGTCGAGGTTGCACTCAGCGTAAGCGACTTTGCAGCGTTGACTCCCACCAGCGCCAGCATTTGGACGAAGTATGTCGGGACGGTGGCGTGCTGCGTGACCTGGATCACGTTGGACCCTGTGCCCGAGGCCGCGCAAGGCGCCGCCGCCATGCCGGAATCCGTAATGCATTTGAAGGTGGTTGCGACGTTGGCGCTTGGCAGACTGGGCTTGGCGTTGGCTCCGCCCGTAGCCGAGGAGAAGAGCGTGACCTGATTTTTGACTGAAGTCTGCGTCGCACCGGGCTGGCTCATGGCGTAGGCGCCGGCCAGCGCGGCAGCGTCGGTGGACGACTGCAGTTGGCGGTAGCAGACGAACGCATGACCGATGTCAACGGTCACGCCTGCGACGCCGAAAATCACACCGCTCAGAAGCATCATCCACGGCAGGATCTGTCCGCGCTCGTCCTTGAAACCTCGAATCACTTTTGAATGCTTGTTGCGCTTCATTGGATGACCTCCGTGTCGGCGGTTCCGAGATTGCAATTTGAGTAATGGAAGGCGTAGATGTAAAGGGTGCAGGGATATGTAGCTTGAATCTGGGCAGGCCAGCCCGCCTGCATGGCAGCAGAGCCCCCATTCCCCGCAGCCGTGCATGTGGGCGCAGTTCCTTTGGTGCCCCCATAGGCCGTGCCGCCTGTGACCACGCCACTGGTGTTCGTGCCCCCCAGAGTAAACGTGAGGGTGAGATTGGATTTCGCTAGGGCAGGAGCCCCCGCGTAGATCGCTGAGGCGGTAGTCGCACACGGGTCCGTATCGCCCCGTTCCGTCGCCATCACACGTCCAGCGTTGCTGACGGCTTCGGCCAGCTGGAGCTTCTGATAGAAGACAATAGAGAACGAGAAGATCCCGGTCAGCATCGCCAACATGATGGGCAACGCAATGGCCATTTCAACAATGGCGCCGCCTTGTTCGCTGGAGTGAAGGACTTTCCGGACACACCTGCGGAAAAAAGTACCCTCGATTGGCACGAGCTGCTTGACGCGTCGATGATTCATGTCTTTCGACTCCCCTAATCTTTTGGTGAGCCCCGGATCGCCGACAATATCGAGAGTGCTCTTCAACAAAAGAACGCGATCAGGCAAGGCTCAGAGGAAGAACACTGATTACTTATATATCCAAAGGTTTCTAGGACCAATGGTACTTAAGTGCCATTAGGATCGGCACTTAGGGGTACCATCGATTTTTGGCGGTTCGGAGTTGGGTGCTTAGGCGGCGAAGACAAGCGCGGTGTCCCCTGAATTGCTCGATGAGCATGTCTCAATAACAAGACTTTTATTTTCTGTAACGTAGACCAGCAAAGTGTCTCTTGCATTTTCTATTATTGGGGCTCCCCTAAGCTCCATAGCTGAAACCCCAGGGTTCTCAGCCGAACCACGCAACCGGCTGGAATAGAGTTCCCGCTACCCGCTTCGCAATTCCCACAAGTTCGCGTTGCCCCGCGAAGACTTTCACCACCGTCGAGTGAGAGAAGTCTGGCAGATTGGCCTGCGCGCCATTACGCAATCGGCCAAGCGCCAGCTCATCGCCCGTCACTGCCGGCATCTCCAGAAGCAGGCGCCGTGGATGCAGGCAGAACGCCTCCAGAGCCACCTGGTCCCCTGCATGATTTGCAATCTCTTCAAGAGTCTGCGTATCTTCCAGAGCGAAGACCCCAGCGCGCGTCCTCCTCAAGCTGCTCAGGTGCGCGCCGCAACCCAGCGCCATGCCCAGTTCATGCGCGACTGAACGCACGTATCCGCCCGCGCTCACGGTCATCGCGAACGCCGCTCTGTCGCCATCAAGCCCGACAATCTCGAAGTACCTGACTTGAATCGCAACCGGCTTGAGCTCCACCGGCTTCCCCGCCCGCGCCATCTTGTACGCTGGAGTGCCTCCGATCTTCTTTGCGGAAAATGGCGGTGGCACCTGGCTCATCTCGCCGCGAAAGCGTGCAGCCGCCCCGCGCACTTCGTCCAGGGACAGCGTCGGCGCTATCCGAGGCCCCACCGGTTCGCCGTCCGCATCGTACGTGTCGGTAGCAAAGCCGAAGCGGATGGTTCCCGTGTAGCTCTTTTCAGCGGAGGAGAAATACTGCGCAAGCCGCGTAAACTTGCCCAGCAGCAGCGGCAGCACGCCGGTCGCCATAGGGTCGAGCGTGCCCAAGATGTCCGATGGAGCGTTCGCCGGTGATCTTGCGCAGCCTGCTCACTACGTCGTGGCTGGTCATGCCGCCCGGCTTATCGATTACAAGTAGCCCGTTCACTCCAACTACTCTAGACGAACCGCCTAACGAACCGTCTCCGGCTCACGCGACGTCGCTGTTGCTCTGCCGCACCAGCGACAGGAACTCCGCGCGCGTCTCCTTCTGCCGGAAGCAGCCCACCATCGCCGATGTCACCGTCGACGAGTTCTGCTTCTCGATGCCGCGCATCATCATGCACAGGTGGCGCGCCTCAATCACCACGCCCACGCCCTGCGGCGCAATGGCCTCCTGGATCGTGTCGGCGATCTGCCGCGTCAGGCGCTCCTGCACCTGCAGCCGGCGCGCAAAGACCTCCACGAGTCGCGGAATCTTGCTCAGCCCGATCACCTTGCCCTTGGGAATATAGGCCACGTGCACCTTGCCGAAGAACGGCAGCATGTGATGCTCGCACAGCGAGAACATCTCCACGTCCTTCACGATCACCATCTCGTCGTAATCCACGTCGAACATCGCGCCGCGCAGAATCTTCGTGGGGTCCTCGCTGATAGCCCTTGGTGAGAAAGGCCATCGACTTCTCGACGCGCGCCGGCGTCGCAACAAGCCCGTCGCGGTCGGGATCTTCGCCCAGGCGGCCCAGAATCTCGCGATACATCTCCTGCGTGCTGAACCCGCTCAAGCCCGTCGTCGCCTTCCACTGCCCTTCGAATCGACTTGCTCACTGCAATCGGCTGCGCCATTCTTTCGTCCTCCCGCCCAGGGAATCGGGCGCTTTCATCCCACTCATCGTTCAATCGCCGCAGTACTGAAAGAAGTTATTCTCCGTCTCTTCCACGCGCACATACTCCAACTCACCCGTTGGCAGAGCGATCCTTCAGAACTTCAAACACCGCCCTGCAAAGATTCTCCGTAGTCGGCACCTGATTCACAAACAGCGGATCGAGATTCAGATTGGCGTGGTCGAATCGCTCCAGCACTTTCTGTTTGCACCACTTCATCCAGCGCCGCCATGTTCACCACCATTCCCGTATCTGCATCCACACCGCCGCCGACAAGCACCTCAATCACGTAGTTATGCCCGTGGCCGTGCGGATTGTTGCACTTCCCGTAAGCCGCGCGATTCTCCTCCGCTGAAAGCGCATCGGTGTGCAGCCGATGGCTGGCGCTGAGCATGTAGCGCCGCCCAAAGTACGCTTTCATGAGCTCACCTCGGTACTCGGCAAAGATCTCCGGCGTCTCATAGACTCGCACGCGGCTCAAACGCGCCCCTGCCGACTCCGTCACCGCCGGCTCCAGCCGCTTCCACGCGGCAATCGCGATGTTCTCTGTGGTCGGAATCAGCTTCGACTTCGCAAACTCCGGAACCTCCAGATTCAGATGCCGATGATCGTATGCGGCCAGCACCTCGTTCTCCATCACATCCTTCAGCCACTTCAAATCGACCACAAACCCGGTCACCGGATCGGGCTCGCCGGCCACAGTCACCTCGAGCGTGTAGTTGTGTCCGTGTCCATTGCGCCGTGCGCAACGCCCGAACACCTGCTCATTCTTCTCCTGCAGTCCAGGCGTCGTTCCAGTAGTAGTGCGAGGCGGAAAACGTCGCCCGTCGGTCAACTCAACCATTCAATCTCCACCTTAGATGATGCCCGCACCATCTTCCGGGCTTCATCTATTTCAACAGCATTGCAGCATAGGCGTATCAGCCGCATGGACTTACGACCGCAAACGCCATCATCCCGGATACGTCCTGCCCTTCCAGCTTACCTGCTTCAGCACCCGATGTCTGAAACCAGCTCCGGTAAAGCAGCGCAACGAAAAGCGGCAGCCCCAGCGGCGACAATCGCACAATCCACAAATGGAAAATTCGACTTTGCCACCCGCGCATAAAACCGGAAAAGATTCCGCACCCAGAGAAGCGCCAGCACCCACCCCGCCCCGAGCCACTCCAGCGAATGCGCACCAAAGCGCGCATTCCACAGCTTGACGGCAAGGATAGGCAGCCCCACCAGCAGAACAATATCCAGCAGCCCGCCACACCGCCGTTGCCAGCGCGTTATCGAAGAGCAGCGCAAGATTCTTGGTCCAGCCCTCGATCATCGCAGCAGTCGTTCGATACATCCGCGTCGACACCGCATCCGCTGCATAGCGAAAGCGCAGGCCAACCTTGCGCCGCTTTGCCAGAAACGCCAGCTCCACGTCCTCCAGCACCTTGTCCGCAACCGCAGCGTGTCCGCCCAGCCGTCGATAGGCCTCGCGCTCCACCAGCAGAAACTGCCCATTCGCCGCGGCCACGCGCTGATTCGGATCAGAAACCTTGGCCGGCGGATAGGCAAGCGCCAGCTCGCGAAAAAACCAGCGGCATCAGCGTGCGTTGCGCCAGACCGCTGACCATCTGCCGCGGCGAATAGCTCAGCATGCCCGCATTGTGCCGCTCTGCCTCATGCATCGCCCGGTGCAGATCGCCCGGCTCGTGCACGGTGTCCGCATCGGTAAACAGCAGCCACCGCCCCCGCGCCTTCCGCGCCGCCGTCCAGATCGCATTGTTCTTCCCCGTCCAGCCCTTCTCCAGCTTGTCCGCTTGCATCACCGTAACGCCCGCAAAGCTGCGCGCAATCTCCGCTGTGCGATCGGTCGACTGGTCGTCCACCACAATCAGATCCCAGTCGCGCCCCAGCTCGAAGACCTCGTCCGATTGCGCGACCAGCGACTCAAGACACGCGCCCAGGCACTCCTCCTCATTCCGGGCCGGAACAATGACCGTCAGTTCAATCAGTTCTTCCGGCTCAGGCTGGTCATAGACCGTGCCCGCCCGGACGGGAATCCTCAAAGGCTCACCGGGCTCGTCCGAAAGGCCCAGCACAGGTTTCCATGTCTTTCCAGTTGGTGAATCCCCTGCTTCCGCCATGTCTTCCATCGTCCCCGTCTGCGCTTCCGCTTCGACCCCGTCGCTCCGTATTATAAGTATGTGCGGTTTTCTCGTTTACTCACTCTGATCGTGTTGTCTTCGCTTTTCTTGGTTTCCGGCTGCGACCGCGGCGCTCACCCCGGCCAGACCGGCAAAGCCGCGCCTGACTTCACCGTCTCCGACGGCGCCACCTCCATTCATCTCGCCAACTACCGCGGCCGTGTCGTTCTGCTGAATTTTTGGGCCACGTGGTGCCCGCCCTGCGTCCAGGAAATGCCTGCGCTCCTCCAGCTTCAACACGACCGCCCCGACCTCGCAGTCCTCGCTGTCAGCATTGATGAGGATCCAGCCGCTTACAGCCGTTTTCTCGCTCGCCATCATGTTGACCTGATCAGCGTCCGCGACCCCGACCAGAGCGCTGCAAAGCTCTACCACACCGAGGGCTGGCCTGAAACCTACATCATCGATCGCAACGGGATCATTCGCCGCAAAATCGTCGGCGACCCCGACTGGTCGAACCCCGAGCTCCGCCACTACCTCAGCACCTTGTAGCCAATTGCACCGCAGTTCCCTTTGAACTTGTTGAAGAGGCCATCGGCTAATAAATGGGGCTTTACAGGCTGCGGAAGAACAAATTACGGCGCCGGGTTTTGAAAGGTCACGGCTGGTAGATCAGGGCTTCAGCCCTGATTGCCGCAAACGCCGCATAATACCTGGGGCTTTAGCCCCTGAGGGAATGCCGGCGAGCATTGTGACCATCTGCTTGTTAGAATCTCCCCATGACCACGGTGGAGATTCTTCTTCGCTACGCCACGCCGCCAACCGAGTCCGTCGCAGCCGCTCTTGCCAGCACCCGCGAGGTCTACGGCATCCGCAGGCTCTCTTTTGACCAGGCCGCGCACACGCTGCGCGTGGAATACGATGCGACGCGCCTCAGTGCCGCCGATGTCTTGCAGCTCGCTCGGCAGTCCGGCTTGCAGGTCATTGAAGAGGTGCCGCTTACCGCTCCACCGCCCGCACCGGAACCGGCTCCCGCAGCATGACGCTTCGTTTGCGCCGCCGCAACATCCCTGATAATCTGTAAAAGGTTTCGCGCTGAAACCACTGGTGTGCGCCCGTAGCTCAGCTGGATAGAGCGACTGACTACGAATCAGTAGGCCGGGAGTTCGAATCTCTCCGGGCGCACCATATAACCCCTTAAAAATAAACAAGTTGAGACGGATACCACATACGGTGCCCTGCTGTAGTGTGTGTTCATATCAGTGTTTTGTCAGTGTTGGGCCGGGGAACGTACGCGCCTAGTCTGTGCTTCTAAGCACCGCTAGGCGCTTTGAAACAGCGATGGATAAACGTCGGACAGAAACGCAACGACTGCGGGTCTTTTTAATACGCGATCGACCAATAATGTATCTATTGCGCTCGCTACTGGCCCGAGAACAGGACCCACGCCGGTTATGAGACCAATACCAGTTGTGCCAGCCAATCTGAGAATTTTTCCCGTTGTGCTTGAACTCAGAGCTGAAATTCTGTTCTTGATGCCATGCGTCATTGCTCGAATATCTTCATCGCTGAGAGTGTCTGCTTCACGCAGCCAATCTCTGAACGCGCGACATTCGTCGCTCTCCCGTATCGTTAGGAGCTTTTCTACATCAACGCGTTGATTCGGTTCGAAGTCGGGAGTATCTGCAATCTCTATCACCCGCTTGAATTGTTCCTCGGCAATCGTCGGATTCTTCTCTATCAAGCCAGCAAGCCTACCAAAGAGTAAATTTGCTTCTTCTTCTCGATATCCAGTCAGAGCTGAGAATTCAATCATCTCTAAAAGACGGTGGTTCAAATTCGTAGCTGAAATGGCACCTTTGTGAATGATCTCATGCACCTTCTCTTGCCCCAATCCAAAGTCATGACAAAACGGAGGTTGAATTCGAAAGATTCGTGGCTGGGTCTCTTCGATTTGTAGGTTGAAGTCGTAAGAAGATAGATCAGCGTTGAGATCGAGTCGCCTGAGTTGTTCTAGCATCCCATTCTTGAGCGCTTGGGAGCTAGATCGTAGGTCACTGTCAACTTGCTTGAGAAGCATGTCGCCGAAATTGCTCGGATAGTGAACCTGTGAATTCCAGACTGCCTCTTCGATTGCAGCACGTTGATTGTTTTTGAGCCCAGAAATAGTGCGAAGTGCACCGAACTCTTTCCGCAGAGTGCTCTCTGGGTCTGCAAGCGTCACAATCCCAAAATTGAAATGAAATTGTGGAAGGTCTCGAACTCCATTGTTAGCGACGTCAGTGACAACACTCAAAAAGTCGCAAAAGAACTGCAACAGACCTGCACTGATCAGTGCTCTTAGCCCGCTCTCCCCAAAAGCCCTAACGAGGACGGGAAGCTCTCGAAACCGAATCGACCTGATAATTACCTTGTCAAAAAGCACGAGGCGCCTGACCAGCAAGCCTACGTCAACTTCTTTCGTGCTAATATTTCCAGGCCCCGTTCGCGTCAAATCCACAATGGGACCGAGAACAGCTTGTGCTCTCTGCATAATTGGGAAATCCCTATTTCGGCTTTCCCAAAATTCTAAATGACTGCGCTTCTAAAGAGCGCCTTGTACGTCTTCGTTATCCTCGGGAAATCAGTGCGTTTTGAGGGCTTGGCGAGAGCGGCGATTCCTTCGCTGCGCCATTGGCAGATAGTGCTCGATCAAATTTTGCGTCAGTGATCGCGGCTTGACGCCGTCCCGACGGCCTTCCCATGGCTATTCACGACTTTTGACGCATTTTTCACGCGGCGATTCGGATCCAGAATTATGGCTTGGACATCGGCCCGGAGCTGCTAACCTGCGCATCAAAGGACGAAAGGTGGCCAATGACCCTTCCAGCAACCCCCGCTCTCCCCCTCGGACTGTCCTTGAAGAGTCTGAGAACTGCACCAGGCGTGGACGCTCTGGCGCAGTCGTTCCTCGATAACCTGTTCTTTGTGCAGGGCAGGTCTCGCGAGCGGGCGACCATCAATGACCTCTATTTGGCCCTTGCGCATTCCGTCCGGGATCGTTTGGTTGAGCGCTGGATACAGACCGTCCTCAACTACCGGGCCCAGGATGTGCGCGTGGTCTGCTATCTGTCCGCCGAGTTCCTGACTGGACCCCACCTTGCAAACAATCTCATCAATCTCGGAATCTACGACGAAGCGGATGAGGCAATGCGCAAGCTCGGTCTTGATCTCAACACGCTGATTGAACAGGAGGAAGAGCCAGGCCTGGGCAACGGCGGCCTAGGACGGCTGGCCTCCTGCTTCATGGACTCGTTGGCAACGCTCGACATTCCGGCCATCGGCTACGGAATCCGCTATGAATACGGCATCTTCGATCAGGAAATTCGCGACGGATGGCAGGTCGAAACCACCGACAAGTGGTTGCGACATGGCAATCCATGGTCGTTGGAGCGGCCCGAAGACGCATTTGAAGTCAAGATGGGCGGACACACGGAGAGATACAGCGACGCGAACGAACAACTTCGTGTGCGCTGGATTCCGGAAAAGGTTGTGCGCGGGATTCCGAACGATACTCCGATTGTCGGTTACCGCACGAATACTGCCAACACAATGCGCCTGTGGTCCGCGCAAGCCGTAGAGTCTTTTGATTTCGAGACATTCAACACCGGCGATTTCTTTGGTGCGGTGGCGGACAAGGTCTCTTCCGAAAACATCTCAAAAATCCTCTACCCCAATGACGAAGAAATCCGGGGCAAGCAGCTGCGGCTGGCCCAGCAGTTCTTCTTTGTCTCGTGTTCGCTTCAACACATTCTTCATATCCAGAGGCATGCTGATCGCCCGCTCGCCGATCTGCATCGGTCGTTTGCCATTCAGATGAACGATACTCATCCTGCAATCGCCGTGGCTGAACTGATGCGCCTGCTGGTGGACGAGAACGGCCTGGGATGGGATACGGCCTGGAATGCGACAACACACGCCCTTTCTTACACCAATCACACCCTGCTTCCGGAAGCCCTGGAGCGCTGGCCGCTCGGTCTCTTCGGCGCGCTCCTTCCGCGCCATCTTGAGATCATCGAAGAAATCAACCGCCGCCACCTGGACGGAGTACGCTCAAGATTCCCCGGCGACGAAGACCGCGTGCGCCGGCTCTCGCTGATTGACGAGAGCGGAGAACGCTACGTTCGCATGGCTAATCTTGCCGCTCTGGGCAGCCATGCTATCAACGGCGTCGCCGAATTGCATACCGAGTTGCTCAAGACCAATGTCCTGCACGACTTCTTCGAGCTGACCCCGGAGAAGTTCTCGAACAAGACAAACGGCGTCACGCCGCGCCGCTGGATGGTTCTGAGCAATCCCCATCTCTCCACCCTGCTAACCAAGCGCCTCGGCCACGGCTGGATTCACGATTTGGAAAAATTGCGCCGGCTTGAACCAATGGCCGACGATCCAGAGCTCGCCCGCGAGTGGCACGACATTAAGCGCCATAACAAAGAGCTTCTTGTTGCCTACATCCGTGACACCCTTGGTATCGTCACCGATCCCGAGTCGATGTTCGACGTTCTCGTCAAGCGCCTGCACGAATACAAGCGTCAGCACCTTCAGGTTCTGCATATCCTT
Organism: uncultured Acidobacteriaceae bacterium; assembly: GCA_963786405.1. Taxonomy (GTDB): domain Bacteria; phylum Acidobacteriota; class Terriglobia; order Terriglobales; family Acidobacteriaceae; genus Telmatobacter. Next base: position 6,581 of record CAWAZE010000008.1, on the reverse strand, counting down.
ACCCTTTACAAGCGAATCCAGCACAACCCGGAAGTGAATATCCAGCCTCGCACCTTTATCTTTGGAGGCAAAGCCGCGCCGGGCTACCGAATGGCGAAGCTGATCATCAAGCTCATCCACGCCGTCGGCGCGGTGATACACGGAGACCCGCTCGTCCGCGACAGGATCAAGGTCGTCTTTCTGCCCGACTACAACGTGAAGCTTGGCCACCGCGTCTATCCGGCAGCCGATCTTTCCGAGCAGATCTCACTCGCGGGCAAGGAAGCCTCCGGGACCGGGAACATGAAGTTCGCCATGAATGGCGCCCTCACCATCGGCACATTGGATGGCGCCAACATCGAAATCCGTGAAGAGGTTGGCGCTGACAATTTCTTCCTCTTCGGGCTCACCGCACAGGAGGTCGAGCAAAGGAAAGCCAAGGGGTACAATCCGCATGGCTATTACGAGTCGAACGCGAATTTGCGCGAGATCCTCGACGCTCTCTCCAGCGGCGAATTCTCGCATGGCGATCGTTCCCTCTTCGAGCCCCTTGTTCAGTCCCTTCTCACGCGCGACGATTACATGTTGCTGGCTGACTACCAGTCCTACATTGACTGCCAGGACCGCGTAGATGCCGCCTATCGCGACCGCGACCACTGGACCCGCATGTCGATCTTGAATGTTGCTCGCATCGGCAAATTCTCGTCGGACCGCTCCATCCGTGACTACTGCTCCGACATATGGAAGACGTGGCCCGTCAAGATTGAGCTATGAGTCGAGCACCCGCGGTTGCTCCGAAATTTACGTTCTTGCCAGCAGCGTCTTCAGCAACGCATCCAACCCGTTCCACGTGATCTGAACACCGATGCAGAGCAGGACGAATGCGATGACCCTCAGGATCCCATGAGCAGTCTGTGGCGAAACCCGTTCTGTAATCTTTGGAGCGTGAGCGTAGCAGAGGTAGACAAACGCGCTCAGAAGCATAACGGCGATCACAATTCCCGCATGCGCTGCGATAACCGGGAGAACTCCCTTCACCGGGGCGTGGGCGCTCAACGTCACCATCACAACGATGCAACCCGGCCCTGCAGTGATCGGAAACGTGAACGGGTAAAAAACCTTCTGCTGGAGTAACTGAAGGCCGCCGGTCCCTTCTTCCTCAGTTTCTCCCTCTTTCTTGACCGGCTCGCCTTGATTCAGCAGGTTCCAGCCCATCGCCGCCAGGGTCAGGCCCCCAGCGACTTGCACGACGGGCAGAGAGATTCCAAAAAACTTGAACAATGCCGTCCCGACCAGCTGAATAATCAGCAGGAATATCGTCGTGTTGATTGCAATCTTGCGCGCCAGCGCATGATAGACGGCGGGAGGCGCATCGCCCACAAGGCTCAGAAACACCAGCGCGCTGCCCAGCGGATTGACCAGCGGGAGCAGCGCACTGAATGTTAGCCCGAAAAACTGGCTCAATTCGCTCACGGCGCAGCAGAATACCAGTTGGACAGGAACTTGGGGAACTTTTCCAGCGCTCGCCTCATTGCGTCATACCGAATGCCACAATCTTGCTCGAAATTCCCATATACACATGTCCGTTGACCACGGTCGGTGGTACCCATCGGACGCCCGTCCCCAGACTCGGACTCCTGTAAAGTTCCTTGCTCACATCCGTGGCATCGCTCGCATGAAGCGTTCCCGCCTTGTAGTCAAGCGTCCACACAATCCCGTTTGTATTCCCGTTCGACGAAACAACAGGATCCGATCCTGGCCACTGGTAGTAGAAAGTCCCCTTTGAAACTGGCGTCGCGCTGAGCATGCCGGAGTTGGGATCCAGCACAAACATCTTCAGCACGTCATTGTTCGCAACAAAGTAGACATTCTGCTGCCACATCGCGGGCGAGCCATAGCAGGGCTGACCTGAATCCCGCCCGCCCGTATGGCCCATAAGTTGTCCATCAAGCCGCTGGATGATGTTGTCTTTTGTTGTCCCAATGCCGCCGAGCGAGTCGCGATTGAGCACATAGATCGGTGTCGGCTTCCCACAGGCAATTACTTCGCGCGGAATGTTTTGATTCGGAACAAGGATGAGGCTTCCCGATCCAAGATCAAGGTCAAGGTCGTTGTCATGACCCCAGTCGAAAGGAGTGAAGCGGTCAAGCTCCTGCAGCGACGGGCTTAGCTTCACTATGCTTTCACCGTAATTGAAGGTGCTGACAGTCCCGTTCCCAGTCGAAATGTAGATGTTCCCGCTTTCGTCCGCCAGTGGCGAAGCCCCTGACATCCAGATGCCCCCCAGGCTACCGGTCGGTGCCACGTCAAACACAGCCTTCTGTTCCAGCGTGACGGCGTCGAATGCGAAGAGCAGGCCGTGATACGGCGAGCGATCCTCAATGGAACCGAACGCCACATACACATTCCCGTTGGCCAGCAGCAGGCCCGGCCGCTGGAACTTCATGACCAGCGGCAAATTGGGATACGTAATCAATTGCGGTGGGGTTTTTTCGGTGCCGTCGATCAGACTCAGCGCGTGTAAGCGATGCGGGAAGTACGTGGCATTGTTTTCTGACGTCTCCGCAACCACGTAGATCACCTGCCGCACCGGGTCGATCACCGGTGTGCTCAGGATACCCGTCCGCGAAGAAATCTGGAGACTTGTTCCGGCCACCGCGGTTACGCCCGAAGAGAGGAAGCTCTTCTTTCCATTCGGCCAAAGTGAAGCCCCTGTATCGGCGTCAAAAGCGTAGACACTGTCGTTATCCGTCGTGACGTAAACCACGTTGCGCACCTTGCCGCCGATGGTGATGCCATTCATGTAGAGTGGCTGTCCCCAGATGCTGCCGTCCAGCGTCCCACTAACCCAAAGCTGTCCAAACTTCCCGGAGCTCACGCTTGCAGGCGTCAGGACGACTTCTTTCGATTGCAGTCCTGTGCCATCGTTTCCGCCCTTCCGCGTCGTATAGTTCAGAGCCGTTGTATGACCCGAAGAGCCCGTTCCGGACAAGGAAACTTTCTGCGGACTGTTGGTCGCCGAATCAGTAAAGCTGAGTGTCGCGCTGCGCGCGCCCGCCGCTGTCGGTTTGAATGTTACCGAGGCGCTGCAACTTGTCGAAGCTGGCAGGCTTGCACCGCAGGTCTTGCTCGCGATCGCGAAGTCTCCCGCATTGGTTCCGGAGATCGCGACCCCGCTGATCGTGATCGATGATGTCTGCCCATTCGTTAACGTCGCCGATTGCGATGCGCTGGTGGACCCTATCGACGTGCTCGCGAATGTGAGGCTCGAAGGCGTGGCGGAGACGCTCCCCCCCGACCCACCCGTTCCAAGACCCGTCAGCGTCACGGTCTGTGGGCTGTTCGTTGCCGAGTCAGTGAATCCCAGAACTGCGGAACGACTGCCGGACGTCGTCGGCGCAAAAACAACGCTCGCTGTGCAGCTCGAGGACGCAGCCAGCGAAGCACCGCATGTCCTGCTGCTGATCAGAAAATCACCCGGATTCGTGCCCGACATCGCAATGCTGCTGATGCTGATTGAACTCGTGCCGCTATTCGTAAGCGTCACTGCCTTGGCGGCCCCCTTGTTGCCCACAGCTACAGATACCCAGTTCAGGCTCGTCGGCGAAACAGAAGCGCTTCCCGAACCCGTCGCCCCGGTTCCCGACAGCGCAATCTTTTGCGGGCTGTTGCTCGCGTTGTCAGTAAAAGTCAGAGTCGCGCTTCTCGCGCCCGAAGCGCCCGGCTTGAAGGTCACTGAAACTGTGCAGTTCGACGAAGCCGCCAGGCTGCTGCCGCAGGTCTTGCTTGAGATCGAGAAATCTCCTGCGTTCGTGCCGGAGATCGCAATGCTGCTGATCGTGATCGACGAAGTCTGCCCGTTGGACAAGGTCGCCGACTTTGCCGCGCTGGTCGAGCCCGTTGTCACGCTGCCGAATCCAATCGATGTCGGGCTGGCGGACACCGTTCCGCTCGTCGAAGTTCCCAGGCCGGTGAGCGCAACGGTTTGCGGACTGCCGCTGCCTGAATCATTGAAATTCAAGGTCGCGCTGCGCGAGCCGGCCGCCGTAGGCCCAAAAGTAATATTCACGGTACAACTGGAAGATGCAGCCAGCGATGCCCCGCAGGTCTTGCTGAATATCTTGAAGTCGCCCGGATTCGTTCCCGTTATGGTGATGCTGCTGATCGTGATCGCCGCAGTGTTGGTGTTGGAAAGGGTCACAACCTTTTGCGCACCGGTATTGCCCAGCGCGACTGAAGCCCAGCTAACGGTCGTGGGCGACGGCGTAACCGCCGCCAGGCATCGCACTCCCTCGAGTGCGCACAGAGCAATCACACCCTTTACCGCGACAGTCCGCCAGCGCCTCACGAAGTATGGCGCTGAGCAGCTCTCCAAGGAGGCGTTGAAAACATAAGACAACAGAAAACTTTTACCAAGACTGGAGCGGACGCCAGTGTTCATGAAGCCTCCGGGGCAGGAAACGCTTAAGCCTGATCAAGGTCCAAGCCTCGAAGGCAACGCCGCGAACGATTGTTGACACTTGTCGTTCGGAAAGGACGAGCCCGTGGCGTCGCGGTGTCTCTCCCGGAACGTGCCCCTGCCGTCCCGATGCAACCACGACCTCGCAAGCTACGATGCGGCGTGAAGGTCAAGGGTTGTAGCTAAATCCCGTCGCATCAATCCACGTGCCTCGCGCCTCCATCCAGCTTCAGGATTTGCCGCACGCGCTACTCCCAGCCCCCGCCCTGGCGCAAAAGAAAAAGAGCGGACCCGCCCCCGACGCAGGTCCGCCCTGAGTAACCGCCAAGCTCGTGACTATGGCTTGAAGCTCTTTGCCTCCGTCACTTCCACCGTCGCCTGCACCGGAAGCTGGTCGCTTGATCCCCCCGCAAGAACTCGCACCTGTTCCTTCTCCACGTGCCATGTATGGCTCGGTGCGTCCCAGTACGCAAGGTCGCGCGCCTTCAACTCAAGCGTGACTTCTTTCTCAGCGCCGGCCTCGATCTTTACCCGCCTGAACTCCTTCAACTCCAGTTGCGGCCGGCTGACAGTCGAACCCGGATGCTGCACATACATCTGCACCACCTCGTCGCTCGCGCGCTTGCCGGTGTTCTTCACCTTGACATCGACCTTCACGCTCCCGTCGGCATCCATCCTCGACGCGCTCAGGTTGATCCCTCGATACGCGAAGGTCGTATAGCTGAGCCCGTAACCGAAGGGATAGAGCGGCTTTGCCTTGCTGTACAGATAGGTGCTGCCGTGCAACAGGTTGTAGTCGAGGATCGGCAACAACTGCGCGTCCCCGGTAGGCCACGTCTGCGTCAGTCTGCCTGCAGGCGAGTAGTCGCCAAACAGAACGTCGGCAACGCCGTGTCCTTCCTCCTGGCTGTTATGCGTCATGTGAACAATGGCAGGAAGGTTCTGCTGGCTCCACACAATGGCGTACGGAAAACTCGCCCGCAGCACCTCAATCGTTCGAGGATTCGCAGCAACGACTCTCTTCACAAGTTCTTCCTGCTCGAGCACGATCGTCTTTCGATCCACGTCCTCCTTGCCGTTTGACGGCGTTGGGCACTGGTCCCATCCCGCATTGCATTCCGGATGATTGCCCACCACCACAATCGCCACGTCAGCTTTGTGCGCCAGGTTCGCAGCTTCCTCAGGATCAGATCCATCTGCAAACAACACCTTCACGTTGTTACCTGCGGCTTCGCTAATTCCCTCAAGGATGCTCACGCCGTAAGGCGGAGTACCGCTGTACCAGTCCTGAAGCACCTGGTCGATCGACGGACCAATCACCGCAATTGTCTTCAGCTTGGTTCGGTCCAGCGGCAGCGTGTTCTTCTCATTCTTGAGCAGCACAATTGACTCGTCCGTCGCCAGCCGCGCCAGCGCAACACTTGACTCGCGCAACCACGGCGGTGCCTCGCCTCCACTCTCGCGCCCGATCTTGGCATAAGGATCAACGCCCTGAGGATCCATCTCTCCCAGCCGCAGGTAAACGTTCAGCAGGTTCTTAAGTGCGGCATCCATGTCCGCTTCCGTCAGCAGTCCATCCTTGAGCGCCTTGGTCAGATCGGGCTTGTATGTGTCCAGAAAATGATTGATGCCCGCCTTGACCGCCGCTGCGGAGCCCTTCTCTTTGTCTGGGAAAGTCTTGTGCGAAGAGATCAGCAGGTCCGGAGCGCTCTCCGCCGTCGGTGCAGATCAGTCCGTCGTTCCCCCACTCCTTGATCATCACGTCCTTCAACACCGGATGAATCATCATGGGAGTGCCATTCCATGCGTTGTAAGCCGCCATCACAGCGCGAGAGCCACCTTCCTGAAAGCCCATGCGAAATGGCACCGAGTAGTACTCACGAAAAAGGCGTTCGTCGAAATCCGATGAAGTATGCGTACGCCCGTCTTCGTTCTCATTGGCAAGAAAATGCTTCATCAAATCAAGCAGCCTGCCAGTGTTTTGGATCGGGTCCCTGAAGCCCCTGCGCAAAAGCCACAGTCAGCGTGCCCACGAGAAACGGATCCTCACCGTACGATTCCTCTGTCCTCCCCCAGCGTGGATCGCGGCTCAAATCCGCATTGGGCGCGCGCACCACAACACCACCGCGATCGAAGACCGGAT
>CAWAZE010000007.1:0-401348 GCA_963786405.1 uncultured Acidobacteriaceae bacterium | reverse complement strand
ATGCAGCGTAGGTCTACGGCAGATGCCACTCACGGTAAGTGGGCCGTAAGGATGGGAGTTCTTCTCGGGGTCTTAACATTCTTGTCCGGTGCACTGGCCCAGGGTGGGGGCAGCGTAGCAATTACGGGAACCGTCACTGACACTACGGGCGCCCTCGTGCCCGGGGCCAAGGTCACGGTCACGCAGAAGAACACATCGATCACACGCAACGACACCACCGATGGCGCTGGGCAGTTCAATATCTCCTCGATCCCTCCGGCCACGTACACGGTTCTAGTTGAAGCCCAGGGATTCAAGCGATATGCACAGGACGTTGTGTTGCTCGCCGACCAGACTCGCAGCATGGATGTTCGGCTCGAAGTCGGACAAACGAGCCAGCAAGTCACAGTCGAGTCATCGAGCGTTCAAGTGAACACTGTGAGTCAGGAGCTCAGCCAGGTGATTGAGAGCGCGCGCCTGGGCGATCTGCCCCTGAATGGCAGAAATGCCGCCGATCTGACGCTCCTGGTACCTGGCGCTGTCTCGGCAATCGCAAACAATTCCGGCACGCTGCAGGGAGACACGAAACAGATTCCTGGCGCCGAAGCGATCGCAGTGAACGGCGCACGGCCCGATCAGATCGGCTACAACCTGGATGGGGCTAACAACCAGGATCTGATGAGCAACACGAATAATCCATTTCCGTTCCCGGACGCGTTACAGGAGTTCAGCGTTCAGACCAACAGCTTCGACGCGCAGTATGGCAACAACGCCGGAGCGGTGGTGAATGTGGTCACGAAGTCGGGCACGAACCAATGGCACGGAGATGCCTTTGAGTTCGTGCGCAACGCCGTCTTCAACGCGCGCAACTATTTTGCCGACAAAGTCGATCCACTCAAGCGCAACCAGTTCGGGGCCACCGGTGGTGGTCCGATCCACAAGAACACAAGCTTCATCTTCCTCGGATGGCAGAAAACGATTATTCGCAGCGTCAACAACGCCACCAACGCGATCGTTCCCACCGCGGACAACCTGAACGGAAACTTCTCGCTTACGAATCCCACCACAAAGATCAACAATCCCTTCACGCACGTTCCCTACGCAAGCAATGCCTCGCTTGGCCCGATCGACCCCGTGGCCCTCAATATGGCCAAGCTGCTGCCGGTTCTACCGGCGGGGTCCACGAATGGGTCCGTGACGTTCGGCACGCCACTCCAGCAAGACTTCAACGAGTACATTGCTCGGTTCGATCAGGTTTTCCGCGGCCAGGATCGCCTGTTTGGCCGCGTTTACCTCAACCAGTACAAACACGCACCAACGTATGACGGTAAGGACCTGTTGACGGCGGGACCTGGATCGAAGGTGCTGTCGCAGAATTGGGCTGTTGGCTACATCTGGGTGATTTCGCCGCAACTGGTCAATACCGTCACTCTAGATTTCGTGCGTTCGTCCTCGGACCGCGGTCAGCAAGGCGGCCCGGGAGGCACGGTCTCCGATATGAGTAACTTCGGTTCAAACATCTGGCAATTGCCCGAGGCGCAGAGCGGCATCCGAAACTTCGCTGTTGCCGGCGACTTTACCCTCGGCAGCTTCACCGACGCCAAGTTCATCCGGAACACCTACGACCTTCGCGAAGTGTTTGGCTGGACCAAGGGCAAGCACAATATGAATTTCGGCTTCGACCTCGAACTGGACCAGTCGAACATCCGGAACACTGATCTGGAGAATGGCAGCTTCAACTTTACGAATGACGTGACGGGGCTGGCGATGGCGAGCTTTTTGCTGGGCTATCAGCACACATTCAGCCAGACATCGGGCGACTTCTCCGACTCGCGCGAGAACCCAATCGGCCTCTTTGCCGATGACAAATGGAAAGTCTCGCCGCGGCTCACCCTGAACTATGGACTGCGCTGGGAACCCCAGCAGGTGATGAAAGAAATCTGGGGACGTATCGAGCAGTTCCGCCCGGATGCCTGGGCTGCCGGAGTTCACTCGTCAATCGTTCCCACAGCACCTGCCGGCCTATTCTTTATCGGCGACAAATACAATGGGATCAGCGTACCCGATCGCGGGCAAACGAGCGACTTGAACAACTTCGCTCCTCGCGTGGGTTTTGCGTGGGATCCTACCGGTTCGGGGAAGATGTCTCTGCGCGGCGGAGGCGGTTTGTTTTATTACTCGCGACTGCCTGGCCTGTTCCTGAACGACGCGGCGATTGCGCCGCCCTTCAGCCTGCGCATTGACCTGAACGATTCAACCACCGGGGCCTCGCAGATTGGTTCCCTTTCGGATCCTTTGGCGGCTTATCCAGGCTTCACGAACGGCTTCCCGCAGCGCTATACGCTCAACAACGTTCCCAAGGACGCGAAGTTCGTGGCGAACCCGACCATTTACGGTCTGCAGCCGGGCGTCAAGTGGGTCACGCCTGAAATCTACGATTGGAACATCACCTTCGAGCGTCAGATGCGTGCTGATACAGTTCTTCACACCTCCTACGTAGGAACGCGCGGAACTCATCTCCGGCAGGACGTAAATTTGAACCCCGGCGCGTACACGGCTGGCAGCACAGCGTCGCTGCAGGCACGGCGGCCCTATCAGCCGTTTGGCGTCATCTACCAGAATCGGAATACAGGCGCCAACGCCTATAACGGTTTCCAGATCGCAATCGAGAAACGGCCGACATCGAGCGGAAGCGGCATTCTGAACCAGATCACATTGCTTGCCAATTACACCTATGCCCATGCGAATGACTACGGGTTGGCGGAAAATGGCGGGATCACAGACATCGGATCGAGCATCGGCTCCGGCATGTCCTTCTACGATCCGAGACAGCATGCCTTCGAGACCGGACCGGCGACCTTCGATCACAGGCACCACGTGGTGGCCTCGTACGTGTGGAATCTGCCCAAGCTCAACGGCTCCAATGCGCTGGTCCGCAACCTTATTGGTGGATGGCAATGGACAGGCATTTACGCATTCACTGCCGGCGATCCATTGACCATCCTTGCTGGAACCGATCAATCCCAGACAGGCAACAATCTCGATCGCGCGGATTACATCGGGCCTGCAAACCAACACGGCAAGTTGCCATCGAGCCAGGCCGGAGGGTGTACCGGGGTCAAGCACTGCGTGCCATGGCTCAACACAACCCTTTTCGCAAAACCGACAGCAGGAAACTATGGAAACGTCGGCAAAGGCACCTGGCGTGGTCCGAATCTCTGGGACGTGGACACTGGCCTCATCAAGAACTTCTATCCAGTGCCATCCCACGAGAGTTTCAACTTCCAGTTCCGGGCCGAATTCTTCAACCTGTTTAACCACCCGCAGTGGTCCGATCCAAACGTGACCTTCGCCAACGGTGCCTTTGGCAGCACTCGCTCCACGATCGGCACGGCCACGGGCAACGTGGGAACAACCGCGGATTCGCGCATCATCCAGCTCGCGCTCAAGATGAACTTCTGACGGAGCGAATCTCAAATCGTCGATTCATCCGCCAGCTGATTTGTATAAATTGGTTCTATCTGGGAGAGATTAGAGACCTGGTCTCTCCCTCACCACAGTCGGGCGTTCCTCATATGTTCTCTTTACGATGCTGCGCCCAAAAACCTTATCACGGGTGCACTCATGTCTGATTCTTTTATCCCTCGGCGCGATTTTCTCCGCAGTGCCTCTGTCGCAGGCATGATCTCGGCGTTTCCCTCCTTTGCTTCTGCCGGGCCTCCTCCAGCTTCGCCAGCAAGTGCAAGAGAGGAAGTGCTCCCTCTATTGGAAGATGCGCCTCCGCGCTATTCCATCAAATTCGCCGTCTGCGGCATCAGTCATCCACACATCTACGGCATGATTGAAGCGGTCAAGCGTGGGGTCGGAATTCTGGTCAAGGTCTGGGCACTCGAGCCCGATCTTCTCGCCGCATTTCAGAAGCGTTATCCGGAAGTGGCGGTCGCGGCGACACAAGATGAAATTGTGCTCGATCCTTCGATCCAGCTGGTATTGAGCTCCCAAATTGCAAACGAGCGCGCGCCTTTGGGCGTACGCTGCATGAAGGCGGGCAAGGACTTCCTTTCTGACAAGCCCGGAATCACCACGCTCGATCAACTCAAGGAAGTGCGCGAAACGATCGCGTCTACGAGACGCATCTACGCGATCATGTATTCGGAACGGCTCGAGGTGAAGGCCGCCGTCAAGGCAGGAGAGCTGATTCAAGCCGGCGCAATCGGCAATGTGATCCAGACGATCAATATCGCGCCGCACCAGATTCGTCAACGATCCGGAGGCGATGCAGGAAGCGCAGGCTCGATCGATGGCCGGCCTGCCTGGTTCTGGAAAGAAGTCCAGTTCGGCGGTATTCTCTGCGACATCGGCTCGCACCAAGTCGATCAATTCTTGTATTACACAGGCTCAACGCAAGCAGAGGTTGTTGCATCCCAGATTGCCAACGTCCGTCACCCAAATCATCCTCAGTTTCAGGATTTTGGTGACATGATGTTGCGCGGGAACAATGGCTTCGGTTACGTGCGCCTCGATTGGTTCACACCCTACGGCCTCGGCACATGGGGCGACGGAAGGCTCTTCGTCCTCGGTACGGAGGGCTATATCGAAGTCCGAAAATACACGAATGTTTCCGTAAGCAAGCAAGGCAACAATCTGTTTGTCGTCGATCAAAATGAAGCCAGGTACATCGACTGCAACAATCTAACGCTTCCGTTTGGTACTCAATTTGTCAGCGACATCGTCAATCGAACCCATACCGCGCAGGATCAGGGGCAGTGCCTTCTCGCTGCCGAGCTTTCGATCAAAGCGCAAATGAATGCGGCCCGCGTTCACCTCGACTGGGAAAACCGGGCCTGAATGCTTTAGGGAGAAACACATGAAGGCGTCTCGCAGAGACTTCATCAAGTCATCGATTGCCGGGAGCGTCGTTGCCGGTTTCCCGACCATCGTGCCTAAGTCTGTGTTTGGAGCGACTGCTCCGTCCAACAGGATCAGCATCGGCGCGATTGGCGTGGGACGCATCTCGCAAGGGCACGATATGCCCGGCGTCATGCAGTTCACCGGTGTCCCGGGCCGTGACAACCGCATCCTGGCTGTGTGTGATTTGAGTGAAGAGCGCGTCGAGTTGGGCAAGCAGGTTGTCGACAGGAAATATACCGAGAAGCTCGGCAAGCCTTATGTGGGCACCAAAGGCTACTCGGATTTCAGAGAGCTTCTCGCAAACAGTGAAATCGATGCGGTCCTGATCTCGACGCCAGACCACCAGCACGCGCGATTGGCTGTCGCCGCGGTGAAGGCAGGCAAAGACGTGTATCTTCAGAAGCCCGCGTCTCTGACCATTCGTGAAGGCCGCATCATGGCTGACCAGGTGAAAGCGAGCGACCGCATCCTTCAGATCGGGTCGCAGCAGCGCTCGTGGAAGCAATTTGCCCGCGCGGTTGCGCTTGTACGCAACGGCCGCATCGGTACCGTGAAACAGGTTGAAATCGGGCTGCCCGGCGATCCCTCGGGCGGCAATCCCGAGCCCATGCCCGTCCCCGCCGGATTCAATTACAGTGCTTGGCTGGGTTCGACACCAGAGGTGCCATACACACTGGATCGCGTGATGCCCACCAAAGGGTTCTCGCGTCCTGGCTGGTTGCGCCTGGAACAGTTCGGCGCCGGCATGATAACCGGTTGGGGCGCCCATCACGTCGACACTGCTCACTGGGGCATGGATACAGAGCTTACCGGACCAGTCGAGATCTACGGAAGCGCGGAGTTTCCGAAGGAGGGTCTGTGGGACGTGCACGGACCGTTCAAAACTTATGGCCGCTACGCGAACGGCGTAGTCATGACCATCTCCGGCGATTTCGAAAACGGCATCAAGTGGATCGGCGACAAGGGATGGATCTTTGTATGTCGCGACGGCATGACCACACCAACTGCATCATCCAGCGATAAGCAGGTGCCGATCGTGCCATTGCGCGCCAGCGATCCAAGGATCCTGGACTCCGAGATCGGTCCGAACGAGTTTCATCCATACACTTCCGACGACCAGCATGGAAACTGGCTCGATTGCATCCTCTCGCGCAAGGCGCCGACCGCGCCGGCCGAGATTGGCCACCGCGCTTGTACGACGTGCCTGCTTCACTGGATCGCGATGAAAACGAACCACCACATCCACTGGGATCCAGTGGCCGAGTCGATCATCGGCGACGACATTGGCGCTAGCCTGCTCTCGCGTCATCAACGTCACCCGTATGAGCTTGTTTGACGATGGCTCCGCGAAGCATATCCGGATTGAATGGGCACATCGGGCGAGGTAGAGTGAAGTCAAACGATTATGCTCACAGACCGGCTCAGGGCACGTCACCGATCCGCGATAATAACCGCGACCTCGTACTCGAAGTTCTGCGGCGCAATCAACCGATTTCGCGTGTAGACATCGCTCGCAGGTCCAGACTGCAGCGCTCGACGATTTCTTCGATCGTGGACGGCCTCATCGAGGAGCGATGGGTTCGTGAAGGGTCCGTGGTGAAGACGGAGCGCGGCCGCCGTCCAACCATGTTGACGATGAACGAAGACCTTTTGCTACTGGTTGGCGACATTCGTCCCACCAAGGCGATCCTGGCGGTCGTCGACCTGAATGGCAGATTCCTTGATCGAACGATGGTTCCGATCATTGCGAATCCGAAACAGGGCGTTGATCTCATCGCAGAAGGCATGCGACATCTCCAATCGCATTTTCCTGGGAAGACATGGGAGGGTGTGGGGATCAGTTTGCCGGGACGTGTTAACAAGATCACGCAGAAGCTGGCGTGGGCTCCAAATCTTCCCTGGGTGGGTTTCGATATCTGTGGAAAGCTGCAGAAGGCTCTCAAGATTCAGGTCGAGCTCGACAACGCTGCCAATGCGTGCCTGCTTTCCGAGGTGTGGTTCGGCCATATGGATGGCATCCAGAACGCAGTCCTGATTACGATTTCCGAGGACGTCGGAGCGGCGGCGATTGTGAATGGACTGCTGATGGAAGGCGCTGACGGACTGGCAGGAGAACTCGGCCACGTACCCATTTCCGACTCCGGCCCAAGATGCGCTTGCGGACAAGTCGGCTGCTGGGAAATGTTCGCCTCCTCTCGAGCGGCGTTGCGTTACCTCCACGAAGAGATGAAAGGTAAAGGCGCTCCAACGTTTCAGGAGCTTCTGAACCTGGAGGCGAGTGGCAATAAGGCAGCACGCGCGGCGTTGAATCGACAAGCCGAATGGATCGGACGAGGCCTGCGAGTTGTGACGGCGGCCTTTAACCCGGAACTGATTCTTTTTGTTGGCGATGTCACGCTTCGCTGGGATGCTGTCGGGCCGATCATTAATGCTGAGCTTAAGAAGCGCCAGGTGGGCGGCGCGCAACCCAAGATCGCGATTCTGTCAGATGGTGAAGCGGCACGACTACGGGGTGCTGCCGCCGTCCTGCTCCAACGTCACATAAGCTTTAGACGAACAAGTGTGATTTGCTAGGACCAAGGAACCTGTGGGGTCCCAGCCGCCGATCCTTCGCGAGTAATTCAGACATTCTTAAGTTCCGGTCTCTACTATCGACGTAGAGTGGCGATCAAAAGGGTGCCTCTGGCTGCGAAAGAGGACGCCCAGCTCAGACCGTGCCTTGAAGCGCTCAAGATCGATTTCCGGGAGATACAAGATGGAGCGAAGATTACCGGCAGTTGCCTGCCTCATGCTGGCTGCACTTGTCAGCCCTGGAATTTATGCACAGACGCAATGGAAGGTCGCCAACACCTTCCACATCGGTGGCGACGGCGGATGGGACTACGTGACCGTTGATTCACAAACTCATCGTCTGTATGTCACGCGAAGCACGCACACCCAGATCCTCGACGGCGATAGCGGCAAGGTGCTTGGTGACGTTCCCGGCCAGGAGCGCTCGCATGGCGTAGCGATCGTGCCGAAACTAAATCGCGGATTTGTCACCGATGGCGGCGGCAGCGGTTCCATCGTTGTCTTCGATCTCACCTCGTATGCTGTGCTTGGGAAGATACCCACCGTTCCCGACTCTGACGGGATCATCTACGACCCGAAACTGGACAAAGTCCTTGCAGTGTCTGGCGATGGCGGCGTTCTGATGACCTTCAGCCCGGATATCGATCCGAAGTCCGGCAAGGTGGACCAGATCACGCTTGGCGGCGCGCCCGAGTTCCTTGCTTCCGATGGAAGCGGCAAGGTCTACATCAACCTCGAAGACAAAGACGTCGTTGCCGTCGTCGATCTGAAGTCGAAAAGCGTTGTTGCGCGCTGGCCTGTGGCGCCGGGCGGTCATCCCGTAGGAATGTCCATGGACGCGAAGTCGCACCGGCTCTTCATCGGCTGCCGAAACCCCCAGAAACTCGTCGTCATGAATTCAGAGACTGGAAAGGTGGAGGCATCCCTTCCGATAGGCGCGGGCGTGGACGCCACCGGATTCCATGAAGGTCAGGCATTCGCCAGCTGCCGCGACGGATCACTTACCCTTGCAAGCGAGAAAGCAGGTAGCTTTGATGTAGAACAGACCGTGAAGACTCCTGACGGCGCACGCACCATGGGAATTGATACGGCGAGGCATCGCATCTACCTTCCGACCGCTGAATTCGAACCGGCAACAACAGGTCGTCCCAAGACCAAGCCGGGAACCTTCATGATCGTCGAAATCGATCGTCAATGACCGGAGCATCTGTGCAGTTGCCCCGTCCCTGTCGCTCCAGCCGTTGGAGCGACAGGGACGGGAACACAATCTCCTGCAATGCATCGAAACTTCCTGTTTGCCACCATTCACTCGACGGCAAGTCTCTTACGCGGAGAGAAGTGAACAGACCTCCCACGTCAAGCTGCAAAATGCAGTTGCCGCGATGCATGAACTTGAAAGGTTGTTGCTTTTGCGTCCCCCGGTTGCGATCAGGCCCCTTTGAGGGGCCAGTAACCGTAAAGCCTCCGGCTCTATCGGGGGGATACTTACTGGACACAGGCCGACATCTGGCTGGGAAACGAGGATGATTGATTGGTCGATATTGCGAGCAAATCGAAGTCCTTATTGATGGCATTTTCAGTCTTGCTAATGTTTTTCAGCTCGGCCGGAGCAGCGGCCAGTGCGCAGCAGAGCCTCAGTTTGACAGCCCAGGAGAGCGCACTCCCAAGCGCTCCCGAACCCCAGCAGCCTGCCAGTCAATCCGCGACCGAGCCCTTGCAATCCGGTACCGGTAGCATTTCTGGGACGGTGATGGATCCAAAGGGGGACTTGTTGCAGGGTGCGCAGGTGACTTTGGCGGGCCCATCGCATTCCGATCTCCGGCACGTGGTCACATCCAGTGACGGGCAGTTCGTGTTCACGGGATTGGCGCCGGGTTCCTACAAGGTCACGGTGACCGGGCCGGGCATGAGCACCTTCACCTCAACTCAAATGCCATTGCATGCAAGCGAGGCACGCGTAATGCCGCCTGTGACTCTCACTGTTTCTGGTGTGACCACAAGTGTGACGGTAACGGGAAATAAGGAGGAAATGGCTGAGGAGCAGGTGCACATCGCGGTGCAGCAGCGCATCGGCGGGGTGATCCCGAACTTTTACAGCACATACAACTGGAACGCGCCACCGATGCAGGCGAAGCAGAAATTCCAACTAAGCATTCGCGCGATCATCGATCCAGTCTCGTTCTTGATTGTGGCCGGAGTTGCGGGCGCCGAACAATACCATAATGTCTTCCCTGCCTACGGCGACGGAATTGAAGGATATGGAAAGCGATACGGTGCTGCGTTTGCGAATCACGCTTCAAGCACACTGCTGGGCAGAGCTGTCTATCCTTCTATCTTTCGCCAGGACCCACGCTACTTTTACAAGGGAACGGGTAGCATCAGCTCGCGCGCGTTTTACGCGATGTCTACCGCAGTAATTGCCAGGGGCGATGATGGTGCGTGGAAGCCGAATTACTCGAGCGTGCTCGGCAACTTCTCAGCAGCAGCCATCTCCAACCTGTACTATCCGGAGGCCGATCGCGGAGCTACGTTGGTCCTTTTGAATGGATTGGCGGCTACGGGCGCAGATGTTGTAGAGAATCTGATCCGCGAATTCCTTCTGAAAGGCATCACGACGCACGTTCCCAAAGCTGCGAACAGCCAGCCATAGGTTCGTTGCAAATCCAAGCCGTGTTGATATGCGCAGGAACTCGCGCAAAACGCTCGTTCTTTGTATTGCGCGCAAATCAGCCAACAAGCCGATCTGCTTAGAAAAACACTTTTGAACTGCTCCATCGGATTTCTGGCGACATAGACTCCCCTCGGTCTCCTACGTATACCTAGACCGATTCGCGGTGAATAGGGCGTTTATCAGGACCTATCCGGATCTAACCAGATTTCCTGATAGGCGGTTTTTCGGCCACTTGCCGAGAACACAGATCAATCTGAATAGTCGATGAGCGCATTGGCCTGCTCTCACCAACCGAGATTCCGCCGCACAAGGCTAAGGTGTCGCAAGCGAATTCCGAGTTCGGTAGCGGCGGATCAGAAGATGGTTTTCATGCCGCTACAGTGGCCCCTGAGGCAGCTTTCGCCGCGGCACGGATTACTTCGATCACCCGCTCCGGTTGGGAGAGCATCGGCACGTGGCTGCTGTCGGTCTCATAGGTGGTTGCGTCCATGCGCTTGGCCATGGCGCGCTCTAGATCGGGATGCACCGTCTGGTCTTTTTTGCCGACGATGTACCAGCTCGGCTTCGACTTCCAAGCGGTCCCCCCGACTTTCGCCTCGAACAGGTCGGGTTTGGGGACGCCCTGGGTCGCCCAAACGAGCCTCTGCTCCTGCTCCGAAAGGTCTCCGCAGAAATACTTCGTGCCCTCCGGACTCAGCCAGATACGTCCATCCACGACTTCGATGTGGGAGAAGACGTCAGTCCTCGGAAAGTTTGACTGTTGCGTCTGGGATGTTTCATCGGCGTCCGGAGCGAGCGCGCAGATGTAGACCAGCCCCACAACGCGGTCGTCGGTTCCGGCGCCGGTGATGACGCTTCCACCGTAGGAGTGGCCGACGAGAATAACAGGGCTGCTCACCCGGCCGATCGTTGCTTTGACCAAGGCGACGTCCTCTGCTGTTGTGTTGAGGCCGTACTGCGCTGCAATACACTCATACCCCTCCATCTGAAGGGGAACGATCAGCTTGCTGAAGCACGAGCCGTCGGCCCAGAGTCCGTGGCAGAAAACGATGCTTGGCTTACCATGCGCAGATTTCATATCGGTTCTCCTTCAAGTTGAATTGGAATAGGAGCGCGATCAGGCCCGCACCCAACATAAAACCTTTCAGCCTCGGCATCCTTGTCAAATCCTGCTGATTTTGTCATTTCCTGCCCGAATATTTGCAGCCATGAGACCCCTGGCTACGAGTCGAAGCGCGTCGCCCTGTTTTGCCGTCGCCAACTCCCCGGAGCCACGCCAACAACGTGCCGGAATGTGCGCGTCAACGCTGTCTGGTCGCTAAACCCGGACTGGATCGCGATCTCCATGAGTGAACTCCTGGTCCCGCTCATCAATTCTTTGGCGCGCTCAATGCGATGCCGAATGAGCCGCTGGTGCGAAGACATGCCGAATGAGATTTTGTAGGAGCGGGCAAAATGGCTTACCGACAATCCACATTCGCGCGCAAGCTCTGAGAGCCGGACGCGGCCGTGGATGTTCTCATGAAGAAGCTCCGACGCCCGTCGCATCTGCCAGGGAGCCAGCCCTCCCCTTCGAGCGCGAGCCGATTTCTGGAGAACGCCGTATCTCTGAAGAAGATGGGCGCCTAGGACGAGGCTGAACTGATCTAAGGCCAGCACGGAGGGGCCGTCGCTCCGCCCAAGGAACGGAAGAATGCTTTTTGTGATTTGGGCCGCAACCAGATCATCTTCGAGCACAGCGAGACGATAGTCGCGTACACGGCCTAAACCAACGTCTTCGGCGATGTCGTCAAGGACCTGGCGAGGGACAGAATAGTGTATGTAATCGAAGGCACAACCTGCCCAGCACTTTGGCTCAGATTCGAAGTCGATGACGTTTGAGCTGAATGCGCGAACGGTCGACGTGGGTAGGAGCTTATCTGCTGCCCATAACTGGTAACCTGCTTGCGGCAGGGACTTAAGCGAGACCGAAAGTAGCAGAGCCGGAACGGGCGATAGTTTCGTAATTCGTTCAGACAACCCAGCCGGCGACTGTAGGCGGATAATCGTAAAGGTGCCTGGGGTCCTAAACTGAGATGGAGTGGAGGACTTCCCGTCCAACTGGACGAACGTTGTGAAGGGAGTTTCAGGCAACGGCTCGGGAGTCCAGGTCCCGTTTGCTGAAATGCTCTTGCTCATTGCGACCTCCAATTCGGAGCAAGTGGCCCAAAAACAAGATGGCACGTTTCCGTCGGGTCTTCATTAGGGGGCGCCAGACAGACCCCGCTCTATTCGGTACTCTACTCCATGGCACTAATACGGTTGCGGGAGAATTGGACAATGTTGCCATCGATCAATACGCCTGACCGGCAAGCGGAGGCCTTTCCTTTTCTTACGCCGGCGCAGATCGCCCGCATCCGGCCCTATGGCAATGTCCGATCGGTCCAGGCTGGAGAAGTTCTTTTCGAACCGGGCAAGTTGGGGATGTCTTGTTTTGTGGTGCTCTCAGGACAGCTTGACATCGCAATGGCCGGACTTTCCGGTGAGCAGGTGTTCGTCACTTACGGACCTGGCCAATTCTCTGGTGAAGTTGTCTTGATCTCTGGGGCCCGCTCTCTCGCGCGAGGGCGTGTGGCCGAGCCGGGTGAGTTCCTCGAACTGAGCGCAGACGCGTTGCGAGCCGTGATTGCAAAAGATGCTGAGCTTAGCGATATCTTCATGCGTGCTTTCCTTCTGCGTCGCGTCGCGCTGATTTCCGAAGGCCTGGGCAATGTGGTCGTGTTGGGATCGCAACATTCATCCAATACGCTGCGCCTGCGAGAATTCCTTACCCGCAACGGCCATCCCCATCGCTATATCGATCTCGACAGCGATCGAGCGTCACAAGAACTTTTGGATCGGTTTGAGATCAAGCTGGTGGACATCCCCGTGGTGATCTGCAGTGGAAAGACTGTGTTGCGAAATCCGACCAACCAGCGACTGGCGGAGTGCCTGGGGTTCGCGGGCCACATCGACGAGCACCGCGTTTATGATGTGGCGATTGTGGGCGCTGGCCCAGCAGGCTTGGCCGCAGCCGTGTATGCGGCTTCAGAGGGGCTGGATGCTCTGGTGATCGAATCTGAGTTCCCCGGAGGTCAGGCCGGCGCGAGTTCAAAGATCGAGAATTATGTCGGATTCCCCATGGGCATTTCGGGGCAGGAGCTTGCCGGCCGCGCGGTTGTGCAGGCAGAGAAATTCGGCGCTCAGATGACAGTCGGCCAGAAAGTGGTGAAGGTCAAATGTGATCAGCGACCGTATGAGCTTACTTTGGAAAACGGCGGACTCATCGAGACGCGGAGCATTGTTATCGCCACCGGCGCTCAGTACAACAAGCCGAACGTCGAGAATCTGGAACGGTTCGAGGGGCAGGGCATCTACTACGCCGCCACATTCATGGAAGCACAGCTTTGCACAGGCGAGGAGATCATCGTAGTGGGTGGCGGCAACTCTGCGGGTCAGGCAGCGGCCTTCCTGGCAGAGACAGTACAAAAGGTCTACATGCTGGTTCGCGGCGAGGAATTATCCGAAACCATGTCGCGCTATCTCATTCAGCGGATTGTTGAAAATCCTGCGATTGAACTGCATCTCCAAACTGAGATTGTTGCAGTCGAAGGCGATTCGCACCTGGAACGGGTTACCTGGCTGAATCGGGCGACGGGCGAAGAATCTGTGCATGACATTCGCCACGTGTTCGTGATGGCGGGTGCTTCGCCGCGTACAGATTGGCTGCGTGGATGTGTCGCCCTCGATCAACAAGGGTTCATCCTCACTGGACGGGATCTGGACCCGGTCCTAACCACCGCGCCAGTGAAATGGCCGCTCAGTCGGCCTCCGCAGATGCTGGAAACCAGTTTGCCTGCAGTTTTTGCTGTCGGAGATATTCGTTCCGGCAACGTGAAGCGGGTTGCATCTGCCGTGGGTGAAGGTTCAATCTCGATCCACCTCGTCCATCTCGCGCTAGCGGCGATGTGAGGTTCCATCACTAGTTCTATTTCTGGAATCCGAAAGGAATTAAGTTACCTCTCGGAGCGATCTACAGCCCTGCTTTGTGTCGCAAGCCTATTCGGTCTTTGGAGAACTGCGTGGATCACGGTCGGCATCGACATAATCTGTTGAGGACGGGCCGAACCCAGTGATCTGCACTACAACGGGCTCGTCGCCCGTTTCCGCAAAATGAGTCTGGCCTGGCGGTTCTGTATAAAAGCTTCCTGGAGGAAGAGCTTTCAGTTTCGTTTCGTCGAAGTGATCGCCGTATCCGATTCGCCAAGTGCCGGAAATCACCGTTGCAACACGGTCATCGCGATGAGAGTGTGCTGCAATTCGCGTGTGTGCGGGAACGCGAAGCATGATCGTATAGACCCCAACCTGATTCGGATCGCCCTTCAGAACCACCGTACGAATGGCGGCAACTCCGGAGCTTCCTGTGCCTGGATTTCCATGTTGCGGAAAGTCATATTCCGCCGGAGAAAGGCGTTCCTCCGGCGAGGCATCAAGGAATCCGCGGATTAGCGCTACTGTCTCAACGGGGCGCTCTTCCATGAGCCAATGCCCGGAGCCTGCAACAACCGCTTCCCGAACATTGGTTGCTACGTGACGCATGATGACGGCTTGGAGAGGACCGAAGGACTTCTCTCCGCCTACGGCAAGCACCGGCATCGTGAGCTTTTGCTGCTCGAAGATCTTGTTGTCCTTCGCGTCCTGAGAGAACGCGGTAAACTGCGCGAACCCGGCTCTCATTCCGCCAGGCTGTGCGTACGTTGCTGTGAAGAAATTTCTGGTGGCTTCGTCAGGTTTGTCCGGATCGGCCGTGAAGTCGTTCCAGATTCGATCGAAGTAGATGCGTTCGCGGCCCTGCACCAAACGTTCTGCATCCGGTCCATGAAAGTTGAAGTGCCAGACGCCAGGATTCTGCAGTATCTCGCTCCACGGCTCGATCCCCGGGATCGGAGCATCCATCACCACCAGCCGTTCAACCTTGTCTGGATAGGACCCGGCATACGCATAAGCCACCATGTTTCCGATGTCGTGCGCTACCACGAACGTCCTGTCATACCCTAGTTCAGTCACGACAGCGCGAATGTCTACGGCCTGGGTCTTCTTGTCGTAGCCGCCGGCCGGTTTCGACGAGCGGCCGATCCCTCGCAGGTCGGGAACAATTACAGTATGGTCCCTCATCAGGTCTGCTGCGAGTGGCGCCCAGGAATCGCTGTTCTCCGCGTATCCGTGCAGAAGAAGAACCACGGGGCCGGTGCCCCCGAAGCGCACGAAGATCTCGGCATTTGCCGGACTGTGGATCGTCCTGGCCTGAAAACTCGAGGGGAGTGATGGTTGAGCATAACTAGACATTGCTAAAGCAACGAAGATGGACAGAGCGAGAATGCGTCGAATCATGGGATCCTCATGCAGAGAACGGCCAATTGCGGTTCCGGGCCAAACGGGAGCTGTTTCTGGTTTACTTATATTAGACTGCGCGGTCCATTATGCAAGGGAAATGTTTTTGACCGGGATTCTGACTCCGGTGAAAGTCTCTAATCGAGCGATGCAAGGGCGATGCTGGAGATGCTTTCCAGTTCTCTGCGATCATGGTTCAGCCGGGCCAAAGCTCGCATACCCTGGATAGTCGCCACGAAGAACTTCGCCATAGCGACAGAGTCCTTTTCCGCTCCGAGTTCGCCCCGTGCTTGAGCATCCACGAACGCCGCGACGAAGATCTCCTCGACCTGTTTCTGGTTGTCGCGCAGGAATTCCTTAATTTCGACGTCGTCGACAGCACGGCTCAAGTTGGTGTTCATCAGCAGACAGCCCCGCTCATGCTGTGCTCTGTTTTCGTGGATCATGGCTTGGAAGATCTTTGTGAATCCTTTCCTGACCGACTTCTCCTTCGCGAATAGGCTTCGCAGAAACGAATTTGTATCGTCGCGATAGCGGGTCATCGCCCGAAAGTAGATTGAACGCTTGTCTCCAAATGTGTCATAGAGACTTTGCTTGGAGATGCCCATCTCTCTCATGAGTGTTTCCAAGGAGGTATGTTCATATCCGAGACGCCAGAAGACATTGACCGCAATCTTAAGCGCCTTGTCTGGATCGAATTCCTTCGTACGAGCCATAGGTACACATTAGATTCCGGGAGTTCAAAAGTCGACCTCGACGCCGAAAGGGCGTGCGAATCCCGTACCCACGGGTGATCCTCACTGCCCTCACGCAGTCTGGGTTACAGTTGCAAAGGATTGCGGCAGGCAGCATTTCCCTTGGAGACCAGGCGACCGGGGTCTTCGCGGCCGGCGATTGAGAGCGAAGAGCGTGAAGAGAATGGCGTTCGCTGTGGCTGAGGGGCGATGGCTGTACAGTTTGATCATGCGGTTTTGATCGCCTACCCGTTGGCGCGTGATCTATGAATTGTGGCCCCATGCCGTGTAAAGAAGTCGACACACCCGCTGCGGTCGTTTCGGGGCCAGGTGAGTCATCAAAACACTGGGTGCTAGCGGCGACAATTCTAGGATCGAGCATGGAGTTCATCGACGGTACCGTCGTGAACGTGGCTCTTCCCAACCTGCAAACTTCACTGGCGGCAACAGGAGCGGAGGCGCAATGGGTCGTTGAAGCGTACGCGCTTTTCATATCTTCGCTATTGCTAATCGGTGGGTCGCTGGGTGATCGATTCGGACTGAGAAGAACGTTTCTTTGTGGCGTCGTATTGTTTACCCTTGCCTCGATCTGGTGTGGTTTGTCGCCGGGAATTGAGCAGCTTCTTATCGGGCGATGCCTTCAAGGCATTGGCGGTGCACTGCTTGTCCCGAACAGTCTCGCCATGTTGAGCGCATATTTCCAGGGAACAGAGCGCGGACGAGCCATCGGAACCTGGTCCGGGTTCGCATCGATCATGACTGCGTTTGGCCCTGTGCTGGGTGGGTGGATGGTGCAACACGGCTCGTGGCGAGCCGTCTTTTTCCTGAATGTTCCGATTGCGCTAGTAACTTCTTGGATCATCCTGACGAAGACTCGAAATCGAGAGACACGAGTCGAAAGGAGGCGGCTCGACTTGCCGGGAGCGCTGCTAGCGACGGCTGGACTGAGCTGCCTCACCTTCGGGCTATTGGAGTGGTCGAGCCAGAGGATGCTGTCGCGCCTTGGTGGAGCGGTCGGGCTACTTTTGCTCCTGCTATTTGTTCTGGTCGAAAAACGGACGCGCGCGCCGCTCGTCCCCATGGAGCTTTTCCGAAACCGGAACTTCGCAGGGGCCAATCTCCTGACATTGTTTCTATATGGTGCCCTTTCTGCAACGCTGTTCTATCTTCCCCTAAACCTCATTCAGGCTCAGCACTATTCGCCAACTCAGGCTGGTGCTGCAACCTTGCCGATGGTTCTGTTGATGTTCCTGCTCTCCCGTTGGGCTGGTGGTCTTGTGGAGCGATATGGACCGCGAAAGCCCCTCATCATCGGCCCTCTTGTCACGGCATGCGGCTTTGTTCTTTTCGCTCTTCCGGGAGTTGGGGGATCGTATTGGACAGCATACTTCCCGGCGGTACTCATGTTGGGATTTGGGATGACCGTCAGCGTGGCACCGCTGACGACTCTTGTCATGAGTTCAGCGACCCAGAATCGTGCCGGCGCTGCATCAGGAATCAACAATGCCGTATCGCAGACAGCTGCTCTGTTGGCCATCGCCGTGAGCGCACCAATCTTTTTTGCCTCCTTCCGCATTGCGCTGCCCAATCAGATGAAAACTGCAGATGTTTCACGACCTGTGGTCCAACAACTTCAAGAACAGCAAAAGCTACTCGGCGCAATCAAAACGGACGACCCGAAGGGCAGGGTCGCAATCGACCGCGCATTTGTTGACGCGTTTCGTCTGATCGCTGTGCTGGCTGCTGGGGCGTCCACTGCGGCGGGAGTTACTGCGCTCGTGACAATCAGAAATCAAACTCCGAACATACACAGCAGCGCAGTGGTTGGGTAACGCTGCGTTGCAAAAGAAGCTGGCTCACGGTGCGCTCCACAAGGTGCCGATGCCTGGTTCAATAGTTCAAAAATCAAGAACTAGATCGACTTGCGGGTATCCAACCATTGCAATCAACGCGAAGATCGAAGCCTTGAGCGGGCTGAGGCGCAATCAAGACGCACTGGCATTGGCTTCGGAGGCGATGCAACGAGCGTCCAACTGTGAAGCGATACACCCCTAAAGGCGAAGTCTGACTTGGAGAGAGAGGCTACGGATTATCGTGTGCTTACTCATTGCAGGTCTCCTTCTTCGACCCGAGACACGCCTGAACTTTTCTCCATCAGACCGGCAGCGCGTTTGCCGACTCTCTTGAGCGCCATTTCGAAGTTACGAAGTTCCTCTGCGCTCAGCGCAGAAAATACTCGTCTCATATGAGCGGCATGCTTTCGGAAGCCAGGAGCAATCAGGTTCTTGCCAGCCGGGGTGAGTGCAACCATCCGAACGCGCCGGTCTTCGGCGCTCTCGACTCGGCTGACCAGGCCTTTTTCAACGAGGCGCTCCACCGCAATACTGATCGAACCCGGGGTCAGATTAACAATTGGGCCGATCGTATTCACAGGCAATGGTCCCTTGTGGAGTAGCACTTCCAGCACCCGGAAATCCGAGTTGCCGAGCCCCGTACCTTCAATCCCGGCCGCTGCATAGCGGGCAAGCGCGTGCATCGCTTTGATCATGACGAGCCAGACGTGGTCCGTCTTTTGAGCGCCTTGGGCCATAAAAAAACCTGAATCTCCTAAAAGAATACGCCGTCAGATGTATTGGCGTCAAGATAGTTGACGTAGATATTAAGGACCACCCACCGGAGGAGAACTCATATGAAAACCGCATCTACAATCGCCCGATACCTGGCAGGAGTGATCTTCCTGGTCTTCGGCCTGAATGGTTTCCTGCACTTTATCCCGCTCTCACCGCCAAGTGGCGTCGCGGGACAGTTCATGGGAGCCCTGTTTGTCTCACATTACCTCACTCTCATCTTCGCGCTTCAGGTGATTGGGGCGGTGCTTCTTCTGGCGAATCGGTACGTGCCCCTGGCACTCGCCATTCTCGCGCCGGTCATCGTCAACATTCTTTCCTTTCACGCTCTGATGGCCCCGAGTGGTCTCCCGCTCGCGCTCATCGTGACGGTATTTTGGGCCTTGGTATTCGCGGATGTTCGATCAGCCGTTGCTCCTCTATTCAAGGCTCGGCTTAAGGCGCGGGTCTGACCAACTCAGCATGATTCGGAATGAGTCATGATCCAAAAGCGAGGAAAACACATGACAAGCAATCGAACGATTCTCATCACCGGAGTGACAGGCAATCAGGGCGGCGCGGTCGCGCAGGCTCTGCGGGGCGCCGGGTTCAATCTGCGAGGCCTGACGCGGAAGCCGGACAGCGAGCGAGCGACGGCGCTGGCCCGCCACGGCGTCGACATCGTCAAGGGCGATCTTGATGACGAGGCGACGCTGCGCCGTGCGTTGGCTGGCGTGTGGGGCGTCTTCGGCGTACAGAACGCCGGGGAGGCGGGTGTCGAGCGGGAAGAGGCGCAGGGAAAGCGTCTTGCAACGCTTGCGCGCGCGGTCGGCGTCGAACACTATGTCTACACATCCGTGGGATCGGCCGACAAGCGGACGGGCGTCCCGCACTTCGACAACAAGTGGCGCATCGAGGAAACCGTGCGCGGCCTCCGCTTCCCCTCGCATGTGATTCTGCGTCCCGTGTTCTTCATGGAAAACCTGCTGGCGCCCTTCAGTCTCCAAGGATCGACGCTGGCCTGGGCGCTCGGGCCAGCAATAAAGCTACAGATGATTGCGGTGAGGGACATTGGCTGGTTCGGCGCGCACGCGTTCACCGATGCCGCCTTGAACGGCCGCGAGATCGATCTGGCCGGTGACGTACGAACGATGGCAGAGGCGGCGCAGATCCTCACGAAGGCCCTGGGTCGGCCGATTGCGTTTGAGCAGACGCCAATAGAACAGGTCCGCCAATACAGCAAGGAGATGGCGCTGATGCTCGAATGGTTCGAGAACGTCGGCTACAGCGCCGACATCCCCGGTTTGGAACGCGAGTTCGGCCATGCGCTCACGAAACTCCCTGACTGGGCACGCCTCAACGCGCGGCCAGATAGTCAGTGAGACGAGAGAACCCAAAGGAGGAATCGCATGAAAGCTGTCAGATTATTGGAATTCGGTGGGCCGTTAGTGTTCGACGATGTACCAGAGCCGGCGATTGCACGCAACGAGGTCTTGGTGAAGATCAAGAGTACGGCCGTCAATCATATAGATCTTGTTAAGGCCTCCGGAACGCTAAGACAGATACTCCCGATTGACCTGCCGTGGATACCTGGTCATGAATTTTCAGGAATCGTCGAACAGGTTGGAAGTGACGTTGCGGCTTATGCCCCGGGTGATGTCGTGTTCGGTACCAGCGAACTGGGCGCGTACGCGGAGTTTCTAGCTGTCAAGCCGGAGACCATCGTAAGGAAACCATCCAACCTCTCCTTTGAGGAGGCCGCATCAGTGCCGGTGGCGTCCCAAACTGCGTGGCAGGGAATCTTCACCCACGGTCACTTGGAAAAAGGACAAACAATCCTGATCCATGGTGGTGCCGGCGCAGTGGGCGCCTATGCGGTGCAATTGGCATCGCATGCCGGCGCCGCCGTCATTGCCACGGCAAGCGGCGACGATGAGGCGTACCTCAAGTCCATCGGAGCCAGCCGGGTTATCAATTATCGAGAGGAGCAGTTCGAAAAGGTTCTGGGAGAAAAGGTCGACATGGTCCTGGACTTGATCGGTGGCGATACGCAGAGGCGGTCGTTCCTCGTCCTGAAGGAAGGCGGCCATCTTATCTCTGCCACCCAGCCTGTATCGCAGGAAGAAAGCGCGAGGTACCATGTGTCGGGCGAAATGATGAGGCTCGCGCCGTCAGCGGACATGCTCGGAAGAATCGCGCGACTGCTGGAAGAGGGGGCGATACGATCAGACGTGGCGACCATCTATGCGCTCAAGGATGCGGCCCAGGCATGGAGGGACGTCGCTGGGAATCTGCCGGGTGTTCATGGGGTGTCGCCCAGGGCGCCGGGTGTAGTAAGACGCAGGGCACATGGCAAGATCGTGCTTCGCGTGTCCTAGAGATCTCCAGACCATGAGCGGGCTGACCCATTCCTTATTCGTGGCGTGCAGCGCAAGCGAACACGATGATCGACGATCTGTTCTGGTGGATGGCGGCCCTAAAGACAGCACGCGAAGGCTGAGGGAGAGAAAATGAAAACCTCCATAGGAACACACAATGGACGAGTGGCCTTGGTCACCGGCGCCGGCCAGGGTATTGGTCAAGCGATCGCCTTGGCCTTGGCAGGGCGGGGCGCAAGGGTAATTGCAACCGACCTCGAGCCGCCGCACGAAACCGCGCGCAAGATTGGTCCCGAGGCGTTCACGCTTCAACTTGATGTGACGCGGGAAGAGGATTGGCGCTCCGTTGCCGGCAAGGCTCAAGATCTCGACGGCGTGGACATTGTTGTGAATAATGCCGGCTATTTTCCGAATCGCAGTATCGATGATCTGGATCTGCCGACGTGGCGAAAGACGATGGCTACGAACTTAGACTCTCACTTTTTGAGCGTGAAATATTTCTTACCAGCGATGAGGAAGAAGAAGTGGGGCCGCTTCGTCGGCATATCGTCGAACATGGTTGGCTTGGCCATACCGGGCATGAGCCATTACATCGCTACAAAGATGGGAATCATCGGCTTCATGAGAGGTTTGGCAAACGACGTTGCAAGCGACGGCATTACTGCGAACTCAGTATTGCCCGGTCTCACGAACACACTTGCAATCTCACCACAATCCGACGAGCAAAAACGCGATACGTGGAACCAGCAGGCCATCAAGCGGCTCGGAGAACCTGGGGATGTCACCGGCGCAGTTCTCTTTCTGACGAGTGATGATGCGGCGTTTATTACTGGACAGGCAATCGTCGTCGATGGTGGCCAATATCGCATTGGCTAAGAAGGTGTTGATTTCGTAAAGCGAGTTCCTTGTTCGCCGCAGTGTCCTCGTATGGCCCAAATTGTTTCAAAGGAGAAGCAGATATGTCGTACAGCATTTCGACCTTGCTGAAACGGAACCTTCAGGACGTCTTTGGTGAAGGCGACCCGGAGCGCAGACGCGCAGCGATCGACGAGATCTACACCGAAGATGTCGTTTTCTATGATCCCAGCAAGGGTGTATACCGTGGCCGCGACGAGATCGATCGCATCGCAGGAGTCCTCAGGGCGACTCATCCCGACTTCACTTATCAGCTAATTGCCGTGCCCGAGGAATTGGGCGATGGCGGGCGGGTCCCATGGGTAGCAGGCCGCCCTGGCGATGCGCCGGCATACGCCGGAACGGATTTCATCATCGCCCGGGACGGCCGGATTGCCGCCATTTATCTCTTCTTCGACAAGCTGCCCTGAGCCAGGCCCGCGTTCAGCCGCTGCCGATGATCACAATGTCATACTCTTCTTTTGAGGCCTTCTTGGCCATTCGGGGATTGCAGATGACTGACAATAATTCGACAGCGCTTATCACGGGTGGAACGAGCGGAATCGGTCTCGCGACAGCCAAGAAGCTCGCTCAGCTTCGTATTCACGTTTTGCTTGTGGGGCGAAATGCGGAGCGCGGGAAGAAGGCAGTCGACGAAATTCGGACCGCAGGAGGAAAAGCTGATTTTATTTCTTCCGAACTTCTAGGTGCAGAGAGCGCTCGCGAAGTGGCCAGGAAAGCGATCGAACTCGGAAGTGGCCATGTCGATATTCTCATCAACAATGCCGGAGTCTATCCTTTCGGTCCTACGCATGAAATGACGGAAGAGCAGTTTGAGCGAGTCTTTTCAACAAATGTGAAGGCGCCATATTTTCTTGTCGCGGCGCTAGCTCCACTGATGGCCGAGAGAGGCAAAGGGGCAATCGTGAATCTTTCGACGATGGCTGCCGATTACGGAGCGCCCGGAATGAGCCTCTACGGTTCGAGCAAGGCCGCCATCAATCTGTTAACGAAAACCTGGGCTGCCGAATATGGACCAAAGGGTGTCCGCGTGAACGCAGTGAGTCCAGGACCCACGCGCACGGAGGGTACGGAGGCGATGGGCGAGGGTCTCGAACAGCTAGCCGCCCAGGCGCCCGCGGGACGTCCGGCAACAGCCGATGAAATTGCAGAAGCGATCGTCTTCCTGGCGACCGACCGCGCCAGCTTTATTCACGGCGCAAAACTCGCCGTGGATGGAGGGCGCACCGCGATCTGAATAAATCCGGCAACTCAGCCGCTTTCAATCGCCCAATTCTGCTCGCCGGTCTCGCCTGTGCGAAAGACCCAAGGCGAGAGGTCAACAACCACATGGACGAAAACCACATGGACGAATAGTCGCCATTTCGTCAACTTGAACTTGGGTTGGCTGCCTCACGCCGGTAAGGCAGTCAAGTTCACGAGCAGGCGGCGGCTTTCCGGCCACTTGCCGAGAAACACAGATCGACTCAAATGGCTCAATGAGTGCTTTCGCCTGGACGCAACAATCGAGATTCAGAACAGCCCGGCCCAGTGAGAATCGCGCCTCACCCTGCCTCCGATTTCAGATTTCCGCACCAGCCCTTCGCGTCAGGCAGCCACGAGTCAGCACCTCCGAATGATTCTCATTTTGGCTGTTCTGCCCGCCAGTTCAGGATCACGCTCAGTGACGAGGCTCCGGCGGAGTTCTCGCTGATGATCAGGAATCGCTTACCGTCAGGGGCGATGTCCCAACTCATCGGGCCGGTGCGAATTCCGGTATCCACCATCTCGGTGTCGAATAGAGGGCGGGGCGTGCCCGATTGGAAAGTAGGGTTAATGCTCACGTCCACTGCCATCATCTTCCAGTCGGGTGAAATGTAGAACAACTCCTTGCCATCGTGCCGCCAGCGCGGCATCACACCTCCGCCCGTGGACACAATCCATTTTTTCTCATTCGCAGTGGGCGGAAAGGGAATGACATAGATCTCGCTTTGGCCGGAGTCATTGGAAGTGATAGCAACCCAGCGCCCGTCAGGAGAGAATTCTCCCTGGCTGGACGTTGCTGGCGTTCGCCACAAAGCCATTGGCTGCGCGCCCGGCTGATCAATGGGCAGGGCGAACAGGTCCGACCCTGTTCCTGGGTAGACTTGCGCATAAATAAGGTAGCGCCCGTCGGGAGACCAGCTCTTCGGGACTGCGAGTGTCTGCGATCGAGCAGAAGTTCCGGAGGGGCCCCTCCATCTGTGCTTTTCCGATATATGCCGCCCAATCCGTTATAGGCGACGTAGCGTCCATCGTGTGACCAAGCAGGATTCATCCCGCCCGACGTCCCCATCGTCAACCGCGTGGTCGCCCCCCGTCCGAATTCCTGGATGATTATCGTTCCGCCTGGATCTCCAACGAGTCGTTTTCCGTCCGGGGAGATCATCACTACACCGCCCGAATCGCCAATCGCGCCCCGGTTCTTGCCCTGGCGGTCCCGCCAGATGTATTGCCATCTGCTGAGTTGGCCCGAAACATAGGCCACTACACCGTTGTAGGAGGATGCGGCCAGCCATTCCGAGTTGGTTCCCACGGCGATCTGTTGTGCCACGGCAAACGCCTCCCCGGCAGCCTTCAGCTCCTTCTCATCGAACGGCAAAGCGATGAGCGTTCCGGCGCGCGTGAACAGGATGGCTCCTATGCGGCCGCCTGGAGGCGCCGTCACCACCTGCGCCCGGGTAGTATCGGGCAGGATGCGCCACGCCTCCGGTCCATCCATCGAATTGAGCCACAGTCCTGCTTCCTTTGCTCCTTGAGCGGCTGCGCGCGTGGCTACGTAGTGACGTCCGTCTGGCAGGAACACAGGAAAAATCTCCCGTATGCCGGCGTGCCCGGGAATCCTGGATACGGCACCACCGGTGTCAGAAACCCGCAAGACCTGGCCCAAAGCGCCAATCAGGATGTCGCCTTTGCCGTTCCAAGTGCCACCCACAGTTCCTAAGGCGTCGCACAGCGTCTGCACCGGTCCTCCGGAACGATCGATCTTCTTCAGCTTGGCATCGGCGAAGAATGCGATGAATCTGCTATCCGGCGACCAGAATGGATCGGCCGCATTGTCGGTGCCGGTTAGTGGAGCAAGATCCTGGGCATCAAGAGCGCGAATCCATATCTGCTGTTTACCTTCCTTGACCAGAACCACGGCGATAAAGCGTCCATCCGGAGAAACCGCGAGCGAGCGGACCCGTGACTTTTCGGGAAGCAAAATGTTCACTCGCGTGACTGGCTGAAATGCTGATTGCTGACGAAAATAGAGGAAGGCAAGTGCGGCCAACGAAGATAGAGCCGCCCCCAGCGCGACGGCGAGCAAAGCGGTGCGAGGGCGTGACACAGCGACAGCGGGAGCATGTGCAATCGACTGCAACTCCCATTTCAAGTCGCGTACACACTGCCAGCGATCATCGGGGTCGGATTCCAGGCAACGGGTGATGGTGCGATCGATGGCCGGCGGTAAGTTTTCGGGAGTTTTTGAGCGCTTGCCGGTCGTCATCTCCGCCAAGATGAGGCCCAGCGCGTAGATATCTGAGCGTACGTCCGCCTCTTTTCCTTCCAGTCGCTCCGGCGCCAGGTAGGCAGGAGTGCCCATCACTCCACCTGCGGCGGTAACGGAGGGATCTACCGACGATTTCGCCAGGCCAAAGTCCAGAACCTTGACGCCGGACTTGGTGAGCATGATGTTTGCGGGCTTGAGATCGCGGTGGACGATGCCCCTGGCATGGGCCGTTGCCAGCGCCTCGGCGATCTGTGCCCCGATGCGGAGGGTGTCGTTGATGGACAGCTTGCCGCGCTTGAGCCGAGCGGCCAGCGTTTCGCCTTCGAGGAGCTCCATTACGAGATAGTTGGGACCGACGTCATAGAGGGTACAGACATGAGGATGGCTTATCGCCGCGATGGAGCGCGACTCCTGCTCGAAACGGTAGATGAAGGCTTCTTTGCAGACCTTGATCGCTACCGGCCGATTCAGGCGCGTGTCTGTGGCGCGGAACACGTGCCCCATGCCTCCCTCTCCGAGCGGTGCATCAATTCTGTAAGGCCCCAGCCGGAACCCAGGTGAGATGGGCATGTCAATAACGCCCGTGATCAGATCTGCAGCACGCTGGTCGAGCAGTTTGCCGCCGCTTTGCGAGTTATGCGACAACAGCTTTTCCACTTCTCTGCGGATATCTGGGTCGGCGCCATCCGACGGCGAGGCGTTGTACACGGCCTTGTCGTCCCCTGCCCTGTGTCGGAGGTTTCGACGGTGTCCGATCAGCCTCAAACGAGTCCCGGAGATGACCAGACATCGGAAACAACCCTGCTTCTGCGTGCTTGGGCTGATGGCAACCAGGGCGCGCTGGAACGGCTGACGCCTCATGTTTATCGCACACTGCGACGCATTGCCGGCTATCAGATGCAGCATGAGCGGGCGGGGCAATCGATGCAAGCGACTGCCCTGGTGAACGAAGCCTATTTGGAACTGATCGACGTTACGAACGTTAACTGGCAGCACCGCGCGCATTTTTTTGCTGTTTCGGCCCAGATCATGCGGCACATCCTGCTGGATCGGGCAAGGCGCCGCGTGGCGGCCAAACGGGGCGGGACCGCGGAGCGGGTGAATCTCGATGAGCTGCCTGACCTGAGCGGGGACCGGGCGAGAGAGTTGATAGCGCTCGAAGATGCCTTGAATGCCCTGACCGAGAAGGACCCACGCAAGGCACGCGTTGTCGAGTTGCGGTTCTTCGGCGGACTGAGCGTGGAAGAAACCGCCGAGGTGCTGTCGGTCTCGCCGGAGACTGTCATGCGGGACTGGAAGTTCGCTCGATCGTGGCTGCAGGCCCAACTCAGCAATAGCTAGAGGCTGGTTCAAAAGAATATTTGCAGGTCGTGCCAGTTTTCTCCGTCGGATTGCGCCTAGAGGGCAAAGGCGATCAGAAACGGTCCGGAACATACCGGCCCTCTGCTTCGCTCCCCACTTCACACCGAAAAGGAGATCGAAATGAAGACGAGTATGTTCCGGATCTGCGCAATTCTTGGAGTCGGCCTGGCAGCTTCACTGCAGACTCTGCAGGCGCAACAGAAGAACTTAGAGGGTGTTTGGGACGTGAGCGTTACGGTCACAGATTGCGACACGGGCGCCCTCATCAGAACCGTCCGGTCAATTCAGTCATTCCATCATGATGGCACGGTAGTCGAGACTGCCAACACCGCCTCGCGCGGAATCAGCGAAGGAGTATGGAAACCGGATGGCAGCCACATGTACGCGGCCACTTACTGGTTCTTCCGCTTCACCAGTACCGGAACGTTCGCGTCTTTTGCAAGGGTTAACGACCGCATCAGCCTCGTTGGAGACGGTCAATTGACCTCAACCGGCGTGGTGCGGGACTTCGATGCAAATGGGAATCTAATCTCGACTGGCTGCTTCATCCACACAGCTTACCGGCTCGCCGACTCGGAGCAATGAATCGGGGCAACAAATTTGAACACGCCGATTTTGGAAGGTAGCGATACGTGGCTGGTTATTACAACAGAGCCATCGGCAAATCAAAGTGGACGCCAACAGCAACACGAAGAGTTCTGCTGAAAGATACGCACTTCGGCGGGAGCGGCAAGGGCACCAATGACCTTTGCCGCTCCATTCTCTTTAAGTCGGCATCGGCCGTTCGGGACGGTTCCAGGCGTACGCAGCAGAGTAGGTCCTGACAAAGGCGCTTGTCGCCGGGAATGCTTTTTCGCTTTACGCCAAATCGCCATCCGCTCGTTGACGCCGAGAACAGAACATGAGTCACGTGTCCGAAAAGTCTCGAAGCGCAATTGCGTGCAGCAATGCGGAAATGCAATCGCCAATTGAAGCAGCTTGGTCCAAAGCATACGGACCAGTGCCCAGTGTTGAAACAGATGGCTGGATTAGCCAGATCACGGTCTCGATAACTTCCTTAGCCAGATCGCGGTTCTGGCTCGAGATGGTGTCCGGGTAAGTTCTCGGCACCTGTGCTCCACGGGGGCGGTCCTGGGGGAGGGCGCCCCGGTGGTTGCGTGCAAGCTCGGGGGAGTGTGGTCCAGCGGTGATTTGGTCCAGAAATAAACAAGCTAAGTATGCGTAAGAGTCTACGTCATTTGGGCTATTTGGCTGGTGCGAGCGATATTGGAGTTCATACAAAAATGAACCTGATAAACGTAAATGACAAGTTCTCTACTGACGAGCGATGCCTAGACTACCTTGAGTCCATGCGCCGGTCTGAAACAATAACATGTAAGGCTCGCCGGATCGATATCGAGTGTGAGTAGGGTAGGGATCCATGTGCACGATCAGACTCTTCTCATAATGCAGACAAGTTGATCGCCTCGACGTTGCCTATTCAGCTTTTCAGCATCTCGCCTGAAGGTTGCAGTAGCTTTTGTCCCAAACATTGCTTGGAGATCGACCCTGCTGCGCGCTTCATTCCAGGCGATGTCGTCTCTATAAAACATGCTGGCGAGAAACTGAAATTCGGTCGAATCAAATTCTATCCGCGCGACATTGAATCCGGCATATGAAGCCAGCAATGCCAAGCCTTGCTCTGAGGGAATGACTATATGTCGGGGAGCGTCGATTTGAGCCCAGTTTTCGCGATAAGTCTCCCAGGCCCAACTTGAGGTTGTGGGAACCCTGATTAGACACGTTCCCCCAGCGACTAGAAGCTTCGAAGCCAGCTTAAGCGCGGCAAGTGGGTCGATGAGATGTTCAAAGCTATGATGGAACATGATGACATCCCACTCCCCTGCAACCTCCTCAAGAGATTGCTTTTTGACAGTGAGGCCATTGGGATAGTGAATGTCGGATCTGATGAATGGGTCTATGCCTGATAGGTGATGAAAGCCCGCATTTTTGAGCTCGTAGAGGCGGTGGCCGGACCCGCACCCTACGTCGAGTATTCGCGCGTGCCTGCTGGGTTTTATTAGAGACAATGCTTTTATCCCAGGATCACTTCTAGGGCGCATCGCATCGAGAGGCCGTCTTAGAGGTCCTCGCCCGGACACCGCGAAGCGGGTCTTAAAGGCCTTTAGCTTGTTTTTAATTGCACCTCGATAACCGTCTGGAGGCCGCTGGTTCAGGCTTTCATAAGTCGCCGGGTAGTATCGCGATAAATCGGCGGGGACGTCAACAAGCTGGAGGCATTTGCACTCGGAACACTCAAGATATTGAAATAGCTCCCGGGTTCCAAACTGCATCTCTCGAACTTCGTAGACCCGGTGATCAGCTTGGGAGTGGCAGATTTTGCATACCTTTGGCACCTGCATTCTTCAGCTCCTTTGTGGGCGTGGTGTCAAACACTCGCGCAAACTGCACATCATCGGTTCTCAAATTCAGTTGGGTACTATCCTAATTATGACGTCGACTTAACTTAGATAATTAGTCCGGCCTTACGGCAGGTTTCATCAATGACCTCGTCCCAGCTCTGGTTTGATAGACAGTTCACTGCGCTGGACCGAATACGTCCCCAAAATTCGTAATCGCTGATCAACCGCGTCAGAGCAGAACTCACCTCAGGAACGGTTGGCGGGCTAACCAAGCAGTTTTCTTCGTTTCGAAAAAACCAAGAGGTGGCTTCATTCTCATTCGTCACAACGACGCAGCCAGACGCGATCATTTCAAACGGCTGATATGACGGGTGTTTCGAGAACATCAAGCACAAGCCAATATGGCTTTCTCTGTAGAGAGCCGCTACTTCAGAAAGGCTTGAAAGCCGACCTCTGTTCTCTAAAACGTGTTGGAGGCCAAATTGGCGAGGATTCCAGTCTGCTCCTGCGCTAACGATATTGACTCGGGAGCCGAATGCCCGCTTCACCTCAGTCAAGGCCTGGATGCCCAGATCGAAACCGTTCCTATGCTGACCGGGTCGTCCGTAAAAGACAATTTGTATTGGATCCTTTACCGGTGGACCATCTGTTGCTGGACGAAAGAGAGCCCTATCGATAGTGGGGATGAAGGACACTCCGTCTGAAACATTGTGAATTTTTTGAATAAAATTCCATAGCCCCGGAGTATTCACGATCGGCCTCAAGCCTAATCTGTAGCTGTTCTCCACCAGGCCATAGAGTGAGCCAGCCTGGTAGAATGCCGGCTCATAATCCTGGATGAAATAGTAATTTGCTTCTCCTCTTCTCTCAGCCACAACGTACGCGGATTTCCAGAAGGTAGCGATCGAGACGCCTCCATCCAGAGCCGTACAGCTAACTGCACCCCTCAACGCCGGGAAGAGGAATTCAATCCTTTCACGCAGATGCGAAATCTCGCCTTCAGTCTGGTCATAGACGACAATTCGGGTTGGAATTGAATAGGATGACGCCAATCGGGAAGCAAAACGAAGAACTGTGTATATACCCGCGTATAGCGAGTTCTCGTGATTAGGGATGAACCAATTGAGGGCAGAAGCTTGTTTTCCCGCAGCGAGGAACTGACGATTCAAGCTCCTGCTGTTTTCCGCTAGACCGACAGTCGGTCGCAATAAACGGACGGAGGAAGCCTCATCTGAAGAGAGCTCTATTCGCCGTTGCAAGGGACCTTGTATTAACGATGTTCCAGGTATTGCGGATAGCTGACGATTAATCAACCTCGCCAACTCAAGTTTTAGACCCAAACCCCGTCTCCGATCAGCGGCTCTGAAGCCGTAGATTTCGCTGGTTATTCGGCCTCGGATTTGCCACGATTATATAGTCACAAATCTACACCATGGGCAAAGCCCAGCCTCACGAGAAATGGGATTGCTGCGCCGCCCCAACAAGGAGAGATGAGTTCCCGAAATTGCGCATTATCGCGGGCCGGTTTCTAGGGGTAGCCGCTGGGAGACCAGACTAGGGTGGCACCTGAGGAGCAGGGCGCCTACTCCGAAGCGTAGTTAAGATAGTCTCAATGCCTTCTCCCTCCAATGTCGCATAAGCGAAGGATCCTGCAGTCGACGCAATTTGCTCAACCGGCAACTCAAGCCAACGTGTCAGGCACTCAAATTGAACGGAGTGAACTGGCACTGGTTCCGGCACGCAAATGCAACGGTACTGGACTCGGTGGGGGCACGTCTCGGCACGACGCAAGCGCTACTTGGACACTCGTCTTCTGAGGTCACGCAGGGTACGTACATTCATTCGATCCCAGCGGACGCGCGCGAGGCGGTGCAAAATGTCGAGGAAAAGCTTATTGGACCCAAATGGACCCAAGTTCCGGATTGGCCGGAAATGAGAAGTTCGCTAATTAATTGAAATTGCGGGATTTAATGGTCGGGGAGAGAGGATTTGAACCTCCGACCCCCTGGTCCCGAACCAGGTGCTCTACCAGGCTGAGCCACTCCCCGAACATGGTTTGCAGGTGCGTTTCATCGGGCGCTGCCTGGTGCGTTTTCCCGCTTGATCCGCTCCCACCAGTGTAACAGAAGCAATGGGGCAAACGGAGTCGCGAGCCGGCAGCGCCCTCTGGATCTAGATCAATGCTTTTCAGGCGCTGGCGGTGGAACTGCACCCGGGAAAATGCCTTCCAGCGGAGCGCGCCGCTTCTCCTCAGACTCGGGTTGCGGCAGCGGCTTGCGCGGCAACATCTGGTCGCGCTGCGCCGCGTTGTAGACAAAGATCGCCTCCACCGTCGCGATCTGCTTCAGGTCAGAAGGCTGCAGCCGCTCCACCACGTCCTGGTTCGAGTGGTGGGTGCGGCTTTCATAATCCAGTGAGTCTTGTATAAACTGAAAGCCCGGAATCCCGACTGCGTCGAAGCTCAGGTGGTCGGTGCCGCCGGTGTTGCGCATCGTGATTGTGGTGACGTCCAGATCCTTGAGCGGCGCAATCCACTGCGCAAAGATCGGCTCGATCGCCGCGTTGCCCTGCACATAGATGCCGCGAATCTTTCCGCTGCCGTTATCGACGTTGAAGTAGCCCGAAATCAGCTTCTGCTCCGGCTTCAATTCGAGCGGTCCGACCGCGCGCCGCATGAACTCCGGCAAAGCCACCTGGTCCGGCGCTGTGGAGAGCGCAGCCGACCCGAAGTGCTGATTTGCATATCCCTTTGAGCCGAAGAGGCCTTGTTCCTCGCCAGTCCACAGGGCAATGCGGATCGTGCGGCGCGGCTTGATGTCGAGCGCCTTCAGGATGCGCACTGCCTCCATCGCCACCACGGTACCCGCTCCGTTATCGGTCGCGCCGGTGCCGGCGATCCAGCTATCGAGATGGCCGCCCAGCATTACCACCTGCTCTTTCAGTTTCGGATCGGTCCCGGGGATCTCGGCGATCGTGTCGAAGCCGTGCTCGTGCTCGCCGCTGAGTTTGGTCTCGACATCCATCTCCACGCGTCACCGGTACGTGCGCCTGTGTGAGGCGATAGAGACGCCCATAGCTTTCGATTGCCGCAACTGCCACCGGAATCTTCACGCGCTTTTCAGCAATGTATGGGGTGCGTCCCAGCGTGGCGCCATTATCGTCGAAGAGCGTTCCGCCCGAGCCGCCGCTGTTGTTGCCATCTCTGCTTGGCTCAATGACCGCCGCGACTTTTTCATCGGCAAAGAACTGGGCCACCTTGTCGATCAGCCGCAGACGTTCCAGGCGATCGCGCAGGCGAGCCTGCATCGCGGGCGTCAGACCGCTGGCATTGGCGTTGACTGGGAATTCGGCGAGTTCATCGAGCTCTTTCTCGGTGTAGCGCTCAAACAGAGCCTTGTCCACTGGAGCCACTTCGCGCATCGTGCCGAACAGCACGATCTTCCCAGCCAGCTTGCCCTTGTATTGGTCGAAGTCCTTCTCGCTCTGAATGCTGACAAACACGACATCGCCACTCACCGGCCCAGGGGTTGAAGGCGACCACGGCGTGGCCTGCACAATCAGCACGGCGGTATCCGGCGTCACCATGCGCGCCCAGGTATTCAGTTGCTGCCATCCGAGCCCGAACTCACCCCAGTCCTCCAGGTGAGCATTTTCCAATCCAATCTTCGTCAACGTGTCGCGCGTCCACTCGTTGGCTTTCAATACATTGGGAGAGCCGGTTAGTCGCGGCCCAATCCCATCCATCAACGCCGATGCAAACTCCATCACGTGCGAATGGTTCAGTCCTTCGTCTCGGATGCGCTGATACATCGTTATATCCAGCGATTCCGTGGCGGGTTGTACTTCGGCGTATGGATCTACAGGTGCGGGCGCAGCATTCTTGGACTTGTCTGCGGCGTACAACGGCAACGCTGCGGCCAGCATTGCCACAGGAAAAAGGCGAGCGAACTTATTGTGCATTTAAAGCGACTCCGGGCGGAAGGGTGTGTGAGACTGTTAATAGAAATTCTATGGCATCTTCCGCCCGGGTCGCCTGATTTATGCGGTGGCCGTCTTCACTCGCGTATTAACTCGACGGCGTGCAAGTACCATTCAATCGCTCTTGGCCGTGTTGAGCCCCGAGGGAAGGTCGAGCGCAACGAGTGCAAACAGGGTTTTCCCGTTTTTTGGGTTCTCGATTCCCACGACATGCTGGTGCCTCTTGGAGCCGGCTTTCAACTCGAAGCCACCGCCCTTCGTACCAAAGTCCTTATCGTCGATTTTGAAGTTGGCGCCCTTCCCGTCATCGGAACAGGTGAGGCCCTCGCCGGTGGTCGTAGGAGTGCCAACAGGAGCGTTTCCCTGGCAGGTAATCACATCGCCAAAACGCCCAAGCGCCTTCTTGTAGAAGACAGAGACTTTATCCGGAGAATCAGTCGTGGAATACTTCACAGCTCGCACGCGTAGCTGCCATTCGCCGAATCCCATGTTTACGTCCGCCGATTTATCGTGGTCGTTATCGTTTGCGATCTCGGCTCCAGGATATTCCGGGAGTCCAAGCTCCGCGGCCTTGATCTGGTCCGTATTCACATGGACCCCGCCGAATGGCGTGTCCACCTGAACGTTCTTCT
The DNA here is from genome assembly GCA_963786405.1 of uncultured Acidobacteriaceae bacterium. GTDB lineage: Bacteria > Acidobacteriota > Terriglobia > Terriglobales > Acidobacteriaceae > Telmatobacter. The sequence continues at coordinate 367,289 of CAWAZE010000007.1, read as the reverse complement.
CTTTTCCGTTCGCGTCCTTGTCGACATGAATCCTGCATCCGGCGATGCCGGCCACCAACGCCAGGCCCGCGAACAGGCTCAATGCTCTCCGAATCATGATCTCGCCCTCATATCACCGATATACGGCACAAACGGCCGCGGAGTTCCTATAATTGATACAACGGCATCCATCCATTTGTACTACTTTCCGCCCGGATAGGGGTTTGTATCCTCAGCGGATTGAACTGCGGGAACCCACCGGGTTCGGCCGCGAATACACGTAACTTATACAGGCGTCAGGCGAGTTAACCGAATCGGGATCGCAAGCGGTTCGGAAGCGAAGACGAGCCGGCGCAGCAAGGAAGGAATTACTTTATGACAGGCTTTGCTCTCAGCTTCTTCCGAATCAAGCCACGATTAGCAGCCGTTGCGGCGCTCCCTTTGCTCGTTGCCTCGATGGCAATGGCGCAGGACGACCCGCCCGCCGAGGCAGGCCGCATCTCCTCAATCTCCGGCACCGTCTCGATCCAGCCCGTCGGCACGCAGGATTGGGGACAGGCGTACCCAAATCTCACCATCGGCCCCGGCGACCGCATTTTCACCGACTCTGACGGTCGCGCGGAGATCCAGGTCGGCCAGACTTACGTACGCATCGGCCCCAACACGGACGTGAGCCTGGTGGATGATACCCAATTCGCAATCAACTTTGGCGTTGCCCAGGGATCAATCCGCGTCCACACCCTGGGTCTCTGGCCCCGACAGTTGCTCGATGTGAGCACTCCAAATGGCAACGCGGAATTCGAGCAAAGCGGCGACCTGCGAGTTGACGTTTATCCCTCTGACGGCGCGACAGTCTTCACAAACCTCGGCCAGTTCGCTGACATCACCGGAGCGGGGCAGTTTCGGCAGGATCTCGGTTTCGGCCAGTCGCTTCAGCTCTCCGGGTCAGACCCTGTTTACTCGCAGTGGCTTCAGCCTGCAGCTTCTGACGATCTGGATGCATGGAGCCAGCAGCGCGATCAGCAGATCGCCCGCGCGGCCTCCTATCAATATGTGAGCCCTGATATCCCCGGCGCCGCGGATCTGGATGCCTCCGGCGACTGGGAACCGCAGACCGAATACGGCGCCATCTGGTATCCGCGGGGCGTGCCTGCGGATTGGGCGCCTTATCACTATGGCCACTGGGTCAACCACGTGCCGTGGGGCTGGGTCTGGGTCGAGGACGAACCGTGGGGCTATGCCCCTTTCCACTACGGACGCTGGGTCTCCTACCGCGGGCGGTGGGGATGGCTCCCCGGGCCGGCCACCGTGCGCCCCATCTACTCGCCTGCTCTGGTCGTCTTTGCGGGCGGCGTCCAATTCGGCGGAGTGGGTGTCTCCGCGTGGTTCCCGCTTGGGCCGGGTGAAGCCTACCGGCCCTGGTACCGCTGCAGCCCCCGTTACATCGACCAGGTCAACATCACCAACATCCGCGAGAGCAACCGCGTTCACGTGCAGAACACTTACGTGAATGTTGTGAACGTCACCAACGTGACCTACATCAATCAGTCACGGGGCGTCACCGCGATGCGGCATGACGACTTTGTCTCGGGTCGCTCCGGGCGAAACGCTGCCGTGCGTATCGATGCTCGCGAGATGGAGCACGTGCGGCCGGTCGAACAGCCGCAGTTGCCGCCTCCGACGCAGCAATCGTTCATCACGCGCCCCGCGGCACACCCCGTTCGCGTGTCCACACAACGGCCAACGGTGGTCAATCAAAGGGGCCAGTTCATCGCGGCAACACCGGGAGCAACGCCGGTTCAGCCGCCAGTGCGTTCGACTGCGCCTCCCAGGCCGCTGCCCGGCAGGACTGTCATCGCTGCGCCTGCGCATGTCGCGCCCGTCCCGCCGAACGCCAGACCGACTCCTCCAGCGCAAGGCAGGCAGGAAATGAACCCGAGCCAGCCTGCGCCGGTCTACCCCGGAGTCCAGCAGCCACGGCCCAACCCCGTCGCGCCTGTGCAGCCCGGAATGCGGCCCACGGCTCCGGTGGATGGAAGGCAGGAGTTCCGGCCGTATCAGCCGAATCAGCAGGTTCAACAGAGCCAGCCTGGCCAGCCTTCGAACGCCAATCCCGGCCTTCAGCAGCCAAGGCCAAATCCGGTTGCGCCCGCGCAGCCGGTCAATCGGCCGATTCCGCCGAATACAAATCAGCAGGACCGCAATCTGAACGAGCCCAATCAGGGCAGACCCGGCGCGCAACCGGCGCCTCCTGCCAATAACCATCAGGACTTCGGCCCGGTACAGCCGGATAAGCACAGAGATGATCGCCAGTATCAGCCGCAGACCCACCCGGATAACCCGCCTATTGCGCCGCCGGCTCATCCGGCGGGCGACCGGCAGGCACAGCCCGCGCCTGCTCCGTCCCGGCAGGAGTATGCTCCGCCGCAGCAGGGCAAACCCGGCAACCAGCACGAACCGCAAAACAAGAACGACAACAAGAACCCGCAAAAGAACGAAAAGAAGAACGACAAGAAGGACGACAAGAAGCATCACGATTAGTCGCGCCTGGTAGTCGGAACTCGGGGGCCGTTGTGCTGCATTGCGCAACGGCCCTTTTCCGTTCGCTTCCAATCTCAAACGAATCCGTTATTGTGGAACGCATGAAGGTTGCGACTCCGCTCGTGTCCGTCCTCGCTGCGACAGCAATATTCTGTCTGCTCACCGATTGCTTCTCTCAGCAATCCCATCCTGAAGATCAAGCCGGAGCTTCATCACCGATGGTCGTTCAGGTGCACGCCGGCAAGCCCACCGGAGCTTACACCCCGATCTGGAACTACTTCGGCGCGGACGAGCCAAACTACGTCTATGCGCCCAATGGCAAAAAGCTGCTCGGCGAACTCGCCGCGCTCAGCCAGGTTCCGGTCTACTTTCGCCCGCACAACCTCTTCACCACGGGCAACGGCGACGGCTCACTCAAGTGGGGCTCGACAAATGTCTACACAGAGAAACCCGACGGCACACCGATCTACGACTTCACCATCACCGACCGCATTTTCGACGCGCTGATTGCGGCGCACGTGCGGCCGCTGGTTGAGATCGGGTTCATGCCTGAAGCGCTCTCGACGCATCCCGAGCCCTATCGCCACGACTTTCCCAAAGGCGAAATCTTCACCGGCTGGAGCTACCCGCCGAAAGACGAAGCCAAATGGTCAAAGCTCGTCGTGGCGTATGCAACGCATCTCCGCGATCGCTACGGCAACCAGACCGCCGATTGGCTCTGGGAGGTGTGGAACGAGCCCGATATCGCCTACTGGCACGGCACGCCCGAGCAGTATGACCGTCTCTACGACTTCACCGCGGCCGCAATTCGCCAGGTGCTGCCGCATGCCAGGATCGGTGGACCGGACGCCACCGGTGTCAGCGATCACTCCGAGCCGTTCCTCCGCCAGTTTCTCGAGCACTGCGCGCACGGCGTGAATGCCGCAACCGGCGGCACTGGCGCTCCGCTCGACTTCATCAGCTACCACCCGAAAGGCAATCCGAAAGTCGAAGATGGTCAGCTCATGATGAGCGTCGCCACGCAACTGCGAGCCGTCGAGCGCGGCATGAAGGTGGTCATCAGTTACCCGGAATGGAAGAACACTCCGATCATCCTCGGCGAAAGCGATCCGGAAGGATGCGGCGCGTGCCTGAGCCCGCGTGACGGCTATCGCAACACTTCTCTCTACGCTGCGAGCGTCACTGAAGCCACGATGCGCACTTACGAACTGGCGCGCAAATACGGCGTGACCGTTGAAGGCGCAGTTACGTGGGCATTTGAATTTGAAGACCAGCCGGCATTCGCTGGCTTTCGCGAGCTTGCCACCAACGGCATCGACAAGCCGGTGCTCAATGCATTCCGGCTGATGGGCATGCTGGGCGGCGGCAAGCCTGATGCAACATGGCTCAGTACAGAGAGCAGCGGTGGCCTGCCGCTCGAGCAGGTCGTTGCCGACAGTGTCAGAACCGCGCCCGACGTGAACGCGGTGGCCACGCGCAACGGCAGGGAAGTGGACGTGCTCCTGTGGAACTACCACGACGCCGACCTTGCCGCGCCCGCCGCCGCAATCGAGCTTGCAGTGGACGGGCTGCGCGGAACCGAGGCGGTCGCCTCAGAGTTTCGCGTGGATGCGACGCACAGCAACGCCTACGCCGCATGGAAGCAGATGGGAAGTCCCGCGCGGCCGACGCCGGAGCAGGTGCGCAACTGGAAAAGGCAGGAGCGCTGGAGCAGAGCCAGCCCGATCACACCGTCGCGGTACACGACGGCAAGGTGAGCCTGGGAACGAACGTCCCGCGGCAGGGAGTGGTGCTCATTCGCCTGCGCGAGCGGTAGTTGGGCTCAATCTTCAAGGTCGATGTGTCCGGCGCTGCTCTCGGTGGGCTGCTCGCTGTCAAAGTGCCCATGCGTGGCCCACAGGATGCAGCAGAAAAACGTGACTACGATGACCGGCACAACAAGGAACGGGGAAGTGATGTCCATTCTTGAAGCTCCTGCCACTAGATTAGCAAACACGATCAGACCGGCTCCACACCGCCAACGTAAGGCCGCTCATCCTCTGATCCAAAAATGAATACCTGCAGTAGGCCCATCGACCGCCCGCAGGTATTCGGTTACTTCGAAAGTAGGACATCTGTCCTACTCCTTTGGCCCTCCGTTCGGATAATCGACGCGGATGGTCAGGATCTCGTAGGGATGAATCGGCGCCTTGACCACGTCGCCGGTGACTGGTCAGCGGACTGCCCTCCGGCGTCTCCTGCAGGTTGGTCACCGTCGCGCTCGCCGGCACCCGGCGGCACATGGAACTCCACCGTCGCATCCTTGCCTGCCCACTCGTACACGCGGAAGATCAGTCCCTTCGCGTCCTCGGCCTTCTTCACCGCGGTCAGCACCACGTTCTCCGGCGTGACCGACGCGAACGAGTGCTCCGCCGGCAACGCGCCGGGATGCGCCGTTGTCACCACCGCAGTCAGCGGGTAGTTGTACTCGTAGCCGTGGCGCACGGTCATCGCGTCCTTCCAGGTTCCCGCGTGCGGATAGAGCGCGTAATGGAAATGATGATGGCCCATGTCCGCCTCCGCGTCGGGCCACTTGGGCGAACGCAGCAGCGTAAGCCGCAGCAGGTTGCCCACTGCGTCGTATCCGTACTTGGTGTCGTTGATGACGCTCAGTCCGTGCTTGCCATCGCCCAGATCGGCCCAGCGCATGGCCGGCACTTCAAACTGCGCCTTCTCCCAACTGTTGTTGCGCGTCGTCGGCCGGTCGATCGCGCCGTAGGGAATTTCGTACGTCGCGAAGTCGCTCGTCGCCGCCAGCGGGAACGCCGCCTTGAGCAGCACGTGCGCTTCATGCCAGTCGAACTCGTTGTCGACGTTTACCTGTCGTCTCCGATGAGGCTGAGCGTCTGCACGAACTTCGAGCTCTGCCAATGCCGCGTGACGCGAATCGCGGGCTGCAGCGCTGCGCTCGTCGACCAATTCAACTGAATCGGCCTTCTCGATCGTCGTCGGCGGCACATCCAGTGTGCCCGGATCGATGTTCCACGCGTCGTAGTCCTTCGGCGTGTCCTTGAAGAACTGCAGCTGGTTCCCGCATGTGCCCTGCGCCAGCGTCTCAAAGTTCGACTTCTTGTCGAGAAGACTCGTCATGCACCCTGAATGACTTGCTCGACCGCCACTCGCAGCGTGCCGTTGTCGAGCGTGAGAGAATCCGCGGTCTGCTCCGCCTCCGCTGCTTTGGGCGCGATCTGGTTGCCGGCTCCAGCGGCGACGGGCTGCACAAGAATCTTCTTGTAGCCCAATGCCGGCACGTGATCCACGTGCACAACAATCTCCGTGACGGCAGTATTGTCGTTGTGCGTGATCCGGCTCGGAATCACTCCGCCAGACGCATCTACCACTTCATACGGATTGCTCGGCAGTCGCAGGCTGAATTTCACCTCGCCGGACCTGTCCCATCCCAGCGGATTGATGACCACAACAGGAATCTGATTGCCGGCGGTGGAACTCGTGTCAACTCGTCCAACCAATGACCCGAACGAGTGTTCATTGATCTCATTCGTGGAGTACCGCACCACGTCGTAATCCTTTTGCGCGTCCTTGTAGATGATGCCGATACCCGACCCCGCCGCCAGATCGTGGAACTGGTTGAATAGCACCTTCTTCCAGTCTTCGGTAATCTCCTCGCGCGGGATATTTCTTCCCATCGAGCCACGCCAGCGACGCCCACTTCTCCGCGTTGAGCACCTGCTCTTCGCTCTCGCGCATATTGCGTTTGTGGTTGGCCTGCGTCGTCATCACGCCGCGGTGATACTCGAAGTACATCTCGCTCTTCCACGTGGGAATCGAAACCTTGCCCGGAACCGCGGCCGGCGCCGTGTATCCCTTCGCGATCGACTTGTAGTCCCACACGGGGCTGTCCGCCGCAATCTGCTTTTCAAACCATGTGAAGTAAGGCTGCGCTGTGCCGAATTCGATCTTCGGCGTCACGTGGTCTTTGCCGGTGTCGCCCAGTGAAATCCTTCGTCGAGAATGGCGCGCGTTGGTCCGCCGCCGTGGTCGCCGATGCCGTAGAGGTCCATGATGTCCGGCAGGCCCGTGGCTTCCTTGTGCGCGATGGTGAAGTCGCGCGAAAGGCGCACGAGGTTCAGGTTGTCATTGGCATAGTCGTGCGGGAAGTAGGCCAGCACCTTCGATCCGTCCGGCGACTGCCACCAGAAGAACTTGAACGGCAACTGATTCGTGTCGTTCCACGCCATCTTCTGCGTCACAAAGTAGTCGATGCCGCTCTTCTTGTAGATCTGCGGCAGCTGCCACGTGTATCCGAACGAGTCGGGATTCCAGCCGATGCGCACATCGACGCCGTAAGCCTGCTTGAACCAGCGCTTGCCCACCAGCAGTTGCCGCACCAGCGATTCGCCGTCGGGCATGTTGAGGTCGGGCTCCACCCACATGCCGCCGACGATCTCCCAGCGTCCTTCCTTGATCCGGCGCGCGATCTCGGCGTTCATGTCGGGATACTTCTGCGCAATCCACTCGTTGTACGCCGCGGCCGACTGCGTGTAGGTGTACTCCGGGTACTCGTACATCAACTGCAGCGCGGTGCCGAAGGTGCGCTTGACCACGTCGACCGTCTCGGTCCAGGGCCAGAGCCACGCCGCGTCGATGTGCGAGTTGCCCGTCAGGTGCAGCGTCACCTGCTGCAACAGGGGCTTGAGCGCTTCGAGCTTTGCGTGCGCGGCCTTCAGGCTCGCGTCAAACTTCGCCTGATTCTTGCGCGTCGAGGGCCTTCAAATCCACCGCAGTAGATGGCGCCGTTCAGCGTGGTCATCTGTGCAGCGTCGTTGGGAGCGAGGGCCGGGACAAGCAGCGCGGCGGACAGAAACTCCACGCCGCAGGTCCTCGGGGTTCGGCCGGGATTCCGGAAAGTCGATCTTCAGCGTGGCGCCGCGAAAGGTCTTTGTGTCCACCGTGTGCAGCAGCTTCACGGCGACCACTACCTTCTCGCCCGGCTTCGCGTCGTCGAATAGCACTACCGGTTCCAGATCGTCGCCCATGGCAACGCGGCGGCCATTGAAATAGAGGATCTCTGGCATGGGCCCGTTGGCGTTGGCGTGAAACTGGAACCAGATCCGTGCCCCGGTCAGGTCGTAGCCGTTCAGCGTTGGGGGAATCTGAAAGGTTTGCCGGAACCACACTGCATCATTCGGAGCTTTCGCGCCGCGCTGAATCGGCTCCCAGCCGGATTCATCCAGGTTGGCAGCCTCGCCGTGCGCCAGGTCCCCGCCGTGCATCTTCCACGCGCCGTCGGGCAACTCACGGAGTCCCGATAGCCGGTCGATCACGGCGCGCGACTCGGGCTGCAGGCTCGCGCCAATCTTGGCGGCTTCCTCGGCGGTCTGTGCTGCGGCGCGTCCCACGAATGCAACCGCTGCGAAAACAGCAACAAAAATTACAATGGCAATGCCCGAAACGGGTTTGCGGCGTTTCACGTACGTATCAAAAAGCATGTAATTCGCTCCCCGAAGAATCTTACGGCATCCATTCCCTATTCCCTAGTACCTCCGCGCTCCGGCGTGCTCACACCCACCCACCGTCCACGACGTAGCTCTGGTTGGTAATGCCGCTTGAGTCGTCCGCTGCCAGAAACAGCACCAGCCGCGCCACGTCATCGGGCATGATGTCGCGCTTCAGCGCCTGGCTTGCCATGATCTTCGCCTTGTACTCCGGCGTGTACCAGAGCCTCTGTTGCTTTTCCGTCACAATCGCCCCCGGCAGCACCGCGTTCACGCGAATACTCTCCGGTCCGAGCTCATGCGCCATCGTTCGCGTCAGGCCCACGATTGCCGCCTTTGCCGCAACATAGAGCGGCACGCCCGTCGACGGAATCATCCACGAGATCGAGCTCATATTGATAATTGATCCGCGCCCCGCTGCGCGCATCGCCGGCAGGACGGACTGGATCACGAAGAACTGCGGGCGCAGATTCGTCGCCATCGACCGGTCCCAATACTCCGGCGTCACTTCCTCAATCTTGTGCCGCTCGTCGTTGGCCGCGTTGTTCACCAGCACATCCGCGGTTCCAAGCTCGGCGACCGCCTGCTTCACGGCCTCTTGCAGCGCCGCCACATCCGTCAGGTCACACCGGAAGTACAGGGGCGCCGATTCCCCCTCAGTCTTCAGCGCGTCCACCAGTCTGCGGGCCGGCTCATCCTGGACATCGAAAAATGCCACGCGGGCGCCCTGCCGGGCAAAGTGGCTCACGATCGATTCACCAATGCCGGTGGCGCCGCCGGTCACCAGCACGGCGCGTCCGCGCAGGCTTGGGTAGCGCGCAAATTCCGCATTGCCGTCTTGCATTGCGATTGCTCCTGTTTGGTTGCGCATTCAAATATCGTGCGAACCTATGCGCACCAGCCGCCCCAACTATACAACCTGCGCTTTTGAATCGGGAGGTCGCCATCTGATGCGAATCTCTTCTGCCACAAGGAGAATGAGCGATTGAGATTCGCGCCCTGCTGTTGGTGTTTACGTGGGCGCTGCGTGGTAGAAAAGGACCATGCGCAAGCTTTCCATTCTGGTCATTCTGCTCGTCCCCTTCATCAGCTCCGCACAGGACACGAAGTCGCCCGTTGAACCGGCCGCGATACCGGCAATAAGCACGAAAACCGCCGGAATGAAGCACCTCGATGGGCTGCTCCCAATCGACTGGGATGCGCGTGCGGGAAAACTCTATCTGGAGATACCGCACCTTGGCCCGGATGGCCGCAGCGCTGAATTTCTATATGTCAACGCGCTGCCCTATGGCACGGGCTCGAATGATCTTGCGCTTGACCGCGGCCAGCTTTCGGAAAGCCGGATCGTTCGGTTTGAGCGAAGTGGTCCCAAGGTGCTTCTGGTCGAGCCCAACATGGCCTTCCGCGCGTCGAGCACTGATCCGGATGAGCAGCTCGCCGTCACGCAGTCTTTTCCGAAGTCGGTTCTGTGGGGATTCACCGTTGCTGCCGAGTCGACCGGGGACGCAGTCCTGATTGACGCGACTGAGTTCTTTCTCCACGATGGGCACGGCATTTCCCAGACGCTGGCAAGGCTGAAGCAGGGTGTGTATCACGTGGACGCCACTCGCTCCGCCATTGCGATGGACGACACAAAGACGTTTCCGAAAAACACCGAGGTCGAAGCTGAACTTACCTTCACCACAGACGGTCCGGCTGACGGACAATTCGTCAACGATGTCACTCCCGATCCGCACGCTCTGACCATTCGCGAGCGCTCTTCGTTCATTGAGCTGCCGCCGCCCGGGTTCACGCCGCGCCGCTTCAATCCGAAGGCGGGATACTTTCCCAGCGGCTATCGAGACTACACGGCTCCGCTGGGAGAGCCGGTTGATCAGCTCTTTATCATTCGCCATCGACTGATCAAGAAAGACCCGAACTGCGCCTCCGGGTGTGAGCCGGTTGCGCCGATCCAGTATTACGTCGATCGCGGTGCGCCTGAGCCCATTCGCTCGGCGCTGGTGGACGGGGCGCGCTGGTGGGACCAGGCATTTCAGGCTGCCGGCTGGGCCAAGGGAACGTTTCGAGTAGACATTCTGCCTGCAGGCGCGGATCCAATGGACGTGCGATACAACATCATCCAGTGGGTGCACCGATACACGCGCGGCTGGAGCTACGGCGATGCCGTCGCCGACCCCCGCACCGGGGAGATCATCAAGGGAAATGTCACATTGGGCTCCCTGCGCGGCCGTCAGGACTACCTGATCGCAGAGGCGCTCTTGTCTCCATACAAGAAGCCGCAGCAAGGCGCAAACGTGCAGGGTGCGGACCAAACCGGCAGCGATCCAATGCTGCAGATGGTGCTGGCGCGCATCCGCCAGCTTTCGGCCCATGAGACCGGGCACACGCTGGGGCTGGCCCACAACTTTGCCGCGTCAACCGTTTCTTCCGGCGACAGCGTGATGGATTATCCCCATCCCTTCATCACGTCTGACGCGAACGGTGCCGTCGATGTCTCCCGCGCATATGCGACCCACATCGGCGACTGGGACAAGGTGGCCATCGATTACGGCTATCGCCAGTTGGCGCCCGGTCTTAGCGGGGAAGCAGAACGGGATGCGCTCGCGAAGATCCTGAGCGACGCCGATCGCGCAGGGCAGGTGTTCATCACTGACGAAGACGCGCGGCCCATCGGTTCGGCACATCCGCAGGCACATCTCTGGGACAACGGAAAAGATCCAGCCGTCGAACTCGATCGAGTGCTGGCGGTGCGCGCTGCAGCTCTCAGGAACTTCGGCGAAGACGCAATCCGCCCCGGCGTCCCGATGGCCCAACTGGAGCAGACACTTGTGCCGCTCTACCTCTATCACCGCTACCAGGCTGAAGCTGCAATCAAGGAAATCGGCGGCCTCGATTATCGCTACAACCTTCGCGGCGACGGTCTTCCGAACCCGTCCGTTGTCGATCCAGCTCAGCAGAGCAAGGCCCTCGCCGCGGTGCTGAAGACTCTCTCGCCTGAGACTCTTACGCTGCCCGAATCGCTGCTTCGCATTCTGCCGCCGGTGCCTCCCGGTTACCCGCGCAACAGGGAGTCGTTTCCAGCACATACCGGGCTCACCTTCGACCCTGTAGCTGCTGCCGAATCTGCCGCCGACCTCACGCTGACTGCGCTGCTCGATCCCGCACGCGCGAGCCGACTTATCGAATACCACATGCGCGTACCGGCTTCGCCTTCTCTGCGAGGCGTTCTGGAAGCAATTTCAGCCGCAGTTGCACAGCGGCCGGAGGGCGGCCACACCATGTCTTCTGAGGTTGAGCGCGCCGTGGAGTTTCGCGCGCTGGAAGCGATGCTTGCCCTCGCCGTGAACCCTGCGGCATCCACCCAGGCGCGCGCGATCACTCGTTTCCATATCGAGAACGTTTTGAAGCAATTCACCTCCGCGCCTCCGTTGCAGGACACGGCCGAGGCCATCCACCGCGCGGCTCTGATTGCCCGGATCCAGGAGTTCGAACGCGACCCCGGCAAGTTCGTTCCCAGCAAGCCGGTCGAGGCCCCGCCGGGAATGCCGATTGGCGACGAGGAGGACTTTTAAGCGACTTCAGCCGTCGTTGGAATCCCGTCATCTCATTTGGTGGGACGGTCGCCGGTGGTCCAAATGCCACGTTGCGCCCGCGGGAGCATACTGGTAGACGGGCCGGTTCGTGAGAACTCTTCCCTGGAGTTTCCCGTTCTCTGCTTCGGCCATTAGACTTGCGGTGCCAGCAATTTGCGCATCCACCTTCCGGATCGGGTAGCATGCGATCCGGCGAGAACACGGTGTTCTATGGATCTCCGGACTGCTTGGAAGCTCAGCAGAAGATCTATCCGGAAACCTGCATCGAAGAGTTGGGCCTGCCTGGAGCGGGCGATTTCGGCGTTACGGGCAGAACCTTGAGTTGGCCTGTGCCGTCAAACCGATGGAAATTGGCAAGATAAGCAAATAGGGGGATTCATGACCGAAGCTGCTCGCTATCCCGGCATTCGAGTTACCGCAAACGGAAACCAGCTTGTCTCCTACCACACCGAGACGCGCATCGCCGATGCCGGCGTGTTTTATCCCATTACGCCTTCCACCGAAGGCGGCGAGCTCTTCCAGCAGGCCTATGCTGAGGGCCACCTCAACGTCTTCGGCCAGCAACACCATCGCCATCGAGACCGAAGGCGAGCACGCGGCCCAGGGCGGCGCCATCGCGCACTCGGTCTGCGGCAAGCGCGTGGTCAACTTCACCTCCGGCCAGGGCGTTGTCTACGGCGTTGAGCAGTACTATCACGCGCCCGGCAAGGGCTCGACGATGGTGCTCGAAGTCGGCGCGCGCGCGCTGACCAAGCACGCGCTGAACGTGCACTGCGGCCACGACGACATCTATGGCGCGCTCGACACCGGCTGGATCATGCTCTTCGGCAAGGACGCGCAGCAGGCCGCCGACCAGGCGCTCATCCTGCGCCGCGTCACCGAGCTCTCGCTCACGCCGGGCATGAACATCATGGACGGCTTCCTCACCAGCCACCTCGAGCGCACCTTCTACAAGCACGAGTCGGAGCTGATCCGCGAATACCTCGGCGCGCCCGATGACATCATCGACTGCCCCACCGAAGCGCAGCGCGTTCTCTTCGGACCCACGCGCCGCCGCGTTCCCAAGATGATGGACCTCACCAACCCCGTCCTGCTCGGCCCGGTGCAGAACCAGGAACACTACATGCAAGGCATCATCGCGCGGCGCAACAACTTTGCCGAGCCGATTCTCGAGTTCCTTGAAGAAGCCTACGAGGACTTTGGCGAGCTCACCGGCCGCCGCTACGGCCTCATCTCCAAGTACAAGACCGACGACGCCGACACCGTCTTCGTCTCGCTCGGCTCGGCCGCGGAGAACATCGAGGCCGCAGTCGACTACCTGCGCGACGACGCGCGGCGTCAAGGTCGGCTCGATTCACGTCAACGTGATCCGTCCGTTCCCCGAGGCGGCGATCGTCGAAGCCGCTCAGGGGCAAGAAGAACGTCATCATCCTCGAGCGCACCGACGAAGCCCTCTGCCGGCGACAACCCGCTGGGCCGCGACATTCGCACCGCGCTCTCCAAGGCCGTTCAATACGAAGGCCATCGCGCTGCCGACGGGCTGCCGGCGATCATCTCCCAGCGAAGTGCCGCACATCTTCGGCGGCAGCTACGGCCTCGGCTCGCGCGACTTCCGCCCCGAGCACATCATCGGCGCATACGAGTTCGCCACCGCCGGCCGCGCCCGCAAAGACGGCAAGACCGCCGCCGACGGCGTCAGCTTCTTCGTCCTCGGCATCGATCATCCCTACGCGGTCATCGGCGACGAAACGCCGTCGCTGCTGCCCGAGGGCGCAGTCGCGGTCCGCTTCCACTCCATCGGCGGATGGGGCGCCATCACCACCGGCAAGAACCTCGGCGCCATCCTCGGCGACCTCAACGATCTGCTCTTCGAGCGCGACGGCCTGACCGACGACCTCGGCAATCCCAAGGAAGTCATTCACGTCAGCGCCAACCCCAAGTACGGTTCGGAAAAGAAGGGCGCGCCGACCAGCTACTTCATGGTCGCCGCCAAGGACCGCATTCGCGTCAACTGCGATCTGCGCCACGTGACCGTCGTTCTCTGCTGCGATCCCAAGGCCTTCACCCACACCAATCCGCTCGACGGCATCCAGCAGGGCGGAAGCCTCGTCTGGGAGTCGGACGCCGAAGGCGAGCGCGCGTGGGAGAACCTGCCGCTGTGGGCGCGCAAGCAGATCATCGACAAGAACATTCGCGTCTTCACGCTGCCCGGCTTTGAAATCGCGCGCAAGGCCACCGACCGCGCCGATCTGCAACTGCGCATGCAGGGCAATGCCTTCCTCGGCGCATTCTTCGCGGTCAGCCGCCTGCTGCAGGAGTTCGGCATCACGCAGGAGCAGTACCGCGACGTCGTGCTGCAAGCAGTACGTCAAGAAGTTCGGCAAGCTCGGCGAAGCCGTCGTGCAGTCGAACATGGAAGTCATGACTCAGGGCTTCGAGCGCGTGAAGGAGATCGAGATCGGCGAGCTCGGCCGCGGCCGACCACTCCACCCTGCGCGGCCAGGCCGCTGCTGCCCGATCCTCGAAATGGCCACCGTTGGCGGCGGCGAAAGCTGCACCACCGGCGGCTGCCGTTCCACACCGCCGCCCGCCGGGACAGGGCGCGCGGCCACCGGTGTCAACCATCGACGCGTTCGACGCGGAGTTCCGCTCCAACTTCGGCTACGATCAGCCCGCCACGCCGCTCTCGGCCATGGGCGTGATCGCCGCGGCCACCGGCGACACCGCATCCAAGTACGTCGCGCGCCGCGAGACCCCGCTCTACATTCCCGAGAACTGCACGCAGTGCATGGAGTGCATCTCGGTTTGCCCGGACACCGCGCTGCCCAACACCTCGCAGGATCTGGGCACGGTGCTGACGCATGGCGGTTTCGCGCTACGTGGGCGACGCCGGCGAGCGCACCAAGATGCTCGCCAAGCTGCCCGAGATCGAGAAGCAGACGCGCCAGCGCATGGTCGCGGAGATGAAGACAGGCACGCCGCTGCCGAAGATCATTCGCGAAGTCACCGAGTCGGTCGACGGCTTCTCCGCCGAAGCGAAGACGCAGTTCTTCAACATCATCGACAAGGTGCCGATGGCCTATCAGAAGGTCAATGCCATCTTCTCGTCGCCGGAGCGCAAGACGCCCGGCTCCGGCGGCATCTTCTCCATCTTCGTCAGCGATCTCTGCAAGGGCTGCGCGGCCTGCGTCACCGCCTGCGGCGATCACGAGGCGCTCAAGATGGTGCAGGAGACCGAAGAGGTCAATGCCGAGCACGAAACCGGCACCGCCTTCCTCAACCTGCTGCCCGACACATCGCAGAAGTACCTCGGCCTCTTCAACGCCGCCAATCCCGGCCGACTCGAAGACCGCCACGCTGCGCAACATGCTCATGGTGCGCCGCAACTACGACGCGCTCGTCTCCGGCGACGGCGCCTGCGCGGGCTGCGGCGAGAAGAGCGTGCTGCGCTCCATCGCCGCGGTCACCGAGGCGTACATGCGCCCCGTCTACCACGCCAAGAGCGACCGCTTCGTGGCCAAGGCCGGCGAACTCGAGAAGAACGGCGTCGCCAAGCTGGCAGCGCTCAAGGCAAGCAATCCCGCCGAGTACGCAGCTGCTGCGCCAGGCCATCGCGCACCTGATCCTGGGCCTCGGCGGCGAAGATGACTGAAGACACCAAGGCGCGCATCGCCGCATACGAAGCAGAGCAACGGCCCCATCACCGACGCGCAGCTGGTCGAAGCCATCGCCGCGGTCCTGCTCACCGAAGCCTTCAACCACAAGAGCCTGCAGCCCGTCGACGGACGCCTGGCCAACGGCATGAGCGTGATGGCCATGGCCGCGCACACCGGCTGCAACACGGTGTACGGCTCGACGTCGCCGAACAACCCGCATCCTTATCCGTGGATGAACTCGCTCTTCCAGGACGGCATCACCATCGGCTGGCTCATGGGCGAGAGCTTCATCGTCGATCACGCGCGCCGCTCGGTCATCCCCGAGCGCCTGGCCGACGTCATCCTCACCCGCGAAGGAAGGGGCATCACCGAGCGTGAGTACTACGAGTTCACGCACTTCACCGACGCGCTGATGACCGACCAGGAAATCGTCGAACTGCCCAAGGTCTGGGTGGTCGGCGGCGACGGCGGCATGGGCGACATCGGCTACCAGAACATGTCGAAGGTGATCCTGCAGAACCGGCCCAACGTCAAGGCGCTGATGCTCGACACGCAGGTCTACTCCAACACCGGCGGGCAGAACTCCGACTCGACCCCGATGCTGGGCGGCAACGACATGAACGTCTTCGGCTCCGCCACGCAGGGCAAGAACACCGAGAAGAAGACGGTCGCCGAGACCTTCCTCGCCGGACACGGTTCGCCGTTCGTCGCGCAGGTCTCCATGGCCAACGCGCCGAAGCTCTACCGCGCGATTCTCGACGGCCTCGAGTATCGCGGCACCATGTTCCTGCAGGCCTTCACCACCTGCCAGCCGGAGCACGGCGTGGCCGACGACATGGCGCTCTTCCAGGCGCAGCGCGTGCGCGACTCGCGCGGCGTGCCGGAGTTCGTCTTCAATCCGCGCCTGGGCGAAACCTACCAGGAAGCGCTCGACGTCAAGGGCAACCCCGTCCATCGATCTCGACTGGTACGAGACCAAGTCGAAGTCCACCGGCGAGACCATGCGCTACACCGTGGCTCACTGGTGCACGACCGAAGCCCGCTTCCGCAACCACCTCAAGAAGATCAAGCCGGAAGCGGCGGAGAAGCTGATTCACCTCGACAACATGCTGGTGCGCATCACGCAGCAGGATGTGGTCTATCGCCGCTACCTCGACCCGGAGCACCGCTCCTTCATTCCCGACTTCGGCGTCTACATCAAGTTCGAGGAGAACGGCAAGATCGAGTACCGCGCGCTCTCGCCGCCAGCTCGTCATGTTCTGCGTCGAGCGCCGCAAGTCGTGGCGCATGCTGCAGTCCAAGGCCGGCATCGTCAACAAGGAGTACGCGGCCCAGAAGGCGCTTCTCGCCGATGTGGACGCAGGCAAGATCGCGAAGGAAGAGTTCTTCGCCCACGCCCACGAGATGCTCGCCGAGAAACTCGGAACCCCCGTCCTGGCGAAGGCTTAGCGCAGCAGGACCAGACTGATTGCGAAGAGCTTCGCAGTTTTGAAAGGGCACGACTTCAGTCGTGCCGAACCGCAACCGAAGACTCCATAGAACAAAGAACGCGGACCGCAAGGTCCGCGTTCGTCATTTCCGGAATTCTCTCGACCGCACACATCACCGATTGCTAGAATCCGCGAATGCCATCCAACCCAGAGCAAGTCTTCCAGCAGTACACCGACGCCTGGAATAGCCACGACGCGGCCGCAATTGTCGCCACCTTTGCCGACGGCGGCACCTACACCGATCCCGTTACTCCCGGCCCGCTCACCGGAGAGGCCATCGGTGCCTACGCGAAATCCCTCTGGGATGCCTTCCCCGATCTCTCGTTCGAGACGTTGAGTTCGATCGAAAGCGGCGACGGCCTGCTCTCTGCAGAATGGCTGATGAAAGGCACAAACAGCGGCTCAATGAACGGGCTGCCTCCGACCGGCAAGTCCATCTCTCTGCGCGGGGCCGACTTTGTCCGCGTCGAAGGAGACAAGATTCGTTCAGTCCAAGGTTACTTCGATGGCGGAGCGGTTCCGCGCTCGCTCGGGCTCGATGTCATCGTGCAGCCCTCGGCGATTGGCCCATTTGAATTCGGCGTTTGTATGCGTGTGAGCAGCGGAAGCGGGGCAGTACCCGGCGCATTCAGCTTGACGAACATTTTGGCGCGCAATGACGAAGAAAAGGCGGCAATCCACGAACATGGCCGACAGATCGCTCAGGAGATGCTCTCTTATCCCGGATTCATCAGCCTGGTAACGGCGGCTGTAGGAGATCGCATGATGACCATGACAGCATGGGAAAATCAGGAATCCATGGCGCCGATGATGAAAGGCGGTGCGCACCGCGTTGCCGTCGATCGATATTTTCGCTCGGAGTTGGGTCGCGGCGGCATGACAGGAGTCTGGGTCCCGGGCCGTCTCAACCCTCGCCGCGTCCGGTGCGAAGCGTGTTCAAAGATGGCGCCCGTGAAAGCTCCGCAAGAAACCTGTTCCTGCGGCGCTATTCTGCCTGATCCGATTGCGTATTGGTAAATAGCACGGCGGGTCTTCTATCCTCGCCTGCTCTCAACCGCCAGAAGGCACCGTCCGGCCACCTCTCCAGTTCACTGCTCGTCCGCCTGTCCTCTACCCCCGAATGCCTTGTCCTTCCACTTAAGAGCTTTTTCCCGAGCCTCGTCCCATCGCTTTGCGACACCGGGGAAGCGATTCCGGATCTTCGTCAACAATCGATGGGCCCAGACGTATTCTGAAGAAAGAATCGCAAGGCCGATCATCAGAAAAAGCACTCCCTGCAGGATGGGCAGAAAGAGCCCGATCACGCCGAACACAAGGAAGCCCCAGCCGGCGAGCAACAGGAGAATTTTCTTGGCCTTTGTCCGCACGCAAACCCCCGTCGGCTCATGCACCCGCAAATGGAACCACCTGGACCAGCGAGGTCAACCCGAAAAGCAAAGGCGCCACTCTAAGGCTACCTGAGGCGGCCCGCGAGAGTGTTGCAGAAAATTGACCCTGTTTGCCGCACAATTGGAAGTGCGCCCAGGCTCAACTAGAAATCGCATCGGCGGGCGCACAACGGCCCTCTAACGACTAATCCCGCCCACTGACCCCTCGAAACCGGCCCGTAACTCCTTTGCTGAGAGGATTCTGCGGCTAAGTCCAATGCTGAGAGGATTTTAGCGCCACACCCACCTCGTAAACCATTGAAAACAAGTAATTTCTTTACAGAATCCGGGGAGGGGGGGCAGGGGGGACCACATTGTGAGACGAGCCCGGGCCAGCCAAAAGATCGGCATCCGCAATGACCGCCAGGCTACCAGTTTGGCAACGGGGCGGCCTGAGGGCCCGTGAAGGGAGAGCAGCATGGTTCCTTTACCGGCTGGAACTCCATGAATTCCACCCGGGTTCCGTCGGGGTCGTAGAGGTCGAGTTGCCACTTCGCATCGACGCCAAGCAGCGGCGGACGTTCCTGAGCGGACGGTATCCAACCATGATGGCGAAGCTTCTTGTCCAGTTCTGCAACGCTGACGACGCCCGGTGAAAAGTGGTTAGCGCCCGCGAGTTCTGAGCGCGAGGGCGTCGCAGGCAGATACAGCATGTACTCGAGCCAGTCGGTGCCATCCGGGACCTGCATCATCACCCAATCGGTATGCGCGGAGGTTGCGCCACCTTGCCAGTAGAGGTGGAATCCGAGGATGTCTTTGTAGAAGTGATCGAGGGCCGCACGATCGCGAGCAACGAGGCCCGCGTGGATGATGTGGTTGCTGACGCGGGTTGAGACAGCCTTGAGGCCTTTGGGAGCATTCGGGCCTTGCTGCGTGAATTCGATTTTGTGTCCTTCGGGATCCTTCACATGCAAAGGAGCGGTTTCCGTCACGATCGATAGTGACGGATTTTGGAACGTCGACACCATTTGCGGCGAGAAACTTGCGGAGGGATTCTGCGTCGGTGGTCGAGAAGCCTATGCAGTTGAGGCGATCGATCTGGCCCGCGACTGGAGTGGCGACAAGTTCGATGTATTGCTGGTGATTGGCATAGAAGCGGACGCCGGATTCCGCGTGGGTAGATGGAACCTGCTCCCAGCCAAGCAAGTCGGTGTAGA
The DNA here is from genome assembly GCA_963786405.1 of uncultured Acidobacteriaceae bacterium. Classification (GTDB taxonomy): domain Bacteria; phylum Acidobacteriota; class Terriglobia; order Terriglobales; family Acidobacteriaceae; genus Telmatobacter. The sequence continues at coordinate 347,951 of CAWAZE010000007.1, read as the reverse complement.
AGTGCTGCGACTTGGCGAAATCGTCGGCGTACAGCGTCATGTGGGAAATCCCAGTGATAGGAGGCCGTGCCGCCTGCTTCTGGGCAACGGAGAGAGTGGAAGTGAGAAGAAGGCAAATCAGAATGAAGGCACGATGCATAAGGATCCTTCTAAACAATTCACGGCTGAAGCCCAAAAGGCGCCGGCCCGCGTGGTCGGCGGGCCGGATGAATCAGATTCCTGCTTTTGCGAAGTTGTCGCCGGCGGTCCGGCTAGTGTTTCGCTACCGGCTGAAATTGACATACTTGCGCCCCGCATAGAGGCGGAAACCGCCAGCGGGATCGGCCATTACCTGAAGGGGCAATGGCCGCTTCAGACCTTCGTCCGTGGCAGAGCTGGTCGTGAAAACATCGTGCGCGCCCACGTCGGTCACCACAAACTTGTCACCGCCGATGAAGCCCACTCCGTAGATCCCGGCGGGCAGGTTTTGTCCGCCGATCTTGATGGGAACCTCGGCAATGAAGTACGCCTGATACTTCGCTGCCACGTCGCTCGAATAGCCGCTGGTGTCGACGAGGGTGGTGAGCAGATAGTAGCCGTCGGCAAATTTCACGCCGCCCGAGTTCCGCAACTGCGTGGGAGCCGACTGCGCTTTGTAGTACACCGAGGCAGGCAGCAGCTTCTGTGTATCGGCCGGCTTCAGTATCGTGTCGCCGCCCTGGGCCAACACCCGCACTGGCGACGTCATCACGGCCATGGCGAGCATCGCGGCTCCCGTCCATTTCAGTATTGCTTGAAGACGCATGGTGGAACCTCCATAAATTTTGGAATCGTCCGGAGTATATCGCATCGTGCTTTCAACGAGATCGTTCGGAAGTTTGAAGTGTTCAGGAAACATGTCAGCAGCGTTACGACTGTGCGCGGTTCGCGTCCAAGCCAGTGTCCGCATTATCTGAGCAGGTATAATCGCACCCATGGCGGCGACTCCTCAAATCGGAATTCCGCAGACAGACCCTGCCGAGTCGAAGCTGTGCGCGCTTGAAGACCGCCTGCGCGAACTCGGCGGCGCCATGATTGCTTACTCCGGCGGCGTCGATTCTGCGTTTCTTGCTGCCACCGCTCATCGCGTGCTTGGCGATCAGATGCTGGCTGTGCTGGCGGACTCGCCGAGCCTCGCCAGGCGCGACATGGAACAAGCTCGCGCGTTTGCCGAATCGCTCGGCATGCCTCTGCGCGTAATCCGGACCGAGGAACTCGACAAGCCTGAGTATCAGCGAAACGATGCCAATCGCTGCTTCCACTGCAAGACGGAACTCTTTGAAGGGATGAAGGCTCTGGGCGCCGAGCTTGGGTACTCTCACATCGCATACGGGATGAACGCCGACGACCTCCGCGACTACCGCCCCGGTCAGCGCGCCGCCGAGGAGCACGACGTCCTTGCGCCACTGGCAGAGGTCGGCCTTACGAAACAGGAGATTCGCGACCTGGCCAGGGCCGCTGGCTACACGCTGTGGGACCGGCCAGCCGCGCCGTGCCTCTCGTCGCGCGTTGAATACGGTCGCACCGTCACCCGCGAAGTGCTCGAGCAGGTGGAAAACGCCGAAGAGGCCATCCGGCAGCTTGGTTTCCGCGAGTTTCGCGTGCGTCATCATGGAGAACTCGCTCGCGTTGAAATTGCGCGTGCCGAGCTGCCCCGTGCCCTTGCGATCGAGATGCTCGATACGATCTCGGCGGCCTTGCGCAAGGCAGGCTACCAGTACGTCACGCTCGATTGCACGGGCTTCCGTTCCGGGTCATTGAATGCTGTTTTGCCCGCCGAGGTGCTTGTGCGGCGCGGCGCCTGACTCGAACAGTTTAGAATCTCCTTCGATGCGCATTGGATATCTGGAGTGCTTTTCTGGCATTAGCGGCGACATGCTGCTTGGCGCGCTCGTCGACGCCGGCGTGCCGTTCAGCCTTCTTGAGGAAACGACTTCATCGCTCAACATCGGCGCGCGTCTTGAAATGCGCAAGGTGAGCCGCGGCGGCCTCGCCGGGACCAAGGTCGACGTACTCACGACGGATCACGAGCCCGGGCACACGCATACGAATCACGATCATCCCGCGCATTCTCATGAGCCGCACACCGCTTCACGACCACGCCCATCATGAGCACGCTGGACACGTCCATGCACGATCATGCAGACATCTTCCGAACACACGCATAAGCACGCGCATCATCGCTCGCTGTCGACTATCCTGGGCATTATCCGCTCTGCTCCGCTCGCCGAGTCCGTGAGAGAGCGCGCCTGCCGGGCCTTTCAGTTGCTGGGCGAAGCCGAAGCGGCGATTCATTCCATGCCCGTCGAGCAGGTTCATTTTCACGAGGTTGGAGCAGTCGACACCATCGTCGACATTGTCTGCGCGGCCGCAGGATGTGCCTCGCTTAACGTTGACCGCTGGCTCGCGTCGCCGCTTAACGTCGGCAGTGGCACCGTCGAGTGCGCGCACGGCACTCTCCCTGTGCCCGCTCCGGCGACTCTCGCGCTTCTCGGCAATGCGCCCGTGTACGCAGCGGGTCCGCCGATGGAGCGCGTTACGCCGACGGGCGCTGCGATTCTTCGCATGCTCGATGTTCAGTATGCGGCGCTGCCTTCGATGCGCATCTCCAAATCAGGTTATGGTGCCGGTGGTCGCGACACGCCCGGACAGCCGAATCTGCTTCGCCTGCTTGTTGGCGAAGAAGCAATGCAGGACTCGTCCGTGGAGCCGATCGCCATCATTGAGACGGTCATCGACGACTCCAGCCCGCAGCTTGTCGCCTATGTCAGTGAACTTCTCCTGGAAGCCGGCGCGTGGGACGTCTATCGCGTCGCCGTACAGATGAAGAAGGGCCGCACCGGCGTGCAGTTAACCGTGCTCTGCCATCCCGATCGAGTGCCCGACCTGCGCGATATTCTCTTTCGCGAGACCACGACCATCGGCCTGCACTGGCGTATTGAAAACAAGACCTCGCTGGCGCGAGAGTTCGCCGAGGTGCAGACGCAGTGGGGCACGGTGCGCATCAAGATTGCGCGGTGGCACTCAGGTAAAATCGCAAATGCCGCGCCGGAGTTTGAAGACTGCCGCAGGCTTGCCGTCCAGCATTCAGTTCCGCTAAAACAAGTGACGCAGGAAGCGATGCATCTCTTCGCATCCAAAAACGAGGAGCCCTGATGGATCGCTCGCAAATCGAAGCGCTGCTCAATGAAGTTCGCGACAGCCGCACCAGCGTGACTGAAGCTCTCGACCGCCTGCGGGACCTGCCATTCGAAGATCTCGGGTTTGCCAAGCTCGATCATCATCGTTCTCTTCGCACCGGCATGCCCGAAGTGATCTTTGCCGCCGGGAAGACTCCCGCACAGGTTGCGCACATCTTTGAACGCATGGCCAATGCGGGCGGCAACGTTCTTGCCACCCGGGCTTCAGAGGAGTGCTTCGTCGCAGTCAGGGCCTCAGAGCCGCGCGCCACGTATCACGAGACAGCCCGCGCCATCACGCTTGCTCAGACGCAACCTCCGGCCGGGAAGGGAAATATCTGCGTGGTCTGCGCCGGCACCAGCGATCTTCCCGTTGCCGAAGAAGCCGCGGTCACCGCGCGCCTGATGGGCAATACAGTCGAGTTGATTGCAGATGTAGGTGTCGCCGGGATTCATCGTCTGTTGGCGCAAAAGCAATCGCTCCAGACGGCGCGTGTGCTCATCGTCTGCGCGGGGATGGAAGGCGCTCTGCCCACCGTCGTTGCCGGCCTCGTCAACGCACCGGTGCTCGCCGTCCCGACCAGCGTGGGCTACGGCGCATCCTTTGGAGGCGTCGCCGCACTGCTCGGCATGTTGAACACCTGTTCGCCCAATGTCTCCGTCGTCAACATTGATAACGGTTTTGGGGCTGCCTGCATCGCATCGCTCATCAATCACCTGTAGTTGGCACCGCGATCTCGACACCACAATCCTGGAAACAGCTCGAAGTGACGACTGTCACTGTCTGCGAGCGCCTTGCTCGCGAATCATTCCTCATATCAATTGGTTGACCGCCAAGCGCGTGAGGAATATCCGTGTCGCCTTCCAGACTGCCGCCGTTGCGAAGGATTTCGCAGATCTTTCTTTCTGCTGCTCTTTTTTGCGCTTCTGATCCTCACGGCAATGCGTCCGACGGCCGGCAGCACCGCCGAAATTCACATGCGCGCACCCGTGCGCCTGTTCTTTCAGCTTGACCCGCTGGTTGCGCTGACCAATGTTCTGGCAACACACGCGCTCTTTCGAGGGCTGGTCTGGAGCCTGCTGATCCTGGTGCCGACTTTCTTTCTCGGCCGCTTTTTCTGTGGCTGGATCTGCCCTCTGGGCACGTTGCAGCACTTCATCGGCAACATGCCATCCGAGGCCAAGCGTGGCAAGCAGCGCATCGAATCGAACCGCTACAAGCGGTGGCAGACCGTCAAGTACGTAGTGCTCATTGCCGGATTGGTCGCCGCACTCTTCGGCTCGATGGCGATCGGCTGGCTTGATCCCTTCAGCCTGCTGGTTCGTTCCGTGGGACTGGCGCTGCTGCCGGCGTTTAACTTTGCGGTTCGCGCATTGCTATCGCCTCTCGAACACAGCCACATCGCTGCGGTCAAGACGACCGGTGAAGCACTGCACACATTCCTGCAGGCAACGGTGCTGGATTTTCGCCAGGCGCACTTTGCGCAGGGCCTGGTGCTTGGCGTTTTGTTTCTCCTGATCCTATGGGCCAGCATGCGGATCACGCGGCTTTGGTGTCGCTCGATCTGTCCGCTGGGAGCATTCCTGGGAGCGGTTTCGCGCTGGTCGATTCTCGGTCTGCACAAGGATGCGTCGAGCTGCGACAAGTGCAATCGCTGCCTGCTGCACTGCCAGGGAGGCGACGATCCGATCGGCGGCGTTCCATGGCGCAAGTCCGAGTGCCTGATGTGCATGAACTGCGTCGGGAGCTGCCCGCACGGGAGCCTGCGGTTCCGCTTCTTCCGCAAAGAACATGAAGTCGCAACGCCGGATATTGGACGTCGGCGCGCTCTCACGGGTCTCGCCGCCGGAGCCGCTGCGGTCCCGCTGATGCGCACCAACACCGGGATGGGCAAGGGCCGCCACGAGCGGCTGCTTCGCCCGCCGGGAGCGGTTGACGAGAGCGACTTTCTCTCCCGGTGCATCCGCTGCGGCGAGTGCATGAAGGTCTGTCCCAACAACTCGCTCCATCCCACGCTGGACGAAGCGGGCATCGAAGGGCTCTGGACGCCGACGCTGGTGCCGCGCATCGGCTACTGCGAACCAAGTTGCGTGCTCTGTTCTGAGGCGTGCCCCACAGGAGCGATCTGGCCGATCACGCCAAAGGAGAAAGGCTGGGTGGTCGGCGTCGGGACCCAGTCCGCGAATCCAGCCGATTCGCCTCGGCACTGCATTCTACGATCGCGGCCGCTGTCTGCCGTGGGCGCTTGCGACCGAGTGCATTGTCTGCGAGGAGTGGTGCCCGGTCTCACCAAAGGCCATTTACGTCGAAGAGGCGGAAGTCATCGACTCGTCGGGCAAGTCGAAGACGCTGAAGCAGCCGCGCGTCGACCCAAGCCGCTGTGTGGGCTGCGGCGCATGCGAATATGCCTGTCCGCTGCAGGAGCATCCGGCGGTCTACGTCACCAGCATCGGCGAGAGCCGCTCGCCGGGCAGTCAGATTCTGCTGAACCGAAAATAAGGGAGCATTGAAAGATGTTTCGTTCCAAAAAACGCAAGTTCACTGCCGCCGTGCTGGCAATTGTAGCTATTACTGCGATCTCGGGCTGCAAGAAGAAGGCTGCAAATCTCCTTCCGGAGTCTGGCGCGATTGGCGGCTGGGAGAAATCAAGCGAGACGCGTGTATTCGAGGCGAAGGATCTGTGGCAGTACATCGACGGCGACGCCGAGCAATACGTCCAGGCCGGTGTAGTCTCCACCTGCACCTCCGACTACAAGTATCAGGGCCAACTGGAAGCGGTCGTCGATGTTTACACGATGGAGAGCCCGGCTGGCGCGCGCACCATTCTCGACAGAGGCAAGACCAAGGACGCGAAGAGCGTGAAACTTGGCGATGATGGCGTGCAGTTCGCACAGAGCATGACCTTCCGCAAGAGCAAGTACCTGGTGCGCATCGTTACTTACCAGTCGTCGCCCGAGACCGACCAGGCGCTGCTGGCATTGGCGCATGGCGTTGAAACAAACCTTTAGTCCAGGCCGGCCGGGCTTCCGGCATTTGGCACAAAGTTGAGGAAGAAACGATGAAGAGCCGCCGTGATTTTCTGAAGAGTGCAGCAACAGGAGCCGTGCTCCTGGGAACGCAAAACCAGCTGGGCCTTGCCAGGCGTCAGGAGGCTCGAACGGACAGGCACGCGGAAAATGGCAAGTCCAAGGTCGTGATTGCCAGGGATCCGGCGCTGCATGGGTCTGACGGCAAACTCGATGACAAGCGCGTAGCTGATTTGCTTGATCGCGCCATCGGCACATACACCGGGCGCAAGAATCCGGTGGATGCGTGGAAGCACATTGTGGCCGAGGGTGGCGCTCAGGACAAGGTAATCGGACTCAAGACGAATGGTCTGGGCGGCAAAGGCATCTCGACGCACCTCGCGCTGGTTCTAGTCATTGCCGAACGCCTGCAGCAAGCCGGTGTCAAACCCGGAAACATCCTTGTCTGGGACCGCGAGGCGCGCGACCTGCAGGCCTGCGGTCTCACCATCAACACCGATCCGGCTCGCATGCGCTGCTACGGGTCCGATGTCTCGGGATATGAAGACCAGATTGAAGTCTGGGGATCTTCGCGCGCCCGGTTTTCAAAGATTCTTACCCGCGAGTGCGCGATGGTCATCAATCTGCCAATTCTCAAAGACCACAGCATGGCTGGCGTCACTTTCGCGATGAAGAACATGTATGGCGTGGTGGAGCGGCCGCAGGACCTGCATGCAGGCGGTTGCAACCCCGGCGTCGCTGACCTGAATGCATTCCCCGTCATTCGGCAGAAGATCAAGCTGACCATTGGCGATGCGATGTCATCGGTCTACGACGGCGGTCCTCGTTTTCACCCGGAGCGCCTGTGGTATCCGAATGCGCTTATCGTTGGCGAAGATCGAGTGGCGATGGATCAGATTGCGTGGGGAATCCTTGAAAAGAAGCGTTCCGAGGTCGGGTTCGCATCGCTGGAGTCGGCCGGGCGTCCGCCTCGCTACATCGCCACGGCGGCAGACGCGACGCACCAGCTTGGAGTCAACGACCTCAAGCGCATCAACGTGGTGGAGGTTTAGCCGGAGAGTGCAATGGCCGGACCAGTCGGAATGACGGCGAATGAAAAGATCGATGCGGGTCCGCCGCAGGGCCTCACGCGCCGGGAAGCAATGATTCAACTGCTGCGCGCCGGGGGCATCGCGGCTGGCGCGGCAGGGGCCGGCATTTGGCTCAGCAGGCGCAGCTCGCGGCCAGTTCCCGCTCATGCGGAGCAGGCGCGGCGCGATCATCGCACCGCGGCAGATCAACGATGGCCGAGTCTGACTGTTGTTCAGCGGCCGGTCGATCCTTCAGGCGCGGTTGCGGTTGCAGGCGAGCCGCGCGCGCTCGTTCGCCAGGCACTCGAGAACCTCGGCGGTATTCAGCGCTTCGTTGGACGGCAGGATGTCGTCGTGATGAAGCCCAACATCGCCTGGGACCGCACTCCGGAGCAAGCAGCGAATACCAATCCTGAACTGGTGGCCGAGGTTGTGCGCCAGTGCTGGAGGCCGGCGCCAAGCGCGTTATCGTCACCGACGTCAGTTGCAACGAGGCGCGCCGCTGCTTTCATCGCTCAGGTATCGACGCTGCTGCGCGTGCCGAAGGCGCAGAAGTCGTTCTTCCCGATCCCGAACTCTTTCGTGAAGTCGATATTGGTGGAGTGGTGCTCAAAAGCTGGCCCGTCTTCACGCCGTTTCTTGAAGCCGATAAGATCCTGAACCTGCCGATCGCCAAGCATCACGAACTCACCGGTGCGACGCTCGGGATGAAGAACTGGTACGGCATTCTTGGCGGCCAGCGCAACCGGCTGCACCAGCAGATTCACGAGAGCCTCGCCGACCTGGCCAGTTTCATGCTGCCAACGCTGACGATCATGGATTGCTACCGTGTCCTGCTGCGCAACGGTCCGACCGGGCGGCAACCTCGAAGACGTTGCGCTGAAGAAGACTGTCGTCGCTGGAACCGATCCGGTTGCGCTGGATGCCTATGTCGCGAAGGCCTACTGGAATCTCGATCCGGAGCATCTGCCCTACCTGCAGATGGCTGCGAGTCGCGGACTGGGCACGGTGGAGTTCGACAAGCTGCTTGTGAAGTTCAGCCAAGCTGGATAGCTTCGGGCCTACGATACGAGTGGTCAGGGATCAGTGGTCAGGGATCAGCCACCGTGCCCAAGCAAAGCTTGGATTCTTCGGCGGGCTCAGGACGGCACCTGGTTTCAGGCGGTGCGGAGCCTCGGCTCACCGCCGTACTATCATCTCGCAGCTTCCAGATCTACCCCCTCCCCGGATTCTGTAAATAAATTATTTGTTTTCAATGGGTTGCGAGAGGGGTATGGCTGTAAAATCCTCTCATCATTGGACTTAGCCGCAGAATCCTCTCAGCATTGGACTTACGGGCGATTCCTGGGCGATTTGGGCATTTTTGTCTCACATTGTGGAGCCGGCGGCTAGTCCCGGACCGGCTTTTCTCCGTTCGAGATTCAACTTCTATTGTGGGCTGGATGAGGGTAATTCTCTGCACGCCGGGCTTTTGGGGGGGCGGGTTGTGGGTCAACATTGCGAGAAGCAGGTTCTTCGCGCCGCTTGCCCCACAGACGATATCTCGTCTGCGGGGCCCCAGGCGTGCGGCGCTCAGAATGACAAGTCTTTCAAGGCTCGTGGCTTCCCAATCGAGCGAGAACTGCGCATGAATGGAGCGCCCGTCTCACCATCGGAGGAGAATCCCAGGTCTCAGAAGCGAGGCCTGGGGCAGCCCGGCACCAGGCGTCATCGGCACGTTGGTGGCAAGAGGCAAATGCAGGTCCCTCGACTCCCTTCACTGCGTTCCGGTCGCTCGGGATGACCTCGGTTCTTTGGCTCAGTCGCTCGGGGACCTTCGTTCTTTGGCTGCGTCGCGCGGGGACCTTGGTTCCTTGGCTGGGTCGCTTGGGATGGCTGCCGTTCTTGAGCACAAGAAGAAGGGCGGCCGCTGGTTGCGGCCGCCCTCTCTGTTGGGTTCGTGGTGCGGTTAGAAGTCGAAACGCAGGGACATTTGAATCTGGCGTGGGCTGCCGATTGTGTGCGTGACAATCCCGAGGCCGGAGGGGCAGGCGTAGAAGCTTTCATTGCTTTGCGAACCATCAGATTTGCAATCCGTGGGCAATGGAGCCAGGCTGCCGTCGGGGAACGGGTTGTAGTTTGCGTTCTGGGTTACTTCGTTTCCTGGAACGTCGAAGCTGGTGGTGTTGGTCAGGTTAAAGACATCGAAGGTGAACCTGAAGTTGTACTTCTCCTTGATCTGGAGTTCCTTGACCAGCGAAGCATCGGCGCGCTTCTGGAATGACTGGCGGAAGATGTTGCGCTGGCCGTCGGTGAAGGTGGTCTCAAACGGATCTGAGCTCGGGATCGCGCCCTCCAGGCCGCCGGCAGGAAGGAGCGGGAGAGTGAAGCACTCCGGCTTGAGTGCCGAGTGCCCGGTGGACGGGAACCATGCGCCCGAATATCCGGTCAGCGCGTTCTTGGCAGTGCAGCCCTTGGCCAGCGGAACGATGGGATTCGTGATGCCGTTGGAGGTTGAATAGAAGACGCTGGCGATGGCGCCCGAGAAGTCGATGATGCTGTAGGGCTGGCCGCTCTGCAGGACGGTCAGGCCGACGCAGGGACCAGCCGTTCGCGATGTAGCCCATGAGCGACCCTTTGGTGGCGAGGTTTGGCGCGCGAAAGGCATAGTTGAAGTTGATCACGTGCGTCCGGTCAAAGTCGGCCGAGCCGTAGCCGCTGCGGAGATTAAGCGGATTGTTGCCGTTGTAGAAGAGGCCCAATCCGCTCTGCTCGTCGAGCGCGTGCGAATAGGTGTACGAGGCGCCGATCTGGATGCCATGGCTCATGCGCTTTTCGAGGTGGGCCTGAAGAGCGTTGTAGGAGTCGATACCTGCGGCCCTGTAGGTGATGGATTCTGCCGCGTAGCCGATGTAGGGAACGCGCAGATCGACGTTTCCACCTTCGTAGTTCGCCTGGTAGAAGCTGCCATCGTCCAGCGTCGCCCCGAGCACGTTATACCCATAGGAGTAATTCTGCTGGTACGCGCTGCCGGGGAGGGATGGGTGCGTCGGCGAGGCAATTTCAGGCTGGTTGAACGGAACCGGGATGACCTGGTGGCGGCCGAGATTGCCGACGTAGCCGACCTCAAAGGCGATGTCGTTGCGCGGCTGCCACTGGATATCCAGCGTGTAGTTGAACGTGTAGGGCAGCTTGTTGGCGCGGTCGTATACGCCGAGCGAAATGGGCTGCCCGTTGTTGATGAGCCCGTCTTCACCCGTACCGGTATTGACAATGCTGAAGGCGTTCGGCAGGTAATTCGCCAAATCTGAAGCCTTGGGATTGTTCGGCGCCGCGTGTTGAAGAGTCGTTCCGTAGGGATTCGAAAGGTTGCCAGTTACGTCTGTGGGCGGCCCGGTCGGTGGGCTGAAGCCTCCGTTACCGCCGCAGGTGGGGATGTAGTACTCGTAGAGGGACTGCGAAGTGGACGGGCAGGACGACACGTTGACGAAAGGAAGCTGCTGGTTGACGCCGAATGGTCCGCCGGTTACAGTGCCGATGGCATAACCGGGCGAGAAGTAGCTGAAGAGCTCGCCGCGGTCGTAGTAGAGGCCGCCACCAGTGCGGACGACGACCTTATTGTGGAGGAACTCCGGCTGCCACGCAGCACCGACGCGCGGTGCGATTCCCCACTGGCGGCCGGTGAGTGTCGTGTTGCTGACGCCTTTGGTGCCGTTCGAGTTGTTTCCGGCGATGATGAGACCGCTGTTGTCGATCGAGTCGTTTGCGATGTTGTACTTGTAGCTGTTCGCGTCGAAGTTGAAGATGCGCCCGTATTTCTCGGTGAGGCCGCCGTTCCAGTCATAGCGGACGCCGGCGGTGAGAGACAGGGTTGGCGTGACCTGGAACTTGTCCTGAACGTAGGTTCCGAGCTGGTTCGCGCGATAGTAGCGGCTTGCATCGCCCTGCAGGAACGAGGTGACGTAGAAGCCAGTGGCGGCGCTGCCGGGAGTAACGAAGCCTTGAATCATCTGGCTGAAGTCGTCCGTCGCGACGGTTCCGGTGCCGGTTCGCTTGTCGATGGTGTTGAGCTGGGTGAAGCTGTAATTGGCGCCGAAGCTCAAGGTGTGCTTTCCCTTGGTCCAGATTGCATTTCCGGAGGGAGCGAGGCGGTTCTGAAATACGCCGGTGTTGGGAGCCTGTCCTTCGGCGTTGGGTCCGATGTTCAGGATCGCGTGAGCCGATTCCGGAGGGCTGGTACTTGCCCAGCACGTTGTAGACGGAGATTCCGGGGAAGTAGTTCGACCCGAACATGTTGATTGATCCGGTCCCGGCACTGCCGCCGGGAATCGAGTCTGGGCCGAATGGCTGCTCATTGGTGCCCGTAGATCTTTTCGCGTATGAAGCCAATGGTCTGGGTCGTACTGAGATTGGGCTTGATGATGAGGCTGTTGATGATCGAGAAGACCTGCGCGCCGGAATCAAGATGCTGAGTGAACCCGGGAACGCTGGAATAGGCGAAGGGGGCCAGGATTGGATCATGCTGGTAGTAGTACTTGAGAGCCAGCGTGTCCTTTGAAGTGGCGTTGTAGTCGAGATCGGCGACGGCCATATCTGCTTTGAATCGAGCGGTCCCGGGAATGAACGCATTGTCAACGTGGGCCGGGGTGATCGCGGAACCGGTATCGTTCGGAATCAGCCATTTGCCCGGTTCTCCGGGAAGAGACGGCGAGTTGAAGAGGACCAATGCGGTGTGGTCGATGTCGGCGCCGGAGATCTCAGTTTCAAAGGCATCATTGGTAAGGTTGGCCAGAGCACCAGCGGATCGATCGTCCGAAAGGCCCCTGGGCACATCGAGGAACGAGTTTCCGATCTCCTGATCCGAGGCATGCACGTGCTGATAGGAGAGAAATCCGAAGAGCTTGTCCTTGATGATCGGGCCGCCGAGCGATCCGCCTAGTGCGTAGCGGTGCAGTTGAGGAACCTTCATATGTCTCGGGGACATTGTCGTCCTGATTGAAGAAGAACGGAGCGGCATTGATCCAGTCAGTGCCGCGACGGAAATACGCCGCGCCGTGATAGGTGTTTGTGCCGGACTTGGTGCTCAAGTCGATGTGCGCGCCGGACGTTGAGCCCTGCTGTGCGTCGTACATCGATGAGTTGACGCGGACTTCCTCGAGAGTCTCGGGGGCAGGGGTGGGAATGGCGTTGCCGATGGAGAGATAGACGGAGGCCGAACTTGGGATTACGCCGCCGGCGTTGTTACTGCTGGACACGCCGGTGCTGTTGATGACGCGCGCCGAGGGCACCTGGCTGGTGCTCTTGCCGTTGAAGAGGTTGCTGGCGTCGACGCCGTTGAGCGAGAAGCTGTTGCTTGTGTCGCGCTGTCCGTTGGCCCAGATGGGTGCATTGCCGAGGCCGCTGTTTGCACCGGTACCGCCCGAGAGCTCAGCATTCACGCCCGGGGAAAGAATTGCAACGCCGGTAAAGCTTCCGGTCGCCAATGGCACGGCATCAATCTGCGCGGTGTCCAGCACGTAGCCGACGGTGGTGTCAACGGCGTTCATGAGGGGCGCCGCTTCCACTTCGACAGTCGTTGTTGTCTGTCCGACTTTCAGGGAGGCGTTTACGGTTGCTGTTCGGTTGGCCTGCACGCCGATGTGTTGCGTTTTCTGCACCTGGTATCCGTCAGCCTTGTAGGTCAGTGTGTAGCTTCCGATCGGAAGGTTGACAAGGCTGTAAGTGCCGGTGCCGTTTGTGGTGGTGGTGCGCGTCAAGGACGTCTGTTCATCCACCACGGTCACCGATGCGTTGGGAATGACGCCGCCTGAAGCGTCAGTAACCTCTCCATTGATGCCGCCAAGCGTCTGCTGTGCGAGCAAGTGAGAAGTGCACAGCGCAACGACTGCTACGAACGCGAGCAGCCGGGGAATCAGATTCTTGTGGATTGGCATGGAATACCTCAATGTGCTGGCCTCAAAAGTGGAATATCCCGAATGGTCCTTGGGGTTCCAAGAACTCTCGGTCAATGCAGCTTCAGATATGTCCGGCAAAAAGGGATGCGGAACCTGAACATGTCGTTCACGTGCTTGGACTAAGTTCGCTTCGATGGAGGACGTCGGCTGCGACTAAGATAGCAAGTTCGGAATGAGTTTTGTCTAAAGATTTGAGCCTAACGCGAGGGCGCGTCGCCCGAGGGGAGCATGGAAACATGCGCCTGAACGATGCGCCAACCCATATCGAATCGAACCCAGACCTGGCTCTGCCGGCCATGGATTGTGCCCGTGCCCGCCGGGCGGGAGAACTCCACCGTGATGCTGGCAAAATCACGGCCAAAGCTCACAATCTCAAGCCGTTGAATGGTGCGTGCGAGGTTGGCTGCGGGTCTGCTTTTGCGAAAAGCCTCGATCTCGCTTGGGCCGTAGAGATTTTCGCCGGCACCGAAGCGCATGACCTGCGGTCCGGCCCAGAACATTTCGACCAGGATTTCCACATCGTTCGTCACAAGAGCTTTCTCGTAGCGAGGATAGAGGGCCTGCAGCTCGGCCACGACTTCGGGATCGTTGACGGTCATGGAGTTGGAAAGAGCTCCCGGGCAGGCAGGATTTGTTTGCTGAGTGCAGCGCTGACGGTGTGAACCGGCTCATTCACCACCTGGCTGAGACGCAGCCGCATGGCAACGCTGCACAGCAGGTAGGCGTGAATCGTCGCTGAAGCGCCATCGGCTTACGAGCAAATCGACCATACGACTTGTGGCTGCGCGCGCGGTCTCGGCCAGGTCCGTTCCCGACTCGACCACAATCCATGCATCGGCAATGGAGTCAGGTTCTGCGCTTTCACTGGATTCCACGAGCGGTCCGGAGAGGGGCTGCCGCTTGTGCAGACGGAAGCGCAGAGACACATCGAGCGGGCACTCGATGCCGTTGATGCAGACCTCACCGTCTCCCTGCGCGGCGTGACCATCGCCGCAACTGAACAGTGCGCCCTCGTTGTAGACCGGCAGGTAGAGCGTTGAGCCTGCGCATAGTTCGCGGACGTCGAGGTTGCCGCCAAACGGGCCAGGCTGGCGCGTTCGAAATGCTCCGTCATCCGCGCGGGCAACGCCCATTACGCCGAGGAATGGCCGCAAGGGCACGACTGCGGGGGCAAGGGAGCGAGAGGATTCGCCTTCGAGGTGCCAGTGGAAGAGATACGGATCGTGAAACCGTTCTTTGAGAAAGCCAAGGCCGTCGACGATGCTGGACCATCCCCAGCCGGAGTGTCGCGTAGCCAGCACGTCGACTTGAAGAACGTCACCGGGTTGAGCGCCGTTGACCCAGATGGGGCCGGTCAGGGCGTGAATGCGCGTGCGGTCGATCGCGCAGGTACTCAGCAGTAGACATGCCGGGCACCACCTGTCCGCCGCTGGCATCGACGCACTCGATCTGCACTTCGTCGCCGGGTTCAATGTGGAGGCGCGGCGGAAGCGAGCGGTCCCAAACGGAATGTGTAGGCTGCGGCAGAGAGGGAGTGAACTTTCATGAATCCTTCAGCCTCACGGTCATCTGCACTTCGACCAGAGCGTTGCGGGGCAGGGCGCTCACTCCCACTGCTGCGCGAACGTGACGGCCTGCTTCGCCGAAGACCTCCACCAGCAGATCCGAGGCTCCGTTGATGATTGCGGGCGAATCGGCGAATCCCGGAACGGCGTTGACGTATCCGTTGACGGTGAGCACCTCTGCAATGCGGTCCAGCGTGCCGAGTTCACGCCGCAATACGGCGAGTTGCGTAAGGGCGCATGCGCGCGCTGCTGCGTAGCCATCCTCAACGGTGCGGGTGCCCCCCGCTGTGCCGGTGATTACGCCCTGAGCGTTGGTGGAAATGACTCCGGCAAGGTAAAGGATGGAGCCGACTTGTTTGGAGGAGACGTAGTTGCCGCCGGGTGCGGGCAGGTTGGGCAAGGTGAGGTTGAGGGCGGCCAGCTTTTCTTCGGGGTCGATCATCTCAGCCATTTGCAATCGACTGTAGCACGCGCGACAGGATTTCTATTGGGATTTGCGATGCGCCCGCGATAGCATGGGCCATGCAAAAGATATCTGCCTGCGCTGGCGTCGGCGTGTGCAACGGCGCTGAAGTCTGTGGTGCGTGTGACGTCAAGGCTCGACAGGTGTGCGTGTTGATGGAACGCGCCGGTGCATTGGATTGTGCGAGGATGCGCCAATGATTACGCGCTCTGCGAAGCTGTTGCTTCTGGCCGGCATTGCTTTGTTCTACACGCTGGTCGTTTTCAACAATCTCACTGACTTCGACTCGAATTACCAGTTTGTCCGGCATGTCCTGATGATGGACTCGACGTTTCCCGGCAATCACGGCTTGTGGCGGGCCCTTCAATCGCCAGCGGTTCATCGCACGTTCTATGTCAGCATCATTGCGTGGGAATTCGCAACAACGATCCTGCTCTGGTGGGCTTTGGCGAAACTGATTCGGGCTCTGCGCGGATCGTCCGGCGCCTTTAACGCTGGAAAGCGGGTGGCGATTTTGGCGCTCACGCTCTCCATGCTGATGTGGCTTGTCGCATTCCTTACAGTGGGCTCAGAGTGGTTTCTGATGTGGCAGTCGCGCAACTGGAATGGTCAGGAGGCGGCTTTCCGGATGTTCGTCGTCGTTGGGCTTGTGCTGTTGATCCTGTTGCAACCGGATGCAGAAGGCCAGCCCTGACGCGTCAGTCGCGGAGTTGCGTTCGCTTGCGGCGAACCGCATACCATGCGATCCCGGCGGCGATGTAAGCAAGATAGATATACGGAATTCGTGCGTGAGCCTCATCGGAATTGGACCGGAGGTCGTAAACCGCAATCAGGATCATGACCAAAACGGTCAGCACACTGGCCACAACGATGAGGAGCGAATGCTGGCCGCGCGCGCGCCGGGCAAAGGGCAAAGCGACGGCAACCAGTGAATACGCGGTGAGAAATCCAAAGACAGAGAGAGATCCGAACAGGTCATACATGTCTGAACCTGTCACGCCACGGATATCCAGGATTGCGGTGGAAGCAAACATCAGGCCGATGGAAAGGAGAATCGCCGGTCCGGGGGTTCCGTGACGAATGTTCGTTTGCTCAAAGACCGCTGGAAGCAATCGCGCATTCGCCATTCGCATGAGGACGCGCGCTGCCGCGGTGGCGCAAGCGAGCACGCAGGCAACCATGCTGATGAACGCGCCGAAATCGATGGCAATGCCGAGCGGAGAGACGCCTGCTTTGGCGGCGAGCAGGTGCAACGGGCTAGTTGATTCGCTGAGTCTCCCCGATTCTCCGCGGAAGCCGAGCACCTCAGAGTACGAGCACAGGATGAAGAAGACACCTGCCAGAATTGCGCACTGAATGATGGCACGAGGAATGGTGCGGAGGGGCTCGCGCGCTTCACCGCCAAGTGTGGTTGCGCTTTCAAATCCCACGAAGCTGAACATGGAGAGCACGAGCGCCGGGCCGAGTGCGGACAGAGAGACACTCCTGAGGCGAAACTGGTCGAAGTCCAGGTGCCAGCCGAAGCGCACGAGCATGACCGCGAGTACGACAACGATCAAGCTGATCGAGCAGACCTCGATCCAAAGCATGAGTTGTGCGGAGAGTTTCACGTCGCGATAGGCGACGAATCCCGCTGCGACGCAGACGAGCGCAAGCGTGGGGAGAGCGGGCGGCGCCCAATGAAGAAACTGCAGCGAAAGCAGATTTGTGTAATACAGTGCGCCGCCAGCGACGGATGCGCCGATCGCCAGATAGGCGAGCAGTAGCGCCCAAGCCGCCGTAACGCCGAAGATAGGCGGCAGGGTGTCTGCCGTGTATGTGTAGAGTGAACCCGGCGAGGCGGAGAGACGTGCAAAGCGGCTGACGCAGAATCCAACAAGAAGTATGGCAGCGGTGGCAAGCAGGTAGACAAACCACGTGGCATTGCCGGCCAGAGCGAAGACCAGCGGGATGGTCAGCGAAGGCGAAGTTGAAGGCGCCATCGCCGAGACCGACTGCGCCAGTGTCTCAATCGGGCCCAGAACTCCCGCGCGCAGCCCGAAGTTCTCAGACTCGGTTGCAGGCACATACACTTCTGCTGTGATGTTCTGGTCGGCCACGACCTGCCTTTGACGGAGAGAATGGTTGACTAGTTCGCCTTAGTCTTGCCTGTTGTCTGGCTCGAAGTCAAGAACAGCGACGCGCTACACTGAGGCCGATGCCTGTTGCCGCTATCGTTCTCGCTGCCGGTGGAAGCCGACGGCTTGGCCAGCCGAAGCAGTTGCTCCTGCTTAACGGCGAGACTCTGATTGCGCGGGCTCTCCGCGTGGTGAATGAGGCGGGCGCTGCTCCAGTGCTGGCTGTGCTAGGTGCGCAACACGATCACATCTCCAGTGCGATTGGCGCGAGTGGCGCAGTCGTTGTGACCAATGAGGACTGGCAACAGGGGATCTCGACTTCAATCAATGCAGGTATTGAGGCTCTCGCTGAATATGATCCGGCATCGCAGGGCGTTCTGCTGCTTGGATGTGACCAGCCGCGCCTTAAAGTAAATCACCTGCGTGAGCTGATTCGAGTTTTTCACGCGCAGAATGGCGAGGCTATCGCGGCCTCTGCATACGCAGGCATTCAGGGCGTCCCCGCAATTTTTCCGCGAATCGCATTCTCGGGACTGCTTGCGCTGCGCGGAGACAAGGGCGCGCGCACATTGATTGTGAGTCCGCCATGCGCGGTCGTTGCCGTGCCGTTTGAGGGAGGAGAGATTGATATTGATTCGCCGCAGGATCTTGCGCAGATCGGCTAACAGGTCAGCGTTCGATTGTCGCCTCGATATATCCGTGCGGCTCGTCGATGGGGACGAAGACGTGGTTGGGGTTGTCCTGGCCAAATGGGCTCAAGTCGGCAAGAAGGTGATGCAGATTTGGCATCGTGAGGTGAATGCGCGTGATCTCCGGTGCTTCGTCGAGCGCGGCTTTGCCCATCGCGAATAATGTGTGCTGGACGCTCATGCTGTCGTGCTCTGCAAACACTTTCAGCAGCGTGGCGGTGATCCGCGTGCGAATATTTGCGTAGCTTGATTTCGTCGAGCCGTATTCCCATCGGACGGTTGCGCGCGTGCCGAAGATGCGATCGGTTGCCGGTTTGAGTGTCGTCAACCTGTCTTTGATGTAGCCAGTGAATGCTGATTTTGTTGTCTTCAGGATCGTGAGACCGTCGACACCGGAGGTCACAGACCACTCGCCCGCCTGCTTGCGTTCTGCGAGGACCGTCTGGAGTTCCGGGCCGGCGAGCTTGAATGTCGTTGCTTCGGGAGCGCCGCCGACCAGCAAGCGTTCCCAGGCCTTTTCCTCGATTTCAATGCTCGTTTGTGAGACCTGGGGATTGTTGTTCAGGAGATAATCACCGAGTTCGGTGGCGAAGTCTTCGATCGTTGCCGCACTTGAATTGCGCGCAATCGAGTACACAGTGTTTTTCATTGTGTCGGTTGGAAGAATGCTTCTGTTATCCGCTTCAGTGAAGCTCGTCTCAAAATCGCCATGAAGCAAAATGCAAACACTCCATTCGTTGAACTCATGACGATCCGGGTGACGGGTGATGCGCGAAAGGCGCACACGAGACTTTCCGTAACGATTCTCGCTTAGTCTTGCCATGGTTCAGCTTCCTCGATAGGTGGTGTAACTGTTGTCACTCAGCAGAAGTGGAAGGTGATAGTTCGAGACACCGTCGCAGGTGAACGCGATAACGATCTCCGGGTAGATGCTGGAACGGCCGTTGCAGGCCAAGTAAACATTGGTGTCAAAGGTCAGGCGATAGACGCCCTTCGCTGCGTTCTGCGCAAGGTTGCCACAGCGCCCATCACTGTCTGTTTTGCCCTTCGCAATTGAAGTCCAGGTCTGGTCATGCTGAATTTCAAGCCGTAATTCAATGCCGGCTCCGGGCCGGCCCAGTACGGCGTCCAGAACGTGCGTCGTGATCTTGCTCATGAGGCCAACCACTTTCCAAGGCGAATCTGGGTGATCTGCCGCTGTTGCTCCGCTGCTTCCTTCAACTCGGTTGTGCGATCGTTCATCAATCGACGTTTGAGAATGGCGAGCATCTCTTCGGCACTCTTTCCGGTTGCGCAAACGATATAAGTGAATCCGAACTGTTGTTCATAAAGAGCGTTTCTTTCGGCAATCTCGGTCAACAGCGAATCCGAAGCGCTGTTTGTTGAAGACTGCTCCTGTCGGGACCATGCAGCGGACTGGGAGAAACTTTGCGCCCGCTTCCGTTCGCCGATGCGCGGATGACAGGCAAAGGCCTCAAGCAGATCAGATTCTCCCATTTTGCGCCACAGATCATCGGCAGATGTACTTAGTTGGGCAATGCTGGAGATGGGCCGGAGCGCGACCATTTCCCCAGCCCATCTCCGTGAGCCGCAGCAGGCAATCATTGCTTCGATTGCCGCGTCATGATCGGCGGTATTCCATTCTGCGAGCGTGAAGTTCATCCAGTTGCTCCCGTTGGGGCGAGTCCGCGGAGGAATTCCTCAAGGAGATTGGCGGCGACGCGTTTGCGATACTCCGCAGTGGACCGAATGTCATCGATAGGCTTTGCTTCGCTCAGGAGAACGCTGCGCGCCGCCTGGATTGTGGCGGCGGTGATTGCGGTGCCGATGAGTGCAGATTCGGTCTGGCGAAGCCGGGCTGGATATGGCGCCAGACTCGCGGCGGCAAGGCGGATCTCGTTTATGACGCCGTCGTCAACGATGGCCGCGGCGGCGAGCGCAACTTTTGAAATGGCCATGGCTCGGCGAGTACCGACCTTGCGGATGTACTGGCTATGCCTGGCGAATCGGCGAGGCAGGTGAATTGCGTAGAGCAGTTCATCGGCTGTCATTGCGTTCTGCTTGTAGCCGGTGTGGAATTCGGAGTAAGGGATTCGGCGGCTTCCGCGCACTGAGGCGAACTCGATCTCTGCATCGTAGACGAGCAGAGCGGGTGACGAATCGGCAGCGGGCGATCCGTTTACAAGATTCCCGCCAAGCGTCGCGCGGGTTTGATTGGCGATTGCGCCGAGCCAGCTTGCCGCTTTCGCCAGCAGAGCGAGCTCCTTGGTGACGATCGCGCTTTTTCGCAAATCAGTAAACGTGGTGGCGGCGCCGATGGCGATGCTGTCGGGCTTCGTTTCAATAAAGCGAAGCTCGGGGATGCCCCAGAGGTTGACGAGTTTGGTTGCGTTGAGCCGGCCTGCGGCAAACGCGACCATCAGTTCTGTGCCTCCGGCAATGGGTGTCCATTGGCCTGGTTCAGCGGCAATGAGATTAAGCACAGCGGTCAAGTTGCCGGGCGCAAGAAACTGATGTGCGTGGGCGTCACCTCGCATGGGTTGGCCCGGAATTCATTTGCTCTGCGGGGCGGTCTGCGGCTGCCGAGATGACTGACTCGAAGATCCGTATGAACCCTGTGCAACGGCATAGATTCCCGGCGAGGCCTTCGCGAATCTCTGCGAGGTTCGGATGAGGATTGTGCGACAGAAGATGCGTTGCGGCCATCAGCATGCCGGGAGTGCAGATGCCGCATTGAGCGCCGCCGCACTGCAGGAATGCCTGCTGCAGAGGGTGCAGGATTCCTGCGCGAGCGAGACCCTCGACCGTTTCCACAGTTGCGCCCTCGGCCTGCAGGATGGGCACAAGGCAACTGTTGACCAGCTCGCCGTTGATCCGCACGGAGCACGAACCACATTCTCCCTCGCCGCAGCCCTCTTTCGTCCCTGTAAGATGCAGATCTTCGCGGAGCACATCGAGCAGCCGTTTCATCGGAGGCGGGTGCACCATGCAGGACTCGCCGTTTACTGTGAAGCTGATCGTAGAGAGGGAAGCGCTCATACTGTTGCCGGCTCCTCGATTGGCTCACGAGCGCACAGTGCTGTGTGCAGGTCTTCGGGCAGAAGAGGGATGGAGTTGAAGCTGACTCCGGTCGCATCTTTGATTGCGTTGAGAATCGCGGGCGCTGGGCCATCGTGCGGCAGTTCGCCAATACCCTTTGCGCCGTATCCGCCATGCTGAAACGGAATCTCTTCGAAGTAGACGTGAATGGGCGGCACATCCTCGGCGGTGGGCATGATGTAGTTAGTCATCTGGTTGTTGGCCATGTGACCGTTCTGAAGGATGACTTTTTCGTAGAGGGCATAGCCGATGCCTTGCGCGATGCCGCCTTCAATTTGGCCGCCGGCCAGTACCGGATTGATGACGCGGCCGGCCTCCTGCACTGACCAGAACTCCTCCACCTCTGCGGAGTATGTGACGGTGTCGACGGCGACCTGAGCGATGTGCACAGACCAGGCATATGCGGGGTAAGCCTCGCCGCGATATTTCTGGTCGTCCCAGTGGATGCCGGGAGGGGCCTCGTAGCGGCACAGCGAGGCGACCTCGCCTTTGTCTGCGCGATGGCGTTCACAGGCAGCAAAGAACTCGTCGCGCGAATAGTCCGCGGGCAGACCTGCGTGTTCGCGCAGCATGGACACTAGCTGCGAGCTGGCGCGCTCAATCAATTTCCCAACCACCATTGCTGTGCGCGAAGCTACAGTAGGCCCGCTGTTCGGAACGATGCCGGTGTCGGGCGGAGCCATTACAACGTCGGCATAGTCGAGGCCGATTGCTTCAGCGGCGATCTGCGTGAGCACGGTGTTCGTCCCCTGGCCGAACTCCGTGCTTGACACGAGGACGCGCACTTTGGCGTCTTGGGTCACATCGATTCCGGCAAGGGAATTCAAATAGCGCTCGCCGGAACCGGTGAAGCCCGAGCCATGATAGAACGCTGCGATTCCCATACCGCGCTTGATCGGACTGGCGAGGTTCTCGCGGGCAAAGCGCGAACGCTTGTCGTAATAACCGCTCTGGGCCAGTGCGCGATCGAGGAGCTTGTCGAGGATCACGGGCTCGCGCATTACCTGTTCAGTGGCGGTTGTGTCGCCGTCATGAAGGAAGTTCCTGCGTCGAAGCTCGACGGGATCGATCCCGATGGATGCGGCAATCTCATCCATGTGCCGCTCGATGGCGAAGATCGCCTGCGGAGCGCCGAAGCCCGCGAAACGCTCCGTAAGGAACGGTGTTGGTTGCCCATGAACGCGACGAGACGCGCACATTCGGACAGACATACGGGCCTGGCGAATGAAGCGTCGCTCGAGAGAGCACGGTGGGCGAGAGTGTCGAGTATGCGCCACCGTCTGTTGCCACCGTCGATGTCCATCGCCAACAGCTTGCCGTTCTCGTCCAGCGCTGTACGATGGCGCACGCGCGAAGGATGGCGCTTGGTTGTTGCTGCCAGGTCTTCAATGCGGTCGTAGACCATCTTGACTGGGCGGCCGCTTTTCATAGCCAGGAGCGCTGCGTGAGATGCGAGCGTGGATGGATAGTCCTCTTTGCCGCCGAAGGCTCCGCCGGTTTCTGTCTGGATCACGCGGACCTTGTCTGCGGGGAGGTTGAAGACCGCCAGCAGAGTGCGGTGGACGTAGAAAGGGCACTGGAGTGAACCCCAAATCGTGACGCCGCTTTCGTCGCTGTATTCGGCAATCACTCCATTGTTTTCGATATAGAGGTGTTCCTGGGCGCCGGTGCGATATTCGCCTTCGATGATGTGCGCTGCCTTGGGCCACACTGAATCCACGTCGCCTTTTTCAAGCAGAAAGCTCTTGAGCAGATTGTCTGCGCCCCACACGATTACCTGCTGCCGCTCGCTCTCTTCGATCGTGAAGATGGGCGGCAGCAATTCGTATTCAATCTTGACCGCGTTCACGGCCTGGCGGACTTTGTGTTTGTCCGGGTGGGCAATAAGCAGAATCGCTTCATCGCAATGGTTGATTTTTCCATCGGCAAGGCAGGGTTGGTCGGCATTGATGAGTTGAATGTGGTTTTCGCCCGGAATATCCGCCGCCGTGGCGAGCGTGAACTCGCTCCAGTCAATATTCCGATCGAAGCCGATGGAGCGAATGAACGCGCGCGGAACGGTGCTGCGCACGGTGGCTCCATGCCACATGCCATCGCGTTCGATGTCATCGACATACCGTGCGACGCCCAGAAGCTTGTCCACTCCTTCTTTGCGAGGGACGGGGGTGCCTACGATGCGGGTTGTCGCATGCGAACTCATGGTTGGGGAAGCGTGCAACGCCGTACGGGTTGAGGCATAGCATACAACGGAGCGGCGAACTTGGAAAGCCGATGGGCTACGCGGCGAGGGTAGCGAGCGTGCGCGCGAGAACGTGAACGCCCCCTCCGATCCATTCGGGTGAGGCGTATTCGTCGGGCCGGTGGCTTACGCCACCGCGGCAGGGAATGAAGAGCATCGCCACCGGTGCAATGCGTGCCATGAAGAGAGAGTCGTGATATGCGCGGCTGACCATTCTCCTGCAAGACCTGCCTGCCGACTTTGCCGCTTCCTCCATTGCTGCAAGAATCGCAGGGTCGCACGTCGCGGGGGGATCTGCATTGACCAATTCAGTCTTGATTTCAACGCCACGACGAGTCGCGGTTTCAGTGCATGCCGCCTTGAATGCGTCGATGACGCGATCGCGGCGGGCACCGTCAATATCGCGAATATCGGTCTCAAGCCGCACTCGCGATGGAATGCTGTTGACCGCACCAGGGAAGACTTCGCAGACGCCGACAGTGGCGACGGTATCGATGACGCCGGTTGATTTGGCGGCGGTTTCGAGCGCAAGAATCAGTTCTGCCGAAGCCACAAGCGCGTCCTTGCGGCCGGGCATGAGCCTTCCGCCGGCGTGGCCGCCCTCGCCTTCGATTGCAATGCGCAGACTGGCGGGCGCTGCAATGTGTGTCACAAGGCCGAGATCGATGCCCTGATCTTCGAGTAACGGGCCCTGTTCAATGTGCAGCTCGAGGAATTGGTGGAAGCGCCCGGCAGACAGCGCGACGGAATCGAGTGAGCCCTTGAATCCAGCTTCGGCGCGAAGTTCGTCAAGACTCCGGCCCTGCTTGTCGCGCAAAGCAGTTGCCTGTGAAGGCAACAGGGCGGCTGCCATCATGCGGCTGCCGAGACAGCCGATGCCGAAGCGGGTGGGCTCTTCTGCGGTGAATATAACCAGTTCGATGGATCGGCGGGGACGAAACCCCATCTGTCTGAGAACGCGAATTGCTTCCAGACCTCCGAGCACGCCGACACACCCGTCGTACAAACCTGCATTGGGTATGGCATCGATATGTGAGCCGGTGCCAAGCGGCGCAAGAGATGGATCGGAGCCCTCCCAGCGCGCGAATGTGTTGCCGATCGCATCTTCGTGAACCGTGAGTTCTGCTGCGGCGCAGAGGCTTTTGACATAACTGCGCGCTCGCATGTCCGCTTCGCTGAAGACGATTCGCGTTACGACCGGAGGCTCTGCTTCAGAGATTTGTCCCAGTGCGGTCAACTCGGTGAGCAATTGGTCGATCGATCGATTCGGGCGAGTGTTCATTGTTACGTTCCCAGGGGGTGGCGGCGACAGTCTTTGTAGATGAGGTACTTCGCGGGGCTCTTGCCGAGAGCGCCAAACCATTGCGGACAATATGGAGCCATCCAGATGAAATCACCGGCCTGGACGGGGTACCAGGAATCGCCCAGCCGGTAGATGCCGCCGCCTTCCAGCATGAGCAATCCGTGCTCCATGACGTGAATCTCGACCATGCTCAGGGCCGCGCCCGGATCGTAGGTCATGGTGTTGACGGCGAAGTCGTAGCTGTCGCCGTCCGGCATGAGTGAGCGAACGCGCAGCGATTCATCGCCCATCAGTGCAGCGCTGTTGATGCTGGATTCGTTGCCGACAACGACTGTCGGCGCGGAGATACCGGCAAGCGGTTCGTAAAGCTTCTCAATCACGGCGGCTCGCGATTTGGTTGAGGCAATCACGCTGTGAGGCGTCGATTGCGGAATGTATGCGAATCCGCCAGGGCCCAGGGCGCTTGGCTTTTCGTTGACGGTGAGATTCAGTTCGCCTTCGAGCACATAGATGAAGCGCTGCGCCGGCGACGGGTCCAAGGACACCCTGCGGCGCGAACTCGGCGGTCATCTGAGTGAAGCGGGCGCCCAGTTGCGGGCCGGCGTGAACGATGAAGTCGACACCGGGGGACTGCGGCAGAGGAATGCGCACAAATGTGTCCGGGGTCTGCAGCAGATGATCGGGCTTCAGACTGCTTCGTGTTGCTCCAAGATGTTGCAAAGGCAACCTCGCGGGAGATGTGAGTTTCGATTCTAACCAACCTCTGCGGCCAGGCGCTCAAGAAATCGGCGGCCGACGTGCAGAGCGGCCTCCACATCTTCTTCGCGGACCGACTCTGCGGGATTATGGCTGATGCCGGCCGGGCTGCGCAGAAAGAGCATCGCCGTGGGCATGCGGGCTGCCATCACCATGGCGTCGTGACCGGCTCCGCTGGGCATCGTCTTCACGGGAAGGCCTGCTGCCTCCATCGCGTCCGACAGGTACGACGTGAGACGCTCGTCCATCGGCACCGCCGGTTCGTCCATCTTTGTCGTCCATTCGACTGAAGCTCCGCGACGATCTGCAATGGACCGTGCCGCGTCGAGCAATTCTTGAACTGCGGCTCTGCGTGCGTGGTCCTGTGTGTGGCGAACGTCGAGGCTTAATTCGACCGATCCGGGAATGACGTTGCCAGCATTCGGTTTTACGTTCACTTTGCCGACTGTTGCGACCAGATCTGATGTCGAACGCGCAAGCTTTTCGACGGATGTGATCCATTCCGCAGCTGCTGCGAGAGCGTCATGGCGGAGGTGCATCGGCGTGGTTCCTGCATGATTTGCCTGCCCGGTAAATTCCAGAAGCAGCCTCGTCTGGCCAACGATGCTCGTTACTGCTGCAACGCTAAGCCCTTCCGCTTCAAGTACAGGGCCTTGCTCGATGTGGATCTCGACAAAGCCAATCGCGCCCTCATCCGCAGCCGCGTTTGGAATCTCATCGGGATTGAGTCCGAAGTCGCGAATGGCGGCATCAAGAGTGATTCCGTCAGAGTCTTTCAAATCGAGCAGGGAACGATCAAAGCGGCCGGCAACAGCGCGGCTGCCGAAGAATGGCACTCCGAAGCGAACGCCCTCTTCTTCAGAAAATGCGATGACCTCGATGGCGATTGGCAGGGCCAGGTCTCTCGCCAGTTGAACCCATTCAAGCGCGAGGACTACGCCAAGAACGCCGTCGAACGCACCCGCATCCGGAACCGTATCGATGTGCGAGCCGAGGAGGAGTTGCTTCGCGCTGCCCGGGGATTGCAGCCACAGACCGCGCAGATTGCCCACTGCATCCAGGCGCGTGATCATGCCTAGGGCCTCCATGCGGGCCTGAAGGTGCGCATGAACATCGCGAACCGGCGGGCTGAGGAATCGCCTTGTGATGCGGCCGGGTTCCTCGCTCATGGTCGCGATCTTCCGGCATTCCTCGATGACGCGGAGGGCACGATCTCTCATGAATACGCCAACTCTCTGCCGCGTGGTTGGCCGGCAAATTGATGGTTGCCAAAGATTTTCTGGCCGCGCAACCAGGTCTCGACGACCCGACCCTGGACCTGCGCGCCGAGGTACGGCGAGATCTTGTGGCGGAAATGCAGGTCATCCTGTGTCACCGTCCACGTCTCGGCGGGATCGAAGACCGCGATGTCAGCGTCGGCACCGGCACTCAGTGTCCCCTTGCATCGGCTCATTTGAGCCAGGCGTGAAGGTTCTGCGGCCATCCATTGGCCAACATGCGCTGCCATCTTTTCTGTTTTCCAGCCGCGTTTGTTCATGGCAGTCCAGATCACGGGGAGTGAAAGACCGAGGCTCGAAATGCCGCCCCAGGCAAGATCCCATCTGCCTTCATCGCGGCGCTTCATCGCAGGCGGGCAAGGGGAGTGATCTGTAGTCACCATGTCGATCAGCCCTGCTTCGAGCGCCTTCCAGAGCGCTTCGCGATTGGCCGCGTCGCGGATGGGCGGCGCGCACTTGAATTCCGTCGCTCCGTCTGGGATGTCTTCGGCGGCGAACCAGAGGTAGTGAGTGCATGTCTCGACCGTGATTGGCACTCCGCGGTGCGCGCGCGGCTGCCAGCAGAGGCAGAGCATGCGCGGTGGCGAGATGAACGATGTGAACCGGCGTTCTGAATTCTTCAGCCAGGCGAATCAGCAGGGCAATCGCCTCGACCTCAGCAGCGTCTGGGCGCGAAGCGAGGTATGTCGAGTATTTTCGCCAGTCCGCACCAGCACCATTCAACCTGGCGGTGGCGGCGGTAACGGGTCCGGCAACTTCCGCGTGGGCAAGTAGCGGGAGTTCTGTGCCGCAGATCCGTTCGAGCGCAAGGCGCAGATCAGCTTCGTCGACACACGCAAAGCCGTCGATGCCGGAGTGGATCAGGAAGCATTTGAAGCCGGGAACGCCGGCGTCGGCGAGCGGCCTCAATTCGTCCGCGTTTCCCCGAACTACTCCTCCCCAGGGCGCCCAGTCTACCCAGGCTTTGCCTTCTGAGCTGCGTTGCGCTTGGCCTCGGAGAGCCTGAGGATTCACTGTCTCGGGAACGCAGTTCAGCGGCATATCGACAAGAGTGGTGACCCCGCCAGCGGCAGCGGCCCGTGTGGCGGTCCAGAATCCCTCCCATTCCGTTCGACCCGGTTCGTTGATGTGAACGTGCGAGTCCACCAGGCCCGGAAGCAGCAGGTTGTCGCCGAAGTCGTGCAGGTTGACGGCGGCCGGGACCTCTTTCCAGTCGCGGACCTCGGCGATTTGCTCGCCTTCCACGACCAGGGCTGCGGGCCTGAGTCCCTCGGGGGTCAAAACGCGAGTTGAGCGTAAAGCCTGTGCCATACTGTGTTTACTTTCGCCGCTGAGGGAGGCTCAGAGCAAGCATAGATGGAGCGTCAGCCCAATCCTGAGTTTCTGCGCCGAGCCATCGCGATCGCGACCGAAAACGTCGTGTCGGGGAGAGGCGGGCCATTCGCGGCGCTCATCGTGCGCGAACGGCCAGATCGTGGCAGAGGGCGTGAACCTGGTTACCGCCACCAACGACCCGACCGCGCACGGCGAGGTCACGGCCATTCGAGCGGCGTGCAAGGCATTGGGCACATTTACCCTGGCCGGTTGCGAACTCTACACGAGTTGCGAACCGTGTCCCATGTGCCTGGCCGCATCGCATTGGGCACGGCTTGAGGCCGTCTACTACGGATGCAGCGCGGCCGACGCTGCTCGCGCCGGCTTTGACGATGCATTTCTCTACGAGGAGTTCCGCAAGGATCCAGCGTCGCGCTCGCTGCCGAGCCACTCAATTGCTCGCGGATGAAGCCTGGGCCAGCTTTGCGGCGTGGATTGCGGCTCCGAACAAGGTCGACTACTGATTCAACTGGGGTCAATGAGGCTCTGCAGGGGTGGTCGTAAATGGGTCAGGTGCGGAGTGGAAATGCGTTGCAGAGGTCGGCTCGAAGTGCTTGAAAGGCAATAACAAAGTGATTGCCCAAGCCGCTTCCATGCGATAACGTCTAATACTCACAGACTCTTGCGACGGAGTTGGCACAGGATGCCTCGAGTTGTTCGATGTTCCATCATCCAGGCTTCCAACGCGGTGGCTGCCACTGAGCCGCTCGTGCGGCAGAAAGAGGCCATGATTGACAAGCACCTGGGTCTCATTCGGCAAGGCGGCGGCCGACGGTGCGCAAATCGTCTGTCTGCAGGAGATTTTCAACGGACCGTATTTCTGTGCCGAGCAGTCGACGAAGTGGTATGAGAGCACCGAGCGCGGTACCGGACGGGCCGACTGTCATCCTGATGCAGTCGCTGGCGAAAGAACTGCGCATCGCACTGATCGTGCCGGTCTACGAGGTGGAGCAGGAAGGCATCTTCTACAACACCGCCGCGGTGATCGGCAGCGACGGTTCCTACCTTGGCAAATACCGCAAGACGCACATTCCGCACGTGGCGCCGGGCTTCTGGGAGAAGTTCTATTTCCGGCCCGGAAACCTGGGCTACCCGGTCTTCGATCTGGGCTTTGCCAAAATCGGCATCTACATCTGCTACGACCGGCATTTCCCTGAAGGAGCGCGCTGCCTGGGTCTCAACGGCGCCGAGATCGTCTTCAATCCTTCAGCAACGGTGGCCGGGCTGAGCGAGTATCTGTGGAAGCTTGAGCAGCCGGCTCATGCGGCGGCCAACGGCTACTTCATCGCCGCGATCAATCGTGTTGGCACTGAGGCGCCATGGAACATCGGCGAGTTCTACGGCTCGAGCTATTTTGCCAATCCCCGCGGTCAGATTATTGCGCAGGCATCGCGCGACAAGGACGAGGTGCTGACCGCTAGATCTGGATCTCGACGAGATCGCCGAGGTGCGGCGCACATGGCAGTTCTTCCGCGACCGCCGGCCTGACCTGTACGGACCGCTTGTTGCTTCGTAGCTGCGTTGAAAGAGCTGCAGTTGAGAATCGTCGTCCAGTTGGCAAGATTGCTCGGCGATGACGTGAGTTTCCCCGAGGTCTTGATGAGTACCGCAACATTACCTGACGATCTGCTGCTACGCGAGCGATTCGGCGACATCAAGCCGCCGCTCGCAGCCGCAGGCTGCGGTGATTGAAGCGAACCGCTGCCTGAACTGCTTTGATGCGCCATGCACCGGCGCGTGCCCGACGCATATCGACGTTCCGGGTTTCATCAAGCGCATCGGCACTGGAAATCTGCGCGGCTCGGCGCTGCGCATTCTCGACGCAAATATTCTGGGCGGCAGTTGCTGCGAGGGCCTGTCCGGTCGAGGTGCTTTGCGAAGGCGCCTGCGTGATGCATCGCTACAATCATGCACCCGATCCAGATTGCGACGCTTGCAGCGCCACGCCATGGATTCCTTTCATGCAACCGGGGAAGAATTGCTGACCGCGCCGCGTGGTTCGCGCAATGTGCAGGTCGCGTGCATCGGCGGTGGTCCTGCATCGCTGGCCTGCGCCGCGGAACTGTGCCGTCACGGCGCGTCGGCGACCATCATCGAGCGTCAAGCATCTGCCCGGCGGCTTGAACACCTACGGCGTGGCCGAATACAAACTGCGGGCTGCTGACAGCCTGCGCGAAGTCGAGATGATTCGCCGCATGGGCGTCGAGTTTCGGTTCGGCGCAAGTGTTGAATCAGCTGCGGCACTCGAAGAGCTTGAATCCGAATTCGACTTCATCTTCCTCGGCGTTGGCCTCGGCGCGATGCAGCGGCTGAATATTCCCGGCGAAGATCTCACGGGCGTGATGAACGCGCTCGAACTGATCGCGTCATACAAGACCGGACGGATTCGCGAGATCAGTGGCACCGTGGTCGTGGTGGGCGCGGGCAACACCGCCATCGACGCTGCCAACGCTGCGCGGCGCCTCGGTGCGGAGACTGTATACCTGCTCTATCGTCGCGGCGAAAGAGACATCTCCGCCTTTGACTTCGAATACGAGCACGCCAAGCAGGAAGGCGTTCAGTTTCTGTGGCGGCGCCAGCCCTACGCGATCCGTCCCAGCTGAGCGCGGCCGTCTGCTGCTCGATACGGTGCAGGTCCGGGAGGTAGACAAAACATTGCTACCGATTCCGGATTCGCAATTCACGATCGAATGCGATCTCGTGGTTCCTGCGATCGGTCAGTCGCCGTTTGCACAACTGGTGCAGGAACTTCGGCGGATTGAGGTGCGCGGAGGGCGCATTGTTGCTGATCCGGCAACCGGGCAGACCGGAAACTCGCGCTACTTTGCCGGGGGCGACTGTGTGAACGGCGGCCGCGAAGTGGTGGACGCGGTTGCGGATGGCAAACGCGCCGCGCTGGCGATCCTGAAGATTGCGGAGGCGGCGTATGCCTGATATTCGCGTTCATCGGTTCGCCGGCCGCATTGATGCCCCGAATCCGTTCTGGCTGGCCTCGGCGCCGCCCACCAACTGCGGCGAGCAGATCATGCGCGCCTTCGACGCCGGCTGGGGCGGCGCGGTGTGGAAGACGATCGGCGAGCCGGTGACCAATGTGTGTTCGCGCTACTCCGCGACGAACTGGAACGGTCAGCGCATGATGGGCCTCAACAACATCGAGCTCATCAGCGATCGCAGCGTCGAAGACGAATCTGCGCGAGATGGCGGAGGTCAAGAAGCGCTATCCGTATCACGCGGTCATTGCATCGCTGATGGTGGAGTCGAATCGCGAGGCGTGGCACGAGATTGTGGCGCGCGCTGAAGATGCGGGCGCCGACGGGCTGGAACTCAATTTCGGCTGTCCGCACGGCATGAGCGAGCGCGGCATGGGCTCTGCGGTCGGGCAGGTGCCCGAGTACACCGAGATGATCACCGCGTGGGTGAAGGAGAAGGCGCGCACGCCGGTGCTGGTGAAGCTCACGCCGAACATCACCGACATTCGCACGGTTGCGCGCGCGGCGAAGCGCGGCGGTGCCGATGGGCTCTCGGCCATCAACACCATCAATTCGATCACGGGAATCGATCTCGATACGTTTGTGCCGCGCCCGAATGTCGATGGCAAGAGCTCGCACGGCGGCTACTGCGGACCGGCGGTAAAGCCGATCGCGCTGAACATGGTGCAGCAGATCATGGCTGACCCGGAGCTCCGCGCTGCCGCTCTCCGGCATTGGCGGCATCAGCACGTGGCGCGATGCGGTGGAGTTCATCCTGCTTGGCTGCGGTACGGTGCAGGTGTGCACGGCGGTCATGCACTACGGCTATCGCATTGTCGAAGACATGGCCGAAGGGCTGGAAAACTGGATGCGCACAAAGGGATTCGCGACCCTCGAGGATTTCCGCGGCCGGTCCGTGGAGCGCGTCACCGAGTGGAAGCATCTGAATCTGAACTTACAAGATCGTCGCGCGTATCAACGAGCAGAAATGCATTGGCTGCGATCTCTGCCACATCGCCTGCTGGGATGGCGCGCACCAGTGCATTCATCTGGACCGTGTTGAAGGGCCGGTGAATGGGCGCGTCGAACTGCACGCGACTCCAGCGGCCATCGAAGAGCGGACCAGGACATCCATCGCCATCACGCCAGTGACTCGCAAGGAGCGCGCAGCGGCGGCAGCTGGACACGGCCCCTTTCCCACGCCGCTTGCGCGCATTCCACGCGTCGACGAAACGGAGTGCGTCGGCTGCAATCTCTGCGCGCTGGTGTGCCCTGTCGATGAGTGCATCACGATGATTCGAGTCGACTACGGGGCTACCGCCGGAGACGTGGGATGAGCGAACCAAGGGTGAGGTCTGTGCGACTGAATCGCAACCATCCTGAGGTCGTTCAAAGATCAAAAACTTGAGGAAAATTCATGCCGTCGGTTCTCATTCAGAACGGAACCGTCGTCAATGCGGATTCGACTGTTCAGGCCGATCTGTTGATCGAGGGCGCGATCGATCAAGGAAGTGCGCGCGGGGATTCCAGCGAGTGCGGCAGAGATGGTCGTCGATGCGACGGGACTGCTGCTGCTGCCGGGCGGCATCGACGCGCACACGCATCTCGACATGCCCTTTGGCGGCACGAAGTCAGCCGACGATTTTGAGACCGGCACGCGCGCCGCAGCGATCGGCGGAACGACGACGATTGTTGATTTCGCGATCCAGGCGCGCGGAACCAAGATGCGGACGGCGCTCGATACATGGTGGAAGAAGGCGGAAGGCAAGGCCTGCATCGACTACGGCCTGCACATGATCGTGACCGATCTGCCTGACGCGGGCCTCGAAGACATGGACGACATGGTGCGCGAGGGCGTGGCCAGCTTCAAGCTGTTCATGGCGTATCCCAATGTGCTGATGGTCGACGACGCGACCATCTTCAAGGCGATGCGGCAGACGGCGAAGAACGGCGCGCTGATCTGCATGCATGCCGAGAATGGGTCGGTGATCGACGTAATCGTGCAGCAGGCGCTGGCCGAGGGCAAGACCGCGCCCATCTATCACGCGCTGACGCGGCCCACGCGAGCCGAGGCCGAGGCAGTGCATCGCGCCATCGCGATGGCGGAGATGGCGGGAGTTCCAGTCTACATTGTGCATCTGTCGAGCGAAGATGCGCTGAACCAGGTGCGCGAAGCGCGCGATCGCGGACTGCCGGCGTTTGCCGAGACCTGCCCGCAGTATCTGCTGCTCTCGCTCGAAGACAACATGGTCGACAAAGGCTGGGAAGGTGCGAAGTATGTGTTCACGCCGCCGCTGCGCGAACGCAGCAATCAGCCGAAGCTATGGGAGGGTTTGCGCAAAGACAATCTGCAAGTCGTGTCCACGGATCATTGCCCGTTCTGTTTCGAAGACCAGAAGGCGCTGGGGAAGAATGACTTCACGAAGATTCCGAACGGCGGACCCGGAATCGAGAACCGGCTGCAGTTGCTGCATCATCACGGTGTCGGTCTAGGCAATCTCACGCTCAACCGCTTTGTGGAGCTTGTGTCGACTGCGCCTGCACGCATCTTTGGCATGTATCCGAAGAAGGGAGTGCTCGCCGCTGGCAGCGACGCCGACATTGTGCTGTGGGATCCCGGAGCATCGCACACGATCAGCGCTGCGACGCACCACATGCGCGTGGACTACTCCATGTTTGAGGGATTCAAGGTGCGCGGCAATGCGCGGGATGTGTACTCACGCGGCGAACTGATCGTGTCGAAAGGCGAGTTCATTGGAAAGCCCGGCCGCGGAAACTATCTGCGACGCGAGGCCCGCGGCGGTGCCTGGAAATAACGGATGTTCAGGCTCGGAACCGTCATGACGAGACTAGAAGCGGCTACGCCAGGGCGGAAAGAGTCCTCTTTTCCGGAGGAGTAGGCGGAGCATACAATGCTCTCGGGATAAGCGTACGCGGTTTGTGAGTCGCTTACTAAGGAGAATCCACGATTATGAGTCTCCGCTGTCGCCTTTCCATTCTGCCGGTAGTCTTTGCCTTTGCCCTTACGCTGTCCGCTCAATCGAGCAACTCATTTGAGGGCAAATGGGTATTCAACGCAGAGAATTCAATCTTCAGTCCAGGCCCGCTTCCCAAGAGCGAAACATTAACTTTCGCTAACGGCACGCTCACGGTGGAGGGTGTCAGCGCTCAAGGACACTCCTTCCAGTGGTCGTTCACGCCGGTGCCGGGTAAGGCCGTTCTCGTAACTGGTCGTGACAATTTGACTGTAGAAACGAAGGAGTCCGGAGACACTCTGGTGCATATGTGGAGCGATGAGAGCGGAACTTCGTATGGCAGCGGCCAAATCTCAGCAGACGGCAAGACCATGCGCTACGTACTGATAGGCACCCGATGGGGCAATCATGTTTACGAGGTAAGCGTGTTCGATAAGCAGTAACCTCGAATCCTGATTCGACGGACGAGTCCGGAGAATCGGTCGATGCTGATTTTGCGCCATTAAGCAGGTTCCTTATCGCGTTCTCATTGGCTTTCCTGTATACCGATTTACACCGGAGGCCGCTTGAGCACTGCCGACCCGTCTCTCTCGAATCGCGACCTGGCGCCGACTACGCTGGAGCAGCGAACGTGGACTACCTATAACTACATTGCTCTTTGGTTCTCCATGTCGATGGAGATCACGACGTATCAGCTCGCGTCCTCTCTGATTGCGAAGGGCATGGACTGGAAGCAGGCCGTCGGGACGGTGCTTCTTGGGAATCTCATCGTGCTCATCCCGATGTTGCTGAATGCGCATGCGGGAACCCGGTATGGGATTCCGTTTCCAGTTTTCATCCGCGCGCCTTTCGGTGTGAGAGGCGCAAATCTCCCTGCGATTCTCCGCGCGATCGTCGCCTGCGGATGGTTCGGGATTCAATCATGGATCGGCGGAACGGCGATTCATTCCATGCTGGCGGTTATCTGGCCTTCATTGGCGAGTGCGGCTGGTGTCCGATGGGCGTGCTTCCTCTTCTTCTGGCTTTTGAACATGGCGGTTGTGTGGCGTGGCGTCGAATCGATCCGGCATCTTCAGGCGTTCGGCGCGCCATTCATGTTCATCATGGCGGCGGCGCTGATCATCTGGGTGCGGATCAAGGCGGGGAGCTTTGGGACGATGCTTTCCGCGCCGAGCCGGTTTCATTCGACCGGCGAATTCCTCGCAGTATTCTTTCCGTCGTTGACGGCGATGGTCGGCTACTGGGCCACGCTCGCACTGAACATTCCGGACTTCACGCGCTACTCCAAGTCGCAGCATGCGCAGGCGGCGGGGCAGGCATTTGGATTGCCTGTGGCGATGACGCTCTATACCTTCGTCGGCATTTCGGTGACGTCGGCGTCGGAGGTTCTCTTCGGCAGGCCAATCTGGAATCCAATTGAGCTGATCGGCGCATTTCATCAGCCGGTGGTGGCGTTCATTGCGATGATCGCTATCCTGATCGCCACGCTCAATGTGAACATTGGCGCCAATGTCGTTTCGCCTTCGAACGATTTTTCAAATTTGTACCCGAAGCTTATCAGCTTTCGTACGGGCGGGCTGATCACCGGCTTCCTTGGGCTCGCGATGTGCCCGTGGAAGCTGCTGGCCACTCCGGACGCGTACATCTTTGGCTGGCTTGTGGGCTACTCGGGACTGCTTGGTCCGGTTGCGGGCATTATGGTCACGGACTACTTCGTGATTCGCAAGACAGAGCTCGATGTGAACTCGCTTTACCACCGCGAGGGCGCCTATCACTACTCGAAGGGAATCAATCCGCGTGCTGTTGTGGCACTGGTACTCGGTGTGGCGATTGCGCTGGTCGGTCTGGCCGTCAGGCCGCTGCACTTTCTTTACGACTACGCATGGTTCGTTGGATTCTTCACCGCCGGAATCGTCTATGTAGGTTTGATGAAGCTGTCGGTGCCTGCGTCGACGCCCGTGGCAGGGCTGGAAGCCGCAAGCGCCGAAAACGATCTGGGTTAGAACAGGATTCGCAGTTCAGAGATCGTGCTGTGGTTGTAGGTGTGAAAGCCGGATGTTGCGATTTGCATTCCGCCGTCAACAATCAGGAATGGGTGTGTTGGCTTCCAGTCTTTCCGCCGAATCACGTAAAAGGCCGCAGGGGTGACGAAGTTCTGCATCTTGCCGTCGTGGCTGCCTCCGACGTAAAACGTCGCGTTGTTCTCCAGTTCAAGCCAGATGTGCTTTGTTGCGTGCATCTGGAGCACTTCGTTCCACGCGATTGTACGGCCTTGCTGCGCGATTTTGCCTGTCGGAAGCGTGCCGCCAAGGGAAGTGATGGCGTCGAAGTTATGGAACGTCTTTCCAAAGACGAGCGTGGGGCTGTACGAGTCGGTCGGCGCGCCATTCTTGTGGCTTCCGGTTGCGAAGCAATGCGCGAGCATAGCCGTCGCCACAAAATTGCCATGATCGGCGTTGCCGGATGCAATGAGGTACTTCACCAGCGTTGAAAGGTCGCCAAAGCCATCCATCGCCGCGCTGTTGTGCTGAATGTAAGGGGGGTGGAATCACATCGAACTCAAAGCGGTCGCCGCCAATCAGCCCTACGCCGCGAGCATTGCCGAAATTCACGGTCTGCGTGCCGGATGCCGAGTACTGGTTGGCAAACGAGAGCTTCGCGTACTGCACGAGCCTTGGATCGGGTGCAGCGAGCGGCGTGATAATCGAGGGTTGCAGCGCCGTCATCCTGCTGTTGTGAGACAGGAATTGTTGCATCATGGACTGCTGCGCTGAGGCCCCGGACGCGCTGATGAGAACTGTCGCGAAAAGAATAAATGTCCAATTAGTCAGAATGCGATTCATGTCGTTGAGACCTTTCTAACAACGAAACAAAATCGCATCTGTGACTTAAGGCACGCGCGTGAAATCGGGTCCATGCTTCGATGCGAATGTTGTCCTCATGGTCACCTTATGTGTATCGGAAGCGGGCGAGCTATACTTCGTGGAATGTTCAGCTTTCGGTCGATTGTTCTTCTCGCCCATCTGGCATTCGCGGCGTCTCATGTTGTGGGCCAAAGCAATGAGCCGTGGGAGAAGCAGGAGTCGGGAACGACTGCGGGGCTGCGGGGCATCGATTCCGTGGACGGCACGATTGCATGGGCGAGCGGAACGGGCGGGACGGTGCTGCGCACGGTCGATGGCGGCGCACATTGGCAGAAATGCGCCATACCCGATGGAGACAAAGACGGCGCCACTTTGGATTTTCGCGGGGTGCAGGCGTGGAATGAGACGACCGCAATTGTGATGGCGTCAGGACCCGGCGAGAAAAGCCGGCTGTATAAGACGACCGATGGATGTAAGACGTGGAAGCTGTTATTTGCGAATCCCGATGTGCCGAATGGTTTTTTCGACGCCCTGTATCTCATGCGCGAGCAAAGAGCCATCTACGAGAACGAAGGATTTGGATTATTGCTGGGTGATTCAGTTCGCGGCGAACTTTCGGTCTTCGAGACGCGTGATGGTGGACACACTTGGACCCGCATTCACGATCCACTGCTAAAGGTCGATGGGGCGGCATTCGCGGCGTCGAATCAGTGTATCGCCGGAATGAATGCAACAGACGACTTCGTCATCGGTGGCAAAGCTGGAGATGAAAAGCTGCGACTAAATTACGGCGGGCACTATTGGTTGAACGATGGCTCGTCGGTGAGAAGGACGTGGAGCAAAGTCTCAATTCCACTCGCCGCCGGCGCTGAAAGTGCTGGTGCATTCGCAATTGCAACGAAAGCGCAAATCAGGTACGGAACGTCAGAAAATGAAGTTATGAGTCTGAGGCTTTACGAAGTTGCTGTCGGCGGCGACTACACCAAGCCCAACGACTCGATCGGAACTGCCGCGTGGTCCTCCGACGGTGGCGCGCACTGGACCGCCTCCGTCAAGCCGCCTCACGGATTATCGCTCTTCTGTGCAATGGAGCGAGGCCCTGAAGCTCTGGATTACGGTGGGCACGAATGGCTCCGACTTCAGCCGGGATGACGGAAAGACCTGGCAGCCGCTCGACAACGGCAACTGGAATGCGCTGTCGATGCCATTTGTGGTGGGACCGAACGGTCGTATTGCGCGGCTGCAAATCTGGTTACTTCAAAGCGAACTGACGTGGACCATGTCGCATCAGGAATCGTGCAGTCGCGTTAGAATAGCTGGAACGAATGATTCAAACCACTCCAGCGGCTGCCAGCCAGGCTTCCCGCTCAGCGCGGGAACCGGAGTTGCGGTCGGCCGATGACTCGCCAATCATTCAGGTCCGCAATCTAGAAAAGACCTACAAGACAGCGCGGGGCCCGCTCACTCTCTTCCAGAACATGGACTTAGAGGTGAGGGCCGGCGAGCTCGTTGCAATTGTTGGCCAGTCGGGCGCGGGAAAAAGCACACTTTTGCACATTCTCGGTGCACTTGATGCGCCTACCGCCGGAACTGTACACTGCGCCTCAACCAACGTCACAGCTCTTTCGCAGCGGGAAGCGTCGGCCTTTCGTAATCGCGAGATTGGTTACGTCTGGCAGTTTCACTACCTGTTGCCGGAGTTTTCGGCGCTGGAGAACGTCGCGATGCCGCTTGCTGGCGCGCGGAGTTGCACGACGAGAAGCGCTTGCGACCGCATCTAATTGGCTTAGGGAGGTCGATCTGGAAGATCGCAGCGAGCACCGGCCGGGAGAGCTCTCAGGGGGCGAGCAGCAGCGTGTTGCGCTGGCGCGGGCCCTGGTCGGTAATCCGCGGCTGTTGCTGGCCGACGAGCCAACCGGCGATCTGGACGAAGGCGACTGCCGGACGCGTATTTGATCTCCTGGAACGATTGCACGTAACCCACGGGCTCACCTCGATCCTGGTGACCCACAACCTCGATCTGGCCGCGCGATGTACGCGGACTCTGCGCCTGGAGGGCGGGCGCCTTCACGCGGCGGGTAATCAACCCGCGGCGGGAACCCACCCCGGAAGTGCGTGACGAAAAGCACCTTTCCGGGTGGGATTTGAGTCTGATTGTATTAAGAGGTCTGGGAACTGCAAGTCCAGGCTGACAAGCGGTGGGTGGATGTTCCCGGAAGAGGATCTCCGGGGACAGCCGGCATGAGCAAGTGATCCGGCGCCATCCTAAAGAGCTGTTCGGGGCAGTAAGAAGAATTTTCCAGGGGCCTCCGGCGGCGAAGTCAGAGCAGGGCACGTGCAGGTTGGGCTGAGGCCGGAATCAGGAAACCGGACGGCTACTCCTAACCGAAAGCCTGCTGCAAGGGAGAACATCATGTTCGAACGCTATACGGAGAAGGCACGGCGCGTGATCTTCTTCGCGCGATATGAGGCCAGCCAGTTTGGATCGCCCTATATCGAGACCGAGCACCTGCTGCTTGGCCTGTTGCGCGAGGACAAGGCATTAACCAATCGCTTCCTGCGTTCGCACGCCTCGGTGGAGTCGATTCGCAAGCAGATTGAGGCGCACACCACGATTCGCGAGAAGGTTTCGACCAGCGTCGACCTGCCGCTCTCGAACGAGTGCAAGCGGGTGCTGGCCTACGCCGCGGAAGAAGCCGAGCGGCTGGGCCACAAGCACATCGGCACCGAGCATCTGCTGCTTGGGCTGCTGCGCGAAGAGAAGTGCTTTGCCTCGGAGATTCTGCAGGAGCGCGGCCTGAAGCTGGCGCAGATTCGCGACGAGCTGGCGCGCGTGACCCAGGAGAAGGCTCCGCAGCAGCAGCGGCAGCGCGAGTCGAGCCTGCTGGCCGAGTTCAGCCGCGACCTGACCCAGGCCGCGATGGACGGGCAGCTTGATCCGCTGGTTGGCCGCGACGGCGAGCTTGAGCGCGTGGTCCAGATCCTGTGCCGCCGCACCAAGAACAACCCGGTGCTGATCGGCGAACCCGGCGTGGGCAAGACGGCCATCGTCGAGGGCTTGGCGCAGCGCATCGCGGACGGCGAAGTGCCCAGCTTCCTCGCCGACAAGCGCGTGCTGGCGCTTGACCTTTCGCTGATCGTGGCCGGAACCAAGTACCGCGGCCAGTTTGAAGAGCGCCTGAAGACCATCATGAAGGAGCTGATGGAGAATCAGAACTCCATCATCTTCATCGACGAGCTGCACACGCTGGTGGGCGCGGGCTCGGCTGAAGGTTCGCTCGATGCGGCCAACATTCTGAAGCCGGCTCTCTCGCGCGGCGAGATTCAGTGCATTGGCGCAACCACGCCGGCTGAGTATCGCAAGTCGATCGAGAAGGATCGCTCGCTCGAGCGGCGCTTCCAGGCCGTCAAGGTGCCGCCGCCGAACGAGGCCGATGCCATCAAGATCATCAACGGCATCAAGGACCGCTACGAGAAGTTCCACGCGGTCAGCTACACCGATGCGGCGATCGAGTTTGCGGTGTCGCATTCGAACCGCTACATTCCCGATCGCTTCCTGCCCGACAAGGCCATCGACCTGATCGACGAGGCCGGCGCGCGCGTGAAGCTGCGCCAGACCTCGCTGCCGGAGGAGATCACCGAAGTCCAGAAGCGCATCAAGTTCATCGTGCACCGCATGGACTCGGCCATCGCGAACCACGAGTTCGAGAAGGCGCGCTTCTACTCCGACGAAGAACGCAAGGAGCGCGAAAACCTGCGCGCGCTGCGCGACAAGTATCACCTCGATGACTCCGCCGCCGGCATTGTGGGCCGCGAAGACATCGAAGACGTGGTCAGCCGCTGGACCGGGCGTTCCCGTCACCAGCATCAAGGAAGAAGAGACGCAGAAGCTGCTGCGCGTGGAAGAAGAGCTGCACAAGCGCATCATCTCGCAGGAGAAGGCGATCAGCGCGCTGGCTCGTGCCATTCGCCGTTCGCGTGCAGGGTTGAAGTCGCCGCACGGCCGATCGGCAGCTTCCTGTTCCTCGGGCCGACGGGCGTCGGCAAGACGGAGATGGCGCGCACGCTGGCCAACTTCCTCTTCGGCTCAGACAAGGCGCTGATCCGCTTCGATATGTCGGAGTTCATGGAGAAGCACTCGGTCTCGAAGCTGATCGGTTCGCCTCCGGGATACGTGGGCTACGAGGAAGGCGGCCAGTTGACGGAACGCGTCAAGCGCTCGCCGTACTCGGTCGTGCTGCTCGACGAAATCGAGAAGGCGCATCCGGATGTGTTCAACATCCTGCTGCAGGTGTTTGAAGACGGCCAGTTGACCGACGGACTCGGCAACACGGTCGACTTCAAGAACACCATCCTGATCATGACGTCGAACATCGGCGCGCGGCACCTGCAGAAGAAGCAGGGCCTCGGCTTCCAGAGCGACCGCGAAGACCTGGTCAGCGAGAAGGTCGAGGAACTGGTCAAGAAGGAAGTCAAGAAGACCTTCAATCCCGAGTTCCTGAACCGACTCGACGAGGTCATTCTCTTCCAGTCGCTCAGTCGGATGCCGACCTGATCCAGATTGTCGAACTGCTCGTTCAGCAGCTTGAACGCGAACCTGGCGCAGAAGGCGATCACCATCTCGGTCACCGAGGAGGCCAAGAAGTGGATCCTCGACAAGACGCTCGGCGATCGCAGCTACGGTGCGCGTCCGTTGCGCCGTGCACTGCAGCGCTACGTCGAAGATCCGTTGTCGGAAGCGCTCATCGCCGGGCAGATCGCAGCGCGGCCGGCGTTCCTCGAGGTCTACCTCGACGCCAACCAACTCTTCTATCGGCCGGTAAGCTCGGACGAGACTCCAACCGAAGAAAAGGCGGCGGGCATTCTGCTCTACAGCAATTGACACCAAGCAACGCCAGAAAAAAGCCCCCGGTTCGCCGGGGGCTTTTCATTGAAGAAGCTCAGGAGTCGTCGCGTTCCGGTTCCCACTTGTCCCTCAGGTCCCGGTCGATGCGATCTTCGCGATCCTCACGCTTTTCCAATTCGCGGCGTTTCTCCTGTTCTTCGCGCTCCTCGCGTCCATCGCTCATCGCATCCTCCCTCCCACAGTGTAGAAGATTTTGAAACAGTGGGTTCTTGAGGAGATCTCCTGGGATTTCCCAGAGCGCTTCAACGTGCCGTTCATCCACGTGTCATCGGCCGCCCCAATGCCGTAGCATGATTGGGACGAACTTCCCACCGCGAGGTCCGCAATGAGCGACATTCTTGCCACTCCCGAACTGACAGCCGAACAGGTAAGCAAACTCACGCGCGAAACGAACTACGGCACGTGGCGCTTCCAGAAGCACCTGGAAGCCGCTTTACATTGCCGACGCGGAGGGTTGCTGGATCACCGATGGTGCGGGCAAGCGCTATCTCGATTTCTCCTCGCAGCTGATGTGCGTCAATCTCGGGCACAAGAACCAGCGCGTGGTCGAGTCCATCGCCGAGCAGGCACGCGAACTGGCTTTTGTCGGTCCGGTTTACGCCACGTCGGCGCGCGCTCGTCTCAGCGCCAAGCTTCTCGAGGTTTTGCCGGAAGGCATTGAGAAGTTCTTCTTCGCCACCAGCGGAACTGAGGCCAACGAAGCGGCCTTCAAAATCGCCCGCATGGTTACAGGGAAGAACAAGATCATCTCCCGCTATCGGTCGTACCACGGCTCGACGATGGGTTCGATTGCAGCTACCGGCGATCCGCGCCGCTGGGCCATGGAGCCGGCCGGCAAAGGCGCGGGCGTTGTCTTTGCGCCTGAAACGAACTGTTACGACTGTCCGATCAAGCACACCTATCCCGGATGCAACGTCGCTTGTGCCGATTACATCG
This sequence comes from uncultured Acidobacteriaceae bacterium, assembly GCA_963786405.1. Lineage (GTDB taxonomy): Bacteria > Acidobacteriota > Terriglobia > Terriglobales > Acidobacteriaceae > Telmatobacter. Next base: position 305,192 of record CAWAZE010000007.1, on the reverse strand, counting down.
AGCACATGATCCGGAACGAGAGCGACGTTGCAGCTATCATTCTCGAACCGATTGTGGGCACCAACGGTGTTCTCGTTCCTCCGCCGGAATACTTCCCGCGCCTGCGCGAAATCTGCGATCGCCATGGCGTGCTGATGATTGCCGATGAGGTCATGACCGGCTGGGGCCGCACCGGCAAGTGGTTTGCCGTGAATCACTGGAACGTGAAGCCGGACATTCTGGTGACAGCCAAGGGAATCACTTCTGCGTATGTGCCGCTGGGACTTTGCGCGACAACGAAGAAACTCGCCGACTACTTCGAGGACCACTACTTCTCGCACGGCCACACGTACGAGGCGCATCCCATTACGCTCGGGCCGGCCGTGGCGACGATTGAGGAGATGCAGCGGCTCAAGCTCGTCGAGCGCGCAGCGGAACTGGAACCTTATGTCCGCGAAAGGCTGGAGGTCCTCAAGGAAAAGCATCCGTCCGTAGGCGACGTGCGCGGGCTTGGGCTCTTCTTCGCGGTCGAGCTGGTGAAGAATCGCAAGACGAAAGAGCCCTTCAACACCATGCGGGACAAGGTCGAAGGCAAGCCGCTGGTTGTGGATCAGATCGCTGCGAAGATGATGGCCGACGGAGTTGCCCAGCAGGCGTGGGTAAGTCACTTCGTCATCGCTCCGCCACTGATTGTGACCAAAGAAGAGATCGACTTGGGCATTGCAGCGCTGGACAAGCATCTGGTCATTGCAGACGCCCTGGTGGAAGCCTAGCTCACGGCAGGAGACCCGTCTCCCTCCGGCAACAAAAAAAAGCGGCCGGAGCACATTGTGTTCCGGCCAGAAGCCCGCCGCGGCGGGTGCGTGCAATGCAAAGAAGGACGCGGCCTTATGCCGGCGTTTCGCGTTGCATTTTCGATGGATCACTTAGCTTCTGGCGCAGAGCGCCGGCGAGATCGGCGACGACGCGCAGCTTGTCAGCAACCGGATGGGGTACTCCTCGCTCCGAGAGAGCCAATTGGGAGTGCAGCCACAATCCTGATATGGTTTCCTTCACGGCGAACTCAATCTCTACGGTGGCTGCGCGCCGTGCCACGGCCTGCTCCCGCTCGCGCCGATGGAGCGCAGCACGAATCTCGCGAATGATGCGGGCAGCCCCGGAGAGCGCAAAGTTGATCTGGAGCGGAATCGCCAGTCCGGCGCGTTCCCAGATTGTCTCGGCTGCGGCAGGATCGCATTCGGCCAGACTATCGTCCACAACCACAGCTGCGAATTCCTTGTGGCGCAGAGCAGAGAGCGCGGACCTTCTTCCATCGGCGACATCGACCTCGATGCCAAGTTGCGCCGTCACCTGCGCAGCGCAATTGCGCGCTCCTTCGATTCCAGTAACCATCAGGATGTTCATCTTCAACTCCTCTTTGAGCGGCCCGGGCTGTCTCGCGACTCGCAGTTTGGCCCGTTGCCGCCGATGTTTTTTGACAATTGTTGAGATCGGTTCGGCCGGCCTATTGTTCGTCGAGCGGGTCAGCGATGCCGTACTCTTTGAGTTTTCGATAAAGGGTTGTTTTGCCGATGCCAAGCAGCCTGGCGGCCTGCAGCTTGTCCCCGTGGAGAGTGCGAATGGCCCCGAGAATTGCCTGGCGCTCCATTTCCGCCAGGGGAGTGACCAGTTGCTTCTCTTGAGCTTCCGCATCATCGTTTTCAGCGGAAGCCGCCCGGTACGCCTCGAGGCGTTGCTGGCGCAGCTGCGTTGGCAGATCGCTCAGGCTGAGCAGAGGCCCGGAAGAGAGTGCGCACGCTCGTTCGATCGCATTTTCCAATTCGCGCACGTTTCCGGGCCAGTCATGCTCCATGATCGTGCGCAGCGCTTCATCGCTAAGCGTGAGTTTCACGCCATGTTCGCGGCTGATCCGGTCGAGGAAGTGCGCGGCCAGGAGAGGAATGTCCTCGCGGCGGTCGCGCAGCGGAGGAAGCTGCAGCTTCACGACGTTGAGCCGGTAGTAAAGATCCTTGCGGAATGTGCCGCGGTCAACCATTGTTGCGAGATCGCGGTTGGTGGCCGCCACGATACGCGCGCGAATCGGAACCCGATGTGTGGCGCCCACAGGGCGCACTTCCTTTTCCTGCAGCGCCCGTAGAAGCTTGGATTGCAGGTCGAGAGTCAATTCGCCGATCTCATCCAGGAAGACGGTGCCGCCTTCGGCCGAGACCAGCAGGCCATCCTTGGAACGGTTTGCGCCGGTAAAGGCTCCCTTTACGTAGCCAAAGAGTTCGCTTTCCACGAGGGTCGGCACCAGCGAGCCACAGTCCACGGGAAGGAAGGGTTTCTGCGCGTTGGGACCGAATGCGTGTAATGTTCGCGCCACCATTTCCTTGCCTGTTCCGCTCTCCCCGAGGATGAGGACCGGATGCGTGCCCTGGGCGACTTTCGACAGGATGCGGTATAGCTTCTCCATCTCTGCCGAGTGACCGATCATCGAGCCCAGGCCTCGTGAAAGACGGAGCTGCCCCCGCAGATGGCGTGCCGCAGAGACGGTTGTATGGTTTGCGGCTGCGCGGTCGAGCACGGTCGAAAGCTCGTCCATGTTGAACGGCTTGGCCAGGTAGTCGGAAGCACCGCAGCGCATGGCTTCCACCGCACCGTTCACCGAACCCGATGCGGTCATTGCAACGACTGTGAGCTGCGGATAGAGAAGCCTGACCTCCGCGATCAATGCGAGGCCTTCATTGCTGTTCCGTGGCAAGCTGACCAGCAGGATATCCGCCGGTTGGATGCAGAGAATGCTGCGCGCATGCCCCAACTCACCGGTGGATTGAACCAGATAGCCAAGGCCCTCGGCGATCTCGGCGCATGCCGAGCGCATCGCGGGATCGGACTCCACAATCAGGAGGTGCAGCTTCGGCGATGGCTCAACAACTTGCGGGTTAAACTCCATGGCCCTTGCAGAAATGACTGTTTCGAGCATTGTATTCGCCTCGGACGCAATTAGTTAAATGACGCGTTGTCGCCAGTGGTTTGGGGCGGCAGTTGGATATCGGTGGGTTTTGCGACGGGCAGTTCGATCTGGATGCATGCGCCCACCGGATCGCGGTTGGCGGCGTGAATGCAGCCGCCGGCTGCCTCAACGAGCGACCGCGTGATCGACAGGCCCAATCCGCGCTGGCGAATTGGCCAGTCACCGCGCATTGTGGTGAGGTTCGCCCGCGCACTCTCACCCAGCTCGAAGATGTTTGCCAGAAGCCTGTCTGGAAAGCCGGGCCCGTTGTCTTCGACATTCAAAGTCAGCCAGGAAGCATCCACTGAATCGCCGGCGCTCTCCCGCAGACTGATATGAATTCTTCCGACGGAGGACATCGCCTCCGCGGCGTTCTTCGCCAGGTTAACCAGGATCCGGGTCAGGTCCTCGCCGGTGAGCCGGACCGGCAATGCGCTTCCCTCCACGTCAATGGTCATGTTGACGGTTGAGCCGACGAGCGCCGCCAGAAGACTGCGGTTCGCCAATACCTCTGCGGCCAGATTGTCGATTGGAATAGCAGGCCCGAGTTTCCAAGTGTCGGCGTGCTGATGAGAACCTCTCATCCCTCTGACAGATCCACTCGGCTCAATCAGCGCGGCATCTCGTGCTGAGACGCCAGCTCCATTCAGCGCGGCGAGCTTTTCCACCAGGACACGGCTGGTCGCGGCCACGTGCTTCAATTCGCTGCCGTAGTGGGCAAACCCCGCCGAAAGCACTCCCGGCTCCTGGAGCAGGTCGCAGTAGAGATTCAGCGCAGTTACCATGTTGCGGGCGTCGTGCGCCACCTGAGCCAGGCTCTCCGCGTGACAGTCCAACATTGGCAAGCCCTGCAGGGTGCCGTCAATATTCTCCGGCTCTAAGAGTCCCACTGGTATTTCTTGTTCCATCAGCTGCATGCAACTTCCTTTCTCTCCCAGAGCTTCGTCAGTCGGCGGATTGCCGATTTCTGCCGGGGCTGGATTCCCGTTCTAGTTTTGAGTTCGTTGTACTGTTCCTTTCTGTTACACGTTGCGTGCCAAATCCGGACACATTTGCTAAGTCGTTGATCATTTGGGGTTTCACTATCGAAGGCGAGGAATGCCGGTAAGCAAGGCGGAGTCGGCCGTCCCACTTTGGGAAGACGCTCTTTGCCAAGGAGGTCGTAACTATAGTGTGTTCATTGTGTTACGGATCATTCCCCTTTTGGGCTGAGAACTCCTGCTGAGTTCTGAATCGGGCGACCCTCGATACGGCTAAGGCGAGGCGGGAACGAGCTTTCGTACAATCCCACTATGAATAACCTGTCCTCCTCCAATCTCTTCCGCCCCGACAATCGGGCGGCGGACCAGCTGCGTCCGCTGCAACTCACTCCCGGCTTCGTACAGACTGCGGAAGGGTCGGTCCTGGTCACGCTCGGAAATACCCGGGTGCTGACCAACGCCACGATCGAGCAGGGTGTGCCGGGCTGGCTGCGCAACTCCGGCCGCGGCTGGGTGACGGCGGAGTATGCGATGCTGCCCCGGTCAACGGTGACGCGCACGCCGCGCGAAAGCGAACGAGGGAAAATTGGAGGGCGCACCCACGAGATTCAACGGCTGATTGGCCGGAGCCTGCGGTCGGTCGTGGACATGCAGGCGCTCGGCGAACGGTCTGTCATTCTGGATTGCGACGTGATCCAGGCCGACGGTGGGACGCGCACCGCCGCCATTACCGGCGCCGCGATCGCGCTGGCAATTGCGCTGCAGGCGCTTGTGCAGGCCGGGACGCTCAAGCAGTCTCCCCTGAAGCAATTGATCGCCGCCACGTCGGTGGGCATTGTCGGCGGAACGCCGCTGCTCGACCTCTGCTACGAGGAGGACTCGCAGGCCGAGGTCGACATGAACGTGGTGATGACCGCCGATGGAGGCCTTATCGAGACGCAGGCGACTGCGGAGAAGGGAAGCTACTCTCGCGCACAGTTGAACCAGATGATCGACCTGGCCGCTGCGGGGCTCAAGGAGATCTTTGCGGTGCAGCGCGCTGTGCTCGGTCGCTAAGCGCCATCGATGCTCTCACCCCAGGACCGCAGAAAGCAGAAGCGTGCCCACGAGCCCCGCAACGGACAGCACCGTTTCCAGCACTGTCCAGGTCTTGAGTGTGTCTTTCACTTCGAGCTTGAAGAAGGATTGAATCATCCAGAAGCCGGGATCATTGACGTGCGACAGAATGAGGGACCCGGTACCGGTGGCAAGGACCAGCAATTCAGGCCTCACGCCGAGATGCCCAGCCATCGGCGCCAGGACACCGGAAGCCACCGCCATGGCGACCGTGGCCGAACCCATGGAGACGCGAACGACGGCCGCAAGCAGCCACGCCATGACGAGCGGCGGCATGTGCGCGGCCAGCGCAATTCCGATGGTGGCTTGCGCCGCACCTGAGTCGCGCAGGATTCCGCTCAGACCGCCGGCCGCAGCCAGGATCACGAGGACGTTGGCGATCGGCTCGAACGACTCCGTCGTGACCCTGCGAAGAAGCTCCCGGCCGTGATGACGGCCTGTCTGGATCCTGCTTCCGAGCGTGATCAGCGCAACCAGCACGGCGATGAGCAGGGCCACGTCCGGACTGCCCACGAATCGGAAGATCTGGTTCGCAGTGCTTCCAGGCGTTGAGACAGAATCAGCCCAGCTGCCGAGAAAGATGAGCGCAATCGGCAGCAGAATGGCTGCTGTGGCGCGCAGAGGTCCGGCGGGTGCAGGGATCGGATCCGGATAGACTTCAACTGCAGCGGTCTTGGTTGGCTCGGTCTCCGCACTGGTTGTGGACTCTTCGCAGTTCTGTTTCTGCTGGAACATCGAAGATTGCTCCGTCAGGTTCGAGGGATTCGCCGCCTGCTTTTGCGTTCTTTTTGCGCCATCGCCGGATGAGGATCCACCCAAGAACTGGCCCGGCGAGCGCACCGGCGGGCAGTCCAACGATCAGACCAAAAAGAATGGTGCGGCCGAGATCGGCATGATACTGGGTGGCGGCGAGCATCGCTGCAGGATGCGGTGGCAGGGTTCCATGAACGATGGAGAGCCCGGCCATCAGCGGAAGGCCGACGAGGATCGGCGGACGCTCGCTGCGGTGGGCGGCTGCCGCCACGATCGGCATCAGCAGCACCAGCCCGACTTCAAAGAAGACAGGCATGCCGACCAGGATTCCCAGTCCCAGCAGTGCCCACGGCAAGCCGCGTTCCCCGCAGTTCTCCACCAGCACCCTGCCAAGGGCGGTCGCTCCGCCGGAGCGGGCCAGCAGGTTGCCGAGGATCGCGCCCAGGCCGAGCACAATTGCGATGTGCCCCATGAGGTTTCCAACGCCGAGCGAGAAAGAGACCGGCACCTGCCTGAGCGGCATGCCGGATGACACGCCGAGCGCAAGCGCAGCCACCGTCAACGCCAGCGCTGGATGGAGACGGACTCTTGCAATGAGGACCAGCAGCAAAAGAACGGCTCCAGCGGCACAAAGCAAAAGGAACCAACTTGGGTTGGAGGCGGCGGCGAGGGGCACGGACGGATTATTCCATATCACCCTTTACAAAGGAGTTCCGTCGGTGTGCGCTTGAACACACTTTTCGATTGCGCGGCTCTGCTACCATATTGACGATCGCAGTTCGCGCCGCTCGACATGCTGTTTGCGTGCTGCCCCTCAGGACAGAAGGCACCGCGGCCGAATATCCAATCAGGAATTGAGAAGGAGAATTGCTATGCCTCTAGTATCCATGCGGCAGCTCCTCGACGAGGCCGCCAAGGGCGGATACGGCGTCGGCGCATTCAACGTCAACGATATGGAACAGATCCAGGCCATCATGGGCGCGGCGAAGGAGACCAACTCGCCGGTCATCGTTCAGGCCAGCCGCGGCGCGCGCGCCGTTTGCCGAGGACCGCTACCTCTTTCACCTGATTCTGGCCGCGAGCGAACTGAATCCCGATATTCCCATCGCCATGCACCAGGATCACGGCAACAGCTTTGAGACCTGCAAGAGCGCCATCGAGCTGGGTTTCACCAGCGTGATGATGGACGGCTCGCTGAAGGAAGACGGCAAGACGCCCTCGTCGTTCGAAGAGAACGTTGAAGTGACGCGCAGGGTGGTGGACTACGCGCACGAGCGCGGCGTCACGGTCGAAGGCGAGATCGGCGTGCTGGGCGGCGTGGAAGACGGCCACGGCGCGGGCGGCACCGGCCTCGAGCACATCACCGATCCCGACCAGGCTGTCGAATTTGCCGAGCGCACCGGCGTGGACGCTCTGGCGATTGCCATCGGCACCAGCCACGGCGCATACAAGTTTACGAAGAAGCCGGACGGCTCCGTGCTCAAGATGGACGTCCTGATCGCGATCCACAAGCGCCTGCCGCACACGCACCTGGTGATGCACGGCAGTTCGTCGGTGCCCAAGGACCTGCAGGACATCGTGAACAAGTACGGCGGCAAGCTGAAGGAGACCTGGGGCGTTCCGGTCGAAGAGATTCAGCTTGGCATTCGCAACGGCGTTCGCAAGATCAACGTCGACACCGACAATCGGCTTGCCATCACCGGCGCGATCCGCAAGGTGTTCTGGGAGACGCCGGAGAAGTTCGATCCGCGCGACTACATGAAGCCCGCCCGCGACGCCATGAAGAAGGTGGTTGCGCAGCGCATGACGCGAGTTCGGTCAGGCCGGCCACGCCAAGGACTACACGCCGATTTCGATCGCAGAGATGGCCAAGGGCTATGCCAACGGATCGCTGGACACGCGTCCGTCGCTTGCTGCGAAGTAACAGCGTTCGAACGATACGAACGAAAACGCGCCATTCCGCATATGCGAAATGGCGCGTTTATTTTGTGCACGCTCGGCTGGATCAAACCGGCTTAGGTGGAAACCTGCTCTGGACTCGCAGCAGGTTCGGTGATTCTCTCTGCTGGATCATCGGATTTCGTCAGCAGCCAGTAATTGAAGCCGTCGACGATGGCCATCAGGGCCGCCTGGTTCATATCGCTGCTGACCCCTGCCGTAATCCAGGGCTCGTGACCGTCGGCATGGAAGCTCACTGTCACGCGCACATGAGCCGCTGAATCCTGCGCTGCGACATCAAGGGCCATGACCGTGAATGTGCCCAAGCGCATTTCGGCCAGGGCCGGGTGCCATTTTTCCAGTTCGTGCCGCATGGCCTTGGTCAGAGCATCTACAGGGCCGGCGCCCTCGGAGCGCGTGGTGGTCACAGTGGATTCGCCGACAGACAACGTCATGAATGCCTGGACGAATCGGTTGCCGATCTCGTCTGACTCGTCGAAGACGCGCCAGCTGCGGATGCTGAAGCGATTGCGGAGGGTCTTCAGTACTCTCATGCACGCCAGGCGGAATGAAACTTCGCTGGCCGTGTAGCCACCGCCTTCAATCATTGATTCATTCGCGTCAATCACTGCCTGCGCCTGGTCGGAGTTGAGCGGCATGCCCAGACTCTCGGAAAGCAACATGATGTTTGCCTTGCCCGACTGACGATTGACGCCGATGGTGGGGTTCGAACCTACGCGGGCGGGATCGCACCACAGGTATGCACCCGGGTTTTTGCGCTCGCTGCTGCCGTGCATTCCAGCCCAGGTGCCGAACGCCCCAAGTCCAACGATGGGGGCGCTATGAGGGGGCTCGAGTCCAAAAGCAGCGTATGCCGAGTGGACGAGACTCGTGAGACCGGTCAGGGACTCCGGCGCAACAAACTCTGCTTCTCCGCGAAGCTGCATTCCGCCGATCACGGTCGTAAGGTTGACGTTGCCACAGCGCTCACCTGTGCCGAGAAGAGTTCCCTGCACATGGACAGCGCCGGCGAGAATAGCAGCGCGCGTGTTTGCCACTCCGAGGCCGCGATCTTTGTGCCCGTGAAATCCGAACTTCGCATCCGGGTATTGAGTGGCCAGGCCACCAATCACGCCTGTCACTTCTTCGGGGCTTGCGCCTCCTGTCGTGTCGCAAATTACAATCCGGCCCACCTTCTGGCCTACGCATTGATCCACGAGCTGACTGAAGTAATCGACACTGCGCCGATGAAAGTCTTCGTCGCATGGGTTGCCGTTCTCGCGGCGTCCGCAGTTGGCATCCATGGCGTGTTCAAGGTCAACGAAGACGTCCAGACCGCTGGCCTGCAGATAGTCAATGGTTTCCCAGGTCATGCGCAGGTTTTCTTCGGGAGTCGTCTCCAGGGATTTGGTCACGTCCAGCAGACGCGACTTGACCACGATCACCGCAACGGGAACGCGCTTCTTGTGGCGAAGCATGAACTGCACATCCGGCCATTCTTCCACCTTCATGCCTCGGCCGCGCGTTCTGCCGAACAAGGCGAGTTTCATTGCTCCGGTGTCGACAGAAGAGAGGGCCTTTGTCAGATCATCGACGAACAGGTTTGCGCCGGCGAATCCGATCTCCGCAAAGTGCACCCCAAACGCGCCCATGCGCTGCAAGAGATGAACTGCGCTGGGCACGGAGATCTCGAGGTTGGGCTGCTGAAGGCCGTCTCGAAGGCTCGTGTCAAATAACTCGACTCTTGGAGTTTTGGTCAGTTTCAAAGAGCACCGCTCCGGGAGGGAAAATGCCGCACTTGCCAGACCTACGGTACGAATGTGAGTCTAACTTTCTATCATATCCTCGATGGGGCAGTTGCACTGCCGAAGCTGTGATCCGAGATGCACGCGATCCAACTGTATTGGCCCCGGCGATGCTTTGTGACCATCGCGAGAAATACGAAACGAAAGATGTGAATCGTGCCGCCTGAAGTCTCACTCGAAAGGCTCTTGCCGGAGGCCAGAGGAGGTCCTGGACCAGCGCTGCCGGTCGTCACTCTGGTTATTGGGTCTGTATCCATTACCAGGCAGCTTGCAGCGACGCTTCAGAAGAGAGGAATGTTAAGGCGAGTCCACTCATTCGGACGCGACCTCGAGATATTTGATCCGGATGGCCCCGAATCCCTCAGGCTGGTTCACCGTTACAAACTGTACAGGTTTGCGAATCGTGTCCTCTGGGGTATCTGGCGGCGTCTGCCCGGCGCAAACATGGCGCTCCCGGCGCTCCTTACGACAGCAGTCTCCGACCGGCTCGCCGCGCGATGGGTCCCTGCATGCACGATTTACCACGGCTGTGCCTGCATCGCTCGCTCCGGTTTGCAGGCTGCCCGGGAACACGGTGCGATCACGTTGCTTGAAAATGCCGCTATGCATCCCCATGACTGGCAAACAGCAGTCCTCGGGGAGTGTGAAACATTCGGCGTCAGGCGGCGCGATTGCTCCTCAATCCTGCTTTCTCCGCTGATCCGTCGCATGGCGCTCGAATTTGAAATCTGCGACTACATCGTCGTTCCTTCCGAGATGGCGCGCCGCAGCTTTGAAGGACAGGGCTACGGGCGCAAAACGATCATTGTGCATATGGGAGTGGACCACCGGTTCTTTGTTCCCCCAGCAGTGCCTCCTCCCCGACAACCCTTCCGCGTTTGCTACGCGGGTCGCGTCGAAATCGCGAAGGGAGTGCCGTATCTTTTGAAAGCCTGGGAGCAATTGAAATTGCCGAACGCCGAGCTGCTGATGATCGGAAGTATTTCGCGCGATATAAAGGCTTTCCTGAAGCGAACTGTATCGCCGAATGTAAGGTACACCGGTGCGCTTCCACCCGCGCAAGTGGCGGAGTGGTATCAGAAATCGCATCTCCTCGCGTTCCCCTCGGTCAACGAAGGGCTGGCTCGCGTTCTTCTTGAGTCGATGTCCAGTGGTCTGCCGGTTGTCGCAACGGAGTTGTCCGGCGCGGAAGACTGTGTCACACCGGGGGTAGATGGCACAATTGTGCCGGCGAGAGATCCGGAGGCGCTTGCAGAGGCGATTCTCTTCCACTACAACAACCCGGAATCAACCGTTGTCATGGGCAAAGCTGCGAGAGCCAAAATTGAGCAACACTTCACCGTGGAACACTACGTGGAGCGCAGCATTGGCGTCTATTGTTCTCTGGTGGGGTCTGAATTAGTCAAGACTCAAGCCGACGCCGCGGGCTCGTGCGTTCAAAGTGCAGGCGCGATGGACGGCTCGCGGGCTGGAAGCGGCCCGACCCCGAGCTCCTGATCCTTGTACTGGAGCTGGTAGAGCTTCCAGTAGAGGCCGCGGCGTGCGAGCAACTGCTGGTGCGAACCCATCTCGCGCAGCTGGCCTTTGTGCATGACGAGAATCGTGTCAGCGCGCTGAACAGTGGAAAGACGATGCGCAATCAGCACGCTCGTTCGGCCTTCGACCATGCGCTCGAGGGCGCCGCGGATGCGCAACTCGGTGTCGGTGTCCACGCTGGAAGTGGCTTCGTCGAGAATGAGAATTCGCGGATTGTAAGCCAGTGCCCGCGCGAAGTTGATGAGCTGCTTCTGGCCGGTCGAGAGCGAGTTGCCGCGCTCCCGCACCGGCTCGTCAAACCCGTGGGGAAGCGTTTCGATGAAGTCAAGCACATTGACGTCGCGCGCCGCCTGACGCAGAGCTTCATCCGTGATTTCCTCATTGCCGAAGCGGATGTTTTCAGCCAGCGTTCCGGTGAAGAGGAACGGATCCTGCAGCACGACGGCGAAGTGATTGCGGAGCGCTGCCAGATCCTGTTCGCGAAGATCGACGCCGTCGAGGAGAATCGCGCCGGCGGTCACGTCGTAGAAGCGCATCATCAGGCTGGTGAGCGTGGTTTTGCCCGCGCCGGTGTGTCCCACGATCGCGACGGTCTGGTCCGGGTTCGACGGTGAAGGAAACATCCTTCAGAATCCACTCGATGTCGGTGATCGCGGCCAGCTCTGAGGCGCTCTGCGGTGAACTCGCAGCGTGATCGACGGCGGCCTTCTGATCCGGAGTCAGCTTCTGATAGGTGAACCAGACGTGCCGGAACTCGATGCGGTTCGACCCGTCGCCTACGCGCGGATTTGCGGGGCTCACGATCTCCGGCGCCGTATCCATCAGCTTGAAGATGCGTTCGCAGGCGGCCATGGCGGCCTGCAGGATGTTGTACTTGTCGCTGAGATCCTGAATCGGCCGCCAGAAGCGTTGCGAATACATGTTGAACATGGCCAGCATGCCGATGGTCACCGAGCCGGAAAGCACGCCGAAGCCGCCGCGCCAGATCACGAGCGCAATCGCGATGGAGGATAGCAACTCAACCGCGGGGTAGTAGAGCGCGTAGGCGAAGATCGTGTCTTTGAAGGCGATCATGTGCAGGCGATTGACCGCCTCGAAGTCGTTGTACGCGCGCTCTTCGCGGTTGAAGAGCTGCACCACGCTCATGCCGCTGACGTGTTCCTGCGTGAAGCTGTTGATGCGCGCGATGGCTGCGCGGACCCGGCGATAGCTCTCGCGCACGCTGTTGCGGAACAGCGCGTGTCACGAAGAGGATCACCGGCAGCACGGCGAACGCGAGCAGGGCCAGCCACCAGTTGATGCTGAGCATCACGATGGCCATGATCGTCAGGGTGAAGAAGTCGTCGACGATGGCCAGTATGCCGCCCGTGAACATTTCATTGATGGCATCCACGTCGGAGGTGAGCCGAGTGACCAGGCGGCCTACCGCGTGGTTGTCGAAAGAAGCCGATGTGCATGCGCTGCATGTGGCGGAAGATGTCGCGGCGCAGTCGAACATGATCTTCTGGCCGGTCCACTGCATCAGGTAGGTCTGAATGAACTCAAAAAGGTAAGCGGAGACCAGGGCCACGAGGTAAATCAACGCCAGGCGCGTGATGCCCTGTGCAGGGTCCGTGGGCAGGTGACGCAGCAGCAGCCTTGTGGGTCCGCCGGCGTTGCTCAGCATGCTCGCGTGGGCCGAGCCGCCCGAGTCGGTCGGGAAGTACCGGTCGATGCCAACCATCACCAGGTATGGGCCAGCAACGTCGCTGAGAGACTTCAGAGAGATCGACAGGGAAGAGATGACCGCCTGCCACCAATACGGGCTTCAGATAAGCGCCAAGCCGCCTGATAAGCCGGGAATCGTAAACCTTGCCGACCGGGTCTTCGTCGGCCTTGCGAGGTTCGGCCTTCTTGGCATCAGGCTGATTCGGATTCGGTTGGCTGGGCTTTTGCTCGGCTTCCGGCATTGGTCGGGATCGGCTTCCTTTTCTATTGTACGGGGAAGTCGATGAGGCGGCTCGGTCGGCTGTCTGGGCGAAGCATGACCATCTCGAATTTTCTTGCCATTGCTGCTTGACCTGTCTACAAGTGTAGGGTTCACAGTAGGGATGGACGATGTTCACGGTGACCAAACTCGCCCGGCGGTGCAGCATGAGCCGGACCGCCCTCTTGTATTACGAATCGATCGGTTTGATGCCCCCTCCGCAGCGCAGCGGCGGCAACTATCGCAGTTACGGTGAGGCTGATCTACGGCGTTTGCTGCAGATTCGTGCGTACCGCGACGCAGGCCTGAAACTCGAAGACATCCGCATCATTTTGAACACGAAATCGGATCGCAATGGCAGGGATGCAACCGGAGTCCTGAAGCGGCGTCTGCTCGAACTCGACGCCGAGATCACGACCCTGCGTTCTCACCAGCAGGCGATCCTCAAACTGCTGGAGCACAAAGCTCTGGGGAAGGCAAAGATGATTACCAAGGAGAAGTGGGTTTCCATCATGAAGTCATGCGGGTTCAGCGGGGAGCAGATGAATCGCTGGCATGCTGAATTCGAGCGCTCCGCACCCTCGGAACACCAGGAGTTTCTGGAGTTCCTTCACATCCCAGCGGAGGAAATCAGGACCATCCGCGAAAACAGCCGCAAGGACGCCTGATTCGCAACCAAAGTGGTCCCGTCCGGATTCATCCTTGAGATGGGACCAGTTTGGTCCAATGAGCGGGATCGGAGTCTACCTGCAATGCGATCCGTTTTGCGTAGACAAGTTGGAACGAATCTGTCACATGTCCATTTCTTGAGCGACAACCCCATTGACGATGTGGTAGCAATCGCTACGCAAAAGAAAGGACCACGAATGAACGTTGAGATCTTTGAATCGAATAGTTTTGATTCCCCCGAAGGCTGGCAGCAAGAGAGTATAGAGAGGAAAACACAATGAAATATTCGCTGATTGTATCTGGAATGGCGGCTTTGGTTGTTGCTGCGTTGTCGGTGGGAACTGCGGGGGCTCAGACCGGAGCGGGGAATAGCGACAAGTCCGTGCTGTATGTGGCTGCACAGCAGGCGAAGTTCGATCAATCGCCGATGGCTGGGGTATCCATGGCCGTCCTCTGGGGCGACCCGAACAAGGGGCCCCACGGAACATTTACGAAGTTCGAACCGGGGTACGTCTCGGGAACGCATACGCACACCAGCGATGTGTGTCTTGTCGTCGTTAAGGGGGCTTATCTCTATAAGGATGAAGCAGGTGAAAAGCGCGTCGCGGCTGGAGATTTCATCCGAATCCCGGGTGGCCACAAGCATTGGAGCGGCGGTGACAAAACGGAAGGCGCGCTCTTTTATGAGGAGGGATCTGGGAAATTCGACCTGATTCCGGCGAAGTAATTGGAAGTTAAGGGGATGAGAAACGCGCACTCCGGTTGCATCCCCTTAACGCACGATCGAAATGCTTTAACTGCAGGAAGGCCTCCGGTTGAGCGCGTGCTCCACAGTGAATGATGCAGCTTATTGAGCCCGTGCAAATTCAAATTGTTTCTTCAGGGCGGGGCGATTGGGAAATTCGTTCACAATCTCAACGCTGAGCCAGTGGCCATTGGGCCGGACCGTCACGGTGGCCACCCGGCCTTTTTCCTGCTCTTCGGTTTCGGGCACCACGGTCCATGTAGCGGTGACCTCGCTGCCGTTGACGGTGCCTTCCTGCTCGCCCCAATCGCAGTCCTCAGGCTCGCATTTCCCCCATGCCCGAATGTAAACGGATGGCTCAGCTCCGGCGAAGGTTATCTTCAGTTTGTCCAGGCCGTTGTGGGTCATCGGCGAAGCATTCGTCCAAGTTCCCTTGAGAGAATCGTCGGGTCGCTGAGCTAGCTTCTCTTCTTCGGCTGGAGCAGAATGGGTTGCCGTGCCGTCCGAAGAACCGCTTGACGAGCCCGAACCACGCGACGCAAAGAATGCGATCGCCGCAATGATCAGCACGGCAGCCACACCGATCCCGGCAATCAGCGGCGTTTTTGACTTTCGAGCGATATCTGGTTCAGAAGCGGGCGGGTTGGCGGGCGGAAGCTGAACGGCAACGGTGGCATGCACCGGCTCTTCGCTTGTGGCCTTCGATGCGCCGACGTATTGGCAGAGTGCCTCAATCAGAAGCTGCACGTCGGAGTTCCAACGCGCATGCGTGATCTCAACGCTGTTGCGATAGGACAGGTCCTTCAAATTGTCCGGAAGCTGGCTCGCATGGGGCATCCGGGCGTCGTGGACAAGGACAGGAATGACTGCAACGTTTCGGGCGAGGGCAGAGGCGATTTCCAGACGAACAAAGTCATTGGAATCATCGAGTCGACGTTGGCCTTCGCTGCTGGTGATCGTCGCCCAGGTGGGTCCTATCATCGCGAGGAGGACGCCGCAGCCGGCCACGTTGTCGTCGATTGCCTTGCGGAAATCCATGCCGGGATTAATCCCCGCGACGTCCATAAAAACCGAGTTCTCACTGAAGGTCCGGACTAAATCGTCGTATAAGCGGCCCGCCTCGCCTTCCGTGTCATCCCTGCGGTAGCTGATAAAAATCGCGCGCCTCATAGCACCTCTTGTGCGCTGAAGATTCAGCCAATATGGCCGCTACAGAATAGGGTCAAGCGTGGCAATGAGCAAACAGAATCTACAGGACGGAATCGAGTTGAGAAGCGATCCGGCGGGGCTGGCAGTCTCGGCTTTCTTGGGTGATAATTCTGAGTTGTTGGTGCGTCGAGGGGCAGCCATCCCGAAAATGCTCTAGACTCGAATCGTGGGTTTCCAGGAATTTCTAGGCAATTCGGCAACCGTGACGCGGCTGCGCGAGAGCGTACGCAGCGGGCATTTTCCGCAGGCGTTGATTCTGGCGGGACCAAAAGGTGCCGGCAAGTACACGCTGGCGCTCATGCTGGCCCGGGCGGTGAACTGCCTCAACCCGACAGAGAGTGACGGGCTGCCGGATTTCTGCGGCGAGTGCCAGAACTGCAGGCGCATCGGCGAAGCAGCGAACCTGGAAGAGCGCGTGGCCGAGGCGGTTGCGGCGCGCGAAGATATGCGGGATGCCGACAAGCGCGAGACGCGCATCCTGATCCAGACCCATACCGACGTGCTGATCGTTCCGCCGGACCCTCCGCAACTGCTGATCAAAATGGGCCAGGTGCGCCAGGTGATTCATGCCGCGTATTACCGGCCGCCGGTCGAGGCAGTCCGCGCGTTCACCATTTTCACCTCGTCGGCATTCATGAAAGAGGCGGCAAACAGCCTCCTGAAGGTCCTGGAAGAGCCACCGCCGCAGACGTCGCTGATCCTGCTGGCCGAGAATCCGCAGGAGCTGCTGCCGACCATCCGTTCGCGCGCCGTGCTCCACCGGCTTGGGGCGCTTCCGGCTTCCGAGTTGGAAGCGCTGTTGGCGAAGCGGCGTCCGGAGTTGAAGGCCCAGGAGCGCGCGCTGGTGGCGCGGTTGGCAGAGGGCGCCGTGGGGCGGGCGCTGGCGCTTGACCCTGGGGTGTATCTTGCAAGCCGCCAGGACGCGCTGGTGGTGCTGAGAACGGCGCTGCGAGAGCCGGATTACTCGCAGTTATTCCGCGCCACCGAGACCTACCGTGCAGGCGCGGACGGACAGGAAAAGACGCTCGGACTGTTGAGGGCGCTGGGCAGCCTTCTGGAGGACCTGCTTCTTGTGGTCGCAGGAACTCCGGGTCTGGTGCGGAATGTCGATATGGGAACGGAGCTGGAACGCATGGCACAGGGTCTCACGGTGGACTGGATCGAAAGCGCGTCGCGAGCCCTCGCGCAGGTGGAGCAGGGGATGCGGCGCAATCTGCTGCGCTCGCTGTCTCTCGATGCAATGGCGGTAAGTCTTGGAGAGCGGTGAAGGATACGCTTGTGACCGCAGCGCGGGCTCGATTCGGCGGGAAGCAACCAAGGGCTTCTCGAGGGCATCTTTGGAGTAGAATCAGGACACTCAATCATCGGAAACCTGAAGACGATCGGGCCCGGCGATGCTGCCCTCTGTTCGCCGGTAACCGAGCAGCGATATCTGTGTGGATCCATTTGACTTCGTGCCAGTTTCGTCGACAAACAAGCCAAGCGACTGACCCTGTTGTACTTTCTGCTGGCTGATCGAGCCCTCTAATGCAGTTGGAAGTTCGTTCTCGGAGGTACCAATCTTATGAACAGCCAATTTATCTTGCCTGGTGGAGTAGATGGCGGGCGGCGGGATGTGCCCGCGTATCCCGCGCAGAGGAAGTTCCGAAATTCACCTGCCGCGGTTTCATTTCGATTCTCTCAATACGAAGCGGAAGATAATTCCGCGCATCGTCAGGCGGAGCTCTTCTATCTGCAGAAACAGATTCAGTCGCAGACACCCATGGTGATCGTGCTGGAAGATGGCGAGCGCGTGGAAGGCTGCATCGAGTGGTACGACCGGGGCGCTCTGAAGATACGCGGCCGCTCGAAAACGCTTATTTACAAGTCTGCAATCAGGTACATGTACAAGCTTGGCGAAGCGGGCCAGTAGGTCGCCGTTCCTATCGCTCGGCAGGAAAGGCAGCTTTACGCAAGCGGTCCCGGATCGCTTCGCCCAGTCCCAGTGCCGGCGGCAACGGACAGAGGATGACGGAGCAGCCCTGCCCATCGAGCGCACGCAGACCGGCATAGAGGTTGCTCGCCAACTCGGCTGGAGAGGCCCAGTGACCCCACGGAAACTCGGCCGCGGCGCGCAAAGGGGCTCCCAGTTCTGCATTGGCCAATTCGGCGGGAAGCATAATCCCTAGATGTTCCTTCCTGTACGGCTTCGCGGCTTCCAGCAGTTTGGCGGGCAGTTCCGCAAGCTGTGCGTCAACGAGGACGAGACGGGCGCGCGGGGCATAGTGGCGGAGACTGATTCCGGGAGATGGGAGCGAATCGGGAGCGGAGGAAGGCTCCGGGTCGCCGGGCGCGAAGATTGCGACCGAGCCGACTGACTCGCGGATCTGGTCAGCCGTAACTGCTCCGGGCCGGTAGATGACGGGCGGGTTCTGGCATGGGTCGAGCACCGTGGATTCAACTCCGTGGTGCGTCGGGCCAGCGTCGACAATAGCGTCAATCCTGCCGTCGAGGTCGTGGAGGACGTGCTCGGCGGAGGTCGGGCTGATATGCCCGAAGACGTTCGCGCTGGGAGCCGCAATCGGAACTCCGGCCTGGCGAATCATCTCAAAAGCGACCGGGTGCGCCGGCATGCGAACACCTACGAGCGGACGGCCCGCGGTTACGGCGTCGGGCACGGCGGGAGAGCGCGGCAGAAGTAGCGTAAGGGGGCCCGGCCAAAAGGTCTGCATCAGACGCCGCGCGGGTTCGGGGATCTCTGTGACCAGCGCTGCCACCATCTGATTGTCCGTGACCGGTCCAGCGACGTGGACGATGACAGGGTCCCAGGAAGGGCGCTGCTTGGCTTCGAAGATTCTGGACACAGCATTGGGATCCAATGCGTTTGCGCCGAGGCCGTACACCGTCTCTGTGGGGAAGGCGACGAGGCCGCCGGATCGAAGGATATCGGCAGCCTGAGCGATGGCTTGCCGTGCTTCTTCTGTGTCGAGTCGGGCCGGATCGACGGCCAGTCGAAGAGTCTTCACGTCTCTTATTCTCGCCGTTCGCGCGGAACGCCGCCAGGAAATCGCCGACGAAGTTATACTCAGGGCGTGTTTCAAACAGGACATTCGGGTATTGCGAAGCTTGTTGGCGGGGACCACGCAAACCGAACTGAACATCTCTTAGCTTTTGAAGGACGCCGCACGGCTTACGATGGCGATTGAAACGGAGATCAAGTTCCGGGTTACAAGTGTTGGCGAGCTGGTGATGCGGCTCCGGGAGGCCGGCTTTCGGCTGGATACACCCCGAGCCTTTGAAAGCAACGTGCTCTATGACACGCCGGACAGAAGGATGCGCGCGCGCACGGAGATCCTGCGCATTCGAAGCTATGCCGGGCGATGGACCGTGACGCATAAGCGTCTGCCTGATGTGGGGCCAGGAGAGGACACCCACAAGCACCGCGTTGAGACCGAGACAGAGGTTTCCGACGGGGAGGCGCTGGCGGTGGTCTTCCAGTCGCTTGGGCTGGTTGCGGCGTTTCGATACGAGAAATGGCGCAGCGAGTGGAGCGACGGCGAAGGGCACTGTGTCGTCGATGAGACGCCGATTGGCGACTACGCCGAACTGGAAGGGCCGGCAGACTGGATCGATCGAGCGGCTGCCAGGATCGGTGTGAATCGCTCGAATTATCTGACCCTGAGTTACGGGCGGCTGTTTGAGCAATGGCGCGAGCAGCATCACAGCGCGGCCAACGACCTCACTTTCGAGGCAGTAGCGGAAGCCTGCGGCGCGGAGTGATCTGTGTGATTCCTGATCGGTCTGAAGACTCCAAATCAAGTTAATCCTTCTTTTGCCGATAACCTTCAGTGGCAGCAATGTGCGTCAGGAGGAAGCGATGAGGGGCTTGTTTTGTGTGAAGGATTGGGAGGTTTGGCGTGGGTGCAGGAAGAATCTTCTGCGGGCTGCTGTAGTTGTTCTGGGCGTGTTGCTGGCGCTTCCGGGCCGGGCGGCGGAAGAGCGAGCCATCAAGTTGCGGGTTGCGCCTGTGTATCCGGAGCTTGCCAAGCGGATGAAGATCACGGGAATCGTGAAGATCGAAGCGACCGTTGATGCCGGCGGCAAAGTGACCGACGTGAAGACGATTAACGGAAATCACGCTCTGTCAACCGCAGCCGAAGATGCAGTACGGAAATGGAAGTTTGCGTCCGGTGACGGAGAGGCGAAAGTGGACGTTGAGGTGAGCTTTGTTTTAGGGGAGTAGCGGGCGATCAAGAGAGGGAGCGCTTCGCGCTGCTGCGCGAAGCGCTCCAGAACGCTGACTTTGCTATGCTTCTGCGCCGTGGCACTTCTTGTATTTCTTGCCGGAACCACAAGGGCAGGGATCGTTGCGGCCGACCTTCTCGCCGGTGCGGCGCTGACTTGCCTGGTTGCCGTCTGCACCACCGGCGCGCTGCGCTGCTTCCAGCTCGCGCTGCTTCTTGCGGTGGAATTCCTTTTCGAGCGCGTCGATGGTGGTGGACGGCTGGCGCGTGGGAATTGAGATCTCCCGTGGAGCCGCCGTCTCGCGTGCAAGCGGTTGATCGGCGCTTGCCACCGGGGGCGCGGCCGGAATCGCTCTGCGCGGTTCAGGCGCCGCGCGTGATCGGCTTGCCGTCGGGGCCGAGGATCTGCATGCGGAAGAGGAAGCGGACGGTGTCTTCCTGGAACTTGGCCATCATGGCTTCGAACATGTCGAAGGATTCGCGCTTGTAGGCCACAAGGGGGTCCTGCTGCGCGTAGCCGCGCAAACCGATGCCCTCCTTGAGGTGGTCCATCGCGAGCAGATGATCTTTCCACAATCCATCGATGACGCTGAGCATGACCATGCGTTCGTGATAGCGCATCGTTTCAAGGCTCAGGATCTGTTCCTTGGACTCGTAGTCCTGTTTCAGTTTCTCGAAGACCTCATCGCCGAGCTCGTGACGTGACAGCTCGCGGGGGTTGATGCCTGCCGCTGTCGAGGCTCAAGCCGAACTGGCCGACGAGTTTTTCATCCAGACCCTTTACATTCCACTGATCCGGATGAAGATTTTCGGGTGCGAACTCATCGAGGGAGCTGCTGAGGATTCCGCCCACGTAGTCTTCGAGGATGAGCTCGCGCTGTTCGACACCCTCGAGAAGCTGACGGCGCAATCCATAAACAGCTTCGCGCTGTTTGTTCATCACGTCGTCATATTCGAGCAGGTGTTTGCGGGACTCGAAGTTCTGCGCTTCAACGGCTTTCTGCGCTGCCTCGATGCGGTTCGAGATCATGCGCGATTCGATGGGCACGCCTTCTTCCATGCCGAGGCGCTCAAGCAGCGTGCTGACCCACTGCTTGGCGAAGATGCGCATGAGGTCGTCTTCGAGCGAGAGATAAAAGCGCGATGCGCCGGGATCGCCCTGACGGCCGGCACGGCCGCGGAGCTGATTGTCGATGCGGCGGGACTCGTGGCGCTCAGTGCCGAGAATGAACAGGCCTCCGGCGGCGATGACTTCTTCGTGTTCCTTCTGCGCGGCCTCGTTGTGGACGTTGAAAGACTCGTCCCAGTCGGCTCTGAGAGACTTCGAACTCCTGGCCCTGGTAGTAAAAGCGCAGGAAGCCGTGAGGCGCCATGGGGTTGATGGCTCCCTCGGCGACACTGATGGCGCGGGCGCGCGCTTTCTTGACAAGTTCCTGGCGCGCCATGAAGTCGGGGTTGCCGCCGAGCAGAATGTCGGTTCCGCGGCCGGCCATGTTGGTGGCGATGGTGACCATGCCGATGCGCCCGGCCTGCGCGACGTACTCCGCTTCGCGCTCGTGGAATTTGGCGTTGAGCACGACGTGGCGGATGCCTTTGCGCGCAAGGATGCCGGAGAGCCGCTCTGACTTTTCAATCGAGACGGTGCCGACCAGGACGGGCTGCTGCTTCTCGTGCAGCTGGGCGATGTCGTCGGCCGCCGCGTTGAACTTTTCCTTCTCTGTGCGGTAGACGACGTCGGGGTTCTCGACGCGCAGGAGAGGCCGGTTGGTGGGAATGACGACGATTTCGAGCTTGTAGATCTTTTCGAACTCGGCGGCTTCGGTTTCGGCGGTGCCGGTCATGCCGCTGAGCTTCTTGTAAAGGCGAAAGTAGTTCTGGAAGGTGATGGTGGCGAGCGTCTGGTCTTCCTTGCGGATGTTGACGCCTTCCTTGGCTTCGATGGACTGGTGGAGACCATCGGACCAGCGGCGGCCCGGCATCAGGCGGCCGGTGAAGGTATCGACGATGATGACTTCCTTGCCGTCATTTCCGTCCTTAACGACGTAGTCAACGTCGCGCCTGTAGAGGGAGTGCGCCTTGATGCCGGTTTCGACGTAGTGCTTGAGATCCCAGTTTTCGGCGTCGGCGATGTTGTCGATGCCGAGGGCTTTTTCGATCGTGACCCAGCCTTCGTCGGTGACGCCGATGGTGCGGTGCTTCTCGTCTACCACGTAGTCGCCGGTGAAGGTCTTGCCTTCGAGGCTCTCGACCTCCTCGCCTTTTTCGAGGGTGGGAATGATCTTGCGGACGCGGGCGTACTTGTCAGTGGTCTGATCGGTGGGGCCGGAGATGATGAGCGGGGTGCGGGCTTCGTCGATGAGGATCGAGTCCACTTCGTCGACGATGGCGTAGTAGTGTCCGCGCTGCACGCAGTCCTTGAGTTCGAACTTCATGTTGTCGCGGAGGTAGTCGAAGCCGAACTCGTTGTTGGTGCCGTAGGTGATGTCGGCGGCGTATGCGGCGCGGCGCTCGTCGTCGCTGAGGTCGTGGACGATGACGCCGACGGTGAGGCCGAGGAACTCGTAGATTTTGCCCATCCACTCGGCGTCGCGCTTGGCCAGGTAGTCGTTGACGGTGACGACGTGGACGCCGTGGCCGGCGAGGGCGTTGAGATAGCAGGCGAGGGTGGCGACGAGGGTTTTGCCTTCGCCGGTCTTCATTTCGCTGATCTTGCCCTGGTGGAGGACCATGCCGCCGATGAGCTGGACGTCGAAATGGCGCATCTTGACGGCGCGCCATCCAGCTTCGCGGACGACTGCAAATGCTTCAGGAAGAATCTCATCCAGCGCTTCGCGCTCGGCGGCGTGGATGGCGTCGGCGATCGGTGATTCCATTGATCTTGGCGGCGATGCGGGCGCGGAATTCGGCGGTTTTGGCGCGCAGTTCTTCGTCTGAGAGCTTTTCCGTCTCCGGTTCCAGGGTGCCGACTGGCCGTGATTACGGGCAGCAACTTCTTGATGGCACGCTCGTTGGCGGTGCCGAATACTTTAGTGAGTACCTTATCGAAAACCACAGAAGTCTCCATCTATCAGTGTAAATGGCGTTGGCTGCAAGCGCGTGACATGGCACACGCTCGGGTTCATGAGAGCCATGTTGAACAAAACCTTGACTCAAAGCCTCCAAACAAGGGTGTCCACCGGCTCGCCTTGTCGGATTCGACGAAGCTGGCGGTGGAAATGCTTCAAGGGAGTCTCCGGCTCACCGTCATCGTCCTCGATGACGTCTTCCTTCTCTTGCGCTTCAATGACATGCGCGATGCCTGGCCGGTAGAAAGCCTGCAAAATCTGGAACGTTGATCCCAATGAGGCAGTTGGGCAGAATCCGGCAGGCTTTTCACCGTGCCGCAGTGCGCGTTTCCATGCGGCCCGCCGGAGATGGTAGTGAAAGCAAATGATAACGATCGCGAGAAACGGCGCGCCAGCGGCCAGAGCTCCGATCGCGTAGAACACGAGGTTTGCCATAGAAACCTTTCAAACTGCTTGCGGAACTTCGCATACAAATGGACCAAGCTCTTCGCAGCGAAGCTGCGAATGACCTGGAGCCGTTGCGCAGTGCTAAGCGAGTCTGAAAGGCGGCGGACGCTGGAATGATGCGGTCGGGGTGGGCGCCTCGGGAATGCGCCCGGCAGAGAAGAATGCCAGAGGGGACAGCAGGCCGAGGGGCGAGATCATTCCGACGAAAAGCAGAGGAATGAGCGGAATCCACGCGCTGTTGTCGCCAGAGTGGGAACCGGGGATCATCACCAGGACGAGAGCTATCCCGATTGCGAGTAGCGCAATTAGGGACATCGCCCGCCGCTGCTTGAGATCGATCATGGTTCCCGTTCTCTTCCTGGAGATCAATTGTGCCATAGGAGGGTCATTTGACCGTCGCTTGAGGCGTGCAACGGGTAGCAATTTTCCTTTGTGGTCGCGTATCACATCGTGATATACCTACCCCCCCTCCCCCTATTCTGCAAAGAAATTACTTATTTTCAATGGGTTACGGGCGGGGTATGGCGCTAAAATCCTCTCATCATTGGAGTTAGCCGCAGAATCCTCTCAGTAAAGGACTTACGGGCTGGTTTTCTGTGTTCTTTCGAGTTTTGTCTTGCATTGTGAGATTAGCGTGGAGCTGGGATTTCTTTGGTTGCCATTTGGTTAGAGGCTGCCGTGCTTTTATTGTGCGCCGAGGGTGGGGAATTATATGCAAGGCGCTGGAGCAGGTGCAGAGAAGAAATGCAGGTCCCTCGACTCACTGCGCTTCGCTCCGTTCGCTCGGGATGACCTCGGGATTTAGGGGTGGTGAGTGCTCTGGTTTCGAACTCTGGGTGACGAGACTTTGGGGTTCGTGGTTTCCCGCTCATGCCGCGATAAAGCTGCGGCATGAATGGGGCACCCTGGTTCGTGGCTGGGCTGGCGTCGGGAATGCAGGTCCCTCGACTCCCTGCGTCCGCCTCGGCGGACTCCGGTCGCTCGGGATGACCTCGTGCTAGGTGGGGAGGGCGCGCTCGGTTTGGGCGATTACGGCGGCGGCCATGCAGTTGCCGACTACGTTCATCATGGTGCGGCCCATGTCCATGAGCGCGTCTATACCGAGGATGAGAAGGATGGGGGCGACGGGGAGGTGAATGGCGCTTGCGGTGGCGAGCAATACGACCAGTGAAGCTCTCGGAACTCCTGCGCTTCCCTTGCTTGTGGCCATCAGGATGGCGAGCATTGCGCAAAGGCGGCCAAACGAGAGATGGATCCCGGCGGTTTGCGCAACGAAGATCGCAGCCATGGAGAGGTAGAGACTTGCGCCGGTCATGTTGAAGCTGTAGCCGGTGGGGATCACGAAGGAGACGATCCAGCGCGGGACGCCGAACTCTTCCATGCGTTCCATGGCCAGCGGGAGAGCGGCCTCTGACGACGTGGTGGCGAAGCCGATGGCCGCAGGCTCGCTGACTGCTCGGAGGAATTTCGCAAATGGGATTCGGAAGATGAGGAGGAGGGGGACGAATACAAGGAGCACGAAGGCGGCGATCGCGACATAGTAGGTGACGACGAGCTTTGCAAGCGAAAAGAGTGTGCCGATTCCGGTGCTGCCGACGGTGTAGGCGATTGCCGCTCCTGCGGCGAGAGGCGCCAGATACATGATGATGCGGGTGAGCCGAAACATGACGTCCGCGAGCGACTGGAGCAGGACGAGGAGGGGAGACCGCTTCTGCTCGGGCAGCAAGGCGAGGGCGGATCCGAAGAGGATGGAAAAGACGGCGACCTGAAGGATCTGATCTTGAGCGACGGCCTGCGCAATGTTCTCCGGGAAGACGTTGAGAACGATCTGATCCCAGGTTTGCGGTTGAGCGGTGGTGGGCACGGACGCCAGTCCTGCAGGGACTGCTACGCCCCAACCGGCTCCGGAGAGGTTCATGGCGACGACGCCGATGAGGAGGCCGAGGGTTGTGACCACTTCAAAAAGGATAAGCGCTTTGACAGCGATGCGGCCTACGGAGCGCAGTTCCTTGTGGCCCGCGATGCCGGTGGTGATGGTGGCGAAGAGCAACGGCGCGACGATCATCCGAATGAGGCGAAGAAAGAGATCGCCGGGCAGGCGTACGTGCGCGGCAGCGTGCGGGGCGTCGATGCCGAGCTCAATGCCGGCAAGCATTGCCACGAGGGTCCAGAGCAGGAGAGACGGCTTGCGGAGCGGAAGCACGAGGAGAGCCGCGATTCCGGCCCAGCGAAGGGCTTCTCCGATGACGGCCTGGTGTGAGAGGGCGGCAATAACGCCGGATGCGAAGAATACAACACCGGCGACCGCGGCCACGCGATCTGCTTTGCGCGAGGTTCGCGACGGAGTTGTGGTGGATGTGGGCATCTGAAGAAGGCTAATTCATTGGACGCTGGAGCTTCATCGCATCCGCGATTACGTCTGTGTATTTCAAGCCGGCTCCGGTGTTGAAGAGCACGACGCGGTCAGAGGGCTTGAGGAATCCGCTGGCGAGCAACTGGTCATAGGCCGCGGTGACACTGGCTCCTTCGGGCGAGAGAAAGATGCCTTCGTGGCGCGCCCAATCAAGGATGGAGGACAGGATCTGCTCGTCGGTGACGGCGATGGCTGTGCCGCCTGAGGCGCGCACGATGTCGAGAATGATGGCATCGCCGTAGGGCTTGGGGACGCGAAGGCCGGATGCGAATGTCTGCGCGCTCTGCCACATCGTGCTTGCCGAGAGGCCTTCTTCGAAGGCTTTTACGACAGGCGCGCAGCCGGAAGACTGCACTGCGATCATCTTCGGGCGTTTGCCGGGAGGGACCCAGCCCAGCTCTTCCATTTCTTCAAATGCTTTCCACATTCCGATGAGGCCGACTCCGCCACCGGTGGGGTAGAAGATGGCGTCGGGATATTGCCAATCCAACTGCTCCACGCACTCGTATCCCATGGTCTTCTTGCCTTCAACGCGGAAGGGCTCCTTCAGGGTGGAGATGTCGAACCAGCCCTCCTGTTGCTTGCGCTCCTGGACGATGCGGGCGCAGTCGGAGATGAGGCCGTCGACGAGGACAACATTTGCGCCGTACGCGATGGCTTCAACGTAGTTTGCGAAGGGCACATCGCGCGGCATGAAGATGTGAGCTTCGATATCGGCGGCGGCCGCGTAGGCTGCGAGGGCACCGGCGGCGTTTCCGGCGGAGGGGACGGCCAGCTTACGCAGACCGTAGTGTCTGGCCATGGTGACGGCGAGCGCGAGTCCGCGGGCCTTGAAGGTGCCGGTGGGATTTGCGCCTTCTTCTTTCAGGAAGACGCCGGGATGACGCTTGCTGTGCAGGATGGGAGTCCAGCCTTCGCCAAGCGTGACGGGCTCTACGGCGGGGAGGACGGAGCGATAGCGCCACATGCCGGGCGAAGTTCGGGATGGAGAGGTGGTTGCGTCGCGGGCAATGACTTCACGTGGCGAGGTTCCGCGGAGATGGGAGAGATCGTAGCGAACGTAAAGGGAGCCAGCAGGCTGAGTTGTGCATTGCGTGCAGACGGTCTGAGGGGTTTCGGCGGAGATGTGGGCATGGCAGCGGGAACATTCTAGAAACGCGATGGGCGGCATGAGGTCTGCGGATTCTCCAAATTCAAATTAGAGCACGGAGATTTCGGCGAATAATGGAATGGTTGCTGTGAGGCTA
Source organism: uncultured Acidobacteriaceae bacterium (assembly GCA_963786405.1). Lineage (GTDB taxonomy): Bacteria > Acidobacteriota > Terriglobia > Terriglobales > Acidobacteriaceae > Telmatobacter. Next base: position 278,106 of record CAWAZE010000007.1, on the reverse strand, counting down.
GGAATGCCTCATGGCGGAGGGGTGACGATGGCGAGCAAGAGCGATGCGGCTTTGCGGGAGCATGTGGTGAGTCTGCTGACGGGCGGACATGCACACGCGATGTTTGAAGATGCGGTGAAGGATTTGCCCGTGGAGTTGCGGGGCAAGACGCCGAAGGGCGCGGAGCACTCGCCGTGGGAAGCTGCTCGAACACCTGCGGCTTGCGCAGTGGGACATCCTGGAGTTTTCGCGGGATCCGCATTACAGGTCGCCGAAGTTTCCGGAGGGTTATTGGCCGACGACGAAGGCGCCGGAGGATGAGAAGGCGTGGGACAAGAGCATTCGCGCATTTCGGAGGGACCTGAAGGAGATGTGCGAACTGGTGCGCAACGAGTCGACGGATCTGTTTGCGGTGATTCCGCATGGAGACGGACAGACGGTGCTGCGGGAGGCGCTGCTGACGGCGGATCACAATGCGTATCACATCGGGCAACTGGTGCTGGTGCGGAAGATGCTGGGGGCGTGGGGGTAGGGAGTAGTGATCAGTCGTCAGGGGTCAGTGATCAGGGTTCCCAGGTCTCAAAATCGAGACCTGGGGCACCCCGATTGCTGGCGTTGGGGGTAGGGACTAGGGATCAGGGAGGCTGGGGACTGGAAACAGATGGGTGGGGGTGGGCGACCAGGCGTTCGGAGACGGCTTCGATGATCTGCTCCTGGGCTTCGTCGATGGTGAGGTTGCCTTCGATGAGAATGACGCGGTCGGGCTCGCGGGCTGCGATGTCGCGGTATTTTTCCCAGACGCGACGATAGAAGGCGTCCTTTTCCTGTTCAAAGCGGCCTTCGTCTTTACCGGTTTGCGCAGCGGTGCGTTCGTTGCGATTGCGGGCGCGGGCAAGGCTGGATTCGAGAGAAGGAAAAAGGAGCAGGGTGAGGTCGGGCTGAAGGTCGCCGCATATTAGACGGTGAAGCTCCAGCACATTCTGCGATCCCAACTGGCGGCCGCCGCCCTGGTAGGCCTCGGTGGAATCGGTGAAGCGATCGCAGAGGACGACTCTTCCGGCGGCAAGGGCGGGCTCGATGACCTCGGCGATGGCCTGGGCGCGGTCGGCGAACATGAGAGCCATTTCCGTCATGGGGGCGACGGGGGACGAACCCGAGTCGAGAAGGAGCGCGCGAATGCGGTCTCCTGTGGCGGTTCCGCCGGGCTGACGGGTGACGACGGGGTCGAAGCCGCGCCGTTGCAGCCAGGAGGCTAACCGCTTGATTTGCGTGGTCTTGCCGGAGCCGTCGAGGCCCTCGAGGGTGATGAACAATCCGCGCGGCATGGGGTGAGTCTACCACCGGTGCCGCCGCGAGAGACATGCAGCCCGGCTTGTGTAAAAATCGAGTAAATATCAATTCGAATCCGGAGTGACCATCGTGGAGGGTTTGTGCGCCGCGCGGGTTCTTTCCTCCGCCGTAGCGCCGTTCTGGTGCTGTGGAGTTCGGCATTACCCAACGACAAAGTGCAGTCGCCGGGAAGAGGCCCGGACACTGGAAGATCCATCGGACGTCACAGGTCAACGCTTTGCACCCTTTCGGATTTCGGTAGAAGAGTTCGGGGTGCAAGTGACTGTGCTCCGATGGAGTCGTTTTCGTGAAGTTTTCAGGAATCAGAAGAGTTTTCACTGCGGGCTGCCTTGCGGCCGCGCTTTTTGCCGTTGACCGACTGCATGCCCAGAACCTGACGCTGGAAGGACAGACCGGCGGGTTCATCACACCGACTGCATACGTGGTTTACACCGCTGAAGGGCAGAAGTTCTCGCATCCGGCGGTGGGCTATCACTTTGTGAATTCGTCAGCAGTGATCGGAGCCGTGCACACGTTCAGCATTGAAGAGGGGATTGCGAACCGCGCCGAACTCGGCTACACGCGCAGCGTCCACGCAAAGGGGGACGACCCGGCGTTCAGCAGGCTTTGGGACTACTCGGGGATGAACATCTTTAACGGGAAAGTTGTCGCGTTGAAGGATGGACAGCTGGGGACATGGGCCCCGGGTGTGGGTGTGGGATTCGTGGTGCGCACGAACGATCGCTTTGTGAGCGGTGCACTGGATCAGGCGTTCACGGGGACATTGAAGAACTACACAAATGGGGACGTGTACGTGGCAGCAACGAAGACGTGGCTGAAGCCGCCGGTGCCGTTCCTGTTGAACTTTGGATGGAAGGCAACCAATGCTGCGATCTTTGGGCTTGGCGGGCAGGCAACGAAGTTTGGCGGAGAGCTCTTTGGCGGCCTGGGCATTCCGCTGCCGGGACCGTTCCACACAGCGATCGTACCTGCGATCGGCTTTACGCAGCAGCCTTCGCAGATCGTAAACCTGAGCAAGATCCTGTACCCGCCGCCGGGTGAGGCGCACATCCCGACGACGATCGATTACGCGGTGCGCGTGACGCAGAAGAACAATCCGCACTTCGCGTTCGACATCGGTTTGGGACATGTGGCTGGGACGATTGGAAACACGGCTGTTCCGACAGGCGTGGCCAATCCGCCGTACGTGCTTGTGCCGGTGAACTTGAAGGCGAACTCTGTGCTCGGGACGGGGTTGAGCTATCGGTATTGACTCGGTTGGTCCGCTTCGCGGACTTCGGATGACAAGACATTGGGGGTTCGTGGTTTCCCACCCATGCCGCGATAAAGCTGCGGCATGAATGGGGCACCCTGGTTTCGTGGCTGGGCTGGCGTTGGGGAATGCAGGTCCCTCGACTCCCTGCGTCCGCCGCGGCGGACTTCGGTCGCTCGGGATGACCTCAAGTTTCAGGGGGGCTGGGTTTGGGGACCGGGGCTAAGTATAACGATCTTCATTACCTGTGCTTGTTCCTGGCACTAAAGTCATCTCGGCCTATGCAACTTCCCCGGCGATACTGTGTTCCAAGGTAAGAACCCCGACCGCAACCGCTTATTTGCGGGTTTTCTTTGGAAAAGCATCGGCGATCGCGGGAGGGAGAATCCAGCCTGGTTGGCCGGTGGAGATGTTCGTTATTCCGGGGCCGGGTTGGAAATAGAGGAGATTACATGATGAGATTAATTCGCGATTCGCGCTGGGTTTTGATGGCGCTTCTGCTCCTGCTTGTCCCCGCTTCTTCGTTTGCGGGCGTATTTGTCAGCGTGGCTGTTGCGCCGCCTGTGCTTCCGGTGTACGCACAGCCTCCATGCCCGCAGCCCGGTTGGATGTGGACGCCCGGCTACTGGGCCTACGGACCCGATGGGTACTACTGGGTGCCGGGATCGTGGGTTCCCGCTCCTTATGAGGGCGCGCTGTGGACACCACCCTACTGGGGCTGGTCCGGTGGGTTCTACACGTTCCATGCGGGCTACTGGGGCCCCCACGTCGGCTACTATGGTGGCGTGAATTACGGATTTGGCTACATGGGTGTCGGGTTTGCGGGCGGTTTGTGGCGCGGTCATGATTTTGTCTACAACACCGCTGTTGTGAACGTGAACCGCACGGTCATTCGCAACACGTACATCGACAGAACGATCGTGGAACGGAACACGATTGTCAACGACAGGCACGTGGCCTACAGCGGAGGCCCCGGGGGCATTCGGCATGAGGCAAACCAGGAAGAGCGGATCGCAATGAACGAGCACCATGTTGCTCCGACGAGAGTGCAGGAAGATCATTTCCAGGCGGCGAGGAACGACCATGGCTCGTATGTGAAGAACAACGGTGGTCATCCGCAGAATTATGCGGTGGAGCGGCCGATGGCGGCGCCGCACAATGAGCATGTAATGGGTGGGGGACCGGAGGTGCATTCGGCTCCGGGTGGACGTCCGCAATACGACGCACGGCCTGCGCCGGCACCTCAGCACCAGGCGGAAGCGCGGCCTGCTCCGGACCGGTCTTATCAGCAACCGCATCAGCAACCGCGGCCGGAGGCGCATCGCCGCTCCGCAGCATGAATCGCATCCTGCTCCGCAGCATGAGTCGCACCAGTCAGCGCCTCACGAACAGCAAGGCAAGCCGGAACACGACCACGGAAACGGAAAGGGCCGCTGATTCAGGCAGGTTAGTTGAATAGACGAAAGGTCCGCGGTCCGCCGCGGGCCTTTTTGTTTGTCAGGAACCGGGGAGTTCGATTCCGGCGATTTCGACTTCGAGCCCGCCGTATTCGGGATGGAGATTCTCGCGGATGCGATAGGCGATATCGATGATCGATCCCTGTGCGAGGCCGAGGGATTGCGCTCTGGCTGCCATATCCCAACCGATGGCGCGCATGGCTCCGCTGGGGCCCGATGCATTGTCGCCCGGGCCGGATTCCTGCTTGAGTTCCAGACGGAGATGGCGTTCTTTCATGACGCGTGGCGCCGAAAGCAGGCGAACGCGTCGCGCGACGAAGATTGGTTCCGGGTTGCCGTGACCGAGCGGCTCAAGCTTGCGCAGCCATCCGGCGAGAACGGGCGTGATGTGGTCAAGAGGCAAGTTCGGCGTGAATTCGGAGGAGACGTTCAGGCTCGCGTGCGGCGAGGCGTTCTTCGGCGCAGAGATCAAGGCGCCGCTTGAGTTCCGGCAGGGCGGCGGCGGGCAGCGCAAAGCCGACGGCGAAGGCATGTCCACCGAAGCGCGTGAAGAGATCGGCGCAGGTCTCGATGGCTGCGAGCAGATGAAAGCCGTCAACGGAGCGGCCAGAGCCGTGGGCGACGCCGTCTTCGACGCTGATCACGAGAGCGGGCTTGGCGGTGCGCTCCACGACGCGCGAGGCGAGGATGCCGATGACGCCGCGATGCCAGCCGTCGCCGTCGACTACAAGCAGGCGTGCAGGAGACGAGTTCGGCATCGGCGGCGAGGCGCGCCTCGATGGCTGTGAGCGCGGAGGCTTCCGTGTCGCGGCGGTCGCGGTTGAGGCGTTCGAGTTTCAGGGCGAGTTCCTGGCGCGCGCATGATCGCGGGTGCAGAACAGCTCGACGATCTCGGAGGCAACGTCCATGCGTCCGGCGGCGTTGATGCGGGGAGCAAGCCGGAAGGCGACGTCGAAGCCGGTGAGGGGCCTGGAGGCAGGATCAAGCTGGGCCGCGGCGAACAGTGCGCGCAGACCTGACGCCGACGGGACGGCGCAACTCGCGCAGGCCCAGTGCGGCGATGACACGATTCTCGCCGTGGAGCGGAACGGCATCGGCGATGGTGGCGATGGCCGCCATCTTGAGAAAGCTGGGCAGGAGCTTTTCGCGGGTGCGCGCGCCGTCGCGACGCTCGAGAATGGCCTGCGCGAGCTTGAGCGCGATGGCCGCACCGCAGAGGGATTTCTCCGGGTAGCTGCAGCCGTGCTGGTTGGGGTTGAGGATGGCGAGCGCGGCGGGTGCGGTCTCATCCGACTTCGGCAGGTGATGGTCGGTGATGATGAGATCGAGGCCGAGGCGCATGTGCGGTTTCGGCTTCGGCGAAGGCGCGCATGCCGGTGTCGACGGTGATGACGAGGCGGACGCCCTCGGCATACGCGGATTCGAGCACCTGCGATTGCAGGCCGTAGCCTTCGCGCAGGCGGTGCGGGACGTGGAAGCGGACGATGCCGCCGAGCATTTCGATGGCGGTCTTGAGCAGCACCACTGCGGTTGTGCCGTCGACGTCGTAGTCGCCGTAAAGCAGGATTGGCTCGCGGCGGGCGATGGCCGCCTCAACGCGCTCGACGGCGGCGTTCATGCCGAGCATGAGAAAGGGATCGTGAAGCTGGGAGATATCAGGATTGAGAAATGAGAAGGCCTGATCGGGCTGGGTGATGCCACGGGCGACCAGGAGCTCGGCGAGGACGAGAGGAAGACGTGCTGTGCGGGCGAGTTCTTCTGCTTCGTGCGGATGAGGCTGGTTAATCAGCCAGCGCTGAGGGACCCAGCGCTGACGCGGAGCAGAGGGGATCTCGACGGGGCCGACTTCAGTTGCGCCCACCCGGATTACTCGTCCTCTTCGTCGTGTTCGTGATCGTGTTCGTCGATGACGATGTCGTGGAAACTCTCGATGTCTTCAAGCAGCGACTGGAAGCGCTCGTACCACTCGGTGGTGGTTTCGTGGAGGAAGACGATTCCCTGGTAGATGAAGCCGAGCTGGATATAGCCGACCATGCCGGCGTATTTGCGCAGCCATTGCGCCTCGACGAGTTCGGTAGCTTCTTCATCGGGGAAGTTCATTTCGCCGGCCTCTTCGATGAGCGCGTCGAGTTCCTCGCGTTCGAGCTTCATCTCGCTGAAGGTGACGAATGGAGCGCCAACGTGCTTGGCCATCTCCACGAAATCTTTCCACGCGTCGGGATTGCCGTCATCCTCCCAGACGACGGACGGGATGTCCTCAGTGACGTATCCGGGGAGGCGGCTGAGGCCGTGGCCCTCGATGAAGGCCACCATGTCATCTTTCAGCGACAAGTAGATTGTCCGTGCTCATAGTCAAGCAATCATTTTCTCAGATGGGGCCGGGCTAGCGCGGTGTCAAGTGTGGAAAGTTTGGGCCCCGGGGAGGACTGACTTTGGACCTGTAGTCTGGATGAAGGAGGAGAGCCGATTGGCCCCGTTCAAATACCACGTTTTCGTTTGCCATAACATGCGCCCGGAGGGTGCTCCGCGGCCATCCTGCACAACGGATGGCAAGAGCGAACTGCACACACAGCTGCAGCAACTAACCAAGGCGGCCGGGTTGGGAAACACGGTGCGCATCAACAAGTCAGGCTGCCTGGACCAGTGCGAACACGGGCCGACGGTGGTGGTATATCCGGAGGCGGTGTGGTACGGGAATGTGCGCCTGGAAGACGCAGCGGCGATCGTGGAGGAGCACCTGGCGGGAGGGCGGCCGGTGGAACGGCTGCGCCTGGCCGAGGAATGCATCAACACGAAGAGCTGCCCGCATCGAAGCTAGCCGGAGTTTTCGCGAGGACGACCGAAGAATAAGACATAGCCGTCAGCATCTTTCAGCTCGAAACCGCGCAGGCCGTCCTCCGTATCTTTCAGCGGCACGGAAAAGATGACACCACGAGCCGTGAACTCGGCTGCCAGCCCATCAGGATCGGGCACGATGATGTAGGCATCCCACCGGGCCGCGGGATCGCGCGTGGGGTTGGGCGCCGGGTCCACCCCGACTCCCTTGACCATAAGCATCGCGCCGTCGCGGCAAACGATCGCAAAAAAGGGATCATGCCCGGGTTCCTGGAAGGTGACGTCGAAGCCGAGCTTATCGCGATAAAAGGCGACGGCGGCTGCAGCGTTGCGCACAATGAAAAATGGCGCGATGCCGTTTAATACTGGCCGGGTCATGCCGGGCCCTCCTTCAATGCATGCTCGGCGCACAGTCCGGCCGGAGCGGGGTGTTCTGCTATTGAGGCACTAACTTTAGCCGGCGTGCAAGTGTACACCCGGCGGGTCAATGCGTTATTCTGATTACTTAGCCAATGATTTTTTCTCGTGAATACATTGGGTATCTGGCCCGCCGCACGGTCAAGCACCTCATCGAAGCCAAACTGATCACCACCAGCGACTTGAAGAGTACAGAATCGCGCGTGACTGAAGGCTTGATCGACGAGCTTGTCGCTTGAGGACCGCATCAACGAAGAGGTTCGCGTGATTCTCGACGCGTACTCCGACGAGATGCGCAAGTCGCGGCGCGCAGTATGCCGAGATGTTCAAGAAGGTGAAGACCGAGCTGGCGCAAGAAATACAAGGCGGTGCTATGAGGATCAGCCGCGACAAGCTCAACAAGCTGGCTCACACCGTGGCCGATACGCTGGCCGAGATCGACGCAGGTCGGTTTTAACGAAGATCGCAACACGATCCGGCAGGAGGCGCGCAAAGCGCTTGAAGACGCTGCTGACGCAAGAGGCGCGGATCGACACGGCTGCGCCGGCGAAGATCGCCTCGCAGCGCAAGATCATCCTCGAAGGCTCGCAGGAGTGGGAGATTCTCTACCGCAAGTACTACAACGAGGAAGTGCGGAAGCTGGGGATCTGAGGTCACGTTCGGGCGCGGTTGAGCGGCTTTGGCGGGTCAACGATTTTTTGATAAATTAGAAGAGGGCCCGCTGCGGCGGGCCGTCCTCTCGAAGTGTGGCGCTATCGTCTAGGGGTTAGGACGTGAGATTCTCAATCTTAAAACACGGGTTCGATTCCCGTTAGCGCTACCAGAATGCATTCGCCAAGGCCCGCTAGATCAGCGGGCTTTGCTTTTGCTTGAGAATCGTTCTGGCGCTCCCTGGCCGCAATTCGCGCAGTCCGCGGTGCACGAGGTGGTACACAGCCATGCGACCCCGTTTCCTTGCTCATTCGTTTCAGCCCCATTTTCCGCATCCAAGTCTTGGAGGTGAATTGAGATGCGTGAAAGAATCGCCCTGGCGCTCGTGTTGACCGGGCTCATCGCATGGGCAACCGGTTGCAAGAAACAAGTCGATCTGGCGGAATTCAAATCCGCGATCAACCAGTCTTTCGCCGGCCGCCACGAATGCGTCTGGCCCGAGCCAATAAAGCTGCCTGCTCAGGCCGACACCTCCAAAGACGAGAAGACCCGCGACTACGACGCGCTTACCGATGCCGGCCTTCTCATTCGTGGGACCGACGAAAAGAAGCGCTTTCTGGTCGGCTCCAAACAGGTCAATAACTACGACCTCTCCGACAAGGGACACTCCGCCTGGACTCCCGACCCCAACCAGCCCGGTTACGGCAACTTCTGCTTCGGTCACTTCAACGTGACCGCCATCGACAACGCCACCCCCGACGACCCCTCCAACCCCACGCAATACACGGTCAAATACCGTTACGAGGTTGAAGGCATCCCTGCCTGGGCCAGCACCCCCGAATCGATGAGGACCTTTCCCAAGATCGCTGCTGACACATCCATCCAGTCAGCTACCGCCACGCTGGTCAAAGGCACTAACGGAGGCTGGGCAGTCGTACCTCCCCAACCCGCGCAATAGCCGATGGAGCAATCCGTACTTAACCAGCGGGTAATGCACGTATAGCCGGTCGTTCGATATCAATGACGCCTCAATGTAGAATTGGCTTCCTATGGAGGGGCGGAGTGAAGAAGCGGATTCTACATCCACTTTCGAAATGCCGTGTCCTCATCCAATCTGTCCGGCAAAGTTGGGCTCTGAGGTCGCACAAGCGCGACAGAGGTGAAATTGGACGCATTCACTCGAGATTCGCAGCAGGGCTGACAGTCGCCCTCGCGCTTTCGAGTCCGGCGGTCTTCGCCGCCAAGGATGAGATTCAGAGCATTACCCCGGTTCAGGCCGAATTGATGGCTGACATGAATGCTCGCCTGCTGAAGGCAGGCGAGATCGTCTACGCCCGAGTGACCGTCGAATGGCAGGGTGCGGATTGTTTCCTCAGGAACGGTGCGATCCTTGAAGGGCATGTGCTCTCGGTGACTCCTTATCGCCAGAATGCCAAAATCTCCGAAGTCGTTCTTGCTTTCACCAGGGCCCAATGCGGAGAGCCCAAGATGGGCGCATTCGAGTTGCTGCTTTCCGCCGTGGCAGCGCCGCCGCAGAACAGCGATCTGGGGATTCTCACCTCGCCCTTGCCGTTTTCCACTTCGGCAGGCAAATCGGCTGCCTCGGGCTGGGGAAGCATTGCCGCTCTCGGAATGATGCAACAGGGCGCGATCCTGAACCTGCAACTCGATACGGCCCAATACAAATTCCCTCAGACTCCGCGCATGCGGATGGGCGAGGTTGACGGGATCAAAGGTTTAAAACTCGATGTCGCCACGGGGCCGGAAGACAGTTCCGTTCTTACCTGGCGGGGCCACGACGTGTCGCTGGGAAAGCATACCCTCCTGCTGTTGGTTCCTGCACGAGGGATTTTTCCGCGCGCGCCGGCCGATGCCGAAGCCGCTCGGGCCGTTGCGGCCAGGGTTGCCCGTGACGATCCAACTCTGCCGTCAGACGTACCAGCCAGGATGTCCGTTCCGCCACCCACCGACGACCTCGAGAGTTGCGCGCCCCCGCAGTGCAACGTCGCATTGCGGCCCGGCAATGCCAGCGATGGGGCCAAGCCGGCCGCCAGCATTTCCATCCGCCAACTCGGCTATGCCCCACGTCCTCGAAGAGAGGTGAGAGACTTCGATCACGATGAGGTGCTCGCCTATCTCGGTCCAAGGGAGCTGCTGGTCGCGTTCAACCCGCATCTCCTTGCGCCCAGGCATGCGCTGGGACAGTCAGGATCCACTGTACGTGTGATCCGCGCGGCTCTCGTAGACACGGAGACTCTTCGCGTCATCCGCACCATGGACTGGGAGTTACCCGACAACCGAGAGTACATCTGGCCGCTGACCGAGGGTCGGGTTCTGGTACATGTTGGTTCCGAGCTTCGTGTCTATGGCGAGGGTTTGAATATCTCGAATCGGATTCCTCTGGAAGGACCGCTGAACTTTGTGCGAGTGACTCCTGACGGAAGTTTCATCGCACTCGGCGTCACCCATGAGCGTCACTCACCCGAACTGCATGCCCAGCTTGCCGAGAGTCTCAATCGCGAACCGGAGGAAGACGTCGAGGTCCTGGTACTGAATCGCAACTTCGAGACCATCGCCAGATCATCGACGCAATCTGGACTGGTGCCGCCGACTCTACTTGACGAGGGTCAGGCCAGGCTGTTGGCGCAGCCGAACATGCGGTACCGCGTATCCATGCTGACTTGGAACAACGAGGCTTCGACTGTTGGCCGCTTCAACTCCAGTTGCACGCCTGAACTCTCCAGCCTCGCGACGGATCTCATCCTCCTGGTGAGCTGTAACAAACAATCCGCTGTGCTTGAGTACCGTGTGCTGCACTCCAATGGAAAGCTGGCGCTGAAGGGTGGCGGGAACCCCAATGATTTTGACCACGTTGCAAAGGGCAGCCCGAACGGTCAGACCTTCGTTGTGAAGACCGTGCAGTCCAGTTCTTTTCTGGTTCCGGGAGACCAATTCAGCGCGGCAGATTTATCCTCCGAGGAACTGGATGTCTATCGCGCGACGGATGGCAAGCGGCTGCTCGGCGTGCGTGTCAGTTCTCCATCAGCGAGCCGCGATGGTTATGCACTGGCGCCGGATGGCTCGGAACTCGCGGTCCTGACCCGTGACCAAATCTCGATTTATTCCGTAGCGAAGAATTAATCCGCGGACATTTCTGCGACTGCAATTCGAACAGGCCATTTTTGACAGTATGTGCAGATGGGGAAAGCCGTTGATGCGCTTGTGGGGTTTCCTTGGGCATTTATTTTCATTTCTCTTGACAAGGTTTACCCCACAGCGGAGAATCGCGCACGTCGCTTACCGACTTCCCTTGCAGGGTTAGCAATTTTCTTTTGCAGGGACATCCTTGAAAGCCAATCTGCATCCTCACGTTTGCTGGAAACGGGAAGAAGCTGTCGCTGCGATTTGATGGTGAACAAGAGCGAATTCTCCCCCCCTTTTCTCTTAGCGTGATTATCCCTCAGGTTACCGACGGATCCGCTTCGCCGATACCTGAAACCAGGAGGCTCGCGATGCGCATTCGCAAAGACGTTTGGAAGCTTGCCAACGATCCCCAGGACAAGACACTGCATTGGTATTCCGTCGCCGTTGAGGAGATGCAGTCTCGTTTCTTCGACAATCCGCTGAGTTGGAAGTTCCAAGCGGCTGTGCACGGGTACGATGCTTCTCGTTTATCCGGCACTGAGGCCGAATGAGAAGCCTCCCACTAGCCGCGATCCAGAAGAAGTATTGGTTCAAGTGTCAGCACGCTTCGTGGCATTTCCTGTCGTGGCACCGGATTTTTGTATATCTGTTCGAGAAGATGTGTCGCGATGCGATCTCTGCGAAGGGAGGACCGTCCGATTGGGCGCTGCCGTATTGGGACTACAGCCATCCTTCAAATGCTGTTCAACGCACATTGCCGACAATGTTTCGTTCGAGTACCCTGCCCAACGGAAGCGCAAATCCGCTGTATGCGGTTCGCGGGGCCGGCGTGAACACGGGGGGAGTGGTCGGCTCCAATATTCAATCGGAGAACACTGCCTGCCTGAAGAGCAAGGCGTTCTCGGGCGCCTTCCCGAACGGCTTTGGGGGCGGCCAGTCAAAGCCAATGCAGTTTTCGCATTACACGGGCAGTTGTGAGAACGGCCCTCACAACCAAATGCATGATGCGATCGGGGGACCGACCGGCTGGATGGACAACCCTGATGCAGCGGCGCTGGATCCAATCTTCTGGCTGCACCATTCGAATATCGATCGGCTGTGGGTGATCTGGGTCAAGGAAGATGCCAGTCACACGCTGCCTCCGGATGCGGCGTGGAACAAGCAGAAGTTCGAGTTCTTTGATGCTACTGGAAGTTCGAAGTCCTTTGTGGCCCAGGAGGTTCTGCAAACAACGGGGCCGCTCTGCGACTATACATACGAGGACACGACGAGCCCGTTGGCCGCACAGCCAGCGGTCGCTCTCCCGGGGCTATTGGGGCGCTTCGGGGTTCACGCCCCGGCCGGAACGGAAAAGGGATCGGCGGCCGCGGCGAGTCGGAAGGGGCCAGCCCGCAAGGGAGCGCTCGAAAAACTGGCGGCAAAAGCCATGAACAAAGCCCAGATCGTTGGAGCGAGTAAGGATTCCGGAATCGAACTGAAAAGTGACGCAACATCGGTCGCCTTTCAATTGCATGCGCCGGCACCGATTGCTCAAGTCGGCAGGGAGGCCTTGTCGCTCTCTGAATCTGCACCCGAGCCTCAACGTGTGTATCTGAATCTGGAGAATGTGACTGCTCAGGATCATCCCATCCACACCTACGAGGTGTATGTGAATGTCCCGAAAGACAGCAACCCGGGCAAGCACCCAGAGTTGATGGCAGGGCTGATCTCTCGTTTCGGACTTGTGAAGGCGTCGAAGCCGGACAGAACTCATACAGGCCAGGGGCTCAACTTGTCCTTTGACGTTACGGATATTGTTGCGAGACTGGACAAGAGCGGCTCCTGGGACCCGCAGAATATCCGCGTGACCTTTGCTCCACACGACCTGGATGAGGCGGCCACGCTTGCGAAGGAAGGCAGGGCTGTGCCGGATCGACAACCTGTGAAGATAGGCCGCGTCAGCGTTTCAATCCAATGAGAAGCGGAGGTCTCCGGCAGGTCCGTATCGGAGCTCAACTGCTGGAGATCGAATACCCTGAGTTCTGGGTCATTCTTTTGTGCGCTGCCGCCTGGTGCGTTCTGCTGAGGATGCGAATGATGCACGGGACTTTCGGGGCCGCATGCGCGATGGCCGGAACCGGCGTCCCGACGCGCGGAGTCTCGTCACGCGCAGTTGCTTTGCTTGAAGGCATGCGTATGCCTGCCCTTCACTGGCTGATCATGATTCCCGCAATGATGGCGCCGACGTTGCTGGGCAGCATGAGGGTGGTTGCGGAACGCAGTTTGTGGTCGCGCAGGCATCGTGCAATGGCGCTGGTGCTGCTTGGCTATGCGGCTCCATGGATTGTGTTCGGCTTGTTGGTTGAGGCTTCGATTGCGATTGCGCCTGCCAGCGTCACACGTCCTTTGCTGGCGGGATCCCTTCTGGCGGCGGCCGTTTGGCAGCTAATGCCACTTAAGCAACGAAGCCTGGTTTATTGTCATCGCGAGCCTATTTTGGCGCCCTCGGGATTGAGAGCCGATTGGGCGTGCGTGCGTTACGGGTTTCTGCTGGCAGGAAGATGTGGCACAAGCTGCTGGGCTCTGATGATTACGTGCGCCGCAGCGGGACACGCTCTCTGGGCCATTGTTCTGATCACTGGCGTTGTGTGGGTTGAGCGGTTCTGGCCCGGTTTTCCGCTGCGCTGGTCGTCTGCCGTACTTTGCTGTGCCGCGCTGATGGCTTGGGCTGTGGCTTAGAGTTGGTTGCATGAATGCTGCCTGGCGAGTGCAGTGCATCCCTCCGAGCCCGAAGCCCGCGTTGATTTTGCGGCGCTTGCGGCAATCAGGGCTGAAGCCCTGATCTACCAGTCGCGCCCTTTTACAAAACCCGACTCTTGCAACCAGCACAGCGGCTGGGTTTGTCTCATAACTAATTTGCAATGTGAGGGCCGGGAAAACCTCAGTAAAGCGCAGCATCCTTCAGCAAAACGCTGCATCGAACCCCGGATGACCTCAAAATTGTCATTCTGTTTGCAGAGGCGTGATTTCATCGCAGGGAAAAATACTGTGAATGAACAGTTTTGAGAGGCTCAACCCTGGATTCATTGGCGATGAACAAAAACACCTGGGTTCTTGGAATCCTGCTTTTCTGCTTAGGGGCGCCGGTAGCCGCCCAGAATCAGGATTCGTCCGTCGCTCCGCAAGAATCCAGCCCTGTCTCCAAAGGGATCGACTATCTTCTCAATTATCTGAACATGGCAGGCACAACGAAAGCTAAAGACTTCCGCCCTTTATCCCAGAAGGAGCGGACCGATCTCTATTTAAAGACGATGATTAACCCATTGGGCTTTGTGAAGGCCGGGTCTTCCGCTGGAATCGATCAATGGAAGGACAAACCTGAAGAGTGGGAGCAGGGAGCGTCGGGTTACGGCAAGCGATATGCGAACATCTTAGGACAGTATTCAATTCAGCGCACCGTGACATTTGGTTTGTCCAGCGTATTTCATGAAGACAACCGCTATTTCAATTCCGGCAAGGATGGTCTCTGGCCCCGCACCGGGTATGCAGTGGCGAGCGGCATACTTGCGAGGCACGATAATGGAAGGCTGTATGTGTCAATCTCCCAACTGGGAGGCGTGGCAGCCGGTGCTTTCCTATCCCGCTTTTGGCAGCCCCCGAGCCAGGATTCTGCGGGGGATGGAGCGGTCAGTTTCGGCATTACCATGGCTAGCAATATGGGGTTCGGCGTGGTGAAAGAGTTTCTTCCTGACCTGGGTCGGGCGATCGCCAAAAAACGGAAGAAGCACTCCGGCCCGACTCCATGAGGTGGATCGACATTGTGAGCCGTAGTGGTATGCGGTGGTGGTTCGGTCTGCCATATGGGAGGGTGTTCGAGTGACTCGGCGGTCAACGGTAAGGGTTTTGCATCGTCTAACTTTAAAAGTGTGCCTTATGATGCGAATTCGAGCGATTTCCCTGGTTGGTGTTCTGGTGGCGGTGAGCGGTGTGGCTGTCGATTGCCTGGCGCAACAGGCAACGCAGCAGACCGCGGCCGCCGACGAAAAGAATGTTGAGCAGAAGCCCATGGCGACGCTGCATGTTCAGGCGCGCGAGGTGCTGTTGCCGGTGACGGTTCGCGACAAGAAGGGCGCGATGGTGAACGATCTCAACAAGAGCGACTTTGCGTTGACCGAGGACGGGCGGCCGCAGACCATCAAGAGCTTCACTAAGGAGTCGAATCTGCCGTTTCGTGTAGGGCTGCTGGTGGACACGAGCCACAGCGTATCGGGAGCGCTGGAGAACGAGCGCGCGGCAGCAGGAAAGTTTGTGGACCTCATGTTGTTGTCCCCGGAACCCTCGGAGGGCGAGGCGGGCAAGTCCGCCACGGCGGACAAGTCGATCACAACTGGGAAATCCACTTCGGCGGCCAAGTCTGCGACAGCGGACAAGGCTGACGAGGCGTTCCTGATTCACTTTGACCGTGAAGTGGAGCTGCTGCAGGACTTCACCTCGTCGCGCGAAAAACTGCATCGCGAATTGGAAGGGATGGGTTCGACCCGGCAGCGGGAAGATCCGCAGGGGCCGGAGACCACGGGAGATGAGCGGGACCATCACACGCATGGGCGCAACGGCACACAGCTTTACGATGCGATCTTTCTTGCTGCGGACGAGCTCATGAAGCAGAAGGATGGTCGCAAGGCGCTGGTTGTTTTCTCAGACGGTGTGGATCACGGCAGCAAGGACTCGTTGAACGATGCGGTGGATGCGGCGGATCGCGCGAACCTGGCCATCTACACGATCTACTTCAAGGGTGAAGAAGGGCGAAACGAGGGATTTGGATTTCCGGGTGGTGGTGGACATCACGGTGGGGGGTATCCCGGCGGCGGAGGTGGCGGATATCCGGGCGGTGGCGGTGGCGGGTACCCAGGCGGCGGTGGTGGAGGCTACCCGGGCGGTGGCGGCGGGCGTGGCGGCGGCGATAAGCATGAGGGTGTCGACGGCAAGAAGATCATGCTGCAGATTGCAACGCGCACCGGCGGCCATGCATACGAGGCCAAGAAGAAGGAAGATCTGACGCCGATCTACAACCAGATTGCCGAGGAGCTGCGCGGGCAGTACCTGCTGACCTACACGCCGGACGTGCTTGACAAGGACGGCGGGTACCACAAGATCGCATTGAAGGCGAACAAGGGCGATCTGACGGTGGCGACGCGGGAAGGGTATTACGCGCCTGAGAGCAAGTAGGTTGCTTTTTGCTTTGGCGCTAGTCTTCCCTCGGGGCTAAAGCCCCCGGTATTATGCGGCTTTTGCGGCACGGCTGAAGCCGTGCCCTTTCAAATCCTGATATATATCGTGCGCAATCAGCCTGTAAATCCCTTCTTACATTCTGGGACCTATTTGGCGGGGCTGAGCCGCGCCCCTTCAAAGACGGACGTCGAATGCATTCACATAAATCGAAGGGCGCCCGCCGAAGCGGACGCCCTCGTTGTTTGAGCGGTTTGATTACTTGGCGCCGGTGTGGATGTTGCCTTGCGTCTCTTCCACGGCCGCCTGCGCTGCAGCGAGTCTTGCAGTGAGCAGGCGGAAGGGCGAGCAGGAGACGTAGTTCAGGCCGATCTTGTGGCAGAACTTGACGGACTCCGGATCGCCGCCATGCTCGCCGCAGATGCCGACCTTGAGGTCGGCGCGCGTGTTGCGTCCCTTGGCCGTGGCCATCTTCACCAGCGAGCCGACGCCAGCCTGGTCGAGCGTGGCGAACGGATCGTGCTTGAAGATGCCGTGCCTTGAGGTAGGCCGGCAGGAAGTTGTTGATGTCGTCGCGCGAGATGCCGAAGGTGGTCTGCGTCAGGTCGTTGGTGCCGAAGCTGAAGAACTCGGCCTCTTCGGCGATCTGATCGGCGGTCAGGGCAGCGCGCGGCAGCTCGATCATGGTGCCGACCATGTAGTCGACGGTGTCGCCCTTCTCCTTGAAGACGTCGTCGGCGATGCGGCGAACGATGGCGGCCTGGTTGCGCATCTCTTCGATGGAGCCGATGAGCGGCATCATGATCTCGAGGATGCGGATCGCCGCCCTTGCTCTTGACGGAAACCGCGGCCTCGAAGATGGCGCGAGCCTGCATCTCGGTGATCTCGGGGAACGTGATGCCGAGACGGCATCCGCGCAGACCGAGCATCGGATTCATCTCGTGCAGCTCCTGGACGCGAGCCAGCAGCGGACGCAGTTCCTTGAGCTTGGGCGAGCGGGGCTTGGTGTCTTCGAGGTGCTGGATTTCGACAAGCAGATCTTCGCGCTGGGGCAGGAACTCGTGCAGCGGCGGATCGAGCAGGCGGATGGTGACCGGCAGCGATTCCATGGCCTTGAAGAGACCGACGAAGTCGGCGCGCTGCATGGGCAGCAGCTTCTTGAGCGCGTCGCGGCGGTCCTTCTCGTTGTTGGCGAGAATCATGGTGCGCATGTGTCCGATGCGATCTTCGGCAAAGAACATGTGCTCGGTGCGGCAGAGGCCGATGCCTTCGGCGCCGAACAGGCGTGCCTGCTTGGCGTCGCGAGGAATGTCGGCGTTGGCGCGGATGCGCAGTTTGCGCAGCGGGTCGACCCAGCTCATGAACTTGACCAGATCCGGATCGTCGGGCTGCGCGGGGAGCGTCTTGAGCTTGCCTGCGATCACGCGGCCGGTGGTGCCGTCGAGCGAGATCCAGTCGCCCTGCTTGTAGGTGTGACCCTTGACGCGGAGTTCCTTGGCGTTCTCGTCGACGATGCAGTCGCCGGCGCCGGCCACGCAGCACTTGCCCATGCCGCGCGTGACGACCGCAGCGTGCGAGGTCATGCCGCCGCGCGAGGTCAGAATGCCGGCGGCGACTTCCATGCCGGCGATGTCTTCAGGAGTGGTTTCGCCGCGAACGAGGATGATGGTCCGGTAGGCGCCGTTGCTGTGGTACTTGACGGCGTCTTCGGCGGTGAAGACGATCTGTCCGACAGCCGCGCCGGGCGATGCCGGCAGGCCGGTGGCGAGCACTTCGATCTTCTCGCCCTTTTCGACGAGGCGCGGAACGAGGAAGTCGTAGAGCTGGTTCGGCTCGACGCGGAAGATGGCTTCTTCCTGCGTGATGAGGCCTTCGCGCACCATGTCGATGGCGACGCGAACGGCGGCGAGGCCGGTGCGCTTGCCGTTGCGGGTCTGCAGCATGTAGAGCTTGCCATCCTGGATGGTGAACTCGAAGTCCTGCATGTCGCGATAGTGCTTTTCCATCTTCCAGGTGATGGCCTTGAGATGGTCGTAGACCTTGGGCATGGCGCGTTCGAGTTCGCTGATCGAGAGCGGAGTGCGAACGCCGGAGACGACGTCTTCGCCCTGCGCGTTCATCAGGTACTCGCCGAAGAACATGTGCTCGCCGGTGGCGGGATTGCGCGTGAAGCCGACGCCGGTGCCGGAGTTTTCGCCGAGATTGCCGAAGACCATGGCCTGCACGTTGACCGCTGTGCCCAGCCAGTCGTCGATGTGATTGATGCGGCGATAGGTCTTGGCGCGATCGTTCTGCCAGCTGCGGAAAACTGCATCGCGGGCCTGAACCAGCTGCTCCAGCGGGTCCTGCGGAAAGTCTTTGCCGGTTTCCTTGCTGAACCAGCTTTTTGTACTCGGCGATGATTTCTTTCAGTGCATCGGGGCTGAGCTCGTAATCGAACTTGACCTTCTCGCGCTGCTTTGACGCGCGTCGAAGATGTGCTCGAACTTCTTCTTGGGAACGTCGAGAACCACGTCGCCGAACATCTGGATGAGGCGGCGATAGGAATCATAAGCAAAGCGGGGATTGTTGCTGCGCTTGGCGAGCGCTTCGACGGCCTTGTCGTTGAGGCCGAGGTTGAGAATGGTGTCCATCATGCCGGGCATCGAGAACTTGGCGCCGGAGCGAACCGAGACCAGCAGCGGATTGTCGCCCGTGCCGAGCTTCTGGCCCTGCAGCTTTTCGAGGCGATCGAGCGCTTCGTGCATCTCGGTGTCGATCTGCGGGCTGAGCGCGCCGCGCATGTATTCGCGACAGGCTTCGGTCTGAATCGTGAATCCGGGAGGAACGGGCAGTCCGGCGTTGGTCATCTCCGCCAGGCCTGCGCCCTTGCCGCCCAGAACATCCTTCATGCGGCCATTGCCATCAGCCTTGCCGCCGCCGAAGAAATAAACATACTTGGTTGGGGTTGAGGTTGAGCTTGCCGTCGGCAAGCTGCTGATCCACTACGCCCTGCGTCATGGAATAAAGCCTCCGATTTAGGATTTCGCCCTGACAAAGAACATGAGGTTCGATTCATCGCCAGGGAATGAATTCCGCAGAGGCAGGACCATGCGGGAGTGGCGGAACGCGGCTTGGCTCAGCAGCGGAATCAGCGTGGAATGAACCAAGCGCGAGCAGTCATTCAGGCACAGGACTGCGCCTTACGGCTTTCATTATTCGCAAGTACAAATAGCGCCGCAAGTATACACTTGCCTGTGCTACGCATCACAGGCCCTCTGTTTATTGGCGGATTACTCGAGTCGTTTCAGTCGGGAGATTTTCGAATTCAGTTGCGACCCGCGTCAAAGCAGGGGATATGAGATGGGCCGCGCTGGTTCACGCGGCCGGCATCTCATAGCAAGGGTCGGATTGCGGACAGGGAACCGCATTATGAGATGAAAGGATTTGATCCAACCCTACCAGGGCGAGAATCTCCGCTACGTGATGCGAGGCATTCACGATTGTGAACTCGTGGCCTGCTGCGTGGGCGGAGCCGTAGAGAGTTATCAGCGCGGCGATTCCGGCTGCATCGATGCGGTCGATCTGTCTGAGGTCTAATATCACAGACTGCCTGCGCACCACGGGCTCCAGGAGCGCGATCAGGCAGTGTTCCTGTCCGCGCACAATCTCGTGGAGGCTTCCGGGGGTCATTGTCGTGGTCGTCTCAAAATAGCGGGTCATGATAGAACCTCCTCTAACGCTTGACTGCGGTGTTCGCAGGATATGAACCGTGTATGAATTCGGGGCTACGGCTCTTTCGCCCACTTACCTTGCACCTGAACCGCCAAAGCAGCATGTGAGGAAATACGCTGAAACTGCAAAGGATACAAGCAATGCCTCACGCTTACCGGTGGTACGAGGTGTTCGAATTCCGTTCACTTCGTCCACAATCGAACACTCTAAAAACCACTACGCAGGAGGGTGGTGCACAGGTTCCATGTATTTAGATGAGGCGGTTACCAAGCCGGATTCAAGCGCACCCTTTCTGAGAAGGGATGAAGTGCGAAGGCTCGCGCTGGAGGCGGGCTTTGCAGATGCGGGAGTGGTTGCGCTGCCTCATGCGGAAGCGGGGCGCGATGCGGAGCGTTTCGAAGAGTGGGTGGATGCGGGACGCGCGGGAACGATGCACTATTTGTCGCGGAGAAACGAAGGCGGCGAACTGGTGCGCGCGAAGACGGCGACGCCTTTCCCTTGGGCGCGTTCCGCGATTGTGTGCTTTGCGAATTACAACAATGCCCAGACGCGTTCGACGGATGCTGCCGCGGCGAATGCAGGGTGGATTGCGCGCTATGCGTGGAGCAGTCGCGTGGATGCGGACGGCAAGCGGAGGCCGAGCGACTATCACAAGGTGTTGCTGAAAAGGTTGCGACAGATTGAGTCGCGGCTGCTGGGACAAGTGGGTGAGTTCGAGGCCCGAGCGTATGTTGACACGGGGCCGGTGGTGGAGAGGGCGTTCGCCACGGCTGCGGGACTTGGGTGGACGGCGAAGAACACGTGCCTGATACATCCGAAGCTGGGATCGTTTGGGTTTCTTGCGGTGCTGCTCACGTCGTTGAAGGTTGAAGAGAAGGATGCAACGGCGACGCTTGTGCCGGATCGATGCGGAACGTGCAAGCGCTGTCTTGAAGCGTGTCCGACGGGGGCGCTGATTGCTCCGTACCAGATGGATGCGACGCGGTGCATTTCGTACCTGACGATTGAGCACCGTGGGGCGATCGAAGAGGAGTTGATGGCAGGAATGGGGCGGCAGGTTTTCGGGTGCGATATCTGCCAGGATGTGTGCCCGTGGAACTCGCCGCGGCGAGCGCCGATCAGTTCAGATCAAGAACTGGCTGCCCGCGAGGAACTTGTGAATCCCGCACTGGAATGGCTGGCCGCGATGAACGAAGCGGATTTCGAACGGGCGTTCAACGGATCGCCGGTAAGGCGAGCGGGATTTGCAGGGTTGCGGCGCAACATCGCGATCGCCATGGGCAACAGCGACGTGAGGAGCTTTGCGCCCAGCCTGCAGGAGTGGGCCGAGGCGACCGACGCAGGACTGCGTGCGGCCGCCCGGTGGGCACTCGAAAAGCTGAATATTGTTCGGACCTCGACGGGAAACCAGTAAGGCAATCAGCAAATCATCGTGACCACAGCAGGCAGGCCACGAAAAAGAACGGAACTATGCCACTCGGTTCACGTTGGCCGCGCTGAGACCCTTTGGCCCCTGCTGGCATTCAAATTCAACGGACTCCCCTTCATTCAGGGTCTTGTAGCCGTTCTCCTGAATGGCGGAGAAATGAACGAAGACATCCTCTCCGCTGGACCGCTGAATGAACCCATAACCCTTGGCTCCGTTAAACCACTTCACTACACCTTGTTCCTTCATTTACCCTCTCTCCTTATTTTGCGGTTGGCACAACGGGGAACCCTGCAAACCGGCCCTGCTTTCATAACCTCCGGGAGCGGTAGCGAGGCTTATCCCAGTCCAGAAACGCCGCGAGCCGCCAAGCGCCCTCTCGGGGTACGCCTTGGCGGCTCGAATTCAGGTCTGAAATGGGGTTGTGCTTCCCAAACACCAAAACATCCAAAGCTATTGGCCTTCCTTAACTTTGCGAACGGCATGCTTCCGGCGCGCCGTGCTCCTGTTATGGCAGGAATTTATGCCAGACGCAAGGAGAAAATTCCTCTGCGTACCGCAAGGTAATCAATCGCGAGGGTTCCTGTGAAAGGATGGTGAAAAGAGCCGACAAGGTGCACGCCGCTGAGCCGTTATCCACAGCCGAAGGCTGGGACAGGGGCCGCTGCATCACACGCTATATGGGATCAAGATGATCCCAGGGAAATCGATCCTGGAAAGCCGCCTTACCAACTACGGTGAAAGACGGGGTTCCTCGCTCGTCAGAGAGGATTGGATCAGGTGGCAGACGCAACGGAATCAAGCACTTGTGTGGAGGCTGCGCTTCCTGCGGGCGTTGGGCTCGGCGGGGATCACGCTTCAAAGTGGCTCAGGTGGCGCAAAAACGGCGGGGCGGTTATCGAATATTTGCTGGACTCCGAGGTGCATACCTACGCGTTCAGTGTCGCGGCCAACGCGATTATCTCTTTCATTCCATTCATAGTTCTGCTCTACACGATCAGCCGGGAGTTCTTCCACTCGGAAGCGATGATCGAGGTGGTGGGGAAGATGGTTCATTTCTTCCTTCCGTCGAATCAGGACTGGGTGGCGGCCAGCCTGGCAGCGGCGTCGGCGCGTCATGGGGTCCAGGCTCTTTCGCTGGTGATGATTTTGATCTCGTGTACCGGGATCTTTCTGCCGCTCGAGGTGGCGCTGAACCAGACCTGCGGGGTCAAGAAACACCGCAACTATCTGATGAACCAAGTGGTTGCATTTGGGCTGGCTGTCCTGATGGTGGCGCTGGCTATCGTAAGCATCCTGCTGAGCGCTGGTGAGAGGCAAGTGCTCGCCTTTCTCTTCTTCCACCACACCGATAACTTTGTTTACGAGGGAATCAGCCAGATCTGGATGTCTCTGCTCACGGGGATCGCTTCGATTCTGTTCTTCTTTTCGATCTACTGGCTGCTGCCCAACCGCAGGATTCCGGCACGCTATGTCATGCGCACCTCCCTGGTCACCGGTATCGTGTGGCTGGCGGCGAAGTACCTGTATGTTGCGGTGCTTCCGCACCTCGATCTCAAGGCGATCTACGGGCCGTTTTATGTGTCGGTGGGGTTGCTGTTCTGGGCGTATGTTTCGGGACTGATCCTTTTTGCGGGCGCCCAGTTGAGTGCAATTCCGGCTGTGGAGGAGAAGTGCGAGCCAGATGTTGGCCTTAAGCGATAATGGGTGGCTGATTAACACCTAGCCCCTAACTCCCAGTTCCTACCGCAGTGTCTTTGGTTTGACTCGAGCGCCAATCCAATCGAAAACCTCGCAATAGACATGTTAGGGTTGCTAGAAACTCCAAGAGACGATTTGCTGCCGGGTTGTGCGAGGCGGTGATCAAGCACCATGTGAGGCAGGAATGTGGAGTGCCAGTGCCGGAAAACGCCTGGGAGATTTCGACACCCTTCGTCTGGCGTTCGCTGTTCTGGTCATTCTGTCGCATAGTTTTGCACTCGGCACGGGCTCGAGCGCGCGAGAGCCTCTGATCCGACTGACGCATGGTCAACTCACCCTCGGAAATATAAGCGTTATGGCATTCTTTGCCATCAGCGGATATCTGATTGCTCAGAGTTGGATCAGGGACCCTGCGCCTGGAGGGTTTCTCGGGCGTCGGGTAGCGCGTATCTATCCGGGATTTATTGCTGCGGCAGTAGTCACAGCGCTGATGGTTGTCCCATTCGGAGTTACTCCCGGTACGCAGAGGCCGATTAATTTTGCAGGATTTCTGCTCGAGACGGCGAGTTTGCGGCCGTTTTCGTGCCCACCGGTGTTCATGCGGAATGTGTGGCCAAATGCCTTGAATGGCTCACTCTGGTCGATTCGTATTGAGTTTTGGTGCTACATCGGCCTGATGCTTCTGGGGATGACGCAGGTGCTTCGCCGGCGATGGATCATGGCCGCTGTGATGGCGACAGCGATCGGCTGGCACGTGTACTTATCCATGAATCGGGCGATGCCCGGAGAAGAGATTCTTCAGAGCGCGTTTGGCAGCCTTATTGACTGGGCGAACGTGCTGCCATGCTTTCTGGGCGGAGCCGTGTTTCACGCTTTCGGGGGTGCGAAACTCATCCGGCGCGAATTCGTTTTTGCAGCTGGCGTTTTAGTCGTGATTTCGAATTTTCTTCCATTCGGATATGTGGTTAGTCTGCCAATTTGCGGGACCTATCTATTGATGGCTCTGGCACACTTCGAACCCTTGCGCCCGCTGAACCTGGGAAGATTTGGAGATTTTTCATATGGAACCTATCTCTATGCATATCCTCTTCAACAATTGATCGTTCAGTTCGGCGGAGGAAGCATGGGTCCAATGAAGCTCTTCTTTCTTGCCGCACCGGCAGCTGTCGCCACGGGTGCGATTTCCTGGTATCTGGTGGAGCGGAGATTTCTGGCAAGAGGCGCGGTTGCGAAGCATAGAGTCGCGCAACCAGGCGCTAAACGATTACAGCCATCGCGTCCAGGCTCAGAGTAGCTTAAAGGCCTTCACTGCGATCCCGTTGGGGTTGCGGCCGGAGGGGAGCATTGTGAAGAGGGCAGCGCGAATTGCGGTGCGCACTACGGCGACGTCGCCGGAGCGGGCGTCGACGACGAAGAGCAGATGGCCGGCGGTGGAGAAGGCCAAGCGCGGAGGGGCCGTCGCCCACGTGGATCGAGTCGATGCGCTTGCCGTCGTCGATGGAGTAGACCGTCACATCCTGCGAGTGGAGGTTGCCGACGTAGAGCAGGGAATTGTCGGCTGGAGACCAGGCCGCGCACTGGATTGTCGCCCATGAGGTACGCGCCGCCGACGTCGTCGGTGCTGGTGTACGACCTCAGAGATCGAATTCGAGAGCGAGTTGGAGACGAAGACTTCGCCGCCGTCGGGCTTGAGCGCCAGGTGCACGGGCGCGCGGCCCACGTCGAGAAGTGATTCGAGCTGATCGGCGTCGACGTTGCGGACATCGGGGCGATCGGCCTCGTGGGCGAGCAGAATGGCCATGACCTGGTGGCCGCCGGAGCAGGCCGCGAAGGCCTTTGATGAATCGGGCAGAATGACGACGTCGCTGGCGCCAGGGCAGCCTTCGAAAACTGCGCGCACCTTGCGCGTAGCGGGATCGATGACGCTGACGGAGTTGCCGCCACGGTTGGCGACGACGACGGTCTTGCCGTCGGGCGCAGACGCGCGCGGCGACGGGCTGCTCGCCGACGCCGATGTGGGCGACCTCGCGGCGCTGTTTTCAGGTCGATGACCGAGATGCTGTTGGAGCCGGAGTTGGCCGACGTAGGCCAGGTCGCCGGTGGGATCGAGCTGCGATGGCAACCGGCTGGCTGGTGGACGGGGATGGTGGCTGCGACGGAGTTGTTCTCGGCGTTGATGACCGAGACGGAGCCCTGGCGTGCCGCGCGCGCCGGAGTTGACCACGTAGACTTCGTTGCGCGTGGGGCTGGCGGTAACGGCGGTGGGATTCTGGCCGACGGGCAACTCGCGGTCGACGCGGACGTTGACCACGTCGTAGACGGAGACGGTGCCGCTGCCGCCGTTGGTGACGTAGGCGTATTCGCGGTAGTTTGGGATCGTATTGGGGAAAGTCGTGAGGGCGGCAACCGGAGAGAGACAGAGACAGGCAGGCCAAAGAGTGCGAGGATCCCAGGTCTCAAATCCAGGATCGTGGAGCACCGCGTGCATTTTGAAATGCAGGTCCTTCGACTCCCTGCGATCCGCTGCGCGGACTCCGGCTCGCTCAGGATGACGACAACTTTGATGGGAGTTAGCGTGATTTGGCGACATGTGATTCCCTGTGGCGCGTTTCGCTGTGGATGCCGCGCGGGCAGCTTGCGATGGACGACGGGTGCAATCTGCTCGATCTCGTCCATCATGCGCGCGAACTGATCGGGGTAGATGGACTGCGGGCCGTCGGAGAGCGCCTTCTCGGGCTGGTGGTGCACTTCGACCAGGATGCCGTCGGCGCCGACGGCGATGGCGGCGCGGGCCATGGGCAGCACCTTGTCGCGCTTGCCGGTGCCGTGGCTCGGGTCGACGAGGATGGGCAGGTGGCTGAGCCGCTGCACGGCGGGAACGATGCTGAGGTCGAGCGTGTTGCGGGTGTGGTCGGCAAAGGTGCGCACGCCGCGCTCGCAGAGGATGACCTCGTAGTTGCCCTCGCTCATGATGTATTCGGCGGCCATGAGGAACTCGTCGAGCGTGGCGCTCATGCCGCGCTTCAGCAGCACGGGCATGCGCAGGCGGCCGGCGTGCTTGAGCAGCGAGAAGTTCTGCATGTTGCGCGCGCCGATCTGGACCACGTCGGCCCATTCGGCAACCAGATCGAGCGTTTCGTTGTCGATGGCTTCGGTGATGATGCGCAGACCGAAGCTTGTCGCGGATCTCGGCCATGATCTTGAGCGCCTCGACGCCGAGGCCCTGGAATGCGTAGGGCGAGGTGCGGGGCTTGTAGGCGCCGCCGCGGAAGAACTGCGCGCCGGCGGCGGCGACCTGCTCGGCGATGGCGAAGGCCTGCTCGCGGCTCTCGATGGAGCAGGGGCCGGCGACGATGGCGAGGTTGCGTCCGCCGATGGTGGCGTCGGTGCCGGGGAAGCGGATGATGGTGTCTTCTTCCTTCACGTCGCGGCTGGCGAGCTTGTAGGCTTTGGAGACGCGGATGACTTCGGCAACGCCGGACATCTCTTCGAGGTTGCCGCGATCGACTTCGCCCTGGTTGCCGGTGATTCCGATGGCGGTGCGCTGGGCGCCGGGCATGGGATGCGGCGCGGTAGCCCAACTGTTCAATGTGTTCGCAGACGGCCTGGATCTCTTCCGCGTGGCCTGCGCCTTCATGACGACTAACATCACTGGATCCTCAATCTTCAAGTTTACGGCAATTCAGCGGATTCTGTGACCCGCCGGTTTTGGGCGCTGCCCGTGCATCGGGCGAATTAGCGGCCTGGCGGATTTGCGTTCGGCGTTGCGCTTTTCAGAGCGCCACTTGAGGCCGAGCCACGCAAGGTAGCCGAGCTGCAGAACCCAGGTGACGGCGTATGCGGCAACAACGAACTGGTGGTCGAGAATTGCTCGTTCGTCCATGTGTATTCCTCGTATCTCGATATCGATTTGCGCCGAACGTCAGGCGCTGGTCAGGGCCTCCTCGGCCTCTGCGGCTGCGTACTGCTGGTGTTGGCGCTCCACGCGGTAGCGGAGGAAGAGGATGAGCAGGCCCCAGCAGAGCCATGCCAGCACGTTCCAACCGAAGGCGTCGAGCATGGTGGGGTCCTTGATGCCGGAGTCCGGGTCACCGCCGAAGACCGGCGCGGGATGCTGCGTGCGCCACCAGCGGTTGGACATGTAGACGATGGGCACGTCGAGAGCGCCGAAGATGCCGAGCACGGCAGCGAGCGTCTGCATCTGCGGTCCGGCGGCGAAGCGGCGCAGAAGCAGGTAGCTGACGTAGATGAGCCAGAGGACGAGCGTCGTGGTGAGGCGTGCATCCCAGGTCCACCAGATGCCCCATGCGCGGCGGCCCCACAGCGGGCCGGTGATGAGCACGACGGTGCAGAAGACGACGCCGACTTCAGCACCGGCGAGCGCCCATGCGTCGGAGATCTGCGCCCAGTCGGGCCTGGCTGCGGCGCCAAGCGAGATATCCGATGGAGCCGCAGAGGCTGACGGCGAAGAAGAGGAAGGCGACCATTGCCGAGGGCACGTGGTAGTAGAAGATGCGCTGCGCCTCGTGCATGGTCTGCTCTTCGGGAGCGACGTAGATGGCCTGGTAGTAGCCCCAAACCATGAGGGCGATGGTGATGGCTGGAAAAAGGCCGAGTGTGAGTTTCTTCATGCGAGTTCCTGGGCGAACGACTATAAGTTTACGCTGCTGAAAACGTGGTGGCCTCACCCATCGAGGGTTGACATGTCTACTCCGCATGGAGCACCACGTCGAACAGCAGCAGGCTGACGGTGGTGAAGATGATGTCGTAGCCGAGTCAGGATCTTGATCCAGAGGGTTGGGTCGCTGTCGCCGGTGAGGATGGATTTGGTGGCGATGACCATGGCCAGCAGCGCCGGCAGGAAGATTGGAAACAAGATCAGGGGCAGCAGCAGTTCGCGATTGCGGCTGCGAATGGCGAGCGCGGCGAAGAAGGTTCCGTTGGCGACCAGCGCCCAGGTGCCCAGCGGCAGCACCAGCGCAGCAGCCACGCCTGACCCTCGATGCGCAGGTTGTACATCACGAGGAAGACCGGGGCGAGCGCCATCTGCACGATGGTGACGAAGATGAAGTTGGCCAGGACCTTGGCGAGAAAGAGCTCCGCGCCGGAGGTGGGCGCCATGCGCTGCGCGTCGAGGACCTGGTGGCGGATTTCGCGCGCCCATGCCTGGTTGAGTGCGCTGACCGAGGCGAACATCGTGGCGACGCAGAGAACTCCGCCGGCGATCTCCTGCGCGAATGCTCCGCGCGGGTCGAAGGAGATGGAGAAGAGCACGACCACCAGCAGCGCGAAGAAGAGCATGGAGTTGATGGCGTCTTTGGAGCGCCACTCGATGCGGAGATCTTTGGCGAGGTGGGTCCAGAGGGCGCTGGTCATTGGCGCTCCTGTGGCTCTTGGCTCCACCCATGGCAACGATGAAACTGTTGCCATGGATGGCACCCAGGTTCGTCGTGAGTCGAGAAACACCGGTCATGCGGAATGGCCCTCCGCAGCGAGACGAGGTGCATCCTTGGTGAGGTCGGCGGTTTGGACTTCGGCACTTCGAGGGCCTGGGCGGCGCGGAGGTAGTCGGTCGGGGCTGAGGATGAGCTGCGTGCCGCGGGTTCCAGCGGAGACGCTGATCGTGTCGAAGAGAATGGCGGTCTCGTCGATGTAGACGGGGTAGGACTTTCTTTGCGCCGAAGAGGGTGACGCCGCCGCGGATGTAGCCGGTGAGCGGCTGCACGTCTTTGAGTGAGACCATCTCGGCTTTGCGGAGGCCTGCGGCGCGGGCGAGTTTCTTGAAGTCGAGCTCGGCGTCGCCGGGGATGACGGCGAAGACGATAGATGTTCGGGCCCGCCGGTGGTCGAGCAGAGTCTTGAAGACCTGCTCCGGGGGCATGCCGATCTTTTTGGCGACGGTGATGGCAGAGAGATCTTCGGGATCGACTTCGTATTCGCGGAGTTCGAAGGGGATGCCGAGGCTCTCGAGGAAGCGCGCGCCGTTGGTCTTCATAGCGTCGGGCTCCCGGGATCGAAAGAGGCGACGCGGCCGGCGTGCAGGCGCAGGACCCAGTCGGCGATGGGCGCGGCGTGCTCGCGCTGGTGGGTGGTGATCACGATGGTGCGGTTGCTCTGGCGAAATCCGGCCAGCAACTCGACCATCTGGCGGGCCGATTCGACGTCCATGTTGGAGAAGGGCTCGTCGAGCAGCAGCAGTTCAGGGACGGGCAGCAGAACGCGGGCGAGCGAGGTGCGCTGGCGCATGCCCTGCGAATACTGGCCGAGGGTGCGAGTCAGATCGGGATCGAGGCCGACCTGGCGCAGCGCTTCGGCGGGTTCGAGGCAGGCGCGGCCGGGGTAGAGGCTGGCGAAGTAGCGCAGGTTTTCCTGGCCGGTGAGCTCGTCGTAGAGCATGGGCGCGTGGCTCATGTAGCCGATGCGGGCGCGGGCTTCGTGCGGCGTCTCGATCGCCGAAAACCGTGACGGTGCCGCCGGTTGGCCGCAGCAGGCCGGCGAGGATGCGCAGCAGCGTCGATTTGCCGGCGCCGTTTTCGCCGATCAGCACATAGCACTTGCCCGGTTCCAGATCGACGGAGACCTGGCGCAGCGCGGCAAAGGATCCGAAGAGCTTGGAAACGGTCTCGAGCCGGGCGCAGAGGGTGGAAGCTGGCGTGCCTCCGGGGCTTGCGCTGTCATTGTCGATCAGTTGGCTGGCAGGTGCAGCGACTGGCGCTGCCCGGTTGCGGAGCGGCTGCGGCAGTGGCGCGCGGGTTGGCGCTGGTGGGCTGGCTGTGCGGCGGGCGCTGCGCCGGGCTGGGCGGGGGCGTATTTGCTGGCGCACTTGGCCTGCAGGGCGGTGGCGTGGAAGACGCCGTCGCGGCCAATGGTGCCCTCGGCCAGAGCCTGCGAATCGTCCTTGAACGTGTCCGGCGGCGGCTCGGAGCCCTTGTAGACCACCTTCAGCAGGCGGCCGGTGGCGGCCTTGGGAGAATGGCTCTCAAACTCGTTGAGAACGAACGTGACGTGGGGGCCGTTCTGCTCGATCGAGCCGGGCTTGACGAAGCCTTCCACGCGAAGATTGCTCTTGTAGGCCTTGTCGCCCATGCCGTGCCGAGCTCGGCAATGGTGACGTAATAGCTCTTGCTGGAGCCGTAGCCGGTAAAGGCGAGCCAGCCGATGGTGCCCAGAATGACGGCAACTGCGATCCCGATCCGCAACGAGTTGGAAGACTTCTTCATATCTCGAGTTTAACGATACGAGGGTGGATGGGGCGGGTCAATGGTGCGGAGCCAACATGTGTGATTTAAATCACAAGTTGAGAGCCACGAATTGGCACGGGGGTTTAGACGTCAAAAGGTGTGTCTCAGTGAGCATTTTCAAGGGTTTGCGCGGCGCGATCGAGGGCCTGGGTCAGAACTATTGAGTTGCTGCGAGGACGAGGGCTGCGTCCTTGGCGTCGATGGCCTCGTTGACCCCCGGAATGACGACCGCTGCGTAGCCCGTGTATTCGCCGGGGGCGTAGATGGTGTGCTTGTACCAGGGACGATTGGGCAGGCCCTCAGGGGAAAGCA
The DNA here is from genome assembly GCA_963786405.1 of uncultured Acidobacteriaceae bacterium. GTDB lineage: Bacteria > Acidobacteriota > Terriglobia > Terriglobales > Acidobacteriaceae > Telmatobacter. The sequence continues at coordinate 247,422 of CAWAZE010000007.1, read as the reverse complement.
GGGCGGTCTCCGCCTGGCGCAGGGCGGCATTGAGCTGGGCGAGATCTGCGGAGGGCGCCAATTGCAGCTGATGCGAACGCGATCGGCCGCGGTGGCGAATTGCGCGGCGGCGGCTTGTGCCGGAGTGAAATTCGAGCGACGCAAGGCCGGTATCGCTCGGCTTTGCGCTTTGCGGCTTCGAGATAGGAGCTGATCTCGCGCGCGTATGCCACGTAGTCGTAGGGCAGCACGTCGGTGTCGGCCATGCGCACGGCCTCGAGGCCGAGAACGCGCGCCATCTCCTGCAGATAGACGAAGTGCGGATCGGCGTTCTGCACGAACCAGGCGTAGTTGTCGAAGACTGAGTGATAGACGCCGTATGGGCCGCCGGAGCCGATGTCGGTGGAGGGCACGCCTGCGTGCTGCAGAAACGGCGTGAAGTCCGAGCCGGAGCCGAGATCGCTGACGTGCACTTCTTCGCCGGTCTGCGGGGGCGCGTTGGAGGCGCGGTGTTCGTTGTCTATGGCGATTGGCGCGCCACTCCTGGTAGACGGTGTCGCCCATCGGGCTGGGGACGGACTTGGTGACTTCGCGGATGAACTGCTTGAGCGAGGGAACGGCGGACGGCGGAGAAGTCCGGCCCGGCGACGGCCACGTCGACGTTGAAGTAGGCGACGGCGTGGTCGAGTGCCTGAGCGTGCTGCTCGACCCATTCGGTGGAGCCGATCAGGCCTTCTTCTTCTGCGTCCCAACTGCAGAAGATGATGGTGCGTTTCGGGCGCCATCCGTCGTGCAGCAGCGCGCCGACGCCGTGGACCGCTTCGAGCATGCTGGCCGTGCCGCTGTTGGGATCGACGGCGCCATAGACCCAGGCATCGCGATGATTGCCGACAACGACCCAGTCGTCGGGATACTCGGTGCCCTTGATTTTGCCGATCACATCCCAGATGGTGCGGCGCTGGTAGTCCTGCTGCGAGACGAGGTGCACGCGCACGCCGCCGGGCCCGAGGTGATAGCGGAAGGGAAGCGCGCCCTGCCAACCCTGCGGGCACGCCGGGGCCTTTCAGAGCTCTGCAGAATCGGCGCGGCATCGTGATAGCTGAGGGGAATCGAAATGATGTGCGGCTGATTGCCGTTCGCGGAGAGACGCGCGCCGAGTCGGGCAGATCGGGCGTCGAGGCGACGCCGGGCGTCTCCGGATCGCCGGGATACTTGAACAGATACTGGACGGAGCCGCGCTGCACGCCGGTGTCGGGCCGCCATGGGCCCATCGGGCTAGGGGTCGCCCTTGTAGTAGCCATCGTCCTGCGGATCGGAGTAGATGAGGACGCCGGCAGCGCCGCGCTGCTCGGCGATGTAGACCTTGACGCCGCGGAAGTTTGCGCCGTAGCGAACGATGACGATCTTGCCGTGCAGGTCGATGTGCTGGGCGGCGAGTTCGTCGAAGTCTTCGAGGCGGCCGTAGTTGGCGTAGACGACTTCGCCGGTCACGTCGCCGGAACCGGACGAGCCGTTGAACGGCATCACCACGCGCGGATCGTTCTGGAAACGGATCGCCCTCGACGTGCTCGCGCGTTGGGCCGGTCATCAGCTGCTTGCCGGCGGCGTCGAAGGCCTCCACCTTGAACGACTTTGGGCTGATTCATCAGCACGCGGTAGGGAACGATCTCGGTTTCGAGGCCGGCGGCGCGAAATTTCTCGCGCTACATATTCGGCGGTCTTGCGGTCCTCGGGCGTTGCGGCCAGGTGCGGCTCGGCGGTGAGGGTCTTGAGGTGTTCGCCGGCAAGCTTTGGCGTTGGGCACGGCGAGAAACTTCTCTTCGATCTTGCCTGCTTGCTGAAGTCGGTGTAGCCAAAAACCTGGGGCGGAGCCTGCTGTCCGGCGGGGTTAGCGGATTGAGAGGCCAGTGAAACGGAGAATGCGGCAAGCAGAAGGAAAGAGACGATGAAGCCTGCGATTGACCATCAAGGCGAGCCCTTTGAAGTGCATATGTGGGATGAGGAAGCAGAAGCTGCAACGCCGACGCATGCTTGCGTTGACGTAATTCAACCACAGCTTACACTATGGGTCTGGGAGAGCCTCTCTGAAGACGGGACCCGAGTTGAATGAAGAAAACCTGGCCGCCGCGTGCGATGAACCGGCGGCCTTTTCGCAGGAGCTGAGTGCGACGGAATCCGTGCGCGTGCCGCAGGTTGTTCGGGCTCTGCGCAATCCGAACTTCCGGCTCTTCTGGAGCGGCAACTTTCTCTCGAACATCGGCACGTGGATGCAGAACGTGGCGCAGGGCTGGCTGGTGCTGACACTCACCAACTCTGCGTTCTGGCTGGGCGTGGTGGGATTCGCCGGCTCCATTCCGTTCCTGATTTTTACCCTTTTTGGCGGAGTGATCGCGGACCGCGTGGACAAGCGGCGCCTGCTGCTGGTGACGCAGACTGTGATGATGATCCTGGCGTTTCTGCTTGCGGGGCTGGTGTGGTTCAGGTTGATCAACGTGTGGGGAGTGGCCACGATCGCGTTTCTGAACGGCGTGGCAATGGCGATGAATGCGCCCAGCTACCAGGCGCTGGTGCCGCGGCTGGTGAAGCGCGAAGACCTTACCAACGCGATTGCGCTGAACTCGGCGCAGTTCAACATGTCGCGCATCCTTGGACCAACGCTGGGCGGTTATGCGATGGTGCTGTTCGGAGTGGCCGGCAACTTCCTGCTGAACGGCTTCAGCTTTCTCGCGGTGATCTGGGCGCTGGTCCGCATCCGTTATCCCGACGAAAAGCTGAGCCGGCACGAGAGCATGTTGGGACAGCCTGCGCAGCGGGTTTGCCTATCTGCGGCAGCAACCGGCAGATGTTCGTCCTGGTCTGGATGACCGCTGTGGCGAGTTTCTTCGGGATTCCGTTCCTGACATTCATTCCCTACTTTGCGAAGATTCAGTTGAACGCAGGTCGAAAGCGGGCTGGGCTGGCTGCTGGCCGGCTCGGGGCTTGGAGCCGTGCTTGGCGCGATGACGGTGGCGGTGTCTGGCGTGATCCGGCACCGCGGAAAGGTGCTGAGCCTCTGCGGAGTTGTTTTCTTTGCCGTGATCATCTGCTTCAGCTATTCACAGAGTTTCCGCGCTTTCAGTGTGCCTGGCACTTCTGGAGGGCTACAGCGGAATCCTGATGATCTCGTGCTTCAACGTGTCGATTCAACATCTGTCGTCCGACGAGATGCGCGGGCGCGTGATGAGCATCTACGCGACCAGCTTTCTGGGGCTGCCGCCGCTTGGCGCGTTGCTGGCAGGCGAGCTTTCGCGCCACATTCCCACGGGCCATGCGCTGGCGCTTATGTCCGGTGTGGCATTGCTGGCATTTGTCGGGTTCTTTGCGTTTTCGAAGGCGCTAAGGGAATTGGACTAGATGCTGCGAGACGAGTGCAGAGCATCCCCCAGGGGCTAAAGCCCCTGGTATTGTGCGGCTGCTACGGCACGGCTAAAGCCGTGCCCTTTCAAAACCTGATTGCTTCGGCGGCACGGCTGAAGCCGCGCCCTTTCCTGTTCAACAGGCGCATTCGTCAGACACTGCCTGGCCCGAGGCCGGTTGCGAAGTGGGTTTACGCTACGGGCTGAGTGCAACTGGCGCAGCGCCTTGCGGCTTTCGGTATTGCGGTTAGGCATTCGGGGCAGATCTTGGTTTCGGGCGCGGGCGGAGGCGTTACGGGCTTCTTCATGCGCGCCAGCAGAGCATTCACCGGCAGAACGATCGCGAAGTAGACCACGAGCGCGACGATGAAAAACGAAACGACAGCGTTGAAGAAATTGCCGATCTTAATCAGACCGCTGCCAACGTGCAGGACTTCATTGCTGAAATCGGGCTTGCCGAACGTCGCCGCGATGATGGGATTCAGAACATCGCCCACCAGAGAGGTGACGATGGCATTGAAGGCTGCGCCGAGGATGACGGCCACGGCGAGGTCCACGACGTTTCCGCGAAGAATGAAGTCCCGAAATCCTTTCAGCATCTGTTCCTCCGATTTCGTTTTCGCCACATGCTATTCGATGGCATTGTGGCTTGAAACACGAGTTTCCTGTAACGAAGGTTGTCCTGGGTGAAGCGTTCCGCTCATAGTACACGCAACACAGCCCATCCGACACCCCGTCTTGAGCGCAAGCCGCCGTGGATGCGGATTGGTCAATGATAGGCAACGAGGAAGACGATCAGGGTGAGAATCATCAGGTCAGAGTAGAGAAGCAGGAGGACGCCGGCGTGGTAGAGGCTCCATTTGCCTCGGAGGCACCGGCCGGTCTCGGCCATTCCCCAACCGGCGACCAGCAGGACCAACCCCTGCCACGGCGAGCCGTGCAGATTCTCGATGTGCGGAAAGCCCGCCAGCAACAGGCTAGCGATGAAGGCGCCCAGGGAGAGCACAATGCCGCGCACGAGTGACCGTTGCCGCAGCCGGAAGATGGTGAGGCGGGAAGTGCACGATGGATACAACTGTAGAGGCCAGGCTTACCCGGCCACCAACTCCATCTCTCTCAGAGACTCCGAGTACGGCGCGCGCAGGACGCCGCGCTCGGTGATGATCGCGGTGACGTATTTGGCCGGGGTCACGTCGAAGGCGGGATTGCAGATGCCGACGCCGTGCGGCGTGAGCTGCTTGCCGCCGTGATGCGTGACTTCGACTGCGGAGCGTTCCTCGATGGGAATTGCATCGCCGGTGAGCGTGGCGGTGTCGATGGTGGACCAGGGCGCGGCGCACGTAGAACGGGATGCCGTGTTCCTTGGCCAGAATGGCGACGTTGTAAGTGCCGATCTTGTTGGCGAAGTCGCCGTTGGCAGCGATGCGGTCTGCGCCGACGACAACGGCCTGGATTCGGCCGGCGCGCATGAGGCTGGCGGCCATGTTGTCGCAGATGACGGTCGTGGGAATGCCGTCGGCCATCAGCTCCCATGCGGTGAGGCGCGCGCCCTGCAGAAAGGGGCGCGTCTCGTCGGCGTAGACGTGAATGTGCTTGCCCTGCTCGACGGCGGAGCGAATGACACCGAGCGCGGTTCCGTAGCCGCAGGTGGCCAGTGCGCCGGCGTTGCAGTGAGTGAGCACGCCGCCCTGCTGTCGGCAGCAGCGCGCCGCCGAATGCGCCCATCGTCTTGCAGGCGGCGATGTCTTCGTCGTACATGGCGTGGGCTTCGGCGAGGAATCTTTTCCTGAACCTGGAGCATCGTGCGCATCGGAGGCGAGGAGGCTCGCGAAGAGGCGCTTCATGCGGTCGATGGCCCAGAAGAGATTGACCGCCGTGGGACGTGTTCCGGCGAGGCGAGCGCAGATCTTTTCGAACTCCGGTGCAAACTCGCGGGCTGTTGCGGCGTTGCTGCGCAGTGCGCCGAGGGCAACTCCGTAGGCCGCGGAGACGCCGATGGCAGGAGCGCCGCGGACGACCATGGTGACGATGACGTCGGCCACCTGTTCGTAGTCGGTGGCGAGCACATAGCTCTCCTCGAGAGGGAGCTTGGTCTGATCGATGAAGCGGACGCCTTCAGGGGTCCAGGTAAGGGTAGGAATCATGCACTTCCAGTGTAAACTGCCACGGATTCGATACCAGCGAATGAAAACATTTTCAATTTAGACTGGACGCTGCAAAGCCCCCCTGCGTAGAGTGGTTTGCGTAGTCACAGGCGTCTACCCATTTGAAGTGCAAGTATCGCGGCGCTCCTTCGCCGCGCTGCTGAGTCGCTCGGACCCAAGGAGCAGTCTTGAAACTCACGTTCGTTGATTGGCTGATCATGCTGCTGTACTTCGTGTTTGTGCTGGGCATCGGGTTTGCCCTCAAGCGCTACATGAAGACGAGCAAGGACTTCTTCCAGGCTGGGCGAGCGCTGCCGGCATGGATCTGCGGCCTGGCCTTTATCAGCGCCAATCTGGGCGCGCAGGAAGTCATCGGCATGGGCGCGTCAGGGCGCCAAATACGGGCTCGAGACGGCGCACTTCTACGGGATCGGCGCGATTCCCGCGATGGTTTTTGTGGGCATCTTCATGATGCCGTTCTATTACGGCTCGAAAGCACGCTCGGTGCCTGAATTCCTGCGGCTGCGTTTCGATGAAAAGACGCGCGCGCTGAATGCCTGCTCGTTTGCGGTGATGACCGTTTTCAGCTCCGGCATTTCGATGTACGCGATGGCGCGGCTGATCCAGGCACTGCATGTCTTCGACGGACTCTTTCATGCGCTGGGCTGGGCGCCCGGAGGGCATCTTCACATTCTCGATCGTGCTGTCGGCGATCATTGTGCTGCTCTACATCTTTCTCGGCGGGCTAACGAGCGCGATTTACAACGAGGTGCTGCAGTTCTTCCTGATCATTGCAGGATTTCTGCCGCTGGTGCTGCTGGGCCTGAAGAACATTGGAGGCTGGGGCGGGCTGAGGGCAGCGTTGCCCGTGTCCTACATGCATCGAGTGGAAGGGCGTGATGCACGCGAACACCAATCCCATGGGCATCGAGATTATCGGTTTGGCGATGGGACTGGGATTCGTGCTCGGGTCGGGGTACTGGTGCACGGATTTTCTCGTGATCCAGACCGCGATGGCTTCAAAGGATATGGAGTCCGCGCGGCGTGTGCCGCTGATCGCCGCTGTTCCGAAGATGGTGTTTCCGTTCCTCGTGATTCTCCCGGGTCTGCTGGCGATCGCGGCTGCCAACGCCGCACACGACCACGACGGTGCACGAACGAGAACGGAGTGATCTATCACAGCACGAATGTTGTGTCGAAAGAGGTGGAAGAGGGCAAGGGACTTGTTCCGGCGAAGATCAACCCGGTGACGGGCCAAGCCGATGCTCGACGCAAGCGGTCAGCCGCTGCTGGACTACGACATGGCCACGCCGAACATGCTGCTGCATTTCTTCCCGACGGGCATTCTCGGGCTTGGGCTCACGGCGCTGCTGGCCAGCTTCATGAGCGGCATGGCGGGCAACGTGACTGCGTTCAACACCGTGTTCACGTATGACCTGTACCAGTCCTACATTCACAAGGGCGCGCAGCGACCGGCACTATCTGGCAGTGGGTCGATGGGCGACGGTGGGCGGGATTCTGCTTTCGATCTGCACGGCTTATGCGGCGATCAATTTCAACAACATCATGGACACGCTGCAGCTTGTGTTCTCGTTTGTGAACGCGCCGTTGTTTGCGACGTTCCTGCTGGGCATGTTCTGGAAGCGCAGCACGGGCCACGGCGCGTTTGCGGGGCTGATTTCGGGCACGCTGGCGGCGATGCTGCATCACGGCCTGACGCTGCCCATTGAAGCGCATCCCGGCATTCATGGCGGATGGATCGCGGTGGTGCACCACTATCCCAGCGACATGGCGCAGAACTTCTGGGGAGCGATCTTCGCGTTCAGCACCAACTTTATCGTGACGGTGATCGTGAGCCTGTTTACGAAGCCCAAGCCGGAGTCGGAACTGGTCGGGCTGGTCCACTCGCTGACGCCGAAGCCGTCGTATGCGCATCAGCCGTGGTGGAAAAGGCCGGAAACGCTGGGGGTGGCCGTCCTGCTGGGCGCCGTCGCTCTGAACATTTTCTTTGCCTGAGTTGAAGGAAGATCCATGAATCTCGATTTGCGCATTCCGATGGGATTGATGTTCACGTTCACGGGACTGATCATGACCGCTTTCGGCCTGAAGACGAACGGCGATGCGGCGCTGTATGCACGCAGCCTCGGCATCAACGCCAATCTGTGGTGGGGCCTTGTGCTGCTCGCGTTCGGACTGACCATGTTCCTGCTCGGCCGGCGCAGTCAAAAGCGCCTGGCGATGGAACCTCCGGCGCCGGTGGAAGAAGGGGAAGTTCGGAGAGGGCATTGAAATACTGCAGGGGTCAGTAATCAGTGCTCAGTGGTCAGCGTTCCAAGCCTGAGCGACCATAGGGCCACCTCAAGTCTGCGACCGCTTCATTTGATCGCAATTCGCGGTAGTGCCGGAAATTGATATGGTCCTCATCGTCCGGCAACTACACTAGGGTCAGCGATGAAGCGTAAGACAATTGAGCACTACGAGATCATTCGGCGGCTGGGTGCCGGCGGCAGTGGTGTGGTGTATCTGGCCAACGACACGCTGCTGCAGCGCCCCGTGGTGCTGAAGATTCTGCGCACGGGGCTCTTGTCGGCGCAGCAGATTGCGCACGACCGTGCTGCGAGAGGCGCGACTCGCCTCGGCGATCGAACACCCGAATGTGTGCGCCATCTACGAAGTGGGCGAGGCTGGCGACGAAGGCTACATCGTTATGCAGTACGTGCCGGGCCAGTCGCTCGATCAACTGATCGAGCGCGGCCCGGCGAGCTCCGCAGCTTGTGCTCTCGGTGGGCATTCAGATTGCCGACGGTCTGCAGGCGGCGCACTCGCTGGGTATTTTTCATCGCGACCTGAAGCCGCAGAACGTGATGCTGACCGATGGCGGCCTGGTGAAGATTCTCGACTTCGGCCTGGCGCGCCGGCTTGCGCCCCGAAGACGCCAGCTTCGATCCATCAAAACCTGCGCTGGCCAAGGACGCATCTGTTGCGGCGACCTATACGGCGCGCGGCGGAACGATTCGCTACATGGCGCCGGAGCAGTTTGTCACCGGCCAGTCGAGCGTGCAGTCGGATGTGTGGGCGCTGGGCGTGATCCTCTACGAACTGGCGAGCGGACGGCATCCTTTTTCGCGGCCGGATGCGGAGGACTTTCAGACGATTCGCGCGATCCAGTTTTCCGATCCCGTGGACCTGAGCGAGATTGTTCCGGAGATTTCGGCAGAGCTGAAGAGCGTGATCGCAACGTGTCTCGAAAAGAATCCGGCGACGCGCTACGCTTCGGCCGCCGAGGTGCGCGAGGCGCTGAAGACGATCATGAAGGCGCTGCAGATCGAGACGGGCGCCATTCCGGGCGAGGCTGCGGCGAATCTGCCGACGACCGAAGCAGAGGCTGAGAAGCGCAACACGGGATTTCTTTCCATGCTGGCAGAGCGGTTTCGCGAGTCGGCGGGAGATCGCGCGAAACAGAATTCGCTGGTGGTGCTGCCGTTCGCCAATCTGGGCGCGACAGAAGTTGCGCCGCTGTATGGCTATGCGCTGGCGGATGCGATCGCTGCGCGGCTGGCGCGGATTCCGGCACTCGTGGTGCGGCCTTCGAGCACGCTGATGTCGTTGCCGATTGCGCAGATGGATCCGCTGCTCGGTGGGGCAGAGGCTGCTGGTGTCGTTTGTGCTGGCGGGGAGTTTTCTGCGATCGGAGAACGGGTTTCGATCTGAACTGGCAACTGCTCGATGTGGGATCGCAGAGCGTGCGGTCCGGCGGAGCGATACGCGTGGCCTCGCTCGATCTGATTGCGGTGCAGACGGAGATTTCAAACGAAGTGTTCGCCGCGCTGCATGGCCTCAGCGCAGGAGACCAGATGGACGCACCGCCGGCGCGACCGCCTCGCGATGGATCGCTGCCCGGGCCGGTGAGCGAAGACTATCTGCAGGCCCGCGCGCTGCTCAGTTCGTTCATGGTGCGCACCGGTCTCGCGCGCCGACCTCGATCGCGCGCACGCGCTGTTTACCAGCGTCACCGCGAAGGACCCGGAATTTGCAGCGGGGTGGAGCGGGCTGGGAATCGCGGAACTGCAGTATGTGCGTCACGGATTTGGCGGACAGATTCACGTGATGCACGCGCGGCGCGCTTTTGACGAAGCGCTGAAGCTCGATCCGGCTTCGACCGAGGCGAATCTCTATCGCATTTACATGCTGCTGTCGCGCGGCGAAAAGGAGTCGGCGCGGCACGGCATTGCGAACCTGCTGGCCGGCGCGGCGAACGACTGGAATGTGCACATGGTGGCCGGCATCGCGCTGCGCGGCGACGGCATGTACGACGAGGCGCTGCTGCAGTTCAACCGCGCGCTCAAGCTGAACCCGGCCAATGCGGCGATTCTCTACAATCACCGCGCGCGGGTTTATCACTACCAGAACCAGATTGAGCTGGCGGGCGACGAACTGGCGAAGGGCCTGGCGCTCGAGCCGCGGCATCCGCTGCTGCGGACGTCGGCCGGCTATCAGCAGATGCGCATGGGGAACCTGGCGCAGGCCATCGAGATTCTTGAAGGAGTGGTTCGCGACGACGAATCATTGCGCATCGCAGTGCCGACGCTGGCGCTTGTGCTACGTGCAGGCGGGAGATCGTGCGCGCGCGGCGGCGCTGCTGAAGGACGACACGCTGGCCGCTGCAGAGGCCGACAGCGAGATGGCCTATCGGCTGGCAACATACTTTGCGGTTGAAGGCGACTCGAGCGAAGCGCTGCACTGGCTGCGACGCGCGATTTATCTGGGCAACGAGAACTATCCGTGGTTCCAGAAGAATCCGGCGTGGAATCAATCTGCGCACGAATGCGGATTTCGAGCGCATTCTCGAGGACCTGAAGAAGAGCTTCCGGAAGAATCAGAAGACGTGGAAGAGACTGCTGGAGCAGGTGCCGGCCGAGCGGGGAGTAGCGGGCACCAGCTATCCGAGTGTTCGTGTATGCTTGTCGCGGCATTGCAATTCAAGCTCGTGATTAAGTTCTGCCGTCGCAGTCGGCCATCGGCGTTGTCATTGGCGTGGACGTCGTGTGTGATTCGACGACGCGATCCTCAGCTGTGAAGGTGAGCAATTCAGCGATTGCGGCCCGATGGCACGTTCTCTCTGATCAGCGCCCACCGGAATGCGACCAATCATTGCTACGGGCTGACTCATCGTCTAATTGATGAATCGAGCGTTCTACTGGCTGTATCTGGCAGTCGCCGCCGGTGGGAGTCTTGATGGACAGCTCTGAACGCTGTCGATGGGACGATGGAGTGCCGCTGCGCCGTTTCCAGCCGGCGAGTCTCAGATGTGATTTCCCGACACCAGGACTTCGCGCAACTACGACGTCGATTCTGGACGAAGGCGTGGATGCGGCGCGGATTAACGGTCTGATCTCGCATGTGATCCCGAGAGCGGCGGAGTGTCTGCAGGCCGCGAAGTGGTCTCCGACCCTTCGCGACGAGATTCCTGAAGGATGGGGACGGAGCAGCCTGCGGATAGGGAACTACTTCAGGTTGATGGTGGCTTTCAGCGGGAGGTCCTGCGATGAGCCGCCGACCATGATGGTGTAGTCGCCGGGGATGCAGGGTCCAGTCGTCTTTCTGTTCGTCGAAGATCGACAGGTACTTCGGATCGATCTCGACGGTGACGGTCTGCTTCTCGCCGGGGTTCGAGCTTCACCTTGCTGAATCCGACGAGGCGCTTGGGCGGTTCCTGCGCGGCGGCGGGAAGTGCGGCGTAGACTTCCGCAATCTCCGCGCCTTCGCGCGCGCCGGTGTTGGCCAGCGTGAACGTCACCTTCACCTTCGTCGCCGGGAGTCACCTGGAGGCCGGAATAGCTGTAGGTTGTGTACGAGAGGCCGAAGCCGAACGGGAAGAGCACCGGCTTCTTCTCGGCGTCGTACCACTTGTAGCCGACCTTGACGCCTTCGTCGTAGGCGACCGGGAAGGGCGGAAGGCCCGTGGCCCACTTCTCCGGAGAAGCAGGGCCGTTGAAGTGCGCCGACTCCGGTGGCGGCATGGTGACCGTGGGATGCGGCAGATCGGCTTCGCTCTTCGGGAAGGTGTTGGGGAGCTTGCCGCTGGGGTTGACGGTGCCGAAGAGCATGTTGCCGACGGCGTTGGCGCCGTCGCTGCCCGCGTACCACGCTTCGAGAATCGCGGCGGGAGCGTCGACCCACGGCATGGTGACGGGGTTGCCGGTCTCGAGCACGACGATGGTGTGCGGGTTGGCGGCGGCGACCTGCTGCGATGAGAGCGTCCTGATTGTGCGGCAGGGAGAGACTCTTCAGGTCCATTCCTTCGCTTTCCCACTGGTACGCGAACACGATGGCGACGTCGGCGCTCTTTGGCGAGCGCAGCAGCGGCGGCGGGATCGGTGCCTGGATCGTACTTCACCGTGGCCTTGGGGGCGCGGGCCTGGATGGCCTTCAGCGGTGAGGTGGGGAACCAGATCTCTTCCAGCCAGTGAGTCGCGCCCTTGCCCGGAGGCATGATGGCGTTGCCGCCGATGGGATCGACCTGCGCCGAGCCGCCGCCGGAGATCATGCCGACGTCAGAGTGCGAGCCGATGACTGCGATGGTGCGAAGCTTTGCCGCGCTCGAGCGGCAGGGTTGCTTTCTCGTTCTTGAGCAGAACGATGCCGCCCTCTTCAATCTTGCGCGAAGTTTCGAAACCTGCGAAGGGATCGACGACGAAGCGCTGGCGGGGAATGATCGATCACACCCGCGGCGAACATGGAGCGCAGAATGCGATGGACATGCTCGTCGAGTTCCGCGGTGGAGATTTTGCCTGCTTCGACCGCGGCCTTGTAGCTGTCGCTGTAGAAGAAGCGGCCCGGTTGCTCGTTGTCGAGACCGGCTGCGGAGGCCTTCTCCGTGCTGTGCGTGCCACCCCAGTCGGAGACCACGAATCCGGGGAACTTCCAGGACTTTTTCAAGACGTCGGTAAGAAGGTACTGGTTCTCGCAGGCGAAGTCGCCGTTGACGCGGTTGTAGGAGCACATGACCGCGGCGGGATGTCCCTGCGTCACGCCGATTTCAAAGGCCAGCAGGTCGGTCTCGCGCGCGGCGCGCTTGCTGATGGTGATGTTGACGGCGTTGCGTCCGCTCTCCTGGTCGTTGAGCGCGTAGTGCTTGATGATCGCCGATCACGTGCGCCGACTGCGTGCCCTCGATGAGCCGGGCCACGAGCGTTCCGGCGAGGATCGGGTCTTCACCGAGATATTCAAAGGTGCGGCCATTGCGCGGTTCGCGCGTGATGTTGGCGCCGCCGCCGAGCGACATGTTGAAGCCCTGGGCGCGAAGCTCGCGTCCGATGAGCGCGCCGTATTCGTAGGCCGCTTCGGGGTCCCAACTAGCCGCTGCGGCGACGTTGGCCGGAAGTGCTGTGGCGTAGCGTCCGTTCACGCCGCTGGAGCGCACGCCGTAGGCGGCGTCGCTCATGTCGATACCAGGAATGCCGAGGCGCGGAACGCCGACGGTGTAACCGACGCCGCGATTCGATGGCGCGTTCTCGGGAGTGACGGGGTCGTCGGTGGGCATGCCGACGCCGTGCAGGAGCGCGACCTTCTCGTCGAGCGTCATCTCTTTCAGTACGAGATCGGCGCGTTCATCCGGCGAGAGGCTCGTATTCATCCAAGGGCCAGTTGGCGCGGGTTGTTGATGACGTTGCGCAATGGCCGGATTTGAGAGGCAAAGAAAAAAGAGGAATAAGGTCGCCGCGATTCCGAACCCGGCGCGCAATGGAGCGTGCTTCATGTTTTCCCTCGGTGGTAAAACGTTTATCTGAACCGTTCCAATAGTATCAATACCGCGATAGGTCTTGAGACGGCAGTCGCCGCAGAAGCGCGCTGAAATGAAACTCGCGGGTCTGGCGGTTCTCTAGCGGACCGTGTTGATCCGCTCATAGGGGCGTGTAGACGATTCAGTTCTCTTCAACGATTGCAAGGTCCCACGGGGCCAGCGTCAACTCTGCTGACTTGGCGACCGATTTGCCGTCGAGAAGGCTGGTTCCGGCTCCATAGGCGTAGGTGGCTTTTGTTTCGGCGGCTGAGTAGTTGAAGTAGTAATGAACGCGCTTGCCGAGCCGGTTGACTCCATGCTGCACGTGGATGGCGGTGGGTATCTGCTGGTCACTTCCCGTGAGTCCAAGTTTCTCGAGAGCGCTCTTGAGAACTGCTGTCTGGAGCGCATCGGAAAGATAGGTGCCTTCGTAGAGGAGCGTGCCTGAGCCGAATTGATTTTCAGTGATGGCAGGCCACTTTCCGAAGAACGGGTGGTCGTAATAGGCGAGAGGTTTGGCGTGTTCGGGCATGAGGAACTCAGCCCAGTAGCGAACCTGATTTGCAGACTGGTCTGCCCCAGCCACGTGGAAGGGGTCACCCTTGAGGGCCAGGGGCTGTTCGAGATTTGAGAACTCCTGGTAGCTGAAGCCAGCGGCTTCGCGAAGCGGGCCGGGCGCGCGAACCCAGCGAACGGCGGAATTCTCATTGGCAAATCCGCTCTTGAAGGTCATGACGACATGTCCGCCGTTCTTCACGTAGTCAGAGATGCGCTGCAGAAGAGCGTCGTCTGCGATGTAGAGCGCGGGAACGATGAGGAGCTTGTATGCGGAGAAGTCTTTTGTAGTTGGAACGACGAAGTCGGCGCCGACGTTGAGCTGGTAGAGAGAGTGGTGCATCTGCTGCACGAGCGATGCGTAACCATCAGGCTCGCGGGTCCAGCTTCTCGCGGGCACATCGCCACCGTAGGGCATGAAGCTGATTGCGTTGGCCGAGTCGCGGCTCCACAGGATGGCGACATCGTTGTGAATCTTGAGGCCGACCAGGTGCGGACCGATCTTCTGCAACTCATGTGCAGTGCGGCTCATCTCGTCGTAAACGCGATTCGGCTCGAGATCGTGAGAGAGAATGCCCTTCCAGTAGGTTTCCTGATTGGCTGCGATGGAAGCCCAGTGCCAGTACTCGACCATGTTGGAGCCGCTGGCGAGATAGGTGTAGACATCTTCGCGGAGCTGGCCGTCGTATGGCGGGAACTGGCTTGCGGAGGTCCAGCCGATGGTCTGCGCGTTGGTCTCAGTAATCAGGAAGTTGGAGTGCTTCAGCGAACGGGTAAAGTCGGTCTGCAGCGACTGGAAAGAGCCATCGTAGTGGTCCTGGGTGCCGTGGTAGATGTTGTCGGCGACGATGTCGAGAGCCTCGGCGACCGCCTCTTCGTTCACGTCGCGCTTCATCATGCCGCCGTAATCGGTGGTGACGAACTGGCGGGCGCCGGCGCACTCCCGAACCAGCGCGGCCTGCCAGTGGAGGAAGTCGGTGACGCGCATCTGGCTCCAGCGTGACCACTCCAGTTTGTAGCCGGTGCTTTGCGCGCCGTCGCGGGTGGGCAGGTCTTCCCAGGAATGGAGATTCTGACCCCAGTAGTTGAGAAACCAGGCCTTGGCTGAGAGCTTCGGGCGTTACGAATTTCTTTTCGAGGTAATGCTGGAATCCGATGAAGACATCGGAATTGGCGGCGTCGTAGCTTCCGGTCTCGTTATCGAGCTGCCAGCCGATGACCGTGGGGTTGTCCTTGTAATGCGCGACGATGTGGCGAATCAGGCGCTCTGCGTAGAAGCGGTAAGCGGGCGAGTCGGTGTCCATGTTCTGGCGCATGCCATAGGTGCTTGCCACGGGCTGACCGCCGAACATGCCGCCCGGGAGACGGCCGGCGAAGATCTCGGGGTGCTCATGCGCCATCCAGGCTGGAATCGAATAAGTGGGTGTGCCGAGAATTACCTTGATGCCGTTCTTGCCCATGGTGTCGACGATGTGGTCCATCCATGCGTAGTCAAAGCGGCCGTCTTCGGGTTCCCAGAGGCTCCAGGTGGATTCGCCCATGCGCACGACGTTGAGTCCGGCAGCTTTCATCAGCGCGACGTCTTTGTCGAGCCGCGCGGCCTGATCCCCGGGCATGTATTCGTTGTAGTACGCAACGCCGTAGAGGACGGTTGGGAAATCGAGGGCCGGTCCTGTGCTGCCGGCGGCGGGTTGCTGCGCGACGGCCGCCGCAGCGATGAGAACCGATGAAATGACGGATACCAGAAAGCGTTTACGCAAACTGCGCATGGCGCACCTCTTTGGCTTGCTGTGGGATCCCTTGAAATAGCGGAAAGATTATAAGAGCACTTCTACTCGAATGTGAGCAAGACGACCTCAGGATGCGTGCCTACGCGCATCGGAGGACCCCACGTGCCGCACCCGCTCGATGTGTAGACCTGCATCTCTCCGAACCGCTGGAGACCGTAGGTGAATTTCCCGAATGCACGGCGTGTCACCCAACTGAACGGAAAGAACTGGCCGCCGTGGGTATGTCCGGAAAGTTGAAGGCTGACGCCGGCGTGCTCGGCGATCGGCAGGCGATTGGGAACGTGGTTGAGGAGGATATTGGCCGGGCCGCCCTTCAGCTTGAGGCCTTCGAGAAAAGTGCGCAGCTGAAGGGGGGAAGTGGAGTCGCCGTACGGCACACCGATGATGTGGAGGCCTTCGACGACGACACGCTCGTTGTGCAACACGCGAATGCCGGCGCGGCTCAGTGCTTCTTCGTAGTGGCTGGCTCCCCCGAACGCCTCGTGATTTCCGCCGACGAAGAAGATGCCGAGGGGCGGCGATAGTTCATAAAGGGGGGCGGCCTGGCTGTCGGGATCGATTCGGCTGCCGTCGTAGAGATCGCCGGCAATAAAGAGAATTGCCGGATTGAGTTGTCGAGCCATGGCGGCGATACGGCCGGCGAAGGAGGAGCCGTTAATGTGACCCAGATGCAGATCGCTGATGAGCAGAGCAGTTCGGCCGCGCCAACAGGCGGGCAGGTTGGGCAACTGCACTGTCACGCGGCGTTGACGGATTTCTCGCGCGTTCAGGATGCCGTAGAAGACGGCTCCAAGCGCGGCGAGAAGGAGGATGCCTGCTATGTATGGGCGGGCAGCGATATGGGAACTTCCCGGAAGAACGAGGCGCAAGGCGAGGTCTGCCAGCCAGGCGGTACAGGCGCCGACGAAGAGGAAGTTTGCGACTCCCAGCCAGATGGATGCGGCCCGATAGATGAATTTCACGAGCGGGCTGGAGTAACGGAAACTGAGGATTGTCGCGATTACGAAGATGGCCGAGAGGAACGCGAGGGTGATGCGGAGAACGGAGGAAGCCGCTGGGCTGAGAGGCCACCAGAAGTCAATCCATGTGAGATATAGAAACCAATGTCCCAGGCAAAGGAACGTTTGGACAATGACGATGGGAAGAACAGGCCAGGCCTTCAAACGCTATCTCCTGCTTTCATAATGGCATGCTGTCCCGAATGCCACGAATTCGCGGTGGCGTGAAACAATTGTGGTCATGACGGGCCTCGCGAATGACAGTCTCGGACTCTATATTTCGATTCCGTTCTGCCGCTCGAAGTGTACGTACTGCAATTTTGCTTCAGGGGTGTACCCGGCGAGTGAGCACTCGCGATATGTCGATCTGCTCATTGAGGAGATGAAAGGTGCCGGCGCCTGGGCCAGCGAACTTGGGCTGGAGTTGCCGCGCAGAGTCGACACGATCTACCTGGGCGGAGGAACGCCAAGCCTGCTGGAGCCGGAGCTAATCGGGCGGCTGTTTGCGGCGATTCATGCGGAGTTTGCAGTCGAGGCGAGGGCTGAGATCACGGTGGAATGTGCGCCGGGACAGCTCAGCGATGAGACTTTGGATGCGCTGGTCAGTGCTGGTGCGAACCGCATCAGCCTGGGCGTGCAATCGTTTGTGGATCGGGAAGCGAAGACGAGCGGGCGTCTTCACTCGAGGGCGAAGGTGCTGGATGATCTGAGGCGTCTGCGCAATGCGGGTGTTGAGAATGTAAATCTGGACCTGATTGCCGGCCTGGCGGGGCAGTCGGTTGCTTCGTGGGAAGAGTCACTGTCAGTTCTGATCGATTGCGATGTGCCGCACGCAAGCATTTACATGCTTGAGGTGGATGAGGATTCGCGGCTCGGCAGAGAGATGCTCGCCGGGGGTGCACGGTATTTTGCGGAACTGGTTCCCACGGACGACACGATTGCCCGGATGTACGAGATTGCGATTGAGCGGCTGGATCGCGCCGGATTGAAACAGTACGAGATATCGAATCTTGCGAAAAGCGGATTCGAGGCGCGCCATAATCTTCGCTACTGGCAGCGAAGGCCGTATCTGGGCCTGGGGCTCGACGCATCTTCGATGTTGCGGGCGGATGCGCAGGATGGCGACGGGCGTGGGCCGCGCTATGTGCTTCGTTCCACCAATACTGACAGTCTGAATGAGTATCTCAGCGGAGTTTCCCCACGAGAGACGGCGTGGCTCTCGCCCGAACGCCAGCACGAAGAGGCGTGGTTTCTTGGGCTGCGGGTGAATGCAGGGGTCAAGACGAGGGAACTGCGCAGGGAGTTCGGGGTTGCCGTTGTTGAGCGGGCGCTCGAAAGCGCTGCGCGCCTGGCAGATTCCGGTCTGCTTATGTGGGAAGGGGAGACCATTCGCCTAACCGCGCAAGGGAGACTCATTTCGAACGATGTCTTTGTGGAGTTCGTTGAGAGCTCATTGCAGGATCATGTGCGAGCGGAATAAGGTGCTGCCCGGCTTGGTCGGCGGTCTCAGAGCACGCGGAAAAACAATGAATTGAGCCGGGGCCTTTCGCCCTTGCGGATTGCATCGCGCTTTCGGCCTCTCGAAGCACGACAATGGGGGAACGGCCGTTGCTGGAAGCGATACCGAAGCATGCTGAGAGCGGAGTTTGCTGCTGCTCTACGTGAAGCGGCGCAGCGAAGACATGGATGCGCAGGCGCTCGGCGAGCGTGGCTGCATTGAAGCTGTCGCAGCCGGGAAGAGCGAGAAGGAACTCATTGAATGCGAGAAGCCCGAGCAAATCATAACTCCGGAGGAGTCGCGTGGCCCGCTCAGAGATTTGGCGGACCGCGTCGTCGCACGTGGCGGCGCTGAACTGATGACTGACCTGGTCGAGTTCGACAATGCAAAACGCGATGAGACTGAGCGGTGTCTTCATGCGTTGCGCCCGATCGGTTTCGCGAAACAGCGCAGAGAGCAAATCGGCGCGGTCGTAGGCATCGGCGAGCATGGCTGCCGGATATATCGGCCGGGATTAGAAACTGTTTAGGATTTCGGAGAGCATTCTGAGGAAAAGCTCACGGGCGCTCCTACAACCAAGGATGGTCTGCACCAACAAGCTATTATCGGGATTGCAATACAGATTCGGTGGCCATCGGGCAACGGCGGTCGCTAAGAAGGAGGGTGGCTGATGCGCACTTCTCATTCGGACGCTCTTGTGGTTTATGGCGTAACAGGCGATCTGGCCCACAAGATGATCTTCCCCGCACTCTATGCGATGGTGAAACGCGGAACCCTCAACGTTCCTGTCATTGGCGTCGCGTTTCCGAAGTGGTCTCTTGAGCGTCTGCAGAAGCGAGTGACACATAGCATCAAGCAATCGGGCGGGATCGATGATAAGCGGGCCTTCCGTCATCTTCTGTCGCTGCTCAAATATGTAAGCGGGGATTATAACGACAGCAAAACGTTCGCGGCGATCAAGGAATCGCTCGGCAAAGCGCGTTGTCCCGCGCATTACCTTGCCATCCCGCCGTCGCTCTTTGGGACCGTAATCAAGGGACTGGGCGCAGCGGGGTTAGCTGAGAATGCGCGCGTCATCGTGGAGAAGCCGTTCGGGCGCGACCTGGCTTCGGCCCGAGCGCTGAACCGCGTAGCGCGGTCCGTGTTTCCCTGAGGATTCAATCTTTCGCATCGATCACTTCCTGGGGAAGGAAGCGATCATGAATATCCTGTACTTCCGCTTCGCCAATTCATTCCTTGAACCAATCTGGAACCGCCACTACATCTCCAGCGTCCAGATCACTTTGTCTGAAAGCTTCGGTGTGGGAACGCGTGGCGCATTTTACGAGTCCGCGGGTTGCTTGCGGGACGTCATCCAGAATCATCTCTTTCAGATCGTCGCGCTGCTCGCCATGGAACCGCCGGCAGGCCGGCATTTCGGAGCAGTGCAAACAGAGAAGGCGACCGTATTCAAGGCGATGCGTCCTTTGAAATCCGACGACATGGTGCGCGGTCAATACGCGGGTTACCGGCAAGAAAAAGACGTTGCGAAAAACTCGGATGTCGAGACGTATTGTGCCCTTCGGCTATCCATCGACTCATGGCGTTGGGACGGTGTGCCGTGGTATCTGCGCTCGGGCAAGTATCTGCCCGATACGGCGACTGAGGTTCTTGTGGAGCTGAAAGCACCGCCGCAAAAGCTTTTCGCGGATGCAACGGCAGCCGCCGGCCAGGGGAACTATTTTCGCTTCAGAGCTCTCTCCCAACGCAGAGATGGGGCTTGCCGCTCGCGTGAAGCGTGCAGGCGAGGAGTTTATCGGTGAGCAGCGAGAGCTGTATTTGCTGGAACAGCAACCGGGAGAAGAAACGCCCTACGAACGGCTGCTGGGCGACGCCATGAAGGGCGAGGGCGGGCTGTTTACGCGCGAGGATGCGGTGGAAGCCGCATGGGTAGTGGTCGATCAGGTACTCAAGCACCATTCCCGGGTGCGCCCTTACAAGCGCGGCACCTGGGGGCCGAAACAGGCAGATGCGCTGATCGCGGCTGAGGGCGGCTGGCATAATCCCAGCACCAAATCATCTGGATCATAGGATCGCTAGTCGACGAAATCGACTTTGGGGGCGACGGAGATGACGCCGCGCTCGTGGCCCAACTCGAGCAGCTTGCGAATGGCCTCGCGTCCGTCGGCGCCGTAGTCCAGGGTGCGCTCGTTGACGTACATGCTGACGAAGCGACTGGCCAGGGTGGTATCGAGGTCGCGGGCAAACTGCATCGCGTATTCGAGTGCCTGCTCGCGGTGATCGAGTGCGTGCTGGATGCTGTCGCGCAGGGCCTTGGAGATGATCCTGTGGGACTCGGCGCCCAGCGAGCGGCGAATTGCATTGCCGCCGAGAGGAAGCACCAGGCCGGTGGTTTCGCGCCACCAGACTCCCAGATCGATCACCTTGTAGAGGCCGCTGGTTGAGTAAGTGAGCTGGCCCTCGTGGATGATGAGTCCCGCATCGTATTTCCCTGCGAGAACCTGGGGGATGATCTGATCGAACGGCACGACCTCGGTCTCGATGTCGGGGTTGAAGA
Organism: uncultured Acidobacteriaceae bacterium; assembly: GCA_963786405.1. Taxonomy (GTDB): domain Bacteria; phylum Acidobacteriota; class Terriglobia; order Terriglobales; family Acidobacteriaceae; genus Telmatobacter. The sequence goes on along the minus strand of CAWAZE010000007.1, from coordinate 226,723 downwards.
TTTTCAACGCAAGAAACGCGGTGGTCAGGGTGCCGGGTACGGCAACCTTCACTCGGCGCAGATCGTCGTGCGAAAGAGAGCGCAGGGAAACGATCATTGGGCCATAACCCTCGCCGACGCTTCCGCCGCAGCCCATTAGCGTGTAGTTGTCCTGCACGTAGGGGTAGGCATGGAAGCTGATGGCGCTGACGTCATAGAAGGCTTCGTTTTGCGCGCGGCGATTCAGAGTCTCGATGTCGCACAGCGTGTGCGAGAACTTGTATCCCGGCACCCGAATCTTGTTCGTCGCCAGGCCATAAAACATGAAGGCGTCGTCAGAGTCGGGACTGTGGGCGATGGATATCTCAATCGTCGGGTTCAAAACGGCAGAGTTGGCTTTGCTGGTGCTCACGGTCGAGAGTCCTTTCGATGGGAGGAGACGGCGGTCGAGGTCAACGCGAGTATGTGAAGTTCGATGCGTCTATGCGTTGCTGCGTCGTATGCGGCGGAATCCGAATGCGAGCGCAGCGGCTCCAACGACCTTAAGGGCGTCTCCGGGCAAAAAGGGAAGCACGGCAAGAGCGAATGCGGTTCCGGCCGAAGCATGGGTGTATGCAGAGATCCAGAGGAATCCGCAAAGCAGGATCACGAGGTTGCCGACTGCGGCACTGGCAACGGCCGCGGGAAATCCGCGGGAACTGCGGTGCCAAAGGTACGAGATCAGCATGGCGGCTGCAGGGTAGGAGAGAAGATATCCACCCGTGGGTCCAAAGAGATGCGCGATGCCGGCGCCGAAGCCAAAGCCGGGTGCGAAGACGGGCAGCCCAGAAGCACCTTCAAGGAGGTATGCGGCGAGTGTGGCAGCAGCGAGGCCCGGAGTGAGAGACAGGCCGAGCAACAGAACCGCGAAGGGCTGCATGGTCAGCGGAACAGGGGTAAACCAGAGCGGAAGAGCCACGTGTGAACACGCAGCAACAAAAGCGCTTCCCAAGATCACGATCGCGATGTTGCGCAGCCAGACGGAAGGGGCCGAAGAAGTGGTCGAGGCCAGCGGCGAGACAAGTTCTTTATGCATGGTTGCTTCCTTAACCTTCTGACTCTAAATCTGTTTCTTCAGGGAGCGATGCGCCGTCGCGTGACGGGACAACGGTAGAGCCCTTAGAGCGGTGCACGAGAATGTGACGCGCCATCCCTGCGGCAGCGAGCAGCAGCGCACCCAACGACACGAGAAGTGCAATGAGTAACCAACGCATCACAACAAAAGCCCAGAATACCAGATGGGCTTCGCTGAACCGTGGGTATCGGCGCCCGAGTCAGCGACTCTTCAGGCTCGCCTGCAACCATTCGAGATAAGGCTGGCTGCCGGACTCGACGGGAACAACGAGGAACTCAGGGGTGTCGTAGCTGTGCAGCTCGCGCAGGCGGGATTCGAGCGCGGGCAATTGTTCAATGGCCGTCTTCAAAATGAGCAGGGTTTCCGTTGCTGTTTCGACCTCACCCTGCCAGCGATAGATCGACTGGACGGCAGGGACCATTGAGGCGCAGGCGATAAGGTGTTCCTCGACAAGCGTGCGGCCGATGCTCGCGGCCTCCTCAGGGCTGGCCGTAGTGGTGATAACGATGCGGGCTCTTGTAGAGGGGTCTGGCATAGATCTCTTCCTGTCCAGTGTACGAGTGAAGGTGGACGATTCCGATCTCATTAATTTTGCTGAATCGTAACATTGACAATAAGGTGTTTTCACGACGCAGAGGGTTTGGGGAATTTGGCAGGCTAATGGCGGAGATGGTTGCGAGCCGGGACAAGAGCGTCGGCGTACAACTGCGCGAGCGGTTTGCCAAGGTTGGTTCCTTCCATCCGGTTCGTGAGAACTTCCACTTGACCCACGAGAGGAAGGCCGCGTTCACTGAGAAGTTGAAGAAGGAACGAAAAGGATATGGCGGCGCTGAGATCAGCGGCCAAGAAATTAGTTTTGGAGTAAAAGCTCATCCGAGGCCAAATGCAGGAAGGAATGTTGTTCAGTGAGAAAAAGGAAGCGGCCAACGAGCCGCTTCCGCTTCGCCAGCGCGCGCTCGGCTGGATTCAGCAGGGATGGCGGCCTGCCGGGACCGTGGTTGCCGTGGCGCTTACCCTGGCATTCGCCTGGAGCGTGATCAACGGCCGGCATGGGCTTTCATTCTGGTATCAACAGCGCACCGAAGACAAGAGATTGGGACGCGAGATTCAGGACCTGCAGCAGGAGAATGCCCACCTGCGGAATCACATTGAGCGGCTCAAGTCAGACCCGAGCGCGATTGAGCATGAAGCGCGCGAGAAATTGCACTACGCCAAACCGGGCGAAGTGATCTACACGCTCCCATCAGAGCCAAAGGCGCAAGAGCAGCCGGCAGGAAACAGCAAATAATCTTAGGCAGCGTTTTCAAGGAAGTCAGCGCGCCACGAAATGAGGCGCGTTTTTTTATTTGATAAGCGTGGCAGGAGTTGCGCCCTCGCGCGTAGGGACAATGGCGGAAGCGGCAACGGCGGGAATGCCGGATTGCGAGAACCATGCGACGCCCGCGCCAACAAGCGGCGCGTTGTCTCCGAGCTTCGTCACCCGAAGTTCGACCTTCAAGCCGTCGAGGGCCCGGACAGCGTCGGGCATGAACAGATTCGCAGAGCGGGCGATTCCACCGCCGAGCACGACCACGTTCGGGCTGAATTCAGTCAGCAGGTGGAGAAGCGCAAGTCCGAGATTGCTTCCGAATTCCTCAAAAACCTCGCAGGCTGTCACTTCACCACCGTTCGCATAGTGGGCGATCGATGCAACTTCCCGATGCTGCCCGGTGCGTTCCTTGTAGCTCTGCTGCAGGGCGCGGGTGGAGATGAGGTCTTCGACGATACCGCCCTGGTAGGGGACGTTCCAGATTTCGCCGCCGGGCGGAACCCCCGGGCCCTCCTTAACGATGCGTCCGTCCACAGCGAACGCTGAGCCAACTCCGGTTCCCAGCGCAATTCCAACGGCACGGGCGACGCCGCGAGCGGCACCTGCGCCGATCTCGCCAAGGAGATAGGCGGCGGCATCGTTGAGGAAGCGCACCCGACTGGGCTGCCAGCCAAAACGATCGGAGAGCGCGGAGGCGAGAGGGATGTCGTAAAGATACGGGAATTTGTGGCGCATGAAGCTGACGCCTTTTTCGTAGTCGAAAGGGCCTGGCATTGCAAGCTCGGCGCCTTCAACACAGCTCAGATCGGGAGCGGCTTTAAGAGCGAGTGAGTAGAGAACATCAACAAAAGCTTCGCTGGTCTGCAGGTCGGGCAGGTCAGCGCGAACAACCGGCCCCAGCCGGAACCCGTCGGCGAAACAAAGTGCCGCGGAAATGTGACTGCCTCCAACGTCGTACACGAGAACGCAAGAACTCACCTCAGAAGCCAAGAGCACCTTCCCTTTGGGAACGATACGATTGTAAGCTTTGCGCACGTTTCGTGGCAGGAGGGAAGGAGCGCAGGACGATTAAAAATCAACATGCGCGCGGACGGAGCCGACCCATGCAGGCCCGCGGTCCCTGTTGTATCCGGGATTGGAAATATGCTGCACATTGAGCGAGTAGAAAAGACCTCGCCAGATGTGCCAGTTGTAGTAACTTTCGACGATGTTCTCGCGCCCGTAGTTGAGATTGCCGTCGCCGAGAAGAAAGCCGAGGCCACCGTATCGAAGATAGTTCTGGTGATCGCGCTTGATTGCGTTGGATACGACGGCCAGGCCAGTCTTGTCCTGAGGGCGATGCCAGGCGGTCCCGGCATAATCGCCGCCAGCCTCGATGGTCTGGTCTACTTCGGTGTAGGCGAAGGACTCATGCTGTCCTTCGTTCCATCCAAAACGGCCGAAGACGCGCAGGTCATGGGTTAATTCCTGTTCGGTGTTGAAACCGAAGCCGTACTTGAGCGCACCGAACTGCTCGTAGTTCGTGATGGTCGGCGAGGAGTCTGTTCCGTTGAGGAAGCCGTTGACGGCATCGCGGTACAAACCCATATGAGCGCGGTTGGCATAGAAGAGGACGCGGGTAGCACCCTCGCGGCCAGGAACAAAGCTGCGGCGAAGTTCGAACTCGCTGTTTTGTCCATGCGCGCGGCTGAAGGCCCAGTCGAGGTCGATACCGTTGGCCACGACGGGCATCGCGAAGATACCGAACCTAAGGCTCCACGAGCGATCGTCATATTCGGCCATCCCGCCGACGGTGTAGCCGCGGGTGTCGGCAGCGTAGTCCCATGCGCCATTGTTGTCGACGGTCCAGTTCATGAACTGCAGATGGCTATCAGAGCCCACGGAGTTGGTGTCGAAGAAGTCAGGCAAAGTCATTTTGCCAATGCGGAACTCGATTCGACGAACGGGAACGTTTGCGGCCAGGGCGAATTGATTCTGCTCCTGGGGCACGGTTGCTTCTGTCAGGCCGAAGACCTGGTGAATCTGATAGCGCGCGATGTAAGGAGCGGGGCCGAGGTTGGGGTTGCGGACGACGTCGAGGTTGGTGAAGCCGGCGAGTCCCAGGGCCTGGCTCAGGCCGCGGCCCGCAGCGCTTTCGAGGTCGAAGATGAAGTCGGTGTTGTAGCGATCGGAGCGATTGCGCCGCAAAGCGGTGTAGAGCGTTCCAACCATGGATGTCTTGTATTCGGCGGAGCTACGAAAGCTGTTTGTACCCTCGTAGGGAGAGTGAAAGGGGAGACGGCCCTGGAAGATGATGTTCGCCTGTCCCGAGATCCAGTAACGGCTATCTTCAGGGTGAGGGAAGATGGTCTGCGCGGGGTCGTCTGGCGGGGCAGGGGAGACTGCGGGCTCCTGAGAATAGGCCATTGATGCGCTCACGAGAAGGATGAGAGCGATGAGAAATCGGGGGAAAAAGGAAGGATGGCGGAACATCAGGAGTTGTCCTGGTCAGCAAAAGAGCTAGTATGAGGAGGAAGGTGACGGTACCCCCATAGGGTCAATACTATACCCCACATGGGTATCTTGCCATAGGGAGATTTCATGTCAGTCCACGATCGGGAAAAGATGAAGCTTCTGCAGCGCGTCCGCAGGCTACGCGGACAACTGGATGCTGTCGAGCGTCTGTTGACGGCAGACGAGGACTGCGGTGGCCAGCTGATGCTGCTGGCGGCGGTGCGCGGAGGCGTGAACGGACTGATGGGGGAGGTGCTGGAGACGCACATCCGTTTTCACCTCACCGACGGCGCCAAGGAACAGATCGCTCCGGAACTGGCCGAGGACCTGATCGACCTTGTGCGCGCGTATCTCAAGTAGATTCATTGCAAAGAGCGAACAGGCTTTTCTCTATTTCATGGTATCGAGGGCGCCGAATCCGGATTGTTAAGGTTTGGTTGATTCGGCGGAGACGCGGAGGACGAGGGGGGCTCGGGTTCGTACCTGCTTGAGCTCGTAGGGTCGGGAAGTGCGAAATTAGACGGGCCGGAACAGATTCCGGCGTTTGCCTCCCCTGCGATTGATCCAGCGGGGTTAAATTACTCGGGGGTGCAAATCGCTCTTGATATGAACACCAAAGAAGTGATCAAGAAGGCCCGCAAGTTTGCCAAGCCTTATTGTGTAACGGATGGCCGGAAGTTCAGGCTCAAGGATTCTGATCCCGGCGACACGAGAGGTCTTCAGTCAGAAGACAAACCGCGCGCCAAAGAAGCTCTCGAGGTCGGCGTCCGCGCACTTGCCGGGTTGCAAGACATGCTTTATGCCCAGGATAAGTGGGCGGTGCTGCTGATCTTCCAGGCCATGGATGCTGCCGGGAAGGACGGAGCCATTAAGCATGTCATGTCCGGCGTGAATCCGCAGGGATGCCAGGTGTATTCATTCAAATCCCCTTCTCCTGAGGATATCGATCACGACTATCTCTGGCGCTGCATGAAGTGTCTGCCGAATCGAGGAAATATCGGCATCTTTAACCGCAGCTACTATGAAGAGACTCTCGTGGTACGTGTCCATCCCGAGTTTCTGGCTAAGCAGAAGATACGGCCCTCGCTGATCAACAAGCACGTGTGGGACGAGCGTTTTCAGGACATTCGCAACTTCGAACGTTACCTGACCCGGAACGGAATTGTGGTGGTGAAGTTCTTTCTCCACGTCTCCAAGGGAGAACAGAAGCGCCGATTCCTGGAGCGGGCGGATTCGCCGGACAAGAACTGGAAGTTTTCTGCTGCTGACATGGCGGAGCGCGGCTTCTGGGACGCGTACCAGAAAGCTTACGAAGACATGATTCGCAACACCGCGACGAAGGACAGTCCGTGGTATGTCGTGCCTGCGGATAACAAGTGGTTCACGCGAGTTGTGGTCGCCTCCGCTGTGATCGAGACTCTGGCAGGCCTTAATCTCGCCTATCCGCGCGTCGATGATGCGAAACTCGCGGAGATTTCGAGGGCGAAAAAGGCTTTGATGCGTTAGAAGTGGCTTTTTGCTTGCCGACAATACGGCATTCGCGGCTGCCCCGGTGTGTTGGCTGAGACTCACGCGTACTGAGACTGAAATAGTTGCAAAGAAGCCAGTTCTTGTCTGGTATCTTCTACGTTGCTGGGACTCCCGTCCCATACGGCCCCGATCCTTCGGTGAGGCGAACAAGCAAGATCGAGAATGCAGACTGAAAAAACGCCGGAGGAAGTTTACCCAGCGATGAGACGCATCAGATAGACTCGTCCCAATTTTGGGACAAGACGGCGAACAGCAATGCCGGTACTGATTGTCGCTCAAAAGGAGTGAGAAATGACCGACAGGGTAATCAGCGGTGCCAGATCCACTCTTCTTCCTCGATCCTTTGATGACCCTGCGGTCCTTGCCGCCCTGTCTTCCGACGGCCAAATTTATGCGATGCAAGAGGATGGCGAGAGCGAGGCTCGCGTTGAAAGTTGGTCGGCAAGCTCGATCGGGGATCCGGTTCCGGCAAAGGCAAAGAAGACTTCGAAACACATGCGGAAGAAATCCGCTATCGAATCCTCCAATGGCGACAATTCCGGCGAGTGGAGAACGCGAATCGTGCGACATCTCCTCCAGGAACAATGGCGTTGCCGCGATTGCTCGCATGAAACCCGAGTGGCGCACTTCCTCTGGCAAGAGCGACGCTGTCCTGAATGCTGGTCACTTAACCTGGAAATCGTGGAATCACAGGTCACGCCTTTCCGTCCGGATCGGTTTGGGAACCTGGGCGAGACTTTTCCCTCGATGGAGTCTTTGTCGATGAAGAGCGCTGACCACGTCTGGGGCCTCTCTCAAGATCAGGATGCGAGGGCGCTGATTGACCGATTCAGGAGCTATAAGAGCGCTCCGAGCGGACACGCCCACCTGTACGTTTTGCTTCTCTTCGCACGCACGTTGCTTACGTCGCGAAAATCTCTCGATCAAGATAGCTTCAACCTTGTTCTGAATGTCGGCAACATTGCTCAAAGCTACTTCCGCGTCGCGGGATCGAATGAGGGAGCGCGAGAGATGCTCGATCGCTTTGAGCAGGCCGCCGGTCTTGATTCCGATCCGGTGCCGGTCTCAATTGCAAAACATAGTTTCGGAATGGCGGTTATCTTTCTGCTGGACGTTTACACCGAAGCACATGCAGAGCTGATCACGGGGCGGCGTGATCTCCGGCAGACCGCCATATCGAATGTGAGACAGGCATTGCGCCTGGTGGAAGAAAACATAGATCGGGATCCAAAAGGTGGAGCCATACAGCGCGCCAGGATTCGGTATGCACTGGCGGATCTCCTCCGTCGCGGTTCGGCGACCCAAGCTGAACAAACCGAATCTCTCGCGATACTTGAAGACCTGACAGAAGATGAGATGGGGGTTCTTTACATCGCAGTGCGTGGCGCCCGTGCTGAAACCCGGCTAGCAGTGGACCTGCCCGAAGCCGTGACTGAGGAGATCTATCGTCCCTACGCTGATGCGATCAATGAACTTTTCGAATTGATTTACGGCGCAAATACGTTCAAGCTTCAACAGCGCTGGAAGTGGGCGCTGGTTGCGGGGCAGCATCTTTTGCGTTGCGGCGTGGTGGAACGGGCGATGCAGTACCTGCAATCCTCAGTAACATTCATCGAGAAGGATACTTCGTTTCGATCCGATCCACTGACCGTAACCAGCGATTCCGAGAAGTACCATCAGACGTTCAGCGTGCTTGCGGGGCTTTATACGAGCATCGGCTGGTGGTTCGAGGCGCTCGCGTTGCTTGAGACTTATCGCGGGCGTGCGCTCGAACTTGCCAGTCTTGCTGACACGGAACGATACGAGTTGGAATTTCTCTCCGAGGAGCGACGTTCGAAGGAGTATTTCGGCATGATCGGGCCCGGCGATTCGCCAAACCTGGTCGTCGCTGAGGAATTGGCGAATGCGAAACGGACCGGCCGTCTATTGGGTCCATTCGAAGATGATTACTCGCTACCCGGTCTCGAGGAGCGGCTAAAGGATCTGTTGAAGCAGGCCGGCGACGAAGATACCCTGCTCATGTCTCTGTCGATTGATGACACGACTTCTTCGGACAAAGCAGTAGTCTCCGCCATTCTGATGAGTGCGAAGACAAAGAAGGCAGAAGATGGAAGATTCAAGCTGTGGACTCTGACTCCTGATGAGATGCAGAAGCTGACTTCGGATTTCTATACGCGTCAAAGCAGCTGGCGTGAAGAACGTCTTCAACAATTGAGCGACCAGATTTTTTCCTACCTGATCCAGCCGATCGAAGAAGAGCTTCGATTCTTTGCATGCCGGCGAGCCTTGATCGTGACGCCGAGCCGATTGAGCAACCTTCCATTCGAGGCGTTCCGCGTACCGGCCGGCTCGAACCAAAGGGAGGGGCTTCCGACGCGCTTTGCCTTCATGCCTTCATTCATGTTCGGGCGCAGTAACGAGACAGCAACGCCCGGACATGGCCAGGAAAGGCTACTGATCATCGGATACGAGGGTGCAGATCTTCCGGACGCGGATCGCGAGGCGGAGTTCCTGGGCGGCCTGTTCGGAACTCGCGCTACCTATATTCCCGGTCGCGAATGCACCAAGAAGAAAGTAGCAGAAGCTCTGGGGGGAGCATACGACTACATTCATTTCATCTGCCATGGCACTTACGACGCGGACCATCCGGGTGAATCGTCACTGTACTTTCGGGACCTCTGGACGGCAGACGCTTTCAGGCTCAGCGCGCGCGAGTTACGCGATCTAGTCCGATTCAGCCGTCGTCCGGTTGTGACGATGTCGGCGTGCTCAACGGCTCTGACTGCCGATAGCCGCTCCAACACCTGGCACGGCCTGCCCGGCAGCATGATGGAGGTCGGTGCACGCTGCGTGATCGGAACGCGATGGGCGGTCGAAGACAGCGTCGCTCGCAAGCGCATGGGGGAGTTCTATCAACAGGTTCTGAAGAGCGGAAAAACGGTCCTGGAGAGCTTTTTTGCGATGCAGGATGAAGCGCGGGATCGTGAACCTATGGAAGAATGGGCCTGCTTCGGTTATCTGGGATTGCCGTAATTTCCCGCTCGGCAAATAACGATGGGAGACAAGTCAAGATGGATAACGCTGTAGCTTTTGAAGTGCGCGTCGAATCGAAAGATCCGTCGGTTGTTCAGTCTGTGGAGAATAGCCTGAAGTCCGTCTCACCGGCAAAAGGCGCTCCGCATCGTGGTGATCTCCTCACGATCTTTAAGGTGATCTCAGAGGCAGCGAGCATGATCTCCGCCCTCATTGGACTTTGGAAGCAATGGAAGAGCCTGCAGTCGCCTCCTCCGGTCAAGGTAGAAGGGAGGTCCGGTGCTCAGTTGAACCTGGCGGCGGTGAAATCGGAGAGTGATATCAAAGATTTTGTCATGGCAAACACTGCGAAATGATCCTGCTCCAATGAGCGGCATGCGGCCGTTCGGGCTGCCAAGGGACCGCGAAAGCATCCGATGCTCCGCTCTACGACAGGTTGGCAGGAATGTCGCGGGAATTCTCCGGCCTTAAGATTTCGGAGGTCACGGGGCAGATACTCATGCGATTAAGGAGCTTGCTCCGACCGACGGCTGGTGTATCTTCACTTGAGAAGCTTTCAGCGAGAGTGCCATGAAGAAAGAAAGCCGAGAGAAGACCGACTTCCTCCGGGGCGTGCTGCGGGGCGACGAGTTCGAGTGCAAATGCACGGTGGAGCTTGTGACCCGACTGACGCCAAAATCGCCGAGCGTCGGAGTCTGGACCAGCATTCGGATTGCCTCGGCTGAGAAGACGCCGCCGGATGGGACTTATCGTCTCGACGTTCATGGCCGAATCTTCAACGTCGATCGTGCTGACGGCAAATGGTCGACGCTGATGCTTTGAGCTGATAAAAACTGATTCCGCGGCGCCGCTGGTGCGTTCCTGCCTATTGGCGAATCGGCAATTTCTTCTGATAAATCCTTCGCGTGGCTTTCGATTTTGCCGGCAATTGTGAGCGATGATTGGCCTCTACCCTCGTCCACTCGATAAGGCGGCTCGATGTCCTTTCGCATCAACAGAAGACATTCGATTGTCATTCCTATTGAGTTGGGCGCGAATATTCGTGTGACAAAGCTTTGACAGCCGACTGACAATCGCCTTCCTGCAACAGCGCATTCTCGCTCCATGAGGAGGTCCCCTATATGGACCAGATGTGGAGCAGTATGAAGTCAGCCATCAATCGTCGCACGTTCTTGAGCGGAATCACTTCGGCAGGCGTTGCTGCGGCGGGCGCGGGACTGCTGGCGGATAGCCCGCCGCTGCTGGCAGACGAAGACGAAGGACACGGAGGTCAACTCACTCGCGGCGATGCTGCCATGCTTCGGTTTGCGGCCGCTGCTGAGATCCTGGAGACGGACTTCTGGGTGCAATACAACGAGCTTGCCGGTATTCAGGACAAGGAGGTTTCCGGTGGCAGCGGGAATCCGGCTTACACCGCTGCGGTTAGTTTTCTCGACGCGGACATGTCACAGTACATTCACGACAATACGGATGATGAATTTACGCATCAGAACTTTCTGAACGCCTACCTGGTTTCGAAGGGTGAGGCGCCGGTTAGTCTGGAACCGTTTCGCACGCTGGAAGGAAGCAAGGCCGCAGGGGCAAGCGGCAAGCTGCGACTAACGAATCTCATGCGGCTCACGCTCGATACGAGCTGGTGGACACGGTATCGAAGCAGCACCCACAATCCGGATCTGGATCCACAATTCACGTTTCCCCAAGCCATCCCCACCCTGGCTGTTGGAGAGCACACCGCGATTCCCAGAACCGACGCTGACACAAGCGATCCCAACTTTCTGCAGGCGATTGGAAACACCGCGGGCTTCCATTTTGCGACGATCGAGCAAGGCGGCAATAGTCTTTACCCGTCAATGGCGCAACGTGCCAACAGTGTTGAGGTTCTGCGCATCCTCATCAGCATCGGGCCCACTGAAACCATGCACTTTCAGACCTGGGCGGACAAGGCAGGCAACGTGAAGATCTTGACCGCGAAAGATCCCATGACCGGAGTGTCTGTGACGTTTCCAGATCTTAACTCTGCGCCGTTCGGCGGAGAGACATTCCAGACGAACCTGATCATGCCAGAGCCGTGCCCGTTCCTGAGCCGCAAGCTTCCCCGGTGCTCAATCATCAGGCCCACGGAGACAAAGGGCGTGGCGATGGGAGCTGTGAAGTTTCTCACAGCAATGGGACTCTTCAAAGGTCAGTCGCCGGCGTTCTTCAGTCTTCTGAAGGATCTGGCCGAAGACGCGGACGCCGCACGGCGCGGATTCTAAGACAAATTCTTTGGATTTGTGGGAGCGTGCTGGGGCGGTTCCCGATATCGACACAACAAAGGGCCTACGGGAACCGGCACGTGCGAGCGGAGGCGGCACACTAAGCGCCAATGGGCCGCCTCCTACTCGTGTGCGCCTACAGGTGCAACGGTGCTGGCGGCTCGGCCAAGGCCGACGCGGTGCCTATCGTCTTTGACCTGACTGAACGGGAAGAAAACAGCTTGTCATTCCTCCGGCGCAGGCGCAAAATTCTTCCCTGTTCGAATTGCTGTTGAGGGCTGCGCATTACGGTTCCCCGGGATCCCCTTAATAAATCCAAAGACGGAGGTTAGATGATGAAGAAGCTCATTCTCGTGTCGGTGCTTGGCGTGGTGTCGATTCCCGGCATGGCTAGGGCGCAGAGTGCGTTTGACGGGACATGGAAGGTGGACCTCGCTTCTGCCACCCCATCCGACAAGCCGGACGTGTTCATCCTGCAGGGCGGAATGTACGAGTGCAAGACATGCAATCCGCCATTCAAAGTCAAAGCTGACGGCACCGACCAGGCGATCAGCGGCAGTCCCTACATTGATACCGTTGCGATCAAGGTATTGAGCGATCACGCGATCGAGGAGACCGACAAGAAAGGCGGAACTGTGGTTACGACGTCGACTGCGACCGTATCGGCTGACGGCAGAACCGTTACGTACAGTTTTACGGACAGCAGCAACACCAATGGCGGGCCGCCCGTGGAAGGCAAGGGGACGGCAGCTCTGGTTTCAAAGGGGCCCGCAGGGTCCCATCCGATTTCAGGATCGTGGCGCTTATCAAAGCTGGAGAGCTTGTCAGACAACGGAACTGTATGGACCTACAAAGTGAGTGGTAAGGAGATCACGATGAGTACTCCAACCGGTCAGAGTTACGCCGCAAATCTCGGCGGGACGGACGCGCCGATGAAGGGCGATCCGGGAGTCACAAGCGTGTCGGTGAGGATGATTGGTTCGGACACGCTGGAGGAGACGGACAAGCGTAACGGCCAGGTGATCAGCATATCCAGGATGACGGTATCTGCCGACGGTAAGAGGGCGAAGATAAGCGTCGAAGACAAGCAGCAGAATCGAACGAGTGCGATTAACGCAACTAAGCAGTAAGCGAGCGTGCTTGAGGCGCCGAGCCGAAGGGGTTGGCGCCTTTGCGTACAACAGGGATTCAATGACCCACGGCGGCGCTCAGGCGCGGCCAGCGAATTCGCGGGTCTCAGTGTAGACGCGGATCTTTTCGCCTTCCTTGATGAAAAAGGGCACCCGAATCTCGAGACCGGTCTCGAGACGCGCGTGCTTGGTGACGTTGCCTGCGGCGGTGTCGCCGCGCGCGCCGGGCTCGGTGTAGGCGACGGCAAGCTCGACTTGCTGCGGCAACTCCAGGCCGATGGGGTTGCCGTTGAACTTGTCGATTTTGATGATGGCGCCCTCGAGCAAGAACTCCAGCGCGTCGCCGAGCTTATCGGGCGTGAGCGAGATGGTCTCGAAGGACTCCTGATCCATGAAATGGGAGGCGTCAGCGTCGGAGTAGAGGTAGGAGGCTTCGACAGTTTCGAGGTCGGGTTCTTTGAATTTTTCGCCGGCCTTGAAGGTCTTGTCGAAGACGGCGCGCGTAATCAGATTACGCATCTTGAGTCGAACGAGGGTCTGGCCGCCGCGGGCGGTGGGCGTGGAGACATCGACGTCGAGGCAGTAGTAGGGTGCGCCTTCGAATTCGAAGTACATCTTGCGTTTGATATCGATAGCGTCAATGAGGGCGGGCATGTAACTATTCTAGCTTTTGGTGCTCCCTATTGGCCTTCAGCTGATGGTCGCGAATGAGATCGCTCTCCCATATCTCATCCGCTGCTGCGGACGGAATATGTGCACCCGGCATCTCTCAAAGCTCGGATCCGTTGCGAAGGATGCATTTCTAGTGCCTGGAGGCCGGTCGATATGCCCTCACCGTGCCGGTTACCATGATGCTGACCTTTTGGGTGTTGGTGATCATCCGACTTTCAGTACCAGTGTCTAGACGCTTAATGATGTTGAGAGTGACCTTGTGTGCATTGGGTTTCACGTTCTGTTCTACGACGAGGACGCTCCCGTCTGTTCGTGCTTCAACGACGATTGCCGAGTGATGCGGACGCCTGGCTGGACCCTCGACCAATGTTGTCTCCCATTTGGTTCTTCCGAGGGTCAGGGTAGTTGTCGTGACTTCGTGATGACGAAACTGGAGAATATCTCCGGGCTGAATATCGCTCAGTTGGACCTCTTCTCCCCAAACATAATCGGAATCGCCTTTAACCTCTCCAAAATCGGACGCCGACTTTGCATCCAGGGATTTCAGCACGGAATCGATTAGCGCGAAGCAGTCGATACCGCCTTTATCCTTGCCGCCGACCACAGCCGGGCCTCCAACCTTCTTCCTGGCTTCACTCACAACGCGATCAGCTAGTTTCTCCGATGGTGATCCCATGAAGACCTCCAACGCGTTTTCGTGACGATTACGGCACGAAAAGCGTACCCCTCTTCGACCAGAAACAGCAAGCTGAATCTGGAAACGTGAAGATCGGTTTAGCTCAATTACCGCATAGAGGCAGCGAGCGCCTACGGCGGACTCGGCACCACAAGGCAGCGGCAGTTCGAAAAATCAAGCCGTCGCGGCGGGGGCGCGGAGTTCGGAGATGGCGGTGGTCAGGTCGGCGGCGAGCGCGTGCTGCATCTCGGGGGTGAGCTTGGCGCCCTGGCTGGTGAGGTAGAAGACGTCGATGGCCGTCTCGCCTTCGGTGTCGATAAGCGCAACCTCAATGTTGCACTTGATGCGTGCTGAGGGTGAGGGCGATCTGGCGCAGCAGGCCCGGGCCGTCCTGCGCAACCACCTGCAGCAGCGTGGAGTGGGTGGAGGATTCCGAGTCGAACTGGAGGCGCGTGGCGACTTCGACCTTGACGTTGCCGGGATCGCTCGATGTGGCGGCGCGCTTCGAGCATCTGCTCCACCGGGACCTTCTGCGCGACGACGTCGTGCAGGTATGCGAGGAAGCGGTCCTTCTCGCTGGGGTTCAGCTCGATGGTGCGGAAGACATCGGTGAACTGGAAGCTGTCGACGACGACGCCGGCGTCGTTGGAAAAGGCGCCGGCCTTGACGATGTTCATGCCCCAGGCGGCGAGGGCGCCGGCCACGTCGGCAAACAGGCGGCTGCGGTCGCGTGACGATCACGGTGAGATCGAAGAGCTGGCGGTGGGGACGAAGATCGAGTTGGACGGGATCCTTGTCGAGGTTGGCGGCGAGCTGGAAGTGATTGCGGATCTGCTCGGGGAGGCGGGTCTGCAGATAGCGCTGCGGCAGCCCTTCGAGGAACTGCCGGAGCGCGTCGTACTGGCTGGCGGGAACCATCGAGCGGATGCGATTGAGCAGCGTGGGATCGATGGCTGCGTGATAGCGGATCTCGTCCACGCTGCGGTCCATGAAGTTGGCCGTGGCCATGTAGAGCTGCCAGAGGTTTTCCGCCTTCCATGGCGTCAGCGCCTCGGGATTGACGGCCTTGATGTCGGCATAGGTCATGCAGCGTAAGCATCTTCAGCAGCGCGGGGCTGCCGATTTTCTCGGCGAAGCCGCGGACGTTTTCCAGATCGAAGATGTCGCGGCGCAGAGCGTTCGACATTTCGAGATGCATGCGGATGAGCTTGAGGACAGACTCGCGTTCTTCGGTGTCGAAGTCGAGGCGGGCCATGAAGCTGTCGGCGAGCTCGACGCTCTGTCCGGTGTGCTCGCCGCTGCGGCGCGCCTTGCCGGTGTCGTGCAGCAGCAGTGACAGCAGAAACAGATCGAGGCGATCGATCTCCGGCAGCAACTGGGCGAGGCGCTGTTCGTAGTCGTGCGTGGGCTGGCGCAGGCCGTGTACGTTGTCGATGATGAGGAAGGTGTGCTCGTCGACGGTGTAGCGGTGATAGCTGTCGCGAATGACCAGCGCGTCGATGCCGTGGAACTCCGGGATCAGCATCTCCAGCACGCCGAGCGCGTGCATGGTGCGGAGCGCGTGCGCGGCATGGGGGCCGAGCAGGACTTCGCGCAGCGAGTTCCAGAGATACGGGCCCTCCGGGATGTGAATGGCCAGGGCGGGCAGCGCGTCGGTGATGCGGTCTTCGGCGGCCTGCGAGAGCGTGTAGCCGTGCGTGGCCATCAGCGAGAAGATGCGCAGGATGGCGGCGGTGTCGCTGAACTGCGCGCCGGGAAGAATGTCGATGCGGCCCTGGTCGAGGATGAAGTCGGTGCCGGCGATGGGCGTGCGGCGGCGTCGGAACTGGCGATAGAAGCTGACCGGGGCGGGGAGGTGCTCCATCAGCAGCGCCGCGCGGCGATAGATGACGCGCGCGTGGCGGTAGTAGGTCCGCATCCAGTAGGCAGGGATCGGCGGTACCGCGCGTTTCAAGGCCGATGGAGTTGGCCGCAGCTTCGTCCTGCGACTGCCAGTCGAGCGTGTTGTCGTCGCGGCCGTGGCGGAAGTGGAGGAAACATCGGGCGGCGGCGAGAAAGTCGAAGGCCGCTTCGGCGTCGCCGCGGGCGCTCTGGAAGACACCGCCGCGCTGGCGAGGCCACTCCTTGGTCTCCTTCAGGTGGAAGAGCAGGGCGAACCAGACGGCCAGGTGGTAGTCGCGCAGACCGCCGGGACACTCCTTGAGGTTGGGCTCGAGATGGAAGATGGTGTTGCCAATACTTGGCGTGGCGTGCGCGGGCGATCTCGCCCAGCTTCTGCGTGATGGTGTTCCACTCGCTCAGGACGAGGCCGGGAAACACGGTCTGGTGGAGCTGCTGGTAGAGCGGGAACTGGCCGGCAAGGAAGCGACGGTCGAGGGTGGCCAGGGTGAATTCGAGGTTGTCGGGATCGAAACGGCCAGCTTCCTTGACGGTGCGCGAACTTGGGCTGGCGCGCAGGCCGATGTCCCACATGCCCTGAATAATGGCCCGGACAGTTTCCTTGGCCTGCTCCTCGGTCTTCTCGTCGGCGAAGGCGAAGAGCACGTCGATGTCGGAGTAAGGGAAGAGATCCTTGCGTCCGTAACCACCAAGGGCGAGGAGCGCAACGTTCTGACCGGGCTGGCCGGCGAAGGCCCGGCGCCACATTTCAATGAGGATACGGTCAACAACCGCGGAGCGGCGACGGATGGCGGCGGTGCCGTCCCCGGTGCGCTCGCAGGTCTGGCGGACAAGCGCCATCTCCCGAAGATACTGCTCCCGTAGATCGTCAACCGCTAAAGCGACTGGATTCATGAGTTTGTTGTACAGGGCTCAGCGAAGCAAAAGATGTCTTAACAGAATAAACGATTTACTGTCGGTTAGAGCTAAAAACCCGGCCCCTCGACGAGGATCCGCAAAGTTGCACCAGTGCCGACGGATGCGGCTGTCTCTTAATCAGCCTCTCACTGAAATCCTCAACCCGCGTCAATTTTTAATGAGCCGATCTGAGGCAATCTGTGCGACGATGTACTCGCAATACCAACTCTGGCCCCGCGTTCCCACTCCTGATCTTTTCTCTGCACATCCCCGATTGCAAGGAGACTTTTGAACGATGGCTGCCTCATCTTCCGATGTTCCCAACGATTCTCAGGCGCTTGCGGTGGTTCTTCGCACCACGCTGTCGCTTCTGGACTCCTACGCGCCATGCGTTCGCGAAAGCAGCTCGCTGCGGGACCTGGAGCGCGCGCTCATTTGTGCCATCTCAGACCTGAAACGGGTCGATTTGCGAGAACGCGAGCGCACGGTTCGGGGAACGATGCACAACTAGAGAGCTGCGTGAATTTCCGTCGTACTAAACGCTGGTCTGCGATTCGCTAAAGGGCAGTTTCGCCACGCTCGTCGTTGCGAATGCGGATGGCATCGTCGATGCGGCTGATGAAGATCTTGCCATCTCCGATTCGGCCAGTGCGCGCAGCGGAGCCGATGGCCTCAATGGCCTTGTCTTTCATTTCGTCGGTGACGACCATCTCGATCTTAACCTTGGGGAGAAGGTCGACGGTGTATTCACGGCCACGGTAGAACTCAGTATGGCCCTTTTGGCGACCATGGCCACGGGCCTCGAGAATCGTCATGCCCTCGATGCCTGCTTCGAGCAAGGCGTCCTTAACGGCGTCCAGCTTCGAAGGCTGGAGAATCGCTTCAATCTTGACCATACTTAATTGCCTCGTATGACAGCGTATCAGGCCGGACGGCGTTGCGTGTGACGGCGCCCCCCAACTTTTCATCAGGAATTCAGGTCGTAACCTTCCTCGCCGTGCTGAGAGAGGTCGAGACCGGTGGATTCATCTTCGGGTGAGACACGGAGTCCGATGATCTTGTCCACGAAGAAGAGCAGGACCAGTGTGCCGACAACGGAGATGATCCAGGAAATTGCCACACCGGCTGCCTGATTGAGCAATTGGCCCCAGTGTCCATCGATGGCGCCGGTTGGGTTATTGGCGCCAAAGGCGGCATTGATGGCCCTGGTGGCGAACAGGCCCGTAAGAATAGCGCCCAGGGTTCCGCCAGCTCCGTGTACACCGAAGGCATCCAGGGAGTCGTCATAGCCGAACCAGTTCTTGACTTTGAAAACCATGAAGGCGCAGAAGGCGCCCGCAAGGATGCCGATGAAGAGAGCGGCAAATGGCTGGACGAATCCGGACGCAGGAGTGATGGCAACGAGGCCCGCGACTGCGCCGGAGATCGCGCCGAGGGCGGTGGGTTTGCCGTTGTGGATCCATTCCGCAATGGTCCAGCCCAATGCTGCGGCGGCGGCAGCGAAGTGGGTGTTGATGAACGCGCTGGTGGCCAGCGCACCGGAGCCGAGCGCGCTGCCGGCGTTGAAGCCGAACCATCCCACCCAAAGCAGGCATGCGCCGATAAAGCTCAGGACCATGGAGTGGGGAGGCATTGCCGTTTGGGGATAGCCGACGCGCTTGCCCAGATAAATGGCTGTGACGAGCGCTGATACACCGGAGGTGACGTGCACCACGGTGCCGCCTGCGAAGTCAAGGCTGGGGATGTGGCCGCCATTTGCGTTAAGCAGTCCTCCGACTCCCCAAACCATGTGTGCCATCGGGCAGTAGACGAAGAGAGACCAGAGAGAAAGGAAGACGGCCATTGCGCTGAACTTCATGCGCTCGGCGAATGCGCCGGTGATGAGGGCCGGAGTGATGATGGCAAACATGAGCTGGTAGACCATGTAGGTCTGCTCGGGGATGGTAGGAGCGTAATCGGTGTCGGGGGACAGGCTGACACCGCGCAGAAAAAGGTGCTCGAAGCCGCCGATGAAGCTGTTGCCGTGGGCAAAGGCGAGCGAATATCCGGCGATTGCCCAGAGAATCGTGACCATGCCCATCATGGCAAAGCTCTGCATCATCGTGCTCAGAATGTTTTTCCTGCGCACAAGTCCGCCGTAGAAGAGCGCCAGGCCGGGCCCAGTCATGAGCAGCACCAGCGCCGCGGAGACCAGCATCCAGGCATTGTCGGCATTCGTCTGGGCGTTTCGAACAGCCTGTTGAAGCGCGTCGATCTGGGCCTGAGTAACCGGAGGCGCGGCAGCGGGAACGGATGATTGGGCGACGGCAAAAGCGGAAAAGGGGAGAAGTGCGGAAAGGGAAATCAGCTTCCCGAGTCGGCTCGACATCAACTTTGCTCCAAAACAAGTAAAAGTAAGACCATGTAAAGCGAGGCGCTCAATCAGAAGCGGTGGATGAAAGCATTCCGGCAGGCTGCGGAAACCTCGGCCTTCCGGCCGGATGAACGCCGAAGTCCACTGAAAATTCAATTGAACCTTGCAGGATAGCGCATGCTGATGCGCATACCGAATGAAACACGAAATTTGGCCTAAAAAGCAGTCTTGGTGCCCGAACGAGGGAGTAATTATGGAGTACCTGTCAGAATTACCAGACCTTTCAGCTCCAGATTGCGCCATCTCTGTGCAAGTGAAAGGGGTAAGATAGAACCATGGGGTCTATTCAGGAGCGCGATCGGTATCTCTTCGGGGCATTGGAGAGCAGTGCGAAGAATCGCGCGAAAGTGCAGGAAGTCAACTACGGGTTTGAGCAGCCAGAAGGCGTGTTCCTTACAACGCTGGATTTTGCGGTGAACTGGGTTCGCAAGAGCTCGGTTTGGCCGGTGACCTTTGGTTTGGCTTGCTGCGCCATCGAAATGATGTCGATGGGTGCGTCCCGGTTTGACATAGCGCGGTTCGGGGCCGAAGTCTTTCGGCCGTCGCCACGGCAATCGGACTTGATGATTGTAGCTGGTCGCGTCGCGCAGAAGATGGCCCCGGTGATCCGGCGACTCTATGACCAGATGCCCGAACCCAAGTGGGTGATTTCGATGGGCGCGTGCGCAACCTCTGGTGGAGTCTTCAACAACTACGCAATTGTGCAGGGTGTTAACCAGGTGGTTCCGGTGGACGTGTATGTTCCAGGATGTCCGCCTCGACCTGAACAGCTCTTGTACGCGATCACACTTCTGCAAGAAAAAATCCAGCGCGAACCGCGCAGTTTGCTCAAGACACTGAACGCAGAATAATCGCACCCTTTTCTGTATCCCGTCATTCATTCGCTTTTAGCGGTTAAGATGTGCAGTCCTTTCCGGTTTGAAATTGGGGATGATAGTAGCTGGGCCCGTGCTTGAAAAATGCGCTCGGCCTCACACATCCTATGTTACGTTTATTGGTGGTGTACCAGCAGTTTTTGAGCCGTAACTCCAGAGGAGCCCAGAAGTTAGGAACTGGGAAACGGAAAGTGGTAAAAGCCTTTTCCGACCTCATTCACAGATACAATTTGCGGAGGAAAACACGCATGTACTCTCGAATTTCAAAATTGACCTGCCTGGCCGTTACCTTGGCATGTGCTGCACTCATGCCGGTCGCCCTGGCAGCCCAGGATTCGGCTAAGCCGTCCACAAAAGCACCGACTGCCAACTCCCCGTCCAAGTGGGACATCTTTGCCGGGTACAGCTACCTGGCGCCCAAGGGTGATCTTGTAAAGTCCGGCAACGTTCTTGGAGTGCCGGCCGATACCGCGAAGTCGATTGACTATGGCGGAATCGTGAGCGTTACGCGCTACTTTTCAAACAACGTTGGCTTGCAGCTTGAAGGCGACTACCACAACATGCAGAACGAAAGTACGCCCAATAACGATTTCTCCGGTGGATCAGGTGGGCTTGTCTTCCGTTTCCCGACCGAAGACATCACGCCTTTTGTGCATGCGCTGGTTGGAGCCGAGAGCGTGGGTAGCTACTACTACTCGAACGAGTGGGGCGTTGTGCTGACTGCCGGTGGCGGCCTGGATTACCAAACGCCGCTGTTCAATCGTCATCTTTCGATCAGGGTGTTCCAGGCGGATTATCAGTACACACATGTGAACTTTTATCCGGTCACTCGTGGCAATTTCAACATCGCCCGCCTGAGCGCCGGCGTTGTTGCCAATCTGGGCTCGATCGCGCCGCCTCCTCCGCCGACGGCGGCTTGCGCAGCGAGTCCGACGTCGGTGTTCCCGGGCGATCCAGTGACGGTGACAGCGACACCCGAAGGTTTGAATCCAAAGTGGAACACTGTGTACACGTGGAGCGGCGACGGCGTATCCGGCACCGGAACGACGGCGAACATCAATACGAGCGCATTGAGTCCCGGAAGCTACACCGTGAAGGGCAACCTGAAGGAAGGGAAGGCGGGCAAGGAAGGGCTGAAGCCGTGGCAGCTTGCCGACTGCTCGGCCACCTACACCGTCAAGGAATTTGAGCCGCCGACAATCACCTGCTCGGCCAATCCGACCACCATCAAGCCTGGCGAATCTGCCACGGTTACGGCGCAAGGTGTGAGTCCGCAGAATCGTCCGCTGACCTATACCTATACGAGTTCGGGCGGCACGATCAGCGGCAGCGGCACGACAGCCGCGCTGGCGTCGACAGGCGCATCGCCCGGGCCCATTCAGATTACGGGTACCGTGGCTGACGACAAGGGACACACGGCTTCGTGCAACACGAGCGTGACGATCGAAGCTCCGCCTCCGCCGCCTCCTCCACCGCCGCCTTCGCTGACACTCCACAGTGTCTTCTTCCCGACCGCTCTGCCGAATGAGAAGCGTCCTGATCGCGGCTTGGCAGAAAGCCAGGAGCAGATTCTCACTACCTTGGCAACGGACTTCAAGGCTTACCTGCAGGTTAGGCCAGATGCGCGCCTGACCCTCACTGGCCACGCAGATCCACGCGGAGGGGCAAAATACAACCAGGCCCTCTCTGAACGCCGCGTCGGCTCCGTTAAGAACTTCCTGGTCGGACAGGGTGTTCCAGAATCTGCGATTGATACAAACGCTGTCGGCGATTCGCAAGTACTCTCGAAGGATGATGTAAAGGATCTGATTCAAAAGAATCCTGAGCTGACTGATGAAGAGAAAAAGAAGATGCTGCGCCAGAGCAACGTCATTTACCTGGCGCAAAACCGCCGCGTCGACATCACTCTGAACACCGGTCAACAGTCGGTGCAGCTCTATCCTTTCAACGCGAAGGATTCAGAAACCCTTCTCAGCACACGCGCGCAGCAACATGCGAAGAAGCAGCCGGCCGCGCCGAAGAAGTAACTTCTACCCCCGGAACAGGCCTTCAAAGGCCTGTTCCGGGCACAGTTAGAACTAACAAGAGGTTGGCCGGATACCCGGTCAACCTCTTAGTTTTGAGCGCACTAATCGGGCTGGGAGATAGACGTTGATTGAATTCCTAACCGGAAAAGGATCGTAGGCAAATACAAGCCGGTGCTGCCAGCCGCCAAATTTCCGGGGACTTGCGCGGATTCTGTATCATCGAAGCATGCAGGCTGAAGCCGCTCCACACATGCAGACTCACGGTTTTCGCACCTATGACACAAGGCTCCAATCGATTGCCACCAAGGTAAAGG
The DNA here is from genome assembly GCA_963786405.1 of uncultured Acidobacteriaceae bacterium. GTDB lineage: Bacteria > Acidobacteriota > Terriglobia > Terriglobales > Acidobacteriaceae > Telmatobacter. The sequence goes on along the minus strand of CAWAZE010000007.1, from coordinate 204,107 downwards.
CGGGCGAGCGCCTCGAAGCCGCGGACGGACTGGCTCTCTACCGCTCGAAAGACGTACTGGCAGTTGGTTGGCTGGCCAACTATGTGCGCGAGCGGATGCACGGTGATGTTACCTACTTCAATGTGAATCGCCACATCAATCCGACCAACGTCTGCGTGGCCGCCTGCAAGCTGTGCGCCTTTGGGCGCAAGAAGGGTGATCCGGCGCGGCTACACGATGGCGCTCGAGGAAGCGTGGGAAACTGCGGCTTCGGGATACTCGGAGGCGGTGACGGAGTTTCACATTGTCGGTGGGCTGCATCCCGATCTGCCGCTTGAGTATTTTCTCGACCTGGTGCGCGGGCTGAAACAGCGCTTTCCCAAGGTGCACATCAAGGCCTTCACGATGGTGGAGGTGGCCTACCTGGCGCGGCGCGCCAAGCTGACGATTGAGCAGACGCTGATGAAGCTGCGCGATGCGGGCGTGGACTCGATGCCGGGCGGCGGCGCGGAGATCTTTGCGGCGCGCGTGCGGTCAATCATCTGCGATCACAAGATCGATGGAGACGAGTGGCTGGAGACAGCGCGTCTGGCGCACAAGCTGGGCTTCAAGTCGAATGCGACGATGCTGTACGGACACATCGAAAACGACGAAGACCGCGTGGATCATCTGCTGAAGCTGCGAGCACTTCAGGATGAGACCGGCGGATTTCAGACGTTCATTCCGCTGGCGTTTCATCCGGAAAACACGCCGCTCGATCATCTGCCGGTGACGACTGGGCTGACGGACATTCGACAGATCGCGGTGAGCCGCCTGCTGCTGGATAATTTCCCGCACATCAAGGCGTACTGGCAGATGATGACGCCGAAGATCGCGCAGATTGCGCTACGTTTTGGCGCGGACGACCTGGACGGCACGGTCGATCGAAGAGAAGATCTACCACGACGCGGGAGCCACCACGCCGCAGGGCATGACGCGCAAAGAACTGTGCCGCCTGATCACCGAGGCCGGCCGCGTGCCGGTGGAGCGCGACACGCTCTACCACGCGGTGACGCGGAACGAGGACAGCTTTACGGTTGCTGTGTAGCGCAAAAGAGGCGGGCGCAATGATTGACTTCGGGCCTTCGATCATCTTCGGGCTCTTCTTCGGATTCATGTTTGGCATCGGGTGTTCGCTGGCTGTGATGTACTCGATCTACCTGGGCGGGTATCGGAAGGCAGTGGAAGAGTCGCAGATGGCTGTGCCGCCGAAGCGCTTTACGGAAGCCGTTCGGAAGGCAGAGGCAAAGCGCGCTGCGACGGCCGGGAATGCCCCTCAATAGGCGCAATCGGATTCGGGGCCGGCGAGCTCATTGGCGGATGACTGCGCCGCCTTTCATCACGAAGCTGACGTGTTCGCACGGTGGTGATGTCGTCGAGCGGATTGCCGGGGACGGCGATGATGTCGGCGAAGTAGCCGGGCTTGAGCTCGCCGATCTGGCCTTCCCAGCCGAGCAGCTTTGCGCCGTTGATCAGGTCGGCCTGCAGGACGGCGAGCGGCTTCATGCCGTACTGGACCATCAGCGTCAGTTCGCGAGCCTGCGTGCCGTGCGGGAAGGGGCCGACGTCGGAGCCGACCGCGAAGGGGACGCCCGCGGCGACCTGCTTCTTGAATTCGGCGATCTTGTAGTCGAGCAGGGCTCGTCTCGCGCGCGGCCTGGCTGCTGCGAGTCGCGCATGCTGCGCGAAGTACTCGAAGATCGTGAAGGTGGGAACGGCGAAGATGCCTTTCTCGCGCATGAGGCGCATGGTTTCGTCGCTCAGTTGCGTGGCGTGATCGATGGAGGCGACGCCGGCCTGCGCGGCATAGAGCGTGCCGGGCTCGCCCATGGCGTGAACGCGCGACGCGGCGCCGAGACGACGGCCTTCTTCAACGGCGGCGGTGAGCTGCGCGGCGGTGTACTGGTAGGGCGTGTGCAGGACGCCATCGATCATGCGTGTCGCGGCCGGTCTCGTAGATCTTGGCGAAGTCGGAGCCTTGCTTGTGCTGCTCGCGCATGACTTCGACGAGCTGCTCGGCGGAGTTGGCGTAGTCGGCGTTCGAGAGCACGTGCTGCGCGGGATTGTAGCGGTTGGCGTCTTCGTGGCCGCCGAGGATGTCGATGGCGTTGCCGCTGATGCGCAGGCGCGGCCCGGGAATCAGGCCCTGGTTGATGGCGTCGCGCACGGCGGTGTCGGCGGAGCCTGCGCCCTCGGTGCCCATGTCGCGCTCGGCGGTGAAGCCGGCCATCACGTCGGCTTTGGCGGCCTGCTCGGCGAGGATGGTGCGCCACGGCACGGACTCCTCAACGGTCTGCAGATCTTCAGCGCCGGGATGCAGGAAGAGATGAACGTGCGCGTCGATGAGGCCGGGCATCAGCGTCGTGTCGCCGAGATCGATGATCTTGGCGCCCTGTGGATGGTCGACGGAGCTGCCGACTGCGCGGATGCGGTCGCCTTCGACGAGTATTTCGCCGGGCTGCAGCAGGTTGCCGGTGTCGACCTGGAGCAGGCGCGCGGCGTGGAGCACGATGGGTGTTGAAGAAGGCGCGGGCTGCTGAGAGACTGCCTGACCAGCGAGGAGAAGAGAGATCGCGCAGGGGGCGAACCCGGCAAGACGGAAATTCGCGCGACGGAATGAATTAGATTTCGGCATGGTTAAGAATATGCAGGATTCGGTTTCGGTTGTCGATGGTGGAAGGGGCGCGTGTTCATGGGGCAATCGAAACGACCCCTGCTAGGCAGATCCTTCGCTCCGCTCCGGAAGTCAGGGTTTGGGATCGTGGTTTCCCAGGTCTCAAAATCGAGACCTGGGGCACCCAGAGTTCGTGGTTGAACTCAAATCCCGCGACGTGGGCCACCTGCCCGCGCCCCTTCAAAACCTAATTTAGTTTCGGCGGCACGGCTGAAGGCGTGCCCTTTCAAAGCGATTCTATGCAACCGGACTAATACGCCGCGATGCCGGTGATGTGCTGGCCGAGGATCAGGGCGTGGATGTCGTGCGTGCCCTCGTAGGTCTTCACGGATTCGAGATTCATCATGTGGCGCATGATGGGGTAGTCCTCCGTGATGCCGTTGGCGCCGAGAATGTCGCGGGCGATGCGGGCGCATTTCGAGAGCCATCCACACGTTGTTGCGCTTGGCCATGGAGATGTGCTGATGGCCGACCGTGCCGGCGTCCTTGAGGCGGCCCACGTGCAGCGAGAGCAACTGTGCCTTGGAGATTTCGCTGACCATCCAGACCAGCTTTTCCTGAATGAGCTGATGGCTGGCGATGGGCTGATTGTGGAACTGCTTTCTGGTCTTGGCGTATTGAAGCGCGGTGTCGTAGCAGGACATGGCCGCGCCGATGGCGCCCCAGCTGATGCCGTAGCGCGCCTGGTTGAGGCACATCAGCGGGCTCTTGAGGCCGCCGGTGCCGGGCAGCAGGTTGGCGGCGGGCACGTGCACATCCTGCAGCGAGAGGCCGCTGGTGACGGAGGCGCGCAGGCTCCACTTGCCGTGAACGTCGTAGGCGCGGAAGCCGGGGCGGTCGGTCTCGACCAGGAAGCCGCGGACGCGACCGTCTTCGTCTTCGACCTTGGCCCAGATGACGGCGACGTCGGCGATGTTGCCGGAGGTGATCCACATCTTTTCGCCGTTGAGGATGTACTCGTCGCCGGATTTGCGCGCGGTAGTGGTCATGCCGCCGGGGTTGGATCCGAAGCCGGGCTCGGTGAGGCCGAAGCAGCCCAGTTTTTCGCCGGTGGCGAGTGCGGGGAGCCAGGTGTTCTTCTGCTCGTCGGAGCCGAAGGTGTAGATGGGGTACATGACGAGCGCGGACTGCACGCTGACGAAGCTGCGAAATCCGGAGTCGCCGCGTTCCAGCTCCTGCATGACGAGGCCGTACTCGACGTTGGACATGCCGGCGCAGCCGTAGCCCTCGAGGTTGGCGCCGAAGAAGCCGAGCTCGCCCATGACAGGGATCGAGTTCGCGCGGGAAGCGCTCGGTGCGGAAGCACTCCTCGATGATGGGAATGAGGTTGTCTTCGACGAAGTCGCGCGCCGTGCGGCGGACGAGGAGCTCGTCTTCGCTGAAGCCGGAATCGAGATGGAGAAAGTCGACGCCCTGGAATTTGAAAGCCATGATGACACCTTTGCATGTCTGAGCTGCACAAAACAGACAAGGGTAGCAGATTGGGTCAGGGTTCAGGGATCCCGCCCTAGCAAAGCTAGGACGGGGCACCCGCACCCGGCTCAGGACGGGCTGAGGGCACCCGCCTCGGCGTACTACTATATGAAATCTGGGACCCCCCTCCCCGGATTCTGCAAAGAAATTCCTTGTTTTCAATAGCTTACGAGATGGGGTTGTCTGCTAAAATCCTCTCAGCATTGGACTTAGCCGCAGAATCCTCTCAGCAAAGGAGTTACGGGCGATCAGAGTGGTCAGGGATCAGTGGTCAGGTGTCAGGGATCAGGGACCAGTACTCAGTAGTCGGAGGTCGCCACCCGGTGAGGCTGTGTGGACCGCCATCTCTTATTGTGCGACAAGGCGCGGTAATGCTCTGCAGTGGCTGGGCTTGTCAGTTGAGGAACATGGTGCGGTAGAGGGTGTCGCGCTGGACGGGCTTGAAGCCGGCGTCGCGGATGATGCGGCGGAGTTCTTCTTCGGTGGTGCAGTTGCTGGTGCCGGCGGCTTTGACCACGTTTTCTTCGAGCATCACTGAGCCCACGTCGTTGCCGCCGAAGTGAAGGCCGAGCTCGAGCACTTTGAGGCCCTGCGTGACCCAGCTTGCCTGCACGTTTTCGATGTTGTCGAGATAGAGCCGCGAGATGGCCAGCACCTTGAGGTATTCGACGGTGGTTGCTTCATCCCAGCCGCGGCCGCCGAGCGCGGTGTTCTTCGGCTGGAAGCTCCAGGGGATGAAGGCCGTGAATCCGCCGGTTTCTTCCTGCAGATTGCGGACGACTTCGAAGTGGTTGATGCGCTGGTCGAATCGTCTCGCCCACGCCGAACATCATGGTGGCGGTGGTGCGCATGCCGAGCTGGTGCGCGGTGCGATGAACGCTGACCCAGTCCTCGGTGCGGCACTTGAGCCGTGCGATGCGCTTGCGCACGTCGTCGTCAAGAATTTCCGCGCCGCCGCCGGGAATGGAATCGAGCCCTGCATCGCGGAGGCGCGCGATGGTGTCGCGCAGGCTCAGGTTCGCTGTACTCGGCGATGGCGAGTATTTCGGATGCGGAGAGGCAATGCAGCCAGATCTTCGGGAAGCGCTGCTTGATGCCGGTGAAGAGGCGCTCGAACCAGTCGATCTTGAGGTCGGGATGGATGCCGCCCTGCATCAGCACGCCGGTGCCGCCCATCTCCTCGGTCTCGGCGATCTTCTCGTAGATCTTTTCGAAGTCGAGGATGTAGCCCTCGTCGGAGCGCGGGATGTTCTTGCCTTCTTTGGGAAGCGGGCGGTAGAAGGCGCAGAAGGTGCAGTACTCGGTGCAGAAGTTGGTGTAGTTGATATTGCGATCGATGATGTAGGTGACCACGCCTTCGGGGTGGAGGCGGCGACGGACTGCGTCGGCCTCGAACCCCAGGCCGATCAGGTCGGGAGAGTTGAAGTAGTCGAGAGCCTGTTGGCGTGTAAGCGACATTGTCTAGATTCTACCAAGCGCGGAACAGGGACTAGGGACTAGGGAAAAGGGACAAAATAGGGGACAGACGTTACTGGCGCTTTGGCTTGCGGAAGAGGAAGAGGCCGCGGCTTTGCACCGGATCACGCCGCGTGCGCGACAGGTTTGACTTGGTCGAGATTCCGCTGAACAGGACGAAGAAGTCCCAGAAAGCGCGGAAGAAGCCCTTGCTCTTCTCAGGCTCAGCATTCACTGGACGATTATCCGTGGAGAATCCGGAATCACTCATACAAGTAGTTAGACACTCTCGGGGTGCTGGCGGCTCAAACAAATCGGAACCTACTTGCCGGCGTCCGGCTTCGGCCTTGGGTTCGGCGGCGGGGCAGCCTTCTTCGCAGGACTCGAAACGCCGAAGCTCATCAGAAAGAAGCGAAGTCCTTTGCGCAGGGATTCGAGAAGCTTCACTGTACCGATCCTTTCAGTCTGGACTGCTCATTCCGGGCGGGTTCCGTTTCTGACGGGCAGACACTCGCCGCGATTTCCGGTTGCTCATTATTCCGGTTCTTGCTGGGCTTCGGGTGTTTCCGGAGTGTGAGCCGGCGCCGGTGTCGCAGGCTGCTCAGGCGGCGAAGGCTGGGTATGTTTTCCTGCCGGAGGCGCAGGTGCGTTGTGCAGGATCTGGAGCGCGCCCGGAGGCATCGGCTTGTCCGCATAGGCCAGGAACAGGGAAACCTGCCACATCTCAGTCTGGCTGAGCTGATCCTTGAACGATGGCATGCCGGTGAGCCGGATCCCGTTGTAGACCTTCCAGTAGGTCTCGCCAGCGGGGTCGTCGCTTACGCCAACGATGTTGTCTTTGCCGTGCTTCTCAAGCAGTTGCGGGGCGACGGGGTACATGTCCGCACCGAAGGCCGAGGGCTTGCCATAAAGGCCGTGGCAGGCCGAGCAGCGCTCAGTGTAGATTCTGGCTCCCGCCACGAAGTTTGCTTCCTCCGGCTGGACGGGAGAGGCGCCAATCATCTCACGCTTGATGCGGGCTTGAAGCGGGATTGAGGTGAGCAGCCTCTCGCGCGGCAGTGCAGGATCAGACACCGCAACCGGCACCTTGCCGAACCAGAACAGGGCATACACAGCAAGTGGCAGGAGCAGAACTCCAACAATCACGCCGAACACAAAACGAACCATTTGAGATGGAGCCTCCGGTGATTCTCATCCTAGAGCATTCATCTGACGGCTGTCAGGCGCAGGCTTGAAGAGGTGCTGTCTTCAGTGGTTCCTCACAACCAGGAAGAAGCGCACGCGAAAGAATCGCGGGAGTTCGAAGCGCATTGGCCGGAGTGCAGCCCGCGCACCACCGCCTGCGGATGTTTTAATAACAAAGGGGGATCTCTGCTCAGGCGGTGCCTCCGTAATGTCGTGGAGGTAAGCCAAGACCGATGTATTCATTCCGCAGTTTTGCAATTTTGCTGGCGCTTCTTTTGCCGGCTTCAATCGCCACATTGGCACAGAGTCAAAGTAATAGCCCCGAGTCCACGTCCCAGGCTCCGGCACCGGCCGGCCAGGCGCAAGCTCAACCGCAGGCTCCCGCCAGCCAGAACGGGCAGGCAAGCGTCGAAGCGCGCATTCGGGCCCGCCGGGAGCAGCGTCGCGCTCAGGTGATCCACGACACCTACTCGCCGCTCTATGAAGTCTTTGTCGGCAGCAATTACCAGCGCTTTGAGCCCGGCACGACCCTGCAGCACGCCACCATGTACTCCTGGGATGTGGCACTGACGCGTTATTTGAATGAGCGGCTCGGCGTAGCATTCGACGGGCGGGGCAATTACGGCACCGCGTATGTTGGTTTGAATCCGTTCTCGGTTACACGGCCTTCGATCAGTCACTATGACGTGCTTGTTGGCCCTACCTACCGCTTCATCATGCACCCGAAGTACTCCATCGCCGGCCGCGTTACGGGCGGAGTGGCAATTGGCAACTTCTCGGGCGACACGAACGGTTTTGGCACAGCAAATCTCGGGCTGCATCCCGATGGGCCGACGTATGCCATCACCGGCGCGATTATGGGCGAGGTGAATATCAGTCCGAGCCTTTCACTCCGGCTCGCTCCTGAGTATTTTGGTTCCGGCTTCGGAGGAGGAATTCAGAACGACTGGGGAGCGACGTACGGGCTTGTCTATCGGTTTGGGAAGCGGTGAAGAGGGAACAGGGGTCAGTTTTCAGGGGTCAGGGATCAGATTTGCGTTCTCAAGCTGCCGGGGTTTTTCCCAAGGCTGACCACTGACCACCGATCACTGCAGGATCGGAATGCCTGCGATGCGCTGCTGCCACTCGGCGGGGCCGGTCTGGTGCACGCTGGTTCCCTTGGCGTCCACGGCAACGGTGACGGGCATGTCCTTTACTTCGAATTCGTAGATGCCTTCCATGCCGAGGTCTTCGAATGCGAGCTGGCGCGCGCCGGTGATCGCCTTCGAGACCAGGTAGGCAGCGCCGCCCACGGCCATCAGGTAGACCGCGCCGAACTCGCGGATGGCGTCGATGGCGACGGGACCGCGCTCGGCTTTGCCGATCATGCCAAGCAGGCCGGTTTCGGCGAGCATCTGGCGGGTGAACTTGTCCATGCGTGTGGCAGTGGTGGGACCGGCAGGGCCGATCACCTCTTCGCGGACCGGATCGACGGGGCCGACGTAGTAGATGAAGCGATCGCGGAAGTCGACCGGCAGCTTTTCGCCGCGGCTCAGCATGTCGGTCATGCGCTTGTGGGCGGCGTCGCGGCCGGTCAGCAGCTTGCCGGTCAGCAGCAGCACTTCGCCGGGCTTCCATGTGGCCGCTTCGTCGCGGGTCACTGTGTCGAGATTTACGCGGCGCGCGCCGGACGGCGTCGTAGGTCAGCTTCGGCCAGTCGTCGAGACTGGGCGGATCGAGATACACGGGGCCCGATCCGTCGAGCACGATGTGCGCGTGGCGCGTGGCCGCGCAGTTGGGAATCATGGCGACCGGAAGATTGGCCGCGTGCGCCGGAGTGTCGATCACCTTGACGTCGAGCACCGTGGTCAGGCCGCCCAGTCCCTGCGCGCCGATGCCGAGACGGTTGACCTTGTCGTAGAGTTCGACGCGCAGCTTTTCGGCGGTGGTTTTGGGGCCGCGTGCGATCAGGTCCTGAATGTCGATGGGATCCATGAGCGACTGCTTGGCGAGGAGCATCGCTTTCTCCGCCGTGCCGCCGATGCCGATGCCGAGCATGCCGGGCGGGCACCAGCCGGCGCCCATCGTGGGCACGGTCTTGAGCACCCACTCCACCACGGAGTCGGATGGGTTCAGCATGGCGAACTTGCTCTTGGCCTCGGAGCCGCCTCCCTTGGCGGCCACGGTGACTTCGACCGTCGAGCCTTTCACGAGTTCCACAGTAACGCAGGCGGGAGTGTTGTCCTTTGTGTTCTTGCGGGCGCCGGCGGGGTCGGCCTGGAGCGAGGCGCGCAGCTTGTTGTCGGGATCGAGATAGGCGCGGCGCACGCCTTCGTCGACCATCTCCTGAAGGTCAAGGGGCTTTTCGCCGGGGGCCGCTTCAAAGCGCACATCCATGCCCACTTTGACGAAGACGTTGACGATGCCGGTGTCCTGGCAGATGGGGCGGTGGCCCTCGGCGCACATGCGGCTGTTGATGAGAATCTGCGCCATGGCGTCTTTGGCGGCGTGAGACTGCTCGCGCTCGTAGGCCTTGGTGAGGCTCGTGATGTAGTCGACTGGGTGGTAGTAGCTGATGTACTGCAGCGCGCCCGCAACGCTGGCGATGAAATCTTCCTGGCGGATGACGGTCATGAACCCGGCTCCCCTCGAACCCTCTAGGGTAAAGGATGCGGCACGAGGCTGGCTCGGTGCGTGCGAAGCCGCCACCCATGCCCTACTCCATGCCCTAAGCTAAAGACATGAACGAACTGTTCGACGTGCTGGTCGTCGGCGCGGGGCCAACCGGACTCGCCTGCGCGATTGAAGCGCAGAAGGCGGGCTGCCGCGTGGTGCTGGTTGACAAGGGATGCGTCTGCAACTCGCTCTTCCACTACCCGTCTCACATGACGTTTTTTACAACGCCGGAGCTGCTCGAGATCGGCGGCATCCCGTTCCCCAGCCCGAATCCCAAGCCTTCGCGCAACGAAGCGCTGCAGTATTACCGGCTTGTCGCGGCTTATTACAAGCTGGATGTGCGCCAGTATCGGCGCGTCGACCGGGTGACGGGCTCGGACGGAGCTTTCACCGTGCACACCGAGGACCGCTTCGGCCGACCCGGCGCACTGCAGGCGCGCAAACTGATCGTCTCCACTGGATACTACGATTTGCCCAATTTCATGTGTATTCCGGGTGAGGACCTGAGCAAGGTCCATCACTACTACGACGATCCGCACCCCTACTTCAACACGGATGTCGTGGTGATCGGCGGGAAGAACTCGGCGGCGATTGCGGCACTTGAACTGTGGCGCAGCGGAGCGCGTGTCACGCTGGTGCATCGCGATGAAGGAATGCACAGGCACGTCAAGTACTGGATCAAGCCCGACATCGAAAACCGCATCAAGAATGGCGAGATCAAGGCGTTCTTCCGCACCCATGTTGTCGAAATCACTCCGGATTCAGTTGTCATTGAAACGCCGGAGGGACGCGAGGCGCTCAAGAACGACTTCGTGTTCGCCATGACCGGATATCATCCGGACTTTGGTTTCCTTGAGAGCATTGGCGTGCGATTTGAGGGGCCGGACAAGCGTCCTGTCTGCGATCCTGAGACGCTGGAGAGCAATGTGTCCGGCGTCTTATCTGGCGGGGGTGATTGTGGCGGGATCGCGCACCAACGAGATCTTTATCGAGAATGGCCGATTTCACGGCGCGCAAATTGCACGCGCACTTTCGCCGAAATAAGGCGGCGAATTCGGAGTCTTTTCGGTACACTGAGGCACACAATCCCCCCTCACGAGAGGACAGCGCATGCGGTTGTGGCCGCGCACGATTCGTTGGCAGATCATCCTCGGCCTGACCGCGGTCGAGGTGCTCTCCATAGGCTTGTTTGCTGTCCTTCTCATAAGCAGGCAGCAGCAGGAGATGCGCCAGCGCGCAATCGAGCGCCTTGCGCTCCAGGCGACATCCGTCGCGCTCCAGACGCGGGACGCACTTGAGCAACAGCGAGACGAATGGATCGCGACGTCCTTGAAGATAATGAGCGACGCGCCGAGCGTCACACGCGCGAAAATCACCGATCCTGCCGGCAACGTGCTCTACGTAAGCGAAGGGAGTCCGTCGCAGGTTCCGCTCGAACCGGCCGAAAGAGCACAGATTGCCCGAATCAGAGGCGATGCCCCTGTAGTCTTTTTCTTCGACGGGAACCGATGGGAAGGCGTCAGGCCTATCTATCTGGGCAGCGCTCTTCGCGGCTACGCGTGGGTTGAGTCCGACCGCAGCTGGGATAGCGAACGGTTGAAGGTCCTGCTGCGCAGCACGGTTTCGTTCGGCCTCATCTGGATTGGCGCTTCGGCGTTGCTCGTCCTTCTCATGTGGCGATCCATTGCCCGTCCACTTACGTTGCTTCAAAGTGGCACTCATGCATTGATGACATCAACGTATAACGCGGACGTATTTCCGCTGCCAGTTACGGTCGAAAACGAGTTCGGCGACCTGATTGAAGCATTCAACACCATGGTCGCCTCACTTGAAGAGCAGCGAGCTGGGCTGAATGACACTCTCTCGCTGCTCGACTCGATGCTGGCCAACGCGCCCATCGGGCTGGTTTTCTTCGATCGCCGATGCCGCATTGTCCGCACGAATGAGGTGTTCGCGGAGATGACCGGAGTCCCGCTCAACCGTCATCTTGGACGAACTCTTTCTCAACTTATGCCGCAACAGGTTGCGATGCGGCTCGAAGAGGCCGTGGCGCAGGTCATCGCAACAGAGAAGCCAGTGCAGGAACTCGAAGTGACCGGGCCCTCCAACAAACACAAATGGCCGTGGACCTGGCTGATCACCACATATCCGGTGCGCACCGTCTCGAACCAGGTGCGCTGGGTGGGCGCGATCGTAATCGATGCCAGCGAGCGCAAACGCGGCGAAGAGGCCCTCCGCAGGAACGAAAAGCTGGCAGCCACGGGGCGTCTCGCCGCCTCAATTGCGCACGAAATCAACAATCCCCTCGAGGCCATCACCAATCTGCTTTTTCTGCTTCGCAAATTCTGCCAGCTCGACGGGCCTGCGGAGAATTACGTTGCCATGGCGCAGGAGGAGGTGCGGCGCATGTCTGAGATTACGCAGCAGACCTTGCGCTTTTACCGTCAATCGACGCTGCCTTCTCGCGCCAGCATGGCGGAACTGCTTGATTCGGTGCTGACTCTCTACAACGTGCGGCTAAGCACCCTCGGCATCCGGCTGGAACGAAAATACGATCCGAAGATGGACCTCTACTGCTTTGCCGGAGAGGTGCGGCAGGTGATCGCGAACATGGTGAGCAACGCCATCGACGCGACAACCGACGGCGGCCGCCTGGTCATCTGCGCCCGCCGCTCCCGGGACTGGAAGGACTCAGGCAGAACAGGCGTTCGCTTTACGATCGCCGATACCGGGTCGGGCATGGAAGCTGAAGAGCAACAACACCTCTTCGAAGCCTTCTTCACCACCAAGGGCATCACCGGAACCGGGCTGGGTCTGTGGGTTAGCTCGGAGATCATCCAGAAGCACTGCGGCACGGTGCATGTGCGGAGCCGTTCGGCAACTTCGGGACGCTCCTCGGGAACCGTCTTCCAGATGTTCTTCCCCGATCACCAGGTGCTGGCCGAGCCGGTTACCCAGCCGGTGGAGGCTGAGGCTGAAGCTTAGCTTATTGCAGTACCAAGGTGTGTACCCTAATCCCAAGGCATCCTGTACTCTACGACCGGAACTTTTTCCTGAACGCCGGGTCCAACAAGATGACGGGAATCGTGGTCTCCCCGTCCAGGCTTTGGGGGAAACGACAGTAGTGATCACAGGAGTTAGAAAGATGAACAGGCCATTGTTAAAGCACGTATATTCAATAATTTTGGGTGGGGCGACCGTAATCGTTCTTGGCGCTTCGATTGCGCTGGCTCAGGTCCCCACGTCCAGCAGCTCGCGCAGTGACGGGCAGATCGAAATGGACGTGGTCCACGCTCTCGATGGCTCCCAGGCACTCAAGGATGATCTGATTACCGCCGCGACGATCCAGGGCGAAGTGACTCTTTCCGGGACGGTTGCGAGTGACTCTTCGCGCCAGTTGGCCGAGTCCATCACCAAGGGTGTTCCCGGAGTTTCAAAGGTTCACAACAACCTGAAGGTGGGCAACCCCGCAGCGGACGCAAACGCGCAGGGCGTTCCCACGGATCAGATGGGCCAGAACGATCAGGATTATGCGGCCAATCAGCCGCAGCCCGCGCCGCCTCAGGCAGGGAGCCCGGACTATGGGCAGAATCCCGGAGTGAATCAGAACCCTCCGCCAGACTGGGGTCGCGGCCAGCAGCCTGCATATGGCCAGGGCCAACAACCTGGTTATGGCCAGAATCCTCCGCCTCAAACGGGCCAGTATCCGGGACCCGGACCGGAACCGGGATACGGCCAGGCTCCGCCTCCTCCACCTTACGGGCGTGGTTATCCGCCCCAGTATTCGCAGCAGTATCCTCAACAGCCGCTTCCGCCGCAGTACCAGCTGGCGCGCGGGCCAATCTCAGTGCCTGCAGGGACTCTAATCCAGGTCCGCACCAATGCGCCGGTCAACAGCAAGCAGGCCAGGGGCGGCGAGCCGGTTCAGTTCACTGTGATTCAAGACGTAGCCTTCGGCGGCGTTCTGGCGATTCCGCGCGGCGCAACGGTTCACGGCGTTATCGCCGAGGTGCAGCATCCTGAGAAGGGCTCTCTGACCGGAAGCACCGAGCTTGCGTTGCAGTTGACCTCGCTCGACCTGAGTGGCCAGAGCTATCCGATTCAGTCCGATCTGTTCAAGGTCAAGGGGCCGGGCAAGGGCGAGCGCTCCGCGGGCAACATCGTTGGCGGCGCAATTCTTGGTGCAATGATTGGCGGAATTGCGGGCGGCGGCACTGGAGCAGCCATCGGCGCTGCTGCAGGTGGGGGTGTCGGAGCCGTGGGCTCGGCTGCCTCTTCAGGGCCAGGCGTCTGGATCCCGGCAGAGGCGCTGGTTAGCTTCCATCTTGCGGCGCCTGTGGTTGTAGATCCCGTCTCGGGACAGGAGGCAGCGCGTCTGGCGCAGGGGCTCTATCCGGGCGGCCCGAATCTCTACCGTCGTGGGTCATACGGACCCCCGTACCGGCCTGCCCCGTATTACTATGCGCCGGTTTATTACCGCCCGTACTACATGGCTGGCGGCTACTACTATTGGCGGTAAGACGGAGCCGGTCCTTGTCGAGTCGCTCGTAAGACGAGCGCTTTATTCGTGATACGTGGCTCGGATTCGTAATACACAAGTGGCGGCAGCAGCCGGCGGGCATCTCCAGGGATGGGGGTGCCCGCCGTTTGTTTTTGCCCTGACTCTTTATCCCGGCTCGACCGGGTCTGCGGGTCTGTCCGGTCGCCAAACTGCGCTTGCGGTCGTCTATAATGAGAGAGAATCGCAACGAGCGAGAATTGCGCTTTTGTCAGAGACGCCTGCCCCCGGAAATCGCCTCAGAGCGCGGCGGGGTGGCTGGCTCCTGCTGTCCGCGCGTAGAGAGTTGAAGGCTTAAGCCCACCCATGATTCGTTTCCTGCAGAAAGACAATCGCGTCGTCAAGGCAATGTTTGTCGTCATCATCGCCGCCGCTTCGGTTTCGATGGTTGTTTACCTGATTCCCGGGCTGACCGGGCAGGGGGCCGTGTCCGCCGATACCTTACGCCGTGGTTTACCCGCACTGGTACAGCCGCTGGATTTCGAGTGGCGAAACCATCAGCCAGGAGCGGGTGACGCAGCAGGCGCGGCATGCAGTTGCAGCAGCGCAATCCGCAGTATGCGTCGAACCCGATGATCGTGAACCTGTTTGAACAGCAGGTGGGCCAGCAGACTGGTGCAGCAGCAGATCCTGCTGGCTGAAGCATCGAAGTTGGGTATCACCGCGACGAACGACGACGTGGCTGCAGTATCTTCACCAGGGCCAGGCGGGACAGGTGCTCTTTCCGAACGGGAAGTTCATTGGGAAGGAGCAGTACGCTTCGCTCATCGCATCGCGATTTGAGATGTCGGTTGCCGATTTTGAAGAGAGCGTCAAGCACGACATCGCCATTCGCCGTCTTGAGTCCCTGATTACTGCGGGCGTGACAGTAGGCGACAAGGAAGCGCGCGAGCTTTATCGCAAGAGCAACGTCAAGGTGAAGTTCGAGTATGCCGTAATTTCCGGCGATCAGATCCGCAAGGAGATCAATCCGTCGGACGCCGATCTGGAAGCTTTCTTCAAGAAGAACGCGGCGCGCTATGCGAACGCTGTGCCGGAAGAGCGCACGATCGCTTATTTCGCGTTTACGCCGAATGACGTGCCGGGCGGCGTGCAGCAGCCCACGCAGCAGGAAATTCAGCAGTACTACAACGCCCACCAGATCGGAATACGCAACGCCGGAGCAGGCAAAATCGCGTCACATCCTGATCAAGGTCGCTCCCGGCGCCGACGCCAAGACGGATGCTGCGGCGAAGGCCAAGGCTGAGGGGCTCCTGAAGCAGATCCAGGGCGGCGCCAACTTCGCCGATCTGGCAAAGAAGAATTCTGACGACCCCGGCAGCAAGGACTCCGGCGGCGAACTCGGCTTTGCGCAGCGCGGCCACATGGTGCCGGAGTTTGACAGTGCCATCTTCACCCAGAAGATCGGCGACACAAAGATCATCAAGACGCAGTACGGCTACCACATCGTTCAGGTGGAGGAACGCACGCCCGCACATGCGCAGTCTCTGAGCGATGTGCTGCCCACCATTCAGGCCACGTTGATCCGGCAGAAGTCGGCGTCATCGCAGGACAATTACGCGCGCACCCTGACCGCTGAGGCCATCAAGAACGGCCTGCAGAAGACGGCGGAAGCGCATCACCTGCAGCTTGTGACCACGCCTCCGGTGAATGCGCAGGGCATCATTCCCGCGCTTCCGGACGGCACGCAGTTGATTTCGCGCAGCATTCGAGTCCAAGCAGGGCGATCCGGCGCAGTCCGCGCCAACGGGCGAGGGCTATGCGATCTTCCAGGTCGCGAGCATCAAGCCGGCGCACGCGCCGGCCTTCGCCGACTGGAAATCCCACGTTGAGGACGACTATCGCAATGAGCAGGCGCCGACCTTGCTGGGGCAGAAGACTGCCGAGCTGGCCGCCAAGGCGAAGGCGGAGAATGACCTTGCCAAAGCCGCCAAGGAAATGGGCGCCACCGTCAAGACAAGCGATCTTGTCGGGGAGAGCGGCCAGGTTCCCGACCTTGGTGCAGTGGGCCAGGTGGCTCCGCAGCTCTTCGACATGGCTCCGGGCGCGATCAGCGGACCGATCAATGCCGGCCGTACCGGGGTGGTGGCGAAGCTCATCGACAAGCAGGAGCCAAGCGCAGACGAGATTGCCAAGAATCTCGACCAGACGCGCGACCAGATTCTGGAGCAGAAGAGGCAGCAGGCTTTCGAAGTCTTCGCGAACAACGTTATCAGCGAATACAAGAAGAGCAACCGCGTCCGCATCAACGCCAAGCCGCAGACGCCGATACCCGGCCAGTAGAGCGGCGGGAATTCCATGGGCCGAAGGCCCGCAACCGTGTCTCGGGGGCGGGCCTTTGTTGTATCAGAAACAACCTTGGTCAATTGATCCTGCGGCCGAACATGACCGGAGATAATACTTCATGGAATTCCAGCGTTCGTCGGGCGTCTTGTTGCATATCAGCTCTCTGCCTTCTTACGGCGGCATCGGTGATCTTGGCCCTGCGGCGCACGAATTTGTCGCGTTTCTTGCGGCGGCGAAGCAGCACGTGTGGCAGGTGCTGCCTCTGTGCCCGACCGGATACGGGAATTCGCCTTACGCCGGCTCGTCAGCATTTGCGGGCAATCCTTACCTGATCAGCCTTGAATATCTCTGCGACTGGGGATGGATCAGCGGCGATCGCATTGCCGGTCTTGCGGGCCGCGACGGGAATGTGAATTTCCACGAAGTAGAGCAGCGGAAGCTCGCGTTGCTGCACGAAGCGGCGGGCAACTTCCTCGATCGCGCACCGCATGACCCGGATTTCGCGAGCCAGTGGAAGCAGTTTCACGAGTTCTGCAATTTAGAGTCGAACTGGCTGACCGACTACGCGCTCTACGCCGAGTTGCGGCGCCAGTTCAACACGGGTGCGTGGACAGAGTGGCCCGAGTCTATCCGCAGGCGCGATCCGAAGGCACTTGCCAAGGTGGCTGCGCATTCCGGCCGCGCACTGGCACAGGAGCAGGCGCTGCAGTTTGCGTTTGCGCGCCAGTGGGAGAACCTTCGCGAGGCTGGTCGGAAGCACTCGATTCGCATCCTTGGCGACGTGGCCATCTTCGTCAACTTCGATTCGGCTGATGTCTGGGTGCATCCTGACATCTTCGAACTCGACGAAGACCTCAAACCCGTTCACATTGCCGGCGTGCCGCCGGATTACTTTTCGCCGACCGGGCAGCGCTGGGGCAACCCGCTCTATCGCTGGGATGTGCTCGGCGATCGCGATTATGACTGGTGGGTCGAGCGCATTCGCCGCTCTCAGGAACTCTACGACATTGTGCGCCTGGATCACTTCCGCGGCTTCGAAGCATACTGGTCCATTCCCGCCGAGGAAGAGACCGCAGTCAACGGCGAATGGATCAAGGCGCCAGGACTGGACCTCTTCAGGACGCTCGAATCCAGGCTCGGCCGACTGCCGCTGGTTGCGGAGGATCTCGGACTGATCACTCCGGAAGTGGATGCGCTTCGTCTCGAACTCGGCATGCCCGGGATGCGCGTGCTGCAGTTCGGATTCAGTGACAAGGGAGCGCACATGCATCTGCCGCATCAATTTACGCCGGGGACCGTGGCTTATACGGGCACCCACGACAACGACACGACGCAGGGATGGTGGAAGACGGCAGGGAAGCAAGACCACGCGGCAGTTGAAGCGCTCGTCGGACCGGTACTTGGGCAGCCGTCCTGGCACCTGATTCGAGCTGCGGCGGGGAGCGTGGCGCAGATGGCGGTTTTTCCGGTGCAGGATCTTCTCGAACTGGGTTCTGAAGCGCGCATGAATACGCCTGCTGTGCCCGACGGCAACTGGAGCTGGCGTTTGCCTGAAGGATGCCTGACGCCGCAATTGGCGATGCGTTTGGCGGCACTTGTGGATGTGACGGACCGGGATAATGATCCGCTGGGCAGGGATGAGGAAGCACCGGCGACTGGTCAGGGCTAATCTACTCGATTCTCAACTTAAGATCGGCTTTGGCCGCTGCAGCCCTACCTTGCTATCCTTGCCCCACATGGAAACGGCAGCAATTCAAACCCACGGCCTGACGCGTCGCTTCGGCGCACTGACGGCGGTGGAAGATGTCACGTTGAGCGTGGCCACGGGTCAATTCTTTGGCTTTCTGGGTCCGAACGGCGCGGGAAAATCCACCACAATCAAGATGCTCACCGGGCTGCTGGAACCGACCTCGGGCACAATGGAAATCCTCGGCGAGCGTTTCGGCGCGGGCGCGGTCAATCTGAAGCGCCAGATCGGCGTTGTTCCCGAGGGCATGGCGCTGCTGGGCCGCCTGACGGCTCCCGAGTATCTGCGTTTTGTCGGCCGCATGTACGGTCTCGATCGCGAAACGGTCAATCACCGCACCGAAGAGCTGCTCGAGTTCATGCAGCTTGCCAATGAGCGACGCAAGCTGATCACCGATTTCTCTCACGGCATGCAGAAGAAGCTCGCGCTAGCTGCGGCTGTCATTCACGGTCCTCGCGTGCTCTTTCTTGACGAGCCGTTCGAAGGCGTCGACGCCATCGCTGCCGGAATGTTGAAGACCCTGCTGCAGGGAATGATCCATCGCGGCGCAACGATCTTCCTCACCTCGCATGTGCTTGAGATTGTGGAACGGCTCTGCGATCACGTCGCGATCATCCATCAGGGCAGGCTGGTGGCGAACGGCTCGCTCGAGGAACTGCGCGCCGGCGTGGCCAGCACACTGCCCGGAACCGATTCGCCGCAACGCCTGACGCTCGAAGAGATGTTCCTGACCATCGTCGGCGCGGGCGGGCAGGAACAGGCACAGGAGCTTTCATGGCTGGCATAGCTCCTCTGCCTGAGCCGATGGCGGGAGGCGCCGGCCTATTCGGCCGGCTTGCGCGGTCGCAATACGGCGCCCTGGCCCAAATGCGATTCCACATGCTCGCAAACAATGCCCGCTCCGTTCAGGGAGCATTCGAGCTTGGCGCGCGCAGTGTGACGTTTCTCATCTACTCGCTGATGGGCCTCGGACTCGGCTCGGGCCTGGGCATCGGCGCATACATCATGGCTTCGCGCAACAAATGGCAGCCCCTCCCCATCTTGTTCTGGGTGGTATTCATCGTCTGGCAGGTGCTTCCGATTGCGCTCGCGTCATTTCAGGAGCAATTTGATCTCAGCGGACTTCTCCGCTTCCCGGTGAACTTCTTCTCGTTCTACCTGCTGCAACTGGTTTTTGGCCTTGTGGATGTTCCCGTTCTTCTGGGCGGCCTTTGCTGTCTGGGGATCGGAATCGGCATTGTCCTTGCGCGCCCCGATTACTTCTTCTGGACGGCGCTCGTTCTAACGGTTTTTGCTTTGTTCAACATTGTTACTGCGCGCGCTGTTCTTGCCTGGGTCGATCGCTGGCTGGCGCAACGCAAGACGCGCGAGATCGTAAGCGCCGTTATTCTGCTTCTCATGCTCAGTCTGCAGCTTTTGAATCCCGCACTTTATCAAAATGGACAACGTGGGCCACGAAACCACAATTCGCATTCGAGTCTTCAACACGGTCCCAAAGAGATGCCCCCGTGGAAGCGCCGACTGAGCATGGCGGTCCCATGGCTGCCGCCGGGTCTGGCTGCGGACGGCCTGCGCGAATCGATTGAGCATCATCCTGCGCACGCTCTCGAATCGCTCGGCGTGCTTGGGCTTTACATTCTCGGAGCCGGCTCGGTCCTGCTGGTTCGGCTCAGAGCCGAGTTTAGCGGCGAGAGTCTCAGCGAGGCTCCGGTGCTGAATAAAGTGACCGAAGAGGGACCGCAGATGGCTCATTGACGGCTCCGGTCCGATCGCCGCGGTGATCGAGAAAGAGCTCCGCATCATTCCTCGGGCGATGCCGATGCTGTTTGCCATGGGTGCGCCTCTGCTCACGGTGCTCATCATCGGCACAGTTCTCCGCAACAGCGTGCCGCAGGGGATGCCGCCGTTTCGGCTGGCATTTCCGCTGTGCGTGTCGTACACGCTGCTCGGCTTCACCCCGATGATCTATAACAATCTCGGCGCCGAGGGAACGGGAATTCAAATCCTCTTCCTCTCTCCTACGCCGATGCGCACAGTCCTGCTGGCAAAGAATCTCTTTCACGCTTTCCTCTATGGATCGGTTGCGGTGGTCGCCGCCTTCTTCGCTGCGTCGCGCCTTGGATGGCCTGACGGATTTCTGCTTGCCACAACCGCGACATGGCTGCTGTTTGCGCTGCCGGCGAATCTTACGGCGGGCAACCTGCTTTCGCTCACCATGCCGTACCGGATGAACCTTGGCCGTCTCTCGCGCCAGCGAGGCTCGCAGGCCAGCGCGCTCATCAGCATGCTGGTGCAACTGGGAGTGGTCGCAATTGGACTTGCTGTCTTTGAGCTCTGTGCGTTCATCGGAAGAATGTGGCTTGCGCCGCTTTTATTTATTTTGCTGGCTGCTGTCATGGTCTTTGTCTGGATGGAAGTGCTGCGCAGGTCGGATGACATCGCAGACCGCAACAAGGACATGTTGATCGGGACTCTTGCGAAGAAGCAATAGGAGACAAGGCAAGCAGAGTGGCGGAGAGCCCATGTGCAAACCGAGATACGGTCCTATCTCTTGTTCAGCGCTGGCTCTTATCGTGTGCCTCGCAGGTATGGGGCAACCGCAGTCTTCCTCTTCAGCGCAGCAGAAGACTTCATCTGCTCCCGCGCAAGCGCCGGCTGAAGCTGGCATGGCAAAACAAGCCTACCCGCAACTGGTTGACATCACTGCTTCCACGGGGATCACGTTCGAGCACCTGTCGAGCCCGGAACAGAAGTTCATCGTGGAGTCAATGAGCGGGGGAGTGGCGTTGATCGACTACGACCGCGATGGCTGGCCCGATATCTACTTCACGAACGCCCAGAGCGTGGAGATGGCGCAGCGAGGCGAGAAGGCCCGAAGCGCGCTTTATCACAACAATCACGACGGCACGTTTACCGACGTCACAGACAAGGCCGGCGTTGGCTTTCCCTGTTGGGCACAGGGCGCGGTAGTGGGCGATTACAACAACGACGGCTGGCCGGACCTGCTCGTGACCTGCTTCGGCGGAGTCGTTCTTTACAAGAACAATGGCAACGGCACATTCACAGACGTGACAAAGGAAGCGGGATTGGGAGGAGACACGCTCTGGGCCACAGGCGCGGCCTTTGGCGACTACGACGGAGACGGCTGGGCCGACCTTTTTGTTTCGCACTACGTGGACTTCCATCTCGACAACATGGCGGCGTTCGGATCCCGCGACACCTGCAAGTACCTGGGTATTGATGTGCAATGCGGTCCGCGCGGCCTCAAGGGGTCTCCCGACAGCCTTTACCACAACAACAGAGACGGGACCTTTACCGATGTTTCGCAGAAGGCTGGAGTGTCGGATCCGGACAAGCGTTATGGGCTGACGGCGATCTGGTCCGACTTCAACAATGACGGCAAGCTCGACCTGCTGGTTACGAACGACGCTCAGCCCAATTATCTGTATCAGGGTGACGGGACTGGCAAGTTTGTCGATGTGGGCGCGGTTTCCGGCGTGGCCTATAGCGACAATGGAATGGCCCAGGCCAACATGGGAATCGCGATCGGCGACTATCTGCACACTGGCCGGATGTCCCTGCTGATTACTCACTTCGACTCGGAATACGCAACCCTTTATCGAAACGACGGCAACATGAACTTTGCGGAAGTCTCAGGTCCTTCCGGCGTTACGAAGAGCACGAGAGGCATGGTGCAGTGGGGAGATGCTTTCGTCGATTTCGCGAACGAAGGGTGGCAGGACATTTTCATCGTCAGCGGTCATGTGTATCCGCAGGTGGACACCGTGCCACTCGGAACCAGGTACCGGGAGCCGAAGGTTCTCCTGCAAAACGAGCGAAACGGAAGGTTCAAAGACATCAGCAGGGAAGTGGGGCCTGCCATTCAGATTCCGCAAGTAAGCAGGGGAATGGCGGTCGGAGACCTGTTCAACGACGGCAAACTCGACGCGGTGGTGGAGAACCTGGTCGGCCCGCCGATGATTCTGCGGCCGGAGGGCGGGCCGCGCAACCATTGGATCAGCCTGCAACTGGAGGGCGTCAAGAGCAACCGCCTGGCTCTGAATGCGAGGGTCCGCGCAACCGCCGGTGACATGGTTCAACTTGGGGAGGTGATCAGCGGCGGAAGCTATTTGTCACAGAACGATCTACGTATTCATCTGGGCCTCGGTCGAGCATGACCATGTGGATAAGTTGGAAGTCTTCTGGCCGGGCGGCAAGACCGAGACTCTGTCGAATCTCGCGGCCGACCATTTCTATCTGCTAAGGGAGGGGGCAGGGCTGGTCTCCTCCAAAACTGCGGAGCCAGACCATTTCACTCGTCCCTAAATCCGTTTGATCAAATGCGCTTAGGGATCTCCAGAAATCGGTTACTCGCGGCACACGCCAGGACGCCAGATTGCGATCAAGCCCGGAACTCCGGAGCTAAGTAAAGGGATTTTGTTTGGGGACAACGCCGGATTCCGCACTCGCGTTCAGCAAAAATTCACCATTGACAAGGCGTGTGAAACTGGAGTAAAAATTAACCCGCCGAGTAAACGCTTCCTCGTGGATCGTCTACTTTGCTTGCGCTTGCTTTGAACGCGATGGTCCTTCCATCAGGCTGCGCCAAGTTCAAAGAAATCCGGACACACCTTCGGACGATGCTCGATTTGAATCGTCGAATGGTTGAGTGGCTGCAAAGTCAGACGAAAGTTGAGAACATTTCGAAAATTGAAAATGTTCCTTTCGGCAATTTTCCTGTTGCTCTCTTGACTTGTTGTACCGGCGTCTCAAGTTTTCTCCGGCAGAAGACATTGAACTGAAGACACAGAAGCTCAGTTGCATTTCGCAAGGCAAAGAAAGCGTTTGCTCAGGAGGCAGACTATGGACCATTTCGCAGTTCAAGGACCTTCCACGCGCAGAAGGTACATGGTACGTGGACCGGCATATCGAATTGGGGCATTGGTGATCGCGCTGGTCGCAATGCTCCTTGTTATGACACCACGCGGGTTGGGACAGGACAATGCGACGATCACTGGATACGTGACGGACGCAAGCGGAGCCCTGGTTCCCAACGCCGCAATCACGCTCACCAACATCGCAACGAACCAGACCAGAGAAACAGTCTCCAACAGCGCCGGAACCTACCGCTTCGCAAACGTGGGCATCGGCACCTATACGTTGAACATCGTTGCTTCGAGCTTTCAGAAATACACCAAGACCGGCATCGTCGTGAACGTGGCGCAGACCGTCGAGGCGGATGCGGCGCTCTCCGTCGGCAACCAGACCCAGACGGTTACGGTTGCTGCCGACGCCCTGCAGGTACAGACCGAAACCAGCGAAGTGAGCACGCTGATCAACGGCGAGCAGGTCTCGCAGCTTGCAACGAACGGCCGCAACATCACGTCTCTCGCGGCGCTGGGTCTGGGTGTGTCGAACAACCTTCCGCCATTCGGTGGCGTCAATGCGCTGACGTCATCCAACGGCATCAGCTTCAACGGAACCCGCCACAACGCACAACATCTACATGATCGATGGCGGCGAGCAGAATGACCGCGGTTGCGGCGGCTGCTTCATGAACCTGCCGTCGCAGGATGCGATCGCTCAATTCCAGACGCTCGACAGCAACTACAGCCCGGACTACGGCATTGGATCCGGCGGAACCATCCTCATGGTGCTCAAGTCCGGAACCAACAAGTTTCACGGCGAAGCTCTATGAGTTCAACCGCAACACCGCCTACAACGCCAACGATTACTTCCTCAACGCCGCCGGCAAGCCGCGGTCGAAATTCCAGTTGAACATTCCCGGCGGGAACATTGGCGGTCCGCTGTTCATTCCTCACGTCTACAACGAAAATCGCAAGCCGGACCTTCTTCTTCTGGAATGAAGAGTGGCGGCGGCTGATTCAGGGCAGCGCGCCTTCGGTGACGAATGCCATCCTGGCGCCCAACTTCCCGACTGCCGGGGCAAGTCTGGCGTATACGCCACCAAGCGGAAAAGCCCCGCTCGTGCCGATAACCAGCGATCCTGCCAAACTGGCTCTCTACGCGAGCGATGGTTTGACCGCCTGGACAGCCGTTTCCCGGGCAATGTCATTCCCGCCAACCTGATCGATCAGAACGCGGTCCTTCAACTCAACGCGGGTACCTTCCCGAAGCCGAACTTCAACAACGGCACGCAGTACATCGCGTCGATCCCGCAGCCGACAAACGTCCGCGAAGACATTGTGCGCATCGACCACGCCATCAACAGCAAGTACCAGTTGATGGGCCACTATCTCCACGACACCCTGGCTCAGAACTACTTCCCGCCGCTGTGGGGCGACAGCAGCTATCCGACCGTAGGCACGGCCATGAACAACCCGTCCTATCTCGGCGGTGATCAAGCTGACCCAGACATACTCGCCTAACTTGCTCAACGAAACCGCGTTCCTGTACAGCGGCAACAAGATCACGCTGACGCCTGTTGCAGGGCCCGGGCGGTGGTCAATTTGCCAAGCCCAGCGGATGGAATGCAACCAGCTTCTTCCCGGATGCGAACAATCGACTGAACCGCATGCCTGAGGTCCAGCTGCAGGGCTCGCCGATCAACGTGACCTGGAGCCCGAGCTACTATCCATGGAAGAACGGATATGAGGGCTTCCAATACCGGGATGACATCTCGTGGACCAAGGGGCGTCACCAGTTCAAGTTTGGCGCCGGTTGGCTGCACACCTACAAGAACCAGGAGCTGCAGTACAACACCAACGGAGTCGTCGCGTTCAACTCGAGCAACTTCTCGGGCGACTCCTATGTCAACTACCTCCTTGGGATGGCCACGTCATACTCCCAGTTGGAGTTCCTGTATGGCAAACACTGGGTCAACAACAACTACAACGGCTATGCCAACGACAACTGGCATATGTCGCCGAGAGCTGGTTCTCAATCTGGGATTGCGGTACGACGGATTGCCGCACGCGTTCGAGCGCTATGACAAGTTCTCGAACTTCGTCCCGGCACTCTACGACACAACCGCTGGGCAATCCGGTGCTTGCGGACGGCACGTTGATTCCTGCCTCGCTGTCCACTTTCCCGGACACGACAGGGTCGTTCTACCTCAACGGCATCAGGGAAGCGGGCGTGAACGGATTCCCGCGTGGAAACGTCCATGACCACTACTACACCTTCCAACCCCGTGTCGGCTTTGCGTAGGACATAACCGGAAACGGGAAGACCGTAGTGCGCGGCGGCTGCGGATTGTTCTACGAGCGCGTTCAGGGCAACGACGTGTACAACGCCGCGTTGAACCCGCCCTTCGCGTACATTCCGTCGGCCACCAACGTCTACTTCTCCAACCCAAACACGAGCGTATTAACCGGGTTGACGACGCAGAACAGCTTCCCGTCGAGCCTGACGAACATCAGGTACGACAATAACACTCCCGGCACTGCCAACTTCAGCCTCGGCATTCAGCGCGAAGTTAAACCGTCGATGATCGCGGTGGTGCAGTATGTTGGCTCGAACGGCTTCAGCCAGAACAACGATCGGGCCATCAACACTCTGCCGCTGAGTAATTTCGATCCGGCCGCCAAGGTGTCGCTGGACAATCCCTGATCCAGCGACCGCGGCAAGTCGCTGCGCGGCAAACTCAATGCGAACCAGTACCGCATCTTCCCGGGCTTTGCGGGAATCCAACCAGGAAGAGAACGAGACCAACTTCACCTACAACTCGCTGCAGGCGGGCTTCCGTATTGAGAACCGCCATGGTCTCACCACGCAGTTCGCCTACACCTGGGGGCACAACATAAGCATCGTGCCCAACGACCTGAACTGCCATCTCCAACCCTTTCGACGCTGGATATGACAAGGGTTCAGATACCGGCTTCGATCGTCGCCAGATCCTCAACGTCAGCTACGTCTACGCTCTTCCGTGGTACAACAAGAGCTCGAACGCGTTTGCACGCCTGTTCCTCGGAGGCTGGACCATCTCCGGCATCACGTTCTTCGAGAAGGGCGTTCCAATTCGCGTTAACTACACCGGAAGCGACGTTCTTGGCCTCGGAGGCGGCACGTCGAACCGTCCGGACCTGGTCTCGAAGGTCACCTACCCAAAGACGTTCAGCAAGTGGTTCAGCACTTCCTCGTTTGCTGATCCAGTTGCTCCCTGGCTTGGTGGTCCAAACCAGGGCTTTGGCAATGCGGGAAAGGATGCGGTGGTGGGACCGGGAATCCAGAACTGGAACATCTCGGTCTTCAAGTCCTTTCCGTTCACATCCGGCGAGGGGCCGAGGATCGATCTGCGCTTCGAGTCCTTCAATACGTTCAACCACACAAACCCGCAGGGTGTCAGATACCAACAACCACGACGGGAACTTTGGAGCAGTCACAAGCGACTACGGCCCCCGCACGCTGCAACTGGGCGGCAAATTTGTATTCTGACCTTTGCTAACCCACACTTGGCGCGGCCGGACCTCCGGTCGCGCCTTTTTCTTCCAGCAATCTCGGGGGATTTGCGTGCTTCATCGGCTGCGCGCGAGAATGCAGATGGAGATCGACGTGACGGCGCTTTTGAAGCGGGGATGTGTCCGGGCCACTGGTGTTCGCATGCCTGTCGGTCAACTGCTTTTGCCAGGTCAAGACGCCTGCAGACGATCAACGCCAAACGGCGGCAGCCCTGGAGCAGCAGGGCCAGTTCACTGAAGCTGAGACCGCATGGCGAGCGGTTTTGAAAGCGCACCCCGCTGACGCGGAGGCCTATGCGCACCTCGGATTTCTTGAAGCTCGCCAGGAACATTACAAAGAAGCGGTTCCTCTGTATCGCAAGGCTCTGGCATTGAATCCCAACATGCCTGGCTTGCGTCTCAACCTCGGTCTTGCGCTCTTCAAGGGCGGCGAACTCAAGCAGGCGATCATCATCTTTACTCCGCTGCTGAAGGCCACACCGCCTTCATCGCCTGAAGCGCAGCGTCTGACCGCGCTGATCGGCCTGGCGCAGTATGGCGTGGGCGAATACACCGCCGCGCTACCCTATCTGAAGACAGCAGCGGCCAATGAACCCCAGAACCTGCAGTTTCGCATGCTGCTTGCGCACAGCTGCCTTGCGGCAAAGCAATACCAGTGCGTGCTCGATGTCTATCACGAGATTCTTCTGCTCAATGCGGAATCGGCTGAAGCCGACATGCTCGCCGGCGAAGCGCTGGATGAAATGAAGAATACGGCCGGAGCGATCGAGCAGTTTCGCGCAGCCGTGAAGGCCGATCCCAAAGAGCCCAATGTGCACTTCGGCCTGGGATACCTGTTGTGGACGCAGAACCAGTTTGACGAGGCCGCGCAGGAATTCGAGGCAGAGCTTGTCAACGTTCCTGAGAACGCCCAGGCACTGGCATTTCTCGCCGACTCCTATATGCAGACAAATCGCTCTGAAAAGGCGATGCCACTGATCGAGAAGGCGCTCAAGATCAATCCGAACCTCGAACGAGCGCATCTCGATCTGGGCATCTTGTACGTCGATGCCGGCCGGCGTGAAGACGCGGTGCGCGAGTTTCAACTGGCTGCCAGGCTGGCTCCCCTGGATGCCAATCCCCACTGGCGGCTGGCTCGGCTCTACCAATCCATGGGAAAGAAAGAGGAGGCTGCTCTCGAGTTTCAGAAGACGAGCAACCTGCACAAGGCCGAAGAAGAATCCATCGCAACCAAGTTGAAAGCTGCGCAGGAGAGAGGGAAGCCGGCAGAGTACACGGGAACCCTGCCGGCGAATCCATGAATAGCGCGACGAGCGCTCAGTAGCTCAGGTCCAGCACGTTGACCGAGTACGGCCGAAAGCTCTGCTCGAACTTTGATCCGGTGACCTGGATTTTGTGCTCAACGTATTCCAAATCGATGCAATTTGGTCTGACAAGGGGTGTGCGCGCAAGAGATAGTCAATCGTCGATCTTGCGGGCTGAAACTGTGGGCGTTCGGCGGGCGTTTTCGTCTCTATAGTTGGTGCTCCTCTCGCCTACAACCCTTGCGGAGCCAGGTCGGGACTTTGCGATGCGAAAATTGCTTCTTCTGCTGCTGATGCTTGAGATGACCGCGCAGGCTCATTCCGCCAGGCGGATCACGATCGCGGAACTGCGGCAGGTCCTGGCTTCCAATCATGGAAAGTCTGATGCGAAGGTCGCCCAGGTTCTCTCCAACGTCGAACTGGTCGAGCGACTTGGTCCAGAGAGACTTTCGCGGTGGCAGGCGGAGATGCCGGGGCCTGAATCGCGGCGCTCGCTCGTTCTGCTCGCTGATCTGTCCGCGTTCCTTGCTCCTCCGGCGTCGGAGATTCCCGCCACCGCGACGCCGGACCTTGCCACGCAGCGCGAATTGATCGCATCGGTGGTGAACTATGCCACAAGAACAACGCACCTGCTGCCCAATTTCCTGGCAACTCGCGACACGATTCGCTTCGAAGATAGTCAGCCTTCTCAACGGGCTGACGCGTCGCTAATCCCTTACAAGCCGCTGCACGCTGTGCAGAGAGTGAGCGCGACGGTCGTCTACCGCGATGGCCGGGAGGTGGATTCCGGAAAGGATCAAGCCGGCCAATCGCAACCAGCCGTGCAAGGACTGATCACCTCTGGAGAATTTGGACCTGTCATGGTGGCTGTCCTCGTAGATGGAGCGAAAGGGAAGTTGACCTGGAGCCACTGGGAAAAGGGCACTCGTGGCCCATTGGCCATCTTCCGCTACGTGGTGCCGCGCGAAGAGTCCCACTACGAGGTGAAGTTCTGCTGCGTTTCGGGCGAAAGCATGGATGGTGTCGTTGCGCGGCAAGCCGGATATCACGGGGAAATGGCCGTCGATCCCGTTAGCGGGGCGATCATGCGCCTTACGCTCAGAGCGGACTTGAGCCCGGCAGACAAAATCGTGCGGGCAGACATCCTCGTGGAGTACGGACAGGTCGACATTGGCGGCCGGACCTACATCTGCCCGGTGAAGAGCATCTCGATCTCAGTTGCTCCGGCGCCCCCGTCGCAGATGCTCGATCTGCGGCAGAACGCCTTCGCCGAGGAAGCGCTGAAAGGGAACCGAAGCCCCGGGTTGCAGACGAAGCTCAACGATGTTGTGTTCGATCAGTACCATGTATTCCGCTCGGAAGTGAGGGTACTGACCGGAGATACTGCGCCTTCGGGCGCTGGTCCGGTTGGAGGCAGCGCAAACGCGGCTTCCGGAACTCCAGCGGTTGCGCAATCCTTGGAGAATGCCCCTCCCGCTGAGGCATCTGCGCCGGAGGGAACAGGTGATTCATCGCCCACCATTTCCCCTTCTCCTGCGGCTATTCCTACGCCGCTTGCAGCGAAGCCTGCGCCTGCCGTTCCGGAGATTACTGCAGAGGAATCGGCGAAGATTCCAGAGATCACCGCGACGACGCCGGCGGCAGAGGGCAAGAGCTTTACCTTGCGCGTGACAACCCGGCTCGTCGATGTGGGAGTGGTGGCATTCGACAAGAAGGGCCGTCCTGTCACCGACTTGAAGCCCGAAGACTTTCAGGTCTTCGATAACGGCCGCAGGCAGACGGTGCAATCCTTCAGCGGTCCGCGCATTCCACTGAATGAACACGCCGTCGCCCCGGCGAGCCAGCCGCTGTCTCCAACAGCCGAGACTGTCTTTTCAAATAGCCGCACGAATACGGAGAATGTGGCAGCCGGAAGCGCGAGAACTGACAGCGGCGTCACGATCTTGTTGCTAGACACGGCAAGCCTGGCATGGGCGGACCTGACGAGGGCGCGGGAGCAGATGCTCGGCAGCCTTCAGGCTCTTCCGGCAGACGAGCGCGTCGGCCTGTATGTGCGGAGTGCACAGAGGTTCCAGATTTTGATTGAAGCGACGAGCGATCACGCGCGGGTGGCTTCGATCCTGCGGACGTGGATGCCAAGCGCGGCGGACCTGGCCCGCGCGCAAGAGGCAGAGCAGCGCAACCGGCAGCAGTTTGACGATGTTCAGCACGTTGAGGATCTGCAGTTCGTCAACGGAAATATGAGTTCAGCCCCGGACACCGGAACCGCTCTCGATCAGCAATTGCGCGACTTTGGGAGCAGCCCGGGACGCGATGCCCTGGCAACCCTGGTGAATGTGGCTAGGCATCTGGCTGCAACGCCTGGTCGCAAGAACCTTGTATGGGTCGCGAGCGAGAACGTGCTGGCGAATTGGACGGACAATGCAGTGAGCACAGACAAGGGTGGGAAGCATCTTGGCGCCGCGGTCGTGCGGGCGCAAGAGGCTCTGAACGATGCTCACGTCAGCCTGTACCCGCTCGACGCTTCGCAGGTGGAGACGCATGCCGTCGATCCCAGCCTTGCCAATCAAAGCGTTGATCTGTCTACCGGCGTTACCGCCCCGCCGCAACACCAGGGAGGGGCGCAGCCAGGAGGCCGCCTGACGGCCGAGATGCAGCAGGATACGCACCCGGTGCAAGGCTCGATTCAGGCGATGGCACAGGCCACTGGCGGCCGTGTCTTTCGACGCGGCGGCGATCTTGCTTCGGACCTCAGAGCTGTCGTGGAAGATGGAAGAGCCTACTATCTGCTTGGCTTTATTCCGGATGTGCCGGCGGACGACCGGTATCACACGCTGGCGATCAAGATGGGATCCCATCACGGAGTTGTATTGCGCTATCGCACCGGGTACTTGTATTCCGTGGAGCCTGCAACGCCGAGGGACCGGTTTCGTGAAGCTGTCTGGCGGCCTCTCGATTCGAGCGACATCGCTCTGAGTGCCCATGCGTTGCCGGCCTACACGGGCTCGGCATTCAAGCTCAACATCGCCATCGACGACCTGGCGCTTCAACTGCACGGCGGGCGCTGGGTGGATAGGCTGGACATTTTCGTGGTCCGGCGAGGGGCTGACGGGGAGCAGGCTCAGATCACAGGACGGACCCTGGCTCTGGCGCTGCTGCCCGCTACGTATCAGAGCCTTCTGGGAAACGGGATTCCATTTGATGAATTTGTCGAGAAGGACAACGGTACCTCTTCGCTGCGGTTCCTGGTTGTGGATGGGAACTCCGGCCGGATGGGGTCATTGACGATCCCGACAGCTTCAGCGCAAGCGGGTCACTGACCAAATTTGCGGTTGAGTCAAGGCGGCCGTGATTGTCATTCAATTGTCACGTTGAAAGAAGACTTGCTCAGCGGTCTTTGATTTGCGATGATGTTTACCCGGTCCGCGTGACTTCTCTCACGTCGCCTGGAACATCCGGGTAATTAGCGCAGAACACGCTTGCAATCCAAGACCTGCGGCTTCCCATTGAGAAATTCCCGCAGAAACCTTTGCCGTCAGCATCAGTTGGGCAAGTGAGTGAAGGTCATGACAGTGGGTTGGTGCTGACGAGACGAGCACTGCGAATTCTTGCCCCCCTTGTACTCCACGTGAGTGAAGCTTGGTTGGTGAACCGAAAAAGGTTTCCGCTGACCTGAAAAGGGCTAACCTCCATGAAGCTCTCCCGCCGCTTCAAATCCATCATCGTCGCAGGCAGCCTTTTGTACCTGGGATCCTGCTGCCCTGCCTATGCCGGCAAATCGCCAGAAGATGGCCCCCAATCGACGAATGTGCATGAGAGCGCTTCCAAAGGCCGAACGCCGCGGTCGCAGCCGTCCGAGACCGTGATCATTCCGGGACCGTTACGATCATTTCTTCGCATGGCAGGCATCAGCCAGGAGATCCCTCTCGACGAAGTGCTGCCCATGCTTGCGCGCAATGCCTCTCTCCTCGGCTACCGGGAGAAAAGACCAACCGAATATCTGGTGCTGGTGAATCGTTATGTGCACCAGGCGCGCGAACTCGAGCTCCTCGAGAATGCCCATGGCGAAATACGGCTCTCAGGTTGTGAGGATGCTCCTCGACTAATCGAGATTCTCGGGTACAAGCTTAACGGAGCCTGTGGTCAGAGCGGTTCCTTCCTGGTGACTGGAAATGCCGAGCGAGCGTTTGTGACCATTGATTCAGGCTTCCCTATCACATTGCTCGAACAATCCCTCCAGAAGAATGCTCCGTTTGCCTATGCATTTCCGTCCACCAGGGTTCCGGTCTTCTTTAGTGAAAAAGACTGGGTTGACCTTGACGCGCAGGAAAAAAAGGCTCAAGGAAACGTGATCGACATGCTTCTGCACGATCAGGACATCGATCGCCTTTACTGGGCCCTGGCGAAATGCGACCAGGAAACAAGATCGGCGTTGATGCAGTCGCCGGGGCTGAGGAGGCTGGTCTCACTCGCTCCGGTCTTTGGCTTGTACGGAAGCGGGATAGCCGTACACTCGGGCAGCGTTGTCCTTCCCGGCGGTACGAAGAAGGATTGGGAAGAACTTGTGGGGGCGAGTCCAAACTCACCAGGGGATTTTGTATTTCGCCTGCTCACAAAGGATCGCGGGTGGCTTGCAGCTTACTATGACGCCCTGTCCCATTTGAATCAAGCGCAGCAGGCACACCTGTCAGACGGGGCTCGTCTCAGACATCTCTACGACGCCTATCAGTCAACCGCCCCGCGCACCAGCGCAGGTGCCGGAGTCTTTCCGAGAAATGCCGAACTCCTGATCCTCTTTGCGTCGTTGAAATGGGATGCGAGCGGTGATCCGCAAATTCTGGAGGGGCTTGGAGTCTGGAACGAAATCTTCTCCAAGAAGTCCAAGATAAACGGTTCGAATGGATGGCCAAGACAGAGTCGTCGCTTCGACACTCCCGAGCGATTCCTCGAGACGCTGGTTGCTTCGTCCAATCTCGGAATTGTCAACGGTCCGGTTCCGATCTTTCTCACGCTCGAGGCGATGAATGCAGGAAAGCCGGAGGGACATCGCTTATCTGATCCGACTGAATTGCTGGTTGCCAACCGGCTTCCCCAGTTCAATCATTGGTTCTTAATCTTTGCCGAGTTTCCTGTATTGGATGATGATTCGGTCACTCGATTTGTCAGCGCGGCCGACCGTATTGATGGGATTTCAAATGCGCCGCTGCGCGCGAATGCTCTTGGGGCAATGCAGGCAAACATCGGGCTTTGGCAGATACTTGCACGGCAGGGCCAGATTCCGAAGGAGCAGTTGAATACCTCCTGGCAGAATGCAGTGCAACCGTTTATTGGTGTTTCTTCGCCGGTGCAGACTTTTGAGGCTACCCGAGCCTCGCTGCAGTCAATCCTGGTTGCGGCCACCGGCAAAGCTAACCTTACCCAGGATCAGATCGTCGACTTGCTCGCGGGCCCTGCGCAGGAGAGCGATGATGGCCAGCGCGTGCACCAGGAACTAGTGAGGAGAATCCGCGCCGTATTCGACGATCAGCGGCTTGTGTCCCTCGATACGCTTTTCGGACTCTACGATGGCTTTACGGAGATGGCACACGGAGCAAACATCTCCGCTCAATTGCTCCCGCTGGCCGGAAACCTGCGTGAATTCGAGATGCCCCGTCCCGTTTTTTCAGGAGGGGAAAAGATAGAGTGGTCTCCGATCGTCTACACAAGCCGTCACGCGGAGTTGCAGGCAAGAACCGACCTGACGAAGATTCTTCGGACTCCTGCATCTCCCGCGCAGCTTGAAGCAGCCCGCGGCCAACTTACTCCGTTCCTCAGGGATTCGCTGGTTGGCTTGAACTACGCGTACTATGAGCCTCCCGGAGCCGAGGTTCTTCATAACAATCCGCTCTTTGTCCGCTCACATGACTTCTCGTCCATCTCGGTTCAGGGCGTCGAACATATCTGGGGTCCCGGGGGTTTGATCGGTGTTGGCGCTACCGCCGGGGGCGGCGCCTATCTGATGGGTTCGCTTGCCGACTTGCCTTTTGCGCTGGCTTCAACCGAGCAGGATTTCATTGCTCCCAAGAATGTCCAGGCTTTGATCTGGAAGGAGACCGTTCCAGGCCTTCTCGTGTCCGCGGTCCTGCCGCGCTGGTGGGCGGTCAGTCGGGGCGAATTGCACTCGGCGGCTCTCTATCAACGCACAGGGGAGGAACTTCTGACGGCTTCAGCAACAAATGCGGAGCTGAAGGCGAAAGTGATCGGCATCCTTTCCGACTGCATGACTGCCGAGCGGCTTGAAAAAACCGAACTGGCGCTGAAGAGTCCGGATTCCGCTAAGGAGATGGCTTCCGCGGCACTCCCGGCTGAGACTTTTTATCTCGCCGCCGAATTCCGTAAGCGATATGCGGACCACGCATCGATGTGGGGTCCGGCCGGCCTGGAACTGGAAGAGCTATCACAGAAGAATCCCGCCGATGCCAACTCGGAACGTTTATCGTCGGACTTCGGGACGCCGCATCCGGCGCTGCTCCTGAGCAACTCGCGCACAATTCTCAACACGAAGCCGCTTCCCCTGTTCGGCGGGCCAGCCAGCAGACTCCTCGCAGAATCCTGGGAGTCGAACAATCTCTACTGGGCGCGCCTTGCGGATGAGAAGGGCTATTCGCCGGTGATGCTCAACATTTTGATTCCTGCGTTAACTCGCCACATGGTTTCCAACATTTTCGCAAGCAACATCGACGATTGGCCCGCACTGATGCGAGCCATGCAAGAAACCGGGGATGATTTCAGGCAGGGCAAGATTACCGGCCTTGCCGCAACCACTGTTGCCCGGCAATAGGGAGGCGTAGGAGACTACGCACAGGACGAGCTATGACCAAAAGATCTGTCGCCTGCTTTGGAGTTCTTTCATGCCTGCTCTGTTCGCCAGGTAGTAAGTCGTACATGGCAGCTCAGGATGACGAGATGCATCTGCGCGTCAACGTTGTGCTGGTTCAGCTCAATGTGGCCGTCACCGACGATAAGGGAAACTATGTCACTGGTCTTCGCCCGGAAGACTTCTCTGTCACCGAGGACAAGCTTCCGCAGAAGATCTCTACCTTCGAGGAGAGCAGTGATCCCGACAAGAACTCGAAGGAGACTGCACCACGAGGCAGAAGCCACTCAGCGAAACAAGGGGAAGGGGACTCGTCAGAGGCTTCCCAAAACACAGCCAATCTCATGCTTCCGCACATTTCCGAAGCGAGCCTGTTCATTCTCTTCGACACAAGCAACTACATGTATCGAAGCTTCGTGTACGCACAGGATGCGATTGTCGACTTCATCCGCTCCATGGATAACTCCAGCAAGCTGGCATTCTATTCCTACAGCCGGGATCTTTCGCGGATGACTACTCTGACTCCGGACAAGTTCCGAGTGGTGAGCGGAGTGCGGAATACCGTTGCGGGCGACGATGCCGCGCTCTATAACAGCCTTCTATTGACGGTGAAGGATTCGGTGCCTCTCCGTGGTCGAAAAGCGATCGTGGTCTTTTCGAATGGTCCCGACAACTCCAGTTCGGTTCCTCCGGAGGATGTGGCGGAACTGGCCCAGTCTACGGGGACGATCATCTACATCGTGAGTACACAGCACGCTCAGGAAGATCCGGCATCCGCCGCCGCATTTGAGCGGGTGAGCAAGGGCTCGGGCGGGAAGGCCTATTTTGCGAAGGATTGGCGGCAGGAGAAGCAGGCGTTTGCCTCGATCCGGGAGGACCTGGTCCACCTTTACACTCTGAGTTACTATCCGCAATCCAACCCGAACCACGGCTGGCGCACGATCAAAGTGAAGCTTGTGGGCAAGGATCTGCAGAAGTATCACCTTCGGACACGCGATGGATACAGGCTTCTGCCCGTGGCTGCGGGATCCGTAGCTGACAACTCCGGACCCGCGAAAGACACGGACCCGAAATGACGGAGGACCGGGCGTAAGAAATCCGAAGGGAAAACTAAGTATCTCCGTACACCGGCACAGCAGCGCCATGAATCAGGCGCGCATCATCACTGCATAAGAAGAGGATTACGCGCGCGATATCATCAGGCTTCGGCCATTGCGCAAAGTCAGCGGTGGGCATCGCCTTTCGGTTGGCCTCGGTATCGATGATGCTCGGCAGAATTGAGTTTGCGCGCACCCCGGTACCCTTGAGGTCTGCCGCCAGCGAATCTATCATCGCTACTGCCGCCGCTTTTGAAGATGCATACCCCGCAGCGCCGCCTGCGTGATCGACCGCGGCCCTTGATGCAACATTGATGATTGCTCCGCGACCCTGCTTAACCATCGCTGGAACAACCGCTCGCAAAAGCGTGTAACCCGACCGCAAATTAAAAGTCAGCATCCTGTCGAATTCCTTCGGGTCCGCTTCCCACAATTTCGCGCCGCCTGCATATGCTCCAATCGTGTTTACAAGCACGTCCAGAGTTCCCATACTCGCCGGCAATGTTTTGGACAAGCTGGCCCACAGCGGCTTCATCAGTGACATCGACGCGGTGCCCCGCGAGCGATTTGCTATTCGAATCGCCGAGCTGCTTGAGATCGTCCATCTCCTTCTCATTTCGATACGTGACGACCACTTTGGCGCCTTCCCCCAGGAAGGCCAGACTCACCGCCCGGCCCAATCCACCCGTCCCGCCGGCGACCAGCACCAACTTCTCCGAGAATCTCTGATTCATCGCGCTCTCCTGTCGTGAGAATGAAAAGGCCGCCGTAAGCGGCGTGGCCGGCGCCAAAAAGCAAAGATGCGACCCCGCCAGGTCACCGAAGGGAATGGTTTACGACGAAGATGAGCGCCTCTTCACGCTGGGTTCTAAGCCTGCAAGAACAACGAAAACACGGTCCCCCGATAACTCCCATCTGTCCTGCTCCGGAACCGCAGTGTCCCGTTGTGCTTGCTGACCGTCTCCGAGCTGAGCCACAGTCCGAGCCCTGTCCCTGTTGCCGGCTTCGTCGTGAAGAACGGCTCAAACACATGCTTCCGTGCCGACTCCCGAATACCCATTCCCGGAATCCGCGATCGTCACCCGGACGCCCTCTTTCTTTGTCGCCGGGTCCACGACCTTCCTTACGCGGACAATGAGCCGCCGTTGCTCCATGTTCTTCATCGCGTCAATCGCGTTGCTCACAAGGTTCGCAATTACCTGCCGGACCTCATTCCCCTGGCAGGTGATTGGAGGATGCAAGCCGTACCTCCGCTCGGTGGCAATCTGCATTGATTTCAACCGACCCTCGTGCAACACAAGCACCGATTCGAGAATTTCCTCGATATCCACGACTTGCGGCTCCGTCGTCTGCCGATGAAAGTGCAGCGTCGCCAGCGTAACGTGGCTCACGCGCGCCAGCTCGTGCTCTGCCTGCTCCAGAAACTCGCCAACCTCCGGCGAAACTTCACGTGTGCGTGCCAGGTAGATGAGGTTCGTCACTGCCTCAAGCGGATTGTTAATCTCATGCGCAATCGAACTCGCCATGCGGCCGACAACCGCAAGCTTCTCGCTCTGCCGCAGGCTCATCTCCGTCCTCAGCCGTTCGGTCTCATCGCGCAGCACCTTCGCCAGTCCCGTGATCTGCCCATCCTTATTACGAATCGGTTCCGTTACCCACCGTGTCCAGATCCGCGTTCCATCTTTGTGAATGAGCCAACGCGCATCTTCGTTGCGTCCGTTCTTTTCCAGGATCGAAATCTGCATGCACGGAACATGGTCCTCGCGATCCTCGGGCGAGAGCAGCAATGCAAACGGCTGTCCCAGAGCCTCCTTCGACGTGTACCCGAAGATTCGCTCCGCTCCCGGATTCCAGCTTGTGATCCGCAGTTCCGGATCCAACTGCACAAGCGCGTACTCATGAACGTTTTCAAGAAAGAGGCGAAAGCGCTCCTCGCTTTCGCGCAACGCTGTCTCTGCCTTTGCGCGCACAACCGCGGCCCAGGTCCGTTCCGCGGTCTCCTGCACGAGTCTCACCTCATCCGTCGTCCAGGTCCGCGGCTCCAACTCACACACGCACAGCGCGGCCACCTGCCGAGTGTCCTTGACCAAGGGCACAGCAATGAACGCACCCACGCCTGCGCCAATAATCTTTCCGCGCGCCGGATCCGGAATGAACGGCGCCGTTCTCGCATCGTCCACAACCGTCGGCCTGCTCATCCGGGCCTTCGGGCCAATCCACGCGAAGTCTTCCATCGGATAGCGTCCCACCAGGCTCGGTGCACCAGCACGCACAAAATCGCGCGCAATCACAATTTCACCCAACGCTGCATCGATTTCCGCATACAGCGTCCGGTCTGCCCGCAGTTGCCTGCCCAGCAGCCTGCCCGCCGTTCCCTCGATCTCGATCGGATCCGACAGGGGACGCAGCGCATCGCTCAACTTCAGCAGGAAAGCCTTCCGTTCCTCGCTCTGGCGAAGCGCAGCCTCTGCCTCTTTCCGCTCCGTGATGTCGTCGAAAATTACGCTCACGATGCGGCTTCCGGCGTCGCCCACTCGCGACGCAAATACATTGAACCAGCGACCGATCTCCTTGACGAAAATATCAAAGCGAACCGATTCCCCCGACTCAACGACGCGGGCATAAGTCTCGACCCAGTGGTCCTCAAGGTTGGGGTTCAACTCGCGAGCTGTCTTCCCGGGGTAATCCGTCATCCCGGTCTGTCTTTCGAAAACGCGGTTGGTCGCAAGAAAGCGAATATCGCTGGCCACTCCGCTGGCGTCGTAGACCATCTCCAGCAGCGTGTACCCTTGATCGATCGATTCGAACAGCGTGCGATACCTTCCCTCGCTTGCGCGGAGTGCGGCCTCTACCCGGGCCCGATCCACCGCCGCCCACGTCCGTTCCGCTGTCTCCCGCACAACCTCAATCTCGCCCGGCTTCCAGACCCGCGGCTCAAGGTCAGCCACGACCAGTGAGCTGACCTTCCGGTCACCCTTGACCAGCGGAACACAAACAAATGCGCTCACCCCGGTCCCCAAAATCACCAAACGGTCCGCATCCGGAATCAGGGGTGACGTCCGCACATCTTCAATGACCGCGGGTTCGCTCTTCTGCGCTGATCGTTCAATCCACGCGAAGGCCTCCAGCGGATAGCTTCCTGCCAGGCTCGGCATGCCCTCCCGCACAAAGTCTCGTTCAACGAGTTTTAGACCTCGTGCTTCATCGTTCTCGGAATAGAAAGCCCGGTCTGTCTGCAACTGTTCGCCGAGTAGCCGGCTGGCCACACCCTGAACCTCCATCGGATCCGCAAGCGGCCGCAGCGCATCGCTCAGCTTCAGCAGATACGCCTGCCGCTCTTCGCTCTCGCGCAGATCCACCTCAGCCTGTTTCCGCTCGGTGATGTCGTCGAAGATCACATTCACCAGGCGGCTGCCTTCACCGCCAACGCGCGAAGCGAAGAGACTGAGCCATCGGCCGAAATCGAGCGAATAACTCTCAAAGCGAACCGGCTCGCCGGTTTCAGCCACACTGGCATAATGCTCGATACAGGAGTCATCAAGATTCGGGAGCAATTCACTCGAGGTCTTTCCGAGATGATTCTTGAGACCTGTGCCCTTTTCGAAGGCCTGATTGGTCTCAATGAAGCGAAGATCCGATGCCACGCCGCTCTCGTTGTAGAGAATCTCAAGCACCGCGATCGCATTGTCGATCGAATCGAACAGTGTGTGATACTTCTCTTCGCTTGACCGCAGCGCTGTTTCCGCGCGCGCTCTCTGCACAGCGGCCCACGTTCGCTCTCCGGTACCCGAGATAAGTTCGACCTCATCCTGCGTCCAGTCCCGCGGCAACGCGTCAGTTGCGCAGAGGCAAGCCACCAGCCGGCCATCCTTGATCAGCGGGACAGCGATGAAGGCCGCCGCCTGCGCCGCGGCAAGCACCGCGCGGTCTGCCTCAGGAAGGAACTGCGTGCTTTGTACATCCTTAACCACCGTCGGTTCAAACTTCTGCGGTGACGATCGAAGCCAGGCGAAGACCTCCATCGAACGTAGGCCTACCGCGCTTGGCATACCATCGCGCATAAACTCTCGTTCAATCAGCATGACACCGGACTCTTCGTCGATCTCACCAAAGAAAACCCGGTTTGCCCGCAGGTGCTCCCCGAGTATCTTGCTGGCCGTCCCTTGAGTTTCGATCGGATCAGAAAGCGGACGAATCGCGTCGTCCAGCAGCAACTTGTATGCCTGCATCTCTTCACTGTTGCGCAGCGCCGCTTCAGTCTGCTTTCGCGCTGTAATGTCGTCGAAGATCACGTTGACCAAACGGCTGCCTTCGCCGCCAATGCGCGAAATGAAGACATTAAACCAGCGGTCGAGACCCTCGGAGTAAATTTCGCAACGAGTCGGCTCGCCTGTCTCCGCTACTCGCGCATAAGTCTTGACCCAGTAGTCGACAGACGGCGGGAGAA
Source organism: uncultured Acidobacteriaceae bacterium (assembly GCA_963786405.1). Taxonomy (GTDB): domain Bacteria; phylum Acidobacteriota; class Terriglobia; order Terriglobales; family Acidobacteriaceae; genus Telmatobacter. The sequence continues at coordinate 163,932 of CAWAZE010000007.1, read as the reverse complement.
GCTCACTCCTCTTCTTCCCCCCATAGTCCTTCAAGCCTGTCTGCTTCCCGAAACCGCGGTTGGTTTCAACAAAGCGCACATCCTTGGGCGCGCCACCTTCGTCGTACAGTACCTCAACAACAGCGAATCCTTGATCGATCGAATCGAACAGCGTGTGATACTTCTCCTCGCTCTTGCGCAGAGCGGCTTCCGCGCGCGCGCGCGCCACCGCGGCCCAGGTCCGATCCGCCGTCTGACGAACAATCTCCCGCTCCCAGTCAAGCCATGGACGCGTCTCGAAGTGGGTGGCGTAAAAGAAACTCACCAGCCGCCCATCCTTGATCAGTGGAATTCCACAAACTGAGCGTATCTTGAAGCCCCTTGTCTTCTCCGCTCCCCCCGCCGGCCCACGCGGGTCTTCATAAACGTCCGATATAAAGATTTCCTCGCCCGCCGCAAGTGCCGGCGCAAAACCGTCTCCAAACTCTGAAAACCTGCACGGGCCTTTCAGCTCCGGCATGCGCCCATCCGCATACTGGCCGCCAATCACCATGTTGTCGCCGTCCGCGCTCATCTCCACATAGCCGGCGACCGACATATCAAGCTCGCGCGCAAGCACCTCTGGACCCGCCCTCATGATCTCAATCGGATCCGCAATTGGCCGCAGCACATCGCTCAGCTTCAGGAGAAATTTCTCCATCTTCTCGCTGTTCCGCGAAGCCTGGGCTGTCCGCTGTTGCGACGATATGTCGCTGTAGAGAGAAGCGACGCGGCGAAGCGATGGATCGCCAATTCGAAACGCGTGGACGTCGAACCATCGGTCCTGCGCCACCGCATAGGTCTCAAAGCGAATCGACTCGCCGCTGACCGCAACGCGCCCGAGCGTCCGCAGCCACCCGTCGTCCATGGTCGAGATCAGCTCTCGAAACGTCTTGCCGCTGAGAAACGCCTCCCGCCCCAAGCCCGTCAGGTGCTCAAATTTCGCGTTGGTTTCAAGAATTCGGTAGTCGATACCCTCGCCCGCGGCATTCAGAATGACTTCGCCAATCACCAGTCCTTGTTCAATTGCTTCGAAAAGGGCCCGGTATTTCTCTTCGCCAGCGCGCAGCGCTTCTACGGAACGTGAGCCGTTAACTGCGTCAACCAGTTCCGTTTCGCTTGACTTCTCTTCGATACTTCCGCTGTCCATTGCTGGGGAACTCCAATACCGTTCGCTCGGCAGACGGTTGCCGCGTTCGACAGGACGACTTGCTGGCCACCTTTTAGTCAGAACAGAGAATCCCATCATACCGCTGTTGTCGCATAAAGGCAGTCACGATTTTGCTTTCACATGGAAACTTCGCAGAACGAGTGTCAAGAGCTTTGAATCAAATCACTTACGCGATGGATCGCGCTGCTGTGGGGTTGCTCGCCGTGTGGCGTCAGGTCCGACTCGCTGCAGTATCAAGGCGCTTCCAGTCGTCCCTCATGGACTCCGCCAACGGAGTGTCGTTATCCGCATATACTCTTCAACAGCCTTGAAGCCAATTGGAAATCCTGGAATGTTCAATGAATCACGAAATCGCCTTTGAGATGACCGCGGCCAGCGTGCGGTTCGGCGCTGGGGTTACGAACGAAGTCGGTATGGATCTCGCGGACCTCGGAGTCAGCGACGTTCTGGTGATCACCGATCCTCTCCTGCGGCACATGCGTCCTGTCCAGGTGGTGCTCGAATCGCTGGAAGCAAATCGCGTCGCCTGCACACTCTATGACCGCGTGCGGATTGAGCCTAATGACGAATCGTTTCTGGACGCGATCGCCTTTGCCAGGCAGTGCCATTATGGCGCGATTGTGGCGGTGGGCGGCGGGTCCACAATTGACACGGCGAAGGCAGTGAACCTTTACACGGCCTATCCGCCGGAAGACTTTCTCGACTACGTGAATCCACCCATTGGCAAAGGCCTGCCGGTGCCGGGCCCTTTGAAGCCGTTGATTGCGATTCCGACGACGGCAGGCACGGGCAGCGAAACCACTGGCGTCTCGATCTTCGATTTGAGCAAGATGCGCGCCAAGACCGGTATCGCCAGCCGCCGGCTCAAACCCACCCTCGGATTGCTCGATCCTGAAAACACCCGCACCATGCCTGCGCAAGTGGCCGCTGCGACCGGTCTTGACGTGCTGAGCCACGCCATCGAGTCCTACACCGCATTGCCTTACTCGGATCGCCCCTTGCCGGATCGCCCCCTGGTGCGGCCCGCATATCAAGGTTCGAATCCGATCAGTGATGTGTGGTCGCTGCAGGCGTTGCGCATGGTCGCGCGATATCTGGTGCGCGCGGTGGAAGATCCTTCCGACGACGAAGCCCGTTCCAATATGCTCCTGGCTTCCAGTTATGCCGGAATCGGATTCGGCAATGCCGGCGTGCATTTGCCGCACGGAATGTCATACCCCGTGTCGGGCATGGTGAACAGCTATTTTGCTCCGGGATATCCTCGCGATCACGCAATGGTCCCGCATGGATATTCCGTCGTGCTGAACGCTCCCTCGGTGTTTCGATTCACTGCCAGCGCGAATCCGCAGCGACACCTGGAAGCCGCTGAAGCACTTGGCGCCGATGTATCGGGCCGGCTTTCTGCCGACGCGGGCAAAGTACTAGCGGACCGCATCACGTGGTTTATTGAACGGCTGAAATTGCCCAACGGACTGCGTGCGCTCGGCTACACTTCGTCCGAAATCCCCGCTCTGGTGGAAGGCACTCTGCCGCAACATCGTGTCACCAAACTGTCGCCTCGCGCGGCGGGGCCGGAGGAACTTGCCCGTTTGTTCGAAGACTCCCTCGTGGCATTTTGAGGGCTGTGGCGAACACGCTCCAGAGAGTGGCATTGTCTGCTGCCAGGTGTTGAATCCTGCGGCTCCTCTTACGTGCCGCAGAAAGTCTGGCTGACGTACTCCTCGGGGCGGGCAGGCGTGGCGTACAACTCCAGGTCCGGCCTGTCTTCGTATGGGCGAGACACTACGTCCAGCAACTTCTCGAACGGCTGGAAATCCTGCTGCCAGACCGCGGCATTGAGCGCCGCCTCCACAATGTGGTTGCGCGGGATGAATGTCGGATTCACCATCCTCATCGCCGCCGCGCGCGCGTCCGCTGCTACGGGTTCCTCTTCCAGGCGCCGGCGCCATCCAGCAGCCCACGCGTCATAAGCGCCGGGGTCGGCGAATAGAGCGCGTACACCCGCATCGCGTTCCGCTTGGGCTGCGGCATCGCAAAGCCGGCGGAAGGTCAGAGTGAAGTCCGCACGGTTGGCGACCATGCGTGCCAAGAGGTCGCCAGCCAGTGCCGTATCGCCTTCGCGCTCCGTGGATAGGCCAAGCTTGCGCAGCAGACCTGCGCTTCGAGCCGCCTCGATCTGCGGTTCGAATGCCGCAAGAGCTTGGTTGGCTGAAGCCAGCGCGGCCTCTTCGCTCCCAGTCTCCTGCTCCAGGACGGGCAGCAGTGCTTCGGCGAGACGCGCCAGGTTCCACAATGCGACGCGAGGTTGATTGCCATACGCATAGCGCCCATGACGGTCGATCGAGCTGAAAACCGTAGCTGGATCGTATGCCTCCATGAAGGCGCAAGGGCCGTAGTCGATGGTCTCGCCCGAGATGGAAGTGTTGTCGGTGTTCATCACCCCGTGGATGAAGCCCAGGAGCATCCATTGCGCGATCAGCTGCGCCTGACGGGCGATCACTCCGTCCAGCAGGGCTCGGTACGGCTGCTTCGCATGCGCCGCTTCAGGGAAGTGCCGGCCGATCGCGTAGTCGGCCAGGATATGCGTTCCTTCCGTGTCGCGCCGTGCAGCGAAGTACTGAAAAGTGCCTATCCGGAGGTGGCTTGCTGCTACCCGGGTAAATACGGCTCCAGGCAATGCCGTTTCGCGCAGTACTTGTTCTCCCGTGGTCACCGCAGCGAGGGCCCGGGTGGTGGGAACGCCCAGCGCGGCCATAGCCTCACTTACGATGTACTCGCGCAAAACCGGGCCAAGCGCAGCTCTGCCGTCGCCGCCGCGAGAGAAGGGAGTCCGGCCGGGGCCCTTGAGCTGGATGTCGTAGCGCAGTCCATCCCGGCCGATTATCTCGCCCAGCAAGATGGCGCGGCCGTCTCCGAGCTGAGGCACGAAGGACCCAAACTGGTGGCCGGCGTAGGCCATCGACAGGGGTTCGGAACCCTCGGCGACGCGGTTTCCGGCGAGGATCTCCACGCCTTGCTCGCTCGTCAGCGCGGATGGGTCTACCCCCAGTTCCCGGGCCAGTTTCACATTCACCTTGACGAGCCGCGGGGCCGCTACAGGTGTTGGTTCCAGTCGAGCGTAGAAGCGCTCAGGCAGTCGCACGTAGGAGTTTTCGAATCCGAATCGGACGACGTTGCCGTCGGTGACGACGCTGTCGGACGACACGATGGGGAGATCGGGTGAACTCACAGGTTATTGGATGTGCGGAGGTTGTTTTTCGGTGCAGGCTCTAGTGCGGGAGCCCGTTTCCGTCCCTTTGCAGGTGTCAGCGGGTTGGCGATCATTCAGTTCCAAGGGTGTCCTTGCGCAAATGCGTCTTTTCTATTAGATTCTGGCTTTTCACTTTCCCGCACCTCAGAGGCGCAATGAGCAACATCAACGGCAAAGTCTACGCGATGAATGCCATCACTCCTATGAAGCCGTGGAAGACCTGGATTCTGCGCGGGTTCTTTTTTCTGCTTGGGCATATAAAACCCCTGCAGAAAGACCTGATCGACCTGTCCTTCATTGAATTCGCACGATGGGTGGTCCTGCCGCGCAAAAGATTTCCTTTCCTCGGTAACGGCCAATTGGAAGAAGATCTCAAATACGACTACCTTCTTTTCTTCAGCAACTTCAACGGGACCTGGAACCAATATATAGATGCCTTTTCCGCGGTCCTGAGCAAAGGCTTGAACCTTGTCTGGCGCTGGAGTGAGAAGTTCCCCGGTTCGGTTCCCGTTACGCTTTTCAAGGAATATATCGCCCGCGTCCAGTTCGATACCGACTACTACTACACGGCTTATCCCCACGCCACCGCGAACGACGTCAAGTCAGCGCACATTGTGCAATCCTCGCTCGACAGGCTCAGTCAAACCGCCGAGCAGTGCAGTCCTCAGCAATTCGCCGACGCTTACCTACGCTTCGTCATACAAGTTCAGGCCCACCTTGGCGAGACAGGTGAAGCACCCATCGCCGGATAGAGAAGGCAATTATGCCCAATAAGAACGGCGCTGTTTACGGACTGACGATCCTCTCGCCAATCATCGACGATGAGAAAGCTACACCTTCCCACGATTTGCAGATTCGCAACTACCTCGCCACTCTACCCACTCGGGAGGACAGCCCTTTTGCGCTCGCTCCGGGCACACATCTCGCTCGCCTGGTGGTGATGGACGATGTGATCTACGTCGGAATGCCCGCCTGTGAAGAGCATCTCAAGTCGAAGTACCTTGTCTTTGAATCGAATTGCGATGGCGACCTGGACACCTATCTGTCCGGGCTCGCCGCCAGCATACCTGAGTATCTTGATGCCATCTGGAAGCACTGTGTCGGCTATCCCGGCGCGGCGAATCGACAGGCGTTCATCGACTACATGAAAGCTTGCCAGCTTGATACCACTTTCTTTTTTGCAGCCGTCAACGATAGATCCGTGCCCGAGACTCTGAGCGCGCTTCAGAACCAGACGGCCGTCGCCGACTTCATCGCCACCCATCAAGGCGTGGACCCTGCAACTCTGCAACGCGAATTTGTCCAGTTCGTTGCACACCTCAAATCCCGGCCACTTCCCAGGCCAGGTTCCATGGGCCCTCACCGCGATATCAAGACAGGTGGCCGAAATGAGTAAGCTCAACGAGACCGATATTCAAGGCTTTGTTTTGCGCGGCTACAACCTGCCCGTCGCTCGCTATCTCTTTCTGCACTTTGAGGGAGCGGCGCGAGCGCGCAGCATGATCGCTCGCTTGCTCAACCAAATAACCACGGGCCAGCGCTGGGACGGTTCCAAGCCGCAGAGCACAGTAAATATCGCATTCACACACCGCGGACTCAGGCATCTTGAACTACCCGATGCCACGCTACTCACCTTTCCCGTCGAGTTTCAGCAGGGCATGAAGCATCGCGCGGGAATCCTCGGAGACACAGGTGTGAATTCCCCTGAGCGTTGGGATAAACTCTGGCGCGAAGACCGAGTCCATGCATGGCTCGGAATCAATGGCCTCACTCCAGAGGCGCTGGATGCTCGCTGCTCGGTCATCCATTCGGCTCTCGATGAGACAGGCGGTGCGACCGTCATCGGTTCCCAGGACGCCGCCGCCGTGGTCATCAACGGCAAGCCGACAACCAGCGAACACTTCGGCTACACGGACGGCTTCGGTAATCCCGACTATCTTGGTGTCGAACGCAGCTCACAACCCGGGCAAGGCAAAATGCTTCCCGACGGAACCTGGGCGCCTCTCGCGACCGGTGAACTCCTGCTGGGCTACGCGGACGAAGCAGGGGAACTGCCCGTGGCCCCCGTGCCGCACCTTCTTGCCAGCAACGGCACCTTCATGGTCTATCGCAAGTTGCACCAGAATCTCGCGACGTTTCGCTCGTTTCTTGAAAAGCAGGCAGCCCAGTATGGAGGTGGCAAAGAGAAGCTCGCCGCTAAACTGATCGGCCGCTGGCGAGATGGGACGCCGGTCGAACTTTCTCCCGACAGACCCGACCCCTCCATCGCACAAGACCCGAACCGCAGCACCAATTTTTCCTACGGCGAGGATGCGGAGGGCACGCGTTGCCCCATGGGAGCGCATACCCGCCGCGTTCATCCGCGCGACACTTTCGGATTCAACGGACGGCTCATCAACCGTCGCCGCATTACCCGTCGCGGCTTGCCGTATGGACGCTTTGTTCCTGAAGGCGAGCCCGTCTCCGACACCGACGAACGCGGCGTCATCTTCATGGCGCTCAATGCCAGTTTGTCTCGACAATTTGAGTTTGTGCAGCAGCAATGGATTCAGTATGGCAATGATGCCCGCCTCGGCAACGACAAGGATCCTCTGTTAGGCAATCACGGCGGTAACGGCAGGTTCGTTGTACAAGGCGATGCAAGCCCCACAAACCCGCCCTTCGTCTGCAGCAATCTTCCTGACTTTGTAGAATTGCGCGGCGGAGATTATTTCTTCCTGCCCAGTGTCACTGCCCTGGGAATGATTGCAATGGGACTTGTCGATCCACGTTAGGGCCCGAAAGGCAATCAAACCGACTTTCAAGACCCTTGCTGTTTAATACCACATTGCACTTGTTGCCGTGATTCGATCTTCATCCCTGGATGAAGGTTCTCTCCGAGAACGGCCAGGTTCGAGCTCTACTTCATATCAATTCAACGGACTCAATGGACGCGAATGTCACCCGAGCCGGTTTGCGCCCGAACTAACGGGCCGCCTCCATTCAGATTGCCCGTGAGGTGATGTTGATTGAGAGAGCCCTTTACCAGCATTTCGTGATCAGTAGTGACCGAACCCGATCCGGTTGAGGCATCAAGAGTGAGCGGCGCGTTGCCGGCCCAGATTTCGATGTTGCCCGAGCCGGTTTCCAGCTTCCACGGCGCAGAGGGCGTGCCCGTCGCCTTGATATCACCCGAACCCGTTTGGCCGCGGAAACTGCCGTGGAGGTCCTTGATCTCGATATCTCCCGAGCCGGTTTCGGCTTTCACATCTCCCTGACCGGTCTGGTCCGCAGTGATGTTGCCCGACCCCGTTCTCACTTCGAATGCACCCTGGAGCCCGGTCGCGCGGATATCGCCCGAGCCTGTTTCAAGCTTGGCGTTTTGGCCAACGCCCTCGTCGACGATGTCGCCTGAACCGGAGGTAGCTGCGAGGAGAGTTCCAGCGGGCGCTTCGATCTGGTAGTCGATGCTGATTCCTCGCCAGTGTTCTTCATGTTGCTGTCCGACTCGAATCACATTACCGCTCTGTTCGATCGGAGGTTTCGCGGCGATCTGGCGAGCCTGCTCCTCGCTGCCGTTATGGCTCACATGGATCTTGCCATGAATGTGGACCTCGTTGCCGGAGCCCCGCGTGAGATGGATATTGCCTGAACCGGTAGAGACGAATAATTGCGCTTCACCGCTGACGGAGAGTACGCGATCAAACGACAGGGAATTGTCGGACTCTGATTGAGAAGCGATCGCACCAGCAAATGCCGGGACAGGGAGCAAGTTCGGGGCTGCCTGAGCGGCAGCAATCTCGGGCGTCGCGATTGCCGGCGTTTCTGTTTCTGGAGAAATTGCAATGCTTGCTGAGACATCGGGCCCTTCTGCAAGGGCGAGGTTGTCCGGTACGGTATCTTCCGCCGCGAGCTGCTCCGTGGGATAGGCAGTTTCAGGCTCTAATGCCGGTTCAGGAGCAGGCGGCGTGGCAGGCGCAATCCAGGCAGCATGCATGGAATGCGTAGCAGCCTGTACCCGCACCATGGCTGTCGCAGCAAAAAGCGTCACGGGCACCAGCACGACTGCGAAGAGCGCGCGGCGGCCGCCGGCAAAAGACTGGCGAAATGTGTGGTCATTGAGCAAGCGCTCGATGCGGCGGGCAAGACTGCTGGAACGTGCCATGGCGACTCCTAATGCGGTTGGGCGCGGTGCAGCCGCGAATTCGAGGAGGATTTGCGCGTAAGAGCTGCGGCTTCGAGCTTGCTCGATTCCCGCGCGATCGCTGATGGCTTCGGCCAGGTCAGCGAGTTCTTTCTTGAGCCACCAGCCCAACGGGCTGAACCAGACAAGAGCGGTGTAGAGGCTGGCAAGGAGCTGCAGGTAAAAGTCACCTTGACGAACATGCGAATGTTCGTGAGCGAGCACAATGCGAATCTTCTCTTTGTCCCAGGTATCGTAATCGGCGGGCAGCAGGATGGCAGAACCGATGGTCAAGGGCGAGGAGACTCTGGTGCTGGCGCGGAGATGGAGCCCCGCTCGGAATGTCAGATACCTCGCGCGTGGAAATCGGCGCGGCGGTGAACCACAGGCGAAGCGTAACAGCCAGTCCAAGGGCGAGTCTCAGGAGAAACAATAGCGGCTACCCCGAGATAAATCGAGAGAGCAAGCGATGCTGGCGAGAACGCCACACGTCTGTGCTGAGGCAACGGCGACATTTCTTCGAACGACCGGGCACTGGCGGTGCCGGGCTCCTTCTTCAAAGAGGCGGCTTGGGGGTTAGGGCTCGATGGTCCGGGCTCTTTGGCGCGTGGAGCGGACGCAGAATCCAGCGCTGGCCGGGAAGCCTTTTCAGTCTGTGGTGAATTAGGCGCTGGAATTGGCGCCGCGACGGGCTTGGGTAGAGTGCCGGAACCGCTCTTTGCCTGCAGTCTTGCCTGCAGTTCTTCCAGGAGGGTCATGGGATGTGCAGGAAGCACAATGCTTGCCTTCGCGGGCAGAAGATGCAAACGATCCGCGATTGGCATCAGCAACGGCATTGCCAGTGCACCGACGAGCACGAGGCCCAAAGCCGCCTTTTGCGCAAGGACGTTGCGGATTCGGAAAGCCCGCAAGCAAACCGCGACGATCAGGCCGACGAATAAGGAGCGCATAGCGGCATCGATAAGGACGGGAATCATTGATCCTCCTTCTTTGCGTTTGGAGCATTCTTCTGGGCCCTGGCGATGTGTTCGGCGAGCCGTTGGAGCTCGGCGCGATCGAGCACCTTGGAATCAACCATGCCCACAAGCAGCGCCTCGACGGACCCATCACAAAACCAATCCACAATGCGCTTCGCGGCGCGGCCGGCTACGCGCTGTCGTGATTGGGCAGGCCGATAAACAAACGCGCGATCGTCAACGCTGTGGGCCAGATAGCCTTTTTCTTCAAGGCGCCGCAAAACTGTACGAACCGTAGAGTCCTTCAACGGCCGGTCTAGCTCTTCCCGAACCTGGTCGGCGGTAACAGAACCTAAGCGCCAAACAATCAGCAGCACGTTCCGTTCCAGTTCGCCTAGCTCGCCGGGATCGTGGTTCGCGTTGGTGTTACCGTCCATAGTGTTACCGACTGTAACACACTTGCTCTCCGAAAAAGCAAGTGAAATTTTCAAGGAAATTCAGGAGCAGGGCAGAGCAATCTGCCGAATCCCAGGGACCAAGTGCAGTGAACCTTGAGAAAACAGCTTCCCACGAGCCGACTCTCGGCACCGATCGCCTCCTCGGTGGGCGACTCGGCGATTTAAGGACGGCGGATAATGCTCATTCCTCCCTGAGCACCTGCATTGGATCGACGCCAGCGGCGCGCGCAGCGGGAATAGCGCTGGCCGCCACGGCGATAATCGTCAGCCCGCCGGCCGCAAGCACCAGCGTCAACGGGTCGACCGGCTTGAGCCCAAAGAGCATGGCCCGTGCGGCGCTTCCCGCTGCTGCAGCCAGGCCTGTTCCCGCAACCAGGCCGATGGCAAGCAGCGCCAATGCCTCGCGCATAATCATGCCCAGGATGTTGGCCTTTCCAGCTCCCAGCGCGATGCGCACGCCAATCTCATTTCTTCGCCGCACCACCATGTAGGAAATGATTCCGTAGATGCCGACCACGGCCAGGACCGCCGCGAGAACTCCGTAGAAACCGGACAGCGAGGCCATCAATCGTTCCCGTGTCAGCTTCTCCAGAACCGATGTCCTGAGGATGCTGAAGTTCAGCACAATGGACGGGCTCGTTTGAGTCGCAGTGTCTTTCAACGATGCAACTAGAGCGGACGGGGCCTCCTTGGAGCGCACCAGGAACGTGGAATCAGTGCCGGGGTCAGCAATCTGATATTCGTCCACGAAGATGATCGGGACGGGATCCTCGTGCAGATCGCGGTACCTGGTATCCCCGACAAGGCCGACGATGCGATAAACCAGGTTGGGCTTTCCGCCCGCTTGTCTATGATCGAAGGTTTTGCCGATGGGGTTAGAGCCGGGGAAAAAGCTCCGCGCGAACTGCTCGTTGACGATCGCTTCAAGCGGCGAAACGGGCGTATCGTTTTCGCTGAAATCTCGGCCGTCGATGATGGGCATTTGCAGCGTCTGAAAATACCCCGTGCTCGCTGCATCGAAGTACACCAGCTTGCGTGAAATCGACGCGCTTGGGATATCGATGAACTCGTTCCATCCATCGCCGTTCAACGGAACAATTGTTGTCTCCGCCGCCGCAATGACACCCGGCGTATTCCTCACCTTCTCCAGGAGCTCGCGCTTGTATTCCAGGCGATTGGCGGCAGCAACCTTGAGGGGCGAAAAGTCGAAATCGGCGACGAGAACATTGTTCTGTCTAAATCCAGCATCGAGATTGAGCAGGTTCCTGAACGTGCGAACAAACAGCAGCGCCGCAACCAGCAGCACCAGAGAGAGCGCAACCTGCGAGACAATCAGTCCTCTGCGCAGCAGGAAGCGTTCCCGTCCCGCGGTCAGTCCCCGTCCGCTTGCCTTCATCACCGTGCCGGGATCGGCATTGGCCGCCTGGATGGCGGGCGCCACTCCAAACAGCACACAGGTGAGCAAAGCTACGCCAAAGGTAAACGAGAGCACACGCAGGTCCGGATAGAGTGGAAGAAAGACGGGGTCCTGCGTGTTGCCGATGTATGCAATCAGAATTCGTCCCAGCGCCTGGGCCAGCCCAACGCCGATCGCTGCCCCGCCCAAGGCGAGCAGTAAGCTTTCGGCCAGTAATTGCCGGATAAGCCGAAGACGCGAGGCCCCAAGCGTCAGCCGCAACGCCATCTCACGCTGTCGCGCGCCTGCTCTGGCCAGCATCAGGTTGGCGAGGTTTGCGCATGCAATCAGCAGTACCAGTCCAGAGATGAAGAGAAGCACCCACAACGGGTCTGCGTATTGCTTTCGCAGCGGTGAAGCGCCCGTGGCCGCGGGCTCGGCCTTCAAAGAAAATCGCAGATAATCCTTTCTGGCCGCCGCATCGTACTCTGCGGGAAGAGTCGCTGCATAGATTCCCGGCGCGACTCCAGAGAGTTGTGCAGAGGCCTGCTTGAAGCTCCATCCAGCGTTCAGCCGCCCTATCGCCGCTAGCCACCACGTGGTCGAATTGGCGGTCCATGCGCCCTCTCCGTGGAGTACCGGCTCGCTGCACAGGGGCAGGGCAATATCGAAGTTGCGGCCTACCTCAAGGCCGTAGAAACTAGGCGGTGTCACGCCGAGGATCTCAAACGGGTGCCCATCGAGCGAGAGCTTGCTGCCAACGACGTTGGAACGGCCGCCAAACTCCCGCTGCCAGAATGCGTTGCTGATCACAGCTCCGCGGACGCCGCAGCCGCGAAAGTCGTCGCTCTCGGCGATCAGCCGGCCCAGCACCGGCTGTACCTGGAGAACCGGAAAGAAGCTGCCGCTGACCCACATCCCTTCGGCGTAGCGAGCCTCGCCGCCCTGTCCGAGGTCGAACCTCTCTGTGCTCCATGCGGCAACGCCGGAGAAGGCCTTCTGCTGTTGCCGCAACTGATCCCAGATGGCGAATGAGAATTCTTTTTGCCGAGCAACCGTGCTGCCAATGCGCCCTCCGTGAATCTCCTGGATGTCGGCCAGTTGCTGCGGCGAGGGCACGGGCAAGGTGCGCATCAGTACGGCGTCGATCAGCTCGAAGATGGCTGTGTTGGCGCCGATGCCCAGCGCGAGCGAAAGGATCGCCACCGCCGCAAATCCCGGATTGAAACGCAACAGCCTCAATGCCTGGCGCACGTCGTTTCCAACTCCGGCAAAGAGCCGCTCGCGTTTGTCCAGCCCTGGAGCCGCCGCCTCAGGCGATGACGAGAGCAGCGGCTTCAACTCTGCAGCCAATGTGCCGTCGTTGAGTTCCGCCCTGAGGAGTGCACTGGCTTCGGCATCGTCCACGCCAATCCCGCGCAGCTCGTTGTACCGGTCGGTCAGGTGTTGCGACAGTTCTTCGACGAGCGAGGCTTCCCGAGCAGGGTCCATCTCCAGCCTGGCGATTGCGGCGCGAATCTCCCTTGCCCAGTCAGGCATGCTCGCCTCCCGTGATGCGATCGATTGCCGTCACAAACTCGGCCCAGGAACTTCGCTGTTCCTTGAGCACCGTCTTACCCTGCGCCGTGAGCTGGTAATAGCGGCGCCGGCGCTGGCCGGCCTTTTCCACCCAGCGGCCGGAGATGAAGCCGCGCTTTTCCAGCCGGTAGAGCAAGGGGTAAAACGAGGCGACATTGAACTTGAGCACACCTTCCGATCGCTGCTCGATCAGCTTGCTGATCTCGTATCCGTGGCGTGGACGGAGCTCGATCAACGACAAAATCAGCAGCTCCGCGCTACCCTTTTTCAATTCCCGGTCAAACAGTTTCACTCGCATATGTTGCATAGCAACATATAATGATCACACTGTTCACGAAAGTCAACCATGATGCCCCGTTGACACGAACAGACCAAAGCTTTCATTGAACATGATTCACTGGCAAGAGAGCCGATTACAAACAAAAAGCGCGGGAAAGCTGTCTCGCGCCCAGGTCTTGCGGCTGTGCCAGGAAATGTGCGGTCTTTTGATTACAACCGATATCGAAGTGATTCCGATCGAGGGACGATGACGCCGCCGGTTCTCGAAGCACGTGGCTTGACTGTTGCGTTTTCGGAGATGGCTTCGGATCGGATCGCTCGATGAGTGACCCCGCCATGTAGTTGTCAACCGACCACGCCGAGCCGCTTCGATGGACACAGGCCGACATTCCGGTACCCATAATCCTGCTTGAGATCAGTATTGTTGGCCACACCTCCACCTCCCGCCATATCATCGACTCTCCAGCCCGGGAGGATTTCATGAGCCTTTGGTTCCAGGATTTTCGCTACGCCTTTCGCATGCTTCGCAAGAACGTGGTGCTGACTCTGGTTATCGTGGCCTCCCTGGCCATCGGCATCGGCGCCAACTCCGCGATCTTCAGCGTGGTCGACGCGCTGCTGTTGCGTCCCCTTCCGTATCCGCACCCCGACCGGCTCGCGGCCGTCTGGCTGCATTCTCCCGCAATCGGCATTCTGCGCGATTGGCCCTCTCCCGGCCAGTACATCGACATTCAGAACCAGAACCACTCCTTCGACCAGATGGCCCTCGCGCAGAGCCGCACCTTCACGCTCACCGGCCGCGAGCAGCCGGAACGGGTTGACGTGCTCAGTACGCAGTCGAGCCTCCTTTCCATGTTCGGCGCGAAGCCTCTGCTCGGCCGCACGCTGTTGCCGGAAGAGGACAAGCCGGGCAAACCGCCTGTCGCCATCCTCAGCAACGGCGCCTGGGTGCGCCTGTTCAACTCCGACCCCGCGATCGTCGGCCGGACCATTATCCTCAACGGAAAGCCATTCACTGTCGCCGGCGTGCTGCAGCGCGGCTTTGTGCTCAACGCTGAAGTCATGCCCTCGGAAGGGCCCATGGACAAGGTGGACATCTTTCTCCCCTTGCCCCTGGGGCCCGACGCTGCACAGCGGCGAGGCGACGAAAACTACAACATCGTTGTCCGCCTCAAGCCCGGCGTCTCCATGCAACAGGCCCAGGCGGACATTGATGTCATTGCCAGCGGCATCCGCATCAAAGACAAGCGCGGCGCCAGCTACGGTATGGATGTCATCGGCTTGCAGAAACAGGTAGTCGGCGACGTGCGCCGCTCCTTGCTCGTGCTGCTGGGCTCGGTCGCGCTCGTCCTGTTGATCGCCTGTGCCAACGTTGCCAATCTTCTGCTCGCCCGCGCAGCGGGACGCGAAAAGGAAGTTGCCATTCGCACCGCGCTGGGAGCAGGCTGGCACCGCCTGGCGCGGCAACTGTTGACGGAGAGCATTCTCCTCGGCCTCCTCGGCGGCGCCGCCGGGCTCCTTGTGGCGCGCCTCAGCCTTGTGGTCGTGCGCACCATGAATCCCGGCAATATTCCCCGCCTCGATGAAATCGGGATCAACGGCTCGGTGCTCGCCTTCACATTTGGTATCTCGCTCGCCACAGGTGTGCTCTTCGGCCTCGCTCCGGCGTGGCGTGCCATCAAACTCGATCCAAACTCCTCCCTCAAGGCCGGCGGCCGCAGCGGACAAGCCGATGGCGGTCTTTATCTGAAACGACACCGTCTGCGCGGCTTGCTCATCGTTTCCGAACTCGCCATTTCGCTCGTTCTGCTCATTGGAGCCGGGCTGCTGATCCGCAGCTTCATCCGTCTGCAGAGTGTCCCTCCAGGATTCTCCGCGGACCACGTACTCACCATGCAGATCATGGCAAACGACCCTCGGTACCGAGACGACAAAGTGCTCGCTGCTTTCTACCGCGATGTTGAATCCCGCATGGCCCACCTGCCGGGCGTCGTCGCCGAAGGCGCGGTTTCGGCGCTCCCGCTCACCGGAACAGTGGGATGGGGAGGAATCCATGTCGAGGGATACACGCCGCCGCCGGGGCAGGAGTTGCAGGTCGATCTGCGTACGGCAAGCACGGACTATTTCCGCGCCATGCAGATTTCTCTGGTCGCGGGCCGCTTCTTCTCCGATAACGACCGCCTGGACACGCCACAGGTCGTCATCATCGACGAGAATTTCGCAAAGAGATTCTGGCCGCACAACGACGCCATCGGCAAACACCTCTGGTTCGATCCCAAAAAGCCCATCACCATCGTCGGCGTCGTCGCGGCGGTCAAACAATATGGCCTCGATACCGACGGCAAAATCGCGACATACTTTCCCTCTGCAGCAGGGGCTTGACCGGGGAATGTTCCTGGTGGCTCGCGCCACTTCTCATGAAGCGGGACTCGCCACGGCCATCGTCAGCGAGATTCACGCGGTCGATCCTTCCGTTGTCGTCTATGGAATACGGACCATGCAGGACCGTCTGCATGATTCACTGGCACGCCAGCGCTTCTCCAGCACGATGCTGGGTGCATTTGCGGCGTTCGCTTTGCTGCTGGCCGCCGTGGGCCTATACGGCGTCCTGTCGTACCTGGTCACTCAGAGCACCCGCGACATCGGCATTCTCGTCGCCCTGGGTGCGCGGCGCGAAAACATTCTCACTCTCGTCGTCCGGCAGGGGATGCAACTGACGTTGATCGGCATCCTCGCAGGACTGTTGGGCGCGGTCGCCCTCACGCGCGTGATCGCCAGCCTGTTGTTCGGCGTGACCGCAACGGACACCGCGACATTCCTGGCAGTTCCCGCCCTGTTAGCTGTTGTCGCATTCGCAGCTACGGTCATCCCCGCGTGGCGGGCCAGCAAAGTAGACCCCATGGTGGCCCTGCGCGAGGAATAGCCAAGTCGCCGGATCTTGCAACCACCCAAGCGGCGTTTTCCCGACCATCAAGGCATATCTCGAGAAAGAAAATGGCAGAATTGTGCCAACTGTATGGATGCCCGATGAGCACCGTTCGTCGGTCAGTTATTCGCGCCGATGCTGATCACTCACGAGGCTCGTTGTGGCCCGGATTGCCCACGATACGTAAACGATCAGTGGCTCTCCTCCGAAAAAGTGGCTTTGACGGCTACAATGGTCCATTGCCCGGCGGCGCCCGGTGGGTGGGTTAGGAGCCGTTGAGATGGGTCTCTTAGCGAATTTCAAAATTCGAACCAAGGTGCTCGTCGCCTTGCTCCCCTTGGTTCTCATGGTGCTCGTGGCGGCGTTCTACGCGTCGCTCGAGATGAACAGAATCGATACGCGGTACAGCGACCTGATTGGCAGAGACGTCAAAGCTCTCCACGACCTGACGATCGCTCGCGTTATGGACAATCGATTCCATCAGCTCCTTTACCAGGAGATTGCTGAGCCTAATCTGGACAAAATGCGGTCGATCGACGCGGATCTCGACAAGACCGCTGCAGAGTTTTACTCCACCATCGATGATGCGAAGCGCCAGAGTCCGTATCTGACTTCAAGAATCAAAACGGATGAAGACCTGTTTGATCAGGTTGTGTCTGAGTCGCGCCCGCTCCGAGGGCAGCCTTGATGGGTGACAATGCGAAGGCCCTGCAATTGATGCGCGGAAGCACAGAGCCTAGATTGCTGCAGGCCCGGCAAGCGTTAATCGAATTGGCTGACGACTTGGACGCGAGAGTCGACCAACAGTCCGACGAACTCACTGCCACGACGCATCGCACGATTCTGATTACCTGGATCGTGATCGTATTGGGTTTGGCAACATCTTTCGCCATTGCGCTCTCTATCGTGCAGGTTGAAGTCGTTAAAGTCGTGTTGTCGTTTCGCGGCCGGATTCTGGACGTCGCGCAAGGGCGGCTTGATCAGCCCATTTCGAATCTCGACCGCCCCAACGAGATTGGCGACATGAGCCGTGCACTCCAGACGCTTCAACTGTCTGCCCGCGAGCGCGAGACACAGAGTTGGGTGAAGACGGAGGTGGCGGCCACCACGGAGCGCTTGCAATCGGCGGAAGACTTTCCGGAATTCGCCAGAATCCTGCTGTCACGAATCGCCGAATCCCTGGATTTGTTGTACGGCGCGTTCTACCTCGCCGACGAAAGCCACCTGCGCTTCACGCGCGTCGGCGCCTTTGCGACGGATGTCTCGATAGAACCGCGTGAATTTGGGCTCGGCGAGTCCTTGGTTGGACAAGCCGCCGCTGAGCGGCGCGCGCTTCAGATTGTTTCCAATGCCGACAATCCCCTCCACGTCTCGACGGGGGTGGCGACAGTGACGCCAGCTTGCGTTGTGTTCGTCCCCGTGATTCATCAAGATGTCGTGCTGGCAGTTATCGAACTCGCGCCCGCGGCTCCGGTGTCGGAGCGTCAGCACGCACTGCTGGACCTGTTGCTGCCGACGGTTGCTCTGAACACCAAGATCCTGGCCAGCAAACTGGAGACCCACAAGCTCCTCGCGCAAACCCGGATACAAGCTGCAGACCTGGCGGTGGCCAAAGAAGCGGCGGAGGCCGCGACCAAGGCCAAGTCCGATTTTCTCGCCAACATGAGCCACGAAATCCGGACGCCGATGAACGCCATCATCGGGATGACGCACCTGGCCTTGAAGACGGACCTGTCTCCCAAGCAGGCTGACTACTTGACCAAGGTGAAATCGGCGGCGCAGGCACTGCTCGGGATCATCAACGACATCCTCGACTTCTCCAAGATCGAAGCAGGTAAGCTCGACATCGAGAAGACAGACTTCCGATTGGAGGATGTGCTCGACAATCTATCAACCATCGTCAGCCAGAAGGCGCAGGACAAGAACCTTGAGTTCCTCATCGCAGCCCAGCGTGATATACCGCCCAACCTGATTGGTGATCCACTGCGCCTCGGTCAGATCCTCATCAATCTGGTCAATAACGCGGTCAAGTTCACGGATCGTGGCGAGGTGTTGGTCACGGTCGCTCTGGAGGAGCAGTTGACGGACCGCGTCAAGGTAAAGTTCTCGGTCCGCGACAGTGGCATCGGCATGACGCCGGAGCAGAGTGCGCGACTGTTCCAGGCGTTCGCGCAGGCAGATACTTCCACCACGCGCAAGTACGGCGGCACCGGGCTCGGACTCTCCATTTCCAAGCGCCTGGTTGAGATGATGGAGGGCACGATCTGGGCGGAGAGTCAGCCTGGCGTTGGCAGCACCTTCCATTTCACCGCTTTGTTCGGAATTGGTTCCGAAGAGAAACCCAAGCGCTTCATCCCCGACCTCGCGGGAATCCGGGCCCTGGTGGTCGATGACAACGAGCAGGCGCGCGAGATACTGACTGAAGCGCTGCGGGTCTTCGCACTGCGAGCCGATTCCGTTTCGTCGGGGGAAGACGCCGTGCGTGAAATAGCCGCAGCAGACTCACAGGATCCCTATCGCCTGGTGTTGATGGATTGGCACATGACGGGTATGGATGGCCTCGAGGCCAGCCGCATCATCAAACGCGATGATCGTTTGCAGCACGTACCCAAGATCGTGATGGTGACTGCCTTCGGGCGCGAAGATATCAGGGCGCAGGCAGAACAAATCGGAATCGACAGCTATTTGCTGAAGCCGGTGAATCAGTCGCTGCTTTATGACACGCTGGTCGATCTTTTCGGTGTCGCCGGACTCGAAACCCACCGTTCCCGTGCGCAGAAGTCCGACGCCCCTGAGCATGACGCCACGGGAATCCGCGTCCTGCTGGTCGAAGACAACGAGATGAACCAGCAGGTTGCAACGGAATTGCTGGAGAGTGCCGGAGCGATTGTAACCATCGCTAACCACGGTGGTGAGGCGGTGAAAGTCCTCACGGAAGGCGATCAGGATCCGCCCTTCGATGTGGTGTTCATGGACCTGCAAATGCCCGAGATGGATGGCTTCACGGCCACGAAGCTGCTGCGGAGCGATAAGCGTTTACAGAAGTTTCCGATCATTGCGATGACAGCTCACGCCCTCGTGGAAGAGCGCCAGCGCTGCCTTGATGCAGGCATGAATGACCACGTGTCGAAGCCGATTGATCCCGACAACTTGTTTGCGACCTTGCTGCGCTGGACGAAGCCCCGGCCTAAGGAATCCGTCAAGTCGCAGCCGCTCGTCCGTGCCCGTAGAGATATCAGTGAACGAAGTGATTCTGCCAGAAATCACCGGGGTCAATCTTGCCGATGGCCTCAAGCGCGTTGCGGGTAACAGGAGGCTCTACCGCGACCTGCTCGGACAGTTCGCTGCGAAGCAGGGCGATGCAGCCGCGCAGATCTCAGCCGCGCTCGAAAGCGGAGACCGTCAATTGGCGGAGCGCATTGCGCACACTGTCAAAGGCGTTGCTGGCAATTTTGGAATCACCGGTGTGCAGTCTTCGGCCCAAAAGCTGGAGAAGGCAATCCGAGAGGGGCAGGATACTGTCTCTCCGCTGCTCGACGAATTCGCCGGCTTGATGAACACCCAGGTTCACGCCATTGAACAAGCTCTGCGCGAATCCGCGCCTGCCCTGCCCGTTGAAGCGCAATCCTTGCCTTTCGACAGAGAAGCGGCGGCCGCCGCGGTTGCTCGGCTCAAGGCGTTGTTGGAGGCCAGTGACGGTGATGCCGAAGAAGCCTTTTGCAGTCTGCAGGAAGCAGTCGGGGGCGCTGTCGAGAAACCGCAACTCGCTGCTCTCAGCGCATCGATCAGCGACTTTGAATTCGATGCCGCACTGCTGAAACTCGATGAGATCGCCGAACGCTGCAAATAAACCGAGGACCAACCGCAATGAACCAGCCCGATTCTAAGAAGACCGTCCTCCTGGTTGACGACGCTCCCGCTAACATTCAAGTCGTCAACTCGATCCTGAAGGACATTTACAAGATTCGTATTGCTACCAATGGTCCAAAGGCACTGGAATTGGCACGGTGGCTGGTGCTACGGTCGCACAGCCAAGCTCTTGCGAGACCGTGGGCATATTGTCTTCACGCCCACGCTTTCCGGCTTGGCCGAGAGAGCCCATGAGTTCTCTGGGAACATTAATCTATCAACTCACGTCGAAGATATCGTGAGCCTTCTTCGACTGGAAGAAGTTGAGAAAGTTGTGCTTTGCGGCCATTCCTACGGCGGAATGGTTATCACTGAAGTAGGAGCCAAGATGACCGCCAAGATTAGCGCGATCGTCTATCTCGATGCGTTTCTCCCTTCTGACAACGAGTCGGTACTCGACATATCTGGACCGGAGGCGAAGAACCTTATCGACGGGGCGGGGCGGCTTGGCGGGTTTGGAATTGCACCATTCACCGCTGCTCAGTTGAATGTCAACGAAAAGGATCGAGCCTGGGTAGATCGCCTTTGCACGAAACAGCCATTCCCAACTTTCGTTCAAAAGGTCGGCACGACCGCCGCCATTGAAACCATTCCGCGGAAGCACTACATCATGGTTGAACACGGATGGTTTCAGTGGGCGTATGACAAGACAAAGGATCGGCCGGGTTGGACACGGGAGACGGTAACGTGCGGTCACGATGTAATGATCGATGACCCCGAGTTCCTGGCCAATCGTCTAGAAAGTCTGCTGGTCTGAGGCCCCGTTAGCCCACGAAATTAGCGACTCGTTTAGCCCCGCACGTCTTCTGATTTTCGCCATTCTCCCGTATTACCGCCCATACGTACTTTACTCATCGGTAAAGTACGGTTTGGCCACAACTCAACCGTAACTACCTGTGCATTTTTCGAAGGCGGTGGAATAGAATCTGAGGCACCGTGAGAAGAGCAATTTTGGCCGCGATTTCCCTGTGCGTTTTGCTGGGGAACTGTACTTGCTCTTTGGCACTGAACCCCTCGCTGGACATCATCCAGTACGGGCATACCGCCTGGACTATCCGGGACGGGTTCACGACGGGCACCGCCTTCGCGATGGCCCAGACGCCGGACGGCTATCTCTGGCTGGCGTCGGAATTTGGCTTGTTTCGTTCCGATGGCGTTCGTTTCGTCCCCTGGAAACCACCGGCGGGGCAGCAACTCCCCGAAAGCCCATATGCTCTGCTCGTCACCCGCGATGGCACTCTCTGGATTGGGACGTATGGCGGGCTAGCGAGTTGGAATAACGGCAAACTGACCCAATATCCCAAGGTAGGCGCTGGGTTCATAACATCCCTGCTCGAAGACCGGGAGGGAACGGTTTGGGCGGGGGATATGGGCGGTTCACCGGGAACCAATAACGGGCAGCTGTGCGCCATTCAAAACGGCAGCGCACAGTGTTACGGACAAGATGGCGCCTTCGGCAGTTTCGTCTGGAGTTTGGGTGAGGACAGTTCCGGCGCTCTCTGGGCTGGCGCAGAATCCGGTCTTTGGCAGTGGAAGCCCGGTCCGCCGAAGCACTATGCGGTGCCCGGAGCGCGGCTTGCCGACCTGACTCAGTCCGGCGACGGCCGGTTAATCGTTGGGATCAGAGGTGGAGGACTCAGGCAGGTCGTTGGTGACAAACTCGAAGCCTACCCGATTCGCAGCGCCATAAACTCTAATGCGACGCTGTCCGACCGCGACATCGATGCGAATAAGCTGCTCCGGGACCGCGATGGAGGTCTCTGGATCGGAACCAACCAGCGGGGGCTGATCCACGTGCATCACGGTCGCACGGATGTCTTCACGGCAGAGAACGGTTTGTCAGGCAACATCATCGCCGGCCTTTTCGAGGATCGTGAAGGGAATATCTGGGTGTCCACTGCTGGGGGACTTGATCGGTTTCGAGAACTCCCCGTCACTACTGTTTCTACGAAACAGGGTTTGTCCAGCGATGCCGTTCATTCCGTAATCGCGACGACTGATGGGAGCACCTGGATTGCCACCCGCGATGGTTTGACGAGATGGCAGAGAGGACAAACGACCATATTCCGTAAAGCCGATGGACTGCCTGATGACCTGGTGCAGTCCATGTACCAGGATCATGCCGGGCGCCTCTGGGTGTTTACAGGTCATGGACTGGCCTGGTTCGACAACGGCAGGTTCGTGACCGTAGATGGGGTACCCAGCATCGAGGTCTATTCCATCACCGGAGACAACGCAGGCAATCTCTGGCTTTCAGGAAACAAAGGCCTTTCCCATCTTCGGGAAGGACGCTTGATCGAGAATCTTCCCTGGACGGCATTCGGGCGCCGTCTACAGGCCAAGGTGATCGTTTTCGATCAGGACCGCGGCGGACTGTGGCTTGGATTCTGGCAGGATGCGGGGGTGGAGTACTTCAAGGATGGTCAGGTCCGCCTTTCGTACACAGCCGCGAATGGAATGACCAAGGGGCCCGTCGCCGCCCTTCGCCTCGATCGGGATGGGGCCATGTGGGCCGCAACGCAGTTTGGCGGCGTGAGCCGCATCAAAGACGGCCGGATCACAACCCTTACAAGCAGCAACGGCTTGCCGTGCGACAGAATTCACTGGACAACAGAGGAGGACGATCGTTCGTTGTGGCTGTACACGGCCTGCGGCCTGATGCGCATACCGCGCAGCCAGGTGGAGGCCTGGATCTCCGACCCGAAGCGCCGCGTTGAACCGACGGTTTGGGATGCGACGGACGGCGCCCTGCCTTGGGGAGCGCCTTCCTCCTTCGGTCCAACCTTTGCGAAAGCTGCTGATGGCAAACTGTGGTTAGTAACGCGAGAAGACATTGAGGTGGTCGATCCTCCTCATCTTGCTTCGAACAAACTCCCGCCGCCGGTGTACATCGAGAAAGTCGTAGCCGACCACAAGATGTATTGGCAGAACTTACCAGGCGCCTCGATTCCGAACGTGCATCTGCCGGCCCGAACTCGCGATCTGCAGATCGACTACACCGCCCTCAGCCTGACCGCGCCGGAAAAGGTTCATTTCAAGTACAAATTGGAGGGCCAGGATCCCGACTGGAGAGAGGTGGTTAATGACCGTGAGGCACAATATTCCAACCTCCCTCCCGGCCCCTACCGCTTTCGAGTGATCGCGTGCAACAACAGCGGCGTGTGGAATGAGCAGGGTGATTCGCTGGAATTCTCGATTACGCCGGCGTACTACCAAACGAATTGGTTTCGCGCCCTTTGCGCAGTTCTCGTTCTGGCGCTGGTGTGGGCAATCTACCAAGTCAGGGTCCGGCAATTGCACCACGACTTCGCTCTGACGCTGGAGGCGCGCGTCGGCGAGCGCACGCGCATTGCACGTGAACTTCACGATACTCTGCTTCAGAGCTTTCATGGTTTGCTGCTCCGGTTAGAGACTGTTTCCCAGTTCTTGCCGGAGCCCTCGCCGGCAAAGGGACAACTCGACAAGACGATTGAGCGAGCCGCCAAGGCGATCACTGAAGGCCGGGATGCGGTGCAGGGACTACGGGCCTCCACAGTGCAAACGAACGATCTCGCACGGGCCATCAATACGCTCGGCGAGGAACTCGCAAATGATCCAGCCAACCAGCGGCTCTTCGACATTTCGCGTCACCGTTGAAGGCGAACCGCGAGATTTGCATCCGATCTTGCGAGACGAAATCTACAGGATTGCCGCTGAGGCTCTCCGGAACGCATTTCGACACGCCGCGGCACAGCAGATCGAGGTGGAAATCCGGTATGACGATCAACAATTCCGGATGCGCCTGCGGGATGACGGTAAAGGCATTGATCAAGCGATTCTGTCGGGGCATGGGCGCGAGGGACACTTTGGCTTGCCCGGCATGCGGGAACGCGCCAATTCCATAGGAGGCAAGCTGGTGGTCTGGAGCGAGCCAGAAGCCGGCACCGAAGTGGAACTGCGCATTCCTGCTGACACTGCCTACGCACGAACTGCAAAACATTCTTGGTTATCAGAATTGCTGAGTAGAAAGTAGAGTGCATGGAGCCCAGGCAACGATGGACAGATTCAGTGTGGAGATTCTGGATTCCGGCCGGGTAACCGCCTACTCGGAAGTGTCGTTAGCAAGTGAAAATGTCCGCTTTTGAGAACAAATGAAGTGTCCGGTTGTTAATAAGTTAGTAGCCGTAGAGGCGGTGGTAAAGTGCGAATCCCGCGTATTGTGCGGGATTTGCAAGTTGAGAGGGAAAGTCTGTTTTTGGACTTTTCCTCTCAACGTCTTTTCCACGGCCTTGATTTGTTTTTTGGTCAGCGGCGTCAACAGTTTTCCTTCTGCGCTGTAGTGTCCGACGCGATGTCCTGCGATCATGAGGGTCAGTGTTTGGTCCAGGTGCTGATGGATGATCACCTTGCATCCAGCCAGGGTGGGGCGCCACTCGGCACGCTCGAGCTGCATGACCAGGTTGTAAAAGCGCACCGTGTTGTCCCGATCAACGGTGCGCTCGTAGCGTTGCGTGAAGACCATTTCCAGGTTCCTGTGCCGGCAGGATATGAACGCCGTTCCGCGCTGTGCTGCCGGCACCGTGAAGCGGCGGTTGAACTCGGCGATGTAGTGCTCGTTTAGAAACTCGTTGGCCGCTTCCAGGGTTCGGATCCCGCGCAATCGCAACTCCTGCGGCAGCCGTCCCTGCCAGGTGGAGAAGTTGCGTTCCGAGCGTCCCCGCGCCTGCGGAGAGTAGGACGGAATCATATGCACTCCCAGTTCCTTCATGGCACGGCCCACCTGCGTGGGACGCTCATAATCGACCTTGCCACCGCTCTTCGGCGTCAGCCAGAAATGGGCTCCACGGTCGGAATAGAGCGAACAGAACAGCCCCTTCCGTTCAATCACCGCCCGCAGCCCGGCCATCACGGTGGCGGTCGTTTCTTCCTCGGCCAGCTGCGCATAGTAGATCTCGCTGGTGGCGTCGTCCAGGATCACGATCAGGTCGTGCCGACGCTCATCCTGAAACCACTGGTGATCGCTGCCGTCGATGTGCAGCATCATCCCCGGCAGTGGACGCCGCTCACGCCGCTTGCGATGCACGCCGCGCCTGGCCTTGCGCTTCACCAGGCCGGCTGCCTGCAACGCCTGCTTGACCCACGTGTAGCTCAACCCGATCTGATGTTCCTCGCCGAGCTTCTCATGAAAGTGCCGCACGTTCAGATCGAAGTACTTGTCCCGGTACAGGCTCAGAACCTCTTCGGCCTGCTCCTTCGGCACCCGCCTGCTGCTTGGCTTCCGCCGTCGCCGGTCCAGTAATCCCTTCGGGCCTTGCTCCTCAAGCCGCTTCCGCCATCGACGCATCTGCCGCTCGCTGATGCCGATCAACTCCGCTGCCTGCCACCACTTGATCTTGCCCGATGTGGCTCGTAACAACACTTCCTGCAACTTCATCGCCCGCTCCGCTGCGGTCCTCGGATAGATCTCCATGCTCTCGCGCATGGCTCCATCCTCACCGCCCGTTATGCGGACACTTCACTTGCTAAAAACACCGGACATATTATGTGCTAACGACACCGCCTACTCGGAAGTTACTCTTCGGTAAACCTGTACGGGGGCAGAACATCGGTCGGCACAGGTTTGCGCGAGCAGTCAGCAGATTGATCCGAGTTGCAGCATCCAATTATGGCCACCAGGTTGTGACCATCAGGCCAACAGTCACTGCACAGCTATCAATCAACCCCAGGGGAGTGAAAAATCCATTGCGCGATTGTGTGGATCTGAGCTTGAGACAGAAGGCACGCGTAAAGATGCTGGCAAACAGAAAGTCGAGATTGAATATGCTCCGGAATGCAGAAATCTTCCCTTCGAGTCGCACGGCCATCCCCATCCTGTTTCTCTTCTTCGCCGCGGCGCCAATGCTCATTGCACAAATGCCCGGACAGAAGGCTCCTGGCCCTCCGCCTGCGCAAGTCGAGCAGACGAACCACGGCATCCGCGCCACCGCGGGCAGTGAAGTCCTCGAAGTCACCGTATGTTCCGACTCGGTAATTCATGTCGTTGCTACGCCCGAACCATCCACCCCCGCGTCACCGCGCCCCTGGATGCTGGACGCACAGCAGTCGTGCCCGGGAGCACCATTCACCTTTGCGCAGGACGCGAAAGCGGCAAGCCTAAAGACTGCTCAGCTTGAGGTCGATCGTCAACATCGAGCGCGGCAATCTCACTTTCGGGACAGCCGGAGGAGAATCGTTGCTGAACGAAGGCAACAGCATTCCGCGCACCTACGAACCGGTCGAGCTCAATGGCGATCACACTTACCGCGTCACGGACCGCTTTTCTCCTTCGATAACGGAAGCGCTCTACGGACTTGGGTCAGCACCAGAGCGGCATGTTCAACTATCGCGGCGCCACGGTGGAACTGGGGCAAAACAACACCGACGTGGCGATCCCACTGCTGATTTCAAGCAAGGGCTACGGGCTGATGTGGAACACCGCGGCGCTCACCTGGTTCGACAATCGCTTCCCGCTCGATATGAAGCTGACTTCCGTCGCGGGCAAGTCGATTGATTACTACTTCCTCTACGGCCCGGAGATCGACGACATTCTCCACGAGTACCGCACCATGACCGGCCACGCGCCTTTGCTGCCGAAGTGGGCTTACGGTTTCTTTCAATCGAAGGATCGCTACGTATCGCTCGACGAGATCCGCGAGATCGCGCAACGCTATCGCCAGGAGCATATCCCGCTCGACGCCATGGTGCAGGACTGGTTCTGGTGGAAGACCGAAGGCGATCCGATTTTCAATTCCAACTATCACGATGTAGCGAGCGACCTCGAGGCTCTGCACAAAGAAAACGTGCACGCCATGATCTCCGTCTGGGGCCTGCTCGATCCAGAGTCCGAAACCTACAAGATTCTCGATGGAAAGCACGAGCTTGTGTCGGACGCGCACGTCTATGACGCCACCAATCCCGAGGCGCGCGACATCTACTGGAAGCACCTGCCGGGAAAGCTGCTGGCGCAGGGATGGGATGCATTCTGGCTGGATAGCGCCGAGCCCGAAGAGTACTGGCCGCACATGGGCGACGCCATCCTCAGCAGCCGGCAACTCGCTATCGGCAATGGCGCCGAATTCACGAACGTGTTTCCGCTCCTACACACCCTCGGAGTACAGGATCACTGGAAGGCACAGAACCCGAGCAAGCGCGTCTTTCTGCTCACGCGCTCGGCATTCCTCGGCCAGCAGCGCGTGGGCGCGACTGTCTGGTCGGGAGACGTCTACGGCACCTACTGGGGCTTGAGTCACCAGGTTCCCGCCGGCCTCAATTTCGCGCTGTCCGGGTTTCCATATTGGACCACCGACATTGGAGGCTATTGGCCGCCCCACGATGACCCTCTCGCCGATCCCGCCTTTCAGGAACTCTACGCGCGCTGGTTCGAGTACGGCACGTTCTGTCCCATCTTCCGCACTCACGGCCACCGGCCGCATAACGAGCTGTGGAGCTTCGACAAAGTTGAGCCGATCCTAGTGAGCTACGATAAGCTCCGCTACCGCCTGATGCCGTATATCTATTCGTTGGCCTGGAAGGTAACGAGCGAGGACTACACCATCCAGCGCCCGCTCGTCATGGACTGGCGCACGGATCCGAAGACCTGGAACCTCGGCGATCAATTCATGTTCGGCCCGGCCATCCTGGTCAATCCTGTGCTCAAAGCCGACGCGACCAGGCGCAGTGTCTACTTGCCGGCAGCCGCTGCATGGTACGACTTCTGGACCGGCAAATCGCTCGCAGGCGGGCACGAGATCGAAGCCGACGCGCCTCTCGATCGTATACCGCTCTTCGTGCGGGCCGGCTCCATCCTTCCCATGGGTCCGCAGATTGAGTACGCCACGCAGGATCCAGCCGGGCCCATCGAGCTTCGCATCTATCGCGGCGCCGATGGCAAATTCGACCTATATGAAGACGCGGGCGACGGATACGAGTACGAGAAGGGTCAGCATTCGGTCATCCCTATCCGCTGGGATGATCGCAGCTCGGTTCTAACGATCGGCTCGCGACAAGGCTCATTTCCCGGAATGATCGAACACCGCAAATTTCGCGTCGTGCTGGTCGCAAGCGGACATGGCATCGGCTCGGATGTGACCAGCGCGGTCAACGCGGACATCAGTTACGAAGGCCACGCAGTTCAGACAACGATCAGGTAAGTTGTCGCTGGGCTGTGGCTACCGTGCAGACTGGTCCGCGCAGCTTCAATCTGTTTCGAGGCAAAGAAGGTGGGCTATGACGAATTCGAAACTCCTGCTTCTTTTCATAGCCGTTCTGGGCGGCTCGTTGGCTGCCCACGCACAAACAGCAGATCCTGCGCCGATCTCGCAAGTCTTAAGATCGACGGCACCGAAATCACCAAGGCCGCGCTCGTTCCCGCCGGTACTACCGTTCCGCCGCCGTATCCCGGCGCTCCGGGGATTGGCCCGCTTGCCCGCGCACTGCCGCGTCGATGGTGTCATCAATCGCCGCAAGGGCGTCGACGGTCAGGAATTCGGCATCGGTTTTGCTCTTGCTCTTCCGGAGTCCGTTGCCTGGAACGGTGACTTCATGATGCAGGGCGGCGGAGGCGGCAACGGCGTCATCGCGTACCCTGCCGGCGCGAGCTACGCCGGAGACAAGCCGGCGCTCTCCCGCGGATTCGCCGTAGCCAGCACCGATACAGGACACAAGGCCAAGACCGGCGCGTTCGACTTCTCATTCATGCGCGATCAGCAGGCTTATCTCGACTTCGCCTTCCTCGCCAACGCTGAAGTAGCCGGAGTCGCCAAGCAGATCATCGCGCACTACTACGCGAAACCGACGGCGTACTCCTACTTCGTCGGCTGTTCCACTGGCGGCCGTGGCGAAATAGTAGCCAACCGCAGAAATCCAGCTTGCGCTCTCGGGGGAGACGACGCGCCAGTTGCCTTCAATGAAGTCGACGTGGCGATAAGCGGGATGACCTTGGACGTTGAAGAAGCGAATCTCGGGATGGTTTGCCGCCTTAATTTCCTCGTCGGCATTCTTTGTGAATTTAAGGGGCAGCCCCATGTTCGATTGGCCACCGCATAACCAGACATCTCCAATGAGAACATTGTGTAGCTCGACGGTTTGATGGCCTGTAATCGTTAACGTGTAAGGGCCGCCGACTGCAGGCGGTTGAATCCTGACGACCCAGCGGCGATCGGGGCCGGCGGTGCCGGTTGCTGTGCTTGAGCCGAACTGCACGCGGGACGGTGTCGCCAGGGTCGGACCATCCCCAGATGGTGTCGAGCTTGCCGCGCAGCAGGACCATGTTGTCGCCAAAGATGGGACTGACGAAGGGCAGAGGCTTGGCAGCAAGAGATAGGAGTCCCGATCGGCCTCGTCATCGATTTCGTTGGCGGAACCCCGGCTGAATCGTGGACAAGCGCGGAAGCTCTTCGGCCGATTCGAGACTTGGATGTGCCTCTTGCCGAACTCGACCGCTTGAAAGCCGAAAACGCACCGGAATATGGTAACTACGTCACTCACTGGTACGACCAGTACGACATCGGTCAGAAGAACAGCTGGGCCGCTCCCGAATTCGACGACTCCACGTGGAAGGCGGTTCCAATTCCAGGGGGATTTGCACAACTTGGCGTTCCCGATTCGCCGTCCCTTGTCTGGTTCCGCCGGGAAATCAGCCTGCCCGATCCGCTTCCTGCCGGGCGCGCCATGCTCCACCTCGGAGAAATCGAGCGCATGGACACCGTCTACATCAACGGCAAATCCGTCGGGAGCAGCGCGTGGGTCGAGAACCCGCGAGTCTATCCCGTGAGCGAGGCCCTCAAGCCGGGGCGCAATATCATCGCCATCCGCGTCCTCAAAACCAAACCCGACGGTGGTTTCTCTCCAAGCCAAAAGACATTCACCTCAGCATTGGCGACCAAACCAGCGTTCCACTCGCTGGGCAATGGAAGGCGAAGCTCAGCGTCGACGCTCGTCCGCCGCAACCTCTGCCTATCGCTTACGAGAACTGGCCCGTGATGCCGACTGTTCTTTACGAAGGCATGCTTGCGCCCGTCGCACCGCTCTCGATTACTGGCGCCATCTGGTATCAGGGAGAACAGAACTCACCACGCGGCTACCAGTACCGCAAAATACTTCCCGCCATGATCGCCGATTGGCGCTCGCTCTTCGCACAGGGCGATTTCCCCTTCTACATTGTCGGCCTGCCTGCCTTCACAAAGCGCAGCCCCGTCCCCGTCGATGGCGACGATTGGACTGAAACGCGCGAATCGCAGGCCATTGCCGCAGCCACCGTACCGAACTCCTGCCTAGCAGTCACCATCGACACCGGCGACCCCGACAACATCCACGCCAAGGACAAGCAGCCCGTCGGCGATCGCCTGGCGCTCTGCGCGCTCGCAAAACATTGCGGCAAGAGCGTCGTCTACTCCGGCCCAACTCTGGAATCCGTTGAACGCCTTCCCAACTCCATCCGCCTCCACTTTGCGCATACTGACGGCGGTCTGGTCGTTAAAGGTGACAAGCTGGAAGAATTCTCCATCGCCGGAGATGATCGCAAATGGGTCTGGGCAGACGCGCGCATCGACGGCGACACTGTCGTGGTCTCATCACCCTCTGTTCTTCGCCCCACACAGGTCCGCTACGCATGGCAGTCGAATCCTGCCGCCACGCTCTATAACGGCGCGGGACTGCCGGCTGTCCCTTTCCGGACCGACACATGGCCCGCGTATGTGGCCGCCCGCGCTTCAGGCTCGCCCACCAGAGATCGGTTCAGCATCGCTCCCATGCCCGCGGGGAGGGCCGGATTGGCCACAACTTTGGGAGGACAAGGTTATGGGGTTTCTCGCTATTCGTCGCATCTGCGGGAGGCCGCGATGTTGGTTCGCTTTCTGACTGGCCGGGACGAGCAGGCCAGGAGATCCCGCAAATCCTCCAATCCGCCGACCATACCTGAGCTATACAAGGATCCTCAAGTTCAGGCGCAAAACCCTTATTTTGCCACCATCTTGCAGGCTTATCGCCAGGGTGCAACGCTCCGGCCTTCCACAGCAGCCGGAAAGAAGTATCCCGATGTATCCCACGCCTACTTTGAAGCAGTGCATATGGTGCTCAGCCATAAAAAGTCCGCGTCACAAGCCGCTGCGGATCTGGAAGACGAGTTGACGAAGATAATCCAAAGGCCTGCCCGTAACGCGAACGCATCTCGTGATCAGGAGCATCCACTTGCCCAACCCTGACGGAATCCGGCAATGGCTGTTGACGAGAGTCTCCGGCCCCAATGTGGATTGAATGGCTTTAGAACCATGACAGACGGGCGCCACACATTCGCGAAGCTGTTTCGTCGAAGCGATCTGACCATAGGCGTACGTCTGACTGCTTGTTTTCTGACCGTTGTAATATTGATGATCGCTGCCGACGCGGTCGCTATTTGGCAACTTCGTCAACTGGCAGCTCACACGGAAATGCTGAATACCGCCGATAGGGCATCGTCGGCCATTGTAAGTCTGCACCTCGACGTCAATAGCTTCAGCGGCAGGGTGGTGGTACTGACGCGGAGTCACGACACGCGTCAATTCTCAAGCGAAGCCGCTTCTCTAAAAGAGACGTTTTTGCGCCATGTGCGCGATGCAGAGCAAGTGCTCACATCGTCGCCCGAAATTGCACAGGACGCCTTCATCTCAAGCACGCTCAAGACTCTGAAGACGACGCTGCCTTCTCAAATTGACGGTGAGATCGAACTGGCGAACGCGGGAGATTGGCCTGCGATTCAGTTCCGGTTGACGGGACAAATTCAGGATTTGATCGATGTAAGCTCATCGCTTGTGGAGGTAGTGGAGGAACGAGTATTTCAACAGCGGGCAAGAGTGAACGAAGAGACGCAGCAGGAGCGGAATCGCCTGTTCATTGTAGTCCCAGCCGCTTGGTTAGTGACTTTACTCGCGGCTGCTGCGCTGGGGTGGTATGTCACGAGGACTATTACCATTCCGCTCTCCAAGCTGACCACCGGCGCGCAGGCGCTGGCTAGCGGTGATTTTCGGCACGTCGTCAATATCAGCGGTAATGACGAATTGGCCGTCCTAGGCAAGGCCTTCAACCATGCCGCACGGCAATTGCGTCAGCAGTTCGAGATGACGTTGGAGGCGCGCGTCGAAGAGCGGACACGCATTGCGCGAGAGCTTCACGATACTCTGCTTCAAACTCTCCTTGGCGTGCTGCTGCAACTGAAAGCGGTTTCCCAGTTGCTACCAGAGCGTCCGATGGAGGCGAAAGAGAATCTGGGAAGCGCGATCGAGCAGGCGGCCGACGCGATCACCGAAGGCCGCGATGCGGTCCAGAAATTGCGCCGTTCCACGGTCAACGATTTGGCGCTGGCCTTAAGCACCTTTGGAGAAGATCTCCTTGCTGACTCCACCACCGGCCGGCCTGCGTTCCGCGTTGCCATTGAGGGCGAGTCGCGAGATTTGCACTCAATCTTCCAGGACGAGGTTTACAAAATTGCTGCGGAGGCGCTACGCAATGCCTTTCGGCACGCCCAGGCCCGCCAAGTCGAGATTGAAATCCGTTATGACGATGAGCAATTCCGAGTGCGTGTGCGTGACGATGGAAAAGGAATTGATCCTGCAGTTCTCTCCGGCCAGGCCATTGAGGGGCACTATGGCTTGCAGGGTATGCGGGAGCGCGCCACACTGATTGGAGGTCGGTTGACGGTGTCGAGCGAAGTGGATGCAGGGACCGAGGTGGAACTGCGCGTTCCTGCGACCACAGCCTATACCACACCCCGCACAGGTCCTGGTTATCACGAACGTTTGCCGGAAAGACGAAGCCTTGATTCAGGAGACCGGTCATGAGCGCTCCCATCCCTCCCATTCGGATTCTTGCCGTCGATGACCATCCCGTTGCGCGCCATGGGATCGCCCGTCTGTGTGCGATTCAGCCGGACATGGTCCTGGTGGGGGAAGCGTCCGACGGCCGCGAGGCTATCGAGCAATTTCGGAAGCACCGTCCCGACGTTACACTGATGGACTTGCAAATGCCGGAAATGAACGGCCTCGACGCACTGATTGCCATTCGAAATGAATATCCGGATGCGAAGATTATCGTGCTGACGATGTCCGCCGGCGATGTGCAAATTCTCCGTGCGCTCAAGGCGGGTGCTCAGGCTTATCTGCTCAAGAATGCCTTGCATAAGGAATTACTGGAGACGATCCGTGCCGTAAATGCCGGACGCAAGGCAATCTCCCCTGAGATTTCGTACCAAATCGCAATGCATGCCACTGATGACACGTTGACGCCCGCAGAAATAAGCGTCTTGCGACTGATCGCCGCCGGATATGGAAACAAGGAGATAGCGGATCAGCTTTCCACCACCGAAGAATCAGTAAAAAGCAGAGTCAAGAACATTCTTTCCAAACTGGACGCCAATGACCGGACCCACGCTACGGCGATTGCCATCAAACGAGGAATCATCGAGCTGTAGATTCTCGCCCCCCGTTTTATCCCCCCTACGCCTCAAAAGAGGCTCGATCCGACCTCTTTGTGGGGCTCCGCTTTCTTGGAAAATTGACGAAAATGAATACGTATACGAGAGGTGCGTCCATTGAGGCGCTTGTATTCCACATTCGCTGGCGGTTGGCCCGGCATTGGTCTCATCTTGATGCGGCTGGTTGTCGGGTTTGTCTTGGTGAGTAGCGCAGGTTCCGCCCTGCTAGGCGGCCCGGCCATCCCCATAACAATCTTGTCTGTTCTCCTGGCTGCCGCGGCGATTCTTCTCATCATCGGGTTATTTACCCCGATAGTGGGGACACTCGTGGCTTTGATTGAAAGCTGCTGGCTCGTCACCATACCTGCAGATAGGTTGGTCTACCTCCTGGTAGCAACCTTTGGCGCTGCCCTGGCAATGTTAGGGCCGGGTCTATGGTCGGTCGATGCGCGCCTTTTCGGATGGAAGCGCATCGAGCCTATGCCTCGCAAGAGGTAGCTCGCGCACCCGAAAGAAACCGCCCGCTCCCCTCAAACAAGCCTGTCCTCTCCGCGAATGGAGGCGTCCATTTGCCTCCACATAGGTCGTCGTTTCCCTCGATGCAGAGTATCGCGAAACGGAAATAGCTTCCAGAATGTCTTCCATCAAGAGCTAGCCAGGCTGCTCCGGATGGAATGAAAGAGAAGGGCTGGCGCTTGCATCAATCCGAACTGCATAAGCGCCCTTCCCGGGTCGCTGCAGAAAGCGAGAAACGAAAATGACGCAATCAATCAAGGCCATCTATGACGCGATCCTCGCAGCCGCAAAGCGGGACGAATTGATCGTGGTGGAACCAACCGCGGATAGTTCCGACGCTGCGATGCTCTGCGCAGTGTCGATGGACACTCTCGAAATTACGCCTCTGGCCGTGATCTATGGCGACAAGCCCGAGAAGAGTGAACCCGCCCTCTTCACTGCTGATGACGAAAAGCTCCTGCACTCAATGGGAATCAAGCCCTTCGTGCCGCTTTCCGATATGGCCGGAGCCATCTTCGGCGACTGAGCAGAGTGACCTGCTTTGGCAGGGTAATGTGCCAGCGCCGGCCCAAAGTCGGGGCAGAAAGCGAGAAACGAAAATGCAAACTATCCAACGCATCGAACGTTACACCGATAAAGGACACTACGCCGTTATGACGCGGACGACAGTTCTCAAAGACGCGCAGCTAGCCAGGATCGCTGATCACCTTCGCCGCAACGCCGAGGATGTCGTGTTCTCTACGAATCCACCCACCATCGACAACTGCCGCATTGCCGGAGCAATGGTGGGCTGGGCATTCAATCTTGTGCCACTGCGCATCGGAACCAAATTCGACTACTAGCAGAGTGCCCGCTTCGGAACCGCAATACGCCAGGACGGGTTGCACATAGAAAGGAGAATCCCTATGGGATACCACTCTGAACCCAAGACGCCGGAAGAGATCAGGGAGATCTTCCGGGAAGTCCAAGCTGCCAAGGTCGCGCGCGCCGAGTCTTCCGACCAGGCAAGCAGGCTCGATCGGGAGCTACATATCATGATATCCCGCAACAATCCATTCAAGTTCTGGACCAGACGTTATTTCTACGAGGCCCAGGCTGCATAAAGGAGCATTCATGCTGCACTTCAGATCCAGATGCGCCACGGTGGAGGGGACTATGGCCGCGGATTCACAAGCTCAGTCGCCGGCGTCACCGCAGTTTCGTTGCGTACTTGCCCCCTTCGTTCTTGCAGAAGGCGCAAACAACCCTATGAGATGGAATCCTGCGGTTCTCGTCTCTGCTGATGGCACCAGAACAGTTGAATCTGTCGGCGTCATTTTCGACACCTGCCTTACGTTCACGATCCGCGCCTTCCCGCCTTTGTTGAAATCAAAGGATATAGATCCCCGATGGATTTGGCACGGACTTTGCCTTTATGTAGACGAAAGGAAACATCACCGTGAGTAAATATCTGATTGCTCTGTGGCTCTTTTGCGTGGTGCCGGGACTAGCCGAGGATCTGACCCCGCCGGACTCTGACAAAGGAACTATAGGTGGCACAGTGCTTGACGTAAATGGTGGAATCGTGCCCGGAGCTGCTCTCGTTCTCCGGTGCCAACAGCCCTGCGAGGGGCAATCCACATTCGCAAGTGATACCGGAGGTTTTGAGTTTCGCAGCTTGGATTTAGGAACTCAGTACCAGATCGGGGTGTCGGCGAACGGTTTCAAAGATTGGACATCTCCGCCAATCGTACTGACGCCCGAACAGAGAGTCCTACTTCTGTCCGATGTACGAATCCAGATGGCCGAAGCTGCCGAGTCGGTCATGGTATACGCTTCTCAGGAGCGGATCGCGACCGAACAGGTTCGCGTCGAAGAGCAGCAGCGAGTCTTAGGCATCATACCCAATTTCTATGCGGTCTACGATTCCAAAAATGCTGTGCCGCTTTCAACCAAGCTGAAATTCAAACTCGCCATGAGAGTGTCGATGGACCCGGCCACAGTAACAGGAGTTGGCTTCCTTGCCGCAATCCATCAGGCTGGAGGCACCCCAAATTATGGAGGAGGCGCGAAAGGTTATGGACAGCGCTTTGGAGCCGCAGCAGCAACGGAATTCAGTGATGTCTTGATTGGCGGCGCTGTCCTTCCGTCACTGTTGCATCAAGACCCTCGCTATTTCTACCAGGGCACAGGCACGACCTCCTCTCGGTTAAGACATGCGCTCTTCAGTCCTTTCATTTGTCGTGGAGACAACGGAAGAACGCAGGTCAACTTTTCGAGCTTAGGTGGCGACCTAGCATCGAGCGCGCTCACGAATACGTACTACCCAGAATCGAACCGCGGACCACAATTGGTCTTCGGCAACTTCGCCGTCGGAACTGGAGAGCGGATGCTGAGCGGCGTGCTGCAGGAATTCGTTCTACACAGGCTCACTCCTGGCGCCAGGAAACCGTAGTAGGTGCTGCTTCACAAAAAGAGAAATGGAAACACGAATGGCTGTCTTAGACAAAATTGGCGATATTGAGGACCGAGGAAGGAAAAGCGGCCATGAAAAACTCTGGATTTTATGAGTTGCGGCTCTTGGAAGCTAGGGTTGCTGGAGAACCTGTCTACTTCGTGAGGGAAACTCACGGACAGTGGGACGACCACAGGAAGCGGGTTATCTACGATAGAGACTCGCTGATACCTCCTCGAAGGTTTCCGTAGTTATGCGGATGCGGAGAAGCGTTATTGTCGGGAAAGGCTCACACTAGCCGAGAAGGGATTTATACACTCCTTGGTTTGGCATCCGTTCTCTGAAGGGCACACCGAGTACCAGTTGATTGCCTGAGCACCGTATGCGCGAAAGGGATATCGCAACGGAGGTTCTCGGGCTTTTACGCGTTGCGGCTATTGATTGCTCCAGGACAACCAAGGGATCATCCAGCAGCAATTCGGCAAACTTTCACTGCAAAGGGCAGGGAGTCGAAGCGTAACACGCGAGCAGCAATTCTCACTTGGTGACCAGGAGTTCAGGTTTTTGCAGGAGGATCTTGCCGCGACCTTTGGTCAAGACGCCTTCGCGCTGCCAAACTGCCAGCGCGCGGCTCATCGAGATTCACGTTGGAAACGAAGATCTGGCAGCTGGAGCAAATGTAACTCCTTTTACGGTCAATGCCACCAGGACCAGCCTTACCAATCCCGGAGGCGAGACTCACAATCATGTGAGCGATGCGTCCCGTTGCATCATCCGAACCGAGAGAGACATCGGCCGCGACAAACCACGCGATATTCTCTGTGATGGCGATTGAGAGTCCGTTATCCAACAATCCCGGAAATCGAGACACCAGTTCGCGGATCGTCTTTCTATCCCATACCAAAGCACAACTGTCCAACAATACCTCAGTGCTTGCGAGGTAATGGGAAGGAGTAGACAGGAGCGCGGCGCCACCGAAAAGCTGTCCGGACGTAAGCCAATGCATAAGTATCTTTCGACCGTCCGTTGTCAATATGAAGTGCCTGCCCTGACCACTGGTGAGAATGAAGAATCGTTCAGCAGGATCCCCCTCATGGATTACCACAGAGGATGCAAGGAACTGCTGATGGGAAGCAGCGGAGAGGATAGCGTGGAGTGCGGTCTTCGGCAGTCCCGATAGAATCTCTATGCAGCCGCTGGGTCGAGTACTGCTTTACGGACGGCGTCACAGTTCCTTCACGGGGTGACGCTCAGAAGACGCGGTCTTCAGTGTCGGGCATGCCCCCACGACATTCCAGAGGCAAGGGGTGGATTAGACTCCCTAGTTCAGTTCCAACCGAATACACTTCGACCAGGATGAACGACTCCTCCCCGCAACCACGTACCCCATCGGAAGAGATAGCCGGACTTGTAGAGCGGGTCACTTTCTTTAACGAAGAAAGCGGGTTCGCAGTGCTCCGAGTGAAGGTCCGAGGACAGCGTGACTTCGTTACGGTCCTCGGCTCCCTGCCGTCGGTAAGCGCCGGGGAGTGGCTGACCGCAAAAGGATGGTGGGTTCGGGATAAAGAGCATGGGCTCCAGTTCAAGGCCACAGTCATGAAAGCCATCCCTCCAACGACGGGCGAGGGTGTCGAACGGTACCTGGCCGGCGGCTTCGTGAAGGGTGTCGGCCCCGTTCTGGCGAAGAAGCTGGTCAGCCACTTTGGTGCAGAGGTATTGGGTGTAATAGAAAATAACCCCGCCGAGCTGGAGTCCGTCGATGGCATCGGACCAAAGCGCCGGGAACGGATCGCCAATGCCTGGCAGGAGGGGATGCAGGTGCGCGAGATCATGGTCTTCCTGCACAGCCACGGGGTCAGCACAGGGCGAGCTGTCCGCATCTACAAGACCTACGGAAACCTAGCCATCCAGACGGTGCGGGAGAACCCGTACACACTGGCGAAGGAATTTTCAAAGCTGCGTTGCCGCCAGACTGTTATCAGGGAGACCAACGCGCACGACCCGAATCCAAAAGGCACACCGAGACTTGTGAGAGTCATCATGCTGCGTGTCCTCGCCTCGCTCTCCCGAATACGAACAGGAAGAAAACCATGACAATCACTGCGAGGAGCCACGGGAGAACACCGCGAAGAAAGCCGCGTTGCGTTGAAACAAATGTGAGTTCCATCACCCCGGCAACAACCGCAATGAGTTCACAAACTCTCACAATCCACGACAACGCTTTCCTGCTATTGGATTCTCCTTCGTTCTCGTCCGCGAAAATGCTTTTGGAAGTAAATTCCATTTAATTCACCCGAAGCTGCAACAGCGGACCGCAAAAAGACAGCCTCAAACAACCTGTTTTTCGCTGATTAACCATCGATTGGGGCAGCAAGAACTTCGAGGTAAGTGATTTTCGAACAGCATCGTGGAGACGCTACGGCCTCAACGCCGATGTCAGGGTCCTTGGCTGGGTATACTCCGTTTATGACAATGAACAACATCCTTGCTTCAATCGACTCTGAAATTGCACGACTCAAACAAGCTAGTGCTCTGCTCTCCGACAGTGCAATCCCAGCAACTGCTGCTCCAGCCCGCAAACGTCGCAAGCTTAGCGCGGCAGCACGCAAGAAGATTGCAGACGCACAGCGGAAGCGTTGGGCAGTACAGAAGAAGGCCGCTACGGGAAAATAGGTCGAGCATTCAGCGGACTCCAAGCTCATGGAGCAACGCACAGGACCTGAGCCGCTGGGAGGTGAAAGTCCTTTCGCCGGACGCGGCCCAGCCTCAGTTCGCAGGCCTCTCCCTGCATGGGAACGTCTGCGAGTTCGCCCTGGGCCGGATCGAGCACTATACCGTGGTGACTCTCTCGGCAAGGCCGGCGCCGTAGACTGCCGAACGTGGATCTGACGATCTTCGAGCCGCATCAGAGGTCCTAGGGGCAGAGTCAAGGCCGGTGTTGATGGTAGGAACGATAATGGGTCTAAGGGGGATGGAGTATGACAATCCCGAAAATTATGAGAGCAGCAGTCGTTGAAAGGTTCCGCGAGCCTCTCGTGATGCGAGAGCTTCCGGTGCCTACGCCTGGGCCGGGGCAAGCCTTGGTGGAAATCATCGCGAGTGGAGTCTGCCACACTGACCTGCACGCGGCTGACGGCGATTGGCCGGTGAAGCCAAATCTTCCTATCACGCCCGGACATGAGGGAGCGGGGATCGTTGTCGCGCTCGGCCCGGGTGTAACACACTTGAAGGAAGGCGATCAGGTTGGTATTGCGTGGTTGCACAGCGCGTGCGGTCATTGTGATTTTTGCCTCTCAGGCTGGGAAACCCTCTGTCTGGAACAGAAAAACTCTGGCTATTCGGTGAATGGCACCTTTGCGCAGTTTGCTCTGGCACAGGCCGACTATGTAGGGCGAATCCCGCAGAAGTTGTCGTTTGTGGATGCGGCACCGATTCTCTGTGCTGGCGTCACGACCTACAAGGGGCTGAAAGAAACCAATACGCGGCCGGGCGAGTGGGTGGTGATCTCGGGGGCGGGCGGCGGATTAGGCCACGTTGCGATCCAGTACGCCAAGGCAATGGGGCTGCATGTGGCGGCCGTGGACTTGGGGCCGGAAAAGGCGGCATTGGCACGAAAGCTCGGAGCCGAGATTGCGATCGATGCCAAGACACAAGATCCACCCACCGAAATTCAGAAACAAATTGGCGGGGCGCACGGTATTCTGGTAACGGCTGTGTCGACGATGGCTTTCAAGCAGGCGATCGGCATGCTGCGGCGCGGCGGCACCTGTGTGCTCAACGGACTGCCTCCGGGAGAATTCCCGGTCTCGATTTTCGATCTAGTGCTGAACGGCTATACCATCCGGGGCTCGATTGTAGGCACACGGCTCGATTTGGAAGAGGCTTTGAGCTTTGCCGCTGAAGGCAAGGTGAAGGCAATCATCGAGACGCAGCCGCTCGAATCGATCAACGACGTTTTCCAGCGCCTCAAGACTGGGATGGTCAACGGGCGAGTCGTACTCGCAATCGGGGCGCAAGCTTCCCAGGAGGCATTCAAGAAATCCGCATGAAACTACGCCAGCGGTGTGGCTGTAATTGCGGCTGTATGTCGCTAAACATTGCCAACCTTTCAAGCATTTGGGCTTGGTTCCCTGTACGCGCAAGACTTTTGTAAGTGATTGGTTTATTGTGATTTGATAGAGTTTGGATGTCAGAGCCTTATCTGACTCTTAGTCAGTAGGTCCGCATCGGCCAAACGAGTCCACCCCTTTTCCAAAGCGTTCGGAGACGATTGTGCGCCGGCCTTACGACACAGCGCGATCACCGATGCTCCTAGAATCAACGGGTTACGACCATGATCAGAACTGTCACGGCAGAGGTCGCGGGTTCGAGCCCCCTTGTTCCCGCCATTGATTCCAGATCTTAGAATCAATTGGCGACCTACACTGACATCAAATCAGGGTCCGATCATTGGATAACACGGCTCTGTTCATTTCACCTTCACTTCCCAAGCTGCGCGATTGTGCAGGTTTCTCCTCAGGGATTTGGTGTAAGCTCTGGCGATCCAAATGCAGTCGCGTCATGGGCCCGTTTCAGGACAGAAACTCCGGCTTCATTCGTGAATTGTCCTCGATGAGCTGCAGTCTGATCCATGGGGCTCCTCAGCGCAAGACGTGAATCAATGAGTGACGCGACTAGCTTCCACACGCGGGCATCGTTCTCGATCTCATGATGAGGCTTGTTAAACGTACGTGGGAGCCAGGGGTAGTTTCGACAATCGACATACCGGCCTTCATAACTCATGTGAAGATTCCCGATAATCTCTGTCCGGTCAGGATCTTCAGCGACGACCTCTGATCGTCCGTGCAGCAACCCGTGCTCTTCTGCCTGGAAGAAATTGATTGCTGCTTCAACATTCGGCGGTATGACCGTTGGTTGTTGACCAGGTTTAGGTACGATATCAATCTGAATCGTGAGCAGTACGGGAATATCAAGCCGGCCCAGTTCTTTGGCGAATGAGATAGCTTCAGATGCTCCCCAGCTATGCCCGTAGAGGATAATCTTTGCCTCGCTCTTTTCAGCGGCTGTCAGATCACCATTGTGATCGGTATCGAGTAGTCGCTGAAGGTCGCTCAATGTCTTTCGTCTCTGATGATTCGAGACAACCGAGACCTCAGCTGCCGACGAGTAGAGCTCCCGCAGATAATCACCAAACCACACTTCGGGGTGGTTGGTGTCGCCATTCTTCGCGAACCCTCCAAGAAACCCAATGACGATCAGCCCTTGCGCGGATGCACGCGGTCGGTCAGAGACTCGCTGCGTACAGACGAGCGACAAGGCTGCCCTCACCTGCGTATTTACGACTACGTTCTCGCAAACAGAAGTCGAGGAGGGCCTTACCGCGGATATATCGTTTTGGTTACCGGACGATAACTGGGCTCTTAACTGAGCTGTGGCGCCGAATATTGAGCTGACTAGGGTAAGAAACAGAATCAGTTTCACGTTTTGTCTCATTTGCATGTCACTGTCAAAATACTGATGCTTGCGAGGCTCAATCGGCTCTCATGCAGATGCATTGCAATATGACGACCAAAGCGGAAGGCAACTATCTCCTTCACTTTGAGTGGATCGCCTCGCGCAAAGGTGCCGCCATAGTGGCGCTGCCACCACAGGAGCGGCTGAACAAAGGTCTAACTGTCTTGTGATGGATGAGGAAAGCGGCAACAAGCCCTGAGCCGTCAAGCGATGGTGTGCGTTTCTGCAAAATCATCGCGAGGCCATTGCGCAATGAATTTTCTCACCGTTCCCACACTTACTTTCTCTGGACGGTACCGATTCTTCCGTCACATCCATTCTGTATTGGGGTACGCTGAACCCGAGTTGTGATTGCTTTGAGCGGTTCGAATCCCGATCACGGATTCTTCTGTCCGAATAGCCACGTTGCACATGGGCGATAAAGATGCTCAGCAGAGAGGTGTCCAGCACGATGGCAAGCAGGTTCCCCGCAAGGGCAAGGCTGAGATCAACCGTATTTCTCACCAACTCACGCATCGAATTACCGACAAAAGACTCGCGCAATTTTGCGTCCGGCGAAGGTATGCGCGACCTCATTGATTTTGATCGGATCACGCAGGTACCGGCCAAGCTACTCTGCTGTCCCAGCTTTATATCGGCCCCAGGCAACTTTGTGAACAGACCTCAATCGAAAAGACTGCCGAACGAGCTTTCGAATTCCGATCGAGAACGGTCAAAACGCACCCCCGAGTCTGCGAAGGAATTGCTCGGGATGTCGCGCCATGTGCTTTCGAATTCGGCAATATGTGCTAACGCCCGAGTCCGCGCCTCGCGGACTTCCTCGCGCGACCTACTGAGCAGCAGGGCGCAATGCCGGCTCGTGTAGAGCTCGATGATGCAAATCACGTAAACAAGCCGATCGAAACTGCTTAGTTCCAGAATGCCCGCGGAGCAGTCCATTGTGCCAACGCAAGCTTGCGGGGACACGGGGATGAGGGGAGTCGAATCGATCTGTGTATCGTGGGGCCAATCCAACTCGAATTCCGTCACGATCGCTATTCCATTCCGAATGACGCTGTTCCGGATCCATGCCAGCAGGTTCTCCCTGAGGATGCAAGTGTTCTTCATGCACTCACGAATGGAACGGACAATGCAATCCTCGGCCCTGTCGGCATTTGCCGTAAGAAGAAATGCCAGGCAAAAGAGATCGTTCATTGCAGCCACGAAGAACTTCTGCACATCGTCTTCGGTGGCGTATTCGAGCTTCGCTTGTTTGGTTAACAGAGAGGCTGTGTTCATTTCATGCATCTCGCAATCTGTACTGCTGCGCAAATTGCCGGGCTATCAGTACGGGAACCCGACGAGTTTCTAAACAATTCGGTGTTTAGCATTGAATGCCACTTCGGGCTACATTCTTGCTTTCGGGCTTCGCTCCAAGGCCCGCAAATAGACGAACCGCGATGCATCTCTGGACGCCGCGGCAAGCAAGGCCAGGAACGCTGATGCGATAAACGTGAGGTAGGACAGTGGAAGCATGTGCATAGGATTTCCTTCGCGTGCGGTGCTCCGGAGGGCCGCATGGAGCACCGCAGATCGGAGCACTCGAGAAGTCAGCAAGATCGTGCCAGATTCGACACGGCTCCTGCCGTTTCACGTCGAACTGTTGCACCTTGCCTGCCAAACAGAGGAGTACTATCTCGTTCGCTATCAGCAGCCGGAATGGAGCCCTGTTGCCGCATTTGCGTCATCTGCTGCAATAGCGGCGAAAGAACTTGCCCTCTCTTAGGTGTCTGCCGGAGCTGATGCCCAGGCAGGAGGACGAGACCCGCTTCGGTGAGGACTGCGGCGAGTCCGCCAGACTTTGCTGAGGGACCGCCTCAATGCTCCCACACAGAGCGGTTTCGAGGGGTTTTGTCCTCACCTTGAACGGCGGTCTTCATCGAGCAGGGTACTTGCCGCGCTCGCGGCAAGTGCCGCAACCGCGGCAACACTTTCCAGATCAGACGGCGCCGAGAATCTCTGCATCTGCTTTGGATTCAGCCGCTCTCTGTCTTCTTGACGATTGGCCGACCGCTTGCAATGTACACGGGCATGTTGCGAATCAAGTTGCCATCAGCGAACGGTTCAGGAATCGCCGTTCTCGAAGGAAGATTGGCCGGTCTATGGGCGCAAGAACTTCTGCGCGTCGTTCGAGAGGCGAATCAAGGCCCCGGAACCATCTTCGATTTGCAGGAAGTCTTCTATGTCGATTCAAGCGGCGAGGAGGCGTTGCGAATCTTGAGCCGGGTTGGTGC
Source organism: uncultured Acidobacteriaceae bacterium (assembly GCA_963786405.1). GTDB lineage: Bacteria > Acidobacteriota > Terriglobia > Terriglobales > Acidobacteriaceae > Telmatobacter. Next base: position 119,630 of record CAWAZE010000007.1, on the reverse strand, counting down.
GAGGTTTATCACTGACTCGGCATATGGAAAGGACCTTTGCAAGCGACTGAGGCTGCATAGGATTGCCGCCCCGGAACTGCGCGACAGCCAGCACGGAGTGGAAGGCGATGCCCACTGTGGCCGAGGTATGCCGGATGCCACGAAAACCGATCCATCAGGCGCTGATGTCTCAGGGCAGCAGAACTCGGGCTGCAGAGAGTGAGGGATTGAATGCTCATCGAAGAACTGCTGGCGCTCCCGATTGGCACTCCGGTAATGGGTGAGTTGCCGATCGCAAAGACTGTTCCAGGTGTCGTGGAATCCATGAAAAATGGCCTCCACTTCATTCGATGGGCCGACGGTTATGTCACATTTCCGTTCGGTTGGATACGAGACTACGACGAATACACTGCGGCGCGCACAGAGATTCAGCCCAGTCGATGTACGCGCATTCATCTTGGATCTGATGGCGAGGACGAAACAGACGGGTCAACAGTAAACCGGGACCCGGAATAGGCGATATCAACATGACACAAGTGCAAATGCAAAACGGAAGAAGTCGGAAGATGTGGGCACTGCCTACGGGTTTCCTAGCCGTCATATTTACCGTCATCTCGCTGATGCATACGGCTACAGTTGCCGCACAGGGCGGCTCAAAGCTTGGAACGATCAAGGGACAAGTATTGGTCGCAGATTCAACCGGGAGTGCCTACGTCCCGGGAACGCTGCTTGTTCTGAATGGTCCAGGAAACCTCAAAGCAGAATCAGACGCAAATGGACAGTTCAACTTTCCCTCGATCCCTCCGGGTAATTACACGATTGAAGCGAATGCTCCCGGCCTTGAGGGCCAGCTTTCGGTCACCGTAGATCCCGGTCAGGTCGCCGAAGTGTCGGTAAAGCTTGAACTCGCTGCGACAACCTCATCGGTTACGGTCAGTGCCAATGCCCCAGATGCAGATATCACCACGGCGACCCAGACCGTTGAAGAGAAAACCATAGCCGACGCGCCCAATTCAGACCAGAGATTCGAGACGCTGCTTCCTCTTGTTCCCGGTGTCGTGAGAGGTCCGGACGGAAGAATCAATATGAAAGGCGTTCGTAACACTCAGAGCGGGGCCATCGTCAACGGCGCAAACGTCACGGATCCAGCTTCGGGAGGACCGGCAATCAACTTGCCAATCGACGTGGTTTCGTCCGTCCAGGTGATTTCGGATCCGTTTGATCCGCAGTACGGCAGATTTACCGGAGCGCTCTCTAAAGTAGAGACAAAGACGGGAGACTACGAGAAGCCGCATTTCTCGATTCAGAATGTGGTTCCCCGCTGGCGTGAGCGCGCCGGCACAATTGCCGGACTGGGCGCGGCCACACCAAGACTGACCTTCTCCGCTCCGCTGGTGCCGCACCGGGCCGCCATCACACAGTCACTCGAATACCGGTTTATCAGGACGCCCGTAAATAGTCTCCCTGCGCTTGAACGCGACACCAAGCTGGAAGGTTTCAATTCATATACGCAAGTAGACATCGCCCCAAACTCGAAGCAGACGGCCACAGTCTCCCTCACTATATATCCGCAGAAATTAGATTACATGGGCTTGAATACTTTCACTCCGCAACCGTCCACGACGGACTTCAAGCAGCGCGGCTATCAGGTATACGCACAGCATAGATATTTTCCAAGCACAGAAACCGCCCTAATTTCGCAGTTTAGTTACAAGACGTACGACGTCGATACTAACGCGCAAAGTGACGATGCTTTCCGGCTGCTTATTGACACGACTGAAGGAGGTTTCTTCAATCGGCAACACCGGAGAACATCGCGCTATGAGTCGGTGGAGAGCTACCAATTCGCTCCACGAAAGTACCTCGGCACGCACCAGTTCAAGACAGGATGGAATTACGCTCACTCTGAGCTGCGTGGGATTGAAACATTTCGGCCCGTAGAACTTGTTGGAACCTCCGGCACTGTGATCGAACAGATCACATTCTCTCCCGCATCCTGGTTCGAGCGAGATCAGAACGAAGCAGCGCTTTATCTTTCCGATCAATGGACGGTCTTTTCCCGGCTGTCGTTCGATTACGGCATTCGGCTTGATAGCGACACGATAACGAGTTCGACGCATGTCGCACCTCGAGCCGGCGTCTTGCTGTCGCTAACCAGCGACGGCAAGACGCTTCTCAAGGGCGGGGCGGGCATCTTTTACGATCGCGTACCGCTTTTGCTGCCGGCATTCCCGAACTTTCCAAACCGAACGGTAACGCTCTCCGACCAATCTGGCGAGGTTTTGAGTTCGACGGCGTTCGTCAACCGGACCGCCGGCTCTCTCGAAAACCCACGAAGCACTACATGGAACGTCGAGCTTGACCGGCAGGTTACAACACAATTTGCCATCCGCATTGCATATGAAAACCGCAACACGGCACGGGATTTCGTCGTTTCGCCAGCCAGCGCACCGGAATCCGGCTTTATCTCCCTGTCAAATGCGGGCAGCGACTCCTACCGGGAATTTCAGATAGCCGGCAGATATCAGCTCCCGCGCATGACTTTAAACGGCTCCTATGTTTACTCTCGCGCCCATGGAGATCTCAACGATCCGTTTCTCTTCTTTGGCAACTACCCACAAGCAGTGATTCAGCCCAATCAGAAAGGTCGTCTTCTCTTCGACGCTCCTAACCGAGAGCTCTTCTGGGCTGACGTGAAGGGACCATGGAAACTCACCATAGCCCCCGTTTACGACATCCACACCGGTTTCCCTTACTCGGTACAAAACGAGTATCGCGAATACGTAGGGCCGCGCAGTTCAAAGCGCTTTCCGAGGTTCTCATCTGCGGACCTGCAGATTACAAGGCCCTTCACGATGCACGTTGGGGATCGCAACTTTAGAGTGCGCGCCGGCGGCTCCGTTTCCAACGCGTTCAATCATGACAATCCACGTGATGTTCAGAATGACCTCGATAGTTCCAGTTACGGCTCTTTCTACAACGACGCGTGGAGAGAATATCGCGGCAAATTCGTGTTCGAGTTTTGACTATGAGATTTCATCTAATTGTTCTTTCAACAGTGATATATGCAGTTGGATTCATGCAGCCCCTGTATGGCCAGCAAGCCAAGACTGCTGACGAAGTAGTCGTCACAATGCTAGCTCGCGATGGCATTCGCGAGTCGGCAAGCGGCGGGTACATCGGCGACCGGGAATACGTCCTTGAAAACCATACATTCCAGAAGCGGGCACAGATGCTTGTCCGAGTCAACTGCGACCTGAACGGGATCAAGCATTTTGAAGTGTTGTCGGAGGATGGATGGAAATCAGCCAACAAGCGAGTTCTTCGAGAGATGCTTGCGACGGAATCAAATAGTTCGCATCCGGAAGCGCGCACGAGCTCCCGAATCACCTCAGACAACTACACATTTCGATTGATTGAAGCGGGTTCCCTCGACGGACGAACCGCATATGTCATCGATGTGGTCCCCAAGCGACAAGACAAGTCCCTATTTCGTGGCCGGATCTGGGTGGATGCGGAAGACTATGCCCTTGCTCGTGTGGAGGGGGAGCCGGCAAGGAATCCGTCGTTCTGGACGCGGAAGGTGCATTTTGTGCAGCAGTACCGGAAAAACGGATCTTTTTGGTTTCCAGTAATGACGACGAGCGTAACTGATGCACGTATTTTCGGTGCGACCGATGTAAACATACGCTATTTCGATTACAAGCCGGTCTCGGCCGCACCGACCGGCCTCTCAAATTTCTCATCGATGGAGGCAAAGAATGACAGACACTAAGCTAGCTCTGATTCTCGCGGCGGGTAATGGAAGCCGCATTGCAGCGCGGGCCGGAGAGTTGCCCAAACCGCTTGTAAGCATGAATGGGAAGCCGCTTCTGGAGCACGTGATGGCTGGCGCCCAGCAGGCTGGGATCGAGAGATTCGTAATCGTCATTGGCTACCGGGGACACGCAATCAAGCAGTGGTATGAAAGCCACCCATTCGACGGAGTCCAGGTGACATGGGTGGCAAATCCTGACTACAAAAAGGCCAACGGCATTTCGGTTCTGCGTGCAAAGAAAGTGATTCACGAGAACTTCTTGTTGCTGATGGCAGATCATCTTTTTGAACCCGAAACGGCCAGGTCGCTCTTGAGTCAGCCACTTGGCTTGGATGAGGTCGCCCTGGGGGTTGATACGAACATCTGCCGCGTATTTGATCTCGACGATGCGACAAAGGTGAGACTCGACCAGGATCGCGTGGTTGAAATCGGTAAATCCCTCAGAAACTACAATGCCCTGGATACCGGAATGTTTCACTGCAGCCCCGCACTCTTTGGCTGGCTTGAAACGGCTACGATCAACGGGGATTGTTCCTTGTCGGATGGACTGCGGCTGATGGCTCAGAACGGCACCTTCAAGGGGTTCGATATCGGCGACGCACAGTGGCAGGACGTAGACACGCCGGCAGCTCTGGATTACGCCCAACAAATCATCGCTCCGCAGATTCAGCGCTCACCCGGGATCGCGAGGCCTGCTTATGTCTGATCGCGCACGAGGAATGAAGGTTCTCCTACGCCTTGCACCGTTGCTGGGTGTGGGCTTGCTGGCCTACCTGTTGATAGCGGTGAGATTGATCGCCTTGGTCGTAGATGCAATAGCCTTAGGTCTACGGTTGATCTCCGAAGCAATCGGACAGAGCGGGTTTGTCGGAATGCTAGGTGGAGAAGCGGCGCGAGTGTCGTTACTGGGCTCCGGAGCTTCTGTCGCCGGCGCCATATGCTCCGTGGCACTGAACCGCACCCTCTTCATCCTTGCAGGTGCCCTGATCTGAATCCCGGCACGGACGGAGTCAGTTTACAAGTGGTTCTCAAGAAGTCTCAGGCACCCGCGCGTCTGGGAGTCAGTCTGCGCTCGAGTGAACGTCTTTGTGCTTGATCGGTTCATGCCATCTCGCCGTCCAAACTGGAAGGCAAGCTATTTGCTTTACAGCGAAGAAGATGGAGATAGCCCGCACCGACACAAGCTCTAGATATGAGCCACAATCGCTTCATCTGAGGCAATTGTGGCGTGCCCGCTCGCGCAAAGTAGGGCGAGGATAGTTTAGATCACCGACCCGAAGCCACTGGGCGCGCATTGGCCGCAGTGGAGCAGATGCTAAGCACTGGGCAGGTCGCCTGGCGCACTATTTCATAGGCATGAAACAGAGAGGGGCCACCGTACAGAGAGCGATGGCGATCCAGTCCCAACACGATCAGATCTTCTCTATTCTGTGTTGCGAAATCCAGAACTGCACGAGAAGGCATTCCGGATATCAGGTGGTAGTGGATCGCAGGACACCCTTCCGGCTTTGCGATGTCTTCTATTGCGCGGTCAAACCGCTCCATCCAGTACCGGCAATCGGAGTTCCCTGATGAGCAGACATGCAAAAAGTCGATCTCTATGGCGGATTCGGAACTCCTCGGTGCCGAATTATCCAAGGAATCGATAACGGCGGCCGATGTTGTCTCGAGTCACCGCACTGCGCCACAATTGCGGCATCTGCCGGGATCGCGGCAACGTCGCGTTTGGGCACATATTGAAAGCGAAGGAGATATCTTGATTCTCTTTTGGCGAGTGCGTTGCATATCAACAAAGCGTGAACCTGCCTGAGCCCTCTTCAACCCGCATCTGATTGTGCTCTGTTGTCTGGTCCGTTCGATGTAGCGCTCAGCATGAACACCGATGACCTGTTTTCGGCTCACGGCAATTGGAAGGAGATAGCAATGAACTCGCTCGCGCGATGGCAGTGCCTGTCTGTTGCATTCGTTCTGTTCGTTTTTGTTTCCGGATGCAGAAAGACACCGCACATCACGTTGGCATGCGAGGCTACACCACCTGCTGTCTATCCGGGCGAACTGGTGATCGTGAATGCCACAGCCGATTCGGTGAGTACAGGCAAGAGCGTAAACCTGTTATACAACTGGGCGGGCACTGGAGTAGTAGCTAACGGTGAGACGGCCCGGGTCTTCACGGGGTCCATGGTACCGGGCACCTACACTGTTAACGCCGAGGTAAAGGAAGGCAAGCCCGGCAAAGAGGGTCAGAGACCGGGTGAGTCAGTCACATGCTCCACTGCTTTCACAGTCAAGAAGCTTGACCCTCCGACCATCAGCTGCTCTGCGGATCCTCCCACCGTTTCGCCTCGCGCGAGCAGCAGAATTACCTGCGTTGGCGCAAGTCCCCAGGACCGTCCGCTTAGCTACAGGTACTCCGCGACTGGAGGAGGAATCATAGGCATCGGTAGTGTCGGAATATTCTTAGCCTCTGAGGCCCCCATCGGACCGGTAACAATTACCTCTACTGCTGAGGATGATGAAAATCACAAGGCAAGTACTGAGACAACGGTGACAATTGAGGCCGCCCCTCCGCCACCGGCAATCCCCCACGTACAACCTCGGCCGCACCGAGAAAAGGAAGCTATGAACGACCAAGCTGGGAAATTGCTAGTCGTTGAGTCTGACGACGCTTTGAGAGCAACCCTCGTCGCAGTGTTGGGAGACGCAGGATACGAGGTTTCAACCGACTACCGCGGGGGAGTGAAAGCCGTTCTCGCTTTCGAACCCGACCTCGTCATTCTTGGAGCGGATCCGCCGCAGCTGGATTGTTGCGACCTTCTTTCTGAAATCAAAGCTTCAAAGCACACTCGCAATATACGAGTTGTGATGTTGGTTCACGGAAGTTCAGCGGAGCGGACACGGGGACTGGATTTCGGGGCCGATGACGCGTTGTCGCTGCCTCTCGATCAAGCCGAGCTGCTTTCGAGGATACGCTCTCAGCTACGGAGTAAAGAGATCGCAGACGAGCTTTCAGAGCGGCTCCGCCTTACCGAGGACCGCCAGAAGGCGAATCAGCATGTGGTAACGGCGGTCAACGAGGAACGACGGACAGTTCTTGTCGGCGCTGTAGCAATTGTTCTTGTGTTTATCATTGTTGGCCTCGTCGGATTCTCCTTCTACCGTCGTAGTCACGCCGAGAATGTCCGAGTCTATGCTGCCATCACGCGTCTGCAAACCGGCGCGCTCTCGCAACAAGGCCTGCTGGAACGGTCCCACCAGAACCTTGGAAACGAGACACCGGAACTAGAAGCAGCCAACCAGAAGATACTGCCGTTCTCGAAAACCAGGTAACGGCAGTAGAAGGCCGCCTTCAGAAACTCGAAACCGAGGGTAGAGTTGCACATACGATTATCGACGCTGATGAACCGAGCGTCTGCCTTATCCATGTTGCTCTGGCATTCCGCGATCACAATACCGGGTTGAAATTGCACTACGCCGCGCTCACCAGTACCGGCGAGCCTGAGACCGACAACTCCAACAATCCCTTAGTGAGCCTCACTGGGATCGGTCCAGAGGTACGCCTTGATGTATTTGGCACCGGGTTTCTGGCATCCAATGATGGACAGATCCTCACCAACCATCACGTCGCCGAACCCTGGTGGCAGAACGACGAGCTGAAGGAGATGCTCGATCAGGGCCTCGAGCCTGAGATTGCTGAGATGACGGCCTATTTTCCTGGTGTCACTCATGGCATCCCTATCACAACGAAAAGGATTTCTTCTGCTGTAGATGTCGCAGTCGTGAAGGGAAACGTTTCGGGGCTGGGTATTCGGCATATTGCCCTGGACGATGGTCACAACTCCGCTGTCGGCGGCAGTCCGGTTCTGTTGCTTGGCTATCCCACTGGCGTAAATGCGATTCTGGCACGGACTGGCGCGGTAACTCTCCAGGCAATCGCAGCTTCATCGAAGGGGGATCCGAGGCAGGTGATGGAAGAACTCGCGCATCATCATTTGATCAAGCCTGTGGCCACTCAGGGACACATTGGCGAAGTACTTCCCGACAAGATCGTTTATGACGCCCAGACCACCTCCGGCGGTTCCGGCGGCCCACTCTTCAATGATCAAGGTCAAATCATAGGAATCAACTTTGCGATGGTACGCGATTTCGGCGGATCAAATTTTGCCATTCCTGTTGGCTTCGGGAAGTCACTGCTGAAGCCTTAAGCGGGACAGCACGTGACTACCTTAATCACTCATGAACACGCAGAGCTGAATTCTAGTTGGCTCAGTGAAGGATTAAACGGAAACCTCGCAAAGGAGAATTCATGGAGAAGTTCAGACGAAATTACGGAATGCTCATAACAGTCCTACTGGCCGCAATGGTCGCGAGAGCCGACTCGTTGGAGTTGAAGAATGGAAGCCTGATCAATGGCAGGTTCATGGGTGGCTCGGAGAATGAGATCAGCTTCCAGGTCGGATCATCAGTGCAGAAGTTCAATCGCGCTGACATCGTCTCAATCAAGTTTGCCTCCGATGCGGCAGTGAGTGACACGCCTCACGTACTAGATCGTGTGCCTTTCAATGACTCCGAGAACGTAGAACACGCCAGCCGGCAGACATCAGGAAGCGTTACCATTTCGGCCGGAACGCGCATCTCAGTACGTACCATCGACGGCATCGATTCCACTAAGAATCGTATTGGAGATCGCTTTGAGGCTTCCCTCGAAGAACCATTGATTGTCGATGGCAATATCGTAGTCGCAAAAGGCGCCCAGGTATATGGCCGACTGGCGGAGTCAAGATTGTCAGGAACATTCAGCGGCAGATCGCAGCTTCAGCTGGAGCTAACAGGGATTGTGGTGGATGGGCGAACAATGCCGCTAGTTACGGGAGAATACGAACTGACCGGCAAGTCTCGCGGGGCAAGCACCGCAAAGAGGACAGTTGGCGGCGCGGCCTTTGGTTCACTTATCGGTGCCCTCGCCGGGGGCGGTCAGGGAGCAGCAATCGGCGCGGGAGTTGGCGCCGGCGTGGGAGCAGGATCCGAAACGATCACGAAGGGAGACCAGGTTAAAGTGCCAACCGAGACTCTCATCGATTTCACACTAAAGCAGGAAGTTTCGATAATAACGCGCTCTAATTAAGCCAAGGCGAACTTACTACGAAGCAAAAGTCAATGAGCCTCTCGATGATGTTCTCGCGACGCGCATTAAACGCGACTTCCTGGAGAATCACAATAGTCCGAGCGATGTGTCCGAAAGTGGTGCCGTGATCGTAAGGCTGCGCATCGTAGCAAAGCAGCCTATTCATACGCACACAAGGCCAGTAGAGCAGAAGAATCACGGCGGCCCCAGAATCTCGCTCCACCGATCGCCAGCAGCACGAGGAGCGGCCCGAGCGTAGGAATTCAAAATCGATCGCTTACAATCTGAAAAGTTCCCCTCCTTGCGCTACTGGACCACACAGAACATGCAGCGTTCGCGTTGCTGGAGGTTCTTCGGCATTCACGCACGCATGTGGCGCGGCTTCTTAAGAAAAGTACAGCTGATATTGACCAGATATTGAGAAACGTAAAGGCGCGAATTCAAAGCTCGCATGACACCGACCTGCGAATGCTGAAGAAGAGTGAGATTGAAAAACCCGTAAGAATCGCGCAGCGTGGGTGACTCCGTTAGTCTTCGCAGGAACACGTGTGCAGGCTCACATTGACAGATCCGAAAGATTGAGAAAACCGAGGGTGGTTGTGATCGATGTTCAAACTTGCGTTCTTTGTTCCAGCGATCGTGATCGGATCACGCAGGTACCGGCCAAGCTACTCTGCTGTCCCAGCTTTATATCGGCCCCAGGCAACTTTGTGAACAGACCTCAATCGAAAAGACTGCCGAACGAGCTTTCGAATTCCGATCGAGAACGGTCAAAACGCACCCCCGAGTCTGCGAAGGAATTGCTCGGGATGTCGCGCCATGTGCTTTCGAATTCGGCAATATGTGCTAACGCCCGAGTCCGCGCCTCGCGGACTTCCTCGCGCGACCTACTGAGCAGCAGGGCGCAATGCCGGCTCGTGTAGAGCTCGATGATGCAAATCACGTAAACAAGCCGATCGAAACTGCTTAGTTCCAGAATGCCCGCGGAGCAGTCCATTGTGCCAACGCAAGCTTGCGGGGACACGGGGATGAGGGGAGTCGAATCGATCTGTGTATCGTGGGGCCAATCCAACTCGAATTCCGTCACGATCGCTATTCCATTCCGAATGACGCTGTTCCGGATCCATGCCAGCAGGTTCTCCCTGAGGATGCAAGTGTTCTTCATGCACTCACGAATGGAACGGACAATGCAATCCTCGGCCCTGTCGGCATTTGCCGTAAGAAGAAATGCCAGGCAAAAGAGATCGTTCATTGCAGCCACGAAGAACTTCTGCACATCGTCTTCGGTGGCGTATTCGAGCTTCGCTTGTTTGGTTAACAGAGAGGCTGTGTTCATTTCATGCATCTCGCAATCTGTACTGCTGCGCAAATTGCCGGGCTATCAGTACGGGAACCCGACGAGTTTCTAAACAATTCGGTGTTTAGCATTGAATGCCACTTCGGGCTACATTCTTGCTTTCGGGCTTCGCTCCAAGGCCCGCAGCTCCCACACAGAGCGGTTTCGAGGGGTTTTGTCCTCACCTTGAACGGCGGTCTTCATCGAGCAGGGTACTTGCCGCGCTCGCGGCAAGTGCCGCAACCGCGGCAACACTTTCCAGATCAGACGGCGCCGAGAATCTCTGCATCTGCTTTGGATTCAGCCGCTCTCTGTCTTCTTGACGATTGGCCGACCGCTTGCAATGTACACGGGCATGTCAAGGCCTGCTTATGTCTGATCGCCCGCGAAAAATGAAGGTCCTCCTACGCCTTGCACCGTTGCTGGGTGTGGGCTTGCTGGCTTACCTGCTGACGACGGTGAGAATGAGTGTCCTGGTCGAAAATGCAAAGACAATTGGCTGGGGAATGCTTCTCGTTATTGCCCTGGGAGGGGTCTCGCACGTCATCAAGACCTGGGCATGGCGACTCACTCTGTTGAGTGAGTCTCGCAAAGTCTCCTTTGGGCGAACCCTGGGTCTACGGCTGATCTCCGAGGCAATCGGACAGTTGGGCTTTGTCGGAATGCTTGGCGGCGAAGCGGCGCGAGTGTCATTACTGGGCTCCGGAGTTTCTGTCGCCGGCGCCATAAGCTCCGTGGCACTGGACCGCACCCTCTTCATTCTCGCAGGTGCCGTAGTTACTTTAGCCGGCATTGTCGGGCTCCTTTTTGCAGTCTCGGTTTCCCATGCGGTTCACATTTACTTAGCGGCGCTGGTGTTGGGATTATTGTCGCTTTTGTTTGCCGGGGCGATTGCCATTCGGCGAAGGTGGCCGGTGTTCTCCGGGCCCGCCCGCGCAGCCGCTTGCATTCCATGGTTCCGGAACTGGGTGGTCAGCAAAGAGACGACCCTTAAAGCGGCGGAGGGGCGGATTGTCGACTTCTACCACGAGGCGCCGGGTGCGTTCTGGTGCAGCGTGCTGCTCAATCTCTTCTGCCACTTCCTGGCAATCCTGGAAGTTTACCTGATCATCAGGATGCTTGGGGCCCCCGCGACATTGCTTGGCGCGCTTATTCTGGAGTCACTGACGAAGCTGATCAATGTGGTCGGATCTGTCAATCCAGGCAATGTGGGTACGTACGAGGGCGGAAACATGGTCATCGGCCGCCTTGTCCGGCTGACCGGAACCCAGGGACTGCTGCTGGCGCTATGTCGGCGGTTCCGTGGCATCTTCTGGGCTATCGTTGGCGGGATCTGTCTCCTTTGGTTTTCAAGAAAGCAGAAACCTGCCTCCACCATTCCTAAGCCGAAAACTGATCACAGCAAGACGACAGAGCCAGCCGAACCTTTGCGTCAGACGCTCACACAACCCAGTTCCGCATTTATCCTCGCCCATGATCTTCATGAGGGGCAATTCGAATCTTTTACGGCCAGCGTGGCTACTCTTCCGGTCATCCTCCGTGCGATTCTGAGTGTTCACAAACATTCCATTCGCACGATTTTGGTACTCAATCCCAGCACCGGCCCAAAGATCCGAAGGGTTCTTATCGCCACCGGTCGCTTGCCGGCGGACATCGAATGGATGGAGGTTCCTGCGGCCGCCACTCTCTCCGAGGTTCTGCGCGTGGCTGATGTGAGGACTGGCAGAGTCGAATTCATCAGGGGAACCTGCAGCTATCGCCCAAATCTCTTTCAAATGCTTCACGAATCGGGTGGAGAAGCCGGAGCAATCGAGCTTGTAGACTCAGGGAAGCCAATAGGCCTTATCGCCCTCGGGCGCGAGATGGCTGAGAAGCTCGCTGTAGAGCGCGAAACGAAGATCGTCAATGAAATGGATCTCCACGTTTGGATTGCTGAACATGCGGAGGTCGTGGCACCAGGCTCCTATCCATATATAGATGTGCATGAAGAATCATGGCAGGCAATTACGCAGCTGGAGGATCTCCAAGCTGCGGAGCGCAAACTGGATCGATGGCTCGTAAAACCGACCGACGGGATCTTCGCCCGGATGAATCGCCGTGTGTCGATCCCGATCAGCAGGCAGCTGATCAAGTTCCCAATCACTCCGAACATGGTTAGCTTATTCACACTTGCGCTGAGCATTGTGGCCGCCGGGTTCTTCGCCTTGGGAGGTTACTGGAACTGCTTTGTCGGTGCGGTGCTGGGAGTGTGGGGGAGCATTCTGGACGGGTGCGATGGAGAGGTTGCCCGGCTAAAGCTGCAAGCATCTGACTTCGGGTGCTGGTTGGATACGATTTGCGACTATACATACTACTTCGTTACATTCGCCGGGATCATCGTCGGAGTGGCACGCAGTACCGGCGACTCCAAAACTGTCGGATGGGGTATCGTAATCTTCGCGGGCGCCATGCTCACCTTTATCTCCGCAGCGATCGGACGAAAGCGGCTGTCGGGAAATCGGCCTGAGCAGTATCTTCTGGTCTGGCAGAAGCATGCAGAGAGTCGGTCGGCGGGTAAGCTGCTTAGAATGGCTCGGCAAACAGAATTCATCGTGCGGCGATGCTTCCTGCCGTATTTTCTGTTGGTCTTGGCAGCTCTGAACCTGATGCATCCGCTTGTTTATATGGCAGCATTCGGTGCAAATGTGGCCTGGATTGTTTCACTGCGTTCACTTATCAGTTTTTCTGGACGGAGCAAGTTCGCCGGTGAAGGGCTCGGATCGTCTGGACCGAACCGAAGGCCTGTAATGGCGAAGGCGTGAGCGCTGTCGTTTGATGGAAAAGCCGACGATGAATGAATTGGAGAAGGGTTTTTCTTCGAAGGAGCCGCGTGAGTGGCCTGAGCCGATCCGGCTGGTCAGCTGGAACGTGAATCGTGGTCTTCGCTTAACTGAAATCATCGAGTTCCTGGCAGCATCGTCAGCGGACCTAATCCTGTTGCAGGAGACAGATGTGAATGCGCGTCGAACGCGTTATCTCAACGTGCCGCGAAAGATCGCCGAAGACCTCAAGATGAACTACGTTTTCGGACGCGAGTTCGAGGAGTTGGGACAGGGAAACTGCGTCTGCCCCGCCTTTCATGGGCAGACGACGTTGTCCCGATTCCCGCTCTCCAATCCGCGCATTCTCCGGTTCCGGCGTCAATCAACGTTTTGGTGGCCGCGATGGTTCATTCCTCGGTTGCAGGCTTTCCAGAGACGGCTCGGGGCAAGAATGGCACTTATTTGCGAGATTTCGATTCAGGGTCGGACGATGGTTGTCTACAACGCGCACCTGGAGAGCCGGGGGAACGACGAACTTCGGTATAGCCAGCTTTCTGAGATGCTCGGTGAGGCGGAGAGCAATTCCGGAAAGGCACATGTGATTGTGGCCGGCGACTTAAATTTCAACATCTCACGGGGTCCGGCAGCGTCACTCATCTCGGGCACGCAGTTGGACAGCCCGTTTACCCGACTTGCGGGAAAGAAAACTGCACGGGTTGACGGGCATGCAAGATGCGCGGCGATCGATTGGATCTTGACGGACCAAACACTCCGCACGTCAGGCCCTGAGATTCACGATTCGATCTGCGCCTCTGATCATTACCCGCTCAGTTTGGAGATTCACATGAAAGGAGATCATCGTTGAGGTTGAACGAGCCTTGCTGCCGTGAAGACGTCCAGGGATCCAGCGAGCGAGCGCTAATCATGGCAGCCCAAGCCGGAAAGCCCGGGGCCATTGACGAGCTCCTCGTCCGGCACAGAGCAGCAATGTTTCGTGCGGCCCGTCGATATACCAATAACCACGAAGACGCCGAAGACCTGGTACAGGATGCGATGCTGCGGGCCTTCGTGAATATTCGGCGATTTCGGAAAGAATCTCGCATCGGTACCTGGCTCGTCGCTATCGTCAACCACGCAGCTCTCTCGCTGAAGCGAAGGGCAAAGCTGGCATTATGGTTCTCGATCGACGACCGCAGGGGGGAAGAAGGACTGGAGGGTTGGGATTTTCCCGACACTACCCGCAATCCTGAGCAAGATGTCATTCGACAGGAACTGCTACAGATTCTCAGTGAAGGCATCTCCAGGCAATGCGAGAAACACCAGCTTGTCATGCAAGCATGTGTCTTCGACGAGCAACCGACTCGGGAAGCTGCACGACTGCTCGGATTGACGGCTGGATCAACGAAATCGCATCTGTATCGTGCGCGACGCGGCCTCGTGGCCTCGCTTGACAAAGATGGATTCGTGAAAAGACGCGCTCGCAGCAGATAAGGTCGCGTTGACCGTCAAATCGCGTCATCTGCCGCAATTGTGGCGTGCCCGCCGGCGGCAGAGGAGGGGCGAGAATAGCTTAGATCTCCGATCCGCAGACACTGGCCGCAGTGGAGCAGACGCTGAGCACTGGGCAGGTCGCCTGGCACACGATTTCATAGGCATGAGACAGAGAGGGGCCACCGTACAGAGAGCGATGGCGGTCCAGTCCCAACACAATCAGATCTTCTCTATTCTGTCTTGCGAAATCGAGAACTGCATGGGAAGGCTTTCCAGGAATCAGGTGGTAGTGGATCGAAGGACACCCTTCCGGCTTTGCGATGTCTTCTATTGCGTTGCCAAACTCCTCCATCAAGCGCCGGCAATCAGAGTTCCCTGACGAGCAGACATGCAAAACGTCGATTTCGGCATTCCATGTTCTTGCTGCGGTCAAAACATAAGGGATAGCGGCTCTAGACTCTTTGGAGAGATCGGTAGCGAAGAGCACCCTGTTGAGAAGAAGCTGTCTGCTCGCGCCGCGGGACCAGGGACCCACGGTAAGAATTGGACAGGAGACATAGTGGCTGATCTCCTGTGCAATCGAACCATAGAGGAATCTTGAGATCCCGTTTCGCCCACGAGTTCCCAGCACCAGCAAATCGATGCAATGATCATGAATAAAATCTCCGAAGACCTCTGAGATTTCGCCCTCTACATTCCAGCAGCGAATCCCAACGCTATCGAGCTCCTGTACTGCCCGGAGGCGAGCTATCAGGTCATCGCAATCGCGCTGTGCTAGTGCATCAAGCTCGACCATCATATCCGGGACCAAAGCGAATTCGGAACGACGGACTGCATGCAGAAAATGAAGAACCGCTCCGAACTGGCGAGCTACGAGCAGGGCGTGCCGCGTTGCGCGATCGGACCAGGGCGAGAAATCAGTTGCAATCGCGATGTTGCGAACGAGGACATCAGGAAATGGACGAACAGTCAAACTCTGCACTCCTTTCCGGCTAGGTACTACTGTCAATCCAGACGCTATCGGAAGAGCTCTCTTGGCATCGTGGTGTTCAGATCAATTGCAGATCAGCCAATGTGCAAGGGACTCTCATCGTCGACGGCGAAATCCAATTTTCCTCCTGCTATCGGCTCTTCGCTGCTGGAAGAGTGGCCGAAAAGTCAGGTTGCGCTTTGATTCGATATGACTGATAGTCGATGGACATGGTTGCGGTTCCACCGATCCGGACTTTGGTTTCACTCTGATTCTGCTCCGGTAGCCAGAAACCATTCGTCATCTCATTTGTATGGTGGATCAGCGTACGTGAGATCCAGAATGAAGGGTTTTTGGCGGGTTGGACCTCCATCTTTGCCACTGCGAACTCCGCAGCATCGACCCATATCTTTCCCTTATAGAGGAATTTGCTTGGGGAGATCGGCTCCACGGTGAGGACGTATGCCGGGCGGTCGCCCACCCGATCCGTATCAACAAACTGGAACTTATAGTTCACTGAGTTGAGCGCGGTCGAGGACTTGTCCAAGGATGCTTCTCTTTCGCTGTCGAGAGCCCGCTTCAGGACCTTGTCGCAGAGCATGCCGGAGCCCTTCTGAGAGATGATGCGGAAACTCTTTCCCGATGAAGCGTCATAATTCACCTCTACATCCATGTTTGCTGTTATGGTCCGCGCAAATCCTCGATAGACGACTGAATAATGGCGCAGTCCCTCATAGCTTTGCAGCGTTTTCGCCTGTTGCTGGTCGTGCCGTTGCATCTGTTCAATGATTTGTGCAGTTGTCGGAGTCGGCGTCGACGTCTCGACCGTACCCAACCCTTGAGAAGAAGCGGTACGGGCGAACACCATGATCGCCAAAGCCCAAATCAGAATTGGCGTCCGGCTCATCCAGACTCGATCGTTCAGCGGCGCGACACCAATCCTAGACGATTTACCGCGATTTCGAATTATAGTCATATTCCCAGTTTCCCCACCGCTGACGGTTCTTTATTGCACGCTTGCCATGTTTGCCTACTCAGATCGTTGAACGGCGCGCAAGACGGGTTGATTAAACGCGTTCCGCGTACTTCCTGAGGGCTGTCGTACTGGGGATCTTCAGCGTGCAACCTCGGATCTCCACTAATCCGCGTTCTTTGAAGGCCGTCAGCGCGCGCGTGACAGTTTCACGCGTTGCGCCAATAAACTCCGCGATCTGAGCATGGGTCAGAGCCATGCAAAACTGTGTTTGGTCTCCAGTTTTCTTGCCTAGCTCTCCCCACACTAATAATTGCGACGCCAATCTTTCACTAACGCAAGACGACAGTCCCACGATATGCAGCGATGCACATGCGCACCTGAGAATTGTCATGAGCTCGACAGTCGCAAGGCGATATACCTCTGGATACCGCTGCGCAAAACGGAGAAAGTCGCCACGTGTGATCAAGGCGATCTTGGACGGATAGAGGGTATCTGCCGACCACTCGGAGAGGCTTCTAAATAATACGGAGTGCATTCCAAGTACGGCGCCGCGCTTTGCAATTCGTAAGGTTAGTCTTCTCCCACCGATGTTTTGCAGCGACAGTCTCACGTCTCCGTCAAGGACGACGAATACTCGGAATAGTGGCTCCTGTTCCATGAACAAGATACCGCCGGCAGGGTAGTCCACAATGGACATGATCGATTCGAGCTCCCGCAATGCCTCTACCGGCAGCGTCCCCAGGGAAGTATCTTTTGCCCAGGACAGGAATTCGCAGTTGCTCGATACAAGATGCGGAGTGGGTACGCTCCATCCGCTGTTGAATGTCACCTGCGCCGCAGTGCTTGCCATTGCTCAGGTCTTCCTTTCTTGCGCCCTGATTGTAGGCGCCATCAGTTTCTCCTGCCTTTTCATTTCTAATGCCGCGACGTTATCAGTGTGAATCTTCGACCATGCTGGTGTTTTTGGCCGCATTATGAGTCAACCTGGGCAGGATGAATTCCTGCGCGATGCCGCTGAGCATACGCTCGGCTGTACCGATCGCAAATGTGCCAAACACCAGGCCTACGCCTCGATTCGAGTGAGGATAGTAGGTGTTCGCCAACGCGCTGGATGCCAGGTCCCCACCAAGGCTCGAATAGTTGGGTTGTAGCCTCCCGTTGTCTCCTCTGCAGATGAATGGGCTGAACATCGCATGTCTCAACCGTGAGTTCGTGGTGCCCGTACCCTGGTAGAAATACCTTGGGTCCTGATGCAGCAGGGACGGAAGTATGGCGCCCCCTATCAGAATGTCGCTCGCGCCCTGCGCCGCCTCTGTTCCGAAGCGCTGGCCGTAACCCTTGGCCCCCTGCTGGAAATCAGGCCGATTGGCAGCCTGATTGATCCCAGCCATCGCAGCCACTCCAGCGATCGTGACTGGATCGACGGAGACTCTCAACGCGAGCTTGAACTTCAGTTTGGTCGTGAGCGGCACGGCGTTCTTTGAGTCGTACACGGCATAGAAGTTTGGGACGATGCCAAGAACCCGCTGCTGTAATTGCAATCGAACCTGTTCGGTCGCTAGCTGCTCACTGGAAGCGTAGACGGTTACGGAAGTCTCCTCTCCTTCGATTTTGATTCGAACATCGCTAAGAAAGTCGTACTGCCCTGGTGCAAGGATGATGGACGGCGATGTCCAATCTACAAAGCCCTTGGCCCTGACGGTCACGCGATAGGGAGCACCCGGCGTGAGATTGTTGAAGGCAAATGCTGCGTTGTCGCCCGCGACAACTTCGCGATGATCCTCGGATTGCGGGCCGTCGAGTATCGACGGTGGCGCCTGGGACCAAATCTCCGTTCAAATCAGTCACGGTGCCACTGATGTTCGCCGGATCGGGATTCGAGGCGGCCCTCTTTGAACTCTCCGGTGAGGCGCCGGTGTCATCGCTCACCATCGGCCCCCCAGCGTTGAGCGATTGAGGTCCTGGGGCATCTGGCAGCGAGGAGGAGAGAGCCAATTGCTGAGCACTGAGCCAGCACGATGAGGCAAACACAGCTACAACAACGGCCAGGGCAGTCGAGGCGGAAGTGGGAGAACAATTTCATCTGGCCGCCTTGTGCGTCAAAGGATCGCTTGCATGCTGATGGATTTTTTCAGGGCGGTCGTGCTTAACAACGCAAACAGAAGTACGACAGTGACCATCGAAACGGCTAATGGGATGTCAGGCCGCGCTAAACCCAGGACGTTGCAGGCGGCCAGAAACTTGAAAATGTGCGCGATCATAATCACCGTTTCGAGACAGAGAACGCACATGGTGCTTAGCACGACGGCTGGTCTCCAACTGTCAGAGGAACTGTATTTGCGCCAGGAGAGTAAGGCGAAGCCGGATGCATAAACAGTGAGCATCGTAAACAACTGGGTCACGCTGGTGTGATCAATGGACAAGATCAGTCCGACTGAGGCGGCGGCGAGGCTGAATCGCAAGAAATGCTTAAACCACGTCTCAAAGGGACGCCCCGTGACCATCCTGGTGCAAACGGCTGTGCCTGCGCCGAGCGCATTGAGACCCAGGAAGACGTGAATAAGTTTGAGTAAGTTGAGCATAACTATCTCCTTTAGGGCTTTTGAACCGCACGGGTGAGTTTCCGCCGCGATCTGCGCTTGGGTTTGGAAAGCTGGCTGTGTGGCGTGCCCTCGATGGGGAGTCTCGCCCGTCTTGCGCAAGCGCTCAACCAATCAATTGCGGCGAGAAGAGTTTTGGACGAAACACCGGGCGTTATCCGCTCGTCATATATGGTGTAATCCGCGTTCTCTTTTTTGGGTTCCATCAGCAGGATCTTGGCGCTGGGCCAACGACGCTTGGAGTAAGCCGCAAAAACGCGCACTTGCTGCGGTGAAAATGTGTTGTGAAGAATGCCAACGTTGATTTCCGTCAGATTCCAATACAACGCAGAGGTCCCAGATGGATGACGCAACGTAGAACCGGCACCTCGTGCGCAATACGAGCACATCTCGAACAAGGGCGCCGGTGTCCTGAGATTCAATCGAGAGTATGTGTAAAGTACTGGTCATGCGATTACCCCTGAAATCTCGAGCTCTGCTGCATTCTCTAGAGCATTGATTTGCTCTCGGAATATGCGCCATACTGCGTTCGAACATGCGGGCTCAATCAAGCGACCAGTGACAGTCGATTAGTAACGCGCAGTCGTGGGTTGAGAAGCCCAAGTACGCATGCAGGATGAGTGCGGCGCGTTCGAAGACGTTCAAACTCTCGCTGATCGTGATGGCCGTCAGAGATCCGATAGCTTGTTTATCCCATGCCACGGGGTTAGGAAGTCGCTTACAGATCGGCATCACGCATATAGTTCGCGGCGATTTGCTTGATCTCCGCGCTATTTCTCTCTACTGCATCGCGAACCACGCATCGCCTGATCCAATGATCGCGCCAGTTCGGGGCCACGTTTGTTGAGCCGTCGGCACGCAACATTGCGGCTGCTACGCAACTCTCGGCGGCCAGCGGGTCGCCGACAATGGCCTCTGCGAGCCAGAGCAGGTGCTTCATCTCGCGCTCGAAAATCTGGCTCAGCGGTGCTGTCTGACAGATTGATGCAGACGAGGCGCGGTTCATGCTTGAATTACCGAGCATCTAGAGCAAGCGATCATATGGGTCGGCGAAAACTCCAGGTGATGTGGTGAGCCGACAACTCCCACACGAGTGACTTCACTTCTGCGCAAGGCTCCGTCTGCAGAATGCGAGACGTTGATCGTCACAACACATTTGATCGGATGGTTTGGATCAGGTCTCTTCATTGCATTGGTCCTTGCCTCATGGAGATGTCGCAATATGTCTTAATCACTTGCACGTAGGTGGCCATTTGCGGAACCCACGTAACTTGTTCAGCTTCAAGAAGAGTTGCTCACCATAAACAGCTCGAACAAGATAATGTCGAACGCTATGGCGGCACTTGCCGCAATGGCGGCAAGGTCGTGATCAGAGTCCGCACTGTAGCGATGGTGTGAGAGGGATCCATGCTGACACAACCAGCCCCAATCAGCGATTTCGCGCTGGCCTGCAACGTTGTAGGTCGGGATGTAAGAGTTTTGAAATACCCGGGCACGACAGCAAGGGCGATCCGAAGGGCTGTCGGCTTGGCAGAGAGAATCCGATAATGCAGAATGGAAATCAGCAAGTGCCGTCTTAGGACCTGATAAGTGAATTGAGGAGAGCACTGGTATAAGTAGAAGGTGTTTTAGCTGGCGGTGCGTGTGACGCGGCATTGGTGTAGTGTTCCAAACGGGGTCAGCACTGCAGACCATTGATCAACTCTCAATTGCGTCGGATTCAGGCGCAATTATCGAAGAGGTGCGGATCGGCAATACTTGCAGATCGAAAGCGGGCATGCAGTTCTCCGGGAATCCACTTGCACGCGAGCGGATGATCAGCCGTCCCAGTCAACGACCATACGCAGCACAGACCGGCAACGGGGCGATTGAAGGGAACTGCAATAGTGTTGCTGGTCATGAGGTCCTCCTTCCGCCGCACTTGCGACGGCGGGCTTTCATTGCTCGATTCGCATGTTGGCTCCATCTGGAAAACGTTGAAGTGAGCGGGGCCTGCAAGTGCCGGGACACGAGCCGCGCAGCCGGGACGCTTGTGTCCACCGAAGCCACCACTGATTGAGGGGCAGCGACCGCTGCAGCATCGAGTGTTCGCGCCTGCGCAGAGCCTGCGAGGAATTCGTCAAGCAGCTTGTGAAGACAGTTTTCTCCGCACAGGTGTTTTGTCCCAGGACAATGCAGGCGTTGAAAATTCCAGCCGCTGACGCGCAACTCTCCAGATTGCTCGTAAGCTATAAACCAGTGGTTCGTTTCGCGCCTTTGCGCGCCACAGATGTCGCAAGATATGGCTTGTCGGATCATTGTATTCCTTTCATTGCGCAAACTCGAAGAGCCCGATTGCCGTGTTCGATGCGATCTCTCGATTTGCGTATGCCGCTTTGAGACGGCGTGCACCTGGACCCGACCGACAAAGCCAAGCATCACAATGCCAATTCGATAGCGCACGCAGAGAATCACCGGTCGGACCACTGAATGCAGCACGTGCATGACCACATAGCAACAAACGTGTAATTCCAATGTTTTCAAGTAGAAACGAAGTAACTGTGCTAGAGTGATGCGTACCGCTCTAAGGGCAGTTGACGCAATGGCGGCAGATCGCGATGAAAGCCGAAGGTAGCGGATCGTGAGCGATGATGTGGTGGTGAAAGCGTGTAGCCACACGTAGTTCCTGGACGAATCTCATGACAGTTCAAGAAGAGCTAACACGTCAAAACGAACGATTGCGGTTGCTTCTGAGTCTCACGAACAAGATCACATCTAACCTGGATCTTCGTGAGGTTGCAGACGCGATTTCGGCGAACATCCGAGAAGTGATGTTGGGCGACCTCGCGGCCGTCGCGTTGTGCGAAGGTGCCAATGACAAACTCAGGCTGTACTCGTTGGATTTCCCCGGGGCTCCGGCAGTGATGACCGGGCAAATGCTACTGAGCGGAATGAAGCCCGCAAAAACGGCATTGGAGAGTCTCAAGCCTGCAATCGCAAACACAACCGATCCGAGTGAATTTCCTCCCGAATTAGCGGAGCATTTGGCGTCTCTGGATGAGGCGAAAACCGTTTGTCATATCCCGCTGGTAAGCCGCGGTCGCGCTCTCGGGATTCTCGCGATCGGACGAACTGCGCAGCGTCCGTACGATGACGACGAGATTGCATTCCTCAGCCAGGTTGCAGGCCAGATGGCAATTGCTATCGACAATGCACTGGCCTACGAAGAGATCTCTGAGTTGAGAGACAAGCTCGCCCAAGAGAAGTTATACCTCGAAGAAGAACTTCGCAGTGAGATGGGATTCGAGCAAATCATCGGGAGCAGCGCTGCACTCAAAGGGGTCTTGCAACTGGTTGAGACAGTAGCTCCGAGCGATTCAACCGTACTGCTGCTGGGCGAGACCGGAACCGGGAAAGAGCTGATTGCTCGCGCCATCCACGAACGCAGCCGGCGAAAAGAACGCACGTTCGTGAAGCTCAACTGTGCTGCAATCCCCACTGGGCTGCTGGAAAGCGAGCTTTTCGGACATGAAAAAGGAGCTTTCACAGGAGCGATCAGCCAAAAGATCGGCCGGATGGAACTCGCCGATCAGGGAACCTTGTTCCTCGATGAGGTTGGAGATATCCCAATCGAAATTCAACCGAAGCTGCTTCGAGCGCTGCAAGAACGCGAGTTCGAACGTTTGGGTAGCACTTCCACACGCAGAGTGAATATGCGGCTTGTGGCGGCAACCAACCGTGATCTGGAACAGATGGTCGCCGACCGGCAGTTCCGCAATGATCTCTACTACCGCTTGAATGTATTTCCTATTCGCATACCCCCGCTCAGGGAGCGCAAGGAGGACATACCACTCCTGGTCGGGTATTTCGTGAATAGGTTTGCCAAAAGGATGGAGAAGCGCATCGATTCAATACCAGCGGTCATGATGAAGGGACTGACGGCCTGGGAGTGGCCTGGAAATATCCGCGAACTCGAGAACTTCATCGAGCGCGCAGTCATCCTGACCCGGGGTAGATCACTGGAGGCGCCACTCGCCGAACTTCGCAGATCGAAAATCCAGGAACCCGCGCCGACGTCTGTGTCCACGCAGGATGTGGACATTGCACGCATCGTCAGGGAGACGATTGCTTCGCTCAAAGGAACTGGCACTGAGAACAACCACTCAAAGAAGCAACATGATGAGATCGTGCGGGCGCTAACCGAGTGCAAAGGACGCGTGGGGGGCGCCGACGGAGCCGCAGTTCGGCTTGGAATGAGCAGAACAACCCTCATCTCCCGCATGAAGAGGCTGGGAATCAATCCATACGATTACGTCTAATCCCCACCTGCAGTCGATCTGCTGAACTAAACGGGATCATTTCCTCAGCTGACGGCGGATGGAACTGATGAGTCCGTCGGCGCGCGCTGTCCGTAGCGTCGACACTTTCGACTTTCGACACCGGTTAGATCTGTAAACTATTGAAAAATAGCAACTAAGGATGCCGATATTTTGGCACGGCAGGTGCTTCTCTGAAGTTCAAACGACATGTTAAGGATTTCCATTATCGAGAACGAAACCAGGCGCCAGCTGGTCTTAGAGGGAAAGCTTGTAGAGCCCTGGACGGACGAGTTGAAGAATGTTTGCAAGAGCAACGACAGCGAAAACGGGCATCGCGAATTGGTGGTTGATGTGCGCGGACTAACGGTGATCAGCCAGGAAGGTGAGGACGTGTTGCTGGCCCTCATGCTTATAGGTGCCAGGTTCCGCGGTAGCGATGTCTTCACGAGGCAGATCTTGAAGCAACTTGCTCGGCGCGCAGAACAGTGTGGGCACGAGAACAAGACACGGCATAAGTAGCCCACATCGTTAGCTGAGTGCGACCGGATTTTTGTTTGTAAGCACATTCTCATCGGAGCGACCAGGCACCGCTCCCATGAGCCGACCAAGCTCGTGCCAAAATGTTGCATTCCGCCAAATTGAGCGATGCGAGGTTACGATGAGCAACGAGACGAACTCGATTGAGAGTGAAGATAGATATCGAACGCTACTGAGCGTCTCAGGATTGCTGGCTGCGGAATTGGACGTACAGGCGGCTCTCGATAGCGTCTCTGTCCTCCTGTCGAAAATCATCGGATTTGATCGGATAGCCCTGCTTCTGCTCAACGAAGACGGGGAAAGCGCCAGGCTTTATGCGCTGGAATCGTCGATGGCTGTAGCGGACGATCTGATGGGCCGGGCGTTCTCGTTGAAAGACACCACCATGGCGCTCGTACTCGATAGCCAGCAGCCGAGGTATGTCCAGTCCCTGGCGGACGAACTTGCAAAAGTTCCAGGCTTGCTGCAGGCCACTCGCATCACGCGGACAAGCAGTGCTTATATGTTCCCCATTTCAACTGCGCGAAAGCACCTCGGGGTTTTGCTGATTGTCAACAGCTCAGGCCGTGAGTACGGCATGCAGGATGTCGAGCTGATGAGTTCTGTCTCAACACATTTTGCGACCGCGCTCGAGACTGCGTTGACGTTCGAGGCTGCCGAGTCTTACAAGCGGAGCCTGGCGCGTGAACGAGATCGGCTAAGGCTGATCCTTGAAATCAACAACCACATCATTGCTCATCTCGATATAACCGCGCTGTTTCGTGCCGCCTCGAAATCAATTCGTGGATATTTCGACAATGTCCTGACTGGTTTCTGGCTATTTGAGGAGAGATCAAATCAGCTTGAGCTTTCGACGCTCGACTCCGGGGCTGGATTCGGTCTGCACGAGAACATAACGACCACTATCCTGACCGAGGAGGACGTGGCCAAAATGCGCGCCAGGGTAGCGGCAATTTTTAGCCCTGACGAGATCGCCGAATTGCCGCAATCGATCGCGAAGCCAATGCGAGCCAGTTCCGTCGCGAGCCTCGTTTGTGTTCCACTCGTCGGCTCCAAAGGCCCCCTTGGCATCATTTCGCTCGGAAGCGGGGAGCTTGACGCATTTGGTCAGAATGACCTCGAACTGCTTTCGCAAATCGCAAATCAAATCTCACTTGCTATCGAGAATGCCCTTGCTTACCGCAGAGTCACGTTCTCCTGCCGTCGCCTCGAAGACGAGAGAGAGTACCTCGTATCGGAACTTCAAACCGAGTACAACTTCGAGGACATTGTCGGCAAGAGTGCCGCCATCAAGAGCGTTCTCGAACAAGTTGCGATTGTTGCTCCTACAGATTCAACGGTCCTGCTGATCGGGGAGAGCGGGACCGGCAAGGAGCTGATCGCGCGCGCGATCCACAACCTGAACCTACGACGAGATCGCACATTTGTTCGACTGAACTGCGCTGCCGTTCCCTCCGGGCTGCTGGAAAGCGAGTTGTTTGGACACGAGAAAGGCGCCTTCACAGGTGCATTGGCACAGAAACGCGGCAGGATCGAGCTAGCTCACCAGGGCAGCCTGTTCCTCGATGAGATTGGAGATATTGGACTCGAGCTCCAGCCGAAGCTGCTAAGAGTGTTGCAAGAGCGCGAGTTCGAAAGGCTTGGCAGCAATCACACCATAAAAGTAGACACTCGCCTCATCGCTGCAACACACCGCGATCTTCCCGGGATGGTACGCAACGGCGAGTTCCGAGATGATCTCTTCTATCGGCTCAACGTATTTCCTATCCGGATACCGCCACTTCGGGAGAGAAAAGGAGACATTCAGCTCCTGGTCCACTACTTTGTCGCGGCTTTGTCAAGGAAGATGAGAAAGTCGATCCAGACCATTCCCGATGAAGTCATGGACGCGATTACGTCCTTCAGCTGGCCAGGAAATGTCCGGGAGTTGCAGAACTTCATCGAGCGGTCGGTGATCCTCAGCAGGGACGAAACGCTTGCCGCTCCGATATCCGAACTACGTCAGACTCCACCTGCGAAAGAGATCGGCACGGGAACAACCTTTCATGCAATGGAGCGTACAGTCATCGTGAATGTACTGCGCGAGGCAGGTGGCAAGCTCTCCGGGCGCGGTGGCGCCGCGGAACGGCTTGGGCTGAAGAGGACGACGCTGCAACGCAAGATGGAGCGGCTTTGCATCTCCAAATCCGACTACTTCTGAAGAGGAGGCCAGTGCAGCTAGACGGGCACGAATGCGACTAAGGCGTGGTCCGTGACAAAACTGCCTCACGAATAGTAGCTCATGGGGCAAGCGTCGGATAGCGATGTACTCCCTCGCCAGCGATCAACACCACGACTGAACGCGCGCCAACGTGATAGATCGGGTTCAGAACTGCCTCCTCCGCATTCCAATCGCAGATTTCATGCGGTGGATCCAAGGCAGTGTCGATCCACCGCAACCACGGACCGGATCCGTGCTCCAATACCGGAAGTTCGAAGTCCAGAGGTTCCCAATACGCATTGAAGATGATGTGCGCCAGAATCCCTTCGTTCTTCAACTCGCCGGCAATGGCGATGCTAAGCGAGTTGGGCGACCAGTCGGGCTGGTTGAGTTTCACTCCGTGCCAAGAGTGTTTCGATTCGCGAAGCACCTGAGTTAGGCTTACACGCCGGCGCTCGTGCTCCACGTCCCGCAAAACACGACGGTCGATTAGCAGTTTGACGAACCGAAGCACGTCCGCGTGCTTAGAGAGCAAGTTCCAGTTGAACCAGCTCGTATCATTGTCCTGGCAATAGGCGTTATTGTTGCCGCGTTGGCTGCGCCGCACCTCGTCACCCATGAGAAACATCGGCACGCCCACAGAAAACATAGATGCCGTCAAGAAGTTCTTAACCTGCCGGTTTCGCAGCTCCTCTATTTCTGGATCGTCCGTCGGGCCTTCAAAGCCGCAGTTCCAGCTTCGGTTCTCCTCGCGTCCATCGCGGTTGCCTTCGCCGTTCTCTTCGTTGTGCTTGTGATCGTATGTGGTTACATCGTTGAGCGTAAACCCGTCATGGCATGCGACGAAGTTGATACTCTCTTCGGCTTCCCGCTGCCTATGACCGTAGATGCTGGGGCTGCCGAGCAATCGGTCAGCCATGCGACCCACCGAATCCTTTGAACCGCGGAAGAAGTCGCGGACATCATCGCGAAAGCGATCGTTCCATTCCTTCCAACTATCTCCCACGAAGCTACCTACCTGATAGAGTCCTGCAGCGTCCCAGGCCTCTGCAATCATTTTGGTGCCGGCTAGCGCCGGATCGGATTCAATGTCCCAGAGCACTGGAGGATTTGGCATCACGGCGCCGGACGAGTCGCGCGCAAGAATTGAGGCAAGGTCAAACCGGAAGCCGTCCACATGCATCTCGGTCACCCAGTAGCGGAGGCTGTCGACGATCATGCGCCGGACGATTGGATGGTTCGCGTTGAGCGTATTTCCCGTACCGGTGAAGTTCGCATATCGTGACCGGTCCTCAGCTAGGAGGTAGTAAGTTGGATTGTCCAGACCGCGGAAACATTGTGTGGGTCCATCGTGTTCACCTTCCGCTGTGTGATTGAAGACAACATCCAGGATGACTTCGATGCCGGCGCAGTGAAGCGCCTTCACCATATCTCGAAATTCATCGACCGCAGCAAGCGGCTCTTGGTTTGAACTGTACGCCGTGTGCGGTGCAAAGAACGAAACAGGGGAGTAACCCCAGTAATTGGTTCGACCTCGCGGCGCATCCTGAGCATCAAACTGGAACACCGGAAGCAACTCGACCGCTGTAATGCCCAACTCCTTGAGATACGGAATCTTCTCGATCAGCCCGGCGTAGGTGCCACGTTTCGACTCTGCAACGCCGGAACTTGGATCCGCTGTAAACCCCCGCACGTGCATCTCGTAGATGATCGTGCGGGCCCACGGCCGATTCAGGGGAACGTCTCCCTCCCAGTCATACGCCCGTGGGTCCGCAAGCACGCTTTTCATTGCCGTCGCGGCGTTCTCGCCTTCCAGGCGCGCGGCCTCGCGGCTGTAGTTCTTGGGGACACTGATCGCCCGCCCAAACGGATCGAGCAGCACCTTGGCAGGATCGAACCTGAGACCCCGATGCGGCTCATACGGCCCAAACGCCCGGAAGCCGTAGATCTGGCCAACTTGCAGCCCGGCAACGAACACGTGCCAATAATGGTAGGTGCGGTTCGCTGATGGGTCCATGCGGATAACGCGCGAAGGACGACTGTCGTCCGCCCGATCGAAAAGCAGCAGTTCGATTCTCTCCGCACTCCTTGAGAAGACTGAGAAATTGGCGCCGCCATTTACCAGCGTGGCCCCTATCGGAAAACTGCGACCGGTTTTTGGAATTGGAAGCGTATGTTCCGCGACGCTTTCTGTTGTACCGGGCATGGTTGCACTTTCTAGCTGGCGACACATTTCGATAAGTTGGTGGAGTCCAGCAAGCCTCGGACTTCAACAAAGGCTGATGCGCTCCTCAGATATTCACCCGTCCTCCAAGCCGGGTTGCCAATGCGATGCGAATTCAATGTCAGATCGATCCTTCGCAAGTGCAAGCCGGCTGCCATTCGTAAACAGATCCAAGTCCCTGCATATCAGCGTGCGCGGTGCGCATCAGCCTGGCGCCACATGCCGCGATTGCGGCACTGACACAATGCGGGCAGCATTTGGAGAGATACTCTGGAAGGCTTCTATCCATATATATGAGCGAGGCCATATGAGTGACGTCACGCTCAAACTGTCTGGCAATCAGACAGCGTTCCGGAGTTCGCCGCTGCTGTGTTAGGATTTAGGCCCAACGTGAAGCGCAGATTGAGGATGGCCGCCATTGCCATGGGTGTTCTGCTGGGGGGCTTTACTTGCTCTTTTGCACTGGACCCCTCGCTGGATATCAGCCAGTACGGGCATACCGCCTGGACCATCCGCGACGGGTTCGCTACGGGCACCGCCTTCGCGATGGCCCAGACGCCAGATGGTTATCTCTGGCTCGGTACGGAATTTGGCTTGTTTCGTTCCGATGGCGTTCGTTTCGTCCCCTGGCAACCACCGGCGGGGCAGCAGCTCCCCGAAAGCCCCTATGCTCTGCTCGTCACCCGCGATGGCACTCTCTGGATTGGGACGTTTGCCGGGCTCGCGAGTTGGAACAACGGCAAGCTGACCCAATATCCTGAGGTAGGCGCTCGGTTCATAACATCACTGCTCGAAGACCGGGACGGAACGGTTTGGGCGGGGGCGCTGGGCGGTTCACCGGGAACCCCTACTGGGCGGCTGTGCGCCATTCAAAGCGGCAGCACACAATGTTACGGACAGGATGGCGCCTTCGGCAGTTTCGTCTGGAGTTTGGGTGAGGACAGTTCCGGCGCTCTCTGGGCGGGCGCAGAATCCGGTCTTTGGCGCTGGAAGCCCGGTCCGCCGAAGCACTATGCGGTGCCCGGAGCGCGGCTTGCCGACCTGACTCAATCCGGCGACGGCCGGCTAATCGTTGGGATCAGAGGTGGAGGACTCAGGCAGGTCGTTGGTGACAAACTCGAAGCCTACCAGATTCGCAGCGCCTTGAACTCCAATGCGATGCTGCCCGACCGCGACATCGATGCGAATAAGCTGCTCCGGGACCGCGATGGAGGTCTCTGGATCGGAACCAACCAGCGTGGGCTGATCCACGTGCATCAGGGTCGCACGGATGTCTTCACGGCAGAGAGCGGTTTGTCAGGCAACATCATCGCCGGCCTTTTCGAGGATCGTGAAGGGAATATCTGGGTGTCCACTGCTGGAGGTCTTGATCGGTTTCGAGAACTCCCTGTCACTACTGTTTCTACGAAACAGGGTTTGTCCAGCGATGACGTTCGTTCCGTAATCGCGACGACTGATGGGAGCACCTGGATTGCCACTCGCGATGGTTTGACGAGATGGCAGAAAGGACAAACGACCATATTCCGTAAAGCAGATGGACTGCCTGATGACGTGGTGCAGTCCATGTACCAGGATCATGCTGGGCGCATCTGGGTGTTTACAGGTCATGGACTGGCCTGGTTCAACAACGGCAGGTTCGTGTCCGTAGATGGGGTACCCAGCACGGAGGTCTATTCCATCACCGGGGACAACGCAGGCAATCTCTGGCTTTCAGGAAACAAAGGCCTTTCCCATCTTCGGGAAGGACGCCTGATCGAGAATCTTCCCTGGACAGCACTCGGGCGCCGTCAGCAGGCCAAGGTGATCATTTTCGATCAGGATCGCGGCGGACTGTGGCTTGGATTCTGGCAGGATGGGGGGGTGGAGTATTTCAAGGATGGCCAGGTCCGCCTTTCGTACACAGCCGCGAATGGAATGACCAAGGGGCCTGTTGCTGCGCTTCGCCTCGATCGGGATGGGGCCGTGTGGGCCGCAACGCAGAATGGCGGTGTGAGCCGCATCAAAGACGGCCGGATCACAACCCTCACGACCAGCAACGGCTTGCCGTGCGACAGGATTCACTGGACAACAGAGGAGAACGATCGTTCATTGTGGCTGTACACGGCATGCGGTCTGCTCCGCATACCACACAGCCAGGTGGATGCCTGGATCTCAGACCCGGCGCGCCGGGTTGAACCGACAGTTTGGGGTGCAACCGACGGCGCCCTGCCCTGGGGATCGCCTTCAGCCTTCGGTCCAACTTTTGCAAAAGCTACTGATGGCAATCTGTGGTTCGTGACGCGAGAAGACATTGAGGTCGTCGCTCCTTGGCATCTTTCTTTGAACAAACTCCCGCCGCCGGTCCACATCGAGCGAATCGTAGCCGACCAAAAGATGTATTGGCAGAATTTGCCGGGCGCGGCAGTTTCGAGCTTGCATCTGCCGGCGCGGACTCGCGATGTGCAGATCGATTACACCGCTCTCAGTCTCACCGCGCCGGAGAAGATGCAGTTCCGCGTCAAGCTGGAAGGGCAGGACAACGACTGGAGAGTGCCGGTCAATCCGCGCCACACCCACTACACGAACCTTCCTCCTGGCCCCTACCGGTTTCGCGTTATTGCGTCCAACAACAGCGGCGTGTGGAACGAGCAGGGTGATTCGCTGGAGTTCTCGATTGCGCCGGCGTATTACCAGACAAATTGGTTCCGCGCCATTTGCGCACTTCTCGTTCTGGCACTGGTGTGGGCAATCTACCAGATCAGGGTCAGGCAATTGCGCCACGACTTCGCCCTAACCTTGGGGGCGCGCGTGCAGGAGCGGACAAGCCTCGCACGGGAGCTTCATGACACCCTGCTGCAGAGCTTCCAGGGCTTGATGCTGCGGTTTGAGATAGTTTCGCAGTTGCTCCCGGACCGCCCCATCGAGGCAAAGGAAAAGCTGGAGGGCGCGATGAAGCAGGCAGCTGATGCGATCACCGAAGGTCGAGATGCGGTGCAGGGACTGCGCGCCTCCACTGTCCAAACGAACGACCTCGCACGGGCCGTAAATACGCTCGGGAGGAACTCGCAACCGATCCGACCAACGGCGGGTCTCCGGCATTTCGCGTTACTGTTGAAGGCGAGCCGCGAGATCTACATCCCATCCTGCGCGATGAAATTTACAGGATTGCCGCTGAGGCGCTCCGGAACGCGTTTCATCACGCCCAGGCTCGGCAGGTCGAGGTTGAAATTCGATATGACAATCAACAGTTCCGGCTGCGTGTGCGGGATGATGGTAAAGGCATTGATCCAGCGGTTCTGTCGGGGCAGGGGCCTGAGGGACACTTTGGCTTGCCCGGCATGCGGGAACGCGCCAGATTGATAGGGGGGAAGCTGGTGGTTTGGAGCGAAGTTGGCACCGGCACCGAAGTGGAACTGATTGTTCCTGCTTCCTCCGCATACACGACAGCTCGGACGGGTTCCTGGCTGTCGCAAAAGTCTGCGGGAAAAGCATGATCGCCATCCGCCGAAATACCGCGCGGGCCTTGCGTCGAGCGAGCAGGATCGTGCTTCTGTGCATGATTCACTGTTCCTTTGCCGTAACAGCTGAACCCAACCCCGCCAAAGTTGTAATTGCCCAGGGCAGTAACACACCCTTCGCGCACCGGACTGCGAAAGCCGCCTTTCGCCCGGAGCCCGAACCTGGAGCTGACGCGACGACTCGCCACTCGCAGGATATCCATCCTCAGGACGTCCATGCTCTGGTGAGGGACCTCAAATTCACCCACCTCACCACCAACGATGGCCTCTCTCAAGGCTATGTCGTTGCCATTTTGCAGGACCGCCGGGGCTTCATGTGGTTTGCCACCCGGGACGGCCTCAATCGCTATGACGGCAACGCCTTCGTCGTATACAAAAACAACCCCAACGACTCCGGCAGCTTGAGCTCCAACTTTTTGCAGGACCTGATGCAAGACGATCACGGATATCTGTGGATCGCCACCAACACCGGGGTGAACAAATTCGACCCTGAAACCGAACGCTGTACCCGCTACCTTCATGACCCAGGCAATCCCAATAGTCTCGGTGGCGCCTCGGTCAAGAGCATCGCCCAGGACAGCCGCGGTTCTCTTTGGTTTGGCACCGAAGACAGCGGCCTCGACAAGCTCGATCCAACGACCGGAACATTTACTCACTATCGAAATGACAGCGATGGCCACTTTGTTGGGAGGATCAGCCAGGTGATCGAGGATAGGCATCGCGAGATCTGGTTTGTTGGCGAGCGCGGTCTGTTCCATCTGAATCAACAGACGGGACAGATCACCCGCCCTCCTGCAACCAGGAATGGCCTCAGCGCAGACAGTGTGTATGAAGACGAAACCGGCAGTTTGTGGATGCTGGTCGATTCCCCGGTCGTCGGGCTCGCGAAATACGATCGGGAGGCAGAACGCCTCACGACATACCCGCTTGGCGCCCGTGATGTCGGCGTTCTGGCAACGACGAGCAGCGGGGGGTCGCTGAACGGCACCCTTGTGGCTGACGGCCAGAATGGATTATGGGTGCCATCCAGCCAGGGTCTCTACCACTTCGACCGGCGAACAGAACGTTTCACGTACCGGTTTCAGCACGACGAAAGCAACCCGGATAGCCTCGACAGCAACGCGGTTTTCTCTGTCTATCGGGATAGGGGTGGCGTGCTGTGGGTGGGAACTGAAAACTCGGGGCTCAACATTCTTGATTTCCGGCAAGAACAGTTCGTCCGATTCATGCATCGCCCTGCCGACCCCAGTAGTCTCTCACCGGGCAGGGTCAAGGCGGTTTATCAGGATCCCAATGGCGTACTGTGGGTAGGCTTGTTTCCTCGCGCTCTCGATCGATTGGATCGAAAGACGGGAAAAATCACCCACTATGTTCCCACCCCGGGCGACGAGAAGGGGTTCGGTGAAGGCACGAACGTCAATAGCATCTACAAAGATACAGCGGGTTATCTCTGGGTCGGTGGCGGAGGCTCCGGTCTTGTGCGGTTCGATGAACGCACGGGGCGTTTCAAGCATTACCGGCACAACCCCGATGATCCCAACAGCTTGATTTCTGATAACGTCTACACCATCTTCGGAGACCGGAACGGTCAAATGTGGGTGGGCCAGGTGGGCGGCCTAAGCCGCTTCGATCCAGCGAGGGATGGATTTACCAATTACCGGCCTGTTCCAGACCATCCGGCCAGTCTGGAAAATACCGTCTGGGTCATCGATCAGGATCGTTCCGGCACGCTGTGGTTGGGGACGTGGGGCGGCACACTGGTCCGTTTCGATGACAAGGCAAAGACCTTTGTGAATTACGCGCCCGACCCGCGTGGCCCTGACAAGCTCAACGGCGGCGGCATCAACACTCTCCACGAAGACCGGACTGGAACACTGTGGGTGGGAGCGATGGACGGACTATACCGGTTCAACCGGCAAAGCGGAACGTTCGCCCGCTACACGGAAAACCAGGGCCTGCCGAGCAGCACGATTCGATGCATTCTGGAAGATGGACTTGGCAGGCTTTGGCTCAGCACGCAGAAGGGCATATCCCGATTCGATCCTCAGAGGGAAACGTTTAGAAACTACGACGCGTCCGACGGCTTGCAGAGCAATGAGTTCAGTACCGGTTGTTATCAAGCCCCAAACGGAGAGATGTTCTTTGGCGGCACCAATGGGCTGAATGCATTTTTCCCTGAAAATGTCCGCGACAATCCCTACGTGCCCCCGGTCGTGATCACCAGCTTCAAAATCTTCAACAAATCTGTGCCCATCGGCCCTAAGTCGGTGCTCAAGAAAGCCATTCCATACGTCGATTCCCTGACTCTTCCCTACAGCGACAATGTTTTCTCGTTTGAATTCGCCGCGTTGAGCTACGCAAATTCCCACAAGAACCGTTACCGATATAAGCTCGAGAACTTCGAACCTGGCTGGAACGAGGTGGACAGTAAGCAGCGCCTGGCTACTTACACCAATCTCGACCCTGGTAAATATGTCTTTCGCGTGCAGGGATCGAACAGTGATGGGATATGGAATGAAGAAGGGGTGTCGTTGACTGTCGTCATCACGCCCCCCTGGTGGAGTACAAATTGGTTTCGCATCCTTTGCGCGGTCCTTGCCGTGACGTTGCTGTGGGCAGCCTACCAGTGGCGGTTACGGCAGTTGCATCATCAGTTCGAGATGACGCTGGAGGCGCGTGTCGGAGAGCGGACAAGCATCGCGCGCGAACTTCATGACACACTGCTTCAAAGCTTCCATGGTTTGCTGCTGCGCTTCCAGATTGTTTCCGCAGTTGCTGCCGGAGCGCCCGGTGGAAGCAAAGGAACAACTCGACAGAAGCATTGAGCGGGCTGCC
The DNA here is from genome assembly GCA_963786405.1 of uncultured Acidobacteriaceae bacterium. Classification (GTDB taxonomy): domain Bacteria; phylum Acidobacteriota; class Terriglobia; order Terriglobales; family Acidobacteriaceae; genus Telmatobacter. Next base: position 84,947 of record CAWAZE010000007.1, on the reverse strand, counting down.
AAGGCGATTACCGAGGGCCGGGATGCCGTGCAGGGATTGCGCGCCTCCACGGTCGAAACAAACGACCTCGCACGGGCGGTGAACTCGCTGGTGAGGAACTGGCCACTGATCCAGCCAACCACGCAGCTCCGGCATTTCGCGTCACCGTGGAAGGTGAGCCGCGCGATCTCCATCCCATTCTGCGCGACGAAATCTACAGGATTGCCGCTGAGGCGCTCCGGAACGCTTTTAACCATGCCGAGGCGCGGCAGATCGAGGTTGAAATCAGGTATGACAATCAACAATTCCGGCTCCGTGTGCGGGACGATGGAAAAGGCATGGATCACAGCGGTTCTATCGGGGCAGGAGCCTGAGGGACACTATGGCTTGCCTGGCATGCGGGAACGCTGCAAACTGATAGGTGGGAAGCTGGTAATTCTGGAGCGAAGTTGGCGCCGGCACCGAAGTGGAACTGATTGTTCCTGCTTCCTCCGCATACAAGACAGCTCGGAGAGGTTCCTGGTTGTCGCAAAAGTTTGTGGGCAAGGCATGAGCATGATTCTCCGAAATACGGCGTGGCGCTTGCGGGGAGCGGGCCGTATCTCGCTCCTTTGCATTATTCACGCGTTATATGCCACAGCAGCCCAACCCCACCCAGCTCAGGGCGGCCCTGTTGTGGAAAGGGACCTCAGATTCGCCCACCTCACCACGAACGATGGCCTATCTCAAAGCAATGTTAAAGCCATCTTGCAGGATCGCCGTGGCTTCATGTGGCTTGCCACCCAGGACGGTCTTGATCGCTACGACGGTAACGCCTTCGTCGTATACAAGCACAACCCCAACGACCCTGGCAGCCTAAGCGCCAACCTTGTTATGGATTTGATCGAGGACGATCAGGGCTATTTGTGGATTGCCACCTACACTGGCGGGGTGAACAAATTCGATCCCAGAACCGAACGCTTTACCCGCTACCGGCACGACCCCAGCAACCCCAACAGTATTGGCGCCGATTCCGTCAACAGTATCGCACGCGACAGTCGCGGCTATCTGTGGTTTGGCACCGAAGCAAGCGGCCTCGACAAGTTTGATCCAACCACCGGAACATTTACTCATTACCTAAACGACAGCGAGGGCCTATTTGTTGGCAGGATCACTCACGTCATCGAAGATAGGCATCACGATATCTGGTTTGTTGGCGAGCGCGGGTTGTTTCATCTAAACCCAAAGACAGGAGAAATTACTCGCCCACCCGCAACCAGGAATGGCTTGGGCGCGGACTACGTGTATCAAGACGATGTCGGCAATTTTTGGATACTGGCCTATTCCCCGATTGTCGGGCTCATCAAGTATGATCCGCACACAGAGCGACTGGCGAAATACCCGGTTGGCTGCCGGTGCTGTCGGCCTGGTTAGTAGCAAGCTTTTCGATGATCGAGGAAAAGGACTCTGGGTGCCATCGAGCTTGGGCCTCTATTACTTTGACCGACGCACAGAACATCTAACGCGCCTCTTCCAGCACGATGAGAGCGACCCGGATAGCCTCAGCGATAACGGAGTTATCTCGGTCTATCAGGACAGGGGCGGCGTTTTGTGGGTGGGAACTGAGAAGGGAGGGCTTAATATTCTCAATTTCCAGCAAAAGCAGTTCGGCCGATATATGCATCGCCCCGGTGACCCGAATAGTCTCTCCCCTGGCCGGGTCACCGCAATTTACGCAGATTCCAGAGGGTATTTTGTGGGTAGGCTTCTCCCCTCGCGCATTGGATAGATTGGACCGAAAGACGGGACAAGTCACCCATTATGCTCTCGGACTGGACGACAGGAACGCCATTGAGCAAAGGCACTGACGTTAATAGCATTTATAAAGATGCACGCGGCTATCTCTGGTTGGGTGGCTGGGGTGGCGGTGTTGACCGGTTCGATGAACGGACTGGGCAGTTCAAATATTACCGGCACAACCCTGATGATCCCAACAGCTTGCCATCTAATCACGTTCTCCGTATCTATGGCGATCGAAGTGGTCAGCTATGGGTAGGGCATATTGACGGCGTCGCTCGTTTGGATCCGGTAACTGAGCAGTTCACTTACTATCGTCCCGATCCAAAGAATCCGACCATCTACGGGAATGCTGCCTTGGCCTTCTATCAAGATCGTTCTGGCATGCTGTGGGTAGGGAGGGGAGAGGGCGTGCTGAGCCGCTTTGATGACAGGACGAAAACTTTTGCGAACTACACGCCCGATTCGCGTGACCCTCACGGACTCAATGGAGGCGACATCAGCGCAATTCACGAAGACCGCACTGGAACGTTGTGGCTGGGGGCCCTGGATGGACTATATCGATACAACCGTCAAAACGAAACTTTCACCCGCTACACGGAAAGTCAGGGCCTACCCAGCAGCGTTATTCAGGGCATTCTGGAAGATAAGCTCGGCAGGCTATGGCTTAGCACGAAGAACGGCATATCTCGCTTCGATCCCCAGACGGAAACGTTTAGAAATTACGACGTGTCCGACGGCTTGCAGGCTAATGAATTCAGTCAAGCTTGTTATACACAGGGCTCGGACGGGGAAATGTTCTTTGGCGGCAGCAATGGGTTCAACGCGTTCTTCCCTGAAACCATCCGAGATAATCCGTATGTGCCCCCGGTCGTGATCACCAGCTTCAAAATCTTCAACAAATCTGTGCCCATCGGCCCTAAGTCGGTGCTCAAGAAAGCCATCCCATACGTCGATTCCCTGACTCTCCCCTACCGTGACAATGTCTTCTCCTTTGAATTCGCTGCGTTGAGCTACGCAAATTCCCACAAGAACCGTTATCGATATAAGCTCGAGCACTTCGAACCTGGCTGGAACGAGGTGGACAGCAAGCAGCGCCTGGCTACTTACACCAATCTCGACCCGGGCAAATATGTCTTTCGCGTGCAGGGATCGAACAGTGATGGAGTATGGAATGAAGAAGGGGTGTCGCTGACCATCGTCATCACGCCTCCATGGTGGAGTACAAATTGGTTTCGCGTCCTTTGCGCGGTCCTTGCCGTGACGTTGCTGTGGGCAGCCTACCAGTGGCGGTTACGTCAGTTGCATCATCAGTTCGAGATGACTCTGGAGGCACGTGTCGGAGAGCGGACACGCATCGCGCGCGAACTTCATGACACACTGCTTCAAAGCTTCCAGGGTTTGATGCTCCGATTCCAGATTGTTTCCGAGTTGTTTCCAGAACGCCCGGCGGAAGCAAGGGAACAACTCGACAGAACCATTGAGCGGGCTGCCAGGGCGATTACCGAGGGCCGGGATGCCGTGCAGGGTTTACGCACCTCCACGGTCGAACCAAACGACCTCGCACGGGCGGTGAACTCGCTGGGTGAGGAACTGGCCACTGATCCAGCCAACCACGCAGCTCCGGCATTTCGCGTCACCGTGGAAGGTGAGCCGCGCGATCTGCATCCCATTCCTGCGCGACGAAATCTACAGAATTGCCGCTGAATCGCTCCGGAACGCCTTCCGGCATGCGCAGGCTCGGCAGGTCGAAGTCGAAATCAGGTATGACAATCAACAATTCCGGCTCCGTGTGCGGGACGATGGAAAAGGCATGGACACAGCGGTTCTATCGGGGCAGGAGCCTGAGGGACACTATGGCTTGCCTGGCATGCGGGAACGCGGCAAACTGATAGGAGGCAAGCTGGTGATTTGGAGCGAAGTCGGTGCGGGCACCGAAGTGGAACTCCGCATTCCTGCGGCCGCCGCCTACGCAAGAGCGGCAAAACGTTCCTGGTTATCAGAATTGCTGAGCAGAAAGTAGAGGCATCAATCAGGAGATAGCGCCATGAGTACCGATATCGCTCGAATTCGAATTCTTGCGGTCGATGACCATCCCATCGTACGCGAGGGCATCGCCGCATTGATTGCCATTCAGCCGGACATGATTTTGGTAGGCGAGGCCTCCGACGGCCGTGAAGCCATCCAGCAATTCCGGACGCATCGACCGGACGTGACGGTGATGGACCTGCAGATGCCGGAGATGAACGGGCTCGATGCGCTGATTGCCATTCGCAATGAGTTCCCGGATGCGAAGATCATTATGCTGACAACCTACAAGAGCGACGCTCAGATTGTCCGAGCGCTCAAGGCAGGTGCTCAGGGGTACCTGTTGAAGAATGCTCTGCACAAAGAATTGCTGGCGACGATCCGCGCCGCAAATGCGGGCAAGAAAACAATCTCTCCGGAGGCTTCCCTGGAGATTGTCGAGCACGCCACCGATGACGCCCTGACGCCGGCAGAAATCAGCGTGCTGCGACTCATAGCCGCCGGACGTGCAAACAAAGAAATCGCAGATCAGCTCTCCACCACGGAAGAATCGGTGAAAAGCCGGGTCAGGAGCATCCTTTCCAAATTGGGCGCCAGCGACCGAACCCACGCCACCACCATCGCTCTGAAACGAGGAATCATCGAGCTGTAGATTCTCGCCCCCCGTTTTATCTCCCCCTGAGCCTCAAAAGAGGCTCGATCCGACCTCTTTGTGGGGCTCCATTCCCTTGGGAAATTGACGAAAATGAATACGTATACGAGAGGTGCGTCCATTGCGACGCTTGTATTCCACTTTCGCCGGCGGTTGGCCCGGGATTGGTCTCATCTTAATGCGCCTGGTTGTCGGGTTTGCTTTGGTGAGTAGTGCAGGTTCCGCCCTGCTATGCAGTCCGGCCATCCCCATGACAATCTTGTCTGTTCTCCTGGCTGCCGCAGCGATTCTTCTCATCATCGGGCTATTTACCCCGATAGTGGGAACACTCGTGGCTCTGATTGAAAGCTGCTGGCTCGTCACCATACCTGCAGACAGGTTGGTCTACCTCCTGGTAGCAACCTTTGGCGCTGCCCTGGCAATGTTAGGGCCGGGTCTATGGTCGGTCGATGCTCGCCTTTTCGGATGGAAGCGCATCGAGCCTATGCCTCGCAAGAGGTAGCTCGCGCACCCGAAAGAAACCGGCCGCTCCCCTCAAACAAGCCTGTCCTCTCCGCGAATGGAGGCGTCCACTTGCCTCCACATAGGTCGTCGTTTCCCTCGATGCAGAGTATCGCGAAATGTAAATAGCTTCCACAATGTCTTCCATCAAGAGCTAGCCAGGGTGCTCCGGATGGAATGAAAGAGACGGGCATGATGGGGACCTCGGCTGACGCTTGCATCAATCCGAACCGCATAGGCTCCCTTCCCGGGCCGCTGCAGAAAGCGAGAAACGAAAATGACGCAATCAATCAAGGCCATCTATGACGCGATCCTCGCAGCCGCAAAGCGGGACGAATTGATCGTGGTGGAACCAGACGCGGATAGTTCCGACGCTGCGATGCTCTGCGCAGTGTCGATGGACACTCTCGAAATTACGCCGCTGGCTGTGATCTACGGCAACGAGCCCAAGAAGAGTGAACCCGCCCTCTTCACCGCTGATGACGACAAGCTGCTGTTCTCAATGGGAATCACGCCCTTCGTGCCGCTATCCGATATGGACGGAGCCATCTTCGGCGACTGTGCAGAGTGACCTGCTTCGGCGGGGTAATGCGCCAGCACCGGCCCAAAGTCGGGGCAGAAAGCGAAACGAAAATGCAGACTATCCAACGCAGCGAACGTTACACCGATAAAGGACACTACGCCGTTATGACGCGGACCTCAGTTATCAACTACGCGCAACTGGTCAGGATCGCTGATCACCTTCGCCGCAACGCCGAGGATCTCGTGGCCTCTACTGATATTCCCACGCTCGAAAACTGCCGCATTGCCGGAGCAATGGTGGGCTGGGCATTCAATCTTGTGCCACTGTGCATCGGAACCAGATTCGACTACTAGACGAGTGCCCGCTTCGGAAGCGCAATACGCCAGGACGGGCTGCACATAGAAAGGAGAATCCCTATGGGATACCACTCTGAACCCAAGACGCCGGAAGAGATCAGAGAGATCTTCCGGGAAGTTCAAGCCGCCAATATCGCGCGCGCCGAGTCTTCCGACAAGGCAAGCGGGCTCGATCGGGAGCCACATATCATGATATCCCGCAACAATCCATTCAAGTTCTGGGCCGGACGCTATTTCGACGAGGCCCAGGCTGCATAAAGGAGCATTCATGCTGCAGTTCAAATCCAGATGCGCCACGGTGGAGGGGACTATGGCCGCGGATGTTGCTCTCGCAGACCCGGGAGAGCCTACAGGAACACGCTTTGCCAAGGTGAGCGAAATCGAAAACCAGCAGCAATATCCAGAGTCTCAAATCAGATCTGACCACTGCTTCGATGACATTGTCGGCAAGAGCCGAGCGCTGCTGAAAGTGCTTGAGCAAGTCGCGATTGTTGCGCCTACCGATTCCACGGTCCTGCTTCACGGCGACACGGGAACGGGGAAGGAACTAATAGCGCGCGCCATTCACAACCTCAGCTCCCGGCGCGATCGAGCCTTTGTGCGCATGAACTGCGCCGCCATTCCTTCAGGACTGCTGGAGAGTGAACTGTTCGGACATGAAAAGGGAGCCTTTACCGGGGCACTGATTCAGAAGAAGGGCCGGTTCGAGCTCGCCGACAGGGGATCGCTCTTCCTCGACGAGATCGGCGACATCAGCCTGGAATTGCAACCCAAATTATTGCGGGCGGTTCAGGAGCAGGAGTTCGAACGCCTGGGAAGCACCAGAACGATCCAAGTCGATGTGCGAATCATTGCCGCAACCCACCGTACTCTGCCAGACATGATTCGCGACGGAAGGTTTCGCGAGGATCTGTTTTACCGGCTCAATGTATTTCCGGTTCATGTGCCGACGTTGCGCGAAAGAACCGAAGATATACCCCTTCTCGTTCACTACTTTGTATCGGTCTTCTCGAGGAAGATGGGCAAGACCATTCGCACGATTCCTGACAACGTTATGAACGCAATCGCGCGAAGCCCGTGGCCGGGGAACATACGCGAGCTGAAGAACTTCATTGAGCGTTCGGTGATTCTCAGCCGAAGCGACGTTCTAGCTGCTCCGCTGTCTGACCTCAGTACAAATTGCACTCTTGCCCTCCCCGAAGAGAACACGCTGCACCACATGGAGCGAAAGATCATTCTGGGAGCTCTCCGATCGGCCGACGGCAGGCTTGCTGGACGTGGTGGTGCAGCCGACAAGTTGGGCCTCAAGAGAACCACTCTACAGAGAAAGATGGAACGGCTCGGGATCGAAAAAGCCGATTACGCATTGAGCGGAAGACGCCAAGGCTCGCTGCCCTACTGATACCTGCGGCGCATCTGTTCCGTTCCTGCTAGCGGCAAGACCGCGCGACATCGGGGCTCAAGGACATCGAAATGAAATTGCACTCACACAGAGAACAACTGGCGAAGCCAGCGGGAACCGCGGGATGGAACCTTCTCAACTCAGTTCCCGTAGCCGGTCCGGGTACAGAGAGGAAATGAAATGTCGTTGTATTCTGCCGCGATTGCGTCAGCTGCCGAAATAGCGTCATGCAGTGCCTGCCTTGTTGTTGCCGACGTAGTTGAGAAGCAAGGACTTTCATTTGGCAGCCGAATTGCAGTTATGTAGGACTGACGAACTCATTGATAAGCGGAACGTAAATTCTCGGGAGCGCACTCGCGAAAACTGCAAGGCTCGCATCAGTCGCCGCACAAGCTTAGTACCGATAAAAAGGATCCTCCACAATGACCAAGCCTACTGAACCTCGAGTGCCATACCCGACAGCCGACCAATTCTCGCGAGCTTACCAGAACCACGAGCGTCCGGCAGATCTCGCTGCCCGCGAGAATCAGAGGCGCCAAAGTGAGGACATTCCCGAATGACATTCCTTGCAAAAAGCAAAGAGACGACAGGCCTAATCCCCATTGGGCCGTCACACTTACCTGAATCAAGCGCGAGCACTGGTCGAATCCCCGAATACTCTCAGGCTTCTGATGAGGAATTACTCGCGGCCGCGAGAAGCTCTGACGGGCCCGCATTTGCTGAACTATGCCGCAGACATACAGAGTCAATACAAAAGAGAATCTTCCGGATGCTTAGAAATCGCGAGGATACCGAGGATGTGCTCCAGGACGCAATTTACAAGGCCTTTGTGCACCTTCAGTGCTTTCGAGGCACATGTCGCTTTTCGGTTTGGTTAACCCAAATCGCGATTAATTCAGCTTTGATGTTGATGCGCAAAAGAAGATCGCGCTCCGAGATATCTTATGATCGGCAAGCCAATCAAGGCTGGGAATCGCAGACTTGGGAGTTCCCGGATCGCTCACCCAATCCGGAACAAATATATGTAAAGCGACAGGCAATCGAGTGCATGTTGGTCGCCGTTGATCGGCTTTCGCCGCCCTACCGCAATCTGGTGGAGCAATTCCACTGTACAGAACAATCTCTGCAAGAAACTGCCGAAAAACTGGGGATCAAGGTAAGCGCGGCCAAATCACGGCTGCTGCGGGCGCGACTGAAAATTCGGTCCAGCTTGGAAAAACAGAGAATTTCGTTCGCCGACGCGTGTGATTGAGCCGTGAGAGCTGAACTATCAACCCCGCGTTGGCAAACAACCAGGAACTGAGGACATTCGAAATGACATTAATTACAGCCACAGAAGAATCGACAAACCCACTGAGCGCCGAAGGAACGGCTCGGGCGACTGTCGCAGGGGCGCCATTGGGCGTTGATGAACTCAAGAAGATCGATGCTTACTGGCGTGCGTGCAAATACCTGGCCCTGGGAATGATCTATCTTCAGGCCAACCCGTTGTTGCGGGAGCCCCTTAAGCCAGAGCACATCAAGAGCCGCCTTCTCGGCCATTGGGGATCAAGCCCTGGGCTCGCGTTCATTTACACCCACTTGAGTCGCATTATTCGGAAGCACGATGCGGAGATGATCTTTCTTGCCGGCCCCGGCCATGGAGCGCCAGGTGTTTTAGCCCCGGTATATCTCGAGGGAACTTACAGCGAAATCTACCCCGACAAGAGCCAGGACGAAAAAGGGCTTCGCGAGTTCTTCAAGCAGTTTTCGTTCCCCGGCGGAATTGGCAGTCACTGCACGCCGGAAACGCCCGGTTCGATTCATGAAGGTGGCGAACTTGGCTATGTCCTTTCCCACGCCTGCGGCGCCGCTTTCGACAATCCGAACCTTATCGTTGCAGCCGTGGTGGGAGACGGCGAGGCCGAAACCGGGCCGCTGGCGACCTCGTGGCATATCAGCAAGTTTCTGAATCCGATACGCGACGGTGCTGTTCTACCCATACTCCACCTCAACGGATACAAGATCAACAACCCGACTTTGCTGGCGCGGATCACGCACGAGGAGCTGGAAGATCTTCTCCGCGGATATGGGTGGAATCCGTATTTTGTCGAAGGGTCCGAGCCCGAGAGCATGCACCAGGCGATGGCCGCGACGTTCGAGCGTTGCCTGGCGGAGATAAGGGCGCACCAGGAAGAATGCCGAAACAGCGGCATTGCGACGCGTCCACGCTGGCCGATGGTGGTGCTGCGATCGCCAAAGGGTTGGGGCGCACCCCTGGAGGTCGACGGACATCGGATCGAAGGCTTCTGGCGCTCGCATCAGGTTCCGCTGGCTGACGTCAAGACGAATCAGAAGCATCTCCAGATCCTTGAGAGCTGGTTGCACTCATTTAAGCCCGAAGAACTCTTCGATGACTCCGGCAGGCTGCGGCCGGAACTCGCCGAAATTGCGCCAGTGGGCACGCGCCGCATGAGCGCCAGCCCCCACGCGAATGCAGAGCTCAGGAAGAAGCTGCGCCTGCCTGACTTTCGCGAATATGCAATCACGGTCGACCATCCTGGGATGAAAGAAGTGGAGAACGTGCCTCCACTGGGTGTCTTCCTGCGCGACGTCATGAAGTGGAATATGAACAGCTTTCGAGTCTTCGCGCCCGATGAGAACACCTCCAATAAGCTCGACGCGATCTACCAGGCATCGAAGAAGTTCTGGATCGCTGAAACGTTCCCGGAAGACAGCAACGGCACCGAATTGGACGTAGACGGACGCGTCATCGAAATGCTCAGCGAGCACACGATGGAAGGGATGCTCGAGGGCTATCTGCTCACCGGCCGAAACGGCTTCCTGTCGTCCTATGAAGCCTTCGTTCACGTGATCGACTCAATGTTCAATCAGCACGCGAAGTGGCTTTCCATTTGTAACCAACTCTCGTGGCGTCGCAAGGTCGCATCGCTGAATCTGCTCATTACATCCACAGTGTGGCGGCAGGATCACAATGGCTTCACCCATCAGGATCCTGGTTTCCTGGATGTGGTGCTCAACAAGAGTGCGGCCGTAACCCGCATTTATCTTCCGCCCGATGCCAACTGCTTGCTGTCAGTGGCGGATCACTGCCTGCGCTCCGAGAACTATATCAACGTAATTGTCTCGGACAAGCAGAAGCATCTGCAGTTCCTGGATATTGACGCCGCGATTACCCATTGCACAAAGGGCATCGGCATTTGGAATTGGGCCAGTAATGACGAGGGTACTGAACCAGACGTTGTGATGGCTGCGGCTGGGGATATCCCAACGCAGGAGGCATTGGCCGCGACGGCTCTGCTGAGGGAGCATTTCCCCGACCTGAAGATCCGATTCGTCAACGTAGTTGATCTGTTCAAGCTGCAGCCGAGCACGGAGCATCCACATGGCCTGACGGACGCGGACTTTGATTCTCTGTTCACGACGAACAAACCCATCATCTTCAACTTCCATGGATATCCTTGGCTGATACATCGCCTAGCCTACCGCCGTACGAACCATGGAAACCTGCACGTGCGTGGTTACAAGGAAAAGGGAAATATCAACACGCCAATGGAACTGGCCATTAACAACCAAACCGACCGATTCAGTCTTGCAATCGACGCGATCGACCGAATTCCAGTGCTGCAGAGGATTGGAGCGCATGCGAAAGAGGAATTTCGCGATCGACAGATTGCATGCAGGCATCACGCGTACGAACACGGAATCGACAGTTCAGAGATCAGCGGCTGGAAGTGGCCAGGGAAGCAGTAGAGCGCTCCATACGCTGCGGGGAAGACTTGCACATGACGGCTGCGCACGAGTGGGAGAACAACGAATGAGAATTCCTGAACAAGAGAACAGAGCACCAGGCGACAGACGCTTTGCCGACTTTATTCCGTCCCGCTCTGGTTCTGCAGCTGTCGAACCTGCATCGACAGTTGCGACTATTGACAATTCCAAGCATGCGGCTATTTCCCGCAGAGCACTGATTTCTAAAGCTATTCGATTATCTCCGCCGTTTGGCATTTCGGCTGCAAATGTAGAGGTGTCGGCTCGTGAGGTCTTTGTGTCCTCTGCATGGATCGGCAACTCGATTGAACTCAGCAGGGACACACAAAGCTAGTGCGACAAATTCGAAGGTGGGAACGCACCCGAAAGGTATCAATATGAACTTCCTCTCCAGTGATCGTAAAACTAGCGCTCGACAGTTAATGCGGGCTCTTGCAATCGTCTGTGCCACAGCCAGCGTGATTGCAGGATGTGCTCGCAAGCCAAGCGTCGCAGCGGATCGGCCCATCCCCGTGCAACTCCGCGCTCCGCACCGGCTTCACCAGCCGTCATCGGTGGCGGCGAGCGGTTCGGTGGAAGCCAACGTGACCGCGCAAACCGCCTTCCAGGTGAGCGGCCGCGTGGCGCGCGTTTTGGCCGAAGAAGGACAGTTCGTCAAGCAGGGCCAGGTGCTGGCCGAGCTCGATTGTTCCGACTACCGCAATGCGTTTGAAGCGGCATTTGGCCAGGCGGCCGCTGCCGACGCTAACGCACTCCAGGCGAGAAACGGGGTGCGGGCGCAGGAACTCGAGCAGGCGCGAGTAGATTTCGAACGCGCTGAAGATGAATATCAACGGCAGAAGTACCTCTACGATCATCAGAGCCTGGCGGCCAACGACTTCCACAAGATTGAAGCGGCTTACCTGGTTTCGAGGCAGCGCTTCGATATGGCCCGCGAAGGCGCACGGAGCGAGGAGAGAGAAGCCACGCAGGGCCAGGCGCATGCTGCCAATGGTCAGCTGAACGAAGCGAAGAAGCACCTTGGCGATTGCCAATTGCGGGCGCCAATCAGCGGGTTTGTCGGAATGCGTCATGTGAATGTAGGCGACACCGTGGCGGCTGGCAATCCGGTTTTTTCCGTTCTCGACCTGGATCCGGTGAAGGTACGCGTCGGAATCCCGGAAGCGGAGATCGGCATGGTACACAATGGTGCGCGCGCCCTCGTAACGATACCGTCACTGGACAACCGCCAATTCGATGGCAAGGTCGAGGCGGTCGGTTATTCGGCTGATTCAGTGTCGCGCACGTTCACCACCAAGATTGCCATTCCCAATCCCACCCACGTTCTGCGCGCGGGCATGATCAGCGAGTCGCGCGTTTACGATTCCGCGATGGTCGATGTGCTTGCGGCTCCCTCCATCGCTGTGGTTCACGATCCTCGCGGCATTCCTCTGGTCTATGTCTACGACGCTACTCGACAACGTGTATTCGCTCGCCGCGTGGAAGTCGGTAACCTGGTCGGCGATGAGGTGGAGATCAAGAGCGGCTTGAGACCGGAAGAGCAGATCGTGGTTGGCGGTCAGCAGAACGTGCATGAGGGTTCCCTGGTTCGCATTGCCGGAGGTGGCCAATGAACCCTGTCCGTGCATCCCTGCGCTTCCCCCAGGTGACGCTCGTCCTCACCGCCATGATGTTTATTGTCGGCATTACTGAGTTCCTGACCATGCCGCGCCGTGAAGATCCTAAGATCACCATCCGTACCGGGCTGGTGATTGCGGAGTATCCCGGCGCCACCGCGGAAGAGGTCGAAAGCCAGGTTACGCACAAGATCGAAGAGCGCCTGTTCCGGTTTGAAGAAGTGCGCCGGGAAAAGACCTACTCCACCTCGCGCAACGGGCTCGTCATCATCAATGTCGAGTTGAACAAGTCGGTGAAAAACTCCGACCAGTTCTGGTCGAAGCTCCGCCTCGATTTGGCGCAGTTGAAGCAGACCGACCTGCCCTCTGGTGTTCGCGGCCCGATCGTGGACTCCGACTTCGGCGATACGGTCGCCGGCCTCATCGCCGTGAAGGGCGGACATTACGGATATCGAGAATTGAAGGACTACGCGCAACGCGTGGAAAGTGCCGTCCGTACTATCCCCGCAGCGTCCAAGATTAAGCGCATCGGCGACCAAAAGGAGAGCATCGAGGTCACTAGCTCCTGGGAGCGGATCTCGCAGTATGGAGTGGACCCGCAGAAGGTCGAAAAGGCTCTGCAAGGCCGTAACACCATCATGTACGGCGGCCGCGTTCCCAGCGGAGACAGCAAGCCTCTCATCGATCCCAATGGGCAGTTCCAAACCGAAGACCAGATCCGGCAGATCATGGTCGATGTGTCGCCCACCGGGCAGCCCATCTACCTGGGCGACCTGGCCAATGTGAAGCGCGTCTACAAGGACCCGACCGAGTATGCGCGCATCGGCGGCGAGCCGACCATCCTGCTCTCCGTCGAGATGCACGAGGGCAACAATATCGTAGAGTTCGGCAAGACAATTGCACGAAACCCTGGCGCGTGTGCAAACCACTCTACCGCCCGATGTACAGTTGGATTTCGTCGCCGACCAGCCCCGTGTCGTCCACGAGCGCGTGCAGGACTTCACGCGCGAATTCGGAATTGCGATCATCTCCGTCATTCTCGTGACCATGGTGTTGCTGCCCATGCGAGTCGCGCTGGTCTCCGCGGTCGCTATCCCGGTTACGGTTTCCATTACTTTTGCGATGCTCAATGCCGCGGGAATTGAGCTTCATCAGGTCTCGATTGCCGGGCTCATTGTCGTCCTTGGCATGGTGGTGGACGATGCCATCGTGATCGCCGACAACTACGTCGAATTGCTGGATCACAAGGTCCCCATTGCGGATGCCTGCTGGAGATGCGCGTCTGAAATGGCCATCCCGGTTCTCGCCGCGACCCTCACCATCATCGCATCCTTCCTGCCTTTGACGCTGCTGACCGGCGCATGCGGAGAGTTCATTCGCGCTCTGCCTATCGCCGTCGCGGTTGCATTGAGCGTTTCGTTCGTGGTCGCCATGATGTTGACCCCGACTGATCAACGGTTTCTTCATTAAGAAGGGACTGCACGATCACAGCGCCGAGCAAACGGAGAAGAAACCCACGGCCCTGGACCACATGCAGCGCTATTACAACAACATCATTGCCTGGGCGATGCACCACCGGAAGAAGGTGCTGTTGGTGGGGGTACTCAGTTTTGTAGCCGGGATCGGAATTCTGACTCTTGTTCGCCAGCAGTTCTTCCCGCTGGCGGAACGCGACCAGTTCGTCATGGACGTCTGGCTGCCCGAAGGAACGCGCATCGAAGCCACGGACGCGGCGGTGCGGCGCATCGAGGGCGTTCTGCAGAAGCACGCCGAAGTTCGCAGCTATACCAGCTTCCTGGGCGCCAGCTTTCCGCGTTTCTATTACAACGTCAACCCGGTGGCCCCGGCGTCCAATTACGCGCAGATTCTGGTCAACACGCACACCGTCAAGGGAACGCCAAAGCTCGTGGAGCAGCTTCGCGAACAGTTGCCGTCCGTTGCTCCGGAAGCCAAGGTGTTCGTCAAGGAACTGCAACAGGGCGATGTCATGGAGGCTCCCGTCGAGGTGCGCATCGTAGGCGACGACCTGGGCACGATTCGGTCGATCGGCGATCAGGTCCAAAACATCCTCAATCACACGCCGGGCGCGATCTACGTCCACACCGATTGGCATGAAGACCAGATGCTTGCCGGAGTCGACCTGCACCAGGAGGTCGCCAATCGGCTGGGATTCACCAATACCACCATTGCAAACGAACTTGCCGGGAGTTTCGATGGCGATACCGTGTCAACCTTCTGGGAGGGCGATCGCGATGTGGACATCGACCTTCGTCTCGATCCAGCGCAGCGCCAGACGTTCCAGAATGTTTCGGATACCTACATGCTTTCACCGATAACTGGCGCTCGCGTTCCTGTCAGAGCGGTGGCTTCGCTCTCGCCGGAGTGGCATCCAGGAAGGATCGTGCGCCGCAACGGTATCCGCACCATGACGGTGCGCGCCTTCCCCGATCGGGGGCGGCTTGCCAGCCAGATCCTGGCCGATGCCAAAAAGCAAATCAATAAACTCCAATTGCCGCCCGGATATCGCGTCGAGTATGGCGGCGAGGCTGAACTTCAGCAAGAGACCTTTGTCGAAATGCGATCTGCGCTCGGAATTAGCATGGTGCTGATCTTCCTGATCCTGTTGCTTCAGTTCCGCACCCTGACCGATGCCCTGATCGTCATGGCCGCGATCCCTCTGGCCTTGCCCGGAGCTGCTTTGGGCCTGTTCGTCACCCACAACCCATTCGGCTTCACCGCCTTCATCGGCGTCATCAGCCTGGGAGGTCTGGTTGTGCGCAACTCCATCATCCTGGTCGATTACATTCATGAACGCATGAAGCATGGGATTCCTTTGGAGGAGGCGACTCTCGAAGCCGGAGAGCGAAGGCTGCGCCCCATCTTTCTGACCACCATGGCAGCCGCCGTCGGAGTCACTCCGATGATCATCTCGGGTTCCAGCATGTGGTCTCCCTTGGCAAGTGTGATCGCGTTTGGCCTCCTCGGCTCCATGTTCTTTACGCTGGTCGTCATTCCGGTGTTATTCGTCGTGGTGAACACCAAAAAGACTTCCAAGCCCTCGGTTGCAGTGGCTGCTGCAGCCGCGATGCTTCTGTTTGCCTTCAGCTCGCCCAGCCAGGCGCAAACGCAGAGCATCGCTCTCGATGAAGCCCTGCAGGCCGCGATGAAGAAAAACTCAACTGTGCGATTGGCCGAACTGAAGGCCAAAGAGGCCGATGCCAGAGTGGTTCAGGCAAGAGCGAACTACTTTCCGGCGATTACCAACGAGAGCGAGGCAATCCACACCTCAGAGACGCAATCTATGACTATTCCAAAAGGATCGCTCGGAACGTACGGCGCCACCGGACCGATCCCGGGCACCGACTCGAAGATTCCTCTTGGAAAACAGGATTTCGCGTTATCTCAGACAACACTCACACAGCCGGTTTCGCAGATGTTCAAGATTCACGCGGGTGTCAGTGCGGCGCAGGCTGAAGCGCGGATCGCGCACAACGATCTTGATCGCGCCCGGAATGAAGTCTCGCTCAATGTAAAGAAGCTCTACTATGGCTTGCTGTCTACCCAGGAACGCAAGCATGCGGCCGAACTGCGCGTTCAAGCCGGAGAGACGCGTTTGAAGGAGGCCAAAGACGCTGCGCAAAGCGGAGTCGTGCTCCAGGTAAAGATCCTGGAGGGTGAGGCCGAAATTGCCGACGCACGGCATCAACTTGGATCACTCGAAGACCAGATTGCCGACCTGACTAATTCATTCAATGATCTGGTGGGTCTGCCGCTGCAAACCAACACCGAACTCATCGAACCTGCTGAGCAGCCGGAAGAGGAGACCGGCAGCCGAGTCTACAGCCGCGCCTCCTGAAAGCCAGGCAATGGCCCGCAATCCTGAGCTTCTTTCGGCACAACAAACGTTAGCGAAGGCGCATGCAGGTGTTAATGCAGCAAGAGCTGAGTACATTCCAGACATCTCATTGTTTGCGCAGCACGTGTATCAAAATGGCGTTCCGCTGTTGCCTGACAACGCCGGCGCATTCGGACTGCGCATGGACTGGACGGTCTCGGAATTCGGCAAGCGCATCGGCCTGGTCCGCGAGCGTAAGGCTCAGCTTGCCCAGGCTGAAGAGAATCTTCTCGCGACAGAGAGGAAGGTTCGGATGGACGTCCAGTCTGAAACTCGCAAGGTTTATCGTTCCGAGACCGGCCTCGAAGCCGCGCGGGAAGGCGTCGCCGCACGAACCGAACTTGTTCGCATCACCAATGACCAGGTTGTGGCGAAGACAGCCAACGAGTCTGCACTCAAGGATGCGCAGGCCCAACTGGCCGATGCGAAGGCGCAACTCTTCGAAGCGGAGATGCAGCGGGTCGTCGCCCGCGCAGAACTCGTGCGCACGGAAGGCCGCCAGTGAGTGCCATTCTTCAATTCATTTTGAAACATGGGTATTCGTTCCTGTTTGCTGCGCTATTTGCGCACCAAATAGGTTTGCCAATACCGGGGCCTCTCTTTCTGTTGGCCGCCGGGGCGCTCGCGGCGGCGGGGAAGCTGCGCTTCCTCGCCGTGATCGGACTGACTATCACGGCCTGTATTTCGGCGGACTGGGTATGGTACGAGGCCGGCCGTCGAGGTGGTGACAAGGTGTTGCACTTCATGCATCGATTCACGCGCGACCCCGACTTTCACGACCGCAGGGCGAAGAGGACGTTTGCGCGGTATGGCCTACCCATTCTGCTGGTGTCCAAGTTCATTCCCGTTCTGGACGCAGTATCGCCGCCGTTGGCAGGGATCTCGCACACCAGCAGAGTCCGCTTCCTGGCGTTCGATGCAGTTGGCGCCGCTCTCTACGCATGCGTCTATGGCGGATTCGGATATGTCTTTAGCCATGACCTGGACCGCGCCGCTGCGTACCTGTCGCGAGCGGGAACCTTTTTGCTAGGTCTCGCGTTCGTTGGAATTTGCATTTATTACACCTCCCACAAGTTGATTCAGCGGCTTCGCAGGGTCCGCGGGTCTCGAGTTGTGCGAATCGCGCCAGCGATTGATTGTGGAGATCCTGTTGAGATGCCCTGCGGCATGATTGGAGGAAAAGAAGATGACCGATAACCTCACAGCGAGTGTGCAAACAGTGCCGGATCCTGCCACCTTGATGAAGACCCAATACGGGTGCGGTCCAGTGCAGTTTGCCGGAACGAGCGAGGCACTGTATGAACGGCACCTGCTGTTCGACACGGGCGTCGACCTGGCATCGGCGACCACCCGCGACCGGTTCGAAGCTCTGGCGCGATCGGTGCGAGACATTCTCTCTCAACGATGGCTCCTAACGGAGAAGACCTATGAGCAACAAAACTGCAAGCGGCTCTATTACCTCTCGATGGAGTTCCTCATCGGCCGCTCGCTTACAAACAACGTCGCAAACCTTCTGCTGAGCCCGCTTGCCACGGAGGTCCTCGAGGAAAAGAAACTCAATCTCCTCGAGATACTGGAGGAGGAGCCCGATGCAGGCCTGGGTAACGGCGGCCTCGGACGCTTGGCGGCCTGCTTCATTGAATCCGCTGCAACTTTGCAACTCCCCGCAATGGGATATGGCCTGCGCTATGAGTACGGCATCTTCAAACAATCAATCCAGAATGGATGGCAACAGGAACTGCCTGACAACTGGCTTCGTTCTCCTGATCCATGGGAGGTCGCTCGCCCGAACGAGAAGGTGGAGGTCAAACTGGGTTGCTCGTTCGAGCTCAGCGGAGGCAGTTTGCGCCCAGTACCCGGTCGTCCGTCTACCTTGATTGGCATCCCATTCGATCGCCCGGTAATTGGCTACGGCGGGTCCACCATCAATACTCTCCGACTCTGGGCCGCGGCCGCGCCGGACTACTTCAAGTTCGAGGATTTCTCTCATGGAGATTTCATAGAGGCGTTTACGCAGACCCTTTCGGCTGAAACCCTGACGCGGGTTCTTTACCCGGATGATTCGCAGTTCATGGGCCAAGGCCTGCGCCTCATGCAGGAGTACTTTCTCGTCGCCTGCTCGCTGGCAGATGCGGTTCGTCGCTTCAGAAGCCATAACTCGGACTGGAGCTTGTTTGCAGACAAAGTTGCAATGCAGATGAACGACACGCACCCGGCGCTGGCCGTGCCGGAGCTCATGCGAATTCTCGTTGACCAGGAACACCTCGGATGGGATGACGCCTGGCGCATCACACAGAACACGCTGGCGTATACCAACCACACCCTGTTGCCAGAGGCGCTCGAAAAGTGGCCCGTCTCGTGGCTCGAAGACATGCTGCCCCGGCAACTCGAGATCATCCACGAAATTAATCGCCGTTTCCTGAGTGACGTTCGCAGGCGATTTCCCGGCGATGAAAATCGTGTCCAGCGCATGAGCCTTATCGAAGAGGGAACCGGGAAAAAGGTTCGAATGGCCCATCTTGCCGTCATCGGCTCCCACAGTACAAATGGGGTCGCCGAGATTCACTCGGATTTGCTGCGCAAGACAACGCTCAGAGATCTGGCTGAGATGCTTCCCGAGCGCTTCAACAACAAGACAAACGGAATCACTCCCCGCCGTTGGCTGAAGCTCTGTAATCCCGCCCTTGCCGGGGTGATCACGGATGCGATCGGAGACGGATGGATCACCGATCTGGGTGAGCTGCGCAAACTGAAAGCATTCACAGGCGACAGCGGATTCCGCGATGACTTCATGAACGCAAAGCGAAATGCGAAGCGGCAGTTCTGTGAGTGGTATCAGGCACTCAACTGGGCAGACCCTCGATCCGGATGCAATCTTCGACTGCCAGGTTAAAAGAATCCACGAGTATAAACGCCAGTTACTGAACGCACTCAGGATTGTGGTGCTCTATAACAGGCTTCGGCAAAATCCTGCTCTTGAGATGTATCCCCGCACATTCCTGTTCGCCGGAAAGGCTGCCCCCGCATACCGGCTCGCCAAACTGGTTATCAAATTCATTAACAATCTCGCCGGCACCATCGACGGCGATCCCGCAGTTCGCGGACGTCTCAAAGTCATATTCCTGCCCGAGTACTGCGTCTCGGTTGCGGAACACCTGATCCCCGCCAGCGATGTGTCGAACCAGATATCGACCGCAGGCTACGAGGCCAGCGGCACAAGCAACATGAAGTTCATGATGAACGGCGCGTTGACCATCGGCACACGTGACGGCGCGACCATCGAAATGGCCGCGGAGGCTGGCGAGGATAACTTCTTCCTCTTCGGGCTTACAGCAGAACAGGTGATGGGCAGCCGATCGTCTTACAGCCCGCAGTGGCACTACGATCAGGAGCCCGAGACCCGCGAAGCCCTGGACCTGATATTCGCCGACTATTTCAGCCGCAATGAGCCGGGTCTCTTTGCCCCATTGCGGGACGCATTGCTGATTAACGGCGATCACTACATGCACCTGGCTGACCTCAGGTCGTATTTGGAGGCAGACGAGCGACTTCGAGCCTTATATGCCGACCCTGATGGGTGGGCGCGCAAAGCCATTTTGAATGTGGCCGGCTCCGGCAGATTCTCCAGCGACCGCACCATCGCCGAGTACGCAGCCGAAATCTGGAAGCTACGACCGTGTCCAATTCCAGAAAAGGCGTATTAGGCGGACTATCAAACGACATCGATACAACTGAAAGGAATAGTAGTGAGACTTACAAAGCACATGACAGCCTTACCGGCTTTTTTGTTCACGATCACTTACTTTACCCGCCTGAACGAACGCCGGCGTCAAAGAAAAGCAACTGAAACGAGACTTGCGACGCTATTGACACTTGTGTTGAGGTTTCCCGTCGCCACCGCAATCGTCTATGGCCAGGAGGTTCACTACAACTACGAGCGAGGCACGAACTTCGATGCGTACAAAACCTATCAATGGGTCGACACCCCTACTGCCGCACCCAAATCCGATCCAGCGAGCGCGCCCAAGGCCGACGCGGGCGTTCCACCAAATCTTCCTGCTCTGCCAAACCTCCCCGCCCCTCCGTCCCATCCCCCTCGGCGGCGTACCTTACTTTCCGGGCGGCGCATCGGACATCCGTGACAATGCGTCAGAAGATCAGTTGATCAACCAGGAGATCAAGCGGGCAGTCGACGAGCAGCTCGCTCAAAAAGGTCTTACCAAGGTCGACAAAAACGCGGACCTTCATGTGAGCTACCACGCTGCCATCCGTCAGGAACAGAGCCTGTATGTGTCGGGCGTGGGCTGGGGCGACAGAGGCTGGGGCGGCTGGTCGGACGGTTCAGTGCAGGGCCAGACTTCTAGCGTTCCAATCGGGACGATAGTTGTGGACCTGTATGACCCCGCACAGAAGCAGCTGATCTGGCGTGGAGATGCGACCAAGACGATCGACTTGAAGAAAGATCCGGATAAGAACCATAGGAATCTGCAAAAAGCGATGGCCAAACTTTTCAAGAACTATCCGCCTCAGCCAAAGAGGTAAGCACCACCGCAAAACAAGCGAGTCTGGCCGCGTGACTGTGGCAGCCACGGGCCAGACAAGGAGGACCGATGGACTCACGTTTCTGGGATGTATATCGGGATGTTCGATCTCTCATCCAGAAGCCAGACGACGCCCTTTACATCCTTCACACATCCATCGGCGCGATCACGGTCCACAAGTTCGTGTATCGATCCGAAGCTGGTTACGTCTTTTTGCAGGGCCTCGACGAAAACGGGAGGGAACGCACGGCAGGTTTCTCCGAGCAACAGCTTTCAACATTCGCATTCGAGATTCGGATGAAGTCAACGGACAAGAACGGGCAAATCAGATTCAATCCGAATGTTTCTGAGAGCCTTTACTAGACTCTCCGGCAGGGCCGATTCGTTCCTATTTCAAAGGGAGCGCTCTTAAGAAATTCGCAGCTAGAAACGTGCATTCACGGATGCACTCCTGATGCGCAGATCCTGAGATCGTCCAGACTGAGAGCGTGCAATGATGGCAAATTCCTCGGCTTTCAACTCCAAACACAAAGCAGGATACATGCATATCTCCAGAGGTCCAAGAACGACGAATTCAGCATCGGCGCTAGCTCTTCTGTTTCTTGTGTTGTTTGTGAAGCTCTTGGAAGCAGCAGAGCCCAAACAAGAGACTCTTCGAGCTTGGGATGAATACATTCGGATCGTAAACCTGAACGTCGCAAAGAGCGCGGCCGGGGACAGCCAGTTTTTATGGACCGATGAGTCGCGAGATATGACTCGGCGCCTGCAGCAAAATGAGGTGGTAGTAACAAATCACGATCCCGAAGGGGTACCTCAAGGAATGATCCATGACTGGGTTGGGGCCGTGTTCGTGCCAAACGTGACACTTGATCAGGCAATGAGCGTGCTCGAGAGATTATGATCGCTACAACGAGTTCTACCAACCCTTGGTCAGGAAGTGCACGACTCTCGCACGAGACGGTGATCGAGTCAAGTTAAACATTGTTGCGACTCAAAAGGCCTTTTCACTGACAGCGGCAGTGAAGACCGAAGAGCAGGTCCAAATTGTGAGGTTGGGTCCTAAGAAGGCATACATCACGAGCAGCGCCGTTCGGGTCCAAGAAATCGCCGATTATGGCCGGCCCACCGAGCATCCGTATCCGGAGAGCCGACGACCGGGTTACGTCTGGCGCGAGGTCACTGTTCAGCGACTCGAAGAGCGCGATGGTGGCGTGTACGTTGAATTGGAGACGATCGTTTTGAGCCGTGGAATTCCTCTGGAGTTCCGCTGGCTGATCAAGCCGTTAGTTGACGAATTGCCCCGGAAGCTGATGCTCGATACGCTCAATGACACGCGGACTGCTGTCCTGCAGGAAGCCCAATTGTCCACGTCGCAACGGCTGGCCTTAATAGGGGGTCGGTGACTCACAGGAATTGACTTCATTGAGAGTTTGGCGACTGTACGTTACGCGCAAACCAGGGCGCTGATTTCCTCGAGTAGAGGCTTTATGGTGACATCAGATTCATCGCTCCACGAAAAAGTGCACAAAATGAGATCGAAGACTTTTGGCAGCAGAAGAAGGAGCCTAATTCTCCTGGCGGTGCTGACGGCGCCAATACTGGCAGTTTCCGGGTGCTCCGGCTTCTGGGACCTACCCGTTGGCACCACCGCCAGTACGGTCACGCTCACTGCGTCGGGGACTTCGGTGGTAGTGGGCACCAGTGTCACGCTGACGGCCACCGTGTCGCCTACCGCGGCAACCGGCACGGTCACTTTTTTTGACGGCAGCACCTCGCTGGGAACCGGAACGCTGAGTTCGGGCACGGCGACGCTGTCAAGAACGTTCGCCGCCGGAACGCACTCAGTGACGGCCACCTACGGCGGCAACAGTACCTACACGTCAAGCACTTCGAGCGCGGTCTCCATCGTTTCCACCACGGCTTCATCGAGCGTGAAGTACACGACCATTACCGTCGATGCCTCCAGCACCACGCTCACTGCCGGCGAAAGCGTGATCCTCACCGCCACGCTTTCCGATGCGGACGCTACGGGAAAAGTCCGGTTCTACGACGCCTCGACTTCCCCCGTCAGCCCGCTGGGGACGGCGACGCTCGATTCTGGCACGGCAACCCTCCCGGTTACGTTCACCACCACAGGTACGCACCAGATCATGGCCAGCTACACCGGGTCCAGCGGATACGCCGTCAGCACTACAGAGGACGCCTTGCCAATCATCACCGAGAAGTGAGAATCTCGATGCTGGCACGTTGGCAAGAGGGTACCTCGAGATTATGGAGGGTAACATTCGATCCGATGTCCCGACACTGGGATTGATGTTGCTCCCATTGCACCTGAAGCCGGAACGCGCTGCAGAACTGCGAGCGCAGATCACTCCATAGAAGATGGCGGTTCAGGCTGCTGCGTTACGAACCCTCCCGTTCAATCGCGGCGGTGCTTGCGATGACCGGGTTACGTGTAGGGGAATTGCTCGCCCTTCGCTTGCAGGACATTGACTTTGACGAGGGTTTATTTTCGGTGAGACAGACGGTCTATGAAGGTGTTTTCGACGTCCCGAAGAGCAAGCGGAGCAAACGCACGCTTCTTTAGGTCCGGTCTGCGCACAGATTTTTGGGTCGTTGCGTAAGCCCGGAGTGGATCCTTCTACGTTGGTTTTTTCAACGCGGAATGGTTCGCCTCTCAGTCGGCGGAATCTACTCAACCGCCAACTCAAGCCATCGTGCAAGGTCCTTGGCTTGACGGGCGTGAACTGGCATTGGCTGTGTCACGCTCATGCCACTTTGCTCGATTCCGTGGGAGCCCCTTTAGGCACGGTGCAGGCTTTGCCGGGGCACGCCTCGCCGGAAGTGACTCGTGATATATACATCGGGTCAGTTCAGGAGCAGGCGCGAACCGCTGTCGAGGATGTTGAACCAAATGGACCCAAGTTCCGGATTGGCCGGAAATGACGAGTACGCTAATTAATTGAAATTGCGGGATTTAATGGTCGGCTTTAGTGGACGATTTTAGAACTTTTCTGCTCGGTGCAGCTTGATTCGGTTCGAGGTTGTCAAGGTGGCAGGCAATCCATCGCGATTGCCTCCCATAAACGAAACCGAGCTTTGATACTCGATCCGGCGTTTGAAAGTATTCGATTGGATGAAGTCGAAGACGATGCATTTCGATTTGAAGAGAAGAATGAATTGAAAGGCGAGCAAGACGCTCTTCAGCGAGGCACTATAGGAATTCGCCTAGATAAACACGAACTCCTCACGATCATAACGGGCCGATACGCAATTGTGAACGAGGATGCTTCACGGGAATGGCGACGCCCGCAGGTTCGCTGACGAGATTTTAAGCCGCCTATCGGCCACACCGGCTGTGGAATTGGCTCGATGGACGACGCGAGCTTTTGGATGAACCTGAGCTTCGTCTGACACTCACCGAGGGGTTCGAGGAAGGGGAACGACTCTGTACTCCGATGGGGGAAGTTGCACTCGGCAATTCGGGCGAGTTCGGCTTACGAGTTGCCGCCAAGCCCCGATTCGAAGTGGTCTATATACCGACTCTCCAGCGGATGTGGAATTCCTTATTCTCAGCGCATACTTCGCGGGGCGAACCCTTTTCCCAATTTGTAAATAGCCATTCGACGTTCGTGTACCTGTGCCATTGGTGAACCAGCCGGAAACTCGGGATCGATTTCAGAAAGACGAACTGTACACGATTGCGTTTGGAATGCTCCTCCCAAACACCTCAGGGCAACTCATGTCTTGAGCCTGAATTCGGGTGTTCCGGGCGGATCACCGCTAGCCAACCATTCCCTTACCATACCGCCTCTATACTAATCAACGTCCAATCGAAGAGGAGAGACACAATGTCGGAAACAGTGGTGGGCCGGGCCGGCGAACAGATCGCCGAAACAGCGCGTACGGCATCGCGCATGACGTCTGCGATGGCGGATGTAGTTGAAGAGGGTTTGGGAGGAGCGCGGCGCGTTGCGAAACAGGCCGGTGATGCGGCGGAAGAGTTCTTTGACGATACAACCAAGCGCCTGGGGCGGCATCCGGTGGAAACGTTCGTCGGGTCCGTCGCGGTGGGCATCGCCATCGGAGTTGTGATCGGGTGGTTAATCTCCCGCAAGTAGGTCCGTCAATCGACAGGGAGTTCGGGTCGAGTCACCGCCATTCCGGCCATTCCGTCAGTTAGGGTGGTCCCTGTCGAGAATCAACACAGGCGCAAACAGGAAGTATCCCGAAATTGGGTTATGTCCGGATGGCCCCACAATCCAACCGGAACTCGAAAACGGACCCGTGATCAGCTTAATGAGTGCCTCGGCCGATTGTCAGAAGTAAAGGGTTATATTCGGTATGCTCGACGCTGGTTCGTACCTACATTGCCGTCTTTGCTAAGGAAGGTGTGCATGGCACAACGCGTCGCTGAAGAGTAAGCGTGCAACCGAAATGTCAAATCACCCTTTGTTGTCCGGGAGCGGTCTCGCGGGCGATGCGTATCATCGACACGATCACCAGAACAACCGTGATCAAAATCAAGGCGACACGAACGTAGTTTCCATTTGCCCATTCTGTAGCAACCCGATCGTAGTACTCCGACGTATTCGTAAGCGGAGCGACAAACATAATGTCATTTCGAGGATAATGAAATCGGAATGTGATCAAGTCGGTCAAAACCAGAACAGCCAGCGCCACACCCAGCGTCCATCGAGTGAAAGGAGCCGGTCGCCAGTTGGACACGATCGCCACCAGAAGGAAAAGTTGCGTGACAGGCACCATCCCTCTAAAAAACATTCCTGGGTTCGTCGCATGATAGAAGCCGCGAGCATGTTCCAAAGCAACCGGACCACCGTGGTAATTCGGCGCGTCCACGACATTCTGATAAACGGCGGTTCCCAGTAACATCGCCGACAAAACCAACGCGATAGCCACAGACGCGAGGCGTAGGTTCATTTGCGCACACCTTTCATTCAGAATTTCCCATTTACCGTCTTGGGCAGCATCGACTGTACGGCCAGACCATCCAAGGCGGCGAACGAATCTGCAGACACTGGCTGACGGTGACGATCTGGATTGTAGCTCAATCGCCAACTCACTCATCGACGCTAAGCCGGGTCCAAGGGCGGTTGACCGCCTATTCGGAAGTAGGGGTGAGCCTAATCCCCCTAACGTCCGAGATCGACGCACTTGGGGATCGACGGCGATCACCATGACGTCTGCAATCGCGCTCCAAGGCGCCTTCCTGCCCTCGGTGTGATCTGAATGAGGTGATTTTCCCTCAAGTGCAGCCAAGCGATGGCTCGTTTTCTGGTGCATAGTATGCAGTGGCTCTTGGATGCTGGTCACAATTGGATGCAGCAATCGGGATCAATCCTGCCGACTGCTGGCCGCCGACGTGTGCGATCAAGTCAGTCAACTTCCGAGTTTGCCACCATTCACTCGGAACCGAAAGGATTCGCCGAGTGGGCGCCATCGCTGCGAGGCACCCCGCAGCCAACAGCCTGAAGGGGACGCAAAAGAATCCCACGCTTACTTCGATATACCTCTACAATCCGTAACGGCGTATGAACACAACCAAGAGGGGTCTGAGAATGGCTAAGAAAACGATAGTGGATAAGGCTGGGGAGACGGTAGGGGTAGGCATTGCGATGGCATCAGATGTGGCAGGCTCCATCAAAACCGCAATTGGAGGGGCCATGACTGCGGTGTCAGAGATACTGAAGAAGGAACCTGCTAAGAAGGCTGCGAAAAAGGCTGCAAAAAAAGCCGTGGTAAAGAAGGCCGCCAAAAAGGCGCCTGCGAAGAAGGATGCTAGAGATGCTAAAGAAGCTGCAGCCAAGAAGACTGCGGCTAAGAGGGCCGCAAAGAAATCCTTAAAAAAGCCTGCAAAAAAGGCTGGCCGCGTCCAGCGGTGAATGGAAATCGGGCCGCAGGCCGCACTGGTTGGATTAACGCCCACTCGGAGATTGTCACAAGGCCTACGCTTTCAGAGGGAGCACATCGTGGTCAATGGAAAGATTCGAGTAGGCATCATTGGAGTAGGCGGTTGGGCCAAATACGGACACATCCCTGCTCTGCAGGCCCTCGACGAGTTCACGTCGTGGCAATATCCAGCCGCACGCAAGAGAATGCTGACGAGACTGCAGGGCAGTTCGTTTGCGAAGTGTCCACAGCAATTGAAATGCGGTAGATTCCATTGGGCAACTCGAAATGGAGTTTCCAACATCACTTTGACCATGGCTAGGACGCTGCTCCCTCCCTACTTGACGACATCGGGCGGCGTCAAGTGTTGCTCAGCGTGTGGGCAGCCATTCGACGCGAAAGCATTACCGTCCCTCGGTGCTGCTTTCCGAAAGCATGTCGAAGAGGTTCATAGGCCATCCCAAGACGTAAGCGAGGCCAGCCCAAACCAATTTTGGCCGCCCGAAAAGCCGTAAAATTGACGCTGGGTTTGTGAAAGGCAAATTGCGAGTCTTGGGGTTTGATCGATTAGGTCCGCGTAAGCTCTTGATGATGTGTCGCTAAGGCTCCTGCACCTCCCGAATTCGAATAGGCCAGATAAGTCCGGGCGTAAAAGGATGCGCTAACATGTCTGCATCGTGCGAATAGGGTGCAAGCAAGTTTGGCGCATGTCAGCGTTTGGCGCGCTGCTGGCGTGGGGCGCGTGCGCAGCCGCGCTCAACCCCTCGTTGGACATCAGCCAATATGCGCATACCGCGTGGACTGTCCGGGACGGGTTCTCGCTGGGCAACATCTACGCCATCGCGCAGACGCCGGACGGGTATATCTGGCTTGGCTCGGAATTCGGGCTGTTCCGCTTCGATGGTGTCCGCTTCACCCCGTGGCAGCCCGCGGGGGGAATACCGCTCGCCGTAAGGGGAATCAACAGCCTCCTCGTGACGCGGGATGGCACACTCTGGATCGGCACTATGGGCGGCCTTGAAAGCTGGAACGGCGCCAAGCTGACCAGCTATCCGGAAACGGCTACGCACTTTGTGTCGTCTCTCTTCGAGGACCACGAAGGCACCGTCTGGGCCGGCACGCTGGAACAACCGGCAGGGCGGCTCTGCGCAATCCGTGGCGGAAACGTACATTGCGACAGGCATAATAGCGCATTTGGCCGAGCCATCTGGGCTTTTTACGAAGACAGCTC
Source organism: uncultured Acidobacteriaceae bacterium (assembly GCA_963786405.1). GTDB lineage: Bacteria > Acidobacteriota > Terriglobia > Terriglobales > Acidobacteriaceae > Telmatobacter. Next base: position 56,766 of record CAWAZE010000007.1, on the reverse strand, counting down.
GGGCAATCTCTGGGGCGCGGCGCAGTCGGGCCTGTGGCGATTGGGCCCTGGTCCTCCCAGGCTGTACCCGACGTCGACGGAACTGATTGGACTGAGCAGAGCCGATGAAGACCGCCTGCTGATTGCCGTACATGGGGCAGGACTTCTGCACTTCTCTGGCGACAAGGTCGAATCGTTTCCCGTTCGCGGCCCAAACAATTCACCCAGGTTGCTCCCGGACCGCGAGGTCAATTCGAATCGAATCCTGCGAGACCGCGATGGGGGTCTCTGGATCGGGGCCATCGAGCGGGGCCTCATCCATATTCATAGCGGCCGCACCGATGTATTTGCCAAGATGGACGGCCTGGCGGGTGACGTCATCCTAGCCATGTACGAGGATGGAGAGGGCGACATCTGGATCTCAAGCACAGGAGGGCTCGACCGGTTTCGAGAACTCCCGGTCTCTACTGTTTCGGTAAAACAAGGCCTGTCGAGCGACGCGACTCACTCCGTGCTGGCTGCCACGGATGGAAGCATTTGGGTTGGTGCGCACGATGGTGTCACCCGGTTCAAAGTGGACAAGCAACAACCCTCCGTAAGGGGAGCGGACTTCCGGACACTGCAGCGGGGTCTCTGTTCCAGGACGATCGTGGGCGGATCTGGGGGGCGTTCCCAGGGCACGGGCTGGGCTATTTCCACGCCGACAGCTTTGTTGGGGTATTCGAACTGCGCAGCGAAGATGTGCATTCCATCACGGGGGATAATGCCGGCGACCTCTGGCTTTCAACTGATCAGAACTTCCTCCACCTGTTGAACGGGCACCTGGTCAAGAGGATCTCGTGGTCAGAGATGGGACGTACGCCGAGTGCCCGGTCCTGCTTCTACGACCCTGAACGGCGCGGATTGTGGATGGGATTCTGGTCGGGCGGGGGACTGTTGTTCTTCATTGATGGCCATCTCCGAGCGACGTATTCAGTCGCCGAAGGGTTGGGGCAAGGCGAAATCGCCGATATGAAACTCGATCGGGATGGCGCGCTCTGGGTCGCAACTGAGCAGGGGGGCCTCAGCCGACTTCAGAATGGCCGCTTCAGCACGCTCACAACCAGGAATGGGTTGCCTTGCGACACCGTTCATTGGTCAATAGAGGACGACGAGCGTTCGTTGTGGTTGTACACGAGCTGCGGCCTCGTGCGGATTTGGCGAACCGAGCTGGACGCGTGGATCGCCGACCCGAAGAGGAGATTGCAACCACGGTGTGGGGCGCGGGAGACGGCGTCAGGCTCCGCGAGACTGCGGCCAGCGCGTACGGTCCTCGCGTTGCGAAGGCCACCGATGGCAGAATCTGGTTCGTGACGGGAGAAGGCGTACAGGTCGTCGATCCGCGCCATCTTGCTGCCAACAAGACCGCGCCGCCAGTACACATTGAGCAAATTGTCGCGGATCACAAGATCTACTGGCAGAACCTGCCAAGCTCGGCGGCCCCGAGCGTGCGTCTGCCGGCTCGAACTCGCGATCTGCAGATCGACTACACCGCTCTCAGCCTCGTCGCGCCGGAGAAGGTTCATTTCAAGTACAAGCTGGAGGGGCAGGATCCCGACTGGAGAGAGGTGGTCAATGACCGTGAGGTACAATATTCCAACCTTCCTCCGGGGCCCTACCGGTTTCGGGTGATCGCTTGCAACAACAGCGGCGTGTGGAACCAACAGGGCGATACCTTGCAGTTCTCGATTGCGCCGGCATACTACCAGACGAATTGGTTTCGCGTTTTGTGCGCAGTTCTCGTCCTGGCTTTGCTGTGGGCGGCTTACCAGTGGCGGCTGCGGCAATTGCACCATCAGTTCGAGATTGCGCTGGAAGCGCGAGTCGGCGAGCGCACGCGTATTGCACGTGACCTTCACGATACTCTGCTTCAGAGCTTCCATGGAGTGCTGCTGCGGCTCGAGGTTCTTTCGCAGGTGTTGAGAGAGCGCCCGATGGAAGCGCAACAGGACGCTGGACAGAACGATTGACCAGGCCGCCGGGGCGCTCACCGAAGGCCGGGATGCGGTGCAAGGATTACGTGAGTCCACGGTCCAAAGCAACGATCTCGCACGGGCTGTGAATACCCTGGGAGAGGAACTCGCGGCGAACCCCGCCAACAATGGGTCTGCGGCCTTTCGGGTCACCGTTGAAGGCGAGCCGCGCGATTTGCATCCCATCCTGCGTGACGAGATCTACAGGATTGCCGCTGAGGCGCTGCAGAACGCGTTCCGACACGCCCGGGCACGGCAAATCGAGGTTGAAATCCGCTATGACCATGAACAATTCCGAATGCGTGTCCGGGATGATGGAAAGGGCATGGATCCCTCCGTTGTCGCGCGTCAGAGTAGTGAGGGACACTACGGCCTGCCTGGAATGCGGGAACGTGCCACGCTCATCGGAGGTAATCTGACTCTGTGGAGCGAAGTTGGTGCGGGCACCGAAGTGGAACTGCGCGTTCCTGCCTCTGCCGCCTACGCGACAATTCGGAGAGGTTCGTGGTTTTCACGGACGCTTGCCGGGCATCGGCGCTAGTTCGAATCGGTCCTCGTTCTAGCGCCAATCTGCTGCTGATCAACGAGCACTCGTCGAGCCGTTTGGGCTGGAATTTCGGGTTCCGGGTGTGTTACCGGAAGTTACTTGTTGATTAACACCTGCGGTACAGGTCATCGAAGTTATAAACTTCCCGGTAGGCAAAACCCTGCTTTGCATTGCAGACAAGTTCCGAGCCTGCTTATTGGACCCAAACTGGGCCCATCTCAAGGATGAATCAGGAAGGGACCACTCTGTAAATACAAGATAACGAATAGTTTGCGCGCGGCTTATGGAAGTGCGGACTGGTAGTGATTTGGTCCCGAATTCAAGGTGCGACGTTAGGCGGAAAGATACCAGACGATACGGAGTGGTACAGAAGGGCAGTGTTCATGAGGGTTTCATGCATCTTCGCCGCCATTTGTGCGTGACCGAGCGACACTGACGGAGGCGGCCCGGCACGGACAGGGATGGCAGAGTTACGACACAAGGCACGACACAACTTGGCACCGGGGAGGTGCCTCGGAATCCAACTCAAGTCCCGCGCTTCGCTTTGTCGAGCAATGCGTTCCATTGCACCACGAGTTGCTCCAGAACTTCTCCGTCGTACCCTAATTTCTTTGCCTGGTGCGGTGGTGTGAGCCAGCCGGCGTGAACCAATTGATCGACGTGTAAGCCAAACTTATCGGTCGTCCATCGGATTGATACCGAGAATCGCCCTAGGCTTCAAGGCAATCCAGCGAGAATAGGGCTCTCGGTCGATATCTGATTTGTATATTGTTTTCCCATCTCTTCACTTCTGGCCGAGGCTTTCCGCCGCACACAACGCAAGTCCCTTGGCGACGGACGTGAACTCATCGCCGCCCCGGATCCGCTGGTTACCAAAACGACTCGTGAAGATTCGCCGCACGGCGGGAACAAAAGAGCTCCCGCCTGTGAGGAAGACACGATCCACTTCGCGCGGCTCGACCCCGGTACTCTTCAGCAGGGCATCGACACTGTGCTCGATCGCGGTCAGGTCTTCAACAATCCAGCTCTCAAACTGAGTGCGCGAGACGGGAATGCGTAAATCGATGGTTGACGCACCGGCTCCGGCATCTCGAAAGGCGAACTCTGTGTACTCCCGCTGCGACAGATCGAACTTGGCTTTCTGCACGGCTTGGTGCAACTGGTATCCGAGGTCGCCCTCAATGATCGCAATCAGCGCCTCGATTTTTTCCGGCTCGAGCGCACGTATCCGTGCACTCTTTAGAATTTCGCGAACGTTATTTGTGCGCAGAAACGAAAGGTAGTGCCAGTGTTCCAAGTTTGCATAGATCCACGCCGGAACCGCGGGGAGAATCTTATTGAGTGAACGCGCCTCGGAGTTCGATCCCAGAGCCGGCGAAACCAGTTTGCGGATGATTCGCGCATCAAACGCGTCGCCGGCTAATCCGACCCCGGTGCTGCCCAACAGGTCCTCTGGTCTTCGGCCCCGCCGACGCACCTCCGGGCCAACGCGCAGTAGCGAGAAATCACTGGTGCCTCCACCGAAATCGCCGATCAAGATTAGTTCGTCGTGGTCAAGTGTGGCCTCATATGCGAAGGCCGCAGCCACCGGCTCAAGTTCAAACTCCACCTGTTCGAATCCGGCTGCGATGAAGGCCTCGCGCAGGCGCGAGACAGCCAAATCGCCTTCCTCTTCCGAATCGGCTCCCACAAAGCGCACTGGCCGTCCCACAGTAGCCCGCCGAACTGGCTCCATGAATTGCTCTTCGGCCTGTTTGCGAAGATCGCTGATGATGCGGGCGATCAACTCTTCAAGCCGGTGCCGACGACCGAAGATTTCAGTGCCGGTAAGAGCGCGGCTGGACAAGTGCGATTTGAGGGATTGGATCAGGCGTCCCTTCTCTTCAGCTTCGAGGTAGCGCTCGATGGCTCCAGTGCCAGAGTAGCCGTGCACGCGGCGCTCGCCATTCGCGGTTCTCCATTGTTCGAAGTAGAGCATCGATCGGCAGACGGGAATCGCTTCGCCAAGAAAAGAGAATTGGGCGAGTTGGACTCCTCTACCCGGCTGCAGCATCGTAACCGCGCTGTTCGTCGTTCCGAAATCGATACCGAAATAGACCTGCCCGGGATCGCCTGAACCCATTTGTTCATTATTTCAATCGACTTCCATCTAGGAAAGGCGCGTCAATCTCAGTCGAAATGCCGACAGACAGGTCGGAACTGCTGTTGAGACGTGAATCGGCCTCGGAGCTGCTCCGCGCGATCAGGCGTAAGGAGTGGAAGGAGACAGCGCGGAGCAGGTCGGATAGAGCGGTTTGAAGGAAGGCGCTGGCGCGATCGGGGCAGGAAGTTGGCTATGGGTTTTTCATCGCTTTAGGCTGGGTCGTTCGAGCGAGTGCAGCTGGTAAGTGAGCCGAGCCCATTCTGCGGGATGCGCAATTGGATGAAGTAGACGCTGGGGAACGACGACCGGTGCGGATAGGAAACGCCATTTTTCTGAGCCTGAGGCACACTTCCATTAAGCGTGCCATGAAGCATACGGTGAAGGCCGCTTTGGTCAGACAGCTAGGAAGAATCAAGCCGGTGTCTCCTTCTTGTGTTCGGCGAAGAAGAGTTGTGCGGCCGTCATCCGCTCAACCAGATGCATGAGTCCATGGCAGTGCGGGCACTTCCACAGCGAGGGCTTTGCGAGGAGCGGTGTTTCTTGAGGCGGAGCCTGGTGGAGCAGAGCGCGGCAGAGTGGCAGCATGCGGGCTCGTCTGCGGTTGGCGAGGAAGCCGAAGTAGCGGATACGGGGAAAGCCCCGTGGCAGCACATGCTGTACGAAGCGGCGCAGGAACTCTTCGGAGGCAAGTGTCAGGGTGCGCTGCCTGCCGTGGTGGGCGTAGTCCTTCCAGCGGAAGCAGACCTCAGCAGCTGAGACCGAGAGCAGGCGATGGTTGGAGATGGCGACGCGATGGGTATAGCGAGCCAGATAATGCAGCACATGTTCGGGGCCGCCGAAGGGCGGCTTGGCATAGACGACCCAGTCTTGCCGATAGAGCGTGCGCAGGAAGATGGCGAAGCGCTTCTGGTTGTGAAGTGGCACGCACTCACCGAAGAAGCGCAACTGATCGCGGGCAAAGAGGCGCCGTAGTCCGGCGACGAACTTGCCGCGGAAGACACGGCTGAGCACCTTGACCGGCAGCAGGAATCTGGAACGCGATGCGATCCAGCGCGAGTGGTCGGGCGCGAGTCCGCCGCCGGGCACCACGCAGTGGATGTGCGGATGTGGAGTGAGCGTCTGTCCCCAGGTGTGCAGGATGGACAAGAAGCCAGTCTGTGCGCCGAGATGCTTCGGATCGGCAGAGACCTCGAGCAGTGTGGCGGCGCTGGCCTCAAAGAGCAAGGAAAACAGCTGTCGCTTGTTCTGCCACATCAGCGGCACAAGCTCATGTGGGACGCTGAAGACGAGATGATAGTAGCCGACAGGCAGCAGTTCCTGCTGCCGCTTCCGAAGCCACTGGTCGCGCGCAGCGGTCTGACACTTGGGGCAGTGCCGGTTGCGGCAGGAGTTATACGAGATGGCCTGGTGCCCGCAGTTTACGCACGCATCGCGATGACCGCCGAGAGCAGCGGTGCGGCAGCGCGCGATGGCATCGAGCACCTTGCTGCTGCGGCCAGGTCAAGGAAGCGCTGTACCGCTCGTCGAAAGCTGTCGCCTGCAATACGAATGACGTCGGCCACCTCGAAGGGTGGCCGGCTCATCGCTTCCTGTCCTCCTCTACTGCGGGGAGCGCGATCTGTTCCAGCGGGTTGACAGCGGCATGAAGGTGACGCCGCGAGAGCTGGAGATAGACAGTTGTATCTTCGAGTCGCTCATGGCCCATCAATATCTGAATCGTGCGCAGGTCGGCGCCGGCCTCGAGCAGGTGCGTCGCATAACTGTGGCGCAGGGTGTGCGGGTGGATCTTCTTCGTGAGTCCGGCACGCGTTGCTGCTGCATGGCATGCGTGCCAGACAGTCTTGTCGGAGATAGGCTGGTCTGTTCCCCGCTGGCCCTCGGTGCTGGGAAAGAGGTAGCCGCTGGGCTTCTTCCATCGCCACCAGCTGCGCAACTCCTCGAGCAGCTTCGGTGAGAGTGGCACATCGCGGTCCTTCGCTCCCTTGCCCTGGCGGATGTGGATCACCATGCGCTGGCTGTCGATGTCCTCCACCTTGATCCGCGCCGCTTCGGCCCTGCGTGCTCCGGTGGCATAGAGCAGCACCAGGAGGATGCGGTACAGGCGGTTGGGTGCAGCATCGATCAGCCGTACAACCTCCTCCTGGCTGAGAACGGTCGGCAGCTTATGCGGCACCTTGGGGAAGATGAGATCGTCGAAGGCGAGGTCCTTCCGCTTCAGCGTCCGCTTGTACAGGAATCGCAACGCCGAGATGCGCATCTCGACAGTGCTGGGTGCAAGCTTCCTCTCCTGGAGCAGGTATCGCTGATAACGTCGCAGGTGCTCTGGACCCAGTTGTTCCGGCGAGCGATGGAAGTACTCGGCAAACTGGCTGACGGCGCCGAGATAGCCGCGGATGGTGGACGGCGAGTAGTTGCGCCGCTGAAGCTCGTGCAGCATGCGCTGGCGAAGTGGGGTCATAGGAACCTCCTCCCTATGACCTCTCACCCTAACGCGCGTGCCTCGCTACGCTAACCACTACTCTCAGTCCGTCGCGTCAGCGACTTCGTTCAAACCGCCTATCCGGAAATCTGGTTAGATCTGATAGGTCCTGATAAACGCCCTTCCCGTCAGTGACGGACGATCAGTGACGACATGCCAACTTGGGCCGCGTGTAGTCACCCAAAGAGCGAATCTTCCGTGTCCCCTCGCGGATCACAGAAGTTGCTGAAGCCGACTCCCACCAGACGAAATCTCTGTCTGGGATCGAGGCTCACTCTGTCTCGCAATGACAGAGCGATCTGCGTCAGTTCTTCGCAAGAGGCGGGCGGCGAAAGTGGGGTCTGACTTCGCGTCAGGACTTGGAACTGTGCCGTCTTTAGCTTCAAGACGACTGTGCGGGCGATCCTCGACTCCTTGCGTGATGCCTCCCAAGTCTTTTCCGCCAGACGTCGGATCATCGGTTCGGTCTCGGCCAGCAGCACGTCCTGCTCAAAAGTATCTTCGGCTGAGATCGACTGGGTCGGTCGGTTGGGTACGACGGGATTCTCGTCGATTCCCCTCGCCAACTCGTAAAGGCGCTGCCCGTAACGGCCGAAGAGCGTTTCCAACTCTTCAAGAGAGCGAGAACGCAATTCTCCGACCAAGCGTAGATCGAGCGCCGCAAGCTTCTCCTCCGTCACCTTGCCAACCCCTGGAATGCGCCCAACAGGCAAGGGCATAAGAAAGTCTTCCACTTCTGCAGGCTGAATTACAAATAGTCCATTCGGCTTGCGCCAATCCGAGGCGATCTTCGCCAGGAACTTGTTTGGGGCAACGCCGGCTGACGCCGTCAGGTTCAGTTCTTCGCGGATCTGCTGCCGGATAATACTCGCGACCTTTGTGGCGGTGGCAAGCCCGGTCTTGTTCTCGGTGACGTCGAGATAGGCTTCATCGAGTGACAACGGTTCGATCAGGTCCGTGTGCCGGAAGGACAGGTACGCAAGACACCTCCCCCATAGCCCAGGCTTCCTCAATACCTGATGGAACAACCACATCGCACTGACGACGAACTCGTCACACCCGCCAGTGGCCGCCGTCACAGGCCCCCCCGAAGGGGACTGCGGCTTTGCCCAGCGTCATCGGTACGCGCCTACCTGCTTATCCTGCTCACGAAGAGAGATGCTCTGAATAGAAGCGATGCTCACTCGATCAAGCGCACTTCCGTCGTGCTGGAAATGAAGATAGTCGTCATCAATTAAGAGCTCTCCAGTGAGATTGCGCGGCACATCTTCAAATCCAAGAATATGCGTGACCTGTATGAAGTTGCTTGCGACTGGCTCGTTATGTTGAGTCTGGCCAATGTGTGCGCCTCGCTGAATCTCTGGAAGCATCATTCACATGTAGCCAGCAGATGAGCCCAAACGCGGGGTCGACCTTCCCGTTATTCGGTCCAAAGACGGAGCACCTCGTCCTGTCGACTACATTCTTTTACTCAAAAGAACTCTGTTGTTCGCCTCGCAAGAGGGTGCGATTTCTCCCGATCTGGGGTCGCCGAAAAACATGCTTCGCTGGAAAATGGTGGTATTAGCAAGGGTCAAGGGTCCAGAAGTCGCAAAACGGAGGTTTAAAGCAACGGCGCTCCCATATATCAAGCATCCGTACGAAAAGCTGTCATTCGACGTCTGCTTGAAGTGTCTCGAGAGTATCCCGTCTGAAGAACGGGCCGATGCGAGGAGTACGAGATTCACAACCGTCTGGCTGAAAGGTGCAGGACAGTCACAACGGCAGTGAATAAATGAGCAAGCTACGCAGCTGCATGTACGCGAAGGCAAAGAAGTAGTTATGTGGATGAGATCATGCGCGATTTGCAAAGCAGTGCTGAGAAAGTGGCAGTTGGCTCATTTCGTCCGCTGCCAATGCGGGTGGAAATGGCGTTGAGTCGAACAAGGACGAAGAATACACGGCGCGGCTGAGGCTGCGTTCTTTCCACGAGCGTTGACTGAGGGTTTTCCAGGAACAGAGAGGAACGATGAGTAAGAAATCCAAGAACAAGCAATCGAAGCTGGACGCCGACACACAAACCGGCGGCGTTAACGGCCAATCGAAGATCGGGAAGAAAGAGTACGAAGCCGAAATCTTCAAGCTGCAAGTTGAGCTAGTCAAACTGCAGGAATGGGTCAAAGCAACTAACGCGCGCGTAGTCATCGTCTTTGAAGGCCGAGATGCTGCCGGCAAGGGTGGCCTAATTAAGCGCATCATTGAGCGCGTGAGCCCGCGCATCTTTCGCGTGGTCGCACTGCCAGCGCCGACGGAAAGGCAGAAGACGCAACTCCATGCTCAACGCTACATCGAACGGTTACCCGCCGGAGGTGAAATCGTCATCTTCGACCGGAGTTGGTACAACCGAGCTGGTGTTGAGTACGTGATGGGTTTTTGTACCGAGGAAGAGCACCGGCAATTTTTAAGGGATTGTCCGATCTTCGAGGGGTTTCTGATCAGCCAAGGCATCATCCTGCTGAAGCACTGGCTGGAAGTCTCAGAAGAGGAACAGCACAAACGCTTTCTCGCGCGTATTGAAGATCCTTCGAAGCGATGGAAGCTCAGTCCGATGGACCTGGAATCGCACCGCCGATGGTACGACTACTCTCGCGCGCGAGATGCAATGCTGGCGGCCACGGGCACAGTGGCGTCGCCCTGGTACATCGTTCCATCAGACGACAAAAAACGAGCCCGACTAAACTGCATCGCACACATCCTCAGCAGCATCCCGTACGAGGAAATTCCCTATACATCTCCCAAGCTTCCGCCGCGGCAAAAGTCGAAAGGGTACATAGAGCCGAAGCAAACGCATCGAGTAATCGCGCAGCGATGGTAAGTATGTCGATGCATCGATGGTCTCGCCTGTTACCAGAGTGGCTTGTCTCGTACCGTCGGGATTGGCTGCGGTCTGAGATCGTCGCGGGGCTCACCACTGGCGCCGTCATCATTCCCAAGGCAATGGCGTATGCGATGATGGCGGGACTGCCGGTGCAGGTAGGTCTCTATACCGCCTTGCTGCCGATGCTGATATACGCAGTGCTTGGCACATCGCGCGTGCTCAGCGTCAGCACAAGCACAACGCTGGCGATCTTGACCGCGGCTCAGTTGACACAGGTTGTGCCCAACGGCGAGCCCGCAGTTGTGCTGCGTGCACTTGCGACCCTTACGCTGCTGGTTGGCGCCGCACTGGTGTTGGCGTGCGTGCTGCGCCTGGGATTCGTGGCGAACTTTATCTCCGAGCCAGTACTCGTTGGTTTCCGAGCCGGCATCGGGCTGGTTATTGTGATCGACCAGCTCCCGAAAGTTTTTGGCATCCACTTCGCAAGAGGGACATTCTTCCAGAACGTCATCGCAACGGTCCATGACCTTCCAAGAACGTCTTTAGCATCGCTGGGCGTCGGGCTCACGGCAATTGTGTTTCTGCTCAGCACGAAGCATTTCGTGCCGAAAGCACCAGCGCCATTGCTGGCGGTAGCTGCTGCCATCGGCGGCGCCTACTTGCTGAATCTGGGAAACCGCGGCGTCGAACTGGTGGGCCACATTCCGCAAGGATTGCCCACGCTTGTCAGGCCAGATCTTTCACTGGTCAGCGTGCTGTGGCCGGGAGCATTAGGCATTGCTTTGATGAGTTTCACGGAGACGATTGCGGCCGGCCGAGCCTTCGCGCGGAAAGACGAGCCCACGCCGCGAGCAGGTAGAGAGTTGCTTGCGACAGGACTGGCTAATGTCGGAGGCGCACTAGTGGGATCGATGCCGGGTGGCGGCGGCACAACGCAAACGGCAGTGAACGTCCGCGCGGGAGCTCGCACGCAATTAGCAGAAATCGTAACTGCAGCGATGACTCTGGTGACAATCTTCTTTCTCGCTCCTCTCATTTCGATGTTGCCTCAGTCTGCGTTGGCAGCGATGGTGATTGTTTACTCCTTCGGCCTGATCAAGCCCAGCGAATTTAGTGACATTCTAAACATTCGCTGGACAGAATTTTCCTGGGCAATTGTGGCGTTCGCGGGCGTCGTGATCCTCGGCACGTTGAAGGGAATCCTCGTCGCGATAGTTGTTTCGCTGGTCACACTCGCGCACCAGGTAGCCAATCCTCCGGTGTATGTCCTGCGGCGCAAGCCTGAAACAAACGTATTCCGGCCGGAATCGCCGGAACATCCAGAGGATGAGAGCTTCGCCGGGCTGTTGTTGCTGAGACCCGAAGGACCAATCTTCTTCGCGAACGCCGCACAGATCGCACACAAGATTGAACCGCTAGTCAGGGAAGCTCAGCCGAAGGTCGTCGCGGTTGACGCCAGCGGAGTTCTCGACATGGAGTACAGCGCGCTGAAGATGTTCGCAGAGGTAGCAACGCGGCAAAGGGAGCACGGCGTTCGGCTGTGGCTCATTGGCATGAGCCCGAAAGTTTTGGCGATCGTACAACGATCGCCGCTGGGACAGATGCTGCGACAGGAAGGGATGTTCTTCAATCTAGAGATTGCTGTTGCACACTATCTCAGCAATACAGCTGTGCGCGAGCAGTCCATGACGTGAACACGGCATCCTATTGTTTGGCTGCGAGGTGTTTTGGATTTAAGACGATCCCGCTCGGAGGCTCCGTTCTCATAGCCTCACTGTGAGGGCCCCCTGAATTGGAGTCTGACCTGATCGAGACATCATGGGTTCACTTGATTCTTACTGGTTTGCGAAAAATGCGCACTGAAGAAAAGCTTTAGGGTCGAAAGTTCTAACGCCCGATTATAGACGGGGTTGGCGGTCACACGATCACCGCGCGAATCCGAGAGTACGACGCGCAGATCGAGGAGCTCGCCGAAGAGAGCTATCCGTAAGTGGCACTGCTCAAGCAGGTCAAGGGAGTTGGAACGCTGATTGCGTTGACATACGTCCTGACACTGGAAGATCCGAGGCGGTTTCGAAAGAGCCGCGATGCTGGCTGTTTCGTAGGACCGCAGCCCTGCAGAAGGAACTCCGGACAGAGCGAACCGCAATTGCATATCACCAGGGAGGGAGACTCCTATCTGCGCATGGTGCTGGTACGAGGGGTACAACACATCCTGGGCCCATTCGGTGAGGACTCCGATCTGCATCGATGGGGACTCAAGCTGGCTGAGCGTAGAGGCAAGAGAGGAAAGAGGCGGGCAATCATCGCCGTCGCACGCAAGCTTGCCGTGACGCTCCATCATCTCTGGATCAGTCGCGAGGAGTACCCCGACATCGGTGCCCCTCCGAAGCCTGTGAGGATAATGCGACCGGCCGGCTTCACTGACAGTTGAAGTTATGAGCGTCGTTCGTGTCTCCATGCCCCGAGTACTGGGCGTGATTGGGATACGCACACAACGGTCGGCTTCGGTCAGGAAATGCCTCTCCCGTGGCGATCACGGACGCCGGCGCAGTCCCATTCTCAACCCAGTTCACCACTGCTCCGAGCATGTCGAATTGGTCGAGCGCCTGCCCTCCTCCGCAGTGGCGCATCCCCGGCACAAGGAACATTCGGCTCCACTCGGCCACCTTCCTCTGCGCCGCCGTTCGTTAGGGCAAGGGATTGGTAATACCCGAGCGTATCCAGCGGCGAGAACCAGGGATCGCTGTCCCCGTGGAAGAAGAGGATCTTGCCGCCATTCGGAGAAAACGTCGAAAGATTGGTCGATGCCGGCTCTACCAGCGGATCGGAGGCATGCAGAGCTTCTTTGTCGACATCGATCTCGGTTGCGGTCGGATATGGACTGAAGAGGCCGTGCGTGCCGAGGGCAAGCAGCCCTGGAATCTGACCGGTTTCCGCGATACCGGTGTCATACAGAAATCCTGGGTACACCTGGGTTCCGTAGGAGTTCTTAGGTCCCGCAAAGGCTTTTTTGATGGCTGCAATCTTCTCCGGTGCAATGCAGCCGTCGCTCTGGCCACCCTTGCATGCCAGCACGGCAGGATCGAAATCGCAGCCCATCGGGTCAGAGATCATACCATCGGCCACACCGTCCTTTGCGTCGCACCGATCCATCAGCGCATCCACGAAGAGCTTGCGATCGCCTTCGCTAAGGAACTTATCAAGCAGCGGCTTTCCCGACGCGTCTTTGGGTGCCGTCTGGTTGTACGCCACTGGAATCCATTTGCCGATGGCTAGATTCGAGAGACCAGTGCGCATAGCCGGATCGCCGGAGATGATGCCATTGAAAACCGTGGGATAGCGCTGCGACAGGATCATGCCTTCGCGTCCGCCAGTCGAACAGCCAACGAAGTAAGAATACGCCGCAGGCTTTGCGTAGCACTGAGCGATGATCTGCTTGCGCCACTCCTGCCACTTCAGCGTTGGCGAGAAACGCGAAATCGAGATAAGCCTGCTGATCGCGCATGAATGAAAAATCAAACGGACCCGTCTTCGACTTGTGTCCCGTATCGGTGCTGGCCACCGCGAATCCGCGGACCAGAGCAGGTTTGTCGCCGGAGTAAGATGCGCCCATCGGGTAGGCCACTACGCCATTTCCGCCCCCGCCTCCCTGCATCATGAAGTCGCCATTCCATGCTGTCCGCTTCGGGTAGGGCCAGTGCGAAACCGATACCGAACTCCTCGCCGTCTGCTCCTTTGCGCCGGTTGATCACGCCATCCACGCGGCAGTGCCGCGGGCAGTGGGCCGGTGACTCGGAGCGCCGGGATACGGCGGCGGAACAGTTGCGCCAGCCGGAATCATGGCAGCCTTCGTGATCTCGACACCATCAATCCTGAGGTGTCCCAGATCCGCACACGAGTTTGCCACCTGGGCCCTAACAACAAGGGAAGCACACGTGGCCATGAACAGAAGCAGGAGCCTGACGCGAATCATAAGGGCCTTCTTTCTCAAAATGAGCGGCTGATAGAAAGCTCTAAGACGTGGTGTGAGCGCGTTTGTACGCCTTTAGGCGAGGGGCCTGATACTCTTTTCATCCAGGAACTGCCGCACGCCTTCTTTCCGACCGTCTTCGGGATCGAGACGCATTGCCTGATCGAGCTTCGCGCAGAGGTAGTCCTCACTTTGGCGATATGGAATTCGCAATCAGCAGCGCGAGCTTACGAATCGAATTCTCTTAAGAGTTGACTGAGATACATCGCCCCATTCGAAGCAAGGTGCTTCGGTGAGATTCCCGGATCTGCCCAGAGATTGCCAGGAGCATGCTCTTCACTTGGATCGTAGCCAAAGCCTTCGATCATCAAGTACCCCTGGTATTGAACATCTTTGAGGGCTGAGACAATTTCTCTGAAAGGAATATGTCCTCGGCCCAAAGGCCCCCGATCGTTCTCACTTGCATGGACGTGCTTGAGGTGAGGGCCCAATGAGCGAATTGCCTCAGGAATACTTAGCTCTTCGATATTGGCATGAAACGTATCCACTGTGACCCCAATTCGAGGGTTCCCTATGGATTCGCACAGTTGCTTGGCCTCCGCCGCAGTCCGCAAGAAGAAGGTCTCTGAGCGGTTGACTGGCTCTATTGAGAGAGTCATGTCATTTGCGTTGAGAGCGTCTTCCAGGGCCTGGAACGCTTCCACAGCCCAACACCATTCCGCTTTCGTGCGGCGGTGTCTGGGTAAATAACCGATGGGAGCGAATACTGGACCACCTATCATCTTGGCTCCCATTGCCGCCGAAGCTTCGATACAGCGAACCAAATGCTCAATCGCCCTTTTCCTGATTTCCGACTTGGGGCTTATCGGGTTGAACGGCTTGGGAAGAATGGCGCAGACGGTGCACTCCAATCCGTGGGCCACGAATGCCTCTCTTATGTTCGCGATCGGAAGCACCGCTGGATCAAACATCGGAACCTCGACGCCAACCAAGCCAATGTTCTTAATTGCCGACAACAGATTGAGGTGCGATTGGCTGAAGCGCGCAGTCCATGCAAACGCGCTGATTCCAATTTTCATCTGATGCCCCACCCGATCACGTCGTTCATTCAGAAAGGAACTCACTGCAAATGCTAGCAGGTGGTCTTCACCGCTCGATGTAGCTCACGTCCGACGCTAAAAGGAGCTTACTGACGTCCGCAAGCACGAAGCTGCTAAACCGATGAATCCCAATTGTACGACATACCGGCGTAATTGGTTGGTTGGTCGTCTAATAGCTGTATAGGATAAGATGCTGGTGAATATTGCAGTGGCACCTGAACAGTCCGTCCCAGACGAGAGCGCCGTAGAGCAGGAAAGAGGGATGACGGTGGCAGTTCACAAGTACAGGGAAATACTTGAAAAGATTCAGGATGACATTTCATCTGGGCGATACAGGCCCGGACAGAGACTACCCAGCGAGACTGAACTAGTCCGGCGATACGGTGCTTCTAGAATGACCGTATTTAGGGCCATGCATGAGTTGCAGACGCTGGGAATTGTTACCCGTCGCGTCGGCTCGGGAACATTCGTTTCTCAAGATTCCGGTTCTGGAAGTCATGTATTTGGACTATTGATTCCGGAACTTGGCCAAACCGAGATATTTGAGGTCATCTGCAAGGGGATGATGGAGGCGCCGAAGGCTGTTCATCATTCTCTTCTTTGGGGAAATTCACCCTCCCAAGAAAATGAAAAAGAAGAAATCGCCCAGCAGTTATGTCGACATTATATTTCCAGAAAAGTCTCCGGCGTTTTTTTTGCCCCGGTGGAATTTTCGCCAGGCAGAGACGAGGCAAATCACAGGATTGCGGCCGCACTCACACAGGCGCACATCCCCGTCGTCCTTCTGGATAGGTGCATTGAGCGGTATCCTAAACGCAGCGAATACGACCTGGTTGGAATTGACAATAGGCGCACGGCATACGTAGCCACAGAACACTTAATCAAAGCCGGTGCGAAACGGATTGCGTTCTTCGCGCGGCCGAATTCGGCTCCGACGGTAGATGCTCGCATCGCCGGCTATCGCGAAGCGATCCATTCTCTATCGAACCAGTCCGATCGGAATCTCGTGAGTTTAGGCGATGCCTCTGACGCAAAGTTCGTTAAGACGTTGTTGAAGAAAGACCGCCCTGACGCATTCATTTGTGCAAATGACCTTACTGCTGGAAATTTGATGCATACCTTGCTTTCGATTGGCCAAAGAATACCTGAAGACATCCGGATTGTTGGAATCGATGATGTGAAATACGCGCGGCTGTTGCCGGTACCGCTCACGACCCAGCACCAGCCCTGCAAGGACATAGGTCGAATAGCGTTAGGAATCATGCTCGACCGCATCTCTAATCCTGACCTACCTCCCAGAGATGTACTACTTGGATGCCAACTTATGGTCCGGAAGTCTTGCGGCTCGCACCAGGATGAGACAACATCGGATTGAGCAAACGGGACGTCCACAGCATCACAAGCTAGCGAATCGCTTACGAAGTAATATCCTTTTGAGTTTCCGCGAGCACTCGTCTGGCCGTAGTTTGCACGAATTGGGCTCACTTCGAGAGCTTGGCATGAATGCCCCCCGGAAATGGAACTTTGCTCGAGTGGGGAAACCTCAACGTCTCGCCTAAAGATACGCGGCAATTCGAATTTCCTACCAGCCCCAGGACAACGTGAATCGGATACGTCCAGGAGCGCAGGCTACCCGTCTGTCTCACACACTCCGGGCTTGTTGTCGTCCCCGGCTTGAGCTTGTAGAGAGTCCTTGTTCTCTAAGGAAGTGCGTCAGGAGCCTGTCTGATGTATAGACAACTTTATGGAATAACCCTACCTATTTACTTGACAACTTTTATGGTGGACGCCTAAAAGTTCTCTTCGTGGGATCACGAAGTTCTCTCAAGCGGACTAAGTAAATCTGAAAGCACTCGCACAAAAATGCGGCGGACTCGTTGTCAGCGGATTGAAGTGCCCACTTGTGTATTTCAAAAGAAAGATTGGGAGGTTGACGAAAATGGCAGTGGCGGTGCGCGTGGATCAACAAGGGAAGGCGACTTTAGATCGCAGACGTCATCACAACCAGCAGTTGAAAATCGAAAACCACCGAGACCACAGTCTCAGCGGATTCCGGTTACCCTCCATGACGTCGATGATTGCCGTGCTCTCGATGATCGCAATCATCGGGATCAGTTTGCGAGTGGACGCTCAGGTGCGATTCGGAACGGTTCTTGGCTTCGTGGGCGACCAGAACGGCGCCGCGGTGCCAGGAGCAACCGTAGCATTGACGAATCTCGGCACCAACGAGGCGAGGACTGTTGAGACCGGTCCGGCTGGAACATATGCATTTGCCAACATCGTTCCTGGCCAATATCGAGTGGTAGTTGAGCGGACCGGCTTCAAACGATTCACCGCCCAGAACGTTCAGGTTCTAATCGATGTGGCCTCTCGAGTTGATGCAACGTTGCAGGTGGGCAGTGCTTCCGAATCGATCGAGGTGAACGCCAACGCTGTAGCGCTGCAAACGGACAGCTCCTCGCTCGGATCCGTCATTACTCAAGAGACTGTAGAGAACGTGCCTGTGAGCGGTCGGAACACAAATAACTTGATGACCTTGGTTCCAGGTGTTGCTGCGGGTGGATCTACATATGGCACAGCATCCGGAAATCAGGCGGGCGGAGCGCGAACGAATTCAATCGCGTTCGGTAACTACTTCATTGGCGGGTCGTTCGGTAACCAGAGCGCATTTTTCGTGGATGGTGCCTCGTCCAATGGTCCAGCAAATAACGCAAACGGGGTGCTTGTTTCTCAGGATTTTGTCCAGGAATTTCGAGTTGTAACGAATAACGTGAGTGCTGAATACGGAAACTATGCCGGTGGTGTCGTGAATACTACGACCAAATCCGGCACCAATGTGTTTCATGGAACCGCTTACGACTACCTACGCAACACGGTTCTGAACGCTAACGACTTCTTTTCCAATCACGCGGGCCTCAGTCGATCTCCACTGATTCAAAATCAGTTTGGGGGGACTGTGGGTGGCCCGGCAATACACAACAAGACGTTCTTCTTCTTTGGCTACGAAGGAACGCGCACCCATTCGGCCGTTCTTTCAACTACCACCGTGCCTACGGCTGCTCAACTTTCGGGAGACTTCTCCGCCACTGGTTTGCCCCCCATCTACGATCACAGTCAGCCAGGTGATCCGCAATTCTCGTGCAACGGGCAACTGAATGTGATTTGCCCGTCGAGAATTGACCCGAGCGCCAAGTCGATTTTGGCGGATTCGTTTCCGGCTCCGAACCAGCCCGGGCTTGTGAATAATTTCATCACTCATTTTCCAACCGGTGGCGATCAGAACTTATACGACGCCAGAGTCGATCAGAACTTTGGCAGCAAGGATCTCTTATTCGGGCGGTACATCTACTCAAAAGTGATCAGCACGCTTTACGATGCATGGGGGACCCATACTCAAGGCCAAGGTCCAACTGGTCTCTATAGCCAGGATGCGGTTTTGGGTAACACCTACACGATAAACCCGACTACCGTTTTCGACGTTCGCGCATCGTATCTGAGAATCTTCCAGAACGAGGCGCCGGTTAGTACAAATGTTAACCTCTCAAAGTATGGGAGCGCTTATGGCAATTTGCAGAGCCAGATCGTCGGAGGTCCAACGGGCGGGGCGGGCTCAATACCGTCATCCTCGTACACTGGCACGCAGGGTTTTCCGGGAACCAGTCTCTCTTCCCCCAACGGGATTGGCTCTCAACTCTACTGGCATCAAAACATGTATGCCTTGTCCGGAAACCTTATCAAGACTATAGGTAAGCATCAAGTGAAGTTGGGAGCTAATATCCGTCGCGTTCAATGGATTTCAGACCCGGATTCGAGTGGAATAAACCTGACCTATGATAATGAGGCAACGGCCAGTTCCAGTGCGCCGGGATCAACAGGGATTGCATTAGCGTCGAATCTGATTGGAGTTCCTCAAAACTCAAACATTGGGAACATTGGCGGGTCGCGAGCGTATTTTACGAATTACGGTTTCTTTGGCGAGGATACGTATCAAGTCACGAGACAACTCACAGCGACCTTGGGTCTCCGCTGGGATCAGCCCAGTATGTATTCTGAATCTCAAAACAACGATACCGTCTTCTTGCCGAATGTGGCTGCTACGGTAGGGTCCGTCACGAGCTACTCGAACCCGATCACGGGCGCCACACAAAACACGATGGGAGTGCTGGCGCTGGTTGCCAGCCCTGACTGGCATTCTCAGCGTGAAGACTACCTACACACCAAACTCTTCGCGCCGAGGGTAGGCCTCGCATATCGCGTCCATCCCGAGACGGTTGTAAGAGCTGGATACGGACTGTCGTATCTTCCGTTCTCCTTGGCTCAGGACGGTCCCAACTTCTCGCCGATCAACACAATCACTACTGCGATTAACAATAGTTTCGAAGTAACGACGGGGCAGCCGGATCAAATCAATGCAACGACTGCTAATCCATTTCCCCAGGGAATCAATCAGCCTCCCCGCAGGGGCGCGAATCTTGCCAACTATTTTGGTTCTACCGTTGTGTCGCGAGTGCCCGGAGATAAAGCTGCCTACCAGCAACAATGGAACTTAGCGATCGAACAGCAGATATCGAAGGATGGAACAATCACGATTGCTTACGCAGGATCAAAGGGAACGCACCTGCTGCTGCAGGGGTTTGCCACTGCCTCAAACATAAATGATAACCAACTGGCCGATGGATACCTCGCGCTCGGCTCCGCGGAACTTCAGAAGCTCGTTCCGAATCCGTTTTTCGGATCGATAACCAATCCTTCTTCTCCTCTGTCGCGGCCCACAGTGGCTCAAGGATACCTCCTCAAGCCTTTTCCGCAGTATGACCGTGTCTTGGCTGATGATCCGCATCGCGGCTTTTCAAGCTACAACTCCTTGCAGGTTGCGTTCAATAAGAAGCTTTGGGGAGGAGGACAAGTAGTTGCAGCCTATACATGGTCGAAGCTCATCTCGAACACAGACAATATCACGAGCTTCCTTGATCCAACGAACATCTTTGGGGGGCAGATTCAAGATAACAACAGTTGGAATCAATCAGAGCGTTCTTTGAGCGGATACGACATACCACAGAATCTGACGTTTGGGTACACCTTGCCCCTTCCGTTCGGAAAAGGCCAGGCGTATTTGCACGATGCGAATGGGACCGTCTCGGCGATTGTGGGAGGATGGAATCTGCATGGGCTCACATCCATCAAGAGCGGACCCCCAATCGGCATGACTCAATTCGAGAGCCCGATCTTGCAGCAGTTCGGCGCTGGCAACGGGTTCATTTTCGCTCCTGGAGTGTTCATTCGTCCCGATTATGTTTCCGGCTGTAATAAGGCTGTGGGTGGGTCTCGTTACAATCGAGCGCTCAACGGTTGGTTCAACACCGCGTGCTTTACGCCCACGACTTCACCCACTGCCTTCGGCACTGCATCTCGAGTTGATTCACAAATTCGGGTTGACAACCAAAATAATTGGGACCTGGCTCTCTCCAAGGACACAACTCTTGGTGAAACGATCAAACTGCGATTCACTGCGCAAGCCTACAATCTCTTCAATCGCACGCAATTCAACGGCCCAGGTGTTATCGCTGGACTTCCGGGCGTAACCGGAATTGTGACGGCAACTTCGGCTCCTCCACGAAATATCGAATTCTCACTCAGGCTGAGTTTTTAGCCGTAATCGGGAACGGCGCAGTGTTAAGCCTGCGCCTTGCCCACCCTGCCAGAGCCCTTCAACCTTCGTGGCAGAAATCAAAAAGGGGCATCGATGTCTTTCGGAAAAGCTGTGTTTGCACTTGTTGTCGTAGCCTGGATGTGCAGCTCGGTAGGCGCTTGGCCAGCTGCCAACGAACAGAATCAAGTTGGGTCCGAGTCTCCGAAAGTCATCGTTGAGGCGAATGGCACTGTTCAAGCTCCAGCCCGATCGGTGCCGCTGTCTTCTTTTCTAAGCCCTGAAGCGAAGTCCTATGTAGCCGATCATCTTAAGCAAATGCAGGATCCGGAGCAAACCAAACAAGATCAGGGCGTGCCGCGCTTCATGAAGGGAATGCTCGACCACGATCAGTCGCTCTTCCCAGTTCAGAAGAAAGATCAGCAGCTTGGAGGCGTGCATGTCTATGTTTATCTTCCGAAAGATGGAGTCGCAGAGAAGAACAATCAGCGCGTCTTGATCAACCTTCATGGAGGAGGGTTCTCAGGTTGCTGGCCCGGATGCGCAGAACTTGAATCGATCCCAATCTCCGCTCTGATGCGCATCAAGGTGGTTACCGTCGACTACCGCGAAGGACCCGAACACAAGTTTCCAGCCGCGAGTGAAGATGTGGCGCGGGTCTACCAAGAGCTGCTCAAGACGTACAAACCCAAGAATATTGGCATCTATGGTTGCTCGGCAGGAGGAATGCTTACGGCCATGTCTCTTGCTTGGTTTCAGACTCACGGCCTTCCTACTCCAGGTGCCGATGGAATCTACTGTGCGTCGGCGGGAGGTTTTGGGGGTGATGCTTCGTACATAGCATTTCCATACGGCGAGGCACGTATGCCTCCAGCAAGACCTCCGAGCCAATCGCAGCTTGATTACTTCAGCACAACCAAGCCAAATGATCCCCTAGTGTCGCCGATCATTTCTCCAGAAATCCTCGCGAAGTTTCCACCCACCCTGCTGATCACAGGCACGCGGGACTTTGCAATGAGCGGTGCAATCCATACAGACGTGGCGTTAACTAAGGCTGGGGTCGATTCTGAATTGCACGTGTGGGAAGGACTGTTTCACGGCTTTTTTTACAACGCTGACATACCTGAGTCCAAAGACGCTTTCAACATCATGATCAACTTTTTCGATCGCCATCTGGGGCAGAAGTAGGGCCTCTGAAAACACCCCGCATCAGTCAGATTCTCTCAGCGCGAGAAAGCGTATGTCGATCTAGCCATGATCACAACTCTTTAACTGATGAGCATTTCTAGAAAAATGTTGGCGTTCGATGATTGGTTCAACCGCCAGTTGATTTCTCCGACGGATTCTACTCGGCAACGCGAGAACGACTCTCGTTTTGGAATGGCGACAGAGTACGCTTGGATACGGGAGAGAGTAAAGATGAGAATCAGATTGTCAAGAGTCAGTGCTGTAGTTTTCGCCTCGGGGGTTCTGGCCGTAATCGGAAGTGCTCAAGATAAGACCAGCGGGCACTGGGTAAGCGCATGGAGCACTGCGGTTCACACACCGCTCCCGTTCCCGGGTCTGCCACCATCGCCCGTCTTCGAAAATCAGACCGTACGGATGATTGTCCGTCCGACGATCGGCGGAGAACGACTTCGAATTCAATTCTCGAATGCATTTGGAATCTCGCCCCTCACAATCGCCGCAGCCCATGTGGCATTGGTCAAGGAAGACGCCAAGATCTCACCGGAGTCAGATCGTCCGTTGAAATTCAACGGAGAATCGTCCGTCAGCATCCCACCTGGCGCGCCGATGGTCAGCGACCCTGTCGAATTGAAAGTGCCTCCTTTCACAGAAGTTGCAGTAAGCATTTTTCTGTCTCAGAAGTCACCAGCCTCAACGGTTCATTTCTGGGCACAACACGAATCGTACATATCAAATCCCGGTGACTTCACTGGTACGGAAGCGATTCCGAATGCGACGGCAACAAGATCTTGGTACTGGTTGAATTGCGTTGAGTTCTGGTCTCCCAGTGAAACCGCAGCAATTGTTACCTTTGGGGACTCGATCACAGATGGAGTTGGAGCAAAACAGGGCGAATACGGTGATTGGCCCGATCAGTTGGCAAAACGGCTTGCCGGAGTGGGCGGCGTGTCGAGCATAGCAGTTGATAACGAGGGAATTGGAGGCAACCGCATCCTTTATGACGGAGCCGGGGTCAACGCGCTTGCTCGCCTGGACCGTGATGTTCTATCGCAGCCGGGCGTAACCGACTTGATCGTTTTGGAGGGCATCAATGACATCGGTTGGCCACACATGAAACCTCGACTCACGAAGGATGGCCCACCCCTCAAGGAGAGCCCGTTTGCGGATCAAGCGGTGACCTCAAGACAACTCATTCTTGGCTTACAGCAGATCATTAATCGCGCGCACGAACATGGAATCAGGGTCTTCGGCGCGACCCTAACGCCTTACGAAGGCGCAGATTACTTCAGCGATGAGGGTGAAGCCGTTCGCCAGGCCGTGAATCACTGGATTCGCACGGGTGGCGACTTTGACGGCGTGTTTGACTTCGATGCGGTGGTGCGGGACCCAAACCATCCCGCGCAATTCCGCGCAGAGTACCAGTCGGGAGATCATCTCCATCCAAGCGCCGTTGGGTATAAAGCTATGGCTGGTGCAATTGACATTGCGGAGCTCAGAAAGACAAGTCGGTGAATAGGTGCATCTCTTCGGAAGAGTAGCAAGAGGGGAAAACGAAATGCCGGAATGAATGAGCTTCAGGAGCGGGGAAGTATCAGCGGTCCTCCTGGCTTGCGAAGCGCAAATTGGGCGCAGATGGAACCTCAAGGTTCTTCGAGGTTGATTACCTCTATTGCAGACCAACTATTCCGCTTGAGAAGCGAGAATTGTAAATGAGCCTAAGAGATTTTGGCCATTTGTGTTTAATTGCGTTTGCCACGGCGGCTGTCTTGCCGGCACAGTCAACCTTGACTGGAGTAGAAATGCGCCCAGCAATCTCAAATATCCGAGGGGCAGAATATCCACAAGTGTCATTTGAGGGTCGAGCCGTCTTCGGATTTCATGCTCCAAATGCGAAGGCGGTTGTACTCGAAGGCGGGGACGGGCTCGGAAAGGGACCTTTTCCGATGACGCAGGACAAAAAGGGTGTTTGGAGCGTGACACTTTCGGATGCCGTACCGGGATTTCACTACTACTGGTTTGTAGTTGATGGGATCCCAGTGAACGACCCGGGCAGCGAAACATTCTTTGGTTACAATAAGCCCACTAGCGGAATCGAGATCCCTGAGCGCGCAGTTGGCTACGACCAAGTTAGGAAAGTGCCCCACGGTGACCTCCGAGCCCACTATTACTTCTTCAAGACAACCGAAAAATGGCGCCGCTGTTATGTGTACACCCCGCCGGATTATGACAGTGC
Source organism: uncultured Acidobacteriaceae bacterium (assembly GCA_963786405.1). Classification (GTDB taxonomy): domain Bacteria; phylum Acidobacteriota; class Terriglobia; order Terriglobales; family Acidobacteriaceae; genus Telmatobacter. The sequence goes on along the minus strand of CAWAZE010000007.1, from coordinate 32,608 downwards.
GCCGTCCATTCGATACCCCGTCCTTTACCTTCAACATGGATCCAGTGAGAACGAAACATCATGGAGCAAGCAAGGACTGATGAGCGTTATCATGGATAATCTGATTGCTTCTGGCAATGCTAAACCCATGCTTGTAGTTATGGATTTAGGGTACGCGGAGCTTCCCGGGGGATCGGCTCCATCAAGCAGTGGATTCGAACAGAGCGTTAAACCCTTTGAGAAGGTAATCCTTGAGGATCTGATTCCAGACACCGATTCAAGCTACAGGACGCTGGCGGATCGCGAGCACCGGGCGATGGCAGGATTGTCAATGGGGGGCATGCAAACGTTGCTGATCGCCCTAAATAATCAGGATAAGTTTGCATGGATTGGTGCTTTTAGCGCGCCAATGCTGGGAACGATGAAAATGGTCCCTGCCCGTGCGCCTGCACCTACAGTTCCTGGCGAAAACGCACCCCCCGGTTCTCCGCAATTTGCCGGTGCAATCATCCAGCCAGGATTGACGGCGTTTCCCAGACTTCCACAAGAACCGTTCGACGTAAGCACATCTTATCGTGGTGCGTTTTCAGATGCTGCGTCATTTAACAGACGAATTCACCTGTTGTGGTTTGGAGCGGGAACTGCTGAGTTGCCATTCAAGACTGCCATCAAGACCGGAGTAACTACCCTCACGTCAGCTGGAATCCAAGTCGCCTATTTCGAATCGTCCGGGACAGCCCATGAGTGGCTCACCTGGAGGCGGTGTCTCAATGACTTCGCACCTCGTCTGTTCCGGTAATTACGGTACGGGCATTGAAGTTGATGTCACTACAAATGGTCGGCGCTCCATTTTGAAATGGGTGATGCTGAGAGAAACTCATGATTAAACCAACGATAATGGTCGGATTGGGCGAGGTTTTGTGGGACATTCTGCCCTCGGGAAAGGCGCTTGGAGGCGCACCGGCAAATTTTGCATATATGGCAAACGTGCTAGGAGACGAAGGAATCGTTGCAAGTCGCGTTGGTATTGATCGTCTGGGCCACGAGGCGTGCGAAGCGGTTGAAGCTCTCGGTCTGACCACAAAGTTTCTCCAGCAAGACGGTCGTCACGAAACGGGTGTTGCGGAAGTATTGATTGATGCAGCAGGCCAGCCGACCTTCACAATCAGGGAATCGGTTTCCTGGGATTTTCTGCAGTGGACCTTGGCTTGGGAGGAGCTTTCTGGTGCTGCTGACGTAATCTGTTTTGGCTCTCTTGCGCAGCGCTCAACAAATTCTGCCGTCACGATTGACTGCTTTTTACGGAACGCACGTTCAAATGTGCTCCGAATTTTCGATGTAAACCTGCGTCAGTCGTTCTACAGCTTGGGTGTGTTGCGTAGATCGCTTCGACACGCAAACATCGTCAAACTCACGGATCAGGAATTACTTCGAGTCTCTTCAGTACTTCGAATGAGCGGGCGCGATGAAGAGACACTCGCCAGAAGATTGCTACACGATTGGGACTTGCGGCTGGTCTGCGTTACGCGCGGTGCGCACGGAAGCTTGATGGTTAGCGAAGGCGAAACGGTCGAGCACAGTGGCTTTCCAATAAAAGTAGTGGACACGGTGGGAGCAGGAGATGCTTTCACGGCCTGTTTAGCGCATCATTTCATTCGCGGTCAATCGCTTGGGAAAATAAGTGAGTACGCGAATAGGTTCGCATCTTGGGTTGCAACGCAGACGGGAGCAACGCCGAGAATCGATCCTCTGCAATTGCAAGAGATCAAAGGGTACAGCGCCGGAACCCCGATCACTCCCAGATCTAAAGATGCATGCCGATAGCCAACAATGATTGAGGGGTCTTACATTTATCCATTGTTGTGGAGATCGGTGTTCTCTCAGAGTGCTTCCCAAATCAACCGGTAGTATCTCACTGGCGGGGAATGATGCGGCCCAGGTTACTTTTCGAAATTCCACGGGTCTTCGCGCTAGGTGCAAGAACCTCGATCAAGACCTCATCCCCCGTCTACATATCTTGCGCGGCCAGATATATGCGGAAACCAACCGTGTCCCTGAAGCCATTTCGGAATACAAGCTGGGGTTGGCCGGCGACAGAGATGAGAATGGCAGTGTTCATTATCAACTTGGTCGCCTTTATCAAACATCCGGTGATAAGCAGGCGGCCATGGAGGAGTTTAGAATATCGCAGCAACTCCGTAAGCACTGGGATGAGCAGGCCAAAATAGATCTTGGACAACTTTCTACAGAGACATCCCGCCAATAGCCGGTCCCCGGTCATGATTGCGCTGTTACCGGCGAGCGACCGCTTTTGCGCGACCCGTGTTGGCTGGCCTTGAGAGGCGTTCGCTTCGGCCATTTGTCTTTTTCAAGCTTGAGGCCCGAATGGCAAGTGACGGCTCCAGAATCATGCTCCTCGGTTGAGGACGAACTTTGGACTCGAGCATTCCAAGGAGAATTCCCGCAGTCCGCTCGCCGATACCCTGACTATTCTGGTCTACGCTGGACAAGGGGACGCGTAGTAATCGATCGTAATGAAGATTTCCGCATCCGACAATCGCGATGTCCTCAGGAATGCGAAGCCCCGCTTCGAAAATAGCTTCCATAGCCCCGATTGCAAGTGGATCATTATAGGCAAAAACGCCATCGGGAACAGGGCGCCGCTTCAACAAAAGGCGCATCGCTTCTGCGCCCATCTCTTCGCTGTTGATATCCACCCTGGGTCGGGCTACCACGAGCGACTCCGAATACGGCATGCCCTTGCGCTGAAGCGCGCGCCTGTATCCCTCAAAGCGACGGATTCCGGTGCTGTTCTCGCGGCCTCGGATATGTGCAATCGTTCGGCATCCCTGCTCGATCAGGTGCTCAGTCGCTATCTGGCCGGCGGCCTCATCGTCAATTCCGACAAAGTTGGCCGACAGCCCGGGCAGCTCGCGGTCAATCAGGACATAGGGTATTTCATTGCGGTCCAGACTCAGAAACGGCTGTATGTCATTGCCGCATGAAGCGACGATCAGCGCGTCAAGCCTGCGATCCATAAGCCGGTCGATTTCTCTGGCTTCCAACTCAGGACTCTCTTCAGAGGAGGAGATGATGGTTGAATAGCCGCGTTTTCCAATGGCTGCCGAGAGCGCCTTTGCCAATTCAGCGAAGAAGGGATGAAGAAGATCGGGAACTACCAGACCGATCAGATAGCTGCGCCCGGTAACGAGACTCCTGGCCAAGCTATTCGGGCGATAGTCGAGTTCCTTGATTCTCTGGAGAACGCGTTCGCGAGTGTTCTCTGCGATATCCGGATGATTTCTTAAAACCTTCGAGATCGTTACAACTGAGAGGCCGAGGTCCTCTGCGATATCTTTCATGCGTACGGGCATATGATGAACTATACCTGTGATTCAGGCTCCTGCGAAATAAGTGGATCGCTCCCCTGCGTGTTGTCCGGTCCACATTTCTCTCGCATTGCATCTCACGGATGTCTTGAGGAGCAACCGTAGGGAGCCTGTCCTTTCGTTATCGATAACTGTATCGTATAATGTATTGTCCGTCGAGGGATTCGGCAATTTCCATCAATCAAGCGAGGGATTCGATGACTCAAGTCCATGAAGCGGAAAAGGACCAAGTGCGGAAACGGATGGAATATCGCGTGCTGGGCCGAACGGATCTCGAGGTTTCCGTTCTGGGGTTCGGTGCATCCCCGCTGGGAGATGTCTTCCGAAAGACCGATCCTCTTGAAGGCTGCCTTGCTGTTCATCGGGCCATTGACGACGGAATTAACTTTTTTGATGTATCGCCCTATTACGGACTTACTCTTGCGGAAGAGCGCCTCGGGGCAGCCCTTGATGGCAGGCGCAAGGAAGTCATACTTGCGACAAAATGCGGCCGGTATGGGCTGGATGACTTCGACTTCTCTGCTCGTCGGGTCACCCAAAGCCTGGACGAATCGCTAAGTCGGTTGCGCACGGACTATGTGGACCTGTTCCAGGCACACGATGTGGAATTTGGAGATGTGCTGCAAGTCGTCGAGGAAACCATCCCGGCGATGCGCCGTCTTCAGGAGCAGGGCAAGGCGAGGTTCATAGGAATTACTGGATATTCGCTTAAGACACTCGTGAGAATTGCGGAATCGATTCCGGTCGACAGCATCCTTACCTACTGCCGTTACAACCTGATGATCAATGACATGGATAGAACTCTTATGCCAGTTGCCAAAAAGCACCGAATCGGCGTGATCAATGCTTCGGGGCTGCACATGGGGATTCTAACCGCGCAGGGGGCGCCAAATTGGCATCCTGCTCCTCAAGTGGTTCATGATGCTGGTAGACAAGCGGCGGCTTTTTGCCAGCAACAGGGCGTCGACCTGTCACAAGTTGCATTGCGCTATTGCTTCGATCACCCGGACGTCGCGAGTACGCTCGTCGGAATGTCAACTCCCGGCCACGTTAGCGAAAACCTCGAAGCGTTCCGTAGTCGAGTAAGTCCCGAGTTAGTGAAGCAGGTCAGGGCCATCTTGGCTCCTGTCTTCAATTACGTGTGGGCCTCGGGGCGTCCAGATAATCAGGACTCGTCATAATTCTCTAGGTTAACAAAGCATATATTAGGGCAAACTGGATTTTCTTACGAGGACGGATACGAGCTGGTACGGCCATCAACTCAGCAGCCAGGGCGGTGCCAGAAATTCAGCAACAGATTTCCATTGCGGCTTAAGACAGCCGACCAGCAAGTTAAAGAAGTTGGGCGACTTAACGGGGGCCTCAGGTCTAGGAGTTGATCCTGAATACCCACGCATAATCGCATGGAGGCCTTTCCGGCAGCTTCACTGTAACTCCATCCGGACTTCTCGACCACTCGAGATTCGGTTCCGAACCCAGCAACCCGATTTTGGCGATTTGGCCGAAATAGTGTGAATTCGAAGCGAGCGATTTGATTACCAATTTCCCGTCGTTCGGCCACGCAAGCGCGATCGCATACAATGTGTCGCCTTTCGTGGTAAATCGGATATCGCCGGGGACGTAGGTGGGAAATTCGCTGTAAGCCACCTCACCACCGCGCATAGTCGGACCCTCTCCGAAAAGTTGTCCAGGGGCGCGTGGAGTAAATCGCCTCGCTGTTGATGGCCATCCAGCCACCGAAGTTCTCTAGGAACGCGAGTTCCTGATCGTCAGGCCCGCCGCCGCCGGGTAGCGGAATATTGAGAAGCAAATTGCCGTTCTTGCTGACCACATCGACGAGAAGGTGGACGATGGTCTCCGGTGTTCGGTACTTATGGTTCTCATAGATCGAGCGGCTGTAGTGCCAGCCTCCAATGCATGCGTCCGTCTGCCACGGATCGGGTTGCACGGCACCGGCCCGGCTCATCTCGAAGTCACGGACCAGAGTGCTCAATACGGCGGGGGGAACGTTTTTGATATTGAACACAGCGTCCAGCTTACCTGCGTTCCGCCGTAGGTTAGCGTTGTAGTAATACGCCATGATCGGTGGGGTGAGTTCCGGCATGCCGAGCCATACATCGAGTTTTCTGCCGGCTGGAGCACCGGAGTCGAAATCCCAGTCGCAGTTATCGTCAAAATACAGCAGGTCTGGATTGTACTGATCAATCAGGTTCTGGACACGAAGCATGAAATTCTCGACGAACTCCGGGCAAGGATCGTTTTTGTCATGCGGGCGACCGTTGAACAACTTGGGGTCCATTCCATCCCACCACTTGCCCTTGCCGTCGGCCTTCGTCTGCGTGCCGTCGTAGGCCACCCCCTTCATCGGACCGGTTTCATCGCTGCTGTAACGCACCGGCATGAACTCCCTCCACACACGTCCGGGAGTGCCATGGTAGGTGATTCCGAACTTCAGACCGTGCGCACGCGCGACCTTTTCCCAGGTTCCGACGATGTCTCTTTTCGGCCCCACATTGACGCTGTTCCAGGGCTGGTACTTCGAGTTCCAGCAATCGAAATTGCCGTGATGGTTCGCGAGCGCGACGAAGTATTTGGCTCCGGTCTTTGCATAGAGGCGGATCAGCTCTTCGGGATTCCAGTTCTCCGCCCGCCAGATGTGACAGATGTCCTTGTATCCGAATTGCGATGGATGTCCATAGGTCTTGACGTGGTACTCATATTGACGGCTACCCTGGATATACATACCCCGCGCATACCAATCCCCCTGTTCCGGTACACACTGTGGGCTCCAATGTGCCCACATGCCGAACTTCGCATCGCGGAACCATTCCGGACACCGATAGCTTTTCAGCGATTCCCAGTTCGGCCGAAACGGACCAGTGATGGGACCGCCGGCAAAATTGGAGTCGGTGTATTCGTGCTGGTGGAGAGATGAACTCTGCTGACCCAAGGCTATCTTGGCTGGTGCGAGCAGACTGAGGCTTCCTGCGACAAACTTTCTCCGGTCGAATCGGCCGGTTCCACGATCCATTGACGAACTCCCTGTACCGAGACTATATCATTAGCTTTAGCGTTAACTGAAAAATGCTGAAACGGAGCCCTGAAACGACGATCCTCCAACCGCTTTTTAGATGCATCTCCTTCAGCATCCCTCCCAAAACCACGGCGCTGCCGCAGAACGTTCACCTTCGCGGAACGATTGCCGCAGACTATTCGATAGGCCGTTCAATGCTTCGCTGTACCTTCGTTTCCTCCAGGCGGCCATTGTTCAGGCGATGTCCACCTTCGCCCCGCCGCGCACGTGCACACCAGAGAGGCTCCCTACCACGGGCCCACCTTCGATTGGATCTTGAATCTCGAGGTTCAGGGGACCTTCGGCGCCGCAGCTCGGACAGGTAAATATTCCGGTCAGATGCATCCGCCCTTCAAAGTCTTCTCTGGGAAACCCGCCGCCGCACCGAATACATTTATGAACCGGAATAAGTACTGGAAGAAGAGCGGAGTTCGTTCGTCATTGGGCCCAAGTTTCTCCGATGTGTAGAAATCAAATCCTGCCTGCTGCGAAAAGACTGATTGACTCAGATCGCCAACAAATGACTTCTCAACAAATCATGTCCTCACTACAACAACAGCTGTCAAATATACTCACCGCCAAAATCTAAACGTGCCGGAGTCGTATATAGAAACGGGACAGGTCTTGCCGAAGAGTCTCACACTCGTTCCCGATTGAACAAACAATCTATTTAAATCGTGGGTCAACTTGCGCTGTGTCAAAAGTGATGCGGTATACATATGCAGGTTCTCCGTTGGGTTTAGGTGGAGTAGCGATGTGTAAGCCGTCAGACTCCTGGTGATAATGGAGAACTGCGTCTGAGCCCAGCAGAAAAACGCCTTCTTATATGTTGGCTTCCTGTCATTTGCTTACTGAGCGCATGTATTACGCAGTCTTTAGACTCTGGCCACCCGAGCTCGATTGCGTACAAATCGTCGCCCTTGGCAGTAAACCGAAAATCCTCTGGGGTGTATGGCTTCGCGTCAGCGTCGTGAAATGAGCCAGCTACTGGCTTCGTAGGTCCTTCGCCATAGATCTTCCAAGGGCGAGTCCCATAAATCGCATCGCCATTCACTTGTAACCACGCCCCCACTGTACGAAGTACCAGCTGCACCTCTTCTGGAATCGTGCCATCGGCGCGGGGGCCAATATTCATCAGAAGATTTCCATTCTTGCTAACGACATCGGCCAGCTGATCGATTATGAAGATGGGTGTCTTGAATGTGTCGTGCTCGATGTATCCCCAGCTCTTGTTGCTTACCGACGTATCCGTTTGCCAGTATTCGGGACGTATATCTTCTAGTTGCCCACGTTCGATGTCCAGGAGGCCAGAACGCTCCTCCATGCCGACCCATTTATAGCTTATGATCCCTACCGATCCGCTCTTTTGTGACTCGTTGTAGTAGTAGGCCGCGAATCTGGCTAAGTACGGCCGCACGTATGGTTGGCCGATCCACCAATCGAAAAAGATGAATTCTGGCTTGTACTTCTTCACAATTTCTGCCGATCGGGCAAGCCAATCGTCGGCGAATTCGGGGCTCACATAAGTCCAGTCTTGAGCGAGATTCGCTCCCATCGCCTCTTTTCCGTCTTGAAGTTGCGATTGGGCAGGTCCATAGAAGGCTGCGTATTGCGGATCGTTGACATCAGAAGGAGTTTGACGCCCGCCGTTCATGAACCAGTCGTGTTCGACCCGGTGCGACGACGCGCCCAGATGTAGCCCTTCGGCGCGTACCGCGTCTGCAAGGTCGCCCACTAGGTCGCGCTTCGGCCCCATTTTAGCGGCGGTCCAGTCAGAAAGTTTGCTGTCGTACATCTGAAAGCCATCATGGTGTTCGAAGACGGGAACGACGTATTTGGCGCCGGATTCCTTGAAGAGACGCGCCCAAGCAGCGGGGTCGTAATGCTCAGCCTTGAACTTTGGAATGAAGTCCTTATAGCCGAACTGAGTTAGAGGACCATACGTTGCCACTTGATGCCGGTTTTCGGGCGTACCTTCGCGATACATTTGCCGCGGATACCACTCGCTGCCAAATGCTGGTACCGAATACACACCCCAATGTATGAAGATCCCGAATTTTGCATCCTTATACCAAGCCGGCGCCTCCCAGTGAGACAGAGATTCCCAGTCCGGCCGAAAAGGCCCTTTCTGCCCGACCTTGTCCACTTCTTTGAGAATAGTCGCCCGTTCGGAATCGTACTTGCTCACCGCGCGTTTCCACTCTTCGGCCTTCTCTTCAGCCGAAAGAGACACCGTTGCCGTGGCAGTCGCTGATTGTTGCGCGCTGATGCTTCCAGTGCCCAACATTAACATCAGAAGAACCTGTACATTCAAAAGACCGCTTCGTCCGACCATTCCAACTTTCTCCCAGCCAATATCGCACTTCACAACGGGGGAAGACGCAGCTTAGGCAGCAGCAAGAGTAGCTCTACGATGATCAGAGCTGCAGGCATTGTATTCGTTGTAATAGGCAACGCCATACAACACGGTCGGCAGCATATCGCCCTGGCCGCACCGCAGATTGTGGGGATTAAGCGAAGAACTCGTGCCCACGACCGAAACGAAGAACACGGAGAGATTCGAATTGAACGCCCGCATGATGAATATCACGCAGTTTACGATCTGAAACGCGATTGCGCAACGATTTTATCGTTAACTGTATCGTTGACATTCGCTACGCATTGTTGATATGCTGCTCGCGCCCGATGAGCGTCTGCGCATGCTTCAAGCATCGGCCGACGGTGCTTTACGAACACGCAACGTGATTGGACTCCACTATCTATCCTGAGCTCAAGTTCGTTCGTTCCGATCTCCTTGTTGGACTCGATGGGGGCTTCCATGGCTTGCTAGCAAGGTCTAAGGCCCGATCAGGCGGTGCTTGTATTTAATGGGAGTTACACAATAGTCGTCCCAGTGATCAATACGGCAGGCCACCACCGGAACGCGCCGCGAGATTTGTCCTTGATCAAGGCCGGTGCGATGGTCCCATTCGCGCTGGTGACGTCGTTGTTCTTCTTGTGGGGCATTCCCAACAATTTGAACGATGTCCTAATCCGCCAATTCATGAAGTCCTTCGAGATTTCTCGATTTCAAGCAGGGCTCGTCCAATCCGCGTTTTATATGGGTTATTTTGTTCTCGCGATGCCCGCTGCTCTTCTGATGCGGCGATTCGGCTATAAGCTGGGCATACTTTCTGGATTGGTTTTAGTGGGATGTGGCTGCGTGCTGTTTTGGCCCGCTGCAGTCGTCGCAAAGTATTCATTCTTTCTTCTTGCACTGTTTGTGATTGCGAGCGGGCTATCATTTCTCGAGACTGCTGCTGCAACCCTTTCATCGCACAGTTAGGGGATCCAGAAAGCGCAGCGCGTCGGTTGAACATCTCGCAGGCTTTCAATCCCTTGGGATCTATTGTCGGTGCCTTGGTCGGGACCAAGTATGTTTTTTCGGGAATTGAATTGAATGCTGCACAAGTTTCAGCCTTGCAGGCCTCGCACACCTACGCAAAATACTTACGTGACGAAACATTGCGTGTTGTCATGCCGTATCTGGTGATTGGGGGAGGGGCGTTTCTATTGGCGTTGTTGATTTGGCGAACGAGGTTTCCGTCCGTCGCGATCGAGAGCGTAGATTGGACCGTCACTATGACCGGCGGCAGTGGGTTTCGCTTCCTGCTTCGGTTTCGACACTTTGCGCTGGCAATCGTTGCACAGTTCATGTATGTGGGAGCGCAGGTCGGTACCTGGAGTTACTTCATCCAGTATGTGGAGGATAACGTCCATGGTACGGAAAAACTCGCCGGCTACTTTTTGACTGGCACGCTCGCAAGTTTCGCTATTGGACGCATGGTCTCCTCAGTTTTGATGCGTTATCTTCGACCAGATCGGCTTATGGCGGCCTACAGCTGTATTAACATTTTTCTGCTTTCTATCGGGATTCTATGTCCCGGATGGCTGGGCTTGTGGGCGATCTTTCTCTCCAGTTTTTTCATGTCAGTGATGTTTCCGACCATTTTTGCCTTGGGTCTCGACGGCCTCGGCGAGAACACCAAGATCGGCGCCTCGCTTCTGGTGATGGCGATCGTTGGCGGCGCAGTGCTCACTCCTATCATGGGATTGCTCTCGCAGGAAACGGGGCATATTGAAATTGCCTATTCCGTTCCCTTGATTGGGTACGTATTTGTTCTGATTTTCTCGACTTGGGGATGCCACTTGAAGCCATCGCAGGTGGGAAGTTCCAGCTCGTAATCATATAGACCAAGAGATCGCGCAGAGATGTTGAAGTTGACGCTAACCTCTGCGGCTTTGCTGAGCTGGCGAGAGGCCACACCGAGAATTTGGTCTTATGGCCCCAAGCGACTGGCTGCTAACCCCAGCGTTGTAGACAAACCGCTGCCTCACCCATTGACACCGTCGCTGAGATGATGTCATCAGCCCTGATCTTCTTGCCTTCGGGCATATGGATGATCTCGCGAAATTCTCGGGCATATCGTTTTGGGCACCCATATTATCCAATTCTTTGTTACCAAGGACGGCATGCCAATTGCCGTCCGCGTCAAGATCCATAATGTCGACAGCAACTTTACCTTGGACGGCACACCGCCTCGGATCAGCCTGCCCCATCTGGATTCCTCTCGAGCCTATTTTAGATAGATTTTTCAATAAAAATCGTTTACTGTATCGTATAGGTAAACTTGAAGAGGATGTCATCGCTATGAAGTGCGAACAAGGTGTCGTGGCTGGCACAGAATCTATTGGGTCGGAGCGATCTTCCGGTCTCGGCGATCAATCCCCGAAGCGCTCCATGAAAGCCCTCGTCATTGAAAGTCCAGGTGAGGCGAGGATCGATTACGTGCCAGAACCCGAGCACGAATCTGGAAAAGTACTTCTTCGAGTGAGGATGGTCGGACTCTGCGGCAGCGACCTCAACACGTTTCGAGGGCGAAATCCGATGGTGAGCTTTCCTCGGATTCCGGGTCACGAGATCGCCGCGACGATTGTGGAATGTAACGGAGCTGATCGCAGACTTGCCGTAGGTATGCACGTTACTGTCTCGCCCTATACGAACTGTGGAAGATGCGCTTCATGTTTGCGGAACCGACCGAATGCCTGCGAATCTAACGAGACTTTAGGCATCCAGAGAGATGGCGCCTTGACTGAGTACATTTGTGTCCCCGAGGAAAGGCTCTATCCGGCTGAACTATCTCTCAAGAAACTGTGCCTGGTTGAGCCACTAACAGTCGGATTTCACGCTGTCGGCCGCGGGAGAGTGACGGCGACTGACAAGGTTGCTGTCTTCGGATGTGGCGGAGTCGGTCTAGGCGCGATTGCTGCTGCATCCTCCTGCGGTGCAACTACGATTGCCGTCGACCTCGACGATGAAAAACTTGAACTCGCCCGGAAGAGTGGTGCTGCCCACACAATCAACACGACCAGCTCGTCGCTGCATGCCGGCCTTCTCGATATCACGAATGGCCGGGGTCCCGACGTTGTAATTGAGGCCGCCGGGCATCCGCAAACATTTCGCATCGCTGTCGAAGAGGTCTCGTTCAGCGGCCGAGTGGTGTACATCGGTTATGCCAAAGAACCGGTAGCTTACGAAACCAGACTGTTTGTGCAGAAGGAACTGGACATTTTGGGATCGCGCAACGCTCTCCCCGAAGACTTCAGGAGTGTGATCAGGATGCTGAAGAGGGGAGATTTTCCAGTATCGGACGTAGTAGGCACGATAGTTTCGTTACGCGAGGTGCCACGTATTCTTGCAGCGTGGAGTGAAAGTCCTGAGAAATTCTCAAAGATCATGGTGAATCTGGATTAGCGGCTAGTGCCGAGCGGAGAAGGATCGCATCGAATCGCAACGCCGGCTCTAGAGCCGATTCACGCGAGTGTTAATGTGACACGGCGCTTAAGGATGAGAACGATTGCCCGCCTCGCGAACGTGTCCGTTACCACAGTTTCGCGCGTTCTCAATTCGGCGGGTACGGTCTGTCCTGAGATGACTGAGCGAGTCCGTGCGGTAATCAACCGAACGGGCTATCGTCCCGACTTTTCAGCGCGCGCACTTGTTTCGGGGCGCAGCAAGACTCTCGGAGTCGTATTTTCTAGCGTTACGGATGTCCCGTATTTCCCCGAGTTAATTCAGGGATTCGAGCTGTCCGCCTCGGAGCTCGGTTACGAAATCCTGGTAAGCTACACGCACTACGATCCCCATCGTCTTTCACGATTCTTACAGCGCATGGTTCAACGGGATGTGGACGGAATCGCAGTCATGATATTTGGCATTGATAACAACGTGCGAGAGCGATTCTCCAAGACCGCGAAGCCAGTCGTATTCATCGACGCCGATCCATCGCCTTCTCCGGCCATCGTTCTTACTGTCGATTACGACGTTGGAATGGGTGAGGCGATGCAACATCTTGTTACTTTGGGGCATAGGCACATCGGATTTGTCGGAGGGCCAACGACATCATTTGCCGCAAAAAAACGTTTGACTGCGTTTCTTAGCTCGCTCGGGAAATTTGACCTGGAAGCTAATACAAGATGGATACTCTGCGGAGATCATGCTTCCGGTGGTGGAACGGCCGTCGTGCGCAGGTTGTTTTCTGGGGACCGTTCGCCCACAGCAATCATTTGCTCAAACGATATCACCGCAGTCAGCTTGATACGGGCGCTTTTCAAAATCGGCATGCACGTTCCTCGAGATATCTCTCTTATCGGATTCAATGACATCCATTGCGCCCGCATGATAATCCCTCCACTAACCACAATCGAACTGCCCAGTCTGGAGATCGCCAGCGCAGCGGTAAAGTCTCTGCATGCTCAGGTGGAGCGAACGAATGGTATTGTGCCCGAACTTATACTTGGCGTTCGTACCAAGCTCGTCGTTCGGGGTTCGACCGATTCTCCCCGCGCATTGTTCAGATATCGCCAAATGGATGGTTGAAATGAAACTCCTTGTCCAGGTCGGAATCAGTTGAGTTTCTACTGAACATGTTCCGGCGGCAATTCGTTTAAATTGGCTTCGGCCGTTCGCGAAGTATAATTCGCGAGTTGACATCCAAGCATCTTTCACAACCGGCTAATTCCGGCGCGGGATTTTATGGAGAAGATAGGTGAACGTTCGTGCTTTGCTCCGAACTATTTCGTGTTTGATCGTCTCTATTGCCGTAGTTGATCGAGCCGTGGCGGAAAGTAAACAAGAGACCGCATTGGAAAGGGTTCCTCCACATGCGAGGCTGAAGAGGCTTTTCGATGGAAAGGACTTCGAGGGTTTCGATACCCTTCTCAAGAACCACGGAATGAACAATGATCCGGACCAAGTCTTTCGAGTTGAAAACGGAACGCTGCACATTTCCGGAGAAGAGTTTGGCGGTTTGGTCACAAAGAACGAGTACGGTAACTACTACCTTCGTGCGGAGTTCAAATGGGGAGAGAAAACCTACTCTCCTCGTGTCGGTACAGCGCGCGATAGCGGAATCCAATACAACATCACTGGTCCGCTCAAGGTCTGGCCGCGCATGATGGAGTTCCAGATCAACGAAGGTGGCACTGGCGACATGTGGGTAGTGAATGGCGAAGGCCTCACAGTTGATGGGGAGACTTATCAGAGCACTTCCGAGCCAGGTCCAAAGCAGTATATTCGCATCGCCCATTTTGGCCGCGGTCCACTGATCAACATTACCGGATATCGCGATCCGGTCGACGACCTTGAAAACCCGCACGGGGATTGGAATCTACTCGAACTCGTTGTCGACGGCGATCGCATCCTCTATCTCGTTAACGGGAAAGTAGCACTGACAGGAATCCATGCCAACACGACTCATGGCAGAATTTTGTTCCAGTCTGAGGGATCCGAGGTCTACTTTCGGAACATGCGGATTGCTCAGTTGAAGTGACTCGCGCGATGTGTCCGTCTCGCAATCTTCGTCCTTCTTTTACACCCCAGCGCGAGTGTGGGAAGTCGGCACATTGAGATCTATTCAAGAATAGGTGCATAGGGCCAGATTGAGTTTGCTATTACCGCGTCGCTGGCACCACGCGTTCTACACGATGCGCATCGTCATCCCCCCGTCGATCGCAAGATTTTGGCCGGCTACGAAATCGTTTTCGACTAGTTCCAAAATGAGCCGAGCTACGTCTTCGGGCTTTTTTCCCTGTGCAATGGAATGCGGTTCTGCACGTTATTCTGGAACTGTGCCGGCGTGAGGAAGTCTTGAAATGAAGTACGAATGATACCGGGCGAGACACAGTTGACGCGGATGTTATGGTCTGCGAGTTCGCGGGCAAGTATGCGGGACCGTAGGCAATCGCGCCCAAGCATCCTCTCTGGCCTGCCGCGGATCCGATCAATACGATAGCCCGTTCCTTCTGCTCGATCATGCTTGGAGCTGCTGCCTGGGCGAGTGTAAGCACGGCATGCAGGTGAACATCAAAAGCTGCGCGCCACCGTTCCTCGTCGATCTCAAAAAGTCCACCCGGTTCTGCGCCTCCTGCGGCGTGGACTAAAACATCTACTTTTCCCAGGAGCGAGATCGTCTCCGAAACCCACTCTTCGGCAATCAATGGAATTGCCTGCATCGGCTTGAATAAAGATCGCCTTCGTTCGCTGGGTCTCGCATACACGCTGCAGAGCCTTGAACGAGTCAGGCTTTTCATTCGAGATAAACTGCACATCGACGTTGATACGACGGCTAAGGAATACACGAAGCTGATTGACCGCCTCAGCAGCTTCGGTCATGACATTGAGCAGAGCTTCAATCTTCTGCCTGAAGAGGCCGAACGTGAAGCGATGGATGCGCTCGACACATTCGACCGACTTGCAACTTTGATCACCGAGCGACACGAGAGCCTTCTCTCCGAAGCCGCAGATGCAGCAAAGGACACTCTTGCGGACGAGCTTTTTGGCCAGGTCCAGTCGGACTTGGACATTCTTTCAACGCATTCGACGGTGGAGGGTGTTCACCTAGAGAGCCTTACGATCACTTCTCTCGATTCGAATCGCATCCTTTTCGAAGGTGATGGCAGCGTGGATGTCAGACTCCAATACGGCTCGGATGCCGAGGTGGCAAGAGATGACCGGTGCCGTCTCGTATGACAGCTACCCGCTTAATTGCAAGTTTGAAGCAGACACGGAACGCCCGCTGGAAATTACGATCATGTCCGGTTCGCTGCACATCAACACGGACAGCTTCTATGACGATGGGGAGGAATAACCGGAGGGCCGCGGGTACCGGACGAACCCAGCCGTTATCGTGAGTTGAGAGCCTCCTTTCGAGTAACTTGCCCGTGCGTAGACATCACGGGTCGTTTGTGGTGAGGATTGCCGAGCCGATACTTACGAGATATGAGGGCGCGTTCGGAGGAGCCATCTCTTTCTCAGATTTATCCGACCGGCTTGCGAAACTGGTTCGGGAGAGGTTTTCCTGATGTGACTTTCGGCCAAGAGGCACGCAATAGATTGTGCCCCTGAGCTTCACCACCTCCACAGGATTGCGCACCAAATCCATCAAGCCCCACAGCATCGCTTTCTCGAAAAGCAGGTGCATCAGGGCACGTACGTGCCCACGTGTCTTTGGGGAAAGCGGGAGTGATTTCAGCCATTTCAAAATGTCCAATGGCTTCATGTCCGAAATAGACGTGCCCTCCCATTTAGGTCGGACGTGCGTCTTGATGTAGCTGCGATACCCGGCTGCCGTGCTCCAGGAGAATCCATCCGTTATGGTGGATTCTCCGGTTGGCTGTTTCACGATCTGTTCCAGGCGTTCCTCCCTTTCGAATTGGTCAAGGACCAATCCAAAAGTCGGCTCATTATGAGCGCGGAACGATTCTGGATCGTTGATTCTGAGCTTCTCCTCCTGAAGACGAAGACGCATTTTTGACTCGGTTGGATAATCACGCACGCTGAACGTCTTCTGGCGCATCGGGCTACCCGGTTCCGCATGGCTGCGGTACCTGTATTCCCAAACCTCAGCTCCAGACTTGCGGCGCACTTTACGGAGGCTTCCTTCTTGATACCGATTCCGCGTGAATTTCAAGATTATCTCCTGACTACTTCACGCAAAACGGCTGGCTGCAACGATTCTCAATCGAGCGCACCCACGCGTCAAGCGCCGATAACCGGAAGTGCCAATACTTGCCGATTCGAATGCTGGGGACGTGCCCCTGGCGCGCCATTCTCTGGAGCGTCTTCGGGTGCATCCGGAGATGCGCAGCGGCTTCTCCGGTTGATAAGAGAGGCTCGAATTTCCTTTCAGTCGTTACGATCAAATCGCAATCACGTGCCATCACGGTTTCACCTATATATCCCATAATTTTTCCCCTATATATCCCCATAAATTTCTATATGCGTGCCCCCCACGTGCCCTCTAGAGGTCGCTCAATTCGAGAAGCGTAGTGGAGCGTGCCCCACGTGCCTTCACCCCACGTGCATCCACCTGTCCTCCCGATTCGATCCTTGATCTTGATGCACATCCAATGCGCGAATTGTGGGTCTTGGTACTGTGCCCCCACAGTTGAGGTTTAGAGACGCTTTGAGACGCCAGCGCCCGGAAGAATCCATTTCCACGTCCTGGCCTGAGAAGATGCCTACCCGTTCCCACTCATTCAGACCGCACGCGCACGCGAGCTTTGACCAGTCGTCAAGGTGCTCCGTATCAAATTCTGTATCAACGTTGAAGCCATACCACGACCCGAAAGTCTGAATGAGCCGCGCGCCTTTTACCGCATCGCAGAACTGCTCTACCGCTTCCGGAAGATCACCAGAATCTGTGACCTTGGTGATGTACTTCAGGACCTCCCGCGCGCCGCGCCGTCCCGATCCGACACCGGACGCACGTCAAGCACGCGCCGGTTCGCTGCGTTCCATTCATTGCGCCGCTTGAGTTCCGCCGCCGTGAGCCCAGGCATAACGCGCCAAGCGCCTTGATGCCATTCCTTGATTTTGTTGGCGCGCCCCAGACGTACCCACTCCTCAAACTGGTAAGTATCGCCCTCGCGCCGTTCCTTGCTCGCATCCTTGCGCACGAAGGTGCCCCATCCCTTTTGCGTCCGCCGCAGCCAGTCAAATTCCAGCCGGAGTTTCAGCGCCGTGAACGCATACACACGCTCGCCCGCCAAAACAACCTTTTCGCTTTTGGCGGGAAGGGATGAGGCTGCGTCGGCGAGCACGTGACAATGGACGTGCCATGTCTTCTCGCTCCGGTTATATGTGGTTTCGAGCGAGTAAACGCCGCCCTCGATCCATTCCTTGTGCTGAGAGATGAACTTGCGCACTCGCTGGCGGAAGAGAGTAAACGTGTGTTTACGGACGCTCCCTTGATTCGGCACCGTCACCGTCAACATGACGGGATGCGTGAGCCTATCGAACATGGTCTTAATGCGCACACGCGCCTTGCGGGAGCGGTTCCACGCGCACAATGGACACAGGCGTTGATTGCAGCCAATCGGGACCGCTACAGTGCCCCCACGCTCGCCGCAGCACGCCGCCTTATAGCCGATCCACTCCGCTTGGCAGTTATTGAGCTTCATCCATTGCTTCTCCCATGAAGCCGCGGCCCCGAACATGGACTCGTCGGTTTTGGCCTGGCGACCATACCCCTGCCAGATGCGGTGGACGGTGCTGGTCAGGTTCCGATGCAGGAGGAATTGACGCTTATATTTTTCGGCCTCGGTTTCCTGCTCTTTGGTCCACTCGGAAACCGTCATGTTGCGATCAGATGTTGCTAGTTGTTTCTGCGTATCAAGTGAAGGAGCTTTGCCTCCGGCAAAGCGCGCGGCCCCCGGCTCCGATGCCGCGTGCCCTTGACGGGCACGCCTGCGCCGGGTCCCCAGACGGTAGGCACGAGAGAGGGGCACCCTTTTCTGAAATACGAGTGACGCTATAGTTTCTGACACTTTCATCCCTTCTCCCTCGCCAGATTCGTTATAACGCTCGGCAGATTCGTTATAACGTTCTCTTGCCGACCGCGCTGAAATTTGACTGAGGTCTCAACGTGGTGCATCAGTTGGCTGAAGGCTGGCTTGATGGTCTCTCTGATCGAAGGGCGATTCCCTCATTGCCAACTGTTAAGAAAACTTCGAGGCACTCTTTACAGAATGGAAGAGACCTGGAACATTTTTGGAATCGAGGGCTCAGTAGGTTTGTCGAAACCACTGCGCACACCGAATAATCCACTGGCCGATTGCAACTTTCGCAAAGCTTCACCTAATCCTCCTATGACAAACATCTGTAAACTGCATCATTCCCCGCTTACATCAGCGGGCCAAATTCAACTTAGCAAAGAGTCGGGATTAAATCTGGACCGGGAAAACGAAATATTGGAATTGGATACAGCGAATAATCCGGTGACCACAATATGTTGTGGTTGTCCACCAGAACTTCTGGCTTAGGAGCAGCTGCAACTGGGAGGAGGCTGCCGGCTATGGTGCCGTGCACGAAAACGGCAAGACGAGACGGCAATAAAGGAGCCGGACTATTATTCGCGTCGGAACTGCGTAACGAACGGGTCACTCATGTGGCTCACTTCAGATCTGGCGAATGTCATGGAAACGCGCCATGACATGGGAGAACACCGTGTCGAACACTACAGCGCGCAAGGAAAGCTCCTGACGCCGCTGACGAAAAAGCAAGTCAAGGCCGGGGAAAAGACGTTGAGAGGAAAAGTCCCAAAACAGACTTTCCCTCTCAACTTGCAAATCCCGCACACAACGCGGGATTCGCACTTTCCCACTGCCCCTACTGCTACTGGCTAACTTATGAAACCGGACACTTCATTTGATACGAAAAGCGGACATTTCTACTTTGCTAACGACAGTCAGCCATTCAGACGCTACGGCAGGGAAACATACGCTCGCCGGGTAGTGGGTCAGTTTGGGTTCACGGGCTTAATTTTCGTCAATGGGGTTGCCTCTTTTTGGCATGCTGCCTTCTGAGTCCAATGCGCTCCAGTGGAATCGACTTGAACCAACGCTATTTCGCCAGCCACGTATTCAGGGGTCGCCATCTCTTGCTCGTTGATCAGATAGTTGAGTGCTGGCCCAATGCCCATTTCTCTGAACATCTGGGGCCGTGCAGCAACAAGTTCGTCAACCTTTCCATGTTCGCCGAACGCAACGAATCCATGCGGACTCATATCGCCGCCAGGATACTGCTCTCGTACGAAGGTCTTGGTCGTTATGAACATCTCGTAGACCTTGCCAATGGTTCTTGTATCCACAATGGCGACCCCGATGTTGGCTTTATTCAGATCGAAACCAATGAGGGTCAACTTGGGGATAAGCGATTCAAAGGCACTTCGAATCTGAAATTCGAGCCTATCCAAACTTGTGGTGGACGGCACTTCATTGCCCAGAACTTGTGGCACAAGCTTCTCAAGACTAAACGGGCCATCCAACTCAAACGAAAGTCCAGCAGACGCCCATACATAATTTTCGGTGACGTGAATCTTGCAACCGAACCAAGTTACTTTCATATCAGTGCTAGCGATCTTGGAATCGGAGGCAATGAAGACAGCTTCCGGTGTATAGAGAACCAAGATAGTCGTGGCGTGAACAGGGAAAATACAAACGGCTGCAAACAGCAGAAGAAATAAGTTCCTCGTTACGCGCATTTGAGTCCGTCCAAAATAGACTTCGGTTCCATCAGTGAGCGTGGAAAATCTGCATGGATTCACATAAAGGCTAATCCTGAACGTCAGGCTTCCTTGGAGTCTCTAGAGGACTACGTCCAAATGCTCGCCTATTGCGCGCTCAACTGCACGAAACGCATTCACCGCAAAATCGTGTTCCTTCTTCGCACGTCTCGCCATGCCCTAAGTGTAGCGCCATTACAGATCGCCGCAAGCCATAGTAATTTCAAACTGACCCACCACCCCATTTTTGTTTTCAGATGGAACGACTGGCGCGTATGTGGTTGAGGAACTACTGGCACTCAGGCCAGAAAGGAAATGGCGAACTCAAGGCCAGAGGAGTCTGAGTATGAAGAGGGATATACGGCGCAGAGACCCCAACCGATTTTCTAAAATCCTGCAAGCGCGGCTTGCTCAAGCCGACCAGCAGCGCATCCCCATTGAAGTCCTTCCGCTTGTAGCGATCCCCACACCAGTATTAAAAAACCCAGTGCTGCCTCGACCACGGAGACCGAAGGGAATCCCTAAAGCGCGACGAGCGGAGTGCTTTTCGATTCCCAATCCCCACAGATTCTCACATTGGCTAAAAGCGCCAAGGCACTTAAACAAGGACAATGCTCTGAGGTGTGCGGTAGTCCTCGCTGGAGGTAGGTGGGAATGTTTATCAACCAGTAAGTGACGGTTAGGCGGTCACTCGCCCGGAACAACCAAAGAGCGAAAGATCACTTGTGTTTATGCCGCGCGGTTAAGTACATCCCTCCTCGCAGCATGATTGGACCTTGGTCCACTATCCATTCAGGCGCCCTCCATCTAAACTCGCTCAAAAGTCGCTCGGAGCGGCCGTGGTTCTCGCGTGATGCGAAATCCACGAATGCTTTGCTGTTGCGGTATTGACTTCACATGCGGTTGGTGCCCCAGCACCGACTTCGGAGGTCAAACCATGCAAGTGAGCATTCGGCCTGCCTTGGGCGCAATCATTGCTGCACTGACCGTTGTGCTGGGATCGATAACTTTCGCTCTACCGTCAGCTAACCATGATCTGGCAAGAACATTCGGCACCCCATCCGCCCCGCCGTTTGATGAAGGACGAACCGGGATCACCGAGTTGCAGGATCACCTGAAGAGGGCGAAAGACACCGGTGATATCAATACCGCTGCGTACGACTCGAATCTGATTGGGCTTTGCTACTACACCAATGCCAACTTTACCGATGCCCAATCGGCGTTTACGGAGTCACTTTCGCTCTATCGTCAACTCGGCAACCGAGAGAAGGAAGCTACGGTACTGAGCGAGATCGGGATGACTCTTAGCTCGCTCGGTCGATACCAAGAAGCTGTGGATTTCAATACTAAAGCGCTTCCCGTTTGGCGCAGCTTAGGCAATCGACAGCAGGAAGCAGCGACATTGGGGAAGATCGGAGAAGGCTTTCGCATGTTAAGGAACTTTGAAGAGGCGCTTTATTTCGATCGAGCTGCTCTTCCCATTTACCTGGAGCTTGGGAATCGCTCGGGCGAAGCCGCCGTTCTCAACAATATAGGTCTCGCCTACTTCGCTGGTGGCCAAAGAAAGAAGGCCCTTGCCTTCTTCAATCAGGCCCGAGATGCATATTACGCATTGAACAACGAGAGCAGCGAAGCTACAGCAGCAAATAATCTCGCCGTCACCTATTTTGCGTTGGGGGACCGAAAGAGAGCTCTTTTCTCGTTCGAACAGGCTCTTCAGATTCAACGCGGGCTTGGGGACAGAAAAGGTCAGGCAACGACCCTGAACAGCTTGGGGTTGATATATGCCGACCTTGGCAACTCGAAAAGCGCCCGCGAATTCTACGAGCAGGCACTTTCGGTCTTTAGAGAGACAGGAGACCGAGAAGGTGAAGCCCAGACCTTGATTGCTATTGACCGAGCAAGCTCAAAGAAGCACTCCGGAAAGCCTAAGTTGCCGCGAAATGACAATGACGCTCGGCAAGCCGCCCTTTCCCTGCCGCCGCCCGCAAAGTGACCAAGCAACGAGCATAGAGAGCCGAAATTTACGAGTGTGACTCGCCCTGGCTTCAAGGGACAAGATCACATTGCAGACCTCTGGGCTCATTGAGCCGTACTATGCATGTTCCGGCATTCCGGTTGGATTGTGGGCTACTCGTCAGTGTCGTTAGCAAGTGAAAATGTCCGCTTTTGAGAACAAGTGAAATGTCCGGTTTCATAAGTTAGTAGCCGTAGAGGCGGTGGGAAAGTGCGAATCCCGCGTAGTGTGCGGGATTTGCAAGGTGAGAGGGAAAGTGTGTTTTTGGGCTTTTCCTCTCAACTTCTTTTCCACGGCCTTGATCTGCTTTTTGCTCAGCGGCGTCAGGAGCTTTCCTTCCGCGCTATAGTGACCGATGCGATGTCCTGCGATCATGAGTGTCAGAGTAGTGTCCAGGTGCTGGTGGATGATTGCCTTGCATCCGGCCAGGGTGTGGCGCCAGTGGGCGCGCTCGAGTTGCATCACCAGGTTATGAAAGCTCACCGTGTTATCCCGATCAACGGTGCGCTCAAACCGCTGCGTGAAGACCATTTCCAGGTTCCTGTGCCGGCAGGATATAAATGCCGTGCCCCGCTGCGCTGCCGGAACCGTGAAGTGGCGGTTGAACTCGGCGATGCAGTGCTCCCTGAGAAACGCGTTGGCCCCTTCCAGGGTTCGGATCCCGCGTAATCGCAACTCCTGCGGCAGCCGTCCCTGCCAGGTGGAGAAGTTGCGTTCCGAGCGTCCCCGCGCCTGCGGAGAATAGGCCGGGATCATATGCACTCCCAGTTCCTTCATGGCGCGGCCCACCTGCGTGGGACGCTCATAATCGACCTTGCCGCCGCTCTTCGGCGTCAGCCAGAAATGGGCTCCGCGATCAGAATAGAGCGAACAGAACAGCCCCTTCTGTTCAATCACCACACGCAGCCCGGCCATCACTGTGGCGGTCGTCTCTTCCTCGGCCAGCTGCGCATAGTAGATCTCGCTGGTGGCGTCGTCCAGGATCACGATCAGGTCGTGCCAGCGCTCATCCTGAAACCACTGATGATGGCTGCCGTCGATGTGCAGCATCATCCCCGGCAGTGGACGCCGCTCACGCCGCTTGCGATGCACCCCTCGCCTGGCCTTGCGCTTCACCAGGCCGGCTGCCTGCAGGGTCTGCTTCACCCACGTGTAGCTCAACCCGATCTGATGTTCCTCGCGCAGCTTCTCATGAAAGTGCCGCACGTTCAGATCGAAGTACCTGTCCCGATACAAGCTCAGAACCTCTTCCGCCTGCGCCTTCGGCACTCGCCTGCTGCTTGGCTTACGCCGTCGCCGGTCCAGTAGTCCCTGGTAGCCTTGCTCCTCATAGCGCTTCCGCCATCGCCGCATCTGCCGCTCGCTGATGCCGATCAACTCCGCGGCCTGCCACCACTTAATCTTCCCCGCGGTGGCTCGCAACAACACTTCCTGCAACTTCATCGCCCGCTCCGCCGCGGTCCTCGGATAGATCTCCATGCTCTCGCGCATGGCTCCATCCTCACCGCCCGTTAAGCGGACACTTCACTTGCTAAAAACATCGGACATATTATGTGCTAACGACAGTGGGCTACTCGTCAGTTACTGAGTAGTAATTGACGGTTAGGCGGTCACTCGCCCGGAATACAAGAATTGAAAATCTGCGATGCTCAATGAGTGCATTGACGATTTGCACTCGCCGAGAGCAAGACCTGTCGAGATCAGCCGATCTCTGAACCAATCCCACTTTGTCGTTCCTTATCGGCTGAAACGACAAATGTAGCTGATGTCGTGCCGATGCGTATGCGGGACCGCGCACGAGAGTAAGGCTCTATCGCGAGAACGTGAGCCTCAGGCTCCCTCGGTATCGGAAACGTTCGCGGGTTATTGTGCGGTGAACGCGCAGCGCTCAACCAGAGCGGCGAAACGGGAATCGGTTCGGAATTTATCCCATTTCGGATCCACGGTAACGAGCGCGAGGTGCACATCGTGAACGTCCAAGGCGTGGTCCAGCCAGTCCAGCGCTGTCTCTGCCTGCCCAAGGCCAGCGTGCACCAACGCCTTCGAGTACGGCGGTACGTAGCGTTCTTGCGAAACCAATTCCAGCGTACTCAGGACTTCGCGCGCCTCAGCGATGCGCCCAACCTTCGCAAGTATGTAGCCACGCAGTCCGATGACCTTGCTGTTCGCACTGTTTACGGCGGCCTTCTCGAGAGCGTCTAAAGCCATGTCGGTGCTACCCAGTTGCTCATACGCGAGAGCGCGCTGATAATAACCGACCCAGAATTCGGGATTGAGAACATTCGCCCGACTCGCAAGTTCGAGCGCCGCCGGGAAGTCGCGCGCGTTGAAAGCGACCTGGGCGGAGAGTGCGCAATGTGTAGCGTCGAGAGGATCGAGTTCTCGCGCGCGGCGCGCGACGGCGATACCCTCCCGGTGGCGGCCCATATGAGACAGGACGATTCCGAGCATGCGATGCCCCAGTGAATAGCTGGGGTCCAACGCAATGGCTTTTTCCAGGGCCCGTTCCGCCGCCGGCCATTCCCAATCTAACCAGAACTTCATCACGCCATATGATGTATGGGTGGAAGCGAGATCGGGGCCGGTACTGATGGCATGTGCGGCGGCTCCGCGAGCCCGTTCCCACACCTGCTGCGGCGGTGCATCCCCATTGATGGGGCTTGCGGCAAACGCATCCGCAAGTCCGGACCAGGCTAGAGCATATGTCGGGTCCAGCTCGGTCGCACGCATGTACAGCTCAAGGGCTTTTCGTGTCGTCGGCGGGGAGAGCTGGTTCCAGAAATAACGTCCCCGAAGATAGAAATCGTAGGCTTCCTGATGGGACGCTTGGCGTTGCGCGAGCGCTCCTACGCGTTCAGGCGAGAGACGCAGCCGTATCTCGAGTGCAATCGCTGTGCTCAATTGACGTTGAAAGGCCAGCACGCTAGCCGGCTCACCATCATACGACTCGCCCCAGATTTGAGTCTGTTCCCTCGAACGGATCAACTTCGAGGTGATGCGCAACCGCCCGTCCTCTGCGCGAACGGAGCTCTCCACCAGGAATGCGGTGCCCAGTTCGCGTCCGATATCGGAAAGCGATTTCGTCGTTCGCTTGTAGGCCATCATGGTAGTCCGCCCAATCACGCTAATGTGTTCGGGATCGATCTGGCCGAGAGCTGCGATCGCCTCCTCTGTCAGCCCGTCGGCCAGGTATTCGAGATCGGAACCGGCACCGAAGCTTTCGAAGGGCAACACCGCGATGGTCACGTGTGAGGTGTTTGGTAACTCCGCCCCGAGGATCTCGACGGACGCAGTGAAGCGGTAACCGCGTTTCGAGACAGTTTCGATGACATTGGACGAGTAGGGTCCGTCACGAAGAACCTTGCGTAGATGAGAGATCGCATGTGCGATTGCGACCTCTTCGACCATACTGTCCTTCCACACTCGCACCAGGAACTCTTGTTTCTCGAGCAAGCGGCCTCCGCTTTCCACCAGCAGCAACAACGTATCGAATAGTTTGGGAGGGAGCGCTACAGGACGGCCGTTACGGAACAGTCGTTTGTCCGTCGGATCGAGACAGAAGCTGCCGAATCTGTAGGAAAGGTGCTGCGATTCGCCCATGTTTCTCATCACCGCGGGCGGCCAGTATAGCACTGCGTCAAGTATGAGTCAGAAAACGCAACAATTTCGCGAAGACTTTGAACGGATACCGATGCAACCATGGGCATCGTCAATACCGGACCCGTAACAGAACCCGGTCGACAGAAGGGGCAAAACATGACAACAGCAGGAAGACGCTTTACAGCGGGCCTGGTGCCGCTAATCGCGTTCGGTGCCGCGCTATTTGTAGCGAACTCAAGCGCCTTCGCGCAGTCTGAACAATCCGGCTCTGCCAGCGGCCTCGAGGGCACTTGGCTAATCCACCTTACGCAAAGAGACTGCGTGACAAACACGGCGGGCCCGACATTTCCGGCCCTGATGACATTAGCGCGCGGCGGA
Organism: uncultured Acidobacteriaceae bacterium; assembly: GCA_963786405.1. Classification (GTDB taxonomy): domain Bacteria; phylum Acidobacteriota; class Terriglobia; order Terriglobales; family Acidobacteriaceae; genus Telmatobacter. The sequence continues at coordinate 6,568 of CAWAZE010000007.1, read as the reverse complement.
ACCTTGACCGAAACGACAGCTTCTCCGGCCTTTCAGCCCGGCCAGCGGAGTCCCGGCCACGGAGTCTGGCGCAAGATTGGTGGGGACGCTTATTTGACCCACGACGAAGCGTTCATTCTTTTCAGCGGGGGGCCCTTTACAGCGGGAATGCAAATGATCTCGCACACGATTACCCTCTCAAAAGACGGAAACTCGTTTGATTCTGTCGCTGCCTCCCGGTTCTTTGACACTGCTGGCAATCCGCTCGGTCCAAGTAACTGCGGCACGGCCGTCGGCGTTCGCGTCCAGTAACGAGTACGAGGGCAGGGTTACTGGGCGGGCATGTCATGTGATGAACATACGTGTGAATTCTCCAGCACCGCTCCCGTGACAAGACGGCAGCCTCCTTCACGTGCCCGAAGCGGAACCCAGCAGTACATTCACTGACGTGTTCCGCAACGGGTATCGCGCGATGTGAGCCGGGCGATCGGAAGAGTACGCAAATGGAAAGCGCGAGCGTGCACTCAGCGGCCTAAACCGTCCGATTGGAAGAAACTGGCCATAACACACAGAAGCGCTCTAGAGTCGGAGTGAAGTCTGTTTCCTGAGTTGCGGGCGGGTTGTGGTCAACCCGGAAGTTATAACTTCGGCAACACTGCACCGCAGGTATTGATCAACGAGTAATTTCCGGATAGGCGGTGACTCATGATCATTTCTTTGCGAGGTCGAGGGCATAGATCTCCTGCACGCTGCGGTCGCGCATCAGGAGCAACTTGCCATCCGGGGTCAATCCGTACCATTCGGCGAAGGGATCAACCAGCTGAGGGAAGTTCTTCAAGCTCAGCATATCTTCCAGAACCCGATCCTTGATCCTGACGCGAACAATCTTTCCGAACCCGCGCCCGTTTTCCAGCGCGTAGACGTATTTCCCGTCGGGCGACCACTCGTTGAAGCCGAAGTGGTCTCCTTCCGCCAACGTTGACCAGGAGTTGGTGGTCTGGTCCAGAAGCATCAACTGTCTCGCGTCCGCAGTCAACGCCGCGATATACCGCCCGTCGGGAGAAATCCTGGGTGAATAGAGGCTGTTGGAACCGGGAATCAGCGTGAGATTTCCGCTGCTGAGGTCTACCCGGTAGATAGCCTGCCCGCCCTCGTTCCCCGGCGGGGGCCCTGGCGAAGATGATCGACTTGCCGTCGGGTGTCCACGTTGGGTCTGTGTCTACGTCGCCAATATTGGAGGGCGCGATCTGCTTTGGGCTGTCTCCTCCCGAAGCTGAGACCAGGTAGACCTTCGACGGTCGATGGAACTGCACGTCCCCAAATGCGATTTGTGATCCGTCCGGCGACCATTGCGGCCCATAGACTCTTACCGGCGGGAATGTGAGCTGCATTTTCTCGCTGAGGTCCGTTCGGCTTTTCCATAGAGTCATCTCCGGATAGGAGACGTAAGCCACCCACTTTCCATCGGGCGAGAAAGCGACCGGACCCGCGGAAAGCCCACCGAGATAGGAATCGAATCGTTGAGCGTGCGGGTCATAGCTGAAAAGCTCCACGCGGAGCTCGTCCCCCACCGCGAAGAGGCTCTTCCCGTCCGTGCTGGGAGTGGGAGCGCCGAAGCGCAAGGGCCCGGTTGTCAGGCGCACCGGTTCGCGATGCCCGACGGAAAATGGAGCGGTGTTCCGGCATGACCCAGATTCCCTGCGAGGGCCCGCCGCCCCCAAAGGCGCTTGTGAGGAAGTAGTAGTAGTTGCCGTCCGGAGACCACCTTCCGCAGCACTGGTCCAGCGACTCCTTCCAGTTCGGCAAAAGTTGGTGAAGATTTGTCCCATCCGCACGCATTTCCCAAAGGGAACTGGAATTCTCCAAATCCTGCAGAATCGAAAAACGAATCAGCCGGCCGTCCGGCGAATAACGGAACCAGGCTGCTGAACCGGGAATCTCCGCAATTGTATGGGGATCGCTTCCGTCTTCGTTCACGATCGCGATCTTGTGCTGATAGGAGTAGATGATGTGAGACCCATCGGGCGTCCAGTCCGCAGTGAAAGCCTTAATGTTTCCCACGCGGCGTGGTGTTCCCGCCGGCAGCGGCTGTACCCAGAATTCGTTTGAATCGCTGCCACGCACCGCCAGCCACCAGAAGAAGCTTCGATTTATCGGGCGAGATGTCCGGAATTGCCAGGGCTTCCTTCAAGGTTGTCTGAATCCAGGTTGTCTCTCCTCCAACAGCAGCAACTTGTGCGATTCCGCGACGTGATTCCGAGGGCATTGCTTCCATGAAGTAAAGGTGCAATCCGTCTGTCACAACGCCGTTGATGGGGATCTTCGCCTTTCGATCATTCGTAAGGCGAACGATGTTGGCGACCGCGGGCATCCGCGACTGACCGCGCCAGACAGCGAAGGCGGTGACAACGAGACAGAGGATTGTTCCGATCACGATGCCGAGCTTTCGGTGGATATTCCTTGGGCGATCTGCCCCTGCAGCCCAGCGCCCCGGCCCGTGCAATCTGGGGACGATGATCTGTCTGCCACGCTGCGCTTTCTCGAGGTCGGCGCGCAGTTCTGCTGCGGACTGGTAACGTAAATCACGGTCCTTCTCCAGCAACTTGTTGATGATTGATTCAAGTTCAGGCGGAAGGGTGGAGTTGAGATCCCTCACTGGGAGCGGCGCCTGGTTCAGAATTGCATCGTGAACCGCAGCCGCCGTCTTGCCACCGAAAGCCCGCCGACCAGTCGCCATCTCATACAACACCAGGCCGAAGGAAAACAGATCGGTGCGGGCATCAAGTTTCTTGCCGTTGACCTGCTCCGGCGACATGTAACCCGCTGTCCCGATCGCCAAGCCTGTTCGCGTGAGATGCGACACGATGCTGCCATCGTCTCGACTTGGCGGTTGCGGCGGTAAAGCCGCCGATGTCCTCCGCTGCTGGGCCGGCGGTACGACTCCTCAATCGGGGCGTTGAAGAGGCTGGCCGTTAGCTTGGCCGCATTGTCGGCTTGTGCTGCAGCTTTTCCTGGCTCCCCTGCCTCCAGCAGCTTTGCCAGACCAAAGTCCAGAATCTTGCATACGCCCTTGTTGGTAAGAAAAATGTTGGCCGGCTTGATGTCGCGATGAATGATCCCGTTCTCATGTGCGGCTTGCAGGCCACCGGCAACCTGGATGCTGAGGTCCAGTAGTTCCTCGAGCGGAAGGCCCTTCTCACCCGCGACGGACAAGCGGTCGCGCAAGGTCTCGCCTTCTAACAATTCCATTACGAGGAATGGCTGCCCTTCGTGCTCTCCGAATTCGTAAATTGCGCAGATGTTGTGGTGGTTCAGCGACGAAGCAATGCGCGCTTCGCGCTCGAATCGTTGCAACGCCGGCGAATCGTTGCCCAGCTCTTCCGGCAGGAACTTCAGAGCGACGCGGCGGCCCAGCTTCAGATCCTCGGCACGGTACACCACACCCATGCCGCCCCCGCCAATGATGCCCAGCACGCGGTAATGCGAGACCGTTCTGCCGGTCAGCGCTCCCGGTTCCGGCCGTGTCGCGCACCGCAGCGCCATCGTCCCTACTGGAAACCTCGCCGCTCGAGGACTCGTTAACGGCGGGCGTCTCCCATTCGACTGGCACCATGAGCCGATAGCCCCGGCGCGCCACCGTCTGAATGTATTGGGGCTCGGCAACCGGGTCGCCAAGTGCTTTTCGTAGCTTGTTAATCGCTGCGTTGATGCTGTGCTCGAACTCCACGATGGTGTCGTTCGGCCAAAGTATTTTTCTGATCTCCTCGCGGCTTACCAGGGCACCTTCATTTTCGACCAGGATGCGCAATACCTGGAGCGGCTGTTCCTGGAGCAGGACGGCCGTGCTTCCGGAGCGCAACTCCCCCGCCTTCAGGTCGAGGCTAAAGGAACCGAAGCGAGCACGTTTTGGGAGCGTTTCCTCCATTGGAAGGTGAGCCCCGTTGGCGAGTTTTACTACTGGTCACTGTACCATCCACCCGAATTTAGCGTCCTCGACCGCAATTCTGTTCCGTAACCCGCACAGCAAGACTCAGCCGCTCGCTCAGTAAGTGGTTTAGGAATGAGCCGCCGCGTTTTTTCCGGACACCATTCGATAATAATTCGGTGCGAATTGGGTACCATAGGCCCCCCAAAGTTAGGGCATGATTGGACCCCACATTCGACCCCACAATACAGATTCCTTAGCATTCCGAATCATCGCTTTACGCTTCTTTAGGGTGCCAGCCGTTCCGCGTAAGTCGCTGAAAGTACGTAAGCGGATGTTCTGTTAACCGAAGGGTTGTAGGTTCGAGTCCTACCTGAGGAGCCAGCCATTTTTTAAATATATGAAAATTATAGGCTTGAGCCGCTAAAAGACTCGCCCGTATGTAAAACGGAATGTAGTTTAATTCCTGCGCGACATTCCCTGCATAGAAAAAGGCCAGTCCGCACCTACGCCTCAATTGGCGGTGCTTAGTCCTCCGCAACTGCCATAGAGTTCGAAGTCGAAAACAGGATTCCTCGGTTTTTGCTAGAGTAGCTTACTATTGTGACCATTCAAGATGCTGTTGCCAAGTTCACGACCGATCCGAAAAGCTTTCTTAACGATAACTGCGTGAACATCGCGGGGGGAAACACGCGCGGCTCGGGGCTGACGATATTTATCATGTCTCATGGAACCACCCCCGTCATGAAGAAAGGGTTCGGCGGCATGAGCCCCAAACCGTTCTGGACGGTCAACATCTCCAACAAGAACGGCGGCAACCCGGGTCCCGGCGTGGCTCTGGGAAACGACGAATTCATCGCCTACTACCTTCCGATGAAACGGCAGACCGACAACGTTGCCAGCGTATTCGGCAATCCGCCTTCCGACGGCTCAGTGTCGCTGCTGTTGACGTCTCAACTAAGCGGCTGCACCTTCGGTTTCTCCAACCTGGGAGGCCAATTCATCGCGTCGCACCTTCAGCCAGTCACCGGCACTTCGCAGACCGTCAATCGCCAGAACATGGCGCAGTTGACCCAATCCGGGATGAGCGGTTCGGCAAAGCTCGTCGAGAAGGGGAAGGACTATCAGGACTACGCCACGGTCGTCGGAATCTTCAAAAACAAAGAATGGAAAGTTTATATGCAAGCTATCGACTGGAATCCGGGAAACGGCAGGACCGGGTTCAAGGAGATTAAAGGCATCGTCAAACTGTAACGCGAGCCCCGCAGCCTGGCTGGGTCTAGTCCTCAGAAGTATTGATCATTGTTCCGGAATCGCGGTCCACAACCGCTGCCGCAAGTTCCCCAGTAACTCCAACATCTGCCGATACTTTACGGCGTGCCGCGGTCCTTCCAAAACATTTGAACGAAGTTTCCCTGCGTATCTTTCGGACCCCCTGTCTGTTTTGCCATCTTGCAAAGGCGTCTTCAAACAGGTTCTGATGAATTCGGCTGTCCTGGAGGCTGAATCTGAAGAACAGCGCGGCATCAACAAAGACAAAGCGACCAGCAAAAGCGAAGCCGAAAGCTTCCGGAATTGACGCCAAGGCCTGGCTTGCTGGCATTGCGCTCGCTGTCGCTGCGGCAGCCTGGTTTGCCGTTCACAGGAACGCGCCCTCGGTTCAGGCCCAGCCGCCCTCCTCATCCGCAATTCCATCTGCCGCTCCAGCAACCAATGCGCATCCAGTCGATGGCGCCATGGCCGCATCTGATCCGATAAACGGAGGATTCGAGCCGACGGTGCCGAACAAGACCGATGCTCCCGCGAAGGCTCCGCATGGAATGGTCTGGATCCCCGGCGGAGAGTTCTCAATGGGCGCCCAGAACATGGGGGATATGAACGCTGTCGGGATGCAGGCAACGCGCGATTCGCGTCCGGTTCACCGTGTCTATGTTGACGGCTTCTTCATGGACAGGACGGATGTAACCAACCTGCAGTTTGCAGAGTTCGTGAAGGCAACCGGATATGTGACCGTGTCGGAGCGCAAGCCGGATGCAAAAGACTTTCCCGGAGCGCCGCCGGAAAATCTGGTTGCGGGCTCAGTCGTCTTTGCTCCACCCGATCATCCGGTGCCGCTCAATGATCATTTCAAGTGGTGGACTTATGTTGCAGGTGCAGACTGGCGTCACCCGCTCGGGCCTGAAAGCAACATTGTCGGAAAAGGGAATTACCCCGTCGTCCACGTCGCCTACCAGGACGCTCTCGCCTATGCGAAATGGGCAGGCAAGCGCCTTCCCACTGAAGCTGAATGGGAGTTCGCCGCGCGAGGCGGGCTTTCGGGAAAGCTCTATTTCTGGGGAGACGAATTTCGGCCAAACGGCAAGTGGATGGCCAACACACATCAAGGTCATTTTCCTGACGAGGACACTGGCGAAGACAAATTCGTTGGGATTGCGCCCGTCGCGCAATTTCCTGCCAACGGATACGGGCTCTTCGATATGGCGGGCAACGTCTGGCAGTGGACAAGCGACTGGTACCGGCCCGATTACTACGAGCAGTTGAAGGCATCGGGCGTTGCCCGCAACCCGCAGGGACCGGACTCATCCAATGATCCGTCGGAACCGGGACAGTCAAAGAAGGTTCATCGAGGCGGTTCATTTCTTTGCACCGATCAATACTGCTCGC
>CAWAZE010000006.1:0-231650 GCA_963786405.1 uncultured Acidobacteriaceae bacterium | reverse complement strand
GCCTGCCACACGCGCAACTGGAATACGGTGCCGCGGAGATCGAGTGAATCGATCCTGCTGCGACTTTCTGCCAGATCGGAGCCCTCGCGCACTCTTTGCATCGCGGCATCCACCAGTTGCAACAGCGAAGAATCGTGGCGCAATTCTGCCGCAGGAAATTCGGCGCGCAAACTGGCCTCGGCTTCGTCGCGAGTCGACGCGAGAGAAAGCCAGCACAGCCCGCGCTGTGTACTTCCCACCACAACCCAACCAAAGGGCGAGCGGGCGGAGCACCATCCAATCTCCTCTCCCTTGCCGCCCTTTGCAAAGCGCGCCGGCGTCATGCCCAGTTGCGCGCCTTCATAGGCCCTGCTCGACGAGCCAAATCCTGCTTCATAGATTGCATCGGTCACAGATTCTCCCTGCTTCAGCGCGCTCCGCAGGCTGCCCGCACGCAGCGCTCGCTGGTATTCCAGAGGACTCACGCCCATCGCCTGCTTGAAGAGCCGTTGCACAGTAAACGGGCTCATTCCCGACACGCGGCCAAGTTCGGCGAGCGAAACGCGACGGTCGAAGTTTTTCTCGATGTGCGCGCGGACCTTCGCCAGGTGGAAGCCCCCGGCAGTGGGTGCGGCTGGCTTGCACCGCTTGCACGGACGGAAGCCCGCGGCTTGCGCTTCCACTGCTGTCGCGAAGAAACGCACATTCGCTCTCGAAGGTCTTCGACTCGGACAACTCGGTCGGCAGAAGACACCGGTTGTCGTTACAGCGTAGAAGAAGTCCGCGGCGACATTGCGGCTGAGCACACTCTGCCACGCGGCGTTTTTGTCGATGCTCGGACTCGTCGGTGCAGGCATGGGTTGCGTAGAAGCGAATTGAACATTGCTACTCATGCCACAATACTCGACCAATCATAAATTCGGCGCTACCCGGTTCTTGCGCCAAATTCAGATCACCCGACGCACCCGCAACTGCTTCAGGCCCTAAGTTCGGGAGTCGCTCCTGAGCCATGCCTCCGCTCGCCGCAGGTCATGTTCGGTGTCTACACCAATGGTGTCCGAAGGCGCTGCGGCCACGTAGATATCGATTCCGTTTTCAAGAAGCCGCAGTTGCTCCAGCTTTTCCACGCTTTCAAGCCGGCCAGGAGGCAGCAACGCGAAACGCTCCAGCGCGGCCTTCCGGTAAGCGTAGATCCCCAGATGCTTGAGATAGCCGCTGAAGCCTGTCGAATCGCGATCGAAAGGAATCGTCGCACGGGAAAAGTAGAGCGACCGCCCGTCCTGGGCTGTAACCACCTTCACGGCATTCGGTTCGGCGATCTCTAACCCGGAGCAAGGGAATGCCAGCGTGCCAATCTGAACTTCGAGCCTGTCAAACAGTGCCAGGAGCGGTGGAAAGAAATCTGGGGTCAACGTTGGTTCATCGCCCTGGATATTGACGTAAATATCGGCTTCGATCCGCTGGGCAACCTCTCGCACGCGGTCCGAGCCGCTCGCGCAATCGGACGACGTCATCTCGATGGGTATGCGGCGCGCCCGGCACGCGGCTCCGACTTCCTCCGAGTCCGTGGCCACCACCACTTCATCCATCAGGCCGCTCCGCACCGCGGCCCGCCATACCCACTCCACCATAGGCTTGCCGGCAATCTCCCGAAGCACTTTGCGGTTCAGCCGTGTTGAAGCGAGCCGCGCCGGAATCACGCCGACGACCCGTAACTTGCTCATGAAGGCGAGTCTACAAGACTCGACGCCCAGAGCTTACCCGGCTTCGCATTACTTTTGTCGGTTTGACCTTGCCTCCAAAACACCCGTATCATTTGATTGGTGCAGCCGATACGGCTGCGGCGCTAGGCGGGGTAGCTCAGATGGTTAGAGCGACGGATTCATAACCCGTAGGTCGGCGGTTCGATCCCGCCTCCCGCCACCAGAGTTCCCCAATATCATCAATAGTTTGCCTGGTTCAACCGACCACCCGCGGTCACTCCTGCACGACGTCCGTAGACAATTTCGAAAGCTTCGACGAAGAACAACTATCTCCATGGATGCTGATCACACCGATCCTCTAGTGCCGTCGCTCGGAACGGTTGAATGGTTGGTAGGATGCATGGCTATCTCCTGCACTGCTCACACCTTATGCAGCGCCAAAAACCTTAGGCATAGCCATGCATTCTCCTTTCAGTTAGACCACTGATGAGGGCATCTGTGCCGGCAATCGTAGTATTCCTTGAAGGGTGTGACCGCACGAGTGCCATGACCGGTTAGTCGTGCGACGACGGGAGATGCAGCAGACTGGACGTGCAACTCACCGGTTTTGCGCTTCCACCGAAGGCGCCGGTGTCTTCGCCGCTGCTAAACGATTGTGTTGACTCCTGCCGGGAGAACTGGATGTAATCCGATCGGAGTTCGTCCGCACCAAAAAACGGCGGGTCGGAGTTGATCGCGCTGACAGTCAGCACTTTGCCATCGCTGGAAAGGCACCCGGTACCTGTCGTCGTTAAGATGACGGTCGAAGCGGTCTTCGTGAAGCCCGACCAAGGTGTGCAGTTGCCCTCCGCCGGTAAGGCAAAGCCTAACCCGACGAAAGTCGTACCGCCATGGCCGAAGCCGCCGTTCACCGCGATGCAGTAGTGTGCCTCCGCGAAGCTGTAGACGGGGACGATCAGCCCCAGCAGCAGAAACAGAAACAGATGGGTCGTCTTGAAGCGAAACATAGGTCGGTTCCTCCTTGTTGGATTGTGAGCATTGGCGCGGCGCCAAGCTTGGCTACCCCACCACTCGTTAGCTACAGCGCGAATAGCGGTTCTTTAGTGCAGGAGAAAACTGTGGAAATCTCGTTGCAAAACGAAAACGGGCGAATTCCTCCACCCGTCATACCTCACCGCGATTACACGGACACATCGCCCTAATGTTCTGTCTCTAGGGTTCACGCCATAAATACTGCTGACATCTAAGCGTAGTAAGCCGCGTCTTTGCGGCTTGCGAAGTCGAAGGATCTGCGGTTGCTCTCGGAGATTATCCCAGGAGCTTCACGTATTTTCGGCGTACTTGGGTTGTCCCCAGCGCCGTGTAAGTTGTTACAATCATTGCTTATTGGTATTACCATACCCCAAAGATCGGCAGTTCAATCCTCCCCTTCCGGCACCAACAACTTGGTAGCACCTTCCGGCGAATCGGCCCTTTGCCGTTGCACAAACTGCGATAGGTAACGCGCGGCCGTTATTCCGTCAACGGCCCACCCCGCTTACCCACTCGTTGAGCTATCATTCGTCTATAGAGTGAGCGGTCTGCTTCCCCCGGGGCCGTCGCTGGTGGTGTGTGTGTCCCGATTCTTCCAGAGATTGACATTCGTTTTGGCAGCGGCTGTTTTCGCTGCTCTCGGTCTGGGCTTTGGCCTGGGCGAGTTTGGGCTGCTCGGCGTTCATGCCGGCGGCGAGCAGGACGGCGCGTATCGCCAGATGCATGTATACGCCGAGGTCCTCAAGCGCATTCAGAGCGACTACGTCACTGAGCCCAACATCAACGACGTCACGACCGGCGCTCTTCACGGTCTCCTCGAATCTCTCGATTCCGACTCGAGTTTCCTGACCCCCACCGAATACAAGATCTACAAGGACAGGCCCACCACAGGCGTTGCGCTGATTGGCGCCACCGTCTCGAAGCGCTATGGCTATGCCACGATCGTCAGCGTTGTGCCCGGGTCGCCCGCCGATCGCGAGCATTTGACCGACGGCGACGTGATCGAATCGATTGGCGATCAGTCCACCCGCGAACTGTCTCTCGCGGTTGTCCGTCTCATGCTGGAGGGTAAGCCGGGATCCACCGTCACGCTTTCCGTGGTCCGTCCGCGCAAACCGGATCCCGACAAGATCACTCTTACCCGCACATTGCTCACGCCCGCCGCGCTTGGCGAGCAGCAATACGAGAACTCCAGCATTCTCTACCTCAAGCCGGGTTTGCTCACCACCGCGCGAGTCGACGAAATCGCAGCCAAAATCAAGTCGGCCAAGGGCCACAAGATGCTTCTCGACCTGCGCGACACCTCCGAAGGAGATTCAGCCGAGGGACTGCGCCTTGCTAATTTCTTCGTGAAGGATGGCACCCTCGCCTCATTGGAAGGCCAGAAGTATCCAAAGCAGACGTTCACCGCAGACCCTTCCAGGTGGATCACCGGCGCTCCGGTTGCTGTGCTTGTGAATCGTGGAACCTACGGCCCTGCTGAGTTGGTGGCAGACGCCATTGAAGGCGCAAAGCGCGGCGACGTCGTCGGCGAACGCACCTTCGGCGAGGGTTCGGTTCAGAAGACAATTGAGCTGCCTGACGGCTCCGCCCTGCTGCTGACCGTGGCCAAGTACCAGGGCCCCGACGGCAAGAAGATTCAGGACGAAGCCGTTGCGCCCAACGTTGTAGTCGGTCGCGGAGTCGATGACGATTCGGACGACGATTCTCAGCCACCGGCTCCCAAAGGCGACGAGCCCCTCAACAAAGCTCTCGAGTTGCTCAAGGCGAAAAGCAGTTAATTCTGCATCGCATTTTCGCCCCCGACATCATGCTCTTGTAATGCATGGTTCGCAGTCGCCCCACGGCTCTACTTGTCACTCTGCAGCCATGCTAGCCTGAGGCTGAGGCATCCCTTTTCGGCACGGAGGAGGAATGTCGGCGAGGCCTGAAACTCGTGGCTGCACCCTCAACTCGATCCCTTGAACCGCGCGGCCTCGGCCGAACTCACCGCCTTGCGTCCGAGCCTGTTCCGGTCTATCGGCGTCCCAAGATCGCCGGCAGAGTCGCCCTCGCCATCCTCCTGTTCCTCGCCATCGTCACGGGAACGCTAGCCGGGTTGTTGCTGGTCTTCTCGGTCGATCTTCCCCAGATTCATGACCTCGAACGCTATCGGCCATCCACGATGACCGATCTCTACGACATCAAGGGCCGCGTCATCGGGTCGTTTGCGCTTGAGCGCCGCGTAGTAGTCAACTACGACGACTTCGCTCCGATCCTCCGCAAAGCCGTCATATCCATCGAGGACAAGAACTTCGACTCCCACTGGGGAATCAACGTCTTCCGCATTGCCGGAGCCCTCTGGCACGATCTCCGAAGCCACGGACGCGCCCAGGGCGCCTCCACGCTCACCATGCAGCTGGCGCGCAACCTCTTCCTGTCCGCTGACCGCACCGCAGCCCGCAAGGCGCAGGAGGCATATCTCGCCATCCAGATTGAGCGCGCCTTCACCAAGCAGCAGATCTTCTCGCTCTACGGCAACCAGATCTACCTCGGCAGCGGCATGTACGGCTTCGAGGCCGCATCGCAGTATTACTTCAGCAAGCACGCCAGGGATCTCACGCTCACTGAGGCTGCGCTTCTCGCCGGTATGCCCAAAGGACCCGTCGCATACTCGCCGCTCATCAATCCTGAAAAAGCTCTGCGGCGCCGCAACCTTGTCATCAGTGAGATGGAGAGTGACGGCGACATCACGCACGTCCAGGCCGAGCAGGCGCGCAGTGCCCCGCTGGGCCTTCATGTCAACCAGCCCGAGATGTCTGTCGCGCCGTGGTTTCAGGAGGAGGTTCGCCGCGAGCTTGAGAAGCGTTTCGGAACAGAGCAGGTTCACGGCGCAGGCCTCCGCGTGGAAACAACCCTCGATCTGGATCTGCAGAAGACAGCGAACCGCGCTCTCGGCGATGGACTCGCCGCTTACGAGCGCCGTCACGGATGGAAAGGCAAGCTCGAGAATGTCCTCGCCAACGGCACATCAATCGAGGACTACAAGCATCCTGACTGGGCCACCGCGAGTCACCCGGGAGACTACGTTCACGCCGTCGTTACGCACACGCTGCCGCTTGAGATTCGCGCGCGCGTCGGGTCACGCGACGTCGTCATGCTCCCCGAAGAATGGACGTGGACCGGGCAGCGATACGCCGAGGCTCTCGTCAAGCCGGGCGATGTGATCTACATCCATCTGCTCGACAAGCAGGAAGGCGCCGCGCGTCGAGCCACCCTCGAGCAGGATTCCGGCGCACAGGGCGCCATCCTCGCCATGGACAACACTACCGGCGACGTTCTCGCCATGGTGGGCGGCCGTGACTACGCGCTCTCTCAGTTCAACCGCTCCACGCAGGCCGAGCGCCAGACCGGCTCCAGCTTCAAGCCCTACGTCTACACCACCGCATTCGAAGAAGGCGCAAAGCCCGACGACATAATCGTCGATGCGCCGGTCAGCTTCGGCAGCTACACGCCCCACAACTACGAGAACGACTACAAGGGCGCCATGACCCTCGCCAACGCCTTCGCCGAATCCCGCAACATTCCCGCGGTGAAGCTGGCGGCTCGCGTCGGCATCCGCAAGGTCGTCGAAATGGCGCACCACTTCGGCGTCACCTCGAACATTCCCGCATATCTGCCCATCGCCCTCGGTGCGGCCGAGATCACGCTCGAGGAGCAGGTTCAGTCGTATTCTGTCTTCCCCAACGACGGCATTCGCGTAAAGCCAAGACTCATCCGCAAAGTCTCCAACGCCGACGGCATCACTCTGTGGCAGGATTCGCCCGCCGTTGACGAGATCATCAGCCAGCAGACTGCGCGCGCCATGATGACGCTCTTCCGCGGCGTCACCGCACACGGCACCGGCGTAGCCGTCGCCCAGATGAACCACCCGCTCGGAGGCAAGACCGGCACAACCAGCGACTTCACCGACGCCTGGTTCCTCGGCTTCTCGCCAACCGTCACGTGCGGCGTGTGGGTCGGCTTCGACAGCCGCGAATCACTCGGAGAAAAAGAAACCGGCGCCCGCGCCGCCCTCCCCATCTGGATGGACGTGATGAAAACCGCCATCGCCGGCAAAGACGACGAACAATTCCTCGGCGACGAAGAAGCCAGCCCGATGCTCAGGGCGCAAGCCACCGCACCCGCTAAGTCCCCGATCCTCAATCCAGCCGGAAGTCCGGTCAAGCCTGTCTCGATTCTCCGATCATCTCCAGCAGGACCCAGCGCCATCGCCAAGCCAGTTGCGACAAGCATGCCCAAGCCGGAATAATACCGAGCGATTCTCGTGATACTTGCGTGTTGCTACCTATGCAGGAATCACCCCAAAGCTCTTGTCATCCTGATCGGAGCGCGTTTGGGGCCCCCCGCAGACGATCCATCGTCTGTGGGGTGGCAAAGCCGGGGGGAACCGAAGTCTCTGCATTTCGGAGTACTTCCGAATTGCCACATCCCTACCGCAACTCGATGTTTCTTCGAATTCCTCAGGTGACGTGCACGGGCGCTCATAGACTCGCCGGAGGCGTTTTCGTCCTGGAATCGTCTATTTCTGTGTCATTTCATGCATAGGCGGCAAAGCAGTCATGTTCGAACTGGCATTCCCCGGAGAATGTTGAATGGCACACAAGCTGTTTGCTCGCATCTTTGCCGCGCAGTCTTTCGGCGCCGATCTGCGGCAGGCCATCCGCCAAATCTGTAAAGCGCCAGCCTTCAGTGCATCGGTGGTGCTCATGTTGGCTGGTGGGTTCGGCATCAGCGTTGCCGTTTTTAGCGTTGTTCGCAATGTGCTGCTGAGCCCTCTCCCCTACAGCGATCCCGATAGGCTGATTCAGATTGTCAGCTGGTGGCCCAAATCGGGGCAGCAAACCAACTGGAGCGCTCCGCTGCGCGACGCCGTCGATTGGAAATCCTACGTGCCGGCTCTGCAAGACGTGGCCTTCTATCGCTACAACCTCGCCACTCTCACGGGAAGAGGCCCGGCTGAGTCTTCGTATGGTTTACGCGTTTCCGCCAACCTGATGCCGATGCTTGGCGTGCGTCCTCAGCTTGGAAGCTGGTTCTCCGCCGAGTACGATCGCCCCGGCAGCGCACACGTGGTCATGCTTAGCGATGATCTCTGGCGCCGCCGTTTCCATGCTGATCGGGACATTGTGGGCAAGACGATCCATCTCGATTCGGAAGGCTACGGAGTGGTCGCGGTAATGCCCAAGGGCTTCAATTTCCCGCTCAAACTTGGAACCAACGCACTGCTTCCCACCGATCAGATGCAATATTGGGTGCCTTTGCCCATTGACCTCGAAAAGGAGGAGCGCGGCAACCCAAACGCCGGTGTGATTGCAAAACTCAAGCCGGGCACTTCGCTCGCCGATGCGCAAATCCAACTGGATGCCGCGTGCCTTCGATTGCAGCAGGAGTTCCCGGCAACCAACCGCGGACTCAGTGCGCACCTGTCCTCTCTGCGCGAACAGACGGTCCGTCAAACGAACACACCTTTGCTCGCTCTCCTGGCGGCCGCTGGACTCATCGTCCTTCTGACCTGCGCGAACATTGCGAGCCTTCTGCTTGCTCGAGGCGAGTCCAAAAGCGCCGAGCTGGCTATCCGGATGGCCCTCGGCGGAACTCCCTCACGCATCGCCCGGCTCCCGATTCTCCAAAGCATTTTGTTGTGCGGCTGCGGCGGTTTACTTGCCATCCCCTTGGCCATTGCCAGCGTGCACACCCTGCTTCGTCTCGCTCCTGTCGACGTTCCACGTCTGGCCAACACCAGCATCGATTGGAAAGCAGTGCTATTTGCCGTGGCTCTGGCGCTCGGCAGCGGGCTGTTCATCGGGGCTCTTAACTCGCTGCAGGTTCTTAAGCGATCCCCACGCAATGTTCTCTCTGACGCATCGCGGACTCACGCAGGACGGCCACGCACCCGGTTGCGCAGCTCGCTCGTTGTCTCTCAGGTCGCACTTGCCGTGATCCTCTTCAGCGGGACCGAACTCATGCTGCGTACTTTCCTCAATCTCGTATCCTCTGACACCGGTTATGAAGCAAAGGATGTCTTCTACGGCGTCACGGTGCTTCCGCACACGCAATATGCGCAATTCGAGAAGCGACAGTTGTTCTTCAATCGCGTTCTCGCCAGGCTCCGAACCACGCCGCATGTGGAATCGGCCGCCGTATCGACCGGCTTTCCCTTTGTTGGCCAGTACGACGACGTAAAAGCCCAATCCACCGAGATGGCCGCCGGCAACCGTGATTCGGGCGTGAGCGCCGATTTCAACGCTGTCTCCGCGGGCTACCTCGAAGCCATGGGCGTCCATTTGCTCCGCGGGCGCTTGGTGTTCGAAACCGACACCGCGAGCACGCCCAATGTCACCGTCATCGACGAGAATCTGGCCCACGCGTTGTGGCCGGGCAGCGATCCGCTCGGCCGGTCGATCAACACCAGCGATCCTGAGCATCCAGTATGGCGTCAGGTCGTGGGAGTCGTGGCGCCCATGCGGAATGTGTCGCTCGATCTTGTTGCCCGCCCCGGAGTCTTTGTTCCGCTCGATCAGACCACTGGCAATGTGAACTTTGTGGTCATCAAGGCCACGTTGGCGCCGAACCAGGCTGCCCAATTGCTGAATAATGCAGTCGCGAGCGTCGATGCCAACCAGGGAGTGTTCTTCTTTCAATCTCTGCAAAGCCTGCTTAGCGACACCATCGCCGTTCGTCGCTTTCTTCTCGTTACGCTCGCGTTCTTCGCTGCGGCGGCCCTTGTGCTGTCGACTCTGGGAATCTACAGTCTGATTTCATTTATCGCCATAAGCCGCACGCGAGAAGTGGGCCTTCGTATCGCCCTTGGCGCAACCAAGGCCAACATCGGCAGATTGATTGTTTCCGAGGGGCTGCGGCTCACTCTGCTCGGCGTTGGAACTGGAGTACTGCTCTCAGCAGTTGTGGGGCGCCTTCTGTCGAGCCTGCTCTTCGGCGTGCGGAATTTCGATATGGAGACACTCGCGCTCACCATTGCGGTTCTTGGTCTTGCGTCGACGATTGCTGCGTTGATTCCGGCCTTGCGAAGCACGCGGGTGCAGCCAATGACGGCATTAAGAGCAGAATGACGGCAGAAAGCCATTTCAAGTTTTCAAGCGTAAGGCTGCTTGCACATCCTATTGCGTGCATTTTCGAGTTCCGGTCGGATCACCGCCCCCCTTCCCTTACTCAATTTCCAGTCAGTGCCAAAAGGGTTGATGATGCGACAATTTCAAGGGGAAGGATCGCGCAAAAACCGCTCAGAACTTCCTTTCCGCGCCGAATCAGCATGGGTGAAGATATCGATCTGCCCGATTCCTTGAGAAGTGCGAATTAATCCGGAGTGGATGAAGGGTGCTTGGCATGTTTGGCGCCTCAGGCCACGGTCCTGGGCAGTCAGGCTGGATTCACGAACTGGCTTGCCCTTCTGAGAACATTCCTAAGAACCGGCCGCCAGCCGAAAATACCTCTTCGCCCTCGCTACGTCCTTGAAGATCTGCACCTTCAGCGCCTCTGACGAAGGCCACGTCATCTCCCCGCGCAGCCGCAACAGAAACTCCAGCTTCAGCGGCGTCTCGTCGCTGAGTTCGACCGGCTCGAAGTCGAGGATGTGCGTCTCTACGCCAAACCCCGCGCCCTCAAACGTGGGCCGGTTCCCCACATTAGTCACAGCCTGAAAGCACCGTTCGCCAACCGTCAGCCGCGTCACGTACACGCCGAACCCAGGCAGCAGTCCGTCGTACTGTGCCAGGTTCACCGTCGGAACCAGCAGCTTCGAGCCAATACCGCGCCCACGCGCCGGATTCGAATGCACCGCGAACGGCCTCCCCAGCATCCATCGCGCGCGCCGCATATCCCCCGCAGCAATCAGCCCTCGCACCGCCGAGCTCGATACCTCCAGCCCGTGGATCCGCACCGCTGGATGCACCTGCACCCCAAATCCAAACTCCGTGCCGAATTCCCTGAGCTCACTTACCCCAGCCCGGGCGCCGTGTCCGAACCGGAAGCTGCTGCCCTCGTGCATGCCCCGCACGCCGAGCAGGCCCACCAGAATCTCGCATACGAAGTCCCGCGCGGATACGTGCGACAGCGCCTCGTCAAACGGCAGCACCAGGATCGCATCCACGCCGGTAGTGGCCAGCAGCCGCAGCCGCTCCGGAAGAAACGTAATCAGCTTCGGAGCCTCGGCCGGATAAAGAAATTGCGCCGGATGAGGATCAAACGTAATTGCGATCGAGCGCATCCCGCGCTGCCGCGCTTCGTCCGCCACGCCCGCCAGAATGTTCCGGTGGCCCAGATGCACGCCGTCGAAGTTGCCGATGGCCGCCACGCAAGGCCCGAATCCGCGCGGCACCTCCGCGGCGGACCGATAGACGGGAATCCTTGCGCCCCGGGACTCGCTCATAAGCTTGCCGCTCCCAGGTCCACAGGAAAACTCAACCCGTCGTACGCCAATGCGATCCCCTCCGGCAGAAGGCGATCCGTTTCCTCGTGCCCAAGCTCGTGCGCAATATGTGTGAACCAGGTCTTGCGGGCGCCAATGCGGCGCGCCCATCCAACCGCCTGCTCCACCGTTGCGTGGCTCGGGTGCGGCTTGTGACGTAATGCTGAGAGAACAACGTGATCCAATCCCTCGAGCAGCGCAAAGCTCGACTCCGGAATTTCGCTCACGTCCGTCAGGTAAGCGGTGCGCCCAAAGCGGAAACCAGCAATCTCCTGCTTGCCATGCACCACCGGCACGCGAATGAACTCGACGCCAAAAATGCAGGTCCGGTCCTCAAGCGGCTCAATGCGGACCCGCGGACGGTTCAGGTAAGTCGCATTGGGCGAGAAGGTGTAGTCGTAGATTCGCCGGAGAATCTCCTCCGTCTCCGGCGATGCGAACAGCGGAATATTTCCGCCCTCGCGAAAGACCGTGAAACTCAGCGGCCGCAGATCGTCGAGCCCAAAGATGTGGTCGGCGTGCCCGTGGGTGTAGAAGACGGCATCCACGCGGGTCAGTTTGTTTCGCAGCGCCTGTTCTCGAAAGTCCGGGCCAGTGTCGATCAGCACAACCCGATCGCGCTCGCCATCTCGCCATCGCAGCAGCAACGAAGGCCGCAGCCGTTTGTCCCGCGGATCAGCCGAAGTGCACACTGCACAGTCGCACCCCAGCGTCGGGACGCCCATCGAGGTTCCAGTCCCCAGAAATGTAAGTTGCCCTTCCATTCTTCAGTGCTGGTCTCTTCAGTGCTTATCCGGCTTTGGAGGCGGTGCAGCGACGCCCTGCAGCGAGATCATGCTCGACAGTTCGTTGAACGCCATGCGCGCCTCGAACAAGACGGTCTGCAGCGTGCGGTCCTCGGTTGGGGTCAGATTCCCCCTGGTCTTTTCCGCCAGGATGCCCATCAGATCGATGGTCTGCTTCGCGCCCAGAATGTCCACGCGGGGCCGCTGGCCTTCCTGTGCACCCGCCCCCATCTGGATCATGGCGGAGACATAGAACTGCTGCACAAGGTGTTCGAATCCGATGACGCGGCTGAGCGCCCATCGCCGGATTCTGCGCGCGCACCAGATCTTCAAGCCTCTGCGCCGAGGCGTCGTAGGCTGACTTCTGCTGCCGGCTCTCCTCGGCGGTGGGTGGCGGCGGCAACTCTGCCTGCACCTCTGCGTCGGTCAAATCCGGCTCTTCGGTCGCGTGCTCAGCCTCCGGCTCGGGTACGACGAGGCGGGGCCCGGCTCCCGGCTCCACAGGCTTCGTCTCGGCCTGGGCCGCTGGCACGCTGTCCTGCTCTTCTTCCGCCTTGATCTTCCGGCGATCGATCACTTCAAATTTCGGTGTGTCACTCATAGTGTTGTCCAGTTCCCATCATAGACGGGGTGCCTCGGAAAGAAGTCGCGCAGTCCCCGTGGTCCCATCCACCGAGTACTCCAGCGGACGATTCTTCACCTCGGCCTCGCCGCGGATCATCCCCATCGCAAATCGACGGCTGCCCTTGGCCAGCACAAGCTCGGCTGCGCTGGTGATCTGTCCAGCCGCGGCGCCATCCAGAGTCAGCTCAGCACCGGGCAGAGCCAATGGTCCATCCAGTTCGAGCTGCCGCAGGTGGCGGTGGACGTTTCCACGCGAGCGAATGCGCTCCACGATCTCCTGGCCCAGGTAGCAGCCCTTACTGAAATGCAGCCCTCGCGTCTGCGAAGTCTCCTGCGGCAGGTCGCGCTCGGCAATGTCGATGCCGTACGCCGGTATCCCCTCTGCAATCCGCAACGACTTCAGCGCCGCAGATCCAACCGGGCTTGCGCCAGCCGTCGAGAGCGTGCGCCAAAGCCGGGTCAAACCGGCGACGGGTGTCCATATTTCATAGTGAGGCGCCAGCACCCCGTAGCCGCGCAGAATCCACAGATCCAGTCCATTCCACTCGACACATGTCGAAGCCAACGGCTCCGCGAGCGTCGGGAGCCCCATCCGCCCCAGAACCTCATCTGCCTGCGGCCCTGTCAGGCCAATCGTCGTTTCGCCCGCCGGATCGTGCGGCACCAGCTCGACATCGTCCATGATGATGAAGTGGTCAAGGTGAGCCATCAGGCGGTCGAACTGGTCGGCAGCAATCTCCAGCTCCAGGCTCCCGGGCTCTTCCGCGACCGCGCCGGATCCCTTGGGCGCCGGCGCTTCGCTCTTCCGCCAGACCATCAGGTCGCCCTGAATTCGCCCCTGCGCGTTCAACACCATGTTCCACGCGCCGCCGTTTGCGGGCAGATCATTCACCGCGTTCGTCACCATGCCGCTCAGCCAGCGAAAGCGATCTTCGCCGCGCAGGGTCACCCGGCGCATCCAACCAAGATCATGCGCTGCGGCCCCGCTCGTCAAAGCGGCTGTTTCATCCGCTGGCGCGTCAAACTCCTCAGGAGTAAGCACTCCCAGGTGCTCGGTGATCTGGGGCGGCTTGGCTGCCGCGGTGAGTAAATTGCTTAACGGGGTGGGAAGAACGCTTACGGCAAGATTGGTGTCTGTCATAGGGGAGTCTTCTGCGAGTCAATACTTAATTTCTGCGGAATCTCGTGCCAGGCTGCATCCTGATTATAGCCTCGGTATTGGATGCGCAATCGGGTCTCGAGGGAGCCGGAAGGTCAAGGAGAAGGCATGAGCTGGCAATTCAATGGAATGCACAGAAAGCAATGGATACTCGCCTTCTCGACGGCCCTTTTCCTGTCGTCCGCGGTGGCAGCCACCGGGGCCGAACAGACTCAGGCGCCACCTCCCGCCCAATCGCCCGCGCAGCCAGCGGGAAAGCAGCCGCCCACCGACGCCCCAAAACCCGAGACCCACATCACCCCGGAGCAGGCAAAGGAGTTGTTCGGCCTGGTCGATGAGTTGCTCAAGTTCTCCTCGCAGGAGACGGGACTGCCCATCAAGAGCGACGTCAAGCGCCAGATGACCACGCGCACCGCCGTCGAAAAATACCTGACCGAGAAGTTCGAAGAGGATGAAGACGCCAAGCGCATGCAGCGCAGCGAGATCGTCCTGAAGAAGTTCGGGCTCCTTGACCGCGACTTCAATCTGAAGCCGTTCCTGCTGGCCTTGCTGAAGGAACAGATTGAGGCCTATTACGACCCCAAGACAAAGACCGTAAACATGCTGGACTGGATTGGCATCGATGAGCAGAAACCGGTCTTGGCCCACGAGCTTACCCACGCTCTGCAGGACCAGCACACTGACCTGGAGAAGTGGAGCGATCAGACCCCGTCCGACGTGTCGCACGACTCGGCGGAAGACACGTCCCATCTGACCAAAGATGAGCTCGACACAGCGCGCGAAGCCGTCACCGAAGGCCAGGCCACAGCCGTGATGATGGACAACATCCTCAAGCCAATGGGCAAGAGCCTTCTCAGCGATCCCGAGGTGGTGGACTTCATCAAGCAGCAGATGGCCGGCTCTGAGAACTCCCCGGTTCTGGCGCGCGCTCCGCTGCTGCTCTCCGAATCGCTTCTGTTTCCCTATCGCGAAGGACTGAGCTTTGAGCAGGACGTCTGGATGGACCGCGGCCAGACTGCCGCATTCACCGGCACGCTTGACCGGCCGCCGTCATCCACCTGGGAGATCATCAACCCGCGCGAGTACGAGAAAGGCCACGTGCCCACCGTGCCGCTCTTGCCGGATATTCACCCGATTGTGGACAAGATCTACCGCCCATACGACATCGGCCAGGTGGGTCAGCTTGATCTGCATATCCTCGCCGGCCTCTTCGGGGGCGAGGATGCCGCCCGCGATCTCACTCCGGCGTGGGACGGCGGCATTTACTGGGCCGGCCAGCGTCTCGCTGCAACCCCCGCCGAGCAGGCCACCACAAACTCCATTGCGCTCTTTTACTTATCGGCCTGGAAGAATCTCCGTTCCGCGCAGACCTTCGCCCACCTCTACGCCGAGGAGCTGGGCCGCAAGTATTCCGGCCTGAAAGCCGATGTGAGCGCCGAACATGCCTCTCCGGCCAATTCCACCGACGGAACCGTGGAGCAGGTCTACTCCACAGCCGAAGGCCCCGTGGTCATCACCACGCGGGGCAAGCTGGTGTTCGTAACTGAGAGCTTTGATCTGCCGCTCGCCCGCAAGCTGACATCGATGATCCTCGACGCGCAAGGCAGTGGCGCGCTCCAGATGGCGACACTGCATCGCCGCCCCGTTCGTCTGCCGCGGGCAGCTTCGGCGGTGCCTCAAACCCGTGAGCCGCTTTCCGACAGCATGGTCCGGTTTCTATCCAAGTGCGGCATTATGAAGACCGTTGTCGATGCCACAATGGAGGCCGGTCGCGCTCAACCGGTGACTAAGGATTTTGTTGTCCCTTAGTGCCATGTCATTTTGGCCATTTCTCGTTATACTCTGCAGATTATTCCTGACTTGCAACGGGAGAGCGAAAATGAAGGCCATTCCTCTGCTTATACTCTCCGCTGCGGCCTTGGCAGCGGATACAGAAGCTGTCGCGCAGGCAATTACGAGCACCGTTCAGCTGACCCAGCAGTCCATACAGAACACAAAGAGCGCAAGTGAAGGGCAGACCACTCATGTCAGCCAGCACGGCCTCCCCCAGGGAACGCCCTCTGCTCAGGGCAATGTCCAGACATTCGCAGACGGCCATAGCCCGTCGGTGAGCTGCCACTGCGCCAAACAGCCTTCCTTTTCCCTGAATTCGAGCGACGTAGCTCCGGGAACCGTGATCACCATCGCGAGCACTGAGCCGGACGCGGTCATTTACTACACCACCGACGGCTGGACGCCGACCAACGCATCGCCGCGCTACGCTGAACCGATCACAATTAACGCAACCACGCGGTTGCAGGCGATTGTGATCGTACCGCAGAAGTTGCCGAGCCCCGTGCTGGAAGCGGACTATGCGGTGAGTGGTGCTGCGTCCCCCTCGCCGGCGGATGTTCTGATTGATAGTGGAGTCCTCGCCAAAGGCACCGCGCTGCGGCTCGTAACGGCTTCAAAGGTCACTTCTGAGACGGCCAATGTTGGTGACCGCATTGCGATCCTGCTAGATCAGAATGTCGTTGCCGGAGGCAAGGTTGTCGCGCATCGAGGAATGTCCGTAGACGCCTCAATCGCATGGGTCGAGCGCGCAGGTCGAGGCGGCAAACCAGGAATGGTGATCTTCAAGGTCGAATCCATCTCGATCCACGGCGCTTCGGTTCCGCTCAGCGGAATTCTCACTCTGGAGGCGCCCGATATCGGCGCACAGACGCGGCACATCGCAAATCCGGGCATGGTACAAGTGACAGGACCGCTGCCCCCCGGGAACCCAGCCGAGATCCAGCCCGGCATGACACTCACCGCCTCCGTAGCCACAGACACCCCCGTACACCCGTAGCCCAACTCGCCATCCCAGCATTTGGCCTGTTCTCAACCGTTGAGATGCGAATAATCTTGCGGTTTTGTGGTTATGTCACTACCTGAGAGGCAGAAGCAGCGCTCTGATTCCCATTCCCAGCGAAGCTGCGACGGCGGTTGTCCGCACCCAGTCGAGCACCACCCAGCGGCGCACTTCTGCCGTTAGCGCCTTCGGTGTGAGCCCTGCTCCGTGGTTAACAACCATTTCGATGAGAGCCGGACGAAAATAGAGCAGAGTCGCGACCGAAACCAGAAGCAACAGACCGGTGGCTGCAATACGCCATGCCAGATGGCGCGGCGGAGCCCCAAAGCTGGTGAGCAGCGCAAGCACTGCGATGAGTCCGACAGCTGGCGTGAAGTACTGCCAGAAAACCTGCCCTGCGCGTATGTGTACCTGCAACAACGGATTTCCTTCCGCCAGCGAGCCCGGGGCTCCTGCCGACCAGAACGGCACCACCACAAGCGCTTCATAAAGGCCGGCACCGAGAATCAATGACGTTCCAATCACGAAGAGCCACATCGTAAGCGAAGCGACAGACCGCACGGATTTACCTCCTCATATTAGATAGATGTATACTCTATTTAATTGGGACGAAGCGTGCAAGCTAAAAAATCAAAGCGAGCTTATGACGCGAGCCGACGCCGAGCCTCTGCCGAGGAGCGGCGGAAACGAATTCTCGAAACCGCGCGCAATCTCTTCGGCCATTATGGCTACGGTGCTACTTCGATTGAACGGATCGCAGGCGAGGCAGGTGTCGCTGTCCCGACGGTCTATGCAATCTATCGATCTAAGCGAGCCCTGCTGTTTGCATTGCTCGATCAGGCGGATGCGCGAGCCGATGTCGCCGGTCTACTGAGCGATCTCAACTCTGCTGCGGGAAATCCACGCATGCAACTGCGCCGGCTGGTTTCCTTTACGTGCCGCTTCTACGGGCAGGCGGGGGACATTATCGACATCGCGCGAGGCGCCGGCAGTACGAACGAAGACCTTCTCGCCTTGTGGCAGGAAGGAGAGGATCGGCGACTCCGCGGCCAAAAACCTCTGGCAGATGCGTGGGATCGCTCTGGAGCACTTCGCAAAAACATCAACGCGAAGGAGGCGCTGGATATTCTCTGGGCCATGACAGGAGCGGATCACTACCGCCTTTTTGTCGTGGATCGCAAGTGGTCCGCCACCCGCTATGAAGCCTGGCTCGAAAATACTCTCGCGCGGCTTCTGTTGCGGTGAAGGTTCGAGACGCTCACTCAGGAATTATTCGGTGGAATTGAGAAACGCGCTCTGCTCCAGCAAAACGCTGGCCAGGGCCGAAAGGTCTCGGTTTATGCCAAATCGCCAAGTCACTCACCGAGCGCTGTAAGCAGAGAATCCTTGAGGCAGCTGTGCTTCGGAGAACCATCGGCAAGCCGGAGAGTCAAAGCAACCTCCCATCCCTTGCAGGTAATTGCCCTTCCTCGGCGCAGAATGGAAACAGCCATTGAACACACTCTTCGCACGACCACAAAGGTGTGTCCCGTCCAAGCCCTGCCTGGGCGGTGTCGCTGATCTCTGACCACTCATACCGCGCCCTAACTCCTTTGTTAAGAGGATTCTGCGGCTAAGTCCAATACTGAGAGGATTTTAGCGACACACCCCTCTCGCAACCCATTGAAAACAAGTAATTTCCTTACAGAATCTGGGAGGGGGTATCAAACGGGCTAGCGCGACCGAAAGCCGAGAGCGGGTGCCCCATCCAAGATCCGCGTGGGTGGGGTTTGCTGTTCCCTGACCCCTGATCCCTGACCACTGACCCCTCAAATCGCCCATAACTCCTTTGTTAAGAGGATTCTGCGGCTAAGTCCAATGCCGAGAGGATTTTAGCGCCACACCCCTCTCGCAACTCATTGAAAACAAGGAATTTCTTTACAGAATCCGGGAGGGGGGGTACCCGAACCACAATATGGTACGTCCGTCGACGAACCCGATCACCGTGACAGCGACGTCCAAGCTCTGCTTGCGCAGGGTTGCTGATCCCTGACCACTGACCCCTGACCCCTGAGCAGGCCTACGCAGCTTCCCCGCGCACCAGATACTCGTCCAGCAGGACAGACACGAGCACCGCCGTCGGCACCGAGACAATCGCTCCAACCACTCCCGCGAGGGCCGAGCCGATGAGCAATGCCACAAGGATGCCCAGGCCCGGCAGGCCGACCGTGCTTCCCATGATCCGCGGAACCAGGAACGAGTTCTCTGCCTGCAACCAGACTATGTAGAAAATCGCAATTCCGATAACTCGACCCCAGGAGTCGAGAGCCGCAACCAGCAGCGCAATTGCAATGCTGATCGCAGCTCCGAGTACCGGAATGATATTGAGAGCGCCCGTCAGCACGCCCAAAGCATATGCATAGCGCACGTGGAGCGAGGCATACACAACCGTACTGGCGACCCCGAGAATCAGCATCAGGCTTCCCTGCCCCAGAAGCCACTTTCCCATCCGGACCTCGGCACGTTGCAGCGCGCTTTCAAGCCGGGCGCGGCTCTCAAGCGGAAAGAATGAGAGCGCCCACCGATACGCGACGTCTCCTTCGAGAATGAAGTACACGGTGAGAATCAGCCCCATCAGGATGCCGAACACCGCGCTTGCCCAGTTCTTGATCGAAAGCACCAGGTAGGTGGCCGCATTGCTTATCGAGTCCTGTACTCGAGCATTGACATCTTCAATGTTGACCCGATCGGCAAAAGGAACTCGCTTCAGCTTCTCAAGGAGAAGCGGCATGCGTGTCGGCACCTCTTTGCCAAACTCGCGCAGATCGCGAATGACCGGCGGCAGGGCAAGAAATCCAAATAACGCCACTGCTCCGACCACCAAAATCAGAAGGAGAAGGATTGCGAACCCCTTGAAGGGTCGCCTGCTCCCAACGCGCAGCATGGAGACCGACCGAACCAGCGGCCGAAGAACCACGGCCAGCAACGCGCTCACGTAAAGCAGAACAAGGACGTCGCGAATGAGCCACGCAAGGTAACAACCTGCGGCAAGACTGAACGCGAACACAATATCCCGTCGAAGATCGCGACCTTTGAGGTATGGCTCGCTCACCCAGAGAACTCCTCTACTTATCGGCGCAGCTGCTGCTGAATTGTTGAAGCCAATATCGGCACGTGCGGTTCCCGCTACTGGTCTCCGCCGCCAAGGATGGAGCCGACGATCCCGCCAAGGACTGCACCGCCCGCAGCAGGTCCCACCTGACGGCCCTCGGCGCGGGGCAGGTACTCGCTGATCTGATGCGCCAGCCTCGAAATGGGCAGCGTCTGCAGCCACACGGAGCCGGGCCCCGTCAGCACCGCCAGGAATATTCCGTCGCCACCGAAGATCATGTTCTTGATGCCCGGCACAGTGGTGATCTGAAATCCGACGGACGACTGAAACGCGCCAACGTGTCCCGGATGCACAAGCAGCACCTCGCCCGGAGCGAGGTTTTTGGTGACCAGCTCTCCCGACAGTTCAAGCCATGCAGTACCGTTGCCGGCAATCTTCTGCAGCACGAATCCATTGCCGCCAAAGACGCCCGCACCCAGCGACTGCTGGAATCCGACGCCGATCGTCACCTGCGGCGTTCCGCAAACGAATCCATGCCGGTGAACCAGGTATTCCTGTCCTTGTCCCAGTTGCACCGGCACGATGTGGCCCGGCACCTTGGCTGCAAAGGACACTTCGCCTGGATACCCAACGGCGCGGTACTCGGTCATGAACAGGCTTCCGCCGCCAACCACCCGCTTCAGAACACCAAAAAGCCCGCCGCCTCCGCCCATCTGGGTGTGCGTGGTCATCTGGATCGAACCGGTCATCCACGAGAGTTCGCCACTCTCTGAAAAAATGGTCTCGTTCGGGTCGAGTTGAATATCAAGCACCGGCATCGTGGTGCCCTGAATCCTGGCTTGCATAGGACGTCCTCCTGTCCAACCGCAGTGTACAGGGTGGAAGACACCTGGCTTTTACAAAAGTTGAGATCCGGAGAAGAAGTTCTTTTCCTCGTCCGGATCTTCCTCGACAAGGTTTCGCATCATTCGATGATCTTCAGACTCGTCTCAGCAGTGGCAAGCGAACTGCCGCCGACCCAGATCGTGTAGGTCGTCGGCTCAACGGTGCGCTTGACATCGGCGTTGTAGAAGCTCAGCTCGTCGAATCCCAGCGGGAATGTAACCTGCTTCGTCTCGCCCGGAGCGAGCGTAACCCTGGCAAAGCCCTTCAGCTCACGCACCGGCTGCTCCACGCTGGCTGATGTGTTTCGGATGTAAAGCTGAGCTACTTCCGTTCCCGCGACACTGCCGGTGTTCTTCATCTCCGCAGTCACCGTCACCACGGAACCGCGGTCGGCCAGCACTTCGCGAACGGGAACCTCCGCCCGGCTGATCGTCGGCTGCGAATAGCTGAACCGCGTGTAACTCAGTCCCCACCCAAACGGAAACAGCGCCGAATTGTCCTCATCCAGGTAGCGCGATACAAACTTCTCTTCCGAGCTTCGCGGCATGCGGCTCAGGTCGCCATGCGCCGGCCGGCCCGTCGGCAACTGCGCGTAATAGAGCGGCTCCTGCCCCACCGCGCGCGGAAAACTCGCCGGCAGCTTACCGGACGGATTGACGTCTCCAAACAGAACATCCGCGACGGCCGGTCCCGCTTCGATGCCGGGACTCCATGCCTCCAGGATCGCAGGCACATGCTCTGCGGCCCACTTCAACTCAAGCGGCCTGCCGGCCAGCACAACCAGAATCACGGGCTTGCCAGTCGCGACCACAGCTTCAAGAAGCTGCTCCTGCGCTCCCGTAAATCCCAGCTTGGTGCGGCTCGATGCCTCGCCTTCCATCCAGTTGGTGCTTTCGCCCAGCGCGAGAATCGCGACATCAGCTTTCCGTGCGATCTCCACCGCCTCCGCGATCGACTTCTGATCGTCGGTAACGGGCGTCGTCTGATCCGCCGCATGCGAGGCCGCGAAACTGACAGACTTGAGCACATTCTCGTCTTCGCCGGAGAGCAGCCCGCATCCCTCGGCGTAGGTCAACCGGTCGCCAAGACGACTCTTGAATTCTGTCCTCAGTGTGATCACGTCTTTGGGATTGCCAGTCACCGTCCACGCACCGAGCAGATCCTGCGCATCATCGGCCATCGGTCCGATCAGAGCCACCGTTTTGGCCTTGGCAGTCAGCGGGAGCAATGCGCCGATCCCTTCCACCGGATCATTCTTCAGCAACACCATCGTTTCGTCGGCAACTTTTCGAGCGACTGCACGGCGTTCTGGCGTCGCTTCGTAAGCGGGCCCCGCGTCCACGTATGGGTGATCGAAGAGGCCCAATGCGAACTTGACGCGCAGAATACGACGGACCGCTTCATCGACCACACTTTCAGGGATCTTCCCTGCCCTCACCTGAGAGGCGATCACGGTTCCGTAGAGATTGCCTTCCATATCCATATCGACGCCGGCTTCGAGCGCTTTGCGAGCGACGGTCGGGCCGTCGCCAATCGAATGGTTGCGTAGCTCTGCGACTGCGCCCCAGTCAGAGACGACGAATCCGTCGAAGCCCCATTCCTTGCGCAAAATCTGCGTCAGCGTGAACGGATTGGCGGTACCTGGAATACCGTTGATCGAGTTAAAGGAACTCATCAGCGTCGCCGCGCCCGCGGCCACCGCAGCCTGGTACGGCCTCAAGTAAACCTGCCGGAGCGTGATCTCGCTCATGTCTGTGGCGTTGTAATCGCGGCCTGCAATAGCGGCGCCATAAGCGGCAAAGTGCTTTACGCTAACAGCAACCGAGTCCGGCTTCGACAAATTGCCCTGCTGGTATCCCTTGACCCACGCACGCGCCAGAGCTGATCCAAGAAACGGATCCTCACCGTTCGATTCGACGATGCGCCCCCACCGCGGATCCCGCGCAATGTCCACCATCGGCGAGAAGACCCAAGGGATTCCGTCGGCACGTGCCTCCTTTGCGCCCCAGCGCGCCACGGTTTCGGCGGCTTCGGGATCCCAGCTCGCCGCAACTGCCAGCGGTACCGGAAACGTGGTTCGGTGCCCATGAATCACGTCTAATCCAAAAATGACGGGAATGTGAAGGCGCGACTTCTCCATGGCGATGTGCTGATAGTGGTTTGTTCGTTCGGCCCCTACGACGTTCAGCATGGAGCCGATCTGGCCCTTGGCCACCAGCTCGTCATAAGTCAAGTTCGAAGCAGACGGCCCGGTCGCGAACCCAGCCGAATACTGAACCAACTGCCCGATCTTCTCCTCAAGCGTCATCTGTTTCAGGAGCGCTTCGACGCGCGCATTCACTTCTTTCGAAGCGAGCTGAGGATTGGGAACCGGCCGGTTCTGGGCGACGGCCGAAATGAGACTCATGCCGGCGATCAGCATGAGCAGAACGCTCAAATGACGGTGCGGAGCCGAGGTAATTTTCATAACCGGCCATGATAAATCGTGTGAGCGGGAGTTGTTAGTGAGGCATCCCACCTCTCTTTCCAGTGTTCCTCAGCGTAGGTCGGGCAGGATGCGAACTGACCACGTTCGATAAAGGGACCCTTGAAGCTCTTGATTCGCTCGCCAAGTCGCCTCGCTTTGCGCTCGCTGGATGCTCTACTCTGACATGGGAAACAAATGCCCCGGTTTCTTTCACAATTTCGCCAAGCTCTCTGGCTAGCCCTCAAGCACGACGTGCTCAACACAGCCAAGGCCGCTGCGTATTCGGGGATGCTCATGTTATTTCCCGCACTGGTGGTCCTCACCGCGCTTGTTGCGAAGGCGCCGGAAGGGCCGACGTTGCTGGGCGAAATTCGCGCCACATGCGAGCAGTTTCTGCCTGCCGACACGATGTCGCTCATGCAGTCCTCCATGCAGACGCGCAGGATTCACTCGTCGCAGCTGATTTATTCAGCGGCGAGCCTTAGCGTATTTGGCGGGCTGGGCCTCATGCTTTCGCTCATGGAAGGGTTTCGACGCGCGTATCGACTTCCGCGCGATGTGTGGGGATTCTGGCATCGACGGTTTCGCGCTCTCATGCTTGTTCCAATCGTCCTCGTTCCGCTTTCCCTGGCCACTCTCCTGCTCGTTTTCGGCCGTACGATCGAGGTCTGGATGGTCCACAATTCGAATCACGAGTTGCGTCACGTCGTCTTCATTTTCTGGAGACTCGCGCGATGGTCGATCGCGCTCGCAACGAGTGTCGCTGTACTCGTAGAGCTCTACCACTTCGGCACGAAGCGGAGTGAACACTGGATGCTCGTCATGCCTGGAGCCCTCACTGCCACTGCGGTTTGGTTTCCTGCCACGCTGGCATTCGGCTGGTATGTGACACGGGTTGCCGACTACTCCATGTTTTACGGTTCGTTTGGTGCCGGAGTCGCGACACTGGTCTGGCTGTACATCACTTCTTTCAGTGCGTTACTGGGGGCGGAATTGAACGGCGTCCTTTTTCGGAAACGCAGAAATCAAGCCTAGCCTCAATTCCAAACTGTCGTGCATTCGTCTGTGATACTTCTCACCGACTGACGCACACGCTGCGGTGCATTCTGGATACAGGCCTTGGCCTATCGTCCCGTGTACAATGAAGCGGGCCGCACTGACAAAAAACACACTTCCCAACTTGAATCTTTCTTGGAGTAATTCCTATGCCATTTGTTGAATCCAGCCTGACCGATACCCCAATTCAACGCCGTGCGAAAATTGTTGCGACTCTCGGTCCGGCGTCCAATACCGAGCCCGTATTTCGCGAACTGGTTCGCGCCGGCGTCGACGTTGTTCGCCTCAACTTTTCGCATGGCACCCACGAGGAAAAGCTGGCACTCATCCAGATGATCCGCAAGGTCAGCCGCGAAGAACACAAGCCGCTGTGCATCCTGGGCGACCTGCAGGGACCAAAGATACGAACGTCGAAACTCAAGGATCATCAGTCGGTGCTGCTCAAGGCTGGGCAGCGCCTCACGATTACACCGCGAGAGGTTCCCGGCACTGCATCGCTGGTCGGCACCACATTCAAGACACTCGCGGAAAACGTCGAACAGGGATCGCGCATTCTGCTGTCCGATGGCCTCATCGAACTGCGCGTGCACGAGGTGATCGGCGTCAGATGTGGTTTGCGAAATCATCAACGGCGGCATGCTGGGCGAAAACAAGGGCATCAACCTGCCCGGCATCCCGGTGCGCGTTCCTTCACTCACCGAAAAGGACTCCGCAGGACCTTGAGTTCGCACTTAAGAATGGCGTCGACGCCATCGCAGTCTCCTTCGTGCGAACCGCAGAGGATGTACGCCTGGTGCGTAATCGCGTTTCAGCTTACGGAAGTGAGACGTGGATCATCGCCAAGCTCGAAAAGCCCCAGGCCATTGAACACCTCGACAGCATTCTGCAGGCCGCCGACGGCATCATGGTAGCGCGCGGTGACCTGGGCGTTGAAGTCCCGCCGGAGAAGGTGCCTGCAATTCAGAAGCACATCATTCGCCGCGCCTCGGAGTATTTCAAGCCGGTGATCACGGCAACACAGATGCTGGAATCGATGATCGAGAATCCGCGGCCGACGCGCGCCGAAGTCTCCGACGTGGCGAATGCCGTTTACGACGGCACCGACGCTGTGATGCTCTCTGGAGAATCCGCTGTCGGCAAGTATCCCGTTGAAGCCGTGGCTATGATGGCGCGGATCGTAAGCGAAGCCGAGCGCCACATCAAGGAAGATCGCCTCACCGAGCCCCGCATCAGCCAGAGTCATCTCTCCATTGCCGAGACGATCTGCGAAGCCACCGCGCACGCTGCCGACGATCTGGATCTTCGCGGCATCGCGCTTTTTACCGAATCGGGGGCTACTGCACGTCAGCTCTCGAAATATCACCCGACCGCGCCGATCTTCGCGCTGAGCCCGGTCGAGATCACAATCAACCGCCTCAACCTGCTCTGGGGCACTACCCCGATTCGTTGCCCAAAGGTCAACTCGACCGAAGCTCTTGTTGACGTGGCTGAAAGCCTTCTCGAGCAGCATGGCTATGTACGTCCGCGTGAGGTCATCGCAATCGTCGCCGGAACGCGCACCAAATCCGGCTCAACAAACTTCCTGCGCCTGCACGTTCTGGGTGAGCACAATCAAGAAGGGGTCCGCTTTTTTGTGCCCCATGAAGAAGAGGTAGTGCCCTCTCCCGAATCGGCCGCGTTCATAGCAAAGCCAAAACGCGCAGCGGCCAAACCCCCCAAAAACAGTTCACGCCGTAAGTAGACCCGCTTCGTTTTCCGGGCAATAAGAAGCGCCACTCCTGATCGGAGTGGCGCTTGCCTTTTGCGAGTGAGCGAATTGATTCTTACTTCGCCGCCAGTTGACGCAGCACGTACTGCAGGATGCCGCCGTGTTCGTAGTACTCGATCTCCTGCGGCGTATCGATGCGAACCCTGGCATTGAATTGCTTCACGGATCCGTCCGCGGATTTGGCGTTCACTGTCAACGTTCGGCCGCTCGCGAATTTTGCCTTCAGCAGTTCAGTGAGTCCGGCAAAGTCGTACATTTCTTCGCCGGTTAAGTCCAAGCGATTCCGCGTTCTGCCCTTCCTCAAACTGCAGCGGCAAGATGCCCATGCCGACAAGGTTTGACCGGTGAATGCGCTCGAAGCTCTCCGCGATCACCGCGCGCACGCCCAGCAGATTCGGCCCCTTGGCCGCCCAGTCGCGCGAGGAGCCTGAGCCGTACTCCTTGCCCGCCAGAATCACGAGCGGCACATTGCGCTCGGCGTACTTCACGCTGGCGTCGAAGATCGACATCTGCTCGCCCTCGGGAAGCAGGCGCGTCACGCCGCCCTCGGTCCCGGGCGCGAGCTTGTTGCGCAGGCGCACGTTGGCGAACGTTCCGCGCACCATCACTTCGTGATTGCCGCGCCGCGATCCGTACGAGTTGAAGTCTGCCGGCTTCACGCCGTGTTCGGAGAGATATTTTCCCGCCGGGCCGTTCGCCTTGATGATTGCCCGCAGGCGAAATGTGATCCGTGGTTACAGAGTCACCCAGCACCGCCAGCACGCGCGCGCCGAGAATGTCCTTGACCGGCGCCGGTGTCTTCGTAATGCCGTCGAAGTACGGCGCCTTGCGAATGTAGGTCGAATCGGGCTCCCACTTGTACACGTCGCCAGTAGGAAAGCTCAGTCCCTGCCAGTTCGCATCGCCGCTGCTTACCGTGGCGTACTCCCTGCGGAAGCTCTCGCTGCTGAGGCCCTTCTCGATTGCATCCGCCACTTCCTGCTGCGTCGGCCAGATGTCCTTGAGATAAACAGGCTTGCCTGCCTGATCGGTGCCCAGCGGATCGGTATCGAAGTTGTGGCCGATCCTGCCGGCGAGTGCATACGCGACAACCAGCGGCGGGCTCATCAGATAGTTCGCGCGCACATCAACGTTCACGCGGCCTTCGAAGTTGCGATTGCCGCTAAGCACGCTCACCGCGACCAGCCCGTGCTCATCGATGCTCTTCGAAACATCGGCAGGCAGCGGCCCCGAGTTGCCGATGCAGGTGGTGCAGCCGTAGCCCACCACGTTGAAGCGCAGCTTTTCGAGATAAGGCAGCAGGCCGGACTTCTGGTAGTAGTCGGTCACCACGCGCGAGCCCGGAGCCAGCGACGTCTTCACCCACGGCGGCACGGTCAGGCCCTTCTCGACAGCCTTCTTGGCCAGAATGCCTGCCGCGACCATCACCGATGGATTCGAAGTATTGGTGCAGCTTGTGATCGCAGCGATCACCACCGATCCGTGATCGAGATACTTGTCGGGATCGACGTTGAAGCGCTCCTTCACTGTCGTGGTTACGTGCAGAGGAGCCTTGCTCCGCGACCTGCTGTATCAGTGATCGGATGCCACGTTGCGCTCCCACGCAGCCGCGGTGCGCGTCCCCAGCGGCTTGGCCGTGGGCGCAAGCAGAGCGGGCAACTGCTGCGCGAAGCTCGCCGCCGCATCCTTCAGCAGCACGCGATCCTGCGGACGCTTTGGGCCCGGCGACGCTCGGCTCGACGGCTGCAAGATCCAGTTCCAGCGTCTGCGTGTACTCGGCCTCCGGCGAGCTTTCCGTGTGGAAGAGCCCCTGCTCCTTGTAATAGGCCTCGACCAGCGCGATCTGCTCGTCGCTGCGGCCGGTGAGCTTCAGGTAGCGCAGCGTCTCGGCATCGACCGGGAAGATGCCGCACGTCGCGCCGTACTCGGGCGCCATGTTGCTGATGGTGGCGCGATCGGCGAGCGGCAAGGCAGCGATGCCGGGTCCGTAGAACTCCACGAACTTGCCCACAACGCCGAGCTTGCGCAGCGCCTGCGTTACGGTCAGCACAAGGTCGGTCGCGGTGGCGCCCTCGCGCAGCTTGCCGGTGAGCTTGTAGCCCACCACCTGCGGCACCAGCATGGACACCGGCTGGCCGAGCATGGCGGCCTCGGCCTCGATGCCGCCGACGCCCCAGCCCAGCACGCCCAGGCCGTTGATCATGGTGGTGTGCGAGTCGGTGCCGACGAGCGTGTCGGGATAAGCGAACTGCTCGCCATTGATTTCCGTGGTGAAGACAACGCGGGCGAGATACTCGAGATTCACCTGGTGGCAGATGCCCATGCCCGGCGGCACAGCCGAGAAGTTGCGAAACGCCGTCTGGCCCCACTTCAGGAACGCGTAGCGCTCGCGGTTGCGCTGGAACTCGAGCAGCGAGTTGGCGTCGTAAGCCTGCGACGTGCCGAACTCGTCCACCTGCA
Organism: uncultured Acidobacteriaceae bacterium; assembly: GCA_963786405.1. Taxonomy (GTDB): domain Bacteria; phylum Acidobacteriota; class Terriglobia; order Terriglobales; family Acidobacteriaceae; genus Telmatobacter. The sequence goes on along the minus strand of CAWAZE010000006.1, from coordinate 203,341 downwards.
CGGAGTGGTCGATGACCAGTTCGGCCGGCACGAGCGGATTCACGCGCTCCGGATCGCCGCCCAGGGTCTTGATGGCGTCGCGCATCGCGCCGAGGTCGACGATCGCGGGCACGCCGGTGAAGTCCTGCATCAGCACGCGGGCCGGCATGTAGGCGATCTCGCGGCTGGGCTCGGCCTTGGCGTCCCAATTGGCCAGGAACTCGATGTCCGCGGCGGTCACGTTCACGCCGTCTTCGCGGCGGAGCAGGTTCTCGAGCAGGATCTTCAGGCTGAAGGGCAGACGGCTCAGATTGAAGCCGCGCGCCTCGAGCGCCGGCAGGCGAAAGATGGTGTATGACTGTTGTGCCGGAAGTCAGAGTGGCACGGCTGGCAAAGCTGTTCATCAGAAGAAACCTTTCTATCCGCACGCAGGGCGGATGGAAGTTGAAACTCATTTTGCGGGCTTCAAACCACGAAAACTCTTTGGCCGGCAGGGCTTCCGGCCGGCGCGCAGAGTCGAAATTCAACGGGAATAGATTACTCAGCGGGAGGAAGAACGTCCACGATCGTGGCGCCCGCGGCGAAAACGCCTGAGCAATGGCGATGCAAGGATTGCGGTTGGGCTGCACATACTTGACGCAAGGATTTTATCGCGTCACGGCCATCGGGGAAAATGAAAACTCTCACCATGCGGCGCAGGGTCTTGCGCGCACCGGCGCGACCGGCTAGGCTCTACCCTAAGTTCCGGAGGCGACTCATGTTCTTGCGTGCTGCGCGGCTTGCTCTTGCAGCTGTGTTCCTGCTCTGTTCGGCGTCTTTTTGCCAAACCAATCCCGCACCTGCGGCACCGCCTGCCAGCAAATGGCCGACGGTGGACGGAATCGTGAATTTGCCGACTTTCCGCTTCGGCACCGGTGAGACGCTGCCGCTGCTCAAGTTGCACTACCTCACGCTGGGCACGCCGCACCGCAACGCAGCCGGACACACTGACAACGCCGTGCTTCTGCTGCACGGCACGGGCGGCAGCGCGCACTCGTTGCTGAATCCGATTTTTTCCGATGTGCTTTTCGGACCCGGATCAATTCTCGACATTACGAAGTACTTCATTATCCTGCCCGACGACATCGGCCACGGCGAGAGTTCCAAGCCATCTGATGGCCTTCACGCGCACTTTCCTGCATACGACTACGACGACATGGTCCGCAGCCAGCGCATGATGCTCGACGAGATGAAGATCGACCATCTGCGCCTGATCCTGGGCACCTCGATGGGGTGCATGCAGACGTTCGTGTGGGGCGAGACATATCCCGGCTTCGCCGAAGCTCTCGCGCCTTTTGCCTGTCTGCCCGTCCAGATTGCGGGCCGCAACCGAATGATGCGCTACATGGGCATCGAAGCGATCAAGCGCGATCCTGCATGGATGGGCGGCGAGTACAAGAGCGAGCCTGTGCAGGGACTTCGCCTCGCCAACACGCTCGTTCTCATCATGGGCTCTGCCCCGCTGCGCATGCAGAAGCGGCTACCCTACGCGCGAAGCACGCGGAGCAGTTTGTCGACAGCTTCTGGACCCGCACTGAAACCAGTCCCGACGCGAATGACATGATTTACTACCTCAACGCCAGCCGCAACTACGATCCGAGTCCGCGGCTCGAAAGCATCACGACGCCTGTACTTTGGATCAATTCGGCCGATGACTACATCAATCCGCCGGAACTCGGTATTGCCGAGAAGATGGTGAAGCGCATGCCGAATGCACGCTTCATCCTGCTTCCGATCTCCGACGCCACGCGCGGCCACGGAACGCATACGGATGCGGCGGTCTGGAAGAACTATCTCGCCGAGTTCATGAAGGCGACGGAGCCGAAGAAGTAACGCTGCAGTGCTGGATCCGATGGGACTTCTATACTTGACGAGGACGGGTTCCCCAAGGTCGTTCCAGCGGTGAACATTAAAACCGGCTTTGAAAAGTTCAGTACTCGCATCTTTGCGTGGCTCGCGCGCCGCATGCCTACGGAGAGGCAGCGGCTCCTTGCGGTCACCATCCTGGCTGGAGGATTGTGCGGCCTTGCCGCCGTCGCTTTCCACCGGAGCATCGGGTGGATGGAAGCACTCTTTATCGACCGCGCCAATCATGCCGCGGGGCACAGCTGGATCTGGTGGACGATTCTGTCGCCAGGGCTCGGCGGCCTTCTTGTCGGACTCGGCCTCACCTACTTTGCCCCTGCAGCGGCGGGCAGCGGAATTCCGCAGGTCAAGGTCGCCTTTGCTCTTCGCTCTGGATTCGTTTCGTTGCGAGAGACCATCGGCAAATTCATTCTTTGTTCTCTTCAGATCGGGTCAGGCGCCTCGCTCGGACTGGAAGGTCCTACGGTTCAGATTTGCGCGGGCGTCAGCAGTTTGCTCGCACGGGCGGCTCGACTCAGTCCGAAAAACTGCCGGCGGATGGCCTCGGTGGGGATGGCGGCGGGAATCGCAGCGGCATTCAACGCACCTATCGCGGCGATTACATTCACGCTGGAGGAGCTGATCGGAGATCTCGACCAGACGATGCTTTCCGGCGTGATTGTGGCCGCCGCGCTGGCGGCGGTCGTGGAGCACACGATGATGGGGAACGACCCGGTCTTCCGGATGCCGCGTTCATACACGCTGGGAAGCACGTCGTCGCTGGTCTGGTATGCGCTGTTGGGACTGCTGGCGGCGATCGTCTCGGTGACGTTTACGGACTCACTGCTCGGTCTGCGGGCTCTCTTCAAACGCTGGACCTCGGTTCCACGCTGGGTTCATCCGGCCATCGGCGGGCTGGCGACGGGCAGCCTGGCTGTGGTGGGCTTTGAACTGTTTCATTTGAATGGAATTGCCGGCGATCCGTACAAAACACTCACGCTGGCTCTTACCGGCACTATGCCTGTGCTTTACATGGCCACGTTCTGCGTGCTCAAGCTGGCGGCGACGGTCTCGTCCTACTCGAGCGGCGGCTCGGGAGGAATTTTCGCACCCTCACTTTTCATGGGCGCAATGCTCGGCGGGGCCGTGGGCTATCTGGATGTGGCCGTATTCCATCACCCGACCGATGCTATCGGGGCTTTTGCGGTGGTGGGCATGGGAGCAGTCTTCGCGGGGATCGTTCGCGCTCCTATGACCTCGATCCTCATTGTTTTTGAGATGACAGGCGGCTACGGGCTGGTTCTGCCTCTGATGATCGCCAACATGAGCGCGTTCGCGCTGGCGCGTCACTGGCGTCCCGTTCCTGTGTACGAAGCTTTGCTGGCGCAGGATGGCATTTGCCTGCCGCACGGGGAGCGGCCGCTCGATCCGCCGGGAGCAGCCGAAATCGAGGAGAATGCGCCGACTTTGGATGCGGCGGTGTGAACAGCTTTCGGCTGTCACGTCTCGGTCTTTGGGTTCGTTGATGGGCGTACCACATTGTGGTTCGGGTACCCCCCTCCCCGGATTCTGTAAATAAATTCCTTGTTTTCAATGGGTTACGAGACGGGTGTGGCGCTAAAATTCCTCTCAGCATTAGACTTAGCCGCAGAATCCTCTCAGGAAAGGACTTACGGGCGCCAGGGCCCAGTGGGGATCAGTCCTACCCCACCCAAGCAGAGCTTGAATGGGGCACCCGCTTAGAAGTGCACCCGCACCTGCTTCCAGCTTGTCTCATTGCTATTGTGCGCTGAAAGAGTGAAATGAAGTGCAAGGCTTGGCGTCAGCGGGGCTCCATGTTGTAGAGGAAGATGGCGCGCAACTCGAGATAGGGCCCATGGAACTCCTTGGGCAAAGGAGCGTAATTCGATCCGGTGAGAGCTCCCCAGGCGGCGCGGTCGAGACCGGTGTCGCCGGAGCGGCCCTCCAGAACCATGCTTCCCTCCTGAATGCGGCCGTTTGGCAGCACCCTGAAGCGAATGACGACTGCCCCTTTCTTCAGGATCGGCGGGTTCACCTCGTCGGGGATCAGCGGGTCCCAGGTTCTTTCTGTCTCGCGGTGCCAGCGGAGCAGCCAGGAATTGAAATCGACGCCTTCTGTGTCAGAGAGAACCTGGACTCCCCCGCTGCCTGCGCCTGGATGCATGGCCATTCCGCCGCCGGACGGAACCTGATTTGCACCCGGTCCGGAGTTGTGGGAGGCGCCGCGCATCGCGTCGCGAAGCTGGTCGGCAGGGTTCGCGGAGCCCATGGCAAAGTTGGGCTTGGCGGGCACGGGTGACAGCTTGGGAGCTTCGGATGGCTCCGGTGTCGGCTGCGGAGGCGGTGTAGGCGTGGACAGAGCGGGCTGCGTCTCCGATTCGGGAGCGGGTTGCGTGGGCTGAGGCGGAGCAGGCTTGTTCAGCGTTTCAAGCGTCTTTCTGTCAACGCGGGGCTGCTTCTCCGGTACCGGCTTGACCTGGACCTTGGGTTGCAGCTTCTGCAGGAGGTCCGGCGGCAAATCCAGGTAGCTGAGATCCTTGCGCTGTTTGATGGCGTCGAAGGGATCTATGACCTGGGGAACCCGGAAGACATAGCGCGGAATCCAGGTGATTGCCGAGATCAGCACAATGTGGATAAGGAGCGCAAGCCAGAGGCCTTCCCGCAAACGCGCCCAGCGGCGTTCGTCCTCAAGCTCGCTGATCATCTGCAGGAGCTCGTGGGTGTCGTAGTCTACCCAGCGCGACGTGGATGCGCCACGGGAGATTGGCTCGGCTGAACGGCCATCCTCGGGAAGAGCGAGGTGGAGCGGTCCATTGCTGACTCTGCTCTTCGGGGTTGCGGAGGGCTCGTCGGGCTCACTCACGGTGGGTTTTGCTTCACTGGTGGGCATACTTCGGGGGTGGGCAGCCTGGGACGCACGCCCGGCGAGCTGCGATGAAATCCTTTCTTTCTATTCTCTCATTCCCTGCGTTTGAGGCAACCAAATGCGTCCGCAATTTGCGGAACGTACAATAAATCTTTCTGAATGGACGAATTTCAAGCGGGAAAGGGACGGATTGAAGCAGCTTTTTCAAGGACTTTGGTGGAAGTGGAAGCTGGTAGCCCTGCCAGCGCTAATCAAAATGGGATTCTGGGGCGCGGGCGCCGTGGCGCTGATGGATTCTTCGACGATCCCGGTTCCGATGGACGCCATCCTGGCTGTCTGGATCTGGAACGACAAGAGCCACTTCTGGCTGTATTGCCTGATGGCGTCGGCGGGCTCGGCGGTGGGCGGGCTGCTGCCCTATGCGATTGGGGCGAGCGGGCGGCGAGTTGTTCATTCTAAAGCGCGTAAACCGCGAGCGGTATGAGCAGCTTCGGTTGCGGTTTGAGAGGCAGGAGTTTCTGGCCATGGCAATCCCTTCGGCACTGCCTCCGCCGACGCCGTGGAAGCTTTTTGTGTTTGCCGCGGGCGTGTTTGAGATGCGCGTGATTCCGTTCATGCTGGCGGTGTTTACCGGGAAGGCTGGTGCGCTGGCTGATCCTGTCGTTGCTGGTGTTGAAGCTGGGACCGGGCGCGGTGCTTGTCGTGGCGCATCACGCGCTCACGGTATTCCTGACGGTTGCCGCCTTCGGAGGGCTCTGGTTCTTCTGGTGGTGGACCAAGAAGCGCCGGACGGGCGAGATTGAGCTCGAGAACTAGCCGCAAGAGAGCGGAGGACAAGCCGGCATGAGACTGGGGCTGCAGGTATGGGGCAGTGAAGGAGACGTTGCGCCGTTCACTGCGCTTGCAGCCGGGCTGGTGAAGGCCGGACACGAGGTCAAGCTCGTGGTCACCGATAATCTCGGGCGGGACTACAGCGGGCTTGCCAGGCGCTTTGGGTATGAGCTGGAGGTTGTTGCGGCTCCGAAGATGCCGGCGGACTCTGAAGCGGAGAGAATCTGGCGCGAGATCATTGACACGCGCGATCCGCTGCGGCAGCTGGGGCTGATCCTGAAGTATGGATTCGACCCGGTGATGGACGACATGTACGACGCCGCGAAGGCACTCTGCGCAAGCAGCGATGCAGTGGTGGGACATTTCATTCTTTTTCCGCTTGCCGTGGCCGCGGAGAAGGCGGGCGTGCCCATCGCAACGTTGAATGTTGTGCACAACTGCATTCCTTCGCGATTCATGTATCCAGCGGGACTGCCGAATCTCGGCCGATGGTCGTATCCCCTCGGCTGGGGTCTGATCCGCTGGGGGGTGAATCGCCTGTTTCTAGCGAGGGCGAATGCGCTGCGTGTCAGAGAAGGCTTAAAGAAACACACTGACGTGATGCGTGAGACCTGGCCGTCGGATCGCCTGAATCTCGTGGCCGTCAGCCGACAGCATCTGCAAGAGGCCGACCGATTGGGAAGAGCGTCACCAGGTGTGCGGCTTTCTGGCTCCCCCGGCGGTTCCGCATGCTGACGATTTTCCAGCGGGACTGGAGGAGTTCCTGAAAGAGGGGACGCCTCCTGTGTACTTCACATTTGGGAGTCTCATGCCCAGCACCCTGGATCACATCGAGGAGACGGTCGCGATCTGGCGGGAGGCGGTGCGACTGGCGGGATGCCGGGCGATCCTGCAGATTCCCTGGAGCGATTTGTCGGTATTTGCGAAGGAGCCGGGGCAATTCATCGTGGCTCGCGCACCTTACCTGAAGGTGTTTCCGCAGTGCGCGATGATTGTGCATCATGGCGGCTCGGGAACCACGCAATCGACGCTGAAGGCGGGCCGACCTTCCGTGACTGTTGCGCATATCGCAGATCAGTTCTTCTGGGGAGCGGAGTTGGAGCGGCTGGGTGTGGCTGGAAGGACTCTGCGGCGGACGGGGCTCAAGGCAACTGCGCTGGCACGGGAGATCAAGCGCGTGTTGCGGGAACCGGGTATGACGGAACGAGCCGGGAAGCTGGCCCTGGAAATGGAACAGGAAGACGGGGTCGGCACGGCTGTGGAGCTGATTGAGTCGCGGTTGCTGGGGATGAGGTAGTCGGTTTCAGCGGAGATCCTGGAACCAGCCAAATGCAGGTCCTTCGACTGCGGTCGCCGCGGCGACCTCCGCTCAGGATGACCACTTGCATTTTGCAGATTCAATAACTCAGCGGGCTGCTTTATATCGATGCAGCCTATAGTGTCCTGAGTCTGAAGTTCCTGGCATGATTTCCGAAAAGCAACCGCAGATCCTTCGACTTCGCAAGCCGCAAAGAACGCGGCTTACTACGCTCAGGATGACAGCAGTATTTATAGTGCGAATTTTAGCCTGAGGACACTAGAACTCGGGTTCGCGGGTTAGCGAGCTACCTACTTGCCGACGAGGGCTGGCTGGGTTTGCGTTCTGCTCATGCGACGCACCAGGACTGGAACACCAAATGCCAAACCGGCGACAACCGCTGTCGACAGCAGGTCGTTGCGGTAGAACGGAACGGCGGCGGCGTAGCAGGTGGCGAGCCCGGAGAGGGTGCGGGGATACATGTCCCCGCCGACCCAGACTGCGTAGTTCGACAGCACAAAGAACGAAGTGGGGCCGAGAACGACGCCTGCGGCGACGCGAACGAAGGTGGTGCGAGCGTGGAGCAAGATGTGGCCGAGGGCCATCGCGGCAAGGTACCAGGCCCACGTGGTGACGTACGCCTGCCATTTGAATGCGTAATGGTAGCTGAAAACGGTGAGGCAGTAATCGGTTGCCATGAGGGCTGCCAGAGGAACCAGCATCTCGCGCCAGGAGCGCCGCGCGCCGAAATAAAGCAGAGCGCCACCGACGGCGGTGAAGTTCAACCAATCGTGGTGGGGGAGAACTCGGCTGAGGATGGCGACAATGAGGAGCAGATATGCGGGCATGGGACCTCTGATCTGTGATTCCCCGAAATGACAGATTCGGAGGAAGAATCGACATATCCATTCTGACGGGCGCAAGCACTGTGGTCAACCGGCAGGACTGGCAAGGTCAACAAAATACTTTGATTTGGTCCGCGCGGCACATGGTCTCGTTAGTGATGCATGCGAGTGACAAATGCAGATCCTTCGACTCCCTGCGTCCGCTGCGGCGAACTTCGGTCATTCAGGATGACAAGTCGCATACGAAAACGGCGGAGCTGCGCGGACCAAGTGGCTATTTCTGCTCGCGGCCTCCCATCGCCTGGCCTGCTTCTTCGCGGCCGTCGATGATGTAGACGGTGCCGCCCAGTGGAGCCGGCGACGTTGGTTTGCCCGTACCGCGGAAATTGTATGCGAACCGGAGATCTGTGAACTGGACGGTTGTCCATTCGCGGCCCGGCGGCAGGCGGGGCGGCTCGATGCCGGGAACGGGAACAGGGCCAAGATCCCGGACGACGGCCCAACGGCCCCAATCGAGATAAACCTGGCCGAGCGGAGTGCGTTTGGCGGTCTCGACGGCCGGCGTGACAGCGGGCTTGAAGAGCTGGTCGGTCTGGGGTTCGCTGTCGATGTCGCCGGAGCGCGTGTTGATCTCGGCTGTCTGGAAGAAGCTCGGCGTCTCAAGGATGGCATGCCAGTGAAACGGGTTGACCGGGTAGGGCTCCACGTCTATGCGCTGGACGGGCTCGGTGGTGATCTGGGTGTTGTTGAGCAGGGCCTCTGCCTGTGCGTGCTCGGCGTAGCGAAGACACCAGAGCAGGATCATCCCGGTCAGGGCGAAGATGGCCCAGCCGCGGCCCCGGAATGGCGTGCGGCGCGCGCCGATCTCGCGATCGGTGAGCGAGAGAAGAGCGGGAATGATCATCGCAGCGAGAAGGAACGCCCAAAGAACCGGCTCCGCGATGAAGACGAAGCTTCCGGCATACCAGCGGGGGTTAAAGGGAAAGAACGGGCGGACGCCATAGTTGTTCGTCCAGTCTAGGAGGATGTGGCTCAGCGCGGCGATGAAGGCGGCAATATAGACCCAGAGCCATCGGACCGCCTGCGGGGCCGGGCGGAGGGGAGCGCCGGGCTCTATGGGGACAGCGGTTTTCGCCTTGCGTGCGAGACGGCGCGCGTGCCAGCGATGAAGCAGCCAGACTGCTCCGGTGGCGGCGGCGGCGATGAATGGAACGGCGATAAATGTGTGAGTGATGCCGCGGTGGTGTTTGAGCCCCTCGACGGGGCCGGCAAGTCCCCAGAAGATGTCGAGATCGGCGGCTTCGGCGGCGAGAACGGCGGCGAGCGTGGCGTAGGCCGTCTTGCGATTGAGGCCGGCTCGGCCGATGCAGGCTCCGGTGAGGAAGTGTGTGATGGGTTCCATGACGCGCTGGGAACCATAGTAGCGGAGTCAGCGGGGTTAGCGGAGTGAACGAGTCACCGTTCCTTCGCGTGATCAGATTCGGAAGGGGCGCACCCTATAATCCTGCCCATGGATGAGAAGAGCAAACCGGACAAGGCGGCGCAGCGGGCGGAGGAGCTGCGTGCGGAGTTGCGCCGGCACGAGCACTTGTATTACGTGATGGACGCGCCGGTGATCAGCGATGCCGAGTACGACGGGCTGATGAACGAGCTCAAGAGCCTCGAGAAGGAGCATCCGGATCTGTTGACGCCCGATTCGCCGACGCAGCGAGTGGGAGGTAAGCCGGCGGAGGGGTTCAAGAAAGCTCGCCACTCGCGACCAATGCTCAGCCTGGACAACGCGTATAGCGAAGAGGAGCTGGCGGAATGGGACAGGCGAGTGCATGAGCTGGCGGGGAGTCTGCCGGTGGAGTATACGGCAGAACTAAAACTGGACGGGCTGAGCGTGGCGTTGACCTACGAAGCGGCCCAAGACGGCGGAGCACGGCTGGCGTACGGTGTTACGCGCGGCGATGGGCAGATCGGCGAGGATGTAACGACAAATATCCGGACCATTCGAAGCGTGCCGATTGCGATCCCGGCTGCAGCGCTGAAGAAGAGTGGCCTGCCGCAGGCATTTGAAGTGCGCGGCGAAGTGGTCATGCCGGAGAAGGCATTCTTACATACGAACGAGGAGCGGGAGCGCGAGGGACTGCCGGCGTTTGTCAATCAGCGTAACTCAGCCGCGGGAACGGTGCGCACCCTTGATCCGAATATTGTGGCGGGACGCGGCCTGGTGTTCTTTGCGTATTTTCTGCTGACCGAAGGAGAGTATTTTGCAGCGGGACAGGATGCGACGCTGGACGCGCTGACGACGCTGGGATTTCGCGTGAATCCGCACCGCGGGCGCGTGCACGCGGTGAAGGAGATGATGAAATTCATCGAGAAGGCCGGCGAACAGCGCAAGACGCTGGGATACGAAATCGATGGCGTAGTTCTCAAGGTAAACGCGCACGCGACGCAGCAGCGGCTGGGCTACACGGGCCGCGCGCCGCGGTGGGCGATTGCCTATAAGTTCACCGCGGAGCAGGCGGTGACGCAGATGTACGACATCATGATCACCGTCGGGAGAAGCGGAAAGCTGACGCCAACTGCGATGCTCACGCCCGTATTCGTCGGCGGAGTAACAATCAGTCGTGCGACGTTGCACAACGCCGACTGGATCGAACGCATGGGGTTGCGCATTGGCGATTGGGTCAAGGTGGAACGAGGTGGCGACGTAATCCCGAAAGTTGCAGAGATCGTCGAAGATGCCGAGCATCCGCGTGGCGCGCAGCAATACGTGTATCCCACGGTCTGCCCGGTGTGCGGCAACCCCGCCGTGCGCGAGGAGGGAGAGGCGGACTATCGTTGCGTAAATGTCGACTGCCCTGCCCTATTGCAAGGCACAATCGAACACTGGGGCAGCCGCAGCGTCATGAATATCGAGGGACTCGGCGAAGCATCAGTGTACGAGCTCATTAGAAACCAGGTTGTGCGAAGCGTCGCTGATCTCTATTCGCTCAGTGAGACCTCGCTCGCTTCACTTACCCAGGATGTCGAGCGCAATGGCGTCAAAAAACAGCAACGGGTATTCGGTCCAGTCGAAATCCAGAAGCTGCTGAAGCAGATTGAGATCTCCAAAAAGGCGGGCCTTGCGCGTGTGCTCATGGGCCTCAGCATCCGTTTCGTCGGCGAACGCACTGCAGAGTTGCTCGCCCAGGAATTTGGATCGATGGACTCGATCATGAACGCCAACGCAGACGAACTGGAACGTGTTGAGGAGGTTGGCCCAAGGATTTCCCGATCGATTCTGGACTTTTTCGCACGGCCCGCCAACCGCGAGTTGATCGGACGTCTGAAGGCGGTCGGCGTGGAGATGACGGCGGAGAAAAAGCAGCGGTCAGCGGAACTGGCGGGGCTGACTTTTGTTCTAACGGGGACGCTGCCGAATCTGACGCGCGAGGATGCCAAGGCCAGGATTGAGGCGGCGGGCGGAAAGGTGGCTGGGTCAGTGAGCAAGAAGACCAGCTACGTGATCGCGGGCGAAGAGGCCGGATCGAAGCTTGATAAGGCGCTCGAGCTGAAAGTACCGGTGCTGGATGAAACAGGGCTGTTGAAGCTGCTGCAGGGTGGAAGCTGATCAGGCGATCGATCGGCGACGCATGGTGTGGGGATCGGCTGCTTGCTGCTGTCGATCGCGCTCCCGCTTCCAGGCTTCGGCGCGGCCGCTGCGCGCGGGCGGTTCCAGCGGAGTGAGCAGGCGGGCAGAGGATTCGAACTCATCCTTATTGTCGATGCGTGGCTCGGGGATATACGCGGCTGCGATGACGGGAAGGGCCGAAGCCGCGAGGGCCTTGGGTGGCGCAAGATTCATCTGCGCCCGGGGTGATGCAGACTGCGGACCTTGCTTTTCGGCGGCCGGTTTTCCAGCGGGAGAAGGCACGCGCTGATTCACGGTCCGAGCTGTGAATTCGTCGACCAGCTTGTGAAGGCAGGTTTGCCCGCAAAGGTGCTTGGTGCCGGGGCGCAAGCGGCTGCGCGTGTCCCATCTGCTTACGCGAAGCTCAGGACCCTGATCGTTGGCGGCGAACCAATGGTTTGGGTGCAGCATCTCCGTTCCACAGATGTCGCACGAGATGGCTTGTCGAATCACGGCTTTCTTTCCTCGACCTATTTCACGCTGAATCACCCCGGAATGAAAGCGCTCAGAGGGAGCGAGTTGGAGGGGTGGACCAAGAAGGGATAGAACACTGCGCCGTGTGCTGAAACGGGAAAGGAGGATTCTGAGTTTTTCTCCGGAGCGGTTCCACAGCTCACCTGAAAGGTCCCTTTTAAGAAAGGAGCCAATTCGCCGTGATGGCTAAGGGACACAGCAACTCCGGAAACGCCTTAGAGCTGGTTCCATAAAGTTGCCAAGCAAGTGCAGGAGCATCCCTCGAGGGGCTAAAGCCCCAGTTATCATGCGGCTCCGGCGGCACCGCTCAAGATTGCTCCAGCGACGATGACCTGTCGCCGGGGACCCCGATATAGCCACGCCCTTTTCGAAACTTGATTCATGCAACCAGGCCCAGGGCCTGTTAAGGGGCCCTGGACACGTCGCGGCGGTATTCTGTTGTTGACTGATGCCAAACTCGCGCCCTGCAAACAAAATCGCTGAAGTGATTCCGATTGCGCTGCCGCGCAGACGACGACGCTGGCTGAAGATCCTTCTGGGGTCTGCTGCAGGCCTGCTGCTATTTGTTGTGATGTCGGCCACTGCGGGGATGCTGTGGCTGCGCTCAGCGACGAAGGCTGCCTTGCCTGCGCTGGATGGCGATGTGCATCTGGCAGGGCTGAACGTGGCAGGCGTCTCGGCTCCGGTGACCGTCAGGCGCGATCAACATGGGGTACCGCACATCGACGCGCTGACGCAGGAGGATCTGTTCGTGGCGCAGGGCTATGTGACTGCGCAGGACAGGTTGTGGCAGATGGACGCGTTTCGGCGCAATGCGAACGGCGAACTGGCTGAGATTCTGGGGCCGTCCATGATGAAGCACGACATGGCGCAGAGGGTCTTTCAGTTTCGCAAAACCGCAGAGCGCATCTACGCAAACCTGGGGGCGGAAGACCGGGCCCGATATGAAGCTTATGCCCGTGGCGTGAATCTCTTTATCGCGCAGAATCAGGATTCGCTCCCACCGGAGTTTCGACTGCTGCATTACAAGCCCAGGCCGTGGAGCGGTGCTGACTCAGTCAGCATCGGGATGTTGATGGTGGACATGCTGGACACGCACTGGAATGTGAAACTGGCGCGCGAGCGCGTCCGTGCGGATCTGCACAACCCGAAACTCGAAGCGGATCTTTACCCTGTGGGGTCGTGGCGCGATCATCCGCCAACCGGCGTGCTGCTCGACCTGAGCCAGCCGCATCCCGAGCCGCCGACGACCGAAGACGAGGATGACGATCGCAGCGAGACCCGGGCTGTGCCGGAAGAGGATCTGCGCGCATTGCGCGAGTTGCTCGGAAGGAGTGCGTGTGCCGACTGCGCGCCGGGCTCGAACAACTGGGTAGTGGCAGGCAAGCACACGGCGAGCGGGAAGCCGCTGCTCTCGAACGATATGCACCTGGGGCTGAATGAGCCGAACATCTGGTACATGGCCGACCTGCGGGCCCCGGGATTCCACGCGGCGGGAGTGACCCTTCCCGGGTTGCCGTTTGTGATCGCCGGACACAACGAGCACGTAGCGTGGGGATTCACCGCGCTGTATGGAGATGTGCAGGACCTCTACATTGAGACACTGGACGGCAAGGGCAATTTTCAGGATCTCGATGGGAGCTGGAAGCCGCTCGGCGCTGACCATGAAGTGATTCACGTGCGCGGCGGCAAGGATGTTGCGGTTGATGTCCAGTCGACTGCTCACGGGCCGCTGCTGAATCCGATATTTCCGAAGGAGACGCGGTCGATTGCGCTGAAGTGGACGCTCTACGACACCACGCTGAACTCGATTCCGATGTACGCGATGAACACGGCGTCGAACTGGACAGAGTTCTCGGCAGCACTGGCGCAGTGGTGCTGGCCAACGCAGAACGTTGTCTACTCCGACGATCAGGGGCACATCGCCTATCACGCGATTGGACGGATGCCCCTGCGGCCAGCGGGACTGCAGGGCGTGCCGATCCAGGATGGCGCGCACGAGTGGAAGGGCTATATTCCATTCGACTCAATGCCGAATGCTTTCGATCCGCCGTCGGGCTTTCTGGCGACGGCGAACTCGCGCGTCACGACAGACGCATCGCCGTTTCCGCTGACACTGGATTGGGCTGAGCCGTATCGGGCGGAGCGCATCTACAAGTTGCTGCAGGGACGCGACCGGCTGCATCCCGAAGACATGCTTGCGGTGCAGACCGATATCTACAGCGAGATGGATCAGGAGATGGCGCATCGATTCGCTTATGCGATCGATCACGCGGCGGGCAAGGACGAGCGGCTGCACAAGGCCGCGGATCTGATGCGCAGCTGGGATGGGCGGCTCACGACGGATTCCGCGGCAGCTTCGCTCGTGACACAGACTCGTCGCGCGATCTGGCCACTGATCCTGGAGGCGAAACTCGGCAAAGATGCGGCCGATTACCACTGGGCGGAGTCGAATTTTGCCGAGGAGGAGATCGTGATGCACGGTAATCCCGACTGGCTTCCGCCCGGATACAAGGACTGGGATGCGCTGTTGACGGACGCTGTGCGGAAGAGCATGAAGGATGGCCACGCCCCTGAAGATCCGGGCAAGTGGGCTTATGGCGATTGGCACGTGGTGGAGATCGACCATCCGCTGGCGAGCTTTCTTCCATTTGTGGGACGCATTGCCAACACGGGTCCGAAGCCGCTGAGCGGGGACACGACGACGGTGAAGCAGGTCGGACGCTCATTCGGACCTTCGCAGCGCTTCACGATGGACTGGAGCAACATCGACGGGTCGACGGAAAACATCGCTCTCGGCGAGAGCGGAAATCCATACAGCGCGTACTATCGCGATCAGTGGAACGATTACTACGGTGGCACGACCTTTGCGTTGCCCTTCACTCCAGCGGCGGTGACCGCGCAGGCACGGCATACACTGCGGCTGCTGCCATGATGACGACCAGCGAGGATCAGCCAACCGAAAGGCACTGGAGCCGGTTTGCTGGACCGGCTGTGATTCTGCTCGCCGCATTGGTGGCGATCACGCCTCAGCTCATTCGCGGCAATTCCTGCGGGCACGATTTCGATTTCCATCTCGTCTCGTGGCTCGATGCGCAGGAGAGCTGGCGAGAGGGCATTCTTTATCCGCATTGGGCGTCAAGCCCGAACTACGGTGCGGGCGAGCCGCGCTTTGTCTTTTATCCGCCGCTGACGTGGATGCTGGGTGCGACGCTGGGACTGGCCACACCCTGGAAAGCGGTGATGATTGTCTACAAGTTCTGGGAGTACGTGCCGATCGTCATCACATTTCTGTTCCTGGCGGGAGCCGGACTTGCGACGCGCGCGCTGGCGCGACAGGCTCTCGACAACGGAGCGGCGACGCTGGCCGGCTGCGCAGCGATGTTTTCCGGCTACACCCTCTTCACCGCGTACGAACGCTCGGCTTTTGGCGAACTCACCGGCGGCTTCTGGATTCCGCTGCTGCTGCTGCTGATGCTGCGCGATCGCAGAGAGGGCGATTCAGCCTGGCGACGCGCGTTTGACGGATCAGCCGTTCCCCTGGCGCTGGTGGTGGCGGGCGCGTGGCTGTCGAACGCGCCGCTGGGTGTGATGGCGAGCTATCTGCTGGCTGGGGTTGCGCTGGTTCGGGCGATGCTGTTGCGATCGTGGGCGCCCGTGTTGCGTGCGTCGGCAGCCGCAGCGATGGGAATCGGGCTGTCGGCCTTTTACCTTGTTCCAGCCTCAGTGGAGCAACGCTGGGTCGAGATCCGACAGGCGACGGACGATCCGGGAGCGATGATCGAAAACAGCTGGCTGTTTGCGCGACACGCGAACCAGGCTCTCGAGCTGCACGACGTGGAACTGTTGAAGGTATCGGTGATCGGATTGACCATGATTGCGGTTGCTGCGGGCGGGCTCCTTGTTGCATGGCGGCGCGGCAGGTTGCGTGAAAAGAGCGCGTGGTGGGTTCCGTTGACGCTTATTCCGCTGGTCGTGTTGCTGCTGCAGTTTCCGATTTCTCTGCCGGTGTGGAATTCGCTGCCGAAGCTGCGGTACTTGCAGTTTCCATGGCGGTGGCTGGTTGTGGTTGAGGCGCCGATGGGCATCTTGTTTGCTTCGGCGGTGTGGTCGGCGGGGCGACGGCTGCGCTGGTTTGTGATCCCGGCTTGTTCTGCGCTCTTTGTTGGCGCCGCGGTTTTCACAGGGTTTGTGTTGTTTCAGCGTTGTGACCACGAGGACTCGGTTGCCGGCACCCTCGATGTTTATCGTTTCTACGTTGGCTATGAGGGCACCGACGAGTATGCCCCGCCGGGCGCTGACAACTCCCAGGTCGCGACCGGGCTTCCCGACGCCTGCCTCACTTCAAATCCGACGCTTCAACTCGGACACGGAGAGGAAGGCACCACCCCGGCTTATGTGGAGGGCATTTGCGACGCCAAGTTCTCGTGGAATGCCGGAAGGACTGGTGTCGAGCACCTTCGACTCACAGCGGTGACGCCACATGCAGGCTACCTGATTCTGAAACTGCGGTCGTACCCCGCGTGGCGAACTACAGTGAACGGCCAACAAGTCGATTCATCCTCTCGCCGCGAAGACGGCTTGATGACGCTTCCGGTTCCGGAAGGTTTCGTGCGAATCGCGGTGGATTGGTCCACGACAAAGGACGTGATTGCCGGGCGCTGGCTCAGCCTGCTGGCTCTGGCGCTTGTTACATCGACGTGGTGGATGGAGCGCAAGCTGAAAGATCGCAGGCTTTCGGCGCAAACGACCTGTGCGGCGGAACCTCGGTTATCATGAAAATGATGCCGACGGATGTGAAATCTCTGATCCAGGAAGGCGCGGAACTCACCGACCGGGCGCTCGAAGCGCTGATTCCGGGGGTTGATGTTGTGCCGGCCTCAATCCATGGAGCGATGCGGCACTCGACGTTTGCGGGCGGCAAGCGGCTGCGTCCGGTGCTTGCAATGCAAGCTGCAGTAACAATCGCCGGAGAGCTGCCGAAGGGAATCGAGCGGCTGGGCGCGGCGCTCGAGATGCTGCACACGTACTCGCTGATTCACGATGACCTTCCGGCACTGGACAACGACGATCTGCGCCGCGGCAAACCGACGTGCCACGTGGCTTTTGGCGAGGCGATCGCAATTCTGGCGGGAGATGCACTGCAGACGCGCGCCTACGAAGTGCTTGCCGGGCTCGACGCGCCCGCCGGCGGCCACCGTGCAGATCATCGGGCTGATTGCGAACGCCACAGGGACAGTGGAAGGCATGATCGGCGGGCAGGTGCTGGACATCGAGAGCGAACACCTGAAGCCGACGCCGGAACTGGTGGAAGCCATTCATCGCGCGAAGACTGGCGCACTGATCCGCGTCAGCGTGGTGACCGGCGGGTTGTACGCCGGGGCGACTGCGGAAGATGTGGCGCGGCTGGACACTTTCGGCCGCAAGGCAGGGCTCGCATTCCAGATTGTGGACGACGTGCTCGACATGACCGTGGATTCGACTCAACTGGGAAAGACCGCGGGCAAAGACCTTGCAACCGAAAAGGCTACATGGCCGGCTGTGTACGGCATCGAGCAGAGCCAGCGCGACGCCGCAACGCTGATCGACGAAGCGTTTGCTGCGCTGGAGCCATACGGCGGCCGTGCGGATGGACTGAAGTCCGTAGCTCGTTACCTGGTGGACAGGAAAAACTAACCAACGCTTGTCGCGCGCGATTCACGGCCTCCAAAGATGCTCTCAGAAACCGACATCCTGACCGCACTGAGGGACTGCTTCGATCCCGAAGTCAAATTGAACCTCGTGGATCTCGGTTTGATCTACGGGATTGAGACGGGGCCTGATCCGGATTCGACACCGGCATGGCCTCGACAATGGGTGAAGGTGAAAATGACGCTGACGACGCAACAGTGTCCGGCGTCGGGGCTGATCTTTGAGCAGGTACACAACCGGCTGGCGGGTATTCCGGATATCAGCAAAGTCGAGGTGGACCTGGTGTGGGAGCCGAAGTGGACACCGCATCGCATCAGCGAGGCTGGGCGCCGGCAACTGGGGATCTAGAGCGTTAACAGCTAGAGATGAGAAATGTCCCCCAGGGCTAAAGCCCTCTATTTATGCGCCTTGCACGGCACGGCTAAAGCCGTGCCCTTTCAAAACTCCCCGGCTCACGGCCCGGCTGAAGCCGTGCCTTTTTGAAGCTGCATAGGTTGCCACAACAATGGATTCGTCGATTCGTGCAGATCCAGACAGCTTAGCGTCCGAAAGTGCGCCGCAGTTGCTGGCCTTTTTCGGAGACCTTATCGACTGCGTCCTGCACTTGGTCAAGCATCGAATGCGCGCGACCGACATAGTCGGGGAGAGCCTTCCACCATTTGCGAAGCGAGTCCTCATGTTCGATCATGGCAAGTGCCGTGCCGGAGGCGGCTGCGACCAATCCAGCACGCTTTCTGCCGGTCAGCAGCAGGAGGCCGCCAAAAATGAGCGAGCCGCACGCCGCAAACTTGACCCAGTCGGCGGATTCGTTTTGTGGGTTCATGATTTCGGGTGAAGTAGTGCGCGCTTTCCTGAGAACTGTAACGGCCATTCTTCCCTCCCTTTCAATTTGATGCATGCCGGAAGGATGCGGAACTCATGAGTTCTGCATGCTGGGCTCAATCGAGGTCGAACTCGCGCAAAGGCTTGCCCGCAGGCGCATCCTTGGCCTTGCGCAGGGCCTCGGCAAATTTCTTCTCGAACAAATCTTCCTTGTTCTTCTCCGCGTCGACCGACTGGCGAAAGATCGACTCCTTGCGCTCCTCTTGTTCGCGCATCGCCTTTGCGGCTGTTTCGAGATCTTCAAAAGTGCGCTTGCGCGGGGCGGGTGTGTGGCTCACGACGACGCCGGTGGTGGCGTCGATCAGGAGCATTGCTCCGCAGTCAGGACAGGCAACCTCAAACGTTTCCTTTTTGGACTTGGCCATAACAGTAAGAATTGTAGGCGTTCGGCGTGGATGAGGAAAGCATGGGCTACCGCCCGCCTGCCGGAAGCGGATTTTGTTGGCTCGTCCTTGCGGAGCCATGCACATGCAGGATGACGCGACGGTAAGACGTGAGGCGCGGCGAACCTTCGTCTGTGACAGCGAGAATGATGTGTGCGTTGCCGTCGCCCCTGCAAGGGATGAGCGGCAGCCACAGTGGGTGACATGCGGAGTCTGCTTTGACCTCAAGGCGCGAGGTATCCGCTCCGGTGAGCGTCAGCGACGCGATGTTGCCGTCTGCCAGGCCGGCTTCGGCATAGTGGAACCAGCGAAAGTGGAGTGGCTGTCCGTCGGGGTCGGAGCTTTGGCTCGCGTCAAGTGTGACGGACTGGCCGACCTGCACATCCATCTCGATCGGCGCAGTCCCCTGCTTTCCGTTTACGACGGCGATCGGGTTGTGGTTGGCGTGCGCGAAGTCGGCGATGGTCCATGACATGCGCGCGGCGAAGTCGTTCTGGAAGGCCTCACGCCAGCGCCAGATGGTGGCCTGATCGGAGAGGTGTGTTGCGC
The DNA here is from genome assembly GCA_963786405.1 of uncultured Acidobacteriaceae bacterium. Classification (GTDB taxonomy): domain Bacteria; phylum Acidobacteriota; class Terriglobia; order Terriglobales; family Acidobacteriaceae; genus Telmatobacter. The sequence goes on along the minus strand of CAWAZE010000006.1, from coordinate 183,978 downwards.
CATCGACGCCGACGACCGTGTCCTGCGAGGTGACGCGCCCGAACTCGTCGCCGCCCTGGGTCCAGATGGGGTGCGTTTCGCCGTAGGGCTGGCGGTAGACGTAGCGGCCGCCCCAGCCGCCCCAGTCGGGCCGGCGGTATGCGTTGAGGCCGTTGTCGATGAGGCCGAGAAAGGAAGGTGTGTCGCCTTCCATGATGAACATGAACTTCGGGTACACCTTGCCTAGCGGTCCCTTGCCGCGGATGTTGGCATCAAGCCATTCGTTCGTGACGGTGGTGGAGTCTGCGCCTTCACCGTTGCGGTAATACTTGTCGCCGCTGATGCCTGTCCACGTGGCGTAGAGGTACTCGCCGCTCGTGGGTGTGGAGGGCGTGACGATGTAGAAGAGGTCAGGGAATTCGCGGCGAATCCACGGGCCGGCGTCGTCCTGGTCGGAGATGGAGTAGACGCGGAGTCTTGCGATGAGCTTTGCGGCCTGATCGGGCGGACGGGTGGCACGGAGATCCAGAAGCGCCTGGGCGAGCGTGTTGGCGCCGCCCCAGATGCAGATCCAGAGGGGACGCGGATCGTCGCGGTCGGCGGCGCGGAGGATGGCTTTTGCGCCGTCGGAGGATTTGCCTTCGCCGGTGGCAGCGAGGCCGTAAGCTGCCTGGCCGGTGAAGACGCGGGCGTTGAGATCGGAAGCTTCAGGCCAGCCTTTAGCGTGAAGGAGCAGATTGGGGCGGACCTGCGCGTAGGCGTCGACGAGCTGGTGCATGGTTTCAGGGTGCGTCCTGGTCTTTTGCCACGTCGAGGTGGTGGCAATCATCGCCTCGAGGTCGAATTCGTTGGAGTAGAGCAGGAGGCGGACGAAGGACATCTGGTCGTCGGGCTCGTTGCCGATGTCGCTGATGATGACGACGCGGGGCTTGCCGGTGAAGTCGTCGACGTGGGTGGGAGGGAGCGACTGGGCGAAGACGAGCGTTGCGGCGGCTAGCGAGAATCCAGCAAGGGCAGAAAGCTTGCGAACGGCAAACATCGCGATGGCCTTTCCAAATCGGCTTTCAAGGGCAAAGAGACATTCTCAGGCACAGGGCGTGTCGGGCGCCAGCTCATCCAAGAAAAATCAAAAGGCCCTGCTCGATTAAGCAGGGCCTTGGCTTGGTGCGGATCCGGGGATCGAAGTTCTTAGTGCTTTTCAGCGGCGGTGGCCAGCTTGGCTTCGGCTTCGGAGATGACGTGGAGGGCATTTGTCGTATGCCTCTTCGCTGTCGCCGGCTTCGTTCCACTCCTTCTGGCCGCGATCGAGCTGCTGCTGGGCGCGGTGCACGTCGATCTCTTCGGGCTTCAGGGCGTCGTTGGCCAGGATTGTGACGCGATCGGGAAGCACTTCGACAAATCCCCAGCTGACGTTGTAGATCTGGCTCGTTCGCCTGATCGCCTCCGCCGTGCAGGCGAACGTCGCCTGCGCCGAGCTCGGCCAGCAGCGGCGCGTGGCCGTAGAGCACTTCCATGTAGCCGTTCTTCGCAGGCAGTTCGACGGCGTCCGCCAGGCACTCGAACGAGGATGCGCTCGGGCGTGACCAGCCGGACGCGGAGTTGATTGGATTCGTCAGCCATTGGGCTCCCTTCGGTCGCCAGTGATCAGTTATCAGTTAGAAACCCAGCCCTGCAGGGTTTGCGACTTACTGACAACTGAACACTGATCACTGACAGCTGCCTTTACGCCGTTGCCTTCAGCTTCTCGGCGGTTTCGAGCACTTCCTCGATTGCGCCCTTCATGTAGAAGGCCTGCTCGGGGATGTCGTCGTACTTGCCTTCGATGATTTCCTTGAAGCTGCGCACCGTGTCGGCAATCTTGACGTAGGCGCCCGGGATGCCGGTGAACTGCTCGGCCACGTGGAACGGCTGCGACAGGAACTTCTGCACCTTGCGGGCGCGGGCGACGGTGAGCTTGTCGTCTTCAGAAAGCTCGTCGATGCCGAGAATCGCGATGATGTCCTGCAGATCCTTGTAGCGCTGCAGAATGCGCTTCACGCCCTGCGCCACGTCGTAGTGCTCCTCGCCCACGATGCGCGCGGAAAGAATGCGCGAGGTGGAGGCCAGCGGATCGACGGCCGGGTAGATGCCAAGTTCCGACAGCGGGCGGCTCAACACGGTGGTCGCGTCGAGGTGAGCAAACGTCGTGGCCGGCGCCGGATCGGTCAAGTCGTCGGCGGGCACGTAGACGGCCTGCACCGACGTGACGGAGCCCTTGCTGGTGGAGGTGATGCGCTCCTGCAGCTCGCCCATCTCGGTGGCCAGGTTGGGCTGGTAGCCCACGGCCGAGGGCATGCGGCCGAGCAGCGTGGAAACCTCAGAGCCCGCCTGCGTGAAGCGGAAGATGTTGTCGATGAAGAGCAGCGTGTCGGCGCCTTCGACGTCGCGGAAGTACTCGGCGACGGTGAGGCCGGTAAGCGCCACGCGCAGACGCGCTCCGGGCGGCTCGGTCATCTGGCCGTAGACCAGGGCGCACTTCGAGTCCTGCCAAGTCGCCGGGCTTGATGACGCCCGACTCGGTCATTTCGATCCAGAGGTCGTTGCCCTCGCGGGTGCGCTCGCCCACGCCGGCGAACACCGAGAAGCCGCCGTGGTTCTTGGCCACGTTGTTGATCAGTTCCATGATGACGACGGTCTTGCCCACGCCGGCGCCGCCGAAGAGGCCGATCTTGCCGCCCTTCAAGAAGGGCTGGATCAGATCGATGACCTTGATGCCGGTCTCGAACATCTCTTCGTGCGTCGACTGCTCGTCAAAGAGCGGCGCGGGGCGGTGAATGGGCATGCGCAGTCTTCTCGCCGATGGGGCCGAGCTCGTCCACCGGCTCGCCGATCACGTTGATGACGCGGCCCAGCGTCTCCTTGCCCACCGGCACGCGGATGGGGCCGCCGAGGTCGATGGCCTTCATGCCGCGGACCATGCCGTCGGTCGCTTCCATGGCCACGGTGCGCACGCGGCCCTCGCCGAGGTGCTGCTGCACCTCAAGAATGACGCTGATGGGCGTGGGCACGGTGAAGCCGTCGCTGGTCACGCGCAGCGCCTGGTAGATGGGCGGCATCGTCGCTTCTTCAAACTGCACGTCCACCGCGGGACCGGAGATCTGAATTACCTTGCCAATGTTCTCTGCCATTTTTCTCTGCCTCGGGGCTAGAGCCCCCAGAATTTCTGCTTCCTCAGCGGCACGGCTCAAGCCGTGCCTTTTAAGACTGCGAAGAACTAGACAGCGGCGGCGCCGCTGACAATTTCGATGATTTCCTTGGTGATGGCCGCCTGCCGCACGCGGTTCATCTGCAGCGTGTAGGAGTCGATCATGTCTGAAGCGTTGTTGGTTGCCGCATCCATCGCCGTCATGCGCGCCGCATGTTCGGCGGCAACCGACTCGGTCATGGCGTGGTAGAGCATCGACGAAATGTACTGCGGCAAGCAGGCCGTTGAAGAGTTCCTCGGTCGGCTGCTCGTAGATGTAGTCGACCTGGCGGTACCGAATTTCTTCGCCTCCTCGTCGGCTTCGGTCGTGTCGGCGGGCTCGAGCGGAGATGCCTGCGCTGAGAGCTGCTTCGCCGGCGCGCTCGCGCTCTTCCGTCGTCGGCTCGGTGGCGTCCGTGATCTGCGGGACGCCGATCTTCATGATGGGCAGCAGCCGCTCAACCACCAGTCGCTGCGAAATGACCGACTTGAATTCGTTGTAGACGATGTAGGCGGCGTCGATCTCCTCGTGAACGTAGCGGGAGATGATGTTCTGCGCAAGATCGAAGACGCGCCGGGCTTCGAGCTTGAGCAAGCATGCCGGGATGATCGCCCGTGAGCTCGACGGGACCCTTGCGCGTTGCGCACCTGGAGCTTGCGGCCGTTTTCGTCGGTCTGCTCGGTGTAGACGGCGGTGGGATAGCGGCGCCGCATCAGGTCGCGCCCTTTGCGGCCGATTGCCTCGACATCGATTTCCTTGTCCGGGTTGCCGTGAATGAACTGGAACGCCGTCTTGAGTGATGTTGGCGTTGAAGGCGCCCGCAAATCCCTTGTCGCCGCTGACAACGACCAGCAGCACGCGCTTCTCAGGCCGCGTGACAAAGAGAGGATGGCGCAGGTTGCCGGTTTCCTCGTCGATAGATGTCGACGCGGCGGGTCAGCGATTCGAGCACGCTGGTGATCATTTTGGCGTAAGGCCGCGCCGCCAGCGCCCGCTCCTGCGCGCGACGCAGCTTGGCCGCCGAGACCATCTTCATGGCCTTGGTGATCTGCCGCGTGCTCTTCACGCTGCGGATGCGTCGCCGTAGATCGAGTACGTTTGCCATTGATTAGTTCTCAGTCCAGTTCTAGTTCACAGGGTCAGGGCTCAGTTCGTCTCAGCTTGGAGCTAGAACTACGAACTGAGAACTGCTTTACGCCTTTGCCGCTGGCCAGTTCCGCGAGAAGTTCGCCTTGTACTCCTTGAGGGCCGCGTGCAGCCGGTTGCGCAGATCGTCGTCGAGCGATTTCTTCTTGCGTCAGGTCGTCGATCAGTGCCGACTGCGCGCTGTCGAGATACTTGTACAAGCCGTCCTCGAAGGCGCGAATGTCGGTCACCTTCAGGTCATCGAGATAGCCCTGCGTGCCGGCGAACAGAATCACCACCTGCTGCTGCCAGGTGAGCGGCTGGAACTGCGGCTGCTTCAGCAGTTCGGTCAGTCGCTGGCCGCGGTTCAGCTGCTTCTGCGTCAGCGGATCGAGATCGGAGCCGAACTGCGCGAATGCCGCCAGTTCGCGGTACTGCGCCAGGTCGAGCTTCAGCGTCGAGCCAACCTGCTTGACCGCCTTGATGGCCGCCGAGAATCCAACGCGCGAAACCGAAAGGCCCACGTTCACGGCCGGACGCACGCCGGAGTTGAACAGATCGGTCTCCAAGGAAGATCTGCCCGTCGGTGATCGAAATGACGTTGGTCGGAATGTACGCCGAGACGTCGCCCGCCTGCGTCTCGATGACCGGCAGCGCGGTCAGCGATCCGCCGCCCCTTTCCTTGCTCATCTTCGAGGAGCGCTCCAGAAGGCGCGAGTGGAGATAGAAGACGTCGCCGGGATAGGCTTCGCGGCCCGGCGGACGGCGCAGCAGCAGCGAGATTTCGCGATACGCCATGGCGTGCTTGGAAAGATCGTCGTACATCACCAGCGCGTGCTTGCCGTTGTCGCGGAAGTACTCGCCCATGGCGCGTGGCGGCGTAGGGCGCGAGGTAGAGCATCGGCGCCGGCTCGGAGGCCGAGGCGGCCACGATGATGGTGTGCCCCATGGCGCCGGCTTCGGTCAGCGTCTGCACAACGTGCGCGATCGACGAGCGCTTCTGGCCGATGGCGCAGTAGATGCAGATCAGATCGTTCTTCGCGTTGTTGATGATGGTGTCGAGCAGCACGGCGGTCTTGCCGGTCTGGCGATCGCCGATGATCAGCTCGCGCTGGCCGCGGCCGATGGGAATCATGGCGTCGATGGCCTTGAGTCCGGTGGCCATGGGCTCGCGCACTCCCTGGCGGTCGATGATGCCGGGAGCGAGGCGCTCCACGGGCAGCGATCTCCGTGGTGGCGATCGGCCCCTTGTCGTCGATGGGCGCGCCGAGCGCGTTGACCACGCGGCCAATCATGGCCGTCGCCCACCGGCACGCTCAGAATCTTGCCGGTGCGCTTGACCTCGTCGCCTTCGCTGGAGCTCGGTGTAGTCGCCCAGAATGACGGCGCCCACCTGAGTCTTCTTCGAGGCTCAGGGCCAGTCCGGCGATGCCGTGCGGGAAAGCTGAGCAGTTCGCCGGCCATGACCTTGTCGAGCCCGTGGAGGCGCGCAATGCCGTCGCCGAGCGAAGTGATGGTGCCGACTTCGTCGACCTGGACCTTCGAGTCGTAGTTCGCGATCTGCTCGCGAAGAAGCTGTGTAATCTCGTCTGCCTTGATCTGAGCCATTTCTTTCCTCAGGGATCAGTGGGCAGGACTCAGGGATCAGTTCTCTGCGATCTTTGCAAGAGAATTGCTCGTTACACCTGAACTCCGTGACTTTCGAACTCCTAATTCCCCTGTTCCGGTTTCGTGATGCTGATTTCTGACTGTCGAAGAACCTGGGTCGGAAAGGGCGATCAAGCGGTGCCGATCCCCCGAATCCCGAAGGCTAACCTTGCAATAACTCTTCCCTCAACCGCTCGAGCCGGCCGCGCACCGAGCCGTCGTATACGGTGGAACCAATGCGCACGACAGTGCCGCCGATGATGGAACTGTCCAGCTTGAAAGTTCGCCTGAATTCGAGAGCCGGCCAGCTTGCCGACCCCGGCCACCAGTTCGTCCCGCTCCTTGCCGCTCAGCTCGCGCGCCGTCACAATCTCGGCCTGACGAATTCCCATCCTCGCCTGCATCTCAGCGCGCCATGCCCTGGCGACCTCATGGACCTCGCCGATGCGGTCGTTGTTGATCATTACCGCAAGCAGATTGCGCAGCTCCTTTTGAAGTCCGAGCCTGGAGTTAAGCTTGTCGAGAATAGCCACCTTCTGCAGCGACGGGCACAGCGGGATTCCCGAACAGATCGCGAAGTTCGGTGCTCCCATCCCATGTGCCGAGAAAGTCGTCGAACTGCCGCTCAAGCGCGGCCGTATCGAGCCTGGCTGCTGAGGCCACGTCGGCAAAGGCGCGGGCGTATCGAGAAGCAAATGCGGACATTTAGTTCTGCCCTCCCTTGCGACGTCTCGGTGACAAACTCCGCGATCAGAGCGCGATCGGTTTCCGGCGTAAGCACCAGTTGCCTGGCGGCCTGATCGAATGGCTAGATCGGCGGCGAAGTGGCGAAGGCTGCGCTTCGCCTGCGCTGCAGCAACGCTGATCTCCTGCTCGGCCGACGCTACGATGCGAGCGCTCTCTTCCTCGAGTGAGGCTTTGATGCGCTGCTTCGTCCTGCACGATCTGCTGCTCAACCTCAGTGCGGAACTTCGCAATCTCCTCATCAAGATTGGAAAGCTTCGCCTCTACGGCGCTGAGCCGCGTATTGGCGTCCTGCGTGATCTTGCGGGCAGCTTCAAGATCGTCGCGCACTTTTTGAGAGCGCTTTCGGAGCAACTTGGGCACGAGTCGGCCAAGCGGAATGAGGATGGCAAGGATGATGATGGCGGCGTTAATGATCTGAAAGAGGCGAGAAGCAGTCTCAACTTTCAGATGAAGAACTCGGGCCAGCGTTTGCACCACGGGGGCGTAAAGGTACTGGTTGTGGTCCTCTTCCTCCGCCGCCTTGCCCTGCTCGGCATGGGCAGCGTGGGCTGCTTCCGTAGACTGCGAGGCGACCGCCGGTTGCGCCGAGGGTGTGGCCGGCTCCTGCGCCGCTGCAAGGCAGGGCGAGACATGAAACTCCGAGCAACCAGCACCGCAAAAGCAACGAGCAACGAAAAAACGAGGCACAAAACGTGATTGCGAGAAATTGTATTTCAACGGGAACCCCCGGCGGTCAGTGGCAGCACCGCTCGAACCACCTGATTGGCCAGATCCGCTGCCGATGCCTGGATCGTCTGCCGGGCATGGGCGGCCTCGGCCTCGAGCTCAGCCTTGGCCTGGCTCACCTTTGCGCCGGCAGCCTTGCGAGCGGCGTCGAGCGCGGCTCGCGCTCTGCGTTCCGCTGCTTCGCGCGCTGCTCGCGCATCTTGTAGACCTCGGCGCGCGCCTGGCGCAGTTTCTCGGCGTACTCGGCTGCGCGGGCTTCGGCCTTCGCAATCGCCTTGTGCGCGTCTTCGATGGCGCCCTCGGTGCGGGCGCGGCGCTCCTTGAGCGTCCGGCTCAGCGGTCCCTGCACCAGAAACTGGTAAGCCAGGACCAGCACGATGAACAGCAGAGCGTCGGTATGGCGCCGAGCAGGAGCGCTCCGACTTGTTGAATGATTTCTTGCATGCGGGTTTTCGGTTAGTTCTCGGGCAGACAGGTTGATTTCCGTCGAGCGTGGAACACCTTTTTGTATCAGGGGCAGACCCCTAAGTCAACGCCGCGAGGAGCGCTTTGACGAGGGCCTGTGATTGCGGTCACGAAGCGGGAATTCTGCCCAAAAAAGAGCTTGCTTTCCCCTACAACAGGCCTAAACTAAACATACCACCTAGACCCGGTTCAGGGTCCAGCGGGCAGCCGGTTTCGGGAAGTCCTTCCACTCCCGAACGCCGGCGGCCCGCCTCTTAATTTTTGGATGCTTTTTCGCCACAATGCCGCTCGGGGTGTGTGGGAATTTCTCTCGAGGTGCAGTTGGCAGTCTGCAACTCCTCCGCACTACTTCGTCGGCGGGTTGATGCCGGCGACGGACTTGTCGGGAGCGAGCAGTCCCTGTGCCCGGAGCCAGAGTTCGAGCAGGTTGGGCCACTGATCCAGCGCCGCATCGCCCTTTCCAAGGCCGACTCCGTGAGGACCGTTCGCGAAGATGTGCACCTCCGCAGGAACGCCGGCTTTGATCAGCGCCTCGTAAAAACGAATTCCCTGCTCGACGGGGACAGTCTCGTCGTTGGACGTGTGAAAGAAGAATGTCGGCGGCGTGTCTTTGGTGACAAACAGATCAGGAGAATACGCGGCGCGAAGCGACTCGCAGCGATCCATCACGTTGAACAGCTTGCAATAGCTCAGGTGCGAAGTGTCCGAGCTGATGGCGCCGATCCACGGATATCCGAGAACCAGGTAATCCGGACGGCTGGAAACGCGTTCGATGGGATCATCGGAGTCGGCTTTGCCGGGTACTGGCTGCGTGGAGGCGAGAGCGGCGAGGTGGCCGCCGGCGGAGAAGCCGATGAGCACAATACGATTCGGCGCGATGAAGTAGTCGCGCCGACCGGGCCCGCACCGTTTGAACTGCGCGGCGCGCGTCGAGAAGCGGAACGGGCAGGAGGTATCCGTTCGAGCTGAGGCGATAGCTGAGCACGAATGCGCGGAAGCCGCGCGCGGTGAACCAGTCAGCCACCTGCCGGCCTTCGAGGTTTCCCGCAAGGTGCGCGTAAGCCCCGCCAGGGAAGATCACAACGGCGGAGCCATTATCATGGCCCGGCTGCGGCTCGAAGATCGACAGCGCCGGAATGTCCTCGCAACTCGTCCCTTTGGCCTCGGGTGCATCGCCGGGCCACAGGCGAATGGTTCGAATTCCAAGAAACGAGTTGTCCTGGCCGGGAGTTGCGCAGGGAGCTTTTTGCGCCTGCGATGCCGCTCCGCCAAGCAAGAGGATTGCAATTGCCGCAAGGAACCGATTCATCTAAATATCTCTCCGGGATTCGGAAGGATTATACAAGTCGCGCATGTATCTTTCGGCATTGCGGCATTGGGCTTTCGGTTGTGTTTGGATGTTCGCTGCCTGCGGGTTTACAGCCAGATTGCTTTGTGGCCAGGACAAGGATTGGCGGCCTGTGCGGTCAGTTCCTCTGCGAGCTCGAATCCGAAACGCGCGAAGTAGTATGCCGCGCCGAGGAGCCGCTCCTGCAGAACGCCCTGCGGAAAGATCGCGTGACCGATGGCCTGGGCGTGGCGGGCGAGCGAAGCTTCGCGCTGCAACTGGAAACTCGCCGCAAGGCGGCGCAGACGATTCATCTGGTAGCGCATCTTGCGCGCGGCGGTTTCGCCGGAGCGGCCAAGGTCTGGATCCAGAGTGTGCATCCAGTCGAGGAGCGGAGTGAGTTCGAGGTCGAGCGCGTTTCCTGCATCGGCGAGTCGGCGCTTGCCCTCGACGGGCATTGCCCTTGCGGCAAGAAGGAGAGCGAGGGAGTCCGGGGTGCTTGCGAAGATGCGTTCAAGCGTAAGTTCATGCTTGCTGAGAAGGTCGCCAATAGCAGGCTCAATGAGAGTGGCGGAAAGACGCGACTCTGCGGGCGTCTTCCGGCCAAGGATTTTTTCATAGAGCACGGCGGACTGTGCGAAGTACGCGATTTCGGCAGGGCCGCCGACGACGAGCGAGGTAGAGAGCAGGAAGTCCTGAAAGACGGGGCGAAGCAATGCAGAGGGCGAGATGCGCTCCGGCTCCGAACTGAGGATGCCGAGGAGGTCTGCGGTGGAGAACTGGTGGCGTCCGATCTGCCAGGAGCCGGCTGGTTCAGCCGCGCTGGGCGCAATGCGCTTGAGCGCCTGGCGCGCGCCCGTGCGATCGTCGATGAGAAAGAGCAGACTTGATTGCGGTGCGACGGCAACCTGGGCATGATATCCGGCGGCTTCAAGAGCAAGATTGCGTTCGACAAGAGCAGCGTGGAGTTCGTCGGCGCGCTCGATTGCCGCGCGAAGAACCGGCGCACCGAGGCGATGAATCTCGCGCGAGCCGGCGTCGAGGACGAGCAGCCCCTGCGCGGCGAATGCCCTTGAGTAGAACTCAGTGAATGCCTGGGTGAATGTACGCCCGGGTTTGTAGGCCGCGGCGAGCGTCTCCATGGCATCGGAGAAGCCGAGCAGCTCCCATGCCTGCTCGATCAACGGAGTGATGGAGTCGTCGAAGACGATGTCGCCGACGGGCCGGGGCGCGCTGGGGCCAGCGGAATAGACAAGCTTGCGCAGCTCTTTTCCCGCGGGAAAGGTTACGTGATTGATTTCTTCGAAGTCGTGATCTTCAGTGGCCAGCCAGAAGATGGCGGCATGCGGACGGCCTGCGGCTTCGGCCTGTCGAGCGCGCGCCAATGCGGTTGCAGCCTTGAAGGGCGTAAAGAGCGGTCCGCCGAACAGTGCGACCTGTTGACCGGTCACAACGGTTCCAGCGCCATTTCGAAGTGCATCGAGAGCGCGGGCGGCAGAGGCTGAGGGATTCTGCGCAGCGAGGATCGCGACAATCTCGTCCCAGTGTTCGGGAACAGGCGGGCGCTTTTGCCAGGCTTCCGCGTCGGAAAGTGAAGCGAAGAAGGGTCGAACTGCTTGATTGCCGGCACAGAAATCGAGAAAGAGCCGGCTGAGACCGGGTGCCACATCGATGGGTTGACAGTCTGTGGTCGGCAACGAGTTCCCTTCCGGCTGAAATCACCACAAGAACCCTGCTAGCGGGCCCGGCGAGAAAATAGCTGAGTTAAGGATGCCATGCCGGGGAGGTTCGATGCACAAGATGCTATGCGGAAGAAAAAGTGCGCTGCAGAGCGATTGCATATACTTCTCTTGACCCGGCTTGAAGGAGACTCTACCGAATGGCGAACAAGGTTAAGAAGGCACGGCCCGGCGCAATGAAGAGGGCGCTCGCGGAAAACAGGAAGGCGAGCAAACCACCGGTGGCGAGCAAGCCGCCGAAGAAGAAGAGCGCGACAAAGCTGAATGAAAGAGAAAAGTTGATTAGCTCTGAAGTGGTTTATCAGGGGCCGCTGTTCCGTGTGCTTCACGACAAGTTGATCGAGCCAGGCGGCAAGAAGAGCGAGCGAGACGTCATTCGCCACAACGGCAGCGTGGTGATTCTGGCCGTTGACAATACCAAGAACAAGAAGGATCCGTGGATCGTCATGGAGCGCCAATACCGGCACGCCGCCACTCAGTATCTGTGGGAACTGCCGGCCGGCAAGCTCGATGCGGGAGAAGACCCGTTGGCCGGCGCTCAACGCGAGCTTGAGGAAGAAACGGGCTACCGCGCAAAGAAGTGGAGACCGCTGGTTGAGTACTACGGCAGCCCGGGCTTCCTGGGTGAATCGATGAAGGTGTTTCTGGCCGAGGGCCTGGTGGCAGGCGATGCGCATCCTGAGGACGATGAAGAGATTGAGTTTCGGCTCGTCAAACTTTCGGAAGTGGTCAGGATGATCGAAAAGGGCGTCGTCAAAGATGGGAAGACACTGTGCAGTTGCCTGCTCTATGCGCGACAGCTGGGCAAGAAGGGCAGCTAGTTGGCAATAAGAGCAGCCAGATCAATAACCTCTCTTCGAGTGAATCAATTCAATATGTTCTGAGCGATGTTCTGAGCAGGCCGGTGCGCAAAGCGCCCGGTCCGTCTCATTTTGTGATTCTCTTGCACATTAGTAATCAACCTTTGTCCTGATTTGAGCGTCATATGTCCTTAACGGTGGGTATCCCTAGCTAGCCGCTCACCTCCAATAAAGATGCAAGAAAGGTACCCCCTGTGGCTCAGTACAAAGGCAAAGTCAAGTGGTTCAATAACGCCAAGGGCTACGGATTCATCGGACGCGATGACGGGCCGGATGTATTCGTCCACTACTCGGCAATTCAGTTGGATGGCTACAAAACTCTGAAAGAGGGCGATGATGTCGAGTTCGACATCGTCCAAGGGCAAAAAGGCCCGCAGGCGGATGCAGTCATCCGGTTGAGGGATGCGGCCACCACGCACAACGCGGCATAGTAGAAACGAAGCTCTGGCTATTCCCGCAAGCCGCCGTAAGGTGGCCCCGGGAAGCGTTCGCTCTCCTTCAAGAGTGTTCGTCACAAATCTCCCCACGCTGATATCTCCGGAGCAGTGCATAGAGTCGCGCGCGGTTGCGGCCCGTCGATCGTCCAGTGGGCCCATCTATGCTGGTCATTTCCAGGACTCGTCATTTCCAGGTTGATAACGGATACTGGTCGCGGAGAGCTTTCGATGGACAACCCGACCATGGCCCGCCTGTTGAATGAGACAGCCGATCTGATGGAGATCGACGGCGCCGACAGCTTTCGTGTCCGCAGCTACCGCAGCGCCGCTGAGGCAGTTGAGCAGACCACCGTAGACCTGGTGGCCGCTAGCGGCGGACACGGCGCAACTTCTGGAGATTCCCGGGCATCGGCAAGAGCATGGCCGCCAAATCTCAGGCCATTGCAGCCACCGGCACGATGCCGCTGCGCGACGAATTGCTGGCCAAATACGGCGCTGGCCTGCTGGAGCTGCTCAAGCTGCCCGGCATGGGTCCGAAGACCGTTGCGCTGCTCTGGGACGCGGGCAAGATCGCGTCGCATCGATCAGCTTGCCGAGGCCATTGACGCGGGCGGCTGAAAGGCCTGCCCCGCATGGGCGCCAAGCAGATCGAGAAGATACGCAAAGGCATCGACGACTACCGCCGAAGCGCGGGCCGTTTCCGCATCGACGAAGCAGAGGATGCTGCCGATCAGATTGCGGCCTATCTGCTTGCTTTTGAGGGGATTGAGCGGGTGACGCCCGCCGGGTCGCTGCGACGCGGCCGCGAGACCGCTGGCGATCTCGATCTGCTCGTGACCGGCCCGGCATGCGCGCCGGAGCAGACTGCGGCGGCTGTCGAATATGTCGCCGCCTACCCCGGCATCCACGACATGATCGCCAAGGGCGAAAACAAGGTCAGCTTTCATCTGGCCTCGGCCTTGCAGGTCGACGTTCGCCTGCTGCCGTCGAACAGCTATGGCGCTGCGCTGCAGTACTTTACCGGATCGAAGGCGCACAACGTCTCGCTCCGCCAGCGGGCGCTCAAGATGGGCTACACGCTGAGCGAATGGGCGCTGGCGCGGCTCGACGACGAATCGACTGTGGCCGCCGCCACCGAGGAGGAGATTTACGCCGCGCTCGGCATGGACTGGATGCCGCCGGAGATGCGCGAGAACCTGGGAGAGATCGAGGCATGCCGCCCGGCACGAGCTGCCCCGGCTGATTGAGGCGGGTGACCTGAAGGGCGACGTGCACATGCACACGACCGAGACCGACGGCCGCAACTCAATCGCCGAAATGGCCGAAGCGGCCATGGCTCGCGGACTGCAGTACATGGCCATCACCGACCACTCAAAGAATCTGGCCATGACCAACGGCCTGGACGAGAAGCGAGCCCTCGAACACATAGAGCGCATCCGCGAAGTCGACCGTCAGATGGAAGGGCGCATTCGCGTCTTCACCGGGATCGAGGTCGACATCCTGGCCGACGGTGCGCTGGATCTGGACGACGAAGTGCTGGCCCAGATGGACGTGGTGATCGCCAGCGTCCACACGCGGCTTGAGCAGAGCCGCGAGGAGATGACTGCGCGCGTGATTCGGGCCGATTGAGAACCCGAATACGCGCATTCTGGGTCACCCGACCGGGCGGCTGTTGCTGCGGCGCGAGCCCTACCAGATGGATACCGGGGCCGTTCTACGCCGGGCGGCGGAGCTTGGCGTAGCCGTGGAGCATAATGCCGCGCCGGAGCGGCTCGACCTGAGCGACCGCGACCTTCGCCTAGCCAAAGAACTGGGCTGCAAGATTGTGATCAATACGGATGCACATAACACCCGGCAGGTAGCAGAGATGAAGTACGGCATTCGGCAGTTGCGGCGCGCGTGGCTGGGTCCGGGGGACGTTCTGAACACCCTGGGGCCCGATGAGTTTCTGGCTGCTCTGTCACGGCCGAGCGGAATTGCAAGAGGTCGTGGATTGTTGTAACACGTTGGGACTAAGATAGGTGCGCTATGAGTCTGATCTATCAGCAATCTTCAGAAGCCAAGGGCGAATCCTACACCAAAGGTACGAGCCATGTGGTGATGGCTGCAATCATTGCAGCGGTGCTCGTATCGATCGCGATTGCGATCTACGTCATTGCAGGTGAGAAGCCCCCGGTAGCGGTGGGCGAGATCCTGGACGTGTGGGCTCACCCCATGCACACCGAAACATCGGGATTTGATGCCAACGGCGCAGCCATGCCCAAAGAGAGCTTTGACCAGGTGCTGGTCTTCGCGCACGTTCGCCTCAAGAATCAAAGCAAACAGTCGATTCTCATGCACCAGGTCACGGCCAACATCAAGCTGGACGATGGTTTGCATTCAAGCTACGCGGCGATGCCGTCAGACTACGACCGCATCTTCAAGGCGTACCCGGCCCTGGATCAATGGCGTGGCAACCCGTTGTCGCCTGAAACCGCGATCGAACCCGGCGAGACAAAGGAAGGAACCTTTGTCTCGGCCTTTCGTATGCCGAAGGTGGAATGGGATGCTCGCAAGAGCCTCGATTTCACCTTCGGCTTTCAATACCAGCCCAGCGTGACCCTGGCGCCAAAGAGCCCGGTTATTGAGCGGTAGGCGGCGCCGGGGCGGACTTTGGCGCGGAAAGGTACCCGGAGATCTGGTTCTTGGAACCGATTGAGTTCACGACGATCTCAAACAGGCCGGGGTCTTTGCCGCTATAAAACTGGAGCGGTTCATTTACGTTCCGGTCCTTCTTGTCGTACTGTTTGTCATCGGCGTAGACCGCAAGCGTGAAGCGGCTCTTCTTGGCGTCTGCCTTTTTCAATTCGAGACTTACTGTGCCCACGGGCTTCTTCTGCCCCTTGGTGAGCGTGAACTCATAGTAATTGCGATCGCCCTTGTGCTTGAGAACTTCGAGCTCATCATGATTGCGGGCGATGAGGCTGCTGTGGCTGTCGAGATCACCCTTCATGGACTGCAACTGGCCGACGGCGGTTGCCAGGTCGGTCTGCGTCTTGGTGAGATCGGTCTTCACACCGCCCACGTCGGTTTTGACACCGGAGACTTCATTGGAGACCGCGCTGACCTGCTGGGCGGTCTGCTGCTGGGCTGTCTCGAGTCGTTTGGATTCGGCCTGCTGGCGACGAACGATCTCATCGGCACGGGTATCAAGCTGCTTCTGAGTGAGTCCGAGTGACTTGCCGAGCTCATCGGTGGCCACACGAAGCCTGGCATTGGTCTCCCGCAGCTCAGCATCAAGCTTCGCGTTCTGCTGATTCGCCTCTGCCAGCGCTGTTTCCTGGTGCGCAACGCGGCCGCTCAACGTGTAGCTCCATATCAGCCCGCCAATTGCGGCAAGGACAGCCAACGCGATTGCGCCTAGAAGTGCACCTGAATAACTTTGAGTTTGTGCTTCGCCATTCTCACCGCTCATGATTTCCCTCTCTCCTTTGCAGCATTGCCGCGGCCTGCGAGGCCACGCTGCTTCTCAACAAGTAGGCCCTTGCCCGCTACCCTGAACTCGGCGACCCACAACCTGAATTCCCCGAGGGGATGTTCGTTGCGTGGGCAGCTACCGCAAACTCGGCGGCAGAAGTTTCGATCGTTCGCCGTCGTGCCTCAAGGGACTGAACAGAACTATAAAAGAAATCATCGGGATATGGGGAAAATGCTTCGTCGAGTGATTACTTTCTACATCTTGAACAGATTGGAAACGGCGCTGTCTCGCGCGATGTGGCGGCGAGACAGCTTGAGACCAACGCAACGTGGTTACAAAATGTACCGGCTGAGATCGTGATCGCGAACGATCGAGGCTACCATCTGCTTCACATATTCCGGTGTGATGAAGAATACCTTTTCCGGTCCCGAAGCGGTCATTCGCTCGTGATAAGGCAGCGGAGCCGAGGCCTCGTCGTTGATGGTCTGGGTAAGGCGTTGAGGCTTGTTCCGTGCTGGAAGGCGGCGAGCAACGTCCGGGGCCAGGAAGCTCACGTCTTCGAGCACGCGCTCCATGATGGTGTGCAGGCGGCGCGCGCCGATGTTCTCAGTGGTCTCGTTCACCTTGAAGGCAAACTCCGCCATCTCGCGCAGGGCTTCGGGCGCGAACTCGAGACGAACGCCCTCGGTCTCAAGCAGCGCCGAGTACTGCTTGGTGAGCGAGGCCTTGGGCTCGGTAAGGATGCGCAGAAAGTCTTCGACCGTGAGCGACTTGCAGCTCGACGCGAATCGGGAAGCGGCC
This sequence comes from uncultured Acidobacteriaceae bacterium, assembly GCA_963786405.1. Classification (GTDB taxonomy): domain Bacteria; phylum Acidobacteriota; class Terriglobia; order Terriglobales; family Acidobacteriaceae; genus Telmatobacter. The sequence goes on along the minus strand of CAWAZE010000006.1, from coordinate 167,444 downwards.
CTGCAGCTCGGGAATCAGATCGCTCGGCTTGGAGACATGGAATGCGCCCGCGGCGATGAACAGGATGTGATCGGTGCGCACCATGCCGTAGCGCGTGTTCACCGTGGTGCCTTCCACGATGGGCAGAATGTCGCGCTGCACGCCTTCGCGCGAGACGTCGGGGCCGTGGCCGCCTTCGCGGCCGGCAATCTTGTCGATCTCGTCGAGAAAGACGATGCCGCTCGACTCCACGCGTTCGACGGCCGCGCGGTTCACCTGGTCCATGTCGATCAGCCGGCCTTCTTCTTCCTGCACCAGGTAGTCGAACGCGTCGGCCGACCTTCATCTTGCGCTTCTTGGAGCCGCCGCCAAAGATATTGGGCAGCATGTCCTTGAGGTTCATCTCCATGTCCTCAAGGTTCTGGTTGGAGATGATGCCGAACTGCGGCGTGTTGCGCTCGCGCACGTCGAGCTCGACCATGCGGTCGTCGAGCTTGCCCTCGCGGAACTGCTGGCGCAGCTTTTCGCGCGAGCGCTGATAGCTGTCGGCGCCGGGCAGCGACGAGTTGGCCCTCCTGCGATGGCGGCGCGGCGGGCGGAGGCGGCAGCAGCACGTCGAGCAGGCGCTCCTCGGCGTTCATCTCCGCCTTGTCTTCCACCTCTTCGAGGCGCTCTTCGCGCACCATGTCGATGGCGATCTCGACCAGGTCGCGAATCATCGATTCGACGTCGCGGCCCACGTAGCCGACCTCGGTGAACTTCGAGGCTTCGACCTTGAGGAACGGAGAATTGGTCAGCTTGGCCAGCCGGCGCGCGATCTCCGTTTTGCCCACGCCGGTGGGCCCGATCATGATGATGTTCTTGGGCATGATGTCGTCGGCGATGTCGGGCGGAAGCTTCTGGCGGCGCTGGCGGTTGCGCAGCGCGATGGCCACGGCGCGCTTGGCGGCGCGCTGGCCGACGACGTGCTTGTCGAGTTCGGCGACGATCTCGCGCGGCGTCAACTCGTCGAGCGAGAGATCCTGTTCTTCAGCGGAGGCGGGGAGGTAGATGGCCATGGATACAGTGGGCGGCGCAGGTCCGCTAGCCCTTCAACTCCTCAATCGTGACTTTGTCGTTGGTATAGATGCAGATTTCTCCGGCAATCTTCATGGCCTTCTCGGCGATCTCGCGGGCGCCCAGGTCGGTGTTCTCCATGCAGGGCGCGCGCCGCGGCGGTGGCGTAGCTGCCGCCGGAACCGATAGCGGCAATCGGCTCATCGGGATCGATCACGTCACCCGAGCCGGAGATCAGAAACGTCTGCCCCTTGTCGGCAACCACCAGCAGAGCCTCAAGGTTGCGCAGCATCTTGTCGGTGCGCCAGTCCTTGGCCAGCTCCACGGCGGCGCGATTCAGGTTTCCGGCGTACTGCTCGAGCTTGGTTTCAAAGCGCGCGAAGAGAGTTGAAGGCGTCGGCGGTGGACCCGGCGAATCCGGCCAGAATCTTGTCCTGATAGAGCCGGCGAATCTTCTTGGCCGAGTGCTTCAGCACGTGATCGCCGAGCGTGACCTGACCGTCGGCGGCCATCACCACCTGTCCGTTGCGGCGCACGCAGATGACGGTCGTCGAGCGAATGCGGGGCTTTTGCGACCGGGTGGAAGCTCTGCTCGAATTCAAATGAAAACCTCCGGAAAGCTGACTCCGGCAGGCCGGAAATCGTGCGAGTTGCAGTCACAAGTATAGGACATGGGCCCCGGCGGCCTTTCGGGGGACTGTCTGGCTGAATTGCTACCGCTGCCAGACCACTTTGCCGGATCGCACGACGGCTTGAACGCGCGAGAAGTTGGTGAGCCCGTCAGATGGATCGGCGTCGAGGATGGTCAGATCGGCAAGTTTGCCTGCGGTCACTGTTCCCTTCCTGTCCGACACGCCCATGCGTGCTGAAGGATTCGTGGTCAGCATCGCGAGCACGTCCTTCCAGTCGAGCCCGCTCTTGCCGAGCTCAACGAATTCTCCTTCCGTGGAGTAGTCCGCCATGTAGCCGACATCAGTACCGAAGATCAGCGTGCCTCCGAGTTGATGAAACTGCTGGACCTCGGCGCAGATCGGGTCCATGTAGTGTGAATCCGGCGTTACGGTGCCTGCGAACATTTTCAGCGTGGGGATCATGGCCATGTTCTGGCGAATGGCAGACGACAGGAGCGCTGCGTCGACTCCCCTGGTGTCGTCGGCCGCATGGGCCAGCACATCCACGCCGCTCTGGATGGCGACCTGGATTCCCGCGAGATTCGACGGATGTGCGAAGACCAGCTTGCCGTTCAGATGGGTGGTGGTGACCGCTGCCCTGGCGATCTGGACCGGCATGGGAAGCACGTGTCCGCGAGCAATCCAGGAACCGGTGAACAACTTTGTCAGGTCGGCGCCGGAGCTCAGGTTGCGGCGGACGATCCGCTGCGCGTCTTCAGGAGTCTCTGGCTTCGGCAAGAGAGCGACCATCCAGAATGGCATGCTTTCCCGGAGGTAATAGGGCGCGCCGTGGGGCGGGTAGAGAGCGGTGCCGGCGGTGTAGATGTAGGGACCGGCGAGTTCACCCTTCTCCACGCGACGCCGGATGGCGAAGGTGTCGGCAGGATTCGAGCCGAGATCAATGACAGTGGTGAAACCGCGGCTCAGAAACATGTCGGCGAGTTGCGCGTTGAGGGTGTCGGCATGCTTCCACTGCGCCATTGACCACTTCGGCTCAGTGAAGTGGACGTGCGCGTTCCAGAATCCCGCGGTAACGACGCAATGATCGCAGGGGACCACGGTGGCATCGGCTGGAACGTCGATCTGCTTTCCGACGGCGGCGATCAGCCCATCGCGGACGAGCACCGTTCCGTCGTCGATTGGCGGGTCTGTTGGCGAAACGTAGATCCGGGCGTGCTCAATCGCCAGCGTGCCGTGCGCGAGCCTGAGCGGAGGATGCGACCCATGGCGGGGATAGAACTCAAGGACCCAGATTGCGAGGATCGCAATCGCCACGAAGACCAGGAGCAGAGAAAGGACACGAAAGATCCACTTGCGCATTCAGACCTCACCGACTGAAGGGTAATACGCAAATCTGAGACTCTGGTTCAGTTACTCCGGTTTGACGCCCCCAGTCAGGCGCAATAGTTTGGAAGAAGGGGTGCGCTGCCTGAAAGCCCCGCATTAGGAGCATCGATGGACAGGAAATCATCCCGCCGGTTGTGGAGCGGCGTTTTAGCGCTCCTGGCGACAGCGATCTGCTGGCAACCCGCGCTCGCCCAGGACCTGAAGAGCTTTGAGCAACGAATCACAACCAAAGTGCTGCCCAACGGGCTGACTTTGATTGTTTGTGAGCGGCCGGAAGCGCCGGTCTTCAGCTATGCCACGTTCATCGACGCCGGCGATGTGAACGACCCCTCCGGGCAGAGCGGCCTGGCGCACATGTTCGAGCATCTGGCCTTCAAAGGGACCACGGAGATCGGCACCACGGACTACGCCGCCGAGAAGGTGGCGCTGGAGAAAGTGGAAGCGGCGAATAACGCCTATGAGGCTGAGTATCTGAAGCCGGTCGGCCGCGATCCTCAAAAGCTGACGGAGTTGAAGAAGGCACTTCAGGATGCCGAGAACGAAGCGCACAAGTTTGTGATTCCGAACCAGTTCACAGAGGTTGCTGAGCGGAACGGCGCTCACGATCTGAATGCCTCGACGGGGCTGGACGAAACGATGTATTTCTGGTCGATGCCGGAGAACCGGCTCGAACTGTGGGCATGGCTCGAAAGCAGCCGCCTGAGCGACACGATTCCGCGCGAATTCTACAAGGAGCGCGACGTGGTGCTGGAAGAGCGGCGCATGCGGACCGACTCGAACCCGGAAGGCCGCCTCGTTGAGCAATTCCTGGCCACCGCGTATGTTGCCCATAACTATGGGCGAAGCGCCGTCGGCTGGCCAAGCGAAGTGAGCCAGATCACGGCCACGGAGGCGATGGACTTCCACAAGAAGTATTACGTGGGGTCGAACATCGTGATCTCCGTTGTTGGCGACGTTAAGACTTCAGAGGCGATGCCGATTCTTGAGAAGTATTTCAGCCGCGTTCCAGCCGGGCCGAAGCCCGAGGAGATGACGACGGTCGAACCGAAGCAGTTCGCCGAGAAGTCGGTCGTGATCAAGGATGCCAGCCAGCCCATTTACGTCGAGGGCTATCACCGGCCAAGCTATCGCGATCCCGATGACGCGGTGTACGACGCCATCAGCGACATCATGTCGAATGGCAGAGTTTCGCGGCTGTATCGCAGCCTGGTGCGCGACCAGCAGATCGCCGCCGTGGCCGAGGGAGTCAGCCCGTTTCCTGGCAGCAAATACCCAAGCCTGTTTCTCTTCATTGCGGCTCCGCTCCCGGGACATACGTCGGCAGAGATGCGCGATGCCATTCACAAAGAGATCGAGAAGCTGAAGACGACAGACGTGACCGACGCGGAACTGGCCATGTACAAGACGCGTGCGCGTGCGGACCTGCTGCGCGGGCTTGCAAATAATCAGGGACTGGCCAATGCGCTGGCGGAGTATCAGACGCGGTACGGCGACTGGCGAGAGTTGTTCCGGCAACTTGAACGGGTAGACAAAGTGACCAAGGCGGACATTCGCCGCGTGGCCAACCAGGTGTTTGTCGCCTCCAATCGCACGAGCGCCCAGATTGATACCGAGGCACCCGCTGCCGAAGAATGGATGGAGGCGCACAATGAAGAGTCCCGCTTTTACAGCCGCACTGGTTTTTGCCGCGGCATTGGGTTCCTTGCTTCTTCCGGCGAGCATGGCTGCGCAGCAAAGCAAGCCCTGGGAGAAGATTCCTGTTCCGGCGCTGCATGAGTTCAAACCGCAACAGCCGAAGCGCATTCGCGCTGAAGAACGGCATCGTTCTCTTCCTGCAGGAAGATCATGAACTGCCGTTCGTTTCAGGATCCGTGCTGATTCCGGGCGGTTCGCGCGATGAAGATCCCGCCAAAGCTGGGCTTGTCGGATCTCTACGGCCAGTCTTGGCGCACGAGCGGCACTGCCAAGCATGATGGCGACGCGATGGACGACCTTCTTGAGGCGAAGGCGGCGCATATTGAAACCGCAGGCGACGACGACTCAACCGCGCTGTCGTGGGATTCGCTCAAAGCGGACAATGATGAAGTCTACGCGCTGGCGATGGACCTGCTGTTTCATCCGAAGTTCAGCCCGGAGAAGCTGCAACTCGCGCAGCAACAGGTTGCCACCTCGATTGTGCGGCGCAACGACGACGAAGACGAGATTGCGGGCCGCGAAGCTACAAAGCTGGTTTACGGCGCAGACAGTCCTTATGCGCGGCAGCCGGAGCTGGCCACGATCGGCGCGGTCACCGTGCAGGATCTGCAGGCATGGCACGAGCGCACGATCGGGGGAAAACTGATTGTGAGCATCAGCGGCGACTTCGACTCGGCCGCGATGGAAGCGAAGCTGCGCGCAACCTTTGATGGACTTCCGACGGCGAAGCCTGCACCGCCGCGTCACGAGGTCTTTCAGGGTCCCAAGCCGGGCGTTTACTTCATCAACAAAGAAGACGTGAACCAGTCGAATATCGAGATTGTCGGACTCGGCACGGACCGCCACAATCCAGACGTTCCTTCATTGGCGATGATGAACGACGTTCTCGGCGGCGGCTTTGCAAGCAGGCTGTTTCAGAAGATTCGCACAGAGCGCGGACTGGCCTATGCAGTGGGCGGCGGTCTCGGCTTCTCGCTGGGATCACCCGGCTACGTTTCGCATCGTCGCCCTTACGCAGAGTGCATCCACCGTGGACGCGACCAAGCTTGCGTTTGCAGAGTTGCAGGGCATGACGACCAAGCCGGTCACGGATGAGGAGTTGAAGCGCGCCAAGGACAACATCCTGAACACATTCCTCTTCCGCTACGACACGAAGGGCAAGGTTCTCGCCGAGCGCGTGCGGCTCGAGTTCTACGGCTACCCGCCCGATTATCTTGAGACGTACAAGGCGGCACTGGAAAAGGTGACTGTGGCCGACGTAAACGCGGCGGCAAAGAAATACATCCATCCGGACAAGATGGCCCTGCTGGTGGTTGGCAATGGGCCGGAGATCAAGCCGGGGCTGGACGAGCTGAACATGGGACCGGTGCACGCGATTGACATCACGATTCCGCAACCCGGCGCTCAGCCGGGTGCGCGAACGGGCAATGCAGGCGCGGCGGAGAAGCCCTAGTGAGCAAGGAAGCAAGTATGGCGAAGGGCAGCGCATCAAAGCTGGCGGTCGTGATCATGGCCGCCGGCAAGGGAACAAGACTCAAATCGCGGCGCGCAAAGGTGCTGCACGAAATTGGCGGCAAGCCGCTGCTGGGGCACGTAATTGCGGCAGCCAGCCGCGTGACCGCCCCATCTGACATCCACGTGGTGATTGGCCACCAGGCGGAGCGGGTTCGCGCGGCGCTGAGCTCCGCCGGGGTCGGGTTCGTCGAGCAGGCCGAACAGCGTGGCACGGGCCACGCGATTCAATGCGCTTCGACGGCGATCGCTGGGTACACAGACGTTCTTGTTTTGTCAGGAGATGTTCCGCTGATCCGGGCAGAAACGATCCAGCAAGTGTTCGACTTTCATCAAAAACACGGGGCCGCGATGACGATCCTGACGGCGGCGCCCGAAGACCCGACAGGCTACGGTCGGATTCTGCGCCGATCGGTCGATTCGCCGGAGGTCGAGGCGATTGTCGAGCAGCCAGATCTTACGGCTGAGCAGCTGTCGATCAGGGAAATCAACTCAGGGATCTACGCTTTCAAGACAGGCCCGCTGCTTGCGCACCTCAAGAAGCTTTCGACTGACAACAAGCATGGCGAGCTCTATTTGACCGATATGGCAGCCGTGCTGCGTTCAGAGGGAGAGCGAGTGGTTGCGGTGCAGGCTGCCCAGGCCGCGGAGGTGCTGGGCGCGAATACGATCGAGGAACTGGTTGCGTTGGACGCCGCTATGCGCGCAGCCACCGCAAAGCGGCACATGGATGCGGGGGTCACGATCTTCAGGCCGGACACCTGCGTGATCGACGCCGACGTCGAGATTCAGCCGGACACAGTGATTGAGCCTTTTGTCCAGCTTCTTGGCCACACTCGCATTGGAACAGAGTGCCGCATCCGCTCGTACACCGTGGTGGAGAGTTGCACGATCGGGGACCGGGTTCTTCTGCGTCCGTACTGCATGCTGGAGCACAGCGCCGTTGCTGACGGAGCAGAGCTTGGACCATTCGCGCACCTGCGTCCGGGATGCGAAATCGGGGAGAACGCTCACATCGGGAACTTTGTGGAGGGCAAGAAAGCCAAGCTGGGCAAGGGCGCCAAGGCAAACCATCTGACCTATCTCGGCGATGCCGAAGTGGGAGCCGGCACGAACATCGGCGCGGGGGTGATCACCTGCAACTACGACGGGTCACGCAAGTACATGACGCGGATCGGCGAGGGTGTATTTGTCGGAAGCGACACCACATTAGTCGCGCCAATCACGATTGAGGACGGAGCCTACATCGGCGCCGGCTCATGCATCACGAAAGACGTCCCATCCGGAGCGTTGGCTGTGGGTCGTTCACGACAGGTGACGAAAGAGGGATGGGCTCATGCACGCCGCGCACGCACGGAGAGCCGCAAGGAACCGGCTCATTAACGGCGGATTAAGGGATGATAGATCGGTTGCTGCGCTCACCTATTGCGTACCAAATCAGGAATGGACCGAAAAGATACCATACCACTTTAGTACTTTTTTACTTTGCCTTGTTGGGCTTGCACGTAACCCCGTGTAAGCGTACTTTTTGGATACATTCATCCGATATCTCACTGAAATGATCGGCATGAATACTCACAAAAATGGCTGGTTCCGTCGGGGTTTCGCCGGGCGTCCACCAGGAGGGGTCGGGGTTTTTCTTACGCTACAGAAAAGATCCTGTGTGCCGACCTGGAGTGATGCACCGCTAAACGATTGAGAGGAATGGGTCTTTGGGTGATTGGGGCGGGCCGCCGGGAACGGCGGTGACGGGGAAGGAACGGGGCTTGGGATCGAGGCTGGCAGTCATGGCGGCATCCAGAGCGGCGATGCTTCAGGTCGCGGGCGCGGATCAGCGCGTAGCCTTGAACACGCGCAAGCCGGCGCGGATCCTGGTGGTGGATGACGAGGCGCATGTCCGCTCGATGATTGCGGCAACCCTGGAGCGCCAGGGGTACGACATTGTTCTCGCCTCAGGTGGCCGCGAAGCCATCGATTCCCTGGACAATGATTCCTTCGAACTGATCCTGACCGATATCGTGATGCAGGAGGGGAACGGTCTCGCGCTGCTTGAGCGGATTCACGAGCGGAATCCGAACCTACCGGTCATCATGGTCACGGCAATCCACGACATCAGCGTGGCGATCGACTCCATGCGCCGTGGTGCGTACGACTACCTTCTCAAGCCGTTTGAACGTGAGCACCTGGTTGCAACAGTCCAGCGGGCCCTGGATCATCGACAGGCCCTTCAAGAGAGCCATACATATCAGCAGAATCTTGAGCAGGTGGTTCGCGCCAGGACGGAGATGCTGCGCCAGGCGATGGAAGACCTGGAGCACTCCTATGACGTGACGCTCGAAGCGTTGGGAGATGCGCTTGACCTGAAAGACTCTGAGACCGAGGGCCACTCAAAGCGGGTTACCGCATACACAATTGCGCTGGCACGCGCCATGGCAATTTCGCCGGGCGACATCAAGGTAATAGCTCGCGGCGCCTTCCTCCACGACATCGGCAAGATGGCGATCCCCGATGAAATCCTGCGCAAACCCGGCAAGCTGACGCCGGAGGAGCAGGACGTCATGCGCGAACACTGCGCGCGCGGCTACCAGATGCTGCGCAAGATTCCGTTCCTGAGCGAAGCCGCTGAGATCGTTCACACCCATCAGGAACACTACGACGGCAGCGGCTATCCGCGAGCGCTCCGCGGCCCGGAAATCCCGGTCGGTGCGAGAATCTTCGCGGTGGCCGACACGCTGGACGCAATTACCAGCGACAGGCCGTACCGCGTGGCGCGCACGTTTGACGCCGCACGCGATGAGATTATTCGCTGCTCGGGAACCCAGTTCGATCCAGCCGTTGTTGAGATCTACCTCAGGATTCCGAATGAACTGTGGCTCGAACTGCGCAGCGAGATCACGGGCCGGAATCGCCACTTCTCGACTTTCGATATGTCTCTTCCGATGACGCCGCCTTTGTCGTAACGGCATTAAGCCAGAGCTTCCTGGCACTACATGCCGAGCCGCACTCAAATTCAATCAGTTTTTTTGAATCGATGAAGAGAACGCCCATTCGGCACGCGCAATGAAGTCTGTATCGCGCAGGAATGCGTTGGTGGAGGCGGCGGGAGTCGAACCCGCGTCCGAAATCGCTGTCAGCCGGGAGAGATCCATGCTCTGTCCAGTTCCGCATGTTTTCGCCTCATGGCGCTCAGAACGGACAAGATGCGCCAAAAGCTAGTCCGATGATCTTGTGGCTGCAACACGGACCGAGCCGCAACCACCAGCCTACTGAATGACGTCTGACTCGCAGCCCATAGGCGAAGCCGCGAAAGACGGCAGCTTAGTTAATTAAGCTGCAAGTGCCAGATTATCGTTGGCAACTTTTGTTTTGCAGGCGATTACGGGTGCCCACACCCCGACATGCCTCCCGTGCCGCAATCGATCCCGTCGAAACCGTGACGCCCCCAACTGTGACTGGTCGCTTGGAACGCGGCCAGCCGGGTGCGAGCCGGGCCAACTGGCTCGTGCTGCTGCTTCTATTCTACGGCAAATCTACTCACGCTCACAGCCGGTCAGAAGCGGATGTCGCCGCGGCGTGGATGCCATTCATCACCGCGCCGTAGTCATTGGCTACTGCTTTTCCAGATCGATGCTCTCGTAGTCGTGGCGGGCGATGCCGGCGCGAATCTCGGCGGGAGTCTTGCCGTGCTTGGTCTGCGGTAGGCGTAGAAGGCCTTCCTTGGCGCAGGTGGAGCACTCGGTGCCGTGCAGGCCTTCATAGCAACTGCGCAGGCTGGTGTGGCCCAGGGCCCGATCGCAGCGGCAGTTGCAGGGGAGCTGGTAAATCACGTTGCCGACCTTGGCCGCCTGCTGGTAGACATGGACCTGCCAAGGGTAGCGGAAGTTCTCGCCCGTAAGTTTGGAGCCGGACAGGATGGGCGGCAGGGCGCTGACCTTGAGGGGCGCCGAAGGGTGGTAGGCAGGAACGTCATCCGCGGGATTCGACCACTGCGCGTAACTGGCCGCGGTGATCGCAAAGACGGCCAAACCCAGCAGCCATGGTCGCTTTGAGAAGCTCATTCGTCGGCTCCCTCCGAGCTTCATTGTAGACCGGAAGCAAGGAGGATTCGGAGTCGCGGGAGGCGATCCAATTTGCAGATGATGTGGCCTGGGTTGCTGCGGACAAAAAAAAGACGGCACGAACTTTTTGCTGTTCGTGCCGGGAGGCCAGTGACGCAAACTACTTCCAGCTCAGGAGTGGTCGTTTGGACCGTTCTCCCTTACCGGAATATCTACACGATACTATATTTCCGCGTTACCGCAAATACAAAAATCTAAATTATCTTGCAATGTGGGACATAAAACTTTGAACCCGGAAGGTGCATCCAATTTGAGACACATTGTCCAAAAACTGAGACACTCCGCGGCAGCGGGAGGAATATTGGGACGCTATGGTAAGTGATTTTGATTCTGCTGGTTCCACCTCGAAAGAGGTGAGTTACGGGGATACCGGAACGGCTAAGGAACCCCAACGCGGATGGCTCAAAATGGGGGTCGTCGCGGCAACTTCCGCGCTGGCCGGGGGCCTGGCGGCAGCATGGTTCTATCGAAAGACCCTGGCTCAGCTCCGCCAAGCTGAAAGCAACGGACACAATCCCGCAATCAAGGCCTCTGAGAGTGATTCTGAGGAAGATTTCTGACCGGCTCTCCAGGGCGACCGGACGTCTGCTGCCCGGACTCCCTCATCAGCTCCGCCTCGACAATCTCACAGACGATATGGCCGGCGACGATCTGCGCCTCCTGAATGCGAGCGATGTCACTGGAAGGCACTTCAAAAAGGAAGTCGGCCCAGGTCGCGAGTTTCCCGCCGCCCTTGCCAGTAAATGCAACCGTGACGGCTCCGAGCTTGCGGGCCGCTTCGAGAGCAAGATAGACGTTCCTGCTGTTGCCTGAGGTGGAGATGGCCACGACGACGTCGCCTCTTCGCGCAAGGGTCTCAACCTGCCGCTGGAAGATGTGCTCGTAGCCGTAGTTGTTGCTGGCCGCCGTCAGGATCGACGTGTCCGTTGTGAGGGCGATTGACGGTATGCCATCGCGGTCATGACGGAAGCGGACGACCAACTGGCCGTTGAGATGTTGCGCGTCGGCGGCGCTGCCACCGTTTCCGCACCAAAGAATCTTGCCGCCTGTGCGCACCGCGAGAGTAATCTCGGAGGCTATCTGCTCCAGAATGCGTCGCTGAGATGGCAACGCCTGCACGACCTCCAGGTGTTCGGCGAGAGCTTGATCGAAGATGCGGGAGGCGTTTGAGTTATCGGGCATCGTTTGTCCTTGTGAGGAAGTGGCGGCGCCACGAGCGCGCTCCAGCATATTACCCCAGCGGCGCATGGTTGGGGACCTGAAACGGAAACAGCGGTCCCCGTGCGATGGTGACCGCTGCGATTGAAGACGAGATTTTCTGGGTTTTCCTCGTCGCTATTGGGACATCATGTATTCGAGTTGGCCGATGTAGACGCCGAACGGGCCGAGCGAGACTGACTTGAGCGAAGCCGGATCGGGACCGCCGGGAGTCAAAAGCAGGGTGCGCAGAGGACCGGACGCCAATTTGTTGCCGGTCGTCAGATTGACTGTCTGGGGATCGGCGGTCATGTTGACTGAGACGATGACCGGAGAGATGCCGGGAGCATGGCGCACCCAGCTCAGCACTTTTGTGTTTTGAGTGTCGAGCATGATGTCATCGCCGCGTGAGATCGAGGCATTCGTCTTCTTGAGCCGGATGAGGGCCTGGTACCAGGCCAGCAGCGAATTCGGATCGGACTTCTGGCTCTCCACATTGATTGTGGTTACGTTCGGCGGAACCGGCAGCCACGGCTGGGCGCCTGGCGTGGTGAATCCGGCATTAGGACGTGGCGTTCCACTGCATCGGAGTCCGCTCGCCGTCGCGGCCCTTGTCTTTCGGCCAGCCGGTCAGGCCAACCGGATCCTTCACGTCTTCTTTGCGAGTGGGCGGCGTGGTCTTCATTCCGATCTCGTCGCCGTAATAGAAGAGCGAGGCTGCCACGGCTGGTGAAGAGCATGGTCGAGATCACACGCTGGATGTCTGTGTCGTGTACGCCGTCGCCGTAGCGCGCATCAAGGCGCGGGTTGTCGTGATTGTCGAAGACCAGCAGCGGAATGTTGTCCGCCGATCCTGGTCTCCACATCGGTCAGCTTGGCGCGAAACGTCGGCGACATCCAGCTTGTTGATGAAGCCAAGCTGCGTATCCATGGGCAAATGGAACTCGGGATGGTCCGGGCGTTCCGTACTGCTTGGCGAGCTCGGCGATGTTGGGCAGGTACGTTTCGCCAATGAACACGCGCGTGCCGGGGAACTTGTCGGTGCTGAACTGTATCGGCAGTGGCGCGCATCTCTGCCATGACCGTGTGGACTTCAGGCAGATTGTTGGTGCGCGTGTCGTTCAGGGCAACGTCGCCGTAGTCGTTCATGTACGTCTTTCCATTCTTGTCCTTGAGTACATCGTCATCGTCGCAGTCTGGGATCTTCAAAGAGCGTGGTGATCGCGTCGAAGCGGAAGCCGGCGACGCCTCGTTTGAGCCAGAACTTGATGATGTCCTTGAACGCCTCGTGAACCTTGGGTTGTTCCAGTTCAGGTCCGGCTGCTGGATGTAGAACTTGTGGTAGTAGTACTGGCGCGTCTTCTCGTCCCACTCCCACGCCGAGTGGCCAAAGTCTGACTGCCAGTTGTTGGGCAGCTGTGCCTTTGTCGGTGTCGGTTTCGCCCTTGCCGTCGTGCCACACGTACCAGTCGCGGTATGGATTGTCGCGCGATGAGCGCGACTCGAGGAACCACTTGTGCTTGTCGGAGGTGTGGTTCATCACCATGTCCATGATGATGCGGATATGGCGCTTGTTTGCCTCGGCGATCAGGCGGTCGAAGTCGGCCAGCGTGCCGTACTGCGGGATCGATGGTTCTCGTAGTCGGAGATGTCGTAGCCGAAGTCGACCTGCGGCGAGGGATAGATGGGCGAGAGCCAGATTGCGTCGACGCCCAGCTGCTTCAGGTAGTCGAGGCGCTGCGTGATGCCGTTCAGGTCGCCGATGCCGTCGCCGTTCGAGTCCTGAAAGCTGCGCGGGTAGATCTCATAGAAGACGGCATTCTTCCACCAATCGAGGACGGTTGCGGTTTGCGTTGCCGTTGAGGCAGACGCCTGTCCAGCGGCGGCGATTGACGTTGCGGAAAGAAGCAGGGCTGCCAGGCATCCTGCGATGTTTCTGGTCCAGTGCATTGCAAATCTCCTCGTTCCCGGACGCTTGTCACGGGCGGCAAATGAAGCAGCAATCCAATCAGTGAGTGCAAGTATCGTGAGAAAGGTCTGACGCAAGTCAAACTAACATATTGAACAGGTTTTGAATCCTTGTCGAAGGTAACCGGCGGTGGACCAGTTGTCGCTATTTCAAAGCGGCGACCAGCGCACCACTGCCCGTCGAGTCGGCAACGCCGCTAGCACGTAGAAGTATCACATCCGGCAGGACTTGAGGGATAGACTTCACGTCTCAGCGGTCAGCCGTCTGAACGCTGCGCGACCACCATGGACTCGAGAATCTGATCTGAAACTTCCTTTACGGCACCCGGAGAATGCGTCAGGAAGAGCGTGTTGGTCTTATCGTTCTCGCCGATGGACTTGAGCGTGTCAAAGTACTGCGTCACGAGCACGAGTTGCATTACATCTTTTGGGGTTGCTCCATCCACGGCCTTCTGGAATTGCTCGACGGAGGTCTGGAGACCTTCAATGATTGCTCTCCTCTGGTTCGCGATTCCCTGCCCTTGAAGAGCTTTGCTTTCCGCTTCGGCTTCGGCTTTCTTGACGACGAGAATCTTGTCTGCCTCTCCGCGCGCGGTGGCGGCGACTTGTTCGCGCTGAGCGGCGTTGATGTCGTTCATGGCCGACTTCACCTTGGCATCGGGAATGATGTCCGTTACGAGCACGTTCACGATCTCATAGCCGAATGCGGCCATATCCGCGTCAAGTTCCTGCTTCACAGCCGCTGCGATGCTCGACTGCGATGCGAATACTTCGTCCAGCGTCATGCCCGGGACGTGGCCGAGGATGACCTGCTCGACATACGACTTGATTTGCGCCACCGGGTCCGACAGCTTGTAGAACGCGTCGAAGACCTTTTCGGGGCGAACGCGATTCTGCACGGAGATTGGAATCGTCACAAAGACGTTGTCTCTTGTCTTGGTCTCCATGGTCAATGTGATCTGATTCACGCGTAGACTGACGATCCCCGCGACGGAATCAATGTACGGAGCTTTCCAGTTCAACCCGGCTTCGGCGGTTCTGAGGAACTTTCCAAAGCGCGTGATCACGGCGACCTGGGCGGTGCTGACCGTAAAGAAACTCCCCAGAATCAGAGAGAGAATGATAATTGCGACGAGTGCCAACAGGATCAGGACCACGATGTCCATTTGAATCCTCCGAAGCCAGCTTTTGTGGGTTCGCCGAATTATACAGACTGGACGAGAATATCCCAGGAATCGGCGTGAAGCGGCGCGGAACTCAGGTCATCGTTGTCGTCAGTCCTGCGTGCCTGGCCGCTGGGGGTGAGTGGTCTTGAGATGCTCGGAGTCGAAGCCGAAGTGCGGCGCTTCGCGTGAACCGGATATGTAGATCGGGATCTCAGTACCGGCGCCATCTTTCTTGAAGAGGCGGTCAGCAGGCTTCAGCAATATGCCCTTCCAGCCACCGACAGCCTCGGACACGGTGGCCTGAAGTTTGGCGACGCCGGAGAAGTCGAGGAGATTTTTGTCGATGTAGTAGGCGCCGTGCAGTTCGATGTCGGCACCCGGCACGGTGTAGGTGAGGGAGGGCAGCTTGAGAAGCCCGGAGCCGAATTGAAAGTCGCCCTGCATTTGCGATTGAATTTGAGCTGGGTCGGCGGACTTCAGCTCACCAGTTCTCCCCTGGCCGCGCAGACTCAGTTCCCTGATTCGACTTTGCACTTTCAGGTTACTGAATTCGGCTCCGTCCAGGGCGAACTGGCCTTTCAAGGTCATCCTGTCATGCACGGGAGCATGCCCCGGAGGAATATGGAGGAGAGCACGGACGTTTACGCCGCCGGTCAGAATTGGCGTGGATGTCCGGCTGGCGAGATGCAGAAAATCCTCGAGCCGCGCGCGGCCTACCGTGATGTCGAGGGCGATGTCGTGCCCGGTGCTTTGCAGCCTGCCGTCGCTGCCCGGAGCGAGAACGCGGACGATCTGCCCCTGCGCCCTGAAATGCGACTGGCCGATTGTCCCGTCTACGGGATCAAGCCAGGTGTCGCCGTTCGTTCCGTCTACCCGGGCATGGAAGTTGGTGTGCAGCGCCACCTGGTTGCCGAAATGCGAGAGCTGGAAGTCCGGCGTGTCGGTTTCGCCGTCAACAGTTATATTTCGCAGCGTGCCCTGATAGCGGCCTGTCGAGTGGAGAATGCCGGCAATGCCCTTGAAGACCGAGAGGTCCGCGTTGTCGAATCTATAGTCGCCCTTGACGGGGCTTTCCCCGGGATCGCTGATGTTCCATGGGCCAAAGCTCCCTTTTGAGAGAATCTCGCCGGGAGGTTTCGGGTTGGTCAGCGCGGCCTCGAAGTCCATTGGATGGCCGGGCCTGAGATCCGTGACCCTGAAGTGGCTGATGGCAAACTCAAGCGGCATCTTGCCGGGCTTGTCCGTTTGAAGCTCAACGTGAGCGCCGATGCAATCGACCGTGTCTATCTGAAACTGGATGCCCGCTGACGCTGCGTTGATCTGGGTCGCTCCCGCCGGCTCGGCGCCAGGAAGCGCCCGCTGCATGCGCGACCTGGGAGGAACGCGAATCTCCAGCCCTTTCAGGTGTATGAGCCTGATGTGTATTGGCGTCCCCGATCGATAGCGGAGCGGCGCGTGAAAACGAAACTCTGCAAGCGAGATCAACGGTTGGATGGGAGACCCCGGCTGAGGAACGTCTACGCCCTCGACCTGTGCCGGGGGCCAGATACGCAGGCCACGACCTTCTGCCCAGATGCCCCACTCGCCATGAAGACTATTGCCCAGAGAAAGGTGGAGCACATCCAGTTCCACTCGCGCGTGGAAACGGCCTGCGAGCGCCTGCACCACGCGCTCCCGCACAAACGGCTCGGCCCGGTGCGCCACAATGTTCACGACAACGGCCGACAGCGCCAGACCAGCAAGCAGGCCTCCTGCCAACCAAGGCAGCCAGCGGTGCCGGCGCCAGAATGAGGTCGAATTCTCGCGGAGGTCCATCCCAACCTTTGGATGCGCTGGTGGATGCATTGGGCGACCCATTTCCTGTTAGACGCCCCATGACTTAAACTTCTTGACACAGATGCACCCATATATCGAAAACCTCGTAAAGCTGCAAAATGTGGAATTGGAGCGGGCGCGCCTGGCGCAGACGGCAAAGGCACTGCCGCTGGAGGTCTCGCAGGCCGAGTCGGCTTTGAGAGCGATGCAGCGGCAGGCTGCGGCGGCGTCCGACGCGCTCAGCCGCGAGGACACCCTGCGCAACCGGCTGGAACGCGAGATTGAAGGCCACCGCCAGAAAGCCAGCCGCTATCGCGCGCAGCAAGATTCCGTAACCACCCCCGCCCAGGCCGCTGCGATCGAACATGAGGTGCAGTTTGCCGAGGGCGAGATCGGACGGCTCGAAGACGAGGAATTTGCGAGCATGGAGCGCACGGAATCGCAGGAAGCAGCACTGGCCGCTGCGCGCGCGCAGGTGGAGCAACTGGCTCTCGCACTGGAAAAGACCAGCGAGCGCGTGGCCGTCAGCCAGCAGGAGTTGACCCAGCAGCAGAGTGTCTTGGGCCGCGAGCGCGAGGAGCTGCGCAACACAATTGAGCCCGAGTGGCTTGCGCGGTTCGACCGCATTGCCGCGCACCGCGGCACCGGCATTGCGCGCGCCGAGAACCAGCAGTGCATGACCTGCCGCATGGGTGTTCGCCCGCAGGTTTGGAATCAGCTTCGCGAAGGGGAACTGCTCAACTGCGACAGTTGCGGACGGCTTCTTTATTGGGACCCGGCGATGTCTCCGGCACCGAAGACGCCGCAAACTGAGCCTGTAGCAGGCGGTGGGCGCGCGATTCGAAAGCCACAGCAAGCGGGAGACTAGTCGGTGGGGTTTACTTCACAGACTTGCAGCGAAGCATATCGCTGTTGAGGAGCGGGCGGTGCCGCGGATCTGCGTGGACATGGATGAGGTGATGGCCGATACGCTGGGCGAACACCTGCGCCGGTACAACCAGACCTTTGAGGAAGATGTGACCCTGGACGACCTGGCGGGAAAGGGCCTTTGGGAGTTCACGCCGCTCGATCGCCAGCAGCAACTGCGCGCTTTTCTGGATGCGGAAGACTTTTTTGAGGATCTGCCGCTGATGCCGGGGGCGCAGGAGGTGCTCAAACAACTGTCCTCCCGCTTTGAGATCTTTATCGCCACCCAAGCCATGGTAGTGCCAAATTCTCTTGGTCCGAAGTATCGCTGGCTGCAGCGGCACTTCCCTTTCATTCCGCCGTCTCATTACGTGTTTTGCGGAGACAAGAGCATTCTTCGCGCCGAATATCTTATCGACGATCAGCCGCGCAACCTGCTTCGCTTCAACGGCGACGGGTTGCTCTACACTGCTCCGCACAACGTAACGACGCAGGGATTTGTGCGGGTAAACAACTGGCAGGAGGTCGCGGGGTATTTCCAGACCCTGACGGAATGAATCTGCCCACTCTCGTGGAGCCCGGCTTGTCTTGACCGCTCGCGATTATGGATACTGAATCGGTCACCGGGTTGTCAGCTGGTCAAAGCTGGTCAAGCTGTTTTTGAATGAAGAACGTCGGCTCCAAAACTATCGTCGAGCATCTCCCGATCCGCTCGAATTAAAGTTCGCAGAAAGGCACAATCGATGCAGTTACTTGATACAGCGTTCGTCACGACGGTCCTTGCCTCATCCATGCTGGCAGGAGGGGCACAGGTACATGCAAGCGCGCCTGCGCAGCCCGCAGCAGGCTCGCTCGCAGCTCCCTCTGAGATCTTGAAGCCGGGCCTGGATCATCTGCGGCTAACGCTTGATGCCTTGAAGCTGGATAAGTGGAAGAAGGGCTCGATCCGCGACGAGGCCGGTGCGAACATCAACACGGTCCAGCGCGACCTGCAGGTGACGCTGCCGCCGCTGCTCGCGACGGCCGATGCGGCTCCCGGAACGATCAGCAAAGTGTTGCCGGTCACCCGCAACATCGACGCGGTCTACGATGTGCTCGTGCATGTGGTCGAAGGGGCGCGGGTGGTTGCACCCGGCGACCAGGTGGGCCTGCTGCAGCAGTCGCTAAGCAAGCTGGAGAAATCGCGTGTCGCTCTTGACGAGCAACTGGAACAGATGGCCGCGACCCAGGAGAAGCAGATGACCGATCTGCGCAACACCGTGCAGACGCAAACTGCGCAGCTCCACGCAGCCGCTACACCTCCACCAGCACCCGCGTGTCCGGCGCCCGCACCGGCGAAAAAGAAAAAGAAGCCGGCTGCCACGACGGCTGCAAAGCCCGCGACGAACTCGACGACAACCGCGACGCCGACGACGCCAGCGGCACAGACGCCGGCACCGGCAACGAAACCACAGTAGTTTCGATGTTTCGCCCAGCCTCTGCGCGCGAAAGGAAACGCGGCAGCCGAAGCTGCCGCGAGTTGATTTTCGGACCTGTTCAGCGCACGCTGAGGCCTAGAAGTCCATCCGTATCGAGAGCTGCACTTGACGCGGGCTGCACCTACCTAGGTTTCGGGCGCGTGTATTCAAAGCAAACGTGTGCTGATCCGAGCTGGTCCCGGCGCTCGCGTCTAGAGCGAGCCCATCCCGCTGCCACGGCTCGAAAGTGGTCGCTGAAGCATGGTTCCCGCGGCTGCTTTCAGCAAAGTGACGGGCTGGGCAGCCGGGGGCTGGTGCATGGTCACGATCAGTGCGTCGGCAGGCCGTTTGCCCAAACAAATGTAGGAGTGTGGGGTGCTGGAATCGAAATAAACCGCATCTCCGGCTCCCAAGGTGCAGTGATTATTGCCGTGCTGCACATCGAGCTCTCCCTGAAGCACATAGAGAAACTCAAAGCCGGGATGCATGTGGGCCCTTGATTCGCGGTTGTTCTCGAGGGGAATAAACTGGGCGAAGTATGGGTCCATGTGCCGGTCCGGGACCATATAGCCGAGACTCTCAAAGAAGTACGCAGGCTCTTCGACGCCGGTCTGCGGCATCCGCACCCGCTCCTTGCGCCGGTGTACGCGAAACATCGACTGCGGCTCGGCTTCGAAGAAGTAGGAGAGATCCTTTGAAAAGACCATCGCGATGCGTGCCAGATTGCGAAGCGTGGGCACAACGCGCCCGGTCTCGAGCTGGGAGAGAAAACTGGCTGAGAGGCCCGTGTGCTTGCCAAGTTCGACCAGGCCCATCGATTTCTTGAGCCGCAGGCGCTTGATGCGTTCGCCGATGTGTTTTTCAGCGATGAATCTCTCGGTGGTTTCCGTATCCACCTGTGTTTTCTGGGTTTCTTCGGTAAGAGCCGCCGCTTCCGTCATCAACCCCTCCAAGGCAACGCTTCGGACTTTTTGTCCGCATCAAAACTTATTCCCATGGTACTAAACGCATCCTCGATGGGCAAACGTTGTCAAAAAGAATGCCGAAAGCAATCCTCCATGCTGTGAATATGGATACGCGTTCTGCTGAAGGCGGGGTGATTTTGGGCGGGGCTTCCGGCATGGTGGGCACTGCCTTGCGGAATGCTCTTGCAGGCCGTCAGACCCCGACTCTGCAGCTCGTGAGGGGCGCAGCGGGGGCAGGAGGTCAGCTCCATTGGGATCCCACGGGGCCGCTGCCCGCTGCGGAGAGCGGCCACCTCGAAGGTTTCTCAGCGGCCATCCACCTGGGCGGGGCGAACCTGGCCGATCGGCGATGGACGGCGGCTTATCGCAGGGAGATCGGGACCAGCCGAGTGGACTCGACACGCGCGTTGGCCACGACCCTTGCAGCGCTGCGCCGGCCACCACATTCCCTGCTGGTAGCTTCGGCCGTCGGGATCTATGGAGACCGCGGCGAAGAGCTGCTGACCGAGGCCTCAAGTGGCGGCTTCGGTTTCCTGGCCGAACTCTGCCGGGAATGGGAGGCAGCGGCAGAACCCGCCGTTAGGGCCGGCATTCGTGTTGTCCATCTGCGCTTTGGGGTGGTGCTTGGACCTGGCCACGGCGCACTTGAGCGCATGCTGCCGCCCTTTCGGTTTGGATTGGGCGGAAAGCTCGGGAGCGGCAAACAGTGGATGAGCTGGATCAGCCTCGCGGACGCGATAGCCGGAATTCTCTTCGCCCTTGAGACTGCATCGATCTCCGGACCGGTGAATCTCACCTCGCCAAACCCGGTGACCAACGCTGCAGTTTACCGAGGCGCTCGGACGGCAGCTCGGCCGTCCGGCCATCCTGGCTGTGCCTTCCTTCGCTCTGCGGCTTGCTCTCGGTCCAATGGCCGATGAAGCTCTGCTGGCCAGTACACGCGCCTTGCCTGCGAAGCTGCAGGCGGCGCGTTTTGCATTCAGCCACCCAACGATCGAAGAGGCATTGTCAGCCGCGCTGCGATGAAGACGCGGAGATATTCCTCTCGTCCGGTCGTGGCGGGCGACGGATTAGCGTCGCCCCTGGATTACGCGCGGACTGGCGCCGTTAGTTTTTTTTTGAGCGCGCCGGGCTGCAATCTCATGCATCTCCTTGCCGATCGTTGATTGATTGATCGCAACCTGAATCGCCAGGTTGATGATGTTGCCGGTGACCCAGTAGAGCGCCAGCCCAGACGCAAAGTGCCACAGCGTGAATCCCATGATGGCCGGCATCATGATGGCCATCATGCGCCGCTGCATGGGATCCATACCGGGAGAAGGGGTGATGAACTGGACCAGGAACATGCTCACGATAATGAAAATCGGCAGAATGTGCAGCGGGTCGGGCATGGACAGATCTGTCAGCCAGAACCAGTGCGCCTGGCGCAGCTCCACCGCGTTCAGAAGCACGCGATAGTACGCGAAGAAGAGCGGCATCTGCAGCAGCAATGGAAGGCAGCCGCCGTACATATTTACGCCTTCCGTCTTGTAGAGCTGCATCATCTCGGCGTTCATCTCGGCCCTCTTGGGATCGTTGATCTTCAGATGGGCGTAGCGCTTCTTGAGAGCATCGACCTTGGGCTGAATCCGCATCATCTTGAGAGACGACTTCATCGTCCATATGCGGGTCGGCAGCAGCACGAGGTTGAAGATGACCGTAACGATGATGATGGCCCAGCCCCAGTTGTACGCGCCGGGACCAAGCATGCCACGGAGAGCTCGCAGGGCCAGGTAGAGCGGCTTGGCAATGAGTCCCCACCAGCCGTACTGGATGAGTGAGTCGAGCGGCTGGCCAGTGGCTTTGCCGTCAGCGCCGATGGCGCGGATCGACTTCAGGACATCGGTTTCCTTCGGTCCGGCGTAAAGGCGCAGGCGGGTGTCGCCGCTCTGATCGCCCATCGCCAGACCGAGCACGTCGGCCGGCTTCTTCTCACTGTTGGGATCGCTCAGGTCGCTGGGCAGATCGATGGTGTTGTGCAGCGTCACCAGCGAAGTGCGCGCAGGAACATCGGGCAAGAAGCGCCGCGGCGAAGTACAGATCGGTCAACGCGGCATATTCGTAAGGCTGATCGGACGTGGCGTTGCCGCTGACTTTCTTCGCCGCCATCGAATCCTGCTTGCCGTCGATCGACCAGGCGATCTGCGACTGCGTGGGGACCACCATCGTGGTGCGGCGGCCACCTGCAGCAACGAACTCTTCCATGTCGCCCAGGCCAGCGGGCCAGGCCACAAGCGCGCGCACCGGCGTGCCGTTGCGCGTCACCTGCACGTCAACGCTGACCACGTAGCTGGAGTCGAAGCTGAAGGTCTTCACCACGTCGAGTCCGCCCGCGGCGTAGTGAAAGGTGACGGAATTCGGCGCCAGCACGTGGCCCGTTGCCGAGGCCTGATAGAGCGCCTGGTTCAACTGCTCGGTCAAGCCACTCTCGTAGGTAAAGAGCGACAGCGGCAGTCCGAAACGAGCCGCGGCCTGCGGCTGCACCATGTCCAGCGGCTTGCCCGTGGAGTCGGTGTAGTTCTTCAGAATCCAATGCTTGACCTGCGCGCCGCGATTGGTGAAGACGATCTTGTACTTCTCGTTCTCGACGGTGGTCTCGGTTTCAGAAGCGGCGCCCACGGCGGCGACGGCTGCCGGCGCCTGCACTGGGGCCGCGCTGCCGCGGCTCGGCCTGCTGCCCGGCCGCGGACGATTGCTGCGCCGATCTGCTGCGTCTGCTGCGGTTTGCGTCGGGCGTGTCCTGCTTGGGCTTGAAGTACTGGAACGCCAGCAACGCAGCAAGCGCAACAAACGTGAAGACCATGAGGCTGCGGAAGTCGCCGCCGCCACCGCCGGTGCCGCCGCCGGAACCCTGCGGCTCTAAGATTTGGATTACGAATTTCGGGCAAAGGTAACTTCCTGTCGTTGAGGAGCGGCGCACCAACAGGGCGCCGCTCTTTCTATGGTAATGGTTCGTGGGGCATGTGACGTGCGGCAAAGGCCGGCGGAACCTGATCGAGCCCCCCGCGGCTGAAGGGATGGCAGCGCAACAGGCGCCAGATTGCCAGCGCCGATCCGCGCAGAGGGCCGTGCGTTGCAATTGCGACGGTGGCGTATTCCGAGCACGTGGGCACGATAGCGGCAGCCGCCCGGGCCCAGCGAATGCACCGCCGGCGACAGCCAGCGGCGATAGAACTCGAGGACGGCGAGCAGGATGCGAGTCATGATGCGGGCTCCGCTTTAGGATTACGCGCGACTTTGGTGGTCGAAGCTTGCGCGCAGCCTCAGCATTTGCCTGTCCAAGGATACGCAGAATCTCCGCGTCGAGTTTCGTGAATTCCATCGGTGAGCACGGAACGATGGGGATGAAGAATCAGATCGCAGCCCCGAGGAAGCAGATCGACGTGGCGCCGCAAGGACTTCGCGCAGGCGACGCTTGATGCGATTGCGCTCGTGGGCCTTGCCGAGCACCTTGCCGACGGTGAGCCCGACGCGCGGTCCGGCGGCAGGCGAAGATCTGTGGCGCCAGAAACCAGCTCATCGAAGTGGAGCGGCGCTTGCGGCTTGCGGCATACGCGCGTTGAAAGTCGGCGTGCTTGCGCAGGCGAGCCCCCGCATCGACTGCCGAGGCACACCGACGGGCGATTGAGCCTGGCGTGCAGCACAATTTGGAGGGGTGCTCATGGCATTGCCGGAAGGCGTCTCGGCCGGAGCATCGAAGGTCTGCAAATCAGCTCCGGCCCAAACAGAACGGCGGGAAAGGCTTAGTCGCGGTAGCCAGCGCTGACGGAGACGCGCTTGCGGCCGATTGCGCGGCGACGGCTCAACACGGCGGCGCCGGACTTGGTCTTCATGCGCGCGCGAAAGCCGTGCGTCTTGGCGCGATGGCGGCGGTTGGGTTGAAATGTGCGCTTGGGCATAAAAATGCGCTCCTGTTTCTCGACTTAAAATCTGAGCCTTTGACGGCAAGATTTAAGTATATCGAAGGTTGCGCCAGGAATCCAGCGCCAGTCATGTGTCAGGCATTAGCCGAGCGATGCTGCGACGGAGACCCGGTCATGCCGACTCGCGTACGACCAGGGAACTCAGCGACGGACCGCGCGTCGCGGCCATCGAAGATCGTATTTTCGTGCGTCTCGATGAACGACTTCATCGCGGTTTTGGTACGCATGTTTCACCGTCCATGGTGCAACGATACACGCGGTCGCCAAAGTTATGTGAAAGAGGCATTGCAACGACCGCCAAATGTGCTACCATCGGGACCGTTCAAGAAAGTTTCCTAGCGTCCCACGGAGTGAATTTCAACCCGTGCCTCGAGGTTTTTCTCCAGAGGCAGATCAACGGCCAGGCAGGCTCTCTAACATCGAATTCGCGGTGAGCGAAATGCTATCACCGCCGCGATGAGCTATTTGCCTAAACCGCGGGATTGAATGACACACGGCAGTACAGAGGTGACGCAGGCAAGGATTCGCTCGATGGCATTCGCAATTTCGCCGGCTTCGGCTCTCAATCCCTGGCTTCAGATTCTCGCAGCCCTAGAAAAAAAAGTAATTCGGCAGTCGTTTGAGACGTGGCTCAAGCCCACGCGCTACAGCCACGCCGCAGGCCGCACACTCTATGTTCGCGTGCCCTCCAAAGAGTTCCAGCACATCGGCGACAAGTATGGCGACCTGATTCAGGAAGCCATCGACCTTCAGTCGCTGGAGTTCGACGACGTTTGTTTTGTCACGGCGGAAGAAGATCCCTCGATTCCGCCGCAGCGCAAGGACGGCGGCTTCGGTCCGGTGCCCGCGCACGCGCCCACGGCACCCGCGCCGCGCTACGCCGGAGCAGGCGCGCTTCGACTGGTCGACCGCCGCGCAGCTGAATCCGCGCTACACGTTCGACGCCTTCGTCATCGGCAACGGCAACCAGTTTGCACGCGCCGCGTCGCTGGCCGTCGCCGAGCGGCCCTCGCGCGCCTACAATCCGCTCTTCCTGTATGGCGGCGTGGGCATGGGCAAGACCCACCTGATGCACGCCATCGGCCACGAGGTGAAGCGCCGCCAGCCCTCGTCCAGCATCTGCTACGTCTCCGCGGAGAAGTTCACCAACGAGATGATCACCTCGCTGCGCAACGATCGCATGACCAGCTTCCGCGATCGCTTCCGCACCGTGGACGTGCTGCTCATCGACGACATTCAGTTCATCGCGCAGAAAGAGCGCACGCAGGAAGAGTTCTTCCACACCTTCAACGCTCTGCACGAGAGCATGAAGCAGATCGTGATCGCGTCCGATCGTCCGCCGAAGGAACTGGCCGAGATTGAAGACCGGCTGCGCTCGCGCTTCGAGTGGGGCCTGATCGCCGACATTCAGCCGCCCGATCTCGAGACCAAGGTCGCCATTCTGCAGAAGAAGGCCGAGAGCGAACAGGTGGATGCTGCCCACCGATGTGGCGCTGTTCATCGCCTCGAATGTGCGCACCAACGTGCGCGAGCTCGAAGGCGCCCTGACGCGGCTCATCGCCTGGTGCAACCTGAATCACATGGAGATCACGCTGGCCACGACCCAGCAGTGCCTCAAGCAGTTCATCGACATGCAGGTGCGCAAGATCACCATCGAGTCGATTCAGCGCGCCGTGGCCGAACAGTTCGGCATGAAGGTCAGCGACCTGAAGCAGAAGAACAACTCGCGCAACGTCGTGGTGCCGCGCCAGATCGCCATGTATCTGGCCAAGCAGATGACCGAAGCGAGCCTGCCCGAAATCGGCCGCCAGTTCGGCAACAAGCACCACACCACCGTGATGCACTCCATCGGCAAGATCGACGAGCAGCGCCGCACCGACAAGGACCTGCACCGCACGCTGAACAAGCTGCAGGAATTGCTGAACGGATAAGCGCTACGGATGTCGCGTGAAAGGGCCGCGCATTGCGCGGCCTTTTCATTGCGCAATTTCGATAGAGATTCGCGCCGGTTAAGTAAACTGAGTCAGGCTGAGCACATTGCCGTCGGGATCCTTGAACCACGCGATACGGGCGCCGCTGGGCGCCTTCCAGACGGAATGTGGATCGGCGTCATTCATTCCCGGAAAGCGCAGGAAAACGACTCCCGCCGCGACAAGTCTCTCAACCGCGGTTTCAATGTCTTCCACGCGCCAGCCAAGCACCGTAAACGGGTCCGGATGGTGTTCGTGGACAGTTGTCACACGCAGCATCGTTCCATTTGCGTCGAAAACGAGCGCAAACGGCTTCTCATCGGCGACAAGGCGCAAGCCCAATACGCCCTGATAGAACGCGCGCGCTTTCACCGGGTCAGTGGTGGGAGCGAATGCAATCAGCTCGCTCCCGCCCAGAATGGACTCTTGGCTCATCTTTGTGCCTCTGCCGCCATGCTCGGATGCTTTCGGCACGATTGGCAAGAGGAAACATTCGGCGATCTCCGAGCTGGACGCCTATTGCTGGAGCACCACATCCTCTGACAGCTTGAAGTGCACGATCGACTCGGCGGGAATTTCGAGATCGCGATTGCCGGTAAGGCCCGCGGCCGCCGTTCCAGCGCCTCCGCCTGCGAGGCCGCCGATGAGCAGGCCTGTTCCGCCGGATGCAATGCCACCGATCAGCATGCCGAGGCCGGCGCCTCCGCCGATCATGGCTGCCGAGCGCTTGCCCTTGCCCTTCTTGTGCTGTTCCAGATCATTCGTTCTTATTGGATACTTTGTGCCGTCGAGGGTCATGGAAGTCAATCGAAGCTCAAGCACGGATGCGCCTTTGAAGCGGCCTCGCTGCTTCGCCGCAGCGACGACGCCGTCGACCGGAGTGCCCTTCGGCAACAGCGTGCTTCCGTTCTCTCCAACGATCGGGCTGGCAACTTCGCCAGTGAATTTGTCGCCTGCGTGGCTCGTCTTTACGCTGATGCGCTGATCAACGCGGATCGCAAGGTTGGTGCCCGCTGGAATGGCGGCTTTCACGGGGGTAGCTGCGGACGGCTTGGTCGCGGAGGGCTCAGGCGTTGACGGCTCTGTTGCGCCGTCCGACAAGGAGGATATCTTCGGGTCCGAGGGCGGAGGAGGCGCTGCGCCAGTGGGCGGCGGCGCGGTCGTCGTCGTCATCGCCTGGTTCGTCTGCCCGGGAGCCGGGCGGCTGCACGATCGTTGTCGTGGTGGTCCCACCCTTGTCTACGGACACCACCTGCTGTGGCTGCCCGGTTGCGGCTGCCTGCTTCCTGGCCTGGTCGATCGCCTTATCCTGCTTGGATTCGCATCCTGCGAGTGCGCCAATCAGAATCAGCACCATCAGCGGTTTGCGTGCGCTGCAAATAAAAGACTTTAGATTGTACATACGATCCTCTTTCACACGTAATTCTCATCGCAACACAGGGCAGGCAAGGGAAAGGGCTTCAAGGACAGGAATTCTATGGTGGTTATTGGAAGATTATAAATTCGTGGCCCAGACGGGCAAGAGTACCGAAGGGGGCTGGCCGATCACTGCGCTCTTGAATCTTCTGATCGCCGGGTCATCAACTCGACAAACATCTTCTGAAATCGCGGCAGATCCAGGTCCACCTGCGCATGCACCAGGCGCACACCTGTGGCGGGCTTCAGCTTTTCTGACCACGAGAGAGTGTCGCCATAGGTGGGCCCGTGGCTCAGGTCCACGTCCATGTAAACAAGCCTTTCCTTTGTGATGAGGGTCGGATCGAGCCACGCACATGCGGCCAGTTCGTCCCACAGGTAGTAGCGGTTCTGGCTCCAAGCGGCAATGTATCGCGCGGCCGGCGATTGCCCACTGCCGGCGGCAATTTCATCCAGCATCTTTCGCGTGAACGGCGCCCTGATTGACACATCGACCGTAGTCACATCGACGCGCGGCCAGGGAGCTCGCAGAACAATGTGCGCCGCCTCTGGATCGAACCAGAAATTGAACTCATGCCGCGGATTGGTGGCGAATTCCGGATCATCGGTCTGGGGATTGAGGCTTCCGCCCATGAGGACGATTCCCTGCGTCAAAGCCGCAAATTCCGGATCGATCGCGATGGCCAGAGCGATATTCGTCAGCGGTCCAGCCGCATAGATTGTCACCTGGTGAGGATGAGCCCGTACCTGACGAATGAGGAAGTGCGCCGCGTCTTCATCGATGGGCTTAAGAGTAGGCTGCCCTTCCGGCATCGGCGGAATCTCATAAGGGCCGTGCGACTCGAGCTTTTCCGGAGTGATCGGGGTGACGCTGCCTGAACCTGATTCAGCTAAAGTGGTTGGTCCCTGTCCCCAGGCTCCGAGCCATATGACCTTGCCGTCGATCGCCTGGGTAAGCCGCGTCTCCTGCTGTGTACGGACCAGGGGAAACACAGCACCTTTGGCGAGCGGGACATTCGCATGCCCGGTCAGCTCCAGCATGCGCAGAGTGTGAAGGGCCTCTTCATCGCGCCAGGCGTTGCCGGTCACCATGGTGATGCCTAGAACCTCAACCTTCGGCGCCTGCAGGAGAGCGAGCATCGCCATCTGGTTCGATCCGCCAGGACCCGAGCCGTCCTGATCGATCAGCACCATGCGCTTTTGAGCCGGACACACGACGACAACAAGCGCAAGCAGCAGTGACGTTGCAGCTTTCATTGTTGAGTATTGTGGCATACCCGCTCGGTGAGGCCGGCGCTTACCTGCGTCCGAATCCCCTCGGCTTCATGGGTGGCGCTACCGGCAGATTCGTCTTGCCCTCGGGATAGACCACAAGAAAGCGGTCCTGCCCCTCGCCGGAACTGGCCGTCTCAACCCCGGTCAGATTACGAAACGCCATGTGAAGCAGGCGGCGCTCGCGGCTGTTCTGCGGCGGAAATGCGTACGGCTGCCCGGTCTTCAAGACCTTGTCTGCAGCTACCTCAGCAGCCATGCGCAATTCCTGTGCGCGAAGCGCTTTGAAATTGCCAGCATCGAAGCTGATGAGGTCGTGCTCGCGCTGTTCCAGGCGGAGCATCTGCGCCGCGAGGGTTTCGAGTGCGCGCAGCAACTCGCCGTTGTGCTGTGTGAGCAGTTGAATGTCAGGGCCGCCCAGTTCGACATAGATGAGCCGGGCCTCGAGGCCTTCGGGATCGCGCGCGCCGTCACCGGCCGTGATGCGGTACTTGAGGCGCATGCCACCCAGATTGTTGAGGGAGGCGAGGAATCCGGCAATCTTTTGTGCAGCTTCCTGCAGGTCGGCAATCGGCATAACGAATTAGTATCGCAGAACGGGGCTGGGTCGAGCGTCTCGCTGCTCCGATAAATGTTCCTGTGCGGGAATCGTAGGCTTTCAGCCAATGACTCGGCGCACTCAGTCCCTCACCTTTGGCAAGTACTCCGGGCCTACCGGTCGTCACGTGCTGGCTGAAGCGCGCTCCTGAACCCTCCTCAAGGCAGGCACGGTGAGAACTCAGGAGAAATTAAGGTTATGCAACGTATGCTGCTGACTGTGGCGATCTGGAAGAGAATCGGACCGGCCTCGCGGATACCCGGAAATGGATCTGGGCCGAGGTGCGCAGTGTTGCTCATGATGCTTTCAGCGTCCGCCGGATATGCCTTCGCGCAGGCACCGATGGCGGCTGTACCCCAGAGCGCGGCCCAGAACTCGGCTTCAAACGCTTCGCAGCCGATTGCCATCACGCTTGAAGAAGCGATCCGACGCGCCGAGGCTAACGAGCCCACGTTCGCCACCGCACTCGCCGACAACAAGGTCGCCCGACTGGACCGCTCCATCGCGCGCGCGGGGCTGCTGCCGAGCGCCATTTATCACAACCAGGCTCTCTACACGGAGCCGAATGGTCTGGAGAACCAGGCGGGCCAGGGCGCCGGCGCGCAGCCGTCACCCAAATTCATCGCCAATAACGCGGTCCACGAGTATGCCAGCCAGGCCGTGATCAACGAGCAACTTGGCCTGGCACAGATTTCGCGATCCGCCGGGCCGATGCCGCGGCGGCTATGGCAGCAGCCGAACTGGAAATCGCGCGCCGCGGACTGGTTGCCAGCAGTGAGCGGGCTTTACTTTGGACTGGCCGCGGCCGACAACAAGCTCGCAGTCGCCGAACTTGCGCTGACCGAAGCCGCCGACTTCACGAAGCTGACCGGCGAGCGCGAACGAGCACGCGAGGCTGCGCACGCCGACGCGGTAAAGGCGCAGTTGCAGCAGCAGCAGCGCGAACGCGAACTGTCTGATGCGAAGCTCGCGGCAGACAAGGCACGCCTCGAACTGGGCGTGCTGCTCTTTCCCGATCCGCGCACGCCCTATACGCGTCAGCGTGCAAGAGGCAGCGCCTCTGGCCGCGCGCGCCGATGTCGAGCAGGCCGCCGCCAAGAATAATGCGGAACTGAAGAGCGCGCTGGCCGCGCTCAATGTAAGCAACGCCGACGTGCTCGCCGCGCGCGCCGCTTACCTGCCGGCCCTGGGCTTGAACTTCACCTACGGCATCGACGCGCCACAATTTGCCGTGAACGGACCGGATGGAGTTCGTAATCTTGGCTACTCGGCGAGCGTCACGCTCGATATTCCGGTGTGGGACTGGCTTGCCACCGCAGCACAAGGTGAAGCAAAGCGAGATTCGCCGCGATGCCGTCAAGGTAGCGCTGACCGCGACGCAGCGGCGTCTGATCGCGCGGCTCGACGAAGCCTACGCGGAAGCCGCTGGCGCGCGCGATCAGCTTGCCTCGCTCGATGCCAGCGTGGCCACGGCCGCCGAGAGCCTGCGGCTCACCAAGCTGCGCTATACCGGCGGCGAGGCGACGGTGCTCGAAGTGGTGGACGCGCAGAGCGCCTTCGTTGCCGCCGCAGAATGCGCGCGAAGACGGGCGTGTCCGCTACCAGGCAGCACTGGCCGGATCTGCAAACGCTGACAGGAACGATGTGAGCCAATGATCGAGACGACAGACTCTGCCCGCCCGAATTGCACGATGGACCGCCTGGTTCGCGACCGGCGACGCCTGTTTGCCGTTCGCTTTGGCTCTTCCGCTTGCCCTGCTTGTCCGGCTGCAAGAAGGATGAAGCGCCGGCCCCGGAGATCACCGTACAGGCCGAGCATCCAGAGCAGGGCCCGATCTCCGAGCACATCGTCGCCGACGCCATTCTGGCGCCGCTGGCACAGGCGGCGATCGCGCCCAAGATCAGTGCGCCGGTGAAGAAGTTCTACGTGCAGCGTGGCGCAAAGGTGAAAGAAGGCGAATTGCTCGCCGTGCTTGAAAACGCGACCTTGCCGCCGCCGCACTGGACAACAGGGCACCTACGAAGCCGCCCAGGCTGCCTATGCCACAGCGACGAAGGCGCAGGTTCCCGAAGATATGCAGAAGGCTGAACTCGACTTCGCGCAGGCCAAGGCCAATCTCGATCTGAACACCAGCATTGTGAACAGCCGCAAGCAGCTCTTCGCCGAAGGCGCAATTCCCGGCCGCGATCTGGACACCGCGCAGGCCGCGCTGGTGCAGGCGCAGGCCGCGTACGACACCGCCGCCAAGCATCTCGAATCGATGCAGAACGTGAGCCACGAAGCCGCGCTCAAATCCGCGCAGGGCCAGCTCACCTCGGCAGAAGGCAAATACAAGGGCGCGAGGCGCAGGTCAGCTACTCCGAGATTCGCAGCCCCATCAACGGCGTGGTTACCGATCGGCCGCTCTTCGCCGGTGAAACGGCCGCCGCAGGTGCGCCGCTGATTACGGTGATGGACACCTCCGTCGCTGCTGGCCAAGACGCACATCGCGCAGAGTCTTGCGCAGCAGCATGAAGATTGGCGATGACGCATCCATTCTCGTTCCCGGCATCGAAGATCCGGTTGCCGCCAAAGTGTCGCTGATCAGCCCGGCGCTCGATCCCGGCAGCACGACGGTTGAAGTCTGGCTGAAGGTCGACAACAAAGCGGGCGCGCTCAAGGTCGGCACGCCGGTCAAGGTCTCGATCACTGGCCGCACCGTGGAGAAGGCCTGGAAGATTCCTGTCTCGTCGGTCCTCACAGCGCAGGACGGCACCAAGTCCGTGATGGTGGTGGGCAGCGATGGCGCGGCGCACAGGAAGACCGTAACGCTTGGATATCCAGGACGGCGATGATGTGCAGGTCACGAGCGGCGTCTCGCCAGCCGATATGGTGATCACGAGCGGCGCGTACGGACTGGATGAAGGCACCAAGGTGAAGGTGGGGCCGGCCGAAGAGCGACGATGCCAAGCCCGCTGCCGGCAAGGGCGAGGGCAAGGACTGATGCCTGCTCCGTCAACCTCGTCAACGCCGAAGCATGACGATCGTTCTGGCTGGCGCGCTTCACGCGCACCATCTTCTTCTTCGCCGTCATTCTCACCGTCGCAGGCATCTATCTTGCGTCTCCAGGTGCCGATCTCGGTCTTTCCTGAGACGAATTTTCCGCGCGTCGTCATCGGCGTCGACAACGGCGTGATGCCGGTCGAGCAGATGGAAGTCACCATCACCCGGCCCATTGAGGACGCGGTCAACTCCGTGCCGGGCCTCGCAGACCGTGCGCTCCACCACCAGCCGCGGCTCGGCCGAAGTGAGCCTCTTCTTCGACTGGAACGAGGACATGTTTCGGTCGCTGCAGCTGGTCGATGCGGCGCTGAGCAAGGTCGAGCAGACGCTGCCTTCCACGGCGCGCATCACGACCAACCGGCTGACCTTTGCGACGTTTCCGATTCTCGGCTACAGCCTCACCTCCGACACCGTTCCGCAGACCCAGCTGTGGGAGATCGCCACCTACGATCTGAAGCCGCCGCTGAATCGCGTCACGGGCGTAAGCACCGTGACCGTGCAGGGCGGCCAGGTGCCGGAGTTTCACGTCGTTCCCAATCTGGCGCTGCTGGCTGCGACCGGCGTCACCATCCCCGACCTTGTCAACGCCATCCAGGCCTCGAACATCGTCGATTCGCCCGGCCTCTACGAAGCCAATCACCAGCTGATTCTCGGCCTCGTCGGCGCGCAGGTGCATGATGCGGACGGTCTGCGCCAACTCGTGGTGAAGACCACGGCCGCCGGCGCTCCTGTGCGCGTTGCCGACGTGGCCACGGTGGAGCAGGCGACCATGCCGGTCTACACCACCGTCACCGCCAACGGCAAGCAGGCGGTGCTGATCAACATCGCGCGCCAGCCCTCCAGCAACACGGTTGCCGTGGCCGATGCGGTTGCCGCGGAGGTTGCACGAACTGCGCCAGAAGCTTGCCGCCGGGCGTGAAGCTCGAGCCGTTCTACGATCAGTCGCAACTGGTGCGCGACAGCATCTCCAGCGTGCGCGACGCCATCTTCATCGGCCTCGTCCTTGCCTGCATCATCCTGTTCCTGTTCCTGCGCGACTGGACTTCCTCGCTCATCGCCGGCCTTGTCATTCCCGTCA
Source organism: uncultured Acidobacteriaceae bacterium (assembly GCA_963786405.1). Lineage (GTDB taxonomy): Bacteria > Acidobacteriota > Terriglobia > Terriglobales > Acidobacteriaceae > Telmatobacter. Next base: position 134,253 of record CAWAZE010000006.1, on the reverse strand, counting down.
CCGTTGCTGTCACGATCCTGGTGCTCTGGGCTGATCGGCCAGAGCTTCAACCTGATGACGCTGGGCGGGCTGGCCGCCGCCATCGGCCTCGTGATCGACGACGCCATCGTCGTGGTCGAAAACATCGTGATGCATCGCGACAGCGGCGAACCCCGCGCAGCAGCAGTGCGCAAGGCGCTGCCCGAGATCACGGCGCCGCTCATCGGCTCCACCATCACGCCGGTCGTCGTCTTTCTGCCGCTTGTCGCCGTCACCGGAGTCACCGGCAGCTTCTTCCGCGCGCTGGCCATCACCATGGCTGCGGCGCTGCTGACGTCGCTGGTGCTGGCGCTCACCTGGACGCCGGGACTGAGCCTCGTGCTTGCTGCGCGAGCGGCGCGACGAAGCAGCAAACAACGATCACGCGGCCGGCCGCTTCCTCAGCCGCATTCTCCAGTGTCCATCACCGCGTGCTCGACTGGGCGCTGGCCAAGCCGCTCTGGCTTGGCGGTGCCTGCCTCCTGCTGGTGATCGCCACCTGGTTCGGGTACCAGGCGCTCGGCTCCGATCTGCTGCCGGAGATGGACGAAGGCGGCTTCATCCTCGACTACATCATGCCCGCGGGCAGTTCGCTCACCGAGACCAACCGCGTTCTCCAGCACGTTGAGCGCATCCTGCACGACCACGCCCGAGGTGGAGAGCACCTCGCGCCGCACCGGCCTGCAAATGGGCCTTGCCGCCGTGACTGAAGCCAACACCGGCGACTTCACCGTGAAGCTGAAGGCCAAGCGCAGCCGCGCCATCGACGACGTCATGGACGACGTGCGCGCGCAAGATCAAGGCGACCGAACCGGAGCTCGACGTCGAATTCATCCAGGTGCTGCAGGACATGATCGGCGATCTGTCCAATGCTCCGGAGCCGATCCAGATCAAGATCTTTCGCCGACGATCGAGGCGCTGCTGCACGCAGCTCGGCCCGCGGGTTGGCGATGCGATCGGCAAGATCAACGGCGTGGTCGACGTGGAGAACGGCATCGAGAACACCATCAGCGGCCCGGCAACCAACTTCCAGGTCAATCCCGGTCGTTGCCGCGCGGCTTCGGCTTCACGCCGACCGAAGTCTCCGAGGACGCGACGGCGATTCTCGACGGACTGCCCGACCAGCGATCCGCTCATCGCCAACGGCCGGCCCTACACCATTCGCGTGCGCCTGGGCGATGAGCATCGCGCCTCGCTCGACGCCATCCAGAACACCGTCTTCAACAGCGCCTCAGGCCACACGGCGACGCTGGGCTCGCTGGCCGACATTCAGCAGCTGCCGCCGCAGAACGAAATCCGCCGCGAAAACCTGCAGCGCCTGGTCGTGGTCACCGGCCGCCTGGAAGGCTCCGACCTCGGCACGGCGATGGCACAAGGTGCCGCAGACAGTCGACGGCCTGCATCTGCCCGCCTCCGTGCGCGTGACCTACGGCGGCACCTACGAGGAACAGCAGAAGTCGTTCCGCGATCTGCTGCGGTGCTCATGCTGGCGCTGGCGCTGGTCTTCGGCGTGCTGCTGACCGAGTTCCGCAACTTCCCCGCGCCGATCGCGATTCTCACGTCATCGGTGCTGTCCATCTCCGGCGTCATCCTGGCCCTGCTCATCACGCGCACCACGTTCAACGTCGCATCGTTCATGGGGCTCATCATGGTCATCGGCATCGTGGCCAAGAACGGCATTCTGCTGCTCGACGCCGACGAGAAATTCCGCGCCGAAGGCGTCTCGGCCGCCGACGCCATGATGCATGCGGCACAGCGCCGGCTGCGCCCCATCGTGATGACCGCCATCGCCGCGGTCTGCGGAATGCTGCCGCTGGCCTTTGCGCTCGGCGCCGGCTCGCAGATGCTGCAGCCGCTGGCCATCGCCGTCATCGGCGGCCTGACCATCTCCATGGTGCTCAGCCTGGTCGTGACGCCGGTCGTCTACTTCCTGCTGACGCGGAATCGCGCGGTGACTAGCCAGAAAGAAGTTCGGCTCGTCGCACAGTGGCAGAATAGACCCATGCCGCCCGCAGAGCCGATCCGCTCTCCCCCGCCGAAGCCCGCGTCCTGGGCGCACTTGTCGAAAAAGAAGTAACCACGCCGGACTACTACCCGCTCTCGCTGAACGCGCTGATCAACGCGTGCAATCAGCGCTCGAACCGCGAGCCGGTGATGGATCTCGATGAAGATGATGTGCGCCAGGCGCTGCACGGCCTTGAAGACGACGGCCTGGCCGGCCGCGCGCGCTCGGCCGACGGGCGCGTCACGAAGTACGAGCACTGGCTGGGCGAAGCGTTCAACTTCAGCCGCGCCGAAACGGCGCTGATCTGCGTGCTGCTGCTGCGCGGTCCGCAGACGCCCGGCGAACTGCGCGGCCGCACCGAGCGCATGCACCGCTTCGAAGAGATCAGCGATGTGCTCGCCGGGCCTGCAAAAGCTGATGGAGCGCGAGCCGTCGCTGGTCGCCGATGCTGCCGCGCCAGCCGGGCACCAAGGAATCCCGCTACGCGCATCTGCTTTCCGGACCGGTGGAATCGCATGCGGCTGCGACGCCTGCCAGCGCATGCGTACGAGTCACACCTGCAGAGACGCCAGCGACCAAGACGAGCGCATCGCCCAGCTCGAAGCGACGTCGTCGCTGGAGTTGCAGCGCGAAGTCGCCGACGACTGCGCGAGAAGATCGACAGACCTGTTCGGCTAACTGAGCACAGACCACTGCCTAGATCAGCTCATACCCCGCGAACCAATAGCCGATCTCGAAAGCCGCCGTCTCTTCGGCGTCCGAGCCGTGAATCGCATTCTCCTGGATCGACCCGGCAAACTTCTTGCGGATCGTTCCCTCTTCGGCATTCGCCGGATTGGTCGCGCCCATCAGCTTGCGCAGGTCGGCAATCGCGTTTTCCTTTTCCAGCACCATCAGAAACAGCGGCCCCGACGACATGAAATCGCACAGGTCGTTAAAGAACGGCCGTGCCGCGTGGACGTGATAGAAGCCCTTGGCCTGCTCCTTTGAAATGGACTGCTTTTTGATGGAGACGATCTTGAATCCGGCCTTCTCAATCTCGGCCAGGATGGCCCCGGTATAGCCCTTGCTTCACCGCGTCCGGCTTGATGATGCTGAACGTGCGTTGTGCCACTCGATCTGCTCCTCGAAATCGATTTCGACCCAACTCCTTATTGTACCGGTCACATCCGCGCGCACCAACCGCGCACAAATCTGGTACAGTTGTCGCCATGTTTCGCTCCAGGTTTGCTGCACTCGCTTCTCTCGCGTCTTGCTTGCTTGCCGTGTCCTTCTGCCGCATCCCGGCCTGTCATGCGCAGGACTCCTCAGCACCGTCCGGCCGGCAGCAGCCGCTCCGAAATTGCGGGTCTTCGATCCGTCGCTGATCGACAAGTCCATTGACCCCTGCGAGAACTTCTATCACTACAGTTGCAACGGCTGGTTCAAGCGCAATCCGCTGCCGCCCGACCAGATCGCATACGGCCGTTTCACCGAGCTTTATGAACTCAACCGGCTTCATCTGAAGCAGATTCTTGAAGACGCCGCCAGGCCTGAGTCCACGCGCACACCGAACGAGCAGAAGATCGGCGACGAGTACGCAAGCTGCATGGACACGGCGCCATCAACAAGGTGGGCATCAGCGCCGCTGCAGCCGGAACTCGATCGCATCGCCGCGCTCAAGTCGCCGGCGACCTGCCCGCGCTGCTGGCGCCATCTGCATCAGCATCGGCGTGAATGCCTTTTTCGAGTTCGGCGCCGAGCCAGGACTTTGCCGATGCGAACCAGGTCATCTCTTTCTACGGCGCCGGCGGCCTCGGGCTGCCGGAGCGCGACTACTACACGCGCACCGATGCCAAGTCCGTCGAACAGCGCAAGCAGTATGTCGATCACGTCCACAAGATGTTCGTGCTGGCGGGCGAACCCGAGGCGCAGGCCGCAAAGGACGCCGACACCGTAATGGCCATTGAGACGCGTCTGGCCAAGGCCTCGCTCACCATTACCGAGCAGCGCGATCCGCAGAACCTGAATCACCCCACAGATGTTGCCAGCCTCGCAAAGGAGCTGACGCACTTCTCGCTGCCCGAATATGTTGCCGCGGCCCACGCACCCGCCAGCGGCAAGGCCAACGACACGGAGCCGAAGTTCTTTGCCGAGTTCAACGCGCTCGTCGCCGACACGCCGCTCGACCAGATCAAGACCTATCTGCGCTGGCACCTGCTTCATGCCTATGCCGGCACCAGCATGCCGGAGGCCTTCGACACAGGAGAACTGGAACTTCTACGCGCACATCCTGAACGGCGCAGAGAAGCAGCAGGAACGCTGGAAGCGCTGCACCAGCCGCGTCGATCGCGAGATGGGCGAGGCGCTGGGCCAGGTATACGTTGCCAAATATTTTCCGCCTGCTGAAAAGCAACAGGCTCTCGAAATGACGCTGGCCATCGAGCAGGCCATGGGCAAAGACATCGACTCGCTCGACTGGATGAGCCCCGAAACCAAGGTCCAGGCCAAGGAAAAACTGCACACGGTCATGAACAAGATCGGCTATCCCGACAAGTGGCGCGACTATTCCAAGCTCGAAATCGTGCGCGGCGATCGCGCTGGGCAATCAGCAGCGCGTGCGTGCAGTTCAACTTCAATCGCGCAATCTGGCCAAGATCGGCAAGCCGGTCGACAAGGGCGAGTGGTACATGTCGCCGCCGACCGTCAATGCCTACTACGATCCGCAGCAGAACAACGTGAACTTTCCCGCCGGCTACTTTCAGCCGCCGTTCTTCAGCGACAAGGAAGACGATGCCGCCAACTACGGCGACATGGGCTCGACCATCGGCCACGAGCTCACCCACGGCTTCGACGACGAGGGCCGCCAGTTCGACAAGGACGGCAACCTGAAGGACTGGTGGACGAAGGACGACGAGAAGAAGTTCAACGACCGCGCCCAATGCATGGTCAAGCAGTACGACGCCATCGAAGCTGTTCCCGGCGTTCACCTGAACGGCAAGCTCACGCTGGGCGAAAACCTCGCCGACCTCGGCGGGCTTGTGGCTGGCATGGCTCGCCTGGCTCGACAAGGCCGAGGCCGCGCATCTCGACATGAACGCGAAGACCGACGGCTACACGCCCGAACAGCGCTTCTGGATCGCCTATGCGCAGCAGTGGTGCACGCAGACGCGCCCCGAACAGCTGCGAAGCCAGGCGCAGACCGAATCCGCATGCGCCGGATGAGTACCGGACCAACTCCGTGCTGCAGGATCTGCCGGAGTTCGCGAAGAGCTTCAGTTGCAAGCCGACGGCCAAGATGGTGAGCGCGAATCCGTGCCGGGTGTGGTGAGAGGCACTCACTCACTGAAAGAATGCCTTCACCTCATCCCACAGCAGGCGCGCAAACTCTCCGGCGGGTTCGGCGCGTGCCAGCCTCGCCGATTGCCCGGCCCACATTTGCATGCGTCCGCCGTCGCTGGCTTTTTGCGCTTCTTCCCGCATCGGCCGCGTGAGTCCACGCTGGACCGGGTAAGGGGCAGGAGGAGGCGCATCCGAGCCGGCCGAAGCTCTCATAAACGAATTGGCGATGCCACGCCCCGGGCGACCCGTGAAGGCGCTCGTGATCATCGTCTCGTCGGATTCGGTTTCAGCCAGTGCATCTGCCCAGACGCGGTTTAGCTTCGCTTCGGGAGAGCGCAGGAAACCCGTACCAATCATCACCGCGCTTGCCCCGAGCATCAGGGCAGCGCCTACGCCGCGTGCATCGGCGATCCCTCCGGCAGCGATCACAGGAACGGAAACGGCATCGCAGACCTGCGCCAACAATGCGAAGAGCCCGACCATTCGTAGCTCGGCTTCAGAGGCGTCGAATGTTCCTCGGTGGCCGCCGGCCTCCATCCCTTGCGCAATGATGGCGTCTGCTCCCGCTGCTTCCGCAGCTCTCGATTCTGCAACGGTGGTTGCCGTTGCGAACCAGAGGATGCCGCGCGCTTTCATCTCTGCTACGAACGCCGGAGAGTAAAGGCCCATGATTGAAGAAATCACTTTGGGCTGCGCATCCAGCATGGCCTGGCATTGCGCGGTAAAATCCGGCAGCACGCTTTCGCCTGCGCCCGGTGGAACGACGGCACACCACTTGGACAGAAATTCGCGCTGCTGCTCTTCGCCATGCGGATCGCGCTTCGGAGGAGGTCCGGGAATCCAGAGATTGAGCTGGAATTCTCCCTGGCTGTACCGGCGAAACTCCGCGCACCATGCGGTAATCTCATCCGGCTTCATCAGCAGGGCGCCGCAGGCCCCCAATCCGCCTGCGTTGGCGATCGCGATCGAAAGAGACGGAGGGCAGGCCCCCGCCATCGGCGCCAGGAGGATGGGCATGCGGATCCCGAGGCGAGCCGCGAACGATTCTGCACGCGTAATCAAGTCGAAGCGCATTCTCAGATCCATGCAGACACGGCTGGGAGCGAGAGGACTTGCGCCCTCTCGCCGACGGTCAGGCTTTGCCAATCACCTTCGCCAGCGTCTCGCCAATCTCCGCCGGCGAAACCACGACGTGAATCCCGGCCGCCGTCATCGCCTTCATCTTGTCAGCGGCAGTGCCCTGCCCGCCGCTGATGATCGCGCCGGCGTGGCCCATGCGGCGTCCCGGGGGCGCCGTCTGACCGGCGATGAATCCCACCACCGGCTTCTTCACGTGCTGCTTCACAAAGTCGGCCGCCGCTTCTTCCGCCGAGCCGCCGATCTCGCCGATCATGATGATGGCCTCGCGTTTCCGGATCGTCATTCAGCAGGCGCAAGGCATCAATGTGCGTCGTGCCGATGATCGGGTCGCCACCAATGCCGATGGCGGTCGATTGCCCGATTCCGCGCTGCGTCAACTGATGCACCGCCTCGTACGTCAGAGTTCCCGAGCGCGAGACGATGCCGACCGAGCCTTCCTTGTGAATGCGGCCCGGCATGATGCCGATCTTCGCCTTGCCCGGTGAAATCACGCCCGGGCAATTCGGCCCGATCAGCCGCGACTGTCGAAGTCTTGAGCTTGGCCCACACCTTCACCATGTCGAGCGTGGGAATGCCCTCAGTGATGCACACGATCAGCGGAATCCCCGCGTCCTCAGCCTCGAGAATCGCGTCGGCTGCAAACGGCGGCGGCACGAAAATCATGGTCGCGTTGGCGCCGGTCTCCTTCACTGCGTCAGCCACGGTGTTGAACACCGGCCAGCCCTCGTGCGTTGTTCCGCCCTTGCCCGGCGTCACGCCGCCTACAACCTTGGTGCCGTACTCCGCGACAGCCCTTCGCGTGGAAGGTGCCTTCTTTGCCGGTGATGCCCTGAACGATGAGCCGCGTGTTGTTATCGACTAAGACCGCCATTATGCCTTCCCGCCTTTCGCCGCTGCTACAACCAGTTCCGCTGCATCCTTCATCGTTGCGCCCACCTGGAAATTCAAACCGGATTCCTTCAGAATCTTGCGGCCTTCTTCCACATTCGTTCCCTCAAGCCGCAGCACGATCGGCACCTTCACATTCAGATTGCGCGCCGCGGCCACCACGCCGGTGGCCAGCCGATCGACGCGCAGAATGCCGCCGAAGATATTGATGAAGATCGCCTTCACATGCTCGTCGGAAAGCAGAATCTCGAACGCATGCTCAATCTGCTCCTGGGTGGCGCCGCCACCCACATCCAGGAAGTTCGCCGGGCTGCCGCCGGCATATTGAATGATGTCCATCGTGGCCATGGCCAGTCCGGCGCCATTCACCATGCAGGCAATCGAGCCGTCGAGCTTGATGTAGTTCAGCGCGTACTTGCTCGCTTCCACTTCGAGCGGATCTTCTTCGGCCGTATCGCGCAGCGCCTTGATGTGCGGATGCCGGAACAGCGCGTTGTCGTCGAACGTGATCTTCGCGTCGAGCGCAAACAGCTTGTCGTCCTTCGTCGTGATGAACGGATTGATCTCCACCAGCGACGCGTCGGTATCCAGTGAACGCCTTGTAAATGCTCTGCAGGAACGCAACAGCCGCGTTGATCTGCGTCGGCTTCAGTCCCAGCGCAAAGGCCAGCTTGCGAGCCTGCCATGCGCCAAATCCCACGGCCGGGTCGATGGTCTCTTTGAAGATCGCCTCGGGAGTCTTCGCGGCGACTTCTTCAATCTCCATGCCGCCGGCCTGCGAAGCCATAAAGACCAGCTTGCCGGTGGCGCGATCGAGCACGATGCCCAGGTAGAGCTCGCGATCAATCGCCGCGGTCTCTTCGATCAGCAACCGCTGCACCTTCTGTCCCTGCGGACCGGTCTGATGCGTGACCAGTTGCATGCCGAGGATGTTCTTCGCGTGCAGTTCGGCGTCTTCGCGCGTGCTGTGCCACCTTCACGCCGCCGCCCTTGCCGCGGCCGCCGGCGTGAATCTGCGCCTTCACCACGACGCCGCTAGCGCCCTCGGCCAGCAGCTTGCGCGCCACTGCGTTCGCTTCTTCAAGCGTGTTGGCCATCTCGCCCTTCGGCACAGCGACACCATACTGCGCCAGGATTTCTTTTGCCTGATACTCGTGAATTTTCATATTGGTTGGAACCGCCACGTACGCTGAAGTTTGGAGTGACCTGTTCTGAAACCGGTCGGGCACCAGCCCGGTGCGATCCTGCCAGCGGTATCCAAATACTATCTTGCCTGCCGAAGGACCGGCAAACGGCCGTACTCCGTCCGGCTCAGTCTGACATCTCGCGCGCACCCATTACCATAAGAGAGACAATGGAAGCCCTCAAGGACCTCTTGAAGCCGCTGGCCGAAGATGGCGCTGCACTCACGCGCGAACAGGCCGCCGTCAGTACTGCGCCAGATCCTCTCCGGCGAGGTACCGGAAGTCGAAACCGCGGCCCTGCTGGCCGTGCTGGCCACGCGCGGCGAGCAAGCGCCGGAACTTGCCGGCTTTGTCGACGTGATGCGCGCAGCAGTCCGTGCCTGTCCCGCTGACCGACGAAGAGCGCGACGAACTGGTCGATTGTGTCGGCACCGGCGGCGGCGGTCCGCTCACCTTCAATATCTCTTCCGGAGCCGCGCTCGTTGCGGCCGCCGCCGGAGCCAAGGTTGCCAAGCACGGCAACCGTGCCGTCACCTCACGCTGCGGCGCAGCCGACGTCCTCGAGGCGCTGGGCGTGCCCATCGATCTTTCTCCGGAGCTGGCCGCCGAGTGCCTTCGTGAGACCGGCTTCGTGTTTCTCTTCGCGCCTCTCTACCATCCGGCAATGAAGACTCTGGGGCCGCTGCGCCGGGCCCTCGGCTTCCGCACCATCTTCAACCTCTGCGGGCCGCTGACCAACCCTGCCCACGCTCGTGCCCAGGTCATCGGCGTTCTTGCGCCCAGCCGTGTTCTGCTTGTTGGCCGTACTCTCGTAGCGCTCGGCGCAAAACGCGCGTTTGTCGTGCACGGGACCGACGGAATTGACGAGCTGACCACGACCGGCGAGTCCATCGTCGCGCGCATCGAGGAATCCGGCGATGGCGGTGAACCCACGCTGAAAGCGGCGCGCGTCACCCCGGAGATGGCCGGGCTTCCCCGCGTCACGCTTGATCAGTTCACCGGCGGCGATATTCCCACCAACACGTCCCTTCTCTACGACGTCCTCACGGGGATTCCCGGCGCGCGCCGCGACATCGTCCTCCTCAACGCTGCGGCCACGCTCGTAGCTGCGGGGCTCGCCGGTGATCTGAAAGAAGGAGTAGCGCTGGGAGCTGAGGCCATCGACTCGGGCCAGGCAGCCGCCACGCTTGCGAAACTCCGCCAGTTTGGCGAAAAACATGCAAGAAAGTAAATCGAGCTCGTTCTCTGGTTGAGCAATTCAGCCTTTCGGGCAACACGTGCTATCGTTGCGTCCGAAGATTGTAAGGAGCTTCGCATGACTTTCCCTCGGCTATTCGCCGCACTGGCGACATTGTCTTTCGCATTGGGCGCAAGCGCGCAGCAGCTCACCCAGTTGCAGATCAGCTCTACCAATCGCACTCTCACCGTCACGGCGGAAGACAGCGTCTCGGTTGAGCCGGAGGTCGCCGTCCTCCATATCGGCTTCGATACGCAGCCTGGAGACGCAAAGTCGGTCTACGCTGACGGCGCGCGCACGTCCAACGCGATCATTGGCGCGCTTAAGCAGGCCGGTATTCCCGAGAACGCCATCCGGAGCGAGTCGCAGTATCTGAATCGCGACTACACCGTAGAAAAGTCGCACAAGTTCAAGCTCTCGCAACAATGGACGGTGCGGACCACTTCTGAGCGTGCGGCAGAGATCCTGGACATCGCGGTGACCGCGGGAGCCACCAGCAGCGGCGAGATCGAGTGGACGGTCAAGGACGAGAAGGCCCTTGAAGAGCAGGCGCTTGACCGCGCTGCCGACCGCGCCAAAGAAAATGCGGCGGTGCTGGCAAAGGGAATGGGCGTGCGGCTGGGCACGCTGATTTACGTCAGCAACCAGCTCTCGTCACCGGGATATCCAAGACCGATGGCTATGGCGATGGCAAAAAGCGCCAATCCGGCACCGCCACTCGCCATCGAGCCGCAGAAGGTCACTCGCGCAGCCAACGTCTATGCGATCTATGCGATCGAGTAGTTGCTTCGCTCGTTTTAAATGACTCTTCCACCGATCGGTAGGCCGGAGCAGCCAGGAAGGCAACCCACTTCACCTGAATAGGTGAAGCATAACTCCAAGCGCCGCACCAGCGACAATCACCCACGTTGCGTTAATACGAAAGCGCAGGAGGAGCACGGCGCTGACGATGACAAGTCCCCACGTCCATGCGTCCACGAGGGCTGCCCGGCTCAACACGAGCGTCATCTGGGCCATCAGCGCCACTGCGGCGGCGTTCACGCCGTCGAGAAACGCAGCGGCCTGTTTTGACGCGCGAATTCTCCCGGCAAATGCGCCGACCGCACCTGCCATCAGGAAGGACGGCAGAAAGATCGCGATCGTAGCGACGGCTGCACCCGTCCAGCCGCGCAGGAGATAGCCGATGAATGTCGCTGTGGCGAAGAGAGGGCCCGGCGTGACCTGTCCGGCGGTGATCGCATCGAGCAACTGCTGCTCCGTGATCCAGTGGAGCCGATCTACGAGGTCTGCCTTCAGGAAAGCCAGCAACACGTAGCCTGATCCGAAAACCACGACACCGAGTTTAAGAAAGGTGAGGGCGATGGAGAGAAGCCCAGCTGCCCCGGCAAGACCTGCGCTGGTCGCGGCGCCGAACCCCGCGGGCAACCACGCAATGCCATGCGCTGCATTCCGTCTCGAGCGCTGCCACACTACCAGCAACTCGAATGAGCCCGCGACAAGCAAAACTGCAATTGGGGGCACTCCCGCCATCGCGGCTGCAAAACACGCAACTCCGATCAGGGCCAGCGTCCATCGGCTGAGAGCCATCCTACCCAGCCGCCAGACCGCCTGAACCACAATCGCCACCATCACGGGCTTTGCTCCGTAGAGCAGCCCCTGCGCTTGAGGCAAATGGCCGTATCGCACATAGGCCCAGGCCAGTGCGAGCGTCAGAAGCGCAGCAGGCAGAATGAAGCATGCGCCCGCGACCGCAAGGCCCGTCCATTTGCGTCGGGTAAAGCCAAGCGCCATGGCGACCTGGGTTGAACTCGGGCCCGGCAGCAGGTTGCATCCGCCCACCAGGTCAAGAAACTGCTCGCGAGTCAGCCACGCGCGGCGCTCCACAGCCTCGCGCTCCATCAGAGCAATATGCGCAGCCGGGCCGCCGAATCCGGACACGCCGAGGCGCAGAAAGAAGACGGCGATTTCACGAATCGGAGTTTTGCCTTGCGCAGAGGGCATCGTGCAGGCTCAATCACCGTACCAGTGTTTCCGCTGTCCCATTTTCACGCCGCTATCCAGCAGGATCGCAACGAGGCCAAAAAGCATGCAGAGGTCCGTTCGCGACTCGTGCATGAAGCTCAGGAACCCGTAGTACTCAAGCTTTGGGGGCTGAAAGGGACCAAGATGATGCCCCAGGAGAATCGGCACCTTCGTCGTGAGGAGCGCTGTAAGAATCACCGTCAACAGCAGAAGAGCAGCATCTCCGGCAAACAGATTCAGAATCAGCGCCGCGCCCGCCGCGATTTCAACAGCCCCGATGATCGGCGCCAGCACATAAGGCAGAGGCAGCCCGATGTGCGCAAAGCGCCCGGAGCCCAGTTCGGCAGGATGCACAAACTTCAGAATGCCCTCGGTCAGGAAAACCAGCCCAACAATCACCCGAACCAGGATGATGGGAAGGTTCTTGCGCATGATTCCTCTCAGCGATCTGCCAACAGCCGCACCAGAACAGCCGCATCAGGCGCACAAGCGAGTCAGCGTCTCTCAGACAGGAGAAGAATACGCCGCCCCGCGCTTCAATCGGAGTGCTGCTTCTGATTACCGCTCAGCAGATTCTCGATGGGAGTCGTAAGGCTCTCCGGCTTGGTCGCCGATCCGTAGCGGCCGACTACCCTGCCGCTCCTGTCCACCAGGAATTTGGTGAAGTTCCATTTGATGGACCCAGCGCCAATTAGCCCGAAGATGCCCGGCTTGCTGCGCCTCAGGAACTGGTAGAGCGGATGTGCACTCGGGCCGTTCACGTCAATCTTGGCGAACATGGGAAAACTGACGCGGTAATTGCGCTCGCAAAATTCGCTGATCTGCTCTTCGGTCCCCGGCTCCTGCGCCCCAAACTGATTGCTCGGAAAGCCCAACACCTCAAACCCGCGGCTCTTAAAGGTGCGATAGAGATCTTCCAGCCCGGCATACTGCGGAGTAAATCCGCACCGGCTCGCGGTATTCACGATCAGCAGGACGCGGCCATTGAACTCGTTCAGGCTCACGACGCGTCCATCCAGCAACGTGGCTGAGAAGTCGTAAACGGTCTCTGTCATTTCCACCATTTCCTGGCGAACCTCCCGGGCGAGCAGATGCCGCGTTCGCCTGTTCCACGTCTAAAAGGGATGCAATCGCACAGACTATGGATGCGGAGGCTGATTGAGCCATTCCGGTCCGTTAAACTGGGTATGGACCCAATCGAGTTCAACTGCGGCGCATTCTCGTCGCGAGGCGAAACCCCGAGGGTCAACGCGATGGGTTTCTCATCGCAAAGTGTAGCAATGACCCGGGTCTCCAAAGGGCGCTGGATGCGTGACGGAGGGGATCGTGGGAAAGATGCGGTTTCCGTGTCTGCTGGCCATCCGCGGTTTGGGTGAGATGACCGCAGTCCAATATAATCAATTCTTTCCTTGCGGCAGTACCAGAATTTTAGCAATGAGGGTGTGCATATTCTTCCCGTGAAGTCTTACCTTGGAACGCACCAGTACTTGTGCTCGCCGCAGGGCTCCAGCCCGGTGAAGATCAAGCACGACTCCATTTCCCGCAAAAAGCGGGTTTCAGGTATCTTGGCCCGTCTCGCAGTCGTTTTGCTCCTGGCTTTCTCTGTTGGATCAACCCTGGCCCAGCAGTCCCAGACCATCGATCAGATTCGTGTCATCGGCAACCGGCGCATTCCCAAGGAAACGATCCTTGCCCGGCTTTTTACTCATCCCGGCGACACCTACGATCCGCATCTCCATCGAGCGCGATTTCAACTCGCTCTGGAACACCGGTTACTTTGAAGATCTGCGCATCGAGCGCGAAGACACCGAAAAGGGCATCATCCTCAATATCTTCGTCCGTGAAAGACCCACAATCCGCGAGATCAATTACAAGGGCGAACAGTTCGGTTTCCACGTCCGACATTCTGGATCGCTTCAAGAAGGAGAAGGTCGGGCTGTCGGTGGAAGGCCAGTACGACGCCACCAAGGTCAAGCGCGCCGAAACCGTTCTGAAAGAGATCCTGGCCGAGCACGGCCACCAGTTCGCCACCATCAAGACCGACGTCAAGACCATTCCGCCGGCCTCGGTGCAGATCAACTTCAACATCAAGGAAGGCCCGACGGTGAAGGTCGGCCAGATCCAGTTTTCCGGCAATGAGCACCTGAGCAGCTATCTACCTGCGCCGCTCGATGAAGAACCTGAAGCCGATCGGCATTCCGTACTCCATTATCTTTGAGAATCTTTTCGCGCAGCACCTTCGACGCTTCCAAGCTCGACGAAGACTCCGAACGCGTGCGTCAGGCCTATCGCGACAAGGGCTACGCCAATGCCGCAATCGAGACGCCGAGGACGCAGATTCGCGACGAAGGCGGCCTCAACTGGTTCACCTTCCGCCCGAATCGCGGCAAGCGCATCGACATCCTGATGCCGATCGAAGAAGGCGCCCGCTATCGCCTCGGAACCATCACCTTCACCGGCAACAAGCACCGTCAACAACGAAAAGGCCCTGCGCGCCACATTCGCTCTCAAGGATGGAGACTGGTTCAACGCCACGCTGATCGGTAAGGGCCTCGAGAATCTGAAGAAGGCCTACGGCGCAGCTGGGATACATCAACTTCGGCGCCATTCCAAAGCCCATCTACGACGACCAGAAGAAGACCGTCTCTCTGGAGATCGACATCGACGAAGGCAAGCCGTTCTACGTCTCGCGCATCGAGTTCGAGGGCAACACCATCACGCGCGACCGCGTCATTCGCCGCGAGCTGCTGCTCGACGAAGGCTCAGGTCTACAACTCACAGCTTTGGGAGTACAGCCTGCTTCGCCTGAATCAGCTGGAGTACTTCGAGCCGCTCAAGGTCGAACAGGACTCCGAGGCGCATCAGAACGCAGACGCCGGCACCGTGGACCTGCTGCTGAAGGTCAAGGAGAAGGGCAAGAACTCCATCGGCCTCAATGGCGGCGTCAGCGGCCTTTCGGGCGCGTTCCTCGGCGTCAACTACCAGACCAACAACTTCCTCGGCCTGGGCGAGACGCTCAGCGTGCAGGGCAACCTCGGCAACGTAAGCCGCCAGTTCCTGTTCGGCTTCTCGCAGCCCTACGTGCACAATCGGCCGCTGAACGTCGGCTTCCAGATCTATCAACAACAAGTCAGGACTACAACGCCGCCAAGAACTACCAGACCACGACCGGACTCTCGGCAAACCTGACAGCCGCTCAGCAGTCGCTGACGCAGAACTACAACCAGGCGTCGACGGGCTTGAATTTCTCCGTCAGCTATCCGCTGCGGCGCCACGCGTTCCAGCGCGTGGGCTTCACCTATTCGCTCTCCAAGGTCAACGATTACCGCTTTCAGCACCGCGTCGCAGACCTTCTTCCAGACCATCAGCTTCCGGTCTGGCATTCAGGGCTCGAACGCGCTTGATGGCATCGTCACGAGTCTGGCTTCGTTCACTTACAGCTACAACACGGTTAACAATCCGTTGCGTCCGCGCACCGGCAAGGAGATCAGTGCGGCGATGCAGGTGGCCGGCATCTGGGGCAATGTGCGCTACTTCTCGCCGTTCGTTGCTTACAAGAGCTACCGCTCGATGCACTACCTTATGCCCAACCCAAGCGGGCGCAATGTGCTCGCACTTCGCGCGCAGATTGGTTATGTCCAGGGCTATGGCGGCGATGTGGCGCCTCCGCAAAATCGCTTCTACTCCGGCGGCGAGGCGGAACTGCGCGGCTTCGACGTCCGCAGCGCCACTCCTTACGGCTATGTGCCTACCGCGCCAGACGGTGCAGCTGACCAACCCGGATGGATCCTGCGTTCCGCGCGATCCCAACAATCCGCAGTTGAACCAATGCATCCAGGTGCCGATCCCGGTCTACGGCATCGCATCCATCGGCGGCGACACCAACTTCCTTTCCAACGCCGAGTACCGCATTCCGATTGTGGGTTCAGCAACCTTTTCGTTCTTCTCCGACTTCGGAATGGATGTGGTCACGAATCATGGCCAGTTGAAGCAGAGCCCCGAGGGCTTTGCAGCACTCACGGCGCCGCTCTATGGCTGCCCGGTCTACAACAACGGCTCCTGCCAGGGCGGCATTCCGGGCTCGGAGGTCGGATTCCAGAGAGACATTCGTCCCGTCGCCGGCACGAACGTGGTTCCCCGCATGTCGGTCGGCGGCGAGCTTTCGATCATCATGCCGGTTGTGAATGCTCCCTTCCGGCTCTACTTCGCATACAACCCACTCCGCTTGTACGAGCGGCCATACTGCAACGACGTGGTTCTGGGGGCCAAGGTACAGAGCTGCACAGCCCAGTTGATCACGCGCGACATGTTCCCGCCGGGCGGCGCAGGCGACTACACGTGGCAGGAAGCCATTCAGGCGTATGGCGCGCAGAACCTCTTCCGCGAACCGCGCAAGACCTTTCGCCTGACCGTCTCGACCACCTTCTAAAACATCGCATCCGGAATAAGGCAGGGCTGCTCGAAAGGGCGGCCCTTCTGCTTTTGCGTCTCCATGCCCGGACAGCCCGATCATCGATTTGAAACAGCGGCGTCGCCGAGCGGTTGATTCAGGCGACAACCGGCCGACGCTAAATTGCACTATTATCAAGGCATTATCCGCAACCCCACAACTTTCATGCCATGACATCGGTAATGCTCCTGGTGGGATAAATCTCATTCCACGCGCGGAAATGGGTGGAGGATAGAAGCAAATTAGAGGTCCATCAATGAAGAAGCTCTGTTTACTCGCGGTTCATTGTGTCTTTTTGTCGTCCGTCTCTTGCCTTGCCCAGGACATCCATTCGCGCATTCAGGAGATGAAGAAGTCCTATGCGGCGTCGGGCAGCATCGTCTCGCTCGATGATCAGACGCTGCTGATTCAGCCGAACATGCCGGGGCCTATCTGCGGTCTCCCGAAGAGCGAGGACGGAAAGACAACATGGTCTTTCTACACCTTCCCGCTGGCGTCGGTGACGGTTCCGTTGGCGCTGGTCGATGAGAGCCTGATTGCAGACGATCTTGTCTTCACAGGCCAGGACGCACCCACGGCCTATAAGCCGGGGGATACAGGTGACACAACCATGATTGTGGTCGTCGGGATGCCCGGGAAGGAGTTTCACGCAGTCATGTACGACCGGGACAAACTGGCCCGGCTGGGCCCGGGGCCGCACGATGGGTCTGCATACGGACAGGCGCCGGACCAGGTAGAGGTCTTCGGCCTCACTTTTTCTGACCACGCCGCAGCCCATGCTTTTGTCTCAGCCTTCAAGGACGCAGTTCACCTTGCCAAGGCGCAGGCGCTCGCAGTGCATCCTGAAGGCGGCAATCTCACGGCGTCGACTTCTCACAGCCGCCCATAATCGGTGGAACAGAGTGCTCGTCCAGGCGCTTCCTGGCTGTCAGGCCACGGTGACCGTGCCAGTCGCAAGGTTATAGACTCCCGCTGCCACCTTCAGCTTGCCCGCCTTCACCGCGTCGCGAATAACGGGCGAAGAGGTGGACAACAAGTCGGCCTGAATCTTCGCGTTGATCTCGATTGCCTTGTCGACATTTCCGCCGGACTGGGCGACCGCCTGCCGTAGCGCCGAGTAGATCGTGCTGATCTGGCCGGGGACTTCGTCGGACTTCATTGCCGCCTTGATCGCTCCACAACTTGTGTGGCCAAGAACCAGGAGAACTTTCACTCCGAGCACAGCCACTCCATACTCAAGACTGGCAGTGATGTCCGGGGTCGCGTAGTTGCCCGCAAGTCGCGCCACAAAAATGTGACCGATTGTCTGATCGAAGACCAGTTCCACTGGCACGCGAGAATCTGCACAGGCAAGCACCGCCGCAAAGGGCTCCTGCTTCTCCACCGTGTGCTCTTTCAGGATCTTCAGGTCATGGCTGATCGACGTGAGTTGATTTGCAGCGAAACGCTGGTTGCCGGCGAGCAGTTCCTTCAGCGCTGCATCGGGACTCAAGTTGGATTGGGCAGTCAGCCTTGCAGGGGCAGAGAGTTCGATTGCGGCTGGTGCTGCAACCGTGACAACTGCAGTTGAAAGGGCGGCTCGAAGGAATCGTCTCCTGCCGGAATCTGTCTGAATGCGATTCTTGTCTGGCACTGGGAATGCCTCCTCAGACCGCGCAATGATGCTATCAGTATTCGCGCACGTCACAGGGAGTAAATTAGCGCCAGCCACTCGTTATGTGCTTTCGTTCCCTGATCCATTGCTTTAAACGTCGGAAGGAGGGGCCCAGGCTTCAATGCGCCGGCTGACGCTTGACGGACACCAGCGATTCCATGGGAGTTATCCCGTTCCGAATCGGAATCTTGTCATTTCATTGTAAGTTGTTATTTTCTGCGGTTTGACCCGGTATCGGCGCGCTTCTATAATTTAAGTAGTTCCTGCTGACGTCTCCATCTGCGTCTTTTCTCCTCTTCGCCGTACTCGCGCGGGGCTCCTCAAGAAAGAGACCAAGGTTGCTCAGGAGGCACAGGCGCACTCGTGTGCAGCCTTCCGGGAATCCAAGGAGTTTTAAATTCACATGAAGCTTACACTCGCAGCCGCCGCCACTTTGGCGTCATGCCTTACCCTGAGCGCCGCCGCACAGGCGCCCGCTGTCTCAGCCGCCGCACCGACGACCGCGCCCGTCACACCTGCCGGTCCGCCGAAGATCGCCGTGATCGCTTTCCAGGAAGCCGTTGCACAGACCAATGACTTTCAGCGCAAGTTCGCAGACCTGCAAAAGAAGTACGAACCCAAGCGCGAGCAGCTGAAGACCTTGAACGACGAGATCGCCACCATCCAGAAGGATCTGCAGGCCCAGTCCGCCACGCTCACCGATGCCGACCGTGCCAAGCGCGCCAAGACCCTCGACGACAAGCAAAAGCAACTGAAGCGCGATGCAGGGGATGCGCAGAACGATTTCCAGCAGGATATGCAGCAAACCTTCGCCGGTGTGGCTGAGAAGTTTGGCCAGACCATGTCGGCCTACGCGCAGGAGCACGGGTATACGGTTGTCCTCGATGGTGGGAACCAGCAGACGCCCGTCGTCCTCTATGCCAACGCTTCAGCGGACATCACGAAGGCTGTTATCGACACCTACAACGTGAAGTCCGGCGTTCCGGCTCCGCCGGCCCAGCCTGCAGCCGCGGCTCCGGTGGTTCCGAAGGCTACAACCCCCAAGACTCCCGCAGCTCACTAATTCAAATCGTTGCAAGAGAAAGACCCCCGGCCACGGGGTCTTTCTTTTCAACTCCGCGTTCGCATGATTGACCCTCCCAGCGGGCACACCTATAATCCTTCTAGTTCCTGCTGACGTCTCCGTCTGCGCTCTTTCCTGCTTTTGTTCCCGTCATCGCGGAGCATTGAAGCCGGTTTTTCCTCGCAAATTCACCGAGGAGATGAAAGTCCGCAAGGTTGCTCAGGAGGCGCTGGCGCGTCCAATAAGCAGCTTTGGGGCCAGCCACCCAGGAATTCTTAAGGAGTTTTCAAGTCGAATGAAGCGCTCTGTTGCATTAGTTCTCACGCTGGCGTCGGGTATTGCCCTGAACGCCGCTGCCCAAACATCCTCCACTCCGGATGCGCCCGGCGCAGCCACCGCCGCCACCACTGCACCCTCCGGCCCGGCGAAGATTGCGGTCGTCGCCTTCCAGGTGGCAGTTGCACAAACCAATGAGGGCCAGCGCAACTTCGCCGATCTCCAGCGGAAGTACGAGCCCAAGCGTGCCCAGCTCAAGACGCTCAGCGATGAGATCGACAACCTGACCAAGCAGTTGCAGGCCCAGGGCGACAAGCTCAGCGATGGCGAGCGTGCCACCCGCGCCAAGACCATCGACGACAAGAAGAAGCTGCTCGATCGCTCCGCCGAAGACGCCCAGAACGACTTCCAGAACGAGATGCAGGAACTCTACAACGCGCTTGCGTCCAAGGTCTATGACGTGCTGGCCGACCTATGCGCAGCAGCACGGATACACCCTCGTGCTCGATGTGGCCCAGCAGCAGAACCCTGTTCTCTACGCCAATGAGTCCACCAACATCACGAAGCCAATCATCGACGCGTATAACGTGAAGTCGGGCGTGCCTGCTCCGCCGGCTCAGCCTGCAGCGTCCTCGACGCCTGCGGCTCCGACGCCCAAGGCTCCGGCGGCCCACTAGGCGCCGCCTTGCTTGCATGGAAAGGTCCCGGCTACCGGGGCCTTTCCAGGCTCCGCAGGGATCCAAATGCCCGGGATTTCCACACCTTTTCCCCGGTAAGATCGCTCACCGAGAAAGGCTGGGAGTGAGCTGGTCAGGCGAACCGCCGGGACACCGGTTTGTCAGTGCGGCCCTTGTGGAAAAAACTGTGGATTACATTCCTGCAAATCCCCGAAAATGGTTCATTTTCCCCTCTTGCCAACCCCGGCCGGCTCTGTTAAATCTAGGAAGCCCTTATTTTTCTAGGAGAAGCGCGACGAATTCAAGTTCTCGCATGGGGCATCCCTGTCTGCTTCCGCCAGAATAACCACGGCACAGGTTTCCACAATTCCGCATGAATGGCTGATAACTTAGATGTGGGTCCAGGTCACCCGAAGAGCGTTACTTCTGCTGGTCTTCACCGACGCGCAGCACTGCCAGAAAGGCCTCCTGCGGAATATCGACCTTCCCGATTCGTTTCATCCGCTTCTTGCCTTCTTTCTGCTTCTCCAGCAGCTTGCGTTTTCGCGAGATGTCGCCGCCATAGCACTTGGCCAAGACGTTCTTGCGCAGCGCGGTAACCGTCTCGCGGGCCACAACCTTGGCGCCGATGGCGGCCTGGATGGCCACCTCGAACTGCTGCCGGGGAATCAGTTCGCGCATCTTCGAAACCAGGCGCTTGCCGCGTTCATAAGCGAAGTCGCGGTGCACGATGATGGAAAGCGCGTCCACCGGCTCGCCGGAAACAAGAATATCCAGCTTCACCATCGGCGATTCCCACTCGCCCGCCAGCGAGTAATCCAGCGAAGCATAGCCGCGTGAGATGGACTTGAGGCGATCGTAGAAATCGAGCACGATCTCGTTCAGCGGCAGTTCGTAGGTGAGCAGCACGCGCGTCGGCGTCACGTACTCGAAATTGATCTGCGTGCCGCGCTTCTCTTCAACAAGCTTGAAGATGCCCGCCCACGTACTCTTCGTTCGTGAGAATCTTCGCCGTGATCACCGGTTCGCGAATCGAATCGATGTTTGTGGGCTCGGGCCAGCGCGAGGGATTGTCCACCTCGAGCACCGAACCATCCGTCATCGTGATGTGATAGCGCACGCCGGGCGCAGTCGTAATCAGGTCAAGCTCGTATTCGCGCTCCAGCCGCTCCTGGATGATCTCCATGTGCAGCAGGCCAAGAAACCCGCAGCGAAATCCGAATCCCAGCGCCACCGAGCTTTCCGGCTCAAAGAAGAACGAGGAATCGTTGAGCCGCAGCTTTTCGAGCGCATCGCGCAGCAAGCGTGTGCTCGTGCGAATCCACGGTGTAGAGTCCCGCGAAGACCATCGGCTTGATGTCTTCGAAGCCGGGCAACTGCGCGGCAGCGGGCCGCAGCTCATCGGTCACCGTGTCGCCGATTCTGGTGTCGCTGACCGTTTTGATGGTGGCTGCGAAGAATCCCACCTCGCCTGCGGAGAGCTCTCGCGATCTCCACCGGCTTGGGCATCAGCACGCCCATCGACTCGACTTCGAACGACTTCCCGTTCGACATGAGCCGGATGCGCTGGCCTTTGCGCATCGTTCCCTGCATCACGCGCACCAGCACAATCACGCCGCGATACGCGTCGAACCACGAATCGAAGATCAGAGCCTGCAGCGGCGCGTCGGGATCGCCCGTGGGCGGCGGCAGGCGATGCACGATTGCTTCCAGCACTCGAGTCCACGCCCTGGCCGGTCTTGGCGCTCACCGGGATCGCATCGGTCGCATCGAGTCCCACCGCCATCTCGATGGCCTCCTGCGTGCGCACGATGTCGGCCGAAGGCAGATCGATCTTGTTGATCACCGGAATGATCTCGAGGCCGTGATTGATGGCCAGGTAGGCATTGGCGAGGGTCTGCGCCTCGACGCCCTGGCTCGCATCCACCACCAGCAGCGCGCCTTCGCACGAAGCCAGCGAGCGCGAGACTTCGTAGCTGAAGTCCACGTGTCCCGGCGTATCGATCAGATTGAGCTGATACGTCTTGCCGTCGTGGGCCTTGTACATCATGCGAACGGCGTGTGCTTTGATCGTGATGCCGCGCTCGCGCTCCAGGTCCATGGCGTCGAGAATCTGCGCCTGCATCTCACGTCCGGTCACCGAGCCCGTCAATTCAAGAAGACGGTCGCTGAGCGTCGACTTTCCATGGTCGATGTGGGCAATGATTGCGAAATTGCGAAGGAATTTTACGTCCATCAGAGGTAGGCAAGGCGGGGTATATGCCTGATCAAACGCGCCCGCTGTGGCGGGGCCCCATGGCATAGCTTATCATCGGCATAGTGCCTTCTGCGCTCCGGCTTGGGGGTTGGGGTAGCATCACTCAATACGCATGAATTTGTATTCGATATCGTTTTGTCGGTTGCGCTGCGCTAGCCACGCTTGTGGCTTTCTCATCAGCGGGGTGCGATCCCTCCAAGCCCGAAAAGGCCGCAGGATCAGCGCCGCAAGCGACCGCGCCCGCCGCTCACTCCAGCGCCGCAGCAGCCGCCACCACCGCCACAGGTCAACCCTCAACAAGAGCAAGATTCAGGCGCTGATCGCGCAGGTTGAGAAGGCATATTCCCTGGGCGAAGCCGACTACAAGCGAGGGCAGCTTCCCGAAGCCAAGGCCAACTTCGATCGCGCCGTCGATCTGATGCTCTCGAGCGGACTCGACATCAAGAGCCACGCCGCAACTGCAGGACGAATTCGATCGCATTGTCGACCAGGTCAACGCGCTCGAGATGGAGGCGCTGAAGCAGGGCAACGGATTTGCGCCAAAGACTGAGCCGACGCCCGCCGACGTGGCCAGCGACGTGACCTTCGAAGTTGATCCCAACATCGTGGCCAAGAGCCAAGACCGATCTCGCCACCACCAAGTCCGACCTTCCGCTGATGGTCAACGACTACGTCGCCGCATACATCAACTTCTTCGCCAACACGCAGCGCGGCCACAACACCCTGCTGCACTCCTTCCAGCGCGCGGGCCGCTACAGGGCGATGATTGAGCGCGTCATGAGCGAAGAAGGTGTGCCGCACGATCTGATCTATCTGGCGGTCGCCGAGTCCGGCTTCCAGCCGCGTGCTGTGAACGCAAGGTCCGCGGGCTGGCGGCATGTGGCAGTTCATGCCTCACGGCAACTATGGACTCACCCGGAATCCCTACATGGACGAACGCTTCGATCCGGAGAAGTCCACCCGCGCCTACGCCCGCTACATGAAGTACATTTACGCTCAGCTGGGTGACTGGTACTTGTCGATGGCCGGCTACGACTGGGGCACCGGCAATATCCAGCGCGCAGTGCAGAAGACCGGCTATGCCGACTTCTGGGAGCTCTACAAGCGCAACAACCTGCCCGCCGAAACCAAGAACTACGTTCCTGAAATTCTCGCTGCCATCATCATCGCCAACCACCCGACGCAGTACGGCTTCGACGACATCACGCTCGACCCGCCGGTGCTCACCGACACCGTGACCATCAACTATCCCGTCGACCTGCGCCTGGTGTCGGACCTGGTGGGCGCGCCGGTCGATGAGCTGATTGCTCTGAACCCCAGCCTGCTGCGATTAATGACGCCGCCGGACACCCAATTTGACCTGCATCTGCCGGCAGGCACTGCTGCGCTCTACAGTGAGCGGATCGCGGCCATCCCGGAGAGCAGGCGTAATTCCTGGCGCTATCATCGCGTGGTTGCGGAAGACACGCTGGCTTCAGTGGCCCGCACCTATCGCGTAACGGTTTCCGAGCTGGCTGGCGCAAACCAATTGGGCGAGACGGAAAAGCTGGAAGGTGTCGAGGCTCTCGTTGTCCCGGTTCCGCCCGCAGCCGCGCCATCGGCTCACACCGTGGTCTACACGACACGCAGGGGCGATACCCTGGTTTCCGTTGCGGATCGCTTTGGCGTTTCGCTCACCCAGTTACGGCGGTGGAACAAACTCCCAGCCGGGGGCACCAAGGTTGAGGCCGGCCGACGCCTTCATGTGGCCGAACCAGCTCGCGTCTATCGCACGAGCAGCAAGCACCACCGTGATTCTTCCACGGGCAAGTCCGGGCGCGCCCGAGAGATTGCCTCCACCTCCGCGCCGTCCCACCAGACTGGTTCGTCAAAGACGAGCGCCAGTTCGCATTCATCGAAACCGGCACACTCCGGAACGAGCGCAATTCGAAAAGCTCTTCTGGAAAGGGGTCGCATCCATCGTCATCCGGAAAACGGAAATCTCATCCGAATTCTTCGGCACACAAGCAAAACTGATGTGCACTGCGATGCCAGTGATCGTGTTTTGATAGCTTTTACGTGCAAGGTATTGTTAGAATGGCTCCGCATGCGGAGATGATTTATCCGCACCGCGAAGACGCAAAAGGGCAGCGGTAGTCCGCTGGAGGCAATCGGATGGACGACGTGGTCAAGATGTACGCAATGAGTGACGGCAAGCCTGATATCGAGCCGGCTGAGTCGAGCGCCGATCACGATGACTTTGATGACGAGGGCATTGAAACCTCAAATGTGATTACCTCCTCTGACGATGACGAGGGAGTTGTCGAAGAGGGTGTAGTCGTGGTTGCAGCAACACCCGTACCAGCACCGACCCCCAAGAGGGCTTTAAAAAAGGCTTCCGTCAAGACGGCAGCCCCGAAGAAGGTGGCAGCGAAGAAAGCTGCTTCAAAGAAAGCGACTCCGAAGAAGGCTGCAGCCAAGAAGGCATCTCCGAAGAAGGCAGCAGCGAAAAAGGTTGTGGCGAAAAAAGCCGCAAAGAAATCCGCCCCGAAGAAATCCTCTGGCGTAAAGGGCGGAAAGGCCGCGAAGAAAACCGCGGTCGGCAAGCGCGCCAGCAAAATCATCAGACGAGGTAAGAAGTTGGCCGTTAAAAAAGCAGCAAAGAAGGCAGCTCCCAAGAAGGCAGCCGCAAAGAAAGCTTCACCCAAGAAGGCCGCAAAGAAGGCAGCTCCGAAGAAGGCAGCCAAGAAAGCCGCCAAGAAGAAGTAACCCAACAACAGATAGTCAGGCAAGCAAAAGAGCCCGCTTCGGCGGGCTTTTTTGCGTCTGAATATCGGTGCATAGACATCGTGGGCCAGATAATCTCGGCACCAGGCGGCCTCTAGGAGTCTGCAGCCAACAACTGCTTCAGGTGCCAGCGCTGGTGCCCGCTGTAGTCCTCGATCAGAAAGCGCAGCGTCACCGGAGCATCGCCACCGACGATGCAACTGGCTTCGAGCCGGTTCTCAGGGATCTCGTCCACGATTGCGATCAGGATCTCGTGTTCTGTCTCCCACCAGGCCAGCAGCGTCTCCCAGGGTTGGTGCGCATAGCCGTGTGCCGCGACCCAGCCGTCCTGCGCATAATTTGGGCCCTCGAACTTCCCTTCCGTAGCGGCCCTCACAAAGCGCTGCCGATTGTTGGCGGCCGAGTCGAGCAGGTGGCCCACGATCTGCTTCCGCGTCCACCCACCCTTACGCCACGGCACATCCGCAAGCCGGGCCGGAACCGATACAAGCGCCCGGTGCACCTCATCCAGATCCGCGCGAAACTGCTGTGCAATCTCTGTCGCCATTCCAGCCTCAACTCGCGGGCCCTCGGATGAAGCGAACCCGTTTGCAAACAATAGACTACTTCTTCTGTTCCGCCAAGGCAGCCAGCACCTCTTCGGAGTGATGAGAGGGATCCACCTTGGTCCACACCTTTACGATCTTTCCCTGCGGATCGATAAGGAAGGTGTTGCGAACGGCAATAGTCATTGTCCCAAAGTGGCCCAGCGAGCCGTACTCATCGACAACCTTGTGCTCCGGATCGGCGAGAAGGCGGAACGTCAGTCCTTCCTTGGTGCAGAACTGCTTGTGGCTGTCGGGGGTGTCAACGCTGACGCCGACAATGACCGCATTCGCGGCGTCATACTTGGCCTGGTCGCGCTGGAAGTTGTGCGCTTCAATCGTGCAACCCTGGGTCATGTCCTTGGGATAGAAGTAGAGCACCACCCACTTGCCGCGAAAGCTATCCAGCGAAATCTGCGAACCGTCCTGCGAGGGCAGAGTGAAGGTGGGTGCGGTCTGGCCAGCCGTCGGCAGTGTTTCGTCGGCGGCGTGCGCGCTCACAGGCGAGATGGAAAGAGCAACCGCCGCAGCAAGAACGAAGAGAATCGACTTTTTCACGAGTAACCTCCGGTTAATGAAACGGGGGGAACGGGCAGGAATACTGGCAGGAATCGATTTTCCGCCCGATACTCAGTATCCGCGTGCGACCGCCACGATGGCAATCCCTGCCTCAACGGCACGCCTGAGCAGCGCTTCCCGATCGAACAGCAGCGTGCGCCCGGCCTCGACCGAAAGGCAACTCGCACCTGCGTGCTCCATCGTCTCGATCGTGCGGATTCCGATCACTGGCACGTCGAAGCGCATGTCCTGGTTCGGCTTGGCCAACTTGACCACCGTCAGGCGGCGCTCAAGCGTCGACGCTTCCTCGTCCAGCGATTGCATCAACTGTCCGGCGCGCTCAATGGCTGCATCCGTGCCCTCCATGGCTTCGACGGCTACGCAGGCCTGCGCAGCTACCACCACAGTCTGGCCGATATCGAATCCCGCCAGCGCCCGCGCAACGCCGAGTCCGTATTCGATATTCTTGCGCTCCTCGTTGTCTGGAGCGCGCCCTCCGGCGACGCTCTCGGTCAACACGCCTTCCTTTGCCAGCATCGGCTCGAGAAACTGCGTCGAATTGATCAGCTCAATGCCCTCGTCGGCCAGCACCTTCGCCACCGCGCCCAGCAACATGTCGGTGTTGCGCGTGCGCAGATTCAGCAGCAGCTTGGCCAGGCGCCAGTCGGGGCGGATGCTGCTGAAAATCTGCTTGTGCTTGACCTGCCCTGCCATCACCGCCATCGAGACGCCTTCCTTGTGGAAGACCTCAATCAGGCGAGACAACTCACCCAGCGAGAGCCAGTGAACGGTAATCAACTCGTCCGCTGCAGCGCGCTGATTGATCTCAGGGTCGGTCTCTTCGCGAATGGCCGCAACCGTGACCGCAAGGCCCTGGGCCCGCGCCGCATCAAGCAGCAGGAACGGAAAGCGACCGTTGCCGGCAATCAGGCCGAGCTTCATGATTACTTGATGACCCCGCGGTTGCTGCGCTCGATGAAATCCGCCAGCAGCTCCGCGTCTTCGCCTTGAAGCTCTCGAATCTTCTCGAGTGCCTGCGAAGTATTCATCTTGGCGGCGAGCAGGAACCGGAAGGCCTTCTGCAGCGTCTTCAGCCGCTCCGCCGAAAAGCCTCGCCGCTCCAGGCCGATCTTGTTTATGCCGAACGCCCTGTTTTCGCGCCGCGCAGAGGTGAGCGAGAATGGCAGCACGTCCTGGGTCACGATCGTTCCGCCGCCGATAAAAGCGTACCTGCCTACCGTGCAAAACTGGTGAACCGGGCAGAATGCGCCAATGGTAGCGTGATCCTCAATGATGACGTGGCCCGCAAGCGTCGCGGCGTTGGCCAGAATGCAGTGGCTGCCCACCTGGCTGTCGTGGCCAATGTGCACGTAGGCCATAAGCAGGTTTTTCGAGCCCACGCGCGTCATGCCGCCGCCCTTCACGGTGCCGCGGCTGATCGTAACGCTCTCGCGAATGGTATTTTCGTCGCCGACCTCCGTCTCGGTTGGTTCGCCTGCATATTTCAGATCCTGCGGCGCCACGCCTACGGAGCAAAACGGATAAAACACATTGCGCGCGCCGATGCGCGTATTTCCGTCGAGAACCACGTGCGAAATGAGGTTGCAGTCCTCGCCCAGAACAACATTCGGGCCGATCGTCGAGTACGGGCCCACCGTGCAGGAGTCGGGAATTACCGCGCCTGCTGAAACCACCGCACTGGGATGAATGCTCACTCCGCCACCGCTGCCGCACTGGCAATTTCCTTGTTGCCGCCTGGAGCATTGTGCGCGCGCTTCTCGCGCTCGCGCGTGACTACGGCGCAGGTCAGCGTAGCCTCGCACGCCAGCTTGCCATCCACGAGCGCCCGTCCTTGGATTCGCCCGGCACGCGGCCGGAACGACAGCACCTCCACCTCGATCCGCAACTGGTCGCCCGGCGTCACCGGCCTGCGGAACTTGGCCCGCTCGATTCCGGTGAACACCACCAGCTTCTCATTTCGGTCAGCCATCTCGGCCATCATGATGATGCCGCCGGCCTGCGCCATCGCCTCCACCACCAGCACACCTGGCATGATGGGATAGCCGGGAAAATGCCCCTGAAAGAACGGCTCGTTCATGGTGACATTCTTGATTGCAACAAGGCGCTTGGTGGGCTCGAATTCGACAATCCTGTCGATCAGCAGAAAGGGGTAGCGATGGGGGAGGAATTCCAGGATCTCCTGGATGTCGAATGTCATTCTCGGGCTCCAGAAAGCGCGCGGAAAGACCGCTTCGCGCTCCCTGAGGATTATAACGAAGCCAATAGAGCGAATCTGAGGCTAACTCTTTTGTTGCGACGAGCCGATCCACGCTCTCCCGCTTATCGTGAAGGAAAGAGCCGAGCCAGAAACGGAACTCTCAGCTAACAGGCTGAAGCCCACGGCAGCTCTTCACTTCTTGATGCGTTTCGCGGCGGCGTCGATATCCCAGAAATCCGGAGGAATCTCCTGGTTGTAACTGACCTTATCGATGTAAACCTCGCGCACCATCTCGTCGTTCTTTGTTCGCGAGATCGAGAATGCGGTAGGAAACCCATCGACCGTATGGTAGTTGGCATAATCTTCGGTATCGGTGTCGAGGTCTTTATAGACCGGGTCGCGATATTTATAGGAGCGCCGAAGCGGAAGGTGGGTCTGGGTGTCCATCTGAATCGTGATCGACTCATTCTGCGCCGAGATGAGCGTCACCTGGTCAGCAAGATGCCGCTCTGACATCCGCTGGCCCTCAAAGACGAGGATTGTATTTGGATCCTTCAGCCATATCTTCATTGCGGTTTCGATTGAGTGATCACGGCGGCGCAGGAACTCGTCTACCTGGTCCTGCGGCAACGCCTTGGCGCCCCTGTAGGTCACCTCCGTTCCCTTGCGACCGATATAAAACTGAACGACGTCGCGGTGCGGGGTGAATTCGGTGCGGTCGTGATCGGGCCACGCGTGGAACTCGTAGAACTTCATGGTTCCCAGGTTCGGCTGGCCCCGGTAAAAGGCCGCAAGGTGCCCCTCGCGCACCTGGTTCTTCATGTTCAGCCACGCGTTGCCGCCCAGCGCCTGCACCATCGCATCCAGCGCCGCCCGCGCCTGCTTTGCGTTCTTCTCCCCCGCATCGTCCCCAGTCTGCGTCCGCGTGACCGGCGGCACGGCCAGCACCGCTATCGCCAGCACAACCGCCCATACCTTTCGCATTCGTCGTTCTCCTTGTAGGCCCTCGGAGCCTCTCCGCCTGCGCGACTATCCCGCCAAGACCGCTCCGCCGTTCACGTTCAAAACCTCGCCCGAAATGAATCCCGCGAGCGGTGTGCACAGGAAAAGCACCGGTCCCGCAATCTCCTGCGTCGTCCCCACTCTGCCCACAGGGATCCCGGCCGCAATCTTTGGTCCCAGCGCCGGGTCGCCCAGCGTTGCGGCAGACATATCAGTTGCCACCCAGCCCGGCGCGACACAATTCACCCGTATCCCGCGCGGCGCTAATTCGCTCGACAGACTCTTTGTAAGACTAATGATCGCGCCTTTCGTCACGGCGTAGTCGGCATGGTTCGCCTCGCCGCGCTGACCGGCCGTGGAGCTGATCAATACGATATGGCCTGTCGTCTCGCCCGCCGCCGGGGGTGCGCCGCTTTGCAGATCGAATTGGGCCACAGCCGCCTGCACCAGGCCAAAGACAGAATCCAGATTGACGGCAATGGTGTTGCGCCACTGCGCTTCGGTCATCCGCGCAATCGGCGCGTCTTCTGGGGGCCAGATACCGTGATTCGCGACAAGAATATCGAGACGACCGAAAGCCGCCACCGTTGCCGCCACAAGCGCATGCCCATCTGCTGGCGAACTCAGCTCCTGCTCAACGGCACGGCAGCGAGTCGGTCCCCCGCATTCGGCGACGAGCGCCTCGGCCTGTTCGCGGGCCTGCCGATAACTGAAGGCGACTTTAGCTCCTGCCTCTGCGAAGAGGCGAACCGTCTCTGCGCCAATACCGCGCGACCCACCCGTGATCAACGCAACTTTGCCGTCCAGGACCAGCGGCACACCAGCCATAGGGCCAAGCTAAAGCATTGTCCGTAGAGGTGTCGAGGTAGGAGCGGGTTGATTGACACTTGCGGCAGCGTGGTCACGCTGAAGGTAGAGCTAACAGGCCAGGGCTGCCGTTCAAACCGCGCGCACCATTCGCGCCGGCAGGAAAATGATAGCGCTGACAAGTTCCAGCACACCGCCCACAGCGATGCCGATGAGCCGGAAAGGCAACAGGAGCAACCATACGAATGGATAGGCTAGCAGCGCAAGCAGCGCCAACGGCCAGCACAACACAAACAGAATGCAGAACAACAAGAACTTCGCCATGCTTTCAACGCCTCGTTGCGCTCTTCTTGAACTACGAATCCGGCGCCAATCCGGTTCCCGCGGACCCGGCTCTCCTTACAGGTTCAACTCTTATCTGATCCCATCAATGCTCCGAGGGCCAGAATCAGGATCAGGATCCCTTCTTCATCGCCCGTTCCTTCAGCAGCTTCTTCCTGTCGCGGATCAGCTTCTTTCGTTCCTCCTCAGGCAGTGCAAGCACGGCCTTCGTCCGTTTTGGCAGTTTTTCGAAAATCAGCCCGTGCGCTCGTTTCAGTTCTTCCTCAATCTCACGTGGCCGCAGCGCATTCCAGCGCCCCACTGTGACCCAACCTGCTTTTGCCAGGTAGGGTGAAGGGATAATCCCCTCATTCTCCAGCAGTTCATGAAACCGCTCCGCCCCGCAGTGGAACCACAGCACCCCGGTCCCGGTTCCGTCCAGGTCCGTCATTGCAAACATCTTGCCGCCAATGTCTCTGTCCCCGACCCAGTAGACAAGGTGATGGCCCCAGTTCACCGTCTCCACCGCATGAGGGAGGGCCATGCAGAACTCGCGGATGCGCTCGTTGTCCATGCCAGACAGTCTAGGACGCAATTCTGCGCAAAAATAATTTCATTTTTCTACTTGACGTCATACACTGTTTGTCATACAGTGTGTTAAGTACAGTGTACGAGGCACAGCATGACCCTCACCGAAAACCTCTTCGAGAACCTTCGGCTGGAACTTCGCAGGGGCTGCCTTACCCTGGCGGTCCTGGCGCAACTCCGGCAGGAGCACTACGGGTACACGCTTCGCAAGGATCTCGCCGAGCGTGGCCTCGAAATCGACGAGAGCACCCTCTACCCTCTTCTCCGACGCCTGGAGACGCAGGGACTCCTGGCCAGCGAGTGGCGCGAGGAGGAAAAGCGCAACAAGCGCTTCTACCGGCTCTCAGCCGATGGCGAACAGATCTTGAACCAACTGCTCACTGAATGGCATGCCATCAATGAGTCGATTCACCGAATCATCTAGGCGATCGCAGTCTGGGATAGCGAGGACACATCATGGAACTTCTCCACCGTCATCTCCAAGCCGCAAAGAATCATCTGCCGCAGCGCTGGCCGGATGACGTGTGCCGGAACGGCCTGCACACGTTTCTCGTCTGGACGCTCATCGTTTACACAATCGCAGGTACCCTGATCGTTTTCGGGCATTTGAATCAGGGTTCTGCCAGCCAGGCCGCGCTCCAGGCCTCGGGCATCCTCATCCGGTGCGCCTATCGGCTTTCTGTCGATGGCGAGCAGGCCCTGAGCGTTGTTCTTGACGTGTGGCACTCCATCAACACGTCGATCAGTCAGGTTTTGTAAGCAAGGGGCCGCACGGAGTCACGGCCCAGCAAGATTTGAGGAAAACAGCCATGGAACTTCTCGACCGCTACCTGCAAGCCGTAAAGAAGCATCTGCCGCTGCGCCGGCAGGACGATATCGTCGCCGAACTCCGCGCCAACATGGAGTCGCAACTCGAGGACAAAGAGGCCGAACTGGGTCGTCCGCTCACGACCGGCGAAGCTGAAGACTGGCTGCGATCGGTGGGTCCGCCCATGATGGTGGCCGCTCGTTATCAGCCGCAACAGTACCTGATCGGGCCCGCACTGTTTCCCATGTACTGGTTTGTCATGCGCACGGTGTTTCTGTGGGCCACCATCATCTACTCGATTGTGGCTGCGGTACTGATTGCTACAGGTCCGCCCAGCCAGAAGGCCGTGATTGAGGCTGTTCTTCGCCTGCCGGGGGTTCTCGTCACTTCGGCAGTGTGGGTGACGCTCATCTTTGCCGCAATCGAGTTCGTCGTAACCCATTACCCCGGCACGATTCCTCAGATCTCGGGCATGACCGCCGACTGGTCTCCTGGTTCGCTGCCACCGCTCGAGAAGACTCCGGCCGCGGGCGGAAAGCGGCGCTCTTACGCTCAGGCGATCGCCGAAATTATCTTCGGATTCCTGGCGCTCGTATGGCTTCTGCTGATTCCGGCGCACCCATTCTTGTTGCTCGGCCCAGGCGTCGTATTCCTGAAGGTTACGCCCTTCGAACTCGCGCACGTGTGGGTCGCGGTTTACTGGTTCATCGTGGGACTGAACGTCTTGCAGCTCGGCTGGAAGTGCGTTGATCTTGCTCGTGGATCCTGGCAGCAAACAGGGAGCGTGCAGCACATCGCAGTGAAGGCTTTCAGCCTTGTCCCGCTCCTGCTGTTGGTCAATGTTCGCGATCAAATCTATGTGACCCTGAAGAATCCTGCAGTCGATCAGCTCCAATATGGCGCCACCGTCGCCAACGTCAATCGCGGGATACACACAGGAATTTCGGTGGTGTGCGCAATCGTCGTTCTTCAATTGATCTGGGACGTTGCGCAGATTACCCTAGCCACCTATCGCGCCCACCAGGCACAGCGATAGATACACCTTTTCCTGCAACGGAGTACCCGTTCCAGAGAACAATCAGGCAATATCTCTGGAACGGAGCTTTTGAGTCTCCCTGGTGCCAATTCCGACCGAGTCGGATAGGCGTGGAGCCGGGCGAAAACTCTCCTTATCGGCCGCTTTTGGCATCCTATTTGACATATGTTTGGTTCGAAGAAGGCGTGCCCTGAGCGAGCCGAGCTGGAAAAGAAGATCAGCGAGTGCATCGGTTCACTAGCCGAGCTCACGGTCAACGGACCCGGCGCCACCTCGAAACAAGAAGCTGAAGAGAAGCCTCAGGACTTCGTAGCCTTTCAGAAGGTGCAGGTCGCGCTCAGCGCACGATTAAGGGCGCTACGGGAGTGTCTTGATTTCCACCGGGAATGGCACCATTGCTGAAAGGACAGGACTAGCGATCGATTGCGTCCAAGCCCAAAGTAGCGGCATGCACGGCAACCGCAATGAGGATGCCCGTGAAAATTAGTCCAAGAAGAGCAATGACGAGAGCAGTAATTCGAGAGCCGCGAGCCTCTGGCCGGATATCGCCGTATCCAACGGTGGTCGCAGTTATGAAGGACCAATAGAAGCTATCGAAGCGTGACCAGCCCTCTCTCTTTCCCACCGTTTGCCCCAAGAGCGTGATTGCGATTGTCAGGCTGAGCAAGAGTGGGAACGTTAGCCAGATTCCAATCACGAAATGTTTCAGAAAGATCAAAGTCAAGCCAGAGAACAACAAACTGCCATCACCTCCCCGTTAATTGCGAAGCCAAAGACGCCGATTAACGCGTGACCTCGATGAATGTGGCAGATGCTAGCGCCACCTATCGAGTACGCCTACTGGGAAAAATGACAGTTGGGTCCCTAACCAAATCGCCGCAGCTGCAAACGCCGATCAGAACTTCGCTTCAAAGTCCCGGATGCGCCGCTCGAGTTCCCACTGTGCCGCAGCCTTTTCGCTTTCTCCGAGGAACGTCTTGCATTTCGGTGAAGGCTTGCCGCCGCCCAGAACTTGCCCCCTGCATGCCGCCGCAGGTGTTGAAAACACATCAGGCGCAGCCCAGAGACTCTCGCCCGGCAGAAAGCTGTGCTCCATTCCTGTTCTTGCCAGTTGCTTCAGGTCAGAGTAGCTCAAGTGGTAGTCGTTTGCGGCGCGAACGTACTCGTGCGTAAGATCGATGCGGCTCACGCCCTGGTCGTCGGTAGAAAGAGCCACAGGCACCTGCGCTGCCCGATAGTATTGGAACGGGTGCTTGTCCCCCGTAATTCCAAGAATTCCCTCGTTCGACGTGAGGTTGATTTCGACCATCACGTGCTTCTGCGCAAGCTCCTTCAGCAACGCCGGAGCATCGTTCTCATACATCGCGTCAACACCGTGACCGATCCGCTCCGCGTGCGCGATCTCCACGGCCTGCCGGATATGAAACTTCATTCCTTCCGGCGGAACCATTCCCGGTGACAGTTCGCCCGCATGCAGGGTGATATGTACCTTCGGGTACAGGCCGTGAAGATACTCGACCATCTTCATCTGGAGCGTGTAATCACGCATTGCAACCATGTAGTCTTCCGGCTGCACAAAGTTGATGCCTACCCAGTCGTCTGAGTGCTGGTCAATCGCCTGTTGTACGGTCTCAAATCCCAGCAATGTCTGTGCGAATACCTGCTCTGGTGCAAACGCTCGCAGAACCTGGTAGATGAAGCGCACCTGGACCTTGCATGCGGGCAGAGCATCCGGAGTGCCGCAATGCTGAATGCGGTTACGCGCTTCAATTGCCTCCTGGGCCTCGGCTCTGTCCGCCGCGATCTCGTCGCGCAGACCGTGATCAATCAGAGTCTGCCTCATCGCGGCGAAATCCGGATTCCAGCCCGCTGCATACGCAATCCTCGCCGCATGGCCGAAAGGCGGAGTATGCATCAGTTCCAGGTATTGCTGATTCTGCGCAGCCGAGCGGCGGGTGATTTCGTCGATCCAATCGCCGGTGTGCTTCTTGTCGAGACCGCCAAACCGGTCGAAGGTTGAAAAGAACTCGTCGTGTCCGCTGAAGCCTGAAGTTGCTACAAAGTTCCGCATAGAAAATGCGTTGACGATCTTGTCATAGAGGTTCTGCTGCTCAGTTGACAGGTTGCTGCCATTGAGCGAACTCGCCGCCACCAGTGGAGCCGCGCAAGGCTCATGGACTGTCGCACCCTTCTCGTCGCGAGCAAACTTTTGCCCTGCCGGATCGATGCACACCTTGTCCTCTGCGGCGACGCGAATCAGTGTCTCCGCATAAACTCCCGCGCCAAGGTGAAAATGCAGGTCTGCGCCCTTTGGAAATTCCGCCAGAAACGCTTGAACCGCCAGCGGCCCCGCGTGCACCGCCGCTCCGTATGCGCGGGCAGCGCGAGCTTCCGGCGATTTCCCGGCGGGTGCACTCGCAGTTGGCGCGGGCTCGGGCGCGACCGCCGGCCCCTCCATGATTACCGTTGCACAAAATGCCGAGACAGTGGCGCAAATGGCCGAAGCAGCGACCATCAAGGATAGGCAGGCGCAGCGAACGAATGGATGACGCATAACTGCCATCCAGTGTAAGGGTTTGCGCCCGCTTCTGAGCCGGAATTACTGTGAAGCCGTGCCTGAGTCAGCACACCAAATCACCGTTGACTAGATACCCGTGGACATCTCCCCTGCCAGCGCTGAGGCGTTGCGCGTGTCCGGGTGATTGGATCCGAGAGTGTCCCGCAGGTTTTCAAGAGCCTCTTGAGAGGCAGATCGGGCCTCCTCTGATTTACCTGATGCTCTGAGTGCGAGGGCCAGGGCCAGATATGCACGGCCCATGTTGCTTGAGCGCGTTCCGGGTTCCATCTCAGCTTGCAGCAAAGTTATGGCTTGTGTCGCATCGGAGGCTGCCAGATCCTCCCGGCGAGCCCTAAGTTCGACAAATGCCCTGCGGACGAGAAGAGTCGGCATGAAAGCTGCGCATTGTCCGATCTTTCTGACCGATGCTTCGTCGATCTCGATTGCCTGGTCAGCCAGTTGCACGGCAGAAGGGATATCACCCGTTGCAAGCGCAAGGATTGACCTGTCGGAGGCCAGGGCGGCGAATGCGTAGTGTCGAGGGGGCAATTTGCTCCGCATTCTCGGCTGAAGCTCCTCGAACAGCTCGGCAGCGTGTTTGTAATTATGGTTGTCGAGGTCGAGTCGCGCCTTCAGCAAGTCCGTTTGATCGAGGAGGATCTGGTCGTTCACTTTGCGAGCTTTCGCGGACGCAATGTCATCGTACCAACCTGCTTCAACCGGCCGCCCGAGTTCGCGCAATACGCTCGCGTAGTTGTACAGCAGGACCGCCGGAACCGCGTTCTCGGTTTGATCGCTTCGGCTGATTTGAATGGCGCGACGATAAAGCCGCTCGGCTTCAAGCTGCCGCCCGTTGTAGCCGAGTATGAGAGCCCAGTCATTGAAGAGCTTGACGGCCTTCTGTGTGTCGTCGTATCCAAGGCTCGTCATCAGTACTGAGGCTTGCTCGAAGATTTCATTCGCTGCGCGGAATTTCCCGGCATCTCCAAGAACACCAGCGAGATTCATCAGGGCTTCCAGTTCCTGAAGGTTCCACTGAACAGGCGACTCCCTCAGAGTCTGCTCGGCTGCCAATGCTCGCGTGAGAGCCTCTTGAGAATTCCCATTCCGATAGGCAACTTCGCTTCCGCGCAACAGGCAGAAGGCTCGCACCGGTGCATCCTGAGGCGCCGTGGTCAGTTCGCGGAGACCCTCCTGAAAGAGGGACTCGCCGCGCGTCAACATGCCGACGGGCAAAAGAGCGCCAGCCAGAACACAGGATGCCTTCGCGCGAACGGACTGGTCTTTCAGGCCTCGTGAGAGTTGATAGGCCTCGTTGAGTACATGCAACGCCTTCAGGTTTTCATCCGCTCCCGAATATTGATCGCCAAGAGAAAGCAACAACTCCACGTGATTGGATGGGTCCGGATTGTGTTCCCTCTTGACAATTCGCTCTTCGCGCTCCAGCAGTTGATTTGCAGTGAGAGGTTTCCCCATTGGAGCCACATTGCTTAACAGCAGTTCGTTCAGATCGGATGCGCGCTCAGCACGAGCCAACTGGCGCAGCGCCTGGTCGCGATCTGTGCGCGCGGTTCGCGCCTGCATCAGGGTACCCGTAATCCCGGCCGCCGTGCCGACAAAGGCCAGAGCGGCAAGCCCAACTGCCACCCGATTCCTGCGCGCAAACTTGACGGCCCGATAGGACAATGCGTCGGGGCGCGCGCTGATCGGCCGATTCTTGAGATAGCGCCGCAGGTCGTCGGCAAAGGCGGTGACGGAGGTGTAACGTTCAGCCGGCTGTTTCTTCAGAGACTTCGCAATGATCGTATCGAGATCCCCGCGCAGCAGCCGACGCAACCTTTCCGGCGTCGAGCCTCGGTCGGCTGCGTTCGCTGAAGCCAGGTCTTCAATCGTGCGCGTCCTTTTCACAATGTCGGATGCGCGTACCGGATCGCAATCAACAATTGCCTTAACCAGATCGGCCGGACTCTGACGTCTGCTGTCGCCGGTCGGATGCCTTCCCGTGAGCAGCAGATAAAGAAGCACGCCCAACGCATAGACGTCGGTTGCAATCGTGATCGCTTCACCCTGCAATTGCTCGGGCGCCGCGTATTGCGGCGTGAGGACCTGCCCGCCTGCAACCGTAAACCCCTGACGACCCTCTGCATGATCGTCGCCCTCCACGAGCTTGGCAATGCCGAAATCAAGCAGCTTTACGCAGTTGTCATTTCGAACAAGAATATTCGATGGCTTGAGATCACGGTGCACAATCAGGTTGGCATGCGCTTTGGCCACTGCGCCCAGCACATCGAGAAAAAGGAGGATGCGAGCCTGAATGTCAAGGCGGCGATCGTCGCAGTAGCGATCGATCTGATCGCCCTCCACATATTCCAGAACGAGATACGGCTGTCCGGCCGCCGTTATTCCCGCATCGAGCAACTCTGCGATATGTTCATGCACCAGGAGCCCGAGAATTTTGCCCTCGCGTTTGAATCGCTCCTCGCCTCCCCTCCCCATCAGCGCTATGTTGAGAAACTTCACCGCGACACGCCGTTCAAATCGCCCGTCGATGCGCTCAGCGAGCCATACGCTTCCCATTCCACCTTGACCGATTTCCGAAATCAGTTTGTAGACGCCGAGTATCTGGCCCTCCATGGTAGATGTCGTGGATGGCAACTCAACAAATCCATGGTTCAGGAATCCGTCCGTCGCCAGATCACGGTATTCGCGAAGCAGCGCCGCCAACCGCTTCGCAACCTCAGCGGGCTGTTCTCCCATCCAGGCCGCGCGCTCCTCGTCGTTGAGCTCAAGGGCCTTGTCCAGAAGCGGACTGAGTTCCTGCCACTCATCGGAGATGTTTGCAGACCGCGGATTCATCACTGCGAAACACTCCCGCTCAAGCTGTGGTGCAGATAAATGCGCGCCTTTTCCCACTTTCTCTGAACTGTGCGCTCCGATAGCATTTGCATCGCAGCAATCTCAGCGAACGAGAAACCGCAGAAGAACTTGAGATCGACAATCGTCGCCAGATCCGGCTCGACCTTGGCTAACTCCTCCAATGCATCGCTGATCTGCGAGAGACCTTTTGCGTCCGCAAATCTCTCAACGGTGTCGAGAGTCAGCGCAGTAATCTCGAATTCGCCACCTCGCTTGGCCGAACTGCGGTTGCGAGCGTGATCAATGATGAGCCCGCGCATCACGCGTCCTGCGTATCCCATGAACCTCGCATGGTCAGGAAACAAGGCGTCATCGCGATGAGCGATATTCAAATAGGCTTCGTGCAACAAAGTGGTAACGCCGAGAGCCGCAGGAGACCACTGCCTGGCGAGTTGCCGTTTCGCCATTCGGTGCAATTCTGAGTACAACGTGCTGAACAGCACATTGGTATCTGTGCCTTGGCTTAACTCGGTCGCGTTCATGACGGGGGAAATCATCATATTCACGGAGGTTCTCCTGACAACAGGATGTTATTGGTTGATCGAAAGACGCTAGAAATGTGAGCGCCTGAGTTAAAGTTTGTGACGAAATTCCTTCCGTGGCAGCCCTTGCACGATCAACGCGCTGGGCGCATTCTCCGGCTGGAAATCAACATGTTTATGCGGGAGGGATATCCCAAATGTAGTTTAGGCAGTCTGGAACTGCGCTTTGTCACAGATTTGTAATTAGTGTGACTTCCCATTCTAAACAATCTGCGGCGTCATTCGGGCTTCACTTTTGATAGTGTCGCGGGTAGTCAGAAGAGTCGCACTCTTGTGAAATGTTTGTGAGGGGATTTGTGAGGCGGGACGATTTAGGTCTTGAGATAACGCTTACCGTACCTATTAGAGCGGCCGGTATGCGCAAGCAAGGGTTTAGGGAGAGGAGCGGAGGCTCTTCTCCCTGGTTAATCGACAATCAGTACGCAGCTGCTTCGAAGGTCTGTTTCGTACATGGCTATCGGCTGGCGGTTTCCCCATAGATGATGCGGGATTCAGCAATCTCTTGCGAATGCTTCTCCTGCTTCGAGACTGGAAACTCTACGCTGGTCTCCGCCGACGCCGTCTCAATCCTTCTCAGGAAATATTGCCCATGCACGCTATCGAAAATGAGCTTCGACTTTCCGTCTGTTGCCATGTCGTCCCGCGCAGCCACGGTAAACAGGAAGGCCTTCCTGTCATTGTTATCAAATGCTAGTGATTCGCCGTGAGCGGTAATGCGGTAATTCCCGGCTGGAAGCACGTGATTCCCGACCGTAAATTCAAAGGGTACGTCGACCTTGACCGCGGCTTCCTGTGCTGAAGCATGGCTGCTGATAGTGAAGGTTGCCCCGATCAAGAGGATGGCTGCTGTGATGATGCGCTTCATATACGGCTCCTTTGTTGATATCGAGAGCGGTCGGGCCCAGTGACGGCTGACTTGTCTTCTGAAGCAAGGCATCCTTCAGATCCGGCCAGAAATGCTCTCACCTGGAAAATCGGAAACCGAAGCCGAAAAGCGACATTCAATTGTTGGGGAAAAATCGAAGTACGTCCCATCCAGTAGACGGGACCCTTACGCACTCCGTTAGTCGGCGTGACTGAACAACGTCTGCACGATCTCCAGGAGACGGCCTGCCCCGCCCGGAAGGAGTGAGCTGCCAAGCGTAAGAAGCGGCAATGCAAGTGCCTCAGCGAATTTGAAGTAAAACGCTTTTTCCAACTTTCGGTCATCGCCATTCACAATGCGAGAGAGCGTCCGGTCCGTGTCCATTTCGCTAAACACCTTAAAGAACGCCCATGCGATGAGCGCGAACAAGACAAGGCCCGAGACCAGAAGCGGGAAAAACGGCGCGAAAGGATAGACTGCAAACCCTAGTGTCACAAGCGAAAACAAGGCTGCAATGGAGATCAGCAGCGTGTGCAATCTTGCCACGATCGTTTGAATAAAGCTGATGTAAGTGAGACAAAGGAGCTTCTCGGCAGCCTGTTGCCAATCCGGCAGCAGCGCAAGCTCGTCTTCTTCGTCCTGGAATCGTCCCCCATCATCCTCTCTTCGTTTGACAGGGGGTGAATTCTCTGGCGGCAGAGAGTACCGTCGGCCTTCAACGAGTGTGGCAGCATGACTCCCTGCTGCCTGAACGAGTTTGTAAAAGAGATCTCGATTGCCTGTGCGCCTCTGGGGGCTCATTGGCGCGAGGGATACCTTGGAATATTGGCTCCGCAAGCGTCTCAGTACTCTCGCGTAACGCAGAAAACTGGGAATCCTGTATTTCAAGGCAAGATCGAGAATGCAATCGACTTGGGCTGCTTCAATTTCCACCCTGTCACCGAAAGAGGTCCCGCTAAACGACCAGAGATTATTCCAGCGAAAGTTTCTGATTGGCACAAAGCTTCGTTTGAATATCTGTCTATCCAAAGACTGCAGCAAGCCACGAAGTTTATTCCACAGCCACAAAAACTGGAGGAGGTCAAGAAGCAGCAAGATTACGATGCTCATCGACACCCCGAGAAGCAAGCGCGTGGTGGCAAGCGACTCGAGTGAAGTCACTTGTTTGTAAGGAGGAAAATAGACGTGAGCAAGCACAATTGACGCAGCTGCCAAAATCGACACAAGCCAAAACCACTTTGCTTTCTGAAATGGTGGAAATGGACGCGCGACAAAGAGAATTGACTCCGCTCTTTTATTTGATACTCGCTCGTTGTCCGGATAATCCGGCAAGATAGGTGCGGCTTCGAGAATAGCCGCGCCGCTTCCCGCTTGCGTTGTCCAGACGAAGAGCGCAACCAGGAAGAGCATGGTTGTGGGAACAAGTGAAAGGCCCGACTCCCAATGCATTTCCCGGTAGTGAGTCAAGATTGATCCGACATCGAGATTTGCGAAGGATGGTGAGCTCGAGTAACCGGTCGTGAAGAATGCAATAGCATGAAAGATCACCGGGGGGAAACTGAGCAGCATCCATACATTCCATCTCGGCGGCGGCCCAGCGATCATCTTGCCTGCAGCCGATATCGCAATTGCCAGCGGAGCCAGGACCGTCATCACCTCCGCAGCCATTCCCCAGTCGAGGACGCTTTGAGAGACATAGCCAGGCATCTCATTCGTCCAGCTAAGCAGCCGAAAAGCGCCCCCAAACAATGCCGCTGGGATTGCCACCTTGAAGAGCCAGAATCTCCATCTTCCCGACGGTTCAAAAGTAGCGAACACCGTGTGCGTAACTGTGTTCGCGTATAGAAAGCAAACACAATAACCGACTGTGCACAGCATCATTACCGAGAAAAGAATCCTCCAGGTAAGTGCGACCCTGATCGGCTTCAGCGTTGGTGGAAGATCCAACCGTTCCTTCGGGAAGCGCCCGAACAATGCAAATGGCATCTCGACATTCCAGTGTCCGACCTCGCCCTGCTGAAACTCGACCTCACTGAACTCCGAAACAGGCCACGTTAAATTGCCACCCAGCGCGACCACTTGCATCGGGGGGACACGCCGCACGGCGTCCGAATCACGCCATGTCAGTTCGGAGTACTCCGGAAACCACTTGAGGAGACCACTCTGTTCGGATATCAGACCAGGCCCATTGGAGTTTTCGACAGGCGTGGTTGGATCCGCAAGCAAATCTACTGCAGCGAAATACGTTCCCTGCGAAGTGTCATTGGCAAATACGTACGCTGGAAAGTTCTGATCGCCACGGGTCCAGTCATGGAGCCACGGCATGAGAGGAAGATCATCTACCACCAAGTCTCCTCTGAAGCCAGCTGTGGAGCCCCTCATGAAAACACGCGTAGCCCCAATAACGACAATACGAACCCCGGAGTTGTGTGCGTGAATGAATTCAGAGAGAAAATAGCGATCTTCTTCGTTTGTGGCAGCAATAATTACCGCGCGAATAGCGTGCTTCTTCAGAAACTCCGAAATACCAAAGAGGATCGACTCCTGCACGGCTATGGTGGAAGAGCCTCCGAATGACTTTACGGTGTCTCCCTCGCTTTCATCGTTGCCCGAAAGTTCGAGGACCTTATTCCATGGCTGAGTCAGAGAGCGGCTCTGCAAAATTCCTTGTTGCTCGTAACCGGAACGAAGACTGGAGATGTCGCGCGGAAAGCTGAGACCCCACACTCCCGCAGTCTGATCCTTGCACAACCCACCTTTTCGGAGTTTTGGTGTCTTCGAAGCAGCAGGCGATATATGACCATACAGAGACTGGTTTTCGCTCAGTGTGGCGACAGATCCCTGGCAGATTCCGATTTCCTCCAGTGTCTCAAGCGCAGCAACCGTCCAGATTCCGTCGTCGGGCTGCGTACTGCCAAAATCTATGTCGATCTTTGGCAGCTGTTTCGCGATCTCCTTCATTGCTGATGCAGCTGGCTCTCCGCCCGAAACGCTCCCGCTTCTAATCAAAACCCCGGCTGTTGGATTCGCTTTGTGGAGAGTTCCAACAACCGAGACGAGCGAAGCAAGCGAGCCGGAGTAGCTTGGTCCTAGAAAGCGAATTAGTCCCGTGAGGCTAATATCACTCAAACGCAGAATGGAGATCGCATTCGGCACCTGATTGACGGAGATGCCTTGTGTCGGCTTTTCAGTAAACAAGAAGACCAATAGCCCGTGAGAGTAGGTCCCTTCAGCGCGGCCGCTTTGCCGGAACAGCAGAATCCCAGGCAGTGCATCTTCATCCCGTCTATTTGCCTTTTCTTTCTCATCGTCATCGAAGGACTCGCGCGGTGGGTGTTGCGTCCAAGGTATATAGGAGCTGTCATACACGTACCCGGCTGCCTGAATACCGCTCTGCAGGGCGTCGACGTTGTGGTCGAATGCGGACGCGAGATGTGTCTCGATGGGGTGGGGCACGGTAGCAAACAGAACCTTGATGCTTTCGACCGGATGCGGAACAGACTCCATGTTGCCCAGGAACCTTTTAATCAGTTGGAGCGGTTGGCTCAAACGGCTCGCGTCTTCGCTCTGGGCAGCTTGCAACTTCTGATTTTCAAGACTTGAGGAGATTTGAGGCGCCCCGCTCGCTCTCGCCCTGGAAATACTTCTCCCGCTCTCACCGCGGCCTGAGGACCCGGTCGCTTCAGGAGCCGGGGACCGGACCGCCAGGCTGGAGGCCATCAGCAGCGCAAATACAAGCGAGTATCGATTCATCGAAACAAAGCCTCGATTGACTAAGCCATAAAGTGTGCGAAGCGTTATTCAATGCAGACAAGGGGCAATAGCAAGAATCCTGATACTCAGACCGTCAGCCTAATTTGAACAAGCCCGCCGCCACGTCCCTTCGAGCAACGCCGGAACCCAGCTCTCTGCCGGACATTGACTCCAGGTCCCGGTCAGGAATGCGACGGACTTGTCAGGCGCCTTTGCGTTTGCATCCTGCAGATTGAGTATCACGAGTGTGGCGGTTTCGAGCTCACCTTCAGTAGAGTTCTCCGGCGCAACCGGCTGCCGGAGGACCTTCTCGGGCGCGAAAATGCATTTGCTTCCGGCGGACTCCGGAGAAAGAGCTGCCCGGTTGTTCGAATCGCTGTAGAGCTGTCTCATAAGTTCGACGCCCTTCACGATGTTATGAATCGCAACACCGATCGCATGCACCGCAGCGAGATCGCCTCCAACCATTCCCGATAACAGTTGTTTTGCTTTGTCAACTTCATGTGTTGCCGCCCACGACGCGAGCAACAGAGGGTTCAGCGTTCGCGGAGCCTTATCGAGGAGCAAAGCGGCATCCCAGCTTTCTTGCGACGCCTTGAAATCTGCACCAAACAGACTTCCAACCACCTGCTGAGCGAGAGGGCCGCAGGCATCGGGCGCTCCATCTCCTCGGACAAATGCGGCAAGCGGTTCAAGCAC
Source organism: uncultured Acidobacteriaceae bacterium (assembly GCA_963786405.1). Classification (GTDB taxonomy): domain Bacteria; phylum Acidobacteriota; class Terriglobia; order Terriglobales; family Acidobacteriaceae; genus Telmatobacter. Next base: position 90,041 of record CAWAZE010000006.1, on the reverse strand, counting down.
CGCCGGGCCGACTGCATAGGAAGGCGCCAGATCTGTCAGGCGCTTCCAGAGCGCGTCTTGAGCCTCGGCACGGCCAGGTGCGCTCCTCGGGGCAACTGTCGGAAAGGGTTTGCCGTCAATTTGTAGAGTCTCGCGCACCTGTCGAAGAATGTGGCCGTTGGCAAGGTTGGACAGATCGGAATAGGCTCGATCAAGATTCTCATCTTGTGCCATGGATTTGATTTCAGCAGGATCGTCTGACTGAACAATATCCACTACTCCAGGAACATGGATCCTCTTCACGTCTCCTCCTTTCAGATAGCTCCCCTTCTAACTACCCATAAGTTCTGTACCTAACTTTCGTCGATCATTGACAAATAGCGTAACGCACTCATGCTCGGAAGAAAGAAATAGGCTCCGCCCCGAACCGTAATGAACTGGGGTATCTCCGTGTATCGGACTCCAAGACCGGTTTCCTGAGGCCGCGAGAATGTATTTGTGCCCTCCCCCGCAACGGCAGCGCGAATGCCTAGCAGAGGATCGCCTTCGTCACTCAACGCATCAAACTTGGTGCCTATCACCCATGAGTTCTGCACAAACTCGAACTGGCGCAAGATGTTGCTCACTAAGCAAATGAAATGGATTCCGTGTTCGCCGTTATCAGGACCGCTCCCTACCGCCGCATCCGGAGTCAGCCCTTCTCCGTATTCTCGACCGCGCCGAAGCATCCGATGAAACCGGGTCGACGCAATTACGTCATCGCGATACCTTGCATTTCCGAAACCCAGCACGTGAAGCAGGCGAAAGATGAGGTCGTTAGAAGAAGGAAGGTCAGCGTTGCGCGGGTTTGCCCGGCGAATGTGCGCACCAAAAGGACAGCGAACTCCATTTTCATCTGAGTTGAATGTAAAGCGGTTCGTGGCTGCTGAACCTGGATCAACTCCTGCGATGGCGCCTGATTCGATCGGAACGAGAGGAGTACCGTCCATCCGCCGACCAACGATCGACTCTGCAAGCTGCTGCCGCGCATTCGGGTCAGAACCGGAATTTTTATCGAGATAGCGCCAAAAGCCTCTAACATCCTGCTGTAACTGTCTAATTACTAGAAATGTGCCGTTGCGTGCGAGATCCCGCTTGTCTGGCTCATCTTCAGCGAATGGCAACACCGAGCTGAAAGGTGCGTCCGCGGGTAGCAAGGGACGCGCAGTGTATTTCCCGTATTCGTTCGGATAGCCGAGCAAAAACTCGCCCAGGGAAAGAAGATTCCCGTACTCGAGTTCATCTTTCTGAGGTTCGCGCTCAAGCGCCCAGTCGAGTGAGGGCTGACTAATGCCATCCTTGAATCCGAATGGCTCCGCGCCCTGTAGGTCCGATGTCGACAGGCGGTAAAGCTCGGTGAAGGCTGCGTGCCAAGTCGCATTCCGAATGTTTTGCATCCATGCATCGATCCTGCCAGGCTTCGCATAAACCATCACCACCACGTGGGGAACCTCCCCCGGCCCACCCCACTGCCACGATCCTGGAGAGTTGGCCCCTGTATCTCCAAGCCTTCTGGAGCGGCTTTCCTCCCCCGCCATTCCGGACAGAAACTCCGCGTGAGAACCCCGCAAGCACGTCCTGATGAACACCGAGTGCCTCTAGCCCTTCGCTCGTAAAAGCCACCTGCAACGCTGTATCGGGTGCCTTGCTTAACTTCTCTGCGGTGGTCACAGGGGCCGACTTGAGCCACGCTCGCGCAGCTCGAGCGTCACGGATCGTCAGCAACAGAAAGAATGCTTCTGTCAGGGAGGCGTAGCCAAAGCGCACAATACCCTGGATGTCATTCACGTCTACTGACGCAGCGCTCATAAACACCTGCTCCCTTAGATGAGCCGCAGCCACTCCTGTATCTCATCGTTCGTCATCCACGACTTTTCAATTCCCTCCCGGATAAGTGCGTTTCGCCACTTATCGAGAGCCGTTATTCCCGGGAACGCGTTGTACCAGACCTCCGTGGGCAACTGGTGGCGCCGTAAATAGTTCTTGAAGGTTTGCTCATCCTTCGCACCATTCAACAAAAGCCAGTTTGTTCGCGGATAACCGATTCCATTGCTGAAAACCACGTTGAGTCCAAATGCAACCTTGTTGATGAAGTCGTCCATGTAGCTTTCCAGGCTACCGTCATAGTTGCTCGTGAAGATCACTCTTTTCTTTCCATCCAGAAAGACCCACCGCGCAAATTGAATCGAAATGACGCGGGCAAGGTGGCCACGATTAAAGATATGTCTAGCCGTGTAGTCGATAACGACGAGCACCAGAATGATGACCATGCGGCGAAACAAACCAGGTTTTATGCTGCCCATCGCGCTGAACTGATTAGAAACATCGTGATCTTCGAGCGATCCAAGCAGCTTTGCATGGTCGGCATTGACGCGAGGCGCAACTTCAGGGTCAGACCTTTCCGCGATTCGAAGCCGAATCAGAACGAACGGAAGAGCAACCAACAAGAGCGGCGAGACGATCAGGAACAGAATCGGGATGCCGACGAGGTTAAGCAGATTGCGAATCGTCCATCCTAAGGGCGTGGGCGCCGGGGGAGTAAGTGCCAGACGCCCGGCTTGCGCTTCGCCGGCAACAAAACTCTTCAGCGTGTCGTGTACCCTGCCCAGCTGCATTCCGCGCAGCGAATCAGAATTATCCTGAACGAACTTGACGAGGGCCTTCCGAAGCGCAATCTCTTCCCTCACCTGCCGAACGGTTCTTCCGATCCAATTCACGTAGTTGGCCGCGGAAGCCACATTATGGGCCCTGATCCATGCCAGCAGATCAGTTCCGGCAGTGAAGCCGTCGCAGAGCATGAAGATGCTTCGAAGCCCAGATCCGGCTCGTTGCACCAAATCTGCAAAGAATTCCTCCCTGGGCCCGTCGACGTCCCCGAGAAACGCGAGATAAGTCGGCATGTCCACTCGCGGCAAGCCGTAAACTCTGATGTCATCCAGTGTTTGATCGTCAAGGATCAAGAGTCGGGCGAAGTGCACCCGGTCGAATTGTTCAAACCGGATCAGTGCATTTCCAGGGTTCAGCACTCCTGGTTCGTAATTCATTTCGGCAAGCAGACGGCGAAGCTCCGCGCAGCGGGACGGGGTGACGGTTGCCAGAATCATGAAGTTGGACTGCGGTGTCATCGGTTGTTAGTCAAAAACCTCGTCACCGGTCGGTTCGTAGTGAGGTGTCGCGTTCATGCTTTGTCGAAGCGTCGCAAGGGTCCAGTACATGCGGCGCCGCGCACGGCCCTGATTTCCCAGGGGACGATGTTCTGCAATGCAGTGCCAGGGGTTGTATGAAAGGCGCTTGGCGAAATCCAGCTGCGCTGGAGAATCGAACTTCTGCCGCGGAATGCGCAACGTGGCCACAGAGACGCGGGGTGAAATGCGCTCCGGCCACAGCACCGCGTTGTTCTCAATAGGCATGAGGTGCGGATCTCTTTGCAGTTGCACTCGAATGTCGAGTTCTACATCTTCCTTCGCAAGCGTTTCCACCATGGCGTTGCGTAAGTAGTCGTCGGGAGGCCGAAATGGCAGACGCGGAATGGGCGTACGGCGGTTCGTCTTCGGCCACACCGAATATTGCATTGCCTGGCCCTCACCCAGCAGGTACGGAACACAACAAAAATACGGCGCCTCAAATGGGCTGCTCTGCGTCTTGATCCAAAGAGACTGCATGATCAGGTCCAGAACGTGATGTCGGGAGAGATTGACAAAGTAGAAGATCTGCGCGTTCTTCACGCTCTCCTTCTGTAACTGCGCATTTGCCACTACATCAGGTGTGACAAAGGTCGGCGTGGAAACCCCAAGCATATCCTGTGTGAACTTCTCCTCATCCAGGAGTTTTGGCCCCGGAACGCGCATCAGCTTGATGCTGATGCTCATGAAGCCGACATCATCGATATCTGGCGTAATGTAGGGTCCCGGCCCTGCAAAACGAACCCATGCTGGAAACGTGGATGGCTGGGCGAAAATACCGCGACGAAACTCCGGTGGCAGACTGTCATGAACGATAAATTCGCCACGCACGATGCCATGCGTCTTCGTGTTTCCGCCTCGTTCAAATCTCCCAGGCTGCCAGAGCAACTTCATTTGCGTTGTGAAGCTTTGGATGATGGAATCGACGAACTCCTCTTCATTCGGAAGCAGCTTCTCCTCGGCGATCCTCAGGCCCTCATTTGGCCTGCCCATGTTAATCAGACCGGTCGCGAGGGCGGTGAGTGGGTCGCGAAGGATCGCATCAAACACCGGCCTGAAGAACGGATCGAAGCGCCGTTCGAGATGCACGAGGTTCGTTGACGCATCGCTCAGCCAGTTCATGATCGCAGAGCCCGTGTTGGCTTTGGGAACCGGGCGATCAGGATTGGACTGGATCGTCATGCGCCGGGAAAGTGAAGCGCAAAGTGAATCGAACGGTTCTTGTCCCAATACACAAGGCCAAGGTATGCGCCCGGATCGATCTGCCGGATCTCGTCACGGATGTGGTTGGCGACAAGTGAAGTCTTCGAGTAATCAAGGACGATGCATTCCTTGTTATCGAACCAGCTCGGCGCCTTATACACTTCGGCCACGATCGCGTTTAATCCCAGCGGGAGGATCTCATTTCGCAGAGTCCCGTGCGCGGCGTCAAAGGTCTTCCCCTTCCAGACAAAGATATTGATCAGCGCCGCAATCTCTGAGCTGAATTTCGTGCCGGGGGCAATGATCGCTGTGCCGTGTGCCTCCCCATTGGGAATGACACCGGAGGGGCTGCTGGAAAACAGGGCGTCCAATTCCTGTTGTGACATCGAAAGAAGTTGCGACGCACTGTACGCCATCGCTGAGCCTCCTTGAAAAGTCGGCTTGTCTTTCTTGTTTTTTGCGCGGGCAAATCCGGGGAAGCGCCTAATAGAATCATGACAATATGGCAGGAAATGGCGTTTGTCAATAAAATTGGCGCGTCTCCGGGCCCATGAGTGCTGGACACATTCTGCGTACGCACAATTCTCTCAACCATTTTGTATAGCGGGTTCAGCGTTCTTTCGGTAGTGCTCGTTGGATTTCGACCAGGTGCTCAATCTACCCTGTGCAATGAAAGGCACGCTCGCTTTGTGCTAATATCGCGACCAATTGCGGTGAGAAAGGTTCTGCCGTATGAGCTTGAATAACCTGGCCTACAGTGCGAAAGGTATGGCGCTCACCGAGCAGTTTGAAGGATGCCGTCTAATCGCGTATCAGGATCAAGTGGGTGTTTGGACAATTGGTTACGGCCACACCGGCTCAGATGTTACACCGGGACTTATTATCACCCAGGCTCAAGCTCAGGATCTGCTCGCCAGAGACGTCAGCAGCGCAACGGCCTGCGTCAACAACTCCGTCTTGGTTAAGCTCACTCAGGAAGAGTTTGATGCCCTCGTGGACTTTGTGTTCAACGTCGGCGCCGGTGCCTTCAAAGGATCGCGGTTGCTCCGTGACTTGAACGCCGGTGACTTCGCGGGCGCCGCTGCCCAGTTTGAGTTGTGGGATCATGCCGGAGGAGTCGTCAATCCTGGGCTGCTGCGACGCCGCCAGGCGGAGGCTGCGCTCTTCAACAGCGGCAACTCATCCCCTCAGTCTGGATGATGTAGATGAACGCCACGCCGAATCACATCGACGCCTGGCGGCAATACTTTCCGCACCAGAAGACGCTTGATCGCGCATCGTCATTGATGCTGCTTTGTCGCGTCCTGATTCTGACTGGCGGCCCAGCGCGCACTCTCTTGCGACACTTGTGTTTCTATTCTTTCTGCCAACAGGGCATGCGGATCGGATGCGTTAGAGTACGGACCAGCCTTGCCGAGATACATAAATTTTTCGTGTTTCAGGTTTTCGCTTGTTGAGCGATAGGATGTCCAGTTCTGCTGGTACTGATTCAGGTGAATCACTCCTTCGATCACCGTGACCAGCACGCCAAGGCCTCCTGTCACCATAGCTACAGAGTGGAAGCTCAATCCTGCAATGAACGGGATCATGGCGGCAGCAATAATCTCGATAACCTTCAACCGCTTGTAGATGTGCTGGGCAGCCCTGCTCTTACTGCTGTACCAGGCGATCTGGTCTTCCAGACGTTTCATGATCGGATCGTCATTCTGCACGGCACTACCTTCAACATTCATCAGATCGCTGCCTCCTGCCGATGCAATATCTCACCGCCACAGTCTGGCGGCGCTCGAAAGTAAAGCGGGCCTGGAATCAAAAAGTGTACCCCATCTTCGCGATTTTAGTTTTCCGGCGGGCTCCGCTAAAACCGATATCGCAGCGCCAGTTGCATCAGGCGCGGCGGCATTGAACTGACGGCCTGGCCAAAACTTCCGCTGGAGATATTGCCCTCGACCGCAGCGGCGCCGAAGAACTGGGCATGATTGACCAGGTTGAAGGCCTCGGCACGAAGCTCAAGCGCGTGGTCATCGTGTATGAGAAAGCTTCGCGACAGAGTTGCATCGAGATTCACCATCCCCGGACCAGAGAAGAAGCGGCGGCGTGCGTTGCCCAGCGTACCGAGAGCGGGAAGAGCGAATTGGCCGGCGTCAAAAATCGCCGCGCCGCCGCGAGGATTCGTATTCACATGCAGTGGCGCACCGGTCCATTGCGGAGTATCGACGCCGTTGTTGTTAATTCCATTCGGAATGGTTCCCAACAGAGAGGTGTCGTTGTTGTTGACCATCGTGACAGGCAGTCCAGTCGTGAAACGCGCAATTCCAGCGATCGCCCAGCCCGAAACCAGCCAGTTCAAACGACCTGCCGTCTGCATCGTGGGAATCTGGTAGTGAAAACTCGTCACAAGATTGTGGCGAATATCGAAGGCCGAGAGCCCGCGACTCAGCCCAGGGTCCACAGGATTAACCGGTTCCGGTAAGCCGGCGGATTGATCCAGAGACTTGGACCAGGTATAGCTGGCCAGCAATTCCAATCCGTGCGAGCGGTGATTCAGCGAACCCTCGAGCGCGTTATAGCTGGAGTTCGCGATGGTGCGCTGCAACACGACGCTGCCAAAGGCCGGTCCGAACTGCGTGCGCGCAGCTTGTTCGTTGAACGGGCCGCAGGCGGGTCCCATGCCTAGACAGAGTGCAGGATCGGCAGGATTGGCTTCCTCAAGGACCAGAAGGTGATGCGATGAAGCTCCCACATAGCTGAGCGTGCCCAGCGTGGACGCACTGAATTGGCGCTCGAAGCTCACCATCCAATGTTCTGCGTACGGGGTCACGTCGCGTGGATCAACTGCCGGAATGCCAACAAGAGGTTCGAACTGCTTCCAGTCGATAGACCCATTGGGGTGGGAAGGGCCGGCGCCATATGGCACCTTCTGCAAAGGAAAGCGCTGTCCAGCATCGACGCCTGTGGAAGCCACGGTGAAGGGTGATTCAAACAAGGGCGGCGCGGCGGAAGTGTAGGTGTAGCCGTAGGGAGGATTGGCGCTCATGATTCCAGCCGACAATCCTTCATACGCGGTGTAGAACATGCCGTAACCAAGACGGATGCTCGACTGGCCAGGCCCTCCGGTGAGCTTCTTGACCCACGACTCCGCGGCGGATGGGGTCCACGCGACACCGATGCGCGGCGCAAAATTATTGCGTGACGGCGCAAGGGACCGAGGCACGCCCGGATCGCCGGGAAAGACGAGTCCCAGCGGAGCGCCGGGGAAGACCTGAGACTGCTCGCCTTTGATCAGCGTCTGGAGTTGATTGAACTTCTCCTGCCAGGGTTGAATACGATCCCACCGGACACCATAGTTGATCGTGAGTCGATCGGTGGCCTTCCAACTGTCCTGCACAAAGGCCGCTATATATAGATTCCGATTGTAGAAGTCGCGTGCCTCACCCTGCGTGTAACTGGATGGCGTTCCGAGAAGGAAATCGGCGAAGTCAAGACCGGTCTCAGAGCCGTTGAAGTTAAAGCTTCCGTTGAAGACGACATCCGGATGCGTGTTGATCTGGTTTGCGTGCATCTCCCCGCCGAGCTTCAGGCCGTGTTTACCCAGAATTCTCGAGAACGCATTGCTGACCTCATAAATGTTCTCGGCCTGTTCCAGTGCGGTGGTGTCGACGCCGAAAGTGAAATCATTGAAAGCTACGTTCTCGATGCCTTCCGTCACGGGCTTGAGTGCGACAATGCCGCTGAATCCCTGCGACGCGAGCGAAGGCCCAACTCCGCCCTTCGGCTGACCCACTGCATTGGAGTTGCGCATGAAGCTGAGGCGCAACTCATTCAGAGCCGAATTCCCCAGGGTGATGGCGTGAGACAGATTCACGAGTTGAGCGCGCCCGTTGGACGTCGCGTTGAATCCCGGAACGCTGGCTCCGCCGGTACCGGTCGGGTAGGGATTGTCGAGCGAATAATCATCCAGGAAATAGTAGCCGGTGAGCGTGCCGCTGCCATGCGTCCAGTCGAAACGCACGGCTCCCTTGTTGTCATCGATTGTCTGCGCCTCCGCGGAGGTGGCGAAGAGAGCCTGCCCCACGTTGGGCCGGGGAATCGACCCGAGCAGCGACTGCGCCGGCGCCGACCACAGCGACTGCGGAATCCGCTTGTCAGGGAATACGCTGCTGTAAGGTTCACCCGCGGTCACGGTGCGGCCCAGGCGCGCAGTCAGCAGGGATGCCCAGTAGTCGCCGCTTACAGCCCCGGTGAGCGGGATAGCGCTGAAGTCACCGGTGCGCTCGGCAAGCGAGGGCACCGCGATGTTCCCGGTATCGATGCCCTCTGTCAGACGAGTGCCCTGGTAATCCGCAAAGAGCTTGAGGCTCTTCCATGGAAAGGGCGCGCCTCCCAATGTGGCGCCAAACTGATTCTGATGGTAAGCGGCGCGCTCCTGCGAGAAGTAATTACGAGCGTCGAGAGAGGTGTTGCGCAAAAACTCGAAAGCGCTGCCATGCCATTGCGAAGTGCCGGACTTGGTGACCACCAGTACCTGGCCTCCGCTGGAGTTCCCGTACTCGGCGTCGAAGTTTGAAGTGAGCACGCGAAAGCTGTCGATCGCATCGAGGTTGGGCACGATCGAGGTCCCCATGTTCACGTCCTCCTCCACGTCGCTGCCGTTCACCCGAAAGCCGTTGGAGGTCTCACGCTGGCCGCTGATCGAGAGATTGCCGGGGTTGGCATCGCCTGACGGAGGCGTGGAGGCAACACCGGTCATAATCACTGCTCCCGGTTGAGCCGTGTTCTGCGGAGCGATCCCGGGCTGAACCGCCATCAAGTCAGTGAAGCTTCGACCATTAAGCGGCACGCCCTCAATCTTCTTGGTGTCGAGTGACTCTCCCAACTGTGTGCTGGTCGTCTCGGCGATCAGGGCGTCGGCAGTCACCTCGACCGTCTGACTGTTTCCACTGACCTTCAACACAATATCCAGATCCGGGGTCCGGGTAGCACCGGAAAGTGTCAGCTCGGATTGGTAAAGTGCAAATCCGCCTGCCTCAACTTTGACCTGATAAACACCCTCCGAAGGAACTCCGATGCGGAATTGGCCCTGATCGTCAGTCTGGGTCGAGAATGCCCCGGTCGCGTTCTGTCCGCCTACGCTCACGAGCGCACCGGCAATTACAGCTCCCGTCGAGTCGTGGACGACCCCCGAGATCGTTGCACCGTCTTGAGCTGTGGCGAATGATGGACTTAACATACATATATTGAGCAGGATAAGAGTGCCAAAGATCTTCATTGATGTAATCCTTGTGTTTCTGCGTTCTATTGAGATCGGACCTCAAATGCGACCGATTTGGTCTTCGTTAGATATAGGACAAATTAAGTCCGTGTTCTACGCTGTGATCTATGTCACACATTATGACTACCGAGGATCGAATTCCCTGGTTGATGAAACCGGGGATGCATTCATCTCTCGCGCTTTCGAGAAATCGCCCGGAAGGACACCGCTATACAATCCCTTGCGGGAGATACACATGACTCGCGCGCATTCTCAGACTCGCCGCACCTTCCTGCAAGCCGGTGCTGCCGTTGCTGCAACAGCCTTGGTTCGGCCTCGCATTGCCTTCTCAGCGGAGGAGAACTCGCCCGCCGTCGTTGCTCCGCTGAGCCAGTTCGGATACGGCGACGTCGAGTTGCTGGATGGCCCCGTCCGCGAGCAGTTCCATGCCAATCACGTCTTCTACAGCGGCCTTAATGAGGACAGCTTGCTCAAGCCCTATCGCCAGCGCGCCGGGCTTCCGGCTCCCGGCGAGGACATGGGTGGCTGGTATAGCTGGGAGCCGCTGAGCGATATCGATGCCCGGCCAAATAACGGCTTCGCTCCGGGCCACACCTTCGGACAATACCTCTCCGGGTTATCGCGGGATTACGCAGCGACAGGCGATCGCGCAACGCAGGAGAAAGTTCAACGCCTTGTGCGCGCTTTCGGGCCCGCCATCTCATCCCACTTCTGGGACGACAATCGCTTCCCTGCTTATACCTATGACAAAATTTCGATCGGTCTGATCGACGCGCATCAATTTGCAGCAGATCCGCAGGCGTTGAAAGTGCTCGACGCGGCGCTGGACTCGGTAATTGCTCGCCTGCCGCCGAAGGCTCTGTCGCGCGACGAACAGTATGCGCGCCCCCACAAAGACGAGTCCTTCTGCTGGGACGAGCCATACACACTGCCGGAGAATCAATTCCTTGCGTGGCAGCGTGGAGCGGGCAGCCGCTACAAGGACCTCGCCGTCCGATTCCTTGCCGACGATTGGTATTGGGATCCGCTTGCATCGGGACACAATGTGCTCCCCGGAAAGCACGCCTACAGCCACGTGAATGCCATGAGCAGCGCAATGCAGGCGTACTTCGTGCTGGGGAATGAAAAGTATCTGCGCGCTGCGCAAAATGGCTTCGGATTCGTCCGCGATACGCAAAGCTTCGCGACAGGCGGATGGGGACCCGACGAGAACTTCCGAGAGCCGGGCAGCGGCCAGATCGGTGAAACCCTCTCCAAATCACATTCCAGCTTTGAAACGCCTTGCGGCTCCTACGCGCATTTCAAGATCACCCGCTACCTGCTGCGAACGACCAAAGACAGCCGCTATGGCGACAGCATGGAGCGCGTGCTGTACAACTGCATTCTCGGCGCGAAGCCGATCGAGGAAGATGGTCACGGTTTCTACTACTCCGACTACAACAACGACGGATCGAAGTTCTATCACCCGTACAAGTGGCACTGCTGCACCGGAACCTTCTCGCAGGTAACGGCTGACTATGGAATCAGTTCGTACTTCCGCGATGGCGAAGGAATCTACGTGAACCTGTTCGTTCCGTCTCGCGTCACGTGGAAGAGAGGAAGCGATCGCGTTGCACTGACGCAGAAAACGACCTATCCGCACACGCCGTCAACACAGATCGAAGTAGCAACAGACAAGCAAAGCAAGTTTCCGATTTACGTGCGCATTCCCGCATGGGCAGGACCCAAAGACGTCCATCGCCATCAACGGCAAACGAACTGGGGACACGCCCGCGCCCGGAAAGTTCGCTCGCATCGAACAAACCTGGAAGAATGGCGACCGCATCGAGATTGAATTCGACATGCCAACGACGCTTGAGCCTGTGGACCCGCAGCATCCCAATCTGATGGCAACCGTGCACGGGCCCGCTCGCGTTGTTTGCTGTGGGCGATATCCCCGCCACGGCGCGAAAGCAGGACCTGCTTACTGCGACGCAGTCTGCACCTGGCTCAACCGATTGGCATGCCAAGACGGCAACAGGTGCGCTGACGCTGAGACCGTTCACTGCGATCAAGGACGAGCACTATCGGCTCTATCTGAATGTGAACGCTTGAGGCCGGAAATGAATAAGGCCGGAGCGAATGGCTCCGGCCCTTCGTGTTCTGACCGCGCGAGCGGAGTCCACCCCGCCGCAGGTGGTTACGGCCGGTCGTAGAACCGGAAGAACAACGACGGCTTCGCGCAGGGTTCGGCCCTCGCCACCAGTTCCGTCTGCTGCCCATCGCTGAGCGGCGTGAACTCCCGCGCTAGTTGCACGTTCTCTTCGAGCTGTGCAATCGTGTCGCAACCGATAATCACCGTGCTCACCGGCTTCGACAGCGTGTAGTAAAGCGCCTCGCGCATCTTCAGCGTGCCTGGCTTGTCGGTCTGGAACGTCATGCCTTCCCAGCTATGCTTCTGCTGCTCGATCGGCGGCGGAGTCCACGTGGAGAGAATGCGCCCGCGGCCCGGGATCTTCATGCCGATGATGCCCATCTGCTTCTCGACCGCCAGCGGCAGCAGCTTGTCGTTGAAGCTGTAGTGGTGCGGGTCGGCCGCATTCATCGCCATCAGGATGGCGTCGAAGTCGTGCCGATGGATGCACTCAATCAGCGCTTCGGGCCGGTAGTGCCCCGTGATGCCGAGATAGCGCACAACCTTCTGCTGCTGCATCTCGAGCAGCGCTTCCATCGCGCCGCCCTTGGCGAAGATCTGGTCTACGTCGTACATCGTGCCCACGTCGTGCAACTGCCAAAGGTCCACGTGATCGGTCTGAAGAAGCTGCAGCGATTTCTCAATCATCCGCATCGATCCGTCGCGGGTCCGTTCCTTCGTCTTGGTCGCGAGGAAGGCTTCATTGCGCCGGTGCGCCATCACTTTCCCAACGTATTGCTCGCTCCAGCGTTCCGGCCCGCCATAAATGGACGAGGTGTCGATGTAATTCACGCCGAGGTCCAGCGACCGCTCGATGATCGGCACGGCGGCATCGAAGTTGTTGGCCTTTTCAAGCGCCGCCTGGCCGCCAAGCGAGAAGATTCCAACCCTGTAGCCGGTCTTCCCCAGATTCCGGGTCGGCATGGCCTCAGGGGTGCGCGGATTCGAGGGCAGCCCCGGCAACTTCTTTGCCGGTGTATCGGCAAAAGCGGAGGTGGAAAGCAGCGCAGCTGTCACCGCGCCTCCGGCCTTCAAGAACTCGCGACGGCCTTGCTTGCGTTCTGAATTTCCTTGTGTCTCGCTCATGGAACTCCTCCGGCTCGGGCTTTTCCCGGACGCTCCCATCATAACCGCGCGGCACACGCCGCGAAACAGCTTGCTCATGAAACAGCGCCGCCCTGGCCTACGCAGTCAAACGCCCGGCACCGGAGGACATCCGGGAAACTCCGTCAAAAACGTGTTGCCCTTGTATCCCAGATACTTGATCCCGATCTTGCTGGTGAAAAATCCATCCGCCGTGAAGTTCCGCAAAAAGGAGAAGAATTCGACCGCATGCGTCAAGCTCTCGTCCTGCGCCGCGTTCTTTCGGAAGGCGATAAGATCGAGAATCTCTTTCTGCTGTGCTGCCGTGCAATCCAGGTATGCGTTCCCGTATCGGCTCGTACACGTAGCGTCGAGCCATTTCAGTCCGCCACCCAGTACCGATTGGTAATGATCGTTCTCGCTGGTGAGAAGATCGATGAACTCCGGAGCCCCAGCCTCGATCGCGCCGCCGGAATCTGCATCCGCGGGAAGAATCGTCTCGCACAAGGCCTGTAGCGTCTTGTATTGATGCGCATCAAAGAACTTCGGAGAGTAAGCGCCGGACTTGTCCTCCGCTTTCTCGGTTTCTATGACGTGGTGCGCGTATTCCGCGGCCTCGAGCGGAATGACGCGAAGAACCGAGCCCGCCACGATTCCGGTACTCAGCGACTTCAGGACAGCGCGTCGAGAAACGTGATTCATGCCCTAGAGTTCTCCCTTCCTCGCCTGGTCGAGCAGATACTCTGATGTCCTCCATGACAGAGCCATGATGGTCAGCGTCGGATTCTTGTCGGCGTTCGTTACAAACGGTGCGGCGTCCGCAACAAACAAATTCTTCACGTCGTGCGCCTGGCAATTCTTGTTCAACGCGGATTTTTTTGGATCGTTGCCCATGCGTACCGTTCCGAGCTCGTGAATAATCTCGCCGCCCTGTGAGATGCGCCCGGCTGCCGGCCGAACCGTGCTCGCCCCGGCACTGCTCTTCTGCGGATGCCGCCGAGTCCCCGCAATCACCGTTCCGCCTGCGGCTTCGATGATGGAGCGGAAAGTCTGCTGCATATCCACGGCCATCTTGTGTTCGTTCTCGCCCCATTCCCAGTGAAAGCGCAACACAGGAATTCCCCACTTGTCCTTGACGTCCGGGTCGAGTTCGCAGAAGCATTTGTCATTCGGAATCATCTCGCCCCGACCGCTGAATCCGATGAACGTACCGTAAGAGCTGCGGCACTTCTGCTTGAGGCTGACCCCATACCCCTCATGCTCTTCGCACACATAGTCGAATCCGCCGACACCAGGCATGTCGCGTCCGCCGCCAAACTCGATGTGATATCCGCGAAGGAACTCATTCTTCTTTCCGAACCGCCACCACGGCATGTACATGTGCATCCCGCCAACGCCGTCATGGTTGTGAATCGGCATCTTCTCGAGCTGCGGAAAATATCCGGCAAGATCGCTGCCGACCGAATCGGTCAGGTAGCGTCCCACCACCCCTGACGAATTCGCCAGCCCATTGGGAAAACTCGGCGATCGCGAATTCAACAGCAGCCGCGCAGACTCGCATGCACTCGCCGCCACCACAACCGCCTTGGCATAGACGCGCTGTTCGCTCCCCGACGACTTGTCGATGTAGGAGACCGCCTCTGCCTTCCCGCTTTCCCCCACAACAATCTCCCGGGCCATCGCATTCGCAATCATCGTCAGGCGGCCCGTTGCCGTCGCCGGCGGAATCATCACCTGGCTGGAACTGAAGTTCGACGCGGACCTGCACCCTCGCCCGCACTGCGCGCAATAGTGGCACGCATCGCGGTCATTCAGCGGTTTTGTGAGAATCGCCAGGCGCGACGGGATGCACGTGATGCTCAGCTTGTCGCAGGCTTGCTTGATGAGAGTCTCGGTGCAGCGCGGCTTCGGCGGAGGTTGAAACACGCCGTCCGGCGCATTGGGTACGTTCTCCTTCGATCCGAATACGCCAATGTACGATTCGACTTTGTCGTAGTAAGGCGCAAGCTCGTCGTAGGTGATTGGCCAGTCGTCCCCCATGCCATCCGTTGAGTGCGATCTGAAATCCGCAGGGCCAAATCGCAGAGCAATGCGTCCCCAGTGGTTGGTGCGCCCACCCTCAATTCGCGACCGGAACCAGCGAAACGAAGACCCCGGCGCCGTTGTGTAGGGTTCGCCTTCAATCTCCCAGAACCCATTCGGCGCCATGAACTCGTTGCCGATTCCCGCCTGCCTTCCGCCGATCCCTACGCCGCGGTGAGGTAGCTGGTAAGGCCACATGTGCTCTTTGAAATCTTTGTCTGGATCAAGCCGCGGACCGGCCTCGAGCATGACCACATTCAGGCCGCCCTCGGTGAGAACCTTCGCGGCGGTTCCGCCTCCGGCGCCGGATCCGATGATGCAGACGTCGTAGACCTTCTTGACCGGGTTCAGTTGCAACATCGGTTGTCTCCTGCGACAAGTTGGGCCTTGCAGAAATAACGAACTTTGTCTGGCACCGCAAACTCATCTCGTGCTTGCCGCCTTCCGCATGCCCACCTAATTTCCGGTCCAAATATATCTCCCCGCCGCTCCTACACGCGATCTCTTTTTCGCGCTGACGAATCGATGACTGAAATGCAAAGTGAATTGACAAATCCAGCAGACTGGAACGCTTGCTTGAGAGTGATTTTTCTGCGTCGCCGCTCGTGACAAACTTGGGTGCCCTGCCCAACTTTTGATGTACAATTAAGGGAATCTCAACTCATTAATTTTAGTAACCCGTTTGGGTGATAACTGTCACATCTAAAGTGGTAGTTCTCCCAGAAAATCTTCTGAGTATCACCTGATCCAGAAGCCTGCACACAAGCATCGCGCCCTTGTGCGGCGCGCACGATGCGGCTTTGCCGCTCGCAGGAAAAGTGTGTGTGCAGAGGGTTTCACCGGTTCGGCAAAGGTAGGAGCAAAGGGCACAGAGATGGAACTTACATACAAGTCGCTCTCGCAAATACCTCTGCACGCCGGTGGCTCGCTGACGAACGCGGTCTGGCGGTCTACGTTAAGCAAGTCATTTTTGCACTTAACAAAGGATATACATGCACTTCAAGAAAGCGGCTTTATCTATATTTCTTGCGGTTCTGGCCATCACCGGGTCCCGCGCGCATAGTCAGGCTAACGTTTCAGAGAATCAAACTACATATATATATGTTGATGCTCAGAAGGGATCCGATAGCAATCCAGGCTCGTCCTCAACACCCCTGAAGACCATTCAGGCCGCAGTCAACAAGGCAAATACAAACAATCAGAAGAAGATTGGCACAAAGATCATTGTCAACGCCGGCGTATACCGGGAGACAGTCTCGATCAACTCCGTGTCGAATCAGTCTGTACCGCTGACGTTGCAGGCAGCAACGACGGGAACCGCGATCATTGCCGCCTCTGACGTAGTGAAGAACTGGTCCGCGGACTCCAGTCACGCGGGCGCATATGAGGCCCCGTTTGCTGAGACCCAGGGCACTTGCTCGCTTCCAAGCGGCTGGCCGAGCAACTTCAACGTAATCGCAAGACACACTGAGATGGTCTTTGTGAACGGAGTGCCGCTGACGCAGGTCATGTCGGTTTCGCAGATGCTGCCCGGCACTTTTTACCAGGATGAGTCCAGCAACTTCCTGCATATCTGGCCGGCGTCCGGCACAAACATGCAGACTGCGGTCGTCGAAGCGGCCAAGCGGCCAAAGACCCTGAACATTACCGGACGCAGCAATGTCGTCGTTCGCGGCCTGGTGCTGCGTCATGCGGCGAACTGCATCAATACCAGCGGAGCGACCGTAACCTCAGGCTCGAATATATTGTTTGACCGGGTACAGGCGAACTGGAACAACTGGGGCGGCCTCAGCATCTCAGGCGCCAGCAACTTCACTGTGCAGAATTCCATCGCGAGCCACAATGGCGGCGTCGGCTTCCAGACAACCAGATGCCAGTACGGGCTTTATGACTTCAATGAAACCGACTACAACAACTGGCGCGGCGCCCAGGCTGCCTTTTACGACTGGGGCATGGGCGGATTCAAGCTCTTCCAGACGCGTAATATTACTGTCCAGAATCACTACTCCTACAACAATCAGGCGCAAGGCCTGTGGTTCGACACGGACAACAAGAACATGACGGTAACCAACGCCACGCTCGTGGGCAGCCTGAACGCGGCGCTCCAGATCGAGCGAAACGAGGGACCGATCACCGTTCAGAACAGTCACCTGGCATCCAGCGGAACGGGAGTCAATCTCCTGACAAGCCAGAAAGTCACTCTCAAGAACAACACCTTCTACAACAACGGAGCGACGAATAGATATCAGGCGCAGATCTACCTCGCCGGGCAGAAGAACGGAATCACGATCAAGGACTGGCAGACCGGCCAGTCTTACAACCTGACCACAACAGGCATGGTGCTCTCAGGCAATACGATCGTTGCGGCTGCATCGGGCCAGGGTGTATTTGGAACCTATCTGAGCGGAGCTGACTGGTCAGACTTTGCCAACTCGCTGAATGCAAGCAATAACACCTGGTTCGACTCAACCACGTCGACTTCATTCAAGGTGGTCAACGGCAAGCAAGTCAATCTAACCGGCTGGCAAAGCACGGTGGGCACGGACTACTCATCGAAGTGGTCTGCACCTGCAAGCTCCATGGCGGCCGTGTCTGCGACGCCGCAGACGGATTTCGCCGACTTTGCAGTAAATCTGGACAGCGGAAACTACACAATGTCCGCAGGCAAGGTGGCGGCGACGGCACGTGTGAAGTCGTTTGGATACGGAACCGTGGCCCTCAAGGTCACAGGCCTTCCTTCCGGCGTAACCGCGTCGATCAGCAACGGGAATCTGGCGAGCGGCGTAGCAACTGTCACGCTGACGGCTGCGCATACCGCGGTGAACCAGACCGTGCCGATTACGCTCTGGGCTGTAAGCGGCAGCCGTGTGCACACTATCACCTTTAGCGTGCACGTGGTGCCCGCGTAAGTTCGCTGTAGCACAGCATTGCTGCCGGCAAGGTCTGAAGCGGCAGGTCCGGGCTTTCGAGGTTTTTGATCTCGAAGGCCCTTATTTTTTGATCAGCCAGTCTGCCTCCCATCGCTGTCACAGCTAACTCCGCTGCACGTGCGGATCATTCTGCCTTCTCGGCGCACAATGGCATATGAGATCAAAAATGGGTGGGTGCGGGTGCCGTCAGCCTATCCTGAGGTTGCCTAAGGCTCCAAGCTCCGCTTAAACGGGGTCGCTGATCCCTGACTACTGATCCCTGACCACTGAAATCGCCCGTAACTCCTTTGCTGAGAGGATTCTGCGGCTAAGTCCAATGTTGAGAGGATTTTAGCGCCACACCCCTCTCGTAAACTACTGAAAACAAGGAATTTCTTTGCAGAATCCGGGGAGGGGGGGTGCCAGTACCGCGATATGGTACACAATATAGACCCCTCATTCCTGCCGCACGAGCCGCACAGACAACCGCTCCACGGGAGCGCCCTTGAAGGCAGTCTCCAACTCCGACGACGAACCAAATTCCTTGCCTTGCACATGCCGAGCCGGAAACTCAAAGCTCAGCTTCTCCCCTTCAAACGGCCAGGGAGAAAGCTGGAACTTGCGAGGCCCCAGCGGTTGCACCTGTACGCGCGAGTGCGACCCGTCATTCAGCGGAAGCGGATGCAGCAGGTGAGAAGGCAACGCAAAGTCAACGCAGGTAAGGAGCGAGAGATTGTCGCAAGCCTGCAAAAGGCGAAAGTGCTCCTGGATCGTTCCCTCCGACTTGTCTGAAGGCGTGAGCGACTCATCCTCCGCAATCGCCGCGTTCAGTTCTCGCTGATATCTCCGTTGTCTTTCGAGAAATGCATCGAGTAGATCGAGCCCATCGTTGCCGATTGTCGATCGGTCGGCGTGCTCGGTCAGCAGGCTGTAGGTGTGCATCGAGATCAGCAATCCGGCATAGGCGTCGTCTTCTGCAATGATGCGCACTGCTTTTTCACGCACGCCAAGGTAGTCTTCGATATCGATCTCTTCAAATGCGGAGTATTTCCCCACAAGCTCGGTCGAAAAAGCAGACGGCTTACCCGCGCGCGTGATCGTCGGATGCGCGTCGCGCGCAGCCCAGCCGTCATCGTGGCTCGCAATCCCGTGCAAGACCCGGGCACGCGGCTCCGGCTTCCGGAACATCTCATTGCCCCATGCCGTGGCAAAAGCCCCCGCCAGGCGCGCATGGTCGGGATGCGTGATCATCCACCAACCGCTTTCCGATTCGGCGCGTAACATCTGCTTTGACTCCTATTCGCTCAGTTGCGGGCGGCTCGATTCGTGCCAATGATGCAGCGCAAGCCACTCGAAGAACATCACCACGAAAAAAAATGAAAATCCAAGCGCTGTCGCAGCGAACACAAGCGCGTACAGATAACCCGTCTCCATCTGATTATTGGCATAAGTGATTGCATAACCCAATCCGCCCTCGCCGACGCGGGTCGAGCCCGCAAATAGCTCGCCCGTCAGGCCTCCGATCACGCTGATGCCTGCGGAAATGCGCACGCCGGTAAAGAAGTTAGGAAGCGCATTCGGTAGTCGCAGCTTAAACAAGATCTGCGCTGGAGTCGCCTTGTGCATTACGAAAAGGTGAATGAGATTCTCATCGACACTGATCAACCCCTGAGTCGTGTTGGCAATGATCGGTGCGAGGCAGATCACAAACGTCACCACCATCACCGCGACGATTCCTGCACCCACCCAGTTGATGATCAATGGAGCAATAGCAACAATGGGAACCGTCTGCAGAAGAATGGTGTATGGATAGACAGCTGTCGCAGCCAGCGCCACTGCGCAAAGATCATTGCGATGATCACTCCCACAATTATGCTGGCAACCAACCCGCCCGAAGCTTCAATAGTGGTTATCCAAAGTGAATTCAAGAGTGATGGAAAGCGATCCCGCGCAGCGGATGCAACAGCGAGAGGTCCTGGAAGAATATAGGTCGGAAGATGAGTAAACTTGACCAGACGCTCCCACACTAGAAGCAGGAAAGCGAAGATAATTACGCTGTTCGTAACGAGCCAGGACTTCCTCTTCATGGCGCATAGACTCCGCGCAACAGCCTTGACGTAGCAGTTACCATTGCTTCGAATTCCCTCGATTCGCGCGTCTCCGCGGTGCGCGGCCAGGGCAGGTCAATTGGGATTTCGTGCGCAACTCGCCCGGGATGAGACGCAAGAATCACTACGCGTGTAGAAAGAAACACAGCCTCGGAAACCGAATGCGTTACAAACAGTACGGTCCACTTTTGCTCCGCATACAGGCGCAATAACTCCAGGTTGAGCCTGTCGCGCGTCATCTCATCGAGCGCAGCAAACGGCTCATCCATCAGCAGAATGCGTGGCCTGTTCACGAGCGCGCGCGCAATGGAGACGCGCATCTTCATGCCGCCGGAAAGCTGTCGCGGATAGCGCTTGCCGACGTTGCTCAAGCCAACCAGCTCAAGCATGCGAGCAACCCGCTCCTTGCGAAGCTCCCGGGCCGCATACTCCAGTTCGAGCCCCAGACCGACATTCTGCTCCACGGTTCTCCAGGGCAGCAGCGTTGCATCCTGGAAGATAAAACTCATCATCTCTCGCGCATTTTCAGGCGTAATGCCGTTGACCCGCACAGACCCCTCGCTCACAGGAGCCAGGCCCGAGATCAATCGCAGCAGCGTTGACTTTCCGCAGCCCGACGGCCCAAGAAACGTGACAAACTCCCCTCGGTCAACTGTCAGCGTGACATCCTCAAGTGCAACCGCAGCATTGCGGAAACGCTTCGACACGCCACGCAGAGTGACCTCTGCAACAGCTTGGCTGGCGCTTACTCCCATCCTGGCTCCCCACGCAAAGGCAAAAAGAGTGCCGAAGCCTTGTCCGGCGAGTGGAGCACCTGCTGCGTTGAACGGGTCCAGCTCCAGTTGTCAGCCATCTGCGGCGGCACATCGGTCGATGGGTTGCGGTCGTAGAGCGGGAATGCCGAGCTCGCTACCTCCAACCGCAGTCGTTCTCCGGGCGCCAGCACAAACGCAATGGGCTCCATTGTGAACTCCCACTGCTGGATCGTGTCCGCTGCATAACCCCCTTCACGAAAGAGCCAGGAACTGCGCGCGATGCCGATGGACAGAAACTCAGCGCGGCCGCTCGCAGTGACACGCACGATCTTCGCAGTAAAATCCGCGTACGCCGCGGAGGTCGCCGCGAAGAGTCTTACCCGCGGTCGCCCAACAATCTCGGTGTCGCGCGATATCGGCGCTGAAGTGTAGACCAGCAGGTTGTTTCCCAGTTCCATTGCCGATTGATCGAAGGGGCCGCTCAGAGCCTGCGACCGCGCCCGGCGCAAGAACCGGCACCTCAGGATCGTAGACGAAGATGTCGCGAGGCTCGTCCTCCTGCGCCGGCTCCAGCGCGAGCTTCCCGTCTCCCTTCCGCGAATTTGCATGGCCGTCGCTCCGCAGGTAGAGCACGCACATTGCAGCATCCGGCCACTCTCTCGCTGTGCGCCATTCGTTCGCGCCCGAGCGAGAAATACCGAACGCGCGCCTCTTCCGCGAAATCCCCGGAATCCTTGAGCCAATGGTTGAACCAGCGAAGCAGTATTTCATCCGTGTCCAGATTCGCCGCATCGCCAAAGCTCCGCATCACCCACTCGATCTCCCCATGGAATATGCATCCACGGTCCAGCGATCAGGTACTGATTCTCACGCGCGAACTCGCTCCCCGCGTGACTGCGCAGACTGCAATATCCCGCGATGGACCCTTCAAGATAAGTGTCGAACCAACCCGCAATGTGGAGAGCAGGAATCTTGATACGGTCAAGCCGATTGCTGACATCCTGCGCCGTCCAATAGTCGCCAGGTTCGCGATGTTCAAACCAGTCGCGAACGTATCCCGGCAACGCCGTATCAACAATCGCCGGATGCGCTGCATAAGGCGCGTGCTGACGCCTGCGACCGAATATTGGCCCACGCAGCCTCCAGTCGATCGCTTGCATCGTGAAGCCCTTCGCGCCGCGCGTCTTCGCGCAGCATCTGGATGCCCCAAGCCAGGCTCGAACTCAGCCGCAATGCACCCTGATGGTAAAACCAACCGTGGTAAAGATCGGTTGCGGTCATATGCGGCGCAATGCACACCAAACCCTCGGGCTCCTCCGCGGCCGCCAGCAGCTGCGTTGCTCCCTGGTAGGAAAAGCCGTACATCCCGAATCGCCCGTTTGATGCGGGGTGCCTCCGAAGCCACGCGATCGTCTCGGCGCCATCACGCGCCTCATTGCGAAACGGATAAAACTCGCCTTCCGACCCGCCGCGGCCGCGCACGTCCTGAATCACGACGTGATAGCCATGCCGTGCAAACCAGACTGGATGCGCATACACCACTGTCGACGCAATATCGCGCCCATACGGCTGTCGCATCAGGAGTGTCGGCCATGGACCGTCGCCGGCCGGATAGTAATGATCAGACACCAGCATTATGCCGTCGCTCAACCGGCACTCGACGCCACGTTCCAGACGAACACCGCTTCCGCAGTCAACCAGCGGCATGCTCAAGCTCCATGCCTCGGCTCAAAGTTGTACATCGCGACGAGCAGCTCCGCAATGCGTTCGGCGGCCTCATTCGACCATCGTTCACCGTTCTCCGCCGTAGCAGCCGAGGGATCGCCCATCACTCCGCTGGGTGCAATGTCTCTGGTGAGCCACGCGAAGTTCGCCGATGAACCCTCCGGCTTGAGCAACTCCGGTTGATCGACCCGGGCAATGTAGTTGGCTGTGAAAGCTTCAGGGTGGACCAGGGCAGGAGTCGCGTGCATCAGATACGCCGTCTCGATTTCGCCCGCGTGAAAGCCATAGGTACGTTCCTGCTTGCTGACCCCATCAAATTTCGCTCCCGGCGAACCGAACAGCGAGAACGTGCGGAGTCCGAACTCTGCGCGCAAATCCCGCGCCAGCACGTCCACGAGCGAGGTATTTCCCCCGTGCGTGTTGTACAGAACCAGCTTCTGAAATCCGCCCGCAGCAATGCTCGCCCCCAGATCGCGCACCACCGCGAGAAATGTCTGCGCGCTCACGGAGAGCGTGCCGGGAAAACCAAGATGCTCGTTGCTCTTGCCATAGCAGACGGGCGGCAGCGCGTAGACTGGCATCTCCTGACGGGATTCGCTCCAATGCTTTGCCCAGCAGCAGATTGTTGATGAGCGTGTCCGTTGCGAGCGGCAGATGATGCCCGTGCTGCTCGATGGCCGCCGTTGGCAACACCAGCAATGTCTTGTCGCGCGGCAGCGCGTCAACCTGCTTCCATGTCAAATACGCGAAGTTGCGTGCGTCAGGAATCCACGTTTTCACCGGGTGACTCCCTCCCGATGAAAGCTGATCATCTTGCCAGGATTCAGCAGCCCGCGCGGGTCGTACTTCTGCTTCGCCAACAGCTGAATATTGTCGGCTCGAAAGCGTCCTGCGTCCTCCAGGTAATTAACATGCGGATTCGCCACGTACACACCAATTGACCGGCAATAGGCGATCATATCGTTCAACCGCTCCTCCGTCGTAAATCGAACAACCGGAATTGCACCCGGAAAGACGATTCCATCTCCGTTCTTCATGAACTCGATGTGAAACAGAATCTCATCGCCAAAGCGATCCCGCAGCAGACGCAAACTGTTCCCTGCACTCCGTCGACGAGAATCCGCATTGCAGATACGTGTACGACGAGTCGGCCTTCATTGCCCAGAGAGTCGTGTGATTCCAGGTGTAGTCGCTCAACAGCGGTTGGGTCCGTGGTCCATCGTATGAACCGGAAAAGGTCACTTCCCCGCTTGCCGCTTCGGCAGCCACTTGCCACTGCACGGCCTGCGCACTCGCAATCATCACGAGCACCAGCGCTTTGTTCGCGCGTACCACCTGCTTCACCGGTGTGAAAAACGACGGAATCGGCCACTCAAAGACGGTGACCAGCCGTTTGGTCCAGGCTGGGTTCACGGCAATGGATTCCGCAAAGGTAAACGCATCCTCATACGTGTCAAACGTCGCCGTCACCTGCGTCCACTGAACGGCCGGAGCAAGCGCAAACCAGATCCGAGTCAGCACTCCATTGGTGCCCCACGCATGCAGGATCTCGTGCACCGCAGCACCCTCATGCAGCACGACGCGAGGCTCGTCTTCCATCGTGACGACCTCAAATCCGCGCACCGTGTCGAAATCGCGCAACCCGCCATGCGTAACGGAACCGATGCCGCCCGAGCCTCCGGCGAGAAAGCCTCCGACCGACGCCTTCACCAGCGTCGAAGGATACATGCGCAATTCCCATCCGGTCTTGCGCGCCTCTGTTTCGAGCGCTCCAAGCCGCAACCCCGGCTGGCAAACGGCAACGCCATCAAGTGTGATTTCTTCCAGCTTGTCCATCAGCGAGAGATCCAGCACAATTCCACCCTGAAGCGGAACGCATTGCCCGTAGTTGCCTGTTCCTGCACCGCGCGTCGTCACCGGGATCTCGCGCTCGCCCGCAAAGCGCAGGATTGCCCGCACTTCGTCCACGCTCACCGGTTGCACCGCAACTTCGCCAACCTTGTTCACCAACCGGGGACGCAGAATTGGCGAATACCAATAAAAGTCGTGCGACAGGCGATCAAGAACAGCCGGGGCAGTCAGCACACGCGCGGGATCGGCGACGATCCGAAACAGTTCTGCTGCGAGCGTATCGTGCATCGGAATGACCTCTCGGGGAAGAGAGCCGTGCTTCAGGCCCGGTTATCTGCGCTTGCGGGTCGACCAAAGCCGAAATGCCCGAAGCATTTGTGGATGAGTAAACAGAGCATAGCATTCATCGCGCATAATCGGTCCATCTACGGCGCACTTCATATCGCTGCGCGCCGCAACCTCGGTTGCCGGAATCTGAATCTGATTGCAGTGGCGATTTGCATCTTCGATAGTCGCACCATACACCACCCGATCCAGTCGCGCCCAAAGAGCAGTGCTCATGCACATCGGGCAAGGCTCACACGTCGTGTAAAGCGTATACCCGGCCAGTGAAATCTTCTTCAGGCGTTTCGTCGCGAGACGAATTGCCCTCACTTCGGCATGCGCGCTGGGGTCGCACTCCTGTGCGACTTTGTTAAGGGCTCGTAGCAGCACTCTTCCGGTCTTTGTGTGAACGACGGAAGCTCCAAACGGTCGCGGGTAGCTGGTGCGGAGCGACCGCGCCGTATACGTAACGAGAGCAGCCATACGCTCGCTGTCGAGATCTGCATGCAACGCCTGCCTCCCGGATGGGCGGCGCGCGACGGTCGACATTACTTCCATGCTCGAACTTAGCACGTCCTCTCTGTCGCAGTTTCACAAAATCCCTTGAATCGATCAAGACTCTCTGCGTTACGCAGTTGTCATCCGAGTCGTCGCCTACAATGCAGTCATGAGCGTTCCCTCATTGCATCTTTATGGCCTGCGTGAAGGACTGGCAAAGGAAACCCTTGACCCGATCGAACTGGCCCGACAGGCGCTGGAGCACAGCAACAGCAATGTCGGGCGAAACACCTATCTCTGGCAGGATTTTGATTGGACGCTCAGGGAAGCGGCAAATGCCGCGTCTATTCCACGGGAAAAAGGCGGCATGTTCGATGATGGCCGCAGCCAGCTTTGGGGCCTGCCTGTCTCGATAAAAGACTGCTTCGATTTGGCCGGCGCGCCCACCACCTGCGGCGTCCGCTTCTATCGCGAGCTGCACGGGCCGGCAGCGCGCGATTCATGGGTTGCGGAGAAACTGCGTGCAGCCGGCGCAGTCATCACGGGCAAGACTCACCTCCACCCTCTCGCATACGGCATCACGGGCGAGAACCCCGAATTCGGCGACTGCCAACAGCCTGGAAACCCCGGCTCACTCACTGGCGGCTCTTCCAGCGGCGCGGCTGCCAGCGTTCTCGAGGGCTCAGCCGTCGCCGCTATCGGGACAGACACGGGCGGCTCCATTCGTGTGCCGGCCGCCCTCTGCGGCCTCGTTGGATATCGTGCTTCGCTGGGCAGAGGTGACTGGCGCGGCGCCGCTCACCTGGCGCAATCCTTCGACACCATCGGCTGGCTCTATCGCGATCTGGAAGACGGACCGTTGCTGGCCGGCGTGTTTGCACCGGACGATCCATCTCCCCTGTGCGAATTCACGCGCTTCGCGGCGGTCAATGAAAGCTTCCTGCACGATTGTGAACCCTCAATTGCTTCGAGCCTTCGAGCCTTTTCCACGGAACTGGAGGGACTCGGTCTCCGTGGCGAGCAGGTTGATGTCAGTTGGTGGGCGGACTCCTTTGACATCTTTGCGCCGATTCAGGCGTGGGAAGCGGCACGCATCCACGTCGGATACTTTCATCACTTTGAGCCTTCCATCCGCGAGCGGCTTGAGTGGGGTGCGCGCATCACCGACTCGGAGATCTCTTCCCTCCGCGAGCGTCATCTGAAGTTTCAGTCCCGAATGGACGAGCTTCTAGTCGAGCACGAAATGCTTGTGCTCCCCGCCTCTCCCGTGGCGCGCCTCGCGGCAAGGGCGGATCACAGCACCACCCGCACCCGCCTGCTGCGCTACACAACGCCCTTCAGTCTTGCCGGCGTTCCCGTCGTCACAATTCCGTGCTCCGCCGGTGGCATGCAACTGGCGGCATCGCGCGGATTCGACGAGTCATTGCTCGCATTTACGGCCAGGCTCGGCGCGCGCAGAAAACTTACGGCGTCTTCACAGGCCTCGTGATAGCTTCCCTTGCAGGAAGCCCAGTTACGAGGTCGCCGTTGCGTTTCAGCAAATTCCTTCCCATCGCCACGCTACCGCTTTTCGTCGTTGCTCTGTTTGCAGGGTGTCACAGCAAACAGGAGTCTTCGGGCAGCGGGCTCACTCCGCTTCGACTGCAATTGGACTGGTATCCTCAGCCGGAACACGGCGGCTTCTACACTGCCCAGATGCTGGGGTACTACAAGGCCGAGGGCCTTGACGTCACGATTATCCCGCTGCCTCAATATGGGAGCGTCGCGCAACTCGTCGCCAATGGAAGAGCCGACGTCGGTCTCGGTTCCAGTGACCAGATTCTTGAGTGGAACTCCAACGGCTTGCCGCTCGTTGCCGTCTCAGCCACCATGCAGCACGATCCGCAAGCCGTCATGGTCCACAAGGACTCGCCCATCCGCGATTTCAAGGATCTGGAAGGTCACGCCATTGCGGCGCAGACCGGAGCTACATGGCTCAAATACGTCATATCCCGATACAACCTGCACGACGTCCGGCAGGTTCCGTCAACCCTCTCGATTGCGAACTTCCTTGCTGACCCGGGTTACGTTCAGCAGATCTTCATCACCAGTGAACCCTTCTTCGCAAAGCAGGCGGGCGCCGATGTTCGCACGTTCCTGATCAGTTCTTCAGGCTACGATCCTTATCGCGTTCAATTCACCACCCGCGACTTTGCAGCGCAGCATGAAGATGTTATTCGGCGATTCGTTCGCGCCGGCATTCGCGGCTGGCAGGAGTACCTGCGCAACCCTGAACCGACAAACGCTTACCTGCTCAAGCTGAATCCTGCGCTGAATCCTGCGCAGGAAGCCTACACGGTGCAGGCTCTTCGCGAAGGTGCCTTTATCTCTGGTGGAGATCCGACCGGCGCACAGATCGGTCGAATGACCTCCGATCGCTGGCAGACGAGCTACCGGCAGCTGAAGTCGCTCCAGATTCTCGACGGCTCATTCGACCCCGCCGCCGCATACTCACTCAACTTCGTTCAATGAAGTGCCTGCGCAGGCAGTCTAGATCTGGGATGCGTCAAGAGGGCTCAGAAAGAGGTTGGTGATATTGCTGACAATCGCCTCGTAGCTGAAGTGCGGATCGGCCGACATCTTCTTCCATGCCGGATCGTTGCGGAATATGTCCCACTTCGCGTTCATCTCTGCTGAATCGGCGAAGCTCAGCATATAGGTCAGGTTCGGCATGCGCGAACCTACGAGCGTGTCGCCGAAGAACACCGGATGAAAACCGGCCTTCAGGAAGATATCGAATTCGCCTGAGTGAAACATTTCCACCTTGCGCACGTGATCCCGGTCGCTTGGACTTTCGTAGATTCGAAGCTGAAAGATCCGCTTGCTTTTGGTCGAAGCACCTGCCTGTGCCGTGAGTTTGGGCCAGCCCTCAAAGGCCGCCAGAAGTGCATTCTCAGCGCGAACGAATGCTGGACTTGCCGCCGGCGCCGCCCAGAAGGGCTCTGCGGCTTTTAGAAACTCCGCGTCTTTTGCCAGGCGCAGATCAATCGTCGCAACCGATTCAACGGAGGCGCCAGGAACCAGCAAATAAAACGTCGGCGTCTCAGGCCCAACGTCAACACGAAACGCGCCGATTGGTCCCATTCCCATTCGCGTCAACGCCGGAATGAGGGCTCCCTGAAAGTAGTCCTCAGTCAGCTTTGTCTGTGGACCCGTCTGCAGCGAGTATCGCCGCAACAAGTAGAACTCGCGCTCGCGATTGGCCGGAGCCTGCGCACCGGCATTGCCTGCAATCGCGGCAACTGACGTTGCGAGAGAAGCAGCAAGGAAGTGACGTCGTTCCATCGATCCTCCCCAATGAAGCACCAGTGTACGTGAACAGTCTGGGACGTCCAGCGCGCTGAATTGCGTTACTCCTCCCCGATGTCCTCGTTCCAGATCTCCGGGTGCTCTGCGATGTAACCCTCCAGCAGTTCCCTGCACTCGCCGCTGTCCATGTCGATGACCTCTACTCCGTTTTCGCGAAGCCAATCGAGCCCGCCGGCAAATGTCCGACTCTCTCCCACCACCAGCGTGCCAATCCGGAACTGCCGCACAAGCCCACTGCAGTACCAGCAGGGCGCCAGCGTAGTCACCATCACCAGGTCACGATAGCTCCTCTGTCGTCCGGCCAAGCGAAATGCATCCGTCTCGCCATGAATGCTGGGGTCGCCCTGCTGCACCCGCCGGTTGCGCCCCCGGCTCATCAGTTCCCCCGTCTTCCTGAACAGCGCCGCGCCAATTGGAATACCGCCCTCGGCCCGGCCCATCCTTGCTTCTTCAAGCGCCACGTCCAGCATTCGTCGGTATCGCTCTTCATCGCCCATAACGTCCCTTACCTGTGAAGGATACGCGATCATAGCGCGGCGTTGGCGAGATCGCACGGCCTGCGAAGCGGCGTCCACAATCAATGCAGCCATCTTCAGCGCCACGGAAGTGCGCGAGTGGCCCGCCCGAATCGAATACCTCTGCAGTCGCGAATTCTTGAGGCCTGAGCGACAATAGGTGCTGATGACCGACTTCGAAAACATTCTGCCCCTCTGGAGCGAATTGGAAAGAGCGGGGGCGGACTACGTTCTGGCCACCATCGTGGCCGTCGAAGGTCCCAGCTATCGAAAACCCGGTGCGCGCATGCTCCTGGCCCCTGATGGCCGGCGCGCCGGCACCGTTAGCGGCGGATGCCTCGAAGCTGAAGTAGCCAGGCGCGCGTGGTGGCTCACTGAGTCCGGTCCCACGGTCGAACGCTACTCGACGGTACAGGACGATGGCGAGATTCCCTACGGCTCAGGCTGCGGCGGCGTTGTCCACATCCTGCTCGAGCGTCGGGCAACTGCTGCTCCTTTGTTGACCTCGCTGCGGGGCGCCTTCCGCGCGCGAGTTCCGCTGGCGATTGCCACAGTGCTGCAGGGCCCCCACATCGCCCGCAGAGCATTCGACGGGCTTCCGGCGGATCAGGCGTACGAACCGATTCCGAGTCTTGCTTCGCGCGAGACCTCGGACCTTCACAATCTGGCTGAACAGGCCTGCTCGCAGAGACAATCGCTCGAGAGAAGAATCCCGATAGACGGCGCCAACGCTCGCATCTGGGTTGACTACCGTCCGGCCCGGCCCGGCCTCTGGATCTTTGGCGCAGGCGATGACGCAAGGCCGGTGCTCTGCCTGGCGCGCGCTCTGGGCTGGTTTGTTGCTGTTTGCGATGGCCGTGCCCAATTAGCTACGCGCGAAAACTTCCGCGAAGCCGACGAAGTTCATGTCCTGGCGATCTCTGATCTACCCGCTGTCGCTCCCGGTCACTTCGATCTGCGGCCCACAGACGCAGCCATCGTCATGACGCATAGCCTTGAGCAGGATTCCCGCATCCTGGCGCTGCTCCTGGCTGGCTCGACCGACCTGTCGCTCGCTTATCTCGGCGTCCTCGGCCCGCAGCGCCGCACCCGTGACATGCTCTTCGAAGTCGCCCGCATCCGGAATCACCCTCATCCCGAAGAACTCGCAGAGAATTGGCTCGCTCAACTACATGCGCCCACTGGTCTCGACCTTGGCGCCGAAACACCCGCCACCATCGCGCTCTCCATCCTTGCGGAGATTCAGCAGGTTCTCTCAGCCGGCACGGGCCAGCCTCTGCGCGAAGTCCGGCCCGCAAGAACGGAAGTCGCCCAATCCTGAAGACTGGCTGGCGCCTCGCATCTTCAGGACTTCGGTGCCGCCAGGTGTGCCTCCAATACATCAAGAAACTTCGCCAGCCATGCGGGATGCGCCGTCCAGGCAGGCCCTGTCACCAGCTTTCCGTCTACCGTGGCCTCCGCGAAATCCAGCGAAACAAACGTTCCCCCCGCCAGTGCCACTTCAGGCGCACAGGCCGGATAGCAGTTCAGCCTGCGGCCCTTCACCACTCCGGCAGCGGCCAGCAGTTGCGGCCCATGGCATAGCGCCGCGATGGGCTTATTCGCCTTGTCGAAGTGCCGCACGACGTTAAGCACCTTCTCATTCAGCCGCAGATACTCCGGGGCTCGGCCGCCGGGTATCACGAGCCCGTCGTAGTCAGCAGGATCGGTCTCGTCAAAGGTCGCATTAAGTGTGAAGTTGTGTCCGCGCTTCTCGGTGTAGGTTTGATCGCCCTCAAAGTCGTGGATCGCCGTTCTCACCTGATCGCCCTTCTTCTTCCCGGGACAAACCGCATGCACAGTGTGACCCACCATCTGGAGGGCCTGAAATGGAACCATGATTTCGTAGTCCTCAACGAAATCGCCGGCGAGGAGCAACAGCTTTGCTGGTTTCATGGCATCTTCTCCGCAATAATTGACCCCGGCGTCGCGCACTACAGCAATCAGGGGTTGTGACATTGACGTAAAGGCGCTTTGCCCGTCAGATGGACTTGCGCTCGAAGGGTCTCAAGTCTCTCCACAAGAACCACGTTCGGAAGGCTATCGGCAAAAAACTGCCATTTCGGTTATAGCCCCGTGAATTCATGCGTTGTAGAATACACTCGATTTTTTCTAACTGCTGAAGACAAGAGTTGACGTGGCCGTTCTACAGGTGACCCCAACCCGAGATCTGGTTCTGCGCTTCTTCACGTCCGAGAAACGTTTCAGCGCTGACGTTCAGTCCCTCGCCACCATCCTCGACGGGTTTCTTGGCGCGCCAGACCTGCAGTCTCAATTGAACGCGCTTGTTGACTTAAAGGAATGGACGGTAAAGGGTAGCCCTTCGCCGCTCAAGGGCATGGGAGCACGACTCGAAGCGTTCATTACGCTTATCGAAACGCAGAGTGAGCTTCGCATTCGCTTCCAGCAGGTGGTCCGCGAAATCCTGCCCCAGATTCACTCGGTTGAGTCCTTTGCCGAGGCCGGGCTCCATCCACGAGGGAGTTTCTGGTCCGAAGCCGCACGACGGCTCACGCAGCGCATTCTTCCCTCCGCTCTCGACGATACCGATCTCTCGGGGCTTGCCCTCAGGCTTTATCCCACCTCCAGGGCATTGGAAAGACGGCTCCAGCTCGCCGACGAGACATTCGAGCGAATGGCGCGAACACTCTGTCCGGTGGACGACGAAACAGCCTGGGCCAGACAGATTGACGATCTGAAACAGGCCTTTCAACTGCTTGCCGTCCACATCGCCGGGCTTGGACTTTCACCTGACCTCCGCGCACGCAGCCACGCCTGCCATATCGAACAATCGCCCTTTTACCTGCTTCAGCAATCCAGCACAAACCTCTTGCATGTAACCGGCAGCACGTCTGCTCTCGAGTCCTGGCGCACCCAGATTCGGCGTGTGCGCGATGAACTGGAATACGTTCACCTGCGCATGGAAGACACCGGAGTCAGCACGTCACTCGTCTTCGACATGCAGACGATCGAGCATGCTCTCAGCCGCATGGAATGCATCGCGGTTGTTCTTTTCATCGCTGAACCCCACCAGCATCTCAAGGCGGTTAAGTTCCTCCTCGACGACGTGATGTTCTCCCGGAGCGAGGACCTTAGCCTTCGAGCCCTCTTTCGCGACAACACCTCTCTGCTCGCACGCAAGGTAGTTGAGCGCACGGGAAAGGCCGGTGAGCACTACATCGCAAATTCACCCAGCGAATACCGGGCAATCTGGAAAGCGTCCCTGGGTGGCGGGCTGCTCACGGTGTTGACGGCAGCAATCAAAATGCGGATCGTCGGAGCACCGCTTCCCCTATTCGTTGAGGGCATTGCCGCAGGCACCAACTATGCAGTCAGCTTCATCCTTCTGCAACATCTTCATCTCGCCCTTGCTACAAAGCAGCCCTCCGTGACTGCGGCAACCTTTGCCGGGATCGTCCGTACAACGCACGGTCAGGAGCGTCTCCAGAAGCTCGCCGAATTTATCAGCCGCATCAGCCGAAGCCAGTTGGCGTCTGCCGCCGGAAACCTGATCGCCGTCAGCTCAGGTTGTGTCCTCTTCGCCAGGTTATGGGCTTACATCTTTTCGCGGCCCTTCCTGGAGGTCCCGAGCGCAGAACATGTCTACAAAGCGCTCGATCCGCTCGCCTCCGGCACGATGATCTTCGCCATTTTGACCGGCATAATACTCTGGATCTCGGCGCTTGCCGGCGGCTGGTTTGAAAACTACGCCACCTTTAACCACATTCCCGCCGCCATCGCCCAGCATCCCTTGGGCCGCAGGATCGGTCAGGATCGCATGAAGAGACTGGCGGCCTTCGTAGACGTCAACATATCCGGCTGGGTCACCTGCATCGTCCTTGGCTATCTGCTCGGTTTCACGCCGGCCGTGGGGGAATTCTTGGGAATTCCGCTCGACGTGCGCCATGTAACTTTGAATACCGGCACGCTGGCGCTTGCCGCGGCAAGCTTCGGCCATGACTGGCTATACCGCGGCTGGTTCCTCCGCACCCTCTACGGAATCGCCGTAACCTTCGCGCTCAACCTGGGTGTGAGCTTCTCCATCGCCGCTTCGGTTGGAATGAAGGCATACGGTGTTTCAAGAGCCGAGCGCCTTGAATTGATGACATACACCCTGAAGAGGTTTTTCAAGTCACCGCGTCAATTCTTCCTGCCACCTCGAAAGGGACCAGGCCCGGACGAACCCCGATCTTCGAGCAAGGCTGCATGACCCTGCATTCCTGAGGATCTCGTGGCTCACTGGCTCAGAGCATCATCCAGACCATAACTGTCACCATCGTCTAGAATCATCCCATGGTTGCTTCCCCAGCCTCGCTACAAGCACTGAATGAGCGCATCATCGCCTGCGAACGGTGTCCGCGACTTCGCGCACACTGCGCTGAGGTTGCACGCGTGCGTCGCCGCGCTTACCTGGATTGGGAGTATTGGGGCCGTCCCGTCCCTTCGTTCGGCGATCCGGGAGCCCGCGTGCTCGCGCTGGGGCTGGCGCCGGGCGCGCATGGTTCGAATCGCACCGGCCGTATCTTCACGGGCGATGGTTCTGGTGATTTTCTCTACCCCGTTCTGCATGAGGCCGGCTTCGCCTCACAGCCCGATGCATCCTCGCGGGATGACGGCATGAAGCTTTTCGACCTGTGGATCAGCGCCGTCGTTCGCTGTGCGCCACCCGGAAACAAGCCCACGCCTGAGGAACTGCGCAACTGCTCACCTTTGCTCGATGAAGAAATGAGCCTGCTCAGAAATCTACGCGCGGTAGTTTGCCTGGGCCGGATCGCATTCGACGGCCTGCTTGCATACGCCCAACGCATCGGCTCGATGCCTCCACGTTCCACCTTGCTATTTGGCCACGGCGCCGAATATGTATTGCCCAGCGGTTTGTCCGTTATCGCCAGCTACCACCCCTCGCTGCAAAACACCAACACCGGCAAGCTCACTCACCCCATGCTTCTCAAGGTGTTCCTGCGCGCACGGAATCTCGCCGGCCTGCATTAGTTGGGTTGGACATTCAGTTGTCGTACAACACCGCCTCAGAGAAGGGTGTTCGAGTACACTGTGGTTTCTTTGTGAGGAACGTAATGCAGAGATTCGCGACGAAACTGATTCCGGCAGCAGTTCTGCTGCTCGCCATGGGGGCATATTCGCAAACCATGAAATCCGATCATTGGTCACCCGCTCAGTTGCTCGAGCGGGCAAAGCATCTGCGCGAGCTCGCGGCACAAGGCGGAGGCTCCGCCAGCGAGACGCTCGAGAAGTATCCGCATCACTACACCATGCTCGCTTTTCGCAACCGCGATGGCGGGAGTGAGGTGCATCAGAACTTCGCTGACGTGTTCTACATTCTTGATGGCCACGCTTCAGTGCTGACCGGTGGCGAACTCGTCGAACCCAAAACAACCGCGCCCGGTGAGATCCGCGGTGCCTCCGTCAAGGATGGCTCTCGCCAGGAACTTCAGGCCGGCGACGTTGTGCACATTCCGGCTGGAACGCCCCACCAAATGCTCGTTCCGGACGGCCAGACGGTCACATATTTTGTGGTGAAGATTCAGGAGAGCGAGTAAGGCGCGGCGGGAGCCTCCGCGCACTGGCGGATTGGAGCGGGAGACCGGGCGAACCGCCGGAGCGAGGAAGTGAACCGTTTCCGGTTTCTTTCCCTGGCTGCCCAACGTCCCCATGAGTCTGCCCTTCCTTGGCCGGGGGATTCACAGGCGCCTCGACACAGTCCGACTTCTCCACCATGTTCGCGTTGCGAATTATGGCCTTCGCGGACCGGCCCTGGTTCCTAGGCCAACGCGCGCTGGAGCCCCACGGTCCTCGTGCATTTTGTTTGTCTTCCACTGGCGTGGCCTCAGTTCCGCAGGTCGGCGAGTCCTAAGCGCACTTGTTCGTTGGTCTGACCACATCAGACAGTAGCGCTCTGGGTTGCTTAGCCCGTGTTTCTCGCCTCTGCGGTCAATTCACTCACTCCAAAGCCAACTTTTCCATATTGACAAGACTTACGTGGGTGATCCAAACTGTTTCGGTTTGTAAATGTGGTCAGACCACTCGTGGGCAAAAGGGGCTCCTCAGCCGATAGAGCCCAAGTACGCCCAGCCAAATATTTGGTTACGTGTTCCAGGAGGCAGTTCGTTATGAGCAATTGGTTCGTTCGTTTCAAGTGCCGAAGAGCGTACAACGCCGGCGGTGAGCTTGTAAGCGGTTCGTCGCAGAGGGGATGGTTCGTTGCCTTCCTCCTGCTCATTTTTGCCGGCTCCGCCTTGGCGCAGCTTTCAGGCAAAGGCGCCATTACCGGTACGGTGACCGATTCGACCGGTGCGGTCATTCCAGGCGCATCTATTGTCGCCAGGAACAATGACAGCGGTATCACCACAACAAGCGAGGCAACCGGATCGGGAACCTTCACCTTCGCGAATCTTGACCCCGGTATCTACTCCGTTACGATCACAGCCCAGGGCTTCGAAAAGCTGATTCAACAGAACATCCATGTAAACGCGATGGAGTCACAGGCGTTTAACCCCATTCTGAAGGTCGGCGCCGCCAGCACTGAGATCATGGTGACCGCGGAGCCCCCGCAACTGGAAACCACGAATGCGACGCTGGGCGCGACGATGGAGAACGAAACCTATGCGGAGCTGCCTATCGAAATGGGCGCTTACGGCGCTGCCGACCAGCGGCGAGCCTCCGACTTTGTTTACCTCATGCCTGGCGTGCAGGGCAACGTGACCAACGGCAACGCGACGACCAATACCGGCGTTGTGAATGGTTCCGGCAGTCGTGGCGCAGTCTCCACGGTCTACATTGATGGCATTCCCTTTGTGCGAGCTGGCGGTAACGGCGATCCGCGTTATGTCTGGACCGCGATTTCAGTTGACGCGGTCAACCAGTTCCAGCTGCAGACAAACGGCTATTCGGCTATTTACGAAGGCCAGGGCGTGATGAACTATACGATCAAGCAGGGCGGTAACAGGCAGCACGGCTCGGTGTATGAGTTCTTCAGGAATACCGTGCTGGACACCTGGGGATGGTTCGGAAAGATTCCCAATCCTGCAACCGGAGCCCCGGTCAAGCCCGTTGAGCATAGCAACGAGTACGGCATAAATCTCGGTGGCCCGCTGATTCCGATCGGGAAGATGAAGGATAAGCTCTTCTACTTCACCAACTACAACGGTTTCCGGTACTCCAGCGCAACGCCAACGCCGATGACATTTCCCACGGTTGCCCAGCAGAATGGCGACTTCAGCGCGTTCCTCGGCCTGAAAACGCCAATCCCGATCTACGATCCGTTGACCCAGAGCGCCTGTACCGCCAATAGTTCCGACGGTCCATGCCGCTACCAATTCGGCTACGGTCCAGGAACCGGGAAGGGCGCCCGGGGCAATCCGATACTGATCGGAACCCCCAACGTGATTCCTGCGGGTGAGTTTTCCTCCGTCGCAAAGGACATGCAGAGCTTTCTGCAGAACTTGCCCGCGGGAGCCGTCAGCTCGTCGCTGCAGAATAACTACGTTGCTCCGAACGCAACGGGCTTGACTAACTGGTCAACGACATCCCGTATCGACTACGTCATGAGTTCGAGAGACACGCTGACGGCCCTGGGTGCCGTGGGCCGCCAGGCAAGCTCGGTTCCGGTGGGCCAGACGACTGCTGGACGCAACGTTGGGCCAGTCCCATACAACTACGGCCAGGCATATGCCCCAAAGACCGCAGTGTGGACCATTGAGGAGACGCACGTTTTCTCTCCGAACCTCCTGAACCAGCTCAAGTGGGGATATGCCCGCTATAACGGTCCCACCTTCAATCCGGCTGACGCCTCGGCATATGCGGCAAGCACAATGGGCATGTCGGGGCTGCCGCCTGGACAAGCCACAACCACATTCCCCATCGTGACCTTCACGGGTTCCAACTCCCCGACAAATTGGGGCGGTACGACGGAGAACAGGACCGTGGCGGCCAACTACACGGTGCTCGACAACGTGCAGTGGAACGTAGGCAAGCACTCCTTCACCTTTGGTGGCCAGGTTGCCTGGATGCAATACAACGTCATCAATGCCACCAATGGTTCAACGCCCATCACTCTGGCAAACGCTGTCACCGAAACCGCAGCCATCAACCCGTCGAGTAACAGCAAGCCGGCCTATGTGGCTACCACCGGCACCGGCGCGGCCTACGCGAGCTTCCTGGTTGGCGAAATCGATAAGGGAAGTCTTACGCAATATCTGCAGCAGGAGTTCGGAGCGCGCTTCCGTGCAATCTCGCCCTACTTCCAGGACAACTGGAAAGTGACTTCGAAACTGACTCTTGATCTCGGGTTGCGCTATGACTTCTTCCCGAGCGTCACTGAAGTCCATAACGCAGAAGGTTTCTTTAGCCCCACTCTCGCCAACCCAGTGACAGGCATCAACGGAGCCTTGCAATTCACCGGGCACAGTGCCGGCACCTGCAACTGCGCAACTCCTGTGGAGAATTACCACAAGAACTTCGGGCCCCGGCTCGGTCTGGCCTACCAGCTTGGTTCCAAGACCGTCATCCGCTCCAGTTATGGCGTAATGTTCACTCACGGCAACGCGGTGGGTGGACTCAACACGAGCCTGGGAACACTGGGATTCGCCGCGTCGCCATCCTTCTCGTCAAACGGTTCACTGTTGAGCACCATGCCTCTGCATGGCAGCAATGGCGCGATTCCCGCCTTCGCCAGCGCTTTAGGTGTTGCATCGGGCCCTGCGTACGGCACGGGCTTCACCAACACAAGTGGCTACACGGGAACGCCTTCGACGATGCAATATAACGATCCTTACCTCGGCGGACGGGCGCCGGAGTTCATCAATTGGACCTTTGGCGTGCAGCGCCAGTTGACCAGCGCGATGACGTTGAAGGCAACCTATGTCGGCTCGCAAGGGCACTTCCTGCAAACCGACGGCGGCAATGGGCGTGGGTACTGGTCGGATCAGCTTGACCCGAAGTATCTGTCACTCGGGACGGCACTGGCTGACAAAGGCGCGGCGATGACAGCGGACTGCCTGAAATACACGCTACCGTGCCCGTCGAACTTCACCTCAGCTCAACCGTTGAGCGCAGCGCTGAAGCCCTTCCCGTTCCAGGCCGTCACCGATGGCTTCGGGCAGTACATGGGCAACGCCAATTACCACGCCGTGCAAGCGTCGTTGAATACGCGTGCCTGGCACGGATTGACAACCAACGTCAACTACGCCTTCTCGCGCGCTATCGATGATGGCGGCTTCTTCCGCTCTGGCTATGCAATTCCGGCCGGCACCATCGCCAACGCGCCGAATGCCTCTTACAAAGCGGACCAGATCGAACGGTCGGTCTCCACGAGTAACCAGCCACATCATTTTGTCGCCACTGGAGTTTGGAACTGGCCGTTTGGGAAGACAGTTCTTGCAAACAGCCCTGTGGAGCGGGCAATTCTCGGGGGCTTCACTTTCTCGGGGGCTTCACTTTCTCGGGGGTTTACCAGGCCTACTCCGGCTCGCCGCTGGTGATTACTGCGGCATCATGTCAAACCAATCCCGCACAGGCCAGTAACTACTGCCCGGCCGCGCTTGCCTCAGGCTTCACCGGCTCAGCGCGCCAGAACGGAAAGTGGGGTAAAGGCGCGAACTGGGCGAACTACACCGGTATTTCCTACATCAACCCAGGCGCATTTGCAGTTGCGCCGAACTATACCTTCGGCAACGCTCCGCGTACGGCGGCATACAACCTGTATGGCCCCGGCAACTATCAGCTTGACCTCGCGATGTCGCGCAACATCCCGCTGCACATTACCGAATCAACCAGGCTGAACTTCCGGGCCGAATGGTACAACATCACCAACCACACTCTGTTTTCCGTTGCCAGCAGTGCTTTTGGAAATACGAGCTTCGGACAAATCACTCAGAGTTCCAGTCTCAACCGCAAGGCCGCGCAGTTCTCTGCACGGATTGAGTTCTGATCTGGTTCCTGCTTATTTCATTCCTGAGGCTGCCGGTTCAAACGGCAGCCTCTGTTTTTGCCCGATTTTTTATCCTGAAGTGCTTACAATGACCCGCACCTGGGCAACTATGGCAGCGAAGGAACCCGCTGCGTCACCGGGTTCCAGTTGTCATCACCGCGCAGGAAAATAGACGGTTCATACTGCCTCGACTGTTCGGGCGTGAGGATATGCGTGTGCGAATCGCGTTTCGTCGGCTGCCATCCAGGGCCGGTTGAACCGAACTCCGAGTATGTCGAGGTCTCAATCGAGTTTGTCTTTCCCGGCAGCCACTCGCGCCATCCCGCTGGATCAATATGACCGTCCATCTCTGTATCGATATACGTCACGGTCGAGTAGGGTCTCCAAGGCCGCCCCAGCCACACATGGCTCACGCCGGGGCCAGCGGTGAGCCGCGATTTGTAGATTACATATCCTGAGTCCTGCTGCGGATAGATCTTGCTTTGCGCCGTGATGAATCCCTCTACGAGCGCCAGGCTGCGAATCTCGCAATGATCGAAGACTGTCTTCCCGTCGCCGAAGATGAAATCGAAGTTACCTTCTATATAGCAATCCGAGAAGTATTGGCGTGCTGGTCTGCACGTGCGCGGATCGCCCGTCCCCATGCATCCGATGCTGCCCGCGTAGAGCGTGTCCTGATGACCGAGCAGGCGGACGTTGCGGAAGACAGCCCGATCGCCAATTACACGCAACGCAACGGCCTGTGAACCCTCCGGATACGGATTGCCCACCGGCTGGTAATCGTTCTGGAAGGTGATGTTCTCTGCAAGAAAGTCATCCCCCGAAACATTTACGGTTGCCGTATGCGAGGTGCCGCCATTGGCGCTCGCATAGCGATTAAAGACCACAACCGTCTTGCTAGCGTCAGGGTTGGCACTGCGAAGCTGGATCTTCGGCTTGTCAATTGTGAGCACTTCTCGATAGGTTCCGGGCGCCACGAGAATCAGCGCGCCGCCCGAAGCAGGAGCGACGTCGATCGCTCTTTGAATGGAATCGAAATCACCCGTGCCATCAGCCGCCACATAGAGAGCCTTGGTTACAGGGCGCATGTTTTGTGCACACGCCAAGTTGTATGCAGCTGCAACAAGCACGATACAAGCGACGGATGTTTTGATCGGCACGTTTTGCTCCTCACGAACCGGCGAATGAGCCGGCGAACTGGGGAATATACTGAAGCGATTTCGGCTGCGATTCTATATCCTGAGAGGTCTGACCAGCAACGCTCCGGAATGTTGCTCTCATGAATTGACGTCAACAGGCGCCAGAGGCTCCGGCCCGAGCCAAATGATGCCAGAATATATACGGAAATCGCCTCAATGCCTAGTGAGCGAGCGTTGACAAAGATAAGGCAGTTGCTTGCATCATCCCGGTCCAATAGCCATTTGGAGGTCTGACCTCTCAAGCACTAAAATCATTCCGAACAAGCAACCGAAGGAATAAGGGTGCGCAAGAGCAGAGGTGGCCCAATCCTTCGATTTGATCCACTGATGGGGGGACACGCAGTGAGGCTTAATCGGTTTGAACGTTCAAATGCCAACGACAGAAATGCAATTTGTACCCTGTGTTTTGCAGTTGTCCTCGCGGGAATATTCGCAACTGTGCCAGTTTCGTCTGCGCAAACCCGGATATGTGACCCGCGCACCTATAACGCGCGCGGCGATGGCGCCGTGAAGGACACGAAGGCAATTCAGCAGGCCATCGATGCATGTGCAAAGGACGGAGGAGGCACTGTCCGGTTGAGCGCAGGAACGTACCTGAGCGCTCCCATCGTGCTAAAGAGCAAGATCACGCTGCATCTCGAGCAAGGCGCAACCCTGCTGGGCTCACCAGACCATGCGGACTACCCTGCCAAGACGGAGTTCCGCGCTCCGGGCCTTCAATCGCTGGTAAGCGCCACCAACGCCGACAACGTGGCCATTACCGGTGAAGGAACGATTGACGGCAACGGGGAATCCTGGTGGGAGATGGCCCGCGCTATCAAGAATGCGGGGGTTCTCGGGAATGACCATCCTCGTCCTCGCCTTGTCGTCTTTGACCACTGTAAGCATGTTCGGATCGAGGGAGTGACAATTCAAAATTCGCCCATGTGGCAAGTGGTTCCCTACTACTCAGATGACGTCATGCTGCGCAACATTCGAGTGCTCGCGCCGCCACACTCTCCGAATACCGATGCGGTCGATCCGTTTTCATCTACTCATGTCGTCATTGACCATCTATATGCAGACGTGGGCGACGACAACGTTGCGATCAAGTCAGGCGCCATCAACTCTCCCGGTCCGGATGCCCCCAGTGAAGACATCACCATCACCGACTGCACGTTTCTGCATGGACATGGGCTTTCTGTTGGAAGCGAAATCGCAGGGGGCGCCCGCAATATTCACGCCGAGCGCATTCGATTCGACGGCACGGACAACGGCATTCGTGTGAAGGCAAACCGCGACCGCGGGAACGAAGTGAGCAACCTGTCGTTCCGCGATGTCGACATGAAAAACGTGAAGAACGCAATCATTATCAGCGAATACTACCCTAAGATTCTTCCTCCTGATGGGGAGACCGCGCAGCCGATTACGAGGCTGACTCCGCACTTCCACGACATCGTCATCGAGAACGTGACTGTGACCGATAGTGCGTCTCTTGGGGCGATCGTTGGCCTGCCGGAGTCGCGCGTTACCGGCGTCGTGCTTCGCAACGTCAAGTTAAGTGGAAAGCAAGGCTTGACAATTGGATACGCTCAAGTCTCCGGGACAGGAGTGGTGGTCAACGCACAGGAAGGCAGTTCGATCACAGAGGGCCCAGGAGCACAAGTCTCATTGCACCCATAGCCGCGCGATCTACATTCGTAGATTTGAATCCTGACAACTGCAGCCCATTCGCTGTGCAGGCTACTGGTTCACGCCGCTCGCCAAAAAGCCTCCGTCAACGACCAATACCTGACCGGTAACAAAGGAGGACGCGTCGGAGGCGAGATAGAGCGCGGCGCCGATCAACTCCTCCGTCTTGCCGAAGCGCCCCATCGGAGTACGCATCAGCAATTCCTTGCCGCGAGGTGTGCTGTCGAGAAGTGCTGCATTCAATTCCGTACGAAACACGCCGGGCGCTATCGCATTCACGGTCACCCCGCGCTTTGACCATTCCACCGCGAGCGAACGCGTGAGCGAGGCGACAGCGGCTTTACTGGCAGCATAGGCCGCAACCTCATGGAGGGCCACAAAGCTGTTCAGCGAGGCAATGTTGATAATCCGGCCATAGCCGCGCTCGAGCATGTGCTTTCCGAATACCTGGCACGCGCGCAGCGTACCTGTGAGATTGGTGTCAATAATCCCGGACCACTCTTCTTCCGGGAGATCGATTGTCGGAGTTCGCTTTATGCGGCCTGCGCAGTTGATCAGAATGTCTACTTTCCCGAATTCCGCCAATGCGGACTCGAGCACGCGTTGCAGTGATGCGCGATCGCAAACATCTGCAGCAATCCGTAGCGTCTTTCGGCCGAGGCCCTCAATTGCGGAAGCGGTTTCGTCCACCTGTTGCTGGCGACGTGCTGTGGCGACGACATCCGCTCCAGCCTCTGCCAATCCGAGGCTCAATGCGCGACCGATTCCGGAA
The DNA here is from genome assembly GCA_963786405.1 of uncultured Acidobacteriaceae bacterium. GTDB lineage: Bacteria > Acidobacteriota > Terriglobia > Terriglobales > Acidobacteriaceae > Telmatobacter. The sequence continues at coordinate 47,368 of CAWAZE010000006.1, read as the reverse complement.
GTACCTCCGGTTATGACAGCAACCTTTCCAGTCAGAGGGAAAAGGGGGACGTTCATGCTCGCTCCGTTCCGGCCACAGCGGCTGTGGTCCGCTCATGCTTCTCTTCGCTTCCCAGGAAGACAGGCACAATGTGCCTCTTGTACAGGTTCTCAATGACGTTGCGCGAAATGACCGGTTCATTGGCCTCGAGCAACTCAATATAGCGACTACTCATCTTCGCAGCCACTTTGAATCCAACGTGGAGCAACTGTCGCAGGCTGCTGTTGTAGGCTAGTGCACCTGGCACGTGCCGCAGAGCCGACGTGTATTGTTCCGAACTCCAGCGCTGTACCTCGTCTGGTGAGGGTAACTTGGGAGCGTCGATGTCGATCACGGTCGCGTAAGGTCCACAGAGCTCTTCCCTGTGCGCGAATGCCTGCGCGTAGATCTCCTTGGCGAGAGTCAACCCATCGCCGCCGGCTTCCGCAAGGCCTATCAGTTCTTCAAGCCAGGTAGTACCCGCGGTCTTCAGGTGGACTCCCGCATCGAACCGCGTGATAGCCGAGTGAATCGCGGAGTAGATTGAGAACTTGTCACTCCCCGAATGGACGCTCAGTTTGAGATTCTCGGGCAATCCGAAGCGCCGAACCGAGTGTTCGATCGCCGCAAGGTCAAGAGCGAATTCCTGTTCGAACTGCGCCACGTTGCCGACATAATCTACACCTTTATTGAATCTGCCGCTGAACTTGGGAGCAATCGTCTGGACTGGGATGCACTCATCGGCGATTGCCGCGAGGATGATAAGTAGTTCGACCGGGCTCTGCGCGCGATCTGTCTCATCCATCGATACCTCGGAAATAAAGTTCCCTTTACCCTTTGCGGATTCTATCTTCCGGTAGACCTGGCCCGCGGCCTTTACAGCCACCAGGAACTTCCCGGCTGTCTGTCGAAGGTCTTCTTCAGTGATGGTGAGTGGTTTGTCGATGCCCTTGAGAGAGATCTGGCCTGGAATGTCGCGATGTGCCTTCACAAAGCTGTCGATCTCCGCTTGAGGCGCGGGCATTCCAATGAAATCAGCCACGTCAATGGTGTAGAAGTCGCAAGCCGGCAGAAAGCGATCAACCGTCTGAAGCCCGATATGGTCAGCATCCACAAAATAAGGAAGTCGCCACTTCAGGGCTTTCACCGCCGCGTCCGCTGCGTCACGCACGGAAGCAGGTTCTGAGCCGATAATCGTATGTTCGCGATTCGATTTATTCCAGACCGGGATGATCTCCACGCCATGGCTCAGCGCGTCAACACAGGCCTGCAACTGCGCCTTGGCCTGATGCGCAAATCTGTCACCAGTTCCAACCGAATACTTGCCAAGCCTCAAGTTGCCGTCTTGCATATTTCCTCCTGTTTAGAGCTGGCCCTGGTGCCCACCCGGAGCCATGTCCTCTTGGGTAGAAATGCAATTCGGTGCGATGATCTTGCGATTTCCCACGTGGACGAATCGGACGGAAAGAGACGGGCTGGATGCAACAGCATAGCGAGAGTCTTCCTCGAGAGCCACTCGTGTGGCTTGCCTTAAGAGGTCAGACCACAGTATACACATGAAACAGTCAGGTTTCATGCCCTCTCATTTGAACTTTTCTCGCACATGGGCTTTGTAAAAGGTGTTAAACTCTTGATGTTCAGCAGCTTCTAATCCATCATCCGGAAGTTCAAAAGAACATGCCGCACGCCGACAAGGGAAACACTGAGAGCCACCGGACCATGCAAGTGGTCAACCACGTGCGGGCGATGATCGAAAACGGCACGTTGAAACGGGGCGATCAGATTCCGCCCGAACGCGACTTTGCCCGAATGCTCAATATCAGCCGGGCTACGTTGCGCGCGGGGATCGGCTACCTGGCAGCGTTGGGAGTCATGAAGATCAAGCACGGGGTCGGGACCTTTGTAGCCGATGGGCCTCCCGATTTTGGACAAGCCTCCCTAAGCTTTATTGGCGCGCTTCATGGTTTTCAGTCCTGGCAGATGTTTGAAGCTCGCATCATGCTCGAGACCGGGCTGGCCGCTCTCGCGGCGGAACGCGGGAAGGAAGAGCATCACGCCGCTCTCGCTGAAGAGGTCGCCGAGATGTTCGCGTCAGTTGAGAACCCGGTCGAATATCTGGTGCATGACGTTCTGTTCCATCGCATTATCGCGCAGGCTTCCGGAAACCCCATTCTGGCCGCGATCATGGAGACGGTAACCTCCTCCATGTATGACAAGCGACGGAAGACCGTGGAGCGCGCAACCGATCTGCGGGAATCGGCAGACATGCATCGCCAGATCTATCGCGCGATTCGCACAAAGTCGCCATTGGAGGCACGCAAGCTGATGGAGCAGCATCTGCGAATGGCCCAGGCCGCGCAGGGCATGGAAAAACCTTCCGGGAGAAGGTCATCGAATTCGACGGAGCAGAGCCCGGCGCCGAAATCCACTGTTGCCAAAGCCCGGTCAGCTGATTGACTGCCAAAGCACTCAGTCAAAAAAGGCGCGGTAATTATGTGCGTTCTGCGATTCGATCTGATCTACCTGTTAGAGATGGATGTTTTAATCCCGGTCCCACCGGATTCGGGGTGGAAATCGTGAAAGATGACGCAAGTGGTCAGACCTCTAACTCGGTCACTTCCGACTACGCTCGCGTGTCTCGGTCTTCTGCATCTCGTTTTTCTGCTGCCCGTTGTCAAAGGTCAAACGCAATTTGATGCGAGCCTCAACCGAGTTGCTGAAGGCTTTCTCGATGAGCGGGCCAGCGCGATGCGAAACGTTCAAACGCGCGCGGACGCCGAGGCAAGAGCAACGAAATTCCGCGAATTCGTTCTTAAGTCCATTGGCGGTTTGCCACAGGAGCGCACACCCCTCAATGCCAGGCTGGTCGGGACGCTGGAGAGAGACGGCTTCAAAGTTCAACGAGTCATCTATGACAGCCTTCCGGGATTTCATGTTACCGCGGATCTCTATTTGCCTAAGTCGGGCCATCCCCCGTTTCCCGTGGTGCTCTACACCCCCGGACACTATCCCGAGGGAAAACTCGAGGCGTGGAATCTGGCCGCAAACATGGCGCTAAACGGGATCGCCGTACTGGCATACGATCCGGTGGGAGAGGGAGAGCGGCTCCAATATTTCGATCCGGCCAGAAGAATGTCGCGCGCCGGACAGGCGACCGGGGAGCACAGCGAGGCCAGCACCCAGATCGCGATCATAGGCGACCACATCGCCCGTTATTTTGTCTGGGACGCTATGCGAGGACTTGACTACCTCGCGAGCCGGCAGGATATCGACTCAAATCGGATGGGCGCCCTGGGTTGCTCCGGCGGAGGGACGGTCACTGCTTACCTGGCCGCTCTGGATCTACGAGTCAAGGTCGCGGGCGTCGCGTGTTACATCACCAGTTATAGTGCTCTTCTGGGGACGATCGGACCGCAGGAAGCTGAACAAAGCATTCCGGGCTTCATCGAACACGGCTTCGACTTTCCCGACTGGATCGAGGCGGCTGCCCCTACCCCTTACGCGGTGATCTCAACAACCGAGGACATGTTTCCATTCGAAGGCGCCCGTAAATCATTTGAAGAGGCCAAGCGGATCTATGGGATCTACGGAGCGGCCGACAACCTTCAGTGGATCGTGGGACCGGGGCGTCACGCAAATCTCCGGCCGATCCATCCCGAAATCATAAAGTTCTTTCTGCATCAACTCAGGCAATCGGACGAAGCGCCCAAACTGATCCAACTGGACGCAACTCCCGCCACCGAACTTCAATGCACCGGCACTGGCCAGGTTTCCACGACCTTCTCAGGTGAGACTCTGTTTTCGCTGAACCGGGCAGCTGCGCAGAAACTATTGCCCACACACCTCGCAATTCGAAGCCCATCCGATCTCACAGCACTCCGCGATCAGACGATACGAGCGGTGCGAGCAATGACCGGGGCGGAAGTGCAGCCGGGATCGAACCCAATCGAGATCGCACTTCTCGGCTCTTCCCAAAGGAACGGCTACGTTCTTCAGAGTGTCGGGTTCAAAAGCGTGACGGGCGAGGAACTCGCCGGCGCATTGGCGCTCCCTTCGCAACCCGGCAAGAAGCCTGCCGTTCTTCTGCTCCATGAACGCGCTGACGTCGATGTGACTCGAATAGGCGGCGAACTCGATCGACTCGCCAGATCGGGAAACATCGTGTTTGCCCCGGAACTGCCACCTGCAACGGATCGCGAGCCTCCGAAATCGGTGCTGCTGGGTCCGTTCTATATAGCTTCGCTGCGCGCGGAACTAGTGGGAAAGACGCTGGTCGGTCTGCGCATTGATGATGCGATTCGCTGCGTGGACTGGTTGTCGACGCGTCAGGATGTGGATTCGCCGAGGATTTTGGTCTACGGTTCGGGAGCGATGGGAATTGTTGCTTTGCACGCCGCGGCGCTGGACACTCGCATCCGCGAGGTCACGATTGATAGAACCCTGATCAGTTATCGCGCCGCTGTGGATGCCGCAGTGCCCCGGAACCTTGTTCAGAGCGTTATCCCCGGTGTACTCCGCCACTATGACCTCGATGATCTAATAGTGACCATCTCTCCGCGCGCGGTTTCGGTGAATGCGCCGGTGGACGGCGAGGGTAATCCGATCGGGCCCGAAGATGCCGCGCGGGCCCTCTCGTGGGTTCTTCAAACGGATCGAACATTAAGACATCCCGGAAGAGTGAAGCTGATTTTGCCACCCACCCCACCATCGCACACGAGCGCGCAAAGTGTCGCAAAATGACGGTTCACGCGCAATAAGGCACCAGGCGTTCTTGTCTGAACCCGCGTCTAAATGGAGTATTTCAGTCGATCAGTTCACGTGTTCAGCGGGATTCCAACCATCGCTTCCGCGCAGAAAATTCGCAGGCAGGTATTTCTCTGCCTCGCTCGGTGTCAGTACGTGGGCGTGCGGGTCGCGTTCGTTGAGCCTGGCTCCAGGCCCGGTCGATCCCTGTTCTCCATAAAAAGCGGCCTCGATAGAGCGCGTTTCGCCCGGATGCCACTCTCGCCAGCCCGCCGGCTCAATATGCGCCCCCATCTCTGTGTCCAGATGCACGACGGATGCATAAGGCCGCCACGGGCGCCCAAGGAACACGTTGCTCACCCCCGGGTCGGCCGTGAGACGACACCGATGAAATACGTATCCCGAGTCTTCCGACGGATAGCTCTTTCCCTGAGCGGTAATAAACCCTTCAGAGTGTGCATTGCTGCGAATCTCGCAGTTCTCAAACGCAGTCTTGCCGTCTCCGAAGATGAAATCCACATTGCCCTCGATGTAGCAGTTCGCGAAATACTGCCGTGCCGGCGTACACGAGCGCTCCGCGCCTTCACCGGTGCACTGCTTGCTTCCTGCAAATAGCGTGTCCTGATTCCCGAGCAGGCGCACATTGTTGAAGATCGCTCGGTCGCCCGTAACGAGCAACGCAAGCGCCTGAGAACCCTTGGGCAGCTGCGGATGCGTGGCGTTGAAGTCGTTCTGAAATGTAACGTTCTCGGCAGCGAAGTCGTCCCCGGTGACATTCACCGTGGCCGAGTGCAACGTGCCTCCCGCAGTTCCCGCGCTGCGGTCATTCACCACGATCGTCTTGCCTGCGTCAGTGTTCGCGCTGCGCAATGTGATATGCGGCTTCGAAATCGTCAGGACCTCGCGATAAGTGCCAGGCGCAACCAGCACGAGAGCTCCGGTTGCCGGTGCCACATCGAGCGCTCTCTGGATCGAGTAGAAATCCCCCGTCCCATCAGAGGCGACATATAGAGTCTTGTCCTCAGGAGGCGCGGTACCCGCCATCTCCGGAGCCGTTGAGAGAGAAGGATAAGCAGCGAAACGTGCATCGCATGCCAGTGGCGTGCCCGGATTGGCCCCAGGTGATTTAGTGATTAAGACACCACTTCCGTTGGGCGCCAGGTTGCCGGTGCCAGGCCCAATGGCAATCTCTGCGTTGCCCGCCATGATTTCCGACTGATCAAGGTCTTCGGCGAATACGTTGTCCAGTGTGACCTGCAGTTTGTGTTCAGAGTCGAGCCCGAGAAATGTATAGGCTCCCGGAGTCATGACGTGCACGTTCTCGAGCGAGATGCTCCGGTACACAGGACGCAAGTTTCCTTGGAACGTGGTGTACATCGGCGTAAGTACGATAGGATTCCGCGTATTTCGAATACAGACGTTGCGATATACGATGCTCTCGACCAGGCCGCCGCGACTGCGGTCAGACTTGATTCTCAGGCCGTTATCGGCACCATCGATCGTCAAGTCGTCGACGAGCATGTGATCGACACCGCCATCTGTACCGCTGCCGATCGACATGCCGTGTCCCGCGTAGAAATGATTGTGCACCACGGAGATGTTCGACGCTGATCCCGCCTTTCCCGATTTCACGGCAACGTCATCGTCTCCCGTACTAATAAAACAATTCGCGATCGTCACATTGTGCGACGAGCCGGGATCGATGCCATCGGTGTTGCGTGCCGTCTTGGGCGTCATGATCTTCACGCCCCACGCTGTGAATCCATCCGTCTGATTCACAGATACGTGAAAGCCCGGAGAGTTCCGAAGCGTGATCCGATAGAGCGTGAACTCCTTAGATTCGCGCACCATGATCATCCATGGAACGCTTTGTTGTTGATCGGTGACCTTTGCCTCGTGGGCAAGATCCCACCATGTCACCTTCTGGCCCAGCAGGTTGGCGCCGCCGCGCCCATCGATGGCCCCATCGCCCATGATTCCACTGCCTGTCGTCTTCGTGACTGTAATCAATCCCCGGCATCCATGCCCCTTTGAGCTGACGATGCCACAACTGCCCGGCGTGATATCGAATGCACGTGGGTCGCGCGAAGCAGCGAGCACGGTGTTCGCACTCACCACAAGAGTCACACCCGATTTCAGGGTCAGCGGCCCACTGAGAAAGACCGAGCGATCCCCGTGCACCTGCAGTACCACTGCCTTTCCCGCGGTACATCCGTCGATGGCACTCTGGATGCGCTGTGTGTCCGTGTGCAGTTCGTCCGTTTCCAGCAGAACACCGCTCTTCGCAACAATTGCCGCCTCCAAGGTTGAGCAGGCCGGCGGAATCTTCGGCTCTAAAACTTGACGCGTATCCTGCGCAGCAAGCGCAAGGCTGAAGAGTCCAGGCACCAAGGCACAGAGCAAAAAACGTAGACGCACGAAATCTCCTTTCGAGCCGTCCCAACTCACAACTTCGTGTGGTCTAGTCACGGCAAAGTGGCCCTGCAGATGTCGATATCTGGGGATAACGATAACGTTTGACTCTGGAGTCACTCTGATCAAGCGTAACCCAACGCACAGAGGCATCGAGAGGGGAGCGCGCGTTCATGCACCGGTTTCTGTCTCGCTGGCTCCGGAGTATTGCAGGGAATTTCCGGGCGGAAATTCCTTTTGTGCTTCGACATCCTCCGGGCACTCGATCATGAATGCGCCCCGCATAATGAAGGGTGTAAGTAAAGTGGTGAGCAGGACCACGGTGACCATGACCGCATCTTCGGGCTCGTGAAATATGCCGGAACATGCGCCCATTGCTGTGACGATAAGATCGACCTCACCACGAGAGATCATTCCGCAACCAACACGGAAGCGCTCAGGCATACGAGGACTCCGGCGATGGCTCCGATGATCGCGCTGCCAACGGGACTGACGAAGCCGCTGGGTGCGGTGATGGCAGCCAGGGCGGCGAGCAATCCATTGCCGCTCATTGAAGCGTCAGGCTTGCCTTTTAACGCCCACATATAGAGCGAGAGTTGCGGTTGTGTGAATTGTCAAGCTTTAGTGACCAAGGTACCGGCGCGCGAGAAGCAATACAACTATCCCAAGGTATAGTTTTTCAATTTCATTACGAGTCTTTATGCGGGTCCGGGGGACGGATCCGCTCCCACATCTTCACCAAGTCAGCCAGCGAGTCGGCCCGCATCTTCCTCATGACCTGGCCCCGGTGCAACTTGATCGTCACGATGCTCAGGCGCAATTTGTCTCCGATTTCCTTGTTGGTAAAACCCGCTGTGACGAGTTCCAGCGTCTGTCGTTCGCGTTCGGTGAGCGTCTCAAATCGTGCCTGGATCGAGCTCATCTGACTCTCCGAACGGCGATTCGAACGATCGTGCGCGAAGGCTTGTTGCACAGACTCAAGCAGTTCCTGGCTGCTGAACGGTTTGGTCAGGAATTCGACCGCACCTGCCTTCAGTGCCTTGCGAACCATCGGAATGTCGCCGTGAGCGGTCATGATGATGATTGGAAGTCCAATCCCGAGTTCAGCCATTAGGCTCTGCATTTCCATTCCGTTCATGCCGGGCAGGCGAACATCAAGCAGCAGACACCCCGCCATATCAGCGGTCGCCCTTTCGAGAAAGTCCTCAGCCGACGAGCAGCAGACTGCTTTCAGCCCGGCAGAATCCAACAAGTCACAAAGACCATCGCGAAGAGATGGGTCGTCGTCCACGATGAAAACGGTCTCTGTTGCGCCCCTGTCTGTCATTCATCTGCCTTCAACACAATTTCAAAGACCCGCAGTTTTCTTCACTCGAGTCCGAGACTCGCTCCTTATGAGCATCAATAATACCGCTCTCGTTCCACTGACTCTGACCGCATGCTGCAGCGGTCTGCGCGAGTTTGAGCCTCACCGTGCGATATAGCCCCATTTACCGGTGTTCTCATCTCCCACGCGCACTGCGGCCAATCCTTCCGAAAATGGCTGCGCATCATCGTATTGAGGATTGACGATATACAGCCCCCTCTGGTCAATGTAGCCCCATTTCGCCGTCGAAGACTCACCAAGCATCACAGGCGCCAGGCCTTCAGAGAAGTAGTATGCTGACCTCCATTGCGGTCCAATCGCAGGTGTTCCGCTTTTGCCAATGAAGCCGCACTTTGTCTCGGCATGCATGGTCGCTCTCCCCTCCTGGTCCGTGATCCACTTGTAGGTAGTGTTCGGCTCAAGTGCAAGTCCATCATGAAAGCTGAGCGGTTCCAGAAATTGCTGGGCGATTATGGCCTGTCCCGTTCTATCTATTGCTCCCCACTTCTTTGCAAAACCGCCAGCAGAGGCTACCGTGGCAATTCCATCCTTGAACATATAGGCGGAGCCCCACTTCGGATCAATTACAAACTTCCCGGTACTGCCGATGAATCCCCATTTACCCGTCTCCGCATCCCCAGTCCGGACGGCCGCCATTCCCTCTGTGAAGCAGTACGCATCATCAAATACTGGATTGATAGTATAGTTGCCGGATTTGTCTACAAACCCAAAGTGCCTGTTCACGCCCCGGTCATCCCAACTTACGTTGATTCCGACAAGTGTCATGCCATTTTCGCAAGGCAACATGACACCGAATTCCAAGTCAGAAGTATATCTACCCTGCGTGTCGATTACACGCTCCTTCCCCGTCACGATATCTCCCGTTCGAACAACTGAAAGACCCTGTGAAAACGGTGACACGTGATCCCACTTCGGAGCGATTACATACTTCCCGCTCTTATCAATGAACCCCCATTTACCCGTCTTTTCATCGCCACGGCGAACAGCCGCCAAGCCCTCACTGAAGCCTTCTGCAGAATCGAACTGCGGATCAATTACAAATCTTCCAGACTTGTCGATATATCCCCATTTTTTGTTTCCCTTTGCCCCAATTTGCACTGCTGCCAAACCCTCCAAGAATGGGCCAGCCCTTTCAAACTGCGGATGAATCACAAGCAAGCCGATATCTGAGTGTGCAGCAGCTTCTCCACTACCCTTTTGATCTTGAATCGCGTAGCAGCGATGAGCGTTAACCACAAACAGCAGGAGGAGGTAAGCGAAAATAAATCCACGATGACGGATCGAACTCATTCAGCTTCTTTCATGAGATATGGGTTAGCTGTAATAACGAAGGAAGGTGTGCTCTCGGCGCTCTACCGCACTTTTTCTATGTGTATTCACTTCTTGCTGAATTAGTGCGGCCCTCACAATGCAACGGGCGTCATGACCGTGAGCTAAGCAAATCCGGCATCCCCGGACGATGCCTCACTTAGCTCGACGGCTTAGCCGGTGCACTATCCTTCTCGGCGGGCACACCTGGTGTTTTCTGCGGTGGCGCTGTCGTTGGCTTGTCCGTAGGCGTCGGGGCTGCGCCTTTTTGGCGTCGCTCGGCAGCTTTCTTCAATTCGTCCTCGCGTCGCGCTTTTTCAGTCGCCGCATCTGCGTCGGTGACGTAACGGAACATCTGCAGGCGTCCCGGCTCCTGTTCAGTTGTGAATACCCTATTCTGCTTGTCGATGGCGACTCCCACCAGCGTCTTGAATTGGCCCGGCAATTCTCCGTGCCCCATGCCAATATAGGTCAGCAATTGGCCTTCACGATTGAAGACCTGAAGCCGGTCCTGCATCTCGTCCGCAACCCATATGTGTCCATCGCCATCCACTGCAATTCCCTTGGGGCGGGCGAAGTACCCGGGGCCGTCGCCATGTTTGCCAAAGAGACTGACGAAGTTCCCGTCGGCATCGAAGATTTCCACGCGATTGTTGAGGGTGTCGGTAACGTAGACATTCCCATCGCTATCCAACGCCACGCCCTGCGGCGCTCCAAAATCGCCTGGCGTGGTGAGGAAATGGTTTTTGCCGCCCGTTCCGATGCGTCGCAGCAGTTTCAGAGTGTCGGCGTCATAAACAATGACCTGGTCCTGCTGTGTGTCTACGACATATAGAAAACGGTTGGCCGTGTCGATGGCGAGGCCAACCGGATCCTGCAGCCCCTCCGTGATCTGGTTCTCGACCTCGCGCTTCGCATTAAAGATCAAGACGCGATGCATCTTGCCGTCAGAGACGAAAAGCCGGTCGTCGTCGTCGATGGCGAGGCCGTTAATCCAGCCAAAGTGCGCTTCGTAGCCGTTACGGATGAGCTGGGTCTCGCGGGTTACGGTGTTGAAGATGAAAACGGCCCCAACTCTCTGATCGGCGACGTAAACAAGGCCTTTGGAATCGACGGCGATTCCGTAGGGACCGATGAGCTGAAAAGGAAAAGTCTTGGGATTGAACTTCTCGGCCTGGGACTGCCCGCCGGCAAGGCGATCCATCCAGCTTGCCTTGGGCTTCGCGTTGGCCTCCGGAGTGTAATCGATCTTCGTGCCGGCAAAATAATCCAGCCAGCGAATGCGCGCAATATTGGGCGGGCTCGGCCACACCAGCTTGCCGGGGTCAAACGCAAACTTGCGTGGACCAACCTCCGGCGCATCAGTGGTGTCAGCCTTCTTCTTTTTTTCCGCATGTGCGAAGAACGGTAAAGCCAGGCACAGCGCAAACAGGACGAACACAGCGAGTTGCTTACGGGTGCGCATCGAGTTGAAGAGGAGGTAAAACATTTCGATCTCCGGTCAGTTACTACCAGGGGAAGTCGTCTGCTTCATATTGAGCCTGTTCTTATGGCAGTTGTCACAAAACTCCATGTTGTTAACCTCGTCCTTAATCAGCAGATCGGGCTGAGCTGAAGCGTGCGGCTGATGGCAGGAAAGACAACTGAGCGGCGTCTTGACTTTGGACTGGTCGGTTGGGTCCATCACGTCGGAAACCGGGTGATACTCCAGCGGATGTCCCAGGCCATAGCGCAGAGGCAAAATCGGGACTTTGTTCTTTTTGTAATAGTCCTCGGGCAGCCTGACCTGACCTTTAAAGATGGTGAGAAGATGCTCTGCTTCCTGCCGTTGTGGGACGGAATCCGGACCGTGGCATTCCAGGCAGAGCGCATTGCCTTTGGCTCGCAACAGATGGTCGTTGTCGCCGCCGTGAGGCGTGTGGCAGGTGGCACAGCCCTGCTCGAAAGCGGGCTGATGGTGCACTGACTTCTTGCGCAGATCGTCGATGTCGCTGTGACACCCCAGACAGATACTGACCGAATCGGTTTTCGGCAAGCCGGGTTGGCTGCTGGCGTGCGGGCTGTGGCAATCGGTGCAATCGCCCATTGCGCCGGGATGCGGCACCTTGGCGCTGTCAATCATCTTGGCCTTATCGTCGTGGCAAGTAACGCAAACAGACTTGGCGTCAGCCTGCGTCAGCACCACTTTTCCGTCCTTTGCCGGCGCGTGGCAGGTTTCGCAGGTCTTTGCCTCAAACGGCACGTGCATGAACTTCGCCATCAACTTGGGTGACGCCGACTGATGTGGATCATGGCATTGCACGCAGTTGGCCGTTCCAAAGGGCTGATTCTGATGAGCTTTCTGGAGACCCGCATCCGTAGGATCGTGGCAATCCACACAGAGCGCGGGGGCCGGCTTGGTGAGATGGAACCGGTTCTCTGGCGTTGGCTCGGCGCCCGTCTTGTGGGTCACGTGGCAGGTGTCACACCCCATATCGAGCGCGGCGTGGCGGCTGCCCTTTTCGGGCACATTCAATCCAGTCTGATGGCAACTGCTGCAAAGATTCTCTTTTTCGTCGCCCGATGCCGGTTTCAGAAGTTGATTCTTGTTGTCGCTCGAGTGCGGGTCGTGGCAGGTAAGGCAGTCGCGAACCGCGGGAGGATGTACCGTTCCTTTTATATCTGCGGCTTTCTTATTCGCGTGGCAGGTAACACAAAGCGAAGACGGAGTGGCGGTGATCAGCTTGACGCGTGTGACGTCTTTGTTGACCCGGATCTCATGGCAACTCAGGCAGCCGGTGGACATGGCGGAATGAACGGACTTGCCCTTCGTTTTGTCCTCGTGGCACTCGAGGCACTTGGCAGCGTCGGTGTTCTTGTCAAGCGGGACAGGATGCACCGCCGCGTTGGTGCGCGTTGCCAGCAACGCGACCAGGGCAAGACAAATCCAGACACGAATACAAAACTTGCAGCCGCCGTGATTGGCGATCATTTTGTGGAACCATACGCGATGAAGGAGCAGTCTCATAGTCCTACAAAATTGACATTTTCCACAAAGGTCGCCGTGGCGCCGAAGTCGACCGCGCGGGGCGACAGACGTGGGCAGACTGAGTAAAAACAAGGTCGCAGGCATATTAGATACGGAACAGAAATCTCTGACGGTGATTCAGATCACATCGTGAATCATCCGCCGCAGTATGTTTGGTCAAACCGCTCAATTAAAAAAGTCAGCTTGGACCAACTGCTTCTGGCACGTTCCAGCGAGACGCCTTTCCTGCCCTTGGATCCCGACCTGGAAATCGTGTACTGACAAAAACGGGAGCCAGGCCCATTCACCGGAATGCCAACCGACGCTGCCACTAAAGGAAGAGCGGAAAACGGTCGAAGTACGCACAAGGGGCCTCTACTCAATGAAGCGTATCTTTCTAATCGACCTGATGTTTCTGGCGGCTGCGGGCTTCGCGGCAGCCCAGATAACGGCGCCGGCAACTGACGTCCTCGGCGCGCACCTCAACTATGGTCGCGGTTGCGCGGCCTGCCACGCTCCACATAGTGGCGGCACACGGCAACGGCAACGCCGCCGGCTCGAATGCGCGCGACGCCATGCTTTGGGGAGAGGATGTCACCAGCTTGTACGGCAAAACGATCACAACGGGTGGAGGCAAATTCGTGGAGGTACTGCCGACTAGTTTGTCGGCGGCCACGCCCGACGCTTCCGGCATGCTTACCTGCCTAAGCTGCCACGATGGGAACTATGCGCAAAGCGCCATGATGAAGAACAGGGTATACGAGACCCTGCCCGCAACCTACGGAACCAGCAGATCCGTCCCGACCCTGATCGAAAGCAATGACACCAGCGCCGGAAGCTACGTAAACGACCACCCGATGGGACTCAATGCCAAAATCGGTTGCGGTGGTTCGCCAAATTGGGATTGCACCCAGACCAACGGTGTGATCAGCATGAAAGGTTCGCATTCGAGCAGGTTCGTCTCGAACTACGGCTTCTTTGTTAAGCCGGGAATCTACGGAAACAACGCAGTGGTTGTCTGCACCACCTGCCACGACCCTCACGTGATGAACGTGGTCACCATATCCGGTAGCTCTACTTCCGGTCTTCCGGCCGGCACCTACGCGACGATGTTCTTTCTTCGCGCTCCCTACAACCCCAACGACTCCAACCCTCTGTCCAACCAGACGGCTCAGTTCTGCCGTCAGTGCCATGCTGACAAGTCGAACGAGATGAATGGCAGTACCGCGGGAACCACTCTCTAGAAATGCCGGAGGACGCTCACTTCTTTGCGCCAAAGCCCTTACGCAAGCTGAGAGGCAAAACCGTGCCGTCAGGGTTATGCGCAATCTGGTGACATACCAGCGTGCAGGTATTTGCGGCGCGGTTGAAGGAAATAGGAAGGCCGCCATTCGGGCCCACAACATTCACGTCAAAATTAACCAGGCGTTCACCGCTGATGGTTCCGCTTGTGGCTCCCGTGCCGTGTGCGGTGTGACAGACGGAGCAGCTGAAGCCAGTGTTGATGTGGCTGCTGTGATGATTCCAGCTAGTGTTCTGCATGATCTGGTTGGCTAAGTCATGACATTTTCCGCACATGCCATAGGGCCCCATAACGCTGAGGTCGGGACCGGGAAAGAGATTGGAGACGAGTTGACCCGGCAAAGCGGACTGGCTGAATTCATAACGGCGCTCCAGGATGTGACTCCATTTGGAACCATGGGGGCCGTTCGAACCGGTGCCTCCGAATTCGCGATTGTCGTCGCTGTTGTGGCAATCGGTGCAAAGAATCTGGGTACCCATCGCGCGACCCTGCTTGATGCCATCCAGGTTCAACATGTTCGGCAGCAGGCTGGGCTGCGGAAACGGGCTGCTCCTGCCATGCATGACGGGATGGCTGGAAGTAGCCGTGACCGCAAACTGCGGGATCATGTTCAGAGGATCGCCAGCCGAAACTGCCCGCACCGGGAAGTATCCATAAATCGGCTGTGCTAGTTTTCCTGAGCTAGTGCCGTGGCAGCGCAGGCAGTTCTCATATTGATTAATCGCGGGCGAAAGCACGCTGGTCCCGTCGCTGGCGTTAATGCCCGCAACATTCTTTTGAGAGATGCGGATCAGCGGTGGAAGAGGAAATGCGCCTACCGCTTCAGACCCATGTCCGCTGTGGCAATCTGTGCAAGTGGCATGCCGGTTGTTGTTGAGTAATACGTTCTCGGCTGCATCGTGCGGATTGGTAGATGCAGGCATTGGATGTCCGATCCTTGGCGTGGCGTACTCGGAGAATACGTTGGCATAAGGCGGCATCGGAGAGACATTTGCGCCGTTGTGACAGGCAATGCAGTCCTGTTCATTCTCGCCACGCAGCAGTCGCGCTGTTCCGACAGCGTTGTGCGGCGTATGGCAGGATATGCAACCGTCGCCTGCCACCGTTGTATAACTGCCGAGCAGAGCCTGGGGAGAAATCTTGCTGGTGGAAAGCGCATGCGAACTGGTAGACCAATCAGCCAACGGATTAACTTGGCCGCCCACTTGCCGGGTGGGATCGTGGCAGCCCAGGCACAGTTGACCGTTCGAGCTGTCCTTCACCAGAAAATTCTGCGAGACCGTGTCTTTGGCTTGCACGTGCGGATTGTGGCATGACGTGCACTCAACGTTCCCTTTGATCAGCTTGACCGCTCCAGTCGGGTCGCCGGTCTTGCCGTTTGCCGCTAACGATGCGAACAGATGAACACTGTCCTTCAAGGGCAGTGCCAGGCTGAACGGATGCGACGACTGCATGTTGCTGCCGAAGACGTCCTGTGTATACATCGAACCGCGAGTGGTGACTTGGCCATAGGCCACGGTAGCCCCGACCGCTACTGTACCGTCATGGCAGCTCAGGCATTGATTGCTGACGGAGCCAAGCGTCGGCTGCGCGCCGATGTTTTTTGCGGTGTTGCTGCCGTACATCGTGTAGCTTTGAGTTGTCAGCTTCTGGTTCCAGAGTCCAATATTGCCTCCAGAGTGCGGCGCGTGGCAGTAGGAACAGAAATCGGGCCGAGCGCCGGTGATGGGTGACTTGCTCCCCGGCCCCAGATTATGAACGCCCATCACGTCGCCAGTGACTTGAGCGGGCAGAGTGATCACGGTCATCAGAATCGCGAGCCCGACGAGGAGAATGCTGAGTCTCACTTCTTCTCCTCCCCGGCCGGCACCTTCAAACCAAAATAGTGGAACACCTGGACGCGCCGGTTGAACGAGTCCACCACAAAGACCCGGTCGTCGTGGTCGATGAATAATCCCGAAGGCAACTGGAACTCCCCTGCATGCGTACCCTGCGAGCCGAAGTAATACAGCAATTGGCCCTCACGGTTGAAGACCTGCACCAGACCCCACAAGGAATCGACGACGTATAAATGGCCTTCCGAGTCGACACCGATCGCCTTCGGGCGGAACATGGCGCCGGGGCTGTCGCCGATCTTTCCAATGGCGTACTGAAAATTTCCGGACCGGTCAAAGACCTGTACACGGAAGTTCATTGCATCGACCACAATCAGGTTGGGGCCATTCAAGCGTAGCTCCGTGGGAAGATTGAACTCACCCTCGGCTGAACCCGTTTTGCCGATGGTCTGCAACACTTTCCCTTGCATGTCGAGAATGAAGACCTCGTCGCGCAGGGTGTCGGTTACATAGATCCGCTCCACCACCGAGTCCACAGCAATTCCAGTAGGGCGCTTGAAGTAGCCCTCGCCGCCCTTCAAGCTGCCGATCGCATGCAGATATTTCCCGCTCGGTTCGAAGACAAAGATCTCGCCCGCGTCCGAATCGGTTACGTAAATATTGTCCTGGGCATCGACCGCGACGCACTGCGGCGTCAGCATCGAGTCCCTGCGTTTTCCTATGCGCTGGATGAACTTGTACTTGCGCTGCTTGAAGTCGAAGATGTGCACGCCCCTCGCGCCCGGATCGGTCACAATGATCCGTCCGCGCGAATCGGCGGCAATACTGTAAGGACGCACCAGGAAACGGTAATCGGGTGCACCGGCGATGACATCCACGACCTTGTTCCAGAGACCCCGGTTCGGCTTGACTTCAGATTCCGAGCCAAAACTGTGTTCCCACGAAAGCTTTCTGCCCCCTTCCAGCGAAAGCTCCCATAGCTCCGCGGTGGCCGGAGTCTTGGTTTTCCCGGATGCCCAGATCGGAGCCAGCAGCAGTGCGACGCCAGCCAGTATCATGGCTGCGCTGATGTGCTGTCGCCGCTCTTCTCTTAAAAGAAGTTGAACCAACGTGACACCCCGAAGTAGTAAGAAGATATTACTTCGGCGCGATTTGCCCGAAGTGCTGAAACCCTGCTCCAAACGGGCATACCCGCCGTTAAGGTACAACTTGCGAACGTGATACTGGACGAGAGCATTGGATTGATTATTGTGGTTCGTTGATGCGACACCACCAAAGGCAGTATTGCTGTCCGACTTCGCATAGTTGGCCGTGAGGATAAGATTTTTTACGGGATTGCTGGACAGCCCAAAGGAATAGCTGTCTCCGCCGAAGAGACTCACCAGGTTCGAGGGCAGAATGGGCGAGGGCACTGGCACCGGGACCAGACCGGCCCCCGTTGCCAGCGCCTGCCCATTTGCTTTGGAGTAGCTTCCCGTGGCGGTAAGCCAGATGCCATAGCTCAGGCTGGCGTTGTAGGTCTGGCTGCTGTTTTCTGTCCCGGGTTCCTGAGTCAACCCGGTCCTGGCGGAGCCAGCGCCTGCGGTGACGTTCAAGCTCCCCCATCGCCGCCTGACGTTGCCCGAGTAGTTAAAGAACGAGTTCATGTATGTAACCAGCAACGTCTGAACGTTCTGCGCATACCCGAACGATCCATTCACATGCCAGCCGCGAAATTCGCTGGAGTAATTTTCGCTAGTCGAAAAGCCCAAAGTATTTTCGCCAGTCTTGTCGGCGATATTGTCAGCCGCGGTCATCGTGGCGTTAAAACTGCCGGCAAGAAGCTCGCGCGAATATGTGGTGCCCCCACCGTAGGATTGCTGTCCATAAGTTTCCCCGAGATAGGACTGCGTGCGGTGCTCGGCGAAGGCCGAAGTTTGCAGAAAGGGCAGTGGTGTATAACTCGCGATGCCCATGAGGTCCAGCGAATTGGAACCCTGGTTGGAGTTGAGCCCTGGAACGACGCCACCCACTCCAATGATCGACTGGATCACTTGTCCGCTCAGGTTGTCCGAATAATTCATGCTCGCAGAGAACGACAGCTTGCTGGCGGGGCGCATCGACGCGAGAGAGTTAACCGTGTCAATTGTTCCGCTTGTGCTCGAACCCAGGTAATCACTCTTCCAGGAGGAACGGTTAAACCCGGTAATGAACGAGCCTTGCAGGGGCAAATTATGCGAGACGTTGAGCCCGAATGCACTGTTGTCTGAATGCTGCTCTGTTTCCGGTTGTCCGGTCACCACCTGCGGAATCAGAGAGTGGCCGCCTCCCAGGGAATAGTAGGCGCCCATGTTGAAGCCCGCCAGTCTGTAGGCGGACTGCAGATTGAGCGAGTGGAATGTGCTATTCCCTTGATCGTTTGTCCCGTACACCGAATAATGGCTGTTTCCCAGCTGGTAACCCGCCGAGAAGCTTGGCTTTCCCGGAAGGTTCTCGCTCCAGTTCGCCCCAAACGAATCGTTATCGCCATGAGTCACATAATTAGCGATGCCCGGAATAGAGTAATTCCCTTCGCTGTTATAAGCCTTGGAGTAGGTGATCGAACCGGGAAAGTAGCTGCCCCCGAAGACGTTACTGCTAACGTTGATCCCACTGGCATTGGAGATTGATTGAAAGTTCGAATTTGCGCGCGATTGGTTGAGGAAAAGACCAACGTTAAAGGACAGAAAGTTGGGACTGTGGAATGAGCCGGTGAGATTGGCGGCGCCTCCAACCAGCCAATTATGGCTTGCACTGGTCATGTTTCCGTATTCGTCGGTGTATCCCACGGCTAAATTGCCGTTCAAGTTCGTACTCAGTTCGCCGACCCGAACCTGTGCGGCGACTGGCAACGCCAGCAATAAGAGCCCAAACTGAACCAACCACGCAACTGGGGAAAGATTCGACAATGTAAGTCTTCCATGAACGCTTCGAACCGCAAGAATCTCCGTTCTGTATCGGGTGCCGTTTGGCCACTCCGCTCCTACTTTGAGACAATCCGCTTCTTACGCCCTCAGCTTCTATCAACGTTCCGTATTTAGGTCCTAAAGCTCATCGATCTTTGCGTTCTGGTGCAGCTTCTTATCCAGCGCAGCGCGAAGATCGTTCCGCTTCTTCTGTTGCAATTCTTTTCGAAGTTGCTCTTTGAGTCCTCAAATCTTTCCTTGCCCGCGGGCGTGTGTGCTTGCAGACGCACGATGGTGTAGGCCTGCTCGACTTGAATTACGTCGCTGACATCGCCCGGATGCATCGCGAGCAGAGCCTTCACAACCTGAGGCGCAAGTTGATCGACAGGAACCGGTTTATGCTGACCCATCATCACGCGGTAATCGTCATCTGAGATCTTCTCTGCCAAAAGACCGAATTCTTCTGCCGTCTTCGTCGCTTTTGCCTGGCGCAGAGCTTGCTCGGACCGCACGCGCCCCTGTTTCAACTGGACGGGAGTGGCGTTGGCCGGAGGAAGAATCGAAATTGTCTGGAAGGTAAAGGACTCCGGATGATTGAAAGCGGGCCGGATTCCGATCGTAGTAGGCTCTGAGCTCCGCAGGGGAGACCGAACCCTTGTCTTCGACCTCGATCTTCAAAACAGCTTCGATCAGCAGCGAACGCTGGATCTTCTCGTTCAGCAACTGCTGCGAGCCATGAAACTCGCTCTGCAGGAGCGCGTTGAATTCGTCCGGTGTTGCGAACTGCTTGCGGAAGTCTGCCTCGGCGCTGCTGCACTTTGCGCAGCCGGGACCGTCATATTTCGACGTAACGCTTCCTGATAAACCAGCTCTTCAAAGATGATCATCTTCAGAGCGCCGTCGCGAATCTGTGGCGCCAAGTCTTTCGGAATCCCATTGTGCTGGCGGGCATAGGGGAAAATTGCGTACTCCTCGCGCACCAGATCGGCGTCGGTGAGCACCGCCCCATTCACGCGCGCAACCGGCTTGCCTGACGAGAGCGGCAATAGATTTGCTGGCCCTTGAACGGGCGCTTTGGCAAGGGGAGCGGGCGCCTTCGCGAGTGCCGTAGGCGCATGGGAGGCGACCTGGGCGCCGGCTGCGGAAGCCAGCAGCAGGAAAGCGCAGAGTGAGAGTTTGTACGTTCATGATTGACCTCCTGCTTAGGGAAAAGAAGGGGAGGGATACTATCACCCCTCCCCCGCAATGCAAGCGACTTAGAATACGGTCGGTACAGCTGTGCCGCCGTTCATTTCGTTCGCTTCGCCACCGTGGCACTGGCGGCAGAACTGCGCCGTCTGGTTGCTGCCGGCAGTGCCGCTGGCCGGGTTGTAGGGAGCGCGGATGAAGAACATCGTTGCGTAGTTTCCACTCGGCAAACCTGACTTCGGACCGTTGGTCACCTTGACCACGTTCATCAGGTGCTGGTTGTGGCAGGTGGTGCACATCACCGTGGGCTGGCTGTTCCAGGCTTTCGGGCTGACAAAGAAGCCGTAGTTCTTGACGAACTGGCCGGAGTTTGGTCCGCTCATCGGACGATGCCGTGCCGCCTGAACTGGTGCAATCCCAGTCATATGGACCACCGCAGCCGATTACGGCATTGAGCCCCACCGGGTGGTCGTTGAGGTAGTTTCCAGTTCCGTGTTCCGTCGTTTCCGAGCAAGGTCGGGATCGTGTTCTGGGTTCCGTAGGTTGACGGAAGCGTCTCATAGACCGCGTTCTTCATCATGGCGCCAGTCGCATAGTTGCCGTCGTGGCAGCTCAGGCACATGAGCAGGCCGGCCACGTCGGGCGTTCCCGCCGACAGGCTTGTCGGCAGAGCCACTGCGACGATGCCGTGCTCGCTCTGGCCGAAGTTGATGGTCTTACCATACAGGCTGCCAACATCCTCGCCCCAGAGAGCCATGGTGCCCGCCGAAGTCGGATCCGCGGTTTTGGCATTACCGTTTCCGTATACGCCGCTGTGTGGTGCGTGACAGGCCGCGCAACCGCGGCCATAGTTGAGGTGAGCGCCGAGGACGTCAGTCGTCGGCGTCTGTATCTGGGCCGCCGCAAATCCCGTGGCTGCCAGAAACGTCAGCGTTAGTAAGAAACATTTCTTCATTGAATAAAGCCTCCAAACAATACATTTCGCGGTCTGCTAACAACGACCAATGAGCTGAAATCCAACAGATGATCGTGTGGCGATCGTCCCCCGGAGCATAGAGTTATGTTTACCCCCGCTGATGTGACCATCGTCACACGATCTTTTGTAATACGCTCCCCTGATGTGAGCGTCGCAGCCTTTCTGTGCTGTATTCGCCTGTTTCTATGTGATCTACATCGCGGACCCTCTCTTGTCGCGGAGCCTGATGTGCCCATGATCACATTCACATTTTTCCCCGGAGCATTTGCTGAGGTGATGCTCGTCACATTCCCGTACGACACAGAGTGGTCTCCTGTTCTTTCTGCACCTTTGCAGGCAAATCAACAAATTGGGCAGGCTGCGGAAGACTTTCGCAGGGAAGAAAAGCATCCACATTCGCCGGTTGGCGATCCGGTGGTGACGATCGAAAAGATCTAACTCGCGGGTAATTCCGACCAAGGGGGAATCCGGAATGACAGACGAAACAACCACGGCATCAGCCGCGAGCCCATTCTTGCCGCGGACTCGGGTCTACGTGAAAGCAATCATTTGTCTGGCGGTGGGCCTGACGGCAGGTGTCCTATTCCGGGGCTATCAATTGTCCGCATCTTCAAGGCCGACCTCAGCCAATGCAAGCGCCGGAAAGCCATCGATCGTCGGGCCCCCAATTAGCGGCGGGCGAGCCCACAGCCTTGGGGAAATGAAGCAGATGGCCGACACGCAAGCGGCGCCGCTACTGGAGAAGCTGAAGAGCGATCCGAACAACAGCGCTCTGCTCAGTCAGGTGGGATCCATTTATCACACCACTCACCAGTTCCAGCAGGCTGCCGCCTACTACGACAAGGCGGTGCAAGCCGACCCCAGGAATGTTGCTCTTCGCACCAAGCTGGCCTCCAGTCTGTATCGCAGCGGCGACGCAGATGGGGCGCTCAAAGAGCTGAATCAGGCATTGCGTTTCGACCCAAACGATGCCAACGCGCTGTTCGACCTTGGCATCATCAAGTTGCACGAAAAGCAAGATGGCAAGGGAGCCTTGGCCGCCTGGCGTCAATTGTTGAAAGCGAATCCTCAACTAAGCGCAGAGCGCAAAGCCACGGTGCAAAAACTCATCGTCGCGGTGGTTACGATGCTCAGCGATCAAAAAGGAATGCAAGAAGCACGGAGCAGTGATGGCCACACATCGAACGTCAATTGAGCAATGGACAAGCTTGAAAGCCAATTTCCTTGCAGTCGTCTGTCTCTTGGTGGGAATCGTGGGCGGCTGGTTCATTCGCGCCTCCCAAAGCTCTACAGGCACTGGATCCGGCGTGGCAGCCGTAAGCCCAGCGTCAGCGAAGACGGCCGCCAATGCAGATTCCTCGACAATCAGCCCTGCCCGCCTGAAGGAAATGGCAGACACGCAGGCAGCTCCTTTGCTCGATAAACTCAAATCAGATCCCAACAATCGGGCTCTTCTGATCAGCATTGGCAACTTGTATTACGACGGGCAGCAATATCCCATCGCCGTCGACTATTACAGTCGCGCCCTCAATGCCAAACCCGCCGACGCGGACGTGCGCACCGATATGGCAACCGCCTACTGGTACATGGGAAAAGCCGATTTGGCGATTGAGGAATTCAATAAGGCGCTGATCTACGCGCCCAATAATCCCAACACACTTTTCAACCGTGGTCTGGTGAAGTGGCAGGGGAAAAGAGACGGCGCGGGCGCCATGGCAGATTGGGAGAAGCTGCTGGCTGCGAATCCGAACTACGAAGGGAAAGACAAAGTCAAACAAATGATCGCCGAGGCGAAGAGCCATCGGGAAGTCAACCCTTAAAAGAAGTGGGGAGCACTGGAGAATCCGAGATGTCCAGCAGCGTCAGGCGTAGCGAAACAGTGCTTTGAATCCGTAATCCATGTGTTGCTGAATGTGACAGTGAAACAAAGAAAGCCCCGGCTGATTCGCGGTGAAATCGACGATTGCTCGCCCATAGTAAGGAACGACCACAGTGTCCTTGATTACGCCAGCGGTCTTCTTTCCATTCACCTCGACAAGCTCCCAGAGATGCCGGTGCAAGTGCATCGGATGAGCATCGTCGGTTCGATTCCGCATGACCAGCCGATAGCGCGTGCCTTGCTGTAGTACAAATTCGCGTTCGTGAGGATACGGTTTGCCGTTGACGAGCCACAAATTGAATTTGCCCGCACCGCCGGGGATCTTCTCAAAGATCAATTCAATCGTCTGCTCCAGCGCTGTCGAACTGGAGTTTCCCGCCCCGAAGATAGTGTAATCCCACGGCACTTTCGGCGGATCGATCCATTGCCGCTGGCGGTGCTGGCCAGCGTACTCCACCAGGACGCCAAGGCCCGATTCGCGAATCGCCTTTTCCGTCGCACCAAGGATCCAGATCCCCGGATTATTCATTTCAACTTCTACATCGATGCGCTCGCCGGCGCCGATGAATATCGAATCGAGCATCTGTGGCGTCGGCGCAGGGTTTCCGTCAAGCGCGATCACTTTCATCTTGTGGCCTGCAAGCGCAATGCGGCGGTTCTCAATGCCGCTCGCGTTCAGAAAATGAATCAGGAGTCGCTGCCCTTCCCGAACCCTTATCGGATCGCCCGATCCCAGCGCCTTATCATTGATCGAGTACGTCATCGAGCCGACTTCAAGGCCATTCGGATCGGTGTTCAGGGTAGCCGGCTTTTCGGGTGCCGGCCCGTTGTGAGTGTCGTCGTCCTCGTCGTCCATGGTGCCTGTGAAGAAAGGCTCCCAGTCGCGCAATGCGAGAAATAGCTCGTGATCGTACTGGCCGGCATCATGGGCGCCGTCAACGTACACAAACCCGAACTGTCCCGTATACGCACCTTTGTGCAGATCATCCATCGCCATGGCATGGGAGTGGTACCAGCGGCTTCCAGCCGGGCCAGGAGTTAACTGAAATCGAAGCCGCTGGCGCGGTGCCACTACAGGAGAGCCCTCTTCCTCTGTCCCGTCCACGTCTGGCGGGATCAGCATGCCGTGCCAATGAACCAGTTCCGGTGTGTCCGTGTCGTTGATGACCTCAATCGTTACCGGCTTGCCCTCCCGCATCCGCAGTACAGGCCCCGGCGCTACGCCGTTGTAACCGATCGTTGAAATAATGTGAGAACGGTCGAGTTCGACCGTAACCGGTGCAATACGCAGCGTGTAGTCGGCTTTGAGATCCTGCGCCAGCCCAGGCGAAACTTCCGAAACTCCGCCCCGGCTCGCAAAAGAGAGTCTTGGCGCCCGGGCCTGCGCCAGAGCCATGCCACCCAGTTCGAGAAAACGCCGCCTGTTCACGATTGAGCCGCTCCACAGCGGGGCAACGCCTGCATCCTCTCATGTGGAAAGCGGCAGGGACAAGCTGGAGACGCGACCCGGCTATGAACTGCAACCAACGGGGATGTTCGACCGTCTAACGGCCAAGCGTCTCTGGTTTCGCGGTTTCCCTCCGCGGAGGTCCTTCATGAAGCTCCTGCACGGCGCATTGGCGACTGTGGCGGCGACAGCCTGCTGTGCCGGAGTGTGGGCATTCCAGCGGACCGGGGACTTCGGCTTTGGCAATGATGACTCGACAACCAATGTCAAGGCTGAGTTCTACTGGTCGCGCCTTGCTTACACGTCGAGCATGCAGACCTTCGGCGGGTATGGACGCCACGGCTGGTTTTCCTGGTCACGCGACTATCCCAAGGCTGACCGCCAGTTTCTCATTGCGATGCATCGGCTGACCCGCATCGATGGCCGTCCAACGGAACAGGTGGTCACCCTCGATTCCGACGAGATTTTCAACTATCCCTGGATCTATGCAGTCCAGGTTGAGAACTGGACCTTCAACGAAGCCGAAGCCAGGCGCCTCAGAGAATATCTGCTGAAGGGCGGCTTTCTCATGGTCGACGACTTTCACGGTACCGAGGATTGGCAGAACTTCATGAACGGAATGCGGCAAGTGCTGCCCGACCGGCCCGTCGAGGACTTGCAGAGCGGCGATGAGATCTTCCACACTCTCTATGACATCGACGACAAGATGCAGATACCTGGCGAACAGTTTGTATGGACCGGTCGCACCTATGAGAAGGACGGTTATCAGCCCAAGTGGCGCGCGATTCGCGACGACAAGGGCCGCATCATCGTTGCCATCTGCCACAACATGCACCTGGGCGATGCCTGGGAATGGGCCGACGATCCAAACTACCCAGAAACCTTCGCGTCGATGGCGTTTCGCGTCGGGCTGGACTACATCATCTATGGAATGACCCATTGAGTTTTGCCGGTGCGCAAGCAGAGCCGTTGAGCGAAATCTGACAACCACGCAGGACTGGAAATTCGAATGTTTCAGTTCTTCTTCAAATATCCCGTTCCGGTCTTCACGAAGGGGCGCCTCGTACTTCTCAGTGCGTGGCCCGCGTGGCTCCTCCTGGTTTTCATCTTCGCTGTCACGATTGTGCTTGCGCTGCTGATTCGTTGGCGGCTACGCGAATCCGGGAACAGACTGCGAGGCCGGCAAGCGGTTGTGATTTGGGGATTGCAATCCGCTTTGCTTGCGCTCCTGCTTCTGTTGTTGTGGCAGCCCGCAATGACGTTGAGAGAGTTGAATTCGCAGCAGAACATCATCGCTGTGGTCGTGGACGACTCCCAGAGCATGAGCATTGCTGACAGCGTTGGCAAGACGCGTGAGGCCGCGGCAGTTGCGGCGCTGGAGGGTGGAGTTCTGTCTGGATTGAAGCAACGATTCGAGACGCGAGTCTACACAGTTGGCAGTGAGCTCAAACGCGTAGATGCACCCTCTCAGATTTCGCCCGCGGAAGCCGCTACACACCTCGACGAGGGACTGAAGCAACTTGCAACAGAGACCGCAGACTTGCCGCTGGGCGCGATTGTGCTCCTTAGTGATGGTGGCCAAAACTCAGCTGGAACCGGTGGTTCGGAGATTGGTCAAGATGCACTTCAGGCTCTGCGAAATCGACATTTGCCGGTGCACACAGTGGGCTTCGGCGAATCAGTGCATGCGCACGACATTGAGATTCAGGATGTCAGCATGGCGGCAAGCGCGCTGGCAAATGCGCGAATTTCGACCACCGTGACTCTGTCTCAGCAAGGATATTCGGGCCAGAGGGCGGTGCTCTCTGTTCACGACGGTAACAAGGAACTGGCGGCGCGAGAGGTCACGCTGCCGGCAGATGGCAGGATTCAGGCCGAGTCGCTGTTCTTTCCCATCGGCGGTGCCAGTGCGAAGAGCCTCACGTTTTCCGTGGACCCGCTGGCTGGCGAAGAAAACCTGGCCAACAATTCAGTGACGCGGCCGATTCTGGTGAGCGATGCAAAGAGGCGCATCTTGTACGTCGAAGGTGAACCGCGCTGGGAATACAAATTCATCCGGCGCGCGGAAGAAGACGATCCGACTGTACAGCTTGTCTCGATGCTGCGCACGAGTGAAAACAAGATCTACCGACAAGGAATCGCAAATGCAGTTGAGCTAGCCGATGGCTTTCCCGTGCGAGCCGAGGATCTCTTTGGCTACGCTGGCATCGTTGTCGGGTCGGTTGCAGCCGATTACTTCACCCCGCTACAGCAGGAGCTTCTCCGCGAGTATGTCGAACGCCGCGGTGGCGGCATTCTCTTTCTAGGCGGAAGTTCCTCATTGAGCGACGGTGGCTGGGGTTCTTCCAGCTTGAATGAACTGCTCCCCACATTCCTGCCTTCGGGAAATCACAACTTCCGCCGCAATCCTGCAACAGTGGAGTTGACAGCCACCGGCGCCGATTCGCCGATCACGCGCCTGCTTGATGACCCACAGAAAAACACGGAACGATGGAAGAAGCTGACCTATCTTGCAGACTATGAGGATCCGGGTTCGCTGAAGCCCGGAGCAACGGAACTGGTGGCTATGAATGCAGGTCGCCGCAAGTTGCCTCTCCTCATCACGGAGAACTACGGCCACGGACGCACAGCGATTTTGGCAACCGGTGGCACATGGCGATGGCAGATGAGCGAGGCGCTCGGCGACCCTTCGCACGATCTTTTCTGGCAGCAGTTACTACGCTGGCTGATCGGCGAGTCGCCTGGGCCTGTGGCTGCGTCCATGCCGGCGCGCCTGCTGATGGATCAGGGTCGCGTGCAATTGACGGCGCAGGTTAGCGATCTGACATTTCAGCCGGCCGTTGATGCGCATGTGACGGCTCACATCGTCGGCCCGGGAGGACTCGACGCGCTGG
This sequence comes from uncultured Acidobacteriaceae bacterium, assembly GCA_963786405.1. Classification (GTDB taxonomy): domain Bacteria; phylum Acidobacteriota; class Terriglobia; order Terriglobales; family Acidobacteriaceae; genus Telmatobacter. Next base: position 20,047 of record CAWAZE010000006.1, on the reverse strand, counting down.
TCGAGCTCCTGCCTTCACCGAGCACACCTGGCAACTATCAAGCCGAGTGGACTGCCGAAAAGCCGGGCTCTTACCTCGCAGAAGTGGTCGCGGAGAAAGCTGGAAGCCATTCCCAGGAACTGGGCCGCGATGTGCTGACATTCCAGCGCGAGGATGGGGTTGCAGAGAACTTTCACACCGAACAGAACCGCGGCTTGCTCGAGCAGCTCGCATCGGAAACAGGCGGTCGTTATTGGCGACCTTCGGAACTGAAGAATTTGCCACGCGACATCTCATATTCAGAGGCAGGCATTTCTGTGCGCGCAACGAAAGAGCTCTGGAACATGCCGATCGTATTTCTTGTCCTTCTGGGACTACCGATTACGGAATGGCTTCTGCGCCGCAAATGGGGTTTCGTATGATTCGCGCTCTGCTGCTGGCAATCGTGTGCTCTTTCGCTCTGAAGTCATTTGGCGCGACCTATTACGTGATTGTGGCCGGACTGGGCGGCGAGCCGGATTACGAGCAACGTTTCACATCGGCGGCAAAAGATTTGGACAAAGTCTTCAAAGGTGCAGGATCCGCCAGCCGCGTCTACACGCTTGCCGGAACGCAAGCAAGCGCTGCGCAATTGAGGGAAGTAATAAATACGGTGGCGCGCGAGGCCAAGGCGGAAGATGACTTTGCGCTGATCCTCATTGGCCACGGATCCTTCGACGGTGTTGAATACAAGTTCAACCTCGTGGGTCCGGACGTTACTGCAGGGGAGATCGCTGCGATGTGCGACCGCATTCCTGCGAGGCGCCAGCTCATCGTTGACACGACCAGCGCAAGCGGCGGAGCGATGCAGACACTCGAACGGCCAGGTCGGGCAGTGATTGCAGCCACGAAATCGGGCACTGAAAGAAATGCGACGGTCTTCGTACGCTACTGGGTCGAGGCATTTCAGGATCCCTCGGCTGACACTGACAAGAGCGATTCCATCAGTGCGATGGAAGCGTTCACTTATGCGACCCGGAAGACCGCCGCATTTTATGACGCAGAGAAGCGGCTGGCCACCGAACATGCCGTCTTCAATGATGCAGGCCACGGTGATCCGGTACGGGAGGCGGGGAACGGTCAAGGCATGCTTCTGTCGAGCTTCACCCTGCTGCGCCTCGGGACAAGCCAGCTGGCCGCGAACGATCCGGCCAGGCAAGCCCTGCTTCAAAAGAAAGAAGATCTGGAGCAGAGGATCGACACACTGAAGTATCAGAAGGCGGCGATGGATCCGTCGGACTACAAGAAGCAATTGACAGATGCCCTGGTGGAGCTCGCAAAGGTGCAGCAGGAGCTTGACAGATGAGAAACACAACATTCCTGCTGCCTCTCTTGCTGACATGTGCGTTGTCGGCAAGCGCTGCCGTACCCACAGACTGCTGGACGCTCCGCAGGCACGGTTATCGAGAGGAAGCGAAAGGATGCTTTGCAGCGCTCACGCGCGCTTCCGATGCCTATTCCCGCGCCGAAGGATTCTGGGGGCTCGAAGAGTGGGATCAGGCAAACGAACAATTCCGGTTAGCAACGCAACCTGCGAATAGCAAAGCGCTCTACAAGGTTCGTTGGGGCATGTTGCTGCATGAGCGGTTCAATGACCCTGAGGCAGCCGATCTATTTCGTGAAGCGCTGGCGAAAGATCCGAAGAACGCTGACGCATACGCTGGCCTCGCGATTCTTTCCTTGAATGGATTTGATGGGAAGGCCATCGAGCATCTTGCCAAGGCCATTGAGCTCGATCCTAAGCCGGCCGAGCCGCATGAGCTAATGGCGGAACTCGCGCTGAGGAGCGACGATCGCGATCTGGCCGCAGCAGAGGCCGACAAGGCCATTGCCCTACAGGCGGACTGCCTCGACGCCATGGCCACTCACGCTGCGATCGAGTTGCTCGCGGACCGCCCGCCCGATGCCTGGTTCGCCCAAATCAACGCGGTCAACCCTAAATACGGCGAGGGCTACGCGCTCGTGGCTCATCAACTTGAGATGCACTATCGCTACGAGGATGCAGTGACGTATTACCGCCGGGCAGTCGAAGCCGATCCGCGTTTGTGGGCCGCGCATTCGGCGCTTGGGATCGAGCTGATGCGTCTAGGAAAAGAAGACGAGCCGCGCCACGAACTTGAGCTAAGTTACAACAATGGCTATCGCAACGCGGCGACGGTGAATAGCCTGCGCCTTCTCGACAGCTATAAGAACTTCGACACGATTCGCGATGACGCGACGATCCTCAAGCTAAGCAACAGCGAGTCCGCGCTGTTGCAGCCGTACATGCAAGCTGAACTTCACACGATACTGGCGACCTACGAAAAGAAGTACAACATGAAACTACCGGACCCGGTGCAGGTCGAGGTCTATCCCGACCACGATGATTTTGCCGTGCGCACAATGGGAATGCCGGGACTGGGTGCACTTGGCGTGACGTTCGGCGAAGTGGTGGCAATGGATAGTCCTTCAGCACGTCGGCCCGGTGAATTCAACTGGGGCGCGACGCTATGGCATGAGATGAGCCACGTCTTTATCCTCGTCGCCACAAATCATCGCGTGCCGCGCTGGTTTACTGAAGGCCTGGCTGTACACGAGGAAGGCGAACGTTCGACCGAGTGGAAAGACCGGGCAACGCCGGAAGTGCTCAGCGCCATCCGGGAGAAGAAACTGTTGCCCGTGGCCGAACTCGATCGCGGCTTTGTCTATCCCGAGTACCCATCCCAGGTCCTCGTCTCGTACTTCCAGGCGGGAAGCATTTGCGACTTTATCCAGGAAAAGTGGGGCGAAGAGAAGCTCCTCGACATGGTGCATTCCTATGCAGGTCGGCTAACGACGCGTCAGGTGGTGAAGAAGGATTTGGGGCTCACACCGGAAGAGTTCGACAAGCAGTATCTCGTATGGATCGACGGCAAGTACGGCAAAGAGGCCGCGCACCTTGACGAGTGGCGAGAAAAGCTGAAAGCGCTCGTTTCCGCCGCTCAACAGAAGCAGTACGATGTGGTCCTGGTGAAGGGGCCGCAGGTCATTGCGATGTATCCCGAGTATGTGGAGGCTGCAAATGTCTACGAATTGATTGCCGATGCGGACAAGGCCAAAGGTGATTCCAAATCAGAGATGGCAATACTCGCAGCGTACAAACATGAAGGGGGTCAGATGCCGGATGTGCTAAAGCGTCTGGCTGCGTTGGAAGCGGCCGCAGGACAGAACGCGGCGGCGGTGGTAACGCTCGAGCGCCTGAACTATGTCTGTCCCGTTAAGGATGAGGAATTGCACCGTCAGCTTGGGAATCTGCTGTATGCCCAGAACAATTACGACGGGGCGATCCGCGAGTATAGCGCCCTCGTAGCGTCCAATCCTGTAGACAAGGCTGGCGCGCAATTCAGCCTCGCCCAGGCGTATTACTCCGCGAACAAGAAAGACAAGGCCGAGGAAAGCGTGTTGGCCGCGCTTGAAACAGCTCCCGGCTACCGCCCGGCGCAGAAATTGCTCCTCGAATTGCAACAGGCGAGTGCACCGACGAAATAACACGAAAGGAATTCGATGATTCCTCTTTCCGGATTGGATCAAGACGCTGCGCTGCTGCATCGGCGCATTGAGCACTTTCACGCGGTGCGCGAGGGGATCCTGCAACAGGTGCGCCAGGTGATTGTTGGTCAGCAAGATGTTCTCGATCAAATACTGATCGCACTATTTGTGGGCGGTCACTGTCTTCTGACAGGTATGCCGGGCACGGCAAAAACACTCATGGTCCGAACGATGGCGGATGCGCTGGGCCTCGAGTTCAAAAGGATTCAATTCACGCCGGATCTGATGCCTTCAGACATCACTGGCACTGACATCATTGAGGAGGACCTCGAGACCGGTCATCGTAAATGGACTTTCGTACAGGGACCGATCTTCGGAAATATCCTGCTGGCCGACGAAATCAACCGCACGCCTCCGAAGACCCAATCCGCACTTCTCGAAGCCATGCAGGAGCACTCGTGCACTGTTCGCGGGAATCTTTACCGGCTGCCGGAACCCTTCTTTGTACTCGCAACGCAGAACCCAATCGAGCTGGAAGGCACGTATCCACTGCCCGAAGCGCAGTTGGACCGGTTTCTTTTCAACAGCGTGCTCCAGGATCTGAGTGCGGAGGACGAACTGAAAGTAATCGACTGGACGACCGCCACACGTGATACGAAAGTCAAGCCTGTGACTTCGGCGGACGACCTCCTCGATTTCCAGCAACTGGTGCGCATGGTCCCCGTTGCCGACGCGATTGCGCGATATGTGGTGAGCCTTGTGCGGGCCACGCGGCCCAAGAGTGAACATGCACCTGATTTCATCAAGAAATACGCAAACTATGGAGCCAGTGTCCGCGCGGCGCAATTTATTGTGCTGGCCGCAAAGGCACGCGCACTTTCACACAAGCGATACCATGTGACCTACGAAGATGTAACGGCAATGGTTGTTCCGGTGTTGCGCCATCGCATTCTGCTGAACTTTCATGCTGAATCCGATCATATCGATTCAGATGAGATTCTCAATCGACTGGTGGCGCAAGTGCCGCGACCGAAGGAGACTTGATGCAGCGCTTTCTTGATCCCGAGGTTCTGGCCGGCATCTCTTCACTCGACCTGCTGGCCAAGACCGTAGTGGACGGGTTTGTTGCCGGTCTGCACCGCTCGCCAGACTTTGGCTTCAGCCAGGAATTCGCGGAGTATCGCGCCTATACTCCCGGAGACGATCTTCGTCATGTGGACTGGAATCTCTTTGCGCGCACGGAACGCTGCTACTTGAAGCGATATCGCGGTGAAACCAATAGCCAGCTCACTGTGCTTCTTGACGCGAGCAACTCGATGCAATACACTTCCGGCCCACCCATGAAGATGGACTATGCCCGGTTTATTGCTGCGGCCTTGTTTTATCTGGCAATCAGAAACCAGCGAGATGCGGCGGGACTGATTGTTTTCGATGACGAAGTGCGCGAGTACGTCAGGCCGTCGACAAGACCGGGCCAGCTTGCGCGCCTCTTCGCAGGTCTGGAACAGGCATCGCCGCGCGCTCGGACAGATTTTGCCAAGCCGTTCATGCATTTCCAGAGGTCACTGCGCCGCCGCGGTATAGCGATTGTGATCTCGGACTTTTATGAGGATCCTGAATCGATCGTGCGAAACATTGCGCCATTGCGCTTTCACGGAAACGAGGTGATTCTGTTTCACATTCTCGATCCTCAAGAGATTCGACCGGTAATGGCGGGCCCGGCGATTTTCGTGGATCTCGAGACGGAACAAAAACTCGAAGTGATTCCCGAATACACGAAGACGTCGTATCGCGCGAAGATCGACGCACACATCGAGCAACTCCGCTCGCGCTCGCGCGCAGCCGGAATGGATTATCAGTTGCTTGTTACCAGCCAACCGCTTGATTTGGCGCTGCGCGAATATCTTGCACTGCGCCAGATGGAGAACTGATGGGATTCTTTGGTCCATGGTTTCTAGGTGGACTCGCCGTTCTGGGCGTTCCTGTCTTCGTGCATCTGCTGCGGCGCCATGTCACAACCCCAAGGCCCGTCAGCTCGCTCATGTTCTTTGAACGCGGTACGCAAAGTTCGACTCGGCACCGGAGGCTGAGATATCTGTTGCTGTTCGCACTCCGCCTGTCTTTGATGCTGCTGGTCGTTCTGGCGTTTGCGAATCCGTTTCTGCGGCGCGCTGCGACCGATGCAAACGGGCCCCTGCTTTTGATCGTCGTTGATAATTCTTTCAGCATGAGAGCCGGAACGCGATTTGCAGACGCGAAGCAACAGGCCGCGGCAATGTTGGCCAAAAAGCCACATGAGGGAAAGGCGCAGATCATCGCTCTCGGCGGGCAGTTCGAGATTCTCACGCAACCGATTGCTGACGATGCGCAACTTCGGTCTGCGCTCGAGAGCATTCAGCCGGGCGACGGTCATGCCACCTTTGGCGAACTGGGACGCGCTGTTCGGTCCCTTGCCGAGACGGCGCATGGACCGATCGAGCTACATCTTTACAGCGATATGCAGCGCACCGCAATGCCGGCGAACTTTGCAGATGCGATATTGCCGGACAATGTGTCGCTGATGGTGCATTCTGTCGCGCAGGCCGCCCCGCCAGCGAATTGGACCGTTGAGAGCATCGAGGCTCCTGCGGAGTTGCCCGATCCGAAGGACGTTAGGCGTTCGCGAGTCCGCGTGGTTGTGGCAGGCTTCAACACTCCGGAAGCAACGAAGACGGTCTCGCTCCTCGTGAGCGGAAGAGCGATAGCGACGCGGAAGGTCGACGTTCCGGCGAATGGCCGCGCGACCGTCGAATTTGCGCCTCTCGACGTGGCCTACGGATTCAATCGCTGCGAGGTACGGATCGAAGGCGGAGACGCCTTCCCTGCCGATGATGCAACTGTTTTCGCGGTGCGGCGTTCCGACCCTGAGCGCGTGCTGTTTGTGCATGCTGCCGGCGATACGCGCTCGGCGACCTACTTCGGCGCGGCGTTAGGGTCTGCCGCGCAAAGCTCGTTCGTGTTGCAGTCCACGTCCACTGAGCAGACGACCGATCTCGATCCATCGAGGTTTGCATTTGTGGTGCTATCAGATGCCGGGACACTGCCTTCAATCTTCGAGCACGCATTGATGCAGTATGTCGCAAGAGGCGGCGGCGTGCTGATCGCTCTTGGCACGGACGCGACACGCCACGCGGCGATCCCGCTCTGGGGTGGAGCAGTGAAAGAGGCACGCGACTACGCTCACACAGGCAGCGCGGCGACTGTCGGCCAGCTCGATTTCAGCTACCCTGCCCTGGAACAAATTCACCCGACCCGCGACAACGGCGGCTGGCAGGAGGTGAAGGTCTTGTATGCAGTCGCAGTGGACCCAGGACAAGCGCGTGTGGCGGCGCGCCTGGCAGATGGCACACCGCTTGTTCTCGACAAGCAAATTGGCGAAGGCCGTGTTCTGCTCTTTACTTCTGGATTTGAAAACCTGACGAACGATCTGCCGCTGCACCCGGTCTTCGTCGCGTTTATAGATCACGCAGCCCAATATCTATCAGGAGTGCAGGGACTGACCGGATCTACACTCGTGGACTCATTTGTGCAACTACGATCAGCGTCTACACCGACAGGCACGCAAGCGAGCGCGGAGGTGATCGACCCGGAAGGGCGCCGCCCGCTTTCCTTGAGCGAAGCGCGCACAGCTCTGACATTTCGACTTGCACGCAGTGGCTTCTACCAGATTCGATTTGCAAATGGACGAGACGCAGTGATTGGAGTAAATCCTGACAGGCGCGAATCGAATCTGGAGGCGATTCCCGAAGATGTGTTAAAGCTGTGGAGCAGAAGCGCTGGCGGCGGTCCGGCGCAGGCCGCGAGTAGCGGTCCCAACAAGGTACCCGTCAGCCTCTGGTGGTACGTAATGCTTCTCGCTTTGGTGGCGGCTTTGGCGGAAGCAGCGATTGCCAGCGGACACATGGGGACGCAGCGAGAGGCAGTATGAACAACCAAAACGAGCTCAATTCCTATATTGGACGGGCGCGGCAAAGGCTGCGACTGGGAGCATGGTTGCAAGGCGCGGCGGTCTTTACCGGCACAGCGCTCATCGTAACCGTGGCGCTGGTGCTGGCGCTCAATCGGCTTGCATTTCCTGAATTCGGAGTCACTGGTGGGCGATTTGTAATCTTTGCCGCGCTTGCAGCCGCCGCGCTGTTCGGCATCGCATTGCCCCTGTTGCAATTAACGCGTACGCGAGCTGTGCGCCATGTCGAGGCTGCAAATCCCGAACTTGAGCAGCGGCTGACGACCTTCCACGACCGCGCAGCAAAGGGCGAAGATCCGTTTCTTGAATTGCTTGCTGCGGAGACCTTGGAGCGCACGCGAAGTACCGAACCTGCTTCGCTGGTGCCAGGCAATCGTCTGTTTGCATCCGCGGGAGGTGGACTTGCCTGCCTCGGAGTGCTTGTTTGGATGATTGCTGCAGGGCCAGGCTACCTGGGATATGGAGCTTCTCTGCTGTGGACGGGACCGAAGCAAAATGCGCCCCCCCTTTATGCGATCTCAATAGCTCCGGGCAACACGACTGTGCGGCGCAACAGCGATCAACTCATCACCGCACGCATTTCCGGCATGCAACCGGACAAGGCCGAACTCTTCGCGCATTATCAAAGTGCACCAAGATGGGAACCGGTGGCGATGCAGAAACTGCCCGATGGAGGCGCTGGAGCAACGTATCAATTTGTTTTTGCCGGGTTGCCTGAGAGCGTCGAGTACTACGTGAGTGCCGGGCCTCTCGTGTCTCCGCACTTTCGAGTGCGCGTGGTCGACCTTCCAACCGTGAAAGACATTCACGTTACTTATCATTACCCGTCGTGGACTGGAATGAAGCCGGTCACTGAGGAGCACTCTGGCGATCTGCGAGCGATTGAAGGGACCGAAGCCCTTATTGATCTTGAGATGGATCGTCCGTTAGCAGATGGACAGCTTGCATTGGACAACGGACAGGTTATTCACCTGACCAAAGGCGCGGGCAACACGTATCAGGGCTCCATCTCCATGCAAAAGGATGGCGCCTACCACCTGGCCACTAGCGATGAGGGTCAGCCGGTACGGCTTTCAGAGGACTATTTCATTGCAACCGACAAAGCATCGCCTCCCGAGATTTCGATTGCTCGGCCAGGGGGCGACTATCGCGCCAGCCCAATTGAAGAGGTCACGGTTGGTTTGAAGGGAGCCGATCAATTTGGACTTAAAGATATGCATCTGCATTACTCAGTAAATGGCGGTTCGGATCGCGACGTGAGCCTGCTGAAAGTGCCTGGCGCGAAGAGTGCGGAGGGCTCCCAAACCTTGTCGCTGGAGGATTTCAAACTCGCGCCCGGCGACCTGATCAGCGTCTACGCAACCGCCAAGGACGGGCACAGCGAGGCTCGCACAGAGATTTTATTCATTCAGGTCGATCCGTTCGAGCGTGAGTTTTCCCAGTCGCAACAAAGTGGTGGCGGAGGAGCTGGCGGAGGAAGCAGCAACCAGATTGAAATTTCGAAGCGTGAAAAGGAGCTGATCGGAGCGACGTGGAAGCAGCAGAACGAAAAGACCGCGACCGCGAAGGATGCAGCGGCGCAGGGTGAATTCCTCTCGGATGCACAGCAAAAGCTCCGTGATCAGGTGAATGCGCTTTCAGTCAGGATGCAGAGCCGCGACATCTCCGAGGCGAACAAGGAATTCAACGATTTCGACAAGGACATGCAGGATGCAGCAGCGGCCATGGCTCCCGCGGCTGACAAATTGAAAGGCATGCAGTGGAAGGATGCGATTCCGCTGGAGCAGAAAGCTCTGCAAGCGCTCTTGCGCGCCGAGGCAACCTTCCGGCAGATTCAGGTTGCCTTTGGCCAGGCCGGAGGCGGCGATGGAGGCGGTAATGCCGGACGCGACCTCGCGAGCCTGTTCGACCTGGAACTGGACACAGCAAAGAACCAGTACGAGACAGCGCAAACTGCTTCTCCTGCTGAGCAGCACCAGAAAGACGTGCAGGATGCGCTTGAGAAGCTGGATGCGTTGGCGAGGCGCCAGCAGGAACTGGCCAACCAGCAGCACAATCCGCAGCAAAGTTTTCAGGAACGCTGGGAACAGGAGATGCTGCGTCGCGAGGCTGAACAATTGCAACGGCAGATGGAGCAGTTGGCCCAGAACGGTAAACAGGGCTCAAGTGGCTCCGCTCCAGGACAACCGAGCACCGGGAAGAATTCGCCAGAGCAGAGCGATTCGCAGAATCAAAGCGGTTCCCCATCCACACGTCACCAGACCGGCGGCGGATCTCCAGGTTCTGCGCCCAATGACTCCACCGATCAGAGAATCGAGCGATCCCTTAACCGATTGCAGGAAGCTACCGAAGCCATGAGGCGAAGCGGGACGCAAGGGCAGAACACAGGATCCGCGAAGGAGGCCGCCGAACAACTGCGCCAGGCCTCGAATCTTCTGGCCTCAAAACAGCAGCAACTCTCCTCAGACAAGTTGGGCTCCCTTGCCCGCGAGGCAGATCGACTGAGGCAGGAGGAGCGCGCCCAGGCGGGCAGAATCGGCAAGCTTGCCGACCAGCAAGATGACCCAGCCACAACGGACCTGAGCGCAATGATGGCTCGGCGCCGCGAACAGAACCAACTCGCGCAGGAGCGGCAGCAGCTCTCCGATGGCCTCTCAAGTCTGCAGAAGAATATCCGCGACGCCGCCCGCGAAATGGCTTCAAATCAGCCGGGCACTGCGCAGAGATTGCGCGATGCATTGACCGAAATGGATGACTCAGACCTTGATAACCGCGTGCAGAGAACGGCGGACTGGCTTCGCCGCGGCATCAATCCCAACTCAAATGGCACCGAGGGCGAAATCGCGCAAGGGCTCGAGAAACTGAGCAATCAGCTCGATCACGCACAGAAGGGGTTGGGCGAAGGCAGTCCGGAACAACGAAACCGTGGGCAGGGCAACCAGACTGCGGTCCTTGACCAGGTGCAGCGACTTCGGGAAGAGATCGAGCGGATGGCGAAGGAGCGACGCGATGACGCGCAGGACAGTGGAAGAGCGCAAAACGGTCAGGGAGGTCAGCAACGTCTTTCGGAAGAGGGCCAGCTGAGTCGAAACGGTCAACAGCAGGGATCCGGTCTCGGCCAACAAGGTACAAACCGGCAGACTCAACATAGCGGTAATGGTCCTCAATCCGGCGGCGATCCCGCGAACCAGAATCCTGGCGCATTGAGCGGCGATGTTCGCTATGGCGGGGGCGGCAGTGTCGACGGCAGCGTATGGAACAACATCAACACGGGCAACAACCAGTATGGCCAGGCGCGACGGCAATCCGCACCAACAGACCCCTCCGGCAATCCTGCCGACACAGAACGAGCGTATCAGCAGGGGATGCAGGAATTAAGTCGATTGCGGCAGATGGTTCAAGGTGATCCACAGACCGCGAAGGAAGTTACGGAGCTAACAAGACAGATTCAGCGCCTCGACCCCAAGCGCTTTCCCGGCAACCCGGCCATGGTCGAGCAGATGCACCGTGAAGTGCTTAGCTCTGTCGACCGGCTCGAGTTGCAACTTGAGCGCGATGGAATCTTGTCCGAAGCTCGCACTGGGAAGCCTTATGCCGTTCCCCCCGGATACAAAGATTCGGTTGCTGAATACTACAAGCGGTTGAGCAGGAATCCTTAGAGTGATGGATCAGGAGCACCGTCGCATAGAAGGCCACAATGTACCGCTGTTAATTCATATCCAGGAACGGCGAAGGCACACTGCTGGCGTAGGATGTTGCTTCTAAATGAGATCCCCCTTATAGCTATTCGAGTGGAGCGTTCATGGGCAGCGAGTCATGCATTCGCCAAAAACGCCCATCCGGTCTGGTTGAATTCTCCGCATACGATCAAATCAGGCTATACTCAAGCCGATATCGGCTCTTTCCCTTTCTTTTTGAGATACTTCAGCGCTTTTTGGCCGCCTCGCATTCGATGCCGGTTTTGATTTCAGGTCGCGATCGACCTTCTTCAATTGGCTTTTGAGGCCCGATAACGGAAGAATCTGAAGCCAGCGAGCATCAGAGAAGAGCCGTTCACGGACTGTTCATCCTTGAGCAGACGTGAATAATCGGAAGTTCATGAGCGGTCTCCCGCTTGCACCTTTTCCGTTGATTCGGGCGCAATGAAATTTGATTCCTGGATGTGCCATGACACCGGAACTCTGGGCGCGACTCAATCCGCTTTTCAATGCTGCCGTGGAGAAGCCTCCGGACGAGCAGAACGCTTTCATTGTGGAAGCTTGCGGAAGCGATGAGGAACTGCGCAAGGAATTGAAGGCCCTCGTGGAGGCGCACGCAAAGCAGGACGTGACCACAGACCAGGTCGCGGCGAAGATCAAAGAACTCATCAGCAAAGCCACGTCCAGATACCATCCTTCGGACATCATCGACGGCCGATTCAAAATCGTGCGACAACTGGGCAGCGGGGGCATGGGAGAAGTCTACGAAGCATTTGACCTGGAACTGTCCCAGACTGTCGCACTGAAATCAATTCGCCCGGACATTGCCGGAAATATCGGCGTGCTCTCCCGATTCAGAAAGGAAGTTCAACTGGCCCGGCGGCTCACCGGTCCAAATATCTGCCGTATCCACGAGCTTTTTGTAGCTCCTGGCAATACTGGATCGCCAGTTGATGCATTTCTGACGATGGAGTTTCTGGAAGGAATCACCCTCTCTGACGAACTCCAGCAACATGGCCCAATTCCGTGGATCAGGGTTAGGCAAATCGCGATCGACATATGCACTGCGCTCACCACGATGCACGAGGCCGGAATTATCCATCGCGATCTGAAGAGCCGGAACATCATGCTCGTTGAGAGAAACGGGGAGGTGCGCGCCGTCCTGATGGACTTTGGCCTCGCACACGAGACATCGCCGCGTTCATCGAGTGCAGAGACAACCCTCACCGGCCCCGGCACCTTCATCGGCACGCCGCAGTATATGGCTCCGGAGCAATTTGAAGGCAAGGATCTGGGTCCGGCGACGGACATTTACGCGACGGGAATTGTAATTTACGAGCTGCTTACAGGGAGGCATCCTTTCGCAGCGTCGAACGCTCTGGAGGCCGCAGTGCTCCGCGGAAAGAAGCCTCAGCCGGCATCCTCCCTGCAGACGGGCGTGCCGCATCGGGTTGATATTGCAATTGAGAAGTGCCTGAGATTCGATCCCGCAGACCGATTTCAGTCCGCAAGAGACCTTGCTGATGCTCTGCTGAATCCCTTCTCCGCGCTGACGAAACTGCCTTTGCGGACTGCAGGTGTCTCCAGAAAACAGGTGGCCCTCGCGGCCCTGATCCTCGGGCTTGCAGCTTTGCTTTTCTTCTGGAATCGATCAACTCCGTATCGGGTTCCGGATCAAAGAGCGCTGAAATGGTACGAGGAGGGCACGGCAGCCCTGCACGAAGGAGCCTATCTGAAAGCGACGAGCGAGTTGCAGGAAGCGGTGAATCTGGACCCCACGTTTGACCTGGCGCACGCTCGACTTGCCCAGGCGTGGGGCGACCTCGATTTTACCGGCGCAGCCGAACACGAGATGCTGCTTGCTTCGACCCCGGAGCGACAGCGGAGCCTGCCGGAGCTGGACCGAAGGTATATCAATGCGGTGCGCAATACTCTCACGCATGATTTCGATGGCTCGGTGGGTGAGTATTCGGCCATCCTGGCGGAGTTGCCCGAGGATCAAAAGGGTTTCGGCTATTTGGATCTTGGGCTGGCACAGGAAAAGGCCGGAAAAATTCCTGACTCACTCAAGAGCTATGAGACTGCCGCCACGCTCACGCCGGATAACCCAGCTCCTTACCTTCATCTCGGCGTTCTCAGGAGTAGACAGCAGGACGGAGCAGGAGCAGAAGCCGCCTACGACAAAGCGGAGCACCTCTACGAACTTAAACAAAACCTGGAAGGTCTGGGTGAAGTCGCATTTCAGCGCGGCCACTCTGCAAACGAGCGCGGCGACTCAGCATTGGCCAAAGTATCGCTGGAAAATTGCTTGCAAATCGCGAAGCAAATTCCGAGTGTTCAGTTGGAGGTTCGCGCGCTGACACAATTGAGCAATGTGGAGTATTACTCGGATCAGGACGACCAGGCCATCCTGCACGCCAAAAAGGCGATCCAACTCGCACAGGAAAATAACCTCGAGTACTGGGCTACGGACGGCCTGATCAGGGAAGGCAATGCCTATCTTGACAAGGGTAGCCCGGACGATCTGGCTACTTCAGAGGGTCTCCTGTTGCAGGCATTGAAGCTCGCCCAGACCAATCAGCACCCGCATCTCGAGGCAAACGCTCAGTTCTCGCTTGCCAGCCTCAGCGACATCCAGGAGAAGCACGACGAACAAATCCAACGGGCTCAATCTGCCTTGAAGTATTACGTGGACTTCGGGTTTCTTAGCCAGGCGAACGACACAGAGATTCTGATCGTACGCGGAGAACAGGGCAAAGGGAACCTGTCGCGCGCCCTCCAATCCTCGATGGAGTTACTGGACGTTGCAACGCGGTCAGGCAGAGCGGTTCTCGTCGAAGGTGCACAGGAAACGATTGGCAGTGTTCTTTTGGAACTGGAAGACTATCCCCACGCGCTCATGCACTATGAAGAGGCTCTCAGGCTCAGCCGCTCAACCAGTGAAAATGTGCCATACCAGACCCTTCACTGCGCCGAAGCCCTCTGGAAGCTGGGCCGCTATGACGACGCGGTAACAATGCTTAAGTCGATAACCGGCCAAGCGGCCCGGAGGCCCGACATAGCTCTCGATATCGCTCATGCGCGAGCAGAGATGTATCTGAGTCAAAAAAGGCTCTCCGAGGCCATCAATATTTCGGCCCGAGCGATTGAGCAAAACCCGAAGCTGGCCGAGAGTGACTTCATCGAATTCAAATCGGTGTCGGCCTTGGCAAAGGCACAAACGGGCCGGGTGCGAGAGGCCCAGGATGCTGGTCATGAATTATTGGCGCTGGCCCAGAGGACGCGCGATGAAAAGCTCATTGCGGAGGCAAGCCGCACTCAGGCCACTCTCGACCTGCTGGCGGGGTCGCCCGAATCTGCCAAAACTCTGTCCGAAGCCGCCAACAAGTACTTCTCTGCCAAACACAAGGTCGAGTCTGATTGGCTAAGTCTTCTCTGCGCCGCAGAGGCGTCCAGTGCGATGGGAGATAAGACCTCTTCCGCAAAGCAAACTCAACAAATTGTTGACAAGCTAAGTGCCATCGAGCAGAATTGGTCCTCTCCTGTGTTCGGCACGTACAGTGCCCGCCCTGATATCCAGACAGCGATGAAGCGGCTTTCTAAACTGGAAATCCAATGAAAGGAGCCTTCCCGTATGGAAACGGCTAAGAGGTACACCTCTGTCCAACTATGGGCTTTTGTGGCATTGGCTGCGGCCATAGCAGTGGTGGGAACGAAATTAATTCTCGATTCCTTTTCTTCAACAACTTCGGGGAACTCTCCAGTCAAGGTGCGCGGAGGGGCAATGACGTTCCGCACATACTCCGGCAGCCAATTTCAGCAGGTTGGAACCAGCAACAGCTACTGTATTGTCCTGAGCACGACGAGCACCAATCTAACGCTCGATCTTTTCCAGCCCGGAAACCACCAAAAAACTCCGAACAAGTCAATCGCATTGGCAAACCAGACGCAGATCGATTTCTTTGGACGCAACGAGAAGGGAAAGATCAAAAAGAATGGCAATGAAATTCGCGTGTTAATAAGTTCATCCTGCAACGGCACGCAAGGCATTAGTGCAACGCTGACGCCCATTGCAGACTCCGCGTTCTACTTGAATCAGAAGGATGGGGCGTCGCAGGATGGAGACGATGACCCGAATGCCCCGGATACCTCCCACAGTGTTCGGTTTCAGGACTTGGATTGTGCCACGAACTTTCTTCCTATACCCCCGAGTCCCGGCGCGATGCCCCAAAATCCCAACGGCGATGAGGACTTTTGCGAGAATCTGGGGCTCATCTATGTAAGTTCTGCGCCAACAACCACTCCAACGTCCGTTGACCCTTGGGCGCGCTGTCACAACGGAGATTGTTCGCTTGAGATCAATGTGCATTAGCCACGCGCTAATCCGGTGACTACGGGAGCCTACAAGCTCCCGTGACGCCGGCCCGCGATCGTTCTTGAATCCATTGTTCGGGCGCTGGTACCAATTTGCGGCTCCCTCCGACGACGCCGATCAAGAATTGCTTTCCGAATTGCTTTCCTCTTTGCAAAAGAATTTTGCACTTCTCTTCCTCGAATCTCGCTTAAGAGATTGAAGGCGCTCGAAACGCGCCATTCAGAGGGAGATTACTCACATGAACCGGAAAATTGCCATTGCACTTCTCTTGGCGATTGTGAACGTTGCAATTGCCACGGCATCAGCACAAGGCACCGCGAAAGCAAACATTCCCTTCAATTTCCGGGTAGGAACAGCTCCTATGCCGGCGGGAGAATACAGAATTGAGCCAGCTCAGGCCGGCCTGGTCTGGATCAGCAGTGTAGACGGGAAATCGAGTGCGGTCCTTCTGGCGCAAACGAACACCGGCTCCACCTCGGCTCCAGCGAAGCTGGTGTTCAACAAGTACGGCGATCACTACTTCTTGAGCGAACTGCTCAAGGCCAACGGCGATCCTCAGATGACTTTCTCTCAATCGAAGCTTGAGAAGAGGTTGCGCACAGAGGAAGCAAGTCTCGCAAACGAGGGACGGACCCTTATCGCCATGAAGAAGTAGGCTAACCATCCGCCTGAGTTAGTGGCCTGGAGAACATATGCTCCGGGCCTTTCCTTTTACAGTCCATCAGGCGGTCAATTGCTGATACAGCCAGGCCCGGGCCATGCGCCAGTCACTCTTGACGGTGCGTGTGGATATTCCAAGCTCGGCTGCAATTTCATCAAACGTCGAGCCGCCAAAAAAATGAAGTTCCAGGACCCGTGCCTGTCTCGGATCAAGTTCTGCTAACCGGGTGAGCGCCTCATCGACCGCCAGAACATCAACCAGCGCGCCACTGGAGGGCATCAAACCCTCGTCGAGCGTGACCTGAACAGCACCCGCGCCCCGCTTTCCCGCGCCATGGGCACGGGCATGATCGACGAGGATATGGCGCATAGCGTGAGCTGCCAGTCCGAGAATCTTTGAGCGATCGACCCAGGCAGACCCGGGCTGGTCGGCCAATCGCAGAAAAGCTTCGTGCACGAGAGCGGTGGGCTGCAGCGTGTGGTTGCCTCGCTCGCCGTGCATCTTCGCTGAAGCAATTTTGCGCAATTCCCGATAGAGGCTGGCATTGATCTCCGTGTGGAATATCTTGCCGCAAAGGCGCTGAGGGCGCCCCTTGCCTTTCTTCTCGCTCATTTGCCATGAGATTCACCGCGAAGACGAGGACAGTATAGTCCAAGTCGTTTTTCAGCCCGCGAAAACTCAGCTGGTCTTGGGGCGAGAATGGCGTGAACACAAGCGATTCGGCGGCATCCAGAGTTTTCGACAAACCGGTTCGAAGCGGGGCGAGGCGAGGAGATCCTCTCCTCGCCCTGGTTCAGATTGAAAATCAGAAGACGAACTTGCCTGCCAGCTCGAACGTCCTCGGATCTTGAACGCCGCTGACCTGACCAAAGTCAGATCCGCTCACGTTGTTGTGGAAGTTATTGAACTGCGTGTGATTAAACGTGTTGAATGACTCGGCGCGGAACTCGAACCGAGCGCGTTCCGTGATGGCAAATGACTTGTAAAGGTTAGTGCTGAAGTTCGTGCGGCCAGGGCCAACCACGATGTCTCTGCCCGCGTTTCCAAAGCCAAGGTTTGGTCCGCCCAACCACGATGCTACTGGCGCCGAGAAGCCTTCAGATGAAACCCACTGGTAGACGCCACTGCCGTTTCTCTTCTTCGGGTATACAACGGAGTTCCCGTTGAAGTTCGGACGGATGGTGTAGTTGCCACCCAGGCCGACTGTATCCGAGCCACCGTATCCAGGCGCGTTGTTCCCCGCCCAGGGCAGACCGGTCTCCGAGATCAAGGTGCCGGAAAGCACCCACCCACCGAGCAGACTATGCGCCAATCCTTGCGAGTTCGCAAAAATTGGAAGCTTGTAGATGTAGTTGATGTTGAGAATCTGGCGCCGGTCGAGATTTCCGGAACCCTTGTCGTACGAGAGGTTGAACGGGTTGGTTGAGTTTCCGCCCAGATCAGAGCTTGCGTACTGATCGTCGATCTGGTGCGCCCATGTGTAGTCGATTTCGAAGCTCAGGCCGTGGCGACTCTGCTGACGCAGCCCAATCTGGGCGCTGCTGTAGGTTCCAGTGGCCTGGGTCCTCTCCTCGGTGATGCTGGTAAAGCCCGGGAAGGTCCGTGCCATATCAGAATCCCAGCTGGAGAGCTTGCCCGCTGAAGCTTTCTGGCGCGTCGAAAGAGGCGTGGAAAGCGGGAACGGGTTGATCGGGAACTGAACGAGTTGGTGCCATGCCAGGTTGCCAACATACTGCGTGACCAGGATGAGTGAAGGAACGATCTCACGCTGTATGCCGATGCTGTACTGGGCAACGCCTGGAGCCTTGTAGACTTTGGCGATGCTTGTGGGTCCCTGCGGTACAACCGGCAGAGACGCGTTGGAAAGCACCGCGCCGGATTGCCAGTTGGCGAAAGGATTTTGGAAGGTGACATTGCCGAGGCCTGGGGTGTTTGAGAACGGAGCCGCAGTGGCTACGTTGTAGACGTCATTACCCTGGATGCGCTCGTAGAAGTTGCCAAAGCCGCCGCGCACCACGGTCTTTCCTGTCCCCGTGAGGTCATAGGAGAAACCAATGCGAGGCTGCCATGTGTTGTAGTCGTTTTTCGTCAATCCAACTGGTGTACCGTTCCGCCCGGCAATTGTGACGCCGTTCAGATAGTAGTAGTTGCCCTCAAAGAGCTGTGAGTCCCGGGCTCCCGGGAACAAACGCCGCCGTGTTCGGATCGAGCTGAGGAGCAAGCGCCTGCTGGTACTGGCTCGGGTCGAAGCTGGCGATGCGGTTGTTACGCTCCCATGCGTGAGGAAGCGCATCGTACCGAATGCCGTATTGGACCGACAGTCGGTTGTTCACGTGCCAGTTGTCCATGGCAAAGGCCGACACCGTTTGATTCACGTAGTGCCGGATGTCCTGCGTCTGCAATTGAGCGAAGTTGGTGCTGAGGCCAAGCAGGTAGTCGAGGTAGGAATCGCCGGTGAGCACTCCTGTCGGCGTCAGCTTGGTTTTGTCCCAGCCGTCGTTGAAAGTATAAAAGCCATTCGTGTTGCCAAATATCTGCTGGTTTTTGGTATAGCGGTTGTAGCCCCCGCCGAACTTCAAAGCGTGCTTGCCGAATGAGGCGGACAGGCCAAAGACCTCAGCCTCATCCTGTGCGGCGTTCTTCCAGGGCTGTGACCATGGATCGAACTGCGTTCCCCATGAGTTGAGGTTGACGCTGGGCAACCGATTCAAAGCATTGTTCGAAGGCGAGAAGAACCCCTGCGCCGACCAGCCCGATGGCTTTGTGTAAGCAGGCCCCGAAGGCTGGATGTTGATCGTGTTGCCGTTGAAGTTGAACGCAGCCTCAAGCAGCACGTTCGGAGAGAGACTCCCTGTGAGCTTGATGACGGCGCTGTTTGACGGGTTGCTGAAACTGGAGCCAACGGTTGGATAGCTGTCGCCGCTCCACATCGATGTGGCATACGTCTGGCTCACTGAATCGTGGATGTAGTGCCCGAACAGCTGCCACTTGTCGTTGATATTGTGGTCGATTCGAAACAGGTCTTCCCTGACATTGAGCGGCTGTTTGCTCGAGACGGAGATCAGATCACCCGAAGTGTTCGCCTTGGGAATCGCGCCCACTCCGTTCATGGATAGTGCACTCGGATCGAACAGATCGGCGTACACCTTGTTGTTTGGGAAAGGCTGTCCGGGGATCAGCTCGGGGTGCTTTGCGAGCGCTACTCCGAGAGTTGAAGTGGGGCTCACGGCGGGAACGTAGACCTGTGTCTGCGTGCTGGGAGCGTAGGCCGGAAGCACGTAGGTCAGGTCCTGCGCCGACGTGATAAAGTCTGCTGTCGGAACGGCGTGAATACCGGCAGGCGCACTTCCCTGCACGATCTTGCGCCATTCTTCGTTGTAGAAGAAGAATGTCTTCTGCTTCGTCTCGTTGTACACATGGGGGATGAATAGCGGTCCTCCGACGTTGCCGCCGAAGATGTTCATCCGAAGTTCGGGCTTTTTCGCGCCGGGCTTATCGAAGTAGTTGTGAGCTTGCAGCGCGTCGTTCCGTACGAAGTCCCAAAGCGTTCCATGAAACGCTTGCGAGCCCCTCTTGATCGACATGGAAACCGTGCCGCCGGAAGAAATGCCGTAGTCCGGAGGATAGTTGCTGGCCAACACCTGAAATTCGCTGAGCGCGTCCTGCGAAGGCATCATTGAAGATTTGCCGCCGCTCCCGCGGTCATATGCCTCGCCGCCGTCGATCAGCCAGATGTTGTGTCCCTGGTTCAGGCCGTTGAAGCTGATTGCGAAGCTGGAACC
>CAWAZE010000005.1:0-89228 GCA_963786405.1 uncultured Acidobacteriaceae bacterium | reverse complement strand
GCGTATTGCAGGGCACTTATTCCTACGTTCTGCAGGATGAGAACGGGCAGATCGCAGCCACGCACTCGGTGTCGGCAGGGCTTGGATTACGCATCCATCGGGCCGGAACACGCGGCGCTGCACGACTCGGGACGCGCCGAGTACGTGTCGCAGGACGATGCGGCGACACTCGATGCAGTGGTGACGCTGGCGCGCA
This sequence comes from uncultured Acidobacteriaceae bacterium, assembly GCA_963786405.1. Lineage (GTDB taxonomy): Bacteria > Acidobacteriota > Terriglobia > Terriglobales > Acidobacteriaceae > Telmatobacter. The sequence continues at coordinate 89,032 of CAWAZE010000005.1, read as the reverse complement.
CCGAGGGCATCCTGCCTGCGCTCGAAAGCGCGCATGCCGTGGCCGAGTGCCTGCGCATTGCTCCCACGCTTTCTCCGCGTGACATACTGGTTGTGAACCTCTCTGGACGCGGCGACAAGGACATGGGCATCCTTGCCCGCGAGTTGCAGATTCAAGGAGCTTGAACGAACCGCTATGGCACTTCGTTTCAATCACAAGCCCGGCCTGGTCGTGTATCTCACGGCCGGCGATCCCAGCCTCGAGGCCACGCGCGCCATTGCGCTTGAGGCCATCGACGCCGGTGCGGATGTGATCGAGCTGGGCGTTCCGTTCAGCGATCCGCTGGCCGACGGCCCGGTCATTCAGCGCGCCAGCGAGCGTGCTGTGGCGCGCGGCACGCGTCTGGCTGACGTGCTCACTCTTGCCCGCGAGATTCGCGCGGCCCGGCCTGCTGCGGGCCTCATCATCTTCACCTATCTGAATCCGATTCTGCGCTACGGACTCACGCGTTTCGTCGACGATGCGGCCGCCGCGGGCGCCGACGGCGTGCTGGTTACCGACTGATCGTCGAAGAGGCCGGCGAATACCTGGCCGAGATGGAGCGCGTTGGTCTTGCGCCGATTTTTCTGGCCGCGCCGACCAGCCCCGACGACCGGCTTGAGGCCATTGCCCGCCGCAGCAAGGGATTTGTCTACGCCATCTCGCGCGTCGGCATCACCGGCAAGCAGCAGAACATGACGTCCGACGCGGCGGCGCTGGTCGCGCGCATTCGGCGATGGACCGGGCTGCCGGTGGCCGTGGGTTTCGGCATCTCCAACGCGGAGCACGTCGCGCAGGTGGCGGAGTTCGCAGATGCCGCGGTGATCGGCAGCGCGATTGTGGAGCTGATTGAGCGGTCAACTCCGGAAGCAGCGCCCGGCGCAGTCGCACGATTTATCAAGGGCCTGCGCTTGCCCCAGGCGGCGCTGGCCCGGTAAAACGCACGACGCGATCGCCGCGGAATATGCGCGAGTTGATCCACTGACTTTTGTTCCAACGCACCCCGAGCAGCGGGCTTATTTCCAGATAGCCCGCGGCCTACTGGCGCAACACGAGGATGGAATGACGCTGGAAGAATTGCGAGATCAAATCGATGTTCTGGACCGCCAGCTTGTGGAACTGCTGAGCGAGCGGGCCCGCGCCGCGCTGATGATTGGTCATCTGAAGGTCGCCACCTCGCTGCCGGTCTATGAGCCGGCCCGCGAAAAGGTGATCTACGCCAATGTGCGCGCGGCCAACAAGGGCCCGCTGCCGGACATCGAGTTGACGCATATCTACGAGCGCATCATCGACGTGATGCGGGCGCTGCAGAGGAACGAGTTGGCATCGGAGAGAAATGCCCAGGCCACAGGGCCAGCAGGCCATGCTGCGGGCGCAGAGCGCGCCCGAGACAGGGAACGAAGCAATGATCGTTGCAATGCAGGAGAAGGCCACCGAAGAGCAGATCGATTTCGTGATCGACGCGATGGTGGAAGCCGGAGTCGATGTGCATCGCACCACCGGCGCAACCCAAACCATTCTGGCCGGCGTTGGTCCCACCGCGAGCATCGACCTGACGCAAGTTCGAAGTGCTGCCCGGCGTGCTTCACGTCCACCGCATCAGCTCGCCCTACAAGCTGGCCGGCCGAGGCTTTCGCCCCGAAGGCACCGTGGTCGAATTCGCCAACGGCGTGAAGCTTGGCGGCGACCAGGTGGTGGTGATGGCCGGTCCGTGCTCCATCGAAAACGAAGAGCAGATCTTCGAAACTGCAAAGCGCGTGAAGGCCGCTGGCGGCAGCTTTCTGCGCGGCGGCGCATTCAAGCCGCGCAGCTCGCCCTATGCGTTTCAGGGCATGGGCATTCCCGGCCTCAAGCTGATGTGCGATGCGGCCCGCGCAGAATGGCCTTCTCGTGGTCAGCGAAGTGATGGAGATCTCGCAGATCGAGCCGATGCTGCCCTACGTCGATTGCTTCCAGGTGGGCGCGCGCAACATGCAGAACTTCAACCTGCTGCGCGAGCTGGGCGCAGGTGCGCAAGCCGGTGCTGCTCAAGCGCGGCATCGCGGCCACGATCGAGGAACTGCTGCTGTCGAGCGAGTACATCATGTCCGGCGGCAACTACGACGTGATTCTCTGCGAACGCGGCATCCGCACCTACGAGACCGCAACGCGCAACACGATGGACATCTCCGCGATTCCGGTGGTGAAGAAGCTTTCGCATCTGCCCATCGTCGGCGATCCGTCGCACGGCACCGGCCATCGCGACATGGTAGCTCCGATGGCCAGGGCCGCGGTGGCCGCCGGAGCCGACGCGATCCTCGTCGAGGTCCATCCCAACGCAGACAAGGCTGCATCCGATGCGGCGCAGACGCTGTATCTCGATCAGTTTGAAAAGCTGATGGGCGAGTTGCGTGTCGTTGCAGAGGCGGTTGGGAGAACCTTGTGAGAAAACGCCGCTAACTCCGCTGAGAGGAACCCATGATCGAGCGCATCGCCATTCTGGGCACAGGCCTGCTGGGCACATCGGTGGGCCTGGCGCTGCGCGCGGCGGGTTATCGCGGCTCGATCATGGGCTGGAACAGAAGTCCGGAGCAAGGCGAAGGTCGCGCTCTCGATGGGCGCGATCGACTCGATTGCCGAGATCCTCTGCAAGCCGCGCAAGAGAGCCAGGTCGTGCTGCTCGCGGTGCCGATCTATGCGACGCTCGACTTCATGGAGCAGCTCTCGCAGGCTGCTCGGGCCGGATCATCTCGTGACCGATGTTGGCAGCACCAAGGCGCAGATCACCGCCGCGGCCGGGCGCCTCTTCAACACTGCCGGAGCGTGCGGGTTTTCTTCCCGGTCATCCCATGGCGGGCAAAGAGCGTGGCGGAGCTGCGATTGGCGGATGCCAACCTGTTTCGCGGAGCGGTGTGGCTCTTTACCGACGATCCCGTCGTGGAAGCGCTCGCTTTGTTCGGCAGCTTTGGTAAAGGATTGGCGCGAATGGGTGGTTGCGATGGGCGCGCGAACGATTGATCTTGATCCTGCGCGTCACGATGAACTGGTAGCGTGGGTCAGCCATCTGCCGCAATTCGCTGCGACGGCCCTGAGCGCACTGCTTGAGGAGGAAGTCGGCGATGCGCCCGAGCTGAAAGACGTGGGCGGCCGCGCGCTGCGCGAGATGACGCGTCTCGGCGCCAGCCCCTTTTCAATGTGGCGCGACATTGCCCACACCAATACTGAAGCGGTGGAGAATGCCCTGCTCGCGCTCGAGCAGCGGCTTGCGCATATTCGCGAAAACCTGCGCACACCCGAACTTCGCGACGAATTTGAAAGAGCCAATCGCTTTCGGCGCGAGTAGTCTTCGCTCAGGTGACGCCAGCGCGCGACAAGGGATCGAGCTGGCCATGCAATCGCCTCAGGCAGGCGTGGCCGAATCAAATGTCTCCTGAATCGGATCAAGGGTGCGAAAACCCTCGGCTTTGGCGGCTTCGAGCAGCGGCGCAGATGCGGATATGAAGATGATTTCGGTGCCCTGAAACATGTCGCGAGCCACGATTGCGGCGGCAAGCTGAAGAGTATCCGGCCAGCGCAGGCTTGAGCGGTCCAGCAACTGCCGGGCCGCTTCAAGAACCGCGGGATTCAGCGGCTCCTGGACCATGCGCGCAGACTCCAGCCGCAGGATCTCAAGCGCGGACGCAGCGTCCCCTTGGCTGATCTCCCCGGCACGCTCACGCCGCCGGATGGCTGCATAAACCTCGAGTGGAGCGCAAGCCGCAATGAGCTTGCGGTTGTCCTCGACGGCTTCCATCAAGCGGATCAGAGCTTCTGTCCCCGGTTCCTGCACAAAGAGCTTTGCGAATGCCGTGGATTCGAGGAAGTAACAACTCACTGTTTCCCCCGTTCCTCTTCAATCGCGTCTGCAATCGACTCGCCGTGCACGGCCACCGGATGGAATCGCTGGGCCTCGTCGGGCATGCCCGCTTCCGCACGGTTGAGGCGAATCGTAGTTGTGGGGTAGGCGGGGGTCTTCGGATTCGCAATCTTGCTCGTGAGCACGACGCCACGCTGAATGGCCTCAGCCAGCACTGCCTGGCGCGACTCCGGATGCTGGTTCCAGCGGAAAGCCTTACGGGGCAGAAACGAGTCGCGAAACCACTTCAGCGCGATGAAGGCGTGTCCCCCGCGTTCGGCCTCGGCGAGCGCGGCACAAAGCTCCTTGACGCGCGCATCCAGGTCGGCGGGATTCGCAATCTCCTCATCATCGTCCGCTTCTTCAAAGCTCTGCTGAACCGTGGCGCGCGGTCCACGGCTTGGCCGTGGGGCGGATTCACCGTCCATGCGCTCAAAGTAGATGCGCACCTCGTCTTCTTCGGGCGACCATGTGTCGGCTGAAGCGTTGCGTCGCTTGCTGCGGCCATTCTCGCTGCATAACTCCACGATCACCTGGTATCCCGGGGGAGCAAGAAACCGCAACGCTCGGGCTAATCCCGGATCCTGCGAAAACGCCAATTCACCCAAGGCCTCTTCAATAACTTCTTCAGCGTCGGGAATGCTCAGATTGCTGATGTCTATATTTCCCTGCGCAACCTTTGTCGATTTCATCTTGGCAACTCCAAACAAAAGTTTCTTACGCCATGCATTGATGGCAATGCTTCGAGTGGCATTCACCAGCCTGATAAAAGGACCTGGTCTATTCGTTGGCAGGCGGGTAGTCTTTGCAGTGAGCGGACCGAGTCTTTTCCAGATCGGATGTAAGGTAATATGCGGCTATCGCAGGATTCTTGAACGACCCTGCAGCCATCTTTTACTTCTCGTCTTAGTACCCCACAGGATCCGAGAAAACTTTAGCTAGAAACTCTCTTCAAACCTAACCAACCACTAGTGTAAACGATTGTGCAACTTATTCGTGTAACTGCGCAATACCCAGTTTTGGGGAAGGCGCGCGGGAGCCGGTAATCACTCGGCAGGTCCCCTCGAAGAGGCTTACACTTCGTACAATAGACCTATGCGCCGCTGTTTTACTTTTTTACTGACATTCTTCATCTTGATGAAGGGGCCAGATATCAAAGCTCAAGCCCCCGGCCCGTCCTTCGATCTGCTTGGGCCAAAAGTAGATGTACACGTGAAACGGGGAGAAATCACCTTGCCCGTCGGGCAGGTCCCCAATCTCCTCCCCGGCGACCGGCTTTGGATTCACCCCGATCTCCCCGCAACTCAGTCCGCGAGATACGTCCTGGTGGTAGCCTTCCTGCGCGGCGTCACCAACCCTCCACCCGCTAATTGGTTCACCAGGGTCGAAACCTGGACCAAGGAAGCGCGCGCCGAGGGCGTCTTTATCACGGTGCCGGCCGAGGCTCAGCAGGCAATCCTCTTCCTGGCGCCCGAAACCGGCGGCGATTTCAGCACATTGCGGGCATCTGTCCGGGGCCGCCCGGGCATCTTTGTTCGGGCCACGCAGGATCTGCAGTCGGCCAGCCTCGACAGGATGCGGCTCGATGCGTATCTCGAAGAAGTGAAGGTCACCTCGCAAACCGATCCCAAGTCGCTAAAGGACCGGGCTGAGCGAGCGGCCCGCAGCCTGGGTGTACGCCTGGACCAGCAGTGCTTTGACAAGCCGACGGATCAGCAGGCGCCTTGCCTGACGCAACACACTGACGGATTGGTGATGGACGATTCGAATGCCTCGAATCGTGTGTCGCAGTTGACCAGCGGATCGAGCGGCGACCTGATGAACCAGCTCGCCTATTCGCCAATTATCGGTGCAGGTGGCTTCAGCCCCTACATTGGCGCGATTGTGGATACGGCAAGGATCCTGGCGTCGCTCCACACCGCGCACTATCAGTACATTCCAGCTCTCGCCCTTCCGACCAACGATACTCTGAACTTGCGTCTTAATACGGCGCCCTCTTTCCGCGATCCCAAGTCGGTAGTCGTCGTAGCCCTTCCGCCGATCGGGCCTGCCAAGATGCCACCGTTTCATCCAACAAATCCCGCGGAACAATTCTGCGCGCAAAAGCCGGGGCTCGTGTTGCCCGCGGAGGGAGCTCCGCTTGTTCACGCCACACAAATGGCTTATAACCTCACGCTTCATATTGAATCCAAAGCTGGTGCGATAGACGTCCCGGTAAAAGCCGATCCCTCCCAGGGAGGACTCGTCGTGAAGCAGCCGGTGCCATCCCTGCCCGCGGGCGAGCTCACCGGCGTCATTCGCGGGAAATGGGGTTTCGATGACTGGGAGGGACCCCACTTCCACCTGCGCAGCGCTGGAGCGGGGAAATGGGCCATCGCGTCTGGCGACCAGTCGGCGCTGGTCGTAGGTCGCGACGACATCCTTCACATTGAGGGCGACAATACTCTCTGCGTCGATGGCGTGCGCTCGCAATCCTCGGGCGGAACTCCTCAGGACCTCTCGTGGAAGACTCCAAAACCGGAGACGCTGGAGCTTGCCGTGCCCCTGAAAGACGCCGCACCCGGCCCTGTGACCCTGGAAATCAGGCAATTCGGGATGGAGAATCCCGACAAATTGACGCTGCTGGCCTATTCCGAGGCCGCCTCGCTGGAGCGGCTTACCGTCAGCTCGGGCGACTCGCAGGCAGCTCTGACCGGGACTCGGCTGGACGAAGTGGCGAAGGCCTCTCTGAATGGGATTGTCTGGATGCCGGCGGCATTGAAGCGTGTTCAGGACATCGACCGGCTCGAATTGGTCACCGATACCCCGACCTCTCACCTGGAGCCGGGAAAGCGCTATGTTGCAAAGGTCGAGTTGCGCGATGGCCGTGAGCTGAAGGCTCCAGTAACAGTGGAGCCACAGCGCCCTGAAGTCACTCTGCTGAGCAAAGGGACGCAGGACGAAGCTTCCCTTGACCCTTCTCCCGTGCGTTTGGGAAGCTCGGACGATCTCCCGGTTGATAGGCGGCTGGTCTTCTTCCTCAAATCCAAGACACCCACAAATTTTCCCCGGGACCAGAAGATTGAGGTCGCTGCAGTCGATGACAGCTTCCGCACGGTGTTGTCGCTCAGTGACGGCACCCTCATGCTGGAGGATGCAACCACCGCACTTGGAGTGGTTGAGCCCCTGACCCGGTTCGGATCCTCGGCATTCGGTCCCGTGCAGGCCCGGGCCGTGACGGCGGACGGGGTGAAAGGGGAGTGGTTGCCGCTGGGAACGCTCGTGCGCATGCCGGGCTTCAAGGAACTGCACTGCCCGCGTGCGCTTGCCAAGCCCTGCACGTTGACGGGCAGCAACCTTTTCCTCGCAGCCTCCATCGGCTCCACACCGGAGTTCGACGTGGCCACCGACGTGCCTCCGGACTTCACTGGTACTCAGCTGAATGTGCCGCATCCAGTGAACGGGTCGCTGTATCTGAGGCTCCGCGACGACCCGGAGACGGTTCAGACCCTTTCGCTTTTAGTCACGCCCATTGCGCCCCCGGCGAGCGCTCCGGCCGCAGCCAAGCCGCAGAATGCTCCCGCGCCGGGAGACTCGCAGGCGACGCCGGGCGCAACGCCTCAGACGCCGCCGGTGAAGACGGAGCCTTGAAGACTTGCCCGGTTCACTGAATGGTTGGAAAGTCTTTATTGGAAGTATGCGCGATTCGTTTCAGCGAAATGCGCCTTGTCAGCCGGCAATTCATCCGCCACAAAAATCGCATTCTGTGCGCACACATTCGCGCAGTTGCCGCAGTCGATGCACTCATCCGGATTGATAAAGACCTGCGCTACGGTCGCCGCCGCCGCGTCTCCAGCCTGGGGCGCAATCGCCTGTGTGGCGCACTCCATCACGCAAACAAAATCCTTGGTGCATGCATCGGTAACGACGTAAGCCATGAACAAACACTCCTTCAATTCGAACGCATTCTGTCGATTGCGCCTTTCCCGGAGGCTATCGAACGTGGCTGCCAAGCCTCGGTGACTCCAATCACAGGCTGGCAAGCCGCTTTTAGCATGCGGGACCGCAAGAACCCTTTATCTGGATGTAATCTCTGTTTGGGAGTCTTGATCGTAATGACCACCAAAGGGTTGAACCAATGCCGCACCCTGGCGGCGTGCGCTTACGTTGCACTCTGCGTGCTTTCGATTTCACCAGCCTTTGCGTTCGCGCAAGATCCGACGCCGCTGTGGACATTTGCCGTCTCCGGCGACAGCCGAAACTGCGGCGACTTCGTCATGCCGGCCATCGCGGCCAAAGTCAAGGCGGAAGGAGACACTTTCTACTGGCACCTCGGCGACTTCCGCTGGATCGTGCAACCGGATGAAGACCTGGTAGCGATGCAGCCCGCTGGTCACGAGCTGACCGTCCAGGATTATCAGGGCCTCGCCTGGGACGACTTCCTGACGCACCAGATGGCTGCCTTCGGTTCCATGCCGGTGTTTCTGGGCAGAGGAAATCACGAGAGTATCGCTCCCATGACCCGCGAGGGCTATGTCGCCAAGTTCTCGGGCTTTCTCGACCGCCCCGAGATTGCTGCACAGAGAGCTACCGATGGCGCCGCGGCCGCCCCGACTGGTCCCTGGTACCACTGGACGCAGGGTTGGGTGGATTTCATCACGCTTGATAACGCCAGCAAAGAGGAGTTCACAACGGCGCAGATGAAGTGGTTGCGATTCGTGCTGGATCGCGATCTCGCCCCAAACTCCGGTGTTCGGGCCATCGTGGTTGGCATGCATGAGGCGCTGCCGCATTCAACAGGCTCTGAGCACGCCATGGACGACTGGGAAAATGGAGAGCGAACCGGCGAACTGGTGTACACCTGGCTCTACGGTGCGCAGGCTGCCGGCAAGCATGTGTATGTCATCGCGAGCCATTCGCACTACTACTCACCCAGGATCTTCGACACGCCTTATTGGAAGCAGTACTCGAATCAGGTTCTTCCCGGCTTGATCATCGGTTCCGCCGGTGCCCGTCGCTACCAGTTGCCAAAGGGAGCCGCCAAAGAAGCGCGTGCTCACATCTACGGCTTCATGCAGGGTGCGGTCCAGGCGGATGGCTCGATCGATTTCTCTCTTCATGAGCTCACTGAGGACGATCTGATTCAGGCTCGATGGCCGAACGCCCCTCCCGCTTCGATTCACGATTGCTTCGTTAATAACGCCGAGTCCTCCAAATAATTCCCCGCGATCGGTGCACCAAGATGCCGATACCGCTGCAAGGGTTGTCTGCATTGAGACCATCTGCAACAAACTTCTTGGCAAATTCCGGCTCCTTCATACCCGGTTCTACTCATAAGCGAGCTCCCAGATAACTCTCATCCAGTTTTTTGCGTCTTTTCTTATAAGACCGCTGATGCGGTTGATGTCCGCGCGGTGCGGGACTTCAAGAAACTGTCCTCCAGCCAGACGGAGTGTACCGGTCATAGCCAAAGAGTAGAACTAGACAACACCGCCCATCCCGGGTGTCCCCTGAACTAACTGCACGATTTGTTGCCTGAATCTAAGCCGACCAGTCGCTGAACAGCCCTGGGATGATCTGTGGGTGTACCCCGGTTGCTCGGGTCACCATAGAACAGGATCTCCCTCCCGTTCAAGCGGTTGGAAAAAAACACCTCACCGGGTGTGGAATGCGGAGCCGCAATTCTCGACAGCTGGCTCCTGGACTTTCACCTCCGGCGCTGCTTCATGTTGAATGCTTTGGTTTGTACCCTGAGGTTTCTCAATTGAGCCGTGCGCGCGACATTTAGCCGCGCTGACGAGAGTTCATGGGAACTTCCCATCGCAACCTCATGCGCACTCAATGCTGATTCGCAAGGAGAAACCGGCAGAGCATGGAACCAGATAAATGCGAGGGCATCGCGAATGCAAGGAAGAAACGCTCTGAATATTTTGGAAGCTGACGGGCCCGCAATAAGCGGGACATCCCCCCTCGGTCTGATTTATGAAGCGATCTTGGCGTCCGCGTGGAGACTTCCGACACCACATCTTTCCGCCGCTGTTCAGCGTGCATTCTCAACCCGGTACACCCTTGTGAAACGGGCACTGGATATCGTTCTATCGTGTGCGCTCATTCTCTTGTTTCTTCCTCTGGGCCTCTTTGTCGCGCTTGCAGTTGTGCTCAGTTCGCGAGGACCGGTCTTCTTTCGGCAGGAGAGATTGGGCCGTTTTGGCAAGCCGTTTCGCATCATCAAATTTCGCTCGATGTATACTCGGCAGCACCGGGACAATGTGCTCGAGATCAGTGCGAGCCATCGCCATCATCATGCGCCGTATCCCATGGCAAAAGAGCAGCCTGACCCGCGGATCACACCTGTTGGGCGCATAATTCGCAGGCTCAGCATCGACGAGCTGCCGCAACTGTTCAACGTTTTAGCCGGGGAAATGTCGCTTGTGGGGCCCAGGCCGATTGTTGAGGCTGAGCGCAGCCTATACCGGCAGGATTTCGCCTTCTACGATCTCTTCTGCCCGGGGATCACAGGTCTATGGCAGGTATCGGGACGCAGTGATGTTGACTTTGACAAGCGGGTGCAGTACGACCGTTTGTATGCAAGCCAGTGGAGTTTCCTGCTGGATTTCAAGATTCTCGCTCGGACGATTCCGGCTGTCTTGTCCATGCGCGGTGCATACTAACCTCACGCGCAGTGGGCCGCGGGCCAGGGATCGAATGCCCCGCTGTACGAATTGGAGCCAAGGATCGTGACAGACACACACCTCGACGAACTTCCGAAGCAGGAGGTCGCGAGCGAGGTTTCTTTTGCCGCTCCCCGCGGTACGCAGGAAGACCTGACATTTCTGGACTTCCTGATCATCGTGGCTCAACGCAAGAAGTTTGTCTCTCTGGCAACTGCACTCGGTTCCCTCTTTGCGCTCCTGGCTGCCTTTCTCCTGCCGGTTGAATACACGTCAACAGTAGCCGTCCTCGCGCCGCGGGGAAGCACCTCAGTAGAGACCGAGCTGGCGAGCCCGCCAGCAGATCAGAAGTCCTCAGTCGGGAAGGAGAAGGTCGTTCCTGCGCGAAGAGACCTCAACGATCTATATGTTGCGATTCTCAAAAGCCATGCGGTTGAGGATGCCGTAATCCAGCGCTTCGGCCTGATGGCCGCATATCGCAGGAATTCTCCGGAGGAGGCGCGGTTAGCACTTGAAAGCCATACGAAGATTGACGGCTCATCGAGAGACGGCCTCATCCGGCTAAGCTTTTCAGACCCCGATCCCAATCGCGCATCCGAGATTGCAAATGGCTATATCGATCAGTTCAGGACGTTCTCGCCGCATCTTGTGATTCCCGAGGCTGTCCGGGATGGTTTCTTCATTCAGGTTGTGGATCCTGCCGAGCCACCGGAACGAAAGTCGTCTCCAGACCGGGGACGGATCACGATGGCCGGGGCCGTTTTCGGGCTGACATTCGGTATCATGCTCGCCCTGCTCCAAGGCGGCCTTGTCAGAATGCAACGCGATCCTTCGACAAGAGCGAAGCTTGAGCTCCTGAAGAAGTCGGCATCCTTGCGGCAGCCGACAATGCCGGCCGATGGAACTGACGTAACCGAACTGCGCCCCAGACATGAAGCAACCGGCTAGCAAAGACGATCTCCGGCCAGCGTCCGCTTCGATCGAAGGTCTTCCGTCTCCTCTTGCGATTCAGAATGAGCAACTACCGATGCCGACAGAGACAGTGATATCGCCCCGCCATTCTGAGAGTGCCTGGCTGCATCTTCGCGATTTTCTGCGATACCGGCTTCCGCACCACATCGGGCTCGACAGAGCCATCGCGTTCACCGTGCTGGGCCGCGCGGTGCAGGGCCTCGGGAGCGTGGGCAGCGTTTTGCTGATCGTGCATTTCCTCACCGCAGCAGAACAGGGGTACTATTACGCGCTCTGGAGCCTGGTGGCGCTGCAGAGTGTCTTCGAGTTGGGATTCTCGTTTGTCATTCTCCAGGTGGCGGCGCACGAAAGGGCGCACCTCCAGATTCATTCAGACGGAACAATCACCGGAAGCGAAGCATCTCATTTTAGACTGGCATCCCTGCTGCAACGCGCCGTCCGCTGGTACACATCCTGCGCGCTCGTGATGGGGGGGGCTCTCCTGCTTGGAGGCACGCGCTTCTTTTCCCTGCACCAGAATCCGTCATTTCCATCCATCTGGCTGAACCCGCTCAGGATCACGGTTCTTGCCTGTGTGATCACATTTGCAATCGGCCCGGTTCTGTCGTTTCTTGATGGCTGCGGCCAGGTAGCGCAAGTCGCTCGTATGCGCTTCTTCCAGTCAACAATCGCCGTCGCCATGGCGTGGACCGCAATGCTTACTCACCATGGCCTCTACGCCCCCGCCATGGTTCTCATCGGCCAGGGACTTGTCGCAAGCGTTCTTCTTTACTCGCGCAGGTCGCTTCTCGTTCCGCTCCTGAAAATGCAGGTTGGGGGGCGGGGCATCAGTTGGCGTCGGGAAGTATGGCCTTTTCAGTGGAAGATCGCCGTTAGCTGGCTTTGCGACTACTTCATCTTTCAACTCTTCACTCCGGTACTGTTCGCATTTCGGGGTCCGGTTGAAGCGGGCCGCATGGGTCTATCGTTGTCTGTTGTCACGCAGTTGGGCGCAATGATGCTGGCGTGGATGACAACCAAAGCAGCGCCTTTCGGCAGCCTGATCGCAAAGAAAGATACGCCCCAGCTCGACAGGCTTTTCTTTCGAACCCTTCGCCAGTCAATCGCTCTCTTTGCCGCGGGGGCGCTACTCGTGCTCGGTGGCGTGCTCCTGGCTCCTCATTTCACGCCCAGGTTGAGCCAGCGCATCGAAGACTGGCCAATCTTTCTGCTCCTGCTGCTGACGGCTCTCAGCAGTCACGTCGTGCAAAGCGAAGCAATCTATCTGCGCGCTCACAAGTGCGAGCCCTTCCTCGTGCAGTCCGTGTTGATAGCGCTGTCAACCGCCGCGAGCGTCGTAATCCTCGCCCGGGTTTCGGGCGCGCTCGGCGTCTCGATTGCATACTTCGCGGTGCTTGGCGTCGCAGGCGTTGTCTCAGCTACAACGATCTTCCTCATCAAGCGGAGCCAGTGGGCTCGCTCGGGCGCCTGAAGATGAACCTACCTCACAACGCGGCTGTTCTCACGATGTCTGTTGGGAGGGATCGCTCCGCGCACAATATCGTACGAGGCGTTCTCGAATCGCGTCGCTCTCTTCCCTTGTACTGCAGCCCGGCGATCCTGTTCGCCTTCAATTGGCTGTTGATGCTTTCTTCGCTTCGCGCCCGGGTGACGTATGTGACCTACCCGTTCATGGGCATCCCGCTCCTGCTTTGCGCTCTTTCCGTGGGCTCATTCCTTCTTGGCCACGTCGTGGCGAGAGTCATCTTTCATCGCGAATCCGGTCAGGATCAGCCGCTCACCTACGCTCTTGACGTCACACGGCTGTGGAATCTCAACCTGCTCCTGTGCTGCGCAGCGCTCCTGATCATCATCTTCAATTGGATTGCCATCGGTCCGCCGCCGGCCCTCGGAGACCCAACTTCCTACCTGACCTATGGCCGGTTCAAACAGATCCTCTTCCCCCTTCTGGTGGCCATCGTTGTCAATGCGACTCTCGACACTTCTCGATGGCGCATGGCCCTCTTCGCCTTCTTCGGAATCGCCGGGTTGAGCCTATACATCACGCGCGGTTTGTTGATGGTGGCGCTCCTTCAAGCCTTTTTTGTCTTTTCGCTCAGGACAAACATGAGCAGGCGAAAGCTGCATGCGATTGCGTTTGGGGTTTTGGCGTTTGCTGTTGTCGCCGCCACCCTGCTTGGAAACGCCCGAACATCCCATGATGTCTTTCTCCAATACCTTCAGATTCGTCACAAGTATTTCGAGTGGCCCATGGCATACCTGTGGTTCACCTCGTATGTCTCAATTCCCTTTTCCAATCTCTGCTGGATATTCGCCAACGTGAACGTTCACGGTCCGACCTTCGCATTTCTCTATCCGTTGTTGCCATCGTTTCTCATGCCCGCATATCCGCATGCCGCAATTCACAATGATCTGAGCATCATTGACGGAGCAAGCACCTATCTTGCGGGCTACGCTCTCGACTTCTCTTATCTTGGGGTTTACCTGGCAAATCTCGCGCTTGGACTCGGCTGCGGATGGCTTGTCGAGAGATCTTTGCCGAAACAAATACTCGTATCAGGCATCCTCCTCACGTGCCTCTCTTTCATTTTCTTTAGTGACATGTTCCTGCCGCTCTCCACCCTCCTTCAACTGATCATCCAAAGCTCAGTGCAGAAGCGCTGCTTCCGATTCGCAAGCACGCAGGATGTGAGTGTGACGACACGGTGAAGACAGTCAAACCAGCATTCGCCGGTACCTCCATGCCGTTCAAAGCCACGGTCGTCATCGTGCTGTACCGCGTTGCGACCGCGAGCTCGCCGGCATTTCGAAGCGTGATGCACGCTCGCGAGAAGTTGCACTCGCATGCTGGACAAGTCAGCATTCTTCTCTGGGATAACAGCCCGGCGCCGCAACAGGAACTCCATCTGCCGGATGGAGTTCAATATGTCTCCGATCCGCGGAATCTGGGCCTCGCCAACGCCTACAATCGCGCCCTGGAGATCGCGATCGGTCAGGGCGTGGAGTGGCTGATTACACTCGATCAGGATTCCGCGATACCTCCGGATTATTTCGTAAAGATGGCTGCGGCAGCCGATGCGGCCTCGCGGTATGCGGGTGTTGGCGCAATCGTGCCGCAGATAGAAGCGGAAGGAAAGCGCCTCTCCCCCAATTGCTTCCTCTTCGGCGCTCTGCCTCGCTGGTATCCAAAAGGCTATCGTGGCGTGCCTGACGAGCCCGTCTTCGCTTTCAATTCCGCCTCGATGCTCAGCGTCGATGCCCTCGAGCAGATCGGCGGCTATGATCCATGGTTCTGGCTTGACAACAGCGACTCTCTCGTCTTCAGCAGACTCCATCAACACGGCAAGAGGGTCTTCATCGCCGGCGACATCCAGGTTCAACATGAATTCTCGATGAAGAACATGGAGCAGCGAATGAGCGCGGATCGCTATCGGAATGCGCTGCTCGCTGAGTCGGCGTTCTGGGACACGCACATGAATCGCCTTGCCGGATGCGAGCGAACCCTCCGCCTGATTCTGCGGCTCTTCAAGCATCGTGCACGGAACGACAGCCCTGAACTGAGGCGCATTACTCGGGAGGCCATCCGGAGGCGACTTTTCATGTCGAAGACGAAGAGGGTCCAGGAGTGGAGAACGCAGACGAGGCAGCGTCTGGGCAGCGCGCTTGAAACATCCATATTCCAGCGATCGAGACGAAAAGTCTCCGCATGCATGGCCGCATTCAACGGGTCCCGATTTATTGACGCCCAGTTGAATTCGATCCTGACACAACTTCACGAGCTAGACGAGGTTGTCATCGTTGATGATTGTTCTCGCGATGACACCCCGGCCCGGATTGCAGCATTCAATGATCCACGCGTGCGACTTTTGAAGCACACGCAAAACGCAGGAGTGGTGGCGACATTCGAGGATGCGCTTCGCTCCGCTACCGGCGACGTTCTCTTTCTCTGCGACGACGACGATGTCTGGGCGCCCACAAAAGTGAAAAGCTTCCTGAACGTGTTCGAGTCCCGGCCTGATATCGGTCTCGCAACGAGCAGGGTACGCCTGATCGATGAAGATGGACGGCCGCTGCCAGATTCTCGAATGAATCGGAATGGAAGATATCTATCGGGCTTCTGGCAAAACGTGTTCAAGAACCACTACCAGGGATCAGCGATGGCGATTCGTGCGTCGCTGCTGGGACGCGTACTCCCGTTCCCCAAATACAAGTCCCTGCAGCACGATGCATGGATAGGGACGCGCAATGAGATTGCCGGCAGCAAAGCGGCGTTCATCGACGAGGATCTGCTGTTCTACCGCAGACACTCGCAAAACGCTTCTCGCGCCAAGACCAGGTTGAATCAACTCCGAACGCGGATCGAGCTGCTCATAGCACACATATCGCATGCCCTTCGCCTCACTGCGAGGTAGTGCAGGATCATGCGCCCGGCGAGGTGACAAAGCTGCAGATTGCACTGATCATTCCGACATACAACGCCATCGGCCATTGGCGTGCCCTCCTGGAGGGTATTAAGAATCAGAGTGTGGCGCCGCATCAGGTGATCGTGATCGACTCTTCCTCGGCCGATGGAACACCGCTCGCAGCTCGAAACGCCGGATTTACCGTTCTGGAAATCGTTCGCGAAGAATTTAATCATGGCGCCACCCGGCAGCTCGCCGCTCAACATGCGCCGAACGCCGACGTGTTGATCTATCTGACCCAGGACGCAATCCCATGCGACCGCGACTCCTTCAAGAATCTGGTTTCCGCGTTCGGAGATCCGGAGGTGGGCGCCGCGTTCGGGCGTCAGCTTCCCCGCGCGAAAGCGAACTCTATTGAGGCTCACGCCCGGCTTTTCAACTATCCGGCCAAATCGACTGTTCGCTCGTGGGAGAGCCGCCACGTTCTGGGCTTCAAGTCGATCTTCTTTTCAAATTCCTTCGGCGCTTATCGGCGTGAAGCTCTCATGAGCGTTGGCGGATTCCCATCAGACGTTATCTTCGGAGAAGACACGCTTGTCGTTGCGCGACTCCACCAGACCGGTTGGAAGACCGCTTATGCTGCAGACGCGCTTGTACAGCATTCGCATTCTTATTCAATTGCGGAAGAGTGCGGGCGCTATTTCGACATTGGCGTGCTGCACGCGCGTGAACCGTGGTTACTGGATCAGTTTGGCAACGTCTCGGGTGAAGGTCGGAGGTTTGTTCTCTCTGAGCTGCAGTTCCTTCTGGAGCGCGACCCTCTGCGAATTCCTTTTGCATTCCTTCGGACAATTTCGAAATATATAGGCTATCAATTGGGCCGAAATGAGAATCGGATTCCCGCCCGGTTGAAATACCAACTTAGCATGAACAAAGGCTATTGGGGCCATCGCTCCTTGTCTGAAGATCATCCCGTTGTGTCGTATGGCAGCGTGAAGAAGAAGGTCGCGCCCTGATCCATGTTTCCGGTGGCCCATATCCTCCCGCCGTGCCTCGTAATGATGCGATAGGCCGTAGCCAGGCCGACACCAGTGCCGGGAAATTCGCTTTGAGAGTGCAGCCTCTGAAAAGGGCGAAAGAGCCGGTCGGCATACCTCGGATTGAATCCAACCCCGTTATCCCGCACAAAGTACACCGTTCGGTTGTCTTCCTCCCTAAAGCCAAACTCAACTTCCGCAGGCTCAACCTTGGATGTGTATTTCCATGAGTTGCTCAGCAGGTTATCCAGCACAACCTGCAGCAGGCCTTCATCGGCAAAAACCTGCGCTCCTTTTGCGGCGGACCAGTTCACTTTGTGGCCATTCGATTCCGCGAGTAGGCGACCGGCAATTGTGTCCGCAATATGGCTCAGGTCGATCGGCATCCGATGGAGCGCCTGACTGGAGGCCCGGGACAGATTGAGCAGGTCGTCAATCAACAACGACATTCTCCCGGTTGCTTCAAGCAGCTTGTCCACCAGCCCGCGGCTCTCAGGGTTTAGGCTGTCGGCACTCGAGAGTTGCAACAGAAAGCCAATATTATTGATATGTTGAAGCGGGCCCCTCAGATCGTGCGCAACTGAATAGGAAAATGCTTCCAGCTCCTTATTCGCGGATGACAGTGCGGCGGTTCGTTCCTCAACGCGCTGCTCAAGCACCTTGCGTGACTCCTCGAGGGCGCGGTCCCGTGCCTGAATCTGCTCGAGCATCTCATTGAACGATTGCACCAGGAATGTCAGCTCGTCGCTGCTGCGCGGCAACTTGGCGCGCACGGAATAGTCTCTCTGCCGGCTCACGATCTGCGCGGTCTTGGCCAGCTCAGTGAGTGGATCGGTCACCAGATGTCGGATTGCGGACGTCGCAAGATATGCAAGCACAAAGCAAGTGAGGAGCATGCCTGCTGAGATGAGTCCAAAGCGTCCGGTGCGGCGAGCCACGTCACTCGTTTCGGCGAGCAGATACACTGAGCCGATAGCCTTGCCCTGAAACACAATCGTGCTTCCTACCAGAATGTCTCGCCCCTTGGTCCAGTAACGAAGTGATTGCCCAGGGGCGAGTCTCTCTTCGATGGCAACCTGACTCGAGGTGTCCCTCATATAGGTGGCGAAGGGACGTCCATCGGCCCGGACGATCAGGGCATACCGAATCTGCCGGGAATCATGGAGAGCCGACAGCGTGCTCTGCGCCGCCTGCTGATCGTCAAACAGAAGAGCTGTGATGCTATTTGCCCCGATGAGATCCGCCTCGGTGTCAAGAGAGGACATCAGGTTCTGGCGCAACGAATAGAGGTCGTATGCGAGAAACGAAAGATAGGCAAGAAAGAGCGCCGTCCCGCAAACGAGCAACGTCATGCGCATGAGCCTTCCGGCAATGGACCGGCTATTCCAGGGCATCATGGCCGCACCTCTGAGGTCGATTTCCCCTTCACGGTGACAGCAACCTTCAGGAGTTCCGAGCTCAGCGCAAGGTGGGATCGATTTAACGCACTGAGATTGACGGCGAAACGAACTTGGTTTGCTACCGTTACAAACTGAATCATTCCGCCGCGCTCAAGAAAGTCCGGAGTGTCGCTCACCGTCAAGACGTCAGCCCCTGCAAGAATGGCAATATCCTCGCGAATGTGCTCACCTTCATAGACGCTGATAAAGACGATTTCGCAGCCTTTGGCGCGGGCAGCGTCGGCTATCCGCGGCACTCGAACTGAAAGGTGGTCGATCGTCTCCTTTGACGCAAGGTCATCAATCGTCCCGCCAATCGTGTCGCGCCCAAGAATACATATGTCGAAAGTGGAGTGGTGCACGTAACCGCCTGAATGACGCATGAACTTGCCAAAGTTCAACAGATCGGTCGCCATCACTCTGTCTTCCGCTGGCTCCCCCTGTGCGGCTGCGGGAGCGCTCCCAAGCAAACGCACTGCTACAGCCATCGCACACCCGAGCGTGGCCAAAGACGCGAGTCTCGGCCACGGACGCAAGCGATATGATGCAATGAAAAGCGGCATACAAACCATCGAGCTACTTTCTCACGGTTCCGCATTCCATTCCGGGCTCGCAAGCCCGTCTACAACCGTTGGTAATCAAGCGGAGACTGAACACGCCATTTGAAGCAGACAGAGCTGAAATGGTTGCCTGCAAAGGACATAAAGCATGTGCGTTCACTGAGCACTCCCGACGGACGCAAGGTTTTCAGAACCCGCGCCGAAGCTTATCATCTTTATAAATGCCTTTTCCGATCAAAGTCTGTGCAATTTGCGGTCAAGAGTTCGAACTCAGGCCGGACAAGCCCGGTTTTGCCAATCGCTGTCCCGAGTGCACCGAGTCCGAGGCAACGGAATCGTCTGATCAGCGCCGCATGAGCGCAGAGGAACGCAAAGCCGAAGCCGAAGTCAACGAGGCAAGGCGCAAGGCGATCCGCGATCTTCTTTACCGCAAGGAAAGATGAATCATCTCGTGCCGTGGGCTCCTTATTCCGCGCGCTCCAGGTCTTTGCGGTCCCAACCGGCGGCATTCGCGCCCGCTTCGTAAGTGCTCTGACAGAATGCAAGCAAATCTTCGCAGGGGTTTCCGGCTGCACGAATGTCGTCGTACATGACGAGGAACTCCCCAAGAGCCTCGTCGTATCGCGCTGCGTCTGGCTTGACCTTCGCCTCTCGAAACCCTTTTGGCGCAGGAGCCGCGTATGAGTAGAACGCTGGTCCCGTCACGCTTCCACCCCCTGGCCAGAAGCCCACGCTGCTCACCTCGTGCGAGTAAGCCTCGCGAGTAATCCCGTCGGCTCCCTGCCGCTCTGGCGCCTTCCGCCCCGAGAATCGCGTCACAGCCAGGTCAAAGCTTCCCCAGAAGAAATGGACCGGGCTGCATTTGCCGATGAAGCGCGACCTGAAAACCTGAAATACAGCATCCACTGAAAGCAGAATCCGCCACAGCTTCTCCACTGGTTCGCGATCATAGGAGCGATGCACCTGATCTTTCTCAAACGGAATCGGATCGGGAATCTCCACCGGCGTCGTCCAGATATTCACCTCAATGCCAGCGGATCGCAGCATTTCCATGCATCTCTCGTAAAACGCGGCAACGGTCATCGGCTCCAGCGGCAGCGTCTTCTCCATTCCGTCACTCGTCGCCAGCACGAGCTGATGCCGAAGAAAGTCAAACCAGAGCTCAAACGACCGCTCGCCATAGGGAATCCGCGACGTGGTCAGTCCCCGCGTCGTCACGTACAGTGGAACATTCCACCAGTGATTGATCAGCGGCGTCAGGACCATTCTGATCTTGCCCACGACCTGGGTCCACATGTGAAGGGTGGCGTAGGTCTCTCTCCAGGCATCAAGTGGAAGCGCAGGCCAGCACTCGGGTCGATTCGTAAGTGCGTGTGCTGTCTTTATGGTCTTCGGCAACTCTCACCCCCGCTCGGCGCAATCCGCCGCGCAGTCATTATGCGCTTCCTTGCCGTTGGTCTTCAAAGCTGTTTCCTTTTCCTGAACTCCCTCACCACCTCAGCCGGATCACGATGTTGACCGTCGATCGCTTCATTCATCGCGCGCACATCGTCGGCTGTGATCTTCCCAGCGAGCGCGTCAAGGGCAGTGCGGATCTGCGGCCACCTTTTCAGCGCATCGTCACGAACCAGCGGAACAGCCTGGTAGGGCGGAAAGTAGTGGCGATCATCTTCCAGAGCTTCGAGCCCGAACGCCTGAATCGGACCATCCGTGGAGTTGGCTGCGATCATGTCCACCTGATGCGCATTCAGCGCGCGGTAGAGCAGCCCGAGATCCATCGTTCGCGGCAGCGCCGCAAATCTGAGCCCGTACGCGGCGCTCAGTCCCGGCAACCCATCGGGGCGCTGCTCAAACTCATACCCGACTCCGAGCCGCCACTTCGCCGCATACGGCACAGCCTGGCTCAGTGTGGTTAGGCGCATTTGGCGAGCATCTTCGCCGCGAATCACCATTGCGAATGTGTTCTCAAAGCCCAGTGGCGGTGCAACGGTGACTCCATATCTTGTGGCATAGAGCCTGCGAACCGTATCCAATACACGTTGCGGATCCCGGTCCACCGGCTGCTTCAGGATCGCCGTAAGTGCGGTGCCCGTGTACTCGACGTACGCATCGATGTGTCCCGAAACCAATGCCTGTTGGCAGATGTAGCTTCCCGCCAGATAAAAGCGCCGATCCACCTTGAGACTCGATCGCGCCTCAATCTCCTGGGCGAGAAGCTCGCCGAGAATGACCTGCTCGGTGAAATTCTTTGCGCCGATCACGGGGTGATCCGGCCGGGGAGGAGCACAACCCGCGAGCAGGACGCAAAGCGCGAAAGCCGCGAAG
The DNA here is from genome assembly GCA_963786405.1 of uncultured Acidobacteriaceae bacterium. Lineage (GTDB taxonomy): Bacteria > Acidobacteriota > Terriglobia > Terriglobales > Acidobacteriaceae > Telmatobacter. Next base: position 67,754 of record CAWAZE010000005.1, on the reverse strand, counting down.
CCGAAAAGTTGCCTCACCGGCCCGTGCCCTCAGGCGTTGGGGGCTTCAAGTACCGCTCAAGCATTCCAAGCGCGCCGTCAGCGGCCAGTGCCAGAGCCGCTGCGGGAACGGCTCCGGCCAGCACTAGCCGGTTATCGACCGACGCTACTCCGCGAAAGATCAACTCGCCCAGTCCTCCTGCTCCCACCGCCGCGGCAATCGTTGCAACTCCAATGCACGTGACCGTGGCGGTTCTCAAGCCGGCAAGAATAAATGGCGCCGCCAGCGGCAGCTCGACCTTGATAAGCCGTTGCATATCGGTCAGCCCAATTGCGCGGGAGACTTCAATAACGGATTGGTCGATCCCGCGAATTCCCGCATACGTATTGCGCAGAATTGGCAGCAGGGCATAGGCAATCAGTGCAACGATTGCAATGCGCGCCGCTCGATCCCCGAGCCACGGAAGCGGCAGCAGGAAGCCAAACATGGCAAGCGAAGGAATCGTCTGCAATACATTTGCGAAAGCCATCACAGGCCTGGCCAGCCTCCGCGAGCGCGTAAGCCAAATCCCCGCAGGAACAGCAATGGCCACGGCGAAGAACATCGCAGCCCCTGTCAGCCAGAGGTGCTCCATAGTGAGAGTGACAATCGAGCCGCCATATTGCCTGAAAAATCCCGTCATCAGCGTTGCCCCTCCTGCGAGGCAGCAAGCGGTCCCGTCCGTGTTTCGCCGCGATGATAGGCCCGCACATAAGCTTCAACCTCTGGCTGGCGCGACTGCAAAAATTCATCCGGCGCGAGATTCGCAGCCAGTTTGCCCTCGCTGATCAACACGATACGGTCCGCCAGGTAGAGCGCCTCATCCAGGTCGTGCGTGACAAGCAGCACCGTTTTGCGCAGTCTGGCAAGCAAGGTGCGAAGCATGTCCTGCATCTCCGCGCGCGTCAGCGGATCGAGCGCGCCGAATGGCTCGTCCATCAGCAGAATTCCAGGGTCGGCCGCCAGCGCACGAGCCACGCTCACACGCTGGCGCTGGCCGCCGGAAAGCTGGTATGGATAACGTTGCGCGAATGTCGCGGGATCAAGTCCCACAGATGCCAGCAATTCTCTGCTGCGCTGTAATCGTTCCGGCAATGGACGGCCCATCGCTTCGAGAACGATGCCGACATTGCGCGCGACCGTGAAGTGCGGAAAGAGCCCCGCCTCCTGAATGACATATCCCACACCCCGCCGCAGAACGATGGAATCGAGTTCGCGAATGTCGGCGCCATTCATCAGCACTTGGCCGCTGGTTGGCTCGATCATGCGGTTCACGGTGCGAAGCAAAGTCGTCTTTCCTGAGCCGCTCCGTCCCAGGACCGCTGTCGTTGTCCCCTCCTCAAGTGCAAGGGAAATGCCGTCCAGAAGCAGACGTTGATCCGAAGTCGCGAAACACAGCTTTTTGAACTCGATTCTTGCGCTCATCGTCGCCGTTCGCTTTGCCTCACAAGTCTGCGAGAGCCACGCCTGCACCAGGCTGCCTTTGCGGTACCTAAATATACCGCGGATAGCCCTGTCGAGTTTTGCGACGACGGCGCAATAGACTGGCGAGCACAAAGCCGCCACCTTTGCGATGGCACTCTATCGCCATGAGAGCGGACCTCAGGCCCGCCCGCCGCGACCTGCCCGTGTCGCTTCCTCCACCTCGATCAGCTTCCCCGTCTTGACGTCGTAGATATAGCCGTAAATCGGAATCGTCGTTGGAACCAGCGGATGGCTGCGGATTCTCGTCACGTCGTCGACGACCGACCGGTTTCCATCTGAGAAGGGAAGCCATTCGATGAACTCACCCGCACGCGAACCGGGTCCCTTCCCGACATCGTGAAACCCGTCTGCTCCAAGCTCCGCGGTCTCCAGGCTGTTCGACAGCAACCCGCGCATTACATCGTTGGTAAAGAATTGCATTCCGCAGTCCGTGTGGTGGATGACGAAAAACTCCCGTGTGCCCAGCAATTTGTAGCTGATGACGAGCGATCGAATCGCATCGTCGCTGGCGCGCCCGCCGGCATTGCGGATCACGTGAGCGTCCCCCTCGGCCAGGCCAGCGTATTTCGCGGGATCGAGTCGCGCATCCATGCAGGTCAGAATGGCGAATCGCCTTGCGGGCGGCAAAGCCAACTTGCCTTTCGAGCCGAAGTTGGTCACGTAATCCTGATTGGCTTTCAGAACTTCATCGAGAACATTGCTCATCTTGTTTCTCCTCGTATGGGGTTGCTCACTTGCGCCTGATTCATTTGGCCGGTCGATGAACCGTTGGTCAGAATGACGTGCGGAAATGCCGTCCCTCGCCGAAGTTTTCAGGTGTCGGGGGTCTCTGGATGAGTTGGAAGGAATTGATGCTGCGGTTTGCGCCGTGGCTCACCCTGTTATCGCATGCTGGGGCAACAACAGCGTGATGACGAAGGCGTCATGCCGTGAAGCTAGCACACGAATCCAGCAGCGTCAATCGACGCCGCGCTGCAAACCCCTATTGCGTAGCGCCAATCTGGTAGTTCAGTGTTGCCAGAGCCAACCGGTACTGATACTCGGCATTTGTGTTTCCAATGGCCGCATCGGTCTGCTGATACTGCGCCTGGCTCAGCTCAACAATTGAGCTGAGCCCCATTTGATAACGCGCCTGGGCAAGTTGAAGCGACAGATTTGCCTGCTGCAGCAATTGCGCTGTGACCGACGTGCGTTGGTACGCAGTATTCGCAGCCAGCCAGGCTGTGCGTATATCGCGAACGATCTGATCTCGCAAATCACGGCTTCGCTCGGCGGCAGCCTGCGCACGAATCGTTGCCTCCTTTGCTTCTGCCGAATAGAGGAATCCATTGAAGACCGGGATGTTCATACTTACGCCAATTGCACCCCACCAGTTGGTCACGTAGTCCTGAGGCGGCCGAATCGGAACGCTCCCAACTGTGCCCGCCGCGGCGATGCTTGGCAACATCTGATCTCGCTGCGCGTGGCTATACTTGACCGCAGCCTGCTGATTTAGATCCAGAGCCTGCAAGTCGGGTCGCTGCTTCAAGCCAAGCTGCACGAGTTGATCCACATCTCCCGGCGGTGCCTGCACATTTGGAGCATCGTCCACCAGGTCATAGTCCACTTCGTGGTCCAGGCCCAGCACAGCGTCCAGCGCCGCCATGAACGCTTGTACGTTATTCTGCGCGTCGAGCAGCAGCAGCTTCGCCTGCGACAGATTTACATCTGCAAAGCTCAGGTCGAGCGTCGACTTCAATTTATTCCTTGTCAACTCGCTCACCTGCGATTCCGTTGTTTGACGCGTTGTCACATTCTGCAGTGCCACCCGGTAGAGCGCCTGGGATTGCAGGGCATTGTAGAAAGCCTGATCCGTCGCGATGACAATATCGTCCACCGTTGCCTGGGCGTTGGCATTCTGCGCCTTCTCCTGGAGCTTGGAAGACGCAACAAGATTGCCGGTCTTTCCAAAGTCAGTGATCAATTGCGTAACGTTGGCTCCTGCCCCCGCGTGTTCAAATACGCTGGGAGAGTTGAGGAGCCCCGCCGAGATGCGGCTTGCATCCTCCGCTTCAACAGCAGTCACACTCACTGTCGAGGTCGGAAGCTGAGCCGCCCTCGTCTCGCGAACCACCTGGTGCTGAGCCAGCGCAAGCAGACGCGCGACGCTGATTCTCGGATTGTTATTGATTGCCATCTGCTCGGCTTGAATGCGCGTGAGCTTCGGCCGCGTGTCTCCTCCTCCGGTCGAGGCAGAAGCGGATTGATCCGGGTCGACCGGTGTCGCATCCGGTCTCTGCTGGCCGCCGGCAAGAGCAATCAAGTGGGAAGCTGGTGCGTTCGGCAGCGATCGCAGCGTCGACGCCATCTGCGCGCATGCCACCCCAGTCGACGCAATCAGCACGATCGACGCGCCAAAATAAACCATCGCTTTTGATTGGCTTTTCATTCCTTGCTATACCTCTCCTGCAATTGCCGGTTGCGTCTTGTCGCCGCCGTGAATCAGCAGATATACGGCAGGAACCAGGAACATGGTCACGACCACAGACAGGCCAAGTCCGCCGATGATGGCGCGCGCCAGCGGCGCGTATTGCTCGCTGCCCGCCTCCAGACCCAGCGCCATCGGAATCATTCCAAGCAGCGTGGCCAGCGAGGTCATAAGAATGGGGCGCAGGCGCACTTTGCACGCCGTCACCGTTGCTTGAAGCAGCGGCATACCCTCTCTGTGGAGAGCGTTTGAAAACTCGACGATGAGAATGCTGTTCGAGACCACGATGCCGGTCATCATGATCACGCCCATCAGCGACATAATGTTGAGCGTGCTTCCGGTGACGACCAGGATGAGAACGACACCCAGCAAGCCGGGTGGAATGGCCATGAGAATGATGAACGGATCGATGAAGGACGTGAACTGCGCCATCAGAATCAGGTAGACGAGCAGGACGGCAATGATGAGGCCGATCCCGAAGTCGCGGAACGCCTCATTCATGCTCACCACTGCCCCGCGCACTTCAATCACGGTGTTCTTGTCGTGTTGAGTTTGCGCCAGAAGTCGTCGATCTCCTTGCCGACACCCTGCAGAGCTTCAGTCCTTGTTGAAACATAGACGTCGATCACGCGGCGGATCTGGTGAGTGATCGACTTCCGTGGGCGTGTTGATTTGCCGGATGTCAGCCACGGCTCCGAGCGGAACGTACCCGGCGTCGTGCCCCCCGCTTCCCATTTGCGCCGCCACAGGCATAGCCTGTCTCCCTTCCTGCATGGGTCCGTATCCGGCGGGTCGCGCACCACGCAGGGGAATGTTTCTCAGGTCCTCCATCGACATGTTGTTGATCCAGTGATTGGCGTATTGCACCGTGACCATGTAGTTGTTGCCGCTCTTTGGATCGATCCAGTAGCTGGGCGCCACCATGCCGTCTGAAGTGAGCGCGGTGATCACGTCGTCGACCACGTCCTTTGTCGAAAGCCCAATCAAGCTGGCGCGTTCGCGGTCGATGTTCAGTTCGAGGCCGGGATAGTTGAGGCTCTGCGGGATGTAGACGTCGCTTACGTTCGGCATCGACTGAATCTTTGCGGCAAGCTCGCGCGCCAGCGCATACGACTTGTTCATGTCCTGCGATTTGATCTGAATGTCGATGGGAGCCGGAAGTCCCTGGTTGATGACGGCGTCCACCAGTCCGCCGGCCTGGAAATATGTGGACAGCTCCGGCATCTCCCGCGAAAGCTTGCTCTGCACACGGCGCATGTATTCGTAGCTGCCGATGCTGTGGTCCTCCTTCAGGCTGGTCTGCACGAAGGCCGTGTCCATCGAGGCGTTGGTGGTGTAGATCGCGGAAAGATCCGGATAGACGCCAATGTTCGAGACGATCATGTCCAGGTCCCTGGCAGGAACAACGCTGCGGATGATGTTCTCAACCTTCGCAACGTAGTCGTTGCTCACTTCGAGGCGAGTGCCGCTGGGCATGCGCACGTTGATGATGAACTGTCCCGGGTCGGTGCGCGGAAAGTATGCGCGGCCCAGGAATGGCACGGTTACGATGAGCAGCACTGCCACACCGCCGAGGATTACCGCGGTCGTTTGGCCGGGCCGCTTCATGGCGCGATTGGCAAGGCCCTCGTACCAGTTCAGCATCGACTGGAACTTTTTGTTGAACATCCGATCGAATCGACTGAACATGCCCAGAATCGGAGGTCCGGTGAACTCGCTGTCATCCTTCATGCGAATGAATCTGGCGCAGAAGAGTGGCACCACAGTCATCGCGAAGAAGTACGAAGCGAAGATGGAAAGCACCACGCCAAGCGCCAGCGGCGTAAAGATGTACTTGCTGACGCCGCTGAAGAACGTCACCGGGAAAAATACGATGGCAGTGGTGAAGGTGGCCGCCAGCACCGCCATCGAGACCTCCATTCCGCCCTTCTCCGCGGCTTCCGCGGGCGACTCTCCGTGTTCCATGTGGCGAAAGATGTTCTCGAGCACGATGACGCCGTTATCGATGAGGCGCGAAAACACGAGCGCAAGGCCGCCCAGGAGCATCGTGTTGATGGAGCCGCCCATGTAGTTCGTAATCAGCAGGCAGACAATCATCGAAAGCGGAACCGAAAGCAGCACGGCAATGGTGGCGCGCGGGCTGCCGAGAAAGATCAGGATCATCACGCCGGTCAGCACGAGGCCGATGGTCGCCTCGCGGGTCACGTTGCTGATGGCGAGCTTGACGAAGACCGACTGGTCGAAGACCACCGCAGTCTTCAGGGATTCGGGAATATCGACAAGCTTCTTGATGGCGGCCTTGATCCCGTTCACGATCGTGATGGTGTTGCTGTCGCCGCCCTGCTTGAAGATCGGCACATACACCGAGCGCTGTCCGTCAATACGAACAATGTTGTACTGCAGCGCGCCTGAATCCACCGCTTTGCCAACATCGCCGACCAGCACCGACGAATTGCCCACGGACTTCAGCGGCATTGCGTTCATTGAATTGGCGTCGGGAAATTGGCTGTTGGCGTAGATGTTGAAATCCTTTGAGCCGATGCGTACATCGCCCGCGGGCAGAATCAGGTTCGAGCTGTTCACCGACTGCACCACGTCGTTGAGGCTGAGATTGCGCGCCTCCAGCTTTAAGGGATCGACATAGATCTGAATCTGTCGGTACGTTCCGCCGTAATGGCTGCGGCACTGAGGCGCCCTGCACATTCGAGATCTGGTTGCGCACCTGAAACTGCGCAAGATCCTTGAGGCTGGTTTCGTTCAGTCCCTGGCCCTTCAGAGTGACAAGGCAAACGGGTTGCGTCGAGGCATCCATGCCAAGCACCACCGGCGGCAGAGTGCCGGGCGGCAGTCGGCGCAGGTCGGCCATCGCCAGGTTGGCAATGTTGCTCAGCGCCGCGTTGGGATCGGTGCCGGGCTTGAAGTAGATCTTGATGAGGCTCACGCCGGTCAGCGAGCGCGATTCGCTGTGGTCGACGTTGGCCGCGAGAGTGAAGAACCGCTCGAAGGTGTTGGTAATGTCGGCTTCAATCTGCTGCGGTGGCATGCCGTTGTAAAACGTCGCTACAACCACCACCGGCATATCGATCTTTGGAAAGAGATCGACCGGCATTCGAACCACGGTGACAGCGCCAATGAGCGCCGACCACGAGGCACAAGCATGATGATGAAGTGGGGAAACTTGAGAGCAAATCTTGGCATTAGCGCGCACCTCCAGTTTCCTCTGCCTTCATGTCGATCATTCCGCCCGATTGCTGCACGGTTTCAGACGCAGGAAATGAGCTGACCATCGGGCTTACCGCTTCGTTCTCTGTATATTTGTCCTGGCCGCCGACAATCACACGATCGCCCGGGTTTAAGTCCGCTCTTGATTTCAGCCAGTTTCGATCCCTCCAGGCCGACCTCGACCTCGCGGACGTGAACATGATTGCCAGGATCAACCAGATAGACCGCCCTTTGGCGCCCATTCAGAACCAAGGCCTCAACGGGAATCGTCACGACGTTGCTCGCATGCGCAAGTTGAAGCATTGTGTTCGCATACATGCCGGGAGCGATCGAGAGATCTTTGTTCTCCACATCGACCTCCGTCTCCATCGTTCGCGTCTCAAAATTCACGTCTCGAGTAAAGCGCACAATCTTTCCGGTGAGAGACCGATTGATTGCATCCACGCGCACCTGAAGCGTGTCCCCGACATGAACAAACCTCACATCGTCTTCCGGCACAGGAATGCGAAGACGAAGAAGATTGCTCTGCGAGAGGCGAACAATCGGAAGATCCTGACTGTTCGAATTCGTGCCGCCCTGGATCAGCGCGCCGGTATCCGCATAGCGCCAGATCACCACTCCATCCAGCGGCGCAGTGACGTTCGTGTAGTCATGAAGCGCCTGGACTCGTTCATTGTCGGCGTGGGCACCTCCAGCATGCTGCTTGGCCGCAGCCATCGCCGACTTGGCGGAATCCACCTGTGCCTCGGCTGAAAGATCCTTTGCCTGCGCATCGTCCAGTTCCTGCTGCGCAATCAGTCCCGGCTGTGCCGCCGGCAGCCTGCTTCAGTCGCTCAAACTGCGAATGAAGCGCCGCGTGCGTTGCTTCTGCTCGACTGATCTCGTTTTGCGCTCGAACGATTTCTTCGTTGCTTTGTTGCAGAGCGAAGACCGTCTGTTGCAGTTCCGCCTTTAATTCCGGAACCTCAAGTACCGCAAGGGTCTCGCCCTTGTGAACCACATCGCCGATATCGACGTTGATGCGCGCCATGTACCCGCTCACTTTGGGGTGCACGTCCACCACCTGGTAAGGCTGGAATTGCCCGGCCAGGGTAAGAACATGAGAGATATCCCCGCGCTGTGCCGCTACCACTTGAGCAGAAGGAATTGCCGCCGCGTTCGCATCGGGCCCGCTGCTGCCCGTGTGGCAAGCGCCGATCCCAAAAGCAACAAAAAGCACAGCAGCGGGCAACAGAGCCGCAGGCAGTCTCTTTTCAGAGACGAGAAGTAGCCACCATCGTGCGGCAGCATGAGCCAGTTTCATAGTTCATATTCCTCATTGATTGCGAAGACCAGGGCACGAATTAAAGGTGCACAAGTGTACGGATGGCGAGCGCTCCCGCGGCGCGGAAGCATTGCCCTTCAGAACAGGTCTTCAATCAGCGAGCAGGAGGTGGGCGCAAAACAGCGGCGGGGAAAAGAAGGAAAGTTCTGCGAGTCTCTGGGGGTCCTGCCTGTTCGCATCTCGACGGGAAGTCCACTTTGAGACAAACGAAATCAGGCAGCTTGCGGCAAGGTCAGTTGCAGTGACCGATTTGAATATGTCGGGTGAAGCAATGTGAATTCTTGGGTCGATGCACTTTCCGGGAACCGGACACAACTTGACGGCCGTGAGGTCATTGGGAGCTCCGCCTGCGCTTGCAGTCCATGCCACCTTCGCTTCCACAGCCAGCAGCACCGCCAGGATGCATAGCGCCGCGCCGTATATGATCTGTCGAACCGGTTGCAACGTGAACAACCTCACCTGCTCGAAGTCTAGCACTTGATTGGATCGACCTCCGTCGCAAAGCCTCGAAGGGGCGCAGCTAACCCGAATGCTTTCTGCGGAATATCCAGATTGATTCCGGCCGCCACGCCTAACCGCCGCAACGGCACTCAATCTCCGCAATAGATTCGACGCAGAAGAGTCCGAGCCGTATGCCGACCAGGACCGCCCGCACTCCTGCCTCGCGACTAGAAACTCAGCTTTGCGGCGAGCTGAAAGGCCCGTGGTCCGCCTGAACCAAAAACTCCTCCCGCCGTCGAAACAGGCGTCCCGAAGCTGGAGGCCATCGTCGCAATCCCGGCCCACATTACTTTTGGGTCAAGTTGAGCTTCTCGCTCAGCCGCTAAACGGGGGGATATTGTGCTTTCATGAAAGCTATTCCTCATGATCCGTTTTGGAAACGCCTGTTAAGAATTTGCGTCCTGCATGTTAGGTGAGAGAGACAGCGACCTTGTGTCGTCGGGCCGTAACAAGATGTATCCAAGGCGGATAATTCGCTGATCCCGCGGTCTTAATCATTCTTGTAGCAATCCCCAGATGTGCCTGGAACATTCCCGGGGCGGGTCGAAGTGGCCTGCTTGGTCTCTGCGAACTGACACAGGCCCCCCTGAAACACGGGGAGTCTCAATTGTCACGGGGAGACGAAGCGCAGAACCGCGCCCGCAAAGCGCCGGCTTCAGATTTGAAGACGCGGGCCCCTCTTTTAAAGAACCAGGAGCATCCATGCAAGAAAGATCTCAACGCCTGTATGCCAACAGCTCATTGCCGTTGCTCGCGTCTCTTTTTATCGCGATCTCATTCCTGTCGGGCTGCGGCTCGTATGTCGTCACCGATCCTTCTATCTTTACCGTGATCACCGCGCCGGCCACTACGATCAGAGCCAACCAGCAGATGCAGATCGCAAGCCACCAAAAGGTCACCGGGGTACCGCTGACGTTCTATGTCAACGGTATTCCTGGAGGCAACTCTGAATTTGGAACGATTGATGGAAATGGCCTCTACACGGCGCCGGCGATCGTTCCAGTCCCGAATTCGGTGACGATCACGAGCAAGGCCGCAAGATATCCGAACTATCCTCCAGGGTCCGCGGCCATCGCCGTGTGGAATCCGATCCCGGTGCTCAATTCCGTCACGCCGTCGGGCTTTTCTGAGGGGACAACAACCGTAACGGTGAACGGATCGCAGTTTGTCTACGGCTCGCAGATTCTTTGGAACGGCGTTGCCGTTCCAACCACATTTGTTTCTGGAACCCAGTTGGTTGCGTCGATCGCTGCGCCGAATCCCGGAACATTTCCGCTCGTAGTGAGCAATCCTGACCCCGGTTCAGCAAATACAAAGACCGTCCCCGTCGTGGTGGGTCCAGGCCAGGTCGTCCTGACCTTGCAGCCGTATTCAGGAACGGACGTACGGGTGAGCAACAAGCTGAATATCGGGCTCACGGTAATGGGGACGAATAACACCGGCGTCAATCTGCAGATCAATGGGATCGCCGGCGGCAACGCGCAAATCGGCACCGTGGTTTCCAATCAGGATGGGTCCATTACGTACACAGCGCCGCCCGTTGTTCCGACTCCGAACGTCGTCCAGCTCACGGTCACCAGCGTCGACAATCCGACCGTATTTATTACCCGAAACATCTCCGTGCTGAATCCGATTCCGATTCTCACATCCGCTACGCCGATGTCCTTCGACCCGGCACAGACGACCACTGTAGTCTTGAGCGGCCAGGATTTCATCAGCGGCGCGCAAGTCTTGGTGAATGGATCTTCAGCACCCACAACCTTTAACAGCGGAACCCAGCTTACCGCGAATGTCACTCCTACTGAATCCGGCAATCTTGACCTGCAGGTGTTGAATCCCAGCCCCGGCCCTGCAACTTCGGCCGACCTGATCGCGCTTGTGAATGGCACTCCGCCGGTACCGGTTGTCAGCCCCCAGGATGCTTCGAGGTTCCTCGATCAGGCAACCTTTGGCGCGACCGATGCAGATATTCATCACCTTTCCCTGATCGGATATCAAGCCTGGCTGAACGAACAATTCAACATTCCGCAGACACCCCAGGAACCGGCCGTGGAGCAGTCGCTCATCCTCAACAATCCGCCGTGCTCCGCAAGCGACACGAAGTGCAATGCAGCGCTGTTTGTCCAGAACAACCAGAGCGAAATCTACGTACAAAACTCCTTCTGGCAACAAAGCCTGTCAGCGAATGATCAGCTGCGGCAGCGGGTGAAGTATGCGCTGACCGAGCTGTTCGTCATATCGGGCACCAGCCCCGCCGTGCAGAACATGCCTCGCGGCGAGGCGAATTATTACGATCTCCTCGGCAACGATGCGTTTGGAAACTTTCGTACGCTCCTCGAAGACGTGACGCTGAACCCGATGATGGGCCAGTTTCTAAACATGCAGGGCAACGACAAGGGAAATGCCACCACCGACCCCGACGAGAACTACGCGCGGGAGGTGATGCAACTCTTTACCATCGGGCTCTATCAATTGAACGACGATGGCACGCGTGAAGCTGGATTCGACAGGACAGCCGATTCCGACCTACTCGAACACGGATGTGATGGGGTTGGCAAAGGTCTTAACTGGCTTCAGTTGGAATATTCCCGGCGACGCCTCCGACAACGCGTGGTCGAACTGCTGCATCTACGTGGGACCGGGATATGGCGAAGACATCCTGCCCATGCAGAGTTTCCCAAGCCACCATTCGACTCTGCAAAAGGATTTTCTTGGCGTCACCATTCCTGCTTCGGGAGCGCCGGACCCGAACGGCGACCTCAAAATAGCACTCGATACATTATTCAATCATCCCAACTTACCCGCATTTTTCTCGAAGCAAATGATCCAGCATCTCGTGACCAGCAATCCAAGCCCCGGCTACGTCAGCCGTGTGGCCGCGGTGTTCAAGGACAATGGCCAGGGAGTGCGCGGAGATTTGAAAGCAGTCATCACCGCGATCCTGCTTGACCCTGAGGCACGCGACGCCGCCAACGGCCTCAGCAATCCGCAATACGGAAAAGTGCGGGAAGCGTTGCTCCGCTACACGGAGTGGGCGCGCGCATTCACGGCCCAGTCTCGCACCGGTTCTTACTACCTTGGCAGCACGGAGGATCCGATCTGGGGACTCGGTCAGATGTCGCTTCGTTCGCCCACCGTTTTCAACTGGTTTGCCCCCGGGTATGTTCCTCCGGGCACGAGCATCGACCAGGCCGGACTGGTGGCGCCGGAGATGCAAATGACCAATGTCACGACTGTCGTCGGCTACCTGAACTTCATGCAGAACGCTGTCGGCGCTGATGCAAACGGCGGCCCCGACGTCTTCTCGAACTATGGGGCCGAATTGAACCTGGCGGCTACACCGGGCCCGCTGCTGGACCGCGTCAACCTGCTTCTGATGGCTGGCGAGATGGACAGCACTCTTTACAGCGAGATTCTCAGCGCCATCAGTGCGATTCCGGTTCCGACCGGAGACCAGAATGCCATCAACGCCGCGCTTGCTGCCCGAGTGGAAACGGCAATCTATCTCACGATGGCTTCGCCATCCTTCTGTGCGCAGTTTTAGGGAGCGAACGATGAACAAATTCGATCGATCACGCCGGCAGTTTCTTAGAACGGCTTCAATGGCCTCAATGGCGGGCATGTACGCCAGTCCATTTCTGCTGGAGCTCAACTCTCTTGCTGCGATGGCACAGGGCTCTGCCACGTCCGACTATCGTGCGCTCGTGTGCGTCTTTCTCGCAGGGCGGCAACGACGGGCACGGCACCGTGATCGCCACCGACCCTGACTCCTACTGCGGCATTTTCGCAGGCACGGTCGGGCGCATCCGGGCTTGCCTATCCGATGAATGAACTGCTGCCGATCAATCTGAAAACTCCGCAGAGCGGCCGCACGTTCGCACTCAATCCTGCGCTGGTGGGCTTGCAGAATCTCTTCAACGCGGGTCGCGCCGGAATTGTGGCCAACACGGGCACTCTCATTGCTCCCGCGACCAAGGCGCAGGTGAATGCCAGTTCGGTTCCTCTGCCGGCCTCCTTGTTCTCGCATTTCGATCAGACTGCAGCATGGCAGGCGATTATCTCCAACGGCGGCAGCGCCGAGCACGTCGGATGGGGCGGCGCGGTTGCCGATCTGATCGAAAGCATGAACATGAATTCGAACTCCATGTTCACGTGCATCTCAACCGCCGGAATCGCGCTCTTTCTATCCGGACGCACTTCGTATCAGCTCAACGTGACATCCGCAGGGCCGATTCCGATCTATGGCCTTGAGCAGCCATTGTTCGGGCAGTCCGCTGGATCCAATGCACTCGCATCGATCCTCACCGCGGATGAAAACAACCTCTTCGCAAAGGAATATGAAGTCGTTATCAACCGATCGACACAAGCGCAGTCGGTGCTGGCTTCAGCCATGCTCCCGGCAGGCCAGGGTGGTGTTCCAAATCCGCCTCAGTACCTCGACCCGATGACCAACAAGCTCGTCGACAACCCGCTCGCAAGCTCCCTGCAAACCGTGGCCAGGATCATCGGCGGAAGAGCGAGCCTCGGAGTGACCCGGCAAATCTTCTACGTGCAACTGGGCAGCTTCGATACCCACGACGGCCAGGCCATTCAACACGCGAGGCTGCTCACACAACTCGGCCAGGCCCTTGAATACTTCGATGGCCTGATGACCACATCCGGCCTCGGTGACCAGGTTACGACGTTCACCGCATCTGACTTCGGCAGAACCCTGACGTCCAACAGCGACGGCACAGACCACGGCTGGGGCAGCCATCATTTCGTTGTGGGCGGCGCGGTCCAGGGCCAGGATATGTATGGTCAGTACCCGGTGATCGGAGTAAATCAAGCCAACGATCTCGGCGCCGGCCGGCTCATTCCCACCACGGCGGTCGACCAATACGCGGGAACCCTTGCGCGCTGGTTTGGGCTCTCCGACGGACAGATCAGGCAGGTGTTTCCTAACTTCGCCAACTTCGGTTCCAACCCCTATCTGGGATTCATGGGCTAAAGCAAAACCAGGGCAAAAGTATCCCAAAGCAGCACTATCGGCCTTTGTATTCCTGGAAGAGTTCGGGGAACTCCTTCCTCAATGCGTCGATCTTCGGTCGATCGCAGACCTGAATGTATGGGTTGTCAGGGTTGTGGAGCGCGTAATCCTGATGATATGACTCGGCGTCGTAGAAGCCCTTCAAGGGCGTCACCTGCGTCACGATGGGCTTGTGGAAGATGCCCGCAGCATCGAGTTGAGCGATGTACGCAGTGCTTATGTTCCGTTGCTCATCGTTAGTATAGAAAATCGCAGAGCGGTAGGATGTTCCAACGTCCGGTCCCTGTCGGTTGAGTTGAGTCGGGTCATGAACCACAGAGAAGAAGATCTGCAGAAGCTTCCCGTACGTGATTTTTGAGGGGTCATAGACGACTTTGACCGACTCGGCATGCCCGGTGGTCTCGGTCGTGACCTGATCGTATGTAGCCGTTGCGGCGGAGCCGCCGGCGTACCCGGCAGTCGTAGCAACCACACCCTTCACTCGTTCAAAGACCGACTGTGTTCCCCAGAAGCAACCGCCGGCAAAGATAGCCTCTTGTTTCCCGGATTTATTTGCAAGGGAAGCGTCGGTCCGTGGGGCCGGTATCCCCATCCGGGTCTGTGCCTGAGCGCATTGGCCGAAGCCTGAAACCAGTAAAGCTGCCAATAAAATCGAACGGCCGTGCAGTGAACGAATCATCGATCCTCCTGATACAAGCCCTCAGTAGAGACGCTCCAGGGAGGATGAAGGTTACAGTCCATACCGTCGATCTCTGGGCTGCCTTGTGTCTTGAAGTCGTGACGGATAGTTCTACGCTGGCGCAGAATGGCGCCGGGCTGCGGAGGTGGATCGATGATTCACTTCGCTCATCATAGGCGGGTGTCTACGTCGCCCCGGGAAGTACCTCAAACGGCCGCATCATCTCGTTGTCTTCGTGCTCCAGGATGTGGCAGTGCCACACATAGCGGCCGGCGTATCCATCAAACGGAATAATGATGCGCGTGACCATGGAGGGATCCGTGCGGACAGTGTCCTTCCAGCCGGATTCCTCGGGGGCGGGCGGCTGAGCGGGACCCGTGTAGCGCAAGTTGCCGGTTGACTGAAACTCGAAAGGCTCGAATCGGCGTCGGTCGAGTATCTGGAATCGGACCAAATGTAGATGGATCGGGTGGGAGTCGTCGGTGAGGTTGACGAGTTCCCATATTTCCGTGGTGTGGAGGACGGGCTTTTCTGTAATGGGTGCGTGCCAGGGGGTGTTGTTGAGCAGCATGCCCATGGAGTGCTTGACGTCATCCATGCGCTCGTCGAGAGTGAGGCGGCGGGTGCGGGCGGCGGTGGATTCGGCGAGCCGCTCGATCGGGTGAAGGGCGGAAGGGATGGTGACGGGCGCAGGCTTTGCGCTTTTCGCAACGGAAACGCGGAATTGCATGACCGAGAAGCTGTCGCTGACGAGTTCGATGCGCTGACCTGCCATGGAACTGAAATCGATGAGGATGTCCGCACGCTCTGCGGGAGCCATGGTGATGCGCTTGACTGGTACAGGGGCGCCGAGCAGACCCTGGTCGGAGCCGATCTGATGGAACTCGTGCTTGTTGGTGAGCGAGAAGCGGAAGAAGCGCCCGTTCGCTCCGTTCATGACGCGAAAGCGGTAGAGGGTCGGCTCGACGTCGAGATAGGGCAGCAGTTTCCCATTGACGAGGATCGCTTCTCCGAAGACCTCGGGCACCCAGACCTCACCCGGCTTTTCTGAGACGGGGTAGTCGAGTTGGCCGTCCGTGCGAAGTATGCGGTCACAGATGAGCAGAGGGATGTCGTAAGCGCCGGTGGGCAAAGCCAGGGGATCCTCGCGTGCTTCGCTGAGAATGCAGAATCCCATCATGCCTGCGTAGGTGTTCAGGCGGTTAATACCCATGGTGTGGTCGTGGTAAAACAGCGTCGCGGCGTGCTGGAGGGACGGGTAGTGGCAAGTCTGGGAGTGACCGGGAACAGTCCATTCTTCGGGGTATCCGTCGCTGGCTGCGGGCGTGCGGCCGCCGTGCAGGTGGACGGCCGCGCGGACGTCAGGGATATCGCGACCCGCGCCGTGGAGCGAATGGTCGATCGAGAAGAGATGGTGCGAGGGCAGACGATTTTGCCATTCGACGATCATGCCGCGGGCGATCGGGGTTTGCAGAGTGGGGCCGGGAAATGTTCCGCCGAAGGTCCACATGCGCGCGGGCGGCAGGTCGCGGTAGACCTTGATGGAAGTCTCGGCGATGGGAAGACGATAGAAGGGAATCTGTGTCTTGGGGTCGTCGGGGTCAGGGCGCGTCCCGGAGGGCTTTGCGACGGCGGGAATGAGCAGCGCATCCACAAAGGGCTCGAGCCTTGAGGTGTCGAGGACCGGAGCTTTGGACTCAAGCGATAAAGCTGGTCGAACAGCGAGGCTGGCGATGGCGAAGCCGCTCGAGCTGACAAACTTCCGGCGCGTGATCAGAAGAGGGTCCCCCTTAAAAGAAAAAGGGTAGCAGCGCGAGGCCGCTACCCTGACCGATTGAAGCGGATTTTCTAGCGATCGTCCCATTTGTCGGCAGTAACAAGGCCGGTGCTGGGATCGAGGAGATAAAGACCCTTGTTCGAGGCGCCACCCTTGAAGTCAAACATGTTGTTCAGCGGCCCGGCGAGCGTGTCGAAGGAGCCGGTAATGCGCTGGCCGCCGAGCCAGTTGTCCTCAACGAAGCGCAGAATTGAGGACTGGTCAGTGATGGAGTGGTCAACGTAGTTCTGCCTGGCATAGGGCGAGATCACAAGCAAGGGAAGACGCGGACCGTAGCCGCAACGCCCCTGTGCGTGCTCGACGCTGTTGCCGGCGAGAGTTGTGTCGGCAGTGCTGCCGCATTGGCCCGGGGCGGTGAGCGCGTCCATGGATGTCTCCGACTGGTTGACGATGGGGCTCATCTGGTGGTCGTACCAGCCGTCGGAGTCGTCATAGGCGATGACGATAGCTGTGGACTTCCATTCCGGCCGCTGCTCGAGAAAGTTGATCACATTTACGACAAAGGTCTGCTCATCGAGAGGATCGGAGTAACCCGCGTGGCCGTCCTGATAGCCGGGAGCCTTCAGGAAGCTGACCGCGGGCATGTTGCCGGCGTTCACAGCAGCAAAGAAATCATCGGAGTCATACTGATGGTTGGCTTGATCGCCATCGACCCCAATCATGCCGACCGAGGTCGGGCGCAGGTGCTTCGGATTGGCGGTTGAGGCGTAGTACTGAAATGGCTGATGGTGGGGGATGTAGTCAGCCTTGGCGGTGCCGGTGATGGTGGAGGTATGCGAGCGCTTGCAAAGAGTCGTCCCATTGGGATTGACCGTGCTCAGGTTGAATCCGCCCTCAAAGAAGCCCCATGTTATGCCCCGGGTGTTGAGGAGGTCGCCAATGTTCTGGCCGCCGAACTGCACGAGGGCCCCCGTGGTTGTTGAGCACACGTCACCGACGGGATCTGCGTCACTGACGAGGGTAAAACCTCCCGAGCCATCTTCAATCACATCGCCGCCGGCATTTGATTGATCAGTGATGCCGTTGGTCTGTCCGGAGATCAAGTTGATGGCGCCCGGTGTTGAGGGCCCGAAGTTGGTGTCATAGGAGTTGTCGCTCATCGCATACCGCTGAGCGTAATTCCAGAGTGCGGTCACGGTGTTGCCGTCGTAGTAGCCCATGACAAGGCCGGTTGAGGTTTGAGTGCTGCCGCTTGGCGGTGGCCCAGGTGTGCCGGTGTATTGGGGGAAGGAATCCATCAGGCCGCCATGGAAGGCCTGTTGCTCGGGCGTGTAGTCGTGGTCCTGGTCGGCAGTCGCAGCTTCGGAGCGGTCGAGGCGGAAGGGATTTGCAGCGCCCGCGGCATTCCCGGTCTTGTTGAGCCAGTTCGGATTGTTGAAAAGCAGACCATCGTTGTAGCCGTTCACGCTGGGTGTGCCGGCTTTGGCCTTGAATTTGGGCTCATGAGGCGGGTTGGTCGCGTTGGGATAGCTGCCGAAGTAGTGATCAAACGAGACGTTCTCCTGGAAGATGACAACTAAGTGTTTGATTGGGGTGGCGGTAGTGTTTCCATCGCCACGTCCGGTCGCGTAAGTAGGGCTCGGCAGGGTACCTGCAACGAGCATAGCAACGAGCGAAGCTGCGGGAAGCTTCTTCATCTGACCTCCTGTGCGCCGTGAGGGAGTCGGCGACTCTTGTCTTAGGAGATCGAGGTGAATAGCAGATGAACGCCAAGCTACAACCGTGGAAATTCGAAGGTTCTGACGCGCCGCGCCTCCACGACGCCCACAAGCTGTCGATTTGAAAGATCCTTAAGACAATCCTTGCACATCGATTGCATCATGCATGGAATCAGTGCGGTGCCATTTGCTTAGGCATTCGGCTTTGCGATTAGGATGGCCTGTGAGCACCTTTACGTCACCGCGATAGATTCATTTTGGTATCGTGGTTTCTTACGGTGCGGCACGAAATGTAACTGTGTCTCCTGACTTATGTGCATACCAGTTCCGATCACCGGCAAGAGGCGGCAGCAGCTTTCCATTGCGCCACAGAATCGTCGGGCGGCCACGCTCCAGCAGGGCATCGTAGCGGTCTCCCATCCATTTCTGCCCACGGATGTAGACCTTCCCGGAAAGAGTTGACGGAACCACTGTCAGATCCTCGCCCGCCCACGTTCTAAGACCAGCAACTTCTGGCAACAGAAATGCGCTCAGCGCGTCATACCCCATAATCCGCACCCAGCCTGCAGGCGCCGGATCCGGTCGATCAGCCTTCGGATCGACGGTTTCGGGAAGAACCGGCCCAAGATTCGTACGAACTCCTCTCGCAAGCCAATTGAATCCCTCCTGCGGCCGTCCGGTACGCGCAAGCCCTATTGCCACATAGCCGAATTCCCTCGGCCAGGCCGGTCCGCGCCAATATCCTCCCCAATTTGGCGTGTCGAATGCCAGAGTCGGAAGGAGGAAACCATTGAATTTTGCTGGATCACGGAATCGCTTGAGCATCGCGTCAATCCGGGCTTGATCCGTCTCGAAATAAAGCAGGTAGTACGCGTCCAGGCTTTCCCCGCCCGTCCACAGCTTGCCGGTCTCTTCATCAAGGTCCCAGTAACGTTCGGTGACTGAATCCCACAGCTTGCCTCGGACTGCGTCGAGCGTAGAGGAAAACTGTCTGGTCCACGGTGCGGCATCCTCGTGATGCAACCGGGCCAGATAGGCCATCTCGGAGAGGCTCCACAAATTGAAGACCTGCTCATTGATCGTGGCGGTGGCATGCCCTTTCAGATCGACAAACGGTGAGTTCTTATCGTCCCAGCCGGTTTCATAGGTATGGAGCCACTCAATCAGCAGGTCCTTGTGCGGATTACGAACGGTGAGAAGTTTGTCTTGGTAGGCGACGAGAGCCTGCCACAGAGTGCGGTCGCCAGCGGGGCCGCCCAGCTTTTCGTCGAGAATGCCAACATCGCCCGTCAGCCGAACATATTCCCCCACAAGGGATGCTTGCAGATCAACAGATTCGGTGGAGTGTTCAGGCCCATGCGCTGCATAAGTGCTCTGGCCAGAGGGGAAGATGGTCCATGCAGCCGAACCGTCACCGTTTCTGTTCACTGCATAGCGGAACCAATTCAGGATGGCGCCACGGGCGATGTCTTTGCGGTTTGTTCCGGAAAGAGCAACGGCTTCTTCCACGCCGTCGTTACCCCACATCCCGAAAAAAATACTCCAATCCGCGATCGTGAGAGGTGTGGCGGGCAAATATCGCGCCTGGCAGGTATTTGTGAGCACTCCACGCCAGAACCAAAGCTCGCTCCGCAGCAACTCTTCCGGCTCTATCGTGTGTTGCCTGCCCGTGTTGCCGACGGTGTAGTGAATCAGGTCTGAAGGCACAACGAGTGGAACGGACCTCAGGTACTCATTCCATTGCCGGTGCGTGGAAACGCTCATCAGGTCAGGAGAAGCACGGAGTTCCGACACCCCCGTATGAGCCTCTGATGCAGAGCTACCAACAGCAATCAACAACGCCGCCGATTGTCCGGCACGGAGTTGCCACTCGTATCCCTGCGTCTGCAATGAAACTCGGGGCTCAGCAGCCAGCAATATGCGATAGGGCCAACGCTTGGCGCCAAAATCCGCACCACCCGTTGCATCAGTTCCCGCCTGGAAGCCCGTTCCATGAAAAGACCAGAGGACGCGGATAGGACCCCTTGCAGAGTCAACCTTGAGGCGGCTGACTGCGAGAGGCTTTCCATAAACTGGATATACTTCCAATGACACGCTGAGTCCGGACGCAAACCGGGCGCTATAGGTTGTGCGATCGGCAAAATAAGTCACATGGCGCGCGGCAGCGGCGCTATCAAAGCTGTATGAGTTCCCATCTGCGTCCACGAAACGCGGAGCGTCGACAGCTACGGCGACCGTGCGGTCACTTTCATTTTCCGGAGCAGGATCTCCCTGGACCGGAATCAAGATATCCTGTGCGCCGAAAGCCGTTTCCTTCAACGCGAGAAATCCGTTGGACTGATAAATCCGGTCCACCGGAGGTTCAGGGGCATCAAAGCGCGTGAAGCTTGCATAATCGAACCCGTCCTGCAGATAGGCGGGAAAGACTGCGTCTGAGCGGCCAGTTTGTGCCAGCACACTTGTGCAGATCAACAAATGAATGAGTACGAGTGCTTTATTCGTCGGTACTATGCAAAGCCGGTTGTTACCCATCTGAATACTCCGATCGTTCTGATACTTGGCCCGAACAGCAATTGAGGACTCACGGTTCCGTGGCCATCTCCTGCAGATATCCGCAAGTCATCTGGTTCTGTTAATGCGATTGCCGGATCACTGCTGTCCACGATCGCCCTCCGAGCTCTGATGTCAGACGACGCTCCACACCTTCACCAAGACCAGATCCGCATATCGCTCGCCTGAGCCGATGAACACTGACCGCCTGAGCCAGTCGTATTTTCCTTCGGGAGGGTGAAACCGTGGCGTTGTCCGGAAGTAGTACTCACTCGGTGATACCGCATCGCCGGCCGCAATGCGATCGATCACCTCCCGGGGACCGTGGCGGATACCCAGGTTGCGCACCTCGATACGGACGGCGTCGTCGGTCTCGATCACGTATCGGGCATCAACGAGTGTCAGTCCATTGCTCTCGACGAGTTGCCAATCCGCTCCGCCGGGTAAGACACGACCCGATATGAGAGGGCCTCTGAAGGTCCCGCCTATGATCGGAACCGTTCGCCGGATGCCGGAAACGCCTGACCCGATTTCGAGTGTAGGACCGATGTTGACTCTCAGTTCGAGAGCAAACTCGAGTTGAGGCGAAGATGCTTTATCGAGCATGTGCATGCCTTCAGACAGGGTTTCAATTTCAGCGCCAGACTTCGCGGGAAACATCGACAACGAGTTGCAGCTTGGCCCACTGTTCGTCTTCGGTTAGCAGGTTGCCCTCCATGGTTGACGCGAACCCGCATTGAGGACTGATGGCCAGCTGCTCGAGCGGAAGGAACCTGGCCGCCTGGTCGATGCGTCTGAGCAAATCCTCCTTGCGTTCCAACGCCGGGTGCTTGGTGCTTACAAGGCCAAGCACAACAATCTTGCCTTTAGGAACCAGCCGTAATGGTTCGAACGTACCGGAACGCTCGTCATCGTATTCGAGCAGGAATCGGTCCACTGCCAATTCATGGAAGAGACGTTCTGCAATGGAGTCGTAGCCGCCCTCTGCATACCAATGACTGCGATTGTTTCCCCGGCAAAGGTGAATGGCGAGGGCGACCCCGGGATGGCGTGCCGCGGCGAAGCATGTGTTATCCGCAGCCAAAGAAGCAGTAAGCATCTGCCCCGGATCAACGCGCAGTTGCTCCTCCATCCATGCGGTCCACTTTGGATCGAGATAGTAGCTATAGCGTGGCGCATCGATCTGGAGATAGGAGATCCCGCTCTGAGCGAGAGTCCCTATGTCCTCAGCCATGATTTCGGTAATCGCGTTCAATAACGCGTAAGGGTCGCGATATGCGCTGTCGGTCATACCGTACTTGAAAGAGATCGCCGGAAACTGTGTTGCACTTGGCAGGGTGATCTTGATTGGACCATGGGCGTGTTCGCGCAGGAAGGGGAGTTCCCGTCCCGTGAGGGGCTGGCGTTGCTTCAAAGCGGACGTCACGACGCCATTGATGCTGCTGACCGGTGCCCGCGCCTGTTCCGCATTGTGGGCATCCTCTTTCCAACCGCGTGGCACCGCATCGCCGAAATCGAATCCTTCCACGGCATCCGTGAAATCGCTCATAAAGTTGGTCCGACGGAGCTCGCCGTCGGTGAAAACCTCAAGACCGATTTCCTTCTGGCGTTGAAGAACGTGCAGGATATGTCGGTCCTCGAGTTCCTGAAGGTCGGAAAGGGGCATTTGCGAGCGGCGCGCATGGAGCAATTCACTGCTTCGGAGAAAACTCCCAACGTGGTCGGCACGATACGGCGAAAGCATCTGCAACTCCTTTCCCAGGGACAAAAGGCCACCTGGCTAGGCCTGAGAAGATCAGATCAATACATTGCGAAGCACTCGCGCACCTTCCCGCAGAGCAGGCAGACAGTGATTGATGAGGGTGGCGCGATCAACACGCGAGATATGAGTTCCTACATTAATGGCCGCCACCACCTGGTTGCTGCGAGTTGAAACCGGGACAGCGATGGATCGTAGCCCAGCCTCCAGCTCCTCGTCAACAATCGCATGGCCATCTTTCCGTACCTGAAGGATTGCCTTCTTCAAATGTGGAATGCGGGTGATGGTCTTCGGCGTATAGGCCTTGGGCTTCAAGTCGCGCAGGTATGCATCGAGGGCGGTGTCCGGCTGGGCGGCGAGCAGAACGCGCCCCATGGACGTGCAGTAAGCCGGCAGCCGGCTTCCGACGGAGAGGCCCGCAGCTAGAATGCGGCTCGCCGCAGACCGGGCCACGTAAACGATCTGGCCGCCGTCGAGCATGCTCATCGAAGAAGACTCGTGCAGCTCCTCGGTGATTCGTTCGAGAACAGGGCGAGCGGCCTCGATGACCGAGGAGGAAGAAAGAAAGGAGAAACCCAGTCGCAGTACTTGTGTTTTGGGGCGGTAGACCTGCCGCGAATGTTCAACGTAGCCAAGCAGTTCAAGGGTGAGCAGGATACGGCGAATAGCCGCGCGGGAGAGGCCGGTACTTTGCGCGATCTCCGCGATACTGCGCCCCTCATGATGCCCTTCGAAGCTCTCGATTACTCGCAGGCCTCTCGCGAGTGAAAGCACGAAATCTGGATTCCCCGCCTGGGAAGCAAATTCGTTCTCCGGGTGGTCTTTCGATACGCGCGATGCGGATTTCGGTGCGCTCATTTCTTGGTTCCCAGGAATGGCCGATTATCGCACACCTTGTACAACCACATCCATTTAAGCAATAATTCCGTTCATTTGAGGGAGGTCGGATGGCGGAGTGGGTCACTTTGAACGAAGCCATCGCTGCTCATCTATGCGATGGCGATACCGTGGCGATGGAAGGGTTCACGCACCTCATCCCATTTGCGGCCGGCCACGAAATCATTCGCCAGGGGCGCCGGAATCTGTCTCTCGTGCGCATGACGCCGGACATCATTTACGACCAATTGATCGGCGCCGGTTGTGCGGCGAAGTTGACGTTCTCCTGGGGTGGCAATCCCGGCGTTGGATCCTTGCACCGCTTTCGCGACGCAGTGGAGAATGACTGGCCTGGGCCGCTCGAGATTGAGGAACGGAGCCATAGCGATCTGGCAAATGCCTATGTTGCTGGAGCTGCGAATCTGCCGTTTGCTGTTCTTCGGGGATACACGGGATCCGATTTCGGGCGAGTAAATGACAGAATTCGCAGCATAACGTGTCCGTTTACAGGAGAGGTGCTTGCGGCGACTCCTGCGGTTCGGCCGGATGTCACGGTGATTCACGCGCAGAAGGCCGATTGGAAAGGCAATGTTCTGCTTTGGGGCATCCTGGGAGTGCAAAAGGAAGCGGTACTAGCGGCAAAGCGAGTGATTGTGACGGTCGAGGAGCGTGTGAAGTCACTCGATGCTGCTCCGAATGCCTGCATTCTTCCCAATTGGGTGGTAAATGCCGTTTGCGAGGTTCCGCGTGGCGCGACGCCATCGTACGCACACGGCTACTACGAGCGGGACAATGTTTTCTATCGGGCGTGGGATCAGATTTCGCGCGAGAGGGACCGCTTCGCAGACTGGGTGAATCAGCACATTCTCAAGACTCGGAACTTTGCAGAGTACCTGAGTTTGCAGAACGATTCGCGCCTGGAGCAGGCGGTGCAACAATGAGCTCCACCTGCACAGCCGACGAGATGATGACAGTGGCCGCAGCACGGATGCTGCGCAATGGGGCAGTGTGCTTCGTCGGCATCGGGCTTCCGTCAACGGCCGCAAACCTTGCCCGTCTGACGCATGCGCCAGACGCTGTGCTCGTGTATGAATCGGGACCGATTGGAGCAAAGCCACCGGTGCTGCCCCTCTCCATTGGCGACGGCAATCTCGCAGAAACGGCCGACACGGTAGTATCTACGCCTGAAATCTTCCGTTATTGGTTACAGGGCGGACGCATTGATATTGGTTTCCTCGGCGCCGCGCAGCTTGACCGGTTTGCGAACATCAACACCACCGTTGTTGGGCCTTATGAGAAGCCGAAGGTGCGCTTACCAGGGGCAGGGGGCGCACCGGAGATCAGCTCATCTGCGAAGGAAGTGCTGATCATCGTAAAACAGTCGAAGCGCACATTTGTGGAGAAGTTGGATTTCGTCACTTCCGTTGGCTTTTTGACGGGGGGCGATGCACGTGAGAAGCTCGGAATTCCCGGAAAAGGTCCGGTGGCGGTAATTACGGATCTTTGCATCCTGCGTCCTGATCCGGTCTCGCGCGAGCTGAAGGTGGCGAAAATCCATCCGGGTGTGAATCGGGAGACCATTGCAGCCAATACAAGTTGGCCGGTTAAATTTGACGAAGCGTGCGGTTACACTGAGGTTCCGACAGCGGATGAACTTCGCGTCCTGCGCGATCTGAAGGCGCGCACATTGGCGGCACACGGTGTACAGGGAGATGCAGCGTGAGGCCCGTTTTTATTTGCGACGCGGTGCGTACACCGATCGGACGGTACGGCGGGGCACTGGCGCATGTGCGAGCCGATGACCTGGCCGCAGTGCCCATTCGAGAGCTGATGCGTCGCCATCCAGACGTGGACTGGGGCGCGACGGACGAAGTGATGCTGGGATGTGCCAATCAGGCTGGCGAAGATAACCGAAACGTTGCGCGAATGGCAACACTGCTGGCTGGGCTTCCCGATTCTGTGCCGGGGACCACGATCAACCGGCTTTGTGGCTCGGGCATGGATGCGGTGGGAACAGCTGCGCGTGCGGTTGCCAACGGCGAGGTTGACTTGGTGATTGCGGGCGGAGTGGAGTCCATGTCACGGGCGCCGTTCGTGATGGCAAAAGCGGGGTCGGCCTTCCAACGCTCTGCAGAGACCTTCGACACCACGATCGGCTGGAGGTTTGTGAATCCAAGGATGCGCGACCTCTATGGCACCGACTCCATGCCAGAGACAGGCGAAAATGTTGCGCGAGAGTGCGGCGTAGAACGTGCCGCACAGGATGCCTTTGCTTGGCGAAGCCAGATGCGCACTTGGCGTGCGATTGAAAGCGGTTTCTTCGCAGAGGAGATCGTCGCCGTGGATATTCCCAGCAAGAAAGATACGATCACAATCGCGCACGATGAACATCCACGGCCCGACACTACTTCAGAGAAACTCGCGGCTCTCAAGCCGTTGTTTTCCGGCGGCACGGTGACTGCCGGCAATGCATCGGGCATCAATGATGGAGCCGCTGCGATGATCATCGCCTCAGAAGAGGCCGTGGCCCGCCACGGCTTGCAACCGCGTGCACGTATTCTTGGCATGGCCACTGCGGGCGTCCCGCCGCGTGTGATGGGGATCGGGCCGGTACCGGCAACACAGAAGCTGATCGCGCGCTTGCAGAAGGGCATCAGTGACTTTGATTGGATTCAACTGAACGAGGCGTTTGCCAGTCAATCGCTTGCGTGTCTCAGGCAACTAGGTCTGCCCGATGACGCAGAACATGTGAATGCAACGGGAGGAGCCATCGCTTTGGGGCATCCGCTGGGCATGAGTGGTGCGCGACTGGTAATGACGGCGGTGCATCAGTTCGAGAAGTTCGGTGGTCGACTCGCCCTGGCAACCATGTGTATTGGAGTGGGCCAGGGTATCGCCATGGCGATCGAACGCGTTTGAGGAGGCAGTGTGATCGATTTACCCATTGTTGAAACGGCAATAGCCGGCACGCAGCCTGATTATCATTTCCCGCCATATGTGTCGTCGATTGGCCGGTCGCCGCGTATGCCTCTTGTGTTGCTTCCAGAGACGCATACTGAGAGAACGGGCCCTGTTTTTGGTCACGAGTTGATTCGCGCCGGTGATAATGATTTGACCGCCCAGCACGCAGGCGAGCCTCTTGGCGAACGCATTTTCGTCCACGGTCGGGTACTCGATGAAGACGACCGGCCGGTCCGCGGAGCGCTCATCGAAGTGTGGCAGGCGAACGCGGCCGGGCGCTATCGTCATACGGTAGACACTCACGATGCACCGCTCGACCCGAATTTTTCCGGCGCCGGACGGCTGCTGACCGACGATGATGGCTATTACTGTTTGAAGACCATTAAGCCGGGTCCCTACCCCTGGGGAAATCATCACAACGCATGGCGGCCGGCGCATATCCATTTCTCGTTGTTTGGTGCAGGAATTCTGTCGCGATTGGTAACGCAGATGTTCTTCCCCGGGGATCCGCTGCAACCGCTGGACCCAATCTTCAACAGCATTCCAGATGAAGCAGCGCGAATGCGATTGGTTTCAAGACTGGATATGGGGCGCGCCGAACCGGACTACGCGCTTGCGTATGCCTTTGACATCGTGCTGCGCGGGCGATATGACACACCATTCGAGGAGAGCCACTAATGGCAACCGAAGCGAAGTTGATCCCGAGCAGCTCGCAGACGGTAGGGCCCTACTTCCACATCGGCCTCGAACGCCTGATCGATGAGGCTCCGGAAATTGATGCGGGAGCGATTGAGATTTGCGGCAGAGTGCTCGACTGCGATGGCACGCCGGTTCCGGATGCGATGCTCGAATTCTGGTGTCCGAGTGTGGCCACGAGCGATTATATTGGCGGTCTCAACCATTCCGGTTTCCCATCTGGCTTCAGACGGTCGGCGACGGATCAGGACGGCAGTTTCTCAGTGCTGGTGCCGCGGCCTGCAGAAGTTGTTATGGAGAATGGAAGGAAGCAGGCGCCGCACATGCTGGTGCTGGTGTTCGCACGCGGTCTGCTTCGGCACCTGCTCTCGCGCGTTTACTTTGAGCGCGAGTCCGGTAACGCGACTGACTCTGTGCTTCTTGCCGTTCCGGCCGAACGTCGACACACCCTGATCGCGCGACACGATGAATCAAAAAACAAGTTGTACCGCTGGGATGTGATACTGCAGGGGTCCGACGAGACAGTGTTCTTCGCCTGGTAGAGACTCAACTCATATGAGCAACGGCCTGAACTCGTTCCTGTTCTCCACCCCGGAGATGAGTCGCATCTTTGCGGCGCAAGCGCAACTGCGGGCGATGGTCCGATTCGAATGGGCGCTGACTTGCGCGCTTGAAAAGCAGGGACTGGCAGAGCCCGGTTCAGGATCAGTTCTGGCTTCGTTGCTCGATGCGGCCTTTGTTGATGTCGACCTGCTGGAGCTTGAAGCTAGAGATGTCGGAAACATCGCCATCCCCTTCGTTCGGCAACTCACTGCCGCGGTGAAGGCGAAAGACGAAAGAGCTTCACTCGCGATTCATCTGGGGGCCACGAGCCAGGACTTGATTGATTCCGCGCTCGTGTCGCAGATTCGCGACGCTCTGCATTTGCTGGACGGCGCCATCGGGCGACTGGAGACCGCTTTGGTAACCGAGGTGCGCGCACATCGCGAAACACTCCTGACGGGCAGGACGTGGTTGCAGCCCGGACCACCTGTGACCTTGGGACTCAAGCTCTCGGGCACGCTGGCGGCACTGCGCCGCAGCCGCGATCGCATGCGCTCGGCTGCTGAGCGGACGTTGGTGCTGCAGTTTGGAGGAGCAGTGGGTACACTGGCTTCGCTGGGAACTGCTGGAACGGCAGTCTCTGCGGAGTTGGCAAGAATTCTCGAACTGCGCGAACCTGAACTCCCCTGGCACGCTCAGCGCGACAATCTTGCCGAAATGGTGCAGGTAATCGCGACTCTCACCGGATCGCTCGCGAAATTCGCGCATGACATTGCACTCCTGATGCAGGCCGAGGTGGGCGAAGCTTCAGAGGGGGTCAGCGACAGGCGTGGAGGCTCCTCGACCATGCCGCACAAGCACAATCCCGTGGCCTGTGCCGCGGTCGTGGCCGTGCATGCGCGAATGGCCGGCCTTGTCGCCACAATGCTTAACGCGATGCCGCAGGAACACGAGCGCGGTCTGGGACTGTGGCAGGCCGAGTGGGAGCTGGTGCCGGAGGCATTTCAGCTGGCCTCGGCGTCACTTGCGTATTCGCTGCAGATCGCGGAGAACCTTCAGGTGGATGCAACACGCATGCGCGCTAACTTTGATGCTTTGCTTGGTTTGACATTGTCGGAGGCGGTAAGCGTGGCGCTTGCCCCGAAGATCGGGCGCTCGGCGGCCAACGATCTTCTGCGCAAGGCAACCACGCGGGCGGCTAAGGAGAGGCGGCACCTTTGCGAAGTTCTGATGCAGATGCCCGATATAACCGCCCACATGACCCATGAGGACATCGAGAGATTGATGGATCCTCGCGCCTACCTGGGCAGCACGCAGAAGTTCATTGCACGTGTACTCGGAGAGCCGGATGCCCACAGCTGAAAACGGAGAGGTCAGTATCCACTACGAGTTGAGCGTCGTGCGTAGCGGTGAGGTTCTCGTGCTCAGCAACTCTCTTGGGTCGAGCCTGCAAATGTGGGACAAAGTCACTCCAGTGTTCGACCGGAACTATCGGGTACTTCGCTACGACACGCGCGGGCACGGGAGGAGCAGTGCTCCGCAGGAGCCATACACCATCGCGCAACTTGCTGGCGATTTGCTGTTTCTTCTGGATTATCTTGAGATCGAACGCGCGAACATCTGTGGGTTATCACTTGGTGGTCTCGTGGCAATGTGGATCGGAATTCGCGAACCAAAGCGTGTGGGCGGATTGATTCTGGCGAATACGGCGGCGCGCATCGGGACGCGGGAGATGTGGGAACAGAGAATCGCGTCGGTAGCGAGTTCAGGAATGGCCCCACTTGCGGTTGCAACTCTGGAGCGCTGGTTCACGCCATCATATCGACAACAACATCCACAAGAGATGGAGACGATTCGAAAGATGATTGGCGCCACCGACGCGAAGGGATACGTAGCGTGTTGTGGGGTGCTCCGCGATACCGATCTTGAGGCCAGAGGTCTGCTGGAATCAATGCTTCGTGCCTCGTGATTACAGGAACTCACGATCCAGCCACGCCTCCGTCGGATGGCCGCGCACTCCATTCCGCTCTGCGCGCTTCGCACTATGTGGAGCTTGATGCATCGCACTTGTCCGCCTGGGAGCGCCCGGAGGAATTCGGCTCCGCGGTTCACGCATTTCTCGAGAAGGGAGAGCGCCAAGATGGATGAAAGAGAGCGCCATGAGATTGGCATGCACACGCGCCGGAGCGTTTTGGGAGATGAGCACGTCGACCGGGCAGAGGCTGCGAAGAGCGACTTTGATGCTGACTTCCAGGATTTAATCGCACGGTATGCGTGGGGAGAGGTCTGGACGCGTCCCGGGCTTCCGCGTCATACGCGGAGCCTGCTGACGATCGCGATGATGGTGGCTCTTAATCGAGGTGAAGAGTTGCGTCTGCATTTACGCGCCGCCGCGAACAACGGCGTTTCAGCAGAAGAAATCCGCGAAGTGCTGTTGCAGTGTGCAGTCTACTGCGGTGTCCCTGCGGCAAACGCCGCGTTCCATGCTGCAAAGGAAATCCTGGGGCAGCGCGCCGATGAAAGGTCGTCGTAAGAGCGATGGCGCGCTTTGACACTCAAGTCGGGATTGTGGGAGCAGGTCCTGCCGGGCTCATGCTATCCCATCTGCTGCACTTGAACGGGATAAGCTCAATCCTTCTGGAAGCACGCTCGCGCGCGTACTGCGAAGAGCGCACACGTGCGGGCGTTCTGGAACACACGAGCGTCGAGTTGTTCCGCCATTCAGGCGTGGGCGAACGGCTCGATCGCGAAGGTCTTCGCCATGAAGGCATCGACCTGGGCGTTGATGGCAGGCGCCATCGCATCAATTTCGTCGAACTCACAGGCAAGTGTGTCAGCGTGTATGGGCAGCAGGAGGTCGTAAAGGATCTCATCGCACGCCGCCTTCGCGATCGGGGCGATCTGCGCTTTGAATGCGGTCAAGTGTCGCTGCATGAGATTGATGGAAGCCGTCCGCTCATCCGGGTTGAGAAGGACGGAGATGTGGACGAGATTCGCTGCGACTACATCGCAGGATGCGATGGGTTCCATGGGATCTCGCGGAACTCCTTTCCTGAAGGCGTTCTTACTGTTTACGAGCGAGATTATCCGTTCGCCTGGCTTGGAATCCTCGCGGAAGCGCCGCCGTCGCGCGAAGAGCTGCTATACATGCATCACGAGCGCGGCTTCGCTCTGTACAGTATGCGTTCGCCGAGCATCACGAGGCTTTACCTGCAATGCCCCCCTGACGAGGATATCCGCGAATGGAGCGACGACCGCATCTGGAGTGAACTCCATACGCGACTCAGCTGTTCCGACGGATGGAGCCCGACCGAGGGTCGGATCCTGCAGAAGGGCGTCACAAGCATGCGCAGCTTCGTCGTGGAGCCGCTGCAATTCGGGCGCCTCTTTCTGGCTGGAGATGCGGCCCACATCGTGCCTCCCACCGGCGCCAAGGGGATGAATCTCGCCCTTGCCGATGTGCACTACCTGGCTGAGGCATTCAGTGCTCTATATCGAAAAAATGATGGCGGGAGGCTCGAAGAGTATTCAGCGAAGTGTCTGCGAAGAATCTGGAAGGCGCAGCGTTTTTCCTGGTGGATGACGTCGTTGCTTCACCGCTTTGACAATGAGTCGCCTTTCGATCACAAGAGGCAACTTGCAGAGCTTCAATACGTGATGACTTCGCGGGCGGCGGCGACATCCCTCGCCGAAAACTATGTGGGCCTGCCTCTCGATACATAACGGTGTGCAAGATGCCGAACAAGGTGCCAGGCGTAGTGAAAGGAAAAACCGAGATGTCTGAATACGAGGGACGCTGGACGACAGTTCGCGTAGAGGTGGAAGAGGGCATCGGCTGGGTCATCCTGAATCGGCCGGAGAAGCGCAATGCGATGAGCCCCACCTTGAATCGCGAAATGCGCGACGTGCTGGAAACGCTCGAGGCCGACGAAGCGGTCAAGGTGTTGGTGCTGACCGGAGCCGGAGAGTCATGGACAGCCGGAATGGATCTGAAGGAATATTTTCGCGAGGTAGATCAGGCTCCTGAAATTGTCCAGGAGAGAATTCGGCGCGACGCCTCTACGTGGCAATGGAAGCTCTTGAGAATGTACGCAAAACCGACCATCGCAATGGTCAACGGGTGGTGCTTCGGTGGTGGATTCTCACCTCTTGTCGCGTGCGATCTGGCAATCGCTTCGGAAACCGCTGTCTTCGGACTCTCTGAGATCAACTGGGGAATTCCTCCCGGAAACCTTGTGAGCAAGGCGCTGGCCGATACAGTGGGACAGCGCAAGGCGCTCGAATACATCATGACTGGCGAGACTTTCACTGGTCGCGAAGCAGCAGAAATGGGACTGGTCAACCGAGCCGTCCCACTCGACACACTCCGCGAAGAGACAATCGCTCTTGCGCGCAAGCTTGCAGCAAAGAACCCTGTCGTGTTGCGCGCGGCCAAACACGGCTTCAAGCGCTGCCGTGAACTCACGTGGGAGCAGAGCGAAGACTACCTTTACGCCAAGCTCGATCAGGCACAACTGCGAGACCCTGAACACGGGCGTGAAAAGGGCCTCAAACAGTTCCTTGATGAGAAGAGCATCAAGCCCGGCCTTGAGAGCTATCGGCGATGAGAAGCGCATGGAATCGAAATTGATCGATGCAAAGAACGAACAGGGAGCTCATCCGGAGCTTGATCGACTCCTGCGCCCGCGTTCCGTCGCGCTGGTCGGTGCCTCGGCAACTCCCGGATCGCTTGGCGATTGTGTCCTCACGAATCTCGAAGAATCCGGATTCGCGGGAGAACTCTATCTCGTGAATCCAAAGCGCCCGATCATACGCGGCCGTGCTTGCTTGGGTTCGATCGAAGAACTTCCTTCAGGAATTAATTGTGCCGTGCTGGCCATCCCGGGCGCCGCTGTCGTTCCATCCGTTCGTGCGTGTGCGCTGAAGGGGATAAGAAGCACCATTGTGTTCGCGGCGGGATTTGCAGAAACCGGCGAAGACGGCCAAGCCGCACAGCGTGAGATGGCGAGCATCGCGCAAGAACACGGCATGATCCTCCAGGGACCGAACTGCCTTGGAATGGTGAATTATGCGGACGGCATCCCGCTGACTTTCGTCGTTACGCCGCCTCAGGAGCGGACAGAAACACCGGGAGCTGCAATCATCTCGCAAAGCGGAGCGCTCGCAGCGGTGATTGGCGTGAACATGCGACATCACGGCATCCCGCTCACCTACTCCGTCTCAACTGGAAACGAGGCTGCTTCCGGTGTCGAAGACTTTCTGGAGCATCTGATAGACGACGGTGCCACACGCGTTTTTGCACTTGTGGTGGAGCAATTCCGACAACCGAAGCGGTTTCTGAAACTCGCACGCCGTGCAAAACAGGCAGGTCAGTTTATCGTGCTGCTCCATCCCGGTCGCGGTCGGGCGGCGCGTGACTCGGCCGCCACACACACTGGTGCCATCGCCGGTGATTACGAGGTGATGCAGACGCTGGTTACTCATGCCGGCGTAATCCACGTCGAGAGCATGGAAGAACTTGTCGACGTAACCCAGATCCTGGTCCGTTGCCGTGAACTGCCGACCCGCGGAGCAGCGATATTCACCGAATCCGGTGCCTTCAAGGCTATCGCGCTCGATTTGTGCGATCAGGTCGATCTGGATCTGCCTGGTCTTTCGGCACGAGCCGAGCACTCATTGCGAGAAGCTCTGCCTGCATTTATTCCGCCCTCGAATCCGCTCGATCTTACAGCCCAGGGACTGGTTGACCCAGACTTGTATCGTCGCACGCTACCGGCAGTACTGGACGAAGATCGCTTCGGAAGCGTACTTGTGGGCATAATTCTGACAGACCCGAAGACGACTCAGCTCAAGTTGCCGCCAATTGTGGATGCCATCAGAAGTCTGAAGCCGGTCAAGCCAGTCGTGTTCGCTGCTCTGGATGAAGGCGCGCCGTTCGACTTTCCCGAATTGAAGGAGCTTCGGTCCCTCGGAGTGGCCTGCTTCCCTTCACCCGAGCGAGCGATACGCGCACTGGCCTGCGTCACTTCTTTTGCCTCGCACGAGGATAGTGGCGACCCCAATCCCTCAGTCGCAGGTGCGATTACGTCTACCCTCGCGGGAAATCTCTCTGAGTATGAGAGCAAAAGGATTCTTGCTCAGCTCGGCATCGCGATCCCGCGAGGCACACTGGTTAGAAATGTTGACGATGCGATTCATGCCGCGGCAGAGATCGGTTTCCCGGTGGTGTTGAAGGCGCAATCCGCCGATCTGCCTCACAAGAGCGACATGGGTGGAGTGATCCTGGGAGTCCAGTCGGAAGCGGAGCTGCGGCAAGGATGGTCTGCGCTGCATCGCAATCTGCAGAATGCGCGGCCGGGGCTCGTGCTTGATGGCGTTCTCGTTGAAGCCATGGGTGAGAAGGGACTTGAACTCATCGTCGGCGGGCGCAATGACCCTCAATGGGGTCCGATTCTGCTGGTCGGATCAGGCGGCGTGCTTGCAGAGGCGATGGGAGACGTTCGTCTTCTCTCGCCGGACTTATCGCGCGCGGCCATCGTAGAAGAACTGAACAAATTGCGTTGCGGCGCGCTGCTGCGTGGCTTTCGCGGTTCTTCGCCTTTGGATGTCGGCGCTATTGCTGATGTGGTTGTGAAAGTCGGAAACCTGATGCGCTCGGCAACTGAGATCACCGAGGTCGACATCAATCCACTGGTCGTCTATGCGGATGGAATGGGCGTGCTCGCGCTGGATGCGCTGATTGCCGCAACAAAGGAAAGATAGGGGACACAGAAGGCGAGGAAAAAATGAATGACGTTGCGCTTCTCATCGGCGGAAAGTCGGCGGCAGCGGAAGATGGCCGGTCTTTCAATCGGATTGATCCCGTAAAAGGTTCTCCTGCGAGCAAGGCGGCCGCGGCGACCGTTGCTGATGTGAATGCCGCGGTGGAAGCAGCCGCGGCCGCTTTTCCGGGATGGGCAGCGACCGGTCCTTCGCGTCGCCGTGAAATCCTGTTGCGATCGGCGGAAACTCTGATCGCGCACGAGCCGGAGTTCGTTGAGTTTATGATCGCCGAGACCGGCGCCACGGCGGCCTGGGCTGGTTTCAATGTCATGTTTGGCGCTTCGATCCTGCGAGAGGCTGCATCGATGACCAGCCAGATCACCGGCCAGGTCATCCCGAGTGATGTACCTGACAATCTTGCCTTGGCGATTCGGCAGCCTCTCGGGGTGTGTGTTTGTATCGCGCCATGGAATGCACCCGTCATTCTGGGGGTTCGGGCAATGGCGATGCCCCTCGCGTGCGGGAATACGGTCGTGTTCAAAGCGTCGGAGGCCTGCCCAGCCGTTCATCGCCTTATCGGCGCCGCGCTGCACGAAGCCGGATTGCCCGAAGGGGTGGTCAACGTAATTACAAACGCTCCTGAGAATGCGCCTGAGATCGTCGGCGCGCTGATCGACCACCCCGCCGTTCGGCACATCAATTTCACAGGCTCAACCCGCGTGGGTCGAATTGTCGCCGAGCGTGCCGCTCGGCACCTGAAGCCGGTCCTCCTCGAGTTGGGAGGAAAAGCGCCACTTATCGTCCTGGACGACGCGGATATTGACGCGGCCGTCAACGCGGCGGCCTTCGGTGCGTTCATGAACCAGGGACAGATCTGCATGTCGACGGAGCGAATTGTCATAAACGAAAAAGTCGCGGATGACTTTGTGCAGCGCCTTTCGGCGAAAGCAGCCGGCTTGCCGTTGCGCGATCCTTCGCTTGGGCCAACCGTGCTTGGCTCGATGGTAGATTCGCGGTCCGCTGTACACGTCGCGGAGTTGATTGAGGATGCGCTGAGACATGGCGCACTCTTGACCGCGGGAGGCGGGTGCAATGGCACGCTTGTCCAGGCCACCGTGGTCGATCACGTGACTCCGGCCATGCGGATCTATGCAGAAGAGTCATTTGGACCAGTCGTAACAATCATTCGCGTAGATGGTGATGAGAATGCACTCCGCGTCGCGAACGACACAGACTATGGTTTATCGGCAGCTATCTTCAGCCAAAATTTTGCGCGAGCCTGGAAGCTTGCGCTGCGTGTCGAAAGCGGAATCTGCCACATCAACGGCCCGACGGTTCATGATGAAGCGCAAATGCCCTTTGGGGGTGTGAAGGCGTCGGGATACGGTCGCTTTGGCGGATCAGCCGCGATTGAGGAATTCACAAATCTGCGCTGGATTACCGTGCAGACAGGAGCGCGACACTATCCGTTCTAGCTATGCCTCGCAGTGTTATGGCTTTCTCTGTCGAGTTCCTGTGATCTGCTTGTTCGGTGTGCCGTAGTAGCTGAGAAACACATCGACAGCATGCTTTACGTGGGAGTGCGGTTGGAGAGCCTTCTGTCTCTGACCCAACACAACAGCGGTGAGATAACGGGCGCTGATCACAAGATCCAAAAAGTCGTCCGCAGCTTTCAACGAGTCCGCCTTGCGCAGATTGCCAATTCTTATATGGCGTTTGATGAAGGCCGCTGTGTTTTCACGACCAATACCTGGTCCGAGCAAGTAAAACCTGCGCGCGGACACTGGGTCGTGGAAAGTTTCCGCGGCGACGATACGAAACAGTTTTCCAAATCTCTCAGAGTTGATGAATTGCAGAATCTGCGTTCCCGCCCGGGTAAGCACTTTTCGCAGATCATCGCTTGAGGACCAGCTGATATTCGCCTCGGTTTGGATCTCGGCCTGCATTTGGGCGATCACGGCTGCGAGGATGTCTCTCTTGTCGGTGAAATTCGCATAAAGCTCGCGCTTCGATACTTTTGCGCAGCGGGCTATCTCAGCTGTACTTGTCTGTTCGTATCCGCTTCTCAGGAAGATCTCTGCAGCCGCGCAGACAATGCGCGCCGCATGATCGTTTGTCCGTGATCCAAGCGGTCCCCGCATTACGTGTTCTCTCACTTTGATCTAGAGTGGCGCAATTAGAGATGCGCGGATTCGTTCAGAGCAGACTGGGATGAAGGGCAGATTGTGGTGTTGTCAGCCCCAATCGTGGCCTGAAGTTCGCGACAGATCTCAGCAACTTCGCTGGGCTCAGAGATTCCACAGTAAACGTAGTGATCAGGGCGAACGATCGCTGCTTTGCAGCCATAATGGTCAAACCATGCTTCAACGACTCCATCGGTTTCGGAATGATCTTCTCCTCCGACGACAAAGGTCCGAATCCAGGGAAGCTGGAGAAGCGGAAACTTGGCTGCGCTGCGAACGTCTATAAAGAGATGCCATCCCAAGCCTGAAACATCGTCCAGCAGAGTTGTGCCTGTCGATTTCGTAAGACGAGGCTGGGGGAAGATAGTGCCCGCAACTGGCCCGAGTTCTTGACGCAATAAACCCGACTGTAGCGGTGGAACCAACTCCTGGCGAGTGACCACGGGCGCTTCTCCTCCGCCGTGGGCGAGAAGAGTCTCGTCGCGCAGACGAGCTGCGTCCGGATCTCGCTCGCAAATGGCAGCGCCGATCTCCTTGATGCGCTGAGTCAAGGTCCTTACGTGGTGTTTGCGTTCCTGTTCATACGTATCCAGCAATGCATCGCTTGAATGGCCCCGTAAGACCGAGACTAACTTCCAGCAGAGATTCGTAACATCGCGCACCCCCTGGCACATACCTTGACCGATGAAAGGGGGCTGTTGATGCGCCGCATCGCCAGCGAGAAAGACGCGGTGTTCTCGCCATCTTTCGGCAACCAGCGCGTGGAAGCGGTAACTGCTTGCTCGCCACAGCTTGCCGTCGGATGGAGTGAGCCAGCGCGATAGCAGCTGCCACACCTTCTCTTCGCGTTCGACCAGCTGCGGGTCCTCACCTGGATTCAGCATGATTTCCCAGCGCCGATGATTTCCTGGGCCGATGATGTACGTGTACGGGCGTGCAGGGTCACAGTACTGCGCGCACACTGTTGGGAGGCCGGGCAAAGCATCTTTATTCACAAGCAAATCAACCACGAGCCACG
This sequence comes from uncultured Acidobacteriaceae bacterium, assembly GCA_963786405.1. Classification (GTDB taxonomy): domain Bacteria; phylum Acidobacteriota; class Terriglobia; order Terriglobales; family Acidobacteriaceae; genus Telmatobacter. Next base: position 30,186 of record CAWAZE010000005.1, on the reverse strand, counting down.
GTTCATCGAACCCCAGATCCTCGAGCGGGATGTTCAGCAGCCGACGCACAGTACTCGATGCGCCGTCACATGAGATTACAAACGCTGCCGTGACCGTTGTGGTTCTGCCGCCATCATCTTGCATCGTTACGGAGACCGAATCAGTTTCCTGGCGCAACTCGATCACTTCTGCACCCAGGCTTACGGTTACGCAGGTGTGTTGTGCGGCCCGTTCGCGCAGGATTGCCTCTACCGGCGGCTGACTGAACACCATGTTCGGTAGATAGCCGAGAGGATGCGGCGGAGGTACAACGTCAATCCGTCGAATCAGCTGGCCATTGGCTCCGTAATGCTCAGATGCACCGAACGGAGCAGTGTACCGGAGAACCCGTTCGACAACGCCAATGTTCTGGAACACGCGCATAATCTCGTGATCGAGCGCAACCGCTCGAGGAATGTCCCAGATCGTCCGGCTCTTTTCTGCGACCAGTGTCTTTATGCCCGCTTGCCCAAGCCAGCACGCGGCAATCGCGCCGGCAGGACCAAACCCCGCGATGACCACCTCGTACTGTTGCTCCGATGTCACTTCGACTCACCTTTTCCCGTGTTTGAATCGGCGAAGCGAACGGCAAGCTGAGCGGTTTTTACGTAGTCAGGTTTTGGCGGTGCAATACCCCAATGATCCGTCCTTCCCGGCGGCCATACCCAGTACTCCGGGCCGTGTGCCTCATACGAGTCATCCACCTGAAGTACCTCCGCCGTGTATTCAACGACGAACCCAAATGGATCCACGAAATACGCAAAGACGTTGTTGCCGGGGCCGTGCCTGCCCACTCCCCACCCGATCGGAAACTCGTGATCAATCATTCGACCCGAGCCGCGCATCACTGAGTCCCATTCGGGCATCATGAAGGCGACATGGTTTAGGCCGTCGACCGCTGAATCTGCCAGGACGACAGCATGATGGTCGGCATTGCATCTGAGAAATGCCATTGCCTTCGATCGATCCGTGAGTTGAAAGCCAAGAGCGTTTTGGAAGAAGCGGGTCGTCGCTTCGATGTCGGTGCAATTGAGATTCACGTGAGACATGCGAAATGGCAATCCGCAGAGCGAATCCCCATCGTCGTGTTGAGCGTCCCCAAAATGGAAGCGAAGAACAAAGCCCTCGGGGGTGGCAGCTTTCATGACAACTCCGCCATCGGGTTCGGCGTTCGGAGCTACCGGCGTAATCACTCTTCCGTTTGCGCCTGTCACTGCGTGGGCAATGTGGTCGAGAGCTTCTTCGTCTTGAACGCGAAAGCTTATGGACAGTACCTCAGCGCCTTGATGAGGACGCAACGCAAGCACGTGGTGATCTCTTCCCGTGGCGCGAAGATACACAACCCGATCGCGGCGAGCGGCCACTCGAAGACCCCACAAGTCTGTATAGAACGCTTCGGCGCGATCTATGTCTGGAACTCCGAACTCTACGCTCCGGATTGCAACAACGGGAAAAGCACGCATCGAAAGGCTCCAGCCAGGACTCCCTTAACGAACTCGCTTATTCCGAATAGGCAGCGATCTACTCGACAGGGTCCGCCTCATCAACAATCCCATTGCGCAGAATTCCGATCCCGTCAATCTCAACCTCAACAACGTCCCCGGGCTTCATCCAGAGGGGAGGAATCCTTTTCACGCCGACACCGCCCGGCGTTCCGGTCACGATCACATCTCCCGGTGTGAGGGGGTTAAATGAGGAACAGTATTCAATCAGTGTCGGGAGATCGAAGATCATCTCGCCGAGGGTGGCCTGCTGTACGGTCTCGCCATTCAAGCGGGTCACGATTCTGCGACTTCCAAAGTCGATGAACTCTTCCGGCGTAACCATCCAGGGTCCGAGGCTCCCCGTATCGGGAAAGTTCTTGCCAGGCGTGAACTGATGCGTGTGGTGCTGCCAGTCCCGCACGCTCCCGTCGTTATAGCAGGCATAGCCGGCGACATGCTCAAACGCTTTCTCCCGCGAGATATATCGTCCTGCCTTACCAATAATGACTGCCAGCTCGCCCTCATAGTCCAGGTTAGTTGACACGCGCGGTCGCACAATATTCGCGAGGTGGCTGGTCTGGGTGTTTGCGAAACGGGTAAAGATCGTTGGATGCTCAACGACCGCTCGTCCCGTTTCTTTCCGGTGCATTTCGTAGTTAAGTCCAACGCAGAATATCTTTTCCGGATTCGGAATAACCGGCAGCCAGCTGATGTCCGCCATGTCGTGCCTTGGCGCGGAATGAGTCGCGTTCCCGAGAGCATCAATATCTTGTTGTGCGATCCACGATTTTAAGTCGGGATACGAGTGCCTGAGCACGGCGCCGATATCCAGTGCCCATTGACCATCGATGATGCCCCATGTAGCTCGGTTTTCGACTGTGAAAGAAGCCAGTTTCATGCGCGGTTCACGCCAGATCTTGAATGCCGGCAATGTCCTCTCGATGTGAAATCTCAGATTTGCTTCCAGGAGTGGGGAATTACAAGCTCAAATGGTACCTACCGGTACCGCTGCGTTGTCAAATGCTTTTTTCCGCACGTTTGCTCTTTACAACGATCTCCTCACTTTGTTATCAAATCGATGTTGATCGGTACGCGCGGTACCTCTTTCCATCCCGGTACCCGGAGTACGAAGTATCACAACCCAATTCCCCGGCACGATCAGCAATTACCCTCCGCGATTCCAGAGACGAGGTCGATGCGATGTACAAGAACGAACTGCCTGCGAGGCAGGTGCCTTATAAGCTCGACGCCGGGGAAGGCCTTCGATATGCCTTTGGAAGCCATCTTGCCACGTTAATCGCACGGCCTGATGAACTGGCGGAGCCTGCCGGCGGAACCATTCTGACGGGAGCTAAATGCGCAAAGTTTCCTGTGCACAAGCACACGCGCTCGCATGAGGCCCTGTTTGTGCTCGAAGGTGTTGTTGCATTGACGCTCGAGAACCGTCCTTACCTCCTTACGCAAAGCGACTATGTGAATATTCCTGCCGGAACTCCCCATGGATATGAGTTTCTGGATCACCGCGGAAAATTGTTGAGCTGGACATTCGGTGGAAATGCAGCCGATGCTTACGCCAGTCTGGGCAAGCCGTACGCAGGGGCCGTGTACCCCGAAAGCGATGACCGGATCGACTGGAACCTCCTCAACGGCTCAGTTGACACAGACTTGATCGAAACGAGCGGGGGAGGAAACCCACAGTGGGCCCCAAAGCTTACGGCCTCCCCTGAGGGCATGGTTCCGTTTGTGCTCGCCGCATCTGAAGGCGAACGCATGATTGCAGGCGATCAGGTGTTTACAATTCTCGGCAATCAGGGCCATAGCAATGGAACGTTCATCGCGCTTCTCACGGAAGGGCCTATCGGCCCCGCGATTCCGAGGCACAGGCATGAGAAGGTCAGGGAGTTGTTTCATTGTCTCAATGGGGAGATGGAGATGTTTGCCGGCGATTGCTTTTTGAGCCTGCACCCCGGCGACTTTCTGCATGTTCCGCCGAAGACTGCTCATTCATACCAGTTGAAGAAGCACGATACGCGTTTTCTCGGGTTCATCACACCGGGGCACTTTGAGTCCTTTTTCCGGTACCTTTGCGAGCCTTTCGATGGATACCGCTATCCCGTGGTGCCGCATCCATTCCGCTTCGATCGCGTGATTCAGCACCTTGCTGAACTCGACTTGACGATTTTGGAACGGCCGGGCGGACCACCACCGCCGGTTTAAAGTGGTGCTTGATCCATTAAGGAAGACATGACTGAAACCCGCGTCGATGTCCGTACTGTGGCCGACCTGGTGTTTAGCCGGGTTGGAGGCGCTAAGCGCCTGGCTGACTTCTACATTCCAGCTGCGGCCAGATCGGCTCCGCCCGTGGTGATCTGGCTGCATGGAGGCGGGTGGCGATTCGGTGACCGTCACCTCGCGCCCAATCTCGCGGAGTTCGCGCAGAACTCAGGGCTCGCCGTTGTCAGCATCGAGTACCGGCTCAGTGATGAGGCAAAGTTTCCCGCTGCGGTTGAGGACGTCAAGACTGCAGTGCGTTGGGTTCGAAGTGTGGCACAAGGGCTGGGACTTGATGGCGATCACATCGGATTGTGGGGGTCGTCGGCTGGAGCGCACCTTGCTTCCTGTGCCGCATTGTCCCTCGAGGACGCGTTTCGAAACGATGAGCATCCGGCTTACTCATCCGCGGTCCAGGCTGTTGTGGACGGGTATGGCCCGACAAACTTCGCTCGCATCGACGGGGATAGGGCAGCACTATCGTCGCCAGGAACTGACGCTGAGAGCCTGGCAATCGGCAACGTGCTTCCAGCCGGTCACCCCGACTCCTTTGAATCGCGGTTCCTGGGTGCTCCTGTCAGCCTTTCACTGAAGGAGGTCGACCTCGCAGATCCGGTTCATTACGTGCGGAGCGGATGTCCACCGTTTCTGATTCTTCATGGCGAGGCCGACAGCCTGATTCCATGCCGCCAGAGCCAGTATCTCTTTGATGCATTAAGCGCTGCTGGAAACGACGCGACCCTCATCCTGTTCGAGAAACTGCAACACGGTTTCTTTAACAATCCGAAACTGGGAGAGCAGGAATACGGAAAAATCACGATCCAGCGATCGCGAGACAAGGCGCATCACCTACGTTGGTCTTGCGAACAGGCAGAGAGCATTCCGTCGATGGTGAGCAGCTTCTTTCGCGCCCACCTGTCGGCAGCATGAGACCGGTCAAGATCGCCATGATGTTCCCCTGAAACAAAATTCTTGGAACTTCGAACGACGGAACACAAGCTCCCTCGTGTGCAGCGGATCCGAGCTTGAGGGTCAGCTCACTCATGGCGGGAGTGATCTTTCGTGCGTGCCGCACTTTCGACGATCACCTCGATGAGCAGTTCTCGACCTTTAGAGGGAAGTCCTGACCTAGGGGGAAGTCCAGAGCATTTTTTACCAATGGAATTCCTGACGAACGAGATTGATCGCTCGTTGAGCAAGAAATTGCGTTGACAGCTCCACTTTGGGTTGGATACTGTCTTCCAGCAGGAAACAGTTTCATTGGATAAAATCACTCACCTCGATTGCTGCATGCTCCTGCAAATCCGTGCTGCGCCGCAGAATTAAATCCTTGCAGACCAGGCGGGAAAGGAACCTCACTGAATGACTTCGGTCGTCGCGGGAATCGGATGGCACATCGTTGGCGCAAGCATGGCCGCATCCTTTTATGCGCCCATTGAACGCGTGAAGAATTGGTCATGGGAGACTACGTGGGCGCTTGCAGGAATGTTTTCCTGGATCCTCCTTCCGATCGGCGTAAGTCTCGTTCTCCTGCCCGACTTTCATGCCTTCTACGCATCGATGGGCACTTCCCTCCTAATCCGCGTTGCCCTTTTTGGCGCGATGTGGGGAGTCGGCAACGTCAGCTATGGTCTCACCATGCGTCACCTCGGCATGTCGCTCGGTATCGGCGTTGCCATCGGTGTCACGTTGATTGTTGGAACTCTCGTTCCGCCTGTCATGCATGGCGAGGCCGCAATGCTGTTCACCACCCGTAGCGGCCTGATAACGATGGCCGGAGTCCTGGTGGCTCTCATCGGCGTCGCCATCGTCTCCTGGGCCGGCCATCAAAAGGAGGTCCAGCTCCGCGGCCACCTTCAAGAGTTCAACGTCGGCCTCGGCCTCCTGCTCGCAATCATGTGCGGCATCTTCTCATCCGGCATGTCCTTCGCCATTGACGCCGCCAAGCCCATGGAAGCCGCGGCCCTTCAACTTGGCGTGAACCCCCTGTACGCTGCCCTGCCCAGCTACGTGATCATCATGGGCGGCGGTGCTGTAATCAATCTGGCCTATTGCCTTATCCGCCTCGCCGTTCTGCCTCGCCTCTCACTGCGCGCAGACCTCCATCAGTCGAAGGATCGTCTCGTGAAGAACGCTCTGTTGGCATCGACCGGCGGCATCATGTGGTACCTGCAATTCTTCTTTTACGCCTGGGGTGCGGCCAGCATTCCTCAGCACCTCTCCTACGTCAACTGGATGCTTCACATGAGCATCTACGTGCTCTGCGGCGCTCTCGTCGGTCTTGCCCTCGGCGAGTGGGCAGACGTGAAATCGCGTTCCCTGCGTCTTCTCTGGGCCGGAGTCGTGATCATTATCACGGCTGCGAATCTCGTCGGCCTTGGTATGGCATCGTGATCCGCCTGCAAAGCTCTCGCGCATGAAACCGGGCTGTCTTATTGCTCGGCGGCCTCCCCGAGCTGTTGGGGAGTGACCTCGTCACTATCGCTTTGCATTTTCGGGAATGATGGCGACGCGCTTCGAAGTTTCTTGAATTCCGCCATCGCGGTTTCCTGTGCCTCCCTGTTGCCGGTAGCGCGTTCCGCCTGCGCAAGCCGGTACCATGCCACTTGATCCTCCGGCCTCAGCTTTGTCGCAGTCTCAAGCAACGAGACCGCATCCGCCGGCTTCCCGCTCTGAAGATACACACCAGCAAGCCCTACTATCGCTTCTTCAAAGTCCGGATATCGCTTCACCACCTGCTCATAGTCCGTTCTGGCCTGATCGAGATTGCCGGCCAGGGCTTCCTGATTCGCAATCTCGTACGCGGCATTGCCATTCGCCGGATCAACAGACAGTTCTGCCTTGAACTCGCGAATTGCCGATTCACGATCCTCCGGCTTTTGCTCATCGCGAAAGCGCCCAAGATACACGCGTCCCAGGCGATAGTGAATTCCCGGCCGCTTCGGGTCCAGCTCAAGCACGTGATTGAAAGCGATGATCGCGGCTGCGTAGTTCTTTTGGCTTTCGTTGGCCTCCCCTTGGGCTTGGAGCATCCAAACGGAACCGGGCGCCTTGTCATGAAGCTTTTCCATCGTGATATAGGCGTAGTTTCCGTAGATGCGACCCGTGTGGTAGAGCACCTCAGGGTCGTCAGGATAAAGCTTGTTCATTGCCAGCGCAGTCTCAACCGCGTCTGCGTCGCGTCCTAAACTGGTATAAGCCCGAAGAAGTTGCAGTCCACACATCCTTCGGTTCACCGTGTCGCTTGAATCCTTGAATCCTTTTTCAAGTTTGGGAAGCGCTTCATTAAATCGACCCAGCTCGGATAGAGACAAACCCACGAGGCTATCCAACCGCGGCAAAGTGGGTTTCAGCTTCTGAGCAGTCTTTGCTTCGCTTAGCGCCTCTTCATAGTTCTTGCGCTTGAAGCAGATTGCGGCAAGAGTCGCGTGAACCTCGGCAACGGACGGCTCCAGCCTTGCAAGCTTTTCGAAATCTGACTGGGCATCGGCTATGCGCCCCTCAGCGAGGGCTTGGCGGCCATCCTGTGCGAGCTGTGCGGCGGCATCATCGTTCGATTGCGGCCTTGCGGCAATCGGCAAAGCACAGCTCATCAATAGCACCCACGCTGGGTTAAATCGCACACTGATCATGTCGTGAGTTTATCTCCGTAATGAAAAACTCCGCCATACCTGGCCGGCATGGCGGAGCTGAAGTGCTTCAGGGAGGCTAATCAGAAGGTAAGCTTTCCACTAAGTTGAATGACGCGAGCCTGCGCGGCATTGACGATCTGGCCTGCCGTCGTGCTACCCACAGAGTTTTGAATAGCGGATCCGCCTCCAGATCCACTGCCGATCAGAGCGCCGGTGCTGATGTTGTACTGGTGGTGGTTCCAGGCGTTGAAGAAGTCCCCGGCAAGTTTGAAGTTGACATTCTCAGCGATGCGGAAGTTCTTTCCGACGCCCATATCCCAGTTGTTGATTCCTGGTTGCCGCAAATTGTTGCGAGGAGTGTTGCCATACACGCCCAGCGCCGGCTGTGTAAAGCAGCTGGGGTTGATCCGTTGCAATACCGCAGTGAGGTTTGCATGAATGTTGCAGCCCTGGACCAGGTTCGCGCGCTGGAAAAATGTGCCGAGAACTCCTCCAACATCGTTTGCCGTCCAGCTATAGGGGAATCCGGCCTGGAAGGTGGCGATGCCCGTGGTCTCCCAGCCGCCGACCAGCAGATCCGTAGCACGGTTGCCGCCATTGGCATATTTCTTGCCGCGACCAAAGGGCAGGTCGTAGACGTAGCTCGCCACGAACCTCTGGTCGACGTCGAAGTCGGACGGACCGTAATCCAGTTGCGGGTTGTGATTGTCCATGAACCCCTGAAAACCTGCGCCCGTTGCTCCCACGCCCGCCGCAGCCGACTTGTCGTCCTTGCTGTCGGCCCAGGTGTAAACCGCGGTCGCGGCCAGGTCGCGAGCGCGATGCTCAAACTTGACGTTCACGCCGTTGTAGTGAGAGTAGCCGTGCCAGTCGCTGTTGATGTAAATGTTCACGAAGTTGGGATAAGGCAGTCGGCTGGCGTTGCTGCACGGGGCCGACTTGAGGTTGACATATGTTCCATTCACCTGCTGCTGGCAGAAGGCCAGGCTGTCAGACGGAATGGAGTTCGGTTGAGCGATCTGGCGTCGATCGAGGAGGTGAATGGCGTGCGTGCCGATGTAGTTCACTTCCAGGGTGGTGTTCCTCGCCACTTCCCGCTGGACTCCAGCAGTCCAGGACTGAACATACGGATTGAGCGGGTTGTCCGATTCGATCACCGCAATGAACGTCAACGTTGACACCGGGAACGGCCCCAGGGTCGAATACGACGGGGAACATGTTGTTGGTCAGCTTGGGCGCCGTCGGATTGGTGGTGGGATTGAGGCTGTTCCGGATGCTGTACGGGTAAATGTCGGCGGAGTCGTCAATCTCGCGACCTTCGGCAGAGTCGTAGAAGATTCCATACCCGCCACGGATGACCGTCTTTGGCGTGACGCTGTATGCAAACCCGAATCTCGGTGCGAATGGAGTTCTTCGGGCCCGCGTGCGGCACAGAACCGCAGTAGCGCAGGATCGGACCGCCGTTCAGTACCTACGCCGGGCGCAACTCCGTTCGTTGTGAGTTGCGGGTCGGCGTAGCAGAGCCCGCCTTGTGAGTTCGTGGTGTCGAGCCAGAAGAAATGGTTCGAGGCTTCATACGCGGCCGCGCGGTAGTCCCAGCGAAGACCCAGATCGAGGGTCAGCTTCGGGGTGACTCTCCAGTGATCCATCGCATAGGGTGCGAAGTAGTTGAAGACGTGGTCCTGCGGATTGCCGGCGGTATTGGTCGGGCTCAATGGACCCGGTACGAATCCGCCAACGTCGTTGTAATAGCCGAGAAGCATGTCGGCCACGGCGTTGCCGGTTCCGCACAGTCCCGTAGCATTGGTACAACCGCCGCTGTTCGTCTGTGACCAGTGTTCCCGTTGAAGGCCCAGTCCCCGTAGAAGTCATCGTCGAGGTTGCGGATCAGACGCCAGCGCCGATAGTCGGCCCCAAACCCGAGAGTGTGCTTGCCGTGAATCGTCGTGAAGGAGTCGGCATACTCCCATGTGGGGCCGTCCGATCCGCTGTAAGAGTTGACTGATTCCACCGCCGTTTCCGAACTGTGACAAACCAACGTTGGGCCAGGTTTGCTGGAGAGCCGTAAACGTCGTGAAGGTGCCCGTCAAAGCCAACTGCGATACAGCATCCGATGTGATCTGCGGGCCGCCCTGAGGTGCATTTGCAGTCAGGTGGCCGAAGCGGAAGTTGTTCACATTCGAGCCGCCGAAGTTGATGGTGTGCGAGACCGTCCAGCTCGTCTGATTCTGGAGGTAAATCTCGTAGCCGTGAATCAGGTCCTCGGAGTTGTAGAAATCCCTGGTTGCTGTAATTGGCATCGGTGTAGCGGAAGAAGACCGACCCGTATTTGCCGAGGTTCTGGTCTCCACGATAGCTCTGCTGATTCTGATGCAATGGGAATCCGACGTTGTTGATGTAGTTGACCGCGCCTTCCGGCTGGTTGGCGATGGTCGGCGTCTGCCAGAACCCGTTCTTGACGGCGACCTGACCGACGTTGCCTGTCTGGAGAGCAGTCGGAATCATGTTTCCCGGGAATGGAAGTCCCGTCGCTGGATTCACCGGCATGCAGTTGTAGTTCAGCGACAAGCAGCTTGGAGCAATCCGCAGTGCCATAGGCTGGCAGCGGTCCGCCGGGCAAGCCGGAACCTGCAGGCGCCTTGTAGGTCTCAGCCGAGAAGTCGCCCGTCAGGATCGCCGGATTGGGCATCATGGTCACTCTGTCTTGCGCCGTTGGTGATTCGCCAGCCTTCATAGTTGGCCATGAAGAAGCTCTTGTTGCGGCCGTCATACACCTTCGGAATGTAGACGGGTCCGCCCGCGACAAAACCGAACTGGTTCTGGCGCAGCACCGGGTTTGCTGTCGGCGTGCCCGAAATGTAGTCATTGGCGGTTGGAAAGGGACTGGCTTCGAATGCATCGTTGCGGTCAAACCAGAATACCGCCCCGTGCAGGCTATTTGTGCCCGCCTTGCTCACGATGTTGATCTGTGTCGCGCTGAATCCCTGGTCGGCAGAATAGGTGCCGCTCGAAACCTTGAACTCCTGGATCGCATCCTGCGACAGAACCACCGCCGGCGTTACCAATGCTGCATCCGTATTCACCAGACCATCGAGCGTGTAGTTGTTGCCTTCAGGACGGCCGCCGTTCACGCTGATGGCATTTCCCTGGCCCTGGCGCATCGTGCCCTGCTCGCCGCCCACCGTCACCGCGCCTGCTCCGACCAGGAGAAGCTGCATGAAATTGCGCCCGTTCAACGGCAGGTCTTCTACCTGCTGCTGGCTGATCAGGTTGGAGAGCTCGGCGGTGTCCGTATCGAGCGTGACCGCCTGCGCCGTTACATCCACCGTCTCTGATACAGCGCCCGGTTTAAGTATCAGATCGATGCGTGCGTGCTGGTTGACGGTCAACGTAATCGAATTTGTCACGCTCTTCTGAAAACCCTTCGCTTCCGCGGTCACCGAGTAGCTTCCGGGATTCAGTGCAGGCGCGTTGTATTCGCCCGCGGAACTGGTAACCGTTTGAAAACTCACTTTCGTTGCGGTGTTGGTCACCGTGATCTTGACATTGGGCACAATCGCACCCGTGCTGTCAGTCACAGTTCCAAGAATTGTTCCTGTTGCTCCCGCTTGCGCGAACAGTCTGCCGCAAAGCACTAGGAACAGGGTCAAGCACACACTGACACGGACGACACGCATCTCCTACCTCCTCGAAAACGGTGCTCAGTCTGGCGCGCATTGGTATGGCTTGAACTTGAATGTTATAGACCCCACCACTGCCCCATGGAGAAGTGATGGGACGAGCCTTTTCCAATGCATCGCGAGGCTAGCCATATCAGCAAACGACTGTCAAGTAGAAGTTTATTTCCCATTTGAAAAACAGAAACTGTAAAGAACGCAATCTAGCCTTGATTTGGGAGATAAATCCTTTTACTGCTGAGTTCAGATTGTCCCTAAAGGACGACCGAAAATATGTGACGAATGGGGTCGCAACAGCCGAAATCTGCAGGTTCGACATTCAAGCAAGAATCCCAAAAGCAATATGTTTCAATAGAGATGAATCAAACCACCACGCGCTGTTGGCAAGGCTTTCGATCCTCCCGCTAGCACACTTGCACGAACGATATCTGCACCAGTTGCGCCAGCTTTCTCAACTTGCCAGCGAGGTGCCCGATGCCGATAGCGCAATGATGCGCTGGTCCCTGTGCATTCCACGCTTCAACAAATCCCCTTGCGCCGATTGGGAATCGATAGTGGCTGTTCGTGTTTCCAATCCGTAACACTTCGCCGGAGACGCACTCAGCGTGAGCCGCAAGGAGCTTGAAACCGTGCGCAGCATCCTCCACAACTGAGAGCAGCGTCACGGGCCCGTGCTTCACGCTCATCTCCACTGAGAGGCCGCGCCCGACCTTTCCGTGGTAGACAGTCAGAGGCCGTACCCTTGTCTTGCTTTCGGCAATTGCGATATGTCCGGGTCCGTCATGGCCCATCAGGACGTGGTCTGCATTCATGTCCAACGCGTAATACTCGGTAAACGATCCCCCGGCGCCCAATTGGTCCATGATTTTCATCGCGAGCACGTTCTTCACTTCGTACTCACCCGCCACAGGAATCCCGCGCGCGGTGAGAAGCGAAGTGCCAAGGATGATTGAACTCATGGTGTCTTCGTTTGCGTGCACACCACTGCCCATGTAGTAGTACGCCAGCGACTGCAGGTCGTGAGCTGCGACAAATCGATCGAGAGCGACCGAGGTTCGCGCGGCACGTGCCAACTCCTCAAGAGCACAATCAGACTCTACATCGAAGTGGCTCCGGAATTCATCGATGCGCGCCGCAATCTCCTCGTCGTTCACTTCAGCACGCATTGCGCTTAGTTCGTCAACTTCCAGGTGTTCGATATGACTGCCGAAGGTGATCGACACCTGGGTTGCATCCGTCAGGATGTCGAGCATCCCGCTGTAGTAGTGACCCATAAGGCCAAGCCTGTTTTCAGCAAGTGCCTTCTTTACCCGGGCAGCCGATATCCACTCGTCAATCTCTGCCCAGGCAGCGTCGTCACCCAGCACCCCCGTTACCTGGTGGAATGGGATCCCGGCCCGCGAGAGCACGTTGGCAATCTCCGGCACAGGACAAGCCGAACAAAAGGCCAGCCACTCGCCGGTCATCGCCGTCCTGTTCGGCAGCCGATTGAACGCCTCATAGTCGATGGCCGCTTGCGGCTGCAGACTAAGCACAAGCACTGGAACACGTGCTCTCTGCACCATGGGAAGCACAGTGCTCGAAAGCGCATAGGTGGTCACATAGATGACCAATAGATCGACATCAGCGCGACGGCAGGCATGTCCAGCTTCGCGGCCTCGCTCCGGTGTGTCCACCAGCCCCAGGTGCTCGACAGTCGCTCCGGCATTCTTGAAGCGTTCTCCAACAAGGCGCACGTAGCCTTCCAGGCGGGCATGCAGGCCATCGAACTGCGGCCAATAGGCATCCAGCCCAATGCCGCACAAGCCAACGCGGAGTTCCGTTTTCGCCATCGACCGTTTGCCTCCAGGCACTTCAATCCGTCTTCGCAACGTGATGGCTATTTGGCAGTCAGAACAGTAACGGCAAACGGAGCCAGCTTCATCTCATCGCCGTTCACACTTCCCGCACGCGGCGCCTCATCTCCGGTATCTTCGTCGACTGTCAACGACGCAGCGTCACGCAATTCAGGACTGAGCCTTACCGTCTTCTCAGAGTTTGTCTTGTTTGCAAGCAGCACCTTCTTTCCCTGCGGCGTGACGAAGCCCTGGATCATCACGTCGTTCGAACCGCCGGAGTCCTTCTCTTCCTTCACTGCGACCAACTTGTCGCCCGGATGGAAGTTGTCTTTGATCAGTTTGAGTACCCAATAGCGCGCATTGGGCTTCCCGTTGTTGTAGTCGATCATCGACACGCTGGGGAACTGCGACGGATAGCCCACCAGTTGTGATTCTCCAATCACATCGACACCCATCTTCGAGAGCTCAACAAACAGGAAGGCATACAGGGCGCCGGCAGCATTCCAGTAGCGATGCGGGATGTGATCGGGCATTGCCCTTGACGCCTTGATCTCCACGTCATCCGTCGGCAGGATTACTCCCAGTTCATCGGTATCGATTTTGGTCTGCGGCGAAAGGCGGTCACGGATCGCCAGGATGTAGCGCGTTGTGGCCAGAAAGCCCGCCGCCTGATTGAAAAAAGTATGCTGCCAGCCATCCAATGTTTCATCCAGGGCAGGCGTTGCATAGAAATGAAATGAGATGTAGTCCAGCGGAATCCCGGCTTTGTGATTCTTTGGATTCAGGAAATACTCAAAGTACTTGGGATTTTGTCCTGGAATGGCCAGCGCGATGCCCATGAACTTGGTGTTGGGGCTTACTTTGCGGATTCCTTCCACAATCGAGTCATATCGCTTTGCATAGTCCTCCGGAGTGGTCGAGTGCTCGAAATCCACTTCATTCAGCACTTCCCAGTACGGAAAGGTGTAGTGGTATCCGGACTCATGTTTTTTGCCGTTCTCATCGGTGAACCCACCCTTTGTGTACCAGCTGACGAGCCGTCCAAAGTAGTCCCCCAACTCTTTGCCCGTGGGATCGCGAAGCTCCGTTCCCTTCGTGTAATCCCAGAACACCTGGTTCGGGTCCTCGGGATACTTCACAGGCTGATCTGTCTTGAACATCCATGCTGGAATTGTGCTGAAGTTGATGATCGTCGAGTGACCATCCGTCGCCGCCAGAAAATCCTTGGTCACCGGATCGATATAGGTGAAGTCCCAGGATGTCTTGTCCTTCGTCGGCGGCTCAAGCTCGGCGACGGCAATCTTGGGGTACGGCAACCACGGCACGTATCGCACATAGTCCGCACCCAGTGCCTTCAGCGCAGCGAACGAACCGTCGTGGATTGGCGCTCCCGGATTGAGCATCGGGTTCGTCACCACTTGCAGAGTTGGCGTCGATTTGGAAACAATGACCGTTTTGTCCCAGTCGATACTGACCTTCTGCCGTGTATCTTGGGCCGTTGCAAAGAGTTCGAAAACTGCGGCCAGGATGACAAGTGCAAGCAGGCGCTGAATCCTCAAGGGCCGAAAGTCGGATTTGGTCACGCGTCCCCCCAATCAAGAACTACCGCGCACCCTAGTTTGCCCCGCACACAGGTGGCAAACACTTTCACAGACCGATGCAGAAAGTTCCAGATTACGGAACACCCCTCTCTCCAGCATCCCGCATTTCCGGCATTTTTTTAACTTCCATATCCAGACGGGGATCCGGCCAACTACACTTGGCTGGCCATTTGTTTCACATTGCGGACTGAGAAAATGAAATCTCTAATCAGGGCGTGCGCGATCCTGAAAGTCTTTCACGACCAATCTGAGTGCCTGCGATTGTCCGACGTTGTCGCACGCACTGGACTCCACAAGACAACGGCTCTGCGTATGCTCTCGACGCTTGTGGCCTGCGATCTGCTCGTTCGAGTGGGAGAAACAAAATACAAGCTCGGCATCCGGCCGCTGGGGCGGCGTCGCTTTCGGTTTGGGTACGGGATGCAGAGTGCGGAGTTTGGATTCAGTAGGGCCGTAACCGAAAGCCTGCAACGAAGCGCATCGGTGGCCGACATCGAACTGCTGGTATTGGACAACCAGGACAGCTCCAAGGTCGCCTTGCGCAATGCCGATACATTCGTCCGCGAGCGCGTTGACCTGGTGATCGAATCGCAGACAGATACTCGCATCGCCGGGCAGATTTGTTCACGCTTTCGCGCTGCTTCCATTCCGGTAATCGCGCTCGAAATTCCGCATCCGCAAACCGTCTTTTACGGTGCGAATAATTGCCAGGCTGGATTGATCGGGGGGCGCTACCTTGCTCGATGGGCTGAAGCTCATTGGCAGGGTCACGCCGACGAGCTGTTGCTTCTCGAACTCCCCAAAGCAGGACAGATACCGAACGCGCGCATTCTCGGAAGCATGTTGGGGGTCCTTGAAAGGCTTGTCTGGCTATCTGAGCGGCAGATCAAGATCCTGCGAACGAGCGGACATTATGAGAACACGGTGGCGCTCACGCGGAGCTACCTTCGAAAGAGCCGTGCAGAGAGAATCCTCGTTGCGGCGATCAACGATCCTTGCGCACTCGGCGCGCTTCAGGCCTTCCGCGATGCGGGCCGGGAAGAACATTGCGCGATAGTAGGCCAGAATGCTTCGGCCGAAGCACATGCTGAACTGGCTACAAGAGGATCCAGGCTCATCGGCTCGGTTGGATACTTTCCTGAGCGCTATGGTGAGGGAGTGATCCCGCTCGCTCTCGATCTCCTCGCCGGCAAGCCTGTACCCCCAGCCACATTCGTCCGGCATGAGATGGTGACTCCATCGAATCTACGCGGGTTTTATCCTCAAAACGCCGAGAACGCCTAACCATGAGTCGAGTTGGAATAGATTTCGCTTATAAGGCAGGGCACCTTGAGCGTCCACTGTCAATTGCGGATATTCGAATGACCCACCCCTGGCTCATTTCAAACCAGAATCTTTTTCCCTTCCGAAGATGCAAGGTTTCCTGCTAAAGTTCTTTTCGCAGAAAAAGGGCGACCTGGCAGGTGCCTCAGTCGAGCATCAGTCACCGGGCTTTGCCTGTCCGCGAGAGGAGAAACAATGAACCGCCTGGCTTTGAAGTCGACTGCGTCTCTGCTTTTTCTCGCCACAGCAATCGCAGTCGCTGAGGCGCAGACCGCTTCGGATCCGCTTAAGAGTGGGTTTCAGAATCCGCCCGAAGGTGCGCGCCCCCGGGTGTGGTGGCACTGGATGAACGGCAACATCACCAAGGAAGGCATCAAGCTGGATCTGGAGTGGATGCACCGGGTCGGCCTGGGCGGATTCCAGAACTTCGATGCCGCGCTCGCAAACGCCGCAGGTGGTCGATAAGCGCCTGGCCTACATGACGCCCGAGTGGAAGGACGCCTTCAAATACGCCACCACGCTCGCCGATCAATTCGGCATGGAAGAGGCCATCGCCGGCTCGCCGGGATGGAGCGAGTCGGGCGGCCCGTGGGTGCCGGCCTCGGAGGGAATGAAGAAGTATGTCTGGAGCGAGACGCTCGTTGAAGGCGGCAAGCCCTTCACCGGGACGCTCGCCCATCCGCCGTCGAACACCGGCGCCTTCCAGAACATAGGCATTCGCGATCAGTTCGGCTGCGCCAAGCTCGGCGCAACCGCATTCCGCAGTTCTACGCCGACGCCGCGGTCGTCGCGTATCGAAGGCCAGCAAGTGACGTTTCTCTCGAGTCGCTCGAATCCCAAGATCACTGCCAGCGGCGGCTCACCTGACTTCAGTCATGCTGACCGACGGCGACCTCGAAAAGACGACCAAGCTGCCGATTCCTGCCGGCTGGCGACAGTCGCCTGGATTCAGTATGAATTCCCACAGCCGCGAGACCATTCGCGCGATCACCTTCGTCACGAAGGATCCGGGCTTCATCGAACACATGGTTGCAGGGATGTCTGCGCCCGAGAAGAATCTTGAAGCCAGCGACGACGGGCAGAACTTCCGCGCGGTCGCGAAACTCTCTGGACGGCAGCGCTCCGGAGCACACCATCTCCTTCGCGCCGGTAACGGCAAAATACTTCCGCGTCACGTTCAAGCGGACGCCGCCGCCGCCCATCCCCGCGTGGGCAGAGGGCATCGATCCTGCTTCGTTTGGAATGAAGCTTCCGCCTCCCCCTACCGACTATCGAAATCGCCGAGCTGGTGCTGCATCCAGGCGCGCGCGTCAACCGGTTTGAAGAGAAGGCCGCCTTTGTTCCGGAGCCAGATCTCTACGGTTTTGCAACACCTCCCGTCGCCGCGGATGAGGCAGTCGCAAAGTCCGATGTCATCGACCTCACCTCGAAGATGAGCCCGGACGGAACGCTCGACTGGACGCCTCCGGCCGGCGACTGGGTGGTGCTGCGCTTCGGCTATTCGCTGCTCGGCATCACCAATCATCCGGCGACCGCCGAAGCGACCGGCCTCGAAGTCGACAAGCTCGACCACCGCTATGTGAAGAACTACATCGAAAACTACCTCGACAGCTACAAGGAGACAGTCGGCGCGGACCTGATGGGCAAGCGCGGCATCCGCTATGTCATCAACGACAGTTGGGAGGCCGGCTCGCAGAACTGGACCGACAACATGATCGAGCAGTTCAAGAAGCTGCGCGGCTATGATCCCGCTCCCCTGGATGCCGGTGCTCACCGGGCAGGTGGTCGAGAGCGCCGAGGCCAGCGACCGCTTCCTTTGGGACTTCCGCAAGACCATCGCCGACCTGATCGCCAATGAACACTACGGTCAGCTTGAGAAGACGCTTCACGAGCGGGGCATGGGCCACTACGGCGAGTCGCACGAGGACGGACGCGCCTTTGTGGCCGACGGCATGGAGGTGAAGAAGTTCAATGAAGTGCCCATGAGCGCGATGTGGACGCAATCGCCCGGCGTCAACAACGTGCAATTCGGCTACAACGCCGACGATCGCGAGTCGGCCTCCGTGGCGCACATCTATGGGCAGAACATTGCTGCGGCAGAATCGATGACCGCGGCTGCAGCTCCATGGGCCTGGTCGCCCGCAACGCTCAAGCCGACCGCCGACCAGGAGTTCCTGAACGGCATCAACCGCTTCGTAATTCACGAGTCGGCGCATCAACCGCTGGTCGGCAAAGCGCCCGGGCATGACGCTCGGGCCCTTCGGTCAATGGTTCAACCGCAATGAAACCTGGGCGGAGCAGGCCGGCGCCTGGATCGATTACCTCGCGCGCACCAGCTACCTGCTGCAGCAGGGCCACTTCGGCGCTGACCTGATCTACTTCTACGGTGAAGATTCAAACCTCACCGCGATCTTTGACAAAAAGTCGCCAGACATTCCAGCGGGCTACGGCTTCGACTACATCAATGCCGACGCGCTGATCCACGAACTTCAGTGTAGCCGATGGGCAGATCACACACTACGAGCGGAATGAGCTACCGCGTGCTGGGCCTCGATCCGTACAGCGAGCACATGTCGCTGCCGGTGCTGCGCGCCATTCACAAACTCGTGAAGGATGGCGCAACAGTGGCCGGTCCCAAGCCGACAGATGATCCCAGCCTCGCCGACGATCAGGCGGAGTTCAAGAAGCTGAACGACGAGCTGTTTGGCGACGGCACGGGCATGCACAAAGTGGGAAAGGGCACGGTCTACGCAGGTCAGAATCTTGGCAGATGTCTTCAAGGCGCTGAACGTCGCTCCGACTTCGACTACACCAAGCCGGAGAGCGACTCACGCCTCGCTGTTCGTGCATCGCAAACTGACTGACGGCGATCTCTACTTCGTCGACAACCGGAGCGACCGCGACGCACAGGTGCATGCCACGTTCCGCGTCGCCGGCAAGGCGGCCGAACTCTGGCACGCTGAAACCGGCCAGTCCGAGCCGGCATCTTTCAAAATCGCGGACGGGACGAACCACGGTTCCGCTGAACCTCGAACCCTGGGGCACGGTGTTCGTGGTCTTCCGCAAGCCGGCAGCCTCCGCGTCTCGTACCCTGCCCGCTGAACAGAAAACCCAGCTTGCAACTCTTGATGGCGCCGTGGAAGGTGACCTTCCAGCAAGGCCGTGGCGCTCCGCCCTCGATCACTCTCGATAAGCTCACCTCGTGGAGCGACAGCACTGATCCCGGCGTGAAGTACTTCTCCGGAGTCGGAACTTACTCCAACACCGTAACGGCGCCTCGCCGACTGGTTTGCCAAGGGCGCGCACGTCTGGATCGATCTGGGCGATGTAAAGAATCTTGCCGAAGTCTCCGTTAACGGAAAATCGCTGGGAATCGTGTGGCACACGCCATACCGCGTGGACGCAACGGCCGCGCTTAAGCCAGGCGCCAACGAACTTGTCGTCAAAGTCACGAACGCGTGGGTGAACCGGCTTATCGGCGACGAGCAGCCCGGCGCAACCAATTACACCTTTGCAGACGTGAAGCCATACAAGGCCAAATCGCCGCTGCTTGCTTCCGGCCTGCTTGGACCAGTCAATGTCTATTCGGTGAAGTAGCGACATCTGACCACTCCGGGTGCCCCATCCATAACGCAGCTTCATCGCGTCATGGGTGGGATACAGCGAACCTCAACCCTCGGCCGGGTGTCCCATTCATGCGTGCGGTTTGCGCATGAGTGGGGTCCTGAATCGGCCATCTCGCTCCGCTCGCTCGTCTCCCCAACCAAGGTGGTGATATCGTGACCGATTCGTCAGACGCTGATTCAATGTCAGGCGAGAGTGGTGAACTGAAGCGCTACGCATTCATGCTTCGGCTGCGTCAGGGCGCGGCGCCGGCTTACGAGGAAGCACATCGCTCCGTATGGCCCGAGATGTTGGCGTTGCTCAAACGTGCGGGTATCAGCGAGTATTCAATCTATCGACGCGATGAACTCCTCATCCTCACCCTGCGCACAGAAGACTTCGAGGCGACGTGGGGCAAGATCGAGAACGACCCTGTAAATTTACGGTGGCAGGCGGAGATGGCACCGTACTTCGAGTTCGTTGAGGGATTAAGACCAGGCGAACGATTCGCGATGCTCGAGGAAGTCTTCTACCTGCCTTAGGTTTGTTCTGAAAAGCTACTTGGCCTCGGAATCTCCATTCAGACTCTCCGAAGTGACTACCCTGTGCCGGACATAGTTGTACGGAGGCGCCGCGTAGCCGCGCAGGATCGAGACTCCCAACTGAATCAGGCGCGGGCCATACGTGTCTGCCTCGTGCGAGATGCTACCGATCAGCGCGCTCTGACCTGACCGCATCTCCTCGACCGCATCGGGAATGCAATCCTGTCCCACGATTGCAATGTCATGCTCGCGTCCGTGTTGGCGTGCGGCATCCAGAACTCCCAAGGCGCTCGAATCGGTTGCCGCGGCAACCAGGATTCGCTGGCTGCCAGGATTCTTTTGAAGAAACTCGCCGACGGCCAGTCTGCTTGGGTTTCGAGATCCGCGTCCATCGATCTGAACAAATCGTTCGGGAGGCAAGCCGTGGAGCCGCTGACTGATTGTGTCAAACGCTCCCGTGATGCGGCTCTGAACGAAGCTTCCGGCTTCGTTGAAGCCCACGCCGAGAACCCAGTCCACGTGCGATTTCCATTTTCGTTGCGCGTGCTGGGCCAGGATATTGCCGGCTTCGATGCCGCATTCAAAATTATCTACGCCAAAGTATGTCGCATTCGGGTGGGGAATATCTATAGCAATGACAGGAATATCTGCCTTCTTTAACACGTTGGCCACTCGTGGTCCTACCGATTCTTCCGCCTGAAACTCAAGTACAAGGTCAACGCGTTTTGAAGCAAACTCCTCCGCGTTGCGAACGGCGATTTCGGTGTCGAAACGGTTGTCCAACGTTACAAGTTCGATGCCCGCCGCCGCGGCCGCTGCGGTCACGCTTCGGGATACTGCCTGGGAGAATGGCAGGTCAGCGCTCTGCACTGCAAAGCCAAAGCAAAGTCTCCGCGGCCGGACTACCAAACGATATTGTCCATTCTGGGTTTGTGCCACGTAACCACGATGAACGAGCGTCTTGAGAATGCGGTACACACTCGTCTTTGAAATGTGCGTCTTCTTGTACACCTCTTCGAGACTGATCGGACTATGATTCTGCTCGAGCAGTTCTATGACATCCAGTCCTTTCGAGAGAATCGGTATGATATAGAGGCGCTTGATCTTGGGTTTCGGCAATGTTCTCTTTTCCTCTCGATTTCAATAGTGAAATCGCCACTCGACAGCATACAGTTTCTACACGATTTGTGCATAAATATGTAATCCACGTCTATGTCTGCCCGAGGTCAAGGACTCAGGATCTCATGTGCGTTTGCCCCGTAACTCCGCTTCGTATTTCCGGATGGTGCCGAGCCACCCGCTGCCGAGCGGCACGTTCTTTGTCGTGCAATAGTAGTCCCAGACCGCTGACCACGGGAGTGATTTGGCCTCTTCCATGAGCGCAAGACGAGTCGTGTAATCAAAGAGGCACTCGGCCTTGACCAATTCATCCTTCGGTTCGAGCAGCGCAAGAAGAAGCGCCTTGCGCATGTTCCGCGTGCCGATCACCCACGCCGCCACTCGATTGATGCTGGCATCGAAGTAGTCGAGACCGATGTAAACCTTATTGAGACGATTCGAGCGCATGATCTCCTGCGCAATGGCAATCGTCGGATCATCCAACAGAACCACATGATCGCTGTCCCAGCGCACCGGCCGCGAGACATGCAACAGAATCTCGTCCACGTAACACAAACTTGTCGAAATCTTGTCGGCCACATTCTCCGTCGGATGGAAGTGCCCCGCATCAATGCATAGCAACGTCTTTCGCGTCGCCGCATAGGCAAGGTAGAACTCATTGGATCCGACCGTGTAGCTTTCGGCCCCAATGCCAAACAGTTTTCCTTCGACTGCTACCTTGTGGTGCTTGCCATCCACCGCAGCCAGAATCTCATCGAGCGACGCCAGCAGACGCTTTCGGGGCGTCAGCCGGTCAACTGGTGTGTCCTTGTATCCGTCCGGAATCCATATATTCATCACGGCCGGAGTATTCAGTTCCCGGCCCATGTGCTCGCTGATCTTGCGGCTCGCGATACAGTGGTCGATCCAGAACCTGCGAATGGCCGCATCCGGGTGGCTGAGCGTGAGATTCTGCGCGCTCTTCGGATGAGAAAAGCACGTCGGGTTGAAGTCCAGCCCAAGCCCCTTCTGCCTGGCCCAGTCGATCCATCCCTGAAAGTGCCGGGGCTCGACAGCGTCACGCTCCACCGGCACGTCGGATTCAAGGTAGATAGCGTGAAGATTCACCCGCTTCGCACCCGGAATCAGAGACAGCGCCAGTTCCATATCTGCGCGGAGTTCCTCGACATTCCGCGCCCGCCCTGGGTAGTTGCCTGTGGTCTGGATTCCACCAGTCAGGCTCCCGTTCGGATCTTCAAATCCCAGCACATCGTCGCCCTGCCAGCAATGGATCGAAATCGGAATCGCATCCAACTCACGCAACACCTGATCAGTCTCGACACCATGCTCCGCAAACCGCTCACGTGCAAAGACGTATGCATCTTCGATCTTCTTGTCGTTCATGCGCAGTGCTCTCCTTCCCGGCATCGCGTGCTACGCAGCTCCTGAAAATGTTTGTAAACCTGACCTGGCACACTGGCCTTCGGCAGATACTCGATCAAATCAAACGAAGAGCGAATCAGTTCCCGAGCCGCATCCAGGTTCTCAACAACACCAAGAGCCATCATCTGCGCGCTCAGATTACCAAGCACCGATGCCTCGACGGGACCAGCCACCACGGGCAGCTCGCACGCGTCCGCACAGAGCTGGTTAAGGAGCCTGTTCTGGCACCCGCCGCCGACGATGCGGATACACGAGAGCTTTCGCTGCCGCAACGCTTCGAGCTCTTCCTTAACATTTCTGTAGGAGAGAGCGAGGCTGTCAAAGATGCCGCGAGCCAGATCAACGATGGTTTCAGGAACAGGCTGGCCGGTTGTCCGGCAAAAGGTTTTGATCGATTCGGTCATTGATGGCGGATTCAAAAAGCCTGGATCGTCCAGGTCAATGATGAAACGCCAGGGTTCCGCTTCAGCCGCACTGGCCACCAGCTTCCCAACGTCTGGAATCTCATGCTCTTCGCAAATACGCTGGATCGGCCACATCCCCATGATGTTTTTCAGGACCCGGAAGCGCCGTTCCAAACCACCTTCATTGGTGAAGTTCATCCGCATGGCTTCGGCAGAGGCTATTGGAACCACGCTCTCGATCCCCATCAAAGACCACGTGCCGGAGCTTATGTATGCTTCGTCAGAGTTCTTCAAAGGCGTTCCGGCAACGGCCGAAGCCGTGTCATGTGTTGCAGGAGCAATCACCAGCGCTGCGCCGGAAAAAAACTTTAGCTCTCCCAGCACAGTTGCAGCAGCGATCGGCCGCTGCATCAGAGTCCGAGTCAGTCCAGCAGCCTCTGATAGCACTTCGTCCCACTCGTCGTTCAAGCCGTACATCTGCGTTGTTGTCGCATTCGTGTATTCGTTCGACAAAACGCCCGACAGGCGGAAGTGAAGATAGTCGGGAATCATCAACAGATGCCGGGCCGCATCCATCCATTGCGGCTGTTGCTCAACGGACGCAGCCAGCTGGTATAGCGAGTTGAACGGTTGAAACTGGATGCCAGTGCGGCGGTAGATCTCTTCAGGTGGAACGCGCTTCTGAACTCGCTCAATCATTCCGGCCGTGCGTTTGTCGCGATAGCAGACAGGAACTCCGACTTGACGAAGTTCGTCATCAAGGAGCACGTAGTCCACGGCCCAGCTATCGACGCCCACGCTGGCAAGCGGACCGGAAGCAGAGCCCCGCACCAGGGCCCGCTGAATCTCTGCCAGAATCTCTTCTGTACCCCAGCATTGGTAGCCTGTGCTGCCATCAATCCACGTAGGAGTTCGAAACCGACCGACTTCGGTCAATTCAAATCGACCGCTCGACACCCGTCCCGAAACAAGCCTACCGCTTCCGGCTCCAAGATCAATGGCCAGACACTCGGCTCCCGGCGCTCTTACGTCTACCGTTTGGCTCATGCTTGATCTCGGGGGACTACGTGCAAGTGAGGCAGGTATTCGTCATTGAAGCAAATACACGCGCCAGCTTCTTTGCCCCTCAGCTTTGCGTTTGCCATCATAGCGAACTGCAGACCAAAAAGCAAACAGATGCCCTATTGAAATAGGCTCATTTTCTGCGCCTGGTTTCGGACCAATCTGCCGGTTGAACGAGGGTCGCCATCGAGGCAGGCTCGCATCCCTGTGCTCTTCAATCTTGCCCGGGCGTAAGCTTGGTATCTCGCTCTTGCGCGCAGCGCGATAGCCGGACATCTGGCTCAAGGAGGCATTCGGATTGGGCTCTCTCGAGTTCAACATCCGTTCTCTTCTGCGTCGGCTCGCCCCGATACCGCACCACCTTCTCATGACCGGTTGCGTGCTTGCAATGGTCGGATGCGGCGGAGGTAAAAGTGGACGCAGCATCCTGGCAAGGCCGATCACCGTCTTCCTGCCAGTCTCCACCGTCGTCCTGGCGCCGGGTGGATCGCAGGTGATCATTCCCATCCAGATTGACTCAACCAGCGAGACGGCACTGGTCAATGTCGCCGGTCTTCCCGGCGGCGTAATGGTCACCTATGCGGCGTCGGATACAAATCCCTCTGGATCACTAACATTCAGCGCAACAGCAGCATCGATGAAAGGGACTTTCATGCCGATTGTCACGGTCAACTCCGCCGGCCAGTCTGCATCGACCGGTTTCACCCTGATCGTCGCAGCGCCTTAGCAGTCCAACTCCCGGCGTGCGAAGCATTCATCGGTTTGATCTGAACGTCACCTCAGGAAGGCTTCCACCAATCCACCATCCACTGGGATGAGATGACCTGACGTGCATCGGGCCTGCGGTCCAGCCAGGAACAGGATCGCTTTTGCGCAATCCACAGGATCGATCGGCTTGTGCGTCAACGTGCGCCTTGCATAAAACTCGGCCAGTATGGTCCGCAAATCCTCGTCGCTCGCGCTCTCCAGATACTGCAGGTTGTACTTCTTCAGAGACGCAATCACGCGATCGCGCGGAAACATCGTGGAACCCTTTACCACGGTCGCCGGGCTGATGCCGTTTACGCGCACTTTGGGCGAAAGCGCCACAGCGTACTCCCGAATCAGATGGCTCAGCGCAGCTTTGCTGACGTCGTACGCTTCACTTCCGCGCTTTGACACCACCGCGTTTGCGCTGCTCGTGAGCACGACTGAAGTGTCGAGATTCTGATCGGCAAATACGCTTGCCGTCTCATCGAGAAGGATGTGATTCGCTGTTACATTGACCTCGAGGGTCAACGACCACTGCTCGTCGGAGATTACGCCCGTCGGCGAGGATGGAAAGAGCGCGGCGGTGTTGACCAGGATATCGAGCCCGCCGTATGTCTGGATGACCTCTCGCAACGCCTGGCGAATCGCTTCGCGATTCCGAATGTCAATGCTGGTTGCGAAGACGCCTTCTTTCTCTCCGACCTTCCTGGTGTCCTCTGCAACCTGCTCCGCGGCATCGCTTGACCGATCTGCAACGATGACGTGGGCGCCGCGCTCAGCGGCAATTCTCGCCACTTCTCTTCCGATTCCGCTTCCACCACCGACGATGAGTGCGATCTGGCGGCTGAGTTCCTTCTCAGGGGGCTGGCGGCGTAGCTTTGCCTCTTCCAGGGCCCAGTACTCGATGCGGAATGCTTCGCGCGTGGGCAGCGCAACGTAGTTGTCATGGACCGCGAACATCTCAGATGCGGCCGCCGCTCCGGCCTGCGGCAGCGTTGCGGGAGGCGCACAGCCTCCACCCAACCCTGCGGCACCTTCCATCACATGGATCGCGTTCACATAGAACTCGCCCGTGATGCGCGACTCCGCCTTGTTCTTTCCGAAGCTGAACTGCCCTACCCCCGGAATCAAGATGACAGCCGGATTCGAATCTCGCTGTGCAGGGGAAGTTGGATCGGCATTCGCCGCATAGTATGCGGAATAGTCCTTGCGGTACTTCTCGAGTGCCTTGTCCACAATTGGGCGCAATGTGCTCACTTCGTCAGCAGGATCCCAGGGCACATACAATGGACGGACTTTGGTACGAAGAAAATGATCCGGACAGCTCGTACCGAGAAATGCAAGCTTCTCCGCATCCTTGGAATTCACAAACTGGAGCGCTTCGGGCAGATCGGAGAATGTGCCGATGAGCCGCCGATCTCCTGACACGCGCCCACGCAGAAAGGGAAAGAGTTCTGTTGCCAATTCCCTCGAATCCGGGCGCGTTGCGTAGCGTGCACCACCGAAAATCGTTGATTTGCGCTTCTCCACGTGCTCAAGAATGAACTGGCCGAGCTGGTCGATGATAGTGATGGTGTTGAGGTAGCATTCGCGCTGCGTATCGCCCCAGGTAAACAAGCCGTGACCGCCCAATACAACGCCATCGCAGCCGGGATTGGCTTCGACCTGCCTCTTCATCATCATGGCCAATTCGAATCCGGGTCGCTGCCAGGGGACCCAGATAATGTTGTGCTTAAAGGACTCATTGAACTCGGCGAGTTTCTCATGCCCATTGGCGCTGGCCGCGAGGGCAATGCCCCAATCCGGATGCAGGTGATCGACATGCTTGAACGGCAGGAATCCGTGCAGCGGTGTATCGATTGACGCGGCAACCGGATTCAGGCCGAATGTGCACAGCGGGTACATTGCGACCATCTCATCTTCATAGGCAGCTCCACGGTAGATGCCTTCGAGCGCGAGCAGTTTCTTCAAATAGAGGGTGGCAAAGCCACTGCGCAGGATACTTCCGAGATCGCCGCCACTTCCCTTGACCCATAGAACCGGCTGCTGACTCCCATCCAGCGGGTCGCGGTCTACGATCTTCGAACTGGTGTTTCCGCCTCCGAAGTTAGTGATCCGGAGATCTGCGCCCAAGAGGTTTGAGCGATAGCAAAGAAGCGCCGGCTCATCCATGCCACTAGCGCGATTTTCGTCCCAGAGATCTTTCAAATAGACAAGGGGAGTGACGATTTCAGTCATATGGCAGATTCTCTTTCGATTGGGCAATCAGGAGCGTCGGATTCCTCGCGAAGCAGCGCTCGACCGTGAGCCTCTAGTTCAGACTTATAGCATGATGCAATGGAGCAACAATTTCAATAACGAATTTCATCGCAGGATCCAGAAGCTGGGAGGCGAACGAATGCAACTAATCGAACTTTCGAAGCCAGATATCGCGCACCGAGATCTTGCATGGCTGACTTTCGATTTCGAAGCCGATGAATCCGGGTTGGTTATTGACGGAGTCCTCGTTGTCATCGATGAAGATGGCCATCAATTGGCCGTTCATGATATGCATCATGACTCCGCCGCGCGCGATGATCTCGTAGTCATTCCATTCGTTGACCTTCACATAGCCGCCAAGCGCCTCCTTGTCGCCGATCTTGGCGACGAGACGATTGGTCTGATCGGGTAGCGCCTGCGTTACCTGGCCGCGATAAGCGAGAATGCCCTGCATGGTGTTTTCGGAGTACCACTGGCCGGTATAGGACGCAGTCTGCGCGCTGACTGGGAACCAGAAGTCGGCCTGAGGGCCGGTCATCATAAACTTCAGGTCGTACGGCGGCTGGCCGTCGGGTTGCGGTCGTGTCCAAGGTACACCGGTGACGCTGCGGTACTGAATTCCCCCACCACCTCCTTTTTCGATTTTCATTCGAAGCTTCAGGTCGAAGTCGCGAGCTTTGTCGCCGCGATAGACGATGTAGTTGTTGCCCTTGGGCTTGCCCTCGAGCGTCTCGCCCACCATGATGCCGTTCTCGACATGCCAGATAGTGGGGTCTGCGTCCCAACCGGCAAAACTCTTGCCGTCGAAGATCTGCCTGTAACCCGTGTGTTCGTCAATATCGTAGGGCGCGGGATCGTGAAACTTTGGCATACCTGCGAGTTTCTCGCCGTGTGGACCTGTCTGGGGCGGCCTTGCGCAGGAGGAGATTCCAGCGACCGCGGTACGGACTGACCGAAGAGCATAACTGGGACCTCCAGCAAAGAGACGTTCAGAGCAACTGCCGCCAGGAGCAGGATACGAACGAAGCTCGATTTGGGTCGATACGATGCGGGCATGGAGTTTCCACCTTTTTGCCAAGACGATTCTTGGATCAACAGGATTCTACCGGGATGGTTGAAAGCCCGGATTCATTTCGCAACCTCCGCAGTTCAATCGTCCGGCAGGTTGGCGATAGCGTCTCCACTGACGCAGCCACAAAGCGCAACGAGCTGGCGACAGGAACCCTGGGCAATAAGGATCTGGCAAGACAGGACTCTGAGCAGGCAGCCGTCATCTCCGATGCACTGAGAAGACTCTGCTGGAGCAAAGAACTCGGCCTCATTGCCGATACGCCCGACAGAAACACTTCAGCCAACATGCGAACGCATTTGCCGTCTGGCTCGACGTGATCCCGAAGAGTGATCGGCGGTCAGTAATGAACAAGATCCTGTCGGCGAGCAATCCACAGTCGCTACGGAGATTGCGTCCCCCAAGCTCTCCCTTGCGTCCTACTATTATCGTTTCTATCTGACACGTGCCCTGGTTCACTCCGGTTTGAACAAACCCGAGCCTCACGCGACGGTCACATTGCCAGAGGGAATGAGTGGGACATCCATCTGGAATGGAAGGGACCATTCAGTCTCCGCGGGTAAGCGGGAGTTATCACTTTCCTCTCCTGTGAATTGATGGCCGACGTCGATTTTGGGGCACGCTTTTGGCCTCGAAGTGGTCATCTTCGACGTTTGCGCCCAAGCCCAATTCTGGGAGCAATGGAGAAGAAACGATTCCAGAAGTTTCGAAGCGCCTGAAGTCGAGTTGAGAGAGGAAGACTACTAAGATGACGCCGCTGGATTTTCTGCTCCACCAACAAATCGACGTGCCTTGACTCGGAGATTCCACGCACCGCGCTGGCGATCCTGCCCGCACTCAGTAAGCACGAAGTCACACACCGTTTGTCTTGTACACGGGAGCTATTCAATGTTGTCACTCTGTCAGAGACTCGCTCTTGCACTTACGTGCGCGACGTTTGTTTTGAGCTACTCAGACGTGTCGTTGGCCCAGAACACAACTTCAACCGTTCCTCCGGTCATCGACGTTCACGTTCACGCCATGGACGAGTCCTTCCCCGGGATGGGGCCGATGTGTCCGAATCAATCGAAGTTCACTGCCTCGGACCCAAAGACGAAGGAGGCGCCGTTTGGCTGGAGCCAGGAAGAGTGCACTCCCAAGCTCTATCCCGCTGCTAAAGGCGAATACCTGAAGGACGTCGTCGCTGAAATGGAGCGGCTGAACGTAACGGCCGTCGTTTTTGGCGATCCCAAGAGCGTGCAGAAGTGGAGAGATGCCGCGCCTGGCCGCGTCATCCCCGGAACATCGTTCAACGAAGGCATGAATCCGGGCGCGCGCGTCCCGCTCGATGACCTCCGCAAAGACTTCACCAGGGACGGCTTCAAGGTGATGGGCGAGATTGGTCTGCAATACGAAGGCATCTCCCCGAGCGATCCTTCCGTCGATGCCTACTTTGCACTTGCGGAAGAACTCGACATCCCCGTCGCGATCCACATGGGCACAGGCGGCTCTGGGCGAGCCAACATTGGGATGTCCAAATTCCGGGGCTCCATGGGCAATCCGCTCCTCCTCGAAGAGCTCCTCGCGCGTCACCCCAAACTGCGTGTACAGGTGATGCACGCCGGCTATCCGATGATCGACAACATGCTTACGCTTCTTCAGGCCAACTCCCACGTCTACGTTGACGTCGCCGGACTGATCTGGAGCTATCCCCTCAAGGAAGTCAATCGCTACATTCAGCGCCTTGTCGAGGCCGGCTTCGAAGACCGCGTAATGTTTGGGACTGACCAGCTGGAATGGCCCAGGTTGATGGCCTACTCCATCAGCATCATTCAGAATGCCGACTATCTCACACCCGAGCAGAAGCGCGACATCCTGTACAACAACGCCGCCCGATTTCTCCGACTCGACACGGCTCAAGCCAAATAGCCGATTCGCTAATCGTTTTGATGAAAGAGGAATCACTCATGAGAGGCAAAAATTTGAAGCTTTGTTCTTCGCACCCGGGCTGTTCCAGTAACTTCTCCGATTGGATTGGAAGAGTCGGTTAACTAAGTTGAAGATTCGTGCAGAATAATGAACGGCAACTTAAAAGCTTTGGCTGTGATTCTCCACTTAGCCGGCGCTGTCCC
>CAWAZE010000004.1:0-65677 GCA_963786405.1 uncultured Acidobacteriaceae bacterium | reverse complement strand
AGTTCACCGGCAGCGGCCTGGAGACGAACCCAGGCCGTTGTTGCGTTTGCGACAAGGAAGAATGCAGCTATGGACCTTGAAATCTGTATTGATTCCGTGGAGTCGGCGATTGCCGCTGACAAAGGCGGCGCCGATCGGTCGAGTTGTGCAGCGCGCTGAGCGAGGGTGGCATCACGCCGAGTGCCGGTCTGATCCGCGCGGTTCGCGCCGCGGTGGGCCTTGACGTGATGGTCATGATTCGCCCACGCGGCGGCGACTTCGTCTACAGCGAACTTGAGTTCGATGTCATGCGCAGAGATATCCTCGAGGCAAAATCGCTCGGTGTGAATGGCATTGTGCTCGGAGTCCTCACCGGCGATCGCGCGGTGGACCGTATGCGGACCCAGCGACTGGTGGAAGTGGCGCAGCCGCTTAAGGTCACATTCCACCGCGCATTTGACGTTTGTAAGGATAAGGATAATGCGCTCGAGGACGTTATTTCATGCGGCGTCGATCGCATTCTGACTTCCGGCGGAGAATCCGATGCGATTCGTGGCTCGTCGACGATTGCTCGCTTGCAACAGAGAGCCGGCGATCGCATTCGTATTATGGCAGGCGTCGGGATACGGACGAGCAACGTGCGCGAGTTCGTTCTCAGCACGGGCGTGCGCGACATTCACACTTCGATGGACGTCAAGGTCGAGTGCCCGGCTTATGAAGGCGGGGTTGAATTCGACTTTCACCCGGAGGCGTTCTGCCGATGGCTTGTTAGGGAAGAAGATGTGCGCGCGTTGAAAGCGGCGCTGAACGACGTTGCGATCGCAACCTAAGGCTGGCCCCACGCGAATAGCTGAAACTCACGAATATGAGCTTCGGCTGTGCTCGAGAGAATGTTGAGCCGGACTCGGGTGGCGGTGACGGCAGGGAATTGATCGATCTTCTTGTGTCCGATAGCCTCTCCCGTTGCGATCGCACGCCAGCTGTGCGCAGTCTCATCCCAGATCTCGATCGCGTATTTCTCCACGTGCTGGCCATCGTTCAGCCATTCCATCGTGAGCGCATGATCGAAGGCTACAGGCTTGTCAAAGGCGACTTCGAGGATCGCGTGATGCGAACCGGCGGGGGCAGACCAGAACGTGTCCGGATTGTTGTCAAGCGCGGCAGCTTCGGGAGTTGTTGCGGAATGTTGCAGAGCGAGGTTGTTCTGCACACGCTTTCGCAAGGCAGCGCCGAACTCCTGAAGACGCGCAACGTCAGACTTCGGCAACAACCCTTGCCTGTCGGGAGCCAGTCCAAGCATCAACTGTGCGCCGCGGCCAACGGTTTTGTCGTAGGTGTCAAGCAACTCGGCCACGCTTTTCAGAGAGGTTTCATCATTCTCATGCCAGAACCAATGCTGTTTTCGCAAGGGGGTGTCAGCTTCAACGGGACGCCAGCGGCGATATCCGTGGCGATCAATTACATTCCAGTTTTCGTAATCGACAATGCCGGCTTCATTCCCGACCCAGCGCGCATCACCGTATTCGAATAGTCCTGTGTCCGCGAAGACCACGGTGTTCGGCTGATATGTGCGGAGGGTTTCGATGATCTTCCTGAAGTCGTAGACGTGGCCCGCGCTTCCCGCGCCATCGAGCCAGAATTCAACCAGGTCTCCGTAGCTTGTTGCCAATTCTTCCAGTTGCGCGTTGTAGTAGCGGTCATATGCGGCGGCGTCGTTGTATCTCGGTTCGTGCCGGTCCCACGGTGACAGGTAGACGCCGAATTTCAGACCATATTTTCGCGCCGCCCGCGCGACATCGCCGACTACATCTCCTTTGCCGTCCTTCCACGGACTGCCTTTTACGCTGTAGTCCGTTTGGGTTGTGGGCCAGAGGCAGAATCCATCGTGATGCTTGGCCACCAAAACGACGTACTTCGCGCCAGCGTCGCGGATCGCCTTCATCCATTGGTCAGGATCGAATTGGCTCGGATTGAATGCGGCGGGGCTCGCTGTGCCGTCACCCCATTCGCGATCGAGAAATGTATTCGTAGAGAAATGGATGATGACGCCGAATTCGAGATCCTGCCAGGCTACCTGATATGGCGCGGGCCTGATGTCGCCGGTGGAGTCCTGTCCAGGAGCCAAGGGCGCGCTCACAATCAGCGCTCCGGCTAACAGCGCGATTCCTGCCGCATTGCTGATCGTTATGAGTCGCATTCCACTATCTTGCACATCAATGAGTTTGCGCCCCTGTCGCCGGGCGCGCGTGCGAAGCGGTGCTGCCGTCTGTCATGCCGAGGGCCCAGCGAATCGCCTCAAAGTACATTTTGCGGACATCAGGGTCATCCCACGATTCCTCAGTGTGTCCCAGCGTCGAGTAAAAGACGCGGCCCTTGCCGTACATCTTGCTCCACGCCACGGCGAAATCGCGATCGGTGCGGTGAATGCGGGGATTGTTCTGGAAGTCGAGCCGATCGGGATCGAGACTCAGCAACACGTTCACTTTGTCGCGCGACCACGCTTTGGGCTGATAGATTTCGTCGTATTTCACGAAGGATTTCGGAAAGTGGCGGACAGCGGGGAAGTCCGGGTCCTCGTTAATGATCGGCGCATTGAATGTGGTCCATGGATGCTCGTCGAACCAGCCGCCGATCATCTCGCCGTATTCCGGCCATTTGTAGTTTGTGTCGAGCGCTGCATGAATTCCGACGAATCCCTTGCCGTCGTCGTGGATGAACGAGAGCATGTCCTGCTTCTGGCCGTCGTCCATGTCGAGTTCACCGGTCGTGCTGGTAAAGACGATCAGGTCAAAATAGTTCAGGTTCTTCGCATTTCTCCCGATGTCTTTTTTCGTGAGAAGCTCGGCGTCGGTACGGATTGTCGTATCCCACAGGCCGCTTTCCTTGCCCATGTTGAATATCGCAGCCATCGCCGCCGAAATCGAATCGTGCTCGAAGCCCTTTGTCTGGCCAACAACCAAAACATGCTTCAGGTGCACGGACTTCACATGCGGTGCCGGAGGGGTTGTCTGCGCCCATGCGCCGAAGCCAACTAAAGAAACTATTGCGGCCAACAGGCCGGAGGCAAGAATCTGAAATCTCCGTTCAACGAGCAAGGGATCTCCTTCTTCATTCCTTGATGGATTGTTCACGTCGCCTTACTGCACGCGAAAGTGAATTCTTTCGTCACGAGCATATCAGCGGACCTTCGTTATTGGTTTCTGCCAGGGCGGAGAAGTACTCGCTGGGAACATCAGGTCAAAAATCTCTGCCCGGCAAGAAGTCTATTGAGCAGGGCTCAAACACGCAAACGCGCGATCTCACGCCGGATCGTGGCGGCCGGCTGGTGGAGTCTTCAGCGCCTTTACGATTGAGCCTTGCATCGACAAGTACCTGCGTGCACTTTTGCAGCGACTGCAACGCGCGTGGCGGGGTATGCTCATCAGCATGCACCTTGAAAGCCTGCTGCACGCCCGCTCGGGTGCCCACAGCCTGTTCGCAAGACGTATCTGTCTCGCGCTGTTCCTCTGCATTGCTATGAGCGCCGTGTCGCTTGTCGCGCCGCGCGCCGTCGCCGCATCGGAGCATGGCTCCCCGGCGACTTCTCAGCTCAAGATTGATGCGCTCGGCAAGGGCACCGTGCCTCTGGATGGGCCGTGGCAGTTCCACCTCGGGGACAATCCCGCCTGGGCCTCGCCAGCGATCGACGACACCACAGGGCGCGATGGCTGGGAACAAATCACCGCTGACGCTACGTGGGGAACACAAACCCATCCAAGCTACACCGGTTACGCATGGTATCGGCGTCACATCGACCTGACAGTTGCTCCCGGAGCACCGCCCGACGTCGCTCTGCTGATTCCGGCGATCGACGACCTTTACGAGTTCTATTGGAACGGCCAGCCCATGGGCCATCTGGGGTCATTTCCGCCGAAGCCGGACTACTTTGCCGCCGTGCCAGCGCAAACCTACGGTCTTGGGCCAATCCGGAGCGGTGTTCTTGCCGTTCGCGTATTCAAGGTACCGCTCGCGTCCAATGACGACGGCACCGCAGGCGGCTTTGAAGGCACGCCGATCCTTGGCAGTCCGGCGGCGATTGGAGCGGCGAAGGATGCGCTCGATTATCACTGGCTCCGCGCGCAGCAATTTCGATTTGCCCTTACCGGCCTCTATACGCTCGCTTCGCTGCTCAGCCTGATCATTTGGCTTCGCGACCGTCGCCAGTGGCTTCTGTTCTGGATGATGGTCTATACCTTTATGCCGGCGCTCGAACTGCTGCTTAACGGCATTCGCCTACCGGTTTCATTCATTTTGCTCACTTTTTTGATTCAAGCCTCGATCCAGCTGCGCGAAGTCTCGCAGTGGTTCCTGTTGCTCTGGCTTCTTCAGTTGCATGAGAACTTCAATCTGCGGCGGGCCATTCGCGTCATCGCGATCTTCTCCATGATCTGCGGCGCGGCTGACGGCAGCCTGGGTTTCTTCTACACAGTCATCAGTGAGCGCACGTTTCAAATCACAGACGCAAGTCTCACGCTCTTTATCCTTCCGGGTGAAATCATTCCCGCGTTCCTTGTTGTGTATGCCGTCGTGCGCCGCAAGCAACTCGACTTCGCACGCTGGCTTGTGGCAGGCACTGCTCTCGTCAACGGCGTTTTCTACTCCATCTCAAACATCGCAGCCCAGGGAATTCGTTTTACCCACTGGACCCTTGCCCCGAAAATGACCGCGCCGCACCTGACACTTTTCGGCAGCGTTCTGCCCATCCAGACAATTCTGCGCACGGTTCTGTTCCTCTCCATTCTTTACGCGGTCATCCGCTACGCCATCGATCACCGGAGCCGCCAGACCGCTATCGAACTGGAGCTGCAAAATGCCCGCGAACTTCAACGAGTTCTCGTACCGGAGGCGCTGCCCACCATTCCCGGCTTCAATCTCACGAGCGCTTACAGGCCTGATCGTGAGGTGGGCGGCGACTTCTTCCAGATCATTGCGCTGGAAGGCAACTCGACGCTCATTGTTCTGGGCGACGTGAGCGGCAAGGGCCTTCGCGCGGCAATGGCCGTCTCACTGATTGTGGGCGCGATTCGCACGCTGGCGGAGAGCACCACCAGCCCCGCCGAGTTGCTTGCGCGGCTGAGCCGCCATCTTCATGGCCATTTGCAGGGAGGATTCGCGACCTGCATCGCGGTGCGACTCGATCCCGGCGGCGTCTGCACAGTCGCGAGTGCGGGGCACCCTGGTCCATTCCTCAACGGACGCGAACTCGAACTTCCCGGCGCGCTGCCCGTTGGACTGAGCTCCGACGCTTCCTATCTGGAAACCCGCATCAACCTTGAAGCCGCCACGCACCTTGCCCTCTATACAGACGGGCTGCTCGAAGCGCGCAACCCCAGCGGCGAGCTCTACGGCTTCAGCCGCATGCAGACACTCTTCAGTGGCAACCCCACCGCAGCCCAGGCTACCGAAGCGGCAGTGCAATTTGGCCAGAACGACGACATCACTGTGCTTACGCTCACACGCCTGACATCCAGTGAACCGCCTGCAAGTGAACTTTCACAACAAGTCCTTTTGCCGGCCTAACCGAAGGCCGGCTTGAATGGACGATCTGAAGCGTCCGCAGGAGAAGCGATCAATCCCCGGGGCGCGCCATCGTTTTCTGGTTTTGGGGACCCATGTCAATTGTGACAGTTGTCCCGATGAGCATGTGTGGTGATAGTGGAGGCACTGTGGCTTCGCGGGGCGAAGCAGGAAAGTGCGACCCGCTCCCAAACAGGCTGGAAGCAGGGTCCGTCGGGAGCCATGAAACTCCTTTTGCTTACTACGATTTACCTGTTGATGTTTGCTCTGGGAATGAGCCTGAGTCTTCGCGAACTGCTGAGGCGCTGGAGGGCCCAGAGCGCGCTCAACTGGATGCGCCTGCTCCTCGTAACGTTCATTATTCCGCCGGCTCTGGCCTTGCTGCTCTCGCACATCTTTCGGCTTACCGGGCCCGAAACGGCGGGCCTGTTCATGGTTGGATGCGCACCCGGCGCCCCTCTGCTGATGCGGAATGTCTCCCGGAAGGGCTTCGACATGCACATGGCGGCCAGCTACCAACTGTGGGCGGCATTGATGGCTTTGATCATGATCCCAACCCTGACTGCAGTTGCCGGCGTAATATATGACCGCAACGTCTGGGTCCCTCCGTCGGCGCTGCTGCCGCAGATCATCACTCGGCAATTCCTTCCCATTGCGTGCGGAATGCTTCTGGCCGCAATTCTGCCGAAGCTGAGCGAGCGGCTGGAACCCGTGGCCATAAAGGTAGGGAACCTGATGCTTCTTGCTTCATTCATCGCTTTGCTTTACCGCGCTCGGCAAGGCATTGCTGCGGACGACTCCCCTGGTTCCGGTTGCCGCGCTCTTGCTAGCTGTCGGTTCAATGGCTGCAGTGCATGCAATCCGCCTGGGAGACGTTGCTATCCGGCGAACCTTCGCACTGTGCAACGCTAATCGGCATGCCGGGCTGGCCCTGTTTCTTACTTCGAACTTCCTGCGTCTGCAAAAGTCGATTCCTGCGGTCGCGTGCTACGCGCTGATTGCTCCAGTGGTCATGATCGTTTACGCGAAGCTTTTTCCGGCCGTAAGGACCGCGCCAGCCAGTGTGGAATCAATCCGAAGTCAATTCAGTTGATCCTGAGTTGTCCCCTGCGACTATCTGAAGGAGGGAATGAGTTATGGCGATTCAAGATGTAGCAAAGCAAAAGATCCAGGTGAACCAGGCTCTTGAGGCCTCCATACAAATCGGTCTGGCGGCTCTGCTGGTAATCGGCTGTCTGCTGATCCTGCGTCCGTTCATCCCACTGATCATCTGGGGCATCATCATCGCCATCGCTTCTCACTCCATGTTTCTTAAGTTGGAGCGGGCTCTGAAAGGACGCGGGACTGTTGCGGCCATTGTGTGGACCCTACTGCTGCTGGCGGTCCTGATTATTCCACTTGTCTTGTTGGGGCAAAGCCTGATTGATGGGCTTCGGCCACTGATGACGCGCCTCCAGGAGGGGACCCTGGTTCTGCCACCACCTCCTTCCGGCGTCGAGCAGTGGCCTATCATCGGAGCTCCTCTTGCTCGCGCATGGAGCGCAGCTTCAAACAATCTCACGGACACGTTGATGCAGTTTTCTCCTCAAATCAAGTCCGCCCTTCCCGGAATCCTCTCTGCTTCTGCAGGCCTTGGCTCTACACTCCTCCAGTTCATCCTCGCAATCGTGGTCTCAGGAGTTCTTCTTGCGAATGCGAAAGGCGCCGCCGCCGTCACCCGTTCCCTGGCGATTCGCCTTTTCGGGGAGAAAGGCCCGGAGTACCAGCACCTTGTCGGCGCCACGATTCGCAGCGTCACCTTCGGCATCCTGGGCGTTGCACTTATCCAAACCGTGTTCGCTGCGGCGGGCTTTTTCGTCGTTGGACTTCCCGGGGCAAGTGTGTGGTCAGTGATCTTTCTTTTTGCTGCCATCCTTCAGGTCGGAATGCTCGTGCTCATTCCCGCGGTGATCTACGTATTCGCGATTGCCTCAAAGACCACGGCTGTTATCTTCCTGGTCTGGTGTGCAGTCGTGGGGTTGATGGACAACGTGCTGAAGCCTGTGCTTCTTGGCCGGGGTTCTGCGGTGCCAGTCATCGTGGTCTTCCTTGGGGTGATTGGCGGGTTTGTCGCGATGGGAATCGTCGGCCTTTTTGTGGGGGCGATTGTCCTGGCGGTGGGCTACAAGTTGTTTCTTGCCTGGAATGAAAGCGGTGTCAGCCTGCCGGCGCGCAAGGCGGATTAGTCGCTCATGAGAAAGATGAGCGGCCTCACGTCTTCCCAGGGTGTTCGTTCCCAATATCGAACCAGGATTGTATAGACCATGAGGCCCGTTTCTCCTTCACCGAAAAGGAGGTAACGGAGGGCTTGCCCCATGTGATCGCGCCGGGTGAGCCCGATGAAGACTGAGATGGGGTCTATGCATTCGCTAATGAAGGCAATGGAATTAGCGATTGCGATGGCGCCGTAGACTTCTCCGACGTAGTCTTTGCCCTCTCTTTCTACGGTGGCTTCGAGTGGCGCCGAGAACTCGCTCCGGTTGTCGAGCATATTGACATGCAAGAAGAGGAACGGCCCTTTCACGTGGTAATGCCGGGCGATCATCTCTTTCTTTCTACGTCTGGTTTCGGCGGAAGAATCGGGAACGGGAACGAGGTGAACCTTCTTTCCGCGAAGTTCAGGTCCGACGCGCCAGCTTTCGACGTCGGCAAAGTATCCCTGTGAGATGCGAAGCTCAACCGCACGAAGGGAACGGCTGAGAGCGCTCGCCGCCATGAGGAGCAGAGTGAAGATGGAGCCGATGATCAGGCCGTCCGGTCGCTCCAGACAGTTGTCGACCAGGGTATAGCCGAAAACGAGGCAAAGAAGACCAGAGTAAAAGGCAAGGGGCCATCGACGCTCGTGCCACAGCGCCAGGGTGGTGGCGAAAGCAGCGGAAAGGATCAGCACGAGAACGCCTGTTGCGTATGCTCCACTCTGCGCTTCTACATTTGCGCGGAAGATGAGGGTAATGACGATGTTGATGGCAAATAGCACCAGAACCAGGGGCCGTGCCTGCGCGACCCAGCGCGGCGCCATGCCGAAGCGTGGGAGGTACCGGGGAATGAGATGAAGTAGCCCCGCCATCGCTGAGGCGCCAGCAAGGCCGAGGATGAGGATGGTTGAGAGATCGTAAACAGTGCCGAAACCCGCGCCGAGGTATTTGTGGGCCAGGAAGGCGATCGCTCTGCCACTGGCTTTGCCTCCAATTCTGTAGTCTTCTGGTGCGATGAGAATTGTGGTGACGAAGCTCGATAGGGTGAGCATCACGCTCATAATCGCAGCGGCGGTCACAAGAAGTTTGCGGGTGTTGACGATGCGGCCCTTTGGGGCGCCGGAGCGCGGGTTGAAATCGCGGTCCTCATCTCCGCCACTGATCAGCGGCATGACTGACACGCCGGTCTCAAATCCGCTCAGGCCAAGCGCGAGCTGCGGGAATACAAGGAGTGCGCCCGTGATGATGAGCGACATGTCACCCCGCGCGGCAAGTCTGAATTGCCAGTGAGCTAGAAGCTCGGGGTGCATGAGCACCTCCCAAGCGCCCCGGCTCAGGACGATGAGGTTAAGGGCAAGGTAGGGAATCGCGGCGAACGTGGCAATTCCGATCGCTTCCTTGAAGCCTCGGAGGAAAAGCAGGGCAAGCAGAGTGAGAATGAACAATGTGACGGGTATCTGGTGCTCGCCGAGATAGTCGTGGAGGAATGGATTTTCAATCGCATGCTTGGCGGCGTCGGCGGCTGACAACGTCATTGTGATTACAAAATCAGTGGCCGCAAAGCCAAGCAAGGTGAGGACCAGAATCTTGCTTTTCCATCCGGTAAGGAGGCTCTCGAGCATGGCAATCGAGCCCTGTCCCGCGTAGCTTCTGCCGGCGACCTGCATATAGACAGGAAGCGCGCCAAGCAAGGTGACGAGTACAAGGATCAAGGTTGCGATCGGAGCGACCGATCCCGCGGCGAGCAGCGCAATTCCCGGCTGATAGCCGAGGGTGGAAAAGTAATCTACGCCGGTCAGCCAGATGACTTTCCACCATGGGTGCGTGCCAACTGCAGTTCCAGTGTGGTCATCCAACGGTTCGCCCTCAGACAACCACCGCTCCAGTCTGGAGCGATACACGACCGGTGGCTGAGGTAACTGCCCGCGAAAGGGAATGCGCCTGGGAGTTTTAGTCTCAGGCTCTAGGGGAGAACCCGCTTCATCCTGGGCGTCAGGCCTCTTGAATGTCATCGTCGTGCTCCGTGGCAAGGATCAGCAGGGGAGGAGTTGCTGGAGCAAACTGCCCGCCGGTTTAACAGCGAGTCAGACCCAATTCAGAAGAGCCGACGAACTACGGGTCGGCCGTGGCGATTCTTTGAGTAGAATTCCCAAATCGGTTTCCCGCAAGAGGAAACGAGTGGGGAACGATTGGGTCTGTATGAGCGGACCGCTTTCCATTGCGACGCGGGGCATCTGTTCCCTGATCAGTGTTCCTTGTTAAACTGGCACTCAATGCGAGTCTTCGGGATCGACTGCGGAACAGAGGTTACCGGGTTCGGCGTTGTGGACTCGGATGAATCGAGTTTCACACGGCAGCTTGTCTGTAGAACTATCGGCGCAATCCGGCTTGCAAAGTCCAAGACACTGCCCGAAAGGCTTGCGCAGGTTTACGCCACGCTCTCTGCTGAACTGGAGCGATGGAGTCCCGATGTTGTCGCGATCGAGGAAGTCTTTTACTCCGTCAACGCCAAATCGGCTTTGAAACTGGGCCAGGTGCGGGGAGTTGCGCTACTTGCCGCGGCCAACCATGGGCTTTCCGTAGCGGAGTATGCGCCGCTCAGCATCAAATCCAGCGTTGTTGGCTACGGGCTGGCCAAAAAGGAGCAGGTGCAGTTCATGGTGGCGAGGCTTCTAAGTCTGGCCGAACTGCCGGAACCCTTTGACGCCGCCGACGCGCTGGCCGTCGCCATCTGTCACCTGCATACTTCCCAGACGCTCGCGCAGCGGGGAGCGATTCGATGAGGGTGCTCCTTGTGGCGATGTTCGCAGGATTGCTCGCGTTACCCGCACATGGCGACCCGACTTCCACGGTGCGCGTCGACTTCTCAAACCCAGGGCTATACCCCTCACAATGGACCCTCACCGTTCATCCCGATGGAAGCGGCCATTTTCACGCGGAGGGCGGCACCAGACCTGGATCTGAATCCGGGTTACTCCTACCGGCCAAGGTGGACCGGGATGTGAACCTGAGCGGCAACTTCACC
The DNA here is from genome assembly GCA_963786405.1 of uncultured Acidobacteriaceae bacterium. Classification (GTDB taxonomy): domain Bacteria; phylum Acidobacteriota; class Terriglobia; order Terriglobales; family Acidobacteriaceae; genus Telmatobacter. The sequence goes on along the minus strand of CAWAZE010000004.1, from coordinate 54,883 downwards.
AATCGGGTATTCGAGACAGTTCATGATCCCCAAATTCTTGCCGGGAACTGTGAAAGCCACAGCAAGGTTGCTTTTCAGGGGCTGAAGAAGATCACCTACAGCGGGCCCGACGGCCAGGGCGGCTGCGAATTCAATTACTCGAAGAACAAGGAGATCCAGAATCTGGGTGAGTCTTTAGTCGCGGTCGGCGCAACTCTCATCGAGGGAGCGCGACTTGAATTGCTGCTCCAGCATGACCCTCTCGGGCTCGATGGCGCGATGGAATTCGTCGTAGAGGCCTCAAATGACGGCCGCCTCCAGCAGATTTGCACCATCCGGGGCATTCTGGAGCGGCTTGAAGGAGATCCCCACGTTCTTGACCGCGTCAGGAAGCGGGCCCGCACGCTGCTGGCAGATGCTGACAAATAAGCCCTTTGCATCCTGTTCGGCAAAGTCCCACAAGAGGTAAGATTTAGGCGCGACTTTTCTTGGCATTCAACGGTCTTAAGTAGTAGCGGTAGCGGGCTTCCTGCGGCGCGCCTTGTCATCGCGGGGCAGGACGGGAAAGGATGGGGGCTCCATGAGAAACCTCAGGAACACCGCGTTCTCAACTTGTTGGTTCTGGCCAGCCGCAGCCGGGCTGGCTTTGGTTTTGGCGGCAACATCAGCACTTCAAGCGCAGGAGGCAGATCCGACGACCCGTGCAGTTCGGCTTAGCAGCGTGGACGGATCCGTTCAGGTCTCACAGGGAAACCAGGTTCTCGCCGATCCGGCGCTGGCGAATACGCCTATCTTCGAGGGGTCGCAGATCACGACCGGGGACGACGGACGCGCAGAGCTTCAGTTCGACGACGGGAGCGTGGTGCGCTTGTCACCGAACGGCACGTTGCGGATTGGCGTTCTCGGGCAGTTGAATGGCGTGTCGAAAGCGGAACTCGTGCTGAACAACGGACTCGCTTACTTCGAGTTGCAGGGTGAGACGGCTTCGAGCAGCGTGCAGGTACGATTTGGCGACAGCGTGGTGACAGCGACCGGCTTCAGCGTGCTGCGTATCAATCTCGATAACCCGCCGGGAGAACTGGCCGTATTTTCAGGAAACGCTCACCTTGAGCGCGGCACCGCGCTATCACTCGATCTGCACGGCGGCGAGAGCGTGATGCTGAATGCCACCGACCCCAGCGCCTACAACCTGGCGGAGACCATCGAGCCGGACTCCTGGGATGCGTGGAATGCCGATCGCGACCAGGAACTGACATCGCAGGAGGCCGCCAAGACAAGCGCGACGAATGCGCTTGTGAACAACAACAATCCAGCATGGGGAGATCTTGATGCCAACGGCAACTGGTACAACGTGCCGGGCCAGGGCTACGTGTGGTCTCCGTACGTTGCGTCGGGAGCCGGGTGGGATCCGTATGGTTGCGGACATTGGGTCTGGACGCCGCAATTCGGGTACGTATGGGTTTCCTGTGAGTCGTGGGGTTACATGCCGTACTCATCCGGTCTCTGGAATTGGTATGAAGGTTTTGGCTGGGGTTGGGCGCCGGGGTTCTGGAATCCCTGGTGGTGCAGGGGTGGCTGGGGCTCAAACACAGGGAATACGCCAGTTCACTATCAGCCGCCAAGACGGCCGCATGGGGGCCCAGTCAGAAACCCGGGCGGGGGCTCGCCAATTCACGTGGCTGGCAATAATCAGCCGTACCCTGTCGTGACCTACACGCGCTTCTCCAACCGGCCCACTGCCAGTCCGGTGCGGCACAGCGGAGTACCAGTTACGATCGCCGGCAGCACCTTGATGCCACTGAGACCGATTGCGGCGCGGCCGGTTTACAACCACGAACCTGGATCGACTTCGATGGGAGTGAGCAGACCGCCGGCGGCGTACCCGGGGTATGCCGCGACACCGCGTACGGGGTACGTGCACTCAGCGAACCAAGGAGGAGCCAGCCTGAACCAAGGTCGTAGCGCCTGGGTTGGCCCAAGCACTTCCGGCTCCAATATCTATCATCCCAGCACAATCTACAATCCCGGCTCTGTTGTATATGGAGGGGGAGGGACTGCAGGGCATCCATCCAGCGGCGCAATAGGCAATAGCGGCGCGAGAATCGGAGGTGGCGCCGGAAGCGTAGGTAGCGGCAGTCACGTTAGTGGTGGAGGCGCCAGTCCCGCTGGCGGCGGTGGTCACGTTGGTGGTGGAGGAAACGTGGGGGGTGGTGGCGGCCATGTTGGCGGGAGCGTTGGCGGTGGGGCACCTGCTCCGAGCGCAGGCCATCACTAGTCAATTGAACTTATCGTGGGAGAAGCCACCTCGCCAGCCGGGGTGGCTTCTTTGCTTTTGAGATCTCTCCAAACTGCGGCGAGGGCTTCAATGGACAATGATTCCGCACGCGCCATTGGCTCGACTCCTGCGACGGCGAGCGCCGCGGCGACGGTGGCGACAGGAAATTTCGCCGCGCGGAGATTGTTTGCAAACGTCTTGCGCTTCTGAGCGAAGGCGTGTCGCAGAAAACGCGTGAACTCTACCGGTTGTACGTTGAGCTCTTGAAACCTCGGTGCAAATCGCCAGCGAAAGACTGTCGAGTGCACTTCAGGCGGAGGTGAAAATGCGCCAGGCGGCAGAGTGAACAATCTTTCGACCGGGCCGTAAAGCTGCACCGTCACTGTGAGCAGTCCGTAATCACGCGAGCCCGGGCTCGCAGTCACTCGATCGGCCACTTCGCGCTGCACCATCAGCACCGCTCGATCGAGCGAGGCGTGGCACCCGGCCAGCTTGAGCACGATCGGCGAGGTGATCAGGTAGGGCAGATTGCCGACCACGAGCAGGCGCTCGCCGGCTTCTGCCGATGCAGTTGCAAAGTCGAAGTTGAGCACGTCCTTATTGACAACAGAGACACGCTCGGGTGGTAGCTCGTGACGCAGGAGGCCCGCCAGTTCGGGATCCAACTCAACGGCCACCACGCGTCCTGCGCGCGCTGCCAGCGAGTGGGTGATCGCGCCTTTGCCGGGTCCGATTTCGACGACCGTACGGCCCGAGCAGTCGCCGATCGCGCCGACAATTCGCTGAATCGCCTGCTGGTCGTTAAGGAAGTTCTGGCCGAGCTTTGGCTTGGAGGGCATGGGCTCTTCTGATGGTAGACGAACGCGTGCGGTCGGGCCGGGAAGGCTGGCTCTGCTCAGGCCTCGTTCTTCAGTACCGCGAGATGGAATGTCTGCCGCGGTGTAAAGCCAAGGCTCTCGTAGACGCTGATCGCCGAGAGATTGTCAGCGAGCACATGCAGAAACGGCGTCTGGCCGCGCCGTCGGATATCGCGCATCACGGTCACTATCAGAGTGCGAGCAAACCCGCGGCCCCGCGCATCAGGATGAGTGCAGACGGCGCTCACCTCGATAAATCCGGGCATGCTCGTCCTCTCTCCCGCCATTGCAACCAGTCTTCCTGACTCGAAGATTCCGTAGTAGCTTCCCAGTTCGATGGTTCGTTTGCGAAACGGGCCCGGCTCGGTCAGTTCGGCCAGTGCGATCATTTCGGGTACATCTGCCTGCGACAAACGCCTTGGGGTGGCTCCGGCACGGGGCTGAATGATTTCGTTCGCGTTCAATCCGCGCCAGATCATCTGGTTGAGCAGGCCGCCGCGTATCAGCGTCCACGCGGCCGGGGGCGAGGGCTTGTCCCGAAAGAACAATGCGAGAACTCCGCCGGGGCCTGCGAGACTGCGGAGCGCCCGGTAGCTGGCGGGGGACTGGTCGGGGGTGCCGCTCAGGGGTCCGATCTCCGGCAGATAGCGCCTTGCTTGTCCATCGACGATTGCAAACAAACGGTGGTCCGTCAGCAGCGCGTTCGAGATTGGATTGTCGAGGAGGGTCTCATCGGGAACGCAATCGGGGGAGTCCTGCAGCGCAGTTTTCGCATCCATGAGTCCATGATCAGATTTGGGATAGGTACGGGAAGACGGCATGACATTCAGATGTGCCGCTTCGCCGCTCGGATGCGAAATCGTGGCGTCATACGCATGAGACAGCGCGCGAGGGAGACGTTGTAGACTTGGCGATTGGCTTTGGATTCCGGTGAGAGCGGGAGTTCTGCGGCGAGGGCCGCGCGCCGCTCGACGAGGGAGGAAGAGGACTGATGCACATTGTGTTTGCAGCCTCAGAGTGTGTTCCGTTTGTGAAAACGGGAGGCCTTGCGGACGTGGTGGGAGCGCTGCCGCGGGAACTGGTCAAGCTTGGTCACTCGGTCACGGTTTACCTGCCGCTGTATGCGGCGGTTCGTCCCCATCTCGAAGGCGAGTGGAAGTATGCCGTTTCGTCCATCACCATCCCTTTCCAGCATTACAGCCGGTTTGCGGGAATTGTGGATGGCGGCGAACGTGACGGGGTGAAGTATTACTTTGTAGACTGTCCAGAACTGTTTGACCGGCAAGATGTTTACGGGCCAAATGGTGGCGCATATGGAGACAATGCGGAACGCTTTGGGCTCTTCGCCCGCGCGGTGCTTGAAGCCTGCAAGCTGCTCGGCGTGCCGGAGATTTTTCATGTTCATGACTGGCAGGCGTCGCTAATCCCGGTGTTCCTTCACACGATCTACGAGGCCGATCCGATTCTGCAAAAGGCCGGGGTAGTTTTGACGATTCATAATGCGGGTTACCAGGGCTGGTTTCCGCCGACGACCACGGAACAGTTGCTGCTTCCCTGGGAGATTTTCACCTTCGACAAGCTGGAGCACTACAACACGTTCAACTTCCTGAAAGGCGGCGTTGTCTACTCTGACATGCTGACGACGGTGAGTCGCAAATATGCAGAGGAGATTCAGACGCCCGAGGGCGGCAATGGGCTCGATGGCGCGCTGCGGCAGCGCTCTGCAGATCTGCGGGGCATTCTGAACGGGGTGGACTACGCGGAGTGGGATCCGGCGACAGACGGCTACCTGGCCGCGCATTTCACATCGGAGGACCTGGGTGGGAAACGCGAGTGCCGTGGAGATCTGCTGCACGCATTCGGATTGGATGTTCCGGATTCGACGCCGGTGATCGGGATTGTGTCACGATTTGCGACGCAGAAAGGGTTCGATCTCCTGAAGGACGTCGGCAGTCGGTTGGCGGAGCGCGATGTTGCAATCGTTGCACTCGGTACGGGTGAACCTGTTTACGAGCACTTCTTCCGTGAGCTTGCATACGCGAACTCGGCGCGGGTTGGAGTGCAGATTCGCTATGACGAAGCGATGGCGCACAAGATCGAGGCGGGGTCGGACATCTTTCTCATGCCTTCACGATTTGAACCGTGCGGGCTCAATCAGATCTACTCGCTGAAGTACGGCACAGTGCCGGTGGTGCGAGCGACAGGCGGGCTCGACGACACGGTTGAGGAATGGAATCCGGAGCGGAAGAGCGGCACTGGATTCAAGTTCGTGGACTACAGCCCGCAGGTGTTTCTCAACGCGATTGATCGCGCTCTCGCGGCGTTTCACAACAAGGACTGCTGGCGGCAACTAATGCGGAATGGTATGGCGCAGAACTTCAGCTGGGATGAGCCTGCGAAGCAATACGCTGCGGTGTATGAGGAAGTTGCGCGCCGGAGAGGCTGAGGTTGTGAGCAAGGCAGAATCGCGGATCCTTCGACTCCGTCGCTTCGCTCGGTCGCCCAGGCTGACAACCATGCAGCAGTGGGATTGCGCTCTCCTAGGTCTCAAAATCGGGACCCAGGTCACAAACTTGTCGCTAAGAAGGTTGGCTTTGGTCAGCGGGGATCGAGGCGCCGTATTTCTTGCGCACGAGCCAGAGGACGGGGAGGCCGAGCAGGATGAGCGCGGTGCCGACGAGCGAGCCTTTCAGGTTGCCAGCGTAGCTCCAGACGAGCACTGCGGCGGCACAGGCTACAAAGACGGCGGGCAGGAGAGGGTATCCCCAGACGCGGTAGGGGCGAGCGAGGTCTGGACGCTTGCGGCGGTACACGAAGACGGTGGTGGCTGTGAGCATGTAGAAGAGCCACTCCGAAAAGACCGCCAGCTCAAAGTGCTGCTGAAACTGGCTGAGGAAAAGCAGGAGTACGGTCGAGAGCAACCCCTGGACGACAAGCGATGTTGACGGGGACTGGAAGCGCGGATGGATGTGCGCGAACTGGCGGAAGAAGAGCCGATCGCGCGCGGCGGCGAAAGGGATGCGCGCACCGGACATCACGGTGCCATTGAGCGTAACGAAGATGCTGAGAGCCATGGCTGCTGCGACGAAGCCGGCACCGGCCGGGCCCGCAACGACGGAGAGCGCAGCGACGGCCGGCCGTTCGCTGGCGGCAATCTGAGCGGCGGGCAGGATGTATTGGATGGCTGCGTTAGTGGCCATGAAGAGAACGCCGACGAAAACGAGGCCGCCAATCAGAGCGATGGGAAGGCTGCGCTCGGGGCGGCGCACCTCGCCAGCCACCATGGTCAGGTCGTTCCAGCCGTCGTAGGCCCAGAGCGTGGCGATGAGAGCGAGCATGAAGCCGCCGAAGCCCCCAACGGCATGCGGGAGGGAGGTGGCGAAGTTGCTCCATGATCCTGATGCGGAGGCAAAGCAGAGTCCCGCGACGATCAGGATGAGTATGCCTTTGAGCACGGTGAAGACGAGTTGGAAGTCGCCGGCCTTCTTGATGCCGAGGTAATTGAGTCCGGTCATGAACCACGTGACTGCGATCGCGAAGATCTGCGACCAGAGAAGGGGCAGAGGCGCGTGAACGGGAGTTGAAAGCCAGTGAAATGCGCTGAAGACTCCGAGCGTGCGCGCGAGGCCGCTGGTGACTGCAGCGATGGAGGCAGGCTTGGCCACTGCAAACCACGTCCACATGTAGAGAAATGCAGGTGTGTCGCCGTAGGCGCCGCGCAGGTAGACGTACTCGCCGCCGGCATAAGGGAGCATGGAGCCGAGCTCGGCGTAGGTCATGGCGCCAAAGAGCGAGAGCAGCCCGCCGACGATCCAGGCAAGGTAAACCAGCGTGGAGGAGCCAGTGTCCTTCATCATCTCGCTGGGAACGAGGAAGATGCCGCTGCCGATGATGGTGCCGACGACGATGGCGGTAGCCTGGCTGGCGCCAAGGACGCGGGGAAGGTCAGCAGGAGTTGTTTGTGCTGGCGCGGAGGCGATTTGGCTCATGCGGTGATGTGAGGGTAGCACGGGCTCTGCCTACGCCGGGGAATTCGATGGAACGGCACTGTCGGAGTGGAAGTGGCGCCAGATGGTTTCTGCGGTTTTGCGGGGGACGACGGCGGCGAGCGAGTCTGCAGTGGCCTGCTGGACGTCGCGGAGGCTGCCGAAGTGGGTGAGGAGCCGCTGGCGGGTCTGGGGGCCAACGCCGGGGATGTTGAGGAGCTCGGAATCGCGGTCGCGCATGGCGCGGCGCTGGCGGTGATAGCCGACGGCAAAGCGATGGCTTTCGTCGCGAATGCAGCTGGACCAGGTGCAGGACCGGCGAGCGGCGGTCGAGCACGACCGGCTCGTCTTCGTTGCCGTAAAGGTAGATGACTTCTTCCTTCTTGGCGATCGATGCCAACGGCTGCGAGGTGAAGCCGAGCGACTCCAGTGCTTCGGCCGCGGCGTGCAACTGGCCGAGGCCGCCGTCGATGAGGACGAGGGACGGCATTGTGGCGGGTTCTTTGGCTTTTGAGGGCTTTCCCTCAGGGCCTAAACCCCAGAGGATTCTGAGGCATCGTCGGCACGACTAAAGTCGTGCCCTTTCAAAGCAGCGCTGCCCTTGCTGTTCTCGAGGATGCGCTTGTAGCGCCGATGGACTACTTCGCGCATTGAAGCGAAATCATCCACGCCAAGCACGGTCATCACTTTGAATTTGCGATAGGCGGACTTGTTCATCTTGCCGTCTTCCCACACGACAAGGGAGGCGACTGTCTCGGCGCCCTGAATGTGGGAGATGTCGAAGCACTCGATGCGGCGCGGCAGTTCGGGAAGCATGAGCGCGTCGGCGAGGGCCTCCTGGATGGCTTTGCGCGAGGGCTCGAGTACGCGGAAGCGCTGGATGTACGACTGCTTGGCGTTTTGTCCGGCCAGGTCGACGAGTGAGCGCTTCTCACCGCGCTGCGGAACGGCGATCTCGATGCGGTGGCCGGTGCGCTCTGCTGAGGAGTGCGGCAAGGGTTTCGCGATCGTCGAAGTCGACTGGGACGAGGATGGTGCGTGGGACGTAGTGCTGATCGATGTAGAGCTGCTTGAGCAGGGCAGAAAAGACGTGTCCGGCCGGAAAAGCCAGTTCGCCGATCGAAGCGTCTCCCCCAGGGGCTAAAGCCCCCTTCAACTTCGGGACGTCTATGGCACGGCAAAAGCCGTGCCCTTTCAAAGCTGACGGCTTGTCGTTCCGCGCAGACGCATCATCTTTCGAGGCCGAGGGCTTGTGATTCCGAGCAGACTCATCATCTTTCAGGGCTGGCGAACTGTCTTCAGATCCATCAGAAGGGGCTTCCAGCAGGTCGGGCAGGTCTTCCCAGAAGAACTCACGGCGGTCCACGATCTTGCCGCCGCGCATGTGGAAGAGGTTGACGGCGAGGCTGCCGTCTTCGAAGTGGTAGCCGAAGACGTCGGCGTCGTCGCTCTGCTCGGCGGTGGCGATGCGCTGCTTCTCCTGCAGTTGATGCACGGTCGAGAGCTGGTCGCGCAGGCGCGCAGCGGCTTCAAACTGCTCGGCCTCGGCGGCGGCCATCATGCGCGCTGTCAGAGAGCGCTCAAGCTCGGCCTGCCGGCCTTCGAGAAAGAGCTGCGCGTCGCGGACAGCTTGCTTGTATGTCTCGGGCGTAGTGAGGTCCTCGACGCACGGGCCGAGGCAGCGGTGAATGTAGTACTGCAGGCAGGCGCGGGGATGATAGCGCGACAGATCGACCTTGCAGCTGGGCAACAGAAAGCTGCGATGGATGAGCTCGACAACGCGGTACGCCAGGTTGCCCGGGAAGTACGGCCCATAGTAGGCCGATCCGTCCTTGCGCAGCCGCCGGGTGACGAAGACCTTGGGAAATCGGTCGGCGAGCGTGAGCTTGACGTAAGGATAGGTCTTGTCGTCGCGGAGCAGGATGTTGAAGCGCGGCTTGCGCTGCTTGATGAGGTTGTTCTCGAGCGCCAGGGCCTCGTGCTCGTTGGCGACGAGGATGTAGTCGATGTCGACGGCCTCGCGCATGAGTGAGCCGGTCTTGGCGTTGGCCTGCGACGCCTCCAGCAGATAGGAGCGGACCCGGGAGCGCAGGTTCTTGGCCTTGCCCACGTAGATTACCTCGCCTTCGGCGTTCTTGTAGAGATACACGCCGGGCTGGGTTGGCAGAACTCGGATTTTCTCGTGCAGATCCATGGCACCACGCAGCCGCCAAGGCGGCCCATTTGCTAAGGATAGCGGTTGCGTAGAAAAGGTGCGCAGGAGGAGGGCGAACGCGCAATCCTTACAGAATCAGGTAAAAAGTACACGACTCAGAGAATCCACAGGCAACCAAAATGGACAACCCAAGTATCTTATTTCGTTAGAGTTGGAACGTCTCGCTAGTTTGGCGGGACGCATGCACTAACCAGTGTGACGCGAAAGCCGCCGGCCGCCTTCCGAAGTTGCATCGAGGCAAGACCGAGGCGGTAGAAATGGGGAGACAATGAAACATTCTTATGGATTGTGGATTGCAGCTGCCATGACACTAGCGGGCGTAACCGGCTGCGCGACAAAGAACTACGTGAAGACGCAAACGGCGCCACTCATCCAAAAGACGAACGAATTGGATGACAAGACGAGAGCCAATAACCAGGCGATCCATGACGTGGACGAACGCGCCACCGCCGGGATTGCCAAGGCTCAGTCCTCAGCTGATGCCGCAACCCAGAACGCTCAAAGCGCTTCAAAGGCTGCGGGCGATGCCGATACTGCCGCCAATGATGCCGTTCACCGTGCCGACTCGCTTGGCAGCGTTGTAAATGGCTTGGAAAACTACAAGTCGCATGGGCAATGTCACGGTCAACTTCGGCTTTGACAAGGCGACGCTGAGCAAGGACAGCAAGGATCAGCTCGACGGCTTCGCGCAGCAGCTCGGTTCAGCGAAGAGCTACATTCTTGAAGTTACCGGTGCGACCGACTCAGTGGGTTCTGCGGAGTACAACTACGATCTGAGCCAGCGGCGCGCCGACGCGGTCGTGCAGTACCTCGCATCGAAGTACGGGGTCGCGGCTCACCGGTTCTACCTGATCGGCATCGGCAAGGAAAAGGAAGTTGCCCCCAACACCACTGCCGACGGCCGCAAGCAGAATCGCCGCGTCGAGGTGCAGCTGCTTTCGAATGCAACCGGACAGACCAATGCCGCTTCGCCAGCGCCGCCGACGACGAATTAACTGGCTAATTGTTAACTGACTATTTGGGTTGAATGATTTCTTAAAGGCGCAAGCCGTATCTATAACTAAAACTAAAATAAAAGCGGAAACAAATATCAGGCCACCCGGGAAACTCAACGGGTGGCCTGATTCTTTTTTGCGTCCGATGCACAGTGCGGCTGCCATTACGGTTTCGAGTCGGCAAGTTGTTTCACGTGTTCCGCTCGAACATCATTTGCAGTGAAGAGGCTCAGAAAGGGTGCTCCAGCTGCGGCTGCCTCGACTGCGGGACGGCCATTGGCTTCTTGTCGTTCCACAATGCAGACAACGGCGGCGACGGATCATGCCGGCTTCGCGGGCGGCCTCGATCGCATTAATTGTCGAGGCGCCTGTGGTGCAGACGTCATCGACGATCACGACGCGCGCACCTTCGCGACAGAAACCTTCGATGCGGCGACCCGTGCCGTGGGCCTTTTCAGCTTTGCGAACGAGGAACCCGTGAAGGAGAGGCGCGGTTGGATGCGACCTGGCTTGCCAGGCGCTTGCGGTCGCTACGTTGGAGACGATGGGATCGGCGCCCATGGTGAGACCGCCGACTGCTTCGGCTTCGATGCTGTTTTGCTCGAGCAGCTCGAGAATTGCGTGGCCGGTGAGCCGGCCACCTTCGGCGTGGAGCGTAGTAGTGCGGCAGTCAATGTAGTAGTCGCTGGTGCCGCCGGAAGAGAGCTTGAACTGACCAAGGCGAAAGCTGGTGCGGGCGAGAATGGCGAGGAGTTGTTGTGCGTAAGTCGGGGTAGGCATCAAGGAGATTGTAAAAGACAGAGACCAGGGGCGTAGGGACTGGGGACTAGGGACTATGTATGTTTCGATCGGGGATCTCACATCTTGTCGAGGTGTTTGAAACCGCCTGTGCCGAAGAGCATGAGCGAAAACAGCGTGAAATTGTAGCCGGCGTGAACGAGGGTGCTGGCAGCTAGGGAGCGCGTGCCGAGGCGCACCCAGCAAAGCACGAGGCTTATGCAGATGAGCAGCGAGAACGGCCCGATGGACCAGCCGGTCTGTTCGCCGTGCATCAGGGCGAAGGGGAGACTTGTGACGAGCGATGCACCGATCATGGCGGGCAGAGACCAGCGCGGATTGCCGCCGTCATCAAGGGGAAGTCGGGGTGAGCCTTGCAACTGCTCCACTGTCCAGTCGTAGGCCGTGCATAGAGCCGGCAAGAGGAATCCACGGAATACGAGTTCCTCAAAGAACGGCGCGAGCGTCGCGCCGAAGGCGAAGAGCACCCATGCGGCGCCGGGGGCGCGGAACAGCTGGTCGATCGGCGCGTCGGTGGGCCCGGGCAGGACAAGCATGTTTACCATCGCCCCGACAAAGCAGAGCATCACTGCGCTGATCAGACGGCCTCGGTATCGGAATGCCTCTTCCCAGCGCCAGTGAAGGCCACGAAGAAAATTCTGATGCCACAGTATCGGAAAGATCGCGAGGCATGCTGCGAAGGTGATGAAGTATTGAATCACCTGGCTGCCAACGGTGTAGCGAAAGTCCTTGGTGGCCTGGGTGAGGCTTGTGACGCCGAAGGTGTGGAAGTGGAGCGCGATGAGCAGGATCGATCCCGCTCCGAGCCAGCCAAAGACAAACAAGACGAGCAAAACAAGAAGGTGGCCGAAGTTGGGAATTCGTACAACTGGTGGAACGTATTCGGGCCGGCTGTAAGAAGCGAAGAGCTCCGGCTGGCTGGGCAGGGCCTCAATGGGGCCGCTTGTCTCCCCGGTTTGCGGGACCTCTTCGCCCGATGCGGGAGATGCCAGAAGCAGTTGCGGTTCTCCGGGCTCATCTGCCCACTCCGCTGGTGGGGGAGGCTCGGGAAGCGGAATCTCCGCGGGCTCATTGTTGTCGTGCGCGGCTGGGACCGGAAGGACGTTGTCAGGCAAGGTGCTCACGAGCCCACCGGCTTCCTGCTGCGATTGACTTTCCCGGGTTTCCGGGGCTCGGCCTTCTTCAATTCGGACGATTTTCCGTTGGATGGCACGCGTCGCGGCCCTCCGGATGTGCCGCTCTCTTCAGCAGACAAATTGCCTCCATCGATTGCCGGCTCCGCATCCATTTCGAGCGCGACCAGTTTGCCGTTGCTCGATGCATAATAGCGCGCCAGGAATTCTCCGGTGTAGGAGCCCGGAGTGCTTGCGATCCTGGCCGGCCGGCCCTGGCCAACGATGCGGCCGCCGTCCTCACCGCCTTCGGGGCCGAGATCGATAATCCAGTCCGCATTGCGAATCACGTCGAGGTTGTGTTCGATGATGATGACGGAGTTGCCGAGATCGGTGAGGCGATGCAGCACTTCAAGCAGCTTGCGCACGTCGTCGAAGTGCAGGCCGGTGGTGGGCTCATCGAGAAGGTAGAGCGTGCGGCCAGTCTGGCGTTTGCTCAGCTCGCGCGCCAGCTTCATGCGCTGCGCTTCGCCGCCTGAGAGCGTCGTCGCGCTCTGGCCCAGGTGTACGTAGCCGAGGCCCACGTCGACGAGTGTCTGCAGTTTCTGCTTGAGCTGCGGCACGTCGGCGAGCACGGTCAGTGCGTCTTCGATGGTCAGGTCGAGAATGTCGGCGATGGAGTAGCCGTGGAATTTTACGGCCAGAGTCTCCTGGTTGTAGCGGCGGCCGTTGCACACTTCGCACTGCACGTAGACGTCGGGCATGAAATTCATTTCGATGCGGCGCTGGCCGTCTCCCTGGCATGCTTCGCAGCGGCCGCCCGCGACGTTGAAGCTGAAACGACCGGGCTTGTAGCCGCGTTCGCGCGCTTCGGGAAGCATGGCGAACAGGTCGCGGATGGGCGAGAACACCTGCGTATAGGTAGCGGGATTCGAGCGCGGCGTGCGGCCGATGGGCGCCTGGTCAATGCGGATGACTTTGTCGATCTGCTCGGCGCCTTCGAGTGATTCGTGCACGCCGGGTTCCTCGCGCGAACCGTAGATGGTCTTGGCCAGCGAGCGATAAAGAATGTCGTTGATCAGCGTGCTCTTTCCGCTTCCGCTCACGCCGGTCACCACGGTCATGACGCCGAGCGGGACGCGGATGGTGATGTCCTGCAGATTGTGCTCGCGCGCGCCGGTGACGGTGAGCCATTTGCCGGTGAGCGGGCGCGGCTTGTCGCGATGAAGAATGCCGGCTGCGCCGGAAAGATATCGGCCAGTGAGCGATTCAGGGCAGGCCATGATGTCGGCCGGAGTGCCCTGGGCAACGACATATCCGCCGAGACGGCCTGCGCCGGGGCCGAGATCGACAACGTAGTCGGCGTGGCGAATTGTTTCTTCATCGTGCTCCACGACGAGTACGGTATTGCCGAGGTCGCGGAGTTGTTCCAGCGCCTCGATGAGGCGGGAGTTGTCGCGCTGGTGCAGGCCGATGGAGGGTTCGTCGAGCACGTAGAGCACACCGCGCAGTCGCGAGCCGATCTGAGTCGCGAGGCGGATGCGCTGGCCTTCGCCGCCGGAGAGCGTCGCAGCATTGCGATCAAGCGAGAGATAATTGAGACCAACTGCGCAGAGAAACTCGAGCCGCTCGATGACTTCGCGGCGGATGCGGTCGGCGACCAGGGCCTCGCGCGCCGTGAAGCTGAGCTCGTATCGCGGCGGAGAGCGCGCGGTTGAGGGGCAGGGCAGTGAAGTCGGCGATCGAAAGGCCGCCGATCTTTACCGCCAGCGACTCCGGGCGCAAGCGCTTGCCGCGGCACGCCGGGCATGGCGTCGCAGACATGAAGTTCATCATGTACTCGCGATAGCCGTCGCTGCGCGCTTCGTCGATGGTGTCGCGCAGATAAGCTCAGGATGCCGTGAAAGCCTGTCCGCGGCGCCTCGCCCTTGGGCGGACCGTAGACCAGGATGTGCTGCTGCCGCGCAGGCAGATCTTCAAACGGCTTCTTGAGATCGATGTTGTAGCGATCTGCGGCCAGGTTGATCAGCCGGAGCAGGTATTGCGAAGCGGAGCCGGGGCCGAGGCCGCCATCGAGCAGCGGCTTTGACCAGTCGGTGATGACCTTGGCGGGGTCAAGATCGTAGAGCGAGCCGAGGCCGTGGCACTCGGGACACGCGCCGAAGGTCGAGTTGAAGCTGAAGCTGCGCGGCTCAAGCTTGGGCACGTCGAGGCCGCAGTCGGGGCATGCCATCGACGACGAAAACATCTGTTCTTCGCCACTCGCCAGCGCCACCAGCACGAGGCCATTGGCGAGTTGCAGGGCTTTGGCGACGGCAGCTTCAAGGCGTTTTTCCATGGAAGGCTTGCCGGACGGTTGGGGTTCGTGGATTCCCACCCTTGCCGCTGAGGTGCGCGACAGGATGGGGCACCCTCGGTCTTGAGCAGAATGCGATCGACGACAGCTTCAATGGTGTGGTTCTTGCGCTTGTCGAGTGCCGGAGGTTCGGAAAGATCATGGATCTCGCCGTCGACTCGCGCGCGAAAACCCTGCTGGTCAAGCTGATCGAGCAGGTCTTTGAACTCACCCTTTCGTCCGCGCACGATGGGAGCCATGATCGTAACGCGCTCTCCGGCTCCGAGCTGCAGGATGCGCTGGACGATCTGGTCTGCGGTCTGGCGGGCGATGGGGCGGCCGCAATTGGGGCAGTGGGGAGTGCCCACTGAGGCGTAGAGCAGCCGTAGATAGTCGTAGATCTCGGTGATGGTGCCGACAGTGGAACGGGGGCTGCGGCTGGTGGTCTTCTGTTCGATTGAAATGGCCGGGCTAAGACCTTCGATGGAATCCACATCAGGGCGCTCAATCTGGTCGAGGAACTGACGGGCGTAGGCCGAAAGCGTTTCAACATAGCGGCGCTGGCCCTCGGCATAAATGGTGTCGAAAGCGAGAGAGCTCTTGCCCGATCCGGACAGTCCCGTGACCACGGTGAGCGTATTGCGGGGAATGCGCACGTTGATGTCGCGCAGATTGTGCTGGCGCGCCCCGCGCACCGAGATGTGAGTAATGGGCATGGGTGGAGACGGTGGGTTCTGCGTAGAGCTATGGAGCCTGACCAATTACGGACGTACCTAGGGGTATTCTATTTGGCAACAGAAACAAGGGTCAACGCATCGAATTTTCTGCGACAATCGCTGGAAGAAAGCACCCGCTCGAAAGTTCGCAACAGTCCGCGGGTAAGGACTTCCAGCATGTTGGGCGCTTCGTCTCGAACACTTAGAATGGATCTGATCCATGGCTGATTTATTAAATTTGATCATGTTGGTTTGCGCCGCCGTAGGTTCGATGGCGTTTGGCGTCCTTACAGCTTACGCGATCTTCCGTGTAGGGTTCGCGCTGATGCGCCCAAGGCGTCAGCAGCCAGCGGTGAAGGTTCGGGCAGAACTGGCGCCCGAATAGGGAATCCGCCAGGCTTTCCTTCACCAATCCGAACTTTTCCCCAAGAATTCGCTCATTTCGATCTATACCGGTGCACTTTACGCACCATCACCGCGCGGCGGTGGCGTACAGACGCGTGACCGCGCATTCTCAACGTCGGCTCGCGCGGATGCATGGCTGTGGCGACGTTATTGCGGTTGATTATTCGGCTCGTTGCCCTGTTGTTGTTGCTGCTGCTGCTGTTGCTGGCGCTGCATCTCTTCCATCACCTGCTGGGGAGTGCGGATCGGACCGTTGGGTCCAAAGCCGGGCCTGACCGCATTGGGATTCGGCTGCACCGGGATGGGCTGTTGCGGAGGCGGCTGTGGTTGCTCCTCAACTTCACTATTGTCGGGAATATCGTCGTCGGGATTGTTGTCCTGCTGCGGCGCCTCAGCCGTTGCCGGTGAACCCGCCCCGTTGTGGCGGAGACTCAGCACAATCTGGCGCGGCGCTCCGGAGCCCAGATCGCCGGCGAGCAGCAGATTGTAGCCGGAGCCCTGGAGCAGCTGCGAGATCACCTCACGAGGCTGACCCGGCCCGTACGAGCCATAGACGCGCTGGTCAGAGCTCATGCCTTCGACTTTTGTCCCGGTTTCGAGGGAAACGTCGTGCAGAATCTGCTGGAGACTCGAATTCGATGCATCAATCCGCAGTCCGTGGCTGTCCCAGGTCACGGAGGCGCGGTTCGGGCTGTCGTTCGCCGGCCATTTCGGCATGGGCGGAGGTGGCGGCGTCTCAGGCTCGGGAGCAGGCGCAGGCTTGGCAGCTCTGTGCGTTGACGGCGAATGGGAAGAATGCTGAAGTGGCTTTTGGCCGGATTGAGATGCTGGAGATTGGGCCGATGCCAAGGCCGGAACCTGCGTGCAGATCAGTCCGGACGCAAGCAGGATAGCGGCGAAGAGCTCACCGCCTTGCAGCACACACCATGAGGGGGAGTTCCGCGGCACGTACGATTGTGGCAGGACGACGAAGCGCATGGGAATTAGCTCCCCGGGCAGGTTCGAAAGCCGCGGCGGCGGTTCGTTCCTCCCTACTGCATTAGACTATCAGTGGCCCTCGAACGCTCAAAAGGAGTTTCAGAGGGTAGAGAGGAAATGGATGCGCCTCTGCTGGAAGGGTTGCATTGTCGCTCTTTTATGGGCCACGCCAATACTGGGCTTTTCTGCCAGTTGCACCACGCAGGCTGAACTGACGCCGCAGGATCGCGGCGGTCCTGGCTGCCGAGGGTGAAAGGCTCTCGATAGCCCTTTTGCAGCAGGATTTCGGCGCCCTGCATTCCGCCTTGCTTCCATCGCTGTCGTCTGAGTGGGAGAACATACGCGGTGCGGCCAACCAGGCCGAGCCGCTTGTGAAAGGCGGCAAAGTCCAACTCCGCAATCTCTATCTGCTGGATGCGAGCACTCTCAGCGCCCAGGCAGACACGCAATTCTTTTGTTCCAATGCCAGCGGCACTCTAACCGTGACCATCGAGATGCGTTCGTTGCCGCCGGGGCGCTACGCCCTGATTTTGGCGGACGCTGCGGGAGCACCGCTGGCAGGACAGATCGGCATCATCCTGGCGTGGGATACGGCTAGTTCCGTCCCCAGTTGGAAACTGGGCGGGATCTCCGTAAGGCAGGGGAATTTCAACGGCCACGACGGCATCTGGTACTGGACGCGGGCTCGTGAACTGGCTCACGAAAACATGGCTTGGGCAGCGTTTTACTGCTACGAGGTTGCGCGCTATCTGCAAATCCCAGTCGACTTTCTCTCTTCGCCCAACCTGGACAAGCTCAACCAGGAACAGGCGCAGATCAAGGGCACACCGGCAGACGCTTTTCCGTACACGCTGGCCGGAGGTGAACGCACCTGGAGGATCGATTCGGTGCACCTGGACGCTTCGCTGCGGCAGCCGGACCTGGGTGTGACGTATGAGTCACCGGGCTCAGCCGATCCGGCCGTTGCGCGGACGGAGGCTATGGCGGTGCTGAGCGCGCTGCTCAAGGCGCAGCCTGGACTCAAAGAGAATTTCCACGGAATGTGGGCATATGCGTCCACCAACGGCAAGGTTACGCCGGTGATTGAGTTGCCTATGGCGCAGATACCGTAGAGGCAGGGATTAGGGATCAGGGATTGGGGACGAGGGGCTGTGCCAGGTTTTGGGAAGGGATATTCGTTGGCAGAGATGATTGATTTGCGGTCGGACACGGTGACTCGGCCCACGCCGGAGATGCGCGCGGCCATGGCGGCTGCGGAAGTCGGCGACGATGTGTATGGGGAAGATCCCACAGTAAACCTGCTCGAGAAACGCGCTGCGGAGACCTTCGGCCGCGAGGCTGCGCTCTTTGTGCCGACCGGCACCATGGGGAACCAGATCGCCATTCGACTGCTGACCGAACCCGGCCAGGAGGTGATCTGCGAATCGCGGTCCCACATTCTCGACTGGGAGATGGCAACCGCGGCTGTGTTTTCAGGGTGCCTGGTGCGCGCCGTTCCCACGCAACGTGGCACGCTCACGTGGAAGGATATTGAGCCGGTCATATTCCAGCGTGGATCGTTCCGCGCTGCGACCGGGCTCATCGAAATTGAAAACACGGCAAACATTGTCGGTGGCCGGGTCACTACTCGGCCGGTGCTGGAGGAGATCTGGGGCGAGGCAAAGGAGCGGAGGCTTCCGCTGCACCTCGACGGCGCACGCATCTTCAACGCATCGACCGCGCTGGGCGTGGATGTGAAGACTCTCACACGCGGATTTGACACCGTGATGTTTTGCCTGTCGAAAGGGCTTTGCGCGCCGGTTGGCTCAATGCTGGTTGGCTCGGCGGAACTGATGGAGAGAGCGCGTATCTACCGCAAAGCTCTGGGAGGAGGCATGCGGCAGGCGGGTGTGCTGGCTGCGGCCGGACTCATTGCGTTTGAGCAGATGCCTGCCCGGCTCCATGAGGATCACGCCAACGCGCGCCTGTTGGCCGAGGCCCTCTCGCATATCGAAGGCGTATCCATCGATCTCGATGCGGTTGAAACCAACATCGTGGTCTTCCGGCTCACGGGGGAACTGTCTGGCGGGGAACTTGTGTCTCGCTTGAAAGCGCGGGGAGTTCTGGTGAGCACTGTCGGGCCAAATATTGTTCGCATTGTTACACATCACGACGTGAGCCGTGGAGCCTGCATCGAAGCAGCAGAGATACTTGGCGAAGAGCTGGAAGTAGCTGCCACAGCGGGATGATAATAAACGGTTTGGATAACGAGGAAGCTTGCGGCATAAACGGAAAGCGGGGCGAAGTGCCCCGCTTTTTGTATGTTCGATTTCGAGCGCGGAATTTAGCTGATCTCGATGACGTCTGAGGCCGCAGCCGCAGCGGTCTCCGCGCGCTCCATCAGCTTCTGCGCGATTCCGTAGAATTCAGCTGCATTCGGGCTCTTTGGTCCGGCGAGCGCTACTGGAAGTCCGCGGTCGCCACCCTCGCGAATCGCCGGTACAAGCTCAATCGAGCCGAGGAATGGGACGTTGAACTGAGCGGCTGTTCGCTGCGCTCCGCCCTTCGAGAAGATGTCGATCTCGTTATGGCAATGCGGGCAGGTGAAGTGGCTCATGTTTTCAACGATGCCCAGCACATCAACGTTGACCTGGCCGAACATCTCGAGCGCCTTGCGCGCATCCTGCAGGCTTACGTCGCTCGGCGTGGAGACGACCACAGCGCCCGTAAGGGGCACAGTCTGCACCAGCGAGATCACCACATCTCCGGTTCCAGGCGGCAGGTCGACGATAAGGTAATCGAGCTCGCCCCACTCAACTTCCTGCAGAAACTGACGAATGATCTGATGCAGCATTGGGCCGCGCATCACCATCGGCTTGTCACCGGGCGAGATGAAGCCGACGGAGATGGTCTTGATGCCGTGCGTGTTATTCGGCTGAATCTGCCTATTTGCGTTGATGGTTGGGGCTTGCGTCGAACCCATCATCAGCGGGACATTCGGGCCGTAGATGTCAGCGTCGATCAGCCCTACACGCTGCCCAAGCTTTGACAGCGCGATTGCGAGATTCACAGCAACCGTGGTCTTGCCCACTCCGCCTTTGCCGGAACCGATAGCGATAATTTTTGAGACACCCGGCAGGGCAACTGGTGCGGGCGGCACGGAATGAGAGTGAGCCATGGTCTTGATTACTCCTTGAATTGGCGCTGTCGCGTGAGATCGCCTGGCGGCGGCCAGCTTTGCCCGGCAGGGCGCGATCCTTCCGCGGCAACCTGCCTGCTGAAAATTCTACAGGAGGCGGGCGTCCGCCATTTCAGCCGGCTTAAGATCCTCCGCTAATTGAACACCAACGGCCTGAGCGAGGATTGCATGCAGTTGCCGTAAGCCTTCAGTGAGTGCCGCCGGGCCCGGCTGAAGAATCAGGCCTGACGGAATCTCATAAGTGTGACCGTTACGAACGGCACTTATGCGCGACCAGTTCGGGCGGGAGAGAATCTGTTGCCTGTTCACTTTCATGCCGCACCACGACGCGATGATGATATCGGGGTTGCGATCAATAACCAGAGCGGGATCGACTACCCGGTCCTTGGAATTGCCGCAGCTTCGAAGTTCAGGAAAGATCGGATTGCCGCCGGCGATCTCGATCAGTTCTTCAACCCACCCGATTCCGCTAATCAGAGGGTCATTCCACTCCTCGAAAAAGACCCGTGGGCGCCGCGGGAAGGACTCGGCAGATCTGGCGATCGCATCAAGGCCGCAACAGAGTTCCTGGATGAGTTCGCGACCACGGGCTTCCTTTGCGACAAGACGCGAAAGGGCGGAGATCATGTCGAAGACTCCGGCGATGTGGCGTTGATTGAAGTTGAGGACGGTGACTCCGCTCAGAACCAACTGACGAGTGATTTCAGCCTGCACGTCAGAGAAGGCCAGGACGAGATCCGGGTTTAGCGCAAGGATTGCATCAACGTCCGCATCGCGGAAAGCTGACACGCGAGGCTTGGTCCTTGCTTCCGGAGGTCGCGTGGTGAACCCGGAGACTCCGACGATGCGATCGTGTTCGCCGATAAGATAGAGCGTCTCGGTCGTTTCGCCAGTAAGGCAAACGATGCGGCGGGGAAAGTCCGGTAGATGCGAAAAGCGGCGCGCGGATGGTTCGCTTGCCGGATGCATGGAGTCCGATTCGGACGGCGATGGGATCGATTCAGGCAATTCAGCTTGCACTGGCGGCATGCTCGATTGCTCGGGCTTCTTTGCGCCGGGCTGCTTCGGCTTCGCGATGTTCGCGCCTCCGGAGGGCGTCAGCATATCGGCGAACTTCATTGGGCGTCTCAGGATGCAATTGCGGCACCTTCAGCCGGCGGCCCTGCTTATCCACCGCCACGAAGACAAGGTAAGCGCTGGCCACGTGCATCAGCTTGCCTGTATGGGGCTCTTCCACCCACACCTTTACTCCGACCTCAACCGATGTGTTGAAGGTGCGATTCACACTTGCCTTGAGAATGAGCAGATCGCCCACGTGCACAGGCTGAATGAAATCGATATGATCCATGGCCGCCGTCACGACATGTGTGCGCGTGTGACGATAGGCCGCGATCGCGCCGGTGAGGTCGATGAAGTGCATCAGCCTTCCGCCCAGCAAGTTGCCAAGAGTGTTGGCGTCGTTGGGAAGGATGATTTCAGTCATCTCTGACTGCGTGCTTGCCACCGTGCGGACAAGAGGTTTGTTGTCTGTCGTACTCATCGGTCTTGCTCCCTTGCACCACCGCTCATCGACAACCAGTTACAATGGAGTCTGCGGCATCAAAGCTGCCGAGGCACCATTTCCAGTTTCGGCAATCCCGGCCAATTACGCAAATCGGACACACGCCGCACCTAAAAAACTATGAGTTCAATTGACAAAATTGCAGGATTGAAAGAGATTATCGCCCTGGACCCGAAGAACAGCTTCGCGCGCTATGGCATTGCCATGGAACTCGCCAAAGGCGGCTCTGTCGACGAAGCCATGGCGGAATTCAACACGATCCTCGCGAATGATCCCGACTACACGGCCGCATATTTCATGGCTGCGCAGACCCTTACCAGCGCCGGCCGAAACTCTGAAGCCATTGAGCGCCTCAAAGCCGGAATCGCCTGCGCAGCCCGTGGCGGCAACCGTCACGCACTGAGCGAGATGCAGGGCATGCTCGATGAGCTGGATCGCTAAATTATCACAGCCTCGCAAACACCGCGGTTGTTTCAGCGGTTCTCGAACCGTTGATTAGCTAAAGTTCCGCACCTTTAATAATTTAACTGCGTCTATACTACTAGTATGCCGAAGTATTCTATTGTCGTTCCTTTTCACAATGAAGAGGACAACGTCACCGTCCTATATGCGCGACTTAAGCAGGTCATGGAGCAGGTCGGCGACTCGTTTGAACTTGTCCTCGTTGACGACGGCTCCAGAGATCGCACCTACAAATTGTTAGAAGAGATTGCCGCGGTCGACAGCCGCGTACTCGTTGTGAAGCTGCGCCGCAACTTTGGCCAGACCTCCGCACTTGCAGCTGGCTTCGACCATGCCTCCGGTGAGTTCATTCTCGCTATGGACGGCGACCTGCAGCACGATCCCAACGATATTCCCGGCTTCCTCGAAAAGCTCGAAGAGGGCTATGACGTCGTGTCAGGCTGGCGCAAAGAGCGCATTGACAACTTCGTCATGCGCCGCATTCCATCGCGCTGCGCCAACTGGCTCATGGCGAAACTCTCCGGCGTCGATATCCACGACTTCGGCACCACGTTCAAGGCCTACCGCCATGAAGTGATTCAGAATATTCCGCTCTACGGCGAGATGCATCGCTTCATTCCGGCGCTTGCAAGCTGGTACGGCGCCTCGATCTGCGAGATTCCGATCAAGAACGTGAATCGCGAGCGCGGCAAGAGCCACTACGGCATCGGCCGCACGTTCCGCGTCTTCTTCGACCTGCTCACGATTCGCTTCCTGCTGAAGTACATGAGCCGCCCGCTCCATTTCTTCGGGAGCTTCGGCGCTCTGGGAATCATGGCGGGCAGCTTTGTTTCGGCAATGCTTCTCGGCATGAAGATCATTCATCCGCACCAGAACGTGATGGATGAGCATGCGCCGCTGTTCGTGATTGCGGGCGTGCTGATCCTTGCCGGAATCCAGTTGCTGGCCATTGGCCTGCTGGGTGAGCTGCAGGTGCGCCACTTCCACACAAGCCAGCAGCGCGCACCGTACGCGATCGATCGCATCGTTCGCCTGCGCGCACCGGAAGAGCCGAGCATTCTGTCCGACAATCGGGACAACAGGTTCTAAAAGCAGGGACTAGAGACTAGGGACTTAGAATACATTGAGCCTCGTCGGGCATTGGCCGGGCGGGGCTCTTGTCTTGTCAGCTGTGAGAATCCACGGGCACTGTGCGGAAAATTTTGGATCTACAGAGCTTGCAGCATCCGGGCCTGCAGGTGATATCTTGCGCATGTATGAATGCCATACAGATTCAGACCATAGGTGGTCCGGAAGTCCTTCAGCTGACCGAGTTGCCCATTCCCGCACCGGGACACGGACAGGTATTGATCCGAGTGGAAGCCATCGGAGTCAACTTCGTCGAGATCTATTTTCGAAAGGGAGTGTACAAGGCTACGCTGCCTCTCATTCCCGGCAGTGAAGCTGCGGGCACGGTGGAAGAACTGGGGCCTGGCGTCACGGGATTCGCACCCGGGGATCTGGTCACCTCAGTTGGCGTGCTGGGCAGCTATGCCGAGTACGCGCTCGTACCTGCTTTGCAACTTGTCAAGGTGCCGGCGGGTCTTACTCCCGAACAGGCAGCGGCGGCCATACTGCAGGGCATGACCGCGCACTACCTGGCGACATCCACTTATCCGCTCAAGGCCGGAGAAACGGCGCTGGTGCATGCGGGCGCGGGCGGAGTGGGCCTGCTGCTTACGCAGATTGCATCGCGCATCGGGGCTCGGGTTATCACCACTGTGTCCACGCAGGAGAAGGCGGAGCTTTCGCGCGAAGCCGGCGCCTCCGATGTGATTCTCTACACCGAGCAGGACTTTGCAGAAGAGGTCAAGCGGCTCACTGGCGGCAAAGGAGTCGACGTGGTGTACGACTCCGTCGGCAAGACGACGTTTGACGGCAGCCTCAACAGCCTGCGGCCTCGCGGCATGCTTGCACTGTTTGGGGCTTCGAGCGGGCCGGTTCCGCCGTTCGATCTGATTCAACTGAGTGGCAAGGGATCGCTTTTCATCACACGTCCTACGCTTTGGCACCACGTCGCGACACGGGCGGAGCTCGAGTGGCGTGCCGGCGACGTTCTGGGCTGGGTCGCCAAAGGCGATCTCAAGCTCCGCATGGAGCACGTGTACTCGCTCGCGGAGGCTGCGAAGGCACAGACTGCGATGGAGAGCCGCATGACTACTGGCAAGATTTTGCTCGAGCCGTAAAGTCAGGGAACAGGGGATCAGGGTTCAGGGACTGTGACTCAGATTTCAATCGCGCCAGACGATCGCGTCTTCGTACTCACGGGGGCGGGCATCAGCGCGGAGAGTGGCCTACCGACATTTCGCGCCTCAGACGGTCTCTGGGCAGGGCATCGCATTGAGGATGTGTGCACGCCCGAAGCGCTGGAGCAGAATCCTGAGCTGGTCTGGCAGTTCTACTCCGAGCGGCGCGCGCAAGGCGCCAAGGCGATGCCGAATCCAGCTCACGTTGCGCTGGCAGATCTCGAATCAAAGCTCGGCGATCGCTTCTTTCTGTGCACGCAAAACGTCGACGACCTTCACGAGCGTGCAGGTTCCGCGCGGCTGGTGCACATGCACGGCGAACTGGCCAAGTCGCGCTGCGAGCATGAGTGCGGTCGCCCGCCTGTCGAGGACCGCAGAGTCTATGGGAACCTGTCTGAAGTGGGTCACTGCGCGTGCGGCGCTCTCCTGCGGCCGCACATTGTCTTCTTCGGCGAGATACCGCTGGAGATGGAGCGCATTCAGCGCGAGATCGGGAGAACGACTTTGATGCTCGTCGTCGGAACGTCGGGCTCGGTTTATCCAGCGGCGAATTTCGTCCACTGGGCTCGCCAGAACGGAGCGCGCACCGTCTATGTGGGTCCCGAGGCGCCGCTTAACGCCCATGCGTTCACGAACGTTGTCGAAGGCAAAGCGGGCGAAGTGTTGCCAGGGCTGTTCGCGTTAGAATAGCCGGTCGGCACCGCCAGGCTAGGATTTTGCGCGCGCTTTGATGAATTCGTGACGGCGAAAGCGCAGCGCCGACCAGTCTTCGTCGATGGCCACAGCGCGCACTGTTTCGAATCCCTGTTTGCCCATCGCATCCCAACCGTTGTCCCGGTTGAAGTCGCACTTGTACTTTTTTGATGTGCCCTTGGGGTAGGCGAACCATACGATGGCATCGCCCTTGGCGCTTTTCGCAATCTGGAGAGCCAGCGCGTCTACTTCGCTCTGGCGGGTAACAAATGCCAGGGAGAATTGGATCTCGGAGATCGAATCGAGACCGCGGTGAATCTTGATGCCCTTCAGGCGCGCGAGTTCCGGCTCGAAGCTGGCTGGCGCATTAAGCACAAGCATCGCCGGCTGGTCTTTAAGGTTGAGTTTCTCGAATACGGTGGCCATGGATTCAGATGATAACCGGATTTCGTGGTTTCACAGGTCTCAAAGGCGAGATATCCACCCCACGAAACAAGACCTGTTCGTGGGGACCCCGGACCCGTGGTACCCAGCCTCATCAGAAGTGGAATCGTAACGGAGCTGCGCGGAGATCATCCGGGGATCGTTCCAGTGGAAGCCACCGATGGTGATGGAGTTGTCCATGAGCACTCGGTAATTTGTCACATTGAGCACGCTGGCTGAGAAAGAAAAATTCTCGCCGAAGTTGTGCCCTCCGGAGATATCGAAGGTTGTGTGCACCGGCAGATATGGCCCGTTATAAGGTCCCTGGCCGGATCCAGCGAGCCCGTTCACAAATCCCGACCCGTAGTACACATTGCCTGCGAACCATGAGCGGGCAGGCAGCTTTGCCGTAAATCCGGTGTTCAGAGTGTTCCGCTGGTCATGATCGACGGGTGTGTAGTCTGGCCCGAGATTGCACGCGGGATCCTCAGGATTTCTACATGAGAACCCGCCGGTTACGTTGCCGCGCTGCTCGGCGATCTGGTTGGAGTAGGCAAGGTGAAACTGCCCCAGATGGGCCAGTTGCGGCGAGCGTACCGACAGCTCCCAGGCACGGATCAAAGCACCATCCACCGTGATCGGAAAGTAGATGTTTGATTCGCCGACGTTCGCGTGATCGAGATAGTTGTTCACGCGCGTCTTGAAATTGGCCACGTCAACGACCCAGCCCTTCCACGGGATCTGCACACCGAACTGATGTTCCTCGTCGCGTTCGGAAGGCAGAGGGACAAAGGCATTTTGTCCGGGCTGGCTATTCACGTAGTTCAGCAACGCGGCGGAGACCGTTTCAACTGGAGCGGGCTGGAAGAAGTGTCCATAGAAGCCGCGCAGCACCCAATGCAAACGAGGAAGCTCGACCGTGGCTCCGATGCGTGGATAGGCGGCGGTCTCAGTGAAGCCGCCATGATAGTTGGAGATGCGCATGCCGCCCAGGAGTGTGATGTAGTGATTCAGCTTCAGGTGATCAGAGAAATGGTACTCAACCAATCCCACGTTCGCGGTTGCGGTTGTGTTGGGCACGCTGTCTGATGTGAAGCTATCGTCGTTGATCTTGAGGCCGAAGAGGTCGTTCTCCCGTTGATAGAAAGAGTAAAGGCCCCCCGAGATATTGTTTGGCCCGAGATCAATGCGGAGGTCGGCCTGGGCGCCAACGTAGTTCGAAGTCTGATGCCAGGTGGTCGCAATGGGAAAGTCTGTTGCGGGCGAATCGTAGCTGGCCTGGTTCAAGTGGTAAAACGGCGCCAACTCGAAGAGAGCTCTGGAAGAGAGTGTGTGGACCCAATTGAAGATGATGAAGGAGTCCAGTTCGGATTGGGTATCGCGCAATCCGCTGGAGTTGTAATAGTCCGAGGCCTGTTCCCAGTCATTGGGGTCCGGGTCATAAGGAATCTGGAAAAAATCGTGACGGAACTGAGCGTCCAGCCGCAGTTGGTCCGCCGGTGTCTGATTGCGCAGAACGGAAACAAACCCGCTCTGGGAATTCGTTGCATCGTGATAGACGGCGGGAACGGGTGTTTCGAGGCCGTAGTTCGATCGCGATCCGGTGGCGCTTGCATACCATGCAGTGCGAGCGGAGTGATCGCCCAAAGAGAGCTGAGACTCGCCGGTAAAGAAATTTCCGCCCGTGAGCAGGAACTCTCCCTGGTGGTCGCGCTCGAAACCGTTCCGCGGGAGGACGTTGAAGGCGCCGTAGGTGCGATCGCCCAAATCGGCTGCGTAGCTCCCACGCTGAGCTTCCACCTCGTCAATGTCTTTGGGATCGATCTGGGGTCCGACGTTGGAATCGATCTTCGTGTTCGGAATTGCAATGCCATCGATGAGCCAGCTTGTCTGATGACCGCCGCGGATATGCAGCATGTCGTGCGTCACGTAGGAGCCGGGGACGTAGTCAGTGATCATCTGCATGCCGATGGTGCGGCTGGCTCCAGGGGTTTCATCAATCTGGGCGCGCGTGACAAGCGTGGTGGGGGTCACGGTATCCGCGGCGGCATTTGAAGTATCGGACGCGTGGACAACGACGGATTCTGAGGAGGCGGCGAGATGGAGCGAGATATGCAGGACAGGATTCGTGCCGGAGGCGATGGTGAGTGTTTGCGTGACTGTGGCGAATCCAGGTGCGGTGACGGTCAACCGGAAGATGCCAATTGGAGCTTGCGCCAATTGAAATTCGCCGTTGGGTCCGGTCTCGGCTGTCAGTGTCAAAGCGGAGTCTGCACCTTCGAGACTCACATGCGCGTTGGGAATCGGCCGGTGTCCTGGATCGTGAATGACGCCGTGGACAGAGGCAAAGACTGTTGCCCAGGCCAGAAGAGGCGCGACCAAGAATAAGAGCAGCCAAAACAGAGAGAAAGCGCATCGGGGAGACGACCTCTCTTCGTGCGTGTGTCTGAAATGCACGCTCTCTTCCCAACAGGCCACGAGGGCGCGCGATGGGAATGAGTGAATGGGGAATCGCCGGCTCTGCGTCAGCATGGATCCAATGCAAATCGTCTTGACGGCAGCAGGCTTCCGGACCGTGACGACCTGAAGGGAATGCAGGTCAGATCAGGAACGGCGGCGAGAGTTTACGCGGGGATGCAGGATGGAGGGCCGCGAACACTGTGTTTGGAGAATTCGCCACTGCGCGCGATGATTTGGGAGGGGACAACTATTTTGTCCTGCCCGATCGGGACGGCTACGCTTCCGATGAGTTGAATGAGCGCATGAATCGGAGCGATGGTACTCGCTGCGCTCTGCGGATAGGTTGGGCAATGCGATGACGCTGTGAAAATGGGCGTCTGGCTTACTTCTTCACTCTGGCTGGTCTTCACTGCGTCGGACATCGCGCAATGATGCGCGCCAAGGCGGCGGCAGCAGGCGGGCAGGCGCGCGTCATCACTTGACCCGAATATCGGGGCCAGGGGTCCGATCCCCAGGATCAGAGCGAGAAAGATGGAGAGGGCACGCCGCATCTGCAGACGATGCTATACGAAGAGCGTATTCATTCGTCAACGAATATGACTAATCGGCTGTCAGGTATCATCGAACTATTGCTTCTCCTCAAATCTCTTCAGCAAAAGGAATCAAGTTGGCCGCACTGAACGATGCAAACCATCCCCGCAGCTTTGAAGGGCAGGACATAAAGGAATCTCGCGTTCAGTCTCCGCTGCGCATTGCGCTCTTCGGCTTTGGAACAGTGGGCAGTTCCGTGGCACGCATCCTGCTGGAATCGAAACCCGAGGGGATTGAGATTTCACACATCTTCAACCGCAGTGTGGCGCGCAAGCGTGTGGACTGGGTGCCTTCGACGGTGACCTGGAGTGAGGACTTTGAGTCGGTGCTGGCATCGGATGTTGACGTGGTGGTGGAACTAGTCGGAGGGCTCGATCCGGCGGGAAGCTGGGTACGTCGCGCGATCGAATCCGGGAAAAGCGTTGTTACCGCAAACAAGAAGCTGATTGCGTATCACGGCGTGGAATTGGAGAGGCTTGCGGCTGAAAGAGGCGGTCATCTGAAGTATGGGGCGGCCGTGGCGGGGGGAATCCCCGTGATTCCGGGGCTGGAACAGGGGTTGGCAGGTGATCGCATCGAACGGATGCAAGGCATCCTGAACGGGACCTGCAACTTCATCCTTAGCCAGATGGAGGCGGGCGCGGAGTATTCAGCCGTACTGGCAACGGCGCAGTCCAGGGGGTACGCCGAAGCCGATCCGACGGAGGATGTGGGTGGATTTGATGCGCGGGCCAAGCTGGCGATTCTGATGCGCCTGGCGCTGCGCGTGGTTGTCGATCCCGACGAGATCATTCCTCAGCCGATCACCGCAGTCACTCCCGTGGACTTCAGCTATGCTCGCGATCTCAACTGCACCATTCGACAGGTCTCGCGCGCGGAAGAGCGCGATGGGACGGTGGCAGCGACGGTGGGGCCGATGCTGGTGGACAAGGACTCGCCCATGGCGTGGTCGCGCGGCACGGAAAACATGGTGATCCTGACGGGGCGCTACGGAGGCGACGTGGTGTTTTCAGGTCACGGCGCGGGCGGGCACCCTACCGCAGTGGCGGTTGTGAGCGACCTGCTTGCGCTGGCGCACGGTTCGCGGCGGGTTGAGATTCCTTCGGTTCCTGCGCGGATCGGGGCGGAGTTTGAAGTGCCGCATTACATTCGCTTTCTTGTCGTAGACCGACCGGGCATTGTGCACGAGATCACTGGTGCGCTGGCACGGGAGCGCATTAACATTCGAGCGATCGTGCAGAAAGCAGGGTATCCTTCCAATTCGCTGCCATTCGTGGTTACGGTGGAGCCGTGCAAATCGTCGGCGCTGCAGCGAGCTCTGGCCAGCATCAGCAAGATGGACTGCCTGTTGGAGAAGCCGTTGAATCTGCAGATGCTGGAATGAGAACTATGGGATGAGAGATCAGATTTCAATGCAAAGGTCAGATGCGGAGGGACACGGGTGATTGACACGATTTATCGATGTGAGATTTGTGGTGAGGAAAGCGACCGGCCCATTCGATGGATCGTGATCCACTGCGGTGACACTCAACTGACCATCTTCAAGTGGACGAAGGAGGCGGCGGATGCTCCGAACGCTCGCCACTACTGCGGCGAAGCTCACGCGCAGGTGTACCTCAGCCGCTGGTTTGAGTCGTTCTGCGGATAGCCGGGACTAGTCGCCTGCGCCTGCCGGTGCGGGTCCGGTGGACTCCCGAACCACAAATTCCGGCGCCATGACAATCTCTTCGGGATAATCAGCTTCGCGATTGGCGATGCGCTCGAGCAGCACCCTTGCGCCTCGCCTGTCCCATCTCCAGCAACGGCTGGCGAACCGTCGTGAGCGAAGGCGTGGAGTATGCCGCGGACTGAATGTCGTCGAATCCGACGACAGAAACATCGCCCGGGACGCTCAGGCCGGCATCCTTGAGAGCTCGAATGGCGCCGATGGCGGCGATATCGTTGAAGCAGAAGATCGCGGTGAAATCGCGGGTCTTCTCGAGCAGAGCCTGCATCGGCTTGTAGCCAATCTCCGGGGCCATGGGGTGGTAGCCGGTCTTCATCGACCAGCCAGCGGTATCAATCCGGATGACGTGGGCGGGATCAATTCGAAGCCCCATTTCGCCAGCCACCTGCTGAATGCTCTGCCAGCGGTACTCGGAATCGGGAATGGCGCGTGGGCCGCGCATAAACGCGATGCGCCGATGGCCGAGTTCATAAAGATGAACGAGCGCCGATTCGACGGCCTTGTGGTGGTCGAGGACGATGTTGGTTACGTTTTCCTTCGCGCTGTGCGCCGAGATGGCTACGACCGGAACGGGAACCGAAATCTGGTCCGCCGGCGTGTTCAGCAGCAGGAAGCCGTCAACGGCACGTTCCACAAGCATGCGCGGATACTGCTCAATAAGTTCCTTTTTCCAGTCGTGGCAGGCGGTGAAGTAGAAGTAATGGGCGCTTGTGAGCTCCTGGACGACGCCGCTCATGACACGGGTGAAGTAGCCTTCGCTCAAGTCAGGGGCGAGCACGCCGACGCTCATGGACCGGCTCTGGCGCAGCGAACGCGCGAAGTAATTCGGCCGGTAGTTGAGGCGAGTGGCCGCCTCCATGACCCGGTTGCGCGTTTCCTGGGGGATGGACTTTGCTGAAGGAGAGTTATTCAGAACCAGCGAGACTGTGGTCTGTGAAAGCTCCAGATGCTCCGCCAACATTCTGAGATTAACGTGCCCTGATGGCGTCGAATCCTTACCCTTTGCCATGTTGGAGTTGTAACACGATTTGGTCGCAACAAGTAACCCTCGATTCCCAGAAATACATCGATTTGCCAGCCAATTAACCAGAAGCAGCCAAAACGTCAATTCGCGGTGATTCGGTTGGCTCCAGGCTTGAGCGGGAAGACTTTTCCGTTCAAAACAAATGTCCCAGTGACATCTGCCGGGGAGGGTGACGGTTGCGTCCAACCCGGCCGGCTTTCGATGGTATTCCACTCGGATGTCCCCGCGGGGGTGAGGAAAGCTGGCGGTTAGGTTGTTCAGAGCACCCAGGTGCGGTGCGATGCGCACGGAGGCGAAGCCGGGAGCTGGCCGGCTCGATTCCGGCGACGAGCGTGAGCATGTCGTAGATGGGGTGTGCCGACCAGGCATGCGAGTCGGAGCGCGTATCGCCGGGGATCTCTGGCCAGGTGCTGAAGTGCAAGGGGCAGGAGCTTGCGCCAGGGGTCGATCGAGTGCAGATACTCGTCGGCCATGCCTGCGTGATCGAGCGCGCGCGCCAGGTAGAAGCGGAAGTAGTAGGAGGCGCTAAGGACCCCATTGGGAGTGGTTCCGGGTTCGATTGACAGCATCTGGCGCAGGACGTCCTGCTGACGCTCCTTGGGGATCACGTCATAAAGGACGCCGAGGATGTTGGCCTGCTGGCTGAAAATCTTTCTGGTCAGGATTGTCGGCGAGCAGACCGCGCGACGCCACCCAGCACTTTGCGTAAAGGCCGGAGCGGACGTGGTTGGCGCGTTCGAGGATAGCGGCGGCGAGTAGATCGGATCGCCGAGGATTTCTCGAGCTCGGCGGCTTCGCCAAGTGCGCCCAGATATTCGAGGGTCGTGATGCACGACTCTCCATGCGCGTCGTAGGTGGGAGTTTCGCCGGAGGAGACCCAGTCAATAAAGCTCCACCAGGGCAGCTTGCTCAAGCAGGCCGTCGGGCTGTTCGTACTTTGCAAACCAGCCGAGCACAGCGCGGGTGCCGGGAAGCGATTCGCGAACCAGTTCGGGGTCGGGGCGATACATCCAGTAGTCGTGCAGCATGCCGATCCAGAGCAGCGAAAACGGAGGGATGGTCTGCGGCAGGGAACTGGGATAGCGGCTGCGCGTGAGGCCGTCGGGAGAGCGGGACTGGTCGAAGGCGGCGATCGCCTGGCGGCCGAGCCGGTCGTCGCCGGCCACGGTGTAGGAGATGAGAGCCTGGATGCGCGTGTCGCCGACGTACTGGAGCTGCTCGTAGTAGGGCGTGTCCATGTAGGTTTCGTGGGCATCGAGGCGGGCGGTGCGCCAGCTGATCTCCCAGATCTTGTCGAGGTCGGGGTCGCCGGATTTGAAGCTGGCGCGCTCCTCGAAGGGGTAGGCGGTGAAGTTGGCGGTGAGGGATTCGAGGGTGAGAGGCTCGGTCGCCGGTGGTCGATGTCGAGATCGAGATAGCGCCAGGTGCGCCACCAGAGCGGCATGAAAGCTGCGGTGGTCGCCGCCGTCGGGGAGGAAGCTGTCGGTGAGGCCGAGGGCCTGGCGATCTTCGACGGCATCGCGGTCGCCTTTATGCTGGTTTTTGTCGTAGAGAGCTTCGGAGTAGGTGAGGCGGATCTTCGCGCCTTTGCCGCCGGAGACGGTGAGCTGAGGGTAGGCGGTGGTGAGGGTCTTGCGGTCGAGCAACAGGTGGATATGACTGCCGGCAGCCACCGTGACTGCGGATGTTGGGAAACGCCTTGAGCGTCAGAGAGGTCGGCACGCGACGGTTTCTCCGGCACTCGGTTGGCTTGTACTCCATATGCGGGAGGGGATCGGGGATCAGCCCCCAGAAATTGTCGCCGGTGGTGTCGGCGGAGTGTGCCTTGCTGACCCCGGGAAAGATGCTGTCGCGCATGGGAGAGGCGGCGGGAACCCAGGCTGTGCCGGTGGCAGAAGCGGAGTTCCAGTGCCAGTCGTAGTGGGAGGCGTCGAGTTCTTCTCCGGGGCCAGAGGCGAAATAGGTCTTCAGAGTGACGGAGCTGCGGTCGAGGGCGCGCTGGCCGGGTTCCTCCTCGACGAGCCAACCATCGGGAGTGCTGATGGAGCCGGGGCCGGTTGCCTCGCTTTCCAAGCAGAAAGGCGGTGCGGTCGCTCATCTGGGCGACCGGCGCGAAAACGCCGAAGTTCCAGACCGTGGCGGTGATGAGGTTGTGGCCCGGCTTTGAAGAAGTGGCGCGAGGTCGAATTGCTCGTAACGCCAGTGAGCGAGGTCTCCACGGGCCGGTCCATCGCCGACGCGCTGATCGTTCACAAACAAGATGAAGCGGTTATCGGCGCTGACGCGAACCTTGTAGCTTTCGGGCACGGAAGGCAGGTCCAACGTGCGACGGAAGTGCAGAACAACGGGCTCGCGGAGCGGGGCGGTTGGATGCGTGATCCAGGCGGCCTTCCATTCACGATCGATCGGATCGGACTGGGCTGAGGTCTGACAACAAATAGGCAGGAAGAGGGCGAGAACAGCGACAGCAAGAGTTGAGCGCATGGTTTTGACCTAAGATTTTCCAGTCCCACAGCTTACCGGAAGACTCCGGTGACGGGGCGAGGAAAAGACGGTTCCCGCGCCGAAGGCTCGACAGGAATGGGCTTGCGCTATTGTGCGGTAGAAAGCATCTCATCAGTGGCATCCGTTTTCGAGACGAAGCGGCCAAGTGCCAACCGATTTACAGCATTTTGTTCTGTATGAGCTTGATTTAGCAGCCCTGTAACCTTCTATTCATCTTTGCCCGTTAGCCTACGGTGAGTGACGGTTCAAGTGCCTGAGATACGAATCTCGCACCTACAAACCCAGACTGAGCCCCAAGTTCCGCCGGTCACACAGGCGGCGGAGGCGCGAAAGACTGAGGCTTCGGCGATTCGGAAGTTTCTGCTGTCGCGAGGGAATTCGGCGTTCGCGGACCGTGTCTTCCATGTGTTGATGGTGCTGTGCGGGCTCAGCATATTTCGGCATTGTCATTTTCATCTTGTCAGAGTTGATGCTGCGCTCAGATCTGGCCTGGAACAAGTTTGGAATCAGCTTCTTCTTCAAGGCGTACTTCGATCCGACAACAGGGCTGCCATCCTACTGGGATCCGGTGAATGGGCACTTCAGCGCCCTGCCGTTTGTCTACGGAACCCTGGTTTCGTCGCTGCTGTCGCTCGTTATTGGCTGTTCCGCTGGCGATCGGGCTGGCGATCTTCCTGACCGAGATGTGCCCGAGGCTTCTGCGCGGCCCGCTGGCCTTTGTCACGGAGTTGCTGGCAGCGATTCCGAGCATCATCTACGGATTGTGGGCAGTTTTCATTCTGGTGCCGCTTCTGCGGGAGCATGTCAATCCGCTGCTGATCAAGACGCTGGGCTGGACGGGACTTTTCAACGACGACAATCCGACAGGCCTGGGGTATCTGTCAGCGGCAGTCATTCTGGCCATCATGATTCTGCCCATCATTTCGTCGCTGACGC
This sequence comes from uncultured Acidobacteriaceae bacterium, assembly GCA_963786405.1. GTDB lineage: Bacteria > Acidobacteriota > Terriglobia > Terriglobales > Acidobacteriaceae > Telmatobacter. The sequence continues at coordinate 20,388 of CAWAZE010000004.1, read as the reverse complement.
GCGAAGTGATGACGGCGGTGCCGCACTCGCAGCGCGAGGCGGTGCTGGCGCTGGGCGCGACGCGCTGGGAGATGATCCGCATGGGCGTGCTGCGCAATGCCCGCATCGGCATTGTGGGCGCGGTCATTCTGGGTCTTGGACGCGCACTGGGCGAAACCATGGCCGTGACGATGGTGATCGGCAACACGTCCCGAGATTCACCACTCGTTGCTTTCCAACGGGAGTTCGATGGCGTCGGTGATTGCGAATGAATTCGCGGAAGCATCAGCGGATCTGCATCGCAGCGCGCTCATCGAGATCGGACTGGCGCTCTTCATCGTGACCATCCTCGTGAATGCTCTCGCACGAATCCTGGTGTGGGCGGTGACGCGCGGCGCACCGGCGCGGGTGAATTGAGGAGATTGCGATTGAGCGTGGGTCAAACCAGCTTTCGATCCAAATGGCGGTGGTTCGACAGATCGCGCGGTTACGGGGCTGGCGATCCTTGCGACGGTGCTGGTGATTGCCCCGCTGGTTGCCATCTTCGTTTATCTGATCGTGAAGGGCGCCAGTTCGCTCAATCTCGCTTTCTTCACAAGAGGTTCCAAAGCCTGTTGGTGAAGTGGGCGGCGGCATGGCAAATGCCATCGTCGGCTCCGGTGTCTTGCTTGGGATTGCAAGTCTGATCGGGGTGCCGATTGGAATCGGCGGCGGAATCTTCCTGGCGGAATTCGGGCGCGGGACCAAGCTGGCCAATGCGGTCCGCTTTACGGCCGATGTGCTGAATGGTGTTCCTTCGATCGTGATGGGTCTCGCGGCCTATTCGCTTGATTGTGATTCCGCAAGGACACTTCTCGGCCTTTGCTGGCGGCGTGGCGCTGGGCATCATGATGATTCCCACCGTTTGCCGGACCACCGAAGAGATGCTGCTGATGGTGCCGAATGCAATTCGTGAGGCGGCGCTTGGGTTGGGTGTTCCCAACTGGCGCTCGGTGCTTTCGATCACGGTGAAGACGGCCTCGCCGGGCATCATTACAGGATGCATGCTGGCGTTTGCGCGCGTGGCAGGAGAGACGGCGCCGCTGATCTTCACTGCGCTTGGCAATTCGTTCTGGAGCACAAGCCTCAACCGGCCAATCGCAGCTCTGCCGCTGCAGATTTACGTGTACGCGCAGTCGCCCTACGACGACTGGCACCGGCTGGCCTGGGCCGGGGCGCTGGTGCTGATTGCGCTGATCGTGATGGCAGTTTCGCTGGTGCGCTATGTGACCAGTCGCGGCGTTTTGAAAGGGGCAAGCTAAGTGGGCGTTGGCATCGAGGTTACAAACCTGAATGCGTGGTACGGAACGAATCACACGCTGCAGGACATCAACCTGAATATCCCTGCCAATCATGCCACGGCGCTGATTGGTCCGTCCGGCTGCGGCAAGAGCACATTTGTTCGCTGCCTGAACCGGATGCACGAGACCAATCCCATCGCGCGCGTCACGGGCACCGTGCGCATCGGCGACCTGGACATCTACAGCGACGCCAAGCCGGTAGAGATCCGGCGGCGCGTGGGCATGGTGTTTCAGCGGCCGAATCCGTTTCCGACCATGTCGATCTACGACAACGTGGCATCAGGGCTGAAGCTGAATGGTATACAGCAACCGCCGCGTGCTGGATGAGATCGTGGAACGGTCGCTGAAGAATTCCGCGCTGTGGGAAGAGGTGAAGGACGATCTGAAGAAGAAGTCCGGCGCCAGCCTTTCCGGCGGTCAGCAGCAGCGGCTGTGCATTGCGCGCGCGCTGGCCGTCGATCCTGAGGTGCTGCTGATGGATGAGCCGGCCTCGGCGCTCGACCCGGTGTCGACCTCGAAGATCGAAGACCTGATCTTTCAGCTCAAATCGCAGTACACTATCGTGATTGTGACCCACAACATGCAGCAGGCGGCGCGCGTCGCAGAGAAGACGGGATTCTTTCTGAACGGCCGAATGGTGGAGTTCGACTCGACACACAAGATCTTCACGAATCCCAGCGACAAGCGGACCGAGGATTACATCACGGGCAGGTTCGGATGACACGCATTCGGTTTCAACAGAGCCTGGATGAACTCAAAGAGAATCTGCTGGTGATGGCCGGGCTGGCCGAGCAGGCCATCCAGCGCGCGATCGAAGCCTATCGCGTGCGCGATCTTTCGATCTGCGATCTGGTAAGCCGCAGCGAGGTCGCCATCAACCGGCTGGAGCGCGACATCGATCAGGCCGCGCTCGACCTGCTGGCGATGGAACAGCCCATGGCCATCGATCTGCGTTTCATTCTGAGCGTGATCAAGATCAACGCCGACCTGGAACGCGTGGGCGACTCGGCAAAGAGCATCAGCGAACGCGTCCGCAACATGGAGCAGATGGCGATTGCAGAACTGCCGGTCGATATTCCGCGGATGGCGACGCTGGCGGCGGAGATGGTGCGCAAGAGCCTGCAGTCGTTTATCGAGGCCGACCCGGAGTTGGCGCGCGCAGTGCTGACGATGGACGATGCCGTGGATACGATGAATCGGGCAGCGTACAAATCACTTACCAAGAGTGATGGAGGAGCAGAGCCACATCGCTCCGCAGGCTTTGAATGCGCTGATGATCTGCCGCGCGCTTGAGCGCGTCGCCGACCATGCGACCAACATTGCCGAGGACGTGATCTTCTGGGTACAGGGTGACGATGTGCGGCACCACAAGAGCGTCATGGCTCAGAAGGACGGGAAGGCGGCCGGCTGAGTGCGCCTGGCCCCGCCGAATTCCCCTGACTTATTAGGCCAATCGGGATGGCAGAGAACAACGTTCGCTAGACTTCCCACCAATCCAGCACAGACATGCGCGGGTAGTAGAGGCCGGCTCGAAGACTTGCGTTTGCGCCGTGCAGGTTTCGCAGGATGGCGGAATACATCTCAAGCTGAGGTGCAAACGCGGCGCGGAGCCCTGGCAGAACTGAAGCTGGATCCACATCGTCAGCGCGAGCTGTCTTAAAATCAATCACCCACCAGGTGTCGCCGCCCTCCATTATGGGCGCGGGACCCGCGCGGAAGACACGATCGACGCGTACTTGTCGAAGATCTCCGTCAACAATCCCGGCCCATGCAGCCTCGCTCTCTGCCTCGGCGTGCGGAGAGAGTATCCATTGGCCGACGGGGTCGTTCGCAGCATTGTGAGCCATCTTGATCGCCTGCGCGGCGATGGATGCCGCTTCAGAAGCAGGGAATCCGGCGGCGCGAATCTGCGCAGAAATGACGGGTTCCAGTGGATCGAGAGCCGCGATGGCAGAGTCCCAGTCGTGTGTGGCGCGAAGGCGGGCAAGCTCCTCAAGCAGCCGGTGAGCAGCGCTGCCCAGCGCTCGCGAGAGAAGGCCTCCTTCATGGCGTTGGTAGGGTTTGGAGGAGTTTCCGATGAGCCCCTGCCTGAGAGTGACGGCTGGAACGATCGCAGAGCCGACTTGGAAGTCGACCGGCAAGCGGCGCACGAGCGTCGGCATGGATCGTCGAGGCATAACGATTAGATTGGTGCCTTCCGATGCGGCGAGTGACAGAATAATCGGCTCTTCGATCTGCCGGGAAGACGTCGCCCTCCAATCTTCAAATCGTGCTCTGACTTCTTCTGCGAGTGCGGGCCAGGCGGTTGCCAGGAGTGAGTTTGAAGGCTCGATGAGCGACAAGGAGTCGTCCCTCTCTCCCTTGTACGCGGGGCGGGCAAAGAAGTGAAGTTCTTCGCGTGCCCGCGTGGCAGCCACATACAGGATGCGTCTCGTCTCCTGTGACTCTCGCTCAGAATAGATGCGATCGACCCATTCTTTTGCCCTGCCGCGCTCGGCGCCCTTGGGCTGCATCGGCGCGACAAGGAACTCCGTAACGTCACCAGATTCGCCCGGTTCAGCCAATCCCCGTTCAAGCCAGGAAAGAAGTTTTCTTGAACCTCGGCGCGCTGTCGCCTGCAGGTCAGGAACGATGACAACCTCGAATTCGAGTCCTTTTGATTTGTGGATCGTCATCAACTGCACGCCAACTTCGCTGCTCGCCGCGGGATCGGGTTGGGCACACAGTCGTTCAAGCGCGGCGTGGAGCGCTGTGCCGCACAGGTCTTGTTCACCTTCAGGCAACCGATCGAGCAACTTCCAGAACAGATCGAGGTTGACGCGTGCGGTTGAGTCTGCGCAACTGTCGCCGCCGAGTGCAAGCCAGACCTGCCGCAGCAATGTGCCCAATGAGGCAGTGGGCAAAATGGACCGCAGGCGCGGGACGGAATTGATTGCGTTTAGTACGCGATCGACAGCTTTGCGAGACGCATCGCCGAGAAGATGCCGTCGTTCCTTCAGCAATTGCGGGACTGGAGAGGGTGGGAAGGACCATTCGTCGGTGCCCGCAATCGTGTGGAGTTCTTCAAGACTGAGACCGCACCACGGCGCGCGGAGCACACCGAGCCATGAGACCCGGTCCTGGTGGTTCATGAGAGCCCGCGCGAGCGCCAGGGCGTCGACGATCTCGGGCCTGTCTTTCAGGGTCTCTAAATCGACGGCGCGGAAGGAGATATTTGCCTCGCGAAGAGCTTCTGCAATCGGCGCGAGCGCACTGCGTGCGCGCCCGAGAACGGCCACGCGATATTTCCTGCCGGACTCAGATGCCTCCTTCATTCGGCCAGAGTGGCCTCGAATAAGATCGACGATCTCGGTGGTCTGCTCTGCTCGAGCGGTTTCGCATTGAGCGGCGGTTTCGTGCCTGGCCTCAATCGCACTTGGAGATCTGGCAGCGCCCCTGGCAGTCTGCGGCACGAAGCTGAGATGCAGTTGAAGGCGCGAATTGGAACCGGAACTTCTCGGCCGCGCGGCCTCTGCCCGGCTAAACGCGATTCCGCTTCCATCGTTGTGTGCTGATATTTCGGCGAAGAAGCCGTTCAATTCGTTGACGAGTTCCGGAGCGGTTCGGAAATTTGCGGTGAGGTCAGCGGGCGTGAATTGCAAGGGTTGATTATCACCAGCCTCAAGGCCCGCAGTGCGAATTCGCTGGAAGAGTTCCACCTCCGCGTCGCGGAAGAAGTAGATGGATTGCATGGGATCACCGACGACGAAGACGGAGCGACCAATCTGATCGGGCCATGCGGCGACAAGAGAAGACAATAGCTGGTGCTGGCGGCGGCTGGTGTCCTGAAATTCGTCAACGAGCAGATGGCGGATGCCGTCGGCGACGGCAAGCGCGGCATCGGTTGGAAACCCATCCTCTCCCTGCAGCACCTGCTGGGCGATCTGAGCCACTTCGATGAAATCCACCGTGCCCGCCTCGGCAATCACAGCTTTGAGCTGACCGGAGGCATGGCGCAGAACGGTAAAGCAGGCACGCACGATCCGCCATTCGTCCTCGGTGTAGCGGCAATGCGGGAGTCGTCGGATGCCGTCGAGGGCGGCAGCCAGCCCGGGAACGGTGTCGAATTCGCTGATCAAGGCGCGCATCCGGAGCTTTTCCGTCTCATTGTCCGGTGGGAAGCCGTTTGACCTGTCGACCTTCTGGCGTAGACCGCCATCTTTTGTCAGCAGAAACTGCGCCAGGCAAGCGAATGCCTGGTGCTCCCCCGCGAGGGCATCACCAGGTGCAAAGGGGCCGCAGGGCAGCTCTGCGAGCTCGGCGAGGTCGTTGAGGAAATCGCCTCCGCCGTGGCCGAATGCGAATCTCGCAAGCTCGAGCGCTTCATCACAGGCGCCGGGAATGCGGTTCAGCAATTCGTTCAGGCGCGAGAGGGCGCCTGCCACGGCATTTGCAAATGGCCGTTCCAGCCGGGTGCGCAATTCCTCCCAGCCCTGTTCGTCCACCAGCACAAAGTCCCGCATCCAGCGGTCGCGCTGGCTGAGCATGTCGACAAGGAGGCTCTCCAACTCGTGCCAGTTGTTGTCACGCCAGAGGAGAAGCGCCTCGATGGCCGCATCAAGACCTGGGCTGGTTGGATCACCCAGCCTCTCCAGCGTAAGACGTGCCGCGCGGCGATAGAGTTCCAGAGGCTGTTCGTTGATTTCAAGATTGCCGCCGATGCCCGAGAGAAGCGGCTGCTGGAGCGCAAGATCGCGGCAAAACGAATCGATGGTTGAAATGCGGAGGCGCGAAGATAGGTCGAGCAGTCGCCAATCCATTTTGCGCGAGCGCTCGAGCGCACGATGCGCCAGCGCCTCCAGCGAAAATCCTTCAGTGGGGATCTGCGATGCATCTCTCGCGTCCGCTTTCTCGAGTTCTGACATGATGCGCTGGCGCATTTCGGCAGCGGCGGCTTTGGTGAACGTAATGGCGACGATCTGGCCAGGATCTTCCACTCCGCCCAGGAGGCGCAGAAAACGGCGCGTGAGCAGGTCAGTCTTTCCAGAACCTGCGGGAGCCTGGACGAGGATGGAACGCTCCGGATCAAGCGCGGTGTTACGCGCGCTTACATCGGGAGGCGCCAGTGCAGCCACGCTATTCATCGGCGGCCTCCTCGTTGCTCGTGTCGGCCTTCAGATTCAAGCGGCTTTGATTCTCGGGTTCCTGAATGCGGCAGATGGTCTGGAATCCGCAGCGTGCGCAGGTCTTCGGGTAGTCGCGCGGGTTAACGTCTGAACGGCCTTCAACGAAATCGCGTGCGAGCCCTTCGATGCTGGCTTTCCAGTCCCTCATCATTTCGGGTGTAAGGGGATCCCGCGCGAGTGGGTTCCTGCTCGTGATGTCGCTTCCGCAGTGTTGCCCTGGCGTCCGCAACGTTGCCGACAAGTTCCCAGTCATGGGCCCGGAGTTTCGCAAAGACCAGTCCACCGGGTCTCTCTTCAAGAGCGAAGCCGGCGTAAAGAGGCAACTGCACATCGTCGGGACGCGGCAGTTCCCATGCGCGGGGCGAAACATCGCTCGTCTTGTAATCGATCACGAGCAATGAGTCGTCGTTCAGGCGATCGATGCGGTCGATGCGCAGCTTCAGAGTGAGACCGGCCAGACGGATCGTGTGATCCACCTCGGTACCGGCAACGGAAAACTGCATCCGTTTTGATTCATAGGCCAACCATTCAGTCACAAGGCCTGCAAGACGCTTCTCTTCGAGATCGAGATAACGGCGCGGCATGCGGTCCAGCGCTGATGCAGGCAATTCTTCCCGCACGGTTCGCTGAACATGGCGCTCGACGAATTTCGCACGATCGCCCAGCTTCTTCAGGTCGTCGAGCGAGCGAATCCCCTCGGGCGGGCCGGACCATATCGAGCGAAGGACAGAATGCAGAATCTGGCCTCGCTGTTGAGGTGTGAGCCCAACTTCGGCCGGCTCCCAGTCCGCTGCGCCGAGCCGCGCGACTGCAAATGCTTTGAATGGGCATTGCGACTGTGCAGTGAGAATGCTTGATCCGCCATGTACTTTGTCCTGTCGGAAAGGGACTTTGCTTGTGTCTGGAAAGGATGTTGCTGACGGCGAGGCGGGCGGAGGCGGGATCATTTCGGCGGGTAATTGCCGGGGCCGGCCCGCGAGCTTGGCAACGAGGCGCGAAGGGCGTGTCTCGGCATCATCCGTTTGTCGCGCAAAGCTGAAGTGAACCACTGGCGCGGAATTGACCAGGCGCTTTGTAATGGCGGAGGCTAAATCCCAATCACGCAGCGGCGAGGTATGTGGCATGTCTGCTTCGCGTTGAATTTCAGGCGGTAGCAAGGGATGCAACGACCCGACAGCCGGCCACGAATCCTCGTCGGCGCCGAGAAACCAAATTCCATCAGCCGTGAGACCTGCAGACTCTGCCGGGCCGGCAATCTGAATGGGCGCGTTCAGTGACTCCGGTGCGTACAGTGTGTCGCTCAGTGTCCTGTCGAGCACAGAAAGAAATTCCGGCCAGTCAATTCGTCGGCCATCAAAGCCAAGCGAACCTGCGGCATCCAGGGCTTGTTGCCAGCGGCGAACGGCCTGAAAGTCGACACTCTCCTGCGCCTGTGCTCCGGGCCAACCCATTGTCTCAAGCAGATGAGGAACAGAGTCGGCCCATTCGAGCGGATTCCGAAGTCGGGCACCAGAATCCCGGAGCTGCCGTTGCGCGCCGATCATCTTCTGAACCCAGGAGAGTGGCAGTTTCGCGGAGAGTGCGGGTTGGTCAAGGAAGGCCTGCAGCGTCCACTGGATCCGCTGCAGGCCCTTGCGACGCAATACGCGCATGTAGACTTCGAGTGCCGCCGACTCCTCCTGGCCGGCCGTCAATCCGCTCGCAATCAGCCAATCCAACTCGTCTTCATCGATTGCTCCATACAGCCAACGCAAGAGCAGCAGGCCTCCGCGCGCCAGCGAGACCTGCGCCAGAGGGATGCCGAGCGAGAATTCAAAGTTTGGCACATGATCACTAAAGCGGAGAAAAGCTCTCTCAATCTCACCCCGTTTTGAGGCGATGTCCTGCGTGATGACGAGAAGGCGGCGTTCGGGATCGGATGCTATCTGGCCGTTGCACCATAGCGCGCAAGCTTCCAACTCTGATTGAGAATCCAACGCAGCATGGAAGGACATCAGAGCAACCAGATCCTCAGAGGCAGGCTGATCCCAGTTTCCCCAGGCATCGAAAATCTCCCGCTGAATGGGAAGAAAACGGTCAAAGCCAGTAGCCAGGAGAGGGGGGCGGGCAGACGGATCCGACTGAAGCTTCGTGACCAGCTCTCGAGGCATTCTGCCTGCGCTGAGGAGATTGTTCTTTCGACAGGCCTCATTGAACGATGCGAGCCATTGACTGAATGCAGCAGCATCGCGATCCCAGCCGCTTCGCGCTGCCACACGCAGATGGGCCGGAGAATAGAAGCAGAGCAATTCATGTGCTTCCATTGCGAGTGATGCCAGGCGCTGGATCGATGCGTCCAGGGCAGTCTGGAGCTGTCGCTCATCACGAATGATGTCGGACCAGAGCGCCAGTTCCTGGGTGGAATTCATCAGCAAGCGACCATCCATGCCGCGGTCATCCCACGCGGAGCGGGCAAATGTTCTCCAGTCCACGATCTTCGGCGTCGGCCAGGCAGAGAGGCCCTCGGCGCGGCGAAGGCGGTGGTGAGCGCCCTGCAATGCACGCGTGGCGCGATCGCTGGAGGTTACGACCAGCCCTTCCCTCCGTAGCCAGCCGTCGATCTCTTCTCCCGCCCGCTTTCCCATTCCTGGGTTATATCGTGACCGGCACCGGAGCGCCATCTGTGCATAAAAGGGCACCGAATTGAGGGTTGTACACTGGAGAGTGCTTCGCCGAGTTCTTGTCTTCGCACTCTTTGCAGTCGTCGCTCTTGTCGCGTGCCGATCAGGAAAAGAGGCTGCTGTTCCTTCGTCGCCGTCAAGTTTATTCAAGGTGTACAAGCTTCGCGGAAAGGTTGTGTCCTCAGATGTTTCCCGGGGCGAAGTGACACTCGACCATGAGGCGATTTCCGGCTTCATGGAAGCGATGACGATGCCTTACAAACTCAAAGATCCGAGCATTGTGAGCGAACTGCACCCCGGTGATGTCATTACTGCGGATGTTCTGGTGTCGCAGGATGACGATGCGGAGGTCCTGCTGGACCACATCGTGGTCGTGGCCCAGGCGAAGCCCGACTACAAGCCTGCGGTTCTTTATCACGTCCCCGCACAGGGCGATGCCGTTCCCGATTTCAAGTTGCGCAACCAGGATCGGCACATGATTCATCTCAGTCAATTTCGCGGGAAGAATCTGCTGTTGACATTTATCTACACGCGCTGCCCCCTGCCTAATTTCTGTCCGCTCGTGACGCACAACTTCGCAGTCATCGAGAAGCAACTGGCTGCAAGCCCTCGACTTCACGAGAAGACCCATTTGCTGTGCGTCAGTTTTGATCCCGAGCACGACACGCCTGATCGCCTGCGAGCCTATGGCGCCACGTATATCGGCAGCGATGCAAAGGATGCGTTTGCGAACTGGGACTTTGCCGTGCCCGAGAAGCCGGAGTTGCTGGAGATGGCCAAGTTCTTCAACGTGGGGATTACGAGCGAGACGGATCAGACGATTACGCACACGCTGTCTACGACGCTGATCGGGCCTGACGGCAAGGTCGTTCGTTTCTATCCGGGAAATGAATGGACTCCGGAACAAGTACTGGATGACGTGAAGCTGACAGCGGGAGTGGCGTGATTTAAGTTTTTCTATTTCAGAATTGATGATCAGGAGAAAGTGAACGATGAGTGAGGACTAAGTATTCGAAGCGATGCAGAATTGGATTTCTTGTCGCTGGGTGCGCTGGTTCACCGGCTCGATCCGGGCATTATTCCATTCCGCAAGGCGACGGAGTGCAAGATTCACGTCAGCGGCGGCGAATTCAACGTGGCCGCCAACCTGGCGGACTGCTTTGGAATGAAGACCGCGATTGCGTCCGCCATGTCGGACTATCCTATCGGCGACCTGATTGCCGAGCGGGTGCGAGCGATGGGCGTGAAGCCGATCTACAAGCACTTCAAGCACGACGGCGTCAATGGCCCCAACATGGCGACGGTGTACAGCGATCGCGGATTTGGCGTGCGTGGCCCCGTGGTGTTCTACAACCGGTGCAACGAAGCGGCGGCGCAGCTGAAGCCGGGCGATTTTGACTGGAAGGCGATCTTTGCCGGAGGCGTGCGCTGGGTACATAGCGGAGGAATCTTTGCGGCTCTCTCACCCACGACCGCGGAGCTGGCCGCAGAGATGATGCGAGAGGCGAAGGCTGCCGGCGCCGTCACATCATTCGATCTCAATTTCCGCGAGAAGCTTTGGAAGATCTCCGGCGGAGATGAGCAAGCCGTCGAAACCATCGGCAGGATCGTCGAGAACGTCGACGTGCTGGTGGGCAACGAAGAAGACCTGCAGAAGGGGCTTGGCATTCCCGGGCCCGAGGTCGCGGCCAAATCAAAGCTCGATCCAAGCGTGTTCTTCGGCATGATCGAAAAGGTTACGAAGAAGCTACCGCACGTAAAGGTCGTGGCGACGACGCTGCGCGAGGTGCACTCGACCAATCGGCACAGTTGGAGCGCCGTTGCCTGGATCGATGGCAAGACCTACACCGCACCGACGGCCGAACTGGATGTGCTGGATCGCGTTGGCGGGGGTGACGGCTTCGCGTCCGGCTTCATCTATGGCCTGCTGACGGGCGAATCGCCTGAAGAAGCAGTCAAGCTGGGTTGGGCGCATGGCGCTCTGCTGACTACGTTTCCGGGTGACACGACCATGGCGACCGTGGAGCAGGTGCGGGCATTCGCAGCACGGTGGCGTCGGCCCGCATTCAGCGCTGAGACAGCCGCACATTCTTCGCATCGCTGAGCCAGGCAGGCGCATCCATGCAACTGGTATCCTGACATGGCCGCATGGGAGGACCTGCTTGGCGAAAGTAACACTGTTCTTTGCAGTTCTCCTGATTGCTCTTGGTCTTGTTGGTTACCTGGGAACGGGCAGCCAGCATTCAACGGCGCTGATTCCGACCTGGTTTGGAGTGGCGCTCGGCATCTTTGGCCTGCTGGCAATCAGCCCAAGTGAGTCGCGCCGCAAGCTATTCATGCACATCAACGTGACGATCGGCCTGCTCGGATTTCTTGGTGCCGCGGCTGAGGGAATCCGAGGTTATCTGCACGCGAAATCGAATGGGCTTGAGCCGGATCAGATTGCACTGGCATCGAAGTCCACGATGGCCGGGTTGATGCTTATCTACGTCATCCTCTGCGTGCGATCGTTCATCGCTGTACGGCGCTCGAGGAAGGCTTAGGTTCAGCAGATGGGCACGATGCGTGGCGGCGGACTGGGTATGAGCACGAGTGCGGAGCGCTCTCCGCGGGGCGGGCACGCGCGCGCAGCCCGCCCCGATCTGCCGAAGCGCAAGCCAAACCTGAAGAAGCTATGGCCGCAGATCTGGAAGCTCGTTGCTCCGCGCAAGGGCCTGTTGCTCGCAGGGATGGGCCTGATGGCGATCAACCGCGTGGCCGGACTGGTGTTGCCATTCATGTCGAAGCCGCTGCTGGACAAAGTGCTGTCGCCGACGAATGCGCATCCGGAGATGTTGCCTCGGATCATAGCGCTGGTGTTTTCAGCGATGGTGGTTCAGGCGATCACTTCGTTCTCGCTTACGCAGTTGCTTTCGAAGGCAGGGCAGCGACTGATTGCCGAGATGCGACGCCAGGTGCAGCGGCACGTGGGCCTGCTGTCGGTGGCGTACTACGACGAGAACCGCACCGGCACGCTGGTGTCGCGCATCATGACAGACGTGGAAGGCGTGCGCAACCTCGTCGGTACGGGGCTTGTAGAATTCGTCGGCGGCTTACTGACAGCCATTCTGGCATTCATCTTTCTCCTTCATCGGAGCGTCGTCGTCACGCTGACCGTGTTCTCGGTGGTGGGCGCATTTGTCTTTGTGCTGCAATATGCCTTCAAAATGATTCGGCCAATCTTCCGCGAGCGAGGCAAAGATCAACGCAGAAGTCACCGGCCGGCTGACCGAATCGCTGGGCGGCGTGCGCGTAATCAAGGGCTATCACGCCGAAGAGCGCGAGGCAAGCGTTTTTGCGCAGGGCGTTGAACGGCTGCTGGCAAACGTGATGAAGTCCCTCACCATGACCAGCATTCTGGGGTCGGCTTCCACAACCGTGCTGGGCCTGGTTTCGGCACTGGTGATGTGGCTTGGCGGGCACAGCGTGCTGAGCCATACGTGGACTGTCGGCGACTACTTCAGCTACAACATGTTTCTCGCCTTCATGATCGCGCCGGTCTTCCAGATCGTGAACATCGGCACGCAGCTAACCGAGGCATTTGCCGGTCTCGACCGTACCGGCGAAATCATGGCGGAACTCGAAGAGAACCAGGACCCGCGCCGCAAGCTTCAAGATGCCGCCGATCCAGGGTACGGTGCGCTTCGAAGATGTGGAGTTTGCGTACGAGCCAGACAAGCCAGTCCTGCACGGCATCAGCTTTCTTGCCGAGCCGGGGACGGTGACGGCGCTCGTGGGTTCATCCGGTTCCGGCAAATCGACGATCATCAGCCTGCATCTGCGCCTTTCACACGCCGACGCAGGGACGGGTGCTGGTGGACGACATTGATCTGGCGCACGTCGGACCTGAACACCTTTCGCTCGCAACTGGGCGTGGTGTTGCAGGATTCGTTTCTCTTCGATGGCTCGATTCGCGAGAACATCATGTTTTCGCGGCCCGAAGCGACAGAGGAGCAGTTTCTCTTTGCCTGCCGCACGGCGCGCGTCGACGAATTTGCCGAGCGCTTTCCGGAGGGATACGACACGATTGTGGGCGAGCGAGGCGTGAAGCTCTCCGGCGGACAGCGGCAGCGGCTGTCGATTGCGCGTGCACTGCTTGGCTGCAGCCGCGCATCCTGATTCTCGACGAAGCCACCAGCTCTCTCGATTCCGAGTCAGAGGCGATGATTCAGGCCGGGCTTGAGCCAGCTGATGCTGGGACGCACAACCTTTGTCATTGCGCACCGGCTTTCGACGATCCGGCGCGCCGACCAGATACTGGTGGTTGAGCAGGGTCGTATCGTGGAGCGCGGAAATCACGCGGAGCTCTTCGCGCTGGGCGGCCGCTACTACGACCTCTACACGCGCCAGCACGGCCTGGAGCAGAACCTGTTTCTGGCTCCAGGCGAAGGCGATGTGGTGCCGGCATAGCTCCAATCGTTCAGTCGGTTGATTGAGCAACGTGCCACGATCGTGATCCGGTGGCAAAAATGGCGCCGTCTCACAATCTTGACGTGAGTCCCATATTCTGAGAAACTGGATATGTACTCAAGAACGGAATAGAGGACCAATATGCGAGACACTACCCCTCAAGGCACATATAAGGTTCAAGCTCTCGACCGCGCGTTTGCGGTGCTGGATCTGCTCGGAGAGAGCGAAGTTCCGCTCGGCCTGGCGCAGGTCGCTTCGTCGCTGCAACTGCACAAGAGCACGGCGCACCGGTTTTCTGATGGTGCTGGAACGGCACCGCATGGTCGAGCGCACGGCAAACGGGAAGTTTCGCCTCGGGCTTCGGCTTTTCGACTTCGGCAACCGCGCGATCGAGCAATACGATCTGCGCGAGCGTGCGCAGCCGCACCTGCGCCGCCTGGTGGCCGAGACCGAGGAAACGGCGCATCTGTGCATTCTGGAGCAGGCGCGGGTCATCTACATCGACAAGATTGAGCCGGCGCGCTCGGTGCGCATGATTACGCGGATCGGCTCGAGCAATCCGGTTCATTGCACGTCGGTGGGCAAGGCAATGCTCGCATTTCTGCCGGAAGATCGGATCAACGACATTATCCGCCGCACCCGCTTCGAGAAGTTCACGCAGTCGGACGATCGCAACGCCCGAGGCCTTGCGCACTGAAATCGAGAAGACGCGCCGGAGCGGATATGCCGTCGACGACGAGGAACTGGAAGAAGGTCTGCGCTGCATTGCCGTGCCGCTGCTCGATGCGCAGCGACTGCCGGTGGCCGCGGTCAGCGTCTCCGGTCCGTCATTTCGCGTGACAGCGCAGAAGCTGCCGGCGATCGCCAATCATCTGCTTCAATGCGTGCGCGGGATCTCGATGGATATGGGATTCACTACGGCGGGCCGCGGAAGTCGCGCCGCTGCGTGGACAGCTTAGGGCTAGTCTGATACGGGTAGTGCGAATGGGACTATGGCTTCCAATTCGGGCCAATCAGGGCGCGTAGCGTTTCTGGAGTGGCCCAGGGCGCTTTGCCCGTGAAGCGCTTCACCCACTCAGCACCCTCGCCGATTCTCACGCGATCAGGCGTAAATTCCGGCGAAAGGGCATTGGCCATCAGAGCATAGCTTGCACCGTCGTGGAGACGAAGAGCCTTCCAGCATCCGCCGGGCACAGCAACAACAGGCCGTTGTCCTGCTGCGACATCTCTTCCCAGAGTCAACTTCTCCGCGCTCCCATCGGGGTGGAAGATGAAGTAATCAACGGGCCCTCCTTCGATCAGGATGTGGGTATCATCTGGAGCGAGCCAATGGAGATAGTTCACCGGACGATCACGCGTGAGCATGTAGTAGACCTGGCTCTGCACCGCAAGTTGGCGTCCATCAATCTGCAATGTTTGCGCTGACTGGCCGATCAATCCAAGGTAGCCGGACTCCGCGGGCAACACGTGGAGCTGCAGCACTTGAATAAGTTCGCCCGCCCTCGCCGCAGTGTCTGCCGGCTCTCTTGCGTTCAGGCTGGCGAGGGATATCAATCCTATTGTCAACAGAAGAGATCGCTTCATGGATGCAGAGTAGTACATCAGCAGCCTCGAGTTTTGGGCGAACTTCTCAGCCTGGAAAAATCATGCGCTAAGTCGATGATTGCCGTGAGTCAGCGGCACTCCTGAGGGCCGAAGTTTCTGATACACTCATGAATGTTGAAGCATTCAGGGGACGTAGCTCAGTTGGTTAGAGCGCTGCCCTGTCACGGCAGAGGTCGCGGGTTCGAGCCCCGTCGTCCCCGCCATTGATTCTAAATATCTTAGAATCATTTGGCACAAACAGTGACACCCTCCCAAACTCCAATTTCCCAAAGAAATTCAAGAATCCAATTTTGGGGCGTGCCTGTCACGAGCCTGGGAAAGGCTGCCGAGCGACTTGCAATGCATGAAGTATCAGCGCTGGAGTCTATCGAGCAAAGACAATATAAAAAGGGGCTATTCCTGAGAATGTCATCCGCTTACATTCCTGGCAATCCGCGGATGATGCGCACTTGCATAAAGAGAACGGCTCCCTCGTCTTCGCATCCTTGCGATGTCGACCGTAGGCGAGCCCACGTTCTGCTGGTTGCGTGAGGTCTTCAAACCGGATATCGTCACAGCGTCACTACAACGGTGTGAATCGAGGGCAACAGTACTCGAAGGAGTAGCGAATGAAACTTCTACTGACGGTGATGGCGTGTATGTTCTTTGTTTCGGTAGCGCATGGGGCGGACTGCGTTAAGAACCGGCGCGGCCAGACCGTTTGCAGCAATGGTAAGTCGGCTGTTGCGGTTAACCCGAATACTGGCAACGCTGCTTCCGCGCACAGAAACCCTAATGGAGTGACAACGACACAATCCAGCAACGGCACTACGACCAAGTCCAGGAATGGCGTTACCGCAACTCAGGGCCCCAATGGCGCAGCTGCCGTCAATCCCAACACCGGTAATGCCGCTGTCGCACACACAGATTCTAACGGGGTGACAACAACGCAAACCAGCCACGGCGCCACATCCAAGAGCAAGAATGGAAAGGGCGCAGTTGAAGGCCCCAACGGCACTACATGCGCCAAGACCGCGAACAATCAGGGCTGCGCAAAGAAATGAAGTCGGCGGGCGACCCACTCCCCCTTCGAACCTCGCGCCAAGAGCAATCCCGCGGCCTTCCGCATCCTCGGCATCAAAATTAACTTTGGCCGATTGACATACCTTTGATCGAGTTGATATCAACGCTACCAAGCGCGCATCACTTTGATACGCTAGCGCGTCCACCAACAAGGAGAACTCGAGCGATGTTTACGCCAAAAGGAAAGTTTAGCTGGTACGAAATCATGACCAGCGACACCAAAGCCACAGGCAAGTTTTACTCGGACGTTGTGGGCTGGACGACCCAGGAGATGCCCTCAGGGGAAGGCTCCCCGTACACCACCTTCAACCTCGGAAACGTTGGAATCGCCGGCATGCTGCACATGACCGGGCATACTTCATGGATTGGTTACATTTCGGTCGATGATGTCGACGCTCACATCGAGAAAATCGTCGAAGCCGGTGGAAAGCTATGGAAACCCGCGACGGACGTTCCCGGCATGCTTCGCTTCGCCGTATTATCCGATCCCCAGGGTGCCGCAATCGTGGTCTTCACGCCCGACCCGAAGATGCCCTCGCCAGAACGCCCCGCACCACCGACTCCCGGTACCATTGGCTGGCACGAGCTCTACACAACAGACCTCGAAGGCGGATTCGATTTTTACAGCAAAGTCTTCGGCTGGACCAAGATCAGCGATATGGATATGGGCCCCATGGGCGTCTATCGCCTCTTCGATGAAGGCGACCACAAGGAAATGGGCGACGGCGGAATGATGACCAAAGCGCCGCATATACCTGTCTCATGTTGGAACTTCTACTTCAACGTTGAGTCGATCAAGGCGGCCGTCAAGCGAGTCGAATCCGGCGGCGGGAAGATCCTGAATGGCCCGATGCAGGTGCCCGGCGGGGGCTGGATTATCAATGGCCAGGACCCCCAAGGAGCCATGTTCTCTCTCGTCAGTAACAAGGAATAGACCACACAGATCTTGTTCCAGCCTGCCCGGACTATGCGGGCAGGCTGCTCCACGGTGCAAAGCAAGGCCCCCAAGCCCAGGGGGCCGTTCTTTTTTGTCCGGCATCGGGAAGCAGAAACGTGTCAGGGAAGTGAATCCGGCGGCACGGTGAATGTTCCTTTGAGTTTCGCGGCGAAAGGCGGAAGTCTTGGCACTCCATTTGCGGCGACAGTCAGATTGTGATGCGGGACACTCCTACCATTCGGTCTTTGCGTTACACTGGATATCAAAATAACCAAAGTTTCCATTTATAGCGTAAAAGGGAGCATCTGATCGCTCGCAGAATGGTGCTATTTATACAGCACTCCGCTGCCCCAGCGGGACGTCGCTCATGGTTTCCGTTCTGCTGCAGAGAATTTCTATGAGGCTGGTTGAAAGAATGATACGTGCACTTCTGATAGCAGCGATCTTTATAGGGCCAACTCTCCTTTGCGCTGAGACCTCCTGTTCGGCAAACCTCGCGGTCCAGCCTTCTCACGCTTCTTCTAATCGGAATCAGGTGATACTGGAAGCCTACATAAACGATGCGGGGCCATACGATTTTCTGCTGGACACAGGAAGTCAGGTCACGATGATCGACGAGTCTCTTGCTTCGGAACTCAACATTGAGACCACCACAAGGGCAGCGGTTGTCGGCGTAAGCCTCCAAGGAAAAGGAGGCAAGTACGCGCTGGTCAACTCGGTTCGAGTCGGCCAGAATGCAAAGGTTGGAAGCCTTTATGTGCTGGCGTTCGATATGAAAGAGATTCACGCAGCGGGGTACGCTGTTCGAGGTCTTATCGGCGGGGATTTTCTCGCACATTTCAATGCAACGATCGACAATGCGCACAACAGAGTTTGCCTTACAAAGGTTTCCGACTGATTATCTGATCCGATGCGCCTCACCGCAGTATTCGGCCGGAATCAGGTCTCAGCGAATGGTGAGGCTGACGAGCCCCGAGCTTGTTAGCTGTTGTGTGGAATCGGATTCCGGACTGGATTGAGGGGCCGAAGCGCGGCCACCACAACCACCTGCGCAGATTGCGGAGAGGGCGAGGCCAAGCGCGATCGACCATGCCAGGATCCTATGTCGCGACGTGAGACGGCTCTTTCTAAATAAATAAGGCAGCACAAAGGGGAACAGGACGAAACCGCCATTCGTCGATGAAGACAGAGTCTCATTGAAGACCACGGTTACCTGATACATTCCTTTCGGCGATGTGGGGACGGTCTGGATGTTCAATTGATTGCTGGTGCTGACGTAGGTGCAGGTTGCTCCGCTCGGCAGGTTCATGCACGTTGCTGAAACGATTGCAGCCTTTGTTGGAAGGCTTACCTGGTAGATTGCCGTTTGCCCGGCGGAGATCAGCGCTGTTGTTGGAGTAAATACAGGGGAACCGAGCATTCCTGGTGACGCGGAGTCCACCTCGAATTGCATCGTGTTGGAGGCGTCGCCACCCGGAGCGGGGCCTTGACGGTGATTGCATATGCTCCGGCGGTCATTAGCTTGCTTGCGGGTACCTGAGCGGTGACCGTATTTGAGTTCACAAACTGAGTGGCGAGCGCTGATGTGCCCCAGAAAACAGTTGACCTTTGTGAGAATCCTGACCCGATAAGCGTCAGCGTGAACGGTGCGCCGGCGGCAGCAGCAAACGCAGGCGACATGGCTTCAATCTTCGGCGCTGGACTTGCCGCGGTCGTCGCCCTTTCAACGACAAATGGGAACGTACTGGTGATGGTCTGAAGGGCGGACGTGCCGGAGAGATTTACGAAGTATTCGCCCGGCGTGACCGAGGAGATCGCAGAGAGGGTAAGCAATGTGCCGGCCGTTCCCGGCTGAGGGGTGAGCGACGCAGTCATGCCATCCGGCAAACCGGATGCAATGGAAAGCCTCACATCTCCCTATAAATCCAGATTGAGGAGAGACCGCGATCGTCGCGCTGACTGAGCCGCCTTGCGCGAGCGTGAGGGCGGAAGGCGACACGCCGAGGGTAAATGCCAGCGCGGGTTGCACGATCAGGTAGAGAGGGGAAAGCGCGCTTTGACCGGCAGCAGATCCCCACACACTTGTCACGTAAACGCCCGCCGCGGCTGAATCGCTCGCAGATAGCGTAAGCGCGCTTCTCTCACT
Organism: uncultured Acidobacteriaceae bacterium; assembly: GCA_963786405.1. Classification (GTDB taxonomy): domain Bacteria; phylum Acidobacteriota; class Terriglobia; order Terriglobales; family Acidobacteriaceae; genus Telmatobacter. Next base: position 1,045 of record CAWAZE010000004.1, on the reverse strand, counting down.
GGCGGCATCTGGTTTGAGCGCCGCCGAAATTCCGACTGGCAGCTGAGTTGCGCTGAGATTGACCTGTCCTTTGAATCCATTCGACTCGGTAATCGCGATATCAGCTGTTGCTGTCCCGCCCTGATTGATTGCGATATACGCAGGCGACACTCCCACCGCAAAGGAGGGCACAGGTCCTGCGGTGACGATCTGCTGGAACTGGCTGTAGGACATCATGCCTGCGACATTCCCCGCGATGGTCGCCGGCGAGGTGCCTGCGGGCGCGGAATCATCCGCCCTCCATGTGAGCAAGCTGGTCGAATCTGTGGTGGACGGACTGAAAGTTGTGGTCACGCCGGGCGGAAGCTGAGCCCCGGAGAGATCCACCGTTCCAGTGAAGTCTCCCCAGGCACCACCGTCACCGTGGAGGCAAAACTGGAGCCCCTTGAGATGGTGAAGGGGATCGGCGAAATGCTGAGCACATAGGAAGGCTTACTGACTGACAGCGCGATCGTTGTCGTTGCTGTGAAGCCTCCTGACACTCCTGCAACTGTGACCATGATGCTGCCAGGTTGTGTATCTTTGCCCGCAATAAAGGTCAGCTGGCTTGAGCCATCGGGGTTGGAGGTCAGCAACGCCGAAACCCCACTTGGCAACTGTGATGTTACGTGGAATTCCACATTGCGCGAGAATTCAGATAGGTTCATCGGACTGATCGTGGTTGTGCCTGACGTGCCGGGATAGATCCTGAGGCTCGCAGGCGATGGAGTGAGAGCGAATCCTGCCCCGACTGCTTGCTCGCATGCTGAGACTGACCTTCGCAAACAAGACACACCATGAGCGCCACAGGAAGCAAACGCAACACGGCTTTCACATGTATATAAGAACCGCACTCGCACCTTGGAGCTGCTCCGCGCATACATCCAAGTCTTCGCGCATTCTGAAAATAACTTGAGCCCGAATGCAGACCTGGCTTGCGCCTCCAGGGGACGATGGACCGAGATGGGGCAGGCATGTCCAGAAAAAAGACAGAGGAGAGCAATAACTCACGCGATGAAGTGAAACC
>CAWAZE010000003.1:0-1112040 GCA_963786405.1 uncultured Acidobacteriaceae bacterium | reverse complement strand
CGATTGATTTATTGAAGAGGTAGGGCGGGATCGTGCTGAACTCATTGGCGAATATCGCACGGTTCGAGTTGCTTCTCAAAATATGCGTCCGGTTTCGCCCGAAAGAACGACAATATGTAGATCATCTGTGGCCGCGTTCAAACGGGCGAGCGCTTCAGCGAATCTAGCGTATGTAATCCCTGAATCGGGGACAACGTAGACAATGCGTACTGCTCGATTCTACTCGGCAACGCGTGAACCCAGCCGTTCTGGCTCGATCTCGTATCGATCGATCTTTATCTTCCCATCGCAAGAGTCGGACGAATTCGAAGCGGCACCATTGGACGAGCACACTCTGAGCGACGATGAACTCTAACAAAAGGCACACGAATTCCTGCGGAGCCCGGTGCCCGCATGCAGACATCCATAGGGTGAGAATCAGAAACAGGCACGCCATCGGCGCAGCCAACAGCGCCCGCAACCGGCCGAGATTTATATGCATATGGACACCGGAATGCCGTCGATTGTTCCAAGTATTTGAACTAGAAGCTTAAACTGGAGGCTCGAACCACCCTTCTTTCACAGCCGCTGGACCTCATCCTTCACAAGAGTCACCGTCCACTTCTTCCCATCCTGATCGTAGGTGACGGGTACGGTTGCCTTCGTTCCTGCTGTCGGGATGCATCTTCTGCCCGATCTCCTCGCCACTCGCGTCTGCAGTTCATTTATCCCCTGCTTCACCGTGCGCATCGATGGCAGCCAGATATCCTTCGGCCAGTTGGTGTAGATCGTATGTGGGTCGTCGTAGAAAGAGGGAGGTCGCAGTAGTACGTCTCCTGGTCGCCCTGCAGAAAGCTGCAACCCGCAGTCGCAAGCTGCCCGGCATCGTGAACACCACCATCGCCTGACGCGTTCCGTGCTCATGTCGTCTACGCTTGATGGCACGGCGGCCTTGATCACCTTCTTCACATCGAGCTTCTGCAAGGAAGGAACCAGCCTACGCTTCTGTGAAGTCACCTTGCCGCCCGCATACGGAAAGTACGGGATGGTGTATCTGTTTCATCCAGACGCTCTTGCCCTGCAGGTCCTGCACATCCTCGAAGTGCTGCTGAAACTCCAGATCCCACCACGGCCACATCGTCCATCGTCAGTTGCTGGTCGGCACTCTGCTGCCCCGCAACGCCGGGGTTCTGGGCGATGCCGCCACACGTGACAGGTACAGTTCCCCGCGGTCAGCGTAATCACCGTTGGAATCACAACAATCTTCCAGGTCTTCACTTATCCTCCAGCTGGATCCTCGGATGTCGGTTCCTCACGGGCATCGCATCGTTAAGATGCCAGCTCTGGGACCCCTACGCTCGGCTAGCGGCTGGCAGCTAATAGAGCCCGCCCTTACTCGTTGCTGCTGCTCTCGCCCGCCTTCGGCCGCAGCGCCTGACATAAGCTTGATCGCACGCCGCAACTCAGGAAACAGCACCGCCCAGCACTCCCGCCACAGCCAGCGCACCCGAGCTCCGCGCCCCATCGTTGCCCTCACCGCGCCCCACCAGTGAGCCGTGAGTCCGCTCTCAAATTCACCCAACTCATTGACGCCCCGATAAGCAGCGAATTCACAGCGCTACCTGCCGCGCATCTGCGGCGGAGTTGCAAGCTGCAGCAGCGATCCGCGAATGATCACGCTGATCCACGTCCGCAGCGCCGCTCACCGCCAGTGCTGCCAGTGAGCACCACAAGTTCCGCGACAGCCCGAAGACCACCGTGACCATTAAGATCGCAACGCAAATAAGGAGCCGCGCACCTGCCTGCTGTGATTCGGAAAGCGCGCCATGACCAGTGACATCGTGAACGCGCCGATCCGCCGGAGCCGCGCGCAGCGCCCAGCCCGCGCGGACCCACAAATGGTCGCTCGCGAAGATCGGCATCAGGGCCACCGCCCCGCCCAGCAGCACCACAAACAGGTCCAGCGAAAACGACCCGAGCAGCAGCGGCGAACTCCGCACGTATCTTGCAAATCCGCTGAGCACCACCTTCAGCGAAGCAGCGCGACGCCACGTTCAGGCTCAGGATCAGGATCAGGAACCACGCCAGCGTCAGCAGCGTGAAGAGGTAGACGATTTCCGCCCCTTCAAGCCGCGGTTCGGATTAACTGTGTCAGCGGAACGTAACAGACACCCCGCCGAGCGCATGCTCACGTTTGCGATTCTGAAAGTATCGCGCCGCCCCATGTCACCGCATTCACAAAGTGCTTCTCCGGCACCAGGTGCGTGAGCAGCGCGGAACTCGCAGGCGCCTGAAACTGCCCTTCCCAGTGCCACGAGAAAAGCACACCGCATAGATCAGATAGATATATTGCGCGTGCCGGCGTAGGCAAGCAAAGCCGCAGCGTCGCCGTGCAAACACCTGCAATCCATAAACAGAACGACTTTTGCTGATTCTCGAAGCGATCCGCCACATGCCCGGCTGAGCACAAGAGTAGCCCCCTGAGAACAGCGCCAGCCGCGTATGCATTTGGCTCGAGCGCGCGCGATGGGTGATCGAGTACACGCCACCGCGACTGACTGCGCCTCGGCTCCCAGAATCACCGCGACCTGTGCCAGGCTCATTTTGCCTGAAGTCGCGCGACCCAAACGCCTCCATGCCGCGCCGCTGGGGGTTTGAGGAAGGGGGAATCCATCTCCGCTTAGGTTATACCGTCGCCCGTTCTGGTCCGTTGGGAGACGCCAATTGCAGATTTCTTCGCTTGACGGAGCTCAGTCTGGATTGGGCAGAGTGTCTTCAGGCGAACCTTCCAATCCATCTCTTGCGTTTCCGTCGGAGCCGGATATTCCCTCTTCCTCGCTCAATTCGGCGGAAGTGCCGCCCCCAAAAATCCCATCCTTCGGAGACAGCATGGACCCGTGGCAGCTCCGCGCGTTGGGCGGTGAATTCTGACCCCAATTTATCTTTCAATGTGCATATTGATTCTCTTGACGGTGTGGCTCGGATTCTCGAAGACCTACTACGCCGCGCGGATGGTGCGGGCTAATGTCCGCTCCCATCATCCATGTGCATGCCGTTGTGTTCACGCTCTGGCTTCTCACGCCGACATCCCAGACCGGACTCGTCAGCGTGAAGAAGGTTCAGCTTCATCGCAAGCTTGGCCTGTGGGGGTTCGGCCTCGTAGCTCTACGGCTTATGATTGGCCTGATGGGGCGGAGCACAAAATGTTTGCGGGCGGGGCATGGCGCCTCCGGATGGACCCATCCGAGTCTTCTCACATTGTTCCGGTAACTGGCACTTCCGACACGTTCGCTGGGCATACAATGCCCGACGCCGGCCGTTGGACACAAACGTCTTATCATGTTGCCAGCCTCGTGATTCTCGACGCGGCCATCGGCCGATTCCCTTACACAATCACGCCATGGGCCCGATCACACAAAACCTCATTCTTCTTGGGCTTTTCCTTCCCAATGATCTCGAACTCTCAGAAAGATTCGCGTTACGTCTATTTCAGTGGCTGGTGTCGTCTTCATGCGACTTCCGCTAGGCATGACTTCTCCTGGCTGAAAGTTCGCCACCTTTATGCGAGGCTAGAACAGCTTCGGAGCGCCGCGAATCCCCGTGATCAATCATTGATCTATTTCTCGATCCGAGGAGCACGCGGCGCCCACGCGGATGTTTGTGTTGCCCAACAGGCATCGGCTACTGTAGAGATTCGGCAAGATCCACAACAACTCTCCGGCCACCCTTGCCCAGTCGGCTGGGTGGCAGTCACACTATGCTGTGCATTCTCAGCTTTACCGCACCCTACTCCGTCTGTCCCATCATTTCACGCCTCGAAGAACTGGCGTCGGACGACCTGTCTCGGCCGCAATGCTTGGCGCATCTCTCTGCGCCGATCTTCGGAGCCCTGACCGAGCGCCTTGCGCGCAAGCGCGTGATCGTCGTTTCGATCCTCGGCGTTTCCATCCCGACACTTCTCGCCGCCACTTCGCTCGCGTATCTCATCTTCTGGCGATTCCTAGGGCATCATGGTCCCCGAATCGTGGTCGTCACCTATATCGGCGAGGAATGGCCGCCTCGCGCTCATCATGAGCTTCTACGTCAGCCGGCACCGTCGGCGGCTTTGTTGGTCGAGTTCCGCCGGGCATCCTCGCCGACCACTTCAGCTGGCGCGCAAGCTTCCTCGCTCTCGGCATTCCATCGCTTGCTGGTGCCGTGGCGGCGCGGCTCCCCCGACGGCCGCCGCGCCGCAATGCGCAGACTTCATCATCCTTTCCAGATCAGGTCCAGGCGGTTGCTGAGCATCGCCTGGACCTGATCTGGAAAGGATGATGAAGTCTGCGGCATTGCGGCGCGGCGGCGGCCGTGGGGGAGCCACGCGGCCACGGCGGCTGCGCCGGCGAGCGATGCGATGCCGAGAGCGATGAAGCTTGCGCGCCAGCTGAAGTGGTCGGCGAGGATGCCGGCGGAGACTCGACCAACAAAGCCGCCGAGCGCCGTGCCGCTGACGTAGAAGCTCATGATGAGCGCGATGCGGTCGGGCGGCCATTCCTCGCCGATATAGGTGACGACCACGGCGATGATTCCGGGGACCATGATGCCCTGCAGGAATCGCCAGAAGATGAGTTGCGCAAGCGAAGTGGAAGTGGCGGCGAGAAGTGTCGGGATGGAAACGCCGAGGATCGAAACGACGATCACGCGCTTGCGCGCAAGGCGCTCGGTCAGGGCTCCGAAGATCGGCGCAGAGATGGCCACGCCGAGCGTTGCGGCCGAGACAGTCATGCCGACGCCGGTCTTCGAGGCGTGAAACAGATGGGCAAGGAGCGGCAGAAGGGGCTGGGTGCAGTAAAGCTCAAGAAATGCGCACACGCCGCATAGTGTGACTGCCGCTGCAGCCAGCCGACTGGGTGAAGGGTGGCCGGAGAGTTGTTGTGGATCTTGCAATCTCTAGGATAGCCGATGCCTGTTGCAGGCAGACGCGAACATCCGCGTGGGCGCCGCGTGCTCCTCGGATCGAGAAATAGATCAATGATTGATCAGGGGATTCGCGGCGCTCCGAAGCTGTTCTAGCCTCGCATAAAGGTGGCAAACTTCAGCCAGGGAGAAGTCATGCCTAGCGGAATGCGCGTGAAGAGCCAGACGGCAACTACCAGCCAGCTGATGATCGTGACGCGATTGATCTTTCTGAGAGTTGCGAGATCGTAGGCGAACATGGGAAGGAAAAGCCCAAGAAGAATGAGGTTTTGTGTGATCGGGCCCATCGGCGTGATTGTGTAAGGGAATCGGCCGATGGCCGCGTCGAGAATCACGAGGCTGGCGAACATGATAAGACGTTTGTGTTCCAACGGCCGGCGTCGGGCCTTGTATGCCCAGCCGACGAACATGCCAAACATCAGAATGCCAGTTACCGGAACAATGTAGAAGACTTTCGGATCGAGTCCCGATCCCGGAGGCGCCATGCCCCGCCGCAAAGCGTTTGTGCCCGCCATCAGGCCGATGATAACCATCAAGGCTGCGAGGCCGAACCCCCACAGGCCAAGCTTGCGATGAAGCTGAACCTTCTTCACGCTGACGAGTCCGGTCTGCACAATGAGCGTGAGAAGCCAGAGCGTGAACACAACGGCATGCACATGGATGATGGGAGCAGGCAAATTAGCCCGCACCATGCCGGCGGCGTAGTAGGTCTTCGAGAATCCGAGCCACACCGTCAAGAGAATCAATATGCACATTGAAGGGTAAAAGATGCGGTCAGGATTCACCGCCCGACGCACAGGAGCTGCCACAGTTGCCATGCTGTCTCCGAAGGATGGGATTGTTGGGGGCGGCACTTCCGCCGAATTGAGCGAGGAAGAGGGAATATCCGGCTCCGAGCGGAAACGCAAGAGATGGATTGGAAGGTTCGCCTGAAGACACTCTGCCGATTGCAACTGAGCTCCGTCAAGCGAAATCTGCAAGATAGCAGTCTGCAACAGAGGACCAGAACGGGCGACGGTATAACCTAAGCGGAGATGGATTCCCCTTCCTCAAAACCCCAGCGGCGCGGCATGGAGGCGTTTGGGTCGCGCGACTTCAGGCGATATCAACTGGCGCGGGTCGCGGTGATTCTGGGAGCCGAGGCGCAGTCAGTCGCGGTGGCGTGGCAGGTGTACTCGATCACCCATCGCGCGCTCGACCTGGGATACACGGGGCTGGCGCTGTTTCTGCCGGGGCTGCTCTTTCTGCTGCCAGCGGGGCATGTGGCGGATCGCTTCGATCGGCGAAAGATCATTCTGCTCTGTTATGGATTGCAGGTGTTTTGCACGGCGACGCTGGCATTGCTTGCCTACGCCGGCACGCGCAATATCTATCTGATCTATGCGGTGCTGTTTCTCGTCGGCATGGGAAGGGCATTTTCGGCGCCTGCGAGTTCCGCGCTGCTCACGCACCTGGTGCCGGAGAAGCACTTTGTGAATGCGGTGACGTGGGGCGGCGCGATCTTTCAGATCGCAAACGTGACGGGGCCTGCGCTGGGCGGAGTGCTGTTTACGCTGCCGCTGACGCGGTTAATACCGAACCGCGGGCTTGAAGGGGCGGGAATCGTCTACCTCTTCACGCTGCTGACGCTGGCGTGGTTCCTGATCCTGATCCTGAGCCTGAACGTGCGGCCGGGACGCATGGAGCATCGCGCCGCTTCGCTGAAGGTGGTGCTGGCGGGATTTCAGTACGTGCGGAGTTCGCCGCTGCTGCTCGGGTCGTTTTCGCTGGACCTGTTTGTGGTGCTGCTGGGCGGGGCGGTGGCGCTGATGCCGATCTTCGCGAGCGACATTTTGCATACGGGTCCGCGCGGGCTTGGCGCTCTGCGCGCGGCTCCGGCGATTGGCGCGTTCACGATGTCACTGGTCATGGCGCGCTTTCCGATCAGCAGGCGGGCCGGTGCGCGGCTCTTTATTTGCGTTGCGATCTTTGGGGTGGCCACAGTGGTGTTCGGGCTGTCGCGGAACTTGTGGTTGTCGCTGGCAGCACTGGCGGTGAGCGGCGCTGCGGACATGATCAGCGTGATCATTCGCGGATCGCTGCTGCAGCTTGCAACTCCGCCGCAGATGCGCGGGCGGGTGAGCGCTGTGAATTCGCTGTTTATCGGGGCGTCGAATGAGTTGGGTGAATTTGAGAGCGGACTCACGGCTCACTGGTGGGGCGCGGTGAGGGCAACGATGGTTGGCGGACTGGGTGCGCTGGCTGTGGCGGGAGTGTGGGCGGTGCTGTTTCCTGAGTTGCGGCGTGCGAATGAGCTGAGTGCTGAGGCGCTGCGGCCGAAGGCGGGCGAGGAGCAGGCGGCGGCGACGGGGTAAAGGCGGCTATTAGCTGCCAGCCGCTAGCCGAGCGTCAGGGGTCCCAGAGTTGGCATCTTAACGATGCGATGCCCGTGAGGAACCGAATCCCGAGATCCCGGCTGGAGGATAAGTGAAGACCTGGAAGATTGTTGTGATTCCGACGGTGATTACGCTGACCGTCGGGGGGATCTACCTGCTCACAGTGTGGCGGCACCGCCAGAACCCCGGCGTTGCGGGGCAGCAGAGTGCCGACCAGCAACTGACGATGGACGATGTGGCCGTGGTGCAGATGGAGTTTCAGCAGCACTTCGAGGACGTGCAGGACCTACAGGGCAAGAGCGTCTGGATGAAGAACGGATACACCATCCCGTACTTTCCGTATGCGGGCGGCAAGGTGGACTTCACAAAGCGTGCAGGGCTGGTTCCTTCCTTGCAGAAGCTCGATGTGAAGAAGGTGATCAAGGCCGCCGTGCCATCAAGCGTAGACGACGGCATTGAGCACGGAACGCGTCAGGCGATGGTGGTGTTCACGATGCCGGGCAGCTCGGATGAGTTTGCGACTCCGGTTGGCTTTCTGCAGGGCAACCAGGAGACGTACTACTGCGACCTGCTCTTTTTCTACGACGACCCACATACGATCTACACCAACTGGCCGAAGGATATCTGGGCTGCCATCGATGCGCACCAGGTGAAGCAGGGGATGAATGAACTGCAGACGCGGATGGCGATCGGGCAGAAGATGCATCCCGACAGCAGGAACGAAGGCAACCGTACCGTCACCTACGATCAGGACGGGAAGAAGTGGACGGTGACCTTTGTGAAGGATCGTGCGACGGCTGTGAAAGAAGGGTGATTCGAGCCTCCAGTTTAAGCTTCTAGTTCAAATACTTGGAACAATCGACGGCATTCCGGTGTCCATATGCATATGAATCTTGGCCGGTTGCGGGCGCTGTTGGCTGCGCCGATGGCGTGCCTGTTTCTGATTCTCACCCTATGGATGTCTGCAGTGCGGGCACCGGTTTCCGCAGGAATTCGTGTGCCCCTTGTTAGAGTTCATCGTCGCTCAGAGCTGTACTCGTGCGATGGTCGCTTCGAATTCGTCCGACTTCTTGCGGATGGGAAGATAAAGATCAATCAATACGAGATCGAGCCAGAACGGCTGGGTTCACGCGTTGCCGAACTCATGCAGAATCGAGCGGTGCGCGTTGTCTACGTTGTCCCCGATTCAGGGATTACATACGCTAGATTCGCTGAAGCGCTCGCCCGTTTGAACGCGGCCACAGATGATCTGCATATTGTCGTTCTTTCGGGCGAAACCAGAGACACATATTTTGAGAAGCAACTCGAACCGTGCGATATTCGCCAATGAGTTGGCGCGATCCCGCCCTACCTCTTCAATAAATCAATCGGTTGGGTAAAGTCCGTTGCGCGGATGTGTTTGGCGAGCGACGGGTGCTGGCGCTCGAGGGCGAGGTACATCTCCCAGGCGACGCGGCGGTAGCTGAAGTGGCCGGCGGGACCGGAGCGGAGTTCGCTGATGTATTGCGCTTCGGCGAAGTCCATTTTGAAGAGGCAGCGGACGCGCGTGGCCAGCGGCAGGAGGTAGAGCGCCGAGAGCGGGGCTTCCGGCGCGGAGCCGCGAGCGACGGTGGCGCTGGCTGCGTAGGCGGAGTCGATGGCGCCCTGATAGTCGGCGAGGATGCCGGCTTCTTCGAGTCCTGCGGCGTCGCCGGAGTGGGGCGTTTCGTAGCCGTGGAGCGCCGTGAATCCCTGCTTGATCTGCACGCAGCGGCGGTGGCGGTGCATGTCGCGGAATCCGCCGATGTCCATGAGGATGTCGAAGCGGAGTGCCGCTCCGGCGTGGAAGGCGCGAAGAGCTTCGTCGTGGCGGCCGCGGTGGCGCAGGCCAACCTCGATGATTTCGGAGACGCGGGCGGCGGGAAGCGATGCGACGAGGTCGCGGACCTGTCGATAGGGGTGGTCGCTTCCCCAGTAGACGAGTGTGGCGGCCAGTTCAACTTCAAGAGTCTCGGTGCGTTCGACGAGGTCGACGACGGGAGCCGCGGCGGGCGGGCGTGCCTTTGAGCAGGTCCGCGGCGACATGTTCCAGGTCGGCGCGGGTCTGGATAAGGTACTGGTTCGGCTCGGCGTATTTGACCAGCGTGGGCGCGGTGCGGACTTCGCGGGTGAGCAGGGCGGCTGCTTCGGCGGCGAGCGCGGGTTCGGCTGCGAGCTTCTGGACGAATGCGGCTCCGGCGGCGGCGTTGACGTTCCATGCCGGGCCGGTGGCGGCTTCGCGGAGCTTTTCGCCGAGATCGCGTACCTCGGCGATGGGGTGCGACAGAAGACGGGAGACCTGCGTTTCGAGGGTGCGCGCGTTGACGATCTGGCCGAGGGATGTGTTCGTGGCCAGCGGGAGCAGGTAGCGGGCAACGTCGAAGGCGCGGGCCTTCAGGGTGCGCTCGTAGGCCTCGGGCTTCATGCCGTCGGGTCGCGCGTACGCGGTCGCGGAGGGCGTCGTGGACGGCAGCGGTGGTGCGCTCGTAGGCGGCGAAGAGGCTCTCGATGGTCTCGCTGTAAAGCTCGGGCGGAACCGGAATCTGTTCCAAAATCAGGGAAATACCAGCCGGACTTCCGGAAGTTCTGATACCGGGTGGAGCGTTCCTGGCCGTCCCAGCGCTGCTCGTCGACCAGGACGATGGCAGCCAGCAGGCTTAGCCGTTCGACGGCAAAGGCGATGTGGGCCAGGTCGGCGATGGAGCGATGCCCGTATTGAAAATAAAAGGTGTTGAGAAACTGCTCGGCGCGCTGGGCGCTGATCTCAGTGAGCGATTCGCGCATGGAGAGCGCGGAACGGGAGTACTTGGCCATCGCATAGGCCAGAACCTCGGGATCGGCGCCGTGAACGGCGAAGACATCGGTCTGGTTGCGGGCGCCGGCGGGGAGAAAAGAATTCGCTGGACATTGCTGAGGGCTCGCGACCAGAATACGGCATCGGGGTAGAGCGGGCTTGTGAATCCCGGAGGCCGATACAATCTTCCAGGACGCAGCGCAGGAGTTACGGTCGATGCGGGAGATTAAGGTGCGCACATCGCAGAGGCCGAGGCCATTGCCAACCGGCCGTTGGGCGATGACCCAGCGGTGGAACGACCTGCTTTTTGCGCATTGGCGGGCCCCTGCCGCGACGATTACGCCGCTTCTGCCGGAGGGCTTGCAGGCCGATACGTTTCAGGGGTCGGCATGGGTGGGATTGGTGCCGCTCTGGATAGACCGCTTCAATTTCCGCGGGATTCCGTCGGTGCCGGGAGCGCGCCAATTCCCCGAGCTGCATTTCAGAACGTACGTGCGCGACCAGCACTCAGGCACGCCGGGAATCTTCAACTTCTCAGTTGATATGGGGAATCTTCTGGCAACGCTGGCAGTCCGATTCGTTTTTCAGATGCCATGCTCCTGGGCCGAGATGCGGTTGAGACAGCGCACGGAGCGCGAGTTCTCGTTTTACAGCCGCAGGCTGCTCTCCAGCCATGAGGTCGTCTTCAGCGCGCGCTACCGGGGAATGGGCCCGACGAGGCGGCTCGCGGACATTCGAAGTGGCTCGCTCGAATACTTCCTGACGGAACGGTACTGCCTCTTCGCACGAAATCGCGCCGGGGTTGCGGTGCGGGCGAATATTCACACCGTGGCGTCGCCCCTGGAGGATGCCCAGGCGGAGATTGAGCGCAACGACCTGCCTGCGGCGTGCGGAATCAGCCTCCCGGCGCAGGAGCCTGTGCTGCACTATTCAAGGCGGCTGGCGGTGTATGTGTGGCCCGTTGAGCTTGTGCAGCCGGCCCACAGGCGTCGCGAGCGCATTCCCGCTCCGGCTGTGCCGTCGATCTGACAGCCTGCGCGCCAGCCCCAAACGGTCCAATTGAGAGGAGCGTATCGGGTCTGGTCCCTATAATGGGCATTTGGATTTGCGCGGGCTTTTGCCGGAAGGTGATCAAACGATGGGCGATTTGCAGGGAAGAATTGCGCTGGTGACGGGTGCTTCGCAGGGGATTGGGCGCGCGTGCGCACTGGAACTGGCGCGTGCCGGGGCCACGGTTGCGCTGGCGGCGCGGAACGAGGCGAAGCTGGCGGAAGTTGCGGCGGAGATTGCGGCGGCAGGCGGGCAGGCCGCGGCATTTGCCCTGGATGTGGCGAGCGAGGAGTCGATCAAGAGCGGGGCGAAGGCAGTGCTCGATCGCTTCGGCAAGGTTGAAGTGCTGGTGAACAACGCAGGGATCACGCGGGACGACCTGATGATGCGGATGAAGCGCAGCGACTGGGATGACGTGATCGGCACCAACCTGACGGGCGCGTTCCTGCTGACGCAGGCGCTGCTGCGGCAGATGATGAAGAATCGCTGGGGACGGATCATCAACATCACGAGCGTGGTGGGGCGTACCGGGCAAGAGGGCCAGGTTAACTATGCGGCGTCGAAGGCCGGGATGATCGGCTTCACGCGTTCGCTGGCACGTGAAGTGGCTTCGCGCGGCATTACGGTGAATGCGATTGCGCCGGGGTACATTGAGACGCCGATGACGGCGGTTCTGGATGAGAAGCTGCGGACGACGATGATTGCGCAAATTCCGCTGGGGCGGCCGGGGACGGACGCGGAAATTGCGAAGTCGGTGGCTTTTCTTGCGTCGGATGGTGCGGCGTACATTACGGGGCATGTGCTGGATGTGAATGGCGGGATGTTTATGGGGGGGTGAGGCGGAGTCCCAGGTCTCAGAATCGAGACTTTGCGACGCCCAAAATCCCGAAATGCAGGTCCCTCGACTCCCTGCCACTTCGCTCGCTCAGTGTTCGGTCGCTCGGGATGACCTCAATTCTCGGGGTGGACCTAAAAGCCGAGGCGCTCTTTTACGCTGCGTACGCGGTCGCGGGCGACGGTGAGTTGCGTGTGCTTCGCGTCCTTGAGCGTGAGGATGACTTTGCCTGCGAACCACGCGTTGACTTCGTGAATCCAGTCGGTGTTGACGAGGGCGGAGCGGTGGATGCGTAGGAACTTCGTCGGGTCGAGGCGGCGTTCGAGTTCGACGATGGTCTGGTCGACGCAGTGCTGGCGTCCATTGACAACCGCGTAGGTGAGCTTGTCCTGAGCGATGAAGTGGGTGACGTCATCGAGGGGCAGAAATGAGATGCGCTCGCCCACGCGCGACGCAACGCGCTGCGGAAAGCCCTGGTGTCCGTCGCGAAGTGATGCAGTGAGTTCTTTCAAGAGGCCCGGCAGATCGGGGTTTTGCTGCCACTCGGGCTTGACGAGCGGGCGGATGCGGCCGAGCTTGTGAAGCGCGCGATCAAGGCGCTCGGGTTCGATCGGCTTGAGCAGGTAGTCGATAGTATTCGCCTCAAAGGCCCGGAGCGCGTGCTGATCGTAGGCGGTGGTGAAGATGACGAAGGGTTGGCGCGCGAGACGGGCGAGCAACTCGAAGCCATTCATGCCGGGCATCTGGATGTCGAGGAAGAGAACGTCGATGTCAGCGGCGGGGCCGTTGAGGAAGTCCACTGCCTGCGATGGATCTGTCGTGCTGCCGGTGACCTGAATTGAGGCGAATGCCGCGAGCAGCCGCTCGAGCCGCTCGATGGCGAGCGTTTCGTCGTCGACAAGATAGGCGCGAAGCAGGGCGGATTCCATGGCGTTCTATGACTCCGCGGGAAGCGAGAGGCGGGCGACGGTTTTGGTGCCTTCACGCGTGACGTCGAGATGTCCGCGATCTTCAAACAGAAGCTGAAGGCGTGCGACGAGATTGCCGAGCCCATGTTCCGGCGACACGGCTGCGAGTGAGAAGCCGGGACCGTCGTCGACGACTTCAAGACGAAGCTGCCCGTTCTCGATTAATCCGGTGATCTGGATCGATGCGCCTTCTATGCGCTGCGCGACCACGTGCTTGACGGAGTTCTCGACGAGCGTTTGCAGAGCGAGGGGCGGCACCTTGAGCGATCCGAGCGCGTCAGGCACGGAGATCTGGTAGCGAAGGCGCGGACCGAAGCGGGTTGATTCAATCTCGAGATAATCGCGGACGATCTTCACTTCCTGCGCAAGCGTGACGAGGCTGCTGTGGTTGGCGTTGAGCGAGAAGCGAAGCAGGGAAGCGAGCTTGCTGACAGTATCTTCGGCGCGTTTGGGATCGGATGGGATCAGGGATGCGATGGAGTTGAGCGTGTTGAACAGAAAATGCGGATGGATGCGCGACTCGAGCGCCGAAAGGCGAGCCTCGGCCAGGAGCTTGTTGGCGCGTTCCTGCTCAACCTGGCGGGTGCGGAGTTCGAGCGAGGCGGCCTGGAGCTTGTAGCGCAGAGTTTCAAAGGTGCTGATGCTGAGGCCGAAAATAAGGGTGATGACGAGGCTGAATGGGAGCGACTGGCGCAGTTCAATCCAATAACCGCCGCGGCTGACGATGCCGGCGAACTGCAGGACCAGATCGGCGGCAAACGTGCCGACGGTTGCGGTGTAAATGAGAATCAGAGCCTGCATGAGATAGATCAGGCGGGGAAATCGATTGGTATAGCGAAAAGAAATTCGTGTGAGGATGGCGGTGGAAGGAATGGCGATCAGCGCAGAGTATACAAATACATCGACGATCTGACTTCCTATCTGCGAAAGCCGGAAGTGGCCGATCGAAAGAAAGATGAGGAAGATGGCCAACGTGGCGCTGGTGACGATCCAGAATGACCTGGCCAAAAGGCGGCCGTAGCTCGGGGACTGCTTCGATGGATCGTTCGTTCCGGGTATGGCGGAACCTGCGCAGTCGTTCATAGGTGGAAACGGACTCCCACCGAGGTTGCGGTTGAGTAAGGAGCTGAGCCGTAGACCGAGTTCTTGCTGCCGGACGGGATTTCCATATGCAGGTAGGAAGAGAAATGATTGCCGAACCAGCGGTTCACGTCAACCACTGCGGTGAAGCTGTGGTCGTTGAAATCGGTCACGACGGAGCCGGATACGTCCCATTCTTTCCAGCCGGGCAGCTCGCGCAGCCGGGATTTTCCTGCGCTGAAGAGCGCGTAGTTCTGGCGGCCATGGACAGGCGACGGCATCATATCGCGGAAGTAGGGAGTGTCCGGTTGAGTAAAGAACTCGCCGATGAAGGTGACGCCGGTGTGGGTGGTGTATTTTGCGCCGAGAAGCAGCGCTCCCTGTTCGCGGAAGGTGGCTTCGCCGTGCACTTCCCAGGCCTGTCCCAGCACGCGCGTAAAGGTGAGCGCGCCGAAGGTATCGACGCCGCGATCGTTTCCCGCGATCAGCGATGTGTCGAATCCGCGCACCAGAACGTTATACCGGAAGGCGGTGGTGTCGTGCAGGTTGGAGTGGGCCGGTGCCAGCGCAGCGGTGGACCACGCGAGCGTGAGGGCGTGACGTCCGCGAACCCAATCGGCCTTGACCATGTCGCGGCCCTGGTTCACGTTGAGGCGATCTGTGGGATTGGTGGGATCGCGCGGCGGGTCAAGCACGCCTGCCGCCGTAAAGGCGTAACCGGTTCCCCAGCGAACCATCTTGCGGCCGGCTGTGAAATCGAAGTCGCCGGCGGATAGGCCTGCATAGGTTTCCTTCACGTGAAGTTTTGTGGAGGTGTCGGAATAGGTGATCGTGCTTCCGATCAGGCTCGTTGAGAAGCTCCACTGGTTGCGATAGCGAAGGTCGAATGTGGGTTCGACGAGCACCTGGTTGAGAACTTCGGGAGAGGGCACGCTGAGGTTGCTGTAAAAGGTGGCGTCGTCGATGACGGCGATAGAGTAGCGCGTTTTGAGAGAGCTCTCCTCTGGCGATGCGGGGTCCTGCGCGTACGCGCCGGTCCACGCGACGAGGAGGAGAGCCGAGATGAGGAAGCGCGGTTTCATGGCTGTGTCTTACGGTCAGAAGACTGGGTCGCGGTTCAGAATCGGTCTGCGCGACCCTGGTAGAAGAGCTTGTCGGGCAAGTCCCGCGGCGCGGTGTCGGAGTACTCGAGCACGCTGTGGGAGTTGTGGCGAATCTCGTCGTAGAGCGTGAGGCGGCGGAGCAGCATCTTGCCGCCGGAGGGCGCGTATTCGTCAAAGGTGGCGGACTTGATGTGTTTGCCGGAGGTCAGATAGAACTCGGCGCGCACGGGGCGCGCATCCTCCGCGCGCAGCCAGTAGAGGATGCGCTGATAGGTTGCGCCCTTGCGCCTGGCGGTGAGCTCGAGGACGTGGCACTCTTCGCTGCCGACCTTTTCAGTGCGCACGTAGACGGCGGAGTAGTCGATTGCGTAGTTGGTGCGCGCCACGTCGCCGTTGGATGCGTCGCCGGAGAGCCGTTCGAGCGGCGTGATGCGCACGGGGCGGCTGGTATCGGGCAGATAGATCCACATGTCGTCGCCGAGCATGAGCAGGTGGCGGCCCTTTTCGCGCGGGCTCATGAACTCGACGTAGGTCTTGTCGGTGCCTTTCTGCGAAACCTCGTAGAGCCTTTCTTCATCCGACTTGCCGGATTCGAAGTTGGTGATCTTGACGCGGAGCGACGAACGAGGGCCAGCCGTTGCGATAGGTGTCGGAGCGCTTGAGCAGGGCCTCGGCGTCACGCGGTGCAGCATTGCCGATGCGGCATGGCCGACGAGCGTGCACGTGAGCAGGAACGCGAGCACGGCGAGCAGCAGAAACGTGCGCAGAATCGCGTTGACGTTAGACATGGGCGAGTGCCTCCGCAATTTGCAGTCGCGATGCGCGAATCGCGGGCAGGATAGATGCCAGCGCCAGCGAGACGATGACCATCAACGGCGAGCCGACCATCAGCGCTGGGCACGTGGAGCACCTTGAACAGCATGTCGACGGTGGTATCCCGGTGGCGGCGGAAGATGCAGTCCGGAAGCGTTGAGCAGCGACGCCGAGAAGATTGCCGCCCGCGACGCCGACGACAGCGCCCAGGATGCCGATGAGCGTGGCCTCGACCATGAAGAGGGCGACGATCCATCGTGCGCGGCGTGCCCATGGCCAGCATGGTGCCGATCTCGCGGGTGCGCTCCATCATGGCCATCAGCAGCGTATTGACGCTGGCCATGAGCACCATGAAGAAGACGATGATGCCGAGGAAGAGGAAGATGCCGCTGAAGAGCGTGCGGACCTGCTTGTAATAGTCGGCGAGATCGATCCACTTCTTGCAGTTCCATCTGCTGCGAGAGCCCTTGCAGGCGCGGGCCGAATCCCGCGGCGACCTTGTCAGTGTTATCTGTTGAGTCGAGGCCGACCACGAGGTTGCGTGACGCGGTCGCTCTGCGAGCAGGCGCTGGGCCGACGGAAGTGTGATGCGCAGATAGCGATCGTCGAGATCTTTGAATCCCGGTATTGACGATGCCGACGATCTGCACGTCGATGCCGTTGAGCGCGCCGTCTGCGGTGACCGCAAGGATCGTGAGGCCGTCGCCGACCTTGACGCTCATTGATCGCGCGACACCGGTGCCGATGAGGGCTTCGACTTCACCATTGGAGTTGGCGGTGAGGTCGCGGCCCGAGGACAAGCGCGGGCTGAAGCCCATGACCCGCTCTCGGCGTCGGGATCGACGGCGCTGCCCATGAATACCGAGGACTTCACGCCGTTCGAAAGCATGCCGTAGAACTCGATGCGGGGGGCAACGCCGCGCACGTGGTCCGCGGAGCTGGACGGCGGAGGCCACCTGTCGCCAGTTGCTGATGCCGGTGTCGAGCACGTGGACTTCGTCGCGGCGAAAGTGTTCGGCGGTGAAGATCTGGATGTGGCCGAGCCCGTTGCGGATTGTGCCTTCGCGCAGGCCGCGCATCATGAACGCGAAGAAGCCACCGACCAGGAGCAGACCGGCCACGCCGCCGCCAACCATCAGCAGGGTCATCACCGTCCTGCGGCGGTTGCGAAAGACGTTACGAAACGCAAGAAGCAAGAACTTGCCCATGGCTGACTCCTTCGAGTCGAGCTGTCAGAGACGACCTGTCCGTCTGTGAGGCGAACGATGCGCGGAGTGTGTTCGAGCAGGCGCTGGTCGTGCGTGGAGAAGATGAAGGTGAGACCGAGGCGGCGATTCAGGTCGCGCATCAGGTCGATCAATTGCGTGGCGTTGTGCGTGTCGAGATTGGCGGTTGGCTCGTCGGCCAGGACCAGCGCGGGTCGATGCACGATGGCGCGGGCCACGGCGACACGCTGGCGCTCGCCGCCTGAAAGCAGGTCGGGCCGGTGATTGGCGCGGTCGGAGAGGCCGACGCTGTCGAGAGCTTCGCCAACGCGCTTGCGGCGCTCGCTGGCGCTGATGCCTTGCACAAGCAGCGGGATATTCGACGTTCTCGCGCGGCGGTGAAGACCGGAATCAGGTTGAAGGTCTGGAAGACGAAGCCGATCTTTTCGCGGCGCAGAGCGGTGGTGCGGGAAGGGCTGAGACTTGACGTGTCGACACCCTCGATGAGGATGCGGCCGCTGGTGGGCTTGTCGATGCAGCCGATCAGGTTGAGCAGCGTCGATTTGCCGCTTCCGCTGGGGCCCGCGATGGCCAGGAACTCCCCCGCCTCGACGCGCAGGCTGACGCGGTCGAGAGCGGTCACGGCGCTGTGGTCCAGGGGAAACTTGCGGGTGACCTCTTCGATGCTGACGAGTGCGTTCGCGTAATTCATCGGGACGCCGTTCCCTTCCTGTTCGTTCTGGAAGATAGGCGAGTCGGAGCGGGAACGCGCGGGGATTCGGACGAGGGGCGCGAAAAGCGGATGAAGGGGCGGAATTGGGAGATGAAAGGACGAGGGACTATGGACTAGGGAATAGGGAGTAGAAGCAGAGTCCCGGCGATTGGGGATTTCGCCGGGATTGGTGAGTGAGATTGGAGCTAATTGCTACTGGGGCGGGGGAGGGTTCTCGGCGCCGCCTTGCTGCGTGTTGCGCTGGGGCGGAGGGCCCATGACGGCGACGGATTTGGCAAGGAAGCTTCCGTCTTTCAGGGCTCCTTCGACGCGGACCATGTCGCCGACCTGAATATCTGCGAGGGTGATGGGGTCGCGGCGCTTGCGGAACGTTGTGTTCTCATCGGCGACGAAGGAGTGAGTCTCGTTGTCGGGGCCGCCCTGCAGGGTGACCTTGAGCTCGCTGACGCCGGTCACTTTGCCCATGAGCCATGTCTTGCCGTAGTTGGCCTGCATCTCGCGCATCTGCTTTGCGCGCTCAGGATCGATCTGGAAGACGACGACTGCGCCGACGGATTTGGCTGCCGTATCGACTTCGCCGTTGGCGGCGATCGCGTCTCCAACTTTGATGTCGGTGGCCTTGATGGCTTCGGGAGGATTGGGGGGAGGGCCGCCGTCATCAGAACCACCACGGCGCGAGCCACCACCGCCGCCCTTCATGATGCGCGTGTTGACGCTGTAATGCACCGTGTAGAGATCGCCGGATTCCGTCTTGACGGTGTAGTGGTCGGGCGCAACTTCAGTGACGGTCCCGAGGACTCCGCGGCCCATCATGCCGGATCCCCAGCCTCCGCGGCCGCCGCCGCGCTGACCGCGGCCGGGTCCCTGAGCTGAGCCGTCACCGGGCTGCTGGGGAGGGTTGGCGTCCTGAGCGTGTGCAGCGGTCAGACCAGTGCTGAACGCCAGCAAAAGAATGAGCGAATTGACGAGACGAGGTTTCACGATAACTCCATGGGAACAGTCTTGCGTTCCTTGCAGAGATAGACGATCAACGCAGGCCCCAGGACGACACGAGGTGAAGACGGCATGACAAGTTCATTCGAATTTGGAGGGAGCTATTGCGGGTTTTTCTCCGGAGTCACAAGCGCGTCGAATTCAGGAATCCCGTGGAGGCTGGCGAATTCGATATCCGCGTTGACCTTCCTGGGATTGGTGAATCCCTCGTTAATGGCCGCGCGCAGATACTGGATGGCTCGTTCGGGCTTGCCGGCGCGCACACATCCCTTCGCCATGTAGTAATTCATGGCGCCGCGGTCTGCAACGGATGCCGGATTCTCAACCCGGGGACGGACGTTGTGATCGAAGATGGTCGGGTCAATGGCGAGAGCGGCTTTATAAGACTCCCAGCCCTTTTCGTATTTATGCTGGGCCAGCAGGTTTGTGCCCAGATTCTTGTGGATGAGCGCGGACTGGGGATCGATCTTCAGCGCCTTGCGATATAGCTTTTCGGCAGTGCGATATTGTTTTGCGGCATCATAGGTGGTGCCCAGATTATTCAGGACGTTTGAATTCCTGGGCTCGAGCTTCAAGGATGCCTGATAACACCGGATCGCATCCTGGAGATTCAGCATCAACTGATATGCAATGCCGGTCTTATTCAGGACGGAGGCGTTGGGGTTAGGGTCTTTCTTGTAGGCTTCGATTGCAGCTTGGTAACGTTGATGCGCCATCAGCGTGTCACCGAGCTGCTCAGGGGTCGGCGGAACCTTCGGCGAATTGTTTGCAGTCACCGGCTGTGGCTGTGCATCTGAAGTTGCAACGGGAGCAGCAGACGCGGGGGCCTGAGCATGACTCGAGCTCGATGCGCTTACGAGGGCCGCCATGACTACAACTGCCGACAGCGGACCGCGAGTATCAAACTTTCTCATATCCCCTCCTGTCGAAGGGATCAAGGCGACAAGACCTGCATCATCGTCTGCATGAATTAAAGCACCGTTGAAGGGACGAGCGTCAAGGTCATTTGTCACATTGTACGAAGCGGCTCAACTGATGCCCGAAGCGGTAGCGGGGCTGGTATACAGGGTTTCTAAGGACACAGGACGGTGGCGATGAGCACAACGACCTCACATCCGCAACTCGCACTTGCGGAGCGATTTTACGCAGCACGTCGGCGGACGAAGGCACTTTGCGCACCGCTCACGCCCGAGGACATGATGGTGCAGTCCTGCCCGGAGGCGTCGCCTGCGAAGTGGCACCTGGCT
This sequence comes from uncultured Acidobacteriaceae bacterium, assembly GCA_963786405.1. Taxonomy (GTDB): domain Bacteria; phylum Acidobacteriota; class Terriglobia; order Terriglobales; family Acidobacteriaceae; genus Telmatobacter. The sequence goes on along the minus strand of CAWAZE010000003.1, from coordinate 1,091,891 downwards.
CATACGGCATGGTTTTTTGAATCGTTCATTCTGCGAGAGTTCCTCGCCGGCTATCGGATCTTCAACCAGGACTTCCCATGGCTGTTCAACAGCTATTACCGGAGCTTTGCGGAGTTCCCGGAGAAGCGGCTGAGGTCTTCGTTTTCGCGGCCGGGACTGGAGGAAGTGCTCCGGTACCGGGAACATGTGGATGAGGGGATAGGGCGCCTGCTGGAGACCAATCCGGAGCCCGAGGTGCTGAGGCGTGTGGAGCTTGGCGTAAATCACGAGGAACAGCACCAGGAGCTGCTGCTTACCGACATCCTTCACGCATTCTTCACCAATCCTCTGCGGCCGGCCTATATCAACGCGGAGCCATGTTGCCTCGAGGAGGGCCAGAAGGCGGGCGCCAGTCCACTTTGCGGAGTTTGCGGGCGGGCTGATTGAGGCGGGGATGTGCGGCGCGGGCTTCTGCTATGACAATGAGCTGCCGCGCCACCGTGTCTGGCTGGAGCGATATGCGCTTGCCGACCGGCTGGTCACGAATGGGGAATACGCGGAGTTTATTGCCGACGGCGGATATCGGAAGCCGGAATTCTGGCTCTCTGCCGGATGGGATGCCATAGAACAGAACAGGTGGCGGGCGCCGCTCTACTGGAGCGGCAAGGACGGAGACTGGAGCCTGTTCACGATGCGGGGCGAGTTGCCGCTGGCGAAGATGACGGCGGCGCCGGTGAGCCACGTGAGCTATTACGAGGCGGATGCCTTTGCGCGGTGGGCGGGCAAGAGGCTGCCGACTGAGTTCGAGTGGGAGGCTGCGGCTGAGGGTCAGCCTGTGTGCGGTAACCTGATGGATTCAGGGAGGTTGATGGCAGTCCCTGTCGATGCGTCTCAACAGGATCAGGGGTTGAGCCAGAACTGCAGGCAGATGTTCGGGGATTGCTGGGAGTGGACGGCGAGCGCTTACCTGGGCTATCCGGGATTTGAGCCGCTGGCCGGGTCGCTGGGCGAGTACAACGGGAAGTTCATGAGCGGCCAGATGGTGCTGCGCGGCGGTTCGTGCGCGACTCCGCTGGCGCATATTCGCTCGAGCTATCGCAACTTCTTTTCGCCGGAGACGCGATGGCAGTTTTCCGGAATCCGTTTGGCAGAAAAGTAACTCTAGTGTTCTCAGGAGCATCCTAGTAACGGAAATGACGACGATCCCTGCTTCCCCAGTAAAAATTCAGACGACCGACAAAGTTGGCTCCGCAGTTTGCGAGGGCCTCCTGTCGCGACCGAAGTGGCTGCCCTCGTGGCTGTTCTATGACACGGCCGGCTCGAGGCTCTTTGAGCAGATCACGCGGATTCCTGAGTACTACCTGACGCGAACCGAACGCGCGATTCTCGAGGCGCGTGCGACGGACATTGTGGCCAGGGCCGGAGACGGGCAAGCGCTGCGCGTGATTGAGCTTGGCGCCGGCTCCGCCGAGAAGACCACGCTACTGCTGGAAGCGGCGGTGGAGCGGCAGGACACGGTGTTTTATGAGCCGGTGGATGTGTCGGCGATGGCGCTGATCGAGGCGCAGATGCGGCTTGAAGCGCAGATACCCGGCGTGCTGGTGTGTCCGCGGGTGGCGGACTACACGAAGGGATTGGAGCTTGACTCGACGCTGCCCAGCGAGCGGCGGCTTGTGCTGTATATCGGGTCGAGCATCGGAAACTTTGAGCCGGATGTGGCCAGCCAGTTGCTGAGGAACGTGAGAGCTGCGGTGAGTCCGGGCGATTGCATGCTGCTGGGCGTGGACCTGGTGAAAGATGAGTCCGTTCTGTTGTCTGCCTATGATGACGCAGGCGGGGTGACAGCGGCGTTCAATCGCAACATCCTGGTGCGGCTCAATCGGGAACTGGACGCGGATTTCGATCTGCAGGCGTTTGACCATCGCGCGGCGTGGAATGCGGCCGAGTCGCGGATGGAGATGCACCTCGTGAGCAGCGCGAACCAGACAGTGTGGCTGCCGGCGCTCGATATGCGCGTGAACTTCGTTGAGCACGAGACGCATTCATACCGAGAACAGCTACAAGTACCGTCCGGGGCAGGTGGAGGCAATGCTGGCAGATGCTGGATTCGCTGCCGAGGCCACGTGGACGGATGAGCGCGGGTGGTTTGCGGTGGTTCTGGCGCGGGCTGCGAATTCCTAGCATCCTCTCCCACATCTCTTCAAGATGCAGGGGCACCCCCATGTCAACATCGCGGGATCCGGCTGTTGTGGTTTCTTACCCTTGATTTCGTCGAGGATGGGGAATCCGGCTAGGTGGTGAGCACCATTACGGCTTCTTCGCGGTAGCTGTCCAGGTCATCGGCGAGCCAACTCTCACTTGTTCGAATCTGATGGAATCTCACAGTGCAACGCCTGTCGGAGATGCACAAAATAATTGCGAATTTCTTTTCAGACGAGAGTTCGCCAAGCGATTGCCGCAGACAGGCGCTGTAGGCGATCGCTTCCGCGAGCGATTGCCGGTCATTTCGAAAAGGGAGGTGGACGTGATTGGCAAAGGATTCGAGCGCCGTCAGATCTGCGAAGTCCTCGATCGAATGATGCCTGGACCGCGCAAATTCCTCTTTGAGGAATACCGAATCTTCAGCGCAAATTAGTTCTGGCCGCGCTTCTGGAAGCTCAATGTCGACTTGCGAGGGGTTGACTTCCATCTGCGCGAGCAGGCTCGTCATGTTCTGGTTCATTCTCATTGCGAAATACCCACTCATTCAGGGTAGTGCTTTCGCAGCGAACGGGGAACAGGGAACAAGGATTTGGAGAGCAGGGACTGGGGACTGGGGGCCGGGGGGCGTTGGGAAGAAGCAGCCTTCCCAGGTCTCAAAGTCGAGACCTGGGCACCCAGGTTGGATGGCTCGATTGGCATCGCGAGAAGCGCTATTTCGGTGGGGCGATGCGGATGAGGAGGATGTCGCGGCTGGCGAGTTCGATCGGCATGTGGTCGGTTAGCTCCAGCACCTTTCCTGTCCAGAGATCCGTGGCCTTCTCATGGCCGGTCAGGCCGAGCCTGGAAAGATCGAGACGGAACGGATGCGTTGAGTTGACGTCGCTTCCGACGTTGAGGATCGCAATTGCTTTCGCCCCGCCCTGCAGATCGCGGGTCCACACCTCGACTTCGCCGGAGCTGTAGGCGTAGCGGGCCTGCTTGCCGAGCGGGTCCTGGTCGATGGCGATGACTTCTTTCTTGGTGAGGATCTCCTTGATCTCGGGCTTCATGTTGGTGAGATCGTTGCCGGCGAGCAGAGGAGCGGCGAGCATGGCCCACATGGAGAAGTGCGAGCGGTTCTCGGCGAGCGAGAGCTTGCCGTTGCCGACTTCAAGCATGTCGGGGTCGTTCCAGTGGCCAGGCGCAGCGTACTCGGCGAGGCCCTTCTGCTGGCTGAGGATGGCATAAATGCTCATGCGGATTCGCTTCGATGTCGCCGGTGGTGCGCCAGAAATTGGCGCCGACGGAGGGACCCCACTCCCACACATTGTCCCAACCGTACTGGCAGAGCGAGTAGACGATGGGGCGGCCGGTGGCCTTGAGCGCCTTGCCCATCTTGTCGTAGGCGGCGATCATGAGGCGCATCTGCGCGGCCTTGTCGTTGGGCGCCTGCTTCTGCATCACGTCGGGGATGAAACTGCAGAGGTCGTACTTGAGGTAGTCCATGCCCCACTCGGCGTACGTCTTCGCGTCCTGCTCCTCGTGGCCGTAGGAGCCCTCGTAGCCTGCGCAGGTCTTGGGTCCCGGGCCGGAGTAGATACCGATCTTCAAGCCCTTGGAGTGCACATAGTCGGCAAGCGCCTTCATGTCTGGAAACTTGTCGTTGGGGTGGAGCACCCCGCTTGCGTCACGCTTGCCCTGCCACGTGTCGTCGATGTTGACGTAGATGTAGCCGGCGTCCTTCATGCCGGTGGAGACGAGCTGATCAGCAGCCGCGCGCACGCCCTTGTCGTCGACACGCTCGGCGAAGTAATTCCAGCTATTCCAACCCATGGGCGGGGTCTGTGCTACGGCCTGCGCGTGGGCAGGTCTTGTGGCGGCGGTGACCGCGACTATGGCGAGAACAGCAAGCGGCAGACAGGCAGAAATGCGCATTGGAGAATCCCCTCTGAAAACGATTTCAGTGAGGAATACTACGCTGGGAGCGCGGGGTTGGGCAACGGTCCTGTTCGCTCGGGGGCCAAAGCTCCAAATCTTGTTGCAGCTCTTGCGGCACGGCTAAAAAGCCGCGCCCTTTCAAGACCCGATTCATGCAACCAGTCGATGTTTGATTCTTACTTCACTGGCGTGGCGTTGCTCGTGTCGAGGGTAACGGTGTTCTGGCCCTGGTTGATTTGCACGCCTTGTGTCCAGATGAGGCCCTGGTTGTTGTAGAGCGCGGAGATCATCAGATAGTAGGTCCCGACGGCAAGATTGGGCACGGTGGCGTTGCCGTTGGCGTCGGCTTTGACTGCGGCGGCGATGTTCGGCTTGAGGGCGTTGAGCATCGCCTGGCAGTCCTGCGTGCGATTGGCGCAGGAGACGCCGAAGTACTTGAACGGCGTGAGGCCGGGTGGAACGGTGACGCCTGACTGCCGAACCGTGTCGTCGAAGCTGGAGCGGAGCAAGACGTAGGAATGATTGGCGAGCGGATTTGGGGCGTTGGGCTGCGGCGCGAGGCCGGATGTGATCGAGAGCGTTGAGTTGCCGGTCGGCATGGGTGCGGTGGCGGGCTGCGGTCCGGATGGCGGGAGCTGCGCCACCGTTCGCCGGGACGGTCTTGCTGGACGTGAGCACGGCGAGGTCGCAGGTCATCTCGAATGGGGCGAAGTTGAAGTTGTCTCCGCTCTGGCCGATGATGGTGCGGCCATGCACTTGATAGGGCGCCGCGGCGCCGGGGTCGAGCGAGCCGTCGGTGCGGATGGCGAGCAGCAAGGGATGGTCGGGGGCATCGATTTTTATGGCGGATCGGGTGCCGTCAGCGATGACGGTGTAGGGGTAGGCCCGGGCGGCATCGGGTCCGCAGCCGAGAACGGCGGACTCAGGGAAGAACTCCACGCTGAAGCCGGTGGATGCGGCGAAGATGCCGTGCATGCGCACGCCGGGAGGCGTCGGCGGGCCTGAGTCGCCATTGTTGAAGAGGGATTTGAGCATACCGGTGGCGGCTACGGTGCCGCTGGGGCCGGCGTTCTTTGACGACAGGGCCGGGGCGACGCAGGTTGCACGCTTGGGGCCGTAGATGGGCTGAGGGCCGGAGGCGACGGGCGCCGATCCGGGGACATACGTGCCCTGCGTTGATGTGGTCGCCATGTCATACGTCTGGCCGTTTTGCGTAAGACCAGATTGACCGGCGTATTGCGTTGCTTCGAGCGGCGTAAGCTCCTGGTGCGTTGTGACCTGCTGCGACTCGTAGTGGCCTGCGGTGCCGCCGGAGGAGCCACCCTTTGTGTAACCCACGATGACATGGCCATCGATGGGGAGAGGGCCGGGCCCGGAGATTTCATCGCCATGGACTGTGAGGACTGTCGGCTTCGGGGCGGTGTTGAGCGTCACGAAAGCGCGGTTGTCTCTGAATCTCACGTCATACGTGTATGACTGCGCTTCGAGAATGGAGCACTTCATTGTGGCGCCGTGATCGTCGAATTCAATGCGCCACTTGCCCGCGCCTTCGAAAGCGCCTGAGATCTCCGGGCCGGGCGGCGAGTCAGGAGCGACGCTCGAGAGCACGTGTTCCCGTGAGTTCATCGAAGCCGCGCATGAGTGCGTTGCCGGTGCAGGTGGCGGCCAGGCGGCCTGAGGTGACGCAACGGTTGACCTTGCGCTGCTCGGGAGTCATCTGCCTCTGCCCGGGCATGGTTGCGGTATCCGGTGCGTGCATTTGATCGTAGGCTTTTTTCTCGTCAGCATCCCTCTGGGCCTGAAGCTGCTGGTCGAATTGCTTACGCTTGGCGAGTTGCTGGGCGTTCGGCTGCTGGCAGGTGGGGAGCAGCTTTTTGAGCTCTCCGCGCGTGGTGTTGGTGTAGGAGTCCATCCCGTTCCTGGGCTTCTCGGGATGCCCCACGGAGCACCAGGCTGCGTCGGACTTGTCGCGGATGTCGCAGCCGTAGACGTAGATTCGCTCGCCGTTGCAGATGTAAGTGACGTTGAGAACGATCTCCTGAGCGAGGGCGGGAGAGGCGGCGAGGATTGCGCAAAGGATCGCGACGGCTGAGAAGACAACGCCGGCAAGTTTGCGCAGATTTACACCACGGCACTGCGTTCGTGACCGGACCATGCAGACCCCCAAGGTTTACGGAGGACAGTTGTGTTGGATGGCCCCCGCGAGTCGTCACATGCCTGGAAGCCCCGCTTCGGGCGATGCGAAGGAAAGGGAGGCTTGATGGTAATGCGGCGAAGGGAGAAGCGCAAGAGGCAGAGAACGGGGAACGGAGACTTAGTTGGCGAGCAGCTTTCGAGAGCGCGACGTGCGGCGGAAGCAGTTCGCGGCGTGGTCGTTGACGAGACCTGCTGGCCTGCATCCATGCGTACACGATGGTGGGTCCGACGAATTTGAAGCCGCGCCGCTTCAGCTCCTTTGAAATCGTTTCCGAGAGCGGCGTTGAGGCCGGAACCGGGCCGACATTCTGGATCGGCTTGCCGTCAACAAACTTCCAGGCGAAATCGGAAAAGGCGAGGCCGCTCGATTGCATTTCGAGATAGGCGCGTGCACCCCCGATGGTGGCTTCGATCTTGGCGCGGGAGCGAATGATGCCGGGATTGTCGAGCAGGCGGAGAACGTCTTTCTCACCCATGCGAACGACGGCCTCTGGATCGAAGTTCTGAAATGCTTTGCGGAAGGCGTCTCGCTTGCGCAGCACGATGATCCAAGCCAGGCCCGCCTGGAATCCCTCGAGCATGAGCGTTTCCCAGAGTGAGCGACTGTCGAAGTCGGGCGCGCCCCATTCTTCGTCGTGATACGTCTGCATGAGCGGGTCGCTCTCGGCCCAGGCGCAGCGGATCTTCTTCGTGCTCATCGGCGCGGACTCCGAAGGCAATTGTAGATTGTTCGCGTACAGGTATGAAGGTCAGGGGTGCTCAGTCAGCGGCTGGGGCTTCAGCGTAGCGTGGGGTTGCGGCCATCAGGTTTTCAATTGCATCGACTGAGCCGATGCCTCCGCGCGCACCCTGGGCGGTGCAGTTCAGCGCAGCGGCGGCGCATGCGAAGTCGAGCTGGCGCGGGAGCGGCCAGTTCTGGAGCAGTCCGTAGATGAATCCTGCATGAAAGATGTCGCCGGCCCCGGTTGTGTCAGTGACCGGGACGCGATAGGCGGCACTTGTGTGGAATCGGCTGCCGTCCCAGGCCACGACGCCGTGCTCGCCGAGCGTTGCGGCCGTGACTTTGCAGCCGTGACGGCGCCTCATGACGCGGAGGGCCTTCTCCAGGTTGCGCTCACGCGTGAGGCGCGAAGGGAAGTCGCGGCTGACGATGAGGTAGTCGACGTTTTCGATGAGGTCTTCGACGCCGGGGTAGATTTCATCGAGATCGGCGATCACGGCGATTCCCTCGGCGCGGGCCCAGCGCGCGGCGGTGGCGGCTGCGGCAGTTTCGAAGCCGTCGACGTGGAGGGCGCGGGCATTCACGATCCAGTCGCGATCGAGGTCGGAGGGCTGAAGCAGCAGGCGTTCATCGCGACGGCAGAGAACGGTGCGCTCGCCGCCGTCATCGACGAGGATGAGCGACTGCGGGCTGGCGGCATGCGGAACGGCGATAATGCGAGCGTCAACGCCTGTGCGGGCGAACTCGCGACGATGTAGCGCGGCGGCTTCGTCGTCGCCAAGCTTGCCGACATAGCGAGTTGAGAGTCCCCAGGTTTGACAGGCAACAACGGTGCTTGCTGCCTGGCCGCCGGGCATGATGTGGGCCTGGGTGTATTCGGTCTTGGAGCCGCGTTCGGGGAAGTTGGCGATGGGAATGAGCGTGTCAGTGGCGTTCAGCCCCACGCCTACGAGGTCAACCTTTGACGGCTCCGCCATATTGGATATTGTAAACAGCTCACAGCGCGCTCTTCACAGCGGGATAGGGGATAGCGGCCGGTAATCAAATCGGCGGCATCCCTCCGAACTTCGAATAATGTCCGGGTGGGCGGTGATCCCCCGGGACTTTAGCTAGATCGGGGAAAACGAGCGAGAAGCCGACTTATCGGGGGCTATCGACGATTCGGCGGGTGCCGGGCAATTCGCTGAACCGTGTGGCACCCGCAATTGGTTTCGAGCTACACCTCGGGCGTCGGTACTGCGCCCGAATTGCGTGCCGCTCTTCAATCCGCGTGGCGTGATACTCGGTGATCTCGAATCGGAGCTGGCGCTTGGTCCTGCCTAGGGCGTCTTGAGCGCATTGATCGGCGCTCTCTCCAAAATGCCCAGTGCGGTACGGAGCGCATCTGCATCTGAAATGTTCGATTCGACCTTCTCTTTTGTCATCCACACGCGCGATGCTTGGGGATTAACGACGATATCGGAGACATAGCCAACCATCTTGCGGGGCACTTTTCCTTCGAGCTGGAAGCTCACAATGCTGTCATAGTGCCCCGGCTGAAAATGTCCTGAATAAACTCCCTGAAGGATGCCGCGGTTCCCATCCACAACCGCTCCGATGGACTCCCACAGGCCGAATTCCCGGCCATCAATTTCGAACGCCCTTCCGTTCGCGAAGACCGCCGACCACTCCTGGCGTATCGTTTCGATCACTAAGATTGGCCGGCCTTCTTCGACGTAAAAGCCGACCCATTTGCCTTCGACGAAAGAACAACCCAGAACAAAGGCCTTTAATCGGTGCCAATGATCCAGCAGATACTCGATCGTGTGGAGAAACATCTCGCGAATGCCAGTACCCGTGAGAACCGCAACGATGATCTCAAGGATCTTGTATTCGCCTTTTGGAGCATAGGTCAGCGCGGTCGCCATGATTGCAACGGTGACGGCAAGTACAAAAGCGTGAAAGCGTCGTTCGGGCGACATCGCGTGACTGAAAACATATCACTCTGGCTAAGCCGCGGGGAACCACGCGGCCATGGGATGGGAAAATCTCCGTATCACCAGCTACCGATTTCAATCGTCAATGAGGGCATTGGCCACCGAAGTCACCAGTTGACAATCGAAGCGGCCCGGAATCGCTGGACGCTCGCAGAGTTCCCGCTACTTATCTGCACGATTCCCCAACTGGATTACTTCCATATAGCCGACACCTCGTCCAGGAACGTACGAGTTCAGGGAATATTCACCACTGTTCCAACGCCAGCGTAAATGTAGCGATCCCGAAAAGTCTTTTGCAACACTGCGAACGTCGGTTCCCCTGTACAGTGACCAATCGCGATGTAATCCAGCTTCCATTGGTCGCGCAACGCGGCGGAGATCCTCTGAATGTCAGGATCAGGCGCTCCCAAAAGATGGAGGCCTCCAAATAGAACCCGGATGTGCGGATCTATTTTGGTCGCAGCTTCGAGAACCTTCTCCACACCCGCGTGAGAACATCCATCCACAATGATGAGACCCTGCGGGCCGCGAATCGCCATCGAGATTTCGCGAAGCTCGAGCGTTCCAGTGACCTGCGAGATGGTTGGCACAAGAAAAATGCCCGGCGCGATCTCTGTCGTTGAATCCACTCTGACGAAGTTCGCCAGCGGCCAGGGTGTGCTGGCTGAAAGCATGTCTGGCGGATTACCGTCGAAGTAACGCATGTTCGCAGCAAGCGATTCCTCTTTGCGATAGAGGCTGTTCGGCGCTGCCCAACCGAACGGCCCCCACGGATCGGCGGGAGTGTAAATCTTCACCGTCGGATTGACGCGAAAGAGATAGTTCAGACCGCTAACGTGGTCCGAGTGCCGGTGGGATAGCACGACGAAATCCAGTTTGCTCAGATCCACGCCTAACTCTTTAACGTTATGCTCAAGAATCTCAGCATTCCCGCCAGTGTCGAAAAGTATCCGCTTACCGCCAAACTCGACCAGCGCGGAGAATCCCCAGGCCTTGGTCATAGCCGCGGACTTCCCAAATGCGTCGTAGAGAATCGTGACGCGATTGGGGGCTTCACCGTTGCAAAGGGCTGGAAACAGAAAAACAGCCAGCAAGAGATTACGAGAAAGTCGAAATCTCATGATGTACTCCTTCAAAATGCGAGATTGGGAGGGCCAACATCGCCAGGCATTGTCCGACTAGACGGTGATTCCCGATTGCAACGAAACTACGCTGCAGCATTGAAGAGAGCATCTGCACACGCCGCACCGGAAATGAGAGCCGATCTTCTCTTGCCTACCGAGACCACTCTAGTCCCACGATCGCTCCCTTTTGCGTCAAGCGTAAGCCGATGTGGTTGTTCGTTCCATGAACGCTGAGCCTCGTACCCAGCTGATAACCGACCTTGAGATTCAGGTTGTGGTGGAGCGCGACCTGCGCCGATCCCTGCGTATACAGGAAGTCCCCGTAGCCGAAGAAATACATCCCTTGCAGGCTTCCATCCAAAGAGAACCGCGTCGAATCGTGGATCGGATACCACCGCCCCTGTGGCCCCAGCACAGGCAATGGGGCGAACAAAGAGGAGGACGCGGTTCTGGTCGCGGAGACACCATTGACGGTCCCGGTTCCGGTAAGCGAGGCCGACGTATCAAGCAGATTGATCGCGGTTGAGAGTGCCAGATAGCCTTGTCGTCTGCGGATGAAGTCCCACTGGTACCCGGGAGCGAACGACAGCGAGTTGAGATCACTCGCCACCGCGACTCCCAAGTGATAGGTCACACCCTGAAAGGTGATATCCCGGGTCAGCACGGAAGTCGAGGAACTGTAAATCGGACTCGCGTTGAATGTGAAATGGTGCTTCCTCTTGAAGTGCCAATCAAACCTTCCGGAAAAGGTGGAATAGCTACTGAATCTCAAGTCTTTCTGAAGATCAAACGAGACCTGGTCCGTCGAGCTGCGAACATCGCCTGTCGGATGTGAGTACCACCATAAACCGGTAACGCGCCACTTGTATGCGTCGAGATCACCCTTCTCCTGAGCATGAAGACCTGGCAACACAATGATGAGGAAGAAGACCAGGAGCCTGATTGAACTCACTTTCGCAGGGATCATTTGGACGGCCCTCCTTTGATCGGAGATAGCAGTAAGAATACTCTGGCATTGCTGAATACTGGCGAAATCTCCCAGTGCAGTGATTTCGATGCAGAGGGTTTGCCGCTCAGGACAGGTGCGCCCTTTCTTGACACCGAACAGATTTTGGATTTTAAGACTCGCGGGCTCGACGTCCAATTTAGTGATCAATCTGGACGGCATCCCTCCGCATTTCGAGTAATATCCGAACAGGTGGCGATACTGACACCTTTATCGTTCTGCGGCTCTCTGGACCTCATAACGCGCGAGACGTCGGTCCGACGATCAATCAAGTTGCTACCAAATTACAAATCGATGACAAATCCAATCGTGACCGGATGCAGACTACTAGTGAGGAGGTGTGAAATGCGCCTTCTGTGGCTTGCTGCCGTTCTTTTTGTAATCCCAACCTTCGGCTATGGACAGCACGGCGGTTCGGGCGGCTTCTCAAGGGGTGGGTTTGCAAGCGGTGGTTTTCGTGGCGGGTATGCCCCGACTCCTTTTCGCAGCAACTCAATGCGCCCCGCTGCACCCCGTAGCGGATTTCGGCCAGCACCTCCCGGATTTGTGGGGCCGGCGCTATCTTCCCCGCGCCCGTCACCGTATCTGGTCCATGGACCGCGGCCTGTCGGCGCGCCGAGTATGAGTATGGCTGCGAGTTCCATGTACCGTGCGCCCTACCACTCCCCGAATGGTGGGCATCTCGGCCATGATGGACATTTTCACAATCATGTGATCATCGTGAACCGGTTTCCCTTCAGGAGATCCCCATTTGTTCTGGGATATCCGTACATTTGGCCGAGCAATTTCGACGATTCGGACAACTCGGAGAACTACGATTCGCAGCGGACCGGGAACTACGCGGCGCCGCAGCCTTCGGACAATGGGAGTGGCGTCGACCAACCCCAGCCTGACGATCAGGACAATCCCCAAGCCAACGGGCAGCAAGCACAGCCATCGAGTAGTTCGCGTCGCACTCCTCACCATGGAGCGCAGGCCCCTTCTTCCCCTTCTGGAGGTCTTGTCTTCAGAGACGGCCCCATTCAGGAGTACAAGTGGGTGACACCGAAGACCGCTGACGGTTCTCGATGAGCCTCGTCGCGGCATTCCTCTGGACCAGATCGATCTAAAAGCATCCGCCATTGCAAGCGCAAATGGCAGCGTGGTGCTCTCACGCCGGATTCCGTCACTGTAATCTGGCGACTTGAACAAACGCGGTGATCAAGGTGTGTTGTTTGTCTCCCTTGATATGGGCAGGGCAGGTGGTTGTGGGCGAGTTGCTGCCCGAACATTACTCGGTTTTCCCGGCTGCTATCCCCTTACACCGTAATAGACAGTGCGTGGAGTCTAGGAGAAACGCGTCGTGCGCCAGAGTGCCCAGATGCCTCCTACGGCGGTGAGGACGAGGACGGCGGCAAGGACGGCGACCCACGAGAGGTTCATTGCGAGGGTGGGCACGCGCGCGTTGAGGCCAAGCCAGACAAAAACTCCCAGGGCGCAGGCGAGGATGGCGTAGTCCCACCAGGCGCGGTCGGCTGCATTCGGTTTTGGGATGGCGGCGCTGGAGGCTTGCGTGATGCGATCGTAGTCGAGGTCGTAACGGGCGCACTCGCGGACGATGGCCTCGCGCATGGACGCGTGTTCCTTCTCCGTTGCCACGGCCGTGCTGACGGACAGCGCACCGAGGATCATGACCACCGAGCCGAAGACGACGAGGAGGCGGTGCGGGGTATCGGCGTGAGCCAGTTCACCAAAGACAAGCGCGCCCCAGGCGAGTCCCCACATCTGGTTGGTATTGGAAAGCGGAATCCCGCGACCGATGCCGAGGAACTTGGTTGCGAACTGCTGGAAGAGGTCGCCGATAACCCAGACGAACCCGCCGAGGAAGAGCCAAAAAAGCATTGGTCTTGTTTCGGCGGAGTGGAAGACGGCGGAGTGGATTCCTCCGTCGAGAGCAAGCACAAGCGAGAACATGGCGCCGAGTTCGCCGATGGTAAATACCGTGATGAACGAAAGGGGATTCATGCCGCTGATGTAGGCCTTGCGGTAGGGGATATACATGGTTCCCCAGAGCAGGCTTGCACCGATGGCGGCGAGGATGCCGCCAGCGGCGCGGCCGGCGTGTGCACCCTGACTGTGAATGGTGCTGAAACCGAGCATGATGGCGGCGGCGACGATGGCAAGCGCGCCGAGAACGACCTTGGCGACGTTCTTGCGGCTGGCGCCTTTCAATTCGCCGAAGAGGAGGCGGCCCCAGAGAATTCCGACGAGCGAGTTGGTGTTCCACAAAGGAAAAGCGATGGCGAGACCAACGTCGCGAATGGCGAAGACAGTGAGCGTGTTGGCAACGGCCCAGAGCATTCCGGCGAGGATGGCGACGGGGATCAGGTGCCTGTGTTCGGAGAGATCGGCGAAGACCTGGCGCGTACCTTTGAGCAGCGTGGGAAGCGTCCAGCGCGCGGTGAAGACGCCACCGACCATGCAGAGCGAGATCGCAAAGGGCGAGAGGCCGGAGTTGACAAGCTTTGTGGGTGCTTCAGCGGCGCCCAGCCAGACGCCGGCGGCGAGGCCGCAGACCACGCCGATGCCGTGGACGGATTTGATGACCGTGGGTTGATCTGTCCGGGTTGTTGCGCTCATGCGGCGGTACGACTGTCCTTTCTTCGTGAGCGGCGAAATGGCGAAGCCGCAGCGTTGAGCGGACCCGGGGAAAAAGACGGTAACCGGCTCAGTGAAGGGTGATCAGCAGAGCCAGGCCGATGCAAAAGACGGCGCATGAGATCAGAAAATGGGTGTCCGTAGCCATGGCGCGCATCTGTTTGAAGAATGTCATCCGCTTCCTAACCTAGCTTGCCAATGGGACTTACGTAAACAGGAAAAGCTGGTCGTGAATCTTGCCGGTGAGGGGACGCGGACCGGATCGGGATTGTTGCGAAGAGTTGGTTTGCTATTGGCTCACTCTCGCTGCCCGGAACTCTGGAGTATTCTGACAGGCATTTGAAAGGAAAGATTGTGGATCGTCGCCAATTTGCAACTCGTTCCCTGGCCGCAGCTGCAGGCGCTGTGCTCCATCGCCACAATAGCTACGCCGCCGCGACACTCTCCGCAGACCAGGCTCCCGGGGCAGTGCCCGATTCGTTGATTCAAAAGGCGCGCTTTCCTGAAGGATTTCTTTGGGGCACCGCAACGGCCTCCTACCAGGTGGAAGGCGCATGGAATGAGGACGGCAAGGGCGAATCGATATGGGACAAATTTACTCATACAACCGGGAAGGTAAGGGGCGGCGTGACGGGCGACGTTGCCTGCGATCAGTACCACCTCTATTCGCAGGACATCGCTTTGGCCAAGCAGCTCAATCAGAAGAGCCAGCGTTTTTCCATCTCCTGGCCACGCATTCAGCCTGCCGGGACCGGCGCTCCGAACATGAAAGGAGTGGATCACTACAGCCGCTTCGTCGATGCTTTGCTTGAGGCGGGCATCCGACCCTGGTGCACGATGTATCACTGGGATCTTCCGCAGGCGCTTGAAGACCGGGGCGGCTGGCCGAATCGCGATCTGGCAGGCTACTTCGCAGACTATGCCGGCATTCTCGCGAAGCATCTCGGTGACCGAATCACAGTCTGGGCACCCTTCAACATGCCTTGGGCGATCGCCTTCATGGGTTATGCTGCGGGAGCTTTTCCGCCGTGCCGAACCAGCTTCAGCGACTTCCTGAAAGCCGCGCACACGCTCGCGCTTGCCCAGGCGGAGGCGCACCGCGCAGTGAAGGCAGCGTCTCCCAAGGCAACGGTGGGGAGCGCATATGAGATGGCCCCCGCATACCCGAAGACGGATTCAGACGACGATCGCGCAGCCGCCGCTCGATACCACGCCATGAACAATGTGTTCTTTCTGGAAGCGACCATGAAGGGCCGCTATCCGAAGGCTTTTGTCGGAGAACCGCCCTATGAACTGATGGGCTTTAAAGCGGGCGATGAAAAACTCCTCTATGCGCCGCTCGACTGGGTGGGCTTTCACTACTACACGCGCCGCATCGTCTCGGATGCGAGCAAGGAGCAATTTCTCGGCGGCGGCAAATTCAGCGGCACGGAGATCGAGAATAATTCACCGGGCGGGCGCGATCCTTACACACGCTTCCGCGCAGCGATGCCCACAGAGGGCCCGCTTACTGACGCCGGCCTGGAGGTGTGGCCGCGTGGCATGTACGACCTGGTCTCCCAGATTTCAAGGGAATACGACCACCCGATCATCGAGATCACGGAGAGCGGCTGCGGCTATCTCGATGGGCCCGATGAAGAACAAAGCGGCCGCATTCCCGACGGCCGTCGCATCCAGTGGTATCGCGAGGTGCTGGCGGAACTGGCTCGCGCAATTGCCGATGGAGCCCGGGTTCGCGCGTTTCATGCCTGGACCCTTCTCGACAACTTCCAATGGGCGGAGGGTTACACCGAACGCTATGGATTGATCTATACGGACTTTCGCAACCAGAAGCGCACGATAAAGGAGTCGGGCCATTGGTACGGTCGAGTTGCCGCCTCCAACCGGCTCAATGTGTGAGCGAACTCATGTCGATCACGAAGCGGTATTTCACGTCCTGTTTGAGCATGCGCTCGAAGGCTTCGTTGATCTTCTGGATCGGGATGACTTCGACTTCAGCGGCGATGTTCTTGCTGCCGCAGTAATCGAGCATCTGCTGGGTTTCGGGCATGCCGCCGATCATGGAGCCGGCGACGGAGATGCGCTTCAGCAGGTTGAACGGGTGTATCGAGGGGGGCTTCTCGGGGAGGCCGACCATGGTAAGCGTGGAGTCCGGCTTGAGGAGCGCAAGGTAAGGCTCGAGAGCGTGCGGAGCCGAGGCCGTGTCGAGGATGAAGTCGAAGGTGCCGGCGTGAGCTTTCATCGCCTTCTCGTCTGTGGAGAGAATGACCTCGCTGGCGCCGAGTTTGAGCGCGTCTTCCTTCTTCTTGAGCGAAGTTGTGAGTTGGACGACGTGCGCTCCGAATGAGTGCGCGAACTTGAGGCCCATGTGGCCGAGGCCGCCGAGGCCGATGATGCCGACCTTCTTGCCGGGGCCGACGTTCCAGTGGCGGAGTGGCGAGTACGTTGTAATGCCGGCGCAGAGCAGCGGAGCAACGGCGGCGAGGTCGAGATTTTCGGGAACTCTGTGAGCGAAGCGCCCGTCGACGACGTAGTTGTTGGAATAGCCGCCCATGGTGATTGATCCGTCGACACGGTCTTTGGCGGCGTAAGTGAGCGTGGCGCCCTCGACGCAGAAGTGCTCTTCTCCGCGATTGCAGGGAGGGCAGTGGCGACAGGAGTCGACGATGACGCCGACGGCGGCGATGTCGCCCACTTTGAATTTCTTTTCCGCGTTGCCGGTCGCGGTCACGCGGCCGACAATCTCGTGGCCGGGGACCATGGGATAGATGGAATTGCCCCACTCGTTGCGGGCCATGTGAAGGTCAGAGTGGCAGACACCGCAGAAGAGGATTTCAACGGCGATTTCAGTTGGGCCGGGCTCGCGGCGCGTGAAGCTGAATGGAGCGAGTGGCGATTGGAAATTCTGAGCGGCATAACCCTTTGACTGCGGCATGAAGAAGATTCCTTTCCGGAGAGAAGGATAAATCAATGGCTCAGGATGAACGGGAATCAGAACGCGGTCGAAGACGTTCTTTTCTGTGAATTCCTATTTCAAGGCTTCTGCGCGATGGCTACGCGGGGAATGTTCTGGAGGTCGGGATGGAATTCGATGTGCTGAAAGCCGGTGCTGGCGAGCAGCTCGCGGATTGAGGCCTGCTGCCCGAAGCCGATCTCGAGGGCGATGAAGCCGCCGTGGAACAAGGGACGCGAAAGCGGCGGGAATGAGGCGGCTGTAGATGTCGAGGCCGTCGTTGCCGGCGAAGAGAGCGAGGGAGGGTTCGTGGTCGCGGACTTCGACGGCGAGGGTGTCGCGATCGGCACTGGGCACGTAAGGCGGATTGGAGACGATGAATTCAAACGGCTCGCCGGCGACAGGAGCGAGAAGATCGCCCTGAAGAAAGCGGATGCGATCGGCGACGCCATTGCGCGCGGCATTTTGGCGCGCGATAGACAGCGCGGGTTCTGATAGATCGATCGCGGTGATCGAGTGCGTCAGGCGAGCTTGTGCGCGAGTGCAATTGCGATTGCGCCGGAGCCGGTGCCGATGTCAACGATGCGCGGTGAAGCGAATTCGGATGCGAGTGCGATTACTTTTTCGACGAGATGCTCGGTCTCGGGGCGGGGAATGAGCACGTCGGGCGTGACGCGAAAGGGCAGGCCGTAGAACTCGGTCTCGCCGGTGATGTATTGGATGGGCTCGCCACGACGGCGGCGGTCAACAAGGCCTGCGTATTGGATCGCCGTGCATCCGCCGAAGTCCTCATTCGTATGCGCCAGAAGCCATGCCTTGTTCTTGCCGACGACGTGGAGAAGCAAAGTCTCAGCGTCTTTGCCCGCACGCTCAGGATGCGGGCCGGTACGCAGTTGCGCTTCCGCCTGCTGAAGCCGCTCTGCGAGCGTCATTACGCAGCCTGGTCGGCGCCTGTCGTCGCCCCTTTGAGTTGCTCGGCCTGATAGTGGGCGATCAGCGCATCGACGATGGGCTGCAGGCGGCCTTCCATGATCAGGTCGAGCTGGTGCAGCGTGAGGCCGATGCGGTGATCGGTGAGGCGGTTCTGCGGGAAGTTGTAGGTGCGGATCTTCTCGCTGCGATCGCCGGTGCCGACCTGCTGCTTGCGCTCCTTGGCCAGCTCCGCATTCTGCTGTCTCCATCTCCATCTCGTAGAGGCGCGAACGCAGCACGCGCATGCCTTTTTCGCGATTCTTGATCTGCGATTTTTCGTCCTGGCAACTGACGACCGTGTTGGTGGGCAGGTGCGTGATGCGGACGGCGGAGTAGGTCGTGTTGACCGACTGGCCGCCGGGACCGGATGAGCAGAACGTATCGATGCGGATGATCCTTGGCTTCGATCTTGATGTCCACTTCTTCGGCCTCAGGAAGCACGGCGACGGTGACGGCGGAGGTGTGGACGCGGCCCTGCGTCTCGGTGGCGGGAACGCGCTGCACGCGGTGCACGCCGCTCTCCCACTTGAGCTGCGAGTAGACGCGCTCGCCTTCGATGATGGCGATGACTTCCTTGTATCCGCCGACGCCGGACTCGGAGAGCGACATGACTTCGACCTTCCAGCGATGCTGCTCGGCGAAGCGCGTGTACATGCGGAAGATCTCGGCGGCAAAGAGCGAGGCCTCGTCGCCGCCGGTGCCGGCGCGGATTTCGAGAATCACGTTCTTCTCGTCGTTGGGATCCTTGGGCAGCAGCAGGATCTTGATCTCGTCTTCGATGGCGGCTTCGCGAGGCTCGAGCGCGGCGATCTCTTCTTCGGCCATGGCGCGCAGGTCGGGGTCGGTCTCGGCGAGCATGGCGCGCGCGTCGGCCAGGCCCTGCTGCACCTGCTTCAGCTCGCGATACTTCTCCACGGGCGTCTTCGATTTCGCGAAGAGCCTTGGCGGTCTTCTGATATTTCTCGTGGTCGTTGATGACCTCGGGCAACGAGAACTGCGCCTGCAGTTCGTTGTAGCGATTGCTCCATTTGTTCCAGACGATCGATCACGTGTTACTCCTCACTGGCGCGACCTGCGCGGCTGTTCTTTGTGTTGACTAGGTCGGGAAAAGGCGGAGAGGCGTGTAGGCGGCGGGCGCCGCTAGAGGAGAGCCGGGATGGGCTGGTGGAGGGCCATGCTGCTCCTATTTTAGCGCGAAACGGGCGCAAAGTCGTGCTGCTGCGGATTCGATGTACTGTCGAAAGTCATCGATTCGTGGGCCTGGCGAAGAGGTAGAAGCAAATGCAGGTCCCTCGACTCCCATCGGTCGCTCGGGATGACCTCAGCCGCTTTAGAAGCACTCGATGTGGTCGCAGGCGTTCATCAGCGGGACCTGCAGGTTGGAGTCGTGGTCGGGCTCGGAGTAGATCGTGATGGTGGCCGGTTTGTAGTCGGCGGGTTTGGCGGTCATGATGTTGGGCACGAAGGTCTGCGGGTTGCGGTCGTAGAGCGGAAACCAGGTGCTCTGGATTTCGACCATGACGGTGTGGCCCGCTTTGAAGACGTGATCGACGTCGTGAAGGCTGAACCGGTACTCGCGCACTGAACCGGCGCGGAGTGGCCGGGCATTCACAAAGCTGTCGAGATAGCGGCCGCGGAAGATCTCCTCGTTGATCATGAGTTGATAGCCGCGCATTTTCGGATCGGCGTCGTCATCGGGATACTGGTCGATGAGCTTCACGACCATGTCGTTGTCGGTGCCGGTGGTGGAGGCGAAGATGTCGGCGAGCACTTCGCCGGTCACGATCGAGGTCCTTCTTGAGGACGGGAAGCTTCCAGACGGCGACGTCATTGCGGCCGGTGACGAAGCGCTGATCTTCAGTCATCCAGTTGACCCATTGAGATCCCTCACCGTAGGTGGGCTGGATGGGACGATGGCGATAGGGGACAGGATTGGCGGGATCGCTGATCTAGGTGGTCGCGCGCCTGTGCCGGAGAGTCGTTCCAGCCGAGTTTGCCTTCGCCCTGCAAGGTGCAGCGTGGTGGGCTCGGATTCTTTTGGCGGGAAATGCGCGTAGCGCTTCCATGTGTTGGAGCCGGTCTGGAAGCTTGCGGTGTCTTCGAGGTCGAAGCCCGGCTCGTCCTTCAGATAGTGCGCGAAGAAGCTGGCCTCGATCCGGGAGCGAAATTCCTTGCCGATCGACTCGCCGTATTGGAGGTTGCCGAGGTGGCGCGATGAGGAGGACCAGTGAGCCATGGCGCCACGGACCGAGGACGAGGAAGTTCTGGTGCTGGTCGTCGTGCGGCTCGAGGCTTGAGTATTCAGCCTGGGGTCCCCACATGTCTTCCTGGTCGTAGTACCCGCCGACTGAGAGCGTGGGAACAGCAACGGTGTTCAGGTGGTGCTCCACGCCGCGGGAAGACCATACCGTGTCATAGCCGGGGTGATCGAGAAAAAGCTTCCATGTGGGAAAGGGCGCTTTGACGCCTGAATGCTTGACGTCTTCGCCAAAGGAGCCGCGCTCAAGGAAGTAGTCGAAGCCATCGCGTGGATTTCCGTCCTTGTCCTTGCCGTAACTCACGCTGGTTTGTTCCTTGTTGGACTCCATGCCGAAGACGTAGTCGTAGCCGTAGGTCTGGCGAAATGCGCCGTTGTGGAAGAAGTCGTCGCCCATCCAGACGTCGATCATGGGAGCCTGCGGCGAGATGGCCTTCACGGCCGGGTGAGGGTCGATGCCTGCGGCCATCGCGAGGAATCCGGGATAGCTGGTGCCGACGAATCCGGCGCGGCCGTTGTTCCCGGCGACGTTCTTGAGCAGCCAGTCGACGGTGTCGTAGGTGTCGGTGCTCTCGTCGATGGCCTTTGGATCATGGTGATCCGCCATGGGGCGGCTCATGACAAACTCGCCTTCGCTCTTGAAGCGTCCGCGAATGTCCTCGCCCACGTAGATGTAACCGGCGCGCGCGAGCTCGGGCGCTGGAATCGAAGAAGGAAGCGCGAGACGTGAAGTCCACACCGTAAGGCGTGCGCTGAATGAGAAACGGAAGCGGTGTGGCGATGTCGGCGGGCTTGAGAATAATGGCGTGGAGCTTGACGCCGTCGCGCATGGGGATCATGACTTCAGTGCGCTGGTAGTCGTGGAACAGGTGATGGGCGGGATCGCCGGTGCGGCGAAAGACTGCCCCGGATTGATCGGTGATCTCGACGCTGGCTCCATGGCCGGCGGCGTCGAGTGTGAACTTCACGGTTATCCTGGAACTGGGAAAGCCGAATTCGGTGGCGGAGATTGGAGTGAGTGGGGTGGGCACGAGCCGCTCGGATTCGGCGACGAGTTTGCCGTCCTGCGCGTAGAAGCTTATGGGAGTGTCGGGCTCGACGGAGTCAGTGTATTCACCGGAGAGGGCATCCAACTGAGGCGCTGAGGCAGTCGCGCCTTGCTGTGAAGTTGCGGCGAGGGCTGGAGATGCGAGCCAAAGTCGGTTGTGAATCGAGGAAAGCAGCGCAAGACAAAGAGCGGCAAGAGCAACTCGACGTCGGACCAAGGTTTTGACCTCCTCGGGTCGTATTAGTGGGCGTGGCCGTGATGGCCGAGTGCGGTCCTGCTGGACATCTCTTCGATCGGGACGACGCAGCCTTCGAGCTCTTCACATCCCTGGTGCTCAAACTGGATGGTTGTGTGGCTGATGTGGAAATGATCGCGCAGAACATGATTGAGCTTGACCAGGATGCAGGCGCTTTCCGATGGGGGTATGTCGGCGATGGTCACGTGGCATGCCAGGGCGCTCGACTGCGATCCGAGGCACCAGACGTGAAGGTCGTGCACGTTGATTACGCCTTCAATGGCTTCCATGCCGGAGCGAATCTCGCCGATTGCGACTCCGCGCGGAGTGCCTTCAAGCAGGATGTTCAGCGTTTCGCGCACGATGCCGAGGCTTGTCCAAAGGATCAGGGCGGCGATGACCAGCGAGAGCACAGGATCGATCCAGTTGCGGCCCGTGTAGAGAATGCCCGCGCCCCCGGCGATGACGGCGGCGGTGGAGAGCGTGTCTCCGGCCATGTGCAGGAAGGCGCTGCGCATGTTGACATCGCGCGCCACGCCCCAGAGCAGCGCGGCGATCACGCCGTTCATCACGACGCCCGCGGCGGCGACGATCATCATCAGCCTGGGCTGAACGGCTACCGGGGAGCTGAGACGGTGAATCGCTTCGACGGCGATCCAGATGGAGATGAGAATCAGGGATGCGGCATTGATGAAAGCCGCAAGCACTCCGGCCCGCTGGTAGCCAAAGGTCCGGGAATGATCTGCCGGGCGCGATTGAAAGTAAACGGCTACGAAGCTGAGGAGCAGCGCGAGAAAGTCCGAGACGTTGTGGCCGGACTCAGAGAGGAGTGCCAGCGAGTGGGCGCGCAAGCCGGCTACGAAGGTCACCAGTACATAAACAAGCGTGGCTACCAGCGAGAAGCGAAGGACGGTTTGCGTTCTCTTTGTGGCGGGCGTAGGGGACGCCGCGTGGACATGCATAACAACAGTTTAAATGGGGCTGGGTATTGCGCGCCAACGCTGCCGAGGGACGTGGGACGCGGCAGATCAGCCGCGGCCGGCTTTGGAATGTTCCACATTCGCCCGGCCCCTGTTGCCGGAGGCAGGAGGAAAGACCGGGAGACTGGACCGGATCCCGGACCATTCCTCTGCAATCACAATGCTGTTTTGCGGGCTTCCGGTCTGGTAGCGGACCGAGCAGGGGAAGCCTGCGCGCATGAGTGAGAGATCGATCACATTGAGCAGCGTGGTGATGTCCTGCGAGCACTCGTAGTCGACGCCGGCGCTCTTGTAGCTGTATTCGAGCATGGTCAGGGTGCGGCCATCGTCGGTGGCCAACTCCCGCACGTCGAGCAGCATACCGTCAACCACGCGTCCCGTCTGGGAAAGGAGCTTGCGCCGTTCGCGTTCCAGCTCTTCTTCTGTTGGGCGCTTACGGCGCAGGAACCAGACCGCGCCCGCGGCTGCGGCGGCAACAAGGGTGACGCCGGCTGCGGTCTCCCATACGTTTTTGCTTAAGAGGATCATTGGGGGGTAAGGGGCCGATGCGGCGGTCCCAGACTTGAGGATACCGCAGGGTGTTCCTTCGCGTTCCAAAAGGAGGGAGAAGGTGAATGACCAATGTCATTGAACGGCAAGCCGAGCTTTCCTTTCCGGGGGCTTGCGGCTAGACTCCGGTTGACTGGAGGTCGGGATGAGAGTGGGAGTGCTTGGATCGGGAGATGTGGCCAAGACGTTGGCTGCGGGCTTCTTGAAGCACGGGAACCAGGTGAAGATCGGAAGCAGGACCGCCGGGAAGCTGGCGGACTGGGCCGGGCAATATCCCGGGATTCAGACCGGCACCTTTGCAGAAGCGGCGGAGTTTGGCGAACTCATTGTGCTGGCGGTGAAGGGAAAGGCGGCAGCGGAAGCGCTGTCCATCGCCGGCGTGAGCAATCTGAATCGGAAGACCGTGATGGACGCGTGCAATCCGATTGAGGACGCGCCACCGGAAAACGGGGTGCTGCGGTTCTTCACCGATATGAACGACTCGCTCATGGAGCGGTTGCAGCGCCAGTTCCCTGATGCAAATTTCGTAAAGGCGTACAACTCCGTTGGCAACGCGTGCATGATCGATCCCGAGTTTGCCGGAGGCAGGCCGACGATGTTCATCTGCGGCAACAGCGAAGCGGCGAAGAAGCAGGTGGCCCAGGTGAACGATCAGTTTGGTTGGGAGACTGCGGACATGGGCAAGGCTGAGGCTGCGCGAGCCATCGAACCTCTGTGCATGCTCTGGTGCATTCCCGGCTTTCTGCGCAACGATTGGACGCATGCGTTCAAGCTGCTGGCGGGTTAAGTGGCGGACACTCGAGACCGAGCGGCTCCTGCTACGCCGGTGGCGGGCTGGGGACCGGGAGCCATTTGCGGGGATCAACCGTGATCCGGCGGTGATGGAGTACTTTCCTGCATCGCTCTCGCGCGATGCGAGCGACAATATGGCGGACCGGATCGAAGCGCACTTCGACCGGCATGGATTTGGATTGTGGGCCGCTGAACTGCGCGAGAACGAGGAGTTCATCGGATTTATTGGACTTTCGGTTCCGCGGTTTGAGGCGGCGTTTACTCCGTGTGTCGAAATTGGATGGCGGTTGGCTTCGATTCATTGGGGCCACGGATTGGCGACGGAAGGTGCGCGTGCGGTAGTGCGGTGTGCATTTGAAGATTTGAAATTGCCGTCGCTGGTGTCGTTTACTGTTCCGGCAAACGTGCGGTCAAGGCGCGTTATGGAAAAGATTGGAATGACGCACAATCCCGCGGACGACTTCGACCATCCGAATCTGCCGGATGGGCATCGTCTCCGAAAACACGTGTTGTATCGATTGAGCCGGAAGGAATGGGAGCGGAGAAGTCGGGAGATTGACGAAGCCGTCTTGCCTTGACCCGGAAACCGGTGTTCCGTATGCTCGGGAACGATTGCGTGCTTTGGGATGCGTGCATCGGGACCCGAGTCCGCGGAGGAGAACTGACATGAGCGCGACAGCAACGGCTGAAGTCTCCGCCGCTCGTTTTGCAGCGCAACCGCTGCTGGTGCGTCGCGCCGCGGTGCTGGGCGCGGGGACGATGGGCTCGCGCATCGCGGCGCATCTGGCGAATGCCGGGATCCCGGTGCTGCTGCTTGACATGGTTCCGGAAGGCGAGAGCGTCCGCAACAAGCTGGCGCAGTCGGCCCTGGCAGCTTTGGCAAAGACAAAGCCGGCGGCGTTGTTCGAGGCCTCGCTTGCCGCGATGATCACTCCGGCGAACTTCCAAGACGATCTGCCGAAGCTGGCGCAATGCGACTGGGTGATCGAGGCGGTTGCCGAGAATCTTGAGATCAAGACTGCGCTGCTGGAGCGCGTCGTGCCCCATCTCGCGCCGCTCGCTGTTCTCACTTCAAACACATCGGGGCTGCCGATCGGGAAGATCGCCGCGGGACTGAAGTCGCATCGCGATCGGTTCTTCGGCACGCATTTCTTCAATCCGCCGCGCTACATGCAACTGCTCGAAGTGATTCCGACGGCGGAAAGCGATCGCGGAGTCGTGTCGGCGTTTGCGACGTTTGCCGATCGAATACTCGGCAAGCAGGTGGTCTACGCGAACGACACGCCGAATTTCATCGCGAACCGCATCGGTGTCTCGGTGATGTTCACGGCGGCGACGCTGATGCTGGAGCAGGGCCTGACGATCGAAGAAGTGGATGCGCTGACCGGGCCGGCGCTGGGATGGCCGCGGACGGGGACATTCCGGCTGGCGGACATGGTCGGCATCGACATTCTTGCGCATGTGGCGGCAAATTTTCCGCAGGGAGTGACGCAGGGCGGCTTTGCGGATGTTTTGAATGAGATTGTGAAGCGCGGGTGGCTGGGCGACAAGACAGGCCAGGGCTTCTACAAGAAGACGCGCGGCGCCGATGGCAAAGACCAGCGGCTGGTGCTCGATCTCAAGACGCTTGAATACCGGCCAGTGGCGAAGGCGGCTTTGCCTTCGCTGGAGATGGCGAAGAATGCCGCGACGGTGCAGGAGCGGCTGAAGATACTGCTGGCGAACGATCCGGCGAAGGACAAGGCAGCGAAATTTCTGTGGCCGTTTCTGTCGACGCTCTGGAACTTTGCCGCGGAACGGATCGGAGAAGCTGCGGACGATGCTGCCTCCATCGATCAGGCGATGCGCGCGGGATTCAACTGGGAGATGGGGCCGTTTGAGATGTGGGATGCGGCGGGCGTGAGGGAGACTGTCGCCCGCATGGAGACGCTCGGGTTGCCGGTGTCGAGCGCGGTGAAGGGTCTCCTGGATTCCAGCCGCGAGTCGGCGGATGTGTCGTGGTATTCGCCGGACGGGCCGCAGTGTTTTAACCCCGTCTCGGGTGCCTGGGAGACGATCCACCAGCAGCCCGGTCACGCGCGCGTTGCCGACTTCAGGCGAGCGCATGGTGTGGTGCGGAGCAATGCCGGCGCGTCGCTGGTGGACATCGGCGACGGCATTGGATGCATCGAACTGCATTCGCTGAAGAACGCGATCGGCGGCGACGTTGTGGCGATGATTTCGTCGGTGCTGAATCCGTCGTCGAATGCGGTGCAGGGATTTTGCGGGCTTCGTGATCAGCGGCGATCGCGAGCGCTTCAGCGTGGGCGCGAACCTGATGCAACTGCTGCTGAGCGCGCAGGAGGGCGAGTGGGACGAGGTCGAGATGGCCATTCGCGCGTTCCAGCAGATGTCGTCGGCGATCAAGTTCTGCCCGCGGCCGGTGGTGGTGGCGCCGTTCAACCTGACGCTGGGCGGGGGCGCGGAGATTTGCCTGCACGCGGCGCGCCGGCAGGCCTATGCCGAGACGTACATCGGCCTGGTCGAGACCGGGATCGGGCTGATTCCCGGCGGCGGCGGCACGAAAGAGATGCTGCTGCGCGCGGTGGATGCGGCGGTTGCGCTGGCGCCGCCTGATCCCAAAGATCCGCCTTCGCGCTTTGCGCAATCGGCTGAGATTGAATGCGGCGCTCGGCCGGACGCTTGAGACCATCGCGATGGCGAAGGTGTCGACATCGGCAGCCGAAGCGCGCGCGCTGGGATTGCTGCTCGAAGGCAGACCGTATCACGCTGAACCGCGAACGGCTGCTTGCTGGACGCGAAGGCGCAGGCGCTGGCGCTGGCGGAGGCGGGCTACCGCGCTCCGCAACCGCGCACGCAGATTCCCGCGCCGGGCACGGCGACGCTGGCGGCGCTCAAGACGGGGATCTTCATGATGGGCGAGGCGGGATTTCGCATCGGAGCACGATCAGAAGGTTGCGCGCTGGGTGGCGTACATTCTTTGCGGCGGTCGCGTGACGGCGGGATCGCTGGTGAGCGAGCAGTATCTGCTGGATCTGGAGCGCGAGGCATTTCTCTCGCTGTGCGGCGAGCGCAAGACACAGGAGCGCATCGCATTTACACTCAAAACCGGCAAGCCACTGCGTAACTAGGGCGCTGACGTAATGAAGCAAGCGGCGATGATTGGGGTCACGGCAGCGGTGTTCGCAATGGGCGCCCTTTCAGCAGCCGGACAAAGTGCGGAGTCGGACGCAGGACAATCCTCATTTCTGACTGAAAAGGGAAATGTCCCGGTAAGTGGCCGGCCCGTTGCGTATCTCATTCGCCGCCTGCCGGTCAGTTCGTTTCCCCAGTTGCCGGTCGTGGTCGCTGAGTCTCTCACCCAACGCGGCTGCTCGATTCCGCAGACGTACCAGGCGCATCGGCCGGAGAATGTGGTGCACGCAAGCCTTGAGCAATCGGGTTCATCCGACTGGGCGGTATTGTGCGCGGCGGAGGGAACCGTTGCGCTGCTTGTCTTCTTCGAGAGCGATCTTGAACACCCTAAAGTGTTGAGCACGGCGACGGAGAAGCAGCGGTTGCAAGTGCACGATCTTTCCGGAGTGATGGGATTCAACTGGGGCATTGATCCGGCATCTCCGCGGCAGGTGAGGGAAGCGCAGGCAGCAATGGAGCATCGCCCGCCGCTGCTCGATCACGATGCGCTTGCAGACGCCGTCGTAAACCAGCGCACGATTTACCACTTTTATACGAAGAACGGGTGGACGACACTGGAGATGCCGGAATAGCGGCAGGAGAACGAAGCGCCGTTATTGACCGACCGCAATCGCAGCGTCTATTGATTGCCCGGCAGCATCTAACGGTTGCACAACGATTTCAAAGGGAGCATCTTCATGCCGGAAGCCGTTCTTGTCAGCGCCGTGCGCACACCAGTGGGACGCGCACCGAAGGGCGCTCTTTCCACAACCCGCCCAGACGATCTTGCAGCGATTGCATTGAGCGGGGCACTGGAGAGGGTTCCTGAACTGGACAAATCGGAAGTCGAAGACGTGATCCTCGGCTGCGCGCAGCAGGAGGGCGAGCAGGGGTGGAACATGGCGCGGATGACTGCGCTTGCGTGCTCAGCTGCCGATTGAAGTTCCGGGCATGACCGTCAACCGGCTGTGCGCTTCTGGGCTGGAAGCGATTGCACAGGCCGACATGCGTATTCGCACGGGCACGCAGCGCGTGGTGGTGGCGGGCGGGGCTGAGACGATGAGCATGCTGCCGATGGGCGGCATCAAGCCACGGCCGAATCCATGGCTGGCGGAGAACTATCCGGCCTCGCTGCTGACCATGGGCCTGACGGCGGAGCGCGTCGCACGGCATTACAGCATCTCGCGCGAAGACCAGGACGCGTTTGCGCTGGACAGCCACCAGAAGGCAGTTGCTGCGCAGGCCGCGGGAAGGTTCGACGAGGAACTGGTACCGGTGAGTGTTGCCAATGCTGTGCCGGGCACAAAGGCCGGTAAGCCGGTGGTGACGGAGGCGACGTTTGCAGCTGACGAGGGTCCGCGCGCGGACACTTCGCGAGAGGCGCTGGCCTCGCTCAAGCCTGTGTTTCATGCGCAAGGGACAGTGACCGCGGGCAATGCTTCGCAGACCTCGGACGGTGCGGCTGCGGCGGTGCTGATGGATGCGAGCAGAGCGAAGGAACTGGGGATTCAGCCGATTGCACGGCTTGTCGCCTACGCGGTTGCGGGGTGCCTGCCGGAGGAGATGGGCGTCGGGCCGATCTATGCGGTTCCGAAGGCGCTGAAGATGGCGGGTCTGAAGCTCGATGACATCGGGCTGATCGAATTCAACGAGGCATTTGCGGCGCAGGCGCTGGCGGTGATGCGCGAACTGGGGTTCGATCCGGAGAAGACCAACGTGAATGGCGGAGCGATTGCGCTGGGGCATCCGCTGGGGTGTACAGGGGCCAAGCTCACGGCAACGCTGCTGAGCGAGATGCGCCGCCGCAACGTGCGCTATGGCATGGTGACGATGTGCGTGGGCGGCGGACAGGGCGCGGCGGGGATCTTCGAGCGGCTGGACTAGCGTTTCGAAAGTGCGCGCTTATCGAAGTAACTTCCGATAGGCCCACAACCTGCCTGGAACCTGAAATCGCGACGTCGAAATAGCGCATCTGGCTACGCAGGCGCATGATGAACACGCGGAAGGCCAGGCACAAAGGCATGCGTCAACACCGCTGATGTCGTCGGCTTGCGCCAAAAGCTCGGCCGACGCTGGGCAGATCCCTTCCGCCCTCCTGGTCGCGCCGTGCTTCCGTCCGTGCGCAGCCGAACAGTTCCACTGCGGCAGCTCCGCGCCTCCACTACACCATGCGGACCAGAAGGTGCGCTGGTCGACCTGAGTAAGGCGCATCGACGTCTCGAGATTCCAACTGCAGCCGCCGGCTGCAATTCCCAGAGGCCAAACCGGATATCGTTCGGCGATCTCCTCGCCATTCCGATGCTGCGCCAGATAGCCTGGTTGATTGCCAGCGATCAACGTGCTGACCGCGTGCAACGATCGAGCTATCCCGGCAGGTCGCGAACAAGAATCGTATCTCCTGGTGCTCGCGATGATCGAGGTCCTGGAAGATCAGACTTCGCGACAGAACAGCGACGATGCAGGCCGTCATTGCGAACGTCTCCGACCACGCCGATGCATCTCGAACGGCTCGCTTCAGATTCGGATCCCTCAACAGATCGCCCGTCAGATCAGCGGCGCATTGGCCGAGCCATTCTTCCGCTCGGATCGTCGCCGGCGAAGCAGCGATCGACAAAAGCCTTGCTGACCATCGCGTCGTGAGCTTCGCGATTGACCTCCTCCCGCGTGAGAGTGCGACCTTCCAGAACGGGGATGCGGAGAACGGCAAAATAGTCGGAACTCGCCAGCGAAGCAATGCTCTTCTGCCCGTTATCGGGACCACCGCCCACAATCTCGATCGACTGCAGCCAGCGGCCGTTGGGGGGAGTTGCTGCTAGCGAACTCGCCGCGGACGTGACACCCGCAGTTGCCTTGATGGCTTCGAGCAGTTCGTCGTGATACTTCTACGCACGCATCTGCCACGTTGTGGCGGACTTCGGAGGAAACGCCAGCATTCAGCACGCTCGAGATGTTATGAGTTTCGAACCCCAGACGGAAGGTCTAGGCCTGCAGCGAAGTTCACGCGTAGCTGCTCCCGCACCGGCAAGCATCAGCACGGTGAGAGCAATCTGCCCCATGATCAGCGCCGTCCGCGTACGCGCACCAGCACGATTGCGTCCGCGCCCGGCAAGCGCCCAAAGGTCGGCTCCCACCAGCAGCACGTTGAACGCAATCAGGAAAAGACCGATGCCCAGGGATGTCAGACTGCCGCCTCCGCTTTTCCCGCATCGAGGCGCGCAAGGAAGGCAATTTCCGTCGCGCCCGTCAGGACGCACAACGCACGCGCCAGCCAAAGAAACCGCCGATCCCGAAAACCCTGCACCGTCCAGATAAACTCCACCACCACAGCCATGCCCAGAGCGTTAATGAGCGCCAGGATCGTCTGAAACACGCGCAGGCTGACGCCGGAGACGAGCGAAGTCAGTGAAATCGTCGTTGCAGAAACACGGGCATGATCACGAGCCACAGCGCACATAAAAGCAGCTCTTTGCGTCCCGACCACAACCCGAGCGCCAATACGGCGATACCCAGCACCTCCAACAGCAGGCCAATCGCAAACTGTGGCATGTACCCAAGCAGATTCTGTGCCCGTGCCTCAGCCCGCAATTGAGTGCTGCAGCGCCCCATTGTCTAATCGAGATGTCCATAACCTGCGTGTTGCGTCTGTCGCGACCGAACGACGACGTCCAACCGCGAATCGCTACCTCGGCCACCGTGCCCGCAGCCGCGCCACTCCTGCCGGAAGGTCGATCACCAGGTGTCTGCGGGACCTTGCGTATCATCGTGTGTCGAGGAAAATCGCCCGTTCTTCCCACAGGCACACCGTTTACAAACACTTCTTCGACATCGCCTCCCTCGCTCGCCGCATCCCAGCGAAACGCAAGCGGCTCCGCCGCGTTCTGCGGCACAGCCACCCGCACGCGGCTCCAGACGAATCCATTCGTATCTGCTGCAGGTGGAGGCACGCGCCCATCGGGGGCCACAGTCCATGAGCTGTCGTCAAGATTCAGATTGGCCCAGCGCGCATCGTCGCCGAGGTGGTAGCGCACCAGCGTGACTGGTTGGGCTTGTCTGCGCGTGACACAGGAAACCCGCCGAACTTCCGGAAAGAACTGTGAATCGGACCAGGAGACTACTCGACTTCGCGGGGAAGCATCCACAAATCATACGCTGCGAGTATCTTGCAAGCGACTGAATCACCATCCACGGCCCGGAAGGGTTACCGTACACTTGATCGCATGATCCGTCAGATCGCTCCCGTGTTCTTCACCACCGACATTCCCGGCACGCTCGCTTATTACAAAGACAAGCTTGGCTTCGAGTGCATGGGGACGTGGCAGGATCCGCCGGTCTACGCCATCGTGGCGCGGAACCAGCGCGCGATTCACTTTCGCTGCGCCGAGCCTCCCGCTGCCAATCCGGGCAAGTATGCGGATGAATTGCTTGACGCGTACATTTTTGTCGAAGATGCAGACGCGCTTTACGGCGAATATGCAGCAAACGGCGTGGAGTTCACCCGGGAGCTTTGCAACATGCCGTGGAACTCGCGAGAGTTCGTCGTGAAGGATTGCGACGGCCGTCTGCTGGCCTTCGGCTCGAACTTATAGTGCGTCTCTATTCCTGGTCCACAAGACGGCAGCCAGGGAATCTTGAACTAGTCGATGAAATAGCCAATCTTCGTGAGGGCACTGTCGCTCAAGTCCACGCCCAGCAGTCGCGCACCGAGGGGAGCTCGCAGGTCTTGTTCAAAACCCTGGATGACGTAAGCAGGCAGGTCCGTTTGCTTGCGAAGCATGAGCAGCAGCGCGGCACTGTCGGTTGGACACTCGTAGTCGCCCGGCAACCCACACGCTGGGCGAATTGTGAGCGAGAGGGGAATCGTTCCCGTGCCTGATTCGGACTGACCGGACGGCCGAGTAATGAGATTGACTCGCATGGGTGCATCCTGACATCAGTCTGCATTACTCTCAATGCAACGAATGGGTGATTAGCGTGGAACCAAATGGGGGATGAATGCTCTGACGCCCGGGTCCACGGCAATATGGATACCACTCGGCTTTTTGGGTTATGTCCGGAATGTCCATTACCCGCTCGGAACCACGAAACGGGACCAACGCGAAGTTACTAAGTAGGATTTTCGTGCTCAGGGCGAACCCCTGCGTGCGGTCATATACCGGCAACACCCAGAGTCATGGGATCCGTTCAGGAGCCAAAGGATTAGAGAGCTGCATGCGGGCCCCTGCTTTTTTGCGGTACTTCCGAATATACCCCCCATCAGTTGAGTCTTTTGACTCCATTCCACGGTCGGTAAAATCGCAATGAATAAGTACATGCAAGATTCAACCGGAGGCAGCATGGCAGGTCAAAAGAGCTGGCTTGACAAGCTCTTGCACCCCGAGCAAGAACGAGCCGAACGGCGGCCCGTAAAAGATTTCGCGGCATACCGTTGGTCCGGCTCAACTTTGAAACAGGACCCTGTCAAGAACGTAAGTTCGACCGGTCTGTACCTACTCACGGAAGAACGCTGGCAACCCGGCACAGTTCTCATGCTGACGTTGCAGAGAGAAGGACCGGTTGAGTTAAGCCCCAAGCACCGGATCACGACCCAAGTTAGGGTCGCAAGGTGTGGGCACGATGGCGTGGGGCTCTCATTTGTTCTGGCAGAGGATCCGGTATCCGTCCGATGGGAGGGCCTGCTGGAAGGCATGATCGAGCAGACGAAGCCCCATGACATCCTAACTCTCGTCCGTATGGTCGCAGCCGTGGAGTTTTTGAGGCGCATTTGTCCGGACGGAAGTGAAGAGATCGGGCAACTGCTTCGCGACAGACTCAGCAACCAGAAGATTGCCAAGGCTATAAACATTGCACTCACAGCGGAAGAACTGCTGGCCTCCGATTCACAGGCTGAGTGGATGCGGATTGAGCCTCAAGTTGCAATCCGCATTCTGGAAAATGGATCAGCGGCCGACGAAGAATGGCTGCACCAATTCTGGAGCGGCTTCCTGGTTACGTCCTGCAGCGTGAATGCAAGGGATGAATCAAGTCTGATCCTCCTGGAACTATTCTCTAGTCTCACCCCAATTCGTGTCCGGATCCTTACTTTTGTGTGCACCAGCGCAGCAAAGGTCATATCAGAAACAGGTGAGATATCTGCGAGGCCCCTGGCCTGCAAGTTGGAAGATTTGGTGGCGAGTACGAAATCGCGCGGACCGCACGTGGAGCGCGACCTGGAGTTTCTATCTGAGCTTGGATTGATCGAGAAAAGCACATCCAACGGCTCAACTCTTTTACCCGGCGATAAAATCCGTATCACTCCCACCAGTCTCGGACTGCAATTGTTTGCGCGTTGCAAAGGGCATCGAGGATCGTTGCAGGATTATTTTGCTGCAGATCTCCTCATCGCGCCGAACTCATGAACGGATAGTCGAGATCATAAGCTCCGCTCAGCATGACAGGACCTTCGGCCATTCCGTGGGGACCACCGGCCGAGAGGGAGATATTCATTTCCGGACCTCAGCTAGGGCAGAATCACCAATTCCGGCTTGCTGCCGCCGCTCATGCCGTAGACCGCGCCTGAGTAGAATGCGCCCGCGTCGTACTTGTAGCAGCCGGGGGTTTGTGCCTTCACGGTTATCGGCTTGCTTCCGCCGCCGACGATGGGATCATCCGGAGTAAAGGGCAAATCCGTCCCGAAGTAAACGGAGAACCCGGTGTTCTTGCTGGACGTCATCCACACGACCGTGGTGCCGGCCTTTACGCAGAAGAACTGGTTGCTCTTTGCGTCGGGAATTCCCGGTTTGACGCTTGCGCCATCCCCTGATTTTCTGATGTCGATCTTGCACGCCTCGGATGCCGATCCGCAAGTGTTGGCGGCATTGCACAAGTCCGCCGGTTGCGGTTCATCACAGACGTACTTGCTCTTCGCCTGGGTCAGGGTGCTGCCCAACAACACGAATAGCCGTCACCAGTGCGACACTGCACGAACGCAGTTGATTTCTCATGGTCAATACCTCGCAGGAATTGTGAACCATCCGATTGAAAGCGTGAGCTGGATGGAGCTACTTATCCTTCTCCGTATCCCCGCCCGGCCAAACGATGATGTTGTTGAGCTTCCAGGGGTTCATTCTCAGATCCCACTGTGGCTCGCCATCCTTGTTGATGGTGAGCTGGGTTGCCGGGAAGAGGACGCCGTCGCTCTTTTTCTTGTCCTGATCGTTGATATTGATCTCGCCCGCCGTCAGATTGAAGGACTGCGATTGGGTGGACCAGTAGGCTTCCCCAAAAGCAATCTTGCGGTTCGTGACGAAACGGATCGACCGTCCTGTCGGAGTCTTGACTTCGCGGATGTAGGAGACGTCGAATCCCAGGGTGCCCGGCATCGTGATCCGGCCCACTGCCTTCATCTTCTCAAGTGCGTTGGCCAGACCGTCGTTCTGACCCTTCTGAAACGACTCGACCAGAATCTGTCTGTCTTCCGGAGTGGAATACTCGTAGATGATCAGCCTGACGTGACGTTTTGCCCCATCTGGGTGCTCGTGCCATAGGCCTGGGCATCGATGGTTTCATACTTCTCGCGGGCAAATCCAGGGACGGCTGTCATGGCTACGATTGCCGCCACGGCAGTACTCACCTTCAAATACTTGGATATGATGTTCACCTTGTCCTCCATTTGCACTCGGATCAACGGCGAGTGATTCCGCAGTAGCGATTGAGTGGCCGCCTTGCAGGGATAAGGCCACTCATTTCACCCCTGTCTCCACGCGACGATCAAGCTACCAAGAATCAATGCCGGAGAACACTGCCAGAAGTACCAGTTCATTTCGGCAATCGAGGTTTGGAAGTGCATCGCCTATCTGAGCATGTCCTACCTCGCCAACGAACGCAGTAGATACTTATCTGCTGTGTCGCCAACACATTAGCGGTCGGGTTGGTGTCGACTTGGACCGCTTTGCGATGCCGCCCAGCGACAAGGATGAAGCGACGACTACCATGCTTCCCAAGGTTCGCTCTGGGCTTCCCAAGGCTCGCTCTGGCATGGCGTCAGAGACTGAGCCGCTACATCGAGCCCGGGGAAGTGTCGAGCTTTGGAGATCAGGGTGTTCCGGTCCCCGTAAGCGGCACACGCTGCAGGTTTCCAAAGTTGTCCGAAATCTGAAGTACCGCACTTCGTGTGCCGGCGGCCTGCGGTCCGAAGACCAGGTTTATGGCGCAACTGGCCCCCGGATGCAGCAGGCCGGTGCAGGTCTGGTACCCCCTCCCGATAAAGTCCTCTGGATTCGAGCCAAGGAACACCAGATCGATGCTCAAGTCCCGCTTGCTGAAGTTCTGCACCGTAACCGTCTTGAAAGCGCCAAAGTTGCCCAGCTTCACACCATGCCACAGAAGACTCGATGGCGATATCGAGACAGGTCCGAAATTCATGAATCGCGACAGTCCCAGAGAATTGACAGCGACAACATCCAGAGCGCCGTCTGCATCCAGGTCAGCCTTCGCGATCGCTTGTCCTGATGCGCTTACCGGGGGAATCGTCTGACTCAGGGTTCCATCGCCCTTTCCGGTCAGTACCGTCAACTGGCTCTGCCCCAGGACAACTACATCGTTGACCCCATCTCCGGTAAAGTCGCCCACCACAAAGGGTCCGAAATAAGGGTAATGAGTTGAATCGGCCGGAAAGCTGCCGTCTCCTTTGTTCAGCAGCACGGCGATGCCGCCATTGTTCAATATCAGGTCGGGCAGAGCATCTCCGTTCATCTTTGCCGCGGCAATCCCGTCGGCAAAGCCATTGATATCCCATTCTGAACTGACGGCGAATTTGCCCGTGCCGTCGCCCTTCATAACAGCCACGCTGTCGATGGGCGAGTTGGACGGATTCGGCTGCGTTTGCAGGCTGACCGCAACATCAAGGTTCCCGTCTCCATTGAAATCCGCGATCGCCAGTCTCTGCGGTCCGGGACTCGGAAAATTCGGGAAAGCAATCTGCGATTGGAACGTGCCGTCTCCTCGACCCAACAGAACGCCACTGTCTACCACGAGGTCCAGCTTGCCATCGTGATTTACGTCGGTGAGAAAGACGTCCCACCCGCCTGGATAGGTGTCGCTGCCGATCGGCGTATCCACTATCTGAGGCGCCTGCAAGGTGCCGTCGCCATTGCCAAGGAGCACGCTGACAGAAGGACTGAGAGCGCTCTTGACCACCAGGTCAAGGCGTCCATCTCCATTCAGGTCGCCAACCGCCATCCCGACATTAGGGCCGCCGCTTTGCACGAGACCTGTCTGATAGGTCTTCGGTGCCTGGAACCAGTCGGCTCCGCCCCCGGGCAGCATGGTCACGATGATCGGACACCCGGTGTGCTGCGGGTTACAGTTGGTGATATTCGCGACCGCGACATCCGGCAGACCGTCTCCATTGAAGTCTCCGGTCGCAACCCCCGCCGCATTCGCAGATCGGGTGATGGGCGAGCCGTGAAATGTTCCCGCCCCGTCCCCGAGAAGCACTGTCAGGTCGGTCAGTACCAAATCGACTCCAGCCTGTCCGTTCACGTTCACCGCTGCCTGGAGATCCTGGCCGAATGGCGTTACATACAGGCGCGGCGCCGCGAATGTGCCGTCTCCATGACCTGGGTACACGCTTACGTTGGGATTCGTACCTTCGCCCGGACCAGCTCCGTCATTCACAAGAATGAGGTCGAGCTTCTTATCGTTGTTGAAGTCCACCAGCGCCGCCGAGGTGCCGGCCTGTGAGACAGGCCACGATCCGGCCCGGAAGGTTCCGCTCCCGTCTCCCAGCAGGATGTCAACGCCCTTGGACGACGGCACCACCACGTCAGGAAGCCCATCGCCGTTCACATCGCCCACGACAGGCTTGCCCGGGAATGACGCTGTCTTATAGAACTTCGGGGCTGCAAACGTACCGGTCGACGTGCCCAGCGCGACGCCTACCTGACTGACTCCGTCCGAAAAGAGGAGGTCTGCCTTGCCATCTCCATTAACGTCGGCCACGACAAACGAGGAGACTGCCACAGTTGGGTTGAACAGAACCGGACCTTGAAACGTGCGGTTGCCCCCGTTCAGCAACACCAGGATGCCTTTGCTGGTGGCCAATACCAGGTCAGGCTTTCCATCGCCGTTCACGTCACCAACATCCAGCAGCTTCGTGTTCTCGCCAAGGCTATAGCTCACGGTCCCTGAAAAGGTTCCGTCCCCATTCCCGAATGAAACCTCGACGACTGGTGCTGCGGGACGCGACGTGTTATCCGTCCACTTCGTGCATACAAGATCAATTCTGCTGTCGCCGTCCAGATCCGCCAGCACCATTGCGTTTGCACTGTCGGCTGGACGTGCCGTGACAATGCGGAACGTCCCGTCAAAATTGTTCAGTAACGTGTGAATGCCAAAGACCGGCTGATGCGTGACCGGGTCAAGAACAAAGTCGGAAATGACAAAATCAGTGGCTCCGTCAAAGTTCACGTCGGTCGAGTCTTTCTTGAAACTTGCGACCCCATACAACCCGTATCCAGCCACCTCTGGAATCCTCTTGGCTCCGATGAAGTTTCCGGTGACTCTCTGCGCCGTGCCAGAAGACACAAGAAACGCCAGCATCGCGACCAGCGCCCCGATTGCCCTTGCACTGAACGCGGGATTTTGGGTGAATTGCGAGGGAATCCTGTCCTGTGAAGCTGCTTTCATGCTGGCTCTCCTTGACGCTTTTCGGTCCGCAATCTCGATTGACACTCGCGGGGGAATGCCGTTTCTTCCGGTATTCGTTTGTGCTGCGATGGAGGCACGGCGTATCACGGGCCTGACTGGGGCGGCCTGACGAGATGAAGGAATGAATGAAGGCTGCACAGATCACGGTGGCTTCGGCCTTTGGGTTCTATCGGGCGCAACCCCGCGGTGCCTGTGTCGTTTTGAGCACTCGGCAACGTGTTGAAGTTGCTTATCTTGAGATAAAAATTATTCGTTCGATCAAGACTGACGGGTAAGAGCTGGTAGCGCAGCCCACCACGCATCGAACACCGCCAGTGCCCGCTCGCACTGCAGCCGGTGGCGCTCCTTCTTGTCCCGGATCTTCTTGCGCGTCTCTTCTTCGAGCGGCTCAAGAAGGTCGAAGGTGATATTCGCCGGTTGAAAGTTCTTTACGTCGGCCTTTGTGATGTAGTGCATCAGAGAGCCAAGCGCGGTCCCGCGCGGAACAGGCACTGGCGCCTCTCCCAGCGCGATTGCCGCTGCGTAGACCCCGGCCAGCATGCCCGTCGCGATCGACTCGGTGTATCCCTCAACACCGGAGATCTGTCCGGCAAAGATCAGCCAGGGTTCTTTTCGCAATCGAAGCGTTTCGTCCAGCAGCGCGGGCGCGCAGATATAGGTGTTGCGATGGATCTGCCCGTAGCGCAGGAACTTTGCATTTTCGAGTCCCGGAATCAGCCGCAGAACGCGAGCCTGGTCGCCCCACTTCAGGTGATTCTGAAACCCGACCAGGTTATAGCTGTCGGCGCGAAGATTTTCCTTGCGCAGCTGCACCACGGCCCACGGCGTCTTTCCGGTGCGTGGATCGCGCAAGCCCACGGGCTTCATCGGGCCAAAGCGCAGCGTGTCGCGCCCGCGCCGCGCCAGCACCTCAATGGGCAGGCAGCCCTCGAAATACTCGAGCTTTTCCCACTCCTTGCTCTCTGCCGCTTCGGCTGCCAGCAGCGCATCGAGAAAGCGATCGTACTCCTCGCGATTCATGGGGCAGTTGATGTAGTCGGCCGTTCCCTTGTCCCATCGCGCAGCGAAGTACACCCGCTCCATGTCGATCGACTCAGCATCCACGATCGGCGAGATCGAATCGTAGAAGGCCAGATGTCCCGATCCCGTGATGCGCTGAATCTCCGCGCTGAGCGCGTCCGACGTCAGCGGCCCCGTCGCAACGATGGTCAATGCGGTCTCGCCCGTCTTCGGCGCTGCCAGTTGCGTGACCTCTTCGCGGATGACTCGAATCCCAGCCTCGGCTGCAATCGCCTCCTCGATCCGGCGCGAAAACTCCACGCGATCCACGGCCAGCGCGTGTCCGGCTGGAACGGCCGTTTCATCCGCAATCCGCAAAAGCGCCGACCCGCCCCGCCGCATCTCCTGCTTCAGCAGCCATGGAGCGGTATTCGGCGATTCGCTCTTCAGTGAATTGGAGCAGACCAGTTCGCCGAATTCGATCGTCTGGTGCGCGGGTGTCAGCCGCGGCTTGCCGTCGACGACGGCGCGCATCTCGTAGAGATCCACCTCGCAGCCCAGGCGGGCCGCGGTCAGCGCCGCCTCCGGCCCTGCCAGACCACCGCCAATCACGCGAATCCTCACCGTGCCGCCTCCGGCTTCTCCGCCGCAACCCCGGCCAGACGCTGCAGCGCCTCGCCGGTCACGCGTACATTGCGCCACGTGTCCATGAACTCTGCTCCCATGGCCTCATAGAACTCGATTGCCGGCGTGTTCCAGTCCAGCACCTCCCACTGCAGGCGCGGGCAACCCTTCTCCACCGCAATGGCTGCCACCCGCTGGAGCAGTGCCTTGCCGATTCCCAGTCCGCGAAACCTGGGATAGACAAACAGATCTTCCAGGTAGAGCCCCGCCCTCCCCAGCCACGTGGAATAGCTGAAGAAATAGAACGCAAAGCCCGCCGGTGCGCCGTCCTCCTCTGCCATCAGGCAGAAGAAGATGGGATTGGGGCCGAACCCGTCGCGCAGCAGGTCCGCTTCCGTGGCGGTCACGGCATCCGGCTCGCGCTCGTAAGCTGCGAGTGCTCGAATGAAATCAAGAATTTGCGGCACATCCGCCGCAGTCGCTGTGCGAATCACAGTGGCCATGTCGACATTGTAGGATGTGATGCAGGCCACAACAGCCCGCGCCCAGCGCAATCTACCATTTACGCAGAACCGAAAGGCTCCCCGGCCTTGTGTTGGAGTGTCGATTGGATTTAACTTGGTCCGTGCCAAGGAGAACGGCGCGGCGAGCGCAGCGTGTGCGCACCGGCTGTTCTGCTGCCTTTCTGTTTACGGGCTTGCAGATGGATAGTTTTGGCTGGCCAGGGGCAAGGGCTGCAACTGCACACTTTGCGGAAGCAAGTTGTAAGGATTGACTGAGATTTAGGAAAATCAATATTGATCGAGCTCGCGGGCTTGTACGCTCGCCCAAGCTCCCAAGGAGACAAAATGAAACGCACGATATCGCTCTGGCTGGGCCTGCTGGCATTTGCTGTCATTCCAGTGCTCGCGCAAGCGCCCGCACAGGCGCCCGCAACCGCGCCGGCGGCCGCGCTTATGGGCAAGATTCACGGCCAGGTAACGAATCCTTCCGGTGCGCCCCAGTCCGGTGGCACTATCACCCTTATGTTGGTCACTCGCGCTGCGTCGGGACCCGGTCTCTCAGCGCAGACCAAGGAAGGGGGCGCCTTCAATGTGGACGCGAACGGCGCGTTCTCCGGCGAAGTGGTTCCCGGCACCTACACCGTGATCTATCGCACCCCCGGCATGGAAAAGGACAAGGAAGCCGACAAGCTGGATAACGTGAAGGTCACGGCTGGTCAGGATGTAGCCGCCGACATCGACATGTCGCGCAAGGAGTACATCGACGCACTTCCTCCCGAGACCAGGAAGCAACTGGAAGAGATACGGGAGAAAAATGCCGCAGCCTCAAAAGCCAACGCTGTGATCAAGAACCTGAATGCGGATCTCAAGACTGTTGTGCAGAACATCCATGATGCCGATGGCGCGCGCGCTGCGGCTGTGCAGCAGTTAGGCGCAACGGCGTCCAAGGCCGATATCGATGCCAAGGAAGCCGAGATCAAGACAGCGAAGTACACCGAGGTCGAAACCCTGATGTCCAGGGACACTCAGCTCCGACCCAACGAATCGATCCTTTGGGCATATCTTGGCCAGGGTCAGGTGGGCTTGAAGAAGTACGACGCCGCCGAAGTTTCCTTCAAGAAGGCGATCGAAACCGATGCCGCATCCAAGGCCCCGAAGCCGGCAGTGCAGGGCATGGCCAATGAAGGGCTCGGCTCTATCTATGCGCGCGGCGGCAAGGTTCCTGAAGCGAATGCGGCCTACGATGCAGCCGCCAAGATCGATCCTTCCAAGGCCGCTTTCTACCTGAAGAATGAAGCAGTCATCTTTTCTCAGGTAGGCAACACCGATGCGCAAGCGGCTGCCGCCGATGCCGCCATCACCGCCAACCCCCAGGATCCGCTGCCGTACTATCTGAAGGGTCAGGCGCTCATTGCTAAGGCCACCGTCGATCCCAAGACGCAGAGGATCGTTCTGCCTCCGGGCTGCGGCGAGGCCTACCAGAAGTATCTTGAACTCGCACCCACCGGTCCCTACGCGGCTGACGTCAAGGGCATCCTCGACCAGGCCGGGCAGAAGATCGATTCCAGCTACAAGGCGCCAAAGAAGAAGTAAGCTCTGCCGGCTGCCGTATGTGAAAGGGCGCTCCCGCATTCCGGGCGCGCCCTTCGCTTTTCTGTGTTGATCTCCACGGGAATGATATGAGTCCTCGCGTTCCGCTATTCGTCGCGAAGCACTGCAAGAGGATCAACGCGAGTGGCACGAAATGCTGGAATCAGGCTCGCTCCAAATGAGACAACAATCAGCAGGAGCGTCACAGCCGCAAATGTGAGCAGATCGCGAGAACTCACACCGTAGATCAAGCTGCTCGCGATACGCCCAAGAGCAAAGGCAGAGGCAAGCCCAATCGCGATTCCGGCAAGCGTCGGTTTCATGCCCTGCATGATCACCAGCCTCGCGATGTCGCCCAGTCTTGCGCCAAAGGCGAGGCGCAGGCCGATTTCCCTCATACGACGCTTTACAGAATAGGCAAGCACGCTATAAATGCCGATCGTGCAGAGGATCAGCGCAAGCAAACCGAAGATCGTCAGCAGTTGCATGTTGAAGCTGTGCTGCGTCAGCGTGTCACCCACATAGTCTTCGAGGGTCACCACGTTATCGATCGGAATGTTGCTGTTCGTCTGTTCCAGCGCACCTGTGACTGCCGATGTGAGCCTCTGCGGCGCATTCGCGGTACGAACGACGAGAGACAGCGAGTAGGGCCGCCACGGTCCCATCGCAGAGTCTCCAACCTGCGCGAGGGGCCAGTACAAGGTCGCGATTCCCGCAGTGCTGTCCAGGCCTTGTTGCTTCACGTCTCCCACCACACCAAC
This sequence comes from uncultured Acidobacteriaceae bacterium, assembly GCA_963786405.1. Lineage (GTDB taxonomy): Bacteria > Acidobacteriota > Terriglobia > Terriglobales > Acidobacteriaceae > Telmatobacter. Next base: position 1,050,010 of record CAWAZE010000003.1, on the reverse strand, counting down.
AACCACGCGCTCCTTGTCCGGATAGAACGAGAGCTTCAGGTGCCGCCCGATCGCACTCTGGTTCGGCCAGAATTGCTTTGCCATCGCTTTGCTGATCACTACAACCGCTGTTGAGTCGGCCGTATCGCTCGTCTCGATGTCGCGGCCCTCCAGCAATGCAATGTGCATCGTCTTCATGTAGTCGGGGCTTACAACTCGAACTGATACCTCAGGCTGCTCCGACATCGGAACCACAGGATGTCCCTCGACCGCAACGGGCTGGTTCGAGCCGCCGGTAAGGGGCAAATCGTCTATCGCCGCGGCGGACTCGACACCGGGTAGCGCGCGAACGCGCTGAAGAGCCTGGTCAAAGTACTGCGACTCCTGCGTTGGTGTGGCGAACTGGTGCCGTGGCACCTGCAACGCCAGCGTAAGCACATTGTGCTCGTCGAAACCAGGATCGACCGCTTGCAGTTTCCACAAGCTGCGAATCATCAGGCCCGCTCCGATCAGCAGCACAAGGGACAGCGCAACCTCCGTGGCAACCAGAACGGAGCGTGTCACACCGCTGCTCGAGTCTGCATCCAATCGGCCCAGCCCTTGCTTCAGCGCGTCGTTTACATCTGTCTTGGTCATGCCCCACGCCGGCAGCAGGCCCGAAAGCACGCCTGTCGCTACCGAAAGCGCGAGCGTGAACAGAAGAACCGGGCCGCTCAGGCCAATCTCTCCCATGCGCGGCAACTTGTCCGCGAAGAATTTCAGCAACAGTTCAATTCCAAAATGAGCCGTGACCAGGCCAAGCGCACCTCCGCAAAGCGCAATCATCACGGACTCGGTGAGCAATGGCTGCATCACTTGCCCGCGGGTCGCGCCCAATGCAGATCGAATTGCGATCTCCTTGCGGCGCGCAAATGTGCGCGCGAAGATCAGGTTGGCAACGTTGGCGCACGCAATCAGAAGCACAAACGCCACGGCGCCGAGCATCATCAGCAGCGCGGGACGCACTTCTCCGACGGTCTCTTCACGGAGAGTGTTGACCGTAGCGCCCCAACCCTTGTCATCCGCTGGATAGGATTGCTCCAGGCGCTGAGAGATCGTGTTCATCTCTGCCTGTGCCTGACCGAGGGTGACGCCCGGCTTCAGGCGCGCGATCGAGAGAAAATGGTGCTCGCCTCGAACCGCTGCCTCTTCGGCGGTGAGACCCAGCGGAGTCCAGATCTGTGCGAAGTCCGGCTTGTTCATCTTTGGACCCATCACGCCGACGATGATGTAAGGAGTTTCATCCAGGTTGATGGTTCGGCCAACCACGTTTGGATCTGCAGCGTAACGGGATTGCCAGAGTTTGTAGCTGAGAACCACCTCGTGATTCTTGCCCGGGTGATCTTCTTCCCTCAGGAACACGCGCCCGTGGAGAGGTTGCGCGCCAAGCACGGAGAAGAAGTCAGCGCTTACCGTGCTCGCATGCACCGTCTCCGGCTTGCCCTCGCCTGTAATGTCATAGCCAGTTCCGCCATACAGGGCCATCTGCTCAAAGACGTCATTTTGCTTCTGCCAATCAAGAAAGTTGGCGGCCGAGACGGAAAATCTTGTCATCCCCGGGAAACTCGTCTGGGGCGGAACATGCCAGATCTGAACCAGGCGGTCAGCGTCCCGGAACGGCAGAGGCTCCAACAGGACGGCATGTACCACGCTGAAGATCGCAGTGTTTGCCCCGATGCCCAGGGCCATGATGATGATTGCAACTGAGGTGAATCCGGGGCTCCTCCCCAATTGTCTAAGGGCAAACTTCAGATTTTGCGGCAATATCGACACTTTGGCGCCCTCCATTGCATTTCAGTCTGCACTCCGAGAGCCACTCAGGAGGGTGGGCAACGCTACTGTTTTCAAGCGCTTCCTGCAAGCAGAAACCTGGCCGGTGTGCGGCATCGAGAACCGTTGTCCGGGAATGGACATCGGCGACCGCGCACCGAACGCTATAGGGCTGTGTCACATCAGCAACTTCATCATCAGTTTCAGCACATCTTTAAGCGGCATTACGGTCAGCAACAGGGGAACCATCGGGAGCAGGGTAGCGATGACCAGGTGCAGCAATAAGCGCAAGTCGATCGGCAGAGGTCTCATCTTTTCGACCAAGCCAAAGCTGTTGCCAAGGTCGGCCAACGACTGGATGTCCCCAGTCCCGAGCAGCGGCTCATTGTCAGCATTTTGATGTTCGATCCATTTCCTGTGAAACGAACCCGTGTACTCGGTTGCCAGTGTGCCGTATTGATGGAGCCCGATGCGCTTTGTCTTGAGGAGCATTCCTGCAAAAACAATCAGTGGACCGAGCATGACGAGAAGTGCAACAACGACGTACGTGCCGATTGCCGGTGCGAAGTTCTGCAGAGGAATCTTGTCATACACGATGTCGTTCGCAAGCACACCCGTGCTGCCGATCGAAATAGCGAAGAGAAGTACGCCGAAAAAGCGCTGAGAGTCGCCGACAAAGCCCAGCCCTCCGGCCTGGTCCGGATGGGTTGGGAAGAGCTGTAAATCAAGATTGCGCACACGAGTGAGGAACTGGAACCAGAGGAACAATCTCCAAAGCCATCGATAGACAAGGAATTGAAAGAGTGGCGTGCAAAAGCCCAGGAGCCACCACCCCGCCAACGTCAATGAACTACCGCCGTCTGTGCGCGTGGCATACCAGGTCGTGACATGGACAGCGGTCTCTTTGAATCCAATGATGGTAGTGACATAGACCAGAACCAGGAGCACAACTTCCGCGATAATCGAATCGCGCGCGCGCAGACCACTCTCCACATATCTGTCGAATTGGCCGTAGTCCTTTTGAACTACAATTCCCGATTTCACAAAATGCGCAGCGGCTTGCGCGATGCGAGGCCCGATTATGTTCTCAGCAAAGATAAGCAAGGGTATGGCAAGGAGGAAGCGCGAGTAAGTGCTGAAGTCGCGCACGAATGAAACGGGCACGGAATGTCCGAAAGCCCTCCCGTCAATGGCTGACAAGATCAGCAGTGGAACCCATGTAAGCAGGGCGGCGAGAAGCGCCCGCCTCTTGGTCAGCGGCGCATGTAGTTTGATTAGACCCACGCGCTTCTGAATAGTGAAGAGCGGCCCACCATCCATCAGAAGGAAAGGGCGGGATGTCGGCTCGCTGTTCTGTTCCACAATCTCTCCAGTGCTGACGGCACGGCTCATCAATGCACCTTCAGAATGCCGGCACGTTTTCGAATGCGCTCATTGGGCCCTTCGCAATTTTGCATAGTCCGGGCAAGGATGGGTACTGTCAGAAGAGGAAACCATCACGGAATCGCCCATGGACCCGTCTTGGCAGCGAAACTGTGGAATGCCCGGCCCGCGGACTCTACAATCCACACCATGAGCTCGGAACTGCCCAACTATGAGCAGGCTGCGGCAAAGGTAGCGGCCTACGCACGCAAGTTGCGCCAGCACGTGCAGCCCTCGATCGAGACGGTCGCATTATCCAGCGCTTCAGGCCGCGTCCTTGCCAGGCCCCTTGTCGCCGATCAGGATCAACCCCAGTTTGCCCGCTCAACCCGCGACGGGTACGCCTGTCGCGCCGCTGAGATTGTGAAGTACAAGCCGCTGCCCGTTGCCGGGTCCACCCACGCGGGCCATACACCATCCGGGCCCCTTCCGCGTGCCGCCGTGTGGGAGATCATGACCGGAGCGCCCATTCCTGCCGGAGCCGACGCGGTTGTGATGCTCGAGCATGTTGAGAAATCCGGCAAGACGATCAGTCTACGCCCGCCGCGCGTGATTGACGCCGGCGACAACATTGTTGCCCAGGGCGCACAGGCACGTCGCGGCCAGGAGCTGCTGCCGGCCGGCGCCTCACTCGGAGTCGCGCAGATTGCACTCGCCGCATCCTGCGGATATACGGCACTCGAAGTGTTTGCCAGGCCGCGCGTGGCCATTCTTACCACCGGTGATGAGCTGGTTCCGATCGACGCGGCGCCCGGCCCAGGCCAGATCAGGAACTCCAACGCCTCGATGCTGGCCGAGTTGGTCGCAAACGCGGGCGGCGAGCCGCTGGTGCTGCCGACAGCCGCGGATACCGATCAGGCGCTGGACAAAGCGCTGGCGAAGGCCGCGAAAGCCGACATGCTGCTCATCTCCGGCGGCGTCTCGGCCGGTAAATTCGACCTCGTCGAACCGGCGCTGATGCGTCTGCGTGCGCGATTTCTCTTCACAGGCGTTCGCATTCAGCCCGGCAAGCCGCTGGTCTTTGGGGATCTTCCCCGGAGCGCCAACTCCTCGTCTGAAGATGGCGCGAAGCGCTTGCCGTTTTTCGGACTCCCCGGCAATCCCATCTCTTCTGCCGTCACGTTCCTGCTCTTCGGCGCCCCGGTCATGACTGCCCTGGGCGGCAGCCACGAACTCCGTCCGCGCTTCATGCTTGCCCAGCTTGCGCGCGACACCGACCGCCGCGGAAAGCCCGGCCTCACGCGCTTTCTGCCGGCCCTCTGCGACTTCAGCGTCTCCGCGGGCAAGGGACCACAGGTCGAAACCGTCCCGTGGCACGGCTCCGGCGATCTCGCAGCGTTTGCGCGTTCCAATAGCTTCCTCTTTGTCCCCGAAGATGCGGAGTTCCTCAAAGCCGGCTCGACTGTGCGCGTCTTGCTATTCTGGTAAGCCTATGCCCCGCGGAACGCAGAAAAAGCTCTCGCACTTTGACTCGTCCGGCCAGGCCACAATGGTCGACGTAAGCGCCAAGGCGCCGACGCGCCGCACCGCGACCGCCTCTGCCTTCGTTGAACTTTCTGCCACTGTTCTTTCGGCCCTGCCCTCCAACCCCAAGGGCAATCCGCTGGAGGTGGCGCGCTTCGCCGGCATCCAGGCGGCCAAGCGAACGGCAGACTTAATTCCGATGTGTCACCCGCTCCCGCTTTCGCATGTTGACGTGCAGGCGGATATTGTCAAAGGCGGAGTCCGCATCGTTGCCACGGCCGCGACCACTGGCCCCACGGGCGTCGAGATGGAGGCGCTTACCGCAGCGTCCGTCGCCGCTCTCACCGTCTACGACATGACCAAGGCGCTCGACAAAGGCATCGTGATTCGCAACGTGCGGCTCGAATCCAAAACAGGCGGCAAGAGTGGGGATTACGCCCGCACGAAGGGATATCCCGAGAAGGCGTAAACGCTTGCTATTTAGGAGCTTTAGCGCCAGAATCAGTATATGGAGCGGCAGGTTCGAATCTATACAGACCGGCGACAGATGAAGGCCGATGAATATCGGTATTGGCAAAGTCGCCCTGTCCACGAGCGCATGGACGCCGTTTCGCAGTTGACGCTCGCAGTCTACGCGATGAAGGAATCCTCCAAGGATGTTCGACGACTTCAAAGAACTCTTGTCTGCCTTCAACGCCCACAACGTTAAATATCTGATCGTTGGCGGGTATGCCGTCTCCTTCTACGCACAACCACGTGCGACGAAGGACCTGGATATCTTTATCAAGGCAGATCCGGCCAATGCGCGCGCGGCGTATGCAGCGCTAGCGGGTTTTGGTGCGCCGCTGAGCAGTATCTCCGAATCCGACTTGGCGGATCCTCGCAAGTTCATTCGCTTTGGCCAAACGCCAGTTGCGATCGACATACTTCCGGACATCGATGGCGTCGATTTCGATGGCGCATGGGATAGGCGTGTAGAGAGCGTCATCGATTCACGAAGCGGCCTGAAAGCGTTCTTCATTTCGAAGACAGATCTGATCGCTTCGAAACTTGCCGCGGGCAGAGCTCGCGACCTGGCCGATGTCGAGGAAATCCGCGAAGCCGATGCGAGTGATCCGGAACGCGAAGCACAAGGGTCTTCAGGGCCGCCAAAATGAGCCGCTGGTTCTGCGCGGGGCGAAGCTTGACGAGTCAAGTCAGTGCTGTGCAGGGGGCTTTTCACCTGCAGGCGCGGGCGGCGCGCCGTGTTGGTGCTCGTGTCCCGGCGGCGGAACGAACGTCTCCGGTGTGAGATGGCCGCGATGGCAGGTGCCGCAGCTTACAGGCACGCCCGAGTTGTCGATCATATTCACGTACTGCGTATTGATGTCCTCGACCATCTTGTACATCAGCCGCGCGGCGGCCTTCTCCTTCTTGGAGTCGTCGGCAAAATTCAGGCGCGGCCGGCCATTGGGGCCGATGTTGTTGGGGTCGGCCGTATGACAGGTGCTGCACTCCGTACCAAGCTCCGCTTCCCACTTGTGCATGAGATCGTGAACCTGCTCGCCCGTCATCGTCTTGGGCAGGACTTTGAGATTGGTCGGCGCGGGTTCTTCATGGTGATGCGGCGGCGCAGTACCTTCTGCGGGCTGTTGGGTCGGCGCCGGAGCCTGGGCAAACGTTGTGACGGCACAGGCGGCAGCCAGCAGCGCAACCGCCGCGGCTGAGAGGGGAAGGGAAGATGGCTTCAAGCAGGGATTTCCTCGCAGTTGGGATGACCTCATCTCTAGAGACGAAGATCTACGCGTGGAGGTTGCGGAGGATCGTCATCCTTTTCGGTCCCGAGACGCACCCATTCCCGCGCAAAGCGAAACGCAGAGGCCAGTCAATTGCGTCCTTGATCCCGATCCGAGCAGTAACAACAACCTCCTCGGACGAGAAGCCGTCTTCGCGCACCTGCAACGGCGAACGGACGCTGGTGAGGTCGAGCCCGTTATGATCAGGCCGCGTAAGTCTCATCGCCTCGCACAGCCGCCCGGGCCCTGAGGCGATCATCCTCGCCGGTGCGCCAGTCTCCAATCCTCGATTCGCCGCCATTCTCGCAACTCCGGCCACGGGCTCCAGTGCCCGCAGGAGAATTCCTCCGGCCAGTCCCTCGGCCTCGCAACTGATATTCATGCAGAAGTAGCGGCCGTAGATGCGGTACACATACGCGTGACCTGCAGGTCCAAACAGAACGGAGTTCCGTGGAGTCGGTCCTCGGTGCGTGTGCGCGGCCGGGTCTGGCGGATCGTTGTGCGGTCCCAGGTAAGCCTCGACCTCGACAATCCGTCCTGCCAGCACGTCCTTGCCGACCCTGTGCACGAGAAGTTTGCCCAGGAGACGCGGCGACACCACATCCGGCGCGTCCTCGAAGAAGGCACGCGGGACCAATCGCCCCGGCAACCGCGATGCCGTGCTCTCTTTGCGGCTTAGTTGTGCGATTTCTTCCATTCCTTCAGGAGGGCGAGCACTTCTTCCGCGTGGCCCTCGGGGGTGACCTTGGGAAAGATATGGATCAGCTTCTGATCGGGCCCGATCAGGAACGTGGTCCGCTCGATGCCCCATACCTTCTTGCCGTACATGTTCTTTTCTTTCAACACACCAAACTGATTGCAGACTTTCTCGTCTACATCAGCAAGGAGCGTATACGGCAGGTCGTACTTCTCGCGGAATTTGGCCTGCGCCCTGGGCGTATCGCGGGAGATGCCCAGCACAACCGCACCCGCTGCCTGAAGCTTTTTGAAGGTGTCACGAAAGCCGCATGCCTCAATTGTGCAGCCGGGGGTATCGGCCCTGGGATAAAAGAAAAGCACAACAGGTTTGCCCGCATAGTCCGAAAGGCTTACTGTTTTATCCTCATCGGTCTGCAACGTAAAGTCGGCGACCTTTTGATTCAGTTCCATGGCGTTTCCTCGTATCGTCGGTAAGGTGGACAGAAAATTGTTGTACCCGTCAGCTTTGCATTATTTCCGAGCCAGGTATCCTGTGTCACCGTATTGGCCTTCGCTGTCGCTCATGCGGCAGGTCATTTTCACGTGCATTATCGGAACGGCAGCCCTGGCTGCCCTCGGTCAATACCCGGGCCAGGTGACGAAGAAGGCCAAGGACACAGCCGTTCTCCGCGCAATCGCAGTGGTGGAGTGGACCGGAGAGGAAGGAAAGCCCAAGTCGAGCCGGCTCGTTCCAGTGGCGGTCTACGACGGTGAGGCGCTGCAGGACGGGAATGTCTATCTGGCGCGTCCTTTCCCACTGGCGGTGACCAGCCAGGTGGAATACGAACTCGAAAAGAACGGCAAGCCTATCGGTCTCTTCGACATCAAGAATGCCGGACAGGAACAGGGCTCCTGGGTCGGCTACGGCTCCTGGAAGCCCATGCACATCGGCCACTCCCAAGGCAGCCAAGCCTGCGCTGGACGAGGGAGCGAATGACGACAGCGATAAGCCGACGCTTCATCGCAAGAAGTCATCCTCATCAGAAGGCGGCGGGTCCGGCAGCGGAGCCGGCACTGACTCGAGCGCGCCCTCTGCGCCGAGCGACCCCGATCGTCCGACTCTGCACAGGAGTCCACCCGCCGGCGATACGGGCAGCGCCGGTTCACAGCCAGCTCCTGATCCGAACGGCCCAACCTTGCACACGAAATCGAATGCCCCTGCCGCCTCCCACGACGAGCCCTCTGCGGGGTACACCGATCCTGACCGCCCCCTCCTCAAGCGAGGAAAATCGAGCAGCAACGGCCCCGAGGTTCTCCCGAGCCTGATGGGGCTTCCCCAGGAGATGCAACAGGCAGTAGCGGTCTCCGATGTCAGAAGCAAGCCGGAGCATCCCTGGAGCTACACATGGGCAAACCCCGGTGACGAGATCAAGATGAAGGAATCGATGGAGGCCATCGCGCGCACCGCACTCGGATTCAAGTCGCCGGCACACTTGCGCCCAAGCACGCGGCGACGAACACAAAGGCAAAGGCAGCGCCTCAGCCTCCCCCGGAATTGCCACCACTGGTCGATGAGCAGTTTCGGGTGTTCGAACTCGCATACGGCTCGGGCGCGACCATGGTGCTGACCGCTCGCACGGACGGTCCACTGGCCGAGCAAAAATTCGTCACTCTGATCGCGCAGCCCGATCTGTATGGAGATGTTCTCGTGCTGCTCAAGAGCGTCACCGACGGAGCGCGTCTCGACGAGTCTCCCCGCATGCGCCTTGTGGACGCCGTGGATGTGCTGGCCGATAATCGCGGCGCGCTGCTCTTTGAGCTGCGCGGCGCCACGCAGCGGCAGTTTGCGCTCTATCGCGTGTTGAAGGGAACTGCTGAAAAGATCTTCGAGACCGGCGGCGGTCAATATGGAGTCGCCGGCGAGTAGCCGCGCACAATCGGACGCGTCACTTTAGCAGACTCATAAAGAGTGCTTGCGGATTTCTGATGGGATTGATCTGTGGTCCCCGATGGCCGGCGCACAACCGGTAGTCGTCGCGGAAATATGCGCCAGCCAAGGAGTCTAGCGCTCACCTAGCTGGCGCAGACAGCAATCGGGCAGGGAGCCCGGAAGCGTTGAAGAATTTCTTTCTTGCTTCTGGTTCGAATGTAGGGCTATGGCGGTTTGCCCGCAATGGCGCAAAAGACGTAGAGGGTAGTTTGGAGCAAGGCACGGCTGCAACGAGTCCGTTTCACAGCACCCAGATCAGCCAGAGGTCAGTCGAATCGAGCGGCGAGTCGCCTCATAGTAACTTCCGGAAAAACAAAGAAAAGTCTCTCCAAAGAAAAGTCTTACCTCCTATACAATTCACATAGAGAGCGAGCCGTGAGCTCCTTTCTAAAGGATTTAGCAAAGCATGGCGTCAGTTTTAACCGTAACTTCCCCCGACACCAGCGAAGCCGTCATCGAATCGAACGAAAAGACGCACGAGACGAACGCTTCCTCTGTCCACAGCGTGGCGGCTCGCGAGCTCGTTCGCATGGGCCGCGCCGTCTCCGTGAGCGAAGGCCTGAACTGGTTCACGCTGACGATCATCGCGATCTTCCATGCAGGTGCACTCGCCGCGTTCTTTTTCTTCAGCTGGCAGCGCCTCGCCGTGATGGCCGTGCTCCACGTACTGGCGATTAACGTCGGAATCGGGATGTGCTACCACCGCCTCCTGACCCATCGCGGCTATCAGACACCGAAGTGGGTGGAATACGTGATGAGCATCTTCGCGACCATGTCGCTGGAAGGTGGTCCGATCTTCTGGGTCTCCACGCACCGCGTGCATCATCAGTTCAGCGATCATGATGGCGATCCTCACACTCCGCGCGAAGGCGGTTGGTGGGCCCATACAGGCTGGATTCTCTTCGGCAATGCGCTGCATGCCCAGACTGACCTTCTCAAGCGGTATGTTCCGGACCTGAGCCGCGATCGCTTCCATGTGTGGTTGAGCAAGTATCACTGGATTCCTCTGACCGCGAGCGGCTTGGCTTTGTTCGTTCTCGGATGGCTCACCGGCGGCTGGAAGAATGCCGTCGGAATGCTGCTCTGGGGCGCCTTCCTGCGCGTGACGCTGGGTCTGCACGCCACCTGGCTGGTGAATTCGGCGACACACCTGTGGGGCAGCCGCCGCTTCAAGACCAAGGACGATTCGCGCAACATCTGGTGGGTGGCTCTGTTGAGTGGCGGCGAGGGCTGGCACAACAATCATCACGCGCATCCGGTTTCAGCGCGACATGGGCTCAGGTGGTACGAAATTGATCCCAATTTTTATGGCATCTGGCTGCTGTCAAAGCTTGGCTTGGCAAAGAAGATTCGGATAGCGCAGTATGATCCGGCCGATCCGAAGCCTGCGGGAATGTAGCTGCTGTTCCGGAGCGTCCGGATGAGAACACTTTAAGAAGTCAAAAGCGGTCCCGTTCGCGGGGCCGCTTTTCATTTTGAAGTTCCTGCTCTGAATTTACCTTCGCAGCTTGGCACGGAACCACAACGCGCCAAACACCGGCAGCGCGACAAACAGCACCAGCACGCCCGCGGGAAATCCGACATAGCGGTAGCTGTCATGCGTAATTGACGGTGTGACCGCCGAAGAGGTTCCAGGCCAGCAGCCCGAAGATCGCCAGGGTCGTGGTGGCGAAGAACGTAAAGAACGCCGACGCAAATGCCAGGAGTAAGCTGGTGAACAGGCCGAAGCCTTCCAGCGGAAAGCCCAGGAAACTTCCGCCGGGCCGAAGTCTGGCTTTGCGCAGTTTGCATCGTCGCGACCGCCTCTTCGTCTAGAATACAGTCTTATGCCCAGCAGCGCACAAATCGAGCTTTGGCACGCAGAGAAGGTGGCCACGCAGGTCTCCGTGAGCCTGGCGCCCAACGGCATCCGCTTTGCGCCTTGGGGTGAAACACGAGTCTCCGAGGTCGATCTTGAGCGCCTTGTTGGCGCCGTTCCCGCCGCGCTTGCTCCCGCTCTGAGCAGCCGCGCGTACTACTTTGTTCCGCTGGCGATCGCTGACACCGGCGAGACGATGATCGCACCCTCGTACACAGTCGATCTGGGCGATCGCGCTGTCTGCCATCGCAATGCCGTCTTCGGCACAACGGAAGCCGTCTTTATTTCCACGCGGCTTGTCGAAGACAAGCTTCGGGCTGGCCTTCGAATTCTTCATCAATGTGGCCCACAACTTTGTCGAAGTTGCGGGGGTACCCGAGAGCTTCTCGCAACTCGTCTGGTCGCAAGCCGACGCGCAGGTGCGCGGCGAAACCAGCCAGGACGCATGGGAGTCCCGCCGCCGCGCACAGGAATCGCGCGCCAGCCAGAAGAGGATTGACGAGCGCGCGCGCACGACGTTCTACGAGTCGTCATTCTCCGATTCGCTCGCCATTTACATGCTTTCGCTTGCCGTCGACTTCGACTACCACGATCTGCGCGAGCGCGAGTACCCGCTGCTGGCCGCGCCGGCGCTTGCCGAACGCCTGCGACACGTCGCCGAGCCTCTTCCCGGCCAACTCCGGCTACGACTTCCAGATCCTCTACCGCCGCAAAGGCTGAGCAGATTTCCGGCTGGCGGTTACTCACCAACAATCGCCAGTGCGCTTGTCATGTTAAGCGCAGCGAAGCGGAGTCGAAACATCTGCGGTTGTCTTTCCCGCACGTTCCAGCCACAAAAGTCCTTACTTCCAAGTAAGCGATCAACCAACCTCAATCCAGAAATCTGTGGCGCCCCGACTTGAGGCGCAGCAGGACAAGTCCACTACGGTAAGGATCGGGCCATCCATTTCCATTGACAAAGAGACTCTAATGGATGGAGGATCAAGCGAATCTCCCCCCTTCAAAATTGCGTTGGACTTATCGAACCTGTAAGGAGTGATCGATGAAGCTCGTCGCAGTGGCGTTTCTAGTTCTGGGAATGTTGTGTAATTCCGCCTTGGCGATGGCAGAGGGGCCTGTTCCATTCAGGGCATTGATGCAAACCGCGGGCGCAGAGCCCGCGATGCCGTCCAAGCCGGACGCGAAAGATAGTTCCATCCAGAGCACTACATCGAAACATGCCAATGACGGAAAGGCGGAACGCATTATCGGCGGAGTCCTGTTGGGAACCGGGGTCGCCGTTATCACCACGACCGTCGTGGTCGTCTCCGCTGTGCATGGCGAAGCCGGCCACCCTGGCAGGGTCTGGGCGGGGATCGGCGGCGGCGCCGGAATGACTGGCGCCGGAGTTACCTTGATAGTTCTTGGTAGTCACAGAAGGCCGTCGAATTGAAAAGCCGGGCAGCTGCAATCCGGAGTGCCGTCACCGATCTGTCGCTCGAACTGCTTAGCCAACAGTAGCTGGGCAACCGGAAGTCACTTCAGGCGAGCGATTCTGATTCTCTAAAGGCATCGAAATAGTGGTTTTCGCCTTCATCCTCATACTCCTCCGCGACCGAGATACCAACGGCCCCGAGGAGTCGCCGATACTGCTCTGCTCCGAGGGAGACTGACTCCAATCCTGTCATTACGTCGTTCCAAACTGCGGGTTTGGCGGGCGAAGTGAATAGGAGGCGGCCACCCGGCGCCAGTATCTCTGCAAATCTCTTGATCAGACGATGCTGATCTTCTACGTTGAGGAGGAACATCAGACCCCATGCCAGGACAGCATAGAAGGTTCGACCAAAAAACCTCGACTCTAAAACGTCCTCGCACGCAATCGGTGTGCCGGGCAGGTTGCGTCGGAATGCCGCGACAAAGGATGGCGCTGCATCTACCCCGAAGACATCAAGTCCTTCCTCGACCAGTACTGTCGTGATGGGAAAACCGGGACCGCAGCCCAGATCAATAACGCTGCTGCCGGGCGGTAGTGTTCTCGCCCACGTCCGCACTTCCCTCACTCCGATTCCAGTGGACCGACCACTACCACGGCGTGCGAGGAATTCTCGCGAGACCGCTTCGTACCCGTTGGATCGATCCATCTGTTGATCGTAGCAAGCCGTCTATCGTTTGTAATTTGGCGGGCGATACCGCGGACCGGCTCTCTCGCGATTAGGAGCGCGCCCGCATCGCGTTTGCGAACATGCTCGATTATCTGAACATCGAGAACGGGCGAAGCTCAGAATACCCGGAGCCGATCACCACAATATGCAAAGATGGATTCATCACATCAATCCCATCGTTGTACGTTTTTCTGACTGAAAAGGGGGACGAAGCGGGTGTACATACATACAACCGCATCCTGGCCCGCGCGTGAAGATCGCCGGGCTGCGCTGGTCTGGCTCACCATCTTCTGGATCTTCGTGGGCGTCGGCTTCGGCTTCGACTTGCACAACTACCTCCATGAGCAGCCGCCCGTACCCAGGATCGTCCACGTACATGCCATCGCGACCACGCTCTGGCTGCTCACTGCCACCGCGCTTGTGCTCATGGTCGAAACCGGCAACGTCCGCTTCCATCGTCGTTTCGGCTGGTTTGCGGCCGGCTACGCCGCTCTCATCTTTGTGATCGCCCCCTGGTCCGAACTCAGTTGGCAGGCCTTGAACCTGCAGACTCCCGGCGCTCTGCCTCCTGCAATTCCTTTCCATCGCCTTCAGCGGAGTCATCTGCATGGCCATGCTGCTGCCCTGGGGCATTCTCATGCGCCGCAACTCCGCCGCCCATCGGCGCGTGCTCATTCTGGCCACCATCTGCATCAGCGATGCGGGCTTTTCCCGGATGGTCAGCCTCTTTCTGCCTGCACCAACTACCTTTCTCGGCACCTACCTGTTTTACGAGGGCGGCAATCTGCTCCTCATCCTTCTCATGTTTCTCTGGGACTGGAAACGCAACCGGATAATGAAACAGTTCCTGTGGGCAGCCTTCCTCGTCATCGCCATGGGCCTGTCGGCGACGGGCCTCTACTTCAACGAGACATGGAAATCGATCTCGCGCTCGTGGCTGGAGAGCTGGGCGCGGAACATGCTGTAAAGCCAGGTGCCTTGATGCGAATGTACGTTCGCTCACGGTCGAAGAAGGGGGAGAAGATACTGAGCCGATCGTGGCCTACTCTTCACTATGCCAATTCTTCGCCCGAAAACCAAGGCAGAACCCAAAATTGGGTTAGGGAAGAGTAGGCGGAGACTCGACCGGAACTCAGGAATCGGTGAATTCGTCCCTAGATGAAGCTCGATGAGTGCCTTCGCGATCGTGCACTCGATGGAATAAAGGCCAACGCATCCCAGACTCCAGAAAATCACCCCTCTTGCACTTCTACAAGACTTGAACTATTCTTCTGTCGAAGTGCAAGGGGAACGAGCGAATGACCGGGAGAATTGAACTGCCGCAGGGAACCGTGGATCTACTGATTTTGAGGACGTTGCTGACTGGACCACAGCACGGTTGGGCGATTTCAGAACGTGTGCAACAGGTCTCGAGTGAAGTGCTGAGCATCCAGCAGGGATCGCTCTATCCAGCTCTGCATCGCTTGGAGCGTCGCGGCTGGATCAAGGCGCGCTGGGGCACTTCGGAGAACAACCGGCGCGCGAAGTACTACGAGCTGACGCGAAGCGGCAGTAACCAACTTGAGCTGGAAACCGAATCTTGGCGCAAGTTGACCGTCGCAGTCGCCCAAGTTTTGGAAGGAGCGTGAGGCGCCGATGCTTGACGATCTGCGTTTTCGAGTACGAGGGATATTTCGCCGCAATGTCGTGGAGCGGGAGCTGGATGAAGAGCTCAGGTTCCACTTCGACAGGCAAGTTGAGAAGTACATGAAGTCGGGCATCGCGGAAGAGGAGGCCAGGCGTCGGGCCCGCCTTGCGTTTGGTGGTAATGAGCAAGTGAAGGAAGATTGCCGCGAGGCGCGTGGAACTGGATTCATCGAGCTCACATTGCAAGACACGAAGTATGCCCTCCGGCAGCTCACGGCGAATCCGACCTTTGCCCTGGTGATGATTGTGACGCTGGCGCTCAGCATCGGGGCAAATTGTGCGATATTCAGCGTGATTCACGGTGTGCTGTTGAAGAGGCTCCCGTACCCCGAACCGGACCGGTTGGTTCGGATCTTTCTCTCCAGCCGGGAGTATCCAAAGTTCCCGCTCAATCCCTTTGACTTTCTTGACTTCAGAGCGCGCAACCATTCGTTCCAATCCATCGCTGCTTTTACGCGTGGCGACGTACAGCTGTCGGGTGAGGGCGAACCGGTACGCCTGAATGGGTTCGGCATCACCTCCGGATATTTCCGCGTCCTCGGCCTGCAGCCTGAATTGGGGCGCGAGTTTGATTTTCAGGCAGAGATTCCGGG
The DNA here is from genome assembly GCA_963786405.1 of uncultured Acidobacteriaceae bacterium. Taxonomy (GTDB): domain Bacteria; phylum Acidobacteriota; class Terriglobia; order Terriglobales; family Acidobacteriaceae; genus Telmatobacter. The sequence goes on along the minus strand of CAWAZE010000003.1, from coordinate 1,034,615 downwards.
CAACGGACTTCAAGTAATCCTCAGTGACCGCGTGTGGCGAACGCGTTTTGGCGGCGACCCACAGATCATCGGCCGCAAGATCACGATGAACACGCAGCCCTTTACGGTGATTGGCGTCATGCCGGCTGGCACCGAGCATCCCGGAAACGATTACCACGCGGTTGCTTATGGCGAAAGCGTGGATGTCTGGTGGCCGTTCTCGTTCGCGGGAGATTCGAACCGCCGCGGCTCGCATTTCATCGAGGGCATTGGACGACTCAAGAATGACGTTAGCGCCGAGAGCGCGCGGGGCGAGATGAATGCGATCATGTCGCAGCTCGCCCGTGAACATCCAGACAATGACTCCGGTTGGTCGGTCCTGGTCATTCCGCTGTACACGGAGATCGTGGGTTCGAGCCGCCAGATGTTGCTGGTGCTGCTAGGCTCGGTAGGCATTGTGCTTCTAATTGCCTGTGCCAATGTGGCGAACCTTCTGCTGGCCAGAGCCTCTGCGCGGCAACGTGAAATCGCTGTGCGGCTTGCCATGGGTGCGCCGCGATTGCGCGTGGTGCGCCAACTGCTGACGGAGAGCCTCCTGATTTCATTAATCGGTGGAGCACTCGGGCTTACCTTGGCATTTGGCGGTGTGCAGGCGCTCGTAATGCTGCTGCCTGCTGATTTCCCGCGCACACAGGATATTCACGTAAGCGGGCCCGTGCTGGTATTCACGATTACTTGTAAGCGTCATGACCGGAATCCTCTTCGGGCTGGCGCCGGCACTGCAGGCTTCGCGAACCGATCCGAAAGAAGGCCTGCAAAAGGCAGGACGGACATCAACCGCAGGCCGGCATCAGAGTCGTCTGCGCAGTGCGCTGGTGATCGCGGAGGTAAGTCTCGCGAGTGTTCTCTTGATCGGCGCGGGATTAATGATGCGTACCTTTCTCAACCTGGTTCATCTCGACCCCGGTTTTCAGGAAGACCATCTGTTGACAGCGAGTCTCTCGCTCCCGCATGCGCAATACAAGACCGGCGACCAGACTGCGAAATTCTACGACCAGCTTGCATCGAGTCTGAATCAACTGCCAGGTGTAGAAAGCGCAGGAGCAGGCAGCGACTTGCCCTGGACAGGCTACGACGAGAATGCAGGTGGATTCATCATCGAGGGCAAGAAACCGCCGCCGAACCATGAGTTGCATGCGCGGTATCACATGGCGACGCCGGACTATTTCAGCGCGATGGGGATTCCGCTTCTGCAAGGCCGTTTCTTTGCAGAGAGAGACAAGAAAGGCGCGCCGTGGGTGCTGATCATCAACCACGCGATGGCGGAGCGCTACTGGCCGCACGAAGATGTTCTCGGCAGGAGGATCAGTTTTGACGATGCGCCGAAGAAGGACTCCGACTGGATGACGATTGTCGGCGTAGTCGGTGACGTGAAGGATCAGCCGAATAGCCCGAGCGCAGAACCTGCTTTCTGGTGGTCAGAGTTTCAAGCGTCAGAACCCGACATGGCGATTGCGATTCGCACCCGCTCCGATCCCAGACAGCTTGCGGATGGACTCCGGCAAGCCGTGCGCCAACTCGACCCCGCTCTCGCGGTTGCCGACGTGAAGCTTATGGACGCCGTTGCCGACACATCGGTTTCTACGCCGCGCTTTACGTTCGCGTTGGTGGGCCTCTTTGCCGGCCTGGCCATTTCGCTCGCAGCCATCGGAGCTTACGGCGTGATTGCGTACACCGTGAGCCAGAGGACCGCGGAGTTTGGTCTGCGTGTGGCACTAGGCGCCCAGCGGATGGACCTGCTTCGAATGGTGCTGCTGCAAAGCGCAAAGCTGGCAGTGCCCGGAACAATCTTGGGGGTACTCCTGGCTCTCAGCCTTGGCCGTGTGGTGCAGAATCTTGTCTACGGCGTAAGTCCGTCAGATCCCGTGATTCTGTCGACGGTTATTCTGCTTGTGCTCACTGTCACCCTGATTGCATCGTATGTGCCGGCGAGACGCGCATCGCACTCTGATCCGATGGCTTCTCTGCGGGCCGAGTGAAGAATCGGCGGAACGGAATAAGCCAGGTGCCCCAGAGCCGGGGCCCCCGCGAACAGGTCTTCGTTCGCAGGGTGGAGAGCCTGTCCTGAGCTTGCCGAAGGATCTCGATTTCGAGACCTGGGAGTGAGTCACGTTCGGTTAGGCAGTTACTCACCAACAGTCGCAAAAGCGCTGGTCGCAAGGCGCTTGTCATGTTGAGCGCAGCGAAGCGTAGTCGAAACATCTGCGGCTGTCTTTCCCGAACGTTCCAGCCGCAAAAAAATGCTTACTTCCGACTCGGCGGTAACACGACCGGAACCCGAAATTCTCCCATTCATTGATGCGTGCATTGGCGATTTTGCGGGTCCCGGTTCGCAGGTTTGCATATGTTGCGCGGAATTTCGGAACTGCGTATCGCTTGAATCCTTATAGAATGAGGGAATTGTGATGATGATTCGCTTCTCCTCGGTCTTTCTGATGAGCCACTAAGGGCTCGCGCTCGCTCCCTTGCGAGTGCTCGACACGCCGCACTTGAGCGGCAAAGGCAGTTTGCCCTTTAAGAAGACAAGGAGACGTTTATGCATTGGGCAGATCAGTCAGGGCATTGTGTTCTCAGCGATACACAAAAAGAGCGGTTTGTTCACGAGGGTTTTGCAAAGCTCGAAAACGTATTTTCGCAAGAAACTGCAGCCGAGGCCTGTGAAATTTTGTGGCGCGCTACGGGTTGCGATCCCGAAGACAAGACAACCTGGGACGGCCCGGTTGTGCGGCTGGGAGACTTTGCACAGGAGCCCTTTCGGCGGGCGGTGAACAGCTCTCGATTGCTCGCCTCATTCGACGAGTTGGTTGGAGTGGACCGATGGGTTCCGCGAGAGAGCCTGGGCGCATTTCCGATTCGATTTCCGCACGCGGACGACCCCGGAGACACCGGTTGGCATATCGACGCGAGCTTTCCGCCGGATCAAGGAAACTCGTTCCCCGGGAATTACTTCGAGTGGCGTGTGAACCTCCGCTCGAAGGGACGAGCGTTGCTGATGCTGTTCCTGTTTTCTGACGTGGGAGAGAAGGATGCACCGACTCGCATTCGCGTGGGGTCGCATTTGCGCATACCTGAATTGCTCGCTCCGATGGGGGAAGAAGGGCTTTCAGCAATGGAGATCGGCATCGCCGCTTCGCAAGAGACCTGCGGTATGCAGGAGATCTCGGCAACGGGCTATGCAGGAACCGTGTACCTCTGTCATCCATTCCTGGTTCACGCAGCGCAACCTCATCGTGGGGAAAGGCCGCGATTTCTTGCGCAACCGCCGCTCATCCCGCGAGTGCCCTTCGAACTGGAGAGGACTGACGGAGACTATTCGCTGGTTGAGAGAGCGATCCTTCTAGGACTGCGCGAAAGAACGATTGCATGAAGTTCAATCGCCGCAAACAGGGCCAAAGCGCTCACGGAAAGTTGCGTCGATTCATTTTTGGAGTTTCGGCCGCGTGGTGGCCTGCTCGTCCCTATGCCAGGTCTTCGCCTGAAAACCAAGGCGGGACCCAAAATTGGGTTAGGGAAGAGTTAGGCAGTGACTCAGGCACGATCGCCGTTTTGCTTCGGAGGAGGACGCTACATTTCGTCCCGTATGCCAATTCAAATTCCCAGTTCGGGGCGCAAAGCGTGGGCTTGGTCATGGGGAATTCATCGGGATCTTTCCTAATGTGTGCCATTTTGACCAATATGGGAAATGCCGATGGTCTAAGGTTTGGACAGTTCCCCAATATTGCTCTGCGAGGTGTTAGACACGATGAACCGACTGCCTCAATCACCAAAGAATCCGACGCAGGCTGATTCTCGAGAGAACCTTTTCTTCCTTCTCCAAACGCTGGCCAGAGATGCTCAGGCACGAACCAAGCAACGTAAGCACGATTCAGAGTTGTCCATCACTGAGGAGCAGATTCAAACGGACGTTGGTCGAAACGAGAGGGTGTAGTATCGAGAGCTTCCCCACCACGGCCAATGGCCGCGGTTATAGATGAGCAATTTTGACCAGTTTTCGACAACCGTGGTGTTCCACACTACGAAGTACATGCACCGCGTTTGCGCCTGCTGTGTCTCGAACGCAGTTGATCGAGAGCGATAGAGCAGATGATCGCGCGATCCTGCAATGTTCGGGAGAAGATATGAATGTTACATTCGCAGTTGTGGTAGCGTTGCTCGCCGTATGGCCGTTTCCTTACGCCAAGGAATACCAGATGACATCCGCTGTCGGTGTTCCGGCGGCAACTGGGATTGTGAAAGTTCAAAAGGCTAAGGACAACGGAAATATGAAGCTTGATATAAAAGTGGATCATCTTGCGAGACCCTCGAGTCTGACCCCTTCAGCCAAAAGCTATCTCGTTTGGATCCGCCCAAATGGCGGCGAGGCATTCAAACAGGGTGCAATCGGCGTAGACAAGAAGCTAAGCGGCGAATTGAAATTGGAAACGGTATCGAAGGATTTCGATGTGTTCATTACCGCCGAGCAAAGCGACAGTGTGACCGTGCCATCGAGCGCGGAGGTCTTACGCACCCACGTAAGCACGGAATGAACTGCTAATCGAACCGCGAGCGCACGTTTAAGGTGAGCGCTATCTGAAGTACAAATGTTACGGATTCCGCGACTTGTTGACCGATCTATCGGTGTCGATGTCAATCGCCCTGTTTCCGCCGGATGAAGACGTAATGTTGGCTAGACGGCGTGGGCCGGCGGCTTGCTGTGGTCGTTGCCGAACCGTGTCGCACAGGTCACCATGAGAACAACCACGAGGTGCGAACCAATATGAGCAGCTACGGCGGAAAGGAATTAGGCAGGCAGTTTCGTGTCGTACGCCAGAACACGATTCAGATCGCCGAGGATATTCCCCAGGAGCAGTACAACCATGTTCCGGCCCCAGAGTGCCGATCTGTAGGCCAAATGTTGGCGCACATCGCTGTCGCGCCACAGATCTGGGAGGAAGTTCACGGCAGGCAGCGCGTGATGACCTTGGTCGGCTTCGACTTTCTGGCGCTCGCCGAGCGCGCCAAAAATGAGGAATCGAAACCCAGGACGAAAGAAGAAATCCTGGAGTTGCTGCGCAGCCGCGGTGAGTCTTCCGCTGCGTGGCTGGAGACGCTGACACCGGAGATGCTGAACGAAATGGTTACTGTAGCTGACGGCAGCGGCACCAAGTCCCGGTTCGAGCAGCTGTTAGGCATTAAGGAGCATGAGATGCATCATCGCGCACAGCTCATGCTGATCGAGCGGCAGCTTGGCATCATTCCCCACCTGACAAGGCAGTTCAACGACCAGATAGCAAAAATGCGTGCCGCCCAAACCGCCTGATCACAGATAGAGCACTTAGCTCACTTTCTGCGGTTCGACCTCAAGGGATTGGCAAGGTGGAATTTTGGCGATATTCGCAGGGTAATTCCTGGGTTGTGGCCAACTCGGAAGTGTCGTTAGCAAGTGAAAATGTCCGCTTTTGAGAACAAATGAAATGTCCGGTTTCATAAGTTAGTAGCCGTAGAGGCGGTGGGAAAGTGCGAATCGCGCGTAGTGTGCGGGATTTGCAAGTTGAGAGGGAAAGTCTGTTTTTGGGCTTTTCCTCTCAACGTCTTTTCCACGGCCTTGATCTGCTTTTTGCTCAGCGGCGTTAACAGCTTTCCTTCCGCGCTATAGTGACCGATGCGATGTCCTGCGATCATGAGTGTCAGAGTAGTGTCCAGGTGCTGGTGGATGATTGCCTTGCATCCGGCCAGGGTATGGCGCCAGTGGGCGCGCTCGAGTTGCATCACCAGGTTGTGAAAGCTCACGGTGTTATCCCGGTCGACGGTGCGCTCGAATCGTTGCGTAAAGACCAATTCCAGGTTCCTGTGCCGGGAGGAGAAACGCGGCGCTGCCTCGCTGCGCTGCCGGAACCGTGAAGTGGCGGTTGAACTCGGCGATGTAGTGCTCCCTGAGAAACGCGTTGGCCCCTTCCAGGGTTCGGATCCCGCGCAATCGCAACTCCTGCGGCAGCCGCCCCTGCCAGGTGGAGAAGTTGCGTTCCGAGCGTCCCCGCGCCTGCGGAGAATAGGCCGGGATCATATGCACTCCCAGTTCCTTCATGGCGCGGCCCACCTGGGTGGGACGCTCATAATCGACCTTGCCCCCGCTTTTCGGCGTCAGCCAGAAATGGGCTCCACGATCGGAATAGAGCGAACAGAAAAGCCCCTTCTGCTCAATCACTGCCCACAGCCCGGCCATCACCGTGGCGGTCCCGTCTCTTCCTCGGCCAGCTGCGCATAGTAGATCTCGCTGGTGGCGTCGTCCAGGATCACAATCAGGTCGTGCTTACGCTCATCCTGAAACCACCGGTGTTCGCTGCCATCGATGTGCAACATCATCCCCGGCAGTGGACGCCGCTCCCGCCGCTTGCGATGCACCCCTCGCCTGGCCTTGCGCTTCACCAGTCCAACCGCTTGCAAGGCCTGTTTTACCCACGTGTAGCTCAACCCGATCTGATGGTCTTCGCGAAGCTTCTCATGAAAGTGCCGCACGTTCAGATCGAAGTACTTGTCCCGGTAAAGGCCCAGAACTTCTTCGGCCTGCCCCTTCGCAATACGACGGTGACTCGGTGTACCTCGCCGCCGGTCCAGTAATCCCTTCGGGCCTTGATCCTCAAGCCGCTTCCGCCAACGGCGCATCTGCCGCTCGCTAATGCCGATCAACTCCGCTGCCTGCCACCACTTGATCTTCCCCGCCGTGGCGCGTAACAACACTTCTTGCAACTTCATCGCCCGCTCCGCCGCGGTCCTCGGATAGGTCTCCATGCTCTCGCGCATGGCTCCATCCTCACCGCCCGTTAAGCGGACACTTCACTTGCTAAAAACACCGGACATATTATGTGCTAACGACAGTGGCCTACTCGGAAGTTTCAACTTTGACAACACTTCGCCGTGAGTGTTGATCAACTGGTTATTTCCGAGTAGGCGGTCACTCGCCCGTAAACCAGCTTGCGAGGAAGATTCGGCGGCGGAAATCCCGTTGCATACGAACGGCCACCCGCAAGCACAGGTAAGACTCAGCGGCGCCCTCCAGACTGGCGCCGCCGAGCAAGAACAGGGGGCAAGGCTATCGCAAAGTGATGTCGCGCAGCAGGCTGCTGCTGACTATCTTGGCGTTTTCGACGCGTTTTTCGATGACTTGCTGCTCGTCTTCTTTGCTGCCGTACTGTTTCATTCGCATCTCGTACACCTTGTCGGGAAGGCCATCGAGGGCGGCCATGTTTTTGTAGGTGAGAGTGTAGCCAATATCCCAGCCATCGGGGCCCGATGCCGTTTGATTTAGAAAGAAACTGTAGTCGAGGATCAGGCCGGCTTTCTTTTCCGCCTCCCACAGCGGAACGACATTTTTCTTCAAGTCGGCGAAGAGCGCATCGGAATGGCCGGGAACGATGCTGAGGAGCACCACACGCGTGACGGTTCCCTGGGTGTAGGGAACCCGGGCATGAGCAGTGACGCTGAAAGAGACCGGAGCAAGGAGCAGAACTCCAGCAAGACGTAGAACTGACTTCATTGATAGACCTCCCAAGTTGTTCGTTGTCCAGAAGTGGCGGGAGTGTACAGCATTAGCGACAATCTGAGCAATGCCTTTAGATTAGGAATCCTGGCTGCGATGCTCATAACCTCGAAGTGCCTGTGTTGCCAATGGCACTAATTCAGTGACGGGCGTGTAGTGGGCTACTCGTCCCTTTGACGTGTCTTCGCCCTTCCAGGGAAGCCGCCCCCCTCGGATCGTGGATCGTAGGGGAATGTATGGTCCGCCGCCGTTTTGCAAGCGAAGAATGAAGAAGACATAATTTGGTCTGCGCGAATGTATCCGGCCTTTGTTGGAGCAGCGATCTCCTGGCCTGAATGGAATGCGCTGCGCCCTCGTCCTATTTAGAGTCGCTGCCTTTGCGGGCATTTTCCCCTATCAGGTTTCGGGAGCGCCGGGATCGACCGTTGTGCCATCTCATGTTTCGCCAGCAAACCTGGCAGGAATCTCAGAACTCAGATCAGTCGCCGTTGGACTGCAGATGTGGGAATCGCGAAGCGATTTCCAAGCCTGGCGCTTGTGCCAGGCGTCATGTGCAGGCCATCAGGCTTCTATTGTTTGTTCTAACAGCGGCGGGCGATAAGCTTCTCCTTTGTACAAAACCGCCCAGACGATTCGCGCCATCTTGTTGGCTAGAGCGACTGCAGTTACTTGAATGCGCTTGCGTGACGTCAGTCGATCCAGCCATGCATTGAGGCCAGGAGCTTGCTTCGTCCTGCTTTGCAGCACAGCGTGCGCTCCTTGCACGAAGAGTTTTCGCAGATATTTGTTTCCTCGCCTGCTGGTTTCGGTAAGAGTCTGCTTGCCTCCCGTGGAGTACTCGCCGGGCACCACTCCCAGCCAGGCAGCAAACCCTCGGCCTTTCTTGAAGGCTGCTCCGTTGCCGATGGCAGCGATCGTAGCAGTGGCAATCACCGGGCCGATTCCGGGGATCGCGACCAGTCGCCTGCATGGCTCAAGTTCGCTGGCAATGCGCAGGATCAGCTTGTCAGATTCCTCGATCTGTTTGTGCAGGTACTGCATCTCCAGGCGCAGCTCGTTCAGCAGTACCCGCAATGCGCCTGACAGCTTGTTATCGGGATCTTCCAGGATCCGGGGCAGGGACTCTTCGATGCGACGGCGTCCCTTCGGAACCGTGATACCGCGCTCCAGTAGCAATCCACGGATCTGGTTGATCACCGCGGTGCGCCGACCGACCCACCGTTCGCGTACTCTGTGCAACGACTGTAGGTCGAGCTGCTCATCGGTCTTGATCGGCACAAAGCGCATCGTGGGACGCGTTACAGCTTCGATGATGGCTTCGGCATCGATGTAGTCGTTCTTGTTGGTCTTCACATACGGCTTTACGTACTGGGCCGGCATCAACCGCACATCGTGCCCTTGTTCCCGCAGAGCTCTGCCCAGGAAGTGTGACCCTCCGCAGGCCTCCATGCCGATCAGGCACTCGCGAAGGTTCGACGTAAAGCGCAGCAGTTGAGTCCGTGAGCACTTCTTGCGAACTACAACTTCACCACGTGCGTTGACGGCTGCAAGGTGAAAGACAGTCTTCCCTAAATCGATGCCGATTGTGCGAATGTCCATGGAACGCCTCCTGTGTACACCTCTACACCCCCGAGGGGCCTAGGCGGCGGACCATGCCAGTAGAGTCGGCGGTGACTCGACAGGTGCGTCGCAAAACCCTGGATCAACGTTGATCTTCGTATCCTGGGTGGTACTGGAAGCGTGCGCTACGATGCGCCAACCGCATGAGTAAAAGTCCATCACGATCCGGATGGGCACAGATTGAGATCGCGTCCCCCCCCCCCAGCAATGTGGCGTATAATCTGGCGGACAATCACCTCTAATCGTCGCTCTTGTTTATGTGCGGCTGGAGTCTGGGTTGGGCACATAACACGAGGCGCGCCTGATGAAACACGTTAATTCACTTTCGAAAGGGCTGGTGACGGGATTAACCCTCGATCGCGAGCAGTCCGATTCTCAATCGCAGAATCAAGCTATGAGAAGCCTTTTTTCAGACTGGTTCGCTCTGGGAGTCACGGCATGCTTTTTTGCTGTGGATCTACTCGTTACTTTGCATCACGAAATGTGGAGAGACGAGCTGGAGTCATGGCTCATAGCCAGACAGAGCGGCTCGATTTTCGACCTTGTGAAAAACATGCGGTACGAGGGGCATCCACCACTGTGGTTCCTGCTTCTGTTCGTAGTTACCCGATTCACCAAGTGGGTAACTGCGATGCAGCTTCTGAACGTAGTCATCGCAACGGGGACTGCATACCTGATTGCCGCACGATCTCCATTCAGCAAGCTCCAAAAAATACTGCTGTGTTTCGGATACTTTCCGCTGTACGAGTTCGGAGTGATTAGTCGCAATTATGGAATCGGCCTGTTCTTACTGGTTTGGTTTTGTGCTTCATATCGTCCGGATCGAAAGCAGAACTGGATCATTCCCGCACTGTTGCTTTCATTGCTGGCTAATACTTCGGTGTATGGCTCGATTATCGCGATTACGTTTGCTGCCTCGCTTTTCGTATTTCCTGCTATCATCGCGCGAGACCGTCGCGAGTTTCTGGCGGAAAAAGCGTCACACCCCTGGACAGCAGCGCTGATCTTTGTGGCTTGCCTTGCGATCGCCATTATCCAGATGCACCCGCCGACCGACATATCAGGCGATCCGATCTGGCATCTGCATCCGACACCTCAGTGTCTTGAGAAGGTTCTGACGGCCGAATGGAAAGCGTTTGTGCCTTTGCCGGGTTCGTTGAACCGGTTTTGGAACACGAATTTTCTCGATGCAAAGGTGCGAACGATGGTCCTGGGCTCAGCGATGATCCTATTGTCGACTCTCGTTTTACTCGCGCGAAAGCGACTGGTGCTTCTTGCCTATGGTTCTGCAACGGCGTCAATCCTCACCTGCATGCTCGTGATCAGTACGGGGTATGAGCGCCACTTTGGACATCTATTCCTCGCATTCATTGCCTGCCTTTAGATCTCGGCGCGATTGCCGGAAAAGCCTTTCGCTTTGCATTCTCTTGGCCGCGCATCGCGGTTGTTATCAGGACAGGGCCAGAGGATTCTGACGTGCCTGCTATGCGTTCAGTTTGCAGCCGGTGCTCTGCTTGTTGGGTGGATTGGAGAAGACCCTTTTCGCAGGCTAAAGCGGCGGCAGCATTCCTGCGTACCAATGGAATGGGAGACATGTTCCTTGTGGGTGAGGGAGCGGCCGCCCAATCGGTGGCGGGATATCTCGACCGTGCAATCTACTACATTCCCAGCCAGAGCACCGGTACGTTCATCGTCTGGAATCGAAATTGGCGGGACGTGCCACGGAATCCCATTGAGGTCGCCACGACAATCGCCAAGCAGCGACAGGAAGACGTCATTGTGATCTCGGAATTCCGGTTGCGGGCTGAAACAGCCCCGGTGCATGAAGTCGCGAAATTCGAAGGAAGCATCGCAGAGGACTTCTACTTGTAGTGCCACGGCATGGGCCGCATAGTTTCTATCTGGTGGTCCGGTCGGACTGATGCCGCAGCAGGTCACGGGGCTCTAAAACCGCCGCCCATAACCAGGCGATGACCCCTGACTCAGGCGGTCACACTATCTGGCACGTTATTGAGCAAGCATTCAGCCCTGATTGAAATAGCACCAGCGTGACAGCGCAAACTCCAATTGCGGATATCGATCCTAAGGCAGAGCCATCTTCGAGAAACGCTACATCCAATCAGTCGCACCGCCCCTTTTCACAGTTGAATTGCCCGATTCCACGAGACAGAGTTCTTGCTGAATTTAACGCGATACTGGAAAAATGATCTGAAGACCTTCTAATGCTAGGTTGTGGTTGGATCGTGGGCGTGTTGTGGCCAACTCGTCCCTTTGACGTCTCTTCGCCCTTCCGGGGAAACCGCCCCTTCGGATCGTGGATCGTTGGGGAAGAGTCGGCGGCGTGGCAAGATCATAGTTCTTGATTCGCGCCACTGCTGTTTTCCCTAGATTTTCCCTTTGATGCTGATCGTCCTGCCAAAACAGCCAGCCAGAGAAAGAAGCATCCCATTGCGATCCCGGCAATGGGGCTAAACCAAGAACGGCTATGCCAGTCCTCCCCTGCTATGTAGAGAAGCGCAAGCCCGACTCTCAAGAAACTAAGCAGAGCGAGAAAGCCGAACAGCCATGGCACCCATTGCTGCCCTGTTCTTCCAAGCCCACTATCAGCTTCCACTGCCGAGGTGTACTCCCGTTTGCTTGTCACGACAATCGCCGCAATCGCGACAAACCCGAGAATCTGTACGCCAACAAGTGCAGGGATAACCCTTGCGGTTAGATCGGGGTTGGCGATCATCGTAATGAGGCCTGCAAAGTCGAGGATGGCTATCGAAGTAAAACCAACTATCAGACGCTTATGTTTGGCCCTCAAACCACAGACTCCTTTTCTTTTCCGCCAGCAAGATCTCCTCAGTTCGCTTGATCTAGGTCAAATGAGGAACGTCATCAAGATCTTAATTGCTGTTCCGGGTGTGTTGTGGCCTCCTCGTCCCTATGCCGATTCGGCGGTGGCCCTTTCACCAACAATCTGGGTGTGCTCCACTCATGCGCGCTGTCTGCGCATGAGTGGGAGCCGGAACGGCCTCCATGGGTCTTCGGACCCGCGATGCCCCGAAGACAGGGCTCGTATATCGCGAGTCCGCCTGCAGAAAATTACCTCTATCTGGCGCACAATCGAGGCTGGAGTCCAAACCAAAAACGCTCTCGCTTGTCTTCCCGCGACAAGCTAATTTACCGCAATATGAGACAAAAAGGTGCATATCGCCCGAAAATAGCCCGTAACTCCTTTGTTTAGAGGATTCTGCGGCTAAGTCCAATGCTGAGAGGATTTTACAGACACACCCCTATCGCAAACCATTGAAAACAAGGAATTTCTTTACAGAATCCGGGGAGGGGGGGGTAGTAGTACCGCGATATGGTACACCTCGGCGCGTGGCTGAAGAGACGCCCAGCCGAACCGCTTGGGGAGAGCCTCGCCCCCTCAGCTCGAGTAGAGATTCGTGCTGAGAAACTCGTTGCGGAATTTGCCTTCGGGATCGTGGCGTCCAAGCAGCGCCTTGAAGTCGGCGAGCCGGGCGTACTGCGCCTGCAATCGAGCCGGTGGAATCGTAAACAGCTTGGCCCAGTGCGGCCGCGGACTGAAGGGCTCGAGTTGCGCCTCGATGAGCGGGAGAATCTTGCTGACCTCGGGCCATTCCGGCTTCCATGTGAAATGCAGGGCCAGCGAAGGTCTCCGATATGCCGTACTCATCCACAATTCATCTGCGGCGATGGTGCGTAACTCGGTAACAAAGAGATGCGGCGTGATCCGGTCGCGCAGCTTCTCGACCGCGAGAATCGCTTCGTAGCCGCGATCGCGCGGAACAAAGTACTCGGTCTGCAATTCGCGACCGCTTGAGGGCGTGAAGTTCATTTTGAAGTGCGGCAGTCGCTCATACCACGGCCCCGGAATGCCTTGCTGCTCGGTGCAGCTCTCGGCTGGATGCCCGTCGATCGGATGCAACTTTTCGGTTGCGCGTTTCGCTCCGAAGAATTCCGCCGGCCACTCATTCTTGTCGCCCGGCGCCAGGCGGCGCTTGATCCAGACCTGTGTGGCGCGATGCTTCTGCCAGTCCGTGAACAAGCTCACGCTGTACCCGCTGCCGAAGAATCTCATCAAAATGATTCTGGAGCTGATCGAATGAGAGGTCCCGATAAACCGTCTGCGCCACCTGATATGTAGGCTGCAGGTCGAGCGTGACGCGTGTGACCACGCCCAGCGCGCCCAGTCCCACAACGGCGCCACTGAATTGCTCGCTGTTCTTCTCGCGCGATATCTGGATGACCTGTCCATCGGCCGTCACGATCTCGAGCCCCGCAACCGCCGTAGCCAGATTGCCGTTGTGAATTCCAGACCCGTGCGTGGCCGTGGCAATCGCACCGGCAACAGAGATGTGCGGAAGCGACGCGAGATTGTGCAACGCGAAGCCCCGCGCTTCAATCACCGGCGCCAGTTGCCCGTACTTCACGCCACCGCCGACCGTGACCGTCTTCGCTTTGTCGTCGATTGTGATTTCGTCGAGGCGCTGCAGCGAAACCTGGTTCTGTGTACTGTCTGCGATGGCATTGAACGAGTGGCGCGTGCCCAGAGCACGCAGCTTCGAGCAACTCTTCACGACCGCGCGAACTTCTTCCAGAGAGGCCGGCGAATGGACATGATCTGTGCTGTAGGTGATGTTGCCGGCCCAGTTCTCGCGTGGCGCGGGCTGCTGCTGTCCTGAAGAAAATCGCGACAACATGCCTCCCGCAACAGCCGCCCCTGAAGTCTTGAGGAACTCCCTTTTGTTCATTCTTTTGGCCGACCCTAAGGTTGAATTGGCAGCAGCGCGATGCGCCCTCCGCCAGTGCAAAGGATTGTCAAGTTCATGACGACGAAAAGCAAGTCATAATGCCAGCCCGAACCCTTCTCGCCCCAGAAGCCGGTCTTCCACTTGAACGCCTTCATCGCAATGGATCCGAACATGATGAGGATAAGTCCCACGGCTGCCCACTGCGTCAGCACCCCGAAGGTGAGACCAAGCGCGCCGGCAACTTCCGCAGCGCCCAGGAACACGGTGAACGGCACGCTCATTCCGATGCTCGCCGCCCTCTCGCGCGGTGACTTTAGATGGCTGAATCCGCTGGTTCCAAACACAAGCGCCACCATCAGCCGAAGAATCAGCAGGCTCAAGTCTGCGAATTGAAGTGCGCCGGGTATCGAGAACATGCGATCGGCTCCTCGGCCTCAAGCCACTTAGATGCAGCGATGTAGCGAGCGCGGGTTACCGGCAGACGCAGTTTCAGCGGAATCGCTGATGACGAGCGAGAGTCGTCAGGCTCCTTTGCGCTTCAAATGAGCTTGACAGTTTTGTACCCTATAAACGATGGCCTGCTCGTTGGCCCTGACTGAGAGGAGGAGAGGATCCCGATGACAGAGACGGCGAAGAAAGCGACTACCCCGAAGAAACCACGCGCGACTGCAGCCAACACGGCTGCGCCGAAGACAGCGGCGACCAAAACGAAGACTGCGAAGGTGATGACGATGGTCTCGCACGAAGAGATTGCCATGCTCGCGCATCGCCTCTGGACTGAGCGCGGCCAGCAGCATGGGCGCGACGCCGAAGACTGGTTTCAAGCTGAACAGAGGCTTATCGGAAAAGCATCTTGATTTAGGCTTCAGAGTCGTACGCCACACGACCCTCGCTGACCGTCCAGCGCACCTTGCCCTGCATGGTCCAGCCGTCGAACGGCGTGTTGCGCGCCTTCGACCGGGTCTCGGCCGCGCGGTAGGTCCATTCCGCTTTGGGATCGAACACCACGACGTCTCCAAAGCTGCCTGCGACCAGCGTGCCGCGGCCTTTTAATCCCAGCAGCGCCGCGGGCTGAGCACTCAGCAGGCTTAGCACGCGGCCGAGCGGGAGCTTCCACTCCTTGTGAAGCCAGCGCAGGCACAGCCCCAGCGCCGTCTCAAGGCCGGTGATGCCGTTCGGCGCGATCTCAAATTCCACTTCCTTCTCGTGCGTCGCGTGCGGAGCATGATCTGTCGCGATCGCATCCACAACGCCATCGAGAATGGCCTCGATCATCGCATCTCGATCAGCGGTCGAGCGCAGCGGCGGGTTCATCTTCGCGTGGGTGCTGTACTGGCCCACATGCTCCTCTGTGAGCAGAAAGTGGTGCGGCGCCACCTCGCAGGTCACGCGCAGCCCGTTGCGCCGCGCCTGCCGCACCGCGGCAATCGCAGCCGCGGTCGATGTATGCGCAACATGCAGATGAACGCGCGCATCGCGAAGCTCAGTGACGAGCCGAATATCCCGCTCTACGAGGCTGCTCTCGGCCTCGGGAGGCATGCCGCGCAGGCCCAGTTTGAAGGCTGCTGGCCCGGCATTCATGCTCGCACCCTGCGTCATGCGCGTATCTTCAGCGTGCTGAATGACACTGAGACCCACGCGTGCCGCAGCGGCCAGCGTTTCCCGCATGATGCCGTCTTTCAGGATCGGATGGCCATCATCGGTCACTGCCACGGCGCCGGCCGACTTGAGAGCCGCGAAGTCATTCAGCGACTCGCCCTTTGAGCCGCGCGTTGCCGCGGCGATTGGATACACGCGAACCGCAGCGCCGCGTTCCGGCGCAAGCATCCAGCGCGTGACTTCGGGCGTGTCGTTGACCGGCGAGGTGTTCGGCATCGCGGCCACGGCGGTGAACCCGCCTGCCGCTGCAGCCGCCGTTCCCGTCGCGATCGTTTCCTTGTATCCCTGGCCCGGCTCGCGCAGATGAACGTGGATGTCGATCAGACCCGGAGCAACCGTGAATCCAGTAGCGTCCAGCACTTCAGCGCCGTTGACCGATTTCAGTTTGCCCGGGCCCGCGATCTCTGCAACGCGACCGTCCTTGATCAGGATGTCTTTTGCGGCGTCAATTCCGGCGCTGGGGTCGACTACGTGCCCTCCGCGAATTACGAGTGCGCTCATGAACGGCCATCCTTTCCGGTTGCCGTCAGTGCCCGCTCCACCACGGCCATGCGGATTGCAACACCATGCCGCACTTGTTCGAGAATGGCTGACTGCGGCCCATCGGCCACTCCCGCGGTCAGCTCCAGCCCGCGAATGATCGGGCCCGGATGCATCACAACCGCAGAAGGCGCCAGCGCCGCAAGCCGTTGCCCGGTCAGTTGATAGCTTGCCTTGTATTGCTGCAGATCGAGCTGCATGCCTGCCAGCCGCTCTGCCTGAATGCGCAACATCATCACGACCGTTGATCGGCGAAGCGCGGAATCGAAGTCTCTTTCGATGCTGATTCCGGGGCCCATGCTGATTGCGACCTCGGGCAATAGCTCTTTCGGCCCGCAAAGCACGACCTGGGCGCCGAGCCGCGGCAACAGAAGCATGTTCGATCGCGCCACGCGGCTGTGAAGTATATCTCCCACAATCGTGACGGTGGTCCCGACGAGCGTGTCTGCCGCGACGTGCTCAACTCCCGGTCTTAAGCGCGAAAGGATGGTGCGCAAATCGAGTAGCGCCTGCGTTGGATGCTCATGCATGCCGTCGCCGGCATTCAGAACGGGCAACCGCGTGGCCTCCTCAAGCAGCCACGGTGCTCCAGACGAGTTGTGGCGCAGAATAATCGCCTCGGCGCCTAACGCGCGCAGGGTCAGACCGGTGTCCTTCAGCGTCTCGCCTTTTTCAATGCTCGAACTGAGACTCGAAACGAGAGTCGTGTCAGCTCCCAGACCTTTAGCGGCAAGCTCAAAGCTGGTGCGGGTGCGCGTCGAGGACTCGTAGAACAGCAGCGCAACGCGCCGCTTGGCGAGAATGCGATCGCGGGTCAACGGGTCCTGCCGCTCCAGGGCCGTCGCACGAGTCATGATCTGGCTCACCTGCTCCAGTGACAGGTCGTTGACAGAAAGCAGCGAGCCTGGATTGTAGGGAAACGCCGAAGCGGGAGGCGGCGGCAGGTGAAGTTGGCGGCGTGCGGGTGTTGCGGTCGAGTTCATACGATCCAGATCCACACTCAGGACTGCGGCCGTAAAAAAGAATCCATTGACGGCGAGCGGCGCGTGGGGAACACGCCGGCTGACGGTTGAGCTAATCCACCCTCTCGACCAGCAGCACCTGCTCGTCGTTGTCCACCTCGTGGAATTTCACTTCGATGATCTCGCGGCTGCTGGTTGGCACGTGCCTGCCCACATACGTTGCTTCAATGGGCAGCTCGCGGTGGCCGCGATCAATCAGTACCGCAAGTTGGACGCGACGCGGACGCCCGTGATCGAAGAGCGCATCGAGTGCGGCACGGATCGTGCGTCCCGTGTAAAGGACGTCGTCGCACAGCACCACGTCCCGCCCCTCCACATTGCACCCGAGCGAGCCCGGAGTGACAACCGGACGGGCATCTGTCGTTGAGAGATCGTCACGATAAAACTGGATATCGAGAACTCCCGTGTCCACCGGCCGCTTTTCGATGCCCGCGATGAGCTTCCCGAGCCGCTCCGCCAGCGGGACCCCGCGGCGTTTGATGCCGATGAGGGTGAGGTCTTCGCTTCCGTTGCTTTTTTCAACAATCTCGTGTGCCAGACGCACAAGAGTGCGCTCGATCTCTGATGCGGACATCAGCCTGCCCTTCATGCGCAGAGCAGGCAAATTTGCTTTTTCGCTCATGGGTTCTCTCGTGCCGCTTCTCTCTCGCCGGATGATACGAGGCTATGGGGTTGGCGAGCAAGTTGTGAAGAAATGGAATCAGCTATGGGTGGTCATTCGTGCTTTCAATGCGTCATGCAAATTCTAGATCTCGGGCCTGCGATTGCGACCCACCAATCGCGCGCCCAGCGCACCGCCCGCCGTGGCAAACAGAACAAGGAAAAGGCAACTCGTCGCCATTCCAAAGGCCTGAAAGCCTGCGTGACCTTCTGGTGAGAGCATCCAATTGCGCTGCGCGGTTGCCTGGGCTGCGTCGGCAACTCCCATTTGAGCCGCCCATTGCTGGGTCAACTGTTCGCTTTTCTCAACACGATCCTTCCACTCTGAATCGATCTCGCTGGAGTGATGAAGGACAACCCGCTCGACGAACAGCACGCCACCGCTAATGCCAAAGGCAAGCCACGCCGCCATGATCCCCGTAACGAGGCCGATGCGGGCGCCGGCTCCAATCGTGATCCACGCCGGCTTCTGGCTGCGCATGTAGAGCATGATTGCCCATATGGATGCCAGACCCATCCACATCAAACCAAGTGCGCTTAAAGGGGAGATCCCGCTTGAAAGCAGGCCGGCCGGTATTGCCAGCACGACCGCCGCCCGCATTCCAGGTTTCCAATCGATGGAACTGGCATCTCTGATGCCCTCGGACCAGTTCTCTGACTGCGAAGGTGCGTTGGTGCTGTCTGCCGTGTAGACAAGTTGTGGTAACCCGCAATTCGGACAGAAACAACTCAGCGCCTGAACAGATTGGTGGCAGCGATTGCAGGTCGTTTCCATACTCACTAGAAGCCTATAGCATCCGTCAGGCTCGTGTGCAGCGTTGTCTCAGGAGCCAGAGATATCTGCCAGAGGGATTGATCCTTCGCAATGCCGCCCGCTCTCAACCATGGCGATAAGATGGCGTCAAGTCCCCAAGCTCACGACGTGGAAGGAGTTATGGATTTCAGGCCCAAAGAGAATTCGAAGACGATAGCCCTGAACGCCGGGGCAACCTCATTTTCGCGCCGAAAAGACTTGCGATTGGGCTGTTCCGCTTCGAGCAAGCCAGGCCTGGACTGTGGACTCGGCCGCTTGCACGACCTCCTCCAACGTCATGTTTGTTGAATCCAGCAGTACGGCGTCTGGAGCCGGCTTGAGGGGCGAGTCCGCCCTATTCCGATCCCGTTCGTCGCGAGCCCGCAGATCGCGGAGGACTTCCTCTGGCTGCTTTGGAGCATTTGCCCCTAGCTGGTCATAGCGGCGCATGCCTCGCACCTCGGGGGCCGCATCCAGAAAGATCTTTACCTCTGCGTTCGGGAATACAACCGTTCCGATATCGCGTCCCTCCATCACCACTCCGCCCCTGGAACCCATCTGCTGCTGGCGACGAACCATCGCAGCACGGATGGGAGGAAACACGCTCACGCGCGAGGCAGCATCGGTAACGGTTCGGTTGCGGATCTGTCCAGTCACATCTTCGCCATCGAGCAAAACGCGATTCTCGTCCTCTCCCGGCTCAAGATCGATCGAGGTTTCTGACGCGAGAAGCTCAAGCGCGGAGGGATCGTCCAGCGGAACGTCCGACCGAAGGGCCTTGAGGGCGAAGGCGCGGTACATCGCGCCTGTCTCGAGATTCAGCAAGCCGAACCGGCGAGCCAGGCGCCGGGCAATCGTGCTCTTACCGGCGCCGGCCGGCCCATCGATGGCAATGACGATATTGCTGCGGCTCAGAGCCAACCTGGGCGTTTCTTCCGCAATCATCCGCGCTTCTTCGTCGCCTGTTTGGAACGCGCACCGAACTCGAAACGCTTGCCGCCTGTCGCGCCCGCTGTCGCCATCGGCTTGCGGGCCCCGTGCGCGGGGCGGGAGTCTTTGCGAGCGATGCTCCCTTTGCGTGCGGCGCTACCCGGCTTGGAAGCCGACTTCGCCCCATTCGCGTGGCCGTTTCGCTTCGCCGCTGCAATCTTGTTCCAGGTTGCCCCTGCGGACTTCCCCGACTGCGACTGGCGGTTTCCATCGGTGGTACGGCCGTTCGGCCGCGCCCCGTTTCCGGACCGGGTTGCGTTCTGAGAGCCGTTCAGCTTCCCGTTTCCGTTTGCGGTCTTCGGGGTGCTCTGGTTCCAACGGTTTGTTAAAGCTGGCCTGGCGGCGCCTTGTTTCCGTGGACCTTGCGTTCTGGATTCCGCAGAGCGGCGAACCGGGCGGCCATTGGTTGAAGATTGTCCAAGCCTTCCTGCCGCTGCAGGCTTGCGGTCCCTGCTCGTGTGCGCGGGACGGCTGAAGTGGGGACGAGCCGGTTCCAGCTGGCCCTCCGTCGCGGGCCTCGGTGGAGCAAGCGGCTTCTCGGCATCGCGCCGAGGCCCATGCGAAGTGCTCGAGATAGGCAATGAGACAGCCGGACTGGAATGCTCCTCTTCGTGATCGAAGGTGCGCGAAAAGTATGCGGACGCCGGCATCGACGAGCTCGCGTAGAGCGAAGTCGGCGGGGCGAATTCGGGCAGAGTTCCCGCTACATAAAAGTGCGGAGAATGACCAAGCGAGATCGTATGAACCTGGCGTGTAGCCACGAGACCACGCAGCACTTCACGTATCTTGCTGCGTGCGGTAAGGGGAGCGAGGAACAGCTCTACTTCTTCCATGCTGGCGGCGATGACAGCCTGCAGATAGATGGAAGCAAGAACAGAAATCGCGGTGACTTGGGAGGTTGAGGCTCCTTCGGCAATCGCGCGTTGGAAACGAGTACGCAAAAGCTGCCATTTGGCCGCGTGTCCCGGTGCAGAGATGACCGGAATGATTCGGAGCTGCTGCCAGAGTTCCGTGATGGCGCGCAACACGGCAGTTTCGCTGACCTCTCGGCCCAGAGCCTGCTTCAGCTGTGAGATAGAGGCATCGCCCGTCTCAAGCTGCTTGTAGGCCTGGACGGCAAGCTGCGAGACTTGCCGGGATCCGGTCAATTGAGGGCTGCGGCGCCAGTCGCGATCGCCGCGAAGAGCGTACACATAAGGCAATACCCAGCTGGCAACAACAAAGTCAGGCTGTTCGCCCGGCTGCCCAAGGAGATTGAGCCTGACGGCCACTCCATCCAACTCAAGGCGCACGAGCAGCTCTTCGGCCAGTGCGATCTGTCCGGGATTAGGGGCCGCGTCTTGTCGGCCACCTATGGCCTCAACAAACGACGGTGCAACGGAAGACGAAAACTGCCGCTTCGGCAGGAAGAGACACAGACCGGTCTCTTCAATCCACGTGCGGGCATCTTCCAACGTGAGTGTTCCAAGGCCGTTTTGGCGCATCCGCTCGGCGCGCGCAGCTTCTAATTGCTCCGATGTCAAAGAAAAACCTCACTTCCAGGCTGGCGTTCAAGCCCGGCAACTCTCTCTCCTGAGAGGAGGGGTGCCACCCTTTTCTATCTTAAATGCGAATCAAATTCGATGGAAGGCCCGCTGGATGTCCTTCCATGAATACAGCAGCGCAATCGGACGGCCGTGGGGGCAGCTCGTCGGGTGTTCCGTCTTGGCAAGTTCAAACAATAGCCACTCCATTCGGACCGGGTCAAGAGGGGTGTTGATTTTAATGGCGGAATGGCAGGCAATCGAAGCCGCAATGCGTGTGCGGAGAGTTGTAAGATCCTCATTTGATGTGGCTTCGCTCGAGGCATCGCTCGATTGCTCAATGACCTCCGCAAGCATTCGCTCGAGGGAGGGCCCTTCCAGCCCGACGGGCGCTGCTTTGACTGCAAGCGTCTGAGGACCAAAGGGTTCCACCTCAAAGCCGTTTCGCTCCAGCTCCAGGGCGATTTGCGCGAATACGACCATCTGCCACGGCTTCAGCTCGACAAGCAGGGGCATCAGCAGGCGCTGGCGTTGGACCTTTTCCACTTGGCGATCGCGAAGGATTTTCTCGAAGAGAATCCGTTCATGGGCTACGTGCTGATCGATAATCCACAGGCCGTCGGTCCCGGCGGCCAGAATGAAAGAGTCGCGCAGCTGTCCCATCGGGCGCAGCGAGCCAAGATGATTGAGGGTCGCAGCTGCTTGCTCGGCTTCCACCTCGGCAGTCTGCAGGGCAGTGCTTTGCCTGCTTCCAGTTGGGCCCAGCTGGCAGTTTTCATGTCCAGCGAAAGCGGACGGGCCTGCCAGCGACTCCGCAGCCTGGCCCAGCGCGTGAGCCAAAGGGTCCGTCTGGTCGAATCTGCTGCCATCGAAAGGCAGCCTTCCCGGGATTGGAGAGACGGGTTTCGGGGTCAGTCGAAAGGCCTCCGCAAGGAGGGAACTCTCGGACTCGGAGCCCGGCGGCAAAGGCACGGCAGTCTCGGGGGCGCCCGGCAGGGGCGAAATTGCCGCAGGCATCAATGTGGGGCTTGCAGCAGGCGCGTTTTCAAGTGCATTCAGGAAGCCGGCCGCCGGACGGGCCTTGATGAGGGCATTGCGCAGGCTGTCTCGCACGAAGTCGTGAATCGCCGACTGCTGGCGGAACCGCACTTCAGTCTTTGCTGGATGGACGTTGACGTCGACTTCCTCGGGCGGCATCTCGAGAAAGAGCAGGACCACCGGAGAACTGGTCGGCGGAATGATGTTTCGGTAGGCCTCTGCGATGGCGTGGAGCATCAGGCGATCGCGAATGAGGCGCTTGTTCACAAAGATGTAGATCGAATTGCGGTTGAGCTTCTGGAGTTCCGGCTTGGAGTAGAAGCCCGAGAGGCGAACCGTGCCGGGAGCGCGCGCAGGTTCGGCCGGGTCGCGCTTCCATGGCGGCGGCTCGGGCAGCCCGGGTCGATCAAGCAGGGTTTCGGCAGCGACGGGAAGAAGCTGGGCCAGTGTCTCTTTGCCGAAGATCTGATAGATCCGTTCAGCCGGCCGAGCCACGGGCGGAGCCGAAACCAACGTGTGCGAGGCCGAAATCAGCTCAAAGTGCTTCTCGGGATGAGCGAGCGCGTAGTGGGTGACCAGCGCGGTCACATGCGCCAACTCGGTAGATTCGGCGCGGAGGAATTTGCGGCGCGCAGGAGTGTTGAAGAACAGATCGGCGACAGAGATCGTAGTGCCGCGGGGGATAGGACCGTCTTCGACATGCAGAATCTTTCCGCCTGCAATCTCGAGCCGGGTCCCGGCGGCTTCTTCGCCGGTAGAGGTTTCCAGACTGACTCGAGCAACGGAGGCGATGGAAGGAAGCGCCTCGCCTCGAAAGCCCAGGGTGGAGATTGCAAGCAGGTCGTCTGCGGTGCGGAGCTTCGAAGTGGCATGACGCTCGAAAGCCAGAAGGGCATCGTCGCGGTTCATTCCGTGGCCGTCGTCACTGATGCGGATGAGCTTGCGGCCGCCCGCTTCCACCTCAAGGCGAATGCGATTGGCTCCGGCATCGAGGGCGTTCTCCAACAGCTCTTTGGCAACCGACGCGGGGCGGTCAACGACTTCGCCGGCAGCTATCTGGTTTGCCACCTGGTCGGACAGAACTCGGATGCGACCCATGGGAAAAGGTTAACAGGGGACAGGGATCAACGATCACTGATTAGAATTGCGCTGCCACGCGCGCGAAAGGAGAGCTAGTAGATTCTTAAGGCCGCATCATTTTTCTTTTGCATTTCGCGCAGGCAATCGAGGGCGCGATCACCGTCGGAGCCTTTCACCGGCGCCAGGTTGCAAATCGCGATGCACATATTCGCCAGGGTGAATGGGCTCGATGGATCCCAGAAGATCACAAGGAGCGCGACGTTTGTGAGCGGGCCGGCAAGCGTCACAAGCAGGTTTTGCGATGGCGTTCCTGGCTCGCGGACGATATAAAAACCCTTCAAGCGAAGGCCGATGCTCTTCACCTTCAATCCAATTGCGTAGGACGTAATCAGGTGGCCAGTCTCATGCAGGACCATTGCAAGGAGGCCCAAAAAAAGAGGGCCGGCAAGGGAGTTGATCCAATCAGAGATTAAGAAGGCCATTAATATTCTCCCTTCCACTCAACACTGAGATGAACTCAACGCGTGCGGAGATGCATAACGCGATTTGATACGAAGTAGTTCGGCAACGAAGTAACTCGCGATGTGAGCAACGAAGTAACTTGCGATGTGAATTGAAGTAACTTGGAGGGTGATGGACCGGCGCGTTTTGCAATGCGGGCAACTATTAGGCTGTACGTTGCCTCAGAAATGAAAAATGCCGCCCAAGGCGGCATTTTGGAAATGCGGAGTGATGAGCGGCGCTAGATTCCGACGCCGAACTCGCCGGTCTGCTGTCCGGCGCTGGAGTAGAAGTCGTAAGGGGTGCGGTGGTTGAACTTGTAGCGCAGACGGAGTTCGCGGCCCACGTAGATGCCAAGGGCGGCAACGGTGATCCCAACAGAGAACCAACCGAGCACGCGGAGAGTGTTGCTCTCCTGGGTTTCTTCAAGCGGCGTGAGTGAAAGAGCTTCAGCTGACATGGCTGGATAAACTCCTAGCTCCATGATATCGCGTTCTCAATTTACCGCGTACCACATCGGGGAAAGAACGGTACAACTTCCGTATGATGCGTTCCTTACTGATCAATATGCCTCTCGGGCTTGAGAGAGCCATGAATCTTTGGTTGATTCTGGAAGAAAACTTGCACGGATGGAATTGGCCGCGAGCTGGCGGAGCTCGTCACGCGTGAAGCCCTGTTCGGTGTGGGCAAGAAGGTATTCATTGGCGATGTCCGAGCCGAAGAATGCCGGGTCGTCGGAGTTCAGGGTCACGAGCAGGCCTTCTTCGAAGTAGCGGCGCAGTGGATGCGCTGCGAAAGAAGGGCAGACACCGGTGCGGACATTCGAGGTCGGATTAAGTTCGAGTCCGATGCCGCGAGCTTTCAATTCTGCGAGCAGGCCGTGATCCTGGATTGCCGAGAGCACGTGTCCGAGGCGCTCTGAGCCGATGCTGAGGGCTTCGCGAATCGCTTCGGGGCCGGTCGTTTCTCCGGCGTGGTTGGTGAGGCGAAGGCCGGCATCGCGGGCTGCCGCGTAGAGATCGCGGAAGGGCGCGGAGCCGGTGTGGCGTTCGTCGCCGCCGAGACCGATACCGATGATGGAGGGGTGGGCCGGGCGGAGTTCGGCGGCTTTCCGGAAGACGCGTTCCGCTTCAGGGACGGTGAAGTGGCGGACGGCGTCGAAGATCCAGTAAACAGAGAGCGAAAGCTCGCGCCTGGCACGCTCGCGGGCCCGTTCGAGGCCGGCGAAGATGGGCTCGAAGCAGGCGGGATCGTGATTGCGCCACATATAGATGACGCCTACGGAGATGTAGACCTCGGCATGAACTACGCCTTGTTCTGCGAGATGCTGCATCATTCGCCAGGCGGCGAGCTCGTAGTCGTCCGGATGAGCGAGCTGGCGGGTGACGGCCTTGAAAGCTTCAATGAAGCCGGTGAAGTCAGTGAACTGGTAGAGGGCTTCGGCTTCGGGGAGGGTGAGGGGGCTGGAGTCGTGACGCTGGCTGAGTTCAACGAGGGTGGCCGGGAGGATGGTTCCCTCGAGGTGCAGGTGGAGCTCGGCCTTGGGGAGTTTGCGGATGAACGCGGCGATGTCGTCCATCTGTTGAGTGTAGCGGGTGGGGAGCAGGGACTGGGAACACGAGGCTCGGTCGGGCGTTTTCGCGCATACCACATGGCGGTACGCATGCTACCCCCTCCCCGGATTCTGTAAGGAAATTACTTGTTTTCAATGGTTTGCGACAGGGGTGTGGCTGTAAAATCCTCTTATCATTGGAGTTAGCCGCAGAATCCTCTCAGGATTGGACTTACGGGATACTTTTGAGCGTTTTGCGTATTCTTGTGTCACATTGCGGTAATGTAGCCTAGTTCGAATGGCAAATGTCATGGCGCTTCCTGGGTTGAACTCCTTCTATTGTGCGCCGAGAGAAGGTAATGATTTGCATGGGAAGTGGAGTGAAGAGACCAATGCAGGTCCCTCGGCTCCCTGCGCTTCGCTCCGGTCGCTCGGGATGACCACGGGGAGGGTGAGACCGAAGCAAAATGCAGGTCCCTCGACTCCCTGCCCTTCGCTCCGGTCGCTCGGGATGACCTCTTGTTTCAGGATGGGAGCCGCAAATCGGGAGGACAAGACAATTGAGGTTCGTGGTTTCCCACCCATGCCGCGATGAAGCCGCGGCATGAATGGGGCACCCTGGGTTCGTGGCTGGGCTGTCGGGGAAAGTGAAGGATGGTTGAGCGGTTCAGCTACGCACTCGGGTGGGAGGCGGCGAGCAGCGCTATGGCTTCTTTGTACCGCGGTGTTCGGATGTTTTCGAGCGCCCGGTTCAGGTGAACCATCGCGTATTCCGTCCTTGCTTCCGGTGTGGCGAGATCGACTTCGCCCGAGATAATCCGCTGATGGAAATCCCTGAATTCCGGCACGTCCATCTCGGGATCGATTGCTATCCCTGTGGAGGCGACCAGAATCAGGAACAACGTGGCATAGGCCACGTGACAGATCTGGCGCATCAGGTAGAAGCGCGCGATGCGGTAGTCGCCGGCCGGTTCTGCGAAGTACGCCTGCAGATAGCCCGGTTCAAGGGCTTCGTCTTTGACGAAGAAGTTCGCTACGACAGCAAGATCCAGATACCGGTCGTTAAGGAAGGCCGCCTCCCAGTCAACGATCCAGACACGATCGCCGTCGAAGAGGGTGTTTTGCGGCTTCAGGTCGTTGTGGCTCGCGACAAACTCGGCTTCGTCCCGCGGGTAGACCTTTGCCAATTCCGCATAGCTCCGGAACAGTTCTTCGGTGCTGCTCTCCGGCAGGATCTTCGCCGCCTGGAACCGGCGAACCCACCCGTCAACGGCGTCAAAGTAGCTCTTCACCATCATGGGCTTTGGAAATCGAGGGAGCGTATGGAGTCGACGGAGGACCGGGGCAATCCGCGCTGGTAGATCGTCGGGGAAGGGCTTTGCTTCAACGAAATCGGTAATAAGGATGTTGTCGATGGCGTTTGCGTACCAGATGCGTGGAGCGACGCCGGCCTCGGCAGCCGCCTGCATGCATGCGAACTCGCGTGCGGGATCGCCCAGTGCACCCGGCATGATGAGGCGCAGCAGGTAGGGAGTCTTTCGCACGACGATTCGAAAGACCAGCGCCGTGGACAGTCCGCCGGTCAGGGGGTGGATGTCTTCGAATGTATTTACGGCGAATGCTTCGTGAAGTGCGCGTGTTACTGCGGGTTGTTTTGCCTCGGGAATCATTGGATCACCTTTGTAGTGATAATTGTCCGGACGTCGGCCGCCTTCAGATTTGCGGCCGATCCAGCCTGGAGCTTTCTTATCTCTCAAATGAGAGAAGAGTGTTTTGCTGGTTCAAAGTACGCGGATACCGAATCGAAATCCAGTCTGTTTCTTCTTGCGCAGGCTTGTTATCCTGAAAGTGGCAGGGGAGAAATTTACAGTTCAAATTGCTCCGGAAAATTTCACCGAAAAGTCCGGCGACGGTTGAATACAACCGAAAAGCCACTCACCCGCCGCAAACTCTCCACCACATCCTGAACTGATCCCGAACGCGCGTGACCGTGCGGCGCAGTCATAAGAGTGCCGCGATCAATTGAGCGCGCCACGCGAAAAAGATGGCGAGCGCGATGGCGGCTCCCAGCACGACGTCGATCGCGTAATGGTACCTTCCAACGACGGCAGCGACAGCGATCCAGATGGCGATTGCGAGAAAGATCAACCCGGCAAGCGGAAGATACCGGAGCAGCACGAGTGAAACGGCCAGCGAAGATGCAACATGTGCGCTCGGGAAGGATATCGCTTGTATGCTCCCGCGCTTCAGAATCCAGAGATTGAAGCCACGACTCTTTGTTGATTTAGAAGTGTTGCGCACTGAATTCAGGCTGCGCGGAGGAAGCGCCGGCACAAAGGGCGTGATGGCATTGCAAATGTACGTTGGCACAAGCACGAGGAGCCAAAAGGTGCTTGTATAACGGCGCAATCCCGCCGCGCAGAGGGTCGCCAACCCGAGGGGCACAAGAGGGTAGCAAAGCAAATATGCCCATTCCATCGAGAGGCGCGCGAATGGGCCGACAGTCCAGCCGGATCGTGAAACGCGGTTGAAGAGCCAGCGATCTGTGTTGAGCAGCCATGCCTGGATCTTCTCGTTTGGTTTCACGAAAAACTGGCCCGTTTGCCAGTACGGAACGAGCATCAACGGCACCGGCAGGCAGTCGCGAAGAATCGAGGCCGCCGGCGAGAGGACATATTCAGATAGGCGAGCTAGAGCGATGGCGACAATTGCGCAAGCGCCAAGACCTGTGATTGTCCACCGACGGCTGCCCGAGAGAGGGCGGATCCAGGCGACGATCGCGAGGATGGCGGCAAAACCTGCCTGGATCCACTCGTAAGCTCGCATTCGCTCTCCAGTTCATTGCGATTGGAGAAGCTTCTCGAGATCATTAGAGCAGCAAGCGCGATTTTTTTCTTGCATGGCGAAGGCTGTCTGGTGATACCGCCGGAATTCCGCGGTGATTCGGACTCACGAGCTTACCTGCGACCCCGTTCTAAGAGGGATCTAGCGACGTCGGCACGAATCAGGGATGAAACGGCCAAATCTTTCCGATTCGGCCGTCACAAAAGCTACACAACGATTAATCACTAACCAGCCGAGACTGGGATCTCTGGCCGCTAACAAACGTTCTTCAACCAGGGATACATGTCGCCAAGCGAATCATCGTGGGCGTTGCACGGCACCGCGCTCAGATACACCCAGATCGCTTTCAACTGACGATCGGTCATGTGCCGATACAGCGGCCAGGGCATAACCTGGAGCACGGCTCCATTCACAGGGGGCAGGTAACAATTGTCGGTGACGTTCCCCCCACAATTGAGGTGTAGTGTGTCGAAATCATGCCCTGTCCGCATGATTTTGATAAACCTGTCCAGGCCATTACCGCCCTCAGGTTTACCGGTGTGATCGGGTGTGAGGTTGCGTGAGATGATGTTCGGGCCAGGGCCCACAACGCCATGGACGATTCCCGGTCCTACCGGACCGAAGTTTTGGCCACCACTCAGGTAAGTAGCCTGGTTGTATTCTGCGGGCTGGTTTGGAGACAGAAAGTACGGGTTGTTCGTGAACACGTATTCATTCGCGGGATCCGACGTGTGGCAGCCATTACAGTCCGCCTGCGCGTTGACGATGTAACTTCCCAATCCAATAAGCGCTGGATTCTTCCCTTGCGTGTTGAGGAACGGGGGAGCGATACGCCAACCGATTTTTATTTGCGATTCCTCTGAATTAGAGTCGTCGTCGGCGTGCACTCTCGTGGATTGTAAGCCGACGAATGCGATGAATCCGCCAGCGCAGACGGCAAGCGTAGCCGCCCTGAAGGTTTTTCCAAATCTCATTTGAGACCTCCGTGGGAACCAGCATCTGGCCATGAATTGGAGCTTGCCTTGCACGGGGATGCTGGGCTATCGAATGCTCCACGAGAGACTACTGAGGTTTCGATCAGTCATCATCCCGGGAAGTCGTAGTGGGGGCCCAACCGCGAGTCGATACCGAAAAGACGAAGCATTCGTGGTTTTTGATCACACAAGAACCACGGCCACTCCAAGTGACTCGCAAGCGACTCTAGATGGAAGATGCCTGGATGGATAGTGGACCAAGGTCCCATCATGCTGCGAAGGTGCCCAGTCGCCGGCTATTTTCGGGCAGGCGCGAACTCCGACCGGTGCCGGCTGTAGAAGAAGTAGATCACCAGTCCGATCGCGAGCCAGATGAAGAAGGCGACCCAGGTCAGCACTTCGAGGCCCATCATGAGCACGATGCAGAAGATGATGCTGAGCACCGGAAAGACCGGTCCGAAGGGCGCGCGGAAGGAGCGGTGGCGCTCCGGTTCGCGGTAGCGAAGGATGAGCACAGCGATGGAGACGAGGACAAACGCGAACAGCGTGCCGATGTTGGAGAGGTTGGAGACGGTGCCGATGTCGAGCAGGCCGGCGGGGATGCCGACGACGAATCCCGCGACCCATGTGGCGACGGCGGGAGTGCGGAACCGCGTGTGAATGCGGCTGAAGACGTCGGGCAGCAGGCCGTCGCGCGACATGGCGAACCAGACGCGCGCCTGGCCGAGCTGGAAGACGAGGATCGACGAGATCATGCCCAGCATGGCGCCGATCAGCACGACCAGCTCAACCCAGTGCAGGCCTGCTGCCGCCGGGCTGAAGCGAGAGCCGCTTGAGCGCGTTCACCACCGGGGCGCCGTCGCCCATGATGGACTGCCACGGGACGATGCCGCTGAGGACGATGGCGACGCCGCCGTAGAGAAGCGTGCAGGCGACCAGCGTGGCGAGAATGCCGAAGGGCAGATCGCGCTGCGGGCGATTGCACTCCTCGGCAGCGGTGGAGACGGAGTCGAAGCCGATGTAGGTGAAGAAGATGATGGAGCCGCCGGTAAGCATGCCCGTCCAGCCGTTGGGCATGAAGGGATGCCAGTAGTGCGGCTTGATGAAGCTGGCAGCCGCGAAGATGAAGACGAGAATCGCGACGATCTTGACGAGGACGAGGATGTTGTTGGTGCGGGCCGACTCGCGGATGCCGCGCACCAGGACGACGGTGAGAACCATCACGACCAGAAAGGCCGGGATGTTGAAGCCGAAGTGCCAGCCGGGCTGTGTAGAGGTCGTTGCCGGCGAGGTCCTGCAGGCCGGTGGGCAGATAGGCGGGCGAGATCCACTTGAGCGGGAAGTGGATGCCGAACCACTCGAGCAGCGCCTCGATGTGCGCGGCGAATCCGACGCTGACGCTCATGTTGGTGAAGGCGTACTCGAGGATCAGGTCCCAGCCGATGATCCAGGCGACCAGTTCGCCGAGGGTGGCGTAGGTGTAGGTGTAGGCCGAGCCGGCGATGGGAATCATCGACGCCAGTTCGGCGTAACAGAGGCCGGTGAAAACGCAGACGATGGCGACGAGCACCAGCGAAAGCGCGAGCGCCGGGCCGGCGCCGGGGCGGCCGGCCATGGCGGTGTGGGTGAGCAGGTAGTGGATCAGCGGGGTGTTGCTGATCTCAGGAGTGTCGAACTTCTGCCCGGCCATGGCGGTGCCGATGACGGTGAAGATGCCCGAGCCGATGACGGCGCCGATGCCGAGCGCGGTGAGCGACCACGGGCCGAGCGACTTCTTCAGCGCGTGCTCGGGTTCTTCCGACTCGCGGATCAGCTTATCGATGGATTTGCGGGCAAGCAGTTGACTGGGCAGTGCAGTTCTCCTCGTTCACCGTAGTGAATTGTGTCTTTGTGACAGGATACAGAGTTCTGCTCAAGGGGGAGCGGAGGGAGACAGCTTGCAGCTCTCAGCCGTCAGCTTTCAGCATCTTCGATTCCCGGGTCAGATTGCATCGTGCTTGCCCGGTAAAACCGAAGGCTGAAAGCTGAAGGCCAGTGACTGTATTAGCGCTTCGACTGGCCGCGTGCCAGTTTCTTGAGCTTCTTTTTGTTCGAGCCGCGCGGGGTGGTGCGCTTGGCCTTGGGGGCGGCCTTCTTGCGGGCGGCGCGCTTCACTTTTTTGCGTTCTAGCTTGTCTTCAATCTTTTTGGTATCTGCCACTACTAACCTCTTTCAATCTGGTTGCTTCGATGTGCCCCGGTCGATGGGATGCGAGCCTTATGTTAACAGGGTTCGTTGCGCTGTGAAAGCTGACGTGGGAAGAAGAACCGGCGTGGAGCGGGTCGGGATTGGACCTTCGTGCAAGGCCGATGGACTGTAAACAGGAAAGGAATAAAAGGCTCTAGCGTAGAATAAGAATCAGACGCGACCTGGATAAATCCAGCCTGCTCGAATGAGAGTGTCCGCTCCCCTACGACGAGCTCCGTACCCCACGCAGCAAAACCATGCCGGCGATCCTCGCGCTGGCAGTTGTCTGGCGATCGGAGTCATTCATGCGTTCTAATCAGATCCACCGCGCGCTCGCGCAGGGCATCAACCGCTTTGAGGTGTGCCAGCTCGTCTCAAAAGGCGTGCGCGCCACTCATATTCTGGGGTCGCGTTTCGAAGACACAATCAATAGCACGCTGGAGTACCTGGGAAATCACAAATCGGATCAGCAGGCGATTCATGCCCCGTCCAAGAAGCCGGGCACCAAGGCGCTGAATCCCGCAGCATAATGCCGAACGGCTTGTAATTGCATCTGTAAAACTAAAAGGGACGGCAGTTTGCCGTCCCTTTTGAGCTTTGTCCGATGCCGGGGAGTTAGACGGGCTGGACGTTCTCTGCCTGCCAACCCTTGGGGCCCTTGGTCACGTTGAACTGGACCTTCTGGCCTTCCTGCAGGGAACGGAATCCGTTCGCCTGGATGGCGGAGTGATGGACGAAAACGTCCTCGCCGTTCTCACGGCTCAAAAATCCAAATCCCTTGGCGTCATTAAACCACTTAACTGTGCCTGTTTCCATTGTGTTGTTTCCTTGTGTTGCTAAATTTTCGCGAACGCAACGATGAAGTGGTTGCGAGTAAGCGGGTAAGCGGAACAGGCAAGAACTTCGTATCGAATCCTACGATTGACTTGAGTATAGCACGAATGCGGGTGTCGCGATCTGTGCCGAGGGCGAAGGCACAAGAGCATCTCAACTCCTTGAAGAAAGGCCTGTTCGCGGGGTGTTGACATCTGCCCTTTGGTCGAATCAGGGAACCGTCTCGAAATATCGCAATCCCGGTGGGCACATCGAAATAGACCTCCGTCGGCCGAAGCGTTAGCTTGCAGGCATGAAAGACAACGATGCTGGTGCCTCAAAGAACTGTTCGATATCTGCCAATGTGGTCGGCCTGATCTGCTCTGCTCGATTCAGCTTTCTTACTGCGATTCTGATCGTTAGTTTCGCTGACTTGTTCCTTGCTGTTCGTGCTTACCCTGAGAATGCGCCGACGTTTCGCGGCAATGCGGAACACACAGGTGTGTACGATGCGGCGGGGGTGCCGAGCTTTTCGCATGTGAAGTGGACGTTCCATGCGAAGGGGCAGCTGATCTCTTCACCGGCCGTCGATGGCTCGACGATCTATGTGGGGAGCACGGGTGGGTTCCTTTACGCTGTAGAGCGCGCAACGGGAGCCGAGAAGTGGGAGTTTGAGACGAAGAGCCGGATCGCCTCTTCTCCGGCGGTGGCGAATGGACTGGTGTACTTCGGCGCGTACGACAGCAATTTCTACGCGGTGGATGCGGCGACAGGAAAGCTGAAGTGGAAGTTCCAGACGGGCGGGGAGAGGCAATTTGCCGCTCAGCACCTGCACGGACTTCAGCCGGCCAGCCAGACGATGCCCGACCCGTGGGACTGCTATCTTTCCTCGCCGGTGGTGTGGAATGGAGCCGTCTACTTTGGCAGCGGTGACGGGAATGTCTACGCGCTGGATGCGCAGACAGGCGCGCTGAAGTGGAAGTTCAAGACGGGCGATGTGGTGCATGCATCGCCGGCGATTGCGGATGGAGTGGTCTTCATCGGGAGCTGGGACAGCTACTTCTATGCGCTCGACGCCTCGACGGGTGCGGAGAAGTGGCGCTTCAAGACCGGCGAAGATGCGGTCGCGCACAATCAGCAGGGGATTCAGTCGTCGGCAGCGGTGGTGGATGGCACCGTGTATTTCGGATGCCGTGACTCCCACCTGTATGCGCTGGATGAGAAGACCGGCGAGAAGAAGTGGGCCTATGCGACCGGCGGGACCTGGGTGCTGAATTCGCCGGCGGTGAGCGAGGGGAAGGTGTACTTCGCGATCTCGATTGGCGGGAAGCTCTTCGCCGCCGATGCGAAAACGGGAGGCATTGCGTACGCCATCGACTTCAAGGGCTGGCCCATCTACTCGTCCCCTGCGATTGCGGGGAACATGCTGTATGTGGGCTCGACGGCGGGGACGATGAATGCCGTGGACCTGACAACCCAGAAGCTGGCATGGACATACACGACAGATGCCGCGAAGCAGTACGGTCCCGCGTTCACCAAGGCGGACGGCACCAGCGACTACTTTGGGGCGTTCCCGTCGGATTTTTATCAGGATGTGGTTGCCGGGCACGGAAAGCTGGACACGGTGGGGCCGGTGATTTCTTCGCCCGTAGTCGCGGATAACGTGCTGTATTTCAGCGGGACGGATGGGAACTTGTATGCGCTGATGTAAGGGCGCATGGACTTAGGAACGCAGGAGCAAACATTGCAATGAGAGAGCGGTTGATGAGCGGCATGGAAGAGGGCACCCGGGACGGGCGGCTCGAACGCTTCCTGATGACCTCCTGTGCGTTGGTTTTGTTTGCCCTGGGCGTACTTCTCCTTATTGGGCCCTGATCGCGAGGGCGCAGAGCCGGGGAAAGTGATGGATAATGTGGGGGGACACAGCCGCCGCCAATACCTTTCGCACGAGTGCATGATCCCGCGTGGGGAAGGTTTGGTCAGGCGGCACGTGAGACGTTCAGTGCGTGCAGTGGACAGACATACCGGCAAGTGGACCGGTGCGCAGGAAGAGCGCGCCAACGACCTGGAGCCGGCGGCTTCTGAATCGCTGGTGGGTGCGCGTTCTGATCGCGGTAGTCGGATGGACACTGTCGGCTGGATGTTTGCGCTGCCCGCCTGTCGAGGCCGAATGGACACCAGGAACTTCGGATGTACCTGGCGCAGTTCTGGGCGTGGGGTCTGGTCACTCCGATGCTGATCTGGCTGGATCGGACGGCTTCCATTTTCCGGCAAGGAACTGGGAAAGCGCGTTCGGGGCGCATCTGTTGCCAGCGCTGATTTTCACCGCTGATCTATTTCTACATCTTCACCGCCATACGGGCGCTCTGGGTGTTGCTCCCTGGAGTTCGTTCGGCCTGCGCAGATTTTCAACGTCCTCAATGATCGGGCTGGCAACTCTGGAGCTGGCTGATCTACTGGGTGATCGTGGGCAGGCCTGCAGGCATATCGCTACTACGAGCGATACATGAACAGCGAGCTTCAACTCGAGCGGCTCGAGCACAGCTTCAGCGAGGCGCGGCTGAACGCGCTGCGCATGCAGCTCGATCCGCATTTCCTGTTCAACGCGCTGAATACGATTTCGTCGCACGTGGAGCGCGATCCCAAGCTGACGCGGAGAATGATCGAGCATCTTGGCGATCTTCTGCGAATGTCGCTCGATTCGAAGGACAGGCAGGAGGTTCCGCTGACCGAAGAGCTGGCGTTGCTGGAGCACTACCTGGAGATTCAGAAGATTCGATTTCGGCAATCAACTCAGACTTTGTGATGGACGTTTCGCCGGACGTGAAGTATGCGGCGGTGCCCTCGATGTTCATTCAACCGCTGGTGGAGAATGCGATCCGGCATGGGATTTCGCGACGGGCCGCGGGCGGGACGGTGAGTGTGCACGCGGCGGCGAAGGATGGGCGGCTGGAAATTCGCGTGTTGGATGACGGCGTGGGGTTGCCGCCGCGGCTGGACGCTGGAATCGTCAGAGGGATTGGGCTTGTCGATCACGCGGCAGAGAATCGAGGGGCTGCACCCGAATGGAGCAAGCAGCTTTGTGGTGAAGAACCGCGAGGAGGGCGGAGCTGCGGTTGAGATTGTCGCTGCCGCTGCGGCTGGTGGGAGAAGAGATCGATGAACGCGCCTACGCTTGAGCCGATTCGCGTGCTGGTGGCGGACGATGAACTGCCGGCGCGGCAGCGGCTGATCGATCTGCTGCACAGAGACGAGCAGATAGCATCTGTCGCAGAAGCGGCGGACGGGGAGACCGCGGTGGAGATGATTCAGAATCAGCAGCCGGATCTGCTTTTTCTGGATGTGCAGATGCCGGAGCTGGACGGGCTGGGAGTCATCGACGCGATCGGCGCGGCACAGATGCCGCTGACGGTTTTTGTTACCGCGTACGATCAGCACGCGATTCGCGCATTCGAGGCGAATGCGCTGGATTACCTGCTGAAGCCGTTCAGCGACGAGCGCTTTGAAGCGACCATGGTGCGAGTGAAGTCGCGCCTGGACGAGCGCAGCCTGAAGGAGTTTGGGCAGCGCGTGATGAAGATGGTGAGCGCCGCGCCCGCCGCGCCGGAGCGCAGGCTGGACCGGCTGGTGGTGAAATCGGGCGGGACGCACGCGCTTCATTCGCGTGATCGATATCGACTGGATCGAGGCGGCGGGCGTCTATGTCACGCTGCACGTGGCGGGCAAGGAGCTTCTGTATCGTGCGGCCCTGAACGACCTGGCTGAAAAGCTGGATCCGCGCCGGTTTGTGCGCGTGCATCGGTCGGCGCTCATCAATATTGAGAGCGTGCTGCAACTGGAGCCGATTTCGCACGGTGAGTTTGACGTGGTGCTGAAGAACGGCTCGCGGACGCGGGTGAGCCGCACTTATCGAGCGCAACTGGAGAAGCGGCTGGGGCAGACGTTGTAAGTATTGGTGGCGCAAGCTCCCAAGTGCCCATTGCCAGGCGAGTTCCAGCTTCCACCGCTGTGGGATCAAAACGTGTAACCAGGCAGCCGCCGCTTCCGTAATACCAACTGAATCGAAATCCAGGAGTACATGAAGAAAACCTCAAATGAACAGAAGGATCATCTACGTTGCGAGCACAGGCATTCTCGTCTTGGAGATCCTGGTGGGGGCTTTCATGGACCTTGCACACTTTCCCTATGTCGTACAGGACGTCCGCTCCATCGGCTATCCAACTTACGTCTTGTACATTGTCGGAGTCTGGAAGGTCCTCGCAGTCGGTGCGCTGCTCTGGCCGCGACTCCCTCGGCTCAGGGAATGGGCCTACGCAGGAGTCTTCTTCGAGATGTCCGGCGCGGCGGCATCTCATGTTCTGGTCGGCGATCCCATCGGCAAATGTGCCGCGCCACTGGCTTTCACCTTTCTCACGTTGGTCTCCTGGAGGTTCCAGCCGAACCAGGAAACGCCCTGCATTCGCCACCAGGCGAATTGAT
The DNA here is from genome assembly GCA_963786405.1 of uncultured Acidobacteriaceae bacterium. Taxonomy (GTDB): domain Bacteria; phylum Acidobacteriota; class Terriglobia; order Terriglobales; family Acidobacteriaceae; genus Telmatobacter. The sequence goes on along the minus strand of CAWAZE010000003.1, from coordinate 997,980 downwards.
GCAGCAGGACTTCTAGTGCCCAGGTCTCAGAATCGAGGCCTGGGCACCCGGTTGGGACGCATCTTTGTGATGGCCTCTAAAGCAGCAAGCAGATTGTTCGCATCATCGCGTCAACGAGCGGGCGGCAGACCGTGATCGCAACGCCTGGGATTGAAGACGACCGGGGTGCGAGAGTTGCAATTATAAGGAGAGCCAAGCCCGCGAGCGCAGAGCACAGACGCAAGCAGTGCCAGCGCCACCACGCATCGCGCAACGTAGTCCAATGGTCCGGCGGGGCCGCGCTGTTCCAGCCACGAACGATTGCGTTGATGGGCATGTTTGCGAAGCGCGTGATGAGGCCTGAAATAATAAAGAGGATTGCGGTTCCGATCAGCAGGGACATGCGCATCTTGTTGTCGCGCGCCAGCACCGCGGAGCCGAGGGTCATCAATATTGTGAGCACGCCCAATAGCGGCATGGGAGGATGAAGCGTGCGAATGCCCTGCTGCTGCAGCATGATGTAGTGGGCGGCATCGAGCTGCGAGGGGTTGAAGACCAACCAGACACAAAACATGGCTCCTACGAGAAGCGCAGACAAGAACAGATTGACGAAATCGACGATGAGGGGAAGCATTTTGATCTCCTTTCATGAGAACGAAAGGCCTAAGTTCGAAGGCTGTGAGCGTGGCGCCACATCGAAGCGGGGTGCTGGTAGGCAACCGCATTGATAATGTAAATTAATCCTAATACTATTCGGATGAAAAGTCGAGCCAAATCCGTGCCGAAAAAACCAGTCATCAAGCGGACCTACGACTCCACGTCCCGGCGTGAGGGGGCGGAGGCTACGCGTCAGGCAATTCTCACCGCGTGCGCGGGCGATTTTCACCGAGAAGGGATACGCGGGTACAACGATGCCAGCCATTGCACAGTCGGCAGGCATCGCTCTGGACACGGTGTATGCGTCGGTGGGCAAGAAACCTGCACTGTTTGCGCTGCTCGTGGAAACGGCGATTTCGGGAGCAGATGTTGCCATCCCAGCGGAGGAACGCGACTATGTACGTGCCGTTCGTGCCGAGCCCGCGCCGGCGCGAAAGCTGGCGATCTATGCCGCTGCGCTGCGAAGGGTCCAGGAGCGACTGGCCCCCCTGTTTCGCGTGCTGCAAGAGGCCGCTCCGCATGATCCTGCGCTCGGTGAGATGTGGAATGGGATTGCCGAGCGCCGTGCCAGGAACATGAAGCTCCTCGCACAGGAGCTCGCGGCAACCGGGCAACTACGGCGCGGCCTCTCGATCGAAATGGCCGCCGATATTCTTTGGAGCATGAACTCGCCCGAGTATTATTTGCTGCTGGTGGAACAGCGCGGATGGAAGCCTGAGGTTTTCGAGCAATGGCTCAGCGAGGCGTGGTGCAGGCTGCTGCTTGAGAAGGCAGAATAACTCGCTGATTGTGGACAATTCCTTCTCTGCTGCAACGGTCAGGGTGGCCGGTCATCCAAGAGCTGGCTGGCCGCAAAAAGCGAGGGACGGCAGATTCGCCGTCCCTCGCTTCATTGCAACACTGCTTGTGACTAGACCGCCTGAACGTTCTCGGCCTGCAGGCCTTTGGGGCCTTTCACGACACTGAACTGAACGCGCTGGCCTTCCTGAAGGGTACGGAAGCCCTTTGACTGAATCGCGGTGTGATGGACGAAGACGTCCTCGCCGCTTTCACGTGTAATAAATCCAAAACCTTTTGCGTCATTGAACCACTTCACTGTGCCTTGTTCCATGAGGAACTCCCTTTAATTACTGATTACCGCAGAACGCAATGTGGAAGTGTTGCGTGTAGAGCGGTTACTCGGAACAGGCAAGAACTTCTAATCGAATTCGGGTGTTTGGCTAGAGTGTAGCATGGCATTGGAGAAAGCCGTGCCGCACGAGAGTAACCGAGTTCTGGTCATCAATCCGGGATCGACATCGACAAAATTTGGAGTTTTCAAGCGCGAGGGCGCGGAGTGGGTCACCGCTTATTCGGCATGGCGACGAGGAACTGGAGCAGTTTCGCGGGCGCTCGATGCTGGCGCGGACTGGCTATCGCGCGGCGCTGATCGAGAAGGCGTTGCGATCGGCCGGCTACGACGCAAAGCAGTTTGCGGCGGTCGCAGGACGAGGCGGATTGCTGCCGCCGATGGAATGCGGCACCTATCTCGTAGACGATGCAATCGTCGAGGAACTGCACCAGGCGCGGCGCGGCGAACATGCGAGCAACCTGGGCGCCGTGCTTGCGCTCAAGTTTGCGCAGGCCGCGGGTGTCAATGCGTACATCGTCGATCCTGTAACCGTGGACGAGTGGCAGGATTGCGCGAGGCCGACTGGTTCGCCGCTGGTGCAGCGCTCGTGCGTGGGCCACGCGCTCAACATCAAGGCAGTGGCGCGAAGATTTGCGCGGGAGCAGGGCCGCGCCTACGCGGAGCTGCGGCTGATCGTGGCGCACATGGGCAGCGGGATTACGGTGTCAGCGCACCGCGACGGCCGGATGATCGACAACAACACTCCGGAAGAAGGGCCGTTCGGGCCGGACCGGACGGGATGGCTTCCGGTGCGGGAACTGATCAAGGTTTGTTTCAGCGGGGCTTACAACGACAGGCAGCTCGACCGCATGGTCTTTGGAGAAGGCGGCCTATTCGCATACCTCGGCACGCGCGATCTGACGGAAGTGGAGCGGCGCATCGACGCAGGAGACGCGAAGGCCGCGGCTGTGTACGAAGCGATGATCTACCAGATCGCCAAGGAGGCCGGCGCGATGGCAGCCGTGCTCTGCGGGAAGGTGGACGCGGTGCTGCTGACGGGCGGCATGGCGCATTCCGAGAGGATGGTGCAGAAGCTTCGCGGATATCTCGAGTGGATCGCGCCGATCACGGTTTATCCCGGAGAAGATGAGCTGCTGGCGCTGGCCGAGGGTGTGTTCCGCGTGCTCGACGGCGAGGAGTCGGCGAAACGGCTGGGGACGCATGCCACGATGGCGAGAGCGCGCGAGGCGCTGGTGATCGGGCTGGAATAAGGCTGCGTCATCAAGAAAACCTGCGCAGGGCGAGCGAAATGGGCAGGCCAATGAAGAACATGTGGATGAGGATGCCCTGCATCAGCCCGCGATACTGGTACGGACCCATGAAGTGGAGGGCGCAGAGCGGCAGCACGATGAGGTTCATCACAAGGTGGATCGCGATGCCATAGAAGAGTCCGCAGACAAAGAAGTGGTCGTAGAGAAACTCAAGTTTGCGGCTCGCAAGGCAGTAGATGGCGGCGGCTCCAAAAGCAATGAAGTAGTGCAGGACGATGCCGAGGATGTAGGTGCCCGTTCCTCCCTGAAAGGCCGACCGCCGAGCAGGCCACCAGCGATGGCGCGCGGGGAGCCAGGTCCGAAGGTGATGAAGGCGGCGATCAGGTCAAATGTGCCGGCAACTGCTCCGCCGGCAAGAATTGGTAGCAGAAGGCTGGATTGCTGGAGCCGCAGGGTGATGGGAGTGGTTGTCATTCGAGACCTCGGGGAAGCGATCGTGCCGCGATCCTCATAATGAATGCGAGCCTGTCGCCGCTTCAAGGCGTTTGGAGCGAGACGGACCGATTTCGGGGCAGGAGGGCCCGGACGAGTGCCGGCACGGGAGCAGGCTAGACGCGCTTATCACAGCCGAGTCGGCCCATTCTATGGCATATTGTGCTCGCAGATTCGCTCTGATAAGCGGTCGATCATGAAAGTTCGGGTCGAAGTCTTCCGGTGGTTGGTGATATGCGAGGCAGCGGTCGCAAGCGTTTCCCCTTGCGCCTACTGCCAGAACGAGCCCCGCGCAACCGCTACCGCCAAGGTGATGGTTTGGGTGCGGGATGGACGTGGCGCACCTGTTTCGGGGCTCACAACTGATGATTTTGTGGTGACGGAGAACGGTGTACGCGATCGGGTGATCGCTGTTACGAACTTCTCGGGAGCCGCCGTGAAGCAGTCACCAACCGATCGTGCCGTTTTGCCCTTGTCGTCGCATCAAGGTCAACGGGTCACCGATCTTGCGCCATCGAACGGCGAACCAGTGCCGGAACTCGCCACGCACGTACTGCTCATCATCACGCCAATGATGCCCACGGGACGTGCTCACGCACTGCATGACGCGATCCGGTTTCTCGGCCGGCCGGGATTCGGAACATTGGCGGATTGCTTTGCTGGACGACGCGGGCGCATATGTGCCTGAGGGGCAGACGGGCATCGGCCAACTGAGAGCAATTCTCGAAGATTTGGCTTCGCATGTGAGCGCGCCTCAGTTTCGGCCTGACTTGGGCGGCGAATGGACGCACAAGGCGAATCATGCCATTTGGGAACTGGGAACCTTGCCCGGAAGGCATGCGATCGTTTTTGTCTCCGACTATGAATCGAAGTTTCGCGAAGCAATCGAGCAGAATCCGACGTTGCTGCGGGTCGGTCCCACTTGGTTTATTTTCGCTGCAATTGAAGCGCAGGCCGCGATGTACACCGTGCAGAGTTCGGGACCGGAGGTCGCAGTGCCCTTTGGCGGCGCTGCCTCTCAAGGGCGAGATCTCGGCTCTGAAGGGCAAATCGCGGGCCAAGATGCGGCAAGTCAGGTCATGCAGACGCACGTAGCTCTCGGGAACTTGCGGAGTGAATTGCTCCTTGCTGCCGACGAGACGGGAGGACGGGCAGTGAATGACCTGAAGGACGCTTTCGATGACATCGCGGCAGACGGCGCCGGATATTACCTGGTTAGTTTTCGCCCGCAGCCCGCGAACACGGACGGTGCGTGGCATCCGGTCTCGGTGACGACAAGAACGCGGCACTTGCATGTGAAATCTCCCCTGTTCTACCTTGCGCCGGTGGAGGCGAAGGAAGATCAACTACCAAGCGTAATGAGAGAGGCGTTGCATGAGGGGTCTTCCGACGAGGGGCTGAACGTTGCCGCACATTCATGGCTATTTCCAGATCGCCCCGGAGCTGTCTCTACGGGTGCATTCGCGGCCGAAGCGACTTGGGGAGATCGGGAACACCCGCCTTCATCGGGGTCACGGCTTCGCTTCTTTGCCGAGGTCATCGAAAGTACAACGGGCACGGTGGTCGGCGCCTCCCTGGAGGAGATGAAGTGGTCTGCAAGGGGCAGCGAGCCCGAGCATGCGCATTGGCAAACGGTCACGCCAGTCTATCCCGGGAGCTACACGCTCAAAGTGGTTGGGATGGACATTGCTTCTGGCAGATCCGGGAGCAAGGAATTCAGTTTCATGGTTCACCCGATGGATCGGAATGCTCTGCGGTTCAGCGGAGTCGTTTTGGCGGACGGGTGTCTTTCGAGCGAGGAGGATGCGGCGCGGCGACGCAACCTGCTCAACCCGCTTCTTTCGGGTGCGTGCGAACTGAAGCCGACGCCCGATGTTCGCTTCAGTGCAGACCAGTCCCCGACTGTGCTCGTACGCATCTACTCACCCGATGAGAAGCTGGCAAAGCGCATCGCAGAAAGCTGGACAGCATACGCGATCGTGGATGATGTGCCGAGGGAGCAGGGCGCCACACAGCTCGAGATCGCTCCCGACGGTGTGCGCGGATTGGCGGCTTCGGGCCAGTTGAGGTTAAGTCAGTTCAACCTCACGCCTGGGCAGCATTCACTCAAAGTTGTGTTCGAGTTTCAGGATGCGACTTCGAAGTCGCGCCAAGTGTCGCTGGACACGGCCTTCACGATCGCGCCATAGACGCGCAGCATTCTGGCTCCCGTCCAAGGTCCGGCTGAGGCGAATGCATTAGATCTTCTGCAGGTTGGCGAATTTCTCCATCAGCTTCTTCATGCCGTGCTGGCGGAAAAGGACCGTCAGCTTGGCTTCGTCGCCGTCGCCCTCGCGCAGGATGATGGTGCCCTCGCCGTACTTGCCGTGGCGAACGTGCTGGCCTTTCTTTAGTCCTGCGGCGCCGGTCGGTTCGGGAATGTCCATCGCCGGGCGCGACGATGCGGGGCGAACGAATGCACCGGGCTTCGCCGCCGAAGAAGCGGGCGATGTTATCAATCGAACCGCCGCCCTCCGGGCGCTCCGCGCTTTTCCCTTTTGGAGAAGAGCTTTGATGGCGATGCGATGAGACGCTTCACCTCCTGGCTCTCGTCTTCGTAGTTGTAATGGCGGCTCTCGAACTCGTCAGATTGCGCCGATTTGCGGCTCGCATACGCTGAAGCGCGGCCGGATCCGTATCCGTTGCCGTAGGCGGGAGTGGACCATGCGGGCGAGCGGCCGCCGAGGTTTTCGACCAGCTGGTTTGGCACCTCTTCGAGGAACCGCGAAGGAACGCTCATCTCGGGCGCGTCGTTGCCGTAGCGGCGGCGATAGTGCGCGCGCGTGAGAATCAGCGTGTTCATGGCGCGCGTCATGCCGACGTAGCAGAGGCGGCGCTCTTCTTCCAGTTCTTCGGGACTCATGAGCGTGCGCGAGTGCGGGAAGAGGCCCTCTTCGAGCCCGGCAAGAAAGACCAGCGGGAACTCGAGGCCCTTGGCGGCGTGCAGCGTCATGAGCGTGACGCGGGCATCGGGATCGTACTGGTCGGTGTCGGAGGCGAGCGCGGCGTGATCGAGGAACTCGGCCAGTGTCTCGCCGCGAACCTCGGCGTCGTGTGCGGCGTTGGCGAGTTCCTTCAGGTTTTCAATGCGGCTGAAGGCCTCCGGTGAGGCCTTCGGCTTCGAGGGCCTTGATGTAGCCGGTGCGGTCGATGATGAAGCGGATCAGTTCGGGCAGCGTGGCGGGGTCGCCGGGCTTGCGGAAGGGCTCTTCGGGCTGTGCATGTTTTGGACTAGATTCGGGTTCAGCGGAAGCATCCATCCCAGGTCTCAGAATCGAGACCTGGGGCACCCGGATTTCAGGTTTCGCTGTCTGCTTCGGCATTTGCAGGAATGGGCGACTATGGGCTTTTCGGCGAAGGGCGAGAAGTGGCTTGGGTCGAGCAGCGGGATCTGGTTCTCGTTGCCGCCGAAGGTGAAGTCGGTAGCGGCTTCCAGCGCTGCGACGACGTCCTGCTGTTCTTCGCGAGTCGGCTCTGCTGCGCCGAAGCTGAAGTCGGTATCGGCTGCTTCGGCGTCCGCTTCGGCGACATCGGCGGAGAGCTTGCCGGCGAAGTCGGGGTCCATCATGGCCTGCGCATCGAGGATGAGCTGCCGGAACGAATCGAGCGCCATGAGCGCGCGCGTGGGGATGAGCCTGTTCTGGATGGCGCGCGCCGAGTCGCGTCCCAGGTGGACCGGCCGGTTTCGAGCGCCAGGCGTTCGAGCGTCTCCAGCGTCGTTTTGCCGATGCCGCGCGCAGGCGTGTTGATGACGCGCTGCAGCGCCATCGAGTCGTGCGGATTGCGGACCAGGCGCAGGTAGCCGAGCAGGTCCTTGATTTCGGCGCGCTCGTAAAAGCTGAATCCGCCGACCATGGTGTAGCTGATGTTGTAGCGGCGCAGCGCTTCTTCAACCAGGCGCGACTGCGAGTTGGTGCGATAGAGCACGGCGCAGTGCGCCTCGTTGCCGGACTCGACGGACTTCGCGCAGGAATTTCTGGATGCGGTCGGCGATGAAGAGGGCTTCGTTTTCGCCGTCGGGCGCCTCGTAGTAGCCGATCAGCGATCCGCCCTGGCGATCGGTCCAGAGCTTCTTGCCCTTGCGGCGAAGGTTGTTGGCGACGACCGCGCCGGCGGCCTCGAGGATGATCTGCGTGGAGCGGTAGTTCTGCTCGAGGCGGACGATGCGGGCGTTGGGAAAGTCCTTCTCGAACTCGAGAATGTTGCGGATGTCGGCGCCGCGCCAGGAGTAGATGCTCTGGTCCTCGTCGCCGACGGCGCAGACGTTCTTGTGCTCGCCGGCCAGCAGCTTCATCAGCTCGTACTGCGGGCGGTTCGTGTCCTGGTACTCGTCGACGAGGAGGTAGCGGTAGCGGCGCTGGTAGCGCTCGCGCACTTCGCTGGAGACCTTGAGCAGGCGCACGGCTTCGAGCAGCAGGTCGTCGAAGTCGAGCGCGTTGTTCTTGCGCAGCTCGGCCTTGTAGCCCTTGTAGATGTGCGCGATGCGCTCGCTGTTCGGGATCCTTGGAGCCGAGGTAGTACTCCTGCGGATCGACCATGTGGTTCTTGGCCCAGGAGATGCGGCCCAGCACGGTGCGCGGCGTGAGCTGCTTGGTGTCGAGGCCCATGCGGCGCATGATCTGCTTCACGATGCCCTGCTGGTCGTTTTCGTCGTAGATGGCGAAGGAGCGGGTCAGGCCGTCGTTCGCCGACTTTCAGCGCTTCGATGTCGCGGCGCAGAATGCGCACGCAGAGCGAGTGGAATGTGGCGATCAGCGGCTTGGCGAGCGAAGAGTGGCCGAGCAGGCGCTCGACGCGCTCGGCCATCTCGCTGGCGGCCTTGTTGGTGAAGGTGACGGCGAGGATGGAGTCGGGAGCGACGCCCTTTTCCTGGATGAGCCAGGCGATGCGGCTGGTGATGACGCGGGTCTTGCCGGAGCCGGCTCCGGCGAGGATCAGCAGAGGGCCCTCGGTGGCTTCGACGGCGGCGCGCTGTTCGGGATTCAGTTTGTCGATGAGCGACTGCACGGCGTGAGTCCAGGAGGGAAGGGTTCCTAGTTCAGTTTACCGTTTCGGGCGGAGTTCCGTATTGCCGCAAGGCAAGGCTGTACCTCGAGGAGGCGGGCGCTATTCTGGGTGCGGGATGGATGTTGTGACGAAAAGAGTTAAGCGGCGTGGCGGTGTACTGCGGTTCGGCGAATGGAACGGATCCCGCATTTCTTGCGGAAGCGGTGGCGCTGGGCAGGGCCATCGCCGCAGCGGGGCTGGGGCTGGTGTACGGCGGAGCCAGCGTGGGTCTGATGGGCGCGGTTGCCGACGCGGCGCTGGCGGGCGGAGCCGAGGTGATCGGCGTGCTGCCGGAGATTCTGACGGGCAGCGAGATCGCGCACACGCGGGCTGACGCGGCTGGAGGTGGTGCCGACGATGCACGAGCGCAAGGCGCGCATGGTGAAGCTGTCGGATGCGTTTCTGATGCTGCCGGGCGGCTACGGAACGCTCGACGAGATGATGGAGATCGTCACGTGGAAGCAACTGCGGCTGCACGCCAAGCCGTGCATCGTGATCAATACGGCGGGTTATTGGGATGGGCTGCTGGAGTTTCTGGATCGCGCGGTGGAGGCGGGATTTCTGAAGCCGGAGAATAGAGGACTGCTGCAGGTTGCGGGCAGCGCGGAGGAAGCGGTGGAAATGGCGCTGAACTGTGGTTTCAGTTGACCTGCGAATCGCCGTGACTCCGTTGCGCGCGAGCCAGAACTACAATCCCTGGGCGATCCGGTGAATTGCGATCAGGCCCGCGATGCAAATCCCGAGCACACAGGTTGAGAACACAAAAGCAGCGCGGATGCGGCTCTCGGGATAGAGCCTGCGGTGTTTCTGAAAGATGACGCCGATATCTCTACCTGCGAAGGTGAACGTTGTCCAACCCTCCATCTTCCTGTTGGTTGCATTCACCATAGCTATTTCGAGCAGGCAGCATGCAATGGCACTCAAAAGGCCGATTGCAGCAAAAAACATGGTTAGTGGCATAAATAGGCTGACTGCTCCTGCTTTTATGTATGGGGTTCCTAGGATATTGTGCCATCGGCGCAGGCCGAGCGATCTCAAATGACAGGACTCGCCTTTACGAACGTAATCTGGACGGCTGCAACTCTCGAATTTTCAGCGCCTGCAGGCGGGCTGACCAACCTTCATTATTTCTGATTGTCATTTGCGCCTTGCACGTTCGCGCTGGAGTTCGCGGTACAACTCGCTCTTGGATTGGCCAAGTTCGCGGGCGAGGCGCTTGAGGGCTTCCTTTTCGTCGATGCCGGATTCGGACTGGAGATGGGCTATGCGGGCGGAGATTCGATCCCAGGTCTGAGAATCCAGACCTGGGGCACCCGACTTGGTAGCGGATTTGGGTGGGGCCTCGACCAGCAGGGTGAACTCGCCGCGGATGCGGTCGCGGGAGGCGAGGTCGCGGCGTACATCGGCGACGGTACCGCGATGGAACTCTTCGTGGAGCTTGGTGAGTTCGCGGGCGGCGACGACGCGAAGCGTGGGTCCCCAGACGGATTCGAGATCGGCGAGCGTGTCGACGATGCGATGCGGCGCTTCGTAGAAGATGAGCGTCTGCGCTGCTTCGCGGGGTTGTGAGGCGATGGCTTCCAGGCGGGTGCGCCGCGCGCCCGACTTTCTCCGGCAGAAATCCGAGGAAGTGAAACTCGCTGGTGGGCAGGCCGGAGGCGATGAGTGCGCTGAGCGCGGCGTTGGCGCCGGGGATCGGGATGACCGGCACGCCGGCGGCGATGGCTTCGTTCGACGAGCCAGGTGCCGGGATCGCTGATGCCGGGCATGCCTGCGTCGGAGACGAGCGCGATGCGTCCGCCGGATTTGAGCGCGTCAATGAGTTCGGCGGCGCGGTGCCGCTCGTTGTGCTGCGTGGCAGCTTATGGTGGGCGTGGCGATGCTGAAGTGGTTCAGCAGCTTTTGCGTCTGGCGCGTGTCTTCGCAGGCGATGCGATCAACCCGCTTGAGCACGTCGAGCGCGCGCAGGGTGATGTCGCCGAGGTTGCCGATGGGAGTGGCGACGAGATAGAGGCCGGGGGCTAGAGGGGCGTCTGGCGAGTTCATGCGGAGTGTTCTGCTGGTTGTTGACTCCCATGTCTCAGAATCGAGACATGGGGCACCCAGATTTGCCCATGATGACAAATCCTGACAGTTGCGCCCATTTACTCTCCGGCTTCCTGGCTCTCGATGCGGCGCTGCTCGGCCAGCAGCGACATGGAACTCATGAGGTTCTGCACGCTGACGATGCCGACGACGCGGCCGCTTTCGGTGACGGGAATGAGCGAGAGGCCCTGGCCGGCGGAGATGCGGCGGATGGTGGTGCCGAGCGTGTCTTCAGGCCGGGCCACCTGGAAGGCGCGCGACATGACGGACTGCACGTAGCCATTGCCGTCGCTGCGAAGCGCGTCGACGATGCGCTGGCGCGAGACGATGCCGACAAGTTGCGGGCCGCGCACGACGGGGAAGTCCTCCTGCAGCGAGTGAACGCAGCGGACGAGTGCGTCGGCCAGCGTGTCAGACGGCGAGAGCGTGGCGAAATCGGTGAGCATGACTTCGCGCATGCGGACCGTGTCGACCACGGACTGGAAGAAGACGCCCTGGTCCTCAATCTGCGCGCCGATCATGATGAAGAAGCCGGCGATGATGAGCCAGTAGCCGTGCAGCAGCATGCCGCCGATCATGACGGCGAGCGCGAGCAACTGGCCGAGTCCCGAGGCGGCGCGGCCGGCAGGCGAAAAGCCGTGGGTACGCGCGAAATTGCCGCGGAGCAGCCGGCCGAAATCGAGCGGGTAGGCGGGGAGCAGGTGAAGGACGCCGAGGCCGGCCTGCATCCAGACCATGCTGCGCAGCAGCCGTGCGGCCGTGATGAGCGGGCTTGCAAGCAGATTGATGTCCCCGCCGGCTCCGATGAAGGCGGCCGCAAGCATGAGCGCCGTCACGATGTTGGCGAGGGGCCCGATGAATGCCATGGCGAACTGGCCGAAGCCCTGGTTGGAGTTTTCCTGGCTTTCGGGGTTGGCGTAGGCGAAGAGGCCGCCGATGGGGAGCAGCACGACGGCGCGCAGGCGGAGCCCGAGATAGGCCGCCATCATGAGGCGCGCAGTTTCGCGGACTACGACCGCGAGAACGAGTACGAAGAAGAGCCCGAGTCCGCGCAGCCAGCCCGTCTGCGGCGCTGAGGCCGAGACACACCACCGCGAGCAGCGGGAAGAAGGCGTGAACGCGCATTTCCACGCCCATCCATCGGCCCAGCGGGATTGTCCAGCCACGCATACAAGAATTGTAGAGGGTCGGGGGCGTGCGGCGGGATTCCTATATGCTGGTTCGCGATGCGCGTGATTGCGGGAACGTTGCGGCGCCGGACGCTGGAGGCTCCCGCGGGGCTGGAGACCCGGCCCACGAGCGACCGGCTGCGCGAGACTCTTTTCAATGTGCTGGCGCCGCGGATTGAAGGGCGCGAGCTTTCTGGATCTGTATGCCGGGTCGGGCGCGGTGGGCATCGAGGCGCTGAGCCGCGGAGCCGCGCACGTGGTGCTTTGTGGAGCGGGCGCAGCCGGCGCTGAAGGTGCTGCGCGTCGAATCTGCAGAAGCTCGGGCTGGTCGGCGGGCACCGGGTCGAGGGTGGGAGCGTGACGGGCTATCTGCGGCGGGAGCGTACAGATGCGGTATTGAGTTTTGATGTGGTGTTTCTCGATCCGCCGTACGATGCTGCCGGAGAGTATGAGGCTGCGCTTGGGCTTGCTGGGCGGCGCGGCGGCGGCGCTTGTTGAGCCGAAGGATGCGGTCGTGATTGCAGAGCATCGGCGCAAGGAGCGGCTGGAGGAACGCTATGGCGCGCTGCGAACGCTCCCGGTTACTGGAACAGGGAGATGCGGCGTTGAGCTTTTATGCAAGCACGCGCCGCGGTGACGGAACAGGCAGACGAGAGTAAGATGGGGCGAGTTGCATGCAGATGGGAAGAATGACCGGAATCAAGGAGTTGCGCAAAGCCGCTGGCGGTAGCGATTTTGCTTTGTGCCGCGAGCGTGCTGCGCACAGAAGGATGCGCCATGGGTCATCGGACCGTTTACGCGGCCTGCTGTCGGCAACCCGGTCATAACGCCGAAGCCGGAGTCGACCTTTAACGATCCGATCCTGAAAGCGCCGGTCAAGTGGGAAGCGCTACACACGTTCAATCCAGCGGCGATTGTGCGGAACGGCAAGGTCTATGTGCTCTATCGCGCCGAAGACAACTCGGGCGCGATGGAGATCGGCGGGCACACGTCGCGGCTGGGACTGGCGGAGAGCGATGACGGCATTCACTTCAAGCGAATGCCCGCGCCTGTCTTCTATCCCGCTGAGGACGACCAGAAGGCGCGCGAGTGGCCCGGCGGCGTGGAAGATCCGCGCATCGTGGAGCGCGAAGACGGCACCTATGTGCTGACTTATACGCAGTGGAACCGCACAGACCTATTCGGTCGGCATTGCGAGTTCGAGCGACCTGAACACTGGACCAAGCACGGTCCGGCATTCCTTACGGCGTCGAGCGGGAAGTACGCCACCCTCAAGTACAAGTCGGCGGGGATCGTTACGCGGCTCGACAAGGGGCGGCTGATCGCCGCGAAGATCGACGGACGCTACTGGATGTACTGGGGCGAGGGTTCGATCCGGCTGGCCACCTCGGCTGATCTGATTCACTGGGACCCGGTCGAGGGCGCGCAGGGCAGGCCTGTCGAATTGCTGCGGCCGAGGGCCGGCCACTTCGACAGCACATTCCCGGAGACGGGGCCGCCGCCGGTGCTGACGAGCGCGGGAATCGTGGTGCTCTACAACGGCAAGAATGCGGCGGAAGCGGCGGCGATCCCGCGCTTGGGCCAAGCGCGTATGCAGCGGGAGAAGCGCTCTTCGATGCGAACAATCCGGCCAGGCTGCTGACGCAGACGGATATGCCGGTGTTCAAGCCGGAGTTGCCGTACGAGAAGACGGGCCAGTACGCAGCGGGAACAACCTTCGCCGAAGGGCTGGTGTTCTTTCACAAGAAGTGGTTCCTCTATTACGGTTGCGCCGACTCTCTGGTGGCGGTGGCCACGGCGCCCCCGACGCCGGCGGCGGGTGATCCGTTCCGCACGCCGCCGGGCAAATAGGGCTTTCACGATCCGTGGTTCAGCGAAATTCAAGGAGGAGACCCATCACGTCGATCTCATTCAGTTCGGTGCTCGAGACGGAGGGCGCGGGTTTCAGCGATGTGGTGACGCATGCGGCTGGTCCTGCGGGCGCCCTGCCGCTGTCTGCGGAGATGCTCATGAAGGAGCCCTCCGGCAACCTCTTCGGCCTGAGCCAGAACGCGGGCATGGGTTGGGAACCGGCGCGACTGCTCGACCCCGAGTTCCTGATTCTCAGCACGCATGGCGGTCTGCGCGCCGAGGACGGGCGGCCGATTGCGCTGGGATTTCACACCGGGCATTGGGAGGTCGGGCTGCTGGTGGCCGAGGCAGCGCGTGAGTTGAAGGCCTTGCACGCGGTGCCGTTTGCGGGTGCGTGCACCGACCCGTGCGACGGCAGAACGCAGGGCACAACGGGCATGATGGACTCGCTGCCGTTTCGCAATGATGCGGCGATGGTGCTGCGGCGGCTGATGCGCTCATTGCCGACGGGCAAGGGCGTGCTGGGCGTGGCAACGTGCGACAAGGGGTTGCCCGCGATGATGATGGCGCTTGCGTCGGCGGGAAAGCTGCCCGCCGTACTGGTGCCGGGCGGCGTCACGCTGCTTCCGGAGTCGGGCGAAGACGCGGGCAAGGTGCAGACCATTGGTGCGAGATTCGCGCAGGAGCAGATCACGCTTGAATACGCAGCGGAGGTGGGTTGCCGTGCGTGCGCCTCGCCAGGCGGCGGATGCCAGTTCCTGGGGACGGCGGCGACGGCGCAGGTGGTGGGGGAGGCGCTCGGGCTGGCTCTGCCGCACACTGCGCTGGCTCCATCAGGGCAGCCGGTGTGGCTCGATGCTGCGCGGCGCTCGGCACGGGCGTTGAAGCGGATGCACGAGCTGCGGATGGGCGTTGCGGATGTGTTGACTCCGGCATCGGTGCGGAACGCGATGGTTCTGCATGCAGCGTTCGGCGGCTCGACGAATCTGCTGTTGCATCTTCCGGCGATTGCGTTTTCGGCGGGACTCAAGCGACCGGGGGCGGATGACTGGGCTGAAGTGAATCGACAGGTGCCGAGACTCGTGGACGCGCTTCCGAATGGGCCGCGCAATTTTGCGACTGTGCAGGTCTTCCTTGCAGGCGGAGTGCCTGAGGCGATGCTTGCACTGCGTGCAGCCGGGCTGCTGGATGAGAGTGTTCGCACTGTGACGGGAGAGACGCTCGGCGCGTGCCTTGATTGGTGGAAAGAGAGCGAACGACGGCGCGAGCTGAGGCGTCGCCTGAAGGAACTGGATGGGATCGATGCGGACGATGTGATCATGGCGCCGGATCGTGCGCGCTCGCGGGGGCTCACGCCGACGGTCTGCTTTCCGATTGGCAACCTGGCGCCTGAAGGAGCGGTCATCAAGAGCACGGCAATCGATCCCTCACTCATCGGCGCCGACCACGTGTATCGGCATCGCGGTCCTGCGCGGGTCTTCATAACGGAGGCTGCTGCGATCGAGGCGATCAAGAGCGGCGCAATTGGAAGCGGCGATGTGATCGTGCTGATCTGCAGTGGGCCCAAGGGCGCAGGCATGCAGGAGATCTACCAGGTGACATCGGCGCTCAAGCAATTGCCGCACTGCAGGCACGTGGCGGTGCTGACCGA
This sequence comes from uncultured Acidobacteriaceae bacterium, assembly GCA_963786405.1. Lineage (GTDB taxonomy): Bacteria > Acidobacteriota > Terriglobia > Terriglobales > Acidobacteriaceae > Telmatobacter. The sequence continues at coordinate 982,629 of CAWAZE010000003.1, read as the reverse complement.
TGCGCGGTTCAGCGGCGTTTCGACGGGCGCGTGCATTGGCCACATCTCTCCCGAGGCTCTGGCTGGGGGCCCGATCGGAAAGGTTCTAGACGGCGACCAGATTGAGATCGTCATTGATCGCGAAAGGCTGACTGGGATGGTGCATCTGGTCGGCGACGCCACCGGGGAGTTCAGCGCGGAAGAAGGCGCGCGCAGGCTGGCCACGCGGACCCCCCGTCCCGATCTGCGAGCCTCATCCAGCGTTGCCTGAAGACACAAGGTTGTGGGCTGCGCTGGTTGAGGCGAGCGGTGGCGTATGGGGCGGATGTGTTTACGACACAGACAAAATTGTGGCGGCTCTTAAAAGAGCAACCAAATAGTTGCCTTTACGGAGAAAGATGAATGATGATAACGGGCAAGGATAGTCGGATGAACAGACGGCACTTTCTCGGCGGGCTCACTATGGCAGGAGCGGTTGCAGGTTCAGCCGTAGCGGGTGGCATGCCTGCCGCGGCGGTGCGCGTTCCTCCTGACCGGCCTGATGGACTTGCGCCGTTGAAGATCGACGCTGTTGAAGTGCTCGAACTGCACGGACACTACACCGCCGAATCCGGCGTCGATCATCAGCCGCAGGTAAATCCGATGGATGTGTACGACGAGCTCAGGCCTGCTCCGTACACAGACAAACCCGGTGGAGCGAGAGATGTTCAGTACGAAGCGCATTACCTTCGCATTCGCACCGGAGCGGGACTTGAGGGACTCTACGGGCCAATCGAGCGAGAGCCAGCGACGATCGTCATTGAGGACCTGAAGCAGTTTCTGATCGGCAAAGACGCATTGGCTGGCGAGGTGCTCTGGGACGAGATGTATCGGTCGAACCGTCATTCGCGCGCGGGCTACTTCCTGATGGCCGTCAGCGCAGTGGACAACGCACTGTGGGATCTGCGCGGGAAATTCTATGGTGTTCCGGTATGGCGGCTGTTGGGCGGGCCTTCGCGCGAGAAGGTGGAGATGTATGCCAGCGCGCTGGGCTTCTCGCTCGAACCGGAAGCGGTGCGCAAACGTTGCCTCGAGTTGAAGAATCAGGGATTCCGCTACCAAAAGTGGTTCATCGGCTATGGTCCGGGCTCCGGGCCCGAGGGAATGCGGAAGAACGTTGAACTGGTCAAAACGCTGCGCGAAACGCTCGGCGAGGACTACGAGATCATGTTTGACGCTTATAGCGGGTGGGATCAGGGCTATGCGCTCGAGTGGGCCAAGCAGGTGGAGCAGTACCGCCCTTTCTGGATGGAGGAAGTCACGCATCCGGAAAAGATTGAGAGCTTCGCCGCGATTCGCCGGGGGACCAGTGTGCCGCTGGCGGCCGGAGAGCACTTCTATGGCCGCTGGGAGGTGGAGCGCTATCTGCAGGCTGGCACGCTGTCGGTGGTTCAGGCCGATCCCGAATGGTGCGGCGGCATCAGCGAGCTGCTGAAGATCGGCACTGTTGCGTCACTGCACGACGTGCGCGTGATCCCGCATGGACACAGTCTGCGGGCTGCGATGCACACTATCCTCAGCCAGTCTCCGATGACGTTTCCGATGGGCGAGTACCTGGTTACAAAGATGCGCCACTATCACCATTTCGAGAAGAACCCGCTTGTGGTGGAGAACGCACACATCGCGCAGCCAACGGGTTCCGGCTTCGATATTCAGCTGGATTCGGCGAAGATCGAATCTCAAAAGATACTCAGCGTCGATTAAGGCTCCAGAGTGCCTAGATGGGTTTCATCTGCTGGCGGCAGGATTCTGGAATCCATCCGATTGCACGAGGTGCGGGTATATTAGGGAGTAACGATCTCTTCCCCAATAGCGTCGTGCTTCAGGCAATGGGTGCCTCCCATCATCCACAGCGGGCGCGAAAGAAACTGGTGAAAATGCGGGTCTGCAGACCGACTGCGAAGACGCGTTTTGCTGTGCCTGCTTGCCTTGTCGTCTTCATGCTGCTCTTGGCAGTGGTGCATCGATGCGCAGCTGAGCAGGCGCAGGTCCGCTATCACTTTGGCGATGACACACGTTGGGCTGACCCTCATTTTGACGACAGCGCATGGCCTGTCGCGCAGAGGGGCCTCTGGCCCATTCCAGACTTTTACTCCGATGGATTTGTGTGGGTGCGCTTTCAGGTTCCGGTCCGCAGCGATCTTTCAGGGGCTCTCTCCATTGGTGCGAGCGATCCGCGCCTGCTGCTTTCCAGCGAGACATTCGTTAACGGAAAGCTTGTCGGGAGCTTTGGCCGGGTTCCGCCCCGCGTCTGGGTTGAGAGCAACCCGCGACGAACGGTTGATGCTCTTCCGGACGGGCTTGTCGATCCCGGATCCACTGGGCAGGTCACGTTGCGACTTTGGTATCCGCCATCCGCGCGAAGAGCCGGCGCGATGGATTCGCGGCTCTTTGAAATCGAGCATAGGCGCACCCTGAACGCCGAAGCAGTGGCCGAAATCGCGCAGGTGAGGCTGGCAAACACTCCGGCGATAATGCTCAACCTGTTGCTGATGCTGGTTGCATTTCTGGTTCTGGCGAGTGGGCGCCTGACTTTGAATCGGGATCTGTTGTTGTCAGGCGGGGTTCTGCTGTTCTATCCGCTGTTTCTGCTCTTCTTCGAATTGATCGAGACGCGAATCCTGAATCTGAACACCTGGGCGTACTTTCCGCTCGAATTGCTTGTTCAGCTTCCCGGTATGTGGGTCACCGTAGAGTTCATCTGGCGCATCAATGGTCTGAAGGGAATCTGGTTCAAGCGTCTCGCGCTGGCCGCGATGGCCGTCTTCAATGTCTCCATGCTTGTCGCCTATATGTCGATGCAACCGTCGGCTGTTGTGCATGGGGGCCTGATTGCATACATTTGGTCGCTTCAGGTTTTCAACCTGGTCACCATAGGGGCGAATCTCTGGGTTGTATTTGTAAAGAGGCGGAACGTGGTCATTGCCGCGTCCATGGCTCTGATTCCGATCGGTTCAACTCTTTCCGGTTTCCGAGTCTCTTTTGCCAGCAACGCCGCATTCGCCAGCAACCTAAATCTCTTCGATCTCGCATCGGTGATTGCAACCGTCGTGCTCTCAGTGGCCCTGGCTTACCGCGCCTGGAAGGAATGGCGGGCGCGTGACGCGCTGCATACCGAGTTTGAGGCCGCACGCGAGGTGCAGCAGAGGCTGGTGACCCCGGCGAGCAATGTCCCGGGATTTGAGGTGGAGAGCGCGTATGCGCCCGCCGCGCACGTTGGCGGCGACTTCTTCTTTGTGCGTCCGGAAGAAGGCGGTGGAGTGCTTGTTGTAGTGGGCGATGTCAGCGGCAAGGGATTGCGTGCCGCGCTTACGGTCTCAGCAATCATGGGGGCGTTGCGAACGATGGCCCCACTGCCGCCATCACAGATTCTTGGAGCGCTTAATCGCGGCATGGCTGGGCAGTTGAACGGCGGATTCGTGACCAGCTGTGCAGCCCCTTGTCCGGCGGATGGGACCGTAGCGCTGGCAAATGCCGGTCATTTGGCGCCGTATTGCAATGGGATCGAGGTCGAAACCGATGCCAATCTGCCTCTGGGGATCGATGAAAATGCGTCTTACTCAGAGTCGGTTCTGACGCTTGCGGACGGAGACGCGCTTACGTTTGTCTCTGACGGCGTTGTTGAGGCGCGCGGAGGCACGGGCGAGATGTTCGGCTTTGAGCGCACGCGAGAAATCAGTGGAGCGGGAGCGGCGGCAATCGCGAAAGTGGCACAGGAATTCGGGCAGGAGGACGACATCACTGTCGTCCGGCTCCGGCGCACCGCTTTGGTCAGCGCAGTTGCCTGACCTTCGCTCGGCGGCAACCGCAGTGCGTGAAATTGCCCGCGGCAATTACAGTACTTGTCATGAGGACCCTGCGCATTTTTTTGTCGTTTGTCTTGGCGACAATTGTTTCGGCGTCGTCTTTTCCGGCAAAGGCCCAACAATCTTCCGGCGCTCCGCAGGCCGGTGCTGCTCCGCAACTGGTCATCATCGACACCGATATCGGGGACGACATTGACGATGCGTTTGCGCTCGCGTTGGCGTTGCGCAGCCCTGAGCTGCGCATTCTTGGCGTGACCACCACCTTCGGGGACACGGAGATGCGCGCGCGGCTTCTCGATCGGTATCTGGCGGCGGTGGGCCGTGGTGACATTCCCGTTGCGGCCGGTCCGGCGACGAAAAACGACAACGTCTTTACCCAGGCTGCTTATGCTCGTCAGTCCGCGGAGAAGAAGCATGCCGACGGGGCCGATTTCATCCTGAACCAGATTCGCCAGCATCCGGGCGAGATCACGCTCATCGCGATCGGACCGCTGTTTACCGTTCAGGCGGCGATTGAGCGCGACCCTGAAACTTTTCGCAGAGCTGAAAAGAGTCGTGCTCATGGGGGGAAGCATTTACCGAGGTTACGGCGACGACAGCAACGGCAAGCACAAGCCTCCGGAGCCGGAATGGAACATCGACCGCGACCCGGCGGGAGCGAGGGCCCTTCTGGCTGCCGGCGTGCCCGTGTTCATGATGCCGCTCGACTCGACGCAGGTCCACCTGGAGGCGAAGGAAAGGGAGCGCATCTTCGCCCATGGATCGCCGGTGACCGACCAGGTGACCTTGCTCTATCACCAGTGGATGGCGGGGAGCGAATGGCACAGCTGCGACGCCGACCCTGTTCGATCCGGTGGCGGTGACCTACTCGTTCCGACCGGACTTGTGCCCGGCCAAGCCCATGCATATCGACGTTGATGACAAGGGCCTGACCAGGCCGGGCGAGGGAGCGCCGAATGCGCAGGTCTGCCTGGAGTCAAATGAGAAGGGCTTTCTGGAACTGCTTCTGGAGCGCCTCGCCGGCCAGTAGGAGCGGTCCGCGCGGGTCGGTGACGTACCCAGCTAGTCATTGTCCTAAGTCGCTGAATAACCGGGCATTAGAAGCCCTTCAATGTTGTGTGAGCGGTGTCACATTCAAGTCCATTGACAGAGGGTGAAAGTAGGAGAAAAATGGCGGATCGATAAGATTCTGTTCAATCTGGATGCACTGGGAGGAAAAGTGAGAAAGGTGTTGCGCATGAAGACTTTGGCAGCGGTTGTTCTTTTGGGGGCGGGCCTGGTGGTAGCTGGCTGCAAATCTGTACCTGATCTGACGGCGACCCAGGCGCTGACGCTGGTTCAGGCGAAGTATGACCAGCAACCGGCGACGGGGGCGGACATTCTGGTCGACGACACGGGGATGAGGCAGGGAATTGCAGCGAAGCTCTGGGAGCGGACCACGATATACCCAAATAAATTCTGGGCGGATTTCAAGCTGACCGACGAAGGCAAAAAGGCGGTTAAGCTGCCGAGTGGCGGCGACGCGATTCAGTGGCGCCCGTCGGGACTCGACGACAAGAATTACACCTACAGGATGACGACAGTTGCCGCTAACCACCTGAAGGCTCACGACATGGGTGACCTGCAGGACGAAATGGTACCCGGCGCCGATACGGCCAAGAGCGGCAAGTACACGGAGGGCCTGAACCTGACCGGCGTTCCGGATGTGCTTCAGGACATTGCGCATCATCCTGGAAACAGGTTGAGCGCAAAGCGCCAGGCGGACTTCACATTTGAGGGCGGTGCCTGGAAACTGCACTCGATCCAGTGAAAATGCGATAATGACCATCGGGGGCGGGGTTGATTTCATTGACCCCGCCCCAATTTCTTGTTATTGTAAAAAGGTTCCGCAAGAACATCTCCTTTCGTGTGTCTTAACGACGGAGAGCGTAACGGGAAGCCCGGCCGGAAGATTGGCAAGGGCTGGCACCCGAGGCCGAGTGAAGTTGAGCCGGCCAGAGTCCCCGAATCGCTCTCCTCTTGCGAAGGGCAGGGGCAAATCGCTTCCGCGGTGAAGGTAAGACGCGAAAGCGGTGAAATCGCATCGGTGCTCGCGCGTTTCTCCACCTTGGAGGGCTATGCGAGCCGGAACCGGCGAAACGGAGTTGGCTTTTCCCGCGTAAGGCGGAAACGACCGGCCACCGTCCCGGTTCTCGTCTGAGATTGGAACGAAGGCAGACGCGAAGCAGCAACTTGGGCTTCCGTGCGTGTGCGCGCTGGGTCAAGTTGCGCGCCATCGCACCGGAGAGCCCGAAGGGTCTGCGCGCGGCTGTAAGAGTGGGTTGGGCTTAAGGGTTTTGAGGTAAGGAGTTTCGGTTTGCCTACTTTTAATCAGCTTGGTTCGCAAGGGGCGCACGGCCCCGCGGTACAAGACGGCGTCTCCGGCCCTGCAGGCCTCGCCGCAGCGGCGCGGAGTTTGCACGCGCGTGTATACACAAACCCCCAAGAAGCCGAACTCGGCGCTGCGCAAGGTGGCCCGTGTGCGGCTGACCAACGGGATTGAGGTCACGACCTACATTCCCGGCATCGGCCACAACCTGCAGGAGCACTCGATCGTGCTGATCCGCGGCGGCCGTGTGAAGGATCTGCCCGGCGTCCGCTATCACGTGGTGCGCGGCACGCTGGATTCGGTGGGCGTGGCCAACCGCAAGCAGAGCCGTTCGAAGTACGGCGCCAAGCGCGCCAAGGGCGGCGCGGCGGCAGGGCAAGAAGTAGAAGTCGGTTCCCGGGCGGAATGCCGTGAACCGGGACTAGGGCAGCAGAAGCAGAGCGCTGTGAGCGCTCGAAGGATTTTGAGGAACTATGCCGAGAAAAGGGCACATTGCGAAGCGGGAAGTGGCGGCGGATCCGGTTTACGGGTCCACGCTGGTCACCAAGTTTGTGAACTCGATGATGTGGGGCGGCAAGAAGTCGACCGCGCAGGGCATCTTCTACCAGGCGATGAAGAACCTGGAAGAGAAGGGCGGCGGCGACGACGCGCTCAAGCTCTTCAAGAAGGCGGTCGAGAACTGCAAGCCGCTGCTCGAGGTCAAGACTCGCCGTGTGGGCGGCGCCAACTACCAGGTGCCGATCGAAGTCAATCCCGACCGGCGCACCTCGCTGGCGATCCGCTGGCTCATCACCTACGGGCGCGCCCGCGGCGAAAAGGGCATGATCGACAAGCTGTCGAACGAACTGCTCGATGCGGCCAACGGTCGCGGCGCGGCCATGAAGAAGAAGGAAGACGTGCACCGCATGGCCGAGGCCAACAAGGCCTTTGCGCACTACCGCTGGTAAGCGGGAGCGGAACACGAAGAGTTGAAGCCGGACAGCAAGGTGGTCCGGGAGTAAGGTCCAGCAGTAAGCGGCCTTGGAACTGACAGTAAACAGCGGGCATGATGCCCGCAAGGATGAATTGACCGTGGCTCGCACCATACCTCTGAATCGTTGCCGGAACATCGGAATCATGGCGCACATCGACGCCGGAAAGACGACAGCGACAGAGCGCATCCTGTTCTACACGGGCATCACGCACCGCATCGGCGAAGTGCATGAAGGCACCGCGACCATGGATTACATGGAGCAGGAGCAGGAGCGCGGCATCACGATCACGTCCGCTGCAACCACCTGCATGTGGAACGACATTCGCATCAACATCATCGACACGCCCGGCCACGTGGACTTCACCGCCGAGGTGGAGCGCTCGCTGCGCGTTCTCGACGGCGCGGTGGCGCTGTTCGACTCTGTCAGCGGCGTGCAGCCGCAGACCGAGACCGTGTGGCGCCAGGGCGACAAGTACAAGGTTCCGCGCATCTGCTTCGTCAACAAGATGGACAAGAACGGCGCGGACTTCGAGCACGTGCTCGACACCATCCGCAAGCGGCTGGGCGCGCGGCCGGTGGCTCTGCAGATTCCGATTGGCGCCGAAGCGAACTTCAAGGGCGTCGTCGACCTGATCGAGATGAAGGCCATCCTGTGGCACGACGAGACCATGGGCGCCAAGTACGATGTCGAAGACGATTCCCGCCGAATCTGCAGAAGAAGGCCGAAGCCTTCCGCATGCAGCTGATCGAAGTCATCGCCGAGACCGACGATGTGCTGCTCGAGAAGTTCCTCGAAGGCGAAACGCCGACCGATCGCGGAGCTCAAGGCCGGCATTCGCCAGGCCACCATCGACCTGAAGGTCTTCCCGGTGATCTGCGGAAGCGCATTCAAGAACAAGGGCGTGCAGACGCTGCTCGACGCGGTCGTCGATTACCTGCCCAGCCCGCTCGACAAGCCTCCGGTTGAAGGCATCAATCCGTCAACATCCGGACAGAAGATTGAGGTCCGCAAGGCGGACGACAGCGAGCCGCTTTCGGCGCTGGTCTTCAAGATCATCAACGATCCCTTCGGCAAGCTCTGCTTCATTCGCATTTATTCGGGTTCGCTCAAGACCGGCGACACGATCGCTGAATCCGCGCACCGGCAAGACCGATCGCGTGGGCCGCCTGGTGAAGATGCACGCCAACAAGCGCGAAGACATTACCGAGATTCTACGCCGGCGACATCTGCGCCTGCGTGGGACTGAAGGAACTGAAGACCGGCGACACGCTGTGCGCGCCGCATCATCCGATTGCGCTGGGCGCGATCACCTTCCCGGAGACCGGTGATCTCGGTGGCCATCGAGCCCAAGACCAAGGCCGACCAGGAAAAGATGGGCATCGCGCTGTCGCGGCTGGCCGACGAGGATCCGACCTTCAAGGTGCGGACCGACGAGGATTCGGGTCAGACCATCATCAGCGGCATGGGCGAGTTGCATCTCGAAATTCTTGTCGACCGCATGAAGCGCGAGCACAAGGTCGAGGCCAATGTGGGCGAGCCCAAGGTGGCCTTCCGCGAAACCATTCGCAAGAAGGCCGAGGCCGAGGGCAAGTACATTCGCCAGACCGGCGGTTCGGGCAACTACGGGCATTGCAAACTGCGCGTCGAGCCCAACGAGCCGGGCAAGGGCTACGAGTTCATCAACGACATCAAGGGCGGTGCGGTGCCCAAGGAATACATCAAGCCCATCGATCAGGGCGTGCAGGGCGCGCTCGAGCTGGGCATCCTGGCCGGCTACCCGATCGTGGACGTCAAGGTGACGCTGTTCGACGGCAGCTATCACGAAGTCGACTCGAACGAAATGGCCTTCAAGTTTGCCGGTTCGATCGCGTTCAAGGAAGCCGCACGCAAGGCCAGTCCCGGTGCTTCTGGAGCCGGTGATGGCGGTTGAAGTTACGGTTCCCGAGGAGTTCATGGGGACCATCATCGGCGACATCAACTCGCGCCGCGGACGGATTGAGGGCATGGAGCACGCCGGCGGATCGCAGGTGATCAAGGCGATCGTGCCGCTGAAGGAAATGTTCGGCTACGTGAACGACATTCGTTCGTCGACGCAGGGCCGCGCGTCGTACTCGATGCAGTTCGCGCGCTACGAAGAGGCGCCGCGCATGATCGCCGATGAGATCATCGGCCGGGCGCAGGGAAAGTAAGAGCGTGAAGCGGAGTTTCCTGACACTGCTAAAGGTTTTGGGGCTGGAGCCGGATGGCCGGCGCCCCGGGTTGCAACAGGAAGTACAAGCCACGAAAGGGATTTGAGATTTTTATGGCGAAGGAAAAATTTGATCGTTCGAAGCCGCACGTGAACGTGGGGACGATCGGGCACATCGATCACGGCAAGACGACGTTGACGGCGGCGATCACGAAGGTATTGTCGAAGCACAACCCGAAGAATCACGTTCCGTTCGTTCGACTCGATCGACAACGCTCCGGAAGAGCGCGAGCGCGGCATCACGATCGCGACGGCGCACGTGGAGTACGAGACGCAAGAACCGTCACTATGCGCACGTGGACTGCCCCGGCCACGCCGACTACATCAAGAACATGATCACCGGCGCGGCGCAGATGGACGGCGCGATTCTGGTGGTGGCGGCGACCGACGGCCCGATGCCGCAGACCAAGGAGCACGTGCTGCTGGCCCGCCAGGTGGGCGTGCCCTACATCGTGGTGTTCCTGAACAAGTGCGACGCGGTGGAAGATCGGAGAGCTGATCGACCTGGTGGAGATGGAAGTGCGCGAGCTTCTGTCGAAGTACCAGTTCCCGGGCGACGACGTGCCGGTGATTCGCGGCTCGGCCCTGGGCGCACTGAACGGCGAGGCGCAGTGGGAAGCCAAGATCGACGAGCTGATGGAGGCGGTGGACAAGTACGTTCCGCAGCCGCAGCGCGCGATCGACCTGCCCTTCCTGATGCCGATCGAAGACATCTTCTCGATCTCTGGACGCGGCACCGTGGTGACGGGCCGCATCGAGCGCGGCAAGGTGAAGGTGGGCGAGGACGTCGAGATTGTGGGCTTCCGCGAGACGCGCAAGACGGTGTGCACGGGCGTGGAAATGTTCAAGAAGCAGCTGGACGAAGGTCTGGCGGGCGACAACGCCGGCATTCTGCTGCGCGGCATTCCCAAGGAAGACGTGGAGCGCGGCATGGTTCTGGCCAAGCCGGCGTCGATCACGCCGCACACCAACTTCAAGGGCGAGGTGTACGTGCTGTCGAAGGAAGAGGGCGGCCGTCATACGCCGTTCTTCAAGGGCTATCGTCCGCAGTTCTACTTCCGCACGACGGACGTGACGGGCGTGGCGGAGCTGCCGGAGGGCACGGAGATGGTGATGCCGGGCGACAACGTGGAGCTGGCGATTGAGCTGATCACGCCGGTGGCCATGGAAAAGGGCCTGCGCTTCGCGATCCGCGAAGGCGGACGCACCGTGGGCGCGGGCACGATCTCGGAAATTATCAAGTAAGCGAGGATCAGAGATCAGGGAACAGTGGATCAGCAGAACGAAAGCGACTGAGCACTGGACACTGAATCCTGAACCCTGACAGAGGACAGGCAATGGTAGGACAGAGAATTCGCATTCGGTTGAAGGCATACGACTATCGCGTGCTGGACACCTCGACCGGCGAGATTGTGGAAACGGCCAAGCGCACCGGGGCAACGGTGGCCGGTCCGATTCCCTTGCCGACGATCAAGAACAAGTACTGCGTGCTGCGTTCGCCGCACGTGGACAAGAAATCGCGCGAGGCCTTCGAGATCCGCACGCACAAGCGGCTGATCGACATTCTCGAGCCGACGCAGCAGACGGTGGACGCGCTGATGAAGCTCGATCTGCCCGCCGGCGTCGACGTCGAGATCAAGGCGTTCGAGAAGTAGGCACCTGCGGTGCGGCAGACGCGCCTTGCGGCGCAGAAGCTGACGAACTGCAGAACTGAGAACTGAGAACTGGTTCGAATTCCGGCAGTGCGATGCAGTTCAAGCTTCGCATGATGAGGTGAGGAAGACATGGCAGTTACAGGGATTCTGGGAAAAAAGATCGGCATGACGCAGGTCTTCGATGAGAAGGGCGACGTGCACCCGATTACGGTGCTGCAGGCCGGCCCCTGCGTGATTACGCAGTTGAAGACGCTGGCCAAGGACGGCTACGACGCCGCGCAGATCGGGCTGGTCGAGTTCGTCAAGGCGAAGAACGTGACCAAGCCGCAGGCCGGTCACTTTGCCAAGACCGAAGCGCCGCCGGTGAAGATCATCAAGGAAGTGGATGTCGAAGCCGCTGCCGAAGGCGAAGACGAGACCAAGGCCGGCGATCGCGTGCTGGTCGACATCTTCGCCGATGCGAAGTTCGTGGACGTGATCGGCACTTCGAAGGGCCGCGGTTTTGCGGGCGTTGTGCGCCGGCACGGTTTCGGCGGCGGACCCAAGTCGCACGGACACATGTTCCAGGTGCAGGGTTCGATCGGCGCCTCCAGCTTTCCGTCGCGCGTGTTTCCCGGGCAGCGCATGCCGGGCCACATGGGCGCCGAGCAGGTGACGGTGCGCAATCTGCGCATTCGCGGCATCGATCTGGAAGAGAACCTGCTGATGGTCGAAGGCGCGGTGCCGGGACCGCGCGAAGGCTATGTGCTGATTTCGAAGGCCAAGACTCCGCCGCGCGAGCGCCGTGGATTTGCCGGATCCGGCACGGTCGATCCGTTGAAGGCTTCGAAGAAGGCCGGCGGCAAAGCGCAAGTAAGCACCTCCGGTGCGGGTGATCGCGCCTTGCGGCGCAAGAGTTTGAGAGCCGGTGGAAAGATTTCCGGCAGAAGAAGAAGACGATGGCAAACGTTGATGTATGTGAATCTGAACGGCGAGAAGGTGGGCTCGCTCGAGCTGGCCGATGCGGTATTCGGCCAGGTGAACGAGGCTCTGCTGTGGGAGGCGGTGAAGCACTATCGCGCCTCGCTGCGCCAGGGCACGCACAAGACCAAGAGCCGCACTGAAGTCGCCGGTTCCGGCAAGAAGCTGTGGAAGCAGAAGGGCACGGGCCGCGCTCGTATCGGTTCGGTGCGCTCGCCTCTGTGGCGCCACGGCTACACGGTGCACGGACCGCAGCCGCGCAGCTACGACTACGCGTTCCCGCGCAAGAAGCTGCTGGGCGCGCTGCGTTCGGCGCTGGCCTCGAAGCTGGCCGACGGCAAGCTGACGGTTGTGGATTCGCTGGAGATCAAGGAAGCCAAGACCAAGCTCTATCGCGAAGCGCTCGACAAGCTGGACGTGACGCGCACGGCGCTGCTGGTGGAGAACGGCAAGACGCCTGACCCAGGGGCTGATGCTGGGCGCGCGCAATCTCAAGGGCGTGGAACTGGTGCTGAACAACGAAGTGCATCCTTACGATCTGCTGCGCTATGAGCGGGCCATCTTCTCGAAGGCCGCGATCGAGCAGTTGACCGAGTCGCTCGAGAAGACCGTGTCGAAGCGCAAGCTCGCGCAGACGGAGGCCGCGTAATGCCGACACTCTATACAGTGATTCGCCGCCCGCTGATTACCGAAAAGGGCCTGGGCGTGAAGGAGACCGAGGGCACGCTGGTGTTTGATGTCGCGCCCGAGGCGACGAAGACCGAAGTGAAGCAGGCGGTTGAGGCGCTCTTCAAGGTGAAGGTGGCCGCGGTGCGCACTGCCAATGTGGCTGGGCAAGGAACGCCGCCGCGGCAAGTTCGCGGGCTTCCGTCCGGACTGGAAGAAGGCCTACGTCCGGCTGAAGGCCGGCGAGAAGCTGCCGGAGTACGTGAGCAACCTGTAAAGACAGGGATCAGGCAGTCAGGGTTCAGCGGATTAGCAAGACCTGATCGGAAGCTCACAGTAAGGGAATCGGAAGTTGAGGGTTCCGGAGAAACGGGGAGAGCGGCGCTGAGAGCTTGAAGCGCGAGCTCTTCAGGACAAAGACGATGGCAATCAAGACATACAGACCGATAACGCCGACGCTGCGCTTTCAAGACCTCGCTGGTCAATGACGACCTGACGACGGATCAAGCCGCACAAGCCGCTGCTGGCGACGCGCAAGCGTACGGGCGGACGCCGCAACACGGGCGACCTGACCATCCGCCACCACGGCGGCGGCCACAAGCAGAAGATCCGCCTCATCGACTTCAAGCGCGACAAGTACGGCGTTCCGGGCAAGGTGGCGACGATCGAGTACGATCCGAACCGCTCGGCGCGCATCGCGCTGGTGCACTATGCCGACGGCGAGAAGCGCTACATCCTGCAGCCGGTGGGGCTGAAGGTTGGCGCGACGGTGAGCTCCGGTCCCGAGGCCGACATTCTGGTAGGCAATGCGCTGCCGCTCAAGAACATTCCCGCCGGCACCACGGTGCACGCGATCGAACTGCGGCCGGGCAAGGGCGCGCAGATGGCGCGTTCGGCCGGTGCGCAGGCGCAGCTGGTGGCCAAGGAAGGCGACTACGCGCTGCTGAAGCTGCCTTCCGGCGAGACCCGCAAGGTGCTGGTCGAGTGCATGGCGACCATCGGCCAGGTGGGCAACACCGATCACGAGAACGTGTCGATCGGCAAGGCGGGACGCAACCGCTGGAAGGGCATTCGTCCGACCAACCGCGGCGTCACGATGAACCCTGTCGATCACCCGCACGGCGGCGGCGAGGGCAAGACCTCGGGCGGACGTCATCCGGTGACCCCGTGGGGCCAGCCGACACGCGGATACAAGACACGCAACAACAAGCGGACCGATGCGTTCATCGTCAGCCGCCGGGCGAAGTAGAGGAGCGGAGATTTATGGCACGTTCGACGAAAAAGGGCCCGTTTGTGGATGCGCACCTGACGGCGAAGATCGAGGTGCTGAACACGGCCAACGACAAGAAGGTAGTGAAGACCTGGTCGCGGCGTTCGACGATCTTCCCCGAGTTTGTGGGCCACACCATCGCGGTGCACAACGGCAAGAAGTTTGTTCCGGTGTACGTGACCGAGAACATGGTGGGACACAAGCTGGGCGAGTTTGCGCCGACGCGCACGTTCAAGGGGCACACCGGCGGCTCCAAGGCGGCGGAAGCGGCTGCGAAGCCGCGGTAAGAAAAGGCAGCAGTTAGCTGCTAGCTCCTAGCTTCTAGCTTGGTTATTGGCAGAACTGGAGTTTGTGGGAATGGAAAGAGCTAGAAGCTAGTGGCTAAGAGCTAGTAGCTGATTTGAGGACAGACCAATGGCAGTCGAGACAAAGGAATACCGGGCCGAAGCCAAGTTTCAGCGCGTGTCGCCGCAGAAGGCGCGGCTGGTGCTGGACCTGATCAAGGGCCGGGGAGTTCAGGAGGCGCTGGAGACGGCGGCCTTCACCAAGAAGCGCATCGCTCCGGTGATCCACAAGCTGCTGATTTCGGCGGTGGACAACGCCAAGTACGTGGCCGGCGAGCAGGGCGTCGATCTGGACGTGGACAACCTCTACGTGAAGCAGGCCCTGGCCAACGACGGACCGCGCATGAAGCGCATTCGCCCTGCGCCGATGGGCCGCGCCTATCGCTACCAGCGCAGGCTGACGCACATCATGTTGTCGGTGGCCGAGCGCGATGGCGGCCAGCACCTGGTGACCAAGGTCGAGGAGCCGGAGACGGCAGCAAAGCCGGCCGCAAAGAAGACCGCGGCGAAGAAGACTGCGGCAAAGAAGGCAGCGAAGAAGACAGCGGCGAAGAAGCCGGTTGCGGCAACCAAGAAGAAGGCCAGCAAGTAGGCCGAGAAGGTTTGAGGGAAAAAGTATGGGACAGAAAGTCCATCCTTACGGATTCCGGCTGGGAGTGAACAAGCCGTGGCGTTCGCGCTGGTTCTCTGAGCGCGACTATGACAAGCTCCTGGTCGAAGACGTGAAGCTCAAGGCGGAGCTGCGCGACAAGCTGAAGGCTGCCGGCGTGAGCTCGGTGGAGATCGAGCGTCCCGGCAACAAGCTGCGCTTCCTGATCCGCACCGCGCGTCCGGGCATCGTGATCGGCCGCAAGGGCGCCGAGATCGAGAAGCTCAAGACCGAGCTCGGCAAGCGCACCAACCGCGAAGTGTTCATCGACATCATCGAGGTGAACAAGCCGGAGCTGGATGCACAGCTGGTGTCGGAGAACATCGCGCTGCAGCTCGAAAAGCGCGTCAGCTTCCGCCGCGCAATGCGCAAGAGCGTGGATTCGGCGCTGCGCTTCGGCTGCAAGGGAATCAAGGTGCGCGTCTCGGGCCGTTTGAACGGCAACGAAATCGCGCGCTCGGAGTGGTATCTGCAGGGACGTCTGCCGCTGCACACGCTGCGCGCCGATATCGACTACGGGTTTACCGAGGCGCACACCACCTACGGCGTGATCGGCGTGAAGACGTGGATCTATCGCGGCGACATCTACGAGCAGAAGCGCCGCCAGGCCCGCGCCGGGTGGAACGTCAGTGTTTTAAAAGCAGGGATCAGTGGTCAGGGATCAGTGATCAGGCTGTCTAGCTTCTGAGACGGTTGGTTGCGGGATTCGGTTGTGAGTGGCCGGAATACCGAGTGCGGAGCTAGACGACTGACCCCTGATGCCTGACCACTGACCACTGCTTTTGAGGGTTTCGTTATGTTGATGCCAAAGAAGGTGAAGTTTCGCAAGCAGCAGAAGGGCAAGCGCCGCGGCAAAGCGTGGCGCGGCTCGTCGCTGTCGTTCGGCGAGTACGGTTTGAAGGTCATGGAGTGCGGCTACATCACCGACCGGCAGATCGAAGCCAGCCGTATCGCCATGACCCGCTTCATCAAGCGCGGCGGCAAGATCTGGCTGCGGCTGTTTCCGGACAAGCCGATCACCAAGAAGCCGGCCGAAGTCCGAATGGGCTCGGGCAAGGGCGCGCTGGATCACTGGGTCGCCGTGGTGCGGCCGGGCAAGATCCTGTTCGAGATGGAAGGTGTGGCGCCGGAGGTTGCGCAGGAAGCCATGCGGCTGGCGTCGAACAAGCTGCCGCTGAAGACCAAGTTCGTGCATGCGGCCGGGCGCGGAGAAGGCTGTAGCCGCGGCCGAAGTAGGCCGGCTGAGTAAGTCGGGTGAGAAGACGCGCCGTCGATTCCGATGAGCGGAATGGCACTGGCGCCGGAGAGAAGAAATGGAACTCGCAAAGATTCGCAATTTGAGCGACGACGAACTGGCTGCACCAGGAGAAGACCTCCGCCGAGCAGCTGTTCCGGCTTCGCTTTCAGGTCTCGATGGGGCAGAACGACGGAGTGAAGAAGCTCCGCCAGCTGCGCAAGGAGATCGCGCAGATCAAGACCGTGGCGCGTGAGCGCGAGACTGGGCATTCGCGGCGCGGCAAAGGATGCGCTCCGGCGGGCGCAAGGCCGCCACCACGAAGACCAAGCTGCTCGACGACGAGCGCCAAGAAGGGAGCCGGTAAATGACGGCGGCAACAGAGAACAGCACAGGCGCCGGCGAGCCTCGCGGCGCAACGAGAAGGTCGGCAACGTGGTCTCGACCAAGATGCAGAAGACCATCGTGGTCGAAGTCGAGATGCGCAAGGCCCATCCGAAGTACAAGCGGATCGTGCAAGAGCTCGAAGAAGTTCTACGCGCACGACGAGCAGAACTCGGCGCGCGCTGGGCGATGTGGTGCGCATCCGCGAGACCCGGCCGCTGAGCAAGCTGAAGCGGTGGTCGCTTGAAGAGATTGTGCGGCGTTCGTCGCTGAGCCAGATTGAAGACACGGCTGGAAAGGCCGCCGCCACGGTAGCCAAGTAGGCGGGCGGGACAGGAGAAGAATCCATGGCTGTGCAAATGAGAACCATGCTCGCGGTGGCCGACAACTCCGGCGCGCGCAAGCTGCAAGTGATCCTGCCCCTGGGCGGCGGACTGGGCAAGAAGGCCGGTCTCGGCGATATTGTGACCGCTGCGGTGAAGGAAGCTTCGCCCGACGGCACCGTGAAGAAGGGCAAAGTGGTGAAGGCGGTCATCGTCCGCACCCGCAAGGAGCATCGCCGCCGCGACGGAACCTATATCCGCTTCGACGAGAACGCGGCGGTGGTGATCGACGATGCGCACGAGCCGGTGGGCACGCGCGTCTTCGGGCCGGTGGCCCGCGAACTGCGCGAGAAGAAGTTTTTGAAGATTGTTTCGCTGGCGCCGGAAGTGGTGTAAGGACAGGGGTCAGTTTACAGTCGTCAGTTTCAGAGTTCGAGCGATGCTGCTGAACAACTGACGAACTGACGCACTGAGAACTGTGGAGAAGAGATGCCGAGTTTGAATATTCGTCGCAACGATATGGTCAAGGTGCTCACGGGCTCCGACCGCGGCAAGACAGGGCGCGTGCTGCGCGTGTTTCCCGACAAGGGCACGGTGCTGGTGGAGCACGTGCGCGTGGTGAAGAAGACGGTCTCGAGCAAGCGCGGACAGCGGACCAAGGGCGGCATCGCCGAGCAGGAGTCGCCGATCAATGTGTCGAATGTGGCGCTGGTTTGCCCGAACTGCGGACACGGCCGCGCGTCGGCTACAAGATTGAAGGCGACGAGCCAGGCTGCGGGTCTGCAAGAAGTGCGGGCAGAGTTGCCGACGAAGAAGTAGAAGCAGCGTCAGCCATCAGCATCAGCCGTTCGAGCGTGCTGAGCGAATGAGCTGACGCTGAAGCTGACGGCCAAGCCCCTTCCGCAACGGTACACGGGTCGCGACGTCGAGCCACTCCGAAGACCGGAAGAAAGAGAGCAAAGGAAATGGCAGCAAGGCTGAAAGAGAAGTACGACAAGGAGATCAAGCAGGCGCTGCAGAAGGAGCTCGGGCTCGAGAACCCGATGGCGGTGCCGAAGCTGGAGAAGATCGTGATCAACATGGGCCTGGGCGAAGCGACGCAGAACACCAAGCTGCTCGATCCGCTGGTGGCCGACCTGACGCAGATTGCCGGACAGAAGCCGGTGACCACCAAGGCGAAGAAGTCGATTGCGGCCTTCAAGGTGCGCGACGGCATGTCGATCGGCGCCATGGTGACGCTGCGCTCCGACAAGGCATACGAGTTTCTTGACCGCCTGATTTCGACGGCGCTGCCGCGCGTGCGCGATTTCCGCGGCGTTTCGACGAAGAGTTTTGACGGGCGCGGCAACTACACGCTCGGCCTGCGCGATCAGCTGATCTTCCCGGAGATTGATTACTCCAAGGTGGAGAAGCTGAAGGGCATGAACATCACGATCGTGACCACGGCGAAGGACGACAACGGGGCGCGCGCGCTGCTGAAGCCACTTCGGCATGCCGTTCCGGCAGGGCGCGTAGGAGGATATAGAGGATTATGGCAACCACTGCAAAAAGAGTGAAGGACGCGCGGAAGCCGAAGTTCAGCTCCCGCAAACACAACCGGTGCAAGCTCTGCGGACGCCCGCGGGGATACCTGCGGAAGTTTGGCATCTGCCGTTTGTGCTTCCGCGCCCTGGCGCTCAAGGGAGAAATCCCCGGCGTCGTGAAGTCGAGCTGGTAGAAAGACAGGTGATCAGTGCAGTCAGTGATCAGTTCGTTCGTGCTGAGCTGAGCGCTGACGAACTAGATGGGCTGAGCTGAACTGAACGCTGAGCACTGTAGTAAACATTCCCGCTGGTTCTCCGCCGAAGCGGCGGACGAACGGGGAATGAAGGAGAAGGAATGAGTCTGACCGACCCAGTAGCAGATTTTCTGGCGCGGATCCGGAATGCGATCCGGGCGCGTCATCAGAAGCTGGATGTGCCGGCTTCGAAGCTGAAGACCGAGATTGCCCGCATTCTCAAGGAAGAGGGCTACATCTCGAACTACAAGACCCAGGAAGAAGAAGGCAAGCTGATCCTCCGCGTGTACCTGAAGTACGGCGGGCACGGAAGCGGCGATCCGCGACCTGGCGCGCATCTCGCGTCCCGGCTGCCGCGTCTACATCGGCCGCGACGAGATCAAGCGCGTGCAGGGTGGCCTTGGCATCTCGATCATGACCACGCCCAAGGGCGTGATGACCGGTCGCCAGGCGCGCCGCGAAGGCGTGGGCGGCGAGCTGCTCTGCGAAGTGTGGTAACGACAGCGTTCGAGATCAGGTCGCAGTTTCAGGGCTGAACTCGCTGACGCAGCTGAGACTGAGCTGAACTGCCGACACTGTTTTCAGGCTGCAGTGGAACGATGGAACTGATGCTCATCGGGACTCGCAAGCCAACAAAGGATTGATTCGATGTCGCGTATTGGAAAGAAAGCTGATCCCGCTGCCCGCGGGCGTGAAGTACAAGGTTGAGGGCAACACCGTTCTGGTCGAAGGGCCCAAGGGCAAGGTTTCGGCGCTGATTGCCGATGGCATCTCGCTCGAGACCAAGGACGGCACTCTGCACGTGAACCGCTCGAGCGACGACAAGGCCGCGGTCCATGGGCTGACGCGCGCGCTGGTGTTCAACGCGGTGCAGGGCGTGACCAAGGGCTGGACGAGGGAGCTGGATATCGTCGGCATCGGCTACCGCGCCGAGCTGAAGGGCAAGGGCACAGTGGTGTTCACGCTGGGCTACTCGCATCCCGATCGAGTTTCCGCTGCCCACGGGCATCGAAGTGGCGATCGATCCGAAGCAGACGCACCTGACCGTCTCCGGCATCGACCGGCAGAAGGTGGGCCAGGTTGCGGCCGACATGCGCTCGCTGCGCAAGCCCGATCCGTACAAGAACAAGGGCGTGCGCTACTCGCGACGAGAAGCTGAAGAAGAAGGCCGGCAAGACGGGCGCGAAGTAAGATCAGGGATCAGGGCGTACTGAGCATCAGCGCTGAATCATCCTGAACTGAACTCCGACTGAACTGATCAAACCGAACGGGGCCGCGAGGCGGTTCCGCTGATAGGAAAGAGAAGACATGATTGCGATCAAGAGAAACGAAATTCGCCAGCGCATTCACTCGCGCATCCGCGCACAAGCTGTCCGGCACCGGTGAGCGGCCGCGGCTGAATGTGTACCGCTCGCTGAACCACATCTACGCGCAGGTGATCGACGACCAGAAGGGCGAGACGCATTGTTTCGGCCTCGACGCTGGCGCTGAAGCCGAAGACCGGCGGCAATGTGGCGGCGGCCAAGGAGATCGGCAAGGCGATCGCGGAGCAGGCCGTGGAGAAGGGCATCAAGAAGGTGGTCTTCGATCGCGGCGGCTTCCTGTATCACGGTCGCATCAAGGCGCTGGCCGATGCGGCGCGCGAAGCAGGGCTGGAGTTCTAAGAGCAGGGATCAGTGCATCAGTGATCAGCTCGAGATCAGCTCAGAGTGAGAACTGACCACTGTGCACTGACAGACTGCCACTGGATAAGACGACGAGAGAGCAATGACGATTTTGAAGAAGAAACTCGATGCCAACCAGTACAACCTGAAGGATCAGGTGGTTTCCATCAATCGCGTGACCAAGGTGGTCAAGGGCGGCAAGAACATGTCGTTTGCCGCGCTGGTTGTGGTGGGCGACGCCGCTTCGGGCGTGGTGGGCTACGGTTCGGGCAAGGCCAAGGAAGTTCCCCAGGCGATTCGCAAGGGAATCGAGTCGGCCAAGAAGAACCTGGTCCGCGTGAACCTGACCGAGACCACGATTCCGCACCAGGTGCTGGGCCGCTACGGTTCGGGACAGGTGCTGCTGAAGCCGGCTCCGGAAGGAACGGGCGTGATTGCCGGCGGCGCGGTGCGCGCGGTGATGACCTCGGCCGGCGTGCAGAACGTGCTGACCAAGAGCCTTGGAACCGCGAATCCCGCACAACGTGATCAAGGCGACGTTCGACGCGCTGGTGCAGTTGCGCGACAAGAGCGACGTGGCCAGCGCGCGCGGCAAGCAGGTTGAGGAGCTTTAATCATGGCGGAGACCAAGAAGATTCGCATTCAGTACTACCGCTCGGCCATCTCCACGCCTGTGAAGCACAAGCTGGTGATCAAGGGGCTGGGCTTTACGCGGCTCAACCAGATCGTCGAGCGCGTGGACAACGAGTCCATGCGCGGCATGGTCAAGACTGTTCCGCACCTGGTGCGAATTCTGGAGAACTAGTGAAACAGTGAACGAAGTGAAGAGGCTCGAGCTTCACTCGATTCACTACTGCTCACTGATTCCACTGACAACGAACGCGAGTCGTCGGATCTCAAATCCGCCGGCGCTATAGCGAGGAAAATCATGGCAAAGAATCTATCGAATTTGCGCGCGCCCAAGAATGCAAACACCGGGCGCAAGCGTGTGGGCCGGGGCATGGGATCCGGCATGGGCAAGACTTCGACCCGCGGCCACAAGGGCCAGGGTTCGCGTTCCGGCTTCAGCCTGATGCGCGGTTTTGAAGGCGGCCAGATGCCGCTGCACCGCCGCCTGCCCAAGCGCGGCTTCACCAACATCTTCCGCACCGAGTACACGGTCGTGAATCTTGACCGGATTGCGAGCTCTCGAGGTGAAGGAGATCGGCCTGGACGACTACAAGAAGCTGGGTCTGGCCTCGAGCAAGAAGGCGCTGATCAAGGTGCTCGGTTCGGGCGAACTGACGACGGCCATCACCATCCACGCGCACAAGTTTTCCAAGTCGGCCGTCGAGAAGATCGAGAAGGCCGGCGGCAAGGCCGTGGTGGCTGGAGCGCCGGCAGCCGCGTAGTTGTTCGCTATCCCGGGTCCTCGCATGAGGGCCTGGGGCACCGAAGTCTGTGTCCGGCGACACCGCGCAAGCCGATTCCAGGCTGCAAGAATCGAATACCTGGGAAGCTGGTACCCAGCAACCGGTTCAGGCGGCGAGCCCTACAGATGGATGCCTAGGCAAGGATTCGATCGGCGGCAACGCCTGAAGCGGATAAACCACACATGCTTGAGAAGTTTCTAAATATCTTCCGGATTCCTGACCTGCGCAAGCGGGTTCTGTTCACGCTTGGCATTCTGGCCGTCTACCGGCTGGGCGCGTTCATCCCCACGCCCGGCGTGAACACCCACCAGCTCGAGCTGATGTTCAACCAGCAGAGCGGCTCGGCGCTTGGCCTGATGGATCTGTTCGGCGGCGGCAACCTGCGCCGCATGACCATCTTTGCCCTGGGCATCATGCCCTACATCACCGCGTCGATCATCTTCCAGCTGCTGACCGTGGTCTATGAGCCGCTGGCGCGCATTCAGAAGGAAGGCGAACTCGGGCCGGCGCAAGATCACCCAGTGGACCCGCTACATGACGGTTGTCCTGGGCGCGCTGCAGTCCATCGGCATCGCGGCCATTCTGACCAAGCAGGGTCTGGTGCTGCAATCCCGGCATCGGCTTCATCCTGATGACGGTGCTCACTCTGACCACCGGCACGGCCTTCATCATGTGGCTGGGCGAGCAGATCACCGACCGCGGCATCGGCAACGGCATGAGCCTGCTGATCTTTGCCGGCATCGTCGCCGGTCTGCCGCGCGGCATCGGCGACCTGGTCGCAGAAGGTGCAGACCAACGCCTGGGGATCGTTCACCATCTTCGCGCGTGCTCCTGCTCGCTGGCCGGCATGGTCGCCGTGGTCGCGTTCATCGTGTTTGTGGAGCGGTCCGAGCGGCGCATCCCGATCCAGAGCGCGCGGCGCATTGTGGGCCGGCGCATGATGGGCGGTCAGTCGAGCCATCTGCCTCTGAAGGTGAACTCCGGCGGCGTCATGCCGGTCATCTTCGCCAGCTCGATCCTGTCGGCTCCGCTGCTGTTCGGCCAGGTGGAGTGGGTGCAGAACAACCGCTTCTTCCAGCCCATTATCCAGGCGCTGCAGCCCGGCTATCCCTGGTACGAGCTGCTGTACATGCTGGGCATCATCTTCTTTGCGTACTTCTACGTGTCGATCGTGATGAAGCCGGATGATATCGCCGACAACTTCCGCAAGTCGGGCTCGTTCATCCCCGGCATTCGTCCCGGCAAGCGCACTTCGGACTTCATCAACGACATTCTCACCCGCATCACGCTGGTTGGCGCGCTCTACCTGATCATCATTTCCCTGGTGCCGACCTTCCTGATTTCGGGCATTCGTTTCGACAAGATTTGGCTGATCGGCGGGTTCTTTGAGAGTCTGCCCAACTGGATGACACATGGTTTGGGGGTCAACTTCTACTTTGGCGGCACGTCGCTGCTGATCGTAGTGGGTGTGGCCATGGACACTGTCAACCAGATCGAATCGCAGCTGATCATGCGCCATTATGACGGCTTTTCCCCGCGTTCCGGTCGTATACGCGGAAGGAAAACCTGGTAATGTCGTCGTCTGCAACTGTTGCGAGTGCAATAGAAAGTGACCGGGGAACGGCAAGTCGAAGATCGTCCCCGGACCGATTCTTTTGCTGGGTGCGCCAGGCGTGGGCAAGGGAACCCAGGCCAAGGAACTGGTGAAGCTTTGGGGAATTCCCCAGATCTCCACCGGCGATCTGCTGCGCGCCAACGTGGCCCAGGGTACTGCCCTCGGCAAGGTCGCCAAGGAGATCATGGACCGGGGAGAACTGGTTCCCGATTCCCTGGTCAATGAGATGGTAGCGGTTCGGCTGCAGCAGCCGGATACGGTTAAAGGGTACATTCTGGATGGGTTCCCGCGAACGCTGGCGCAGGCGCGACTGGCTGGATGGACGCCTGACGGCGCCAGACGCAGGCCCTGCCGGTGGTTGCCGTCAGCATCCAAGTGGACTATAATCAATTACTGCGCCGCATTACGGGGCGCAGGAATTGTCCTGTCTGCCAGACCATCTATAACATCTACTCGAAGCCGCCCCAAAGGGCTGGTTTCTGTGATGTAGAAGGCGCTGCGCTGGTCCAGCGAGCCGACGACACGGAGAAGGTCTTTGCGGAGCGCATGCGCGCTTACGCAGCCCAGACCGCGCCCGTCATCGAGCATTACCGGGAGCTGGGGCGTTTTGCCGAAGTGGATGGAGACGGGCCGATCGCCGCAATTGCGGCTGGAATTGTTGCCGCCGTCGAGCGGTTGCGCGGTTAGCGCAGCGCGGCGAGTGCGTGAGCCAGTATGTGTCGTATCGGCCGTGCTGTGCGGCGGAAATTGAAACTGAGGATTGGTGATTAGTGGCGGTCGTACTGAAGTCGTCCCAGGAGATCGAGAAGATGCGCCGCGCGGGCAAGGTGGTCCGCGAGGTGCTGGAATTGGTGCGCAGCCATGTGAAGCCCGGCGCGACCACTCTCGATCTCGAGAAGGCGGCGGAAGCGCGCATTGCAGAACTGGGCGCCAAGGCCGGCCTTCAAGGGATATCACGGGTTTCCCTGCGTGCTGTGCACCTCGGTCAACAGCGAGGTGGTGCACGGCATTCCATCGCCGAAGCGTGTCCTGAAAGAAGGGGACATCGTTTCGGTGGATTGCGGGGCGATTGTGGATGGCTACTACGGCGACGCGGCCATCACGGTTCCGGTGGGCGAGAGGATTGCGCCGGATACGGCGCGGCTGCTGGCGGTGACGGAGAAGTCGCTGCACGCAGGGATCTCGGCGGTCAAGCCGGGAGCGACGCTGGGCGATATCGGGGCCGCGGTGCAGGGCGTGGTTGAAGCCGAGGGGTTCTCGGTGGTGCGCGATTTTGTGGGACACGGGATCGGCGCACAGCATGCACGAGGATCCGCAGGTGCCGAACTTTGGCGAGGCGGGTCAGGGCATGAAGCTGCGGGCCGGCATGGTGATTGCCATCGAGCCCATGGTCAACGCCGGCAAGCCCGAAGTGAGAGTATTGCGCGACGGCTGGACGGCAGTGACGGACGATGGAAGCATGAGTGCTCATTTTGAGCACACGGTGGCGGTTACCGACACCGGAGCGAAGGTTCTGACCGAGTAGTTGGACTCGGCATCCATAACAAGCCGGGGCGCGAGAGCGGCCGGCAGAAGTGGATACAGTTTGTCGAAGGAAGACGCGATTGAGGTCATGGCAACGGTCGTAGAAACGTTGCCCAACGCCATGTTCAAGGTGAAGCTCGAGACGAACCACGAAGTACTGGCTCATGTCTCGGGAAGAATGCGCAAGAACTTCATCCGCATTTTGCCGGGTGACCGCGTGGCCGTGGAACTGAGCCCCTACGACCTGAATCGCGGACGAATTGTGTACCGCTACAAGTGAGTTTTGTATCAGACCGCGTGGATCATCGGGATGCGCGGAGAAGGGCAGCAACCAATGAAGGTCCGTGCATCAGTAAAGAAGATTTGCGTGAAGTGCAAGGTCATCAACCGCCGCGGGGTGGTTCGCGTGATCTGCGAGAACGCAAAGCACAAGCAGCGCCAGGGCTAGTTGAGCCTGGCAAACAGCGGAAACTCCATAAGAGGGATCAGGGAACTGGGATCAGGGATCAGTCAAAACGCGATTGCGGGATCATACTGAACACTGACCACTGAACGCTGAAACCTGACAAGGGGCTAGTTAGCTTGAGTCAAGGCTTGCGATGAACCCCGGAGGCAACCGCAATAACCCGTGCGAACCGGCTGAGGCCGGAGGCACAAAACCGAAGCAGCAAAGGAATCAGAATGGCACGTATTGCTGGCGTCGATCTGCCCCGCAACAAGCAGGCCCGGATCGCGCTTACATACATCTTCGGCATCGGTAACCCTCGCGCGCTCAAGATTCTGGAGAAGGCGAACGTTGATGCCTTCAAGAAGGTCCAGGATCTGGGCGAGGAAGAGGTCAACCGTATCCGCCAGGTGATTGAGGACGAGGGTGACGTCGAGGGCGATCTGCGCAAAGACGTCCAGATGCACATCAAGCGCCTCATCGATATTCAGAGCTACCGCGGCAACCGTCACGCCGGTCGCTGCCGGTACGTGGACAGCGCACCCACACCAATGCCCGCACCCGCAAGGGTCCGCGTAAGGGCACGGTGGCCGGCAAGAAGAAAGCGACGGCGAAGACCTAATGGCGAAACCAGAGCAAAAGGCCGGAGCCGGCAAAGCTGGCAAGAACAAGAAGTTCAAGAAGCGCGAGCGCAAGAATGTGCCGTTTGGCGTCTGCCACATTCAGGCCTCGTTCAACAACACCATCGTGACCATCACCGACCAGGTGGGCAACACGCTGAGCTGGAAGAGCTCGGGTTCGCTCGGATTCCGCGGGTCGCGCAAGGGCACGCCCTTCGCGGCGCAGCAGGCTGCCTCGAACGCGGCCGGCATGGCTCGCGATCACGGCCTGCGTGCCGTGGATGTGCGCGTCGCCGGTCCGGGATCGGGCCGCGAGTCGGCGATCCGCGCGCTGGCTGCAGCGGGCATCGAAGTGCAGCTCCATTCGCGACGTCACGCCGGTGCCGCACAACGGCTGCCGTCCGCCGAAGCGGCGCAGAGTGTAAGCACAGGGATACAGGGAACAGGGATCAGGGTCAGTCAGATGGTTCTGGCATAAGCACCTTCAAGCTGATCCCTGAGACACTGAGACCCTGACAACTGAAAACTGGGCCGGGATGAAGTGTCGCTCCGGACATGTAAACCGGCCGTCATCCGAAGTCAGGAGAAGAAATGGCTCGTTATACCGGAGCAGTATGCCGCCTTTGCCGTCGCGAAGGCACCAAGCTCTTTTTGAAGGGCACCAAATGCACTATCTGACCGTTGCCCGATGGAGAAGCGCAACTTCCCACCGGGACAGCACGGCAAGGACCGCAAGGCCAAGATCGTGGGCTACGGCCTGCAACTGCACGAGAAGCAGAAGGCCAAGCGTATGTACTTCACGCTCGAAGGCCAGTTCCGCGCATACTACGAGAAGGCCAACCGCGCACAGGGCGTCACCGGCGAACTGCTCATTCAGCAGCTCGAGCGCCGCCTTGACAACGTGGCTTTCCGGCTCGGCTTCGCCATCTCGCGCCGTCAGGCCCGCCAGGTTGTTCGCCACGGCCACGTTTCAGTCAACGGCCGCAAGGTCAACATTCCCTCGTTCCAGGTGAACGTGGGCGACGAGATCGCGATTCGCGATGAAGCGAAGAAGCTGATCATCGTGGAGCAGGGCACGCAGTACGCCGCGCAGAACCCGGTTCCGGCGTGGCTCGAAGCGAACTTCGAAAACATGTCGGGCCGCGTTCTGCGCCTGCCCAAGCGCAAGGATGTCAACCTGCCGATCAACGAACAGTTGATCGTCGAACTGTACTCGAAGTAAGCAATCACAGGGAACAGAGATCAGGGATCAGGGAACAGTTCATGCAGTGACTTCACGCATCGAATTGAACCCTGATCCCAGAACCCTGGCCCCTGAAATCAAACCGAAGGAGAACTTGCGCGGCCGCCGCAAAATGCATCGCGACGTACCTGCCGCGCGGGAAAAGAGACGAACCATATGCTTTGGAGAGGATTCCAGAAACCGAAGCGCCTGGCAGTCGATGCCGAGACGCTCAGCGACACATTCGGCAAGTTCAGCGCACAGCCCTTTGAGCGCGGATTTGGCACAACCATCGGCAACGCCCTGCGCCGCACGCTGCTCAGCTCCATTGAGGGCGCCGCAGTCACCGCGGTTCGCATTGAGGGCGTGCTGCACGAGTTCCAGTCGATCGCCGGCGTGGTTGAAGACGCCACCGACATCATCCTGAATCTCAAACAGATTCCATTCAAGCTCGCGGGCGACGGTCCCAAGGCGCTGTACCTGCGCGCCGACCAGCCCGGCGTGGTCACCTGCGGCATGATCGAAGCCGACGGCGACGTGGAGATTCTGGACAAGAACGTCTACATCGCCACCGTCTCTGAAGGCGGCAGGCTCGAAATGGAAATGCGCCTGAAGCGCGGCCGCGGCTATGTCTCCGCCGACAAGAATTTTGACGCCGATCTCGGCCTGGGCTTTATTCCCGTGGACTCGGTCCACTCGCCCGTGCGCCGCGTGAACTACGTCGTCGAAGCCGCCCGTCTGGGTCAGATCACCGACTACGACAAGCTCACGCTCGAAGTGTGGACCAACGGAGCCGTGCTGCCCGCCGATGCTGTCGGCCTGGCTGCCAAGCTGCTCAAGGACCACATGAACATCTTCATCAACTTCGAAGAAGAGATCGAAGCCGAGTCGCGCGGCGAAGAAGGCCGCATTCTGCTGCGCAACGACAACCTGAACCGCTCGGTCGAAGAGCTGGAACTGTCGGTCCGCAGCTACAACTGCCTGAAGAACGCCAACATTCAGACCATCGGCGAACTGGTGCAGAAGACCGAAGCCGAGATGCTCAAGACCAAGAACTTCGGCCGCAAGAGCCTGAACGAGATCAAGGAAATTCTCGCGCAGATGGGCCTTTCGCTTGGCATGAAGATCGACGAGAGCGGCAATGCCGTTCCCGGACCGACCAGCATTCCACCCGCCGCCGCACTGGCCGCAAGCTACAGCCACTTCGACGACGAGGACGAGCCGCTGGATTCGGTCGATCTCCAGTTGCCCACCGAGACCGAGAACTTCTAAGCCGGTTTCGAGCAGTCAGAAGAATCCGGGTGCCCCGGGTCTCTCCGCCACAGCGGCTGAGACCTGGGATCCCGAAGCGAAAATATTCGAAAGAGAGTTTCACCATGCGCCATCGCAATGCAGGATTCAAACTCGGACGCAACACCAGCCACCGCCGCGCCCTGCTGCGCAACCTGGTCACGTCCGTCATCGTGGAAGACCGCGTGGAGACGACCGTGGCCAAGGCCAAGGCGGTCCGTCCGCACGTGGAGAAGATGATCACGCTGGGCAAGAAGGGCGATCGTGCACTCGCGCCGCCAGGCGCTCAGCTTCCTCATGACCGACAAGGCCGTGGAGCGGCTGTTCGACACCGTGGCGCCGCGCTACGGCGATCGCCAGGGCGGCTATCTGCGCATCGTCCGTACCGGTTTCCAGAAGGGCGACGGCGCCGAGAAGGCGTTCATCGAACTGCTGGGCGCCGAGAAGCAGCTTGAGGTCAAGCGCCAGAAGCGCGCCGACGTCAAGGCCAAGAAGCGCGCCGATCTCGAAAAGCAGCTCGAAGAAGCCAAGAAAGAAGAAGAAACCAAGGGCGGCGAAGAGGCAGCCTAACCGGCGTCTCTCTTCGGCGGTTTTCTGTCTTCAGTTGGAAGGCAATCGCGGGCGTCTGCAGATGCGGACGCCCGCGATTGTTTCTCGCCGGGAGTCGCACCATGTCAGAACGCATCGTGCCCATGATCCATGTTCCCGACGTGCGCGCCACTGCCGAGTGGTATGCATCGGTCGGATTCAACATTCGGCAGTTGGGCACCGAAGACGGCGACGGCGGCGAAGTGGTGTGGGCGTCGCTCACACTTGGCGAAAGCGAGATCATGTTGAATTGCGGCGGAAAACCGAGCGGCGCACACCGTCGGGAGTTCGACCTGTATATTCACACGGATGGTGTGGATCAACTGCGCACACGACTTGACGGCCGCGCCAGCGTGATCGAAGATCTGCACGACACGTTCTACGGCATGCGCGAATTCACTATTCGAGACGTCAATGGATTCTGGATCACATTCGGGCAGCCTGCTCGCAAGTAGCGCTCCAGGACACCCCGGGAATTGTCACAGCTTCTGCCCCACAAGGCGAATCAGCCTTCCCGCCTGACCCCGATTCACCTCAAATCCAGCGCTTGTCATCGCATCCTCGAGCCACTTTACCGGCAGGCGCAGCTTTCGATAGCTGCTCTTCGCCAGCTTCCATTGCGCGCCTTCCCGGCTGTAGACAAGATCGTGCACCAGCACGCTCTTCGGGCTGATCAAATTCAAGAAAGCACGTCATCACGCACTCATCGTCGCTGTGAACGGGAATGAAGCGGTCAAGCCCGTGGAGCTCCTCACTCAAATCGCGGTAGGTAACAACGAATGCTCCACCCGGAACAAGAGCCTTGTTGACTGCTCTTACAAGCGCAAGCACGTCCGACTTGCTGCCGAGGTGCGTGATCGTATCACCCATGCACACCACAACTTGCGCCGTTCCTGGAGCGGCCAACTTGCCAAGGTCACGTATGTCATTCTCTGCGGTCTGAATCGGCAGATTGCCCTGATGATCCCGAAGCTCGCTCAGAAGAGTTGCGCTCGTATCCACGGCCAGCACAGGAGCGTGGCCCATCTGCGCTAGCGCCATCGCCTGGTAGCCGGGTCCGCAACCCAGATCCACTGCCAGCTTTCCATCTCCACTTGCCGCGGGCTTCAGCGCATCTTCGAGAATCGCTCGCTGTTCCGCGATCTTGGCCTCGAAAGAAGTGCCAAACATCCAGGTGTAGTGCTTTGCCAGAAGGCTTTCGTAGTGTTGCCTGACATCTTCCATGTCTAGAGTCTAAAGCGGTTCCGCAGTTCATGTAGCCGTTTCCAGCTGATGTGGAGGTGGCTTCGTCTTAAGGAAGAAGCCACTTCGCAGGAATAGTTCCGGACAGAGCAGCTGCGGAACCGCTGTAGCGAAACGCGCGCTTGTACTGGCGCCGACCTCAGGCAGGCTAAGTAATGACCTCTTCAATCCGCTTGCGCAGGCTGATTGCGTCGAACGGGGCGCGAACCTTTGCATCGTTATCGAAGTAGACGAAGACATTACGCGAGGACTGTTCCGGTCCCGGCTCGGGATGCACTCTTGTACCATCAGTGACTTCCTCGCCGCGCGACCAGGCGATGACTCGGCTCGCCCACGCGTCGATTGCAGGCGGGTCGTAGCCGCTGGCGTAGAGCTTCTCGCTGCCGTGAAGCCGGCAGTACACAAAGTCTGCGGTTATATCCATCATGCGTGGCCATTGCGGTGTGTCGGCAACGACCAGTGCGATTCCGTATTTACGCAAGAGCGAAATGTATTCGGGGACTGCAAAGCTTTTGTGTCGAATCTCGACTGCATGACGGAGCGGAAGGTCTTCTTCGACTTCCAGCCACGAGCGATCTGCCATCCACTCATCGCGCTGTCGCGCGTAGACTGCGGCCTTTCTGTGTGTTCGCGGCAACAACTCGAAGAACGCCTGCATACGCTGCGCGTCGTACGAGAAGCCCGGGGGAAACTGCCAGAGAATTGGTCCGAGTTTCTTCCCGAGTCTCAGCAGGCCCTGCGCTAGGAAATTTGCCAGCGGCGTTTCGACGTTTTGCAATTGACGAACATGCGTGATGAATTTGGAACCCTTCACTGAAAAGACAAAGTCGTCCGGTGTCTCCTCGCTCCATTGCTGAAAGCTCTTCGGCTTCTGCATCGAGTAGAAGGTCCCATTGATCTCGATTGAGTTGAAATGCTGTCCCGCGAACTCGAGTTCGCGGCGTTGGGGGAGCTCCTTTGGGTAGAAGGTGCCTTCCCATCCCTCGTAACGCCATCCCGAGATTCCGACATGAATCTGCGATTCAGAGCGCATAGACAGATTGGATGCATTTGGCAACTGTGATGAAGCACCTCACGTGGTGTGAGGACCTCTCCGTGCGCGCCGATTCCTTCGTTGTATGGCTCGAGGAACGGCCGACTTGGATCGCGATGGTTTAGAGCTTCCGACCCAGCGTGATGATATGAATGTCCGGTACATCCTGGCGCACGACGGAAAAGCCATTCTCACGCATGAGTTCGGCGGCCGATTCCGGCAGAAATACGTGATGGTGGATGGCTCGAAACTCAGAATTTCTCAGACATCTGGCTTTGAATTGTTCGGGTGTCCCTGCTTCCGGATCGCGGGACAGGTCATGGAGGGCCAGGACCTCGTCCAGGTGCGTGAGATCGCTTTCCGGTGTATCCCGCTCAAAATCCTCCCGCAGATGTTCGAGCTTCGTTACCGGGCGCCGCCAGTCAAAGGTGTGATCGGGATGCGGGAGGACGAGCAGAAGCAACCCGTCCTTTCGAAGAACGCGCTTCCATTCGAGAAGCGCCTTGATCGGATTGGCGATGTGCTCCAAGCTATGGCACGCAATCACGCAATCGTAATCGGAATCCCCCGCGGGGATCGCCGTCCCTTCAGCGATCAGAGTCCTGTTGTAATTGACAGCCTCGCTCTGCCAAAGAGTGCGATCGGAGTAGTTGCAATTGTCGATGCTGCCGATGCAGGAATAGATCGGCAGTGGGCCCGAGGAACCGAAAATATCGCTTGGGCCGCCGATTTCAAGAGCGTTCATCCCACGCAGAAGGCTCTTATATGCATTAATGAAACGCCTTGTGCGAATGTGGCGTATCAAGACCAGGCCGCGCGGCCCAGCCATTCGTCTTAGTGCGCCCCTGAACTGCATGAAAAGAGCTTCTCTCTTGAAGTTGAAATTGGTCAACTCGACCATGCACAGCATAGTCATGGAGTTACTTCACGGGTTAGTCAAACGGCATCAGTTCGTACGTGCCAGCCGCTTGGGGCGGAAGACGCGCATAAAGACATACACAAGGAACTGAAGCGTCAGAGCGCCTGCGCAATCGAGCAGTACATCGGAAGGAACGCCCGTGCGGTTGGGAATAAAGGACTGATGGAACTCATCGGCGCTGGCCACAATTGTGGTTCCGAGCAGAGCAAGCGAGGTATCGAGGAGGAAGCCCGACCGCGGCAGGGTCATCCACCAGGCGCGTAACCACATCAGCCCCATCATTCCATAGCCGAGGAAGTGCCCCGATTTCCGAAGGAAGTGGTGCAGGTGTGCCCAGCGCGCATTGTTCACCGGGCCGAAGAGGTGTTCCCAGACCCAGCGCAAAGGGCCGCTTGTATGATCGGCTCCGAACCAGGTTGTTGATTCCAGCACGATCACGCCGATTGCAGCAACCACCGGCAGCCATGCACGCAACCAGTACGAGAGCGGCCGTTTATCAGTCGTGAGGGAGCTCAAGCTCAAGGGCGAAGGCCTTTTTGACGGCGTCGTTGATGTCAGCATTGCGCACACGAGAGACCACCTGAATGACAGACGCGTTCGCCCGTAGCCAGACGGAAAATTGAATCGGGACCGGGACCGATTGCAAGGAGCTTATTCAACGTGATAATTCGGCGCCTCGCGGGTGATGATGACGTCGTGCACATGGCTCTCGCGAAGCCCCGCGCCGGAGATGCGCACGAACTGCGCATTCTCCTGCAGCTCGGCAATCGTTCCGCAGCCCAGATACCCCATGCCTGACCGCAGACCGCCCACCAGCTGGTAGACCATCGACTCCAGAGGTCCGCGATAGGGAACGCGGCCTTCGATTCCTTCGGGGACGAACTTGGCGAGCCGGTTCTGTCCATTCCGCTCGCGCTGCACCACGCCCTCTGTGCCCTCGTCTCCATTGGCGAGATCCTCGGAGCTCTGGAAGTAGCGCTCGCCCGACCCCTGGCTCATGGCGGACAGCGAGCCCATGCCGCGATACGCTCTTGAAGCTGCGCCCCTGGTAGAGAATCGTTTCGCCGGGACTCTCGTCCACGCCGGCGAAGAGCGATCCGATCATCACGGAACTTGCTCCGGCCGCGATGGCCTTGGTCACTTCGCCGGAGTACTTGATGCCGCCGTCGGCGATCACCGGGATTCCGCGCTCGCGGGCGGCGCGAGAGGCCTCGGCGATCGCGGTGATCTGCGGCATTCCGGCGCCGGTGACCATGCGCGTGGTGCAGATGGAGCCCGGTCCGATGCCAACCTTGATCGCGTCGGCACCCGCGTCAATCAGCGCCATCGCGCCCTCGTAGGTTGCGACATTGCCGGCGAGCAGGCCAACTCCCGGGAAACCGCTTCTTCACTTCGCGCACCGCTTCGAGCACGCGCGAGGAGTGGCCGTGCGCCGAGTCGATGGCCAGCACGTCCGCACGGGCGTTTATCAAGTTCCGCGGCGCGCTCCAGGAAATCGCCAGTAGCGCCGATGGCTCCGCCCACGCGCAAGCGGCCCTTTTCGTCCTTGCTGGCGTTGGGGTACTTGAGCTTCTTCTGGATGTCCTTGACGGTGATGAGGCCCTTGAGCTCGTACTGATCGTTGACGACCAGGAGCTTCTCAACGCGGTGCTTGTGCAGGATCAGTTCGGCCTCTTCCAGCGTGGTGCCCACCGGAACGGTAATCAGGTTCTTCCTTCGTCATCACGTCGCCGACGGGAACATCAGTGCGCGTCTCAAAGCGCAGATCGCGGTTGGTGAGGATGCCGACGAGCTCGCTGCCCTTGCGTGACCGGCACGCCGGAGATCTTGTAGCGCCGCATCACTTCGAGGGCATCGCCGATCATCTGGTCGGGCCCGATGGTCACCGGGTCGACGATCATGCCGCTCTCTGAGCGCTTTACCTTGTCGATCTCGCCGGCCTGGGCGCTCGATGGAGAGATTGCGATGCACGATGCCGATGCCGCCCTGCTGCGCCATGGCGATGGCCATGCGCGACTCGGTCACGGTGTCCATGGCCGAAGAGAGCAGCGGGGTGTTCAGCGTGATGTCGCGCGTGAGCTGCGTCTGCGTGCTGACCTGCGCGGGCACCACGTCGCTGTAGGCAGGCACCAGCAGCACATCGTCGAAGGTGAGGGCTTCAGGAAGAATTTTGGCTAGCATAATGCTCTGATGCGCCTGGCGACCCCGGGATTCGAGCCAATGGCCAGCTCAGGCGCGGCAGGCGCTTCTAACTATTGTAGCGGAGGGGGCTGCTCTACGATTCCGCTGAATCTGCTGTGTCGATTCATCTGTTTTAGCCGTGGCGATCTGCAGACCTGTTTCAGTTTTGAGCGTGCCTTCTGAAATGCCAAAGTTGGGACTGCTCACACCCCCACCGGATACGGCTTCGGGCTCGATTCATCCGGTGTCGGCGGCGCCGGTTTTCCAGCGCTCGAATCTCCCTTGCAGCAGGCTCATCAACCCCGTGTACCAGTAGCCCACCACAAACAGAATGAGAAACGGCGCAGTGAAGTAGTTGTGGTTCGAGAAGGTGTAGAGAATCGCCAGAAGGAAGTAGCAGCCAATGAACAGTTCAATCCATGGCGCGAGCACGAGACGCTTGCGGTATTTCGCGGCCTGCGACTTCTCGCCCTTCTGGGCCACGCGATACTTGGGCGTGCGCACAAACGCGCTCTTGATGCCGAAGATCGCTTCCATCACGGCCTTGCTGTTAGTGACCGTGAGCCCGATTCCCAACGCCATCAGGAACGGCAGGTAGAGAAACGTCCTCATCCACGTCTTTGGATAAAGCTCCCGCTGGCTTGCCAGGTAAAACACCGCGATCGATGCCGAGGATGCCGTAAACAGCGGGACATCGATCAGCAGCATCTGGAACCAGCCCTGATAAAAGCGGCAGATCATTGCCGGAATCAGCAGCGCCGACATCACAATCATCAACGGATAACTGATGTTGGCGGTGAGATGGTAGACAGCCTCAATCTTGACACGACGCGGCATATCGGACCGGAGGATTCGCGGAAGCATCTTGATCGAGGTCTGGATCAGCCCCTTGGCCCAGCGCGCCTGCTGCGTCTTGAATGCGGTCATCTCGATGGGCAGTTCGGATGGGCACTCGATCTCGGGCTGATACTTGAAGCGCCAACCCGTCATCTGCGAGCGGTAGCTGAGATCTGTGTCTTCGGTGAGCGTGTCGTGCTGCCATCCGCCGCCGTCAGAGATTGCCTGGCGGCGCCACATGCCCGCGGTGCCATTGAAGTTGAAGAAGTCGCCTGAGCGAACGCGCGCACCGTGCTCCAGCACGAAGTGGCCGTCAAGCAGGATGGCCTCGATGCGCGTGAGCAGGCTGTAGTCGCGATTGAGATGCGTCCAGCGTGTCTGCACCATGCCCACATCCGGCTCGCGCGAAGTGGTGGATGACGCGCATGAGCCAGTCGGTTGGCGGCACAAAGTCCGCGTCAAAGATGGCGATGAACTCGCCGCTCGCCACCTTCAGGCCCGCGTCGAGCGCGCCGGCCTTGAAGCCGTACCGGTTGGTGCGATGGATGTAGACGATGGGATGGCCGAGCGCGGCGTAGCGCTCCACGATATTTGAAGCAACTTCCCGCGTCTCGTCGGTGGAGTCGTCGAGGACCTGGATCTCGAGCCTATCCTTC
The DNA here is from genome assembly GCA_963786405.1 of uncultured Acidobacteriaceae bacterium. Classification (GTDB taxonomy): domain Bacteria; phylum Acidobacteriota; class Terriglobia; order Terriglobales; family Acidobacteriaceae; genus Telmatobacter. The sequence continues at coordinate 946,705 of CAWAZE010000003.1, read as the reverse complement.
GGATATTCGAGGGCGCACACCGCTTCCACAAGGCGGTCGATGACAAATTGCTCGTTGAAAATCGGCAGTTGAACCGTGACGCGCGGCAGCTCGTCGAAGTGCCCTGGCGGGATCGGGTTGTGGTTCTTGCGGTGTTTGAAATAAAGCCAGCAGAGCTGATAGCGGTGGATGCCATAGAGCGACAGCACGATCATCACCGCAAAATAGGGAAGCAGCAACAGCAGGTCGAACCAGTTCCAGTGGTACAGTCCGCGAAAGGTTTGGTCCGCGTACTGCATCTTCAGGTAGTGCTTCAGGTCGTTCTGCGGCGCAAGAGCCAGAGATGAAGCGGCGCGCCATGCCCACTCGGTCATCAGGCTGGTTGGGATTTTCAGGACGGCGGCAAGCGCGACGAGCAGGGCAGTACCTCCACAGTAGGGATATCAAAATTGTAAGCGATTAGGGGGTTTGAGATTATTTTGCCGGTTGTGGCAATCCAGCCACGATGGCCGACTATTCGGCGTTAAGAACCTGAATAGAATCCGCTTCGTCCAAGCCAGGTACTTCTTCACGGTCGCGTACCGGAACCTCTGACGATACTTGCCGCTCTGGGGTCGAATCCATGCCGTGATCGATAGCGATGGGATGAAAAGTGAGTTGTCTTGGCTCTGAAGTCAGCAGTGCAATGGTTCGCGTTCCACCGGGAAGTTCGGCAATCTGAGGTACACGATCACAACTCTTGATCGCGTTCGTTGAAACCTGGACTTGTGGCAGTAGGTTGACGAGGCTTCATTGCGAAGGTCAAGAGCGATAGGTCGGTCAAGGTGCCGCTTCCGCTACCAGAGAACATAGCAGGAAGAGCCCAGTGCTTGGCATCAGCTTCCCTACCGTTTTGGCAATGCTCAAGCCAAAGACGCTAGTGCCTTGCGCCTCTGCGAAGTGCAGGAGGCGTGCGTGTTCCGCAAATCAGATTGGGCCGGGGTCGTACAGCGCAGCTGCCGCGTCTTCTCGCCGGGAATCACCTGAAACTCGTGCCTGCTCAGCCGCCACAAAAGTGCAATCGCAAGAGCGAATCGAGCAGGCGCATTGGGTGTTCTAGAAGTTAATTACGCCTATCCTATAAGAACCGATTGCTCTTGCGCCACACAACCACGCTGATGAGCGTTCGCAATTAGAGTTGCAAGGCTGTCCATGGGTCGATGTTCGCGATATTTCACCCTCTGCCGGTTGCCCGTCTCCGCCGGATTGGCGTAACGTCTTCTTACAGCTGGAGAAAAAAGTCCCTGATGCCCTTGACAACCGCCGCCCCTATCCTTGCCGCCAAGGGCGGAAGCTTTCTCGTGGAAAACCGTACTCCCGCCGAGATCCTGACTCCCGAAGACCTTAGCGAAGAACATCGCCAGATGGCTGCAACGGCTGCCCAGTTTGCCCGCGATGAGATCCTGACGGCCGCGTCGGAGATCGAGGCGAAGAAGCCCGGGGTGCTCGCGAAGTGTGATGCGCAAGGCTGCGAGAAATCGGCTTCACCGCGGTCGATGTTCCCGAGCAATACGGTGGCCTGGGGATGGATAAGACCACCTCCACAGTCATCACTGACCACCTTTCCGTGCTTGCCAGCTTCTCAACGGCATTTGGCGGTCAGATCGGAATCGGGACACTGCCCCTGGTCTGGTACGGCACGGAGGAGCAAAAGGAGAAGTATCTTCCCAAGCTGGCCACCGCCGAGTGGATCAGCGCCTACGCCTTGTCGGAGTCCTCTTCCGGTTCGGATGCGATGAACATCCGAACCCGCGCCACACTCTCCGCCGATGGCAACTTCTACATTCTGAACGGCGAAAAGATGTGGATCACCAACGGAGGCATCGCGGATATCTACACCGTTTTCGCCAAGATCGACGGAGACAAGTTCTCTGCGTTTCTCGTGGAGCGGACCTTTCCCGGCCTCACCGTCGGGGCCGAAGAGCACAAGCTGGGCATTCGAGGATCGTCTACCTGCCCGCTCATTCTGCAGGACTGCAAAGTGCCGGCGACAAATCTGCTCGGCGAGCCGGGAAAGGGACACTACATTGCGTTCAACGTGCTGAATATAGGGCGGTTCAAGCTCGGCGTGGCCTGCGTGGGCGGAGCGCGCCACGCGCTGGCGCACACCATTCGCTATGCCAGGGAGCGGAAGGCATTCGGCAAATCCATTGCCGAATTCGGACTCATTCAGCGGAAGATCTCGGCTGGCGCCACGCGGCTCTACGCAGCCGAAAGCATGGTCTACCGCACCGTCGGCATGATCGACGCCGGACTTGATCAGCTCGGCGATCATGGCAACCGCTCCCCGCGCGAAATCCAGCGCTGCATCGAGGAGTACGCCGTCGAGTGCTCGATCCTCAAGGTCTATGGATCGGAGATGCTTACGCTGGTGGCCGATGAGCTGATTGCGACCATGGGCGGATACGGATACGTCGAAGAGTATCCGGCGGAGCGGTTTTATCGCGATGCGCGCATCAACCGGATATTTGAAGGCACCAACGAGATCAACCGGCTCATCATCACCGGATGGCTCATGAAGCGCGCCATGAAGGGTCAATTGCCTCTGCTCGCGGCCATCAAGACACTGATGGATGAAGTTATGCAGCCGCCCTCGTTTGACGACTCGGGCGATGCCGGTGAGTCGATGGCCCGCGAGGCCGGCATGCTGGCAGGGTTGAAGAAGGTTGCCCTCTTTGCCGCCGGGGTCGCGAGCCAGCGATTTATGACCGGACTTGAGGAGCAGCAGGAGATCATGGCCGATCTCGCGGATCTGATTGCGCAGGTCTACGCGCTTGAGTCCTCGCTGCTGCGTGCCCGCAAACTGGGCGCGGCGGGCAAGTCCTCAGCCAAAACTGCTGAGGCCATGACCGCCCTGCTCGCCGATGAGAGCATGGGTTTCGCCGAGCAGGCGGCCCGTCGAGTGCTCGCAGCCTGCGGCGAGGGCGACGAACTCCGCACGCAGTTGGCCATTCTGCGCCGGCTCGCGAAGTTCACGCCCGCAGACGTGGTGGCGCTGAGCCGCACAGTCGCCCGCCAGTGCATCGAGGCGGAAAAATACCCCTTCTAGCCTTTCAGGAATCCCTGAGTTTCCCTTCGTTCGCGCGTCTCGCGCGAACGGAACCGTGCACGCAGCCCCATCAGGAGATCGATACGTCGCTTTTTGAGACACTGGGAACCGTGAACCAGGGTTATCTGGGTTGAAGAGCGGGTTCCGGCGGGCGGCGGCATGTCACCATGCGCGCGGTATCTGCTGCCGGGACTGTGACTTACGAAGGGTAAGCACCCGCAATGTAGCCTTCCAGCGCCTGAATCGTCTGTTCATGGCCGGAGATGACCCACTTCACCAGGTCGCCGATGGAGACGATGCCGACAAGCGCATCGTTCTGCACCACCGGCAGATGGCGGAAGCGATGATCGGTCATCAGGGTCATGCATTCGTCGATCGTGTGCCTGGGCGTAACAGACAGGACCGGACTGGTCATGAGTTGCTCGACCTTCGTTTCCCGGGAAAGATGGCCGCCGAGGATGCCTTTTCGCGCGTAGTCCCGCTCGGAGAAGATTCCGAGAAGCCGATTGTCAGCGCAGACAAGCAGCGCGCCGATATCGTACTTGGCCATCATCTCCAGCGCCTCGTACACGGTCTGCCCCGGCTCGATCGTCAAAATCTTCCTTTCGGGCCGGCACCCGAGCATTACTCCAATCGTGTCGGAAATCTTCATAAGGCACCTCCTCGGCCGTGAGTGCCGAATGACGGCCAATATAGCCCATCTCTATATCAGTCGAATAGTGTGAATTTCATGGTTTCTTTACGGACGAGAAACGGATCTTCGCGAAAGTTACGCCGTTCCTGACCTCGGGGTGGGTGACGCGGGATGGCCGGCTGATTCCTCAGGATTAGAATAGCTATATGTAGCGGTGGTTTTGACCGCCCGCAATGGCGGAATTCAGCACTGCTTCACGGAGAACCCTCATGGCTATCTGGAAGACCTCGAATCCTGCTTTGGGTGACAAAACATTTCGCGACCTGTCTCGCGGCGGCCTTGGAGGCGCGATCGATGCAGCCAACCGCATGACCCTGAGCGGCACCGCGAACAAGACAGGCATCCTGCTGGTTTGCGCATTTGCCACGGCGGCATACACCTGGTACAGGTTCACCCTGACGCGGGATCCGGCGGATGTGGCCGGGCTCCTTCTCGTGGGAGTCTTCGGCGGATTCATCTGCGCCATGGTGACGGTCTTCAAGAAGGAGTGGGCGCCGATTACCGCGCCGATCTATGCGCTGCTCGAAGGGCTCTTCCTCGGTGGCGTTTCGGCCATGTTCGACATCCGTTACCCCGGCATCGCAATCCAGGCGGTCGGCCTCACCTTCGGCACGCTGCTCGTGCTGCTCATGGCGTATTCCACAGGCATGATCAAGTTGAACGACAAGATGCGCCTTGGAATCGTGGCCGCGACCGGCGGAATCGCGGTCTTCTACCTGGTTCAGATGGTGATGGGCTTCTTCGGCATTCACCTGGTTTCCATCAACGGCTCAGGCCCGATCGGAATCGCATTCAGCCTCTTTGTCTGCGCCATCGCCGCGTTGAACCTGGTGCTCGACTTCGACTTCATCGAGAAGGGCGTGGCCTACGGCGCGCCAAAGTACATGGAGTGGTACGGCGCCTTTGGCATCATGGTCACGCTGGTCTGGCTCTACCTTGAGATCCTGCGGCTCCTCTCCAAGTTGCGCAGCAGAAACTAACCCTCAGACTGGTTGGGTGCCCGATACCCCATTCATGTGCGTTCGTTTGCGCATGAGTGGGGTCACTCCAAAGGCGATTGCAGAATTACTGCACAAGTGTCGCCGTCAAGACAACCTGCATACTGCCTTTGGTGTCGAGAGAGTCAGACGTAAACACGACGGTGGGTTTGCTGAGCGGCACAATCACAGGCCCCTGCCACCGATTATTCCGAATCACCGGCGTGGACGGTTGGCTCACTCCTGCAGGGGTCGCCAGGTTGCTGAGGTCGGCGGCCAGGTCGATTGCCAGTTTCCCATTGATCTCGTGCACGTAATGGGCATCGAAGCTAATCCCCACGTCCATGTACTGAATGTTTCCGGATCCGTTCTGAACTGGAACTTTCGACCCCGTTCGTATCGAGACGCTAGTGGCCATACGATCCGTGCTTGTCGTCGTCGCGTACGACCTGCTGTTCACGGGCTTGCCGTCCGAGCCAAGCTCCTGCACCAAGAACTCCAGGTGATAGTAGTGGACCGGGGCTTCGGGCACTTTCACAGTGTCCGTGGCCTTCGCCGCCTCCTGGGCAGACGTTTTGTATCCAAAGGAAAACGCGAGGAGCAGAAGGCAGCAGAGCATTGTCATTTTGCGCATGGTTTTTCTCCCTAATTCTTTCCCTCATCGGGCGGTGAAATCGGCGGAATCTGAATGGCGGAAATCTGCAACGGCATGTCGGTTTCGTTCGCGCGCGCGAGCACTTCCTGCTGCAGCTCTGGAGCTTGTTTAACCAGCGCAACCAGAGCCTGCTCCTGCGCGCTGAGCGGTTGAGGAGCGGGGAAGACGTCGAGCTTCGGCCTGGCAACCAAGTTGGTTGCAACAATCGCGCTGCGATGCAGAATCGGTTTCGACGCTGCCCCGGCCCGGGACCTCTCTACCGAATGAATCGTCTCCCGCTGCGTGCCTTGCAAACTCGGAGCGGAGGCGGCCTTCTCATGTTTTGGCGCCTCCAGAACGACGTTGGTATTAAGCTGCCGAACGTTGGAAACCGCGACGTAAAGAGCAATGCATGCGGTCAGCGGAATAGCAACCGCCCATACCAGCCAGCGGCGTCGCGGAGCCAGACTCACGCCGCGCTCTTCTTCAACACGAGCCATAACCCGAGTCAGGATCCGCTTCTCCAGACCGCTGCGGGGCTCAGCGTAGCCCACGAGGGCCGAGTCGAGTATTTGGTCGAGCTTGTCGCGTTCAGGCATGACGAATCTCCTGGCTCCGCATATGCGTGGCTTCCAACTTCTGCCGCAGGATCTGTCGAGCACGAAGCAGCCGCGTGCGCACAGTCCCTTCCGGGAGATCGAGAGCACGGCCGATCTCGCGGGAGTTCAACTCCTCAAAAGTCGACAGCACCAGAGGCACTCGCAATTCTTCTGGGAGCACATCGATCATCGCGTGAATAAGCGCGTGCTGATTCGACGCGACCAGAGCTTCATCGGGGCCTGGAAGCGAGGATGGCAGGACGTCTTCCTGCATCTCTGCGACCGGGTGGCCTGCCGACGTTGCGCGGCGCAGATCGACAGCAACGCGCCAGGCAACCCGCGCCAGAAAGGCTCGCTCATTCTCGGCCTGTTGCCATCCGCGATTGCGATAGAGCTTCAAGAATGTCTCCTGCACGGCGTCTTCAGCGTCATGCGCGTTCAGCAGCACCGCATAGACCACCCTGAAGACGAAGCGTGACTGGCGCTCGACAAGCGCCGTAAACTCCGCGTCTGCGTCGGTGGTCAAAACTCGTGCTCTCCCTGAAGCTTCAGCCGGACGAAGAAGGATGTCGGGCGCTTGATCCGCGTCGTACATCCCCTAAGACGGACCACAGGGTCAGGGTGTTCAGATATTTTGCGATTGGTCGGCGGCACGCACGGCAGGTATACTCCCCGACGTTCGCGCATACCTAAGGCTGCAGAATCTTATCGGGGCCCCTCTGGGGAAGCCCCTCGACTTGCCATAACGGAATTACTTTTTGCCCAGGTCGTAAACAGGTTGGGCGCCGCTACCTTGGATAAACGTGCAGGTTGCCTTGCCCTGCTCGCCGCAAACCTCGCGCTGCATTTTGACTGTCTCGAGTTGGATGAACTGCTGAGGCGAGAGCCCCAGAGCTTCGCGGTATGCATTGTCCGCCTTGGCCCTGCTCGTCTCGGCAGCTGCTCGCTGATCTTCGGCGAGCTTCATCTGCTGCTCGGTCTGGATACGCTGCTCCTGCGTGGCGGTCGCGATGCGCTGGGTCTTCACTGAATCCGGCGGATTGGCTTTTCCAACGGTCATGGTTACGAGTTCGACAGGAAGACTCTTCTGTTTGATGAAGAGGCTAAGCTGATCGTGGATTTCGTTATCGATCTCATCCAGGGCGGTGGTGCTGATGGCGGTCTCGTTCATGCCCCGCTTCCTCACTGCCTGGCGAACCATCGTCTTGAACGGCTCCTCCAGGTTGTTGGCATACCATTCGGGACCGAATGTCTTGATGAGAGTCACAGAGTCGGTTACTTGCAGAACCATAATGGCGTGAAATGTGATCGGAACCCCGTCCCGTGTCATTGTGTCGGGCAACTCGGTCTCGAACTTCTGCGGCTGCATGTTCACATCCACCCCATCTGTACTGATGGCCGCGTATGTCCGCCCTGTCTTCACCGGAACAGGGTCCACGCCCCCATGTCCGAAGAAGATCGGCTTCTTCACAAGGACAATCTCGTGCCCTGCGTTGGGCGCATACGAATGGCAGCCTACGATCAAACCCATCCCGGTGAGTGCGATGGCGCACAAAATCAGCGTCGTCTTCAAACGCATGAAGTTCATTTGGCCCTCTCTTTCACAGACTGTTTCGTGGGACGCTCCAGCATACTACGTCTTCACCAAAAGCAAATCGGCCCGCCTCTCGTAAGGAGAAGCGGGCCGTTTTCTTTCTGGTCCTGGACTAGGCTTTCGCTGACGTCAGCGCGCCAAGATCGGCGGCCATCTTCTCTGTGGAGAAGGCTTCGATCAGGTCGCCTTCCTTCAGATCGCTGAAGTTGGCGATGCCGATACCGCACTCCATGCCGTTGGTGACTTCGCGGGCATCGTCCTTGAAGCGCTTGAGCGAGCCGATCTTGCCCTTGAAGACCTGCTCGTCGCCGCGCATCACCTTGATCTCGGCATCGCGGCGGATCACGCCGTCCTGCACGCGGCAGCCGGCGATGGTGCCCACCTTCGGAATCCTGAAGATGTTGAGGACCTCTGCGCGGCCCACGTAGTTCTCCTTGAACGTGGGTTCGAGCAGTCCCAGCATGGCCAGTCGCATCTCGTCCTGCAGCTCGTAGATGATCGAGTGCAGGCGAATCTCGACGCCTTCCTGTTGCGCCAGTTCGGCGGCCTTGCGCTCGGGGCGCACGTTGAAGCCGATGATGATGGCGTTCGAAGCCGTGGCCAGCAGCACGTCGCTCTCGGTGATCGAACCGACGCCGGAGTGGATGACCTTGACGCGCACCTTCTCGGTCGACATGCGGACCAGCGAATCGGCCAGCACTTCCACCGAGCCGGTCACGTCGCCCTTGATGATGAGGGCAAGGTCCTTCACGCCGGCCTGGCGAATCTGCTCGGCCAGTCCTTCGAGCGAGACGCGCGAGCTCTTGGCAAGCTGCGCCTCGCGCTCCTTCATCTTGCGGTACTGCGCGATGCCCTTGGCCTTGTCGCGATCGGCAACCACCAGGAAGGTGTCGCCGGAGTCCGGCATGGCTTCGAGGCCGAGCACTTCGATCGGCGTCGATGGGCCGGCTTCTTCGAGTGGACGGCCGCGGTCGTCGAACATGGCGCGGACCTTGCCGAAGGTGTTGCCGACGATGTAGCTGTCGTTCAGGCGCAGGGTTCCGTCCTGCACCAGCACGGTGGCCACGGCGCCGCGGCCGCGATCGAGCTTGGCTTCGAGCACTGAGCCCACGGCCTTGCGTCCCGGCGTGGCCTTGGGAGCCTTGATGTCGGAGACCAGGCAGATCATTTCGAGCAGCAGGTCGAGGTTCATGCCGCTTCTTGGCCGAGACTTCGACGAAGACGGTGCCTTCGCCGCCGCCTGCCCACTCTTCAGGAATGAGCCCGCGATCGGCGAGCTGCTTCTTGACGCGATCGGGATTCGCCTCGGGCTTGTCGATCTTGTTCACGGCCACGATGATCGGCACTTCGGCGGCCTTGGCGTGATCGATGGCTTCGAGCGTCTGGGGCATCACGCCGTCGTCCGCGGCCACCACGATGACGACGATGTCCGTCACCTTGGCGCCGCGGGCACGCATGCGGGTGAATGCCTCGTGGCCCGGCGTGTCGAGGAAGACGATCTCGCGGCCGGAAGCCGGAGAGCCTTCCTTGGTGAAGCGAACCTTGTAGGCGCCGATGTGCTGGGTGATGCCGCCGGCTTCGCCGGCGGCAACGTCGGTTTCGCGGATGGCATCGAGCAGCGAGGTCTTGCCGTGATCGACGTGGCCCATGACGGTGACCACGGGTGCACGCGGTACCTCGAGCTCGCCGGTATTTTCGGCTTCGAGCACTTCTTCGATGGCCTGGTTCGCCAGTTCTTCTTCGTAGCTGATGACGGTGGCGCCGGCGCCGAACTTGGCGGCGACGTCCTTCACCATCTCGGCGTCGAGCGACTGGTTCACGGTGACGAAGACGCCGCGCATGAGCAGCGTCGCGATCAGGTCCTTGGCGCGAATTTCGAGCTTCTCGGCCAGGTCCTTCACGCTGATGCCTTCGGTCACCGTGATCTCGCGGGTGATGGGCAGCGGCTCGTGGCTGAAGTCTGTGCAGCGCCGCCAAAACGTGGCGGCGGCACAAAGCCCTTCATCGGGCCTTCCTTGGTCTTGGGATACTGCTGTCCGCCGCGACGGCCACGGTTCTGTGCGGCACGCTGCGGGCGCGGTGCTTCGCCGGTAGGTGGAGCGCCGCCAGGCACCGGGGCGTGGACCGCCAAAGCCACCGGGACGCGGTGGCGCCGAATCCGGGGCGCGCGCCAAAGCCGGGACGGCCGCCGGGTCGCGCCAGGACCGCCGGGGCCCGCAAATCCGCCGGGCGTGGTGCGCGTGGGATGCTTGGGGCGCGGACCGCCGGGGAACTGGCCCTGGCCGGGCGCCGCCGGGCGTGCCGTTGCTGGAAGCCGCCGGGAGCGCCTCGCCGGCCGGCGATCGAAGATGGGCTTGCCGCGCTGGATGCCTGCACCCTGCGGCGCGGCAGGAGGTGGAGCGCTGGCGAGCCACGATGGGCGCCTTGTAGACCGGGCGCGGACCGGTCTGCGGCATCACGACGCGGCGAATTGGCGGAGCCGGAGGCAGGCGGCAGGCGCCTTCGGCAACCGGCGGAGCCGGGCGGTGAAGCTTTGGTGCTGCAGCGGGAGCCGCCTGCGAAGGTGTTGCAGCCACGGGCGTCTGCAGTTATTTCAGGAGCCTGAATCGGCGGGAGCTTCCATCTCAGGCGGAGGCGCAGCTTCGCATAACAGGCGCGGCCGCGGGCGACTTCAACAACCTTGGGAGTGACAGGCTGCGCCTGAACGGGCGCAGGCGGAGCGGCGGCTTAGGCGCAGCGGCGCGCAGGTTGATCGCGGAGTGACCGTTTTGCGGCGGAACCGCTGTTGCCGGCGGCTTGACCACCGCCGCTGGCGGTACGACCGCGACGACGGGACGTGCTGTAGCGGCAGCCACGGGCGCCTTGGCCACCACTGCGCCCGCTGGTGGCCTTGAAGCAATGGCCGGTGGCGCAGGTGGAATGATTGCGGCGCGGGGCGCGGCTGCGGCACGATCTTGCGCGGCTCCGGCCGCGCGGGAGCAGCAGCAGGCGGTGCTGCGACAGCCACTGCGGGGGGCGCCGGCTTTGCTGGAGCATTCGATGCGGCTGGCGCTGCGGGCGCGAGCCGGAACGTGGCTCTTGCGGGCCTCCGCTTCCTCTTCCTGCTTCTTGGCCAGAATGGCCTTCATCACGTCGCCAGGCTTGGAGACGTGCGAGAGATCGATCTTGGGTGTGATGGTCTGCGGAGCCGCGGGCAGACCCGCCGCCCGCGTGCGCACGCCGATTCGGTGCCGCGCTCAAACTGCGCGCGAACCTTATCGGCCTCGTCAGTCCTCCAGGGAACTGGAGTGGGTTTTGCCCTCGCCCAGGCCGAGCTCCGCCAACACGTCAAGAATCTGCCGACTCTTGACTTCCATCTCGCGTGCGAGATCGTTAATTCGAACCTTGCTCATCCGCCTCTTTTCAGAATGTGCTACCCAAAGCCCTTAGTCGCTCATAGCTACCTCATGGCATTGGCTGTTGCTCTACTACCATTATGACTTGAACGGCATTGAAAGGCGCGGCGCATCTTACGCGCCGCCCTCTTCATTGCTCGCCTCGCTCTCTTCTGTCCTGCTCGTCCGGTGCATTCTCACTGCCAGGTCTCCGCGGCAACTTCGGCGTCTTCTCGCACTCGGCCAGTGTCTTCCATCTGCGCGATTCTCGAGCTCGGCTTCGGCGTTCCCGGCACGCTCTCCGCTTCCTCGAGAACCTCTGCGCATTTTCGAGCTCGCTTCCGCGTTCCGCGGCTGCCTGCGCGCAGCCTCCGGCAGTTTCAGCTCTCCGGACGCCGCCGCCGCGCCGCTTCGGTCGCCGGAGCCTTCTTCGCCCTCTTCAAAGTGACCGAAGTAGTGGCGCACGGCAACGCTGATGCGTTCCAGCGTCTTCTCGCCGATGCCCGGAATCTCTTCGAGCTGCTCCGGCGTCATGTCGGCCAGAGCCTCCACCGTGGTGATGCCGGCGGCCACCAGCTTCTGAATGATGCCGTCGCCCAGCTCGGTAACCTGCTCGATCGGCGTTGAAGGACCGCCGGTGAGAGCCTGCATCTGCTGCTCGACTTCCTGGCGCTTCTCCTCTTCGCTCTTGATGTCGATCTTCCAGCCCAGCAGCTTGGCGGCCAGGCGGACGTTCTGTCCCTTCTTGCCGATGGCCAGCGAGAGCTGCGTATCGTCGACGATCACTTCGAGCTGCTTCTCGCGTCAGGTCGGTGATGGAGACGCGGCTGACCTTGGCCGGCTGCAGCGCCTTCTCGGCGAACGTCGTGATCTCTTCGCTGAACTCGATGATGTCGATCTTTTCGCCGCGCAGTTCGCGAATGATCGACTGCACGCGCATGCCCTTCATGCCCACGCAGGCGCCCACCGGGTCCACATCCTTGTCGCGGCTCTGCACGGCAATCTTGGTGCGCTCGCCGGCCTCGCGCGCGATGGCGCGAATCACGACGGTGTTGTCGTAGATCTCCGGCACTTCAGACTGGAACAGGTTCTGCACCAGTTCCGGCGCGGCGCGAGACACGATCACCTGCGGACCCTTGGCGGCGCGGTCCACCTTCAGCAGAACCACGCGAACCCGCTCGCCGACGGAGAACTGCTCAAGTCGCGACTGCTCGCGCTTGGGGCAGCGTGCCTCCGCCTTGCCCAGGTCGAAGATGATGTCCTGGCCCTCGATGCGCTTCACCGTCGCGTTCAGGACTTCCTTCTCGCGGTGCGCGTACTCCTGGAAGACCGTGTCGCGCTCGGCCTCGCGAACCTTCTGGAAGATGACCTGCTTGGCCAGCTGCGCGGCGATGCGGCCCAGGGGACTGGTGTCGCGATAGAGGCGAATCTCGCTGCCGACCTCAACGCCCGGCGCCAGTTCGTTGGCTTCAGTCAGCGTGATCTGGTTGACCGGATCTTCGATCTCTTCGTCGTCGGCCACGACCGTCTTGTAGATGTAGGCGGTAATCTCGCCCGTGTCCTTGTTCAGTTCCCCGCGCATGTTTTCCTGGGTCTTGTAGTACTTGCGCGTGGCCAGGGCGATGGCCTCTTCCACGGCGCCCACCACGATCTCGGGCTCAATGCCCTTTTCGCGGCTCAGGAGCTTCGATACTTTGATACAAAGCGCTGGCCATACTTTGCGTGCTCTCTTGATCTGTTCCGGCGACGTAACCGAACCGGCTGCCGCATGCTGAAGTTGATGTTTGGGAGGCTGAGATTTCACCCCGGCCTGACACTCGAGCGACGAACTGAACCGTGCTTGACTCTTCTGCCTAAATCTCCGGAATCAGCTCCGCCTTCTCGATGTTTCCCAGGGCGATTTCCACGGTGTTAACGCCGGCTTTTCGGCTCTTGCTGTTCTGCTGCACGGCGGCAAGGTCCAAGTGATGATTGTCTCGCTCGGCCCCTGCCTCTAGTCGACCGCGCCAGTGCCGGTTATTGCGAATTGGTTCAAAGGTCTGCACCTTGATCAGGCAGCCCGCAAACCGCTGAAATTCCTCGGGCTTGCTCAACTTGCGATCCAGCCCCGGAGAACTTGCTTCCAGCGTGTACTCCCCGCCGGGAACCAGGTCCTCCACATCCAGAAGCACGCCAAAATCCCGGCTGAAGGCTGCGCAATCCTCATGGGTCACGCCCGAGAGCTGCTCGACGCTCAACCGGCCCTCGGCCAGCCGTTCCGGAAGCCCCTCGGCTCCTGCTGCGATCTCAGCCTTCAATCGTGCGCGCCCCTCGGCGTTCTTCTCCAGAAAAACCCGCAGCACGCGTTCCTTGGACGGTCCGGCAATCTCAACGTCCACCACGTCCAGGCCGTGTGATGCCGCCACCCTTTCTGCCGCCGCGCGAATTTCATCCAGCTCTGCTGCCATCGTTCCCAGTACCGCGATTCCACCCGTCCAGCCGATCAACCCTGCTCCAAAGCCTTGGAAAACAGCCGCTTACAGCGGAACATCCCGGCAGGATTTAACGGCCAATCGGCGGCCGATTCCGGCAGGACTTTGCTCCAAATAAAAAGTGGGCTGTGAGCCCACTCATCTCTCCGCCAGCCGGAAACCCACGGCGATCCAGGCGGACAAACTCGTCTGCACCCCTAGGATACGGCGTTTCGTGCGGAAATTCAATGTGGGGAGTTGAAAAGAGGACGACTCACCCCAATTAGAAGCCCCAGCCGCGGCAGGTAAAAGGTGCAGTCTGACCCTTCTGCAAGCGACGCCGCCTGCCAGCAGGTGCCTCTGTTGTTTGGCACCTTCGACAACGACAAGCGACAATAACGGGATGAAAGTCTCTCGAAGTCTGGCCCTCTTTCTTTTGATCGCCATTCTGGCAGCGCCCACTCTCAAAGCCCTCGAAAAACAACTTTCCGGCGACTATCGCGCCCGGCGCGTCGCGCTCGCCGCAAAGTTGCAGGGGGGCGTCGCGGTTCTCTTTGCTTCAGAAGAACCTGTGCTTGACTTCGACGCCTATCGCCAGGACTCGAACTTCTACTACCTGACCGGCTGGAACGAGCCCGGTGCGGTTCTGCTCGTGACGGCCCAGAAAAGCGGCTATAAAGAGACTCTCTTTCTCCCCACGCGCGACCTCCGGAAGGAAAAGTACACCGGCATCAAGCTCGATGCGGCTTCGTCCGACGTCACGAAGGCCACCGGCGTCGATGAAGTGCTGGACATGACGGCGCTCCCCGGCGTGTTGAACAAGCTAATCTCCGCCGACCGCCGCGTGGCGCAGAACATCTGGACGCAGCCCGGAGCAAAGTCGGCGGATGCGCTCATTGCTTTCACTGCAGTTACGCTTGGCGTGGATGCGCCTGCCACTCGCGACGTGACCGCTGCCATCAACACCTTGCGCGTTGTGAAGAACGCAGGCGAGATCGATCTGCTGAAAAAGGCTTCAGCCGCATCCATCGCCGGCCAAAAAGTCATGATGCGCTCGGTAAAGCCCGGGGTGACTGAGCGCACCGTCGCAGGCAGAATGGTCGCCGCTTGGCTCGAACAAGGCTGCGAGCGGCCATCTTACGCGCCCATCGTGGGATCGGGCATCAACTCCACAATCCTGCACTACTCAGAGAACTCGCGGACCATCGAAGACGGCGACGTGGTTGTGGTTGATGCGGCGTGCGAGTTCTCGATGTATGCGTCTGACATTACGCGCACAGTTCCGGCCAACGGGCGCTTCACCCCTCGCCAGCGCGAGATCTACAACGTCGTGCTCGGCGCGCAGAAGGCCGCCATCGATGCGTTTGTCGTTGGCAAGTCGAAGATCAACGATCGCGATCGCAAGGACCCCGACTCGCTCGACACCGCAGCCTACAACTACATCAACACGCACGCCAAGGATCTGCACGGCGACTCGCTCGGAAAATACTGGCTCCACGGTCTCGGTCACATGGTCGGCATTGACGTACACGACCCGGTCGAGTCCTATCCAGCCGTGCTCAGGCCCGGCATGGTTTTCACGATTGAGCCCGGCGTTTATATCCCCGAAGAAAAGATCGGCGTACGCATCGAATGTGTATTTCTCGTGGGTGCCGACGGCAAGCTCATTGATCTGACCGCCGATCTTCCGCACACCGCGGAAGACGTTGAAGCGGCAATGCAAGCGAAGTAGGGATGAAACGCCAGGGGATAACAGCATGGACCCGCACGACGAAATGGAAGTCGATCAACTGGACGCGCTGAGCCACGTCTTCGCGGATCAGCTTCTCGCCTGCCTTCAGGAATGTGCTCGCGGCCGCCGCGGGCTCTTCTCCGATTACGTGTCTAGTGACGAAGAAGACGAAGCCTGGCCGGAAGCCGCACGTCTGCGCGAATTGGCGCTCGCGCTGCAGCAGGTCTTTGCGCAGCAGGAGCAGCGCAATGCGCTCTGCGATGAGTTTCTCGACCTGTGTTCGATCCATGGCGAGAGCCATCCCGGCGAGTCGCGGCTGGCGCGGGACTTCCTTGCACGCATCGAGCGGGGCGAAGTGGGAACCGCGACGGTAGAGAAGCGCAAGCCGTGGTAATCCTCCGCGCGTTCCTTGCTCTCGTTGCCGGATTCGCAACCATGGCGTTGCTGATTGCCGTCCTCACGGCCCTGCTCAAAATGCTTACGCCCGGTTGGGTGAGCTCTTCGGGCAAGGCCCAGCCTGGCTACATGTTCGTCAATCTCGGTTATTCATTCCTTGCGGCCGCCGCCGGAGGTTACGTGACTGCGTGGGCATCGCAAGCCAACCCACTGGTTCACGTACTGGCTCTGGCGCTCGCGGTGCTCGCGCTCGCCGCGCTCAGCGCTCTGCAGCAGCGCGGCCAGCAACCCATCGCATACATGCTCGGGCTTGTGGCACTTGCCCCCATAGGCGTGTTGGCCGGAGGACTCGTCAGGCTCAGAATGATCGGCGTGCTCTAGCCCAATTCCTGTTCTGCGCGCGCCTACCAGCGCACCCCGATGGTTACGGGAAGAAGCCGCGTGCCCGCTTCTACGGTCGTGGTGCCTAGCCCATTCGGCTGGGTAGTTATGGCAGGTGTCAGCACATCAAGATAACGAGCTTCGGCAAACAGCCTCACGCCATTCTCGGTTCTGTGCGCAATTCCCATGCCGATATTCCAGCCGCCCTGGTTGCTCGAAAAATGCCCCACGACCACGTCCTGGGCGTACGTTCCGCAATAGAAGTAGTTGCAGTACACATACAATTGCGGATCGGTGAAGCTCGTGACTTTGCGATAGAAGCCGCCACCGCCAGCCACAAAAACGTCGAAACTCCGCTTCGGAGTCAAGTCGACGACCGGGGACGCGGTGAATGACCAGATGTGCGCGTAGCCGCCCGTTGAACCTGCTTGAGCAATCAACGTGCCCGGTAACTTATTGCTGATGAACTGATACTCGACGAGCGTACTGAGCAGGTGATTGAATCGGTAACCTGCGCCGGCCGTAAAATTCCCGCCCCACGTGATGTCAGGGGAGTCGGGCGCCGGTGAATTGAATCCGCCACCTACTTCAAATGCCATGCGGCTGTAAATGCTGCCACGGGTAGGTCGGTTATCGTATTGTGTTCCGCCTCCGGCGCCGCTTGCTCCTGGCGCGGCGGGCAATGCGGGCTCCGCCGGAATGCCATCGTGATCGGCAAACTTTACATCAATGGAGCTGGATTCGTTCGCCGTCGATAGAACCGCGCTAGGGGAATCGTGAGAGTTTGCAAATTGAGCACTCGCAGAAGCGGCCAACAACGCGAATGCCATCGACACTAGGCCTACATTGCGCAATCCTGACCTGCACCGGTAGAAGAGCATCCCACACCTCATATACACGTGTAATTTACGGGAGCCATTTGCCTCTCCCTCCGAGATATTTAGACTCCATTTTCAACGGGAAGTTGCGATGACCCTGGAAACACGAAGGGCCGGAGTTTTACCCGGCCCTTCCTGAAGAATGCGCTGAAGTTGTCTATCCCTGGATGTCAAATTGCTCGGGATGCAGGCTCGCGTCGCTCTTGATGAGGATGTTCTTGCCGATCAGTTCCTCAAATTCGGTGATCCAGCTTGCATTGTTCGCCTTGAGGACCTTCACGGTTTCAGGATTGACACGAAGCAGCACATCCGGGCTTTCGAGGTGCCGCTTCATCTTCCGCAACTCGGTGAAGATCTCATTGCAGACAGTCGCGGGACTCTTGACCATTCCGGTTGCCTGGCACGTCGGGCAGGGAACTGAAAGCGTCCGCTCAAGCGACTGCTTCACGCGTTTGCGCGTGATTGCGACCAATCCGAAATCATTAAACTGCAGAACCTTCGTCGGAGCGCGATCGTTCTTCAGCGCTTCTTCCAGCGCGGCCATCACCTTGAAGCGATTTTTGCGCTCATCCATGTCGATGAAGTCGATCACGATGATTCCGCCCAGATCGCGCAGACGAATCTGCCGGACGATCTCAGGAATCGCATCGAGGTTGGTCTTGAGGATAGTGTCCTCAAGGCGGGCGGTCTTGCCGACATACTTCCCGGTGTTGATGTCGATAGCCACCAGCGCTTCAGTCTGGTTGATGACGATCGAACCGCCGCTCTTCAGCCACACCTTCGAACGCAGCGCCTTCGAGATCTCGTCCTGGATGCCGAAGTGCTCAAATAGCGGAATCTCCTTGGTGTAGAGCTTCACGCGCCGCACCAGCGTCGGTGAGAAGCGGTTGAGGAATCGCACAATGCGCTCGTAGTCCGCTTCCGAGTCAACCCAGATCGACGAGAAGTTGCTGCTCACCTGGTCGCGCAGGATGCGCTCGATGAGCGAGAGATCGTGATAGATGAGCGCTGGAGACTTCGAATTGTCGGAGCGCTGCTTGATCTCGTTCCACAGATGGATCAGAAAACGAAGATCGGCGCGCAACTCTTCTTCTGAAGCGCCCTCAGCCGCGGTGCGAACAATAAATCCGCCGGAAGCATCGCCGCGCTCGTGCACGAGAATCCGCTTCAAGCGCTGGCGCTCTTCATCCGATGCAATCTTGCGGCTGACCCCGACATGCGAAACCGTGGGCATGAAGACAAGGAACCGTCCCGGAAGCGCGATGTGGCTTGTAATCCGCGCGCCCTTCTTGGCGATTGGCTCCTTGGCAATCTGAACCAGAATCTCCTGGCCCGGCTTCAGCAGATCGCTGATGATGGGCAGGTCAGAGGTCTGCATCGAGCGACGGGGACCTCCGCGGCGATTTCCCGGTCCTCCCGGTGCTCCTCGTCCGCGCCTGCCTCGTCCGCCGCGCTCACGGCGCTGACGGCTCTGGGCGTCGCCCGCCGGCTGACCCTCGGCGGCAACGGGCTCTTCCTCTTCTTCGTCTTCGCCTTCCAGAGCCTCTTCGCCGTCCTCATCGCCATTCTTGTCATCGAAGTTCAGCTGAATGCGATGGTCGAGATGGGCTTCCTGCAGCATCTCGCCCAGTTCTCCTGAACGAATCTGCGTGTGCAGCTTCTCTTCTTCTTCGTACTCGTCGAGGTCGTGCTCATCAATCTTGTGATGATGATGCGGGGTCTCGATTTCCTCTCCTTCGATGACCTCTTCTTCAACGACTCCGGCGCCCGGCGAAAAGGCCGACACCACTGGAGCAGCCGCGGGCTTTGCCTCTTCCACGGCCGGAGACGGAGTAGGCAACTCCTCGTCCGAACCCCTTTTCTTCCCGCCAAAGCCAAAGAGCCTGAACCCGGAAGGCGGCAATGGATCGACATGGTGCGAAGCGCTCCGATCGCCTTCAGGCTCGGTGGACTCCTCGTGCTCTGTCGCAGCTTCGAATCCGGGAAGCCCCGCCGCATCATGGATCGGCTCTCCCGGCACTGGCTCGAACGTCTCCTCAAAGTAGTCATCTTCGACAGGAGCGGAAGCAGTTTCGTCCAGCGGCTGTGTCAATGCCGGCTTCAACCCGGCATGTGAGTTCTCCTCTGTGGTCTCTTCCACGAACTGTTGTTCTTCGATCCCGTCCTGGGAGCTGCTCTCCGATGCGAAAGCTCTCGGTCAGCCGACGCCTGCTCTTCGGGCTCCGTCTGCCGGTTGCGGTGCCGCGAAATCGATTCGCCCGCCAGCAGGCCGCTGCCATCCCACACTGATCGGCGCCTCAATCAGCGTAGACGGCTTGAATGTGGACGCGGGACGCGCAGGGGCCTGTACCTCAGGCGCAGCCTTTTGCGCACTCTCCGCAGGAGGGCCGCCGTACTTTGAGAGCGACTCACCGGGCAGCAAGAACGACTCGGCCGCACGCTCGCCGCCGCGCGGTGCACGCACGGGCGCAGCCTCGGCGCCTGGATCCTGCTCGCAACCTTCGCTTCCGGCTCGGCTGCCTCGGAAACGTTGGTCTCTACAGGCTCATGGCTTTCAGACGGTTCGCCACCAGGTGCACTGCCGGCTCCCCGGCCGCCACGCCGGCGGCGGCGTCCGCGCCAACGCTTTGCGCCGGGCTCGCCGGATGTTTCCTGCGTTTCCTGGGCCTGCTCCTCGGTCTCGCCGGCGGGAGCGGCAACGTCAGCTTTGGCAGATTCGAGCGCACCCTCTCCGGTCGGCTTGCGGTCTCGTTCACTGCGATCCTGCCGCTGCTCCGGTCGTCCCGGGCGTGGGCCGCGCTCGTGTCCATTGCCGTTGGCGCACTTCTCGCGGCGCCTGACCGCCGCTGCTGACGGCGGCCTTCTCCAACTCGTCGGTCTCTTCCTGATCTTCCAGTTCGAGAAAGTCGGTTACGTAAAGGAACGCGTCGCGTTCCAGACCAATGTCGACAAATGCCGACTGCATGCCGGGGAGGACGCGCGTAACGCGCCCGTTGTAGATTGAACCCGCCAGGGTGTACTCATTTTCGCGTTCGTAATAGATTTCCGCGAGTTGATCGTCTTCAAGAATTGCCAAGCCGCGTCTCATGCGGCGTGCTGGAAATACAAATCTCCTTTGCCATCGTACCTTTCCGCCCAGCGGCTTTCGCCAGCTGGGGCATGCGGCAAGGACGGATGGAGACGCGTGCGAGACGGGGAGGTTGGGAATGTGCAGCGTGGATGACCAATGTGTCGCTGGCGCGGCTGGAACACTGCCGCGGCCCGCCGCACTCAAGGGCGGAGAACCGCAGCGGCTGTCGAGCCGAACGAGCGTTCTGAAACGGTGATCCGATAGCAGAGAGTTTGTGGCCACCCTGTCCTGCACTCCCCGCGACGCCCTTGCGCCGCTCCGAAGGAGCCAACCCCACGCCAACCAGATGATCGACATGAGCGGGGCCGTTACGCCGTTGGCGGTTGCATGTCCAAAGCGCGATCTGGAAGAAGAGCCTGTCTGGCTCATCATCTCCTCGCGCTCCGTGCTGTTGATCCGCTGTGAACGGCTTGCCCGTCTCTGCGTGCTCATGAACCCAATCCTGCCTGGCGCGCGGTCCATCCGGACCTGGCCGGCTTATGCATCCTTGGGGATGCTGTGACCGGAGCCTCCTGTTTCGAATCCGCCGCATCAAGGGGAGCGACTGAACCCGGCAGGAACACCGACCACAACATCGCTTGCGATGCCGTAAATCACTGAAAAATTGGCTCTTGTGGTCCGGACGGCTCCGGTTGGCCGCAAGAGAGTAAAGCCTGCAACCTTGCCTCCGGACAAAGTGCCGGAGCATTTCAGTTTACGAACCGGCGCATGCGCACGTTCATCACCACGCCCAGCGCCAGGAACGTAAACAGCACCGAAGATCCACCGTAACTCATTAACGGTAAAGGGATTCCGGTGACTGGCATAAAGCCGATGACCATGCCCACGTTGACCGCGATCTGAAAGGTCAACACAGCCACGATCCCCATAATAATGAGGGACCCGGGCAGGTCGGCGGCTGTTTGAGCGTTTTGAATCAAACGCATCAATATGAAGAAGTATAGCAGCAGCACAAATATCGCGCCCACAAAGCCGTGCTCCTCGCTGAACGCGGCAAAGATGAAGTCGGCATGCGGAATGGGCAAGAAACGCCCCCTGCGTCTGCGTGCCCTTCTCCGCCCCCTTGCCCCAGATCCCGCCTGATCCCACCGCAATCTTGCGACTGCAGGACTCTGGTAGCCGCGACCCTTCGGATCGTTGTCCGGGTTGATGAAGCTCGTGAGGCGCGCCTTCTGGTAGGGCTTCAGCACCTTGCCGCTTGACCATGCTCCGGCCGACCAGAACACAGTGCCGCAGGCAATCAGGATCAGAGCCTGCCGCAAGTTGATCCCGCCCAGGAACAGCCCGGCAATCAGAATCGGCGTATAGGTGAGAGTCGGTTCCCATATCCGGCTGGATGAGCACCAGCAGCATGGGAACGCCCACCAGCGCGAACGCCTTGAAGATATCCCTCCAGGTGAGACTGCGCGCCGCCAAGATTGGCAAAGTATCGGGCCACGGCCAGGATGAGAATCAGCTTCACCCACTCCGACGGCTGAAAGTGCATCGGTCCGATCTTGATCCACCGTCGCGCGCCCAGCACCTTGGTCCCTACCAGCTTCACCGCCACCAGCGAAACCAGGCAGAAGCCATAGGCCCATGGAACCCAGTCGATCAGCTTGTGGTAGTCGATCTTGGCGAACAGAAACATCGCCACCAGTTCCGCCCACGATCCAGTAAATCTGCTTCGTGTGGAACCCGACGTACTTGGTGTGAAGCGTGGCGGAGTAAATCTCCAAGACTGAAATGGTGCACAGCAGCGCGACCAGGCCGAACAACGCCCAGTCGAAATCGCGAAAGCTCATGAAGCGGCGCATCGGGCTCATTGCTTCTTCTCGGATTCCGGCTTCCACGGCCCGCCGGGTGTGACAGCGCTGGCCTGTGAGGCCACACGCGAGGAAGGGGCAACAGCACGCGGGGCTCTCGGGCCCGGACTGGTCTGAGCGGTGGCAGCTTTCTGATCGACAATCCCCGACGGGCCAACAAAGAAGTGCCCGCTCTGCACCTTCGCGGGCGCAGTACCATCGGGCGAGGAATTTGGCGCGGTCCAGACCGCTCCCACCTCAGCCGGCGGGGGTGTTGGCGCCTTCACCGGCGTCAGATTGTTAGCGAGCCTCCGCTGCTTTTCGACGTACGCTGATACCACGCGAGCGCCGAGCCGGGCAGGGTAGTAGCTGAATTCGCCGTTCTGCCACAGCACGGCCACCACCAGCTCGGGATTGCGCCGCGGCGTCACGCCGACAAACCAGACGTTCGGACGCGTCTTCATTCCCTTGTCCGTTTTGGCCAGCGCCTCGTGACTCATCACCTGCGCCGTCCCGGTCTTGCCCGCCAGGTCGATTCCTTCAAGGTGCGCCGAGCCCGCAGTGTGGAAGTACCCCGGCTGCGTCACCTCTGCCATGCCATCCGTGATCGTCACCCAGTTGTCCGGATCGATAGGAATATCAACATCGCCCGAGCCTGGCAGAGTCTCCAGCAGGTCCTTGTGAAATCGTCGGGACCAGCTGATCCGGAAACACGACGTGCGGCCGAACCAGGTGTCCGCCCGACGCAATCCCGCCGATGATGCGCGCCAGTTGCAGCGGCGTCGCCTGCACCGCTCCCTGGCCGATTGACAACGTCGAGCGTCTCGTCCGGATACCACTTGTGATGGTAGTTCTTCATCAGCCACTGCGCTGACGGCATCAGCCCGGCCTGTTCGCCCGGCAGATCGATTCCTGTCTTCTGCCCGTACCCGAACTAGCGTTGCGTACTTTGCGATGCGGTCGATGCCCAGCTTGTCGCCGAGCTGGTAATAGAACGTATCGCACGAATAGGGAATCGCGTTGTGAATGTCGACCGCGCCATGCTTCTCGTCGCAATGGTGAAAGAACCCGTACGGTCCCCATCCACCCGCACAGTTCACCTTGCATGATCCTGCGCGACGCCTTCCTGCAAGCCCGGCGACCGACATGAGGATCTTGAACGTCGAACCCGGCGCAAGCTGTGCCTGGATCGCCTTGTTCATCAGCGGATGATCGGGATCGGTGATCAGCTTGTTCCACTCCGCGCGTTCAATGCGCACGGCAAATGCGTTCGGGTCGAAGCTGGGCCGCGACACCAGCGCCAGAATCTCGCCATTGCGCGGATCCATCGCCACAATCGCGCCATTCCGATCGCCCAGCGCGAGCTCCGCTGCGCGTCTGCAGGTCGTTGTCGATGGTCAGCTTCAGGTCCTTGCCCGGGAATAGCGTGCTGCGTGCCCAGGTAGCCCACCTCGCGGCCGTGGCTGTCGACGATCACGTCGCGCGAACCGTCCTGCCCGCGCAGCACCTGGTCGTACATCTCCTCCACGCCGGCCTTGCCCACCACATCGCCCGGCTCATAGGCCGCATAGCGAGTCTGGTTCAGGTCCTCTTCGCTCACCTCGCCCACGTAGCCGATCAGGTGCGCGGCAAAGCCGTCGCGCGGATACAAGCCGCCGCTCGCCTTCGATGGTCTCCAGTTCCGGCAGTTCGTTGCGATGCGCCTCGATGAACGCCTGCTCGTCGGCCGTCACGTCTTCCTTGATCGGAATGGGCTGATAGCCCGGGCGATGCGCGATAACGGTGCAGCGTCGCCTGCAACTGGTCAAGATCGAGGTGCAGACCCTGCGCAATCATCGGCAGGTCGGCGTCGACGTTGTGATTCTGCTCGCGAACGAGGAAGCACGAAACCGAAGGATAGTTGTCGACGACCAGCCGGTTCTCGCGGTCGAACAGCTTGCCGCGCGCGGCCAGCACCGGCACCTTGCGAATGCGATTCTGCTCCGCCAGAACCTTGAAGTTCTCCGCGCCCAGAACCTGCAGCCGCCACAAGCCCGCCGTCAGCGCCAGCATCAACGCGAGGATGCCGTACTGCACCACCGTCAGCTTGACGCTGGAGAGCTTTTCGCCGCGTGTGAACTTGTCAAATGCCATGGACCTCTACCAACAGGATACTGCGTACTCGATTCTCTTCGCTGCGCATTCCGCACAGATGCGAGTCGCTCGTCCCTAGTCCCTACGTCCCTACGTAGTCCCTAAGTCCCTACAGTCCCTAGTCCCTTATCTTCGTTCGGTCGAGCAGGGGAAAGAGCACCAGCGCAATCAGCGAGTTGCCCGATCGCTTTGTACAGCTCGGTCAGCCAGCTCGATATCAATCGAAAGGCCCAGCAAAAAGCGATAAACGAAGAAATAGGTCGCGCTTCCAACCAGCGACAGGAAAAACGTCAGCATGAGGCGAACGGTGAAAGCTTCGACGTTGATCAGCACGCCCACCGAGGCCGCCAGATATCCGACCAGTGTCTTGGCCATTCCGTTAATGCCGATTGCGTGTCCCGTAAGCGCATCCTCAAAGATGCCCAGTATGCCGCCCATCACCGATCCCTGAATCGGATTGCGCCGGCTCAAGGCAAAGAACACTGTCACCACCAGCGGCAGATCAAACCATGTGAAGCGGCCCAGCACGCGCGGCAGCCACGCCTGCAGCACCAGCGCGCCAACCGGCACCAGCGCGTAAATCAGCACTGGATAACTGTGGATCTCAATTTCGCGGCGGCTGTCTGCCGTGAGCACCGACATGGCTACGGATTCCTCTGCGGCTGAGCGGCCGGTGTTGTACTTGCGGGGGCTTTGGCAGTCGAACTGCCGATATTCGGCGTCGCCGCATTGCCGGGAGTGAAGCGATCCGGGTGCAGGGCCTGCGGCGGATGCGCTACGGGATTCGGATTCGACGTGTCGTTCAGCGGCTGCTGATCCGCCGGCAGTTTCGGATCGATCAGCCCCGGCAGCTTCTCCGCCATCCCATCCGAAGCCTTCTTCTTGAGCGCCTCCGCCTCGGCGCCCTTCAGTGCTTCGCTGGTCGCGATGTCCTGCTGCTGCTCCTGCGGGAACCGCGGCTCGGACGACGTGATCACCAGCACTTCATCCAGCCGGTCAAGATGCGCAGCCGGCTTCACGATCACGTTGATAAACGCATCGCGCTCCGGATCGCGCACCACTTTCTCGACAACGCCCACCGGCAATCCGCGCGGAAAGATCTGGTCGCCGCCCGCTGTGAGCACTTTTTCGCCCGGCTTGGATCCGCTGGTCGGCAATGATGTCCACGATCTGAGGCTGCCCGTCGGCATTGCCCGCGCAGAATGCCGCGAATGCGCGTGGACTCCAGGATCACGCCCGCGCCGCTCGACTGGTCGTTGATCGCCAGCACCTGTGCGGAGTGCCGGAAACACGTCGCGCACCTTGCCCACAATGCCGTCCGCCGTGATGACGGCCATATCGCGCTCCAGTCCGTCCGCTCTTGCCCTTGTCGATAGTAGAACACGCGGGACTGGTCGGTTCCGCTGGTGCCGATGGCCTGCGCGGCGACCGTCTTGTAGATGTACTTCTGCTGGAAGTTCAGCAACGCCTGCAGCCGCTGGCCCTGCTTTGCGTCTTCCAGCAGGGCAGCCTGCTCCAGCCGCAGCCGGTCCACGGTCTTCTGCAGGTCCTGGTTCTCCTGGCGCACATGGCGCAGGTCGATGTAGTTGTGCCAGAACCCGTAGACGCCCGTGTCCGGTCCCATGCAGAATGCGCTCCGGCGGCGATAAACCACGCCGTTAGCCCACAGCCGAAGGAGCATGACGCTTCGCCCATCGCCCGGTTCCTCGCCCGGCAGCGCAGTCCGGGTGCGCCGCACCTGCATGGCAAGGCCAAGAATCTGCGCCACCAGCAAAGCCAGCAGCACCAGCAGATTCCGATAGCGAACAATAAACGATTCCATGAGCGCCCAGGGGTCAGGGGTCAGGAGTCAGGGTTCAGCGGAGCGGTGGTTCGATGTGCCGAGAAGTCTTTTCCTCACGACCCCAGCGCTGATCCCTGACCCCTGTTCCCTGATCCCTGCATTAATCGATCTTGATCTTGCGCAGCAGGCGGAAGTCCGACAGCATCTTGCCCGTGCCCAGCACCACTGAAGCCAGCGGATCGTCGGCCACTGAAACCGGCAGCCCGGTTTCCTCGCGGATGCGCTTGTCGAGATTCTTGATCAGCGCGCCGCCGCCCGTCAGCACAATGCCGCGATCGCTGATGTCCGCCGACAGCTCCGGCGGCGTCCGCTCCAGAGCCACGCGAATCGCATTCATGATCACCGCGATGCACTCGCCCAGCGCCTCGCGAATCTCGCTGTCGTCGATGGTGATGGTCTTGGGCACGCCTTCGATCAGGTTGCGCCCCTTGATCTCCATGGTCAGCGGCTTGTCCAGCGGATAGGCCGACCCGATCTCGATCTTGATCTGTTCGGCAGTGCGCTCGCCGATCAGCAGGTTGTACTTGCGCTTCAGGTAGTTGGTGATGGCCTCGTCCATCTGGTTGCCGGCCATGCGCACCGAACGCGAATAGACAATGCCCGACAGCGAGATCACCGCAATGTCCGTGGTGCCGCCGCCGATATCGACAACCATGTTGCCGCCCGGCTCGGTAATCGGCAGGCCTGCGCCGATCGCCGCCACCATCGCCTGCTCCACCAGGTAAACTTCGCTGGCCTTGGCGCGATAGGCCGAATCCTCGACCGCGCGCTTTTCCACCTGCGTAATCTCTGACGGCACGCCGATCACGATCCGCGGATGCACCAGCATCTTGCGGTTGTGCGCCTTCTGGATGAAGTAGTTCAGCATCTTCTCGGTGACTTTGAAGTCGGCGATGACGCCGTCTTTCATCGGCTTGATGGCCACGATGTTGCCGGGCGTGCGGCCCAGCATCTCCTTGGCTTCCTTGCCGACGGCTTCCACCTCACCGGTGTTCTTGTTGATGGCCACGATGGAGGGCTCGTTGACCACGATGCCCTTGCCGGCGGCGTAGACCAGGGTGTTGGCGGTGCCGAGATCGATAGCCAGGTCGCTCGAAAACATGCTGAAGAGCGAGCGAAGGCCATGCGACCGCGAAGTGCGCGAAGGATAACCGTTTGATGACATTGGAAAGTGGATCTACCTCAATCTAGTATTGTACGGCCAGCAAGGCCAACAACAGCAAACACCGAAGGTAATGGGTCAACCAGGAAGCTATGTCAATACCCCTTTCCGCGATGCCGAGAGGCCGGACCGACTGTCTCGTCACATGACGCCGCGGTGCCCGGCGCAAACTCAATCAGACGTCCTCCGTTGCAACCCGACGGGCCACCCGGTTGCGTTAAACTCAGTAGTTCGCGGATGAGCTACTCCTGTTCTCAAGTTTCTAGTCCCTCGTCCCTGGTCCCTAGTCCCTGATTTCGAGGCTTCCAATGACCTACCCCACGTACCACAATCTGATTGGCGGCGAATGGCTGCCCGCCGCAAGCGGCAAAACCATCCTCAACGTGAACCCGGCTGACCACTCCGACATCGTGGGCGCATTCCCGTCCTCCGGCGCTGAAGACGTGGACATGGCCGTTGCCGCCGCCAAAAAGGCCTTCGCCACCTGGCGCCTCGTTCCCGCGCCCAAGCGGGCCGAGATCCTCGTCCGCGCCGGAATCCTGCTGCAGCAGCGCAAGGAGCAGTACGCCCGCGACATGACCCGCGAAATGGGCAAGGTGCTCGCCGAAACCCGCGGCGACGTGCAGGAAGCCATCGACGAGGCCTTCTACGTCGCCGGCGAAGGCCGCCGTCTCTTCGGCCAGACCACGCCCTCCGAGCTTGCAGAACAAGTTCGCCATGAGCGTCCGCATGCCCGTCGGCGTCGTCGGCCTCATCACGCCGTGGAACTTCCCCATGGCCATCCCCAGTTGGAAGCTCTTTCCCGCGCTCGTCTCCGGCAACACCTGCGTCATCAAGCCCGCCACGGACACGCCGCTCTCCGTCTACAACCTCGTGCAGGCGCTGGTCGATGCCGGCCTGCCGCCGGGCGTCGTCAACATCGTCTGCGGCAGCGGCGGCTCGCGCGGGCAACGCGCTCGTCGAGCACCCTGACGTCCGCGCCATCAGCTTCACCGGCTCGAGCGAAGTGGGTTCGCATGTGGCCCAGCGCGCCGCCGCCACCTTCAAGCCGGTCTCGCTCGAGATGGGCGGCAAGAACGCGCAGATCGTCCTCGACGACGCCAACCTCGAACTCGCCCTCGACGGCGCGCTGTGGGGCGCCTTCGGCACCACCGGCCAGCGCTGCACCGCCACCAGCCGCATCCTGCTGCAGAAGGGAATCGCCGACGAAGTTCACCAAGGAATTCGTTGCGCGCGCGAAAGCGCTCAAAATCGGCAACGGCCTCGACGAATCCGTTCAAGTCGGCCCGCAGGTCAACAAGAGCCAGATCGAAACCTCGAAGAAGTATGTCGAGATCGCAACCGAGCGAAGGCGCGAAGCTTCTCTGCGGCGGCCACGCGCTCACGATGGACGCCTACGCCCACGGCACCTTCTTCGAGCCCACCGTCGTCGGCGGCGTCACGCCGGCATGCGCATCGCCCGCGAAGAAGTCTTCGGCCCCGTCGTCAGCCTCATCGAATTCGACACCTTCGAGCAGGCCATCGAAATCGCCAACTCCATCGACTACGGCCTCTCCACTGCGCTCTACACCAAGGATGTGAACCGCGCCTTCGCCGCGATCCGCGATCTCGAAGCCGGCATCACCTACATCAACGCGCCCACCATCGGCGCCGAGGTGCATCTGCCCTTCGGCGGCGTAAAGCACACCGGCAACGGCCACCGCGAAGGCAACGGCGCCATCGACTTCTTCACCACGTGGAAAGCGGTCTACGTCGACTACTCCGACAAACTGCAGCGCGCCCAGATCGACAACGCGGAGTAGCGACTGATGAGCACTTATAGATATCCGGACGCCGTAGACGCAACGCTTGTGGGAACGTATCCTGCGGTTGCAAAGGCCGGGGGAGGATACGTCTGGGACGACGTTCTGGAGTATCGGGTCTGGTGCCATCCCGAGCGTGGCGCTCCTGATGACGAAGGTGGCAATGACTACTACCTTGCGTTTGCAACCTACGCCGAGGCCGTTGCATTTTCAGGGGAAACTCAGGGAGCGGAAAAGCCGATTGCGCTTGTTCGGCAGACCGAATACATCGATGAGCCGAAGCCTGGAGAGTATCGCCACGTGAAAGACCCACGTATTGCCGAATGGCCCGTGGAGCTCCTTAGTCGCCCCCGGCGCAATCCGAACACTATCCCAGAGTTTCTATCTCCTAACGCACCAAAGAACCGGCTCGATATCCTTCGGGGTTTGGCGCGCCGAAGCGAGTAAGTAACCGGCAAGCCGGGTGCCCCAGGTCTCGTCCGTACGGCGGAAGAGGCCTGGGAAAGCACAATTCCTTCTGGATCACAACCCTCCGGTCTCATCTCTGCATTTGATACAACTGAGACTCCCAATTCCTCATGCCGTCCACGGAGGGATGCAATGATCTCGTCCACAGAAAACAGACGCCCTGCCGACTGGAACACCCTCGTCAGCAGCCTCAAGCACCGCTGGCTCCTTCCGTTCCGCGCCTTCGAATGGATCTGGGAATGGACGGCATACGCCCTCAGCAGGTGGAGCTTCCTTGAAGTGCTCGAATACCTCGGCCGCCTCTCCATCTTGATCGGTGTCATCTTCTATTTCCGGGAATCGGGCTCCCGCATCAAGCAGCGGCACTACCAGGCCTGGCAGGTCATCAACACCGCGCAGGGCAAAGGCGGCAGCGGCGGCCGCATCGAGGCCCTGCAGGAGTTGAACGCGGACAAAGTCCCGCTCGTTGGCGTGGACGCCTCCTCAGCATTCCTCCAGGGAATTCACCTGGAGCACGCAAACCTTCTGCGCGCCGACCTCAGTGGAGCCGATCTTCGCGGAAGCTCCTTCAGGTATTCGGAATTTGCCTACGCCCACCTCCACGACGCCAATTTCCGCGGAAGCGATCTCGAACACACCGTCTTCTCAAACGCCGACATGGCCAATGTGGATCTCGTCGGCAGCAATCTCACCGACGCAAAACTCGATGGCGCCGACCTCACCTCAGCCGATCTGCGCTCCGCAAACCTGAAAAACATCCAGTGGAAGCAGATTTCAGCCATCAAGGAAGCCAACATCGCCGGCGTACAGAATCCCCCGGAAGGCTTTGTCCAGTGGGCCCTGAAGAACGGCGCCGTCGAAGCCCCTGAGGGAGACAATTAGCGCGGTTCGCTGTCCTCTTGCGATCTGAACCTGACACTTCTGACAGCTACTCCCCTTCCTCTCCGCGTAATCCAATGTCTCCTGCACAGGATTCTTCGAGGAATGACGGTAGGCAGGAGGTCGGTAATGCCAATCCATCTACGGTTAGCTGGATTTCTCTGCATGTGCGGAAGCGCGGCCGCCATCACCGGTTGCAAGGGAGGAACTTCGGCGCCCGTTCAGCCTGCAAGCCCCGTAGTCTCCGCCGAAGACCTTGCCCGCCGTAGCTTCGAGCGTCGCGCCGTTCAGGCCGTCATCTGGGGGATGCCTGCGGTCAACTTCGACCGCATGTACCAGGCCATGGTCCACGACGCCAAGGCCGGCGAGGGCAGCAACAAGATCGTCTACTGGTCTCGCCTCTTCGACTGGAAGAACCAGACCCTCACCCCGAATCCCGACTCGATCTACCTCATGCCCTTCTTCAACACGAAGGACGTTGGTCCGGTCGTGCTCGAAATTCCGCCCGCCGGCTCGACGGCTCCATCACCGGCTCCATCGACGACTGCTGGCAGGCGGCCCTCGAAGACGTCGGTCCAGCCGGCGTCGACAAGGGCAAAGGAGGCAAGTACCTCATCCTGCCTCCGGACTACAAAGACAAGCTTCCCGCCGGCTACATCCCCCTGCAGCCGTACAACTACCAGGGCTACGCGCTGCTCCGCTCCATCCTCAAGAGCAGCAGCGAGGCCGACGTCGCCAAAGCCGTCGCCTACGGCAAGCGGGTCAAGCTCTACCCGCTCTCGCAGGCCGCCCATCCGCCTGCCACCCAGTTCATCGACGCCATCGACGTGGTCTACGACGCCACCATTCCCTGGGACATGCGCTACTTCGAATCGCTCAACCGCATCGTCCAGACCGAGCCGTGGCTGACCCGCGACAAGGCCATGATCGATCAGCTCAAGTCCATCGGCATCGAGAAGGGCAAGCCCTTCAACCCCGACGCCAAGACCCAGGACACCCTCAAAGCAGCCGTCCTCGAAGCCCACGCCTGGCTCGCCAACAAGTACGAAACCGCCTACTTCCCGCCACCCTACTACGAAGGCAGCCACTTCTACGTGCCCGTCTCGCAAGATGTCATCGAAGGCCTGGCGACATTCTTCGGCGTCCCCGACAAGTACCCCGTCGATGACCGCGGCGTCGCCTTCACCATGGGCTTCTTCAGCGCAAAGCACCTCGGCGCCGGTCAGTTCTACCTGATGACGTTCAAAGACAAGGATGGCCACCGTCTCGACGGCGGCGGCACCTATCACCTCAACGTCCCTGCCAACGCGCCCGTCACGCAGTACTGGTCGGCCACCGTCTACGACCGCGACACCCACGCCCTCATCCGCAACATGCAGTGGCCCAGCCGATCCTCCCAGACCTCCGGGCTGCAGAAGAACGCCGACGGCTCCGTCGACCTCTACTTCGGCCCCAAAGCCCCCGCCGGCAAAGAATCCAACTGGGTCCCCACCGACCCCAACCGAAAATTCGAAGTCCTCTTCCGCTTCTACGGCCCGCTGAAGCCCCTCTTCGACAAGACCTGGAAGCTGCCGGACATCGAGAAGACGAACTGAAAATCGAGCAGAGCACGTGATTGGAGGGTTGTCATGGTGAACCGCATTGATCAGATTGCGGCCGTTTTGATCTTGCCAGCGGCATCGCGTCGCTTACGGGATGCAAGAGTACGGAGACGCCCGCACCCACCGCTTCTACTGTTGCCGAGAAGCCTTCAGCTCCGGCGCCCGAAGCTCCACCGTGCCACGATTGCATCCCTGTCACTGTCGACAACTTCATTCGTGCCGAAACAGACAGAACCTTTGCCGGGGAGCGTGAAGCTCGGCGCCTTCGGCAAGTTCTTGAACTTCCGCGAGATGGCGCCGCTTGACACCCAAGTCGTCCAACGCGCCAACCGCGACACACTTTATTCCGTTGGAGTGTTCGATCTCGATGCCGGGCCGGTGACGATCACCCTGCCCAATGCAGGCAAGCGCTTCATGACGATGATGATCGTCGATGAAGATCATTACGTGCACGACGTCGTCTACAGCGCGGGCACTTACGCCTTCACCAGGGACAAGATCGGTACGCGCTACGTCCTGGCGGCAATTCGAATACTGGTGGATCCCGGAGATCCGAAAGACATGGAACAGGTTCACGCCCTGCAGGACGCGGTCAAAATCAGCCAGAAGAGCCCAGGCAGCTTCGAAATACCCAAATGGGACCCGGCAAGCCAGAAAAAAGTGACCGATGCGCTGGTGGTGCTGGGCTCGACGCTCTCTGATTGGCGGCACGCTGCCGGCCGCAAAGGCGAGGTCGACCCGGTCAGGCATCTTATCGTCACTGCCACGGGTTGGGGCCTCAATCCCGACAAGGACGCCATCTATCTCAGCATCACGCCAGCAAAAAACGATGGCACGACGACCTATAAGCTCAACGTAAAGGATGTGCCCGTCGATGGCTTCTGGTCGGTCAGTGTCTACAACGCCCAAGGCTATTTCGTGCCGAACACGTTGAATGGCTACTCGCTCAACAACGTTACCGCGAAGAAGAGCGACGACGGCTCGGTCGCAATCCAGTTAGGCGGCTGCGACGGCAAGATTCCTAACTGCATCCCGATCATGTCAGGCTGGAACTACACGGTGCGGCTCTATCGCCCGCGTCCAGTGGTCCTGAACGGTAGTTGGAAGTTCCCCGACGCTCAGCCCGTGCAATGAGGCAACATCTAGGGTCGCGAAACCGATGCCAACGTTTGAAACGTGTCGATGGCGCCCCACACGCCAAGGCCGATTCCTTTGGCCATCTGCGCAAGGTCGACCATGTTGTGAGCCAGGAAGATGAGCACCGAACCGTCTTTAGGATCAGCCTGCCACCAACCTCCGAAGGCGCCAGGCCAACTGACCGTTCCCACGCTGCCACGCCGCATGAAATCGGCTTTGTCCGTCTCAAGCACCACCGAGACACCCAGGCCAAACCCTCGGCCAACGGCAAAGGGCTTTTGTCCGAGCAATACGGAGTTTGCGCGCTGGCTGTCAGTCAACTGATTGGTCATCATCGCGGCGAGTGTTTCCGGACGCAAGGAGCCTTACGCCATCCACCTTACCGTCACCCAGGAAGAGACGCGCGAAACTCAGATAGTCGTCGAGCGTGGACCAAAGCCCGGCGCCGCCGGATTCGTAGGCCATATCCTCCGGTCGTTCTGAGACGAAGACGCCACTCCGGGTGACTCGTTTGGTCAACCGGCCCTCTTCGTCGAAGCCATACGCAGCCGCACGGCGGGCCCGCTTTTCTCGGGGGACAAGGAAGCTTGTATCCTTCATTCCCAGCGGGTCGAAAATGCGCCGCTTGAGCACTTCTCCGAGCGGGGCACCTTCGATTCTCGCGATCAGCAGCCCGAGAAGATCGGTCGAGCTGCCGTAGTACATTGCGGACCCCGGCTGGCCGATCAACGGCAGCTGCGCGAGCCTCGCGATCCACTCATCGGGCGCGACATCGCTATCGATATCGCCGCCAAGGGCATCGCGGTATGCCTGGGCGATCGGGCCACGATGGAAATCCGCATAGGTGAATCCGGCGCGATGGGTCAACAAGTCTTCAAAGGTAATGGGGCGTTCCGCCGGATCGGTTTCGTCGAGGGGACCGTTCGGAGAGCGCAGTACGCGCATCTGTGAGAACTCCGGGGCATAACGAGCAATGGAATCGGTCAGAGCGATCCGGCCTTCCTCGACCAGCATGAGAGCGGCAACGGAGGTGATTGGCTTGGTCATGGAGGCGATTCTGAAAATCGTGTCCCGTTCGACCGGCAGATTGGCTTCTACGTCCCGCCAGCCCACGCAGGCGGTCTGGGTCTTCTCCATCGCGCCAAACGAGAGTCGCCGCCCCGGCGAGCTGTCCGGAGTCTACGACCTTCTGCATTGCCGCTTCGATTTCGCTTCCTCTGATTCATTTCAGCGCGTTACTCCTCTCATTCAAATTATAGATTTACTATAAAATAAATATATTATAAAATCAAGATATGACTGCCAGACTCTGAAGAAGGTTCCCGCCGCCGGCAGCCCAAGGGCGATAAGCGTGACCGGACGCGCGCCAAACTCCTGGAAGCGGCCCGCTCGCTGATTCGCGAAAAGGGTCACGAGAACACAACGCTGGAAGACATCGCTGAAAGAGCGGGGATGACGACTGGAGCCATCTACGGCAACTTCAAGAATCGTGATGAGCTTTTCATCTCATTAGGACAGACCTACTGGGCGCCCATTAAGCCGCAGGTGAAACCTGGTGCCAGCTTTCCGGCGATCATGCGCGCGATGGCCGAAGCGACGATTGCGGCAATCCCAGAGCGCAGCGCTGCGGCAGTGGGCCGTCTAACCGGCCTGGCATATACGCTTACTCACGAAGAGATGCGC
The DNA here is from genome assembly GCA_963786405.1 of uncultured Acidobacteriaceae bacterium. Lineage (GTDB taxonomy): Bacteria > Acidobacteriota > Terriglobia > Terriglobales > Acidobacteriaceae > Telmatobacter. The sequence continues at coordinate 912,307 of CAWAZE010000003.1, read as the reverse complement.
GCGCAGGTGAGAGAGATCACCGCCCAAAGCTACGCTTTCGGCGAGCAATGGCTTCGCGCAGTTACGAAAGAGGAAGATCTTCCCATGCCAGCTGACCAGCTGGTACGTGTCCTGCATGCCATGACCGAAGGGCTGGTGTTCCAAAGACTGCTGACACCCGAACTGGTGCCGGACGAAATATTCCGGGCGGCCTTCGGAGCGCTGGCCGATAAAGCCGGACAATGAATGGCCCGCCACCTATGACCAAATAGTCGATCGTCCGTCTGTCGATTGATCCGGTGAATCCGGCGTCAAGGCAATGCCGGAAGATCTCGCTTCCAGGACACGCTCTCACTTGCAGAGAATTACCCGTCCTCCGCTGACAATGGCAGAGGAGATTCGGATACGGACCGCAGGCGCCCGGCGGGCACAAGAGTGTGCGGGTGCCTCCAGCCTGTCTGAGTTCGCTCGATCAAAGCTCCGCTTGGGGGGATCGCTGATCCCTGCCTACAGATCCCTGAGCACTCGGATCGCCCGTAAGTCCTTTGCTGAGAGGATTCTGCGACTAAGTCCAATGCTGAGAGGATTTTAGCGCCACACCCCTCGCGTAACCTATTGAAAACAAGGAATTTATTTACAGAATCCCGGGAGGGGGTAGGCGTTTGTCACATTGTGAAAGGGATCGCAAGTCGCCTGAAGGCGGATGACTGAAGCCAAACATCGCCCTGAAACGGGCGCCCCAACCTGTCCTGAGCCGGCCGAAGGATCCAAGGTCTGCTTGGCGGGGTCGCTGAGCCCCGAACCCTGAAAGCAGCTACTCGTTCCTCCGTGCGTACACCACCGACACGCCTCCCGCAGCCGTAAGCGCGCAACTCGCGTGCTGGTCGCACTTGTAGTGGATCAGCGAGTAGTTATGCGCCCAATTGGCTGCAATGTTTTGTTCCGGCTTGTCTGGGATGGTGAAGGTCTTTCCGGCGGTCGCCTCGAGCACGCCCATGTTTGGGTCGAAACCCGTTGCCCTGTCATCGCCCTGGATGTAGTACGCAGACTGCGGCTTCTTCAAAGCCGCCTTTCGATGCGTAGCGCCCCTGTCCGATTGATCTGGATCCCGCTCACGTCTCGCCTCGGCAGCAGCTTTCGGATCGACCATGGCGAGCTGTTCATCGACGGTCGGGAAGTTGGTCGTGAAATCCCAGTAGTAGGCGCGCTTGTACTGGTCAGGCGAGCAAGGCAGAGTTCCTTTTACGTTGGCCGATGTGATCTGCTGATCGTCTCCGGCCTGGTTTTGAAAAATGTCCTTGCCGCGCTCCCGGTCTGTTTCCGCGGCCTGCATGCGCGCAACTTCCGCCTCTCTTTCGGCCTTGGCCGCGGCACGTGCGGCGTCGCCTTTCTTTCCAGGCAGCGTAATCACCGGCATGGTCACTGGCACAGTCGTCGGATCAAAATGAAAGAGGACCTCCTTGCCGCACAGCGCAAATCCCCCCATGTCAAGCACCCTCATATTGATCGAATATGGACCCGGCGGATTCGCATTCACCTTTGCGAATCCCGGAGCCTGCACCGGACCAATCGGCTCTATTCGCAACTGATACTGCAAACTTCCTGTCTTCGCGTTTCCGGCCCACTGCGTTATCAGATGGCCCTTCAGCCCCGTTTGCGCAGAGACTCCAGGTCCCAGATCGCCGGGCAGCGGCTCATCAGCTTTCTTGGGCCTGGTAAGGAACAGCAAAAAGACAACCATGATGCCAATTGTTCCAATCCCAAAAAGCAGGAATGGAAACTTCTTCTTCTTTGTCTCTACTATCTCTACAGGAGAGTCGCTCTTAACGTCCTGGTGCTCTTTCGTTTCGTAGAAAGACGCGTCGTGTACTTCCACTTGGGGCATGACCGCAGCCGGCGCGGACTGTTTTAGCTCCGCGGTTTCCGCATGGAGGTCGCTCTCGTCAGACTCAAACATCGATTTGCCTTTCTGAGGTCTGTCCGGAATTCTGTCATGTCGGTAACAAATTTACAAAGTACGGGCGTAACCACACTTTACGGTGAAGTGTCCGATTCCTGCCGGAATGGAAAGTGACTGCAAAGGTTCGCACAGCATTGCGGTGGCTCTGGACCGCTTGGCTCACCCTCTCTAGGACCAGCTCTCATCCAGATCACATCGCGAAGCGCAAAGCTGGTCTCAAGGCGTGTTACTCCAGGAAAGCGGGACAAGTCGTTCTGATGCAGGCGTCCATAATCGTCGATTCCTCCAACGCGCGCTACAAGCATGTAGTCATATTGGCCGGCCATCAGATGGCAACTCACGATCTCCTTGCAACGGCGCACCGCGGTCTCAAAAGCCGCCAGCACAGGAGCGGACTGCCGCTCCAAAGTAACCCTGATGTAAATCGTCATGCGCCTGCCGAGGAGTCGATCGTCAACAATCGCCCTGTAACCGCGGATGACCCCCGCCGCTTCAAGACCCTGAATACGTCGCGATGCTGCCGACGCAGAGAGCCCGACAGCTTCGCCAACCTCGTAATTGGTGGCGCGTCCATTTCGCTCCAGGTAACCCAGAATTGCGGTGTCGATTTCATCCAGCCCGGCAGCCTCGTCCTGGTTCGCGGTTTTTGCGGATGTTTCTTGCATGGAATTGGTCCTGTCGTCACGTTTCATTCCCATTTTGCGGTTTTATCACGAAGAACGCACACATTGAAAGACAAAGACGGCATAGAATGTGTGGGAACTGGGAGCCAGTGCGAGATGCGCGCCGGATCGAGCCCTCCCCCGGTAAGACTGAATCCGGCGCGCGACATTCCAGAATCCCTCTCCAAGCCCGCATAGCAACCAATTTGAGGAGCAGAATCATGATCATCGGTGTTCCCAGGGAAATTAAGGACAACGAGGCCCGTGTCGGCGTTACCCCTGCCGGCGTGAAAGCGCTCGTCGAAGCCGGTCACAAGGTGTTGGTGGAAACCCGTGCAGGCGACCTCTCCGGGTTTACTGACGCCGAGTATCAGGATGCCGGCGCCGAGGTTGTTGGCGATGCGGGCAATGTCTGGGGCAACGCTGACACGGTCGTCAAGGTCAAGGAGCCGATTGAGCAGGAGTACGTGTACTTCCGCGAAGGCCTGGTGCTCTTCACCTACCTTCATCTGGCCCCGGTGCAAGCCCTGACTGACAAGCTGCTGCAGTCCAAAGTGATAGGCATTGCTTACGAAACAGTGCGGGACAGGCAGGGTACGTTGCCGTTGCTGACCCCGATGAGCGAGGTCGCGGGCCGGATGAGTGTTCAGGTCGGAGCTGTGTATCTTGAGAAGGAGCGTGGCGGCCGCGGAATCCTCCTTGGCGGAGTTCCCGGCGTCCCCCCGGCTTATGTCACGATCGTCGGCGGTGGAATCGTCGGGACCAACGCGGCCAAAATTGCATTGGGTTTCGGCGCCAGGGTGACTCTTGTCGATGTGAACCTGAGCCGCCTTCGCGAGCTGGACGACCTCTTTGGCGGTCGCCTTTATACCCTTGCCTCAAACAGCTACAACCTGGCCAACGCGACGCGCGAGGCGGATCTGGTGATCGGCGGAGTGCTGATTCCGGGCGCCACGGCTCCGAAGATCGTCACCCGTGCCATGGTTTCGCGGATGAAGAAGGGCGCGGTCATCGTCGACGTGGCCATCGATCAAGGCGGCTGCGTCGAGACCGCTCGGCCGACATCGCACTCCAATCCCAGCTACGTGGTGGACGGCGTCGTGCATTACTGCGTGACGAATATGCCGGGCGCCGTGCCGCACACATCCACGCTGGCGCTCACGAATTCGACGTTTCCTTACCTGATGCGAATCGCCAATCTGGGCGCGCGTGAAGCGCTCAGGCAAGACGCAGGATTTGCGGAAGGCCTGAATACATGGATGGGGACATTGACGCACCGCGGAGTGGCCGAAAGCCAGCAGCGCCCGTGGACCGCGGCTGCAAGTGTGCTCGGCTAGGGCCATGCTTCATGGCGATTCGCAGTTCGCATCCATAATGCGCCTGCGCAACCAATCTGCCGGATCATCCGCGACCGCACTATAATCGGCCCATGCTTTTCGAGGGCGATTCAAGACGACGGACAGCACTGCTCTCCGGAGCCGGCGTACTGCTCTTTTTTGCATTGCTGGGCGGACTGCAGGCATTCAACACATCGAATATCAGCTTTCTGAATCCTGAGACATCCGGAGAGACGCTCGCTTTTACCGGTCTCACCGTCGTCGTCTTCCTGCTGCTGCTGGTTCTTCTTCTTGTCCTGCTCCGCAATATCCTCAAGCTCTACGCCGATCAGAGCAGCAGCGCGCTTGGCGCCCGGCTGCGCACGCGCATGGTTCTCGGGGCTGCTCTGATTGCGCTTACTCCCGCGGTTTTCATGTTCCTGTTCAGTTTTCAGTTGATGAACCGCTCAATCGATCGATGGTTTTCTCCGAACACAACGGAGTTGCGCGAAGATTCGACACGCATCGTGCTTGAACTGGCCCAGTACGTCACGAGCAACGCGCGCGTTGAGGCCGAGTCCATCGCTTCATCAGGCACTCTGGATCTTCCGCAGGACAAGATTCAGGAAGTGCTCGGATCCCACCGGATCACATTATCGGGTGGCTTTGCCGTCGTTTATGGAAAAGACCTGCGCATGCTTACCAGCTTCCAGGCGCCACCGGAGTCGAGCTCTGCGGCTCTGCTTCCCTGGCTGAGCGAAGATGAGCGGGAGAAGGCCATCGGCCTCACAGGGCCATTTTCCGCGGGGCTGCTCGCTTCGGCGCAGGTGAGAGGGGAGCCTGTGCTCGAGGCCGCTGGCCAGCAGTTTGCGCTTGGAATGGCCAATACCTCGTCTGGAAAAGTGGTTGTGGTTGGCTTGCCGATGCCGCAGGGTCTGAGCCAGACGGCGAAGCGCATCCGATCCGGGGCAGCGGCCTACTGGAATCTCTTTCGTTCGCGCAACAGCATCCGGGCCACGTTCTTTCTCATGCTGTTGCTGATCACGGTGGTGGTCTTCTTTTCGAGTGTGTGGCTCGCTTTGTTTCTCTCCAAGCAGATCACCCGGCCTGTGGAGGCGCTGGCAGACGCGATGGACGAGATCGCGGCGGGCAAGTATCAACATCGCGTCGCGCTGGTGACGACGGGTGAAATGGCGGAGCTTGTACGTTCGTTCAATCACATGGCGGCCGATCTCGATGCCAGTCGCCAGCTCGCGGAAACCTCTTCTGCTCAGCTCACTGCCGCCAACATAGCGGTTGAGGAGCGCCGCCGCGAACTCGAGACGATTGTCGAGACGATTCCTTCCGGCGTGGTTACCCTCGATGCCTCCGGCACAATCCTGCAGGCCAACCGCGCATTCGCGCTGCTTCTTGGGCAAGACGAGAACGCAGCTTTGCGAGGCCAGAAACTGGATGCGCTCCTTCAGCCCGAGTCCGTGGACGACTTCTCCGGGGTGATCCGGCGCGGTCAGCGGATGGGAGCAGCTTCGACCGAGATCGAGTATCAGTCGCATGGGCGTACCCTGCACATTGCTGCGACGAGTGCGCGTCTTGAACTAGGTTATGGGCGGCCGGGTACCGTCCTGGTGGTCGAGGACACCTCGGAGTTGCTCCGAGCGCAGCGGCAGATGGCGTGGAAGGAAGTGGCCCAGCGTGTTGCCCACGAGATCAAGAATCCCCTGACTCCTATCGCTCTTTCGGCCGAGCGGATCGGCAAACATCTCGATAGACAGCAGCCCGATTCGCCGGCCATCATTCGCAAGTGCAGCGAGGTCATTCTGGGTTGTGTCACAACGCTGCGAACCCTTGTGGACCAGTTCTCCGCCCTTGCTCAGTTTCCGGCCCCGCGACCCCGCGCCTGCGATATGAGCCAGATTGCGGAAGAGGCGCTGGCTCTGTTTGCAGGGCGCCTCGACGGAATTGCGGTACAACGCAAGCTGGAGCCGGGATTGCCCATGGTCTATGCCGATCATGAAGCGATTCGCCGTGCTCTCGCGAATCTGATCGACAATGCCGCTGAGGCGATGCAGGGGAGCCTGCTGCGGGTGCTGAGCATTCGCACGTATCTCAGCGAAGATAGTGCGGCGGTCGAAGCCGAGATCTCCGATACAGGGCACGGGCTTACGGAGGATATTCGCGAGCGTCTCTTTCTGCCTTTCTACTCGACCAAGCATCGAGGCACAGGGCTGGGCCTCTCCATCGCGGCCAAGATTGTTCAGGACCTTGGCGGTTCCATTCGCGCAGAAAGCAACAGTCCCAAAGGCGCGCGGTTCGTACTGCGCCTGCCGTTGATGGAACAGGCGGAGCAATCCGCGCAGGACGCCAACGACTCCACGCCGCTGACGGGGACTCACTCATGAATCACATACTGGTGGTGGACGACGAGACAGAAATACGCGCTTCCCTGGAAGAGATTCTGAGCGAAGAGGGCTACGGCGTGGCTACAGCGGCTACCGCGGCAGAGGCCCTGGTGCTCATTGAGGATGCGCCGTATGACGTGATCCTGCTCGACATCTGGCTTCCGGATCGCGATGGACTGGATGTATTGGCCGACATTCACGCGTTTGCGCCCGAGAAGCGGCCGGAGGTGGTCATTATCTCGGGACACGGAACGATCGAAGCCGCGGTGAAGGCAACCAAGCTTGGCGCGTACGATTTCCTCGAGAAGCCTCTCTCGCTCGATCGTACGCTTATTGTGCTCAAGAATGCCGTAGAGGCGAGGCGTTTGCGGGCGGAGAATTTTGAGTTCAGGCGGCAGTTCAACGTGTCGTCGGTGCTCACCGGAGAAAGCGTGCCGGTGAAGGCGCTTCGGCAGCAGATCCGGCTGATGGCGCCGACCAACGGCCGCGTGCTGATTTACGGCGAATCAGGCACGGGCAAAGAACTCATCGCGCGTGCCATCCATGCGGAAAGTCTTCGCCGCGACCGCGTTTTCGTCGAGCTGAACTGCGCTGCCATTCCGGAAGCTCATATCGAGTCAGAGCTTTTTGGATATCGACATGGAGCACAGCCAGGTGGGCCGCCGGAGCAGCGCGGAACACTCGAACGCGCAGATGGCGGCTCGCTCTTCCTCGACGAAGTAGGCGACATGAGCCTCAAGACGCAGGCCAAGGTGCTGAGCGCCCTCGATGATCAGCTCTTTACGCCGGTCGGCGGCACGCAGCCGCTGCGAGTTGACGTTCGACTGATTGCTTCGACAAACAAGGACCTTGAAGAGGAGATCGCCAAAGGAAACTTTCGTGAGGATCTCTTCTACAGGTTGAACGTCGTGCCGTTCTTCGTGCCGCCGCTGCGCGAGCGCAAGCAGGATATTCCGCTGCTTGCAAAGGAGTTTCTCTCCGACTTTGGGCGCCAGTACGGACGCCCGCGCATGGAGATCAGCGACGAGGCGCTTGAAGTGCTGGCCCAATACAACTGGCCCGGAAACGTTCGCGAATTGAAGAATGTAATCGAGCGCGTGCTGATTCTCAACCCGCGCACCCTGCGCATAGAGCGGAAACAACTGCCTCCTTTGACGCAGAAGAGCGGGTCGCGATCGACGGAGGATTTCTCTTCGCTGCAGCAGGCGCGCGACGCCTACGAGCGCGAGTACATTCTGAAGAAGATTGAAGAGGCTCGCAACAACGTCAGTCGTGCTGCGGAACTCCTTGGCCTCGAGCGCAGCCACCTCTATCGCAAGATGAAAGCGCTCGGGATCAGCGTGCGCGAATAGTGCGGTCGCTTTCGACGGCTACGTGCTCGCGTGACCATACGACCGTCGATCTGTGGTGTTCAATCGTCGATCAGTCGTGTTGACCCTCCGATCCCCTACTCGGGAACGTCTGTCATATGGGTCGTACCGATGGTCGGGTACGCCGGAGCGACGATCCCAAGCTCCGGAACGCCTGTCATTCCAGCGAACCTCCTTCGAGGGAGCAATGATGGGTTTCCGGCGTTCGGATGATGCCGTTTGCGGATGACCGTTCTCTTGAGCGCTTTGTTCCATCGGTCAATAGCCTGCCCAGGACCGGGAGATTCGCCCGCTGGGTTTCTATGTAGTCCACACCGTCTGCCGTTAGCGCGAAGTCGGAGTTGTCGGCCTTTACGATGAAGCCCTTCTTCTGGAGATACCAGGTTGTAAAGTCAAGATAATCACGAGGGAATCCCATGCGCTTTTCAACCTCGGCTAGTGGCACCTCAGGGAACCGAGGATTGGAGCGTCGTTGAAAGTAGAGGAGAGCCAGCACCGCTACGCGCCGGTTCATTTCGCCGTCCAGATGATCCATGAAGTCGATCTCAGCGGAGAGAGGATTTGTCTGCGGTGCATCCTGGTTGCAAGCTGCATCGTATTCAGAGCGGCGCGCCGCGTTAGACAACACGTCATAGGCTGACTTCAGCAGGCGAAACATCTCCGTGTCGCCGGTTGCGGGATTGTCGGGGTGAAGCCGAGCCGCGAGATAGCGATATACACGATGGATTGTTTCGGCATCCGCATGGGGGCTTATTTGGAGAAACTCGTAGTAGTCGATCATTCCAATCGGTCCTTCTCGACCGCTCCATGCAGATTGTGTTGGGTGGAAGCTAGTGTTGAAGTCTAAGTCGGTCTTGTTGGCCAGGTCAACGGATTCCGCACATTCGTCGCTAAATTGTGATGGGACTCCCAATAGTGTTCGCAATCCCGCAAGATGATCGACGCGGGTAACGCGTTCTTCGTACCCGACTCGAAAACGGTATGTCTTCATGCTGGTCGTACTCTGTGTTGATTGCCACTTCGCCCTGGAGAGACCGGAGTGACTCGCTGGTCACATTGCGCGGAGCATCTCTGCGCCCCTGACGCTTGCTGTTCGGAAGCGGACAGAGTTTTGTGAAAACGGGCAACCAATGGCGCGGTTTCGAAGGGGGCGGCATGCGCTAAAGCTCTGCTGTGAAGCGACTTAGCCAAGGCTCTACCATGCCGGACGTGGCTTCCAAATTGCTTTCTATCAGAGCATTGAAGTGTGTGCGGAGGAGTGCCATGGCGTACTTTGAACGGATTCGCGACGTGGTGTCTGAGCCTTTTAGTCAGGAGATCATCCGGCAGCGAACGGCGACGGGATGGCAGATGGTGTCCATTGAATGGCGGCGTGAATTGCCCGACTCGGAGGCTCCGACGGAAGGCGCCTTCGCCGAGGACATCCCCTACGGCTTGCGCATCTCGAACGATTGCAAACGGCTTGAAATCGAGCCCAGGGAGAACGAGGCGCTCTTGCTCATGATGGAGCTGCTCGTTCAGGACTTCTCCTACTCTCATATCGTGAGCGACCTGAACGAGAAGGGCTTCAGGATGCGCGACGGGCGACCATGGAGCCGGGTCTCGGTTTTCAACATGATTCCGCGCCTGATTGAGGTGGGCCCGCGCTTCTTCTCCACGGAGGAGTGGGACAAGCGCCGCCGCAAGTTCTCGCACGCAAAGTCGCCGGAGACCCAGTGAGCTGTTAGCTGCAGCTCCTGGCTTTCAGCCGTGCAACAGTTGTTTGGGCATGCCGCCCGCTAGTTGAGCTCCGGGGCGGGCAGGGCTTTGCGCTTGCTCAGCTCTTCGCGGACCAGCGACAGGCCGATGATGCACCGCTCAAAGCCGTCCGAAAGGCGCGCGAATAGCGGAGCCTCCTGCTCGTACTCGAAGATATTGAACTGGCTGACGATGAAATAGCTTTCCTTGCCCGCGCGGATCAGCTCCCCGAGGCTGGGATGCGGACCGCGTCGTGCGCCGGGAACGTTCGACTCCGGATACATTCCGCCGACGAACAGCGCGTAGTCCCCGATGTACTTGCGCATGGCGCGTTCGGCATCGAACGATGGCGCGGTGCCATTGATGGGGTCGGCAGCCCGGAGCATAGCTTCGAGCTCCTCGATGGGGTGCCCCTTCTCGTCGCGGATTTTGTAGAGCTTGTCAGCCTCGGAAAATTCGCAGAGCAGGTGCGCGACATAGCCGGTCATGCCGGGATCGTACAGTCCGAGCTTGCCTTCGTAGCTGCTGCGAACTGCCTGTTGGAAGAACGGTTCGAGTGGGTGAGCCTGATTCTGCATACAAACCTCCCGCAAAGCACTCGCGCGCAATCGGTCTTGCTCTGTGGCAATGGCCGGATCGCGTGCAGCCGGGGAAGCCAGCCACCACCTTGTTACCTAGAAGTTGAAACCGAGATTAACGGAAATGTTGTCCATTCTGAAAGAGGGGGAATCAAGTTAGTTGGCAGATGGAGTCGCTGACTGCAAAGCGGAACGGAAGGAGAACGTGCAGATCGCTGATCCCAGGGACGCTGTTACGTCCCTGGGATGCGAACCACCAGACCGTTTTAAATATACAAGTTAGGGTATTTAGATAAGCGTCTTACTGTACGTGCCCTGGTGGATTTATCGTTCGCCACAGCTCCCTGCGAGCAATGGCGAGACCGAGAATGCAATGTTCGAAGAGGCCGGAGAGTCGTCCGAAGAATGGGGCGTCCCGCTCGTACTCGAACACATTGAACTGGCTGACAATGTAATAGCTCTCTTTGCCGATGCTGATGAGTTCGGCCAGTGTCGGACGGCCCGATTGTGCGTTGGAATCCGGTTCGACTGCATCGGGACACATGCCCGCGAGAAAGAGCGCGTAGTCCCCGATATATTGGCGGATTGACCGCTCCTGGATAAAGGACTTTGCAGTGCCGTAAACGGGATCGGCGGCACGAACCATCTCCTGCAAATTCTCGATCGGACGGCCCTTGATGTCGCGCAGACGGTAGAGTTTGCTCGAATCAGAGAAGTCGCAGAGCATCCGGGAAACGTACGAAGTGATGCTGGCGTCGAGTCCAAGACGGCCTTCGTAACTGTTACGGACCGCCTGGTGGAAAACCGGTTCGAGTGGATGAGCCTGTACCTGCATTTATAGTTCTCCGATTGACCGCGCACAACCGGATTACGTGCTTGGCTCAGGTGCAACTTGCGCAGCCTGGAGCGTAGGCCCGGCTATCGCTGATATGTTCTGCGAATGGTGAAATCTTAAGATGATTTTAGCATTTTGAGTGTGATTCAAATCACCTAAAAGGCACTCAGGTAACCAGAAAACAAAAAGAACGGGCAGCCGCAAAAGGGCTGCCCGTTCTTTTCACTCAGAGAAAGGAGTTAGACGGCCGCGGGGGCGCGGGACTCAAGTTCAGCGAGGCGCTTGGCAAGCAGTTGCTCAAGATTGATAAGCGCCGAAGAGAAGCCCTCGATTCCTTCTTTCAGCTTGTCTGTGGCCATGCGATCCTCGGCGTGCATCCGCTTGAATGCTGCCTTGTCGACCACGATCCTCTCGATCGGCAGGGATTTGGCGGCAGAGGGATCGAGTTTGCGCGGCAAGTCACCCTGCGTGGTTTCGAGTTCGCCAAGGAGGTGGGGCGAGATGGTGAGCAGATCGCATCCGGCGAGCTCGATGATTTCGCCGATGTTGCGGAAACTCGCACCCATAACCTGGGTCTTGTAGCCGAATTTCTTGTAGTAGTTGTAGATTCGGGTGACGGACTGAACACCGGGGTCGTCGGCGCCCTTGTAATCCTTGCCGGTGTCTTTCTTGTACCAGTCGAGGATGCGGCCCACGAACGGCGAGACAAGCGTGACGCCCGCTTCGGCAGCCGCGATTGCCTGATGGAGGCCGAAGAGAAGCGTCAGGTTGCAGTGAATGCCTTCCTTCTCAAGGACCTCCGCGGCGCGGATGCCTTCCCAGGTCGAGGCGATCTTGATCAGCACGTGATCGCGGCCGATGTTTGCCTTGTCGTATTGAGCGATGATGCTGCGTGCCTGCGCGATCGTGGCTTCGGTGTCGTAGGAGAGGCGGGCATCGACCTCGGTTGAGACGCGGCCGGGAACGATATTCAGGATCTTCTTGCCGAATGCAACGGCAAGGCCCTGAAACGCGAGGTTGGCGACGGCCTTGTCATTGGCGCTGTCACCCAACTCCTTGCGGGCGTCCATGATGACGCTGTCCACGATGGGCTGATATTCCGACATCTGCGCTGCCGCAGTTATCAGCGAGGGATTTGTCGTGGCATCGGTGGGGCGGAATTTCTCCATTGCATTCATGTCGCCGGTGTCGGCGACAACCACCGTGTAATTGCGCAATTGCTCGAGCAGATTCTGTGGCATTTTTCCTCCTGGGGAAGGGGCCCCGGGCGCGCTCGGGAGCGCGTTGGGCTCCAGTGTACAGCTTCTTTTGATTCCCCTGTGTGAATGAGGTTGCATGCGGCCTGCGGCGTGCCCCGGGGCTTAAGCAGTCTCGGGCGCAAATGTATTGGACAGAACGCCCAGACCGGGAATTGCAACTTCGACGCGGTCGCCCGGGCTTACGGGGCCGACACCCGAAGGCGTTCCTGTGAGCAGGAGGTCGCCGGGTTCAAGCGTAATGGCTGCGGTTATATAGGTCAGCAGAGCCGGAATCGGAAAGATGAAGTCGAGTGTGGAGCCATGCTGACGGAGTTCGCCGTTGACGCGGGTCTCAACGGTGAGGCCGACAACGGGATCGACTTCATTGCTAACGCAGGGGCCGACGGGGCAGAACGTGTCGAAGCCCTTGGCGCGGGTCCACTGACCGTCCTTCTTCTGCAGGTCGCGGGCAGTGACGTCGTTGGCGATCGTGTAGCCGCGCACATAAGCGCGCCAGTCGGCATCGGAAGTGAGCTTGTGGGCGCGGCGGCCGATGACTAGCGCGAGCTCGCCTTCGTAGTCCACTCGCTGAGAGGTGCGCGGCATGCGGACAACTCCGTTTGGCGCATGCAGAGACGAAGGAGGCTTGAAGAAAAGCAGCGGCTCGGCGGGAACCTCGTTGCCTAATTCCTGTGCATGTTCGCGATAGTTGCGCCCGACGCAGACGATCTTTGAAGGCGTAACGGGCGGCAGCAGATCGGCTGCGCTGAGCGGCATTGGTTCGAAGTCGAGTCCCGCCGGATCCGATTTGAGAGCGTGCCTCGCGGTAGCGCGAGCGCGAGCGAGGTGGAAGACGAAATCTTCTTCGGGAGCATCGGTGAGGTCTACGATCCAGAACTCGCCAGCGCGTTCCTCGACTATTCCGTAGACACTCTGGCCTTCAAAGCGGAAGCGGCAATATTTCATGGGACGTTCTCCTTGCGCAGGGGTCCGTGTCAGTGGTCCGGGACCGTCTCTTCGGCTTCGGCGGAACGCTCGCTCTCGTGACCCCGCGGATCGAGCGCGCTGATGGCGTAGCGATAGGTATGGCCGGGCTGAACATGATTGTCGTGAAATGCAGGACTGACGAGAGGCTCTACAGGCGAAACTCGCTGCCACGCTGCGTCGCCTTCACGCCGGTACACGATGTAGCCTGCCAGATCCGGCTCGGTGACGGGCTGCCAACTCAAGTCAATCGCGGTCTCAATGCCGCCATCCCCAGCGGTAGCGATGGCAGCAAGTCCCGAGGGTACGGCTGGCGGAAAAATATCCACGGCGTCGACTCGGAGCGCAGGGCTGAACTCGCCGGCCAGCTCGAGCGTCTTCCCTTCAAACGCGATGCGGCTAAGGCGCTGAGCGCGGTACTCGTAGCTCTCACCGAGGCGAATGTTTCGGTCGATTGCGCGAGCAACCTGAGGGTTGGCATCGACAAGCAGATTCTCTTCGGACGGTTCAGGGGCAGGTGCCAGGAGTTCCTGGTGCGGCTTTGCGGGGGGAGGCGTAAGAAGCTTGCGGTGCAGTCGGACAGCGGCAGCCTCGCTTTGCGCATTCCAGCTTAGGACCACTCCATCTTTGCGAACCTCGGCATGGAGTCCCTCGATCGGCGATGGTGACTGGCCCGCCAGCACGACGGCTTCGTTGGACAGCCCGGCAAAGCGGCCTTTGCGATTTTTCAGCTCAACGAAGTAGCGCAGCGGCCGTGGAGCGCCCGATGCGAGCGCGGGCGGCAGCGCATCATCGAAACTGCCGTCTTTGCCCGGAGGGAGAGCCAACGCACCGCCCAGAGGCTCGCATGCACCTGAGCCCTCGCGACGGCAGATGCGCACTTCGACGTCCGTTTTCAACAGGAGCTTGTCGGTGTTTCGCGTGGGCATGGTCCAGGTGAGCGAAACCTTGCTGCCTGCGCGGACCGCGGTTAGGTCGGCGACCTGATCGGGCAGATTAAGCGATGGCGGCTGCGGAGCTCCGGGTGTTCCGCAGCCGCCGAGCATCATGCTGATGGCCATGGCGGACGCGGCCAGAGCGTGTCGTTGAAGCTGAGTCATCGCGTCCTAAGTTTAATGGAGCTGAACCGGCGGAGTCCGAGGAAGAACGAATGCGAGCCTCATTTGCGATGCAGCGCCTTGAAGCGCTGGGCCTTCACGCGATTGCCGCAGATTTTCATATCGCACCAGCGACGTGTGCGGTTCTTGCTCGTGTCGAGGAAGAGCCAACGGCACTCCGGAACGCCGCAGGCCCGCACTTTCCCGATATCGTTGGAGGTAAGCAGGGCTTCGGTACTCAACGACAACAGCACTACCGGAAGATTGAAGACCTCAACGTCATTTGGCAACTCCCATGTCATGCCGGTGTCGGTCCACAAGAGATGCTGATGTTTGCGAGCCGACCGGAACGATGTCTCGAGGAGTTTGATAGAGGCCGTTGTCGGACTGTGCTGGTCAAGCGTGGCATAGAGGACTTCTGCAGTTGCCTCGCGTAAATCTCTGGCCTTGGCAAGTTCGCGGGCTGCGTCACCGGTCGAGACGGAGCGCAGGCTGCGAAACTGGTCGGAATTGAGCACGCCAGATTGTTCGCAGAAGCTGATCAGATCGTCGTACGACTCGAGAAGCTCCTCCGGGCCATCAGCACGAAATCGCCAATCGAGCGTATTGACCAGGTCGAGCGCAGGGGATCCTGCCACGAGCTCAAAGACGCGACGCGGTGAAAGCCTGGTCAAGCTGGCGAAATTGACGGACACAAATAACCCCTAAACCTACGTTGACAGGTTATCAGAATTGTGTAAGGCTGTAACCTCCTATGGCGGAATTGGCAGTTACCAATTCGGGGGCGAGCACCGGGACTGAGTCGTTCAGGATCCGTTTGATTCTGGCGTTCTTCGCAATCTACATATTGTGGGGAACGACGTTTCTCGGGATCCGAATCGCAGTGGAAGAGATGCCGCCGCTGTTCGCCGCCGGGGTCCGGTTCTTCATTGCGGGAGTGGTGCTCTTCGGATTCATGATCCTGAAGGGTGACGCCAAGCCGACACGTACACAGTGGCGCAACCTGGCGATGATGGGGCTGCTCATGTTTGTGGCTGAATATGGGCCGCTTTTTTGGGCGGAGAAGTACGTGCCGTCAGGTATCGTCTCGGTGCTGGCCGCTACCATTCCGATTATGACGATGGTGCTGGAAATGTTTATGCTGCGCCAGCAGCGCCTGCGCCCGACGATGATCGCCGCAACGGTGCTGGGTTTTGGGGGTGTAGCGGTGCTGCTGCTTCCGGATTCGCGGCAACACTTTGGGGTAATTCCGTGCCTGGCGATTCTTGCGGGCGCGGCAGCGTGGTCGCTGGGCTCGGTGCTGAGCCGTTCCATGGAACTGCCGAAGGCGCGGCCAATGACTGCAGGCGCCACCATGATGCTGGGCGGCACTGGACTGCTGATCCTTTCGGCTGTGTTTGGAGAGATGCATCCGCTTCCGCACATCTCATTGCGCGGCGGACTGGCGCTGCTGTATCTGATTGTAGTGGGGTCGCTTGTGGCGTTCACCGCATTCGTGTGGCTGCTGGCGCAAATGCCGGCCACCCGGGTGGCGAGTCATGCGTACGTGAATCCGATCGTGGCGGTCGCGCTCGGGTATCTGGCCGCTGGGGAACTGATCACGCTGCGTACGATCGCGGGCACGCTGCTGGTGCTGATCAGCGTGTTTCTGATCTTGCGCCGAGACAAAGCAACTACGTAGTCGGCAGCTCGCCTCGTGGCAGAAACTGATCCTGCGCCGCGATGGCAGATTCACTCAATGCGCAGCGCCTGCATGGGGTCGAGCTTCGACGCCTTTGTTGCGGGCAGCCATACCGCAAGCAGCGCCACCGCTGTGAGAATGACGGGAACGCTGATGAATACGGCCGGGTCCCACTTTTGAACGCCAAAGAGGAAGCTGGCGATGAGACGCGTGAGCCAGAACGATGCGCCAGTGCCGATGACGACGCCCGCGACCGTAAGTTTCATTCCCTGCCAGACAACGAGCTTCCTAATGGCATGACGGTCTGCACCGAGGGCCATGCGGATGCCCATCTCCTGCGTACGCTGCTCGACGGAGTACGCCATCAGGCCGTAGATGCCGATAGCGGCGAGGATCAGTGCGACGGCACCAAAGATTGTGAGCAGGAGCATGTTGAAGCTCTGGCGCGAGGTGGAGCGCGAAACGACTTCATCCATGGTGCGAATGCGCGTTACGGGGAACCCGCCGCTGGCCTGACGTAGTTGCTCCGCGATGGCCGGGGCAAGCTGGCGTGGATCCCCGTGGGTGCGCACGACCCAGCGCAATGGAACAATGCGCGCGTTGAGCGCGGTCATGCCGTCGGTGACCTGCGCGTCTGGAACAATCATCAGCGGGCCCGGATCGCGATTCAATCCGCCTTCATGCGTATTGCCCACGACGCCGATAATCTGACGCGCGGGCTCATCGAACTCAGGGCCAACGTCCTTGCCGATAATGATCTGCTGGCCGACTGGGTTTTGGTTGGGGAAGAACTGCTTGGCGAGCGCTTCATTGATGAGCACGACGCCGGGCGCGGCGGCCGTGTCCTGATCAGTGAATTCGCGCCCGCGGAGAATGGGAATCTTGAACAGCTTGTAGTAGTCCGGCGAAGCGCTCATCCAGCCTGCGCCGGGGTTGTCCTTGCCTTTCTCAACTGGGCGTCCGACCACGTTGAACGGCAATCCAAACTGGCCCTGGATCGGCAGGCAGCACGTGAAAGCGGAGATCTCCACGCCCGGGATTGCGTTCAGCCGCTGTCGGCCGTCGTGAGAGAGCTGCGCGACGCCTGATGTCTTTTGGTAGCGGTCCCCGGTCAGAGACATTTCCATGGTGAGAATGTTGTGGGCATTGAAGCCGGGATTGACGTTACGCAGCGCGATAAACGTGCGGATCAAAAGCGCGGAACCGATCAGCAGCACGAGGGCCAGCGACACTTCACTTACCACCAGGAGGGCGCGAGCGCGGCCTTGACGAAAGCCGGTGCCGGAGCGGTTGCTGCTCTCTTTCAAAGAGGAGTTCAGATCAGTACGGGAGGCCGTGAATGCGGGAATAACGCCGAACAGGATTCCAGTGAGGAACGAGATGACAAGTGTAAAGCCAAGCACGCGCCAGTCGACGCCGATTGCCGAACCGTCTTCACCGATGCGCGGCAGACCGGCAGGGCTGATGGCAAGCAGCGCGCGCACTCCAATGAATCCGAGGATCAGGCCGAGCACGCCGCCTGAAACGGCGAGCAGAACGCTCTCAGTGAGCAACTGGCGAATGATGCGGGTGCGTCCGGCCCCGAGCGCGGACCGGATCGCGAATTCGCGCTTGCGGCCCGTGGCGCGCACGAGCAGGAGATTTGCCACATTTGCGCACGCGATCAGGAGGACCATGCCGACTGCTCCCAGCAGGACGAGCAGTGATTTGCGCGACTCGCCCACGATCGAGTCGCGCAGAGGCTCAACGGCGAATCCACCCTGCGGGTTTGCCTGGGGATATGCGCGCAGATACTGCTGGAATGCGAGTTTCATCTGCGCGTTGGCTTGCGTGAGCGTCACTCCGGGCTTCAGCATTCCCACGGCCTGGAAGAAATGGCCCTGGTTGGTACTTACGGGTTCGAACTGGAACGGCAGCCAGATGTCAGCTTCCGGATCAGAGGCGAAGTCCTGACCGAGCACGCCGATGATCGTGTAGGGCTCGTTTCCAAGAGAAAGGGAGCTGCCAATGATGTTGGGATTGCCGCCGAATCGACGCTGCCACAGGCCGTAACTCAACACGACGACGTGGCCACCGTGCGGCAGGTCTTCCTCCTGCGTGAAGGTTCGTCCGAGCATGACCGGTGCGCCAAAGAGGCGGAAATAGCTCTCGGTAACGTGTATGCCGTGAATCTGCTCGGGGTGGTCGCCGGTCAGGTTGAACCCGGGGCCGGCGAAGTCGAGGGCCGCAACTTCTTTGAAGATGCTGGTCTGTTGCTGGTAGATGTGAAACTTCGGAATGGAGGCGATGGAGGCTTTTCCGTCGCGGTCGCTGAGCTCGATGCTCTACGATGCGGTCCGCATCGGGATAAGAGAGCGGCTTAAGAAGCACCGCGTTAACGACGGTGAAGATCGCGGTGTTGGCGCCGATGCCCAGCGCAAGGGCGGCGACGGCGGCGATAGTGAAGCCGGGACTCTTGATGAAGAGGTGCAGCGCGTGTTTCACGTCGTTCCAAAGTTCAGGCATGAGGCGCTCCGTTTGGGGTGTGCACTGCCGAATCAGTGATGAAGTGACAGAGGCCGGGACGAATCTCTGATCATAAAACGTACGGGCCGCCCGTTTGGTTTACAGGAAAGCTGAAGCGGGATGGCTTCTGCTCTTTTGTAGACGCGAACCGTTACGAGGAGTGAGCCAGTGAGCCCGCAAGGAAGAAAGTTCGAGAAAGCGGTGACCTCATGCCGTATGCTTGCCTACGGTGTGGAAAGGGAATCGGTTCGTGCTGATATTCGCGGCAATTCTCGCCATCTTTGTCTACGGAATGATCGCAGCGATGCTGGGGACGATCCTGCCGGATTTGTCGGATCGATTTCATCTCACCCCTACGCAGAACGGAACCATCGCCTTTGTGCAGGCGCTTGGGCTGATCATAGCGTCGGTCGGCGTGGGGCCGCTTCTTGATACCCAGGGCGACAAGGCCGGACTCATCCTTGGACTGGTTCTGATTGCCATCGCGCTCTTCGCCTTGCCGCGTTCGCAGGGATTTCGCGGGATTCTGCTGCTGATGTTCCTTCTTGGCCTGGGCGGCGGCATCGTGGTGACCGGCGCAAACGCGCTCACAAGCGCCGTGAGCGAAACGCATCGTGCAACGGCATTGAACATGGTGAATCTCTTCTTTGGATTGGGTGGATTCACCACTCCGTTCATCGCGGCGAATCTGTTCAAAAAGGACTGGGTGCGGCTCTGCTACACCGTCGCGTCACTGACCGTGGTGACGCTGGTGGTACAGACCGTAGCCAGGATGCCGGCGCCGGCTGGGAATGCGCGCTTCCTGCTGGCGGATGTGGGGCCGATCCTGGGTCGGCCGTTGCTTTTTATGCTCGGCCTGTTTCTCTTCCTTTACATTACGTGCGAAGTGGGAGTGTGGAACTGGCTTCCGCGCCACCTGATTGCGCAGGGCATTCCCGAGTCGAGAGCACTGAACATTCTTTCGCTTGGATTCGCGCTCGGGCTGCTGATCGGGAGGGTGGGCGTCTCGCCGATTCTGATCCACGTTCCTGCCATTGAAGTGACGCTGGCGGCGTCAATCGCGATGGCCGTGACAACATTCCTGATGCTGCGAACAAACAAGCCCTCTGCGGCATTTGCGCTGGTGTTCATAGCGGGCGTGTCGATGGCGCCAGTGTTTCCAACCACGCTGGCCATTGTGGGAACCGCGTTTCCACGCATGACGGGGACGGCGCTGGGATTTGTCATCACCTGCGGGTGGGCGGGTCTGGCTGTCAGTTCACGCATCATCGGCGGAATTGCCGGCGGCGATCCACTCAGGCTGAAGAAGGCTCTGCTGCTCATTCCCGCGTCGGCCGTGCTGATGGTGGGTCTGAATATCGCTATCTGGTCAATACTGCGATAGACAATGATTGAAGAGACCCTTTATGACATCCGGTACCTTTTCTGATTCGCTCACGTCCACAAGCGACAAAACTCGCCGCTCTTACAACTCATTTCTGCTGCTTGTGGCCGGATTGGGCGGCCTGCTGTATGGGATCGACGTTGGCATCATTGGCGGTGCTCTGCCATATCTGGAGGCCACTTCGGGGCTGGATCCCGCGCAACTTTCTGTCATTGTGGCGGCAGTTTTGCTGGGGAGCGTGTTTTCGACGCTGTTTGCGGGGCTGCTTGCCGACTGGATGGGAAGGAAGCCGCTCATGATTCTGAGCGGGCTGGCATTCATCGTCAGCATTCCTGTGATTGCGCTGTCGCACGGATATGCGCCCTTGTTCTTCGGCCGCCTGTTGCAGGGAGTCAGCGGAGGGCTGATCGGAGTTGTGGTGCCCCTGTATCTGGCGGAGTGCCTGGCGGCGTCGACACGCGGGAAAGGAACCGCAGTGTTTCAGTGGCTTCTGACGCTGGGAATTGTGGTTGCGGCACTTGTGGGCATCTACTACAGCTATCGCGTAGACGCGGTGGCAAAGGCGGCAAGTGCTACGACATTGTTTGCGTTCAAGGATCAGGCGTGGCGGCGGATATTCTGGGTTTCATTGCCGCCGGGAATTCTGTTTGTTCTCGGCAGCTTTCTGGTTTCCGAATCGCCTCGCTGGCTCTTCAGGAAGAACAAGGTAGAAAAAGCACGTGCGGCGCTGCTACGTTCGCGTTCGCTGGAACAGGCAACCCTTGAGTTGCGCGAAATGGAGCAGACGGCAAACAGCAAACTTCCGACGGAAACAAAGGGGGTGAGGGTTCGTGACTCGCTGCTGCGGCGGAAGTATGTAATTCCGTTCCTGCTGGCCTGCGTGATTCTCGCCTGCAACACGGCTACGGGCATCAACTCGGTCATCGGCTATAACACTGCGATCCTGCTGCAGAGCGGGCTTTCTGACGTGCACGCGCATTGGGGCTACGTTCTCTTCACGATCGTGAACTTCACGATGACGATGGTGGGCATGACGCTTGTGGATCGCAAGGGGCGCAAGTTCCTGTTTGTCCTCGGCACGAGCGGAATCATCGTTGCGATGGTGACGGTGGGATTGATGTTCCTTGGGACGGAGAAGCGGAGTGTTAATTGCCGCGAACAGATTCAATCGATGGTCGGTGCGGACCAGGAAGTTACGGTGCGCTTCGATCGGGCAGAGGCAACGCGACTGCTTGCGGCCCAGGGGGGCGCGGCCAATGGAATCAACGCCGACCGGGCTTCGTTTGCCATCATTTATTCATATGGGGACTTCACCGCGTCGACGAGCTACGTGCGATCCGATGATCTCGCGGCTCCCGCGCTGAAGATCACGCGGGCGAGCGCTGTCCCCGCGAACAAGGTCGAGGCCTTCTTCAAGAATCCGTTCTCGGATCTGAACGCTGCGCAGACCGCGCCACTGCGAATTGAGAAAGCGGTGCTTGGAGCGGTGCCGGATACAAGTCATGGATGGCGTGTGGCATTCATGCTTTATGTCTTTATGGCGTTTTATGCGTTGGGGCCGGGCGTTTGCGTGTGGCTGGCTCTGTCAGAACTGATGCCGACGCGCATTCGTTCAAACGGCATGAGTATTGCGCTGGTCCTCAATCAACTGGTTTCGACTACGCTGGCCGGCATCTTCCTGCCGTTCGTCAGCAAGCACGGCTACTCGTCGATGTTCTTTCTGTTTGCGGGCTTTACGGTCATCTACTTCCTGACCACGGCGTTCCTGCTTCCGGAGACGAAAGGGAAGACGCTCGAGGAGATTGAAGCGTTTTTTGAGAAGGGGGCCGCGAACGCCTAGAACCGGCTGGATAAGTTCCTTGATCAGTTGGAAGAACTCTCTCGGGGCCCGAAGCCTCCGATTTCATGCGGCGGGCTCGGCACGGCCGAGGCCGTGCCCTGTTACAAAGCCCTATTCGCGTCAGTTTTGGTTCAGCCGCTAGCAAGCCGGGTGCGGGTTCTTGAACACAACCTCGGTCGACAGCCAATCTGACAGGCGTTTCGCGTCTACTTCGGCATCTCCGGCCTGGCTGCCGAGCGATGACCTGGCAAGCGCCACGGATATTTTGATCTTTCCCTTGACGCAATACGCCCCGAGAAACTTCGACAGCCCTTTGCTTGCCAGATCCATGTAGTCCGCGGGCAGGGCACCCTCTGCGCCGGGAACATCGACCGGAGCCATGATCATCCGGTTCATGATCGGTCCACTTTTTGTGATTCCCGAGGTGTCGAACTGGACAACGAGGCTGGCCCTTTTCTCCAGCGCTTCAAGATTCGCCGTGTACTTGACGGGCGGAATGGTGACGCCTGCCGCGTTTGGCTTTCCTGCCTGCGTGTCAAACGCGATATGGTAGGCGGCCCCGGGCCATTTTGGCTTGACGGGAATGTTGGCGGCCTTGTCTCCCTGGCTTCCGCACCCCGCCAAGAAAACCAATCCTCCGATTGCCAGTACGATGCGCTTTCTCAAGTCATCCTCCTCGTTCTCATAAGACGACGCGCCAGAATACCACTCCCCTGCAGTGCTGGAATGTGATTGCGAGCTGACCGCCCGGTGACTTTTACGCTTCGATAACTGCTTTCGAGAGGTTTCGGGGGCGATCTACATCGACACCGTGCTCCAGCGCCATTGCGTAGCTGAACAGCTGCAGAGGAATTACCTCGGGAATCGGCAGGAGGTGTTCGCTGGCGGGCTCGACGAAGATGCAGTCGGTTGCAAGCGCCGCCACTTTGTTGTCGCCGGTGTTGGCGATGGCGATTACGCGGGCTCCCTGGCGCTTCATCTCTTCGAGCAGTTGCAGCGTCTTTTCATAGCGCAGGAATGAATCATCGAGATTCCGGTCGAAGGTAGCCAGCGCGACGAGAGGCACATGCTCGCCGACAAGCGCGTTGGGGCCGTGCTTCAGCTCGCCGGCAGGATAGCCTTCGGCATGCACGTACGATGACTCTTTCATCTTGAGCGCACCTTCGCGGGCAACGGCGTAGTGCACTCCGCGGCCGAGATAGAGGAAGGTGGCGGCATCTCGGTATTTCGCCGCGAGCTTCTTCGTCTGTGCGTGCCAGGCGTCAAGCTGGTGTTCGATGGCGGCGGGCAGATCACGCAGCTCGCGGATGCGGGCATGGAGTCCTGTGGAATCGATCGCTCCGTCGCGGCTGCCCTCATAGAGCGCCAGCAGATAAAGCGCGGCCAACTGGCAGGTGAAGCTTTTGGTTGCAGGGATGGCGAGCTCAGGCCCGGCTGCGAGGGGCATTGCCGCCGCGGCTTCGCGCAGCATGGTGCTTCCGCTCACGTTGGCGATGGCAAGGGTCTGCTGGCCTCCATCGCGCGCCAGGCGCAGGGCGGCGAGGGTGTCAGAGGTCTCCCCCGACTGCGAGATGACGAGCACCGAGGGCTGACGAGGATTTGCGGCAACGCGGCAACTGTATTCGCTCGCATACTCCACGTCGACGGCGAGGCCGCACAGGTCTTCAAAGATAATCTCAGCGGCCAGGCCCGCGTGACGGCTTGAACCGCTCGCGGCAATCAGCACTTCCCCGCGCGGATTGAGCCAGTTGGCGTATGCAGAGAAAGCTTCTGCCTTCAGTCCGTTTTCGTCTAGATAGAGGTCGAGCGTGCGTTGAAGCGCTGCGGGCTGCTCGTAGATCTCGCGCAGCATGGAATGCGGGAACTCGCTCACTTGAAGGAGGCCTTTCCGCGGCATTGCGGAAATGCAATGCCTTACGCGTCCATTTTATTCGGTAGGGTCCGGGGTTCGCGCAGTGATTCAGAGTCGACGCAGGCGCGCACAGGCTTCGTCGAGGTCCTCGTCCTTCTTTGCGAAGCAGAAGCGGAGCAGGTCTTCGCCGCGGCCCGGGCGGAAGAAAGCGGAGCCTGCCACGGAGGCAACTCCGGTGGCGGCGAGCAGGTGCCGGGCCTTTTGCGCGGCGGTTTCGCCGGGCAGGCGGCTGGCGCGAGCGAGCACGTAGTAGGCACCGGCGGGAACGCTGGGCTCCATACCGGCGTCGCGCAAGGCGGCGAGAATGCGCTCGCGCTTCGATTGATGGTCGGCGGCGAGCTGCGTGTAGAACTGAGGCGGCAACTGTTCGAGTCCGGCTGCGGCGCCGTGCTGCAAGGCAGAGGGCGCGCAGACGTATGTGAGGTCGTGGAAGTAGCCCATCGCGCCCATCCACCGCGCATCGGCGGTCACATAGCCAAGGCGCCAGCCGGTCACGCTGAAGGTCTTGCTGAACCCAGACATCACGATGGTGCGCTCGCGCATGCCGTCGAAGGTGGCGATGCAGATGTGCTGCGCGCCGTCGTAGACAAAGTATTCGTAGATCTCGTCGGTGAAGACGAAGAGGTCGTGTTCGCGGGCGGCGTCGGCAAGTGCTTCGAGTTCCGGCGCGTGTGAAAACCTTGCCGCTGGGGTTGGCAGGAGTGTTCACGAGGATGGCGCGGGTGCGCGGAGTGATGGCGGCGCGCAGAGCGTCAGTGTCGAGTGTCCAGTCAGGCTCGGCCAGCGGGACGAGCACCGGCTTCACGCGCATGGATTTCAGCGTGCTGACGTGGTAGCCGTAGAAGGGCTCGAAGAGCAGGACTTCATCGCCGGGATTGAGCAGCGCCATGGCCGCGGCGTGTAGCCCGGCGGTGGCTCCGCAGGCCACAAGCACTTCGGTTTCGGGATCGTAGCGCAAGCCGTAGTCGCGCAGCTGCTTCTGCGCGATGGCGATGCGCAGGCGCTCGATGCCGTCGAGCCGCGTGTAGATGTTGTGGCCGGCGAGGATGGCTGCGATGGCAGCATTTTCAACCGGAGCGGGGACGGGCGTGTCGCAGACGCCCTGCGCGAGGTTGATGCCGCCGATGCGATCGCACTCGGTGGTCATGGCGCGGATCTCAGACTGCATGGCTCCGGGGGCAAGCTCGCTCAGGGCCAGGCGTGACGCGATATGCGGATGGGGCGCAAGGGTTTTGCTCACTGGGAAAGGGTCTCCGACCTTGTGTGCCATTTTACATTTTGCCGCAGCGGCCGGGCTGGAGTGCTGTTCGGCACAGAGGTGCGCGAGGGCAGCGGCGTAAAATCGTGCTTTCAGAGTGAGGTCTGATGCACGAGCTTTCCATCGTTTCCAGCATTGTCGATTCAGTGACAGAGACCCTGGCTGCCTATCCTGGCGCGCGCGTCAAAGAGGTGCGGCTGCGCGTGGGGGCGCTGGCTTCAGTGGTTGAGGACTCGCTTCAGTTCTGCTACGGCATTGCGACGGACGGGACCCCGCTGGAGGGCTCGGTGCTGGTGGTGAAGATCCTTCCGGTGATGGTGCACTGCGCTGGTTGTGCGCAGGATGTGGAGATTGAGAGCCTGCAGAGCTTTCGCTGCCCGCGCTGCGGCGAGCCGGTCTCGGATCTGCGGCAGGGCCGGGAACTCGAGATTGAATCGATTGAGATTGATGAGGTTGAGGAGACGGTATGACGACCCGGATTGTGGAGTTGCGGCGCGGGATCCTGAAAAAGAATGACGAACTGGCGGCTGGACTGCGCGGGCGATTTGAGGCGGCCGGGGTGCTGGTGCTGAACCTGGTTTCGAGCCCGGGTACCGGAAAGACTGCGTTCCTGGAGCGCACACTCCGCGAGCTTTTGCGCGCAGGGCGCCCGGGCCGCTGCGCTGGTGGGCGATCTGGAGACCGACAACGACGCGCGTCGCCTGGCGGCAAGTGGCGCGCCCGTGCGGCAGATCAATACGCACGGCATCTGCCATCTGGAGGCCGAGATGGTGGGTAAGCATTTGGACGGGTGGGATCTTGGCTGCGCTTGATTATCTCTTCATTGAGAACGTCGGCAATCTTGTTTGCCCATCGAGCTACGACCTGGGCGAAAAGATTCGGGTGGCGCTGCTGAGCGTGACGGAGGGCGAAGACAAGCCGCTGAAGTATCCGACGATGTTCAACTCCGCTGATGCGGCGGTGATTACGAAGATGGATATTGCGGAGCCGTGCGGCTTTGACCGTGACTCGGCGCTGAAGAACATCAACGAGATCCGGCCACGCATTCGAATTTTTGAGACGTCCGCCAAGACGGGTGCGGGCATGGCGGAGTGGCTCACCTACCTTGGCGAGCAACGTGAGCGGTGAACTACTGCAGCTTCAGCTTTTAGCTGCGCGAGAGGATCAAGGAGGAGGCAATGAAAGCGACGAAGGTTGGAGACGGACCTGCGGACGGACTCGAGGCGGTGGAAACGTATCTCTCGAAGGTGCCGGAACCGGCGCGTACCACTCTCGAGAAGGTGCGCGCCATCATCCGCTCTGTTGTGCCGAAAGAGACTACCGAGGGCATGAGCTACGGCATGCCTGCTTTTCGCTACAAGGGGGCGCTGGTGGCCTATGCGGCGTTCAAGGACCACTGCAGCTTCTTCCCAATGAGTGCCGCGCTTATCGACACGATGAAGGATGAGTTGAAAGGGTATCGAACGTCCAAGGGCACGTTGCAGTTTGCCACGGACAAGCCGCTTCCGGCGGCGCTCTTAAAGAAGATGGTGAAGGCAAGGGTCGCCGATCAAGAGAAGAAGAAGACGCGCTGAGGCGGCCACGCTCGCGCTGGTGATTTAAATCACATTTGACGGCGCCTCCGAAGGGGTATAAGAGGATTGCCATGTGTCTAGCTATTCCGGGAAAAGTAGAAGAGATTACCAACGAAGGTGACATTCGGATGGGTCGGGTGAACTTCGGCGGAGTAGTTAAGCGTGTCTGCCTTGACTACGTGCCGGAGGTCGTGGTGGGCGACTATACCATTGTGCACGTTGGGTTTGCGCTCTCCAAGATTGACGAGCAAAGTGCCCAGGAGACGCTCGCCGCCTTTCGCGAGATGGGGATGCTGGAAGAGGAACTGGGCAGCGAGGAAGAGGCGTTTGCGAGGGCCGCAACAGCGCCGCAATCGCCGTGCCCTGACGGGAGTTGTGAGGCGGTTTCCCAGGTTTCAGAATCGAGACCCTTCGACAGGCTCAGGACAGGCTCTGGGACAGTCAAGGTATAGAGGGTTCAGATCCCAAATGAAGTACCTCACTGAGTTTCGGAATGGCGAGATTGCCCAGCGCATGGCGCGGGAGATTCGTCAGGTGGCGACGCAGCCGTGGAAGATCATGGAAGTCTGCGGCGGGCAGACGCATTCCATCATCCGCAACGGCATCGACCAGATGCTGCCCGCCGGGATCGAGATGGTGCACGGGCCGGGGTGTCCAGTCTGCGTCACTCCCCTGGAACTGATCGATAAAGCACTGGCCATCGCGGCTCAGCCGGGCGTCATTTTCTGCTCGTTCGGAGACATGCTGCGGGTTCCCGGGACGGAGAAGCGATCTGTTCCAGGTAAAAGGGCAGGGCGGCGACGTCGGGTGGTCTATTCGCCGCTGGACGCCGTCGAGCTTGCCGTGAAGAACCCGGACAGGCAGGTGGTGTTCTTCGGCGTGGGATTTGAGACGACTGCCCCCGCGAATGCCATGAGCGTGCACATGGCCAAGCGGCGCGGAATCAGAAATTTCTCGCTGCTGGTCTCGCATGTGCTGGTGCCGCCGGCGATTGAGGCGATCATGGCGTCGCCCGGGAACCAGGTGCAGGGCTTCCTGCTGGCGGGGCATGTGTGCAGCGTGATGGGCTACTGGGAATATCCACCGATCGCCGAGAAATATCGGATCCCACTGATCGTAACCGGCTTTGAGCCGCTGGATCTGCTGGACGGGATCCGTCGTTGCGTGATGCAGCTTGAGGCGGGACGATATGAGGTCGAGAACGCCTATCGCGCGAATCGTGAATTATGACGGCAATCAGGCAGCGCAGAAGTTGCTGTCTGAGGTGTTTGAGGTGACTGATCGGGCGTGGCGCGGGATCGGCGTAATTCCCAGGAGCGGCTGGCGGCTGAGCGAGAAGTATCGCGAGTTCGACGCAGAGGAGCGGTTCAAGATTTCGGGGATTCACACCGAAGAGTCGAAGCTCTGCCGGGCAGGCGATGTGCTGCGCGGGAGCAATCAAGCCCGCGGAGTGTCCGGCGTTCGGGAAGGAGTGCACGCCGCGGCATCCGCTTGGGGCCACGATGGTCTCGAGCGAAGGCGCCTGTGCAGCCTACTTTAACTATGGGCGATTCATCTCGGCGGAAGAGCTTGCGACGGCGGGAAAGACAGCTATTGGCTTCTAGCTTGATTGCAGTGACAGCAGCGGCAAGGGGATGAGGGTTTAGAGCGAGTGCTGAAAATGACTGAAAACAACGGCACGCCTGATTTCTCGAACTGGATGTGCCCGCTGCCGCTGGTTGGGTATCCGACGATCGTGATGGGGCACGGAGGCGGCGGCAAGCTAGGGAATGAGCTCGTCGAGCATCTTTTTCTGCCCGCGTTTCGCAATCCTGCACTTGAGAATCTGGGCGATGCTGCTGTGTTTGAGCTTGGACCGGGCCGGCTGGCGATGAGCACCGACTCGTTCGTGGTGCAGCCGCTGTTTTTTCCGGGCGGATCGATCGGCGAACTGGCGGTGAACGGCACCGTGAATGATCTTGCGGTCTCGGGAGCCGACGCCGAAGTTCCTGAGCGCCAGTTTCATTCTTGAAGAAGGCTTTCCGCTGGCGCAGCTTGCGGCTGTTGTGGAGGCCATGGCTGCTGCTGCCGCGACTGCGGGCGTGAAGATCGTGACCGGCGATACGAAGGTTGTGGAGCGCGGTCACGGGGATGGCTGCTACATCAATACCGCCGGCGTTGGCGTGCTGCGGCAGGGAATCAACGTGGGGCCGCATCGCGCACAATCGGGAGATGTTGTGCTGGTCTCTGGCACGATCGGCGATCACGGCATGGCAATCATGAGCGTGCGCGAAGGTCTGGAGTTCGAGAGCCAGATTCGTTCCGATTGCGCGGCACTGAATGGATTGATCGCGCAGGTTCTGGATGCGGTGGGTGTGAATGTGCACGCGATGCGTGACCCGACGCGCGGTGGATTGGCGTCCACGCTGAACGAGATCGCAGCGGCTTCAAATGTGGGGATCGAGATCGACGAGCCCAGCCTGCCGGTCCGAACAGAGGTGCAGTCGGCGTGCGAATTGCTGGGGCTCGATCCGGTTTACGTGGCCAACGAAGGCAAGGCGGTGCTCTTCGTGGCGCCTGACGCTGCGGAGCGCGTCCTGGATGTGCTGCGCGCTCATCCGCTGGGACGCGAAGCGGCACGGATCGGGCGAGTGACCGCGCAGCATCCGCGAATGCTGGTGGCACGCACGCAAATGGGCGCGAACCGCGTGATCGCGACGCAGATCGGCGAGCAACTGCCGCGCATCTGCTAGACCTCTTCGATTTCTGACTGTCAAAGTTGCCAGTTCACAGGCTCGCAAAAACGATGTAGCTTCTTCTTCGCGCGCTGCGGAGGGTGGTCATGCCTCTCCGACCGTGAGGGGGACTATGAACGCTCTGTTGCAGACCGCCAAGAAAGCATCCGGTTTCTCGATCTTTCTATCGATCCTTCTGATCGTCTGCGGCTTCCTGGCCATTCTCCTGCCGATTGAAACGTCTATCGGTGTGGTCATCCTGATCGCGTGGCTGCTGATGATCGCCGGGATCTTCCTGTTTATCCACGCATTCCGAAGTCAAGGCGTCGGGCACATCATCTGGAAGATTGTCGTCGCGCTTATCTACTTCTGCACCGGGCTCTTTCTCCGTATGAATCCGGGAATAGGCGTCGCCACACTGACGTTTGCGATCATTGTGTTCCTGGTTGCCGAGGGGCTGATCGACATCATCTTTTACTTCCGCACGCGCAGTGAGGGCGCGTCGGGGTGGCTTCTCTTCGACGGAATCATCACGCTCGTTCTCGGGATCATGATCTGGCGCCACTGGCCGAGCGGTTCACTCTGGGTGATCGGCTTCCTGGTCGGGATCAACATGATCATGACAGGGACGACGCGCCTGATGTTGTCGCTCACGGTTCGCAGAGCGTTGAGGGCTGCGGAAGGAACCGTGTAAACGAAGAATTGATGGATCAGGTGAGTCGATCGAAAGCCGCCTGGATGAGCCCGGGGATCGCGGCCGGGTCGAGATCGAGGCTATGACTGATTTCAAGTACTGCCGCGGGAGGCGTGGCAAGTCCCCGGAGAGCCGCTGACGTCGCCTGCCAGTCAATGGTGCCCTCGCCCGGCCAAAGGTGTTCGTCCTTGAAGCCGTGGTTGTCGTGAACGTGGACCTCGACAATGCGCTTGCCCAATGCGCCGATGGCATCTGCCACTCCCACAGTGACGTTCGCGTGGCCCAGGTCGAGGCAGACACCGATGTTGTCCAGGTGAGCCATCTCGAGAATCATCATCAGGTGCTCGGGAGTGGTTGCCTCACTTGTGAGGTTCTCAACGGCGACGCGGACGCCGAGAGGCTTCGCAAATGCTCCGAGGTGCTCAAGTGCCGTGGTCGCGTATTCCATTGTTCGCAGTGACCAGCCGTCTGCATTCTCTCCCAGGTGCATCACCAACTGCTTGAAAGGAATGTGCTCGGCGACCTCGAGGGCGCGCTTGATCTCATCCATGGCATCGATGCGCCGGGACTTTTCCGGGTGGATCACATTGACAGCAGGTGCGCCCGCCCGGCCCATCTCGCGGTCGGGGAACAGGGGTGCGTGCATGGAGAACGGAGAAATTGCACTGGAAGCGAACCAGCTTGTGAGTTCGGCGATGTGTTCGCGATCGGCGTAGTCAAAGTGCTGCCGAGCCGCAAAGATCTCCACCGCCTGGACACCGGAACGCGCCGCCAGCTCCAGCAATCCGGGATGCAAGCGCTGCTTGAGGAACAAGTGGGTGGAAAGAACTCGCAGCATCGTCAACGAACCCCCTTGTGCGGCGAAGCTGGTGGCTGCGCTGCATCGCCTAATCACATTGTCTCATCTTTGCAATAACTTACCGAGGACGTTTCGCCTGATCTCTGTATCAGAGAGCGCAATGACACGAGGCAGATGGGCGTTGCGTCGGACCTTGATCCACTAGACAGAACATAGGAATTTGCCTATGCTACCCACACTGTATTCCCGGGCCATTGTTGCGAAGGTACCAAACTTGCTGAATGCGAGAAATCCCGTTCCGGTCGGAGAATAGACACGCACCCAGCAAAGGCTCTTTTAAGAGCAAAGTGTTGGAGTACTTGAAAAAACCGGAGACTTTGTTCATGGCGAAGAGAACCCCCAGCTTCGAAGCCATAGAACGATTGCCGTGGTTTCTGCGGTTTCTCATTGGCTGCGGCATGGCTGCAGTTGCAGTTGCGTTGACCTTGGCTATCGTTCCGTTGCGCACATTCCCCCTGCTGCTGGCATTTCCAGCGGTAGTCTTTTCGGCGTGGTTTTTGGGGATGTGGGGCGCCTCTGCCTGCGCGCTTCTCGTCGCCGCGCTCGTGGACATATTTCTTACCAGGGCGCAAGTCCGGCCCGCGACGAGCAACGCGACAGAGGAAATCCGGTCAGCGTTGCTTCTCGCATTTTCAGTTCTATCGGCTTGGGCATTGCGGCGATTGGCGCAGCAGCGTGAGGAACTGACCAACCATGAGCTGCAGCGGAAGCTGACGTTGGCTGAGTCGGAACGCAGACTCGCGGAGGAACGCGCCCTCGCAAGCGAACAACTTCGTTACCGCGATGACGTGCTGCAGATCGCATTGCGGGCAAGCGGAATGGGGCTATGGGTGTGGGATGTCGAGAAGGGGTTGGTCCACCGATCGGACGAGATGTTCCGAATTGTCGGTTGCGAACCAGGCGCCTTTAAGAGCGAGCCCGATGCATGGCTTGAGTACGTCCACCCGGACGACGTTGAGGATCTGAAACGAGCGATTGAGAAGGCCCGGAAAGATGGCGCGGATTATCACAATCAATATCGTGTCCGCCTGAAAGACGGATCAGAGCGCTGGCTGGAGTCGCAGGGTAAATGTCAGGTCAACAGCGAAGGCAAAGTGGTGCGCTTGGTTGGCGTGGCGGCCGATATCACTCGTCGCAAGATGGCAGAAGATGCCATGCTCCGAACGGAGAAACTGGCTCTCGCGGGGCGGCTGGCGGCCTCCGTGGCTCACGAGATCAATAATCCCCTGGAAGCAGTCGCGAACATGCTTTATCTGATCACGCTTACCGATACGGCCGAGGAAGCTCGGAAGCACGCCGCAAACGCACTCGACGAACTGATGCGCATTTCCCTGATCGCGCAGTCGACGCTGAAGTTCCATCGGCAGACGGGGACGCCGAAGGTGGTCCTGCTATCGGAGGTGCTCGACACGGTCATAGCGCTGTTTCGCGCCAGGATGCAGGGAATGGGCATTGCGCTTGAGGTGGAAGCGGGATCGGAGGTGCCGATTGCATGCATGCCGAGCGAGGCACAGCAAATCTTCGCCAACCTTCTGGCGAATGCAGTTGAGGCAATGCAGCGGGGCGGCCGATTGCGAATCCGGTTGAGGGCCTCGCGAGACTGGCGCGATCGCCGGGGAGAAGGGATGCGGGTCACGATAGGCGACTCTGGAGCTGGCATCGACCGCGCCATGCTGCGCCGGATTTTTGAGCCGTTCTACACAACGAAGGCAGAGACAGGGACCGGGCTCGGGCTCTGGGTGGTGGCGCAGCTTGTTGAACGGCACAAAGGGCATGTGAATGTATGGAGTTCACAGCATGGCGAAGTCAGAGCAACGGTGTTTTCAGTCTTCCTGCCGATAGGAGACGTGGCCTCCGCCGAGAACATCATGGAAGGCGCGAACAGCGTGAGTGTGAAGGGTCCCCGGAGTGAAGAGCCAGCGGCCTTGATGCAGAATGTGTTCGTGGAGAGCCGAAAGGCCTGAGCTTCAGCTGACCAAAAAATAGGCCGCTTGAAAGGCGGCCCATCGAGTGAATTGACTGTCGTTAAAGGTGGGCTGCAACCTGCCGGATGGCGTCGCCCGGTTCAAGCGGCAACAGGGACTTGGTGCGATCCTGGCCGTTGATGCGGCGCATGGGCAACAATCCAAGGTCCTGAAGCAGGGCTACGCAAGTTTCGTCTCGTGAACTCATCGCGCGGTATTCGCTGTGTTTATAGGACGACCAGTTCTCGCTGAGATTCGACGAGATCGTCTCCGGGCTGGAGTTATCGCTGGCCACCACGACCATTTTGATCAGAGCGATTTCCCGTTCAGTGAGCCGAACGGAACGCAGCCCGCGCCGCAGTTCCTGAGCAATCTTGGGAATGAGCAACTCGAACTTCGATTTAATCTCCGTCCACGGGCCATGACCAATCCAGGAGGGCGGTTCCTCGGGGTTGGTGATGATCAGCTTGTGCATTTCGCCGACGAGAATCGGGATACCGGATGTCAGCGTAAAGATGTCGCGGAACTGCTGGTCGGCAAGTTCGATCTTAAAGAGTTCGCCAAACCAGGACTTAACCTGGTCGAAGCGCAAACGGCGAATCGGAGCGATCCCGTTAAATTGATCTTCGGCCGGTTGCAGAAGCCCCCAGCGCAGCAGTGCAGCGCCGCCCGTGAAGAGGGCCAGACGCTGATCAGACTCGATGGCCTTCGCTACATCCTCCGGGTCGACGGTTGAGAGAGCAGACGTGCCGGTGTATCCGGTCAGCGCGCAAATCCCGCATTCCCGATGCATGATCGGATTCTGTTCAATAGGCTCAAGCCAGTGTGAAACGGCGAGCAACGCGCGCACTTGCCGCTCCGCCTTGGGTTGTGACTTTGCCTTCTCGAGGTGGCGCGTAAACTGATCCACGTCGTTCCAGGCAAAAAATGAGAGTTTACCGCTCAGGATTGTATCCGTCAGGTTCCCGATAGAATCGCTCGAGTTTGTGTCGGACTGAGGTGAGTTGGTCTGCACACTATCGAGAGAGGCAGTCTGAAGGAGTTGGGCGACCTCGGGATCGATTTCGGGTTCCTCCGCCTCTTCCTGCGGTCGTTCAGTGATGGCCACTGCGGTTGTCCCGGTTTCGGCTTCTTCATCAAGGGCAACGTCGTAGTCAGCCACAGCGGAGGACGGTTTGCCGGCATTCGCTTCTGGAGAGGATCCTGTGCCGGATCCTGCAGGCCCAGAGTCCTTTGTGGGGCTGACTACGTGATCGAGGGGTCCAGCTTCACGTCAGCCGGCGCCTCGCCGTCGCGCCACCACTCAATTTCAAGCTGGCGGACGAAATCGTCGAGGCGAGGGAAATTACTCTTCAGATACGCGAGATCGGACTCGTCGGCGCCGTCCTCGAGGCTGCAGGCCCACGAGAGCCATTCAACGGCGGATGGACCGGGCAACTCGGGCGGGCAGGAGAGGGCTGAGATCTCCATCAGCTCGGTCACAGCCGCATCACGTTCTGCGAGGCGTTCCAGCCTGGTGCGTTCGCGGCGGTGCGAGACGGTTCCGGCGGCAAGGACCTCTGCAAGGTCGAGGTAGCGACGCCGGTTCGCTGCCGCGTCGTCAAGTCGATCTACGAGTGCATGGAGCTCTTCACGCGTGCTCCAGCGAGCCGCGCTGTCCTCGGAGAGGATCGCGTCGCGCAGGTTTTGGCAGGCATCGAGCAACCTGCTGAGTCCGGCAGTGGCGTCTGCGCGGTTGACCTGTTGTCCTGCCTCGAGAGAATCAATGGTATTGCGGCAGAGTCTGGCTTGATCTGTCAGGCTCTGCAGCGTTTCTGCAACTACACTACGTCCGCACTTGGAGTCCTCAGATGCGCTCACGTTTTTCGCTCCCATACCAACAATGAAAAAGGAATCTCGGCATCGACCATCGTACCGTGACTCATTTCAAGGACATGCCGCGCGATGGCGCTTTCGTAACGCCCAAGTCACGTTACTTTGGGTGTGAAGGGGAATTTTATGAGACATGCGCTGGAGCAGAGATGGTGGAAATTTGATGCTCGAGACCTGAAGGCTGTGACGGCTCGATTTGCGGAAACATGACCCAGATGCTGGTGAATAAAGGCGCGGACGTGGAAGCCACTTTTCAGAGCCGGCACAGGCCCCGGCTCATGTGCTGCAAATGGACGATCACAGGTGAGTGGATCTGCTGAAAAAACAAGGAGCGCACGAATCGTGTCCAGCGCTCGCGCCGACTCAGCGATCGGAAATCAGCATAAACATATCGGGCGCGACGCGACATGCGCTCTGCCCTTCTGTCTTCCAGACAGTTCTGTTCTCGTAGGTAATTTCTTCCAACTCGATGGAAGACACTGTGGTGAAACCGGGGAGCACAAGTTCGCCGGTCACGGCTCCGTTCGAAACCTCATCGAAAGCGACGGTCATCGCCCGAGTGATCTCTGAGGCAAGATTGTCGCCTGCTTTTGACTGAAGGACATGACCCCTGGGAGCGAGGCCACGCACTTTAACACGCGCTGCGACGATGCGCGGAGAAGACACGCCGCGTAAGATAAGCGCGATCCGCTGGCCGGTTGCCTGTATGCGCTGACCATTCTGCACCGCAACAAGCTGACTGCTGCCCCGCTGCTGAGCCTGCATCCCAACAGGGCAAGCCTGCGAAATGATCTGATCCGGCTCGGGGAATCTCTGCACGGTCGGACCATTGCGATCCTGCGCGCCTAAAGTCAATGAAGTGAAGAGAAGAGCGAAGCCTATGGGAGCGAGTTTCATGGCAGGACTCCTTGACGAGCAGAATCCGCGTATGCCAACAAAATACGCCAGTTTCCGTTCACAATCAATCTGACCAGAGGCTGTTGGGAATCCGGAGACCTGGAGGGAGATTCCCAGCCTCTTCACTGTGTTACCGTTGCATTACGGCGTCCCTGAGCAGATGATTCGGCAGTATTCGGGGGCAGCGTTTATAGGCCCTCGAGAATGTCTCAGCAGCCGGAACTTACATCGCCCAGTTGCCCGCGAGCCCGGCTCCAATACCGGGAGGCGTAGTATCCGCGCAGGCGGCGGCGGGTCGCGGAACCGTGGAACTGGACAATCCTCCCCAACGCATTCCCCCGTGGCTGGTTCGCACCGAGCTGTATCTGCGGGTCTTGTTGCGTATCTATATCGGCCTGGCCATCTGCTATGCTCCGTGGTCGCATTTGTTCTGGGATCAAAACCCTCTTTTCGTTCAGTTTCCTACGCTTGCGATTTACGCAGCCAACGGAGCGGTACGCGGAATCGTTTCTGGTTTGGGCCTGCTGAACATCTGGATCGCGGTGGAGGATGCCATTCGACACAGGAATGATGGAGTATGAGTGAAGAGCAGGGAACCGGAATCAGGAGTGGAGAGTCAGAAGCTGCTGCAGCGAAGACAAGCGGGGGTCTGTCCGACAATGGAGCAGCTCCGTCTCCGGCAGTAATTCCCGGAGATCATGTTCCGCCTCCCCTTGCTGCCGCTCCACTGGCATACGAGAACCCAACTTTCCTGAACGGACCGGACGGGCGCCTGATTCGGATTGTCGCCGAGTATATGGAGCCGCTGGCCCGGCTTCGCCATGAGCGAATTCAGGACACGGTGGTGTTCTTTGGGTCGGCGAGGTTTCGCGGGCGCGAAGAGGCGGACCACGAACTTGAACTGCTCGACAATACCGGGTCAATGAATCCCGCGCCGAGCGAAGAACAACCGGCCAGCGTACCCGATATCGCTGCAGGCAAAGCCACCGCACTGCAGCGCAAGCGCGCGGTGGCGGCGGTGGAGATGGCCCGCTACTACGAAGATGCAAGGCGGCTGGCTCACATGCTCACGGTGTGGTCGGGAAGGATTCCCTCGCGAAGGCATCGCTTTGTGGTCACGTCGGGGGGCGGTCCGGGCATCATGGAAGCGGCGAATCGAGGCGCTCATGAAGCGGGCGGCAAGACGATCGGGATGAATATCCGGCTTCCGTTCGAGCAGGCGCCAAATCCGTATATCACGCCTTCATTGAATTTTGAATTTCATTACTTCTTCATGCGCAAGCTGTGGTTTGCGTATATGGCCAAGGCGCTGGTGGTGTTTCCGGGTGGATTCGGCACGCTCGATGAGATGTTTGAGATTCTTACGCTGGCGCAGACGCAGAAACTGGCAAAGAAGATGACGGTGGTGGTCTACGGGCCGGAATACTGGAAGAAGGTCTTTAATATCGACGCTTTGGTGGATACCGGAGCGATCTCGCCTAAGGACATAGAGCTTTTCAAATACGCGGACACGCCGGAGACGGCATTTGAGCTGCTGCAAAGCGGGTTGACACAGAACTATCTGATTCCCGAAGCGGCTGCTGCCGGGGAGCGCGCGGCTCAGGACTTGATGCCGGGCTCAACGTTTGAAGACTTTCTGGGGCCGGAGCTTGCGAAGACCCGCAAGTAGTGAAAGTTTCACGCCTTTACTCTATTGATTCCATTGGACAATTGAAGGGCAATTTTCCTCCTCTTAACTCGCCGTTCACGGGCGGTCGTGACACTGGACTGTAAGAATCCACAATTAGTTCGCGGGTATAAGGAGGAGAAATGGCCCACTCGACCGTTTCGTACTTGTGGCGCGACAAGGATGCTGCAAGAGAATTCCGCACCGGCGTTTCGCTGCACAGTCACACCAACCAGTCAAAGGAGACGCTGGATTTTCTGGCGAATCTCGGGAGCCAGTATCCGGCGATTCGGCCGCTCCTGACGCGGCTTGAAAGGCGATCAGAAGAGATTTACGGGGTGCGTGTGAATTACACGGCGAGCTATTGGACTCCGCCCATGACGCCGCGACTTGCATTCGATCTGGAGAGCGGGCAAATCGAGGCGCTCGGTCTGGCGAGCATGGTCTCGATCACCGATCATGACAACATCAAAGCCCCTATGCTGCTTCGAACGATTTCCAGCGCTCGAGGGATTCCCGTTTCGGTGGAGTGGAGTGTCCCCTATGGGGGCATGCAGGATTTTCACCTCGGCGTGCACAATCTGCCGAGTGCGCGCGCGGCTGAGTGGATGCGGACGCTCAGCGATTTCACAGGGAGTCCGAGCGAGAGCCGGCTGGGCGAAATTCTGGCTGCGCTCAACGACGAGCCGAATGTGCTGGTGGTCTTCAACCATCCGATGTGGGATCTGTTTCTGATCGGAGGCGAGAAGCACAAATTCCTGGTGAATGAGTTTCTGCTGAAGTACGGCGCATTCATTCATGCATTGGAGTTGAACGGCCTTCGCAACTGGGAAGAGAATCGCGCAACGCGACGCCTGGCGCAGCAGTGGAATTTACTGCTGATCAGCGGCGGCGATCGCCACGGCGTTGAGGCGAACGCAAACATCAACCTGACGAACGCGACCAGCTTCACAGAGTTTGTGCATGAGATTCGGCGAGAGCGAAAGAGCAACGTGCTCTTCATGCCGCAGTACGCCGAGCCATGGAAGCATCGTCTTCTCCGCTCGACGCTGGACGCGATTCGCGAGTATCCGGATTTTCCACTTGGCTCGCGCGCGTGGGACGAGCGCGCATATCATCCGGACTCGAACGGCGTTGTGCGGCCTCTCAAGGAGATCTGGCCGAAGGGACGCGCACCGCTCACGATAGGCTGGACGATCAGGATGGTGCAGATGCTTGGCGCGGCCCCAGTCTACAGCGGATTGCGGCTGGCGTGGACCAATTCGAGCCAGTTGCGGTTGGCCTTGGGAGAGCAGGAAGGATAGCGATGTCAGCGGAGTCAACGAGCTGCCGGGCAATCTGATCCAATGACGATGGCCTTTCCCCGCGTGGCGTATTTCCCCGACTCGTTTCACGAGGTCAACGGAGTAGCCCACACGAGCCGGCATTTTGAGTTGTTTGCGCGCGAGCGGAATCTCCCTTTCTTGTGCGTGCGAGCAGGCGATCGTGCGCAGACCGTTGCGAAGAGCGGCAACGTGTGGACGCTGGA
The DNA here is from genome assembly GCA_963786405.1 of uncultured Acidobacteriaceae bacterium. Classification (GTDB taxonomy): domain Bacteria; phylum Acidobacteriota; class Terriglobia; order Terriglobales; family Acidobacteriaceae; genus Telmatobacter. The sequence continues at coordinate 873,804 of CAWAZE010000003.1, read as the reverse complement.
ACTGCCGCGCGGCGTTCTCTCCTTCGCGCTTGAAAAAGATTTGCGCTTCGATCCGGTGTTTCCGCGCCATGTGCCTCTGATTGGTGAGGTGCTGGAGCAGTTCAGGCCCGACCTGATACACGTCACTGGCCCGAGCGAATTGGGAATGCTTGGCGCGGCACTTGCGCTCGATCGCGGGTTACCGCTCGCTGCAAGCTGGCACACTAACCTGCACGAGTACGCGGCGCGGCGGTCAGAGCGGTTTCTTCGACTGCTTCCGGAGCGGCACTCGACTGCTACCGGGCAGAAGATCGAAGACCTGGCAATGGCGATCGCGAGGAAATTCTATTCAATTGCTCAGGTGCTGTTTGCGCCGAATCGCGAGCTTTGTACGATGCTCGAACGCATAACAGGACGGCCGTGCCACCTGATGGCGCGCGGAGTGGACGCGAAGCTGTTTCATCCAGCAAAAAGGAATCGCCGGGAGGACGATCGCGATCAATTGCTGGGCTACGTTGGACGGCTTTCGGTGGAGAAGAACGTTGCACTGCTTGCGCAAGTTCAGCTGGAGTTGGAGCGAAAGGGCCACAGAAGCTTTCGTTTCCTGGTTGTCGGCCATGGCTCGGAAGAGAGCTTGCTGAGGGAGCGCCTTCCGCGCGCGGAGTTTGCAGGAGTGCTGAAGGGTGAGGCGCTGGCCACGGCTTACGCAAACATGGACCTGTTCGTGTTTCCGTCGCACACGGATACGTTCGGGAATGTAGTGCTGGAAGCGCTTGCGAGCGGTGTGCCCGCGATTGTCACCCCGGATGGCGGCCCGAAGATGATTGTGCGCGACGGAGAGACAGGTCGCGTTGTGCCGGACATAGAGTTTCCTTCTGCCGCGGCGGGGATTCTTGGCGACCCGGGAAAACATGCGCGGATGCGCGAGGAGGCGCGGGCATATGCGCTGAAGGCGAACTGGGATGCGGTGTTTGAAGGCGTATACGCAGCCTACGAGTCGATCCTGGACAGGGTTCGGCCAGGAAACGATTTGGCTGCGCGGAATCGAGAGAATTAGAGCGTCGATGAAATAAATGAGCCGGTTTGCAGGTCCAAAACGAACGGCGTTTCCTTATCCGTCATCAGATTCCAGCCGAGACCGTGGAGTCCGCTGGCCGCAATCTTCGCGATCGTGACACCTTCGTCGGAGAGTTTGCCCGATTGCCATGCTTCGCCATTTTCACCCCACGCAAGGATCGCGTGATGACCGACGAAGAGGAGCAGGTTGTGCTCGGGAACCGGACGAACGTGGAGCACGGGGCGATAGGGCAACATCGTGAAGCGTTCCGGTGTGGTGGTGTCAATGAGATAGGCATAACCGCCTGAGACCGCGCATATTTCTTCAGGCCTTGGAGTGGACCAGAGACCGGTGGGGACTGCGGGGTCGCGAAAGCCGAGAGCACATGTGGCAAGGAAGGGCTCCATGCCGGAAGCCTTGTCCTGCTTTCGCTCCGGACGCACAAGCACTTCAAGCGCGCCGCGTTCAATTTCTTCGGCTTCGCTTGGATATGTAAAGTGGCGAGCAGGCAGAATGACGGGGCGTCCTTGAAGGATTTCAGCACGCCAGCAATGGGGAAAGCTGGTATTGATACCTGGTGGACTCATGGCCGAGCCTCATAGCGAAGGATCCATTCCCGCTGCCCCTCTGTGTCCGGAACTGAGCATCCGCGGGCGGATTCAATTGCGCTGAGAGCAGCCTGCGGCTCCCAGCCGAGGTGGATGAGTGTGCAGGCCATGGCGATCGTCGAACGTCCAATGCAGCCTCGGCAGTGTACCCCGATTGCCTCCCCATTGCGAATTCTGGCAACAAGTCCGTTGATGAAGTGGCGAAAGTTGGATTTGTCCTCTGGTGTGGCGCGATCGGGAATTTGATACGAGAGGAAGTTGAGGCCAATCTGCTCTGCAACTTTCTGTTCATCTTCCAGGCCTAGATAGTCGGCCTTCCCAGGGCTCAAGCATTGAGACCACGGTTCGAACGCCGGCATTCTTCATGTTCAGCAATTCGTCCCGCAGCTGGTCATTGCCGTGTGGACGGAGGACGATGGCGAGGCGAGCGCCGGGAATGTTCGTGTCGGATGCAATCCAGAAAACGTCGCTCACGACAGCTCAGACTCCGACGAACTGCAAAAGGCGGTCGCGAACGCTGGGGACGCCAAGGTTCAATTCAGCACCTTGTTCGATGAGCGGAATGATCTTGTCGAATTCCGGTCCGGAGTGCATTCCGGTGAGTGCGATGCGTACCGGATGATACAGCTCCTTGCCGTCGACGCCGACAGCGTCCTTCACTTCATTCATCCACTGTGAGAAATCGGCGGTGCTGACCGGGCGGGAATGGGCGCGGGCGCGATCTGCGAGCTCCGCCAGTACCGTGCGAGCGGAATCAGTTGTAAGCACTGCTGCGTTCTCTTCATTGGCGCGGGCAAGGGCCGGGTCGAGCCTGAAGATGAAGAGTGTCTTCGCGGGAAGCATGTCAAGGTGATCGACGGTAGGGGCGAAAAGACCTATCAGGTGAAAGAACCATACGAGAACAGCATCGGAGGCTTCGTGCTTCTCGGGCAAAAGTCCGCCGAAGTAGTCCCAGCAGAGTGCGGCGAGGCGTGCAGGCGGCGCGAGCTTCATGTAGTGCCGGTTAAGCCAGTTCAGCTTCTCGAAGTCGAAGACGGAAGGGGTGGGTGTGACGCGTTCGAGCGAGAAGGCCTTGAGGAGCTCCGGGGGCGTGAAGGTCTCGGTCTTGCCGTCTTCTGCACCCCACCCAAGGAGCGCCAGGTAATTGACAAGAGATTCTGGCAGATAACCCGTCTCGCGGAAGCTCTCCATCGACGTGGTGCCGTGCCGCTTGGAAAGGCGCTCACGGTCGGATCCAAGAATCGTGGAGAGGTGCGCGAACTGCGGCACAGGCCACGCGAACGCTTCGTAAATGGCCACCTGCTGGGGCGTGTTTGAGATGTGGTCGTCGCCGCGAATGACGTGCGAGATGTCCATGAGCGCGTCGTCGACAGTGACAACGTAGTTGTCGACAGGAATTCCGGGTGACGTGCCATGTGCCGAGCGAACGAGGATGGGGTCGCTAACCGTTTCAGGTGCGAATGTAAGGTCACCGCGAACAATGTCATGGAAGCGGATCGGGCGATTTGGAATTTTCAGCCGGACTGCATATGTCTTTCCGCTACTCAGGTTCTCAGCGATCTTCTTTTCGCTCAAAGAGCGGCACTTGCCGGAGTAGACCTGCGGGCGCTGCTTGTCGATGGCAACCGTGCGCTCCTGTTCCAGTTCTTCCGGAGTGCAGAAGCACCGGTATGCCCTCTCCTCTTTCAAGAGAAACAGCGTGTGCTGAGCGTAGATTTCGAGGCGTTGAAATTGACGATAGGGGCCGAAGGTCCCCTTTTCGCCTTTCTCGCCTGCGATAGGTCCCTCGTCCCAATCAAGCCCGAGCCAGACCAGATCTTCAATGATCTTCTTTTCGTATCGGACGTCGGAGCGTTCGAGATCGGTGTCTTCGATGCGGAGGATCAGCTTGCCGCCGGTGCGGCGGGCGAAGAGCCAGTTGTAGAGCGCGGTTCGCGCGTTTCCCACGTGTAGAAGACCCGTAGGAGAAGGCGCAAAGCGCACACGAATCTTGCTGCTGTCCATAGCACTCTCGATCATAAATCGATGTTGACGCTAAAAGTGTATTTCAATACCACTTACGCGGTACGACCGTTACTACTTAAGAAAAATGCTGCCAGCCGCGGGGCTCGAGAGGCTGTCGGCCCTGAGAAGTCATGAGCATTACGGGCGGGCGGCCATCGCGAGCGGGGACAACTCTCCCAATGCGCGTGACGGGGACGCCCCTAATTGAGCGGGGAATCCTGATCGTAGGTGATGCGCTGAAAAGAAGCTCATAGTCTTCGCCGCCGTTGAGGGCCTGATCGAGCGACGCGCCTGGATGGATCGGGAGGGCGGAGGAGTCCACCTCGGCGCAGACGGCAGACTCGGCGCAAAGGTGGCTCAAGTCGGTGGAGAGACCGTCACTGAGGTCGATGGCGGCACTGGCAAGGCGGCGTTGCTGAAGGTACAGGCCTTGGGTGAGGCGCGGCTGCGGATAGAGATGCGGAGCGAGCGATTCCTGCAGATTTGGTGGGATTCGGCGGAGCGGGGCTTTCCGGGAAGCCGTCAACTCGCCCAGCCGCCTAAGACCCGCTGAGGCGCCGCCGAGGCTTCCGGTGACGTAAAGGAGGTCGCCGGGGCGGGCGCCCGAACGAAGGAGAGCCCGGTTACGCGGAACGGCGCCGACCAGGACGATATCGGCCAGGGGGAGGGGGGCCTCGGCGAGATCGCCGCCGGCGAGCGGGGTGCGGTGGGTCTCTGCCAAGGCCAGAAAACCGGTGAGAAAGCGGTCGATCCAGGTGGGATGGGTGGAATGCCTGTGGGAGGGTCGCCCCGGGCGAAACCTCGTGAGTTCGCGGGGTAAGCCCAGAGAAAGAAAGGCAGCTACGGGCCGAGCACCCATTGCGGCAAGGTCGCTCAGGCCTCGCGCTAGAGTGCGATGGCCTACGGATTCCGGGGGGTGCCACTCGAGCCGGAAATGCCGGCCGGCGATTGATAAATCAGTGGTTATGGCCAGTTCTTCTCCTGGACGAGTGCGCAGCAGGGCGCAATCATCCCCGATTCCAAGCCGGAGACCACTCCCCGCCGACAGGGCTGCCCGGCTTCGAATCTCTTCCAGAAGAGCGAGTTCGCCGCTCTGCTTAATGCGCATCATCTAGAGCATAGGGCAATCCGCTGGCGTCGGCGCGATTTAGGCGGGCCGGGACGACCCAGTCCCAGGCAACTAAATCGGATTTCAAGCCTATATTTCCTCTTCGTAACATTGACCCCTCTCGGACGTGGCTGCTAGCCTGTACAAACGCTAGTGAAAATGCGCTCGGTTTAGAGCGTTAGGGCAAACCGCCGGGGGTACCCCAGACCTTCTGCATCATTCGATTCGATTGGCTACGCGCTAGTAGCACCTTGCACGATGTTGAAGTGAAAGCAGGACATGCTGCGAAAACGCTATTACATACTTTTTGTTGCCAGAGATGAAGATGGTCGCGTAAGGAAGATTCCTCTTCCTCTGCACTACGTGTATGGATTTGTCGCCGCGGCGCTGGTGGGTGCATTCACCATTGTCGGTCTGGCCGGCTCGTATACGCGTATGCTGCTCAAGACCGAGAGCTTCAATCAGGTCCGGCAAGACAATCAGAATCTGCGCAAGGATTACAAGCACCTGGCACAAGTCGCGCATGATCGCGACGTGCAGGTGGCCTCCCTGGGCGCTCTGGCGAACGAGGTTACGGCGCTCTACGGATTGCGACAGAACAGGCTCATTGCCGCCAGGCAGGCAAAGGACGCAAGTGCCGCGGTTGCTGCGCCGACTCCAACAAGTCTTGCTGTTTCAGATGATGTTGACTCGCAGAACGTGAAGCAGTCGATTGATCAGTTCTACGCACTGAGGACACTGGCCATGTCGGGCCGAGTGACCCGCGCGCTTGAGGGCGGATTGTCGCCGGCCTTCGCCGGAGACTGGACGCAGCTTGCGGATGCTCCTTCGATCTGGCCTGTTCGAAGGCCCAATCGGGTCGAGTTTTGGCGAGCGCGAAGATCCGATCAACGGCGAAGGGGCGTTCCACCCCGGCATTGACATTGACGCGCCGTACGGCACACCGGTGCGTGCTGCGGCAGATGGCGATGTGACCGGACAACAGATGGGCTCAGGATACGGACGCCAAATCGTGCTCGATCACGGGCACGATGTAGTGACACTGTACGGGCACCTCTCCGCAATCGCGGTGGTGCCGGGCCAGCATGTGTCGCGCGGGCAGGTGATTGGCTATGTGGGCCAGACAGGGCGCGCAACAGGGCCGCACCTGCACTACGAAGTGCGTATCCACAAGGTGCCGGTCAATCCCCACAAATACATGCGGACGACGTATGAGCAGGCTGCGACCAGCGAGCCGGATGCCCACATCGCAAGCAAGTAACCAATTCAGTTTTTGCGCTGAGAGCGGCTCCCGTTTGGGAGCCGTTTCTGCTTTGTGGCTGCCATCACACAAAGGTGCGGCGACGAACGTAGTATGGTTACCTCTGAATTCCACTGATGATGTTCAGGAGAACCAAACGGTGCATCTGCGTTTTCGCTGCCTTGCCGCCATGCTTGTTATCGCTTTACCCGCTGTAGCGCAGGATGGTGCAGCGGACGTGAAGACCGCCTTTGCGCGCGCGCAGCATCTGCGCCACGGCATTAATGCGTCGGAGTGGTTTGCGCAATCGCCACAGGACTACTCGGCTGCACGCACGAACCGCTATACCGATGACGCGGACATCGCGCTGATGGCGAAGCTGGGATTCGACAACGTGCGGCTGAGCATTGATGCAGAGCCGCTGGAGAAGGGGCCGCTCGGGCAAGACGGGCTGAACGCTGATTTCATCGGCCGACTGGATCACGCTGTGGACACGATGCTCGCGAACGGGCTGGCGGTGCAGATCGACATCCATCCCGAGAGCGAGTACAAGACGAAAGTGCGCGAGACGAGCGAAGGCGTGGAGCGCTTCGTAATGCTGTGGCGCAAGCTGGCTGCGCACTATGCGACGCGCGATCCGGAGCAGGTCTTCTTCGAGATCATGAATGAGCCCGAGGTGCGCGACCCGTATCGCTGGGCCGGCATTCAGGCGCGTGCGGCTGCGGCCATTCGCGAAGTTGCGTCGCGCAATACGATCATCGCGACGGGGCCGAATTGGTCGGGAATTGCCGACCTGCTGACGCAGCAGCCGCTGCACGATGGCAACGTGATTTACACCTTCCATTTCTACGAGCCGCACGAGTTCACGCATCAGGGGGCAAGCTGGGGTGCGGCGTATTGGATCTATACGCATGGCATTCCTTATCCGGCGACGGAAAGCTCGATGCAGGAGATTCTGAAGCAGGTGCCCGACGCGCCGAATCGCTACGCGCTTGAGCACTACTGGCTCGACCACTGGGACGCTCATCGCATCAAGCTGCAAATCGATGCGGCGGCTGCGTGGGGCCACGAGCACAACGTTCCGCTGATCTGCAACGAGTTCGGCGTGTATCGCAGGGTGACCGATCCGCAGTCACGGATGAACTGGATTCACGATGTGCGCATCTGCGCTCGAAGCGGACGGCATCGGCTGGACGATGTGGGATTACCGTGGTGGCTTCGGCGTGGTGTGGAAGGAAGACGGTCAGCCGGCGAAGGTGGATGACAAAGTGGTGGAGGCGTTGGGTCTGAAGAAATAAAGTTGCTGGTCGGAGGCTCGAGGTCTCCCATGTCTCGATTTGAGACCTGGGAAACCCGAACCTGGGACAACCTTGACTTACTTCCCCGCGTACGTGACGTGCCAGATTGACCGCGAGCCATCGTCTGATACAAATAGCGACCCGTCTTGGGCTTCAGCAACGCCGACGGGGCGGCCCCACACCTTTCCGTCCGCAGTTACGAAGCCGGTGAGGAAGTCCTCGTATTCTCCGGTGGCGTGGCCATCTTTCATGGGCAGGCGGATGACTTCATATCCGGATCGATCCTTGCGGTTCCACGAGCCATGTTCGGCCGGCGAATCCGTCGCCCTTGAACTCGGCAGGGAACTGCGAGCCCTCGTAGAAGAACATCTCGAGCGACGCGAAGTGCGGATTCACCAGGATGTCCGGCGTGAGCACCTTCGACTGCAACTCGGGGTGCTTGCCCTTGTGGCGCGGGTCCTGTTTGCCGCCTGCGGGGCCGCCCATGAAATACCACGGCCAGCCGTAGAAGCCGCCTTCCTGCACGTGCGTCACGTAGTCGGGGACGAGATTGTTGCCGAGGCCGTCGCGCTCGTTGGTGGAGCACCATAGCTCGCCGGTGATCGGGTTGATGGCTTCGCCCACGCAGTTGCGCAATCCCCACGCGTAGACTTTTACAAACTTGCCCTCGGGAGTGAACTGGAGAACATCGGCGCGATGAAATTCCTCCGGGTGCGTGTCCGAGTCGTCCACGTTGGAGTGCGATCCGACTGAAGCGAAGAGCTTTGTGCCGTCTTTCGAGAAGATGACGTCGCGGGTCCAATGGCCGCCGCCACGTAGGCGGCCTCCTCCGGGCAGCTCCGCAAGATGTTCTTCAGGGCCGCGCGCCTTCAAATCGCCGCTCTGGTAAGGAAAGCGAACGAGGCCGTCGGTGTTGCCGACATAGATCCACTTGGGATCGGGGCCGGAAGGATAGAAGGCGATGCCGAATGGCAAATTAAGGCCGGTTGCAAAGACGGAGGTCTGCTGCGGTTTGCCGTCGGCGCCAACGCCGCGAAAGACCCTGATTTTGCCGGTTGAGCTCTCAGCGAGAAACAGATCGCCGTTCGGCGCTACGCGGAGCAGGCGAGGATTGTCGAGCCCGGTTGCATAGAGATCGACTTTGAAGCCCTTGGGAGCGACGGGCCACGCATTTTCGGGACGGGAAACGACGGTGGGACCGTTGTCAACGGACTGATCGGGCGCGGGGCCGGGCAGATCAGCGGCGGTAAGATGGCGACGGATGCCGGGCGACTCATGCAGTGCATCCGTGAAGGCTGCCTGGCCAGTCAAGACTGGAATTGGACTGGACTGTGCGGGGTTCGAAGCTTTGTCAGCGGCGCATGCGGTGACGGATATAACGCAGGCAATCGTGCAAATCAGAGCTTCAGTTCCGAAGAAGCGATTCATGACACCTCTCTGGGGAATTCGCGGAAAAGCATTGAGTTACCCATATGGAAGGATGCGGTGCGGCGGGGGAGGTGTGCAAGAAAACGTACTGAAAATGACTTGGGCCGCCGAGTGTCTGTTTTCCTTCAACCCAGGAGAAGGAAGACTGGCTCAGGCGGCCCTTTCATGCGGCAGCGGGGAGAACCGGGAAGCCCACGGTATCTATTACTTCGATGAGCTGCTCGTTGGCGAGGTTGCCAGCGGAACAGAAGAATCCTCGGTAGAGGTTAGCTCTCCCAGGTAGGCGGGAGATACAGAGGCCGTTGCGATCACGCGGTTGCGTCTCTGGGTCACCTCGGCGGTTCTCAGCAGCTCTTTCAGCGCGCGATTGGGAGTGCTTTCGGCCAGAGCTCCACTGACCACACGGGCCAGGGTAACGAGCCTGAGAAGCGCAGCGGCCTGGCCGGCAGCGATCTCGTCATTCGATGCAATCTCCTCGACGCGCAGGTGCGCTGAGTTGGCGAGCGGAAGGCCTGGCGTCACGCTGGCCACGATTGTCGAATCGGCCTCAAGCGGCAAGGAAAATCCGAATACCCTGATCGCGCCGCTCTCTGAGAAGGGCAGGCCGACCTGGCCAATTCCCCAGGCGAGGGAGAGCAGCGGCACTTCACGGTAGTGCTCGGCCAGGAGCGTGGATCCGGAGAAGGGCAACGCCGCAGCGCGATGCCGATCGATGATGGAGTGAACCTGTTCGGTCGTCGGGAAGTTTGAGACGGCGATCATGTCGTAGCCGATCTGTGCGACTCGGACTGTACGATTCTCGGAAGGAATGTTGTAGATGGTGTGCCCGGCGTAGTTTTCCCGCGAGTCTGCGTGGGTTTCGAGCCACGTATTAAGCTTTTGGCCGGTGAGCTTTCCAACCAACACCATCGAGTACGCGACCGGGCCGTTGGGGCCGTTGGGATCGGGCATGCGATGCAATGCGATTGCGGCCGCGTCGAGGTCGCGTTCCCAGTCAATGCCGGTGGCGTCAACGAACTGCTGGTATTCGGGGACGCGCCGGGGCGGCTTCAAATCCTTGCGCAGGAAGGTCCGAATCGGCTTGAGATTGAAATAGATGATGCCGTCGGACTCGGGGAGCAGGCGGGCGGCTTCCGGCGGCGCCTTTGAGCGCAGAAAGATGGCCACGGCCAGCATGAGCAGGACCGCGGCCACTACAAGGAGCGTTCTACGCGTGCGCTTGTGCATTTGTCGTTGCCAAAACTACCCTATCACTCCGACAGGGTAAAGCAGCACCGCGCAGGTGTGCGGCAGAACGCCGATATGCCGGACAAACTATTGAGTTACGGCTGAGTTGCAGGCTTTCCAGACGCAGTTTCGCTTGGCTTTTCGGGAGTTGCTGCCTTCAGTTTTTCCAACGACTGCTCTACGCGCTTCTTGAGGTCTCCCTCATCGTTGTTGACAAGCCCGCTGTAGGAGGTTTGAACCTGCATTTCGCAGCCGTTTCCTTTGCTGTTCAAGACGAGGGAATTGATGCGCTTCCCAGCGAGAAAACCGCCGATGTTGTACGAAGCTGTCATTTCACTGTTGTCAATTCCAATAATTCCGTACTTCCCAGAGTTTCGCAGGGTGTCTTTGACTGCAGGCCATAGCGCACTACAAGGAACCTCGAACATGTCTTTGTGCGTCTTGGCCACTGCTGGAATCGCAGGGGCAACGAGCAAAGCGATGATTGTTAACCGCTTCAAAAAGCTTCTTTGCATACGGATTCACCTTACCTTTCAAGGGGAGCCAAGTTGTGGAAGAGAGGCGCCAACATCATTAATCGAGAGCTCCTCTTGACGCAAGAGAATTCTTCGACTTCCAATCATCTTGAGTTTCATTGAAGTGTGGTGGGCTGTTGCAACCCGCTGTCATCGCTTCGAGGAACAGGGCGGTCGACTTGGCCGCACCAGACCGTTTTCAAATCTTCGCGCTCTATCGGCTTTGCGATCTTGTTCAGCGATGGCAGAACCATTCTCCCGGCAAATGAACGCCCGCGACGCGTGATGCGCTGCGGGCGTTTCGAAGATCCCGGTTGAGCTATTGCGTGACCGACTTGACGCGGTCGCCCGTCTTGAAGCCGGAGCCCGAAACTGGTGTGCAAATCGCGGAAGAGTCGTCGACGTCTGTGGCCTTGACGACTCCAACCCCGGTGGCGAGACGGCGAATCACATTGCCGGTTGTCGGGTCCTTGATCTCCTTGGTGACGCGCGATACTTCGAGCTGATCGCCCACCCTCACGCCGGCCCTGGAGCCGACGTTCAGAATGATCTGGCCTCCGTCGACGGCCGCAATGACGCCCTCGACCATGATGGTGCGCACTCCGACTTTCGGAGCTTGCGAGACGAGGTTGGAGGTCAATTGGTCAACTGCGGCCTTGGTGGCTTCGCCGATGATGGTTTGCTGGAAGTTGCTGGACCCGAAGTCTGCATGACCTCCGCCCCATCCGCTCCAGTTGCCGCCATTGCCCAGCATGGAGGTGCTGGAGCGGGCGGACTGTCCAGTGCCATCGGCGACGGCCATGATCTCGCCGGTATCGATGTTGATAATGCGCGATGTGACAGCCACATTCGCCTTGGTGTTGGAATGACCCAGGCCGCCAACTCCGAAGCCGTGCCAGTTGCCTCCGCCGCCCCCAAGGTTCGTCTTCTTGGTTTCGTTGCCGAATTCAGTGATGCTGCCCTCGATAATCGCGTCCACTCCCAGCATCTTGCCGATCTTGGCGGCGCTGGCGGGGTTGGCGCGATCTGAGTTGGAGAAGTTCTGCTCTGCCAGAATCTTGTCGAGCGCCTTTCGCTCAATGACGGAGTAGGTGCCGTCCTTGACGAGGCCGGTCACCAACAGATCGACGATGCCCTTGCCGACGTCCACGTTGGTTCCGAACATCGCGGTCGACCAGGTCTGCACCGTGCCGTAGTCGAAGTCGAGAACTGCAATGCGTGGCTTGCGCGGAGGCGCAGTCTGCGCATTTGAGGGAACGGCCAGGATCCCTGAAAGGAGGGCTAGCCCGGTCAGTGAGGCCGGGAGCATCCGAAGCAGTTTCATAGGGCTTCCTTGAGGAGAAGTATCAGCGCTAGCAGATTCCCGCGGGCGCGGAAGGATGTCAAGCCAAATCGTCGACGAAGCGCGCAGGCTTGTGCTGCTTCAGCGTGTTTGCTCCGCATGCTCCGGTGTGCTAACCTTGATTCTGTGCCGTGTTATGCGCGGAGCGGGAGTGTGCCCGTGCGTACCTCGGTGCTTTCCGGCGCAGTTTCCGGGTGGTAGGGCTGGCGTAGCTCAGCTGGTAGAGCATCTGATTTGTAATCAGAGGGTCGGGGGTTCAAATCCCTTCGCCAGCTCCACTAATGGAAGCCCAAACCGGGAAGCAAGCGGCAAGAGTTTTGACCGGCGACAGGAGTTTTGGGCGCCGGGCCTGTCCTCCGCGGTGATCCCACTGAGGTGCATGCTCCGAGATTCCGAGCGCCGTAGGCGCTTCCGGGTAAGTCGTGATGCGTTGAAAGGGATTGTTTCTGCGGTTGCAGGCGGGTTGAGCTGGGTCTCCAGCGACAGGTCTTCGTCGCTGGGGTGAATGGGCACAGGTGGCCGAGCGGTTAATGGCAGCAGACTGTAAATCTGCCGCTCCTTGGAGCTACGGAGGTTCGAATCCTCCCCTGTGCACCACGGTTTGAGGGGCTGAAATGCGCGAAGAACCGGTAGCGGCAACAGGCGCGGGTTCGGGTCGCGAAGATGTAAAGCGATCGGACTCGGAAATGTCCCGTCGGTATCCGATAGCCCTGGTGTTGTATGCGGTTTTGGCGGTACTGGCCTGGTTTACTCTTGAAGGAAGGATCTTCCTCATGGGTAGGCCGGTGGAGCTGAGGCTGGTTCCACTCGTTATCGTCGGCGGCTTGGCTTTGCGCACGGTGTTGGCGATGCAGGCAGAGAGAATTCGCCGCAGTGGGGAAAAGGGCGGCAGTTAGACGCTCGGAAGTTTTTTTGAAGAGGGCTGATGTAGCTCAGTTGGTAGAGCACTCCCTTGGTAAGGGAGAGGTCACCAGTTCAATCCTGGTCATCAGCTCCAGAAGATTGCAGGGATCAGTGGTACAGGGTTCAGTTCAGGCTTTAGCCGGTGAGATCGAAGCGGCTTCGAACAGACAGGATCGAGCTGATCACTGATCACTGATCCGCTGATATCTGTTGTTCAGGGCGGGAGTAACTCAGTGGTAGAGTCACAGCCTTCCAAGCTGTTGGTCGCGGGTTCGATCCCCGTCTCCCGCTCCAGTTAAGGAAATTTGGGACAGTTCAAGGGTCAGGAATGGAACATGTTCGAACAGGCAGACGATTGCGGTCACAGGACGAGAAGGGCTATTCGGAGCTTCAGACGCTGATCGATGCGGCGTTTGATGCCCGCGATGTGGAGGTCTTCCTGAATCGGGTGATCCGCGTACAAGCTGCGGATCCGCGATTTCGAGGGTGTTCTGCGGCGCGGCCTGCTGGGCAAGGAGGCTGTCGTGCTCTACGAGGCGCTGCCGGTTTCGGATCAGGGACTGACGCGTGAGCGCTATCTGCGGCTGGTGGAAGCAGTGCCGCAGGAATTGCGGCAGAGGTATTTCAAGGCGTACGCGTACTACTGAGGCGAGCAGCTCAAGTGGAGTTGCGCAGCCGAGGCGAAGAGCTGAGACTGACGAGCGCGAGAACTGATTTGAAGCTGGAGCCGGACTGACGGCGCCTGTGAAGGCAGTCGAGCTGAAGGGATGGCATGGCGAAGGAAAAGTTTGATCGTTCGAAGCCGCACGTGAACGTGGGCACGATCGGGCACATCGATCACGGCAAGACGACGTTGACGGCGGCGATCACGAAGGTATTGTCGAAGCACAACCCGAAGATCGCGTTCCGTTCGTTTGACTCGATCGACAACGCTCCGGAAGAGCGTGAGCGCGGCATCACGATCGCGACGGCGCACGTGGAGTACGAGACGCACGAACCGTCACTATGCGCACGTGGACTGCCCTGGTCACGCCGACTACATCAAGAACATGATCACCGGCGCGGCGCAGATGGACGGCGCGATCCTGGTGGTGGCGGCGACCGACGGCCCGATGCCGCAGACCAAGGAGCACGTGCTGCTGGCCCGCCAGGTAGGCGTGCCGTACATCGTGGTGTTCCTGAACAAGTGCGACGCGGTGGAAGACGAGGAGCTGATCGACCTGGTGGAGATGGAAGTTCGCGAACTTCTGTCGAAGTACCAGTTCCCGGGCGACGACGTGCCGGTGATTCGCGGCTCGGCGCTGGGCGCACTGAACGGCGAGGCGCAGTGGGAAGCCAAGATCGACGAGCTGATGGAGGCGGTGGACAAGAACGTTCCGCAGCCGCAGCGTGTCGATCGACCTGCCCTTCCTGATGCCGATCGAAGACATCTTCTCGATCTCTGGACGCGGCACCGTGGTCACGGGCCGCATCGAGCGCGGCAAGGTGAAGGTGGGCGAGGACGTGGAGATTGTCGGCTTCCGCGAGACGCGCAAGACGGTGTGCACGGGCGTGGAAATGTTCAAGAAGCAGCTGGACGAAGGTCTGGCGGGCGACAACGCCGGCATTCTGCTGCGCGGCATTCCCAAGGAAGATGTGGAGCGCGGCATGGTTCTGGCCAAGCCGGCGTCGATCACGCCGCACACCAACTTCAAGGGCGAGGTGTACGTGCTGTCGAAGGAAGAGGGCGGCCGTCATACGCCGTTCTTCAAGGGCTATCGTCCGCAGTTCTACTTCCGCACGACGGACGTGACGGGCGTGGCGGAGCTGCCGGAGGGCACGGAGATGGTGATGCCGGGCGACAACGTGCAGCTGGCGATTGAGCTGATCACGCCGGTGGCCATGGAGAAGGGCTTGCGGTTCGCGATCCGCGAAGGCGGACGCACCGTGGGCGCGGGCACGATCTCGGAAATTATCAAGTAGGAGTTGTCAGTGAACAGTGGTCAGTGATCCGTCGATCTACAACCTGATCGACTGAACACTGAACTGCTGAACACTGAAAGGATTTGAAATGCGGGAAATTGTGACATTGCAGTGCACTGAGTGCAAGGAGCGGAACTACTCGACGACGAAGAACAAGAAGACGACCACGGGCCGTCTCGAGTTCAAGAAGTTCTGTAACCGCTGCCGCAAGCACCAGCCGCACAAGGAAACGAAGTAACGACAGGGAACAGGGTTCACGATTCAGGTTTCAGTTTAGGCTGGTGCGTTAACGTGGCACCCGCGAGCATCACGCAGACTGACTCCTGACAACTGATCACTGACCCTGCTTTTAGGGGCGTAAGCTCAACGGCTAAACTGTCGGTCTCCAAAACCGAACTTGGGGGTTCGAATCCCTCCGCCCCTGCCAGATTAGTAAGGAATGCGACCGGCATGAACGCCGGGCGCGAAGGAATGGAAGTATGGCATCGAAGGTCAGCAATGGTAAGGTGACGACGACTCAGCCAAACGGCAGGAGCGCAAGGGCGTCGAAGTTCTACGGTGGCGCGCTGGGCAACTTGGAACAGCTTCACCAGCTTTCTGAGCGATGTGCGCGCCGAAATGCGCAAAGTCGTCACGCCCACGCGCAAGGAAGTGCAGGCCACGACCTCGGTCGTTATCGTTACGGTATTTCTCTTTGGGTTCTTCTTCATGGTTGTGGACCGGATCTTCGGCTGGGCCTTGCAGGCGATACTTCACAGACTGGGTGGCACGCAGTAACCAATGCAGCCGCGAATCGAGACAAGCATGGCAGAAGAAATAGAACAACCCGCCGAGCAACCGGCGCCGGAGCGCAACGAGCGCTTCAAGTGGTACATCCTGCACGCCTACTCGGGCTTTGAGCGCAAGGTGCGCGAGTCGATCGAGAGCCGCGTGCAGGCCTTCGGACTGCGCGACAAGGTTGGCCGGGTGATGATTCCCACCGAGCCGGTGACCGAGATCGTCAACGGCAAAAAGCGGACCGTCGAACGGGTGTTCCTGCCCGGCTATGTGCTCGTGGAGATGGATCTCGACAACAACCTGTGGCACGTTTTGAAAGACACGCCGAAGGTGACGGGTTTTCTGGGCACGGGCGACAAGCCGGTGGCGCTGTCTGAGGAAGAAGTGAGTTCGATCCTCTTCCGTTCCGAGACGGCCAAAGACAAGCCGCGGATGAAGATCAAGTTTGAGAAGAACGAGCAGGTCCGCATTACGGACGGGCCGTTTGCCAACTTCAACGGCGTGGTGGATGAGATCAACGAAGATCGCGAGACGCTGAAGGTCATGGTGACCATCTTCGGACGCTCCACCCCGGTCGAACTGGAGTTTGGCAAAGTGGAAAAGATTGAGTAGTTGCAGCTTCCGCTACTAGCTTCTAGCTTCTAGCCGGTTTCCCTGCCTAGCGGCCTCCGGTTTAGAGCGAACGCTGAAGCTTCAACACCAAAATTCGCACCAGAACCAACCAGCTGTTAGCTGAATGCTAGGAGCTAGCAGCTGGTTCCGAAGGAACCAAATGGCACCTCCGAAGAAAATTACCGCGCAAGTCAAGCTGCAGATCGAAGCCGGCAAGGCCACGCCGGCGCCGCCGGTCGGTCCCGCGCTGGGCCAGGCGCAGGTCAACATCATGGAGTTCTGCAAGCAGTTCAACGCTCGCACGCAGAACAAGGAAATGGCCGGACTCATCATTCCGGTTGTCATCACGGTCTACGCCGACCGCAGCTTCACCTTCATCACCAAGACACCGCCTGCCGCAGTTCTGCTGAAGAAGGCAGCCGGCCTCGCCAAGGGCTCCGGCACGCCCAACAAGGACAAGGTGGGCAAGGTGACCGAGAAGCAGGTGCGCGAGATCGCAACGCAGAAGATGCCCGACCTGAATGCTGCGTCAGTGGACGCGGCCGATCAAGAGCATCAAGGGCACCGCGCGCTCGATGGGCATTGAAGTCGTAGGGTAAGTCCGGACTGGCTTACGTCTGCAAATAGAAGGGCCCTCCCCCGCGGGGAGGGCCCTTCTGCGTGCGAACAATGCAGTGACAGCGTTATGAACGTAGCCGGCAGGCGCTTACTTCGGAGGTGCCGGAGTGAAGATCTCGCGCTTGCGGCCAGGCTCGGGTTTTGGCTTGGGCTTTGGGGCCTTCTTTGTTTCCTTCTTGCCTCTGTCTTTGTTTCCCATGCTCGACAGCATGACACAAAGCGCGACCCCGCGAAAAGACCCATTCGCAACATTTCCGTCAGACGCCTGCGTCTTTTCGCGGTTGTTCGCAGAGCTACGGACTACTTCTTCTCGGGACTCTGCTGCTGCGGCGCAGCGGCGCGGGCCAGGCGATCGTGATTCAGGATCGCGTTGAAGACGAGCGCGTAGTCTCCAACGGTCTCGCCCCGGTAGATTGGGTTGTTCCCGAAGAGGAGAACGCTGCCTTTGCCCAGGTGCGCATTCACAACGACGGCGCGTTCCGCAATCGAGCTTCCCTTGTCGAGCAGGCCGTCGAGGAGCAGAGTCTTTGCATCGGTGAAGCGAAGAATCACTTCGGGCCGCAATTCGGATGGAATCACCAGCGGATTGTTGCGAATCTGCTCTTCATTGAGCTTTTTGGCTTCCCACGGTTGTTGCTTTTCGAGGGGCTCGGCGTCAGTAGCCTTTCGGCCCAGCGGCTCATCGCTGTCCTCCACGGTCCCGCGTCCTGTGGGTCGCTCAGCATAGGGATCCGTGAGAATGCGTGCGGCGGGGCGTCCGAGCGTGTTGCTGATGTTAAAGGCCATGCCGTTCGCACTCATGACCGGGAGATTAGGTTCATAGCCGAATGCGATGGGATTGTCGCGCGCCTGGAAAATCGTATTCAGTACAGAGCCAACCACGCGCGAGTCACCACGAGGCGCAATGCTCACGCCCGGCGCGAGTCCGGTCTCGATGGCGAACTGAGCTGTGTCTTCGCAGGTGATCAGGAGGCCGCCTTGCTCAACGAATTTCCTGAGATGCTCGAGCCCCTCATAACCGAGGCCCGGTCGCATGTCAGACGTGCTGTCGATCGCGCCGAGATTTGGCGTGAGATCGGATTTCTGCCACGGCATGGCGATTGTTCCACTTCGGCAGCCCGTTGAGAATGTCGAGAGTTGATGCGCGGCCGACAGGGGCGAAGACGATGACGTCGTACTTCGAACGGAGGTCATCCTGTTTTGCCACTGTTTGCGTGCTGATGTAGTTGAATGGCACGCCGACGTTGTCGAAGGCATAGCGCCACCAGCCCTCAGTCTGCGTCGCGAGCCAGGTGTGCATCAGGGCAATTCGCGGTGCGGCGACGTCGTGTGAGGGCACGAGAGGCGGTGCGCTCAGGCGAGTTCCATCAAGTGCTAGATCGTGAAGTGCAGTTGTAATGTGGTCTATCCGGTGCGCTGGTCAGGAGAAGAGACCCTGCCGCGAAATGCTTGCTTCCGGCGTCGAATGCCTTCTCCGCAATCTGGATCTTTGCGTCTTTGAGTTTGTAGACGAGCGAGAGCAGAGAAGACTGGCCGGAATTGTTGACCGCGATAACCGAGCCCGCTCCGTCCAGCTTTCCGGCAAGTTCTGCCGGGTCGTTGAGCGGCGTCATGTTGGCCTTGAGAATTGACGCGTCCGCGACCCGAACCACCTTCACGTTGAACAGGTGAGGAAAGGACCAGCCGGTATCGTCGTAGGGATGCTTCTGCGGATCGTCGGGAGCCCAGAACTGGCGATCGAGCAATGCGTCGGCGATGCGTGAGTAGGGCTGATCCATGCGCACGACGATGCTGCCCGCGGCAAACGTCTGCTGCCTGGACTTGTCTTCGCGCTTTTCGCCGGGAAGGCTACAAGTGACAGCGTCAGAGAGCTGCTGCACCTCGACATGCTGCCGCTTCAGAACCTTCAAGCAGCTCGATTTCCCGGTTGGTCGATGCAGGATCGGGTGGAATCACGTAGGCAGAAGGCCCTTCAAGCGTGGGCTTCTGGCTCGCGCGCTTGCTTTTAGCGTAGTAGTTCTCAAGAAAGTGATGCGTGTGCTGCGAGAAGTAGGAGAGCGTCGTCAACAGCGCAGTCTGCTCGTAGTTGTTGTTGTCGCGCTGCGACCATTTCACGATGGGAAGCGGCGGATTCTGCCGGTACCAGGTGCGCGAGTATTCCTCGGGTGTGAGGATGCGCTTTTCAGTGTCCGCGCCGCCGTTGCCAAACGTTTCATACAGGCGGCTGATGCCGTTGTGCATCGCGGCGAGGAACATGAGGTATCCCGGGCTCCACGTGTCAAAGTCGCCATGTGTAAACACGCCGGGCATGCCGAGGTTCTGCATCTGAGCCACATTGTTCCAGCCGAGTTCCGCCCACTCATCGGCAAGCAGCGGATCCACCCAGGCGTTATAAGGACCGTCGCCCACGGTGTTGTCGTAGAGGAACGGCACTGATTCATGCAGATCGTGCAACACCTGCGCATGCCAGTCGAGGTAGGTGTCGAGCACGTTGCGCGTGAGGTTCAGGGTCATTCCCATCGCGTCGCGGTTGTTGTCATGTGCAACGTAGTGACCCCAGTAGACGAGGCGCGGCCATTTCTGATCGGGATGCGCCTTATGCCAACGGTAGATGTCAACCATGCGGTCGCGACCATCCACTTCTACGACCGGCGTGATGAGCACGATCATGTGCGAGCGGATGTACTTGATGTAGGGCGCATCGTCGACCGCGAGACGGTAGGCAAGTTCCATCAGCGCCGTCGGGGCGCCGGTCTCCGGCGAGTGAATGGTTCCCGTGATGTAGTAGACGGGCCATGACTGGTCAATGAGCTTGCGGGCCTTGGCATCGTCGAAGCTGATGGTGCGGGGGTCGCCAAGCTGCGCCAGTCGGCCGCTGTTTTCCTTTGCGGCGTTCAGCAGTTCCGGATCGGCAATGGCCGCGGCAATCATCTCTCGGCCTTCTTCGGACTTGCCGATGCTGAAGACCTTTACGCGCGGCGATGCGGCTGCCAGCATGCGGAAATATTTGTAGACATCTTCGGCGTAGGGCAGCATGTCGGGGGCACCGGAGACATCGCCAAGCACCTTGGCCGGAGTGGGCACGTTCTTCGATGCCGGTAGATAGTCGACCAGGGGAGAGATGAATGACGGATCGGTTGTGTACCCGCGGATCTGGTCAGAATAGTGCTGATCGATCGGCTGTTGCGGATCGCGAGCGAAGTCAGTGTTGAGGCTCTGAGATTGGAGCGAACCAACGGCACAAAAAAGAATGAAGGTGGAGAGGAAAAAGACAAGAGTGGTACGTTTCATAGGCCTCATATCGAGTGAGAGTTCTAGCGTAAAAGCAAGCGATCATCAGGCAAGTTGCGGTTACATCTGACGATACGGCATTGCGTTGCATTTCCCCAAGGGGGGAGCAGCTTCAAGCTGATCCGGGTAGCCACTCAGCAAGACCGAGTTTGGTTGCATTTAGAAGGCCATTCGGGTATGATTCAAAGATGTGTCCGGGGAAATCCCTGGGCCGTCATAAGCACCACGGTTTTTGGACCCGTTCGAAAGCGCTATCGGTTTGATAGGTGCTCCGGGTTCCCCGCAAAGCGGGGCTGGCAAGGGCGGTGGGAGACGAGGGAAGAATGGCAAAAGTCAGCAAGAATATTGCGAAGGCGCGCGCCGCTGTCACCAAGCCGGCGTATCCGCTGACTGAAGCGGTGACCCTGCTGAAGCAGGTCAAGTACGCCAAGTTCGACGAAACCGTCGATCTGACCATGCGTCTGGGTGTCGACACCCGGCATGCCGACCAGATGGTGCGCGGAACAGTGGTTCTGCCGCACGGACTGGGCAAGACGAAGACCGTAGCCGTGATCGCCACCGGCGACCGTCAGAAGGAAGCAACCGAAGCCGGCGCTGACTTTGTCGGCGGCGAAGAGATGGTCGAGAAGATCCAGAAGGAAAACTGGACCGCCTTCGACGCGCTGATCGCGACGCCCGACATGATGAAGGTCGTGGGTCGTCTGGGTAAGGTGCTCGGACCCAAGGGTCTGATGCCGAACCCGAAGACGGGAACCGTGACCCATGGATGTGGCTGCGGCCGTGAAAGAGATCAAGGCCGGCAAGGTAGAGTTTCGCGCCGACAAAACCAGCCTGGTGCACGTGCCGGTGGGCAAGCTGAGCTTCGCCCGAGAAGCTGGTGGAGAATGCGACGACGGTGATTTCGTCGATCGTGCGCGCGAAGCCTTCGGCGGCCAAGGGCAAGTACATCAAGAGCGTCACGCTGAGCTCGACGATGGGCCCCGGAGTGCCGCTGGATTCCGCAGTGGCGGACGCGGCCGGCAAGCACTAAGTTCAGTGGTCAGTAGTCAGTTGGATTGAGCGGGCCACCGACATTGCGTCGGACGTGGTTTTGAGAAGCAGATTTTGAATTGCGCCCGGATGGGCGGGAGAAGAGGTCGGGGATAGATTGAGTGAGTGGCGAGAAGGACTCTGACCACTGACCACTGTTCACTGACCACTGTGCGGAGCACACAATGGCAATTTCGAAGGCGAAGAAGACAGAGAAGGTCCAGCAGCTGGCCAAGGAGCTGGAGACCTCGACAACCGCAATCATCGGCACGTTCAGCAAGCTGACCGTTGCCAAGGACTACGAGCTGCGCAAGGTGATTCGCGAAGCCGGCGGCAAGTATCGCGTGGTCAAGAACAAGCTGGCGGCCGTTTCCGGCGAAGGCACCAAGATTGGGCCTGCGCTGAAGGGTCTGAAGGGCGTCAACTCGGTTGCGTTCACCTCGGGCGATCCGGTTGCGCTGGCCAAGGTCTTCGCGAAGTGGGCCGGCGACAACGCCGAGTTCCAGTTCAAGCTGGGCATCGTTGACGGCAAGCTGCTGAGCGTGGAAGAGGTCAAGTCGCTGGCCACCATGCCGGGCAAGGAAGAGATCTTTGCCAAGCTGCTGTTCCTCATCAATGCTCCGGCGCAGCGTCTGGCGACGGTGATCAACGCCACGGGACGCGACCTGGCAGTGGTTTTGAACCAGGGCGTCGAAAAAGAGAAGTTTGCCGGGGCGGCGTAGAAGCAGGTTTCGGGTGTCAGGGATCAGGTCGGTCGATCGGACATCCGGTTCTTAGCGTGGAGTCAGGGGCTAGGAGCCGATTTTAGAATTTGGCCGGGAGGCAGGCGGGAAGTGCGCGGGTCTGGCGCATCGGAAACTTTCAGTCTGGATTGACGGTCGGGCAATACCAAAGAGACAAGTAATTCAAACGGATTTGTGATTGGAGAAGAAAAATGGCGGATCTCGCACAGTTGGAAGAACAGATTGTAAGCCTGAGCCTGCTTGAAGCAGCGGCACTGGTGAAGAAGCTCGAAGAGCGCCTTGGCGTCTCGGCGGCAGCAGCGGCCCCGGTTGCGGTTGCGGCTGGCGGCGGCGCGGCGGCGGCTGCGGCGGTCGAGGAGAAGACCGAGTTTCAGGTCATCCTGAAGGACGCGGGCGCGAATAAGATCAACACCATCAAGGCTGTACGCGAAGTGACTTCGCTCGGCCTGAAGGAAGCCAAGGACCTGGTCGACGGCGCCCCCAAGGCGCTGAAGGAGAGCGCGACCAAGGACGAGGCTGAGGCCATCAAGAAGAAGTTTGAAGGCGTGGCCACCATCGAAGTTAAGTAGTTTGGTGCTTGACTTGCAAGTCTAGCCGGGACGCGCTACGATAATCGTTGCGCGTCTTTTCGGCCCATTCCGATTTTCCAAGGATTGGGCGAAAACATTGCGGCGCGTCTTGAATTTCGAGTTAAGGGGCACGGAAAAGTCCGTAGGCCAAAGCTGGGCCAAGCAGCTTTTGGGGCGGACCAACAGTGCGGTGTTAAGTGCCCTCGGGTCAGCGGGATAGGCGGGTTTCCTGTTGATGGATGTCGATTGGCAGGCGGCGAGCAGCAGAAGCGAGCTTTGGGATCGGCGATAGCAGTGCAAGAGAAATCGGATGGGGGCACAGGCAGTAAGCCGCGCTCGTGAGGCATTGCGTCCTTGCGAGCTTTTCGTGTCTCTCTGCCAAGGCAGATAGGCCAATTTGGCGGAATCTACCAGGTTTGCGCGCGGGTTTGTTGTTCGGGTGGCTGTCCGGCGCGCCTACTTCCGATTGTGCGCAGTCTAGCGCAATACCCTGAAGTGCAGCAATGCCTGTGGCGCAATTTTCGTGGCGCCGTCCTTAACTCAATACGCTTGGCATGGAGAATCCGGCGCAGCGGCAATAGCTTGGCTGTAGAGTCGTCGAGCGCCCGGACGAGATTGGCATCTTGCAGTCGGCCAATCTGGAATATCGATCTTTTACGTAAACAGCCGGTGCCCCGAGACTCGGGTGCTGGCCCGGCGCGGACCCCGGATGAATGGCTCCGGCGCCGGAATGAAGAGTCTCAGGAGTGAAGCATGCCCAACGAGAAGCGCGCGATTCGCAGCCGGCTCGATTTTTCGAAGATTCCCACCGCAACGCAGATTCCCAACCTGATCGAAGTGCAGCGCCGCTCCTACGAGCGTTTTCTGCAGATGGACAAGCTGCCCAACGAGCGTGACGACTCGGGGCTGCAGTCGGTGTTTGTTTCGGTTTTTCCCATCACCGACTTCCGCGGCATCTCGCAGCTCGACTTTGTTGACTACTCGATCGGCAACTGGGAGTGCAAGTGCGGCCACCTGAAAGGTCTGCATCACCTGCGCACCGCCTGCGTGCATTGCGGCGCCATGGTCATCACCGATCCGTTTCTTCCCGGCGATGTGCTCTGCCACAAGTGCGGCACCTACAACAAGAACATGCCGGACTTCTGCAACAAGTGCGGCGACCCTGTCGGCCTGCAGCTGAAGTACGACCAGCAGGAGTGCGAAGAGCGCGGCATGACGTTCTCTGCGCCGCTGAAGGTCACGGTCCGCCTCACGATCTACGACAAGGACGCGGAGACCGGCAACAAGACCATCCGCGACATCAAGGAGCAGGAAGTCTTCTTCGGCGACATTCCGCTGATGACGCCGAACGGCACGTTCATCGTGAACGGCACGGAGCGCGTGATTGTTTCGCAGTTGCACCGCTCGCCCGGCGTCTTCTTCGAGACGGCGAACAACCGCACCTACTTCCTGGGCAAGATCATTCCCTATCGCGGATCGTGGGTGGAGTTCGAGTACGACCAGAAGAACACGCTCTACGTGCGCATCGACCGCAAGCGCAAGTTCCTGGGCACCATCTTCCTGCGCGCGCTTGGCCTGCGCTCTGACGAAGAGATTCTCAAGACCTTCTACACCGTCGATCGCATTCACATCGCGGACGGCAAGCTGCAGTGGGCGGTTCCCGCGGATGCGAAGGCGGCACACGCACCTGGTGGGCGCCAAGCCGGCGCACGCCGTGCTGCATCACGGTGAAGAGATTGCGCACTCCGGCCGCAAGATCACGGCGCACACGCTGAAGGCGATTCGCGCTGCGGGCATCGACAAGATCGAAGTCGAATCCGCCGAACTTGACGGTGCACTGACAGCTGCCGACGTGGTCGACTCTGAACACCGGCGAAGTGATCGTCGAAGCCAACGTTGAGCTGACCGCCGATCGCCTGCACAAGGTGCTGTCGAGCGGCGCCACCAGCTTCGAGGTCTTCTTCCCCGAGCGCGACGACGTGGGCAACATCATCACCAACACGCTGAAGCGCGACTCCGTGCACAAGCCGGAAGAGGCGCTGATCGAGATCTACCGCAAGCTGCGTCCGGGCGATCCGCCGACGCTCGACACCGCGACGGCGCTCTTCGAAGGCATGTTCTTCGACGCGCGCAAGTACGACTTCTCGCGCGTGGGCCGTCTGAAGTTCAACATCAAGCTCTACGAGAACCAGGACGCCACCCAGCTCGATCACCGCACGCTGACGCCCGAGGACTTCTACGCGACCATCCGCTACCTGCTCAAGCTGCGCAAGAACATCGGCATGGTGGACGACATCGATCACCTTGGCAACCGCCGCGTTCGCGCCGTGGGCGAGCTGATGGAGAACCAGTTCCGCATCGGCCTGGTGCGCATGGAGCGCGCCATCAAGGAAAAGATGAGCGTGTATCAGGAGCTGTCGACGGCCATGCCGCACGACCTGATCAACGCCAAGCCGGTGATGGCGGCGATCCGCGAGTTCTTCGGTTCATCGCAGCTCTCGCAGTTCATGGACCAGACCAATCCGCTGTCGGAGATCACGCACAAGCGCCGTCTCTCGGCTCTTGGGCCGGGCGGTTTGTCGCGTGAGCGCGCCGGATTCGAAGTGCGCGACGTGCACCCGACGCACTACGGCCGCATCTGCCCGATCGAGACGCCGGAAGGTCCGAACATCGGCCTGATCAGCTCGCTGAGCTGCTTTGCGCGCATCAACGAGTACGGCTTCATCGAGTCGCCTTACCGCAAGGTGAAGGACTCGCGCATTCTCGACTACGTTGAGATCGTCAACGCCGGCGAAAGCGGCCTGCGCGTGGGCGACCACATCGAGAAGGAAGAAGCGGCGCAAGCTGAATGCCTCAGCTCAAGAAGGCGGGCAAGCGGCAGATCGACTCACATTCCGTTCAGCTTCTACCTGTCGGCGTGGGAAGAGGACAAGCACACCATCGCGCAGGCCAACATCGAGTTCAACGACGAAGGGCGAGATCACGGAAGACCTGGTCAATGCGCGCCGGCAGGGCAACTTCGTGCTGGTGAACCGCGCCGACGTGGACTACATCGACGTCAGCCCGAAGCAGCTTGTTTCGGTGGCCGCATCGCTGGTTCCGTTCCTTGAGCACGACGACGCCAACCGCGCGCTGATGGGCGCCAACATGCAGCGCCAGTCGGTTCCGCTGCTCGTTGCCGAGGCTCCGCTGGTGGGCACGGGCATGGAAGGCGTGACCGCGCGCGACTCCGGCGCCGTGATTCTGGCCAAGCGCAACGGCATCGTGGATTCGGTCGACTCCGAGCGCATCATCGTGCGCGTCGAAGGCGAGCATCATCCCACGCAGTTGTCGCGTGAGGTGGGTTCGGACATCTACACGCTCATCAAGTTCAAGCGCTCGAACCAGAACACCTGCATCAACCAGAAGCCGGTTGTGCGCGAGGGTGAGCGCGTGGTCAAGGGACAGGTCATCGCCGACGGTCCCTGCACGGAGCAGGGCGAGTTGGCGCTGGGCCGCAACGTGCTGGTGGCCTTCATGCCATGGCGCGGTTACAACTTCGAAGACGCGATCCTCATCAGCGAAAAGCTGGTGCGCGAGGACTACTACACCTCGGTGCACATCGAGGAGTTCGAAATCGAAGCCCGCGACACCAAGCTGGGTCCTGAAGAAATCACGCGCGACATTCCCAACGTCAGCGAGCACGCGCTGCGCGATCTGGACGAGAGCGGCGTGATCCGCATCGGCGCCCAGATCGGCCACGGCGACATCCTGGTCGGCAAGGTCACGCCGAAGGGCGAGACCCAGCTGACGCCGGAAGAGAAGCTGCTGCGCGCCATCTTCGGCGAAAAGGCCGGCGACGTGCGCGACGCTTCGCTCACCTGCCCTCCGGGCATCGAAGGCACGGTGGTCGACGTTCGCATCTTCAGCCGCAAGGGCCAGGAGAAGGACGAGCGCGCCAAGCTGATCGAAGCCGAGTACGTTGCCAAGCTCGAAAAGAACCTCGGCGACGAAATCCGCATTCTGACCGACGAGCGTCTGAAGCGCCTTGAAGGCATTCTTGGCGCCAAGGAAGTGCTCGCCGATCTGCACGACGAGCGGACCAACAAGCGCCTGCTGACCAAGGGCGCGCTCCTCGACCGCGAGACGATCGAGCGCATCTCCACCAAGAACCTCAAGCGCATCCGCTACGCCGACAAGGATCCCCGCGTCAACGAGCAGATCGATGAGATCGAGGAGATGACCTCGCGCCAGATCGAAGTGCTGCGCAAGATCACCAACGAGAAGATCGCGAAGCTGCAGAAGGGCGACGAACTGCCTCCGGGCGTCATCAAGCTGGTCAAGGTTTACGTTGCCATGAAGCGCAAGCTGTCGGTCGGCGACAAGATGGCCGGCCGTCACGGCAACAAGGGCGTGATCGCGCGCATTCTTCCTGAGGAAGACATGCCGTATCTGCCCGATGGCACGCCGGTCGAGATCGTTCTCAATCCGCTCGGCGTGCCTTCTCGTATGAACGTGGGACAGATTCTCGAGACGCACCTCGGCTGGGCCGCGCACGCGCTGGGCAAGAAGATTGCCGAACTGGTCAAGGCCAACAGCGATGTCGAACGCTACGCGCGAACTCATGAAGAAAGAGTTCGCCGGAACCGCAACGCTGCGCCAGCTTGCTCGAGCTCGACGACGAGATGCTGCTGCGCGTTGCGGCAGGCATGGAGCGCGGCATCTGGTTCGGCACCGCGGTCTTCGACGGCGCCAGGAAGAGCGAGATCAAGGCGCTGCTGGCTGCGGCCGGTCTGCCTTCATCGGGCAAGACGGCGCTCTACGACGGCATGACCGGCGAGCAGTTCGAGCAGCCGGTCACGGTGGGCTACATCTACATGCTCAAGCTGTCGCACCTGGTCGACGACAAGATTCACGCTCGCTCCATCGGACCGTACTCGCTCATCACCCAGCAGCCGCTGGGCGGCAAGGCGCAGTTCGGCGGACAGCGCTTCGGCGAAATGGAAGTGTGGGCGCTCGAAGCCTACGGCGCAGCTTACATCCTGCAGGAACTGCTCACTGCCAAGTCCGACGACGTGTATGGCCGTACCAAGATCTACGAGGCCATCGTCAAGGGCGAGGCGGCGATCGAGCCGGGCGTGCCGGAGTCGTTCAACGTGCTGATTCGCGAGTTGCAGTCGCTGTGCCTTGACGTGGAACTGATCAAGCGCGCGGACCTTATTAAGAAGGCGCCGGCGCCGGAAGTTGCAGCAGTAGCCGACTGAAGCTGTCAGCCTTCAGCTATCAGCTTTCCGTTAGGTCGTGGCATGTTATGACCGGCAGGGAAAGCTGATGGCTGACAGCTGAAAGCCAGAAGCTGAGTTTTACGGGTCCTTCTTGAAAGCGGTAACCGCCGCTTCCCGGGAAGGAAGGATCCGCTAAAGAATCCCGGGAGATACCGCGGCGAGTGCCAAAAGGCCCGCCAAGGAGGGTCGCCTTGTTCCGTTCGAACCCGTTTGAACTTACCAGCCCAATTACCGACTTTGACGCCATCCGCATCATGCTGGCCTCGCCGGAGAAGATCCGGAGCTGGTCGCATGGTGAGGTCACCAAGCCGGAAACCATCAACTACCGCACCTTCAAGCCGGAGCGCGACGGCCTGTTCTGCGCCCGCATCTTTGGACCGGTCACCGACTGGGAGTGCCTCTGCGGCAAGTACAAGCGCATGAAGCACCGCGGCGTCATCTGCGACAAGTGCGGCGTGGAAGTGACTGTCAGCAAGGTGCGCCGCGAGCGCATGGGCCACATCGAGCTCGCTTCGCCGTGCTCGCACGTGTGGTTCTTCAAGGGCCTGCCTTCGCGCATCGGCCACCTGCTCGACATCTCGCTGCGCGACCTCGAGAGCATTCTCTACTTCGAGTCCTACGTCGTCGTCGATCCGGGCGACGCGCCGGTGCAAAGAGCGCGAGATCATCAAGGACGAAACCCGTTACCGCGAGCTCGACCAGCAGTTCCGCCCCTCCGGCTTCAAGGCCATGATGGGCGCCGAAGCCATCAAGGAACTGCTCAAGCGCGTCCAGGTCGACGAGCTGGGCATCGAGCTGCGCGAGCGCATGAAGACCGAGACCTCCGCGCAGAAGAAGATCAAGTACGCCAAGCGTCTCAAGGTCGTCGAGGCATTCCGCAAGAGCGCGCAACAAGCCGCAGTGGATGATTCTCGACGTGCTGCCGGTCATTCCTCCAGAGCTGCGCCCCCTGGTGCCGCTGGATGGCGGCCGCTTTGCCACGTCCGATCTGAACGATCTCTATCGCCGCGTCATCAACCGCAACAACCGGTTGAAGAAGCTGATGGACCTGCACGCGCCTGAAGTGATCGTGCGCAACGAAAAGCGCATGCTGCAGGAAGCCGTCGACGCGCTGTTTGACAACGGCCGCCGCGGCCGCGTGCTGCGTGGCGCCAACAACCGTCCGCTCAAGTCGCTCTCCGACACCCTCAAGGGCAAGCAGGGCCGCTTCCGCCAGAACCTGCTCGGCAAGCGCGTCGACTACTCCGGCCGTTCGGTCATCGTGGTCGGTCCCGAGCTGAAGCTGCACCAGTGCGGTCTGCCCAAGAAGATGGCGCTCGAGCTGTTCAAGCCCTTCATCTATCACCGCCTCGAGCAGACCGGCCACTGCACCACCATCAAGCAGGCCAAGGAAATGGTGGAGATGCAGGAGCCGGTGGTGTGGGACATCCTTGAAGAAGTCATCAAGGATCACCCGGTGCTGCTGAACCGCGCCCCAACGCTTCACCGCCTCGGCATTCAGGCCTTTGAGCCGGTGCTGGTCGAAGGCAAGGCCATCAAGATTCACCCGCTGGTCTGCACCGCCTTCAACGCCGACTTCGACGGCGACCAGATGGCCGTGCACATTCCGCTGTCGCCCGAGGCGCAGATTGAAGCCAGCGTGCTGATGCTCGCTTCGCACAACATTCTGTCGCCGGCGTCGGGTCAGCCCATCACCGTGCCTACGCAGGACATGGTGCTCGGCCTCTACTACCTGACCAAGGCCAAGAAGGGCGGCAAGGGCGAAGGCCGCGTCTTCTGCGAACACCGAAGAAATCCTGATGGCGCTCGAAGCGCGCGAGGTGGAGACACTGTCGCCGATTCGCCTGCGCTACACGGGCAAGGTGCTCGACATGACCACGGCCTACGACGATCAGGATCTGACGCACACCGAGCCGGTGGACTTCAACAACGAGTACATCAACACCACCGTCGGCCGCGTGATCCTCAACGACGCGCTTCCCGCGGGCATGCCGTACATCAACGGCCTGCTCAAGAAGAAGGGCATCGGCCAGCTGGTGAACTATTGCAACCAGAACCTCGGCCTCGAGGTCACGGTGGGCATGCTCGACCGCATCAAGTCAGCTGGGCTTCCAGTACGCCACGCGTTCGGGCCTGTCGGTCGGCCTCGACGACATGGTCATTCCGGCCAGCAAGTACACCACGGTAGACGAAGCCGACAAGAAGGTGATCGAAGTCCAGAAGCAGTACATGGACGGCGCCATCACCAACGGCGAGCGCTCCAACAAGGTCATCCAGATGTGGTCGGCGGTTACCGATCAGGTCGCCGACGAGATGTTCGGCAACATGAAGAAGCGCGGACGACGAAGGAGCCATGAACCCGATCTACATCATGGCCGACTCCGGCGCCCGCGGTTCGAAGCAGCAGATTCGCCAGCTCTCGCGGTATGCGCGGACTGATGGCCAAGCCTTCGGGCGAAGTCATCGAGACGCCCATCACCGCGAACTTCCGCGAAGGCCTCACGGTGCTCGAATACTTCATCTCGACGCACGGCGCACGTAAGGGCCTGGCCGATACGGCGCTCAAGACCGCCGACTCGGGCTACCTGACCCGCCGCCTGGTCGACGTGGCGCAGGACGTCATCGTCACCGAGTACGACTGCGGCACGGTCGAAGGCATCTACGTCGGCTCGATCGTCGAGTCGGGCGAGATCATCGAGCCGCTGCGCGACCGCATCATCGGCCGCGTGTCGCTCGAGCGCATCAAGGACTACGACGGCAACGTGGTGGTCGATGTGAACCAGCAGATCGACGAAGACATCGCATCGGCGATTCAGGGTGCGGGCGTGGAGAAGGTGAAGATCCGCTCCGTGCTCACCTGCGAATCGCGCCGCGGCGTCTGCGCGCTGTGCTACGGGCGTAACCTCGGCTCCGGCCGCATGGTCGAGCTGGGCGAAACCTGCGGCGTCATCGCCGCGCAGTCCATCGGCGAGCCGGGCACGCAGCTCACCATGCGTACCTTCCACGTCGGCGGTACTGCCAGCCGCGTGCAAGACAAGTCGCGCCTCGACGCCAAGAACAACGGCTTCGTGCGCTTCATCAACCTGAACACCGTCGAAAGCAAAGACGGCACGCTGGTGGCCATGAACCGCTCCGGTTCGCTTGCCATCGTGGACGAGCGCGGCCGTGAAAAGGAGCGCTACCAGGTGGTCTACGGCGCGCGCCTTCGCGTGAAGGACGGCGAGCAGGTGAAGCTCGGCCAGTTGCTGGCCGAGTGGGATCCGTACACCTACGCCATCCTCACCGAAATCGGCGGCACGGTGCAGTTCAAGGACCTGCAGGAAGGCATCACGCTCAACGAAGAAGTCGACGAAGTCACCGGCCTCTCGCGCTGGGTGGTTGCCGACTGCTCCCGATGAGAAGCGCCAGCCTGCATTCGTGGTCAAGAACGCCAAGGCGCACAAGCGTTACCTGCTGCCTCGCGGCGCTCACCTCATGATCCAGGACGGCGACGAAGTGGGTCCCGGCGATGTGCTCGCGAAGATTCCCAAGGAGAGCACGCGTACCAAGGACATCACCGGCGGTCTGCCGCGCGTGGTCGAACTGTTCGAAGCCCGCAAGCCGCGCGAGACGGCCATCATCAGCGAGATCGATGGTGTGGTCCGCTTCGGCGAAGTGGCCAAGGGCCAGCGCAAGATCTACGTCACGGCTGACAACGGCGACGAGAAGGAATACTCGGTGCCGCGCGGCATTCACGTCAACGTGCAGGAAGGCGAGCGTCTGCGCGCCGGCGATCCGCTGATGGACGGTCCCTTGAACCCGCACGACATTCTTGCCGTGCTGGGCGAAAAGGAACTGCAGGCTTACCTGGTGAACGAAATCCAGGAAGTCTACCGTCTGCAGGGCGTGGCCATCAGCGACAAGCACATCGAAGTGATCGTGCGCCAGATGCTGCGCTGGGTGCGGATCGACGAAGTGGGCGATACCAACTTCCTGCTCGAGCAGCAGGTCGACCGCTTCCGCTTCCGCGAAGAGAACGAGCGGGTGCGTCGCGCAGGGAGGCCGTCCGGCACTCGGACGTCCGCTGCTGCTCGGCATCACCAAGGCCTCGCTCTCGACCGACAGCTTCATCTCCGCGGCCAGCTTCCAGGAGACCACGCGCGTTCTCACCGAAGCCAGCATCAACGGTGCGATCGACAACCTGCGCGGACTCAAGGAGAACGTGATCGTCGGCCGTCTGATTCCGGCAGGCACGGGCCTCGAGTACTACCGCAACGTCCAGCTCTCTCCGGAGCTGGAAGAAGCGGCAGCCCGCGTGCAGCAGGAAGTTCAGGCAGAGATCGAAGCCGCCGAGCGCGAACTGGAGCTCATGCGCCAGGAAGGCGAAGCCGAAGAGATGGCAGCAGAATAGGACTGCTTCCTCAACGCAAGTCTCTCAAAACCTGGTCGTTACAAAGGTCCGGCGAAAGCCGGACCTTTTCTTGTTATGGCGGGGTCGAAACCGTGGTAAGATGGATGCCATAAAGTCAATCTAAGTTAAAGTGGTACAACGACTTGTCTACCCAAGCTGTGTCCATATCCCCGTCACTTTCTGAAGTTTCCGTACTCCGACCCGTCGCAGCCAGACCCCCCATGCTGATTGAGCGGACCCAGCCCGTTCTCGACAGGCTTTCCCGAAGCTTGGCGAGCCGGTCATCACCTACTGGAATTCCAGCAAAGGCTCCATCAGCCAGAGCGATGTCGCGGCCTCTATGCCTTGCTGCGCAAACTCGGCCAGATCGACCGCTTGTCGCTCTTTGTGAAGTCGGACGGCGGCTCGGGACAGGCTTCGTTGCGCATGATCAATCTCCTGCGCCAGTATGTGAAGCATCTGACCGTGCTTACGCCTCTGGAGTGCCAGTCGGCGGCAACCATGCTTGCGCTTGGCGCAGATCGCATTCTCATGGGCCCGCTCGCGCAACTTTCCGCCGTCGACACGTCGCTGACCCACGACCTGTCTCCCATTGATCGCGACAATGACCGTGTCAGCGTAAGCAATGACGAACTCCTTCGCGTCGATACGCTTGTGGACCGAGCAGGCGAAAGACTCTACTGCAAATCCGTACGAGTCCCTGTTCCCTTACGTCCATCCGCTGGTGATTGGCGCGGTGGATCGCTCCAGTGCGCTTTCGACACGCATTTGCGAAGAGATCCTCTCTTATCACATGGACGACAAACAGCGGGCACGCGAGATCAGCAACAATCTCAATGCGGGATACCCTTCGCACAACTATCCCATCATGCTCCGCGAGGCCAAGCGGATCGGCCTCAATGTCGAAGCAATCGACGACGATGTTAACGCCCTGCTCTTTGAACTGAATGAGGTCTATTCCGAGATGGGGCAAAGCGCGACCACCGACTACGACGAGAAGAATTCGCACGACAACAGCATCATCAAGCTGATGGAAGCAGGCGGCACGATGATCTACTATCAGCTCGATAAGGATTGGCACTACCGAAGCGAAGAGCGGCGTTGGGTGGCTTTGAACGAAAAGAGCATCTGGCGCAAGGCCGAGCTCGCCGACGGAGAAGTTGCAATCTCCCAGCTGCACGTTCGCTAATGCTGCTTTGAGCA
The DNA here is from genome assembly GCA_963786405.1 of uncultured Acidobacteriaceae bacterium. Taxonomy (GTDB): domain Bacteria; phylum Acidobacteriota; class Terriglobia; order Terriglobales; family Acidobacteriaceae; genus Telmatobacter. Next base: position 840,637 of record CAWAZE010000003.1, on the reverse strand, counting down.
GATGCAATGCAGAACGCGCACAGCGGTCTGCTGTGCCTGCCTGCGCCTACCCGTTCATGAATTTCTCAGGCTTGACGAGAGAAGCCTGGAGCCGCCCAGGCTTCTCCGCACGGGTCCGCTTTGTGTGCTTCGAAACAAACATGGCAGCATCGGCCGCACTGAGCAAACTGTCCGCCGTGTTTCCATCCTCCGGATAGAGCGCAAATCCCACGCTCGCCGCTCCGCGCAAAACATGGCCTTCCACGGCAAACGGCGCGTCAAAGGACCTCTCCAGTCGCTGCGAGATCTCTTCCATTGCAATGCGATTGCGCACTACCCTGACAAGCGCAGCAAATTCGTCGCCGCCCAATCGGGCCAGAATATCTCCCGATCGCAGTTGCCGTTTCATGCGGAGCGAAACCTCCTGCAGGTACAGGTCTCCGACGTGGTGGCCAAACTGGTCGTTCACCAGTTTGAAATCGTCAAGGTCGATGTAAACGAGCCCGAATGCCGCCTCTTCTTCCCGAGCTTTTGTGACCTGCTCTTCGAGGTTACGTTCGAGAGAGAAGCGATTATGGATATCGGTGAGAAGGTCGTACTCGGATTGATAGACCAGGCCTTTGTATAGCGTGCGCGTCTCAATCGAGAGAGTTGCCAGCCGTACTCCCGACTCAAGCACCGCGGCCTCTTCGAGGGCCGAGGTTTCGGGAGACTCGAGTGCCGCGAACAGGGTGCCGTGCGATCCACCATTGCTCGCCGGAATTTGGCGGTGAATCATGCGCAATTTCAGAGCTGGGGGCGCCATCTTTCCCACTCGGCTGCCATCGGTCATCTCGCACCAGCAAAACGCTCCATTCATACTGAACGAGACCAGGTCTGTGATCTGCTGAATCAGTTCGGTCAATGGGCGCGAACTGTTGATGTCCTCGAGAACGCGGCTGCGCCGGTGTTCTATCTGGGCGTTGTGCCGCTCTGTCACAGCCTCGGCCTCCGCATGCACCGTCATCACGGCGGTCTGGCGGCGCACCTTCACCCGCAGGGTCCAACCCCAGGCGCCGACGACCAGCACGGTGACCAGCAGCACACCGATCACCTGAATCAGGCTCGCTTCGGCATTGGAGGGCGCGTGGATGGCGTGTGGAGAAGTGGGTGGTACGGAACCGGCTGCCTTCAAAGAGAAGACGAAGAATGTCATGGCCAGCAGGAGAGCAGCAGCACTCATGTCGCGCGTCTTGCCGCGCCGGCGTCCTGTCTTGACTTTCATGCCCGCTTCCTTCCCAAGTCCGTTCCTTAAATACTCATAGGAAGAGTGTTAGTCCACTTCTGCTGTTGGGATCTTCTGGATATTTGTCCTTCATCTTACGCTTGCCTGAGACGGGGCCGGTAACGCTTTTGGGGTATCGGCCGACACGGGAGTCATGCCGCTCAAAACGGAAAAGCGGGTTTCGTTTTGGGTTGGCTGGGGGCAGGAAGCTATCATGGCTGGGCCCGGAATCCGGGCATGGAGTACGACCGGCATGCCCAAGGACGTCGAAAACCCTTCCGCCGCACCCTCATTCCTGCCGAGCGGCACGCAAGCCCTTCCAACGCGCCGCATCCGCGTCATTGGCGTCCCGCTTGACATGGGCGCCAGCCGCCGCGGGGTCGATATGGGGCCGTCAGCCATGCGCGTGGCCGGCCTTGAGGCGCGCCTAGAGGCCCTTGGTCATCGAGTGACAGACAGCGGCAACATCCTTGTGGAAATTGCTGAGACACAGGCCTTTGGCGAACCCAATGCCCGATATCTCAAACAGATCGCCGAGACCTGCAAACGGACCGGTGATGCCGTCATCAAAACGCTTGAGGAGGGTCTGACTCCTTTTGTGCTGGGCGGCGACCACTCCCTGGCTGTCGGCTCGGTCTCCGGGGTGGCCGAGTTTTACCGCCGCCAGGACCAGAAGATCGGCGTACTCTGGATCGACGCTCACTCTGATATCAACACCCCTGACACTTCCCCCAGCGGCAACGTGCATGGAATGCCTTTGGCGGCGCTGCTGGGGCTTGGCCCGGAGCCGCTCAGCAATCTCTACGGCTACTCGCCAAAGATCGCGCCGGAGAATACGGTGCTCGTGGGGGTGCGCGATATCGACTCAGCCGAACGTGCGAACATTCGCCGCGCGGGCATCGGCGAGGTCTACACCATGCGCGATATCGACGAGCGCGGGATGAGAACTGTGATGGAGGAAGCTCTGCGCGCCGCCGGTCGCGGCACCGCGGGCTATCACGTCTCGCTCGACATGGACTGGATCGATCCTGAGGACGCACCCGGCGTCGGCACACCTGTGCGCGGCGGAGCGACCTACCGGGAGGCGCATCTTGCAATGGAGATTATTGCTGACCACGGCCGCATGCTCAGCTTTGAAATTGTCGAAGTGAATCCCGTAATCGACGAGCACAACCGGACCGCAGATCTCGCTGTCGAACTCTCCTGTTCAGCATTTGGGAAGAAGATTCTCTAATTGGTTCCAACCATGGTCAGGACTCAACCCAGAGTCCGCCGGACCGTGAATAATGAATCGATGGCAAAGAAACTTCGGGTTGGCATTCTGTTTGGCGGACGTAGCGGGGAGCATGAGGTTTCGCTGCTTTCGGCTGCCTCCATTCTCAAGGCAATCGATCGCAAGAAATTTGATGTAGTACCCATCGGGATCACCAAGGAGGGCCGGTGGCTTGCGTCCGGCGATGCGCACAGTCTGCTCGTCGGCGACAACGCGGCGATCGCAAGGCACCTGCGCGCCGGTGACCCCGAGGCAACCCCCGGCGCGAGGCTGCTCCACGAGGGAATACCAACGTTAATGGCTCCCGAGCCGGCGGACTCAAGGGCAATCGCGTCAGGGCACGCCGGAAGCGATCTCCAGGCGCGGCTCGATGGCAAGTCGCTCGATGTTGTGTTTCCCGTGCTGCACGGCACATTCGGCGAAGACGGAACGATCCAGGGCCTGTTTGAGCTTGCAGGAATCGCCTATGTTGGCTCAGGCGTACTCGGCTCATCGGCCGGCATGGACAAGGACGTTATGAAGCGGCTCTTTGCGCATGCCGGACTGCCCATCGTGAAACACGTCACTCTGCTCCGGTCGGAGTGGGAAGCGTCGTCGCGCAAGGCAATAACCACGATTGAAGCCGCGCTCCAATACCCGCTGTTTGTGAAGCCCGCGAATCTTGGCTCTTCAGTTGGAATCAGCAAGGCGCACGATCGGAAGGAGCTTGGTCCGGCTCTCGATCTCGCGGCCAAATACGATCGCAAGCTCGTTATCGAGCAGGGCGTTGGCGGAAAGAAGTCGCGCGCGCGCGAACTCGAGGTCGCGGTGCTCGGCAACGACGCGCCGCAGGCCAGTGTCGTAGGCGAGATCATCCCCGGCAAGGAGTTCTACGACTACGAAGCCAAATACCTCTCCGAGGGTTCGGTGCCGGTCATTCCTGCGAAGATAACCCGCGCCGAGTCCAAAGAAATCCGCGAGATGGCTGTTGCCGCCTTTCGCGCCTGCGATCTGGCCGGAATGGCGCGCGTCGACTTCCTGATGGAGCCGGACGGCAGGCAGCGCATCTACCTCAACGAGGTAAACACACTGCCCGGCTTCACGCAGATCAGCATGTATCCCAAGTTGTGGGAAGCTTCCGGCGTCAAGTATCGCGACCTGATCACACGCTTGATTGAACTGGCCGTCGAGCGGCAAAGGGAGAAGAACCGCAACACATACAGCCGTGAAGAATAAAAGGCCAGGGAGTAGGAAACAGGGAGCAGGCGCGAGAAACAGTGGTCAGTAGTCATGGGACCTCAGTCACTTGTCTTGTCCTGTTCCCGGGTCCCGGACCCCTGCTTAATGCCTTATGCTTAACCACGAGGAACGTGTTCCATGACCCTGCTCGATGCACCCAAGTTTGACCAGGAACTCGCCAGGCGCCGCCAGGTCGCATTGTATGGCGCCTTGGGCCTGCTGTTTCTATTGTTTGTGATTTTCTGGCTCATCTCTGGCAGGCCGGTAGACTGGCCCTGGAGCTGGTACACGCATTTCGCGGGCAGATCGGCGACGAACCGATTCCTCTCCGCCGTCGAGCAGAATGACCTGCAGAAGGCGTATGGGATCTGGCTCCACGACCCCGACTGGCAGCAGCGTGTGGCGCAAATGGACGCAAATCCCCTCGTGCGCTTTGAGCAAGAGCATAGTTCGATTAAAGGCGAAAAAGAGATGTACAAGGCCTACGGTGACTCTCTGCGCGATAAGAACTGGCGATCGCATCAGTCGAATTTGCTTTCCTACCCGTTTGACCGGTTTCAGCGTGACTGGAGTTCCACCAGTCCCGACAATGAATATGGCGTGATTCAGTCGCACAAGATCGTGGCGGCGCGCGTGTACAAGAATGTTCTGCTGTTGGGAATCCTGATCAACGGAAGGAAGAGCAAGGCGCTCTTCCTCACCTACTTCCCAAAGGACCGCACCCTCAATTTCGCGCCGCCGGATGAGGAGCTGTACCTCGGGCCGTAGGAACCCGGGGTGCAATGAAGGCTAACCAGCCAGTTCAGCCAGGGTCTTCTCCAGGCTTGCTGCGTCCTCCACATTCAATGCCTTCAGCTCCGGGTTAATCTGCTTGAGCAGCCCGCAGAGAACCTTGCCCGGACCTACCTCAACGAAGACCTCTGCGCCTGCGGCAGCGAGAGACTGCACGCACTCCACCCAGCGCACAGCACCTGTAACCTGACGAGTCAGCGCATCTTTCGCGCTCCAGGCTGTCGTCACCAGGCCGCCGGTGACGTTTGCCGCCACAGAAACGGACGGCTCTGCCAGCGCCAACCGGGCCAGCACGCGCGCCACTTCTTCCTGGGCCGGCTGCATGAGTGCGCAATGGAACGGCGCGCTTACAGGAAGCATCACCGCGCGTCGTGCGCCTCGTTCCTTGCATAACGTCGACAGCTTTCTCCACCGCTGCCTTCGCACCCGAGATTACGGTCTGGGTGGGTGAATTCAGATTTGCAGCGGCAACAATCTGCCCTGTCCCGTTTCGCGGCCTCCGTCGCATGCTTCGGCCACCTGTGTCGAATCAAGCGCGAGGATCGCCGCCATGGCACCCTGCCCCGCGGGAACCGCCTGCTGCATCGCCCGCCCGCGGGCCTTGACCGCCGCACCGCATCGGCGAACTGCAGCGTTCCCGCCGCCACGTGTGCAGACCACTCGCCAAGCGAATGCCCCGCAGCAAGGGCCGGCTCCAGGCCGTGGGCAGCAAGCACGCGGAGCACCGCTACGCTCACCGTGAGAATGGCAGGCTGCGTGTTTTCCGTCAGCTTCAGGTCTTCTTCAGGACCCTCGAAACACAGTTTCGACAATGGGAAGCCGCAGGCCTCGTCGGCCTCGGTAAAGGTTTGTGCTGCAACAGGAAAACGCTCGGCTAGCTCGCGGCCCATACCAACTGTCTGCGAACCCTGACCCGGAAAAAGAAAAGCAACTCTCTTTGACATTTCAGAGTGGATTGTATCCCAGCGAACCGCAAGGCCGCATTGCTCCAGCGCACACTGAAACGCCAGTTGAAACCGCACGAAAGAGCGCAGGTGGAAAGAACAACAAGCTCACCGACTTCATGTTTATATGTGTTGGATTCTTCGGTTGCGCGCGGCGTCAATTCCAGCGTGTCTTGTCGTCCTGGTCGTCGTCGATTTGACGGCCGCTGCCATCGAAGCGCACCGTGCGGCCCTGCGATTTCATGTAGACCTCGAACTTCCGCGCCGCGCGTTTGCGCTTCCACCGGTAGTAGCGATTGCGCATGCCATACCAGCTTTCGCTCAGCGCGAACGAAACTCCGCGCCGTGGCGCCACGCGCACGTAAAGCAATCCCGCCAACGCGCCGCCCAGTTGCGAAAAGGCATAGAGCCTCTGCGCGCCGAACATCGATGCAACGGCGATCAGAGCGAAGATCACAACCAGATATCGGGCTTTAATTCCGATCGGCAAAGGGAACATCATGAACTGCGTGTCGCCGTAGAGAAAACCGATTGCAGCAAGGAGTCCGAAGCTGCCGCCAAAAGACCCGTAGAGCGGAACCTGCGGCAGAGAGAACCCCAGAACCTGGCTGGAGGCATAGATCGCGATTGCGGCCAGGGCCGTTCCAAGCACGGAAACGAAATAAAGGGTCATCACCCAGTTGCTGCTGTGAAAGTTCTCAAGGAAACCGGCGAGGAACCAAAGCGACAGCAGGCCAAGCAACGTGGACAGAATTCCAATCTGAACAAGGCTGTACGTGATTGGCTGCCAGAGCCACCCATGAAGAAAGGCTTGCGGCCAAAATGTGAGATGAAGGAACAGTTTGTTGTAGACGTCCCCACCTGTGAGTCCCACCAGCGCCAGCACAAAGAACGCAGCGAGGTTGACGAGTACAAGGCGGCGGGTGGCGCCGTGGAAGTCGGGAAATGCAAACGGGCTGGCGCCAAGCCTTGGCATGTCTCAACAGGTTAAATCGAACGATGCCTGCGTGTCATGGTCAACAGGCGCCAATTGGCAAGCTTGTTGGCCGGAGGCCGGCTTCGCGCCCATCGTCTGCTTGTCACACCCGGTTGAAGCCGCTACGTCTACCCAGGTGCAAGTGCCGGTGTCTCGGGCGCACCGAAGTGCCAAAGGAAGGACTGGTGCGTAGGGTATTCTCCTGTTGAGAGTTCGTTACCTCAGGCACCACCGTGACCTCTTGACCTTTGGCACGGATTGCCTAAAACTAGCGGAGTCGTTACCCGATTGGGTGCCATCATCCTACATTACCTATTGCCTTGGGAGGAGGCTGCCATGACCAGCTGCCCGGAATGCGAAAATGAACTTGACATCGAACTTGATGAGGTCGAGGAAGGCGACGTGGTCGCCTGTGACGAATGCGGAACCGAGTACGAGATCGTTGGCGTCGAGCCGCTCGAGTTATCGCGAGTCGAAGACGCCATCGATGAGGATGATGAAGACTACGTCGAAGAGGAAGAGGAGGAAGAGTGAAAGTAACCCGCGCAAGACTGGCGGCCTGGGCGGCATTTGTCGCCTTGACAGCAGGGTTGATTCCGCTGACGCAACATTCGGGCCTTGTTGGGGCCCCTCTGGCTGCAGCGCAGAACATGGGGCAGCGCAATGTAACTGGCAGCGTGGTCGATGACACTTCGACGCCTGTCGCCGGCGCTACTGTCTTTCTCAAGAATCAAAAGACAAAGTCCATTCGCAGCTACACTTCCGCCGCGAACGGGCAGATTCCGCTTTGCGCAGGTGAATATGGTGGAGGACTACGATCTTTGGGCGGAAAAGGATGGCAAGAAAAGCAGCACCAAGACCGTAAGTTCCTGGGATGCACGCAAGGAATTCGAAACGGAGCTGAAAATGAAGTGAGGCCGGCGGGCCGCATTTGCAGAAGTTGCGCCCGCCTCAACCCTCCAGCTTCTTCGTCACCAGCTCATTCAGCAGCGCCGGGTTGGCCTGCCCCTTCGACGCCTTCATCACCTGGCCCACAAAGAATCCCGCCATCGTCTTCTTGCCGGCGCGATACTGCTCCACCTGTTTCGGGTTGGCTGCAATCACCTCGTCAATCATGGCTTCGATTGCCGATGCATCGGTGATCTGCTGCGGCTTCTCGCGCTCGTAAACGGCAGGGAAGTCCTCGCCCTTTTCAAAGCAGACGTCGAAGAGCTGCTTCATCTGCTTCGAGCTGATCTTGCCTTCATCGAGCAGATCGGCGGCCAGCACCACGCCGGCCATCGAAACCGGCGACTGCTCCTGCTCAAGACCCAGCGCCTTGAGGCGGCCGCCCACTTCGCTCAGCAGCACGTTGGCCACGCGGCGCGGATTCTTCGCCGTTTTCGCCGCGGCTTCGAATCGGTCGGCAAACTCGCGCGAAGCTGTCAGCGTGTGCGCATCCTGCGTGTTCAGTTCGTACTCGGCAATCATGCGCTTGCGGCGCGCCTCGGGCAATTCAGGCAGCTTCGTCTTGCGCCGCGGCCAGAAAGTCCTCGGTGAACAATCAGCGGCGGCAAGATCCGGCTCGGGAAAGTAGCGATAATCGTGCGCCTGCTCCTTCGAGCGCATCGAGTAGGTGCGGCCTTCGTTCGAGTTCCAGAGCCGCGTCTCCTGCATCACGCGGCCGCCCTCTTCGATCACTTCGATCTGGCGCTCGATCTCGTACTCCAGCGCCGCGCGAATAAAGCGGAAGCTGTTCACGTTCTTCACTTCGGCCTTGGTGCCGAACTTTGGCGCGCCCTTGAGACGAACGCTCACGTTGGCGTCGCAGCGCAGCGAACCCTCTTCCATGTTGCAGTCGGAGACGGCGGTGTAGAGCAGAATCTCCTTGAGCCGCGTGAGGTATTCGAAGGCTTCGTCGGGCGTGCGAATGTCGGGCTCGCTGACAATCTCAATCAGCGGCGTGCCGCAGCGATTCAGATCGAGGTAGGTGCGCGTTGCCGAGTCGGCAAATCCGTCATGAAGGCTCTTGCCCGCGTCCTCTTCCATGTGCAGGCGCGTAATGCCGATGCGCTTCCCGCGCCCGCCGCACCGTCTTGATGCCGCCATCGGCAGTTGGCACATCGATCCAGCCGTGCTCGGCGATCGGCTTGTCGAACTGCGAAATCTGGTAGCCCTTGGGCAGGTCGGGATAGAAGTAATTCTTGCGCGCAAAGATGGACCGCTCGCGCACCTCGCAATTCAGCGCCAGCGCAGCCAGCGTGGCAAACTCCACGGCCTTTGCGTTCAGCACCGGCAGCGCGCCCGGCAACCCAAGGCACACGGGGCAGATATTCGTATTGGGTTCCGAGCCAAACTTGTTCGCGCAGCCGCAGAACGCCTTGGTAGCGGTGAGCAGTTGCACATGCACTTCGAGTCCGATCACGGGCTCGTACTTGGCCAAAACCTCTGGTGACAGCGCTGTTGCAGCCATAAGTAAATTCTAGCGCGAGAAAACGTGCCGCCTCGGATGCGCGCCGATCCTGCTTCGATTCGTCAGCGCGCCCTGATGCGTCAGTCTTCCTGGTGCTTCCTGGATCGTTACTCCGTCGGATCATCCGCCGTAAACGGCGAGCAGCACGGCTTCTCGGTCGCATGGAAGTTCATCAACTCCGCGCGAATGCCGTCCGGGTCGTACAAATTGAACTGCCCCTTGCCGTCCTTGCCGATCTTGGGAGCCGCGTCGTGCCTGCCTTCCAGCCGATTGCCGGCCTGCAGCACCTTGAACGCATCCTCCACCGACTTTTGGCCAACGGCGAAGTGATCCAGCACGCCCAGTGTCTGCTGCGTCATATTCGCGGGAATCCCCGTGCCCGGGACCGCCCGTCAACATGTACTCCACCCAGTCATGTCCATCGGGCACCTGCTGGCTCACCCAGTCGATCTTGTCGGATCGTTCATTCCGCCGAACCAGTAGGGTCTGAACCCGAGCAGTTCGCGGTAAAACTTGTCCTGCTCTTCGCGGCTGTGCACGAGGATTCCGACATGAATGATGTGATGCCCGATCACCTTCGGTGCGTCTGGCGCCTTGGCATTTGCCGGGGGCTGCACAAACTCCACCTTGTTGCCCTCCGGATCGAGCACCATGAACGATCGGCTGCCATCCGACCCCTTGGTCACCGACGCCGGAGTCTTCCATCCCTTCGCGGCGAGATACTTGCGCATTCCTTCGGCGTTCTCCGTGTTGTAAGCAGTGTGGTCGAGCCGGTTGATCCCCGAGTTCGGCGGTAGCGGCAACACCTCCACAAACTGCGTTGCGCTGAATGCGTATCGCACACCCAGCGGATTCTCAGGGTCCGGCAGCTTTGCCGCACCGATAACTTCGCGATAGTAGTGATCCGTGGCCGCCGCGTCTGACGTATATACAGCCAGGTGAGAAACGCCCGTGATCTTCGGGCGGGAGGGTGCTGTTTCGGCAGCTGCTGCAACGGCCAGACAGAGAAGGAATGCAACGTAGACAGATTTGGAGCGCATCTTGCACCTCTAAAGTTGTGGCGGCATCACGATAAATCGATTTGGCCAGTCTGTAAACCGGCTTCGGTGAGATTCGTGAGCCGGAGCCGCTTACCGTACAATTCGCTCATGCCCCGCCAGCCTGTTGCAGCGCACTTTCCGGCTCTCCTGTCTCGCTTCCTGTCTGACGTTGATGGCCTCGGCCCAATCAGCGCCTCTGCCCGCTGCATCGGCCTCGGATCGCGCCGAAGCCCGCGACATTTTCAAGCAACTCATCGAAATCAACACCACCGACACGCCGAAGGGCAGCGTGACCGCCGGGTCCGTGGCGATGCAGAAGCGCTTCCTCGATGCAGGCTTCTCGCCAGAGGACATACACCTGCTCGGTCCGGACCCCAACAAGCAGAATCTCATCGTGCGCATGCGCGCGGCTCACCCCACCGCGCAAAAGCCCGTGCTCTTTCTCTGCCACATGGACGTCGTCGAGGCTCTTCCATCCGACTGGCAGCACCAATCCCTTCGAGTTTGTCGAGAAGGACGGCTACTTCTACGGCCGCGGCACGCAGGACATGAAGGAATCCGACGCCGCGCTGGTCTCCACGTTCCTTCGTCTGCACCGCGACGGCTACAAGCCGCAGCGCGATCTGATCCTGGCGCTGACGGCAGACGAAGAAGGCGGCAAGTTCAACGGAGCCGCAGTGGCTGGTGAAGAAGCATCGCGACCTGGTGGATGCGGCCTTTGTCATCAATCTCGACGCCGGCGGCGTTGAACTCGACCACGGTCGCACAGTGGTGGCCGACGTCGAAGCCACCGAAAAGGTCTACGCCGACTACCAGGTCACCGCGACGAATCCCGGCGGTCACAGTTCCCGCCCGCGCCGCGACAATGCCATCTACGAACTCACCACCGCCCTCAAGCAAGCTGGCCGCTTACACCTTTCCTTTTGAGCTGAACGAAGTCACGCGCACCTACTTCAAAAACCTCGCCGGGCAGGAGACGGGCCAGACCGCCGCAGGATATCAACGCCATCCTCGCCACGCCGCCCGATCCGGCCGCAGCCGCGCGCCTCAGCGCTGAGCCCAGCTTCAATTCCAACTTCCGCACCACCTGCGTAGCTACGCGTCTTCTGGCCGGGCACGCGAACAACGCGCTTGCCGCAGACCGCGCAGGCCAACGTCAACTGCCGCATCTTTCCCGGGCCACTCGCCGGAAGAGATTCGCCAGCAGCTCATTTCCGTCTTCGGCGATGCCAAGCTCAGCGTGAAATACGTCTCCGACGCCGGAGCGGTCTCCGACACCGCCCCTGAACGCAAGGCGATTGTTCCGCCTGCTCCGCTCAAAGAGGTCTTCGAGCCGCTCACGCGCATTACGCAAGCCATCTGGCCCGGCGTGCCCGTCACTCCGGTGATGGAGAACGGCGCCAGCGACTCCATCTACTTTGCGCAGGCCGGCATTCCCTGCTACGGCTACTCAGCCATCGCCCTCGAGCGCGACGATGACCGCGCCCACGGACAGGACGAACGCCTGCCCGTCGACTCCTACTGGAAGTCCCTGGACTTCTTCTACTCATTCTACGAAGGCCCTCGGTGGCGAGTGACGATTTTCACCGACCGCCCAGGCAGGCCGCCGGCGCTTCGCCCAAGTATGATGAAATGCCGGAAACGAAATTCGATCGCCGGGAGAAGTTGTTGTGGCTGGCAAGATCGAACTGATGCTGGGGCCGATGAGAAGCAACAAGACTGCAGAGCTTTTGCGGCGCGCAGAGATGCGCCGGCAATACGCCAAGCAATACGTGCTTGTTCTCAAGCCCAGCGACGACACCAAGGGCGGTCCCGGTGTGGTCGAGAGCCGCAATCCGAACGGCCATGGCAAAATGAATGCCCTTGAATTCAGGTCCAGCGATCCATGGCCAGTTCTCCAGACAATCGCGGACATTGAACAGCAGATTGGCAAGCGGGTGGAGTGCATCGCGATCGATGAAGGTCAATTCGTCGACGGGCTCTTCCTGTTCACCAAGAACCTGCTCGACGGCAATCACGACGTCCTTGTCGCCGGGCTCGACCTCGATTTCCGCGCCATTCCATTCGGCGAGATGCTCAATCTTTCATGGCTCGTGAACGCCTACGGCGGCAGCATTACGGAGTGCATGGCCTACTGCAGCTGCGGCGCTCGTGCACTCTACTCGCAGCGACTCATCGAGGGCAATCCGGCACCCTACGACAGCCCGATCAAGATGCCCGGCGACTCCTACGAACCGCGCTGCGCCGAGCACTTCATCCTGCCGGGCCGGCCACACTAGAGCACTTCACCGTATCCGAAAGAACGTCGATCTCAAGGAGCCAGGCGGACAGTGAACGGAGCCACGATGAGCCCGCTCTACCGCAAGATTGCCCTGGCGGCTCGATCCCGTTCCTCGATGCTGCTCTACATGGTCGCCTTTCTCGACCGCGTCAATATCAGTTTCGCCGCGCTCACCATGAATCGCGATCTCGGCATCTCTGACAGCCTCTATGGATTTGCCGCGGGCATCTTCTTTCTCGGCTATTGTCTCTTCGAAGTGCCGGCCAACATGATGCTTGCGCGCTTGGGAGCCCGACGCTGGATAGCGCTCCTTCTGATCGTCTGGGGTGCGACATCCGTGGGAACGGCATTTGTTGCCAACCGAGCCCCAGTACGTGTTTGCCCGGTTTCTTCTCGGTATCGCCGAGTCCGGCTTCTTTCCCGGAGTCATCTTCTACCTCACGCTATGGCTGCCGCGTCGAATGCGTGCGCGGACCATGGGCCTCTTCATGCTTGCCGTGCCTCTGTGCAATTGCATTGGATCGCCAATCTCCGCGCACATCCTGCTGCTGGATCAGGCAGGCGGGCTCAAGGGTTGGCAGTGGCTATTTCTTCTTGAAGGAGCGCCCGCAGTCATTCTCGGCGTGGTGACCCTGTTCAATCTGGCAGACGGTCCGGCCTCAGCGCGATGGCTCTCAGAAAATGAAAAAAAACAGCTGGGACAGGAACTGCAGGGCGATGAAGAAGAAGCTCTTCCACAGTGCGGATCGACGTGGCGCCATCTGACGCAGACCTCCGTTGCCTACTTCCTGGCAAGCGTCGGTCTGTACGGCCTGACCTTCTGGCTCCCCAAGATTCTTGTTGGCCTCGGCACGTCCGCAACTGCTTCGGGCTGGTGGGCCGTTCCCCCGTATGGTGCGGGCGCGATCGCGATGATTCTGGTGGGCAGATTCCGAAACAGGTGGTGGTTGCCTGCGCTGTACCTGCTGAGCGCGAGCGGATTCCTGGTGCTTGCGGCGTTCCAAGGATTGAACAGTTCGCTCGTGGGATTTGCCCTTGCTTGCGCCGGAATCTTCGGCGCTCTTCCTTTGTTTTGGAGCGCTCACCACCGCGCGCATGAGCGGCAAAGCTGCCGGGGCCGCAATTGCTCTCGTCAACTCGGTCGGTGCCGTAGGAGCGTTCACGGGGCCTTCGCTCATGGGCTGGCTGCACGACGCCACACGCACCTATTCAGCGGGACTGTGGGTCGTGGCAGTGAGCATGGCGCTTGCCGCCATTGCCGCTCCCGGAGGCATCCTGACACAGCGATCGCAGGTAGTTGAAGAGACGGCTCGGACCCACGCCATCTTGTAACAATTCAGTCCCGCTTGTCGCGCTGTTAAACTGGAAGCTGCATGATCCTCCCGTTTGTCCGCGAAATTTTCGCGGAGCTGGAGCAGTCCTCCTCCTTCGATCGCGTACGCAGGCACCTCTAGCCTCGGTGTCGGGCGCCGTCGTGTGTCCGGACTCACCTCACCGCGCCGCTCCCTTTACCTCCCGCTGCTGGCCCGCGCAGCCAAGCACCCGGTCATCGTTGTGGTTGCCGACAACAAGGCCGCCGAGGCCCTGGAGCCGACTCTTGCGCGCCGGTTGTGAACTGACCGGCGCCATCGATCCGGCGCGTGTTGTCCGCATTCCCGCGCACGACGTGCTCCCGTTCGAGAATCTTTCGCCCCACCCCGACGTGCAGGAGCAGCGTGCCGCCGCCCTGTGGAAGCTGGCCACCGGCGCCGTCTCCATTCTCATCGCCCCCGCCGAGGCCGCGGCGCTCAGGCTCTTCGATCGCGATTACTACGCTGGCCTTGCCGTTACGGTTCGCCGCGGCGAAGAGATCGACGTCGAAGTGCTCACCGCGCACCTGGCCAGCGTCGGCTACACGCAGATGGACCTGGTCGAGATGCCGGGCCAGTTCACCCGGCGCGGCGGCATCCTCGATGTCTACTCGCCCGAAGTCCGATCGCCCGGTGCGCATCGAGTTCTTCGGCGACGAGATCGACACCATCCGCAAGTTCGATCCGGAAACGCAGCGCTCGCAATCCGGCCTCGACGAAGCGCAGCTTCTTCCGCTGACCGAAACGCCCGTCACCGAGCACCTTCTCGCCGCCGTGCACGCCCGCCTCAGCAGGCAGCGCGTCGAGATGCGAAGGAGCAACCAGCGACGACGAAGAGATGGCCATCGAAGCTGCCGCAGCCGGAGGCGTCAGCGTCTTTCCCGGCTGGGAGTTCTTCTCCTCCGTCGCCGGCGCCGAAAGCCACCTGCTCAAGCTGCTCCCCCGTTGCGTGCTCTTCGTCGACGAGCCCGCCATGGTGCGCAACCAGATCGATCGCTGGTGGAACAAGGTCGAGCAGCGTCACGAGCGCTCCGGCATCGGCTCGCTCATCCGCCCTGAAGACATCTATCTGCGCCCCGAAGTGCTTCAGGGCTTGCTTGAATCGCATCCGGGCCTCGATCTCGATCAGCTCGGCGCCATCGATGTCCTCGACGAAGACAACACGCTGGGTGAAATCGCCGTCAACTCGCGGCCGACGCTCCGCTTCCACGGCTCGATTCCCGCGCTGGTCGAGCAACTGCGAAATCTGATGGCAGCCGAGCAGCGCATCGTGCTCGCCGCGCCCACCCAGGGCGACGTGGAGCGGATGGCGACCGTGCTGCGCGAGTACCAGATTCCCTATCGCTTCGGCAGCCGCGCCGTTCACGCACGGCGCCGAAACCGTTCTCGAAGAAGCCAGCTACCTCGCCGGCGATCTGCGCGTGCCCGTCATCGTGCGCACGCAGTCTGGCCACGGGCGTCAGCTTTCCCGACGCCAACCTGATCGTCTTCGGCGCCAACGATCTCTCCGATGACGCCGACATTGCCGCGCGCCCCGAGCCGAAGCGATCCAAGACCGCGGCCTTCGTCTCCGACTTCCGCGATCTGGCCATCGGCGACTACGTCGTTCACGTCGAGCACGGCATCGCGCAATACCAGGGCCTGAAGGAAATCGTGCAGGACGGCCTCGCCGTCGAGTTCATGATTCTCGAATTCGCCGAACAGGCCAAGCTCTACGTTCCGCTGACGCGGCTCGACCTGATTCAGAAATACCGCTCCACCGACGCCGGTCCAGCGCCCAGTTCTGAACAAGCTCGGCTCGCAGCAGTGGACCAAGACCAAGGCGCGCGTACGCAAGGCCATGCAGGACATGGCGGCCGAGCTGCTCAAGCTCTACGCCGAGCGCCACACCGCGCAGGGGACCGCGTTCTCCCCTGACAACGAATTTCAGCGCGAGTTCGAAGACTCCTTCGACTACCGCGAGACCGACGACCAGATCACCGCGATCGCGGCCGTCAAGCAGGACATGGAATCCACCACGCCCGATGGACCGCCTGCTCTGCGGCGATGTCGGCTACGGCAAGACCGAAGTGGCCATGCGCGCCGCGTTCAAAGCCGTGCAGGACGGCAAGCAGGTGGCCGTGCTCACGCCCACCACGGTGCTCGCCTTCCAGCACTTCGAAACGTTCAAGCGCCGCTTCTCGCAATTCCCCATCAACGTCGAAATGATCTCGCGCTTCCGCACTCCAAAAGAGCAGAAGGCAATCGTCGAGCAGATCGAAACCGGCAAAGTCGATATCCTCATCGGCACCCATCGCATCCTGTCGAAAGACATCAAGTTCCAGGATCTCGGCCTGCTCGTCGTCGACGAAGAACAGCGCTTCGGTGTGCGCCACAAGGAGCGCCTCAAGCAGCTGCGCAAAGAGATCGACGTGCTCGCCATGTCGCGCTACGCCGATCCCGCGCACGCTGCACATGTCGCTCGTTGGCCTGCGCGACATGAGCGTGATCGAGACGCCGCCCAAAGACCGCATGGCCATTCAGACCGTCGTGGCCAAATTCGATGAGAAGATCGTGCGCTCCGCCATCGAAGTGGAACTCGAGCGCGGCGGGCAGGTCTACTTCGTTCACAATCGCGTCGAATCGATCTACGAGATCGCCTCGCGGATTCAGGAACTCGTTCCCGCCGCGCGCGTCGCCGTGGGCCACGGCCAGATGGGCGAAAAGGAACTCGAAAGCGTGATGCTCGCCTTCATGCGCCACGAATTCGACGTGCTCGTCGCGACCACCATCATCGAGAACGGCCTCGACATTCCGCTCGCCAACACCATGCTCATCAACCGCGCCGATCGCCACGGCCTCAGCGAGCTCTATCAGCTTCGCGGACGCGTCGGCCGCTCCAATCGCCGCGCCTATGCCTATCTGCTTATCCCGCCCGAGCGGGAACTGACCGACATCGCGCGCCGACGCCTCGCCGCGCTCAAGGAGTTCAGCGACCTCGGCGCCGGCTTCAAAATCGCCGCACTCGATCTCGAACTTCGCGGCGCCGGCAACATGCTCGGCGGCGAGCAGAGCGGCCACATCGAGGCAGTCGGTTTCGAACTCTACACATCGATGCTTGAAGCATGCCGTGAAGGAGCTGAAGGGCGAAGGCGGCGAGGAGCGGCCCACCACGCAGCTCAATCTCGGCATCGCGCTGCGCATCGACGAAAGCTACGTCGCCGGAAGAGAACCAGCGCCTGCGCCTCTACAAGAAGATTGCCGGCGCCGACAGCGAAAAAGCGATCGCCGATCTTCGCGCCGAGATGGAAGACCGCTATGGCTCGCTGCCCGACGCCACCGTCTACCTGCTTGAAGCTGCCGCGTTGCGCCTCGAATGCGAGCGCATGGGCATTGCACAGATCGATCGCAAACGCGCCGAACTGCAGATCCGCTTCACTGAGAACGCCGCGATCGATCCGCAGCATCTGATGCGCCTGGTGGCGCGCAACGCAAAGCGCGGAGCGCAGTTCACACCGCAAGGCCTGCTCAAGTTTCCGCTGGCAGCCACGCGGCCCGACGATGTTCTACTTGAAATTCGCGACCTGCTCGCAAAACTGGCGCCCGCGCCGGTGAGTGCATGACAGTTACCGCCGGCCTACGAGAGGAAAAGTGAAGAAAACAGCCGTACTCCTTATTCTTGGAGCCTGTATGTCTGCAGCGGCCCTTGCGCGATCGGAGACTCCGGAGCAGCAATTTCAGAAAGTCTCCGACGAATACTTCGACCAGGTCTATTTCCCGAATCAGCCCACCGCCGGGACGGTTGCCGGCTATCACCAGTACGACACGAAGCTCGAAGACTTCTCGCGCAAGAGCATCGATGCTGAAGTTGCCGCTTTGCAACAGGAGCGCGGAACGTGGTCAGCGCCATCCCGGAGTCCTCGCTCGACCAGACCACGCGCGGCGACCGGCGAAATGGTGCTGGGCCAAATCCACTCGAGGCTGCTGACCCTCGAGACCATTCGCCCCTGGGCGAAGAATGCCGACAACTACTCCAGCACCTGCGCCAACGCTGCCTTCACGCTGATGGAGCGCAAATTCGCGCCCGCCGACGATCGTCTGCGTTCGCTGATCGCGCGCGAAAAGCAGATGCCGGCCCTGCTCGCCGAGGCGCGCGCGAATCTGCAGAATCCTCCGCGCATCTTCACCGAGATTGCCATCGAACAGTTGCCCGGCATCATTAGCTTCTTCGAGCACGACGTGCCGCTCGCCTTCGCCGATGCGAACGATCCCGCGCTCAAAGCGGAGTTTGCACAGACCAATGCTGCCGTCATCGCCGCGCTGAACGACCTATCTCGACTGGCTCAAGACCGATCTGCTTCCGCGGTCCAACGGAGACTTCCGCATCGGTGCCGAGACCTTCTCAAAGAAGCTGCAGTACGACGAGATGGTCGATCTTCCGCTCGACAAGCTGCTGGAGATCGGCTACGCCGACATGCGCAGGAACCAGCAGCACTTCGACCGTGTCGCAAAGGAACTCGAACCCGACAAAGACCCGCGCCAGGTGCTTGAAGAGCTGGGCCACAACCACCCCGCGCCCGACAACTGCTTGATGCATTCCGCGCCACCTTCGACAGCCTGCTCGGCTTCATCCGCGCGCATCACATCGTGACCATTCCC
This sequence comes from uncultured Acidobacteriaceae bacterium, assembly GCA_963786405.1. Taxonomy (GTDB): domain Bacteria; phylum Acidobacteriota; class Terriglobia; order Terriglobales; family Acidobacteriaceae; genus Telmatobacter. The sequence continues at coordinate 822,431 of CAWAZE010000003.1, read as the reverse complement.
TCCGACGTGCGCCCGATCGTCGAAGAGACGCCGCCGTTCATGCGTGCCACCACCTTCGCCAGCATGGACTCGCCCGGCCCTTACGAGACGCACGCCACCGATTCCTACTTCAACGTCACCCTGCCGAATGCTTCGATGACGCCCGCCCAGGTTGAGGGCTTCATGCACTCGTTCAACATCGGCACGGTCATCTCCACGTCAGTACACGAAGCCTATCCCGGCCACTACATCCAGTATCTTGTGGTCGCTGCAGGCGCCGAGCCGCGTCCGCAAGATCCTTGGCGCGAACACCAACGTCGAAGGATGGGCGCACTATACCGAGCAGATGATGCTCGACAATGGCTACGGCCAGCCCGGCGCCGGCGCCAAGGATGAGCGCGAATCCAAGTTCCTGCGCCTCGGTCAGCTGCAGGACGCACTGCTGCGCAACGCCCGCTTTATCGTCGGCATCCAAATGCACACCGGCAAGATGAGCTTCGACGAAGCCGTCGAGTTCTTCCAGAAGGAAGGCTACCAATCGAAAGAGACGGCGGTGGTCGAAACCAAGCGCGGCGCTGGGCGACCCCACCTATCTCTACTACACACTGGGCAAACTCGAAATCATGAAGCTGCGCGAAGACTTGATGAAAAAGCAAGGCGCGGCCTTCTCGCTCGAGAAGTTCCACGACGAGTTTCTTGGCCAGGGCTTTCCGCCCATCAAGATCGTGCGCGAGGCCATGCTCGGAGATGATTCTCCGGTGCTCTGAATTATGTGCAGTTCAAATCCAACGTCCCACAAAATGGCTACAGTGTGAGGCCCGGTAGATTTGTTAGGAATATGGGTGAGTGTGGAAATTCCATGGCAAGCGCTGTCTGGGACAGGGAGATGCAATGACCGAGCAAGTTCGCAAGGTAGTTTTTCCGGCTGGCGGATTGGGCACGCGCTTTTTGCCGGCCACCAAGGTCATACCCAAGGAGATGCTGGCGCTGGTCGACAAGCCCATCATCCAGTACGGCGTCGAAGAGGCAGTTGCCTCCGGGATCGAGCACATCATCATCGTCACCGGCCGTGGCAAGGGAACCATGGAAGACCACTTCGACCACAGCTTTGAACTCGATGCCACCCTTGAACGTCGCGGCAAGAAGGAACTGCTGGCCGTCTCGCGCAGCGTTTCGACTCTTGCGCACATCAGCTATGTGCGCCAGCGCGAGCCGCTCGGGCTCGGACACGCCGTCCTTTGCGCCAAGGAGCTTGTCGGCGACGAGCCATTCGCCGTCATCCTGCCCGACGACGTAATCGATGCCGAAACTCCCTGCCTCAAGCAGATGATCGACGTATTCAATCGAGCGCGGCGGCTCCGTGCTGGCCACGCAGACAGTTGATGGGCCCGGCATCTCCGCCTACGGCGTGCTGGCCGGTTTCCAGGATCCGGACGACCCTCGCATCTACAACTGCACAGGCATGGTCGAGAAGCCGAAATTCGAAGACGCGCCATCAAAGCAGGCGATCATCGGCCGCTACGTTCTCACGCCGCGCATCTTTGAACTGCTCGAGCAGACGACTCCGGGCGCAGGCGGAGAGATCCAACTCACCGACGGAATCAAGGCGCTGCTCAAGGAAGAAAAGGTCTTTGGCTACACGTTTGAAGGAAAGCGATTCGACGCCGGCGACAAATTCGGCATGCTTCAGGCCACTGTAGAATTTGCGCTCAAGCGCCGAGCGACCTTGGCCCGAAAGTTCCGCGAGTACCTGAAGAGGTGACCCTTAGGGCAGCCCGGCTCAGCTCCGTAGGAGCGGCTAAGTCCGCTACTTCTTCCACTTGATGTTGCAGCCGATGGATGCCCGCTGATCTGCGCTTGGAACCTTGCCCGCGAGCACCGCATCGATCGCATGCACGCAGGTCCTCGCCTGTTACCGGAACTCCATTGCCGGGCCGGCTCCCGTCGAACTGTCCGCGATACACGAGTTTCGAAATCTGCGTCGAAAAGATAAATATCCGGAGTGCAGGCTGCCTTGTAAGCGCGCGCCACGGTCTGCGTCTCGTCATACAAGATAAGGAAAGCGGAATCCGCATCGTCTCAGCCTGCTGCTTCAGTCCCGCCGGGCTGTCATCGGGATACGTCTCTGCATCGTTGCTGCTGATCGCGACAATCCCAATCGGCTTCCCGTCATAATCATTGCCCAGAGCTTGCCAGCCCCTTCTCGACGTGCTTCACATAGGGGCAATGCGTGCAGATGAACATCACGAGCAGCGCTTTCTTGCCGCGAAAGTCATCGCGCCGCACGGTCTTGCCTGTAACCACATCGGTCAGCGCAAAATCCGGCGCGGTTGTGCCAAGCTGCAGCATGGTGGACTCAGTCAGTGCCATGAATCTTCTCCTTATAAGCGGAAGCGAATTGATAATTGCAACGGAGACGGCAAGCACTGTTACGGTCACGAGTTGCGCTGAAACGTGATTCAAGCTAAAACAGTCCGCCCTGCCGTCCAGGCATTGCGATCCCGAAGTGCTCATAAGCCAGGCGCGTCGCCACGCGGCCGCGCGGCGTTCGATCCAGAAATCCAATCTGAATCAGGAATGGCTCGTAGACCTCTTCCAGCGCGTCTTCCTCTTCGGCCAGCGTTGCAGCCAGCGTTCCCAGTCCAACCGGGCCGCCGTCGTATTTCTGCATGATCGTCAGCATCAGTCGCCGGTCGATCTCGTCGAATCCATGCGCATCCACTTCGAGCATGGTCAGAGCCGCGTTGGCCGTGGGGCGATCGATGATGCCCGTTCCGCGCACCTGGGCAAAATCCCGCACGCGTCGCAGCAGCCGGTTGGCGATACGCGGAGTGCCGCGCGAGCGAAGCGCAATCTCTGCCGCGCCGTCCGGATCGATAGGCACTTGCAGCACTTCAGCCGAGCGCTCCACGATCACGCGCAACTCGTCTTCCGTATAGAACTCCAGACGCAGCAGAATTCCGAATCGCGAGCGCAACGGCGAACTCAGCAATCCGGGACGCGTGGTTGCGCCGATGAAAGTGAACGGCCTGATCTCCATCACGTGGGTGCGCGCCGCCGGACCCTGGCCGATGATGATGTCGAGCTTGTAATCCTCGAGTGCGGTGTACAGCTTCTCCTCGAGCACCGGCTGCATCCGGTGAATTTCGTCGAGAAACAGAACCTGCCGCTCGCGCAAGTTGGTCAGAATTGCCGTCAGATCGCCCTGGATCTGCAGCGCCGGACCCGACGTCTGCTGAAATCCCACATCCAGTTCATTCGCGATGATGGTCGCCAGCGTCGTCTTGCCCAATCCCGGCGGGCCGAAGAGCAGCACGTGGTCCAGGGCCTCGCCGCGCGACTTTGCGGCTTCCAGCGCAATTGCCAACTGTTCCTTGGCTTTGGACTGGCCAATAAACTCGCGCAGCCAGCGTGGCCGCAGTTTCAGCTCAAAACCCTGCTCTTCTTCAGCGCGCGAGGCGCTGACCAGCCGTTCCGGAGAGTTGTCGCGGGCAATGGCCATGATGCGAGCAGTGTATCGGGTAGCAGTGTCCCGGGCCAAGCGCGCATAAACCGCGATGATCAAATGAAAGCGAGTCTCCAATCTCGTTGAAGCCGAACTCCACACTCAAAAAGAGAACCTCATCCTTCCCGCAACTCTTCGCCAATCTCTTCGTTACGCGCGTAACGTCCAGGGCGTTTTGAGCCAAGTTTGCTATTGATTCGGCAGATTGACGTGCCGTATCCTTGGGCCACCTCACAAGAGGAAAAGTGCGTTTTTGACGGATTGGAATGCCGCGAAAGCAAGCTCGCCGGCCGCCAATTCTTAACATTGCAACAGCAATGCGCGGCGGATTCGGGATCGCGCCAGAAGTTTTAAGCGGTACTCATCGGGAAGTAGCCGGGTTGAGATGCTTTCCACCTGCGGTACTTGCCTCATTCTTTTGTGCTGAGCCATACATTCCTATGGTTCAGTCAGGCGGAAACGCCGGGAGATCTTTATGCGTGATCGTTCGTTCCTGGGTGCATTGCTTCTGCTCGGCAGCCTGATGCCGCTGACCAGCTGCACCGTGACCCCTGCACTTACCTCTATCGCGGTGAGCCCCAGTCAATTGTCAGCCACACCGGGCGTGACGTGGCAGTTTACAGCCATCGGATCCTACACGCGCCCTAACCACGCGCCGATCACGAAAGACATTACCAACGAAGTCACCTGGGCTTCATCCAGCGCTCAAATGGTGACCGTCAGCAGCACCGGGTTCGCCACTGTAACCGGGATCAGCTACGGAAACACCACAATTTCCGCCAGTGAGAATGGCTTCCATGGCATTATCGTGGGCTCCGCCGCCGTCACGGTTCCCCAGCCGACAACGACCAACGCGGTTACGGCACTCGTGATTCGAAAGACTACCTCCCCAGACGGGACGGTACAGTTCAACGCAATCGGAAAAGATGCAAATGGATCGCCTGTCGAGTTGACGAGCGAGCCCAAATGGACGTCGAGCGACTCTGAGGTTGCTTCCATCGATGCGGCTAGCGGAGCGGCAGCAGGACTCGGCGCCGGAAAGACCACCATCATCGCCGTGTACACAAATCCAGATGGCACCAACGCGGTTGGAACAACATCCTGGAACGTTGCTTCCCAGAAATAAGCGAAACCGCTCGTTGATGAAGATCGCAACAGGCTGCCTTCGGGCGGCCTGTTTTGCGTTGCGCGGAAGTTGCAGAATTCCAAGGTTCAAACTGCTATTTCTGAAGATCGATGACCCCTGCCACCAGCTTGTAGTGGAAGCCTTCAAAGGACTCGCTCAGACTCACCGTCAAATAGGTCATTTTGTCGCTTCCGGAAAGAACTGTGTGCGGATAGATTCCTTGCGGCAATAAATTCATTTGATCGAGCCACGCAGGGTCGGTGACTGGCAGGTCATAACGAATTCGTCCACACTCTCCTAAACGGAAGACCGCACGATTCCTGCGCTTGCCCTTCTCCAGACGGATCCACCACCAAAGATCATTTGGACGAATGAGCCCAAGAGAGCATCTGGTCCCTTCCGCTTCAATCCTACGAATAGAAACCCTGTCGCAGTACCCATTCAAAACGGTGGGCCCTGTACCTGCTAAGGCTTCGAGGAATTGCCGGCCCGAATCATCGTCAAAACGGCGAAAATAGCTCCATCGCTTATCGCTGACGAACACATCTTCCGGATGGCTCTTCGAGCCGCACTTATCGCCAAGTTCAACTCCGAACACATCGAGCAGTCCAACCTCCCGACCGTCCGGATAGCAGGCCTCTTCCCGTGTGAGGCAGCCCCGGACTTTTCGACCGACAAGGCGAAGCCAGTGCCTCGAAGTCAGATCAATCCCAGCCACACATCGTTGATCATGTTTGTAGGAATTGGCTAGACAGACAATCCGGTGAGTCGACATTCCCGCATATGCTCCTGGGGAATGTGCAGATCATATCTAGATGTTCGTCGATCCAATTGTGACGCCCGGCACTTCTGCTGCTATCTGGTTTGACCGATGCCGTGACTAAATATGGCGAATCTCGAATGTGCCCCACTTTTCCCGCAAGTACTCTAGCGCCAGCCTGCGATGGCAGCGTTCGGGTGTCGGCTCACTGCAAAGAAGGACCGTTCGTTCCCTGAAACTCTCCCTGGAGAGCACTGACTCAACCTGTCGGCCTCTGATTAGAGAAACATATGCCTCGCAGTATTTATCCCAATTGCCTTTCTGCTTCTTGAATGCGTCCAGGATATCCTGCGTAGGAGCAAGCAACGGCTCGTGCTGGTACTCCGTTCCACATATCTCGGCCAGGAAGTAAGCCAGATCAGCCTTCTTTGTGAAGCCGGCTAGCTGAGAGCTGTTATTCAGCCTCACGTCAAGCAAGCGATGAATTTTGTGGTGTCTCAGCGTGTTGAAGAACTCGCTGGCGTCTTTCTTGGTAAAACCGATGCTGTAGATCTCCATTGGTCCTCATCCAATTCGGCAAAAAGTGCAGGCTGCTCGCTTGCCAGTGGTTTGCCGGACTCCGTGGTGACTTCGGCATCCGTTTGTATGCGTCCATCCGCACGAATATGCATAATCTGATGGCCGCGCTCAACCATCGTTCGCCCAATTAGCAAACGTCTGTGGCAACGAGCCGGATTCTCTTCCCCGCACATCAAGGCGACGCGGAACTCTGTGATCCCGCGCTCCAACCGCTCAATGCCTGAAGAGAACGAGGGGTCTGACTTGATCCGGCCATATACAACGTGCCCTTGCGAGTCGTAATACTCCCACTTCTGTGGGCGTCCACCTAGATCGCCACCGAGGAAAAGATACTTAAGGCCCGATTTTGACAGGGTCCGTTGCAGTATCTCGCGATCGAACTGCGGCGCGTAACGAGAGTAAGGCGCCGATCGAGTGTCGACGACGACATCGATTTTTTGTCGGGAGAGCAGTTCGGCAAATTCCTCGAAGGAATGCGAGGAGTGTCCGACCGTGTAGAGGATGCTCATTTTGAATCTCAACCAAGCATAGCACCGCATCAGACGGCGGAATGAAGGCCTTTCGCGCGTTTCGCGCACTCCCAGGCAGCCGTTTAAACTGGAATCGGCCTCCTGATCGTGATGACCCACCGGTTTGCCCGCCTTCGCCGATTTCACTTCAATCTCCCGCAACGCATAGCCGCGGGGATGTTACTGCTCTTCCTGGCGCAGGGTCTCTGGCTCACGGCCCACCAGACGCTTTCTGATCGCGATTATCAATACGCCCGATGCGGACGCGAGATGTGGGAGCGCCCGTCTCCGCTCGCAGGCTACTTCACCACCTGCGGTAATATCCACGATGGCATCCTCGCTTACCGCGTGGCCGGTCTGCCGCTTACCCTCAATCTGCTGGCCCAGCGCGGAATGGACATCTTTCGCAAGCCCGAAGATCGCGTCGTGCTGGCCTCCATCGGACGAGGTACTGCGGAACTGACGACCTGGGAGCTTCGCCACCAGATGACGCACGTTTTGCTGCTCTTGCGACTGCCTTTTCTGGTCTGTGGCTGCGTGCTCGGCGGAGGCCTGTGGTGGGTCACGCGCAGACTCTATGGCAACATGGGAGGATACCTCGCTCTTGCTCTCTACTGCTTTTCTCCCGCCATTCTGAAAGCCTGCGTTTCGCCGAATCCCGAGGTACTCGCTGCGCTGGGAGTCTATGGCGGCATTTACACCTGTATCGGCGTTGCGCACGCCATGCTGGGGCCCCGGCGAAAGTGGCGTCCGCGCATCGTGCTCCTTACCGTGGTCTTCGGAATCGCCGCCGCATCGCACATTGCGGCACTGCCTCTGGCCGCGCTTATGGGGCTTGCATTGATGCTCTGGGTGGCGGAGGGACGCAGGAGCCAGGTGTTGCCTGTCGTACTGCTCGCTTCTGCCGGAGCGCTCTTACTGGTCTTCGCCTGTTACGGCTTCTCGCCTGACGCGTTCAGTTACCTCTTTCGATCCGCGGCTGGGCTGGTCTCATTCTCGCTCGCCCCGGCGCGCCGGTTCTTTTCAACGCTGGGCAATGCCGGCATTACCCTGGCCGCTGCTTCTGCTGCGTTGCTCTACCTCGGGATCGGCCGCTCTCGATACTTCGGCAATACCGCGCCGTTGCTCTGCGCAGCGCTCCTGATGGTGCTCGTCACAATCGGCGTGCCGGGAAGTCCATGGCTTTGGGCATTGCCTTTCGTATTGACGTTCGTTGGCGGGGTCTTCGCCGACGCCTTCGATACGCCTCGCAGAAGAATCGCGCTCGCCGCTGCGGGGTCGATCGTCGCAATGCAGGTTGTCTTCTGTGTAGGGAGCCTTGCGGGAAGGCTCTGAAAGACCGGCGCCCGGACCCTTCACCAGGCGGCGCCATGGACACTTGTTTGCAGGTCGCAATACGTCGCCCGAGTCCGATGCATGAATCGCAAAATGCAGGTCGGATCGTGCTCTGCAGTTAGCGCTTTAGCATGCCACATTACAGAAGGCGGATGTGCGCTATAAATCCAAGTAAAATAATGAGTTATTAGCCGCTTTGCGCCTTGCTGAAAGCCGTTCCGCAACGTAAAATAGGATTGTAGCCCGCGAGAATCCCGGCCCTTCTTTTTTGGTGCCTTTTGCCGCCTCTTTGGTGGGCCAAGTTTACCCCTATGGCAGACGATCAGAATCCCCAGCTCCCTCTCGATGGCGGAACGCCACCGCGCGGCGGCACCAATCTCATCCCCATCAACATTGAAGAGGAGATGCGCCGTTCTTATCTCGACTACTCGATGTCGGTCATCATCGGGCGCGCGCTGCCCGACGCCCGCGACGGCCTCAAGCCCGTGCATCGCCGCGTGCTCTACGCCATGAGCGAGATGGGCCTCGAGTACAACAAGAAGTACACCAAGTGCGCCAAGGTCGTGGGCCAGGCCATGGGCGTCTATCATCCCCACGGCGACTCCGCCATCTACGACACGCTCGTTCGCATGGCGCAGCCCTTCTCGCTGCGCTATCCGCTGGTCGACGGTCAGGGCAACTTCGGTTCGGTCGACGGCGATCCGCCGGCGGCCATGCGTTACACCGAGTGCCGCATGGATGCGCATCGCCGGCGAACTGCTCGCCGACATCGACATGGAGACCGTCGACTTCATGCCCAACTACGACGAATCCACGTTCGAGCCCACCGTGCTGCCCACGCGCATTCCCAATCTGATCGTCAACGGCTCCAGCGGCATTGCGGTCGGCATGGCCACCAACATTCCGCCGCACAATCTGACTGAGGTCGTCAACGCCACCATCGAGCTGGTCAAGAATCCCAAGGCCGGCCTGATCGAAGTGCTCAAGCACGTGCAGGGTCCCGACTTTCCCACCGGCGGATTCCTCTACGGCAAGAGCGGCATCGCCCAGGCCTACAAGACCGGCCGCGGCCGCTTCATGATGCGCGCCAAGGTGGCCACGGAGAACCTGACCAAGGAAAAACAGGCGATCATCGTCACCGAGATTCCCTACCAGGTCAACAAATCCAAGCTCATCGAGCGCATCGCCGAGCTGGTCAACGAAAAAATCATCGACGACATCAGCGACGTGCGCGACGAGAGCGATCGCGACGGCATGCGCATCGTCATCGAGCTCAAGCGCGGCTCGCAGCCTGAGATTGTGCTCAACCAGCTCTACAAGCACACGCAGATGCAGGAAAGCTTCTCCATGATCTTCCTGGCCGTGCTCAACGGCCAGCCGCGGGAATTGGCGCTCGACGAGGCCATCCGCGCCTTCATCGATCACCGCATCGACGTCGTGCAGCGCCGCACGGTCTTCCTGCTGCGCAAGGCCCGCGAGCGCGAGCACATCCTCGAAGGCTACAAGATCGCGCTCGACAATCTCGACACGGTCATCCGCATCATTCGCGCATCCGGCTCGCGCGCCGAAGCTCGCGAAAACCTGTACGCGTGGGGCAAGGGCAACGAGATCGTCATCAACCTCGATCGCGAACGGCTTGCCAGCGAAGAGCGCGGCCTCACGCTGCGCCAGGTCGATGCCATCCTCGAATTGCAGCTCTATCGCCTCACCCAGCTCTCCGTCGACGAAATCCTCAACGAGCTGAAAGAGATCCGCGAAAAGATCGCCGAGTACGAATCGATCCTCGCCAGCGACAAGAAGCTGCGCGAGGTCATCGTCAAGGAACTCGAAGAAGTTCGCGACAAGTACGGCGACGCGCGCCGCACGCAGATCATCGACGAGTCCGCCGAACTTCAGCTCGAAGACCTCATCGCCGACGAGCAGGTGGCCGTCACCGTCAGCCACCAGGGCTACCTCAAGCGCACGCCCATCTCCATCTATCGCCAGCAGCGCCGCGGCGGCACCGGCCGCACGGGCATGAAGACGCGCGAAGAAGATTTCGTCTCGCAGCTCATCGTCGACTCCACGCACGCCTATCTGCTCTGCTTCACCAACACCGGCCGCGTCTACTGGCTCAAGGTCTACGAAATCCCCGACGTGGGCGCCGCCGGCAAGGGCAAGAGCATGCAGAGCCTGCTCAATCTGCAGCCCGGCGAAAATGTCCGCACCATCCTGCCCGTTCGCGATCTCGAAGAAGAAGGCAAGTTACATCTTCTTTGCCACGCGCAACGGCATCGTCAAGAAGACCCCGCTCAAGGACTTCTCGCAACGTCATGGCGCGCGGCATCATCGCCATCGCCATCGATGAAGACGACGATCTGATCGACGCGCGCATCACCGACGGCAAGCAGACCATCTTCCTCGCCACACGCGAAGGCATGGCCATTCGCTTCGATGAGGAGTACGATCCGGAGCGCAACCGCAACGGCCTTCGTCCCATGGGTCGCAATGCCGCCGGCAACAAGGGCATCTCGCTCAAGAAGGGCGATCAGGTCATTGGCGTTGCCATCACCGACTCCGACGAAACCCGCGACAAGGATCGCGATGATTGCGCCGCGAAACTAAACCTCACCAACAAGCTCACCTCACTTCGCGCCGCCTACTCGACAGCGAAAGAGAAACTCCAAAAGGCCCGCGAGGCCAGAAGAGGCGGTTCTGAAGGAGACGAGAAGCTGAAGGCCGCGGAGAAGGCCGCGGAGAAGGCAGTAGACGACTCCGACGAGGCCTTGAAAGACCTCGACGAACGCCTCGGCGTCAGCAAGTTCCTGATCCTCACCGTCACCGAGAACGGCTTCGGCAAGCGCACCGACATTGACGAATACCGCCTCACCGCTCGCGGCGCGCAGGGCGTCAAAACCTAAAGGCAACCTCCAAAGTCGGCAAAATCTGCCTCGATTCTGCTGGTCGACGAGACTTCAGAACTGATGGTCATCAGCCAATTCGGCAAGATCATCCGCATCGATACCAAGTCCATCCGTGCCGCCGGCCGCGCCACGCAGGGCGTACGCCTGCTCAACCTCGAACCCGACGACAAGGTAGCCGCCGCCGTCATCATCCCGCCCGAAGAGCTGAAAGACGACGAGCCGACGCTGCTTCAATAACCGCCTGCAATCTGGGTGCCCCAGGTCTCGCTTCTGAGACCTGGGATTACCGTTGCGGGATGATCTACAGCTTCTTCAACTTCTCCTGCAGGTCCGGCACATAGCTCACCTGCGCATCCGGCTCCAGTTGCCGCGCGCCGGTCAGGGCAGCCTCCCATGCTTTGCGGGCTTCGTCCTTTTGTCCCAGCGCCGCGGCACTGTCACCCAGCACCGTCTGGCTCATGATCTCCGTTGGATCGATCGCGACCGCTTCCAGCGCAAGACTGTGCGCCGCCTTCGCATCGCCTTTCCAGAGCGAGTGAAACGCATTGATCGCGCGGCTGAGCGCCGCAACCTGCTTTACCTCAAAAGTCCCTCGATACACCATCACGCCGTAATCGATCATCTCCACCGGCTCTATCGACTGAAACTGTCCATATGGGTTCATCTGCGCACTGGGCCACTCGCATCCGCTCAGATCGCCCGCGCTGATCAGAACGTTACCGCTGATCGTTGCCGGAATCACGTCCGCGCCGCCCATCCAGAATGTATCGAATGTCGGCAAATGATGGCATCGAATTCCATACACCTCGGGATCGATTTCCGGATGCGCGAAATACGCAAACCAGCACTCCTCGCCCGGATGCTTGTCCTGCCACGCCTTTACCTGGATCAGTTGCTGCGCCCAATCCACGTTGGCGTCGCTAAGCAGCTTATGCGTATTCTTCGGTCCTCCCCAGGCTTCATTTGCATATGCCATATCGCTCGGAAACACCATCAGCGCCGAAACCACATGCGCCGCTACCAGCCCTCCGCAGACCCACGCCCATCTCCGGTTGCCCGTCGCCAGAATTGCCACACCTCCGCCCGCAAGGATCGCCGCCAGCGTGTAGAGCGGCAGAATATGACGCGCTCCGATGTTCATCCCGGAAACCATCGCGACGCCCAGATACACGACCGCCGGGATCAGGATGAACGCCACCTCGCGCGCTTTGTGCATGCGTTTGGTTGCGATCGCAAAGAAGGCAAGTGCCAACAGCCCCAGCATGCCGAGAGTCGTCTTGATCAGGATCACAACAGGGAAGTACCACCACACCCCGTGCGCAAGCTGCTTGCCGAGAATAAACGTTGGATAGAATTCCGCCATCCGCTTCACATCCACGAGCCCAATCAGGTACGACTCCGGCAGCAGATGCATATGCGCGATCGCCATCACCGCGCTCGCATTGAAATGGCTGAGCGGCTCGACGTAGCTGGCCAGCGTGGGGTTCATCTGCAGACCCACTGGCCGGGCCGCATAGCGGAACCCATAAAACGCCCACAGCACCACGACTCCGATCAGAACAATCGCTGCGAAGGCCCCGCTCAGCCGCAACGCGACCCGGCCGCGCTCGCCCTTCGGCGCAAAGACAATCTCCCAGGAAATCAGCAGCACAAGCATCGGCGCCAGCAGGATCCCCGAGTGCTTCGTCGCCAGCAGCAACCCGCCTGCCAGCCCCGCCACTCCAAGCCGCAGCATCGTCGGCTGCTTCACGTACCGGTAAAACGAATAGATGCCTGCCAGGAAGAACAGCGAAACCCCAATGTCCGTCGTTACAAGCGCCGAATGTGCCAGGATATTTGGGTCAAAGGTCACCAGAATCAGTGCAATCAGCCCCGCCGCTGTCCCAAACCACTCCCGCGCGGCAGAAAACACCACCAGCGAGAGTCCCAGTGCCAACAATCCCGCCGCAAGCCGCATCTCAAACACCATGTGCTGGCTCGACCCGTCGTTCCGGGCCAGCCATTCCTGTCCACCCCTGTAGGCTTCACCCTTGAAGTTGCCATCCTTCAGGGCAGGCACCCAGAGATCGCGTCTCAGTTCAGGAAACGTGGCAAGCAGCTTTACCAGCGGAGGATGCTCCGGGTTCAGGCCAAAGTCGCCGGTGTGCCACATCATGTACCCGGCGAACATATGATTGGCTTCGTCAAACGTCAGTGACTCACGATGAACCACGTAAACCATCTGCGCCGTCTGAATCAAAAGCAGGCAAAGGACTGCAAGCCATACCCCGCGCTTTCCCGTCACTGCAACTCCTTATTCTTGCGGAACCCGCCAATTCTACAAGCTCAATCCCGTCAATGGAATTCACGCGCCCGTCACGCAACTTATCAGACAAATCCGAACCCAAATCAGCACTCGAATTTACTTCCGCTGCGTCTTACACTGGTGACGCTCTCGATTCTTCGCGCGCCCCTGATGGTGCGAACTGCTCTTACTGCTCTCCTGCTGCCCGCGCTCGTCGTTTCCGCAGCCGGCGCCGTCCGGGTAACCACGCCCGTTAAGCCGCCGCACGCCCAGGCATCCAGCGGAAAGAGCACCGTTCATTCCACCCACCACACTTCGCGTCCCGCGCCGCGGCATGCCTCTCATGCCGGACACCGGTCTGCCACCCGCACTTCCCATCCGGCAAAGAAGACAAGCGCCGTCAAACGCACGGGCACCAGCCGGAGCCACACCGCCGCCAGCTCCCCGGGTCTCAGAACCGCACCCGCCACCTCCGCACAACCGCGTCGCACGCCGGAACCGCCCCCCGCTCCGGCTTATGTGCCTGCCGCGGGAACTCTCGCCACTGAAAGGCCCGCGCCGGACATTTCCGACCCCGCCGAATCTGTGCCGGAACCACTATCGACTGTCGCAGCAGCAAGTCCTTTCGATACGCCGATCGAGACCGGGCGTCTATTCGCCCCCTCGACCAGTTTTGTCGCTTCGAGTAGCAAGTTGGGCAAGTACGCGTTGCGCGGCAGTCACGACTCCTTGGTCCGCCAGAACGAGCGCAATGAGGCCGATGCCCTTGAACGCATCGAAGACGATACCGATCTCGCCGATCGCATCTCTCGCGGCGTGCTGGTCCCAGTTCCCGAGTCGTCAGCGCTCGCCGTCAATCCCGCCCTTCCCCAGGATCGCCGCTACTGCCGCCCATGGACCGCTTCGTTTCTCACCGACCTCGCGCGCGCCCATGATGCCCAGTTCCACAGACAGCTCATCGTCAGCTCCGCGGTGCGCACCGTGGAATATCAAAGGCACCTGATGAGAAGGAATCACAATGCCGCGGCAGCCGAAGGCGACGTTGTAAGTCCCCACCTCACCGGAGCCACCATCGACATTGCAAAGTCGGGGCTGAACCGTCGCGAACTTGCCTGGATGCGTGAACGGCTGCTTTCTCTGCAGAATCAGGGCTTGATCGATGTGGAAGAGGAATTCCGGCAGGCCTGCTTCCACATCACCGTTTACAGGGAATACGCGCCAGACCTGCCGAGCCGCGTCTCAACAAAGCTCGCTGCAGACGTGAACGACCATCCTGAAAACGGTCAAGCTGTTCCGGATTCTCAGTAGAGCCCTCCTCACCCCGTCGAAAATCCCTGCAAATTCATTCCCTCCCTCCAACGGAACGGGTTACAATCGCGGGCGAGCGCAAATCCTCCTACGTTCAAGTGCAGGTAGCCCGGCAAAAGCGGGCCGGACTTCTTGTTGGGACCACAAACCGTCGCAGCAGAACTCGGATTGGATGCGCTTGAAGAATGCGCAAAAATCCCAAACGGCTTACCGGAGAGACAACGACATGAGCGATCAGGCAGTTCAACCCGCAGCCGAAGTAACCCCCGGACTCACCCAGTGGCAGCGCGTCTCCAATACATTCACGGCGCCCTCAAAGACCTTTGAAGACATCAAGCGCGGCAACCGTACATGGTGGATGCCCTACCTGATCATGATCGTGATCGGATACATCTTCTTTGCGGCGGTCACGACGAAAATTGGCTGGACTCAGGTTGCGCAGAACGCGATTCATCTCAATCCCAAAGCCGAAGAGCGGATGAACCAGGCGCCTCCGGCTCAGCGCGATGTGACGATAAAGTTCACCCAATACTTCACGGAGGGCATCTCTGCGGCCACGCCCATTGTCCTCCTGATCTTTGCAGCCGTCATGGGACTGGTCCTGTGGGGGACAATCAACTTTGCCTTCGCGGCAAGGCGAAGTTTCAGAGTATCTTCGCGATGCTGATGTACGCGTGGCTGCCCGGGATTCTCAAGTCTATTCTGGGGACGATCGTGATCTTTTCGGGCATGGCGCCCGAATCTTTCGACATCAAAAACTTCGCTCCAACCAATCTGGGCGCCTTCCTGAGCCCGCAGGAGACCAATCCCGGCGCTCTACAGTCTGGCCACCTCGCTCGATTTCACCACCATCTGGATGTTGGTGCTTGTGAGCATCGGGGTGGCCATCGTAGCCGGTGTCAAGCGATCCTCCGGATACATCGCCGTCTTCGGCTGGTGGGCCATTCTCGTGTTAGGCGGAGCAGGATGGGCCGCCGTCATGGGCTGAGTCAGAAACAGCGTCCCAGCTTCTCAATACAAAACGGCGCGCATCGATGAGATGCGCGCCGTCATTTTTCTGATCCCTGACTCCTGATCCCTGATTCCTGTTCTTACTCCATCCACCGCCGCATGATCAGCGTCGCATTGATCCCGCCAAATCCGAACGAATTCGACAGCGCCACATCGAAAGCTGTGCTTGACGGCCTTGTTCGGCACATAGTCGAGCCGGCACTCGGGATCGGCATTGTCCAGGTTGATCGTCGGCGGAAGCTCCTGGTTCAGCAGCGCCAGCACGGTGATGCCGGCCTCGAGTCCGCCCGCGCCGCCCAGCAGGTGCCCGGTCATCGACTTGGTCCCGCTGATCTTCAGCTTGTGGCTCAGCGCGTGTTCGCCAAACACCAGCTCGATCGCGCGCGACTCATTGCCGTCGCCGGCCGGCGTCGACGTGGCATGCGCATTCACATAGCCCACATCTTCCGGCTTGACTCCCGCATCCTTCAGCGCCGCCCGCATGCTCCGCTGCGCGCCCGCGCCCTCCGGAGCGATGCCGGTCATGTGATACGCATCGGCGCTCATGCCGTAGCCGATCACCTCGCCCAGGATCTTTGCGCCGCGCTTCTTCGGCAAACTCCAGTTCTTCCAGAATCAGAATGCCCGCGCCTTCGCCGATCACAAATCCATCGCGGTCCTTGTCGAACGGACGGCTGGCCTTTGTCGGCTCATCGTTGCGCGTCGAGAGCGCGCGCATCGCGGCAGAAGCCGCCGACCGAAAGCGGCGTCACCGCTGCCTCCGATCCGCCCGCAATCATCACATCCGCATCGCCGTGCAGAATCATTCGCACCGAATCGCCAATCGAGTTTGCGCTCGTGGCGCATGCCGTCGCGGTGGCCGAGATCGGACCCCTGCGCTCCGTAGCGAATGCTCAATTGCCCCGCCGCCATATTCACAATGGTCGCGGGAATAAAGAACGGCGATATCTTGCGCGGGCCGCCCTGCAGCAGGTTGGCGTGCTCGCGCTCGATGATCTCGAATCCGCCGATGCCGGAGCCGATAAACACGCCCACCCGATCGGCAATCTCCGGCGTGATCTTCAGGCCGGACTGCTGCCATTGCCTCCTGCGTAGCGGCAAAGGCAAAGTGGATGAAGCGCCCCATCTTGCGCGCTTCTTTCTTGTCCACGAAATTCAGCGGGTCAAAGTTCTTGACCTCGGCGGCAAAGGTGACAGGAAATCCGGTGGTGTCGAAGCCTTGAATCGGAGCCATACCGCTGGCCCCGGCCACTAGCTGCTGCCACACCTCGGGAGCGGTGTTGCCCACACCGCACACCAGCCCGAGGCCGGTGATGACGACTCGACGATTCACCGGCTACTTGCCTTTCGCGGTCTTTTCGTTCTTCTCGATGTACTCGATCGCGTCCTTGACGGTCTTGATCTTCTCGGCGTCCTCGTCGGGAATCTCCAGATCGAATGCCTCTTCGAACTGCATCACAAGCTCAACCACGTCCAGCGAGTCCGCGCCCAGGTCCTCCTGGAAGCTTGCGCCGGGGGTTACCTCGGCTTCATCCACCTGCAACTGCTCGACGATGATCTGCTTTACCTTCTCTTCAACGGCCATGCGTGCTTCTCCTCTTATTCTTCTGAATCTTTGGAATCACTCCGGGGACTGAAACCGATTTGCGATCCGCCTGCCTACAATACCGGCCTGCGGCACAGGAATACAACCACCGCGCCAAAAATTCGCGCATGGCCCCGAAACTCCAAGTCTACCGGGCGGGTCCGGGTGTGTAAAGGCAGACCCAGTGGGAAATAAATCAACAACCTGCGGCCCTTCAAATGCGCATTCCCGCCTCTTGTCAAGTAGGCCAACTCCCGCCAGATTCCGTCCGCGAAATGCACAACAAAAAGGCGTACATTAGGCGAAGAGGAAAACGGGGCAGATGATGCAGGCTGTGATCGCTGGAGTTTCGATCTTCATGGGGATTGCTATCGGCTTTTGGATTCGGACGCTCTCCGCGAAAACCGAAAAGGCAATGCTTGAACAACGCAACCGCGAAGCCACGGAAGCACTTGCCGCGCTGCAGGCCAGGCTCGCGCAAGCGCAAACCGAGTCCGTCGCCCGCGCCGGCTTCGAATCCCTTGCCGCCGAGCGTGAGAAGACCATCGGCACCCTGACAGCCGAACGCGAATCCACTCGCAACAGAATTGCAGGCAGAAGTCGAAGCCTGCTCGCACCCAATCCGCCCGCATCAGTCAGCTTGAGGCCGAGCTCAGAAACGAGCGCCAGAACCTGGCTGAAAAACTCGCACTACTCGAAAGTGCAAAGAAGGCGCTTGCCGATCAATTCCAGGCGCTGGCGACCGATATTCTCGATCAGAAATCCAAGACCTTTTCCGAAGGCAGCCAGAAGGAACTCGGCACGCTTCTCACTCCGCTTCGTACGCAGATCAAGGATTTCCGCGAAGAAGGTCGAAGAAGCCCAGAGCGACTCCAAAACCGGTGTGACAAAGCTCGAGACACTCATCGGTGCGCTCAATGGGACCTCAACCAGCAATTGTCAGAGGAAGCGCGCAATCTGACCACAGCTCTGCGCGGTTCTGCAAAGACCCAGGGCGACTGGGGCGAATTCATTCTTCGCGATCTGCTCGACAAGGCCGGCCTGCGCGAAGGTGAGCAATACAGCTTTCAGCAGACCTTCGTCGGCATCGAGGACTTCGAAAGGAGACGCACACGTCAGTCCGCACCGATGTCATCCTCTTATCTCCCGGGCGGACGCAATCTCGTTATCGATTCGAAGGTCTCGCTGACTGCCTACACTGACTGCGTCAACGCTGCCGATGAAGACGATCGCAAGGCGGCGCTCAAATCGCATCTGGCCAGCATGCGGGCCATATTATCGGGCTGGCCAAGGCGGGCTACCACAAGCTGCCGGATATTGAGGCTCCCGACTTCGTCGTGATGTTCGTTCCGATCGAACCGGCATTCCTGATGGCGCTGCAGTGCGATGGCGACCTGTGGGCCGACGCTTACAAGCAGGGAATCCTGCTCGTCGGGCCCACCACCTTGCTCTATGTCATTCGCATCGTCAACGTGCTCTGGCAGCAGGAACGTCAGGCGCGCAACGTGCGCGAAGTGATGGATCGCGGCACCGAACTCTACGAAAAATTCGTCGGCTTCGTCACTGACATGGAGATGATCGGCGACAGCCTCGAAAAGACCAATGAGAACTACGACAAGGCGATGAAGAAGCTGGCCGACGGCCGCGGCAACCTCATCCGCCAGGTTGAAATGCTGAAGAAACTCGGCCTGCGGACCAACAAGTCAATCCCGAGGAAGCTCCTCGATCGGGCCGACGTCGATCAAGAGGAACTGGCGCTGGCTGCTGAGGCCGATCTGACGATCGAAACAGATTAGGACTCAGTTGAAAACACGGGAACCTTAGGTAGGAAACACTTCAACCCGGCACGACGTTCCTCACGCGAACCGGTTCAGATCGGTGCCAGGCGCAGGATGACCAAGCGCTCGACACATGGCAACAATCTGGCCCTTGTGATGGAAGGCGTGTGTCAGGACATGATGGAGGACGAGTGCAGGAGTGCGCACGGCAACATCTCCGTCAGGGAAATGAAGCTCCGTATCCGTGTTGAGCTGTTGGTTCGTCAAGTCCGACAAATATGCATGGGTCCCCTGGCTGACTTCCAGCTGCAGAAGTTTTGCCTCGGCGACAGTGGGACAGCCGGCAGCGTTGTGGTCAACGTACGCGAGCCCTTGTAGCGTATGGACCCAGAATCCTTCGCAGTTGAAGACATGAATCACTTGCTCGCGCACCGTAGGGAAACCGAAGCTGGGCAATTCCCTTCCATAATCGCTTGCGGGAATTGTGGCCAGGTGCTCGAGAAGAACATCGAGGCTGGCGTGAGTCAAGCCGTGAAGTTTTCTGACTCCGTCAAGGGTGAACAATGGCCCCTCCTTGCAAAGGATGATTGGCAAGAGCTTCTCTTCAGCTCTTCGCAAGGTCTGCGAAAGCCGTTTTCATGCGCCGCCACGTCGTGCCAAGGTCTTCCGGCAGCACACGCGTCTCCGCGACAGTGGTGATGAAGCTTGTATCGCCTGTCCATCGCGGCAATGCGTGCAGATGCAGATGTCCGGCTACGCCCGCGCCGGCCGACTGACCCAGATTCATACCGAAATTGAGCCCGTGCGGTCGATAGAGCTGTGTCAGAGCCTGTTCGGTCCGCTGCGCCAGATCCATCATCTCGTGAGAAGCCTCCGCTGGCAGTCCCGCCAGTCGATCGAGATGGGCAAACGGCACCACCATGACGTGTCCCGATGTGTAGGGAAACGCATTAAGGCAGATGAAGCAGTGCTTCCCGCGCAATACCAGTCCCCCTGCCTCCTCTGCCTTGTCCGCGCTCATGCCGTTGGAAATCGCATAGTCAATCGACGCGACCAGGTTGCAGAAAACGCACCCGTTGTCGCCGGGCCATGCGCTGAGGCTGGCAGGAATGCCGGGCCGCGGCGCGCCATCCGCTGTCGTCACATACGCAAATCGCCATGGAGTCCAAAGCAGATCCATAAGGTGTTCCTCAGTATAGAGTGGCCCAGCGCCGCGCTCCTTTTTCCATCGCGCAAGGCCATTGCGGCTGCAATCCTGCGCGCGTCATGAGGTTCTTAAAGAAGATCTGCAGGGTTGTTTTCGTCTCATTCTTAGGTATCCGCAGTCACAAAGGGCGCCTAACCCCAATCATTCTTTCACCGTCATTTGCTTCATCTCTTTGCAACACTCCTTTCACATGCGAAGAGCCCAAACTGTTGGATTGACGCGGGAAAGCGTAGATTGCTACACTTAAAAGCGTAGCTTCCTGCGCGGATTCCAGCAGTTAGCTGCGGCCGCCCTCCAGCCAGCCGTTGCCTGCCTGGTGTTTCCCAAGGAGACGAGTCGCTTTCAACGCCAGCACCGCTGGCCGGAAGCCGTCCCTGCGAGAACTCCGGTCATAAGCGCACGGTCCCGAGCCGGAAGGCACGGACCTCGGGGCATTCCCGCTTGCTTCATTGCAGCGTGGATGCCATCCAGCGATAAGCAAGCTCGTCGCTGGAACCAGGAATCGCGGAGCTGCTGTCATGCCAAACGTCCTCAATCCCGAACCCGAGAGCATAACCCTGAACACCGAATTCGAAACACCCACCCTCGATCCTGCGACGGAGCTTGAGCAGCCGTCGTCCGAATCCACGTCCAACCCCGAGACCGCCGAAGAAGTTAACGCAGTCGAATCACCCGCGCTGGACGCCGATGCCCCAACCGAGCCTGTAGCCCAGGCCGAAACCGCACAACCCGAGCCTCTTGGCCATGTAGAGCCTGCCGCTCCGGTTGTCGAAGCGCCCACAACGCCAGCCGCCGCAAAGTCAGGCGCTCATGGCGATCACAGCGCAGACTCCGCTGAAGATTTTTCTGCTGCCCTCGCCGCCTTTGAGCGCGAGCAGGCCGCAGAGGCTGCTGCCGTCGAGGCCTATGGCGACAAGGTCGTCTCCGGCACCGTGATCAAGCAGACCGAGAAGCACCTGGTAGTCGATGTGGGCCTCAAGTCCGAGGGCCTGGTGCCGCTCGAGCAGGTCGTCGACCACACCGGCGCGGTCAAGTTCAATCCCGGCGACGTCATCGACGTGGTGATCGAGCGCGAGGAGCCTGAAGGTGGCTACCTCGTCAGCTACGAGAAGGCCCAGCGCCTTCGCGTGTGGGACACCATCGAAAAGGCCGCCAACGACAAGACGCCCGTGATCGGCACCGTCGTGAGCCGCGTCAAGGGTGGACTCACCGTCGACATCGGCATGAAGGCCTTCCTTCCCGGTTCGCAGCTTGAGATTCGCCCCGTCCGCAATCTCGACGGCTACCTCGGCCAGCAGATCGAAGTCCGCGTCATCAAGCTCAACAAGAAGCGCGGCAACGTCGTCGTCAGCCGCAAGGAGATCCTCGAGGAAGAGCAGAACGACAAGCGCTCGCTGACCCTCGATCACCTCGGCGAAGGCGCGATTCTCACCGGCATCGTCAAGAACCTCACCGACTACGGTGCGTTCGTTGACCTCGGCGGCATCGACGGCCTGCTCCACATCACCGACATGAGCTGGGGCCGCCTCACGCATCCCCGCGATCTGGTCAATGTCGGCGACGAGATCCAGGTCAAGGTTCTCAAGTTCGACAAAGACAAGCAGCGCGTCTCGCTCGGGCTTCAAGCAGCTCACGCCCGATCCGTGGCTCGATGCCTCGGAGCGTTACCCGGTCGGCGCACATGTCCACGGCCGCGTTCTTTCGGTCACCGACTACGGTGCGTTCGTCGAGCTGGAGCAGGGAATCGAAGGCCTGGTTCATCTCTCTGAGATGACCTGGTCCAAGCGCCTCAAGCACCCCTCCAAGCTGGTCAAGCCCGGCGACGAGGTCGACACGGTCGTTCTCAGCGTCAATCCGGCCGACCGCCGCATCTCGCTCGGCATGAAGCAGCTCCTCGAGAACCCGTGGGAGAACCTCACCGAGCGCTATCCGGCCGGCACCGTGGTCGAAGGCCGCGTTCGCAACCTCACCGACTTCGGCGCCTTCATCGAGATCGAAGACGGCATCGACGGACTGGTCCACGTCTCCAACCTGAGCTGGACCAAGCGCGTCAAGCATCCTTCTGAAGTCGTGAAGAAGGGCGAGAAAGTCAAGGCAGTCGTTCTCGGCGTCGAGCCGCAGAACCGCCGCCTGTCGCTCGGCATCAAGCAGCTTCAGCCCGATGTCTGGGAGAGCTTCTTCGCGTCGCATCGCGTCGGCGACGTGGTCCACGGCAAGGTGCTTCGCACCGCGCAGTTCGGCGCCTTCGTTGAAATCGCCGAGGGCGTTGAAGGCCTCTGCCACATCTCCGAGGCGGGCGAGGAACCCGGTCAGCCATCCAAGCTCGAGGCCGGCCAGGAGCACGAGTTCAAGATCATCAAGATCAACGTGGAAGAGAAGAAGGTGGGTCTCAGCCTGCGCGCGGTTTCCGGCCACGAAGCCAGCCGCGCCCAGGTCGAGAACTACAAGGAGGACGCCCACAAGCAGCCCGTCTCCAGCTCCACCACGACGCTCGGCGATCTGATCAACTGGCGCAAGAACGAGCGCTAAACGCACTCAATCTGCACACAGCAACGGCCACCCTTCGGGGTGGCCGTTCTGCTTTGGCGAAAGTATCTTTCAATCACTTGATGGCGTATCCGCCAAACCAACCGGATGGGGGCCCCGCTGAAGCCGTATTCAATTGACCGCTCAGCCAGGTCAGGAAGCGCCGGCCTCTTTCGCCGAATGCATCCGAATCATCATCGCCGAAATGGGTCGAGACCGAGGTAACGGTGTTCGCATTTACAACCGAGAACGATCCCGTTGCAGTGTTCACCACCACTTGCTGCTCCAGGTCAGATACCTGAACTGGTGTTCCTGAGCGAAAGCTCTCTGGATCTGAAAAATCTCCAGCGCCCGCGCTCTCGTAAATTGTCGTTGTCCCAGTCTGGCAATAATTCGCTGGGACCATTCACGCCGAATCGTGCTCGAAGTTCTTGCTTCAAGCAGACATTCGGCGAGCTCGCTGGGCTTGTTGCGCGGTCAGTCCGTCGGTTCCGGGTCGACGGTTTCTCAGCTCATCGACGTTTCCTCAGCGATCTCAGTGCACCTGTCGAAGGTGCATGAGATCAGCCTGTTGATTAGTCCGGTAGTTACGGGGCTCGTGACACGTCGTCGGACGTCCATCGGGCGGCGCCGTCGGCGGCCGTCGCGGCAGTTCGCGTCGAGCGCTTTCGTGTTACGCGAGCTTTCGCTTACGGATTCGCAATGGCGCTCGCGATGGCGCTGGTGCGCTGCTGTCTGGTCCGATAGGGGCACACGAGCAGCCTGGCCGGAGAACGGGTGCGAGCAGAGAAGCTCAGCGGTTGCAAACTGGAAGCCGCCTCTTCTTCGCCAGCACCAGCACAATCCCCAGCGCCGCCAGCACGCAGATCAGCGCGAACAGAAACACGCTCGCGTAGCCAAACGCCCCAATCACCGCTCCCGCCACAGGCCCAACCAGAAAGAACGAGACATCCGCAAACACCGTGTAGACGCTCAGCGCCGTTCCGCGATTCTCCACCGGGACACGCTCAACTGCCTCCACGCCCAGCGCCGGAAACACCAGCGAGTACCCCACGCCCGCCAGAGCCGCTCCGGCAAGGGCCATCCAGGGCGAAATCGCGAGCCAGAGCATCAGCACGCCAACGGATTCCACCATCAGGCACACTTTCGCGACTGGGAACCCTCCAAAGTGGCTGATCGTTCGAATGAAAAGGAGTCGCGCCGTGATAAAGGCCGCGCCGAACGCAGTCAGGCACAGTGCCGCGCCTCCCCAGTTCCGGCTCGCATAGAAGAGTGTGACAAACGTTGCCAGGGCGCTGTATCCCACGCCACCCAATGCAAGCCCCATGCCGTGCGGAGTTACACGCCACATCACGTTGCGGAAGGGAAGATGTTCGCCGGGCACCACCGGCACAGGCTCCTTGGCAGCGGCCATTACAAGGCTCACGCCGCAGACAATGATCGTCAAAACCCCGATTGCGCCGAGGCCCCAGCGCGCCTCCATCACCACGCCCAGAGGAGCACCAATGGCAAGTGCGCCATACGTGCTGACGCCATTGAATGAGATCACCTTTGCCGTGTGTTCCGGCCCCGCGCTCGTGATGCCCCACAACGTCGCGCCTGTCGACCCCAGGCTTTCGCCGACACCGAGCACAAGTCGGCTCGCGATCAGGCTCGTCAAACTCAACCACGCCGGATTCCGATGCAGCGCAGCGGCGCCAATCAGAAGCGCTCCGCTCGCAGTGCACGCGCCCATCCCCCACAACACGGAAATTTTCGCTCCCACACGATCAGAGATGCGCCCCGCCCACGGCCTGCTAAGGAACGTCGCAATGTACTGAATGCTGATCACCAACCCCGCCAGTGACGCGTGATACCCCATCCGCAGATGCACATACGCAGGCAGGGTCGCCAGCGGTAGACCGATCGCGAGATAGACCACAAAGGAGAAGCTGGTGAAGCTGATGATGTGCCAGTTCCCGCTATTGGCTGACACAGGGGTCGAGGCCGGAGTGTTCTCTAGGGCAGGATTGGGCATGAATGAATGAGGATTCCGAACGAGTTTCGGACACTTCCAGTATATCGGACGACAACTTATGTTCCTGACTCCTCCGGGCAGAAGCGTCTGGCGACTGCGCCTGTGGAACAGATGTGAAAGGGCACGGCTTCAGCCGTGCCAAAAACGCGGCCAAAAGCGGTGGGGCTTTAGCCCCTGAGGGATGTTTTTCTTCCGATTCACTCTGCATACCCGTTTTTCCGCAGCCTCTGTAGCCCCTGAGGGAAATCTCGTCATCTCGCTTAAACTTGATATGTGGCGTCGTCCTTCCATATCGAAAACTTCGGCTGTCGCGCCGCGCGCGCCGACGGCGAAGCGGTCGCGAGCCTGCTGCGTGCCGCGGGAATGCGCGAAGGCCAGCACGCCGACGCAGATGTGGTTGTGGTCAACACCTGCAGCGTCACCGGCGAAGCAGATCGAGAAGCCCGCGCGTTCATCCGTCGAGCCAACCGCCTCAATCCGGAGGCGCGCATCATCGCGACCGGTTGCTACGCCCAGCGCGCACCAGAAGAACTCGCGGCCCTGCCCGGTGTCGCCGCCGTGGTTGGCAACAGCCACAAGGCGCTCGCACCTGAGATCGCAATGCATCTGGCTCAAGGCGGAGTTCAGTCGCCCGTGCCACAGGCATCGCTCGTCAGCATTCAATCGCTCATCGCAAGCGGAGGCGCAACCGAACAGGCCGTCGTCCTCGTCGACGACACCTTCGCGCATTCTTTTCTTGAAGAAGCTCCGGTACTCCCCGGCGCGCAGACCCGTCCCAATCTGAAGATCCAGGAGGGCTGCGGGAATCGCTGCTCGTTCTGCGTCATTCCGCAGACGCGCGGATCCTCAAGAAGCCTCCCGGGCGCATCTGTCCTTCGCCACGTTGAGAGCTTTGTCGCGGCCGGCGGAAATGAGCTGGTCCTCTCCGGAATCAACCTTGGCCGCTGGGGCCGCGATCTCGACGCCTGCCGAGCAGACGCCGCACCCTCGCCACGCTCGTGCGAAGAATCTTTGCCGAGACAGGCCTGCCGCGTCTCCGCCTCAGTTCCATCGAGCCGATGGACTGGGACCGCGATCTCATCGCCCTCATGTCGGAATTCGGTGGATCGCGGCTCGCCCGCCACGCGCATCTGCCGCTGCAGTCCGGCTCTGACGCGGTTCTGCGCCGCATGCATCGTCGCTATCGCCCCTGGCACTACGCCGAGAAGGTCGCCGCACTCTTCGATGCCGCCGGCCCGGAGCTCACCCTCGGCGCCGATGTCATGGTTGGCTTCCCCGGCGAAACCGACGCCGAATTCGAGGAGACGCTCGAGTTCATTCGCGCGCTTCCGTTCGGATACCTGCACCTGTTTCCGTTCTCTCCGCGCCCCGGCACGCGTGGCTGGAGTCTCCACGCCGAGTCGCCGGTTCCAGCCGCCGTGGTTGAGGAGCGCATGGCCGCGCTCCGCGCCCTTGCCGTCGAGAAGTCCCGTGCCCACCGTTCGCAGTTCCTCGGCTGCGAACTCGACGCGATCACGCTGCACACTTCTCCTGCCCTTGCGGCGGCCGACCGCACGTCAGCACTCACCGAGAACTTCTTGCCGGTCGAGGTGGAAGGTGCTTTGCCGGCGAATCGACTCGTGCGTATTCGTGTCACCGGGTTCGACCGCCGACGGAGCGCTCGTCGCAACCCACGCTTCACTCGGTATTTCCGCGCCAAACTCCCACGTCGGACCGTTTCCCAATTCTGCTGCAAAACTCATGCAAAGCAACTGCTAGACCCCCTCCCTCCGAAGAACTTCGCAATCCAACCAGTGCTATACTCAGGGTGCGTTCGCGCGCCCAGCAAGAGTCCGGATGCTTCCGGTTCGAGGCGCCCGAAACGCGTGGAGGAGAGTACCATCGCACTCGACAAACGTTCGGCTAAGTCCTTTATTCGTATCAACGATCGCATTCGCGCCCGCGAAATCCGCGTAATCGACGAAAACGGCGAACAACTCGGCATACTGCCGCCCTTTGAAGCGCTCAAAATCGCCCGTGAGCGCGGCCTCGATCTGGTCGAGGTATCACCCAATGCCGTCCCGCCCGTCTGCCGCATCCAGGACTACGGCCGCTTCCTCTACGAGAAGGAAAAGAGCGAGCGCGCCGCCCGCAAGAAACAGAAGGTCATCGTCGTCAAGGAAGTCAAGTTCTCCGTCACGGTCGACGAGCACGACTACCAGACCAAGAAGAATCAGGCCGTCAAGTTTCCTGACTGGTGGCGACAAGGTCAAGGCGAGCCTCCGCTTCCGCGGCCGTCAGATGGCCCACCGCGATCTCGGCTACAACATCATCAACCGGCTCATTCAGGACATCGGTGACGTGGGCGTGGTCGAATTCATGCCGCGCATGGAAGGCACCATTCTGCATGCCATTCTCGCGCCGAGCAAGCGTCCGGAAGTTCAGAAGCCGAAGCCTCCGCAGCAGCCGCAGGCACAGCAAGTGCAGGCCCCGCGCCCGCCCGTGCCGCAGGCGCAGTAAGCACAGCCGATCTTTACTTCAGCAAGGCCGCCTCTCCAGGCGGCCTTCGCTCATTCAAAGCAGATTGCGCAACTGCGACCCCCGCCAACTCCGCCGGCTCCATGTATTCTGGCCCCATGCATCGATTCGGGCTCTTTGCTCTTTCCGTAGCATGTGCTGCCGTTGCCACGCCGTTTTCCGCGTCCGCACAGACCAGCTCGACTCCTGCCCCGTCGCAATCAGCGCCCCGCTTTCCAACCAACGAAGACCTTCGCCACTTCAAAGCCATGGCGGCCCCATTGCTCTCGCCGGATGGAACGCAGGTTCTCTTCACCGTCACCCAGTCCACGGCCGACGGAGCAGCAAGCCACCTGTGGATTGTCCCTGTTCCGCCGAGTGGCGATAAAGCGCGCCAGCTCACCTTCTCGCCTCCTGCCGACAAGCGCGGCGAACACGATGCCCAGTGGGCGCCCGACAGCTCTGCTGTCTTTTTCCTCGCCAAGCGCGGCGAACACACGCAGATCTTCCGTCTCGATCTGCGCGGAGGCGATGCGTCTCCATACGACATCAAGATCATTCCCCCCGTCGATCTTTCAAAGGACAAGGACGCCATCAATCCCCCGCCCGCCGAGAGCACCTCAGAGAAGAAAGACGAGAAGAAGCCCGCCGAGCAAAAAGTGGAAGCGCAGGCTCTCGATATCGCCGGCTTTGCTGTGAGCCCGAACGGCAAATTCCTCGCCGTGTGGGCGCACGACCCCGAGACCCCCGGCGAGAAGAAGCAAAAAGAAGCCAAGGTGGATGCATCCTGGGTCAACCACGAGAAGCACCTGACCCGTCTCTACCTCGCCGCACTCAAGCCCGACGGATCGCTCGATGGCGATCTCAAACCTGCCGCCGTTCCTCCCGATGTGCACCGGGCCGCGTGGTCACCAGCAGCAGACAAGCTCCTCGTCTTTACCGAAGCGCCCAATGAAGCATCCGACCTGGGCCCGGCAGGAGCTGCTTGGATCCTCGATGCCGCCAACCTCGAGCATCCCGTGAAACTGGATCGCGTTCCTGCCACCGTTCAGGGCGGCGCATGGAACAACGACGGCGCCTCGATCGCTTTTGCGGCCGCAACCCCGGAGGACGCGCCTCCCGGCTACGACGAACTCTATCTCCAGCCAAGCACCGCCCCTGGCGTCAGCCCCCTGCAGCTAACCGCAGGTTTCAAGGGCCAGGTAAGCGCACAGGGGATCTACTTCACCCATGAAGGCTCGCTCATCACCGTCGCGGCCATCGGCACCCGCGCAACCCCCATCCTCATCGCGCCCGACGCAAAAGTTCCGCCGGCCCAGATCGATTTCGGGGCATACTTCATCGCAGGGCTGAACACGAATCGCAAGCAGTCTGGGTGGGTATGGCTTGCCGACTCCGGCGGCCATCCCATGCAGCTTTGTTTCGCGCCGCGCATCGGCGAGAACTGCAAAGTGCTCCCGACGCCCGACCTTGGTCCAGCCAACACACGTTCCATTGCGCCGCAGCTTGTTCGCTGGAAGAGCGGCGAGTTCGACATTGAAGGTCTTCTCTATCTTCCGCCTGACACCGGCTCCGCAAAGATCCCGCTCGTTGTCGATGTTCATGGTGGGCCCTTCGGCGCATGGGTCAACCGGAGCGATCCATTCGCTGACTTCCTTGTCGGCCACGGCTGGGCGGTGCTCCGCCCCAACCCCCGCGGGTCGTCGAACTACGGAGTAAAGTTTGCCGCAGCGAACAAGAATGATCTCGGTGGCGGCGATTACCAGGACGTGATGGCCGGCGTCGATTTCGTGCTCGCCAACTATCCAATCGACCCTGCGCCGCCTGGCGCTCATGGGCTACAGCTACGGAGGCGAAATGGCCGCCTTCGTTGAGGGAAAGACAGATCGCTTCAAAGCCATCATCAGCGGCGCCCCCGTCATTGACCAGTTCAGCGAGTACGGCACGGAAAGAGGCTCCTGGTACGACCGCTGGTACTTCGGCAAGCCGTGGGAGAACATGCAGGATGCGTGGCGGCAGAGCCCGCTTGCCGGCGTGGCTCACGCCAAAACGCCGTTTCCTCCTGATCCAGGGCCAGAGCGACACTACCGATCCCCTGGGTCAGGCACAGGAGATGTACCGCGCGCTTCGCCAGGGAGGCGTCCCCGTTGAACTCGTCACGTACCCGCGCGAAGACCACGGTCCGCTCGCCATTGGCATGCTCGGCCATCCTTCGCCTGAGCCCTGGCACGGCTTCGACGCACGGCAGCGTATCGTCCAGTTCATTGAAGACGCTTTCTCGCCGAACCCGCCGCCTTCCACCGCCTCGGCCAAACCATAGACTTGAGCCGAACTCCGCCAGCCTGCCATCACCGACCCCTGCGGCTCGCCATGCTAGACTCCCACTCGATATGCGAATCTCACGCTGCAAGCTTCCAATTCTTCTGCTGTTCGCAGGGATCCTGAATCCATCCCTCAGCGCCCAGCAGAACTCTGCACCGCACCTTGAGAAGCGCGGCGTTACAACTCAACTCATCGTCGACGGAAAGCCCTTCCTGATCCTTGGCGGCGAGCTGCACAACTCGTCGTCTTCGAGCCTCGACTACATGCAGCCGCTCTGGTCCCAACTGGCGGGCATGGGGCTTAACACTGTGATCACTCCGCTGAGCTGGGAACTGATCGAGCCCACAGAGGGCACTTACGACTTCGCCCTCGTCGACGGCCTTCTTTCTCAGGCGCGCCAGGCCCATGAGCGAATTGTGTTCCTCTGGCTGGCAAGCTGGAAAAACGGCATGTCCAGTTACCCGCCCGTCTGGGTCAAGCAGGACACGAAGCGCTTCCCGCGCGTTCAATTGCACGATAGTCAAATCGAACTTCTAAGCCCCGCCGGCGCCGCTACGCAACAGGCCGACGCGCGCGCCTTTGCCGCGCTCATGCAGCACATCAATCAAGTTGACAGCCGTGACCACACCGTCCTCATGATGCAGGTCGAAAACGAAGTCGGCGTCCTCGGCGATTCGCGTGATCGCTCCGCCGCTGCCGAGCGCGCATTCGCATCGCAGGTCCCGGCTGAGTTGACGCGCTATCTCAAGGCTCATCACGACAGCCTCTATCCACGTCTCCGCGAACTCTGGGACGAAAACGGCGCCAAAACCTCTGGCACGTGGTCTGAGGTCTTCGGCAACACCTCTCGCGCCGACGAAATCTTCATGGCCTGGCAATACGCGCGCTTCATCCATGCGGTCACAGCAGCGGGCAAGGCCGCTTACAACCTCCCCATGTACGTGAACACCTGGCTCGCTGAAAATGACTCCCAGCCGGGCTCGTATCCCAGCGGAGGCCCGGAGCCGTGGGTTGTCGATATATGGAGAGCAGCCGGCACGGCTATCGATTTCTACGCGCCCGATCTTTATGCGCCAAACTTCGTCGAGTGGTGCCAGCGGTACCATCGCGACGGCAATCCGCTCTTCATGCCCGAGACGCGCGGCGGCACTCCCGGCGCTGCCAACGTCTTCTATGCCGTCGGCCAGGAAGCGGGCTTCGGTTTCTCCCCGTTCGCCATTGAAGACGACATGGATCCCAAACAGGATCTGGCCGTGAGCTATGGCGCTATCGCGAAGCTGGCTCCGGTGCTCCTTGAGCATCAGGCCGCCGGCGACGTTCGCGGCTTCATGCTGGACAAGCAACATCCCTCCGTCGATTTCGCCCTCGGCGGGTACACCGTTCGCGTCGCGCTTGATGAAATCTTCGGCTCGCACGCCGAGGCCGGCTACGGCCTCATCATGGTCGCTGGTCCCGACGAATTTCTAGGTGCAGGGAAGGGCTTCCGGGTCTCCTTTGCACTTCCGGCAAGCGGGCCCAAAGTCGGGATAGCATCCATCGATGAGGGAAGCTTTCAGGATGGAAAATGGGTCCCCGGCCGACGGCTGAACGGCGACGAAAACGATCAGGGTGGCTACTGGCGCTTCGACCCGCGCCACGTGAATACCGAAAGGGTAAAGCTTTACAGGACCAACTAACGCAAACTGCGCCGCTGCCGATGCTGTCTCAGGACGATCTCAGCGCACAAGCCCAGCACGCCATAGATGGCGGCGTTGAGGAGCGCAAACGAGTGGTATGCCAGCGGTATCGCGCGCCCCAGCAAAGACGCGGGCGCAGTAATCGCCGCAATGGTCCAGGCTCCAATGTTGTAATTGGGCCCGGCCAGAATCCCGAAAGTTACCCAGAAGCAGGCCACACCCAGGCCTGCCAATCCCCAAAAACCAATTCTTCGAAACATCCCATCCCCTGTCGTGCCAGAATCACTCAGTTCCCCAACTGGAATTCTGTTATCAGACATTGTCAAAGAACGGGCCCCATATCTGCAAGTGTTGACGCCGGAAATGCCACATTCGGTTGCCTGAATGGCTCTAAATCCTCCATTCCTGTATACTGGTTGGAGCGCCTCCAGCGCAGGGAAGTCCCTGTCCAGGCTGGCCCAAAAGCGCAGGGCCGAACGCAAAGCCCTATCCAAAAACGAGAAGAAAAATGCCCAAGTTGAAAACCCATTCGGGCGCGAAGAAGCGCTTCAACAAGACTGGCACCGGCAAAATCAAGCGGGGCCAGACGAAGACGCGTCACATCCTTTCGTCGAAATCGCCAAAAGTGAAGCGCAAGCTCGGCAGAATCGTGCTTGTCTCCGATGGCGACTACGCGAAGGTAGCGCGCATGATTCCTTACGCCTGATCGCTGTGCTGTCCCGTTCGCGGAGACAGCGCTTCCGGGCCCGTTTGAAAGGGCCCCCGCCGGCACGAACTGCGTCCCAGCCGGCGAGAGATCAAGGCTTGAATGAGCGAGTGAAGAGGCTTTAAGCGCCGCCAAAATCAGCGCCTCCTGCCTCCAGCCGCCTGACCGACGAACGCAAAAGGAGATACACCCATGCCCCGCGTAAAACGGAGTACCAAGCGGAGTGACCGCCGCAAAAAGATTCTCAAGCGAGCAAGCGGATACTTCCTCACGAAATCCAAGCTCTACCAGGCAGCCCAGGAAGCCGTCGAGCGCGGCCTCAAGTTTGCCTACACCGGCCGCCGCCAGAAGAAGCGCCAGTTCCGCTCCCTCTGGATCGTGCGCATCTCGGCCGCCGCCAAGCTCAACGGCACCAGCTACTCGCAGTTCATCAACGGGCTGAAGAAGGCCGGCGTCGAACTCGATCGCAAGATCCTCGCCGACATCGCCGTTCACGATGCAGCCGGCTTTACCAAGCTGGTGGAGCAGGCCAAGGCCGCTCTCGCCAGCACAGCAGCCTGAGCCCGGCGCTGCACTCTGCCGTATCGACGGCCCGGAGCCTGGCTTCGGGCCGTCTTCATTTTCAGCGAGCGCCTTCTCTCCACCACGCCTGATCAAATCCTCGCTGCATGCGAGTCTCATCGCAGTGGGATATTCTGGGGTTTCGCAATGACGCACGACGCAATTCCCAATCTGACGGCATTCAACGAAGCCGCGCTCGATCAGGCCTTTGCCGCTCTCGAGAAGCAGGCCACTGAGGAAGCCGCTGCGCTCGCTGGACCCGAGGCCGTCGAAGCCTTCCGTCTGCGCTGGCTGGGCCGCAAACAGGGCCGCCTCAACGACATCTCCGCCCGCTGGCTTAAGGCCGCGCCGCCCGAGGCCAAAAAACCCGTCGGCGAACGATTCAAGACACTCAAAGACCTCGTCGAGCGCCTGCTTGACCAGGCCTCCGGCGCCGGACCAAGCGACGCCGCGCTCGCCGCCGAAGCCATCGACATCACGCTGCCCGGCACGCGACGCCTCACCGGCGCCGAGCACCCCATCACGCGCACGATGAACGAGATCGTCGCCGTCTTCGCGGCGCTGGGCTACTCGGTCGGCGTGGGTCCCGAAGTCGAAACCGACTACTACAACTTCGAGTGCATGAACTTTCCGCCGGGCCATCCGGCGCGCGACACGCAGGACACGCTTGTCGTTGCCAACCAGGAGCGTCGCCCGCTGCGCGATCGCCTGCTGCTGCGCACGCACACATCGCCCGTGCAGATGCGCACCATGGAGCAGCAGCCGCCGCCGGTGCGCATCGTGATTCCCGGCAAGGTGCACCGCAACGACGCCGCCGACGCCACGCACTCGCCGATCTTTCATCAGGTGGAAGGCCTCTGCGTCGACACCAACATCACCTTCAGCGATCTCAAGGGCACGCTCGACCACGCGATGAAGGCGCTCTTCGGTTCGTCAGTCAAGACGCGCTTCTTCCCGTCCTTCTTTCCGTTCACCGAGCCCTGCGCCGACGTGCAGATCAGTTGCATCTTCTGCGGAGGCAAAGGCTGCCGCAAGTGCAAGCAGTCCGGCTGGATTGAGCTGCTCGGCTGCGGCATGGTCGACCCCGCGGTCTTCGCCTTCGCCGCGGAGAAGCAGCCCGCCTACGACCCGAAAAAGATCTCCGGCTTCGCCTTCGGCATGGGCGTCGAGCGCATCGCCATGATGAAGTACGGCATCAGCGAAATCGGCCAGTTCTACGCCGGCGATATGCGCTTCTTGGGGCAATTTGTATGAGCAGAACAAGACATTATCGAGACTTGATTGCATGGCAAAAAGCGATGGACTTGGCGCGCGCAGTCTATCGCACGAACCGAAGAGTTTCCGAAGTCCGAGACATTCGGATTGCGAATGCAACTGCGCCGATCAGCCGTTGGCGTTGCAAGCCATATTGCCGATGGTCACGGACAGATTGACAGACATCGCAGATATCGAAAATTGCTCGGCGTTGCTCGCGGCGCTCTCAATGAACTTCAGACTCAGATCGAACTCGCGGAGAGTCTGGGATTTCTTGACAAGCAGGCTGGAGAGCAGATGCTGAACTTGCGACAGAAGTCGCGAAACTGATCAACGGCTTGCTCGGAGTGCTTGACCACAACCGCGCTGACTTGCAACTCGCTATCGCATGCAGCGCAGCTAACGAGTCGGAGTGCTCGAGCCGCAACCGCGCTGACTTGCTAACTTGCTATCGCGCGCAGCGCGGCTAACTTGCTAGGAGATTAAGACCACGCAATGAAAATCCTGACGAAATGGCTGCGAGCTACCTGCCCGGAGCTCGCGGTCAGCGACACCCAACTCGCCGAAGACCTGACCCTGCGCGGCATCGCCGTCGAAGGCATCTACGATCTCGGCGCAGGCAACGGTTCGCTCTACGAGATGGACATCACCACCAACCGCGTCGATGCCATGAACCACTACGGCATCGCGCGCGAAGCCGCGGCCATCTACGGCGTCGCACTCAAGCCGCTCGATACTGCGCTGCCCGCCGCCAAGCCCGCGCTGCAGATCCGTTTTCAGTGCGCATTGAAGCCGAAGACGCCTGCGGCCGCTTCACCGCGCGCGTGCTTCGCGGCATCACCATCGGCGACTCGCGCGACTGGTTTCCCGGCGCCGAAGTGTCCGACTACTTCGCGCTTCTGGAGCAGAAGAAGATCTCCAACGCCGTCGATGCCACCAACTTTGCATGGCTCGCCATGGGCCAGCCCACCCACGCCTTCGACCTCGACAAGATCGAAGGCGGCATCATCGTTCGCCGCGCCCGCAAAGGCGAGAAGCTCAAGACGCTCGACGGCGTCGAACGCACCCTCGATCCCGAAGACCTCGTCGTCGCCGACCACGTCAAGCCGCTTGGCCTTGCCGGTGTCATGGGCGGCTGGGACACGATGATCACGCCCGAAACGACGAATGTCCTC
This sequence comes from uncultured Acidobacteriaceae bacterium, assembly GCA_963786405.1. Classification (GTDB taxonomy): domain Bacteria; phylum Acidobacteriota; class Terriglobia; order Terriglobales; family Acidobacteriaceae; genus Telmatobacter. The sequence continues at coordinate 787,829 of CAWAZE010000003.1, read as the reverse complement.
GTCGAAGCCGCATGGTTCGAGCCCATGGCTGTGCGCCGCACCGCGCGCCGTCACGGGCTGCACACCGACGCGAGCCATCGCTTCGAGCGCGGCGCCGACTTCAATGCCGCTCCAGTCGCTTCGGCGCTCGTCAGCCGCATTCTGCTCGCCAGCGGCGGCAATCTCGAAGGTGAACTTGTCGACGTGCGTGTTCCCGCATGGGAAGCCCGCACCGCGCAACGGCCATTCCGTCTCGCTCGCTCTCAGTGAAGTGCACCGCATCCTCGGCGTCACACTCGACAAAGAGGGGATTACCGCCTCCGCGGTCGAAGAACTGCTCACGGCACTCGGCTGCAAGTTGACCAGCCACTCCGCGCAGGCTCCAGCCTGGCAGGTCACTCTGCCCAGTTGGCGCCTCGATCTCGAGCGCGAAATCGATCTCATTGAAGAGGTCGCGCGCGTCTACGGCTACAACCGCTTTGCCAACACCCTCCCGGCATTCGGCGAAGGCGTCAAAGCGCTGCCCATGGGCAGAGAGCTGAGGCCGCCGTGCGCCGCACCCTGCTCGCCGCAGGATTTCACGAAGCAATCGCCAGCACCTTCTGCTCCGCCGCTGAAGCCGCTCTTACCGCGCCGCATGCCCGGCCAGGTCGTTCCGCTCGGCAACCCGCTCAGCGAAGAAGCCGGCGTCCTGCGTCCGTCGCTGGTTCCCGGCACTGCTCGCATGCCGTTGCCGGCAACCTGCATCGTGACGTCGAGCGATGTGCGTCTCTTCGAACTCGGTACCGTCTTCAGCGGAACCACGGAAAAAGTCGACGAGCGTCCCGCCCTCGGCTTCGCTGCCGTAGGCGCCTTACCTCGAGCAGAGCGCGCTCCATGCTTCGCGCACGATCGACTTCCACGACATAAAAGGCGTCGTCGAACAGTTACTTGCCCGCTTTCAGACGCGCGCCGTCTACTTCGACCGCTTTCCGCCGGATGCTGGCCTTACACCAGCCTGGCTTCATCCCTACCGCGCCGCGCGCGTCGTTGCCGACGGCCTCACGGTCGGGCTGGTTCGGCCAGTTGCATCCGCATTGAAGCAGCAGCGCGCAAACTCAAGGACCCGGTCCTCATCGGCGAGCTGTACCTCGATCGTCTCTACAAGCTGCCGCTGCGCAAACCGGCCGCGCGCGACATATCCCGCTTTCAGCCCGTGCGCCGCGATTTTTCCCTCGTCCTCGATCAAAGCATCGAGTGGGAAAGAATCGACCAGGCACTCGCCGCCCTGCAGATCCCGGAACTCGTCGAGTGGCGCGTCCGCGAAGTATTCCGCGACGCCCGGCTGGGCGCGCAGGAGTACTCGCTGCTGCTGGGCACTACCTTCCAGGCGCCGGATCGCACCCTGCGCGAAGAAGAGTTGCAGAGCTTCCAATCCCGAGTCGTAGAGGCGGTCAGCACGACCGGCGCGCGCCTCCGCACCTGAAGCGATTGGGTATCTATCTTTTTTGGGCGTGCTCGCCGAAGGCGGGACAGCACGAGAGCAACCTGGTCAATTGCCCCTGCACGTATTCGGTGCCGGAGCTATACTTCTTCGGATACAGCGCACTTGCGCGGAGGTTATTATTCATGTCGCAATCATTCCTTGAATCCCAGATCGCGGAACAGCCGCAGACCGAGCAACCTTCTATGAAACAGCACGAGAACGGCACCCTTGCCTTGAGCGTCAACGATTTCTCAGCCCTCGAAGAGCGCGTTGTGCGTGCAGTTAACCTCGTCAAGAGCGAGCGTCAGGCCCGCGCCGCCGCTGAGCAGCGCGCGGAGAGCCTTGAAACAAGGCTGCAGGAGCAGAGCGCGCTGGTGAAAAGCCTTCAGGAAGAAATGCAGCGTACTCAACTCCGAGCGCGACCAGGTTCGCCAACGGGTCGAGCGTCTGCTGTCGCAACTCGATGCACTCGAAGTGTGAGGTCGGCATGGCTAAGAACACGCCCCCGGATGCACCCGGATACGTAACGGTAAGCATTTACGACCAGACATACCATCTGCGCGGGCAGAACGCCGACCACATACGCCGTCTTGCCGATTTGGTCGACAGCAAGATGCGCACAGTCGCCGCGCAAGGCCGCACCGTCGATTCCCTGCGCGTGGCCGTGCTTGCGGCGCTCAACCTTGCTGACGAGTTGTCTCAATCCACAGGCGGCGGCGACGTGTCAGAGGGCCATGCCCGCGCCGCAAGCCTTCGCAGTCTCCTCGATGAGGTCCTGATCGACGAGGACCACTAAAAGCCATCTCATAAATCTGCTTTGAAAGGGCACGGCTTCAGCCGTGCCGTCAAAGACCGCATAAACCAACGGGCTTTAGCCCCTGAGGCGTGTCTCGTGGGGACTGAGCGGCATTCTCGGAATGCGCTGAAAATGCATTCCAAAGTAACCATTGCGCGCCTCTATCACACACCGCCCGGCCCGCACAAGACTTGCAATTCCGGTCGCGGACCCATACTCTCCGCAATAGAAACCGGCCTGCAAAGCAGGTGGGTGGTCAACGCTGGTTGAACCAACATTCATTGAACAGGGGCTCAACTCGACAATCGGTTCTGTGTGCCGTGTCCGCCAGTCCGGAATGCCTAATGAACCGCGGAGAGCTCCACCGTCTTAGGACGGGTTCACCAGCACATCACTCACGGCCCAGTGGGTCGGATTCTACCTTTCACCGGCATCTGACAGAGCTATTCTTGCTCAGGTGCATCCTGTCCTCTTTCACATCGGCTCCGTTTTCATTCCGGCCTACGGAGCTCTTGCCGCATTTGGAGTGCTGCTCGCCCTCATGCTTGCTCAGCGCGCTGCGAACCTCGCCGGCATCGATCCGAACAAGATCTGGAATCTTTGCATTGTCGTTCTCTTCGCTGCGCTCATCGGATCTCGCGCTCCTGCTCATCATCGTCAACTGGTCCATCCTGCGCAGCCATCCCGCTGTGGATGCTGGGCCTGGCGATGATTCATCATCCCTGCTTGCTGCCGCCGGAGGCACTCTTGCGCTGGTTGTCGCCTGGATCTATGCGCGCCGGCAATAGATGCCGCTGCGCTCCACAGCGGATGTTCTTGCCGCGCCCCTTGCGCTCGGCTCTCGCCTTTGAGCAGATCGGCGCTCTGCTCGCAGGCTCCGGCTACGGTACGGGAGCCCACGTGCCCTGGGCCGTGACCTACACCAGATCCGCTTGCCGCGCGCTGGAGCGGCGCTCCGCTCGGCATTCCAGTACATCCCGTGCAGGCCTACGCCGCGCTTGCCTTTCTCACCATTTCCATCTGCCTGATGCTCTGGCTGCCACATCGACGCCAGCACGGCGACGTCGCCGGGCTCGGCCTCATGGCCACAGGCGTCGCGCTGTTCATCACCGAGTTCTGGCGCGATCCAATGGCCGCGGTGCACTGCTCGGCGGAGTCCTCAAGGGCCCGCAGGCTGCAGCAATCGTCCTGGTGCTTGCAGGTGCTCTCCTGTTGCGTCGAGCGCGAGTCGCACCGCATCGGCAGCCGCACCTTTGTCTGCTCCCGGACCCCCATCCGCTTCGAAGGAAACGACGCATGGCTGAGCCGCGCACGATCGCCGTTCCACCCGAAGCGGCAGGCCAGCGCCTCGACCATTTCATCGCCACGCAGCTTGAAGGCGTCAGCCGCTCGCGCGTGCAACTGCTGCTCGATCAGGGCGACGTACTCGTGAACGGCGCGCAACCCAAGCCTTCGCTCAAGCTCCGCGGCGGCGAACAGATTGTCGTCACCGGCGAGCCGCATCCTGCGCCGCTCAAGGCCACTCCGCAGGATATTCCGCTCGACGTCGTCTTCGAAGATCAGCACCTTGCCGTCGTCAACAAGCCCGCCGGAATGATGGTGCATGCCGGCGCCGGCGGAAGCGAAGATGCGCGCAGCCGCAACACGCTTGTCAACGCGCTTCTGTTTCGCTTCAAGGCGCTCTCTGCGACCGGCGGTGACCTCCGTCCCGGCATCGTGCACCGTCTCGACAAGGAGACCAGCGGCCTCATCATCGTTGCCAAAAACGATGCCGCCCACGCAGCGCTCGCCGAACTCTTTTCTTCGCGCCAAATCAGTAAGACATACATCGCGCTCGTGCAGGGTGCGGTCGAACGCCAGAAGGGAACGATCACTGCCGCCCTCAGCCGCGATCCCGTGCGGCGCACGCGCATGACCACCCGGCCTCAAGAGAATGCGCGCTCCGCCGTCTCGCACTACGAAGTCATGCGCCGTCTCGACACGCGCTTCGGCAAATTCACCCTCGTTCGCGTACGCATCGAAACCGGCCGCACCCATCAGATCCGCGTACACATGGCTTCGATCGGCCACCCCGTCGTCGGCGACACGCTCTACGGCGCGTCATCCCAGCTCGCCGATCAGGTCGCGGCGCAGGCGGCGTCGTCCCGCGCAGCGCGCCGCAAGACAGAGCCCGAACGGCTCCGTCTCGGTCGCAATTTCCTCCATGCCGCGCGGCTCGAGTTCGTGCATCCAGTCACCGGCAAACCCCTGCAACTGGAAGCGCCTCTTCCCCCGGAGCTTTGCGAGCTTCCTTGATCGCCTCGACGGAGGACGAACCGACCCCGACAATACCTCGGTAACATGAAACCTCGGTTGCAGGGGTGCGCCATTGGTAAAATGAGAGAGTGATATGAGGACAAAGCTCTTTTGCCTGGTCCTTGCCGCGGCGTTTCCCGTTTTCGCCCTGCAAGCACAGCAACCCGCGCTGCGCCCGCAGCACAGCCGACGCCGGCACCCGCGTCCCAAAACCCCGCGCAGCCGCCCAGTGCCGCGCAGCCGCCGGCCGCCGGTCAGCAGCCTCCGGCAATCGAGACCCCAGACAACGCTCCTGTCATTCGCGTCGGCGTCAACGAAGTCAACCTCATCTTCACCGTCACCGACAAGCACGGCCATTACATCCCCAACCTGAAGCAGAACGACTTCGCTCTGCTCGACGACCAGAAGGCGCCGGAAAAGGTCACTTCATTCCGCCAGCAGATCAATCTGCCTCTGCGCGTAGGCATCGTCATCGACGCCAGCACCTCCATCCGCTACGCGCTTCCAGTTTGAACAGCAGTCGGCCACCGAGTTCCTGCTGCAGATCCTCAAGGCCAAAAGCGACCGCGCCTTCGTCATGGGATTCGATGTCACGCCCACCGTCACGCAGGACTGGACCAACAACGTCGATGCGCTCGAGACCGGCATCAACCGCCTGCGCCCCGGTGGCGGCACGGCACTGTTTGATGCTGTCTACACCGCCTGCCGCGACAAGCTTCTCGATGTCTCCCGCGGCCAGGAACCCGTCCGCAAGGCCATGGTGCTCATCTCCGACGGCGACGACAACCAGAGCCGCGTTCGTCTCGACGAAGCCATCAAGATGTGCCAGCGCGCTGAGACCATCATCTACGCCATCAGCACCAACTGGACTCCGAGCCGCGGACGCGGCGATGAGGTCCTCAAGCAACTCTCCACAGACACCGGCGGCCAGGTCTTCTTCCCGCCCTCGGTCGAAGAGATGTCCAGCAGCTTCACGCGAGATCGAGGAAGAGCTGCGCAGCCAGTACGCGCTCACCTACGTTCCGGCCGACTTCAAGACCAATGGCGCTTTCCGCTCCATCTACCTCTTCTGCAACGACCGCCGCTACATCGCCCGCGCCCGTAAAGGCTACTTCGCGCCGAAGGACTAGATCTGCTGGATCCGATTGCATAAATCAGTTCTTGAAAAGCCACGGCACACCGGCTTCGCAGCAATTTATGCAACCATCCCTAGCTCGCCAGTTGCTCCCCTGCCGTCACCGGATGCAGCGTCGGACGACGCCCATATACAGCCAGCAACAGAACCAGCAGCAACAAGATGACCCCGACAACCAGCAGGCTGCCCTCCGGCCCCACCGTCCCGCCACTCCACAATGGATTGCCCGCAGGCGACGTCGTCAGGAAATGTCCCGGAGCCACAAAGCCGCTGTCGGCCGTGCCATAGAAGTAGGTTTCGCCCCAGTCCCAGGCTGCGTGACAGCCAATGGCCCACCAGGCCGATCCGGTCAGCTTCACGCTCACGCAGAAAATAAATCCGATGGCGCCCGCGGCAAAGATGCCGATCCATGCCTCACCGCTGTTGCTCGTGTGGCCAAAACCGAAAAAGGTCGATGTCACCCACGCCGCCTGCCAGAATCCTGAGTCCGGATCGCGTTTCAGATGGAGCAACAGGCAGGGAACCACGCCCAGAAGCGCCATCGCGTACACCCCCCAGACCCCATTTCCCTTCGCGTGAGTAAGCAGCCGGATGCAGACCCCGCCCACTATCGCCGCGGCCCACCAGAAGTTCAGCCCGCGCGTCAGCGTGAACAGTGCATAGCACCGCATGATTCCTTCTTCAAAGCAGCCCACAAGCAGAAACACGCACGCCCAGATCGCTGCGTACCGAAAAATCTGAGATCCACTCAGCGCCGCCGGCCCGAACTGCAGCCAGTGACCCAGGTACAGCCCGCCCACCAGGACTGACAATGCGGCAAACCCTGCTGCAAGCCCGCTGATGAAATGGGAGCCGCGCCGCAGTCCCCGCAGGTTGTAGTCCAGAATGCTTCGGCGCTCGATCAGCGCAACCATCACGCCCGCAACCAGCATGGCCAGCACGGGCAGCAGCTCCCCGTAGAAAGCGGACTTAGCGGTAAAGCCTTCCCTGGCTCCCAGCAGGTGCAGTTTTGCAAATACCGCTCCCAGTCCGCTCGCAACCCCAAAAAACAGGAGAAAGAAGATCAGCAGAGACCAGCCTGCCCGCAAGCCTTCTTTGCCTATGAACACCCACTTGAGCCCGCGATAGGGCTTCTCCGGCTCAGGCGCCTCCAAACTGGCCGTCCCGGCTTCCTGGATCGCCGGATCGGGGGACAAAGGCTCCCGCTCTGTCGGCTGCGCGTCTGGCTCCATGACTACTCCTCAAACAAGGTTGATTGATTTCCTGCAGAAATTCTACTGAACCAATCCTGAGAATGTGCAGAATCTGCGATTCCCGGGCGGATCGCCCTCGCGCCTTCAGCCTCCGCACTCCCTTGACACAATCGGCCCAGCGTTTGATGCTAATTCTTCCGGCTTTACCGGAAGCTTTGTGAGGGAGAGGTCGGATTGCGGGTAAGGGTCTTCTATCACGACAAATGTTTCGACGGGGCCTGCTCTGCCTCCCTCTTCACGCGCTTTCACCGCGAACGCATCGCATCGGACGCCTCCTACGAGTACCACGGCCTGGTGCATCGTGCCGGCGCTCTCTTTGACGAAAGCGAGTTCACCGGCGACGAGAATGCGATCGTCGATTTCAAATATTCCGCCTCGCCGCGTATCACCTGGTGGTTCGATCACCATCTCTCCGCATTCCTGACGCACCACGATCAGGAGCACTTTCTCGATTGCCAGCGTGATCCGGTCTGCGGCTCCCGCAAGTTCTTCGATCCCAAGTACACCTCCTGCACCAGCTTTCTGGCGCACATCGCCGGCACGCGCTTCGGCTTCGACACCGCGCCAGTTGCAGAACTCATCCACTGGGCCGACATCGTTGACGGCGCGCTCTACGAGAGCCCCGAGTCCGCAGTGGAGATGGCCGCGCCTGCCATGAAGCTCACGCTGATCATCGAATCCACGCAGGATCCGGTCTTCATCCCGCGCCTGATTCCGCTGCTCACTGAGATGCCGCTTGGCTGAAGTGCTCGCGCAGCCGTTCGTGTCCGACCTGCTGCCCCCGCTGCTCGAGCGCCACAAGGAGGGCATCGAGCTGATCCGCAGCCGCAGCGAAGAGCGCGACGGCACCATCTTCTTCGATATCACCGATCGCCCGGTCGAGGGCTACAACAAGTTCATCCCTTACTACCTCCACCCGCAGGCGACGTATTCCATCGGCCTGTCGAAGTCCAGCTTCCGCACCAAGGTCTCGGTCGGTTCGAATCCGTGGACCAAGGCCGACCCGGCCAAGATGGTGAACCTGGCGCAGGTCTGCGAGCGCTATGGCGGCGGCGGCCACGCGCGCGTGGGCGCCATCAGCTTCCCCCCGGACCAGGCAGAACGCGCCCGCAAAGCCGCCGCCGAGATCGTTGCCGAACTCCGGGCCGCCAACCCCTTCGGGTAACTCACAACCCCGAAGGCAATGCGAGAGCCGCGAAAGCGACTTGGCGCGGTATCAGGCTGTCTCACAGTTCACCCCTGTGAGTATCGGATAAATAAATACATTGTCATCCTGAGCGGAGCGGCTTTCTTCAGCGGAGCGAAGGATCTGCTTCTTCAACACAGCCGCAGAGGCCAAGATCGTCTGCGATAAATTGTCTCCTAATTGACAAATAATCGTCCAACATGAGAATATAGCGTCGAGGCACGAACATGGCAACTCTTCCCAACTTTGCAGCCGCCGGATACCAGTTCGAAGCAGTCCCCGATCTCAGCCGGTTAGAAACGCGCGAGAGGCTGAGCCAGTCTGCCGTTGATGGCCTCTTTGCGATCGCCGCGAAATGGCGCATTTCACCGGAAACGATTGGAGACCTGCTTGGTGGAGTTCCGCGATCGAGCGTCTACAAGTTGAAAACGGCGGCAGGCACTCTGCGTCAGGATGCGCTTACACGCATCTCCTGCCTCGTCGGAATCTACAAGGCGCTTCACATACTCCTGCCTGAAGACCTGGCGGACCGATGGATGACCCAGCCGAACGACTACGACCTCTTCGGCGGTCAGTCTCCTCTCGAGTACGTCCTTCGAACCGGGATCCCGGGCCTGCAGCAGGTCCGCAGCTATCTTGATGCGGCGCGAGGCGGCCTTTAGTTGACGCATCTGGACAACTTCGATCGGTCGGGTACGCATCGACTCATTCCTGCGAAATACAGCCCCAAAAGCGTTCTCGAGAACCTGTCTCTGCCCTCGCACGTCATTTCAGATCTTAGTGAGCTGGATGCCGCCACCAACGAGCGCAAGATTGCCGAACGCGGCGGCAATCCGGCGATCAGCCCGCGAGAGCTTTTGTTTGGTGTCCCCGAAGCACATATTGTGAACGCGGCATTCTCCCACCCCGGCCCGGCCGGCGGCCGCTTCAATGATGCGCGCCGCGGCGCCTGGTACGCAGGCGTTGCTCTGGATACATCCATTCACGAGGTCGCCTTTCACAAGCGGCGATTCCTGAGAGACAGCCGCATCAACGATCGGCTTGCATTTGAGTATCAGGATTTTCTTGCGGACTTCGCAGGGAGCTTCCACTTCCTCGATCAGCCCGAGTTGGAGTCATGCCTCAAACCAGAGCCGATTCCGCAATGCTATGGCCCCTCCCAGGCGCTGGCGGCAAAACTGCTGCTCGCAGGATCGGCCGGCGTCATCTATCCGAGTGTTCGCCATCAGGGAGGAACCTGCATCGCCTGCTTTCGACCGGCTCTCGTCTTTCATCCCCGGCGCGGCCACGCGTATCGCATCAGCGTGACCACCGAGGATGAGGACGTGCGATCCGAAGAGTACGATCCCAGCGAGCCTCCCCCGGCAAAACGCTCAAAGCGAAGAGCCACAAGATAACGATCACCCGGACCCCGCAGTCATACCGAGCGCCACGCTGGGAACCAACCTGCTCTCATGTACCTCTCGAACCAGCGCCGAGGTCATCCCGAGCGACCGCAATCCGCCGTGGCGGATGAAGGGAGTCGAGGAACCTGCATTCTGCGTCGCTCTCGAAAACCTGCAGTCATCCGGAAATCTTGAGAGATCTCGGCTTTGGGCGAAGATTCGTCGAAGTTCCGAGTAGGCCACAACTCGGGAACTATCGCTTCAAGGGTGCGCCAGAAGACGTTCGCGTTTCATTTCTTCACCCGAGTCGGGCCGATGGTGAGTCTGCGACCGATTCCCGGATCGACCGGCGGTTGGGATAATATGGTGGCCTTAAGCCAAATCAGAGCTCTCCGAGGCGGCAATCGCAAGCTCGCGACTGAACTCTGGACCTCGTTCGTTGATGGAGCCGAGAGTACATGGAAAATTCGCACGGCGCGGCACAGAGTGGTTCTCTTCGCTTCTCTGCCAACCGGGGTCTTTCTAATCATTTGTGGATTACACTTCTGAGCATTTTGCTGTGCATTCTCGCTGGCCGCGATGCTCAGGCACAACCGCGTGCAAAGAACGTCTTATTCGTGTTTAGCATTGTTAAATACAGCGACGAGATGTTGGATGTGATTCAACCCCACATGCGAGCTCGTTGTCCGGGGCCAATCAACTTCTATTACGCATATTTGGAAGACATCCAATCGGAAGAGAACCCTTCCTGGGAGAGCCAGGCAGAGATTTTTCGTCGCAGGTACGCTGGGGTAAAGATGGATGTCGTGATCGCGAACGTCGCCCCATCGCTTCGTTTCGCAGTCAAATACCGCGAGAGGATTTTTCCTGGCGTGCCGATTGTGTTCGTATCGGTCAACAAAAGGGAGTTGGAAGGGCAAGAGATCGGGCCTGGGGTGACCGGTGTAACAAATCCTTTAGGTTTTAAGGAGACGATCGATCTCGCGCTTCGCCTTCATCCAGATACGAAGGCGATTGCAGTCATCGCGGGCGCAACGAATTGGGACAGCTACTGGTTGCAACCCCTGCACTCGGAGCTTGTTCGCTATCAGGACAAGGTGAAAGAGATTGACCTGGTCGGAAATCCAAACCGTCAAATGCTCGAGAGAATTAGCAATCTCTCTCCTCATACCCTGGTTATATTTCAGATGGCTCCGCAATTCTCAGACCAGCCGGACTTCGGAACCTGGGATCTCCTGAGCGAGGTCGCACAGCGTTTTCCGACCTATTCCGTTTGGCCAAGGTTCTGCGTGAATGGTTGCGTTGGCGGAGTATTTAAAGACCCCGTTCAAGAATGGAAAATGACGGCCGACCTAGCGATACGGGTGCTCTCAGGTGAGCGACCCGACGACATTCCCATTGTGCACAACTCCAACCTCCGGGCCATCGTGGATTGGCGGGCTCTCCAGAGATGGCACATCCCAGAGTCGGCATTGCCACCAGGCAGCATCGTCCGGTTCCGCGAACCAACTCTTTGGGAGCGAGGCAGGAAGTATTTCCTTGCCGCCATCGCAATCATATTTGCGCAGACGTCGCTGATTCTGGGGATGTTCTGGCAGCAGGCCCGCCGCAGGCGCATCGAAAATCAACTGGCACTCACCAACGATCGTCTCCTCATGGCCGTGGAGGCCGGCCGATCAGCAGGTTGGGATACAGACATCCGAACCGGTCACAATCGATGGTTCGGCGATCTGCGAACCATGTTCGGGATTTCCGGGGACAGCAACGATGGTCACGTCGGAGACTTCCGTAAAAGTGTGCATCCTGAGGATCGTGGGATGGTTGAAACTGAGGTGGCCGAGGCCAGAAACAAGAAGCAGCCTTACGCGGCAGATTTTCGCGTCATTCGAACAGACGGCGAGACTCGCTGGCTCTCAGCCAGAGGCAAGTTCTATTACACGGTCAGCGGCGAGCCCGAACGCATGGTCGGGATGGCGACTGATGTCACTGAGCGCAAGATGGCAGAAGCGGCCATTATGAATTTAAACGGGCAATTGATTCAGGCACAAGAAGCGGAGCGCAGCCGGATTGCGCGCGAGATCCATGACGACTACCAGCAACGGCTGGCCATGCTGTCAATTGATCTGGAAGATCTGGCCAAGTATCTGGAGCGAGACTCCGAAGGGAGTGACCGGCTGCACGAACTCTGGGATCGCGTAGGCGAATTGGGCTCAGACTTGCATTCCCTGTCACACCGTTTGCATTCGTCTACACTCGACAACCTGGGCCTGGTTGCTGCACTAAGATCCTTGTGCGAGGAGTTCAAAGACTACCACTCCATTGATGTCAATTTTGTGGAAGAGAACGTGCCGCGCAACATCCCAAGGGAAGTGGCATTGTGCCTCTTTCGCATCACGCAGGAAGCGCTGCAAAACGTCAAGAAACACAGCCACGCAGGTTCCGCTGAGGTTCGGGCGGAGGGACAGGAACAGAAGATCCACCTTTCGGTCTCCGACCGCGGAACGGGCTTTGAACAAGGGACAAGACAGAGCGGAATCGGCATTCGGAGCATGGAGGAACGAGTGCGGCTGGTGGGAGGACAATTTGCAGTTCGCTCGCGTCCTATGGAGGGCACTACGATCGATGTCTGGGTTCCGATCGACAGCTAGCTGATACTGCATTTTTTGCGGTAGCGGTCGAGTGACCGCCGACTCCTCCCTTACTCGATAGCCCGCTTGATTTTCAGGCGAAGAATTGGCATCGGGACGAGTAGCCCACTACACATCCGGCAGCCCCGTTTCCAGTCTCTCGTGTAAAGCTGGCAGCAACCCACTTGCGGTCAGTTGAATGCGTTGCGATCATCAGTAGATTCGCAGGCGTTACCATGTTTCGAGATTGAGACCATTGTGCAGAAGTGATCTTGATGATGAGGAGGCTGTATGGAGCTGAGACGCAGGATGGCATTGGCAGGGTGCGTTGTTTTCGCTTCGGTGATGTTGAGTGGACGGGCAGCGTGGGCGGTTGATCCGTGTTCGCTGCTGACGACTGAGCAGGCTGCGGCGGCGCTTGGCGTGCCGGATGTCAACGCGGGGGCGGCCCCGAACAGATGTATCTGGACTCCCAAGAAATATAAACAGGGAGCGGGTGAGCTTACGGTGGTGTTTGAAGGCGCGAACGACGGGGCGAAGATGATGAATATGGGGACTGCCGTCAACGGAGTTGGCGATGAGGCGATCCAGACCGTGACAGCGAAAAGTGACAGTTCGGTGCTGCACGTGAGGAAGGGGAATACGTGGTTTGTGGTGAATGTGCACGGAGTTCCACTGGCCGAGGCCACGCAAGTGGAGCAGACCGTGGCGAAAGAGATCATCGGGAAACTTTGAGGTTGTGGCGATGGTAAGGGGGAAATGCGGTGTCCAGCGGGGCGGGTGGCCTGGGTCTTAACATCCCAAAATAATGGGTGCCCCAGAGCCTGCCCTGAGCAAGGTCGAAGGGGCTCGATTTTGAGACCTGGGTTCATACACGGCACCTCTGGGCACCGTGCAGAAAATTGCCCCCATCCAGCGCAAAATAGAAGTTGAAGTTCGAATGGAAGAAGCCAGTCCGAGTTCACCGCCAGGTGGCGCATTCCACCACAATCTGGTGCTCCATTCTTGCGCGCTGCTTGCGAATGAGGAGGTTCTCAATGGGACCCAGGAACACTATCAACACCACAATGTGAGACGAAAACGCTCAAGTCGCCCAAAAACCGCCCGTAAGTCCAATGCTGAGAGGATTCTGCGGCTAAGTCCAATACTGAGAGGATTTTAGCGCCACACCGCATCTCGCAACCCATTGAAAACAAGGAATTTATTTACAGAATCCGGGGAGGGGGGGTATCAGAACCACATTATGGTACGGATCCGATCAGCGCACGACGATACGCCACCTAAGCACGAATAAGCCAACCCGATCCCTGACCCCTGACCCCGACCACTGACCACTGATTCACAGTCCCAGCTCGCCGCCCGCTTCTTCATCGCCTCAAGGCAAAACCCAATATGCGCATCGAGATCGACGCCAAGTTCGGCCGCGCCCTGAATCACGTCCTCGCGATGGATGCCGCGAGCGAATGCTTTGTCCTTCATCTTTTTGCGCACGCTGGCGACCTCCACGTCCGCAATCGCCTTGGTCGGCTTCACGAGCGCGCACGCGGTAAGGAATCCGGCCAGCTCGTCGCACGCAAACAAGGCTTTGTCGAGATGCGTCACGCGAGGCACGCCGGAATACTGTGCGTGTCCCAGGATCGCCGTCCGCATCTCCACCGGCCAACCCAGCCGCTCCAGTTCGCGCACGCCAACAAACGGATGCTCCTCGGCGGACGGGTGCCGCTCGTAGTCGAAATCATGCAAAAGCGCAGTCGTCGAGTAGAGTTCGAGGAACCTTGTGCGCGCTTCGCCAGTGAGTCCCAGCCGATCCGCCTCCGCTTCGCCGCAGGCTGTCACGCAGATTTCCACAGCTATTGCGTGCTTGCGCAGGCTTTCGCTCTGGGTCCATTCGGTCAGTAGCTGCCAGGCCTGCTCTCGCCCGTGTTGCGTTTCTTCAATCATTTCCGCATTTTACGTGTTGCACACCTTGGTTCGCGTTTCGTCGGGTTTCGTCGGGTTTGATGCTGGTTTCCTCGGTTTGACCCCAAGTTTCTACTTGACAATTATGGTTCACTGGCTGGAAAGTAGCACCTATCGAGGTGCAACTCACCCCGGAGTACCTGCTCTGGCACTCCGCACTTGATCATGGCTACCACTCTTATCAGCGTGGAGACACGCGAAGTTGTGCGGTGCGACAACTGCAGTTTGGTGCAGTACAGAACCAGCAACTCCTTATGCAGAAAGTGCCACAGGCCCCTTGATATCGAGGAGCCCGCACCACTGGCCCCACAACTGGTCACAATGCAGCAGACCGCACAATCGCAAGAGGCAGGTCTGCAGGTTGCGGCACAGGTGCGCGAGATCCGTCGTGCGCGCCACCTGAGTCAGCGCCAGTTGGCTGGACGCATGCAGGTGCCTCGCACCTACATCTCCAAGATCGAAAACGGCAAGGCGATTCCCACGCTGGGCTCGCTCGAGCGGCTCGCAAATGCGCTTGAAGTGGATATGCGCCAGCTCGTGCGCGACTCCCGCAGCCGTCGCGATGAAGAGGTCGCAGCGATCATTTCCGACCCGTTCCTCGCGGAGATCGCGGCTCTGCTGCCGCATCTGGACTCTCTGCACCGGACGCTGCTTTACGGCTCGGTGCGCGACATGGCCGCAGGCCGACGCCGCACGGCGTAAGAGCCGTCCGCGAACCTTTCGTCTCTCCTTTGGGCGGGCGAACCGCGCACACCTCGCGGTGTCCCGCCCCTCTATCTCGCCTGACACTTTCGCTGCCTTTGCGGCGCTCGCCCGCATGTGCTAGGTTCGATTGTGCCGCCGTTCTTTCTTCGGCCTGCCGAAGATACACAGGTTCAGCGGACGTTGAGGCGTGCCCCCTAATCGCGCCGGGCCCGGATTATCTGGTTAGCTGAGCCGAGGAATAAAGGGCGCCAGCCTCACTGCGGGACAGAAAGCATCGAGGCTACTGCTTTGCATCCAACTGGCACGCTGCGCATTGACGAGCTCACCTCTGAAGAGCGAGCCGTCTATTCCTTGCTGAAGCCCGAGCGGGTTCCTGAGCACGTGGCCATCATCATGGATGGCAATGGCCGCTGGGCCGGAGGCCGTTCGCTCAAGCGCTTCCTTGGCCACCAGCAGGGCGCCAAGAGCGTGCAGCTTGTTACTGAGACCGCCTCGCGCATCGGCTTGCCGTGGCTGACACTCTACGCGTTCTCCCTCGAAAACAATCTCCGCCGCCCCAAAGCCGAGGTCAACTTCCTGATGCGTCTGCTCAAGGTCTATCTCGAAGAGCAACGTGCAGCGCATGATGGACAACAACGTTCGCATTCGC
This sequence comes from uncultured Acidobacteriaceae bacterium, assembly GCA_963786405.1. GTDB lineage: Bacteria > Acidobacteriota > Terriglobia > Terriglobales > Acidobacteriaceae > Telmatobacter. The sequence goes on along the minus strand of CAWAZE010000003.1, from coordinate 772,395 downwards.
TACATCGGTCGCGTCCACGAGTTGCCCCACGAAGTGCAGGACAAGATGCATTGGGCCGAGGAGACCACAGCGCGCAACACCGGCACCACGCTGACGCTGGCGCTCAACTACGGCGCACGCTCTGAAATGGTCGACGCGTTCCGCGCGCTCGCTGCCGAGATGCAGCGCAAGCACATTCCCGCCGATCGCATCACCGAACAAGACATTCACCGCCATCTCTACACGGCGCACATGCCCGACCCCGATCTGCTGATCCGTACTTCGGGCGAGATGCGCATCTCCAACTTCCTCCTGTGGCAGATCGCCTATACAGAGATCTTCGTAACAGAACGCCTCTGGCCGGATTTCCGCGGCATTCATCTGCTCGAAGCCATTGCGGCTTTCCAGCGCCGCGATCGCCGCTACGGCGGCCTGAGCGACAGCGTGGGCGACGTCGAAGAAGATACCGAGCAAATCAATATTTCGGTAAGCTGAGGCGGCAGCCTCTGCGCGCGTGTTACAGGCATAGCGATCGTTACAGATACATTCCAGATTCCCCGACCCAGTCAATGCCCTGACGTAACGTGCCAGGTTTGACAGTGCCACCTCGCCTCTGCCGCCATCCCGGTCCAGCGTTGTATCCTCAACGCTGGCAATGAAACGAGTTCTGACCGCTCTTGTTCTGGCTCCGCTGGTTCTGGCCCTTGTGTTTCTCGGCCCAAAGTGGCTGATCACGCTGGTCGTGGCCGGCGTCGCGATGCTGGCCGCCTGGGAGTTCCTGGCGCTCACCGAGCATCGTGGCGCGAAGCCGCCTCGGCTGGCGGTACTGGTAGCGATCGGGTGCCTTTTCCTCGGGAACTATCAGTGGCCTGAGGAAACGGCCACCCTCTTTGGGCTGCTCGCGATCGGGCTGCTTGTCTATTGCACTTTCAGCTCGCCGGTGGAGCGCGCCCTTGCCGACACGACATCGTGCATCTTTGCGCTCTTTTACCTCGGGCTCACGCTTCTCACGCTGCCGATGCTGCGCGAGGTCGCAAATGGACCCTCGCTTCTGGCGTTTCTCTTTCTGACGGTGTGGGCTGGAGATACCGCGGCAATGTATGTGGGCCGCGGTCTCGGCCGAAACAAGCTGGCTCCAACGCTCAGCCCCAACAAGACCTGGGAAGGATCGATCGGCTCCGTGCTGGGCTCTGTGGCTGTCGCGGGAATCCTGCTCGGCCTGGCGAACTTTTTCTCACAGTGGGACTCGGTCAAACTCTCGTTCTCGGATGGCGCGTGGTGGTACTGGCTGATTCCTGGCCGCGCTGGTCAATGTGGCGGCGCAGGTGGGCGATCTGGCCGAGTCCGCGCTGAAGCGTTCGGCCGGCGTGAAGGATTCGGGAACACTTCTGCCCGGACATGGCGGCATCCTCGATCGCATTGACGCGCTGCTGCTGGCGGCTCCGGTGCTGTGGTACGCTCAGGGTATCGACTGGGTGATTCACCTGAGACTTTAAGAGATAGATCTCAGGGGACTTGCGCGGTACCCTTCTGCAATCGCTGGACTTAGTAGAACGTTGAAACGACTAGCCATTCTCGGTTCCACCGGCTCCATCGGCCAAAGCACCCTCTCCATCGTTGAGCAGTTTCCAGAGCGCTACTCGGTGGTGACGCTTGCCGCCGGGCGCAACGTCGACGAAGCCTTTGCGCAGGTTGTTCGCTGGCGTCCGAAGGTCATTTCGCTGGCCACCGAAGAACTGGCCGGCCAGCTGATTTCCCGCCTCCGACAGGCCGGGATTTCCGGGATCGAGGTCGTGCACGGCAGCCGAGGGCACTGTGGCCTGCTCCACTCATCCTGAGGCGGATTTCGTCGTCTCCGCCATCGTGGGTGTCGCAGGTCTCGAGGCCACGCACGCTGCAATCCTTGCCGGCAAGCCGGTGGGTCTGGCGAACAAAGAGTGCATGGTTGCGGCCGGCGAGATTCTCACCGCGGCAGCCCGCGAGCGCAATGTGCCCATCCTGCCCATCGACAGCGAACACAACGCTGTCCACCAGTGCCTGCGGGTTGGTGCGCATCGCTGAAGTAAAGACGATCTGGCTGACCGCGTCGGGCGGGCCATTCCGCGAGCTTCCGCTCGACCAGTTCGCCATGATCACGCCGGAGCAGGCATTGAAGCACCCGACGTGGGTCATGGGCCGTCGTATCACCATCGATTCGGCCACCATGCTGAACAAGGGTCTTGAGATCATCGAGGCCTGCCGCCTGTTCGATGTGCCGCCCGGCAAGGTCCGCGTCACCGTGCATCCGCAGTCGACGGTTCATTCCCTGGTGGAATACGTGGATGGCTCGATTCTGGCGCAGATCTCGGTGACGGATATGCGGCTGCCGATTCTCTATGCGCTGGCGTATCCGGAGCGTCCGGCCTCAAATCTGACGTTCGACCTTGCAGCTCTGCGGCATCTGGACTTTGAAGAGCCCGATTTCGAGCGCTTCCCGTGTCTCCGTCTGGCGTTTGAAGCGGCGGAGAAGGGCGGCGCGCACTGCATTGCTCTGAACGCCGCCGATGAAGTGGCGGTGGAAGCCTTCCTGGATCGCCGAATCCCCTTCATCGGAATCCCGGGTACAATTGAAAAAGTGCTTGCATCCACGCCCGAGTCGCACCCCGCAACCATTGCAGAGGTGCTTGCATCGGATCGGGAAGCGCGCCTTAAGGCTCGTGAACTTCTTGCCTGAGTTCGCTGCATGTTGAGCCCCGAGCAGCACAGTATTGAGGTCTGGACTTTACGTGATACATAACCTTTTCGTATCTGCAGCAGCTTTCATCGTTCTGGTTGGCGTCATGGTCGTGGTGCACGAGTTTGGCCACTTCATCGTCGCCAAGCTCTGCGGCGTGCGCGTAGAGGCATTCTCGGTGGGCTTTGGCCCGCGGCTCTTCGGCATTAAGCACGGAGATACCGACTACAAGGTATGCCTGCTGCCGCTTGGTGGTTTCGTCAAGATGACGGGAGAGAATCCCGGCGACGAGCCTGTCCTGGACGATCCCGGCGCCTTCATGGCCCATCCGCGATGGCAGCGGATGCTCATCGGACTGGCTGGTCCCGCGTCCAACTTCGTCCTGGCCTTCGTTCTGATGATCTTCTACTTCGGCTTCATCAACGAAGTCCCGGACATCAAGGTCACGAGGATCGAGTGGATTACGCCTGGGTCGACGGCGGAACAAGCCGGAATTCAGCCTGGCGACATCATCCGGCGCTTTGACAACCTCAACGACCCGGATGTGTCCGCATTCACTGATCGCATCAACGACGTTCAGAACCAAACCGTTCCCGTGACTCTGGAGCGCGCCGGCAAGACAATCGAAACTTCGGTGCGAGTGCCGGAAGGATTGAAGCCGAACGAGCTTGAACTTAGTCCCGCCGGAATCTTCGTTCAATATGAGAGCAGTCCGATAGGGATCGAACAGATCAGCCCGGGTTCTCCTGCGGATCAGGCGGGCCTGAGGGCCCACGATGCGATCGCCGCGGTCGACGGCCATGCGTTCCATACGGTTCCCACGCTGCTGGACTACATGAAATCGGGGCAGGGCAAGGCCATCGCGCTTACCGTTCTGCGCAACGGCTCGGAACTGCCGCCCATCACCGTTCATCCCTTTCAGCAAGACGGGCAGTGGCGTCTCGGATTCATTCCTGCTCAACCGCCCGACATTCCCGTCCGCATTCAGCCCATGAAGGCCGCAGCCGCTTTCGATGCTTCCAAGGACTTCTGCGGCGAGAACTCGCTGATGATCGTCAAGGTGCTGCAGCGGCTTCTCACGCGAAAGGTCTCAGTGAAGCAGCTTTCTGGCCCTGTGGGCATTGCAGTGGCCGCCGGCCAGGCCGCGCAGGCAAAGGAGTGGTACCCGAAGTTCGGCCTTGCCGCCAGCATCAGCCTCAACCTCGGCATTCTCAACCTGCTGCCGTTTCCGATTCTCGATGGCGGCCTGATCCTGCTGCTGCTCATTGAGAGCCTGATGCGGCGCGATATCAGCCTGATTGTGAAGGAGCGCATCTACCAGGCAGCGTTCGTCGTTCTGGTGGCCTTCTTCGCCTTCATCATGTTCAACGACGTGAGCAAGCTGCAGTTCTTCTCACATTTCAAGCCGTAGAGGCAGGGTTCAGCGGTCAGTGATCAGGGATCAGAACGACGGAGATCCGTTGTGAGATCGAAGGGGCTCGTCAAGTGCCAGTAATGACTCACCAGGTGCGCGTTCGGTATGCCGAAACCGACCAGATGGGCATCGTCTACTACGCCAACTATCTGGTCTGGTTCGAGCTTGGCCGCGTGGAACTGCTTCGATCGCTCGGTCTCGCCTACAGCCAGCTCGAGAAAGAACACGAGTGCATTCTGCCCGTGGTCGAGGCCACCTGCCGCTATCGCTCACCAGCGCGCTACGATGACGAGATCCTCATCGAGACGCGCCCGGCCATGCTTCGCGGTTCCGTGCTGAAGTTTGCCTATCGCATCCTGCGCAAGGCAAGAGACGGCGAGGAATCCAGGCTTCTGGCTGAGGGCGAAACAGTGCACGTGGTCTGCGACGACCAGTTGAACAAGAAGCCCTTGCCGGAGCACTACGCAGAGGCGCTGCGGACACTGATGGCGCAGCACCAAGAAGGCTGAGATGGTCGACACCTGAAGGTGTCCCATGATATGAGATCCGCCTCCCCCCTCCCCGAATTCTGTAAAGAAATTCCTTATTTTCAATGATTTACGAGAGGGGTGTGGCGCTAAAATCCTCTGCCCATTGGACTTAGCCGCAGAATCCTCTCAGCAAAGGAGTTAGGGGATGATTTTGGGCTATGCCTCCGTTTTTATATCGCTATGCGAGACGACTGCGAGTATCCGGCCGCGACGAACACCCGTTCCCGTGCAAGGAAAATGAGAACGGAAGACGCCAGGTTGATCCCCGCTCATGTTCATTGTGCGCCGAGCGGGGAGAATCGTCTGCAAACCAGGGAAGACGATTAGCCGTTTTGGTTTGCGGGTGATTCACCCGGGAGCTTAGAAAACTCAAGGCTTCTTGAGCGCTCGATGAGTGACTTGGCGATGATGGCTCCCGAGATCCCCGTCCTCGCCTCACCTTCGACCCCCGAACTGAATTTAATCACTTGCACTCGCATTGCCTTCGCAACCGCCCCGTGATACCGTGAAACCTCTTCGCTCCCTAGTTCCATTCCAACCCAGCACGAAAGATCCGCCACACCGGATCATCCACACCACTGGGAGGATCCATGAAGACCCACATCGCTCTGTTCTCCGTCCTCGCATTTGCCGCGTCCGCGCCCGCGCAGTCCACCATGGCCCCGCTCCTTACCCGCGCATGGGATAACCACCGCTCTGGATGGAACCAGAAGGAAACCGTCCTCACCCAGGCCAAAGTCAAAGCCAAAGGCATCACCCGCATCACCACCATCCCCGTTTTCGGTGACGCGCGCGGCATCGAGTCCCAGCCCCTCATCCTGCCCGGTGTCACGCTGGCCGACGGCACCAAGCACGACGTCATGATCCTGCCCTCGATGGCCAACATCGTGCGTGGCGTCGACGCCACCACCGGCGCCGCGCTCTGGCAAACCCCACCCCTCGGCACGCCAATCACCGGCAGCGACTCCCTCGGCCCCAACGGCCCCGGTGCGATGTGCCCCGGGCCCAATCAGACCATCGACTGCTACCAGATCAACGACAAGTGGGGCGTCCTCTCCACTGGCGTCGTCGACCCTGACACCTCCCTCGTCTACCTCGTCGCCTGGATCTCACCCGACGGCACGCCGCAAAACGGCAAGCACTATATGTGCGTCCTCAACGTGAAGGACGGAACCCAGGCCGTCGCGCCGGTCCTCATCGATGGCTCCAACGGCTCGCAAACCTGGTCGGCTTACATGCGCAAGCAGCGCAGCTCGCTGGTCATGACCAACATCAACGGCCGCAAGACCATCTTCTTCGCCTCCGGCACCATTCAGGAACTCGGCAAAGGCGCCGCAGGGTGGGTCCTCGCCTACGACGTTGCTACCAACCAGGTCACTGCGGCGCTGCCCACAACGCAGGGATTCGGCGGCGGCATCTGGATGGGCGGCCAGGGTATCGCCGCCGATTCGCAGGGCTATCTCTACGCCGTCACCGGCAATGGCTCTTTCGACGGCGTCAATGACTTTGCCGAATCGATCCTCAAAATCCGGTACACGCCGCCCTCCGGCCAGACGCCCGCTACTCTCAAAATCGTCAGCTGGTTCACGCCCTACAGCGATACAGCGCGCTCGCCCGGCGGCTACCCGGGCCCGACGGCACCCGCGGCCACCAAACCTGCGGGCGTCAGCGCGCCGTCTGAAGCCATCCGCCCCGTCAACGCCGCCATGAGCCCCTCAATGAAACACGCGCGCGTTGTGAAAACGAAGAACGCTCAGGGCAAAGCCGTCCGTCTCGTCTTTCCCCGTATCGCCACGCCCGGCGCGTGGTGGGATGAAGACCTCGGCTCAGCGCAGGGAGCGCTCCTCGAGAGCTACGGCTTCTACATCGTCAGCGGCAAAGACGGCATCGCCTACGTCACCAAAATCGCAGGCCTCGGCAACACCATGCCCGCCGACTTCGCCAACGCCAAAACCAACTGCGCCAAACTCGCCACTCCACCCGTCTGGCTCACCGAAGACCCCGGCCCCGTCGACAGCTGTCCCAAAGATCCCACTACGCTGAACTTCTTTCCCTGGGGGAAAACGCGCCACATGCACATGACTCCAGTCCAGTACGTGAGCCCCACCCGCGGCCAGATCCTCTTCGCCTGGGGCGAGAACAGCCAGCTCCATGCATGGTCCGTCGCTCCCTCGGGCGTGCTGACCTACCTCGCCCAAGGCAATGAATTTGCGTCGCCAAATGTTACAAATGCGCCCGGCGGGATGCCCGGCGGCTTCTGTTCCATGTCCAGCAACGGATCCACACCCGGCACCGCGCTGCTCTTCTGCACCGTCCCCTATGGCGACGCCAATACCACCGTCACCAGCGGGCGCCTCCTCGTTTACGACCCTGACAACTGGGTCACAAATCCCGACGGCAGCCAGACCATTCCCGTGCTTTGGGATTCACAGCAATGGAATATTCAGTTTGTCTTCAACAAATTCAACCCGCCCATCGTCGATGGCGGCCAAATCTACGTCCCCAACTACAACGGAGGCGTTGACGTGTATGGATTGACCCCGTAACCGCCGCCGAAATGAACTCAATCTCGTGGGCATCATCAAGGTCAAAGGCAACATGGCACGGCAACCGGCAAGCACTTCTTCCTGCCCGGCCTCTTTTCAAATCGCGCGCGAAGCACCTTCCGTCGCGCAGGACTCTTGTAGAAACGCTCTTATTTTTCGAAAAACTTCCCGAGGATCCCGGCGCAATTCTCGAGAAAAGTCCGATCCTCCGCACCGAATGCATTGAGCGTGTGGCTATCGATGTCAATCTCGCCTACGATCTTTCCATTCGCCCTGATAGGTACGACGATCTCCGACCTGGTTTCGAGCGAACAGGCAAGATACCTTGGATCTTCGGAGACATCGTCTACGATCACCGTTTCGCCTTGAGCAACCGCTGCTCCGCAGATTCCTTTTGTAACCGGAATGCGAACATGCTCCGTGGGAGCTCCACGGTGTGGCCCGAGGACAAGGAAGTTCTCATCACGGGGGTCCAGCATGTAGAAGCCCACCCAGTTGTAATGGGAAAGGCGCCCGGCAATTGCGGTGACGCAGAATTCCTGAAGCGAAGCAAAGTCTTTGGCGGTCTCGGCGAAACGCCGGATTTCCGAGACGATGTCATCGAAGGCTGGGTTTGTCATTCGTCTATTTTCGACTGCCCAAAGTCAGGCGAATTTAACGAAACGGAGAGACAACGAGTTCATGCAGTAGCGAAGTCCGGTCGGTTTGGGACCGTCATCGAAGACATGGCCGAGATGCGCCTCACACAACCGGCACGAAACCGCTGTTCGAGTCTCATTGAGCGAAGAGTCGGTGCTTTCGCGCACATTCTCCTTCGCAATCGGTTGCCAGAAGCTGGGCCAGCCTGTGCCGGACTCGAATTTGGTATCAGAGCTGAAGAGCGCCGTGCCGCAGCAGATGCAGCGGTAAAGACCTTTGTCGTGATTATCCCAATTCTCACCGGAAAAGGGACGTTCCGTGGCTGCATGACGGGTCACTTCGAAAGAAGCGGGTGATAACTGCTGCTTCCACTCCGCATCAGTCTTGACCACGAGCGGCAAAGAAGTAATATCTTCACGCTTTCCCGTGTCGGAGAACTGCACAATCTTGACTTCTTTGGGTGCGTTTCCTTTCGCCTCGACCGTCTCAACTCCATCCCGAAGTCTGAGAGCAATCGCCGCAACTGCAGCGCCGCCCGCGATAACCAAAGTTCGACGAGTCATTCGGCTTGCATTACTGTCCAATGGTTGAACCATGATTCCCTCCCTCTGTCCACTCATCCGAAAGTGAAGGAAAAAGCCTGTACTCCTGGGTCTTCAAACTCGATTTCAAGCAGGTTACTCGTAGGCTGTATGAAGTGGCAGGAAGACGCGGACGGTCGTGCCGTGTCTCTCCGATTCGTTATCGCTCTCGATGCTGATCCGTCCCCCGTGTCCCTCGACAAATTGCTTTGCCACGAACAGTCCGATTCCTGTGCCGACCGTAGTCCGCGTCGTGAAGAAGGCGTCAAAGACCCTCGGCAAATCCTTCGGTCCAATTCCCACTCCATCGTCTTCAACCGTCAGGACAATGCCATGACCTGGATTTGACGCATCGCAAACGGAAACCGAGAGAGTTCCACCGGTGGGCATGGCGTAGATTGAGTTCGCGATCAGGTTAGAGATCACTTGCATCATCTCGCCTCGGCGAAGCACGATCTTTGTCGAAGGACCGATTGATCTCCTGACGGTGATGCCGGCAGCAGTACAGCGCGGTTCGTAGATGGTGAGCGCATGTTCTGCGATATCACTGACAGACGCCAGGCTCGCCGCGGCGTGCTCGCGATAGTACCCAAGCGTTTGCTTGGCGATATGCGACACGCGTCCGAGCTCGTCTTCCGCCGTCGCCAGGAAGTCGCGCCCTTCGTCGTCCGTGATCTTTGCCCGCAGCAGATAGAGCAGGTTCATCACCGCTTCAAGCGGATTATTGACCTCATGCGCAATCGTCGCAGCCATGCGCCCCGTCGCCGCGATCTTCTCCGCCTGGAGCAGAGACTGCTCCATTCGCTTGCGGCTCGAGACATCACGAAGGATCTTGGATGCTCCAATCACCCGGCCCTCTTCATCCTTGATCGGGGAGACCGTGAGCGACACGTCGATGAGTCTTCCGTCCTTCGCGAGCCGGACCGTCTCGAAGTGCTCGATCCGTCGCCCAGCGCGAATGTTTTCGATGATCGTCTTTTCGTCCGAATGAAGGTTCTCCGGAATCAGCTTGAGGATCGAAGTGCCGATCATCTCCTCCGGCGAGTAGCCGAAGACCCGTGTCGCAGCATCGTTCCAACTCGTAATAATGCCGTTCAGGTCTTTGCTCACAATCACATCGTCCGAGGATGCGACGATCGCTGCGAGTTCGCCAAGACGTTTCGCACTCTCTCGCAGTTCCCCTTCGGTCTCCCGAAGCTCCGTAACATCGCGGATTGTGCCCAGGATTCTGCCTCGCGAGCCATCCGTCTCGGGTTGAAGATCTCCGTTGACCTCGATACATCGAGTGGCACCGTCGGGGCAATACATCAGACCTTCAAAGCGGAACGGCTCGTCCTTTTGCAGCGTGTCTTCCATCGCCTGCCGGAACGCATCCCGATAGTCGGGATGCACGACCTCGTTTATGAAGGCTGCGCCGTTGACTGGCCCCTCTTCGCGCGTGCGCCCGAAGATCTCGTACATGCGGTCGTTTTCCCAGCTTCCGATGTCTTCCACCGTGTCCCAGACGAAGACTCCCAGCTTCGCAACCTCGGTCGCCAGCTTCAGCCGGGCCTCACTCTCGCGAAGTCTGCGCGCTCCCATCACGGTCTCGGTCATGTTGCGGAAAGCATCGTAAATGCCCTCGATTCTTCCGTTCTCATACACGGGAATCAAGGAATAGCTGAAATACTGATCCACCAATACGCCGTCGAGGAGGATCGGGATGAACATGTTGTCCCGCACTGCCGTCTTGCCCCGGTACAGACAAGCTTCGAGATCGGCGCTCACCAGGTCCCACGCCTCATGGAAGACATCACGGTAGAGTCCGCCGAGAGCGCTGGGATGCTTCGTCGTCAGAGTCGAAATCGCTGCGTCGTTGTAGAGAAACACCATCTCCGGTCCCCAGGACAAAATCGTCGGAAAGGGCGAGTGCAACATCAGATTGACGGTTGCCAGCAGGGTCTCAGACCAGTCTTCGATCGGACCCAGCGGTGTCTCTGACCAGTTGTACGCGCGAATGCGCGCCGCCATTTCACTTTGCCCGGTGATCAGGTGGTTTACCCGGGCTATGAGGGCTGCTTCATCCATGATTTATCAGCTCGACCATCACCGGTTCTGAACGCTTGGGGCATCCTAGAGCTTATTCCTGTACACAAGGGGTGGGGGCGCGCCTTCGGTATTTCTTTTCAATAGTCTCCAGCAAGTCGTTCGACAGAAGCTGTTCAAAAACGGACACCCCGAGCACAGACGGACAGGAAGTGGGCGGATGCGAAAGACGGATAGTACGGCTATATTACTGCTCGAATGAGGTTTACATCAAGATGTGCTTTGGAACACTGCATGCAATCGGGAAGGGCAATACTCTTATTCCCCAAGAGCGAGGTTCGCAATAGGGGGCGATTATGGCAGGACTGCTCCAGGACGTTCGCTTTGCCTTGCGGCAATTGCGCAAGAATCCCGGATTCACGATTACCGCGACGACGATGCTGGCAGTCGCGATCTGCGCTAACAGCACCGTCTTTAGCTGGATTGAGGGCACGATGCTTCATCCCGTGCCGGGAGCGCGCGACACGAGCAGCCTGGTGACTTTGCAGCGTGGCGAGCGGAACATCTCGCCCGTTCCGCCGCTGTCTTATCCCGACTATCGCGACCTCCGGGAACAGAATCACAGCCTTGTCGGTATCCTCGCGTATCACCATGATTGGATCTCGCTGACGGATGGTGCACAGCCCGAGCGGATCTATATCGCAAATGTGTCGTCGAACTACTTCGACGTGCTCGGCGTCAAGCCTTTGCTCGGGCGCTTCTTCCTGCCTGAAGAGGAGACGCGCCCGGACGCCGTTCCCTATGTCATCCTGGGTTACTCGATATGGAAAACGCACTTTGCAGGAGACCCGGCGATTGTAGGCAAGTCGACTGAGATTGCCCGGCACCCCGTAACCGTGATCGGAGTCGCGCCGGAGGGGTTCATCGGAGCGATGCCGGGGCTTCGGCAGGACGCGTGGCTGACGCTCAATCCCATCGGGACGAGTGAGTGGCGGATGACGCACCGCGATGCAGCGTGGCTGAACGTGGTGGGGAGACTACGACCGGGGGTGAGCCGGGAACGGGCCACGCAGGACCTCGAGACGATCATGCGGCGCATCGTGGCAGCTTATCCGCAACGACCATCTCGGGGTGAACACCATCACGCTTGACCCAATGTGGCGCTCGCCGTTCGGTGCGAATGGCTACATGGCGTCAACGCTTCCTATTCTGCTTGCAATTGCCGGTGTGGTGCTGTTGCTGACGTGCGCCAATGTGGCCACGCTGACGCTGGTGCGGTTTGTGTCGCGGCGCCGCGAGATCGCCATCCGGCAATCGCTGGGTGCGAAACGCCTGCAACTGGTGCGCCAGATGGTGCTGGAGGGCGTCATTCTTTCACTCTGCGCCGGAGCGGTAGCGTTGCTGCTCACCTCGTGGACGGCGAAGGCATTCGGTCTGCTCATCCGGCCGAACGCGAATCCCACCGTACTGAACGGAACCCTGGATCATAACGTGGTGATCGGGATCGTGGCGTTGGCGATATTGGCCAGCCTGCTGTGCGGCGCGTTTCCCGCCTTGCGGTCGTCCCACGTGCCTGCAGTTGAGGTGCTCAAGGAAGAGTCGGCCAGCATCTCCGGCGGCTCACGCAATCGGCACCTGATGAACGGCCTGGTGGTGGCGCAGATCGCGCTATCCCTTGCGCTCCTGGTGAGCTCCGGGCTGTTTCTGCAAACTCTCCGGAATCTCTCAAATGGCAATCCCGGGTTTGAGCAGTATCACATTCTGACCACGTCCGTGGGGCTGAATATCGCCGGCTACAGCAATGACGAGGCGCGGGTGATCCGTCACAAGATTCTCGATCGCGTGTCTGTATTGCAGGGCGTAACCGTTGCATCGCTCACGGACTGGGTTCCGTTGAGTTTCACGCGGAAAACAGTCGATGGGTATCCGGAGGGATATGTGCCCCACCCGCATGAATCGCTGGAGGTGCAAAGGGCTGACGTATCGCCCCGGTATTTCGAGACTTTGGGGATACCGATCATCGAAGGACGCGACTTTACCCAGGATGATCATGAAAAAGCACCGCGAGTGTTGATCGCAGACCAAACGGCTGCAAGCCATTACTGGCCGGGGCAGGATCCACTGGGGAAGAAACTCTCCATCTCGGGTCACCTCTTTACGGTTGTTGGCGTTGTGAAGAATTCGAAACATCTCTTCATGAATGAGCGCCCAGGGCCCATGATCTACATGAGCTATCTCCAGGAAGCGAACAACGAGACGATCGTGCAGGTGAAGACGAAGGGCAATCCAGTCGACTTGGCTCCCGCGGTGGAACGGGCCATCCATGAAATCGACAGGCGGCTTCCGGTATTCGATGTGCGCTCGATGCGGGAGACCACGCAGATGGCAAGCATCTTCGCCGTCATGCAGAGCATGTTCGCGGGGATGTTCGCGGTGATTGCGCTGATCCTTGCAGCTACCGGTATCTACGGCGTAGTGGCGTATCGCACGCAGCTCCGCACACACGAGATCGGCATTCGCATGGCGCTGGGCGCTTCCCGTGCCAATGTGCTGCGCCTGGTGCTCCTGCAGGGAGTGTGGCTCACCTTCACAGGGCTGGTGATAGGACTGGCTCTTTCGTTCGGGCTGACGCGCTTCATCGCAGGACTGTTGTACGGAATCAGCGCCAACGATCCGATGACCGTGCTTGGAGTTGTGGTGCTGCTGGGAGCGATGTCGCTGCTTGCATGCTATCTGCCCGCGCATCGAGCCATGCGCGCGGATCCTGTGGCTTCCATACGCGAGTTCTAAGCTGCGTGTGCAGACAAGTCGCGGTCATGCCAAGGCATCGCTCTAAGGGATTGCCTCGGAGCGACCGCTTCGCCGGGAGTTACAGTCTCCGCATGTCGTCAGCAGGTTTTCTTCGCTCTCGTCGCCGCCGGCGGTTGGCTGGGCGGAGTCGAGCGTTGCCGTGAAGCGGGTCAACTGCTTTCCGCAGTGCCGGCAGACGTAGCCGTCGCGCTCGAAGACGCGAGTGCGCCTCTCTCTAGCTTGGTCGGTTGTCGCCGCCGGAAACAGCTTGGACTCTTCCGCTATTCTTTCGGCGCGGAACTTACGGCAGGCCACGATCTCGTCCGGAATGAGCACCTGGTACGGCGTGCCCTGGCGGTTCGGTTCACCCATCTTCCGGATCGCCCCGATCTGCTCAAGCGCGCGCAACGTATCCTGCACCTTGCCCAGAGATATGTTGTTTTCTGACGCGTTGGTGTTGGACGACTTGACGACGGCCCGGCGCAGGCTGCTTCGGCTTACGCGGATTATCGGATTGCCATCCTTCGCGATCGAATGCCGGAAGAGGAACCAGTAGAACGCGGCGTCGTAGGCTGTGAGAATCGGCTGCAGATCGTCCACGATCTCCTGGATGATGACCGGCAACTCGAGCGCGGAGAATCCGGCGTCTCCCCGCGGCGACAGGGCCGCCTCCACTTCGAGTTCACTCAGAAGCTGGCGTATCTTCTCAATGCGCGCGCTCATGTTGCAGAGAATTCTACGCCCAGGATCTGATGACGGCTTTTTGCACCCAATCATCGTCCGTCACTTTGAGGGAACCTCTCCCTGTCGATCCCCGTAGCAGAACCAGGGGTCACCATGCAAACACTGCGCCAGGATATTGCATACGCACTTCGGCAGATGCGTCTTTCTCCCGTTTTCAGCCTGACCGCCATGCTCACGCTGGCTCTAGGTATCGGCGCGACGACGGCCATCTTTTCCCTGATCCATTCGGTCATGCTCAAGTCGCTTCCGGTCGCCGATCCGTCGAGGCTGTATCGCGTGGGCGAGGGCAACGAGTGCTGCGTAGACGGCGGCCCCCAGGACAACTGGGGCATGTTCTCCTACGGGCTTTATCAGCGGTTCGCGGCGGCAGCGCCGGAGTTTGAGCAACTGGCTGCCTTTCAAGCGGGTGGAGCGCTGTTCACGGTGCGTCGAAGTGAGACCGACCGGAGCCCGAGACCGCTGCACGGCGAATTCGTCAGCGGCAACTACTTCGCCACCTTCGGGCTGCAGGCCTTTGCAGGACGCACGCTCACGCCCGCTGACGATCGGCCGGCAGCTTCGCCCGCAGCCATGCTGAGCCACCGCGTGTGGCAGCAGGAATACGGCTCGGACCCGAAGGTGGTGGGCACCGCATTCATGCTGAATGGTCACCCCTTCACGATTGTGGGGATTACACCGCCCGGATTCTTCGGCGATACGCTGCGCAGCGATCCGCCGGAATTATATGTGCCGCTGCAGCAGGAGCCGCTGCTGCTTGGAAAGAGCTCGATCCTGAAGCAGTCGAACTCGTGGCTGAGAATCATTGGCCGGCTGCGTCCGGGAGCCAAGGCAGACGGGCTTGGTGCGCGGTTTACGACGATTACGCGCGAATGGCTGGTGACGGATCTCGGTGCGGAGTTTCCACAGTTCCTGTCGCAGATCAAGATGATGCTGCCGAAGCAGAACGTGAAAGTGATCCCCGGCGGCATGGGAGTGGCGTCCATGAAGGCTGACTACAAAGACAGCCTTCGCATTCTGTTTGCGGTCTGCTGCCTGGTGCTGCTGATTGCGTGCGCGAACATTGCGAACCTGCTGCTGGCGCGTGGCTCGGCCCGGCGCGCGCAAACGTCAGTGCGGCTGGCACTGGGCGCGTCGCGGAGGCGCCTGATTCGGCAGTCGCTGACAGAGAGCGTGGTTCTCTCAGTTATGGGCGGTGCTACCGGGGTGCTGGTTGCCTGTCTGGGAGTCAAGATCATCGTCGCGCTGGCGTTCCGGTCATCGAACTACGTTCCCATCGATGCCACTCCTTCATGGCCTCTGCTCGGGTTTGCTTTCGGTGTCTCGCTGATCACCGGGCTTTTGTTCGGCACTGCGCCGGCGTGGCTGACCTCGAAGGCGCAACCGGCCGATGCGCTGCGAGGCGCGAATCGCAGCACGCGCGACGGCGCTTCCTTATCGCAGAAGTCGCTGGTCGTGGTGCAGGCGACGCTTTCTCTCGTGCTGCTCTCCGGAGCAGGGCTGCTGGCTCGCAGCATGCAGAAGATGGAGAACCAGGATTTCGGCTTTGAGACGGACCATCGCGTGAATCTCAGCGTGAACGCGCCGTTTTCCGGCTATACGCCGGAAAAACTGGATGTGACCTACCGAGCGCTGCGTACTCGCCTGGAACGCATCCCCGGGGTGCAGAGCGCCGCTCTGGCGCTGTATACGCCGTTCACGGATAACTGGGGCGAACTCGTTGTTCGGCAGGGGGAAGGGACGCCGAACGTAAGCGACGATAGTCACAACTCGTCATGGGATCATGTGAGTCCCGGATATCTGGAAACGATGGGCCAGACGATTGTGCGTGGGCGCAGCATTACCGAGCAGGATACGGCTGCGACGCAAAACGTCGCTGTGGTAGACGAAGCGTTTGTGAAGAAATTCTTCAAGAAGGATGAGAACCCGATCGGTACGCACTTTGGGCTGACCGATGTGAAGCACAGCGGCGCCTTCGAGATTGTGGGAGTCGTGCACACTGCGAACTACACCGATCCCAGCGGGAAGTGGCGGCCTCCGCTGTTTTTTGTTCCGCTGGCGCAACATGTGCGCTATGAAGAGCCGATGATGCAGATGATTGACGATCGCACACATCTGATCGAAAGCGTGGTGCTGCAGGTGCGCGGAAGCACGGACGGGCTGGAGCCGCAGGTGCGCGCGGCGTTTGCCGAGATCGATCCGAATCTCACGCTTGTCCGTATGCGAACCATGCAGCAGCAGGTAGCGAACCGGCTCGACCAGGAGCGAAGCGTTGCGCAATTGACGGGGTTGTTCGGCTTGCTGGCGCTGGTGCTTGCGGCGGTGGGACTCTACGGCGTGACAGCTTACAGTGTTGAGCGGCGCACGAGCGAGATCGGCGTTCGCATTGCGCTGGGCGCTGACAGGACCAACGTGATCGGCATCGTGTTGCGCGGGGCGTTTCTGCAGATCGTGATCGGACTGGTGATCGGCATTCCGGCTTCGATCGGGTGTGCACGCCTGATAGCCGCCCAGTTGTACCAGGTCAAGGGTTGGGATCCGCTGGTTCTGGGCGGCTCGATTCTTGCGCTTGCGCTGTGCGCGCTGGCGGCCAGTATTGTGCCGGCGCGGCGAGCCGCATCAATCAATCCGGTGTTGGCGCTGCGGGTGGAGTAGGTCGGGGCAGATTCGTCCCGACCTTCCGGGTTACGCAGGTACGCTGGAGATGGGGTGATGATCGGCCGCGCGGCGACCTCTCTGATTCGCTCGCCGCTCAAATTTCTCCCCACGAAGATCGGGAGAATTGCCGCGACGTTCCTTCGTCTGGCTGCGCCGGTCCGGGATCGGGGTGTTATCGGGCGACAGAATGACGGGTGCAGCGGTTGCCTCGTGAGCCACCGTGCCGTCGTCTTGAACATCCACGGTGCAGGGAGCGTTTCCATTGGTGAGGAGCTTGTTCAGAACGGGCATATTGACGCGCTGTGTTTCGATGAAGTCGACTCCGTCGGCGGTCAACGCGAAGTCAGAGTTGTCGGCCCTGGTGATGTATCCCTTCTTCACGAGATACCACGTGGTGAAGTCGAGGTAGTCGCGGGGAAAGCCCATGCGCTTTTCGATTTCGGCCAGGCTCACTTCCGGAGTGAAGGGGTTGGAACGCCGGCTGTAGTAGAGCACCGAGAGAACGGCAAGACGCCGGTTCACCTCGCCCTGCACCTGATCCATGAAGTCGACCGAGTTCGACAGCGGCGTCTGCTCGGGACGTTCGCCGTCCGTGAACTCCCTGTCGTATTCGGCGCGGCGATCCGGGTCGGACAGGACATCGTAGGCGGCCTTCAGCAGGAAGAACTTTTCGGGATCGCCGGATACAGGATTGTCAGGATGAAAGCGCGCTGCAAGGAACCTGTAGACGCGGTGAATAGTTTCTGAGTCTGCGTGTGGGCTGATCTGGAGAAACTCGTAATAATCGAGCGTCTTACGCTTCGAGCATTGGCGTCCTCTTGCGTAGTTCGGGAACTGGAATCAAGCCGAAATCCTATGGGGTGTCTGTTTAAGAATTGAAACACTAAATTGCTTGCTTGCATATATTTCGGGGTGGCTCTTCGGCGTCAATGCGGCTGACACTTTAGGTTGATACACAATCCGTTGGCCGGGTACCGGCGGCGGAGGCGCAGGAATCCGCTTGTGTTGTGGAAGTATTTTGTGGAAGCTAGACTCCTAGCAGGACGTGGGATGCCTTCACAACCACGCTCACGTCCGCGCCTTCCTTCAGGTCGAGCGCATTGACGCTTGCCTTGGTGATGGATGCAACCAGCATGGTTCCTCCCGGTAATCTGACTCCAACCTCGCTGTTGACCGCGCCTTCCAGCAGATTCGCAATCTTTCCTTCGAGCACGTTGCGCGCGCTCAGCTTCGCGTTTTGCAGGTTCTTGCCGATCATGACTTCTGAGGCCTTTATGATGGCATAGGCTGACGTTCCCCTCTTCAGATCAAGCCTGTCGACGCTGACATTGGTGATGATCGCAACGACGGATTCACCGCCCTGGAGCGCCAGCGTTACCTCTGAGTTGACCGCTCCCCTGGTGACGTCCGTGACTGTGCCGGGAAGGACATTGCGAGCACTGATCTTCATTGCTGGTAACCTCCAACTCGCTTCGGGCAAAGTTTCTCGCCCGCAGTGCAGAAAGGATAGTCGGTTCGTTGGAGGAGATCACATCCATTTAGGAGAAATCTGCTCGAATCTGATCTGCCCCCATGGTCGGAGAGTCTCGGGCGGGGAGAGAGACGCGCTTGTCCCGGAGAGTGGAAAGCCCCGTCCGGGCCGTGCCAGGGCGGGGCTCCAACACATCGACGCGAGAATTCAAAGCTGGAACTCTATCAGCGGCAGAGCCATCCCCCGTCAACAACGAGCACGTGGCCCTGAACGTAGCTGCTGGCTTCAGATGCAAGGAACACGGCTGCACCGGCAAGGTCCGATGGCAGACCCCAGCGGCCCATTGGAATTCTGCCCAGAATCGCCTGCGACCGTGTGGCATCGGCGCGCAAAGGCGCGGTGTTGTCGGTGGCCATATAGCCCGGCGCGATGGCGTTTACGTTAATCCCTCTGTCTGCCCACTCATTGGCCAGCGCCTTTGTCAGTTGCGCCACTGCGCCCTTGGCCGCGGCGTATCCGGGTACCAGAATGCCGCCCTGAAATGACAGCAGCGAAGCGGTGTTGATGATCTTGCCATGGCCTTGCGCGAGCATCAGCCGTCCGGCGTGTTGGCTCAGGAACCATACGGCATTGAGGTTGGTGTCGATGACCGTGTTCCAGAATTCTTCTGAGTGTTCAGCGGCCGGGGCCCGGCGAATCGTGCCCGCGTTATTCACCAGGATGTCGATGGAGCCGAACTCCTTCACAGTGTCATCCACCAGCATTCTCGCGATCGCTTTGTCGCACACGTCTCCGGAACGGCAGATGAACTGAACTCCGGTCTTCCTCACTTCCTCAATAGTGGATTCCAAAATCTGGTCGAAGCTGTGCAGTGTTACGTTCGCGCCTGCCTGTGCAAAGGCGACGGCCATCCCTGCGCCCAGTCCTTGTCCTGAGCCCGTGATGAGCGCATTCTTGCCCTTCAGGCTGAAGAGATCGAGAATTCCCATATGATTGCTCCGTTGCAACTAAAGGTGTTGTCTATTCAAAGATTAAGGCTCTAAACGAATCGTCGGCCGTCACTCGTCCCGCCCAACGGAAAGCATGCGACTCTGTGCCTACAGCCTGCGCGCATCATCTGGACGACTGCCGATCAACGACAGATCGTGCAGGCAGAATTGTCGACCCAAAGGGAACTGATAAGTGTCTTTCAGACCGTCTGCACAACAAGCAACGCGAAGCCGTCGTAGCCTTTGCCGGCCACGGTCTGGAGTACGGTTGCACGCAGTCGCGGGTCGGCGGCTACTAGTTCTGTGAAGCGCCGAATGCCCTGGATGTCCGGATCGGGATCGTCCGCATCGATGACCCTTCCATCGCGCACCACGTTGTCCAGGATGATCACCGTTCCTGGCCGCGAGAGCTTCAGCGACCATTGGAGATACTCCGGATTGCCCGCTTTGTCTGCATCGATAAAGATCAGATCGAAGGGTGGGGTGTGTTCGGCCACGAGTCGCTCAAGGCTCTCGCCGGCGCGCCCTACGCACAATTCCACGCGGTTCAGGAGTCCGGCGCGGGCTATGTTGGCGCGAGCGACCTCGGCGTGTAGCGGCACAAGTTCGAGCGTCACGAGACGGCCATCTTCAGGAAGCGCGCGCGCGAGCCAGATGGTGCTGTACCCGCCGAGAGTGCCGATCTCGAGGATCCGACGCGCGCCGGAGATGCGAACGAGCAGGTCGAGGAATTTTCCCTGCAGCGGCGTGACATCGATGGCAGGGAGGCCAGCATCGTTGTTTGCCTTGATGGCGGCATCGAGAGCCTCATCCGCAGGCAGCAGCCGCTCTTCAAAGTAGCGGTCGACTGCGGCCCATTGACGGCGCCCATTCTGTTTCTTTTTCATCGGGACGGATCCTCTCCCAAAGTGGATTAGGCGCATGGGGCTGATGGATTCACAAAAATTGAGCGAGGCTTTGGGTACCTTCGATCTGCGCGATTCGGGGCCGGAGTTAAACTCTGACAGACATGCGGTAGCAATTTTGGCCCGATTGGAGAGCACGATGAATCAAATCCCCGGCGTTCTCACCGGCATCGTCAAAGACATTGTCGATCCTGACAAACTGGGGCGGGTACGGGTTTTGGTCCCTGCGATCGACTCCTCCAACCTTAGCGGTTGGGCACAGGTTGTCATTCCTTACGGAGTACCCAGGGGGGCGGGGTTTAGCCCCGAGCCAGGCGATCAGGTCCTGGTGGCATTCGAATCAGGCGATGCACGTAGTCCTATCGTTCTCGGTGCACTGTGGAATCCGAACGATCGACCGCCTCTGACAAAGGGACGTCAGTGAACCGCTTGAGGGTCGCCGTCGGGAATCTGCTGATTATTTATCCCGGGATACAACGAAATCCGGAACCCAGAGCAGGGCGCGCTTGAACTCGGAGTCGGCGAAGGACGCGAGGGCCTGGCGCGACTGCTCGGCGTAGCGGTCGGCGGCGGACATGGCGTATTCGACGGACCCGTTGCGCTTGAGGATCTCGCGAACCTGCTCTCGGCCCACGTACTCGAAGCTGCGGTCGTCGAGAACGCGCTGGATGGCCTGGCGCTCGCGGGCTGTGCCGTGGTCGATGGCATGGATGACGGCGAGCGTCGCTTTGCCCTCGCGCAAGATCGCTGGCAACGGGCTTGCCCAGAACCTCTTCGGTCGCGGTCAGATCGAGCACGTCATCGACGATCTGGAATGACAGGCCCACGGCGCGGCCATAGGCGGCGAGCTTGTCTTCCTGGGCCTCGGTTGCGCCGGCGAGCACGGCTCCCAGGCGCATCGACGTCGAGAAGAGGCAAGCCGTTTTGCGGAAAATCAGGTCGTAGTACTCGGCCTCGGAGACCGCCTTGCCGAGCTTCTGGATCTGCAGCAGTTCGCCTTCGACCATCTGCTGGGTGAGGCCGATGAGCAGCTCGAGCACGCGCAGGTTCTTTTCTTCCAGGGCCACCTTGAAGGCCTGCATATAAAGCCAGTCGCCAGCGAGCACGCATTTCTCGTTGCCCCAGGTGGTGTTGGGCGAGGGACGGCCGCGACGCGTCTCCGCGCCGTCGATAATGTCGTCGTGCACCAGGGTGGCGGTGTGGACCATCTCCACCACAGCGCCCAGCCGGATGGCGCTGGGGCCCGAGTAGCCGAAGCAGGTGCGCAGCCAGCAGCAGAAGAGACGGACGAATGCGCTTGCCGCCGCCTTCGCGCAGATACTCGGCGATCTCGGTGATCGTGCTTACGCTGGAGGCGGCGTCGCGGCCAAGCTCCTGCTCGACTGCCACGAGGTCTTCTCGCAGAAGTTCAAAAACCTCTCTCGCCGTCGCTATTGCCAGGGTGCTCAAGGGTCTCTTTGTCTCACACGTCTAATTCGTGCGGTAGTTCGTGAACTGCAGATCGACGCCGAGGTCGCTGGCCCCGAAGGGTGGCAATGATGGCCTGCAGATCATCGCGATCCTTGCCGGATATTCTCACAGTATCGCCTTGAATGCTGGCCTGCACCTTCTTTTTCGAATCCTTGACGATGCGAACAATTTCCTTGGCCTTCTCAGTGGGGATGCCCTGCTGGAGGCTGATCTTCTGGCGCACGCTTTGGCCGGCGGCGGGCTCGACCTTGCCGTAGGTCATGTTCTTGAGCGAGACGCCGCGCTTGACCAGCTTCTGGCCGAGGATCTCTTTCACGGCCTCGAGCTTGTACTCGCTGGCCGACGCAAGTTGAATGCTGTCGTTACCTTCCAGATTGATCTCGGAATGCGAATCCTTCAGGTCGAAGCGCTGTCGAATCTCTTTCAGCGCCTGATCGATCGCGTTGCGGACTTCCTGAATGTCAACCTTGCTGACGATATCGAATGAATTTTCCTGAGCCATTCTCCGGTTCCTTAGGCGGCGCCTTTGCCGCTGTATGCGGCCTGAGTGGCCGGTGCAACTCTACCAGTTTCCCACGTCAGCCTGCAGGTTAAAAAGGCGGATGAAGTTCTGAGTGGTCGCTTCGGCAACTTTGTCGGCACTGACGCCGAGCGATTCGGCGAGCGTCTGGGCGGTTTGCGTGACCCAAGCGGGCTCATTGCGCTTGCCGCGCAAAGCCGCTGGAGCCAGCCACGGGGCGTCGGTTTCAACCAGCAGGCCGTCCAGCGGCATGTGCGCGGCCACGTCACGGAGCGGTTGCGCTTTGGGGTAGGTCAGGTTGCCGGCAAACGAGACCAGGAAACCAAGATCGAGCGAGCGGCGAGCCTCGTCCCAGCCGCCGCCGAAGCAGTGCATGATGCCGCCGAGGCCTGTGTGACGCCAGTAGGTATCGAGCACGAGGAACAGATGATTCCACGCGTCGGTTTCCCCGTCTTTGGGGCGGCAATGAATCAGAATCGGCCGCTTGCTTGCGGCGGCGATCTCCAGTTGCCGCACCAGGCCTGCCCGCTGCACGTCGTGCGCTGCGCCCTCGTGATAGTAGTCGAGGCCGATCTCGCCACAGGCGATGACCTCGGGCTCGGCCAGCAGACTGTCGAGTTTGGCAAAGGCCGCTTCGTCGGCTTCGGGAGTGTTGTGGGGATAGATGCCCGCGCTGGCGAAGAGGCGCGGCATTCCGGGCGCCCCGTTGAACTGGCGGCAGATGTCGAGCGCCTGGTGCATCTCAGCGGGATTTTCGCCGATGCCGATGGAGAGTACCGCGCCCACGCCCGACTCTTTTGCACGCGTCAGCATGTTGCCGCGGTCGTCTGTGTAGCGCGGGCTGTCGAGGTGCGCATGGGAATCGATCAGCAAAGGGCCTCGCGAAGTGTCAATGGATGTTTGCACGGAGGTGCGACGAGTGATCGAGGCGCCCTCCGGCTGTCTTTATGGTAGAGCCTCGCGGAGTCTTCGCCCTGAAACGTCAATTACCCGAGATTCGCGGTATACTTCGTCGTCCCCAAAATCACCATTCAAGTGAATTCAGAAACCGACCGACCCTGCGCAAGGAGGAAGTCAGTATGGAGCAATCGGAATCAGTAGGGAGTCAGATTTTTCCGCTTATACGGCGGCGTCTTTTGCCTCTGTGGCTGGCTTCGGTCTGGCCGTACGCGTTGGGGGCGGGTTGCATGATCTCCATCTCCTTCGCTGTCCATGCAAGCGCGGCTTCGGGACACATGGTCAGCCCCCTGGACCAATGGCATTCAATGAGCGGACTGGCAAAGCTCGCCATAATCCTGGCATTTATCGCCCAGGTATCTCTTCTCCCTGACCTGGGGACAGTTGGTGTGGCGATGATTGTCAGGTCGGACCGGCAACGCGAAAATCTGGACCTAAAATCGTTTGTATCCCGCTATGCTCGCATTGTGTGGCTCGTGGTGCCGGTTTCCATCAGCCTCGGAACTCTAATCCTTATCGGTTGGGTATTCATCTTGCCTCTCTTTCTCGCCCCATGGAGCGCGTTTGTGATGCCGGCGTTGGCCGCTGCGCAAGATAACCCGGGGACTGCCATTCGCCGTAGCTTCAGGTTCAGCTTACGGCGATTTGGTCCATTGCTCGGTCTTGCTTTGGCGACAGGAGTCGCGCAAATCCCGGCACTTCTGGCGCTTTTCGTTCCGGGGGCGATGTTAGAAGGCGGACCGTGGTGGTGGGTCGGACAACTTGTCGGCTGGAGCCTGTTCGCTGTGCTCATGGGTCTCATTGCCATGACACGATCGGTCGTACTTGCGTTGCTGTATCTAGATGCAGTCCGGTCCGAGGAAACTACGCGCGCGACTCTGCTGACGTGACAAATAACAGGCGGCCAAAGCCGTCTCCGGCGGAGTGTTTCGCGCCGGCTACTTCAGCCGTGCGCCGAGCGGCACGTCTTCGAGGAAGCCCGCCAGCACCGGCGAGCCGTCGGGCGGCAGCGACGCAGCCAGCAGCATGCCGTTCGACTCAAGTCCGCGCATCTTGCGCGGCGCGAGGTTGGCGACGATCACGATCTTGCGGCCGATCAGCTTTTCGGGCTCGTAGTACTGCGCGATGCCGGCGAGGATCTGGCGCTTTTCGTAGCCAAGATCGACTTCGAGACGCAGGAGCTTGTCCGCCTTGGGAACGCGCTCGGCGACGAGAATCTGGGCAACGCGCAGGTCCACCTTGGCAAAGTCGTCGATGGTGATGAAGCGCCGGCTGCGCCGGTGGTGCAGATGAATCGAGCGACGCATTGGCAGGTGCCGCCGCGGGCGTGGTGCTGAGACGGCTGCTGGCCAGATCGGCGGGCACCGTGTTTACGTGCGCGGTCGCGACGGGCTTCGCGGAATCGATGGGGGCATGCGTCGGCGCGGTGGCGTTGCTCTCTGCTGTGGACTCGGTCGGTTGCTGAATTCCGGCGCCGGGCTGGTTCTTCGGGTCATGCACCGGGTTCACAGACGGAGAAGCCGGCGGTGGAGCGGGGGCAACCGGAAGCGCTGCAGTTGGCGCCTGTGGCGCGGAGGTCGGTGCGTTCTCCTGCTGGCTTGCTGCGTCAACGGCGGTGCGGTTGTTCTCGTCTTCTAGATTCTGCATACGTTCGACTGCATCCTTTTCTGCGCGGGGAAAGAGCGGTGCGGGCTCGCCGAACCGGGTGCCGGCCTTCAATCCACCCCACGCGAGGTTGGTGAGAAATGCGTGCTTTGCAGCGTCTGCAATCTCGCCCTGCCCAAGCTGCTGCCACACCTTGGATGCCGCGTCCGGCAGGATGGGATACACGAGCGCCGTGATGACGCGGATGGCCTCGGCGGCCGTGGCGAGCACGCGGGCCTGCAGCGCGGCGTGATCCGCCTCGGTGCGGTCGGCGGGCTTCTTCCACGGCGCGTTGGCGGTCAGGTAGCCGTCGGTCTCGGCGACGAGGAGCCAGAGGCTCTTCAGCGCTTCAGAGAAGTTGAGGTCGTCGAAGGCCGGTCCGAAGCTCGGCGATCGTGCGGGTCGGCGCTTTCGCGCAGAGCGGTCTCTGTCGGCGTCTCAGGGCCGGCGTCCGGCACCACTCCGCCGAAGTACTTGTGCACCATGTTGACGACGCGGCTGACGAGGTTGCCGTAGCCGTTGGCGAGGTCGCCGTTGTAGCGCTGCACCAGTGCGTCAAATGAAAAGTTGCCGTCCTGGCCGAAGGGAATCTCGCGCAGCAGGAAGTAGCGCAGCGCGTCGGCGCCGAGCACTTCCTGCACCGTCTCGGCGCGCACAATGTTGCCGCGCGACTTCGACATCTTGCCCTGGTCGAAGAGCAGCCAGCCGTTGGCGCGCACCGAGCGCGGCACGGGAATTCCCGCGGCCATCAGAAACGCCGGCCAGTAGACGCAATGGAAGCGGCTGATCTCCTTGCCGATGAGGTGCATGTCGGCCGGCCAGAATTTCTCGAAGCGCGCCTGGTCGGCGGGATCGTCCGAGCCGTAGCCGAGCGCGGTGATGTAGTTGGCCAGCGCGTCGAGCCACACGTAGACCACGTGCTTTTCGTCGCCCGGCACCGGAATGCCCCACGAGAAGCTGGTGCGGCTGACGGAGAGATCTTTGAGTCCGCTGCGCACGAAGGAGATGACCTCGCGGCGCGTCGACTCCGGCTGCATGAAGTCGGGATTCGCTTCGTAGAACTCGAGCAGCTTGCGCTCAAAGGCCGAGAGCTTGAAGAAGTAGTTCTCCTCGCTGACGGTCTCCGTGATGCGGCCGCAGTCGGGGCAGGGCGCGCCGGGAGCGACGTCGACCCATGCCTCGTCGGAGACGCAATACTGGCCGGTGTAGGAGCCCTTGTAGATGAATCCGCGGTCGCGCAGCGTGGCGAAGAGCTTCTGCACGCCGCGCTTGTGGCGATCTTCGGTGGTGCGGATGAAGTCGTCGTAGGTGAGGCCGAGCCGGTCCCACAGGCCGCGAAACTCGGCGGAGATGGCGGTGGCGAACTCCGTGCGGCGTGCGCCCGGCCAGCTTCGCGGAGCGCTCGATCTTCTGCCCGTGCTCGTCGGTGCCGGTCAGGAACCACGTGTCGATGCCGAGCGCTCGCTTGCGGCGCGCGATCGCGTCGCACACGATGGTCGAATAGGCGTGGCCCAGGTGCGGACGCGCATTCACGTAATAGATGGGCGTGGTGAGATAAAACCGGGCTGAGTTGGACACGGGATTAGTCATGAAGAGTGTGCGCCGCGCCCTTACAGGAAAGAACAGGACTTAAACGGCATCCATTCTCCATCTTACGGCATGCATATTCGGCGGCTGGCGCCCTGAGGCGGGATGGGGAGAAGGGTGTCTCTAGTCATCGACGGTTCGCGAGAAAGGAAAGGGTTGTTTCTGTCGCACGTGCGAGGTCGCTGTGTGCATTGGCGATTATGCGCTCATCGAGAACGTTCAGTTGCGAGTTGAGCGCGCCGAGCAACGGCGCTGCAATCGAAGAACCGAACACATGGCTTTGGGGAGAAACGGACGGCCTTGTCGAAAATGTGTTACTCCTCCGATGTCCATTTTCGGATCACCCTGTTCGATTCTGAACAGCCTCGTCCCCTCTTTGGGCATGAATTCGCCGCCCGAGCAGCGAACAGTCCAGCTGCCGCAATGATCCCCACTTTTTGGCCCGCAATAATCAATTGGCCATTATCGTGCACGCATGGACCGAGGTTGTCGACCCCTCCGGGAGGTACGCAAGAAAGCAATGATCAGACCCTTTTTTCTTAGTTTGCTTCTCATGGCGCCGGTTGCCTCCGGCGCGGAGCAGGGCAATGTTGCTCGTATCGAATCGAGTGACTGTATCTACAAGGCGGACAGCCTTCACAAAACTCACTGCGGCTTTCTGATCGTACCGGAAAATCGTCATCATCCACTGGGCCGGACCATCAAGCTGCCGTTCATCTATGTGGAGAGCAATAACCCAGCCAAGAGCCCAGATCCCGTCCTGTACACCGGTGGTGGTCCGGGTGTCAGTTCGTTGCATCCAGTTACTTCGATTGCTCGGAGGTCTCTGCTACGTAATCGGGACTATATCGCATTCGAGCAACGTGGAACTCACTTCGCACAGCCGAACCTCGAATGTGAAGGCGAAGGGAAGGCGATTCAAGAGGCTTACCTCGAACATCGGTCTGTAGACGATGCGGTACTCTCAGCCGTCAGACAATGCCGTGCAAAGCTGATCAGGGAGGGTATTGATCTCTCCGCCTACAACACGGATGAAAGTGCAGCAGATATCGAAGACCTTCGCCGCTTGCTGCACATAGACTCGCTGAATCTCATGGGTATCTCTTACAGTGGCGGTCTGATGATGGCTGTTCTGCAAAAGTATCCACAGCACATTCGCTCGTTGATTCTGGACTCGCCCCTTCCGGAGTTTGTAAACATTGATGAGCAGGAACTGGCCAATTTCAATGAAGCGCTGACAGGCGTGCTGGGCATCGACAACAGCACTCTTCTCGGCCGATTTCACAGCTACTTCATTGGCCTCGGTGGCAAGATGTCTACGATCAACTATCAGCTAAAGGATGGCAGGACTGTAATCGTAAACTACGGTCGCAGCGAACTGTTGAGCATTATCCACGACAAGGTGGAGGACTACGACGGGATAAAAGAGCTGCCTCAGATCGTCAACGATATGATCGATGGGCGACAGGAGCCGTACGTCAAGGCGTATTTCGATGGCGTGTTCTCGGGGAGCGGCTCGATATCGGGCATGCGACTGTCAGTTTATTGCTCAGACAAGATGGCCTTTGAAGATCCAGCCATCATCAGGCAGC
The DNA here is from genome assembly GCA_963786405.1 of uncultured Acidobacteriaceae bacterium. GTDB lineage: Bacteria > Acidobacteriota > Terriglobia > Terriglobales > Acidobacteriaceae > Telmatobacter. Next base: position 744,644 of record CAWAZE010000003.1, on the reverse strand, counting down.
AGGAAACCGTTATGCCCTGGCTGGCTGGCTTTCATGTCAACGATGTTTACGGCGCGGTGTGTGACGCCTGGCGAGTCAAGCCAATAAACGAAGCTACCAAAAGCCCGTACTACAGCAACGTTCCTGTACTGCTTGGCGCAGGCGGCTTGGATGACGCGTGCAGGCCCCTGTATAACGACATGATCCATCATTATTTCCCGAACAGCCAGCGACTGCTCTTCACCAAACGTGTCCACGGCCCACTGCTGAATTCTCTTGAAGGGGACGTATACATCGGAGAGTTCCTAAACAAGCCACGTGAGCATCTCCAGGGGCAGCAGGGCATCGAGGCGTACTGATTGCCGGACGGTCCTCATAATACGAACGCAAGAATCCGACTGGCGTCTGATCGCCCCGCCTCCGATGTCAATTTGACGCGAACAGGTCAATGCGCCCGTTGACGGGGTCTGACCTGATGGTCGCTTTGCTGGATGCTACTGATGTTCGAGGTTCTGCCATTTGGGTATGCTTCGGTGCGGATGCGTAGCGGATGATAAAATCGCCTTGAAAATCAAGTATTTCTGAGGCGTTCATTACGTGTATCTCGAATTGAAGAACAGGCTTGAGACGCAGCTTCGCAGCGTGCTCAAAGCCAGGTACGATCTTGATCTCGAAAGCATTCCGATGGAGACGCCGCCGGATCTGCGCTTCGGCGAACTGGCGACTCCCGTCGCCTTTGAGCTGGCGCGCAAACTGCGGAAAGCGCCGAAAGTCATCGCTCAGGAGATCGTGGATGCGCTCGGCCCGTTGAACGGATTCTCTTCGTTCGAGGTGGCGGGGGCCGGCTACATCAATGCGCGAATCGATCGCGTTGTCGGCATCCGGCTGGTGGCTTCGGGAGACGGGTCGGAGTCGTTAGGCAAAGGCGTTCACGCGCTCGTCGAGCACACCAGCATCAATCCGAACAAGGCTGCGCATATCGGACACCTCCGCAATGCAATTCTGGGCGATACGTTTGTGCGGCTGCTGCGCGCGGCCGGGCAAAAGGTGGCCGTACAGAACTACATCGACAACACCGGCGTGCAGGTGGCGGATGTGGTGGTCGGATTTCTGCATGTGGAAGGCAAGTCGGCAGTGGACGTGCGTGCTCTGCTCGACGAGCTGGAGCGCAAGGGTGAGCGCATCGACTACTACTGCTGGGACCTGTATGCGCGGACTTCGCGATGGTATTCCACGGGAACGGCCGAGGAGAATGAGACGCGGAAGAAACTGCGCTATGCCACGCTGCACGAGATTGAGCAGGGGCGCAACGAGACGGCAGATGTTGCCGAGATAATTTCGACCGCGGTGCTCAGGCGGCATCTTGAAACGATGCTGCGGCTTGGCATCGAGTACGATTTTCTGCCGCGCGAGAGCGAGATTCTGCACCTCAATTTCTGGTCGTTGGCGTTTGAGCAGCTGAAGCAGACCGGCGTTCTCTACTTCGAAAACGAGGGCAAGAACAAAGGCTGCTGGGTGATGACGCGCCCAGCCGCTGCAGGCAAAGCGGCCGCGGCGGCCAAGTCGGCTGAAACGGATGAGCAAGAGTCCGAGGAGACGAACGGCGAGGTCGACGAAGACGCGAAGGTGATCGTCCGTTCCAACGGCACCGTGACGTATGTGGGCAAGGACATCGCCTATCACCTGTGGAAGTTCGGCCTGCTTGGGCGCGACTTCGGCTACAGGACGTTCTTCAAGTATCCCAATCATGAGTGCTGGATCTCGACCGAACACGGCAAGGCGGTGCATCCGCATTTCGGCGGGGCGCAGGCCATCTATAACGTGATCGACTCGCGCCAGTCTGACCCGCAGGCCAACGTGATCCAGGCGTTGCGCGGCATGGGCTACACGCGTGCAGGCCGATCACTACACGCATTTCAGCTACGAGATGGTGGCGCTGACGCCTCGCTGCGCTGCAGGAAATGGGCTACGACGTTCCCGAAGAAGATCGCGGCCGCGCGTACATCGAGGTGAGCGGGCGCAAGGGATTCGGCGTGAAGGCCGATGACCTGATCGACAAGCTGATCGCCGCGACACGCGCCGAAGTGGATGCGCGCCAGACGGGCCGCGACGAAGAGGAGCGGCAGCGGATCGCGGAGCAGATTGCGATCGGCGCGCTGCGCTACTTCATGCTGAAGTTCACGCGCAATTCGGTGATCGCGTTCGACTTCAAGGACGCGCTGAGCTTTGAGGGCGAAACCGGCCCTTACATCCAGTACGCGGTGGTGCGCGCGCGCAACATATTCCGCAAAGGCGCCACCACGCCGGAGGCCGTGCTGCGCGTGTTCGAGGGTGCTGACGCCGGGGCCTTTCTGCATGGCGAAGCGGGCGAGGACATCTGGGCGCTCTGGCTCAGGGCAGGACGGCTCGCGGCGGTGCTGGAGCAGTGCATTGCGACGTCAGAGCCGGCCTACCTGGCCAAGCACGCCTTCCAGTTGGCGCAGGATTTCAACAACTTCTATCACAAGCACCACATCCTTACCGAAGAAGATCCGGAGCGGCGCATGTTCCTGCTGGCGACGGCCGCAGTGGCCCTGCAGGAACTGATCACGGCGCTGGGACTGCTGGGCATCGAAAGCCCGGAAGCGATGTAGCAACAAGGCAAAGCGACTGGTGTAGCCTGCGTCACGATGGCGTCCGTGCTCCGGGGTATGGACCCTTCTGTAATTTGAGTGCAGAGGGTGCAGTTAATTGCAGAGCCGCAGTAGATGTTCCAACAACAACTCCGTTCAGCATGATGTACGATGGGTGACCAACTGAATGGCACATCGGACTTGTCGCCGCCGATTTTTACCTGCAGTCACGACGTATCCCGCGTGCAGAGGTCACAAGTTATGGAAGAAACCAACCGGCGGTTGATGTTTCATGGCATGTGTCTATTCGTGCTAGGGCTGCTAACCGGTTTTGCAGAGCAGCATTTTACCAATGTGCGTATGGGCCTGGCCGCACATCTCGAAGGTGTGATGAATGGCATTTTCATGGTTGGGTTGGGCGCGATCTGGCCCCATGTGAGACTTTCGCGACCGACAACGACCGTTGCATTCTGGGCCTTGCTTTATGGCACTTATGTGAACTGGTTCATAACTGTGCTTGCCGCGATCTTCGGCACTGCGGCACTCTCTCCAATTACAGGAAATGGCAATGTTGGACTGCCTTGGCAAGAGACCTTTGTGACGGTTGGATTCATGTCGGTAGGAATCGCTATTGTCGCGGGGTCGTTCCTCGTTCTTTGGGGTCTTCGTAAAGAAGTGTCGCGATGACACGGTAGAGGCAAAGTAAATGAAAATCCCGGTTCCTGCGATAGCGGTTCCCTTAGTTGTTTCGTTGCTCTATCTCTTTGTTCCGGGGGTGCGCAGAGCGACCATGGACGACACTGAGAATCGCGGGTGCAGTCCTTGCAATCCTCGGCTACGTTCTGTTCGTTGTCGCTCGCTTCCAACTGGGCAAGTCGTTTTCCGTCACACCGCAAGCAAAGGAACTCGTCACGCTCGGTCTCTATTCGCGGATTCGCAACCCCATTTATGTTTTCGTCGACGTTATGTGGCTGGGCCTGATCGTTTTTCTTCATTTGTATTGGTTGTTCGTGCCTTTTCTGGCGCTGCTTGGGCTGCACGTGTTCCGGGGGCGACGGGAAGCGAAGGTCCTCCTGGACAGATTCGGGCAGAATTATCTGGACTATCGGAAACAGACTTGGATTTGATGCCGGGACGATCCGCCCCGGACTGCTCCAGGATTGCCGCAATGCAATCCTCAATGGACGCGCGTCGACTGCTGCGGTCGAGAATATAGAGTTGGTGGCGCATCTGCTCTACCGCCTGCCGACGACTGGCCTCGCTGGGCGACAGTTCCGTTGATTGCAAGATCATGGCTTGAGCCCTCCGCTGGCATAAAGAGCGATTCCCGACGTGCGACTGGCTGCGTCCGGTGCTTTCCCTCTGATATCGCTAGGCTGCTCGTGTTGCAATAAAGATGCCATGAGGAAATGAGAAAAGCCCCGCTGCGGTCCAAGCAGCTCGCACGATCCAAGACCTCGAAGATGAGTGATTCGGTTTCCGGCCCGATTAACGATAAGATTCGTCCCGGTGGATGACGAATTCGGGGTAGGCGCCGCCGCCTAGTTCGTGGAGGTCCATGCCGAGGCGTTCGCCGTCAGGGTCGACGCGGAAGGGAAGTACGCGGTCGATCAGCCAGAAGATCAGATAGACGGCCGGAAGAACCAGGCCCAGCAGCGTCGAGATACCGATCAGTTGAGCGAGAAACTGGCCGGACCGGGGCGCGAAGATGCCGGCGGCTGCAAGTCCCCAAAGACCCGCAGCGGCGTGAACGCTGATTGCGCCCGCGGGATCGTCAATGGAGAGGGCGAGCTCAAACAGTTCGACCAGAAGCGGCGCGATGATGCCGGCGACAAGGCCGGTGGCTACCGCCTCAAACGGCGTAACCAGGGCGGCGCACGCGCTCGATGTCACCAGGCCCGCGAGCCAGCCATTCGCGCAAAGACTTGCGTCCGGCTTGCCGAAACGCATGCGCGTGACGGAAAACGCCGCGACTAGAGCCGCAGCCGCCGACAGCAGCGTGTTGATCGCTGTGATGACCAGCGAGGTCGGAGCGGCATTGAGCCAGAGCATTGCGCCGGCCATATTCCACGCAAGCCATCCGGGGAGAGCGAGCAAGCAGCCGAAGAGGACGTAGACTACGTTGTGGCCCGGCATGGCGGTGGAGAGGCCTTCGCGGGGGAACTTGCCTTTGCGCGGGCCCGCGATCCAGACCACGGCGAGCGCGGAGAGGCCTCCGAGCGCGTGGATGGAGGCTGCCCCGCCCGGGTCAAGAAAGCCTGCCCCGAGAGAGAATTTCGTGCCGAGCTGTGCAAGCCAGCCACCGCCCCAAGTCCAGTGCGCGACGAACGGGAAAACCAGGACCGGCAGAACGGATGCGATGGCCGCACCCGCGGGCATCCGCAGGCGGTCGGCGCCGGAACCCCATGGGATCATGGTGGCGAGGGCTACGGCCAGGGTTTCGAAGAGCAACGCGAGTTGTGAGCGCGGGGGAACGGAGGCAGCACCGCGCAGAAAGAATGAGCTTGCACCAGCCCAGTCCCACTGCCTGCCGGCGAGGCGCAAGACGTGGTCGGAGTCTGCGCTGGCCGAGGCGAAGGCGGCTCCAACGGCCAGGAAGGCGATGACTGCGGTTGAGATGACGACAAGGCTGCCGAGCAGGGACTGCGCCGCGGAACGGGAGCGGCCGAGGCCCGTATCGACGAGCGCCACGCCGGCGATTGCGAGCGGCGCGAGCAGCAGGAGGCCCAGCGAGAGGGCAAATGCGGTATCAGAGAACGGCATGGCCGCGGAAGGGTTCATGTGCGGTCTTCTCCGCGCTTCTGCATGTGGCCTCTTACGGCCACGACGAGACCCATGGCTTCGACGGCGAGCCCGCAAAGTATGAATGCCGCCCGCTCTGTGGAGGCCGGGAACAGGAGAATGGCTGATATTGAGAGAGCGAATCCGGCGGGCATCACTAGCAATCCAGCGTATTTCATGACTCTTGCCTTTCATGGGCCCCGGACGAGTTCACCTTCAGAGGCAGGTCCGCGAAGACCAGGCAACCGCCTAAATATGGAGGACCAGCTACCGGATTGCGTGTCCGTAGCGTAAAGCAGGATGTAGAGCTGAAGGCAACCGGTTGAATGCCTTGATGAAGCCTTTATGAATTCTAAAGCATGTGGTTGGTAGCATTGGCATCGGGAGCTGCAGGCGTGCGCTTGAGCCTTGTCTGGCCAAGAAGCAACTCCCAACTTCCGGAGGTTATCTCCCTGTGTCATTTTTCGATCGGCTGGTCTCAAACCCCCTGGGAGCACTTGGTGTACTTGCAGTTGCTGCGTCGCTTGAGGCCTGGGGAGACTCCTTCTTCCAAAGCGCGTTTTACCGAGGTCCGGGATCAGGGAAAATGTTCGCGCTTCTGGCTGGCGCGGTAGTGCTGGCAGGATATGGTGCGGTCGTGAACCTGCCACGGTGGAGTTTTGGCAAATTGATTGGCGTGTATGTCATGTTGTTTTTCCTGATGGCGCAGATAGTCGCGAAGGTGCGATTCGGAGAATCGCCGACGATGGCAATCTATGCAGGTGGCGCGCTGATCGTTGCGGGTGGGATGCTCATTACATTTTGGCCGGGGTAGAAGGAACAACAGGCAGGACCCCAAATGGGCTCTTGCCTGATGCCATAGCCTACTTACGGTCGACTTGATACGATGGCTTCCCGTGCAAGCCGATTTGGAGAGATTGAGAGATTTTGCGACGCGCTACGCGGCCGCTTGGTGCGGCGGCGATCCAGCCGGAGTTGCGGAATTCTTTGCTCCCGGCGGCTCCCTCACCATCAATGGCGGCGCGCCAGCGGTTGGGCGGAGTGCGATCGCGGATGCGGCCCGATCATTCATGACCGCGTTTCCTGACCTTCGGGTATTGATGGACGATATGCGATTGCGTGGCGCCGAGGTGGAATTTCACTGGACCTTAATAGGCACCAGCACCGGCCCTGGAGGCACCGGAAATCCGGTCAGGATCAGCGGCTTCGAACTCTGGCAGTTTGACGCAGATGGTCGGATCGCCTCGTCGCTCGGGCATTTCGACCAAGCCGAGTACGATCGCCAGTTGCAGGGGGAGCCTGGGATTTGAAGCGTGTGTTGCAATCCGCGCATGTGCCTTTTCTGAACGCTCCCCCCTAATTCACGGCAGAATAGAATCCCATTCTCTGGTACGGTTTTGACCTGCGAATGGGCGCTCGTTTTGCTGGACTCGCTGTTGGTGCAACATTTTTCTTACTCAAGCATTTACAGAACTTTCGCGGGATAAAAATAATTTCAAGTCTGAGTGATTGAATGCATTACAGATAGGGCGTTGGCTGCTATATTGAATTTTCGGGGTCGTCCACCGCTCAGGTGGTGTTTACCCAAAACCCAAAACTAACCAACACCTGTGTGACCGCCAGCACAGCGCGCACAACATAACAAGAAAACGCAAAACGAAAACGAAGCAGGAAAGCATTCATGGCGCAGATATTTGACCGCAGCTCCAATGCTTTGGCTCGAGCGAGCCTGGTGCTGACGGGGCTGATTGTGATCGCACTTGGGGTCACGCTGGACCAGTTGCAACGCTCGCCCTGGGTGACGCGGCAAGGTCAGCGTCCGGAACAGCCGGTGCCGTTCAGCCACAAGCATCATGTGCAGGGGCTGGGACTGCAGTGTCAGTACTGTCACACCACGGTCGAGAAATCGAGCTACGCCGGAATTCCCCCGACCAAGACCTGCATCAACTGCCACGCGCAGATCTGGACCAACGCGCAGCTGCTGCAGCCGGTGCGCGAGAGCTGGGCCAGCGGCCAGTCGGTGGCCTGGACCAAGGTGCACGACCTTCCTGACTTTGTTTACTTCAGCCACGAAATTCACGTGAACAAGGGCCTCGGCTGCGCGAGCTGTCATGGCCGCGTGGACCAGATGCCGCTGATGTACGCGCAGAACACCCTGCAGATGGAGTGGTGCCTCGACTGCCATCGCAATCCGGCGAAGAACCTGCGGCCGACCAGCCAGATCTACAACATGGCCTGGGAGAGCCCGGCAGAAGATCGCCCGGTGTGGTGTTCGGTTGCCGATGAGAAAACCGGGCTGCCGACCGCGCAGAGCGTGAACTGCGTGATGAAGGATCCGGCAACGACAGGTCCTGAGGTGGCGGCGCTGCGAACTGCCGAAATCTGGAGCGCATGGTACCGTCAGCTGACGTGGCAGCGGCGCAGCTTCCGGCGGCCGTTCACTACCAGAAGTTCACCAGCCAGGACGAACTGGGACACTTCCTTCTGCAGCACTACAAGATTCGCACTCCGAAAGAGCTGACCAGTTGCGAGGTTTGCCACCGATGAGTCGCGAACCGATGAACGAAAGCAACGAAGACGACGGGAAACGCCGTGGAAAACGACAAAGGCAAGACAGGCCCAGCCGGTGAAAGCGCCAATGACGCTGGCGCAGGTGCGCGAGCAGCTGAAGAGCGCATGGCAACCCGGCGCAACGGGAAATAGGTTCTGGCGTTCGGTGGACGAGCTGGCGAACACGCCGGAGTTTCAGGCCGCGGTGGAGAAAGAGTTCCCGGCTGCGGCGCAGGAGTGGGTCGATCCGGTTTCGCGGCGCGGCTTCATGAAGCTGATGGGCGCATCGATGGCGCTGGCCGGGCTTGCTGGTTGCGCCAAGCAGCCCGATGAGCCGATCTATCCGTACGTCAAGGCGCCGGAAGATCTGATTCTCGGCAAGCCGAACTACTTCGCCACGGCGCATCCCGTTTGCTACCGGCGCGCGTGCCGCTGCTGGTCAAGAGCGACCAGTTCCGCCCGATCAAGATCGACGGCAATCCCGACCATGCCTACAACCAGGGCTCGTCCGATGTCTTCTCGCAGGGCGCGCTGCTGGACCTGTACGATCCGGACCGCTCGCAGCACGTGACGTTCGAGGGCGAGAATCGCGAGTGGGCGGAGTTTGCGCAGGAGTTGCGCGACGAAGGTCGCGGCAAGCAAAGACGGAACGGGGATCTACTTCCTGAGCGCGACCATCACGTCGCCCACGCTGGCGCGGCAGTGGAAGGCGGTGCAGGCGGCATATCCCAAGGCGAAGCTGGTGCAGTATGACCCTGCGGTGGCGGGCACCGCGGCTCGCAGCGGGCCTGAACCGTTCAGTACGACCTCGCCGACGCCGATGTGATTGTTTCGCTCGATGCGGACTTTCTTTCCGGCGCAGCTTATCCCGGGCTTCCACAAGCTGGTGCGCGAGTATGCGGAGCGGCGCAAGGATCCCGCGAAGGGCATGAACCGGCTGTATGCGGTCGAGAGCACGCCGACCACGACGGGCATGAAGGCCGAGCATCGCCTCGGTCTGCGCGCGAGCGAGATTCCCGCATTTGCGGCGGCGCTGGCGCAGGCCGTGGGTGTCGCCGGGCGTGCATGCGCCTGCTTATGCGTGGACCGACGAGCAGCAGAAATTTCTAGCCGCGCTGGCGAAGGACCTGAAGGCGAACGCCGGCAAGAGCGCGGTGATTCCGGCGGCTAGTATCAGGATCGCTTCGGTTGCTGCGCTGGCGCTGGCCATCAACAATGCGCTTGGGCAATGTGGGCAAGACGGTTTCTGTCTCGCCCGAGCCGCTGAATCCGCTGCCGAGCGATCAGATTGCGGCGACTTGAAGGCGCCTGGTTGCGGATCTGAATGCGGGCAAGGTGGATCTGGCTCGTCATTCTGAATGTCAATCCGATCTACTCCGCGCCTGTCGATCTGGAGTTCGCCGACGCGTTCAACAAGGCCAAGGTTGTGGCGCATCTCGGCTCGCATTACGACGAGACGGGCGCAGCTTGTCGCACTGGCATATTCCTGCGGCGCACTTCCTCGAGTCGTGGTCGGATGCGCGCGCGTACGACGGCACGGTTTCGATCGTGCAGCCGATGATCGATCCGCTGTATGGCGGCAAGACCGCGCACGATGTGTTTCAGACGCTGCTCGATGAGCCGCTGCTGAGCGCCTACGAGGCGGTGCGCGACCACCTGGCAGGCCGGCATCAAGGGCGACTTCGAGACCGGGCTGGCGCAAGGCGCTGCACGCCGGATGGATTGAGGGCACTGCGTTCGACAAAGGCGGCAAGCGGCAACAGGCTGCAGATTCCCAAGGTTCCCGCGCCGCTCCGCGAAGGATCAGTTCGAGATCATCTTCCGGCCTGATCCCGAACGTCTACGACGGGCGCTGGTCCAACGTGGGCTGGCTGCAGGAGTTGCCCAAGCCGGTGACCAGCCTGAGCTGGGACAACGCGGCGATCGTTTCAGGCGCAACGCTGACGAAGCTGGAGCTCGAAGAAGACGACATCGTCGAGATCAGCGTCGGGCGGCGGCAAGGTGAAGGCGCCGGTGATTGTGGCGCCCGGGCATCCCGACAACTCGGTCACTGTGTATCTGGGCTACGGTCGCGCAGTTTGCCGGCCGCGTTGGTTCGGGTGCCGGCTTCAATGCCTACCTGATTCGCACCACGTGCTGCGCCGTTCTACGCCACCGGTTCGATCAAGAAGGTGGAAGGCAAGTGGGGCATTGCGATCACCAAGAGCCACTACCAGGATCATCGTTCGAAGACGTTCGGCGGCGATGGCGAGCGGCAACGCATTCGCTCGAGGCCGAATGAAGCGCTCGGACCGCGCGGCATCATTCGCTACGCCACGCTCGATGAGTTCAAGGCGCAACCCCGGATTTCGCGCATGAGGGCGAAGGCCGCGAAACGCCCGACGATAGGACACCTCGCTCTTCCCCAACTGGAAGTACAACGACAACGCGTGGGGCATGTCGATCGACATGAACAGCTGCACGGGCTGCAATGCCTGCATCGTGAGCTGTTATGCCGAGAACAACATTCGCCGTGGTGGGCAAGCAGCAGGTGCGCATCGGCCGCAACATGCAGTGGCTGCGCATCGACACCTACTTTGAAGGCGATCTGGCGGCGCCGCGCGCGCACTTCCAGCCGATGGCTTGCCAGCACTGCGAGAACGCGCCCTGCGAGCAGGTCTGCCCGGTCGGCGCCACGGTGCACACGCCGGAAGGCCTCAACACGATGGTCTACAACCGCTGCGTGGGCACTCGCTACTGCTCGAACAACTGCCCCTACAAGGTGCGGCGCTTCAACTTCCTGCTCTACTCCGACTACGAGACGGAGAGCCTGAAGCTGATGCGCAATCCGGATGTATCGGTGCGCTCGCGCGGCGTGATGGAGAAGTGCAGCTACTGCGTGCAGCGCATCACTGCGGCCAAGATCGAAGCCGACAAGGAAAACCGCGCCATACGCGACGGAGAGATTGTGACGGCCTGCCAGCAGGCGTGCCCGGCATCGGCCATCACCTTCGGCAACATCAACGACAAGAGCAGCAGGGTGGCGAAGCTGCGCGCAGACGAGCGCAGCTACCAGGTGCTGGCCGATCAGAACACGCGTCCGCGGACGACGTATGTGGCCGCGGTTCTGAATCTGAATCCTGAACTCGAAGAGACGCCGGTGGAGCACGCAGCCGGCAAAGGGTTGAAGCCACGATGGCAACCAGCGACCTGAAAACCGCACGACGCTGAGGATCGATCCCGACACCGGGGAATACCGGGTGATTGCGCCGGGCCAGACCTTCAAGTCGGTCACCGAAAAGATCTCGCGCATCGTGCTCACCCCGCACACGCCGCTGGGCTGGTTCGCCGTCTTCGGCATCGCCGGCGCGGTGGCGACTGTTGCTGCTGGTGGCGGTGACCTGGCTGTTCCTCAAGGGCGTCGGCATCTGGGCCATCACGCAGCCGGTGGCGTGGGGCTTCGCCATCATCAACTTCGTCTGGTGGATCGGCATCGGCCACGCCGGCACGCTGATCTCGGCGATTCTGCTGCTCTTCAAGCAGAGCTGGCGCAACTCCATCAGCCGCTTCGCCGAGGCGATGACGATCTTCGCCGTGGTCTGCGCCGGCATGTTCCCGCTGATTCACGTAGGCCGTCCGTGGCTGGGATACTGGCTGCTCCCGCTATCCCTATCACCATGAACGTGTGGCCGCAGTTCCGCTCGCCGCTGCTGTGGGACGTCTTCGCGGTTTCGACCTACGCGACCATCTCCGTGGTGTTCTGGTACATCGGCATGGTTCCCGACTTCGGCACCTTGCGCGATCGCGCGCAAGTCGAAGTTTGCGCAGTATTTCTACGGCCTGATTTCGCTGGGCTGGCGCGGATCGGTGCGCCACTGGATGCGCTACGAGACGGCTTCGCTGCTGCTGGCCGGCCTGGCCACGCCGCTGGTGCTCTCAGTGCACACGGTCATCAGCTTCGACTTCGCGGTGGCGGTGCTGCCGGGCTGGCACACCACGATCTTCCCGCCTTACTTCGTGGCCGGCGCCATCTACTCGGGCTTTGCCATGGTGCTCACGCTGGCCATTCCGCTGCGCAAGTTCTATCACCTCGAAGCGCCTGGTCACCGAGCGCCACATCGACAACATGGGCAAGGTCATGCTGGCGACCGGCTTCATCGTGGCCTACGGCTACGGCATGGAAGCCTTCATGGCCTGGTACTCGGCCTCGCACTGGGAAGCGTTCATGTTCTGGAACCGCATGTTCGGGCCGATGGGCTGGTCGTACTGGGTGCTGATCACCTGCAACCTGGCGATTCCGCTGACGACGCTGTGGTCGCGCAAGCTGCGCACCTCGATTCCGTTCATGTTCTTCATCTCGATCGTCGTCAACACGGGCATGTGGTTTGAGCGCTTCGTCATCGTTGTGACCAGCCTCTATCGCGACTTCCTGCCCTCGTCGTGGGGCACGTATCGCGCCACCAAGTGGGACTACATGACCTTCGTCGGAACGCTGGGACTGTTCACGACGCTGTTCCTGCTGTTCGTGCGCTTCCTGCCCATGATTCCCATGAATGAAATCCGCATGATGCTGCCGGCAGGCCAAGATCAAGCCCAAAGCGACAGCGGAGGCTGGTGACTAATGCCCCCACGCGAAGGAACCTACGGCCTGCTGGCCGAATTCGATACGCCCGGCGACCTGGTCCGCGCCGCGCAGCAGGCGCGCCAGGACGGCTGGCGCCGCATGGACTGCTACACGCCCTATCCGGTCGAAGAAGCGGCCGAGGCCATCGGCTTTCATCGCAACAAGGTGCCGCTGGTCACGCTGATCGGCGGGCTGATGGGTGTCGCGGCCATGTTCTCGCTGGAGACCTGGATCTCGGTGCTCGCGTATCCGCTGAACATCGGCGGCCGTCCGCTCTACTCCTGGCCGGCATTCATCGTGCCCGCGTACGAGTGGACGATTCTGTGGGCGGGCTTGTCGGCGGCATTCGGCATGCTGGCGCTGAACGGACTGCCGGCGCTCTATCATCCGCTGTTCAATGCGCCGAACTTCCGCGACGGCGCGACGACGGACAAGTTCTTCCTTTGCCTTGAAGCGCTGGATCCGAAGTTCGATCTCGGTGGAATCGAAGGAGTATCTCGAAGAGCTTCGCGCCCGTCTCGGTGGTGGAGGTGGAGTACTGATGCAGAACCGTCCAGAGATCAGGACCATCAGGACCTCGGGTGCCCCAGGTCCTTGCGCATCTGCGGCGCAGGGTGCGAAGCCGCTGACGCTTGCCGCCTGTCGGCGCTGCTTGCTCATCGCCGGCTGCCGCCAGGACATGCAGGACCAGCCCAAGATCATTTCCGCAGCGCGGCTCGGAGATGTTCGCCGACCATCGCGGCGCGCGTCCGCAGGTGGTGAACACCGTGGCGCGCGGCCAGTTGCACGAAGACAGCTACTTCTACACCGGCGTGATGCAGGGCGCCAACGGCTATCGCGAAGAGCAGAACGTGTTGCCGTTCCCGGTGACGATGGAAGTGCTGCGAGCGCGGGCAGGAGCGGTTCAACGTCTACTGCACGCCCTGCCACTCGCGCGTTGGCAACGGGCTCGGCGAGATTGTGCAGCGCGGCTACAAGCCGGCGGCCAATCTGCACGACCAGGTGCGCCTGGCGCAGCCGATCTCGCACTACTTCTACGTGATGACGCACGGCTACGGCGCAATGCCCGACTACTCGGCGCAGCTTGACGCCTGAGGATCGCTGGGCGGTGGCGGCCTACATTCGCGCGCTGCAGTTGAGCCAGGCGGCCACGGAGCAGGATGTGCCCTCGGGCGTGCAGGTGCAGAACCTGAAGGATGTCGCAGAGCAGCGAAGGCCACCCGGAACTATGCGCAGCCGTGGTCGCTGCCCGCGACGGCGGTGCAGGCGTATCCGCACGATGACAGCGAGGGAACGCCGGCAATGGCTCCGGCCAATCCGGCGGACCCGAAGATTAAGATTCCAGCAAGTAAACCGGCTCCTGCGGCCGCGAAGTAAGGACGGAAGGAATGGCTCACGATACACACGCGCGTCACACGCCAACCCGCTTCCCGCCGAGCTGGGCGCGCCGGCCTTTGTCGATGGCTGGAGGACGCGCGCGCTTGATGGTTGCGGGGATATTTGCGGTCGTCGCCGCCGTGCTGGCATTTCTCGATCAGTCGATCGATCACGTGCTGCGCGCATGGGTGCTCGGGCTCATGCTCACCTTCGGCTGGACGGTCGGCGGGCTGGCGCTGCTGATGGTGCAGTACTGCTCGGGCGGCAAGTGGGGCTTGCTGCTGCGGCGTCCGCTGGAAGCATGACGCCGCACACTGCCGCTGGTCTTCGTCTACTGGGTCGTGGTTGCGCTTCTCCATGAAGCGGCTCTATCTCTGGGCGCAGTACACCAACTGACGATACGGCCGCGGCGCTCAAGGCCGGAGCCTGATCAGCGAAGCGCAGGCGCACTGCATCGACTTCAAGCGCCCCATGCTGAATCCCACGACGTTTGTTGTGGTCAGCCTGCTCTGCTTCGCCATCTGGGGCTTCTACACCTGGCGGCTGAACACGCTGGGCCTGAAGCGCGACAGCGACTCGCCTGACAACACGCCTTACTGGATCAAGAAGCTCGAGAACATCAGCGGGCCCGGCATCGTGGTCTACTCGCTCACCATGACGGCGGCGGTCATTTACTGGGTCATGTCGATGGACGTCACCTGGTTCTCCTCGGTCTATGGGCTGCTGTTCCTGGTGGGACAGGGCTACTCGGTGCTGGCGCTCTCGATCATCGTATCCATCGCGCTGTCGAAGGCTGAGCCCTTCCAGACGATGCTGCGCCAGACCGAGCAGCACGACCTGGGCAAGTTCACCTTTGCCTTCGTGATGCTCAATATCTATCTCGCCTTCGGTCAGTTCCTGATCATCTGGTCCGGCAACCTGCCGGAGGAGATTCCTGGTATCTCGATCGCATCCGCGGGCCACTGGGGCATCATCATCACCCTCGACTTCATCTTCCACTGGCTGATTCCGTTCTCGCTGCTGCTCTCGCGCGACATCAAGCGCAACAAGAAGCGCCTGATGCGCGTATGCCAGTGGATGATCTTCGCCAAGGCCTTCGATCTGTTCTGGCTGATCGAGCCGAACTTCAAGGACGCAGCGCGCAACCTGCACTTCAGCTGGGGAATTCTGGAGTACATCGCCGTGCCGGTGGCGATGGTTTCCTTCTGGGTCGCCTTCTTCTGCACGCAACTGAAGACGCGGCCGCTGGTGCAGATCAACGATCCGCACCTGGCAGAGATTCTGGAGCCTGAACATGTCCACGCATGATAGATCGAATCCGATGATTTCCTGAGATCGCACGGGCCAAAGGAAGATCGACGCCTCGGCTGGATACGAACAGACCGACGTCAAGGTCACCGGCATCGTCGTGTTCCTTACATCGCTGGTCATCTTTGTCGCGGTGTCGGGCGTGCTGTACCTACGGCATCGGCAAACTGATCAACGCGCAGATGAACAGGGAAGACGGGCCGAACAGCAAGTGGACCAAGACCGCGGATGTTCGCGAGCTTGGCAATCTGCCGTCGAGCCCGGAGCTGCAAAACAAGATTGCGGAGATCACGCAGAGCTTCCCCACGCCGCGGGTGCAGACCGATGACGGCAACCAGGACGTGGCCGACCTGCACGCGCGCGAAGACCTGCTGCTCGAGCAACTACAGCTGGGTCGACCAGGCACAGGGCGGCCACGAAGGTGAGAATTCCGATTGAGCGGGCGATGGAGTTGATTGCGCAGCGTGGACTGCCGGTGGCGCCGGCTGTGCAGCAGGCCGCGCTTCATGGCACAGGAGACAACAGCCGGCGGTGACTGTGCCGCTGACCAACGGATTTGCGCGCACAGGCTATGAGCAGGATGTGGCAGCGCGCAGCGCAGGCAGGCCGAGGAGAAAGCAGGCATCAGTAGGAAGTGCGGAAGACGAGTGAACGAGAAGTATGAAGGGAGCAGAAGCGAAGTGCAGCGATGAACGGATACAGGCGACGTCGGCAGCATGATTCGCCGCGATGGCGCTTGTGCCTCGCATCGCGCGCGGCTCCTTCGCTGCTGGCGCAGGTCTCGAGCTACGGCGAAAAGCAGACGGGCCAGAGCGAACGACAAGCCGCCCGAGATTCTGAACGGAGTTGGCATTGCGCAGCACCTGAATCAGCAGCTGCCGCTGAACCTGACGTTTACGGACGACGCCGGCAAGCAGGTGCAGCTGGGCAGCTACTTCGGCAAGCGCCCGGCAATTCTTGCGCTGGTCTACTACCAGTGCCCGATGCTGTGTTCAGAAGAGCTGAACGGCCTGACAGGCGCGCTGCAGATGGTGAACTTTCGTTCCGGGCAAGGACTTCGACGTCATCGTCGTCAGCATCGATCCCAGCGAAGGGCACGGATCTGGCCGCGGCGAAAAAGCGCAGCTATCTGAAGCGCTACGGGCATCCGGAAACGGCCGACGGCTGGCACTTCATGACCGGCACGCAGGCGAATATCGATGCGCTCACCAAGGCAGTCGGCTTCGGCTACGTGAAGATTCCCGGACCCGACGGAAAGCTCACCAGTTTGCGCACGCCAGCTCGATCCAGATCGTCACGCCGGAGGGCAAGCTGGCGCAGTACTACATGGGCGTCGAGTATTCGCCCAAGGATTTGCGGCTGGGGCTTGGTGGAAGCTTCGGCCAATCACATCGGCTCGCCGGTGGACAACATTCTGACCTACTGCTACCACTACGATCCGAAGACCAACAAGCACTCGCTCATCGTTGCGCGCGTGGTGCAGTTGGGAGGCGGCCTGACGGTGGTTTTGCTGGGTGGATTCATGCTGGTGATGTTCCGCAGGGACTGTGCGGCAAGCGCACCAGACAGTTAGCAACGGGAACAAAGGTGAACGGATAACGGAATGTCCCACATCAGTCCAGTACTCTGGCAATTTCTCGTCAAGTGGTTGACGAACTTCGCGCTGTATCCGCCGGAGGCGTCGAAGATCGCGCCGCAGATGGACGCGCTGTACTTCTTCATGGTCCTGGTGAGCCTGATCGGGCTGACGATTGTCATTCTGCTGGTGACCAGCTTCTCGATCCTGTACAGCAAGAAGCGCCATCCGGTAGCGGTGCAGATCGAAGGCTCCACGATGCTCGAAGCCACGTGGACCATCATTCCGCTCGGCCTGTTTCTGATCATGTTTGTGTGGGGCGCGCTGATTTACTTCCGCGTCTACACGCCGCCGGCCAACGCCATGAACATCTACGTCGTGGGCAAGCAGTGGATGTGGAAGGCCGAGCATCCGGGCGGGCAGCACGAGATCAACTCGCTGCACGTGCCCATCGGGCCGCGCGGTACAGTTGACGCTGATTTCGCAGGACGTGTTTCACAGCTTTTCGATTCCGGCCTTCCGCGTGAAGCGCGAGGCGATTCCCGGCCGATACACGTCGGTGTGGTTCGAGGCCACCACGCCGGGCACCTATCACCTCTTCTGCACGCAGTATTGCGGCACCGAGCACTCGCACATGATCGGCGACGTGGTGGTGATGACGCCGGACGACTTCAAGAAGTGGCTGGCCGGCTCCACCAGCGGCGCGTCGCTGGCGCAGAATGGCGAGCGGCTGTTTGCCAGCCTCAGCTGCGCAGCCTGCCACAACACGCGGCCCGATGCGCGCGGACCGAGCCTGGCGAATGTGTACGGATCGAAGCTGACGCTGGCCAACGGCGGGACGGTCCTGGCCGACGACGCTTATCTGCGCGAAGCAATTCTGAATCCATCGCAGCACTCACGCAGGGCTTCTGCGCCGATCATGCCCACCTACCAGGGGCAGGTCAGCGAAGAGGGCGTGATCGCGCTGGTGGAATACATCAAGAATCTCAACTCCGACTACCGTGTGCAGCAGACGACCAACACAACCGAGCTGCTGCCGGAGAGCGAAGGGCGGCCCAGCGACCGGCACCGGCGGAGAAAAAGCCCGCTGGACAAGGGATGGTGAAGCAATGAGTACGCACAATCGTCAGTCTTCCCGACCAGTCGACGGCCAGGATTCCAAAGATGAACTTCATGTCGAAGGAGAACGGTCTGCTGAGCTGGCTGCTGACCGGCGACCACAAGCGGATCGCGATGCTCTACCTGATCTCGATCACGTTCTTCTTCTTTATCGGCGGAGCGCTGGCGGGACTGATCCGCCTGGAGTTGCTGACGCCGCAGTCGGATCTGATGGCCACCGACACCTATAACAAGGTGTTCACCATGCACGGCATCATCATGATCTTCTTCTTCCTGGTGCCGTCGGTTCCGGCGACGCTGGGGAATTTCTTCATCCCGATGATGATCGGCGCCAAGGACCTGGCGCTGCCCAAGATCAACCTGCTGAGCTGGTATCTCTACATAGCCGCGGGCGGCACTCTGGTGCTCTACACCATGATGACCGGCGGCGTGGACACCGGCTGGACGTTCACCACTCCGCTCTCGACGCACTATCTGAATACGAACGTGCTCACGACCGGCGTGGCGGTCTTCATCGCCGGATTCAGCTCCATCTTTACCGGGCTTGAATTTCATCGTGACCATCCACAAGATGCGTGCGCCCGGCATGACCTGGTTCCGGCTGCCGCTGTTTGTGTGGTCGAACTACGCGGCCAGCATCCTGATGGTGCTGGGCACGCCGGTTCTGGCCATCACCATTGTGCTGGTGGCCCTGGAGCGCACGATCGGCATCGGCGTCTTCGATCCGACCAAGGGCGGCGATCCGCTCCTCTTCCAGCACTTGTTCTGGTTCTACTCGCACCCCGCCGTCTACATCATGATTCTGCCCGGCATGGGCGTGATCTCCGAGACGATCTCGACCTTCAGCCGAAAGCGCGTGTTCGGCTACACGGCGGTGGCGTTTTCGTCGGTGGCCATTGCGGTCTTCGGCTTCTTTGTCTGGGCGCACCACATGTTCATCATGGGCATCTCAAACTACTCGACGCTGGTCTTCTCGCTGCTGACGATGCTGGTGGCGGTGCCCTCGGCCATCAAGATCTTCAACTGGGCATTCACGCTCTACAAGGGGTCGATCACGTTTGAAACGCCGATGCTCTACACCTTCGGCTTCATGGGACTGTTCACCATCGGCGGACTGACGGGCGTCTTCCTCGGGCTCGTCGGGCACCGACATCCACCTGACCGAGACCTACTTCATCGTGGCGCACTTCCACTTCGTGATGGTGGGCGGCATGCTGATGGCCTTCCTCGCCGGCATCCACTTCTGGTGGCCGAAGATGACGGGCCGCATGTATCCGGAGAAGATTTCGCAGCTGGCCGCGCTGATCACGTTCATCGGATTCAACTTCACGTTCTTCCCGCAGTTCATCCTGGGCACGCTGGGCATGCCGCGGCGCTACGCAGCGTATCCGCCGGAGTTTCAGATCCTGAACGTGTTCTCGACCGCCGGCGCGACGATTCTGGGCGTGGGCTACCTGCTGCCGATTCTCTACCTGACCTGGTCGCTCAAGTACGGCGAGATTGCCGGCAACAATCCCTGGCAGGCCACCGGGCCTCGAGTGGCAGACGCAGTCGCCGCCGCTGACGGAGAACTTCCCCGAGATTCCCATCATGGACCACGAAGCCTACGACTACGAGTGGCTGGATGGCCAGAAGGAGAAAGAGGTGGCCAGTGTCGGATAGCCAAGTCCAGACCATAGCAAGCGGCTGGAGGCGCATCAGCACGCGCATCCGCCGTACCAGCGCCATCACTTCGAGACCATACGCGCAGCAGATCGACGCCACCAACTTTGCCATGTGGCTCTTCCTGCTGACGGAAATCATGTTCTTCGGCGGACTCTTTACCGCCTACCTGATCTATCGCAACTGGTACTACCCGGCCTTCGTGGCCGGCATCGCACCAGTTGAGCATTCCGCTGGGGCGCGCTCAACACGCTGCTGCTGATCATCTCCAGCTTCACCATGGCCATGGGCGTGTGGTGCGCGGAGATGCGCAAGAAGGGCGCGCTGGTTCTGTGCCTGGTGCTCACCTTCATTCTGGGCCTGGGCTTCCTGGGCATCAAGACGATCGAGTACGGAGAGAAGATCGAAAAGCACCACGTGCCGGGCTTTCACTACAGCCTGCAGTCGTTCCTGGCGCCCGAGACAGACGAGGCGGCCACAGCCGCACACGACAAGCCGCTTTGCCGCTGGATATGGCGCGGCACACCGAGGTGTACTTCTCGCTCTACTTCGCCATGACCGGCATGCACGCGCTGCACATGATCATCGGCATTGCGATCCTGGGCTTCATGATCGTGCGCGCGCAGGCGGGAGCCTACACGACGGGGCACGTGACGTTTGTCGAGAACTTCGGCCTGTACTGGCACTTCGTCGATATCGTCTGGATCTTCCTGTTCCCGCTGCTCTACCTGATCAGTCGTCATTGATAAAGGACATCCGGCATGACCGAAGAACTGGAAAAGACCACAGACCACGAGAGCCCCGAGGTACACGAGCGCGAACATCACATCGTGAGCCCGCGGATCTACATCATGATCCTTGTTGCGCTGCTCGTCGGCACCGCGATAACGGTTTGGGCATCCTATATCGACCTGGGAGAGTGGAACGTTGCTCCCGGACTGATCATCTTCTGGAATCCGATCGTTGCGCTCGCCATCGCCTGCACTAAGGCGACGCTGGTCGTTCTCTTCTTTATGCATGTGAAATACGGAACGAAGCTGACGAAGCTCACCGTGGGAGCGGGCGTATTCACATTTGTGATTCTGGTGGGCATGACGCTGTCGGACTTCTTCACCCGTGCGTGGGGCCGCTGGTAAAGGCAGCTTTCAGCTCTCAGCCTCGAATATCGTGGGCCGCATGATGGCGGCCTTTTTGCTTCTCAAAACAGTTGAGCGCTTTCACCTCATCGAAATTAGAACGCCAATACTTGATCTCACGAGGAACGAGACAAGAACAGGTGCGTCGCCTTGCACTTTGCAATTCAAGATAGAGCTTGAGCCTCAACCACGATGGACAATCAACATCAAATCCCTGCGGCCCTGCAAAAGCTTGCCCAGCAACAATGTGTGTTCGCCCGGAGAGTTGGTCCGCTGCGCAAAGACGGCAAGTGCGTCGTTTACTGGATGCAGCGCGCAATGCGGATCATAGACAACCCAGCCCTCGATGTGGCGATCGAGGCGGGCAATCTGCTGGGCCTGCCTGTTGTGGTCCTCTTCTCGGTCATTCCCAACTATCCAAATGCGAATCTCCGCCACTACCACTTCATGCAGCAAGGCTTGCGGGACGTCGCGGAGGACGCAGCGGAACGGGGGGTAGGATTTGTCTTGCAACGGCATCTGGTCAACTCGCTAGAAGCATTTCTTGAAGAGGTGGAAGCCACGCTGCTTATCGGCGACGAGAACCGCTGCCGCGAGTCGGAGCGAAGGCGCAAGGTACTGGCGAAACGCCTCGCATTGCCGTTCTGGACGGTCGATGCCGATGTGGTGGTGCCCTCGTCCGTCTTTGGCCGCGACTACTTTCTGCTGCACCATTTCCGACCCAAGCTGAATGCGGAACTGCCCAAATACCTCGTCGAGCCGGCGAACCTGAAGCCGCTCCACGCTTGGCAAAGGCCCAAAGGCGTCGAGAGTTTTTTGCTTGCCGAAGACATTACCAGGGGCTTCAGAGGCCTCGATCGCAGCGTGCAGCCCGTCGACTCCTTTACCGGGGGTTCGCATGCCGCGCTGCGGCGTCTGAATGAATTCGTAAGCCGAGATCTTGCGCATTACGAGAAGAAGCGGAACCGTCCGGAACTGCAGGGAACAAGCCGGCTCTCTCCCTATCTGCACTTCGGCAACATCAGTCCGCTGACGATTGCGCTTGCCATTCAGAAGGCAGTGAATGAGGGCAAGGTGCCTGCGCCGGCGCGCGATCGTTTTCTCGACGAGCTGATTGGCTGGCGCGAGCTCTCAGTGCTCTTTGTGCGTCACAACGAGAACTATGACAACTGGGAGTGCGCGGAGTCGTGGGCGCGAAAATCGCTCCTGGAACACGCCGGCGATGCGCGTCCGCACCGCTACACCCTTGCGCACCTCGAACGCGGCGAGACAGTCGACGAACTCTGGAACGCGGCGCAGCGCGAGATGGTCGGCACAGGCTGGATGCACAATTTCATGCGAATGTACTGGGCCAAAAAGATCCTGGAATGGGCTCCAGATCCGGCCCGTGCATTCGAGTGGGCTGTCACGCTGAATGACAAGTACCAGCTGGACGGGCAGGATCCAAATGGCTACGCGGGTATCGCATGGTCAATCGTCGGAAAGCACGACCGGCCGTGGTTTGACCGGCCCGTCTTCGGCAAGGTGCGATCGATGACCGCGGCATCGACGGCGAAGAAATTCAACTCGAGGTCCTACATCTCTCAGCACCTCGGCAAGAGGAGAGATCACCCTATCTCAAGCCGTGTGCGGTGAACATTCATTTGTAACCGCGATCACATCTCCGGTTTCGCTGCGCTGTCTTAAAATGGGACGAAATTTCGATTCCGGAAACCACATTTCTCGCGACGCGTAGTCCCATGGATTTCGCTGAGACCCTCGGGAATCTGGGTGAGGAAAGCGGGCCTGTACGCGTGCAATGATTTCGCCGAGTGAAGTTGTTCTCACGAAAGTCGGCAGTACCAGCGCCGTGAACTTGCGGAGGCTGTTCGTGTCCCCCACGCGGGCCGCCGCGTGCCAGTTTGCGGTCAAGGCTCAAGCAACCCTTTTGTTTGCGATTGCCCTGGTTTCCGCGGGACTCGCGCAGTACCCCGCCTTAGCTGCAAAATCGACGCAACAGCCAGATGTGCCGCCGCTTGTCATGCAGGCGCGGCGTTTTCTTGCGCAGAGAAGCTGGCCGGGAAGAACGGCTGCGGCGGCACAGCAGATGCGAATTCGCGCCGCCGCTGTGAGGCCTGTTCCGCTGGACTCAGGCAGTGCGGCCACTGCGACCTGGCAGCCGCTTGGACCGAAGGCAGTCGCCTCACCGAACTACGGCCTCGTGACGGGGCGCGTCTCCTCCATCGCGATTGATCCCGCCGATCCGACAGGGAACAGCATTTACGTGGGAACCACGGGCGGCGGAGTGTGGTTTTCGCAAAACGCAGGCGCTTCGCCCGCAAGTTCCGTAGTGTTCACGCCTCTCACGGACTACCCGGAGGCATTGAACGGCGCGCGCGACGCATCAATCAGCATTGGTGCGGTGTCTGTGCAACCGGGCGGAACGGGCGTGATTCTGGCCGGGACGGGCGACCCCAACGACGCGCTTGATTCCTACTACGGCGCCGGGATTCTGCGGTCAACAGACGGTGGAAATTCGTGGAGCCTGATTCAGGTTACGGCGGACCAGATGTTGGCCTTCGTGGGGGAGGGATTCGCAGGATTTGCGTGGAGCACGTCGAATCCGCAACTCGTCGTGGCCGCAGTTTCAGAGGCGTACGAGGGGACCCTGGTCAATGCGACACGGTCGAATCTCAGTTCCGCTGGACTCTACTATTCCACTGACGGGGGTGCGACGTGGTCGATGGCGCGAATCACGGATGGGGCCGGCGCAGACGTGCAGGGCCCAAGTGATCTGTTTGTCCAGCCGAACGGGAATGCCGCGACAGCGGTTGTGTGGAATCCGGTGCGGCAGATATTTATCGCGGCGGTGCGCTTTCATGGGTACTACCAGTCAGCGGACGGCGCGACGTGGACGCGCATGGCGGCTCAACCGGGAGCAGGGTTGACAACGCACCTTTGCCCGGTAAATCCAGGGTCGATCGGCTCCGTGTCATGCCCCATCTTTCGCGGCGCCCTCGCAGTAAATCCGGCCACAGGGGATACCTTCGCGTGGACGATTGATGCATTCAATCAGGACCAGGGCATCTGGCAGGATCAGTGCGGAATCAGCGGCGGAAGATGCAGCAACCAGACGGTTGCATTTTCCGCTCAATTGAACTCGGCGTCCCTCGAGGCCAGTACGATTCAAGGCCCTGCAACGATCGCCAACGGCGACTACAACCTCGTTCTCGCGGCAGCGCCATCGGGATCGGACACACTTCTGCTTGCGGGTGCGAACGATGTGTGGAGGTGCAGCCTCGCGAGTGGTTGCGTGTGGCGCAACACGACAAATGCGAACACGTGCGTGAGTGCACAGGTGGCCGGGTATCAACACGCGCTTGCGTGGAACCTGACGAATCCCCAGGAGATCTTTATCGGGAACGACGGCGGATTATGGCGGTCGATGGACGCGATCGACGAGACTGGACCAGCCTGTGATGCCGCAGATGCTTCGCACTTCGTGAATCTGAACGCGGGGCTTGGTTCACTCGCGGAAGTTGCGAGCATGTCGCAGGTGACGACATCTCCCTACACGATGATGACCGGTCTGGGCGTGATTGGAACCGCGGGGGTGAAGGGAGTTACGGGGCCGGCTGCGCAGTGGCCGCAGATTCTTGATGGCGAGGGCGGACCGGTAGCAATCGATCCGACGAACGCTGCCAACTGGTACGTCAATAATCATGCGGGAGTAGCGATTCACCGCTGCTCTCAGACGGGCGACTGTGACACTGCGGCGTTTGGGGCAGATCCCGTGGTCGGCGATGCAGACGTGAGCAGAGATGGAAGCGCGATGGTCGCGCCTGCGCCGTTCATTGTGGACCCGCTGGATCCGACACAGCTTTTGGTGGGAACATGCCGGGTGTGGCGCGGGCCGGCAGATGGCGCATGGGCTGCGTCGAACGCAATCAGTCCTATGCTCGATGGCGCGATAGGAAAAGTCTCCTGCGCGAACGATGCGCTGATTCGCACGGTTGCTGCATTGCCGCTGGCGAATGGCGGCGAAGTGATTTATGTGGGCATGTACGGCGCTGCCGATGGGGGCTCGACCAAGGCAGGCCACGTTTTGAAAGCGACATATGATCCTTCGAGCAGCGTGATGCCGGTCTGGCAGGATTTGACCTTTAACCCTGTGACAAACGACACACTGCGCCTGAATTACTACGGGCTCGATATCTCCAGTATCTTTGTCGATCCGCACGACCCGACCGGAAACACAATCTATATCACCGTCCAGGGATTCCCGGACCCTGCGCACAACGTGCGCGTGGCCTATCGCTCAATCGACGCCGGAGCGCATTGGGTGTTCATCACATCGAATCTGCCGAGCTCTCCTGCAAACAGTCTTGTCATAGACCCGCAGGATGCGAATATCGCCTACATCGCCACGGACAATGGGGTCTACTCAACGCGCCAGATTGCCACCTGCGCCACGGCCGCTTCGCACTGCTGGTCTGCATACGGAACGGGATTGCCTCATGCGCCCGTGGTGCAACTAAGCGCGGCTCCTGCGACGGCTTCGCTCAACGTTCTGGCGGCTGCGACCTATGGGCGCGGCGTATGGGAGATTCCTCTGTGGACTGCGGGCACGCAGCTCACCACCGCCACCGTCGCACCAGGCTCGTTGACATTCGCGCTGCAGACTGTAGGCACTGCGAGCTCCGCTCAGACGCTGAGGCTCACAAACGCCGGCGGAATCGCGCTCACTCCATCGGCGGTCGTGGCGACAGGCGACTACGCCGAGACGGACAATTGCACGAATGCAGCAATCAACACGGGCGCAAGCTGTGCCATTCAAGTGACGTTTACGCCGAGCCAGAATGGCGACCGGTCCGGCCAGCTGACCATCAGCGCCAATGTTCCGGGAGGCCAGCTTAGCGCATCGCTCGATGGAATCGGCAGGAGCGCCGGTGTCGTCAGTCTCGCCCCTGGATCGCTGAGCTTTGGGCAGGTTGCAGTCGGATCGACCTCGAGTCCCCTGTCGATCACGGCGGAGAACGCAGGGGGCACTTCAGTTTTAATATCAAGCTCGACGGCAGCAGCGCCATTCTCAATCTCAACCAATGCATGCGGCAACACGCTCGCGGCAAACAGCGATTGCGAGATCGCGGTAGTGTTCAAGCCGACGCAGGCGGGGGAGGCAAACGGAATATTGACCCTCATCGATGCGGCGGGCACACAGACAGTCGCTCTCCGCGGAACCGGTGCCGCAATTGCTACAGATGTGCTGTCGCCGGCATCGCTCACCTTTCCCGCAACGGTCTTGGGACAGCTTTCGGCCGCGCAGAACGTGGTCCTTACGAACAATGGCGATCTGCCCTTGAACTCGATTGCAGCTTCGGCGAGCGCAGGATTTCAGGCTTCTGACAACTGCGGAGGCTCGCTGGCGGGGCACGCAAGCTGTGCCATCAGCGTCGTGTTCGCGCCTGCGCAGGTTGGCAGTCAGAGCGGAACGCTCCGCGTGAGCGATGCATCGCAGACGCAGACGGTGACCCTGTCCGGGATGGGTCTGCAGCCGCCATCACTGAGCGTGAATCCGGCGATGATCAGCTTCGCAGCGCAGCCTGTCGGCTCGGCAAGCGCGCCCTCGACGCTGAACGTCAGCAACACCGGCGGTGCTTCGATGGCGAACGTCGGGTTTCAAATTTCGGGTCCCGCGGCAGCCAGCTTCTCCACCGGATCGACAACATGCGGTTCAACCCTGACCGCCGGCAGCGGCTGCACTGTGCAGGTGATCTTTACTCCTGCGGCAGCGGGGGCAGGCACGGCAACGTTGATCGTTTCGTCCTCCACGATCGGCGTCGCAGCGGTTCAGGTGCCGTTGAGCGGAACAGGGCAGGCCGCTTCGGGACTGAGCGTGAGCCCGTCGCAGATGGGGTTCGCCCAGCGGGCGATCGGGCAGGCGAGCGCCTCGCAGATGGCGGCGATCACCAATCTAAGCAGCGTTGCTGCGGGCTGGCTGACGCTCACATTGACGGGGCCTTTCAGCCTGACGCAGAACGCATGCGGAACCAGCCTTGCTGCGGGGGCGAGCTGCTCCACAGGAATCGTGTTTACGCCTGTCGCGAATGGAACATCAACGGGCTCGCTGACCGTAAGTTCCTCTGCATTTGTAAATCCGGTCACGGTTGCATTGAACGGAGCGGGGGGAGCGGTGGGGGTGGCCCAGATCCATCCGGCCGTGCTGAATTTCCCGGAGACGGGTGTCGGGACGGTGAGCGCGGCGCAGTCAGTCACGATCACAAACTCCGGCACGGTGGCATTTACCGATCTTGCGCTCGCAGCTTCGGGCGCATTTCAGCTGACAGCCACGACTTGTGCCGCAACGCTTGCGCCGGGTGATTCCTGCACTGGCTCGGTGGCGTTTGCGCCGACCGTTGCCGGTCAACAAAGCGGCAATCTTACGGTTTCCAGCAGCATGCTGCCGGCGAGCGTGCAGGCGCCTTTGGCAGGGATGGGATTCGATTTCACGGCATCGCTCGCCGGGGGGTCCAGCCAGACCGTGTCGAGCGGGCAAACGGCGCGCTACACGCTGACGCTGTCGCCAATCAACGGCTCTTCCGGCACGTTTGCATTCCAGTGCGACTCGCTCCCGGCGCACGCAACCTGCACGTTCAATCCAGCCGGCGAAGCGGTCGCCGCCAACACAACCGGGAGCGTAACAGTGCAGATCTCGACGGGGCTTGCAACGACATCCGGCCGATTACCGACTCCGCCAGTTGGCTCGGCCTGGCGCGTTCTTCCGGTTGCGCTGGGGTTGATTGTGTTGCCATTCGCGTGGCACAAGCGCCGAAAGAATTTGCTGTTCATCGCAATGCTGGCCCTTTTAGCGGAAGGAGTTGTCAGTTGCTCCGGAGGGGGAGGCGGCTCAAGCGGCGGAGCAACCCCTCCTCCGCAGACGAGCAACAACACGCCCGCTGGAAAGTATTCAGTCGGCGTGACGGCAACAGCAAACGGAGTGTCTCACAAAGTGACGTTGTCGCTGACAGTTGACTGATGTGGGGCCAGGCGAAGGCTTGCAAAACGCATCGTGTGAGTCGCAGGAATTGAGGGCCGCAATCGTTCACCGGCTATACTTTACTTTCTGGGACGCCGCAAAAGGACAGACCTGAGATGACTGCCAAAGTAACGGTTGAAGAAGTCGAGCGCGTGGCCGAGTTGGCGAATCTGAAGCTGACCTCCGACGAGACCGGGGCCATGCTGCACGATCTCAACGCAATTCTCGACTACGTGGCCACGTTGAATGAGCTTGATACCTCCGGTGTAGCTCCGCTGGCGCAGATCAGCGAACTGGAAGGCGCCGGTGGTCGCTGGTTCGCTTCGTCAGGATGCGCTTCTGCCCTCGCTTGAACGCACGGCGGTCATGCCGGAGGCGCCTGAGACGGACCAGATATTCTTCAAAGTGCCAAAGGTGATTGAGAGGTAGCGAGAGGTTTTTGAGCAAGCTCGAACTATCCGGAAGCGAGAGCAAGAGAGGCCCGATTGCCGAGTGAAGTGATGACAACTGAGACCTACGTGGAGAAGCCGAAGACTTTCGCCGAACTGAGTGCCGGGATCGCCTCGGGCAAGATGAAGGCCGCCGATCTCGCGGCCAGCTACTACGAGCGCATCGGGCAGGTGAATCCGCGCCTCAATATCTATCTGAGCCTGACGAAAGAGCGCGCGCTGGAGCAGGCGGCCAGGGTAGACGCTGCTGCGGCTAAGGGTGATCCGCTGGGACCGCTGGCTGGAATCCCTGTCGGAATCAAGGATGTGCTCGTGATTCGCGGAGGAACCGCAACGGCGGGGTCGAAGATCCTGAAGGGCTACCAGCCGCCCTATGATGCCACGGTCGTCAGCAGGCTTGAAGCTGCAGGCGCTGTGCTGCTGGGCAAGCTCAACTGCGACGAGTTCGCCATGGGCTCCTCGAACGAGAACTCCGCCTACGGGCCGGTGCGGAATCCCGTGGACACGAGTCGTGTCCCCGGCGGATCGAGCGGCGGTTCGGCGGCGGCGGTTGCGGCCAACATGGCGGTTGCCACGCTGGGGACGGACACCGGCGGATCGATCCGCCAGCCGGCAAGCTTCTGCGGCGTGGTTGGCGTGCTGCCCACCTACGGGCGCGTTTCGCGCTACGGGCTGATTGCGTTTGCTTCGTCGCTTGACCGCGTCGGTCCATTCGCGGCGAATGTGCGCGACGCAGCGACAATGCTCGGCGTGATCGCGGGACACGATCCCTGCGACGCCACAAGTTCTCCGGCTCCCGTGCCCGATTACGCGGCCGAGAGCGACAAGCCCGTGGAAGGACTGCGCATCGGCGTACCGGCAGAGTACTTCGGCGAGGGACTTGATCCCGAGGTGCGTGAGCGGATCGAGAGCGGAATCGAATCGCTGAAGGCCGCGGGTTGCACGGTGAAGCCGATCTCGCTGCCGCACACCAGGTATGCAATTCCGACCTACTACCTGGTTGCGACGGCGGAGGCCAGTGCCAACCTGGCGCGGTTTGACGGCGTGCGCTACGGATATCGCTCGCCGGCTTCGGACACTCTCTCTGCCATGTACAGCCATTCGCGTGACGAGGGATTTGGCGCCGAGGTCAAGCGGCGGATTCTGCTGGGCACCTATGCGCTGTGCGCGGGCTACTACGACGCCTACTACCTGAAGGCGCAGAAGGTACGGCGGCTTCTGGCCGAGGATTTCCTGCGCGCATTTGCCGAGGTGGATGCGATTGTGACGCCGACAGCGCCCATGCCGGCATTCAAGCTTGGCGAGAAGACCGGCGATCCGCTGGCCATGTACCTGGCGGATATCTACACGGTTACGGCAAGCCTCGCAGGCATCTGTGGCGTAACGGTGCCCTGCGGCGCCACAAAGGCTGGGCTGCCGGTTGGAATGCAGGTGCTGGCCGCGCACTTGAAAGAGGGCACGGCGTTTCGCGTGGCGCGCGCGGTGGAGGCCGCGCAAAAGTAGGAGCAGGCAAGTGAATCGGTCGGGGTTGGCGGTTGCAGCAAGTGTTCTGGGGGCGCTGATTGCCTTCACGTCAACAATCCACGCGGCTTCGCGCAAGGTGCATGTCGTAGGCCTTGGCGCGGCAAAGCGTGTGCAGTATTCCAAAACCGGCGACCCGGCTGGAGCGGCGGCGGGCGAGGACGTGCTGAAGATTCGTCCGCTGGTGGTGGATGGCCAGGTCAAGGAGTGGACCACCGGCGATGCGCACGATGTGACGGATCGCAGTTTTGTCGTGCGGCGGGCCCTGCGGCTGAATGACGAACTTCCCGGCGAGAAGAACAAACCTGGCGAATTGCACTGGGTCTGGCAACGAGGACCGTGGCTGATGGTGGATCGCGTGACCGGCCACGTGACTGCGCTCAAGTTGCCGGACTACGATCCCGGTGTAAGCCAGGTGAGCTGGTTCCGCGACTACGGCGCCTATTGCGGAGTGACCTCCAGCGGCAAGAGCCTCTATGCTGTGGTGGCGCAGCTTTCGGCGCGAAAGCCGGTGCTGGCAAAGAAGCTGGCCGCTTTTGACCCGGAAGACCGCAGCCAGCCTGCATGTGGCGGCAGCCAGAGTGGCAGCGTGAGCCGCTGCGAGCGACCTTTCATCCTGCCGGAAAAGACGCCGCGGTCTTTGACGTCATCGCGGGATCGGCGGTGCTGGTTGAGGAGTCAGCCGACGAGCAGGAACCGGCGCAGCCGGAGAAGAACTAACGAGAGCGCGGGCCGTGATCCCGAAGAGAGCTGTTTTCAGGAGCAATACCCATGGAATCCCAATCTCTTGATGAGCTGTTGGAGAAGGCGAAGGTTGCCCATGGGCACCTTTGTGCCGGGCAGATTCTGGGTGTGCGCATGGCTCTGCTGGGTTTGAAGGAGCTGGGAATTGCCGATCCGCTCGGCGCCGATCGCAAGCGGCTGGCAACCTTCGTCGAGATTGACCGCTGCGCCACGGATGCGATTGGGATGGTCACCGGGTGCAGGCTCGGCAAACGGACACTGAAGTTCAGGGACTGGGGCAAGATGGCTGCAACATTCGTTGACCTTGCCGCGGACCGGGGCGTGCGGATTGTGGCGCTGGAGGGCTCGCGCGACTTAGCGCGTGAGCTTTTTCCGCATATCGAGAGCAAGAGCCAGCAGCAGATGCAGGCGTATCGCGAGCTGCCAGACGTGCAGCTTTTTCGCGTCGAGAAGGTTCGCGTACACGTGGATCCCGCCGAACTGCCTGGCTACAAGGCCGAGCGCGTCATCTGCGAGCGGTGCGGAGAAGGCGTAAACTTTGGCCGGTTCGAGGAAGTGGACGGTCAGCGCCTTTGCCTCAGTTGCGCCCGGCCGGAGTTTCGCTACTGGTCACCGGAAAGCTGACCGAAGAAACCTACTCTCCAAAGATTTTCTTCGTTCAATACTTCTTCTTCACAGCTTCGACGTATTCGCGCCAGATGCTCGCGAGGACAGTCCATTGCTCGGGGGAAGGGCTTTCCTGGGTTGCTTCGGTCTTGCTGACAAAGTACAACGCCGGAATGCCGATGGAAGGCTGCGCCTGCATGTATTCCCACCAGTTCTTGAGAGTGGTCGATGATGCGTTGTCGGTATCGACCAGAGGCCAGCCGGAGATGTGTGCGATGCGGGCGCGCTGCCGCAGAACATCGGGGACGTTTCGGGTTGCGTACCAGATGTCGTTGAGGCGGATCAAATCAGACGATTCTCGGAAGAGCGCGTTGGGCGTCTGCGTTTCCACCATCGCGTCGGGTTTGATTTTGTGGGCTTCGCTCCAGAGAATCCACTGGAATCGGCGCACGAACTCGATGCCTGTGGCCGGGCCGGTGAGCGGCAGTCGGGGCGCGGCGGGAGCGCCGACCCAATCCTCTTTGAATCCGTCAAGGCCGATGTCTTCAATCAGGTGGCGGATACGCGGGCGCAGGTAGGATTCGTACTCGGGTTTGCCCACGTCGGCAATCACGCATTTTCCCTGGGCCATTACGCAAAGGTTCGCGGGGAGCCCATCGGGCTGCGCCACAGGGACCCAAAGAAGGACATGCCGGCCCTTTGAATGCTGGGCGGCGACAAAGCCCTTCATGTCGGGCCATTTCTTCTCGTCGATTTCAAAGGTCCCATAGGCCTGCTGCCATTTGTCGTCAATGACGATGGTGCCGACGGGCAGTCCGCGCTGTTCAAGGGTCGCGATCCATTTCTCATAGTTGGCCTGCGTGGCCATGGTGTTGGGTGCTATGCCGTTGGGAATGGAATCGACCGTTTGCTCAGCCCAGCCGCAAAAGATGGGCAGATGGTGCCACATCACGTCGCGACCTTCATAGCGGGTGGAAAATCCGCTTTGATCGAGCCACGCGGTGTACCCGGCGAGAGCGTCGAAAGGTGACTGAGCAAAGTTGATGGCCAGCACGGGCGAGGCGAATTCGCCGCCGAGGTCGCGATAGCCCATGTAGTCCACAAAGAAGGAGGCGCCAGCGTAGCGGGAGCCCGTGTACTCGAGGGCGGGGAACCGGTATTCGCCGGGCTTGGCGCCGATGCCGATGCCGACCCATGCATTGTTCATGTGGAACGCGAGAAACAGTGGAGGCGGCGCGAAGATCCCGGTAATGCGTTCGGGGCGGAAGTCGTCTTCCGAGTCAGTCTGGCGCCCGACACTGAAGCCGAGTATCTGGGGCATGGCAATATTGAATTCAGACTGATTCGCGTGGTTGGGGCTCGGGGAGAAGTAGCGGTCAGCGTAGACTGTCGTGTCCCAAAGGTGATTTTCGGTCGTGCCGTTATCCCAGCGATTCGAGACGCCGCTGGAGAGGAAGTAGTTGCGTCCGAGCTTTCCGTGACCGTTGGCGAACTGCTGGAACTCGATGTGGTCCGGCAAGAATCGCCACAGGAAGCGACGGCCAGTCCACAGATTGCTGGTGGCAGTGGCGGTTAGTTCCAAGGTGCCGTCTCCGACTCTACGGAGCGAAGATTTGACGGCGGAAAGGGTTTCCCGTTCCTTGTCGGAATCGAGGCTGGAAACGACCGGGACGACGAATACCGGCTCGTTTTCGT
Source organism: uncultured Acidobacteriaceae bacterium (assembly GCA_963786405.1). Taxonomy (GTDB): domain Bacteria; phylum Acidobacteriota; class Terriglobia; order Terriglobales; family Acidobacteriaceae; genus Telmatobacter. Next base: position 711,911 of record CAWAZE010000003.1, on the reverse strand, counting down.
GTTCGATGCGCAAGCGGGGCGGGTTGCCCTCCTCAAACTGAACGGCGTATTGCTGCATCTGGATGGAGCGCGCGGAGGAAGCGGGATCCTGGGCGGGGCTGAGGATCGCTTGTGAGTGAACAAAAATGATCGCCGTGAAAAGAGAGAGCCGGAAAAGAGATGTGCGCATGGTTTCGACAGGCTTTGAGAGACGATGGAATGCTAGACGTTCTCAGGGGCGGATGTCCAACCGAAGGACGCGAGCGCCCTGGTCCGGGCTGGGCCGGTAAGCGAAAGTCTGGAGCGGAATGACTTTCCGGTTGATCTCGGACGATCGTGTCGGCCTGAGTTCGAGTGTCAGGTTCCAAAGAACCCAGAGCATGAAGGCGACGGCCAATGCGAAGGGTATTAGAGCTAAAAATGTGAGATACGTCAAGGCCATTCCGATACTCCGTTCGGGGCTTCAGGGCGGCGGAGGGAACGGGCCGGAGCATTTGAACCTGAAGCCCCGCAAATCCAGGAGATACCCAAGCGCGTAAGGGTGGAGCAGTCAAGCTGTAAGGGCTATATAAAGGTCTTGGAGGTGAGGAGGGGCCGCTGACCTTGACACGCCAGTGGCTACGCATTTCTTATCATTAAAGGTCTTCTCTTTTGATCCGGTGGGAGCATGCGTGAACCGCAGGTCTTGCCTGTCCGGGTCCCGAAGAGGACTGTGTCGAAAAGGAAGCAACGGTAAGCTGGGTCACAGGCTTGTGTGCGGCGCGGGAGTATTGTTCTAGTTGCCGGCAAAGCAAGCAGACCTGCCTTCCAGAGCCTGAGCCGGACGTGCCAGGAGGCCAGGACCATTCCCGGAGACAAACTTAAGTCAGGCGCCCGCCACGGCGGATGTGCCTGTGCCCTGAACGCGGCAGCAACGCGCGGCCAGAGGTGAGCAAAGGATGAGTGTGACGACAAGTTTCGCATTGTTGGCGGCATCGCCCGCCGGGGGCGGAAGCAGCATTCCAATGCTTCTGCCTTTATTGTTGATACCGGTTCTTTACCTGGTTATGATCCGCCCGCAGCAGAAGCGCCAGAAACAGTGGCAGGAGATGCTGGGCAGCATCAAGACCGGCGACCGGATCACGACCGCCGGAGGTATCCGCGGCACGATCATCTCGATCAAGGAAGATGTGATCATCGTTCGCGTGGCACCGGACAACATCAAGATGGAAATAGCCAAGAGCGCGATCGCTTCGGTCACTACGCAGGACTCCGAGGGGTCCTGAGTTTCGACTGGCTTCCATTGCGCGATCGGAAATATTCTGATCAGTCCGGCAAGTCGGCGAAATACGATCGACAGCTTCTGAGTGCGTTAGCGGTTGCAACTAGAGAATTGGAACTATGAAGAAGAATCTGAAGAACAAAATTGCCCTGATCGTCGCGGTCCTTTTGATTTTCGTCTATGGGATTTTCGGGCTGCCTTCCGGCTTTTCCGGCACGGCGCTCATGGATTCGCTGACCAGGCGTATTCACCTTGGTCTGGATCTTCGCGGCGGCGTTCACCTGATTTTGCAGGTGGTGGTGTCAGAAGCGGTCAACGCCGAGACCGACAATACCGTGGCCCGGATCCAGCAGGATCTGCAGGCGGCGAAGCTGACCTATTCGCAGGTGTACAAGCCGGACCCGGCGCGGCCGGACGTGATTCGCGTTGAGGGAACCGATCCCACGAAGTCCTCCGCGGTGCGTTCGACGCTGGACTCGAAGTACTCGAACGAGTACGACGTGAGCGGCGGTTCTGATACAGCCTTCACCGCAACGATGAAGCCAACCATTGTGAAGGCCCTCAACGACAAGACCGTCCAGCAAGCCATCGAGACCATACGCGACCGTGTGGATACGCTCGGCGTCAGCGAGCCGGTCATTCAGCAGTACGGCCTCGGCGACAACCAGATTCTTGTGGAGTTGCCCGGCATCTCGGATCTTGACCGCGTGAAGACCATGATCCAGTACACCGCGCGGCTTGAGATTCACGCCGTGGTGGGTGGACCTTATCCGGATGAGCAGGCGGCGCTGGCCAGTGTGGGTGGCACGCTTCCCGGCGATCAGGCGATCGTGCATGGTTCCGGGGCGATGGCCACCGGATCGGATGCGGATAGCGTATTTGTTCTGCAGCGCGTTTCGGTTGTGGCGGGCAGTGACTTCCGCTCGGCCGATCCCGGCACCAACCAGAACACCGGGCAGAGAATCGTCCGGTTCACGCTGACCAACGAGGCGGGCGACAAGTTCTACGACTACACAAGCGCAAATGTGGGCCGCAGCATGGCGGTGGTTCTGGGCGGACGGGTGCGCGAAGTCGCCAACATCAAGAGCGCGATCCGCGATACGGGCGAGATCGAGGGCAGCTTCTCTGAGGAAGAGGTGGAAGCGCTCTCGAAGATGCTGCGCACGGGCGCGCTGCCGGCTTCGCTCAACTATCTCGAGGACCGGACCGTAGGCGCCTCGCTGGGCGCGGACTCCATCAAGCAGGGAGTTACGGCGGCGGTTGTCGGCGTGCTGCTGGTGATGGTCTTCATGCTCGTCTACTACCGGGGGTCGGGCATCAATGCCGACCTGGCGCTGTTCCTGAACCTGGTGATTCTGCTGGGCTTCATGGGATTTTCGGGCGCCACGCTGACCTTGCCGGGCATTGCCGGCGTGATCCTGACCATCGGTATGGGCGTGGACTCGAACGTGCTGATCTTTGAGCGTATCCGCGAAGAAATGCGGGCAGGCAAGGCTCCCTCGGCGGCTGTCGACCAGGGCTTTGCGCACGCCTGGATGACGATTGTCGACACACACGTGACGACAATCGTTTCGGCGGCCATCCTGTTCCTGTTCGGCAGCGGACCGGTGAAGGGATTTGCAGTAACGCTGACCTTTGGTTTGGCGGCCAACCTGTTTACGGCAGTGTTTGTCTCGCAGGGTGATCTTTGACGCACACGTAAACAAGCTGAAGCCGGGCGAGGCTGTTTCGATTTAAGGCTCGCAAGCGAGGCCGCCGGCCAGCGGCAGTAAACATTGCAAGCCGGAGCCATGGGAGTTCCGGCGCCAGGAAGGCAGAGATCCAGTGGAATTTTTTCGCAACGTGAATGTGGATTGGTTGGGGAAGAAGTGGTACTTCCTCGGCTTCTCGTTGATCTTCAGCGTTGCCGGCATCATCTCGATGGCCTCGCACTGGGCCACACATCGGCAGCCCGGTTCCGCTTGGCGTGGACTTCCGGGGCGGCACTCAATCCAGGTGCAGTTTCAGAACGCTCCGGACATCGAATCAGATCCGCCAGGCGACCGAAGCCGCGGGCATCAAGGATGCCAGCATTCGCAGCTACGGCGTCTCCGGCGACGAATGAGATGCTGATCAGCCTGCCGGAGCAGCAGGACGAGACCTCGCTCGACGCGGGGCGTGCAGCAGATTGTGGACGCGCTGCAGGCGCACTACAACAACCCGTTTACAGTCAGGAATGTGGAGGTGGTGGGCCCGACGGTGGGCAAACAGTTGGAGAAGCAGGCCACCCTGGCGACGCTGTATTCGCTGTTGGGAATGCTGATCTATCTCTGGTTTCGCTTTCAGCTCATCTATGGCGTTGCTGCCGTTGTCGCCTGCTTCCACGACACGCTCATCACGGTCGGATTCTTTGCTCTGACTAACCAGGAGATCAGCCTGACGGTCATTGCGGCCATCCTGACCCTGGTCGGCTACTCGATGAACGACACCATCGTCGTCTTTGACCGCATCCGCGAGAACCTGCGACTCAGCCGGCGCGAGTCGTTGCCGGACGTGGTGAACCGCAGCATCAATCAGACGCTGAGCAGGACGGTGCTGACCTCCGGGCTGACTTTCCTTACCGTGCTGTCGCTCTACATCTTCGGCGGACCAGGTGCTGCGCGGATTTTCGTTCGCGCTGGTGGTGGGGATTCTGATCGGGACCTATTCGTCGATCGCCGTGGCGGCGCCGATGCTGGTGGCGTAGCAGGAGTGGCGGGCGGGGAGCGGCAAGACCGTTGCATTGCCTGCGGCAAAACGCTCAAAGGTGTAAGTTCTGTGATAGGATGGCAGGGCTTTTTGACTGTGCTTTGCATGTGTCCGGTAGTTCTGATATAGGTGGAACACGCTTGTTGGGAAGCGTTTGGATCCGCGGGAACATTTGAACATTCCTGCGGTGTCTAAATAGAGGTAACCAATACCCGAGTTCGAGGCTGGCCATGTTTGAAGATTCCACATTTGAATCCGGCAGACAGAATCAAGAGCAAGAGCAGGTATTGGATGATGGTCACATTCATCATCAATGGCTCGATCCTTGCTGCTGCTGATCCTCATTCCGCTGATCTATCCTGAGGCGCTGCCCAAGGCAGCAATGCAGACCCTGCTCGTTGCTCCGCCTCCGCCTCCACCTCCACCCCCTCCGCCACCGCCGGAGGTTATCAAAGTGGTCAAGGTGCAGTCAGAAATGATGAACAACCAGCTGACCGCGCCGACCAAAATTCCGCATGACATCAAGATGGTTGCGGAGAAGGAAGCGCCCCCGAGCTCATTTGGTGTAGCCGGCATGCCGAAGGTCTTGGCGGCAGTTCATCGGGCGTTCTTGGCAGCGTATTCGGAAGCGGAAGCGGCCCCAAGGTGCAGGCTGCAGCTCCGAAGAAGGTCAACATCTCCGCCGGTGTAGCGCAGGGAATGTTGATCCAGAAGACGGTGCCGGTATACCCGCCGATTGCCAAGGCTGCCCGCGTATCCGGGACGGTGGTGATTCAGGCGACGATCTCCAAGACGGGGACCATCGAGAATCTGCATGTCATCAGCGGGCCCGCCATGTTGCAGCAGGCTGCCATGGACGCCGTGAAGAGCTGGCGCTACAGGCCCTACCTGCTGAACAACGAGCCGGTCGAGGTAGAGACCACTGTCAACGTGATCTTCACCCTCGGTGGATGACAAGTGCTTTCGGCCCCTTTCCGCAGTTCGGAAGGGGCCTTGTTTTTGACCTGAATGCGAATTCCGACAGAGCCGCATTCCAAGCAACCAGCAAGATAGTCGCAATTCACCAAACTCCTTAGGAGGAACGATTCAGTGATTCTCGCTCAGCTCGCACATTTCGCTTCGCATACGGTCAACAGTCTGGCCTTCCTCCAGGAAGAGCAGACGGTCAGTTTCAGCCCCATGGGGCTGTGGCAACACATGGGATGGTTGGCCCGCTGCGGTTGCCATCCTTCTCTTCATCGAGTCGATCTGGTCGCTGGCCGTCATGATCGATCGTTACCTGTACTTCTCTGCAGCCCGCAAGCAGTCGCGCGAATTCGCGCCCAAGGTTGCCGGCGCGCTGAAGGACAGCAAGCTGGAAGAAGCGATCAAGATCGCCGATCGCAACAAGAAGTCGCACCTGGCCGAGGTTGTGACGGCTGGCCTGCAGGAGTTCCGCGCTTCGGGCGGCGCTGCCACTGAGGAGACCATCGAGAGCTCGGGCCGCGCACTGGAGCGCGCCGAGGCCATCGTTCACGCCAAGCTGAAGAGGGGCCTCGCTGTGTCTGGCCACCATCGGCTCCACGGCTCCGTTCGTTGGGCTGTTCGGCACCGTCGTCGGCATTCTGAACGCCTTCCAGCAGATCGCCACCCAGAAGACTTCAGGTATCGGCGCGGTCGCCGGCGGTATTTCGGAAGCCCTGGTTACCACGGCATTCGGCCTGCTCGTGGCCATCCCGGCCGTTATGGCCTTCAACTACTTCACAGGTCGTGTCGAAGCGTTCGACGTCGAGATGGACAACTCCTCGAGCGAACTGATCGACTACTTCATCAAGCAGAGCCACAAGCGCTAAGCGCTTCGGTTGTAGGCTCGAGCGAGAGATCTCAGGCGGGTGGGAAAGCGGAGACGCTCTCCCGCCCCGGTTTTGAGCATCGTTCCTGGCTGAATCTGCCGAGTGATAGCCGGAAGCCGTCCGGGATAAAAATTCTTAAGGCACGGAGCCCAACAATGGGAATTGCAGTTCGTAACGAAGGAAGCAAGGTCAACTCCAACATCAACGTGACACCGATGGTGGACGTGATGCTGGTGCTGCTGATCATCTTCATGGTCATCACCCCGATGCTCCAGAACAAGGTGGCAGTCGACATGGCCAAGGTGGAAAACCCCACCCCGATGCCGGACGCCGACAAGGAAGACGCGATTGTCGTTGCAATCACGCGGGACGGCGGCGTGTTCCTGGGTCAGAACAAGATTGCGACCAGCGAACTCGGCACCAAGGTTCGGGACAAGCTGGCGGATAAGCCCGGCAAGACGATCTATATCCGCGCCGACGCGCGTGCGCAGTTCCGCGCAGTCGAAGATGCCATTGACGCCGTGCGGACAGCAGGAGTGGACGAAGTTGGCTTGTTGACGAACAAAAAAGATGCCGGCGGTCTCGGAGGCCAGTAGCCCTCCTGATGTGGCGCGGTTTATTAACGATTTGCACGAAACGAGGAGTTTGAAGCCATGGCAATGACAGCTGGAGGCGGCGGTGGTGGCGCGATGGGCGACATCAATGTGACGCCCATGATCGACATTCTGCTGGTGCTGTTGATCATCTTCATGGTCATCGTGCCGGTGACGCCGAAGGGCCTGGACGCGCTGGTGCCCCAGCCTCCCAAGGATCCGACGAAGCAGCCGCCGCCGACCGATCGCACAATTGTTGTGCAGGTTCTATATCGCCCGGGCGCAGCCCCGACTTACAAGATCAACGAGACAGATGTCGCGAAGGCGGAATTGCTGCCGCGCCTGACCGAGATCTACGCCAATCGAGCCGAGCGCGTGATGTTCGTCAAGGGCGACGACGATCTGAATTTCGCTTACATTGCGGAAGTCATCGACATCGGCAAGGCTGCCAACGTGGATCACATCGGCATGATGACGCCGAAGATCATGGCTGGTCAGTAAGTCGCGGCAGGATAGGCCCGATTCTCTGCTTCATGCGCTCGACAAGCCTGCTCCATAACGATGACATGAACAAGGCTTGCGCGCACAACATGCCATGCGAGATGAGTGCCACTCCGCTGATCGATTTCGGCCACGCGGCGGGTGCGAATCAGGCCGGTCTGGTAACCCCGAGAGTAGCGTTGGTTGGTAGATGAATCCGGGATGAAGCAGGTCCCGGTCAGAGCAAATGGTAAATTCCCCGGGGGCGAATGTTCGGGGACTAACAGGAGTACAATTCTTTTTCATCCTGGTTTCGGAAACTCCCGTCTGGAACCCGGATGCTTGAGTTTCCAGGCGTTGCAACTAGAGGCGCGACCTGAAGGAGAAGGATACGAACATGAATGGACCCGCACGAATTACGGCGCTCACGGTTGCCTTGGCCGGCATGGTGCTTTCCATGGGCGGGTGCAACCGCCTTGCAGCCCGTGACCAACTGAACAAGGGAGTGGAGGCGTACAAGAGCGCTCATTACGAAGAGGCGATCGGGCACTTCCAGAAAGCCACAGAACTCGATCCCGTCGCTGCCGATGGCTAAGAGCTATCTGGCCACAGCGCTGGCGCAGAATGTGGTTCCCGGACTCGACTACGCCGGACAACATGAAGAATGCGCAGCAGGCGATCGCCATGTTCCAGGAGGTTCTGAACAAGGACCCGAACGACGTAAACAGCCTGAAGCAGATTGCGGCCATCAATTTCAGCATCAAGAAATTCCCTGAAGCCAAGGAATATCAGAAAAAGGTTCTTGCGGTTGATCCGAAGGATCCTGAAGCGGCCTACACGGTCGGTGTAATCAACTGGACGCTTGCTCACGAAAACACTCTCAAGGCACTTGTCCCCGCCGGACTGAATGACGACGGCGAAGGCAACACAAAGGCTCCGAAGAAAGTGATGGAGCACCATCAAGGAGCAGAATGCTTCCCTGGTTGAAGAAGGTCTGCAGTACTTGAACCAGGCACTGGCGAACCGCCCCAACTACGACGATGCCATGTCGTACCTCAACCTGCTGTATCGTCGCAAGGCGGACGTTGACTACGGCAATGCCGAAGCGGTCAAGGCCGATGTTGCGGCGGCAAAGGAATGGAGCTCCAAGGCCATGGGCACCCGCAAGGAGAACGAGGCCAAGAAGGCGCAGGGCCCCGGTGGCATCACCATGGATTCGAGCGGCAACCTCAAGTAGCCACCAGAAGCCAACCGGAAAACCAACGGCCTTCGCATCGCGCGGAGGCCGTTTTCATTTCCACCGTGTTCTGAGAAAACACTGAGTCTTGAGCTACCACGGGATCGCATGCTTCGATTTTCTCGACAAAGTATTGTCAACGAACCAGCGTAACCACACATTCCGATTTACCTGCGAGTTCATAGCCAGGAGAGACTTGCCGGAGATGCGGATTCTGAATTGGCTTGAACAAAGGGCGGCTATTGCGACTGCGAGGCTCTGAACAACGCGCGAGCAGATTGTCGAGAACGCTGTCCCTGGTTATCAAAGCGGCCAAGGGACCGGATAAACTCATTGGGAAATTACCAGAGTGCCCTTAGCGAGTTCGAAGGGAGTGTGAAAGTGCCGCTCCTACTTCGCCCCTTCTTTCAGCGTCTGCTCAGCGAAGTAGTTGCGGACCTTGGAATCGTCGCGAAGCACTTCAATGTACGCGTTCCTTAGCAACTGGGCGTGGCTCTCTCGCAGGTTCTGGCGAATGTTCTGCTGCACGCTCGGATTGCTCAACTCGCGCTGTCCCGCAGGCTCGCGCGCAATCAGCTTGTAGATTGCATAGCCAACGGCGCGGCGCGCCGGTCCTGAGCCGCCATAGAGCGGCTGAATGTCCGTAATCTGTCCGAGCTTCAACCTGCTGATCGCGGCGAATGCCGCGGGATCACGCTGCTGCATCTGCGATTCAGGTATGAAGCCCATGTCTCCGCCACTTGACGCTGTGTTGGGATCTTCTGAGAAGTTCATCGCAAGACTGCTGAAGTCTTCGCCGGTGTCAAGGCGGCTATGAATGGTCTGAATCTTCTTCTTCGCATCGGCGTCGCTCGTAGCTTTGTTGTTTTGAAGGTTCCCAGCCTGTTGCGCCGGCAGACCGGTCACCACGATCCAGGCCAGATGGTATTGCGGCTCGATGACGTTGAATTCTGCTTTATGGGCAGCGTAGTAATTGCCGATGTCCGAGTCAGTGATGTTGATCTTTGACTCGATCTCTTTGTTGATCAGCTTGGTCTCAGTCAGCGACTTGCGAATCTGAGTCCTCAGATCATCCAGGGTCATGTTGTTCTGCTTGAGCTCGTGGTCGAACCCTTCCTGCGTGAAGCGCGCCTTGAACTCCGTGAGCTTGGCGTTCACGTCTTCGTCTGAAGCGGCAAGATTCAGCTTGGCTGCGCGCTGCTGCAGGATTTCGCTGTCAATCATCTGGCGCAGCAGATTGAGGCGCACAATGTTGGCCTGCTCTGCACTGGGCTCCTGGGGGTTATCGCCGATGCTGGCCTTGTAGGCCTTCTCTAAATCTGAGCGCGAAATCTCCTTGCCGTTCACAGTCGCCATCACATCGGGCGAGGGGGGACGATGGCATGCCGCCACTGCGAAGAACAAGAGGCTTGTGGATAGACCCAGGGAGACGGACTTGCGACGGTGGAACAAAGACGCTCGGACTTGCAACTGTTTCTCCTGAGGGGCCCGCACAAGCCCCGGCATTACAGGATAAATCCCAGAGCCGGGGCCAAAGTAGAACGGGCCTCAATTTCCTGTTTCCAGTGTGTTACCACTGTGCCTCGCGAGGGCTGAGCAGTAACGCAGTGTTACATCCCTATCGGCCACCGCCCGCCGGCTGCGGCGATGAGCTTGGGACGGGAGGGGGCTCCACGCCCTTTGCGCGCAGCGCGCGGTCGATTACGAGCCACACCTGCTCTTCCGGCACCGCTCCAATGATGCGCTCTCCGTCGATAAACAGGGCAGGTGTGCCGTCGATTCCGAGTGACTCGGCCAGCTTCGACGACGCGCGCACCGTTGTCTCGTCCTGCTTTGCGATGCAGGCGTTGAGCTTGGTCTCGTCAAGTTTGGCCAGAGTTGCCTCCTGGCGCGCGATCCGGTCCAAGGGCCTCAAAGCTCTTTGTCAGATTGCGATCTTCGCCGGTGATGTCATGGCCATGCGCGTGGACGTAATCGACATAATTCCAGTAAACATCTCCGCTCAGACTGGCAATGCAATTGGCATCAACCGCGGCATGCATGGCCCAGGGATGGATCTCCACCAGCGGGTCGTCCTTGTAGATGAAACGCACCTTGTCCTTGTAGCGGTCCAGCGTGGAAGGGAACAGCGACGTGTGCATGCGGGCGCAATAGGGGCACTCCAGATCGTCGAAGTTGACCACGGTGACCTTTGCATCCGGATTGCCGCGGACCGGGCGTCCCTCCACATCAATGGAAGCCAATGGATCCTTCGTCAGGTCGAAAGTCTCAAGGCGCGCCAGCGTTTTGCCGTCGGTTGAAATCAGGAATTCGACTTGCGACGATTTCGTACCGCGCGAGAGCGTAACGGGCAGGGTGTCATAGCCCGCGATCTTGCTTGGCTTGCGCGCGCCGATGACTACGTTGTAGTCCTGGGGAACATTGAACTGGGCACGCACCATCACCTCGATGCGGCGGTTCGTGGCTGCTTCAGTAGATGCGGATGCGGTGGATTGGGCCTTGCAGCCGACGGCCAGGCAAATCGCGAGCAGCCCGGTCAAAAAATGAACACGTGACAAGTAGAAGTCCTCTTTAGAAAGGATACTCCAGTGGCAATCTGAGGTTAGTAACGGGGCGGCAAGGATGGGTCGTGGAAGACCGTATTGGAGCGCCGGATGTCTCCCACTGAGCCGAAGTTGGCCAGCGTAAAGCTATAGAGGTATTGGGTTTCGTCGCGAACGGAGCCCAGAGCGAAGCGCCGGTAGCCCAGGCTTAAGCCGCAGCAGTTCCAGTTGTAAACCGCCTGAATGCCGGCGTATTGCACCGCGCCCTGCACAAAGTCGTACCCGCCATTGGCCGCCAGGTTGAGCCCGCTTCCATTTGGTTTTCCAATGTATAGAAACGGCTGCAGTTGGTTGCTTTGGATCGTTGTGGCGGAGATTCCTTTTTCGTCCACGGCATTCAGCAGAGAATGCCCGAGACCGATCGTGGTTCTCCCGAAGCTGTAGCCCGCATAGACGTTGTCTGCATCCAGGCGGCCGCCGCGCGGGTCGTAATCCAGATCCCACTCGATTCTGAGATTGTCGATCGCCTCAAAGCGCAGCCGCGAGACCACTGGGGACAGATTGCGCGGTGCGGTCAGGAAGGCGATGCCGCTGAGGTCCAGCGTGGTGTCGAATACGTTGCGGTGATTGGGAATGATGGCGCCGCCAAAGTCAGGGTCGAAAAAGTACTTCTGCGTGATCCGCCAACTGGCCCACTCGCGCTGCTCCGGGCTGCAGCCGCTCTCGGCCTCCTCTGCAGCCGTGCACGGCTTTTCGTTCGTCCTGCGCGCGTACAGGCGTTGCGTAAGCGTGTAGCCCACTTCGTTTGTGTCGGTGGCGATATCGGTCGTGTCGATGAGGGGTACGTCGCGTGCCTTGGTTCCGATGCCGCCTACAAATCGATAGGTGACCTCGGGCTCAATGACGTGGCGAACCTCGCGACCCCAGCTACCGAGCAGGAAATCCCGCTCAATGGCGGGCGGCCGAATGTCCACTGACGCTTCAGCGTCGCCGCGGTTGAGTGGTTCGTGGCTCACAGAGGGAGTACCGCTCTTCAGTCCGGTCAGGTCGGGAATCTGGCTGCCCGTATACGCAGTCTCGCGCAAGGCCACTTCGGGAACGATGCTCCAACCGCCGGCCACGATGGGCATCGAAAGGTGCGGATAAAAATCAAATCGCCCCAGGTTGCGGAAATGGAAGTTGTACTCTGAGCGGCCCAGGTAGCTGACCGATGAGCCCATCCCCCAGTACAGCGGAGATGAGTGAAGCGGCTGATCGAGCACGTCGAAGCGCAGGCTTGGCAGATGCAGGATTCTCACCTCATCGCCTTCGTTTGAACTGGCGAAGTTCTGCAGTCTATCGAGGAACCCAGATGGTACAAGCCCATTGTGAATGTGAGTGAGGTTCAGGTTGCTGTGTACTTCAGAAGTGACAGCTTGTGTGTAGTTGTCGTTGAAGACCAGCTTGTAAACGTAACTCGAGAGATACTCGGCAACCGCTGCGGCGCGTGTGTGCGGAGTGAGATCGTAACGGCCGAGGGCGAAGATGTCCGTGCCGCCCTGATTGATCACACCGGTCGCCGGCGGTGTCGCCGCAACGCCGCGATCGAACAGTGCATTCCAGCGGAGATTGAGGTAGTTGAGGCCGGATCCCTTGTAGCGAAAGTCGCCATTCGGAGCCCAGCCGCGCTTGCTGTAGTACTCCGTGCCGATCACCATGTCCATGCTGCGATTGAGAACCAGGTATACCTGCTCGCCGATGACCAGGCCCTTGATGGTCGAGTTACTCACGACAGGGATCAGGAGCCCGCTCTCGCGCCCCGTCTCCTCCACCGGGTGGCGCAAGTAAGGCACGTAGAAGATCGGTGCGCCGAAGAGCTTGAAGAAGACGTTCGAGGTCGAGGCGTGACCGTTGCTTACCGAGATAGCGTGAGAGATCAGCTGCCAGTCCGGGCGCGGCAGGCGACAGTTGGTCATGGACCCGTCGATCATCTTGTAGCTGCCTTCTCCGGTCTGGAGCAGAACTCTTCCCGAAAAGAGAAATGGATTCGCAGTGGAGTAGACCGTTGTGCGGCCGGTCGTTCGCACTCCCATCGAGCCGTTCACGTCGTAGAAGCGCGCGGTGTGCATCGTTCAGCCGCATTTCGCCGTGGGAGGCCTCAATGTAGGCGTCACTGGGACCGCCGGTCACATGCAGGTTTCCATCTGCCTCCAGTTCGGAGGTGGACTGGTGGTAGACGATCTTGTCGGCGCGAATGATGTAGTCGCGATAGTGGATGACGACGTTTCCGCTGAGTGTCCAGATGTCGCCTGCGCGAGTTTGCCGGTCTGCATCCACGCGGACGGGCACTCCACTCTCCGGGACAGGCTCAGGTTGCGCAACGGGCAGAACTTCCTGGCCGGGATCGTCCGGAAGCTGCGCCGCCGGCTCGCTGGAGGCTGCGTTCGTGGAACTCGAGGGCTCTTGCGAGGGAGGTAACGCATTGGTCAACATCTGCCCTGCAAGTTGCAAGTGACAGAGGGTCATCACCGTGATAAACACGAAAGTGCGAGGATGCATCGAGAACCAAGGCCAGCATAGCAAATGAGAGTGCAGGTGCAGGAGCGCCCGGCGAACCGTCCAATGCCGGGAGTTGCAAGGAAGTAAACGCCTGCTGGTGTTTTCGAGCGCATCAGTGATTGAACAACACACCGGATCGTATGCTGACCCAGGGACGGTCGTAGAAGGGATTCCAAAGTCTTGAGCACAATGCCCAACTCGCCCGCGCCACAGCCGTCGTGGAAGCAGGAAGTGAACCGTCGCCTTGCGGAACACAAGAGTCGTAAAGGCATATCGGTTGTAGATCAGAATGAGCCCGACGGGGCACAGGGAACGGGGAACAGCCGTGCAGCCGAAGCCGCCGCACGGGTTGCAGCACGCTATGCGCAGGCGCCGAGCTTCAGCGAGTTGCAGGCCGCCGAAGCGCGCGCGGCACTGCGAGTTGCGGAGGCTGCCACGCGAGCAGCCCTGCATGCGCAGGCCGCGGCTCAGGCTGCGCTCGAAAACCTTAAGGCCAGTGACGAAGAGTATCCAATCGAAGCACGCGAACATCAGGCAGCGTCCACCCAGTCAGAGGAGTCCCGGCATTGGCAAGCCTGGGAGAATCCGGAGGCGCCCCCCGGAGCCGCTCATTCCTTCGAGATCAAGTGGGAACCGGATATGCCGGAGCAAAAAGGCGTGCCGAATCAGCCTGATTCTGCTGGAGGAAACTGGTGGGCATCGCCGCAAGCAGGACGAAATTCCTCGCATGACGGGCAAATCATCGAGCACGTGGAAGCAGCTCAACCCATTCACGCAAACCTGATTGAGTTTCCCCGCGAACTGGTCGCCACCCGGAGGATGCGCCCACGACTGACAGAATCGTACGTCGGCGTCGCGGAACCGAACGGCCAACTCAGCATCTTCGAGGTGGATCCAAGCACGATCTCGATCGATCCGGCAATGCACGAGGCTCAAGTGCATTTGCCGTCGTGGAGCGGTCACGAGTGGACCGCCATCGAGCTCGACGAGCGGCGCAATCCCGAGCCGCAGCATCACTACGCGCCGGTGACGGAGAAGGTATCGCTTCATCAGGCGCCATACGGGCGCCGGCTGATGGCAACCATGGTCGATGTCGCACTGATTCTCGGTGTGGTCAGCGCCATTGCTGCCTTGGCTGCATCGAAGCTCAGTCATCTTCCCGGAATGAAGACCTCTGAAGTGACTGCATTTGCTGCCGTGACTGTCATTGGGGTGCTCTATGAGTGCCTGTTCCTTCTCTACGCGAAATGCACGCCTGGCATGCGCTATGCCGAACTCTCCCTATGTACCTTCGACGATGAGCATCCGACGCGCGAGCAAATGAAGGCGCGCCTGGTCGCAATGCTGCTTTCGCTGCTGCCGATGGGACTGGGAATGCTTTGGGCCATCTTTGACGAAGACAACATGACCTGGCACGATCGGCATTCACGGACCTACATGAGGCTGAGTTAGAGGACGCGGGATCATCGAAAGACTGCGAGGGGCTGGAATCGAATGATTCCAGTCTTTTTTTGCCTCAAAGATGATTCTTCGATCGGGCGGGGATCACGATGCCAGGGCCCGTATCGCGCTGACCCCCGCGCCAATCAGTGCTGTTTCGTCGTCGTTGGGCAGAATCTCGAGCGAGTAGCTCAGCAACGGGCTCATCTTGACCATGGATTCGAGATGACTGCGCAGCACAGACAGATCGAGGAAGCCAACTTTGTGGCCGGTAAAGTAAAAGCGCCCCGGCCCCGCCAGATGTATGAACGACGCGGTCGCGGCTGCCAGCGCAGTGTGCCACAGATTCACGAACTCGCGGCAGCGCGTGTCACCCTTCTTCGCGTTTGCGAAAACCTCTTCCGGTTCCATGTCAAGAAAGCGCATGCGCATGGCGCGATAGCCCATGATCCCTTCCAGATGGCCGATTCCGCCACACCCGCAGAAGCGCTCCTTGGGATCGAGAGTCACGGTGACGTGCCCGCCTTCCCAGATGCCCTCCACGTAGGGCCAGCGCCCGTAACCGATGCCGTTGCCGATGGTCCACACGCGTGTGAGCTTGTTGAGCTGTCCACGCGTGGCCGCCACACCTGCAGCGATGGCATCGGCGTCGTTGGCAATGTGCACAGGCGCGTTGATGCCCTTGCTTGAGAGCACCCGCGTCAGTTCGTCCGCCATGCGCATACCTTTGATCTGCGTCAGATTAGGCGAGTCCTCCACCACTCCGTGTCGAATCACTCCGGGGACAGCAACTCCGATCGCGTCAGCACCGCCATCAGCCGCGAGCGTCGCAATTTCGTCTGCGAGAATCTGGATCAGTTCGCCGCCGGGAACTGAGGTCAATGCATCCACTTCCTCGAGATCCGCTGGGTAGCGCAACAGCTTGCCGGTGATTCGCTGGTCCTGGAGCCGGCCAGCCACAATGTGCTCGGTCATTACGACGCCGATAGAGGTTGTCATGCGTTACTCCGTCTGGTACCTGTGCAGGCGCCCAAGGCCGTTGAACGCCGCAGCCTTGTAGCACTCGGCGAGCGTTGGATAGTTGAAGACGGTGTCGATGAAGTAATCGACAGTGCCGCCCATGATCATCACGGCCTGCCCGATGTGGACCAGTTCGCTCGCGCCTTCGCCAATGATGTGAACGCCCAAAACCTTGCGCGTGTCGCGATGAAAGATAAGCTTCAGACGGCCCGTGGTGTCGCCGCGAATCTGCCCGCGCGCAGTCTCCCGGTAGAAGGCCATTCCCACCTCGTACGGCACATCTTCGTCCGTAAGCTGCTCCTCGGTCTTGCCGATGAAGCTGATCTCCGGGATGGTGTAGATGCCGTAAGGATAGAAGCTGGGATTGGACGAGGTGGCGCGATCGTCGAAGGCGCGCGCGGCCGCAATGCGGCCCTGCTCCATCGAGACCGAGGCCAGCGAAGGGAAGCCAACCACATCGCCCACGGCGAAAATGTGTTCGACCTTCGTCTGGTAGTGCTCATCGACGGGGATGCGTCCGCGATTGTCCGCTTCGATGCCTGCCGCGGCAAGGTTGAGGTCGTCGATATTTCCCTGCCGGCCAACGGCATACAGCAGCGCATCGCCGGAGACGCGTTTCTTGCTTTCGAGGTTGGCAACAACGGTTCCGTCGGGCAGCTCCTCGACGCTTTCCACCTCTTCGCCCAGCCGCATGGTCACGCGGCTGTCGCGGAGGTGGTAGCTGAGCGATTCGACAATCTCCTGGTCGGCGAATTCGAGCAGCTTGTTGCGCTTCTCGATCAGCGTGACGCGCACGCCGAGAATCGCAAACATGCAGGTGTATTCGACGCCGATGACGCCGCCGCCAACCACGATCAACGACTTTGGCAACGCACGCAGATCGAGCACCTGGTCGCTGTTGATGATCGTGCGGCCATTGATGGGCACCTTCGGTGAAGTTGCGGGCTTGGTGCCCACGGCGATGATGATCCGGTCGGATTCGAGCGTGGTGTCGCGTCTGCAGGCCTTCCACGCGCACCTGGTTGGGCCCGATAAACTGCGCAATGCCATGCACGATGTCGATGCCATTGCGCGAAAGCTGCGCTTCGGTCACATCCACTTCGGTCTTGATGACAGCCTGCACGCGAAAGGCGAGGTCCGCCATGGTGATCTTTTCCTTCACGCGGTAGTTCATGCCGTAGACGGACCGGTAGTTGTAGCCGGAGAGGTGCAGCACGGCTTCGCGCATGGTCTTTGATGGGATCGTGCCGGTGTTGATGCAGACGCCACCAACGACGGACCGCGCCTCGACAACAGCCACGCGTTTCTTCATCTTGGAGGCTGCCACGGCGGCGCGTTGCCCGGAAGGTCCGGAACCAATAACGGTGAGGTCGTACTTGACGGCACCCATGCGCTTGTCTCCAGTTGTCGTGTGCGGGGGGGATCTCCCCGGTATACCGAGTATCTAGCAGAATAATGCCGCCAAGCTGTTATCCGGTAATTGCTAATTGATATTTCGTGGGAAAACCACCAAAGTTTGCCGGATCGGCAAGACATACCGACACGATAAGTTAACGGGGTTCTGTTCTTGGGCAAAATTCGAGATCGCGGATATTCAACCAGACCAGTGCCGTCTTCCAATGCCCGCGCGGTGTCTTTAATTGGCGACGGAGCAAATGTTAACCAGAATGTAATTGACGGCTAGCCACCATCCAATCAGAACACAAATGCCATCAATCCACATGTGGCAATGTTCCTCCGTGATCTGATACGTTCCTGGCTACCAGAAAGGAGATGGGATGAACTGGATTATTCTCATCATTGCTGGGATCTTTGAGGTTGGATGGGCCATCGGGTTGAAATACACAGTTGGTTTCACCCGATTTTGGCCTACCGTCTGGACGGTTCTCTCGATGATCATCAGCCTTGGACTATTAGGCATTGCCCTGAAGTCACTTCCAGTCGGCACGGCCTACAGTGTTTGGGTCGGCGTGGGAGCCATCGGTACCGTAATATCAGGGATCTTGCTCCTTGGCGAGCCAGTGAGCGCGGCGCGGATCATCAGTGTTGTCCTCATACTCGCGGGCATTGTGGGCCTCAAGCTCTCGACTGCCTAGCAATGCAGAATCAGTCCTGATGCTAGAGTTCGGGCAGAGGATTGCTCAGTTGCTTGCGCCGGCGCGCGTACCGACGCGGAGATCATCCAAACAGGCCGCAGGCCTCCCCAAAAAACGGCCCCGGCGCGAGGATTGAACCGCCGGAGCCAATTGGTGGTGCATTGGAGGAGTCAAACTTAAGCGGTCACGCGTGGGCAGCGCGCGTTGCATGGCCGAAGGGTGGATGGGCTCTCCCGGCAAACGCGCCCCCACCTGATGTGCTGTCTTCGAGGTTGAATTGGCGGATCATCCCATCGAGTTCGCTTGCCAGGGAGGCGAGGTTCTTCAGCGCTTCAACCGCTTCTTCGGCGCCCTGCGCGCTTTCCGTAGAAAGTTGCGAGATCCTCCCAGCGGACTCGGATATCTCGCTTGAAGCCGATGTCTGCTGGCTGGCGGCGATGGCGATAAGCTGAATCTGGCGCTCCACCTGCTTGGAGGATTCGATGGTGGCTTCGAGGCTCCTGCGTGCGCGCGCGGTTTCTTCCATTCCGCTCTCCACCGCACCGCGGCTTTCGTGCATGACTTCGAGCGTCCCGCGCGTCTCCTCCTGAATGCTGCGGATGGTGGCGGCGATCTCCTCCGTCGCGCCTTTTGTCCGCTCGGCCAGGCGGCGCACCTCCCCGGCAACGACTGCGAAGCCGCGACCATGTTCGCCAGCGCGTGCTGCCTCAATGGCCGCGTTCAACGCAAGGAGGTTGGTCTGCTCGCTGATCTCCTGGATGACACTCACCACCTTGCCGATCTCTTCAGAGCGGGTGGCAAGCGAATTCATCTTCTCGGCAACAGTGCCTGTGGCCCCTGCAATCTTCTCCATGGTCACGGCGGCTGCCTGCATCACAGCGCCGCCCTGATCCGCGGTCTCCGCCGACAGGCGGCTGGCATGCGCTGCGCTTTCGGCGTTATGACTGATCTCGGCAATCGTGGCGGTCATCTCCTGCGCGGCCGCCGCGATCTGGTTGGTCTTGCTGGACTGCGCGTGGGCGTTGGCTGAGGTCTGCACGGAGCGGGCGCTGATCTCCGTGGTTGCCGCAGAAAGCGTCTCCGCGCCCTGTGCCACCGACTTGACCACCTGGCGAATCTCGTCCACGCAGGTGTTGATCGCAATTCCCAACTGACCAAGTTCGTCCGTTCCTCTGACGATCACGTGAGCCGTCAGATCTTTGGCGGCGAGCTTCTGTGCCATGTCCATCACGCGCTTGATCCTCGGAGCGATAACGCGGTTGAGCGTTGTGCCAACCAGGCCGCAGAGTCCGATGATCAGCAACGTGGCGACGACAGTCACCCAGATGGAGCGCCCGGCTTCGCGAGAGGTCGACCGGGAACTCTCCAGTCCGTACTTCACGCTCAGCGCCATGGCATCGCCCATCACAGCGATGGTGTCGTCGAAGGCTGCGACGGTTGATTCGGATGTGAGAAGGTCCAGCGCATCTCCGGTTTTGCCGGCGGCGAGCAATCCGGCCGAGCGGTCGCTGAAGCTCCTGTAGCGCGCAAACGACGCGCTGAACCGCTCGTTGAGCTCGCGTGCTCCCGGATAGCTGATCGTTGGTTCGTAGCGCGCCAGGGCCGACTGATACGCCTCGAGCGCTTTCTGGCGCATCGCATTCTGTTCCGCGGAACAAGGCGCCGATTGGCAGAGCAGGAGATTCAGGTCCGCCACTCGCAGTCTATTGAACGCTCCGCGAACATCAGACAATGCAACGAACGAAGGGAATCCGTTTTCGCTCACTTCTGTGCTCGCTCCCGCGATGCTGCGAAACGTAAGAGAGGTGTATACGCCAAGCATCAGGCAGAGGATGCACACAAGCCCGAAAGCCACCCCAAATTTCTGGGCGATGGGAACATTGCGAATCGCGGACATAGCGGAGGATCCTTTCGTTTTTCGGCAGGAACTCGACACGACAGTGCGAAGGGCACGACAGGCGAAGATGGCCTGCCCGACCAATCCGCCGGTTTCAGTCTCATTGGTCATCGGCACGGTGGGAGGAAACTTGAAACCGGCGCGCAATTCAGCGCGCCGCGGTTCCTCTTGCTAGGCGCGGGCCGGATGGATATTCTTGGGCCGATCTCTTTTTGCCGTATTCCATTTGATTTAGAGGCATCTATGACGTCCTTGCGACTGGCGATGTATTGCGCTTTGAGTGCGCTGGCTTTGTCTGTGATATCGCCGGCGGTAAATGCGCAGAACGCGGCGCAGAATCCTCCGGCTGCTACCCCGGTTCCGGCTCCTCCTCCACCCCGGGTCGCGCCGACACCCGAGCAACTGGCGATTCAGGCCGCATCCGAGAAGGATCACCAACGCGTCATGGACGAACTGGGCATCAAGGAGCTTCGCCCTGGAGTGAACGGGGATGCCAACGCGCCAAACCCTGCCAACTATGACGAGGCGAAGGCAAATGTCTATCCGAACGTGCCCGATCCGCTGAAGCTGAACGAAGGAAAGCCGGTGACCTCTGCGCAGATGTGGTGGACGAAGCGGCGACCCGAAATTGTGGAGTTGTTCGACCGTGAGATCTACGGACGAACTCCGGTGCACCTGCCCAAAGTCACCTGGGAAGTGATCAAGACCGAACACACGAAGAACGGCGACGTTCAAGTAGTGACAAAGACACTGACAGGGCACGTGGACAATTCCGCCGACCCGAAAATCAAGGTGGACATTGACCTCACGCTTACGACGCCCGCGGACGCCAAGGGCCCCGTGCCGATCATCATTGAACTGGGCCTGAGCAAGGAGTTCCTGGCCATGCTTGCGAAGCGGTTTCCGCAGTTTGCGCAACAGGCCGGCAACGGTCCAACGTGGCAGCAGCAGGTATTGGCGAAGGGCTGGGGTTACGCCGAGTACATACCCACCAGCGTCCAGCCCGACAATGGCGCGGGCCTGACCGAAGGCATCATCGGCCTCGTGAACAAGGGCCAGCCGCGCAAGCTCGACGACTGGGGCGCGCTGAAAGCCTGGGCATGGGGCGCAAGCCGCTGCCTCGACTACTTCGAGACCGATAAGGACGTCGACGCGAAGCAGGTTGGGATCGAGGGCCACTCGCGCTATGGAAAGGCATCGCTCGTCGCAATGGCTTACGATCCGCGATTTGCGATTGGCTACATCAGCTCGTCGGGCGAAGCGGGCGCAAAGCTCTACCGGCACATCTTCGGCGAGCAGGTGGGCAACGTTGCGGGCACGCAGGAATATCACTGGATGGCCGGCAATTTCCTGAAGTACGCGGGGCCTCTGACGCCGGGCGATCTGCCGGTCGACGCGAACGAGTTGATTGCACTGTGTGCACCGAGGCCGGTGTTCATCAGCGGCGGTGCGCTCAACGGAGATGGCTGGATAGACGCAAAGGGCATGTTTCTTGCCGCTGCGGGCGCCGGGCCGGTGTATCGGCTGCTGGGCAAGAGGGACATGGGCACCACGACGTTTCCGCCGATGGAGACTGCGCTGATTGAAGGAGACGTCGCATTCCGGCAGCACTCGGGCGGTCATACGCCGGGCCCGAATTGGCCGACCTTCATCACATTCGCCAGCCGCTACCTGCATGCGCCCGCAGCACCTGCGGTGGGGAATGCATCGAGCGACCCGTCACCGGTTCATCTCACAGCGGAACAGGATCGGCAACGGATGCTTGATCTCCTGGGCCTCAAAGAATCGGATCTGCGGCCGCGCCCGGACGGCGACGCAAAATCGCCCAATGCGACGAACTACGACGAGTCGAAGGCAAATGTCTATCCGAATTTGCCGGACCCGCTTGTCATGAAGAACGGCAAGCGCGTCGAGACGAATTCGGACTGGATCTCGCGCCAGAAGGAGATCAGGGAGGACTTCGAAAGGGAAGTGCTTGGCCGCATGCCCGTGTCTCAGCCCGGAGTGGAGTGGCAGATTGTCAGCACCACCAAGGAAAAGTACGGAGGGATCGACGTCATCACGAAGCGGCTTTCCGGACGCGTGGCCGCATGGATGAATTCGCCTATTAAAGTCCAGATCGATCTTCTTCTCACCACCCCTGCCAATGCCAAAGCTCCGGTTCCCGTCATTATGGAACTGGCCTTCGAAAAAGACTTCCAGAGCGCAACCAGCCACCCCCTCGACGACTATGTTCCGGGTCCGTGGGGCGTGGATGGAAAACCGGTTGTGCAGCGAGGCTGGGGATTCGCGATTCTGAACCCTGTCAGCTATCAGGCTGATAACGGATCGGGCCTGACAGAGGGAATCATCGGATTGATCAACCAGGGCCAGCCCCGGAAGCTTGACGACTGGGGAGTGCTGCGCGCGTGGGGCTGGGGTGCAAGCCGCGCCCTCGACTATTTCGAGGCCGACAAGGCTGTCGATGCAAAGCACGTGGGCCTTGCCGGCCATTCGCGTTTCGGAAAGGCCGTGCTCGTCACGCTCGCGCAGGACAACCGCTTTGCAGTCGCGTACTCAAGTTCATCGGGTGAAGGCGGCGCCAAGCTCTACCGCCACATTTACGGGGAGCAGATTCCGAATCTCGAAGGTCCCTCTCTCTATCACTGGATGGCCGGAAATTTCCTGCGTTATGCGGGACCGCTTACGCCGGGCGATCTGCCCGTGGACAACCATGAGCTGATCGCGCTGTGCGCTCCGAGGCCCATCTTTATTGGCGGAGGCGCCAGCACCGGCGACGGCTACGCCGACCCCGGCGGCGACGCATGGGCCGATCCGCGCGGTATGTTTCTTGCGGAGGTGGCCGCGGGGCCGGTGTACAAGTTTCTCGGGGCGAAGGGCCTGGGCACGACAGAGTTTCCTCCGATGGGGACGGCTCTCATGAGTGGCGACCTGGCCTTCCGCCAACATTCCGGCGGTCACACGCCCGCGCCTAACTGGCCTTACTTTCTCGAGTTCGCCAGCCGGTACCTGGATGCGTCCGTGCCGGAGATAACAGGGGGAAATAGACCTTCCCTCCCGTCGGCCATCGCGGTGCGCCGCAGCAGGAAGCCCGGAAGTGATGGACCCGCTTTACTTCGGTGTGACGTTGTAGAGTCGTGTCACTCCCAATCCGGAGGTCAGCACGACATCCGGCCTGCCATCTTTCTGGAAGTCGGCAACCGCTACGCCGTTCGCCACCGATTTTGCGCTTGTGCCGGTTCCAACGGGCGTTGCGACCGAGTCGGCCGCAAACACCTGCTCCGGGTTCTGGAACGTATGATCGCCATTGCCGCGTGAGACCAGAAAGAAACCATTGGCCCCGACGCCAACATCAGGTTTGCCATCGCCGTTGAAGTCCGCCACTACGACGGGACCGGTAATGAATGGATCGCTCATTCCAGCACCGGATACAGCGTCGAAGCTGGTCGGAAAGGTGCCATCGCCGGCACCAGCAAATCCTTGTGCTCCCGACTCAGATGATGCACCGGAGGTGAAGAAGCACGAACCACCGCTGGAATAGACGATGTCGAGGGGCCCGCCAGTGCGCAGGCGCGCAAGTGCGATTGAAGAGACAGTCTCGGAGTCGCCATCGTATACCACGGACTTTGCCGCGAACCCGCCTTTGCCGTCTCCCTGCAACACCTGCATGGTCATGGTGCATGTGCCCGACTTCACCGCGACGACATCGAGAATGCCGTCCCCGTTCACATCGCCCACCGCAAAGTGCATGTCCGGCTGAAAGCTGAAATTCGGGAACGCCTTCCGTCCTCCGAAGGTGCCGTCCCCTTTTCCTAAAGCGACTCCGCCGGCAGTGAGCAAGTCGAGGTGCCCGTCGTGATTCACATCGGCCAGGTAGACTTCGTTGCTGCGCGAACCGAGCGTGTAGTTACGGGATGCCTTGAATGTCCCGTCAGCATTGCCAAGCAGGACGCTCGTGTCCACCGTGTCCCCGGCAATTGAGTTGACCACGACGAGATCGAGAATCCCATCCCCGTTCAAGTCTCCCGCCGCAATCGCTGAACCGTGCATGCCGATGGGATACGTCTTACCTGGATTGAAAAAGTTCGAGCCGGAGCCCGGGAAAACGGTGACTGATCCCTTGCATGAGCTGACGCAGGTCGGCGTATTGACCACGGCGACATCCTGCTTGCCATCGCGATTGAAGTCTCCCGCCACGATACCTGTCGAATTGGCCGAGCGGGTGACGGTTGCTGCCTGAAAATACCCATTGCCGGTGTTTTGCAGCAGGGTGAGGCTCGCATCGCCGTCATCAAAAGTGGCAAGGTCCACGTTGCCTCTGCCGTAAAAGTCTCCTGCGATCAGAGATACGTTACGGTTTCCCACGCTGTAGGTCGTCGGAGCCTTGAAGGTCCCGTTCCCATTTCCGAAGTAGACATTGACGAAAGAGGCAGAGTGCGTGCCAGAAACAGCAAGGTCCATGACGCCGTCTTTGTTGAAGTCCGCAGCCACCAGCAAAAAGCCACCTGGGTTGCTGATGCTTTTGCCGGTGGTGAGATGGCCGGACGAGCTGCCCAGAAGGATGCCTACTCCAGTTTTCGAAATGAATACGACATCACCGAAGCCGTCTCCATTCACGTCCTTGATTTCAGCCGAAAAACCGGCTCCCACCGAGTATGCCGTGCCTTTCGTCAGCGCGCCGCCGTGCGTGGAGATGTAGGGAGTGATCGTTCCCGCGGCCAGTACGGCTAGATCGGGCAGTGTGTCTCCATTGATGTCGCCCGCAGCGAGAGTGACCTCGGAATTGGCAGCAGCACTGGGAGCAGCGTAAGTAAAAGCCACGTGAAACACTCCATTGCCATCGTTCAGCAGGATCACGATCGTGTTCGCTGTGGTCAAAGCGGCCAGATCGATTGTCCCGTTGCCGTCGAAGTCCGCTGCCACCGAGGCATTCACGCCGGACTTGGAGCTGTCCACGCTAATGCTCTGCCCGTCCCTGAACGTGCCATCGCCATTCGCGAACTGCACTTGAAGTCCGTCTGAAGTATTGGAGACCAGATCGGTAAGGCCGTCGCCGTTGAAATCGGCCGCGAGGTCGGGGCCGACATTTATGTCTGAGAAACCAGGATTGCTCGAGACCACACCGAAGGAGCCGGCGCCCTGGTTGAGCGCAACGTCCTGAAACTCATGCGGAGTTGTGAATTCAAACGAGATCCCCGTGAATGCAATATCGAGCCGGCTCGCGGTACGAAAATGCCCTGCAACAGCCTTGTATGCTCCGTCAGGCACTCCCTCTACATTCCCTAGCCGCTGCGGTGCGACGAACTTCACAGCACGGTTCTGCGCCGTTGCGAAATCGGAAACGAGAGCAAAGAAAGCGGTGACCAGGACTGAGAATAGGGCACGGAGATGCGCTGTCCGGTGGTTCCGGAGCGACGCGGTCAAAATGTTCATGGGTCCCCCGGGAAAATCGGATCAGATTCGAATCAGATAAAGCGGGAAAGGAATATGCGGGCCACCCATATGCTCCAGATGCCGTCCACCGACCGGGAGATGCTCGCGTTGCGCAGCCCTGTTTCTGGTCACGCCTTCGGCAAAGCCGCGGAAACGGCATAGATCATCGGCCTTTGCAACTGTGAGAGATAGAGCGGAGCTGGCCGACTGGATTTATCCGCTGCCCAAGCTATACGGTGAGCGGTCCTGAAGGCTCGACGAGGCCGTGCTTGAGGTCACGGGCGGCAGGCTTTACCTGGCTGATGATCGCGCCGAAGAGATGCGATGGAGGGGGATCTGGAGGGTGCCCACGTTGCCGGTCGAGAGGTCATAGACGCCGGTGATCAGGGTGACGGCTTCGTCGGGCAGGTCAATCTCCATGTGCGAAGGGATGCCGGACTTCTGGATGTCCTCGAAGTTATCCGGCTTGATGTCCATGACCTGGGTGCCTCCGTCCCAGTTCACGGCTTTTCCGTCGCGGTCAAAGGCCATAAGGCCAACTTCGATTTTCCCGGTGTGAGTCCCCCGACGGGTCTCTGCAAGACCAACATCACTCCAGCGAATAAAGAAGTCGATGCTGTAGCGAGTGAAGGGAGGTTTCAGGTCTGTGTTTTGACCCGCGCGCGCGACCTCATTTGTGGGCTGAGGGTCTTCAGGCAACACGCGCACTCCATAGAGCAGACCCGATGTGTCAGGAAGGCCAAACTTCATGAGGGGACGAAGAGGGTCGCCGCTGGGGATTTCTCTGAGGGTCGGGGCATCGTCAGCGTTGTAGCCACGCCGGTATGAGAGCTTGTAATGACCGCTGGTGAGGTGGAGGTCGATGCGACGGTATTGGCCATCCATCTTGGCGTTGGTGGGGGAGTAGGTGAGTGTGTAGTAGTTCGCGCCGTCATTCATCGCGCGCTGGGCGGCTGCATTGAGGTCGTTGGTATTGAAGTAGGCCTTTCCGCCGGTGTCCGCGGCGATCTGTTCCATCGCGGCCATTGTGCCTGCTCGTTCTCCCGCTCCGGCATTGTAGGGAGCCATCGTACTGTCACCTGTGCTGCCGAAATGGCCGGAGCCTGCCGGTGCACCTGCGCCCGCGCTATCAGCTTCGAGAATGTGCTCCTCCATCATGCCTTCAGCGCTGATGGGATAAACCGCGACCTTGGAGAGGGTGAGCATGTCGGCGGTCTCCTTGACGCGGTCAAGGTATGCGCGCATCTGTGGTTGTTTCTCCAGTTCGTCGCGCTGCGCGACAGTGGGGAAGATGACCACCGGAAAAGAACTGGAAAACCAAAGGAGGTTCTTGCGGCCCGGAACGCCGGAGAGGTAGCTGGCGAGATAGTTGAGGGCCTCAAAAGTCATGGCAAAGCGCTCCCCGGCTGCTCTGTTGACGATCTCGGCCTGCGCAGCCTGGAGAGCTTCGATCGCAGCGGGGGCGGTTTGCATCATTTTCAGCGTCGCGACTTCAGCAGCGTCATCGGAGGCGTCGCTGCGGCTCCGCGATGCCGCATCCTTCTGTGGCGATACACCATTCTTCTTGTCGTTGAGCGCGGCCAAAAGCAACGAGGAATCGGACGTGAATCCCTGAATAAATCGTAGTTTTGAGCCGAGGGTGAAGATGGCCACGCGCGTTCCGGGCTGCATCTTCTGGAGGAACTCTGTGATGCGGCTATGAACGAAAGCCTGATCGCGCATGGAAGTGTTGAGCATATCGAGAAGCAGGACGTTGACCGAGTCGCTCTCTGGAGCGGGAGGGAGATTTGTGTAGGTGTTGGGCGGCATTTTCGGGAGCGGCTGCTTCGCCGCAGCGGGCAGTGTCTTTGCGGTATGTTCCTCGAAAAAGTCGATGTTCTGCGGCTTGCCGTCTTCCTTTAGTTCGAAGTCAGATTTGCTGAGGCCAAGGACTGGATCGCCGTTGCTCCTGGTTATGACGACGTCGACGATTACCTCGCGGGTGTTGGTTTTGAAGACGGGCATGCTTCGCAGGACGGTCTCCTGTTCCGCTTGCGCTGAAGATTTCGATGGCGGCGGAGTTATAGCGGGCGCAGCGTTCGAATTATCTGGCGACTGCGCTTCAGAGGAAAGGGCAGCGGTAGCCTCCGCGGGCGCTGGTTCAGAGGGCGTCGTCGGCGCGGCTGCAGAAGAAGCTGCGGACGGCTCGGTCGGCTTAGTGGCTGCAGGGATCGCGTCTTCAGCTTCGGAGGCTGTGAGGATACGCGAGGTGGAGCCGAATTTGCGATAGTCGATAAATCTGACTTCGTTGATCCGGTTGACCACTCCTACTCCTCCGATAATCTTGCCTTGTCGACTGCGGTCCGCGGAGATGGCGACGGCACGAACAGGACAGATATACGACTTGCCGTCAATCACGACCTGGCCATACTCAACAGCGATCGCCGCGTGGGTGATGACATCGGAATTGTCCAACTCCGCCTCGAGAGTGAGGCGAAAAATTGCGCCAGTAGCGGGGTCGAGAGCGAGATCGCCGTGATATGCAGGGGTGTCGCGATAGGCGAGCGGCTTATCGCTGGGATCGCCGTCCAGGGAGTTCCACGCGCAGCAGTACTGCACCAGGTAATGCGACGCCTTCTTCGGCACTTCGTAATGGAAGACGGCGAGCTGAGCGCCCTTCGTTGACTCTTCCCAATTGCTCCATGTGACGCGCCCTTTCATGGCGTCGGTCAGAATAATGCCGAGGACAGGGCCGAACTCTCCCCACGTGGCAAGGCCTTCGGGGGCATCCTGCGACTTTGCCTTCGTCTTGGTTTTGGATGAGACAGAATCGATGACCTCACGTCCGTTGCGATAGGTGATTGGATCGCTGAACGTGCCGGCCGGGTGCAGAGAAGTAACGGGGGCGTATCCGCTATGGCCGATGACAAATGGAGTGTCGTTGAAGCTTCGCGTAGATCGGGTGGCCAGGAAGTCTGGAAGTTTCTGCAGGGCGTCCACGACATACTTGACGGCGGCAACGAACATGGCGCGTTGAACGTCCATGTCGGGCTTCGGCACATTCAGTTTTTCAACGGCTGGCACTGTGAGAGGCGCGGAGGAGTCAGCCAGCAGTTCGAGGGCCTCAGCCGTCTTTGGGCCGGGCTTCGATTCGGCCATAATGTGCGCGAGGGTCAGTCCTGAGAGTCTTTCGCTAAGTGTGAATGAAGCGAGGTGTGCGCCGATGTCTGCATCTGATCTGTTGGCCTTTTGCTCAGAGGCGAGGTACTGTTGCAGCTCAGCGACTGTGATAGTACGGGCAGCAAACGCAGGAATCGTGGTGCTGAGCAAGAAGGCTAACAGGCAGCTCATTCGCATTTGCACTGGCCCTTGAGGTGGAATTAAGTTCGCGACTAAGAATACTCCGCCGGAGAACAGACGCGCGACGTCAGAGCCTCTCGACATGACGATGCAGTGGCAGTCGAGGCCGTCCTTGAATGGCGCAAGAGGAGGCCTCGAGCTGTTCGTCGTTGGTGCGTTTCCCTTCAAGAAAGGACGGAAGTTAAGGGCCTCGAGCGCGTCTCTCATCGTTCTCTATGAATTCCAGCTTCATGCCGAAATCCCGCGGTCTTTGAGGACCTGCATGATGTCCTGACTGGCAAGATAGAGGACAATCCTGAATTCAGCTGCCGCCGTGTCAACGATGAAGGTGGAGTCGACCAGCACCTGTTCGGGGCCGGCATTAGGGCGCCCGAAAGTCATCTGCCATTTCGTCCTGGCGAGGACGTAGCGGGCATCGAGCGGAGTTTCTTCAAGTGAGACGAGCGTTGTTGACTGGCAACCGAGGCTGTCGAAGAGTTGCTTGCGCTTGGGCAGAGCCAGAGCGAAATCGGCGGCGCGGACACACTTTGCCGCTTGGGGTCCTGCAGCCAGAAATGTGTCGGCAAACTGGGCGACCTGGGCCTGTATATCGTCGCCGCTGCTTTGGCGGGCGAAAGAGTCGAAGAAACGCGCGATGGGGCTAATAGTCATTTAGAGAGCTCCTAGGGTCGGTTTAGTGCTGTTAGGCACTTTAGTATTATATCAAGTTTTAGATAATAAGTCAAGCAAAATCAGCAACTTGATGGAGATGCGCACCTCTTCCGCCCGCGTTTTTGCAGGAAAGATAGCTGCCGGAATTCAGGGTCGCGTGGGCCAGTCTGGATCGGGCTTCTGAGTCAGCCACGAAATGAAATCCATCATCGGTGGAATGCCACCGAGAGCTCTCAGGCGGGTTGCGCACTGCGCACGATGACCATGGCTGTGCATGCACACCTGCATAACCACCTCGGCAATGGAGAAGCTGCGGCTCGGCAACGCAGTGGCTCGCAGTTGGCGAACGAGATCGGATTCTGGAAGCTGGAAGATCCAGTCCATTTCGACAATCGCCGTCTCCCTGAATCGCTCAATGAGGCTGTCGAGGTTGTCAGGAATCCGCGATTCTTCTTCCCTGGCAAACTCGCGTTGCAGAGTGAGCAGGAGCCAGTATCGGTTAGCCATCAAGGTGTGATGGAGGAGCTTCCGCAACTCATCATCGCGGACTGCGGCATCGATGATGCCGCACCGCCTGCAGAATTGCGGTGTTGGCGTGCCACTTGTGCCTGATGAGGTCCTGAAGCATGTCGAGCATGCCAGAGACTGTATCAAAGCTCCCTGAGTGCTGCGGATGAAATTTCAGTGCGGCTGGGCGACGTGACCCAGTACAGAAGGAAGAAGAGATCGCGGCGATCTCGTCGAAGTCACCCTGAAGTGCGCCGCGAATCTGCATGGTGCTCCTCTTCATCTTTCTTCATTCACGCATGAATTGGGTGATCACCGGTTCGCAGGCTGAAAGAAATCGACAAGATTCTGATCGGGGTCCCTGAAGTAAATCGAACGCGTACCCCACGGCTGAGTCGTTGGGGCTTTGACCCAATCCTTTATGAGTCCCTGAAGCCTCTGGTACTCAAGATCGGCATCGTGAACCTGAAACTCCAGAATGGCACTTCTGTTCCTGGCTCCGTCTGCAGAACCCGGGATATACCGCTCTTGCGCTGCAGCCGAAAAGATTGCCAACACACTGCCGCCGGCAGAAAACTCGGCATAGTCCGCGCCTGACCATTTCGCTTTCTGCTGCAGCACAGGCTCGTAGAAATCGACGAGACGCTGGACGTCTTTTGTGATCAAGCAAGTGTGGGCCAGGGTTGGAGTCTTCTGATCGCCACCGCGCAATTCTGTGCTCGTTTGGCCGCACGCAACGCCTGTTGCCAATGCGGTAATGAGGGGCCAGCAACCAAATACTTTCATTGGATCCTCGTTACTCTTCGGAAGGCATTCTTGTTGTTTGACGGCTGCGCGGCTGCGCCGTACGCTCATACCTATGGAATTCAAGGTAGTCGAGCTGGAGCGGGAGCCGATCGATTTCGACCTGCAGCTGCCCCCGGGCAGGGTCGACCTGGGAGACGAAGCCGAGCAGGAAGGGAACCTGGCAACCTCAGGCCGGGCAGAGGTGCTGCACGAGCACCGCGGGCCCAAGGACATCGTGGCCGATATCCGGCTCCGGGGGCATTTTGCGGCGAAGTTTCAGGTTCCGTGCGCGCGATGCGTTGAGCCGGTTGACGATTCCGCTGGCGTCGGACTTCGACCTGATCTTCCGGCCGATTGGGGCGGACGCGGAGCGCGCCGGAACGGTCGATAACAGCGCCGGAGACGGAAATCGGTTATTATCAAAAGGACAGTCTTTTGCTTGAGGATGTGCTGCGCGAGCAGGTGCTTTTGTCCCTGCCGGTCAGGACGCTGTGCAAGCCTGACTGCAAAGGACTTTGCCCGCGCTGCGGTCAGAACCGCAACAGCCAGGATTGCTCCTGCGATGAGGGTCCGAGCGACCCCCGCTGGGAGGCGCTGGCCGGGCTCCGCGGCCGGATAAAGTCCTGAAAAATGAACCCCATGAGATTCAAGGTGTTCATGCCCAGGCCGAAAGGCAGATGACCCTGTGCGGTCTGAGACGACTGGGCTGGGCAGAGACACGAAAGGAATTGCATCATGCCGAATCCGAAAAGGCGCCACTCAACGCGCCGCACCGCCAATCGCCGCGCCCACGACTTCCTTGACGGCCGTCGGGCCTCTCCGAGTGCCCGAACTGCCACGAGAAGAAGCTGCCCCATCGCGCCTGCCCCAAGTGCGGCGCCTACAAGGGCCGCGCGGTTCTGGACATCAAGGAAGCCGCCAAGTAAGACTGAGTCGCACCATGCTCATCGACATCGCGCTTGACGCGGTAGGTTCCGACAAAGCACCAGAGCCCGAGATTCGGGGGCGATCCTCGCCTGCCGGGCTCTGCCGGTGCGGGTCCATCTGATCGGGCCGGAGCCGGAGCTGCGCGACCTGCTCGACGAGCACCTCGAAAACGAAGACCTGCCCATCGTCATTCACCATGCCTCGGAGCGTATCGGCATGGACGAGAAGGCGGCGCAGGCGGTCCGCACCAAGCGCGACAGCTCCATGCGCGTCGGGCTGAAGCTGGTGCGCGAGCGCAAGGCGCCGGGATTTGTGACCGCCGGCAACACCGGCGCCGCGATGGCCACGGCCAAGATGGTGCTGGGCGCGCTGCCGGGCGTCGACCGGCCCGCGCTGGCCACCCCGATGCCGAGCTGCGACGGGAAATCCCTGCGTGCTGCTCGACGTGGGCGCCAACGTGGACTGCAAGCCGCACAATCTGGAACAATTTGCCGTGATGGGCGAGATGTATGCGCGCAGCGTGCTGAAGATCAGCCAGCCGCGCGTGGGTCTGCTCTCGATTGGCGAAGAAGAGACCAAGGGCAACGACCTGACCCGCGAAGCGTTTCCGCTGCTCAAGGCGCTGCCCATCAAGTTCATCGGCAACGTCGAGGGCCGCGACATCTTCAGCGGACAGGCCGACGTGATCGTCTGCGACGGCTTCGTGGGCAACGTGGCGCTGAAGACCAGCGAAGGCGTGGGCCGCTTTGTGCGCGATGTGCTGCGCGAGTCGCTGACCCGCACGGTGACGGCCAAGGTGGGCGCGCTGCTTTCGCGGCAGGCATTCAACGACTTTCGCCGTCGCCTGGACTACACGCGAGTACGGCGGCGCGCCGCTGCTGGGCGTGCGCGGCGTCTGCATCATCGGCCACGGCTCGTCGAACGATCGCGCCATCTATCAACGGCATCCGCGTGGCGTACGAGTTTGCGCAGGCCGGAACCAACGAGCGCATCGAGCACGAGTTCGCCAGCCGCTCCCACCGCCGAGAAGGCTCACGGCACCGACAAGTCCGACGCCACGGTCCACTAGCGCCCTCCCATCATGCAAGCCGAACCAAACGACAAGAAGATCGGAAGCTTTTAAGGCCTGGTCCGGGGAACTCGCTTGTCCCGCTTGCCTCGGCGCTCTGCGGCCCAGCGACGTAAGCGTGGTTTGCGCCTCCTGCGGCCGGATTTATCCGGTGGTCGACGGTATCCCCGTGCTGATTGTGGAGCGCGCCTAGATTCTCGCGTGAAGAACCAGGACGTCCCTTTGCAGAAAATTACGTTGGGCTGGCGCAAGATTGTAGGTGAATATGCAAAGCCTTCGCTCGGAGAGATTTGGGCCTTGGCTGACGGACTCAGGCGTCACGGCTCCATAGGAACCTAGCTGCAAGAACGCGCCAGAATGCGCCCGATAAGCTGTTAAAACGTGCCAAAATTGCCAAATTGCCATCCTGACGGGCTATGTGGTTTATTCTAAAGAGATGATGCATCAAGCTCGATTCTAGAAAACTCACTTGTGAAACTGTAGGCTCCAGGCATCCCAGCACCATTCAGCCGAACAGCCTGGTGAGTTCGGAAATGTACATAGTCTCTTCAGCGAAGGTGAATGTTCCCTGATCGAGCACCTCGCGGGCCGCGTGGAGAAAAGCAGTCAGGGCCGCGCGGGCGAATCCGGAGCCGACACTGATGCGGCGCACGCCCAGCTCTCCGAGCTGCTGGACCGTAAGCGGCGGAGCCCCTTTGAGCCCCATCAGGACATTAACCGGCTTGCGCACTGAAGAGCAGATTGCGCGGATGTCTTCCGGATCGGTAAGCCCCGGAGCGTAGAGAACCTCGGCGCCGGCTGCTTCGAATGCCTGCAGGCGTCGAATCGTGTCGAGCGAGGTCGGGGCGGCCGTGCAGGTAGTTCTCGGCGCGGGCCACGAGCATGAAAGGAAACGGAAGGCTGTAAGCGGCCACCACCGCGGCGGCAGATGCGGTCGACGGCTTGCTGAAAATCGTAAATGGGATGTTCCGGGTCGCCCGTCGCATCCTCAATCGAGCCGCCCACAAGTCCGCTTCGGCGGCGAGTCGGATGGTCTCTGCGACGGCTTCGGGGCGTGTGACCATAGCCGTTCTCCAGGTCAGCGGCGACGGGAAGGTCGGTGGCTTCCACGATGGATTTTGCGTTGTCCAGCGCCTCAGCGCGGGAGACGCTCGCGGTTCCATCCCTGCGGCCCAGGGAGAAGGCAAGACCGGCGCTCGTGGTTGAAAGAGCGGAGAAGCCGATGGCGGTCAGGATGCGCGCCGATCCGGCATCCCACGGGTTGCCGATGACGAAAGGCTCGGGGCCCTGATGAAGAGCCTGAAACTGCAAGGCCTTTTCGGCTTGGGTCGGCATTGGAACCACCTCAGTGTGTGCGATGGCGAGACAACTTCAGCGGCGATGGTAGAACGGCAGGACGATGAAAAGCGCGATTCCTATCGCCGCGAAGAGCGCGAGCGCGATCAGGCTGTAGATGAGTGGCAGGCTGACGCCGTTTGAGGGTCCATCGGCGTGGGGGCAGGCTCGGTGGCGGCCTTGTCGCGGTCACTCATACTTCAGCGCCTCGACGGGATCCATCTGTGCTGCGCGCGTAGCAGGTACCGTGCCGAAGACGACGCCCACAACAGTCGCCGCCGCCAGAGCGATGATCACCGACCAGTAGGAGATCGGCAGCGGGTAGTCGGTGAAGAACCGAATCGACAAGCGGCACGGCCAGGCCCACGAAGCAGCCGACAAGTCCGCCGGCCAGCGAGATGATGACGGCCTCGGCGAGGAACTGCAGCTTGATTTCGCGATAGGTAGCGCCGAGTGCCTTGCGAATGCCGATTTCGCGGATGCGCGCGCGCACATTGGCCAGCATGATGTTCATGATGCCCACGCCACCCACTGCCAGTGTGACCGCGGCCACAAGCACCAGCACCGCAGTCAGAGCGGTGGCGATGTCGCGATGCCATCGTGAGCAGCTCTCGCAGATCATAGGTCGTGTAGACCGAATTCGGCTTGTGGCGGGACTGAATCACGCGCTGAATCTCACGCGTCGCGTCGGGTACTTCTTCCATGCTGCGAATGGTGAAATAGAGCTGCTTCACGTTGTCGGTGCCCGTGAAGTACCGCGCGACGGAGAAGGGAATCAGGATGGTCTCGTCGGCAGATCTCCGTCTGGCCGAAGGTGTCCACGCTCTCCTTGAAGGTGCCGATGATGGTGAAGGGAATTCCGCTGATCGAGAAATTCTGGCCGATGGCCGCATCCGCGCTGCCGAACATCTCCTGTGCAAACGGCACGGTCACCACGGCACACTTGATATGAGCATTCTCGTCCTCATCGTCGAAGAAGCGTCCGTCCAGCACGATCAGGTTGCGCACATCGCGGTACTGCGGGCTCACGCCCAGAACGAGCGTGTCCTTGACGACTCCGCCGCCAAAGCTGATGCGGTCGTGCGTCTCCAGCACGGGAGACGAGGCTACCACGCTTGGCACCTGGGCGAGGACTGCCTTCTCGTCGTCGCGGGTCAGAAAGTCGTTGTAGATGCACGCTTTCGGCGCCTGACGCCGCCGCCGCCGGAATATTCGACTTCGACCTCATTGGTGCCGATCTTCTGGATCTCATTGAGGATGAACTGCTTGCCCGTTAGGCCGATGGTGACGACGAGGATGACCGACGCGGTGCCGATGACCATGCCCAGCGCGGTAAGCGCAAAGCGCAGCTTGCTGGAGCGAAAGCTGTCGATGGCGAGCTTGAGGATCTCGCTCGCGAGCATGGTGCGGCGCGCGCTCAGCAGCGTCTGCTGAAAGGCGTGCTCGCGTGCGTGTTGAACAGCCGGATTCATTGTTTCCTATGAGATGCGCTCGCGCAGTATGGGGCTTCCATAATAGTAAGGCGTCAAGCACTCAATGTGTTGCTGGATCGCATTCCGCGCACCGGCTCCTCAGCTAAACCCACGAGTTCGCGTCTACTTCGCGTCGTACTTCTCGAGCCACTTCAGCTCCTCGCGCAGCTTGATATAGCCGTGCCACGGATTCTTCTCAAGGTCGTGCCCTTCGCCCGGGAAGACCAGAAACGTGTGCGGAATGCCCAGCGTCTGCAAGGCCCGCTCCATCGTCTCGCCTTCGAGATAGCTGACGCGCACGTCAGAGGCGCCCTGGACAAGGTGCGTCGGCGTCTTCACCTTGTCGAATTGGAACAGCGCCGCCTCGCTCTGGTAGAGGTCGGGCTTTTCCCAGGGCAGGCCGCCGAGGTACCAGGCGTCGTCCCAGTGTCGTGTCGTCGTTGCCCCAGTTCGCCGCGTGCTCCACAGCTCCGGCGCCGGTCACCGCGGACCGGAAGCGTGTGGTCTGGGTGATGAGCCAGTTGGTCAGGTAGCCGCCATAGCTGTAACCGCCGATGGCGAGGTGCTCGGGATCTGCGTAGCCATCTTTGACGAGGGCATCGACGCCGGCGAGGATGTCGCGGCCGGGAACGGAGACGAGGTGCGGCACAATCTCGAGCATGAAGTCGTCGCCATATCCGGTCGATCCGCGGTAGTTGGGTCGGAAGACGAGCCATCCGTTGGCTGCGGCGAGAGTGGCCCAGTCGTACCAGTCGGCGCCGAAACGGTTGCCGTCGGCGTCGGAAGGACCGCCGTGAATGAGGGTCAACATGCGCAGGTGCTTTGTGCCCCTTTTGCCCGGGGGATAGATCAGCACGCCTTCGATGGTGCGGCCATCGTCGGACTTCCACGTATACGTCTGCCACTCCGGTCGCGGGTTCCGGTTGAACTGCGGATTGAAGTTCGTGATGGCGGTGAGGTGGTCAGGGTGGAGCGGATCGGAGGCGATCCAGGCCTGCTCCGGCTCTGCAATCGTGGAATGGCGGACAAGAATGGCTTTCGAGGAGCGACCAGATTCAAGGCCCGTGTAGGAGCCCGCGAGCCCAGGCAGCCGAGTAGCGCGATCGCCTTCGATGAGATAGGGCTGGGTTTCAGTGCCCTTCAGACCCAGGGCGATCTCACTCCCATCGGGAAGCAGGGTGAACTGGTCAAACGAGGCGTCGCTCGATGCGGCCAGGCGCTCAAGCTTGCCGCTTGCGGGATCGATCCGATAGAGGCGTCCCTGCAGTTCGCGATATTTGCCTTCGACGGATCCAAAGCCGCCCTGCACCGCGAAGTGAAGCCAATGGCTGTCGGGTGACCACGTGAGCTGGGATTCAACCGCCTCGTTGTATGTGAGTCGACGGGCTTTGCCGCCATCTGACGCGACAATGAAGATCTCGTAGTCCGCAATGTTTTCCTCGCGGCGATGAACCGGCTCTGTGGTAAACGCCACGAGCTTGCCATCGGGTGAGGGCGCTATCTCCTCAATGGAGAGGTCGCTGGTCGCAATCGATTTGGCAGATTCCGGGAGTCTGGAGGAGGGCTCGGCATCGGTGTCGGCAGTCGAGGGCGCGGCAGCGGCCGGCGCAGCTTCCACTGTGCGGTTGAATGCCTGCGCGACCGAAAGCTTGAGCAGAACATCGCCACGATGTTGTTCGCGCCAGCGGATGACGTCCTTCCATTCATCCTTCTGTTCATCCTCCTGCTCATGCGTGAGGGGAGACGTCGCGGAGAAATAGATCGCAGAGCTGTCGGGCGCCCAGGCGAATGAATGCACGTCGAGCCGCTCGGTGAAGAACGGAAGAGCTTCTCCGCCCGTCGTCGAAATGAGCCAGATACGGGTAGCTTTGGCGGTGTCGGAGTCGGCGTCGCTCGCGGAGTTGAGGGGCCGCTCGGAGGTAAAGGCGACCCACTTGCCGTCTGGACTCCACTCGGGCTTCTCATCTGTGCCTGAATGGGTAAGCGGCCTCAGGCCTGACTGCGCGGTCCAAAGCCAGAGGTCGTGGCGATTGATGCTGGCTTTCCAGTCTGGGACCTCGGTTGAGATCACTGCTGCGGAGCCATCCGGAGATAGTGCGGAGCTGAGGATATAGGTCGTGTTCAGGTATTCGTCGAGGCTAATGGGGGGCTTGGCCGCCTGAGCAACAGAAGATGCCGGAGTGAGACACAACGATAGGGCCAAAAGGGGCCCAGGGAATAGTACGCGCATACCAGCACTATACCTTTGGGGGGCAGGAGGTTAGGATTCACTCGTGCCTGAAGTCGACAGGCCACGGAGCAAGACGATGAGACTCGATGCACATCAGCACTTCTGGAAGTACAGCGCGCACGAATACGCGTGGATCGACGACGGGATGGGAGCGTTGAAGCGGGATTTTCTACCGCAGGATTTGCAGTCGCTGCTCAACGAAAATGGATTCGATGGGTCCATCTCGGTTCAGGCGTGCCAGGACCTTGAGGAAACGAAATGGCTGCTGGAACTTGCCGAGCCAGAACGATTTCATCAAGGGCGTCGTCGGCTGGGTGGATCTTTGCTCGGGAGACTTGCAGGCGCAGCTGGACGGATTTGCGGAGTGCAAGAAGCTCGTCGGCGTGCGTCACATAGTGCAGGCGGAGCCCGATGATGAGTTCATGCTGCGCCGCGGACTTTCGCGATGGCGTTTCGCAGCTCAGGGAGCGCGGGTTGACGTACGATCTGCTGCTGTATCCGCGGCATCTGCCCGCAGCCGTAAAACTGGTGAGCGAATTTCCAGATCAGAAGTTTGTGCTGGATCACATCGCAAAGCCAGGCATCGCGGCGGGCTTGCTTGCGCCCTGGGAGCAGGAACGTGCGCGAGTTGGCGAAGTTGGACAACGTGTGGTGCAAAGTCTCCGGGATGGTCACCGAGGCGAAGTGGAAGGCATGGAAGACCGCGGATTTCCGGCCGTACCTGGATATCGTGTTCGAGGCGTTTTCGCCGGACCGGCTGATGATCGGGTCAGACTGGCCGGTTTGCACTGTCTCAGCGGACTACGCGGCACACAATGGGGATCGTGAAGGACTAC
This sequence comes from uncultured Acidobacteriaceae bacterium, assembly GCA_963786405.1. Classification (GTDB taxonomy): domain Bacteria; phylum Acidobacteriota; class Terriglobia; order Terriglobales; family Acidobacteriaceae; genus Telmatobacter. Next base: position 673,683 of record CAWAZE010000003.1, on the reverse strand, counting down.
ATCGAGCAGATGCCTTCAAGTTCGCAGGAGAAGGTGCTCGGGGGGAACTGCGCGCGATTCTACGGGATCTAGTGCATCCACATTTGTTCAACGCCATTTCATGGGCGGAGTGGTCTGGCTGCACTTGAGGGCGTCCTTATGCGCCCAAGTCTGGACGTCGACGGCTGTGCCCTGCATGCAGGTTGTAACTCCCTTGTGCGGCAGGCCTGTGAATTCGATCCCGGAGCCGATCTCGGGCTGCATTCCTTTGATGAGCAACGTGTAGAGATTGCCGCTCTTCAGGTCTGTGACGACGAGGCAGCGCGCCTCCGCTCCGGGCTCGACGCAACCTTCGCCGTGAACTTGTGGTGGCTTCTGGGGAGGGGCTGCAAATACCGAGAGAGTGGTTGCGATCAGCGCGATGGGAAATAGCCGCACTGCCGTTTTCCTTTGAGCCGGGAGAGCCAGGGCAAGGCCGTGCAGCTTGCATGAGTCGTCCGTGGGGAGGATACGCCGAACGGGCCCCCGAGTCCATCCAGAGGGACGCGCGGTGATAGATTGGCCTTGGTGCGAAAACGTCGATGGCACATCGAACGTTGCGGCGAAATCCATTCCGCTTCGGGTTCAGCTTTACAGCAGTCAGTTTCGGCAAGGCGGCGTTCAGCTCACGGTGTCCGAGTGACTAAGAATTCACTCAATAAGGTCTCGCATCTGGAATAAGGAGCTTGCTCATCCCATGGCGTCATTTTCAAAATTCATACTTAGCTTGGCACCGTGGCGACTGATTGTTGTGCTTCTGATCGCGAGTGTCCAGGCTCTGTCGGCGGAGACTCATCCGCCCAGCGAGACGGCTACGTATCACAACCCCATCCTGTTCGCCGATTACTCAGACCCGGACGTCATTCGTGACGGGAGCGACTACTACCTGGTTGCGTCGACGTTTCACTTTGTGCCGGGGATTCCGATCCTGCACTCGCGCGACCTGGTGCACTGGTCGATCAGCGGGCACGTGGTGGATCGGCTGACCATGTCGCCGGCGTACGACATGCAGGGCGGAGACCGCTATGGTCGCGGGGTGTGGGCTCCGGCTGTGCGTTTCCACAGCGGCCTTTTCTATGTGTACTTCCCGACGCCGGATGAGGGCGTGTTCATGTCTTCGGCGCCGAAGATGACGGGGCCATGGAGCGCGCCGGTGGCGGTCCTGGCAGGACCGGGATACGAAGATCCGTGCCCGTTTTGGGATGATGACGGGCAAGCGTATCTCGTGCACTCAAAGGTAGGAGCTGGTCCGCTGATTCTGCATCGGATGTCGGCAGATGGCAAGACGGTTCTGGATGAGGGCAAGGAGATCATGCGGGACCCGAAGAACCTCCCGACACTGGAAGGACCGAAGATGTACAAGCGCAACGGTTGGTACTACATCTTCGCGCCGTATGGCGGAGTGCCAGTGGGCGCGCAGGCGGTGCTGCGGTCGCGGACGATCTATGGGCCATATGAGTACCGAACAGTGCTGGCGAAGGGAAATACGGATATCAACGGCCCGCACCAGGGCGGTTATGTCGAGACGCCGGACGGAAAGGGATGGTTTGTACACTTCCAGTCGCGCGGAGCGCATGGGCGCATTGTGCATTTGCAACCAGTGCGCTGGGAGAATGACTGGCCGGTGATGGGCAAGGCGGCGGAAGGCGAGACAACGGGCGAGCCGGTGGCTGAATACGCGGTGCCGATTGTACTGAAGCCGGCCCCGAAAGATGCGCCGCAGACCAGCGACGAGTTCGACGGGAAGATGCTCGCACCCATGTGGGAGTGGAACCACAACCCGGTAAACGAGCGGTGGTCGCTGACGGAGCGGAAAGGCTTTCTTCGCCTGCACACGGCATTCAGCGCGGACTTGCTGCACGCCCGAAACACTCTGACAGAGTGTCTGCAGGATGAGACCGCCGAGATTACCGTGCGGCTCGACCTCGAAAACCTTGCGCCGGGCGATCGCGCCGGCTTGAGCCTGCTCGACTTCAGAAGGAGCTATGTGGCCGTGGTGCAGGCCAACGGTGCCCGGCGACTCGTGTTCTCAGACAAGGGCGAGGAAACGGCGGGGCCGGCGACTACATCGCGTTTTGTACAATTGCGCGGACGCGTTGAGGGAGATCATGCCACGTATTTTTACAGCGTGGATGACGGGGCAACGTTCTCGCCACTCGGGTCAGGGGTGAGTCTGGCTTTCAGTTGGTGGAAGGGGGCACGACCCGGTCTGTTCGCCTTCAATACTGATCCTTCGGCGAAGAAGTTCGGCTCCGTCGATATCGACTGGGTGCATTATCACGCGCTCACTCCGCATCACCGTGACTGAAGATGTGACACTTGGACGCGCCGCTGCCCGGGGACGCCGGGCTTATCGAGCTCAAGCGGCAAAAACCGCTTTGCAAGCCTCATTTTCTGCTTCTAAAATGATCGAGGGTGGTTTAACGCTTTTCAAAGTGGACTGATCGGGCAGGAACAGGAAACACGCGCACCGAGCGGTATCCGCTTCACTATGGGGCGTTTCAACGACGATGGCCTGAATATGCGGAAGTGGTGAAATGGCAAACACACTAGCCTTAGGAGCTAGCGCCGAAAGGCTTGCGGGTTCAAGTCCCGCCTTCCGCACCAAACCAGCTGATTTGTTATCCTTCCAAATTTGCCATCAAAATTGAGGGTTCAAATCCCTCTTTTCACACTAACCATCCAAACGACTTCCTTGAAAATGATCGGGCAGTCGTGAGCGTTGTAGAGGAGCGCGTTTGGCCCCGACAGAGTAAGCTGGTGAAACTATGAGTCCAACGCCGCAGCAGCCTCAAATGAATGTGGTACAGACTGACGACTACCGCGAGTCCTATGCAAACAGCGTGCAAGTGCGCGTAAGCGTATGGGATTTCTCGCTGGTTTTTGGCCTCGCGTCGAGCGACGGCCCGGAGCAGGTGACGATCCGCAACCATCATGCGATCTTTCTGAGCCCTCAGCAGGCCAAGGCCTTGTGGAATGTGTTGGGGCAGAACCTTGCTCAGTACGAGCAGGCATTCGGCTCGCTCAATCTCGAGCCGCAGAATGTGAATTTCCCGCAGGGACCCGTGAACTAGACCCTTGAACCGAGGTCGGTCTTGCACACTGAAGCCCGCGTGGCCGAAGCTCGATGGTTTGGAAATGCATGTAACCGCGGTCGAGCGGGCTCTCCACGGGATGGCTTCGATTCGGCTCGTAGTTCTGCAACCTGTATGGCCAGTGGCACACCACTTCATCGATGAGCAAGAGCTTTCGCCTAAGAGTGATTTTCGGGCCGCGGATGGACGAACCCATCCCCGGATGGATGGTGTTCCCGGTCATATTCGCTGCGCTCTATGCGAGCCACTTCTCGCTCATGCGGCTGCCCTACTACTGGGATGAGGCCGGGTATTACATTCCGGCGGCGTGGGACTTCTTTCGGACGGGCTCGCTCATTCCTGTATCAACACTGACAAATGCACATCCGCCGCTGCCAAGCATTTACCTGGCGCTCTGGTGGAAGGTGTCGGGCTTTTTTCCCGAAGTAACGCGCGAAGCCGTGCTGATGGTGGCAGCAGCCGGTCTGATGGCTGTGTGGCGCCTCGCGCAACGGCTGGCGGAGTCAGGGGAAGTGGCCTTCTGGACCGTTGTGCTCACTGGTCTCTACCCGGTCTGGTTTGCGCAGAGCACGTTGGCCCATGCAGATATCTTCGCGGCCGCCTGCACGCTGTGGGGGCTCGTTTATGCCCTGCCGGATCGGGAAAGAAGGCCACGCGTCGCAGCGATTTGGTTCATGTCGGCCGCCCTGTGCAAGGAGACGGCGATTGTGATCCCGATGACGCTTGCGGCCCTCGCGGTGGTGGAAGGCTTCCGAGCTGCGCCGGCGGTTCGAATTCGCCGCTGGGCTGAAGCGGCCTGGCTGGCGAGTTGCATTGTGCCGCTGCTGGCGTGGTATGCGTGGCACTTTGCAAAGACGGGCTTTGTCTTCGGTAATCCCGAGTACTTGAAATACAACGCGCAGGCGAACCTGGAGCCGTTGCGGGTTTTGGCGGCATTTGGGCATCGCCTGCTGCACTTGTTCGCTCACATGAACATGTTCGTGCCGGTGCTTCTGACACTGGCTGCGATGATGCTGAGGCCCCGGCTCGATGCCGAGGGAAACGAACGACCGCAGATCAGTGCGGCATCCATGAGCCGGATCTTTACTTTGCTGCTGGTGAATGCTCTCCTGTTCAGCGTATTGGGCGGAGCGTTGCTGACGCGGTATCTGTTGCCTATGTATCCTCTGGTGCTGGTCGTGGCGGTGTCGACGATCTATCGGCGGGTGCCCTTCTGGCCGGCTCTTGCGGTGTTATCGGCGGCTGCGTTTGTGGCGGGACTCTTCGTTAATCCCCCCTATCGCTTTGCGCCGGAGGACAACCTGGAATATGCGCGAGTTGTGCGCCTGCATCTCGCGGGAATCGCGCAACTGAACAGGCGTTTTCCAGGATCGACAGTACTCACAGCGTGGCCCGTGACTGACGAGTTGACGAAGCCCGAGCTGGGATACCTGAAGACGCCGTACGAGGTGGACAGGCTGGAGGATTTCACCGAAGGGCAGATCGAAAGGGCAGCCGTGGAGCCCGGGAGGTTTTCGACGGCGCTCGTGTTTTCGACCAAGTACGACCCGCCCAGTCTTCCCTTGAGCCTGGGGCCAAAAAGCGAGGAGATGGACCGGCGGTATTTTGGGCTGCATCATGATCTGCCACCCGAGGCCATAGCAATTCGCCTGGGTGGGGCTCTGGTGTGGCAGCGGGAGGATCACGGGCAGTGGATTGCACTGATCCGGTTCAACCGCCAGTTTGAAGCCGTGGCGAAGCCGCCCGAAGGCCTGCGGTAGGTGCTTTGAGTGCGTGAACCGAGCAGCGGCTGTTTGCCGCAACATCTATAATCAGGCTGTCGTGCCATTCATTTCATCAATGCGCAAGCGGGCTGGATCTCTGGCCGTAAAGGCCACACTGATATTGACTTTGGCGCTGGAACTTGCGCCGCCCTCTCCTGGACAGGCTGCGCCGGAGAGCGGCGGAACCGGGCATGATCGCATTCTGCTCGTGTTCCCTTTTGACAACCGCACCGGCCAGCCGAATCTGGAGTGGATCCGCGAAGCCGCGCCTGAGATTCTCAGTGCGCGGTTCACCTCTGCGGGCTTTGCCCCGATGAGCAGACCGGACCGGATGTACGCTCTGGACCATCTCGGCCTTCCACAGCAGTTTCAGCCGTCGAGGGCCAGTGCGCTCAAGCTTGCGCAGACGCTCGACGCCGACTCAATCGTGGTGGGGAGCTACAGAGCCGACGGAACCAGCTTCGAGGCCGAAGCCCAAGTGGTTGATGTGCAGCACTTGCGCATGAGCGCCATCGTGACCACCCGGGGGGAGATGCGCGATCTGATCTCCGTATTCGACACACTGGCGTGGAAGCTCACGCGATTGATGGACCCAAACTTCAGCGTGGCGCAGGAGACTTTCGTTGCGGCGGGCGCAGGTCTTCGCCTTGATGCGTTTGAGCAGTACATCCGCGGGATTTCAGAGGCTGACCAGCAGGAGAGGTTGCGTCACCTTAAGCAGGCGGTTGCGCTGAGCCCCGGCTATGGCCCTGCATGGATGGCGCTCGGACGCGAGGACTTCAACAGTCAGCAATATGAACAGGCTGCGGCGGCATTCGCCAAGGTGAGCCGCAACGATCCGGATGCGCTGGAAGCGGAGTTTTATCGAGGGCTTTCCCTACTGTTTTCTGGTTCCTATGCGAAGGCCGAGGAGTCGTTCAACGAAGTGGCGCGGGTGTTGCCCCTGGGTGAGGTTCTCAACAATCAGGGGGTTGCAATCAGCAGGCAGGGGCATGACGGCACCGGGTTGTTTGTGCAGGCGGCAGCCGCGGATCCGAATGCGGCCGACTACCATTTCAATCTCGCCGTGAGTCTCAAACGCCATGGGACGGATGCAACAGCCCTGAATGAGTTGGCGCAATGCCTTAAGCTGCGTCCAAACGATGTTGAGGCGCAGCAGTTGATGACGCAATGGAAAGCGCCAAAGACCTCGGCTGACTCCGACGAAAGGGCGGAGCCCCTGGAGCGGATTGTGCGCACCTTTGACGCAGTCGCGTTCCGGCAGGCGGCCCTGATGATGGATCAGATGGAAGCATCGCGCCTTTCCGCGCTCACACCGCACCAGCGTGCCGTGAAGCTTGCTGGCCAGGCAAAGGACTACCTGAACCGCGGTCTGCTGCTCGAAGCGGAGCGCTTGTATCAGACCGCTGTTGCGGATGATGGGTCAGTGCCTGAGGCGCATGCTGGCCTGGCAACTGTACGTGAGCGGACGGGCGACACTGCGGATGCGCGCAAGGAAGCCAATAAGTCGTTGGAACTGGCGCCTTCAGTGGACGCATATCTCGTTCTGGGCAGGCTGGACCTTGCGGCCAATCACATAGACGATGCGACGAGGAATATCGGCGAGGCGTTGAAGCTCGATCCTACCAGCCGGCCAGCGCAAGCATTGAATCGAGAGATTGAGTTGAAGTCGGGGAAGAAGCAGTAGGGTTTTGGGGCGGAGAGTCCGCCAGGAGCAAGCCATGCTCAAGCAGGTGCGTGGGTTCAGGTTCCGTGATGTTTTAGGCCTGATTGTGGTTGTTGGCATGGCCCTGCAATGGGCCGGAGCATCGCTGGCTCAGCAGCCTCTCGTGGAAAAACTCGTGCTCGACGGGACGATTCAGCCGGTGAGTGCCGGGATGTTGGACCGGGCGCTCGCGCGCGCCGAGAAAGATGGCGCGTCAGCCCTGCTGATCGAAATGAACACGCCGGGCGGGCTGGTGACGTCAATGCGCGCGATGGCGGGCGCGATTCTCAGATCGCGTGTGCCGGTGATCGTGTATGTGTCTCCGGCAGGGGCGCGCGCTGGCTCGGCGGGCTTCTTTCTGCTGGAGGCGGCAGACGTGGCGGCAATGGCGCCCGGGACCAATGCCGGGGCGGCGCATGTGGTCTTCGAAATGGGAGGGAAGCCCGATGAGACGATCAACCAGAAGGCGGAGAATGACGTCGAGGCGTTCCTTCGCTCGTACGTGAGCAAGCGAAATCGAAATACGGATGCCGCGATCGCTGCGGTTGCTTCTTCTCACTCGTATTCCGCCGAGGAGGCGCTGGCGCAGCATTTGATCGATGTGATCGCGAACAGCGACACCCAACTGCTTGCAGCGCTCGAAGGGCGCGAGATCTCACGCATGGATGGCTCAAAGCAGACACTGCACCTGGCCAATGCACGGATTGATCTGGTGCAGCCCACGATGCGCGAAGACCTTTTGGGTTGGCTCGTGAATCCGAACATTGCTCTGCTGCTGCTCGTGGGTGGGGCTCTTTTGATCTATCTCGAATTCAACGCGCCCGGGACGATCGTGCCGGGCGCGCTGGGCACACTGATGGTGCTGCTTGGGATCTTCGCGCTGGACTTGCTGCCGATCCGGTTTACGGCCGTGCTGCTGCTGGTGGCGGCGCTGGCTCTGATGCTGCTGGAGGCCAAGTTTGGCGGGCACGGTGTGCTGGCGATCGTGGGAATCATTTGCCTGACGTTTGGAACCCTCACGCTTGTGGCAGCACCGATTCCGGAGATGCAGATCAACCCTTTGGTGGCGATTGCAGTGAGTCTCGGGTTTGGCGGGATCACCGTGTTCCTGGTGCGGCTGGCCATGCGCGCACGCCGGCTAAAGACGCGACTGGGTGTTGACGCACTCGTGGGCCACGCCGCTTCAGCAATGGAGGCGCTTGCGCTCGAGGGACATGTCCTGGTGGAAGGCGAAATTTGGAATGCGGTCGCTACTGAGCCTGTCGCCGCGGGAACAAAGCTGCGCGTCGTAGGTCATGAGCAGTATCTGTTGCGGGTCACTCCGATTGGTACAAGCCAGCCGCCGCAAACGGTTTCATAGAAGCAGCAGGAGTACAATCCGTGCTGAGTGAGGAACGCCATGTTCGAGTTGTCGGTTCCAGTTTTGATTCTTGTTGCTATCGTTGTCTTGTATCTCGTCAACTGCATCAAGATCCTGCGTGAGTACGAGCGCGCGGTCATCTTCACGTTAGGGCGCGTGGCATCAGCCCCAAAAGGCCCCGGGCTCTTCTTCGTCTTTCGGCCGATTCAACAGATGATCCGAATCTCGCTGCGGCAGGAAGTGCTGGAGGTACCCGGGCAAGACGTGATCACGCGCGACAATGTCACCATCAAGGTGAATGCCGTGGTAACGCTGTATGTGGTTGACCCGAACGCCGCCGCCATCAAAGTGTCCAATTACGTTTACCAGACTTCGCAGTTGGCACAGACGACCCTGCGGACGGTGCTGGGAGAAGTCGAACTGGACGAATTGCTCAGTCATCGCGACAAGCTGAACCTGCGCATACAGTCGATCATGGACCAGCGCACAGAGCCATTTGGGGTCAAGGTTATTTCGGTGGAAGTGAAGCAAGTGGACCTTCCGGAGCAGATGCAGCGCGCGATGGCGAAGCAGGCCGAGGCAGAGCGCGAGAAGAGGTCGAAGATCATCCATGCGGAGGGCGAGTTCAACGCTGCGCAAAAGCTGGTGGATGCCGCAGCGCTGCTGGCGAAGGAACCCATCACACTGCAGTTGCGCTACCTGCAGACTTTGACAGAGATTGGCGTCGAAAAGAACACCACGATCGTGTTTCCGCTACCAATCGAACTGATGGCGATGTTGAATAAGTTGTCCGCTTCGGCTAAGCCGTCCAGTGACAAGCCGGCCGCAGGCCAGGTTGCTGCGGAGTAGGCGCGGAGTGCGATTCGCGGGAGCCGAGAGCCAGGCATGATTCGAGAATTCAATGAGCAAGAGTTGGAGCATGTGGAGCGCGGGCGGGATACGGAACTCACGCTGAGTGCGGGCATGCTCCTGGCTTTTGGCTGCAGTCTGGTTCTGCTTTGCGGTGTCTGTTTTGGCTTTGGCTATGTGTTGGGACATCGTGGCCAGACGGCTTCGAGTGGAGTCACGCCCCAATCCGGGTCGCAGAGTGTTCTTCAACCGAGTGGCTTAGCGACCAAGCCTACGGCGCGGGCACAGACTCCTGCGCAGCCTCCACCCGCCACAGTGGCGGTGAGGGTGCCTGATAGTTTAGGCGCGGCGCCGCAGTCCGGCGGGGCTGTTCCGGTCGCTGCTGCAAGCACAGGTCCGGAAACGCAGCCGCAGGTACCCCCCTCGCTGCCCTCCCAGGTTAAGCCGGCTCTGGCGGGACAGAGCAGCCTTACTCAGGCGGCCCAGTCTGCATCCACGCTTCATGTGCAGCCGGCTCTCTCGCAGGTGCAAGGTTGGATGGTGCAGATCGCCGCAGTGTCGCACGTTGAAGATGCCGAGGTGCTTGTAAACGCGCTGAAGAAGCGTGGCTATTCCGTAATGGTTCGTCGCGATATTGCAGACGCACTTCTGCACGTGCAGACCGGCCCGTTTGCGAATCGGAACGATGCAAACGCGATGCGCCAGAAGTTGCTCAGTGACGGTTACAACGCGATTGTGCAGCCGTGATCGCCGCACGTCGGTTCAGGCCCGCATCCACTCCGGCAGGCCGCTGGCGATTGCCGCACGCACCGCTTCCATAAGTTCCTCTCGCTTGGCAAAGTCGCCCGGCAAGATTGGTGCGTGGAACGTGACATGCGCAGTGCCCGGGCGAATCCGCGCACTGCCTTTTTCCATCATGGTTTCAGTTCCCCAAATCGACACCGGGATGCAGGGCGCGCCAGTTTCTTTCGCGAGATAGAACGGACCCTTCTTGAAAGGCAATAAGCGCCCGTCACGGGAACGTGTGCCCTCCACAAACGTGGTGATATGGATGCCCTTTGCCAGAATGCGCTGGGCCGCTTCAACGCTTTCCAGCGCGCTTTCCCTCCGGCCATCGCGGTCGACTGGAATAAACTCCGCAAGTTGGAGAGCCAGGCCGAGAACTGGAACATGCATCAGCGAGCGCTTGACAAACGCCGATGTGCGCCCTGGAATGTTGGGGAGGAGCGCGGGAGGATCCAGGTTCGAAACGTGGTTCGCCATGAAGATGCACGCGGTATGGGCCGGCACGCGATCGAGACCGGTAACTTCAACGCGAATACCCGCAAGCCGATAGCCGATGCGGGCGATGGCTATCGACACATTGTAGAGTGGCGTGACGTTTCCCGTAAGGAGACACAAGGGAATGAAGATGATGGCGGCAGGAGTGCCGAGAATGATAATGGTGCTCACCAAAAGGAGGGAGGAGATCATGAACGTCTTTCGTAGTGCGGTTCAGCGAATTCGGAGCCGCGCAGGAAGTTTGTCATAGATGCCGTCGAAGCCGCCATTGGAGAGAATCGCGACGACATCGCCCGAAGCAAGTTGTGGCACGATGCCGTTGACGATGGCGTCGGCATCCGGATGAAGTTCGGCTGGAGTTCCAGCGGCGTTCAGCGCGTTGACGACGTCCTCGGGATGCAGACGCTCCGCATCGGGAATACGCTGCTGCTGATAGACGCCGGCGAGAATGACGCGATCGGCGTGGCGCAGGCTCTCGACGAGATCGTGCTCGAGCACTTTGCGGCGAAGCGTGTTTGAGCGCGGCTCGAGCACGGCCCAGAGACGCGCCTCGGGGTAAACAGAACGAAGAGCGCGAAGAGTCTCGCGGATCGCGGTGGGATGATGCGCGAAGTCGTCGATGATGGTGATGCCGTCGATTACCTCGCGCACCTCAAGGCGGCGCTTGACGCTCTTGAAGCTGGCGAGCGCAGCCTGGATTGATTCCTTTGCGATGCCCTGTCCCGCAGCAAGTGCCGCAGCGGCGGTCGCATTCAGCGCGTTGTGCTCGCCGGCGAGCTGCATTTCGAGGTTTGCCCAAAGGCCGCCGTCATGCCAGACTTCCCATTGTGTATAGCCGTCGACGTGGCGCAGATTGCGCATCTGCCAGTCGGAGCTCGCAGAGAAGCCGTAGCGCTCGACACGACAAAAGGCACGGCTGATGCACTCGGTGACGTTGGCGCTGCCATCGTAGGCGACGAGCAGACCGCGGCGCGGTACGAGATTGACGAGGCGTTTGAAGGCGATCTTTACCGCTTCGAGATCGGCGTAGATGTCGGCGTGATCGAACTCGACGTGCGTCAGGATGAGCGCGTCGGGAAAATAGTGCAGAAACTTGGGTCCCTTGTCGAAGAATGCGGTGTCGTATTCGTCGCCTTCGATGATGAAAGTGCGCGTGGGGCGCAGCTGGAAGCTGGTCCCGAAGTTCTCTGCAACGCCGCCGATCAGGAAAGACGGCTCGAGCGCCGGGTTCTCGCGTGCCGCGACCTGGTAGATCCAGGCGAGCATGCTGGTGGTTGTGGTCTTGCCGTGCGTTCCCGCGATGACGAGAGACTCGCGGCCCTTGAGAAACTCGTCGTGCATCAGCGCGGCCATGGAAGTGAAGGGCATGCGCTGGTCGAGCACGCGCTCCACTTCCGGATTTCCGCGCGAGAGCGCATTGCCGATGACGACGAGGTCGGGAGCGGGATCGAGATTGGACTCGGAGTAGGGCTCGAGAACTGGAATGCCCAGATCGCGAAGCATGTCGCTCATCGGCGGATAGGCAGCCTTGTCTGAGCCCGTGATGCGATGCCCCTGCAACTGAAGCAGGCCGGCGAGCGACGCCATCGCCGTGCCGCAAATGCCGCTGAGGTGAATGTGCCGTGTCGCGTGGCTCATGGCTTGCACCGCCGGCTGGAGCAGATGGCAGTTGAGCTTCCTCATCAGCGCGGAACTCGGCCTCAACGCCGAAAGTCAGGGTCACATTCTGGCGGGAGACATGGCCGCTGCGCAGGCCGATACGCGATGGGGATGTCGAGATCGCCGAACGCGCTGAGAATTGTGTCCTCGAGCAGAGTGTCTGGCGCGCCGGGAGAAGCGCAATCGAGCATTTCGCCGAAGACGATGCCGCGGACTCCGTCGAGCTTGCCCGCGTGGCGCAGTTGCCAGAGCATGCGGTCGATCTGATAAGGCTTGGCGCCGATGTCTTCGATGAAGAGCAGCTTGTTCTCGGTGCTGGGCTCCCAGGGTGTACCAAGCAGCGAAACCAGAATGCTCAGGCAGCCGCCGTAGAGCGTGCCGCGCGCGGTGCCTGGCTTTAAGTGTGCGAAGGCCCTCTGCGGCGCCCAGCGTGTAGGGCTCGCCGGCAAGCGCGGCCTGAAAGCTGGGGAGATGGACGCCATCTTCAAGATAGAAATCCGCGGCGACCATGGGTCCGTGAAATGCTGGCAGGCCGAGCTGATCGAGGAGGTGCAGTTGAATGCCCGTCATGTCGCTGTATGCGAAGAAGGGCTTCGGATGTGCGCGAATAAGATCGAGGTCAAGGCTGCCGAGGAGGTAGTTGGAACCGTAGCCGCCTCGCACAGCTGCGATGAGACTGGTGTCTGGATCGGTAAAGGCAGCGTGCAGATCGGCAAGACGCTGCTCTGGGTGCGCCGGCGAAGAAGAGTGGCCCGCGTATTTGCGTATCCGGCCCGATGCAGGGCCTGTACCCAAGCATGCGCAACCGGTCGATGCCGAGGTCAACCTGCTCGGCGCTAGCGAACGACGCGGGCGAAATGACGCTGATGCCTGCGCCGCTCGGAATGGATGCGATCGGAAGGAGCGGTCTCGATTGTGGCGCTGCAGTCATCAGTACCATGCCTCGCCGCGAGCGATCAGGGCCGCCGGACCGGTGAGTTCGAGCTCGGTGCCGGTGCCGCTCCATGCAACAGTCTGCGCACCGCCGGGAGCCACGACACGCAGCGGCGAAAGGCAGCCGTTGAATGCGATGGCCGCTGTCGCGCATGCAGAGGTTCCCGTGCCGGACGATGTGGTCGGACCGACACCGCGCTCGAAGATACGTATTTCAATTTCAGACTTGCCGGCGATGCGCACGAATTCCACGTTGGTCTGCTGCGGAAAGTCGGGTGTGTGCAGAGTTCGGCGCCTATGGACTGCCACGTTGCGCCGTCGATGGAAAAGTCCGCGTTGTCAACGATGATCACGAAGTGAGGGTTGCCAGTCGAGACGGCGACGCCTGGGATTCTCCGGCCGTCCGCGAGATCCACGGTTTTCGGCGCTGCAGTCGGAATGCCCATTCCGGTTGTGACTTCAACGGAGTAGCCGCCCTCGGTGTTCACTGCGTTGATGCGGCATGCTGCGCAGGCCGGCGTCGGTCTCAATGTGCAGCTCGTCGCCCGCTTTGGCGGCTACCATTGCGCTCATCCAGGCGGCGACGCAGCGAGTTCCGTTGCCGCTGATCTCGGCAATGGAGCCGTCGGCGTTGTGCAGGCGGATGCGTCCGGACCTGGAGCCTGTCCACGCAAAGAACTCAATTCCGTCAGCGCCTATGCCGGTGTTGCGCGCGCACAGGCGGCGTGTGAGTTCCGCCCAGTCGTGCCCTGCGGCAGCGTCTTCTGTGACGATGAGAAAGTCATTGCCGCACGCATGGGCCTTGGTAAAGGGAATCAATCTTCCTCCAGATCGCGGAAGTTGAGCAGTTTGTCGATTGCGGGCTCGGAGAGCAGCCTGCCGCGGATTCGCTCGTGCTGCCTTTTTGTCGCGATGACCGTGAAGCTCACGCGCTGCAAATCGCCGATGGCGTTGCTGCTGAAGTCGGCAAGACGCTCGCCCGCCGTGTCCATGGCATCAAGGATCGAATGGAGCATCGCTGTCTGATCGCACGCCGCGAGCCTCGTAAACCAGCGAATAGATCTTGATGCTGGCGCGGCGTTCGAGAAATCCAACCAACTCAAGCGCGATGATCACAATCGCTGTCGCCGCGACCGCTGCTGCAAAGAGTCCCGCGCCACAGGCCATGCCGATCGAGGCGACGACCCAGACGCTGGCGGCGCTGGTAAGTCCGCTGATGCGGCTGCGGTTGTGGAGAATGAGGCCCGCGCCGAGGAAGCCGATGCCTTGAACGATGTTGGAGGCAACCTGGCCCTTGTTCGTGCTGTTTTCGCCGGCCAGCACAGCAGAAAGGAGCGTAAAGAAGGCGGCGCCCATGCAGATAAGCAGGTTGGTGCGGACGCCCGCCGACCTTCGTTTGACTTCGCGCTCCAGCCCGATGATGCCGCCGAGCAGAGACGCGGCCAGCAGGCGCGATATTGCGCCGTTGACCACCACGATCTGCTGTAGCCAGCTGAAGTCGAAGGGCAGCGAAAATTGTGCCAATGCCGTAGTCATGGAATCATCATGCCGATGCTATCATCGCTCCGGCCGTTCGTGTCGTGCGGGGTATCGGAGACGTAAACCGTACCTTGGGGTTGACCCGGGGTCGTGAAGCGGCGAATCAGTCTCAACCCGTAAGGATGAGCATGAACCGCCTGGTCAATTTCGTCGCCTTCGAACGCGAGCACGATGGCGGCGTGAGCGGCAGGCGCGGCGAGCGCTTCAGAATAGAACTCCTTGTCACTCTCGTTGATGGTCTGGCGCAGCGGGATTCCGGTGAGCGCGACGAGTTGCGGATAGACCGACGTATTCATCAGCACGACCCCGCCGGGACGCGTTGCGAGTAGTGAGCGCAGGACTGGCGGAATCTCGACTTCGAGCTGCCGCCGAGACTGCGATGTTCTTGGTGCCTTCGACATATGTGAGGGGCTGCTCGCGAACAAGAGTCCAGGCATTCACGAGAACGAGCGCATAGAGTACCGCTGCGATATAGGCCTTCGATTTCGGCTTGAACTCTCGCGCCACAGCCAGGGCGAATTGCGCGGAGAAGGCGAGGCCGAGCGCGAGGGCCGGAAGCAGTTCCAGGCCGTAGCGCGTGTTGTACCAGGAATGAGGCCACCAGACCGGGAGAAAGATTGGAACTGAGCCGAATGCAATCGAATATGCGTAGAAGGGAACAGGCAGCCAAAGAAGCAGCGTCCACAGGAAGGAACGTCGGCGCGTGGTGATCACCGCCCATACGGTCCCGGCCAGCGAGAGCGCCAGCAGAGCGTTGCCCCATGCTTCGGCAGTCGCATCCATCTCGGCAGTTTTGACGAAGAAGAGGAACGATACCCAGGGATTGTGCCAGCCGGGATGAGGTGGGCCAGAGCCGGGCGTCGCAGTGCGCAGCTCGATGGCCGCCGCGGAGTACGGTCCGCGCACGAAGTCGAGCCAGTCGCCGAAGACAACGGCGTTGTAGGCAAACCAGGCAAGCGGTGCGGCGACGACAACCGCGCTTGCGATCCAGAAGGTGCGCGAGCGCAGGGTGCTGCGGCGAAGCTGCACTACGCCGATCGCGACTCCATGCAAGAAACGCCAGAATCCAGCCGTCATAGCGAGTGAAGACGGCGGCAACGAGAACAATTGCGATACAGCAGAGCGAGTCGTGCCGCTCGCGGCGGATCGTTGTTGAGGCTGGCGCGCCACTCGACCAGCCAGACTGAGAGCCAGATCATTTCGCAGAAGAAAAGCGGCTCAGTCATGGCCGTGGTCTGCAGGTAGAGCAGATTGGCGTTTGTAGCGCAAGAAGGCGAGAGCGACGATGGCGGCGGAAGGTCGCAGCCAGTGGCGCGCCAGGCGATAGATTCCCGCGCACGCCGCGAGATAGCGAGCTGCGGAAGGAATTACGCCGGCGATCCCGTTGGCCCACCAAGGTAGACCGCGACGAATGGGATCAGCAGGATGTGCGGCAGCGGCAGCCACACGGAGCCAAGCTGCGACAACCCGGGCCGGTGAGAATCGAAGACACGGCGCGCGATGTGGAGATGGGCGATGGCATCGCCGTAGTTGAGCAAGGCGCCGTTGCGCCAACTCCAGAGAACGGCGAGAAGCGACGCCGCGCTGGACAGATGCCAGCACCATCAGCCACTCATTGCGGCTGATGGGGCGGCGAATCGGTTGTTCAGTCAAGGTGAGTCAGCTCACGGAACAGCGTGAAGCGGTCGATCGATCTCTGCGCGCGAAAGCTGCTGCAGGCGCTCCGTGCCAAAGCGCTCGACGGCGAACGAGCCCATCACGCTGCCATAAAACATGGCGCGACGAAAGGCTGCCGGCGTGAGCTCCGGCTGCGACGCCAGATAGCCAAAGAAGCCGCCGGCGAAGCTGTCGCCGGCGCCGGTGGGGTCGACAACTTCTTCGAGCGGCAGAGCCGGGCACGTGAAATGCGCGGCGGGCGACAGCTTCGGCGCCGTCATGCTCCTCAGGAGCAAAGAAGCGGTTGCTCCATATTCGCCGTGCTTGACGACGAGCGTCTTTGGTCCCATTTCGAAGATCTTTGCGCGCAGCCAGGACAAGATTGCTGTTCGCCGGTCAGCATGCGTGTCTCGGTGTCGTTGATCAGGAGCATATCGAGACCCTTGAGCACTTCAAGAAGCGCGGGGCGGTGATCCTTGATCCAGTAATTCATGGTGTCGCCGGCCACCAGGCTGCGCGTGGGGCATGGCTTCGCGAACGCGGCGCTGCAGAACGGGATCGATGTTGGCGAGGAAGAGAAACTGCGAATCGCGATAGGCGGCGGGAATCTTGGGCTCGAACGCCGCCGAAGACGTTCAGCTCGGTGTTATGCGTCTTGGCTTCGTTGAGATTCTCGAGGTAGGAGCCTTCCCAGAAGAAGCTTTTGCCCGCAGCGCGCTCGATGCCGCGCGTATCGATCTTGCGCGCATCGAAGACGGCTTGCTCGGCGGCGCCAAAGTCTTCGCCGACAACGGCGATGACGCGCACGTCGGTGAAGAAGCTGGCCGCCAGCGAGAAGTAAGTCGCCGCGCCGCCCAGGCAGCGTTCGCGGCGGCCCGCCGGTGTCTCGATGGAGTCGAAAGCGACGCTGCCCACAACGGTAATTGCCATGCTATATCCTCTTTCCAGGATCGGTATTTTGGATGTCAGAATTACGAGATGTGCTACCAGCCGAGATATTTGCCAAAGAGCAGCTTCAGTTTTTCCTTGGCCGCTGGCGGGAATCGCGTCCGGCTGCGTGAGCACGGCGTACTTCGCGGCCGAAGCGCAGGCGCAGGTGCGCTCGGCGGCATGGCGGCCACTGCGGCCTTGACCACTTTGCAGGCGTTCTCGGCATTCTGATGCAGCACGGCGACGATCTCTTCGATGGTGACGGCGTCGTGGCCTTCGCGCCAGCAGTCGTAGTCGGTGACCATGGCGACGGTGGCGTAGCAGATCTCCGCTTCGCGAGCGAGCTTGGCCTCCTGCAGATTGGTCATGCCGATCACGTCGGCGCCCCAACTGCGATAGAGATTCGACTCGGCCTTGGTCGAGAACTGCGGGCCTTCCATGCAGACGTAGGTGCCGCCGAGTTTGCCGACGACGCCGACCGCCGCGCATGCCTCGGCCGCAGCCTTCGCAACGGTGGCGCAGACCGGATCGCCAAAGGCGACGTGGCCAACGATGCCGTCGCCGAAGAAGGTGGAGATGCGATGAAAGGTGCGATCGATGAACTGGTCGGGAATCACGAAGTCGGTCGGCTTGTGCTCTTCCTTGAGCGATCCCACGGCGGAGACGGAGAGAATGCGCTCGACGCCGAGTTTTTTGAAGGCGTAAATGTTGGCGCGGAAGTTCAGCTCAGAGGGAAGGATGCGGTGGCCGCGCCCGTGGCGTGCGAGAAAGGCGACCTTGCGGCCTTCGAGTTCGCCCGAGGACAAACGGGTCTGAGGGGTCGCCGAAGGGCGTCTCAACGCGCTCTTCATGAACGTTGGTGAAATCCGGGCATCGAGTAAAGCCCGCTGCCGCCGATAATGCCGATCTCTGCCTGCGCCAAAACCGCTCCTTTTCACTCGAGACGTCTGCATGCTGCAAACACTTCAGTATAAAGGCGCGGCGCGGCGCGTTCTCCAGAGAGAAATCAAGGACGCGCGGCTGGATGGCAAGAATTGCGGATCGGCGCACGCAAATGTGCCGGCTCGATCACTATGGCTCTGGAGCAGTTCCTAGAGGTGCAGAAGGCGGTCCGCTCCAAACACCAGCCCCAGAGTCACGAGGGCAATGAACAGCTCTCCGATGGCGCCGACAGCAAAGGGACGCCAGCCCTGTTTGCCGAGTTCGCGAAAGCTGGTGCGCAGCCCGACTCCGGCAAAGGTTAGCAGAAACGCCCAACGGGAAAGGTTAGCAAGGCTCGTGAGCTGCGGCTTGGTGAAGTAACCGAGCGTCGCGAGAAGTGAGATGAGCAGGAATCCGAGGACGAATTTTGGGAACTTCCTCCAGAGAAATTCCGCCTTGCTTCCGACCACCTGAGCCTGGCCTCGAGATGCCCAATATATGGCATAGCCCAAGACGATGAAGCCGATTAGTGCGTTTCGCGTAGTTTTGGCGAGAACGGCGACCTTTCCGGCTGCGTCGGAGTACAGTGCTCCGGCGGCTGTCGCTTCGGCGGTGTTGTCAACGGCAAGTCCGGCCCAGAGCCCGTAAGCCTTGTCGCTCAGGTGAAGCGAATGCCCAATCAGCGGAAACGTGAAGAGCGAAAGCGCGCCGAGAGCGAGAATTGCAGCGATGGCATAGGATGCATCTTCATCGTCGGCGTCGATGGCGGGCTTCGCAGCAATGATTGCGGAGACTCCGCAGATTGACGAGCCAACGGCGAGAAGCGATGTCAGTTTTGGCTTGAGCCTGAAGATGCGACCGAGCAGGTGCATGAAGGTCAGCGAGAGAGTCAGCGCAATCGCGACAAGAAGCAGCGAGATGCCACCAAGGTGGAGAATGTCGCCAAGCAGGAACCGCGAGCCGAGGAGAACGATTCCAGCCTTCAGCCAGAACTCGTATGTTGCGACACCAGCCTGGAAAACCCCTGGGACTCCAACGGTGTTTGAGATAACGAGGCCGATCACGATCGCCCAGAGCACGTATTCGATGTTTGGGAAGGTGATGTGATGGGCCTTGGTGTATGCTCCGATTGTCTGCTCAATGAATTTTCCGGCATAGCCAACTGCTGCGAGTAACAGTAAGCCGGGGATCAGCGCAACAAGCTGCCGGCCCAGGCCCGTCGGCTCCGTGCGGCTGAATGATTGAGTAGAGTTGGCGGCTGTGGCCATGTGGGTCTCCATTCGAATGAATTTGTGCGACGACTACGCGGCCCTGGATTTTGAGTGTTGAAAAATCGCCGCCTACCACTTCACAGCGGGGAGGACGTTGAGGCGAACCAGCAATGCGAGGGCTAGTGCCAGCGCAACGGCATAGATGTCGAGCGAGAAACGGCGTTGAGGTACGGCAGATTCGGACATGTGGACCTCCGGTGAGCGTTTGTGCAACTTCAGGCAGTGACTGAAACTTTCTGCCGGGCCAGGTTGAGCCTGTCTACTGACTTCCGCACAGCCCAACCGGCGAGGAGCAGGCTGGGCGCGAGTGTGGGCTTGGCATCGCCGAGTCTGGCGAGCGTGGTGTGAACAACCTGTTGGTTAGCCTGTGCTGCATGCGAGACGATGGCGCAGGGAAAATCAGGCGGAAGCCCTTCCTGTAACCATTCAAGCGCGAGCAGTCGCAGGTCGCGACCGGGCATGTAGACCACGCGCGTTGCGTCTTCAAGCGCGGGTATCGGCGACAGGTTGTGTGACTGCGCGTGATGGCCGGTGGAGAAAATCAGATTGGACGCGCTGGCGCGATCAGTCAGCGAGCAGGGAATGGCTGCGGCAGCGGCGAAGGCGGCCGTGATGCCGGGGACAACTTCGAATGCCACGTTGGCTTCATTCAGCGAAGACATCTCCTCCGCAGCGCGGCCGAAGATGAGCGGGTCGCCGCACTTGAGGCGTACGACACTGCTGCCAGCGAGAGCATGCTCAAGCATCAGGGCGTTGATCTCTTCCTGAGTAATGTTCTTGATCCCGCAGCGCTTTCCGACGTTGACGATCTCGGCCCGGGGGCGAGCGAGGTCAAGGATCGCCTGTGGGACGAGATCGTCGTGAAGGAGAACGTCGGCGGACTGGATGAGCCGCTGAGCCTTTACCGTGAGCAGATCGGGATCACCGGGACCGGCGCCGACGAGGTAGACCTTGCCTGATTCAATCGAACTGGGCTCAGTGAGAGGAGCATTGGAAGCCTTCAGGAGTTGGCGCTCCGCAAGCCGATGCAGGAGAGCTTTCCGCGCTTCGCCGCTCGGATGCGTTGCAAGAATCTCGCGGCGGAGTTCGCCGATTTCTTTGAGCCAGGGGCCGAGGTCGCGTGGAAGTTGCTCGTCGATTTCGCGGCGAAGACGCTGAGCCACCGCCGGGCTTTCTCCGGCCGTAGAGATGGCGACCTGCAAATTGCCACGTCCGACAACGGCGCCAAAGTAGAAATCGCAGTGAGGCGGGTCGTCGACGCTGTTGCACAGAATGTCGCGGCGGACAGCTTCACGATAAACGGTGGCATTGACCTCGGGTTCGTTGGTGGCCGCAATGACGATGAAGTTGCCATCAAGGTCCGCGACGTCAAACCGGCGCTGAATCCACTCAAGCTTACCCTCAGCCGCGAGCTGTCGAATCTGCTTGATAGCCTTTGGCGCAATCACGCGCAGTTGGACACCGGTGGGGAGCAGGCTCCCGATTTTTTCGAGAGCGACGTTTCCAGCGCCAACCAGCAGGCCGGGACGGCCGTCGAGTTTGAGGAAGATAGGCAGAAGGCTCATGGTTGTCTCCTCAGTCGGCGACCGCATGCGGCACGCGTCCAGTGGGTAAATCGCGCTCGACAGGCGCAAGAAACTCTCCGGCAAGATGAGCGCGAATCTCATCATTGGTGTGGCGTGAGAACCAGGCGCGGAGGTTCTCGCCGGTTTCGCGAGTCACAAGGTAGTGGCGGAGCAGGCGCTCGATGGCTTCGGGCACGAGCGGCGCCGCGCAGCGATAACCGACCGGTCGAGCAATGCCCGCGTGTCGGCCCACGGCCCCGCCAACGCAGAAGTAGTAAGCGTCGGTTAGTTTGCCATCGTGCTTGATCTTCTTGCCTTCAATGCCGATATCCGCGATCCAATGCTGGCCGCAGCCATTTGGGCAACCGGTAACGTGAAGGCGCAGTTCCTGATCGAACTGAGGCAGCCGCTCCTCGAGTTCGTCGACAAGCCAGCGCGTGAATCCCTTGGTTTCAGTGATGGCAAGCTTGCAGAATTCCGTGCCGGTGCAGGCGACCGCTCCGCGCCAGAACTGCGATGCCTTCGACGTGGAGACCGATACGGTTGAGCTCGCTGACCAGCTCGCCGGTCTTGTGATTCGGAATATCGATGAATAGAAGATTCTGCGCGACAGTGGCACGCAGTGCGCCGCTGCCAAACCGCTCTGCGAGATCGGCAGCGGCTTCGAGTTGCTCGCCGGTGAGGCGGCCGCGCAGGACAGATGTACCCACGTAGCTCAGGCCCGGCTGGCGCTGCGGATGGATGCCGAGATGATCGCGAAGGACCTCATCGGGAACGCGCTCGGGGACCGCAGGCAGCAGTTTGAACTCGACGCGCGACTGGAGTTCTTCTGTGAAGCTCTTGGTTGTCCAGCCTTCTTTCATGAAAAGGTACTTGAGGCGTGCGCGATCACGGCTCTCGCGCAGGACCTGCTGGTCGCGGAAGATTTCAGTGATCGCCTGTACGACACGGACCGCCTGCTCGGGAAGAACGAACGCGTCGAGCCGGACGGCAAGGTGGGGTTCATTGGAGAGCCCGCCGCCGACGCGAACCGAGAAGCCGACCTGGCCATCATGCTTCACTGGCGTCAGCGCAATGTCATTGATCTCGGGATAGGTGCACCACGAGGGGCAGCCGGTGACGGAGATTTTGAATTTACGCGGCAGGTTGTAGAAGTCAGGATTCGCGGTGAGCAGGTGAGCAACCTCGAGCGCGAGGGGCGAGGCGTCAAGCACTTCATCGTGAGCCACACCGGCAAGAGGGCAACCGGTGACATTGCGGACCACATCACCGCAGGCGCCTTTAGGCGAGAGACCGATTGCGTTGAGAGCGTCAACGATCTCCGGGAGCGACTCGATCGTGAGCCAGTGGAGCTGAATGTTCTGGCGCACGGTGATGTCGGCGAGGTTGCGGGCGTGCTTCCGCGCAATTTCGCCGATGACGCGAAGCTGGCTGGCAGAGACAATGCCATTTGGAATGCCAATGCGCATCATGAAGTATTCGGTGGTAAGGCCTTCGCCGCCTTTGCCGCCGGTCGCGCCCACTCCGTCGCCTTGCGTATAGATTCCCCACCACTTGAAGTAGGTGTTCGCCCATTCGGGAATGACGCTGGAGCGGCCCTCGCGGGCGAAGGCGCGCACCTCGTCGAAGGCATCCCACGGGTTCTTGGCGTGCTTCAGGCGCTCGGCTCTTTGAGCCTTGGTCTCTTTTACCTGGACTGCATCAGTCATGATTCCTCTTTGTGAGTGCTCGATAAAAACAGAAAGCCCGCGACAGCAATAGCTGAATCGCGGGCTTAAGAAACCTTGGATTTAGATGACTACGTTAGACCCAGGTCGCCTGCGCGCGCGATTGAGCGTGCGTACAGCGGCGACAACAGGGGCGGCCATGCATACAAAGATATTCGCAGGAGCATGAGGAAAAAGCAACAACGAATTGCGTCGCCGATTTTTGTAAGAGTACCGATCTCCTTTCCTTTGAGTAGAGTGTGCGGATTTCCTAAAGCATCAATCTGGCGCCTAGAGAGGTTTGCAATCTCACAGAAGCGACATTGGCTTAGATGGCTTGCATCTAATTTCTCAGGATGCACGTGGAAACGGGCTGGTCTGGGAGAAAACCAATATGAGAATTGCGCAGGTTGCGCCTTTATATGAAAGTGTGCCCCCAAAGCTTTATGGCGGCACAGAGCGGGTTGTCTCATATTTAACGGAAGAATTAGTGAATATGGGTCATGATGTAACGCTGTATGCCAGTGGGGACTCACAAACCGCGGCAGAGTTGCGTTCGGTTTGCCCTCGAGCACTGCGGCTCGAAGGCGGGAAGCTGCTGTCACCGCTGGCACACCACCTCAATCTGATTGAAACGATTGCACAGGAAGCCGACGAGTTCGATGTCGTGCATTTCCATCTCGACTATCTGCCGTTTTCGCTCATTCGTCGACTGGAGATTCCAGCTGTAACCACATTGCATGGACGACTCGACATACCGGACCTTCATCCCCTGTTTCGAGAGTTCGATGATATGCACCTGATTTCCATCTCGGATGCGCAGAGAGCGCCAATGCAATGGGCAAGCTGGCTGAAGACAGTTCATCACGGATTGCCAGAGGACTTGCATGATGCCAAAGAGACGCCGGGCCAGTACCTCGCATTTCTAGGTCGCATCGCCCAGGAGAAGCGCGTGGACAGGGCAATTGAGATTGCAAAGCGTGCGGGAATGCCCTTGCGAGTCGCGGCGAAGGTCGATGCGGCTGACCAGGAGTACTACGAAAAAGAGATCAAACATCTCCTTTCCGGGTCGGACGTGGAATTCATTGGCGAGATTTGCGAGCAGGAAAAGACTGAGTTCCTCGGAAATGCCGCGGCGTTGCTGTTTCCCATCGATTGGCCGGAGCCGTTTGGGCTCGTAATGATTGAAGCCATGGCGTGCGGAACGCCGGTGATTGCATTTCGAGGCGGATCAGTGGCCGAGATTGTGGACGAAGGTGTGACCGGATTCGTCGTTGAAAGCATTGAGGAGGCTGAAGAAGCGGTAAGAAGGCTTCCTGAAATCGATCGCGCCGAGTGCCGCAGGCGATTCGAGCAACGATTCAGTGCGCGCCGGATGTCCGAGGACTATCTTGCGGCTTACGAACGGAGAATCTGGGAGCAGAGGCGGGCCGCGCGGGGCAGGCGAAGCCTTTCATTGACCTCTTGAGCTTTGAGTGAGGAGTTGCGGATGGCATCGGTTGAAAATGTCCGGGACGTCATCGAGGTAGGGCACCAGTTTTACATCCGCGCGTCTTCAGCCCTGGCTGATGATCGCACGCGGGTTCTGCTGAACGGCGACACATTCGCGATCTTCGATCGGAGTGGCGATATTCAGCCGGTCGGATTCGGTCAGCAGGGAATCTTTCACAATGAGACGCGGCATTTGTCGCGACTGGAAACGCGCTTCTGCGGCGTTCGCCCGCTGCTCCTCAGCTCGACGATTCGTGAGGACAATATTCTCTTCGGCGCCGACCTGACGAATCCGGATCTGAGGCTCGCGTCGGGCGCCTTGCTGGCGCGAGGCACCGTTCACATCTTTCGGACGAAGTTTCTGACCGGACTGGTTTGCTATGACCAGATCACATTGAATAACTACGGCGAAGATGCGATCGACGCGGATATCTCTCTTGAGTTTGAAGCGGACTTTGCCGACATCTTTGAAGTGCGCGGCGAGAAGCGCACACGTCGCGGTCAAAAGCTTCCTGAAGAAGTGGGGCGGTCTGCCGTCTGCCTTGCCTACGAGGGACTGGACCATATTCACCGCAGCACGCGCGTGGAGTGCTCGCTGTCTCCCTGCAAGCCTCACACGGGGGGAATCACAATTCCGATTCATCTGGAAGCTCACGGTGAAGTGAGCTTCACAGTGAATGTTATCTGCGAGCGCGAAGGCGCGGATGGGCAGGTGCAGGCTGGGAATTACAGCGAATCGCTCCAGATCATGAATCAGAAGCGAAGCAGCGGACCGCTGGCAGAAGTGGACATTCACACATCGAACGAGCAATTCAATAACTGGATCCGGCGTTCGCGCGCGGACCTGGCAATGATGATTACCGACACGCCGCACGGACTCTATCCCTACGCGGGCGTGCCGTGGTTCAGCACGGTCTTTGGGCGCGACGGCATTATTACGGCCCTGGAGTTGCTGTGGATTGCGCCTTCCGTTGCCAGAGGCGTTCTCTCCTACCTGGCCGCGACGCAGGCGACCAGTCACGATGCGCTGCGTGACGCTGACCCAGGCAAGATCCTGCATGAGACGCGCAAGGGAGAGATGGCCCGGCTCGGCGAAGTGCCATTCGGGAGTTATTACGGCACGGTGGACGCAACTCCGCTGTTTGTCATGCTTGCCGCGGCTTACTACGAAAGGACTGCGGATATCGAGTTCCTGCGCGAGATCTGGCCGAA
Organism: uncultured Acidobacteriaceae bacterium; assembly: GCA_963786405.1. Taxonomy (GTDB): domain Bacteria; phylum Acidobacteriota; class Terriglobia; order Terriglobales; family Acidobacteriaceae; genus Telmatobacter. The sequence goes on along the minus strand of CAWAZE010000003.1, from coordinate 648,729 downwards.
CATTCTGGCTGCACTGGAGTGGATCAACCGTCACGGCGACAGGGACGGAGACGGCTTTGTCGAGTACGCGCGGCAGACCGACCGCGGGCTCCAGCAGCAGGGGTGGAAGGATTCGAACGACTCGGTTTTTCACAGCGATGGAACGCTTGCAGTGGGGCCCATTGCGCTGTGCGAGGTGCAGGCTTATGTGTATGCCGCAAAGCACGGGATTGCGGCAGTCGCAAAGGAACTGGGCCACGCGGAGCTGGCGGAGCAGTTGCGGGACCAGGCGTCGCAGCTTCGCAAAAACTTCCAAGCGATGTTCTGGTCAGACGAGCTTGCAATGTATGCTCTGGCGCTGGACGGGGAGAAGAAGCCGTGCCGGGTGCGCAGCTCAAATGCGGGACAGTGCCTTTTTTCCGGAATAGCTACTGATGCCCAGTACCGCTCGGTGAGCGAAGCGTTGATGTCGCCGGCATTTTTTTCAGGCTGGGGCATCCGGACACTCGTCACCGGGGAGCGCCGCTACAACCCGATGTCGTACCACAACGGCTCTGTTTGGCCGCATGACAATGCGCTCATTGCTCTGGGTGCGCTGCGGCGGCCTGAGAAAGACCTGGCGCTTCGCGTGATGTCAGGCTTGCTGGACCTTTCTGGAGCGGTGATCTTTGATCGGCTCCCGGAGTTGATCTGCGGATTCGGACGCCGCCCGGGCAAGGGGCCAACGCTGTATCCTGTGGCGTGTTCTCCGCAGGCATGGGCGGCCGGCGCGGTCTTTATGGTGCTGCAGGCCTGCCTGGGCCTTGAGGTTCGCGCGCTCGAGTCGAAGCTGTATCTCCACTACTCGGCGCTGCCTGAGAAGGTCGATCAGGTTCGCATTCGGAACCTCAGAATTGGAAATGCAGACGTGGACCTCTCCTTTGAGCGCTACCAGCAGACGGTGAGCGTGAATATCCTGCGCCGAAGCGGCCATGTGGAGATTGTGTCGCTTCGGTAGACGCGGACGGGCTTAGGGCACCATTTTCAAGTCGATGTTCAACTCGGCTAGCGGCCTTCAGACGGCCGCGGCCCGTATCATAATGTGACATGGGCTTACCCCCCTCCCCGGATTCTGTAAAGAAATTCCTTGTTTTCAGTGGGTTGCGGGAGGGATGTGGCGCTAAAATCCTCTGCCCATTGGACTTAGCCGCAGAATCCTCTCAGTAAAGGAGTTACGGGTAAATTTGGAGCAATTTTTCCATTTTTGTCTCACATTGTGGTGTGGCGATGATTCTGGAACGGCCTCTTCCGTTCGAACTCCAACTTCGATTGTGCGCTGGATTGGGGTAATTCTCTGCACGGCGGACCTGGGGTGAAAGAACCCACTCATGCGCAAACGGCACGCATGAATTGGGCACCCAGCCCATCAATCAACCCCGCCCTAGCAGAGCCAGGGACGGGGCACCCCAATTTCGGAATCCTCAGGGTGGGCACCGGCAACGCGCTGGCCAGATTAGTGTGATTGCCCCAATTGCATCCAGGACATCTTCACGCCTTGCAGAGCCAGGGACGGGGCACCCCGATTTCGGAATCCTCAGGGTGGGCACCCAGATTGGAGTGTGAGCGGGTCACCCGCCACCTCCTTTTCACGGTGAAGTTGATCCCGACTTAGGCTGCCACCAGTTCTCTCGCCGGTGTGTTTCGGGCTTCGATGGCCTTGACGCTATTTTCAAACGCCTTTTCCAAAACGCTTCTGCCGATCGTCCTGAGCACGAAGCCGAGTATCTGTCCCTTGAGATTCTTGCCCTCGCGTACGACGTCCAGGTCAATGTCGGTCGTGCCGTTGGGATGAGGCGTGAATGTGTAGGTGTGGCCGGACGCGCCTCCCCACAAGTTGGAGTCGGTCGTAGTGAGGACGACGCGGTTGGGATCGGACCAGTCGTAGTGCAGGCGTTCCCAGACGCCGCCGGAGCCTTCGGTGACGTCGGCCTGCGAACGGCCCCGCTGATGTACCTTGAGGTACTCGTCTGCACTGTTGCCAAAGAGCTTCGAGCGGCCAGGCCCGAAGTCGGTGAGCCCTGCGATGTACTGTTCGGGTGTCAAGGTGGTTGTCTGGTGGAAGTGGATAGTGGACATTGCTTTTCTCCTTTGAGTTGAGCACCGTCTGTCAGACGGCGCGCAGGTGACTTGAAGTGCACCGTCGCACTCTGTCGGCGGCGCGTTGATATTGTGGTGAGCGCGGAAGACTGTTATGACCGAGCGCGCCCGATGCTGAATGAATGGCTTGTCGTCGGCTTGCCACGGACCTCAAACCTTCGATTTCTTGGTTAACAACTCATCAAACATGTAGTGCACGAAGGTTTTGAGCGGAACGTCGCTCTTTTCAGCTTGCGACCGCAATAGCGCTCCCTCCCAACTGTTAAGCAAGAAGCCGGCGAGCGAGTCTGGATCCGTATCGGCTGGAAGCTCCTTTTGTGTAACTGCCTGCTCGATGACCGTCGCGATTGTGTGCTGCCAGTGCGCGAACGATGCGCTGATCTGTTTCCTCAACTGCGAATTCTCTGGCGCGATTTCCAAACAGAAGCGTCCCATCATGCATCCGGGGATCGGGCCCTTCTGGCCGTGGATCCTCACGAGATCCATGAAGTAACGCTTTAGACGCTTCAGGGGCAGGGTCTTCGAGCCCTTCACGACAGCCGCGGAATGTTCCCTCTCGCGCGCTATATACCTTTCCAGCGCGGCAGCGGCGAAGTCCTCCTTGCTGCCAAAGTGGTGATAGAACGAACCCTTTGGCACATTCGCGGCCTTCAGAATGTCGCTCAGCCCGGTGGCGTTGTAACCGTGTTGGTGCATCAATTCCTGGCCGACGTCGATCAAGTGGTCACGTGTCGATTTCGCGCTCATAAGAAGTTCCTCGCTGGTTCCTGAAGCATTGTGGCGGCCCCTCGCAACGCCGCCGCGAAAGACCAACCGCAGAGGGCGGCGCTCAACATTGCAATCAACCCTGAATCCCATAACGAGCTGCAGGTTTCTGGCGGGAAAGATTCGGCCCCAAGGCTTTGCGCGCCTCTTCGAACTTCTCCCAATCCTCAATGTCGGGCAGGGATGGAATGGTAATCAGTTCATGCTGGTCGAGACCGGCGAGGGAAGCGTCAACCATATCCTCGGCGGTCATCACAATCTCGGTGGGCAAATGTTCCACCGGCCGGCCCGCCTTCTCCCATAAGGGCGTTGCCGTCGCGCCGGGCAACACGGCCTGTACCGTCACGCCTTTGCCTTCCAGTTCGTTCTTCAAGGCCTGCGTAAAGTTCAGCACGTAGGCTTTGGTGCCGCTGTAGGTGCCGTTCAGAAGCTCGGGAGCGAGCGCAACGACGGAGGCAATGTTGATGAGAAGGCCGTTCTTGCGCGCGACAAAACCAGGCAGAGCGGCGAGTGCAAGCCGCGTCAACGCGGTGACATTGAGATAGATCATGGACTCGAGATCGTCGATCTTCGCGTCGAGAAGCTTGCTCACGCTGGCAGTGCCCGCGTTGTTCACGAGCGCAGTGATAGTGGGATCGGTTCTCAGGCGCTCGGCCACGCGCTGTACGTCTTCTTTACTCGTCAAGTCGGCAGGGATAATTTCGATCCTGCGGCCGGTAGACTTTAATCGCGCAGCAACGTCTGAGAGCTTCTGCTCGCTGCGCGCAACGAGGAGGAGATCGTAACCTCGCCTGGCAAGACGATCGGCATAGACGGCGCCGATGCCCGTGGAAGCGCCAGTGATAAGCGCGGTGCCTTTGGATGTGGATGCTGACATAAGGTGTTACCTCCTAAACCCTCGAGGTATTTTGCCTCGCACCCCAGTAGAGTAGACCGGTCGGTCTACGGATTCAGAAAAATTCTCCCCATGCTATCCGAAGTGTCAGGCCACTCACGCAGAATGCGGGAATCCTTAAGGTGGGCACCCCTCCGATCCCACTCATGCGCAAACGGCGCGCATGAATGGGGCACCCAGATTGTGGTGTGCGGCACGGGGGCTAGGCGCCGACTACGATGGCGGGTTTTTCGCCGCGCGTGTCGGACTCGTTGACTTCGGTGACGATGGTGCGTGGACTCGCCGGGCATCAGGGCGATGTAGTTGTCGGAATAGATGGCGGGCAGGATGCGGTCGCCGGATTTTTCGCGGACTGCTTTCAGGCGCACCATCAGTGCAGGCGAAGCGGTGTTGTTGGTCAGCTTCGTGGTGAGTTGCCAGAGGTTGTCTTTGCGTTCGACAGCGGTCTCGGACTGCACTTTCGGAGTTGGCAATTCGCGGATGGCGCGGAAGTCGCCTTCGTGAATGCCGCGCAGATAGAAGTTTGACGAGATCGTTTGCGACTCGCGCGTGAGGGTGAGCCGCAGGAAGTGCACCGGCGTCAGTCCCGCTGGATACGCCATCTTGATGCAGGATGCCGTGCTGTCTTCCTTGCTGTCGAGATTGGCGGTCTTCAGATCTTTGCGGGAGCCGTCCATGTTGAGGATTTCGACCTGAGCCTTCAGGCCGGTGACGCTTCCGGCGCTGTAGTTCACAACTTCGATGGTCTCTTCCTCGCAATTCCACTGGATGTGGAGCGGCTCTGAACCCTTCTTGCAGCCGAAGTATGCGGCCGTCGGTTCGAAGTAGTAGTCGTAGGTCTGCCAGACAAACGACGGCCAGCAGGGGTGGCTCATCCACAGGAAGACGCCCATGCGATAGCGGCTCTGCGCTTCGAAGATTGCGCGGTAGGTATCGTAGTTCACAAATTGTGCGAGCCTGATCCATTCTTCCGCGCTGGTTGCGCCGCCATAGCTGTTTTCAATGATGTCGCGGAAGGCGGCGCCGTTCTGCGCACCCTGCAGACAGAAGTCGTGCAGGCCCCAGTCAAGCGCCTGCGGCCAGAGCGCGCTCTGCGGCATCATGAGGCGCACGCTCTCGATGGGCGGAATGTTCGGTGCGCCGATTTCGCTGTGGAATTTGCTGTCAGCGGAACGGAAGTAGGACCTGGGGGGCATTGCCTGATAGGGGCCGTGGCCGCTGACCACCTCGTCCGCGGAACTGGGAATGTAGTGCAGTCCGGGATGCAATTCGCCAAGGATTTTTCGGATCCCTTGCTCGAGCGGCGGAGGCGGGAAGCCCTCATTGCGGCCGCAATAAAGGCCGATGGAGGGATGATTGCGAATGCGCAGCACCAGGTCCTCTACATTGCTGAGGAAGAGGGTATTGTCGTCGGGCTCCGGGCCGTCCCAGGGATTCGCGAGCCAGAAATCCTGCCACACGACGACGCCGTGTCGATCGCATGCTTCCCAGAAGGCTTCGTCGCCGATCTGTCCGACCCAGTTGCGAATCATGGTGAAGTTCATCTCGCGGTGGTAGCGAACAGCGGTGTCGTACTCGCGCGAGCGGTAGCGCAGCATCGACTCGCCGAAGCCCCAGTTGCCGCCGCGCGCAATGAAACGGCGTCCGTTGATCCAGATCTTCAGCGCGCCACCCTCTTCGCTGTAGGTCATCTGGCGCAGGCCGGCCTTGAGCGATTTCGTGTCGAGCGTTTTGCCGCCGGATTGCAGGGTGAGCTGCACATCGTAGCGGTAGGGGTCGCCATAGCCCACCGGCCACCACAGTTTGGGATCCTTCAGACGCAGCGCAGAGATTGTTGTGGGGTCGAGCGAGATCCGCTTTCGTTCATTTGCGGCCAGCTTTACACGCTGCTCAAAACTGATTTCACCAATGTGGCCACGCAGCACTCCGTTGAATGGACGGTCGTGATGGTTCACCAAGTCCGCCGCGATCGTCACGTCCGCAGACGAGATATCCGGCAGCGGAAGCTTCGCGGAGACGAATGGGTCTTCGATGGTGACGGCTTCGGTCACGGACAGGAAGACGTCGCCCCAGATTCCCGTGTCGCGCCCACGAACTGTGGGAATCCAGTCCCATCCGATGCTTGCGTGATAGGTCGGGTTGTCAGCACCGAGGCCGCCGCCGTTCTTGCCTGTACTCTCAAAGGTCTTCTGCTTTGCGCTGCCCGGCGTGGCGTTCTTTTCAATCCGAACTGCAAGCGCGTTGACCTTGCCCGGGATCAGCTTGCCGGTTACGTCGAAGCGGCCGCGCATGAATCCACCTTCAATGCGGCCGAGCTTCTCGCCGTTCAGAAAGACCTCCGCCTTCCAGTTGATTCCGTCAAAGTTGAGCCAGGCCAGTTGCTGGGGATTTTTTGCGGGGGCGGTGAACTCCGTCCGATACCAGAAATCAGAGTGGAAGTACGAGTCCGAGATATGAAGTTGATTCTGACCGAAGTTTGGATCGGGAATTGCGCCGACATTCAGGTAGGAAGTCAGCACCGTTCCGGGCACTGTCGCGACGAGCCAGTCGGAGTCCTGAAAGCCTTCCTTGGAGACCGATTCACCGGTTGCGCTTCACGAAGTTCGAGCGCTGCAGCCGCCACGATCCGCCGGCGAGCAACGATGCAGCCATCGGAACCCGCAGGCGGCGCCGGCTTTGGCTGCGGCTTGAAGCCGCCGCGGCCGAACACTTCAATCTCGCTGAGAATGTAGCCGTGCGGCGAAGAGGGCCGAGTCATCAGCACGCGCACATAACGGCCTTGCGATGGCTGCGGCAACTTCAGATCGTCGACCAGATCGGATCCACCGGTCAGGGTCTGCAGATCGCGCCAGCTCTGCGCGTCATCTGAGACCTGAACAGATCCCTCGGCGGGACGCGCAATCCAGTAGAGCTTGACGTGGTCGAATTCGCAGCGTGATCCCAGATCGACGTAGACCCATTCTTCGCCCCTCCCTGCGCTCATCCACGCGCTGGTGAAGCTATAAGGCCCGCCAATTTCTACGCGCTTGTCGCCGCGGAAGAATGCAACCTGGCCCAGCTTCCACGTCGTCGGGTCGGAGCCCCGCATCGAGTCTCTCACGAGCGTTGCCGACTGACAACTCAATGCGATAGAAGCGGCTCCGGCTCGGCGAATCGAAGGGGAGGGAAGGCGTGAAGAAATGATCCGGCGGAGAAAAATCGGGAGGGTACGCTGCCGTCGATGCGGGCTTTGGCGCCGACGCGCTTCCGATCGGCTTCCACTCGCGTCCGTCCTCTGATACCGATACGGTGAACTTCAGCGCTTCGGGCCTGGTCTGCTGGGGCGATACGACGAACAATTGAATGCGGTCGATCTCCGGCGCCTCGTCGCCGCCTGCAAGCTGAATATCCACCTGCGCGTGCGCCCCGCGGAGTTCCAATGTGTTCATGGGGCAATGGTCCACGATGACTTCGCGCTGCTCTTTCGGAAACGGGCCACGGAACGCGTCTGAAACGATAATCCATTCCGGGAGGCGCGTGTCCTTGATGCCATCGGTGACCAGTTGAGCGGTCAGGTTGTAGTCGTAGCTGCTTGAGTGAAAGGCCGGGCGAAGAAGAGCAAGATTGCGATAGGTCGACGAGTCAGGCACGAGCACGGGGCTGAAGTCTTCAGCGGGCGCGCCGGGGTAGATGCCGATGCCGCGCGTGTACTCAACTGCAACGGGCGCTGGAGCCGCGTCGGCCGCTGCCTTTGCCGCTGGATTTCCTGCATTGGCCCTGAGAGGCTCTGCAAATGCCGAGGGGCCCGCCATCGCTACGCCTGCGCCCGCAATTGCCGTTGTCTTTAGAAAATCCCTTCTCGATGTAGACATTCTTCCCTTTCGTTTTTCATCAGCCACAAGTTTACTGTGGCACTCGTTCGAGGGCAGCATTACAAAGCCCAGAGATTATTCGCGGGCGGGTTGTGGCCAAGCCTTCAGCAACCCCAAAATTGAGCTCGTTTCGGGTGGGGGGTGCGTAGGTATAGTTCCATGCATGGGTGCCACTAGAATGCCGGTGAAGGAATTCGAATCGATATGAAGCTTCGGTTGTTGCTTTCCGTTCTCGGTCTCCTGCTTGTTGTGCGCGTTGCGGCACCGCAAGTTCAGGCGCCCGTCCTGCCTTCACCCGACGACCGCTACAAAGCAGATTTGCTGCTCATCGTGGCCCATCCCGATGACGATGTAGTTATCGGTGGATACCTGGCGCGAGTTGCTCTCGACGAGCACAAGCGCGTTGCGGTCATCTACTGCACTAACGGCGATGGCGGCGGAAACGCTGTGGGCAATGAGTCCGGCGCATCTCTCGGCCAGATGAGAGAGATCGAGGCACGCCGCGCGTTAGCCTACCTCGGCATTCACAATGTGTGGTTTTTGCCGGGGCACGATACGCCTGGGCAGAATGTGCTGCGCTCGCTCGATAATTGGAACCACGGGCGCGCGCTCGACGATCTCGTCCGCCTTGTGCGCATCACGAGGCCAGATGTGATTTTGACCTGGTTGCCTGATCCCGTCGTCGGCGAGAATCACGACGACCACCAAGCCTCGTCTGTGCTGGCGGTCGAAGCCTTCGATGCGGCGGGGGATCCGACCGTCTTTCCTGAGCAGGTGTCGCCCCCACGCGACCGTACCGGCATGGCCAACCTGACGGAGGGACTGCTACCCTGGCAGCCCAAGAAGCTCTATTTCATGACCGATGCATTTGAAGATTGGGGTCCGTACTGGCACGATCCTGAAACACTTTCTCCCTATCGCAAGACCATTGTCGATCACACCGGCCCGGTCTACGAGACCAGCACCATCTCTCCAGCACGCCACAAGTCGTATGCGGAGATCACCGCGGAACACCAGGCGTTTTATCTCACGCAGGAAGGCGACGTCGGAGTCAAGGCGCTCAAGTCGGGGAAGTTCGCCGACTTCGAATACCATGCGCACCTGATCTTCGGGAAGTCTCTGGTGGGCGGTACCGTGACGGGAGACGTCTTCGAGGGCGTCTCGCAGCAGCCGATTGCCTTCGCGCGCGTGCACGGCTATGAAGCACCGCAGCAGAACGGCCTATCGTTCGAGATCGGCGATCCCTGGCGATTTTATGCGCTGTTCTGGAAGGCGCACGATCTCGACCGCCTCGCGGAGCTGATTCCAATTCCCGAAGCGACGCCGGAAGCGGGCGGCAAGCTAGCACTCGGCCTTCTCGCCTGTAATCACACGGCGCAACCGGCCGAGATCAGCGTTGTGCCCACAATGCCCGCAGGATGGACGACACAGCCGCAGTTCACGAATTATCCCGTCCGAGCCGGCGAGTGCTATCCCATCCAGGTACTGCTCACTGTGCCGCCAGCAGCGCAATCTCATTGGGAACAACTCTCCTGGACCGCGAGGGCAGGCTCCCAGCCCGTGGGAAGCGTTGTCGTACGTGTATTCGTGGGTAAGAACGGCGGATTGCCGCAATGATGACGTGACGTCATTGGCATCCGGCAATTGCCATGCGGAATGATCAGGGAGTATTGAAGGTTGGGCGGTAATCTGGCCGGAATGCCGAATCCTATACAACTGACGGCTCATCGTCCTAGTCGATGAAACGACATAGCCCAGAAACCCAGAGCTGAGATGGCGGCAAATCCCATTATGAAGGCTGAACTTGTGGCCAAAGCGCGTTCGAAAATTGCCCCCAACTCGCAGATCAACACGACCACCATTCCCGTGAGAGCTACGACGAGTTTAGTTTTACTGCTCATGCATTGATCCCTTGCCGTTTAGTCTAATCCCTCCGATCCGATCTTCGGGATTCCAAGCGACACAACTACAAGCGCTCCTCAGTAGCAGATTCCGGTTGTGTGGTGGCGACTCTTCCTACGTTTGCTGATCGCGAGTCCGCTCCCGTCGTGCCTGCGTGTCGTCGGCCATGAGAGGTTATTGATATGAAGTTTCTCGCAACCCTCGCCCACGTCGCACGCCTCATTACGTCTATCCTAAGAGGCGAGTAATGGCATCTTCCACGCTGCTCACGCCCAGTTCCGGGCGTTCCAGATTCAAGACCGTTCTCTGGATCTTCCTTGGTCTCACTGCGCTCTTTGTCTTCATCACTTCAGAAGTTCTTCTCGTCACCGATTACCCCATGTACCACGCCTACCGTCTGCAGGTCATCGCCGACCGCCATCTCCTCATCCCGCATACACTCTGCGGCATCATCGCTCTCCTGGCCGGTCCTCTGCAGTTCTCGTCGCGCCTTCGCCAGCGTCACCTGAAATTCCATCGCGTTCTCGGCCGCATCTACGTCATCTCCGTCTTTGTCGGCGCCTTCACCGGGATCGCCCTCGCCGCCGGCCGCCCCGGTTTGCCAGGAACCTCCATGCAGGCCGCCGCCTGGATCGTCTGCACCACCGCCGCCTTCATCACCGCGCGCAACCGCCAAATCGTCCAGCATCGCCAGTGGATGGCTCGTTCCTACGCCGTCACGTTTACCTTCGTCTCCAGCCGCGTGCTCAATCTCTGGCCGCGCTACTGGAGCCATCTTGGCGACACCTTCTCCGCCGTCGGCGTCATCGCCTTCACCCTGGCCTCTCTTCTTCTCGTCGACCTCGGCCTCAACTGGCGCGAACTTACCACTCGCCGCGCCTGATCACGGACACGAAGATCCAGTTAAAACGTCCAATCTGAATCGGATTCCTTTGCAAGACGAAGTTCTCATCCTCGGTGGTGGAGTGGCAGGCTGTGCCGCTTCGATCGCGCTCGCCCGCAAGGGACGAAGCGTTACGCTGATCGAACGCGAGCCCACACCGCGCCATAAGGTCTGCGGAGAGTTCCTGAGCGGTGAGGCCCTTGAGGACCTGCACGCGCTCGGCATCGACGTGGCCTCGCTTGGCGCCGTGCCCATCGACTACGTTCGCCTCGCCGCTGCCAGGCGCGCCGCGGAGGCTCCGTTGCCTTTTCCCGCAGCCTCGCTCACGCGCAAGGCGCTTGATACAGCGCTCATCGCCGAAGCCATCGCCGCAGGAGTCCGCGTAGAGCGCGGTCGCAGTGTGCAGTCGCTCAGTCGCACGACAAGCAACATCTGGCAAGCTACGCTCGACGACGGCACCACCTGTGAAGCTCCAACGGTCTTTCTCGCCACAGGCAAGCACGATCTCCGCGGCCACGCGCGTCCGGAGGACCCGGATCGATGGGTCGCCTTCAAGATGTATTTTCGGCTGGCGCCCGCGCAGGCCGCTGAACTCGCGCGCGCCTCTGAACTGATGCTCTATCCCGGAGGCTATGGTGGTATCCAGCCGGTTGAAGGCGGCATTGCAAACCTCTGCTGCGTGGTGCAACAGCGGCATCTCGCACGTGTGGGCCATCGCTGGGAGAACTTCCTCGCGAAGATGCAGCAGGACTGTCCACACCTCGCGATGAGGCTTGCCGGTGCGGAGCCGCTGCTCGCCAAGCCGATCGCGATCACCCATATCCCGTATGGTTACATCCGCCGCACAACGGAGAATGGGCTCTACTGCATCGGCGATCAGGCAGCCGTCATCCCCTCGTTCACCGGCGATGGCATATCCATCGCGCTGCATACTGCGCGTTGTGCCGTCGCTGCCTATCTTGCAGCCGAGCCGGCGCCGCTCTTCCAGGCCAAACTGCGGTCCGCGCTGCTGGCCCAGATGCGCCTTGCCGAGTTCGCCGCCGATGGCTTGAACAACTCACTCGCACGCGCTGTATTGCCGTTTTGCCTCAGGGTCTGGCCCGGCGTGATGCGCGTGACGGCAAGGCTGACACGCATCGCCCAGCACGCCGCCGTTGCTCCCCATGCAGTCGCCAGCTAGAGTCCGACGCCAGACAACTCTCAGTAGTCAAAACCCGAGGAGAGATGCAATGAAATCCTTCGCAGTCTTCGCCCTCGCTGTCATACTCGCTCCGGCCGCGCTTGCCCAGCATCAGACCTTCGTCGTCAATCCCGATGCGCAGCGAGGTCAAGATGACGCTCAAGACAACCCACGAGGTCGTCAACGGCACCTTTCACGTCCAATCCGGATCGATTGAGTTTGACCGCAGCACTCCTAAGATGTCGGGTTCGGTAGTCGTCCTCGCCGGCAGCGGCAAGACCGGCAATGACAGTCGCGACAAGAAGATGAACAAGGACATCCTGAAGGTCGAACAGCACGCAACTGTTTCCTTTGAGCCGAAGACCTATGCCGGCGCCATCGCTTCTTCAGGCGACTCGACCATCCAGGTAACCGGCATCTTCACCCTGCTGGGCACGCCTCACGAAATCACCGTCCCCATGCTGGTACATCTTGATGGCGCCAGCACAACTGCCAAGGCTCATTTTGTGGTGCCGTACGTTCAATGGGGGCTAAAGAATCCAAGCTTCATGATTTGGAAAGCGGATAATGATGTCGCGATCGACCTCAGCCTCGCTGGCACGATTTCAAAGTAACCTACGGTCGTTATCGCAACATGGTGGTTCTCCCAAGCAAACGGCCGAACGCCGACGCAACGAGACCCACTCCGCATTTCTGGCTGCGGGGGGGTGAGATAGTAATCAGTATCGTTTGAGACTGTCCGGTCGATGACGATCCAGCGAACTGCGGTTAACTTCGAATCGTCCCGCGAAGCGCTGCTCTGGGTGCCTGCTGCGTTTTACACCGTTCCCGCAGGTGAACGCTAGAACGGTATGTCGTCGTCCGAGATCTCGGCTGCGTGGCCAATATCATCCTGTCCTGCGGGCGGGCGCTGATCGAAACTGGCCGTCGAACCTGAGCCGGACTGCCGGCTGTATCCACTGCTCGATCCGCCTTCATCCCGGCCGGAGAGAAGCGAAAGGTCGTTCACGATGATTTCAGTGCGATATTTCTTCTGGCCGGTTTCCTTGTCATCCCAGCTGTTTGTCGTGATCTTCCCCTCGACGTAGAGCTTCGAACCCTTCTTCACGTAATCGCGGATAATCTCGGCGGTGCGGTTAAACGCCTTTAGATTGTGCCATTCCGTGCGTTCCTGCCAGTTGCCCTGAGCATCCTTCTGGCGGTCGCTTGTCGCCAGAGTGAAGCTTGCGACCATGGTTCCTCCGGCCGTCGAACGGATTTCGGGGTCCTTGCCCACATTGCCCAGGAGGATGACTTTATTTACCGATTTTGCCATTTGCGTGCTCCCCAGTAAGGAAAAAGAATAGCAGGTCAGCCCCGGCGCGCGATGGCGCGATTGCGCAGCCACTTCGCCACGCCCAGCGCCAGCAGAAGGCCCCCGAAGGGAAGGCACATCAGCGCGACAATCAGTGCAAACCAGCCTGAGTTCGTGCTTGCTCCCGTGGCTGAGAACCCGCCGAGAACGGTCTCGAGCAGCAGCGCCGCCAACAACCCTGCCGCCACCATCGTCGAGCCCCACCGCAGGAGTTGCCGTGTGCCGTCGTCACCCGGGGTCTGCCGCACTGAATTTGACATGCGCTCACTTGCAGGCATGGCGCTCATTGTCCTTGCGCCAGGCGCAGCATCGCGTAAGTGAAGACGCCGGTGACCGAGACGTACAGCCACAGAGGGAATGTCCAGCGGGCGACTTTGCGGTGCTGAGGAAATCGCCCCGAAAGCGAAAAGAAGAACGTGACCAGTACAAGAGGGAGGGTCACAACCGCCAGAACAATGTGACTGGCAAGCACCGGAAGATACACGGAGCGAAAGGCCGCGTGCACGGGGTACCGCACGTCCCCGTGCAGGTAGTGGTGCAGGATGTAGCTGACGAGGAAGAGCGTTGAAAAGAGGAAAGCCGCAATCATTGAAGCGCGATGGGCTGCAATGCGCCGCGCGCGAATGAACGTGAATCCTATGAGCAGAGCCATCGCGCTGAGCCCGTTCAGCAGGGCATTGAGAGCAGGCAGGAACGGAAGGCGCACGCTGGACGTATCGGCTGCCGGATGCTTGTAAATCAGCCAGAAGAGAAAGAACGATGCGGCGGCGCTGATGGCCAGGATCACTGCGATTGCGGGCCCGGTATTCACTTTTGAGGCTGGAGTTGTGGCTGCGGTCGTCATGCTTTCCTTAGTGTTTTGCGATCGCGCAGAGCATCAGCGTGGTGAGCAGCAGAGGCAGGTAAATGACGCTGACCTTGAGCAGATCGCGCGCCACCATGCGGCTCTCCGTCTCGGATGTCGCACGCAGGATGCGAGTGAAGCGGATCGTGTATGCAAGGTAAAAGAGTCCCAGGGCCGAAGCCAAGGCTGCGTATGCAGTGCCCGCCATCCCCAACCGCCACGGAGCGAGACTGACCGGGATCATCAGCACCGCATAGAAGAGCGCTTCCACAACGGTCGACCATCCGTCAGGCTGCACCACCGGGAGCATGCGAATGCCGGCCCGCGCGTAGTCTTCGCGATAGAGCCAAGCGATTGCCATGAAGTGCGGAAACTGCCAGACAAAGAGAATCGCAAACAGCGCCACAGCGGGCCATTCGACGCGCCCTCGCGCCGCGGTCCACCCTAGCATTGGCCCCATCGCTCCGGGAAACGCGCCAATGAATGTTGCCAGCGTCGTTACGCGTTTTAACGGCGTGTAGATGGCAACATAACAAAACGCAGTGAGCAGAGCGAGCGCGACCGTGAGCAGGTTTGTGTGCACCAGCAGCCACCACGCGCCGAGCGCAATGGAGCCGATGCCGGCGAGAATTCCCTGGGTCAGCGAGATGCGTCCGGCTGCAATCGGCCGGTCAGCCGTGCGGACCATGCGCGCGTCCGTCGATCGTTCAAGCGCCTGGTTCAGAGCGCTTGCGCCTGCCGAGACCAGCCCGATGCCCACGAGCGTATCCAACAGTCCGCGCTGGACACTTGAGATTCCTGATTGCATCGATCCCAGGTAGAATCCGGCCCACCCGGTCACCAGAACCATTCCTGTGACACGCACCTTGAACAACTCGCGCAGATCGTTAATCAGCGTCGCCGTCGTGCCGGGACTTGGCGCGTGAATCGCATGCTGCGCGTGCCGCGGCTCCGCACCATGCACCGGGATTGGCGCGGGTGCGGCAAACTCCGGCGGGGTGACGGCCTGGGAGGTGGGAATCATGTAACTGGAGGAACCCTCAGCGGGGTGAATCGTGGAAGCTCACGCCTGTTCTGATTTTATCAAGCGCCGCCTGCACGGTGGGCCTAAGGCCGTGCTGCTGGATCCCATTTGCCGTTTACTGAGAAGAACACATTAACCAACAACTCAATGACTGCCCGGGGCCGGCATGCGATGCTGGCCTTGTCCCGTAAGGAGAGGACGCTCAGTTGTTTCCGGTCCCGCACATCAAAATGCCGAGGATGATCCCATCGCGCTTGCTCCACATCACTGCGGCCGCGATGATGCTTATGCGCGCCGCATTTGTATGTGCGCAGGCGTCCAATGAAGAAGTGCCCGAGGCCAATCCCGCGCGCCCTACGGTCTCCACTCCCGCCACGCTTACGCCTGTGGGCTATCTGCAGTTCGAGAACGGCGCCCTTTATGCCGATACATCTCCGGAAGTTTCACAGCAATTTTCTCTCAACCAGGTGACGAAGTTGACGGTGCTGCCGAGGCTTGAGGTCGTGGGGCTCTTTGAACCTTACGCCTACAGCCGTGGAACCGTTGTGAACGGTCTGCCGGGCAGCCAACCCGGATCGATTGCTGCCGGGGTTCAGGCCGTTGTCTTTCCGGGGGAAGGCGCCAAGCCCACCATCAGCCTGAGCTACATTCACACGTTCTATCTTGGCAACGCGCCCGACCTGGACATCGGCACCTCAAACCAGAGCGCGCTCTTTCTCTGGAGTGAGGACCTCGGAGGGTTTCACTTTGATGTCAACGGTATCTTTGGCGAAGAGACGCAGGACAAGCTCAGGCGCGCGCAGTATGGCCAGACTTTGTCGGTCTCTCATCCCATTGGACCATTTGTACTGGCCGGCGAGTTGTGGCACTTCACGCAGCCTCTTCTCAACGGAAACGCGGTCGGCAACCTTTGGGCGCTGTCGTATGCGGCTCGCAAGAACCTCGTCTTTGACGCGGGGTTCGATCACGGCCTCACTTCTTCTTCAACACAATGGGAGGGCTTCGCGGGATTCACGTGGCTGCTTCCTCACCGGCTCTGGAAAGCGCGCGATAAAGCAGACGGCAAGCCGCCATCAGCGCACTAAGCGACGCCAGAGCGCCTTCAGCGCAGACCTGCGGCACTCACAATTGCGTCTGCCACCTGCGAGGGGGTGAGCGCGTCCACCGGGATTGAGACGTGCGCGGTGCGATAGAGCGGAAGGCGGCGCTCGTAACGGATTGCGAGATTGGCCTGGTCCGCCAGCACAGGGCGCGTGGTCTCTGTGCCGCTGCAGCGCGACAGCGTGGTCTCCAGCGCCACCTCGAGATGCACCAGCAGCGTGCCGGGCGTGGTCAGCAGCAGATCGCGCGTCGCTTCGCGCTCAATTGCGCCGCCGCCCAGCGCCAGCACAAGAGCGTCTGTTCCGGCCAGTCGCACAATCGTCGCATGCTCCAGTTCGCGGAATGCAGCTTCGCCGTCGCGTGCAAAGATCTCTGCAATTGAAACGCCGCTTTCGGCCTCGATGACGTCGTCGGCATCGACAAACTTCCAGCCGAGACGCGCGGCAACCATCGGACCGACTGTGGTCTTGCCGGAGCCCATAAAGCCGGTCAGTACGATGCGCTGCGGTGCGCCCGTCTTGCGTGATTGGGATTGAGCGGTCGAATTCAAGTGAGCTTTTCCGTGTCTCAGGGAACTGTCACTTCAGTATAAGGAGGGTTCCTCAGCCGAGCACCATCACGACGGCTCCGGCGGTGATCAGCAGGCCGCCGGCAATGGTGGGGGCGGTCAGCTTCTCGCCCAGCAGCAGCCAGGCGAAGAGCATTACCAGCGGCACGCTGAGTTTATCCAGTGGGGCCACGCGCGACGCCGGGCCAAGCTGCAGCGCGCGAAAGTAGCAGAGCCACGAGAGTCCCGTCGCCATTCCAGAGAGCGTTAGAAAGAGCAGCGTGCGCCGGTCCAGAAGGCGAATTTCGCCGTGCTTACCAAGGGCCAGCGCGATGCCCCACGCAAACAGCAGCACCACGGTGGTGCGGATCGCCGTGGCAAGGTTTGAGTCCACATGCTCCACGCCGACCTTTGCCAGCAGGGCAGTGGCGGCGGCAAATAACGCGGAAAGCAGCGCCCATCCAATCCAGCTCATACCCGCTATGGTACGCGGCTGCGCCCGTTGCACTTGTTTACACTGGAGGAGAATGCGCCTCCCAGCTTTCATCTTCGTCGCCGCGCTGCTCGGCCTGTCCGGGTGCGGATATCACACGCTGGGCGCGGCGACACACCTACCACCCGATGCGCGCACGCTTTCGGTTCCTGTCTTTGCCACGCGTACGGAGACGTACCACACTGAGGTGGCCATGACGGACGCGGTCATTCGCGAGTTCGCGGCACGTTCGCGTCTGCGTGTCACTCCGGCAGAGGGCGGAGATCCTGACGTGGTGCTCCACGGAACGATTCTCAAGGAAGTGGTTGCGCCACTTACTTACAACACGTCCACGCAGCAGTCGTCGAGCTACCTCATTACTGTTGTCGTTTCCGTCTCGCTGATTGATCGGGCCGGCAAGACGCTCTACGAGAACAAGAACTACGTTTTCCGCGAGCAGTATCAGTCCACCACTGATCTGCCCACGTTTATTGATGAGAGTCCCGGCGCCATTAAGCGGCTCTCCCGCGACTTTGCTCGTGCGCTTGTTGCGGATGTGCTTGAGGGGTTGTGAGGTCACGGACGTACCGGGAACTCGGGGTGTATCGTAAGTATCGTAGACCCGAAGACCTGTGGTTCCGTTCATGATCCCACTCATGCGCAAACAGCGCGCATGAATGGGGCACCCAGATTGTGGGTGAATGGGCCACCCGCCGTCGCATGGGTGAGCTGCGTCGTTTCGGTACATCGGCATGTGAGCCTTCGTCGACGTGCTGGGGCAGTAGCACGGTCATTGCTTCGATTCGTCACGCAACGCTGCCTGCATCACTGGAGCAGCTTCTCCAATGACGCACGATTTTTACGGCCCGGGGATATTGGCTGGCATGTTCGGGTTCACGTTATTGATCTCAGGGCAACGGTGGGCAGATGTTACGCCTGGCTGAGGACAGTCCACTCACCGTTGCGGCTGTACCAGCGGAAGATGCTATGCTATGTCGCACTTTTGATGGCTGCCGGACCAGTCATAGGGCCGATGTTCATGGCTTCAAGCTATCTGGCTGAACCCCGTAAACCAAGTGGAATTGCTGCAATCGTCTTGTTCGTGGCGTGGGGTGTGGCCTCATTGTTCAATCATGCGGCGACAGTTTTGTTCACAGCCGGGCAACCTCCATCAGGCGCCAAAGAACCAACGAAGTAAAAGCAGCATGGTTACGACGGTCGTTTCATCAATCCCGTTCTCACCGGCGCGCATGTTCCCGGCTCGGTCTCTGATTCTGGACGGCCCCTGAGCCACCCATTGCGCGCATGCGGCAACCGTGCAAAACCGGGTATGGCTCTCGCGCGCGCGGCACGGTATTCTGGAGGCGCATGATCGACGCGAATGAGGCCAGGATTTTGCCCCTTGGGAGAGTGATCCGTTGAGTGGTTCGCGCTGGGGGACCGGCTTTAGCGCCGTGGGCCGCTTCATCTCTGAAATTGAGGCCGCAGGCGCGGGAAAAGGCTCTATTCGCGCTGGTTATGTGCTGGCAGGCGACGAGTTGTTTCTTCTCGACCGCTGCCGCGAGGCCGTGCTCAAGGCCTTCGTTCCGCCGGATCTCAAGGACTTCTGCCTCTCCGATCTGGACCTGAGCTCCACGCCCATCTTTGAAGTTCTGGATCGCGCGCAGACGCCGTCGCTGATGTCGCCATTTCAGGTAATCTTTGTGCGCAATGTGCGTCAGCTCTACACGCGCGGAGCCAAGAAGGAAGAATTCGCCGCGCTTGATCGCTACTTCCGTTCGCCGAATCCGCAGGCGCTTCTCATCTTCGTCGCCGATTTCCTGCGCATCCCCACCGACATCCGCCGCATGGAGATGGACGACAAGAACCGCTTCGAGCGCATTCAGGAGACGCTGGGCGAGCACTGCGGCGTGATCGAGATGGCCCGCGTGAGTGAAGAGGACGCGATGCGCTGGGCTGTTGCCACCGCGCAGGCCGCGGATACCCGCCTGGAAGCCGATGCTGCCCGCGAGCTGGTGGACGCGCTCGGCGCCGACATGATGCTCATCTCGTCGGAGCTCGAAAAGCTTCTGCTTTTCACCCTTGGCCGCGGCCGCATCACGCTCGGCGACGTGGAAACCATGGTGCTTGCCGCCAAGCAGCGATCGCTCTACGAGCTCACGGACGCGATCAGCTCGCGGAACACGGCACGCGCGCTGGCGCTGCTGCACGGCCTTCTCAACAGCTCCGACGCGGGCGAGGACTCGGCGATCGGCCACCTCTACATGCTGGCCCGCACCTTCCGCCAGATGCTTGTGATTCTCGAGAAGAACGTGCGCGACTCCCGCGCCATCTGGCAGGCCTTGTGGCAGGGCTTTCGCATGCCGCCCTTCGCAGCAGACGATCTCATTCGCCAGGCTCGGCGCTACAAGAGCCGCCGCGAGCTTACACGCGCGCTGCGCCTGATTGCACGTGCCGACCTCGAGCTGCGGTCATCCCCGCCGGACAAGCGACTTGTGCTTGAACGCCTCGTTTACGATCTGGCCTCCGAGGCCCGGCAGACTTCGGCCTTCTCTTCGACGCAGCTTACTTTTGAAGGCTGAGCAATAGTTGGTTCGGACGGTCGATTTCCAAAGAGATTGTGACGGCGAGTGAAGAGCATCCCTCAGGGGCTAAAGCCCCTGGTATTATGCGGCTTCTGCGGCAGTCAGGGCTGAAGCCCTGATCTACCAGCCGTGCCCTTTCAAAACCTGATTCAGCTTGAGCGGCAGCCGTGCCCTTTCAAAACAGGTTCATGAGATGGCATGGCCTCTAGTACACGCCGCGGGTGTTTAGCCACGGGCCATACTGGCGGTCGAGGCCCGCGATGTGTTCCATGTACCAGGCGCGCAGGAAGTGGAAGAGCGCCTGGATCTCCACGTCCTCGCTGTGCTTCGCGTGTTCCGCGGACGCTTGAATCTGGCTCAGGAGACGCCGGTGAGCCGCGCGATGGTCCTGCAGGCCCGGAAAACTCTGCTGTTCGAGCAGTTGTTCCTCGCACTCGAAGTGCATCTTCGTGAACTCGATCAGCCGGTCCATCTGGTCACAAACCGCCTTGCGCTCGCGGCCCTGGACGATCATCTGGCGCAGTTCGTTCATGGTGTCCATGATGATGCCGTGCTGATCGTCCATCGCCTTTACGCCGACGATGCATTCGTGATTCCAGGTGAGCAGGGTCACAGACTCCTCCGCCAATTCGCAAGTCTAGCGCTTCGCCGACAAGTCTCAATGACTCTAAAGTGGAAGGGCTATGGGACCTTGGGCCAATGACGCAGGTCGTCACCCGCTATTCGAGGATCACATCCGGCTGCGGCTCGTGGCCGCGCGTGGTCAAAACGAACGCGGCGCTCAGGATCAGCGCTCCGCCAACCCACGCGTACGGCCCGAGGTGCTCGCCCAGCAGCTTTACGCCAAGATAGGATCCGAGCGCCGGTTCGATGTTGAGAAATACCCCTGCGCGCGACGCCGGGACGTGATGAATTCCCCAGTTCCAGAGCAGCGTTGTGGTTGCCGTGCACGCCACGCCGCTGATTGCGAGGGCCACCCAGGCAGTGGAACTCACGTGCGCAAACGGCGGCGGTTGGGTCTTGTGCGCAAACCACGGATTCAGCGCCAGCGGTCCCAAGACCCACACGGCGAGCATGACGGTTCCGGTGAGAATGCTGTAGGCCGTCACCACGGCCGCGCTGTGGCTCTGCATCAGCCTCTTGCTGAGCAGGATCCACGCAAGCGCGGTGCACAGGGACAGCACTACCAGCAAGTCGCCCGCCAGCGTAGGCTCTCCCCGTGCCGCGGGACCCCGATGGCCGCCGAGCACGATCAGGGCCGCGCCGATTGTGGAACCAACCAGGGCCAGCCAGCCGACGACGTCCAGCCGCTCGCCCGCAAACAGTGCCGCCGCCACGCCCAGCAGCACCGGCATCGAGCCAACCATGAGCGAGGCATGGCTGACGGTGGTGCGCGCAAGCCCATGAAACTGAATGAGAAACTGGATCGGAATCCCAAATAGCGCCGAGACCAGGAGCATCTTGATCTCGGTGCGCGTCAGGCGCACGCGATTCAGCAGCGCGACCGGCAGCATGCCGATGCACGCGAACAGAAAGCGGTAGAGCACCATGTGCTCCACGCTCATCTCGTTCAGAGCGAGCCTGCCGAAGTAGAACCCCGTGCCCCATAAGCAACCAGCCAGAGCGCAGGCGCCATAACCCAGGAACGCAATGCGCCTGCTGATGGGTGTTGAGTGCTTCATCCTTTCTTTACTGTCGCATACGCCGTAGTGACCCTGATCTGAATCGGGTTGGTTCGCAAATCGTGAAATTCCGGTCAGGCTGTCATATCTGACAGTTCAAATGCGCACGCGCACGGGGTATCAATCTGCTGTGGGCGAATAAGACATAGCTTTTCAGACTTTGATTTTTTTCGCAGCCAGGAGGAAGAAATGATCACGCATCGCCGGATCATGGCCGTAATTCTCGTGTCGATGGCACTGCTCCCCAGCCGTTTCCTGTTTTCACAGGCAAGCTCGCCGCAAGCCACCACCACCAGCCAGGACCAGGCTGCACTCGACAAGAACGTCGAATTGCTTCGCAAAGATGTCCGATCACAGAAGAAGCAGATTGTTGCGGCCAACCTGACTTTGACCGACAAGGAAGCCGAGCAATTCTGGCCGCTCTTTGAGCAGTACACCGACGAACTGATGACAATCAACAACAAGAAATATGCGGCGGTTAAGCAATATGCGCAAAACTACGACACCCTGACCGACGACCAGGCCCAGGACCTTATGAAGCAGGCGCTTGAAGTGGATCAGTCCGTGGCGGAACTCAGGTTGAGATACATCCCAAAATTCAATAAAGTCGTGTCCGGCAAAAAGACGGCGCAGTTCTTCCAGATCGAGCGCAGGCTGGTCCTGGTGATCGATCTGCAGCTGGCGTCGGGAATTCCTCTCGTCGAGCCGTAGAGAGCTTCCCTCCCACTTTTGTCGAATTCCGGGCCGGCCGCGGCGAGTTCGCTCTCCGGCCCGGGCATGTTTGCGCAATCGCAGGTGGAAAAACGACGCCGTAGACGTTTTGCGTCTGCAACGCCTGCTATCACTGCACAAACCGACCCGCATCGGCGAAAATATCTATCGATGGTTAGTATGGTTTTCCCGGCTGGCGTCAGGCGGGCTGGTTTCCAGCTTCGCGCTGGCCTGACCCTGGTCGCCGTTGCGGCCCTGTGTATTTCGTCCACGGCGCATTCGCAGGGGTTCTTCTCGCACCACAAGAAGGACACGCCTGCGCCCGCCCCTCCTTCACCCAAGCCCGCAATCCCTTCATCGCAGCCGCCGGCATTCAGCATTCCGGTCGAGCCGCTCGGCTTCTTCGCTCCCGGGGCCATTTACCAGGGCCAGCGTGACAGTTTGGTCTCCCTCGACTTCCTCGATGAGGACCACCTGCTCTTTACCTTTCATGCCCCTGGGCTGATCCGCCGCGAGGGGAACCCAACGGTCACCGGAGACGAGCGCCAGATCCGCGCCGTCGCTCTGGGGCTTCCGGATGGCAACGTCACCGCTGAGGCGCTCTGGACCCTCCACGACCGCGGCCGCTACCTCTGGATGCTCCATGACGGCAATTTCCTGCTGCGCAATGAGAATGACTTGCAACTCGGCGGTGCATCGCTCGAGCTGAAGGCGCTCATGCACTTCCAGGGTTCGCTGCTGTGGCTTGAGATGGACCCCGAGCAACAGTGGATCGTAACCAACTCGCGCGAGCCGGTGGAGTCCAGGCCCGGACCGGGAAGTGTGCCAAGCCCCACGACAGCGTCAGCGGATATTTTGAGTGACGGCCCACCCCCGTTTGCGAAATCCGACATTGTTCTTCGCATCCTTCACCGCGTGTCTGGCCGGGTCATGCTCGTGAGCCACGTGCGCGGCACGCTGCACCTGCCGATCAATGCGGACGGGTATCTGGAGACGCTGCGCGGCAAAGGACGCGAGTGGGTCGTGAATCTTAAATCCTTCACCGGTGGCAGCCGGATTATTGGGAAGGTCAACTCCGTTTGTACACCTGCGCTTGAGTTCATCTCGCAAGACGAAGTGCTGGTGACGACCTGCAACCCCGACGGCAGCCGCTGGATGGTTGCGATGTCGACCGAAGGCAAGTATCTCTGGGGCGCGCCCGCACAATCGACGCAGATCTGGCCGCGCCTGGTGATGGCGCCTGGGGGTCTTCGGATGGCGCGTGAGACTCTCCTGGTTGCGCACGGCGTGGATGCCAGCATGCCGCTGAGTTTTGAAGACGTGAAGGGGCAAGTTGTGGAGGTTTACGACGCTGCGGACGGAAGACGGTCGCTGATGACAGAGGCCAGCCCTGTGCTTGACGGCGGGGGCAACGTGGCCATTTCGCCCTCGGGAAAACGCGTGGCCGTATTGGACGCTGGCGCCATCCAAGTGTTTGAGCTGCCCGAACCGGCTCCATTACCTGCGGAGAACAAATCCGATACGCATTGAGGCTCCATGGATGTTCAGACCCCGAAAGCCCGTGTAAACTTGCCTGCGGAGGTTCTATTGGCCACGGCTGTCGTCCACTACACGGCTGCGGCGGTTACCGACCGCGGTCGAAAGCGCCCGTCCAATGAAGATGCGTTCGGATACTCGGTTGATGGCGGGGTCTATATTGTTTGCGACGGAATGGGTGGAGCGGCAGCGGGGGAGATCGCAAGCACCCTTGCTGTGGATGAGGTTCTGCGCCGGTTCACGCCGCGGGCCGAGGCTGACCAAACCCCGCTGCTGACCGCTGCCGAGCAAGCCATCTCGGCAGCCAACGAAGCCATTTTCAACCGCGCCCAGCGTAATCACCGGCTCAGCGGCATGGGCACCACTCTGGTGGCCCTCGCCACGGAGGACCGTCGCGTCTGGGTGTTGAATATCGGCGACAGCCGCTGTTACCGGCTGCGCAGCGGCCAGTTGCAACAACTGACTCAGGATCACTCACTGGTGGAGGAGCAGGTGCGCATGGGCCGCATGACCCACCACGAGGCCCTTCGGTCTCCGCTGCGGAACGTCATTACGCGCGCGCTCGGGACGCAGTGCCAAGTCACTCCGGACGTCTTCGAACTGGAGGCTGAGCCCGGCGATCTGTTCCTGTTGTGCTCCGATGGCCTGACACGCGAGCTTCCGGATCCAACGATTCAGACCTTACTTGCTCGCGATCTTCCGCTTGAGACACTTTCTTTGCGCCTTGTCGAAGCCGCCAAAAAAGCCGGCGGGCACGACAACATCACCTGTCTGCTGGTTCGCGCTCGGTCCTGAAGCTTTCCCAAAGAAGTTGCAGTCCAAAGTCCGGGACGCTACTGTGCGCCCTGGCTATTGAAGGGGCTCGTCACGCTGCCGGGAAGGGACCCCAGCAACTGGTAGCGAGCATCGCTGAGACCGCGCCCAGCATCACCGACGGGTGCACAGGTTTGGCCATGATGTCGAATTCGTGGCCGTCTCTTTTGGCCTGCTCCACCAGGATTTCCACGGAGGGCTGCCCGGAAAAAAGCAGGATCCCGCAATCTGGATAGTTCTCACTGAGAACGATCGCGAGCTCGATCCCGTTCATCCTGGGGAGAATCACGTCGAGAATTGCCAACTCTGGCGACCACCAGCCGAGCAGGTCAATTGCCATCTCGGCCGAGTACCCAACCCGAACGTCATATCCCTGGGTGCGCAGGATCGCGCCAAGGGTGTCCGCGACTACTTTCTCGTCATCAACAATCAATATCCTTCGTTCTCCCACGTGTCCAGGCATGTAGCCGGCCTCTCTCATGGGGAGAATAAGTACAACTCACCACTGCTCGAGAGATGCGTGACAACGTTGATCTGGTTGGCTTCTCGACCACCACAAAATGCACAAGAGTTCTTTCGTTGTTGTAGGAGCGAGTGGCTATGGGCTTCTCAATCCGCCGCAGATAGCGGAATCCTATTATTCATGGGTTGGGCTGTGCACTTTTGCGGGATCGTTGCAAGCCAATGAAATGAATGGCTTTGAATTAATCAAATGCCTGAGGTCGCGCCGGCTTCGGGCGATTTGAGAGTTCAGCCTGCGGGTCACCGAGAGTTTGTCGTCGAGTGTCGCCCGAGACAGGGTGGAGTGTCGCCAGGAACTGGCTTTGGTGGAGGTGCGGGGAAACCGAAGTGATTCCATTGGCTGTCATTGGTCGGGGCGGAGGATTCGAGCGCCCAACCCTCTGCTCCCAAAGGATAGCCACTGCATGCGCAGGACTTGTATCGACTTTTATGCGGCATTATTTTCAGCGCTTTGGCGAATGACAACTAGGTCTATACAGGCCCATTTAGACCGCACCCGCTACAAGTATTCGCACAGTCGAAGATGAAAGCCGGTCGGTTCAGGAGGACCTCTCCTTGTATCTTCGCGAAACGGAACCGCGGTTCAGGTGGCGGATTTGTCGTAACAGTTGAGGACACGCAGAGCCCGGAGCGTATCCCAGCGGCTCGGCTCGCTGCCACGCTCCCGTCCGGTCACTCATCGCCGATTTGACTTCCTCACCTGGCGAAATCTTGAATAGCGCTCATGAATCCTGGATGGGGAAACCGATCGTAAGCCGGTTGCCAGTCGTGGTCTGTTCGTAGGCCACGGATCCCGCGAAATGGCGGAGCAGCCGGATTCCGTTCCCACCCGGCGTCAACGACTCGAGGCTCGGGACCTCGGGTGTGCAGGTCGACGGCGGAATATCATCCGGAGCAAAAGCTGGCGCCTTGTCTTCGATCCCGAAAAGCAGCATGTTTGATGACAGCCAGCGGCGAATGACGATGGGGTGTCCAGCTTCACCTTTGTAGCCGTGGAGAATCACGTTCGCCAGGGCCTCTTCAATGCAAAGTCGGATGGCGTATCGCATGTTTTCGCTCAGGCTGAGCCGGTCCAACAGTATCTCAGCCCATGACTGGGCACGACTCACCTCGGCAAGCCGGCTGTCAAGCACGAGCAGGTCTTGCAGTTCCTCGTTCGGCATTTCCGGCGGTCCTCAAGCAAGCGAAAAGGGGCAAGTCTGTGGCGCGGTTATTGCAGAGCGGCCAAGGCAGCGTCAAGGTTGTGGAAGATGGGAATGACTTCGTCGATTTTGCTGGCTTTGAGCACTTCTTCGACCATCGGAACGGGACCCAAAAGAGCCACCTTGCCGCCCCGCCGGTGAACATTCTTTGCTGGGATCACAATTGAGCGAAGTCCCATCGATCCGATGAACGACACGTTGCGCATATCAATCAGCAAATACCTGGCGCTGCCCGCCGTCACGTTCATGGGCAGATCGATTGCCGCAGCGCCTTCGATATCCAGCCGACCGTCCAGAATAACGCGTGTGATATCACCATCCATCGATTCAGTCGAAATTGTCATTCCTGTTACCTCTCGGTTGGCGTTCGATGCCGACGATGTGCGAGTTTCCGCTAGATCGTAACGGGCAATGCGAAATGCCACTGTAACTCGGATTCAGAAACTGAAGTTGACTCTTGAGCTATCGCGACGCCGTGATCAGCTGGTTTTCTGTATCGAACCAGCAGCAGCGTGATGTCGTCCGATTGTCTTGTTCCCGCCGAGAACTTCTCCAACGCGCCGAGTATCCCGGACTTGATCTCGTCGAGGGAACCATTAGAGTGCCGGACAAATGCGTTCATGAGCTGTGTGTGCCCGAAGAGATTCCGTTCTTTGTCCTCTGCCTCGGTCACTCCGTCAGTGAACAAGAGCAGCGTGTCGTCAGGCTCAAGCCGAATCCGGCTTGCAGTAAAAGATGCTTTTTCTACCAACCCAATGGGGAATGATCCCTCGGTGTAGAGCTCGCCCACCCTTCCCTGGCGAAGTAACAGTGGAGAGGGATGGCCTGCGCGGACGAACTCCAACATGCCATTGGAATCGATGTGCCCGAAAAACATGGTTACGTGTCGGTCTACGACGGCACGATCGCAAAGAAACCGGTTCAGGTGTTCGAAGACCTTCACCGGTTCAGCGCCAAGACTCATTCCCGTGAGCGCTCCCTGCAACATGGTTGTCAGCAGTGCCGCACCCAATCCCTTGCCCGCGACATCCGCTATCAGGATGGCGGTGCGGCCATCTGCTGAGGGAAACACGTCGAAATAATCGCCACCCACCTCGTGACAAGGGCGGTGGATCCCCGTGATTGCGAGATGGGGATAGTCTTGTAATCCCTGGGGTACGAGCGCCTGCTGAATCTGGCGCGCAATACTCAACTCCTGCTCAAGCCGCAGGCGTTCCCGTTCGTGTTGCACCAGACGGGCGTTGTCGAGGATGCTCGCTGCTTGCGCCCCCAATGCATCCAGAATTTGCCGGTCCAGTGCCGAAAACGCGGACTCTCGCTTCGAATCGAGATAAACGGCGCCAAGCAATTCATAGTGACTAGTAGCCTTAATCGGGGCGTCGCCCGCTCTGGACCCGGCGTAAAGCGGAATCACCACTGCCGATCGCAGATACTGCAAGAGCACGCTCTGGGCAGCCTGCACGTTCGGATCGGCAAGACGCAGATCCTCATTGATCACCGCGCATCCCTGCTCCACGGCTTGCCGAAGAACCGTGCGGCTTGGGTTCATGGTCTCAGGCGGAAGGCTCTTCCGTTGCTGTCCGCGCGCTACTTTGACCTGCATTGTGCCTGACGCATCGGGCCCCAGTAGCATTCCTCTATCCGCATGCGTGATGGAGATGGCGTGATCCAGCATCGTGGCAAAAACAGATTCGAGCGGAAGCTGCGAATGTAACAGTGATGTGGCCTCAAGAAGCAATGTCAGGCGGTTGAGTTCGAATTGAGAGTCTCCGGTTCCTGGGTCAACGATGCGGCGCAGTCGCGCCTGTTCTTCATCGCTGGAGAGAGTCTCCAATGACGATCGAAATACAAGCGCGCATGTACCTTCTGTCCCGAGCCGAATGCGATCGCCGTCGCACAGGATTTTCGCCTCTTTGATCTGTTCTTCATTGACGAAGATGCCGCCGCGTTGACCGCGATCCTCTATCCAGAGGCCGCCGGTCACTCCAGTGATCAATGCGCATTTGCGTGAAATGTGCGGGTCGTCCAAAGCCAGATGGTTTCCACTTTCGTTGCCCCGTCCAATGAGGAACGGCACTTCGTGAATGGGCACTACCTCACTCGGTCGGTCAGTGACCACGACCTCGACGTACGCATGCGCCGCAGATGCGAAATCCGGCATAGGCTTTGGCGGGCTATTCTACCATTTGCGTCGATCAATTTCCTTCAAGGCCGCTGCGGAGGTCCCGGTCCTTCCCAAGCATGAAACCGGTGAAATACGCGCGACGCAAGCGCGCTCTGCCGTAAAATCTAGGGCTATAGAGTGTAAGGGGGTTCGCAGCCAGCTATCGTGCAGCATCCGCCCAAGGGGAAAGTCGAAGGGCGGCTTCTATTTGGCAAATTTCCCCATAGTCAGGCACCGAGTGGAGTGGTGTGGATTCAGGCATGGATGACGCAAAAAAGCGAAAGCATGAGCCGGATGCAACGGTTTTTGTGTCAGATAGCGACTCGCCCGCTTTCCGCGCATCCTCCCAGGGGAATGAATCCGCCGAGTCTTCCGAGGCTCCAACCGTGGTGGGCGCCGCTTTACCAGCCAGCCCCAGGGGAGCCGATCCGAGCACGATCGCAGGTGGTTCTTTGGGCGACATACTGCTGCAGCCGGGAGCCATCCTGGCGAACCGCTATGAAATCGTCAAGGTCCTGGGCCAAGGAGGCATGGGGGCGGTTTACAAAGCGCGGGACCTGGATTTAGATCGAGAGATCGCGCTGAAAGTCATCCGGCCGGAGCTAGCCAGCGATCCTGAAATCCTGCAACGCTTCAAACAAGAACTGATCCTTGCCCGCCAGGTCACCGACCGGAACGTGATTCGCATCTTCGATCTCGGAGAAGCGGGAAGAATCAAGTTCATCACGATGGAGTACGTTGAAGGCGAAAGCCTTTTTCAAGTCCTTAAGCAACACCCCAAACTTGAAGTTGCGGAAGCCGTCGAGATCATGGCGCAGGTGGCCAGCGGTCTTGCAGCTGCCCATCGGGAAGGTGTCATTCACCGCGACCTGAAGCCCAGCAACATCATGCGCGATCAAAACGGCCGGGTCGTAGTAATGGACTTCGGATTGGCGCGCTCGCTGGGAAGCGACGGGATGACACGAACCGGCGCGATGCTGGGCACAATCGAATATATGTCTCCAGAGCAGGCGCAGGGCAAGGAACTGAAGCCGAGCTCCGATATCTTCGCAGTCGGCTTGATCCTGTATGAAATGCTCTCCGGGCTCATGCCCTTCCATGCAGAGACCGCGATCGCGACTCTCCTGAAGCGCACTCAACAGCGCGCTGTACCCTTGGTCAATATCGACAAGAAGATTCCGGGTGTTCTGAGCAACATCGTATACAAGTGTCTGGAGAAGGATCCTCAACTCCGCTATCAGAGCGCAGAAGGACTTGTGGCGGATCTTCGTGCCTGGCAGGGCGCGCGCGGTCGTTTCAGAGTCTCCGCCTCGTCTGCTCGCCTGCGGATGAATCGCGTTCGGGAACTGCCCTGGCTTCGAATGGTAATCACTGCCATATTGATTGTTCTCACAGCAACAGGAATTGCTGTTTACTTGAACAGAAGAAGGCCACAGGCTCTCAACGTGGCGTCTCACGCCCCTGTCTCGGTTTTGGTTGCTGACTTTCAAAACAACACCGGGGACAGCCTATTCGACGACACTCTGGAGCCCATGTTCAATGTCGCCCTGGAAGGCGCCAGCTTCATCAACGCCTTTAGCAGGGGCGCTGCGCGCAAGGTAGCCGCTGAACTTCCCAACTCGGCCCAAAAGCTGAATGAGGAGACCGCCAGGCTAGTAGCTGTCAAAGAAGGTATCGCTGCGATCGTGAGCGGCTCTCTGAACAAGCATGGCAGCGGCTACAGCCTTTCCGTGAAGGCGATCGACGCCATGACGGGAAAGACTCTTGCCAGTGCCGACGTTAATACCGCGAATAAGGATGCCCTCCTTCTGGAAATACCCAAACTGGCGGTGCCGATCCGCCAGGCGCTGGGTGACACAACGCCTCAGTCAGTTCAGCTGGCCGCCACGCAGGGCAGCTTTCATCGCCGCAAACCTCGAGGCGGTGCACGAGTACGGCATCGCGAAGGAAATGCAGGCTGCAGGAAAGCTGGAGGAGGCCCTCCAAGCCTTCTCAAAGGCGGCAGAGCTGGATCCTAACTTCGCGCGCGCCTACGCGGGTATGGCCGCCGCTGCAGGCAACCTTGGCCAAACGGAGAATGCCGAGAAGTACGCCAAACTAGCAATGGAGCACGTGGACCGATTGACCGAGCGCGAACGGTACCGCGTTCGCGGACAGTACTACATCCGTACCGAGAATTGGCAAAAGTGTGTCGAGGAAAACAGTCAATTGGTGGAGGAGTATCCCGCCGACGACATCGGTCAAACCAACCTTGCGCTCTGCTATGCACGCCTGCTGAACATGCCAAAAGCGATGGAAGTGGCGCAGCAGGACGTGCAGATCTCTCCGAAAGACGTGATATCGCGGATGAATTATTCGCTGTACTCGTGTTACGCCAACGATTTCCAGAGTTGCGAGCGCGGCGGACGCGAAGTGCTTCAACTCAATCCCAAATACGAAGAGGCCTTTCTTGTTGTGGCGTATGGCCAGCTCGGTCAGGGGCATTTGGAGCAGGCAACTGAGACGTACCAGGAGCTCGAGAAGGTTAGTTCCTGGGGTGCATCCCTTGCGGCTTCCGGTTTGGCAAATCTTGCCCTGTATCAGGGCCGGTTCCGGGAAGGAACCCAGATACTTGAAAAGGGTGCAGCCGCCGATGTTGCGAAAAAGAATTCTGACCCCGCCGCGGATAAGTACCTGATGGCCGGCTACGCAGACATCTTACTGGGAGAGAAGCAGGCTGCCGCGGCTGCCGCAGAGCGCGCGCTAGCCAACAGCCGGTCGACAAAAACGCGGTTCCTGGCTGCACGCACTTTGATCGAGGCCGGCGAAACGGGGAAAGCGCGCAAGCTGGCTGCTGGTCTTGCCTCTGAGATACACACCGAACCGCAAGCTTATGCCAAGCTGATCCTGGGAGAAATCGCGTTGAGTAATCGAAATCCGAACCAAGCGATTCAACTCTTTACGGAGGCCAAGGACCTGCTCGACACATGGATCGGCCGCTTTGACCTGGGCCGCGCGTACCTGGAAGCGGAAGCCTTTGGAGAGGCTGATTCGGAATTTGACCGTTGCATCAAGCGGCGCGGGGAAGTTCTGGAGCTCTTTATGGACAACATGCCCACCTATAGCTATCTACCAGTCGTCTATTATTACCAGGGCCGAGACCGAGAAGGGCTGAAGAGCCGAGGTTTCGCCGATTCCTACCGCACTTATCTGAGTATCCGCGGTCAAAGTACCGAGGATCCTTTGGTGCGTGAAATCCGCAACCGACTCCACGAATGACTTTGCGGAAAAGCACCAGGCCGGCGTCAGACCGGCCCGATGCGCATGGACTCTCTACTTAACTGCGACCACAAGTGGATTCGACACGCCGCTTTGGGCTCCCTGTTTGTTCGAATCCGTTACAAAGTACGTGTAAGTCGTGTTGCTCTTGACGTTCGAATCGATAAATGACGTCACGGGTGGTGCGCCAGTCAGTGTTGTGAGAACGGAAAACGCGCTAAGGTGCGAAAGTACCGCCTGAGTTGTTGGATACGCGCCGACAGCGCGCCAGATCGTGTAACTGCGAGTCTGACCAAAGCCAGGCGCCGTCCAGGTGAGCGGGACATTCTTCCTGCATCCCTTGGGCGATCCTTTTGATGATCCTGAAGTGGCCACACAACCGGGCACGCCAGAGAGAGTTGCTTCACATGTCAGACCGGTCGGCGGGTCGGCGGTAGATGTGGCTGTCTCTTCATCCTGATCGATCCCTCCACCTTTGGAGTTGAGTCCGCCACCTTTGGAGTTGAGTCCACCACCCTTGGAGTTGAGTCCGCCGCCGTCGTCGTCAATCCCGCCGCCTTTGGAGTTGAGTCCACCGCCTTTGGAGTTGAGCCCGCCCGAGGATCCGAAGGCGCTTCCTCGGGCATCAATCTGTTGCAGGTTGATCTCCTGCCAGTCATTGAATCCGGAGAAAGTTGAATCCCCGATGATGCCGTTGTGATTTAGATCTTCTCCAGGCGGAAGAACAGGATCCGGCGAGACGAAGTCGTTGTTCCAGTCAAGCGGTGCAGAAAAAGTGCCTCCCGCGCTGACCGAACCATCCACCCGAACGGTCGGCGCCTCATTCGGCAACAGGGGTGTTCCGTCGCAATGCGCGGTCGCATAGCGGCCACCGGTCTTGCTCTGCAGTTGTGTGTCGAGGGCACTCGGCGCGGAATACCAGCGCGTGAGATGCGCGGCGATTTGTCCCGTCTCGATATCGGTTCCGATTCCCATTGATTCGTTGAGCAGCGGATAGGCTTCGTTCAACGGAGCAAGTTTCTGGCCGGATAAATCAAATGCTCCGTCGGCAAATCCTCGTACCTGAAACAGATAGTTCATGACACTCAGGTAGTTTGGCTTGCAGTTCAGTTCATCTGTGGGCACGCCTGGATTGTTCGGATCCTCGTGGTATGTGCCGCCATGGGTTAGCGTGAGCGTGTGACCAAGTTCATGCATTAACGTGCCGATTTGCTCATCTTCAGTTCCGACCTGATTGCTGCAATAGACCTGGCCCGATCCGAGGCTCTCGGACGGGTCCGGTTGGCAACCTGCCGGATCGTCCGACCCCCACAGCCCAAGTGTCACGGTTGAGTCACCGCCGCCACGGAAGTCGGAGTGTCCAGATGTGCTCGTCGGTCCC
The DNA here is from genome assembly GCA_963786405.1 of uncultured Acidobacteriaceae bacterium. Lineage (GTDB taxonomy): Bacteria > Acidobacteriota > Terriglobia > Terriglobales > Acidobacteriaceae > Telmatobacter. Next base: position 615,942 of record CAWAZE010000003.1, on the reverse strand, counting down.
AGGTACGTAATCGCTAGTTGTGGCTCGTTGCCGAAATTGTAGGTGCCATTCGCTACGCCGCTGGTGGTAACGGTAAAGGTAGTCGTGGTGATATTGTTGACCGTTTTCGCCACAACGTTGCTGAACGAATAACTGGCGTTGAGAGCATCCTGACTGAGCGCGCCTGTAATGCTGACGCGATTGCTGTTCGCATCACCGCATCCGGAAAGAACAGGGTTCGGACAATCACCGGGCTTGATTACTCCCTGCGGAGACTGGAGCGTAATCATTGCGGTGCTCCCTGAATTAACGACGGAGACCAACTGTGGAATCGTAGAATCTGCCAGTGCGAACCCGACCGTACTCCAATACGATCGCGGTGCTCCCAATGAGTGACCGAATAGCATGTAGTGGTAACTCTTTGCACGGCCAGGCTGGAAATTGCCCAATGTCATTGAATTCTTGAAGGACTCGAAGCCGCCCTTCCACCCAATTGCCGGTTGACCAGGATAGGCACACAGCGTTGTCGTATCTAAACACAAGGCCAGGCCTTCGGAAATCGACTTTCCACCTGCTCCTGCTGGTGGGGCGGATGTTCCTGCGGGAAATGGATTGGGAATTGAAACTGGATAGGGGATCACGTAGGGATCGCCCTGGTAGATGTCTGCTCCAAGATCAAAATGCAGATTGACGTTCTGGTTTGCGAAGGCAGCACCTGCGGCGTCCAGCGCCGCCTGCTTGGGCAGGTGCGAATGCAAAGCGGAACCAGCCGACCCATCCAAATTGTTCAGGTAGTCGACTTCAATAAAGAGGTCCTTCTTGTTCGGATTGGCTCCCGGGAGCGCTACCCACTGCCCGCTTACGGCATCGGTGTAGCCTTGATTCGTCTCCCAAACATCCAGGAGACCATCGCCATCGGTGTCCTGGACCGAAGTGCTCAGGATGATGGCTCCCCAGGATACGCACCCCTGGTTACTCGCCGTCGGAACCACCGAAGTCATCTCGGAGGTATCGGTGTTCTTCACGTAACCGTAACTGCTCAGAAGCCAAGTCGGGTTGTCCCAGGATCCGTAGACTCCTGGAAATGGCGGCAACGATCCATAGAGAGAGGGAAGGGGCTGCGAAGTGCTATTCAAATAAACGCGTTCGTTCTTGTTGGGCTGGCCATTGGCTACGATTTGCGTGATCTTCGCAACAGGGCTCGTCGCAGGTTCGTAGAATCCGACCATGTTCTGGCTGAAGTTCCGTTCTTGATTGCTCGGCGCAAATGCTCCGTCGTACAGAACGATGGAGTTTAGCGGAACGGTCGGTGAGAGCACGCGGTAAATGACCACCAAAGTCGCGCCCAACGCAATGGGGGTCATGTTGCCACTGCTTCCGCTGTCTGCCAGGCGGACCGGAATCGCGCCGTTGGCGATTGTCGCTCCAAAGGTCGCCGAAGCCGAATTCTTGTCCAATGGCAGGTATGGGCGAACATCGGCGCGGTACGCGCGCATCGTCTTCGATCCATTCGATGAGCCAGAACAACCGCCTGAACTCCAGGATGGAGGCGCATTCGGATTCCCCAGGATCGTGCCCATAATTGCATAGCCATTGAAGTATGCCTGCTGCCCGGCGAAAGACGACTTGTTGCCTTCTGCAGTCGCCCAGTACAAATAGGCCGCAACAATATCGGCCCCTTTTGGTACGGTCGTCGGCACTCCGGCCTGGGAAGGTTGCAGCGCATCGGGAATGCTGATTATGCCCGGCGCAAAGCCGCTCCCGTCTGGCGCTTTCTCGACCCAGCCAGCGACAACATAATCGCCAGTCACAAAATAGTTCTGGAATATGTTGAGTGGGTTCGTTGTTCCATCGTGTCCGAACGCCGATGGTGGAATTCCTGCGATCAGCGGCAAGCACAGAGCGATCGCGAGAAGCGCCATTCGACGTGGCAATCGAAGCGGGAGCGACAGCAGAAATGTGGTTTTCATGGCGGGGGTGGAGGGGGCCGTCTACGAGACCGGTAACAGGTCTACAAGACTACACAGATAGAATCCGGTGTCAAGAGAAGACGCTTCAGAAGCAACGGCCGGATCTTAGTGATCCGGCCATTGATTTTGGGGGATCTGCTTGTGAGCGCCCTAGAGGACCAAATCGTGATTGACGGTGATGCTGTTCGTGCGCGGGAAGACGAACAGCACGCTCAGTTCTCTTTCGTGCCTCGCGGAGCTGGAGAAGAGATGTTTAACACTCCTATGCCTGGGCGCCCACGAAAACAGAGATGTCGCGAGCGTTTCGGATTACGATGGACATCAATCGTGCCCGAATTCTAATCTCTGCCAGACAGGAGGTTGGATGCGTCCGCCAGCTCACAGCCTTGAATTAACCCAGGTGACGGAATGGAACGACGGCGCCGTTCACTCGCAGCAGGACTCGCTCGCTGCGGAAGAGCCGCTGGAGATTCGCGTTGACGGAACGCCTCTGACCGTAACGATGCGGACTCCGGGGAACGATCTCGAATTGGCTGCGGGGTTCCTGCTGACCGAGGGCATCATCGAGTCGCGCGAGCAGCTTGGCGAGATTCGCGCAGTAGCGCCCGATGCCGCCGCAAAGAGCAACGTCGTGGAAGTGGAGTTAAAGAATGCGCAGTTCACGGCCGAAAACCTGCAGCGAAACTTTTTCGCCGCGTCGAGCTGCGGCATCTGCGGCAAGGCCTCGATTGAAGCCATTCGCCGTCGTGGCCTGCGCGCGCCCAATCGCGACTTCCGCGTGTCTCCGGAGGTGCTGTGCCGGTTGCCGGAGACGCTGCGCGCCGACCAGCCGGTATTCGATCGTACCGGCGGCCTGCACGCTGCCGCGCTCTTTGATGCGCAGGGAAGTCTCATCGCGCTCCGCGAGGACATCGGCCGGCACAATGCGGTCGACAAGCTGGCCGGATGGGCTTTGCTCGAAGACCGCCTGCCGCTCAGCAACTTCATCGCGCTCGTCAGCGGCAGGGGAGGCTTCGAAATCATCCAGAAGGCGCTGGCGGCGGGCGTTCCCGTCGTTGCGTCGGTCTCCGCTCCCTCCAGTCTCGCGGTCAAACTCGCCCGCGAGCTTGGCCTGACCCTGGTTGGCTTTCTGCGCGGGCAGCGGTTCGTTGTTTATTCAGGAGGCTTTCGCTGTCTTCCCAACGTTTCCTAGCAGAAATCTTCAGGAATTTGGTTTCCCCAATGTCCCCGGTCGGCCGTCGCTGTCATCCATCGCTAAGCGCGGCTGTGAGTCTAGCCAAATTAGGGCTTTACGTTTGCACGTTGTACGTACTAGCATCCAGCAATCGTTGAAGGGAGGTTGCTTCCTTGGCGGTTATCCTGAACGGCAAGCCCCTGGAGATCAAGCCTGGAGAGCGCCTGATCGACACCATCAACCGCAGCGGAATCTCGATTCCGCAGGTCTGCTATCATCCCCAGCTTGGACCCATCCAGACCTGCGATACCTGCATGGTCGAGATGGACGGCAAGCTCGTGAGAGCCTGCGGAACCGATGCCTTCGACGGCGCCCAAGTCGAGACTGCGTCGCCGCGGGCGCAGGCAGCGCAGCGCGAGGCCTTCGATCGCATCCTCGGAAATCATCTGCTCTACTGCACGGTCTGCGACAATAACAACGGCAACTGCACAGTCCACAACACTGCGGTCCTCCTCGAAATCGAACATCAGGAAATCCCCTACAAATCCAAGCCCTACGAAGTCGATTCAAGCAATCCCTTTTATCGCTACGACCCTCAGCAGTGCATTCTCTGCGGGCGTTGCGTGGAAGCCTGCCAGAACCTGCAGGTAAATGAGACGCTGAGCATCCGCTGGGAGGATCCACATCCGCGCGTTCTGTGGGATGGAGGTGCGCCGATCGGCGAGTCGAGTTGTGTCTCCTGTGGCCACTGCGTCACCGTCTGCCCATGCAATGCGCTCATGGAGACGTCGATCCTCGGCCACGCAGGTTACTTTACAGGCCTGCCGAGCGTTGCGCTGAAAGGCATGATCGACATCGTCAAAGGCGTGGAGCCGGAGGTGGGTTATGGCTCAATCATGCAGCTCTCTGAGGCTGAAGCCTTCATGCGCGAATCGCAAATCAAGCGGACGAAGACCGTGTGCACCTACTGCGGAGTGGGCTGCTCTTTCGACATCTGGACCAAAGATCGTCAGATCCTCAAGGTCGAGCCGCTTGACGGTCCGGCCAACGGCGTTTCGACCTGCATCAAGGGCAAGTTCGGTTGGGACTACGTCAACAGCCCCGATCGCCTGACCAAGCCGCTGATTCGCGAAAGCGACAAGTTCAGAGAAGCGACGTGGGATGAGGCTCTCGACTTGGTGGCCCGTCGCTTCCGTGAGATCAAAGCCGCCCACGGCCCCGATGCGCTTGCTTTCATCTCCTCGTCGAAGTGCACGAACGAGGAAAGCTACCTGATGCAGAAGCTCGCGCGCGCCGTCATCGGCACCAACAACATGGATAACTGTTCGCGCTACTGCCAGGCGCCCGCCACCACCGGCCTCTTCCGCACCGTAGGCTACGGCGGCGATTCGGGTTCCATCAAGGATATAGAGCAGGCCGACCTGGTTGTCATCATCGGCAGCAACACGGCCGAGAGCCATCCCGTTCTGGCTACGCGCGTCAAGCGTGCGCATAAGCTGCGCGGCCAGAAGCTCATTGTCTCTGATCTTCGCGAACACGAGATGGCTCGCCGCGCCGATGTCTTCCTGCATCCGCGCCCCGGCACCGACCTGATCTGGCTCTCGGCCGTCACGCGCTACATCTTCGACAACGGCCTGGCGAAGCGGGCCTTCATCGATCAATGGGTCTCCAACGAGGATGCGTACCGCAAGAGCCTCGAATCCTTCACTCTCGAAATGGCGAGCGAGCGCTGTGGCATACCGCAGGAAACCCTGATCAAGGTCGCCCGCATGATTGCCGAAGCCGATAGCGTGTGCATTCTGTGGGCCATGGGCGTTACGCAGCATGTGATGGGGTCGGACACATCGACCGCCATCTCGAATCTACTGCTGGCCACCGGCAATTACATGCGGCCGGGCACGGGCGCATACCCGCTCCGGGGACATAACAACGTGCAGGGTGCCAGCGATCATGGCGCCATGCCGAATTACTTCCCGGGATATCAGAAGGTCGATGATCCGGCCATTCGCGCCAAGTTCGAAAAAGCGTGGAACGTGGTGCTTCCTGCAAAGCCGGGCCTGGACAATCACCTGATGATTGACGCGATTCACGATGGACGTCTCAAGTCGATGTACGTCTTCGGCGAAGAGATGAGCCTTGTCGATTCCAACTCCGGCTACGTAGCGGCGGCGCTCGAAAAGCTCGATTTTCTGGTGATGCAGGAGATCTTCTTCACTGACACCTGCCGCTTCGCCAACGTGATTCTGCCTGCAAGCCCAAGCCTTGAGAAGGAAGGCACCTTTACGAGCACCGAGCGCCGCATCCAGCGCCTTTACCAGGCCATGGAGCCGCTGGGCGAGAGCCGTCCAGACTGGCAGATTCTCATCGATGTCGCCAATCGCCTGGGCGCCAACTGGACCTACAAGCATCCGTCCGAGATCTACGAGGAGATCGCGCCTCTCACACCGATCATGGCGGGCGTTACCTACGATCGGCTGGAAGGGTTCAAGTCATTGCAGTGGCCCGTTGCGCCGGATGGCAGCGACGAGCCTCTGCTCTACACGCAAAAGTTCAAAACCCCCGACGGCAAGGCGTCGTTCTTCCCGGTGCCATGGACCGAACCCAGCAATCAGTCCGATGAGGAATACGACCTGCACCTGAACAACGGCCGCCTGCTTGAGCACTTCCACGAAGGCAACATGACTTACCGCACCGAAGGCATCCGCGAGAAAGTGCCTTGCACGTTTGTTGAAGTCTCGCCCGAGCTGGCATCCGCACGTGGCATCCAAACCGGGGCCTGGGTGCGGCTTGCCTCGCGGTATGGTGCGGTCAAGGCGCAGGCCGTCGTCACCACGCGTGTCAGCGGCAACGAACTCTACATGCCGATGAACTCCTCTCTCGAACCGGTGAACCGTCTCACCAGTAGTTACACCGACAAGGTAACGCACACGCCGGCCTACAAGGAGACCTCGGTCAATCTCGCGGTGCTGAGTCAAACCGGCGAGAATCCCCTACCGCGAACCAATTCGCGTTACGGACATCCAACTCCGCAGATGGGCGTGGAAGTCGAGCGCAAGTGGGCGCGCGGCGACTACCACCTGCCCGGCAATGGGCTGGTTCAGATTGAAACGCGCACGGCCGTACCCGCTGGACAGGAGAAATAAACATGGCGCGACCCATTGGCCTGGAAGTGGCACCGCGCGATCCGCGTGAAGAGCTGCGCAAGCGCCTGGAGCAGGCGCCCGAGCAACATGCGGAGGCTTTGCTCGACCTCTACGAGCTGTTGCAGCAGTTGCACGACTCCGGCGTGCTCAGGTTGTTGCGCGGGGCTCTCGGCTCCGGCGACATGCTCCTGGAGACCGCTGTGAACGCGGCCAAATCGGACGAGGCCATTCGCGGCCTGCGCAATGCCATCGCCCTCGCCAAGATGCTTGGTGCGATCAACCCTGACCTGCTGCAGGGATTCGCCGTTGCCATAACCGAGACTCTCGGTTGCCAGAGTCCGATCGTGGAACCGCCCAGTCTATTCAAGTTGTTCGCCGACTTCCGTCAGCCGGAATGGCGGCGCAGCATGGCGCTTATCAACAAATTCCTCGAAACCCTTGGGAGTGAGCTCAAAACTCGAGGAGAGTGCCACTGATCGAAGCACCTCTAAAGCAAGGTATCGGAGGCGTTGTATGGCACCTACCAATCGCTGGGGAATTGCACTGGCCGGCTTCTTGATGCAGCTCGCACTCGGAGCCGTCTATGCGTGGAGCGTATTTCGCAATCCACTCACAAAACAATTCGGCTGGTCCATCGCACAGGTAACCTGGACCTTCACGATTTCTATCTTTGTCCTTGGTGTGGCTGCCTTTTTCGGCGGCCTGTGGCTTAACAAGAAGGGCCCTCGCGTTGTCGCGGTCACCGCGGGCGTGCTCTATGGACTCGGCGTGTTCCTGGCGAGTTTCTCCGCTTACAAGCTCTGGTGGCTTTACCTCAGTTATGGACTAATTGGCGGCATCGGGCTCGGATTTGGTTACATCGTTCCCATCGCAGTGCTGGTCAAATGGTTTCCCGACCGCCGCGGCCTGATCACTGGTATTGCCGTAGGCGGCTTCGGCGCTGGAGCGCTGGTTACAGCGCCGGTGGCTCAACGGCTGATCCAAAGCGTCGGAGTGCTAAAGACCTTTGCATATCTCGGTGTCGCGTACATGATCGTGATCGTCGTGGCAGGGCTGTTCATGAAAAATCCGCCTGCGGGATGGACCCCGGAAGGCTGGACTCCAAGCGCAACCCAAAAGGCGCAACGGGCGAAGGCGGATTATACGCTCGGCACAGCGCTGGCAACCTGGCAATGGTGGGCGCTTTGGCTCTTGCTCTTTCTGAATACCTCGGCCGGAATCTCGCTCATCTCCCAGGAGTCGCCGATCTTCCAGAAACTGACCGCCGCAAGCGCGGCCGTTGCAGCCGGCATGGTGGGAATCGTAAGCATCGGCAATTCGGTGGGCCGCATCTTCTGGGCCTCGGTGTCTGACGGCATCACACGGCGATGGACATTCGCGGTGATTTATCTAGTCCAGTTCGGACTTTTCTGGCTGCTGCCCTCGTTGACTTCAGTTGCTGTCATCACTGTAGTCTCGTTCGTGATTCTCATGTGTTATGGAGGGGGCTTTGGAACCATGCCTGCGTTTGCTGCCGATTATTTTGGTTCAAAGAATGTCGGCCCGATCTACGGCCTGATGCTCACTGCATGGGGTTTCGCGAGCTACTTCGGTCCGCAACTGCTCGTGAAATTGCTCGGCCCGAGCGGATCGTACACAAGCGGCTTGCACACCATTGCGATCATCATGCTCGTTTCCACGGTTCTGCCGATCATCGTTTCGCCCCCGACGCGAATGGCGTTGCGGCACGAATCAAACCCTGCGACAGAAGGATCCGCCATTGTCTGAGCAATAGTGGTCTCAAAATTCAGTGAGGCTCTGGAAGCCTTCATGGTCATTCCTTCGCTCGACAAGATGGACGATCCTTGGTCAGAGGCTGTCGAAATGAAGGAGGTCCCAATGCGATACGAGTTCATGGCGATTAAGCAGAATGAGATTCCGCTGATGAAGGTCCATTCCCTTCAGCACGCACTCGACACGTATGCGAGCGAGACAAATAAAGTCGTTTCAACCTGGCGCGAATTTGCGGATGGCGATCTGGGTTTCAGGCCGCATCCGAAATCGAGTACCGTTGGAGAGATTTTGAAACACCAATTGCTTTCCGAGCGAAGGTTCTTCGGAGAGTTTCTCGGCACGCCAGAACCTGCTCCGGATCACATCCTGCCGACTTCGGTGACCATCGAGAATTGTTGTCATCGTATAGCGGTGTTGGCAAAGGCAAGGTTTCCATTCTTTTCGGTACAGGATGAAAGTTGGTGGTCCGCAGTGGTGCCTTTCTTTGATGTGCAGCGGGAGCGAATTTGGATCTTCTGGCGCCGTATTTTGCACACTGCGCACCATCGCACTCAGCTGACAATCTACCTGCGCTTGCTCGACAAGGCTGTGCCATCTACCTATGGGCCGACCTCCGACGCTACCTGGACAGGAGCGGATCCGACCACATCTGTGGAATCGGCAGGCAGGAAGTAGCTATCTTCCTCCGGGTGTTTCCGGCCGCCGCGGAGGGCTTATTGGTGGATCAACAGGATGTGTTCTGTTCGCGATACGAAGGTCGCCGCTTCACCGATGCAGTTCTCTAACTGTCAAGTCACTCCAGAATTCCCGCCATGCCTGTCCTGAATAAAACGCCCATTTCGTGCTATGTCTTCGGGATATTATTCCCGACGATTCTCCAGCCAAACCACTGGTCGGGAACGAAGGCCATGACCGGAGCTTGATGGATCCGGCCGCAGACCAGCCAGCCACCCGGCACTTTTGCGCGGGTCATTTCCTCTGGGTAGTTGGTGTTGAGTTCGGGACAGTTGCTGGACACTGGTTCCCAAATAAGGTCAGCGTTCATGCGTCAGGGCTCCTTTTGCGCGGCAGTCGCATCTTTTGAACCACGGGTTGTAGTTGGTTGAAAGCGGTGCGCCACAACCGTGGAAGCCAGGCACAGGTCGTGGCACGCTGGCTGAGATTGATGGTCCGGAAGGGCACTGGAGTGTGCAACTGCCAGAACTGACAGTTCAACTGAGGTTTCGTTTGTAGAGCGCCGTCAGTTCGGACCATGCCCGCTCCGCGCCTCCCTCGTTGTAGACCTGGCTTCCGCGCACCGTCCATCCGTGGTTGCAGCCGTCGAACACTTCCACCGTGGCCTTCAAGTGAGCCGCCGCGAAGGCCTGCTTCAGCGTGTCTTTCGCCGCCGGATCGCGTTTGTCATCGTTGTCGGCCACGCAACAGAGCACCTCCGCCTTCATCTGCGGGATCAGCAGGTGTGGGCTGTCAGGTTTATCGGTAACGAGTCCGCCACCATGAAATGTCGCCGCAGCTCCGATGCGGTCGGGTCGTGTCGAAGCTGTGCGAAACGTCAAAGGACCGCCCATGCAGTATCCCTGCACGCCCATTCTCTTTTTCTTATTCGTCTGCGGCTGGGCGTCGAGAAAGGTGGTGTAGGACTTCGCGTCGCTGATATTGGCATCGGCTGTCAACGCCGCGGCCAGAGGCATCACCTTTGCGCGGTCTTCCGGCTTCGAGAAATCGAACGATCCATCCACCACCGGCGCCTTCGCATTACGGTAGAAGGGGTTCGGCACCAGCACCACGTAGCCCTCGGCGGCAAGCCTCCGGCCCATCTCACGAAATACCGGCCGCAAACCCAGAATGTCGGGCCACACCAGCACCGCCGGCCAAGTCCCCTTGCCCTCGGGATAAAACAAGGCCGAGTCGGACACTCCCGACTCCATCGGTACATTTACGTCCTTCTCAACCACCTTTGCCTCTGCCGACGCGGCCGCGGAGGTGAGGACGACGGTTGCCGCCGTGCTAACCATGAACGCCCTTCGTGAAACCGCCGGATCATGGGTCAGTCCCTGGTGAATGAAGTCATCGCACATAGATTGGCTCGCTCCTGTTCCTAGATTTGATCGGAAGTATGGCTGAAATGGTGTCAGGTTGTCGATGTGTCCGTGCTCTGGCTTGCGTCCGATGGAGGTCTGAGTGGTACTTAGTCGAAGGAGCGTACTGGGTGGATTCGTTACAGACCCAGTCCGCTCCGCTCTGACAGTGATTCCATCGCGGCGTGTTTGGGTGGCTTCGAAACGAGGGATCATGCTCCAAAGTCTTTGTCAGCGATGCTGCTAGACAAAGCGGCAGGCGAAAACATCCGTATGCGGAGAGCGGAGAGTCTCCTCACCGCCGGTTTTCGTTATAGACTCTTCTGCGAGCGCCACCCTGACGAGGGGCTCACAGATGCCTGGTGAAACTGATCTCCACGGAACACGCGGCTGGCCTCGTCCAATCCGGCATGTGGCTGGACTACGGCGCATCGCATTGTCAGCCCGATGTTTTCGATCAGGCGCTGGCTGCACGTAAAGCCGAACTGACGAATGTCAAGATTCGCTCCTGCCTGACGATGCGCCCGCGCGCTGTGCTCGAAGACGATCCGGAAGGCAAGCACTTCCACATGTTCAGCTGGCATTTTTCAGGGTACGATCGCAAGAAACACGATGCCGGCCGTTGCAACTATGTACCGCTGAATCTTGGAGAGGTGCCGGATTACTACCGGCGTTTTCTCGATCCGGTGGACGTTGCCATCCTCAAGACATGCCCCATGGACGACGGTGGATACTTTAACTTTGGCCCGACAAATATCTGGCAACGGGCCGTCGTTGAACGCGCGAAGCTGGTGATCGTCGAGATCAATCGTGAGATGCCATACGTATTCGGCAAAGAAAACGGCGTTCATGTGAGAGATGTCGATTTCATCATTGAGGGAGATCATCAACCGTGCGCAGAGCTGCCCAACCCGGACCCGAGCGAGATTGACCGCACGGTAGCACGGCGCATCGCAGCCGAAATCGAGGACGGCTCCTGTCTTCAGATCGGGATCGGCGGCATGCCCAACGCCGTATGCTGCGTGTTACTCGAAAGTGGTGTGAAAGATCTTGGCATCCACACGGAGATGATGACCGACGGCCTCGGCCTGCTTTACCGTTCTGGCCGGGTAACCGGATCGCGAAAGACGCTGGATCCAGGCAAGGTGACTTACACGTTTGCACTGGGCTCACACTCCCTTTACGCGACAACCAACCGCAATCCGGACATGTATTGCCACCAGGTGGACTATACGAACTCGCCGCACATCATCATGCAAAACGATAAAGTAGTGTCTATCAACAACACTACACAGGTCGATTTGCAGGGACAGGTAGCTTCGGAATCCGACGGCCACCGACATATCAGCGGCACCGGAGGCCAGCTGCAATTTGTGCGCGGCGCATACGCATCCAAAGGAGGCAAATCGTTTATCTGCCTTTCGTCAACCTACGAGAGGCGGGGTGAGCGTCGCAGCCGGATCGTGTTTAGCCTTACTCCCGGCAATATCGTGACAACGCCGCGATCTGACGTCATGTATCTGGTTACCGAGTTTGGGATGGTCAACTTGAAGGGAAGGTCGGTCGCGGAACGCGCGAAAGCGATCATTGCGCTTGCGCATCCTGATTTCCGGGAGGATCTGGAGCGGCAGGCCTATGATAGGCGGTTGATTCCGCGCGGCGTTTCGTTTTCTTGACGAGGAGGCCGGCGGCATGATTTGCCCCACATGGACCGTTGTGAGGGATTCTCCTAAATGAGCTCTGGGATTGCTCGCGGTCCGGCTGAGCGCATTCGGCACATCCTCTTTTCGTGACACCTGCTGCTGTTCTTCGTCCACGGTAGTTCCTGAACGGCAATTCCGCGCTCGCAGGCCCTACACGTACGCACTGCCGATGGCGCCAATGGAGGCATCGATCACTATTGCGGCGCCGGTGCGCTGGCAAACTTCGCGCGCGTTTTCCTCTGAGAGCCGCACTTCGGCAGGCTGGCCCATCATCGCCAGTGTCTGGTGAATCCGGAAGCGCCTGCAACTGGGTTCGCGAAATTGAATCGAATTTCGAGTGAAAGCTCGGTGTTGAGAATGTAAGGGGCTGGGTGATACAGCACCTTCGTTTTGCTGAACTGGAGAGTCGATCTCAGTATGCCGGGTACAAAAGCAGTCACCAGCTACAGTTTCCGTTACAGCGCATTTTCAGAGAGTTGGGACTGCGGTCTAAGTTATTGATTTAATGGTCGGGGCGGAGGGATTCGAACCCCCGACCCTCTGCTCCCAAAGCAGATGCGCTACCAGACTGCGCTACGCCCCGACGTTGTGTTGATTGTATCGCGGAACGGCGTGCCGGCTGGGATCGACTGAGCGAGGCTCAACGGCTGGACGAGCCAGCTCATAAGCCACACGATCAGCGCGACTGGGATGGCGAAGACTACTGCTACTCCGCAGGCGATGAGCAGCAGAAACACCCAGTCTCTCCAGGTGTGCACGCGCGGCTGCCCGAGGTGTCGCTGAAGCAATTGGTAGTTGCGCCGATTGGCCTTCCATGCGATGTCGAAGATGTCGCCGAACAGCGGGATCGTGCCCACCAGAACTTCAATTCCAATGTTCACGGTCATCCGCACGAGCGTGATGTAAGGTACGCCGCGAATCCAGGCCGCGAAAGGAATCACGAGGGAGAGCACTCCGGCGATCACGTCTCCCAATCCGGGAACGAGACCGATGATTCCGTCGATCCCAAAGCGCATGTTTGTGCCGGGGATGCGGAATGCTTCATCCAGCAGAGTCGCCAGCCTCTCCAGAGTGCTATCGCGAAAGAGCCATGAGCCTCGCGCCCATCGGCCGGGCGACTGGATTACGCCTTCAACCGGCGGACGTCGCGCGGGTTGCAGGGTGCTGCGGATTGGCGTCGAAGGGTGCCATGGGGATGCGTGGCTCGGCCCGGGGCCGAGCATGTGGTTCGATGCTACAATCGAAGGGTAGATGGCGGCTATAGTTCAGCGGCAGAACGCCTGACTGTGGCTCAGGATGTCGTGGGTTCGATCCCCACTAGCCGCCCCAATTGCCATCGCCGCGAGGCACCATGAGCCTGGTTGGACGAATTGCCGAGCGTACGTGAGCGCTGAATTCCCCAAAACCAAAAATCTGGTGGATGCGCCTGGCGCGATCGATGGTGATCTGTACTCGTTTCTGCCCCGTCGCGGCCTTACAAACGGCCACCTGCAGACAATCATCGGGAACTTTTACCCTCGGCCTGTATTCGGCTACCCTTCAATTTCCGAAGCCATCGTCGTGGATCCGATCGACGGCAGCCGCGTCCTCTGCCATTGCAACTGGCAGCCGGATCCTGTGCGCGCGTCCCGGCTGACGGTCCTTCTGGTGCATGGGCTCGAGGGATCCACAGATTCGCAATACATCAAGGGCATAGCCGCACGTGCATGGGAGGCTGGTTGCAACGTCGATCCGCATGAACATGCGGAACTGTGGCGACACGGATGCGCTGACCCCCACTCTGTACCACTCCGGCCTCTCCGGCGACGTCGGGCGCGGTGATTCGCCACTTTCAAGACAGCCTTCGGGTTGGAACGCGTGGCGCTGGTGGGCTACTCCATGGGCGGCAACCTGGTGCTCAAGCTTGCGGGCGAGTGGGGTAATCGTTCGCCTCTATGCGCGGTCGCCACGGTATGCCCTGCGATTGACCTGGCCGTCGGTTCCGACGCCCTGCACGAGCCCCAAAATCGAATCTACGAGTGGCACTTTCTGCGCGGGCTGATGCGGCGATTTCGCCGCAAGGCTGCTCTTTTTCCTCAGATCTACGAGACGCACGATGTTGGGCCGGTGCGCTCGCTGCGCGAATTTGACGACAAGATTGTGGCGCGCTACTGCGGATTTCGCGACGCCGACGACTATTACTATCGCGCCGCCAGTGCGCGCGTGGTCGATCGTATCGCTGTGCCGACGCTGATCCTCAGTGCGCAAGGATGATCCCTTCGTTCGGCTTCTTGCCGGAGACACGCGCCGTGTTGCTCGCCAATCCGCACATTACGCTGATCGAGACACAGCACGGAGGCCACTGCGCCTATCTCTCGCGCGATCGCGGCGACGACATCCACTGGGCCGAGGCCACCGTCATGCGCTACCTGTTGCGATTCGCCGGCGAACAACAAGCGCATGACCAGGCCAATGGAAGCTGACTGGGAGATCGAGATCGGCGGCGCGGCTCCGGTCATCGAGGCTGCATTGGCCCGGATTCGTCGATCTGCGCCTCGAGCCTGAGCGCGCCAGGGCGCTCTCCGAGAGCTCAACAGCTTCCGGCTCTGGCCGCGGCGCTCGTCCGTCTCAATGCGCCGACGTCACCCGTCTGGACTTCGAAGTGCGACGTCTTCGTCCCGGATCAGTTTGATCCAGACGAACTGGATGCGCCGCCAGGGAGCGCTCTCCGCGCCCTTGCCTGCTACATCGACTTCCTGCCGAGAGACGAATCGCGATGGTCCGCTGTCGAGGTTGCTGTGCTGCATGCCGGCAAGATTTGCGCTCGCCTGCACAGCGTGCCGCTCCGTTCGTGCCGCGCCGACCTGGTCATTCGTCGCGCGCTGATTGCGGACGAGGTGGCGAGCCTTGGCGTCACGGCCTATCTGACCGCCGCGGGATTGGATGAGCCGGCCGCGGCAAACGGGACTGGCCGCGGCACTGGCTGCCTTCGCGGATCGCTGCAGGAGCTTCGATCCGCTCCCGAATCGCGGCGCTTCAAAGTTACAATGAGAAAAGCGCGGGCGAGTAGCTCAATCGGATAGAGCACCGGCCTTCTAAGCCGGGGGTTGTGGGTTCGATTCCCGCCTCGCCCACCACTAGAATCATTGGCTTACTAATAGGTTCGAGTTCCTTCCCTATCTGCTGTGGGGGATTCCCGCCTCGCCCACCACTAGAATCATTGGCTTACTAATAGGTTTGAGTTTCTTCAGTCTTCTGCTGTGGGGGATTTTGTGGGGAGTCTTCTTCAATCTTGCCGTCAATGAGCAACTCCACCGCGCGCCGCTTGGCATCGTTACGGGTGTGGGAATATCGCTCCAACATCTTCCTGCTCATCCATCCTGAGAGTGCGGTAAGTGTCGAGTCCGCCACCTTCGCCTCTCCAAGCCTGGACACAAATGTGTGGCGGAAGTCGTGGAGACGGCAGGAGACGGCAGCGGAGTTCCGATAGGCCGACCATGCCGCCTTCCAGCTTCCAATTGGTTTCTCCGGGTCACGATTCCAGACCTTCACAGCGCCATTCTTATAACCCTCTTCACCGTCCAACCCGTATCTCTCCGAAGGGAAAACGAAGTGGTTTGGCTGGGAATCGTTAAACCGCGAGTGCCAATCTAGCAGAGCACGTAGTGCATCTTGGTTGAGTGGAATCACCCGACCTTCGCCGCCGACCGTTTTGGAACGCCCCACCATAACACAGCCCGCAAGGAGATCAACTTGTCTCCATTGCAGCGAGCGCAATTCACTGACGCGCATCCCTGTGTTCAGGAGGAGCACCAGAGCGAGATAGAGCGAGAGACTGCGACTCTTTTTCGCCGCGTTAAGCAACTTCTGGACTTCATCGGCAGAGAGCGCCCGTCCGACGTCTTCCCGCTCACGCAATGGCCGATAGTCCGGTTCAATGAGATACAAGAGGCGATGCCTACGGAGAATCATGCGAACAACTGCCGTCTCCATGTTGACCTGACGTCCTGATGCACCGGCTTTCTGTCTCTCACGTTGATATCGAGAAATGTCCGCTCCTGCGATATCGGAGAGAAGCAACTTCCCAAATATCGGCTTCAGATGCTTCAGCTTTGATTCATATATCTCACGTGTCGAATCGCACCAGTGTGCGCACTCCGCGAGCCAAGATTTCGCGGCCGCGCTAAAGAGCCTCGGTTTCTCTCGCCTTACACCGCCAGCGGAAAGCTCGAGCATCCGGCGGCGCTGCCGCTCAATTTGGATTGCCGCCGTCTTGCTGGTTGTGCAGGCCGACTCCCGTATGCGTTGACCCTGGAAACTGAATTCGTACCACCACCGTTCACCGCGTTTGAAGAGGCTCATTCTTATATTTCTCCCTTTTCATTTTGTGCCCTGGTTGCAACTTGTGATCTCCCGTGTGCCACCTTCCGTCTGATATTTTTGCTCGCGTTTCTTCTTTCTCATTTCTCGAGAGTGGGCGGCATTTTTGCATTTGGTCTGATTGCAGAATCGCTTGCCTTTTTGATTGCCAACAGGAAATAGACTGTTGCAAAAGTCGCACGTCCGGTGCTCCACTCCATTGCTGAAATCCGCGAAGATCACCGCTGCAATTGCTTGCAGCGAAGTGGCTGGGTGAATCACAAACGCAGGCCGCAAGGCCTTCCGCGGGAGTAGGAACTCGATCATCGCCCCGCCCCTTCGGAGTTTAGGCAACACGACGTTTTCATCTTCCATCTCCTTGGGAAACCATTCAATCGAGCAGGCCGCACCGGGCGGCCGGCGAAACCAAGGTGCACTACTCATTGCTCTTGTCACTTCGGTGTCAATTGAATGCCTGCATATAGACAACGACCGTGCTTTGGCGCCATTGGGAAAGCTCCAGGGGGCAACATCAAAGTCGAAAACATTTGTTGGTCTAGTTTGATTGGCGACTTTTTCATCGGCCTTCTTTTTCAAACACCTACTTAGGCCGCAGAATGGAGCCAAGGACCGAGTGTGCCACCCTATTGCCAAGATGCTCACCTGCTTCATGGTCGAATCGGAAGTGTTGTCCGGCATAGATCCGACTCAGTCCTGCCTCCACAGCCGCGTCCGAGAATCGGTTAAAGTGACGGGTCACTCCGGGCAGGGATTCGGACGTTACATCCAATGTGATCTGGTCACCGAGGTAAGTGCGTAGCACCCAACTAGCGGCGGTACTGATGGCGCTATGGGCTCCGGGGTAAGAAGGGTCAGGAGCTGTCTTCGTCGAGAGTGGAATCCAGGTCGTATCTGGTTTTGTCCGAGGATTGTTGTCTATACCCGCCATTTGAATAGCGGTCACAGGCCGCCAGAGATCATAGGTGTACTTCGCTTCGAAAAACGCGATAGCCGTGTCAGCGAGACTGATGTTGAGAAGAGCAAAAAAGTGGGCGCTCCGGACGACACCCAGGTGACGTTCCAAAGCTGCGGTCTGCGCAATCTCATTCCAAAAGTCCTGAATGTTTCCGTTCCAGAATTTTCCGATCCGGGTTTGATCGGCACTGCGATTTGAACTATTGATGAGTCCCAGCCTTTTGACTTCATCGAACGATTCGGCGTAACGATCGCTGGTAAACTCCGGAGGTGGAGCGGGAAGAAACTCGTTGGCAGAGGCTATAGCAAAAGGAGTCACGCGTGACCATTGGACAAAATCGGCAGGCGCAAAATTGGGAGGCGTCAGTTGATAGGTTCCAGGCAGTGAATTCGGAACGAACGGAGGAAGAGTCACTGCCGATCCGTCGTCGCTTCGCAATGCCAGAATTTCAGCCGCGACCCTTTCACCAACCGCAATGCCTTCTGTCTTGCGCTGCCCGTCTGGGATCTCGTCCAGATCTTGCTGGAGCTCAGAATCGAGTGCCGCAGAAAATGTCGGATAGAGTGAGATCAAGACATCATGAGCCGCCTGATCTGCCGCGACTTCGACGAACGCCGTTCGCGACACGTGTGGAAGCTGAACAGCGTAGGGCGCATAGGTTTTGTCAATCGCATTGACCGCGTCGAAGATAGCGGCATGCATTATCGCGAAACTGCGGGTTGAGTGGATGGTGGCGGGCTGGGCGCCAGGAGTCCTCAGAATCACCAGAAGGGTTCTGTTCCATTCGATGACTGGATTCACTGAGGATGAAGAACCAGCCGGTGGAGCACCTTCATCTCTTCCCTTCCCGGAACTGGCAAAGGTGGTCTGGGCCCCCAAAAGGCCGATACACAGGACGGCGCACGAGAGAATTGTTTTCGCCATTGTAATAACCTCGCTAATTGAATTTGGGGAGAGCGTCCGAAGAAAACTTCGGGCTTCCAATCACAACGGATCACTCTCTCTTGGTGGATAACCAGACAAACCTCGAAATATTCCATTCGGCGACAGAATATTTTCAAAATGCGGGAAGGTCGCAGTCGAGTCATCGTGTGGCGCAACCACTCCGTAGAGGCCAGAGGTTGGATACCGGAGACTGGTCTCAAATCGAGGCGAGACAAGGGATTTGGATACTGTTCGCGAATGCAAACCGCGCGCACCGTGTTTTATTCCGTAACCTTCGACTATGTGCGTCTTACTTACCACTCATCTGTCTGAGGAATGCGATTAGATCCAGGCGTTCTTGAGGCCTGGAAACAAGGAAATCCATCTCATTACCAGGAACAAGCGCGTCGGGGTCGGTAAGCCACTTGTCCAATGATTGTTGGTCCCAGACAATCTTCGCCTTCTTTAGCGCAGGCGAATAAACGTAGTCCACGATTGAGCCAGAGGAGCGCCCGTATACGCCTTGCAATTGCGGTCCCTCATAGTTCTTGGTTAGCGCGTGGCATCCAACGCAGCGTTTCTCAAAAAGTGGCCTGCCTCGCAATGGGTCTCCCTCGCCTATTAGCGAATTCGAAGGACCATGAGCGGAGCCAAACGACGTGTGAGCCCAGTTAGCCAGGATCCTGATGTCGGCGTCCGAAACGCCGCTATTCCAATGGATCATCCGATACTGAAGTAGCGGCATTTCGTGCGCCCTTGTTTCCCGCACTATCTTTGCAGCGAAAGTCTGCTGTTGTTCGGTGGAATATCTACCCCAGAGATCGAGATTCATTGCTTGACGACCGCGATTTATGTCTCGTTCCATCAGCCATGACACCGGCGCAAACCGGCCATACTCAGGTGACCGTGTTCTAAGAGAATGGCAGTCCGCGCACTTTGTCGTGAGAATTGCGCGCACCTCAGAAGGAGTAGAAGACCCTTCCATGATGGGGTTTGCCGTACCTGTTGTCTCGAAGAGACCCGCATCTCCAAAAGGGTGGACGCGGGCCAGCACAAAGGAGGCAATGAGGGTTAGCACACAAGAGCTCGTTACGATCCTGCCCCACATCACACCATCTCCTCGAGTGATGAATCCACGATGGCCAAGTGGCTGTGCCTAGCGACATACCGGACTTCGGTAATTCCCAAAACGCCTCTCAATTTCCCGGCAGGAACGACCATTGGGCCGGCATGTGGAGCTGAGCCGGGTGCGGGTTGAGGAAATGCCGTCGAAGTTGCCGTGTGAAACGAGACGTTGCCTTCTACCTTCTGCACGACCTGATGAATGTGCCCGTTCAGCACCGTCACAGATCCGAATCGTTTCAAGTACGCGAGTGCTTCCGCTGCGTCCGGTGTGCCCCAGCCCCAATCGGGATACACCATCCAAAGCGGAATATGAGCAAAGACCACGATCGGCGTCGATGATGAAAGCGAAGCCAGATCGGACTTCAGCCAACTGAGCTGATCGTCGCCCATCTTGCCCATGGCATCGATTTGCTGGCAATTGTTGAGGCCGATAAAGTGCACGCCTTTATGCGTGAAGCTATACCAGCCTCTGCCTTGCGAGCCTTTGCCGAAGCGTTCGTGATACATCGCGCCGTCATCTGTTGCGATATCGTGCTCGCCCGGAACATAAAACGTTTCGCCGACTCTGGCCCCCTTGATGAGTTGCTGCGCGATATCGAACTCAGCCGGTTTGGACGAGTGGGTGATATCGCCAGTATGAATTAGAAGCTCAGGTGGTAGCAAACAGGGCGTTGATTTTATCGAGCGCCAATTTTAGCGTCCCAGTCACATCCTGGTTGGCGGGTTTGTTGAAACCAATGTGGCTGTCGCTGATTTGAACGAAGCTGAACCCCGCGCCGCCCGCATGGTCGATACCGCCACCTGCAACGCGACCGGCTGCGAAAAGCCTGGAGGTCGGGACACCGCCCGCTATAGTCCACAGCAGTCCTGTGCCAGCCCAAGCCATGCAGCTCAGGAAGTTTCGTCGGTCGATTCCATCATGGACCGCCGAGTCGGGTTGTGTTGGTTCAGCGCTGTCAGTTGAGTCTATCTGCGGATTCGCAGGAGTAGGGCTATTGGCGTCTTTCATAGAGAAGTCCTCCTTCCATGGAAAACCAGATAGAGAGCGCTTTATTCCCTCGGACGGGGAATAATTCTGCGTGTCGCCGGTTCTCATCTTTGGAGAGATCAAGGTATAGTCGGTTTCAATGACGCTGTTGCCACGGAAGCGAACAGATAGCGGGAGCGGAAATCAGACCTCGGCGTTTGAGGATCTGGCATTGCCGCTGCTTCCATCGCTCTACAACGTCGCTCATTGGCTCTCCCGCAATGCCGCAGACACGGAGGATCTTGTGCAGGAGACAATTCTCAAAGCTCTTCGCGGATTCCCCACATTCGAGGAGAGAACCAACTTTCGGGCTTGGATATTCCGAATTCTAAGGAATACCTACCTGAATTCACGCAGCGCGCTGGCCGCGAAGCTAACAACTTCGATAGAGGATGAGTTGGGTGAAGACGTTGAATCGGGCCCGGCTCTTTATCCCGAAGGTGCAATTGACCGGCAGACTCCAGAGATGAACTTGATCCAGATGGGGGATCGCGCTGCGCTCCAGAAGGCCATGGAGCAGTTGCCATCACCACTGTTGGAAGTGCTTCTGCTGTGCGACGTCGAAGAGATGAAGTACAAGGAGATCGCAATGGTTCTTGGGATTCCCATTGGCACGGTAATGTCTCGTATTGCTCGGGCTCGCGCGACTATTCGGCGAGAGCTGATGGCTCAACACGCGACAGGGAGGGAGTCTCGCGCATGACCGATCATCTTTCTTCGCTCATTCTGAATGCTCTCGCAGACGGAGAACTCTCCGCGGATCAACTGGCCGCAACGAACCAGCATCTTGCTGGATGTCCTTCTTGCACTTCCAGCGCCCTCTCGCTGACCCTGCTTAAATCTGCGACGTCCAAAGCGGGGCAGCGTTTCGTCCCCGGTTCAGACCTCCAGGCACGAATCCTGCAGCAAATCAGGCAGAGTTCTTCGCCGCGGCAAACGCCTCGTCTCGAAAGATATGCACTCCTGCCGAAGTGGAGACTCGCACTCTATGGATGGGCAACCGCTCTTGCTCTCCTGCTTGTATCCGCGGGAGTGCTCTTTGTACAACATCGAGTGAGTCGATCCGCGATAGCTTCGGCCCAGTACGCCGCGTTGGCCACAGAGGTATGCGACCGGCACGTCGCCACGCTTGCGGCGAATGAGCCCCCGCAGGTTATCTCTTCTGACCGGCACACTGTGAAGCCCTGGTTCCAGGGGAAGCTGCCGTTCAGTTTCAATCTCCCGGACAATCTGCCCAGCGGTACGACGCTCGATGGGGCTAACTTAACCTACATCCAAAACAAGCCCGCCGCCCAGTTGCTCTACAGCATTGGGAAACACCGCGTGTCAGTTTATCTTGCACAAAAGACGAACGCCCCATCGAGTGAAAAACCTGCGACAGATCATTCCGGGTTTCAAGTGGTCAGTTTCAGCACCCGCGAGATCGATGGCGTCGCAGTGAGCGACGTTGATCCGACTCGGCTGTCGGATCTGGTTAGCAAAATCAAGCTGGCCCAAAACTGACGAGTCTGCAGCCACGGCCGCTGGCCTCGGCTCTATGGGGTTGCCATGCAAATCTACGATGCTTCAAAGGTCCGAATGTCAAGCTTTCGGCCAATACTCCGATTCTTTTGCGCGTCAATGAGGGACCGCAAGCGTCGAGTGCCGGTCCCTCTCTGCCATTGGTTGATCCCGCTAATCGCCAGGAGCCGTCAGTTGTGGTGAAGTGAAGCCACTTGGGTCTCGCAACTCCCCTTAGAACGGATCAGCCGACCTGGAACAGTTCGATCCCGTGCGCTTTTCCGAGATTGCCCGAGTACTTCTTGTCCGTTCCATTGTTCCAATGCTCAAATACCCCGAGGCTGCGGCATCGGATGCCATCGCGTTCTGGATCGTAGAACGTCTTCGAAGGCGGATCGTTTGCCAGAGCCGCTTCGCGCAGGTAGTTGTCTGCATTCGCGATATCCACGAGATTCTGGCCATTCCGAAGTCAGAAAATCGAAACCCACTGAATCGATGGCCACGCCGTCAAGCGACATGAAAATACTGCTCGACCAGGCATCGTTGAATGGCGCCATCTTCCACTTGTGACTAGGCGGAGGATCTGCATTCTCGTTTCCATAGAGCCCGTCGATTAGAAACAAGATGGTTTTCTCGCCGAGATCCTTATGACCCAAAAAATCTACGATTGCCGCGTAACTTGCCGAGCCGTCACGGTTGTGGGGAAAACCATCGTGGGCATTTTTGTGCCAGTCGGGATTGATACTCGTAGCCCCGAACAGATTCTTCGCGCAGAGTGTCACACCTGAGCTGACATGCCCCTTTCAATAAGGCCGCATCGATCAGGTAGGCAGCATCGGTCACTGTGGTATCAAGTCCCGAGGCATTGCGGCTGGTAATCGAGTAGGGGATCGCGTTGGGCTTTGAACTCAGCCTTCAATCGTCCGTCCCCGCCGATATGGTCCACGAATACGACGCCGGGAAACTCACCGTGAATCTTGTCGTAGAGATTGCCGGGAATAAACCGGCTGGAATCGAAGACGGTGATCGACGATTGCTGTACTTTTCCTGGACCGGTCAACTGCCTGACGAGCGAAAGAAGCACATGGGGAGAAGAGTTCAGGCGGTCGATCGTGCCATGGTCCGTCGTGTTGTTCAGGTTCGCCTTGATGGCAATCTTCTCGCCGGCCTTGTACCCCACGTTTCCGCGGCCATGGGTGCGATTGAAGTAGTGAAAAATGGCGTTCCACGCCTGGGCATCGCTCTTTTGATTGGTAAGGCCGCGGATGGAGCCGGAGACCATGCGGTCAATCGCAGCCTGGTTGTTGTTAGCGTCCGCCCACCAGGAACCTGTCCCATCCCAGGTCACCGCTGCCGGATCGTGTGCCCAGGTCACTCGTCCGGGAACCACGCCGCGCGGAACACCTAGTGGGGAAAGCGTGGGTTCGAATAAGGACGAGCGCACGCTGCTGGCAGCTGCAATCGAAAGGGCGAATTGTCGGCGCGTCATTTCCATTTTGTCTTACCCTCCGCATACAAAAGTTGAGCTACCCGCTCGGTTTCCCGATGGGCAGAAGCCGGTTTGCTCGTGAGAACGGTGCGGCCGTGGATGTTGGCATCATGAATTGCAGAGCGCGGCAGCCTTGACCTGACCGGCAAATTGTACCAGTGGAGATCGATCGAACCTGCAGGAACATGTAGTTTCTTTGTGAACAAGGCCGGGATAACATCGCCGTGTACTCAGGTAGATCCTCTCGCTGGAAGGAGGAGTCTCGACTCAGTCAAAACGCAAGGTCAAAGAAAGTGCCCTGTGAGAGGGAGCGAGGTGTTCGCAGGATGCAAGACAATCCCACACTTAATCGAGAACACATCGACCGGATTAGATCAGTGGCGCAACTGCGTTCCGTGCGTAGTGGAGAGGTTCTCTATGAACCCTCTTGTCCCGATGTTCCTCTCTTTGTTGTCCTGGACGGGACAGTCTCGATCAGCAGAACCGGTGAGGATGAGAAGATCCTGGCGATTCGCGAGTCAGGACAGTTCACAGGAGAAATGTCTGTAATCTCCGGCAATCGACCGCTCCTCACGGCGCGGGTAACTCAAGACGGTGCCGTCCTTGAGCTCACGCGGGAAAAAGTTCTGTCACTGATGGCCAAGGATACAGAGGTCGGCGACATCCTTATGGGGGCATTCGTCGCACGTCGCCTGCTGGCGATTCAGCTTGGAGAGGGCAATGTCGTCCTGTTCGGCACCAAGAGTTCTGGACGTACTCTTGCGCTCAGAGAATTTCTCACCAGAAATGGGCATCCGTTCAAATACGTCGATATTGACGCCGATTCCTGTGCCGGCGAGCTGATGGAAAAGCTCGCAGTTCGTAATGGCGAAATTCCAGTTGTCTATTGCAACAGGCGATATGTGCTGAGAAATCCGTCCATTGCCGAGCTGGCGGCCTGTCTTGATCTCAACATCAACATCGACAAAGGCGTGCGCGACGTTTTAGTGATCGGTGCAGGCCCGGCAGGGCTCGCAGCAGCAGTGTACGCCGCCTCAGAAGGACTGAAGACGCTGGTTATCGAGAAGTCAGCACCCGGTGGCCAGGCAGGGTCGAGCTCAAAGATCGAAAACTATCTGGGCTTTCCCACGGGGCTTTCTGGACAGGAGCTTGCGAATCGATCCATCGCTCAAGCCCAGAAATTTGGAGCGCAGTTGATGGTCGCGCAATCAGTCGTGCATATCGATTCCAGCCGACAACCATATAAGGTGGTTTTGGAGTCTGGCCTTAAGTTCAATGCGCGCAGCGTCGTGATCGCAACTGGCGCGCAATATGCGCGATTGCCTGTCGAGGAAGCGGAAGCTTTTACGGGCAGAGGTGTCTATTACAACGCGACGCACATGGAGGCGCAGCTCTGTGACTCGGAAGAAGTAGCAGTGGTGGGTGGGGGAAACTCTGCGGGGCAAGCGGCCGTTTTTCTTGCTCAGACATCATCGAAGGTGCATCTCCTAGTGCGTTCGAGGAAACTTTCAGAATCGATGTCGCAGTATCTGATCGCCAGGATAGAAGCAAATCCCAAGATCGAAATCCACTATCTGACTCAAATTGTTGCTGTCACCGGCACCGCGCATCTGGAAAGCATCGAGTGGAAGGACGACTCATTAGGACTTCAGGTAACCAGGCCAATTCGCCACGTTTTTGTGATGGCAGGTGCTGCGCCTCGCACGGAGTGGCTTGAAGATTCCTTTGTCCTGGACAAAAAGGGGTTCGTTGTTACCGGGCCGGACCTTGTTGGATACAAGAACTCTCAATGGCCGTTGAGCCGTTCCCCGCTCCTACTCGAGACCAGCGTGCCTGGAATATTTGCGGTGGGTGACACACGAGCCGGCAGCGTCAAACGCGTTGCATCAGCGGTTGGCGAGGGCGCGATGGCGGTCCATCTCGTGCATCGATTCCTTGTCGAGAGCACAGAGCGATACAACGCAGCATGAATAACGGCACCGCCTCGCCCACGGTGCCGTGCGTGAAGGGAGAACCAAATGAAGGCACTTTTAGTTAACGCACTCGGGCTGGGATTCGAATTCGAGGACGTTGAGATTGCTATGCCTATAGAGCGCGAAGTTCTCGTCAATGTGCAAGCATCTGGCCTGTGCCACACCGACCTATTGTTTGCTACTAACGATATTGTCCCTACGCCTGCGGTACTTGGTCACGAGGTTGCGGGAATCGTAGCTTCGGTGGGTCCGGATGTCGCGCAATTCCGTGTCGGAGATCACGTCGTAGGTTCTCTGGCGCAGTCATGCGGAGCGTGCGCTCGATGTCTATCGGGACGCTCCTTCCAGTGCAAACACCCTGAGTCTACGGTGCGCAGACCGACCGATGCCCCGCGTCTAAGTCGCAATGGGATGGGCTTGTTCCAGGGCTTCGGGCTGGGCGGCTTCGCCGAACAGGCGCTCATCCACGAGAACCAACTTTCCCTCGTACCCAAGGAGCTTCCGTTCGCCCAAGCTGCGCTCCTCGGCTGCGGCGTTGTAACGGGTGCTGGCTCTGTCTTGAACACTGCGAATGTTAATGCCGGCGACTCAGTCGTGATCTTCGGTGCAGGAGGGGTTGGGCTCAATGCCGTTAGTGGGGCCCGCATCGCTGGTGCGTCGAGAATCGTCGTCATCGATATCCAGGAGAAGCGACTCGAAGTGGCTCGACGATTCGGCGCCACCGACGTCATTGACTCCACCAAGACGAAACCCGTAGAGGCAGTCCGTGACCTTCTGTCGGGAGGGGCCGATCACGTTTTCGATTTCGTGGGACTGAAATCGGTGGCAGAGCAAGGGCTCGCTATGTTGGGCGTCGGCGGTGGACTCTATCTCGTCGGAGTAGCTAAACCTGAGGTCAACCTTGATCTAAATATCTTTGGCACAATTGGAGGGCAGAAGCGTGTTCAAGGGGTGAATTTCGGCTCAACCAATGCCAAGCGTGACATCCCGATGTACGCCGAGCTGTATCTGCAGGGCCGGATGAACCTGGACGACCTAGTGTCAAGAAGGATTGCGTTGCGCGATGTGAACGAGGGTTACGCGGCGCTGAAGGACGGCGCGCTCAACCGTGTCGTTGTCACTTCATTCTGACTATAAACACTCACACAAGGAGAAGCGACATGAAAGCAGTCACAGAGAGAGACACGATCAAAGCAATCACGACGCACTACATCGATGGGGCGTTTGTTGAATCCCATGGCCACGAGGTCATGGACATTATCCGTCCGTTCGACGGCCACGGGATCGGCCGCGTCACTCTGGCCGACGAAGAGGATACACGGCATGCCATCGCCGCCGCCAAGCGCGCGTTCGCGACTTACGGTCGGTCGACAGCGGACGAACGAGCGCAGATTCTGCGGCGGCTGCACGAGGCTGCTTCCGCGCGACGCGACGATCTAACGGCCGCTATGGTTGAGGAGTACGGTGGGGTCGTTCAGTTCGCTGGGCTTATTGTGGATTCTGGTATCAATGCGTTTCAGGCAGCCGAAAAGGCGCTTCAGGAGATCCCATGGACGCGCAGTTGGGACAAGACGACAGTGACCTTGGAACCGGTTGGCGTGGCCGGTTTGATTACCGCGTGGAATGCAAACGCGCTGTTCCTTTGCCTCAAGCTAGCCTCGGCCGTTGCCGCGGGTTGCACCGTCGTTATTAAGCCCAGCGAGCTAAGCTCTATGCAGACGCAGGTCTTGGTCGAGGCTCTCCACGAGGCCAAACTGCCGAGGGGGCTTCTAAACGTCGTCACTGGCCTCGGCAATGTCGTTGGCGCTGAACTCGTGCGGAATCCGGACGTCGCTAAGATCTCATTTACGGGCTCAGTTGCTGTGGGTGAAACAATTATGCGCGACTGCGCGGCGACAATGAAGCGCGTTACCCTTGAGTTGGGTGGAAAGTCGCCCACGGTCCTGCTAGACGACGCCGCACTCGACAAGGCGATCCCCGCAGCTCTCACCATGGCCTTTATGAATAGCGGTCAAGCTTGCGCCGCCGGAACGCGGCTTCTCGTGCCGAAGAGCCGGCTCGACGAGGTGAAGCGGGCGATACGGGATGGGATGCGCACCTTCACGGTCGGCGATCCGGCTGATCCCAACATCGCCGTCGGACCAATGGTGTCGAAAAAACAGTATGACCGCGTGGAATCCTACATTCGCAAAGGCATTGAAGAAGGCGCTGAAGTGCTGGTCGGCGGAGAAGGTCATCCAGAGGGTCTTGACGCGGGTTACTTCGTGAAGCCCACAGTGTTTGTCGATGTGGAAAACGACATGACGATCGCCCAGGAAGAGATCTTTGGCCCAGTGCTTAGTGTGATCGCCTACGACTCCGAGGACGAAGCGGTCCGGATTGCCAACGACTCCAAATACGGCCTTCACGCCGCCGTCCTCGGGACTGACGTCCACCGCGCACGTCGAGTGGCCTCTCAGCTGCGGGCCGGCCGCGTCGTGATCAATGGTATGACGGATGATCCGCAGGCACCCTGGGGGGGATTTAAATACTCCGGCGTCGGCCGCGAATATGGCAGGTACGGGATCGAGGCATTCGTCGAGACCCGGGCGATCCTCGAGCCCTGACGGAGAAATCCCATGAGCAGACGGTCGGCGCGACCGGAATGGTCGGCGGATAGGTTCTTCGCTGCGCGTTCGGCCGTCCTGATGTCGGAACCGTAACGGCGATGGGGCGTAAGAAGCTCATCTGGGAGATCGTTGAAGCCTATGCGCATTGCGCCGATCGCCGAGACGCAAACGGTCAAATGGCTCCCGTGACGCGCAGACGGGATGAAGCGGCCACGCAAGGCAATCCTGCAGCACGTCAGACGCCCGCTTGGGTTCTGAACAAACAAGAAAGGACCGTCCATGAGCAAGCACGTCGCCATCTCACCAGAGGAAGCCGCCGATCGCCTAGCCATCCGGGAACTCGTCGAGGCCTACGCGCACTGCGCTGACCGTCGTGATGCGAAAGGGCAAATGGCACTCTTCACCCCGGAGACGCATTTCGTGGTGTACATGAACGCGAAGGATCCGACGCCTTCACAGGAAGTGCACTCGCGACAGGCGCTCGCTCCAGTGTTCGCGGAACTGAGCAAATACGAGGTCACCACGCACTTCATCGGGCAGAGCACTATCTACACATTCACAGGCAACCGAGCCATCGGAGAAACCTATTGTCTGGCACATCACGTCACAGTTGAGGGCGCAAAGCGACGCTTGATGCTCGCCTCGCTCCGGTACCATGACACCTTTGCGAAGATCGATGGCGAATGGCTGTTTGCTGAGCGCCTGCTCTACGTGGACTGGCTAGAGGAACGCCCATTATCATGACGGCGAGCAGTCAACTGGGCTCGACGAGCGCCTTCGCAGCAACTGGAGCCGTGCAATGAATGTTCCTAGCGCAAGGAAGAAACGCCTGATAATTGTCGGCGCGACCGGAATGGTTGGTGGATACGCCCTTCGCTTTGCGCTCGAACACCCCGCCGTCGGATGCGCAACGTCGATTGGGCGTAAGGAACTAGGCATCTCGCACCCGAAGCTCAAAGAAATTCTGCATCAAGACTTCGCGGACTGCTCCGCACTCGCCGAGGTGCTGACAGGTCAGGATGCAGCCGTTTTTTGCCTCGGAGCGTATACCGGGGCGGTCTCGGACGCGGACCTCCGCGCGATTACCGTGGACTACGCGGTCGAGTTCGCGCGAGTGTTCCACGGCAGCAGCCCCGACGCGACGTTCTCGTTTTTGAGCGGGAATGGCGCGGACCCGACGGGACAAAGCCGAATGGCTTTCGCTCGTTACAAGGGAGAAGCTGAAAAGGCAATTCTCGGGTCGGGGTTCCCGCACGTTTACATCTTCCGGCCCGCCTACATCTACCCAGTGGAGCCGCGGAAGGAACCGAATTTCAGTTACCGCCTGTTGCGCTGGATTTACCCGGTGTATCGGACGCTGTTCCCCAACCAGGTGATTCCTGCAGACGACTTGGCGCGGGCCATGGTGGATGTCGTCGCGCTCGGAGCTACGGAAGGTCCGATTTTCGAAAATCGCGACATCCGAACCATGGTTCGGTCGCTTCATCCGCCCCGGACCGAACAAGCGAAAGGTCGAATGTAGCATGTTCAACTCGTTAATTGGCCTGCTCGGTAGTTGGGGCCGAGACCGAAAGCCGCTTCGCGAACCCCTTCATATCTTGGAAGCTCGGGGTGTTGAGCGAACGAGCGCACTTGAGCAGGCCAATGAAGATCCGAAAACAGACCAGGAAGAGTTGCAAAGACGATGGCGGTACTTGGCGGAGGCTCAAAGGCTGAGTCATTCGGGAACCTTCGGATGGAAGGTCAGCAACGGTGAACTTGTTTGGTCGGACGAAACTTATAAGATTTTGGGCTTCACCCGAGAAACGAATCCGACGATCGATCTGGTATTCGACAGAATTCATCCCGAGGACCGGGAGTGCCTGCAGCAGCTCAGGGACCGCGCCGCGCAGAACGGCATGGACTTAGACGTCGAGCATCGAATCCTCCTGCCAGACGGTGTCCTCAGGTACCTCCACGTGGTCGCCCACGCCGGAGAAGATCGCTCGGGCAATCGCGAGTACATAGGCATAGTCAGCGACATCACTGAACGCAAAGTTGCAGAACAGGAGCGGCAGGCGCTATCTCGCGACTTGAAAGAGAGCAACGCCAGACTTGAAGAAGCACAACGGGTCGCACATGTGGGCTACTGGGAGTGGGATCTTGAGACAGGTGAGGTCATCTGGTCTGACGAGACCTATCGCATCTTTGGACTCAAACCGCAAGAACGTCCCATGAACTTAGCGATGGTCCGCCAAATGGTCCACCCCGAGGACCGAGATGCTCTCTACGGCGGAGTAGACGTGGAGCTTGATGCCGGCGTGCACCCCGTTGCTGAATTTCGGATTGTCACTCCAAGTGGAGAAGTGCGCACGGTGCACGCGATCACCTCGAAGCTTTGGGGCGCGATGCGGAGTGATCCGGACAATGAGGCATCCGGAAAGGCCCGCAGGCTATTCGGTACAGTTCAAGACATCACGGAATTGAAGCGCGCAGAGGAAGCCCGCCATGCCCTGTCCCGCGATTTGCAAGAAAGCAAAGCTTGGCTCGAAGAAGCCCAACGCGTTGCCCATCTTGGCTACTGGGTATGGGATCTTGAAACGAATCACGTGATCTGGTCGGAAGAAACCTACCGCATCTTTGGGTTGACGCCACAGGTGGGCTCCATGGACATAGCGATGGTAGGCGAAATGTTCCATCCGGATGATCGAGAGGCTGTATTTCGGACAGCAGAAGAGGCTATTCGTTCTGGGACGCGTGCTGACTGTGAACATCGGCTTATTCGTCCCGACGGGGAAATGCGCATCGTACACAGCTTGGGTGACTTGAAGAAAGATTCAGAAGGCCGAACCCAAATGTTCGGTACGACCCAGGACATCACTGACCGGAAACGTGTAGAGGAAGAACGCCAGACCCTATCAGGCGCCCTACAGAAAAGCAACGCGAGGCTTGAAGAAGCTCAACGAGTGGCTCACATAGGACATTACGAATGTAACCCTTCCGAGAATCACGTCACTTGGTCCGACGAACTTTATCGTATCTACGGGATACCTCCGGTGAAACGCCCCATTGACATGGCGATGGTTTTCGAGATGATCCACCCTGAGGATCGGGAATATGTTGCCCGGGAAGTGGAGGAGGTCATTCGTACCGGAACTCACTTGAAGGCGGAACATCGTATCGTTCGTCCCGACGGCGAAGTGCGATTTCGTTCAAGTTCTGGGAACAGTGAAAAGAGATGCCTCCGGGCGCGCCTACGAAATGTTTGGTACAGGCCAGGACATCACTGATCGAAAACTTGCAGAACAAGCCCTGCGGAGAAATCAGTTCTACCTAAGCGAAGGCGAGCGCCTTGCTCACATGGGGAGCTGGGCGTCCAGAGATTTAGGTATCCGTTGGTCCGACGATCTAGATATCTATTGGTCTGACGAGGTCTACAAGATTTACGGACTTGATCCAAAAAACGGGACTCCAAACCTTCAGCAGTATTTGGCTGCGATCCATCCCCAGGACCGAGCCTCCATGGCTGAAACAATAAAGATGATGCATGAGCAGCGCTGCGGCTGCGATGTCACGAAGCGAATAGTTCGACCGGATGGGGAGATACGGTACGTCCGCTGTGTTGGTATTCCGGTGGTAGAAGACGGAGTTTTTCAGGGATTCCACGGCACCACAATGGACGTCACAGAGCAGGAGTTACTGACACAGGCATTGCGAAGGGAACAGGCATACCTCACCGATGCACAAAGCATGGCCCACATCGGAAGTTGGGTTTTCAATCTTGTCACACACAAGCTATCGCATTCATCGGACGAAAACGCTCGCCTGTATGGCTTTGATCCCAGCCAAGGCCCGATATCAGCCGAACGCTTTTTCGACACTCAACACGCGGAAGACGCACCGTATGTGAATGCAGCTCTTGAAAGAGCGGTCCGCGATGGAACGGATTTCTACCTTGGCGAATATCGGATTCATCATACCGACGGCAGCATCAGATTCCTGCGCGCGATCGGACATCGCAATGCATCTCGGAGAACCAGGTGAGTACGTCGGCGTCACCATGGATATTACGGAACGAAAGCGTGCCGAAGAAGAGCGCGAAAGGCTGCGTCAATTAGAGGCTGAACTTGCACACATCAACCGCGTCAACATGATGGGGGAACTTGCTGCTGCACTAGCGCACGAGATCAAGCAACCCATTGCCGCTTCGATCACAAGTGCAAACGCTCTCTTGCGATGGCTGGCACATGATCCACCCGATCTGGAAAGAGCACGGGCAACAGCTGCCAGGATCGAGCAGGACGGAAATCGTGCAGCTGACGTTATCAACAGTTTGCAATCCTTCTACAGAACTGGAACCCCTGCAGAGCGCCAGATCGTTGACGTGAAGGAAACGATTGGAGAGATGACCGGTTCTGCTGAGGGGCGAAGCGGATCGGCACTCCATAAAGATCCATTCCGAGCTCGAGGCTGACACGCCTAATATCCTGGCAAATCGGGTCCAACTTCAACAGGTCTTCATGAACCTGATGCTGAACGCGATCGAGGCCATGAAAGATACCGGAGGCGAATTGACGATCAGATCGCGATTGAATCCCGAAGGTCGTCTGATCGTTTCCATCAGCGATACCGGTGTAGGATTGCCGGTGGAATTCACCGAACAGATTTTTGATCCCTTTCATACGACCAAACCGCAGGGGACGGGTATGGGGCTGACCATTACCCGCTCGATCGTGGAATCTTACGGAGGGCGGGTGTGGGCCACCGCCAATCAGGGCGCGGGCGCAACCTTCCATTTCACACTCCCCGGCGAAACCGAGGCTCATGAATGAAACCCGCGGCCGTTCCCACCGTGTTCATCATCGATGACGATCGTGGCATGCGACAGGCCGTCCAGGATCTCGTCGAGTCAGTTGGTCTTCGCGCCGAGTCGTTTGCAACCGGTCAGGAGTTTCTGAGCAGGCAACCCACTTCTGACCCGAGTTGCCTGGTTCTGGATGTAAGACTCCCTCAGATGAGTGGACTCGATTTCCAGCGCCGGCTAACCGAGATTGGTATGCAAATACCCATCATCTTTATTACCGCGCATGGAGACGTTCCAATGTCCGTCAGGGCGCTGAAATCGGGTGCCGTGGAATTTCTGACGAAGCCGTTTCGGGACCAGGATCTGCTAGACGCGATTCAGCAGGCTCTCCAGCGTGACCGTGCGGCGCGAGAGCAACAGGCTGAGGTCCACGAACTGCATGGGCGGTATCAGGCCTTGACCGCGCGAGAGCGGGAGGTCATGGGACTCGTAGTGTCTGGGATGCTCAATAAGCAGATTGCCTCAGAAATCGGAGCCAGCGAAGCCACCGTAAAGATCCATCGAGGCAACGTAATGCAGAAGATGCAGGCGGGGTCGCTAATTGAATTGGTTCGTATGGCCGACAAGCTCAAACTTGTTCTTCCTAAATAGCGTGGACTCATCTCTCTAGACAAGGCTGCTATTCCGCTCCTCCTTCAGTTCTAATCGACTACCACCTGAGTAGTAGTTTGTTCGCCTACGATCCGATTGCGCTGCATTTGTGGAAAGCGTTACCTTTCGACCCATGAAGATCGAGCACACCTCAAGCCTTCTGGCAATCCTCGATGATGACAAGTCGGTTCAAAGCGCTCTGCAAGATCTGATCGAATCGGAGGGGATGTCCACGCTCTGCTTCGACTCCGCAGAGCAGTTCCTTGATTCAGGAGCCAAACACAAGGCCGCATGTCTGATTGCCGACATTCGCATGCCGGGCATGTCTGGTATCGAACTGCAAGCAAGGCTAAAGGCCGAGCGATGCCGAATACCGATCATCTTCATCACCGGGCGCGGCGACATTCCATTGGCAGTAAGCGCAATGAAGGAAGGGGCGAGTGACTTTTTTACCAAACCGGTTGACGGAACTTCGCTGCTTAATTCGGTGGAATGCGCGTTGCAGCAGAATCTCGCCAATCGCCGAGAGGCTACCGAACATGCCAAATTAGTCGCCCGATATAAATCTTTGACGCCCAGAGAGCGCGAGGTGTTGCCGATGTTGGCTAGCGGTCTGTTAAACAAACAAGTGGCATTTGAGTTGAGGATCACCGAGTACACCGTTCAATTACATCGCGGACACATTATGCGAAAAATGGAAGCGGACTCTTTTGCAGCCTTAGTCAGGATGGCAGACAAGCTCAGCCCTAATCACCAACAGCACGCACAGGCACAATTCGCGGTCCCTTCTTAGCGGCACATAGCAATCGATTGGACAGTACTTTGGCCTTCACGATCCCGAAAAGCGTTACATCTGTGGCGTGTGCTTGGCCCAGAGACATCCTTTCCGAGTTAGCCGGCGATATCAGCTCAATGCACTCTTTCAGCGTGCTTTATGGGACGGTGTTCAGATTAGTCCTGAAAAACGCGCCAGGGTTTAGGAATGCCATTGCGCCCATTTCGCTGCGGCAATCCACTTGAGCGTATAGTCGCTTGCGCGTCCACATGGTTTCCAACCCGTGCTCAGCTTGGAATTCACATTAGCTAGTAGGCGGTTTTACGGCCAGGTGGATTGGATTTGTAAACACCGGCCGACTTTTCATTAGAATTCAAACTCCACGCCGTCTTCAATGAACAGAGTCCCGGCGGTCTCCCGACAGCTCTTCTGGATTTGTCGTCGAATAGAAAGTCGCAAAATCTCCTGTTGCTTTCCAAAAGGAAGCATGCCATTATTCCTGTTGGAAACCTAAAGGTTGATTCGCCGTGAATGAAAAGCCGGACGTCTTGCAAGGTACGCTCGCGCTGATGGTCCTCAAGACACTCGATGTCCTGGGACCGCAGCACGGCTGGGGAATTGCCCGGCGCATCGAGCAGATCAGCGGAGACCTTCTGGCTGTCAACCAGGGCACGCTTTATCCCTTGCTGCTCAAGCTCGAGCATGAAGGCTCGATTGCTTCGCAATGGGGTGCATCGGAAAACAACCGCCGCGCCCGCTTCTATCGCCTTACCGCGACCGGCCGCAAACAGCTGCAGACGGAGACCCGCGATTGGAATCAGACCGCGGCTATCATCGCGCGCTTCTTTGAGGTCAAAGCAGAGGACCTGGCATGAAATTTCTTCGTCGCTTCTTCATGAGACTGTCGAACTTCGCGGCTGGGCGGGGTGCCGATGAACGTCTGCAGGAAGAGATCGCCGAACACATCGCGCTGCAAACGGAGGAAAACCTGCGCGCCGGCATGTCGCCCGCCGAGGCGCGCAGGCAGGCCGCGCTGAAGCTTGGTGCGGCGCAGGCCATACGCGAGCAACACAACGCCGAGCAGAGTCTTCCGCTCGCTGAGAATCTTCTCGCTCGATATCCGCTACGCGTTTCGCATGCTGCACCGGTCTCCCGGATTTGCTCTCATCGCCATCGCCACCATAGCCCTCGGCGTCGGAGCCACCACCGCCATCTACAGCGTCATCGACGCAACCCTGCTGCATCCTTTGCCCTACCCCCACCCCAGCGAACTGGTGCGCATTGAAGCCAACCTTCCCGGCGTGGGCGGGCACGACATCGGCCTCTCCGTCCCTGAGTTGAGAGACCTTCAGAACTCGGGAATCTTCCAATATGTGTCCCTCTGCTTTTTCGGCACCAACAATCTTACCGGCAGCGCCCAGCCCACGAGCATCGTCTCAAAGTCGGTCTCACCGGGCTACTTCGCGGTGCTCGGCGTCGACGCGCAGTTGGGCCGCACCTTCGATCCGCACGACGCCACACCCGGCTTCAACCTTGAAGTCGTCATCAGCGATGGGCTCTGGAAGCGCGCATTTGGCGCCGACCCGCACATTCTCGGCAAGAGTCTGCGCCTTGACAACGATGTCTATCATGTTGTCGGCGTCATGCCCGCCAGCTTTCGCGACCAGGGCCAAACCAGCGAGCAGCGCAGTACCGATTTGTGGGCCGCGGCCGGATTTTATGGCGACCCCGCCCCGCCGCCGATGCGCGGCACGCGTTTCCCCTTCGAGACCATCGCGCGCCTTCAGCCTGGTCTCTCGCCTGAGGCCGCGCAGGGGCACCTCGATGCCCTGGTTGCATCGTTGAAGAAGCAATATCCGGCGGATTATCCGTCCCAGGGCGCGTGGACTCTCCACCTCACTCCCCTGGCCGAGACTATTGTCGGCAACGTTCGCCAATCGCTCATTCTGCTGTTCGGCGCGGTGGGCCTGGTCCTGCTGATCAGCTCCGTCAACGTCGCCAATCTGCTGCTTGCTCGCGCCAGCGCGCGCGGACGCGAAATGGCGGTTCGCCAGGCATTGGGAGCCGCAAGAACGCGCCTCATTCGTCAGCTCCTCACCGAGAGCTTGTTGCTCTTCGTGCTTGGCGGCATCACCGGTTTCGCGGTTCTCTTCTGCGCCCGGAAATTCCTGCTGCAATTTATTCCCGAAAGCCTGCCGCGCCTCAATGACATATCCGTCAGCTGGGGCGTGCTGGCGTTTGCCATCGTCGTCTCCGTCGCCGCCGGAACCATCTTCGGGCTTGCCCCCGCCTGGCTCACAAGCCGCCTCGATTTGACCACGACGCTCCGGCAGGAAGGTCGTGGCTCCAACGGTTCCCGGCGGCGCTCGCGCTTGCGCCCTGTTCTGGTGATTGGTGAATTAGCCCTTTCCCTGGTGCTGATGATCGCCGCCGGCCTTCTTCTGCGCAGCTTCTGGGACTTGTTCAAGGTGCAGCCCGGCTTCAATCCCACTCGAGTCGTGGCAGTCGAGACCTCGCTGCCGAATCCTAACGATCCGAAAACCGACATTTACCACACCGCCACGCAGGAAGCCGTGCTGCTGCGCGAAGTTCTGCGCCGCAACCGGACGATTCCGGGCGTGGAAGAAACCGCCGTCAGTGATCGGGCGGCCATTCCCCTTGGCCATAGCCAGAACGATCGCAGAACGATTCCATTGGTTCGCGAAGGCCAGGAAGTGCAAAGCAGCCAGCCTCCGCTGATCGATACATTGACCGTCTCGCCCGAATACTTCCACCTGCTGGGCATGACTCTCTTGCGTGGACGCCTCTTCGTCGACCAGGACCTTGAAGCTACGCCCTTGGTCGCAGTCATCAACCAGGCCGCGGCCCGCATGTACTGGCCAGGCAAAGATGGGAAGGGCGAGGATCCGGTCGGCAAGCGAGTCCGTTTGTTGGGCCGTTTGGGCCGTGCCAGGCCGGACTGGACCACCATCGTCGGCGTCATTGCCGATGCACGCACAGAATCGCTCGCGGACGCCGGCATTCCGCAGATGTACCTCGACATCTACCAGCGCCCCGCCAAGTTTCTTGCGTTCTACGTGCGTGGACAGGTCGATCCCGCCGCCATCTCCGCGCAGGTGCGCACGCAAATCCAGGCCGTCGATGCGGAGCTTCCCGTCTTCCGCGCGGAGACCTTGGACGACGTTCTCTCCTCTTCGCTTTCTGTGCGGCGGTTCTCCATGGAAATGGTGGCGCTGTTTGCCGCAACGGCCCTGCTCCTCGCGAGCCTGGGAATCTACGGCACCATCTCCTTCCTGGTCAATGAGCAATCGCGCGAGATCGCCATTCGCCTCGCGCTGGGCGCGCAAAGAGGCACTATCCTCAAGATGGTTTTACGCCAGGGCCTCACTCTGGCCGCCGCCGGCGCCGGCATAGGCCTGGTTGGCGCACTTATTGTTTCTCATCTCATGGCCGGCCTGCTTTACGGTGTCTCGCCCTACGATCTCTCCACCTTCGCCGGCGTAACCGCCGTGCTCACCGCCGTCGCCATCGCCGCCAGTTACGTCCCTGCGCTGCGCGCCATGCGTCTCGATCCGATCACTACACTCCACTCCGAATGATCTTTGGCACTGCTCGAGACTTGTCTTCACAAGTTGTTGCCATCCCAATGGCCTCCTTCGGGATGCTGATGAATTCACCCGACAGCGAGTTCCAGAGGATTAGTCCCCAAAAACGCCCTAGTGTTCACTGATTTTCAGTGCGACGACTTTCCACTTGGACAAATAGTCGCCTTTCCGGACAAGTGATCCGGTCGATCAAGCAGGCCATCAGTTATTGCGGACTGTGCAGTGCGGAGAAGAGTTCGGCCGACAAGGTGATGCGGATGCCGATCTCCAAGCAGCGCAACAAGCACATGCAGCAGGTGCTGATCGGAGCGGCCAGGCCGGCGCCGCGATACAGCGACGATTCCGGCTAATGGGCGGCGGGAGGAGAGAAGTTGACGCCTGCCTGGAGACTCGCTTTGGCGGTTGAGTTCACATCGATCTGGCCAACGGGGATGTCGCGACGATTCGGATCGAGGACCGTGAGCGTGCTCGCCGTCAGCAGGTAATTGTAGATCTGCTCGGGGGGACGGCCGTCCTTGAAGACGAGAGTGACGGGCGGAGCTGAGGGCGAAGGCGACGGCGCTCCACCGTAAGGGGCGCGGTGAGACGTGTTTGGTTGAGAAGGAGGGGCAGGCAATTCTTGCTGGTCCTCGGGTTGCGGTTGGTAGGGCTGCGTCTGGTAGGGGGCGTTGTTGTAGTCGTAAGGCTGCGGGGCCGCGTAGTTTGAATCCGGCTGAGAATCGTAGTTGTCCGAATCGTTGAAGATGCTTGGCCAAAGGTATGGATATCCGTATGCGTATGGGTATCCCCAGTTCCAGTAGGGCCAGAAGCTGTTCACAAAGACAACATGATTGTGGGGATAGTAGTGGTATCCGTGGTGGTAATGATTGCCGCCGTACGGGGAGTGGTAGGGCGCGCGGTGCGTGGAAGTCCCGTAGGGCATACGGGGCCCGGTGGTAACGGGGCGCATTCCGCGAACTGGATACGATGGCGAGCGCGGCGTAAATCTCGTGGGGGCCATTGTCCGGGGAGCGACCTGAATCCTGGATGAGGTGCGGAGAATCCGCTGCGAAAGGCTGGAGCGCTTTGGAACCCGCCGGCTGGGGCTGAGAAACCTGGGCGCGCACTGGAAAAGCCCATGCGCGAACCGGAGAACCCGCCGCGGGAACCGGAGAAACCGCCGTGCGATCCACCCCGCTGCGCAATCGCTCCACAGGAGAACCACGCGACCATCACCGCAACCGCAGCGAGACGCTTCATAGATAGATTTTATGCCTGTTTGGGGAATTGGAAGGAACATTTCCGGTTTGTTGACCATACGTCAGCGATCTCATTGAATCCGGGATTATTGCGAAGTTTCGTTGTGGAAGTGGATTGTCGGTTCGACGGCGAACTTCCGGTAGTTCCTGAAGTCAATTCGGTTGATGCACAGATACTCCTTGTCCTGCTTGAGGACTTCAAAAGGTTGCGTACTTGTCGGTTTACCGAAAGGCAACCGACGCCTTGGGGTAAAGCGGGAGTTTCAATCGTCAAATAGAGAGAATAGATAGACGATTGTTCGCAATCGATCTACCTAGACAAGGAAGCCATCCAACGCTGAGCCTCTTTGAATTTGGGACTGACACCCCACTTATTGGGTCTTGGGTTGGTGTCCGCAATCAAACAAAACGCGTCGAGAACCAATCCGGCGTAGGGAACAAGGCCAAGTAGGGCGAGCCACCCGGTAATTTCAATGTCGTGAAGTCGCCGGATGGTGAGTGTGAATCTGGGAACGATGATTGCAGCGAAGAAGAGACCCATCAATACACGGGTTGGAGTCATCGTTTGCGCTTCATCAGAGCCAAATGCGCTTCCAATACCGAGCAACGCAAGGCCGACAACAACGGTGACAACAAAAAAGTATGCGAACTCCTTCCGTTGCGACCGGCCGCCAATGTCGAACGCCCTCTTCCACGCATGCAGATACCAATCAGTTCCGCTCATTCGCTCCCTGTCTTGGATTCGATGTTGACCCGAAACAGGTTAATACGAGCATTAGAGATCATGGATATTACAAAGGTCGATGACGCTACCCGACCCCTTTGGGGCAACTTCCGGTTAGGCGGTGATTCGCCCGGAACCAGAGATTCCAAGGCACAGAACGAGGAGGTTTAAAAGTACCTTTGCGTGCATTTGGTGCCTCATTCGCAAGAATAATTCGTGGTTCTGGCCGTATCGTGGCCTGCCAAATACTGGTTCTTCCGGCACACCGGAGGCTCACTCCATTTCGCTCGACACTAGAAACCTCGCAGCATTCAGTTCAAGCTGTGCTGATGGCCAGTCAGTCGACTCCGGGGAGCATCGAATGTCCCAGCAGGGCGAGGGTCGCTAGAATAGCAGCATCCAGCCCTTTTTCATGCCTAAACCGTATCCATTCGACGAGACCATTGCATATCTCGATGAGATAGATCAGTGGCTTCGCGGGCGAGGATTTCAGGCCCATGATCGGATCCGCAGATACCGGAGAAACATAAAGGAAATGATCGAGCTCCAGAGATGGGATGAAGATCTGAAGACTCTGCAGGGCATCACGGAGGAGCGGCGCCGTGAGATCTTCTGGAGCTACGTCGAGGCAGATGAGTTCGTGCGCGCAGTGCGTCCCTTGCGGGCAGCCCTTGGCGATGAACTCCCAGCGGTGCCCATCAAAAGAGCGTCTGGACGGCCCCGCAGATCTCTTCTTCGAGACGCAGAGGAGCAGCCAGGGCCGAAATTTCATGTTCGAACTCATCATGGGTGGACGACTTGCGAAGTCAGGATTCTTGCCGGCGTTCGACCAGGGGCCGGATTTGCAATTCCACCTCCGCGGACTGCGCGTGGCGATGCAGTGCAAGCGTCCATTCTCGCGAGATGGCATGGAAGAAACCATCGGAAAAGCTATCGCTCAACTCAAGGAAGACGGCGCAGATCTGAGCATTATCGCGGTATCGGTATCGCGGCTGTGGAATTTAGGCAACCCCGATGAAATCTCGACGGTGGAGAATCCGCGGGCGGGGCAGCCCTGCCTTGATGCGATGGGGCGACAGATTGCCGATGAGTCTCGGCGGTTCTGGAAGGAAAGGCTGGAGAGGTCGGGCATTTTCTTCTACGGCTGTGCGCCCGTGCGCTGGCCGACGGAAAACGGCAGATACGGGTATGCAACGTTGCGCGCTGAGACGATGTGCCCAATCATGGACGGGGATCAAGTCACAAAGCTGGCACTGGCGACGTTTGCGCATGACTTGGGTGCTTGAACTCCCTCAAGGTCTCGGATTCCTGGCAATGACGATCCGGAGCAGATGGTTGCGTAACCGCGGCTTGGCACCAGATGTCTCCTGTGATCGAGTTTACGGTCGAGAGTTTGCCGGAAGGTGCGCATGTTGCGTCCGAGGTCCTGCGCAGCGAGCATGTGGTTGAGGTGGGCGTGCGCACCGACGCAGGCCCGTATTGGATTTGCCGATGTACTTGCGTCTCCGGGTTACCGGATCGCGACCGAGGTAGATTCGGACCAGCGATGTGCTGGGTCCGCGACGGATAATCTGGCCAGTCTCGGAAGCCACACCGTCTCCAATAACAAAAAAAGCGGCACACCTGCGGCACACGTGGCCGCTGCTGAGGGCTGGTTTTCTTAGTTGTTTCAGCCATCGAGGCAAGCTCAAATACCGTTCAAATATCTAAGCGGGATCTGTGGGGGAATTTGTGGGGAGTGTGGGTGAATTTGGGGGGAGGCTCGATGGCAATAGGTGGGAAGTGGTGGTATTGGCAAAATCGCTGAAGGCCTCATAAACATTGAACGAGAGCAAACTGGGGTAAATGGAGGCAAAGCAGGGAACAGCGGGCTGAAGGGACTTCTAAGCCGGGGGTTGTGGGTTCGATTCCCGCCTCGCCCACCACTAGATGCCGAGCGGTGACCGCGGTCCATATCGGTCGCCGACGGATTTGCGGCTAGAACCGTGTTGCGGTTTCTGTCGGAGCGTGTAGGCTCCTGTCTCCCGAGGCCTCACCGGATGATGAAATGTCCTCAGCTCCCGTGGCCTTGAGGAAATCCTTCGCGCGCTTTATATCGTCAGAGGTATTGCAGTGGACAGAGAGGAGAACCCCGCCGTTCTTGACACGCCCTTCATAGCGCTTTGCTTCGTACTCGGGGATGCCGAGACCGGCGAGAGCTCCGAGCAGGCCTCCTACAGCTCCTCCAACTCCTAACCCAGCGAGACCAGCCATGATTGGGCCAGCAGCGATGAGCGGGCCGACGCCCGGGGATGGCGAGCGCTCCAATACCGGCGAGCAGGCCCAAGGCTCCTCCGATAACTCCGCCGGCTGTTGCACCCGTTGCCGTGCCTTCCGGGGCCTTGGTTGCCTTTTGATGAGCGAATGCACGAGTGCTGTCGGTATCCGCCATCAAAATGGATACGTCGTTATCAGCAACACCGGCCGCGAGTAGATGGTCGACTGCCTCTTCTGCCATGGTGGCATTGAGGTAAATTCCGTAAACGGCAGTTTTTTTGTTTTCCACGATTCCTCCCTATTGAGGGTTCTCTAGATTGGATTACTGGGCTTTCACGGTGAGTTGGTTATTTATCTTGCTTAAATCAACGACCTCACTCGCCTTCGACGCGACTTTCTGCTTCTCATCTTCCGATTTCACCGGTCCCTTCAGAGTCACCGCTCCATTGGCGGTGATGATCTTCACGTTGTGGGCATATGTCGACAGAGACTTATCTGCAACAAGCGCCTTGCGAATCTTTTGCGTTATGGCGAGGTCAGACTCGGTGTTTGACTGCTGGTCGGCAGTAACATCGTGCTGCTTATTGTTTGCCGTATTATCAGGAGCCTGCGCGAGCGCGGCACCTTGCATCAAGAAGAAACTCCACACCGCAATCGAGACAAGAGAGAGGCGGATTTTCGTGGCTTTGCGAATAAACATAATTTCTCTCCGTCCGCGCGGTCAGCGCGCGGCCTTAGATATCTTTCTTTGTCTCGTATTGAGTGCGCCAGTTCTAACTAGCAGGCTGTTTTCGAATAGCTCAATGTAAAAGTCGAATCACCATCCCACTCTGATGCCGCTCGCTGCTTTCGAGGTTGGCCACGAGTCGGCATTGGAAGCGCCTGCCGAAACAGGGCATCGAATCCGCACCCATGGCCGACAAGCCATGCTTAGACGTGAGCTTGAACTGAAGCGTTGGCTGAGCAACTGCCGGGAGGGACGAGGCATCTCATTTGGCGGTTGCACGGTGCAAGGCCGGGAGCCATGTTGGTGCCTTTCTGTCAGTGAAGACTCCCCACAACGAAGCGTAATTCCACAAGAGAACCCTGTGAGCGAACGGTGCAATAAGAGAATTGGAGGAATGAAGTGGCTTATTCAGCACGAATGTTGAGTGGTCTATTTCTAAAAGAACCCGAGACGATCGCTGCGTCGCTTTCTTCGAGCGAAGCTTCTCTCGAAGGTATCGTTGCGGGCGTGAGGCTGATTAACTTCTATCTAAATCATGCTGCAAAAGGATTGAGCGCCTCACGGAGACGCAGCCTTGAAAAGGCCAGAAAGCTGCTTTCCGCACGTCTAGATCGGGCTTATCGAGAGCGCGAGCAGGAACTGAAGAAGATTGCAATATGCCGCAAGGTCGCACACGCTCAAGTCATCGAGACTCAAACACGGACAAACTTTGGGCAGTCCTGAGCGCTGAAGGACAATGCACAAGATGAGAAGGGCGAGTGAATGATGGCCGACGCATCGGATGTTCTCGTGGAACGCCTGTTGGCCTGGGGAGTCGACACAGTCTTTGGCTTGCCCGGAGATGGAATTAATGGCGTGTTCGAAGCTCTCCGCAAGATGAAGGACCGAATTCGCGTTATTCACGTTCGGCATGAAGAGGCTGCCGCCCTTATGGCCTGCGCATACGCGAAGTTCACGGGGCGCCTGGGTGTCTGCATCGCGACTTCCGGGCCTGGTGGCATTCATTTGCTGAACGGTCTCTACGACGCGAAGTTGGATCAAGCGCCGGTACTGGCAATTACCGGACTTCAGCATAGCGATCTGATCGGCACATTCGCTCAACAGGATGTTGCGCTCGACAAGCTCTTCATCGACGTTGCGCAATTCAATGAGCGTGTGATGAGCGGGGCACACATGGAGAGCCTCGTCGATCTCGCGATTCGCACCGCGCTTACATCGCGAGGCGTGGCTCATATCACGATTCCAGTGGACGTGCAGACACAGGCGGTGAAGAAGGGACGCTCTGAGAGAAACCCGATGCACCATACTTCGGCTGTACCAGCTCATTTTGAACATTTGCCTTCAAGGTTTGAACTCGAGCACGCAGCCGACATTCTCAATCGCGGAAAGAAGATCGCCATTCTCGCCGGTCAGGGAGCTTTGCACGCAACGGAGGAGTTGGAGCAGGTGGCGGAATTGCTTGGGGCACCGATCGTCAAAGCGCTTCTCGGAAAGGCAGCGGTTCCAGATGACAGCCCTTACACGACCGGGGGCATAGGATTGCTTGGCACGGAGGCGTCCCAGGATGCCGTCGAAGGATGCGACACGCTCTTCATGATTGGAAGCTCCTTTCCTTACATCGAGTTTCTTCCCGAGCCGGGCACAGTGAAGTGCGTGCAGGTCGATGTCGATCCCCGTCGAATAAGCCTTCGGCATCCAGCGGACGTCGGCCTCGTTGGGGACTCCAAGGCCTGTCTGCGAGCTCTCATTCCTCTTCTTGAAAAGCATGATCGAAGCTATTTGGAAACGTCACAGAAGGCGAAAGCGAAGTGGGAGAAGCTCATGGAGGTGCGCGGCACTCGCGACGACAAGCCGATGAAACCGCAGGTCATCGGGTGGGAGTTGGGCAAGCGCATCCCGGCAAATGCGATCGTAACGTCAGACTCCGGGACGATTACAACGTGGTGGGCGCGATATGTGCCGGCATTGCGAGGCCAGAAGCACAGCTGTTCAGGCAATCTCGCGACGATGGCCTGCGGGCT
This sequence comes from uncultured Acidobacteriaceae bacterium, assembly GCA_963786405.1. Lineage (GTDB taxonomy): Bacteria > Acidobacteriota > Terriglobia > Terriglobales > Acidobacteriaceae > Telmatobacter. The sequence goes on along the minus strand of CAWAZE010000003.1, from coordinate 571,381 downwards.
GCCGTACGCGATCGCAGCCGCAGTGGCCTATCCCGACCGTCCAGTGTACTGCATCATCGGCGACGGTGGGCTGAGCATGCTGCTCGGCGAACTCATCACGGTAGCAGCCTACAAACTCAACATCAAGATCATCGTGATCAAGAACAACACTCTTGGGCAGATCAAGTGGGAGCAGATGGTGTTTCTGGGCAATCCCGAGTACGCTTGCGATCTTTACCCCGCCGATTTCGTCACGATCGCGCGCGGGACGGGCATTGACGCAATTCGGATTGAAGATCCCAGTTCCTGTGGGGCGCAATTGGATGGAGTTCTCGACCGCGAGGAGCCGGTTCTTATTGAAGCGGTCGTGGATCAGTTCACACCGCCCATGCCGGCCAAAATCAAGGCCTCGCAAGCTCTGAAGCTCGCGGAAGCGCTATTGCGGGGCGAACCCAACCGAATGAAGATCGCACTCACAAATGCGCACGATAGAGTGCGCGAGCTGATTTGATGGCTTGTCTTCTTGAGTCAGGTGACAGAGTCGGTGGCATAAGCATCTAGAGTCGCCATGATTCGCAAACTAAAGTCCGGTCAATTTCGGTTGTATTCGCGAAAGAAGGACACCTCAACCGGGAAGCGTCGTAACCTGGGCACCTTCTCAACGCTCGAACAGGCTAAGCAGCACGAGCGGGAAGTTCAGTACTTCAAGAAACGCTAGCCAACTGTCCTTCAGAGTGCCGCCGGGATCGGCCTAGAAATATCGTGATCGCCTTTGGATATCTGGTTGTTATGGGATCGTGGCCGGATCACGGTGAAAGAGAGGCCTGAGTTTTGCCAGCAAGTCAGTGGGATGTACAGGCTTCGTCAGGAATTCAAATTCGTGTCCCTGAGAGCGAGATTCTTCCAGGAGAGCGGCCGTAGCCGCCTTCCCTGAAAACAGGAGAGCCTTGCAATTCGGGTACAGATTACAGATTTCGATAGCGAGGTCGACGCCTGTCATTCCGGGCATCATTACGTCTGTGATGAGGAGAGCGGGGGCTGCTACTTTGGCGGCTTCCAGTGCTGCCAAGGGATCTTCAAATGCTTTTGCTTTCAACCCAGCTTTGTTCAGAATCAGTGCGAGGGTTTCTGCAATTATTTTCTCGTCATCGACAACATAAATGCACTTTTCTACTTCCTCCACAATCGGCCCCTTTCTCCTGGTCGAATCATCTCGAAGTGTCGCTCGCAGGATGGCGGCGGAGCGAATTGTATCTCTTATATCATTGATTCGCTTCCTCGCGTAGCCTGTGCCGTAAATGCTTTCTGTTGAGGAGAAGATGTTTCGAGGGCCAGACAGGCTTTGCCGGCATATCGAAGCGAGTCCGCAGGCTGGTGGGGGGCGACCGACGGGAGTCTGGCTTCCAAACTGCTCCCTCTCGCCACGACGCGTTTCCGCGTTGATCGGGCCAGCGAATACACTCGATTTGCGCTGTCGGTGCGAGGGGACTACCCTGATAACCGCCCTCAATTTCTGACTTTCGCGGAAACGGTGTCATTGTAGAGATTTCCCCGGTTTTCTCTGCTTTCAGTACCTTCGGGTCTGCGCGCCGAAATATTTTCGATGCAGAAAGGCAACCACATTCGCCACGTCGTGCATCTACTTGGTCGTTCTCCCCCAGTAACCATAAACTAGCTCGGTCAGCGGCAGATAGCTGCTGCCAAGGTCGCTTCCCGTCACTTGTGAACATCACAATCCAGGAGTAACCCGGAATGGCGAGTACTATTGAGCGGCCCGTCGGTGGGCAAGGCGGGCAAAATAACACTCCCGTTGATGGCTTAGAACCCCCGATGTCGGAATGCCTGACCGCCATCCTTCAGAGTCTGAAGACGATGAAGGACGGTGATTTCAGCGTTCGTCTGCCGGTCTCATGGACAGGTCTAGCGGGCAAGATCGCTGACAATTTCAACGACATCGTCATGGCAAATGAACAAATGGCGTCTGAGCTGCGGCGCGTTGGCCAGGTGGTTGGAAAGGAAGGCAAGACCAGAGAGCGAATTCGAGTGGAGCACCGTCGAGGCGCGTGGGACGACATGGAAGTCTCCGTCAACACGCTTGTCGAGGACCTGCTCCGGCCCACCACCGAGGTCACTCGAGCGATCGCTGCCGTGGCCCAAGGCAACCTGACCCAAACCGTCCGTCTTGACGTCGATGGCCGCCCGCTCGAAGGCGAGTTCCTTCGTTCCGCCAACATCGTGAATACGATGATTCAGCAGTTGGGGGTATTCACCGCCGAGGTCACGCGCGTCGCGCGCGAGGTGGGCACCGACGGCAAACTCGGTGGCCAAGCCGTGGTCCCCGGCGTTGCCGGTACTTGGAAGGACCTCACCGATTCGGTTAACTCCATGGCCTCTAACCTGACAGGCCAGGTGCGCAACATCGCCGAAGTCGCAACCGCCGTGGCAAGCGGCGATCTCTCTCGCAAGATTACAGTCGACGTCCGCGGCGAGATTCTACAGCTCAAAGAAGCCATCAACACGATGGTGGATCAGCTCCGGTCATTCGCTTCCGAAGTTACGCGTGTGGCCCGCGAAGTCGGTACTGACGGCAAACTGGGCGGTCAAGCCGTTGTTCCTGGCGTTGCAGGCACCTGGAAGGACCTGACCGACTCCGTCAACGCAATGGCCGGCAACCTTACCGCCCAGGTCCGCAACATCGCCGAGGTCACCACGGCGGTGGCCCGCGGCGACCTCTCCCGCAAGATCACCGTTGACGTGAAGGGCGAGATTCTCGAGCTCAAGGACACCATCAACACGATGGTCGACCAGCTCAACGCGTTTGCAGGTGAAGTTACCCGCGTGGCCCGCGAAGTCGGGACGGAAGGCAAGCTGGGCGGTCAGGCCAGCGTACCCGGGCGTGGCTGGGACCTGGAAGGACCTTACTGACAACGTCAACTTCATGGCCGGCAACCTCACAGGCCAGGTCCGCAACATTGCCGAGGTTGCCACTGCCATTGCGAACGGCGATCTTTCCCGGAAGATCACCGTTGATGTCCGTGGTGAAATCCTGCAGCTCAAGGAAACCCTCAACACCATGGTGGACCAGCTGAACCGGTTCGCCGGCGAAGTTACGCGCGTGGCCCGCGAAGTAGGCACGGAAGGCCGCCTGGGCGGTCAGGCCAACGTACCCGGCGTTGCCGGCACCTGGAAGGACCTCACTGACTCGGTCAACTCCATGGCCGGCAACCTCACTGCCCAGGTCAGAAACATCGCTGAAGTCACCACGGCCGTAGCTCGCGGTGACCTTTCCCGGAAAATCACCGTTGACGTGAAGGGCGAGATCCTCGAGCTAAAGAACACCATCAACACCATGGTTGATCAGCTCAATGCGTTCGCCGGCGAAGTTACCCGCGTGGCTCGCGAAGTCGGAACCGACGGAAAACTCGGCGGGCAGGCACAGGTTTCAGGCGTCGCCGGAACCTGGAAGGATCTCACGGACAACGTCAACTTCATGGCCTCGAACCTCACAGGCCAGGTTCGTAACATCGCCGAAGTGGCCACCGCAGTGGCCCGCGGCGACCTCTCCCGTAAGATCACCGTCGATGTGAAGGGCGAGATACTCGAGCTCAAAGACACGCTCAACACCATGGTCGACCAGCTCAATGCGTTTGCTGGTGAAGTGACTCGTGTGGCCCGTGAAGTTGGCACGGATGGCAAACTCGGCGGTCAGGCCCAGGTCCCCGGCGTCGCCGGCACCTGGAAGGACCTTACTGACTCAGTGAATTCGATGGCCTCGAACCTCACCGGTCAGGTCCGCAACATCGCGGAAGTATCCACGGCCATTGCGACTGGCGACCTCTCCAAGAAGATCACGGTAATCGTCAGCGGTGAAATCCTGCTGCTGAAAGAAACCATCAACACCATGGTGGACCAGCTTAATCGGTTCGCCGGCGAAGTTACCCGCGTCGCCCGCGAAGTAGGCACAGAAGGCCGCTTGGGTGGTCAGGCCAACGTGCCCGGAGTTGCCGGGACCTGGAAGGATCTCACCGACTCGGTTAACTCCATGGCAGGCAATCTTACCGCCCAGGTTCGGAACATCGCCGAGGTCACCACCGCCGTAGCTCGCGGCGACCTCTCCCGGAAGATCACCGTTGACGTGAAGGGCGAGATTCTTGAGCTTAAGGACACCATCAACACCATGGTCGACCAGCTCAATGCGTTTGCGGCCGAAGTCACCCGCGTGGCCCGCGAAGTAGGAACCGATGGCAAGCTGGGCGGTCAGGCAGTCGTATCCGGAGTAGCTGGAACCTGGAAGGATCTCACTGACAACGTAAACGTCATGGCCGCGAACCTCACCGAGCAGGTCCGCGGCATCGTGAAGGTGGTAACCGCCGTCGCAGACGGTGCCCTCACCCAGAAGCTCACGGTCAACGCCAAGGGCGAAGTCGCGGCGCTTGCCGAAACCATCAACAATATGACCGATACGCTAGCAACCTTTGCCGATCAGGTCACTACGGTCGCCCGTGAGGTCGGCGTGGAAGGCCGCCTCGGTGGCCAGGCCAATGTGCCGGGCGCCGCAGGGACATGGAAGGATCTGACCGGCAACGTGAACCTCCTCGCAGACAACCTTACCAACCAGGTTCGAGCTATTGCCGAGGTGGCCACGGCAGTGACCAAGGGCGACCTCACTCGATCGATTCAGGTGGAAGCCCGCGGAGAAGTGGCGGAGTTGAAGGACAACATCAACACTATGATCGACAACCTCCGCCTCACCACGGACCGCAACACAGAACAGGACTGGCTCAAAACAAATCTTGCTCGCTTTACCGGCATGCTGCAGGGCCAGCGCGACCTTGCAACTGTGGGCAGAATGTTGCTATCTGAGCTCGCTCCTCTCGTAAACGCGCAACAGGGTGTCATCTTTCAGATGGTTGGAGACTCGGCGACGGCAGATGGTAGCCTCGTCCTTCTTTCCACCTTCGCCGACACGCCAGATGGCAACGTTAAGGAAGTACGGATCGGCGAGGGCCTCGTTGGTCAATGCGCAGCGGAAAAGCGCCGCATGCTCATCGCCGAGCTTCCAAAGAAGACCGCACCGATTCGCTCGGGGCTCTTCACAGCGGTTCCCAAGAATGTCATTGTGCTGCCGGTGCTCTTCGAAGATCGCGTAAAAGCTGTCATTGAACTCGCCAGCCTCAGCGCGTTTACGGCTTCACAACTCGCTTTCCTCGAACAACTTACTTCGTCCATCGGCATTGTGCTCAATTCGATTGAGGCCACGATGCAGACGGAGGGCCTCTTAAAGCAGTCGCAGCAACTGGCAACCGAGCTCCAAACGCAGCAGAAAGAATTGCAGCAAACGAATGAGCAGCTTGCGCAGAAGGCGCAGGAGTTGGCCGAACAGAACTACGAGGTCGAACGTAAGAATCAGGAAATCGAACAAGCCCGCCGCGCCCTTGAGGAAAAGGCCCGCGAGCTCGCACTCACATCAAAATACAAATCTGAGTTCCTGGCCAACATGTCGCACGAGTTGCGCACTCCGCTGAACAGCATCCTGGTGCTGGGACAGCAACTCGCCGAAAACCCCGATGGCAGCCTCAATCTCAAACAGGTCGAATTTGCCCGCACCATCCACGGTGCCGGCACTGACCTGCTCAACCTGATCAGCGACATTCTCGATCTCTCGAAGATCGAGTCCGGCACGGTTTCCGTCGAGGCAGAAGAAATCTTCTTCGGAACTCTGCTAGAAACGGTCGCGAGGCCGTTTCGTCATGAAGCGGAAAATCGCAAGCTCACCTTCGACGTCAACAACGACCCGCGCCTGGGACGCAGCCTGGTCACTGACTCCAAGCGTCTGCAACAGGTCCTCAAGAACCTGCTTTCCAATGCGTTCAAGTTCACCGAACAGGGGACGGTCAAGCTCTCAGTCTCCTCCGCTCCCGGCGGCTGGGCCGCAGATCATCCGGTTCTCAGCGTCGCCGGATCCGTAATCGCATTCGAGGTCTCCGATTCCGGCATTGGCATTCCGCCGGAGAAGCAGCGCATCATCTTCGAGGCGTTCCAGCAAGCCGATGCCGGAACCAGCCGCAAGTATGGCGGCACCGGTCTGGGCCTCGCCATCAGCCGCGAGCTCGCCAACTTGCTCGGCGGCGAGATCCAGTTGAAGAGCGCGCCTGGAAAAGGAAGTACGTTCACTCTCTACTTGCCTCAAACGTACGTCGGCCCTTCATCGCCCACCGTTGTTAGAGCCGAGAAGCCCGGCACAGCGGTGAATATGCCGGGCCTCCTGGCCAAGTCGGCCGTTGCAGAGCAGGAATCTCCGATTGAAGATGATCGCGGCATTCTGGCGGAAGGAGACGCAGTGCTGCTGATCGTCGAAGATGACCCACATTACGCGCGCGTGCTTTGCGATCTCTCGCGCGACAAGGGATTCAAAGTGCTTCTCGCAATGAACGGCACTGAAGCATTGTCGCTCGCACGGGAATACCAGCCCACTGCAATCTCACTCGATGTTCTCCTGCCCGACATGCTTGGCTGGACCGTCCTCAATCACTTGAAGCAGGACCGGAGGACGCGCCACATCCCCGTCCAGATGCTGACTCTCGATGAAGATCGGCATCACGGCCTTTCCCGCGGCGCCTTTGCATTTGTCACCAAGCCGACATCAACCGAGGAGCTGAACGCTGCGCTCGCCCGCATTCGAGAGTACTCGCAACCGCACAGAAAGCGATTGCTGGTCGTGGAGGACAATCTTGCCGAACAATTCAGCACGCGCGAGCTACTCGAGCACGATGACATCGACGTCGACATTGCTGATTCCGGTTCTTCAGCGCTGCAAGCACTCGAGCACAACTCGTACGATTGCGTTGTGCTCGACCTTCGCCTGCCGGATATGACCGGATTCGAGGTCTTGGAAAGTCTCCGCGACAATCCAAGACTGAGGGACCTGCCGGTAGTGGTCTTCACCGGAAGAGATCTCTCTGCGGACGAGGATGCCCAGCTACATACTCTCGCTCGCAGTGTCGTTGTGAAGGATGTGGAATCCCCCGAGCGTCTGCTCGATGAAACCGCACTGTTCTTGCATCGCGTTGTCTCGGAACTTCCGCAGGAAAAACAGCAGATGATCGACCGACTGCACAGATCCGACGAAGCTCTCGCCGGGCGCAAGGTGCTTGTTGTCGACGACGATGTGCGAAACATCTTCGCTTTGAGCAGTGTCCTCGAGCGCCGTGGGATGACCGTGCTGTGTGCGGGTACAGGGCGTGAAGCGATTGCAATGATTGAGTCGACTCCAGATCTGGCCATTGTTCTGATGGATATCATGATGCCGGAAATGGACGGCTATGAAACAATGCAGGTCATTCGACAAAACCCTGCTCTTCGCCGTCTGCCCATAATCGCGCTCACGGCCAAGGCGATGAAGGGTGATCGCGAGAGGTGCCTCGAGGCGGGCGCTTCAGAGTACCTGGCCAAGCCGGTGAACACCGAGCAACTTCTTTCTGCGCTGCGCATGTGGCTACACCGCTAGACAGGTTTACAAAGCTAGAAGAGGGTTGATGATGGCAAATCCGAAAGTTAACATCTTGATGGTTGATGACCAGCCGGCGAAGCTCCTTACCTACGAGGTGATTCTTGCCGAGTTGGGAGAGAACCTTATCAAGGCTACCTCTGCCAGTGAGGCGCTCCGCATTCTGCTGAAGACAGACATTGCGGTCGTCCTCATGGATGTAAGCATGCCGGGCCTCGACGGTTTCGAGCTTGCTGAGGTGATCCGGCAACATCCGCGGTTTCAGAAAATGGCGATCATCTTCATTTCAGGCGTTCATCTCAGTGACTCCGACAAGATTCAGGGTTATCGCAGAGGCGCGGTCGACTACATTCCTGTCCCCGTCGTTCCTGATGTTCTGCGCGCGAAGATCAGCGTCTTTGCGGATTTGCATCGCAAGACCCAAACGCTCGAGAAGCTCAACAACGAACTGGAGCAGCGAGTCGCCGAAAGAACTGAAGAAGTGCGCACGCGCGCAGAACTGCTCGATCTTGCATCCGAGGCGATTATTGTTCGCGACCTCACTGGTGCCATCCGCTTCTGGAACTCCGGCGCAGAAAGTCTCTACGGCTGGCGCCGCGAAGAAGTGCTCGGAAAAGATATTCATACCCTTCTGCGCACCGTATTTCCGGTTTCGCGAGATGCCATGGAGTCATCCCTGCGAGATCGAAGATCGTGGGACGGAAATCTTCGTCATAGAACCAAGGACGGAGCCGAGGTCATCGTGGCTTGTCGAAAGACCATGAACAGAGAAGGGGACGCCGTCCTTGAAGTCAACCGCGATATCACAGCTCAACTTCGGGCAGAGGAGGCGCTGCGCGAAACGGAAAAGCTTGCTGCCATGGGCCGGGTCGCGGGCATCATCGCCCACGAGATCAATAATCCGCTTGCAGCCATCACTAATCTCTTGTATTTGATTCACGAAAATGCCTCCCTTGATGAGGCAGGCCGGCATATTGCCAATCTGGCAGATCAGGAGTTGCAGCGTGTCTCTCATATCACCCGCCAGACCCTGACGTTCTATCGCGAATCAAAGACACCCATGGCGGTCTCTGTCTCCGAACTTCTTGATGACGTGGTTGGCGTTCAGGAGAGCCAGCTCCAGAACGTTCAAATTTGTGTCGAAAAGAGATATCTTTCTGCCCGCGCCGTACACGGATTCCCCGGCGAGTTACGCCAGATCTTCCTTAACTTGATCGCCAATGCCATTGAGGCGATGCCGAATGGTGGCAAGTTGCGCCTCACCGTGCGCGAAGGATTTGATTGGATCGCGCAGCGGCGAGGCATCGCAGTGTTAATCACCGACACCGGCGCCGGAATTAAGCGTATGGATGCTCGAAGGCTGTTTGAGCCATTCTTCAGCACCAAGTCCACCCGGGGCACAGGTCTCGGCCTCTGGATCAGTAAGGGCATCGCTCAGAAATACGAAGGCCGCATCTCCTTCCGAAGCTATCGTCCCGGCACTGAAGCATTCACCACCTTCCGCGTTTTCTTCCCGAGCAGTGGCGTGTTCCAAGTCCCCATTGTCCAAGACACGGAAATCGTGGCAGCCACGCAAGAGTTGAACCTCAACGGGAAGACCGCGGAAATGAAACACGCCAAGACTCTCACTGCGATTGCATGACCAAGCGCAGTATGGTCGGCAACCGCTTCTGACGCTGGGGAAATGAAATGTGATCGGATGGATAGTATAAGCGCTTTAGAATCAGGCGACTCCAGGAGGAGGCTGAATTTCTAATTTGCGAACTTATAGACGGAAGGGCAGATTTCAGGCTTAAATCAGTGTTCAACGACCAACGCCCACGGGGGCTCCCGCACCCGAAAGACATCGCCAGACAAGATCTTTACCTAAAGACATCTATCAGGTACACTTCGCTGACATTCGCATTTTGTGAATTCAGATGAAACGATTGCTGGTCGTTGAAGATCAACCAAAGGATCTGCGATTTGCCGTAGAGACGGCGCGTTCGCTTGGAATCGCGGAAGTGGATGCGCGATCAACCCTACAGGCCGCATTGGCTTACCTTGACAAAGGGCTCGCAGGAGATGGGCCACTTCCCGATGGAATGGTTCTGGATCTGGATTTGGGCTACGACAGCGGGTACGAATTGCTGAGGCTTTGGCATCAAACCCCTCGTTTGTCCCAGATCCCGATTATCGTCTGGTCGGTTCTGGGGGACGAGCAACGGGCGATGTGCTCACTTTTTAAGGTGACCTCTTATGTAGCGAAGTGGGAAGGGGAGGAAGCCCTTCGGGAGGCACTCGCCAAGCTCGATCAGTCCGCAGGATAGAAGCGTTGGATTTCGCCGGTTCGGGGGCCCATTCCTTACCTTCTGGCATCATACTTCCTATGTTCAATCGTGCCCTCATCTTCAATCCCCGAAATTCAAACGTGTTAACGCCGCTGTAGCAGCTTCGGCCGAAGCTTGCAGGAGATCGCAATGAACGAGTTAGCGGAGATTATTTCCACGAACGAAGATCAGATTCGAACCGACTGGATGCGAGATATGAGCCGATCCACCCAGCGGACTGATCTGATGAGCAAAAACGAGCTCGAGGAGCAGTGCCGCAACCTGCTGAGTGCAGTGGCCGCGGGCGTAAGAATCAGCGGTCCCACGGATTTATCCGCGTCCGGCTGGAATACGGCTCGCGAACTCCTTCAGGAGATTTCGACATCTCGTGCGCGTCAGGGATTCTCGCCTTCAGACGTGGCGACATTCGCGCTCTCACTTAAGCAGCCGCTGTTTTCAGTAGCGCGTCGCGAGCTCTCAAAGAGTCAGGACAAGCTTTTCGACACCATCTGGACAATAACCCAGATGATCGACGGTTTGGCGCTCCTGACGAGCGATGCCTTTATTACCGCCAGGGAAGAACTGATTTCGCGTCAGCAGCAGGAACTTCTCGAGCTTTCAACGCCGGTCGTCAAGCTGTGGGAGGGTATCCTGGCGCTCCCGATTATCGGAACCCTGGATAGCGCCCGCACCCAGGTTGTCATGGAGAGTCTGCTGCAAGCCGTCGTCTCCACCAACTCCAAGTTCGCCATAATCGACATTACGGGTGTCCCTACTGTCGATACGCTCGTGGCGCAGCACCTTTTGAAAACAATTACGGCGGCGCGACTGATGGGTGCGGAGTGCATCATCAGCGGAGTCCGGCCGCAGATTGCTCAGACCATTGTCCATCTGGGCATCAATCTTGAAGACGTGGTGACAAAAGCGAAACTTTCCGACGCATTCGCTCTGGCGTTACAGCGCAGCGGGCGAAAGGTCGTGCGTGACGCGGCAGCTTCCGTCAATCCGATCAGCGGCCTGTTCGCGAAGCGGGAGGAGTAGATGGAACGGATTCCGGTCCTTCGCATGGGCTCGCTCCTGCTGATTACCATCCAGGTGGACATGCATGACAAGCTCGCCCTCCAGTTACAAGACGACGTGACCGAGCGCATCTCCGAGTGGGGATCCACGGGGGTTCTCATTGACATCTCGTCCCTTGAAATCGTCGATTCGTTCATCGGTCGAATGCTCTCAAACATTGCAGGAATGTCCAGGGTTTTAGGGGCTGATACCGTGGTCGTTGGCATGCAACCTGCGGTTGCCATCACGCTCGTTGAGCTGGGCATGTCATTGCCCGGAGTTCGCACGGCATTGAGCGTGGAAGCGGGAATGGAACTGCTTTTTGGAGCAGCTTCGGGAACGCAGTCTGGATCAGGTCATGAACGTTTTGAAGCGTGACACCCTGCCCCTCAAGACTTCAAACGACGTAGTCTTCGCCCGCCAGAAAGTTCGTCAATGGTCTATCGAACTGCGGTTCAGCCTGGTAGACCAGACAAAATTGGTGACCGCAGCGAGTGAGTTGGCGCGCAATGCTCTCGACCACGGCAGAGGTGGTCAGATGACAGTGGAGGCGCTGACGAACGGTACCAAATCCGGGCTGCGCATGATTTTTGAGGATAATGGCCCCGGTATTCCAAATTTGGAGCAGGCACTCAAAGACGGATTCACGACGGGATCGGGGATGGGGTTGGGGCTCGGCGGTAGTAAACGCCTCGTCAACGAATTCAGCATCGAATCGGAAGTGGGGAGGGGGACGAGGGTCACAATCGCGCGATGGAGATAACTTTCTCTGAATGGGTGGCGGTCACCGACGCCAGTTCGGTGGGCGAGGTGCGACGCACGGCGCTCTTTGTGGCCCAACGTCTGGGCTTCGATGAGACGCGTTCAGGCGAACTTGCTCTCCTGGCCACAGAAGTTTCTAGAAATGTCCTACTGCATGGCGCCGGGGGTGAGGTGGTTCTGATTGGCATTACAGACGAGGCTGGACCCCTCGCACGAATCCTGGCGATGGACCGAGGCGGAGGTATCGCCAATATTGCGGATGCGATGAGCGATGGTTACTCCACATCGGGAACTATGGGCGGCGGCCTTGGAGCGATAAAGAGGATAGCCACCAAACTCGAGATTTTTACCGGCCGCGGGGGAACGATTGTGCTGATTGAGCTGGGAGAGGCTTCCCCCAAAGCAATGGTTCAGATTGCCGGGATCGCTATACCCTATCCCGGAGAGCGCGTCTGTGGAGACGGTTGGTGCAGCCATCACACTCCTGAACGCACCCTTGTGCTGGTCGCCGACGGGCTCGGACACGGTTTCGGCGCGGCTGAGGCTGCTGAGGAAGCGGTTGCAACATTCAGGCAGCGAGCAGAGTTGGCGCCGGCCGAAATATTGAGCTACATGAACGATGCTCTGCGGAAAACTCGTGGCGCGGTTGCCTCAATTGCTGAGATTCGGCCCAGGGAAAAGACGCTTGTTTATGCCGGCGTTGGAAACATCTCATCGGTGCTGCTGAGCGGGGGCGCATCAAAGAGTCTTGTTTCACACAATGGCACACTCGGAATGTCGGCACCGAGAATCCAGGATTTTCGTTTTGAGTGGCCGCCGGACGCTGTGCTTGTACTTCATTCCGACGGATTGCAATCCAAATGGGACCTCTCGCCCTATGCGGGGCTGCTTGCGCGGCATCCGGCCGTGATCGGCAGTGCGCTGCTTCGCGACTTCCGACGTCGCCGCGATGACGCCAGCGTTGTGGTGGTGAAGGCAGCGTAGCCTCATGTCCATTCCTATTCTCAATCTAGCCCTGCTGACTGAACGAGATGTCGTTTATACGAGACAGCGCGCTCGCGAGATTGCCGCAGAACTGGGGCTGGATAACCAGGATCAGATCAGGTTGGCCACCGCAACGTCTGAGATCGCGCGAAACGCCTTTCGCTATGCTCGCAATGGCAGAGTGACGTTCTCGTTGGAGCTCGAGCCTCCTCAGCGCCTGGAAGTGACGGTTTCTGACACCGGAGCCGGTATTACGAATATCAAGGAGATTCTTGAGGGGCGATACAGATCCGAGACGGGCCTCGGGATGGGAATCATTGGCACGCGCCGGCTCATGGACAAATTTCAGATCAACACCACATCAGACGGCACAACGGTGCTGATGGCGAAATATATTCCGCATCATCGTGACACCTGGACCTTACGGAGCGCCCGCGAACTCAGCCGAAAGATGCAAGACCGTGCGCCCGAAAGCCCTTACGAAGAAATTGAACGACAGAATCAGGAGTTGCTGAAAACTCTTCAGGAGCTACGTCAACGCCAGGAAGAGTTGGAAATGTTAAACCGCGAGCTGGAGGACACCAACCGGGGTGTGGTTGCACTCTATGCTGAACTTGATGAGCGCGCAGATTATTTGCGCCGCGCTTCCGAGTTGAAGACGAAGTTTCTTTCCAATGTCTCCCATGAATTTCGAACCCCGTTGAATTCGATCGTTTCTCTTTCCCGCCTGTTGCTGGACAGAATCGACGGCGATCTGGTCCCCGAACAAATCAAGCAAGTCCGATACATCGAATCTGCGGCTCGCGATCTGCAGGAGATGGTCAACGATCTGCTCGACATGGCGAAGGTTGAGGCTGGTAAGGTCCGTATCCGCTCCAAGCGGTTTGAAGTCCATGAATTGTTCAGCGCGCTTAAAGGCATGTTGAAGCCACTACTGGCCGACAACAATTCCGTCGATCTCGTGTTTGATGAAGAAGCGGAATTGCCGCCTTTACGCACCGACGAAGGCAAGGTTTCGCAGATACTCAGAAATCTGATTTCAAACGCACTCAAGTTCACTCCCAACGGGCGGGTGACCGTTTCTGCCAGAATGTTGGAGGGACAGGAAGTTCAATTTGCTGTGGAAGATACAGGCATCGGGATCGCCCTTGAACATCATGAAACGATCTTCAGGGAATTCGGCCAGGTCGAAAACCCGCTACAGGAGCGGTATCGCGGAACTGGGCTCGGTCTGCCGCTGTGCCGCAATCTGACCTTGCTGCTGGGGGGGAAGATCTGGCTGGAGAGCGATGTCGGGAAGGGTTCGACCTTTTTCGTCAAGCTTCCTGCGGTTTACGTCGGAGAGGCCAGCCCGCCTGAAGACTTCGCGATGCCATCGCCGCCGGAGTTCTTTCGCACTCCAATCCTCTTTCTTGAAGACAACGAGGAGACTGCTCACCTCCTGGAGTCATACCTGCGCGACACGGAGTTCCAACCGATAATTACGACGACCCTTGCCCAGGCCGAAGTGTGGACCGTCAGGCATACTCCCGCCGCTGTAGTCGCCGACATCTACATCGGTGACGACCAGTCCTGGGGCTTTATCACTCGTACGCGGGAGAGAGCACCGGAAATTCCGCTGATAGTGACGAGCGTCCATAACGAGTCGCAGGCGGCAATTGCCAGAGGCGCGAATCTCTTCTTGCCCAAGCCAGTGGAGCGCGAAATACTCCTGCGCGAGCTTCGAAGTTTGACCGCGAACACGGGGACGAAGCGCATACTTCTGGTGGATGACAATGAGGTGTCCCGCTACATTCTTCGCGACTTGCTCGACCAACCTTGGCTTGATATTCGCGAAGCAGCCAGCGGATCCGAAGCTCTGTCATCACTTAACGAGAGTCTGCCCGACGCACTGATCCTCGACCTGCTGATGCCCGATATCAGCGGCTTCGAAGTTCTGCGCCAATTGCGGACTCAGCCGGCAACCAAAAGCCTTCCCGTCCTTATCTATACCTCTAAGGTCCTCTCGGATATCGAAAGGGCTCAATTGGACTCTTGGTCGGCGAGGATTATTCGTAAGGAGGACGTTACCACGAGACTCTCCGCGCAGCCCTTTATTGATTGGGTGAGATCGATCGGCTTGGCACCCGAAGCCGCGATTAAGGACCATGATGCCTGACTCCTGTCCTCAGGTTTTAATCGCCGATGACCGGGAAGAGAATCGGTACGTCTTGTCACGTGTACTTGAACGCGCGGGCTACCATTGTTTGCAGACCGGTACTGGCTATGGAGCCTTGGAGATCGCGCAGACGTTGCCCGACGTAGTCATCTTGGACGTGCGTCTCCCCGACATATCCGGTTACGAGGTTTGCAAGAGAATCAAAGGCGATCCGCGGACCGCCTCGATCTCAGTGCTTCAGATTTCTGCCTCTTTCGTCTCCAGCGACGACCGTGTCCGTGCACTCGAAGGCGGAGCAGATGGATACCTCACTCATCCAATTGATCGCATGGTACTGATTGCTACCGTGCGCGCACTGCTGCGGCTCAGAGCGGCCGAGGGTGCGGCTCGCAAGGCTGCACAGCAGTGGCAGTCAACTTTCGACGCCCTGCGTGAAGGATTGGCGCTGATCGATGCATATGGCCGCATGATTCGATGGAACAGCGCATTTGCAGAGATTTGCAGGCCAAAATGCCAGCCTGAAGCTGGCGAAGATGCAGCGGTGTTTTTAGAGTGCGTGCTGGGAACGAGCGAGCCGTTGCATCAAAATGGAGAACACTACAGGGCTGAATTCGCCATCGCCAAGAAAACAGTGGAACTGTCAGTCATCCCCTTTGAATCGGAGAGCACGCAAAGAGAAAAGATTGTTATCTTGAATGACATTACTGATCGCAAACTTGCCGATTACGCACTTCTGACCGCAGAAAAGCTTGCTGCGACTGGAAACTTGGCGAATGCTATCGCGCACGAGATTAACAATCCGCTTGAAGCCCTTACAAATTTGCTTTATCTGGCGGAATCCTCTTCCTCGCTCGATTTGACACGTGAATTCCTGGCACGCGCCTCCAGCGAGCTTGCACGGATCTCGCGTATAACGAAGCAATCGCTCGCCTTCCATCGCGACTCACAGCACCCAATTCCAATTGATCTCAGCTCACTTGTAGCTGAAGTCGTCGAAATGCTCGCGAGATCCGCGGCATCATCCCTTGTTCATTTGATATACGATTGTCCGGCTCCCATCAACATTTGCGGATTTCCAGGCCAATTGACTCAAATCTTCAGAAATCTGATTTGCAACGCTCTAGAAGCTTCCACACCTGGCAGCAACGTTGTGATTCGGATCAAAGTTATCCATCGCAACGGTAGCGAAGGCGCGCGAGTGACGGTTCACGATCGTGGCTCCGGGATTTCAAAGGAAATCCAGGAAGAGGTGTACGATCCCTTCTTTACGACTAAAGATTTAAAGGGTTCGGGCCTGGGGCTATGGGTATCGAGGAGCCTCGTTCTCAAACACCACGGGACAATCCGATTTCGCTCTTCATCACGCCCCGGAGTCAGCGGAACAACATTTGAAGTGTTTCTCCCGATCGGTAATTTGACTTCGCGAAATGCTTCTGAAGAAGACGTCAAAAGAGACGTTAGAACTTCATTGAGGACCGCAGGTTAATTGACCTCGCGTTGCTTGGAACAACGTTTCGCTCGATGATCTAGCCGGCAACGCCTACATCCTTTTAAATCAATGGGTTTCGCGGAGTTTCGCCGCCCTTCTGCAAATGCAAAGGGCTTGTGGAAGTGCGCGCTGGCGGCGGAATCCTCGTCTGTCTCGTCCTGCCGCAAACGTTCGAATAAGGACGCAATAGGCTGGCGACGCCGAGATCCTCCCTCAAAGGTCACCACTGGTTTGCGCGAATGTCACCCCTGCTTTACGAATGAGCTTTGCCTAGCCGCATGATGAGTGCTACAACCAAGGACACTCCCCTACTTCCCTACTCAGGAGCGAGCATATGAACAAGCTGATAACGACTCTGTACTTCAATGCACGTAGCTTCGTAGTGCGTGAAGAGGGCCAGGACCTTGTCGAATATGCCTTGGTCGTGGCACTGATTGCCTTTGGAGCGATTGCTGGAATGTCGCAACTGGCAACCGGCATCAACAACGCGTTCTCTGGCATCGCGACCACCCTTACCTCCGACGTGTAGCAGCGGGATGGTCTTTGGCAGGCGGCTCCATATCACCAGAAACATCAACCCGCGCGAGGACCGCGCGGGTTGACAACGGAGAGTGTGCGAGTTGGCTAGTAGAGCATCTTGAGACCGAATTGGACGATGCGGGGTTCGAAGGTTCCGGAGATGGCTCCGCCGCCAGTGGGGTTGTTGAGAGTGCTGGCGGTTGAGAGTGTTCCCGACAGGCCGCTGGCCGGCAGGTAGAGGTTGGTGTGGTTGAAGGCGTTGTAGAGCTCGGCCCGGAACTCCATTTTCAGTCTCTCTGATGGCGTGTTGAATCGCTTGTTGAAGGCAAGATCTGTCGCATAGTAGTTCGGGGTGCGCCCAGGATTTCTCCCCGCGCTGCCAAATGGGGAAATGAGATTTCCTGCGGCATCCTTTGTCGCGGGCAGGGTGAAGGCGGCCCAGTTGACGTACTGAATTGTTCCATTGGCTTGCCTCTGGTTCAGGCACGAGTGGCCGGAGTGGCAGAGCTTTACAGCCTGACCCGAAACGGCGTTGGGGCGGTACTCGTTGGCGCCGCGGTAGGTGGCTGTAATCTGCGGCGATACCACATTGGCTGAGTTCGGGGTGTAACCCAGGTTGAAGGGTGTGCCTCCCTGCGCGGTGTTGATGGCGCTTATCTGCCACCCGCCGATAATGGCATCCACAAATGCATTCGACCTCGACGCGTATGCGCGTCCCTTTCCAACCGGCAGCTCATAGACGAGGCTGAGGACGTTTGTTTGTGCCGCTTCTTGAAGCAACGTTGATCGTGGCGCCTGAAGAGCGCCCGTATTCAGCGCTTTCGTTGTTGGTGACCACCTGAAACTGCGCAATCGAGTCCGGCGGCGGCTGGATGATCTGGTTGTCGAATCCCTGGTTGCTCTCGCCGTAGGCGTTGTTGTCCATGCCGTCCAGAAGATAGTTGTTGAACATGCTCCGCTGGCCGTTCACGTTGCATGAGCCCTGCCGAACGAGGCTTGTTACGGAGGTTGTGGTTGCAGCGGTGGGAGCCTGACGCGAACCGGTCACCAGAGCAAGAAGATCAGAGTAGTTACGGCTCACGAGGGGCAATGATTCGGTCTGATACTCGGAGACGGATTGTCCGCGCTCGCTTGTTTCCGTCTCGAGTTGAAGCGAAACGCCGCTCACCTCGACCGTCGTTGCGCTCGCCTCGCCAACCTTGAGAGTCAGGTCGATGCGTCGACGCCCGGCGACCGCGATCGTAATGTTCTCGGCAACGATGGGTGCAAAGCCGGGCGCTTCGGCCTTGATCGTATAGACACCGACACGCATAGAAGGCACCTCGTAGTCACCGGAGGCGCTTGAGGCGGTGCTTGTTGAAATTCCCGTTTCCGGGTTGGTGACGGTGATGGTGGCGTTGTTTACCAACGCGCCGGAGGTATCACGGATTGTGCCGATCAGGCTGCCATCTTCATACTGCGCAGCTGCTTTCGGGCTGAAGGCTGCAAAAGACACACCTATGAAAACGACGACGCAAGAGAAGACGTGGCTCTTTTTCATGAAGCGAGCGTAGCGGTCTTTATTCAATTTCCTGTGAAGTGGCGATGAATGAGACGTAAATCAAAATGCCCCATCTCTAGCCTGTTAAGCAAAGCCGGACAGCATCGAATCGATTTCCATTGAGTGCAAAAAACGAAGGGCCGAGGAGAGATACTCCTCAGCCCTGTCGCAGGTTTTCCGGCTTCGCTCCTGTTAGGTTGTGCCGTTAGGAATCAAGCGGGCCTGCGTGAATTTCGCCGCAATGTTGGTAAAGATCCCGTCCAGAGAATAGTCATTCATTCCGGTGCATTGTCCCGGGTTCTGCGATGCGGAGGCGTCTGAGTAGAAGTGCGACTGATCGCCTGTCGACCATCCGGAGGACATTTGCTTCATTGCCGCGCACGGTGAGATTGCCAGGGAACCGGTGTCGGTTGAGCAACCCGAATTCGATGCTCCGTATGCAATCGTGTAGACCGTGGTGCCGTTGTTCGTTGCATAGTTCGCCGCCGTGATTGCCTGGTGGCACTGGTCATTCGCGGAGCCATAGACGTTGCCCGACAGTTGGCTGCTGCCAGCGATCTTCGAACTGTTCGCGTTCGCGTCTCCGTCACTGAGGATGATCATGATGTTCTGCGAACCCGGATTCGCTGCCTGTGCCGCCATTAGAGAGGACTGGGCCGCGTAGATCGCCCCCGCATAGTAGGTACCGTCCCCGCCCGGAGTTTGCATGCCGCCGCAATTCGATCCACCCGTAGCGGTGGTAAGGGCTGAAGAATTGCTCAGCGAGCCGCCCTGCTGATTGGTAGAGCTGTAATCGCTCAGATAATCCGTGATCTGGTAGGTCGCTGCATTGCCCGTGGGGGCTGTCCAATTAGCCCCGGGAGTTGGCGTGGAATACGGCACGATGGCGGGGTTGCTCGAAGGGCAAGAGGTGTCATTCGATGCCGTATTCGCCTGTACGCTGGGGAAGGTAAACAGGCTGACTTGATCGAAGGGCGTGCAGTTTGTTTGTGTGCTCGATGCGGTGCAGGGCGCAAGGCCCTTCAGCAGTTTCTGAACCCCACCCAGGGCGCAATGAATTCTTGTATTGTTGCAGTTTGCGTCCGTGTCGTTGGTGCCCATCGAGGCTGTTGTATCGAGCAACAACGCGACGTTCACCTGAGTGGCTTTTCCGCTCATCATGGTTGCTGTAGAAACGGCAGTCAGCGTGAGCGACTGCGCAGAATTGACACCAAGGAAAGCGAGGGCACGGATGAAGTAGGTGGGTATCGTCGATTTCTGCACAACCTGGATAACATTGCTGCCTGTGGGACCGGCCGTGCATGGCGCCTCCACCAGGGGCGAGTCCGTCACGCACCTCAATGTGGTCGATATCGTGGGGCTTGGCAGGTTGGGAGTAGCGTTTTCGCTGCCGGTGACTGAGCTGAAGGTCTGAGCTTGAGCTGATACGGAGGCCGGTGTGGCCTGCGCCATCGCCATCGCGTAGGCTCCCGCCAGCGCGGCAGCATCGGTGGAAGACTGCAGTTCGCGATAACAGACGTAGGCGTGACCAAGGTCGACGGTAAGGCCGCCAATGCCGACGATCAGTGCTCCGAGGAATGCCATCCACGGCAGAATCTGGCCGTATTGATCCCTGCGCGCGCGATGCAGAAAAGAGTCTGCACTCGATCTCATTGGATATTCTCCGTAATCTGCGTCCCGAGATTGCAGCTCGCGTATTTGACCCCGTACACGGAAAGACTGCAAGGATATGTGGCCTGAATCTGAGCTGCTCCACCCGCCGTCATGTTTGAGTTGGGGGTGCCAGACTGACCTGGGCACGAGGTTGTGCCCGGGCTATAACTCACGCCGCCAATTGTGTAGGTGAGTGTGAGATTGCTTGGATTCAAGGCGGGAGCCGCTGTATAGATCGCCGTGGTGGCTGCCTGACACGGGTCAATGTCTCCCCGATCCGCTGCGAGAACGCGCCCACCGGAGCTCAGGGCCTCAGCAAGCAGAAGCTTCTGATACAAGGCCGTCGAGAACGAGAAGATACCGGTCAACATCATCATCATGACGGGCAACGCCACCGCCATTTCTACGAGCGCACTTCCCCCGTCGTCTGAGCGAAACAGGCTTCGAATTTTGCTTCCGATGGGTTGCTTCGTGAAGGAGAACCGTTTCAAGGCAATGAAGGACTTCATTCTGAATACCCTCCTCGGCTTAACTTCGTCGCTATATCGGGGTCCTCTGAGACCCAGCACTGCAACTCTTTCCCGGCAGGTTGAATCAGGGCCCTGACGAGTCTCACGTGGGGAGGTGAGATTCCAAACGTAGCGCCCGGAATCGATTGATTCAATGACCGGTTAGCGGCAATGGCATGGCTCACCAGTAATTTCATCCGCGTTACCGGGGTCCGGGGAAAGTAACTGATTTCAATACAGGTGAGGCGCGAATCGAAGAGGGAGGAAAACCTGTGGGTAGCTTGCAAACGTTGCACTTAACCATGGGGTCTCAAGAGTAACCCGCACAAGAAAGCAGGGCCGGGGAGAGTGTCCCCGGCCCTGTGGATTTGTTGGCTTCAATGCGTTGATTACGTGCCTGTGATCGCCGTCTTGGGATTGGGGATCAGGCGCGCATGGGTAAGCGATGCCTGGATCGATCCGAAGATGCTGTCCAGATCGGTCAAGTCGTAAACTGACGAACACGAACCATCGGAATAGAAG
The DNA here is from genome assembly GCA_963786405.1 of uncultured Acidobacteriaceae bacterium. Taxonomy (GTDB): domain Bacteria; phylum Acidobacteriota; class Terriglobia; order Terriglobales; family Acidobacteriaceae; genus Telmatobacter. The sequence continues at coordinate 550,391 of CAWAZE010000003.1, read as the reverse complement.
TGCGACTTGTCTCCGCTGCCGTAGCCACTGGACATCAGTTGAAGAGTCGAACAGGGCGTAATCGTCGAGGAGAAATGAGTGGTACTGTCCGTTGAGCATCCGGAGCTCGGCGAACCGTAGGCAATCGAGTAAACCGTCGTTCCACTGAGTGTCGCGAAGTTGGCCGCATCGATCGCCTGGTGGCACTCGGAGTTCGCCGAGCCGTATCGATAGGGAGTGTTGCCGGGGGTGTTGTCTCTGCTGCTCAGAGAACTGGACCCCGTGATGTTGGAGCTAGCGGCATTCGCATCGCCGTCGCTGAGAATGATCATCACGTTGCGCGATCCCGGAGCCGCAGCCTTCGCGGTTACGAGCGAGGACTGGGCAGCATAGATTGCCCCGGCGAAGTAAGTACTGACACCGCCGATTGCCTGAACACCGCCACCGCTGCATCCGGATCCCGAACCGCCCGTAGCATTCACGATGGTCGAAGTGGAACTAAGCGAGCCGTTCTGTGAGTTGTTTGAGGACCATGAGCTCGTGTAGTCGGCGATTTGGTACGTAGCAGAAGTGCCGGTTGGCGTTGACCATGTGGCCCCCTGCGTCGGCACAGAGTAATTCATAATTGTGGGATTTGTCCCGGACTTGCAATCGGTGTCGTTCGATGTCGTGTTTGCCTGAATGTTCGGATAGGTGAACAAACTTACCTGATCGTACGGCACACATTTTCCCTTGATTGAGGCTGCTGTACAGGGTGCGAGCCGGGTCATCAACGTCTGTACTCCGCTCAGCGCGCAATTGATTTTCGTCTTGCCTCCGCAGTTCTGGGCTCCGCTTGCCATCGATTTTGTGGAGTCAAGGACCACGGCGACGTTGACCTGGTCGTTCACGCCGCTCGCAATGGTTGCCGTCGAGGTTGTGCTCAACGGCAGCGACACGACGCTTTTCAAGCCGAAGAGTGTAAGCGCCTTGATGAAATAGGTGGGAACGGTGGAGTGTTGCGTGACCTGTATTACGTTGTAATTAACGGGGGCGGCGGAGCAGTCCGCGGCGACCGGGCCGGAAAGCGGCAGGCACGCATACCGGATTGCGATCGTTGGAGAGGGCAGATTTGGGGTGGCATTCGCTCCGTTGCTGACAGAGGCAAAGTTCTTGACCACGGTATCGACCGTGGAAGTTGTCGCTCCCGGCTGAATCATGGCATAGGCGCCGGCCATTGCGGCCGCGTCTGTCGATGTCTGAAGCTGACGATAACTGATAAAAGCATGACCCAGGTCGACAGTTAGACCCGCAGCCCCAAAAGTGAGGCCGGCCAGAAACGACCATCCAGGGAAGGGCCTGCCCCTGTTCGTTCCTGAGTGCCCGCGCCAAGGATTTCCTGATTCTGAAGTTCATTGGATCACCTCTGTGACCTGCGTTGCGATGTTGCAGCTGCCAAGGTTCATACCGTAAACCGCAAAACTGCATGGGTAGGTGGCTGTGATCTGTCCTCCCCAGCCGGCAACCAGAGCCGACCCGCCGCCTTGACCTGCGGCGGTGCATGTGGGTGCCGAACCTTGGGCGGCCGAGTAAGTGGTGCCGCCTGTGATCGTGCCGCCGGTTGTGGACCCAACGGTGATGCTGAGTGTAAGTTTGCTTGGCGCCAGGCCCGGAGCGGCTGCATAAATCGCATTGGCGGTGTCGGTGCAGGGATTCGCCTGACTGCGCTCCAGTGCGAGGACGCGGCCGCCGGCGCTTACGGCTTCGGCAAGCTGCAACTTCTGGTGCAGCGCTAATGAGAATGAAAAGATGCCAGTCAGCATGATCATCAAGAGCGGCATGATCACGGCCATCTCCACCAGCGCGCCACCACTGTCACCTGATTGAATTTGTCTCAGAACGCGGGTCACTCGAGACTGGCACAACCCGGGTATTTTCCTCAAAACGCATGGATCGTACACGTGCTTGTCTCCTCGGTATTGGAAAGCATTGAGTTTGGGTATGTTGGCTGGTCGGCAGAATGAGAGCAGAGACACTGACCCAGACGCTCGCCCCGTGATGGGGCCATCTCACTTATCGGAACATCAACGGTGCGAGGGAGCAACCACCAAATGGTACTAAATCAATGATCTAAGAGTACCTAGCGTTATGGTTACGTGACCGCTATTCCACGAACTGATCCCTGGCAATCACTGGATACTCTTGCGCGGCAGGCGTCCTTTGACCCTGCGTCTGTAGTAGGGCATTTTGCGACGACGCTGCAAACGATTCGAAGGGTCTTTCAGCCGACTCTGCACAGGCTCGCCCGTGCGGATGTATCATTCCTGCTCCGCGAAACCTCGACCCACGCTGGTGCGGAATTCCCTGGAGGACCTCTCGATGGCGACAATAACAGCAGTGCATCCGGGCAAGCTCAGTGACCAGGTGAGCTTTCGCTCACGCTATGGCAACTACATTGGCGGCAAGTGGGTTGAGCCCGCTTCAGGCCAGTATTTCGAAAACCCGACTCCAGTCACGGGGAAGACATTCTGCGAAATTCCGCGCTCCAACGCGCAAGACATTGAACGGGCCCTCGACGCAGCGCATGCGGCGCGCGAGGCCTGGGGACACACAAGCCCGACCCATCGCGCCATCATCCTCAACCAGATTGCGCAGCGCATGGAAGACAATCTCGATCTGCTGGCTCTGGCCGAGACCTGGGACAACGGCAAGCCGATCCGCGAGACCACGGCCGCGGATCTGCCGCTGGCCATCGATCACTGGCGTTACTTCGCCGGCTGCATTCGCGCGCAGGAAGGCACCATCTCCCAAATCGACAACGATACGGTTGCCTATCACTTCCACGAGCCTCTCGGTGTTGTCGGCCAGATCATTCCCTGGAACTTTCCGATCCTGATGGCCACGTGGAAGCTGGCTCCGGCACTCGCCGCCGGCAACTGCGTCGTCCTCAAGCCCGCTGAACAGACGCCTGCCAGCATTCTCGTCTGGGCGGAACTATGCGCCGATCTCCTGCCACCGGGAGTTCTCAACATCGTGAATGGCTTCGGTCTCGAGGCGGGCAAGCCTCTCGCCTCAAGCTCGCGCGTTGCAAAGATCGCCTTCACCGGCGAGACCACCACGGGCCGGCTGATCATGCAGTACGCCAGCCAGAACCTCATCCCCGTGACCCTCGAACTTGGCGGCAAGTCGCCCAACATCTTCTTCGCTGATGTCTGCCAGGAAGACGACGACTTCTTCGACAAAGCCATCGAGGGCTTTGTGATGTTTGCGCTCAACCAGGGCGAAGTCTGCACCTGCCCAAGTCGCGCGCTCATTCAGGAGAGCATCTACGACAAGTTCATGGAACGCGCGCTCAAGCGCGTCGCGGCCATCAAACAGGCCAATCCGCTTGAGAGCGACACGATGATCGGCGCGCAGGTGTCTACGGAGCAATTGGAGAAGATCCTCAGCTACATCGATATCGGCCACAAAGAGGGCGCTGAACTGCTGGCGGGCGGCGGGCGCGCGAAACTCGGCGGCGAGTTGGACAACGGCTATTATGTCCAGCCCACCGTGTTCCGCGGCCACAATCGCATGCGCATCTTCCAGGAGGAGATCTTCGGACCTGTCGTATCCGTTACGACGTTCAAGACAGAAGCCGACGCTCTCGAGATCGCAAACGACACGCTCTACGGCCTGGGCGCGGGTCTGTGGACACGCGATGCGAACCGTTGCTACCACCTCGGACGCGGCATTCAGGCGGGACGCGTGTGGGTCAACTGTTACCACGCCTATCCGGCGCATGCGGCGTTTGGCGGCTACAAGCAATCGGGCATCGGCCGCGAAAATCACAGCATGATGCTCGATCACTACCAGCAGACCAAGAACCTGCTGGTGAATTACAGCCCGAAGAAGCTGGGCTTCTTCTAGGAATGCGGATATGCCCGAGCTACCGAGCCAGGTCCTTGCGACGGACGTTGCCATCCATCTCATCCGCGTCCTCCGCCAGAAGCACGGGCTGCTGATGTTCCACCAGTCGGGGGGCTGCTGCGACGGCAGCTCCCCAATGTGCTATCCCCGCGGCGAGTTCATCATCGGCGACGCCGACGTGCAGCTTGGCGAGGTGGACGGCGAGCCGTTCTACATGAGCCGCAGCCAGTTCGAGTATTGGAAGCACACCCAGCTCACCCTCGACGTGGTGCCGGGTCGCGGTGGTATGTTCTCTCTGGACGGACCGGAGGGTCTCCGGTTCCTTATCCGATCCCGCGTCTTCGATGACGACGAGATTCGCGAACTTCGCGAGGCCGGACGCATCTGATGATTGGCGCGCCCGTCGCGGATGGCAGCCATCATGAGCCGTCGGAGCACACAATGCAAGAGGTCGTGATCGTCTCGGCCGTGCGAATCCCTGTAGGCAAGTTTCAGGGATCGCTTCAGTCGTTCTCTTCGCCGCAGCTGGGCGCGCTCGTTGTGCGCGAAGCAGTTCGTCGCGCGGGCGTGGATCCGGCCCGCGTGGACGAGTGCATCATGGGTTGCGTTTTGCAGGCAGGCCTTGGGCAGAATCCCGCGCGCCAGGCGGCAATCTTTGGCGGGTTGCCTGCTGAAGTTGGCGCTCTGACGGTGAACCAGGTTTGCGGATCGGGCTTGAGAGCTGTATCGCTCGCTGCGCAGGCGATCCAGACTGGAGACGCAGACATTGTTGTGGCCGGCGGCATGGAGTCGATGACGAACGCGCCATATCTGCTGACGCAGGCGAGGTCTGGATATCGCATGGGTGACGGAGCGCTCGTCGACGCGATGATCAACGACGGGCTCTGGGACGTATACAACAGGTTTCACATGGGCTCGGCTGCGGAGATGGTCGCGGATAAGTGCGGTATCTCTCGCGAAGATCAGGATGCCTTTGCGGCCGAATCGCACCGCCGCGCGGCGGCTGCCAGCGCCGAGGGCCGCTTTCGAGATGAAATCCTGCCCGTCGAGTTGCCGCCGGCAAAGAAAGGCGAGTCGCCGCGCATCTTCGACGCCGATGAGACCGTGCGTCCGGACACTACGAAGGAGATTCTCGCCAAACTGAAGCCCGCGTTCAAGGAAGGTGGCAGCGTAACCGCGGGCAATGCTCCCGGCGTCAGCGACGGCGCTGCCGCACTTGTGGTCACCAGCGCCGAGCGGGCAAGGGAACTGGGAGTCAAGCCGCTGGCCGTCATTCGCGCACAAGCCACTGCGGGTCGCGCACCGGAGTGGTTCAGCCTCGCTCCGATCGATGCAATTCGCAGAGTGCTTGCCAAAGCCGGATGGTCGGCCGACTCAGTTGACCTCTTATGAATCGAATGAGGCCTTCAGCGTGCAGGCGCTCGCGGTAATTCGCGGGCTTGGGCTCGATCCGGCTCGTGTGAATGTAAATGGAGGAGCCGTGGCGATTGGTCACCCGATCGGGGCCAGCGGCGCCCGCGTGCTGGTCACGCTACTCCATGCGATGGCGCAAAGGGGAGCCAGACGTGGGGTCGCGGCGCTCTGTCTGGGCGGCGGCAACGCCGTGGCGCTGGCGGTGGAGCGGCCTTGAACTAAACTCCACATCTGGTTTGGGTTCCACCCTGATCACGCCGCTGGCAGGAAGCTACTCCTTGGTCGGCAAAACTGTCCGAATCCGGACACAATCCTCGACGAGCGGTCAGTTTCCCTTCCTTCTGCAGAACCCCGCCACACCCTTAACTTCTTTGCCTTGAGCAGCGAACGCCGACACCCATTTGGCATGGCAAGTGCTACCCATCTGGGGTGATGGATATCGCACGCCCAGATATTAAGAAGCAGAAAAGACGCCGGCTGATCATTTGGGCCGGCGTGGGGGTGGTGGTTCTTGCGGCGGCAGTCTTCGCGGTGGCCCGGCTCAAACCGGCGGCTCCCACGGTGGACGCCTCAACCGTATGGCCGGACACCGTAAAACGAGGAAACATGATTCGCCAGGTGCGTGGATCGACGGGATCGTTAGTCCCGCGAGAGGATAGTATCGAGCTCATTCCAGCGCAGACCGACGCGACCGTGGTCCGCATCCGTGCCTTGCCCGGCGCTCAGGTAACGCCCAACACCATTCTGATGGAACTATCCGATCCGCAACTTCAGCAACTGCTGCTGAACGCTCAATTGGGGCTCAAGCAAGCGGAGGCCGACTACAAGAGTCTTCAGGCCCCGTTGCAGAGCACGTTGATGGACAAGAAGACTGCTGCCGCCCAGGTGAACACGGATTACACCCAGGACCAGTTGCAGGCGCAGACTGACAAGTCGCTCTATGAACTAGGTGTGATTTCCGGCGTGGCCTATAGCAAATCAAAAAACACAGCCGACCAGTTGACGACGCAGCACCAGCTCAGCATGGAGCAACTCGACGTGAACGAAAAAGCGATTGAGATCCAGCTGGCCTCGGCGCAGACCAAGATTGACCAGGCGAAGGCGCTGCTCGATCTCTATGAGAAGCAGACGGCGGCTCTTCAGGTGCGGTCAACGATCTCCGGCACGTTGGCGCAACTCCCCACGCCAGTGCAGGTAGGCCAGCACGTGACGGCCGGAACATCCGTGGCTGAGGTGATCCAGCGTGACAAGCTCAAAGCCGCGTTGCAGATTGCCGAGACTCAGGCGCGCGACATCCAGATAGGCCAGCCTGCGTCCATTGACACGCACAACGGCGTTATTCCCGGTCACGTCACACGAATTGACCCTTCCGTATTGAACGGAACGCGCACCGTTGACGTAGCACTTGATGGCGAGCTTCCTCCGGGAGCGGTGCCGCAGTTGAGCGTGGACGGAACCATTGATCTGGAACGGCTCACCGATGTGTTGTTATGTTGGCCGGCCCGCGCTGGGCAACGAGAACTCAACACTGAGCCTGTTCAAGATGGATGCGGATCACAAGAACGCTGTGCGCGTGCCCGTGAAGGTTGGCCGCGCTTCGGTCAACAGCATTCAGGTGCTCGACGGATTGAAGGAAGGCGACACGGTGATTCTTTCTGACATGTCGCGCTACGACAACGTGGATCGCATTCGGCTTGAATAGCCAATGCGACTACAGGGAACTAGGACCAGGCAGCTAAGAGCTGAGAACCTACTCACGAGGGGGATTGGATGGCAAACGACAAGCTGATTGAAATTGAAGATCTGACCAAGGTCTTCTACACCGATGAAGTGGAGACCCACGCGCTCTCCGGTATTCACCTCACCATCTCGCGCGGCGAGTATGTGGCGATGTCCGGTCCGTCGGGCTGCGGCAAGTCCACGCTGCTGTCCATCCTGGGTCTGCTCGACACACCCACGGGCGGGCGGTATCTGCTCAACAACAAACCTGTCGAGAACCTCAGCTTCGGCGAGCGCTCGCGTATCCGCAACCAGGAGATTGGCTTCATCTTCCAGAGCTTTAATCTGATCGGCGACCTGACCGTTGAAGAGAACGTCGAGCTTCCGCTCACCTATCGCGCCGGCATGCCTTCGGCGCGAGCGCAAGAAGCGTGTCAAGGAAGCCCTCGAGCGCGTGAACATGGCGCACCGCATGCGGCACTATCCCGCGCAACTCTCGCGGCGGTCAGCAACAGCGCGTTGCCGTGGCCCGTGCACTGGCCGGCTCTCCATCGATCCTGCTGGCCGACGAGCCCACTGGAAACCTGGACTCGAAGAACGGCGAAGCCGTGATGCATCTGCTCGCCGACCTGCACCGCGAAGGGTCGACCATCTGCATGGTGACGCACGATCCGCGTTTTGCCAAGCACGCTCAGCGAGAAGTGCACCTCTTCGACGGCAAAGTCGTTTCAGAGGATGAGCTCAGGAAGCTGACCGAGGAAGTGGAGGCGTAGGAATGTTCGTCCAGGATATGCGTTATGCAACTCGACAGTTGCGCATGTCGCCGGGGTTTACCCTGGCCGCCGTCCTTACGCTGGCGCTGGGCATTGCTTCGCTCACTACAGTCTTCACATGGGTCAAGGCCGTCCTTTACGATCCCTGGCCGCATGTTCGCGATCCGCGTTCCGTACGTTTTATTGATGCGACGGTTCACGGATCCGAGGGATATTCGCTCCATTACGATTCCGTCCAGTTCCTCCGCGAGCGGGATCGCAGTCTGGAGAATGTGGCTGCGTTCTCGCTTACAACGCTCGATCTGGCTTCGCCTGATTCGACCCCGGAAGCCCTCTCCGCCGGTCAGGTTTCCAGCAACTACTTCGACTTGCTGGGACTCAAACCGCAACTTGGCGCGTTCTTCGACCCAGGCGCGAATGATCGTGTCTTCGGCGCTCACGACGAAGTTGTCCTGAGCGACCGCGAATGGCGCGTCCGCTTTAGTGCCGATTCGCACGTGATGGGCAAAACGGTATATGTGAATCGCCACCCGTTCACCGTGATCGGCGTTGCTCCTCCGAACTTCGCGGGGATCTTCGGCGGGATGGCGGAGTCCTTCTGGGTTCCGATTTCGGCGATGCGATCTCTTCAGGCCGATCCGCCTCCCGATCCCCTGGAGCATTCAGGGCTCATGGTGGCGGCGCGCCTGCGGTCCGGCGTTTCATCGGCTGTGGCAGCAGCTGAGCTGCACACGCTGGCGCAGGTCTTTGCAAAGCAACATCCCGGCGAGTCCTATGCCGGGTGGGATCTGAATCTGAGAGACTCCGCGCATTTCGAACGTGGTCTCTTTGGCATTGTGGGCGAACAGTTGCCAATCCTCCTTGGAGCTTCTGTTCTGCTGCTGTTGCTTGTTGCCATCAACACTGCGTCACTGCTCGGTCACCGCGCCGCAAAGCGCCGTCGTGAGATTGCGATCCGCGCGGCACTCGGAGCCACGCCACGCCGCATCGCATCTCAGCTCCTGATCGAGACGCTGATCCTCGCCGCCATGGGAGGCGCGCTGGGGTGGGCTGCGAGCTGCTTGCTTTCGCAATCACTCTATGTGCTGTTGCCTGCCTTCGGGATGCAACTCACTTTCAATCTCGACACCGACCTGCGGATTCTTGTATTTGTCGCTGCACTCGTCCTGGCCATCACACTTGCGTGCGGCATGATGCCGATTCGCCAGGTTCTGCGCCGTTCGCAAAAAGACGCGCTTCGCGAAGGCGATCTATCGATTGTCGGCGCCGGCCGGAAGCGCTTTTTCAAGACGGCCGTTCTCGGGCTTCAACTCGGTCTTTGCTTGGTTGTCCTGTCTGCGTGCGCTCTTCTCACGCGCACTTTGCTGAATGTTGTTCATCGCGCAACGGGATTTAACCGGCAAAACTGCCTTACCGCCAGCCTTTCGCTCGCGCGGTCGGGATACACCAAGGAAAAGGGACTAGCGTTCCAGACTGCCTTGCTCGATGAGTTGCACACGACACCCGGAGTGACGCAAGCATCGCTGACGACTCACCTTCCCATGGGAGATGATGGCGCCGGCAACACGTGGGACATCTCCGTTCCTGGCTATGTGCCCGCCAAAGACGAGTCGATGGCGGTTGTGACGGATCTTGAGGGACCGGATTTCTTCCACACGATGGGCATCGCGATGGCTGAAGGTCGCGAGTTCACCTCGCACGATCGTGACGGCGGGCCTGCGGTCGCCGTCGTCAACCAGGCAATGGCGCAGCGTTATTGGCCCAAGGGAAGCGCAATTGGCAGCCAGGTGATCGTTGAAAAGAAGCCCATGCAGGTCGTGGGAATCGTCAAGGATTACGCTTATTACAATCCGCAGGACACAGAGCCCTCCCCCGTTATATATGTGCCGCTCTTGCAGAATTATCAGAGCCACGTTTTTGTCGCGCTTCGATCGCGCACAACAGCGTCGGCAGTCGCCAACGGACTCAAACAGGCGGTTGTGCGGCTCGATGGTGCGCTGCCGATTGAGAATCTCGAGTCGCTCGAAGCTGTCTCCGACACACGCTATCAGCTCGCGCGGATTCCGGTTGAGCTTCTGGGCGTTTACGCGATTGCCAGCCTTCTCGTCGCTGCTCTCGGGCTTTACGCGGTCCTGGCGTATGCGGTCACGGAACGAAGCCGGGAGTTCGCGTTGCGTATGGCCGTTGGCGCGACACGCGGACAGATTGTGCGCCTCCTCGTGGTCAATGGAATCCAGACCGTTGCCGCAGGATTGCTAATCGGCGGGCTAGGCGCGTTCTTTGCGGTTCGGTTGCTTCGCTCGATGCTTTTTGGCGTGGCCCCGTCTGATCCCGTCAGCTTTACGATCGCCGCGGCTGTGCTCGTGCTGACGGTCTTCGTCTCGGGGCTCGCGCCTGCGCGACGCGCCGCGACGATTGAGCCCATGCAGGCTCTTAGAACCGAGTAAAGGGAACAGCGATTCAGGGGGGAAGATGAAAAACCTATGGCGTGACACTCGTTTCGCATTGAGGCAGTTGCGCAAGACACCCGGATTCACGCTCACCGCGGTGCTTACTCTTGCCTTCGGCATCGGCGCGACGACCGCGATCTTCTCGATTGTCGAAGGTGTGCTGTTGCGCCCCCTGCCCTTTCCGCAGCCTTACCAGCTAGTGATCTTTGGCGACATGCCTGACGGGGTGGATTTAGGGAACAGCGCTCCGGGCGTCACGGCCTCGGGCGCAATCAGCTACATCCGGGAAGTGCGCGCCTTCTCGAGCCTTGGCGCGTACCAGCAAACCAGCTATGAACTCTCCGGGACGAGCGATCCTGCTCAAATCGACGCTTCGCGAATGAACGCCGGCGTCTTTCCAGCGCTCGGAGTCTCCGCAGCGATGGGGCGCGTGTTTACACAACAGGAGGACGAGGGCAAGGCGCAGGTGGCAGTGATCGGATACCAGATGTGGCACAGCCGCTTCCATGGCGACCCGCACATTCTTGGAACAAGAATTCTGCTCGACCGCAAACCGTACGAGATTGTCGGGGTCATGCCGCGCGAGTTTGAGTTTCCTCTTGTTCCGGGACAACTTAACCGCAGCCAGCTCTGGGTTCCGATGAGCTTTTCGCAGGGTGAGCTGGTCAACGGCGCAGGCAACTGGAGCTACAGCATGGTGGGCCGCCTGAAGCCCGGCATCAGCACCACCCAGGCCCTGCAGGAGGCGCAACCGGTGGCGCGCGAGATCGAGCGTCAGTTCCCACCGTCGATGGGCAGTCTCCGCATTCATCCTCTCGCTAAGTCCCTCACGGAGGCGACTGTATCCGCGGCAAGGCCGCTGGTGCGTACGCTCTTCTTTGCCGTCGCGGTCGTGCTGTTTATTGCCTGTGCCAATCTGGCCGGGATGCTTCTGGTTCGCGTGATCCGTCATCGCCGCGAGATTTCCGTGCGGCTGGCCCTGGGTTCCACGGGTGCGGCCATCGTGCGTCAGTCCATCGTTGAATCGCTCCTGTTGAGCGTCACCGGCGGCCTGCTTGGCTTGCTCCTCGCCGCGTGCGCTCTTCGCGTGGGCGTGAGCTTTCTGCCGGAGACGCTCCCGCGCGTCAGCGCGATCGGCCTGGACTGGAGAGTCGTCGTCTTTGCGGTTCTGCTGGCGGTCATCACTGGTTTAGCTTGCGGTCTGATTCCCGCCCTGGCAGCGGCACGCGTTGATGTGAATGAAGCACTCAAGGACGGGGGCCGTACGGGTTCCTCCGGAGGTGGCCACGCGCGGCTGCGCTCGGTGTTGATTGTTGCGGAGCTCGCCGTTGCACTAGTGCTCCTTACGGCTTCGGGCCTGCTGCTACGCAGCTTTGAGAAGATGCGCGCGGTGGATCTCGGCTTCCGCACCGACCACGCACTGACCGCCTTCTTCGGCCTGCCACAGAAGGAGTATTCGACGCAGGCAGCCGTCGATGCATTCGACACGACATTGCTCACAAAGCTGCAGCAACTGCCCGGCGTGCAGACGGTGGGTGTCACCACGATGCTGCCCCAGGGTGGAGGCGAGAGCAGCACGGCCTTTGTGCCCGAGGGCTACATTCCTCCGAAAGGCGCGGGCCTCAATCTTGCATGGACCTCCCAGGTATTCGGGAATTACTTCAGCGCCGCAGGCATACCGCTGTTGCGCGGTCGCGCCTTCAATGAAAGCGACACGGCAGCGGCTCCGCTTGTGGCTGTTGTGAACCGCACGCTCGCGGAGCACTACTGGCCGGGCCAGGACCCAATTGGCAAACGCATTCACATCGGGGTGCCCGAATCGCAGACTCCATGGATAACTATTGTAGGGGAGATTGGCGATATCAAGCAGACGTCTGCCGTTGCCGACACGCAGAGCCAGCTCTACATGCCGGCAAGCCAGCTCAAGAATGACATCGCCCAATTTGCGCCGCCCGACATGCTCATGGGCAACTACGGCACCATTGTGGTGCGCGGTCAGTTGCCGCCGGAGCAGATGGCGGACTCATTGCGTGCTGTTGTCCGCTCGCTCGATCCGCAACTTCCTCTGATTCATGTCGAATCGATGGATCAGGTCGTCGCGGAAGGGCAGGCTTCGCATCGCTTCAATACTGTGCTCATCTCCAGCTTCGCCGCCGCGGCTGTGCTGCTTTCTCTTCTGGGTATTTACAGCGTGATCGCGTTCTCCGCCACCATGCGCACGCATGAGATGGCGATCCGCATGGCGCTCGGATCTCAGCGCTCGAGCATCGTGCAACTTGTTCTCACATCGGGCGCAAAGCTCGGACTCATCGGCTGCGGTCTGGGAGCATTGGCGGCCGTCTTCGCAACGCGACTGATGCGGTCGCTGTTGTTTCAGGTCAATCCGCTTGATCCAGTTGTTATCGTCCTCGCGGCGATCTCCATCTTTGTTCTTGCGCTCGCCGCTTCTGTCATTCCCGCGGTGCGCGCCGCGTCTATTCATCCCATGCAAGCACTCAGAAACGAGTGAGTGTCAAGAGGAGTAAAGCCGGATCCGACAACACCAACGGAGCAATTGAACAGTGAAAAACTTCCTCTATCAGACGGCTCAGGATATCCGCTACGCGCTGCGGCAGTTGCGCAAGTCGCCCGGCTTTACTCTCACTGCCATCGTAACTCTCGCGCTGGGCATCGGCGCGACAACCGCGATCTTCACCCTGGTGCACGCGGTGCTGCTGAAGTCTCTTCCCGTCAATCGGCCGGTCGAATTGTATCGCATCGGCAAGAAGGTTCACTGTTGCCAATGGGGAGGCTACACCCAGTGGGAGGAATTCTCCTTATTCAACAACGAGCTCTATCACAAATTCCGCGACAACACGCCGGCATTTGTGGATCTGGCGGCGTTTCAGGGCGGAAGCACGGGCCTGGGTGTGCGCCGGACTGGCACGTCGCAAGTGGCGGAGACGCGCAATGGGCAGTTTGTCTCCGGTAATTTCTTCAGGACATTTGGGGTTGGCCCCTGGATCGGCCGCGTGCTGAATGAAGCGGATGACCGCGACGGCGCACCTCCAGTAGCAATCATGAGCTATCACACGTGGGCCACTAAGTATGACTCCGATCCTTCTGTTCTGGGAGCATCATTTCAGATGAATGGCAAACCTTTCACTGTTGTGGGGGTCGGGGCTCCGGGATTCTTCGGCGCCGATCTTCGCGGCTGGGCCATGCCGGATTTCTGGATATCGCTTTCCAACGAGCCATTGATCCGTGGCAAGCTCGCATGGTTGAATACGCCGTCCTCCAACTGGCTCGACATCATTGGCCGGGTCAAGCCCGGCACCGACCCGAAGGCTCTGGAAGCGCAGCTAAGGCTTGAACTCCGCCAGTGGCAGATGAGTCACAATGCCGACTTGACCATGCAGGATAAGGAGTATTTGCCCAAGCAGATGCTCTATCTGACGCCTGGCGGAGCGGGTGTGGCTGATCTGCGCGAACAATATGAGGAAGATTTGCGCGTGCTCATGGTCGCCGCGGGCTGCGTGCTCCTGATCGCCTGTGCGAACCTTGCCAATCTTCTTCTCGCGCGCGGCCTGCGCAACCGGCAGCAGACTTCAGTGCGCGTCGCGCTTGGCGCCTCGCGCGGCCGGTTGGTGGGTAAGGCCCTGGTCGAGAGTGTGCTGCTGGGTGTACTCGGAGGAACAGCTGGCCTCGCTGTGGCCTACAGCGGAACAAGCCTGATTCTGCATTTGGCGTTTGCCCGGCCGAACAGCTACGTTCCCATCGATGCCGCTCCCTCCTGGCCGATTCTTCTGTTTGCCTTGGGGGTCTCAGTGTTGACCGGCGTCTGCTTTGGCATCGCGCCTGCGTGGATCACGTCGCATGCCGAGCCGATCGAAGCGTTGCGAGGCGCAAACCGGTCCACCGCGCAAGGCGCACGATGGCCCCAAAGGGCTCTCGTGGTCGTGCAGGCAGCGCTTTCGCTGGTGTTGTTGAGCGCAGCGGCCATGCTGTCCCAAAGCCTCCGCAATCTCGAGCACCAGAACTTTGGCTTCGCGATCGAAGACCGCTATCTCGCCTGGGTAGATCCACACCTGGCCGGCTATCAGCCGGAGCAACTGGAATTGCTTTATCGGCGCGTGATCGAGCGGTTGCACGGCATTCCCGGACTGCAGGGCATTGCGGCGGCAACCTATGCGCCCATGAGCGGCGATAGCTGGAACGAAGGCATACGCGTGCAAGGTAAGCCGGAACCGCATTCGGGCGATGAAGACGGCGCCACCTGGACGCGTGTCACCCCCGGTTTCTTTGAGACGCTCGATAACCGGATACTGATAGGCCGCGCGATTACCGAAGGGGACACGGCAACATCTCCTTTGGTTGCGGTCGTCAACGAGGCTTTTGCGAAGAGGTTCTTTAAAGGCGAAAACCCGATCGGAAAGCACTTCGGAATGGACGAGATGGCCAGGGCCGGAGACTACGAAGTTGTTGGCGTGGCCGCCGACATGCGCTATGTGAACTACAACTTGAAGGACCCGAACCGGCCAATGTTCTTCCTTCCTGCCAGTCAACGCACGCCCTTCACAAAGCCGGAGGGAATCGCCGGCGACAACTCGTCGCATTACCTGTCGACCCTTGTACTCTGGGTGCCCGGCAAACCGGAGGCATTGGAAACGCAGGTCCGCCGCGCGCTCTCTGACGTCGATCCCAACCTTGTACTCGACGATTTTGCCAGCTATCACGAAACCCTCCACAGGGACTTTGATCAGCAAGGCATGATTGCCAAACTCACGCTGCTGTTCGGCGCTCTCGCCCTGGTGCTCGCAGCGGTGGGTCTGTACGGTGTGACCGCTTATGCGGTGGAGCAGCGGACAAACGAGATAGGCATTCGCATGGCGCTGGGTGCAGATCAGAAGTCTGTACTGTCGATGGTGCTGCGGAGCGCATTCCTGCAGGTGGGGATCGGTTTGGCAATCGGCGTTCCCGCCGCGATTGCAGCGGGACACGCGATGACGAATCAACTGTACGGAGTGAAGCCATACGATCCGGCGATGTTGTCTCTGGCGACGGTTTTGCTTGGGCTCGCAGCTTTGATGGCCGCGTTCATTCCGGCGCGGAGAGCGGCCAGCGTGAATCCAATGCTGGCGCTACGCGGGGAATGAAGCAAGCGCGGGGAGCCTTGCCAATCGATCACGAAGGAGGGGGAGTTTCTGAATGCTGGCAGATCTAAAATACGCACTCCGCCAACTGCGCAAATCGCCAGGCTTCACCCTTACCGCGATCATCACCCTCGCGCTGGGCATCGGCGCGAATACGGCCATCTTCACGCTGGTGCAGGGCATCCTGCTCCGCTCGCTCCCCGTGAGTGATCCAAAACAGCTTTACCGGATCGGCGATACCGACAATTGCTGTGTCAACGGAGGCTTCGTCAGTGACGTTGGCGACTTCGATATTTTCTCGTACGATCTCTTTCTTCATCTGAAGCAGTCAGCCCCGGAGTTTGAACAGCTTTCCGCAGTCCAGGCGGGGCTTTGGGAGTGGGGCGTGCGCCGTGGCGATACATTCTCCAAGGAACTTCACTCCGAATTTGTCTCGGGAAACTTCTTCACAATGCTCGGTGTCGGGCCCTATGCGGGGCGCGTGTTCGGCGAGTCCGACGATACGCCCTCGGCGTCGCCCGCCCTCGTCCTCAGCTACCAGGCGTGGCAGACCGAGTTCGCGGGTGACCCCTCGATTGTGGGTTCCACGATTTCGATTCAGACAAAGCCCTTCACTGTCATCGGGGTAGCTCCTCCCGGTTTCTTTGGCGATCGCATCAGCAACAGGGCTCCGGATTTCTGGATGCCCGTCTCAACAGAGCCATATCTGCGCGCTTCCAGTTCAATCCTGCATCATTCCGACTCAAACTGGCTCTACGCCATCGGTCGCGTTCGCCCCGGCACCAACATCGGCGCACTGCAATCCAGGTTGTCTCTTGCGCTTCGGCAGTATCTATATACACGCCCGGTCTACACCGATCACGGTGGCTCCACAGTCATTCCCAAGCAGCACGTCGTCATCGTGCCGGGTGGCGGAGGCATCCAGAGTCTGCAGCAGAATACGGGCCTTGGGCTCAAAATGCTCATGGTCCTTTCCTCCTTCGTGCTGCTCATTGCGTGCGCCAACATTGCAAATCTATTGCTGGCGCGCGGAACCGCGAGGCGCGCCGACATCGCTATACGCATGGCGATGGGTGCGGGACGCCGCCGCGTGGTTCGTCAAATCATCACAGAGAGTGTGCTACTGAGCAGCCTCGGCGGGCTTGCCGGTCTCGCCGTGGCCTATGGCGGAAGTCGCATCATTCTCGCGCTGGCCTTTCCCGATGCCCACAACATGCCGATCGAAGCGCGCCCGTCGATCACCGTCCTCGGCTTTGCATTTCTCGTGTCGCTCGTAACCGGTCTTCTGTTTGGCCTTGCTCCAGCCTGGTTATCGTCGCACGCCCAACCGGCTGACGTGCTGCGCGGTACGAGCCGATCCATACGCGATCGCTCGTCGCTTCCTCAGATGTCCCTCGTCATCATCCAGGCCGCGATGTCTCTGGTGCTCCTGGCAGGTGCAATTCTGATGACCCGTTCGCTTAGCAACCTTGAGAATCAAAATTTCGGTATTACCACCACGAATCGCTACGTCATGCACTTCGATCCGGCCGGCGCGGGCTACACTGTCGACCGTGTGCCCGGACTTTACCGCCAGATTGAAGAACGATTCAGCGCGCTGCCCGGTGTAACCAGCGTCGGCATGGCTCTCTATAGCCCACTTGAGGGCGACAACTGGGGAGAGTGCGTTATTCAGCAGGGTCATCCGGCTCCCGGTCCCAACGACCATTGCGGTTCGACATGGGACCGTGTTAGTCCGGGTTTTCTCCGTGCCATGGGCGTCCCTGTTCTGCGCGGCCGTGACCTCAATGCCCAGGATACGGCGAATTCACCTCAGGTTGCCGTAGTGAATGAGACCTTCGCGAAGCGGTTCTTCCCGAACCAGAATCCGGTTGGCCAACATTTTGGAATCGACTTCCCTCAGTATTCAGGCAGCTGGGAGATCGTGGGCGTGTTCCGCGATTTCAAGATGAACAATCCGCGCGACCCCGTGCGCCCAGTGTATCTTCGTCCGCTCGCACAGATGTATACGGGCTACAAAGAGCCGCCAATGATTTCCGGCGAGACGCAGTCGATGCTGATTGAATCGATGGTGCTGCGCTTCGACCGCCCGCAGGCAAATGCAGAAGAGCTTATCCGACGCACGCTGGCCAGAGTCGATCCAAATCTTGCCATCACCGACCTGCGCTCGCTCGATGAGCAAGTGGCTGGCAATTTCACTCAGGATCGACTGATCGCCCGCCTCACCAGCCTCTTCGGCGTGCTCGCCCTGATCATTGCCTCGGTTGGCTTGTACGGCGTCATGTCCTACTTTGTTGTTCGCCGCACTGGTGAGATCGGCATTCGCATGGCGCTGGGCGCAACCCGATCGAGCGTGATCTCGATGGTGCTGCGATCGGCACTGGTACAGATTGCGCTCGGCCTAACCCTGGGGATTCCTGCCGCGCTCCTTGCCGGCCATCTGATGAAGAGCCAGCTCTACGGGGTGGGCGCGTACGATCCGCTCGCTCTTTTTGTAGCCATCGCGATTTTGGCACTGTGTGCCGCAATCGCTGGATTCATTCCCGCGCGCCGTGCCGCTTCGATCGAACCGATGCAGGCGTTGCGAACTGAGTAGAGGAGAGACACGGAGTATGAACATGCTGCAGGATATTCGCTACGCGATGCGCCAGTTGCGCAAGTCGCCCGGGTTCACCATCACGGTGATCCTGACACTTGCACTTGGAATCGGTGCCAACACAGCGGTGTTCACGCTTTTTGATCAGGTGCTGCTGCGCATGTTGCCTGTCGAGCGGCCAAAGGAGTTGGTGCGCTTCCTGTGGTCAGGCGGATTCTCCGGATCGATGAGCAGTTTCGGGGGCGACGCCGAGAACTACTTCTCCTATCCGATGTACAAGGACCTTCGCGATCAGAACCAGGTCTTCACTGGGGTAATCGCCGCCGACAGAGCGCAGGTCGGGATCTCCTGGCACAACCAGGCTGAGAACCAGGACGCTGAAGTGATAAGCGGCAACTATTTTCAGCTTCTCGGGCTCAAGCCTGCGGCCGGGCGCTTGATCACGCCTCAGGACGATACAGCTAAGAATGCGAACCCTGTCGCTGTGCTCAGTTACACCTACTGGAAGACACGATTCGGCGGATCGAACGATGTGATCGGCCAATCTGTGCTCGTGAATGGTCACCCGTTCACGGTTCTCGGCGTCGCGCCGGAAAACTTTGTCTCGGCAATCGGCGGCTACAGGCCGGCCTTGTTTGTTCCCGTCACCATGGTTGAAGCTGTCCTCCCATGGAGAGCGCCCTTGAACGATCTGACCAACCATCAGTCAGTCTGGTTGACACTTGTGGCGCGGCTCAAGCCCGGAATCACGCGGGATCAGGCTGAGGCAAGCCTGAACCCGCTCTGGCATTCGCTGCGCGCGTATGAACTGACACTTTACAAGTCGAAGTCTGAACACTTCAAAAAGAACTTTCTCGATCTGACGCACATCAAGGTGTTTGATGACTCGAAGGGATTCTCTCCCAACCGCGCGGATCTTCAAAAGCCTCTGACCATCCTCATGAGCATGGCAGGTCTGCTGGTTGTGTTGTGCGCCATTAATGTGGCGACACTATTGCTTTTGCGTGCAGCCAGCCGTACCCGCGAGATGTCAATGCGGTACGCACTCGGCGCAAAGCGGGGCCGCATCATTTCGCAGCTCTTCGTGGAGGGTGGCGTGCTTGGTGTCGCCGGTGCGGCCGCAGGAATCGTTCTTGCGCCCGTCGTCGCTCGAACGCTGGTCCGCATCATGACCAGTTCGGACCCCGGCACTGAGCCTTATTCTGCATCGATCGACACACGCGTTCTGCTCTTCACGCTGACCCTTTCCCTGCTGGCGGCGATGGTGTTCAGCATCGCGCCTGTTTTCCATTTCCTTCGTCCGGATCTTGCTGATTCCCTGCGCCAGAATGCCGGAACTGCATCGCGAGGCTCGCAACTGTTCCGTAAGCTGGCGGTGGGAGTGCAGATCGCACTCAGCGTTCTTCTGCTGGGTGGCGCGGGGCTTTTTGTCCGCACCCTCGACAATCTTCGTCACGAGCAGGTTGGATTCCAGACTGCAAATCTAGCCACCTTTACGCTTGACCCCGCGGCGTCTGGATACGGCGAGGATCGGACCCCTCAGATCGTGACCGAGGCTCTCGATTCTATCCGCCGCATCCCCGGCGTAGTCACCGTAGCAGCCACTAATGATCCTGAACTCGTCGGGGATACCGAGACCTCTAACTATTCGGTTCAGGGGTACAAACCTTCGGAAGACGAGCATATGAACTTCGAGCAGCCGCGCATTACGGCCGGCTACTTCGCGACACTCCAACAGCCTCTGCTTACAGGGCGGGAATTCACTTCCGCAGATGTGAAGGGCCAACCGAGTGTCGCCGTCGTCAACCTCGCATTCGCAAAACGCTTCTTCGGCTCCGCTCAGAACGCGATCGGACGCCAGCTTAGCGAAGGCGGCGGTGACGATGTCAAGTACGACACCACGATCGTGGGTGTTGTCGGAGACATCAAGCACTCCGATCTCCGCACCAAGCTCGGGCCCGCGGTCTATTCGCCGTACCTGCAGCAGAAGCACCCTGGCGGCGTTGTCATCTACGCACAGACTTCTCGCGCGCCGCAATTCATCCTCCCGGCAATGCGTCAGGCTATTCATCAACTGGATTCAACGCTCGTGGTGGATGGCTTGCGCACCATGGAAGATCAGATCGATCGCAGCGCGTCTGAAGAGCGCGCACTGGCCTTCCTCGCCATCGGATTCGCGGTGTTGGCGCTGCTGCTCGCTGCGGTTGGTTTCTACGGAGTGCTTGCCTACTCCACTGAACAGCGGACTCGCGAGATAGGCGTCCGCCTCGCTCTTGGCGCGCCGCGCTTCGGCGTCGTCATGCTTGTGGTGCGCGAAATGGCCCTGATTGGGGCCGCTGCCACAGCCATTGCTCTGCCATCGGTTGTCGCGCTGGCACGGCTCTTCCGGAGCCAGTTGTACGGCGTCACCACCTTCGATCCACTTACCCTCGTTGGGGCTGTGATCTTCACCGTTGTCACGTTGTCCATTGCAGCGGCTCTGCCTGCTCGACGTGCCGCCAGTGTCGAGCCGATGCAGGCGCTGCGCACCGAATAGCTGCCGATCATTGTCAGGAGGTAGGGGAATGCGACAGATGCTGCGGAACTTCCAATACGCGATTCGGCAATTGTTCAAGTCGCCGGTATTCGCGTCGACTGCAGTCCTGACCCTGGCACTGGGCATTGGCGCAAATACAGCGATTTTTACGGTCGTCTACGCGACCCTTCTCGCGCCAATGCCGTATCCGAAGCCTGATCAACTCGTGATGGTCTGGTCGAAGATCCAGACGTACCACAACTCCGTTGCAGCCCAGGACTTCATGGATTGGAAGAACCAGAGCACAGCCTTTCAGGACCTGAATGCATGGACCGGCGGAAGCTTCAACCTCGCCACGAAGGAGCAGCCAGAATATCTCGAAGGACAGCGCACCACGCCCGGCATGTATCGAATGATGGGCGCGCCGTTTCGCTATGGACGTGACTTCGTGCCTGAGGAGGGGACTGCGGGGAAAGAGCACGTCGTGATCCTTCTGAACAAGTTATGGAAGCGTCTCGGCTCCGATCCCAACATCATTGGCAAGCCGATCAAAATCGACGGCACTGACTATACGGTGGTCGGCGTGCTTGGGCCGGGACAGGCTGATCGACTGGATCAATGGCTTATTATGCCGCTCGTTTTTAAGCCGGATCAGTTGAATCATGACTTCCATTGGCTGCTGGTGATGGGAAGGCTGAAAGACGGCGTGACTATGCAGCAGGCGCAATCAAACATGGAGGCGGTCACCGCCAACATTGCGAAGGCCTTTCCGAAAAGCAACAAGGGCTGGGGCGTCTACGTTGAACCACTGAAGAACAATTTCCTGCCCAAGGAAAGAATCCACACGCTTTGGATTCTGCTGGGAGCTGTGGGTTTTGTTCTGTTGATTGCATGTGTCAACGTGGCAAATTTGCTCTTGGCCAAAGGGACGACACGGCAAAGAGAGATTGCTATCCGCACAGCTCTGGGCGCAGCGCGGCGCGACATCTTCGCGCAGTTTCTTACTGAGAACCTGCTGCTTGCATTGATCGGCGGGCTACTTGGTGTTGGCGTGGGCGTGGCCATCCTACGCTGGCTTGTGGCGACCATGCCGCGGAACACGCTGCCGTCAGAGGCCGACCTGAGTCTGAATCTGCCCATTCTCGCATTTACATTTGCCGCATCTACGCTGGCCGGTTTGCTGTTTGGGTGTGCGCCAGCCTGGTATGCCACACGCGTCGATCCAGCGGACGCGTTGAAGGAAGGCGGGAGATCCGGAACGGGCGCTAGCAGACAGCGACTTCGCAAGGTGCTCGTTGTCGGTGAATTTGCCCTCGCGCTTGCATTGCTGACCGGCGCAGGGCTTGCGATTCACAGCTTCTGGAATCTCACGCGCGTCGACCTAGGTGTCAACACAGAGCATGTAATGACATTCTCACTCCCGGTGCCCGATGCGCGCCCCAAAGATCCGGCGTTGATTTCGGGCTACTACCGCCAGATGATTGCGAGCATTCAATCGGTTCCTGGAGTGACCGGGGTCGCTGCATCGACGGGCCTACCACTTGAAGGTGCGGGCTTTGGAATGCCGTTTACGATTGCAGGCGAACCGGAGTACGCAGATCCATCGCAGCGACCCGGTGCCGGGTTCGGCATGGTCACGCCTGACTACTTCAAGACATATGGCATTCAGGTTATGCGTGGCCGTTCTTTCACCGATCAGGACAACGCGAATACGGTGCGCGTTGCGATGGTCAGCGAGGAGTTCGTTCACAAATACTTTAAAGGCAAGGATCCGCTTCAGCAGCGCATCAATGTTGAAGAACTTATTCCGGGTGTGACCAAGCTGGGACGTACCGGTTCCGTGGCAGATCGTTGGCGTCTATCACAACGTGCGTGCGGGCGGCTTTCGCCAGGATTATCCCGAGATTCAAATTCCGTTCTGGCAAATTCCGTGGCCCACTTCAAGCATCGGTGTGCGCACAGCGGGCGATCCGGAGACAATGTCCCGCAGTATTGCCGCTGCGGTTCATGCTGTCGATCCGCAAATCGCCCTTGCCGAGCCGCGCACACTGGATGAGGTCAAGAGCCTGATGCTTGCCGACGATCGGTTTATCATGTCGCTCTTTGCCGCATTTGCATGTATTGCGCTGCTGCTCGCGGCGGTGGGTATCTACGGCGTGATGGCTTTTACTGTAGCGCAGCGCGAGCACGAAATTGGCTTGCGCATGGCTCTCGGCGCGAGCCGGGGACGGGTCATCAATCTTGTTCTGAAAGAGGCATTCACGCTGGCGCTGATCGGATTGGGAATTGGCCTCATCGGTGCGTATTTGGTGGGGCGCGCCATGCAAAGCACACTGTTCGGAATCGGTTCTCTTGATTTTGGAGCCATTGCCTCTGTCGCACTCGTACTATTGGGCGCATCTCTTGTTGCCAGCTGGCTGCCTGCCCGCCGCGCAGCCTCCGTTGAACCGATGCAGGCGCTGAGGACGGAATAAGCGGGCCAACCTGTTTTTGAGATCGGAGTAACAGAAAACCATGATCGAACTGAAAAATGTTGAACGTAGTTACAAGACCGGGCACGCCGAAACCTGGGTGCTGCGCCGCATTGGAATCACCATCAAGGAAGGCGAATTTGTTACCGTGATGGGTCCATCGGGAGCAGGGAAGTCGTCGCTGCTGAACGTGCTTGCCTTGCTCGACGACAGTTGGCTTGGCGAATACTGGTTCGGCTCCACACCGGTGCACACACTCAATCGCAAGCAGCGTGCGGACCTTGCACGCCAGCGCATCGGCATGGTCTTTCAGAGCTATCATCTGCTCGACGATCTCACCGTCGCGGAGAACATCGATCTTCCGCTCTCGTACAAGAACCTGCCGGCGAAGGATCGCGCCGGCATGGTGGCCGACATCCTCGACCGGTTCCAGATCGTCGCCAAGAAGGACCTGTTTCCCAACCAGCTCTCGGGCGGCCAGCAGCAACTGGTCGGCATCGCACGCGCCGTGGTGCACGCGCCGGCCCTCCTTCTCGCAGACGAACCAACCGGCAATCTGCACTCCACCCAGGCTCGCGAAATCATGGAACTCTTTTGCGAGCTCAACCGCGCCGGAACCACCATCGTGCAGGTTACGCACTCTGAAGAGAATGCTCGCTACAGCAAGCGCATTCTCGAACTGCGCGACGGTTGGCTCACGCGCGACGAAACCCTGCAGACCACCCCGTCGGAGGTTGGCGCAAAGTGAAGGACCCTCAGGTGAACCATTTGAAGACTTTTTCAAGCAATCGTATGAGCGCGCGTATTCATGCCGTTATCGCAATCCTTCTGTTGCAGGCGAACCTTGCCCAGGCCATCGAGCCCGCCTCGTCAACGGCTCCGGTGCAGGCCGCTGCCTCGCAAACCGCTGCATCCGCGCCGCTTCAGACGGCACAGACCACTTCCATTCCCTTCGATCAAATGCTGCACACGTCGCGGAACCCCTTCGACACATACCGCGGCAAGACTGCGCCGTCTCCAAGCATGACCAACTCCGCGCGCCTCGACTCGCTTGTTCGCGACGGCAAGCTTTACCTTTCTCTACGCGATGCCATTGACCTTGCGCTCGAGAATAACCTCGACCTGGTTATCGCGCGCTTCAACCTGCCCATCGCGCAGATGGACATCCTGCGCACCAAGGCTGGCGGCTTTTCACGCGGCGTAAACACGGGCGTTGTCTCCGGCACTCCCGGCGGTATGGTGCGGGCAGCGGCGGCGGCACTGGCGCGGGCGGCACCACCAGCGGCGCGGGTGGCGCCGGTGCGGGCAGTTCGGGCCTCGTTCAGTCGACACTGGGAACCGGCACCACGGTCTCCAGCTACGACCCCTACATCCAGGCAATGGCCTACACGGACCACACCTCGCAACTGCTTGCCAACCGGCAGATTTACGGCGTGCCTGTCTACCACGTGAACGAAACTCTGGCAAACATCAGCTACTACCAGTCTTTTCCAACCGGAACCTATTTCGAGGCTGACTGGAATAACAACCGCCAGACTTCGAACAGCCCGAACAACACGCTGAATCCGCAGCTATATTCCAGCGTTCGATTCCTCTTTCAGCAACAGCTATTGGCGGGGTTCGGAACAGGACCTAACCTTCGCTTCCTCCACATTGCCAAAACCAATCAGAAGATCTCCGACATCGCATTCAAGGCGCAGATTATTGCAACCGTGACCCAGATCTGCGACATCTACTGGGACCTGGTTGATGCCTACGACACCGAACAGGTCGGCGAGAGATCCGTCGCGTTTGCAACCACGACGCTCGACACCAGCCGCAAACAGCTGCAGGTGCAGGCGATCCCCGAGATGGACGTGCTCAAGGCGGAAGCTGAAGTGGCTACGCGTGAGCAAGACCTCACCGTTGCACGGACAAACCTCCAATTGCAAGAGCTTTACATGAAGAACGCCATTACGCGCACTCTCGACAACCCGGTTCTCGAGGAGATGCCCGTGATACCGACCGATCACATTGCCGTCAATATCCAACCCGATACCGAACCGATCCAGGACACGATAGCGGCGGCGCTCAAGAATCGCACCGAGTTGCTGGAGTCAAGCCTTGATCTGGATAATCGCGAGTTGAGCCGGAAAACGGCGCGCAATGCCCTGTTACCGCAATTGAGCCTGTATGGCTTCTACGGCGGCACAGGATACGGCGGCACTCCCAATCCCATATTTGGGGGCGGTGAGATTAATGCGCCCCCGGGTTTTGGCGGAGCCGTTGACAATGCATTCAACGACTCATCGCCGGAGTATCAGGTTGGCTTCCAGTTGCTGATTCCGCTTCGCAACCGCACCGCGAAGGCTGACCAGTATCGAACCGAACTCGAATACCGCCAGTCGCAGGTGTTCTTTGAAGAGTTGAAGAAGCGTATTCGCATCGAGGTGCGCAACGCGCGTTATGCTCTCGAACAGGGCGCAAGCCGCGTTGACGCGGCCCGCAAGTCCCGGGATCTGGCGCAACGTACACTCGACATCATGCAGAAGGAGCAGAAGCTCGGCGTAGGATCGAATCAGCAGACGCTTTCAGCCGAGCACGATCTGGCAGTGGCCGAGTCGGCCCTTGTCACAGCCGAGACCGCATATGAAAAGGCGCGGATCGAGGTGCGGCGCGCCACGGGGTCGGTGCTCGAAGAGTACGGAATCTCGATCGCCGATGCGAAAAGCGGCGTCGTGCAAGCGGACAATCACTAGATGGCAGACACTCGCAAGAAAGAACGAATCCGGGTTTTAGTTGCCGACGATCAACCGCATATTCTTGAGGCCGTGGAGCTCCTGCTCTCCCCGCAAGGCATCCAGGTTGAGTGCGTCCGTTCGCCGCAATTGCTGCTTGAGGCGCTGGGCCAGAGCGACTACGACGTGTTGCTCATCGACCTGAACTACACGCGCGACACCACCTCCGGCCAGGAGGGGCTCGATCTGCTTGCGCGGCTGCAGGAGATCGATCCGCGCTTGCCGGTCATCGTCATGACCGCATGGGGCAACATCGACCTGGCGGTCGAGAGCATCAAGCGCGGCGCCCGCGATTTCATCCAGAAACCCTGGGAGAACGAGCGCCTCATCAGCCTGATTCGCGTGCACGCCGAGCTGCACCAGGCCCTTCGCCGCGCCCGTCAGCTCGAGCTCGAAAACCGGCTGCTCCGCGCCGAGGGCATGCCTGAATTTGTCGCAGGCGCGCCGTCGATGCAGCCGGTTCTCGAACTCATCGCGCAGATCGGCCCTTCAGACGCCAACGTGCTCATCACCGGCGAACATGGCACCGGCAAGGAGATCGTCGCCAAGCTCCTGCACGCCGCCTCGCCCCGCAGTCGCATGGCCGCTGGTTGCCGTCAACGCCGGAGGACTTCCAGAAGGCACCTTCGAGAGCGAGATCTTCGGCCACGTGAAAGGCGCGTTCACCGATGCGCGCACCGATCGTGTCGGCCGCTTCGAACTCGCCAACGGCGGCACGCTCTTTCTGGACGAGATCGCCAACGTTCCGCTTCGCCAGCAGGCCAAGCTGCTGCGCGTGCTTGAAACCGGCGAACTCGAGCGCGTCGGCTCATCGCAAACGCGCCGCGTCGATGTGCGCGTTCTCTCCGCGACCAACGCGCAATCTGCCTGAAGAGGCGAAGGCCGGTAATTTCCGCGAAGATCTCCTCTTCCGCATCAACACGGTTGAAATTCATTTGCCTGCGCTTGCGCGACCGGCGCGAAGATATTCCGCTGCTGGCGATGCACTTTCTTGGTCGCAATCGCACCCGCTATCGCAAGCAGGTCACCGGCTTTTCGCCCTCTGCCATGCAGCAGATGATGCAGTATCCGTGGCCGGGCAACGTTCGTGAACTCGAGCACACCGTCGAGCGTGCGGTCCTGCTCTGCCGCGGCGAAGAGATCGAGCCTGCCAACCTGGCCATCGCCGCTGCGCGGACCATCACACCCAACTTTGAGAACATGAGCATTGACGAGGTCGAGGCTCTGCTCATCCGCAAGGTCCTGCGCCGCTGCGACGGCAACATCTCGCAGGCCGCCGAAGCCCTGGGCCTCAGCCGTGCCGCGCTTTACCGCCGCATCGAAAAATATGGCCTATGAAAGGAACGTGCGCAGGCGCAAGCGCTCGGCGGTCCGCCGGGCGTGGTTCTTTTGTCTTCTGCTTGCGCTTGCCCGCCTTCATCTTTGCCGGCATTCTCCTATTCGAACGCAACATCACGGCCGGACCAGCCATCCTCCTTCTCTTTTGCCTCCTCATCTACTTTGCGCTGATCGCCGCCTCGCTCATCGATGGCCTGATGCGCCCGCTGCAGACACTCTCCAACGTGGTGTCCTCCCTGCGCGAGGGCGACTATTCGTTTCGCGCGCGCGGCGCCGCGTCGCACGACCCGCTCGGAGAACTGGCCGCCGAAGTCAATGCGCTTGCCGACCTGCTGCAGAAACAGCGCGTTCGCTCTCTTGAAGCAACTGCGCTGCTGGCCCGCATTCTCGAGGTCATGCATGCGCCGCTTGTTTGCCTTTGATCGCGAAGACCTCCTGCAACTGGTCAACAATGCCGGGGCTCAGCTTCTCGGTCGGCCGCTTGCCCGCTGCTTTGGTCACTCCGCACAGGAACTTGGACTCGATGCTCTCCTTGGATCAGCCGACCAGACCATTCACTCCTTCGGCATCGAAGCCCACGCGCTGGCTGCTGCGCAAAGCCCTTTTCGCCAGGATGGCGTGCCGCACACACTGCTGTTGCTTGCCGATGTCAGTCAGCCGCTCCAGGAAGAAGAGCAGATCGCGTGGAAGCGCCTCATTCGCGTGCTCGGTCACGAACTTTCTAATTCACTGGCGCCCATCAAGTCCATTGCCGGCAGCCTGCTTGCGCGTGCCGAGCACATTGCCGGCGATGAGGAAACGGTGCGCGACTTCCGCCGCGGTCTCGGTGTGGTCGAGAGCCGCGCAGACGCCCTGCACCGCTTTGTGCAGTCGTATCGACTGCTTGCGCAGTTGCCGCCGCCGCATCTAAAGCTCTTCCAGGTTGGACCATTGCTCGAACGAGTGGCCCTGCTGGAACAGCGAATGACAGTTCAACTCGATCCCGGGCCGCCCGTTCTTCTCAACGCCGATCCCGATCAACTCGAACAAATGTTCATCAACCTGCTGAGCGAACGCCGTTGACGCATCGCTGGCGAACGGCGTCAAGCCGGTGCGCATCGATTGGCGTCTGGACGAGTCGACGCTTCTGGTGGACGATTGAAGACAGCGGCCTGGGAATCGCCAACACCGAGAATCTTTTTGTGCCCTTCTACACGACCAAGCCCGCCGGCAGCGGCGTCGGGCTGGCGCTGGCACAGCAGATTGCCCGAGCACACGGCGGCGAAATTCGCCTTGTAAATCGTGAAGAAGGTAACGGCGCACGTGCCACTATCAGGTTGCCTATCGCCTGGGGTGCAGGCTAGAGCGGCCCTGAGTAGTCAAATCTGGAACTGCTCCAGGATACGTCGTTCAGTAAGAAAGGAGCCATGTTCAGGATTTGTTGGAAAAGCCGGCGCGAACCGAGGAACCGTTGTGCCCAACCGGAGCAAGGGGAGTTCCTCCAGGATTGATCTGGGTAGCAACAACGCAGTTGCGGCCGTTGCTCTTGGCGCGATAGAGAGCAGCGTCGGCAATCTGGATCATTGCCTCGTGGTTTGTTGGGTAACCCGATGCCACGCCAAAGCTTGCGGTGACACAGAAGGTCTTGTCGTCTTCTCCGATAACCATCGACGCCAAGGTTTCCCGCAAGTCTTCCGCTCGAGCATACGCCGCCTCAAAGTCCGATCCCGGTAGAATCAGCAGGAACTCTTCTCCGCCGTAGCGGCCTACCCAATCGTAGCTTCGTACCGAGCGCTGGAAGATTGCGCCGGTCTCTTTGAGAGTCTGATCGCCGGCCATATGACCCATCGTGTCGTTGACCCGTTTGAAATAGTCCAGATCGACGAGGATGATGCTCAGCGGAGTTCCGTCACGTTGCGACCGGTCTACCTCTCCCTGCAGCCTCTCAACCATGATCCGGTGATTCCACAAGCCGGTCAGGCCATCGTGCTCTGCAAAATGGCGCATCTGTTCTCGCGTGCGAACCAGCTCTGTCTTTTCACGTTCCAGATCGACAGTGCGGCCCATCACAGCCTCTTCGAGAAGCCGCTTTTGCTTCATCAGCAGCCCCACACGTCTCCGCCATGCGTACACGAATGTGGTCAGCGCCCACAGACCAAGACAAATCTGCATGGCTCTGTTCTGCCACCACAGTGGATCGATGGTGAATGACATCGCCGCTACGGGTGACACGGCGCTGCCCGCTGCATTTACGGCGACCACTTCAAAGCGATAACTTCCTGGTGACAAATGCCGGTAGCGCACCGTCGTCTCGTGAGTGTCTTCCCAGCCGGAACCTTGCTCCCCGATTAACCGGTACCGGAGACCGATGTCCTGGGTATTTTTGAATGAAAGCAACGCCATGGAAATGACCAGCGGGTTCGAACTCCACTTCACATAAGATCCCTCGCTGACAACAACATTTCCGAGCGTTACCTGCGAGAACACGGGAGGAGGCGACGAACCTGCCAAGGCAGCCTTCGGCTCGATCAGGTGGCTCAGGCCGCCGGAGGTGCCGATCCACATGCTCCCGTCACGGTCCTCATTCAATGCGGAGCTATCGGTGTCGTTCCAGATGAGGCCGTCATCCTGCGTGAAGCTGCGCCAACGAACACCATCGTACACGGTGACACCGGCGTCCTCACCCACCCAGAGCCAGCCGCGATGATCTACGGCCAGTGAGACCACTTCCTGCGAAAGCAGAGAAGGGCGGCTGATATGCTCCGCCTCAACGATGCGATCTTCGTTCACGCGAATCCGCATCAAATCCTGCGATGGACCCGCAACCCATAGGTTGCCTTTCCAGTCTGCGACGATCTGATCTGCCTTAACACCCGACTTTCCGGGGTCGATACGGTGCCATCCCCGATCATCTTTCAGGAGCAATCCCTGGTCTGATGTAACCCACATGCGCCCCGAGGGATCAAGGCTCATGCTGGGGATTCGGAGGGTTCTGCTGGGAAGAGCCGCATCGATCACAAGTGCAGGCTGGCGGTTCTTTGCCGCGGGATCCACCCGAAAGAGCCCGCCGGACGTGGCGATCCACATTCGATTGGGGCCGTCAGAGACGATGCTGTACACCGCGGGCAATGCCCACTGAGTTCCCTTCAGCGTGTTTGGATCAATGCGGGTCAGGCTGCCTGCTGCGCTGCCCAGCCAGATCGCGCCATCCACGCTGACCTCAAGTGCTCCAGCCCGCGATATAGGAATTCCAGTCTGACGCCAGGCCCTGGGAGTATTTTCCCCCTGTGGAATCCAGTTCAACCCCGACTCGGTGCCGATCCACAACCTACCCTGATGATCGCGCTTGGACGCCCACACGAGGTTGTCGCTCAAGCCGTCTTCTGCCGTGTAAGCTTCCCAGCGATCCTCGCCGACCCACCTCAAGAGACCGTGGCCGACAACTCCCATCCAGACGGAGCCTTCGCGGTCAACGAAAAGGTCCTGCAACTCGAAAGGCGAAAGCCCATTGTGATCTGTGACCATGCGCCAGTGGTCCTTGTCCCACAGCGCGAGAGAAGATCCGCGCGGGGTGAGAACACGTCCCTGCGCGTCTTCAGCCAGTTCCGGGTAAGTTTCTGAGAACGGGGGACCAGGAAGATCCCGAAGTTCGAAGTGGCTTCCATCCGCCAACATCTCCACGATGTGCAATTCGCTGCGCATCCAGATGTGTCCGTCGCGCGCAGTCATCAGCGCTTTCCACTCCGTCTCTGGAAGTCCAAGAGCGGCGCGCATCTTCGTTGTCTTGCCGCCGTTCAGTCTGCAGAGGTCCTTGTCGCAGCCGTACCAGAGTGATCCATCGGGCCCATAAAGCACGCTCGAGATGTACCCGCCTTCAAGATTCATGGGCTCAGCGACCCACTTGTCTTCCGCCTTCTTCTGCAGTAACAGCCCTTTGCTGCTGCTCGCCGTCACCACTTGGTCAGCCCTGTTCGATGTGAAAGTTGTCCCTGTGGGGTGCGAAAACTCGTTCATCGGGACAGGCAAATGTACCTCAACGAACCTGCCGTCCCGACGCTGAACATAAGTACCGACGGTCGTCCCGACCCAGAGCGTTCCGTCTGTTCCCGTGTAGATGGTGTCGATGATGCGGTCTGGAATCCCCTCGGGCGCACCATACCTCTGAAAATGGCTGCCGTCGTAACGATAGAGTCCGTTTTGAGTGCCAACCCAGAGGTAACCCTTGGGATCCTGTCCAAGACAGTTGATGTTTAGATTTCCCAGGCCTTCGGTATATTCGCGAAAGCTGTATCGCTGGGCCAGACCCGCAGAGGCAGCAATTCCGAAGAACACAGAGGCTGCGGCAATGCGCCTCAATGCGCTGATCGGTTTTGGTCTGTGATTCCGCAAAGTCCGTTCTTTCCAGCTACTTGGAATTGGGAATGCGGGGCACCCGCCCCTTTATGCCGTACAGTCCACGGCTACGGCTCGAGTCGTGGGCCTACAGCAACGCCCGAGTCCTCGCCTCTTTTGATGAATTCACTATAGTGCTGGGGTAGTTTTGCGGTAATGCCACTTTCGTCTAAACCATTGTGGAACAAAGGTGCAGGAGGTAACTTTGGGAACGAGCCAAAACGGGAATGAAAGGGAAGTCTTGTCTTGAAAGGAGACACTTTCAAGCAGCATCAGTCACAGACCAACGCGGATTCTGGAAAAGCCGATTCCGGCTGGTTCTCAGGCCCCAATTCGAAGGCTGGCTCAGTGGCAAAGAACTCATTCACCCGGTCGAGCACTTCCTGCCCCGTGCGCGAATGGTAAATCGCGGCGCGCAGCTTGGCGCCTCCCGGCACACCGTGGGTGAACCAGGTGGCGAACTGCTTCATCTTCCCGGCCGTCTCCCCGAGACGTGCATCGCGCGGCAAGTCCTTCGTGGCCTCAACTTCATCCAGAAGCATCTGGAAGTAGGAGCGGATCATCCGGTAGCGGTCATCGAACGTCGGCCGGTCATAGCTGCCGGTCGCTGTATATTGCGCAATCTGCCTAAAAATCCAGGGGTTCGCCGCCGCGGCTCGTCCGATCATGACTGCGTCGCATCCCGTCCGGGCGACCATTGCGGCAGCGTCTTCGGGCGTGCGAATGTCGCCGTTGCCGATCACCGGAATACCGACCGAATCCTTGACGGCAGCGATCCACTCCCACCGCGCCTGCCCGCTGTATCCCTGTTCTCGAGTCCGCGCGTGCAGAGCCACTCCGTTCAGGCCCTCTCCCTCAGCCATCCGGGCCAATTCCACGCACACGATTTGCCCGTCGTTCCAGCCCATGCGGAACTTGACGGTGAAAGGGATCGAAACTGCCCGCCTGACTGTCCCGAAGATCTCTTTAATGCGCGGAAGATCGCGCAGCAGTCCAGAGCCACCGTTGCAGCCGACCACGCGTTTGGCAGGACAACCAAGATTCAGGTCGACGGTATCAAAGCCCGTATCCTGCACGATCCGCGCGGCTTCCGCCAGTGTCTCGGGATTCGACCCGAACAGTTGCGCCCCAATAGGGTGCTCGTCGTCGTAGAAGGTCAGGTACCGGCGACGTTTAGTCTCGCGCATCCGCGAAAGCCCATCCGCCGAAGTGAACTCGGTCATTAGCAGGCCGCACCCGGACTGTTGATTGGACACTACGGACTCGACGGACTCGGACGAATTGGATGGACTTGTGGCCGAAAACAGGCTGGCGTGCCGGATAAATCGCCGAAAGACGGTGTCTGTGACTCCTGCCATGGGAGCCAGCACTGTCGCCGGAGCAACCACGACCGGCCCAATACGCACCACGGCTGGCACGCGCACACCCTCAGGCATCGCATGCTCCCTGGGATTGTCCCAGTCCTTCTTTACCGTGAATCCCTTCCCCGCCATAGAACAGTACCAAGTTCAGAGTTCACAGCCCTCAGCCCCTCACTGGATCCTGAGAACCGAGGGTAAACGAAAGTAGGCCTCCGCCTTGGCGGAGGCCCAATCCTTTCAACCCTTTGCCGCGGCGCGATTACTTGGCCGGTGCGGTCTCAGCCGCCTTGGCGTACTTGCGGCGGAAGCGCTCAACGCGGCCCGCCGTATCCACCAGGCGCTGCTTGCCCGTAAAGAACGGATGGCAATGCGAGCAAATTTCCACGTGGATGTCGCCCTTGTGGGTCGACCGCGTCTCAAAATTGTTTCCGCACGCGCAAAGAACGCGCACTGCAGCGTAATTTGGATGAATCTTTTCCTTCGGCATCTCTGAAGACAGACCTTTCCTGCAAGCTATCTCTTCCATTGTATGGGTATTCGTATTCTTGTGCAATTCTCAGAAGGCTTCGATCGTCGCTTTCCATGTGTCCAGTGCTTCGATCCGGAATTGCTCTTCACTGATTCCTGACCACTGATCCCCGGTCCCTATTCCTTGCCTTTCAGCGCCTTCTGAATCCCAGCTTCTACCAGCGGCGCCATGATCTCGTAGCCCGCGGGCAGCGGATGCACCCCATCCTTGCTCAGGTTCGCCGGGAGTCCATCGCGCTCGTCCTTCATCGCCGAGTGGTAGTCGACATACACGTGGCCATTCTTCGCGGCGTAGTCCTTGATCCAGGCGTTGATCGCGTCGATCTTGGGCGCGGGCGTCAGACCCGGCTGCCAAGGATAGTCGTATGCCGGCAGAATCGAGCAGAGGACAACTCTGATGTGGTTTGCCGTCGCCATCTCCGCCATCGCGGCAATGTTGCTCTCGGTCTGCTCCAGCGTCATTGGCCCGGTGTTCCCGGCAATGTCATTTGTCCCGGCGAGAATGACCACCACCTTCGGTTGCAGCGCGATCACGTCCTGGTGGAACCGCAGCACCATCTGCGGCGTGGTCTGTCCGCTGATTCCGCGATTGATATAGGGCTTCGCAGCGAACACGCCACCCGGCGCGTCGAAGTGCCACCCCTCGGTGATCGAATCGCCCATGAAGACAACGCGGCTCTCTCCCGGCGCGGGTGCACCCAGCTTCACATCGGCCTCCTTGAATCGCGCGAGCCACGGAAAATCAGTTAGCAACTGCGCATCGTGCTTGCGCCAGTAGTCGTTGTCGGGGTGATTAGATGGCGTTGGCGGAGGTGGTGGCGTCGGCGCGGTCTGGGTGGGCGCTGGAGCCTTGGTTTCCGGCACATTGCCGGGCTCCTGGCCGGCAAGCGATTGCACCTGAATCGCGCAGAGGAAGAAAAATACTGCAAGGGCATACACACCGGCAGCAAAGCGCAAAGGAATTCGATTCAAGGCGAAGTTCTCCTCAGTGTTGACACTCCATCTTACTTAAATCTGGCAACGCAAACACGTTGCCGCCCCGCGCTCGCCTTTTCCACAAATGCGTACGTCTTCCGCACCGAGGCTGCCTGGCTCCACATGCGCTAGGCTGAGAAGAGCGATGAGCGAGTGTCCTGTTTGCAACGGAGTCGGTCTGGTTCGTGTCATGTCCGCGTCGGGCACTGTGGGTTTCGCGTGCCTGCGAGTGCCAGGAGGCCGAGCGCGAGGAGCGCCGCCTCGCCGCCGCGCGCATTCCCGAGCGCTATCGGCAATACACGCTTGATGGCTACACGTCGGACTTCAATGGTGCGGATCGCTCGCTTAGCCGCGCCCTTCTTACCGCGCGCAAGTTCGTCGATGCCTATCCGGTCGATACCGCGGGCAAGGGCCTGCTCTTCACCGGTTCCATCGGCGTCGGCAAGACGCATCTGGCTGTTGGCGTTCTGCGCCGTCTCATACAGGAGCGCGGTGCGAAGGGGCTCTTCTGCGACTATCGCGAATTGCTCAAGAACATTCAGAACAGCTATAACCCGCAGGTCAACACCACTGAGCTCGAACTGCTGAAGCCGGTCTTCGCAGCCGAAATTCTGGTACTCGACGACCTCGGCGCGCAGAAGCCGAACGAGTGGGTGTGGGACACTGTCGCGCTGATTCTGAACACGCGCTACAACGACAAGCAGACCACGATCATCACGACCAACTATCCTGACCTGCCCGCTGCCGGCGGCGGCCTCAGCAATCCCGAGCGCGCGGCCCGCGAACAGACGCTCGGCGACCGCATCGGCGACCGTATGCGCTCGCGCCTCGCCGAGATGTGCGTGCGCGTCGAGATGACCGGCGCAGACTTCCGGCAGACCGTGAAGCGCGCAAGCTTCGGCTGAAGTTTCATCTCTGCGCGGCCTGTGATCTGTGAGGCAGTCACGCTTGCCGAGCCATCGCAAGGTCCACGATCTCCCCGATCATCTGGGTATAGGAGAGGCCGGATTTCTTCGCGGCCATGGCAAACTCCTGTCCGCTGGAGAGCCATGGGTTCGGATTCGCTTCGATGACATAAACCTCGCCCTTGCTCGATACGCGCATGTCAATGCGGCCATAATCGCGAAGCTTGACGGCGCGATAGGCCTTGATCGCGATCTCGGTGAGCTTGGTTACGGTTTCTTCATCGAGGTCTTCGGCGATCGCCGATTTCGTCAGCTTATAGGCTTCCGTGTCTTTCTCGAATTTCACATCCTGGCTGGCGATCCTGGGCACGCCCTTTGGAAGCTTCGAAAGGTCAAGTTCCACAAGCGGAAGTGCATGTGCGTTCTCGTAACTGCCGAGGATGGCGGCGTAGATCTCGCGTCCTTCGATGTACTCCTCGATCAACGCAGGAGAATCGAATTCCGTCTGTATATAGGAGACGCGCTCCATCAACTCCTTCACGCTGGTAACTACGGCAGCGGCATCGATGCCGATGGATCCATCTTCGGAGGTGGGTTTCACGATGAGTGGGAACGAGATGTCATGTGCGTGGTCGATGGTGCCGCGATAGGCTGTCGCGAAGTAGGGCGACTGAATCCCGTAAAAAGCGAACATCTTCTTGGCGATCGATTTGTCCTGCGCAAGAATGTTCGCGTGCGGTCCCGCGCCGGTGTAGGGGATATCGAGCATATCCAGGAATGCCGTGACGTGCATCTCCTTGGTGTCATCGCCCGCATAGGATTCCGTGAGGTTGAAAATGAGATCGGCGCCACATTTGGCGAGTCCGAGCAGTGATTGCGGGCGGCCGTCGAGAACGTAATACGACGGCTCATGACCGAGCTTCTCCAAGGCTTCGAAGATCTCTTCGCGGTCGTGCTTTACCGGCTTCTTCTTGCGTTTCCTTTGCCCCTTGCGCTTGCGCGGTGCAGGAACTTCTTCCTGCACTTCAGCAGGTTCTTCTTCCCACAAGTCGTACAGCACGGTGACTTTCAACTTCGTTCCAGTCATGCGGCCTCCAATCGGAGTGACGGCAGCTGCCGGCACGCCTCAGGGATGAATGAACTTCCCACGGATCAGGTAATTCATTGAGAGTGCGGTTGTGTACACCGTGAACTCCGTGAGGTACTCGGACTCGCGTCGAACGTCCACGCGCAGACCCAGGTCCTCAACACGCTTGCAGATGGCTTCCACGAGTCGCTTGACGATCGGACGTTGCACGCCGCTCCAATACGCGACCTTGTCGACAATGGGCTTGCGATGCTGACGCAACATCTCCTGGGCGGGTCGCACGCCCTTACGTCGCTTGCGGGAGATATTGAAGATGTCCGCCAGGTCGGCATCCAGCGCGAGTTCCTGCACCGGAATCTCCTCCGGCAGGCTGAGACGATAGAACTCGCCGACCGTCGATTCCATCTCATCGACGGTGATGTCGGTGCGGCCGCGACGCCGGATGGGTTCGACATCTCCGACTTTTCGCGCCATGCGATCGACGTATTGGAGCTTGGCCAGCGCGCCCCAACCTTTGTAGCGCTTTCGCCATTGCGAGCGAGGCGTGAGCCAGACCGCAAACGTTTCCGCAAAATCTTCATCCGGATGCTTCTGCGCGTACCACCCGGCCATGTGGCGAACAAACTTCCGCGAGAACGGTATGGGACGGTAATTATCGCGATATGCGCGGCGAAACGGACCGAAGAGATCGCGCCACTCAGCCGACTTGTATAGCTGGTACGCGTAATTGAATGCGTGTCCGGCCTCATGACGCATGTACATCATGATCTCGCGAGCGTCTTCCAGGTCGTTCATATCGCGCTCAAGCTGTGCCAGGTCCGGGTTGGCCAGATAGAACGGAATGCCGATGACGGGCTCGCCAGAGGGACATCCCCATTCATCGGTGAGATAACAAAGCGGACGGAACTTGTGGATGCCCTTGGCTTCCAGTTCGCGATAAAGCTGCTGAACGAATCGTTCGAGCGGAGAACCCTCGAGTTTGAGCCCGAGTTCGCGAATGGGCTTGGCGAGTATCTCCTGGAATTCCGTTCGGGTTTTCTCGAAATTGCGCACTGGGCTATTCAGAGTTCTATACCACGGAACCAGATTTGGCACTGCAAGGCGTATCGCTTATGCACATAGCATTGTGGGCACACTTGGTTCATAAGCGCCTGCTGGGCCATGCAAAGCTCACCGCTTTGAGGCGTAGAAGACCGTCTGAACCCGCCTAACGGAACCGTGAGAGATCATGAACGTGAGCTGGGGGATGCTTTGTAACGATCAAAGGCAGGCAGACCTACAACGCGGCGCTTGCTGGAAGCAGACATCAAGCAACCGCATCACGCTGAGGAACGTCAGTGCGATCGAAAGAAAAGCGGATTCTGGCCGTCCTTAGAAGACCCAAGTACTCGCGAGCATCGAGACCATCGCAGCGACGGTGACGACCAGGTAGACAAGGTCTTCGCGGCGAGGTCCTGCTGCGCGTTTGCGCGGTATCGTCCTAGTGGCATCGACAGGGGAGGGGGACGTCATGGGGGGTACCTTTCCACGACTCACGTCGAGACTCAAATGGTCCAGGCGCGACTGACACTATTTAGACACATATTGCACCATTTTTGAACTAATTTTGACTAACAAAGTACCCGTTTTGCGATTACGCACGTCATCCTTTTCCCGGAGTCGAGTTCCGGGAAGTCCTCGCATAGTTTCATGTGACCGCGAGCGCAACGAGCCGGCGAAGACCGGCTCGTTGCGCCTGGCGTCTAAAGGGGCTTTTAGTCCTCCGATGTGGAGGGATCGATGACCGTCTTTACCTGAGAGATGCGGTTCGCGGGAAAGCCTCCCTGGCTGGCGTGTTCCCTGACCAACTGCTCGTTGGCAGCGTGGTAGACGCAGTAGATTTTGTCGCCTGTGACGTAGCTATGGATCCATTGAATCTCAGAACCGAGCTTGCGCAGAACATTGCAGGATGTTTGGGAAATTCCTTTGAGCTGTTCGGGTGTCAAGTCTCCAGCGCCGGGGATTTCGCGCTCGATCACGTACTTGGGCATGAAAGATCTCCACTTTCCTCGGAATGACAGTCGCGACAGTGTAACTGCTGTCGTGCTCGCTGTGAAGGAGTTTTTGCGTGGCCATGCGGTCCGGAAAGTTGAGGCCCGCATCTCTCACCGGGGCGGATGAACAGTCTCCAAGTCTTTGGGAATACAGGAAAGAGGTGTAGAATCCGGCTCGTGAAGAGTGGCCCTGAGCTTGTGCCGAAGACCGAATCGCGGCGGGAGCGGAATTGGCTTCCGATGGCCATCGCGGCCGCAGCAGTCGTGGTCGCCGCGGCGGTGATGATTTTCGTTTTGGAGCGCGGGAAAGCCGGCGGCACGGTGACGCCGATCAGCGCCGCCGCGGACCCCTATGCAGCCAGCCTGCCGATTACGGGTCTGGTGATGAGCGAGTCTGGCAACCTGGCGGGCGGCAAGGTGACCTATCTTGACGGTCACATTGCTAACGCAGGCAGCCGCACGGTAACCGGTATCACGGTTCAGGTGCTCTTCCGCAATGTTGCCAAAGAGGTGGCGCAGAACGAGACCCAGCCGCTGAAGCTGATTCGCATGCGCGACCCATATATCGATTTGGAGCCGGTCTCTGCAGCGCCCCTTAAGCCGGGTGACCAGCATGATTTCCGCCTGATCTTCGACGCGGTATCTACAGACTGGGACGGGGTTTATCCCGAGATCCGCATCGTCCGCGTCGACTAAGACTTGGCTCCTCCGATTTACTCGGTAAGAGTTACCGCTCGCGGTAAAAATTACGTCCCGCGCACATCGCGCAGGGTTGAAGACAACTCGCGATTCGCATCGGGGTGTCCCCGGTAAGTTTATTCATTTGAGCGGGTTGTGTATTTCTCCACAATCTCTATGACCTTTGGCACGCCCCATGCACTAAGGAAGGCGAGCAGCGAGATCCAAGCTCACCGCAGATCGTCCGCGGCACTCTACAGGGGATAGAAAAATGAAGATTGAAAACACAGCTACGGACAGTGTTTCCTATGTTTGTCTTGGCATCCGCCATGACGATTCCTGCGATCGCTCAGCAGACTCAGCCTTCGGATAATTCGAGCGCCCCCGCAGCAGCCACGCAAACAGCGCAGACACCAACCTCGACCCCTCCTCCCGCGGCAAATGCGTTGCCCACAGAAGAGAAAGAGGGATTCTGGGGCCGCATCAACCCGATGGCCCGCAAAGTTTGGGTGAAGAAGCGCACCGATCCGATCAACGATCGGCTCAATGAACTCGATCAGGTGAATGCAAAGAACGCACAGGACATCAAGGACGTTGACACCAAAGCTCAGGCTGGAATCAAGAAGGCACAGGATCAGGCCGATGCGGCGAACCAGACAGCGACAGCTGCAGGCGAGCAGGCGCGCAAGGCCAATGATACGGCTGGTACCGCTTCCGGTCGCGTAGATCAGTTGAACACCGAGGTAGCTGGTCTCGATACCTACAAGCCGCTCAGCGAGGTTGAGGTTCCGTTCAAAGGTGGTAAGCCGGTCCTGTCAAAGGAAGACAAAGACACCCTCGATGAAATGGCCAAGAGCCTCGAAGGGCATCATGGCTACATCATCGAACTCGAAGCGCATTCCCCGGGTGGGGGCTTTGTTGGAATCTCGAACTCCGAGCGCGAGGTTGAAGCCGTAAAGCGCTACCTCGTAGTGAACCATGATATTCCCGTCTACCGTATGCATTCAGTTGCCCTGGGCAACGCTCAGGCGTGCAGCGGCCGCCGATCAGACGACTCCGGCGCCCAAGCGAGAAGATCGTGAGCACTGTGCATATCAGGTTGATGGAAAACAGTTTGGCGGCCCAGGGCACCACATCCCCCCATGGTATGGCGTCCTCGACCGGTGCGGAGCGGCCGTAAGAAGCCGCATAGCCACCCCCCCTGAGGCTCCATTCCGCACCAGCGGCGACCCCGCCGTTGGCCGCCAAAAAAGCTCTCGCAACACGAGAGAACCAAGGCAACTTGGCCCCCGTTAATGACGGGGGCCGATTTTTTTCTACAGGCGAGTTTTTGGGCAAATTGCATCACGAGAGCCAGCGGCACCTCCATCGCGTCAACGTTGTGCTCGGATGAGACCGAGTCAATCGGGCAAAGTGGCGTCGCCGCTGATGGTGAACAGGGTTTCTGCACCTGAGGTCTTCGGCAAGCCACTGGGAACATCGCGCTGACCTCCGCCAATCCAGACATGGACAGGGCCGGCCGCGACGCGACGAACTCCGCTTTCATCCACGGTGCTGAGATCACGTTGCTGGAGCTTGAACGTTACCGTCTTCTTTTGGCCGCGCAGAAGGTGGACGCGCTGAAAGCCCGCAAGTGCGCGTAATGGAGCCCCGCCAACTCCCTCGTGTGCGAGATACAGCTGTACAACTTCGTCCCCGGCCATCGGACCGCTGTTGGTGACGTCGACTGAGATCGTTTCCTCTCCGGTGGCAGTGATGCTCGATGTTGCGACGCGCGAATCGCTGTAAGTGAAGGATGTGTAGCTTAGGCCAGAGCCGAACGGATAGAGCGGCGCACCCTTGAAATATCGATAGGTTCGATTCGTCATCGAGTAGTCTTCGAAGGCGGGAAGATCATCGACAGATTTGTAAAACGTGATGGGAAGGCGTCCGCTTGGGCTTATATCGCCGGCAATCAGTTCCGCAACTGCAGTTCCGCCCGACTCGCCCGGGTACCATGCCTCAAGAATCGCGGGGACGTGCTCTGCGGCCCAATTGATGGCAAGTGCGCTGCCACTTGTAAGCACAAGGATGGTTGGCTTTCCGGCTGTGGCGATGCTTTCGAGAAGCTTCTCCTGTGGGGCGGGCAGTTCAATGCTGGTGCGATCACCGCCGGAGAATCCGTCGGCGTGCACTTTCATCTCCTCACCTTCAACGCGTGCGGAAAGCCCCATCACTGCGACTACCAGGTCGGCTTTGCGTGCGGCGTCGATGGCCTCCTGCTCCTGCTTTCCGGGAACACCCCAGACGAGCCTCGCTTCAGCGGCGCGCACAGTCTGGAAGTATTCGACTTTGAGCGAGTAGGCGTGGCCCATCTCAAGGTGAATCGGCGTTGTGCGCGTGGTTGACGGCCGGTGCGGCGTCCAATCCTCGACGAGCGGCTTTTCATCCAGCCAGACCCGATAGCCATCCTGGCCGGTAAATCCAAGAATGTAATCGGCGGTTTCAGTGGGAATCAGCGCGCCCGTCCAGCGCACTGAGAAGTTCTTCGCGAGCTGCGGCGATACTCCGGAGAATCCCCATGCAAAGTTCAGAGCAGGATCGGTTCGGCTAAGGGCCGGCGCGCCTTCGAGCTTCGTGTTGGAAAAGTACTTTGCTTTGAGGCCGTGTTGCGTGCCGGATGTGTCGGTGAAGAGCATCGCGGCCGGCACTGGCTGAGTCACCGTGCCGATAAGTCCGGTTCCCTGCACGTAGGTGATTTGCGACCTGGGGAATCGCGCGCGAAGTCCGGCAAGAATCGTAACCGGATGCGATGGAGTTCCATTGTAGTTGCCCTCAAGCGCATCCAGACTGTCTGCATCCGGCCCGATAACCGCGATGCTGTTGTAGCTGCGCTTCAAGGGAAGCAGCCCATCCTGATTTCTGAGCAGCACGATCGACTCGCGTGCGGTTTTCAGGGCGAGTTGGCGATGGGCTTCGGTATCGTTTTCGGCTTTGCCGTAATGCGACCATGGCACACTGGCCGGCGGATCGAAGACGCCCAATCTGAAGCGCGCTGTGAAAAGTCTTCTCAGTGACTGGTCGATGGTGCTCTCGGGGAGCAGACCCTGCCTGACTGCGTTCAGGATTGCTGTGCGTTCAAGGTTCACCCGGTCCTGCGGCGGCTCGCCGCAAATGAGGTCCATGCCGGCCTTGAACGCTGCGGTGACGCCTTCCTCCATGGAGCTGGTGTAGTGATGATTTCGATAAATATCCTCCGCTGCCGCGCAGTCCGAGACGACGTAGCCCTGAAAGCCCCAGTTGTTGCGGAGGTGCTGCTGGAGCAGGTCGACATTGGCGCATGCGGGCTGACCATTGAGCGAGTTGTAGGCGCACATCACGGAGCCTGCCTTGGCCTCCATTACCGTTGCCCGGAAGGCAGGTAGATACGTGTCCTCCATATCGTGGCGGGAGGCTTTTACATCTACTTCGTGGCGCGTCGCCTCAGGGCCGCTATGCACCGCGAAGTGTTTGGGAGTTGCCACGACTTTGAGGTACTTCTGATCGTCGCCCTGCAGGCCTTTCACAAAGGCCACTCCCAATCGCGAAGTCAGAAAGGGGTCTTCTCCATAGGTCTCTTGTCCACGTCCCCAGCGCGGATCGCGAAAGATGTTGATGTTCGGCGACCAGACGGTCAGACCGTAATACCACTGGGTGGAACCGTCGCTCGCCCTGTTCATGTTGAATTTGGCGCGAAACTCTGTACTGATTGCAGTTGCGTCCTGGCGAATCAAAGCGTCGTCGAAAGTTGCGGCCAGTCCGATGGCTTGCGGAAACACGGTGGCGATTCCGGCGCGAGCCACACCGTGGAGGCCTTCGTTCCACCAGTTGTATTCCGGAACGCCAAGCCGAGGAATCGCATCTGCGGTGTGTCCGAGCTGCGAGACCTTTTCCTCCAGTGTCATCTTCGCGATGAGGTCGTCGACGCGCTTTTCGAGTGGCTGAGACGGATCCTTGTAAAGGAACTTCTCAGAGCCGTTCTGCGCTGGAGACGGCCTGCAGACGAACGCTAACAAAAGAAACCAGAGTCCAAATGACTTTGGCTGCAGGAGTGATGGCATCGACATTCTTCACCTTCGGCGGATTTCTACCCACACGAGCCGAAGTCCGATTTGTGCGGCGAACCGGGTTATGTAGTCCGGCAGCTCGTACACAAACAGGAATTCGGCACGAGAGAAGTGTAATGCCGACGGTCGGGATGCTCGATGAGAGTGAGGCGGCTTAGCTATTCGGGTTCGCTGGTCAGCGTCAGCAAATAGCGTTCGTAGCCCATTTCCTTGATCTTGTGGGTCTGCGCTTCGAGCCAGTCAACGTGCCCTTCTTCATCCTTGAGCAGGCGAACGAACAGATCGCGCGAACCGTTGTCCCCGTTCTCGACGGAAATGCGGACCGATTCGTTGTATGAGGCCACCGCGCCAAGTTCGAGTTTCAGATCGGAGTCGATCATTTCCTTGACGTTCTTGCCGATGGTCAGTGCGAGGGGATCCATGCTCGGTATCCCATCCAGAAACAGGATGCGTTCCATGAGAGCCTCGGCATGCCGCATCTCGTCGATGGACTGTTTCTTCATGAACTTCGCATACTTGTCGTAGCCCCAGTTCTCAGCCATTTCAGCGTGCAGAAAATACTGGTTGATTGCAGTGAGCTCATCACGCAGCGCCTCATTCAGGCGATCGATGACTTTTTGATTACCCTTCATGGTGAGGATTCTACAAAACAAATCCGCACGGTGCGAATGGAAAATGGGTTAGCGGGTGAAATAGCTCCTGACTCTTCAGTCTCGAACACATAGGACTGTCATCACACCGATTGCGCGGCACCGGCAAGTAAAATCAGTCCATATGGTGATTGCTGAGAACAACCCAACGGGGGCAGACAATCTGCTGGAGGGGAATCGATTTGTGCGCGCGTGTCTGCGCCGCCCTGTGGACCGCACGCCAGTCTGGTTTCTGCGCCAGGCGGGCCGCTACATGCAGGAGTATCGCGACGTACGCAAGCACCACACGCTGGTGGAGATCTGCAAGCAGCCGGAACTTGCGTCAGAAGTGACGATCACGGCGGCCGAAAAGCTTGGGGTTGACGCGGCCATCATCTTTGCCGATCTGCTGCTGCCGCTGGAACCGATGGGCTTGCCGTTTGAGTTTCAGGCGGGCGAAGGGCCCGTGGTGCATCATCCGGTGCGCACGGCGGAGAATGTACGCGCGCTGCGGACGGATCGGGCGGCCGATCTGGCTTATGTTGCCCGCGCAATTGAGAAGGTGGCTGCGCACTTCCGCGATCGGCTGGGCATCATCGGGTTCTGCGGTGCGCCGTACACGCTGGCCAGCTACATGATCGAGGGCGGCGGATCGCGGAACTACATCCACACGAAGCAGATGATGTACGGAGACACGCTGACGTGGCGCCTGCTTCTGGACAAGATTGTTATGGTGCTTGAGGAGTAT
The DNA here is from genome assembly GCA_963786405.1 of uncultured Acidobacteriaceae bacterium. Taxonomy (GTDB): domain Bacteria; phylum Acidobacteriota; class Terriglobia; order Terriglobales; family Acidobacteriaceae; genus Telmatobacter. The sequence continues at coordinate 505,940 of CAWAZE010000003.1, read as the reverse complement.
TGCCGCTTGCAGGTGCAGGCGGGCGCGGACGTGATTCAGATCTTCGACAGCTGGGTCGGGTCGCTCGGATTGGCGGATTATCGCGACTACGCATTTGAGGCTTCGAAGCGGCTGGTGCGCGCGGTGCAGCAGATGGGTGTGCCGGTGATCTACTTCGGCGTGGAGACGGCGGGGTTGCTGAGCGAGATGGCTGCGACTGGCGCGGACGTGATTGGACTCGACTGGCGACAGCCGCTCGACGAAGGCTGGCGCGCTGTGGGGCACGGGCACGCAGTGCAGGGAAACCTGGATCCGATCACGCTGTTTGCGCCGCTGGAGATTCTTGAGATTGCGCGTGAAAGAGATTCTTGCGTGCTGCGGCCGGACGGCCGGGGCACATCTTCAATCTTGGCCACGGCATTGTGCCTGGGACGCCGGTGGAGAACGTGCAGGCCGTCGTGAAGATGGTGCGCGAGTTCCGGCTGGAGGAAGCCAATGGCTAAGCAAGGCGTGCTGCTGCTCGCGCATGGAACCCCGGAGACGGTGGAACAGATTCCCGAGTATCTGCGCAACGTGGTGAGCGGGCGGCCGATGCCGCAACACGTGATCGAAGAGATTCAGCATCGCTATTCGCTGATCGGCCGCAGCCCGCTGACGGAGATCACGCTGGAGCAGGGGCGGCTGGTGGAGGCGGAACTCGCCGAGTCTGGAGAGCCGGTTCGGGTGTACGTGGGAATGCGGAACTGGAAGCCGTACATTCCGGACGTGGTGAAGCAGATGCGCGCCGATGGAGTGGAAGAGGCGGCCGTGATCTGCATGGCGCCGCAGAACTCACGCACCAGCGTGGGGCTCTACAAGCGCGCGGTGCAGGCCGAGGCGGGCGGGCTGCGCATCGATTTCACAGACGGCTGGGCGCGGGATCCGCTGCTTGCCGATGCGTTTGCAGAACGGCTTGCGACCGCTTCTGGCCAGGCTCAGCGAAGAGACCGGCGCGCCGGTGCCGGTACTGTTCACAGCGCACAGCGTACCAACGCCGCACAGTAGAGGCTCCGGCGGCGCACACGGCAAACGAAGTCGGCGGGGCTCGCCTGTGGCCCGGCGAGGGCGTCGATCCGTACGCGGACGAAGCGAAGCACACAGCGGAGCTGGTGGCTGCGCGCGTTCCTGAGATTTCACGCTGGTGGTTTGCCTTTCAGAGCCAGGGCGCGAGTGGCGGGCCGTGGATCGGGCCGACGGTCGAAGAGACGCTGACGGCGATTGCCGCTACGGGAGTGAAGACGCTGGTCCTTCAGCCAATCGGCTTTCTCTGCGATCACGTGGAGATTCTCTACGACGTGGACATCGCTTTCCGCAAATATGCGGCCGATCTGGGTATTCGACTTGAACGGCCCGAGTCGCTGAATGGCTCGCGCACGCTCGCCCGTGCCGTTGCCGGTCTTGCGCGCACCGGGCTGAAGAGACTGCAGGCAGTCGGCTGAAAGGCTTGGCATGCTGCACGGCGGAGTGCTACAAGAGGCAATGGAGCACCCGGCCATTGATTGCCCTGACTGCGGAGGTCGAAAAATGCGCCGGCTTGGGCGCGTGGGATTCCTGCAGAGAAAGATCTTTCCAATATTGGGCCTCTATCCGTGGAGGTGTCCCATTTGCCGCAAGACGCGGCTCAGGCGCGAGCGCGGCAAGCGTTCGCGGCGGCGTAAGGTCGCGGGATAAAGCCACTGAACGAGCCGTATCATAATGTGATATTCCTACCTCCCCCCCCCATATTCTGCAAAGAAATTCCTTGTTTTCAATGGGTTAGGAGAGAGGTGTGTCGCTAAAATCCTCTCGGCATTGGACTTAGCCGCAGAATCCTCTCAGCAAAGGAGTTACGGGCGATCCGAGTCGTCGGGGACAGTGGTCAGGGATCAGCAATCCCGCCCAAGCAGAGCTTGGATCCTTCGGCGGGCTCAGGACAGGCTTAGGGCACCCGTGTCGAGGTGATTAGCCCTTGGTACCCGCCCTGATCCTCATTGTGCGCCGAGAGAAGGGAATTATCAGCAAACAAACGGAGGAGGATTTGATGGATGCCGATTTGTTGGCGAGTCAACGAGGCGCATTCAACTTCAGTTGCGATGTCATCCGGCGGAAATCCGGATGCGCTACTGTGGTTTAATTTGGTCGACGTGAAGAGCCCATCTCAAAGGAGTTCAAATGCCCACGATCACAACGAAGGACGGCACGGAGATCTTCTACAAGGACTGGGGTTCGGGCCAGCCCATTGTGTTCAGTCATGGATGGCCGCTGTCGGCCGATGATTGGGACGCACAGATGCTGTTCTTCCTGAAGCATGGCTATCGCGTCATTGCCCATGACCGACGTGGCCACGGACGATCCACCCAGACGGGTGACGGCCACGATATGGACCATTACGCCGATGATCTGGCCGCTGTTACGGCTCATCTCGACCTGAAAAATGCCATTCACGTTGGCCATTCGACAGGCGGCGGTGAGGTTACCCGCTATCTGGGCCGGCATGGCGAGAGCCGCGTGGCCAAGGCAGCGCTGATCAGCGCGGTGCCGCCGCTCATGGTGCAGACGGCGGCCAACCCGCTCGGCCTTCCGAAGAAGGCGTTTGACGATCTGCAGGCGCAGCTCGCAGCCAATCGCTCTCAGTTTTATCGCGACCTGGCGTCCGGACCTTTCTATGGCTACAACCGGCCAGGCGCGAAAGCCTCGGAGGCCACCATCCAGAATTGGTGGCGCCAGGGCATGATGGGCGGCGCGAAAGCGCACTATGACGGCGTCGTGGCCTTTTCGCAGACGGATTTCACAGAGGACCTCAAGAAGATCACCGTTCCGGTGCTGGTGATGCATAGCGAAGACGATCAGATCGTTCCTTATGTCGCCGCCGGGCCGCTGTCAGCTAAGTTGCTGAAGAACGGAACCCTGAAAACCTACAAGGACTTCCCGCACGGAATGCCTACTACGCAGGCAGAAACGATCAATGCCGACTTGCTGGCGTTCCTCAAGGGCTAAGAGAGCACGAGATGGAGATGGCGCCAGGCGTGATTGGGGAGAACGGCCCGGGTCTGAAGGCCAGTCACATCTGGCTTCGCCATTCAGCGGCTTGATGGCTGCAGCTCCCGCCGGTTCGGAACGCCAGACATTACTCGAGGAACTCGCGGACGAAGGGGTCCTGGCTGGCGACGAGATCGTGAAGGGATCCGTCGAAGATGAGACGGCCTTCGTTGAGCATGAGGAAGGTGGTCTTCTGATCGACCTGGTTCTCAGGTAGGGGAACCATGCGGCCTTCGGCGGTGTCGAAGCGGTGGGTGCACATGGTGAAGGCGTCCTGCAGGCGGTGCGTGACGAGGACGGAGGGTGTGCGATAGACGTCGCGCTGCTTCACGATCAGCTCGATGATCGTTGTTGAGGTGATGGGATCGAGGCCACCGGTGGGTGAGTCGTACAGGAGCAGGTCGGGTTGGTGAATGAGCGCGCGGGCGATTGCGACGCGACGACGCATTCCGCCGGACAGGGCGCTGGGAAAGAAGCTCAATGTCTCCTCCAAGCCGACGAAGCGGAGAGCCTCGCGCACGCGGGTGTCGATTTCGTCGTCCGGGACCCGCTCCTGAAGGAGTTGGTAGGCGACATTGTCGCGAACCGTAAGCGAGTCGAAGAGCGCGCCTTCCTGGAAAACCATGCCCGTGCGTGTGCGGAGGCGAAAGAGATCGCGTTCGCGCATGCCTGAGATGTCTTCGCCGAAGAGGTGGATGTTGCCGGCGTCGGGGCGCAAAAGGCCATTGGCGAGTTTCAGCAAAACACTCTTGCCGACGCCCGCGGGGCCGAGAAGGATTCTGGTTTCATCCGGCGCGACGGAAAAGCTTACATCTTCGAGGACGGGCGGTCCGTCGAAGGCAATCGAAACACTCTGAAATCTCAGGACAGGACCGGGCTCGGCGGGCGACCCGTTGCCGCCTTGCTCGAGGGGGACGGAGATGGCGGAGTCAGTCATCCGCCGAAGAGGGTGATCATGACCTGGGTGAGGAGGAAGTCGACGAAGATGATGAGCACCGATGAAGTGACGACGGCCTGAATGGTGGATCGGCCGACGCCCTGGGTGCCGCCTGTCGTTCGAAGGCCGTAGAAGCAACCGATGCTGGCGATGATGAATCCAGAGAAGAGAGGCTTGACCAGGCCCTGCAGGATGTCGGGGAAGCGGATGAACTGGTAGGCCATGGAGAAGTACTGCGTGCCGTTCTGGTGATTCATGAAGACGGTGACCGCGCCGCCGCCAAGAATGCCGAAGAAATCGGCGACGATGGTGAGAAAGAAAAGCATTGTGACGCAGGAGAAGATTCGCGGAGTGACGAGCTTGCGCATCGGGTCAACGCCCAGTGCGCGCATTGCATCAATCTGCTCGGTCACGACCATGGAGCCGAGCTCGCTGGCCATGGAGGAGGCATTCCGTCCCGAGACCATGATGCCGGTGAGTACGGGGCCGAGTTCGCGGATCATGGATGCGCTCACAAACCGGCCGGTGACGGCGGTGGCGCCGAATTGAGACAGAGTGGCGGCGGACTGGAGTGCCAGCACGCCACCGGTGAAGAAGCCGGCAAGCAACACGATGGATGTGGAGCCGACGCCGATGATGTCGGCCTGAACGAGAAAATCGGACCAGTAAATCGGGGGTCGGAAGAGATTTGTGGCGCCGTGGTAGGCGAACAGGGAATATTCCTGCACCGTCAGCACGATGTCCTTGGCGGTTCTTTCGATCTTTCCAAGAGCCATCTGGTTGCCGTATCGGGGGTTGCAGGGATGAGCGGCTGTTTTGCTCTGCTGCAAGGATAGCGCAAACGAGAGGGAAGCCACTGGGTTGTAACCCCTTATTGCGGTGGAGACCCACTTCGGATGGCGGATGGATCCGCTTAGGAGTGAAAACAAATTACGCGCCGGTAAGTGATTCGATCATTGGAGGCTTAATATGGCTTTACACCGGTCCCCAACGGCATGTTGAGCTTCTGCATCTAAATAGAAAGCATCGGTACAGACGATCAGGGGGAGTCATGCATTCGTTTCGCTTGCGGTTGATTCTCGCTCTCATCGCGAGCGTAACGCTTGTGTCCGTTGCCTCTACTTATTTTGAGGTGCTGGCGCACAAGCATGCGTTAAGGCAAGAGCTTGAGAGGAGCTCGACGTGGATTGGGGCGGCCGTTCGGCCGGATATCGAGCGTGCACTGGCTGCAGGGGACCTGGCGGGGCTGCCTGCGATTGTGGACCGTTCCAGAGCCCAGGTTGGCGTGCTTGGAGTCGGCGTCTACGACCCGACAGGAAAAATTGTGGCATTCAACGGCGTTCCGGCAGTTTTCGAAGCTCTGGCGCACCCGCCTTTCAAGTCACTGGCCAGGACGCCGGTGCAGTCTCTGGCCAGGACGAATGTCGAGAAATCGATCGTGCGGGGAGCGCAGGTGAATGCGTTTGGCAACACCGGTGATGTGCAGTGGCTGGAAGAGGCGTTTCCATTGCACGACGGCAATCGGCTTGTTGGCGCGCTGGTCATTCTCATCGATACCACCTATATCAGGGATTCAAGTCACGAGTTGTGGCAGAGCAGCTTCTGGCGCATCGTCGCCATTGTGGTGCTGATCGTGGGCGTGACGTTTCTGATGGTGCGTTGGTTCCTGTTGAGACCGCTGACGCGTGTCGCAGAGACGAATGCGGCGCCTGCGCATGGGGCACGTTCGAAAAAGCCGGTCCGGTCGGCGCAAAAGAGTTCAGCATGTTCAGTCCGCTTGCCCGCGAAGTAGAGACGATGGCGGAAAGCCTGATTGCGGCGCGGGCGGCGGCGGCGGCCGAGGCCCGGCTGCGCGACGCCGGCGACCGCACTTCTGGACTCCCGAGCGGCTGGCCGTACACATGAGAGACAAGGGCGGCGATGGCCGCATCTTTGTGGTGTCGAATCGAGAGCCGTATATGCACGTTCGCAAAGGGCGAGAAACGGTCTGCATCGTGCCGCCGAGCGGGCTGGTTACTGCAATCGAGCCTGTGCTGCGAGCCTGCGACGGCGTGTGGGTTGCGAGCGGAAGCGGCAATGCCGATGCCGAGAACGTGGATGAGTTTGACAGGCTGCGCGTGCCGCCGGACGATCCGCGCTATACGCTGCGCCGGGTATGGCTTTCGGCGGAAGAGGAGTCGAGCTACTACGACGGGTTCGCGAACGAGGGGCTGTGGCCGCTCTGCCACATTGCGCACACGCGGCCGATTTTTCGTGCGACGGACTGGGAAGCATATCAGCGGGTGAATGAGAAGTTTGCCAACGCGCTGCTGGACGAGATGAAGGGCAGCGCGGACCCGCTTGTATTTGTGCAGGACTATCACTTTGCGGTGCTGCCGCGGCTTGTTAAGGCAGCGCGTCCTGATGCGCGCGTGGCGATTTTCTGGCATATTCCATGGCCGAATCCGGAGGCGTTCGGGATTTGTCCGTGGCAGGCGCAGCTGCTGGATGGATTGCTTGGCGCGGATCTCATCGGGTTTCACATCCCGCTGCACTGCAATAACTTTCTGTCAACGGTGGACCGCGTGCTGGAGTCGCGCACTGACCGTGAACACATGACCGCGCGCCGTCACGGACACACAACGATGGTGCGCCCGTACCCGGTGAGTGTGGCGTTCGATGGGAGCACAGTGAATGGACTAAAGTCGACCGGCGAGAAGAGCGATGATGATCGGGCGACAGAGCGCAATATGCTTTTGTCGGAGTTCGGCGTTCGCGCCGAGAACCTGGCGGTAGGAGTTGACCGCCTGGACTATACCAAGGGAATCCTGGAGAGGCTGCTCGCGATGGAAGAACTCATCGAGGAACATCCCTGGTACTGGGAGCGGTTGACGATGGTGCAGATTGCCGCACCGAGCAGGACGCGCATTCCCAGCTATGCGGATCTGAAGAAGCACGTTGAGGACGAGGTGCGCCGGATCAATCTCCGCTATCAGACTGGGCGCTGGAAGCCGATTGTGCTGATCGATCGCCATTGCGATCACGAGGAGGTGAGCCGCTGGTACCGCGCAGCGGATGTCTGCCTGGTGACCTCACTTCACGACGGGATGAACCTGGTTGCGAAAGAATTCGTAGCGGCGCGCGACGACGAGGACGGCGTGCTGGTATTAAGCAAGTTCACCGGGGCTGCCGTTGAATTGCGCGATGCACTTATCGTGAATCCGTACGATATTGCGGAAGTGGCGGAGGCAATTCATCGTGGGCTTGATATGCCTCGCGGAGAGCGCAGAGACCGGATGCAACAGATGAGGCGGCAGGTGATGGAACATAATATCTATCGCTGGGCCGCCAGGGTGCTGGGCGATCTGAGAGAGGTGCGACTGGAGACGCAGGAGGGGGACGAAGAATATGCCGCGAGCCCCAGGCCGGAGACAGCTCCAGTGGATGAGCATCGTAAACGGGCATAGAAAGAGAGCAGAGGTTGACGCCGGAGGAATCTGAAAGACTGGATAAGTTTCTCGGTTCGTTCGCAAGCGGAGCGGATCCGATCCTGCTGCTCGACTATGACGGAACGCTTGCGGGATTTCGTGTCGATCGATTCACAGCGCGGCCGTGGGCGGGCGTGCCGAATCTCATTCGCGCAATACAACGTGAAGGCAGCACACACATCGCCGTGGTCACCGGTCGTCCGGCGGCGGAGATCCCGGCGATGCTTGAACTTGAGACCCCGATTGAGGTGTGGGGTCTGCACGGCGCCGAGCGACTCTATTCTGATGGCCGACATGAACTGCAAGAGGCTCCGCCGGTAGCCAGAAAGAGGTTGGATGAAGTGAGGGAGCGACTGCGGCGCGACGCTCTGGGCGGACTCTTTGAGGACAAGCCCAATGCGGCAGTGATGCATTGGCGCGGTCACTCTCCTCAGCAGGCTCGACTGATCGAGCGCAAGACCCGTGCCCTTTTCGAGCCGCTCGCGGAGGTGGATGGGTTGGCGCTGCTCGAATTCGAAGCGGGCATCGAGCTTCGGGTGGGCCGAGACAAGGGCGGCGCGGTCGAAGCCATTCTCGCGGAGGCCGGAAACGGCAGGCCTGTGAGTTACCTTGGCGACGACCTGACTGACGAAAGCGCATTTCGCGCCGTGAACAATGCGGATGGTCCGCACCTGAGCGTGCTGATGCGGCGAGAGAGTCGCACGAGCGCGGCGGATCTGTGGTTGCGACCACCGGAGGAATTGAAGCTGTTCCTCAATCGATGGCTGGCGGCATTGCAGGGGAGGACTCATTCCGTCGCGTCGAATACAGAGGTTGTTGCGATGTAGTCTATCCGGCCTTGATGACGCGATTCGAAGAATCGATGCTGAATTCCCGCGTTGGAAAGTGTGAAAGAAAGACTGGCGCCACGCTCCAGAGTCATCGGGCATTGCCAGGATTCTTCTTATGAACGTTTCACGACGCACTGCTTTAGCGTGGATAGGCGCGGGATCAGCGGCAACTTTGAAGAAAGCTGCAGGCGCATGCCAGTCGCCAGGTGCGCACGCAACCGGGCCTTACGCGCCGCGATGGGACTCGCTACAGCAGCATACGTGTCCTGACTGGTACCGGGATGCCAAGTTTGGAATCTACTTTCATTGGGGGCTCTATTCGGTTCCGGCGTTTGGAAACGAGTGGTATCCCCACTGGATGTATCTGCCGGGTCGGCCGGAGTACGAACATCACCTTGCGACCTACGGCCCCCTTGACAAGTTCGGATACAAGGACTTTGCAGCGCAATTCACCGCGGAACATTTCGATGCGGACGCATGGGTGACATTGTTCCGGCAATCGGGCGCTCGCTACGTGGGACCAGTGGCCGAGCATGCCGACGGTTTCTCGATGTGGGCAAGCAGTATCAATCGCTGGAATGCAACACGAATGGGGCCGCGCCGTGACATTGTGGGCGAAATGGAGCGGGCGGTGCGAAAGCAGAATTTGAAATTCTACGCCAGCTTCCATCACCAATGGTTGTGGGGCTGGTATTCGAGTCCGGTGGCGTCGGCTGATATCTACAATCCCGAGTTTGCCGATCTCTACTGGCCACAGACGTACGCGTGGGGCACTCCGCCGCCAAAGGACTATTCCCAGGAGAGGCCGGGCGCTTTCAACTATGCGCATCCCGATCCGCCGCCATCGACCAAGTTCTGCGAGACCTGGCGCGACAAGGTCATCGAGGTGATCGACCGCTACCGTCCGGACATTCTTTACTTCGATACGCGCTCGTTCATTGTTCCTGAGAAGTACAGGCTGGAGATGCTTGCGCACTATTACAACACCAGCTACGGAACTGGACGCGAAGTGACCATCACATACAAGGAGAGTGATTTTGCGAGAGGTTCGGGACTGCCGGATTTTGAGGCAGGGCAACTGGCCGAGAAAGCAAGCTTCGTCTGGCAGACCGATGACGTGATGGATTGGGATTCGTGGGCATATCTGAGGAAGCCGAATTACAAGACGGCCGGCCGCATACTGCACCAACTGATTGACATCGTTTCAAAGAACGGGAACATGCTGCTGGATGTGGGGCCACGACCGGACGGAACGATTCCGGAAGAAGTGGTGAGCCGACTTCAAACAATCGGCGCCTGGATGGAACGGAATGGCGAGTCAATCTACGGAACCAGGCCATGGGAGCGCTTTGGCGAAGGTCCGACGCGCGTGAAGGAAGGCATGCATATGGCCGACCGCAACACCGATTTCACGGCGCAGGACCTGCGATTCACGTCTCGAAACAAGTCCCTGTACGTTCATGTGCTGGGCGACCCGGGAACTCAGGTGAGGGTGATGTCCATCCGGCGTGATACGCCCCTGCCCTGCGGCTCGCTCACGAAAGCGGAGATGCTCGGCTCCGCTGGAACGCTGCAGTGGAATTGGTCCGCTGACGGGTTGGTGATTCAACTTCCGGACGGGAAGCCTTCGGAAGATGCGATTGTGATCCGGTTGAGCTAAAGCGTCATGGTGCGGGGCTCGATCCGCTTGGCGGCTACTCTCTGCCGCGTTTGCGGATCTCGATGTTCAGGCGCTTGATCTTCTGATTGAGCGTGGAGAGCGGGATGTGGAACTGCTCGGCCGCGTCGGTCTGGTTCCAGTTGCAGCGCTCGAGCTTCTCGATGATGATGCGGCGCTCGATGTCTTCGAGGATGTCGAAGAGCGAGGCGTTGGGGTTGTGCTCGAGCAGCGCATCCTGGAAGCTGCGGCCCGGTGATGTGACCGGGAAGCAGGTCGGAGCCGATGATGGGGCCGATGGAGAGCACGACGCCGCGCTCGATGGAGTTTTCAAGCTCGCGCACGTTGCCGGGCCAGTCGTAGTCGATCAGAGCGCGCAGAGCGTCGGCCGAGAGGCGTGCGCGGCGAGAGGCCGTTTTCGTTGGCGTAGAACTCGAGGAAGTGGCTGACGAGCAGCGGAATGTCTTCGCGGCGGGCGCGCAGCGGCGGCAGATCGATGGTGATGACGTTGAGGCGGTAGAAGAGATCTTCGCGGAATCGGCCGTCGCGCACGGCCTGGCGCAGGTCGACGTTGGTGGCGGCGATGATGCGCACGTCGACCTGGATTTCCTGAATGCCGCCGAGGTGCATGAAGCGGCGGTCCTGCAGCACGCGCAGGATCTTGGCCTGCGTGTCCATGCCCATGGTGGCGATCTCGTCGAGGAAGAGCGTGCCGCCGTTGGCGACTTCAAAGAGGCCCTTCTTCGAGGCGACGGCAGAGGTGAAGGCGCCCTTGACGTGGCCGAAGAGCGTGGACTCGAGCAGCTCCGAGGGCATGGCGCCGGTGTTGATGGGCACGAAGGGCTTGTCGCGGCGCGGCGAGTTGGCGTGAATCGCCTTGGCGATCAGTTCCTTGCCGGTGCCGCTTTCGCCCTGGATCAGAACCGTGGAGCGGCTGGGCGCAACCTGTGCGACCAGATCGAAGACGCGCAGCATGTTGTCGCTCTTGCCGACGATGTTGGCGAAGTTGTAGCGCTGCTTGAGGGTGCGCTTGAGCTGGAGGTTTTCTTCTTCGGCCTTATAGCGGGCGACAGCGGAACGAATGTCGGCGAGGAGCTTTTCGTTGTCCCAGGGCTTCTGAACGAAGTTTTCAGCGCCGGCGCGGACGGCCTCGACGACGTTGTCCACGGTGCCGTAGGCCGTGATCATGATGACCGGCGTCTCGGGCTGGCGTTCCTTGATCTGCGGCAGCAGTTCGAGGCCGCTCTGGCCGGGCAAGCGCGAGATCGAGCAGCACCAGGTCGAAGTTTTCGAGCTCCAGGATGCGCAGTCCCTGCTCGCCGTCGGCCGCCATTCGGACGGAGTAGCCCTCGAGCGTCAGCAGCACTTCGAGCGACTCGCGAATGCCGGCTTCGTCGTCGATGACGAGGATGCTGCCGCCGGTGGTGCTGGATGCAAACACTGAACCGGACGCAGAGAGATTCAACGGCTGTTCGACCTCAGACATGTACAGAATTCCTTAGGAGCGGAAACTCAAGATGGAAGGTTGTGCCGGCGCCGACGGCGCTCTCGACATGAATCTTGCCCGCGTGCTCCTGGATGATTCCGTAGGAGACGGACAAGCCGAGTCCCGTGCCGCGCCTCTCGCCGGGTCTGGGCGTGGTCTTGGTGGTGAAGAACGGATCGTAGATGCGCTTCAGATGTTCAGGCGCGATGCCTGAACCGGAGTCGGAGACAACCGCTTCGACGTGGCCGTTGACCAGCGTGGCCACGCGCAGGCGCCCGCCGCCGGGCATGGCTTCCTTGGCGTTCAGCAGCAGATTGAGAAAGACCTGCTGCAGCTTGCCGGGGTTGCCCTGGATGGGGGGCAGATTCGTCGTCGAGGTCGAGTGTCGACGATGATCTGCGCGGTCTTGAACTGATGTTCGAGCAGCGAGAGAGTATCGCGAATGACCTGGTTCAGGTTGGTTTCGCGGAATTCGGTGGTCGATGTGCGCGAGAAGTTCAGCAGGCCGTTGGCAATCTCGGCGGCGCGGAAGCTCTGCTGCGTGATCTTCTCGAGCACCGGGCCGAGGCGCGCATCGCCGCGCATCTGCTTGGAGAGCATCTGCGCGTACGAGGAGATGACGGCGAGCGGCGTGTTGATTTCGTGCGCCACGCCGGCGGCCAGCAGGCCGATGGAGCTGAGCTTGTCGGCCTGCGCGAGCTGCGTCTTCGAGCGAGACGCGCTCGGTGATGTCGTCGACCAGGATGATGCGGCCCACGGCGACAAAGTCGCGCGAGAGCAGCGGCGCGATGGCGATGTTGACGGTGCGCTGCTCGCCGGCGCGCGTGGTGAGCCGGAACTTGTAGAGGTGGTGTACGCCCGGCTCGTTGCGGAACTGTTCGAGCGCGTCGACAAACTCCGCGGGGAAGACGGAACCGCAGATCCTGGCCGAGGGCTTCGCTGCGGCTGAGGGCGTACATGGCTTCCATCTGCGCGTTCCAGCTTTCGATGCGGTCTTCGAGATCGATGGCCAGGATGCCGACGTTGATGGATTCGACGATGTTCTCGTTGAATTCCTTGAGCCGCTCGAACTCGCTGATCTTGCTCTTCGAGTCGCGCATAGAGGCTGGCGTTCTGCAGCGCGATGCCGATGTAGCTGGCGAGCGACTCGAGCAGTTCGACGTCTTCGCTGGAGAGGAAGTCGCCGCCGATGGTGCGGCCCAGGCCGATGACCGCGATGGTGCGCGTGGTCGCGCCGTCCTGCACGCGGCAGGGCAGGTAGTAGTTCAGATCGAGCAGCGCGGCGGTGCGCTGCTGATCGGGCGGCAGATGCAGCGCCTGCTGCGCGTTCTCGAGGAAGATGTGCGAGTGGTCGTGCGGCGCGGTCGAAGTCGAGGAAGCCCAGGGCGAGACTCTGCGCATGCGCGGATCCGGATGGCAATCCGTGCGATGCGGCAAGGCGCAGTCCGCCGCGGCTCCGCAGCGAGGAAGACGGCAACGCGCGAGACGAGCAGCGTGCGCGGGCAGCCGCTCGACGATGGACGTCGAGCAGCGCGTCGAGATCGGTCTCGGAACTCAGGCCGCGGCCGAACTCGACGAGCGCCTTGCGGTAGTCGTAACGATGGCGGTCGAAGGCCTTGTCGACCCAGCCCTGAATCCGGCGCTTCAGAGGTTCGAAGATTGCGAGCAATCGCCACAATGGCGATGCCCAGCGCCCCACTCGCGAGACCGCTTCGGGCAGGCGATTGTGTGCACGAGATCAGCAGCCAGCGCGATGATGCCGAAGTAGCCGCCGAGCACCAGGCCGGTGGCCAGCGTGTAGGCCACGCCGCGCTTGAAGATCAGGTCCGTGTCCATCAGGCGGTAGCGGACGATGGCCCAGCTGAATGTGAGCGGCAGGAAGACCAGCGACAGTCCGGCAAGCTTGGTGAGCAGGCCGGGCATGCGCAGATCGAAGAGGAACGGGATGGCGTAGAGAAGCGTGAACGGCAGCACCGCCAGCAGCGTGCCGCGAGTGAGCCACTTCAACTGCTGGCGCAGCAGACGGTGTGTTGGCGCCGGCTGTAGCTGCGCAGGAAGAGGGCCGCCGCAAAGACGTAGAAGGCCGCGATCGTACGCCGTACTCGACCTGGTCGAGCCGGTGTCTCAGCAAGCCCGGTCGCCTGCCAGCGCAAGATAGCGCCATGATCCACAGGCCGAAGCAGCGCAGATGCCGGGCGCATAGAGCACCGGCAGGAGCCAGCGCCGGTGGAGGCCCTTCAGCCGCTCCTCGGGAAAGCTGAGGGCGAAGTGCAGGAACAGCGCCGGCTGCAGCGCCTCGGCGACGATCATTGCACCAGAAGACGGTCTTGTCGAGCAGGTCCCAGCTGTGCCGGTGTACTTGAGGGCGTATCAGCGCGAACGATACGAGACAGAAGAGGTAGAAATGTGTGGCGCGGGGGGCCGTCCAGCGGCGGAACAGCACGTAGAGGCCGATGGCGAGGTAGATGAGACCGATGAAGCGCAGGGCCTGCTGGCAGGCTGCGGTCGGCCGGCTCGGGAATGACGACTACAGGCGTGTCGAGCGGAATGCCGCTCGCGCGTGATGGAGTAGTTGGCTTTGCCGTAGATGCCGGTGCGGTAGAGTTCCCGCTCGAGATCCGAAACCCGCTCGGTGGGGCTTTCATTGACAGCAGTGAGCAGATCGCTGGGCCTGGATGCCGGCGCGCTGGCCGGGCTGTCGGGCAGTACCTTGTTGAGCGGTGCAGTCCATTTCCAAAGGAGGATTCCGTCCACCACACGCCGTCATTGGGCTGTTGAGACTGGTTCTCCTGCCGGAAATTCAGCACCGCCAAGTAGCACCAGCCCGGCCGTTGCAACGGCCAGCAGTGTCGCCTGCAAGCGGTTGAAGAGACTTGTCTCCATGGGGTGAGAACCTGACTTCATGACCTAATTAGCACGTTGGTTGCCATGCTCGTTCCATGATCTCACCTTAAGGTAACGTCGCGGCAATTGACTGAGAAGACACGGTATAGGGACGGGCTGCAGAGGCGAATGTCAACCGTGTCCGGGCGGTATGCACAGAAAGATGCAGAAAACAATATGGGACATACAGGTAAAGGGATTGGCTTATTGAATTCGGTAGCTTATTGTCCGGCGAGACTTTGGAGATCAAGGCATCGACAATCGATGTTGAATCGCTCCACCGCTGCGAAACGCTATTTCTGGCCGTAGGTGGCTTTGGGACCGTGCTTGCGGAGGTAGTGGTGCTCGCTGACGTGGGTGGGAATGGCATCGGCGGAGGCATTGAGGAGGACGGTGCGAAACGCAAGGCGGGCGATGTATTCGAGCACATCGGCGTGCTCGACGGCATCCATGGCGCTTTTGCCCCAGGCAAAGGGAGCGTGCCCGGCCACCAGCACGCCGGGAACGGAGACGGGGTCGAGTGCGGCCGAGCGGAATCGGCGAACGATGACAGCGCCGGTGTTGCGGACGTAGCCGCTGGAGACCTCTTCGGAGGTGAGCGGCTCTGTGACCGGGACCGGTCCGTGGAAATAATCGGCGTGGGTGGTGCCGAGGCAAGGGATGGGACGTCCGGCTTGTGCCCAGGAGGTGGCGAACTCAGAGTGGGTGTGGACGATGCCACCGATCTCAGGGAATTCGCGATAGAGCAGGGTGTGGGTGTCCAGATCGCTCGATGGACGAAGCGAGCCTTCGACGATCTTTCCATCGAGGTCGGTGACGACCAGGTCAGCCGGTTTCAGGGAGGCGTAATCGACACCGCTGGGCTTGATCACTACGAGCGGTTGAGAGCCAGTGCGGTCTATGCCGCTTGCGTTTCCAAAGGTATGGGGAGCGAGTCCGCGGCGGGAGATTTCGCGGTTGGCCTCGAGAACCTGATTGCGGAGCGATTCAAGGAGCATGACGTGAGTTCCTGAGATTTTGGCCGAATAGAAAGCGTTTACTCGCCCAGTCTATCAGCAAGGTGCGTGGGGCGGTGCGGCGCCTTTGTGTCGAGTCCATTATGATGGCCCCGAGCCCGACAGAGCCAGGAAAGAGAACGGGTAGATTTAGTCTCCAGGTGAATTCGCTGTTGAAAACAAGAGGCCGAGGATGAATCGTCGAAGCTTTGTAAGAAGCGCTGCAGTGTTTCCACTTGCCTTGGGCTACAGGGACCTTGAATTTGCGGTTCCCGACCAAAGCGAGCCGAGGGTGGAGCGCGGGCCTGGATCGGCCGATTCCCCGATGCAGGAGCGGTATGCACTCACGTTGCAGAGGGTTTTGAAGGGCGATTCACCGGCCTACACAGAGGAATTTCTGCTTGCAGATGTCAGACCTCGGGCGGAGCGCCGATTTACAGAGTACAGTGGCGACCTTTCCGGCAGGTATATCGGCGCGCTTGCCACGGCCGCAAGGGTATACAACTCCGATTTTCCGGGGCTGGATCAGATGGTCAAGAAGACGATAGCGCTACAAAAGCCGGACGGATTCTTCGGAAGCGGATTCAATTCGAGCAAGCCGACGGATCAGGACCTTGCACTGCTGTGGGGAAATGGGCGGCTTCTGGTGGGCCTCCTCGAGTATTACCAGCTCAAGCCGTCCGCAGAGGTGCTCGCAGCATGCAAGGGGCTCGGCGATTTTCTGGTGCGCATCGGCCCGCTGATGCTGTCGCGTCAGATGCGCGAAGCGTTCGGCTCGCAGCATTTTGCCTCGAGCTATATCTGCTGGATGCAGCAGACGGAAGGGTTGGCGGGACTCTACGTGGTCACGAAAGACGAGCGGTATAGAAGGCTCGCAGAAGAGATCGCGGGAGTGATTGAACGACGGCCCGGCGACCACGTGCATGGATATCTGACCAGCATCCGGGGAGTGGTGGATCTGTACCGCGCAACCGGTGATGCGAAGCTGTTGCGCCAGTGTGAAGAAGCATGGCAGGAAGTGGCGCAATCGAAGGACCTGCTGATTACCGGAGGAGTGCCGGAGGGATGGAGCCCGAATAATCATCGCACCGAGGGCTGCGGAGAAGCGGATTGGGTTCGACTGAGCCTGGCGCTGTGGAATGAGACTGGAAATCAGGATTATTTGTCGGCCGCGGAGAAGGCGATCTTCAGCGAACTGGGGTTCAATCAATTTGCGACAGGCGACTTCGGACATCGCCTTTACACGGAAACGGGATTGCCCGAGACCGGCGCGGCGCGGGCTTGGTGGTGCTGCACCTTGCATGGACTGCGGTGTTTTCCGGACATTCATCAGAGCGTGTTCAGCGGCAAGGATGGGGTTGTGAGATACGATCTTCCGCTGGATGGGTGGATTGAGATCGGCGGGCTTTTCGGCGACTGCGGAGTCGTCGATTGCAGGCGATGGCTGCGCACGGATCAAGGTCAGGGCTGCCGGAAACAAACCCATCAAGCTCGCCATTCGGATTCCGAGCTCAGTCGAGGGGGTGCAATGCAAGCTCAATGGCGCAGTGCTGCAAGGCACGACTGACGGGGATCGACGGTATGTCTCTACGGAACGCAGGTGGTCTTCGGGGGATCTGATCGAGATCAAGTACGCGATGAAACTCCGCTCCGTGCCGAGCGGAAATGACCGCGTTGCTTATTGGTTCGGGCCGTGGCTGCTTGGCGCGCCGGCGGCAGATAATCCGGGCTATTTTAACGAGTTGACAACGGAGAATCGTCTCGTGGCTGGTAAGGAGTCTCCATTGCCGGCTGGCAAGCTGACGGCAAGGCGGTTCAGCGTCCCGATCGCGGCGACGGTTATCCTGGTCATTCCCGCTGAATACCCGGACCAGCCTTCAACGGTCGTGCTTCGCGCGGTTGCGGAACAAGCAGGTATTGCAACCACAAGCTGGGAGCTGCGGTTTCTGACGAAAGGGAATGGCTGACGCGCCATTGGCCGGAAAGAAAGCCGGGAATTGCAGAGTGGCTGTAAACTTGCCTCGAAGGCAGGCGTCTACCAGAGTGATGGCAGCCTGCACAGCATTGGAACCGATGACCAAGGCCACGGCGAATGAAGTTGCCGAGCGGGACTTTGCAAGCGTTGTCGCAGCACACCGGGCGCAGATTTTTCGGTTTCTGCTGGCGTCGACGCGCGACGTGGATCTGGCGGAGACGCTGACGCAGGACTGCTTTCTGAGAGCGCATCGTAACTGGTCGAGCTTCCGCGGTGACTCGAGCGCGATGACGTGGTTGATGCGCATTGCGATCAATTTGCAGAAGGACAACTGGCGGAACCGGCGCCTTCAGTTCTGGCGCCAGACGCGCATGAATGCAGTGGATGTGGACGAGGCAAGCGATTGGCTGCCGAGCGGGGAGCGTTCAGCCGAGCAAAAGATGCTGGCACGAGAGCAAGTGGCGAACGTATGGCGCTCGGTGGAGCGACTGAGTGGGCGGCAACGAACGGTGTTTCTTCTGCGATTTGTGGAAGAGCTCGAGCTGAAAGAAATTGCGGAGGCGACAGGCCTGAGCGAGGGTACGGTGAAAGCGCATCTTTCACGCGCGCTGGGCAGAGTACGGACGGAGTTGGGAGAGAAGTGATGGAACGCGACGACAGAATCGCAAAGCAGGCAGATCAGGCGGCGGGGTGGGAAACGCTGGATCCGAAGACCCGCGAGGCTATTGGCAACTTCAAGGCCAGTGTGCACGCGTGGAGCGATGCGATGGTCAGCCGTCCTCGGATCGAACCTGAAATCGTGGTGCGCAAGACGTGGCGTCTGGCGTCGGGGTGGGTCCTGGGATCCGTTGTGTTTGTCGGGGCTCTTTCGAGCGGTTTGTATCAGAACCATCATCAGCAGGAATTGGCCAAGATTGCAGCCGCACGCGAGGCTGAGCATCAGCGTCAGATTGCCGCCGAGCGCGCCCGTGAAGAGGAGGATCTGCTGGCGAAGGTGGACAGCGATATTTCACGCGAAGTTCCCAATGCGATGGAGCCGTTGGCTTCATTGATGGGAGATGAAGAGACCAAGTAATTGTTTGTGGAAGACAATTCTTTTGAGATGGAAGGGGTAAGGAGATCGACATGAAAGTATCATTGGCAATTCGGTTGGGAGTAGCGATTGCCGCTTTGTTTGCGGCAGGTGCGGGAGCGCAAGCGCCAAGCGCACCGAGCGCGCCGGCTGGTCCGGGATTTGGGGGGCACAGACCTCCGATGGAGCGGGCACTCGGCACAGGCGGTGAACATGGAAAGTGGTGGAACAATCCCACCGTCGTGGAGAAGCTGCAGCTCACCGATGATCAGCGTAAAGCGATGGACGGCATTCTTCAGCAGCACCGGGAGCAGCTGATTGACCTGCGCGCCAACCTGGACAAGGCGGAGCTGGCGCTGGAGCCAATGATGCGCGACGAGCAGCCCAATGAGTCCGCAGCGTTTCAACAAATCGACAAGGTTGCCCAGGCGCGGGCCGAACTGGAGAAGGCAAATGCTCGATTCCTGTTTGCCCTGCGCTCCAAGCTGACTCCGGATCAGTGGAAGCAGGTGCAGGATCTCCGCATGAACCACGACAATATGCGTCGCAACTGGGATCGCGGCCCTCGGCGTCAGGGTGGTGATCAGTCCGCTCCTCCCCCACCACCCCCTCCAGGACCACAGGGCTTCCTTGATGGTGGTCCTGCGTTCGAACGGCATGCCGATGCGCCTTCGACAGGTACCGTTCAATAAAGGAATGTGGATTCGATCAACCTGGGATAGCGAATGTAAGCAGAGAGCAATACGGTTGTAGTTAACACCGATGGCGGCAGGGGCGAAGGTTCCTGCCGCCGATTTTTTTGAGACGGGGACTAGGGAGTAGGGACTAGGGATTAGGGATTAGGGACTTAGGGAACAGGGAGTAAGAAGCACAGGCTCTTACTCCCTATTCCCTACCTGCTGCTGCTTCCTATACGTGCTGTACGGCCTGGGCCAGGTGCGTCAGGCTGGATTTCGCATCGCCGTAGAGCATCGAGGTGCAGGACTTGAAGAACAGCGGATTTTCCAGGCCTGAGAATCCGCGGCCCTGGCCGCGCTTGAGCACGATGACGCTCCTGGCGCGATCCACTTCGAGAATCGGCATCCCGGCGATGAGCGATTTCGGATTGTCGCGTGCGTCGGGGTTGACCACGTCGTTGGCGCCGATGACAACCGCCACATCGGTGGACGGAAACTCGGGATTGATCTGCTCCATCTCGTAAAGCGAGGAATAGGGCACGTTGGCTTCGGCCAGCAGCACGTTCATGTGGCCCGGCATGCGGCCGGCGACGGGATGGATGGCGTACTTGACGGTGACGCCGCGGCTCTTCGAGCATCTCGGCCAATTCGCGAACAGCATGCTGCGCCTGCGCTGTGGCAAGGCCATACCCGGGCACGAAGATCACCCGGTTGGCGAACGCCAGCTGCATGGCAGCGTCTTCGAGGTTGATCTCGCGCATGACGCCGCCGATGTCAGAAGTGGCCTCGGCGATGACCGCGCCGAAGCCGCCGAAGAGGACGTTGGTGATGGAACGGTTCATTGCCTTGCACATCAGGACGGAGAGGATGAATCCGGAGAAGCCATCGAGCGTGCCGGCGATGATGAGCACGTTGTTGCCGAGGACGAAGCCCGTTGCGGCGGCCGCCAGGCCAGCGTAGGAGTTCAGGAGCGACATGACCACGGGCATGTCGGCCGACCCGATGGGGATCACCAGCATGACGCCAAAGAGGAACGCGACGCCGAGCATGGTGTAGAAGACAGCAATGTTGCTTCAGGGTGCGTCCAGAAGATGACGAAGCAGGACGCCATGACAAGGAAGACCAGGAGATTGACGACGTTCTGGTCTTTGAACTGGATGGGCTTGCCGTGAATGATGCCCTGCAGCTTGCCAGCAGCGATGAGCGAGCCCGTCGTGGTGAGAGCGCCGAGCATGACTTCAAAACCGAGAGCGCCGCGTGTGATGCCGGGCATTTCAGAAGCATGAATGATAAACTCGCCGACGCCGACAAGCGCAGCTGCAAGCGCACCAAATGCGTGCGAAAGCGCGGTCCGCTGCGGCATGGCGGTCATCGGAACCGAGATGGCCATCCATGCGCCGATAATGGATCCGATGGTGAGGCCGGCGATGATCCATCCCCAGCGTGACGATGTGCGTGCCGACAAGCGTGCCCACGATCGCTGCGAACATGCCGCCTTCCGCGAGGAACATGCCGCGGCGCGCGGTATCGGGGTGCGACATGCCCTTGAGTGCAAAGACGAAGAGGATGGAGGCGACGAGGTACGTGGCTTCCATGAAATAGGTGGACAGAGTCATTTGCCCACCTCTGCCTTGGCTTCGGCTTTGCGCTTGCCGAACATCTTCAGCATGCGGTCCGTGATGCCGAAGCCGCCAACGACATTGATGGTGGCGGTGGTGACGGCAATGAAGCCGAGCAGTGAGCGACCGGCGGTAGTGCGCCGCGCCGGCAAGGACCAGCGATCCGATGAGCGAGATGCCGGAGATTGCGTTGGTGGCGGACATCAGCGGTGTGTGCAGCAGGGGAGGCACGCGGCTGATGACCTGGTAGCCGAGAAAAGCGGCCAGCGCAAAGACGTAAACCGAAGCGATGAGGACAGCTGGATTCATGGTTCCTTGTCCGATACAGCGAGTCTTTAGAACTACGATTCAGTGAACTAGCAAGGGTTTGATCCCAGGTCTCAGAAACGAGACCTGGGGCACCCAGTTGGTCTTTCTATCCGAGGGCCGAGGACGTTTCAAGCAGCTTGGCGACGCGCGGATTTACTGGACTGCCCTTGTGCGCGACGCAGGCGCCTGCGATAACTTCGTCGCCGAGATCGACATTGAGCTCGCCTTTTTTCACGATCAGGGTGAGGAAGTTGAGAATATTCCGTGCGTAGAGCTGGCTCGCGTGGACGGGGACATCGGCGGCCAGATTCAGCGGCGCCATCAGGGTCACACCGCCGAGCGTCTGCGTGACGCCGGGGCGCGTGAGTTCGCAGTTTCCGCCGGCAGGGGCTGCCAGATCGACGAGCACGGAGCCTGGTCGCATGGCTTCGATGGCTTCGCGGCGGATGAGTCGCGGGGCGGGTCTGCCGGGCACGAGTGCTGTGGTCACGATGATGTCTGTGTGGGCAGCGGTGCGGACGATGAGGTCGCGGCCCCGATCGAGGGCTTCCTCAGTCAATTCGGCGGCGTAGCCTCCGCCACCCTCGGCGTTGATGCCGCCCAGGTCCACGTCCAGAAACTTTGCGCCAAGCGAACGAACCTGCTCTCCGGCAGCGGCGCGCACGTCGTAGGCTTCGACAACTGCGCCAAGGCGGCGGGCCGTGGCGATGGCCTGCAGTCCGGCGACGCCTGCTCCGATGACGAAGACACGCGCGGGAGGGATAGTTCCGGCGGCCGTCATCAGCATCGGAAACAGTCGCGGCAGAACGCCAGCGGCGTCGATGACGGCCTTGTATCCAGCCACGGTTGCCATCGACGAAAGAGCATCCATCGACTGCGCGCGAGTGATGCGCGGGACCAGTCTCCATGCTGAAGAGCGTGACGTGAAGAGCGATGGCGGTGGCAAGAGCCGAGGGCGCGTCGAGTGGTCGCAGAAAGCCGATGACGATCGCGCCTGATTTGAGCAAGGCCTGATCGGCTGCGCCGGGAGCGTTCACTACAGGCAGGAGGTCGGCATGAGACAGAATGAAAGCGCGGTCCGGGGTAATGGTCGCACCGGCTGCGGTGTAGGCCTCGTCCGATGCGCCGGCCGCCACGCCCGCGCCGGATTCAACGGTGACAGTAATCCCCTGTGCGAGAAGAGACTTAAGGCTCTCGGGAAGGAGAGCGACACGTGTCTCTCCAGGAGCGGATTCCTTGAGGATGCCTAAGAGCAATTTGCCTCCGCAAATATGGGTCGAGACTTGATGCAAAGACGAATACCACTGTACGCGAAGGCGCGTCCATGGGCATCGTTAAGATTATTGTGCGCCGGGAACGGCGGGTGGTGTGATGTTGGTCACCGGCGAGAGAGAAATGCCTGATACGGCAGGTCGATTTCAGCGGAGCTGAGACGGTGAAGGGCAGGATCAGCTTGATTTGACGGGTGCTATACTCGGCTCCTCAAGGAGGGGTGCGCATGGCACGTCGTTCGTTCCTTCGTCAATTGGCCGCATTGCCGCTGGTCGGGGTTGCTTCCGCATGGGGACAGGGACAGAGTGCTGGGCATAAATCGCTGAACATCATGATGAAAAGCGCATGGGGTTCTGACGATCCGACGAAAGCGGCATTTCCGTTTCTGCATGGTCTCGCCTTGTCAGAGGCTGGGCATACCGTACAGATGTTCCTGCTGGGAGAAGCGGTTTCGTTGATGCGGGCATCGGTTGCCGCCGCGGTCGTGCCGGTCGGCTGGCCACCGCTGGAGGGAACGATGAAGAAGATCGCGGAGCGACACGTTCAGATCTACGCGTGTGGCGCGTGCAGCCGCGCACGGAGCGTTGTGCAGGCAGATCTTGACCAGTGGGGTGCGAAGTTCGGGAACCCGACGATCTTTGTGTCGCTTGTGGAATGGGCCGATCGCGTGATTACGGAATAGGCGGCATCGTGGAAGGGTGGAAATAAAGCGGTGCGGGTCTCTCGTGGTTGAGTTCACCCGCACCGCTTCTTGTCTATTTCGGCAATGTCACGGAGCCGTTCACCGTGAACGAGGTCTCGGACTTCGCTTCGGTTTCCTGCGGTTGTGCGCCGCCCAGAGTCAGCGTGTACTTGCCGGCGAGGATGGAGCGGTTGCCCTGATCGTCCACGCTCGAAATCGAACGGGGATCGATTGTGAGCGTGACTTCCTTGCTGGCGCCGGGGGCGATTGTGACGCGCTCGAAGCCGACGAGCGAATGGATCGGGCCGCCTTCCTGCGGAGTTTTTACGTATGCCTCGACAACTTCGTCGCCGCCAAGTGTGCCTGTGTTGGTTACAGTCACGGTGGCGGTGAAGGGCTCGCCTGCTTTGACTGTGGCTGATGAAAGCTTGACCGGGCCGTATTTGAAGGTCGAGTAGCTCAGGCCGTAGCCGAAGCCCCAGAGCGGCTTGCCAGTGAAGTAGCGGTAGGTGCGGCCCTTGATGGAGTAGTCGGTGAAGGCCGGGAGACCGTCGAGATTGGCGTAGAAGGTGACGGGCAGGCGTCCGGCGGGATTGTTCTGGCCGGAGAGCGTGCGCGCAATGGCGGTTCCGCCTTCGACGCCGGGGTACCACGCCTCGAGAACGGCGGCGGCATGCTCGTTGGCCCAGTTGAGAGCCACGGCGCTGCCGCTCTGCAACACGACGATGAGCGGCTTGCCGGTGGCGGCGAGGGCCTCAAGCAGTTTCTGCTGCGGAGCGGGAAGGTCGAGGCTGGTGCGATCGCCGCCCTCGAATCCGGGGATCTTGATGCGCATCTCCTCGCCTTCGAGCTGCGGCGACAAGCCGACGAAGGCCACGACGACGTTGGCTTCGTTCGCGCGAGCCACGGCTTCATCAAGCTGAGCCTGTGCGGGCGCTTCCCACTTGAGAGTCACGCCGCCGCCGGCTTGATCGCCGGAGTGCGAATACTCCAGGCGGAAGTCGTGCTCTTTGGTATCGGCGAAGTCGACCGGGATCGAAGGGATCTTGGCGAAATTCATCACGGGTGGCGCGGTTGGCGAGGCTCCCGGTGCAGCCTGGAAGTTGCCCATGGCCGAGATGTCCTGCCCCTGGCGGAGAGAGCCCTCGCCGACGACCTTGCCATCAAGGACTAAGCGGTAGGCTTCGACGGGCGAGTAGGGGAAGCTGTCTGCCGGCTCGAATGAGAAGCACGTAGTGACCGGGAGCGGGAGCGGTGAGGGTGCCGCTCCAGCGCACGGAGTAGTTGTGCGTGTCGATCTCCGGGACGGGCTTTGCATTTTCCCAGTCCGCCTGCACGTCGGGCTCGGTCTCGACGGCGACGGGACGGCCTGTCCAATCAGGTGTGGCGAAGAACTCTGTCTTCAGGCCCTTGTTCAAGCCGAATGCTGTGCGCGGCACGGGAACGCCAACGCCCTCGGCAAGAGTCGAGCCTTGCGCGTAGAGGATCGGCGAGCTGCGGAACTGCTTGCCGATTCCGTCGAGCGGCGTGACTGGATGAAGTGGCGTTCCGACGTAGTTGCCAAGGATGGAGGGAAGCAGGTCGGCGGTAGGTCCGATGACCGCGATCTTTCCGGGGGCGCTCTTCAGCGGCAACGCGCCGTTGTTCTTGAGCAACACGATGCTCTTCTTCGGCGGCCTTGAGCGAGATCTGGCGATTTGCTGTCGAAGCTGCGTCGGCGAACGGGATCTTGTCGAGAGCGCTGGATCCCGGTGGATCGAACATGCCGAGTTGGAACCGCGCGGTGTAGAGGCGCTCGGCGGCCTGCGTCACCAGGTCTTCTGAGACGAGGCCCTGGTGGACGGCATCGGCGAGTGTGTTGAATCCGGGAGTCCAGATGCTGCACGAGAGGTCGGTTCCAGCCTGCAGCGAGAGCGCGGCGGAGTGAGTGATGTCGGGTGTCTTCTTGTGGCCCTGGTTCACGTCGACGATGGCGCCGCAATCGGAGACCACAAAGCCCTTGAAGCCCCACGCGTCGCGCAGATGTTCTTTGAGCAGCATCTTGTTGGTGCAGGCGGGCCACTCGTCGATGGAGTTGTAGGCGCACATCACGGACTGCACGTGGCCCTCGGTGACGGTGGCGCGAAATGCGGGGAGATAGGTCTCTTCGAGATCGCGCGGACTGGGATCCACGTTGAAGCCGTGACGCAACTGCTCGGGGCCGCTGTGCACGGCAAAGTGCTTGCTGGTGGCGACGGCGCGCAGATGATCGAGATCGCTGCCCTGCACGCCGCCGATGAAGGCGATGCCGAGGCGGCCGGTCAGGAATGGATCTTCGCCGTAGGTCTCCTGGCCGCGGCCCCAGCGAGGATCGCGGAAGATGTTGATGTTGGGCGACCAGAAAGTGAGGCCGTAGAAGATGCGGTGATTGCCTTCGCGCTGGGCCTCGTTGTACTTGGCGCGCGCCTCGGCGGAGATGACATCGCCCATGCTGTGCACGATGGACGTATCCCAGGTGGCGGCCATGCCGATGGCCTGCGGAAAGACGGTGGCGTAGCCGGCGCGAGCGACGCCGTGAAGGGCTTCGTTCCAGGTCTGGTAGTCGGGAATGCCGAGCCGCGGAATTGCGGTGGCCCAGTCTTCAAGCTGTGCCGCTTTTTCATCCAGGGTCATGCGACCAACAAGGTCGTGGGCGCGCTCGCGTGGTGAGAGCTTTGTGTCGAGATAGGCGGGTTCCTGAGCCGGCATCGATGTGACAACAAAGGCAACGGCTAGTGACGCTAGAAAAAGCCAGCGGCGAAGCGGCATAATTTCATTCCTCCAAAGACTGTGCATCGTGTAACGCAAAACGGCACAGCCCGGTCAGCAAGCCTGGCTCTTTTCGTTTGCAAGTGCGCCCGCCGTGAGTTAAAGCGGGCGGAAAGAGAGAAAGGCAGCCGGCAAGAACTCTACTAGGCCGGGGGTAAAGTTGGCTAGCTTTATCGGTTTACTTATGCTGTTTCTCTTGAATTGAACGGGTCAGGCTTCGCTTGCCGCTTGCTTCTCGGCTGAGGCTTCCATTCTGTAGAGAAGGTCTTGCATACGGGCGAACTCCGGGTGCCGATGCAAAGGCTTCATCCGTGGGTCAGCGAGCATCTGGAAGAACCACGGACAACGCGATTCAGCGGCGGCGGTCATTTCAGCGAGAGCTCCATCCGAATCTCCAAGTGCAACAAAGAGCGCGGGCGTAAAGGAATTCATTACGAAGCGCTCACGGCTCAGCCATTGCAGCCGCTCGCGAATGAGACGCGCTTCTTCATGGCGACCCGCGCACGCCAGGGCGTAGCCATGAACGGCTGTCGCAAGGTCGAAGTAAGGCGACTTCCTAACGAGATTTTCCGCGAGAGAGATTGCTCGCTCGGTCTCGCCATTGAAGGCGAGAATGGTCGTGCCATACAGATTCGAGCTCTCGTGGTCTGGAAAGAATTCAAGGGCGTGCTCAATCTGTTCGAGGCTCTTTCCCGAGTCTCCTGCAAGGTGATAAGCCCACGCGAGCCGTGCGATGAGCCATGGTGAGAACGGGTCGGTGCGGAGGGCGGCGTTCAATATCGCGATAGCCTCGGCAAAGTGGTGCCGGCTTAACGCGAACATGGAACGAACTCGCGTGATTGCCGTGTCGTGTGGCAGATGTGCGCTGGTCCTGAAGGCGCGAAGAGCCGCCGGAGAGATCATGATCCACGTGAAACCGGACCCACCCGAGCGCTGGAAGGATCGCCTCCGAACTTTCTGCGGAAGCAGGAACAGCATGGGCAGCCATTCGCACCTTTTCCGCGGCCAGTGCTGGAGAAATAAATCCAAAGAACTCCTGCGCGATGCAGGCGTGCGCGAGATCGATGTGCGCCGGGACCAATGACGGGTCGAGTTCGACGGCACGAGACAGATGCTGCAGGCCATCTTGCATGCGGTGGCGCTGAAGAGTCTGCCACTCGTGGTGGCCTCGCAGAAAAAGGTCGTGGGCCTCACGGCGATTTGAGCAATTGTCTTCGCACTCCTCGTCCGCAACAGCCGAGAGTGAGAGACCGTTGCTGCCGAGACGGACGAGCAGACGCTGAGCCAGCTCGGTTTCCATGCCGGCGACGCGCGACTGCGGAACGAGCAGATCCTCAATCCACATCTGGGTGCTGTCTGCTACGCGAATCATTTCGGCTCGCAGCCTGAAGTGATCGGGACAAGCGCGGACGGTTCCTGTGAGCACCAAGTCGGCCTGGAGAGCTTCACCGACCTGTTGCGCGGAGTATCCGCGGGCAGCAAGGGTGAAGACAGAGTCTCTTGCCAGCACATGAGCAGGAACAAGTTGCTCCCCCATCAGCAGCGCGAGCGTTTCTTCGGCTATGGCCGGGCCAAGATGAGCGCCAACATTGAATTCCGCCCCAAATGGCATGATTGCCAGCCGCGGCAGACCGCCTGTCGCCACGGTCTCGATTCTGCGGGCATCGACTGCGAGCCGATATCCCCGCTTGTAGACGGTCTGGATGCAGTCTTCGTCGGGCTTCAGCCGTTCCCGGAGCGAGGACATGCACCTGGGAACGCTGTCCGCGGTGACGTGAACCTCGCCCCAAAGAGCCTGCTTGATCTGGTGGTGGGTCACGATCTGACCAGCGTTTTGCAGAAGCAAGCGGAGCGCCGCCAGCTCTTTGGGCGGCAGGTGGATGACCCTATCACCGCGTTGCAAGATGCCATCGATCTCGAGCCGGAGATTGCCAAAGACAAATCCGCCATGCGGAAGATCGCATGAAGACGACTTTCTCAGCCGAACCATTCGCATTCCCCAAAGTTCCGGTCAAACTGCCTGTGAGGGCGGTCAGACTCTCCGGGGGCAATCTTTCGCCCCCGGCAATGGAAACTTCTCCGTCGAAACTCCGGGGAAGAGTAAAAACAAAAGTTCCAACAAAAAGAGTTGTGCTACACCGAGATATTGCCTGAATTGCGACCCCATTATGCGTCCGCAGCAGGGTGCAGGGATGTGATGAGCAACGCACTCATTGAAGGAATTAGTAATCGGACCAAGTGGTGATCCGTAGCCACTGTCTGGAATCAGGACAACTAGCTGCCAACCAGCGGCGTGCTTCGAGGGTGCCCCTTGGATGGCGCTGAAATACTCCGATCAGTATTTTGATTTGATAGCGTAGGTCAGACCCATCATGAACTGGAACGAGTTTGCTCTGGTGGGCGGCAGTGCAGCGGGAGCATTGTTCAGGTAGCTATCCAGGGTCCCGAGAGAAAAACTGAGGTTTTTGTATGCCGGAAAGACAAGGGTATTGGTCTCGTTGACCGAAAAGGCACTAGGCTCGTTATATGCGGGGTATGAATGCAACTCCTTGCGTGTAGGTGACCCATTTCTTCTGGAGTACATAGTCGGCGGAGAAGGTGGATCCTACAAGGTTCAGAGATTCACCCGTGATGAACTTCTGTCTCTCGTATTGGATCGTCCCTTTCAGATCGAGTTCCTGACTTTCGGTCTTGAGCGCTGTCCAGCCGAGGCCGCCACCGTAAATCTGCTGCAGGTCCAAATTCTGGCTGTAATTATGGTCGTATGCGATTTGAGCCAAGGCGAAGACGCGCGGCGTTAGATACTGGTCCCGCTCAGCGCCTGCATGGTAAATCGCGGTCTTCGTATCCACCTCAGGAACAAATATCGCTGGCGAGGATGGTGTGGCCGGGATGAAGTAAGAGGGCTGCGTTGTTTTCCCAAGCGAACCAAGAAAATCGACAGTGGTGCGGTTACTTGGAGCAAGCCAGGCAACAGTGGGAACCACCCGGACGAGGTCGATGCCTCCGGAGATCGCGTATTGGTGCTGCGTCGCGTTTACGGTGGTCGCGCCGGCCGTGGCGGCGCCATTCCATCCTTCGAAGAAGCCTGGCCTGTGCCTTACCTGCTTGTCGATGGTTGCGTCGTCCATGACGTATTGCGCCTTGGAAACAGGGATCGTCGGGGGAGCCGCGGCATTCGCCGGGTGCACCGTCACAGCCTGATTGGTAACTTCGATCGGCCCGGTCGGAATGTTCGCGGCCGTCTTCTTGCTGATCTGTTTCTTGCCGCTCTCAATCACCGCGAAGTTACCGCTGGTGTGAAGCTCTTTGATCTTGTCCCAGCTCAAGGTGACATCGCCGAGAGGGCCAGAATGGAAGGTGACTTTTCCATCCGCCGCCTCGACAAGTTTGCCGTGCAGGGTATCTCCATTGCTCAATACGAGAACATCGGGAGCGGCGGCCGGCTTTGATTGCCCCCTGCTCTGCGTGGGGCAGGCGAAGGACAAAGCGAACAGCACAGCGAGCATTGCAACGCGCAGATTGCCGGGACGGTGTTCGGGAGATTGAAACAAGAAGGGCCTGAGCGACAAAGATGTCACGGTCATCGAGGCGTGATCCTCTGTAAAGTGATTCCGGGCTCAGACGGTCGACCGGACGAAGGAATAGGGGTGTCCTTGAAGACCGTGGCCGTTATTGTTGAGATGCTAAAAAGGGCGGGGTTGGCGCAACCACTGTCAAAGTTTCCAGAAAGCTTCAGAGCCTGGAAAGGCAAACGATAGAAGAATGTGGTTCGAGGTGATCCACAATGGCGAACGAAACCTCGTATGCGCGCTGGGCGCTGGCACCATATTCGATCGGCATGAAGCTTCGGACGCTGCGTATGCAGAAGCGTCTTACGCTTTCGCGGCTCGCGGCCGAGACAGGTCTCTCAACGGCGTTGCTTTCCAAGCTGGAGACAGACCGGATGGTTCCCACCCTGCCCACTCTGGCCAATATTTGCCGTGTATATGGCGTGGGCCTGAGTCACTTCTTTGCGGAACCTTCCCGGCACGCGCTTTCCATTACGCGCAAAGCGCATCTTTCTGGAGACGGACGCGGTCATGACTCGGTGAAGCGAACTCCGTTGCATGCGCCGATTGCCGATTGCCTGATGGATGCCCATATGATCGAGTTTCCGCAGGGAGGAGCATCGAGCTTGCTGGAGGGAGGCAGGCGCCAGAGCAAGCTGGTTTACGTGCTTGAGGGGCGACTGGAACTCGAGGCTGGCGGCCTGCACGAAGTGCTCGAATGCGGCGACTGCGCGTATCTGGAGAGCGAGATGGCCGTTGCGTGGAGCGCGACGGGGACGAGCCGTTGTCGCGCCCTGGTGGTTGAACCTCCTGTCAATTGATGCCGCCGCGGCGGGCGTCTCCAGAACCGATTTGTTTCTTTCAAGCGTTGTTGCGAGTCAACGGCTTTGGTCACTCGCGTTAATTGGCCTGGTTGATTTACGCGATTGGGCTTCGGTCTGTAGGATGTGTTGGATATTTCGAAGGAAGAGATCATGCGACCCAACCTGAACCTGATGAAGGCGACTCTTACGGGAGCGCTCGGCGGCCTGCTTTTCGGCTTTGACACTGTCGTGATCTCCGGGATCATCGATTCAGTCGTGCGCCTTTACGGACTCAGCGATTATGGCAAGGGCTGGACGGTCGCAATCGCCCTCATTGGCACCGTGGTGGGATCGTTCGGCGCAGGTGTCGTGGGCAACAAGCTGGGCGGTCGCGAGACGCTGCGGCTGACAGCCGTGCTGTACGTGGTCTCGGCGATAGGAAGTGCGCTGGCATGGAACTGGCCGTCGCTGATGGTGTTTCGCTTCATTGGCGGGCTGGGCATTGGCGCTTCGTCGGTGCTGGGGCCGGTGTACATCGCCGAGCTTGCTCCGGCGAAATGGCGAGGACGGCTGGTTGGCGCGTTCCAGTTCAACGTGGTGTTCGGAATCCTGGTGGCCTACACGTCAAACTACCTGATCCGGTTGCTGCATCTGGGAGCAGCGGAGTGGCGCTGGCAGGTGGGCGTTGCGGCAATTCCGGCGGCGGGATTTCTGGCATTGCTGTTCGGGATTCCGCGCAGCCCGCGCTGGTCGGCTTCGCGCGACCGCATCGACGAAGCGCTTGCAGTGCTCAAGATGATGGGCGAGCCGAATCCAGAGGCCGAGCTGGCCGACATCCGAGCCGCACTGGCCGAAGAACATGCATCTGCGCATGAGCCGGTCTTCCGGTGGAAGTATCGCTATCCGCTGTTTCTTGCCATCACAATCGGCGCATTCAATCAACTGGCCGGCATCAACGCCATTCTGTATTACCTCAATGACATCTTTCAGGCCGCGGGATTCAGCCAGCTTTCGGGCGATCAGCAGGCGATTGCGATCGGATTTACGAATCTCATCTTCACGATGGTCGGCATGAGCGTGATCGACAAGCTTGGACGCAAGACGCTGCTGCTGATCGGAGCGGCGGGCACGGCGGGCTGCCTTGCAGGGGTGGCGTATGTGTTCAGCTCTCATTCCCACCAGAGTGCGCTGGTGTGGCTGCTGATCACTTACATTGCCTTCTTTGCGCTTTCGCAGGGTGCGGTGATCTGGGTCTACATCGGCGAGGTCTTTCCCAACCGCGTGCGCTCCAAAGGCCAGGGTGTGGGCAACGCCAGCCACTGGACCATGAACACGATCATTGCGTTGGTATTCCCGGCGGTGGCCGCAACGATGGGCAGGGGTGCTCCATTCGTCTTCTTTGCGGTGATGACCGCGATT
Source organism: uncultured Acidobacteriaceae bacterium (assembly GCA_963786405.1). Classification (GTDB taxonomy): domain Bacteria; phylum Acidobacteriota; class Terriglobia; order Terriglobales; family Acidobacteriaceae; genus Telmatobacter. The sequence continues at coordinate 474,483 of CAWAZE010000003.1, read as the reverse complement.
CAGTTCCTGACTGTTCTCTTCACTTACCCGGAGACCAAGGGGCAAACGCTGGAGGCGCTGCAGCGGAAGCTTGTTCCGGCGGACTGATACGGCATCCTTGCTCGAGATGCGGCCGGCGATTGGTCATTGGTGATCCATATCACGGGTTTTCGGGTTGTTTTTGACCTATATCTAAAGCGTGGGAACTTGGAGCCGTTCAGGCCGTCCTTGTTCCCCCTGGAAAGCCGTACACACAATGAGGTCAGGAATGGAGCAGCTTACAGATCCAGTCTCAGAGCAGGTGAGAGAAGTGGTGCAGGCCGTGATGGAAGTTCTGCGCATGCCCAAGCCGGAGGAAGCGCCGGCGTCGGTGGCTGCCAACTCGTTTGAAGCGGAGGCGCTGCGCGCGGAGATCATTCGCGTGGGACGCAAGCTGTGGGAGCGCGGCTATGTGGATGGCAACGGCGGGAACATCAGCGTGCGGCTGGGTGCGAAGTACGTTTTGTGCACGCCGACGATGATGAGCAAGCGGGATATGGAGCCAGCGGACATCTGCCTCTCCGATCTTGAAGGAAACATTCTGGCCGGCGATCGTCTGCGCACCAGCGAACTGCTGCTTCACCTTGAGATCTATCGCGTCAATCCGCGCGCACGTGCCGTGGTGCATTGTCATCCGCCGTATGCGACTGCATTTGCTCTTACTGGGACTGCGCCGCCGGTCGGCCTAATCTCGGAGTACGAGATTTTTATCGGGCCTTCTGCGGTAGCACGGTACGAGACGCCGGGCACGCAGGCATTTGCGGAGTCGGTGTTGTCGTTTGTGCACGATCACAACACGATTCTGCTGGCGAATCATGGGGCCGTCTTCTGGTCAGACACAGTCACGCACGCGGAGTGGCTTGCGGAGATTCTGGAGAACTACTGCAAGACGTATCTGATCGCGCAGCAGATCGGCAAGCCGCTCAAGTACATTCCGGAAGAGAAGATTCAGGACATTCTCGCTCTCAAGCGCAGGCTTGGTCTGCCTGATGCCCGCATGGGCGCGTTGCCTGAGTTAGAGACCTCGCCCTCGCAGAGCAGCGCCGATCTGGAGCAGATCGTGAAGCAGGTTGTGGCGCGGCTGGAAGAGCGTGGCTGATATTGAGCCGCTGCGAACGAGATGATTACGAAGTGTGGTAAACTGGTTTTGCGCTCAGTGATTTGGACGTGAGCGGCGGTTTGCCCTTCAGAAAGCAAGTTTGCCTGGCACAGATTCCCCCAAGCCCCTACAGCGTAACCACTTGAGTCTCTCGTACTGCGAGGTAATGCCTCAGCCATGTCTGGGAGTGTGGTGCCGGTTGGCAAATGTGCCAACCGGCGTACAGGTAGCGTGTGGCAGATCCGGGCTGCGAGCGATTCCCCTATGAACGCTTGCCGGCCAGTCCCAGGGACGTAGTTGGTTCATCCTTACGCATATTTTGAAGAGCAGTCGCGCGCCTGAACAGGATTCGTGCGTGCGCCGCCAAGTCCGGTTCCGAATGCAGGCCTCAAGGAAGAAGAGGCTCCGGGATCAACAGGAAATAGTCCATATCTTGACTACTGAATTTTCGCAGTTCAACCTTTCGCCCGCCCTGATGGCGCGGCTCGACGCCAACAAGTTTCGTAACCCCCACGCCGGTACAGGCCGGCAGCTATTCCGCCAGCGCTTGAAGGCCGCGACGTGCTTGCCACAGCGCAGACCGGCACCGGCAAGACGCTCAGCTTTCTCATTCCGATTGTGGAGATGCTGCAGAAGATCGACGAAGGCGGCGCCAGCGCCCTGATTCTGCTGCCGACGCGCGAACTCGCCATGCAGGTGGAGCGGTCGTTTCTCGCGATCCGATCGAGCAGCAGGCAAAACGTGGCCCTCGTGGTCGGCGGCCTTGCTGAAGGATCTCAGCTGCAATGCGATTCGCCGCGGCGCGCGCTTGATTGTGGCCACGCCGGGCCGGCTTGAGGATTTTCTCAAGCGTAAGCTGGTGCGGCTCGACGGCGTAAAGATGCTCGTACTGGACGAAGTGGACCGGATGCTCGACATGGGCTTCCAGCCGGCAATTGCGCGCATTGCGGCGACATTGCCCGCTGTCCGCCAGACACTCTGCTACTCTGCGACGCTGGAAGGCACTGTCAAAGAAGTAGCCCGGAAATATCTAAACAATCCTGTGCGTGTCGAGATCGGGTCGGTCCTGAAGCCGACGGAGAACGTCGAGCTGCGCACCTTCGAGGTATCGCCGGACAAGAAGCAGGAGTTGCTCGAACACCTGCTTGAGACCGAGAAGGGCAGCTTTCTCGTCTTTGTGCGCACCAAGCACGGAGCGGATCGTGTGGCGCGCCGGCTCTGCCGCTCGGGCTGGTCAGCGACGCAGATTCATGGCGATCGCTCGCAGTCCCAGCGTAATTCCGCGCTGCGCAGTTTCTCTGAAGGCCGTCACCGGGTTCTCGTTGCGACGGATGTGGCCGCACGCGGCATTGATGTGGCGAACGTGGCCCACGTCATCAACTTCGACATGCCCAAAATGGCCGAGGACTTTGTTCACCGCGTAGGCCGCACCGGGCGGGCTTCTGCCCGTGGTGTGGCTTCAACATTCGCAGCTCCCGAGGAGCGCGGGGAACTGCGCAAGATCGAGAGGACGCTTTCAATTCAGATGAAGCGCTTCCGCGTGCGGGCGATTGGCGATGAGCGGTCCGCATAGAAATTCACCTGGGCCGGGGGCTGCAATTGCGGTTCCCCGTCCATACTTGGGCATCGCTGAACGCGGATGCCGGACCGGTTCCTGGAATTGGTCGAATTTTACGCTCCGGGTGGGTTTTCGAAGGTGAAGTTTCGAGGGCAAGAGCCACTTCATTTCGTTGACTCTGTGGGGTGATTCGGGTATTCTAAGGACTCTTGTGCGGTGTTGCGCCTGGGGTCTGGTGTATGTAGCCCGGACCCGTGGCTGGAACCCTTATTAGGGATTCAGCCGGAACAGGCACCTTCGGCTGGAATGGATAGTTAAGTCCAGCAGAGTCAGGAACCCGAAGAGGGTAAGCCCCGCAGTCCTCACCCGAACAGAATTGTTTGGAAGTGGGTGGAAGTCAGGGCCCGTGCGTCGTTGGCGTGGGCAAAGGCGCTTTGCGCCGCAGTTTTCGTTGCAAGTCAGGCTGATCTAGAGGCAGGAGAGAGATGGGGACCTTTGTTCCGAGCGGCAAGGATATTGACCGCAAGTGGTATGTGGTGGATGCCAGCGGCCAGACGCTGGGCCGGCTGGCGACCAAGGCCGCCGACGTGCTGAGCGGCAAGCTGAATCCCCAGTATGTGCCGTACATCGACATGGGCGACCACGTGATCGTGATCAATGCCGAGAAGGTTCGCCTGACCGGCCTGAAGAGCCAGAAGAAGGTCTATCGCCGCTACACCGGTTTTCCCGGCGGACTGCGCGAGGAGTCGTTTACGCGCCTGCTGGCCCGCAAGCCGGAAAAGATTCTGGAAGAGGCGATCAAGGGCATGCTGCCGAAGAGCAAGATGGGCCGCGCGATGGGCACGAAGCTGAAGGTCTATCGCGGCGACAAGCATCCCCACCAGGCGCAGCAGCCGGTGGCGTTGGAAGTCGTAAGCGCAGCGTCAGCGTCAGCTCAACTGCCGCGAAGCGGAGTTTTGCAATAGGGTTTTGAGCCGGAGGCAAGAGCCGGCGGAGAGAGTCAAGAGAGAATGGCAGATCTGGTTCAGTATTACGGAACGGGGCGTCGCAAGTCGGCGATCGCCCGCGTCTTTCTGCGTCCGGGAACGGGCGAGTGGAAGGTCAACGGCAAGGCCTTCGAAGAGTACTTCGTCACCGAGCAGCAGCGTGTGGCCGCCAAGCGGACGCTGGTGGTTGCCGAACTGGCCTCGAGCTTCGATGTGCTGACCACGGTGTCGAGCGGCGGCGTGGCCGCGCAGGCCGATGCCGTGAAGATGGGCATTGCCCGTGCACTGATCCAGTTCAATCCAGAACTGCGCAAGACGCTGAAGGCCGAAGGCCTGCTGACCCGCGATGCTCGCGTCGAAGGAACGCAAGAAGTACGGTCAGAAGGGCGCACGCAAGCGGTTCCAGTTCAGCAAGCGCTAAAGCGCTTGCAGGGATCAGGGTTCAGGGAGCAGGGATCAGTAGGCGCACAGCTTTACTGGTTCCTAGTATCCTGATTTCTGATCACCTGGTTTTAAATCTCCCGCATAAGCGGGTTCAATCCGGGCCAGACGAAGGCTAGCCCGGATGCAATCCACGAAGGAGGCCAATGGCCACGATCACAATGAAGGAGCTGCTCGAAGCGGGTGTTCACTTCGGGCATCAGACCAAGCGCTGGAATCCCAAGATGAAGGAATACATCTTCGGCGAGCGCAACGGGATCTACATCATCGACCTGCAGAAGACGCTCAAGCTGTTCAAGGATGCGTCGAAGTTTGTCACCGAACTGTGCGCCAGCGGCAAGACGATTCTGTTCGTCGGCACCAAGCGCCAGGCGCAGGACGCCGTGGCCGAAGAGGCCAACCGCGCGGGCATGCCCTACATCAACCAGCGCTGGCTGGGCGGCCTGCTGACCAACTGGGTGACGGTGCAGAAGTCGGTGAAGCGCCTTCAGGAACTGGATGAGATGGCCACGGATGGCCGCTACGAGCTGCTGACCAAGAAGGAAGTGATTCGCCTGGAGCGGGAGCGCAAGCACCTGCAGGCGAACCTGGCCGGCATCAAGAACATGAAGCGCCTGCCCGACGCGCTGTTCGTGGTCGACTCGAACAACGAGGCGATTGCGGTGAAGGAAGCTCGCAAGCTGGGCATTCCCGGTGGTAGCCGTGGTCGATACGAACTGCGACCCGACGGTGGTGGACTACGTGATTCCGGGCAACGACGACGCGCTGCGCGCGATTCGCCTGTTCACCTCGAAGATCGCCGATTCGGCGGCCGAGGGCGTGAACCTGGTGGGCGACAAGGCCTTTGCCGAAGAGCAGCCCGAGGCGGCTGCCGGCGAAGAGACGGTTGCAGCCGAAGCTGCTGCCGGCCGAGGAAGTCGATCTCGAAGCGGCGCTGGGCGGCGGCATTCGCAAGGCGCCGGCAGCGGTTGCGGCTGCTCGATGAAGAGGAAGTGGCCGAGGGCGCCCGTTAGATCTTATCTGCGCGCGCATGACGCGCAAACCGAGACAAGCGTGGCCGCGAAGCTTGGTTGCCACGCTTTTCTTTTGGCACCTGCGGTGAGGCATTCCGGCGGCTTCGGTAACCAATCCGTGCTGCGGGAGTCTGGGCCACGCAATGCAGACAATCGGGAAAAGAGAGAGATGACGACTGTGAGCGAGAAGATTGATGCCAAATTGGTGAAGGAGCTTCGCGAAAAGTCCGGCGCGCCGATGGGCGACTGCCTGAAGGCTTTGCAGGAGACCAAGGGAGACATCGAAGACGGCGTTTCGTGGTGCTGCGCAAGCGCGGCATGGCCTCGGCGCAGAAGAAGGCGGCTCGCATCGACCAATGAAGGCGCGGTGGGCACCTACATTCATGCCGGCGGCAAGATCGGCGTGCTGCTCGAAGTCAACTGCGAGAGCGACTTCGTGGCCCGCACCGAGGACTTCCAGGAGCTGCTGAAGGACATCGCGATGCACATCGCCGCCAGCGATCCGCGCTACGTGAAGCCCGAGGACGTGACCGCCGACGACCTGGAACGCGAGAAGGAGATCTATCGCGCACAGGCTGCGGCGACCGGCAAGCCGGCCCCGGTGATCGAGAAGATCGTCGACGGCAAGATGGCCAAGTTCTACGAAGAGGTTTGCCTGCTCGAGCAGCCCTTCATCAAGGACCAGGCCGTCAGCATCAAGGAACTGATCGCGCAGAAGGTCGGCAAGCTGGGCGAGAACATCACCGTGCGGCGTTTCGCGCGCTTCAAGGTGGGCGCGCCCGACTGGACCGTGGCGCAGACCAAGGCCGTGGAAGCCGCCAGCGAGTAGTTCAAGGTGGGATAGCAATCAGATGAAGGCCCGGAGCGAGCGCTCCGGGCTTTTTCGTTCCGGGAAACATCCTTGGCGATCCGACGGTACTGGTAAAACTCACAGTTCTCAGTGAGATACCGGAGTGGTATCCGTCTTGAGGAAGAACCCTTACCGCGGTGCGCAAGGGCAAATTGCGCGAGAGTTGCAGCTGGAAGAACTCAAAGATATTCCCAGACGAAGGAGCACGTATGTCAAGAATCGTTAGGATCGTTGTTGCTGTTTGTCTAGTTTCATTGGCTCTCAGCCAATGCGCAAAAGCTCAGAAGGAGTCGTATTCGGCGGTTCTGGCAACGAGCAATGCCGGAGCCAAACAGATTCGTTTCACTTTCACGATCACGAAGTGGGCAACGGAAGACGAAATCAAGCAGCTTGGTCAGGTGCTCAAGGAACATGGTCAGGATGCACTGGTTGCGGAACTGAAGAAGCTGGATGCTGGTCGCATCAATCAGGCTGGTGATACCGGAAACCAGATCGCTGTCGCGGAGAAATCGACATCCGGCAATAGCACGATCATTACTCTGATCACCGCTCGAGTGATTTCAGTTGCGGAGCAGAGCCGCAAGGCAACGGCCACCAACTATCCCTTCGGGTTCCTGCAGGTGACGCTCAATGACAAGGGCGAGGGAACCGGGAAGATGGTTACGGCTGCGAAGATCAAATACGACGAATCAAAGGGACACGCCATTCTTGATCCTTATGGCAGCGGGGCCACCCCGGTTACGAATGTCCAGCCGCTGAAGTAACAGCCTGCGGAACCTGCACTTGGAAGGTTTTCGTCGGCGAGACTCGACTTTGTTGCCGTTCGTCGGCCAAAGCCGCACTTCCGGGTTTCCTGTCCGAGCCGCGCTTGGATCGGAAGAGGCCCTCGAGGTGCGGCTTTTGCGTGTGCGATACTCGAAAAGGCATGTATAAACGGATCGTTCTTAAGCTTTCGGGCGAGGCGCTGGCGGGTCCGAGGGGATTTGGGCTAGACGCCGAAAAGGTCGCCGACAATCACCAGCGAGATTGCCGATGTTCACGCGCTGGGTGTCGAGATCGGGATTGTTGTCGGAGGCGGCAATTTCTTTCGCGGCGTGGCTGAGCAGGCCAAGGAAATGGACCGGGTCGCCGCCGACAACATGGGCATGCTGTCCACGGTGATCAACGCCATCGCCCTGCAGGATTCGCTGGAGCAGCGCGATGTGCAGTGCCGGGTGATGACAGCGGTGTTCATGAACCAGGTAGCTGAGCCGTATATTCGCCGGCGGGCGGTGCGGCACCTTGAAAAGGGCCGCGTCGTGATCTTCGCTGCAGGCATCGGCAACCCGTTCTTCTCGACCGATACGGCTGCCAGCCTGCGGGCCATGGAGATCAAGGCCGACGTGCTGCTGAAAGGGCACCAAGGTCGAAGGTGTCTACAGCGCCGACCCGGTGCTCGTGAAGGACGCGGTCAAGTACGACGAGATCACCTACATGGAGATCCTGCAGCAGGGCCTGAAGGTGATGGACCTGACCGCTGTGAGCCTGTGCAAAGACAACAACCTGCCCATGATCATCTTCAACATGAACCAGCCGGGGAATATCCGGCGGGTGGTGCTGGGCGAGAAGGTCGGGTCGCTGGTCACGGCGTGAACCAGGGTACCGGGGGTCAGTTCTGTCTGAGACCGGTCTGGGGCCTCTGGCTTCCTTCGCGCGTACGGGACGTCTAACAGCCAGTGGAGACAGGCAAGCCAGCGCGGCTGAATGCACTGACGGGCCTGCGCTCCTTCGCGGCTGTCAACATCGTCCTCTTTCATTTCTCCAATCCACAGTGGTTTGGCTGGCTGGCGCCGGTGGTGAATGCCGGCTACGCTTCGGTGAGCTTTTTCATCCTGCTCTCGGGGTTCGTGCTTGGGTATAACTACAACGCGCGGGCGCGGGCTGGGAAGCTGGACCGGACTCGCTTCTACGAGGCGCGATTCACGCGGCTCTATCCCATCTACCTGCTGAGCCTGCTGATGGCCTGGCGCATGATTCCGATGGAGTAGGGCGCTCACACGCATGCGCATGTTCTGGACGGGGATGGTGCTGTCGCCGCTGCTGTTGCAGGGGTGGATTCCGGAGATTGCGACGTTTCTGAACACGCCGGCCTGGACGATGTCGGCGGAGTCGTTCTATTACCTGCTGTTTCCGTGGATGGCGCGATGGAAGAAGCCGGAGCAGGCAGGGCCGCATCTGGCTGAAGATGGCGGGCAGTGTGGATGCTGGGGATGATTCCGGGCACGCTGTACATCATCTTCAATCCCGACGGCATTGCGCATCTGGACCGCTTCAGCTACGGGAAATGGCTGCAGGCGCTGAAGTACACGCCGCTGCCGCACCTGGCGAGTTTCGTGTTTGGCGTAATGCTGGCGGAACTGGATGAGATCGTGCCGAGGATGGGCGTAAGGCGCGCTGATGCTTGGGATCGTCGGATTCGCTGGAACATTTCTAGTGCTGGTGCTGGCGCCTGATCTTCCCTATCCGATTCTTCACGACGGGCTGCTGATGCCGCTGTTCGGCTGCATCATCCTGGGGCTGGCGGGAGTGAATCCCCTGTCGAAGGCGCTGGGTGTACGGCCGCTGGTGTTTGTGGGCGAGGCGAGCTATTGCCTCTACCTGCTGCACTTCAACCTCTGGAACCTGATTCACGACACGCATGTGCTGAACCGGCTGGGGCTGGCGCGGTTCGATCCGTGGATCAGTTACGTGCTGCTGATCGCGATGGCGCTGATGGCGCTGCACCTGGTGGAGAAGCCGGCGCAGAGGGTGCTGCGAGGGTGGATGCACGTTTGACGGTCGCAGGGAGTTTGCGGTTGGCGATCCTGCGGTCGCTCGCTTCGGCAATCTCATAAATTGAGCAAATATCAGGATGGTTCAGCGCAGAAGCGGCTCGCGACTCGCGACGGAACCGTTCAAGGAAGTGGGTAATGCGGGCGGGGCTCGAGACGGTGGGCGCAGTCAAAGAGAAGCCCGGCCATTCGCGGCCGGGCTCTTGTGATTCCATTGATCTGAACTGCCTATGGCGTGTTGATGCTCTGGATTGCGTGGTTGCCGTGAGGGATCACCACGATTGCAGTTGGCTTGTGGCCGCTGGGGTACGGTGTGGACTGCGTCTGCTTAAGGGTGCCCGCAGTTGGGTCGAGGCGGAAGCCGGAGATCGAGTTACCCAGGAAGTTCGCTGTATAGACGTATCTACCCAATGCCGGCTCGACGAAGATCCCAGAGGGTTGCGTGTCTGTGGTGTTAATCGAAGATCCAGTGGGATTCACCGCGGAGGATGGTGTGCCGGTGGGCAGGTCGATTACGAAAGCGCTCACCGAGGAGTCAACCGCATTCGCCGTGTACAGGAACTTGCCGCGCGGGTCGACCGCTATGCCGGCAGGTTCGTTGCCGGTCTTGAAAGGCCCGTTCTGGAGGAAGGCGAGTGAGTAACTGGTGAACACGCCGTATCCGATCATCTGGCTCGAGGCGAAGTCTGTTACATAAACGAAGCGGCCGGTGGGCTCGGCAACCAGGGCGCTGGGCTTGACGCCGGCGTTGTAGGGGCTTCCGGGGGTTGCTGTCAGGCCGCCGCCCGAGTCAATTGAGAATCCGAACAACCAGCCGGGATTTGCGTTGCTGGTTGTGGTGCCGCCGGGATTGTATGCGGCCGAGTCGTATGCCGTTGCGTAGACCGCGCCGCCATTCGCAAGCACCGTGACGGCGGTTGGAACGATTGTGTCGCCGGGATATGCGGCCAGGGTCAAGGCATGCTGCGCGGTGGGCGCGCCGATTTTGCCGGATGAGAGCGCAAACTCCGTGAGTGTTGCCGAAGAGGTTCCGGAAACGACAAACAGCGAGTTGCCGCTGGGGCTGACGGCGAGTGAGACAGGAGAGGACGCCAGGGTCACACTGTCCTGCGACTTCAGGACGCCATTGCCGGAAATGGCAAAGTGGACAACTGTATTGTCGTCATGATTTGCAACGTAGAGACTGGCTTCATCGGGCGAGACGGCCAAGGCAACGGGCGTGTGGCCGCCCGAGCAGACCGGGGCTGCAGCCGTGCGCACCGCGCCGGATTGCGAGTCCACCGCGTAGGTCTCGATTTCTCCCCCGGGGCATGCCTGAGTTCCGGCGGCGGTCGCCAGGAAGACATAGTCGATCGTGACCAGATTACATGCACTGAAAAATACGGCCACAAAGAGGCCGATGGTAGAGACCAGAAAGAGCTGTCTCGTTTTGCTGAACTTCATGCGCGTCCTTCGTCGAGGGCCTTGATTTGCGTGGCCCGGAGAAACTTTTGAGATGCCCTTTAGTGATTGTAAAAGCCCCAAAGGGTTGTTGCTGTGGCTACTTCTTCGTGCTGCCGTGCGGAATCGCGGCAACCGCTGTCGGCTGCGCGTTCGATTTGTAGGGAGAGAATTGCGAATTCAGGAGAGTTCCGCCGTTCGGGTTGATCTGGAACCCTGAGACTGTGTTGCCAAGGAAGTTGGCCGTGTACAGGTATTGATTCAGAGACGGATCGATTCCGATGGCGACCGGTTGTGTTCCGGTTGTGTACACGCCGACCGGATTCAGGTTTCCTGCATTGATTGTGTAGGCGGTGATGTTGGAATCCTGGGAGTTGGCAACGTACGCGAATTTGCCGGTCGCATCGATCGCGATGGCGAATGGCGAGTTGCCCGTCGCATAGGGGCTGCCACTCAACTGACTTAGAAGGCCGGAGTTGATCTGGAAGCCATAAACAACGTTCCTGATCGAATCGGCCACGTAGAGATGGCTGCCACTGGCATCGCTGGCGAGGGCCGAGGGATGGGTTCCGATAGAGAAGGGCACTCCGTTGTTGAGGCTTGCAAGGGTGCCATCGGAGTTGACGGTGAAGCCGAAGACATAGCCGCCGCCTGCAGTCGAGTCGTAGGCGGAGATGTAGACAAGCGAGCCGGAGCCGGTGACGTTGATCGCGGTCGGCACCATCACGTGTGTCGGGCTGCCGGGAAGGGTGAGCGGCCAGTAACTGGCGCTGATGCTCGGATTGACTACGGGCTTATCGAGTGAGTCGTCGGATTTGATCGGGAAGACCGCAACAGAACCGGAGCAAGGCGAAGCGTTGGAACATATGGGAAGCGGCTGATACAGATCGGCAACGAAGAGGTGTGTTCCGGAAACAGCCACGCCCATCGGGAAGACTCCCGGCGTGTTCACTGTGTTCTGCGCATAGAGTTTTCCGTCGTTGCCGATGACGAACTGGACAATGGTGTTATCGTCCTCGTTCACGACGTAGAGGTTTGTATCGTCTGCGGAGACGGCTTCGGCGACGGGGTTGCGGCCGCCGGAGAGAAAGGCGAGGTGGGGATCTGGCGCATGTGGCCAGACTCGGAGTTCACCTCAAAAACGTCGACTTCTCCGTAGTTATTGGGTCCAGCTCCCTTGGAGCAGGTCACGTACACGAAATCCACGGTAAGCGTGGCACAGGCCGTAACGAGCGAGGCTGCCAGCAGGCTGATCGCGGAGACCAGCACGAGCTGGCTCGATTTGTTCAACTTCATGCGCATCTTTCATCGGCGGGCCAGAACCGGGACCCTGAAGACCGGGTTGTTGAATCGAATCACGGCAGCCCAAGTCAGCTCCAACCGTGTCCGCTGATTGACTACTCTCAGCACTGCTGAGGAGCTTCCGGACCGGGCAATGGGGAGCAGCGGCTCCCCACCCAAGTCGCCCCTGCAAACGGCGCGCTAACTGGTCCGCCCGGTCACTACACACCACGCAGCCGGCCCCGGAATCGCAAAGCTGTCCATTGTCTTCGATTTGTCGTTGAGCGGTGAGAGGTTTCCTGCCTGTCGATTAATCACGAGGCCCGTCACGGTGGAGCTGTTGAAGTTGGCGGTGTAGACAAACTGGTTTGAGGGATCCTCAAGAAGGCACTGTGGTCCAGCACCGATTCCAGAGGTCTGGCCGCCATTCGCGATCGGGCTCAGGCCGTAAGGGGCGCTCGTAACCGTATAAGCCGCGATGCCGCTCTGCGCGTTGTTGGTGTTCGTGTTGTCACCCTGATTCGCAACGTAGAGGAATTTGCCACCGGAGTTGGCCTCCGCAATGATGTAGATCGGATTGGTCTGGGCCGGATCGTCCGCAAAGACCCCGTTGGGCTGGGCCTGAAGGGCTCCGTTCGTCCCCACGGTGTAAGCCAGAAGCTGGCCATTTGTCGAGGGGCTGTTGGAGTTGGGGCCGTTGTCCAGCACATATGTGATGCCGCCTGCGAGGACGATCGCGGTGGCATGCGAGATGCCAAGAGGCTGAGAGCTGTTCTGGTTCACGGTCAACTGGCCATTCGCCGGGTTGTAGCTGTACGGGAAGACCGAATCGCCGGTTGCCGGGAGTTCCGCTGAGCGTCAGGATGTTGAGGTTTGCCAGGAGGAAGTCGATTGGGTTGGCCGGCACCGGGAAATAGGGCAGCGGGGTGCCACTGGCCGAGGTGACCTGTGCGTTGACCACCAGGCTCAGGCGTCCGGTGGTTGGGTCGACCTTGAAGGCTGTGATGTCGCCGCAAGTCGTAACCGACGGGCCAAGGGCCAGGGAGCAACCGGCGCTGGAGGGAGAGTCCTGGTCCAGAACGAAGAAGTAGGTGCCTGAGGTGTCCGAAATCAAGCGGAAGGGGTTGTTTCCCTGGGTGAAGAAGGTGTCCTGGGGGGTGAGGATGCCGTTGCCGCCGATTGCGAACTGAGTAATGTTGGCGTCCGGCGCAAGGATTGACGGTCAGTGCAGGCGGAGCCGTTAGAGTTAGCGCCCCGGTTGAGGACATAGAGGAATCGGCCGCCGGTGAGAAGGACGGCTCGTCCGGGATTGGCGCCGCCGGAGGAGACTGGAAGGCCATTGATAGGCGTTAAGGTTGCCTGTATTGTGATCGATTTTGAAGCCGCTGATGATGCCATTACCCGTCGGCTGAGGCTGTCTGATGTTCCTGTCACATAGAGAAAGCCGACGGAATAACTCTGGACGCAAGACGTAATGCCGAGGACGACGCCAGCAGAGAGGGCGCTCATCAGAAGTGCCTTGCCGAATTTCGTGAACTTCATGCGATTCCTTCATCCTGGTCCGGCGTGCGCCGCCAAGTGTGCTAGTTCCGCAGCAGAGCTGGGTTGGGATGGGTCCCTGATGCATTGTAAAAGGCGAGGGTATGTTATGCCTAGTTTCCGAGCAGGATAGGCCGAAACAGTGGGTTTTCCACCGGTTTGTTTCGGGCGCCACACTGCGGTACCGAGCACTCGTTTCCATCTCGTTCATTCGCGGTGCGTATGTATTTTTGACGGACTGCGATGGAGAAAAGTCATCGTTGCGCCGCGCTGGAGACTCACGCGCAAGAATTCATGGCGAGACTATTTCCGCGTTGGCCTGGAATGTGAAGCCACGGCGAAGAGCTTGCCATGGCCTCATATTCGAGATTTGGTGAGAGCTACCAGACGCGGCAGGAGTTCTCCGGATACATCGGCTGGCCCTTGTGTGCAGCCGAAGGCCTTGCCGAATTCGTCGAAGTTCTGCACCTGCCCGTTGGTGCGCCACGTGCCGGGCGAGTGTGGATCGGTGAGCGCACGCTGGCGGGCTGACTGTTCGGTCTGGTTCTGGCACCAGACCTGGGCGAACCCGATGAAGAAGCGCTGCGCCGCGGTGTAGCCGTCGATCTTGTCGTCGATGGATTTGCCCTGCTGCGGCCAGCGTATCGAGCAGCGCCATGTAGGCGATGCGCAGGCCGCCGTTGTCGGCGGTGTTTTCGCCGAGGGTCAGCTTGCCGTTCAGCTTCTGCTGCGGCATGTCGTCGTGGGCGGGAGCGGCCTCGAAGCCGCTGTACTCGTCGACTTCGCAATCGGTGCGCTCGATGAACTTCTTGCGGTCGTCGGCGGTCTGCCACTCGCGCAGATTGCCCTTGCCGTCGTACTTCGAGCCCTGGTCGTCGAAGCCGTGGGTCATTTCGTGGCCGATGACCACGCCGATGCCGCCGAAGTTCACGGCCGGATCGATCTTGAAGTCGAAGAACGGCGGCTGCAGGATGCCGGCGGGAAAGTTGATGTCGTTCATCGACGAGCTGTAGTAGGCGTTGACGGTCGGCGGCGTCATGCCCCACTCCTTCTCGTCGACCGGCTTGCCGAGCTTGTTCAGGTTGTAGTTGCGCTGAAAGACGCGTTGCGATGCGATGTTGCCGATGAGGTCGTCGCGCTGACCTTGAGGGCGCGAGTAGTCGCGCCACTTTTCGGGATAGCCGATCTTGTTGCGGATCATGGCGAGCTTTTCGGCGGCAGCTTTTTTGGTGTCGTCGCTCATCCAGGGCAGGGTCTTGATGTCGTCGCCGAGAGCCTTTTCGAGCGCAGCGACAAGCTGGTCCATGCTGGCCTTGGCCTCGGGAGGGAAGTTCTCCTTCACCCAGTCCTGCCCGACGGCTTCGCCCAGTGCGCTGGTCGGTCATCGAGGTGCACTGCTTCCAGCGAGGTGTGGGTTCCTTCTGGCCGGCGAGCGCCTTGCCGAAGAAGGCGAAATTCTCGTCGAAGAAAGCCTTGGGCAGGTTGAGGGCTGCTCCGTGGATGGTGTGCCAGCGCAGGTAGGACTTCCATGCCTCGACGGGCTGTGAGGCGACCAGTTCGTTCAGGGCCTTGAAGAAGTCGGGGGTGGCCACGTTGAGCGTGTCGAATTGGCCAACCTTGATTTCTGTGAAGTAGCGGCTGAAGTCGAAATCAGGGGCGAGCTTCTGGAAGTCGGCGACCGTGTAGATGTGATAGACGTTCTCGGGCATCGCGCATTTCGGTGCGGGTGGTGGAGGCCTTGGCCAGCGCGGTCTCGATCTGCCAATACGGCAGTCGGCTTCTTTGGCGGCCTGCTCGGGCGTGTCGCCGGCGAGCGTGAACATGCTGGTCAGGTGGTCGATGTATTGCTTGCGGATTTCCTGGAAGTGCTTGTTGTCCACGATGTAGTAGTCACGATCGGGGAGTGACAGTCCGGCCTGCGAAATGCTCGCGATTTCCTTTGAAGAGTCCTTGTCGTCCTGCTGGATCCCGAAGCGAAAGAGCGGGGCGGGACTTCCTTGCGCGGCGAGATCGCCGATCAGAGGGGCGAGACCTGCGACTGTCTTTGAGGGCGGCGATGCGATCGAGCGCCGGCTGCAGGGGCGCCAGGCCCTTCTGCTCGATGAGCGGCGGTGTTCATGCAGGCTGCGTAGTAGTCGCCGTATTTCTTTTGCAGCGGAGTCTTGGGGCTTTTGGAGGCGGCGTCCAGTTCCTGCCAGAGCAGATAGCGGTTGCGTTCCTGGAGCAACGAGAAGGAGCGCGCCCAACGAGTCTGATCCGCAGGGATTGGGATTCTCCTTGACCCAGTTGCCGCAGGCGTACTGATAGAAATCGGTGCAGGGGTCGGCGGTCTTATCGATGGCCGAGAGATCGAAGCTCTTGATTGCCGGAGGGGGCGTGGGCTGCGAGTTGTCAGCTTGCGATGATGCTTGTGACGAGGCCGGCGTTTGGGCCAGGGCGGTTCCGGCTACTAGCAGAATGACGGAAGCAAGGCGGAAATGATTCATCGGTTTTCCTCGATTGAAACAGGTTCGTCGGCGGGACTTCTAAGAATCTGGGCTGCGTGAAGAGGCCCGAAACGAACCTGGAGCAGCAGAAATCAAGCGGGCTGCGTTTCAATAAGGGTAACAAACACTGGAGCTTGAAGACGCGACTATACGGTGAAATCGACCCAGGATTTGCTACACTCCGATTGCGGTCCTCATGGAGAAAATGAATGATTTCCAAACAAAGATTGGCATTGGTGTGCCTAATGCTGGCGGTAGCGTTGGAGTTCGCGGTTCCGTGCCGTGGACAGCAGGCTGAAAAGACAAGGACACTAGTGCGGGCCGGTCACCTGCTCGACGTGAGGACGGGAAAGCTGGCGGATGCGGAGACGATTGTCGTGGTGGGAGACTCGATTCAATCGATCGGGCCGACGGCATCAATTCAGACGCAGCCGGGCGATGTGATCGTAGATTTGAGCGCCATGACCGTGATGCCAGGGCTGATTGATGTGCACACGCACATGACGATGAATCCAGACTTCGACCCTTATCGGGAGCTGACGTCCACAGATGCGAAAGAGGCGATCAACGGCGTGGTGAACGCGCGCACCACGTTGCTGGCGGGTTTCACATCCGCGCGGAATGTGGGCGCGAGCGGCTATACGGACGTGGACCTGCGCGACGCGATCGATGCGGGCCAGATTGCCGGACCGCACATGCTGGTCAGCGGACCTGCGCTGGGAATCACCGGGGGACATTGCGACGAGAACCTGCTGCCTGTGCAGTATCACGTGGTTGGCGAGGGCGTGGCGGATGGGATTGCGGCTGTGCAGCAGAAGGTGCGGCAGAACATCAAGTACGGCGCCGACCTGATCAAAATCTGCGCTACGGGCGGAGTGCTGTCAAAGGGAGACGATCCGCAGGCTTCGCAGTACACGCTTGAGGAGATGCAGGCGATTGTGGCAGACGCGCATCGGCTAGGACGCAAAGTGGCGGCACATGCTCATGGAGCGCAGGGAATTCTCTGGGCAACGGAGGCAGGCGTGGATTCGATCGAACACGGAAGCTACATTGACGATGCGTCGATTGCCGAGATGAAGAAGCGCGGAACATACCTGGTGCCCACGCTCTACCTGGAGGACTGGCAGATCGAGAAGGGCCACTTGCCTTCGTTCTATCACCAGAAGATGGTGTCTGTGAGCGCGGTGGCGAAGGGAAACATCAAGCGGGCAATGCAAGCCGGGGTGAAGATTGCGCTCGGCACAGATGCGGCAGTCTATCCCCATGGATTGAACGCGCACGAACTTGACGTCTATGTGAATCAGCTTGGGATGGCACCGCTGGCCGCACTGCAGTCGGCAACGATCAATGCGGCGGACCTGATGGGGTGGTCGTCAAAGACCGGAACACTGGAAGCGGGCAAGTGGGCGGACATCATTGCCGTTGAAAAGAATCCGCTGGACGACGTGAGGGTTCTCGAAGACGTGAAGTTTGTGATGAAGGCGGGAACGATCTACAAGGGCGAGGGGATGGAGAAGAAGTGATCCCGGTGGATGCCGGTGTCGCGACCTGCAGCGGGTTCAGGGACTAGGCCGGTCATCAGGGCGATTTGTCACGGACGGCTGGCAGAGTCGCGGTGGTTCCGCGGCGTGAAGGCTGTCGATCTGGAGGGCCGGTCAAGGACAATCCGCTTCGCGCCCGACTCGAGATTATCCGGCACAAACCACTGGGTCGTGTGCTGGGCTTTTGCGGTAGCTCTTGCGATGATCCAGAACTTCATGGAGAGAAAGCTGAGCAGGGGACCGGCCACCATCAGGAATCCGAAGAGCTGTTCATGGGACTTTACGAAAGAAAAGTCCAGAGTCAGATTCGCGAAGTCCATATCTACTTCCTCCCAGCTGAATTGGTCCGTTACTTCTGAGTTTCCGATTGCTTGAGCCTTATGCAGAACGTCGTGCGATGCTCAGACTGTACGTGTGTTATCGGATTGGAACAATATGGCTTTCGTGCAAACGAGCGCGCTTATCGGTGCACGGAAAATCGGCTATCGTAATCGCGATTATTGTTACTAAGTGTGTAAGGGCGTTCCCGTGCACGGGCGCCGGATGCAAGGAGTCAATGGGTTGACAGGGAAAGGGCCAGTGCGCCGCATGCGGCCCTTGTGACTCGGAACCAACATCGGAGCGCTTGTTCTTTACAGCCGGGCGTGGCCCCTGACACACTAGAAGGTGGACACCCAAACAATCGTCATTCTTGATTTCGGCTCGCAGTACACGCAGCTGATTGCGCGACGCATTCGCGAGCAGAATGTCTTTTCCGTCGTGCTTCCCTGTACGGCGCCTCTTGCTGAAGTTGAGGCCTACAAGCCCATCGGAGTGATTCTCTCGGGCGGTCCTTCGTCGGTGTACGACGCGGATGCGCCGGACGCCGATCCGAGACTGCTGGAACTGGACGTTCCCGAGCTGGGCATCTGCTATGGGCTGCACTTCATCGTGCATCACCTGGGCGGCAAGGTGCGAACGGCGCCCAAGCGCGAGTATGGCCACGCCGAAGTTTCCCTGGAAGATACATCGACGCCGCTCTTTGCGGGGCTGCCGCCTTCGATCCAGGTCTGGATGAGCCACGGCGACGAGGCGCTCGAGTTGCCTGCCGGCTTTCGTCGCACGGCGGTCACGTCGAATGCGCTGGCAGCGATTGCGAACGAGGAGCGCCGGATCTGGGCGGTGCAGTTTCATCCAGAGGTGCACCACACGCCGCTTGGACCGCAGCTGCTCAAGAACTTCGTGTTTGGAATTTGCGGTGCGAAGGGCGACTGGACTCCGGCGCACTTCATCGAGACGACGGTGGCCGGAATCCGCGAGAAGGTGGGCAAGGGGCACGTGATCTGCGGGCTCTCGGGCGGCGTGGACTCGTCGGTGGCTGCGGTGCTGGTGCACAAGGCGATTGGCAGCCAGCTGACCTGCATTTTTGTGAACAACGGCGTGCTGCGCAAGAACGAGTTCATCAGCGTGCAGAAGAACCTGCGCGACAAACTGGGGCTGAACATTGTTGGCGGTGGATGCGAGCGAGCGGTTCCTGGCGCAGCTGGCGGGGGTAACCGACCCGGAGACGAAGCGCAAGAGAATCGGCGCGGAGTTCATCGCGGTCTTCGACGATGAAGCTCATCGGATTGCGCAGGAGACCGGCGGAGTGGACTGGCTGGTGCAGGGGACGCTGTATCCAGACGTGATCGAGTCGAGCAGCGTGAAGGGACCGAGCCAGACCATCAAGAGCCACCACAACGTGGGCGGACTGCCCGAGCGGATGAAGCTGAAGCTGATCGAGCCGCTGCGCGATCTGTTCAAGGATGAGGTACGGCGGATCGGGCGCGACATGGGCATGCCGGAGGAGATCCTGGGCCGGCAGCCGTTTCCCGGGCCGGGGCTTGCGGTGCGCATTCTGGGCGAGGTCACGCCGGAGCGCGTCGCACTGCTGCAGGAGGCCGACGATATCGTCGTCTCCGAGATCAAGGCGGCCGGGCTCTACACGAAGATCTGGCAGAGCTTTGCGGTGCTGCTGCCGGTGATGAGCGTGGGCGTGATGGGCGACCAGCGCACCTACGCGTATACGGCCGCGGTCCGTGCGGTGCATTCGGAAGACGGCATGACAGCCGACTGGACGCCGCTGCCGTACGAGGTGCTGAAGCGCATCTCAAGCCGCATTGTGAATGAGGTGCGCGGAATCAACCGCGTCGTCTACGACATCACCTCGAAGCCGCCCGGCACCATCGAGTGGGAGTGATTTGCCCTCGGGGTGGATGGCGCTTCGCATTGCGCCGCCCCTACTGGCCTTCGGGCTTCAGGATGGGGGCGCGGAGCGGGGTTGTCTCGATTTCGATGCGCGTGTCGCGCGGAAAGACGACGTCGCGGCCAGAGCGTACGAAGTTGTCGTAAAACGATAAGGCGGCAGCGTAATAGCCGAGCCCGGCTGCCAGATTGCGACTTCCTGCGGCGATACCGACTATACGACCGATCAGGCCGAAGCCATTGGAGGCTACGGTGGTTTGCGCGGTGATGCTGCCGTCTTCATCGAGAGCGCGTCCGGCGAGAACGGTCAGGAGCAGGGGAACGATGACGCTGGACTTGTCGCGCGGAGTAATGGTGCCTTCGGCATCCAACTTAAGGTCTTGCGTCCTCTCCGTGGCGGCACCGGCGAGAGAGCCCTGGACTTCCCGCTGGAAGCCTTCTGGAAAACGGACCTGATGAAACGTGAAGCGGAGCTTGCCGTTGCGGGCGAAGGACCTGGCTGCTTGAGCGGTGGCGACGTTGCCCAGGAGCCTTGAACCTTGTGGCATAACGAGTTGATTGTCGCGGTCGTAAACGGGCTCAACGACAAGAGCCTCGACAGCATCGCCGGGTTTGGCGGTGGCGGAGGTGAGGCCGTTGGCTAACGTGGCATTGACCGCCCAGATTTCTGCCTTGCCGGTGACCGGCGGTGACTGAACAGGATCGGGAACGGCAGCAGTCGGCGCGGGAAGGTCGAGAGGCTCGGTCAGCTCAAAGGACCATGCGGTGTGGGCATCGATACGCTCCGGGTGGTACGGGAGCTGGTGATAGAGCAATTGCAAAGCGCGGTCGCCGAGGCCGGGCGCTGTGAAGTAGGCGATCCGGTCGTGCAGGTTGCTCTTGGCCTCCGACCAGCGGCGTGCGATGAAGGATTGTTTCGGCGAAACTCCGGGTGCGGTGAGATGAAGGACGGGTGCGCCGTTGGCTGCTTCAGTGGAGGAGATCGCAACCGTGCCGGATGGCAGAAGCAGCTCATCGAATTGAACCTGCTCCGTGTGAAACGGAGTGAAATCGCCTCTCAGGCGGGCATGCCAGCGGGTTGGTGTATCCGGCTGAAGGGAAACGACGCGGCCGCGAAGAAGCGTGTTGGATGGGACGGCCAATGTGCCGTTGGCGTAAATCGGATGCATCAGGCGCGCCTCGATCGGCTCGCCGGCTTTCATCGGGTAATGGCGGCTTGTTTCCACCTGAAGACTGGTTTCCTTCGCCAGGATGAGTTCTCGGGAGACAGACGGTGGGGGCGCGTCTTGTCCGGCTGGACTGGGTTGCGGGCGGTGCTCGAGTGTTTGTGCACCTGCGAGAGCGGCGGAGAACAGTCCAGCCGCAGCCAGGAATTCCGTCCATCGGAAGCTTGCAAAAAGCGGCATCTGGGAGAGCTCCTGTGGAGGTAGTTTAGTTCGTCTGACGATGCCGGAGACCAATCGATAGCAATTAGTTAACGGAGGGCTGGGGGCGGAGGGCGGCCACTTCGCGAGCGAGGCGCTCGAGACGGTCGAGAAGTTCGGTGTGGTGCATCTCGGCGACAGAGGGATCCATGGCCTCAACGTAGAATGTGCCGTTTGGCTCGAGTTCGATGCGGCGTACATCGTGAAAATGTTCGAAGCCCTGGCGGTGAATTACGTCGAGCAGTTCCTCTCGGGTAAGGGCCTCGCGGGCGAGCGCGCGCTGATCGAGCTGCCCATTTTGGCAGAGTACCGTTGACCGCCCTTCAAGTGCGCGCGTCAACTTTTGCGAGCGGAAAAGAACCCGCACGACGACCCAATTGATGGCGAGCAGGCTGAATGCGCCAATGACGCCGCCAGTGACGGAGTTGTCGTCGCCGATGATGGCGTTTTGTACGGTGTTGGAAAGTGAGAGCAACACGACCAAGTCAAAGGGGTTGAGCTGTGCAAGTTCGCGCTTGCCGAAGATTCGCAGAAGCAGAACCAGCACCAGGTAGACGATGATAGGGCGAACCAGCTTCTCAATGATGGGAAGCTGAAGATGGAACATGTGGTCGATGACCGGCGAGATGATCATGGAACCGAGGATAACCTGCGGGCGACGGCGTTTTCCAGAAGGATCTTCCGGGGCTTTGACGGCTCAATCACTACTTTGTTCCGGCCGGTTGATAGTTCTTGTATTCAGAAGTGAAGAGCGTGCGGCGCGTTTTGTATCCACCCGAGCCTGAATCGCCGTTTGGGACCACCTCAGTGTTCACAAAGGTCTTCACCGGTACGATCAAGACCTTGTCACGGACCTTTATCGGGCCGTAGTCAATTCGCGTGTCCACCTGATGAACGACTTCGCTCGGATCCAGTTCGACTTCCACAATTATGCGAACCACGACGCCCGTAGCCGGATCGACGAAGAACTTGCCGTGGTAGGGTACGGTGGTCTTGAAGTTGTGCCAGTCGGTGTTGGTCTGGAAATTGCCCGCGACGCCGCCACCGTTGGCCCCGCCGCCGAGGGTTGGCGCAGTGATGGCGGTGTAAAAGGTCGCTTTGCCGGTCTGATTTATCGCCGGAAAGCAGCAAACATTCAATGCGAGCCGCGATTTCTTCCTGGGTACAGCGAAACTGTAAACCGCTGCCTGTTTCCCGTTGACCAGTTCCCAGCGAAGCCACTCGATCTTGCCGCCCTCCTGGGCCTCCTTGTGGACTGCGACGAGGGTGGGATCCGGCTCCATGAGGGCGATCATTTTATTGGCGCCCCACGGAATCCTGGTTGTCTGGGCAGGAAGCTCCTCGGCTCCATTGTGAAGTGCGACCTGGTCCTCGGTGGAGTTGACGTAGTGGACAAAGGTCGCCGCATTGGAGAACCCGGACGTCGTGACGACCTCGGTGGCACCCCCACTAATGCCTGAGCTCGCTGCGACGGCCTCCATGTTGTCCTGAAACCTGACAGTGGTTCGGGTTGCCGTCAAAGTTGGAAGCTGCGCGTATGTGCCGCTTATGTAGGTCGCGGCTTTGGCGAGGATGGCCTGCTGTTCGGCCGCGTCGGGAGCGGAAGTTGACGGCAGATCGGATGCGGGAGGAGCCAGGCCGGCGCTGCGCGCTTCGAGAACGTAAATCTGCTCGGTCGAGAGCGGACCGGGCACGAAGTGCACCATGCTGTTCATCCGGGAGCGCGTGAGTTCCTCGGTCAACTCGACCTGCTTGAGGGAAGTGGACACCTCAGCATCGGACTTTCTGTCCAGCTGCAGAGAATGAAGCAGGTCTTCCAGTTGCGATACGGAGATTTTTCTGGCGGCAAGCGCAGGTGTACTTGCCACGATAAACAACAAAGCCCAGGCGAGGCGTTTCATTATCTTTCTTCGCTCTTTGATATCCGCGCGGCGACCACTTGGGGCCGCCGCGCCGGTTGTACAGCCTTCTATTTCGCGGCCTGATAGTTCTTGTATTCAGCAGCGAACAGCGTGCGGCGAATCGAGAATTTTCCCGCAGAGCCGGAGTCGCCGTTAGGGACAACTTCTGTGATGACGTAGGTCTTGGTCGGTACCACGAGGGGTTTTCCATCAGCGGACACCGGGGTGTAGTCAATGCGGATGTCCACCTGGTGAACGACTTCAGTTTGTTTCAAGTCTGCCATCGCGATCATTCGCACAACAACTCCGGTGTCGGAATCGATGAAGAGTTGGCCGTGATACGGCACACTGGCTTTGTACGGATGCCAGCTTGTCGAGGTCTGGAAGTTTCCGGAAGCTCCTCCACTACCCCCAGTCAACCCACCAACTGCCGCTGAAGTGAAACTGGCTTTACCAGCCGAAGAGACGTCAGGGAAGCAGCACACGTCAACGGGGAAGTGAGCTTTCTTCTTGGCTACCTCGAAGGTGATGACTGCGGCGGTCTTGCCGTTGACTGTCTGCCAGCGGAGGAACTTGATGGTGCCGGAATCCTGTGCTTCAGAGAAGACCAAGCCTAGACTTGGAAGGGGATCTGTAACAACGATCATCTTATTGGCTCCCCAGGGGGTCTTGTCCTTCTCCGAGGATGGCTGTTCGGCACCGCGCTGGCTGGCGACCGCCGTTTCTGTGGAATTGATGTAATGGATGGCCTGAAAGGGGCTGACAGTGCTGGAGCCGACAGAAACGTCCTGAGCGCCGCCTTGCATCCCGGAACTGGGCGCTGCGGCTTCGACGTTGTCCTGGAAGCGGATGGTGGTCTTTGTGGCCGTCAGCGAGGGTAGCTGCGAATATGTTTTGGAAACGTACTCTGCCGCCTTGTCGATGAGGGCTTTCTGCGCGGCAGCGTCCGGAGCGGGAGTTGTGGGGAGGTCAGCGGCCGGCGGGGCCAACGTGGCGCTGTGCGCCTCAAGCACATAAATCTGCTCGGTCGAAAGCGGCCCGGGAAGAAGGCTCACGAAGCCGTTCATCTTGGCGCGTGTCAGTTCTTCTGCGAGTTCGATCTGTTTGAGAGCGTTGGCAGTCTCACCATCAGTCTTCTTCTGATCGTGCAAAGCGTTCAGCATCTCATCCAGTTGAGCGACTGTGATTTTTTTGGCACACCATGCGGGTGTGGTTGCAAGCAAGACGATTAGAATCCATCCGAACCGTTTCATTCTTATCTTCCTCCGGAAAATTGGGCGCGCCGATTGTAATCGTCAACAGCGTCGCCGCACTGTGATCCACCGACAGACTGCAGAACTCTCATAGATGGCCTTCTTTCATTGTTGGCGCAGGGATTGTGATTGAGCCCATACGGCCCGAGTTTTCATCCACGACCAATATGCGCAGCGAGGCCATGTCCGGGCGCATGTGGACGAAGTGCTCAAATGGGACGCCGGCGGACATAAGGCGCTGATATGTCGACGACTTGAGGCGCAATCCTAGAGTCTGGCCTTCGACGTGGGCGTGGCGGCCTTCGTCATCGCGCTGGATGAAGAAGATGTCGAGTTCATCGAGCCAGCGACCGCCCCGCTGCTGGAATCCGATATCGACGGCAGCGATGTTGACCTTGACGTTGACGCCTGTGGAGTCCGGTGTGACATCGGCAGAGACGGCAATTTCATTCACATCCATCGGGCGCCATACCGCCTGCTGGAAGCGCTCCTTCAGCGTCGCCGGCTCCTTCTCGAATAAGTAGCCGGTGCGATAGCGAAGCGCGACGTTGTGTTTGCCACTCAGCTTGACGGAGATGTTGTGAAACTGGCCGTCGGCGGGACCCGGCGGTGAAAAGCTGAGCATGTAGGTGGCGCGGCCGTCGTCGACGATGCCTGCGAGTTCGCCGGCCAGATCGGCGGATCGGCGAATGACGCGTCCTCCAGTGGCAGTGGCGATCTGACGGACCGGCCCCTGGATGGGGTGCATGTCCTGCTGCATGGCGGCAGTGATGCGGCCGGGGGACATGTTGCGGGCGCCTCCTGCCTGGCCGCCAGTTGCGGACCCGGCCAGCGATGCGGTGTCTGCCGCCGCCTGGTTCAGCTCCACATTGCGAGTGCGGATGTCGGCATCGATGGCGCCGCTCTCCAGTTGCGAGACATCGAAGGGATACACGGCCACGTGCGCTTCATTCATCGCCTCCTGTGCCCTGAGAGCGAATCCGTCAATCATCTTGGGACTCTTGTCGATGCCGACAGACTGGTTTTCCCAATCGGCGAGGACATTATCAGAGGAGACCCAGACAAGGCTCTTGTGTCCAGGAAGCGCGGAGAGGTGGCGTGCAACCCCTACCAATTGCACGAGCGAAGCCCTGGCAGGGTTGCTGCCCATGGAGCGCAATTGCGGGTCGGTTGTGCTTGCGGCGTCGGGGACGTCAGCCTGGTTGCCGTTGACGGAGTTGAGGTCGGTAACGCTGTGGACCTCATCGAACTGCTGGCGATTGCGCGTCTCTTCGTCCTGCGCCTGCAAGACGGACTGCGATGCGGGCGTCCAGCTCCTGAGCCTGGCGGCGAGTGCGGCATGGTCGCTCGTGATCTCCACAACGACGCGGAAGCCAGTGCGGGTGATCGTGTAGAGCCCGACACGCTCGCCGGGTGGAAGCACAGCGAGGAATTTTAGCATCTCCTCCCTGGCATGAAGCATGTCGCTCCACGCGATATGACCTTCGTCAATCAGGAGAATGGTCGAACCTGAGTCTGCCGCCGAAGAACCCGGAGTCTGATCAGCGGTAATGCGGTTATTGAATGCATGCTCCTCTGGAGCCGGCGACGGAGTTGGGGTTGCTGCCGCGGTCTGGACGGCCGGCGGGCTTGAGAATTCAGTGAAGGAACGGATCTCCTGCTTCTGCCCATTGTCGTAGATCTCAAAGTCGGAGGCCTTGAGGTCTTTGATCGGATGCCCCTTCTTGTCGGTAGCGACGACGCCCACATCAACGAGACGCGACGTAACTTTGATCGAATATCCGGGTTCCTGAGGCTGGGTTGGGTTGGCCGGCGCATCGGGAACGGTGTTCGCGGCGGACATGCTGATCTCCGGGATCACCGGCTCAGCGGGCGGGGCTGGAAGCGATGCCGCTGTGGCCGATTCAGGCGCGGCGGTTGCGATTTCTGATCCCGGCGTCGGTGTGGCTGAGGTTGAGGAGGGAATCGGTGACGGTGCCTCTGATGCGGGCGCGGGCTGCGCGCCGGGGGCGGGAGAGTTCGGGGCAGGCTCGCCGGCGCCTGCAACATCGTTCACGATGCGCATCGTTGTTCCGAGGCGGTGATAACTGGTGAAGCGGGTCTCATTCAGCATGAGAACAGGAGCGCGATTGACGCCGCTCACCGCACCCTGCCAATCCGTATCGTTGGCGAGGCTGGCAGTCCCTGAACCATTGGGGCCAATGTGACCTGTCTTCCCCGGTTCCTGAACTGACAGCGCCAGGCTGCGTACCGGGCAGATGAAGCTTCGGTCTCCGATGCGGACCGGGCCATATTCAACCATCGTGGTGGCGCGCATCAGCGGGCCGCCGGATTTCAGGTCAGCCTCAAGCGTAATGCGAATGACCGCACCGGTGGAGGGGTCGATTGAGAGTTCGCCTTTATATGCAGGGACCTCGATGTAGGTATGCGCATCGTTAGCACGAGGGATGCTAGCCACCTGTTGCGGAGAACGAGTTTGGCTGCCGTAGCCAAACTGAGTCCGGCCAACGACGTGCTCATCGAGTTGACAACAGTACCTGACGGTGTAGTGAGACGCTGCGCGTGGAACCTCGTACTTGTATACCGCGACGAGTCCGGTGGTGGCGTGTTCCCAGTGGCTGAAGGAGATGCTGCCTTTGGCCGTGTCGGTAAGGACGACCGAGAGTGCGGGTCCAAACTCACCCCAGGTGTGGAGGCCGACCTCCTGTGAGACTGATTCTCCTGAAGAGGCATTTTGAGAGGTCGGATCCTGCACCTCCTGCCCGTCGCGGAAAGTGATCTGACGGTTGGTCGTTCCAACAGGGTGGAGACCGGCGCGCACAGGCCAACTACCCGCCTCGAGCGCCTGCGGAGAATCATCGAAGCGATTTGTCACGCGGGTAACAAAGAAATCAGGAAGGTGAGACGATCTCTCAACGGCGTATCCTCGGGCGAGGTCCATCATCCGCTGCTGAGCAACGGAATCGGGCGAGGCGGTTGCCGGGAGTTCGTTGACCGGCGGGTCAAGGAGAGCCGACTGGTCAGATAAAAGCTGGAGGGCCAGTGCGGTCCGCGGACCGAGGGAGAACCGGGCTGCAAATCGGCTCAGAGTGGCGTCTGTGAGGCGCTCCGAAAGCTCGAGGTCGGCGAACTGGCGTGAAACCACCGCGTCAGGGCGATGGGAAGCCTGGTTCGCGGCCAGCGACTGCTCGAGTTGCACTACCGTGACTCGGTGGGCCGCAAAGGCGGGGAGCACCCCGACCACGACGAGCACCAGCAGCATCAGCCGACCCATCTGACTACCACCCTGTTTCATGCTGGCTTGATCCTGTTGGGAAGACGTAAATCAAGATTAGAAAGCCGACAGAATCTCCAGAAAATCGCTTTTAGGGCATCCGAAGGTATTTCAGACACTTGAGAAGCAACCCGCGGAGTGTATCTGAAACTCTACACCGGCAGGGGATATGCGGACCAATCGTAAACCGTCCTCAAGTGCGAGCAGCGTGCAAGTCCTTCGGAGTCAAAATGTCTATGGCTACTGATCGCATTCCCGAGGGCCTGTGAGCCGGAAGATTTCAATCGGTGGATGGGATAGAATCCGCAGGAGCGACGCCCCGTCCTTGTGCGCGTATCTGGGCCGAGTAAGGGGTGATCGACGTGCTCTTCAGAAAGGCAAGGAGATCTCGGGTGAGTGGACCGGAACGTTCGGTTTTTGCTGCGATGGCCCCGTTTTTGATCGAACCTCGATTTGTAGATAGGGTTTGGGGCTGGAATGATCTTCATCCGTGGTTTGACCGGGTGGCTGACAAGGATCCGATCGGTGAAGTCTGGCTGACGGGGGATGAGTGCGCGGTGGCAACCGGCCCGCAGGCAGGGAAGCTGTTGAGCGAGGTGTTCAGGGAGTCTCCTGAAGCCATGCTGGGCAAGAGGGCGGTCCCCGCTGAATCGCCGCTGTTGATCAAGGTGATCTTTGCCCGGGAAAAGTTGAGCGTTCAGGTGCATCCGGATGACCAGTTGGCGAGGAAGTATGGACAGCCCAGAGGGAAGACGGAGTGCTGGTACGCGCTGGCCGCAGAACCCAATGCCGAGGTGGCCCTGGGGTTATTACCCGACACCACGATCAGCGGAGTGAGGACCGGTATACAGGAAGGAACTCTGGAACAGAGCCTGGCGATGGTTCCTGTAAAGACAGGGGACATGTTTTACGTGGATGCCGGAACGGTGCACGCCATCTGGCCCGGGTCGGTTCTGCTGGAGGCTCAGCAGAATAGCGATATCACTTACCGGATGTACGACTACGGGAGAGGACGGGAGTTGCACATCGAGAAGTCGCTTGAGGCGATGCGGCTGTCGACCCAGGCACGCAAGGTTCCACCCACTGCATACACGGACAGGACAGTTTTGGTGGACGCGGACTACTTTTGCCTGGAGCGGATCCCCGTGGAGGTGAGCCGGTCGAGCATCACGCTGCCGAGTGAGGGCGAGAAAGCCCTGGGACTCTCATACCTTTTTGCGGCTGCAGGACGGGCGAGGCTTGCAAGCCCGAGCTTTGGGACGGTCGATTTGCCCTCGCGTGGGATCATTGCGGTGCCAGCCGCTTCACCAGTGTTTGCTATTCAGGATCTTGGTGAATTGGATCTCATTCGCATCTCCCCGCGGTGGCCGAACAAGGGATGACTCAAGTCGCGTGGCGCGATTCCGTCATGGCCTACATCAGGGCGGCGGCGCGTCCGATTGACAAATTCGGTCACCAACCGCGGCTCTACGCATTAGCAACAAACATTGGTCAGGGAATGGATTATGACGATGATGTGCTGTTTGCCGCGGCGTGGATGCACGACGTTGGGGTCTTCATCGGGCACCGGCCGGAGGACCCCGACAGAACTGTCAGGATGGGATCACGTCCCGTATACCATCGAGCGAAGCCTGGAACTGCTGACGGGCTGGGGGTTTCCGTCAGAGAAATTGGAGGGCGTCGCGGAGGCGATTCGATTTCATCAGCCCAAAGACGATCCGAGGACGCTTGAAGCAACCCTTTTACGCGATGCCGATATATTGGAGCAACTGGGCGCGATCGGCGCGATGCGCATGATCGTGAAGGTAGGACGTGACACGCGCTATCCTACCTTTTCGTCTATCATCCCGGTTCTTTCGAATGCCTTGAATAATTTGCCCGGAAAGATACGCCTAACGACAGCAATCAGCATGGCGGGACCAAGAGTTGAGGTGTTGCGTTTGTTCCTGGCCGCGATAAGACAAGAGGCGGGAGATCTCCTCAACTAGACTCTTGATTCTCTCCGGATGATTGCGGCGCTTGAGCGCGCGGCGCAATCCTGAGGCTCAGAACAGATCCAGGTTCCGCACCGGGAGAACCGGCGACTGATCGAAAGAGTCGACTGGGCTTGTTGACGTGTGGGGCATGCAGTGGCGGCCTGATTCGAACGCCGCCGAATACGAGCGCGTCACGTGCAGACGATCCATCACAACGTAGCGGGTTCGGAGGCCCGCGACGGTCGATGGCAGCTGGGCGGGAATGCGATTGCGATCGACGTAAATGACCAAAGCGGCCTCGTGAGGACTATCGAGACTCTGGCCGACACCAACACCGAAGAAGGCGGGGTTCTGTTGAAGAAGCTTGTGAGCTGCTTGCCGCTTTGACGTGAGAGCCTGCGCCAACGCTGCGGTAGACACCGCCGGGAGGCCATGAAGAGCGTTGGTCAGCGGCGCGGTGCCGAACGCTACGGCGTGCGCGGTTGTGGGAATGACAATCGTGCGTACACCATCGATTGTTTGCGGAACTGGCGGCTGAGCATTCTCGTCAACATAGACGATCACCGCGGCCTCTCCGGGACGATCGGTGCTCTTTCCCATGGCCACACCGAGAATTGCGAAGGACGGGTTCACGAGCATTCGTCCAGCGCTGAGCGCCTGCTGTCCGCGGGCGATCTCGGAGTCCGAAAGCGAGCGCGCCTGTGCGGCGGAGATGGTGCTGTCTCCATAACTCATACAACTGACCTGGTGGTCCGTTGTGCCGACGAAGGAGTATGAGGCGCTGCCCCCGGTTTGCGCGGCAAGTTCGTTGAGGACCTCCGTCGCAGGATTGGCAATGCCCTGGCCAACACCGGAAGCATCTGTGCCTCCAGCAAAGAACAGGCCGAGAGGCTCTGCGTTCGCAGTATCGACGACCAGAGCACCCGAGTCGCCTGCATCGCTGAAGCGGTCGCCGCTGACGGCAATCTGGCTAGCAAAGGACTTGGTCAGATACGGCCGGGTCTCGGCGCAGTCGCGGTAGTAATCGACCGATACGTCAACGTCAAGCGCGGTAAGGCTGCCACAGGTCAGACCCGTCGTTCTTCCGCTCTTTGCGACACGCAACTGCAAGGTTGCGCTTTCGCCCCTGCCGCCCGTGGATGAAATTCCGGGGGGCGCGGCGGCCAGAGATCCATCGGGCTGCCGTATGCCGAGTTCGAGGATGCTTCCCGATGGATCAACCGTATGCGAGGCTACCTGCGCGATGGCCGCATCGACGTTGGTTGAGGCTGAGCCCAAAGGAAGCCAGGAAGAAAGCGCACCCACGGGGACTGTGCCGGGGCCATCGCCGTTGGGCGTGCAGTTGTTGTCGATCAGCCCCGGTTGTACGATCGCGTCGCCCACCGCAGCGTGGTCGCTGCGCGCGAGAACGTGGTTGTTGCTCAGCAGGTATTGCCGTCCCGTGGCGTCCTGAAGGAGCGCACCGAGCGTGCCGCTGCAGCAGTCCGCGATAGTGTTGCCGTGTGCGTCGAAGTCGCTATTGTTGCCGCCCGAACTCCCCAACTGGATGGGTGCGGCCAGTTGGCTCTGGTGGCTTGCAGGATTACTGGCGACACCGGAAGCATTCAGGAGCACTGCGGCTTCTGTCTTTGACGACGAGTCACCGGTTGAAGCGACGATATAGGTCACGCTCGCGGATTGTGCGACCGAGGGGGCCGTGTAGGTTACGGTGCAGGAGGTGAAGGCGTGGGCGAGATGCTGGCAGTTGGTTGCGCCGAGCGAACCCTCTCCGCCAGCGGTGCCGGCGGGCGCGTCAGAGAGCGCGAAGCGAATGCCGCGGCTACCGCCAGCCTCAGCGAGGTATCCGGTGATCGTCACCGTTCCATTGGGGCCGAGAGCGACATTCTCAGGCGTCAGCGGCTGCAGGAATCCGGGCGTGACTGTAATTGGCGCGGAGGCACGGACGGTGGGATTAGCTTTAAGCGTTGCCGTTACCAGGACCTCAACCCGGTCTGCGGTGAGATAGCTGGGTGGTGTGTATTGGCCGGCTGCGCTGATCGTGCCTGGGCCAGCCACGGCGTCACCCCCACTGACGGACCACATGACCGGCGCTTTGCCGCCTGCATTGAAAGCGGTAGAGAACTGATGAACGGGGCTGCCGTGTACATTCGTTGCATTGCATCCTGTGCAGTTGGTGTCGATGGCTGCTTTGCCGGGCGAAATGAAGAAGGTCGCGTTTGCGGAATTTGCAATGACCGCGCCGCCACCGCAGCCTGCGAGCAACGCCAGAAACGTTGCAAGAACTGTGGGCAGGATCAAGGAGCGCAGACTTCGCGCACGGCGGCTCAACGGGCCAAGATGCGAAAGCGACTGCGCTGCCGTGACTTGCGGGGAATTTTGCAACCTGCACCTGGCCTTCAGGAGCTTGAAGTTTGCCGCTGGGTTCGACTGGATTCATCCTCGTTGTCAGCGGGTCCTGGCTAAGTCTTCTGTGCAGCAAAGCGCTCGATGGTCCGCTGTAAATCCAATGTACTGGCTACGATAGCACCGCTTTAAGGAATTCGCGCGTGCCTTAGGTCATGTGACTATGCGCTCAAGAATCATCTCATCCAGACAATTTTACCGGGCCATACCCGGCCTTCGCTGCGTTCAAGGCAAGCTGCTGGGCCTGGAGGCAAGGATTATGATCGGGCTTGCGGGCATCCCGAGCAATGAACGCGTCGTTAAAAGAGCAAGCCTGGGAGCAGATGAATGGCTGAACTGATCGCTGTTCAGGGTGACATCACGAAACTGCACGTGGACGCAATCGTGAATGCGGCCAACACGTCTCTGCTGGGGGGCGGCGGAGTGGATGGCGCGATACACCGGGCGGCAGGTCCGGAACTGCTTGTCGAGTGCAGGAAGCTGGGCGGCTGCGCGACGGGTGACGCGAAATGCACACCCGGATTTCACCTGTCGGCCAAATGGGTGTTCCATGCGGTCGGACCTGTGTGGGAGGGAGGCGCACACGGTGAAGATGAGCTGCTGGCGCGTTGCTATTGCCGATGCCTTGAGCTTGCAAAACTGCACCAGGCGCGCTCCATTGCGTTTCCGGCGATCAGCACGGGCGTCTATCAATTTCCGCCGGAACGGGCCGCGCGCATCGCCATCGACACGGTGAAGAAAAACGTTGAGTCGAGCGGCGTAAAGGTGGTGGAGTTCGTGTGCTTCGGGCCCGAGATGCTGAGCATCTATGAGCGGATGTTGTCCGAGCCGCCAAGCGAATCGGCTGCGTGAGAGCAGCAGGAGCGCTCACGATTGCCGGGGACCTGGCGTTGATACCTGCAAATTTAACCTGGGCTGACCTGCGGACCCACTCATTCGACCTTCACCACCAGCTTGCCGAAGTGGGTGGCAGATTCCATTTGCTGTAAGACCTCGGGTGCCTTTGTCCACGGATGGCATTCGAACACGGGCCGGAGCCTGGATGACGAGATAGTCTTGTTCATTTCTTCGAAGTCGCGGCGCGAACCAACGTAGATGCCCTGAATGCGCAGCTGCTTGTGAAGAATCATTGGGATGGGTATGTGCTCGGCCGGCCCTGAGAGCACGCCGATTTGCGCGATCAAGCCGCCCATCTTCAATGCGCGAAGCGAGCGCGGCAGCGTGCCGGCGCCGCCGACTTCCACGATGAGATCGACACCATCGCCTCCGGTTTCATCCAAAACCCACTGGTCCCACTCGGAGTTTGCGCCGTAGTCGAAGCCCTCATCGAGGCCGAGTTCTGTTGCGCGGTCGAGCTTGGCGGCGCTGCTTGAGATGCCGAGTACGCGCAGGCCCCTGGCTTTTGCGAATTGAAGGGCGAATATCGACACGCCGCCGGTGCCTTGAACGAGGATCGTCGAGTCTGGCTTGAGATTGGCCGTCGCAAGCGCGTTCCAGGCTGTTACTGCGGCGCAGGGCAGCGTGGCGGCTTCTTCGAAGCTCAGACCGTCGGGAATGGCGACCAGTCCCGTTTCCTTCAGCACAACGTACTCGGCCAGCATCCCGTCGATGTCTCCACCGAGAGCGCCTTTGGTCTTGGCAGGGGCAGGGGGACCGTCAAGCCAGTTTTGCATGAAGATGGCTGTGACACGATCGCCGGCTTTCCAGCGGCTTGCATTCTCGCCGACCGACACCACTTCGCCGGCGCCATCTGAACAGGGAATGCGCGGGAGCCGCAGCCGAGGGTTGTAAGACCCTTTGACCATCATCAGGTCGCGGAAATTGAACGATGCTGCGCGAATTCTAACAAGGACTTCACCCGTGCCCGGCTGAGGCGTGGGTCGCTCGCCAAACTCAAGAGAATCAATACCGAATGAGGGAATTTGCCAGACACGCATTGCGAGGGCCTCCAGCGATTCAGGGCTTTGGGACCCGACGAGTGAGACGCGGCAAGCCAGAACGCCCGTAGAATGAAGATATGGCTCGCGGGTGGGAAAGTAAATCAGTAGAAGAGCAGATGGCGGATGCCGAAGCTCGACCAGCGCCGCGCCAAGGGGAGAGCTTAATGAATGAAGCAGCGAGACGGGCGGCCGCCCAGCAGCGTGCCGGGGATGAACGCCAGAAACAGACACTGAATCTGCAAAGGGAAAACATTCTTTCGCAGCGGACCTCGAACCCGTCGCGCCGTGCAGCGCTTGAGGCCGCGCTCGAGCAGATTGAGGCGCAGATCAAGGCTCTCGAGTAGTCGAGGGTTCCTGCTTCGTTCCGCAATTACTCGTTGCGATGAAACAGGATCGAGTTGGCTTGCTGCACTGGAGTCATCAGCACGCGGGCGATGTTGACGTGCGCAGGCCGGCTCGCGGCCCAGACGATTACTTCGGCAACATCGTCTGGCGTCAGCGGCTTCACGCCCTTGTAGACCTTGGCTGCGCGTTCAATATCCCCGCGGAAACGCACAAGGCTGAAATCCGTCTCCACCATTCCCGGGTCCACGCTCGTGACCCGAATCGGCGTTCCCAAAACATCCTGTCGCAGGCCATCGTTAATGGCGCGCTCGGCGGCCTTGGTGCCGCAATAGACTGCGCCATTGGGATAGCTGAGCTCGCCGGCCGTCGAGCCGAGATTGATGACATGGCCGCGCCCGCGCACCACCATGCCTGGCACCACCGCGCGCGTGACATAGAGCAGGCCTTTGACATTGGTGTCGATCATCTCTTCCCAGTCTTCGACTTTGCCCATGTAGAGTTTGTCGAGTCCGCGACTGAGACCGGCATTGTTGACCAGAATGTCGATTGGGGACCACTCTTCCGGAAGAGAATCGATGGCGTTCTGAACGGCGCGAAGGTCGCGCACGTCTAGATTGATGGAGTGGACGGCAGGTGCGCCGCGCTCTTTGGCGAGCGAGGCCACTTCAACAAGTTTGCCAGCCCGTCGCGCAGCGAGCAGCAGCCGGGCGCCCTCGGCAGCGAAAGCGAGCGCAGTGGCAGCGCCAATGCCGGCGCTGGCGCCGGTGATGAAGACGATCTTTTCCTTCAGGCTCATGAAACTATCCTAGCGAATGGCACATGTGGATTGCGTGACGGCAGCTACGTCTGGGCAGGTTATGCATCTTCGGTACACGTTGCCTAGCTTTCAATGGTCCCACGGCGTTGGGCCATCCGATACTGGCCGACTGCCCAGTCCTCGTCGGCGAGCCCGTTTTGCTGCGCTTCAGCGAAGATCTGTGACAGATTGTCGGCGAGGCTGAGCCTGGTCCGGTGGCTGGCAGCCGCTTCTCGCAGCAGGCGCAGGTCCTTTGCGCCAAGGTCGATCGTCGCTCCCGGGCGCTCCGGCGGGTTGAGCATCACGTTGCCATATGCGGCGTAAAACGGCGACTGGAACAGGGCGCTGTTCACAGCTTCAAGAAACGCCTGGGGAGCGATGCCTTGCGATGAGGCGTAGACGAAAGCCTCGCTCAGCGAGTGAATCATTGCGCTGATCAGGAAGTTGCCGCCCAGCTTGACGGCGTGGGCCTTGCCGCGGCTCGGCTCCGATGACGGAGATGCCGCGCGAGAACGCCTGCAAGAAGCGGGCGGGCTTTGGCGATGGCGTCATCGGAACCTGCAGCCACGATCCAGAGACGGCCGTCCTCGGCGACATTGGGGCGGCCAAAGACGGGTGCGGCCACGAAGAGGTGACCGCGGCGGGCGTGCTCGGCGGTCAGGCGCTCAGAGAGCGCGACGCTGATGGTGCTGCACGCGATGTGAAGGGTGCCCGGCGAAAGCGCATCCATCAGTCCGTTTGCGCCGAAGAGCACCTCTTCGTTCGCCGCATCGTCGAATAGCATTGTGATTACGGCGTCTGCGCCTAGCTCGGCCTCGGCCGGGGTGGCCGCAGCGATCGCGCCTTCGCGGATCAATGGCTTAGTGCGCGCTTCTGTTCGGTTCCACACCGACAGTTCGTGGCCGGCGGCGATCAAGCGCAACGCCATGGGAGTTCCCATCTTTCCGAGACCCAGAAATCCAACCTTCATCTTTTCCACTCCTCGGAACCATCATGTCATCCGGGAGCGCTGCAAGTGCAACTGTCCCGGGTTCCGGCCGATCAACCCATTACACTGATCCTTCAATGCTTCGAACCGCGAATGCGACTCGCTACGTGGTGCCCTTGCGCGAAGGCGGCTCTCTGCCCGCCATCATCGAGGCGGATGACCTTGGCCTCTATGTGGTGAAGTTCCGCGGAGCAGGGCAGGGAATCCTCGCGCTGATAGCGGAACTGATTGCCGGCGAGATTGGTCGAGCGCTCGGGCTGCGCGTGCCGGAGATCATTCTCATCACGATCGATCCAGCGCTGGGACGCAATGAGCCGGACTACGAGATTCGGCAACTCCTGAAGGGGAGTGCAGGGCTCAACCTTGGGCTCGACTACCTGCCGGGGTCAACGATGTTCGATCCCGCGGCGCGCGATATCGCGCCTGCGAACGAAGCGTCGATGTTGGTGTGGTTCGATGCATTCGTGCAAAATGTAGACCGGACTCCGAGAAACGCGAATCTGCTGGTGTGGCACCGCAAGCTCTATCCCATCGATCATGGAGCCGCGCTGTTCTTTCACCACGACTGGCCGAGCATGGAAAAGAAGATCGCCTCGCCTTTTACCGAGATCGAGCACCACATTTTGCTGCCCTGGGCCAGGGAGATTCCGCAGGCCGCCATGGTTGCGCACAAGTTGCTTACGCGCGAGATGCTGGCTGAGATCGTCGGAAATGTGCCAGACGCGTGGCTGGAGAGCATTCCTGGCGGGCCGGGGTCCGACGAACGGCGAGCAGGTTATCTGGATTTCTTCACGCGGAGGCTTGAGGCTTCGGCAATCTTCGAACAGGAGGCAATTCTTGCCCACTCCCGCGTCGTTTGACTACGCCATTTTGCGCGTCGTGCCGCGGGTGGAGCGGCAGGAGTTCATCAACGCAGGAGTGGTTGTGTTCTGCCTGGAGAGGCGCTATCTTGCGGCGCGCATCCGGCTCGACTCCGAGCGGATGAAAGCGCTTTGGCCGGATGCCGATGTGGAACTCGCGAAGGAGCACCTTGAAGCTGTTCGTCGCATCTGTGAAGGTGATGCGCGCGGCGGGCCCGATTGCGAAGCTTTCACAGCGCGAGCGCTTTCACTGGATTATTTCTCCGCGCAGCACCATCATCCAGCCATCGCCGGTGCACACCGGTGTCTGTGATGCCACGGATGGGCTGCTGGATCGGCTGGAGAAGCAATTCCTGAGTGTTTGATCACTGAGCAGGTGTGGTTCGAAACAGATCGCCGAGAGCATGGACGTCACTGGAACCAGCGTCGCTCACGATCAGGTAGCGCAGGCCATTCTGCTCCCAGCTCTCGATGTTGAAGCCATTGTCCCGCTGAGTAACTG
Source organism: uncultured Acidobacteriaceae bacterium (assembly GCA_963786405.1). Taxonomy (GTDB): domain Bacteria; phylum Acidobacteriota; class Terriglobia; order Terriglobales; family Acidobacteriaceae; genus Telmatobacter. The sequence goes on along the minus strand of CAWAZE010000003.1, from coordinate 437,536 downwards.
GTCCTGCACCCTGAAAGAGGGAATCCCTGCTTTGCTGGAGGATGAATACCGACATCTCATGTTTTCGCAGATCAAACAGCAGATGCGCGCCAGGGTTGTGCCCAAAGTACTCGAGTCTTCCGCCGAGCAACTTGAAAGGGGAGCTTTCAAGGTTGGGGAGATTGAATGTGAATGGGAGCTTGCCCTGGAACCAGGGTTTTACCGTGTGCCGATCCGTGGAGACCACATCGACTGGGTTCGCGCTCGCCAGCGCAGAGACGTGAAGGTCAACCAATGCCGCGACGGCCTGCTGACGTGACGAATGTTGAAGCCACAGCGCACCTGGCACGGCAATGAAGAGGATCGCAGCGGCAAGAGTTGCGAGTGCCGGCGCCCACCGAAGTGACCAGAAAGGCGTGCGCTTCTTCTGAATTGCATTTTCAATACGAAGACGGAACGCAGGCGTGGGCACATAGCGTGCAGCAGCGGCCCTGGTGGCGCGCTTGATCTGCAGACGAGCAAGGACTTCGGCGGCGCAGGAGGGGCACGACTGGAAATGCTCATGCATCGCGGCGAGCTCTTCGCCTCCGATGCTGTCGTCGATGAAAGCATCGAGTTTTTGCCGCAACTGGTCACATGTCATGATCCAGCCACCTCCGTCCGCGCCGCGAGCAGGTCGCGTAGAGCTTTGCGTGCACGCGACAGGCGAGACATCACCGTGCCGACGGGAATTGCGAGTGTCAGCGCAATTTCCTGGTAACTCATCTCCTCCAGATCGCAGAGCAGGATCACCTCGCGAAAGTTCACCGGTAACGCCTCCAGGGCCTGCTGGATTGCCTGCTGCTCTACCTGCGCAAGCAGAACCGATTCCGGAGTCACATTTGTCGCCGGCTCCAATGCTGCCAGGTTCTCGTCATCCAGCGAGTCTGCGATCCTGAGCCCCGCCTTCGAGGTCAGGAACGCATTTCGCAGGATTCTATAGATCCATGCACGAAAGTTCGTTCCCTGCTGGAAGGAGGAGAAGCCTCTGAGAGCTTTCATGTAGGTTTCCTGAACCAGATCTTCGGCAGCGACGCGATCGGCGGTGAGCCAGCAGGCGAAGTTGTAGAGGCTGGCGAAGCGAGGCATCGCAAGCTCTTCAAAAGACCCGAAATCGCCAGATCGTTCGCTCACAGCCCCGACAGTGTATCCCAGAGCGGTTTCGCAGTTCATGTTGCCGTTTCCGGCTTCTTCGCCAAAGGTGGCCTCTTAAAGGAAGAAGCCACTTTGCCGGAATGGTTCCGATTACAGCTGCTGCGGAACCGCTATAGCCGCGAATCTCTTTTCCTCGCCCATCGTCAATCCGCTGCCGTTGCAGGCAAGTTCGCACGTCTTACTCCACCCGCGCTGCGGTTCGCTTGTGCTTGCCGCGACTTGCGGAAGAGAATCGCATCCAGCGACCACTGGCCGGGCCCGTTGATCAGCAGGAATGTGCTGGTCAGGATTTGGGCGTAGTCCGACCGAATCTCGTGCAAAACAGCCCAAAAACCTATCTTTGGCGGCACTGGCGGCAGAGGCAGGGGCGAGGTCCCCAGGAAAATCGAGATCTTGGTCGACAAAATCGCCACAATCATCTCAATGACAAATGGAATCGCTATGAGCCTGGTCAACAGGCCCGATAGCAACAAAAGACCTCCGACGATTTCCAGGCCGCCGACGAACGTTGCGGTGAAGTGGGGAAAGGGGATGCCGAGCTTGGTGAAGCGGCCGACGCCCTGGTTGGTATAGACAAACTTCAACAAGCCTTCCCAAAAGAAGACACCTCCGGCCATCAGCCTGAGGATGAGAATGCTCCGAGGGCCGTCAGTGGGTGGGTTGGTAATCCAAGTGAGGAATTGATTCACAGTTTGCTCCCTTCACTGCATATAACCGGAGCAAGCGGAATTTATTCCCGCGCACGCAAAGAATTCTCGTACCTGGGCCGAGCGGAGACGGTGAGCAGTTCTACTGCTGAGGCGTAACGAGTTGATGTGCGATGGCGAAAAGGGCCAGCTCGAGGCGGGTTGAAACACCCGTCTTGTCGAAGATATTCGAGAGGTGGCGCTTGACCGTTTCCTCGCTCAGATTGAACTGCTTGGCGATGTCGCGGTTGCTGCAGCCCTCGACGATGCAACCGACCACATCGAGTTCGCGAGGCGTAAGCCCGTAGGTCTTGCGCTGGGGCGTGGCTGCCTGTCGCATCAGCTCGTGCAGTGCGGAGACCAGGTTGACTACGCGCTTTCCGCCTATCCAGTAGTCGCCGGCGTAGACCGTGCGAATGGCGGTATGCAGTGCACCGGCGAGTGCGTCCTTGAGGACGATTCCGCGCGCTCCGATGTGAAGGGCTTCAATGATCTGCTGCGTTGTAATGGTGGACGTAAGCAGGAGAATCTTGACCGTCGGCGATCCGCTCATGATGGCGCGCATGGCTTCGAGGCCGGGCAGGCGTGGCATCTGAACGTCGAGCAGCAGGATGTCGGGCGTCAACTCAAGGGTCTGAGTGATGGCTTCATCGCCATCGTCGGCTTCGCCCACAACTTCGAAGCCGTCCATCTCATTGAGCATGTTGCGGACGCCAATGCGAACTACCGGATGATCGTCTGCCAACACTATGCGGATTGGTTGTTCCACTTGAGAGCTAACCTCCGAAGACCTGCCTGCTGCGGGTAGCGGGTAAGCCGCCCACGCGATGTAACGAACTACGGAACCCCTGCGACGCCACGCGTTTAAGCGAGCGCACCCTACGCAGGAAATTCCTTTTCAAGCATACGCTCCAGTTTTCGGGAGGCGGTGTACAACTCTTGCACTGCCACCGCACAGTTATCCAGTTGGTCACTCTTAGACTCGAAAAAAGCGCCCAGACGAGCCACCTGCTGGGCACCGGCCATGCCGCAACCGCCCTTGATGGCGTGACCGATACGTCGTACTTCGTCCTTGTTGCCGGCAGCAATGGCATTTTCCAAACCGGTCTGGCGCTTTTTCAAGTCGGTTACGAGAGCGGCATAAATCTCCCGGACTGTTGCTTCGGTCATCATCTGGCGGAACTGTGCCAGGGTATCGGGGTCGATGACCGGATCTTCAGCACCGGAAACAGGGATTGCGGGCTTTGAGACATTGTCGGCGAGAAGGCGCTGCAAATCCTCCGGGCCAAAGGGCTTCAACAGGAATCCGTCGGAAGCCGCGATCAATTGGTCCGAGGCCGGGCTGCCGCTGATGAGGTAAATACCTGCGTCGCTGCGTTTCCTGAGCTGGTCAAGCAGAGCAATCCCGTTGAGGCCGGGAAGTTGCGCGTCCATGAGGACTACTTTCGGCACCACGGTGCCCGCTGCAAGCATCTCAAGCGCGGTTTCGCCGTTGTCCGCGGTATGAACCATGTGGCCGTGGAGCGTAAGGACGGTAGCAATCACCTCACGGCTGACGAGGTCATCGTCGATCAAAAGGATCGTGGGAAGTTCGTGCTTTTCTCCAATACCGAGCATGATTTCAGGCCCTATTATGCGCTTTCTGCGCAGGCCTATTCCTCTGCAACACTGATTTCGTGCAGCCAGCCCGGTGCCTTCAGTAACTCCCGCGGGCGTGAACCGTCGGCCTGGCCGACAAGGCCATCACGCTCCATGAGATCGATCAGGTGCGCCGCGCGACCGTACCCGATTCGCAAGCGGCGTTGCAGGAGGGATGTCGAGGCCTTGCCGAACTCGAAGACGAGACGTACGGCGTCATCAAACAGGGGATCATTTTCATCCGTCTCGCCGCTTGACCCTTCCATGTTCGGCCGCTCATCGCGGGGCGATTCCAGGAAGCCCTCAACGTATTCAGCCATGCCTTGTTCTTTCCAGAAGGAGACGACCGCTGCGGTTTCCTTCTCACTGACATAGGGTGCGTGGAGACGCAGCAACCGGCTGGTGCCCGGAGGAAGGAAGAGCATGTCGCCGCGGCCGAGAAGCGCCTCGGCGCCATTGGTGTCGAGAATGGTGCGAGAGTCCACCTTCGTCGCCAGGCGGAAGCTGATTCGCGTGGGCACGTTGGCCTTGATGAGGCCGGTGATTACGTCGACGCTCGGCCTTTGTGTGGCGAGAACCAGATGGATGCCGACAGCGCGCGCCATCTGCGCAAGGCGTGTGATCGATTCTTCAACGTTGGCGCGGTCGAGCATCATCAGGTCGGCCAGTTCGTCAATGATGATGACGATATAGGGCAGCGGCTCTTCGGGCTCGCTCTCGTCGAACAGCGAAGGCATCGTGCCCTCAAAAAGCTTGTTGTACTGGTCGATGTTGCGCACGCTGCGGCTGGCCAATAGCTTGAGGCGACGCTCCATTTCGCGAACGGCGTTGCGGAGCGCGTTGGCTGCAAGCTTGGGCTCGGTGATAATCGGCGTGAACAGGTGCGGGATGCCTTCGTACATGCCGAGTTCAACGCGCTTGGGATCCACAAGAATGAGCCTGACCTGTGACGGCGTGGTGCGGTAAAGCAGGCTCATGATCATGGCGTTGATGGCCACGGACTTGCCCGAGCCGGTGGAACCGGCGATCAGCACGTGGGGCATTGAAGCAAGATCGGCGGTGACGATGCGGCCGTTGATGTCTTTGCCCATCGCCAGGGTCAGACGAGAGCGCGCCTTGGCGAAGGTCTCCGACTCGAGGACGTCGCGCAGGTGAATGGTTTCGCGCTCGTGGTTAGGGACTTGAATTCCGACGGTGCTCTTGCCGGCCATGCGCTCAATGAGAATGCTCTCGGCGCGCATTGCCAGGCAGAGGTCTTCGGCGAGGCCGGTGACGCGGCTGTATTTGACTCCGGCTTCGGGCTTGAACTCGTAGGTTGTCACCATCGGGCCGGGATTGATCTGTACCACCTGCCCGGTCACGTCGAACTCCGCACATTTTTCAACCAGCACGCGAGCTTCATCGCGCAGGGCATCTTCCCGGACAATCTGTGGGCCTGAGCCGGAGTTCAGCAGCGTGCTCGGCGGCAGCTTGAAGCCGCTGACGTTCTTGGGGGCGACAGTGACGGTACGCTCGTCGATATCAGCGCGCTCGTGAATGGCGATTTCAGATGCGGCCGGAACCGGCGCGGGAGCGTGAGCGGCCGGCTGGTGACTCGGCGGAGAGGCAGGGCGCATTTCCAGGACGCTCTTCTGCGGGGGCGGAGCGGGTGCTGCAGCGGCGGGCGCCGGGACTGGCGTCGCCGGGGCGTCTTTGGCGGGTACGTGAGCGGCTGGTGCAGCCGGCGTTGTCGTTCCCGATTCTGCAACGGTGCGTTCCCAGATGCTGGCGCGCCGCGAGGGGATAGGATCGTTCTCAGGCGATGCGGCAGCTCTTTGGAAGGCCGGAATCTCGTCAACCGGATCAGGCTCGGGAACGCGGTTTTTGCGGCTGAAGAAGGCTGCAAAGCGGCTCAGGCGCGGGGTGGCTGGCTCGGGGGCAGGTTCGGGCGAGCCGGAGATGGCGCCCGAGAAGAGACGTTGCGCGGGGCCGGGCTGGGTCTGTTCCGTATAGCGCTCTTCGAGGTCGCGCTTGCGCTCGGCGCGCTCGTCGCGCCAGTTCCGCCAGCGGTCGCGCCAGGCAATGAGGCTGATCCAGCGGTCTTCAAATCCTGACTTGAGCGACCAGAAGTTAATAGCCGAGGCGAAGTAAACACCAGCACCGGCCAGCACGGCGGCGATCAGCCATGCCCCCTGGATATTGAGATAGGCGACGAGAGTACCGGCCACGACACGACCCATTACGCCCTCGACGGGGACCGCATGAAGCCAATGCCAATGCCACGGCAGGAGGCCAAACACCGCGGGCAGGAAGATGGTGGCCAGGAGGAAGCCCATCCAGCGCAGGACGGCCGATCCGCCGGAGCGCGAGCGCATCCATGACCAGCCAAGGCCGCCGAGCCACAAGGGCCAGAGGAATGTCGTGATGCCGAAGAATTGCAGGAGCAGATCGCTGAGATAGGCGCCGAAGATCCCTATCCAATTGCGAACGACCTGCGGCGCGTCTGCTCCAGAAGCCGTGTTAAGCGAGGAGTCGCTGGGGTTATACGTCGCCAGCGCTAGCAGAAGGAGTACGGAGACGAGCGACAACACCATGCCCAGGAATACGTTGAGGGCCCGGCTACGCGTCGGCGACAGTGCGATCGGGATGGTCTTCATCTAGGGGACGCCTCCGCGCTCGGGCTGCCGCCGTCTTCGCGATCAAGAATGCGGTCAGGCGGCCGAGGCGGTCAGAGAAAATCCCAGAGCAGCCTTTATTATCATCGGCGCAAAGGCGGGTATTCGGCCAAAACGAAACGGGGGGAACCTTGATGTCCACCCCCGCGAAAACCTGCAGATTCCAGAAGAGATTAGCCGATGAACCTGCTCCCGACGAGCAGAAGAACGATGCCAAGGATGATGCGATACACGGCGAAGACGCCAAAACCGTGCCTGCGCACCCACATCAGGAACCACTCCACGACGCCGAGAGCGACGATGAAAGAAACCACAAACCCGATGGCCAGAACAATCCAGCGCTCGGAGTTCATTGCCACATGCGCCGCCGCCCCTGCTGCGGTTGCTGATTTGCCCGGATGGATCTCCTTCAGCAAATCCCAACCGGTGGCGGCGAGCATGGTCGGAATTGAGAGCAGGAAGCTGAACTCCAGCGCCGACGGACGATCGAGGCCGACGAGCTGACCTGCTGCGATGGTGGACATGGATCGGGAGGTTCCGGGAAAAATGGCCGAAAGCGACTGGCAAATCCCGATCCAGACGGATTGTCCAAGGCTCATCTCTTCTACGTGGAGCGTGTTCGCTTCATACCGGGATGACCGGGCGTCGACGATCCACATGATGATTCCACCCAGTAGAAGAGCCCAGGCTATCACGGTGATGCTTCCAAGATTTCTCTCGCTCCACTTATGCATTGGCAACGCGATAGCCGAGGTGCAGAAGAAGGCAATCATCGTGAGCGAGATCGGGTGATTGGTCCAGGTTCGGTCGCCGCTTTCACCCTGAGGAAAGCTCTTGACGAAGCCGACGATGCGCTCGAGGAACAAGAGCATGAGGGCGAGAATAGCCCCCGCCTGAATGACGATCGTGTACATCTTCCAGTACGCGTCATCGAGCGGAATTTTCATGAGCGCTTCGACGATTCGCAGGTGAGCTGTGGAACTGACGGGAAGAAATTCGGTTAAACCCTCTACGATTCCCAGGAGAACCGACTGTATATAAACGTTCAAAAAGCCTCCGATGTAATTCATTTCGATTTTCGCAGAAGAGGACGATGAGAAATCCTGTCCGCGTCTATTCGCGCGTTCGTTGCCGTAGACCGGCACGCCCTCATCCAATTTGAACACGAGAGCCACGGCGCGGGCTGTGTAATCCGATTGCGGAAACTTCTCTTTGAGCTTTGCCGCAAGTTCGCGGGCATGACCATGGGCGCTGTCGCTCTTCTTATCGCTTCCGTCGGCGGCGTACATATCTGTCAGGACACCCTGCCGGTAGACAGCTTGATAGAGCGCCTGAGCGGTGCGTGGGCCGTCAGGGTGCTCAGCCGCGTACTTTTCGTAGATTTCGGATTCCTTCTCGGGACATTTCGTTTGCCCTTGCCAGTCGCCGCAGAGCTTGTTGTCGATCAGCTCATACGCGGCGAGGTCGGCCTGGCGTGTATGAGGGTAGTTCTTTATAACCTTTTTCATTGCGTCCTCATCCATTTGATCGCGCAAATAGGCTTCGCGTTCTTTGGCGGAGGGGCGGGTGGAAGAATCGGCTTTCTGCAATCTGCCATAGGATGTCTGCGGCACGAAAGGCAGCTTCAGGAGCCAGCGGCGAATTGGGGAACATATCCGCCAGACGGCGGTAGAGCAGCCGCGCGGTTCTGGCGGCATTCACTGGGCCGCGGGGGTCTGACGCCAAAGATTCCTGTTCAGCCGCCGCGCCCATCAGGATCTGATCACCGTTCGGCGTGTTCTCAATGACCACGCCCTTGGCCTGCATCCATCCTGAAATCGGAGGAGGTATCTCGCTGGCGCCGAATTGAGGGTGCGTCGGTCCGACGCTCTTCCTGGATGTCGGTGTTGGCGAAGACGCGCAACCATCCGGTAGTCCGCTCCGCTACGACCATCTCCCGGCCGATCTGGACGCGGTCGACTTTCTGCGCGCCGGTGTCGGGCGCAACGTAGAGAGACGTGACGCGCAGCGCCGTGGCGCGCGGTCCGGCAACGGGCTTCTGAGATCTCATCTTTCTTTCTGGGCGGCCATCGGGAGAACGCAAAGTGCGAGGCTCAGCGCAACCATCCGGGTGGCGGGCAAACGAGGACTCTTCACAGGGAGAATCATAGTCGAACGACGCTAAGAGCCAGCTTCGGTAAGCACCTGGGCGAGCAATTCGGGTGCGACATTGCCGCCGCTGACCACGGCGACGGCCTTCTTGTACGGAGGCAGCTGCGCGGCGTGGAAGAGCAGGGCCGCCGTCGAGACTGCTCCGCTGGGCTCGGGAACGAGGCGTGCCGAGGCGATGATGGCGCGCATGGCGGCGCGAATCTCGGCTTCTGTTACGGTGATGATGCCATCGACGAAGGCCTGGATGTGCGCGAAGTTCCGTTCACCCACGCTTTGCGTACGCAGGCCGTCGGCAATGGTTCGGCTGGTGAGTTCGGCAGGCCAGGTAACGATCTTGCCGGTGCGGAAGCTCTCGGCGGTGTCACCGGCCAGTTCGGGCTCGACGCCAAAGACCTTTGCCTGGGGACGAAGGCGCTTGACGGCCGTTGCGACGCCGCTGAGGAGGCCTCCGCCGGAGACCGGCGCAAGCACGAGATCGACATCGGGCAGCGATTCCACGATCTCAAGGCCGCAGGTGGCCTGGCCGGCGATGATCTGTTCGTCGTCGTAGGGCGGAACCACGACGTAACCGTGCTGGCGGACCAGTTCCTCGGCTTTGGCAAGCCGCTCGCTTGAGGCGGGGCCGACGTCGACGACTTCTGCGCCAAGGGCCAGTGTGGCGGCGCGCTTGATGGCGGGTGCATTTGACGGCATGACGATCACGGCTTTTGCGCCGACTTCGCGGGCGGCGTAGGCGACGCCCTGCGCGTGATTGCCGCTGGAGTAGGTGATGACACCGCGGTTGATCTGATCCGGGGTGAGCTGCAGGATCTTGTTGGCCGCACCGCGAATCTTGAATGCGCCGATGGGCTGCAGGCTCTCGGCTTTGAGCCAGACCTCGTCCTGTCACGCCGGGGAAGTCTGCGCGCACGAGCGGAGTCTTTACCGCGATGCCGGCAATGCGCTGGGCAGCGGCGCGAATCGAATCGAGGGAGACGAGGGAGTCGAGCGGCGACGGTCATGGCTTGTACTTCTCCGGTACGGGTCCTGCGGTGGTGTCAGGTTCCCAAAGAATGCTTAGGACTCTCCAGCGAGCGCCATCGTTCACGGCTTGTACGGAGTTGATGCCTGTGACGCTGGCAGGCCCGTCCTGTGTGCTGCGAATTTCGTAAGTACTCCAGAGGTGGGCGAAGTGCCCGTAGCTTTCGGCGCCAACCTTTACCTGGCGCTCGATCATCACCGTACTGCCGTTCTTGCTTACGGCATTGATCCAGTCGTCGACCGTGAGGACGCGAGGTCCGAAGGTGCCGTCCGCTGCTTTCCGGATAGGGGTCAGACGCGCTTCCGGCAAGAGCAAATCGCGCAGGCAGGTGCGATCCTTGTCAGCCGGGCCGCTGACCGCGTCGTCGAGAGCTTTTGTCAGTTCTTCGAGCGTAGTGGAGGGCGGGCAGGGCTGAACGGCAGATTGCGCTTGCGGTGCGGAATCTTGCGCGTGGAGCACAGGAGCGAGAGACATGGCTGCGATGGCCAGTGAAAGGACGTAGCGGCGCATAGAAGAATTCTACAATCCTGAGGAGTCTCTCATTTCTGCGCCAATTCATTTGCGAAGCATTTTGGCCCGCCTGCGTTGCTCAGATTTCCATGATCACCGGCATGATCAGCGGCCGCCGGCCGGTTGTCTTCTGGATCAGGCGCTTCAGATCGACGCGCACCTTTTCCTTGACCATGCCGTAGTCGGTTTTCTGCTCGCCGCTCAGCTCATCGAGGGTCTTGAGCACGGCGATGCGGGCGTCCTCGGTGATGTCAGCGCCGCCGAAGCCGCGCATCACAATCTCCGGTTCGACGCTCCACCTTGCCGGTGCGCTTGTTGATGGCCAACACCGCCAGCACGATGCCGTCTTCGCTCAGGATGCGGCGATCGCGGATGACCAGATCCTCGACGACATCGATTGTGGAGCCGGAGTCGATGAGGACGCGGCCCGCGGTGACCTTGTCCTTCTTGCGAGCGTCGTCGGTGTCGAGTTCAAGCACATCGCCATCTTCGATCACGATTGCGTGCTCGACGGCGCCGGTCTCCATGGCGAGCTGAGCATGCCTGCGCAGGTTAGCGGTAGTCGCCGTGGACGGGGATGAAGAACTTTGGCCGCACCAGGTTGATGAGGAGGCGCAGTTCTTCCTGGCATCCGTGTCCGCTGACGTGAATCAGACCGTTTGAGCCGTCGTCGTAGATCACGTTGGCTTCGCGGCGGCTCAGGTGATCGATCACGCGGAAGATGCTCTTCTCGTTGCCCGGGAATGATGCGGGAGCTAAGGACGACGGTGTCGCCGGCGTCGATCCGGGCGTGCTTGTGGTTGTCGACCGCGGCGCGGCTCAGCGCGCTCATGGGCTCGCCCTGCGTTCCGCTGATGAGCACGCATAGCTGGTCGGGCGGGTAGTCGCGCATCTGGCCGGGATTGATGACGAGCCCAGGCGGGACGTCGATGTAGCCCGAGGTCCTGCGCAATTTCGGTGCTCTCCATCATGGAGCGGCCAAGGACAACGGCTTTGCGGCCGTGCGATCGTGCCAGTTCGAGGGCGATGCGGATGCGGTAGATGGAGGAAGAGAAGCAACTGAAGAAGAGCTTCTTCTTCGTCTGGGAAAAGACCTCGTCGAAGCCGAGGGATGACGGCGCGCTCGCTGGGCGTGTAGCCGGAGCGCTCGACGTTGGTCGAGTCCTGCAGCAGGGCGAGCACGCCGCGTTTGCCGTATTCGGCAAACGTGTGCAGGTCAAATGCCTTGTCATCGAGCGGGGCAAGATCGATCTTGAAATCGCCGGTGTGAATCACGACGCCGACGGGTGTTTCGATCGCCAGCGCGACGCAGTCGACGAGCGAGTGCGTTACGCGGATGGGCTCGATCGTGAACGGGCCGATGGTGAATTTCTCGCTGGGCGTGATTTCGATGAGCGTGGTCTCGTCGAGCAATTCGTGTTCTTCGAGTTTGCCTTCCACGTAGGCCAGCGTGAACTCGGTAGCGTAGACGGGCACCTTGAGTTCGCTCAGAATCCAAGGCAGTCCGCCGATGTGGTCCTCGTGGCCGTGGGTGAGAACGATGGCGCGGACATGCTCTTTGTTCTCAACAAGGTAAGTGATGTCAGGGACAACGATGTCGACGCCGAGCAATTCCGTCTCCGGGAACATGAGGCCGGCGTCGATCACGATAATGTCGTCTTCCCAGCGGAGCGCGAGGCAGTTCATGCCGAATTCGCCGAGTCCGCCGAGCGGGATGATGTTCAGTTTCTGTGTTTGCATCTGTCAGGTTTGATGCTAACACTTGCGGGGTCCGGCAATTGGCGGCCCGGCGCTTATGCAGGTCAACGGCGAATTCGTTCGCGAGCCAGGTCAAGATGCCGTGAAAAGCTCGTCTAGCAAGCAAATGATCTTTGCATCGAAGCGTGGGGCCAATAGAATACGGTTCTGATCTCGGCGGCCTCCTCACCTGCCCGATGCCTGAAGACCCCACCAATCCGAGACGGGAGTCTCCACGTTCCATTGATGGAGATCTCGCTCGTCACAGCGGCGCCGCTCCGGCTGTGCCTGCCGATGAGCCTTTGCTGACACGCGTGAAGGAAAACGACCAGAAGGCGATGACCGAGCTTTTCGACCGATATGGAGCCATGGTGTATTCGGTTGCGCTGCGCGTCTTAAGCGATCCCGGGCATGCCGAGGACGTGATGCAGGAGATCTTCTTCCAAGTCTGGCGGAATCCGCATTTGTTCAAAGAGGGACGTGGGTCGCTGGGAGCGTGGCTGGCGGTCATGGCGCGCAACCGCGCGATTGATGCCTTGCGACGCCGGAAGCCAAGCGATCCAGTGGACGATATGGTGCTGGCATCGCGTGAGAATCTGGCCTCGGATGTTGAACGCACGGCGCTCATGAATAAGGTGAGAAAGGTGTTGCAGAGCCTTCCAGCGGAGCAGCAGAAATCGGTTGAACTGGCATTCTTTGAGGGAATGAGCCACTCGGAGATCGCGGCCAGGACCGGCGAACCTCTCGGGACAGTAAAGACAAGAATCAGGTCAGCGTTAATGAGCTTGAGAAAGGCGATCGAAGCATGATACAGGGCGCGCACATCCCGCAAGAGGATTTGATCCTCTACGCGATGCAGACTCTTCCGGCGGAGGAGTGGGCGCAAGTGCGCGCGCATCTGGGCACGTGCGGAGAGTGCCGTGCAGAGCTGGCTATCGCGCAGGGAGATCTGGCGCTGGTTGCCCTGAGCGTGGAGCAGCATCCGATTCCGCAAGGGGCGCGGCAACGCTTCCTCGATCGCATTGCGGCTTCGTCAGATTCAGCGCAGAGGATTGTTGGAGCTTCGGCTGTACCGATTGATACCAGGCGGCCAACGAAGCGCATGGCAGTCTTGATTCCGTGGCTTGCGGCGGCTGCGCTACTCCTTGTTGCCATCCCGCTCGAATTGCGAAACAGGTCGCTCCGCGATGAGCTTACGAAACAGAATGAGTTGGCTGCGAGGCAGGCGTCTGAAAACGCGCAAGCCAAGGAAGTGCTCGAGTTGCTGACGTCTCGTGCGGCCAAGCGCGCAGTACTGACTGCGAACATGCCCAAGCCCGCACCGATGGGGCGCGCGGTGTACCTGGCGGAGAGCGGGGGGCTGATCTTCCAGGCGAGCAATCTGGAGAAATTGGCAGAGAACAAAACGTACGAGCTGTGGGTCATTCCGGCGAGCGGGCAGGCGCCAATTCCAGCCGGGCTCTTCCGTCCTGATGCCGAAGGCAGTGCAAGCGTTGTGCTGCCGCCGCTTCCCAAGGGTGTTCCGGCAAAGGCCTTTGGCGTGACCATTGAGAAGCTGGAAGGTTCGACGACGCCGACACTCCCAATCGTTCTGTCTGGCGCGGTTCCTAATTCCGGCGAATAACGACTTGGTCTCCGGATGAACGTCGGACAAGAAAGTCAACCTTTGTTGCAGGTCTTAAAATCGAGGCCTGGGATGCCAGCGATGAGCGTCGAAACTTCAGCACTCTGCTTGCAGGATCAAAGACGGCGCAGGTGGCGGGCATCAGCGACCTGGAGCGTGATCGCGGGATTGGGTCTTGCGATTGCCACTGGTGTGCCTGCGCAGCCCGGGGCTCCATCCCCGGTGATTGCCGGCTACGTTTTCACGCGCAATGCGGCACTTCAACCCGGGCAGATCGATCCGCACAAGATTACGCGGATCAATTTCGCGTTCGCCATCATTGAAGGTGGCCACGTGGTGCTGGGCTCGCCCGTGGATGCGCAGAATCTCGCTGCGCTGGTGAGTATGAGACGCGAGAATCCTTCCCTCACTGTCCTTGTCTCAGTTGGCGGATGGCTCGGGTCAGCATCTTTCTCAGACGTATCGCTGACGAAAGAGAGCAGACATGTCTTCATCGAGAGTGCGGCGGAACTTGCGGTTCGCTACGAACTGGACGGCATCGACGTTGATTGGGAGTACCCGGGCATGGCGGGCGCAGGGCATCCTTTCCGAGCCGAAGACAAGCAGAATTTCACCCTGTTGATCGAAGAGTTGCGCGAGCGGCTCGATCAGGAGTCCAAGAAGACGGCCAAGAAGCTGTATTTGACGATTGCGGCTGGTGCGTTCGATGAATTCCTCGCTCATACAGAGATGAATCAGGTTGCGCGTTATTTAGATACCGTCAACCTGATGACGTATGACTCGTACGAGGCAGGATCGGACGCAATCACGGGAAATCACGCCCCGCTCTATGCAGATCCGGCAGACCCAAAGAAATCGTCTGCGGATTCCGCGGTCCAATCCTTTGAGCAGGCCGGCGTTCCGGCGGCGAAGATTCTGCTTGGTGTTCCGTTCTATGGCCGGATGTGGGGTGGCGTGGCGGATCGGCGTCACGGCCTTTTCCAACGAGGCAAGTCAATACCGAACGCAGAGGCGCCCTACAGCGTGATTGCAACAACAATGCTGAACCAGGGCTTTACTCGTTACTGGGACTCCGCGGCTTCAGTCCCTTACCTCTATAACCCCGAGAAGCGCATCTTTGTATCGTATGAGGATCCCGAGTCTCTCGCTGTCAAGTGCAGCTATGTTCGAAGCCATAAGTTAGGCGGCATCATGTTCTGGGAGTACTTCGACGATAACTCGGGGAACCTTTTGGATACGATCAATCACAGTCTGGAGAACCGGCATTAAGGCAAGACCGGGATTACTATGTTTTGTTGAGTGCCCTCCAAAGTAGCCGCTCGCCGGGGGCGTGTCGACTTGGGCTTCATGGCTTCGGGATACATCTACCCTGATTCAGCCTTAGCGTAGCAAGTCTTCGAGAGTGGTGCTGAGATCAGTCTTTTCGTCGCGGTATTTCACGATGACGGGTGCATAGAGGCTAAGCCCCCACTCCTGCCCTTTGCCCTTGTTCACCGCGCGCGATCCGGGGACGACAACTGCGTTCTCTGGGATAATCAGCTGCGCGTCTGTCGTCGCTCGCAAAGTTGTGCCTTTGACGAGATCAAAGACAGGTGTGCCGCGCGTGAGTATCGTTCCGGGGGCCAGGACAGCACCTGCGCGGACGATTGTGCCTTCATAGACGCCGCAATTGCCGCCGACAAGCACGTCGTCCTCGATGATCACAGGGCTCGCATTGATGGGCTCGAGTACGCCGCCGATCTGGGCTGCTGCGCTGAGGTGAACGCGCTTGCCGATCTGCGCGCATGAACCGACCAGTGCGTGCGAGTCGACCATGGTTCCTTCATCGACCCATGCGCCGGCGTTGATATACATGGGCGGCATGCAGACGACGCCGCGCGCCACATGGGCGCCAGCGCGCACCGACGAGCCGCCGGGCACCACGCGAACCCCATCGCCGCCCGTAAAGCGGCGCAGGGGGTAAGTGTGCTTGTCGACGAACGAGAAGTCAGGGCCGGAAAAATCCTTGAGCGTGCCGAGCCGAAAGCCGAGCAGAATGCCCTTCTTCACCCACGCATTTACGCGCCAACCGGTAGGCGCGGCCGGATCGGGAGAAGCCGCCCTGGCTTCGCCACGTTCGAGCGCTGCTCGCAATTCCAGAAATGCCTGCATTGCGAGGGGATCGCCAATAACGGCTGGACCTGCGGCAAAGTGGCGTTCAATTGTTTCTTCAAGTTGTTGATTGGGCATCACATCCTGAGTCTATCAAGCGCCGAGGAAAGCCGGCTCGACCATTGGGCGCCAAGGAAGCATCGGATTCGTGACTTCAAGCAAGACGGCGCCGGTACGCATGAATGCGCCCGGCGCCGGATGATGGGAGGTCGCGATCAGGCTCGCCGTCAGGCAGCAGGGAGGTGCGGCGGTTTGGCACTCTCTTGAGGTTCCAGCGAGGTGGGTTGCAGCTGAAATGAGTTGATGCCATCAGGGATCATCGCCAGCGGGACGGGAGCGCGATCCGTCCGGTCATGCAGGTGTTTGGATTCAAGCCAGGCGCAAAGCCTGGGGTCGTAGATTTCGGGTTGTCCGTTCCAGAAATCGGGCTTCAGGCCGCACTGGATTCTTAAGTGGCCCAACTTCAGTTCGATTGCTGTCGTGCCTTTGGGGAAATAGCGCCGGACATTACTAGATCCCACGTGGAGGCCAGTCATTCCGCGAGCTTTGCTGTGTGTTTTCACTAACATGATGGCACCTGCTCTTCAACACAGACAGGTCAGAAAGGAGAACTGCAGCGTGCCGGTAGTGACCCCCGGACCCTCTGGTTCGCTTGGCCCATCGAGAGTCACTGGAAGATACCCCTGCGCTACATTGTTCGTCCGGCCTGAACCACCGGTGTGAATCAACGGTTGAAGTTATAAAAGTGCTTGCAGGACGTAGAACGGGATGTTGCGCACACCCGCATTAAGTTAAGATGCCAGCTCTCGATCATTGGGTTGTAAACCTGCTGAGAATTTTCAGGAAAACAGGCGTCGACTGTGCTTTGACGGTCAACATGCGAACAAGCTTTATCGATTTACTGGTCTAGCTTCATTTCGATCCCGCCTCCTGGTGAAGGGGTGTCGGCTGCTTGATCAGCAACTGATCGAGAGGCGCTGATGCCAGCACATTGGCGATGGCTTCGGCCGCTGTTCCATTGCCGTAAGGGTTCACCATTCCGGATAGGGAGGCTCGGAATTCGGGATCAAGTGCGCGTTTCAGCGCGGTGCAAATGGCGCTGGTGTCGGCCGGGACATCGATTATATTGCGCGCTCTCTCGCGGCCCTGCTGTCTCATTCCCACATTCACCACGGGAAGCGCGAATGATGCGGCCTCCATGATGCCGCTGGAGGAGTTGCCCACCAGAGCATCGACCTGGCCCAGAAGGCTCCAGTACGTGATGGGGTCGAGATTCATAAAGATGTGCGTCAAGGGCCGAGTCGCTGCAAGAGCCTTTGTTCGCTCGATAAGGGCGCGACCTCCTGCGTCTGCGTTTGGGTAAACGAAGATCAGCGGCGCTGCGGTTTCCTCAAGCGCTGCGAACAGCGCTTCTGCTTCGGCGTTGGTGTCTCGCAGAATTGTTACGGGATGCCATACGGCAACGATCGTGGGCCGCGAAAGCGGGACGCCAAGGCTCGCCTGCAGAGACGCTCGGTCGAGTAACTGTGATCGGCGCAGGTGATCGAGCGAGGGCGCACCGATGTGATGGACACGCCATGGCTCCTCGCCCATGGCGATCACGCGCCGTCGTGCTGTTTCGGTCGACGTGAAATGAATGTGCGCGAGCTTTGTGAGTGCATTGCGCACCTGGTCATCAATGGCGCCCTGGCTCACTTCGCCACCTTCGATGTGCGCAACCGGAATACGCAACGCAAGAGCGACCGTCGCCGGGGCCAGCATCTCGTACCGATCGGCGATGAGGAGCATGAGATCGGGACGCCAGGCAGAAAGAGCATCCGCCAAGCCGAGGATGGCGACGCCAATTGTTTTGGCCATGCCCGCATCTGTATCCGAACTCAGCAAGCATTCGATACGCGCGACGATTGGGAATCCGTCGCGTTCAATCTCCGCGACAGTGTTTCCAAATTCCGGCGAGAGATGCGGGCCAAGCGGGATAATGCCGAGCTCGATGCCTGAGTGTGCAGCCAGCTCGCGTAACGGCCAATAGAGATGGCTATAGTCTGCGCGCGATGTCGTTACGACCGCGATGCGGCGATTTGCGGGTCTTTCACTCATGCAGAGCCTGCGCCAGTGGCGCTGAAGTCACAAATCTGAGTATAGATGGAGGATTTTCTCGAAATGATCGATCGACGGCATGGCGCGTGTGCCCGAGGTTGATGCGCTTGCATGCGCTCGTTCAAATACACTGGATTGTTCCGCGGTTGTTCGAGTTTGACGAGCTGGCCGCGCTGGGAGAACGCGTTGGGTACAAGGTGGATGAGAGCCGTCGGGCCCGTGGCCCTAATGCTGTTTGCACTTGCTGCGGACGCGGCGCCGGAGTTGCGCTTCAACCCCGAGGCCATTCGGTTGAACAATCGGGGCGTGGCGCTGATGGGCCAGCAGTTTACCGAGAAGGCCGCCGATAGCTTTGCCGAGGCGTTCAAGAAGGACCCGAAGCTGGCGCAGGCGGCCATCAACGACGGCATTGCGCTGATGACGCTGCAGAAGCTCGATGATGCCAAGAAGGCACTGAAGGACGCCATCGCGCTCGATCCGAAAAATGCGCAGGCATGGTACAACCTCGGCCTCGCGCAGCACGCGGACAACGAGCTGGAACCGGCGCTGGCCAGCTTTCAGCAAGCCGTGAAGCTCGATCCGCGCGACGTGGATTCGTTCTACTTTGAAGGCGTCTGCTACCGGGAGATGAAGCAGTTCGACAAGGCCATTGAAGCGCTGAAGCAGGCGCTGGCCATCGATCCGCTGCATGCCTCGGCCGAGTTTGCAATGGCTCGCGCACTGCAGGCCATGGGCAAAAAGGACGAAGCGAAGGAGCACTTCAAGATCTTTCAGCACATGACGAGCACCAAGATCTCCGCGGCGATTGGGCTCGCGTACGGGGAGCAGGGACACTACTCGACGGTCACGCCGGTGGAGGAGCCGCAAACTCGCCAGAGAAGCGATGATTCCGGTAAAGCTGGTCGCCGAAACGCCATGATCGACGAAAAGCGGCGAAGCCGCAGAGACAGGCGGCGCCTGCATGCTGGATGTGACCGGGCTCCGGCGAGATGGACCTGGTGCTGATGGAAGCCGGGACCGCAGGCGATTCGCGTGCTTGCATCGGCGTGGTGACGGAAGCTTTGAGGATGTGGATGCGGCCGGCGCTGGGTTGAAGGTCGCGGGTCGCGCTGTCGCCTGCGCGGTGGGCGACTACGACGCCGACAATTTGAACGATCTGGCGGTGGCGCTCGATGACGGCGTGCGCTTGTTTCGAAATCTGGGCAAAGGGCAAGTTTCAGGACGTGACGGCGGAAGCCGGACTTGCGCCGCGCAACAAGCCAGCCGGGCATCACGTTTGTCGATTTCGACCACGATGGCGATCTGGATCTGCTGCTGACGGGAGCGCCGCTGAAAGCCGGGCGATGCCCCAAACGTCCTGTGGCGCAACAACGGGAACAAGACGTTCACCGAGTGGACAGAGCCGACCGGTCTGGGCGGCACCGGCACGACGGCCGCGGTGATTCTTACGGATTTCAATAACGATCGAGCCGTCGATCTTGCGGTTACTGGCGACGGTCCCGCGCCCCTATTGTTTGTGAATCCGCGCGAAGGCAAATATCCCACGCAGCCGCTCTATGACGAAAAGCTGCCAACGACTGTGGGAATCGCTGTGCTCGACTACAACAAGGACGGCTGGATGGATATTGCCGTCACGCATGCGGGCGCGCCGGGGCTCACGCTGTGGCGGAATGTTGCCGGTCCACAGAACATTGGACGACGCTTCGAGCGCGTACCGCTGCCGCTGACCGGCGCATTGCGAGGATGGGGTGTAACTCCGGTCGACATCGACAACGACGGATGGATCGATCTCGCGGCGATTGTCGAGACCAGTGCAGGGCCGCGCCGTGCGGGTCCTCCGCAATCGCGGCGATGGCAGCTTTGAGGATGTGAGTCACGCACTCGGGCTTGACAGTATTGCAGCTGAAATGCACCGCGCGGGATCGATTGCGGCGGATGTGGATGGCGATGGTGCGCCGGACCTGATCGTGACGCAATTGAATGCGCCGCCGGTGCTGCTGCGCAACGTGGGCGCCAACAAGAATCACTTTGTGCGGCTCGACCTGAGCGGCTATGCGGACAACAAGACCGCGCTCGGCTCGAAGGTGGAGATCTTTGCCAACGGGCAGTGGCAGAAGTGGGAACTGGCAGGCGCTTCGGGATATCAGACGCAGGCTCCGCCGCAGATTCTTGATCGGATCTGGGCGACGCGGAAGGCATCGACCTGCTGCGCATTCTGTGGCCGACGGGCATTCTGCAGGATGAGATCGATCTGCCCCACACGCGGGTGATCGCGATGAAGGAAGCAGACCGGCGCGGCAGCTCGTGCCCGGTGCTGTTCGCGTGGGATGGACACAAGTACAAGCTCGTCACCGACGTGATCGGCGCGGCGGTGGTGGGACACTGGTTTACGCCGACGCGGCGCAACATTCCGAATCCCGGCGAGTGGATCAAGGTGGATGGCGCGAAGCTGGCGGCGGTGAATGGCAAGCTGAGCCTGCGCTTCATCGAGCCGATGGAGGAGGTCAACTACATCGACCAGTTGCGGCTCGTGGCAGTCGATCATCCCGAAGACGTTGAAGTGAATCCGGATGAGCGGTTCCTCGACGATCCGCCGTTTGCCTCGGGGCGAGTGGTGGCCTCGACCGGAGCCCGGCTTGCCGGTGGGTGCATGGGATGGCGAGGGCCGCGATGTGCTGGATGTGCTGAGCCGGCGCGATCACAAGTTCGCAAGCGGGTTCACGGCGACGCCGTATGACGGCTTTGCGAATACTGCACTCGCTGACGCTTGATCCTGGGCGACGCTGAAGCAGCGGAGCGCCATTGAGGCTGCTGATGACCGGCTACGTGAACTACTTCAGCGCGACATCGCTGTATGCCGCGTGGCAGGCGGGAATCAAGCCGATTTCGCCGTATGTCGAAGCGCAGTTGCCGGATGGAACATGGCAGACGATTCCCGGGCGAGGCGGGATTCCCGGCGGGACTGGAGCGCACGATTGTCGTCGACCTGACCGGCAAGCTGCCGGCGGGCACGAAGCGCATCCGGCTTGTGAGCAATCTTGAAATCTACTGGGACCAGGTGCTCATCGATAACAGCGCCGGAGGCCGAGACCCGCACGACCGAAGTGCCGCTGGCACTTGCCACGCGAGCACTTCCGCGGCTATCCGAAGCAGATTGAAGGAGCGAGTCCCGGCGATCTCGATTACGACTACGATCGCGTGAGCCTGACGGGGCCGTTCCAGCATCAGCGCGGCAACTACACGCGCCTTGGCGATGTGACGGCGCTGGTGAAAGGCATCGACGATCGCTTTGCGATCTTCGGCAGCGGCGAAGAGATTGCGACCGAGTTCGACGCCACGAAGCTGCCGGCGCTGCCGCCGCACTGGAAGCGCGACTACTTCTTCTATGCCAATGGATATGTGAAGGACATGGACTGGTGGGATGCCTCGCCGTTCACAGTGGCGCAACTGCCGTTTCACAAGATGAGCACGTATCCGTATCCGGCGAGTGAGAAGTTTCCGGACGATGCGCGATTCGATCGATTACCAGTTGAACTGGAACGACCGCTTTGATTCGGGCGAGCCGGTGCGGTCGTATCGGTTTGACTATCGGCAGTTGCCATCGACGCCTGCCGATGACGCGACTTGCGATGGGGCCGACGCTTGCGCGAGCGCTCTGGCGGAGAAGCCATGACGGACGAGGCGGTTTTCAGCGGGTGCATGTGCTGCAATTGGCCGGAGTGCCGGAATGAATGATGTCGTGCTGCGGCCTGCGGTGCGGCAGCTCGAGATGCTGCGCGCGGGCGAAATCTCGGTCATCGAACTGGCCGAGGCACACATCCGGCAGATCGAGCGGCTGAATCCGCAGTTGAATGCATTTGCCGACTTCGATGCGGAGCGCGTGCGCGCGCGAGGCTCGGCGGCTATGGATGCGTGACGCGAGTCCGCGCGGGCCGCTGCACGGCCTGCCGGTGACGGTGAAGTCGTCGATTGCGACGGCCGGATATCGATGCGAGATCGGGAGCCTGCTGCACAAGGGCGACATTCCCGCGCGAGGATGCGGTCGTTGTGGCGCGGCTGCGCGCGGCGGGAGCGCTGATTCTGGGCACGACCAACTGCCCGGAATTCCTGATGGCCTATGAAACCGACAACCTGCTGCACGGCCAAACGCGCAATCCGTGGGACCTGGAGCGGTCGCCGGGCGGATCGAGCGGCGGCGAGTCGGCGGCGATTGCGGCGGGGATGTCGGCGGCGGGGCTGGGCAGCGACAGCGGCGGCTCGGTGCGCGTGCCCGCGCACTTCACCGGCATCTGCTCGCTCAAGCCGACGCCGGGGCGGATTCCCGGGACGCGGGCACCTGCCGCCGTGTGTTGGGCCGTTCTCGATCCTTGGCGCGATCGGGCCGATGGCGCGCACCATCGCCGATGTGTCGCTGATGTTTCGCACGCTGAGCGGGCAGGATGCGAACGATCCGGCCAGCCCGCCGGTGGCGCTGCGCGAACTTCGAGTCCTGATGAGCTGCGCGAAAAGACGATTGGATTCTTTGAGGATGACGATCTTGTTCCGGTGACGGCGGAGACGCGCGCGGCTGTGCAAAGCGCGGCGGCAGGCCCTGCGCGAGGCGGGGTTTCGCGTGGAGCCGTTCCGGCCGCGAACGCTGGAAGCAGTTGCGCAAGCTGTGGTGGACGTTCTTCGTGCAATGCGGAGCGATGTTCTACGAGCCGACGATTCGCGGCAGAGAGCGAGCAGCTGAGTCCAATCTTCAAGGAGTTCCTTGGAATTGCCGAGCCAGCGCCGCCGCTGACCGCGACCGAACTGCTGAATGCGTGGGCGGAACTCGATCTGCTGCGCGCGAAGACGCTTGAGGAGATGAGCGAGTATCCGGTGCTGCTCTGTCCGGTGGCCAGTGTTCCCGCGTTCCGGCACGGCGAACGCGCGTGGACGCATCGACGGGCGCGACGGTGGAGTACCTCGATGCGGTGCGGCACACGCAGTGGTTCAACGCGCTGGCGGCGCCGGCGGCGGTGGTGCCGGTGGGCCGCTCGCCCGAGGGGCTGCCGATCGGGGTGCAGATTGTCGCGCGGCCGTTTGAAGATGAGGTAGTGCTGGGCGTTGCGGCGGTCGTCGATGCTGCGTTCGGTTATCGCGGCCGCCGATCGCGCGCTTGACTCACATCGAGCATAGGATCTGTCTGCTATCGATTTCGATGCAGACGAAATCGGGTGCTCCGGCCTTGCGATCACGACAGTCAAGTTCATCCGTCACAGACAAGTGTTCATTAGCGCCGTCTAGAACCAGAGTGGCGGTGCGGTAAGTTGCTGATTCCGCACCTCCACCTTTGGATGGAGGCGGGGTGGACGCAACGGAGTAGTCTGAGCCTTCCCCGGAATGGAGCGCGAGGGTGCGCGTAAGTTGGCACGAGCGTTTTGCCGAGTCCACCGGATGTTTTGAAGAGTACCGAGCACCAGCAGACTGTTGTGCCGGTGCTGGATCTCGAGATCGGCGGGGACGACTTCATCACCATGGCTGGGCCGTGCTCGGTTGAAACCGAGTTCCAGCTTCTGGCCACCGCCATCATGTTCGCCGCGCGGGCGCCCGCATTCTTCGCGGAGGCGCCTTCAAGCCGCGCAGTTCTCCTTATGCATTTCAAGGTCATCGGCCTCGAAGGCCTGAAGATGCTGGCCCAGCGCTCGCGCAGGAGACGGGCTTGGCCATCGTCACCGAGGTGATGTCGGAAGACGACGTGCTCGTTGGTGGCCGAATACGCAGACATTCTGCAGATCGGCTCCCGCAACATGGAGAACTATTACGCTGCTGGAAGCGGCGGCGCGCTCGGGCCGGCCGATTCTGCTGAAGCGCGGCATGATGGCGACGGTCGCCGATTTGCTGCGTTCGGCGCAGATCGTTCTCGACAACGGCAATCCCAACGTCATTCTGTGCGAGCGCGGCATCCGCACATTTGAGACGGCGACTGCGCAACACATTCGACGTGGCAGCGATCGCGCTGATCAAGCAGATCTCGCATCTGCCGGTGATTGCGGATCCGAGCCATGCGGCTGGCCATCGCGACCTGGTGCCGGCGCTGGCGCGCATTGGCGTGTGCCGCCGGCGCGGACGGCCTGATTGTCGAAGTGCATCCGAATCCGGACAAGGCCTGGAGCGACGGCGAGCAGTCGCTGGACTTTGCCGAGTTCGACGAGATGATGGCGTCGCTCGAGACCCTACATTGCGCTGCGCGCAGCAGTGCGTCAGTGCACGGCCCATGGAGGCAGTTGGATGGAGGCCTGGGATCAGAGTTGTCTGTTCGCGCTGTGGCATCTGCGCGCGTGTGCTGTTGCCGATTTGCGGATTCGCACCTGATCCATTACAAACAGCTCGGACGTCCGATGTGATTGTGACGGCCGCGCCTGCTTATGACGCCGCTGGCTGCTCTGCGCGGCGGAGAGCGCTTTCCGAAGGGCGCACAGCTGCTGCTTCTGCACGAGGGCAAGGCGGAGCCGCTTGTTGCCGGATTTGCGGCCAGTGCGGATGCGAGCGTCTCGTTCGATGCGAAGAAGGTTCTGTTCGCCGGAAAGAAGACTGCGACCGATCCGTGGCAGATTTGGGAACTGACGCTGGCGGATCATTCGGTGCGGCAGGTGACGACGGGACTCGGCCGATGCGATTCGACCGTTGTATCTGCCGGGATGGCGGCTGGTGTATGCGCTGCGGACTGCCGCAGGATTCCAACTGCAGTCAGCACGCCTGATGGACTCGACGGCGCTCGAGCAGATTGAAGGGCCAGGGACGCGCGCAGTGTTGCCGCTGACCTACGTGAATGCGAGCGCAATTCCGGCGGATGTGCTTGCGGATGGGCGCATTCTGTTCGAATCTGGATTTCCGCTTGGAGGCGGATCGACGCCGGAGATGTTTCTGGTTTACTCGGATGGGTCAGGAGTGGAGTCGTACCGCTGCGATCACGGGACCGTGCCCGGCAGCGGGCGGTGGGGCGGAAGGCAGTTGGCATCGGGCGACGTGGTATTCACGCACGGTGGCTCTGCTGGCGCGGTTCACGTCGCCGCTGGCGCACGAGGAGAGAGTCGAATGCTCCGCGCGGTGAGTACGCGGGTGGGATTGCCGAGACGAAGTCGGGTGCGCTGGCTTGTGAGTGTGCGAGAATCGCAAATCGCAAGTACGCGATTGAAGTCTGTGGAGCTCCGGGCGCCGCGAATCTAGAGCCTGTGATGACGCGGCTCGGGGAGAACCTCGTCGATCCGGTGTTGGTTGTTGAGCGCGAACAGGCCACGCAGGCATCCTTCCGCGCTGCACGATTGGGACTTACGGAAACCTGCTTGCGCTCGACGCGCGTGTCTCGCGCGACGGAGTTCTCGAAGGACACCCCGGCAATCGGTGCGACTGGAGAGTGCAGGACTGCACAGGGCAAAGCAATGGTGCTCGGCACGGCGCCGGTCGAACAGGATGGATCTTTCTTCGTGAAGGTCCCGGCAGACAGGGCGATCCGGTTTGCGCTGCTTGATGCGAAAGGCACGGTGCTTGCGCCAGGAGACATGGCTGGTTCTGGATTCGGCGCGGAGAGCAGCGCATTTGCGTTGGCTGCCATGCCGGGCCGGAGCGCGCATCGGAGAACAAGGTTCCGGCGGTACTGCTGCGCACGACAACGCCGGTCGATCTCTCGGCCAATGCACAGCAAGTGACGCCGGTGTCACACGGGGCAAGTATTCGCCCTCACGGTGATCTGCCGGGAGGCAATTGAAATGTTATTCCGTTCTTATTATCGGTTTTTGGCGGCTTCATTGTTCGCCGCAGCGCTGGCAGGAACGCTTCTATCAGCGCAGCAAGCGCCTGCACCACAAGGTCCGTCGAAGGATTCCGTCTCGCCGGCTTCCACGATTCGCTTTGAAGATGCGAGCGACAAAGCCGGCATTAACTTCACGCACAGCTTCGGGTCGCGTCAGCTGGGTTCTTTGCTTGAGGGCACCGGCGCGGGCTGTGTGTGGTTCGACTACAACAACGACGGATTGCCTGACCTCTATGTCGTCAACGGGCGCCCGCTCGATGACTCGATGCACCCGTATCCGCTGAAAGAGAAGCCGGATCCGCCGCCGCACAATCATCTCTATCGCAACGACGGCAACGGCCGTTTTACCGATGTGACGGAGAAGGCCGGGGCTAAATCCCGACATGTATTCGGTTGCCGTGACGTGCCGCAGACTACGACAACGACGGATTTGTCGATCTGCTGGTGACGGGCTACGGCAAGACGATTCTCTACCACAACGACGGCAACGGTCATTTCACAGATGTCACGGCGAAGGCCGGGATCAAGGTCGATGGCTGGGCGATCAGTTCCACCTGGCTGGACTACGACAAGGACGGCTGCGTCGATCTGTTTGTCGGCCGCTATGTGAAGTTCGATCCCAAGTACCGCGCCTACTACGCGGCTGACAACTATCCGGGGCCGCTCGACTACGAGGGCGAAACAAACCAGCTGTTCCACAACAACTGCGACGGCACATTTACCGATGTTACGGACAAGTCAGGAATCGGCGCGTTCGTGGGCCGCACGATGGGCGTGACCGCCGCAGACTTCGACAACGACGGCTGGGACGACATCTACGTCGCCAACGACCGCACGGAGAACTTCCTCTTCCACAACAAGCACGACGGAACATTCGAAGAAGTTGGAAACGACACGGGCACAGCGTTCGGGCAGAATGGCGAGTCCACTTCTTCGATGGGGCCGGTGTTCGCGGATCTTCGAGGGACGCGGAGTCCTCGATCTGTGGGTGACCGACGGGCACTACAACCGCCTGCTGCGCAACACGGGAAAAGCAGGGGTTCGAAGACATGGGCGCGTCAAACGGCGTCTCACAGACCAACGCGCAATACGTGAGTTGGGGAACGGGCGTCTACGACTTCGACAACGACGGACAGCCCGACATCCTGATCTTTCACGGCGGGCTGATTCATCTGATTCCGCAGGAGCACACGCTGTTTCGCGGACTCGGCAACGGACGATTCGCGGACGTTTCGGAGAGCGCCGGGGCGGTGCTGAGTGAGCGCACGGTCGCGCGCGGCGCATGCTTTGCCGACTACGACAACGACGGCAAGGTGGATGCGTTTCTCGTGAATCTCGGCGCAAAGGGAACGCTAGTCCATAACGTATCGACGAACACAGGGCACTGGGTCGCGATCAAGCTTAAAGGAACGAAAAGCAATCGCGATGGCATTGGCGCGCGCGTTGAAGTGTCAATGCGGGCGGCAGGCGCTGGACGGCGGAGCGTGTGGCGGGCTCCGGATACCTGTCGCAGGATGACGGCCGGATGCACTTTGGGCTTGGTGAGGCCGCGCTGATCGACAAGATCATTGTGCGCTGGCCGAGCGGGCGCGAACAGACGCTTGAAAAGCAGAGCGTAGATCGTGTGCTTACGATCGAGGAGCCGAAATGAATTGGCGCCCCATCAGCACGGTGCGTTCATGGACCATTGTTTTCATCGCCGGCGTCGGAGCGACTGTGATCGGTTTCGGTCTCTGGGCCGGAAAAGCCGCTCATGCCGCACGGACTCCCCTCAGCGGCGAGGTGCTGACCTACGCCTCGCCGGTTGAGATGCTTTTCTCGCCGGATGGTGCGAGGCTCTACGTGCTCTGCCAGCAGGCCAATGAAGTGAGGGTGTTGGACGCGACGAGCTACACGGTGCTCAAGAACATCGAAGTGGGCCAGGCGCCTCGCGGATTTTCCCTTTCCCCGAAAGGTGACCGGCTTGTTTGTCGCTAACTCATGGGACGACACGTTGTCAGTGATCGATACGCAATCCCTGGAGGTGACAGCCACGTGGCCGGTCGCCGCAGAGCCTTCGAGCGTCATTGAGGACCGCGATGGCAAGCACCTGTTTGTCGCTAATCGAATCTCCAACGACGTGGCCGTTCTCGATGCCCAGACAGGCGCAGAAGAGAAGCGGCTTGCTGCAGGACGCGGCGCAAGCTACATTACGCCATCGCCCGATGGCAGCCGCCTCTACGTTACGCATGTCTATCCGAATCCGACACCGCATCGCACCGCGCCTGAGTCGGAGATTACGGTCATTGACACGGCGCGCGCGGTGGTGGCCGAACGAATTCCGCTGCACAGCATTGCGCACGGCTTCCATATAGCGTTTTCTGCCGATGGCCGCCTTGGCGTTGCGGCGGAACTGCATCCGAAGAATTTGATTCCCCTTGCGCACCTGGACCACGGCGGAGCATTTGCAGATACTCTCACACTATTTGGCGCAGATGTGGGCAAGCCCGTGGAGGTTCCGCTGGACGAACTGGAACGCTACGCAGTCCGGCCCTTCGGAGTTGCCATCTCCCCCGACAAGTTGCGAATCTTTGTCACCTGCGAAGGCTCGGAGATTGTAACGGTCATCGATGCGCAGACGGCTCCTCCAATTCGTCCACGCACACCCAGGTTCGAACGCGCAGGATTTGTCTGCGAGCTCTCAACTACGTCGTGGCACGCATCGACGTCGGTCATGATCCGCGAGGCGTGGCACTCACACGGGATGGGCGGAAGCTTCTGGTTGCCAACCGGCTCGAAGACACGATCAGCGTCATCGACACCCGCACCAATCGTGTTGCTTCAACCATCACATTGGCGGGCCCAAAGCAGACTACGGTCCTCCGCAAGGGCGAGCAAACTTTTTATACGGCCCGGTACTCATTCCAGGGACAGATCGGCTGCGCGAACTGCCACATCGACTCAACCTTCGATGGTCTGACATGGGACCTGGAGCCGGATGGCTTCGGGCGCGACATCGTGGACAATCGTCCGATCGAGGGTCTGAAAGATACCGAGCCATATAAGTGGAACGGTGGCAATCCGAACCTTCCTACCGAGTGCGGGCCGCGCACGGAGAAGTACTTCTGGCGCGCGGAGAACTACGACGATCTGACACTGACCGACCTCGTCGTTTACATCCGCAGCCTTCCGCCGAGGCCGAACCGATGGCGTTTGCCTGGCGGTGAATTAACTCCGGCACAGGAGCACGGCAAGGCATTGTTTGCGCGCAGCGTCGACAAGTTCGGCAATGCCGATCCCGGAGACGAACCGCTGCGCTTACTGCCACAGCGGACCCAAGGGCACAAGTCAGAAATCCTTCGACGTGGGAACGAAGAAGGCAACCGACAACTCCGGACTGCTGGATACTCCGCAGCTTACGAACATTGCAATCACTGCACCCTATCTTCACGACGGTTCCGCAGCCACGCTTGAGCAGATCTGGACTATCTTCAACCCTGAGGATAAGCACGGCCGTACGAACGATCTGACAAAGGATGAACTCAACGACCTGATTGAGTACTTGAGGACGCGATGAAAAATCTCTGCACAATCGCATTGCTCGCCGCAACGGCGCCGATCGCGTTGGGCGCACCAGGGACCCCCGCCAGGACCGGAACGCCGATGGGTGCTGGTAGAGCTCACGCCGCGTCCACAGCGGCGCAGCTGCCCACAATGCCGCGTTTCCGGTTTGAAAACTTCACCACGGCCAACGGCCTGCCGGACAATCACGTGTTCTCTGTGCTGGTCGATGGCGACCGCATCTGGGCGGGCACGGAAAATGGCCTGGGCGTCTACGAGAATCACGAGTGGAAGACTTACACCACCAAAGACGGCCTGGCGCATCGCGCCGTGCTGTCCCTCGCGCTCGACAAGCGCACCGGCGACGTGTGGGCAGGAACGATGGGCGGGTTGAGCCGCATCTCGGGCGGCCGCATCGATACCTACACGCAGCTGAATTCAGGTCTGAGTAACGACGTCGTGTATGGAGTGTCCGTCGAAGGCGAAAACGTATGGGTTGCCACGGCCGCCGGCGGATGCAGGCTCGACCTGCACACCGGTCAGTGGTCGCTCTACAACGAGCGCAATACGCCCATGCTTGAGATATGGGTGTACGGCGTCGCAGCGACTCCAACGAAGGTGTACTACGCTGTCTGGGGCAGCGGCGTCCTGGAATACGACCAGAAGAAGAAGACGTGGGACAAGTACGACGATCCCGACGGCGAGACCGAGATGGTGCTCTTCAAGGATCAGGGATTGATCCACGAGATTACGACATCGGTTAGTTATGTGGATAATATTCTTTGGGTGGCGACGTACTTCGGCGACAGCCGGTATGACGGCCGGTATTGGCATAATTTTCTGACTAAAGACAGCGGGCTTCCCTCGAATTTCACAAATGTTGTAAAGGGCGTAGACGCCAAGCGCGCATGGTTCGGCACCGATAAGGGCCTTGCCTTCTACGACGGCGCAAACTGGGCGGTCTACCGCCCCTCGCTCGCGACCGGTAAGCCAGAGATGACGGTGCGCGATGCGCAGGGGACTGTTACGCCTGTCGCGGTGAGCACAGCGCCGGCTCACAACTACGTTTTAGGCATCGACTTTCAAGGCAGCGACATTTGGGTCGCTACTGCAAAGGGATTAAGCCACGGGATTCATCAGCCATAAGGAGCTATCAAACATGATCGCATTTTCAGAAATTCTAGACACTATCGCTCACGCACCGATTCAGAAGCGCGCTATGACCAACCTCGGTGTGCTCAACGAAGCCTATGCATATGCCAAGCCGAGTTCGTTTTCGCGTGGCATGCGGATCGACCTGAATGGGCTGACCATTCTGCTCATTTCCGGTACCGCCTCGATCGACGAGCACGGTCAGAGCGTCCACATCGGCGACTTTCGCGCGCAGATGCAGCGCACGCTCGACAACATCACCGGACTGCTCGCGAGCGAAGGCTGCACCTGGCAGGACATCGTGCGCACCACCTGCTACCTCCGTGACATCGACCGCGACTACGAGGTATTCAACGAAGAGCGCACCGCTTTCTTCAAGCAGCAGGGACTTGATCCGCTGCCGGCCTCGACGGGTATCCAAGCACACCTGTGCCGCCCTGAGTTGCTGATTGAGATTGAAGCAATTGCAATGTTTCGTCCGGAAAAGGTCGCAGGCAGCAAGGAGTAGTTGTAATGAGCAAGACATGGTTGTTCATGGCGGCCTGTGTCCTGGCCGCCGGCGCAACGGCAAGCGGTTCGGCGCAGGGCGGGGACAAGAGCAGCAAGACCTGCAATTGTGGCGCGCATCCGCCCGGGCCGCCGAGAGATCGCAGCGTTGCACCGTATGCCGGCGAGCCCAGCTGATCTTAGTCCATATTCAAAGTTCGCGGCGCCCTACGATCTCAATTACACCCATCCCAACATCTATGTCGGTGCGGGACGTGACATTCCTGATCCGAAGAATCTGACCGAGGTCCGTATTGGTTTCTTCGGGCCTATCGAGCACAGCCCGGAGCAGGTATTCGGATTGCGCATGCTGCACGGGGCGCAACTGGCAGTTGAAGAAGCCAACGCGCGCGGTGGTTACGGCGGCAAGCCTTTCAAGCTGATGCTTCACAACGACTACGACAACTGGCAGGCGAAGGCCGTATACGGCGACGAGCGTCCCACGGATCCCGCCATCTGGGGATCCGCGTCGAACGAAGTCGTGAAGATGGTCTACGACGATGAGGACTGGGCAGATATTTGGCTCCATCAGCTCAGAGTCCACACACATCGCGTTGCGAGTGGCGTTGAAGGCAGAGATTCCCATCGTCAACTCAGCGTCCACCGATCCGACCATTCCCGAGACTTACATTCCGTGGTACTTCACTGATCTGCAGGATGATCGCGTGCAATGTCTGACGCTCGCCCGCCGCATCTACACGGAACTCGGCCTGAAGCGTGTGGCGATTCTCCGCGATCAACAGCCGCTACGGTCGGTTTGGAGTTGGCAAATTTCGCGATGCGTCGCGGCGACTCGGCCATCCTGTCGTCATCGAGCAGAAGTTCCTTCCCGGCGATACGGATTTCACGCGCTCGCTGAAGATCATTCAGGCTTCGCGCGCCGATGCCATCGTTCTGTGGACCGACGAAATTCCAGCGGCGAACATCCTGAAGCAGATGAAGGCGCTGGGCATGAAGCAGCGCGTTTTCGGCTCCTATCGCACGCTGGGACCTGAGATGCTGGCGGAAGCGGGCGATGCAGCGGAAGGATTCGAAGCTGTCTTTCCATATGACCCAACCCGCAAAGATCCCCGCTGGATCGAATTCAACAAACGGTTCGAGGCGCGTTTCCACGAGAAGCCCGAGCAGTTTGCATCCCTGGCGTATGACGCGATGAATGCGCTGCTCGATTCGATCTGCAAGGCAGGACTGAATCGCGTGCGCATTCACGACGCGCTGGCAGACATTGAAGAATACGACGGCGTAACAGGGCGAATGATCTTCGACCCGAACCTGAAGAACGTGGCTCACATGTATCTGGGTGCGGTTCACAACGGAACGATCTCCTATCGGATTGCGACGATGGAGAAGGAGCCCGCCGCTCAGACTACGGCTGAGAGTCGGCCGCCATTCGTGCCGTCCGAACCGGTTCCCTACGCGCGAGTCGGTGAAGATGGCGTTGCATTTGCCGGACCGCGGCGCCCGGATGCGCCGGAGGGACCAATGCGAGTCGTATTGTTTGGGCCCAATGCGGACGCTTTATCCCGCGCTGCCGAGATTCAGACGCAACTGGGAGCCGTAACATCGAAAGGGCAGAACTGGGAACTGCTGCCTCTGAGAAGCGATCAGAGCTGGGGCGCGGCATCGACCCAATTGGTTCATGCGCTGATGGATCAACATGCGCTGGCCATCGTGGCGCTTGATCGCGACGCCGCGCATTTGTCTGAACAACTGGCTTTGAAGGCATTTGTGCCCGTTGTCGCGCTCAGCGATGACAAGACGCTCACTTCGACCAATGTCCCGTGGATCTTCCGGCTGCCTGCCGCCACCACTCCTGCAGCGGCACTGCGTCTTATCGAAGCGGCTGCGGAACAAAGCGGCGCAAACCCGGAACGCCTCCGCAATGTGCTTGCGTCAGGCGAAACGGTGGCTGGCATGGCATTTGCACCGACGGGGGAGCCGCTGGCGCGCTAAGAACCTGTGACGCCACTGCCTCGCTGGCACCGGGAGATCAGGGCAACCGAGATAGCGCAATGCAAAAGAGGCAGCCACATTGGGCTGCCTCTTCTGCATTGCGGGGAAGCCGCGAGTTTACGGCAGGTAGTAGCGGAACGACGTCCAGAACATGTTGTCGATACCCTTAGCCTGAATGCCACCCACTCCAGACCAGCCATAGCGTGCGGCGTAGCCGTACTGGATGCTCTGGCGCAGGCGGCCGTGTTCGCCCCGGTAGATGTCATACCAGTAGCCGCCTGTGTACTCCTGCACGTCGCGCGTCTGGTCTCCGCAAGAGCCGCCAGGGTAGTAGCCTGTCGATGCGCCGTTGAAGCCCGGATTCGTGTTGAGGAGGCAGCCCGAGTTGCTCGTCAGCCGCGAACCGTAGCCGACCGCGGAGACCGCAGGAGCTCCCCAGTGGCCGCCCCACGTGCCGCCTGCTGCGAGTTGTGCAGACGTCGGTTTCGCAGTGCATTGCGAGGATGAGGTGAAACCCGTCGGGCAGAAGGTTGCCGTTGGGCCGCCGAGCGTAGTGGTGTTTGTCGCTGTCCAATCGACACGGCTTGCATAATCGCCGCCGTAGTTGAAATAGATCAGCCACCGAGGCGTGGGAGTGATCTCAAGCGTGAAAAGCGCCGATCCATTGTGAATTGGCGAGAGCCCACCCCAACTGTTCGCAGTCACGTCGGCAAGAGTGGAGGCGCCGTACCTGCCCAGGCCCGGACCCCACATGCCCTTGAAGCCGAACGAAACCATCTTGCCCAAGGGAACGCGCATGCTGGCCGCCAGGCCGCCTTCTGCAATTTTGTTGGCGAAGGCGCCTGCCGTGGTCGAAGCGGGAGCAACGTTCGCTCCGGTTTCGATGTCCTTCTGTCCGCCGAACTTCGTGGTGTCTGTCGTAACGCCGGGATAGACCTCCTCATGAACGAGGCGGCCGATTCCGATGATTTCGTAGTGGCCCCACTTTGGATCGAGCGCCAGCTTGGCAATGAAATCCGGGGCGTTGTTAAACGAATAGTTTGCGATGTTCGTGTTGGCAAAGATCGTGTTGTAGACCGGGATGTAGCTGGTCGATCCCGGAACCTGGGTATAGTTCTGGACGTACGTTGTCGGAACCGACGCACTGACCGCGGCATTGTAGTTGCCGCCGTTGTTGCCGGCGCTGCCCAGCACCGCATAGGGAGTGTTGCCCGCGAGCGTTGCGGTGTAGAGAACCTGCGGATTCTCCACGGCGACGCCAAAAGATGCCACCTTGCCCGTCTTCGTCACGCGGAACCCGTATTGGCGTGTCCAGACAAAGCCCACAACGTAGTTCGGGTCGATGGTCTGCGGAATCATGATGTCGCCGGAGAGGTTGGAGAGTCGCTTTCTTATCCTCCGTGGCAAGCGACCACAACTGGCCGCCGGTGAAGGCCCAGTGGTTATGAGTCTCAGCCTGGGCCCAGAACACGCGCTGCCGCAGCACGTAGCTGTTGGACTGGTTGTTGTTCGACGTGATGCCGGTGCCCAGAAAGTCAGCCTCGTAGTAGCCGCGCAATGTTCCCCAGCTCGGCTTGCCTTCGACCATCAGGCTTATACGCGACTGACGGGCGGATCCGTAGAACTCGCTCAGGGAGTACGCGTCAGCAGTGCTCGTAAGGAATCGCATTGAAGGCGGTCGGAATGTCGCCACCGGTTGCCTTTGAACGCCACACTGTTTCAGCGGCCAGGAAGCCGCCGGGCGTGAGAGTGACACCCTTGTAGTGCAGCACGGACGGGCTCGCAATGGACTTCTTGATCGCAGCCGTGTCGTCAGTCAGGGACGATACCGCTGCTGCGTTAGCCTGCCGTCATATCTACCACGGACGACTGCAGGGTGCTTACCGCGGCAGCGTTTTCTGTGTTCGCCTGCTGCTGTGCAGTTGCATCCGCTTGCGCCTTTGACGCAGCGGCCTGCGCGTCCGCAGCAGCCTGCTGCGCCTGCTTGAGCTGCGCATCCTTTGTGGCGAGATCGGTCTTCAGGCCATCGATCTGCCCCTGGAGTTGCTGGCGAAGGCGTCTCTATCTGCTCCTCGACTGTGGGCTTGGGAGGCTTCTTGGTTGCGACTTTCTTCTTCGCAGGCGGAGGGGGGTCACCGGCATAAGCTTGTGAGCCTAAAAGACTGGTTGCCAGAACCGCAATGGCAACCGATTTCAGTTTGGAGTTCATTGGACCTCTTTTTCCTCTCAGAGTCAGGTTGAGTGGTGCAAGCGCTCGATGAGAATCGGGAGCGCCTTTGCTGGGTCACCGCAGTATGTTGAAGATGAAGCCATACGTCAGGCATTCGTATCCGGCGAAATCTTGGTTACCGCGCAGGTAGTCCTGCGCGAACACAGTTATCTCCCGTCGTTTCTGAATCAGAGGCTCGCAGAACTTTGTGAATATTTGACTAATTCACATACTTTTAACACGCCACTGAATGAACGTTTTCTCCCGGGTTACAGGCGGTGGATTCGCCTTCCATTCGCATGGAGTGCGGCTTTGGCGCCTGCAGAACACGCGGGTGATGCTCAAGGCGCGTTGGGGCGGCTAACGGGCGATGAAACTGGTTCTTATTTCGCCGGTGGAGCAGGTGTTGAGGTACGCCCGGCACTCAGCAGATTGGCCAGCAGGCGATAGGCTCCGGGCACTAACTCCGGTAACTGCCGGTAGAGCGCGTAGGCGACATAGATATAGGTTCCTTTTCCGGGATGGGCGACAATAAGGCCGCCGCGCTGCGGATCCTGTCCGGGATCGGCGGTCTCAGTTAGAGGCGTGTAACCCGGATCCCACGATTCGAGGAATGAGTGGCCGCGCTCCTCGACCCAGCCGTCGAAGTCGGCCGAAGTGATCTTGTTGGGCGAGGTGAGCAGCGGGTTCGATGGATCGAGAAGCTTGACCGGCGCCTGCTCATCGACGACGCGTTCTGCGAAACGGCCGCATGGAGAGCGGCAGCGGGGCAGGGAACGTGCCGCTCTGGTACTGGACGATCGAGCGTCCCGCCCTTGCGCACAAATTCGTCGAGGCGCGGCTGCAGGCGGGCCAGCTCGGGGCGAACGGAATAGGCGCGAATGCCGATCACGATCACGTTGTAAGCGGAGAGATCGTCCGGAGCCCAGCTCGGCGGTCGAAAGCAGTTGAGGCGCGACGCCCAGACCCTCGATCGCATCTGGAACCAGGTCGCCGGTTCCCATGACGTAGCCGATGCGCAGGCCCGGGGCCAGCTTCACATCCACTTTTCGCGTGCTGCAACTCAGCGGGCTTGTACTGGTTGTAGGGCGCAGCCCAGGATAGCCCACGCTGTGCCAGCCGGTCTCATAGGTGCGGCCGCCGGAGTGCGCTACGGCCTTGATCGAATAGGCGCCCGTCTCGGATGTCCGCCGGAGTGACGGAGAACAAGATCGGATCTGTGTCGCCCGCGTCCTTGCGATGAAACTTGGCCTCGGCCGGCTCAGAGCGCCAGCCAGCAGGCAACTTGAGGTCGACGGTCCCTTCGGCGGCGGCTTGGGTGTGCACCGTCACGCGCACGGAAGAGCGCTGCCGTCGAGCGGCAGGATTCGCGCATCCGGATCTACGCTGACACCGATCGCCGGAGTGACGACGAGAGGCTGGTAGATGCCGCCATGGCCGGTGACGCGCTCAAGTGTCTGCACGACGTCGCCGAGCCGAATTGGAAGGCCATCGAAGCTGAACTCAGCCCAGGCAGCGAGCGGATACGGCGCGAAGGAACGCTCGCGCCACGCGGGATTAGCGATGTCGTAGTACGGCTGCTCGATTGAGGGACGCGTGAAGTAGGGCGCCGTGGGCTTCAGCGTTCGACGAGGCATGCACGGTGAACACCGGGTCAACAGTGGCCGCCGCGGGATCGAGCGCGCTGCCTGTCTGCTCGTTCTTCCACGCGTCGCCGCTGTCGCTCTCAAGCCACACTTTTTCAATGCGCGTTGAGGTGGTCGCCTGTGCAGCGTGCACATGGACTCGGAACTCTTCGCCGGGGGAGACGCTGTCGGACGTCTCGTCCGCCGTTCCGCCGCGAAATCCTGCAGTCTGCGCGCGACTCTCATTGGTCCTGAATGCAATAAGGTCGAGACCCAGGAGGTCCTTGAGGGCGGCTTGAAACTGAGAGATCTTGGCGTCCAGTTCGAGCAGAAGGCTGGCTCTGGACTGCAGCATCGAGATCGCTTTCCGCAACCTTCGTGCGAAGAGCGAGCGTCTGCCGATAGATCGGCGCGAGCTCCTGGGCGACGGGCAGGCCAGCGTTGCAGGGGCATTTCGACTCAAGCTGCCGAATGCCTGCTGTCGATCTCACGCAGCCCACTCGAAAGCCATCGGTGCGAGCTGACTTGGACGAGGTGTGCGAGTCCTTGGATGCTGGTGTCGATATTGACATGGCTGTTGTGAAAGAGATCGGCGCCAACCTTGTCGGCGACGCCTGCATTCGCCGGCGCGGTGGTCTGCGCAGCGGGCGCAACGGCCCACAGATGATAACTCGCCGTGGCGGGTCCGCTGAGCGTCGGATTGGCTCCGCCGTTTTGCGATTTCTGCTCGCCCCATCCCTCGCGCGCGATCTGCATGTAGCTGCGGCCGAGAGTCGGATCAAGCGTGCCGACCGGAAGCTTTACATCGGTCGATGGAGCGCCCGTGATCCACTCGCCGGTGACGTAGTTGTGAAACTTCGCCGGGCGCCCACTTGCCGGTTGCGTAGTCGAACATGCCCTTGTCAGTGACCGGCGCAAACGGAACCATGGAGTAGACGGCCAGCGGTTGCCAGGGCTGCGAGGCCGTCCTTCAGACTGTTCCGGGAAAGACCTTTGGGTCGCCGGCGGCCTTGAAGACCTCCTGCGCGATCTCGCCGGAGACCTGGTGCTGGCCGTGGCCGTCGGTGATGCCGCCGACAAAGGTGGAGACGATGACCTGCGGGCCGCTCGCGACGCACGGCCAGCACCGCATCGTAGAGCACGCGGTCATGTCCCCATTTTGCGAAGGCTTCTTCCTGCGTCTTGGAGAAGCCGAAGTCCGCCTCGGTTCCCCAGAGCTGCTTTGCGCCGTAGATACTCGTCGGCCTTGAGCAGTTCATTGGTGCGGATGATGCCGAGCGCGTCGTAGGTTTCGGCCGACATCGCATTCTGTCCGCCTTCGCCGCGCGTGAGCGTGCAGAAGCGTGGCACGCACGCCCAGGCCGCGGCGAAAGATAGGTGAGCAGCGCGCCGTCTTCGTCGTCCGGATGCGCCACGATCATCATCACGCTGGCCGTGGTGCCGAGGCGCCTCAGCGTCTGCTCGAGCGCGGCCTCGCCGCGATCTTCCGGCAACGGGAGCGCGATGGATGTGCGGCTCGGTCGGCGGTAGCGACGGCGTTGCGGCAGCCTGCTGTGCGTGCAGAGCTGTTGAAAGTGCGGAGGCCGGAGATCAGGCTCGCAAGTGCCGCAACCGCTGCTGCGCGATGAGCTCTCCCGAGAAAAGAACATGGTTCTCGTCAGTGTACAATCCGTGCAGCGCAACTGCTGAATGATCCCGTCCTCATCCATTCCCGGCAACCCAACTACAGACAAGTCCGGCGCACTCGAACGGCGCATCGGCCTGCGCTCCGCGGTGCTGTTCAACATGCTGGAGATGATCGGCGTTGGGCCGTTCATCACGCTGCCGCTGGTGATTGCCGCGGCGGGCTACCGGCTCTCAGTGTGGGCGTGGCTGCTGGGCGCGGCGATTGCCGTGGCCGACGGGCTGGTGTGGGCGGAACTGGGAGCGGCATTTCCGCGCGCGGGCGGATCCTATGCCTTTCTGCGCGAGATCTACGGGCCGGATCGCGCGGGCAACTGGCTGAGCTTTCTCTACGTGTGGCAGTTGAGTTTTTCTGCGCCGCTTTCGATCGCGTCGGGATGCATCGGGCTATCGAGTTTTCTGGCGTGGTTCTGGCCGGGGCTGGAGACGCGCTCCGATCGCGGCGCTGCCCGCGCTGCACTATGCGAACTTCGCCGCGGCCGCGGCTTGCCTGCTGGTGACGGCGCTGCTTTATCGCAATCTGAGCTCGGTTACGCGGCTGGCGTGGGTGCTGTTTGTCGGCGTGATGGCGGCGATGGCCGGCGTGATCGTGTCAGGCTTTGCGCATGCGGCGGCCAATGGGCGGATGGCACATGCCGGCGTCGCCGGCGCAGTCCATGCAGCGTGGCCATTGGCGGGCTGGCGCAGGCAACGCTGATTGCCACCTATGACTACTGGGGCTACTACAACATCACGTTTCTCGGCAGCGAAGTGCGGCAGCCGGAGCGGACGATTCCGCGCGCGATCCTGCTGTCGGTGCTGTTTGTTTCGGCGTTCTACGTGGCCATGAATCTTGCGGCGCTGCCTGTCGTGCACGATGCGGCGGCGCACGCGGCGGAGAGCGCTGATCTGTCCGTCTGCAACTGGTGGCCGATATTGCGCAGTCGGCATTTGGGCGATGGGCCGGGTACACTGATGGCGGCGCTGATTGTGTGGACCGCGTTTTCGTCGGTGTTCTCGCTGCTGCTGGGCTACTCGCGCGTGCCCTATGCGGCGGCGCGCGATCGGGAACTACTTCCGCTTTCTCGCCGCGGTGCATCCGAAGCACGGGATTCCGCACCGCTCGCTGGTGGCGCTGGGACTGGTGGCGTCGTGCGTTCTGCTTCTTCTCGCTGCAGCAGGTGATCACGATGCTGGTGGTCACGCGCATCCTGCTGCAGTTCTTTCTGCAGCATGTGGGCGTGATGCTGCTGCGGATGCAACGGCCGGAGTTGAAGCGTCCGTTTCGCATTCCGCTGTATCCGCTGCCGCCGCTGGCGGCCATGGCTGGATTCACCTTCATCCTGGTGAACCGCAGCCACGCGCTCGGGGGCGTCGCCGTGGCGGCGGGCATTGCCGTGTCGGGGACGCTGATCTACATTGTGCGGGCGCGACGGCTGAGGCAGTGGCCGTTTGCCGAGTGAACTCAGTCAAGAGAGCCTGAATGGAGCTTGTTCCGGGGCCGGCCCAGACTGGTCCTGTCAGGTCGGTCTTCGCTATACCACTATATGAGAATTGGCACCCCCCTCCCGGATTCTGTAAAGAAATTCCTTATTTTCAATAGGTTACGAGAGGGGTGTCACGCTAAAATCCTCTCATCATTGGACTTAGCCGCAGAATCCTCTAAGGAAATGACTTACGGACGTATATTGAGGGATTTGTCCATACTTGTCTCATATCGCGGTATCTACGATTGTGATGCTCTGTCATGCGCTGGTGCTCTGCGGCTCGAACCCCCAGTTCGATTGTGCGCCGGGGGAACGAAATGATCTGCAATGCGGAGAGTCAACTCGACAAGCATGAACCCCGCCCTAGCGGAGCTAGGACGGGCACCTCCATCCCATCTAGCGTCGATGCTTTGGCTGGGCCACCCGCCGCTTCTGCGCGGGCTGCTGTGCACACTTTGATCGTCAGATTAATGCGTTATTGCCGAGGAAGCCTATTCCCTAACCATGCACCCAACTGCGGTGACGCCGCTGATGGGGAAGCATAAATTAGCGCAGGCGTCAGGGTTCAGAGTTCAGTGAACAGAAATCAGGGATCGCAATATTCACACTTGACATCGACAGACAATCCACTACCATGTGGTTGTGGATAAATTAGGTACAACATTTGCGGCTTTGTCTGATCCAACCCGGCGGGCGATGATCGAACGACTCTCACAGGGGCCCGCCTCTGTGCATCGATTGACGGAACCGTTTGCTCTTTCGCAGCAGATGATTTCAAAACATATTGCCTACCTGGTGCGGGCGCGGATTGTGATC
This sequence comes from uncultured Acidobacteriaceae bacterium, assembly GCA_963786405.1. Classification (GTDB taxonomy): domain Bacteria; phylum Acidobacteriota; class Terriglobia; order Terriglobales; family Acidobacteriaceae; genus Telmatobacter. The sequence continues at coordinate 397,327 of CAWAZE010000003.1, read as the reverse complement.
AAGACGAAGCGTGGACGAGAGAGTGTGTGCACGCTTAGGCCAGCGGCGATCAAGACGGTCAGCGACTGGGCGATCAGCTATCGCCGATTCTGGGAAGAGAGTTTCGACAAGCTGGATGTGGTTGTGAATCAAATGAAAAAAGCGGAGGTCAGAGATGACACAAAACACGGTTAACGAAACAGAGCGGATGGTTGTCACAAGAGTTTTTGATGCCCCACGCGAATTGGTTTGGAAGGCATGGACAGACCCGAAATACGTGATGCAGTGGTGGGGACCGAATGGTTTTACTTCTCCTTTTTGCGAGATCGATTTTCGCGTGGGAGGAAAATTCCTCTGCTGCATGAGAACGCCGGATGGACAGGAGTTCTGGAATGGCGGTGAATACCACGAGATTATTCTGCACGAGAAGATCGTTTCCTCCATGTTCTTTTCCGACTCGAAGGGAAACAAGGTTGAGCCTGCGCAATATGGAATAGAACATGAGGCCATAGAGGGTGCGTACGATGTGATTACCTTTGAGGATTTTGGAAACGGCCAGACGAAGCTCACCTTCATTGGAAATGAACCTATGGAAAGCGCAAAGAATAGCGGGCAACTAGAGGGCTGGAACCAGATACTCGATAAAGTGGCCGCAGTTGTTGCGGAGCTAGCGCAGGCGAAATAAGAAGTTGGAGTTTTGATGATCGCGGCTACTGGCGCAGCATTTGTTTGGCGATGAACAGGACGTTGGCGGGGCGCTCGGCGAGGCGGCGCATGAAGTAGGGGTACCATTCACGCCCAAATGGAACATAGACGCGGACGTTGTAGCCCTCGGCGACAAGCTGGCGCTGCAGGTCGCGGCGCACGCCGTACAACATCTGAAATTCGAAGTGGCTGGGCGCGATTTGATGCTCGCTGGCGAAGGACTTTGTGGCTGCGATCACGCTCTCATCGTGCGTGGCGATGCCGTGATACATCGGGCTCTGCAGCAGCAGCCAGGTGAGCTTGAGGTAATTGGTGTCGACGTCAGACTTTTGCGGGAAGGCGACCTCGGGCGGCTCTTTGTATGCGCCCTTGCAGAGGCGCACGCGGATGCCGTCGTCGATGAGCTGCTCGATGTCGGACTTCGACCGATAGAGGTAGGACTGAATCACGATGCCGATGGCGCCTCGCAACTCGGGCTTCGCGTGGAGCCGGCGCACGATGTCCATTGTGACCTGGGTGAGCGACGAATCCTCCATGTCGATGCGGACGAAGTTCTTTGTCGCGTGAGCGTGTTCCGCGAGATTTTCGGCGATGGACTCGGCCAGTTTCGGATCCAGCGTAAGTCCCATCTGCGTAAGCTTCACGCTGATGTTGGAGTTGAGCTTGCGTGCGGCGATCTCATCGAGCAAACGGTGGTAGATGTCGGCGGCATTGTGCGCCTCGGCTTCAGATGTGACGCTTTCGCCGAGGGAGTCGAGGGTCACGTAGATGCCTTGCTTGTTGACGGAGTCGGCTACGCGCAAGGCATCGTCAATCTCGAGGCCGGCGACAAAGCGTCCGCTGAGTTTGTGGCCGATGCTGGAGCTTTCGGCAAAGCTGCGAAGACTGCGATTGCGAGAGAGAGCGATAAAAGCAGAGCGTAGGACTGGCATCCATTGACCTTGTCGACAGAGGCCCGGGGATGGCCCTCCTGCCCGACAAAATAGTGTCGCACACCGAACGGGACTGCGGCGGTGTCACTCCTCGCGGAGCAGCACCAAGGGATCGACTGAGAGCGCGCGCTGTGCCGGAACCCAGGTAGCGAGCAGCCCGAGCAGGGACATTGCCAGGACGACGCCGGCCAATACAAGCGGGTCGCGCGGCGTTGCCTGATACACGATGGAGGCAAGCACACGGCTCGCCAGGATCCCGAGGAGCAATCCTGCGGCTGAGCCACAGGCAAGTAATTTGACTGCGCGACCTAAGGCAGTCTGCAGCACTTCGCTTCGCTGCGCGCCGAGAGCGATGCGAATTCCCAACTCCTTGAGCCGCTTGCTGACTGAGTACGCAGCCATGCCGAAGATGCCGGTGATCGACAGGATCGCGCCCATGATGCCGAGCACACCGAGCGAGACTGTCGCCACACGCGCGGGAAACAGGACAACATTGAGCAGACTGTTCCAGGTTTCGGTGTCAACGGGCAGTCCTGGATCGATCTGCCGGATCCTGATTCTCATGGCCGCGGCAATCTGTTCGGGATCGCTGTGCGAACGTACAAGGATTTGCGACGAGCTCGCTGGAGTTCGCAGGAACGGAAGGAACATTGTCGGCTGCTGGCTTTCGGTTAGGCTCATGTATTTGCCGTCTTCGACAACGCCAACGACCTGGACGTGCGTTCCATCCTGCATCCGGTAAAACCTGCCGACCGCATTGCTTACTGAGCCGAAGATTCTGCGGGCGAATTCGCGATTGACCACGGCTACGGCGGGCGCATTCCTGTCGTCGTTCCATGTGAAATCCCGCCCCGCCAACAAGCTTGTGGAGGCAGCATCGAAGTAGCCGGGAGATACGTCGTACCGATAGGGCATGGCTGCGACGTTCGACTGGCTCAGGTCCCGGGTTTCATCCTTGAAGACATTCGCGCGGTTGCCGGCGGCGTTGACCAACGGAGCGTAGTCATTTACGAGTCCTACCCGTTCTACGCCGGGAATCGTGCTCACGGCATCGATCATGCGCCTTTGTATGGCGGTGATTTTATCGCCGCGATCATCAACCATTGCCAGGTCGGTGGTTGCCAGCATCGTGTTCTGCGGGTCAAAGCCGAAGTTGCTGTTGAGGCCGCGTGTCAGCCCGCGAACTGCGACCATCGAGGAGGTGACAAGAACGGCGCAGATGGAAATCTGCAGGACGAGGAGCGCGTCGCGGACGGTCAGACGCCGTCCGATGCGGCCGCTGGATCCTGCTTTTACTATCTCGTACGGATTGGCCCTGAGCACCTGGCGCACTGGGACGACCCCGAAGAGCAGGCCGCTCAACAGCGCAAGGCCAAGAGCGACCAGGTAGATTCTGGTGTCCAGTTGCATCGGTATATGAATGGGAGCGCCCGCGAAGGGCTGCCACATTGCGAGTCTTCGCAACAGCACGATGCTGCCAAGAAGTCCCGCGGCGCCGCCGACGAGGGAAACCATCACGGCCTCGGTCATCAATTGGCGCAGGATGCGCTTGCGGCTGGAACCGAGCGCGAGCCGCAATGCGATTTCGCGAGAGCGATCTGCGGCATGAGCCGCGAACAGGCTGCCAAGGTTGGCGCACGCAGCTAGAAGGATCAAAACGGAGAGCAGCATCAATCCCCCAACGAATGCCTGGGCCGGACGCGAGAAGACGAAGAGGCCCGGACGTCCCAGCGTGTGGCTCTTGTATTCAACTTCTTTTGGATAGGTCTTTACGAGATATGCGCCGACTGCGTTCAGATCGGCAGTCGCCTGAGCTGGAGTGACGCCCGGCTTCAAATGCCCAAGGATCTCGAAGACTTCACGGTTGTTGATCGGGCGCGAGTTCAGCATGTCTTCGCCATCGACCTGAGCCTGGTTAACGATGGGCATGAAGAAATCGGGGGCGATGAATGCCAAGGTGCCGCGAAACTCCGGCGGGCCAACGCCAATGATGGTGAATGGATGCTTGTTGAGCAAGACGGTGCGGCCCACCACGTTTCGATCGTCCTGAAAATGGCTGTGCCAGTACGCGTAACTCAACACGAGATACGGGGCGCTGTTGGGCCCGCGCTCATCATCGCTGTGGAAGAAGCGGCCGAGGAATGGTTGAATCTTCAGGACGTCGAAGTAGTTTCCGGTTGTTCCCCAGCCATTGGCGCGGGATGGATTGTTGTCGGTGTCGAGGCCCGCGAAGACCATTTTGATTGCCGCGAGACCATCGAAGGTGTGGGTGCGGTCGCGAAAATCGAGGTAGTTGGGATACGACTGCCACCCGGAGCCGTCGCCGTTTTCAAGTCCCCAAAGGGTTTCGACCTGGGGGACGTTTATGGGGCGAAGAATGAGTGCATCCATCACACCGAAGACCATGGCATTTGCGCCGATGGCAAGCGCGAGGGTCAGGATGGCGGCGCATGTAAAGCCGCGAGATTTGCGTAATACGCGCAATGCGAAGCGCACATCGTGTAGGAACGTCTCGATCAGGTTGCCGCCCAGGGCTTCATGGGATTCCTCTTTGAATCGCTCGCGGGCGCCGAATTCGATTCGCGCGCGGCGTTCAGCATCGGCACGATCCAGGCCCGAGCGTTCGAGATCGTCGGCACGGAACTGGATGTGAGAGAGAAGTTCTTCTTCCATTTCATCCGCAACCTGAGAACGATGGAAGAACTTGCCGGCGAGGGAGCGAAGATTGGACAGCAGACTCATATCTCCTCCGGTTGGGTGGCGAGGGCGACGGCCATTGCAGTGGCCAGGCGATTCCAGCCCTCGGTCTCCTCTCGAAAGCGCTTGCGGCCAGCAGCGGTGAGCTCATAAAACTTGGCGCGGCGATTGTTTTCCGAGACTCCCCAACTGGGCTTCAGCAGCCCCTGACGGACGAGACGGAACAAAGCGGGATAGAGCGCGCCCTGCTCGATGAGCAGCGCGCTGCCGGAGATCTGGCCGATGCGCAGAAGAACTCCATAGCCGTGAAGGGGACCGAGCGAGACGGCTTTGAGGATGAGGAGATCGAGGGTGCCCGGGAGGATTTGAGCCTGATCGGTCATGGCTCCTCCTAAGATGATAAGGAGAGTAGCGCGCTTCTCCTAAGCTGTCAAGGAGAATCATGCCGGCGTGAATGAGGCATTAATGATAGCGCGGAAGCCGTTTCAATTCATGATCTGCGGGGTCGGTCGGAACTGAGTCGGCGGCTGTCGGAACCTTGCAAAATCAGATTGCGTATTGGGAATCAGTGCGCTCAATGCCCATTGGGCGTGTGCTTTCCTGAATGCGGGAGGTCGGATGGTCTCAGGCGGAGTTCTGTCTCGGGCGGTATTCCTTGCGATTGCCGTAATTGCGGTTCCATTGTGTGATGCGCAAACGATGCCGGGGACCGCAGGGGAGACTCTCAGCGGAAAGCATATTGTGCTGGCAGACGAAACGCGCGGACGCGCGGCGGTGCTGATTGCGGGCTTCAGCCGTGAGGGTGGGAATGGAACCGGCGCATGGGTCAAGGCGGTACATGAGGACAAGGCTCTGGAGGCGGTGGAGGTGTATCAGGTCGCCATACTGGAGGGGGCGCCGAGTTTCATGCGCGGGACCATCAAGAACGGGATGCGCAAAGGGGTCAACGCGGCGGAGCAGGATCAGTTTGTCGTTCTGACGCAGGATGACAAGCAGTGGAGACAGTTCTTTGGCGTGACGACAGACAAGGAACCGTACGCAGTCCTCATCGATGCGAAGGGAAGCGTGCTGTGGCACGGTCACGGTCAGGCTGAGCAACTGGAGCCGCTGTTGAGGGCGGCGATGAAGTGAGGGCACGCCCGGTTTGGGGCTCCCCGTCGAGCTCCTGTGCCAACTGCGCGCATGAATGAGGTAGCTAGAGCTGGTTGCATAAATTCTGCCAGTCGAGTGGAGTGCACCCCTCAGGGGCTAAAGCCCCAGGTATTATGCGGGCTCGGTGCCACGGCTAAAGCCGTGTCCTTTCAAGACCTGATTGCTTCGCTACGCGGCTAAAGCCGTGCCCTTTCAAAGCCTGATTTATGCAACCCCGCTCCAGCTATCCGGAGCGGCTTGAGAAGTGACCTCTGTATAATTCCCGAGACTTTCCGAAAGAGTTGCGGCTTTGGCTTTCAAGGGTGTGGGAGTGTCGAAAAACGGAATTCGGCGAAACGGGCGCTCGAGCTTCGGCTTATCGCCGGAGAGTCTGCGCACGTTGCGCGCGTTGAAGACGCCTGCGCAAATCCAGAAGTTTATCGACGATTTGCCGTACGAGTACGCGGACACGGCCCGGTCTCCCCAACGCGCGCTGCGTGAGCGCAAGGGACACTGCCTGGAGGGAGCGCTGCTGGCCGCTGCCGCCCTGCGTATCAACGGCCACCCCCCGCTGCTGATGGATCTGGAAGCCGTGCACGATGACGATCACGTGGTGGCCATCTACCGCGAAGGCGGCCTGTGGGGAAGCATCGCCAAGTCGAATTTCGCGGGGCTGCGCTTTCGCGCTCCCATCTACCGAACGCTGCGCGAACTGGCAGTCAGCTACTTTGAGCACTACTACAACCTGCGCGGCGAACGCACTTTGCGTTCCTACTCGGGGCCAGTGAACCTGGAGCGCCTGGACGACCGGGGCTGGATGACCTCAGAGGAGGACGTATGGTGCTGTCCCGGAGCTTCTGATCGCGGCGAGGCACTACCCGCTCTTTCCCGACAAGGTGGCGCGCGCGCTGCCCCGGCTCGACCGGCGCAGCTTCGAAGCAGGAATGCACGGCTGGACAAAGCACTGAAGAGAGCCGCGCACGCGGCGGTGATGGTTTATTCCACGCGGAAGAGTGCGCAGCCGTGTGGTGGAAGTTCGATGTGTAGTGCCTTTGCGGATGGGATGTGCTTCTGGTTCCAGACGTCAAAGACTGCGTGGGGCTTGTCATCAAGGTGGAAGAGCATCCAGGGCAGGGTTGAGGCAGTGGCTGCGTCGGCGAGATTGAAGACGGCGATGTATTGCTTAGGATGTGCACCGCCGGTGCGCGCGTACCAGTAGCGCTCAATTGCGGAGAGCTTGTCTCCCTTCTTGAGCGGCGTGAGGCCGGGCTTTGATTCGACTGCCGTCTGATTGAGGTCGAGGACTTCCTTGTTGGTGATGAGCGAGCGGGTGAAGTCGTCGAGCTTGGTCAGATTGGCGCCGAGGATCAGCGGCGAGCGGGAGATTGCCCACAGGGTGAACTCGGTGCGCTGCTCATCGTGTGTGTAGCTGGTTGCCCGGGCCTGGTCCTTGCCGGGATGCGGACCGAGCCAGCCCTGGGGCAGCATGTCGGGGTCGGGCCAGTTGCCGGGCTTTACGTACGGAGCCCATTGCGCGATGCGGTCGAATTCGTCCTTGAGGCCGAAGGGGTATTCGGCTGTCGGAGGATTGTGCTTGAAGGTCCAGCCGTCCCAATGGTCGTCGGTGATGCGCCACATCTGCGCGTATCTGGCGACTTCAGCGGCATGATCGAGCTGGGTGGGGCCGGGCGAGAGGCTGAGCACGATGGGGCGGCCGGTTTTGCGAATGGCTTCGGCGATCTGGCGAATCTCAGTGGGGCGGTAGGGATGGTCGCTGATGCAGTCGACCTTGATGAAGTCGAGACCCCAGGAGGCATAGAGCTTCAGCATCGAGTCGTAGTAGGCCTGGCCGGCCGCGTTGTCGCGAACGCCCCAGTTGCCCTGATCCCAGGGGCAGGGGGAGCTGGTGTCGGCTGCGTCGGCGGCGTGGAAGTCTGAATCGGCGATGGGCAGGTTTTCTTTCACGACCTGGCGCGGAATGCCGCGAACGATGTGGATGCCGAACTTGAGTCCCTGTGCGTGCACCGAATCGGCGAGTGGCTTGAAGCCGGCTCCATTTGCGGAGGATGGGAAGCGGACGGAGTCGGGAATGAGGATTCCGTTTTCGTCCCAGACGTACTTGCGGGCCTCGACGGTGTCCGCGAAGGGGTCCTGCATGTACCAGCCTTCGTCGATCACGGAGTATTGCCAACCGTATTGGCGCAGGCCGGCCAGGACGGTGGTGTTGGCCCGGAAGTCGGCTTCGTCGATGGTCAGGCCGTAGGCGTCCCAGCTGTTCCAGCCCATGAGGGGGTGTTGAAGCGATTCCTTGAGCAAGAGCCGAAACGGCGGCAGAGAACGATAGCTGTGACGGCAAGACTGAGACGCAACATGTGGAAACGTATACCACAAAGGCAAGGCTTTGGAACTGGGGGAGTTACGTTGGGGCTTACCAGAGGACTTCCCGCAACAAATCAAGTGATGCAACTCACTTTCAACTGCGCCTATAATGCTGTGGAATAAAACAAACAGCTGCAAGATGCCTCTTCCCGACACCTGCAACTGAGGAGACTATTATGTTCAAGTCGTTCTTGCTCTTCACGGCGGTTGTCTTGCTGATGTTCACGTCCGTCTCTGTTTCCGCGCAGGACAAAGGCGCCGGAAAGGCCGCTCCTGACACACAGGCCAAGGCAAAGAAGCTGTATGACCTGGATTGCGCGCTTTGCCATGGAGCCACTGGAGACGGCAAGACCGATCTCGGCAAGGATATGGGACTGACCATGCTGGACTGGACCGATCCCAAGTCTTTGGGAGGCATGTCAGATCAGGCCATTTTTGATGCCATTCGCAAAGGGAAGGGAAAGATGCCGCCGGAGGATGAGAGCCGCGCCAAGAACGATGAGGTGAAGGCCCTCGTGACTTACATCCGGCATCTTGCCAAGGCCCAGGCGGCACCAGCCGCAGAACCTGCTTCCCAGCCGGCCGCAACCCCTGCGCCCAGCACGCCAGCGGCGACTCCGGCTCCGAGCCGTTAACCGAGTTCACCAGACTCACTACCCATCCTTGCGACGAGAAGAAGCAACGCCGCGAGGATGGCACACACCTCGCCGGGCTTTATGACGGGTTGATGATGGTCGCTCCCCAGGCTGCGGGGTCCACGTCCCGCGCGTGACGCGAGAAGAGCCAGAGGTGACCTTCCAGGTCAGTGACGGCGTATTGCAGCTCTCCATAAATCGTTTCGTGCAGTTCCTCGACGATGCTTGCACCGGCGGCGCGGGTACGCGCGTAGTGACTCTCGACGTCCTCAACGAAGATGGTCAGACTCTGCGTGCCATAGCCAAGCTCAGCGGGGCTCTGCCGCTGTGACTTCGCGGCATTGAGCATCAGCCACGCATTGCCGAGGTGAACCTGTGCGCCGGACAGCGGTTCACCGTAACGGTAGTGCTCCACGAAACCGAAGGTGGTGGTAAGCCATTGAGTGGCCCGGGCGAGATCCTTGTAGGAGATGTGCGGGAGCACGGTATCGACCGGGACGGAGCGATTTTTCAACATAGCGAGAAGGTACGCTTTTGTGGATGGCCCGGCAATGAGAAGGTGAGCTCTTGAATGGAATCGTACCGCGGCGCGACACGCGTAAAAGAGGTGATGCATATATCTGGCGGTGCATGCGTTAAGCTGATGCGGGAGATCAAAGAATGCATTTGGGGAAATGGAAGCGAACAGTGCTGGCGTGTGTCGCGGTGGCTTTGTCACTGCCGCTGTTTGCGCAGCAACCGCTGCCGATCCCGGGCGGCAATCCGGCGCTGCCGCTCGTTCACGTTGAGAACGGCGCGAACTCCGCAGCGGCGCAGAGAAGGCGCATTACGTGGTGCTGGTTTCGCTGGACGGCTTCCGCTGGGACTATGCCCGGGTTGACGGCGCGACTCATCTGCTGGCGCTGGGCAAGAAGGGCGTGTGGGCTCCGGAGGGGATGTTGCCCAGCTATCCCTCGCTGACCTTTCCCAATCACTTCACCATCGTGACCGGGCTTTATCCCGAGCATCACGGGCTTGTGGCTAACAACTTCTACGACGAAACGAAGCAGGCGCGCTATTCCATCTCCGATCCGAAGGCCGTGACCGATGGGAGCTGGTACAGCGGCGTGCCGTTGTGGAGCCTGGCGGAGAGCCAGGGCATGCGCACGGCGTGCCTGTTCTGGCCGGGATCGGAGGCGGAGATCGCGGGCCACCGGCCGACGTGGTACGCGACGCTTCGACGAGAAGACGGAAGCCGGCAACGAGGTGCAACAGGCGCGCATCGACGATGCGGTCGCGCTGTTGCGCCTGCCTGCGGATCGAGCGGCCGCACTTCATCACGATGTACTACTCGGAGCCGGATCACGAGGGGCATGAGTTCGGTCCGGACGCGCCGGAGACCAAGGCCGCGGTGCTGAAAATGGATGGCTTTGTTGGGCAAGCTGAAGGCCGCGCTCGACTCGACGAAGCTGCCGATCGACCTGGTTGTGGTCAGCGATCACGGCATGGTGAAGGTGCAGGGCGGATGGATCAACCTTGACCAATTTGCCGATCTGAGCGGATTTGAGACGGTGGGGGCGCTGCTTTACGGGAAGACGGAAGAGGATCGCGTCCGCGTGTACAACCAGCTCAAGAAGGCATCGTCGCAGTTCATTGTGTATCGGCGGAAGGATGTTCCGGCGGGCATGGACTACAACCAGAATCCCCGCGAGGGTGACCCGATTGTGATTGCGACGGGGCCGTATGCGATTCGCGCGCATGCGCCGCCGGAGGGCAAGCCCGATCATGCCGCCGAATGCAGGGATGCACGGCTTCGATCCGCACAAGGTGCCGGAGATGAAGGCCAGCTTCTTTGCCGCCGGGCCGGACATTGTGGCGGGTAAGACCGTTGCGCCGTTTGAGAACGTGAACCTGTATCCGTGGATGGCGCACATGCTGGGCCTGCAGGCGCCGAAGACCGACGGCAGTCTGAATGTGCTCGCAGGGACGCTGCGCGACAAGGGAGCGAGACACCCGCCCAGGCTGAGCCGGCAAATTAGGAGCTGAATAAGGCGATGAACGCAGTTTTGGGCATTGACGGCGGAGGCACGCGCACGCGCGCCTCGATCGTTGACGGCGAACGCGTGCTGGCTTTTGCCGAGAATGGATCGATCAAGCGCTTGCGCGTGGGCGCAGAAGTGGCCGAGGAGAATCTGCGCGCTCTGCTGAAGGATGTCTTTGCGCAGGCAGGCATTGCGAGGGTGAAGGCGGCCTCAGCCGGGGTGGCCAGTGCATCAATGCCTGGCGTGGCGGAGTGGATCACGGCGGTCTTCGACGACTTTGGCGTGGAGCGATCGGAGATTGTGGGCGACGAGGTGATCGCGCTCGATGCGGCCTTCAAGGGCGGGCCGGGAATTCTGCAGATTGCCGGCACGGGTTCGAACTGCATTGGCCGCGCGCCGGATGGCAGTCGAGAAGGCGCGGGCGGCTGGAGTTCGCGGCTGGGCGATGAGGGCTCAGGATACTGGATCGGGCTTCATGCGGTTCGTCGCGCGCTGGCTGCCTATGACCGCGAGGAGCCGACTCGGATTCTTGAGACGGTCGGAGGCATCTGGGGCACGAAGACCCTTGATGAACTGGTGAACATCGGTGACAGCACTCCGGGTCCTGACTTTGCAGCGCTTGCGCCTGCCGTCAGCCAACTGGCGGAAGAGGGCGATGCGGTTGCCGCGGGAGTTTTGCAGCAGGCTGCAGCCGATCTGGTGGACACGGTTCTGCTGGTCCGCAGCAAGCTGCGGCGCAAACACAACCTGACCGCCGAAGTGCCGGTGGCGTGGATCGGCAGCGTGATCGGGAAGGCGCGGCTGGTGCGCGAGCCGTTCTTTGCGGCGCTGCGCGCGGCGGCGCCGGAGATGCCGATTCGCGAGCAGGAAGTGGCCGGGATCGAAGGCGCGGTGTGGCGCGCGCAGCAATTGGCCAAGGCTGCCGCTAGTTGATTGGCACTTCCTGACCGCCGATGATCGAGGCGACAAGGTTCCCCTGCTGCGTCGACGGCGACGAGGTTGGCGGCTTTACCGGCTATTACGCCGCCTGCGCGATGGGAGAGGCCAGTCATGGCGGCGGGATTTGCAGAGAGCAACCGCAAGGCCTGCTCGACGGAAGCTCCGGTGAATGCGATGAAGTTGGCGAGCGCCCGGTCGAGTGTGAGGACGCTGCCGGCGAGAACGCCTCTTGCCATGGCGCGGCCTTCCTTGACCTGCACGGAGAATCCGCCGAGCTGTAGTCGCCGTCGGGCATGCCTGCGGCAGCACATGGCATCGGTGACGAGGATGCTGCGCTCAGGGCCTTTCGACTTCCACCACAGATCGGACGATCTCAGGCTTCGTGTGGATGCCGTCGCAGATGAGCTCCGCATAAAGAGCGTCGTTGGTGAGAACTGTGCCCAGGATTCCAGGCTCGCGGTGATCGAGAGGGCGCATTGCGTTGAACGTGTGCGTGGCGCTGACCGCGCCTGCGGCGATTGCGGCGGCTGTTTCGGCGGATGTGGCGTTCGAATGGCCGAGGGAGACGCGGACGCCACGCGCAGTGGCATGGGCGGCGAGTTCGGCCGCTCCCGGAAGCTCGGGCGCAAGGGTTATCAGGCGCACGTGACCGTGTGCGGCGTCGATGAGGCGGTCGAAAGTGTCGATGCTGGGGGCGAGCAGGTGCTCGGCCGGCTGCACTCCGCGTTTTTCGTGCGAGAGAAAGGGACCTTCGAGATGGATGCCGAGCGGACGCGCGCGACCCGGTTGTGACAGCTTGGCCATCTGGTTTGCAAGGCCGTCGAGCGCGCGGAGTGTGGCGTCAAGCGGGGCGGTGACGGTGGTGGCGAGATAATTTGCCGTTCCCCGGGAGGCGAGAAAGTGGCCGATGGTGTCGAGCGCCTGGGGCGTTGCTTCCATCACGTCGTGGCCCGCTGAGCCGTGGATGTGCACGTCAAAGAATGCCGGGCCGAGCGTTGCGCCGGGAAAGTTTAAGGTACGTGCGCTGCCCGGCGCCTGGGTGGCATCGCGCGTTGAGATGCTTCGGATTTGGCCCTCTTCGATCAGAACGAGGGGATGGTCATGGAGGCGCGATCCGTCCCAAAGCTTCTCGGCTGTGACCACGGTTTGCATAGCGATGATTATTGCAGGCACTCCGGGCCGCTGCACAGGCGAGCTGGAAACACGAGCATCTCGCGTTGCTGTAACGACGCAGTAAAGCGCGAGAATGCGCATATTTGCTATCGTCATGCCATGCGAATTCGGGTAATCTTTCTTGCCGCAGTGATCTGGAATCTCGGGATGCAGCTTGTTGCAGCGCAAACCATTGACCTGCCTACCAGCAAGCAGCTCATCGTGCCTGTCCCCGGCAATCCGCAGATGCTGAACAGCCTGCCGATGTCGATGGCAGTTTCTCCGGACAATCGCTACGTGGTGACAGTGAACGCAGGTTTTGGGACCTACGGAGTCGAAGGGTGATCAATCGCTTGCGATCTACGATACGCAGACGGGAAAGGTAGCCGATTTTCCCGATGTTCGAACGCCGGAGCGCGCCAGGCAGACGCTTTATTCGGGACTGGCCTTCAGCCACGATGGAAGCCATGTGTATGCGAGCATCGGTTCGCTGACGGATCCGCTTGGCACAGAACCGCCTCTCAGGGGAGTGAGCGATACGGGAAGCGGAGTGGTGGTGTACCGGTTCAGCGAGGGCAGATCTGGAACCCGATCGCATCATTCCCTTGCCGCTCCAGCAGCTTGCGCCCGGCCGCAAGACAAAGCTTCTTGGAGAGGGGGAGGGCGACAAGGGTTTGCCGTTCCCTGCGGCCATTGCTGTGGCGGGCGCAGCGGGTGCTGAGAAACTGCTGGTCGCGGAGAATCTTTCTGACGATGTTGCTGCTGCTCGATCCGGCGACGGGAGCCATCGAGCACCGGTTCGATCTGGCGGAGAGCGATGCGGTGCCGTCAACTTATCCGATTGCACTGCAGCTTTCAAAGGATGGGAAGCGGGCGTTCGTTGCGCTGTGGAACGCGTCAGAGATCGTTGAACTCGATCTGGTGAAGAATGCGGTAGGGCGCAAGCTGGCCCTTCTCAAACCGCCGAGTCCTATCGCGCCGGGCACTCATCCTTGCGCTTTCGTGCTCTCACCGGATGGGAAGACGCTGTATATTGCGCTGGCGAATCGCGATGCCGTGGCAGCGGTGAACGTGGGCGCTGGGGCAGTTCTCGGTCAAGGGCTACTTTGATACGCGGCTGCCGGGACAGAGCTATTTTGGCGCAGAGCCAGTCGCGGTTGCGCTGAACGCGAGCGGCAGCCGGCTCTATGTAGCGAATATGGCCACCGATGCCGTCGCGGTGATCAACACGCGCAAGCTGACCGGGAAGTCGGGAAAGAAAGGCATGGTTGAGCCGGACGGATTTGTGCCTACGGAATGGATGCCGATGTCGATGACATTTGTGCAGTCGGAGTCCGGCGGCAAGCTGTACGTGGCGACGGCAAAAGGGAAGGGAACTGGTCCGAATGCAAAGCCGCCGCTCGAACCGGGGCCGCAGAAAGAGAGCGATGTACCGAAGAGGAACATCTACATTGCCACTCTGCTGCACGGTTCGCTGGCGGTGCTGAATGAAGCGGAGATCGATAAGGACCTCTCGCAATCGACGAAGATTGTGCTCGATTCAAATCGCATGAAGGCGGCGGCGGAGAAAGTCAGCTTCGCAAACGGAACACCGGATCGCATCAAGCACGTGATCTACATCATCAAGGAGAATCGCACATACGATCAGATCTTTGGTGATCTGAAGCAGGACGGCAAGCCAGTGGGGAACGGCGACGAGAGCCTGACAATGTTTGGCGAGGGCATTACGCCGAACCAGCACAAGCTGGCGCTGCAGTTTGGCGTGCTGGACAACTTTTACGATTCGGGCGAAGTGTCGGGCGACGGGCACGTGTGGTCGAACGCTGCGATCGGAACGGACTACCTGGAGAAGACGTGGCAGCAGGCGTATCGCGGCGGGCAGCGCAGCTACGACTTCGAAGGCGTGGTTGCGGAGGGACTGCCGCTGCTGCAGAAGATTCCTGATGTGAACGAACCTGCGAGCGGGTACCTGTGGGGCAATCTCGCCGCGCACGGCAAGACGTACTACCACTTTGGCGAATTCATTTCGACCGTCTTCTGCAGCGAAGTGAAGTCGGCGAATCCGCAGCAAGGGCCGGTGCTGCCCGGACAGGCGTGCGCGCGGAAGGCGGTTGCGCCGGGAGAGCCGCTGCCGGACGAGTGGGGCGGAGGCGTGAACAAGTGGCCGTGGGCGATTCCGCTGATTGCATCGAACACGGCGACGAAGCCGGAGCTTGTGGGGCATTTTGCGGAGGAGGCGCCGGATTTTGAGCTCAATGTTCCCGATCAGATTCGGGTGGAGGTGTTTCTGCGCCACTTGCAGCAGTGGATTGCGGACAAGCAGCAGGGCAAGGACACGATGCCGAACTATGTCCTGCTGCGCCTGCCGGAACGATCACACTGCGGGTACACGGCCCGGTCAGCCGTCACCGAAGGCGTCGGTCGCGGACAACGACCTGGCGGTGGGGCGCGCGGTGGATGCCATCTCCCATTCGCCGTTCTGGGACGACACGGCGTTCTTCATTCTGGAAGACGACGCACAGGCGGGCGCCGACCATGTGGATGCGCATCGCAGCATTGCGCTGGTCGTCAGCAAGTATTCACCGCATGGGCCGGAGGGCGCACCGTTTGTGGACAGCCGGTTCTACTCGACGGTGAGCGTGGTTCGCACGATGGAGTCGCTGCTGGGGCTGCCGCCGATGAATAACAACGATGCGTTCAGTTCGCTGATTTCGACATTGTTTACCGGGCCCGGCGATCAGGCGGCTTACGAAGCGGACTATTCCAATCGCGAAAACGGGCTGATTTATGTCGCGAACAAGAAGACGGCGCCGGGTGCGGAGGAGAGCATGAAGATGGATTTCCGGCATGCCGACCGCGCGGATACGCAGAAGCTGAATGTGATTCTGTGGAAGGACACGATGGGGAGCGCGCCGGTGCCTGCGATGCTGACGCAGCGGCGGGCGAAGCTGAAGAAGGATGATGACGATTAGCTCGCCCGCGACCGTCAAGACTTCGCTGCAGGCACGTGTATGGTTGTATGCGGCGGAAAACTTTGCCGTTCGGGGGGAACTGTGCAGATTTGGAATCGCAGGAATTTTCTTAAGGTTGCCGGGGCGGCGTCAGCGGCGTCGCTGGCCAGTGCAGCACAAGCGAGTGAAGTGACCGGGAAGCGGGTTCATGCCCTGATTACGCAGGAGGAGCCAGCGAAGCCGGTTGCGGCGAATGATCATATTCAGATTGCGCTGATCGGCGCGGGCGGGCAGGGCATGGGTGACACGAAGGCCGCCGTGCAGGTGCCCGGAGTCAAGCTGGTCGCCGTGGCCGACTGCTATAACGGGCGGCTGGAGCGCAGCAAGGAGCTGTGGGGCGACGATATCTTCACGACGCGCGACTACAACGAGATTCTTGCGCGCAAGGATATTGATGCCGTCATCATTGGCACGCCCGACCACTGGCACAAGCAGGCCTCAGTGGATGCGATGAAGGCCGGCAAGGACGTGTACTGCGAGAAGCCGATGATTCATCTGTACGCGGACGGGCCGGAGATGATCGAAACGGCGCGCGCGACGAATCGGATTATTCAGATTGGCAGCCAGCGGGTTAGTTCGGTGCTGTACGCGAAGGCGAAAGAACTGCTGGCGTCGGGGGCGATCGGAAAGCTGAACATGGTGACAGCTCACTGGGATCGCAACTCGTCGATGGGCGCGTGGAACTACACGATTCCGCCGGACGCGTCGCCGGAGACCTGCGACTGGCCGCGGTTCCTGGGGACTGCGCCGAAGATTGCATTCAGCGCGGAGCAGTTTTTCCAATGGCGCAAGTGGAAGGCCTACGGGAGCGGTGTCGCGGGGGACCTGTTTGTGCATCTCTTCAGCGGGACGCACTTTGTGACCGGATCGCATGGGCCGACGCAGGGCATGGCGACAGGGGCGCTGCGGTATCTGGAACGACGGACGCGACGCGAAGGACGTGATGCTGGGGCTCTTTGACTACAAGCGAGGGATTCAACCTGAGCCTTCGGGTCAACTTTGTGGATGGCGGCGAAGAGAGCGAGAGTCTTGTCTTCACGGGCGATGAAGGCACGATGGAGATTGGCTGGACATGGGTGGCAGTGAATCGCGTGCCGCGCGAAAAGGAGCCGGGGCTTACGATCGACACATTTCCGAAGGCGATGCAGGCGAAGATCGAAGAGGACTACCGAAAGAAGTATCCGCGGAAGCATCCGGAAGGGCAACCGCCGGCGGGGTATGAGAAGTACGTCGCGCCGCCGGGGTACAGCGATCAGTACGACCACTTCAAGAACTTCTTTGCTTCGGTGCGTTCGCGCAAGCCGGTGGTGGAAGACGCGGTGTTCGGATATCGCGCGGCGGGAGCGGCATTGCTGAGCAATCTCAGTGTTGAGCGCGGTGCGGTGGTTCGCTGGGATCCGGAGGCGATGAAGCTGCTTGTGAGTCGGTTTCCTACGGACCCCACCCAAGCAGAGCTTGGATGGGGCACCCAGACCTCCGGCCGGTTGAGATGATTGCGAGTTTGAGATTGCATCTTTGCAGTTAGAATCTGGAAATGAAAAAGCGCATAGGCGTACATCTTGGTACGGCGGGCGGCGCCTCCAACGCCGTAGAGAAGGCGCGGGAGATCGGCGCGAACACGTTTCAGATTTTTTCATCGAGCCCGCGGATGTGGCGCGCTCCCAAGGTCGATCCCAAGCAGGCCGAGCGGATGCGCGCGCTGCGCGAAGCGCATAACGTGGGGCCGCTTGTGATTCATACGAGCTACCTTGTGAACGTATGCAGTCAGACCGACGATATTCGCGAGAAGAGTGTGAGCGCGTTTCGCGGCGAGATCGAGCGCGCTCTTGATGCTTGGCGCCGAGTACCTGGTGCTGCATCCGGGTTCGTGGAAGGGGCTCACGCGGAACGAGGGGCTGAAGCTTGCGGCGGACTCGATAGCGCGCGCCATTGACGGACTGCCGTGGCAGGGAACGGACTTCAACATTCTGATTGAGAACACGGCGGGATCGGAGTGCTCGCTGGGCGGCAGCTTTGAACAGGTTGCCGAACTGGTGGAGCGGTTGAAGGCGGCAGCGCCGGTCGGCGTTTGCCTGGACACCTGCCATACGCACGTGTCCGGCTACGACATCGTGACGCGCGAGGGCTACGACGACACGATCACGCAGGCGGCGATCACATTCGGCGTGGACGCGGTGCGCGTGTGGCACTGCAACGATGCCAAGGCCGCGCGCGGATCCAAGCTCGACCGGCATGAGCACATCGGGCAGGGAAATATTGGCGTTGAGCCGTTTCGCTGGCTGCTCAATGATCCGCGGTTTGCAGATTGTGCGTTCATTGCGGAGACGCCGGTGGACGAAGAGGGCGACGAGGAGCGGAATGTGCGGGTGCTGAAGAGCCTGGTTCAGGCTGCGTAGGTTTGCATGGCCACAAGCGGAAATCCTGTAGTCAAAGGATCAGGAAATGCTCTATTGTCTTGTGCGGAGGAGCTTTCGCATGAAGAACAGCGGTAAGTATCTTCTCCTCATCCTGATGGCCAGGCTGTTCCTGCCACTTGCAAGCGCCCAGACGGCGCCCAAGATGGATTACGCCCCGAAACCCCCAGGAAGCCCATCGCGGGTTCTGCTTGATAACTGGAACGGAATTGGCCGAAAGCTGATTGCAATGGCCGAGGACTTTCCGGAGGACAAGTACGACTTCAAGCCGACCCCGGCTCAGCGGTCTTTTGCCGAACAACTGCTGCACGCCGCCGGCGCGAATTACTTCTTCATCAACCCGGTGAAGGGTGTCAGGCTGCCCTCCGGCGACCCAAAGCGATCTGACTACAAGACCAAAGCAGCCATCGTGGAGTTTGTGAAGCAGTCCTTCGCGGATGGGGCGGCGCTGATCAAGAGCAAAGGCGACGGCGGTCTCAATGACCTGTGGGTTGATCCGTTCTCGAACCAGCAGGTGCGCTTTTCCGAAGGAGCCTGGGGCTTTATGGAGCATTCCGGTGAGCATTACGGACAACTCGTCGTGTATTACCGTGTAGCGGGGCTGGTGCCGCCGGAGTCGCGGCCCAAGAAATAGCCGAAAGTCGTTCGACTCTGGGAGCGCACACGGCCAGATCTGAATCGTCCCTTGAACGAATCGGCTTTTTTCGCCGCATTCTCTATTTCTGCGGCGCGTCCGGCCCCGTTCCATCCTCTGGCTGCGAGGTCTGGGCTTGCCTTTCCTCGCTTCTCCTCCGAAGGACTTCCTCGATCGCTCCCTGCTTGCCGCTCTTGTATGCTTCCCAGATTTCCTTGATCTGCTCCGGCGTCGGGTACTCTGGCAATTCGTGCGTCTGCCATTTTCCTATCATCTCTCAATTTCATTGGAATCTGCGTCTGCTGAAGGAACCAGGGGACTCTCGCAAAGGCTGAAGTTGCCTGCCCGTTTACACTGAAAGGTTATGGCGGAAGAAAAAGAACTACGTTACGACCCGGCGACGATTGAGCCGAAGTGGCAGGAGCGCTGGGCGGCGGACCCTGGGATGTATGCGGCTGAGCCCGCTCCCCACCCCACGGACGAAGACCTGTCCTCGGGGGCCCCGGCTTCGAGCGGCAAACCCAAGTACTACGTGCTTGAGATGCTGCCCTATCCCAGCGGCCAGCTTCACATGGGCCACGTGCGCAACTACTCCATTGGCGACGCGCTGGCGCGCCACATGTGGATGCGCGGCTACAACGTGCTGCACCCGATGGGGTGGGATGCGTTCGGGCTGCCGGCCGAGAATGCAGCGCTCAAGAACAATACGCCGCCGCGCGAGTGGACGCTGGGCAACATTGCGGCGATGAAGCGGCAGATGCAGCGGCTCGGCCTGGGCTACGACTGGGCGACGGAAGTGACGACGTGCCTGCCGGACTACTACCGCTGGAACCAGTGGTTCTTTCTGCGCATGTATGAGAAGGGTCTCGCCTATCGCAAGAAGAGCAAGGTGAACTGGTGTCCCGAGTGCGCCACGGTGCTGGCCAACGAGCAGGTGATCGACGGCCGCTGCTGGCGGCACGAAGACACGATTGTGGAGCAGCGCGACCTGGTGCAGTGGTTCTTTCGCATCACGGCGTATGCGCAGGAATTGCTCGATGGTCTCGACAAGCTTGACGGCTGGCCGGAGAAGGTGCGCACGATGCAGCGCAACTGGATTGGACGCAGCGAGGGCACCGAGGTTGAATTTGCGGTCGAGGGCCGGCCGGAGAAGATTCGAGTGTTCACGACGCGCGTGGATACGATCTTTGGCGCGACCAGCGTGCAACTGGCGCCCGAGCACCCGCTGGTGACCGCGCTGGCTGCGCACGATGCGGGGCTGCAGGGAGCAAGTGGCAAAGCTGCTGGAGGAGCAGAAAAAGGCGCGAGAGACCGGCGATGTGGGTGCGATCGAGAAACATGGCGTGCCGACGGGCCAATTCGCCATCAATCCGTACAGCGGCGAGCTGGTGCCGATCTGGGTCGCCAACTATGTGCTGACGGAGTACGGCACGGGCGCCATCATGAGCGTGCCCGGCCACGATGAACGCGACTTTGAATTTGCGAAGAAGTATGCAATTCCGATTCGGCGCGTCATTGCTCCGGCGGATGCAAGTGCTGAGGAGCCGGAGTTGCCGTTTTCGTCGGAAGAGGGCGTGCTGGTCAATTCCGGCGAATACAGCGGGCTGAGCTGTGATGCGGCGCAAAAGAAGCTGCAGGAAGTTGCGGCCGCAAGCGGCTTTGGCGAGGCGACGGTTACGTTTCGCCTGAAGGATTGGGGCGTGAGCCGCCAGCGCTACTGGGGCACGCCGATTCCAATGATTCATTGCGAGCGCGACGGAATGGTGCCAGTGCCGGACGATCAGTTGCCGGTCCTGCTGCCCGAACAGATCGAGATCACGCAGCAGGGCGGATCGCCGCTGAGCCGCGTGGCCGGATTTCGTGAACGTGACTTGTCCCAAGTGCGGGGGGCCGGCGAAGCGCGAGACCGACACGATGGACACGTTTGTCGACTCGAGCTGGTACTTCTATCGCTACACCGACGCGAAGAATGCGAACGCGCCGTTTGATCCAGCGATCGCGCAGTACTGGTTTCCGATCGATCAGTACATCGGCGGCGTCGAGCACGCCATTCTGCATCTGATCTATTCGCGCTTCTGGACGAAGGTGATGCGCGACCTGGGCCTGATCACCAACGATGAGCCGGTGCGGCGTCTCTTCACGCAGGGCATGGTGATCAAAGACGGCGCGAAGATGTCGAAGTCGAAGGGCAATGTTGTTTCGCCCGACGACATGGTTGCTCGCTATGGCGCCGATGCGACGCGCATGTATGCGCTGTTTGCCGCGCCGCCCGATCGCGATCTCGACTGGCAGGAAGACGGTGTTGCCGGGGTGAGCCGGTTTCTTGGGCGCGTGTGGCGCTTGCGACGAAGTATGCGCCGGTGGCGCGGTCCGGGGCAGGTCAGCAAACAGGGGAGCCGAGCGGCGTCGCTCTCAAACTGCTGCGCAAGCTGCACCAGACGATGGCGAAGATCACGCTCGACTTTGAAGGGCGCTGGCACTTCAACACCTGCGTCGCGGCCATCATGGAATTGGTCAACGAGATTCAGGCGGCAGACGCGCAACTTGCGGCAGGCGAAGTTCCCGCGCCGGTGGTGCGTGAATTGCTGCAGACGCTGGTGCTGCTGCTGGCGCCGTTTGCGCCGTATCTCGCGGCGGAGTTGTGGGAGGAGCTTGGCGGTGAAGGCGCAGTGCTGCGCCAGCCCTGGCCGAAGAGCGATCCGCGGCTTGCGAAGGAAGACGAGATCGAAATTCCGGTGCAGATCAACGGCAAGCTGGTGAGCGTGGTGCGCGTGGCGGCTGATGCGGGATCGAAGGACATCGAAGCGGCGGCGCTGGCCGAGGAGAAGGTGAAGGCGCGCATTGCGGGAAAGAACGTGGCGAAGATCATCATTGTGCCGGGGCGCGCTGTAAACCTCGTGGTGAAGTAGGGCTGTCATGGCGAGCCCCAGGGCGGTTCCGGTACGCGGCACGCAAACGCTGGTCGACCAGATGGGCTGGGTGTTTCGCCGGCCCACGATCACGGCGCTCGAGAGTAGCGTGGCGCTGGCTGTTTGGCGTGCCGTTTCTGCTGGTCTGCTGGCGCAGCGCAAAGCATATTCTTTCGGCGCTTCCGCCTTGAAAGCTACGGGACTGGCGAACATCGATACGCAAAACCCATGGATAGCCGCCACGCAACTTGGGGAAGCGTGGACGCGCTACGAGCCACTTGTCGCGCGCGAGCTGCGCTGGACTCGCGCCGGTCGCGGCGCTGGCGTGGATCGTGATATCGAGTCTGGGGCGAAACCTTGTTTTGAAACGCATCGAGCCGCGCATGCGCATTTCGGCCGGGGGCCTTGCTGGTATTGCAGGCTGCGTGGCTCGCGGCGTTTGGGTGCGTGGCTGTGGTGCTGGTTTCGCTCTGTCAGCTGGGTGGCGGCGACGCACATCTCAGTCGAGGGAGAGCCGGACCTGATCGGCTACTCGATGTGGGTGATCTTTCTGTCGCTCGGATTCTTCACGGTGTGGGCGCTGGTGAGCTGGGCCATTTCAGTTGCGCCGCTGCGTCATGCTGCTTGAGAACTGCTCGCCGGTGAGTGCGCTCGTGAGGAGCCTGAAGCTTGGAAAGGGATTCACCAGCAAGCTGGTCGAGATCGGCCTGGTGATGGGAATCGTGAACCTGGCGCTGATTGTGCTGGCGATGGTGTTCTCAGCGGCGCCGTTGCCCTTCAGCGACGAGCTGGGCAGCGATGCGATGCACGTGGTGTGGGCGGGGGCTGCGGTCTTTTATCTCGTCGCGAACGACTACTTTCAGGTGGTGCGGCTGAAGAGCTTCGTGGAGTTCTGGCGGACGTTTCGGGGTCCGCGGGTCAGCGAGTTGGCGAG
The DNA here is from genome assembly GCA_963786405.1 of uncultured Acidobacteriaceae bacterium. Taxonomy (GTDB): domain Bacteria; phylum Acidobacteriota; class Terriglobia; order Terriglobales; family Acidobacteriaceae; genus Telmatobacter. Next base: position 374,855 of record CAWAZE010000003.1, on the reverse strand, counting down.
CGAGCGGAGATAGTCATTGCGGCCGCCTATCTAGACCTCGCTTCACTACTTTCCGGCCGTCGCTGCTTCCTCTTTTACAAACGCTTCGCTCAGCGTGCCTTTCTTTTGGGCGATGGGCAGCAGGGTTGGGTAGAACTGCACGAATGTGGTGTCCACGGCTGCGTGCGCGGTGTGGCAGGTGTAGCATGGCGCGCCCTGCGGAATGAGCGTGCCGTTAGCGGTGGGATTATCGAAGGCGAAGAAAGCCCATTTGCCGGGGAACCGCGCTTCGTCCTTTACGTGCACTTCCATGTCCATGATCGCGGTGTCCTGGAAGTGGCCGCGCTGATTGATGGAGCCTTTGCTTCGCGCCCCTCGGACTTCGAGGACCATCACGGTCTTGTCAGGCCACGTGCCCGTCGCGAGGAAGCTTCGGTAGGCCTCGGGGTTGACGAATACGTTGTCGAACATGGAGTGATCGGCCATCGCGGCTGCATTCGGCGAATAGCTCATGTCGATCCCAGAGGTCAGGTAGATCCATTCGCGATAGTCCTTCGGGGGAAGCAAGTCGCCGTTCGCTGCGTAGGCCGGCGTTGCGCCAGGCGCGGCAAGCGTGGTCCGTGGTGAGCGCATCAACACGGCAATTGAGACGGTTGCGATGAGGAGACAGAGAGTCGCTGAAAGGAATAGAGGCTTGGGGAACACATTGACCTCCGATGAGATTAGAACGCACCCCAGTTCGACGAAGTTCCCTGGAAAAACGGGTGATGCTCGCGCGGCCTTAGAAAAGCTTCAGCCTTATGACGAAATACTTCTTGGGATCGTCGCGGATGGCCTTGATGAGTTGTTGGGCCTGGTCCATGGTCTGGTCGGTGTGATCATATAGCGTGCGGTTCTGCATCAACTGACCAACCGTTCCCTTGCCTTCATCGATGCCGGTCAATATGTTGTCGAGCCGGGTGACGGTGTCATCGAGCTTTTGCGCAAAGGCCGGATCCTTGGCTGATCTTGCCGAGGGCGCCTTTGCCTGCATTGACCTCGGCGAGCAACTGGTTCGCATTTGCCACGGTTGAGTTCAGATTCTTGTAGAGAGTGTCATCCTTCAACAGCTTTCCGGCTGTGCCCTGGCCCGCCTGGAGGTCGGCGGTCACTCTCTCGAGATGATCGACGACCGCATTTGCGCGATTGTAGAGGGTGTCGTCGTTGACGAGCTTGCCCAGCGTGCCCTGGCCCTCGCCGATCGCGGAGGTCACCTTCTGCAGGTTGTCCACGATCCGGTTGATCTTGGCGTAGAATGCCGGGTCGTTGATCAGCCCACCTATCGTTCCGCGCTTGGAGTTGAGGGAGTCCATCAGCTTGTTGGCGTTGACCATCAGCTTGTGGACTTGTTCGATTGTCGTCTGGCTAGAGGTGATGACACTTTGAATGCTGGGGGCTACGGTTGATCGCAGCTCGGCGTTTTCAGGCGGCTGCGGACCGGTAGCGAGATTGGAAGTAATGTCCACGTAGCTGTCTCCCAGCACACCAGCCTGGGCGATGGAAGTGGTTGAATCCGTATGAATGTACTTGGTGTAGTCCCCGCCAATGCGCAGGGTGATTTCGACGGGTGTCGGGCTGCGCTCAGGTACAACGCGGATTTTAAAGACGCTTCCGATGGTAACGCCCTCCAGCGTTACGGGCGCCCCGTTCTTCAGGCCCGCTGCGTTATCGAAATACGTGCGGAGAAGCAGCTTCTTTGAGAAGAGACCGCCCGAAGTTGAGTTCATCAGGAGGATCAGAAACACCAGAACGGCCAAGGCCGCCATGACCAATGCGCCGACTCTGAGTTGTGACCACTGAATCTCTTTGCGGCTGGGCAAGGCATTCCCCTAGGTGGAAGTGTGCCGACTGGAGCTACTCAACGCCTTGAGAATAGCAGAAAGGGCAAGAGTTACCTTGCGCGTCAGGCCTGCTCGGGCAATCGAGAGCGTTGCGGGAGGCTGCAGACCGGGTACGCTACCTGCCGTCCTCCAGGAGGACGCTGGCCATCGCCAACTCAGCGGTATGGGTGATAGACAAGGCCATATGAGCGACGCCCATCTGCTTGGCGATCTCAGCGGCGCGGCCGTGAAAGCGAAGTGTGGGCCGGCCGCCCGGCTCACGGCCCACCTCGATTTCGAGCCAGTTCACGCCGCGGCTGATGCCGGTGCCGAGTGCTTTGGCTCCGGCCTCCTTGGCGGCGAAGCGCGCCGCGAGGCTCTCAGCCGCTCTCTTGCGCTTGCGCATGCAATACGCCTGCTCCGCAGCGGTATACACGCGGTCAAGGAACCTCTGGCCGTAGCGCTCGAACGACTGCTGAATTCGTCTGATTTCCACCAGATCAATGCCGCTGCCGATGATCATGCTGTTTATCAAGCTATCATCCGGATTTGACCGGGCCACGAGAGCCGATCGCCCGCCGCCGCGCCTGGATGCCGCAGAGGCGGTTGGTCCAGTTTTCATCGGGCGCGATTGTCACGTTTCGTCGAGCCGAGCCGATAACGGAGACATGAGGACGGGACTGAACCTTTGCAAAACGATGCCGCCGGATGAGACTCCGTGGGCGATCCAGATGCGGGGCGTCTCCATGGTGGAACCGGGTCGGCTGGTCATGACGCTCACGGGCGCCATCATCGCGTGCGGAGGGTGGGTGCTGAGCCGCAGCGCAAGCGATTCCGGGACGTTGAATTTCCTTTTTGAATTTGAGCGCCATGCCTGCGTTGACATCTACACGGTCCTGATTTCGGCGGGGCTCGATCTGAGCCAAGGCGCTCACCTGCGCTTCACCGAACTATGTAAGTGCACCAGCCTTGTTCCGAGGAACCGCGGCCGGGAGATTGTGAGTATCGAGCTTGAGGTGCAGACGCTCTGCGAGGAGCGGGCGCGGGAGGCGGAGGCGTGACGAAGGAGCCTACCCCCTCCCCGGATTCTGTAAGGAAATTCCTTGTTTTCAACGGGTTGCGAGAGGGGTGTGGCGCTAAAATCCTCTCAGGATTGGACTTAGCCGCAGAATCCTCTCAGCAAAGGAGTTACGGACGGTTTGTGGGATGATTCGACCATTTTTGTCTCACATGGTGGCGTCTGCGCTGAATCTCGGACCGGCCTTTTCCGTTCGAACTTCTACTCCTATTGTGGGCTGGATGGGGGTAATTCTCTGCATGGCGGACCTGGGCCCCGGTCGTCCGCGGAGACAAGACGTTCGGTGCTGGAGGATCAGGCTTTCTCGCCCTCGCCGCCATTCAGAACCACACTCATTCGCAAACGGCGCGCATGAATGGGCACCCAGATTGAGTGTGAGCATGCCACCCCCACGTAGGTCGTCATGCCTGTGCCGGTGCGAATCGTAACGCTATCCCAGGTCTCAGAATCGAGACCTGGGGCACCCAGCTAAGCCGTCCATGGAACGTCTGAACGACCAACCTGCCAGCCTCTCTCAGAACACTCAATGTACACATTCTCAGGGCAGAAGACGTGGAAGAACTCATCGTCGTCGTCCGCGTCACCGAAGAACTCAACAGCGAGCCCACTATCCAGGTTCATTCGAACAGCAGATTTGGTTAGCTGCTGGATAGAGGCAAACCGACCGAAATGCAGTGGCGCAAGGTCGGCATCTAATTCGCCGATGCCAGAAGAAAAGCTCTTTGCGAGTACAACACTGACACCATTCACTATTCTCCAGTCGCCGCTATATGTTCCGATTTCCCATAAACGATAGTGCCTCACGCGGCTGCTCGGCTCAATCGACTCTTCGCCAAATCCCAAGCTGATGCTTCTCATTGAGCCTATTTCTTTTCTCGTGCAGGGCTGGCCGACGATCTTCTCCAACATCTCATTCACTTCAGGGCTCACTGATCCCTCCTTGTATCTGCCCAATTCAACCATGACGGAGGAGTTTTTCCGTGATCCTCGCAAATTGCGTGCGCGTCGTCTTTGAGCTGTTGCATATTGTCTTTATGCTATCTGTTCACGGCTTTGAGCAGCTGAAGCTGGCGGCGTCTTCGGGGTTGCCTTTGCCGTCGTATCTGGCGAACTTGGGGTAGGCACAAAGCGGTCTGGTCCGGCCGGGGAATGCCTTTCCGCTGGATAGCAGGACGTCAGGAGCTTTGCCCTGCTCCACCCAGTCCTGCATCGCTGCCAAGGCGTCGAAATCGTCGAGCCCGGGGCCACCCTGACAGTGGTTCATTCCGGGAACGAGGAAGAGACGAGCAAAACCTGCCGCCTTATCCTCTCCTCCGTTTTCCGACTGAATCTGCTTGTAGTAGCGAATGAGATCCAGGGCGGAAAAGACCGGATCACTCATGCCGTTATAGAGAAGGAGCTTGCCTCCACGCTTGCGAAACGCTGACCAGTCGGTGGAGGTCGCGTTGATTTCAGCGGACGCCTTTTCGATACGGGCGGTGTCGGTGTCGAAGTTGAAAGTGAAGATATCAACCGGGGGCGGCGAACCGGCGAGCGCCAGTCCGTTAAAGAAGGGCGGGAAGATCATCGTATTGATCGAGGGGACCGGGCCGAAGCCAGTCATCCAAATGCGCCAACCTTCAGCCGCGTCACCGGAGTCGTAAGGAAAGCTCGAATAGATGGCCTTTCCGCTGGAATCGTGTGGGCCAGCGAAGATCTTCTGGATGGCGTCGATCTTTTGAGACGACAAGCACGAGGAGCTTTCGCTGGACTTGCACTTGAGGACCGAGGGATCAAAATGACAGGCTTCAGGATTGAAGATCAGCCCGTCTTTCAAGCCGTCGAGCGCATCGCACTGATCGAGGAGGCGACTGACGAGCAACTTCAAATCGTCTCCGGTGAGCGATTGCGGAAGATCGGGCGTGCCATCCGCTTTTTTAGGGGCGATAGACGCAAGTTTCACCGTTGCCCATGCCTGGGCGATCGCTGCTTGGGTGAGGTTGAATGCGGGCGCTCCCGCGACGATTCCATCGAAGTAGTCAGGATAGAGTTGCGCGGTCTTCAAGCCCTCGCGTCCGCCGTTTGAGCAACCCTCGAAGTAGGAATGCTGAATCGGCCGGCCATAGAATTTTGCGATCAACTGTCGTGCGACATCGGTGACCAACTTTGTCGAGCGGTAGTTATAGTCAGCGCGGGAGTCGGGATCGGATCCAAACGAACCGTCCATTCCGCTGGGTGCGGCGGCCTTGTGCCCACCGTCGGTTGAAACGACGGCATACCCGAAATGGAGGGCGGACTTGCTGTCAGGCGTTGTCTCTGAGCCTTTCAAGGCCAATGCAGGGTTCAGGACACCGTCGAGTCCGCCGCCGCCCTGAAACAGCAGGCGGCCTTGCCAGTTGAGCGGCATTCGAATCTCGAACTTGTCGCCGTATTCCTTACCATCTGTGCCCTTGTGATGGTTGACCTCGCCGTGAACAAGGCAGTGAGCCGGCAGCGATTTGAGAACAACTGGCGGACCGAAGACGCCTCCAATGCTGAGCGGCTGTCCTGCGGGAACCTCGACGGCTTCAGAGACCGTTGTGTTCGCAACCTGCAGTTTCAGCAAATCCGCGCAAGGCACGGCGGGCGAAATGGCTGGGTTTGCGGCCCAGACCTGCGCTGATCCAATGAGGACGATACAACCAACGAACAATCTGAATCGATCGATCAAATGCACTCAAGCCTCCTGTTGAGAGTTCTACTCCCAGCGCTGCAACAATCCAGGTGGACTGGCCGTTGACCTGTAGCAAAGAAGTGTAAGTGTACCGCGAGGATGGGAGTCAATGTGGAATTGTTGCGCACACTTGCCAGATGCTGATCGCTCAGTAATGCTCCCAGGTGACGGACCAGTGTTCATCGGAGCGGACCGAACGGATGATCAGGTGCCCGTCTTCGGTGAACTGGAAGATGCGAGGGAGGTCCTTGCCGACGAGGAGGTCGCCAGTGTTCGATCCCTGCACGTGGTGGGTCAGGGTATGCGTGGCTTCATCCACGTCGTAGCTGCCGAATGAGGCCTCGTATCCATTGAGGACGTACTCGTTGGATATTCCATTGGCCGACTTGGGGTACATGAGCTGCACGGACATGTGGCCGTCACGCGTGTAGATCAGCATGCCGACCGGTTGAGGGGCATCGACGGCCTTTCCCATCCGGTCCCGGCGAATCAATGCGCGCACAGATGCCATGCCCCGATGAGCCGTTCCCTGGCTGAAGGCTGGTCTCCGGCCTTCGGAGTCTGAGCCTGGGCAATGGCGGTGATTGCCACCGCCACGGCGAAAATACCGTAGCGTAGAGCTTTCATCTTTGGTTTCTCCTGCTGCTCACCGGCCTACGAGCTGTTCATGGAACTTCGGATAACGAGCTCCTTCAAGCTTGATCTTTGACGAAGCGTCTTCGAGGGCGCGCACATCGTCCGCGGTCAGTTCAACTTCCGCCGCTCCAAGATTCTCTTCCAGTCGAGCCAGCTTCGTTGTGCCCGGGATCGGAACGATCCACGGCTTCTTCGCGAGCAGCCAGGCGAGTGCGATTTGCGCCGGGGTCACCTTCTTTTGTTCTGCGAAGGAGCTCACCACATCCACCAAAGCCTGATTCGCTTTGCGATTCTCCGGGCTGAACCTCGGAACGCTGCTGCGGAAATCCGTGCTGTCGAACTTCGTATTCGGCGTCGATCTTGCCTGTCAGGAAGCCTTTGCCGAGCGGGCTGAACGGAACGAAGCCGATCCCAAGCTCTTCAAGCGTGGGCATCACCGTCTCTTCGGGCTCGCCGCCAGAACAGCGAGTACTCGCTCTGGAGCGCAGCGACGGGCTGAACTGCGTGAGCACGGCGGATCGTTTGCGCGCTCGCTTCCGAGAGACCGAAGTGCTTCACCTTGCCTTCCTGAATCAGATCCTTTACAGCGCCCGCAACATCTTCGATCGGCACGTTCAGGTCGACGCGATGTTGATAGAACAGATCGATCGCATCGACCTTCAATCGCTTGAGCGAGCCCTCTGCGACCTGTTTGATGTGCTCCGGCCGGCTGTTGAGAGAGACATTCTTCCTCGATGGATTGAATACTCTGTCAGCCGGCCTCAACCAGTCCGTAGCGGCGCTGCCATGCTTCTTTGAGGCGGGCCCAGACGCGGGCGCGTTCGGGGTCAGAACCGTCGCGGGCCGGAGTGTTGGCGAATTTTTCCGCTTCCTGCCTGGCAAGTTCAAGGATCTGCTTGTCTCGGAGCAGGTTTGCTACGCGAAAGTCGGGCAGTCCGGCCTGGCGCGTTCCGAAGAACTCGCCCGGGCCGCGCATCGACAGGTCAAGCTCGGCAAGTTCGAATCCATCCTGGGTGCGGACCATGGCGTTCAGGCGCTCCTCCCCCTGGTCGGAGACGCGCGGCCCGGTCATGAGGATGCAATAGCTTTTGGCGGCGCCGCGGCCTACGCGGCCGCGAAGCTGATGAAGTTGAGCGAGGCCGAAGCGCTCCGCGTGTTCGACGACCATGACCGTTGCGTTGGGCACGTCCACGCCGACTTCGATGACGGTTGTGGCGACGAGAACGTCGATTTCTCCGCGCTGAAATCGCCGCATGATGACTTCCTTCTCGTCGGCATCGAGACGCCCATGAAGCAGGCCGACCCTCAGACCGGAGAGCGGGCCGGTGCGCAGCTTCTCATGCATGGCGACAGCCGATTTGAGCCCAGACTTAGCCGATGGGCTCGCTTCTTTCAAAGCCGAGGGGAACAGCGGTGCGGTCTTGCCCTTTCGTGCAGGCTTCTTTGCAGTGGCTGTTGCAGTGACCTCAGATTGCGAGTTCGGATTGGGCTCGTCGTGCGAGAAATCCAACTCCGGCTGGTCGTCCTGTGCTCCTTCGATGACGGGGTACACGATGTATGCCTGCCGCTTTTGCGCCACCTGCTTGCGAACAAAGTCCCACACGTCTTCGGCACGTTCGCCGGGCACGCGGCGCGTGACGATGGGAGTGCGGCCGGGAGGAAGCTCGTCGAGAACGCTGACATCGAGATCGCCGTAGAGGGAGAGAGCGAGTGTGCGAGGAATCGGAGTGGCGGTCATGACAAGCACATCGGGCTCGGCCTGGTTCGGCTTCTTCATCAGCCTGAATCGTTGCAACACCCCGAAACGGTGCTGCTCATCGACGACGACGAGGCCGAGGCGATCGAATTCGACTTTCTCTTCGATGAGTGCGTGCGTGCCGATGACGAGTTGTGCTTCGCCGCGATTGATAAGGCCGCGGTTGTGCGCGTTTGCGGTCTTCGTCGAGCGAGCCGGTGAGCAGAACGATGCGGTACTTGCGCGAAGAGCGCTCGAGCAGCTTGCGCGCGGCGAGGAAGTGCTGGGTTGCGAGAATCTCGGTGGGCGCCATCAATGCGGCCTGGTAGCCGTTCTCCATGGCCACCAGCATGGCCTGCAGAGCCACGATCGTCTTGCCCGATCCGACGTCACCCTGCAGGAGGCGGCGCATGGGACTGGGCTGACGCATGTCCGTCACAATCTCGCCAAGCGTGCGTTTTTGCGCGGCGGTTGGATGGAAAGGCAGCACCTCGCGGATGGCCTCGCGTACCTTGTCATTCGTAGCAAAGCTGATGCCCGCTCGCTCGCGCATGCGGCGGCGCTTGAGCTCGAGGCCCAGTTCGAGGAAGAACAGCTCTTCGAAGATAAGGCGTCGGTGGGATGGAGTTGCCGCGCTTTGCAGTTGCGTCAGTGAAGTGCCTTCGGGCGGGAAGTGAGCTTCACACAGCGCGGCCTCGCGGCTGGGCAGGCCGAGGCGGGCGAGCATCTCTTGCGGCAGGCACTCGGGCACGGCGCCGCGCACGCTTTCAAGCAGATGAAGATGACCTTGCGCTGCCAGCGCGAGGCCAGGCGGCTCCCGCCCAGGGACTCGTAGACCGGCGTAATGCGGCCAACCTCGAGAAGGCGTGTCTCGGCGTCGTCGCTCGAGTCGGGCAGGACCTCGAACTGAGGCTGGATCATCTTGAAGTTGCTGGTGGAGCGCGACGGCTCGACCTTTCCGTATAGAGCGACCGTCTGACCGGCGTGGAACTTGCCCTCCAGATAGGTCGCGTGAAACCAGATGCACTTGAGCGCATGCCGGCCTTGTCCCACGGTGAGCTCGAAGAGGGGCATCTTGCGCGTGCGGAGCAGGATGGCGCCTCGCACCTCTGCGATCACGCTGGCCATCTCGCCCGGCTTCAGCTCGTCGAGGCTGCGCGGATTCTGGCGGTCTTCATAGCGAAAGGGAAGATGGTAGAGCAGGTCCTCGGCGGTGAGGATGTTTTTGTCTTTGAGTATCTCAGCAAGACGCGGACCAACGCCGCGCACGTATTGCACTTCATTGTCGAGGCCGGGCACATTCCGGATGCTAACGCATCTGGCTGCAGTGCGTAACTCCGGACGAAACCCAATACGATTTGCGGCTCAGGTTGTCGTGGGGGAGAGGGCGATCTGTTCTCAGAACTCCGAGATCGCGTGGCGCGCGGTCCGCACCTCTGCCGCAAGTACTTTCAGAACGCGCATTGCAATCGTCGGATCGGTGAGCATGAGGCTTGAGAAGTCCTCGCGGCTAACGTAGCCCAGTTCGGCGTCCTTATGGGCAGTGGCCGTGAGGGTGTAGGGTTCGTTGCCTACCAGAGCGGGAAGCCCGAGGAGCGAACCGGGAAAAGCTGTGATGGACATGATCAGCCCGCCTGTCGCCGACTGCATCGTGACCGTGGCCCTCCCCCTGCGCAGAATAAAAATGCCGTCGGGCGAGGCACCCTGCCTGAACAAGACCCGATCTTCAGAGCAAGAGACGGTTGCTGACCGCTTGGCCAGGGCATCGATCAATTCCTGTTCGGCGATAAAGGCAGATGAGTCGAAATTCACGAAAGATCTCCAACAAGGGCTCAGGCCGAGCGAGGGGTGTTCACACAAATCAAATGCATCTTTTCACGCTTGTCGGTCCCAGGATGTGATCTTAGTCACATATTTGTGGTTGAACGAAACCGGGCGTTCGGATCCGTTGAGAATCGATGAGAAATCTCACCCTGGGGAAGTGCTGCGGTGCGACTGCGGGAGGCATTCTGCGGTGTCCCAGAAGCCTCAATGTTGCTTTGGCGCGGCCAGCGGGGTGGTGTCTGCGGCCGGACCGGAGCCGCTGACGGGAGGCCGAGCGAAGGTCAAATAATCGCCGTCGGCGCTTTTTTCCCGCTTGACCACTGTCCAACCCGGCGTGTGGGACAGGAAATAGGCGGCGGCCACGTTGTCCTGCAAGATGACGTGGTCAATGCGGTACTTATCGAAGATCTCGAGCGTCCGGAAACCGTACATCACCCTCAGGTAGTCAGCGAATTCACCGTGGTGCTCGAAAATATCAAAGCGAGAGTCGATGTAACTTGGCTTCGACTGGAAGGCCATCATTCCACCGAGGGTGTCGTAGTTGAACGTTCGCCACGACGGCTGAATTTCGGCGATGGATTCCATCGGGAAGAAGGAGCCGAGCTTCTTTTGCATTGCAGCTTCGCTCGGAAACATGTAAAGGAACACTCCGGCGGCTCCGGCGACCATCAGTGCGTTCATCGCCGGGATTGTCTTTGGGTCGAACTCGAGTTCGAAGCCGCGCGCGATGTCGTCTGCGATGAACGGTATTGTGAGCACCGCGGCCATGAAGAGAAAGCGCATGTGATCGAGAGCGGCGTACCACGCAAAAAAGATGAACGCGATTTCGTAGACACGCCACTTGCGACCCCTGAGGCAGTTTGCAAGAACCATGAGGCACATCGCAACAGCCGCGGCGCCGCCGGCAATGGTGCTGAGGTTGAGCGGCTTCCATTCCATCACGTTGGCGATGTTCAGCTTCTGGTTCATCATCATGTCGATCGGATTCCAAACCAGGCGCCATCCGTATGGGTTCAACATCAGGGCCGCCACGCTCAGACCAAGCACCTTGAGCAAGCGGTTGCGTTCTTCGATCGTGAAAGCTTCCTGCCTGAACGCACCTTTATTGAAGCTGAATGATCCGCAGAGAATGTAGAGCACGAGCAGGCCGAGGCCGATCAGCCAGCTTCCGTGCAGATTGATCCAGAGACAAAAAAGAGGCGGCAGCAACCAGAGGAGCCGCGTTTTGCCGCGCTCGGCCGCATCGAGAATCGCAAGCTCGGACGACATGGCGAGATATGCAATGGCAATGGTGCGCGGACCGGCGTTGACCGAGAGCATCAGGAAGCCAAGCGCGCCTGCATAAAGGGCCGCTCCGGGATGGCCTGATCGGAAGAACCCTCGCCAGTAGAAGAAGACGAGGTTTGCAGCGAGGACGAGCCAATCGAGCAGGTAGAGTCCTCGCAGCCCGAGAGCCTGGTAGCTGAACCAGTACGGCAACTCCGAGAGCCACTCGGGATTCACCCACGGCTGGCCAGCCACGGTAAACGAATTCGGTACCGTGTGCATAAACTGGTGCGTCGTGCACAGGATTCGCGCGTCCGCGAGGTGCCACCAGATATCCGGATCCTGCAGGTATTCCTTTGCAGAATTGAGCGACAACGTAAAAATGACCGGCAGCACTACGAGCACCGCCATGTTCATCGCGTGGCGGCTGAAGATCCAATCGAAAGCACGTTTGAAAGCACCGTCATGCGGGGCAGATGTCGAGCCTGAAACAATCATGTCCTGGTCCGTGGCTTGGGCGGTGGACGTGGAATCCATAACAAATACACTACCTGCGCGGGAACCTGGGACGTGAAGTGCAACTCAGGCAGGCGAATACGCTGTGGTACCGTGGGGCGGATTGTCGCGTTCAGCCGGGATGCTTTTCTGAAGCGATAACCCCGAGCACTTGATCGAGCGCGGCCTCCCAAGGGGCGAGTTGGACGCCGAAGCGCCCGCCAAGTTTCTCACTCGAAAGCACGGAATTGAGGGGGCGACGGGCCGGGGTGGGGAACTCGCTCGATGGAATCGCGCTGACCGTCGGTGTCTTTCCGTCCAAAAGCTGAGGCGCGCGCGAGAAGATGGCCCGCGCAAAGCCACACCACGAAACTGTTCCGGAACATGTCATGTTGTAGATGCCGGCCCAATTGGCGGCCTTGCCGAACTGGCCCGATAGTACGCCCGCCGTTATTTTGCTGGTCGCGTTCGCTATTTCGATCGAACTGGTTGGAGCGCCGATCTGGTCATCGACGATTTTGAGGCTGTCGCGTTCGCGGCCGAGGCGAAGCATGGTAAGGACGAAGTTTTTGCCGTGCGGGCCGTAGACCCAGCTTGTGCGAAAAATCAGATAACGGCCGCCGGCTTTGCGGATCGCGTCCTCGCCCGCCAGCTTTGTTGCTCCATAGACATTCAACGGACTGGTGGGATCGTCTTCAGTCCATGCGCCGTCCTTTGTGCCGTCGAAGACGTAATCCGTCGAGTAGTGCACGAGCAGGGCACTTGCGCGCTGAGCCTCTTCAGCCAGCACGCCGGGGGCATCGGCGTTGATGGCGCGGGCGAGTTCCGGCTCCGATTCGGCGCGGTCTACCGCCGTGTACGCAGCGGCATTGATGATGATGTCAGGCGCGGCCTCGCGAACACGGGCGCGGATCTGTCGAGGCGACGAAAGGTCCAGAGCGCTTCGGTCAAAGGGAAACAGTTGAGCTCGGTCTTCGAAGGCGCGCAGCAGTTCGCCGCCGACCTGTCCTCCGGCTCCTGTGACGAGAACTCGTGGCCAGGGAGTCAAGGGAAGACCTCCGCCTGCCTGAGGTTGACGCCCTGCCGGTCCTTGTCTGAGACGACTGCGTCTTCCGCAGCGATGGGCCAGGGGATTGCGATTTCCGGGTCATTCCATACGACGGTCCGCTCGCCTTGCGAACAATAACCGTCGGTCACCTTGTAGGCAAAGCCGGCTTCTTCGCTGAGCACGGCAAATGCGTGGCCGAAGCCTACGGGAATCCAAAGCATCTGGCCGTTTTCGCCGGTCAGCTCAACGGCGACATGCTTGCCGAAGGTGGGAGAGCTTCTGCGAAGGTCGATTGCGACATCGAGAACCGCACCATGCGTCACTCTGACCAGCTTGCCCTGCGGCTGAATGATCTGATAGTGGATGCCGCGAATGACATTCTTCTTCGAGACGGAGAAGTTGTCCTGTTCCCAGGTCGAAGGCAGGCCTGCTTCGGCGGAAGTCTTCTGGTTCCAGGTCTCCCAGAATGCACCGCGATTGTCACGGTGGATTTTCGGCGTAAGAAGAAGCACGCCCTGCAGCGAAGTTTCCTCAATCCTCATAGCTCAACAGAACCCCTTGGGATGTGCTGCTCGTTGCGCAGGGAGAGCAGGTACTGCCCGTAGCCGCTCTTGCGCACTGGATGCGCCAACGCTTCGAGTTCGTCCGCACTGATGTAGCCGAAGCGATACGCAATCTCCTCGGGGCAGGCGATCATCAAACCCTGTCGGCGCTCGATGGTCTGGATATAGAGTCCCGCCTCAAAGAGAGAATCGTGCGTGCCGGTATCAAGCCATGCCATGCCTCGGCTCATGACCTGGACTTTCAGTTTTCCGGCATTCGAGATAGAGCCTGTTGAGATCGGTGATTTCGAGCTCACCGCGCGCCGAGGGCTTGAGAGACGCAGCGAGATCGGCAACATGGTTGTCGTAAAAGTAAAGGCCGGTTACGGCGTAGCGTGACTTGGGATTCGCGGGCTTCTCTTCAATGCTGATTGCATGGCCTGCCTTGTCGAACTCCACCACGCCGTAGCGTTCGGGATCGTGCACCGGATAGGCAAAGACGAGGGCGCCGCTTTTCAGGGTGGCCGCGTGCTGCAAGTCGCCGGAGAAGGACTGGCCGTAAAAGATATTGTCGCCGAGGATGAGCGCGCTAGTGTCGCCGCCGATGAAGTCCCGGCCGATGGTGAAGGCCTGCGCCAATCCGTCGGGACTGGGCTGCACCGCATAGCTCAGGTTGATGCCCCAGCGCTTTCCGTCGCCGAGCAACTCTGCGAAACGGTGCGTGTCCTGCGGGGTTGAAATAATGAGTATGTCGCGCAAGCCGGCAAGCAAGAGTGTGCTGAGCGGGTAGTAGATCATCGGCTTGTCGTACACGGGAAGAAGCTGCTTTGAAACAACGTGCGTGACCGGATACAGCCGGGTGCCCGATCCACCCGCAAGAATGATTCCCTTCATTGTGGGATTCTCTCCTCATAGTTCTGGCGGATCCAGTCCAGGTAGGCACCGCTGCGAACGTTCTCGATCCAGGAGGAGTGATTGAGATACCACTCAACCGTTTCGCGCAGCCCGCGCTCGAAATCCACGGCCGGCCGCCAGCCAAGCTCGCGATCAATCTTGCCGGCGTCGATGGCGTAGCGGCGATCGTGACCGGGCCGGTCGGCAACGAACGTGATGAGTTTGCGGCGCGGTCCGATGGAAGCATCAGGACGAAGCTCATCCACGAGATCGCAGATGGTCTCAACCACGTGCAGGTTATTGCGCTCGCTGTTCCCGCCGATGTTGTAGGTCGCTCCGGTCTGTCCGCGCTCCAGCACGGTTCGAATCGCCGAGCAGTGGTCGCCGACATACAACCAGTCGCGGACGTTCTGGCCGTCGCCATAGACGGGCAGCGGCTTTGCCCTCGAGAGCATTCAGAATCATGAGCGGAATCAGCTTCTCAGGGAACTGGTACGGTCCGTAATTGTTGGAGCAGTTCGTTGTGAGGACCGGCAACTTGTAGGTGTGGAAGTAAGCGCGTGCCAGATGATCGGATGCTGCCTTCGAGGCGGCGTAGGGGCTGTTTGGTGCGTATGGAGTCGTCTCTGAGAATGCGGGATCCGTCGGGTTCAGCGTTCCGTAGACCTCGTCGGTCGAAACGTGCAAAAAGCGGAAGTCCTTCTTCTCGCTGTCGTCGAGCGCTGACCAGTAGCGCCGTGCCTGCTCAAGCAACGTGTAGCTGCCCTGCACGTTGGTATGAATGAAAGCGCCGGGATCGGCAATGGAACGATCCACGTGGCTCTCGGCTGCAAAATGGACGATGGCGCGAGGACGATGCTCCTTCAGCGCAGCAGCCACGAATTCTGCGTCGCAGATATCGCCGCGCACGAGTTGATAACGCGGATCGTTCTGAAGCGCGGTGAGGTTGGCCGGGTTTCCGGCGTAGGTCAGAAGATCAAGATTTACAACCGGCGTGCCGACGTGTTCGATCCATTGCAGCACGAAGTTGGAGCCGATGAATCCGGCGCCGCCGGTTACGAGAATGGTGTCTTGAGCGCCAATCGTCAAAAGGTGTGTCCTTCAACCCCGGAGTTGGAAGTCGTGCCTAACCGGCACTCAGCAGGCCGGTTTCAGACCCGGATCAATGGTATGTCATACGTCGCAAGTCTATCGTACTTATCGCGTTGGGGTATCGACGCGGGTCTGCGTCTCTACTTGATCAGGCTGCTTGCGAATTACATTCCAGTCTTTGGATGCAGTCAGGCGAGGAACATGCAATCGCCGTAGCTGAAGAAACGGTACCGTGCGCGCACCGCATGGCGGTAGGCAGCGAGCACGCGTTCGCGGCCTGCAAATGCGCTGACCAGCATGAGAAGGCTCGACTGCGGAAGATGGAAATTTGTCAGCAGCGCGTCCACCACGCGAAATTGAAAGCCGGGCGAAATGAAGATGCTTGTCTCGCCTGAGTGCGCCTCGAGCGGCCCGCCGCCGGCTCTCTGCGCGGCTGCTTCCAGAGTGCGCACGACGGTGGTGCCGACGGCCACAATGCGCCGGTCCTCGCTTCGGGCGCGATTCACAGCATCGGCCGTGGCGGCTGAAATGGTGTAGCGCTCATGGTGGAGCTGAACCTCGTCTACGTTGTCGACACGGAGCGGGGCAAATGTGCCGAGCCCAACGTGAAGGGTTACACGCGCCACTTCGACGCCCGCGGCTGAGATGGTGTCGAGCATTTGCGGAGTGAAATGCAATCCTGCGGTCGGCGCGGCGACCGATCCGCGTTCGCGGGAGAAGACCGTCTGGTATCGCTCGCGGTCCGCCGCGATGTCGTCGCGGTGGATGTAGGGCGGCAGCGGCATGTGGCCGATGCTGGTCGAGGACTGCGAAGAAATCGTCAACGGGAGCAAATTCGAGGAGGCGGTCGCCGAACTGGCCGCGCTCCAGCACCTCGGCTTCAAGGACAATTGCGCCGTTGGGTGCGGGAAAGACCAGGCGCTCGCCAATGGCAACCTTCCGTCCCGGCCGGACAAGAGCGCGCCAGAGATTTTCGCCGGCGGGCTCGGTCAGCATCACTTCGATGCGGCCAGTGGGCTTCTCATGTTCGCGACAGCAGAGTGCGGCGCGCATAGAGGCGTGCCGGAATCACCCGGCTGTCGTTGAGAACGAGCAGGTCTCCGGGGCGCAGCAGGGAAGGGAACTCGGCAAACTGACTGTCGCGCAACTCGCCTGTTGCGGAGTCCATCACCAGCATGCGGCTCTGGCCTCGCTTCTCGGGAGGCTGCTGCGCGATCAACTCCTGCGGGAGCTCAAAATCGAAGTCGGCTACGCGAAGGCCGCTCATGATGCACTGCTTTCCCAAAATGCTTGAGCGCCCGCAGACGCGCACGTTCGAGGGCCGCGTTCAGCTCTTCGCGCTTGGATTCGAACTGATCCGCCGGAAGACCGGCAGGCACGTGAGTCCACTGCGCCCAACTGACGACAATGCGCGTGAAGGGCTTCGGCACCAGGAAGCGGTCCCACGAATTGATTGTCCAGGCGCGTTCGGGCTCCAGGTGAAATGCGCCGATGGGCGCGCCGGTTGCCTGGGCGAGCTTGATGGGGCCCATTTTGGTCTGGTAGATCGGACCGCGCGGGCCGTCAGCGGTGAAGATGGCTGTGCGCCCGTCTTCGATCACATTCTTCAGGCCAAGCAGGCCTTCGCTTCCGCCACGCGAACTGGAGCCGCGCACCGCACCGAATCCGAACATCTTCAAAATGCGCGTAATCAGTTCGCCGTCGAAGCTGCGGCTGATAAGGATGACGGCGCCAGAACGCCGGAAGTAGACAGTGCAGGGGAGGACACACTGGTGCCAGAAGCAATAGACTTCCGGACCGGGCTTTTGGTCGGAGAGAACCGGCGTCACGCCTTCTTCAGCGATGACCTCGAAGCGCCAGGTGAGGCCGCAGATCCAGACAAGCGCCCACACCACGCGCGGAACAACGGCCAGGACAAGACGCTGGCCGAGCGTGAATCTGTGTGTGGGTTTGTTGGTCACTCTTTTGATTTTAGCTGGCGTCGTGAGAATCAGATCCTTCGACTCAGGTCGCCTCTGCGACCTTCGCTCAGGAGTATCGCAGCCAGCGCAGCAGTTCCGGCAGCGTCGCGCGCTTGCCGTACATCAGGATGCCGACGCGATAGAGGCGGGTGGAGATCCAAAGCACCACCCAGATGCTGATCAGCAGCAGCGCAATCGAGACGGCGAACTGCCATGCTGGAGGTATCTGCGAGGCCATGCGCAGAAACATGATGACGGGCGCGGTTGGCGGAAAGAACGATGCCGCTACCGACCAGAACGAGTTGGAGTCGTTGATGACCAGCAGAATCAGCGAGAAGCTGAGCCAGGTTGGCGCGGCCGCCAGCGGCATATACATCTGCAGCTCCTGCTCGGTTTCGCATGTGGCGGCGAGGCCTGCAAAGAGAGAGCTGAAGAAAAGGTAGCCGAGCACGAAGTAGACCGGGAACAGAACTGCCTCGACCCATGAGAAGTGAACCGCGAAGTCGCCCGTGAGCATGGCGGCGGCAATCGGCGTGATGAGAATCGCCGCACCCGTGACGAGCCAGATGCCGATCTGCGTCAGACCCACTGCGCCGACTCCGATGAGCTTGCCCGCCAGCAGGTCGCTCGGCCGTGCAATGGCAAGCATCACTTCAAAGATGCGCGAGGTCTTCTCCTGGATGATGGAGCGGGCCACGTTCATGCCGTAGATCATGGTGGTCATCGAAAGCAGGATGGCCATCACGTAGCCCTTCCAGAAGGAGGCCTGCAGCGTTGCTCTTGACGACGCTGCCGTCCTTCTTTACCTGGAAGGTTGCAATCGAAACGCCATCGACGAGCTTGTCTGCGTCGGAATGCGCCATGCCACCGCTGGTCAGCCGCGCATCCAGCAGCGCGTGATTGACCGCCGACCTCAAGCGGGCCGTGGTGATGAAGTCGCCGGAGGATTGCGAGGTGTAGGTGATGACGGGCGGCTGTCCGGCGCTGGTCTCCACCCACAGCATGCCGTCGAGGTTCTTTGTCTTGCACCTGTCCGACCAGGGCGGCGCGATCGGCAGGACTCGCGGGGGCGACGACATCCACACTCGCCTTTGCATCTTTGTCGCCCAGCAACTGCTGCCGGACCTCGTTGGCCAGTGCGGGATCGGCGGCTGCGACAGCAAGATGCTTGTTAGCGCCGAGACCGAGGCTCGAGAGATATCCCACGCCGATGATGGCGGCGAACACCGCGGGCACGCCGAAGGTCGTCATTTTGAATGCGCGACCGCGCACGGCCTCGAGGTATTCACGCCTGGCAATCAAGCAACATGTTACGCATCGACGTTGCCTCCAACGGTCTGGATGAAGATCTCTTCGAGCGACGGCTCGACGAGTTCAAAGCGGTAAATGGTCGCCCCGGCCGAGGCCTCGCGCAGCAGCTTCTGCGCGTCGCCATGCTCCTTGAGCCGAATCTCCGCGTGTCCCGAGTAGTTTTTCGCCTCGGCGATCTCCGGGCTGTTCAGGAAGTCGGGACTGCCTTCAAACTCGACGATCAGGTGGTTGCGCTCGTAGCGCGACTTGATTTCGCGCACCTTCCCCGCCAGTACGGCCTCGCCTTTATTGATCAGGCAGATCGAGTCGCAAAGCTTCTCCACCTGGTCCATGCGATGCGTCGAAAACAGGATGGCCTTGCCCTGGTTCTTGAGCTCGATAAGCGTTTGTTCAAGGAGCTTGGCGTTGACCGGATCGAGCCCGCTGAAGGGCTCGTCCATCACAATCAACCCCGGATCGTGGAGCAAAGCGCCGATGAACTGGATCTTCTGCTGCATGCCCTTGGAGAGTTCCTCGGTCTTCTTTTCGAGCACATCGTCGATCTCAAGTCGTCTTGGCCCAGTCGACCGCACGCTTGCGCGCTTCTGCTGCCGTGAGTCCATGCAACTCGCCAAAGAAGACAAGCTGCTCCTGAACCTTCATCTTTTTATAGAGGCCGCGCTCTTCGGGCAGATAGCCGACGCGCTCAAGGCTGGCGCGTTCGAAGGGTTTTCCAAACAGGCTGATGCTTCCAGAGTCCGGAATGGTAATCCCCATCATCATGCGGATGGAGCTTGTCTTTCCGGCGCCATTCGGGCCCAGGAGCCCAAACATCTGGCCCGCATCGATGGAAAGGCTCAGGTCGCGCACGGCGACTTTACTCTCGTAGGCCTTGGTCACTCCCGCGAGTTCGACAACCGGCATATTTCTCCTACGGATCTGATCGCGATGGACTGTTGCGATTCCCAGGGACGGGACTAGCGAAAGTGTAAGGCATTTACGGGGACGATATGGCCCCTTTGAGCGGCTAAGTGCCCGGTTCGCGGAGACCTAAGAGTGTTTGTTGTATTCAGGGGGGCCGGAGATCACGAGAGCGTCCTTTTCGCCGAAGACATACCAGCAGCACCACTGCGTTTCGTGGTCTGGCTGGTCAAGGGGAGAAATAAGGTCTCGGTAAGTGACGCTGCCGAATACGAAGACCTTTTCTTCCCATCTTTCGATCCGCCGGGCTTGCTCCTCCGATGCGCAAAGCGGACGCACGTCGGCCCGGCGGAAAGGCCGAATACCGGCCGACTCGCCCGGAAGGAGAATGATGGGTTCGAAGGGCGTGCTCGATTTTCCGGTGCTGTAGTCCGGGACAGGAGGCAGTTTTGTCTCGTCGGCCGCGATCATCGCGCAGTCCGCTTTGGCGGTAATTCGGGCAGGTGTACGGCCCCGGTTGGTCGCCATGACCTTGAAGCCGTTTTCCATGGTCAGAAAAGGCTCAACGGAGATGACGATCCATGGTCTTCCTGAATCGACGATTGCCTGTGAGCTTTCAAGTGCTGCATTGGCGCACTGCAGGGCCGCCTGCGCCGCCGCCACTCCGAAGTCGGTTTGCCGCTGAATGTTCTTGAGCGTGCGAAGAGCCAGCACGACGGCGGTATATCCCAGAACCACAAGAACGATCTCCGCACCCCAGAGGACCTGATCATGCCAGGTCCAGGCAGCGGGGGACGCCGGCGGACTGGTGACAACAATCTGCGGCGGTGTTGCGGGCGCCGAAGCGGGTGCAGGCTGGCCTTGAGGCAACGTGGCAACTGCGGGCCGGGGAGAGGTTTGGGCCGGCCGATAGGTACTTGAAGGTGTTGAGGGCGTGCTCTGCGCTTCCTGGACGTCTTGGCCGGATGCGAACACAGGCCACGGCGCAGCTGCCAGCAGCAGGAAGAGAAACGCCAGTGGCTTGGACATGAGAAAAGGATACATCAGCGCAGACCCTGTTCCGCTTTCGCCACTTGCGACGCGAATGCCGGAAGTAAGCCCCGCGAGAGAGAACAGAATGCATTCTTGAGCGGTCCGGCAAAAGTGTCGATTGTTCCGGACTGTGCTGACGGTCATGGTTCACTCTCTATATAAATGTCCGGGCGAGAAGTCGAGCATTGGATGTCGATGGTTGCGAATCCGGTATCGCCGGATTGCGCCTCCGCAAAGGCCTTTGGAATGCGTCCAGTTTCGGGCATTACTCCGGTGTATACCCCCAGATGCCGTGCGGTGCCTCGACTATGAACTTCCGTGTACACTTGCTTGGAAACCTCCCCTGTAATGAGTTGAATTCGGCCAGGCTTGACGGGCCAGAAAATGGGGGAAGAATTGCTCTTGCTCGATGGATTAAAGAGCAGAGGAGGATAGGTTTGCACTGGATCGCCTGGTGGCCGACGTTGGGAGTCCTCGCCGTGGCGACCTTTACTGATATTCGAAGCCGTCGTATCCCGAACTGGCTGGTTTTGCCGTTTCTGCTTGCTGGAATTGCGGTGTCGAGCATCACGGGCGGATGGCACGGACTGGGACAGAGCCTCGGAGGCCTGGCTTTGGGGGCCCTTATTTACGGACTTTTGGCTGCGATGGGCGGCATGGGGATGGGTGATGTTAAACTCTGCGCCGCGATCGGAGCGTGGATCTGGTGGCAGCAGTTGGTGTTTGCGCTGGTGATGATCGCGGTGGTCGGTGGAATCATGGCACTTGCCTGGGCAACCGTTGGCGGTTTTCTGGGAGAGATGTTTACGGGTGCAGGAGACCTTGTCTTCGGCTGGAAGCAGCGCGGAATGCGTCCGCCGTCGGAATTGAACCTTTCCAACCCGAAGGCGCGCAAGATGCCATACGCACCGGCGATCGCAATCGGCACTCTCATATCGTTTTTTGCACGTTGAGAAACTGGCTTTGTACTGGCTAAAGTATGTTCACGATAACGCTCCGAACTCGGGTGACCCGCAGTTCAGGCGCAAGAACCAGGGAGCTACAGTTCTGTGATTGACAATTCGGCAAATTCCGATTCCCTTGGCGGCAACATATTAAATGTTGCGCTGATCTGCCCAAATGAACACCGTCGCAGGACAATCGCAAGTGCTTTCGGTGTGTCTCATGCTGCAATCGTGAGGGAATATCCCTCTTATCCTCCGTCGATCAAGGAAATGCCGCGGATGCTCGGGGAGAGGACATTCGACGCGGTCATTATCGATCTTGACTCCGATTCTGAATATGCCCTCGAATTAGTGGAGTCTGTCGCGGGAAACTCCATGACCACGGTGATGGTCTACAGCTCGCGCATGGACCCGAACCTCATGGTTCGCGCGATGCGCTCGGGTGCGCGCGAGTTCCTTTCCGAACCGATCGACGCCAACGCGCTTATTGACGCGATCATGCGGGCGGGCTCCCGCCGTCATGGCGTCCGCTCGACCAAGAAGCAAGGCGGAAAGCTTCTTGTTTTTCTGGGCGGCAAAGGCGGATCCGGCGTGACCACGGTGGCCTGCAATTTCGCGGTGGCCCTGGTTCAGGAGTGTGCCCAGAGCGCCGTGCTCATCGATCTTGATTTGCCCCTTGGAGATGCAGCGCTCAGCCTGGGGCTTACGACCCAGTTCTCCACTGCGGACGCGATTCAAAACGCCGACCGCATGGACTCGAACTTCTTCACCAAGCTGCTTACCAATCACAATTCCGGATTGCCCGTATTGGCGGCGCCGGGTCGGTTTCCTCATGTGCAGGCGAGCAGTGACGCTATCGAAAAAATGCTGGCAGTCGCCCGTCAGGACTTCGGTTATGTGATCATCGATGCAGGATCCAGATTCGATCTGACCGATGCGAAGTGGTTTGAGCAGGCGGATACGGCTTATCTGGTCATGCAGGCAGGCATTCCCGAACTGCGTAATTCGCACCGCCTGATTTCAGAGTTCTTCAAGTCCGGCACTCCCGAGCTCGATATTGTGCTGAACCGCTATGTGAAGAGCTCGATGGGTGTGGATGAAGAGCATATCGAAAAGGCTCTGACCAGGCCCATCAAGTGGAAGATTCCGAGCGACTACTACAACGTCCGCAGGATGCAGAACGAGGCCATCCCGCTGGCGCTTGACGACTCGCCTATTGCAAAAGTACTCCAGGACATGGCAAGAGCGGCTTGTGGGATGGACCCCAAGCCGGAAAAGCGGAAAGGCTTCAGCCTTTTCAGGTAAATACAGTTGTTGACGAATCTTGAAGTTGAGGATGGCGCATCGTGGAATCGATGAATTTAGAAAACTTTAAAGCAGAAGTCCATCGGACGCTGCTTTCGAAGCTCGACCTGGAAAAGCTGTCGCGCATCAATTCCAGTCAGGCGCGCCAAGCTGTTTCGAGCATCATCAATGAGATCATCAGCGACCGCAGAGTGCCGCTGAGCTTCGACGAGCAGGAGAAGATCCAGACGGATCTGCTGGATGAAGTGTTCGGCCTCGGTCCCCTGGAGCCCCTGCTCAAAGATCCGAAGATCTCCGACATCCTGGTGAATGACAAGGACCACGTGTTCATTGAAAAGGGCGGCCTTCTGACGCGCGCGGATGCGTCGTTTCGCGACGATCGCCACCTGCTGCAGATTATTGACCGCATCGTTTCGCGTGTGGGCCGCAGAGTCGACGAGTCTTCGCCGATGGTCGATGCGCGCCTGCCCGACGGCTCGCGTGTGAACGCCATCATTCCCCCGCTTGCGCTTGACGGACCCTCGGTCTCCATCCGCCGATTTGGTACAGGGCCTCTGGCGGCGAACCAGCTTGTGCAGTTGAAGAGTATCTCCGCGGAGATGATGGAACTGCTTTCCGCCGCAGTGCGCGCCCGGCTGAGCATCCTGATCTCGGGCGGAACGGGCGCCGGTAAAACGACCTTCCTGAACATTCTTTCGCAGTACATTCCGCAGAACGAGCGGGTGATCACGATCGAGGACGCGGCCGAATTGCAGCTGGCGCAGGAAAACATCGTACGGCTCGAAACCCGCCCGCCGAACGTGGAAGGGCAGGGCGCCATTCGCCAGCGGCAACTGCTCATCAACAGTCTTCGTATGCGTCCCGACCGCATCGTCATCGGTGAGTGCCGCGGCGAGGAAGCGTTCGACATGCTTCAGGCCATGAACACCGGCCACGAAGGATCGATGACCACGGTCCACGCCAACACCGCGCGCGACGCGATCGCCCGTCTGGAGTCGATGGTGGCGATGAGCAACCTGAATCTGCCGGAGAAGACGGTGCGCCAGCAGATTGCGTCGGCGATCTACCATTGTTGTCCAGTGCTCGCGCTTGAGTGACGGCTCCCGTAAATGCGTCAGCATCCACGAGATCACGGGCATGGAAGAGAACGTCATCAGTATGCAGGAGATCTTCGCCTTTCAGAAGAAGGGAATTGGTCCAAATGGCAAGGTGCAGGGTGCGTTCGTGCCAAGCCGCATCCGGCCGAAGTTCCTCGAGCAGCTCCGCACGGCGGGCATCTTCCTGCCGCCGAGTCTGTTTGAGAAGGTCACAGAAGTCAGTTAGGCGGGAGCAACAAGGGGGTTGTCATGCTCTGGATCGTGATTTTCGTATTCCTCGGAGTTTTCGGTGTCATCGTCCTGTTGGCCATGGCCAGCAGTACCGGATCGACGGAGCAGGCCCGCGTTATGATGACGCGGCTGGAGTCTGCCATCGCAGTCGGCAAGCCGGAGATGGGCGATCTCATCGTCGACATTCGCAAGAGCGAATCGATGAGTTCCATCCCATGGGTTGACAAATTGCTTGCCAAGATGGAGATTGCGCCGCGCCTGCGCCGTCTCCTCGCTCAGGCGGACCTCAAGTGGAGCGTCGGCGCGGTAATCCTTGCATGCGCCGCTGCTTTTGTGATCCCCGCGTATCTCGTTTATCTGCGAACAGACGCAGCATTGCTCGGCGTGGGGATCGGGTTCGTGACCGGATTCGCACCGATTGGCTACATTCTGTTTCAGAGAAAGAAGCGCATGGCCAAGTTTGAGCAGGGATTACCCGAAGCGCTCGAACTGATCGTTAGCGCGCTTCGAGTAGGTCACAGCCTGAATGCAGCAATGGGGCTGGTTTCCCGGGAATGTGCGGATCCGATTGGCAGCGAGTTCCGGCTATCGTTTGACGAGATGAATTATGGATTGGAACTCAAGGTTGCGCTCGATAACCTCGCGACGCGTGTCCCGCTGCAGGATGTCAAGATTGTCAGTACTGCGATCCTGATCCAGCGCGAGAGCGGCGGCAACCTTGCTGAAGTTCTCGAGAAGACCTCTCAGGTGATCCGCGAACGATTCCGCCTCAAGCGCGAGGTCATGACACACACGGCGCAGGGGCGCCTGACCGGATGGATCCTGACGCTTCTGCCGGTGGTGTTGGGAATGTTGCTGTATATGGTCAATCCTGACCTGATGAGTAACCTTTGGAAGAAAGACCTCGGCCTGAAGCTTATGTACACCGCCGGCGGCATGATTGTCGTGGGCGGTTTGATTATCCGCAAGATCGTCAACCTGGACGTGTAAAGAGGGCGTATGTTATTTGCGATTCTTTCGTTCATCATTGCGTTCCTGTTGATCGGGAGCGGTGGGCTCCTGATCTTTTACCGCGACCGGATTCAGGACCGCATCTCTTCAGCGCTCTACCCTCGCGCGAACAAGAAGACTTTCTCTTCTACGATCGAAGAGACGCGTCACGTTATCGGTGGCGTCGTGGAGCACTTCGAAAAGGTGCTGCCGAGAAGCCAGGCGGAGACTTCAGTTGTTCAGCAGCGCCTGGTGCGTGCCGGAATTCGCAGTGATGGGGCCGCAAAGATGTTCTACGGCGCGAAGGTCATGGTGCCGTTGGGTCTTGTACTGGTCGTTCTTGTCACCGGGATTGCGCACTTCAGTCCGATGTTTATTTATATGGTGGCACTGGGTGGTGGCTTCCTGGCACCAGACTTCTGGCTGGGAAGAAAGATCGCAAAACGGCAGTCTGCCATCAAGCGTGGCCTGCCTGATGTCCTTGATTTGCTGGTTATCTGTGTTGAGGCGGGTTTGAGCCTTGATCAGGCTACGGCGCGTACTGCCGAGGAGATGCACAGAGCTCAACCGGAACTGGCCGATGAGCTGGGAATCGTTGCGCTGGAGCAGCGCGCGGGCCGGGCGCGGTCCGACGCCTGGAAGCATCTCGCAGAACGCACCGATGTTGATGTTGTTCGCAATCTCGTTTCAATGCTGGTACAAGCCGAGCAATTCGGAACCAGCATCGGCAAAACGCTCCGCGTTCATTCTGACACCCTTCGAACCAAGCGCATTCAAGAAATAGAGGAAAAGGCCGCCAAGCTCTCGGTGAAGCTTCTGTTCCCGCTGGTCTTGTTCATTTTTCCTTCGCTGTTTCTTGTCGTGCTGGGTCCGGCGGTGCTCGTGATGGCGGATTCGTTCAAAACGTTATTCAACCATTAAAACGAAGGGAGAGTCGACATGGACAGTACCACGATTATCCGGGTTGTAGCCGGCGTGCTTTTTGTCATCGTGCTGGTCATTCTGATCCAGCGCCGTCGCACGCGGGTCAAGTAACTGAACGTAATTCGAAGGGCGGGTTGGCACTCGTAGAGACCAGCGCCTCCACGTTTTCAGTTCGCCCTTCTTCTCTCGGAACGCCGTCCCTGGACGGTGGCGCCATAGTTGCCTTGTCGAACATTGTTTAGCGTCAAGGCAGGGGCCAACAGCACTTCTACCTCTTCGTACGGTCGCGTTTTGCTTCGATTGAGCGGGACTGTTCCGGGAGCCACGCGCAGTTTACAAAGCCAGGTATTGGTGAATGACCAGATTTGAGCCGACATCACGGACAAGGCTGTTCAGCCCTTCAGCCAGGCAGCCATCAGAAGAGGCTCAGAGCATGGATCTTCATAAATATTGTGTCTACAACCAGAGTCGCGAGAGCTTCCTGAGCCTCGGAGTGGTGGTCGTGGACAGCGCCCTCAAGCAGATGAAGGCGCTTATTGAGAACATTTCAGTCAAATCGGATAATGGTCTCTGGCTCATGCCCTTTCGAGGGATGCCTGCGTCGCGAGGACTTACACCGGTAGATCTGATTTACCTTGATGAAGGAAATCATGTCATCCTGACGGTTGAATCATTTCCGAACACCGGCATCGAATCATTAAAGATCCAGCCTGCCAGCGTCCTGGTACTGGCGGCGCATTCCGTCATTTCCTCCCAGACTCAGGCAGGAGACCTTCTGCTGATTTGCGTGGCCGAGGAGATGCAAAGGCGACTCGAGCGCTTTCCGAATGGATCCGGTCCCATTTCTATTCTTTCCGAAGCGGACCAGGCGGAGTACATACCCTCGGAGGGCATTCCATTTCTCAATGAAGAGCTAACGGCAGACCGAGCTATAGAACTGCAGGTTGCTCATCAGCGCCTTTTGGAAAAAGACAATGCCGAAGCAGAGGCGCTGCAAAACGCATCATGGTTCATTAAGTTTCTGAGATGGCTTTCCACGGATCGCCGCGCATCAAAACGCCATCCCCTTCCAGGGCTGGTCGCCTACTATTGGACGGGTGGAGCCCCGGAAGCGTTCCACATCGGCGACATCAGCGGCCACGGGCTTTATCTGCTGACGGATGAGCGCTGGTACCCGGGCACCATGATCCTGATGACGCTGCAAAGAACCAATACCGATGGAGAGGATCCGGACGACTTTATATCGGTGCTGACGAGAGTCATTCGATGGGGAACCGATGGACTCGGGCTGTCGTTTGTTCCGTCAAACACCGTCGACCTGAGTACCGGCGCGCCTCTCGCTGACCGAGGGGTTGGCAAGAAGGCGCTGAATCGGTTTATCCAGCGGGTGCAAGCCACGAGCTGATCGATGTTGGCTGTGCGGCCTCAAGAGAACCGGTCGGCTTGACGCGTTTATCCGATGGCGGCTGGCGGCATCGGATAAACGTTGACTAATCTGTTTCCGGAATAATCAGAAGTACTTCAAGCTTTGCGATCTGTCCGTTCTCTGTGCCTGGTCTGAACTGCCATTGCTGCAGCGCGCCAAGGACAAGTTGCTCGTGCGCAAAATCGGCAGGAAAGACGACTGCGAGCGCCTCAAAGTGGCCTGCCTCGTTTACGAATCCGTGAACCATAACCGAGTCAGTATTTGAATCCGCCGGGTTAAAGTTGGGGCGAACGATGTAGAAGGGCCACGGCGCCTCCAAATGCGCCGTTCCGGCGTTCGCTGAATCGGTCGCGTGCGGAAGAGAGTATTGAAGGATCCAGCTCTTGGCCATGCCGACGTGGAGATACACCGAGTAGGCCATTCTTCCTTTCCAGACTGCGGCTGTCGCGGGATATTGCTCGTCCATCGACGAACCCACTACGACCACGCCGAATTGGCCGTTCTTGGGCCGACTGATGCGCGTAATGGTTTCTCCTTCACCGTCTCCGGAACCTGCGCCGGGAGACGAACCCGAGCCTGCTCCGGCATTGTGACCGGGGCCTTTCCCGTTGCCGGCACCGGACTCGGAGCCTTCTCCGGCGACTCCGCTGCCAGCGCCCTTCTGTCCACCGCCGTTGCCTGCTCCTGCCGATTTGCCTCCGCTCGTGCTTAAGCCCTTTCCTTCGCCTTTGTCTGTGCCAGTGCTTCCAGAATCGCCATTGCCCGTGTTGACTGAAGCTTCCGCGTGGCCTGTTCCGAGCCCACCGTGTTCATTTCCTGCTGCGGTCTGGTTTGCGGCTGGCATGGAGACCGTGCCCTGCGCCATGTGGAGATCGGACGCCGACAGGACCGCGGCCGGCGTGGGGTCGATGCTTGATATCGAAGTTGTCTCCGGGGCTCTTTCCAGGGGAACATCACGCTTCAGGATGACCGGCGTTGTGTTGCTGGGCATCGGCATCGGCATCTTCGTCGGGAAGCGAGTCGATGCCATATTGATATCTGCGAGTTGCTGCTCCCGGTTCGGGATGTTGAGCTTCGGCTTTGAGAATGCAGTCGCCGGAGGCTGTGGGGGCGGCGGCGTAAGGAGCTTGATCTTCTGCTTCGCTCCTGACCAAAGCATCAAGGACGGAAGGGGCGTCTCCTTCGGCAGCATTTTGTTTGGATCGACCTCGGGCTCGATCAGTGTTTGCGGTGCTAGCTTGCGGTGCTGAAGTTGCAAGCGGCTCGATGGCGGGGCGGCCAGCTGCTCATGCGCCGAAGTCTCGGCGCCGGAGGAGGAGGACTGGGGATACATGCTCCCGCTCCCGCCCGAACGCTGGATTGGCGGGTAGGGAATATTCAGGTTAACGTGCTGCATCATGTACACGTCCGGTGTGGGGAGCCTGAACTGCGGGGTGTAGATGAAGGCACACACAACGCCGAAGATCAGACACACGTGCGTGACACCCGAAGCGACAAAAGAGGATGGCCCCTGTCTTGCTTCCGGTGGCGCCGAAAATAGAGTGATCGTTCGCGAAGACCTCATTCGCCGGATGAACCTCTCTTATTGGGCTGCCTGCTCCTACTTTACAGAAGGAGAGGTCTGTCGAACGGGCTGGATGTTGCTCCTCCAGACACCTCTATCCGGACCTGGGAATGTGGAGTGATTCGCAGTGAATCTGAAGAACCGTCGCTATTCCTCACCGAGGCGCGCGATTCTCTCATTTAGTTGTGCACAATTGAAGTATGGCGAAGACCGCATGACAGTACAAGGTCATTTAGGTAATAAATCTTTTTCGGGAAGGGCGTTATCGAAGGCTGGTGAACCTCTGGATCAAGGTCCTCAGCCACTGTGGCGCCACGATTGCGCGAACACTCTTTCGTACCATTGACAGGTGCGACAAAGCCTGCGAAAAATTCTCTATAAAAGCTGGACGAATCAGGCAGCTTTCAATAGTGATTTCAGCACGATCTGCCTGCCATTTGGCTTTCTAGGTACTTCGGTTTTGATGCTTCACAATCAGTGCACTGCATAAGAAGCGCAGTGCTATACTCTAGCGGCATTCACCCTTGCATTGAATTCAACCATTTTCGACCACTAACTCTGTGTGAAGAGTCGACTCCCTCAGCAGGCCAATTCGGCACGCCGAGCACGGGACCTGGGGAGAAGACTGAACACCTCGCGAAGACAGGACTCTGATGAACCGAAGACTGGTAACCATTCTTCTCAGCTGCATTCGTCGTTGCGGCACTGTGCTCCGTGCTCGTCTACCGGTTGGTCGGCATGCGCATTGCCGCGTCCAAACCGCTGCCGTCCACGCGCGTGGTTGCCGCCGCCAATGATATTAAGATCGGCACTGTTCTGGCAGCCACTGATCTGACGACCGTTCAGATCATGGGAGACGATTCCGAAGAACGCCATCCTTGATCAAAAGAACGCAATTGGTCGTGGCGTGACTTCGTCGTTATATAAAGGCGAACCTCTTCTTGATGATCGGCTGGCACCTGTGGGTTCGGGGGGCGGCCTTGCAGCAACCATCAAGGACGGCATGAGAGCCATGGCGGTGAAAGTCGACCAGGTTGTCGGCGTAGCCGGATTCGTGCTTCCCGGTATGCGCGTCGATATCCTCATCTCCGGCATTCCACCGACGAACACCAGCGGCAACGTAAACAACAATACGCAGGTGAGGACCGTTCTTCAGAACATCGAAGTTTTGTCGGCCGGCACGGATATCCAGAAGGATGCTGAAGGAAAGCCGCAGCAGGTTCAGGTTGTCAATCTCCTTGTGACTCCTGATCAGGCCCAGGTTCTTGCCCTTGCGAGTAACGAAACACGTATTCAGCTCGTACTGCGCAACCCCCTCGACACGAAGGTCGCTCCGGTGCAGGGAACTGCGATGACGAATCTCTTTCTGGATCAAAATGCGCCCGCAACAAAGCCGCACTTGACCGGGCGGACCGCGGCCCCAAAGAAGCCGGTGGCTCAACCGTTCTCTGTAGTTGTGATCAACGGCGCGAACAAGACTGAAGAAAAATTTGCTGCACCCGAGGGAAAACAGTGAAAGCGAGAACTGGGATCGCCATTGCCTGTGTCAGTGCTTTGACATTTGCCGTCTGTGCCAAAGCGCCCGTGTGGGCCCAGACACCCCCACCACCTTCCGCCGCGCCTGTTGCCACTCCGAGCGTTTCGCAACCGGTCGCAGCCCCGAGTCAGGATTCTACGAACGACCTTTCTCTCGCGGTGGGTAAATCTGTTGTGCTCGATCTTGCTCGTCCCGTGACGCGGATCGTGGTTGGCCTTGGAGATTTCGCGCAGGCTCAGGCGGTCAGCCCAACCCAGATCCTCTTAAGCGGCAAGGCGCCTGGAGAGACCAGCCTCATCGTTTGGGATCAGAGCGGGGGCCGTCAGTTCTTCAACGTAACCGTCCGCCCCGGCACATTTGCCGTGAACGACCAGCTCGATGCAGTTCGACGTGAACTGAGGACGGAGTTGCCGGGTCAGAATATCCGGGTTACGCAAGACAACGGCGTTGTCTTTGTTCGCGGCACGGTCAATAACCTCACAAGCTCTGACCGCGCCGTGACGATCGCTTCCACCGCGGGCAAGGTTGTGAACCTGCTTAATGTCAACATTCCTGCGGCGGAATCCCAGATTCTGCTGAAGGTGAAATTCGCCAGCATCGACCGCAACAAGAGCAAGACGCTTGGCGTAAACATCTTTAGCACGGGGTTTGGAAACACCATCGGCGCGATTACGACGGGCCAGTTCAGTCCGGTCACTCCTGCCGCAGGGGGTGGACCTCCAAACGTGGGCAACGGCCTGAACCTGTTCGCGTTTTATCCCGGGATAAACCTGGGAGCCACAATTCAGGCTCTCGAGATTCGGGGTCTCGCAGAAGTGCTCGCCGAGCCCGATATCGTCGCCAAGAATGGGCACCAGGCGAGCTTCCTGGCGGGCGGAGAGTATCCCTATCCGGTGGCACAATCCTCCGGAACGGGTGGCGTTGCGCCTATCAGCATCTCATTCAAGGAATACGGTATTCTGCTGAATTTCATCCCAACCATCACCCCGCGCGGGACCATCAAATTGCAGGTTGCGCCGGAGGTCAGCGCTCTTGACTTTGGCAATGCGGTTTCGCTTGGCGGATTCACCGTTCCCGCCATCACCGTTCGCCGTGTCAAGACAGAAGTCGAGCTGGCCGATGGTCAAAGCTTCATGATTGGCGGGTTGCTTGACAACCGCGAAACGGAGAGCTTTCAGAAGATTCCGTTCATTGGCGACATTCCGATCCTGGGCAAGCTCTTCCAGAGCATGCAGAGGAACAAGACCAACACGGAGCTCATTGTGCTCGTAACGCCGGAGATCGTGAATCCGATCGAAGCGGGCGTTCCACTTCCCGAACTGAAGTTTCCCGAGGGATTTCTGCCGCCTAACTCCGGGATCCCAATGCACACACCGGATGCTAAAGCAGCTGGATACGCTCCTCCGCCGACGCCTGCAACAATGCCCGTCGAGAAGCTGGTGGAGAGCATGAAGCCGGAGGTGCCATTGCAAGTCGAGGGTGGAATGACGCCTGGCGGCATGAGCGGCGGCGGTACGGCAGCAGCGCCAACTGCGCCTTGATCGGCCAGTCGGAAGCTGCATGACTGTATTGTGTTGGTCTGAATACGTTGCCCCGGCGAATTTTCACTCGCCGGGGCAACACTCTAGAGGAGGCTTTTGATCGTCTGCTCATTGCATTCGGTCAGAAGAATCTGCCAATTGGTGCTTGCGATCCGCGAGTTGCTGCACCTTCAATCGGGTGAAGGAGGCGAATGGGGCCGATGGAACTACTGAATAACTCAGATCTCCAAAAACAGACGCGGGATGCCATTCGCTCTGGGAAGCAAGATGTGCGCATGCGGGTCCTCAATGTCACTCGCAATACTGAAGTGGCCAGCAGCGCCGAAGTTGCGTCGAGTGGTTCAAGGCGCACCAAAGGACTGTTGGGTCGCAAGGGCCTGGAACTTGGCGGAGGGATGTGGATCGTTCCCTGCGAGGCCGTCCACACCTTCTTTATGCAATTTCCACTCGACCTGATTTATCTCGATCGGAAACACCGCGTCAGAAAAGTGAGCAGGCACGTGCCGCCGTGGCGTATTTCGTTCTGCCTGAGAGCGCATTCCATACTCGAACTTCCCTCGGGCGCGATTTCCGACTCGCAGACGCACCCGGGAGACCAACTGGAGATCTCCTCCCTGGCGGAAATAGCGATTGCAGGCTGAGCAGGGTCAGCCACAGGTGGGATGCAGTAACGACAGAATGATCACAGAGCAGCACAAGACAAGAGAGACCAAGAAGCTCACAGCGGCTGAAATAGCGCTACGCGTTCTGCTGATTGCCGGTGTGATCTGTCTGGTCTATGCGGCCGGTCTTCTGGCTGCTTCCGCCCTGCCCGTTCAGGATCTGGCGCAATATTGGGCAGCCGCACACCTCGTGAAAGCCAATCCCTACTCGTATGCGGCCACTTCTGCGTTTGAGCTCTCGCACGGAATTCCGGCCTCGACGGGGCTGCTTGTGATCAAGAATCCTCCGTGGGCCATCGTGTTGGTGCTGCCGCTCGCGCTTCTCAATTACCAGGCGGCGTTCGCGGCATGGATGGCGCTTACCGTTCTGGTCATCACAGGGTGCGCTCGCGCCGCATGGAGCCTCTTCACTCCCAGGTCATCCTTGGCGCCCGCGTTGATTTCCCTGCTTTTTGGCCCGACAATCGCACTTCTGATGTTGGGGCAATTGACTGTCCTGGTACTGCTTGGGATAACGATCTTTCTGATCGCGATTGAACGGAAGCTTGACTGGCTTGCTGGTGCGTCACTTGTCCTGATTCTGATCAAGCCGCATGTTATGCTCCTGTTCCTCATCATCGTAGCGCTCTGGGTGTATCGATCGCGGCGTTTGGCAATCATCTGGTTTGGCTCCTTTGCGCTCTTGGTTCTGAGCGGTGTGGCTCTGCTAATCAACCCGCATATTTTTGCGCAGTTCCTCGCGCGGACGAGATTGGTCGTCGGAGAAGACTACCCGTACCCAAATCTTGGTGGATTGATTTTTATGCTGAGCAGCCACCACAGCCTGGCCTTGCTGCCGCAGGTGGTTGGAATGATATGGACGTTGATCTATTGGCACAGACACCGTTTTACCTGGGACTGGAAGACGGATGGGATGTTCGTCCTCATTCTCTCCATCGCGTGTAGTTACTATAGCTATCCATACGACGAGATACTCCTGATACCTGCTCTTCTCTCTGCATACGCTCTCGGAAAGCGAGGAATCTTCCTCATGGGTTTTGTGATCACGAACCTTGGGTATGCGATATATATCTCCAACCTGGCGGGGAAGTTTGGATTTGGTTCGCAATTCCTCTGCTGGACCGCCAGCGCGTGGCTCATCACGTATGCACTCAGTCAAAGGCGAGTACTGGAACCAGCCGTTAGCTAGACGCCGAAGGCATGGAACCCAATTACCGGCAGAGGAATCTTTTATTTGTCTCAAAGGTTGTAATTGCAGATGCACGGGAGAGTGTGAACACTGTCTTTCCAGCCAGTCTTGTTGCCCGAAGATTCGCTCTCGCGACCTTGGCGTGATCTCAGGCTCGAATCCAAATCGATTTTCTTTGAGTAGGATTTTCGCCAACACTTCTCTGCGAAAGGCTTTATAGCA
Organism: uncultured Acidobacteriaceae bacterium; assembly: GCA_963786405.1. Taxonomy (GTDB): domain Bacteria; phylum Acidobacteriota; class Terriglobia; order Terriglobales; family Acidobacteriaceae; genus Telmatobacter. Next base: position 340,879 of record CAWAZE010000003.1, on the reverse strand, counting down.
GGTCTCCATGTCAGTCAGATTCAGATCTGTGGCCATATTGGAGAGTATTCTGAGACTCGGTGGCTCAAGAAGGTCGGCATGACGAAATTACGCCTGATAACTCTCGTCTTGTTTTCACTTTGCAGCACCCTCGCGCTGATCTGGGGCTTTGTTTCTGAGCGCAATGCGCATGGCAGGATCGCGGATTTCAAGCTGGCCTACTACGACACGCAGTGCCTGCTTCAGGGGTGCGATCCTTATTCCGAAGGCGAGATGTGGCGTATCTACAGGGAAGAGGGTGGCGTTGTCCCAGCCGATCCAGCCCAGCGAACGAAAATCATCCAGCGGATGCCACAGCAGGTTTACCTCCCCACCGCGTTTATGTTTATTGCGCCGTTCGCCCTGTTGAAGTGGGGATGGGCGCATTTGCTCTGGATGATCCTGACTGCAGCGACCTTGACCCTGGCAGCATTCTTGATCCTGGATGTTGCATGGCCGGAAGCTCCGGACATTGCCTTTTACCTGACCTGCTTCATTCTGGTGAACAGTGGAGTCGTCATCGCCGGAGGCAATTCGGCGGGAATTGTCGTTGGCCTTTCCATGCTGGCCGCATTGAGCTTTCTTTATGACAGGTACTCGATCCCTGGCGTTCTGTGTCTTGCCGCGGGCCTCGCCATTAAGCCACATGACTCGGGCTGGATCTGGCTCTTCTTCCTTCTTGCCGGCGAAGTTTTCAGAAAGCGCGCTCTGCAGTCTCTCCTGGTCCTGGTGGTCATTGCGGTTCCGTCGTTGATGTGGGTGACGCACGCAGTGCCGACCTGGCCTCAGGAGATGCGGGTCAATCTCCAAATGACGACGGCCCCGGGCGGAAATGCAGATCCTGGTCCTTCATCCGGGCTTGGCCTCGGTCCCGGAATGATCATTGACCTGCAGACCGCGGTGAGTGTCATTCGAAACGAACCTCATTTTTACAACCTGATCACGTATCTTGTCTGCGTCCCGCTTGTCGTTGCGTGGGCGGTTGCCACCTTCCGCATGCACTTTTCATTGGCAAGAGCGTGGCTTGGTCTGGCGGCCATCTCAGCGATATCGCTGCTTCCTGTTTATCACCGGCCCTATGACGCGAAAATCCTCATGCTCGCCATACCCGCATGTACCGCCCTTTGGGCTGAAGGGGGAGCAGTCGGCTGGACCGCCGTTGTTTTGACCAGTGCAGGCATCTTTGCAACCTCGGATATCCCTCTCGCGGTCGGCAACATCCTGACTGCAAACCTCCATGTGCCTGCAAATGGATGGCTGGAGCGGGTCGATGCAGTACTGCTCACGCGTCCGACGCCACTCATTTTGCTGGCGTTGGGAATGTTCTATTTATGGATCTTCCTGCGCAGGTGCTCCAGCGAGCGGACGGAATGCGTTGAGATGGATGGGGATTCAGCAAAGAACAAGGCGGCTCAGTCATAAGAGCGCCTGCACCCCCGATCATGCCTGGAATATCCGGTCGATCGATTGTCGGACCAGTTTCACATGAGATGACTAAAGGCTAGTCTGTGGCCGATCCTGGAGAGTTTACCTGATATAGATTAGGAGCATGGTCCCCACAGCAATCGGGAAGCCGTTATCTCATCGGCCTGTCGAAGCGGCGAAACCGAGTCCGCCTGCATCCGTGCACCTTGCTTTGGGAGCCTGCAGCATCATCATGCTTGTGTTCTGCATCGTGGCTGCTCCGAGCGGAGCCTGGCGATTTGGTTTGCCCAAGATTGAAACTGCCCTCCTGTTGGTGGTACCACTCTTGATCCCGGCGGCACTTTTTCACGAGCGTAAGGAGTGGACGCGTCGGGACTCCGCGCTGATGATTCCCTGGACCCTGGTAATCGCACTCCTCGTCACGCAGGTTGCTCCTTCGGCAACAACTCATGTATTTCCATTGCGCGACCCGATTTGGCGCCGCATCGACGAACATCTTTGGATCCGTATTCCCGAAATCATGGCGTTCTCTGCTCGGCATCCTTTCCTTAATTGGCTGTCACATTTCAGCTACAAGTGGTTCCTCCACCCACTGACCCTCTGCGCAATTTTTCTGCCTGCCTTGCTAGCCAAGAAGGAAGCGGCGCAGAGATTCGTTCTCGCGAATGCGTTTGGGTTTGTTTTGGCGTTGCCTTGCATGCTTCTTCTTCCTGCCGTTGGTCCGTGGGTGGGCTGGCACTTCCCGCCTACACCATTGCAGCAAGCCTGCCAGGCCAGTATTGCAGCCCTCCGAAGCGGATCGATCTCGGGCGACGATTCATTTGGGGGAATCATCTGCTTCCCCTCTTTTCATGTGTTCTGGGCATTGGTGTCGGCACATGCCCTGCAGCCTTTTCGCTTCCTCCGGTATCCCGCAATCGTTGCGGCAGTGCTGATTACACTCTCCACAATGACTACAGGCTGGCATTACGGAATAGACGTGATCGGAGGCATCTTTCTGACGGTCATCAGCACCTTGCTTGCCAGCTGGATTTCGGCGCTTGGAAGTCGCGCGACGCCGTCAGCAGGCTCGCCGAGCGAAGGACTTTTCAATGAACGCGCATGAATTGCTGAAGCATTTCCCTGGATCTGGATCGAATCTGCAAGTGAAAATAGAGAATCTGCAACTTTCGTGTTATGACTTACGGCTTGTCAAACCCCGAGTGTGGGGCGCATTTGCCCCTTTCGTGGCATACACTTCTCGAAAGGTTTGACTTCTAATTGGATCAAGTGCTAGAACCTTTGCACAACACTTGCTCAGAATGCTGAAAACCAGTCACTGACTGGCACCCCAAACCCAGGAATTGGAGAATATAAATGAACGATCTGATGATCAAGCTGTATGTCAACTTTAAGTCCGTCATGGCTCGGGAAGAAGGTCAGGATCTGGTCGAGTACGCACTCGTCGTGGCCCTGATTGCCTTCGGAGCGATCACCGGTATGTCGCAGCTCGCCGTGGGCATCAACCATGCCTTCTCCGGCATCGCGACCACCCTCACCTCAGACGTGTAGTCAAAAGATGTCAGGGCAAGGGATCGAAGCAAGTTGATCTCCGAACCCGAGCATCCAGCCACGGGAAGTTACATAGCGCTTGGGGTCCGGCATTGCCGGGCCCCAAGGTGCTTTGTACAAACAAGATAAACTTGCTTGAAGGAGCTGGCTAATGAATCCAATGATGAGCAGTCTGTATTTCCAAATTCGCAACATCCTCGGGCGCGAAGAAGGTCAGGACCTCGTTGAGTATGCCTTGGTCGTGGCCCTGATTGCCTTCGGCGCGATCGCTGGAATGTCGCAACTGGCAACCGGCCTTAACCATGCCTTCTCTGGCATCGCCACCACGCTTACCTCAGACGTTTAGTCAATCGATGCCGGGGCAGGGGATTTCAGCGATCTGATCTCCGAACCGAGCATCCAGCAACGCGGAAGTCGCATAGCTCTTGGGGCCCGGCATTGCCGGGCCCCAAGGTGCTTTGTACTAACAAAATAACTCCCTCGAAGGAGCTGCCTAATGAACCCAATGATGAGCAGTCTGTATTTCCAAATGCGCAACATTCTCGGGCGCGAAGAAGGTCAGGACCTCGTTGAGTATGCCTTGGTTGTGGCCCTGATTGCCTTCGGCGCGATCGCTGGAATGTCGCAACTGGCCACCGGCATTAACAACGCGTTCTCTGGCATTGCGACCACCCTTACTTCCGACGTGTAGCCGCCCCTGGCTTCTCGAAGATTGGCACGACGGTTGCCGTCGATATGCAACCAAAGAACAACGTGGCTGGACTTGTGCGAAATTTGACCTGGGGCGTCACGCCTCAAAGTCTAAGAGACTAAGGTACCAGTGCGTACACTATCTTCAATTCAGTCAAACTGATATCATGCTTTCAACCAGCACGCATCTGAAATTAGTTTCCTCCAGGAATCCGGCATAGCTGCCTTGCGTTCATGATCCAGTCGTCCTCCCCTGACGGAAGTCTGACCTTAGTAATTCTGGAAGCCTGCCTGACCGCAGTTGTTGTCGCGGCCTCGTTTGCGTGGCCTCGTCTTTGCGCAGGCGGCTTTTCGCGCATTGAGCGGGCGCTGGGGCAGTTGGCGCAAAGGCGGTTTGTTGCGGTGGTCGCAGTGGGCGTGTCTGCGCTTGTGTTGCGCGCGGCAATTCTCCCCTGGTTTCCCGTCCCTCTTCCGTTCGCCCCGGACGACTTCAGCTTTCTTCTCGGGGCGGATACTTTTGCCCATGGCCGCCTCGCGAATCCGACTCCGGCCATGTGGGTTCATTTCGAATCCATCCACATCGACATGCAGCCGACCTACATGTCGATGTACTTTCCCGGCCAGGCGCTACTGCTTGCCGCAGGAAAGGTCTTGCTTGGCCATCCCTGGTACGGAGTCCTGATCTCCAGCGCGGTCATGTGCGCGAGCATCTGTTGGATGCTGCAAGCATGGATGCCCCCAGGCTGGGCGCTGTTGGGAGGAATGCTGGCCGTTCTGCGCATTGGGCTTTTTAGCTATTGGGTCAATACGTATACGGGCGGAGGCCTGATTACGGCCACCGGCGGAGCGCTGGTCCTGGGCGCCCTTCCACGACTGACAAAGACTTCGCAATTTCGCTATGGTCTGGTGATGGCCGTCGGTATTGTCCTCCTCGTCCTTACTCGTCCCTACGAAGGCATGCTTGTATGTCTCCCGGTTGCATTCGCAGTGGGGCACTGGGCATTGCGGGGCAAGAACAGGCCGAAGCCGGCGGTGCTGATCCGGCGTGCGGCGTTACCAGTGGCGCTCATTGTTGCGGCTATTGCGTGGCTGGGATACTACGACTATCGCGCATTCGGCAGCCCTTTGACCCTGCCGTATACCGTCAACCGCTCCACCTACGCCATTGCTCCGTACTATGTATGGCAGGGGCCCAGACCTGAGCCCACATACAGGCACGAGTCGATTCGCAGCTTTTATCACAGTGACGAACTGAAATCCTTCTCCAATTTTAAGACTCCCTCCGGCTTTGCAGAGGCCAATGCCATCAAGATATTGGAACCCCTTCTGTTCTTTGGAGGTTTTGCTCTGCTCACTCCGCTCTTTCTGATGCGGAGGGTCTTTCTGGATCGCAGAATTCGATTCCTTGTGCTGAGCGTGTTGGTGTACGTGGCGGGCATGGCGATTGAGATTTTTCTGATCGCGCATTACATGGCGCCGTTTACCGCGACTTTTTATGCCATTGGTCTTCAATCCATGCGCCACCTGCGCGTCTGGAGCGCTGAAGGAAAGCCTGTCGGCAGGACGATGGTGCGGATGGCCGTCGTGCTTTGCGTGGCGCTGGCTGTAGTACGGGTCTTCAGCGGACAATTGGGGCTGAGAATTTCCGAGTGGCCTGCCAACCATTGGAACGCGATGTGGTTTGGTCCCGACCACGGCGGGACTGAGCGAGCTCAAATAGAGTCCCAGCTCGAGCAGTTGCCGGGGAAGCAACTCGTCATCGTCCGGTATTCGCCTGAACGTAGCGCTTTTGATCAGTGGGTGTACAACTCTGCGGATATCAATAACTCCAAAGTTATTTGGGCACGAGAGATGGATGCTGCAAATGACCTCGATCTCATGCACTATTACAATGACCGCAAGGCATGGCTCGTGCGGATGGATACGCAGCCGGCCTCTGTCTCACCTTACCCTGTGCCGGAACAGGTAGCTTCAGGAACTCGCTGAGCCGTTTGGCTTGGCGAGGTACGTCAATAGACTCATATTGGTGGTGATTGGATGATCGACGGAAAGCGCATCGCAGTAGTAATGCCGGCGTACAACGCCGAAAAGACACTTGAAATGACCGTGCGCGAACTGTCCGATCTGGTCGATATCAAAATCCTTGTCGACGACTCCAGCAGGGATCAGACTGCGGTTCTGTCCAAGCAACTGGGCGTCTCGACTTTTATCCACGACGCCAACTATGGCTACGGCCGCAACCAGCAGACCTGCTATCGCGAAGCGCTTGCCGCCGGAGCGGATATCGTCGTCATGGTCCATCCTGACTACCAATACACTCCGTCCCTCGTTCCGGCCATGGCAGGCATGATTTCCAGCGGCGTGTACGACATGGTCCTGGCATCCCGCATCCTTGGCGGCGGAGCGTTGCGAGGCGGCATGCCACTCTACAAGTACATCTCCAACCGCTTCCTCACCGCGTTCCAGAATCTGTTCCTGGGAGTCAAGCTTTCTGAATACCACACCGGCTTCCGCGCATTCTCGCGCGAACTGCTTGAGGCCCTGCCCCTTCTCGAGAACTCCGACGACTTCGTCTTCGATAATCAGATGATTGCCCAGGCCGTCATGTTCGGTTTTCGCATCGGAGAAATCTCCTGCCCGACCAAGTACTTCGAAGAAGCATCCTCCATCAACTTCAAACGCAGTGTCGAGTATGGCCTCGGAGTTCTGGCCACCTCCATTACCTTTGCCTTGCAAAAGGCCGGCCTCATACATCTTGCGCGCTTCGATGCAAATGGCAGGAAAGTCACCCAGCAGTACTATTCCGAATATGCGCGCCGCTCTTGATGACTATGAAGCGAGCGCGGATCCATGGTCTCCTTCTCTTTCTCGTGGGCAGTTCAGTATTCGTCTGGCTAGGTACGTTCCTGGAGCGCATCACCCCTGTCTCCATGGTCGATTTCAAGACTGTCTACTGCGGAGCGCGCTGCCTGATCGAGCATCGCGATCCCTACAACCCCGATGAGTTGGAACATATTTATATCACCGAAGCGGCGGGACATCCTTCAGACTCATTTCGAATCCACGGCATCATCACAAGATACATATATCTGCCGACCGCTTTCGTTCTGACGGTGCCCTTCGCGCTGCTTCCCTGGGGCCCGGCGCACGTGGTCTGGATGATTTCTACCGGGGCAGGTCTTCATCCTCGCTGCATTCCTCATGTGGAGTCTCGCATCAACGCGCGCGCCGGTTGCCTCTGGCTGGCTTATCTGCTTCTTTTTGCTGACCAGTGAATTGCTCATTGAAGTTGGCAATGCGGCCGGTATCGCGATCAGCCTTTGCGTGATCGCGGTGTGGTGCTTCCTTCAGGAGCGATTTGTGCCGGCCGGAATCCTGTGTCTCGCAATCAGCCTTCTGGTCAAGCCTCATGATGCCGGCTTTGTCTGGCTCTATTTTTTGCTGGCTGGTGGCGTTAATCGCAAGCGTGCGCTGCAAACCCTGTTGCTGACTGCCGTCCTGGCCCTGCCGGCGATTCTCTGGGTGTCTCATGAATCCCCGCACTGGATGCAGGAGATGCATTCGAATCTGTTGGCGCACTCAACGCCTGGCGATGACTCCGATCCGGGCCCGCGCGGTTTTAAAGCATGGGGCCACGGAGCCAACCTGATCAGCCTGCAGACCGCCTTCAGCGTCTTCTGGGACGATCCGCGGTTCTATGACCCCGCGAGCTATCTGATATGTGGAGCGCTTCTCCTGGTGTGGTCTGTCGCTGTATTGCGATCACGCTTCACGCCGGCGAATGCCTGGCTGGCCCTCGCGGCGGTTGCGGCTCTTTCGATGTTGCCAACCTATCACCGGCAACAGGACACCAGGCTTTTGCTTCTCATGTTCCCGGCTTTCGCCCTTCTGTGGTCCGAGCGCGGCCCCATCCGATGGATGGCCCTTGCGGTGAGCGCGGCGGGAGTCGTGTTCACGGGCGACACCTTATTGATGTTTCTCGGCAACCTGGCCCGTCAACTCGGAGTGTCCACGTCGACGCTTCCCGGCCAGTTTCTGACGCTACTGCTGGGCCGGCCTGCCCCGCTCGCTCTGCTCGCCGTCGGAACGTTCTATCTATGGGCCTATGTGCAGCCATCCCATCGGCGGAGTTCTGCCCTCGGAAGGCGAATCTTCCTATGAGGACCGAAGAACTGCGACTACCGCTGGAACACCGTTGTTGCAGAATGCAGGAGCGGAGAATTGAACCTCAAGACCGCAGTTTTTAAGGCGAGGAAACGGCTACGATGAACTCCCCAGCTGACCTCCGCTCAATCAAAAGACTATCCGCGCTGGGCGCGCGAGGTCCGCAAAGACAAGCTTCCTACTCATATGGGAGAGCACCTCGAGGAAGTAGAGGAGTTCTTCGACCACTATGCCTCAAGCGTGGAGAGAGTGGCGGCGGCGCAACGAAGGGTACCATCGGACCATCTCTTCGCTCTGCCGATTCTACATCCCCGCATCTGCGCGGGTTCTCGAAATTGGAAGCGGTACGGGAGATCTGCTGGCGGCGACGGCCCCACGCCGTGGCGTAGGCATCGATATCTCGCCTGAGATGGTTCGTTTGGCCGCTTCTAAACATCCGGATCTCGAATTTCGCTGCATGGCCGCCGAGTTCCTGGATCTCGAGGGTGAAAAGTTTGATTACATAATCCTTTCAGATCTAGTGGGTTTTCTCTACGATATCCGCCTGGTATTCGAACGTCTCCGTTCCGCTTGTCACGCCACAAACGCGGATCATCATTCATTGGTATAGCCTTTTGTGGCAGCCGATCCTCTCGCTTGCAGAGAGGACCGGTCTGAAGTACCCACTACCGATTCTGAACTGGACGACTAACGAAGATCTCGCCAATTTGCTCTATCTCGCCGATTTTGAAGATTCTGCGAAGTCGCCCTCATATCCTCCTGCCCAAACACGTCCCGCTGCTGACCCCGTTCGTTAATCGTTTTCTGGCGCCGTTGCCGCTGATCCGCCATATTTGCACTCACGAACTGGGTGGTGGCGCGCCCGACGCGCTTGATCGAGGACCGACCCACACCTTCTGTATCCGTGATTTGTCCGTGTCGCAACGAGGCAGGCAATATTCAACAGATTGCCGACCGGCTACCGATGATGGGCTCGCACACCGAGTTGATCTTTGTCGAGGGCCACTCCAGGGACAACACGCTCGACGAGTGCCGTCGGGTTGCTGCCAGCCAAACTGGGAAAGGACATCAAGGTCTTTGTACAGGAGGGCCGAGGCAAAGGGGATGCGGTCCGGTTGGGCTTTGCCAAGGCGACAGGCGACATTCTGATGATTCTGGACGCCGACATCAGCGTTGCTCCGGAAGACCTGGTCGACTTCTATGAAGCTCTCGTGAACGGGAAGGGTGATTTCATTAACGGTTGCCGGTTGGTCTACACCATGGATCCTCGAGCGATGCGCTTCCTGAATCTCTGGGGGAACAAATTCTTTGCGCTACTTTTGAGCAAGCTCATGGGTCAACCGGTTAAGGACAGTCTTTGTGGAACCAAGGTTCTCTGGCGCAAGACATACCTCGAGATCGCGGCGGGACGGACCTACTTTGGCGACTTCGACCCGTTCGGCGATTTTGACCTCCTGTTCGGTGCCGCAAAGCTCAATCTGAAGATCACCGACATCCCTGTTCGATACCGGCAGCGGGCTTACGGTTCCACGAATATCAACCGGTTTGCCGATGGCAGCCTGCTCCTGCGCATGTGCAGGAAGGCTGCAGCAAAGCTCTTTTTCATCGGCTAATTGTGCAACCGTGCAAGGATGATCGGATGAATCTTTCAACTGACACGGGGAAATCCACTCCTGAGTCGCGTATTCTCTGGTGAAGTCGTTCCGGTTTTCTGCGAACCTCCCTCGGTCGTCGGTTATTCAAGTCCGCCTACTTCCTCTACAAACGCTACATCGAAGACGATCTGCAGGACCTGGTGCGCTGCCTTTCCGGCCCTCGTCGGTGGGGGAAATGTCCTGGATATCGGCGCGAACATCGGCTACACGGCCGCCGTTCTGGCGCGAGCCGCTGAATCCGGTCGCAAGGTCTATGCCTTCGAACCGGAGCCTTTCAACTTCAAGATTCTGCAGCAGACTGCGCTTCAGCCTGAGTTCGGAGGCAAAATCTTCCCGATGCAATTGGCTGTCGGGGCTGAGGATGGGACCATTGACCTGTGGATCAACGATCGCCACCATGCGGATCACCGGGTCTCCACGCAGCAGTTTCGTTCGGCACATCCAGGGTCGAAAGAAGTCAGCGTATCTCTGGTCAGCATCGACAGCTTTCTGGCAAGCAAGCCGGGGAATGTCTCCTTTGTCAAAATTGACGTTCAGGGCTATGAACTGGCGGTCTGCCAGGGCATGCAGGATACGCTGCGGCAGAATCCCGACATCACCATCGTTCTTGAGTTCATGCCCTCAGCGATGCGCGAGTTGGGTTTCGAACCGTCGCATCTGATCGACTTTCTTGTTGAGCGCGACTTCAAGATTTATCACGTCCATCCACGAGGAAAGCTGTCACCGGGCATGCCAGCCATCATGAAGGATTCAAGCTATTTCAATCTTTTGTTCAGCCGCCGTCCCATTGCATGCGGTCGCGAAAAATGAAGACCACTCTCACGGAAGCAAACATGAAGACGGAAGTCACGAAGGATCGCGTCGCACCCGGGCGGCGGTTTCGGCAGTCGCTGTGCTGGCCTGCGCGTGGCCTGCATTGCTTCTCGCCACCGTTTGCCTTCTCCCATTCCTGAACAAGCCTTTCCTCATCGACGATCCGCATTTCCTCACAATGGCGCGGCAGATCGTCAAGCACCCGATGCATCCGATGGATTTCGACATCTGCTGGAACACCATTGACAAGCTGCACGAAAGCCTACCTTTTGACGCCTGGAAATGCCCTGATGGGATATGTGCTCGTGCCGACCGTTTTGACCGGCGCTCACGAGTGGATGGCCCACCTGACGCAACTGGTGCTCGTCTGGATTGCGGTCGTGGCGATGACTTCGCTGATCTTTCGGTTCGGGTGGGACCGGTGGCACGCAACCGCGGGCGCTCTGCTTCTGGTGGCCATCCCTCCTTTTCTCCCCATGGCCAGCACCGCGATGCCCGATATCCTCGCGACGGCCCTCGCGCTGGTGGCAATGGAACGGCTTGCAGCGTGGAAGGCAGAAGCAGAAATGGAGCCAGGGCGCAGCAGCCGCTATCGCGCTGGGACTCGCAGGCTATGCGCGGTCGCACCTTGTGCTTCTTCTACCTCTCGCGGCATTTTTTCTGCTGGAAAGCATCGAATCCCAGGGAGATTCTTGGACAGATCCGCCGGAGATTCTGGCTTTGGACCCCGGTCTTCGCAGGCTCTGTCTTATTGTTGGCAATCATTCTCGCTGTCCGTGAGCATAACCTGGCCATCAGTCCCCCTTCCGCTGCCTGATGCGGCAACACATGCGGGACAATCTCTATGCATATCTGCTGTACTTCGCGTTTCCTCTACCGCTGGCCGCCTGCTGGCTGGCGAACCGTTTGAAGGCCGGCCGGCTGAGGTTCGTTTTCATCCTGTCTGCCGTGGCAGTCACTCCCTGGCTCCTGCGTTGGAGATCGTTCGCTTGTTCTGTTCTTAGCGGTCTATTGGGTTGGGTGTGCTGGCCGACCTGCTTTTCGAAGCATTGAAACGGCGCGAACATACCGGTCTTTTCCTGATGCTCTGGATTCTGATTCCTCTTCCCATCGTCTACTACAGTCACCTTCCGATGAAGTACTTGCTTCCCTGCATGCCCGCCGTCATTCTCCTCTGCTTCCGGTTGCTTGATGGTGTTTCGGTACAGGTTTGCCGAGCCGCAGTCGTTGTTTTGATCGTTGCCAGCACCGGCTATTCTCTTCTGATCCTTCGCTCGGACGCGGAGTTTGCGGACTTTGGCCGGGACGCCTTGTATCGTTTGATCGGGCCGCACGTTGCAGCAGGCGAAAGAGTATGGTTCCCCGGGCAGTACTGGTCATATTGGTATGCGCCCCTGGCTGGGGCAACACTCACATTCCCGGATGGTCCTCAACCACAGCCCGGAGATCTGTTGGTGGTGGACGTGTATGCGGCGGGAGACCATTCGCCGCTAAAGCGCTTCCCACATCGGACATTGGTGGAAACGATATCTCACAAGTATCGGTTCGGAAGAACCATGGGAGCTGGAAAAGGCCTCTACTCGAATGGGTCTGGTTACTGGCTGTGGGGGTTTGGTGAGAGTGAGAAGGACCGATTTGAACTCTGGAGAATAGAATGAGACCCAACTGGTATGGCTTGCGAATTCCGTGCTGAAATGCGGCAGGACGCAGGCTCGAATCTCCGGATTCGAGCAACTCACGCCCTACGCCTGGGTGTCTCAACAGTTCCGCATTGAGGACGTCCTCCAATACCTGCACTGATAAACTCGTTACCGTGCCCGGCCAAGAAAAACCGCCTGTCTTTCTGCTCGACGCGATGTCGTTTATCTTTCGCGCCTACCACGCGATGCAGCGCAGCCGCCCCATGTCAACGCGGTCGGGGCTGCCGACGGCTGCCACCTACGTGTTTGTCAACATGATCAAGAAGCTGCGCCAGGACTTTTCGCCGCGCTACTTTGCCGCGGTCTTCGACGTGAGCGGCGCGGTCTTTCGCGATGAGCGCGCGCGCGCGATCGGCACGCTCCGCAAGTGGAACTCGAAGTCCCAGAGCTTCGAAGAAGTGAGCTACGAGGGCTACAAGGCCAAGCGTGAAGCGATGCCTGAAGACCTTCGCCGCCAGATTCCCTATATTCGCCGCTCTCTTGAAGCGCTCCACATTCCCATTCTTGAAGCAGAAGGCTTCGAGGCCGACGACGTGATCGGCACCCTGGCTCGTGAAGCGGCCGAGCGCGACCACGAGGTCTTCATCGTCTCCGGCGACAAAGACATGATGCAACTGGTCACGCCGAAGGTCAAAGTCCTCAACCCGCAAAAGGACAATCTGATTCTCGACGCCGCCAAGGTCGCCGAGACGCTCGGAGTGCCTCCTGAGAAGGTCGTCGACGTCATGGCCCTGCGCGGCGACACCATCGACAACATCCCGGGCGCTCCCGGAATCGGCGACAAGGGGAGCGTCGAGCTCATTGTTCAGTTCGGCAGCGTCGAGGCCGTGCTGGACCGCACTGCCGAGGTCAAGCGCAAGAGCTATCGCGAATCGCTCGAGCAGAATCGCGATGCAGTTCTGCTTTCCAAGGAACTTGTCACCATTGACTGCCATGTTCCGCTGGAACTTGAATCTGAGTGCGATGGAGACGCAGGACCCGGACGTCGAGGCCTGCCGCGAGCTTTTCACCGAGCTTGAATTCACTTCGATGCTTCGCGAACTGGCGCCGTCTTCAAGCGCGCCGGCGGCCGAGCTCATCGACCAGCCAACAGCCGAGCAGGCCGCGGCTTTCTACGACGCCGCGCAGAAGCACGGGTTCGCCTTTGCTCTGGCAGCCGAGGAGCCCACGGAAGAAGAGCCGGAGAACGGTGATGCCGTGCCGCAGACTCTTTCGCTTCTCGACGTCGTCGAAGAGGCTGAGAAGAAGACGCGATCCAGCGTCGGCGTTTGTGCCGATCCCGGCAGAGCGCTGTGCCTGCCTCTTTCTCCCGAGTTGCGCAAGCTCTTCGAAGATGAAGCCGTCCCGAAGCGCGTCCACGATCTCAAACTGGCGCTTCATGTTCTCGGCGGTCTCGACGTACGATCCGTGGCGCCGTTGACGACAGCATGCTGCTTTCCTACGCCCTCAATCCCACACACGCAACGCAATCGCTGGCTGACGTGGCCGCTCGTCACAATCAGCCCGCGCCGGCCTCTCTGCCCGCAGCCGCCGCAGCCACGCAAGCCCTGGTTCCCTCTGCTGCGCGCCGAGGCGGAACGCAGTAATGTCACGCGTGTTTACGAGGAAATCGATCTGCCTCTGGCACCCGTGCTTTATCGCATGGAGAAGAACGGTGTTCGCATTGACACCGCCGTCCTCGACGGCCTCTCGAAGAGATTCGCCGCCGAAATGGAGCGCGTGGGCGAGACGATATTTTCGACCTCGCCGGACGCCGCTTCAATATCAACTCGCCCAAACAACTTGGCGAAGTGCTGTTCACGCATATGGGGCTTCCTGCCCCTGTCAGTTCGCGGCAAGGGCAAGGCCATCTCCACCGCGCAGGATGTGCTCGAGCAGCTGGCCGAGGCCAACGAGGTCCCGCGTCTCGTCCTCGAATTCCGCCATCTCTCCAAGCTCAAATCGAACTACGTCGATTCGCTGCCGCTGCTCGCCGATTCCGAGTCGCGAGTCCACACCACGTTTCAGGCTGCAGCCACATCGACGGGCCGCCTCTCTTCAGTCAATCCCAATCTGCAGAACATTCCCATCAAGACCGAACTGGGTCGCGAGATTCGCGCTGCATTCATTGCAGCGCCCGGCACCCAGCTCCTTTCGGCCGACTACTCGCAGATCGAGCTGCGCCTTCTCGCGCACTTCAGCGGCGATCCGCTTCTGGTCCGGGCCTATCAGCAGAACGACGACATCCACACCCTTACGGCCAGCGAAGTCTTCGGCGTTCCGGCCGACACCATGGACAAGGAGACGCGCAACCGCGCCAAGGCCGTCAACTTCGGCATCGTGTACGGCATCTCGCCCTTTGGTCTGGCAGCGCAGTTGGGAATTCCGCAGCCTGAGGCTCGTGCCTACATCGATCGCTACTTTGCGCGCTATCAGGGTGTGAAGTCCTTCATCGAGAAAACGCTCGAGGCCACGCGTCGCGAGGGAAGTGTCCGCACGCTTTTTGGCCGCGTGCGCCCGATTCCCGACATCGAGAGCCGCAATCCGAATCAGCGCGGATTCGCCGAGCGCACCGCCGTCAACACGCCGCTTCAAGGCACTGCCGCCGACCTCATCAAGCTTGCCATGATCGCTCTCGATCGCAAGCTCGCCGACCGCAAGCTCAAGACCCGCATGGTGCTGCAGGTTCACGACGAGCTGCTCTTCGAAGTCCCTGAAGCCGAGACGGAGGAAGTGGAACAACTTGTGCGCGCACGAGATGGAAGGCGTCATCAAGCTGAACGTGCCTCTTGTGGCTGACCTTGGCTTCGGCCCGAACTGGCGCGATCTGTAGGGGGCCAAAAGATCGCCGAGGTCACCAACGAAGGCCATTTTTCCTCTGGAACATACAGGCTGACGGGAGTTCTATTGGCTTGGGAATTACCTTCGCGTGAAGTCCGATCTCCGTGCTGTCAACAGTCTTGTCCCTGGCTGCTAGACTCGGGCAGAGGATCCCCATGCAAAGCAACATGACCCCTACTCGAATGCTGAGTGGAGGCCAAAAAGCAGAGTCTCAACATCCGATATCGATAGGCGAAAACACAATTGTCTTCGTCGTCCTCGCGATCTTTGCCGGCCTGCTTGCGCTCGTAACTTCCAGGCATGAGATGTACCTCGACGAAGTGCAGCCGTGGCTCTTCGTGCGAAATGCCCAGAGTCTCCTCCCCGTCATTCAACACCTTCGATACGAGTCACACCCCGCTCTTTGGTTTGTCCTTCTGTATGCAGCTTCACGCATTTCCTCCAACGTAATCATGATGCAGTGCGTGAATTTCGTGCTCGCTGTTTCAATGGCGCTGGCAATCCTTTCCGCGCGCGCATTGACCATGGTCGCTCGCGTACTCATTCTCTTTGGTGTTTCGGTCTTCTTCGTATCGGGTGTTTTGGCGCGTGACTACATGCTCGCGGGACTGCTTCTGACTCTTGCGGCACGATGTTTTCTGGCAAGGCCACAGCGACATTGGCTCGGGATGGCCTTTATTGCTCTGGCGATCAACTCGCATTTCCTCGCCATACCCGTTGCTTTCAGCATTCTCGTTTGGCTCTACCTCTTCTCGCCGGAGATGGGTCTGTCTCTCGGTGAGATCGAAGCTCAAAGAGCGCAGATTCTGGGCCTCCATGGCGCTGATCGCCATTGCCCTGACGCTCTGTTACTTCACCGTCCGCCCTGCGAAAGACATGTCGATGCGGCTGGGATTCTCAGGCGGGAGCCTGTTTGACTTCCTTGTACTAGGGGTGGGAAGAGTCTGGCACTATTTCCTGCCGATAACACTGAATGCAGACTCGTCGATCCGCAACGGCGCTCTTACTTTAGCTGCCTACAGAGATGTTCTTGTGACCTTGTTTCTCTGGTCGGTTGCTCTGTCAGTATTGCCCGGAAAAAGAAGCCGGTACTTCATGATCACGGCTTCTGTGCTTTGGACTGGCGCCGCCGTCGCCACAGTGCGTGTACCACTGGAAACGCACTCCACATTTGTCATTTTCAGCTACATCATTGCGCTTATGGTGAACAGGCAGGAAGACCGGACGGGCTCATGGCTTCCCTCTTACGCAACGGGACCCATATTGCTCGTCCTGCTTTCCATGCAAGTGTCAATCTGTGCGGCGTTCTGCGTCAAGGAATGGGCCAGTCCATTTTCTGCCGGCAAAGCTGTGGCTGAATGGCTGGAATCTGCGGGGCTCACAGGACATCCATTGGTTGTCCAATCGGAGCTGCCGGCTCCGACGGTTCTCGCGTACACAGGCATTCCCACTGCATATTTCCCGTCGTGCAGGTGTAGCCGCCCATATGTGCTCTATAACCGCGGATGGGACAGCGAGCGATCAGTGAGTCGCGAAGAGCTGCAGTCTCTAGAGTCCTCTACGGGAAGATCTGCGGTCGTCCTCTCGGAGTGGCAAATCACACAGGACGACCTGGCGCAACTGGGATTGCACCTGGTTTACGAATCACCCAAAGGGTGGGGATTCAGCAATGAAGATGTGTTTGTTTATGCTGCCAGCGATCCTCAAGGAGAGCTTTGATGCCGGAGACGAAGCGGGGTACCGCCATCATTATCGGAGCGGGTCCTGCCGGATTGACGGCCGCGGTCGAACTTCAGCGCCACACTGGAATCAAGCCTATCCTGATCGAGGCCGGGAACCAGGTGGGCGGCCTTTCGCGCACCGTTGTCTACAAGGGCAACCGCATGGATATCGGTGGCCATCGCTTCTTTTCCAAGTCTGACAGGGTCATGCAATGGTGGCTCGACTTGATGCCCATCGAGTCCGGTGCCGCCGGCAATGGAGACCTTCGTTACCAGGGACAACAGCGCGCTGTACCCGCCGCTCCCCTGCATGCAGATCCGCAAATTGAAGATCTTGTCATGCTGGTTCGCAATCGCAAAAGCCGCATCTACTTCATGCGCCGCTTTTTCGATTACCCAATCCGTCTCACGGCCGACACCCTCAGGAAGATGGGTCTGGTCCGGACCTTTCGTGCAGGCGTGAGCTATATGCGCGCAGCTTTGCTGCCGCGCCCTGAGGAGCGCACCCTAGAAGACTTTCTGATCAATCGCTTCGGCAAGCAGCTCTACCTCACGTTCTTCAAGTCCTACACTGAAAAGGTCTGGGGTGTCCCCTGCAGCGAAATCAGCGCAGAGTGGGGCGCTCAACGCATCAAGGGCCTGTCGCTGAAGGGCGTTGTGATCCACTTTCTGAAAAAAACATTTCGCTCGCGCCGTGACGACATTGCGCAAAAAGAGACCCAGACATCTCTCATCGAGAAGTTCCTTTACCCGAAGCTCGGCCCCGGTCAGCTATGGGAACACGCCGCGGAACTCGTGGTTCAACGCGGTGGAGAAATCCATCTTGGCATCAATATCGATCGAATCAATATCGAAGGAAACCGAGTGGCTTCCATTGAGGGCGTGGGTCTTTCTGGCCAGCGCCTAACCTTCGCGGGAGACTATTTCTTCTCGACAATGCCCGTGCGTGAACTGATTCGCGGCATCTCAGTGCCGGTGCCGGGCGAAGTCAACGCAGGTCAGCGAAGGCCTGGTCTATCGCGATTTCATCACCGTCGGTCTTCTCGCGAAGAAGCTGAAGTTGACAGAAGCCGACGGAAGCCTGCTCAAGGACAACTGGATCTACATTCAGGAACCCGATGTCCTCATCGGTCGCCTGCAGATATTCAACAACTGGAGCCCCTGGCTGACGAGCGCAGAAGACAAAGTCTGGATTGGACTGGAATACTTCTGCAACGAGACCGATCCAATCTGGAAACTATCGGAAGAAGAGATGGCGAGATTCGCGATCTCTGAGGTCGAGAAGATCGGAATTCTCAATGCTGAAGACGTGGAAGATTCTCACGTCGTCCGAGTTCCCAAGACCTATCCCGCCTATTTTGGCAGCTATGACAAGTTTGATGTGATTCGTAACTACGTCGATAGCTTTGAAAATCTGTTTCTCATCGGCCGGAATGGCATGCACAAATACAACAACCAGGACCACTCCATGCTCACGGCCATGACCGCTGTTGAAAATGTCGTCAACGGAGTCACAACGAAAAACAATATCTGGGCGATCAACACTGAGATGGAGTACCAGGAAGAAAAGTAAGGCGCCTCGAGCTAGGCTCCGAGCTCCTTGCGAATCGCGTCTGCAATCGCGTCCGCGTGCTTTCGCATTGCCACTTCGCTCTCCGCCTCGATCATGACGCGCGCCAGGGCCTCTGTTCCTGAATAGCGAATCACCACGCGCCCTGAGTCCTTCAGCTCTTCCTCTGCGGCGCGAATCCGCTCAGCCACGGCCGGAATCCCTTCGAGGGGTTTCTTCTCCCGTACCTTTACATTCACGATCACTTGCGGAAACACCTTGAGGTCCGACGTAAGTTCATCAACGCTCTTTCCGCTGCGCGCAATCAGCTCCAGCACAACGAGGGCCGTGAGCAGCCCGTCGCCGGTCGTGGCGAGGTGCGGGAAGAGAATGTGACCTGACTGTTCGCCGCCAAGTGCCGCGTCGTGCTGCTGCATCTGCTCGAGTACATAGCGGTCGCCCACCGGCGCGCGCAGCATGCGAATCCCTGAGCGCTTCAGCGCTGCCTCCAGTCCCATGTTCGACATCGTCGTAGCCACAACGACGTCCCCTGTCAGCAGCCCGCGCTCCTTCAGGTCCCGGGCAGCCAGCAGCAGAATGGCATCTCCGTTGATCACGTTTCCGTTTGCGCCCGCCAACATGCAGCGGTCGGCGTCGCCATCAAACGTCAGCCCGAGACTCGCACCGCGCGCCTGCACCTCGGCCGCTACCCACGCTGGATGCAGTGCCCCGCAACCGCTATTGATGTTGCGGCCATCGGGGGTCACATTCAGAATCGCGAGCTCACTTGGGATCTTTGCACCGAGCCGCGTAAACAGCTCCGGCGCCACCGCCGCCGCCGCTCCGTTCGCGCAGTCAGCCACGATGCGAAGCCCGCTCAAATGCAAGGCAGGCACGCAATCGATCAGGAACTGAATGTAGTCCTCCTGGAGCGCGTGGTTATCTTCAACGCGAGGCAACGCTGACGGATCAGGCGCTTTCACGTCAGCGGCGTGTCGTTGAATCTCCTGCTCGATGGTTAGCTCCACCGCGTCCGGTAACTTGAATCCGTCGCCGCCAAAGAGCTTGATCCCGTTATCGCGCCAGGGGTTGTGCGAGGCGCTGATGACGACTCCCGCATGGAAGCCATGCGTCCGTGCCAGAAATGCCACCGCGGGAGTCGGAACGATGCCCGCGCTTTCCACTGTCACACCTGCATCCCGCAAGCCTGCGGCGAGCGTCGCAGCGATCCAGCCGCTCGATTCGCGCGTGTCGCGACCAAGGATCACCTTCGGAGCGACCTTCCCGGCAAGGGAGTGTCCCAGCGCCAGTCCCGTGGCGTAAACCGTTGTTGCATCCAGCGGCGCTTCCCCTGCAATTCCGCGAATGCCGTCCGTTCCAAAAAGTCTGCGTACGCTAGCTTCCTTCATATCCTCGCTTTTTCTTCCGTTTCTTTCGCGCGATTGTTTCCACCCGGCTTGTGAACTCGCCGTCGCTCAGGCGCGTCGTCACCGTATCACCCGCGGATATCTGCGCCGTCCCTCTGATCACCGCGCCGTCCGCACTCACTACCAATGCATATCCACGCTCCAAGACCGCCAACGGCGACAGAGAGTGCAGGCGCGCATCGATCGCGTTCAGCCGCGCACCAGTTGCGTGCAATGTTCGTTCCAGCGACCGATCGAGCCGCGTAATTCCAGCGGTAAGCCGCTCGCGCGTTCTCCCCAGCCTCTGCCGTGGATCATGATGAAGAACAGCGGCAGTCAGCTCCGCCACTTCACGCTGTCTTTGACGGACCAGCCCGCCAACTGATGTCTCCATGCCGAACGCAAGATCATCAAGCCTCTGATCGAACCGCTGCAGCATCGCCGACATGCGCCACTCTGTGCGACCCACCGGCAAGCGGTCAAATTTCTGCCGCGCATGCAGGATCTGAAACCTTGTCGCACGCTCAAGGCGGCTCGCCTGATTTGCCACGCGCTCCTCAATGCGGTGTTGTGCTTCCGTGATGAGCTCAGCTGCAGCAGAAGGTGTGGGTGCCCGCAGATCCGCGACAAAATCCGCAATCGTGAAATCCGTCTCGTGTCCGACTGCTGAAACAACCGGCAGCCTTGATCCCGCAATCGCGCGCGCCACACGCTCACTGTTGAATGCGCTCAGGTCTTCGAGCGATCCGCCGCCTCGCGCCACCACAATGAGGTCCACCGCGCCCGATGCGTTCAGATGCGCCAGAGCCGCCTCTATCTCCGCGGCAGATTGTTCGCCCTGAACCGAAGCAGGGAAGAGCAGTACATTCAGACCGGAATGCCTGCGCTTCACGATGTTCAGAAAATCGCGAATTACTGCGCCCGTTGGCGAAGTGACCATGCCGACTGTTCGCGGAAATGCCGGCAGAGGCTTCTTGCGCCCCGCATCGAACAGCCCTTCGGCTTTCAGTCGTTCTTTCAGTTGTTCGAATGCCAGTTGAAGCGAGCCGGCTCCAACCGGCTCAATCGTCTCGCCAACCAACTGCAATTGTCCTCGCTGTGCATAGACGCTTACCCGGCCGCGCACCAGCACGTGCAACCCGTCTGCGGGTTTGAAGCGCAATAGCAAAGCCTGCCTGCGGAACAGCACAACCGGCAGCTGGGCCTCGGCGTCCTTCAGCGTGAAATAGAGATGTCCCGAGGGTGCCGGGCGGTAGTTGGATATCTCGCCCTCCACCCAGATATCGCCATACTCGGCCTCAACCTGTTCGCACACCTGTGCGACCAGCTCTCGCACGGGCCATACACGGCGTGCAATCTGTGGCGCCTCAAAGCTGAGGTCGAGCTGTCTCGGAGATGTCCCTTCTCGAATCACCTCTGACGAGTGTAATTGGTGAGGGTATGGCGGTATCCCGGGTTGGCAGCACTCTTCGTCGCGGCCGGCTCATTCCCGGGCAGCGAGCAAAGCGCGCAACTGCGTCGCAATCCTGGCCAGATGTTCCGCCGCATTCGGGTCCGACTGCGGATCGCCTCTGTAGGCGCTTTCCGCTTCGCGCGCCAGCTCAGTGCCTTCATGCAATCCAAATGTGCCAAGCACGCCGGCGAGCTTGTGTGCTTCCTCGCTCGCCTGCTCCTTCAGATCGCCCGCCAGCGTCCCCGCGGCTAGCGCCGCCGCAGCCGCTTCCAGCGTGGCCACGCGCGTCTCCATCTGGGGAAGAAACCGCACCCACAGGCGGTTCATCGCGTCTGCGATTGTAGCTTCAGGCGTATTTCCCACGGTGCAGGCCCTCAGTTCCAGCCCAGGATGCTTGCCACCTGTTCTGAAAGCGTGAGGGGATCAAAAGGCTTCACCAGTACAGCTTCCACGCCCAGGTCGGCAAAGCGCAGCCGGTCACTGGCCTGCACTTTTGCGGTCAACAGCAACACAGGAATGTGCGCCGTTGTCGGATTCTTGCGCAGTTCCCTGAACGTAGTTGGACCGTCCATACCCGGCATCATCACGTCCAGCAGGATGGCATCGGGCTGATAAGTCGATGCGCGAGCCAGTCCCTGTGCTCCTGAATTCGCTACCATGACCTCCCATCCCGCCACAGTCTCGAGGCTGAGGGCCGCCACTTCGCGAATGTCGTCTTCGTCATCGATGATAAGAATGCGATGCATCTTAAAATTTCTCCCTGCCGCTCTTAAAGCATTCGGCAGTTCATGTCTCTATGCTAAATTGCCGGATTGGATGGGTCCCGGCATTCGCCGCAGCCTTCTTTAGCTTGTCGAAACCTCTGGCACCGATTCCTCGACCTCTTTCGAGCTTCGCAGAATCGTCAGCACCAGGGACTCCAATTGCTCCGGCTCGACACTGGCCTTTGTAAGGAAGTGCGTGAGCCCAAGCACCAGTTGCATGCGCTCAGCCTGCGTGAGGCCATGTGCGGAATAAGCTACCAGGGGGATTCGGGACAGGTCTTCATGTTCCCGCATCCAGTCCACCACGTTGAACCCGTCTCCGTCCGGCATTCCGACATCGAGTACGAGCAAGTGCGGCTGGAATGTAAGGCATTCGTCGAGCGCAGCCTGTCGCGTGTGTGCGACGCGCACGCTGGTCGTTTCTCTTGTGAAGATTTCAGAAATGACCTGCCCCAGGTCCGGATCAGCTTCGACAATCAGTATCCGGAGCGGATCGCTTCCTTCACATAGCGCCTTGGACAACTCGACAAGCAGCGCGTCGTCCGTCGGGCGAGGAAACAGCCGATCCTTGGGACTTGCCTCCAGCTTGTTCTGCGGATTCGCCAGACCCAGCAGGACAACAGGCGTGTGCGCCTCAGGGGCTTCCCGCCGAAGCATGGGCAGGATCTCCCATCCATTGATGCCGTCGAGCGTAGTATCGAGCACGATCGCCGAGACGCCATCGTGCGCCACCGCTACCGCCTGGTCCACGGTTGTTGCTTCCACCACGCGATATCCGAATCGAGCGAGTTGTTCGGCAATGAGCGGTCGTGTTGTGCCGTTTGTGTCCGCCACCAGCACTGCGCCGTGTGCTGCCGGGCTGGCTTCCCCGTTCTCGTTCTTCACGGTCGCCGGCTGGTAAGGCAAAAACACCCTGAAGGTCGATCCGCGCACCGGATTACGCTCAGCCCAGATTCGCCCTGTATGCTGCAGAACGATGGCGCGACAAATCGCCAGTCCCAGGCCGCTGCCGCCCTTTTGCCGCGAATCGGAGGCGTCCACCTGCTGGAATCGCCCGAAGATCGCTTCCAGCTTGTCGGCGGGAATTCCGCGTCCCTGGTCGATGACGGACAGCGTCACTCCGCTCGCGCCGGAGCGCAGCATCACAGATACCGCCGAGTTCTGCGGAGAGAACTTGACGGCGTTCGACAAGCAGGTTCGTGACCACCTGAAGCAATCGATCGGCATCAGCCGTGATCTCCACCTGCGTCTTGTCATGAATCAGCAGCACGCCAGCCTCATCCGCCACCGGCTGCATGCCGTCGATAGCCTGGCGCACAATTTCGCCCAGCTGCACGGGCCTGAACGCCAACGGCTCGCGCCCGCTCTGGGTGCGCTCCAGGTCGAGGATGTCATTGATGAGACGGACCAGCCGCTCAGAGTTGCTGAGCGCAATGCGCAACAGGTTGGCGGCCTTCTCGTTGATGGTGCCGAGCATGCCCGACGAAAGCAGCCCAAGCGCGCCTCGAATCGATGTCAACGGCGTGCGCAACTCGTGGCTGACCGTCGATACGAACTCATCCTTCATACGATCGAGCGCATAACGCTGGCTGATGTCGCGGAAGCTCAGCACCGATCCCGAGAATCTCCCCTGGTCGAGGATCGGGTTCAGGAAGAATTCCGCCGGAAACCCCGTGCCGTTGCTGCGGAAGATTGTGCCCTCTCCAGTCACGGATTTCCGCTGCCCTGAAGCGCGGCGCAGTGGGCAGTCTTCGCCGCATTTCCTGTCCGAAGGCGCTGATCCGTGGACAAGCTGGTGAACTGGCTTGCCGATCAGGTTTGCAGGCCGGGCTCCCAGCAACCGCGCGGCCGCGGGATTGGCAAAACGAACCAGCCCGTTTCGATCCACTCCGCAAATGCCGTCGGCAACGGATCCAAGCAGAATCTCCTGCTGCCGGCTCAGTTCCTCTGCGCGCTCACGCTCTCGCGTCCGCGCCAGCATCTGACCCAGCGACCCTGCAACCGTCTCCATGGCCGCAGTGGTCTCGCGGTCTTCGCGGAGCTTCATGTGGCAATAGAACTCCAGCACTGCCAGGACGTTGTTTCCCACCTGCACCGGTGCGGCCCAGCCCGAGACCATTCTGCTTCGGAGCGCGGTCTGCACCCGTGGTCCTGTCGGGAGTGCTGCCAGGTCCGATGCCCACACCACACGCCCTTCCTTCCAGGCGCGTCCCGCAAGGCTGTTGCCGGCCGTCAGGGTGATTCCCATGCTCTCCTGGATCAGAACCTCGGCCTCTTTGCCCTGCATGCCCCAGGCCGTGCTGAATTCCAGGCGGTTCTCTTCGGCGTTTACGTCCCACTTCACCGCGACATCCCAGCCCTGCGAGATGCAGAGCGCTTCCAGCACGCGCTTCGTCGCCACTTCCGCTGAAACGTTCTCACCCACAATCTGGCTCACAACCAATTGCAGAGCCAGCCGGTGTTCGCGATGCTTCTGAGGGGTCACGTCATGCAGCAGGCACTGGACGGCCAGCGGCTTGCCCGCGCGACGCCGCTGGTGGAGGCTCATCTCAAGCTCCAGCATGCGTCCATCGGCGGTCTCGGCTCGCAGAGGTGCGCGATCCACCGTCATTCCATCCAACGCCTTCTTCAGAAGTCCCGATGCCTCTTCTTTCGAGCCCTCTCCAAAGATATCTGCGAACGACTCGTTCTCAAGCGAGGCATTCCTGTCCAGGCGGAATGTGTGGCGCAGCGCCGGGTTGGCATAGAGAAACTTCCCATCCATCTCGAGCGTTGCAATCATCTCGCTCGAATTCTCAAACAGGTCGCGATAGCGATCCCGCGGAATGCGGAGCCCATCTCCCGTCGCTGCCGTTACCGTCTGATCAAGCGCAACGGCCACAAGACCCGTCGGCACGCCCTCGCGATTGCGCAGCGCGGAGATATGCAGCCGAACAGGGAACAGGGCCCCGTCCTTTCGCCGCAGATGCGTCTCGAAGCTCGGCACCTGGCTGGGGGCCAGCGACTGCACAACCTGCGCATACGATTCAAGCCCGCCGTCGTTGCCTTCTGCCAGGTTCTTTTGAATTCCGAAAAGCCGCCGCACCTCGGAGACAAGCCGTTCCTCTTCGCCCGGAGCCAGCAGTTCCTTTGTCGTTTCCTGATTGACCAGTTCTGCCGCGTGATAGCCAAGAAGCCGTTCGCCGGCAGGATTCACATAAGTGATCTTGTCATCGAGGCCGATGGCAATCACGATGGTGCCCGCCGAATCCAGCATGTCTTTCAGCGGATCACCGGCGTATCGAGCCGCGGCCTCGCGCCCAGCAGAGTCGTCGGCCAGCAACTGGATCAGGACAGCCGCCGTGAGACCCATGGCGATCACAAGCAGCAGCCAGTCGAACCGGGGTCCACCCTGGAGCCGCGCAGTGATTCCACCTGCCGCCATCGCAACTGCTAGCAGAGAAATCGCAGGCCAAATCGACGCAGATTTCTTCTCCTCATCGAACTTGGCTTGCCTGGCTTCGCGTATGTCCATCCTGTTGCCGCGCTCCCGCTCAAATGGCTGCGCGCCGGCCCTGTTGGATGCCGCGCACACCGCTGGTCCTAATCCGCCGCACGACAACCTTACAATCGCACGTGCTTTGCCTGAGGCAGCCGGCACGGAGCCGCCGCCCCCTTTGTCCCTCGCACTATTTCAGCGAGAATACATCCACAGTCCTGCCGCCGTCCCAGTCTGTGCGAGTTTTCCCGCGGGGCGCAGTACGCATTCAATGTGGCTTATCTTGCACCCTTCCACAAATACTGTCGGTTTTCAAGCGTAAGTTGCTGAACACGTGCGGGATTGAACACGGAACGGCACCGCCGCGCGGCCATGTCTGCTGCTTCCCGGGATGACCGTCCAACCACGCCGATTCTTCCCTCGTCGCCGTATACTTGCATCATGCTCCGCATCACTTCACGCCATGCCTTGGGGATACCTGCCCTTATTGTCCTTTCATGCTTGATTTTCAAGGGGGAAACCGCTCATGCATGGGGTAACGAAGGTCACCGAATGATCAATCGTCTGGCATCTGCAAATCTGCCCGCAGATGTGCCGGCGTTTCTTCATTCTGAGGCGGCCCTGAACGAGATTGAGTACCTCGGCCCCGAACCTGACCGGTGGCGTTCGCCTGCTGAGCCCGAGCTCGTCGCGGCGCAGGCGCCGGAGCATTTCATCGACCTCGAGCCCGCGGACGCCCTCGGACCACTTCCGCACAAGCGGCTGGATTTTGAAGCCAGCGTATTTGCAGCGGGTCAGCGGCCTGAAAAGATCGGGCTGCAGCCGTGGGAAGCCACCGAGATCTGGGAGCGCCTGAAGGCTGCTCTCCGCGAGTACCGCCGTCTCACTGCCGAACACCAGGACACTCGCGCCGTCGAACAGGCGGCGATTTTCTACGCGGGCTGGCTGGGTCACTATGTCGGGGACGCCGCTCAGCCCCTCCACACAACCATTGCGTACAACGGCTGGGTAGGTCCTAACCCTAATGGCTACACCACAAACCACAAGATTCACTGGCAGTTCGAAGGTCCATTCGTGAGCGCGAACATCCACGCACCTGATGTTCAGGCCAAAATGACGCCGGCTCAGGCGCTCGCTGGCGATATCTTCAACGACTACGTGGCATACCTGCGCCACTCCGCGACATATGTCGAGAAGGTCTACCAGTTGGAAAAGGCGGGCGGATTCACAGGGGCGGGAACACCGGAGTCTCGCGACTTCACGGCTGAGCGCCTGGCGGCGGGAGCCAGCATGCTCCGCGACATGCTCTACACCGCATGGCTGCAGAGCGCCAACCCTGTGCCCGATCCATACGCAGGAAATTAGGCGTGCTCGCCCGACGGTAGAAACCGGTTCTGATCCCAGGCTACCGATCCCTGGTCCCTGACTTCTCAGTCTCCGGATTCGGCCGCGAGAGCCGGCACTCTCCGCAAAAGCGCGGTCAGCGCCAGAGTCATCATCGCCACCATCGGGACAGCAATCACAAGCCAGGCTGCCAACGCTTCTCCGGCCATGCTGCCCGAGGCCCAGATCAGCTTCATCGGCGACTGATGCAGCATCATGCGAGCCGAAGGCGAAGGCTGTGCGCCGGAGGCAAACATCCACGAGCCAAGCCGCACAAACGGAAAGATCAGCGCGACTTGCAGCGGCATAGCCGCGTAGTTGGCCGCCTGGATCGCCGGAAGATTCAGCCTCAGGGACAGCGCAACAACCATGCAGAGCGCTGTCGGAATGCCGATCACGGGGATGCAGCCGATGGCAAATCCCAGAGCAAGCGTAAGCGCGAGACGCCGGGGCGAAATGCCTGTCCGCATCCACGCTCCGGCCTTCTGCTGCATCGCTCTGAATGATCTGCTCATGTTACTTCCTACGCTATCGGTACGAAACCGGTTCCGGTTTAGATGTTGCGTGAATCCTGAGTGAAAGAACCAAGTCTCGCATTCTGTGACGAGAATAGCCCCGGAACGAGTAAAGACGGTCTCCACTTTCGGCGTAGCCCGGCGATCCAAAGTGGGAATTTCGCCAGAAAACACGCGCTTTCCATTATCGAGGTAACCGCAGCAGTCCTCGTGCACGCATCGCCGCCAGCGCCTGTTCAACCTTCCAATCCAGGGCTGCACTCCCGTCCACGGTGAGATCGGCATTCACCGCCGAAGGTCGCACGTAAGCAATGCCCGCAGGCCGCACCGTCGCCTCATATTGTTGCCGTACGGACTCGGCCGAGCGGCCGCGCTCGGTCGTGTCCCTCCGCATGCGCCGGTCAAAGCAGACATCATCCGGCGTATCTACATAGATGCGCAGGTGGTAAAGAGGAAGCAAATCCTTGTAATGGAGGGCGAACAGTCCCTCGACGAGCACAAGCGGCCCCGGCCGCACGGTCTCCGTTTGACCGCGCACGCGGATGTGATGGGCGAAGTCATAGAGAGGCCGCTCGATCGACTCTCCGCGCGCCAATGCCGCCACGTGCTTCGCAAGCAACCCACTCTCAATCAGTGCGGGATCGTCAAAATTCGCACGAATTCTCTCCGCAAACGGCAAATGCGAAAGATCGAGATAGTAGTTGTCGAGCGGGAAGTGAACTCCATCCAGCTCGCGTGCGAGTTCTGCGGCAAGAGTGGTTTTTCCGGAGCCCGACGCCCCGGCAATGCCCATTACGACCGGCCGAAAAGGCAACTGCGTGACCGCCTGACTCCTCCTGCTGCCCCTTCGCTCACGATTCAGCTTCCACCAGCGCGGAGATCCAGATTGCGAGCCGCTCCAACAGTTCCGCGAGCCTTCGCTCCACCAGCCGACCCGTCTCAAATACTTCAGAATGGCTGAGCTGCGATGTTCCCAGACCCGAGGCCAGGTTCGTCACGCATGAGATCCCTAACACCTCGATCCCCATATGTCGCGCCACAATCGTCTCCGGCACAGTCGACATACCCACGAGGGTGGCGCCCATCGTGCGAAACGCCCGAATTTCCGCGGGCGTCTCAAAGTTCGGACCGCTTACCGCCAGATAGGTCCCCTCCTCAAGGGTCATGCCTTCCTGCTCAGCAGCTTGCATGGCGATGAGGCGCAGCCTCTTGGAATAAGCTTCGGTCATGTCAAAGAACCGCAGTCCGCAATTCCTTCTCTGAAACGAAAAGCGGGGCTCGTTCGGGCCCACCAGCGGATTCGATCCCATCATGTTGATGTGGTCGCCGATCAGGACAAGCTGTCCCACCTTGTATCTATCGGCTATACCGCCCGCTGCATTCGTCAGCACCACTGCACGGATGCCCAGCGCCCCCATCACCCGCATCGGGAAAGTGACCTCTTGCAAAGAGTAGCCTTCATAGAAGTGCACGCGTCCTTGCATCACGACTACCGGAGCGCCGCCCAGCAGGCCCGCGACGATCCGCCCTGTGTGGCCCTCCACTGTCGACTTGGGAAAGTGCGGGATCTGGTCATACGGCACGATCACCCGGTCACGAACGGCATCTGCCGCCGCACCCAGGCCGGAACCGAGCACAATTCCAAGATGAGGCTTCCGGCTCCCGAGTCTGCCCCGGAGGTACTCTGCCGCTTCTGTAACGTCTTCGAAATAACCCATATTTGCACCGGTAAATCTGTTCTTGAGATTCTACAACTGTGAATCTCCGCAACCCTGTAGCGGAACGCACAGGTGTTCTCAACGGAGACGCCAAGCACCGGAGGTCCCAGACAGATGTGCAGGAACATCAAAATGCTTTTCAACTTCGATCCACCCGTTACTGACGAAGAGATCCGTGCGGCGTCGCTTCAGTTCGTCAGAAAGATCAGCGGCTTTAACAAACCTTCAAAGGCCAACGAGGCTCCGTTCCTTGCGGCCTTGGAGGAGATTACCGCCGCCTCCGCGCGCCTTCTTGCGTCGCTTGAAACGAGCGCCCCCTCGCGGTCCCGCGAAGAAGAGGCCGCAAAGGCAAAGGCGCGCAACGCAGCAAGGTTTCCGGAGAGAGGCGTTCAATGAAAGAGATCGTTGCGGTCGTCTTCGGCCTGGGCCTTATCGGCAATGCGCTGCTGTTCGTGCCGCAACTGATTGCCGTGTGGCGCAAGAAGAGCGACGAGGGCATCTCGCTGATCACATTTGGCGGATTCAGTGTGCTGCAGGCCATTGGCATCGTGCACGGCACCTACCAGCGAGATCCGTCGCTCATCCTGGGCATGGCCGCGAGCCTCCTCACCTGCGGCTCCGTCACTGCATTGACGATCTTCTATCGCGTTCGCCGCCTCCGCACTCGTTCCGCATAGGTCAGCATTGGGGTAATAAGGTTGCCTGCCCCAGGCTCACCGGTTAATCAGGCAGTCTCACTCCCGATAGCTTCCGTTGACGCATCTAAATGCATCAAGGAGCCCGAATGCTGCTCAGAGTTGAGCATCTCCTCATCTCGACTTTCATTTGCGGACAACTTGCAGCATTGCACGCGCAGAATCCAAAACAGATCGTTCAGCAGGCCGTACAGACAGAACTTGCAGCGGACCGCGACGATCATACGCATTGGCTCTACTACGAAACCGACTCTGAACCGAGGAAGACGGTGAAGCAGTGGGTGGCGCAGGCGCAACACGCTTCGCTTGAACGTGTCATGGAGCGCAACGGACAGGCGCTCTCTGAAGCGCAGCAGCGACAGGAAATGGAATCATTCATGCGCGACACACGCGCCCAGGCCAAACAGCACAAGAGCGGCCAGCACGACGATGAAGAGGCTGCCGAATTGCTTCGCATCCTTCCCGACGCATTTGTCTGGTCGATCCAGGATGAGAAGGGAAGCGACATCACTCTTCACTTCAAGCCGAACCCGCAGTTTAATCCGCCTGATATGGAGGCGCGTGTCTTCGCGGCGATGGAGGGAGACATGGTGGTTCACCGAGAGCAGCATCGTATCGTCAGCCTCAAGGGCCGGCTGATTCGCGATGTAAAGTTTTTCCTTGTTGGCTATCTTCAGGCCGGGGGAACTTTTGACGTGGAGCGTCGCGAAATCGGCAAGAACCTGTGGCAGATCACCGAGACGCACGTTCACATCCTTGGCCACATCCTTATCTTCAAGAACATCTCAGAAGAAGAAGACGACGTAAAGACCCATTTCAAGCAACTTCCCGCTGACATTTCCATGCAGCAGGCACAAGAGGAGCTTTTCAAGCAGGGGAAGTAGCGCGCTCTCCCGATCAGTCCGTCGCTCCCAGCCCATCGGCGCCACTGCCGGATGTGGCTTCGATGTTTTCTTTCACGCGTCCGCAAGCCTTTGGCACATTCGACATCTGCTTCAAGAACGTGTGAAAGCCGGGCCATCCCGGGCGCAGCGGAGACCAGTAACTCGTGCCGCTGAGCAGTGGCTTCCGTTGATTGACAAGCTGGAACTTCAGGATCTTCACACCGCACAGAAGATTATTTGACGGCTGCAGAATCGTTTTTGCCGGATCGTGCTCGTCAAGGTACTTGTCACTCTCCCAATCGAAGTCGCACCCATAGCGCTTTGCATCTTGGTAGGTCAACTGCAGCAATCCCTCGCTGCGGACCATGCGATGGCTCACACGATCTTCCACCGCTACCTCCGGTTCGGTGTGTTGCACATTCGATGTCGGATCCAACCCGGCCTCTGCGCCAGATAACGCCTGAAAGAAATACGCCCAGTAGACACGCTTGTCGCTGTCTTTCATCGTGGCAAATCGCGGACAGAATGGTTTCACACGACTTGTGACTTGCTGCGAAAGCAGGTCCCTGGGCAGTGCCATTTCAATAACCGCATCCCACTCCGGCTGCCAGGTTTGATCGTTGCCAAGCCGGGCCTTCTCTTGAGCGATCGGGGTGAGGGGAGCAGGTTTCAACTCCAGAGCTGGCGTTGCTGAAACATGCGCGGCCTCAACCGGCGCAGGCTCACTGCGACTGTTCAAGAATGCAGTCCCAAACATCACGACTGCCGCGCACATTGCAGTACGCATCTTCGCAGATTTCTCGACGCAGAACCTCATTGCATTTGAGATGCATCGCCTGCGAGAGCGTGGTTAGCCGGCAAACAGGATTCCAATGCGCTGATCTGGTAAGTCCTTTGGAATCGCCTGCCCCAAGATTCTCCGCGCTACTGCTGGTGCACGATGTTTTGTGTGACCTTGTAGTTGCCGGGACCCCCGGTTACCGCGATGGGCACAACTGCACCGGCTCGCTTCTGCTTGAAGAAGGGTGCCAGCGGCTTCAGCAGCAATGATTTGAACCCCGTCGCAGTGTGCGAGATGTCGGTATCCATCCTGAGAGTTCCAACCAGATGCACATTTTCGTTATGGAAATTGAATGTGCCTCTCAAGTCCGCTTCGGCACCTGCGATCTTGAACCTGAGCCGGCCGGTCGATGCAATTCCATCGCGAATTGCCACCGAACCTTCGAGGGAAGACAGCGCATTCATCGTGGTGCCTGGGTTCTCCTCACTCGCATTCTCTTTCGATTGCGTTGTCTTGTCTCCCTGAGCTCGATGACTGAATTCCGAGAGACTCTTCTCCGCCTGTTGGTCTGTGGCCCGCTCCGTAGGCGCATCGAAGACTCCATCAGTTCTCAATCGCTGCATGAACCCATTTCCAGGCGGACCGATGTATGCATGGCTCCTCAGCCACACCGGGCCCACAATTGGGACTTGTTCATGAATGAATGGCCGCATCACATCTTCGGCACGACCTCGCTGCACAGTGATATCCAGATTCGTGACTTTGGGTGAGCCGACGATCTCGCCCTCAGCGCGGACGCTTGTGTGGCCGATTTTCGCGTCGATGTTGTGAATCCTCAGGTCGCCATTCGTTGCATTGACGGTGCAGAGGACCGTTCCCGAGACCGGCGTCGGCCTTCCTTGCCCGACGGCAAAATCAGCCGTATGTGTGGTCGCCTCTGCTTCGATCGCGCCTAGCGTTCCTCTGAAGTGTCCTGAAGAGTTCAGCGTTCCGCTGATCTCGCCCACGTCGTGCAGATTGACGGAGTCGAATTTGAAGTCTCCCCACACCGGCGTAGAACCAATATCCTTTGCAATGATGGGTCCGATGCTTCCGTGCGCCACAATATGTCCCGTCGGCTGCGCGTTGCCCATGTCCACGCTCCATCTGATTGCCTCGCCCTGATGCAGATTTCGCAATTCGAGTTCAGCAATCGGGAACGACAGTCGACTCTGGTCGCGGCGCATGATTTCAAAGAGGCTTCGATGCATAACCAACCGGTTGATCGGCGTCTGCGGCCCTGCGAAGTCCGAGCCGCTTCCGGGCGGAAAATCTTCGTGATTCTCGCGGCTTCCAATCGCCGGCACCACGATGTGCAATCCGGTGATGTCAACCAATTGCGCTCGATTCCGCAACGTGACCAAGTCCAGCCAACTGCCCTGGACAACCATTGTCTCCACAGACCCAATGGGCGGCAGATCGGGCGCAGTTTTGCGTCGCATCGTGATGCCGGTGGCAACAAACCCAGGATTGGGAAAATATGTGCGGTGATAGTTCGTAATCGTTACCTGGCTGGCGAGAGCGTCTTCCAGCATCGGCATGATCTTGCGATGGCGATAAGGCCAGTTTGCACTAATCAGCCACGAACCCCCGATCAGCAACACAACCGCCGCGATCCATGCTGCGTGGATCCATGGTCTTGTTCTGCGCCGGGGCGCCGCTTGCTTAGGCTCAGTGGCGTCTTGCCTCCTCTGAGACAAGGGAACGATGGACATACACTTCTCGCTATGCTCTTCGATCTCTAAATATTCGGGGGCCGAACTGAGGCAAGAAAAGGGTGGCAAGAAAAGGGTGGCAAAAAACAGTGGCCAAAGGTCAGAGCATTCTGACGCACTGTATCGTGCTTCAGTTTCCGCTCCTGCCAAAAGGAAGCCTGGAGTTTGCGGACTGACTGCTTTGAAGCAGATTCATTCGTGAAGTGTTGCCCGCCGATGCTTTTCCATAGGCCAGCCGCCGTCCGATTCGATTGATCGGACCCACGGTCAAAGAGAAAACCGCCTAAACGTCAGGCGGCTTTTGAAACTTTTTCGGCGATCGCTTATCCCAGAAACATTCCCGCAATCGACGCTGAGATCAGATTGGCCATGGTCCCGGCCAGCATGGCACGCACCCCCAGCCGGGCAAGGTCATTGCGCCGCTCCGGCACCAGTGCCCCGATGCCGCCGATCTGCATTCCGATCGAACCAAGGTTGGCGAAGCCGCATAGCGCAAATGTTCCGATGGTGAATGAACGCGGCAGCAGCGTTGCCTTGTGTGCGCCGAGAGATATATAGGCGATCACTTCATTCAGGGCCATTCTTGTGCCGAGCAGGTTGCCGATGAGATGGCAGTCCTGCGTGGGAACTCCGATCAGCCACGCCACCGGGTAGAACACGAACCCCAGGATCTCTCCCAGGCTGCCCGGAATCCAGTGAAACCCGGTGTGGAAGTGAATCCACCCCAGCAGCATGTCGAGCAGCGCCACAAGCGCCAGAAAACTGATCAGCATGATCGCCACGTTCAGCGCCAGCTTGCCGCCGTCGATTGTCCCGCGCGCAATCGCGCCAATGAGATTCTCTTCCTTGTGTTGCTCGTCTTTGGGAATGACGACGCGCCCTTCGGTGGCCGGAGTCTCCGTCTCCGGCACAAGCATCTTCGCCATCAGAATTGTTCCCGGAGACGTCATGATGACCGCCGAAAGCAAATGCCGTGCCTCAATCCCCTGCGAGATATACATCGCCATGATCCCGCCCGACACATGCGCCATGCCGCTGGTCATGATCGTCATTAGCTCACTGCGTGTTGCGCCGGCCAGGAATGGACGAATCGTCAACGGCGCTTCCGTTTGCCCCATAAAAATGGAAGCGGCCACATTCATGCTCTCCGCTCCGGAGATGCGCATCGTCTTCAACATCACCCATGCCAGCGCGCGAATGATGATCTGCATCACGCCGATGTGATAGAGCACGGCGAAAAATGCTGAGATGAAGATGATGGTCGGCAACACCTGGAATGCGAAGATCGAGCCCAGCGAAGTGTCCGGCGTCCCCAGTTTGCCAAACAGCACAGACGTGCCCGCAGCCGTCGCGCTGAGCATTTTCGTGACCACGCTCCCAGCCCAATACATCACGCGCTGGCCAAAGTCGAAGCGCAGAACGAAGAACGCAAAGACGAATTGCAGGCTCAGTCCCCAGGCAATCGTGCGCCAACGGATGTGCTTGCGATCCGTTGACCCCAGCCATGCCGCCAAGAGCACGGCCAATATTCCCAGCACCCCCGTAAATCGCCCCAAGTTCGCTCCTTTTGAAAGCAGCTTCCAGCTTCTGGCCTTGAGCTATTTGTGACGGCCAAAGGCAGCCTGAGTTGCCGAGACAGTCTCGAACCCCAGGAAGGCTAAAGGCTAAAAGCTAAAAGCTGCTTTCACCTTACCGCATCGCGCAGGAATGCTTCCGCGTTATCGCGCGCAAATATATGGCTCACCAGCGGTATTTCTTCCTCTGGCGGTCCCTCTGAGAATGTGATTGCCTTTTTGATTCGCGCAATCGGCTCAGTCAATCGCGCCGCGGTCGTCGCATAAAGCGTCGCAAATGGTTGACCTTTTTCCACGCGCGCCCCGCGCTTCACGTGAAACTCGATTCCCGCATGCGGATCGACAGGCTCACCGGCCTTTTCGCGTCCCGCGCCCAGTCGCTGCACCGCCCAGCCCAGTTCCATCGTGTCCATCGCCACGATATGACCGCTTTGCCATGCTTCCAGGACCTGCGTCGCGCCCGGCTGATGAAATCCCTTCAAATCGTCGAACACAGCCGCGTCCCCACCCTGCGCCTCAACCATCGCGTAAAAGACCCTCAGCGCCGACCCATCCGCCAGCGCGCCAGCCGCGGCCCAGTAGCCTTGCTCTGCCGTTTCCGTCTTGCCGCCAAGGTGAATCATCCATCCGGCCAACCGCAGCGAGAGCTCGCGCAGATCGGCGCTCCCTTCCGGCCATTCGCCACGCATCAACTCAACACATTCCGCCAATTCAATCCAGTTGCCCGCCGTGCGTCCCAGTGGCTGACCCATGTCGGTCAGCAATGCTACTGCGCGCGTTCCCGCCGCCTCGGCTGTCGCCACCATCAGTGCGCCCAGGTACTCCGCGTCGGCGCGCCTGCGCAAGAAAGAGCCCGATCCTGTCTTGACGTCCAGCACCAGCGCATCCAGGCCCGCAGCCAGCTTCTTGCTCAGGATCGACGCACCGATCAGCCCCGGCTTTTCCACCGTACCGGTGCGATCGCGCAAGGCGTACAGCACGCGGTCCGCCGGAACCACGGTCGGCGTCTGGCTGATGATCGAAGCGCCACAATTCAGCAGCACATTTTCGAACTCGTCGAGAGTCAGCGCAGTTCGAAATCCCGGAATCGACTCCAGCTTGTCCAGCGTTCCGCCGGTGTGGCCCAACGCGCGGCCACTGATCATTGGTACGGCCAGGCCGCACGCTGCTGCCAGCGGAGCAACGAGGAAACTGGTTTTGTCCCCCACCCCTCCCGTCGAGTGCTTGTCCACCGCGACCTTCCCCAGTCGCGACGGGTCGAACTTCTCGCCGGAGTCGCGCATGGCCACCGCCAGCGCTCGCGTTTCTTCAATCGAAAGCCCATTGAGCCACGACGCCATCAACCACGCCGCTAGCTGCTCCACTGGAATGGACTCGTTCGCCGCTCCCTTCACGATGAACCCGATCTCGCGCGCGGTCAGCGAGCCGCCATCGCGCTTCTTCAAAATCAGATCGACCATGTGAAAAGGCGCTGCCTGACTTGCAGACATAGCGAATTCAAACCTCAGTTCCTGAACAATTGAGATTATCGCAGCAGAGGCAGTGAGTTAAGTGGACGGATTCAACGGGGCTCTTCCCCTCTGAATCGTTTCGCGTCTGACATGGGAAAACGCTATTTCAGCTTCGCCTCAAACGCGAGCGGCAGCATTTCGCGAAACGGCATCACGAGGGCGCCGTTTGCCGTTGGAAACACCACCGGCGTATCCGGCAAGACAAACTCAGCCAGCATCTGCCGGCATGCGCCGCAAGGAGGGCTGGCGGCGTCATTCAGATTCGCGACGGCGATCGCGTCAATGCTGATTTCCGGCCCGTACTCTGCAACCGCCCGCACCAGAGCAGCACGTTCCGCGCAAATCGTCAGCCCGAAGCTCACGTTTTCCACGTTCGTGCCTGTTACGACCTGGTGATTGTCGAGCCGGAGCGCCGCACCCACCTTGAACCCCGAATAGGGCGAATACGAGTGGGAGGCCACCTCGCGCGCCTGCTCCATCAGCCTTGCAAGGTCCGCGCGGAGACCCGCCTCAAGCTTCGAACTGGGCGCGTCGTCGCGCTTGACTGCATCGTCGTTCGCAGAATTCATGAACATTGAGGCTAATCCATTTGCCTCGCCATGTCATGCTCCCGGTTCACATTGCAGACGACCAGCCCTTTCACCGGCCCGTTCAAGTCCCAACCAGTTTCTTCCGATAAACCTTCTGGATGACTCCGCGGGGGCTCGCTCGGACGGTGCGAAGCCGCGCATCAGTTAGAACAATACCGGGCGTGCGAAGGAATACACGATGGACGAACTGACACGAGAGTTCCTGATTGAGAGCCAGGAAGGTCTGGACCGGATGGAGCGCTGCCTCACGGACCTGGAGCAGCATCCCGACGACGCTGCCTTGCTGGCCGAGATCTTCCGCTCGGTTCACACCATTAAAGGCACCACGGGCTTTCTCGGCTATGGGCGGCTCGAAAAGCTGGCTCACGCGGGCGAGAATCTTCTCGGCCTTCTGCGCGACGGCAAACTCGCAGCCGGCGCCCGGATCATCACCGGACTTCTGCAACTCCTCGACGGCTTACGCACTATTCTCAGAAATATCGAAGCTGAAGATAGCGAAGGCGCGGATGACGACGCCGAACTTATCGGCCAGCTCGAAGCGTTGCAGTCTCCGGCGGCGATGCCTGTTCGCCCTATCCCGCCAATTGCCAACGTGAGCACGCAGTCGTCCAGGCGGCGCAAAAAACGGACAAAGCCGCCGACTCGTCAGCCAATCCAATCCCGCGATCCTGACGATGAGACAACCGCCGGTCCTCCACTGGAGGCAACTACGGTCAAGGCATCGGCTCCGCGCGAGAGCATAGCGATGACTCCGCGCAGCTCCGCGGGCTCCGCTGCGG
Organism: uncultured Acidobacteriaceae bacterium; assembly: GCA_963786405.1. Lineage (GTDB taxonomy): Bacteria > Acidobacteriota > Terriglobia > Terriglobales > Acidobacteriaceae > Telmatobacter. The sequence goes on along the minus strand of CAWAZE010000003.1, from coordinate 303,488 downwards.
AGAGCACGTTGCGCGTTGACATCGCCCTGCTCAACCGCATGATGAATCTGGTTGGGGAACTGGTTCTCACGCGCAACCAGGTGCTCCAGGCCGCCGCATCCCATCCCAATCTCACGTTGCTTTCCCGCCGTCTCGACATGGTCACGGCTGATCTTCGCGGATCTGTGATGAAGGCCCGCATGCAGCCGGTCTCCAACGTCTTCTCGAAGATGCCGCGGATGGTGCGCGATCTCTCGCAGGCGCTTCATCGCCGCGTGCGTCTGGAGATGGAAGGCCAGGAGACCGAGCTCGACAAGAGCCTTCTTGAAGCCATCAAAGACCCGCTGACGCATGCCGTGCGCAACGCAATCGATCACGGCATCGAACCGCCTGAGGCCCGCGCGCGCCGCCGGCAAAGATCCCGAAGGTACGCTGCAAGCTTCGCGCCATGCAGGAAGGCAGCCACGTCATCATCGAGGTCTCCGACGATGGCGCCGGGATCGCCGTCGACAAGGTCCGCGCCAAGGCCATCGAGCGCGGCATCATTACCGCCGAGCGGCCGATCAGTCGTCCGAGCGCGAACTGCTTCAACTGATCTTCTGCCCGGTTTCTCCACCGCATCTGCCGTTACCAACGTCAGCGGCCGCGGCGTCGGCATGGACGTCGTTCGCACGAACGTCGAAAAGATCGGCGGCAAGGTGGAACTCGATTCGCGCCCGGGCAAAGGCACCACGCTTCGCCTTCGCATTCCGCTTACGCTCGCCATCGTCCCCGCGCTGATCGTACGCAGCGCCGGTCAGAGCTTTGCCTTCCTCAGGGTGCGCTCTCTGAACTCGTGCACATTCCGCCGGCGAGCCGGACCACGATCGAATGGATCGACAATGCGCCGCTCTACCGTCTGCGCGCCAGGCTGCTGCCCCTTGTCTTCCTCGACGATCTACTCGATCCGGCACGGAGCGCACCGGACATTTTGGTTCCGAAGCCCGGCGGCTGCTTTGGCCTGCTCGTTGATTCGGTCGCGAGGTGCTCACCGTCTCCGTCGAAGAATGAGCCCACCCCTCCACTCTCGATGACTCGAGAAAGACTCTCTTCAACGGCGCATACAAGCTCAGAGAAAGCCTGCTCATCATGCTCGATCCGGAGCGCCTTGACCCATTGCGTCTGAGTTCGGCACAAGCGGCGTGACCCATGAATTCGATTTGTGGTCCACGAGGAGCAAATGAAAGTTTTTTCCCAGGAAGCCTTCAACGAAGAGCAGCCAATGCCAGGCCTGGCGGGGAGTGACTGATGGCGTCCGGCCGCCGCAGGCGAGTGCTCATCGTCGATGACTCCGCCGTCATGCGCAGTCTGCTGCGCTCCATCGTTGCGTCCGCGCCGACGCTCGAAGTATCATCGCATTGAAATGAGTCGCGGGCTGTCTGCCAGCTTTATAGCCCGCTACTTCTGCCGCGAGGGCGACGAGTGGGTTGCCAGGCCGGAGATTCGTGCGCTCTGCCGTTTCCGTGAAGCCAACCTCTGCGCCTCTCTGCTTCCGTTTTCCCCGCCTGCCCAATTCGACATAATCCTGCTGCGCAACGTGATGCTGTACTTTGCGCCGGAGACACGCCGCTCTGTCCTCGCCGGCATCAGAAACCTTCTCGCGCCCGACGGCTGCCTCTTCCTTGGATCGACCGAGCAGCCTGGTGATCCGTCGCTCTGGACCCCCGTGCTGTCAGACGGCACCTGTTACTACCGATCTTGTCGAGACAATTTGGAGTTTTGAGTCACCAATTCTCTCTTCCGATTCGTGGCCTAGACCACCCAAGGATGACCGTTTCACACCAAAGTAACCGTGAGAACTACAACAAAAGTGACATACACAGGAGTAAAATCGACCTCTGCACAAGCCGCATCGTGCAACGAAATAAGCAAGCCAACGAACGTGGGTCCCCACTTCCCCGGGGCTGCAACTCTAATTAACTCGAGGATTTTCATGAGTTTATCGGTTGGCCGTTCTGAGATATCTTCTTCTTCTTCCCCGGTGCGCGCCGAGCGCCGAACTTCGCCTGAGCTGGCGGCTTACCACTGGAATGGATCCGTTCCCCACCAGGATCAAGTCCGGGACATCAGTTCCACCGGGGCATACCTGCTCACGCGTGAACGCTGGGAGCCGGGTTCGTTGATCTCGCTTACCCTGCAGAGAACCGGTCCGTTTGAGAAGGCGCCGGAACATCGCATATCGGTGCAGGCTCGCGCCGTTCGTTGGGACGATCATGGCGTCGCAGTTTCCTTCGTTTTGCCCGCCGGCGCAGACCTGCGGCTTTGGCAGAGTCCGCTCAAGAGCGCCGCAGATCAGATCCAACCCGAGGATATTCTGCGCGAGTTCCGCGTTGCGGAAGCCATCTCGTTCCTCAGCCGTATTGCGCCCGACGCATCCGCCGAAATTGCGAAACTCCTTCACGACGAGTTGAGCAACTACCGCCTCGAGCATGCGATCGAAATCGCAAACAAGGCGCAGAGGTTCCTTGAAAACAAGCCGAACGCCGAGAGAATGCGCGCGCCCGGTAAGGACGTTCTGAGAATCGTTGAAAGCGGCTCCTGGGTCGAGGATCCTTACGTTCTGCAACTCTGGGGCGGCCTGATGGCCTCGTCGTGCAGCGCAGAAGAATGGGACGAATCAAGCGTCAGTCGTACATCGATCTTATGACCCAACTCAATCTCGTTCACGTCCGCGTTCTTGCCGGAGCATGCACCAAAGCATCCAAGATGATCACAGGGCCCGACAGGGTTAGCTCGCGTCCGCTCGCCTACAATGCGACCGACCTCATGAGAATCGCGGGTTCCCATGACCTTGTCAGAATCGATCGCGATCTCCTGCATCTGGCTGAGCTTGGTCTCATTGAGAAAAGGGAGAAGTCAACATTCTTCTCGCAGATCTCTAATGCCAAGATCACTCCAACATCCCTCGGCCTGGAACTCTACGCGCGTTGCAACGGGCATCGGGGTACGAAGAAGTTTTACGGCCTCGTTTCGCACCCATCTGTCTCGAGGGAGCCATAATTTCACACCGGAATTCCTCGCAGTTCAGGTCAAGACGGCATAGATAGTGACACGACGAACTCGGATGTGTGATGAACCTCACACAACTCAGTTCAGCAGATCTCTAGAATCCTCTATACACTCCGGCTGCATGGAACCGTCACGCAGGCTGACACTTTTGGCTCGTCGTGCCGCGGCGTACCAGTTGAAAAAGCGGTCATCGATTGAGGGCCCTTGAACACGTTAAGTTCCTGGCTGCGTAAACCGCCTCTTTCCTATCGCGATCGAGCAGAGCGGCGTCCCACTCCGGGCCTGGCTGCCTACCACTGGGACGGATCGACTCCCAGGCAAAACAGCGTCGAAAACATCAGTTCCAGCGGGGCATTTCTGTTGACCGACCAGCCCTGGGAACCGGGTGAGATCGTCTCGCTCACATTGCAGAGGAAAGGGCCGCCGGTGCGCATCCCCGAGCACCGCTTCTCACTGCAAGCCAGAGCCGTGAGACGCAACAAGCGTGGTGTCGGTGTTTCATTCCAGACGCTTCCGGGCGCGGATCTGCGGTTGTGGCAGAGCCCGCTGAAGACAGCCGAAGAGCAGACGGAGCCCGAGGACATCCTTCGCGAATTCCGCATCGCCGCCGCCATCGCATTTCTGCGCCGCATCTGTCCGGGCGCCGCAAAAGAGATCAAGCAATTGCTGCGCGAAAGGCTCAGTAACTATCGGCTGGAAAGCGCGGTGGAGATCGCGCTGCACGCCGAAGAGATTCTCGTATTCGCGCCCGGGGCGCGCAAGATGCGAGCCCATCCACGCCTTGTGGCGCGCGTCATCGAGGACGGCTCATGGGCCGCAAGCGAGCTCATTCAGCGGTGCTGGGCCGGTCTTCTTGCCACAAGCTGCACGATCAGGAAAGAGGACGAATCGGCTCAGGTCTTTATTGAACTAATGAGCCGGCTCACAGCCGTTCAGGCCCGAATCTTTGCTTCCGCGTGCGCCATGGCAACAACTTTTCAATCAGATCGCGGAACCATTGCTGCCCATCCTCTCATCTGCAGTGCCGAAGAAATAATCCAGATCGCGGGCTTGCAGGACCTCGTGAAGATCGATCGCGACCTTGCACATCTCGCAGAGCTTGGGCTCCTTGTGCAGCGCGATAAAAGCAGCCTCTCTTCGTTGGTCAAAGAAGCTGACATCACGCCCACCGGCCTCGCCCTCGATCTCAACGCGCGCTGCAATGCCCATCGGGGAACGGTGCAGGATTTCTACGGTCCGATTACCGCTCCCGCAATCGCTGCGGATTGAACCCTCTGAGTCGCTTTCAGTCCGCCAAGACGCCGCCGGTGAACCTCCGGTGCTCCCTTACGCGAGAGGAGCCACCGGGCCTCCAGTTCCTGGCTCGAGTTGCATGTCCTTGGTAACAGAGCCCCCGTTACGAAGTTGCCATTGTGGGAGTAGCATTCTGTCAGAGACAATCTCATTTCGGTTCCGGGTCCGTGTGCCCGGCGTCAGATAGCGATTCATAAGCTTGCAGACAGAGCTGAAGTGCAGGCCAAATTCAGGACCGGGAGGCGGCATGAAGTCACTCATAGAGTGGTTCAAAAAGACGTTCCCGGATGAATACCTGCCGCGGGCCGAACGCCGGCACGTCAACGGCCTCGGAGCTCTCCATTGGACCGGCAAATCCCCAGGGCTGGACGATGTGAAAGACATCAGCTCTACCGGAATCTTTATAAAGACAAATGAGCGCTGGCCTCCGGGCGAGATCAATTCCATCCGGCTCACAAGTGACGAATCCCCGGGGGACGCTCCTGACCATGAAATCGAGCTCAAGGCAAAATCCGTTCGCTGGGGCGAAGATGGAATGGGGCTGACTTTTATCCTTCCGGAAAACATGGAACTCTGGCTCTGGAAGGGAAACCCGCTGGCTGAAGCCGCGGCGGTAGTCCATGAATTTCGCGTAGCCCGTGCCCTCGCGTTTCTAAAGCGCATCTGTCCGACCATAACGCACGAACTCGATCTGCTGTTTCGAGAGGGTTTGAGCAACCTTCGCATCCGCCACTCTGTGGAGATCGCGCTTCGCGCCGAAGAGATGCTTGCCAGTGAACCCCGCGCCCATCGAATGCGCGCTCCAAAGGATATTGTTCTGCGCATCACCGAGAATGGCTCGTGGTCTGATGCGGAATTGACACAGGGATTCTGGGCCGGCTTGTTGGCGTTCGCATGCAAGGCTGGCGAAACAGACGAGTCGGCGATGACTTATATTGAGACGCTTAGCCAGATGGCAACGATGCACAGTCGCATATTCGCTGCTGCGTGTACTGGGGCGAGAAAGATTGTTGCGGAGGACGGTTCACTCTCTGCGGCTCCGTTGATCTACAAAGCAGCCAAATTGGAAGAAATTGCAGACGCGCACGACCTTTTACGAGTCGATCGCAACCTGACGCAGCTTTTTGATCTTGGTCTGATCCTCGAGCGAGTCAAATCCAAATACTTTACGGATAAGGATGATGCCAACGTTACGCCGACGGCTTTGGGTCTTGAAATGTACGCGCGCTGCCATGGCTACGTCGGCGCTGTGCTCGATTTCTATGGATTGACTACAGCCGGGTCGCCCGTCGCGCCGAGCGAAAGATAACTCCGGCCTGGGGTCACTGGCTTCCAGGTCCCGATCCATCAGCTTTTCCACTTCGGCGTGCAGCCGCGCGGTGATTGCCGCCTCGTTCTCCTCGGGTCCAAAGCGCAAAGCCTCTCCCACGCGCACCTCAATCCTTCCCGAGCGAATCCAATCCCACCCTCGCGTTTTCAACGCTCCAACCCCAAGTATCGCCACCGGAAGCACCGCCGCTCGCGATTGCTTCACGAGCAACCCGATCCCCGGCCGAAACCGCGCCAGCTCTCCCTCGGCCGACCGCGTGCCCTCGGGAAATACGAGAACGTTGTAACCCCGGTCCAGTGCCTCGCCTGTGTGCGCAAAGCTTCGCTGAAAATCCCTCCGATTCGGCAGCGGAAACACGTTATAAAGCGCAGTCAGCAACCAGTACGCCAGAGGCCCAAATAGCATGAATCGCTTCTGTCCCGTCGGCCCGCGATCCGGATCTCGAAAATGCCGGAAATCCTCCAGCATCTCGCCCGACATTGCCGCCGCAACTCGCCGACGCATCTGTCCCGGGAGCGCGTACAGCACCAGTGGGCCGTCGTACGCCGTGACGTGGTTGCAGATAATCAGCATGGGTTCTTCGGAGCCTGGAGCGTGCGGTGAAACCACTTTCGGCTTCGCAAGCAGGCGCACCAGCGGCTGCGCAATCGCCTCGAGGAACGCCACTCGCACGGCTTGAATCGCTCCCGACCACGGCCACCGCGGATAGAGGTACTCAACCTTCTCTGCTTTCTCAGCAGCGTGGGAACTGCAGATCAGCATCTTCGAGATTGTCGATTTCTGCCTTCGGAAGGCCTCAGCATCTCGGCTCGCGGTCTCCCGATCCATCAGAGCTTCCTTCGTTGCGGCGTACAGAAGACTGAAGATCGCGAGCCCCGGTATCTCTCTGATCCCTGACCCCTGATCCCTGGTCCCTCCACCTACCAGCTTCCGAAGATCTCCCAGCGTCCGCGCCTGATCAACGGCTCCCTCCGTCGGCGGATCTGCAAGGCGTTCCTCCAGCGCCGCCGCGAGTTGAACGCGGCCAAGGCTGTCGAGGTGCAGATCCTCGCTGAGGCGCAGCTCATCTCCGCCGACCGGCGGTCTTTCGCCCGCAATCTCCGCCACCAGGGAGAGCAGCCAGTCCCCGCCCGCGAGATGAGCAGCCGCTCCAGCCTCTGCAGATTCCTCCGTGCTTGCAGACCGTTCGCGCACCCACTCAGCAACCGCTTTCCGCCGTACCTTGCCCGTGGATGTTCGCGGCAGGTCGGGTTCCGGCCAGACCATCCATCGACGCACCCGTTGAAACTCCGCCAGCTGCGCGTTCGCTCGCTCAACGGCTGCTGCTGAACCATCCGAGCCGCGCACGGCGAGGACTGCGCAAGGCTCAGGCCCCGATGCGGTCTCCATCGCAACCACCGCACATGCGGCAATCTCCGGCTGTTCCTCAAGCGCCGCCTCCAGATCCTCGGGATGCACGTTGACGCCGGCCGCCGTAACGATCGTCTCGCTCTTGCGGCCCATGAAGCGCAACTCGCCGGTTGCCTGTGTCTCCGCCAGGTCGCCCGTGGCCAGCCAATCGTCTTCCCGCTGCCGAAGCTCTCCGCCGCTCCACGTGGCATTCGAGATCATCGGTCCCCGCACCAGCACCTCGCCGTCCGGCCCGAGCTTCACCTCGCGTCCCGGCAGCGGCTTTCCAATGGTTCCTCGCGCCACGTGAAACGGATGATTCAGCGTGATCAGCGCCGTCGTCTCCGTCATCCCGTAGCCCTGTACCACCACGAATCCGAGCGCGTTCCAGAACTGCTCCAGCGGAGCCGCCAGCGCGCCTCCACCCGAGATCAGCGCCCAGAACTTCAACCCCAGCGCCCGATGCACGTCCCTGAAAACCCACCAGCGCTTCCACGCCTTCATGCCCTGGGACGCGGCCACTCGCTCCGTCAGTCCGGGCGTGGCTGGCTTCCAGATGCGTCTTCAGCAGCGCCATCACACGCGGCACCGCCGCCAGCACGGATATCCGCTCCCGCTTGATCGTCTCCACCAGCCGCGGAGCAACCAGCCGGCTTTCAAAATGCACCTCTGCCGCAAACATCGGCGGAATCCACAGCCCCATCGTCTGCCCGAAGACGTGACTCAACGGAAGCGTGTGCAGAAACCGCAGCGGGTGCACGAACTTCTCATAGCGCAGATATCTTTGCGCGCCCTGCTCGATCGGCCCCACGCTGGCCAGCACGTTGCCGTGCGTGTGCACGATGCCCTTGGGGTCGCCGGTCGTCCCCGAAGTAAACAGGATCTGCAGTGGCGTCTCCCGCGAGAGGCCGGCCACCGGCCCCGCCTCACGCGCGGGAAGGGAACTGGCCCAGTCCTCAAACGCCAGCGTTGGAAACTCGAGTCCTGCCAACGCGACCTGGGACTTGGGATGCAACTTCCCCAACAACACGGCATCCCCCACCGCCATTTTGGGCCTCACATCCGCCGCCACCCGTGCCGCAAAATCCGCGCTCCCAAACGCGTCCAGAGGAACGACCATCGCCCCGCGCAGCATGCACCCGTAAAACGCCGCGATCCACTCCGCGCTGTTCTCGGCCCATAGCAGCACCCGGTCGCCCGGGCCAATCCCGCGCTCTTCCAGCAGCGCAGCAAACCGCCCGGCCAGCCGCGCCAGTTCGCCGTAGGTCGTTACCCGCCGCCGGTTGCCCTGGTAGCGCACCACCGCAATCTCCCGGTCTAACTTCCGGAAGTCGTCCAGCAGTGTAGCCAGATGTTCGCGCAAGTCTTTTCCCCTGCACGAAATCCTAGCAGCGTGTAGCGCGCACCGCGGTTCAGGTGTGCTCCCGCTTCAACCGAACCAAGGTTCGGGCTGAGAGTCAGGGATCCTCGGCCAGAAGCTAAAAGCCAGAAGTGCGCCCTTTCTTCGCTTCCTCTTCGCCGTCGCCCGCGCTATGCTCTAGAAAGTCATGGCCCCGCACCGGAGCAACCCGGACCCAGCTTCCGAGCTGACGCTTTCGCCTGTTTCCACCCCGTCACAGCCGAATGGTTCAAGGCAGTCTTCGATGCGCCCACCGCACCGCAGCGCCTTGGCTGGCCGGTGATCGCGCGCCGCGAGAGCGCGCTGATTCTCGCCCCCACGGGCACCGGCAAGACCCTCACCGCCTTCCTCTGGTGCCTCGACCGGCTCATGCTGCACGACCTGGCCCAGGACGGAAGGGGGGCTGCCGCATCGTTTACGTCTCGCCGCTGAAGGCCCTCGCCGTTGACGTCGAGCGCAACCTCCGCTCACCCCTCGCCGGGATCGCCAACATGGCCCGCCGCAAGGGCGTGCCGTTCCACGATCCGTCGATCAGCGTCCGGACCGGCGACACGCCGCAGCGGGAGCGCGCCCGGTTCGCACGCCACCCAGCCGACATTCTCATCACCACCCCGGAGTCGCTCTACCTGCTGCTGACCTCGCAAGCAGCCGAGGCACTGCGCACCGTCGATACCGTCATCATCGACGAGATTCACGCCCTCGTCCCCACCAAGCGCGGAGCCCACCTGGCGCTCACCCTCGAGCGCCTTGAGGCCCTGACCAAGCAGGCCTCTGCAGCGCATCGGCCTCTCTGCCACGCAGCGCCCGCTGGAAGAAGTGGCCCGCTTTCTGGGCGGTGTGGAAATCTCCGCTGGCCACGCTGTTGGTAGATCAATCATCCTCTGGATCAACCGACAAAGATTCATCAATATCCAGCCGAGATTCTTCAAGTTGAAAATGAGGCTGCTTCCGGTGCGAAGAATCGGAAGTGCAGTCGACCTCGGGAGAATCTCTCTCAAGCTGCCGATTGGTCAGGCGACAGCGTCGATTCGGCACCCCTTCGCTATCGTCCGGTCACAATCGTCAACGCCTCTGCTCCCAAGCAGTTGAAGCTGAGAATTGAAGTTCCAGTTGAAGATATGGCGCGGCTCCAAACCATGGAAGAAATCCCCTCCGGACCCGCATCACAGACGCCCCGCCGCGTCTCCATCTGGAACGCCATTCATCCGCGCCTGCTCGAACTCATTCGCGAGCGCAACTCGACCATTCTTTTCGTGAACAGCCGCCAGGTCGCCGAGCGTCTTGCCGGCGCGCTCAATGATCTTGCCGGCGAGCCCATCGCCCGCGCCCACCACGGTTCGCTCGCCGCCTACCAGCGCTCCGTCATTGAGGAGCAACTGAAGGCCGGGCAGATTCGCGCGCTCTGCGCCACATCGACCCTGGAACTCGGCATCGACATGGGCGCTGTCGATCTCGTCATCCAGATCGAGTCGCCGCCTTCCGTCGCCAGCGGCATGCAGCGCATCGGCCGCGCCGGTCACCACGTGGACGCGGTCAGCGAAGGAATCCTCTTTCCCAAATACCGGGCCGACCTCGTCGCCTGCGCCGCCGTCACCCGCGCCATGCACGACGGCCACATCGAGTCCACCCGCTTCCCGCGCAATCCGCTCGACGTGCTCTGCCAGCAACTGGTCGCCATCGTCGCGCACCCGCCGGGCTTCAAGGTCCCCAGCCGCCCCAGAAAGCTCACGCGAAGTCGCCACCTGAAGCTGGGTGTCCCGGAGCCTGCCCTGAGCTTGCCGAAGGGGCTCGATTTTGAGACCTGGGAGAGTTCCCCTGATTACCCGGCGGAGTCGGCACCGAAGCCCGAAGTCAACGTCGATGCCCTCTACGATCTGGTTCGCCGCGCCGCCCCTTTCGGCGCGCTCACCCGCTCCGCCTTCGATGGCGTCCTCGACCTGCTCAGCGGCCGCTATCCCTCTGACGAGTTTGCAGAGCTACGTCCGCGCCTCACCTGGGACCGCATTCGCAACGTCGTCACTGCCCGCGACGGCGCCGCCCGCCTCGCCATCCTGAACGCCGGCACCATTCCCGACCGCGGTCTCTACGGCGTCTTCCTGGCCCACACCGAGGGCAAAGTCGGTGCGTGTTGGCGAGCTCGACGAGGAGATGGTCTTCGAGTCGCACCCCAACGAGACCTTCATCCTCGGCGCATCCACCTGGCGCATCGTCGACATCACGCACGACCGCGTGCTCGTGGAACCCGCTCCCGGCGAGCCGGGCAAGATGCCGTTCTGGAAAGGCGACGGCCCCGGGCGCCCGCTCGAGTTCGGCCGGCGCATCGGCGCGCTGGTCCGCGAGCTTCGCGCGCTGCCAAAGCCTGCTGCGCTCACCCGTCTCGTCGCACGAGCACGATCTTGATCCCGGCGCTGCGGAAAATCTGCTCCAGTTCCTGGCCGACCAGGAGGCCGCCACCGGCGCAGGTCCCCGACGACCGCACGATTGTCATTGAGCGCACCCGCGACGAGCTGGGCGACTGGCGCGTCTGCGTGCTCACTCCATTCGGAAGCCGCATCCACATTCCGTGGGCCATGGCGGTGAGCGCACGCATTCGCGCAGCCGGCGGTCCGGAGGTCGAAACGCTCTGGGGCGACGACGGCTTCGTGCTTCGTTTTCCCGACACCGACGAGCCGCCCGATCCCGACTGGTTTCTCGTAGAGTCGGCAGAGGCCATGCAGCTGGTGCTGCGCCAGCTCGGCTCGACCGCGCTGTTCGCCGGCCGGTTTCGCGAAGCTGCCGGCCGCGCACTGCTGCTGCCGCGCCGCCGGGCCGACCAGCGCTCGCCGCTCTGGCAGCTTCGCAAGCGATCCTACGACCTGCTTAGCGTGGCCTCGCGCTACCCGTCGTTTCCGCTGCTGCTCGAGGCGTACCGCGAGTGTCTGCGCGACGTCTTTGACATGCCTGCGCTCATCGAGACCCTGCGCGCCATCGAACAGCGCCAGTTGCGCGTCCATGTTGTCGAGACGCACAAGCCTTCGCCGTTTGCCGCGTCGCTCCTGTTCAGTTACGTGGCGAACTTTGTCTACGACGGCGATGCGCCGCTGGCCGAGCGCCGCGCGCAGGCCCTCACCATCGATCAGGATCAGTTGCGCGAACTGCTGGGCGAAGCCGATCTGCGCGAGCTCCTTGACGCCGACGCAATTGCAGGAAGTTGAAGAGACCGCGCAATGCCTCGTCGAGTCGCATCGTGCCCGCTCCGCCGACGGCATTCACGATCTTTGCCTGCGCCTCGGCGACCTCTCGCGTGAAGAATTGTCCCGGCGTGTCGTGTCGCCTGACCTGATGCAGTATGTCGACCGGCTCCTGCGAGCCCGCCGGCTGCTTGAAATGCGCATCGGCGGAGAACGTCGCCTGATTGCGGCCGAAGATGCAGCCCGCTATCGCGATGCGCTGGGGATTCCGCTGCCGCCCGGCCTGCCGGTTGCGCTGCTGGAGCCTGTTGCGCAGCCCGTCCTCGAACTGGTGCGCCGCTATGCGCGGACGCACGGCCCATTCACTCAGCGCGAGGCTGCGGACCGGTTCGCCCTCGATCCTGAGCTGGTGGGCAATACGCTGCTTCTGCTTGCACAGGAAGGCCGCGTCCTCGAAGGCGGCTTCCGCCCCGGCGGCCTGCATCGCGAGTGGTGTGACACGGAGATTCTGCGCCAGATCCGCCGCAAATCGCTGGCCAGGCTGCGCCGCGAAGTCGAACCGGTGGAGCAGCACACGCTGGCCCGCTTCCTCACGCACTGGCAGGGCCTGCTCGCGCCGCGCCGCGCTTCCCACGCGCATCTGGATTCGCTGCTCGATGCAATTGAGAGTCTGCAAGGCGCCCCGATTCCCGCGTCGCTGATCGAGACATCCATTCTGCCGGCGCGCGTTGCTGGTTACGAGCCATCGGGTCTCGACACACTGATCGCCGCGGGCGAAGTAGCCTGGGCCGGCGTCGAGCCGATTGGCGAGCGCGACGGCCGCGTGGCGCTCTTCCTCGCCGACAAGCTCCCATTGCTCGCGCAACAACGCCCGCTGATCGAGCCGCTTACCGAGCGCGAAGAAAAACTGCTGGCAGTGCTCGAATCCACCGGCGCAAACTTCTTCGACCCGTTGCATCAGGCCGCGGGCGGCGGCTACCCCGGCGAGTCGATCGATGCTCTGTGGAGCCTCGTCTGGCGGGGACTCGTCACCAACGATTCGCTGCACGCGCTCAGGGCATACACTCTGCGGCCCGAGAGCGCCCGCGCGCCTCGCCGGACGCAAACAGGCGTTGTCTTTCGTTCGCGCCGCACCACACCACCCGTTGCACAGGGCCGCTGGTCGCTGCTGCCGCTGCGCTCACGGCAGGGAACCGGCGTAGCGCCGACAAACACAGAGGCCAGTCACGCCCTCGCTCTGCAACTCCTCAATCGCTACGGCGTGCTGACGCGCGAGGCCGTCGCAGCGGAAAATGTTCCCGGAGGCTTCAGCGCCGTATACGACGTGCTCAAGGCGCTGGAAGAGAGCGGCCGCATCCGCCGCGGTTATTTTGTCGCCGGACTGGGTGCAACGCAGTTTGCGCTTCCCGCCGCGGTTGATCTGCTGCGACAGCTGCGCAACGAGCCGCCCGCGGAGAAGCCGGAGTTCGTGCAACTGGCCGCGACCGATCCGGCCAATCCCTACGGCTCGGTCCTGCGCTGGCCTGATCTTCCCGTCGCAGAAGAAGACTCGGAAACTGCACCGCGCATCCTTACGCGTGCCGCCTATGCCGAGGTGATTCTTCGCAACGGTCAACTTGTGGCATGGCTGCGCCGCAACAATCCCAATCTGCTGGTCTTTCTGCCGGCGGACGAGCCGGAGCGCTCGCAGGTGGCTGCGGGGCTCGCCCATTTCCTGTGCGCGCGCGGGCAGGAGCGCATCCGCGCCGCCAGTCATCACGGCGTGCTGATCACGACCATCAACGGCCAGCAGGCAGGGGTGCATCCCATGGCTCGCTTCCTGATGGATGCAGGCTTCCATCCGGGCCCGCTCGGCCTGCATCTGCGGCGGATTCCGCTTTCGATTTCCCATCACGATCCGCCGCACGGCGATCCGTCGACCGAGGAACTTCAATAGGCCATGCCCGAGGGCGATACCATCTTCCGCACCGCGCGTGCCATGGGACGCGCACTGACGGGCAAGCCGGTCACGGGCTTTCGCTCCACCTATCCGCTGTTGACGCGCTTCAACGACGACACTCCTCTCGCAGGCCAGATTGTCGAACGAGTGGAGTCGCGCGGCAAATGGTTGTTGATTCACTTCTCCGGCGGCGCAACGCTGGCCACGCACATGCTCATGAGCGGAAGCTGGCATATCTACCGCCCGGGAGAGCGCTGGCAGAAACCCGCAATCCAGATGCGCATCGTGCTTGAGAATCGCGAATATCAGACAGTCGGCTTCATGGTGCCTGTCGCAAAGTTGCACACCGCGCAGTCATTGGCGCGCGATAGGCGCATTCCTCCACCGGGAGCGGACGTGCTGAGCCAGGACTTCAATCCTGCCGGCGCGATTGCACGTCTCGGCAACTGCGGTGACGAAGAGGTAGGCGACGTCCTTCTGCACCAGGAGGTGCTGGCCGGCGTGGGCAACGTCTTCAAGTCGGAGGTCTGCTTTGTCGAGGGCATCAACCCGTTCTGCAAGGTTGCGGCGCTGGGTCAGGGGCAGATCAGTGCGCTGGTCAGGACGGCGCGAAAGCTTGTGGCCGCAAATGTTCTTGAAGACTCTGGCAGACACAATCGTCACGTACCGCGGGCTGAATCGCCGCACCACAAACCACTCCAGCCCCGAGGACAACCTGTGGGTTTACGGACGCAAAGGCGCGCCCTGCCGCCGCTGCGGCGATCCCATCCGCCGCAGAATTCAGGGGCCGGATGCGCGCGTGACGTTCTGGTGCCAGACGTGCCAGCCCATGCCGGACGGCAGCGACGTCGATGGCTAAACAAAAACCAGGGTTGATGTATTCGGGAGCGTGAAGCCTGGGTCGACACGACCCTGAGGGTTGGAACTAGTTCCCGGTTTTGCCCAGCCCGAAGATCTTTTGCAGAATATTGCGATGCTCTGCGGGATGATCGCAGGTCTCCGTCGGCGCGGTGCCAATCATGAAGGCTGCCTCGTAACCGTCGGGACACGCTTCATCGCTGAGCAGGTTGCTGACCTTGTCGATCTTCACAACCTCGATTCCATCCGGCGGAGTGAATGCGTGCGTGTCAGAGTACTGCGGCAGCTTTACGGCGCGCTTCATAAACTCCGCCCAGATGGGCGCAGCCGCCGTTGCGCCCGCCAGCTTCACGTCGGTGTAATCATCGTTGCCGATCCACACAATGCAGATCAGGTTGCTGGTGTAGCCGGCAAACCACGCATCGTGCGAGGTGCCCGTCTTTCCAGCAGCGGGATCCATGAATCCGCGGCGGCGCACCTCGTAGCCGTAGCCGAAATTCATCACGCCTTCCATCAGGCTGGTGGTGAGGTAGGCCACGCGCGGATCGAGCACCTGCTTTGACGTGGGTGTGAAGTCGGTGATCACATCGCCGTTGGCCGTGCGCACACTCGCCAGCATCCATGGGTCAAGGTGCAAACCGCCGTTGGCAAAAACGGTGTAGGCGCCGGCCATGTCGAGCGGTGTTGCGTCATAGGCGCCAATTGCCACCGACGGCGTCGCGCGGGCATTCTTCACGCCGGCTTCGCGGCCCAGCGCTGCGACGTTGTCGAACCCAACTTCGGCGGCAAGTCCGATCGTCGCGTTGTTCAGCGAGTGAGCCAGCGCGTAAATCGCCGTAACCTGCCCGTGATACTCGTCCTTGTAATTGCGCGGTGTGTAGTCGTCGCTGCCGGCCACCTCGTAGGTGGTCTGCTCGTCGTTCAGGATGGTCACGGCCGTGAACGGCTTGTCCTGCCCCGGCAGCATCGTTCCCGCGACTGTGCTGTTGTAGGCCGCAGCGTAAACAAACGGCTTGAAGATAGATCCAGTGGGCCGCTTGGCCACGGCGTGATTCAACTGGCTCACCCCATAGTTGCGTCCACCGATGAGCGCGAGCACCTGGCCGGTGTGCGGATTGAGGGCCACCAGTGAGACTTGCGGATAGAGGATCGGCGGAGTGGGCTTCTCTGGTTCGCCGGGCTTTTTGCGATGCGTATGGAGCTTGGTCACCTGCTCGTCCACATTGACCATGCCCAATTCAACAGCCTCTGCCGCAGCCTTTTGCAGATCGACATCGAGCGACGTGTAGATCCTGCAGGCCCTCGCGATTGTAGTTCGCTTCCCCGAGCTTCTGCGTCAACTGATCGCGCACCAGGTCGACAAAGTATGGAGCCTCGCTTGCGTCCACGCTCTGCGCCGACAGGTGCAGCCGCTCCGCCTTGGCCCGTTCAGCCTGATCCTTGGTCATAGCGCCTGTTTCCACCATCGAATCGAGAACCAGGTTGCGCCGCTCGATCGTCCGGTCCGCATGGCGAAACGGGTTGAAGTAGTTCGGCCGTTGTATGATCCCGGCCAGCATTGCGCACTCCGCCACATCCAGTTGCTGTACGTCTTTGCCGAAGTAGGCCTGTGCAGCCTCGCCAAAACCGTCAACCGAAAAGCTTCCGCGCTGGCCGAGGTTGATCTGGTTGGCGTACGCCTCGAATATCTGCTTCTTGGTGAAGCGATTCTCCAGGTGGAAGGTGACAAGAATCTGGGTGATCTTGTACTTGATGGTTCCGGTGTCGGCGACAAACAGCAGCTTGGCAAGCTGCATCGTCAGAGTCGAAGCGCCACCGCGATGCTTGCGGTCGCCGATCAGGTCGTGCCAACCCCAGCTGATGATGCTGGCAATAGTTCACACCGCCATGCTCGAAAAACCGCCGATCTTCAATGGCCAGCACCGCCTGAACAAGGCTGGGCGGAATCTCGTCGTACGTAACCAGGCGGCGCTTGGTGCGGTTCGTGTCTTCGCTCAGGCCAGTGATGAGCAGCGGCTCGAGCTCGTAACTCCCGAGAGCCTGGCCGCGGTCGTCCATGATCGTATCGACCACGCCATCCCGGGTGTGAATGGTTGCGGCATCGGGCGAGTGGTACGACTCCGGGCCGGGGTGCACCGTGATCGCCAGCCCCGTCTCGGCAAAAGTCCCCATCCTCGATGGGCGCGCGTTGCCATCGGCGGTGTAGCCGGCCTCGCGCAGTTCATTGGCGATCAGGCGCTCGCTCAGCTTCTGTCCCAGCCGCACCTCGCGGGGCGCCGCATAGATCTTCGCGGTGTTGGCGAAGAGAGGCTGCTTCAGCCGCTCATCAACGACGTGAGCGTACTTGCTGTAGTAGTGCCAGAAGACGATCAGACCAACCAGGCTGACGAGCAGAACGCACCCGATCACACCGCGCACCAGCCACGATGACCAGGATAGCTTCCAATTTGGTTTCTTCAGCCTGATCTTCAGCGCCATCGCTGCTCCTATGTCAGCCTCCAGCTCCTGGCTTCAAGCCACAAGCTTTCAGCGTTCCGCCTCGTCTCAACAACTTCACTTCGTCTGCCGTCAACTGTTCGCCAATCCCGGGGCGAACGGCTAGAAGCTTGCAGCCAGAAGCCGCTCTTCCTGCACGCGCTCTTTCACCTGCGCGAGCACATCGGTCAGCGCGACATCCACACTCGTTGACGTCGCGCGTGTCACCAGCTCAACCGATCCGCTGGCAGATCTTCTTGCCCACATTGATCCGGTAGGGAATTCCCACGAGATCGGCGTCCTTGAATTTGACGCCTGCGCGCTCGTCCCTGTCATCAAGCAGCACGTCGAGTCCCGCCGTTTCAAGCTCCGCCGCAATCTTCTCGCCCGCCTCGCGCAGAACTGCATCGCGCCACATTGGTCACCGTCACCACAACGGTGAAAGGTGCAATCGACGCCGGCAGCCAGAAGCCGTTTGCGTCATTCGACTGTTCGATCGCCGCGGTAAGAATGCGTTCGATGCCGATGCCGTAGCTGCCCATGATCGGCGTCACTTCCTTGCCGTTCGGGTCAAGCACACGCGCGCCCATCGACTCGGAGTATTTGTAGCCGAGCTTGAAGATGTGGCCAACCTCGACCGCCTTGCCGACCACGAGCTTGCCGCCGCAGCTGATCCACAGGGCATGCCTCGCCCTCGTTTACGCTGCGAATATCGGCGCTCAGCGTCCACGTGAAATCGCGGCCCGGGACAACATTGCGCAGGTGATAGTCGAGCTTGTTCGCGCCGCAACCAGGTTTTTGCGGCCTTCGAGAGACTTGTCCACAACCACCGTGAGCCCATCGCCGAGCGGCTTGTCGTCGTGCTTCAGCCCCACCGGTCCCAGATAGCCTGCAGGACCATTGAAGTACTGCTGCAAGCTCCTCGGCCTGCATGGTGCGTAGCTCCGCGCCGCCGACAGCGCCCAGCAGCTTGGTCTCGTTCACCTGGTGATCGCCGCGCAGAAACGCCGCAACGCCATGCCACGTGTCCGGCTGTCGCCGGCTTTCGCGGCTGCGCCGCGCTTCAGCGCCATGTAGGCCACGCACTTGATGTCCGACGCCGGCGAAATCTTGAAGAACTCCGCAACATCAGAGATCGCCGCGCAGCCCGGCGTGTGCACCAGCTCCGGCTTGCCGTCGCCGGTCGGCTCCATCTCGACCACCGGCTCAAGCCGGATGTGGCCTTCTCAAGATTTGCCGCATAGCCGCACGCCGGGCAGCTTGCGATCAGGTCCTCGCCGGCATCGGTATAAACCATGAACTCCTGCGACTGCGAGCCGCCCATGGCGCCCGAATCAGCCTCGACCGCAACAAACTTCAGCCCGCAGCGCGTGAAGATCGTGCGATAGACCGCGTCGTGCAGATCGAAGCTCTTGTCCAGCCCGGCCTTATCCAGGTCGAAGGAATAGCTGTCCTTCATGGTGAACTGGCGCACGCGCAGCAAGCCCGACTTGGGCCGCGGCTCGTCGCGAAACTTGGTCTGGATCTGGTACCAGATCTGCGGCAACTGCTTGTAGCTGCGCAGCTCGCTGCGCGCAATCGTGGTCATGATCTCTTCGTGCGTCATGCCCAGGCAGAGGTCCGCGCCCTTGCGGTCCTTCAGGCGAAACATGTTGTCGCCCATCGCCGGTCCAGCGCCCGCTCTGCTCCCACGGCTCCTTGCGGCAAGATGCCGGGAAGATAAAACTCCTGGCCGATCTTGTCCATCTCCTCGCGCACGATGCCGATGATCTTGTTCAGCGACCGCTGGCCGAGAAAGAGATAGTTGTAGATGCCCGCGCCAAGCTGGCGAATATAGCCGGCGCGCAGCAGAAA
The DNA here is from genome assembly GCA_963786405.1 of uncultured Acidobacteriaceae bacterium. GTDB lineage: Bacteria > Acidobacteriota > Terriglobia > Terriglobales > Acidobacteriaceae > Telmatobacter. The sequence continues at coordinate 284,754 of CAWAZE010000003.1, read as the reverse complement.
CTTGTGGCTGGCCACTTCGGCGTCCGCCGGGGCCTCACGAAGAGTAGGGACAAAGAGCTTCGACCAACGATGCATAAAAAGGTGTAAACGTGCTTTCCCGCCTGCCGGCTGCAGACGCAAGAACAAATAGAGGCAGACTTTATTCTAAATGCTCCCGCAGTGGGATTGGCGCGTCTGGGTGGGCGGATGGTGTCGGGAGCAGGAAGGACGGAAGAGGGCGAACAAACAATGTTGTGCGCCCGTCCGGTTGGGAAGGATTGAATCGGTTACCGTGCAGAGGCCTTGGACGCGTCGACAGCGAGGCTCAACTCGTGTTCCGCGGCGCGCAGGTGCTCTTCAGCCTTGGCGCCGTGACCCATCATGTCGTAGTGGTTCGCGGCACGCGCGTTCTCCAACTCGTGGATGGACTCGACGACATGCTTGTGAACTTCGTTTAGATCGTGCCAATCGCGGACTTGTGCGGATACCCCCACTCCCGCAACAAACGCCAGTGCAACAGCAGCAGCCACAATAGTCTTCTTCATCTTTACCTTCTTTATCTCGAGATTAGTTCCGGGGATTGCCCCTGAAACTCGTTACATCAACCCATGTTTTACGACGAAGTTTCTAAGGGATTCGTAAATGCAAAGGCCAACGACGAACCGAAGGTACTGTATGAGGTCAAATTTTTGACTTGCCTTTTTGATCGACGCTAGATCAGTTCCAGCCCCCAAAGATCGTGCAGGTGAACAACCCCCACCACGTGCTCTTCCGCATCGACAACAACGAGCGACGTAATCTTGCGCTCCTCCAGCATCGCCAGCGCCCTTGCCGCCAGATCATCAGCGCCGATCGTGCGCGGATTCGCGTGCATTGCTTCGCCGGCCGTGCGGCTCAGCGCTGACCCGCCCTCGCGTTCCAGCAGCCGCCGCAGATCCCCATCGCTGATCAGCCCGCGCAGCCGCCCGTCTTCCTGCACTGTCGTCATGCCCAGTTTCTTGCGCGACATCTCGTAGATTACGTCCGTCATAAGCGTCGCCGGCTTCACCACTGGAACGTCCTCTCCCGCATGCATCAGGTCGCGCACCTTTGCGAGCTTCTTGCCCAGCTTCCCACCGGGATGAAGCTCAGCGAAGTCCTCCGCGCGAAAGCCCTTGCGCAGGCTCACCGCCACCGCCAGCGCGTCTCCAAGCGCGAGCATCACAGTCGTTGAAGCAGTCGGTGCCAGATTCATGCCGCAGGCCTCGCGTTCCACTCCGCAATCGAGCGTTACGTCGCTTGCCTGCGCCAGCGTCGAATTGAGATTGCAGCAGAAGCTCACCAGCGCGTCGCCCTTGCGCTTCAGCGTCGCCAGCAGCCGCAGGATCTCTTCTGTCTCGCCACTGGCTGAAAGCGCAATCACCACGTCCCCTGGCATCAGGACGCCCAGATCGCCATGAACCGCTTCAGCCGGATGAAGGAACAGCGCAGGCGAGCCCGTCGAGCTCAAAGTCGCGGCAATCTTCTGAGCGATGATGCCGCTCTTGCCCATGCCGGTGACCACCACGCGGCCGTTGCCTTCGCCGCAATGCACAATCAGATCGACTGCGCGATCAAACAGCGCCGCCATCGGCCCTTCCAGACGCGCCGCCAAAGATTCGAGCGCCTGCGCCTCCGTGCGCACCAACTCCGCCGGGCTCGGCGGGACCTGTTCATTGTTGCGGTTCATCGGTCTCTGATTGTACAGGCCACCCCGCAGCGCGAGGGAGCAGCCCCGTTTTCGTACAATAAGGAACAAGAGGTCCCATCCCCGTGAAGCGCAACACGCTGGTTTTATTCGCTGTTCTCGTCATACTGGCCATCTTCGGGTGGGCTGGTTGGGCCAATTGGCAATACCGCAAGCAGGCTGCCGAGCGCGCGCTCGCCGCGGCGGAACACGGCGAACTGGTGGCTGATGCCAACGGCAATGCGCCTCAATACGTTTCGCCGCTCAAGGGAAAACCCGCGCCCGCCTTTACGCTCGAAGACCTCAGCGGAAAAAAGGTCTCGCTGGCCGATTACAAGGGCAAGGCGGTACTCCTCAACTTCTGGGCCACATGGTGCGGCCCCTGCAAAATCGAGACTCCGTGGCTGGTCGAACTCCGCAACCAGTACGCCGGGCAGGGCTTCGAGGTTCTCGGAATCTCTACCGAGGGCGATGATCTCGCTCCCGATGACAAACCCGGTTGGGCCAAAGAAAAGGCTGCCATCGCAAAGTTCGTCAAGGAAGAGAAAATGCCCTATCCAGTGCTCATCGACGGAGACAGCCTGAGCAAGCCCTATGGCGGGCTCGACTCCATGCCGACATCTTTCTACGTCGATCGCAGCGGAACCGTGGTCGCCGTGCAGTTGGGCCTCACGTCCAAAGACGACATGGAAGCCAACATCCGCAAAGCACTGGGAGCAGGGATGTAATGCAGATTCGCCATCGGAGTTGGGTGCCCCATCCATGCCGCGCTTTTTTGCGGCATGGGTGGGATACAACGAACCCCTGGGTGCCCCAGGTTCGGGGTCCCCGCAAACGGGTCTTCGTTTGTGGGGTGGAGATCTCGATTTTGAGACCTGGGGTGATTGCACATGCTTATATGCTTCTTCCGCTCGTACTCCTGAGCGCATCTCTCACAGCCTTCAGCTCAATCGCCGCTCACCGATTCGCCGCGCCGCTCCGTCGTAAAGGCCGAAGCAGTCGAATATCTCTTTCCGGAGCAGGTGAGCGTCCCCGCCGGCAAATCCACCCCGGTCGCGCTGCACTTCCGCATCCGGGCTGACCTGCACATCAATTCGCACACCCCGCGCTCGGACTATCTCATACCCACTGTCTTCTCGATCCCGGAGGCTTCAGGCGTGAAGCTCGAGAGCGCAAGCTATCCCACCGGCGCTGACTTCACGCTTCCCGTCGATCCCACGACCAAGATGAGCGTGTATGCGGGCGATTTCGTCATCAACGCGCGCATCCTCGCGAGTCAGGGCGACCACATGGTAGAAGCGAAGCTCCGCTACCAAGCCTGCGACCAGAACGCCTGCATGCCGCCGAAGACGATCACCGTGCCGATTGACGTGATTGGGAAGTGATGGGGGAACAGGCAATCGACTTTTGCCATTGGCCAGAGATTATCTGGTAGTAAGTTCCGGATCGCCCACCACCCGGAACTCATGGAACTTGAGAACACAGGCGTGACAGCTCCGGCTTAAGTAAGCTCCTCGCTGCCCTTCGTTACCTTGGGGATAGGGCTGTAGCGAACATTAGTATCTTGGATCGTCGCTCGGTGCTAGAGTGCGGAAGTGGAGACGAGCATGGCACTGGATCCCTATCGCATCGCCTTAGAACAAGCAGCAGTGGAGCTGGAAGAGATCACGGTACAGTTTGATCAGCTTCGCTCACGAAAAGTCCAACTTGAGACTTTGGTAGGTGCTTTCCGACCCCTCATAGATGCCAGCTCGCAACTCCCGGAATCGCTTGGAAGGCGCTCGGAATATTGAAGTCAATCATCAACGTGACTCCAAAGTACTGAATTCCGCGCCACTCAACTGGCGGATCCATTGGTTCGCTTAAAACGCCGGGTCGCCATCTATGGACGAACTGCTAGTTAATCCACAGCCGCGTGCGCCCTTCCATGCACGAATGACACTCTGCATCCCGTCTGACTTCCAAGTAGTGACCGGGCTCTACCCGCCCGACTTCTTCTCGATCTTCGCCCACGAGTCTTTCAGCGGCAGCGTCCGATTGAAAACCAATTTGCCCGGCGCGGAATCGGGATCGAGGCAGAAGTAGCCGACGCGCTCGAACTGGAAGCGGTCCTCCACCTTGGCGTTGGCGAGAGAGGGCTCAAGCCTGGCGGTGGTGACGATCTCGAGCGAGTTGGGATTGAGATTGCTGAGAACGTCCTCGCCTTCTTCCACATCGCCGGGATCGGCCTTCGTGAAGAGCTTGTCGTAGAGACGGATCTCGGCGGAGATGGCGTGGGCCGTCGAGACCCAGTGGATGGTTGACTTGACCTTGCGCCCGTCGGGCGAGTTGCCGCCGCGGCTGAACTGGATCGTAGGTGCAGTGCACCTCGACGATGTTGCCGTCCTCGTCCTTCACAACGCTCTGCGCGGTGATGAAGTAGGCGTTGCGCAGACGGACCTCCTTGCCGGGAGAGAGGCGGTAGTACTTGGGCGGAGGAACTTCGCGGAAGTCGTCCTGCTCGATGTAGATCTCGCCGGAGAAGGGCACCTGGCGTGTCCCGGCGGAGGGGTCTTCGGGGTTGTTGGCGACCTCGACGAACTCCTCCTTGCCAGCGGGGTAGTTGTCGATCACCACCTTGAGCGGGCGCAGAACAGCCATTGCGCGGGAAGCGCGGTGGTTGAGGTCGTCGCGCTGGAAGTGCTCGAGCATCTCGATGTCGGTGCTGCCGTTGGTGCGCGTGGCGCCGATCGCGGCGCAGAAGGTCGCGGATGGCCTCAGGCGTAAAGCCGCGGCGCCGAATGCCGGAGATGGTGGGCATACGTGGATCGTCCCAGCCGCTGACGCGCTTCTCCTGCACGAGCTGGAGAAGCTTGCGCTTGCTGAGCAGCGTGTAGGTGAGGTTGAGGCGGTCGAATTCAATCTGCTGCGAGGGGAAGATGCCGAGATTGCTCGATATACCAGCGGTAGAGGGGCTGGTGGTCGGCGAACTCGAGGGTGCACATGGAGTGGGTGACGTTCTCGATCGAATCGGACTGGCCGTGCGCGTAGTCGTACATGGGGTAGATGCACCACTCGTCGCCGGTGCGGTGGTGCGTGGCGTGGAGGATGCGGTACATGACCGGATCGCGCATGTTGAGGTTGGGCGAGGCCATGTCGATCTTGGCGCGGAGGACGCGGCGAGCCGTCGGGGAACTCGCCGGCTTTCATGCGGGTGAAGAGGTCGAGATTTTCCTCGACAGAGCGGTTGCGATAGGGGCTGTCCTGTCCAGGTTCGGTGAGGGTGCCGCGGTACTGGCGGATCTCGTCGGCGGAGAGGTCATCGACGTAGGCTTTGCCGGCCTTGATGAGCTGCAAGGCCCACTCGTAGAGCTGGCCGAAGTAGTCGGAGGCGTAGCAGAGGCGCTCCCACTCGAAGCCGAGCCAGCGGACGTCCTTCTGGATGGAATCGACGTACTCCTGCTCTTCCTTTTCGGGATTGGTGTCGTCGAAGCGCAGGTTGGTTTTTCCGCCGAACTCATCGGCCAGTCCAAAGTCAAGACAGATGGCCTTGGCGTGGCCGATGTGGAGGTAGCCGTTGGGCTCGGGAGGAAAGCGGGTCTGGACGACGGCGTCGCCGTACTTTTTGGTGCGCACATCCTCGGCGATCTGATCGCGGAGAAAGTTGATTGATCGTGCGAGTTTCCAGGCTTTCCGAATTTGCGTTGGTCATAGCATGCGATTCCTTACAGGTTGCGCTCAACCGAGCGATTGAAGTCTGGCTGCGGCCTGGCGGATGCGGTCGAGGCAGACCTCGCGGCCAAGGACGACCATGGTTTCAAAGAGCGGCGGCGCGTTCTTGCGTCCGCAGACGGCGACCCGGATGGGCTGGAACATGGGACCGGCCTTGAGGCCGAGCGAAGCGGCTGCCTGGCGCAGCGCCTGGTCCAGCGAATCGTGATCGAAGGCGGTTGTGGCGCAGGACCTGCTCGGCGTGCTGGAGGACGCGGCGCGCCAGGGCTGCATCGCCCTTTTGGCGGGATCAGCTCGGCCGGGTCGTAGGGCGCGAGCTGGGAGACAAAGAAAAAATCGGCGGCGGAGACGGCATCGCGCAGGAGCTTGATGCGCTCGCGGATCAGCGGGGTGACGGCGAGGAGCTTTTCGGGCGAGGCATGAAGGCCGGCCTGCTCGAAGAAGGGCTGCAGACTCGCGGCTGAGCTGCTCGACGGGCAAGGCGCGGATGTGCTCAGCATTGAGCCAGACGGCCTTGGGGTCGAAGGGATCTTCCTCCGTGAAATTCACCACTGCGTTGGAGCGGTTGACGCCTTCGAGAGTGAAAGCGGCGGTGAGTTCGTCGAGAGTGAGGAACTCGCGGTCGTTCTTGGGCGACCAGCCGAGCAGGCAGAGGAAGTTGATGAAAGCCTCGGGCAGAAAGCCGGCATCGCGATAGGTGGTGACGCTGACGACGGGGCCGTGCCTGCGCTTGGAGAGCTTGGTGCCATCGGGGGCGACGAGCAGCGGAAGATGCGCGAACTGCGGCGGGCTGCGAGCGCCGAGGCCTTCGAAGATCAGCAGGTGCTTGAAGGTGTTGGTGAGGTGATCCTGGCCGCGAATGATGTGGCTGATGCGCAGATCGGCGTCGTCGACGCACGAGGCGAGATGGTAGGTGGGCATGCCGTCGGAGCGGAGCAGCGCGAAGTCTTCGACCTCGTCGGCGAGCTTGGACTGCGCGCCGTAAACACCGTCGACAAAGCGCAGCGTGCGGCCCTCGCCGCGGGGAACGCGATAGCGGAGAGCGAACGGCTCGCCCGCGGCGGCGCGGCGGTCGCTTTCTTCTCGCGACAGTTCGCGCATGCCCGGGATTGAAGAGCCAGGCGCCCTGCGCGGAGGACTGCTTCGCCATCGGCCGAGTGGGCGGGGGTGAAGTCGCGATAGGCGAGGCCCTTGGCGAAGATGGCTTCGGCCTGCTGGCGGTGCAGGGCCAGGCGTTCGGATTGCTTGTACTCTTCGTCCCAGGAGAGACCCAGCCAGCGCAGTCCCTCGAAGATGGACTGGACGCTGGCCTCGGTGTTGCGCTCGACATCGGTGTCGTCGAGGCGCAACACCATGGTTCCGTGGTTGTGGCGGGCATAGAGCCAGTTGAAGATGAAGGTGCGGGCGCTGCCGACGTGGAGAAAACCGGTGGGCGAGGGCGCAAATCGAACGCGAGGTAGTCTTCAGATTGTGAGGGAGTCAGATCAGGCATCGTGTCAACTAGCTTTCCAATCACGATGCTAGCATCCGCTCCCTCGTGCGCCAGTGCTGACCGTCTCAGGCCTGCGGAGGAGGCATATAAGGCGGCTGCGGAGGATACGGCGGTCCTGGCTGCCATCCGACTTGCGGCACCGGCACGACCTTCCATTCCGCAAAGGCAAGCACGTAGAGCAGGACCAGCAGCCCGAGCGAAGGAATCAGGCACAGAAGGCAAAGCCACGGCGTGAACCCGGCCTTCTTCAAAATGAACCAGCAGGGCACCATGACGATCACAATCACCATGAGGATGATGATCGGGATGATTGCCATCATCGCCATCACCATGTGCTGGATCGCCTCTTGATTCGGTTGCGCATCCTGCAACAACATCGCAATGCTATGCATACAGAACACTCCAAAGATGGAATCGGAACTCTGAGTCAAGCTAAGGCGAAAACAGAGATTTACGCAATGCCATTCTGTCGCGACGCGACCCAAATCGGGACAGGCGCCGCGCGATGAAAGTGCCTGATCAGGTAGGCAATTGCGAGCTCGAAGATTCCTGGGCGCAGCGTAGTGCTTACGCAACCTCGGACTTCAGTTGCTCGCCGGAGCTGACTTCGCCCTGCTTCTCCTGCGCCAGGCGCGCGATCGAAAGCACGGTGATGTCGTCTTCCTGCCCGAAGATCTCAGCCGCCTTCACGATGAACGCTCGCGGGCAGGTGGCTGATCGATCGGGCGCGATTGAAGCCGAAGAGCTCATTCTTCGCGTTCTTGGCTTCGATGACGCCATCGGTCAATACGAGCAGCCGGTCGCGGGGCTTTAGCTGCAATCGTCACCTGGTCAAATGTGAATTCCCTCGCTCAATCCGAGCGGTAGATTGCCCGTCATCGCCAGTCTCTTTGCCGTTCAGATACGGCGCCAGGTGTCCGGCGTTGGCAATGGTTGCTTTTGCCATCCGCTGAAATGTGCAGGGCAACGCAGGTGGCGTAGGACTGGCTGCGCTTGCTCCGATTGCACAAGCGGCGATTCAGCGCTTCGAGCACAACCTGAGGCTCGTAACTCGTTTCCACAATGGTGCGAATGGCGCCGACGATCAGGGCCACCTGCATTCCGGCCTGCAGTCCCTTTGCCGGTTACATCTCCCAGCACGATGAGCACGCCGCCCGCGTCATCGGGCAGGATCTGGAAGAAGTCTCCGCCCACCTGCTGTGCCGGGCGATATTCGCTTTCCAGCACGTAGCCGGGAATCGTCGGAATGGCTTCCGGAATCAGCAACTGCTGAATCTGCCGCGCCTGGTCGATCTCCGCTTCCCATTGTTCACGCAGGCGCAGCGAGCTGCAGGAAGCGCCGCATCAGCAGCACAGTGATGATGTTCAGCGAGACAACCACCGCAATCTGGCTGATGCCCACTGCATATCCAAACGGGAAGAAGCTCAGCGGCAGATGCAGCACGAGCAGTTCCTGCTGATAGAGCGACAGCGCAATCAGGCCGACCGCGGGCATGGCCAGCCATGCCCCTGCGTGATCTTTGCGCATGCCTTCCCAGGCGACCCAGAGCAGCAAGCGCGCCAAGCAGCAGCTTCAGCAAGGCAGCGAGTGGTGCCAGATAAGCGACTGCATGAACCGGAATCACCTGGCCGTAAAGAGGAGCGCGCATCATGGCGATCGGTCAGAGCTCAGAGCCAGCGACGAAGCCCCAGACCATCTTGTGCATCCGCGGCATGTGGCCCATGCGGAACCAGTAAGCCCAGAAGATGACCCACAACCGCAATCACTGCAGGACTCAGCAGCGCATCGGAAACAGGAAGTAAGAGGACGCCGGAATCCACGCCGTGTAGTTCCCGATCAAGTCACGATGACCGTCTGCAGCGCAACTCCGACGCAGGTCGAGGCCAAGCCACAGATACGCTTTCTCCTTGCGATGCGAGCCAGAAGAGAACCGCCGCCACGGTAATGGCCAGCAGCAGAACGGCGAGCTCGAGGAATCGGCTGATCTGCGAGTGATTGACGGCATCCCAATCCAGTCGAAGCATTCGCTCAATCGGTGCTGGCCTGACCCAGTACTGGCGGGCCGTGCAAACCGCCCGTATCCGGATTGGTAGAGCGGCGTAGCGGGATCCATCCAGACGCGGATGGCAATCGTGATCTGGCCGCTCTTGATATCCCGTAGGCAGAGCGAAGGTGCGCGGCAGCGTGAGATACGACGTGACGCCGCTCTGGCGTGAACTGGCCAAACTCTCCGATGAGCGCGCCGTTGACGTACACCTGGTAGGCGTCATCGACATCGTCCGGCATCTTGAGTTCCAGGCCGCCCTCCGTCAGGCCGCGGTCGTATTGAACATTGACCTTGAGCCGGTACCATGCGTATCCCGAGTAGCCTGCGGCGCCAAGAACAGTCCATCCAGGCACGAAACCGCTGGTGCCGAGAAATGGATCCATACGATCCCTGGGAGGCGGTGTCAGATCCATTGCGGCCCAACCGGAATCGTTGAAATCCGGCTGCGCCCAATCCATGTTGTCGCCCTTGTGGAACTTCCATGGGCCGGTCAACTCAACAGTGGAAGATCCAAGGACCACCTGCTCTGCCCAATGCGAAGGCTGAGCGGCGGGGATTGCGCAATCTGCGTTGCGGGAACGGACTCTGCGCGCAGCGCACGGAAGCGTCGCGGCCAACACGACGAAGGCCACAAGCAGCACCGGCTCGGATATCTGAACTTGACGCAAGCCGAAATTCACCGGCATAGCACTATCAATGAAGTGGCCTCGCGCCAAGGGAGAAGGGTTAGTTGATAAGCCCAAAGGTATGCCGGGAGCATACGCGTCTGGGCACCCGTCCCGGCAACACAATTTGAGCGTAATCACCGCAATTTGTGCGCATTCACCGCACTGGATCGAGTTTGGTTACTGGGCCGACCTTACGTAATGTCTTCGGTGTCGTAGACCGGAGCGACGGTGCGTTTCTTTGGTACTCCGTGCACCGAAGCTCAGCAGGTCTTCGACCACGTCTTCGAGCTGGCGCTGGCTCTCGATCACCGCGCTCATGCTCTTCAGCTCGTCGGCTTCCATCGCACGCTCCACCAGGACGACCGCATGGCACTGCGCCACGTGATCCAGACCGAAGCCCTTCGGGCGTCTTGGCCTTGATGCTCACCTGGTCCATGTCGATCCCCAGCAGGTCGGCGACGCAGGAGCGCATCTCGCCGGCGATGGGCCCGATCTTCGGCGCAGTCAAGAACAAGCGTGGTATCCACATTCACGATGCGAAATCCGGCGTGCTGCAACTCTTCGATGGCGAGGTTGAGAAAGATGGCGGAGTTGGCGTCTTTCCAGCGCGGATCGCCCGGAGGGAAGAAGCTGCCGATGTCGCCGGCGGCCACGGCGCCCAGCAGCGCGTCGGTGATGGCGTGCAGCAGCACGTCGCCATCGGAGTGACCGGCAAGGCCCTCGGGATGGTCCAGTGTCATGCCGCCGATGCGCAGCGGTACGCCCGCCTTGAATGCGTGCGAGTCCCAGCCAAATCCGATTCGTGTATCCATGATCTCCGTGCCTGCTTGTTCGCTGATCCAGCCGGAATCAGCGAGCTGCGCTGGCGCAGATAGAACTCGGCCAACTCCAGGTCGCCCGGCTGCGTAATCTTCAGATTAACCTGAGAGCCGTGCACCACGGCCACCGGAAGTCCGGCGCGTTCCACCACGGAAGCCTCGTCGGTGCCCACAAAGCCGTCCGCCGTGGCTTCGGCCATGGCCTTCTTCAGCAGCCCGTAGCGGAATCCCTGCGGCGTCTGCGCCTGCACGATGAACTCCCGCGGAATGGTCGAGGTGATAAGCGCACCATGCGCGGTGCGCTCCACCTGCTTGATGGTGTCGACCGCCGGCAGGCCGACAATCGCCGCGCCGTGTTGCGACGACGGCGTCGATGGTGCGATCGATGGTGGCCGTGTCGATCAGCGGGCGCACCGCGTCGTGCACCAGGACGATATCGTCGGGCTCGGCCGGAACGGCAGCCAGCGCATGGACCACCGACTCCTGCCGGTTGTCGCCGCCCTCCACCACGTGGACGCGGTCGGCGAACCCGTATTCGGCCACCTGGGCCTGCACGCGCTCCATCTCCGGTCTTGCGCACCGCCACGTAGATTGCGGTGACGCGACGGACCGCGGCAAAGGCGCGCAGCGAGTGAATCAGGATGGGAACCCCATCGAGCGAAAGAAACTGCTTTGGCTGCGGCCCGGCCATGCGTGTGCCCAGCCCGGCCGCGGGAAGAATGGCAAATACCTGCATAACTCGTGGAGTATACATCGGCCAACGGTGCATATACGGACCGCACGTTCTGCAGCCCTCGCGGGGCGCTATCATCCTCTCGTGCGCACTCCGCAACATCCCGGGCTTCCGATGGACGCCGCGCTGCTCAAGCCCGGCCTGCGCCTGGCCGTCGGTCTCTCGGGCGGTGCGGATTCCGTGGCGCTTCTGTGCGCGCTCGCCGAGCGGAGCAGGGAACTGGGCCTGGTGCTGCACGCGGCGCATCTGCATCACGGCCTGCGCGGAGCCGAAGCCGACGCCGACCTCGCATTTTGCCGCGATCTGGCGGCACAACTTGGTCTTGCCATTTCATGAAGCACCGGGTCGACACCGCCGCTGAAGCACGACGCGCCAAGCTCGTTCCCGGTGAGGCCGCAAGCGCCGCGGAACACCCTCGCGACTCGATCGAGGGGGCGCCCGCCGTCTGCGCTACCGCTGGTTTCGCGAACTGATGTCTTCCGGCGAGGTCGATGCCGTCGCCACCGCGCACACGCTCGACGACCAGGCCGAAACGGTGCTGGCCAAATTCCTGCGCGGGGCATGGACCGAGGGGCTCTCCGGCATTCATCCGGTCCTCGAATTTCCGGAAGGCCGCATCCTGCGCCCGCTGCTGGACACGACTCGCGCCGAAATCGAGACGTTTCTCCGAGCGCGCGGCCAAAGCTGGCGCGAGGACTCCTCCAACCGCCACCTGACCTTCACGCGCAATCGCATCCGCCACGAATTGCTGCCGCTGCTCGAAAACTGGAATCCGCGACTGCGCGAACATCTGGCGCAGATGGCAGAGCTGGCGCGGGACGAAGAAGCCTGGTGGCAAGCCGAACTTGAGCGGCTCGCCCCGCAAATCCTTCTTCACGGCCGGCCGGTGCGCGGCGGCGGACGAGCCGCAAGCTCGACGGCCTTGCCGTCGACGTTGCCAGGCTCGCGGCCCAGCCCGTAGCGCTGCAGCGCCGGCTCCTGCGCTTTGCAGCCGAGCAACTCGGAGCCGCGCCGGACTTTACCGGCACTGAGGCACTCCGGAACCTGGCGCTCACCGGCCGGGCCGGCCAGAAACTCGAACTCGCTCAGGGCCTTCGCGCCGAGCGCACTCACCGCGAACTTCGCCTCACGAGGGCCCCGTCGCACCCTCGGCCAACGAGCTTGCTGAACCGAATGGCACGTTACGAATTGGTGATTCCAGGCGAGATTGTCGCGGAAGCGTTCGGCCTGCGCCTTCGGGTAGACCTTGCTCCGCCCGGTGAAGCATCGGTTGCACCACAAACGGCGCTTCTTCGCACCTGGAAGCCGGGTGACCGCGTCACGCTTTGCCACTCGAGCGGTCCACGCAAGGTCAAAGAAGTTCTTGAGCGCATGAAAGTTACGGGCTCCGAGCGATCGGACTGGCCTGTTCTCGAGTTCAGGGATCGCATCGTCTGGATGCGGGGCGTCGCGCTTCAACCGGAGCCTGGAATCCGGATTGAATCCGCGCCCTTCTCAAAGGGCACGGAATCGCCCATCACGCCTCCCTGAGTCAGCAAAACTCGAAGTCCGGTTTACTGCCCGGATTCCCGCGCCATCCCACCCCCGGGGTCTTAGGTTTTTCCCCGGCATCGGAGTACAATTTTGTTACTGCACATCCGCGCGGAGCGCTGTAAGTGTCTCCCGCTGACAGCACCCGCACTTTCTGTGACTTCGAGGGAAGCTGGGGCGTCTAACGGATGATGTAGGCGGTGTTGGAGGTCCTTTCAAGGCTTCTCCCCCGCCGGGAAAGAGGAGTCCTGGTGAATTCGACCGTCAAGACGATCATGTTCTGGGTCTTTATCCTCATCTGCCTCGTGCTGCTGTGGGGCGTTGTGCAGCGCGGCACGAGCATGGGGAAAGACACGGAGATCCCCTACTCCGATCTGCTCGACAAGATCGCAGCGCGGGCAGGTGCAGGATGTCGCCATCCAGGGCACTGAGCTTCATGGGCACCTGAAGGCTACGCCCAAGGAGCAGTTCCACACCACGATCCCTGAGCAACTACCGACGACCTGATCAAGGAGCTGCTCGCTGCCAAGGTCAACTTCTCGCATCAAGGATCCGCAGAGCAACCTGCTGCTGCCCATCCTGTTCAACGTGGGCCCCTTCGTGCTGCTCGGCGCCATCTGGTTCTTCATGCTGCGCCAGATGCAGTCCGGCGGCAACAAGGCCCTGTCGTTCGGCAAGAGCCGCGCGCGCCTGCTCTCGATGCAGCAGAAGAAGGTCACGTTCAAGGACGTGGCCGGCGTGGATGAAGCCAAGGAAGAGCTGAAGGAGATCATCGAGTATCTGCGCGAGCCGCAGAAGTTCCAGAAGCTCGGCGGACGCATTCCCAAGGGCGTGCTGCTCGTCGGACCTCCGGGAACCGGCAAGACCCTGCTGGCCCGCGCTGTCGCCGGCGAGGCCAACGTGCCGTTCTTCTCCATCTCCGGTTCTGACTTCGTTGAGATGTTCGTCGGCGTCGGCGCAAGCCGCGTCCGCGACCTGTTCGAACAGGGCAAGAAGAACGCTCCCTGCATCATCTTCATCGACGAAATCGACGCAGTCGGCCGCCATCGCGGCGCCGGCCTGGGCGGCGGACACGATGAGCGCGAGCAGACGCTGAACCAGCTGCTCGTCGAAATGGACGGCTTCGAATCCAACGACGGCGTGATCCTGGTCGCCGCGACCAACCGGCCCGACGTGCTCGATCCCGCGCTGCTGCGCCCCGGCCGCTTCGATCGCCGCGTCGTTGTGGGACTGCCCGACGTGCGCGGCCGCGAAGAAGTGCTTCGCGTGCACGTGAAGAAGGTTCCCGTTGCCGACGACGTCAACCTCAACGTTCTGGCGCGCGGAACACCGGGCTTCAGCGGCGCCGACCTGGCCAACATGGTCAACGAGGCTGCGCTGAATGCTGCCCGCGTCAATCGCAAGCAGGTCACGATGTACGACTTCGAACTGGCCAAGGACAAGGTGCTGATGGGCGCCGAGCGCAAGTCGATGCTGCTGACCGACGAGGAGAAGCGGGTCACCGCCTATCACGAGGCCGGCCATGCGCTGGTGTCGTATCATGCACGACCACTCCGACCCGATCCACAAGGTCACGATCATTCCGCGCGGCATGGCGCTGGGCGTCACGATCTTCCTGCCCGGCGACCGGCACAACTACACGCGCGAGTATCTCGAAGCGCAGTCTCGCGATCGCTTACGGCGGACGTGTGGCTGAGGAGATCTTCCTCAACCAGATGTCCACCGGCGCAGGCAGCGACATCGAGAACGCCACCGACCTCGCCCGCCGCATGGTGTGCGAGTACGGCATGAGCCGCCTCGGTCCGCTCACCTTCGGCAAGAAGGAAGAGCAGATCTTCCTGGGCCGCGAGATCGCGCAGCACCGCGACTTCTGCGAAGAGACGGCGCGCCAGATCGATCTGGAAGTTCGCCGCCTGATCGACGAGGCCTACCAGTCGGCGCACAGCATTCTCGAAGCGCACAAGGACGCGATGCACCGCATCGCCGCAGCGCTGCTGGAGCGCGAGACCATCGACGCCGAAGAAGTGAAGATGCTGATCGAGGGCAAGGAACTGCCGCCGATGCGCTCCGTCGCTGGCCTCGCCCAGCGATGGCGGCGGCGGCGGACAGCAGGTGCTCAAGCCCGAGACCCGCGGCGGCTCCGGCTTCCCGGAAGGCTCGCCTTCACCGGCATAACCCCCACCAGCTTCAACACAAACGGCCCGTCTGATGACGGGCCGTTTGTATTTTGTCGGCGTCCTCGTCTCAAGCTATTGAACGCGATTTGCCCATTCCAGGATCGCGTCGGCCAGAGCGGCACGCTCTCCTGAGTAGCTGTGGTCCGTATCCCAGTGGCGCTCGGTCACATGGTCGTCATGCGCATCGCGTAGTGAGTCCGCAAGCGCGTGATCGCTCGGCGCGAGCCCCTCGTTCGCGGTGATAATCAGAACGGGTCGGGGCGCAATCGCAGATGCAAGATTGTTGAAGTTAAGCGCAGACTTGTGATCGTGGATCTCGCGAGCAAGCGTCATGCCGCTGGTTCCGGCGAGCGGGGCAAGATTGTTGTGATCTCCGAGCCCCGCCGCCTCATTTTCGATCGTGGGTGGCTCGTTTCCGGTATGGCGTCGGATTTCGAAATCGGCGCCAATATTCCATGCAGAGATCAATACGGCGCCGGCAATCTGTTTATTGTGTGCCGCCGCCGACGCTGCCATGAATCCGCCCATGCTGTGTCCTATCACGATCACGCGCCCGACATCTACGCGATACTTGGCAGCATTTTCAGGGTTCAGCACAAACTGGACTTGCGTATCCGCGTCTTCAGCGCAGTGCTCAAACGAGAAGTCTCCGTTCCTCCCCACGAGCCCCGATAGTGCATCGCAAGCACATTCCAGCCGTGTGCCCGCATCGATTGCGCAAGATCCAGGTTCTGTTCGTAGCCAGGGAAACCATGAAAGAGAACCGCTGTGGGATGCGAACCCGCCCGGCCGCGAGATAGAAGACACCAAGCAGTGTGCCTCCGTGGCTGGGGATAGCCATCGTCTGCATTGAAGCAGGTGAAGGAGTTATGTCACTTGTGCCGGCAGCCGTCTGCAGCGAGCAGCGGCGCCACACTTACGATTGCCAGGAAGACAACGCGGCAGTTTCCTCACATCGGCCAGTATAAGCGGGACTTGAGACTCGGCCGAAAGAGGCTTCGGTCAGAACACCTTGTACGCCACGCCCACGCTCGCCCCGTACGGCTTCAGCGTTCCGCTGACCCAGTTCGGCCACAACTGATACTCGAAATCAATCGGTCTCAAGCTGATCCGTTTCGTCAACCGAAGATCGACTCCGCCGCCCAGCGCGATATCTGCAAAGTGGCCGTGCGCGTAGTCGAACTCGAAGTTCATCGTTCCCAGGCCGAAGAGAGCCTTGCCATACGGCGTTGCCTGCCTCCATTTAAATTCGTGAATCGGCACGCGCGGTCCGATCAGGTAGTTATCCTGCGTGATGTTCAGGTAGGAATTCATCCGCAGCCAGCGCGCCTCGCCCTCCAGTTGCGCCCAGCGCGTGAACTTCAGGTCGGCATATACTCCGTAGCCATAGAGGCGTTCCGGGCTGGCTCCCGGAACCAGGCCTCCCGCGTAGTCAGGCTGAAAACCGGAACCCAGTCCGCCGACCCTGAGCGACAACTGGCCGCGGTATGCGGTGGGTTCCACTTGCGCTCGGGCCAGAGTACTCCCCGCGCATAACAGGCAGCTGAAAAGGACAACTGCAAATCGTCTCATAAGAAATGAGTTCATCCACTCCTGACGGGACTCGTGAAGTTCTACAACTTGATAATGCACTCAGAATCAATTGATATCGGTACTCAGAATAAAGACTGAGGCGGATAACGAATCGCTCGTTATCCGCCTCAAGGTCACGCAGCAGGAAACTTACTGCGGATTGGGGGTGCTGCCTGCCGGCGGCTGGGGACCTTCCGCCTGCGAGGGTGTGGGCTGATCCGTTGCCGCAGGCGGGTTGCTGGCACCGGCGGGGCCCGGGCCTTGCGCCGGCGGAGCAGGCGGGTCCGCGGCTGGTTGAGCCGGTGCGTTCGCGGGCTTGGCTCCAGGCACGGCAGGCGCGTTCAACTGGGCCTCTTCATACCGTTGCAGCCTGAAGTACACCGGCGTAACTTCCAGCGGCATCTTGTCGCGCGGATTCAGCGGAGCGTAGCGCTTCGCGTTCAGCATGCGCACCTTGTCATCCCACGGATCGATCTTCAGCCAGCTTCCCAGCGGCAGCGCGGCAATCTGGGTCAGGTCGTCCCAGTTGATCTTCGGCGCCGTGTGGGCCAGTTCGGTCATCCACGGAGTGCCGTCGGGCTTCAGCAGCGAGTCGCCAAGCTTCGGCGTGTTCAGCGCTTTCAGCTCCTTGCCGCGATCCGCAAGCTGCGACCCAGAACAGACCGGCGCTGGGCAGCTGGTCCTTGTACATCGAGGCCTGCAGATACGTCATTGCCTGCTTGACCGCCGCATGCATTGTCGTGATCGGTGTGGTTCATGTTGATGCGCTGGAACGTTGACTCGTCAGGGAAGAGCAGACGGTCGTTGAAGGCATAACGCGTATCGATGTGGTGACCCAGCGACAATGTGCGCCAGCTCCATAGAGATCACCGATGCGATTGACTCTTCGTTCGGGCAAGGTGTCGATCAGGCCCTTGCTGACCAGGATGGTGTTGCCCACCGTCGTGGTTTCAACCGTGGTCGTCAACAGCACGCGGCAATGCACCGGACTGGTTAACGCAAGGTTGTTCGGCACCACGAGGTTCGTCACAATCTGGTCGAGTACCGTGCGTCTCATAGCCATTCTGGGTCAGCGGAGCCACCAGGCCGGCTTGCTCCAGGCGGTCGAGCACGTTGTTCTCAGCCTGCGCAACCCACTCGCGCGAGGCCTGCAGCGGGCTCACGTCCTGCGAGTCGTCGCTCTTGTCCTCGGCGTCATCCACCTTCACGCTGACGTTTTCGCTGTCGCGCGTGGGCAGCTTGAGGGAGTAGCCCCAGAAGTGGGTCTGCGCCTTCAGGCCGACCTGCTTGTTGCCTTCGTCGAGCGTTCGACTCTTCCACGTAAATCGCGACAGGCAGCCAGATGCCCGGCTGCACATTCATGCGCCAGCTGTCGAAGTGGAAGTAGTACTGCGAGAATCGTCTTCTGATTTGCGGACCGGTGTAGGTTCCGTTGAAGCGAACCACGTTGCCGTCCTGGTCCTCAATCCAGATGCGGCCGTAGAAGCGGCCCATGCCCGACACCTTCGGGATGCACATCGAACACCCATGTCCGCACCGATCCCAGAAACTCGCGGCGCACGTAGCTGAACTCAGTAGTGCTGCTGGTCGAAGCCCGTCGGATCCAGGAACATCATCTGCATGAAGCCGGTCGGATTGTAAGTAAATCTTCTTGTCGAGTCCGAGCGCCTTGGTCAGCCCTGTGATGGCGCCCATTGAGCCCTTGAACCACCCGTGTTTTGGCTATCCTTCGTTCCTTTGGCCTCGTAGGTCTTGTCGAAAAAGCCCTTGCCGAAATCGACGCGGCTCAGTGTGTACTGGTCGCTGATCGGCACCTGGTAGAGCTTCACATCGGGCCGCGTGTCCTGAATGTAGGTCTCCACCAGCGGGTGTCCGTTGCTGAATCGCCTTGATCAGCACCTTCTCCTGTCCGATGGCCTTTCTGAACCAGCGCAGCCTGCTCGGGAGTAAGCTGTTGCGGCGGTTCGTACTTGAGGAGCTTTCTTTGCGTACGCCCACGACACTCCCAACAGCAAAGTCAGGAGGGTAAGAGGGATCTTTCGAAACGTCATGTCATCTCCTAGGATGAGTTCCATATTCGTTCTATGACAACGGAACGGTGGCTGGCAACTCAGACTGTTCAGTGGTGCAAATTGGACGCTATGCCAATTGAAACGTGATGGTGATATTCGTCGTCAGGTCCACCGCCTGCCCGTTGCGGGTTGCAGGGCGGAACCGGATCTGCTCTGCGACGCGGCGCGCTTCTTCATCGAGTCCGTGACCGAGCCCGTGGACCACGCCTTTGATCAGCACCTGTCCCGAGGCAGTGAAAGTCACTCGCAAAATCACGTCCCCCTGGACCCTGAGCTGCCGGGCCTCGGCGGTGTATTGCACTGGCGGGTTTTGAAAGAACTTCCAGATTGGTTGACTAGCCACCTGCGCTGTAGGTGCGGGAGTAGCGGTCGCGGTCGCCATCTGCGTCGGAATTCCCGCGGAAGCAACCTTGCCGCCGAGTAAGCGCTGCCGGAGGTCGCGGTTCCTGTCCCGCCGGGAATTCCAGCGGATGCAACCTTGCCGACCGTTCCGGCATTCGATCCGGACTTTGAGCCCGTCTGCCGATTCCCGTTGAGCCAACCACGCCATGCGGAGCGACGGCCGGACCCTGCATGCCGCCGTACGGATTGCCGATCGCCGCAACCGTTGCGCGGGCGTGCTGGCGTTCGGATTCGGGGTCACGCCAAACGTATCGCCCAGATGCACGGGCGCGGTCGAGGCCTTCACCGTGTTCGATCTGTGCCGGCATGGCGGCTGTCAGAGCCGCCTTGGGCTGCGGCGCCAGGACAATCGCGGGCTTCGCGGCCTTGATCTGCGGCGTGTTCAGCTTCGCTTCCATCTCGATCGGCTTCAGCGCAGGCTTCGGCTCGATCTTAGGCATGTTGATCTTGGGAGCCTCAAGCTTCACTTCAACAGGCTTGGGTGGCGGAGGAAGCTTCGGTGGCGGAGGCGTCTTGACCTTCACCTCGGGCGGAGGAGTGGTCGGAAAGATCAGCTCCGTCTGCTCGAACTTGTGCTGTTGAATGGCACGCTTTGCCGTGATCCCGATGTAAATAACCAACCCCAGGATGATCACATTGACGGTCGAGGCCGTAATAAATGAGGTCGTCCGTCCCTCAGGCTCGGGGAGCAAGCCAAAATTGACAGTTCCAGGGTAGCGATTCATCTGCATGACGATCAAACCTCGGTGGTAGCCGGAGAAACGGCATCCGCTTCATCGCGAGAAATCAACACAAAACACCGTAAGGGGAGGGATGCGTAAAAACGGCCCAACGTTGCCATTTCCGCCCCCCTTCTTTCCCCACGCCCACGAATAAAAGCCGGTTGCCACGAGTCCCGCCGACTCTCGGCGGCAACTGCCTGATTACATGAGCGAAATCTTCCTTGGTTGTGCGGGGCCGGCACGTCGGGAATCTGCATGCGTTCCAGGGCCGCGAAGTCTTCTTGACGCCTCTCTCCGGAGATCGCGGGGGGAGGAAAGGGCAAGTATGCTGTTATCGTATCGAACCGGGCGCCTGAAGCACCAGCGGACTGGCCCTTCGCGGCAAACAAATCTTGTACCCCTGGCAGCCGATACATCCGGGAACTCCACTTTGATTCCAAAGCTCTCGAAACGACTTGCAGAGGCTTCCTCGCTTCGGAGGGAAGGGAAAAAAGGCGATTCCAAATCCCGGGTGAATTTACTTTTGAACCGTTGTCGCGCGTCGGAGTCGCTCCCAGGCAATGCAGGTTCAGCCGTTTAATAAAAACGGTCTAATGAGCGAACGGCTGCGCCGTTCAGACCTTTCCTGCTTTAATAGACTCACGGTAACGCAAAGCGTTCCGAAAGGACAGTATTTTTGTGAGAATTTTGGTTACCGGCGGGGCAGGCTACATCGGAAGTACCGTGGCTGCTCTTCTCGCTGCTCAAGGCCACAAATCAACGGTTTTTGACAACCTCAGCCACGCGCGACGCGACATGGTGCCAGTGGGTGTTGAGTTTGTGGAGGGCGAACTCGGAGATCGCGCCGCGATCGAAGATCTTTTCCGCGCTGCAAAGGACGAAGGCCAACCCTTTGAGGGAGTTTTGCACTTTGCTGCGCTCATCGAGGCGGGCGAATCGATGGTCCGGCCGGAGATCTTTTTCCGCAACAACACCGCCTCCACTCTTTCGCTCCTCGAGGCGGTCTTGGAATGCGGGCCCCGTCGCCTCGTCTTCTCGTCCACGGCCGCGGTTTATGGAGAGCCTGAGTCCGTTCCTATCACGGAAAATGCGCGCCTCAGGCCCACAAATGTTTACGGTGAGTCAAAGCTCCTCGTCGAGCACATGCTCTCCTGGTTTCATCGCATCCACGGACTACGCTCCGCGTCGCTGCGCTATTTCAACGTTGCCGGAGCACCCGAAGGCCCTGAAGGAGTGACCCGCGGCGAAGCGCACGAACCTGAATCGCATCTGATTCCATTGATTCTTGACGTCGCGCTTGGCCGCCGCAAGTCCATCCGAATCTACGGCGACGACTACCCCACCCAAGACGGCACATGCGTTCGCGACTACATCCACGTCTCAGACCTCGCCGACGCTCATCTGCTCGCCCTTCAAGCGCTCGAGACAGAGGCGGCCGTCACGGAGCGTCTGATCTTCAATCTCGGCAACGGCCAGGGCTTCAGCGTCCGCGAAGTCATTGAGTCGGCACGCCGCGTAACAGGCCATCCCATCCCCGCCGAAATCCACCCCCGCCGCGCTGGAGACCCCGCCGTCCTCGTTGCGAGCTCTGACAAAGCCATTCGCGAACTCGGTTGGAAGCCGCGCTATAACCGGCTCGATGACATTGTCCGTACCGCGTGGACCTGGCATCAGAAGCGCTATCAGGCCCGATAAGGGCCTGATAGCCGACTGCCGAACGAAGCTGAATCCAGAGGCCCAGGGAAGGGTAACGGCTTCAGTCCATTGATCCCTGTCGCGCCTGCTCCGCACTTCCTCCCTCCTGATCTGTGCGCCCCGCGGCACGCGCGAATCTTCCATGGCTAATCTCGATGCGCTGTGGCATTCTCATTGGCCTGCAAGAACCAGCCCGGTTGGGCATCCCCAAAAAAGAAAGGTACGCCAATGATCAACTTCCGAAAGTCGATTCTGCCGACAGCGGTAGTGCTGGCGGCCAGCTTAACCCCCGACTCAATCAACGCGCAGGCGACGCCGCCCGCCACTACTCGCCCAATGTTCACGTCTGGGTCACGGGACTTCAGGGTCCCCGCGGACATCAAATTCGGTCCTGACGGCTCGCTGTACGTGGCAGAGTCCGGCACTGGTGGCACAACCTCCACCAGTCGGCAAATGCACGCAGGTCATTCCACCCGTCGGACCGTACAACGGCGGCAAGACCGGCCGGATCTCCCGCATCGACAGTGCGGGCAACCGCACCACCGTCGCAAGCGGCTTTCCATCGACCGTCGCCGCGATTAATGATACTCCTCGGTAGCCGACCTCGCGTGGGTGAATGGCACGCTCTACGCACCTCTGGCCGGTGGCGGCTGCTCTCATGGCGAATACGGACATCCCGAATGCCCTGGTGAGCGTGAACACGCAAAAGCGGCTCCTGGAAGCAGCGTTGCCAACCTCAGCAAATACATCCAGAGCCACCCGGTGGCGTTTCCGAGCCCCGATGACTTTGAGCCCGACGGGACGTTCTACAGCATGATCCCTCACAATAGCCGCTCTATGCGGTTGAGCCAAACCACGGGCAGATCCTTTCAATCGGCTTCGATGGATCGATCGGAACGGTTATGGATGTTTCCTTCACGCAAGGGCACATCGTACCAACATCGATCACGGATCGGAGCGGACAACTGTACCTAGGCAATCTGAATCTCTTCCCCATCGATCCGCAGTGGGCTCGCGTCCTTACGATCGGCTATTCACAGTGCAGTCAGGCCTCAGCACCCGGCCTCGATGATGTCGGTCAAATGAATAAACTGCACGTCCTGAACTCCAAGGCCGGGCTTCACCACGATCACCGGAATCGAATTCGGTCCCGACGGCCTGCTGTACGTGCTCGAGCTTTCGGACAATGCGGCATTCGGGTCCGGTTCCGGGATTCGGCAAGGTTGTCCGCGTCAAAGCTGACGGATCGATCGAAACCATCGCAAGCGGCTCTGACCGTTCCCACCGGAATGACCTTCGGTCCCGACGAGAAGCTCTACGTGTCGAACTTCGGAGCCGCGCCCGCAGGAGCCGGCCAGATTGTTCGCATCGACATTCCTTAGTCAATGAACGCACAGCGAAGCTCTCCTCGCATGGAAAGCTTCCCTCCCGAAGAGGCGCCGCCTGCACAAACCGTGCAGCCCGTGGCGCCCCTCTGCCTGTGCGCCGCGCGCTCGCGTCCGGCAGGGACTCCACAAAAATTCATTTGACATTCATCTTCCTCGACCTTCAAATTGGGCTGCTGAAAGCAAAAGCCTTCTAAAATACCCCACCCCAAATTGCTTGATGAAGGCATCAGGGGAATCTCTGCAGTTTTGCGAGGTCGACTACGGATGTCAGTTCAGGATTCCTCACCCTCCCGCATTGAGAGCCCGGATTCTCTCAAACGTGTCATCTTCGGCTCTGCCACCGGAACAATGATCGAGTGGTACGACTTCTACATCTTCGGCTCGCTCACCACCGTTTTGTCGATCAAGTTCTACCCGCCCGGCAACGACACGTTTGCTCTGATTGCCTACCTTGCCACGTTCGCAGTCGGCTTCCTAGTACGGCCATTCGGCGCGCTGTTCTTCGGTAGAATCGGCGACCTCGTCGGACGCCGGATCGCGTTCATCATCACCCTCACCATCATGGGTGCTGCCACGGCATCCATCGGGCTGCTGCCAACTTTCAAAACGGCCGGGTGGATCTCCCCGATCCTGCTCATCCTCATTCGCGTGCTTCAGGGGCTGGCTCTGGGCGGAGAGTACGGCGGCGCGGCCGTATTCGTCGCCGAACACGTGCCTGACAACAAGCGCGGCTTCTACACCAGCTTCATTCAGATCACCGCTACGCTTGGCCTTTTCGTCTCCCTGGCCGTCATCGTTGCAACGCAGCAAAGCATGTCCCCGGCCACGTTCCAGCAGTGGGGCTGGCGTCTGCCCTTCCTTCTTTCCCTCATTCTCGTATGCATCTCGCTGTACATCCGCATCCGGATGAAGGAATCGCCGATTTTTACGCAGCTCAAATCAGCCGGAATGAACTCCACCAGGCCGCTGACAGAAGCATTCACGCAATGGGCCAACCTGAAGCAGGTGCTCATCTCACTCTTCGGCGCCACTGCGGGTCAGGGAGTCGTCTGGTACACGGGCCAGTTTTACGCCCTGTTTTATATGCAAACGATCCTTAAAGTAAATCCCCGCACGGCCAACATCGTCGTCGCTGTTGCCCTGCTGTTCGGAATGCCGTTCTTCACAGTCTGCGGAGCCATCTCTGACCGCATTGGCCGCAAGAAACTGATGATGGCCGGACTCCTGGTCGCCGTCGTCTGCTACATCCCGATCTACAAGGGAATGCAGCAAGCAGCCGGCAACAACGTGGTATCGGTCAGCTCGGTCAAGGACAAAGTCACCGGCGCAATCAAGCTCACCCCGCTGACCCTGGATCCGATTTCAGGAAAGCTGGTGCCCGCGAAGGAGGCGGTAGACGCCAATCAGCCGGTGCTGATGCTTCTCGTCTGGATCCAGGTCATCTTCGTTTGCATGGTCTACGGTCCGATCGCTGCCTATCTCGTGGAGGCTTTCCCGGCAAGGGTGCGCTACACGTCGGTCTCCCTGCCGTATCACATCGGCAACGGCGTTTTCGGAGGGCTGCTTCCTCTGATCGGGCTGGGCTTGTGCGCTTCAACCGGAAACATCTACGCAGGCCTCTACTACCCCATGGGAGTCGCTGCACTCACGTTCCTCGTTGGAGTCCTGTTGCTCAAAGAAACTCACGGTACATTGATTTGGAATGAAGTCCAGAAAGCAAACTAGAACTGCTTGCATAAGCCGGGCTTTGGAAGGGCGCGCGCCCCTTTCGGCGCGCCGAGCCGGGCCTCCGTCACTTGCCGTCCATGCCCCCGTCTCGATAAAGTGACACGCACGAGCAATGTCGCGTTGGATGCGAGGTCAGTGTGCGATCCAACGCGTGGTTCTAAGCCTTTTTTCTTCCCTGAAGGGGACTCTCTCATGTCTTCGACGCACGTTCCCGCTGTGCCCAGTCCGGTTTCATCGCTTTCCAATCAGGATCTTGACTCCATTCTCCGCGAAAACCGTGTCTTTCCGCCTCCTGAAGAGTTCAGCCGCAACGCTCACATCAAGAGCCTCGAGCAGTACGAAGCGATGTACAAGCAGTCCATCGAAGACCCTGAAGCCTTCTGGGCAGATGTCGCAAAGGATCTGCACTGGTTCAAGCCGTGGGACAAGGTGCTCGAATGGAACCTGCCCTGGGCAAAGTGGTTCGTCGGCGGCAAGATGAACCTCAGCTACAACTGCGTCGACCGCCACGTCGCTCGGACGCGCGGCGCGACAAGACCGCCCTCATCTGGGAAGGCGAGCCCGGCGAAATTCGCCGCCTCACCTACGCCGAGCTGCACGCTCGAGGTGCAGCGCTTCGCCAACGCGCTGAAGGCTCTCGGCATCAAGAAGGGCGACCGCGTCGCCGTCTACATGGGCATGACGCCGGAGCTCGCCATCGCGCTGCTGGCCTGCGCGCGCATCGGCGCCGTTCACTCGGTCATCTTCGGCGGATTTGCCGCCAACGCCATCGCCGATCGCGTCAACGACTCCGGCTGCGTGGCGATCATCACGCAGGACACCAGCTACCGCCGCGGCAACGAGATCCAGCTCAAGCGCACCGTGGACGAAGCCATGCAGGCGTGCCACACCGTCAAGCACGTCATCGTCTACCGTCGCACAGGCTCGCCCGTGAACATGGTCGAGGGCCGCGACCGCTGGTGGCACGAACTCGTCGCCAATGCGCCCACCGAGTGCCCCGCCGAGCCGCTCGACTCCGAAGATCCGCTCTACATCCTCTACACCTCCGGCACCACCGGCAAGCCGAAAGGCCTGGTCCACACCACCGGCGGCTACGCGGTGCAGACCTACCTCACCACGAAGTACGTCTTCGATCTGCGCGACGAAGACATCTACTGGTGCACCGCCGACATCGGCTGGGTCACCGGACACTCCTATGTCGTCTACGGCCCGCTGCAGAACGGCGCCACCGTGCTGATGTACGAAGGCGCGCCCAACTGGCCCGACTTCTCGCGCTTCTGGAAGATCATCGACGACCACCGGTCACCATCTTCTACACCGCGCCCACGGCCATTCGCGCCTTCATCAAGTGGGGCGACCAGCATGTCGAGAAGTACAAGCTCGATTCGCTGCGCCTGCTCGGCACCGTCGGCGAGCCCATCAATCCCGAAGCGTGGATGTGGTATCGCGAGAAGATCGGCCACAACCGCTGCCCCATCGTCGACACCTGGTGGCAGACCGAAACCGGCGCCATCATGATTGCGCCCATTCCCGGTGCGGTTGCCCACCAAGCCCGGCTCGGCCACGCGGCCCTTCTTCGGCATCCAGCCTGAAGTGGTCACCGCCCGACGCGAAGGAAAGTTCCATCCGGTTCCCGCCGGCAGCGGCGGTCTGCTCGTCATCCGCAAGCCGTGGCCCTCCATGGCGCGCACCATCTACGGCGATCCCGAGCGCTACCAGAAGACCTACTGGAGCGACGTGCCGGGCTGCTACTTCACCGGCGACGGCGCGCGCATGGACGCCGACGGCTACTTCTGGCTCATGGGCCGCGTCGACGACGTGATCAACGTGAGCGGCCACCGCCTCGGCACCATGGAAGTCGAGTCGGCGCTCGTCGCGCACCCCAAGGTCGCCGAAGCCGCCGTCGTGGGCCGTCCCGACGAACTGAAGGGTCAGGCCATCGCGGCCTTTGTCTCGCTTGAGAGCGGCAACCAGCCCAGCGAAGAACTCAAGGACGAACTGCGCAAGTGGGTCTCGAAGGAGATCGGCTCGCTGGCGCGGCCTGACGACATTCGCTTCACCGAGGCTCTGCCCAAAACCCGCAGCGGCAAAATCATGCGCCGCCTGCTGCGCGAACTGGCCACGCACGGCGAAATCAAGGGCGACACCACCACGCTCGAAGACTTCACCGTAATCGCCAAGCTGCGCGAAGCAGAAGAAGGCTGAGCGCGCTCATCGACAATGCAAAGCAATTCAACCGTTGCAGTCCCTGTGAAGTCGCAGCTCCGGAGGTCCGTCCGTGTCCGAATCGAACAAGCAGGTAGTCATGGCATTCATTGAAGACATTCTCAATCGCGGCGATTTTGATCGTGCAAACGATCTGGTCCGCGAAGACTTTGTCGAACTCGATCCTCTGCCCGGTCAACAGCAGGGCAGGGAGGGCCTCAAGGCAGTCATCGCCCAGATGCGATCCGCCTTTCCCGACATGCATTGGGTCGTCTCCGAAACGGTTGCCGAGGGCGAAAAGGTCGTATCGCGCTTCACATGGACCGGAACGCACCGCGACACATTCCTCGGCATACCAGCCACCGGCAAACACGTCGAGGTCAAGGGCGTGGTCATCGACCGCCTCGAATCCGGCAAGATGGCCGACAGCCGCATTCTGATGGACACACTCGGCCTGCTCCAGCAACTCGGTGTAGTCCCCGCTCCACAGACCCCGGGGCAATAGAACCTGCTTGTCGAACGGACCCACCATGCGCCGTCTCGTCTACTCCGTCGCGACCAGCATCGATGGCTTCATCGCCGGCCCGCATGGCGAGTACGACTGGATCGTGCCCGATCCCTCCTTTGACTTCGGTGCGTTGTGGAGTCAATTCGACACGCTGCTGATGGGGCGTCGCACCTACGAAGTGGCTCTCACTCGTTTCGAGTCCATCAAGAAAATGGGCAAGAAAGTCATCGTCGTGTCCACCACGCTCGCCCCTGCGCACCATCCTGGCGTCACGATCCTGGCCGACAACATACCCACAGCGGTTTCCGCTCTCAAGGCCGAAGCTGGAAAGGATATGTGGCTCATGGGAGGCGGAGTACTCTTTCGCACTCTCCTCGACGCCGGCCTTGTAGACAGCATCGAACTGGCCGTTATCCCCGTCCTTCTCGGCAGTGGTGTGCCGCTTCTGCCCGAGGGCCGCAAGCATCCGCTGCAACTCGCGGGATTCAAGCCTTACCCCAACGGGACTCTTTCACTTGCCTATTCCGTTGCGCCGCAGACCCCGCCGCCCGACCAGCAGCCCGCCCAGTCTAAACGCGTGAAGACGGGAAAGACCGCACAAAAGAAAAAGCGGAAGCGTTAGCGCCTCCGCTTCTTTGAGCGTCTGAAATCCCAGCCTAAAAGTGGTAAAGCACGCCAACTCCTGCCCGCGCACTCCAGCTTGTGTGCGTCGAGTTGCCCGTCTGGTAGGGAACCAGGGTGAACGACGAGCCGATAATATCTCCGGATACGCGGAAGCCCCAGCGAGCTGTGCGGTTGTAATCCACGCCAAGCCCCACGCCGCCCGCAAATGAATAGTCAGGCTGGATGTTCACGCCGCCCGTGTGCACGGTCCCGATGAGTCCACGCGCGAATCCGCTGAGCTTCTCATAAAGGTTCGCGTGTACCTGCGCTCCCACGAGGAACTGATCCACTGAAGGGTCTCCCGGGTTTGACGCCGTCACATCCCACGGATAATGGCCGAATTCACCAATCAGGCCAAAGTGTTCGCCCATATCCCGCGTATACGATCCGGTGATGCCCTGCTTGCCGCTGCGCGAACCGTTCACCTGGTTGAGACTGGTATATCCCCATCCCAAAAATCCTGTGTTCTTGTACACAGGGCCCGCTGGTTGCGTCGGAGTCTTCTCCGGGGCCACCTGGCAATTGGCACCCACGGGAATCAAAACAGCAAAGACCGCGGCCAGAACCGAAAAGAACAACTTACTCTTCAATGGAACCTCTCCTGAACACCATGCCGGGACCGCTCAGCCATGCGCTGGCCATGCCCTCGTGCGGGGTGCCGTGACTCAAATCTTGTACTTACATAGACTACCTTCTCGCACCCTGTTCCACGAAGCGGCCGCAGGCCGCCTCCATCAGCGAGCCTGCACCTGAATTGGCGATGTCAATCGCAGCAAGCCGCCCGAATTCGCTGTCACGCTCACTACCGTTCCCTGCTGAAGGTACCGAGCCATCGCTTCAGGTTGCGACCAGTCCAGGGACCAGCCGTCCTCAATCGCAACAGCGGTGTATTGCCCCGGAGCGACATCGCGCAGAGCAAAGCTGCCGTCCGTATCCGATTGATCGCGCCGTATCAGCGCTCTCCATGCACCCGGGTCCTTTGGTGCCAGCACCACCATCACTCCCGCAAGACCCTTTCCGTCCTTCTCTGCGAATCCTTCGATGCGTGTCTCGTTCTTGCTCAACGTCACCGCAACCTCGAGCGGACGATCGCGCGTGGTCACAATGTTTCCGGCATGCTGCTGATTGCCGATGCTGGTCGCGACCACCGTGAGCGGCTTGCTCCCGACGGCCCACAGCAGCCACGAGCCCGGCGGCACATTTTCAAACCTGAAACGGCCGCCGCGCGCAGCCGTGACCAGTTGATTTACGCCGTGTTCGTCCACGCGATCCAGAGTCAGGTTCACTTCTTCTGACGCCGGCATCCCGTTTGTAAATCGCAGTGTTCCGGCAACCACTGAGGCGGGAACACCGGCGCTGGCGTCCACCTCCTCGCTGGCCGTGAGGTCAAGGTCCACCACGTGCGGAGGATTGCCTTCGGTCAGTTGGTAATGCCCGGGAGCAATCCCGCTCATCTCAGCCATCCCGGTCTGCAGCGATTCAAGGTAGCCGGCGCTCTCGGCAGAGACCGACGTCCCAAGTACAGTCTGCTGCAGCTCCGCGCGCATGATCGATCCGTTCGGCCTGCGCGGAATCGGAACCGTGAGATGCAAAGCAGGCACCGCATGAAGGCTGATGTCCGCAACTTCACGGCTGCCCCCGGAGAGCACAATCGGTCTCGCGACCGCATCGTCCGTTGTTGAATCGTAGTACGTCACCGGATACGCCACATCGAGCGCCGGATTTACCATCTCGCTTGCGGCTTTTGCACTTCCTCCACCCCCGTGCATTGCGTACCACGGCTCTGCAACAACCGCGATCAGGTACTCTCCTGCTCCCAGTTCAGAGAACTCATACGCTCCGGTGTCGTCCGTGCTGGCGGCGTCTGCCTGCACGGTTCGTTGCCCGGGCCCCGGATGCTTCGGTCGCTGAAACAACAAGACGCGCGCTCCTTCGACCGCATCGCCATCATCGCTCGAGACAACTCCCCGCACACTCGCGCCCGGTGTCAGGCGAAACGTCAGGTGCGCGGTGTCCTGGTTCGCGCCGGTCACTACTGCAGAGCTGAACTCATCGTGTTCGTCGTAGAAAGCAGTGCGAAACCCTCGCTTCGAGGCTGTCAGTTGATACTTCGCTGCCGGCAATCCTTCCAGGGCAAAACGTCCCTCACCGTCAGAAACCGCCGACTCGATTGTGTGGCTGTCTTCCAGTGCCAGCGCAGCGACCGTTGCCTGCCGCACCGGCTCACCAGTGACCGCGTTGACCAGCTTCCCGGCAATTCGAAACATGCCCGAGGCCGCTGTCCCTGGAACTGGAGCGCGGCCAGCGCCACTCTGCGTCGATTGCGCATGCAAAAGCAGTCCGCAGCCCAATGCGCCAATTGCCAGCCCCGCTTGCCAGATGCGGAGGTTGCCCCGTGCCGAGAAAATGAGCCTCATTGCTGTCCTGCCTCAACCACCAGTTCGCTCTCCGCCCCCGGCCCGAGTGTCACAGCCTGTCCGCGCAACCCTGACAGCGCCGCGGGATTGCGATACTCAAGAGCCGCGGGCCGGTTGAATGCGTAGACGTGGTAGTCGCCGGGCGTAAGCCCCGCCAGCGTAATCCTGGCGCCGCTGGATGCACGAAGCGTCTGCGGCACCACATCCACAGTCGATTCAAAATCAGGCACCACGTAAACCGTGTAAAACGGCTCCTCGCCTGCCGCGGAACAGACATCGAAGCCGGCAACGCAAGCGTCAAGCTCGCGCAGTCGTCGCGCAGCGCGAGCGTGAGCGGTACCGTCGCGCCGGAAGACCCAAGCACCAGCGGTTCGTGCGCCAGGCCCGCTCCGCCCGCTGTAAACGAAGACTCGCACAGCCCTTTCTGCGCAATGTTTGTGTGCACCCAATATGCCCCCGGGGAAACGAAACTGGACTCAAGCGGACCCGACGAGCCACCCTGCGCGAAACTCATCACCATGCCATCGGAGATCCACGCTCCTGTCTGGCTCACCGTGATATTCACTCCGCTCTCTCGAGAGGATACGGTCGAGCCGGATTCGCCCGGCTGCGCCGCCGCTACACCTGTCCGCATCACCGAAACCTGCACCGGGCTTGTACGCGCGGCAGCAAGCGGAATGCGAAGGTTGGAGACGGCGTGCCCTGCGACCGACACATCAATCTGGCCTGTGAATACCTCTCCTCCTGGAGCCGTGAACGTGGAGCCGGCCGCAAGTCCCGGAAGACGAGACCTTGTCGCAATCGCAACAAGTGAATAAGCGCCATCAGGCAGCATTGTCTGCATCGTGTGTGTATTCGGGTCGTACTGCGCGCTGTAAGAAAGTTGGTGTCCGCCGGCGTCCAGCACCATGAACGAGAAGTTCGATCCCGCACGATCGGGCGACGGGAGTCCAACCGTGGCGGCAACCAGATGGAATGGCTCAAGAGTGAGGGTCATGTCGGCCTGCGCCTGTTCTCCTCCTGCCAGCCTGATCTTCGCTGCTCCTGCCAGATCGCGCGCATCCGGATAGAACTGGCTTGCATATCCGCCGCGCGCTACGCTTCGCCCCCTGCCGGGCTCCACCAGATCTGTCGCGGCCTCACTCTCCATCGTTGGATCCGTATACAACGCATACTCGCCGTCCTCCAGTCCTCCAAAACGATAGGCACCCTCGCTGTTGGTCCCCTTTGCACCCGCAGACTGCCAAACCACCCTGCCATCCTGAATTGTTCGCTTGAGCAGCGTCACATGGATCGCATGAGCCGGTTCCCCAGTGGAGAGTTGGATCACGCCCCGAATCGAATTGATCCGCGCCATTGCGAAAACAATGTCAGTCATGCCGGCCACAACAATAACGTTGTGCGCAAAGCCGTGCGGCTCTTCAGTAGGACCCCCAGCACCTGCATCTGCCTGATCCATGAAGCCGGGTTTCAGGACCTCGAATTCCTGCGGACCAACCGGGACATTCGGAATCTCAAACCTGCCGTCGCCGTCAGTCAAGGCGCCAGTAGCCGCATCTCCGCTGATCCGCACCAGGGCGCGCGGCAAAGGCTCGCCTGAGGCCCCATTGCGTACCACGCCGTGCACCGTGGTCCGCGGACCCGTGGGAACGCTTGGGCTTGAGACTTCCGCCGGCTGCTGCCCCTCCTGCTCCGGCTGCGTGGATTCCGGCTCCTGCGCCGAAGAGAATGCTGCCAGGACTGCCAGCACAGCCACGACGAACGCCACTCGCATCGATTGCCGCATGATCTTTGACACAGAGTCATGTGAAGTCATCGCGCGCTCATTGTTCAGTCTGGGGTGCACTCCTTATTGTGACGGGTTCGGGACGGGAAGGGAATCGTGACGCGAGCCTGAAGTAACCGAACGTATCTGCATGAAGCCCGCAGCGCACGCGTTCAAGCCTCCTCCAGATACCATGGGATGTTGATCACAATAATCCTGCGGCTGCCCCGCACCAGCAGAATCACCTTCAGTAAGTTGGCGCGACGGTTGTGCAGCAGGTTTTCCCACCAGTGCCGTACTACCAGTTCGGGCACCAGCACGCAGACCTTCCGTGTCTCTGAAGACTCCTTCTCCACCTGAAGCACATAATCCACCACAGGTTGAAGCACGTATCTGTAAGGCGACTGCAGAATCTCAAACTTTGGCACGCACTTGCCCGCTTCACGTAGCGGAGCTGCGATGTACTCCTCCCAGTCCCGGCAGATTTCATCCGGGCGCTCACTGACTTGAACATGCAGGCACCGGATATCGCTCGACAACGAAAGCGCAAATGATAGGGCCTTCTCCGTGAGCCGGCTCCAGCGATCGATCGGCAACACGACGATCGGCTCAGTGATTGCCGCGGGCGAGATAGGCCTGTCCAGCGAGATCTCGCGGTTCACGCGCACATAATGGCGCTTCACGGAATGCATCAGCGCGATCATCAGGACCACCAGCAAAGCGGTTATCCATGCGCCCTCGGTGAACTTTGTAACCAGAACCACGACTGTCGTGATGCCTGTCGCTACCGCTCCCAGTCCGTTTGCAAACATCCGCAGCGGAGATCCCCCCGTGCGCTTCCAGTGCATCACCATGCCTGCCTGCGAAAGCGTAAACGCCAGAAATGCGCCGATCGCATACAGGGGAATCAGCCGGTCTGTCACTCCGCGAAAGACAATCAGCAGCAGCGCCGTCAGCCCCACCAGCACATAGATTCCCCAGGAATACAGCAACCGCCGTCCGCGCAGCAGGAACACGCGCGGCATGTAGTCATCCAGCGCAATGGCTCGCGTCAACCGCGGAAAATCCGCAAATGCCGTATTAGCCGAAAGGCACAGCACCAGCAGCACCGACCCAATCGTCAGGTAATAGAACCACCCGTGTCCCATCACCGCGCGTGTCAGCATGGAGAGCACGCTCTCGTAGCCAGGCGCATCCGGTACAGTGGCCCCAATACCGTACGCACGGCACAGCAGTGCAATCCCAAGCAGCATGATCGTCAGCAGGACGATAATTATCGTGAGCGCGATCTTCGCGTTGCGCCGGGTGTCGTCGCGAAACGCCATCACGCCGTTGCTCACGGCCTCAACGCCGGTCATGGCCGTGCATCCCGATGAAAACACCTTGAGCAGCATCCACAAGCTCACCGTAGCCGTGGCTGCCGGAAGCGCGGGGATCGGCGTGACCGCGTGCGGATGCCCGCCGCCAAATACCACATGCCATCCGCCAACCACGATCACCGCCAGGATCGTTCCCGTGAACAGGTAGGTGGGAATCATGAACGCAAGTCCCGTATCGTGCACTCCGCGCATATTCACGATCGTGAGAAGGAACAGCACCAGCAGGCAGATTTGCATAGTGTGCGGCTGCAGGCTGGGAGCAGCGGAGATCAGCGCTCCTACACCCGCCGAAATGCCCACCGCTGCGGTCAGGATGTAATCGATCATCAGAGCCGACGCCG
Organism: uncultured Acidobacteriaceae bacterium; assembly: GCA_963786405.1. Lineage (GTDB taxonomy): Bacteria > Acidobacteriota > Terriglobia > Terriglobales > Acidobacteriaceae > Telmatobacter. Next base: position 251,036 of record CAWAZE010000003.1, on the reverse strand, counting down.
CCAGTAGCCCCGCGCCCTCTCCCAGATTCTGCGATGCCACCGTGTAGGAGCCACCACCCTTGGGGTAGGCATCAATTGTCTGTCGATAGCTGACGTAGACAATCGAAAGCAGGCACACAATCGCCACGCTCACCGGCACGATGTACTTCACGCCCACCAGGCCGAGCGGAATCAGCAGCGTTAAGGCTGCCTCCGGGCCGTACGCCGCGGAGCTGAGTGCATCGAGCCCGAAGATCGGAATGCCCGCAATCGGGCCGATGTGCTCAGCACGCTCCTCGCTCGTCGCGAGAGGCCGGCCAAACAGAAACGTCAGAATTCTTCCGGGCAATGCCATAGGAAATTTGGATGCGACAGGGAGATCAGCTAGGGGAGAGTGCCGAAGGCATTCTCTCATGAAGAGATTGCTACGAAACTAATTGAGTGTTTCGGACTCCCTGATCTAGCCCTGTATCTGTAATCGGCTGCTCAGGAATTCGGCAGCTTGCAGCAATCTCCGGCAGCCGCTGGTTCGTTCGCACCGGCATCGAGCACGACCTTCCATTTACCGTCCGCCTGTTTGCGCCAGATCGTAATGTAGCGCCCTGTCGTCGTGACCGGATTCCCCGCGGCATCCTTGCTGCGGCCTTCAAAGTGACCCCAGGTGTAGCCGATATCTCCCGACGGCCCCATCCGCGCATCTGTCGGAGTCCAGGTGAGCTGATAGGCCTTGCGCCGACCAGTTGGCCGACTTCACGATCGCTACCAGGCCCATCGCGGGCAACTGGCCATTGCCCAGAGCCACACCGTCCTCTGCAAACCAGTCTGCAAACGCTGCTCCGCCCCGCTCCAGCACATCCTTGGCAAACCGAGCCTCCAGATCGAAGAGCAAAACTTTCCCCGGATTCGCCGTGGGATCGGTCAGCGGATTCGGCGCAGCCGATTGCTCAGCCGGCGAGGGCAATTGGCACCACGCTGCCATCGGCGCAACGATCAACAACCCAGCCAGGAATACACTGCGCATAAACCACAACCCTCTTTGAATCACCATCTGTTCCTCCGCTGCCCCGCAGCGCGCTACCCAGCAATCGTACACAAAAACACGTGCTTTGAATCCTGGACGCATAGTCACTGGATCCGTAACCACGACAAGACCTTAGCGCGCCTTCAGCGTCTAAGCTCAAGGGCCGGAAACTGCCCGATTGATATACTCTTGGTTGGCAAAGCTGGCTTTCGTGCGATGGCCCGGCTTTTTCCCGGGGAAAGGGAGCAGATGGGAACATTGCTGGAGTCGATCCACTCGCCGGCCGATCTTAAGCGTCTGAGTACCACGCAAATGGCTGACCTGGCGGAAGAGATCCGCGCAATTCCTCATTCAAACCTTGTCGAAGACCGGCGGTCACCTCGGCCCGAATCTGGGCGTCGTGGAACTGACGCTCGCACTCCATACAGTCTTCGATACTCCCACAGACCGGATTCTCTTCGACGTCAGCCACCAGGCGTACATTCATAAGATCCTGACCGGCCGTCTCGACCGCTTCGGCACGATTCGTCAGCCCGGCGGCTTGAACGGCTTCATGCTCCGCACCGAAAGCGAGCACGATTGCTACGGTGCCGGCCACGCCGGAACCGCGCTCTCCGCCGCGCTGGGCATGGCCGTCGCTCGCGACCTCGCCGGCGGCAAAGAGAACATCATCGCCGTGGCCGGAGACGCCGCCTTCACCAACGGCATCTCCTTTGAAGCGCTCAACAACATCGCCGAACAGACCAAGCGCCTGATCGTCGTGCTCAACGACAACGAGTGGTCCATCGACCGCAACGTTGGCGCCATCGCGCGCTACTTCCATCGCATCGTGACCAACGAGCACTACAACCGCCTGCACGACTCCGCCAGGCGCATCGTGGAAAAGATCGGCGGCAAGACCGCGGTCGAAGTGGTGCGCCGCGCCGAAGAGGCCGCCAAGAGCATGCTCTGGCCTTCCATCATGTTTGAGGAGTTTGGCCTGCAATACTTCGGCCCCATCGACGGACACAACCTGCCGCTGCTGATCGAGACCTTCAAGTTTCTCAAGGCTGAAGACCGGCCGGTTCTGCTGCACGTGCTCACGCAAAAGGGCCGCGGCTTTCAGCCCGCGCTCGATGGGCAGAAGAAATTTCACGGCCTCGGTCCCTACGATCCCGAAACCGGAATGACACAAACCGGCGGGCGTCCCGACCTACTCCGAAGTCTTTGCCAACACGCTTGCCGAAGCTGGCCGACAAGGACGAGCGCATCGTAGCAATCACCGCGGCCATGCCGAACGGCACCGGCCTCGACCTCTTCCGTCCGCATCATCCCAAGCGCTACTTCGATGTCGGCATCGCCGAAGAACACGCGGTCGTCTTTGCCGCGGGCATGGCAACGCGCGGCTTTCGTCCCTTCTGCGCCATCTACTCCACGTTCCTGCAGCGCGCCTTCGATCCCGATCGTGCACGACGTGGCCCTGCAGAAGCTGCCCGTCGTCTTTTGCATGGATCGCGCCGGGCTCTCCGGCGATGACGGCCCCACGCATCACGGCCTCTTCGACATCAGCTATCTGCGCGGCATACCGGAGATGGTGCTGATGGCTCCCAAGGACGAAGACGAACTGGCCGACATGATGAAGACGGCGCTTCAACATCGACGGACCCAGCGCCATTCGCTATCCGCGCGGCGCCGTCGCCGGTGTCCCGTGCAAGCCGAAGCCGCAGGTCCTGCCCGTCGGCAAGGCTGAAGTGCTCGACCGACGGCTCCGATGTTGCCATTCTCGGCCTTGGTCCCATGATCACCATGGCGCAGGAACTGGCCGAGCGGCTCGAGCACGATGGCTTCTCTGCGGCGGTCATCAATCCGCGCTTCGTCAAGCCGATCGATCGCGAAATGCTCGAGCTCTATGCGCGCCGCGTGGCCGCTTTCGTCACCTTTGAAGATCACGTGAAGATGGGCGGTTTCGGTTCAGCCGTCGCTCGAAGCACTTGCAGGAGATCGGCAGCGCGGTTCCGGTGGTGCGCATCGGCTGGCCCGATCAGTTCATCGAGCACGGAAAGATCGACGAGTTGCGCGCGAAATATGGCCTGACTGTCGAAGAAGCGTACGCGCAGATCTCTGCCGCTGCTTGCGACACCGGAAGCGACCAACGCTTGTGGCAAGCTAGTGCCCGTGCCATTTCAATTCAGTTCATGAATGCCGTTGAACCCCGGGTCTTGCTGCCGTTTGGCGCGGTCGATCGTTTGAGTTTGCCTGATGTGCGTGTGCGACAATCCACATATAGAAATTTCCGTATGCGACCTCTTCGTTTCGCGTTGGCATGTTTGAGCGTAACGTTCGCAGCAGGCATATGCTGCTGGCCTCAAACTCCGCCTCAGGTCGTTCCCAGGCCCCCTTCCACTCCGTTGGTGCTCGAGGGCGGCACCGTCATCGACGTCACCGACTGGGGCCGCTCCGCGTCGGACCTCCAGGATTCGATCGTCATCGTGCGCGACGGTCGCATCACCGATGTCGGCTCGCGCGCCACGTGTCCAGATCCCCAAGGGCGCGCAAGTGATTGACTGCACGGGAAAGTTCCTGATTCCCGGGCTCGTCGATGGATTTGCCGGACTGAACAGCCAGGGCCAGGCCAACGCGCATCTCTACATGGGCGTCACCACAGTGGTCGCCAGCGGAGACAAGCGCCGTGGCCACATCGACTTTGCAGCCAATCCCAGCCCGCACCTTTATCTGCTTGACTCGGTCGGTTCTACCGACGACTGGAGCCTTCTCATCGGCCACGGAGACTGGACTGCGAAGCTCAAGGAAGGCGCACGTCTCGCCGAGTTGAGTCCAGGCGAAACAGCACGCCAGATCACTGACACTGCTCATCTGGGAACGCGCGTCCTCTGGCTGGGCTGGAACATCACCGCGGCAAATACCCAGTGAATCATCACGCGTGCGCATCAACTCGGTCTCGTCACCTACGGCGAGTTCATCTCCACGCCATACAGGGTAGGAATCGACGCGGGCGTGGATGCGCTGCTCCACATGGGCCGATACGAATTGGGCGTCATTCCCGACGAGTTGCAGCGGCCGCTCGTGGACGATCCTTTCGGCTCGGCGGCAACAACCGCGTACGACTATGCCGAGCATCTGCCGCCCATCGATCCACACTTTCGCTTGTACGGTCACTTTATTGCCACGCACCACGCTGCGCTGATGCCGACCTTCAGCATGTTCTTCCTGAATCTGCCCGGTCACCGCAACCTGTGGAACGAGCCGGCCGCCGCGCTTCTCGATCCCGCCAACATGTACATGCCGTCCAACCGTGCAACCGGAGAGCTTGATCTACCCGCTCTCAAACTGGACGCGGCATTTGCCGACGACAACCGTGCGTTGGATGGAAGAGGGCCAGCGCAAGAAGGCTGATCTGTCCGCGATCCGGCTTTGGCGCATCAATCAAGCCATATTCAGTGCATATCCGCACTACCTGGCCGCCTCGAGTGCAGCCGAAATGGGGACCATGCCCGGCATCTCTCTCCACACCGAACTCGAAATGCTGGTGCGCATCGGGCTTTCGTCGCGCGAGGCACTTGCCGCCGCCACCAATAACTATGCGCTTCAGTTCGGATGGAATGAGCTTGGCCAGATCGCTCCAGGCCGCCGCGCCGACATTCTCGTTGTCGACGCCGACCCGACCGTCAGCATCTGGAACGTACGCCGCATCTCCACCATCGTTCTCGACGGTAATGTCGTCGACCGCGAAGCGTTGCTTAAGCTGAAAAAGTAGTGCAATCCGATCATCCGAGGCAAGGAGTCCATTGCCGTACTTGCAAGACGATTCGCCCTGGCTGAAGGCAACCACCTTTCCCCAAAACAAATCTACCTAACTGGAGCCAGCGCAAGAGGACCGCTCCTGCATGGGGTTACCTGAGCGTTTTGACACGGTCGGCAAGGCGCGCGAGCATTGTGACCTGAGAAAAGTTCCGTCGAAAGTGGCCAGCACAGTGCTTGAAACTGCCCGCGAACTCGCTCCCTCTCACTCACGTAAGATAGAGTTGACGGTTCGCGATGTCGAACTGCCGGAGAACATGACCGACTCCCCTTCGCAGCGAGACCAGGCGCGCCAGCGGCACAACAAATGGCTGATCCTCATTGCAGGCTACAAATTCCTTCTCGCGTTGCTCTTCATCGCGATAGGTGTGGGAGCTCTCCACCTGCTGCACAAGGACATTGACGACGTCCTGACGCAGCTCGCCCAGATCCTTCCGCTTCAATCCTGAATCTCGGTTCGTCAACTTCCTCGCGGACAAGGCATCGCTCCTCGACGATCACCTGCTGCGGCGAATCGGAGTTTTAGCCTTCTGCTACGCGGGCGTCAGCGCTGCCGAAGGCATCGGCCTGTATCTGGAACACGCCTGGGGAGAGTACCTTACCCTCATCATCACGGCTTCGTTCCTTCCGTGGGAGATCTTCGAGATCTTTCACCGGCTCACGTGGATCCGCGTGGGCATACTCGTCGTAAATTTCCTTATTTTTCTCTACCTGCTGAAGCTTGTCGTGGGTCGCCGACAGCCGCTCAAAGCCGCCGAGAGCGAATAGCTTCGCTTTTTCTTCCCCTATAATCCCATCCGGCATTTTTGAGAAGAGCCTTTCCTGACCCAGGAATCAAAGCAATAAACACTCCTGTTGTGGTGTTTGGCCGTTGCTGGTCTATTAGTCGGATCGGAATGAAGCATTCCCTCGAGCCAATGCCTTAAGTACCTGAAAGTTGCAGGGTTTCAACAGAATTTACTCGATTGGAGTGGAAAACTCTATGGGCTATTATCGTGTCTGAAGTGGAGTAGAAGTGGAGTAAAAGGGAATCAGAGCATCGTTTCCAAAGCAAGAATACTCCCGATCTTCCACCGGCAGCAGATTTCTGGAGCCCAGCAATTTCGGGAACCAGTTTGAGCAAGGGAACGGCAGACGAAAGGCAACGGCAATGTTTCGTGGCAATCACCCAGCGAAGGTCGACGAGAAGGGGAGGCTGAAGCTGCCCTCCGCCTTCAAGCAGCTGGTGGATGCCGCCAACGTTACCCAGTTCTACGTCACCAGCACCGACGGCAGAGAGCGCCGAGATCTGGCCTCTGCCCGAGTGGGAAAAACGCGAAGCGCAACTGGCCGAATCCAGCACCATGGACGACGCCGTCCAGAAGTACCTGAACGTGACCAGCTACTACGGCCAGCAGGTGGAGATGGATAACCAGGCCCGGCTGCTGCTGCCCCAGATCCTGCGCAGCTCGGCCAAGCTCGACGCCGAGGTCGCTGTATTCGGCAATGCGGACCTACCTGGAAGTACACAACCGCGAGATGTTCGAAGCGAATCTGGCCGCCAATCAGTTGACGGCCGACGATCGCAAGGCAATGGCGGCGATTTTGAGCCGCCGCAGTTGAGGTCTTTAAACCCCTCAGGGGGAGCACATGACGAAGCAGAGTGAACGCCATGTGCCGGTTCTTTTAAAAGATGCGATTGAGTTTCTCAATGTGCGCGCCGGCAGCACGATAGCCGACTGCACGCTCGGCCTGGCGGGTCACGCTGCAGAAATTGCTCGCCGGCTCGGTCCGAAGGGCCGCTTGATCGGCTTCGACCGCGATCCCGAGGCACTGGCGCTCGCCAGGGCCCGGCTTGACCAGGTCTGCGAAGAGCTGGGCAGCCAGGCTCCTCAGGTCACGTTGATCGGCGAAGCGTTCAGTTCGATTACCGATGCACGTCGAGCCGGGTTCGGTTGACGGCATACTGGCCGACTTCGGCGTCAGCAGCCTGCAGCTTGACGAAGCGCACAGAGGATTCAGTTTTATGGCGGACGGACCGTTGGATATGCGTCAGGACACGCGATCCGGACCGACCGCCGCACAAGTGGTGAATGAGGCGAGCGAGCGCGAGCTGGCCGACCTTATTTACGAATACGGAGACGAAAGGAGGTCGCGGAGAATCGCCAGAGCCATTGTTCGCGGGCGGCCGATTACAACTACGGGGCAGCTTGTCCCGAATTGTTGCATCAGCCGCCCCGGCAATGAAACAGGACAAGATTCACCCGGCGACGCGGACGTTTCAGGCGCTCCGGATTTATGTGAATCGCGAGCTGGACGAAATCACGGGCGCTGCTGGAGGCCGCACCCAAGTTGCTTAAGCCCTCCGGACGACTGGTCGTCATCAGCTTTCACTCGCTTGAAGATCGCATCGCGAAAGACAGTCTGCGCGACGGAGCGCACAAGGGAATCTGGGAAGTGCTGACAAAGAAGCCGGTCACTGGCAGACGAAGAAGAAACAGATCGAAACCCGCGCTCACGCAGCGCAAAGTTGAGAGCAGCAGAAAGAACGGAAAGGCAGGGAACAGGGTGCCAGGCGAATAGGGAACAGAAGCGTGCAGTGTTGGCTGAAGACTCGATACAGTAGATTCAGCACGGTCCAGCTGGTCAGCTAGAAGCTAGCCGCTCGGAGCTAGGAGACGAACATGGCGGCATGCACGACAACATTTTTTGATACGCAGCCGCGGCTGGACCGCTCGAGTGGCCGAGCGCAATGCCGCCCTGCTGGCGCAGCAGCCCGTGCGGCGCCGCGGCGTGCGCACGCCTGAGATCATCTTCACCCGGCACATCGACAACTCGCGCCTGGTCAAGGCGTCCGATCCGGTGCGCGTGCGCCAGATGCGCATCTTCTCGGCGGCCGTAACCGTGCTCTTCTCGCTCATCATGATCTACGGCCTGCAGCACTTCAGCGCCATCGAAGGGCTCCTACCGCGTCGAATCGGAGAAGCAGGTACGCGATCAGTTGCGCGAAGACAACCGCCAGCTGCGCCTCTCGGAAGCACAGCTCACGCAGCCCGGCCGCATTGACGGCATGGCGCGCCAGCTTGGACTTGCCGAGCCGCAGCCCGGTCAGGTGGTTCACGGCAGCGCGCATCCGGATTCAGGCGCACCCGTGCTGGCGCAGGTTACTCCGCTGGCACCGCCAGTGCCAGTAGCACCATCGCAGCCGTCAGTACGTGCTCTTTCGAAAGCGATCCGCCGATGCAGGCAACACTCCGAGCCAACCGTCCGCGCACCATTGCCCCGCGCGCCACGCCCATGAAGCTGGCGCGCTTTTGGCTTGTTTGCGTCTTCTTTCTTCTCTGGGCATGCGCCATCGCCGCCCGTCTCTTCTGGCTGCAGATCGTGCGCCACACCGAATACGTCGAGCGCGCGCAGAAGCAGCAGCAGCGCACCTTTGAGGTCGCTCCGCGCCGCGGCGTCCTCTACGATCGCAACCTTCACGAACTCGCCATGACCGTGCAGGTGGACTCGATCTACGCCGTCCCCTCCGAGATCGACGACAAGAAAGCTGCTGCGCGCGTCCTGGCCGCCGATCGTCCACACCGATCCTGAAGACAAGCAGACCCGCGAAGACCAGATCGCCGATCGCCTCGACAACGGCCGCGGCTTTGCCTGGGTTGCACGGCGCGTTACGCCGGAGGTCGCCGCCCGCGTGAAAGCCCTCAACCTGAAGGGCATTTATTTCCAGAAGGAATTTCAGCGCTTCTATCCCGACAACGAGATCGCCGCGCAGGTGCTGGGCTACGTCGGCGTGGACGACAACGGCCTTGGCGGTCTTGAAGGAAAATTCGACGGCAAGCTGCACGGCGTCCCCGGCCACATGTTTACCGCAATGGATGCGCGCCGTCACGTGCTCGGCTCTGTCGCGCAGGAGCCCGAGCCCGGTCAGAATCTGCAGCTCACCATCGACGAAAACATTCAGTTCATGGCCGAACGCGCGCTCGACCACAACATGGAGCGCACCCACGCCGACAATGGCACCGTCGTCGTGCAGGATGTGCACACCGGCCAGATTCTCGCGCTCGCCATTCGGCCCACGTTCAATCCCAACCAGTTTCGCCACACCACTCCCGCGCTGCTCAAGAACCACGCGGTCAGCGATGTCTACGAGCCCGGCTCGACCTTCAAGCTGGTCACCTACTCCGCCGCGCTCGATCAGCACGTCACCACGCCCGACGACATGATCGACTGCCAGGGCGGTCAGATCACGTTCAACGGCCGCATCATTCACGACGACAAGGCCGATCACTACGGCGTGATCCCGGTCCACAAGGCGCTTGAAGTATTCCAGCGACGTGGCGGCGGTGAAGCTGGCGCTCAAAATGGGCCCCGACAACTTCTACAAATACATTCGCGATTTCGGCTTTGGCGCCCGCAGCGGCGTCGAGTTGCCCGGCGAAACCCGCGGCCTGCTGCGCCCGGTGAACAAGTGGGGATCAACCTCCATCGGCTCCATTGCCATGGGCCAGGAAATCGGCGTCACTCCACTGCAACTGGTCTCGATGGTTTCGACCATCGCCAATGGTGGCGTCTATCTGCCTCCGCATGTGCTCATGCCCCAGCCGGCAAGCGCCAACGGACAACCCAGCTCCACAGCTTGCAGGCTCAGCCCTTCAAAGCCGGAAGCGAACTTCCCGATCCGCTGCCGTCCGGCGCGCATCGCGTGCTCTCCACGCTCACTGCGGCAGAGATGCGCAAGATGATGGAAGGCGTAGTCCTCTTCGGCACCGGCAAAGCGGCGCAGCTCAACGGCTACTCCTCCGGCGGCAAGACCGGCACCGCGCAGAAAGTTGATCCCGTCACGCATCTCTATTCGAAGACGATGCACGTCGCCTCGTTTGCCGGAATCGCGCCCGTCAACAATCCAGTCATCGCCGTTGCCGTCATCATGGATAACCCGAAAGGCGCGTCCTACTACGGCGCCGCCGTCTCTGCGCCGGTCTTCGCGGAGGTGGCGCAGCAGGTTCTCGAGTACCTGAACGTTCCGCACGACATCGACGTGCGACCGTCGAAGACGTGCAGACCAAGCCCGAAAAGCCTGTTCACGAAGACGACTCCGACGCCGAAGCAAGCGACATCAACGAACTCTTCGCCGCAGCCAATGATCTTCCCGCAGATGATCCGCTGCGTCAGCCCGCCACACCGCCCCAGCCCATTTCTCAAGCTGATCCGGAAGCAAACCTGCCGCCGGCAAAGACGGCATCGGCAGATGCGCAGCCACCTTCCGAGTCAACTCAGGCCGATGTCGCCGGAGCCGCTCCGCCACCCCCAACGGCCCCCCGCCGGGTCACCATCAGCGATGGAAAAAAGATCAGCGTGCCCACACTCGTTGGCCTGCCTATGCGCAAGGTCATTGAGATGACCGCCGCCGAAGGCCTGCAGGTGCAGATCGATGGCAGCGGCACCGTCCGCGAACAAGCTCCCGCCCCCGGCACGCAGGTCCCCAGCGGCACCAAAATCATCGTCCGCTGCGGACGATGAGTTCCGCCGCGACCGCGCTCGCTGGTCGCCAACCCATCTACAATCGATCTCGACATGAACTGGAAAGAACTCATCGCTGAAATCACCGCCGTCGGCTCATCCGGCGACTCCGCGCAGCCGATCACCGGCATTGAATACGACTCGCGCCGCATCCGCCCCGGCTCCGTCTTCGTCGCCATGAAGGGCGGCTCGACCGACGGCAATCGTTACATCGAAAAGGCCCTTGCCGCAGGCGCTCTCGGCATCATCACCGACTCGTCGCCCACTTTCGATCATCTCGTCGTCTACAAGCCCGAAGTCCCCGTACTCGAAGTCGAACACGGCCGCCGCGCACTCGCCGAGGCCTCGGCAGCCTTCTTCGGCCATCCCGAGCGTACGCTTGCCGCCACCGGGATCACCGGCACCAACGGCAAAACCACCACGGCATTTCTCACCGAAGCGCTGCTCAACGCCGCGGACCGCAAAACCGTCCTCATCGGCACCATCGAATACCACGTCGCGGGCGAGGTGCGCCCTTCCGTTCACACCACGCCCGAATCGCGCGATCTCTTCGAACTGATGGCCGAAGGCGCGAGCCGCGGAGCCACCGAACTCGTCACCGAAGTCTCCAGCCACGGCCTCGACCAGGGCCGCGCCACAGGCATCAACTTCGACGTTGCCGTCTTCACCAACCTCACCCGCGACCACCTCGACTATCACGGCACCATGGAGAATTACTTCGCCGCCAAGCGCCTGCTGTTCGACGGCACGCGTGTATCCCGCTCCCCGCGTTGCCGTGCTCAACGCGCACGATCCGCGCACCGCCGAACTCGCCGCCGCCGCACGCAGCGCCGGATCAGAAGTCCGCACCTATGGCATCGGCCACCGGCGACTGGCGCGCCGCAAGCCACACCCTGACGCCGGGCGGAGCAGTTCTCGATCTTGAAACTCCAGCAGGCTCCGCGCAGGTCAGCTCGCATCTCGCCGGCGAAGTCAATATCCTCAATCTGCTCGCCGCGTTTACTGCCGCGCATGCCCGCGGCGTTTCCTTCGATCGATCTGGTCTCATTCGTTCCGCGTCTTAAACCCGTGCCCGGGCGCTTTCAGCCGGTCGATGCCGGCCAGCCCTTCACGGTGATCGTCGACTACGCCCACACCGACGACGCCCTGCGCAATCTCATCGTCCTGGCCCGCCAGCTCACCGCGCACTCCGGCGGCCGCATCATCACGCTCTTCGGTTGCGGTGGCGACCGCGACCGCACCAAGCGCCCAAAGATGGGCCAGCGCCGCGGGAGAGGGAAGCGACTTTGTCGTCGCCACCAGCGACAATCCCCGCTCCGAAGATCCGCTCGCGATCCTGGCCGAGATAGAGCCCGCCCTCAAGGCCACCGGCGTGCGCTATACCGTCGAGCCCGATCGCGCAGCCGCCATTGATCTCGCTCTTCAAGCAGCGCAGCCCAACGACGTCGTTCTCATCGCCGGCAAAGGCCACGAGAAGGAGCAGATTCTCGCCGACCGCACCATTCCGTTCGATGACGCAGAAATTGCGCTCGCAGCGCTCCGCAATTTGGGGTACGGTGGAGTGCAATGAATCTGACGCTTGCAGAAGCAGCCATTGGCGCAGGCGCGGTGCTTGAGGCTCCAGCCAGCATCGTTCATGCGGGCACGCTCGTCGCCGGCGGCTACTCCATCGACTCCCGCACCATCGCGCCGGGTGAGCTGTTCTTTGCCGTTCGCGGAGAACGATTCGACGGGCACGATTTTGTCGCGGCCGCCGTCGAGCGGGGCGCCGTTGCGGCCGTTGTATCGCGCGCCCGTGTGGCCACCCTGCCTGATGCGGTGCTTGCCATCCCGCTGCTCATTGCCGAAGACCCGCTCATCGCTCTTCAGGCTCTGGCTGCGCACGTGCGCCGTCAGTGGGGCAAGCGCGTGGTAGCTGTCACCGGCTCGGCCGGCAAGACCACGACCAAGGAAGCCATCGCCGCGGCGCTCGGCGCGAAGTTCAACGTGCTCAAGTCGCAGGGCAATCTCAACAACGCCTTCGGTCTGCCGCTGCAGCTGCTGCGCCTTGCAGCCCGAACACGAATTCGCCGTCGTCGAAATGGGCATGAACCACCTTGGCGAGATCGCCGCGCTCGCCCGCATCGCCGCTCCCGACTGGGGTGTCGTCACCAACGTTGGCACCGCGCACATCGAGAACTTCACCGAGGGCCAGGCCGGTATTGCGCGCGCAAAATTCGAACTGGTTGCCGCGCTGCCCGCCAACGGCGTTGCATTTCTCAACTGCTACGATCCTTACGTGTCGCAGTTCGGGCGCGACTTCCAGGGCCGCGTGGTCTACTTCGGCGTCGGCCCCTGTGCCGATCCGCAGATTCTCGACATCGACTGAGGATACCGCCGGCCTTGCATGTCCGCTATCGTGCGGGCGAGCACGAAGGCGCACTTTACGCTCCATCTGCTCGGCGCGCACAACGCGTCCAATGCGATGGCCGGCCTCGCCGTGGCTCTCGAGGCCGGAGTCGACCTCGATGCCGCCGTCGCCGCGCTCGAGTCGCTCACGCCCGGCAACAAGCGCGGTGAAGTCATCGAGATTGCCGGCGCCACGATCCTCAATGACAGCTACAACTCCAACCCCGAGGCGCTGCGCTCCATGATTCACACGCTGGCCGCGCGTCCCGCCCAGCGCCGCATCCTGGTCGCCGGCGAAATGCTCGAACTCGGCGAACACGCGTCCGCGCTGCACGCTGCCTGCGGCAAAGCCGCCGCCGAAGCGGGACTCGATCTCGTCGTCGGCGTGCGCGGCAACGCGCAACATCTCGCCGCCGCGGCCTGCTGGGGCGGAGTCGCTTCCATCTTTCTTGCCCGATGCGCGAAGCCGCCGGCGAATGGCTCGTCCAGAATCTGCGCCCGGCGACGTGGTGCTCGTCAAAGGCTCGCGCGGCGTGCAGCTCGAGCGCGCCATTGAAATCCTCAAGAATCACGTCGCGCCTCAGGAAGGGAACAGTGACATTGCTCTCGCTGCTCCGGCGTGCTGCCCTCTTCGTCGCTGTCCTGTTGCCGCTCGCGGCTGCAATCCAAAGCCTCCCAGACCGAGTCCTGGACCAGGCCCTTTCCCGCCATTTCGCATCGCCGGCAATCTCTACTACGTCGGCAGCGAAGATCTCGCCGCCTACCTCATCGTCACGCCGCAGGGCAACATCCTCATCAACAGCAATCTCGAATCCTCGCCTGCGCAGATCCGCAAGAGCGTCGAAACGCTCGGCTTCAAATTCAGCGACACCAAGATCCTGCTCATCAGCCATGGCCACTATGACCACTGCGCGGGCAGCGCCGAGATCAAGCGCCTCACCGGCGCCAAATACTACGTGATGGATGCCGATGTCCCCGTGGTCGAGTCCGGCGGCAAGTCCGACTTCCACTACGCCGCCGACAAGTCCATGTGCTTTCCGCCGACCCAGGTCGACCGCGTGCTGCACGACGGCGATACAGGTCGCGCTTGGCGGCACCATCCTCACCGCGCACCTCACCGCCGGTCACACCAAGGGCACCACCACCTGGACCCTCGACGAGACCGAAAACGGCCGAACCCTCCACGTCGTCATCGTCGGCAGCCCCAACGTGAATCCCGGCTACAAGCTCGTGGACAACAAGACCTACCCGCAGATCGCCGACGACTACCGCCACGAGTTCCAAGTGCTCAAGAGCCTGCCGTGCGACATCTTCCTCGGCGCCCACGGCGGCTACTTCGGACTTGCAGGAGAAATACGAACGCTGGAAAGCCGGCGACCACAATGCCTTCATCGATCCCGCCGGCTACAAGGCCTACATCGCCGATCGCGAGCAGGCCTTCGAGTCAGAGCTTCAGCCGTCAGTCATCGCGCCAAGGCGCGTAGATACGTCATTCCACAGCCCGGCGAGCGCTCCATCCCTGTAAAATCAACCTGAAACCCGCCTCAATCCGGCATCTGGAGGCCACTTGCTTTACTGGCTGCTCTACGAAAAGCTGTTTCCGTTCTTTCACCCGTTCCGGATCTTCCGCTATCTCACGTTTCGCACCGTCTTTGCATCCGCTCACCGCGCTGCTCATCGCCATGTTCATCGGCCCTTACGTCATCCAGAAGCTGCGCGAATTCCAGATCGGCCAGTACATCCGCGAAGACGGCCCGCAGTCGCACCTGAAGAAGTCGGGCACGCCCACCATGGGCGGCGTCCTCATCGTCATCGCCATTCTGCTGCCCACCGTGCTCTGGTCCGATCCCGCCAACCCCTTCGTCTGGATCGCCGTCTTCTCCACCCTGGCCTTCGGCGCCATCGGTTTCGCCGACGACTACATCAAGGTCGTCAAGCGCCGCAACCTCGGCCTCACGGCGCGCGCCAAGCTCTTCTGGCAGGCGCTCGCCGCGGCCGGCGTCGCCATCGCGCTGGTTGTGCTGGCAGCAGTTCCGAATGTTCTCCACGCACCTCACGGTGCCCTTCATCAAGAGTCTGCGCCCCGACCTGCTGTGGCACTGGGCCGCATCGCTCCCGCACCTCGGCCTTCCTCGTCTATCTGCCCTTCGTCGCTTTCGTCATCTTCGTGCTCATGGGCTCCACCAATGCCGTCAACCTCACCGACGGCCTCGACGGCCTTGCCATCGGCTGCACCATCATCGCCGCCGGCGCGCTCGCCGTGCTCACCTACGTCAGCGGCCACGTGGTCTTTGCCGACTACCTCGAACTGCAGCGCATGCCCATGGTTGGCGAACTGACCGTCTTCTGCGGATCGATGGTCGGCGCCTCCATCGGCTTTCTCTGGTACAACGCGCACCCTGCTGAAGTCTTCATGGGCGACGTCGGCTCGCTCGCCCTCGGCGGCGCCATCGGCACGGTCGCCGTCATCATCCGCCAGGAACTCCTGCTGCCCTTCATCGGCGGCATCTTCGTGCTTGAGGCGCTTTCCGTGGTGCTGCAGGTGGGCAGCTACAAGCTGCGCAAAAAGCGTATCTTCAAGATGGCGCCGCTTCACCACCACTTCGAGCAGCTGGGCTGGAGCGAGTCCAAAGTCATCGTCCGTTTCTGGATCGGCGCCCTGGTGTTTGCATTGTTTGCACTCACCACCCTCAAACTGCGTTAGCCTGCGCTCCGCGCGCGTCACTCGACGTGCAAAAATAAGTACAGGCGCAGGTCGCGATACAGCCTTCAGGACGGATCTCGATGATGGAACTCAAAGGCAAAAAAGTGCTGGTCGTCGGACTGGGAAAATCCGGCCTGGCCGCGGCATTGTTTCTGCGCCGTCGCGGCGCCCAGGTCACCGTCTCCGACATTCGCAGCGCCGAAGCGCTCGCCAAGGACATTCCGGCCCTGCTCGAAGAAGGCATCAACGTCGAGGCCGGCGGCCACGGCCTGCTCACCTTCCGCCGTCAGGACCTGATCGTCGTCAGCCCCGGCGTGCCGCTCGAAACGCCCGAACTGGTCCAGGCGCAAGCAGCTTCGGCCGGCCCGTCATCGGCGAACTCGAGCTGGCCGCGCGCTTCCTCAAGGGCAAGATCCTCGCCATCACCGGCTCCAACGGCAAGACCACCACCACCTCGCTGCTCGGCGAAATTCTCGAGAAGGCCGGATCTGCCCACGCTCGTCGGCGGCAACATCGGCGTCCCCGTCGTCGCGCTCATCGAAGAAAGCACCGACGACACCTGGTCCGTTCTCGAAGTCTCCAGCTTCCAGCTCGAAACCACTGAGCAGTTCCACCCCGCAATCGCCGTCATCCTCAACATCACTCCCGACCACCTCGACCGCCACGGCACCTTCGAGAACTACGCCCTGGCCAAGGAGCGCATCTTCGCCGCGCAGGACGAGCAGCGATTTCGTCGTGCTCAATGCCGACAATCGTTCGCGCCGCAGCGGCCGCCCAGCGCTCCCGAGCGCAGGTCTACTGGTTCTCGCTCGAGCATCCGGTCGACCAGGGAGCATGGGTCGAAGGCGGACAGATCCTGTTCCGCTCCGCCAAAGACGCCGCTACTGAGACCGTCATGCCGCTCAGCGGCATTCCCCTCAAGGGCGAACACAACGTCGAAAACGTGCTCGCCGCCGTTTGCGCCGCGCGCCTCGCCGGAGCCTCAGTCGAAGCGATCCGCGCGGGCGTCGAAGAGCTTCAAGGCCGTCGAACACCGCCTCGAATACGTCGCCACCCTCAACGGTGTCGAAATCTACAACGACTCCAAGGCCACCAACGTCGACGCCACCGCAAAAGCCATCGCCGCGTTTCCCGCCGGTATTCACCTCATCCTCGGCGG
Source organism: uncultured Acidobacteriaceae bacterium (assembly GCA_963786405.1). Taxonomy (GTDB): domain Bacteria; phylum Acidobacteriota; class Terriglobia; order Terriglobales; family Acidobacteriaceae; genus Telmatobacter. Next base: position 234,485 of record CAWAZE010000003.1, on the reverse strand, counting down.
CAAGGACAAGAACTCCGACTACACGCAGCTCTCCGATCTGCTGCGCGCCCGCGTGCGAGCCGTCTACACCATCGGCTCGGCTGCCGCCAAGATCGAGTCGCAACTGCGCGGCGTCGTCTCCATCCACTCCTGCGAGACGCTCGACAAGGCAGTCAGCGCCGTCGCCGCCGCTGCGCATCCCGGCGATGTCGTGCTGCTCGCTCCCGCCTGCTCCAGCTTCGACCAGTTCGAAAGCTACGAACACCGCGGCCGCGTCTTCAAGGAGCTCGTCAACGAATGGCGAGGCTGGAAAGTCTGGCAAAACGTTTGAGAGGCCAGAATCGGCGAAACCTTTGTCAGGGCACGACTTCACAGGCCACGGAGAAAGCGCTTTGAAAGGGCATGGCTTCAGCCGCGCCGAGGGCACATTTTCTTCACATTGTCATCCTGAGCGACCCTGAAGGAACTGAAGGGGAGTCGAAAGCTCGTCCGCCGTGGCGGGAATCTGCGGTTGATTCTTTCGCACGCTGCCAAAGCGGGCCACTTCATTCCCATTCCCTCCCAAAAAATTGATAACTTTGATTCACAACCGCACCGGCCCGCGAATCTCCACAGCCCACCCGTGAAACCATAGCCTTAAGCATGATCAGTACTGAATCCGGGGCCCAAACAACGGGGTTCCCCCCAGCAGTTCTCCGTTCGTCGGAGTGGCAAATGGCAAAGCGCGTAGGCGTCGACAAGTGGATCTTCTTCACCACCCTGCTGCTCGTCGTCGTCGGACTGGTCATGGTGTTCTCCGCCTCCGCCGTGGTCGCGCAGGAGCGCTATCACTCACCCTACGCATTCGTAGGCCGCCAGGCGGGCTGGGCTCTCGCCGGCCTGCTCACCATGACGATCCTCATGAAGCGTGGACTACAGCCGCTACAACTCGCCGCGCTTCATCTACCCGGCCCTGTGCGTCACCACGCTGCTGCTGGTGCTCGTCTTCTTCTTTCGCGACTCGCACAACACGCATCGCTGGATCCGCTTCGGCGGCCTCTTCACCTTTCAGCCCTCTGAAATCGCCAAGCCGGTCATCATCCTCTTCCTCGCGTGGTTCCTGCACACGCGCCTCGACCAGATGCGCGACTGGCGCCACACGCTGCTGCGCGCCGCCATCATGCCCGTCGTCTTCATACTGCTCATCGTCAAGCAGCCCGACCTCGGCACCGCTCTCGTCGTCGCCGGCGTCACCGCCCTGATGCTGGTCCTCGCCGGCATGGAGTGGAAATATCTCTTCGGCAGCATCGCCGCCGCGCTGCCGCCGCTCGCCGCGCTGCTCTTCTGGGTCCCGTGGCGCCGGGCGCGCATGCTCGCCTTCATTCATCCCGAGCTCGATCCGCAGGGAGCCGGATTCCACATCAACCAGTCGCTCATCGCCGTCGGCACCGGCGGCATCATGGGCCGCGGCTACATGGAAGGCATGCAGAAGCTCTTTTACCTGCCCGAAGCCTCCACCGACTTCATCTTCGCCAACATCGCCGAGGAACTCGGCTTCATCGGCGCGATCATCATCCTCACCCTCTTCGCGGTCCTCGGCTACCGCGGCCTGCGCACGGCCTTTCGCTCCACCGATCCGTTCGCGCGCCTCACCGCATTCGGCCTCACGACGGCCATCCTGCTTCAGGCCTTCTTCAACATCAGCGTCGTGCTCTCGCTGCTGCCCACCAAGGGAATCCCGCTCCCCTTCATCTCCTCCGGCGGAACCTCCCTCTTCTTCACCCTGTCGGGAATCGGCATCCTCCTCAACATCTCCAAAAAAGTCGATTGAACCTGCTGCCACTCTCCTCCAGGGTTTGTCATCCTGAGCGGAGCGGCATTCTTCAGCGGAGCGAAGGACCTGCTTTTAAGATTCCGGCACGCTGGGTGCCCTAGAGCCTGCCCTGGGCGAAGTCGAAGGGTCTCGCCTCTGAGACCTGGGAAAAGTAATTCACCGATCCCCGCTCACGCGCCCGGGTTCCCTGACACGCGGCGAGCGTACTGATCGATCGTGGTGAGGACAATCCCAAACTCCTCCTGGACCGGCTTCATGTTGATTGCATCCCCTGATGAATACGCAAGCATCAGGCCTGCGAAGCTCTTCTGCATCGGGTCAGTCGCCCCCTCGTACTGCGCGCGCAGTGCTTCTTCGGGGATATGCTCCCGCTTGAACGGCCTGCCGCCGATTTCTTCGAAGCGGGCAACAACTTCGTTCGGGCTGAGGGCTTCGGGGCCGCCAAACTCGATAATTCTGCGTTCTGCCGAGGAATTCAGCAGAGCGAGAACGCACATCTCGGCAACGTCCGGGAGTGCGACCCAGCTAATCGGCCTGGTGCCTGGTCCGTAGATACGAGCTGTCGCGTTCGCATAATCGAACCCAAGCGCTGGACTCAACCACACATCCATGAAGTAAGTCGCCTGGATAACAGTGAAGTTCATGTCCGCGATCGCATTCTCGACGTGCGCTTTTGCCTCTGCCACTGGGAACGAGATGCCCGCTGAGCGGCGAAACGAAGTGAAGATGAACCGGTGCACCGCGGCGGCCTTCGCAGCATCTACGAGATGTAGTTGTCCCGCCTCGTCGACCGACTCGATCGAGTCCCCCGGCTGCCGGGACAAGGTTGAGGACGCAGTCGAGATAACTGCTTCCACTCCGCGGCAGGCAGCAGCAAGCGAGGCTGGGTCTTTCAAATCGCCGATACACAACTCCACACCGCTTCTGCGCAGCAAGTCCACCTTTTCGGCCGAACTTGTCGTGCGAACAAGCCCTCTAACCTTTTCGCCTCGCCTGGCCAGTCTCCGGCAAATTTCGGTTCCAAGCAGCCCTGTAGCACCAACCACAAGAATCATCTCGACCTCTCTGACGAACAGAGATTTCGCTTATCAACTCGCTGAGACGAATGCATTGATCACCCTTCTCAACAATCCAATAAGTCATCGACCCCGCCCGGAACCCATGCCTCCTCGAAACTGGATTGCCGGATCTTCGGGCCTGCCATGTGTTTAATGAGAAGTACTTCGTTCCCGACTTCGCTGTAAATCAGTTCGTCCACAATTCCGTTCGCGACGAGAATTCCGAATCCCCCGGGGCGCATCCCTGATCTCTCGCGAACCTCGATATGACGCGTCATTTGATCGGGCGAGTATGAGATCGCCGCGTGCGGAATCGCATCCATCTGGAATCCTTTTCCCGGATCCGAGATATAGAAGACAAATGCTCGCGCCGTATGCACAGCGGCAACCCGCAAGAGCTTTGAGGGGTCATTCTGAGCGCCATGCTCGATGGCGTTGCTCAGGATCTCCTCGAATGCAGTCATCATCTCCTCGGGCGGATGCTCTGGCAGTGCCTTCCGAAATTGATTGAAAAATGCAGTCATGCGGTCGGCATTCAACAGGTCGCAGTTCATCTGGACCGAGATCCAGTTGCGATCCGCCGAAAGCACCTCAATGCCCGCAGAGGAATCCTCCGATTCAATCGCGCTCACCGCATACCTTGCAATCTCTTTGGCGTTAAAGGGTGCGACTTGGCAGAGAAAAACCCTCTGGCGCAACGCCGCAATAAGGTCCTCTGGTGTTCCGCTCGGAGCGAGAATGATCACGCGCACGCCGGGCCTGACGCGCCGGATTTCCTCCACCAGCGCAAGGTCCTCATGGATGCTGGTATCAGGATCGGTAACCACGGCCGTGTATTGAATTTCGCGCAGTTGTCGAAGGGCGTCGGCACTTCCGTCGGCGTGAGCAAATGCGCAGTGAAGACTCGTCAGTTGCTGTTCAAGGCCTTCTTCTTCACGATGCTTATTTTTGCCGATGAGCAGGACGCGGGAAGAACGGCGATTCCGCTTGTCACCCGGTTCGGATTTCTCTGAAGCATCCATTTGTCTGTGCTCTCAATGGAATTCGTTCGAGTAGGGTGCACTCGCTGATAATCTACCTCGCCAAGTGTCCTGCGCGCGAGGGAATTGATCGCCGGAAAGATGCTCTCGAATGGAATATTCATGACGGAGCCTCGCAACAGCCGATACCCTGTCACTTGCTGGGACGAGGAGGTCAAATCGCCAATGAGTGACCCGGTGCGAGTGGCGGTGGTAACCGGAGGGGCACAAGGGATAGGACGACGGACTGCAGAGTTGCTGGCGGAGCGAGAGTTTCGGCTGGCGATCATCGATTTGCAGGAGCCAAAGGCAACGGCCGAAGCGATTGAGCAGCGGGGCGGAGTTGCGCTGGGGTCGATCGGAGACATTACTCGCGAAGATGTGGTCGAGGAGTTCGCGCAAAGGGTGCTCAACCGGTTCGGGCGGGTGGATGTATTGGTGAACAATGCAGGCATCAGTCTGATTCGGGCGGCTGAAGAGACGACAGCGGACGAATATCGACGTGTGATGGAGGTAAACCTTGTCGCGCCGTTCCTGCTCGCACGCGTATTTGGGCGGAAGATGCTTGAGGCGCGCCAGGGGTCGATCGTAAATGTGGCCTCGATCGCTGGACTGGTGGCGGTTGCAGACCGTGCGGCCTACAACGCGTCGAAACACGGCCTCGTGGGGCTGACGCGCACGCTGGCAGCAGAATGGGGAGGCCGGGGAGTGCGGGTCAATGCCGTTTGTCCGGGGTGGGTTAAGACGGAGATGGATCACGCAGATCAGGCAGGCGGGAGCTATACCGACGCGGATATTACGCAGCGCGTGCCCATGGGGCGCTTTGCGCGCCCCGATGACGTGGCGCGGGCCATTGCGTTTCTTGCGGACGATGCCGAAAGCGGGTTTGTCAACGGCCATACCCTGACCGTGGATGGAGGGTGGAGCTCGGATGGGAGCTGGGAATCCGTCCGGCTAAGAAAGAGGATTGGGCCGGGGAAGAATTCGGAACAGGTCTAGCGTGAGCCGTCGCAAGAACAAAACCGCATGAAAAGGTTCATCATCACCGGCGCGCCGGGCGCAGGGAAAACCGCGATCATCCGTCAGTTGGAGCTCGACGGGTTCAGCGTAGTCGAAGAGGCAGCTACTGACGTCATCGCCGTCGAACACGCTCAGGGAACGGCTCAGCCCTGGACGCATCCCTCGTTCATTGATCGAATCGCTAATCTGCAACGCGACCGTCAGATTCGAGCGTCGTATCTTCCGGACGAGGTTCAGTTTCACGACCGCTGTGCTGTGTGTACAGCTGCCTTGGCCGTTTACCTCGGATACCCTTTTTCGCCCACTCTTGCCGGCGAACTCGAGCGCATAAAAAAGGAAGCAATCTACCAGAGCAGAGTCTTCTTCATTCGCAATCTTGGCTTCATAACGCCTACCGAAGCGCGGCGAATCAGCTTCGAGGAAACGCTGCGCTTCGAGAAGATTCACGAGGAGACTTATCGAGACTTCGGCTTCGAGCTGATTTCAGTCGAGCCGGCAAGCCTGGTGGAACGGGTCAGCATAATCAAAGCGGCAATTCGCTAGTTAAAGCGTGAAGTCCCTGCTACCACGTACCAATGCGGAGCACCGCGCCTGTGGTGATGCGAAATGCATTCCTCGGGTGAATCATCTGAACATCGTCAATCCAGGTGTGGCTGTACTCGAAGTCGATGATCCTCCATGCAAACGGCCGCGTCATCACAACGTCAAAACCTCCGCCAACTCCAAGGGAAGGTCCATTGTGCGAGACCTCGACCGACCAGTCACTCCGCTTGGGGTAATGCGGCAGAGTGCCGTTGCCGTCGCCCCATTCAGCAAAAAGCTTTTTTCGTAGGGCGATGTCATCGGTTTCGTGCGTGACCTTTTCCCCGCCAAACATCACCTGCACGTAGGGTGAAACACGATGAGCGGCCAGGGGAGTCGAACGCAGGCCTCCTCCGTAAAAGAGTGAGTCGCCGCTCTGGTTGGTTTGCGGCATACCCTTGACCAGGCAACCGCTCAACTCTGTGACAACCTGCCACTCAGGATTGATTCGAGCCGCACCGGAGCCGCCCCCACCCACGCATGGGCCTGCGCCTCCATCGGTGAAAGCCTCGAAGACGGGGAACGCCGTCAACTCGATTGGCGCCTCTTTCGGATAAGACTCCGGCTCGAGTTTCACGGGCCGAACGTATTCAAAGGGTCTTTCGCCAGTCGTTTTGTAGTCGGCCAGAAGCTCTTGGCGAATTCTGAAATTCTCTCCGACGATGCCCATCCGGGTTGGGCGATCCCAGGGCACACGAAATGCCATTATGTTGGCAAACGATCGTCCGGGATTGAGAAAAGACCGTGCGAGTGCGATGGCGAGGCGATTCGCCGTGCGATTCTCGAGGCCCGTAATCAGATAACGGTCCGCTGCATCGTCACCGATCATCGCGATTGCTCCGAGTGTGGGAGTATCAGCGAGCGTGATGAATCCCGGCGAGGCATGCAGCATGACGTTGCCGATAGATGCTTCGCTGGCGGGGCCAATCTTCCATTGCGTATGCCAGACCGCCGAAAAAGCCATCGAACGCAAAAGACTGATGAAGTATTCGCGGCCGTCACCCCACTGCACCGCGCGGTATTTTGGGTCATTTTGCCGCTGAATATACCCGAAAATTGAACCCTCAATTGTGTGACCCACATAGGGCGACATAAATTCGTCGCTGTCGCTCCAGCCGCGCAGCTCGCCCACTGAGTCGAGATAGTCCTTGAGCCATGGACCGTTTAGCGTATCGCGTGTTCCCGCTTCAGTGGCCAGATTGAATGTGTGCATGATGGCCGTGTACAGAACAGATTCCTTCGTGGACGCCAGCCATTTGAATCGAGTGTCGGGGACCGACTCGTCGACAGGTTGCACGAGCCTGACTGAATTTGTCCCAGGGGGCCGAAGACTGGACCGGTCTGCGTCGAATGCAACGAGCATGTTCTTCGCATTCGGGTGATCGAACGGCTTGAGATCTAGTCTCCGCGAAGAAACATACTCGGCGTCGTAAATGAACTGATAGGGGAGAGCGCCCGCATCGGTATCGGTCTGCTCAGGCCTCGGCGAGAATTGTCCGGACGCAGCAGTCTGAAACAAGGCCAATAGGATGAAAAACACCCAGGGCCGGACCAGAGAAGCAGTCGAGGTCGTCCTGCGCACACCAGGCGCAACAGAGCCGCCGCCCCGCTGGCATTTCAAAAGACTGTCAGAAACGTGCCAAGAAAAATGATTGCAACGTAACAAGTTCTTGCCCCCTGGAGGATGGAAGCTAGCTCTTGCTCACAATGGAATTTAATCGCCGACTGAAGTGAATTCGTGCCCGCGAGATTTACAGCGATCCTTCTCTCTGATCATCGTACTGGCATTCCCTCCCGCGTCCAACTCGCAAAACTGACAGCTTCCCAACCTCGCATTCCCCTTCGAGCTTCAAATGGAAGGATTGCAATGATTTGTGGAAAGCAGCCCTCGAATATTATTGGCAAAGCGGGAAACTGGAGCTAAGAGCCGGGTGCCCGGAGCCGGAGTCTCCGGGAAAACTGCATCACGTCGTCTCCGTGATCGCCTCGGTCTGCTTCGCATCTGTGCGGTGCGCTCCAGCTTGTCCCAGTTGAAAGGCTTCCCATCGATCGCGCGCTTCAGCGTCTTGAACAGCACAATCGAGAATAACTGCCGGTAAGCGAACCGCTGCAGCCAGATGTGGAACAGCAGCCACCCGTCGCCCTTGTTCGCGGGATGCCGGCGTTCGAGGCTGAACGCAATGGTCGACGTAACGAAGTCGATCAGCAGAAACGCGCCAAAGTAGGCCAGCAGCTTCTCAAAGCTGGCCGCCGAGGCCGCCTCGGGATGATAGTGCCGGTCCACGAAGTAGTGAATCACGCCCGCAACAAACATCACGTCGATGAAAGGCGACACCAGCGGCAGCAGCATCTGAAAGATCAGAATGTTCGGCAGCGCAAACAGCCCCATCGCCTTGTTGCGGACAAACGCCAGCGCGATGCTTCCACACCGCCTGCAGAATTCCAAAGGACCAGCGGAAGCGCTGCCGCATCAGGCCGCTCGCGTCGATGGGCGCTTCCGTAAAGGCAAGCGCGCGGTCTTCGTACTCCACCTTGAATTTCTGCTCGAGGAGATTCATCGTCAGATCCGCATCTTCGGCGACCGTGTTCACCGGGTAGCCGCCTGCCCGCTTCGCCGCAATCGGTGCGCCACGCCCCGATTGCTCCCGGAACAACCATCACCACGTTGAAGAGATCGAGTGCGCGGCGTTCGAAGTTCTGGCTTGTGATGTATTCGAGCGCCTGCCAGCGCGTCCAAAGGTTCACGCGATTGCCGACCTTCGCATTTCCCGCGACCGCGCCGACACGCGGATCTTCAAAGTGAGGGATAAGCTTGGAGACTGCGTCCATCGCGATCACCGTGTCCGCATCGATCCCGACGTAAAACTCTTCTTCAAGCTGTTCGAGCGCGTAGTTCAGAGCCGCAGCCTTGCCCGCCGTTCGGCTTGGTCAGCACCTGCACGCGCCCGGCGGCGATCTCGCGAGCATAAGCTTCGCGGGCCACTTCAAAGGTACGATCCGTTGAACCGTCGTCGATCACGATGATGTGCAGATTCGTGTAGTCCGAATTGAGAACCGATCGAATCGTGCGGACAATGACCTTCTCTTCGTTGTAGGCGGGAATGAGCACGGCAACGCGCGGATTGAATCCGGGTGAAGCCTGTCGATGCGGCGCGCAGTCGATCGATGATGGCGAACAGCCCCACGAGAATCAGCCGTGAACTCATCAGGATGTCGCCCACGAAGAAGACCAGCACGATGAATCTGCCGATCATCGAGAGCGCCGAAAATGCAATCGAATCTGGAACAGCGCGCAGATATTGTCTGCATCGTCAGCGGCGGCATGACCTGTGCCGTCGTCATTGCCCATGAGCTTTGAAACGGGAACGATCGTGTAGCCCTTGGCGCGAAGCGTGTCGATAAGCACGGGAAGAGAAGCAATCGTGACCGAGCGGTCGCCGCCTCCGTCATGCAACAGAATGATCGATCCGCGAAATTGCGGCTTGGTCTTCATCGTCTCCAACTGATCGAGAACCAGCTTGCGACACTTCTGCCGGAGTCTTGCGCACGCGTTCGTCCCAATCGTTGGTATCGATCTTGTTGCCGATCACAGTGAACCCGAGTTCCTGAATCCGCACGATGGGCGCGGCCTGATCATCCGTGTCGGGCTCTTCGTCAATATCGTAGGGAGGCCGGAAGTACAGTGGCTGCACGCCAAGCTTGCTGGCGAAAAGACGCTCAGTGAGCTTGACCTCAAGATCCAGCTGCCGAGTTGAGATTTCGCTGATGTCCGGATGAAAGAACGTGTGATTTCCGATCTCGTGGCCCTCGCGCGCCACGCGCTGCATCAGCCCGATGTTCTCCTGGGCCTGCGCTCCGATCATCATGAAACGTTCCCTTCACTCCCTTCTGCCTGAGAATGTCCAGGATCATCGGAGTCCACTTCGGGTCAGGCCCGTCGTCGAATGAGAGCGCGACCTCGTTCGGGTGATAGCCGTAGTAATCGACAGTGTAGGTGTGCGGAAAAACATCCATGTGCTCATCGATGATGAGCTTCTTGCGTGGATCCGGCTCATCGGTATCGACGCTGATCGACCGCTTTCCGGTCTGCGGCAATCCCGTAACGCGCAGAATGTCACCGGACCCCGTTGCGTCCACGTCGTGGCCCGGTTGCAATGATCCCAGTGCTTCAAGTGAAGCCGGGTTGCTGGGCTTGTCCCAGATGTTCCAGAGACTGCGGTCTTCTGAGCCGAGCCGCCACAGCGCAAACGTCTGCAGGCCGAGCTCGCGTGCCGCGCGCATCTCGTTCAGCATGGTCACGCCGTCAAGAAACCAGACGACGTGGCGCGTGTGCGCATCCTCGTCAATGTACTCGAAGTGCGGATTGAGCGAGTCGTAGTCGAGATCCAGATCGGCATCCGCGTCGCTCGCCAATTGCCACACATCAGACACGTGGTCCTTCACCTCGGTACCGACGACGCGCGGCTTGCGCATCTTCGCCGTCCCGGATTTCGGATCGGGAATCGACAATTCCCAGTCGTACCCGTAGTTGCCAACAGCGCAAATCAGCTTTTCCTTCGGGACGGATTTGAGCGCGCGGGCGAGATTGGCCACGAACCAGTTCTGGCTGGCGATCGGTCCAGGTTGGCTGTCGACTTCGTGCTCATCGTAGTTCATCAGAACAACGCCGTCCGAGTTCTCCGCAATCATCTTGAGATCTTCATCGGGAGCTGAGACACCCACGTTCACGTAGAGTCTCAAATTGCGCGGGTGCAGGTCTGCGTAGAGCTCCTTGATGAACGTCAGATATGCAAGATCTGCATCCTCAGTCAGGTTCTCGATATCGAGCGAGAGCCCGCGATAGCCGGGGTATGCCGAAAGAATGCGCATCAGCTGAGAGCGAATTTCTGCCCGCTTCTCCGCATCCTTGAGCACCGCTCCCATGGCTGGATCGAAACTTTGTGAGTGGGAGTTGAAGTTGTTGAAGTGCGGAAAGATTTCAGTATCTTCCTTGGCTCCCTGGATGACGCGCTTGATCTTGTTCAGGTCATCGGGGTCGTGCACCACGCCGCCTTCGATGAGCGGGAATTCCCGGCCGTCCTGAGTAGTCCCCATAATCGTCGTGGAAGGGGCGTCAACGTGCAGCCACTGCGGAAAGAGCAGATCGATCTGATGCACGTGCTCTTTGAATGATGAGTAGCTGGACGCATCGTCCGGGATGAAATAGGCGGCGCGCAATCCTTCGCCCGTATTGAAGGGGATCTCCGAGGGCTTGCGATCGGTCTTGCGGCGGGCCGGGCGGGCTCCCTTTGCACGTGCGACAGGCTGGCGGTTCTGCAGTGCCTTGTAGTTATGCTTCGGCGGAGGAAGCAGAAGCTCCGGAAGCCGTTGAACGCGCAAAACATTGAAGATAAAGCCTGCCAGAACCAGAGTCGTAATGACGGCGGTCACATCGAGAATACGGCGAAGGCGCTTCCATCGCTTTCGTTGGGGATCAAAGAATATCTGTTTATCGCGCATGCATCAGTCGACTTTAGGGACCCTAAACTATATTGTACGTGTCGTATGGAAGTTGCCACGTTGAGTCAATCGACCCGGAAACCCGCCCGGGGCCGCGCACGCGCCGCAGCCTCGTTTGCGCTGGCCCTCGTTGCGGGCGCCCTGCTGCGGATCTGGATGTTCAGGCACTTCTTTGAGGTCAATGGCGATTCACTGATCTACGGTGGAATTGCCAAAAACCTGCTCTTGCATGGACGGTATGCCCTCACGGTTGGTTCTGGTGAGACATATCCCACTCTGATCCGGCTTCCTGGCTATCCGCTCTTTCTGGCAGCGTGCTTCAAGCTCTTTGGCATGGAAAACTACGCTGCCGCCGTATGTGTGCAAATTGCGCTCGAACTGCTCGGATGCGTCTTACTGGCTGATCTGGCACGACGTATTGCGCCGGCGAACCTGAAGCACGGCGCCGCCCACTGTTCGCTTTGGCTGGCCGTGCTTTGCCCCTTCACGGCCATTTACGCGGCAAATCCGCTGGCCGAAGCTCCCACACTCTTTGCCTTTGCGCTGGCAATGAGTGCCGCGGCGCGCTTTGGTGCCGCGGCCCACTCTCAGGACCAGCCCGCCTGGCGCCCTGCGCTTTGGTTCACCGTTGCCGTGACCTATGCAGCCCTCCTGCGGCCCGACGGTGCCCTGATCGCCATCGCCTTTGTGCCCGCGCTCGCGATGGGCTTGTGGAGAGGGTCCGGTCCGGCAATCCCAGCGCGACGCGCGTCGCGCATGGCGCTCGTTTGCATTCTCCTGGCGCTTACCCCTTTTGCTGCATGGACCTGGCGGAACTGGCGCGTCTTTCATGTCTTTGAGCCGCTGGCCCCACGCTATGCAACCGACCCTGACGAGAGTGCTCACGCAGGATGGGAAGACTGGTTCAAAACATGGTCGCTCGATTTCGTCTCGACCTACGAAATCTATTGGAACGTCCCGGGCGACGTGTTGGATGTGCACAAACTGCCCGGCCGCGCCTTCGACTCTCCCGCGCAATATTCCGAAACCATGGCGCTGGCGGAGGACTACAACAAGAGCGGTCAGGACCTCACGCCCGAACTCGACGCGCGGTTTGCAAAGCTCGCGCAGGATCGCATCGCCGTGCATCCTTTGCGGTCGCATGTCTTGTTGCCTCTCGGGCGTGTGGCAGACATGTGGCTGCGGCCCCGCGTTGAAAATCTGCCCATCGATCTGGACTGGTGGGTCTATTCCCATCATCGCGTAGAGACGCGCTTCAGCTGGGCCTATGCCTGCCTGAACGCGTTCTATCTGCTGCTGGGAATCGCCGGACTCTGCCTGCGCCCGCGCTTGTGGCCGTGCATGCTCGCCTACATGTTGTTGCGAAGCGCGATGCTGCTCACCATAGGAGCGCCGGAGGCGCGTTACACCCTGGAGTGCTTTCCAATGCTGTTTGTGCTGGGAGGGATTGCCCTCTACCGGTTGATGTACTCGGTCTTGCCGTCGGTCTTGAAGGTGAAAGCGTCAGCCGGGAGCGTCTGATTCACCTTGATATTTGTGTAAGTGCAGGTGCGGGACTGGCCCTGCCCTTGATCGAAGAACTGCTTCAGGCTCACGCCGCGCGCAGGATCCACCCAGATCGTCACCTTCGGAAAAAGCTTGAGCACGTCAGGATCCTTGGCAACCAGTTCCAGCTTCTCCATCTTCACGCCGTCCATGGTCTCCGAACCCAGGTACTTCATATCCCACTTCTGTTCCAGGTCTTTTCCGCTGGCGCCAAAACCAAGCACAAGATAGCTCTCGTATTTGCTGACCTTCTTTGACCGCGTCACCTGGTTGGTCAGCTTCTCATACAGTTGAAATTGCCCGCCGGAGACGACCATCACCTTCGGCACAGGCTTCTTGTTCACTTCGTCGATGTGCACGCCCATCTCGAAGGCCGTGCCTTTGCGGTTGTAGTAGACGGTGCCTTTCTGCACATCGGTATCGGGAACAGGGTCAGTCTGAACCGTGTCGAACTGGAAATCGGCCGAGGTGGTGTGGAAGTCGGCAGCTGCGGCGTCGAGCCTGGCCAGCACAGACTTCAGATCCTCCGCGAACGCAGCACGCACAGGCAGCAGAAAGAACGACGAGTGCGGCAAGTGCGAGTTTTCTTCCCTGTAGCATAGAATCCTTTTCCAGTCTCAGGCTAAGATGCGCCAAACAAGGCTGTCGTTACGGTTAGCGGCGCGCCCAGATCTTCCACGCGACATTGCCCTGACCATCCGTGGCCTTCTCCCAGCGCACAATCGAGACAGCGTCGCCAGTAACCGGCTCAATGGCCTTGCGCAGCACCCTGCGCACCTCGTTGTCAGAGGCCCCGGTCGAAACAGACACGTCTGAATCCGCAACAGTGACGATGAGGCCATGACTGCCATCGCTGGTCACCTGAATCGGGTGAGCCGGACCGGCTTCGCGCGTTGGCCGCGCCCCGTAATCCCAAAGCCACGGCGTGACGAAAATAAACAGGAGAATCAGCGTGACCATCACGTCGTAGTGGAAGCTGCCGCGCTGGTACGTCCAGTAAAAGTAGCTCTTGAAAACCTTGTTCATGCCTTCTCTTGCCTTCTGATGATGCGCTCGAGGCCGCCCATGTAAGGACGCAGCGCTTCAGGAACGACGACCGAGCCGTCGGCCTGTTGGTAGTTCTCGAGGATGGCCAGCCAGGTGCGTCCCACAGCCAGACCGCTGCCGTTGATCGTGTGCACAAACTCCGTCTTGCCCTTGCCTCCGGGCTTGAAGCGGATATTGGCGCGGCGTGCCTGGAATCCCTCGAAGTTAGAGCACGACGAAATTTCGCGATAAAGCTGCTGGCCCGGCAGCCAGACCTCAAGATCGAATGTCTTTGCCGAAGAGAAACCTGTGTCGGCGGTGCAAAGCAGAACGCGACGGTAGGGAAGTTCCAGCGCTTCCAGAATCTCCTCGGCGTCGCGCGTCAGGCGCTCGTGCTCGGCATCGGACTCCTCGGGTCGAGTGAACTTCACCAGCTCGACCTTTTGAAACTGATGCTGGCGAATGATGCCGCGCGTATCCTTGCCCGCCGCGCCGGCTTCGGCGCGGAAACACGGCGTGTAGGCCGTGAGGCGGATCGGCAGCCTCGCCTCATCCAGAATCTCATCGCGATAGAGATTGGTCACCGGGACTTCCGCCGTCGGGATCAGCCAGTGATCGTTGTCCATGTACTCGCCCCGCGCCGCAGCCTCCGCGTCCGCATCGGAACAGCGGAAGAGGTCCTCGGCAAACTTGGGCAAACTGCCCGTGCCGAAGAGGCTCTTGCTGTTGACCATGAACGGCGGCAGCACCTCGGTGTAGCCGTGTTTCTGGGTGTGGAGATCGAGCATGAAGCTGATCAGCGCACGCTCCAGCCGCGCACCCGCGCCCATATACACCGCAAACCGGGCGCCGCTGATTTTGGCGGCCCGTTCAAGATCGAGAATCCCGAGCTGCTCGCCCAGCTCCCAGTGTGGCTTCGCTTCAAACTCAAAGCTTCGCTTCTCGCCCCATGTCTTGATGATGACGTTGTCTTCCTCTGACTTGCCCGTGGGAACCTCGTCGCGCGTGAGATTCGGGATGCTGGCCAGTGAAAGACGCATCTGGTCGTCGAGCAGGGCCGCGGTCTTGTCGAGATCGTCGAGCTTCTCTTTCAGGGCGCGGGTCTCGTCCATCAAGGCCGTCGCGTCCTGCCCGGTGCGCTTCAGCGCGCCCACCTGCTGGCTCAGCTCGTTCCGCCGGGCCTTCAGTTGCTCGGCAGAGGTGATTGCCTCGCGGCGGCTCTGATCGAGTTTTCCGAAATCGCCAAGCAGCGCATTGGGGTCCGCCCCACGCGCCCGCAGTTTCTCTTCCACAACTTCCAGGTTGCCCCGGACAAATACCAAATCGAGCATGACTCCTTTAAGTTTACTTGATGAAAACCGCTTCGAAGCCCTGCCAACTCCACGCCTCCCCGCCCTCAAACCCCGCGGTCATCCCGAGCACCCTGAATCTTCCAAAAACCTTAGCCATCCCGGGCATCCTGCATCTTCCAAAATCTGAGGTCATCCCGAGCGACCGGAGTCCGCCGCAGCGGACTCCGGGACCCGAGGGACCTGCATTTGGCGAGTGCGCACGTCTCATCCAATTGGGCCCGCAAATCCGGAGCGCTGCCTTTCGTCTCATTGCAAGCAGCGAATAGATCGCTCGTGTCATCTACGCATACAAGGAACTGTGGCGCCGCAATTCCAGCCACCGAGGTGATTCCGTGCACCGGATGTTCTTTCGCGTCCTGGCAGTTTTGTCCCTTACTCCTTTCTGTTACAGTCTCCACGCACAAACCACAACAAACCCGCCCGCGTTCTCCTTCTCGGCTCCTCAGAAGATATTGACCGGGGCAGCGAGTCAGCCTGGGAATACCGTTTCAGTGACGGCAACCGATCTGAATGGCGACGGCAACACGGATTTGTACGGCCAGGTGGTTTATAAGGGGAAAAATGGGGACGAGACCTTTCTAAACATCTTTCTGATGGGAGATGGCAAAGGTGGATTCGTTCTGAACACTAATTCGAACACGAACAATCCTAATAACGTCAATCCCTTCTTCAGCTACGATCCAGGAGGCCCGTTCTCTCCACCAGCGGTCTTTGTGGATTTCAATCGTGACGGGAACGCGGACGTCCTGTATATCAACCCAGGTTCCTTCGACGGAGGAGTCTGTCCCCCCACTCAACAGGAGGGCGCGATAAGTGTCTATCAGGGAGACGGAAAAGGTAACTTCATTCCTGTTCCCTACAGCATCCGTATAAGTCCCATCACCGCTCTCAATATGGCGACTGGGGACTTCAACAGCGACGGGCTGAATGACGTTGCTATGTTGACCTTTCTATCTCCAGAAACGGCATGTGGCGACTCAAGTGGAATTTCGAATCCCCTTCTGCTCTTGAACAATGGAGATGGAACCTTTGCAGATTCCTTTTACGATGTGGGCAATATTCAAATAAGTGCAGGTTCAAGTCACATCGTAGTGGGTGACTTTAACGGCGATGGAAAGCTGGATCTGGCGTTTGTAGGCAGAGCCAGCTCTACCACGGTTCCACCAGCATCAGGAAACGTGATTCAGGCGCTTTATGGCAGCGGAGATGGCACTTTCACAGTAGGACCGACCTACACGGTAGACAGTGCGGTAGACAACATACTGGCTGCCGATCTCAACGGAGATGGCAAAACCGATCTGGTAATTCTCACCGAGCCCAGGAGTCCAAGCACTCAATTCAGAATTGCAACGCTGCTTGCGAAACAAGGAGGTGGATTTTACTGGGCTTCCCAACTGTTGACTTCAAATCCTGTGACCTTGATTGGGTTAATGGATCTGAACAACGACCACAAGCCGGATTTAGCCTATTACAGCTACGATCCGTCTACGAAGGTCACCTCACTAAGGGCGAATCCGGGCTTGGGCCAAGGCAAGTTTGGTTCTTCCTGGTTGATTCGTAATCTCGCGCCGAACGAAAACGACATCATTGCTCCGCTCAAAACCGGAGGCCCGCTGGATATCTTCTTCGCCCTGAGCTATCCGCCGAACAAGAACGTTTACCTTTACGAGATGTTGAACCAGAGTAAGTAGGAACAGTGCAGGGTTACCCCATTCATCCCGGCTGTATCGCGATGAGTGGGAACGGTTGTCGCAGAGACAGGGCAGCCAGCGATTTCCCTTATACGTTCAAATATTTCATCGATGGCTGCTTGTTCCTGTTTTCCCGGCGATTATTTACAGTTTCATAGGATTAGTTTGCCATGGCACAATGATCTGCACACAAGCGACGTGGGCCGCCGCATTAGCAGATTCGATTCAACTTCTCGCTATTTGGGCGCTTGGAGAGAGGTAAGCGTTGACGCCAGTGCGTTGGGGAATCTTTGGGACGGGCGCCATGGCGGAGACGTTTGCCACGGCCCTTTCACGGGTTCCAGGAGCAGTGTTGCATGGCGTGGCCTCCCGCTCCCGGGCGCGTGCCGGGGAGTTCGCCGTCCAATGCGGAATACATCATACATATTCCAGCTACGCTGAGCTGCTGTTGGATCCGGCTATCGATATCGTATACATCGCCACGCGCAATGAATTCCATCACGACGACAGCCTTGCCGCGATCAATTCAGGAAAAGGGGTGCTTTGCGAGAAACCGTTCGCACTGAACGCCGACGAAGGGCGGAGGGTTGCGCAGGCTGCGAGACGGCGGGGAGTGTTCTGCTCGGAGGCGATGTGGATGCGTTTTTCTCCAGCCGTCCGTGCGGTCATCGAAATTGTCCGGAGGAATGGAATTGGACCGCTGGGACTGGTCTCGGCACAGTTGGGAGTCCGTATCCCGTTCGACCCAAACCACCGGGTTTACGCGAAACCGGGGGGCGGTTCCCTGTATGACTTTGGCGTGTACCCATTGTCCTTCACTCACGCGCTGCTCGGCAGCCCAATTCGAGTTCGCACGCAAGCCTTGATCGGTCCGACTGGAGTTGATGAGCAGTTTACGGCGCTACTCGAATATGGCTCCGAATGCCAGGCCTTGATTAGTGCCAGTGTAAGAACAACACTGGCCAACACCGCTGCCATTTATGGAACTTGCGGCCAGATCGACCTGATCGGGGGGCTCTACTACCCGGATGGCTATCAGGAAAAGAAAATAGACGCTGCTGCGAGCTCGCAGCACGGCGGACGACCATCGGTTGGCAGTCGCTTGCGGAGGAGGTTCTCTCGTCACCTACCCCAAATTCATTTTGGAAAGGCGGCGGGGCGCGACATTCGGGACGGCTATGCCTGTGAAGCTTCAGCCGTGCAACGGTGCCTCCAGGCCGGTGTGCTGGAGAGCCCGGAGATCCCTCTCGATGAAACGATCGAAATACTTGAATTGATGGACACGATTAGGAGCCAGTGGACGCAATAGGAACGAGGTAAGAATGCGAATTGCAATGATAGGTTGCGGTTATGTTGCGGATTTTTATATTCAAACGCTTCCCAATCATCCAAATCTCGAGTTGACTGGGGTGTTTGATCGCGACGAAACCCGATGCCGGCTTTTCACGAAATTTTATGGCGTGAAGAGCTATGACAGTCTGGCGGACGCGATCAGCGACCCAACCGTAGAATTGATTGTTAATCTCACCAACCCGCGCAGCCACTATGAGGTTTCCAAAGCGGCATTGGATGCGGGCAAGCACGTGTATTCAGAAAAGCCTCTCTCACTGTGCCTTGACGAGGCGGAAGAACTCGTCAATCTGGCGGAACGGCGCGGTCTGCTGCTGGCATCCGCTCCCTGCAATCTATTGAGCGAAACGGCACAGACTGCATGGAAGGCGTTGCGCGAGGGACGCATCGGAACTCCCCGCCTTGCTTATGCAGAACTCGACGACGCGGTGTTCTTTTTGGATTACAAGAAATGGGTGACGCAATCCGGTGCGTCATGGCCATTTGATGACGAATTCGAGACAGGTTGCACGCTGGAACACGCCGGGTATTATCTGGGCTGGCTTACGGCGTTCTTTGGACCCGCGAAGCGCGTGGTCAGTTTTTCCAGCATTCTGCTTCCCCAAAAAGGGTCAAACGGCAATTCCGGCGCTCCTGATTTTTCGGTTGGCACCATTGAATTCGAGTCAGGAATGGTGGCTCGAATTACGAACAGTATTTACGCGACACGAGATCACTCACTTCGCATATTTGGGGACCACGGCATGCTGACTATTCCAGACTGTTGGGACTACGGCTCACCCGTATATCTGAATCACCGTTCTCCCCGGTCCTGGCGGGAGAAGCATCCGAAGCGGGCCAGGATTCTTGGGCTGGAGCGGCCCGGCGTTCCACTGGTGCGTCCCGCCGAATTTGAGCACTGCGGCGATGGTCACAAGATGGATCTAAGCAGGGGAATAGCCGAGTTGGCGGACGCTGCGACCGAGAAGCGTCCGCCCCGGCTATCGGCTAGATGGTCGTTGCATGTGAACGAGCTGGCGCTCGCGATAAGCGGAGGCGTTCAACAAGAACTGCGCACCACCTTTGAACCCATGGCTCCAATGTCCTGGAGCCAGGTGCCCCACTCGTGATCCGGCGGTGGCCCCAGGTCTCGATTTTGAGACCTGGGATTCATACACGGCACTCCACAATCTGAGTGCCCCATTCATGCGCAGTCTCATCGCGCATGAGTGGGAAACCACGAACTTCCACCCCGTGGTCATCCCGAGCGACCGTAACGTTTCGGCGAGAAAAAGGCGGGCCAGCGGGCCGGTCTTGCGCCGCGCCACCTTGTAGAGGGTTGGGTTTATCTATGGCTTTTTATAAAACGGCGTCCTGGCCAAGTCGTAACTTCCGAGTTGGCCACGACTCGGGAACCATGAAGTAGTAGCCGATTCGATCAGGCGGTATGATAGGGGAATCCGCCACATTTTGGGTGAGTGCATGCAATGGGCTTTGCGCAATACCTATGCCGTACAATTCTTCCGATGACAAAGAAGACATTCTTTCATTTTGTATTTGTGGTAGGTCTATTGGCACCAGCAATGGCTGCGGCGACGGACGTGGTTGATTTCACAATCGTCGACCGTGTTCAATTCTCGGTGCCTGCCAACTGGCCGGTGATAGCGAACAAGTCTACAAGTGAAAAGACAGTATTTGCATTCCAAGTCCCGAACGCTGCCGACAAAGACACTTCCGACTCCACAAATCTGGCGATTGTCGCTATGGACCTGGGGACCGCTCAGGATAGAGACGCTTTCCAAAAGCAAGCGCCAAGCACCGACCACAATGCGCAGAAGAAAAAGCTCGTAGAAGGCTGGGGGTGCAGTACTTTCTCGGCGATACAACATTCGACCAAGGCTCAGTACGTAATTTGGGATTGTCGTCGCATAATCGTCGATTGCGGTGTTTCTGTTCGCATTGCGTGGCCTCACCTTCCAGAGAATCCTCCTGATTACGATAACCAGATGGAGATGGTTCTCTCTAACTTCCTCACAAGTGTAGGCCCATTCAAGGGCGTGCCGAAATCTGGGGTCCTGCGCCGACAAGTGGACTGAACCGCTCTGGGCGAGTGACCGCCTACTCTTCCCCAACGATCCACAATCCGAGGGGCGGCTCCCCCGGAAGGGCGAATATTCGTCAAAGGGACGAGTAGGCCACAACTCGCTCACGATCCCCATTCACATTTACGCGCAGAGGCCGCTGCTACGATTACCGTATGTCCGAACAGCTTGCGCCAGGCGCTGCCAGCCGTGAGTTCGTCACCAACGTGCTCGATGAATCCTCATGGGCGAGTGTTCTGGCTACAATTGTCGGTTTATTGAGTGAACGAAGCGTGAAGAGTGTTACGGCTGAGTTCGGATTTGTGATAGCTCGTGATCTTCGTGGTGAAAAGACACCGGAGAACTGCACCGTCCCGCTCAACAGATTGGAGCACCTGATGGAGCAAGGATTCCGAGATGGGACCATCGAGTGGGGCGGCGGTTCAGATTTCCATTTCACTCCGGTCGGCATGCCGATGCAATTCATGCTCTGCAATGATGCAGACCTTCATTTCTCATCAGCGGACTTGGGTCTACTGCTTAATCTGAGCCACCGGTTGTCGATGCACGGAGTGAGGGTCTACGACTCAGGTAATCTCGTCGAGACGGATCGTCGCTCCTAAAACCGCCGCTTTGGGTCGAGTGACCGTCCACTCGTCAATGACCCAATTCTGCTGCATTCTGAGAACGGATTTTTGGCGACGACTCTTATAGGAATACGTATCGTCAGGAGGGGCGGTGATATGTATCTCGGAATGCGTTGGGTTGCAGCAATTCTGATCTTCGTCGCAGTGGATGTCTTGCTGATGTTTGCACAGCAGCCTGGTGGCTCGATCGATGTTCCGCCAGGAGCCAGCGCGATCCTGGCTGCAAAAGGCGAGGGTGTGCAGATATATGGGTGCATAGCCGGGCAGGATGGAGGTAGATGGACCCTAAGAGGACCGGATGCCAAACTGCTGGATCCCGGAGGTGTGCAGATTGGCACGCACTTTGCTGGGCCCACTTGGAAGCTGAACGACGGCAGTAAGGTAGAGGGTGAACTGGTGGCAAGCCAGCCCTCGCCCGATGCGGATTCGGTGGCATGGTTGCTATTGCGGGCCAAGGCTGGATCGGCAACAGGCAGGCTGGCAGTGGTGACGTTCATTCGCAGGACTGAAACGCACGGCGGGGTACCAGCGGCGAATGACTGCCAGAAGAGCGCCGATGTTGGGAAGAGCGTGCAGGTTCGCTATTCAGCGACGTACACGTTCTATGCGAACCAGCACTGAACGATGAAGGCATCTTGGTATTGCGTTCATGCTTGAGGCAACTGACTGTTCCCGAGTCACCGCCTACTCGGAAGTTACTGGTTGATCACCTTCAAAGCAGGTCGAGGCGATCGAGCGTTTCGGCGAGATGGAGGCGGGCGAGCGGGAGGACGTACGCGAGCTTGCGTTCGCTGCAGCCGATGGCGCAGGCGGTGGCATGGTGTCTCAGGCCGTCGCGGTATGTGGCGATCAATGCGGCCTGCTCCACCATGGGCAGCGTGGACAAGGCCCGCTCGAAGTCGAGGCAGCGGACGATGCGGGCGTCGGCGTCGCGCTGGCGGCGCTCTCTCCAGCCTGAACGGCGATAGTCGGTCGTGTTGCCGCTGCGGAGTTGGCGGCGCTCGGTGGCATCTGCGATCGGAGGCGGGAGCCCCCCTCTCAAGCCCAATCTGGGTGCCCCTATTCATGCGCGCACTCCAAATCCGCCCTGCAGAGAATTACCCCCATCCGGCGCACAATAGAAGTCGAAATTCGAACGGACAAAGCCGCTCCGAAATCAGCGCCTACACCACAATGTGAGACAAAAATGTCGAAATCGTCCAGAAACCTCCCGTAAGTCCAATGCTGAGAGGATTCTGCGGCTAAGTCCAATGTTGAGAGGATTTTAGCGCCACACCCATCGTTTAAGTTATTGAAAATAAGGAATTTATTTACAGAATCCGGGAGGGGGGGTAGGAGTATCACAATGTGAGACAGTATTCGATAATGCCTCTATCGCACTTCCGCTTCCCGTTTTGCCTCCTCCGAAATAGGTCCCGCATTCACCCGCTCCTGCCAGCCTGGCAGGTGCTGGTCGCCGGTAATGAGACGTGCGCCCCGTGTGAATGCGAAGTAGGTCCAGACCCAGGCCGCAAAGACTGAGATGCGGTTCCGGAACCCGATCAGGAAGAAGATGTGTACCGCGATCCACGTAACCCAGGCGGGAAAGCCGCTTAGGTGCGCCTTGAAAGGCCACTCCACCTTCGCCACGGCGGCCTGGCGCCCGATGGTGGCTAGATCGCCCTTGTCGAAGTAACGAAACGCGGGCCGAGTCTTCCGCGCGAGGTCAGCGCCGATCATCTTGGCCACGTGATCTCCCATCTGCATTGCCGGCTGCGCGACGCCGGGAACCTGGTGGCCGTCCTGTTCAAAGTGCGCCAGGTCTCCCAGCACAAAGACCTCCGGCAACCCGGGCGGATTCAGCCTGTCGTCGACGATCACGCAGCCGCGCTTGTCCGTAGGCGCGCCCAGCATCTTGCCCAGCGGTGAAGCCTGCACTCCAGCCGCCCACAGCGTCACCGAGGACTCGATGCGCTGACCGTTCGCTTCCACCCAGCCTGGGCCCACGCCCGTGACCTGGCTTCCGGTATGCACTTCCACGCCGAGTGTCTTCAGAATGGCTTCGGCCTTGGCAGAGAGGTCCGGCGGATAGGCCGCCAGCACGCGCGAGCCACCATCAAGCAGCATCACGCGGGCGCGTGTCGGATCGATGTGCCGAAAATCATGGTGCATGTAAAGCTTCGCAATGTCGCAAATCGCCCCCGCAAGTTCCACGCCAGTAGGTCCGGCGCCAATCACAACGAAGTTGAGCGGCGGATGCCATCCGTGTTCCTGCATTTGCCGTTCTGCCAATTCAAATGCAAGCAAAACGCGCCGGCGGATCTCGGTCGCGTCCTCAATCGACTTGAGCCCCGGCGCGAGCGGCGCCCACTCGTCCCTGCCGAAATAGGAATGCGTCGCGCCGGTCGCAAGAACAAGATAGTCATAAGGAAGTCGCGCTCCGGAACCGAGAGAGACTTGACGCTGCTCGATATCGATTCCCGTCACTTCATCCATCAGTACTTGCGTGTTCGTGTTTCTGCGCAGGATGGTTCGAATCGGCTGAGCGATATCGGCCGGAGAAAGCACGGCCAACGCCACCTGGTAAAGCAGCGGCTGAAACGTGTGATGGTTGCGGCGGTCGAGGACCGTAACGTCCACCGGCAAATGGCCCAGAGCCTTGGCCGCGTGCAGACCCCCAAAGCCTGCACCGACAATCACAACGCGCGGGCGCGCGTTTCCCCGTTCGGTTTGCAGCGGGTTTGTAAACTGGCTCATCCGACCTCGCTTCTCGTTCAATGGATGCGCGAGAGCCGCTCCAGGAGACAGTTAAATGCCACATTGCGACACCGGCTTGCCGTGAGACCTGGTTGACTTTGAGGGAGCTGGATCGCAAACAAGTCCTTGCACCGGCGCTTGACCCGCTTGTATCTTGGGCTTTCCCACGCGGAGGCGATCACCATGACTCCAGGATCATCTTCAACCCGCATTTGGCGAAGCCTGGGAGCGATATTCGCAGCGATCGTAATTGGCATTGTGCTCTCACTTGGAACCGACGCATTGCTCCGGCTGGCTGGCCT
This sequence comes from uncultured Acidobacteriaceae bacterium, assembly GCA_963786405.1. Taxonomy (GTDB): domain Bacteria; phylum Acidobacteriota; class Terriglobia; order Terriglobales; family Acidobacteriaceae; genus Telmatobacter. Next base: position 210,806 of record CAWAZE010000003.1, on the reverse strand, counting down.
CGCTCCGCCTCTTGGACGGCCGATGGGCAACGGCTTGCTGCTGCTCGCAACTGTCTATCGAACTGTCTATGGCGTTCTGGGCAGCTACATCACCGCTCAGCTCGCCCCTTACAAGCCAATGGCTCACGCGATGATTCTCGGCCTGATGGGCCTCGCTGCAAATGTCCTCGGAACTGTATCGACCTGGAATAATAACCTCGGTCCACACTGGTATCCGATCGCCCTCGTTGTGCTTGCGCTGCCAACTGCGTGGCTCGGAGGAAGAATTTGGCTTGCCAGGCACGCAGGTGCGCCCAGCGAGCAGACGACAAAACGCGTCTAGGTTCTGCCAGCCGCGCCGCCGCTTTCCCGAGCGGATCCCTGGATTCCGCTGGTAACCATTCCTTCGCTGATTCAGTTACCTAAGTTCACTTCACAGTTACTTTATTCGTTAGAATGTCTTAGCGAATAACTGCACCTTTGCATTGAATCTCACAAGGTCAGACGCGGAAGCGTTTGAATGTTCAGCACTGCTTCACGGGAGGACACCATCAGCACCCGACTGCGATTAGGCGATCTGCTCATTCGAGCAAAGCTGGTTACCGAACAAGACGTGGCCAAGGCGCTGGAACGCCTTGCAACCAATGGTGGCCGGCTTGGTGACAATCTCGTAGCCATCGGAGCAATCAAGCAGGATGTGCTGAACAACTTCCTGCACCGTACGCCGCGCGAGCCGGCCGACATCAGGGCAACGGGGCTGGACGAGGCGGACCTTCTCAGCCTCTTGCTGAAGGTCATCTACGTGAATCGCCTTCAGACCGTCCGCCAATTCGCGGATTCGATCAAGCTGCCTTACAACATCGTGATCGAACTGGTCAAAATGGCGGTTGACCGGTTGTACCTGCAGAATCTCGGAGCACGAAACTCAGACAGCCTGATCGACCTGGCATACATGTTTACCGACCTGGGACGAAGCTTTGTCATTGATGCGATAAATCGTCTCAGTTACGTTGGGCCTGCCCCTGTCACCATCGAAGAGTTCACGGATCTGGTCAACCTGCAAAAGCTCACGAACGAGCTTGTTACGCCTGAAAAAATCAAGGCCTCCATCGCCGGACTGCAGTTCGACGAACGAATCATGGAGCAAAGCGGTCCCGCGCTGAACTCAGGTCGCGCGATACTGCTCTACGGACCGCCGGGCAATGGAAAGACCACGGTTGCGCAGCGATTCGCTTCGGTATTCAGCGATGTGATCTACGTGCCCTATGCCGTGATGGTCGAGGGACAGATCATCCGGGTTCACGATCCCAGCATTCACCTGGAACTCGATCAGACCAGCATCGGCGACGAGAGTGCATTCTCCGTGGTCAGGGCGCAGAGCTACGATGCGCGCTGGGTGCCTTGCCAACGACCCTTCGTGGTCACCGGCGGCGAACTTACGCTGGAGATGCTCGATCTTCGGTACGACACCACAGGCCATTACTACGAAGCCCCGCTGCACGTGAAAGCACTGGGTGGCTGCTTTCTCATCGACGACTTTGGCCGGCAGATCGTGAGCCCGACCAGCCTGCTCAATCGCTGGATCGTGCCGCTCGAGGGCCGCGTCGATTATCTGAAGCTGCACACAGGCAAGACGTTTTCGATCCCATTCGAGGAACTGGTTATCTTTTCCACCAACCTGGAGCCGGAAGATCTGATGGATCCCGCGTTCCTGCGACGTCTCCCGTACAAGATCGAGGTTGGGCCGCCGACGCGCGAACTCTATCGAAAGATCTTCGAAAAGGAATGCGAGAAGCAGTCAATCGAGCTATCGGACGAGACCTTCGATTTGATTGTGCAGAAGGTGACAGTGGACAAAGGACTTGAATTGGCGGCTTATCACCCTCGTTTTATCGTGGACCAAGTGGTGGCGACCTGCCGGTTCATGCGCGAAGTACCTCACTTTGAGCCGCGTTTTATTGATTACGCAATCGACAATTTGCGCGTTCGTCACAGCGGCAAAAAGACTTCTGCAGAAACGTCGGCTCGCGTCTGACGACAACGAGAGAGCGGGTCCCCGCCGCAAACGCTTGGTGCGGCGGGCGAAGAGAACGGGCGTCAAATCTCCGGGTAGAAATCAAAGAACGCGTCGAGACTTCGCTTCAGTTGCCGCTCAATCTCCTGTCGCGAACCCTCGATGGTGTGCATTGTCACGTGAGCTTCGTGCCCATTTGCAAGCTTGAGCGTGGCATCGTTAATCTCGGTCACCTCGCCTTCCGGCAGGAGCCGCATTCCGTAGATAAGAGTCAGATTCGCCATAAGGATCATCTTATCTACTGGTCCGGTTGAAGGGCAGGTAGTTGGCCAGGCGCAATCTCGGCCTGACCCGCAGGTCAGCGCGGGGCCGGCTGGGGCGAGACTGCCCGCGCCGTCTACAATCGACTGGGAAACCTCATGACTGAAACTCGCGATACCGTTATCCTGGGCTCCGGCTGCGCCGGGCTCACCGCAGCAATTTATGCCGCGCGCGCCAACCTCAAGCCGCTGGTGCTCGAGGGGCACGAACCGGGCGGGCAACTCTCCATTACGTCGCTCGTCGAGAACTTTCCGGGCTGGCCCGAAGGTATTCAGGGTCCCGAACTGATCGACAACATGAAGCGGCAGGCCGCACGGTTCGGCGCGGATTTTCAGCTGGCTCATCTCGAGCGGGTCGAACTTGGTGTTCATCCCTTTCGCCTTCACACGTCGGCGGGAGAGATCCACACGCGAACGCTGATCATCGCGTCCGGTGCGAGCGCGCGCTGGCTGGGCCTACCGAGCGAGCAATCGCTCATCGGGCACGGCGTATCAAGCTGCGCGACATGCGATGGCTTCTTCTTCCGCGGCAAACCGATCGCGGTGGTTGGCGGCGGCGACTCCGCAATGGAAGAGGCGCTGTTTCTCACACGCTTTGCTTCCAAGGTGACGCTGCTGCACCGGCGGCCGGCGTTTCGCGCGTCGAAGATCATGCTGGAGCGCGCGATGGCACACCCCAGCATCGAATTCCGCACCAATACTGTGGTTGATGAAGTGCTCGGCGTCGACGAAAAGGAAGTCAAGGGTCTGCGGCTGCGCGATGTGGCCAGCGGAGTAACGACAACCCTTCACGTGGACGGTCTCTTTCTCGGTATCGGCCACGAGCCCAACGCGAAGATGTTTGCCGGGCAAATGGATCTCGACGAAGACGGTTACATCATCACCACGGGCAATGTGCTCACGACTCGCAAAGGAGTGGTGATTCCTGGCGTGTATGCGTGCGGCGACGTGCAGGACCGACGCTATCGCCAGGCGGTTACAGCGGCGGGTTCAGGCTGCATGGCGGCGCTCGAAGCGGAGAAGTATCTCGAGGAGCACGGACGCTGAATCTGAGTGCAGGTCGGAACTTCGGCAAAGCCTGATTGACTCGTAATTGTCGGCACTCGAAGCTCCGACCATTTTCAGAATTTGTGGAACGCGAAGAAGACCGCGCCGACGAGAAACGCTCCGGAGACAGCGTGGTTCCAGCGGAGATGCTCGCCGAAGTAGTAGGTGACGAAGACTCCGAAGACGACCAGAGTGACGACTTCCTGAATCACCTTGAGTTGGACAGGGCTGAAGTGGTCTGCACCGATGCGATTGGCGGGCACCTGAAAGCAATACTCAAGGAATGCGATCATCCAGCTCACGACGATGACCTTCCAGAGCGCTTCGTGGCGGAACCTGAGATGTCCGTACCACGCAAACGTCATGAAGATGTTGGAAACGATAAGAAGAACGACTGTCCACATAGTTAAGTGGGACGCTATGCGGACGAGGCAGGACGCAGGAATCGGCTGTGGATTTGCCGGACGGCGGCCTGACGGAAGCTATGACCAAACTCGCTGAAAATCTCGAGCGGCTCGAAGCAGCGATCGTGGAAGCCTGCCGTCGCGCCGGGCGCGCCCGCGGCGAAGTCGAGCTCATGGCTGTCACAAAGACCTATCCGGCGGAGACGATCGTCGAGGCCGCAGGTTTTGGGCTGACGCTCTTTGGCGAAAATCGAGTGCAGGAATTCGCGGCCAAAGCGGTCGATCTCAATCGGCTGCGATCAGGAAGTGAAGGCCGAACCCCGATTCGCGTCCATCTAATTGGACATCTGCAGTCGAACAAGGCGTCGCGCGCGGCTGAGCTTTTTGATGCGGTCGACTCGCTGGACAGCGTGCGGCTCGCGGAACGGCTCGATGAGGCGGCGCGAAGGCTTGGCAAGAAGATTCCAGTGTTGCTCGAAGTGAAGCTGAGCCCGGAAGAGACGAAGCAGGGTCTCGAACCCGAAGCCGATGAAGCAGCGCAATTGCTGGAGCGACTTCCCGATTTCGGAAACCTCGAGACGCGTGGACTGATGACGATCGCGCCGTGGGGCGCGCCGGAAGAGGTCACGCGCGCGTGCTTTCGCAGCCTGCGCGAGTTGCGCGACCGATGGACGGCGAAGTATCCGCGCCTGCAACTCGATGTGCTCTCGATGGGCATGAGCGGCGACTTTCACCTCGCGATTGCCGAGGGCGCAACGCGTATTCGCGTCGGAACGGCGCTGTTCGGGCAAGCGCGCGCCTTACACGGGGCCAGCCTGATGCTGCGCGCAACCTCTGCCGGAGCTGACGCTCGCCGTGCGCGCTCAGCCCGGCGCGAAGAAGACCGCGATCGTCGGTGTTTATGGCGAAGGCGCGGAGGCGCAGTTGAAGATTGCTGTTCAGGCGCCGCCAGTCGAAGGCCGCGCGAACACAGCGCTAGATTGCGTTTCTCGCGGAATTCTTCGGTCTGCCGCGAAGCAGGGTTGAACTTGTAAACGGAGAGCTCTCGCGCAGCAAGGTATTTCTGCTCGGCGGAGTCTCGTTGGCGCAGGCTGAGGCGAGACTGGCTCAAGCCATCCATTGAAACAGACTCCGCAACCCTTATCAGCGCAACGCGGTGGCCAAGGCGGCAAGAGCTTCCTCAGGTTCGGGACGGACGCGGAAATCGGCATGGGCCTCCGCAAAAAGCACCCGGCCGTCGCGGCCGATGACATACGTCGCGGGCAGCGGGAGGCGCCAGCTCTTCTCGCCATTGACGAATGGAATATTGACGAGGATCGAGAGGTAGTACTCGCGATAGTACTCGGGAACTGTGTAAACAAGGCCGAACTGCTCGGCGAGAGCGCAGCCGGGGTCGGTGAGCACCGGAAAGGGAATGCTGTGCTGGCCCACCATGAAGTCGCTCTGGCGCTCGATCTGCGGGCCGATTGCGACCATGAGAGCGCCACGCTCGCGTATCTCGCTGTGAAGATCGCGCCAGGTTTCCAGCTCGGTCATGCAATAGGGGCACCAGCGGCCGCGGAAAAACTTGACCATCAAAGGACCAAGCGCCAGCATGTCTGCCGATCGTACAAGCTTGCCGTTTGAGTCCTTGAGGGCGAAAGCCGGAGCCATCGCGCCAACGGGGAGAATGCGCTCTTCGATGCCGCTGGCGAATAGTTCCTCGACTGCGCGCTCACCGACGGCGAGCCGCTCGGCCTGCACGAGATGCCGCGTGTTGGCGGTGATCTCGTCGAGTTGGTCCTGCAGGAATGTCATGATCGTGCCTCGGTGAATGCGCGGCTCAATGCGAAAGAGACAACCGCAGATCCCCTTCGGCTCCGCTTTCGACTCGCGTCCGAAAGCGGACCTGCTCCGCTCAGGATGACAAGGGTTGTCCGGGATGCTGCTTTCCCACTTCTCAAAATCGAGAAGTGGGGCACCCGCAATTCTACCGTCCGAACTTCTGGCGGCCCATGCCGAGCGCGCCCATGCCGCCGCGCATCATGCTTTTTGCCAATCCGCCTTTGCCCATCTGCTTGAACATCTTGCTCATCTGCGCGTACTGGCGCAGCAGCTGGTTCACGTCCTGCACCGATAGTGCCGGAGCCGGCGGCGATGCGCTTGCGCCGCGAACCGGAGATGATCTCGTGGTTGCGGCGCTCCTTTGGCGTCATGGAGTTGATGATGGCTTCGAGGCGCACGAACTGTTTCTCATCGACGTTCTGTGAAGCCTGCTGCATGCCCGCGAACGGACCGACCGACGGGAGCATCTTCAGAATGCTTTCCATCGAGCCGAGCTTCTTGATCTGCTTGCAGCTGATCGCGGAAGTCTTCGAGCGTGAAGCCGTCGCCGAGCAGAGCCTTCTTGGCGAACTCCTCCGACTTCTTGCGGTCGAGCGTGGACTCGGCCTTCTCGATCAGCGAAAGCATGTCGCCCATGCCGAGGATGCGGCCGACGATGCGATCGGGATGGAAGGGCTCGAAGGCGTCGGCCTTTTCACCGGTGCCGATGAACTTGATGGGCTGGCCGGTGACGTGGCGGATCGACAGCGCCGCGCCGCCGCGCGAGTCGCCATCCATCTTGGTCAGGATCACGCCGGTCAGTCCGAGACGGGAATGAAAGTCCTTGCGCGGAGTTGACGGCGTCCTGTCCGGTCATGGCGTCGGCGACGAAGAGAATCTCCTGCGGATTGAGCAGCTTCTTCAGCCGCTCCATTTCGCCCATCAGCTCTTCGTCGATGTGAAGGCGGCCGGCGGTGTCGACGATGAGCGTGTCGCAGGCCATGTTGCGTGCTTCGCGGCGAGCTTCCTGCGCAAGCCGCTCGACCAGCGCCGAGCCGGCAGCCTCGCCCTTGAGGTCGCCTTCGTAGAGCCGCGCCTCAATGGACTTGGCAACGACCTTGAGCTGCTCGCGTGCGGCGGGGCGGTAGACGTCGACCGAGACGAGCATGGGGCGGTGGCCGCCCTTTTTCAGCCATGCAGCGAGCTTGCCGCTGGTGGTGGTTTTACCGGAGCCTTGCAGGCCGGCCATCAGAATGACGGTCGGAGGCTGCGAGGCAAATTTGAAACGCGCTGTGTCTTTGCCGAGCAGATCGATCAGCTCGTCGCGCACGATCTTGATTACCTGCTCCGAGGGCGAGAGCGCGGTAAGCACCTCAGTGCCGACGGCTTTGACGCGAATATGCTCGATGAGCTCGCGAGCGACGTTCAGGTTGACGTCGGCCTCGAGCAAGGCTACGCGGATCTCGCGCAGAGCCTCCTGAATGTTTTCTTCGGTGAGCGTGCCCTGGCCGCGGAGAGTTTTGAAGGCTCGTTGGAGCTTGTCTGTAAGGTTCTCAAACATAGGTCAGATTCAAGTGTATCGAATTTCCGATTGCGGTCCGGGTCCGGTGGGATGACGGCTCCCGCTGTGCAGGGAACACCGATGAGGATGGCTCGCGGTTGGCTCGAAGTTAGGCTCCGTCCGTCGTGTCATATTATGGGATCTATCCCCCCCCTCCCCGGATTCTGTAAAGAAATTCCTTGTTTTCAATGGGTTAGGAGGGGGGTGTGTCGCTAAAATCCTCTCAACATTGGACTTATCCGCAGAATCCTCTCAGGAAAGGACTTACGGGGTATTTTTTGGGGCGATCTGCGGATTTTGTCTCAGATTGCGGTATCGATCTTGTCGTCTGCTCGCAAGCGAAGGCGGTTCTCAGTTCGGATATCCAGTTTCAATTGTGTGCTGATGAAGGGAAATGATCTGCAAAGCGGAAGGTCAGCCTGTAGCTCTCAGAAGTCCCCACTCCATACGGTGGACGGCGATCGCGAGGATGATTTGAGGGAGTATTCCCGCCCATTTCAAAAGCGAGATATGGGGTATCTGTTTCAGCGGCGGTGGTGCATAGGACGTCGGATGTGGACCACTTACGTTAGTAACATGTGGGCACCGCCTATGTGATCGAAGACACATCCCAGGGATTTATGGGTTGTCCATTATCGATACATAAGACCTCCAGACCTAGATAGCCTGCGCACCAGCAATTCTTCTTGCGTGTCGTGCTCGATGCGGCTTAGCCGCTCTTGCGAGAAGTGAGTGTGTCAGATTCGCCGGATCTGCATTGGAAAAGGTTAAGGGCCCCCAAATTGAACGTTATTGAAAGTCCCAATTTAACAACTCCTCTGTTCCCCGGACGCTTGCTCGAAGACTCGGTTTGGAGACGAACCAGTTCAAGTTAAGCGATTGCGTTTTCTACAGAGGATTTATATGCAACTGAAAAGGATTTCCCTACCTATCTTTCTTGCGGTTCTGGGCACTCACAGGCTCCCGCGCGCACAGCCAGGCAAGCGTTTCAGAGAATCAGACGACTCTTTTATATGTCGATGCTCAAAAAGGCTCTGACGCCAATGCAGGTTCAACCACAGCTCCCCTCAAAACAATTCAGGCCGCTATCAATAAGGCCAATACAAACAACCAGAAGAAAATCGGAACCAAGATTATTGTCAACCCCGGTGTGTACCGTGAGACGGTGTCGATCAACCCCGTAACGAACCAAACCACAGAGACGCTGACACTGCAGGCTGCGACGACTGGTGCTGCCATCATTGCCGGATCTGATGTTGTGTCCGGCTGGAGCGCGGAATCGACCAAGCCTGGCGCGTATGTCGCGACGTGGGCCCCGATTGCTTCTTCATGCGCGGTCCCAAGCGGTTGGCCAGCGATCAATCCAATCGGTCTGCGTACGGAAATGATCTTCGTCAACGGCATGCCTCTGACGCAGGTTCTGGACTGGTCGCTGATGGCGCCGGGAACGTTCTACAACAGCCCGACCTACAGCACGCTGCACATTATGCCGCCCGCCGGCACGAATATGAGCACCGCGGTGATTGAAGCCGCCAGCCGTGCAAAGACGCTTAGCATCGTTGGGCGCAGCAATGTGGTTGTTCGCGGAATGAATTTCCGTCATGCAGCGAACTGCATTAACACGAGCGGTGCGACCGTTACAAGCAGCTCAAATATCCTGTTCGACCAGATCCAGGCAAACTGGAACAACTGGGGCGGCCTGAGCGTTTCCGGGAGCAACAACATCACCGTGCAGAACTCCATCGCGAGCCATAACGGCGGCGTAGGGCTCCAGTCGACAAAGACGCAGTACGCGCTGTACAGATCGAATGAGAGCGACTACAACAACTGGCGCGGCGCGCAGGCGGCCTTCTACGACTGGGGCATGGGCGGCACGAAGTTCTTCCAGATGCGCAATGTAACTGTGCAGAATCATTTCTCATACAACAACCAAGCGCAAGGTCTCTGGTTTGACACAGACAACCAAAACATCACAGTGGACGGCGCGACGCTCGTGGGTAGCCAGCAGGCTGCGCTCCAGATCGAACGGAACGTCGGCCCGATCACCATTCAGAACAGTCTTCTGGCCTCGAGCGGCAATGGAGTGAACATACTCACCAGCCCGAACCTGACCCTCAAAAACAACACCTTCTATAACAACGGCGCGACGAACAAGTACCAGGCGCAGATCTACCTCGCAGGACAGCAGAATGGCATCACGATCGCTGACTGGGTGACCGGTCAGCAGAACTTCCTGACCACGAAGAACATGGTGCTCTCGGGCAATACCATGATCGCGGGTGCCTCGGGGCAGTACGTATTCGGCACTTACGTGAGCGGATCCGACTGGTCTGATTTTGCCAACACTTTGCAGGCGAGCAACAACACCTGGTACGACCCGACGACTGCGAATTCCTTCAAGGTTGTCAATGGCAGGTTCGTTAATTTGACGGGCTGGCAGAGCGCGATAGGCACGGACTACACGTCGCAGTGGGCCGTTCCGGCGACCCCGATTGCAGCAGCGCCGAAGCCGGACTATGCCGACTTTGTTGTAAACATGGACAGCGGAAACTACACAATGTCTGCGGGCAGCGTGGTGGCGACTGCGCGCGTGGTGTCGTATGGCTACGGGGCGGTGGCGCTCAAGGTAACGGGTCTGCCGTCGGGCGTGAGCGCGTCGATCAGCAACGGCAACCTGGTGAGCGGCACGGCGACTATAACGTTCACGGCTGCGAAGGCTGCGGTGGCGCAGACCGTTCCGATCACGGTGTGGGCTACGAGCGGCGATCGCGTGCACAGTTCCACGTTCAACGTCAAGGTGGTCCCGCCGGCTAGCTAATTCGCCGGTTGATCGAGTTGGCGAAGCGAATGCCCTCCGGGAAACTATCCCCGGAGGGCCTTGTCGTTTTATTCAGAGTGACTGCGGACACGTCTTTCGTTCGACCAGAAAATGGCGAAGACAGCCTTCCTTCTCAATCGGCGGAGCCACCCACTGTCATTCCGCCGGGGCGATCAGGTACTGCTCGAGTTTGCCGTCGGGATAGGTGTAGGTTGTGAGGCGCAGGCGCTTCGATGGATAGACGATGTCAAACGACCGGAATCTCATGCCGCCACGCAGCCCCTCGTTGGTCTTGCGGAATGTGAGCGGCTCTCCAAGGGGCGCAAGGCTCGACTGGAAATCCGCAATTGCTTCCTGGGTGAAGTAGTCGCTGAGATTTGGCGCGAGCAGGCTGCGATCGATCCGGCCCTGTTGCAGGTCGTGGCAGATATCCAGGGCCTGTTTTTCTTCGGGGGATGGCGGATATCCGGCGATCAAGGGCGCGGCAACGCGCGCGATGGTGGAGGCCGCGCCGATCGCATCCTGATTGGTGAGCACCGCGATAGCGGTGCCATCATCGACCAGGACTTCGTTGTCGGAGACGAATCCGGAGACTTCTCCGCTGTGCTCGATGGAGCGATGGCCGTTGCGGTCGATCACTTCAACACCAAGGCCATAGTGCGTGCCTTTGCCGTCCTTGAGCTTGACCTCTGTAAACATTTGTTTATAACTCTCGGAGGAGAGAATCGACTGGGCAATCAGGCTCTCATCCCACAGGGCGAGATCGTGAGCGGTCATGGCCAGCTCGCCGGCGGCGAACATCCAGCCACGGCCTTCCTTGGGAGCGACGCGCAGCGGACCAAGCGCGTGCCGGTAGTAGGCAGTGGCGTCGGCCTGCGTGAGTTTTGCCTCATCGGAGTTCCATACGGACTTCATGCTCAACGGGTGAAAGATGTGTTCGGCGAGAAAGTCCATCAGCTTCTGGCCGCCGACCTTTTCGACGATTGCGCCTGCGATGACAAAGTTGGTGTTCGAGTATTGCCACCGGGTGCCGGGCTCGAAGTCGAGCGGCTTTTTGGCCCAGGTGTCGAGGATCTGTTGGGCGGATTCGTTGTGCAGCATCGGCGTCATCACGTAGTCCTCGGGCCAGTAGTCCTGGTAGCCCGAGGTGTGCGAAAGAATCTGGCGGATGGTGACCTCGTCGCCGCGCGTGAGGCCGGGAACGTATTTGCCCACCGCGTCATCCAGTGAGAGCTTGCCCTGTTCCTGCAGGATCAGGATTGCCGCCGCAGTGAATTGCTTGGAGATGGAGCCGATGGAGTAGCGCATCTCGGACGTTGCGGGCGTCGATGGTTCGAGGCGGGCTTTGCCGTATGCGTGCGTGTAGACCAGCTTGCCGCCCTTGACCACGGCGACGGATGCTGACGGCACGCCGGTCTGCTCGAGGACCTGCGTGGCGATGCGGTCGATTCCCGATTTGAGTACGGGGTCGATGGTGTCGATTGCCTGTGCGCGATTTGCAGCGGGGAATGAAAGAGTGGCGGCAACGCATAAGGACACTGCAATAAATTTCATGAGCGACTGTGTTCCTCCAACGTGATTGAAGACAAGGGTACAGGGATTGGCGCGGTGCAACCAGCGGGCCGCTTGGGTAGCTTCTCCAGGCTCGCGCGACGGTGGCGCAACTGCTGTACCTGCACGCGCAACCTGCGGTGGCGCGTGTCATCGTGGAGGGCAGGCTCACGGTTCGCGGGTGGTACTACGACATTCTTTCGTGGCGGATTGAGCGCTACGATGAGGGGATGCGGCGGTTTGTGCCACTGCTGGGATGGCGCACTTTACTTCTTAGCGTCGCGCGCGGACCTGATGAATTCCAGGGACGAATCGATGTGCGCGGACTGGCTCGCAAGAATCTGCCGAACAGGCAAGGGAAGATTGCCGTCCATCGCAATTGAATAAGCATCGACGGCCTCCTTCTCGATCTCTTCCGCCGTTGCGAGCAATGCGTGGTCTCCGCCGCCGAGCGTAGTCTTCAGGTCTCCCCAGAGACGCTGTAGTGTTGCGGTCGCTGTTCCGCTTTCCCTGACATCGTGGACGCCCTCCTGGTGGAGAATCGATTCGAGGACCCCTCGGAAGTGCGCTCGCGTAAGCGATTCAGCAAGGAAATACTCCTTGAGACTTGCGTCTTTGAGCTGCTCTCCGATGTTTCTCAGGTCTTCCTGACCATCAATCAGGGATTGAATCACCGAGCGCAGCGCGGATTCGGCTTCCTGCAGATCTTTCGACGGGTTTGGCATTGGCGTCCTCACCAAGTGGATTTGGAAAAGCGGGGCAGGGTCCGGCGACTGCCATTGCGATTCTCTTTCGCCGCCGGCAAGAGAGGGAAATCGCGAAAACCTCAGCGCCCCTGCTCCGGTGCTCAACGCGATCTGTCCTGCGAGTCGATCGGTCAGCCTTCGGGTAAGATGCGGACGGTCAGAAGCTGGTGGCCTATTGCGCTTGCACGACGGTTTACGGGTCGAGCTTTCGACTGCGGTCCGCGGCGACCTTGGCTCAGGATGCTGATTGCTTGTTGTTGAGCGGCCTATACAGTACAGCCTGCCAGCGATCTCAAAATTCTCGATCAGCTCCAACAAGGCACGCCTCAGGGGCTAAAGCCCCTTGGTTTATGCGGTTTTGGGCGGCACGGCTAAAGCCGTGCCCTTTCAAAACTGATTCATGAGATGGCGACTTCGAATTCAGGACGACAAGACAAGACATTGAGGTTCGTAGTTTCCCACTCATGCCGCGATAAAGCTGCGGCATGAATGGGGCACCCGACTGTGCCAGCAGATTGTAAGGACTAGTGTGCGCCCGGGGGCGGGGCAGCGTGTTTTGCGGGCTTTTTGAATAGCCATGCCAGTGCGGCGCAGAAGAACGCGAGCAGCGCAGTCCAGCGGAAGACGTCGACGTAGGCCATCAGCGCCGACTGCTGCTCCATCAATCGGTAAAGCAAGCCGATCGAGCCCGGTCGTGCCGATGCGGGGCCGAGCTGATGTCCGAGATACATCGCGATCTGGCGCGACTTCTGTTGCAGCACCGGATCCGACGGCGACAGGTGTGCGCCGATCTCGGTCTGGTGCAGCGCGGCGCGGCGAATGATCGCCGTCGTTGCCATCGCGATGCCGATTGAGCCGCCGATGTTGCGCAGCATGTTGAAGAGGCCGGTCGCGTTGCCCATCTCCTCGCGGGGAAGCGTGGCCAGTGGATCATGGTCGCCAGGGAACGAACACGAAGCTCAGCGCGAAGCCGGTGAGCATGATGGGAATCAGCAGCGTGTATGGGCCGATCTCGAGATTGACGGTGCCGAAGATCAGCGCAGCAGACGCCGAACCCGATGAAGCCGGCGCGTCAGCAGCTTGCGGTTGTCGATGCGCGAGCCGAGAAAGCCGATGATGGGCGAGCCGATGAAATGATCCGATGCCGCGCGGACCCACGACGAGCCCGGCCGTGAAGGCGGTGTAGCCGAGGATCTCCTGGTAGTAGAGCGGCAGGATCGCGATGGTGATGTAGATGCACATGCCGAGCAGCGCGATCAGAAAGCAGCCGGTGCGGAAGTTGCGGTTCTTGAGGACGTGCAGATCGACCAGACCCCTGGGATTGGTCCACGAGCGCCAGATCCAGCCGATGAGCGCAACGACCAGCGCCGCGACCGCCCAGCGAACCCAGACGGCGCCGAACCAGTCGTCTTCCTGGCCCTTGTCGAGAACGATCTGCAGGCAGCCGGTCCACACGATCAGCAGGCCGAAGCCGATGTTGTCGAAGGCGCCGACCTTGGCGTTCTTGATGTACGGCGGGTCGTGCACAAAGCGGCTGATCATGAATGACCGCCAGAATGCCGACGGGAATGTTGATGTAAAACGCGTAGCGCCAACTGAAGGTGTCGGTGAGCCAGCCGCCCAGCGTGGGGCCGAGCACCGGGGCGACAACGATGCCGAGGCCGTAGGCCGCCATGGACATGGAGCGCTTCTGGATGGGAAAGCTTTCGAGCAGGATGGACTGCGACAGCGGCTGCAGCGCTCCGCCGCCGGCTCCCTGCAGAACGCGGGCCAGCAGAATGACTCCGAGGGATGGGGCCGCGCCGCAGAAGAAGGACGCAATGGTGAAGATGACGACGCAGGTGAGCAGAAAGCGCTTGCGGCCGAAGCGGCGGGCGAACCAGTTGGAGGCGGGGAGAATGACGGCATTGGCGACAAGGTAGCTGGTCAGCACCCAGGTGGCTTCGGAGTTCGAGGCCGAGAGGCTGCCGGCGATGTAGGGCAGAGCGACCGAGGCGATGGCGGTGTCGAGCACCTCCATGAACGTGGGCAGCATGACCGAGACGGTGACGAGCCAGGGGTTGACGCCCTGGGTGAGCGGATAGCGGGCTTGGGCCTCGGCGGTGGTCATGTTTGACCGGAACAGACGAGGTTAACCGATGGGGGCTGTCCCGGGTTGTGACGGGGACATCGCTTGCGGGTTTGGGGGAGGTGACCGGATCGGCTAGGGTGAGGCCCCGGCGGCCGATCCGGCATCTTGATGAAGTTGCTACTGAATGGACCTGAGGTAGGCAATGAGCTGCCATCGCTGCGCCTCCGGCAGACTCGACCACGAAGGCATCCCATGGCCGAGATCACCCTGGCGCAAAAACCACTCAATATCGCCATCGGTCGCCGTCCGCACCCGATCGCTGCGCAGAGCAGGCTTTTTGCGACCGTCGCCCATGGCGTCAGACTTATGGCACTGCAGGCAGTGATCGCGATAGACGATCGCGCCTGCCGCAACGGCCTCAGAGTGTCCGGCGAGGGGGTTGGTGCGCTCATGATCCCTGGCGGGGACGTGCTCCCAACGAGAGCTCGACGTGGCGCATAGAGCAACCGTCATTCCCAGCGTCATACAGACAATCAAAGCAAATCTTCGCCTCATTGCGCACCGCCCCTTCCACTACGGAACAGGTTGCCGATCTGGTTGACCTCGAACGCCAGGCCGATGCGATAGATGCGATCAAGGCTCGAATCCGTCAATCCGAACCCCGGCGAGAAAGCAGAGACGGGCTTTCGGCAACTGCCATCCGATCAGGGGAGCGATGTAGTGCGACGTGTCGTGCAGCGTGAGCGACCAGGTATCGCCAAGACCGCCATAAATCTCCGCGCCGGCAATGAACTTATCTGCGCAGTAGAAGCAATCTCGGGCGCTCGCGAGGGATCGCAACGGGCGGGTTGCTCCGATTGCGTAGCCGAACTCCCATGGCGAATGGCCGAGATTCTTCTCTGCGATGAAGTTTTCAGATATGTTCCAGGCCTTGAGGTTCGACGAAAGAATCAGCTTCAACTCGCCCTCGTGCTTGTGTTCCTGGTGGGCATCTTCGTTGGGCTCTGACAAATCAGCCTGTCCGTCGTGGCCGACTACCTCAAGGAGAGTCTTGTCGGCGCCGGTGATGCTCTCGTACTCGACATAGAGGACGGGGTTGATGAAGTGTTCGCGCATGAGCGGGCGGAATCGATTCTCGAACCGAAAGCCGGTGAAGAGGGTGGATTCATTCGCTGTGGTTTGCCCGTCGAGGTAGAGCTCTGAGGTCCACCAGGCGCGGACCCCGTACTCCATTTCAGTAGCGAGTGCGCCGTAGAGATTGGCTCCGTCGGGTTGTGCTAGGGCGGTCTTGGTCTCGATTTCGAGATTGCCTGGTTCTTCCAGATCCTGAGAGTAGGTAACGAAATAGGGCTTTTCCTGGGCGTGCACACGAGGCAAAAAGAGAATTGGCAAGAAAAGAGCAAGGACCACCTTCCATGAGCAGAACTGGCGGCCCGAAATAAGAGTCCTGACTTTCAACGTAATCTCCTTGCAATTAGGACTTAATTAGTCGGATTTAATATGAGACTAAAACAGTCGTAGATTCAAGGCAAGATGGTGTTTTCAGAATGTGAGACCCGGGAAATGGCATTGAGCCCAAGCGGAAGAAACCGGGAGGCTGATGCCGGGAGAAGGACTCCCGAGCCGGAACGCTAATGCAAAAGCCATCAAGAAAAGTTGACACTAAGTCACTCAATCATGCATCTTATGAAGTGTCAGAAATCTGTTTAGAGCAGGCAGGAGCCAAACTATGGCAAAAATTATTGGAATCGACCTCGGAACCACCAACTCGTGCGTCGCTGTACTTGAGGGCGGCGAGCCCAAAGTGATTGCAAATGAAGAGGGTGCGCGCACTACGCCCTCGATCGTCGGCTTTTCGAAGAGCGGCGAGCGGCTGGTCGGCCAGGTGGCCAAGCGCCAGGCCATCACCAACCCCGAGAACACCATTTTCTCCATCAAGCGCTTCATGGGCCGCCGTTTCGACGAAGTGAACGACGAGATGAAGATGGTGCCCTACAAGGTCGTCCAGCAGGGCGACCATGTGGCCGTGGTGGCGCAGGGCAAGGAGTACACCCCGCCCGAAATCTCGGCCATGATTCTGCAGAAGCTGAAGAAGAGCGCCGAGGCCTACCTGGGCGAGACGGTGACCGAGGCTGTGATCACGGTTCCGGCCTACTTCAACGACGCGCAGCGCCAGGCCACCAAGGACGCCGGCAAGATCGCCGGCCTCGATGTGAAGCGCATTGTGAACGAGCCGACGGCGGCCGCGCTGGCCTACGGACTGGACAAGAAGAAGGACGAGACGATCGCCGTGTACGACTTCGGCGGCGGCACGTTCGATATTTCCATTCTCGAAGTCGGCGAAGGCGTCATCGAGGTGAAGTCGACCAACGGCGACACCCACCTGGGCGGCGACAACCTCGACCAGCGCATCGTGGACTGGCTGATCGCCGAGTTCAAGCAGGAAGAGGGGCTGGACCTCAGCTCGAAGGGCAACGAGATGGCCCTGCAGCGCCTGAAGGACGCCGCGGAAAAGGCCAAGATCGAGCTCTCGACCACGGTGGAGACCGAGATCAACCTGCCGTTCATCACGGCGGACGCGACCGGCCCGAAGCACCTGGTCCGCAAGCTGACCCGCGCCAAGCTGGAGCAGCTGGTGGAGGACCTGATCGAGCGGTCGCTCGAGCCCTGCAAGAAGGCGATGGCCGATGCCGGCGTGAAGACCAGCGACATCGACGAAGTGGTGCTGGTGGGCGGCCAGACGCGCATGCCCAAGATCCAGGAGCTGGTGAAGCAGCTGTTCGGCAAGGAGCCGCATCGCGGCGTGAACCCCGACGAAGTGGTTGCCGTCGGCGCGGCGGTGCAGGCGGGCGTGCTGGCGGGCGAAGTGAAGGACCTGCTGCTGCTCGACGTGACTCCGCTGACGCTGGCGATTGAGACGCTGGGCGGCGTGGCGACGCCGATGATTCCGCGCAACACGACGATTCCGACCAAGAAGACGGAGACGTTCTCGACGGCGGCCGATTCGCAGACCGAGGTCGAGGTGCACGTGCTGCAGGGCGAGCGGCCGATGGCGGCGCAGAACCGCACGCTGGGCAAGTTCAAGCTGGCGGGCATTCCTCCGGCGCCGCGCGGCGTGCCGCAGATCGAGGTCACCTTCGACATCGACGCCAACGGCATTCTGAACGTGACGGCCAAGGACAACGCGACCGGCAAGGACACGCGCATCACCATCACTTCGAGCTCGGGTCTCAGCAAGGAAGAGGTGGAGCGGATGGCGAAGGAAGCCGAGGCGCACGCGGCCGAGGACAAGGAGAAGCGCGAGGAGATCGAAGCGCGCAACTCGCTCGACGGGCTGGTCTACAACATCGAGAAGATGCTGAAGGACTCCGGCGACAAGGTGCAGGCTGCCGACAAGACCGAAGTGGAGGCTGCCCTGGCCGAAGCCAAGAAGACGCTGGAGGGCACGCCGAGCGCGGCGGAGCTGAAGGCCGCGCACGAGAAGCTGACCGCAGGCCAGCCACAAGCTGGCCGAGGTGCTGTACAAGGCCAACGCGGCGCAGGCCGGCGCAGGGCGCACCGACGGCGCAGGCGGACGGCGCACGCCGGCGCACCGAGCAGAAGAAGGACGAAGGCGTGATCGACGCCGAGTACGTGGACGTCGAAGACAAGAAGTAGGCACCTGCGGTGCGGCAGACCCGCCTTGCGGCGGAGAAACAACAGGGGTGGGCGATGATCAGGTCGTCCACCCCGAACTTTATGGTGGCGGCTGATCGGGACTGAGATGCTCAACCGAGTCTGCCGATGCACACTCTGATGACTTAGCAGATTGCATGCTGCGAGTGGAATGACAACGTGTACGCTATGTGAGATAAGAAAACACCAATGGCCACGACGACAAACAAAGACTATTACGCGACGCTCGGCGTGAAGAAGACGGCCACGCCGGAGGAGATCCGCAAGGCCTTCCGCAAGCTGGCGCGCAAATATCACCCCGACGTGAATCCCGGGCGACAAGAAGGCCGAGGAGAAGTTCAAGGAAATCTCCGAGGCCAACGACATTCTGAGCGACGAGAAGAAGCGCAAGGTGTACGACCAGCTCGGCTTCTACTCCGACCAGATCGACCCGGCGCAGGCGAAGCCTATGCGCGGCAGCAGAGCGGGGGCGGCGGCGGATCGCCTGTCGACTTCGGCGGGTTCGATTTCTCCGGGTTTCAGCGGCGGGCCGGGGCCCGCAGGCGGGAGCCGGGTCGTCGTCGTGGGGCAGCTTCAAAGACATTTTCTCGGGCATCTTCTCGGGCGCGCAGCAGCCGCAGCGGCCGCGCGGGCCGCAGCCGGGCACCGATCTGGAATACCAGGCGACGGTCGATTTCTGGACGGCGATTCGCGGCGGACAGGCGCGCATCCAGGTCCATCGCCAGGAGACCTGCCCGACCTGCCACGGCCAGGCGCAGCACCGGCGGCCCGATGCACGTGCCCGGAGTGCAACGGCACGGGCCAGGTGACGCAGATGGGCGGCCGGATGAAGTTCAACATTCCATGCCCGCGCTGCGACGGAACCGGGCGCACATCGAACGATTGCGCGACCTGCCACGGCGAGGGCACGGTCGAGCGCACCGAGACGGTGGAGTTCCGCATCAAGCCGGGCACGCGCGACGGGCAGCGCATCCGGCTGCAGGGCAAGGGCAATGCGGGCGTCAACGGCGGCCCGCCGGGCGACCTGTTCCTGATTGTGCGCACCGGCACGCATCCGGTGTTTACGCGCGTGGGCGACGACATTCAGCTCACGGTGCCGGTGACCGTTGCCGAGGCATCGCTGGGAGCCAAGGTGGATGTGCCGACGATCGACGGCCGCGCGCAGTTGAAGATTCCGCCGGGCACGCAGAGCGGGCAGAAGCTGCGCATGCGCGAGCGCGGCGTGGAGAGCGCGCAGCGTCCGGGACAGCGCGGCGACCAGATCGTGACCGTCGAGGTGGTCGTGCCGACGCTGCAGGACGAGCGCAGCCGCGAGATCATGCGCGAGCTGGCCAAGCTGAATAACCAGGACCCGCGCGTGGCGCTGTTCGACAAGCTGTAAGAATGCAGGGATCAGGGAACTAGCGACTAGGGACTAGGGACTAGGACTGAGCAAGTCTGATGACTGATGATGACTGATGACAGCGAAACGAAAATCAAAAGGCGCGTACATGATCTCGTCGGTGGCCGAGATGTACGAGATCCATCCGCAGACGCTGCGCCTCTACGAGCGCGAAGGGCTGCTGAAGCCATCGCGCACCGAGGGCAACACGCGGCTCTACACCGACGAAGACCTGGAGCGGCTGGAGTTCATTCTGAACCTGGCGCGCGACCTGGGCGTGAACATCGCCGGGATCGCGATCATCCTGCAGATGCGCGAGCGCATGGAAGAGATGAACCGCCAGATGCAGAACTTTGTCGAGTACGTGCGCTCGGAGATGCTGACGCGCTTCCAGCAGGCGTGCGCCCAGCTCGGCTGGAGCCATTGTGCCGCTGCGCAAGCCGACGGTGATCACGCCGCGCAACTCGACGAAGCGCGACGCCTAGCAACGCGCGGTTTGTCATGGAAGGGAACCGGATCACTCCAGAAACCTCACGCGTCTGCATGTCTCCACGCGTATTCTTAAGCCTGCATGTCGTACGTCCTTCTCGCACTGGCCGTCTTCGGCCTGATCACATCCACGGTATTCGCCGGAATGGTGCTGGGGCGGTGCCGCGGCTATCTGCGGGAGCGGCGGGCTGCCGATATGCGAGCTGATCGGCGCGTCCGGGATTCACTCCGCCGCTCACGCTTGCTGAAGCCGGTGCACGGAGCGGAGCCGGATCTCGAGGTGCACCTCGCGACGCTTCTTCGAGCAGGATTATCCGCGAGTACGAAATTCTTTTTTGCGCGCGAACGGCGGACGACGCCGGCCTCGAGATCGCGCGACGAGTGGCGGCGCGGCTATCCGCAGATTCCAGCGCGATTCTTCTCCACCGGCGAGCCCGCCTACATCAACGCCAAAGTCGCCTCGATGGAGACTGATGGAGGCGGCGGCGGCTCACGACATTCTCGTCATCAGCGACAGCGATGTGCGCGTGACGCCGGATTATCTGCGCGCCGTGGCGCTGCCGTTTGCCGACGCGAATGTTGGCGGAATCACGTGTCCTTATCGCGGCGTGGCGGCGGAGGGCGGCCTGTGGGCGCGGCTTGAGGCCGTGGGCATGAGCGTGGAGATGACGGCGGGCGTGCTGGTGGCGCGCATGATGGAAGGGATGCAGTTCACGCTGGGGCCGACGATGGCGTTTCGCCGCGAGACGATTCGCCGCATGGGCGGCTTTCGCGTGACGGCGGACTACTGCGCGGACGATTTTGTGCTGGGCAACGAGACATTCAAGCTGGGGCAGACAGTGGTGCTGAGCCACCACGCCATCGATCACATCGTGATCAACCTCGAGCCTGCGTGCAGTCGCTCAAGCACCAGGTGCGGTGGATGAAGTCGACGCGCTTCTCGCGGCCCAAGGGGCACTTCGGAACGGCGCTGACGTTCAGCATGCCGTTCGGGCTGCTGGGGTTGGTGGCCGGCTGCGGCGATCGGACATGCGGGGTGGGGTGTGGCGCTGCTGGCGCTGGAGTGTCGCCACGCGGCTGGCGCTGTCGATTGCGGTGGGACGACATGGTGGTGCGGCGACTCGAAGCTGGTTTAATCTGCTGGTGCTTTATCCGATTCGCGACCTGATGGGATTCTTGTTCTGGGCGGCGAGCTATATGGGCAGTCGCATTCTGTGGCGCGGACGGATTTTTCAGCTACTGCCGGGCGGGAAGATGCGGGCGGCGGAGTAGGCTGGCGCAAGAGCGATTCTGGCGCCCGGGTTCTCGAAAGGGAGAAAGGAGCATCCCGCAAGATGTTCGAAAAGTACACGGAAAAAGCACGCCGTGTGATCTTCTTTGCGCGAACAGAAGCCGGTGCATTCGGCTCACCGTACATCGAGACAGAGCACTTTCTGCTGGGTCTGTTGCGCGAAGACGAGGCGCTCATCCGTCGTTTTTCTCGATCGTTCGGCTCGGTCGAGGAAATCCGAAAGAGAATTGAAGAGCATTTTGGGATTCGCGAAAAGATCTCCACAAATGTAGACCTGCCGCTCACGAACGAATGCAAGCATGTCCTCAAGCACGCGGCGGAGGAGATGTGGGAGATGCGGCATAAGCATTTCGGTACCGAACACCTGCTGCTGGGTCTGCTACACGAAGAGAACTCGTTTGCTGCAGCGCTCTTGAAAGAGTGCGGCATGGACTTGGCCGCTGTCCGCGAAGAGTTGGCCAAGGAGCCGGCAGAATCAGAACCACGGGCTGATCGTCCATGAAGAAGCAATCGCACCCTTCAAGTCGTGCCCTGTTACAAAACTGATTTTATGCAACCAGTTCTAGTTCAGCGGCCGATCGGTCCACAGGACCTTGTCGGCGATTGCTTTTACGAAAATCAGCTTGCCTGCGAGCAGTTGCTCGACCTTGGGCTGATTCGTGTCCTGCGCGAAGAGCCACTTGCGCTCGCCGGTACCCCACATCTTCGACAACTGATCGTCGCTGATGAAGATCTTGGGCGCGTCGGGATAGCAGGAGCCCCAAAGCAGTGACGAGCCATTGCCGTGCGGTGAGCAGGGCTCGACCACAATGTATGCGGGCTTGTGCAGAAAATTGTGCGTATAGAAGACGACGGAAGACGCATCCGACTGGTCGCCGTAGATGATGAACGAGTCGCTGGACGATCCTTTTTCGATGATGGTGTCGGCCAGTTGTTTTGAACTGAGCATCGGCTCGAAGCGCGCGAAGGCGATGTGAGCGGCGACCAGAAAAGCTGCGGAGGTCACTGCCACGCTGATGGTCGCAGCGAGATGCTTGCGACGGAGGCGATAGAGCCAGCCTAATGCCGGGCCCACGAGGAGCGTGACTGCCGCGATTGCGGCGGGCAGGCGGAGCGCGGCGAACGAAGGTCCGGTCAGGTCAAAGAAATGCGACATCGAAAGCGTGTAGCCGCCGACGTTGCGATGCGCCAGCAGCGTGCCGATGTCTGAGACGAAGGGAGATGGCGCGACTCCCACAGGCCCCAGCCGAGGGCCAGCGCCGCGATGAGGCCGGCCACGGCGAACACCGCCTGTGCGCCGGTGAGCCACGCGGTGGCTGAGAAGCGGCTTCCTGCTTTCCGGATCGCCTTCCTCAATGCCTGCCAGCACTCCCGCGATCAGGATCAGCAGCGGCGGCCAGCAGGGGAAGGTGTAGTACTCCTGGTTCGTTGAGATGGAGAAGAACAGCAGTGTAAACGCCGAGAAGAGGCCGAGGAGCCAGGTGGAGCGCACGCGGAACTTCAGCCGCGAGACATAGCTGGCGACATCTTCGCGGACGGCGTGGTCGAGATAGAAGTCGACTGTCTGACCGGCATCGCGATGCAGGTGCTGCATCCAGTTGCGCCGCGTCTTCCAAGCGACAACAAGCATTGCGGGGAGGAACAGGCTCCACGGAAAGAGCCAGACGAGATGGAGCAGCCAGTAGGCGACAAAGGGCAGCCTGTTGTAGTCGTGCGGGAAGCGCTGGCCGAGGAAGCGCAGGAAGTGCTCGTTGACGAAGTAGAAGTACCAGAAGCCGTGCACGTTGCCGGGGGTGGGTTGATTGCCGACCGGATGGCCCTGGTCGGGGTTGGCCAGGCCGGCCAGAATGTGCCACGGCGCGGCGATCGCAAGGAAGAGCAGGAGTCCTGTGAACGGCTTCAGTTCGCGCCAGCGGCGCCAATGCCCGCTCAGCACGAGCATGGGAAGGGCTGCGGCGGCAAAGAAAACAGGAGCGATCAGGCCCTTGGTGAGCGTCGCCAGCGCCAGGGCCGCCCACATCCAGTAGAGACGCGAAGGCAGGCGGTCTTCGAGGCCGGTGAGGAAGCAGTACAGGGCGAAGAGCAGCAGAAAGCTCAGCAGCGCTTCGGGAATCGCGAAGCGAGTAAACAGGAACGGCCCGATCGAGGTGAGAATGCCCAGCGCGGCGTACAGGGCGGCGCGACGGCCCCATGCTCGCCCGGCCCAGAGCCATGCCAGCCAGGCACAGCCGAGAAGCGCAAGGGCGTTGGGCAGGTGCGTTGCAAAGGCATTCTGGCCGAAGACAGGGTAGAGGGCGGCGTCGAGCCAGTAGGGCAACGGGGGCTTTTCGAGATAGCGGATCCCGTTCACCTTCATCGTGACCCAGTCGCCGCTTTCGTCCATGTGCTGCGCAATCTGGGCGTGTGAGGCGTCCACGTCGTCGAGCAATGGGGGCGTGAAGAGCGAGGCAAGCTGCACGGCGACGAAGATCGCTCCAAGCAGCATCCATGACGCCACCGCTGAGGGTGACTTGCTGGCTCGGCTTCGAATCTCCGCTTGTGTCGGCATGGGAGTGGGCCTTTTGATGCAAGCATAGCAGTGATTCTGGCGCGCCATCCCATTGCCCGAAACTGCCGGACGCTCAGGACTTTACGCGACCGTCGCGGCAGTGCACAATAGGAGGCAGAAGGTTACAACCAGATGAATTCCGGTTCCCCAGGTGCGAATGGGCACCGCAGGAGTTCCCGTCGCGCGCCGAGCCGCGAGCGGCTTGAGGTGTGGAGGCGGCTCCTCGTCCGTTGCGGCCGCAAGCCGACCAGAAAGCGCGTTCATGCCCTCAGGGTTGTTACGCTGCGCATCCTGGCCGAGTTGGAGTACCAGCTCGGGGAACAGGGAGGGGACAGCCCCGATTCTGTAGCCGCGACCCGCTGGATCAAGCTCGGTGAGAAGCTGCGCCAGGCCCTCAGCCCGGTGCGCGAGGCGGATGTCTGGCTGGATAAGCTGACCGCCCTGCGCGAGTCGCTCGAAAACACGAACGGATATAGCCCTCGCTCAAATAAGGCCTGCATCCGGCAGATCGACGAACTCGGGGACATGCTCAGAGTGAAGCGGCGGCAGGGGGAAAAAGAGCTTGTCGCTGAGATCGAGAGCCGCCGCGGAAGGCTTGAAGGGTTGACGCAGCAGATCGAGCTTACTTCACATGCATCACTCGGGGCTGGCGGTGGATCGCGGATTGCGGCGCAATTCGCGGGGGTCGCGGAGAAGTACCGCTCGCTCGATGCGGACAACCTGCATGAATTCCGGAAAGAGATCAAGAAAGTTCGCTACATGGCTGAAATCTTCGCAGCACACGACCCCGAAGCGGGCCGACAGGCGTCCTTGGTCAGAAAGATGCAGTCGGCTATCGGGGAGTGGCACGACTGGCAGGCCCTGGCCAAGAAGGAGAGCCACGCTCGCAGGCAAACGGGAAGAGCTGACCGAGCTGTTAGAGACGCTGGCAACGGAATCACTGGAGAAGGCTCTTGCTGTTTGCGAGCGAGTAACCGCGAGCCTTCTGAAGCGAGTCGATAACGTAGACGATGCTTCGTTTCGCACCGCCGAAAAAGCCTGTTCGAAGTGCCGAAGTCATCGACGCAACCGTTCTGAGCAGATCCGCTTAGTGTCCTGAGTCGGATGTTCCTGGCATAGTTTCCGAAAAGCAACCGCAGATCCCCTTCGGCTTCGCTCAGGGCAGGCTTTCGACTTCGCAAGCCGCAAAAACGCGGCTTACTACGCTCAGGATGACAGGAGAATTTATTTTGCGAACTTCAGGGACGAGACACTAGCGCTGGACGGAATCAGTCGAGATACATCAATTTGCTTTACGCATTCATTAAATTGCAGACCGCTGTCGTGTATCTTGAGCAAAGACCTATTTCTAAATTTGTGGAGTGTATATAGTCCCCGATGCCCACATTTGCAGCCATCGATATTGGCTCTAATTCCTGCCGGCTAAAAATTGCCAAAGTTGTTTCGCACCAGCTGAGGACCGTACACGAAGATCGAGAAGTGACCCGGCTGGGCGCGAGCGTCTTCAATTCGGGGCTCGTCTCGCCGGAGGCGATGGCGGCCACGCTCCGTGCCCTCAAGCGCTTTCAGCGCGCTGTGCAGCAGCATGGAGTGGACCAGATTCGCGTGGTGGCAACTTCGGCAATGCGCGATGCACGCAATTCCGCGGCATTTCACGCCTGGGTGAAGGCAGAGACCGGATGGAACATGGAGATCATCTCGGGTCTCGAAGAAGGGCGGCTGATTCACGGTGGCCTGATGAACGCGGAACCCGGCGCGAGCGGCAAGGTGTTGCTTGTGGACCTGGGAGGCGGAAGTTGCGAGATCACGCTCTCGGAGCGCAAGCGCATCAAGGACACGATCAGCGTCCCGCTCGGAGCGGTGCGGTTGACCGAGGAGTTTCTGGCGATTGACCCCGCACCGGCTGAGGAGCTTGTGAGCCTGCGCCGCCTGATTGCGCGCGAACTGCGCCGTGCACATCGCAAGATTCAGCCTGGCGCGGTGCAACTGGTCATTGCAACGTCTGGAACGGCTGCAGCACTGGCCGAGGCATGCGCGGCGTCGGCGAAGGGAAAGTCGCAGAGAAAACCGCGCCGCTCACCAGGACTCTCACCGCTTATTGGTCCGATGGCGCCTGCGGCGCAAGTGCGCAAGCTGGCCGCCAAGATCGCCCGCATGACATTGCCGGAGCGCGAGGCTGTGCCGGGAATCGGTCCGCGCAGGGCCGAGATCATTGTGGCGGGCGCGCAGGTCTTCGCAGAATTGCTGGAGAGCTTTGACTTGCCGGGCTTCCACTATTCCGACCTGGGGCTGCGCGACGGCATTCTCGCGCAGATGCTCGCCCAGCAGGATGCGCGGGCACCGGGTCACAGACAGTTTGAAATCGAGCAGTGGGAAAGCGTGGTTGCCACGGCGCAGCGCTATGGTGTGGACACTCGCCAGGCCGAGCCGGTGCGTGCGCATGCCGTGCAGCTTTTTCACGATCTGAAGATGCTCCATCAGTTGCCAGCGGAGTACGAGAGCTGGCTTGCCGCCGCGGCCTATCTGCGCGACACTGGCAAATTCATCAACCACCAGGGTCACCATCGCCACACGCAGTACATTGTGTCGAGCTCCGAGATTTACGGGTATACGCAGGTGCAGCGGACCATCGTTTCGGCGATCGCGCGCTACCTGGGCAAGAGCAGCCCGCAACCTGGCGATCGCGCGCTGCGCAATATTCCCAGCGAAGAGCACATTTATGTCCATCGAGCTGTGGTGCTGCTGAGGCTGGCTGTGGCGCTCAACCAGGATCGCGCGAGCGACGTGCTTCGTGTTACGGCTCGGATCTATCCCAAGCGCGTGTACCTGGAGCTTGAACCGGGGCGGACGGGTGCGGAACTCGAGCTGTGGTCGCTGCGGAAAGAAGCGGGCTACTTCCGCGAGGTCTTCGGGCGGGAGCTCTTCCCCACGCTGGCATAGATCCAGCGCGCCATGCGGGGGTTGATCAGCCATTGCAAAAGGGGCGGATGCTTGTCCATGTCGATGTGAGCGACACAGCCCTTGCGCATGCGAATGCCCGCTCCTCCGCCGTTGGCGGTGATGAGGCGGCCGATGAACTTGAACAGGTTTGGGTTATGGCCAACGACGAGAACGTCCTGGCGGTCGGCGTAGCCTTCGAGCATCCTGTGGAACTCAGTAAAGTCGGCTTGCGGCGCGAGGGCGGGGCTGATCTCGACTTTTCCCTCGTATGCCAGCTCGTTGCCGACGAACTGCGCGGTCTGCAGAGAGCGCTTCAGCGGGCTCGACAAGATCACGTCCGGCTGCACTTTCAGAGCGCCAAGGACGCGCCCCATCAGCATGCACTGTTCCTTGCCTTCCTTGATCAGTCCACGTTTTGCGTCGAGGATCGCGCTCTCGCGAGGGATCCCGGCGTTGGCATGGCGCATGAGATAGAGGTTCATGGCTTAGTGTGGGCGTCTTCCGGGCGGGAGGAGGTGCCACTTCCTTGAGGCTTGATGGTAACACGTCCGTAACAATTCAGATAAATAGCGGCCCCTGTCATCGGGGAGGGCGCCGGCTTCGCGTGCAGATATATACAATGTATGTACAAATATTGTATGGAATTCCAGTTTGCCGGGCTTCCAGAAGCGAGGTAGTCATCATTTCCTCATGAAAACTGAAAAATGGAAGCGAGCGAGAAGTTGATTGCACAATACAAATAAAAATTATGTATACATATTTGTATGCATTCGGTATATTTGGGTAAACGTTATCCAGAGGTTGGCTCTGTCGTGAGCCAGAACGTTATTCCCCCTCCCCGCGGAAATCCCAGGCTCGACTCCGACGGCGCAAGGAAAAGTATGCAACCCGCCCCTCCCCCACAGCTTGCACGAATTCTGCGCACCACACTTGACCTTGTCGAGTACTATGCCGGACCCGCCGAGAATGATGTGTTGATCTGCGAGCTGAAGAGCACTCTGCGGCGACACATCGCGGAGCTGGACAGGAGGGAGTCCGCTGCGGTCCGCCACCCGCAAAAGACTGCTGCCTCACTGAGGGAGTCGTAGGCACAGCGGGTCGCTGGCCGGTCGCGTCGCACGAACCCTGCGAATTTCGTGCTCGCTCAGTTCTCACAGAGGCTGATGAACCCGAACGACATTTACCACGCGATGGATTGCGTAAGAGACTGCGGCCGGTGCTTCGAGATCCATGTTGTGCCCTGAACGGATCATGACCTGCGTGCTGTTGCTGGACAGCTTGACCAGTTTCGCCTGTCCGTCTTTCCGCTCCTGCTCCATCTGGGCAGCGGGGACGTCCAGGTTATCCGTGTACCCGCCGTCCTCGCGTGTCAGCACGATAAGCGGGATCTGGCCCAGCGAGCCGTCTCGAGGCTTTGCGAGCCACTGTGCAAAGTAGACTTCTGACCATTCGCGCTGACTGTTTTCCGCATCTTCCACGGCGGGAAGGCTCTGCGCCCAGAGATGCAGTTTCTGATCTGCTGTAGGCAGTGTCTTGTACACCGCATTGAGTTTCATCGAAGGAGGCGGGTCGTCGGCAGGCGGAGTGAACTTGTCAGCCGCGGTCATCTCTTCGCGGGGAGCTGGAATGTCCCGAGTCAGCGCTCCTTCGCCAAGGCGAGCGGTTTGCTTGCCCCCTACAGCGATCCTCATGCCCTCATGTGCCGAGTCGACCAGGACCATTCCGGCAGCATCCTGCGGATAGACGGCCGTGAAATTGATCATCACCGGTCCGCCGAAGGAGTGCCCGACGAGCACAAACGGGCCCCTCTCACCGAGCTTCTGCAACGCGTCGTGCAACTCGAGATTGATCTGCGCGAAGGTGCGGGGCTTGGGTCCCGGGTCGCTCCACGCATATCCAGCGCGATCGTAGGTGCAGATGCGCGTGAAGCGGGAGACGTCGCGCTGAACGAGTGTCCAGTCGAACGAGAAATCTCCAAGGCCGGTCTCAACGACAACTGTTGGCTTGCCGGTTCCGGAACAGAGCACGTGGAGTTGATGTCCACCAAGGTTTACGAGCTTTCCAGGAGCTTTTGGGACTGCATTTTCGCCGAACGCCGGAGCGTGGATGAGGTTGATCGCGAGCCCTGCGATCAGAAATGTATGACGAGTCATGCGGTTCACGGCCGTCGTCCTCCCAACTGATGTGCCCAAGGTTACGCCGGTTGCAATGGAGCTGTTCCTCGAATGCCACGAAGTGCAGTCCGGTGGGATGAACGGGAGGAATGCGTGTTTCGCCGCAGAATGGAAATCAATCTGCACTATGCGATTCTGACGATCCAGGACCCGGCTTCCATAGTTCACTTATAAGCAGTCCGCAGAGGGAGTGTCGCTCGCGTACTCGCGTGAATCCTGCTTCGCTGAGTGCGCGGCGATGGTCCGGCAATCGCCGGACTCTCAATCCGGTCAGAAATCGGAAGGCGAGGTAGAGGCCTGCGATCAACGGTCTTGCGACCAGTCGACCAAACGGGTTCTGAGGAATCGCGAATTCAGAGATGATCCAGAGAGCTTCCGGCGCAACGAATCGCCTTAGTCGAATCGCCAGCTCAGCTACTTCGCTGCTGGTCAGGCAATCGAGAAAGAAATGGGTGACGATCAGGTCGTAGCGCGCGGAGACCGGATTCCAGATTCGCGCATCGGCGCAATGCATGCGGATCCGGCCCGCATCTGGATGGGCGCTGCGTTCGAGCTGTGCAAGCATGGCATGACTTGCATCGACCGCTTCAATGTTGAGGTGATGGTTCTCAGCGAGCAGGCGCGCTGTAAATCGTCCGTCGCCATCCCCGATCACCAGGGCTCGTCGAAGGCAGGGATCGCGAAGTTGTGGAAGGAACGCGCAGCGGCACTGCCAAAGCCACGGGCCAAAGGTGAGCCATTCCAACCAGCGGTAGACGCGCGCGAGGCGATCGAAATTCGGAACCTTTGCAGGCTCCTGCAACGCAGGTTCGTCGTAATCGATCAGACGCTCGGCCGTTTTCATGCAACCCGCGCAGCCAACGATACAAGCAAAACCGGCGTGAGCAAGACGAGGTCGGCCGCCGCGCGCAGCGCAAGAGGTGTGAGGCGACCTCGCAAATAATCGAGCAGCAACAGCAACCACGCGCTAACGGATGCCGCCGACAGCAGAAGAGCTCCGCGAGGTTCGCCTTGCGCGATACAAGCTGCGAGAAGCAGACTGCAAGCTGCCACTGCTACGGCACAAAAGCGAACCCGCGATACGCCTTCCGACTCCCATGCCTCGATTGCGCAACAGTTGAGCCACGCAAGCGCCGCATACATCGCAAACACAATGAGCAGGGACCATCCTTGTCGAGCAGTATCAGACTCGAAGCTCACGCGCGAGATTGCCGGCACTGCGCAACCAGCCGTGAAGAGTATGCCCACCAGACACTCTTTCGAAAAGACGGCTTGCGTCCATGCCGGCTTGTTGCCTCCGCAATGAACACCCGTAAAGTACGCCAGAGCCGCCGCAGCGAGAATCGAATCTCGATTGCGCACTCCCACGGGCATCAGCGAGAAGATCGTCGCAGCGGCTGCGGCGGCCGCGCCCACGGCCGCCACCAGAAGAGCGCGCCGATGCCGCCAGTGAAAATAGTGGCGTTCCCGCAGTCGATCGAGCCTTCCAGTCCGCAGGCCGTTTCGTGCGTCGAGCAAGCGGTCGCCGATATAAACCGCCCATGTTCCGAGCGCGATCAGCAACGGAACCCAGGCGGGAAGCCGAACGTTTGCGACCCACGCAAACGCGAGAGACCAAACCACAGCCACCGTCGGAGCATCGAAGCTGGAAAGATGCCAAAGACAAATCAGTCTCGGCGCGCCGATAGAAGTTTGCGTGCTGTTTGAGCGTTCGTGCGTGAGCGGGTTTGCCAGGGGAAGGGCCACTGTTCCGATTTTAGAAGCTTCAGAGCCAGTTACGAACTCTACGAAGCCCCCGTTTGATTGCCAGCACTCTCTCCGATTTGTCTACTGCGTGCGAACAGCGGCGGCTGCAGGGACAATGAACTGCGGGACAAGCTCCAACTCCCATCGATACCACTGGTCAAATTCACCATAACTACCGCCTGTGATGCCCACTACAAGGTCGAGATCAGGCACGACGATGACGAACTGTCCACCATTGCCTTCGGCTGCAAACACTCGGTAGGTATTCGCACCGCTCTTGAGATCGTGAATGTGCCATCCATAGCCATACTCATGTTTCTGACCAAGGCCAAATTTTGGGTCAAAATGCGAGTGAACGGAGGTCGACTCGTTTACCCAACTCTTGCTGATGATCCTTTTTCCGTTCCAGACTCCGCCGTTGAGGTAGAGTTGGCCCAGTTTGAGCTGGTCTCGAGGGCGAAGGTACGCTCCGCCGCCCATGTACGCTTGTCCGTCGGGCATCAGGTTGAGGTAGTAACGCCCGAATTGTAGCGGCCCAGCAAGGCTCTCCTCGAAGAACTCGGGAAGCCAGCGATGCGTCACCGCGGCAACCGTGCCTCCAACCAGGTTGAGGTCGCCGGAGCAGTAGATAGCATCCTCTCCACCCGGTTCCTTCACCATGGGCAGGTCAAGCGAATACTTGTACCAATCCTTTTGCTGCTCGTCGCTCTGCATCCTGTCCTCATTGCCCGGCGAGTCATCATCGTTATCGTCACATGCATTCCCCGCAGTCATCGTCATGATGTCTCGTAAAGTGATCTTCTGTTTGCGGGCGTCCCAGTTTGCAAATGAACTGTATTGCGCGAAAAGCGGATAAATGGGAGTCTGCGGCGTCAGCTTTGCGCCGTGCTCCTTCGTTAGCCCCGCCAGCGCGGGAGCAAAGGTTTTGCCAGCGGAACGCATGTCATGGACTCTGTCCTGATCGAACCCATAAAAGTACTCCTCGAGCACCAGACGACCGTGGCGAGCTACCAGCAGGCTCTGAATTTTCGGAGAGGTGCTCTGAGGATCAGCTGCAAGAATCCGATGGATCAGGTCTGCAATGGGCTCTACGTTCAGCCCCTCGGCCCGCATCGAGGAGGTGCTCCATCCGTCCTTAGCGGCAACAGGTTGGCGGTAGCTCCAAGCCGCGCCGTCTGATGGAGTACGCGGATAGAATCCGACAGCATTCTGCGTAGTGCGGCGGGTGAACTGAAATCGTGGAAGCCAGTTGACGATCTGGAGCGAAAGAGATCCTGCCTTCTCGTCCAATACACCCTCGATCTTCTTGCCGTTCGCTTCCAGCGAAACATTCGTCCCGTTTCGCGTAACCAGGTACACCCTCCTTCGGAAGAAATTCGCCTCAGGATTGCTGATCGTTGCCGTCGTCTTTCCATCCTGGGACGAGATGAAGACGTACACCGAAACCCGCTGCTCGAGCGGGACCACGGTGCCTCGCCATACAGACGGAGCGAGGGACTGAAGCGTGATGGGAGTGGCGTACTGCGGGTCCAGGATCACTCCGCCCTGCTGGATCCATTCCCCACGGACTGTGTTCGTGGCTGCGTCCCGAACGCCACGAAACTCGGCGATTTTGTCAGGAAGGGTAAAGCGAATGTTGCTGCCGTTGTTCTCTACAGCAACTTGAAATCCCGCGATAGACGCGCGCCATACCCCTTCGCGGCCATCCAATGTCAGTTCCCCTTGCACGGGCACGCCGAAGCGCACCTCGGCTCCCCAAACGCCACTCAGGGGGTCGGCCTGTTCGGGCTGCGCTGACGAGGAGGAAACAGAAAATACTGCTGCCAAGGCCAGAAAATGTAGCAGGAGGTTGCGTGCAAGGGAAGCGGGCGACTGCATGATCGGTGATCTCCAGATCTCATTATCGTGGGACGGCTAAATTCCTTCTGTACGAAATGAACTTCAGATGGCATCTTTCGATTCAAGGGCGGAATCAGAAGCAGTGAAGAGACTTACGCGGCATTTCGGAGTAGAGTAGACGCGCTGCGAATTTCGCAGCAGAATTCGTAACGGCCCGGTGCGTATTCCAGGGCGAGCGCAAGGTGGGATTTGTTTTTCTTTTGACTGAGATCCTCCTCCATCTCGGTCACCGATCTCGATTTGAATGGGAGGACAGGAGCAGATCATGAAACGCTATCTGAAAATTGGCGGAATCGTTGTTGCGTGCCTGCTGGTGCTTCTCATGGCACTCCCGCTCTTCGTCAATGTGAACAGCTTCCGCCCGAAGATCGAGTCGGAAGTCAGCAGTGCCCTGGGGCGGCCAGTCACTCTCGGGAGCCTGAGCCTTTCGGCTTTGTCGGGCGCGATCGGAATTGAGAGCATCAGCATCGGTGACGATCCGGCCTTCAGCAAATCACCCTTTATCACGGCGAAATCTCTGAAAGTGGATGTGAAGATGATTCCGCTGATCTTCTCCAAGCAGATTGAGGTGAACGGGATCGAATTGGAGGAGCCGGAGATTGCATTCATCAGAGCGGCCAACGGAACATGGAATTTTTCGAGTCTCGGCGGAGGACAGGCGAAGAGCGCGGAGAAATCGGGCACCTCGAGCCCTCAGAACCTCTCCGTGGGAAAACTTGAAATCAAGAATGGAAAGCTTACGGTGGGAAGGGCCAATTCCACCGCCAAGCCGCAGGTATTTGACAAAGTCAACGTCGAAGTCAAGGACTTCTCGCTGACCTCGCGGTTTCCGTTCGAACTGTCTGCCGGACTCCCGGGCGATGGCAAAGCCGAGGTTTCAGGAGAGGCTGGGCCTATCAATCCTTCCAACGCCGCAGCCACCCCGTTCGACGCCTCAGTGAAGGTGGACAAGATGAACGTGGCGGACTCGGGATTCGTGGATCCGGCCAGCGGCATTGCGGGCCTGGTCTCGATTGACGGAAAGATGACCTCGGATGGGACGATGGCCAAGGGAACCGGAAAGATCACCTGCGCGAGTGTCAAGCTCTCTCCGAGGGGGTCACCGGCTCAGAAGCCGATCGACGTGACCTACGCCGTCAATACGGACCTCATCAAGGAAGCCGGCACCATTACACAGGGTGATGTCGCCATCGGAAAGGCCCTGGCGCATGTCACCGGCACGTATCAGACGCAAGGAGAGTCGGAAGTCGTAAACCTGAAGGTCAATGCGCCGAGCTTGCCGGTGGATGAGCTGGAAGCATTGCTGCCGGCGCTCGGAATTATTCTTCCCTCCGGATCGCGGCTGACGGGAGGTACGGTGTCGGCCGATCTGGCTGTCACGGGACCGGTCGATAAGGCGGTAGTTGCCGGACCAGTGCGGCTCTCCAATACGAAGCTGGCGAATTTTGATCTTGGCTCGAAACTGGGGGCGCTTCAGGCATTTACCGGAAGGACAGGGGGCAGCACCGACACCACCATCCAGAATGCGAGCCTCAATGCGCGCGTGGCCGCTGAGGGCACAAGAGCCGACGCGATTAATTTAACGGTGCCTGCGATCGGAGTTATCACTGGCGCCGGAACGGTGAGCCCCGCAGGAGCGCTCGACTTCAAGATGGAAGCAAATCTGCAGGGCGGCATGGCGGGAGGGCTCACGAAGACGGCCGCTTTGGGAGGCACAGCGAAGGGAATTCCTTTCTCAATCGAGGGAACGACGTCGGACCCGAAATTCGTGCCAAACATGGCGGGCGCGGCAACGAGCGTGGCAACGTCGGCGATTCAGAACGCCGTTACGGGCAAGGCCGGCGGTTCGCTTGGCGGCTTGCTTGGCGGGAAGAAGAAAAGCCAATAGAGCTGTCAGCGTTGTGGTTGGATTGCGCAGTGTCCGACGAATCGGAATTCAAGAAGATTGAGCGTAGTCCCGCGGGTTAAAGCCCATGAGGATTTAGCCTGCATCAGGGGCCTGAACAGGCTGCGGAAAAAGGCCGAACGAATGTGAAGATGAAGAAAACCATTCCCCGGCGGCTAAAGCCGGTACTCATTTTGTGCCATTTGCGGCACGGCTAAAGCCGTGCCCTTTCAAAAGAGCGCAGAACAGCGACGCAGCAACTGCAGAACCGCTGTGAGCTCGCAGCCTGAATTGATGCGGGCCACTCTCTTTTTGGGCGCCGTAGCGCGCGGAAATTGGCGGCGTGCTCAGTCCGCAGCGTGTGCACTGTCGTTCGCGGGCTTTTTGTGTGCCGCCTTTGCCACGGTGGGGTGAAGCTTCGGCACAGGAATGGCGCCGATGTCCGCTTTGCCTTCGGCCAGTTGCATCAGGAAGTTCTGGGCAGAGAACTCCGGAGCAGCCGTGAGGACCTGCGATGCCTGCCGGTACGTGCCGTCGGGCTGCTGCAGGCGGGCTTTCACCGTATCGGCAAGATAAGCGGGCAGGATCTCATCGTGGATGCGCGCCTTTGCCGCCGGGTCGCGCACTGGAAACGCAACTTCACATCGCTCAAAGAGATTACGCGGCATCCAGTCGGCAGAGCCGAGATAGATCTCGTCATCGCCGCCGTTGGCGAAGTGGAAGATGCGAGAGTGCTCCAGGTACCGGCCGACGATAGAGCGAACCCGGATCCGGTGGGAGAGGCCCTTCACTCCCGGACGAAGAATACAAACGCCGCGAATGATCAGATCGATCTCAACGCCCGCCTGTGAGGCTTGATAGAGCGCATCAATCACGCTGGGCTCAAGCAGAGCGTTCATCTTGGCGACGATGTGCGCCGGGCGGCCGGCCTTTGCGTGTTCGGCCTCGCGGCGGATCAGCCCAAGAAAGCTCTCGGCCATTGTTAGAGGCGCAACCAGCAGCGGCCGATAATCGTCGATCTCTGCGTGCGCAGTAAGGTAGTTGAAAACCATGTGCACCCGCTCGGTAATCTGCGGGTCGCATGTGAGGAGACTCAAGTCCGTGTAAAAGCGCGAAGTGACCGGATTGTAGTTGCCGGTTCCAAGATGGCAGTAGCGGCGCGTCACTCCGTCTTCGTCGCGACGGATGAGCATGGCCAGCTTGCAATGCGTCTTCAACCCGACCACTCCGTGAAAGACCTGGACGCCGGCATCTTCCATGCTGCGCGCCCAGCGGATGTTGGATGCCTCGTCGAACCGCGCCATCAACTCTACGACGAGCGTGGCTTCCTTTGTGGCTGCCGCCTCGATGAGCGCGGAAAATACGGGAGAGTCCTGGCTGGTGCGATAAAGGGTCTGCTTGATGCCGACGACTGCTGGGTCTTCCGCGCCCTGCTGAATGAAATCGACAACCGGGTCGTACGAATCATAGGGGTGGTGCAGCAAGACGTCGTGCTGGCGCAACTCGTCGAAGATGTCGGTGGATTTGCGACTGAGGTGAAGAGGCTTTGGAGAAAACGCCGGGAATTTCAGATCGGGGCGCTGAATGTCGCTGTAGAAGAACATCAGGCGCGAGAGATTCACGGGGCCGTCACCGCGGAACACCTGGTCTTCGTCAAGTTCGAAGTTGACGCGCAGCCGCTCGACGATTTCGGGATCCGAGCCGGCCTCGATTTCCAGCCGCACCGAGTCGCCTTTGCGCCGGTTGTGCAACTCGACGCGGATGGTTTCAAGGAGCGAGCGGGCCTCTTCTTCTTCGAAGTAGAGGTTCGAATTCCGCGTCACGCGAAAGGCTGACCGGGACAGAACTTCGTAGCCGCGATACATGCCTCCGAGATTCTGGGCAATCAGGTCCTGCAGCAGCAGGTAATCGAATCTTCCATCCTCAGCCGGCAGGCGCACGAACCGGGGCAGCGCCCTTGGCACCGTGACCACGCCGAGCACCTGCGGACCGGAGCTGCGCCGTTTGCGCCGGAGCAGCAACGCAAGGCAAAGTGCCTTATTCAACACCCGTGGAAAGGGGTGCGCCGGGTCAATGGCGATGGGCGTGAGCAGCGGATCCACTTCGCGCTGGAAGTAGCTTTGCGCATGGGAGCGGGCGTGGTCGTCCAGCTCTTCCCACTCAAGCAGCCGAATGCCCTGCTTGCGCAGCTGAGGAAGGAGCATGTCATTCCAGCAGCGATATTGGTCGTCCACGAAAGAGTGAATCTCGGCTGTGAGAGCGGCCAGCGACTCATCGGGGCGCAGGCCGTCGTAGCCCTGTTCTCGATAGCCATCCTCGATGCGCTGCATCAGGCCGGCCTGACGGATTTCCACGTACTCATCGAGGTTCGAGCCGGTGATGGCCAGGAACTTTACGCGTTCCAAAAGCGGATTGGACGAATCTTCCGCTTCCTCAAGGACACGCCGATTGAACTGCATCCAGGAGTGATCCCGGCCGGTAAAGAGCCTTTGTTTTTGTTTAGTGCTGGCCATGAAATCGTGTATTCGCCGTGTTGGAAAGTCTACCGTGTTTCGCCGGGATCGGCATCTGGGGCAAAGCGCCGGCCGGGGAAATAACCGTTCAAGATCATTAATAGAGGCTGCGCGGCCGGGACGGTGTTAAGAGATGGCAAAACCGGGTTGCCTGCATCGATCGTGGGCTGGAGTTTCAAGGCTCACGGCGGATTTAGGCAAGTTCTGAAGGGAGGCCCGGAGAGCCGTGATACGTGTCAACCTAAGCGACCCGTTGAAAAAAGAGCATTTCGGGTTAGTGCCTGGATGGATATAGTGCCATAAACGGCTCCCTATGAGCGGAGGTTAACCCCTGTGGCAACCGGCTTGCGATTCAGCCTTTTTATGCTCGTCTTCGTGATGGCTTCAAGTTGGTTGAACGGGCAGGATGCTGCCTTGAGAAGTGGAGCGAAGGGGACTGCGAACGCTTCGCCTGAAGCAACAACAATCCAGCTGGGCGACAGCCTGGTTCCGCTCAGGAAGATATGGAAGTTCAACGTGGGAGATTCGCCGATCGATCCGGCGACCCGGGTGCCACTCTGGGCCGAGCCAGGCTTTGACGATTCAAGCTGGGAGAATGTGGATCTGACGCCGGAACGTGGGGCAATCGATCCTGTATCGGGACTCACTGAGTATGTGCCGGGCTGGGTGCGTAAGGGGCACGCGCATTATTGGGGATTTGCGTGGTACCGCATCCGGATTCGGGTGGAGGCAAAGCCCGGAGTCAGGCTGGCGCTGGCGGGACCGTCGAATGTTGATGATGTGTACGAGGCCTACGACAACGGAGTGGTTGTGGGAAGCTTTGGCGACTTTTCAAAGAAACGTCCCGTCGTCTACTTTACCCAACCCGCGATGTTTTTGTTGCCTGAACGGCCGGCAGGGGAAATGGGCGACGAGCGTGTGCTTGCATTCAGGGTTTGGATGGAGCCCAATACCCTCTTTCAAGGCGACGATGTAGGAGGATTCCACATCGCCCCGGTGCTGGGCGAAGCGGGCGCAGTGGCTGCCAAGCACCAGATGCGCTGGCTCGAACTGGTCCGAGCCTATTCACTGTCGCTGGTGCTGGCGGTGATGTTCGGATTGCTGGGGATGGTGGCGGTGAGCCTGATCCTGTTTGACCGGACGGACAAGGTGTACCTGTGGATTGGATTGCAACTGCTGGCGTCGGCTGTGCAGTATACGGTCACTTCGATCGGATCGTGGACACAGTGGATTGGGGCAATGCCGCTTACGATTGTTCAGCAGGTTTTCATCATCCCATTGGTTTACACGGGATGGGTGATGACCTGGCGGCTGTGGTTCCGGCTACGAAAGCCGACGTGGATGCCAAAAGCGCTCGCGGTGCTGGTAGTGCTGTTGATGGTGTCCAACGCGCTGGGCGGCAACATCTTCTTTACCTTCGTTTCTCAATCCGTAAGCAACGTGTTTGCCTGGATGTCGATTGTGGTGCGGTTGATCCTTGTGGTGATGATGCTGAGCAATGTCATCCAAGGGATCCGGCGGGAGGGGATTGAAGGGTGGCTCGTTCTTCCGGCGGTGATCCTGGGTGCTATCTCCGGGTTCAGCTCAGAGCTGCGGCTTCTCCATGTCCCAACGTCCTTCTTTCTATTCGGTTCAACGGTCACCGTATTTCAGTTGTCGAACCTGTTGCTGGTGGCCACGCTTTCTGTACTGCTTTTGCGACGGCTCGTCGTCAGCATTCGAACGCAGCGCCGGATGGCGCTGGATGTAAAGCAGGCGCAAGAGGTGCAGCAGGTCATTCTGCCGGAGGCACGGACGAAGCTGCAGGGGCTGATCATCGAAAGTGAGTACCGGCCGGCACGCGAGGTCGGCGGGGACTTCTTTCAGATCATCCCGAATGCATCGGATGGGAGTCTGCTGATCGTGGCAGGGGACGTAACCGGCAAGGGTTTGAAGGCCGGGATGCTGGTGGCGCTGCTGGTGGGAGCGATTCGCAGTACGGCGGAGTTGAACTCCGAACCGGATTTCCTGCTGCGGGCGCTGAATCGGCGACTGCAGGGGCGTGGTGACGCGCATGCAACCTGTCTCGCGTTGAGGCTCGAGGCGAGCGGCGATGCGAAGCTGGCGAACGCGGGGCACATGCCGCCGTATCTGAACGGCCAAGCGATTGGAATTGACGGGTCGTTCCCGCTGGGCATGGTGGATGTGCCCGAACTTTCCATAACGAGGTTCCAGATGAAGGATGGCGACCGGCTCATGCTTATTTCAGATGGAATCGTTGAGGCGATGGATGCGAATGGCCACCTGTTCGGCTTCCAGCGGGTAGAGGAGCTGTTGCGTGGGGAGCATTCGGCGGCGGAACTGGCCGGCGCGGCTCAGAGCTTCGGGCAGGAAGACGACATCAGCGTTATTTGCGTGACAAGGGCCTCGGCGATGGAGCCGACGACGGTGTGAGCGCGACAAGTTGACCCACGCAGCCTGCGAGGTTGAGGATAGGAGCAAGCGCGTCCCCGCTTCGTTCGATGGAAAAGAGGAGTCTCACCATGCCGGAAGAGCGCAAATTCGCCCAGGACAGCCTGATTCCCGCTCCGCCAATCCCTGAGGGAGGCGAAGCCTTCTCCCGGCAGGTGCACAGCTTGCTCGATGGCCAGCCCAAGGACGAGGCGACAGTGACGAATGCCCTGGCAGGCATGGACGAGATGCTCGACGCGATTGCTGCCGGGCTCTACAGCATGGCCTCCATGCTGGTGGGCGAAGGCGAGGACAGCATCCGCCTCGTGGAGAGCGCGATTGCCCATGCCGATATCTCCGCATGCGGCGGCGATGCTCGGCAGGCCCGCCAGAGCAGCCGCCGGGCGCTGTGTTCCGCGGCAATCGAGACCCTGGCGAAGAGAGATCCCCGGAGCCTGGCGGCTGCCCCGCGTGATCTGGAGCCGGCCGCCACCTGTATCGAGGATGACGACTTGTCCGCAGCAGGAATTTCGACCGAAGAGCTGGAAACCATGCTGGCTGGTCCAAATCGCGAAACCGTGCGGAACTGGCTCGAGAGCCTTCCCACGGAAACGCGTGTGATCTTTGTGATTCGCGCGGTGGCAGGATTCCCGTCCGATGAGACTGCGGAACTCCTGGCCCATTATGGAGGCCCAGACGCCACAGGATGGACCGCCGATGGCGTGCGTGTCATCTTCCGCCAGGGGTTATGCTCCCTTGCTTCGCAGTTGATCCACGCCACCAATTCGAGGTAGTCAGGGGTGTGGCCCAGGGCTGGTTGCAGAAAAGACTGCGGCATGATGGGGCACCTGCGTGTCGGGCATCGCATTCAACTTTGCCTTCTCTTCGAATACACTACATTTAAGAACCTGCCCGCACTTGTGGGGCATCTACTGTAATGCAAACACCTTTTCGG
This sequence comes from uncultured Acidobacteriaceae bacterium, assembly GCA_963786405.1. Taxonomy (GTDB): domain Bacteria; phylum Acidobacteriota; class Terriglobia; order Terriglobales; family Acidobacteriaceae; genus Telmatobacter. The sequence continues at coordinate 170,566 of CAWAZE010000003.1, read as the reverse complement.
CAGTTTCTGCCGAGATTTCGAAGACGATCGATGTCCTCAGAAGATTCAACAAATTGTAGGAAGTATTTCTGTGCCTTCGCCGCCATCGTGCTCACTTTGGCTACGCTCGCACCGCCGTGCCTGGTTGCGCAGCAGTTGCCGAACGTGGGGTCCGGCCAGGCGACACCACCCCCTGCAAGCGCTTATGAAGGCAGTGTCCCGACAGGGCAGGCTACGGCGCAGCCACTCGAGCTTTCGCTGGATGACGCGATCCAACGCGGCCTGAAGAACAACCTCGGTGTGATCCTCAGCGGAACGCAGACCGCCGGGGCACGAGCGCAGCGTCTGACCGAGTTGCAGCCGCTCCTGCCCGATGTGGAATTCAGAGCCACTGAGGCTGTTCAGCAGGTGGACCTGGCCGCCCAGGGGCTTCGCATTCCCGGCTTTCCCACGATCATCGGCCCATTCGGATACACCGACCTTCGCGGCTACCTGACGTGGTCGCTTGTCGACGTTAAGTCGCTGCGCACCTACCTTGCGGCGCGCCACAACTTCAACGCCGCAGAGCTTTCCGCGCAGGACGCGCGTGACATGGTGGTACTCACCGTCGGCAATGCCTACATGCTCGTGCTGGCCGACGAAGGACTTGTCGAAAGCTTCGAGGCCCAGGTGGCTACATCCAAGGTGTCGCTCGACCAGGCGGTCGCGAATCATGAAGCAGGAACCGCTCCGAGGATCGACGAACTGCGCGCTCGTGTCGATTATCAGTCGCTTCAGCAGCAGTTGATCGTGGCTCAAAACCAGACTGAGAAGCACAAGCTCGCGCTGGCACGCGCCATTGGGCTACCACTGGAGCAGAAGTTCAACCTCAGCGACAAGGCTCCTTACTCGGCCTTTGACCAGCTTGATGTGGGCGCAGCCATTCGTCAGGCCCACGCCAACCGCAAGGATCTGGCGGCAATGGTGGAGCAGACCATAGCGGACGAAGAGCAGCGCAAAGGCGCGACGGCAGCACGGTATCCCACCATCAAGTTCGCGGGCGACTATGGTGACATCGGCGTCAATGTCGCCAACTCGCACGGTACCGGCAGCGCGGCGGGAACATTGAGCTTCCCCCTCTTTGACGAGTTTGCGTTACGCGGCCAGGCGGAGATTGCTCAGTCGCAGCTAGATACGCAGCGCGCGCAGACGAGCGACTTCAACGCGCAGGTGGATGCAGACGTTCGTGATGCACTGCTGGATATCGCCTCGGCGCAGAAGCAGGTCGAGGTTGCGCGATCGAGTGTCGATCTGGCAGGCCAGGCCCTCAGCGAAGCCCAGCAGCGCTACGCCAACGGAGTGAGCGACAACCTGGCGGTGAGCCAGGCGCAGCGGTCCGTGGCGCAGGCCAACGATCAATTCGTATCCAGCCTCTACCGGCACAACGTGGCCAAGCTCAGCCTTGCGCGTGCCCTGGGAGCGGGGCTGGATTACAAGAACTATTTGGGAGGAAAGTAAACGTGGCGGATTCAACCCCAACAGCAGTCCAGACCCCGCCGGATGACAGCACGGAAGTGGCGCAGCCCTCTCGCCGCAGAGGGATCATCATTGCCGTGGTTGCGGTTCTGGTTTTGGTGGCTGCCGGCTTCTGGTGGCACTCCACCTACTTTGAAGACACCGACGACGCGCAGATCAACGGTCACCTCATCCAGGTGAGCTCACGCATTGCAGGGCAGGTCATGAAGGTCGATGTCGAGGAGAACCAGCAGGTCAACAAGGGCGATGTGATCGCAGAGCTCGACCCGCGCGATTTTCAGGTTGCCGTGGAGTCCGCCAAGGCCGCGCTGGCCAACGCGGAGGCCGCAGCAGCAGCGGCGCAAGTTAACGTGCCGATTACGACGATCAACACAGGCAGCAACCTGACCTCGGCAGGAGCAGACGTCACAGGGGCAAACGCTTCTGTGTCGCAGGCGCAATCGCAACTGGCCGCAGCAAAGGCTCGCGTGGCGCAAGCCGAGGCCAATAACGTCAAGGCGCAGGCTGACCTGTCGCGCTACAAGCCACTCGTCGAGAAGGATGTCATCAGCAAGCAGCAATAGGACGCGGCGGTAGCCGCAGCAGATGCCGCCAAGGCCGCGGTCGCGGATGCCCATGCCAACGAGGCGGCTGCCGCCGACGGTGTGCGTGTCGCCTACCAGAAAGTTGCGCAAGCCGAGTCCGGGCTCAAGTATGCGCAGACCGGACCCCAGCAGGTGGCGGCACAGACAGCGCGCGCGAAGGCCGCGATGGCGCAGGTGCAGCAGGCACAGGCGCAACTGGACCAGGCCAATCTTAATCTGAGCTACACGAAAATTATTGCCCCTGCTCCCGGCATCATCACGCGCAAGAGCGTTGAGATAAACCAGAACGTCTCAACCGGCCAGAATCTTCTCACCCTCGTCTCGCTTGAAGGGCTGTGGGTCACCGCCAATTTCAAAGAGACCCAATTGGAGCATATGAGCGCGGGCCAGGTGGTGGAGATCAGCGTGGATGCGACAGGCAAGAAGTATCAGGGCAAGGTCACACAGATTGGCGGTGCAACCGGTTCTGTTCTGTCACTGTTTCCGCCGGAAAACGCGACCGGCAACTACGTGAAGGTGGTCCAGCGCGTTCCTGTGCGCGTCGATTTCGCCGATCTGAACAGCGAGGATCCGAATCACTCGCTGCGTCCAGGCCTGTCAGTGGAGCCAAAGGTGCGCGTGAAATAACACGACGCGAGATTGCACGACGGCCGGCAGCCATCGAGCTGCCGGCCATTTTCATTTCGATTGCAGTGTCATTCCCGCAATTGGAGCGGGCTTGCCGCAGTTGTGCCGGCGCGCTCCCGCCAGGAACTCTACGATCGTCGCCGTCACCATTGGTTCCACGCGCTCGACGCCTATGCCGCTTCCTGCGAAGTTCATATGGGTGGCGCCGTCGATCACTCCCAACCACTGGCATTGACCCGCGCTGCCCGGCATATCGCGCCACGGAATCTGCCGCGCTTCAGGTCCTCCCTGCAGGTTCTGATCGCGCGTGCCCGTCAGCACCAGCAGAGGCTTGCGGATTCCGCTCCACGCGTGCTCAGGGAATACAATTCCCGGACCTTGCGGCGAAAGCGCGATGTACGCGTCAAATCGGTCGAGGCCCGCGGGTGGCGATGGCACTCCGATGATGTTTTTCGCGCCGGCCTCCAGCATCACCGTTGCCGCGCCCATGGAGTGGCCCAGCAGCACACGAACCGGTGCGCGGCATTGCGCATCGGACCACTTCAATGCCGCTCCCACGTCCATCAGCCGTGCCTGCTCGGCATTTTGATCCGTTACGAGCGCGCGTACGCCTTGCCGAATCCCGTCGCCGAGAATATCGGAACTCAAAGCCTCAAAGCCGCTTTCACGGTGTCCCATGACGATTGCAGTGAATCCTTCCCGCGCGAGCGATTCGGCGATATATCGGTAGCCGGTTTCCGATCCGCCGGCACCGTGCGAAATCAAGGCCAGCGGCGCGCACGCTCCGGTGTCTGTTGTGCGATACACGATCATGGGTGTTTGGTGGCCGTCTGCGCGCTGCGCGGTCACGCGCTCCTGGCACCAAAGCGGTCGGAATGCGGCCACGCAGATAATCACGCACCAGAGTTTCCTGCGAACCTGCGGTCCGGATAAAACCAGCATCGTTCACTTCCTCGTTGAGAATCACTGACCCGAAAGCGCGTGAAAACACTCGGCGACGAACAACCCGCTCTCCAAAAAGAATTACATTGAAGAAGGCAATCCCGTGAAAGACGCGATCCACGTTTCGAAAGAAAACTACCTCAAGGCCATTCTCGAGGCAGAGGCGGAGGGACACCTGGTGATTCCCGCCACCCTGGCTCACTGGCTCGAAGTGTCAGCGCCCGCCGTCACCATGGCCCTGAAGCGCCTTCGGCGCGATGGCTACGTTGAAGTGGGCGAGGACGGCATTGTGCGCCTCACTGCGAAAGGCACGCGAGACAGCCTACCGGACCGCGATGCGCCATCACCTGATCGAGCGCATGCTGAGCGAGGTTTTCGGCATGGAGTGGTACGAGATCCACGAGGAGGCCGAGCGGCTGGAGCATGCCGTCTCCCCAGCCTTCGAGGCAAAGCTTCGCGAAAGACTGGGCGAGGGCGGAGCGTGTCCGCACGGGAACCTGGTTCTGCCCCGGAACCCGGCCGAACGAAAACGCCAGGGCGAACTGCCCCTCTCTGAAGCCCAGGCAGGCGAAAAATACACGGTCACAAGTTTGCAGGAGCGGGACCCGCAGCTCCTTCGCTTTCTGCACCGAATGGGAATCGGGCCAAGCAGAAGCCTGCGCGTCATGAGTCAGAATTACGATCAAACCGTGTCAATTGAGCTACCTACGGGACAGTCAATTCTCGGGAGACCGGCGGCAGAGGCTGTTTGGCTTCGGCGCGAGAATGAGGGTAATTAAAAATAATAAAATTAGTTAACTATAATTAACTTCCGTGCGATACTGAAATCGACCTGTTAGTCGGGTCGCACCCAATCCCAACATGGCAACGGAGATCACTACGAACGTGGGCCGTCCGCAGCCAGACTTATCGCAGGCGGAGTCCCCTCAGTCCCAGCCCTCTTTGCCAGAGGTACATTCCAGCGTGCGCATCTCGCGCTCGCCGTTTTACTGGCGGCGCCTCCTGGGATTCCTCGGACCGGGCTTTCTCATCTCTGTCGGTTACATGGACCCCGGCAACTGGGCCACGGATATCGCCGGCGGATCGCGGTTTGGGTACACGCTGCTCTTCGTCATCATGGGTTCGAACCTGATGGCGATCCTGCTTCAGAGCCTTTCGCTTAAGCTGGGAGTGGCTACTGAACGCGATCTGGCGCAGCTTTGCCGCGAGAGCAGCAGTCGCGCAATGAGCGTCATGTTGTGGGTGATGGCGGAGGTGGCCATTGCGGCTTGCGACCTGGCCGAGGTCATCGGTTCGGCGATTGCGCTCCAGCTGTTGTTTCATATTCCGCTCTTCTATGGAGTGCTGATTACCGGGCTCGATGTGCTGCTGATTCTGCTTTTGCAGCGGCTGGGGTTCCGGTACGTCGAGGCGCTTGTGATCGCGCTCATCGGCACCATCGTGGGGCTCTTCGGCATCCAGATGGTTCTGTCGAAGCCGGAATACTGGCCCGCCTTGCGTCACCTCTTCGTTCCGTCGCGGTCGATCATCTCCAACCCCGACATGCTCTTCATTGCCATTGGAATGCTCGGCGCCACGGTGATGCCGCACAATCTCTATCTGCACTCGTCGATTGTGCAGAGCCGCCGATACAAGCGCACACCGGAAGGGAAGCGCGAGGCTGTTCACATGGCCAACGTGGACTCGGCCCTCGCGCTCACGCTTGCGCTGTTTGTGAACGCGGCAATTCTGATTGTGGCTGCGGCAGTCTTTCACCGCAGCGGGCATTTTGAGGTTGCGGCCATCGAGGACGCTTACAAGCTGCTGAGCCCACTGGTTGGCGCGACATTCGCAAGCACCTTGTTCGCGATCGCGCTGCTGGCGTCGGGCCAGAATTCGTCCATCACCGGCACGCTGGCCGGGCAGGTGGTGATGGAGGGGTTCATTCACCTGAAAGTGTCCCCCTGGCTTCGCCGCCTCATTACGCGCTCCATCGCGATTATCCCCACCATCATCGTCGTTGCCATCAACGGAGAGAAGGGAACGGAGAAGCTGCTGCTGCTGAGCCAGGTGATCCTGTCCCTGCAACTCAGTTTCGCTGTTGTGCCGTTGGTGATCTTCACCAGCGACCGCAAGAGGATGGGCGAATTCGTGAATGGGACCTGGCTGAAGGGCCTCGCGTGGTCAGTGGCCATTCTGATTGCGGGACTGAATGCATGGTTTCTGCTGCTGATGGTGAGGGGATAGGCAGCGCAGATTATCCTTGTGCAGCACTCGCATGCACTAACATGATTGCCATGAAGGTCTTGTCCGCAGCGGAGATGCAGGCGTGTGACCGCGCAACCACCGAGCGTTTTGGAGTTCCATCCATTGAACTGATGCGTGCTGCGTCTGCCGCAGTCGCCGGTTTCGCGCGCGAGCATTTCCCAAAGCCCCGGCGCATCACGGTGCTCTGCGGCAGAGGCAACAACGGCGGCGATGGCATGATGGCGGCGCGCCTTCTGGCCGAGGCGGGGCTCGATGTGACGACCATTCTCCTCGGCTCGCCTGAAGAATTGAAAGGCGACGCAGCCACTGCCTGGAGCGAACTCAAGAGCAAGACTCGAGTAACCGTGCACGTGGCGAAATCGGCAGACGAATTGTCGCGATATAGCCACGCCTTCAGCGCCGATCTTATTGTGGACGCGGTCGTGGGCACAGGCTTCAAGCCGCCGCTGAAGGGACTCGCGCTCGCGGCACTCGCATGGGTGAAGGGTGGCGCGGCGCCGATTCTGTCCGTCGATCTGCCTTCAGGATGGCATGCGGATGCGACCAGCGCGACGGCGGAAGACGCGGTGTTTCCATCCGACGCAGTTGTCACGTTCACTGCGCCTAAACCTGCGCATGTGTTCGGCGATCTGACGCGGAGGTGGGACCAGCCGATCATCGTTGCGTCCATCGGCTCGCCGCAGGAGGCGATCGAGTCCTCGCAACAGCTCACGTGGGCCGGCGCATCGCACGCGCTCGTTGATAAGCCGCGCCCGGCCGACTCCAATAAGGGCAAATACGGACATGTGCTTGTCATTGGCGGGTCGGTCGGCAAGTCGGGTGCACCGGCAATGACGGCCCTGACGGCATTGCGTGCGGGTGCTGGTCTTGTGACGGCGGCTGTACCTGCGATCGTGTTGGCGCAGGTGGCGAGCGTGGCGCCGGAACTGATGACGTGGCCTCTGCCTTCGGGTCCTTCAGGCGAGGTTGCGGCGAAAGGAATGACGGCACAGCAGTTTGCCGGGCTTATTGCCGGGAAATCGGTGATTGCCGTTGGGCCGGGACTAGGCCAGGGTCGGGGAACCGCAAAGCTGATCGGATCGGTCTTGAGCGAGACGGAAATTCCTGCAGTGCTTGATGCGGACGCGTTGAACACGCTGGCATCCAATCCCGCCTTGCTGGCTAAGCTGGCCAAGGCTGGAAAAGCCGGGCGCACGATCGTCCTTACTCCGCATCCCGGAGAGATGGCGAGGCTTGCTGGCAGAAGCGTGAAAGAGGTTCAATCCAATCGGCTTGAGACAGCGCGCGCGTTTGCGCGAAGCAACGGAGTGACCCTCGTGCTGAAGGGCGCGCATACGCTGATTGCTCATCCGGATGGTGGGCGTCGCGGTGAACACAACCGGAAATCCTGCAATGGCCAAGGGGGGCAGTGGCGATACGTTGACGGGACTGATCGCCGGACTGGTGGCCCAGCATCCGGCCGATGCGGCGCTTGCCGTTGAAGCTGCTGTCTATCTGCACGGGCTGGCGGCGGACCTTGCCGTGCGCGAGTTTGACGAGCACACGTTGCTGGCAACCGATTCCCTTCGATTTTTTTCTCGGGCTTTTCGCTTTCGCTCACGCGGTCAGAACGGTTATGTTTGGTTGCAGGGACTGCCGGCATCAGCAGCACCGTCCCATGAGGCAGCAGAATGAGCAAGGGAGCCATGGTCGCCGAAAGCAGGATCCATGAATTCGTGACGCACAGCGGCGCGGATACCGTGGAAGTTGGGCGCAAGCTGGTGAAGCTGCTGGCTCCGCCGCAACTGCTGGTGTTGCGGGGTGACCTGGGAACCGGGAAAACAACCCTGGTGAAGGGAATCGCTCAGGCACTCGACGCCGCCGAGCCGGACGAAGTGACAAGTCCCACGTTCACGCTGCTACATGAGTACGACGGTACTCGTGAGGGGCAGCCGGTGAAGCTGTTCCATCTCGACGTATATCGTCTCGAAGGGGAACGGCAACTGGAGTCGCTTGGACTGGATGAACTGCTCACGCCCGATGCGCTCGTGATGGTGGAGTGGGGCGAGAAGTTCAAGAGCATCCGCAAAAAGGCCACGGGCGAGATCGCCATCGCGTCTGCGGGCGGTGATGCGCGCAAGATTACGGTCACGCTGAAGGACTAAGTCGATACGCCGTTGAGTGGCAGATTCAGTAATTTGCGGCGGACTGCACCCAGGACAGCACCCTTAGGTCATCTGTTCAGAATGGGTGCCTCTGGATATACTGCAGCGAAAAGGTGGGGAAGCCTATGCTGCGAGATAAGTCCGGTTCGCGGGTCACGCTGCTATCTGTGTGGATGGTGCTCTCTGCCTTGTGCCTCTCCGGCGAGAATACGCAGAAAACCCAGGGCTTATCTGCTGAAAACAAGCAACATGCCAAGGCCTCCCAGGCCAATTCTCGCGGTGCGCATCCTGTGGCCGCGGATTCTTCGGCAACTGTGGATTCAGTGGAAGTGATCAATGGATCGGCACGGCGAATGCAGGTCTTTGACACGGAACAGCAGGCCCCGATGCCCCCGGATCGTTCAGTTCACACGAAGACAGCGAGGCGCGGTCCTCAAAGAAACACGGTGAGCGCACCTTCAGTGCCCGATGTGGAAGTGATCAACGGAACACAGTTGGAGACGAGACGATTTGACGGCTTCGACGACGAAATTGCATCGCCCTGGATAGAGCGGAACATGGTTCGGCCTGTGGTTGTTGCCGTTGTATCCAGCGAGTCACTCAACCGGCTGCCGAATACGGCGCACATTGTCGTTGGGGTCGCGTCCACCGAATCAAGAGACGTGGACCGGAGTGTGCGGCCGGTACTTTATCGAGTGGCGCCCCGTCCGCCAAAGCGCCCGCCTTACTATCCAGCGCCGCCAGACTCGCAATAGACACATCCTCGCCGGCATCCCAGATGGAGCCTGTGCTGCGGGTTGAAGGCGCGTTCTGTCACTTATCGCTTTATGATCCATGCCCTTACGGAGTACCCTTTCTCGGGTACCGGAATCCTTTTGGGGGGCACGTCATGAAAAGAATCGTTGTTGCATTTGTTGCGGCCTTGAGCATCGGAATACCTGCAGCCACTACGGCTCAACAGCCTCCGATCATCGATCGCGCGCTGTTCTTTGGCGAGATTCAGATTGCAGGCGCGCAGATCTCGCCTGATGGGCAGTATCTGTCGTTCCTGAAGCCCTACAAGGGCACGCGCAACATCTGGGTGAAGAAGGCGGGCGAGCCATTCAGCGCAGCACGTCCGATGAGCAAGGAAGCGAGCCGCCCGATCCGTCAGTATTTCTGGAGCCGCGATTCGAAGTACATCCTCTATGCACAGGATGCGGGCGGCGATGAGAACTTCAACGTCTACGCGATCGACCCGTCGGTTCCTGCCGATCCTGCGACGGGGGTTCCGCCCACTCGCGCGCTGACAAGCTTCAAGGGCGTTCGGACGATGATCTACGCGGCGCCCAAGGCGAAGCCCGACATTCTGTACATCGGCCTGAACGATCGCGAGCCGCAGTGGCACGATCTCTATCAGCTCACGATCTCCACTGGAGAGAAGAAGCTGCTCCGCAAAAATACAGAGCGCATTGCCGGGTGGGATTTCGATCACGATGGGAATCTTCGGTTGGCTGAGCGCACGAACCAGGTGGGCGATACCGAGATCCTGCGCGTCGATTCCGACGGGTTCAAGCAGATCTACAGTTGCTCGGTTCTGGAGAACTGCGGGGTCGAGGATTTCGACGCTTCAAACAAGCAGGTCTATCTGAACACGAACAAGGGCGACCTGGATCTGGGCGAACTGGAAATGCTCGATCCGGCAACAGGAAGCACGACGAGGTATGAGAGCGATCCGGAGAAGCGCGTTGACATCCAGGGGCTGCAGCTTTCTGAGGTCGATTACCACGTCTACTTCACGCAATACGAAGACGATCGCCACCGGCTGTACTTCAAGGACAAGGATTTCGAGAAGGAGTATCGCTGGCTGCAGTCGAAGCTGCCGGGCAAGGAGATCGGCTTTGGTGCGCGATCGAAGGACGAGAACATCTGGATTGTGAGCGCGTTCAGCGACACGGAACCGGGCGAAACGTATCTTTGGAACCGCAAGGCGAAGACGCTGGATCTGCAGTACCGCATTCGCGAGGAGTTGCCGCGCGAGTCGCTCTCGGAGCGCAAGCCGTATCACTTCAAATCGTCTGACGGGCTGGAGATTACGGCATACCTGACGTTGCCGAAGGGTCTGCCCGCGAAGAATCTGCCACTTGTCGTATTTCCGCACGGCGGGCCCTGGGCGCGCGATTCATACGGTTACGACACGTTCGCTCAGTTCCTCTCGAATCGCGGATACGCGGTTTTGCAGCCGAACTTCCGCGGGTCAACCGGATACGGCAAGAAGTTTCTGAACGCCGGCAACGGCGAATGGGGCCGCAAGATGCAGGACGACATCACCTGGGGCGTGAAGGCGCTCGTGGCTGATGGAACGGTGGACGTGAAACGCGTAGGCATTGCGGGCGGCTCTTACGGCGGATACGCGACGCTGGCGGGGGTCGCGTTCACTCCCGACGTATACGCGGCCGCGGTTGCGATCGTGGCGCCGTCGAATCTGATTACGCTGCTCGATGCGATTCCACCGTACTGGGAGGCTGGGCGCAAGCAGATGTACGCGCGCATGGCCGATCCGACGACGCCGGACGGAAAGGCGCTGCTGATTGCCGAGTCGCCCCTGACGAAGGCGAAGGACATTGTGACGCCGCTGCTGGTGGTGCAGGGCAAGAACGATCCGCGCGTCAACGTTCGCGAGAGCAACCAGATTGTTGCGGCGGTACGCGACAACGGCAAGCCGGTCGAGTACCTGGTGGCTCCGGATGAGGGGCACGGATTTGCGCGGCCCATTAACAACCTGGCAATGGTGACGGCGATGGAGGGCTTCCTGGTGAAGTATCTTGGCGGCCGCGATCAGAAGGAAGTTCCTGCGGATGTGGAGGCGAAGTTGAAGGAGATTACTGTTGATCCGAAGACTGTGAGCGGGGCTGTCGAATTGAAGGGGGCGTTGGCGCCGGCGGCGAAGTGAGGCAGGCGTGAACTTTCGGGCGGAGCGACTTTGTGTGGCTCCGCCCGTTCACGGGTTGTTTTTGAATTAGGCACAATCCATCTGACGAGAGCGTCTTTCGCTAGCCACTCATGTAAGTAGAGGAAAGGATGATGATTGCAATAACGCTCGCGGGAGGGGACTTTGCTTAGCGATCTTGATCACTTAGCAAACGCCTTTGACCTTCGCTCTGAATTCCTCATATATGGTCCATTTTGGATCTCTTGCTATATGAATTTCGATCGGAAACTCTGCCATTCCAGCAAGAGCATCGTTTAAGAGGGCTATGAATTCATCTTCAGATTCCGCGTAGTAGGTCCACCCCCGTAAATCCTCTCCGGTCGAGACCATCGCCAAAGTCGCGAAGCTGCCCTCGTTTGAGAAACGGCTCGAGAGCATCCTCCAAAAAATTCATTCGTTGGTGTTCTCCCGCATTTGGCTGTCCGCTATCGGATCGGTACCTCCAGACAATGATGATCCGGATGGGCTGTGAACATTGATCAAATGTTGGATTGAGTTCCTGAGCGTAGCGGTGGATGATCTTTTGTCATTGCGTAGATTGGCTGATATTGCCGTCGCCCACCTCAGTACACGGGAATCACCTACCATGGCGAAAAGGCTCCTGATCTCATCGTAAGGACCCCATGATCAAAAGGGAGAAATCGAGGAGAAAGCAGGCGGAAAAACCCCGCGGGGGCTGAAGCGCACGTTGATTTTGCGACGTTTGCGGCACGGCTGAAGCCGTGCCCTTTCAAGACGCCTTGTTTTCCGCGGCCCGTAGAGCCCCGATCCTTTTCAGATTTCAATTGAGACTGGAGCCTTGGCCCGAAGCTAGAGAAATGCAGGTTCCTCGACTCGTCCGCTGCGCGGACTCGCTCGGAATGACCTCGGGTATTAATTTCGTGTGCTTTCGCGGGCTATAACGGCCGTCCGCATTTGGGATTGGCGTTGTTAGAAGCCCATGATGTTGTAGCCGCAATCGACGTAGATGGTCTCGCCGGTGATGGCGCTGGAGAGATCGCTGGCGAGGAAGAGGGCGAGGCCGCCGACTTCGAGCTGGTCGACGTTGCGGTGGAGCGGGGCGCGGTCGGCGTGCGGCCTTCAGCATGTCGCTGAGGTCGCCGACGCCGCGGGCGGCCAGCGTCTTGATGGGTCCGGCGGAGATGGCGTTGACGCGGATGTTCTTGCGGGCCGAGATTCGCAGGCGAGATAGCGCGACGGTGGACTCGAGCGCCGGCCTTGGCGATGGCCATGACGTTGTAATTGGGAACGACCTTCTCGGCGGCGTAGTAAGCTGAGGGTCATGATGCTGCCGCCGTCGGTCATCAGAGGGCGCGGCGCCGCGGCTGACGGCAATCAGCGAGTAGACGCTGACGTCCATGGCGATGCGGAAGCCCTCGCGGGTGGTGTTGATGAATTCGCCGCGCAGATCGGCGGCGGGAGCGAAGGCGACGGCATGGACGAGGATGTCGAGCTTGCCGTACTTCTCCTTGAGGGCGGCGAAGAGAGTGTCGATCTCGCTGTCGACTGGAGACGTCGCACTGGAAGCCGCTGGCGCCCGGCAGCTCGCTGATCAGGTCCTCGGCTTCGAGCTTCATGCGCTCGTTCTGATAGCAGATGGCCAGGGTGGCGCCGGCCGCGTGCAGTTTTTGGGCGATGCCCCAGGCGATGGAACGCTTGTTGGCCAGCCCGAAGACCACGGCCGTCTTGCCTGCCAGATCGATCATGCTTGTCCTGTTCCTCCGATGCCCGCGCTCAGTGCGGGGAGCTGCCGGGGCCAACCGTTTCTTAGAATATCAGCCACGGCGATGCGGACTGCACTTGCGCGCCAAAGAGAGTTCGAGGTTTCCTGCGAGCGACGAAATCGAGGACGCAGGACTCAAAGCGTGATACGATGGAACGCGCCAGTGTTCGGCCGATCAGCCGCCGAGATCGACGAGTTGGACGTTGCCGACGGGGCGGCCGAGAAAGCGCGAGCCAAGGCGCTCGAACTTCTCCACCGAATCGGTCGCGAAGCAGCGGATCTCAGTCGATCGAGTCTTCGTGTGCCGGCGCCGAGGTGGATCCGGCGCGGCCGTTGAAGAGGCTGCACAGCGGCTTCGGCGGTGGATTCGGCCGAGTCGATCACGCGCATGCCCGGCGGGCACGGCTTGCTCGATGAGCGGGCGCAGCAGCGGATAGTGGGTGCAGCCGAGAACGAGGGTGTCGGGCTTCAGTCCGCTGCGCTCGCGGCATCAGCGCGTAATCTCGTCGAGGTAGATGCGAAAGACTTCGTGCGGTCACGGGATGGGATCGTCCAGCCTTCTTCGACCAGCGGGACGAGCAGCGGGCAGGCTTTCTCGATCGCGCGAAGGCCCTGGGCCTGGCAGGCAGCGGCGTAGGCGTGGCTCTGCACGGTGGCGTCCGTGGCGATGACGAGAACGTCGCCGGTTGCGCGATGCGGCACGGGCTGCGTGTCGCTCCCGGTTCGATCACTCCAAGCACGGGAACGGAGACGGCATCCTGGATGGCGTCGAGAGCCAGGGCGCTGGCGGTGTTGCAGGCGATGACCAGGAACTCGGCGCCTTGTTCGTGGACCAGGAACTGCGCGCTTTCGACGGCGTAGCGGGCGATGGTGCGGCGCGACTTGGAGCCGTACGGGAGGCGCGCGGTGTCGCCGATGAAGGCAAAGCGTGCCTGCGCGGCAGCGTGCCGATCAGCGCGCGCAGGACGGTGAGCCCGCCAAATCCGGAATCGAAGACGCCGATGGTTGGAGGAGCGCTGGTGGTGTCGGTCACGGTTGTGGTTCCTTCGGCGGGTGTCGGCGTCGGCGGTCAGGTAGGTGCGGGTCAGGTCGGCGTGGCCGGCGAGCGTGGGGCGCGGCTGGCCGTCGACCAGGAAGCGAACCTCAGTCACTTGGGGCAGGTTGGCGTCGGAGCGTGGCGCAGATCGAGAGCGACGGTGAGGGTCTCGGTCTGCAAGCCGGACGGGTGGCTGGCGGCGAAGTTGCCGGCGAGATTGACTACGGCCAGCTGCGGCGCCGGGTGCATCGGTCGCTTTCGGTCGGATGTCGCGCGGCAAGCGGGCAGGAGAGAAACACCTGCGTGACCGAGGCCGCGCCGCCTGGAACGGGGTGGGTCGCGTCGGGAGCGGCGTAGAGGTCGAGCAAGCGGCCGAGGACGGCGCGGGCGCGGGCCCCGGGGTCCGCCGGCAAGGGCAGGGAATGAACCTGCGGGACAAGAGAATTGTCGGTCGTCGTTGGCGACGACAAGCGTGGCCTGCTCGGCGGGCGCGACCTCAGGAGCCTGGGTGGGGGCCGAGGTTTCGCCCGGCTACGAGGCGCTTGTGGGCGCGCTCGCGTAGACTGCCAGAGCACGACGCCCATGGCAAGCGAGGCAATCAGCAGCATGACAAACAGGATCTTCTGGTAGCGAGGGATCACGGCTGGCGGCCCTCCGTGCGCCACTCGGAGCAATGGCGGCTGCAAGCGCAGGCGGCCACACGCGCCTGGTAGTCGGCATTGTCAGGCTCGGCAGTGATCGAGTTGTCTTCGCCGCGTTGCGGGGCGATTTCGACGGCGAGCGCCGGGCAGGTCATGCTGTCGAGTCCGGGCAAAGCTGTGCGGCCGAGGGTCACGTTGAGGCCTGCATGCTCCAATGCGGAGTTCAGGACTCCGGCGAGGGCAAGGCTGCGCGTGATCCATGCAGCCTTGTGCGGTCTTCCATGCAGGAAACCGGGTTTGCGGCGTAGGAGGGAGGGAAGAGGCGAAGAGGTGGACTCCGGACCCGCTCTCACTGGCATGCAAGCTGAGGCACACGCCTGCGTTGGCGTGGTTGGCGATCTCGGCGCGCTTGTTCACTTCGACAGAAGCGTCGGATTCGCGCGTGGTGACGACGAGGATGCCGCGGGCGCCCAGCAGGGACCGCAACCGGACGCTGAGCGCGAGGTTGGCAGCTTTTTCAAGCTGGCCGCTATCGAGGTGTCCGCCGGAATCGTCTCCACCGTGAGCCGCGTCCAGCACCACGACAAAGCTCTGAGCCGGGGCCGGAGGAGGCGCCTGTTGTGCGGCAACTGCGGCCGCGGCCGCGATCAGGACCGCGGTCGCGGACTTACTTAAGGCCATAGATGGCAAGGCCGCTCAGAAGCTTGGGAAAGAAGTCGGTGGATTTCTGCGGCATGACGTCGCCGGCGAAGGCGACTTCACGCAGTTGCTCCATGGTGACCGGGTTGGTGAGGAAGGCGACGTCGGCTTCGCCGCGTCGAACCTGGTCAACCGCCTCACCCGCGTCGCGGAGGTAGCGGATGTTGGTCTGCTCGCGGACCTTCTCTGCGTCGAGACCGAGCAGGCGGTCGAGGATGATGGTGTGCAGATGGCTCAGATCGAGCTGGCGCTGGTTCTCGGGTAAGCCGGCGAGTGCTGCTGTCGGCCGGTCCCGGTTTTGAGCACAGCAGGAACGCGCCCGCTTGGGTCACAGCCACGAAGGCAGTGTCCTGTCTGCTCGCTGGAGGGCGTCGATGTAACCGGACGCGTCCGCCGGCGGGGAGCGCCTCAACGGTGAAGAACTCTGCGGCTGCGCGGGCGAAGGCGGCAGAGTCGAAGCCTGCCAGACTCGTGGACCACGCGATGTGTGGGAAGAATGACGAGCCCGTCGGAGTCCATGTTGACGAAGGTCATCATGACGGCGGCTTCGGGGTAGGCGGGATGCGGCAGCTCGTGGGCGTCGTGTTCGGTTCTTGCCGGGTGGCGTGCGGCGTGCTCCTTCGAGTAGTTCAGCGCGGTCTCGTAGCGATGATGGCCGTCGGCGATGATCAGCTTCTTGTCGGCCATCGTCGAGGTGAGCAGGCGGATCGTGGCCGGATCGCTGACGCGCCAGACGCGGTGCAGGACGCCGTACTCGTCGGTCACTTCGGCGTCGGCGGGTCCGCTGCCCTCGTAGAGGATCTTCTCCACGCTGCCGGCCGGGTCTGAATACAGCATGAAAATCTGGCCAAAGTGGGCGTGTGTGGCCTTGAGCAGGTTGAGCCGGTCGCTCTTGGGTTTGGAAAGCGTCTGCTCGTGCCGGAAGACCACCTGGTCGGCGTATTCGTGGAGCTTGCCGAGAGCGATAAAGCCGCGGCGTTCCTTGATCTCATCGGATCCGGGAACGCGGAAGCGCTGCGAGTAGGCGAAGATGCAGGGATCCTTTTCCTGCACCAGAATGCCCTGATCTCTCCAGGCTTTGAGGTCGCGGGCCGCACGGGTGTAGACACTTTCGCCGCGCTCCGCATCGAAAAGCTCAGGCAGTCCGAGGATGATGCGGACAAGGTTGTACGGGCTGCGCTGGTAGTACGCCTGCTGCATCGCCGGGGAGATTTTGTCATACGGCTGGGTTACTACATCTTCAAGCCTGACAGTTGAAGGGTTGTAACGCCACGCGCGAAATGGATAGATATTTGCCATGCAGAAGATCGTGCTCCCCATTGAATCGACGCAGTTTGCGCGCGGAGCCCTTGCAAAGGCCTACCGGCACGCTCAGGCTTGATTGTAACCCAGCAATCTTTGCAGCTTGAGACAGCCGGCCAGGAGAGCAATCATTTGCGTGGTACAAGAGGGATGACATTGCGGTGACACCAACCGTCAATTAGGCGTGCTAATATCGCCTTCAAACTCAGGGATACCGGGCATGAGGACGTTTCTGGATCGGCGAAGGAAAGCGGAAGGCAATCGATGGATGATCTGCGATCATCTCGTCTGGTCCTTGATCTGGATATTGGCGCTGGTTTTTGGAGGATCCAGGCTCACCGCCCAGGACGATCCGCTGAACAAGGTACATGTACCGCCACCCTCCTCTACCGCACCAGTGGAAGGGGCGCCCAAGGGAGTTGAGGCCGCTCCGGCATCGGGCGCTGCCGCCGCCAAGGCACGGCCGGGCGCGCTTATCCGGATGAATGTAGACATGGTGCTGGTTCCGGTTACGGTTACCGATCCGATGAACCGGCTGGTCACGGGGCTTGAGCAGGAAGATTTTCAGGTTTACGAGAACAACGGGCAGCAGAAGATTCGCAGCTTTGCCAGTGAGGATGCGCCGGTCTCGATCGGCATCATTTTCGATCTTTCGGGTTCGATGACGTCAAAGCTCATCCGTGCGCGGGAATCGATCCTGCAATTCATCAAGACCGCCAATCCCGAGGACGAATTTTTTGTGATCGGGTTCAATGACCGGCCGGAGCTGATTGAGGACTTCACCAGTTCGGTGGAAGACATCCAGGCACGGCTGGCAACGGTCAAGCAGCGGACACCGCACGGCGCTGCTGGACGCCATCTACTATGGCGTGGCCAAGATGAAGGAAGCGCAGGCACGAGCGCAAGGCGCTCCTTGTGGTTTCAGACGGCGGCGACAACCGCTCCCGCTACACCGAAGGCGAGGTGCGGTCGCAGGTGCGGGAGTCGGACGTTGAGATTTACTCGATCGGGATCTTCGACCCCTATGCCGCGACCCCAGAGGAGCGCACCGGTCCGATGCTTTTGAACGAGCTATGCGAGGAGACGGGTGGCAGACTGTTCCGCGTTGACGATCTGGCTGAAATGGGTGACATCGCCGAGAAGATTTCCACCGAATTACGTAACCAATATGTCATCGGATACACGCCCAAGGAGATCTCGCGTGACGGTAAGTGGCGTAAAGTGAAGGTGAAGCTTAATCCTCCATCGGGATTGCCTCCACTTACGGTCCATGCACGTACCGGCTACTATGCGCCTTTGCAATAATACGGTTCTCTCAACTCTCTTCTGGATAACAACCATCACGCTGGGTGCACAAGAGGCGCCAAAGCAACAGGCCCCTGCGTCTTCCGTTCAGGCTCCGCTGACCGTCGATCGCGACCCGGTTCGCTCTCCGGATGCCGAAGCGCCGCCGAATGTTGCGGGGCAGCCAATGCACAAGGAGGGTGAAGGCTACGTTCTGCGCACCGACGTGGAAGAGGTGATTCTTAACGCCACTGTGCTGGAAGGATCCAAACTGGTCCAGGACCTCAAGCGGGAAGACTTTCAGGTCTTTGAGGACGGGGTGAAGCAGAACATTATCAGCTTTCAGCACTCCGATCTCCCGGTTTCGATTGCGCTCGTGGTTGACAACTCCGGATCGATGTCAAAGAAGCGTCCGTCCGTAAATAAATCGGCGCTGGACCTGGTGGAAGCCTCGAATCCTCAGGATGAAGCGTTTGTTGTGAACTTTTCCGACGAAGCCTTCATCGACCAGGAGTTCACGGGGAACATCAGCAAACTGCGGGAGGGGCTAAGCCACATTGAATCGCGTGGAGGGACCGCGCTCTACGACGCGGTGGTGGCTTCGGCGGACAAGCTGGTAGCCGACGCAAAGCGACCCAAGCAAGTGCTCGTGATCATCACGGACGGCGAAGACAATGCCTCGACGTTGACTTTGGAACAGACGATTCGCCGGGTGCAACAGCTCTCCGGACCAGTCATCTATTCGATTGGTCTGCTGTTTGGCGATGAGATGAGCCACTCCGAGGTGCGGCATGCGCGGCGCGCACTGGAGATGCTTTCGACCGAAACCGGCGGGATCGCGTTTTTCCCGAAGTCGATCGAACAGGTGGACGAGATTGCTGCCGAGGTGGCACGCGATATCCGCAATCAATACACGATCGGGTATCACTCGACCAAGCCGACTTCAGAACCGGGATTCCGGCGTGTGACGGTGATTGCCGAGGAATCGGGCAAGGGCAAGTTGAATGTTCGCACCCGGACCGGCTACTTCCCAGCTACGCGGGTGCCGAAAAGGCCGATGCCGGTGAAGAAGTAACCTCCGAGACCATAAGCTAAACTTAGATTCCATGGCAGTAGAAAGCAGCACTTTTTCATCCTTCCGTATTGCAAGCGATATCACCCAGCTGGTCGGCAACACACCGATGCTGAAGCTTTCCCGCATCGCTCAGGGGCCGTTCGCGGCAGTCTTTGCCAAGCTTGAATTCCTGAACCCCGGAGGAAGCATCAAGGATCGCGCTGCCCTTGGGATGATTCTGGACGCGGAAGCCAAGGGCCTTCTTCATCCCGGCTCGACCATTCTGGAAGCCACGGCCGGCAATACCGGGGTTGGACTGGCACTGATCGGGGTGAACCGTGGGTACGTGGTGAAGCTGTTTGTGCCTGAGGGATTTGCCGAGGAGAAGTGCATTCTGATGCGGGGTTTTGGTGCGGAAGTGGTGCGCACACCCGACGCGGAGGGGATGGCAGGCGCGATCCGGATTGCGAACGAGGCCGCGGCTGCGATTCCCGGTGCATTCATGGCCGGTCAGTTCACAAATCAGTCCAACCCGCAGTTTCATTACCAGACGACTGCCCCTGAAATATGGGAACAGATGGAAGGCAATGTGGACGGTTTTGTAGCCGGCGTTGGGACGGGCGGAACATTCTCGGGAGTGGCGCGGTTTCTGAAGGAGCGTAATCCGGCGGTCGTGACCGTTGCGGTGGAAACCGAGGGGTCGATTCTGGAGGGGGGCGCACCAGGCAAGCACCGTGTAGAAGGGATTGGTGTCTCATTTATTCCGGAAACATTCCATCGCGACTGTTTGTGACCGCGTGGCAATGGTCACGGACGACGATGCTTTCGCAATGGTGAAGCGGCTTGCATCCGAAGAGGGCCTGGTAGCCGGTTCGAGCTCGGGCGCGGCCGTACATGCAGCAATCCAATTGGCCCGGGAGCTGGGAGAGGGCAAGCGGGTTGTTACCATCATTCCCGATTCTGCGGAACGGTATCTGTCGAAGAAGATATTTGAGGGCGGAATATAGATTTCGCCAGTGCAAGCTCTAGCGACTTGGCGCGTATGAGAATGTCGTGCAACAGGTATCAAATGAGAATGAACACCCCGAAACGGACGGCGGGGAAACCGGCGTCCGGGCAGTAGGTCAGGCGGGCACCGGCAATGCTGAAGTACCAAGTGTGAGCAGGATCAGGCGTTCATGCCGGCGCTGGTGCACGGAGGGTGGCCGCACGAGCATACAATTTCGACCTTGTCCGAAACTCCTTCGCAGTGAGCGCTGCAATATTTCTCCTTTTCCGGAGCGATGCAGACGCAGGCGGGATTAGCGCATTTCTTGGCAACGTGGGCCATGGCGTATCTCCTTGATGAGTCTCTGTCTCCGAACCGGCAAAGATCACACCTTTACGATGTTTGGGCCCGGCCAAAGGATGGCGCATTGAGTCCGGAAAACTTCCATTGAACCATCGCGCTGCAACCGAATTACCACTGGTCGTCCAAAGCCCGTCAGGGGATGTTTTTCAGCACCGAATTCGCAGCGCCCAACCAATTCAGATTCCGGAGCATCTCACGGAACTTAGAAGGACAGCCGTGTCCAGCCAACGGTAGGGGTGCGGCAGAGTGCGGGAGGCTGTTTGGTCCCGCGGCATAATCGATACCGTTTTTGAAAGCCCTTCTTGCCTAATTGCGGTGCTTGAGGTTCTTGCTTGTTTAAGTTAGCGGTTGCTACGAGCACGGAGTGGTGTGCGTTCGGTCCGAATTCACAGTACTCAGCTCTCTCGGGTAGCCATTGAACGGGCAACATACTTCGTCGGCAACTTTGCCAAGTTCAGGGAGAGTCCGTGAGAAAGATTCAGGCTCATCGCTTCGCCAAGGTCTTCCTTTCTGTTTTGCCGCTTGCATATGGCTGTGTTGCTCCAGCTCAAAACATCTCTGTTTCCCCACAATTGATTCCGTTCCCGAATCAGGGGGTCGGCACTAGCAGTGCTCCCGCCGCCGTGACGGTGTGGAACAACCAGTCTGGATCGCTCTCGATTGCGAGCATTCAGGTTTCTCCGCCGTTTGCGCAGACAAACGATTGCGGCGCGGGTCTAACGCCAAATCAGCAATGCACGGTGAGCATCACATTCACTCCGACTGCGAAGCAGTATTACTCGTCCAAGCTTGTGATTACTGACTCGGCCGGGAATTCTCCGCAATCGGTGACGCTGACTGGGAATGGTGTTATTCCGATAACATTTGCGCCGACGCAAATCAGCTTTCCAAATCAGGCGGCCGGTACGACAAGCAGCGCAACAAATGTCACGATGACGAACAATTTGTCGGTTCCGCTGGCCATATCGAGCATTCAGGCACCCGCGTCATTTGGAGTCACGAATAACTGCGGAGCTTCTCTTGCGGGCGGATCGTCGTGTGCGTTGAGCGTGACTTTTGCTCCTGCAGCGGTGCAGTCCTACTCATCAAGCGTGACGGTCATCGACAGCGATCCCAGCTCTCCGCAATCGTTCAAGGTAACGGGCTCGGGGATTGCACCGGTTCTCTATACTCCGAAGCTGATCCCATTCGCGAATCAGCCGATCAAGTCGACGAGCCCGCCCTCGACTGTGACCATCACCAATAATGAGACGACGGCGATCAGCGTCTCGAGCATCACTGCTTCGGCACCATTCGCAACGTCGAATAACACTTGCGGGACTCTGGCCGCAGGACAGAGTTGCACAGTGAATGTGACCTTTTCTCCTACGTCTGTGCAGTACTACACGTCCAGCCTCACGATCAGCGACAACACGGTGACCTCGCCGCAGACTGTTTCACTGACGGGCAACGGATATCTTCCTGTCACGATCGTGCCGCTTTCAATTTCGTTTCCCCAGGAGGCAACAGGGACCACAAGTTCCGGCTACACAGTGACGGTGACGAATAAGCAGCCGGGGCCGCTGAACATATCGAGCGTTCAAACCACAGCGCCATTCACGCAGACGAACACCTGCAGCGCTCCGCTTGCGAGTGGGCAGAGCTGCACGGTCAGTGTCACGTTCAGTCCGACGGCGGTGAAGTTTTACAGCGGAAGCCTCACGATTACGGACGATGCGTCGACGTCCCCTCAGATCGTCGGCCTGGGCGGCAGTGGCGTTATTCCCGTAGCAACTGTACCGGTGATGGGCGGGCTCTATTTCAACCATCAGATCGTGAACACGCCGAGTACTCCTCAACCGGTTACTCTGACGAACAACCTGCACACGCCGCTTACGTTTAGCGGAATGACCACCTCTGGCGTGTTTCCATTCACTTCCAATTGCGGAGATGGGCACGGAGGAGGCAGCCTGGCTCCGGGAGCGACCTGTACTGTCCAGATTTCTTTCAACCCGCAGGCTACAACGTCATACAGCGCAGCCCTGACGGTATCGGACAACGCGCCGAGCAGCCCCCAGGTGATTCCACTTCAGGGATCGGGCATTGCGGGGACGCCGGGACCTACCGTAACGGTGACGCCGGTCAGCGCGTGCATCCTTCCGTCGGCAACGCAACAGTACACGGCGAATGTAACCGGGACTTCCAACACAAGCGTGAAGTGGTATGTGAGTAGTGTTCTCGGCGGCAACTCGAGCGTGGGGACGATTACGAGCAGCGGCCTCTATACAGCTCCATCGACAGCGAAGACTGCCACAATCAAAGCCGTTACGCAGGGCTCGCCGTCCTATTCCGGTTCAGCGCCCGTGACGGTTACAGCGACACCATCGTTCACGATCTATCCCTATGTTGCGTCCATTCCGGTCGGAGGGCAGCAATCGTTCCAGGCGCAGGTCTGCCAGGTGCCTGACTCGAATGTCAGCTTTACCGTCGACAACATAACGGGCGGAAACAGCACGGTGGGAACCGTCTCCGATGCCGGCGTCTACACAGCCCCGGCCGCTGCGGGCAAACATACGGTGCGTGTGACCGATTCAAAGCTGGGCAAGACGAGCGGCGGAGTTGTGACGGTGTTCTCGAGTGTTACGGCGGATTTTGGATCGCGCGCGAATAACACCGCTTCCGTTCCTCCGAATGTCTTCGGATACGGTCGCGGTGAATCTCTGGTTTCGGCTGACCAAAGAAATCTGCTCACCGAAGCTGGTGTAACGGTTTCTCGAATGTCCGCGCAGATCTTCAATGTATTCGCATCGGGTTCGACGCCTAATTGGACAAAAATCGACCCGATGATCGCCACGGTGCAGGCTGCGGGGCAGCACGCAATCCTGCAATTGAACCAGTCGCCGGCCTGGCTACAGCCAACGACAGGTTCGTGTGCGGGGAATTCGTTTGCTGCGCCGGCAGACGTGAATGCGTGGGTGCAGATTGCTGTGCAGTACGTGCAGCACATGGACACCGCGTTCCCGGGAACCGTGACTGACTACGAGATATGGAACGAACCGAATTCCACTGGAATGTGTACCACCGCGGATCATCTGAAGACCTACCTGGCGCTCTATGCTGCGGCAGCGCCGGCGATGAAGGCTGTGCAAGTCAGCAAGCCGATTCGCATCGGCGGACCGGTTCTGTCGGGATACTCGCAAACCTGGCTCAACGGCCTGCTGACGGGTCCCGGTACGGCGCCGTACGTCGACTTCGTCAGCTACCATCAGTACTTCTTCGGGCCGGGGCAACTGCAGGTCCAGTGGGACGCTTACACCGGCTTGATCTCCTTGTACGAGGCGACGCAGGATGCGAGCAACGGCGCCGCAGCTACCTATGCCAAGGTTGCTTCACAGGTGGCTGCAGGGAAGCAGCCAGGAGGGGCGCAAACGCCGATTTATGTTACCGAGTACAACGACAACTGGGCATTCTTTGAAACCTGCTGCAGGAACGATCCGACATATGCACCCCTGTTCAATGCGCTTTATCTGACAGACATGTTGAATTCGGTGAACGCGGGCGCCGCGCACGTTCCCAACAACATCGATTACTTTGCCGGGTCGGCCTATCCCTGGTTCTGCATCATCGGCCACCCGGATGCCGGCTCGGATTGTCTTAACTCAGTGGGCGCGACATTAGCTCCCTATCCGCAGTATTACGCGTTTCAATTGTTAGCCTCTCCGCAGTATCTGGGCTTGTCGGCGGGAGGATACATGGCGAAGTCGATCTCAACTCCTAGCGGCGGCGGGGGCCTGGCGACCACGGCGTTCTATACCGGCACGAAGGATGCCGTTGTCATCATCAACCCGACGTCGACTCCTTACTCGCAGATCACCGTGACGCTCGCGAACCCGGGACTGTCTGGAACTCAGGGGAGCCTGTACCAGATCGTCAATGGAGCGCAAATCACGACGACACCGATTTCGTTCAGCGCGCAGGGCACAAGCCTTTCCACGACGATCAGCGTGCCGCCGTACTCGGTGCAAGCGGTTTCGCTTCCCTGATTTCGAGAGTCTGAACCAGCGCGGTCCCGGCATCGAACGACATGGATGCCGGGGCCGCTTTACTTTTGGAGAGACTGCTCCCAGAACGCCTGTACCCTCCCGCGATAAGCTAGAGCTTGTAATCAGGAGTTCCAGGCAAGCATGTCCAAACAAAAATACTCGACTCTCGCCGTGCATGCGGGACAGGAACCAGACCCGCTGACCGGCGCGGTAAATGTCCCCGTATATCTTTCATCGACCTTCGAATTGACCGGCATCGGTACCGACAGGGGCTGGGACTACTCGCGCGCGGGAAATCCCACTCGCGATCGATTGGAGGCTGCTTTAGCCGCGCTGGAAGGCGGCACATCGGGCCATGCGTTCTCGAGCGGCATGGCCGCCATCTACGGGCTGGTGGCTACGCTGCACGCCGGCGATCACATGATCTGCTCGCACAATGTGTATGGAGGCACGGCGCGTCTCTTCAACCTGATCGTGTGCAACTATGGCATCGACATCCAGTATGTGGATACGGGAAATGTTGATGCTGTTGCTGGAGCGATCAGGCCGAACACGAAGCTCATTCACATCGAGACGCCCACGAATCCGTTGATGTCGCTGACGGATATTGCCGCTGTCTGCGAGGTGGCGCATGCGAAAGGCGTTGAAGTGAGCGTGGATAACACGTTCATGTCTCCGGCATTGCAGAGCCCGCTGGCTCTCGGCGCAGACATCGTGATGCATTCGACGACGAAGTTTCTCAACGGCCACTCCGATGGGTTGGGCGGAGCGTTGATCGGGAGCAAGCCTGAACACAAGGAGCGGTTTCTGCTGGTGCAGAAGGCCGCGGGCGGGATCATGTCGCCCTTTGAAGCGTTCCTCGTCCTTCGCGGAATCAAGACGCTGCCCCTGCGTATGAGACAGCATGAGGAGAACGGCCGCGCCGTTGCCGAGTTTCTCTCCACACAACCGAAGCTAACGCGCCTCGCCTACCCGGGATTGAAGAGCCATCCTCAGCACGCGTTAGCCGTCAAGCAGCAGCGGGGCTTTGGATCGATGCTGAGCTTCGACCTGGGCTCTCGCGATGCGGCGGGGAGATTCCTGAGCGCTCTGAAGCTGTTTTTGAACGCGGAGTCTCTGGGCGGCGTGGAATCGCTGGCGTCTCACTCGGCAACCACCACGCACGCGGCGCTGAACGACGCAGAACGTGCGGCAATCGGCATCACCGAGGGGCTGTTGAGGCTGTCGGTAGGTATTGAGGATAAAGATGACTTGATTGCGGATCTGGATCAGGCGCTGGCTGCTGTTTAGCAGCCAGCCGTATTCCAAATGAGCCGTCAATGTCCCATGGGAGCGGCGGGCAGCTTCTTTGGCCGCTTCATGATGAAGGGAATCGGAACGAGGACTGCAGTTACGCCGACCATGACCCAGATCACGTCAACATAAGCCAGAAGGCGCGCCTGGATCTGCGCCATTCCGTAGATCTGCGCACCGGCGTGGTGCATCGCGTCGGGAACCGCGGCGCCTCTCTCTCTCCACGCACCGGCCAACCCGGCACGCATCGCGTCGAACGACGGATTGCCGTCGGAGGCATGGGGCGTCAGCATCGCGAGATGCTTCTGCGTCATGCGCGCGAGCAATGTGGTGACGAAGCTGATTCCGACGCTGCCGCCAAGGTTGCGCATGAGCGCGGTGAGGCCGCTGACCTCGTTGTACTTCTCCTGCGGGATACCGGCGTAGCAAAGCGTGTTGATGGGAATGAAAAGGAACGGCAGGCCGAGTGCAATGAAAACGCGCCAGCTGACCGCCATTCCGAAGCTGATGTTGAGATTGATGCTTGTCATCCGCCAAAGGCCGAAGGTGGTGATGATGAAACCGACGGCAGACAAGCCTGCGCGGATCGAATTTGGGCGCCAGCGCTCCAGCGACTGGGAAAAGGAACATGAGCACGAGTCCGCCAGAGGAAACGGCCATGCCGGCCTGTCGCGCGGAGTAGCCCATGATCTCCTGCAAGAACTCGCGGGATGAGCACGGTGGAGGAGTAAAGCGAGACGCCCACCATGAACATGACAAGCTGGGTGGTGCCGACGTTTCGTCGGCCGAACAGGCGCAGATCCAGGATCGGGATGTTCGATCGTCAGTTCGCGCCAGAAGAATAACGCCAACCCGATAGCGGCGACGACAGCCAAGGTGATGATAAAGCGCGAGCTGAACCAGTCGTCTTCCTGGCCCTTGTCGAGCATGATCTGAAGTGCGCCGATGGCGACGATGAGAAGACCAAGGCCCCAGTAGTCAACACCTTCGCGGCGCTTGCGAATTTCGGCGAGGTAGGGTGGGTCTTCAACCACGCGATTGGTCAGATAGAGCGACAGAATGCCGACCGGGATGTTCAGGAAGAAGATCCAGCGCCAGCTGTAGTTGTCCACGATCCAGCCGCCGACGGTGGGGCCGAGGACGGGAGCCATGACGACCGCGACGCCATACATTGCGAAAGCCATGCTGCGTTTCTGGGGCGGGAAGGTGTCGGCGAGGATGGACTGCTCGCTCGGCTGCAGGCCTCCCCCGGCAGCACCCTGCAGAACGCGGCAGAAGACCAGAATTCCGAGGGTCGGAGCTATGCCGCAGAGCAAGGACGCGACGGTGAACAGGAACACGCAGCTCATGTAAAAGCGCTTGCGGCCCATCCGGTTGGCGATCCAGCCGCTGATTGGCAGCACCATGGCGTTGGCGACGAGGTAGCTGGTCAGTACCCAGGTGGCCTCGTCAGGGCTGGCGGAGAGCGATCCGCCGATATGCACCATGGCGACGTTGGCGATCGAGGTGTCGAGAGCCTCCATGAATGTGGCCATGGTGACCGTAATGGCGATGACCCAGGGGTTGGCGCGGGGCCGCCACGTGTCGTGGAATGTGAGTGTCGCCGCGGCCGCCAAATGAGGGAGGTTCCTTTCTGAGTGTCTGACGCTTTGGTATTTGCAGCCCATTCGCGTGTGGGAACGCTCATACCAGATTACCGGACTTGAGCGCCGGAAGGGGAGCCATGGGTGGTTGTGTCATTCTGAGGGAGATATGCCTTCCGATTCATCACTTGCAGGGAGTCCAGAGCGAACGGCTGTCTTTGTGCTCGGGGTAGATACCTGCGGTCCTTCGGGCTCGGTGGCGCTGGGCCGGATATCCGGGGAGGCGGTGCTGATCCTGGGCCAGAAAGAGCTGGCCGGACGCAGCTACTCCGCCACGCTGGTTACAGCGGTTGAAGAACTGCTGGCGGAGTGCGAGGTGACGCTGCGTGACCTGCGGGCTGTTGTTGCCGTGTATGGGCCGGGGAGCTTTACCGGAGTTCGTGTCGGATTGAGCGCGGTCAAGGGGTTGGCTGAGCCCGGGGGAATTCCGGTGGTGGCGGTTTCGCGGCTGGGTGTGCTTGCCTGGAAGGCCAGGGTACAGTCGGCGGCCCTCGACGCTCACCGGCATGAGGTTTTCCTGCGGCTGGACGGCGGACATACGGTACCTCGCGAAATGCTGGCTGGAGTTGAGGAACTTAATGCGATCGGGATCAGGCCGGGACGCATTGCCACTTGTGACGACGCGGCTGCTGCGCTGCTTTGCGGCGCGTGGCCGAGGGTCGAGATGGTGCGAGTTGAAGCCCCTGCTGCGGCAGATGCGATCGAATGCGCAATGACTGAGATTCTGACGGAGCAATTCGTCGATCTGGCCCTGTTGGATGGGCACTACCTGCGTCGCTCTGATGCGGAGATCTTTGGTGAAACTACGAAGGCGGTCTTGAAAGCGTCTTCTGACAGAGCCCAGACAGTGGTCATCCGCGAGATGAGTGAGAAGGACATCGAGCAGGTAATGGAGATTGCCGCGAGCGAACGGGAGGCGCCCCAGTGGGCTCGCAGCGCGTACCAGGATGCTGTGAGGCCGCTTTCCCAAAGGCGAGTTGCCCTGGTGGCGGAAGATGCCGCGACAGGCACCATGGCCGGTTTTGCCATTCTGAGCATTATGCCCCCCGAGGCGGAACTCGAGAGCATCGTCACCGCGGTCGAGTTTCAGCGGCAAGGGGTTGCACGAAGGCTGTTCACTACTCTTGCCTGCGAACTGCGCCAAGCGGGAGTGGAGAGGATCATCCTCGAAGTGCGTGAATCGAACCGGCGGGCTCGAGCTTTGTATGAGGCGCTTGGGTTCAGGGAATCGGGACGTCGCCCGCGCTATTATGCTGATCCAGTTGATGATGCGGTCCTGATGGGTCTCGAATCCGACGCCTTGAGGCAGGGACCGACACCCCACAGGTCTTTAGTGTGATCCTCATCACACTTGCTGCGAAATCCACAGGCTCCGACCGTTTTCGCCTTCCTTCCCGCTTGCCGATTGTCTTGGGAGGGACTATATGTATTGTCCTGTGAACGAACGGAGGTGCTTGATGGATGAGATAAAGGACTCAACGCTGAGCGAAGAAATTGGTCGTCTCCACGCCGAACATCGTCGCTACGCTCAGCGGTTGGAAGAGTTGATTCAGAAGCCATACCTCTCAGCGGATGAGCAACTCGAAGAAGTACGACTGAAGAAGCTGAAACTGCATGCCAAGGACCTGATTTACGCGCTCGAACATCAGACTCCTGTCGTGGCGTAGAGTTTTAGGAGCTTCAGGGCTCACAGACGATGGATGGGACGGCTGCCTGGCCGTTCCGCTTGCGATGAGCGTGCGCCCCATGGCGGTTTCTGTCGCGATTCAACCGTATAATCGTTAGGGACAATGGTTCGTGACGGTTACATCTACGGGTTGAGTTTGCTGGCGGTAGCCGCGGCGCTCGCGTGGGCGACGGGGGACATGGGTGTGGAGCATCGTGCCCGTCCTTCTGGCGGTATTTTTTCTCTGGTTCTTCCGCGATCCTGCAGCGCGCGATTCCGAGCGGTGCGGGGCTGGTTGTGTCGCCGGCGGACGGCCTTGTCACCGAAACAGTCCGAATTGATACTCCTCAGGGTCCACGGCAGCGAATCAGCATCTTCCTGAACGTATTTGATGTTCATGTGAACCGCTCGCCCATCGCGGCAGCCCTGACATGCCGTTCGTTATCAAAAGGGACTGTATCTGAATGCCATGAATGCTGCGTCGGCGGAGCGCAATGAGCAGAACATTGTGACGGTGCGTGGAGAGGGCATAGAGATCGTTTTCAAGCAGATTGCCGGCCTGATCGCACGGCGCATCGTGTTCAATTATCGCGAAGGCGACAGGGTGGAGCGAGGGCAGCGCGTGGGCCTGATCAAATTCGGTTCGCGAACGGACGTGATTTTGCCGGCTGAGGCGGAGATTCGGGTAGAGAAGGGGCAGCGGGTCAAGGGCGGCGCATCGGTGCTCGCGGAGATTCCCGAGTCCGCGATCGCGGCCGGAGCCGAGGAACCGAAGAGAGTGGCGCGTGCCAAAGCTCAGCCTGACGAGATTGAGGAGGGACGGGCTTGAATTCACACGATCCCGCACTCGCCAGGGCCAAGGCCCGGGCGCGCCTGCGGCGCGGAATGTTCCTGCTGCCGTCGCTGTTCACTGCGGGAAACATCGGCGCAGGATATTTCTCAATCACCCAGACCATCGAAGCCATCAGCCAGCGATGCGCAGACCCACCTGGACTGGGCGGCAATCGCGATCCTCTTCGCGATACCCTTCGACGCCCTGGACGGTCGCATCGCCCGCATGACGAATACATGCAGCGACTTTGGCAAGGAACTGGATTCGCTGGCGGACGTGATCACGTTCGGGGTGGCGCCCAGCCTGCTGGCGTTTGTGTGGGGTTTTCATTTTCTGCCCGATTCGATCAATCCGCAACTGCACCATCATCTTGTGCAGGCCGGCGTGTTCCTTTGTTTCCTTTACACGATTGGCGGGGGCATCGCGGCTGGCGCGATTCAACATCAGCCACGATGCGCAACCGCGCAATCCGGGACGGCCGGACCGCAAGTACTTTGTCGGAATGCCGATTCCAGCGGCGGCGGGACTTCTGGCGGCTACGGTTCACTTCTTCTGGGGAATTCCCGTGCAGGCCTGGTGGGTTGCAATTCCGTGGTTAGCGATGGTGGGTCTGGCCGGATTTCTGATGGTCAGCACGTGGCGCTTCTGGTCGGGCAAGGAGATCAACCTCGGCCGCAGCCATCCCTTCCAGGATGCTGCTTGTCCTGGCGATCGTACTGTACGTCATGCTCAGATTTTCGCAGGTTGTGTTCTTCTCGATCTCGCTTGTCTACATGTTTTCCGGGATCTGGGCGCGAGCGGCCTATTCGTGGTCGCGAAGGCGCCGCCGCGGATTTATCGGCGATCCGAGGAGCCCGCATGAGACGCCGCAACATGACCCCGACCCCATACACCACTCCTAGATTCAAGAAGGATGCCTGTGTACAAGATTGCAATTGCCGGAGCCTCAAGCTTGCTGGGCAAAGAGCTGAAAGACGCGCTCGCGGATTCGTCGCTCGCCGCTTCAAGCTTCACATTGCTCGACGAAGAAGAGGGGCTTGGTCAACTTGACCAGGTGGGCGACGAAGTCACGTTTATCCAGGCCATCAGTCCGGACGCCTTCGAGCCGCATGGATTTCACGTTCTTCTGTGGCACAGAGGAACTGACTCGAAAGCACTGGCGCGAGGCGCTGCGTGGCGGCTCGACGGTTCTGGATCTCTCCGGGGCGCTGGATCAGGAGGCCGGTGTACTTGTGCGGTCTCCCTGGGTTGGGGCAGAGGAAATCTCGGCAGATCTCTTTACGCCGGCGGTGGTTCCTGCGCACCCGGCAGCGCTGGCTCTGGCGCTCCTGATGGAGCGGCTGCAACAGGCGGCGCCGGTGCGGTCTGCGGCGGCGACGATCCTGCTGCCGGCAAGCGAGTTCGGCCGGGCTGCGATGGATGAGCTTCACCAGCAGACGGTCAGCCTGCTCAGCTTTCAGACGTTGCCACGCGCCACTTTCGACGCGCAATCGGCCTACAACCTGCTCTGTGCGTTCGGGGAGAATGCGAAGGTCAGCCTGGCTACGGCAGAGGCGCGGATTCGACGCCAGTACGCCGCTCTGGCAGGCAGGCGTCTTCCCGGGCTAGCGATGCAGGTGATCAGCGCACCGGTCTTTCACGGGCACAACTTTTCGATTGCGGTGGAGCTGGAGCGACCAGTCGATTCTGCGCTGATCGAAGAGGCGATGGGCGGCGACCATGTCGACCTGGTGCTGGAGGACACGGATTCTCCGTCGAATCTGGCTGCGACCGGGCAGAACGATGTGCTGGTCCGGCTGCGGATGGAACCGGGAGCTCGCAATCCAAACGAATCAACGCGCCTGTGGCTCTGGGCGGCATCAGACAATCTGCGCCTCGCTGCGCAGAATGCCGTTGAGTGCGCTCTTGACCTGCGCCGGTTGAGGCCGCAGGGAACCGTGCAGTAGTCATCCCGAATTCATGACCGGAGCGGGCGTGCGGAGACAATACCACTTCAGAAGGTCGCCGCGCGGTCTTCTTGCCTGGGATGTTCACCGACTCGTGGAATTGTCGCGCGATTTGGACCGCGAAACCGTGCCGCTTTCGAGCATTCGCGAGTTGGATGAATCCTACTGGTCGAATGAAGGGCCGCGCATGACTTGCCGTCAGGTTGTGGATCATGCGCGATTGATGCAGGATGCCGACCCGGGATTCCCCGTGATTCTCTCGAGCGACGGCAGGGTAATGGATGGAATGCATCGCATCTGCAAGGCGCTTCTGCTGGGAGAAGACCGCGTGGAAGCCGTACGGTTCAGGCGCGATCCCGAGCCCGATCACGTTGGTGTGGATCCAGATGACCTGCCGTATTCGGATGATTAGACGATCTGGGAGCTACAGCAGTTTTCTGCTGTGCTTTACTTCGGGCAATGTCGTTCCCATAACTGCTCAATGTAGGTGTCGGTCATGCCTGCGATGTAATCGGCAACTGTACGCGCGAGGCCTTCGGTGGGAATCTGCACCTGATGATCCGCAGGCAACAGGCCGGGGTCGGCCATCAGAGCCCCGAAGAGCTCATCAACGACCCTGGCTGCATGTTCGTGAGCTTCTTCAAGACCGGGTGAGTTATAGAAACGGGCATAGAGGAAGCTCTTCGCCGTCGCTCGTTCTGCTTCCATCGTGACGCTGAGTGCCGCCAGGCGCTCGGGTGCGCGTCGAATTTCATCCAGAGTCGTGGCGCCAGTTGCGTCTACCCGGTTACGAATCGCTTCAATAAGATCGGTCACGAGTGCATTCAGAACGTGGTTGAGAGTCTCGTAGACGGCGAGCTTGGGGGAAGCATTCGGATGCCGATCAAGCACCTCCGAGTGGAAGCGGCGGAAAAGGGGCACCTCTCCAAGAACCTGGTCGAGCAACAGAACGCCTGAGTCCAGCCCATCGTCGAAATCGGCGGTGAGGTACGCGATTTCATCGGCAAGGTCGATGATCTGAGCCTCGAGCGGCGGAAAAAGGTCAAGGAAGTATTCGTCCAACTCCGGATGGGTGGCGGACGTGTAGTCCCGGGAGTGCTTGATGATGCCTTCCCTCATGCCGAGCGTCAGATTCACTCCCCGATGGGCTGCATAGCGCTCCTCAAACCACGTGACGATGCGCAGTGCGTGAAGATTGTGATCGAAGCCAAGTCCGTGGGCCTGGAGGGCACGGTCGAGTGCTTTTTCTCCGGCGTGGCCAAAGGGCGGATGGCCGATGTCATGAGCCAGGGCGAGACCTTCAGCCAACTCGGCGTTCAATCCAAGGGCGGCGGCGATGGTCCGGGAGATCTGGGCCACCTCCAGCGTATGTGTCAATCGGCTGCGAAGATGATCTCCGGGGAGTTCACCGGGCAGGCGGGTGAAGACCTGGGTTTTGCCTGCGAGGCGGCGAAAAGCGCGCGCATGCAGGATGCGCGCGGCGTCGCGAGCAAAAGGCGTGCGGTACGGATGGATCGGTTCCGGATGCGCGCGGCGAGCAAGCATGCCGTTCCCGTCCACGGCTATCCCCGGGGGCAACTTTGCTGCTGGTTTGCGGGCCACGTCCATTTTCAGTGTAGACTTGCTGTTCACGTCTGGTTATACCTCACCAGACTCGAGCTGCGCATTCCGGAGGGGCGGCTTTCACCTGGCCAGTGCAACGGAAGCACCGCGACTTTTCAGGGACGTGTTCTGAGTCACTATTCGCCGGAAGGTGAAGTGCTATAAATTCTTTCGTAAGCAGGGATTGGACAAGGCAAGTCCTTGGGGAGTACGATCCTGCCGAATTTTTGAGTGTGCGCGAAAAGGGGCTCCAATTTTGTTGCGCACACAAAAGAATCCTTTGACTTTCCGACCGGAGGCAACATGAGAACTGTAAAGAATGTTGGATTGGCTATTTTGGCGCTTGGAGTTGCGTTCACGACCGGGTGCGATCGCCACTCGACCAAAGAGGTCTTTTATCTCGTTTCAGCCAACATGGCGCTGCCATATTGGCAGACGGCGGCAAAGGGGTTCAACCAGGCTGCCGCGCAGTACAAGGTCACAGCAAAGGTAGTTGGGCCCGAGAATTACGATCCTCAGGCCGAGCTTGCCGAGCTGCAGAAGGCAGTGAGTGCGAAACCAGCGGGCATTCTGATCTCAGTTGCCGATGTTTCTGTTCTCGGACCTGGAATTGATGCGGCTGTCAGCGCCGGCATCCCTGTAGTCACGATCGACTCCGACGCGGTGGGCACCAAGAGGCTGTACTTCATTGGTACAAACAACCTTGAAGCGGGACGGCTCGGCGGCCATCGTGTCGTTGAAAAACTCGGCGGCGCAGGGAATGTGGTCTTCTTTACACTCTCAGGACAACCGAACATGGAAGAGCGGCTGAAGGGTTTCAAGGACGTCCTTTCGACACGTCCCAACATTCACATTGCCGATGTGATTGACATCAAGTCGGATGCTCGCGCTGCCTTCGACAAGACTCAAGAGATGATGGCGTTGACGGGGCCAAAGAAAATCGATGCATTTATTTGCCTGGAGTCCGCCTCGGGCAAGATGGTCTCTGACGCGATCAAGCGGTCGAACACCACGGATCGGCTGGTGGTCGCGTGGGATGTGAATCAGGACACACTGGATGGGATCAAGGCGGGAACGATTAATGCGACAATCGCGCAGAAACCCTTCACCATGGGCTACGTCGGACTGAAATCTCTGGATGAGATTTTCCATGCTCCGCCATCGTCGCTTACCAAGGACTACAGCGCCGACGCATTCTCACCCTATCCGGACTTTGTCGATACAGGCACATCGCTCGTCGACCAGAAGAACGTTGATCTGTATATTTCCTCCGCTGCAGCGCATCAGTAGGCTTGTGCGACCCATGGCGGATCGGTCGTAAGCTTTGCCATTGCATTGAACAACGGATTGAAATCCAAACCGGCCGGCGGCTCTGAGGACAGGGCCGCCGAATTCTTTTGGGGTTCCGGACGGAAAGTCCGGCGGTTGGAACTCATCCGTCCGGAACGAAGCACTTGTCTGTAAAAGCAGATCGCCGAAAATTTCCTTGCGAACCTGGCCGATTCCACCTTGACGTCACCGTGGATTGGGTTCACCATAACGGACAAATAGAGCATCTGGCATTTCGCTGAGATGTAGAGTGCGTTTCCTCACGTCATAAGAACGCCGATCGATCTGACACACGGACTGATCGCATCCCATGCGGTTTCGGGGTGAGCCATGGTAGTCAAAACACAAGTCAAGGGCAGCGAAATCACTGGCCTGCTGGTGGGTGCGAGCAACGTCCGTCGCTATTTTCCCAAAAAGGTGAGGTTCGTCGAGTTTCAACTGGATCATCTGCAAATTCGATGCCCTTTGACGCCGGAGTTCTGGCGTGGCCAACCGGAGATTCATGATTCGCGGCTCTGTGAGTGGCTGGACTTCAAAATCTCCCATCACATGCAGGGCAGGTCGGCGATAAGGTTGGCAATGACGCCGTCTGGCGAGAATACTTTCACCTTGCGATCCGCCGGAACTACTGTGGGACAGTCGAATTTAAAGCGCGCGAAGTCTACTGCATAAGAGGCAGTCGCTTTGCCGCATGCAAGACTCGTGGAATGCGGCTTTCATAATCTGGTGCAGGCCGTTTCCATTGTTGCCATCGGGTTCTACTCCTCAACTGAGCCGGCCGCTGAGGATGTGCTGGCGAAAGGATGTAGATCTATGAGAAGCGATTTAAGGGCTCAGGCGATAGAGGCTCTCAAAGCGGCGCTTCAAGAGGTTTCCGGGATAAAAGTAAAGCGTATCCAAACGGAGTCGCCGGACCGCCACAGCGCGAAAGACATTATTGCGAATATAGATATCTATGGACACAATCGAACGCTTGTATGCAGAGTCAGGGAGAGTACCGGGACGCCGAAGATCAGGCGCGCATTGAAGGATCTGAACAAGCTTGCAGAAGACTGTGCGGAAGATACGATGCCGATCCTGATTGCACCGAGTTTGTCACAAGAGGCCCAGACGCTTTGCACGGAGAGCCATGCGGGCTTTCTTGACCTGGAGGGTAACGTGCGATTGGTCATGAAGGAGGTTTTTATCGCCAAGCGCTCGATTCCGCACCGTCACCCGCTTCCGCCTTCGGCTGAACCATTGCCCATCAGCGAAACGGCCCGCTTGGCTCGCATAGCATAGCGCGTGCCGGGCTTCCTCAGCCTAACGGCGGCAAAGCATCAAGGGCGGCCACTGAGATGGCCGCCCTTGATGTGTCCGAATGATTTTTGCAAGAGCTCTCACTCCGGTTTGGGCTGGCCTGCGCTGGAGTCCTGCCTTGCCAGTTTCACACGCGCGCTCTCCAGCTTCTTCTGCACTTTGGCAACTTCGGCAGGTTCCACATCGGGAGCAGCAGATTTGGAGTATTCCGACAAGGAAAGCTCCCACTGAGCAGCCGCCAGGCGAATGCGACCTGTCTTCTCATAGAGATCACCCAGGTGATCATGGACTGTCGGATCCGTCTGGTCGCGCTCTACGGCCTGGCGGAGGTTATCCTCAGCCAACTCATACTGGCCCAGCTTGAAGTAAGCCCAGCCAAGCGAGTCGAGATAAGCGCCGTTCATCGGCTCCAGTTGGACAGCCTTGCGAATCAACTTCAGCGCTTCAGGAAGCCGTACTCCCTTGTCGGCGAGCATATAGCCCAGGTAATTCAGGACCATGGCGTTCGATGGATCTATGTCCAGAGCCTGGCGGAAGGATTGCTCGGCCGGTTCGAAGTGCTTTTGCCGCTCAGCGAGAGCCCCCTTGAGGAAGTAGAGGTAAATGAAGTCTTCCTTCTTGGTGGTCAGAGCTGATGCTTTGTTGAGGGCATCTTCTGCCTCTTTCCAGCGACGGATGCGAGTGTACATCTGCCCGATTTGAAGCCAGACTTCGCGATCCTTTGGAGAGTTGTCGAGCACCCCCTTGGCCATCGCGATGCCTTCTTCGTCCTTGCCCTGGTCCACAAGTTCGCCGGCCAGCATCAACTTCAGATCGCGGTTCTTCGGATTGGCTTCTACCGCCTTGCGCGAGACCGCGATCGCCTTATCGAACATCTTGGCGTCGCGATAGGTGTCCACCTGTCCCTGGTAGCCGCGCAATGCTGTGTCGCCGCCAAGATCAATCATCTTCTGATAAGTGCTGATTGCCTGATCTGTTTTGTTCTGCTCGTGATAGACCGCACCCAGCCGCTCAAGGAAAATGGCGCGGTTGTTCTTTTCCTCCGCGGTGTACGCACCGTTCGCATGCGAAGTTATCTCCACCATGTGCTCGTACACGCCGGCGGACTCGTCATAGCGACCGAGCACATCGAGTAGAAGCCCTTCGTTGTAGCCTGCTTCGAGTGAGTCCGGGTCCTTTTTCAGCGCTTTGCGAACAGTGGCCAGGGCCTCTTCATACTTGCCCTGGCGGCGCAGAATCTCGCTGATGTGTATCACTGCGCTGGCATCTTCGGGATCGGCCTCGGCAAGAAGCTTATACTGCTTCAACGCTTCGTCCAGCTGGTCGTCGTTGAGCAAAGCCTGCGCCAGGGCTCCCATGGTCCGCGCATCATCCGAATCGAGATCGGCTGCGCGTTTGTAGGCAGCGATGGCATCCTTCGGGCGCTTCAACTGGTCGTAGGCAGCGCCGAGGGCGAATTCCATCTTCGGAGTGCGGTCGGCGGCGGGAACATCTTCAATAATCTTGGCTGAGCGCGCCAGATCTCCGTTCTCAGCGTATACGCGCGAGAGATTGAGAATTACGTCTTCAGAATCGGGATCGATCTGTTGCGCAATCTTGAATTGCTCCTCCGCCTTCTCCGGTTGGTGCTTGACGGTGTAAAGCTGCCCGAGCACCATGCGATCTTCAACGCTCCTGGGATCCAGGGCAATAATCTTCTCAAACTCTTCAATCGCTTGATCCAGGGTGTTTCCGCTGGGAGACGATGATGAGACGGAATTCTGCGCCTCACTGAGAAGACGAAGGTAAAGGCGACCGAGCAGCCGGTGCGCTTCAATATCGTTCGGAGATGTCTTCAGCAATCCGCGGGCGGTGGCCTCCGCCTCGCGCGCCTGTCCTGTGCGGAAATAGAGATCGGCCAGGGCATCGTTCAACTGCGGCGAACCCGGGTCAGCGTTCAGTGCGGTCTTGTACTCCTCAACAGCATGCCGCATGTACTCGGGGCGCCCTGAGGCAATTGCTTCCTCCTCATAGATGTGGGCCAATGCAGAGTGGAAATATGCCTGGGAGCGGTCAATGGGCTGGGGAGTGGAATCCCCGGAAGTCTTGGCCGGGGCAGTCTCGGCGGGTTTTGAGGAAGCTGGAGCTGCTGTTGCGCTCTGTGCGCAAGCAATCGAAGCCGGCAGCGCGATCGAGAATGCGGCGGCAAGCGGGAGCCAGAAGGGCGGCGAGAAGTGTTTTAGTTTCATGATCCTCTGGGAACCAAAGCGTCATAAACGGGACGGAAGAGTGAAAGACCTCATCGGCAGGCTATCTCGGATGTGGGCAGTCTGCCTCAGCTGACTCGCCTACTAATAATAAAGACGATTTTACCCGCGATTGGTCGCAGTTGAGGAGAGAGTTTGCAAGGATTTACCGGTTACCGGCGTGTGGGCTAGTTCATGGTCTGCTTGTGAGGCGAAATGATGCTTACGGCACAGCGGCGCCGGGCAGACCTCCATGCTCGCGAAGAGATTGCATCTGGCGGCGAAGGATCTCGGTTTGGCGCTCAAGGCGCTCAAGTTGCCGTTCGCCCAGGTGCTCCTGTCCGGACGCCGGAGTGCATTGTCACGGCGCCAGGTTCAGGCCATGGAGTCGAACGAGTTCCCGATGCCGAATCGGCCTGGTGCTCAAGCCATACGAGCCGCTGCTCAACCAGTTCCAGGCGGTTCTGCACCGCGAGAGACTGTTTCCAGTCCCATTCGCCTTCGAGCGCGGTCAGAGTGGTTACGCTCTGGGCAAAGCGACGCAGGTAAGTGACGAAGGCTGTTGCAAATTGGGCGAAGGGCAGGCGCCGTGGCCAGCTTTCGGCGAGCAATCGTGCAAGAGACTCTTCACTGTCATTGTGCGCGAGTCCGGTCGCGCGACGGGCGTTCGCGAGCAACCGCGACGAGCGGGAGCGGCTTCTCCAAGCTGAGGCAAGCTGCATCAGGTAGAGCCTGTCGGCAGCGAGACTCGCACGGAGAATCTCCGGCGCGCGGTCGCGCTCATATATGGGAAAAAAGAAGAGCATGGCTAATACGGCGATGATTGCACCGGCGAGGGTGTTCAGAGTCCGGACAAGCGCAAGTTGCCAGTCACCAGAGTGGGGCAGCCACGCGAGCACGAATGCCGGCGTAAGGAAGAATACGAATCCCGCATAGCTGACCGGAAGAATTGCCAGCGCAAGGAGAGCCAGGGGAAACAAGCACAGCGGCCGTCATCAGGTTTGAGTGGAGCATTACCGCAAGCACCGCAGCCAGGATGCCGCCGCCGACTGTGCCGGCGATGCGTTCGAGACCGCGGCGCAGGGTCCCGAAGACGTGCGGTTGCAGCACGATGAGAGATGTGAGGAGCAACCAGTAGCCGTGGTCAATGTGCAACAAAAGAATCAGCGCGACATCAATGCCGCAGACAAGTGCTACACGAACGGCGTGGCGCAGCGTGAGCGATTTGCGGGTAAAGTTTGCGACAAGCAACTCGAAGTCAGGTCCTTGACGAAGTTGCCCGAGGCGCTCATGCACATAGCCGGAATGCCCGGATGATTTGTGCAGGGTCTCATTCGACAACCCCGGTGCTTTTCCCAGTTCGAAGCAGGGAAGCGCTTTCAAGGGCTGCGTCCAGCAGTGAAGAGGCTTCGGTCACCTGCGTCAGCATGAAGCGATTGTTCGCATCGGATGTGTTCAGGCAGGCCTCCAGCTTGCGAGGCAGCTCCTGCATCTCGGTAATTTTTGCTTGCGCATCTGTCATTGTTTGCGCCCGACGGCGCGTGAGGAGAGATGCAATAAGTCTCTCTGCTGATTGCAACTCATCCAGGCCGTATAATCCTCGGTCGAAGCAGGGCGAAGTTTCTGATGCAGACTGGACCTCGAGGTGCTCGGCTAGCGCGACGGTGCGGGCTATGAGCAGGTCGGCGTGCTCCAGCAGGACCACAAGCTGTCGGCCGGGCAGGGAGTCGGCCGCCCGCTCCGCGCGCACATTGGCAACGGTTTGCCATCCGCGCTCCACCGCTCGCCGGACGCGGTACTGATGATGCTTGGCCAGCCGATGCCATAGCGCAGAGGTGGCCTTGTGGCGGTCCGATTTGTCACGGCCGGCCAGGTCGGCGACCGAGCCGAGAAACGAAGCAAGCTCCGTGTAGCACTCGGCCACGGCGGCGCGCGCGGGCCGATATGCATCGAGCGGCCACAGGAAGAGCGATAGGACAGCAGCCCACGCTCCTCCAGCGAGGAGTGCCAACGACCACTCAAGGGCGACAGGCCAGGAAGCCGCGGGAGCGCCAACTCCGCAGATGTAGATCACCTGCACGAGAAGTCCGGCGGAGGAAAACGGCTGGCCGAGAACGGCGAGATAGCTCCACACAAAGCAGAATGCGACTGTAACGGGCAGCGCCCAGAGGAGGCTTCTGCCGGCGATGCAGCCCAGGAAGAGTCCGGCAGCACCGCCGAGAGAGAGTGTCGCGAGGCTCGCCGAGTCGCGACCGATAAGGACCACCTGTGTCGGCAATGATGGCTTCGAATGCCGCCGAGTGCAGCCCATCCGAAATTGGGCAGGCCGACCAACTGGCCAATGACAATGGGCCCGCAAAGCGCCACCGCGGCCCGCAAGCCTCGAAACCAGTCCATCTGACGAATGAGCGCGGCCGTTTTCTCTCGGGTGCCCTGCGCAGACTGAGGGTGAGTCTTTCTCGTCATGGTGTGGACGCTCGAGGATATCAATGCCGGAAGTGGCGAATGCCGGTGAAGACCATGGCTACGCCGAGCCTGTCGGCGGCGGCGATGACGTCCTGATCCTTTACCGATCCGCCCGGCTGAATCACGGCAGTTGCTCCCGCTGCAGCCACCGCTTCAAGACCATCAGGAAAGGGAAAGAAAGCGTCTGATGCGGCGACGGTGCCTGTTTAGCGGCAGCACGGCCTTCTGCGCGCCGAAGCGGGCGGCGTCAACGCGGCTCATCTGGCCCGCGCCGATGCCCACGGTCTGGCCGTCGCGCGCGTAGACAATTGCGTTGGACTTTACGTGCTTGCAGACGCGCCAGGCAAAGAGGAGGTTGCGCAATTCCTCGGCCGTCGGAGGCCGCCAGGTGACGACCTTCAGTTCGTCTTCTGTTACTCGGCACGGTATCCGCGTCCTGCAAGAGCAAGCCGCCGGAGACATGCTTTATCACGGGGCGGGGCGAAGCGGAACGAACCTCGACAAGGCGCAGGTTCTTCTTTGCGGCGAAACGTTCGCGCGCATCGGGCGTGAAGGCTGGAGCGGCGATAGCTTCGACAAACAGCTTTGCAATCTCTTCGGCCGCGGCACCGTCGACCTCGCGATTGATACCGATAACTCCACCGAAAGCCGAGACCGGGTCACTGGCCAGCGCTTTCTGATAAGCCTCATGCACGTTCTTCCCCGTGGCTGCTCCACAGGGATTGGTGTGCTTGACGATGATGACCGCGGGCTCGTCGAACTCTTGCGCAAGTTCCCAGCAGGCGTCGAGATCGACGAGATTGTTGAAGCTGAGTTCCTTGCCCTGCAACTGCGTTGCGCCTGCGACACCGAGACCTGAGCCGTCGGCATAGAGCGCAGCACGCTGGTGGGGGTTTTCGCCATAGCGGAGAGATTGCGCAAGTGGAAAGTTGATGCGCAAGACATTGCGGGAATGTCTCCGCATCAGGCCGGGCTTCATTTTCAGGAGCGGGCGCTTCGGCAATTTGGTCGAGAGTGTTTGCAATTGCGGAGTCGTACGCGGCCGTGGTGGCGAACGCTTGCTTAGCCAGCCGCCAGCGAGTCTCGCGGCTCAGGGCTCCGTTGGCGATTTTCAATTCTTCGATGAGAGCGGGATAATCGGCAACGCGGGTCACGATGGCCACGTCTTCAAAGTTCTTGGCGGCGGAGCGCACCATGGAGGGCCCGCCGATGTCGATGTTTTCGATGAGGTGGCCGAACGCAACTCCGGGCTGTGCGGCAGTCTTTTCAAACGCGTAGAGATTCACGACGACCATGTCGATGGGTTGAATGTCGTGCGCGGCGACTGCGGCCTCGTGCTCGGCATTGCCGCGAATGTAAAGCAGGCCACCGTGGACCCGCGGGTGCAGTGTCTTTACGCGGCCGTCAAGCATCTCAGGAAAGCCGGTGAGATCGCTGATGTCTTTCACGGTCAAGCCGGCCTCGCGGAGAGCGCGAGCTGTACCGCCTGTCGAGACCAGTTCAACGCCGAAGCTCGCCAGGATCATCGCAAGCTCAACCAGCCCTGTTTTGTCTGTTACGCTGAGCAGCGCCCGCCGAATCTTCTTGCCCGTGCCCGCCGATGTACTCACAGTTTCACTCCTTGCGATTGTTCGTCAGCCCGTTGCCGCATATTCGGAGCGTTTCAGGTACCGAGAACCAAAGAACAGACTACATCGAGAGACTCGACCTGAAGGCGTGCGCAGATTTGCACCGGCAAATGTCAGCGCGAGCCAGAAGGCTTGCAGGCCCAAATGCTTTAGAGTGGAACCATGGGAAGTGTTCCCCCCAATCCTCCGCCGCACGGACAATGGCCCGATCCGGGGGGGCCGAGTTACGAACCGGAGATTCTGCGTCCGGCTTCCGGCTACATTCCATCTCCACCACCGATGCAACGCCGTCTACGCCCATCCTGGGCGTCTGCACCCGCGACCTACGTGCTCGTCGCGATCAATTGCCTTGTGTTTGTCGCCATGGTGGTTCGCGGAGTGAGTATCACCAGCCCCACCGCTCAGCAGTTAATGAATTGGGGAGCCAACAATGCGGGCTCCGTACTGGAGAGCGGCCAGTGGTGGAGAGTGGTCTCGGCGATCTTCGTCCATGGCGGCATTATTCACCTGGCGACAAATATGTGGTGCTTGTGGAATCTCGGGTTGCTGGCCGAGCCTCTTATCGGCTGGGCCGGCGTCCTAAGTGCCTACATTCTGACTGGGGCCGCGGGCAACCTGCTCTCCATCCTGTACAACTGGTATCACTTTATCGACGCCAGAGGATCGGCGGGGCTGGGATTTCCGCCCGGCGTGGGTGCCTCGGGAGCGGTCTTCGGCATCGCGGGAGCGCTGATCATTCTCCTTAAATCCAAGCGACTTCCAGTTCCACCGAGTGAACTTGCAAGATTGCGCAAATCGGTCATCTATTTCGCTGCGATCAATCTCTTTATTGGCTTTTCGTTCAATTTGGGCACGAGATTCGTCTCTTCCGGAATGCAGATCGACAACATGGCACACCTCGGCGGCTTCACATGCGGGCTGTTGTTCGCCGCGCCGTTAGTTCCCAGGATCGGCTCGACAAAGTCTCTCTTTGAATCACGACTTCGCATTGCTGTGGGACTTGTCGCGGGCGTATTGGTGCTGCTCAGTTTTTTCCTCGCACAGTGGCCGGGTTGAGACTGTCAGTCCGCCACTTCGATTTGTGCGAAAATCTTCCTAGAACGCCGCTCGTCTCATTCCCGACCCGTGGAGGAAGACTATGAAGCGCCGTGAATTCCTGAAGCAGGCTGCTGTAACAGCTGCAGCCGTAGCGTCAACCAGCCATCTCAAAGCCTCCGGAAAATCGCCGACGAGTCCCATTGCGCGCCGTGCGCTCGGCAGCACCGGCGAACAGCTCTCCATCATCGCGTTCGGCGGGATTGTGGTGATGAACGAGGAAACAGGCGCGGCTTCAAACGTCGTCGCGGAGGCCGTCGACCGCGGAATCAACTACTTTGATGTTGCTCCCAGCTATGGGAATGCACAGGAGCGACTCGGCCCGGCTCTGGCGCCCTATCGCAAGAATTGCTTCCTCGCCTGCAAAACTGACGGCCGCATGAAGGACGACTCACGTGCGGATCTTGAGCAGTCGCTGCGGCTGCTCAAGACGGATCATGTCGATCTCTACCAGTTTCATGCTCTGACGAAGATGACAGATCTGGATAAGGTTCTTGGCCCGGGGGGCGCGATCGAGACCTTTGAGGCAGCGAAGAAGGAAGGGAAGATCCGCTACATCGGCTTCTCGGTCCACTCGGCCGAGACGGCTGTTGCGGCGATGGATCGCTACCACTTCGACACCATTCTCTTTCCGCTGAACTGGGTGCTCTTTACACAGGCTGATTTCGGCCCGCAGATCCTGAAGAAGGCCCAGGAAAAGAAGATGGGCATTCTGGCGCTGAAGAGCATGGCGAAGACGGTGTGGCCCGCCGACCAGAAGCAGAACCATCCACAACCCAAGTGCTGGTATCAGCCGGCAGGATTCCCGGATGAAGCGTCACTGGGACTTCGCTGGACGCTCAGCCATCCGATTACGGCGGCCATTCCCCCCGGCGATGAGCGATACTTCCGGCTTGCTATGGACGTAGCACAGAACTACAAGCCCATCGAATCGCACGAGGAGCAGGCTCTCCTGAGCGGCGGAAAGGGCGTGGAGCCGCTCTTCCACCTCGGAAACGATGTCTAGGCAGACAAAACGACGTTGACGCCTCCGTATGGCAGAGGCGTCGTGCGCCGAGATAGTTATGTGCGTACTATCGGGTTGCGGTCGAGGCGAACTTCTTCACCATTGCCAGCAGAAGCTTGCGATCGCTGTCGTTAAGGTTGGTGGAGTAGCGGCGGATCTGTGTCAGGAAGCGCAGTTCGTCGTCCGTAAGACTCTGAGTATTGATGTGCCCGCCGAGCGAGTCTTCGGCAAAGAACTGAGCGATCGGCAAGTCGAGC
Organism: uncultured Acidobacteriaceae bacterium; assembly: GCA_963786405.1. Taxonomy (GTDB): domain Bacteria; phylum Acidobacteriota; class Terriglobia; order Terriglobales; family Acidobacteriaceae; genus Telmatobacter. The sequence continues at coordinate 126,158 of CAWAZE010000003.1, read as the reverse complement.
GCCAAGGCAATCTTTGAAAGTGTATCGAGTGAAGGAACGGTGTGGCCGTTCTCAACACGAGAAAGGTAGCAGCGCAAGAGCCCGGTCTTCTTCTCAATGTCCCCCTGAGATAAGCCCTTCTGCAACCGATGTGCGCGGATGGTAGTGCCAATTTTCATCACGGTCGATCTTCCCCCCATTGCCGTGAGCTACTTCCACGGGTAGCTACCGATGAGTTATTGACGTGAGAGTAAACAGGGCAAGCGGAAGAAAGCAAGCACAATTCTCCGCCTTCCAAGCACAAGAGTAACCTTGCTGGCAACAAGCGTTTAGGAGTGATCATTCAGAGGGAATGGACTATCTCCAAGTGTGCGCCGAAGAAATCGATTCCCCTGCTCGAAAGCGTCGGCTGCATTGTCGTTCTTGTAATTTGGGTTTTCGAAAGCCTGCGGAGAATCCGCGTAAATCTTTGTATTGAATGGTTTACTGAGCGACTGGATTGACGCTTTGGAGGCGTGCTCGGAATCTGGAGGGATGCGGTGATCATGGCCGCTGAATTTGCGGATCACCGCAGCGTGGGTATTCTCGAGAGCAGTTCAGTCGGTGGCTAGTGAAGCGTAATTGATCGCAACGGCTTTGAGTGCTGGTTCGGCTATAGCCAGCTGCAGAATGTGATCCCCGCCCATACACCCAACCGGCAGACCCGATGCGGTCGCGCTTCACGTCTTTGCGACTTTACAAATAAGTAAACCCGGCCATTAGCAAAAGCGGCGATTAAAGGTGCTTGACCAGGTATGCCAGGCCTTCCACGGGATTGTCGTTGTACTGCTCGCAAGGGGTGAATCCCAATTCAATGTAGAGCTGATGAGCGGCAGCCATCGATTCGGGGACCGTGTCGAGATAGACAGCTTTGCGTCCTGCTTTGACGGCGCGGTCGAGTACAGCCAGCGTTAGAGCGCGGCCCAATCCAAGGCCGCGAGCAGAGGAGCGAACCCAGAGCCGCTTTAGTTCCCACGCATCCGGCTTGCCGGTCGAATCCAGGGCTCGCCACGCCACGAAGCCGGCTGGCACCCCGCCGGCACGCGCCATCAGACAGCCGCCACCTTGCTCCTGATAGCCGACCGGCAGCCGTTCCGCTTCCTTTTCAAGCGAACCGAAGCAGAAGCGCGCAACGCCGGGCTGAGCAACTACGAATCGCCCGTACTCAAGGAGCAATTCTCGCGCCTCGGCAATTGCCGAAGGGGAACCGGCGAGGAACTCCACAAATTCGATCGCCCGCGATTGGGTCTGGGATGTGGCCATGCCTGAGTTTACGATGGGATCAGGCAAGCTTGCAGCCGTAAACCTTAGGGGGTTCTGGTACGTCTCTTCTAGTACCGGAACGGAAAATACGGGAGCATGGATGAATGGGGCGAGCGGCGGTCCAGAGTGCAGTTGCGTTGGGACTCATTGCGGCGGCCGGTCTCGCGGTGCGTGCGCAGTCATCGAGTTCCGGAGCGATCGCGCCTACGACTCCAACAATGGGGAACATTGCGAGTGCTCCCGCTGACCCTTTAACCGCTGTTGGCGGAAAGCTCCACGGCCATGTGAAGAGCGGCACAACGCCGCTGCCCGGAGTGACCGTCACAGCCCAGAACACCCTGTCCGGCAAACGATACTCGACAACGACAGACATTACCGGCGCATGGTCGATGACTATTCCGCAAAACGGCCGCTATGTCGTCCGCACGCAGTTCGCGGCATTTGCGCAGGGAGCACAGGAAGCTGTGTTCAACGCGACCAGCCACGACCAGGCCGTTGACTTTCAACTCATCCTTGCGTCGCGGGCCGCTCAGCAGACGCAGCAGCAGGATGCGCAGGCGGAGCAGGTGAGCCAGGCCATCCGCCAGCTTGCGGGCAACGGTGCCCAGAGTCTGAGCCTGCTGAACTCGCTGGCCGCTGGGACCGACACACAAGCGGGTGTGGCGGGCGCGAGTGGAGCAGCGTTGCCATCAGTCGCGGGAAACTCGGACTTCAGCGATCAGTCCGTTGCAATCAGCGGTCAGTCGGGCAACGTCAGTCCGCTGGCCGGCGTGGATATGGACCGGCTGCGCGATGCATTTGAGACCATGCGCGCACAGAATGGCGGGCAGGACGGCCAGGGCGCGATGGTGCCGAATAGCGGAGGACCAGGGGGCGGCATCTTCGCGACTGGTGGAGGATTCGGCCCCGGTGGATTCGGGGGAGGCGGCGGTTTCCCCGGAGGCATGGGCGGCGGTCGGATGAACTTCCGCAACTTCAATCCCGGTCAGCCTCACGGCGCCATCTTCTGGATGGGCAGCAATTCGGCCTTGAATGCACAGCCTTATAGCCTGCAGGGGCAGCCGCAGGAGCAACCAGCCAGCGGCACCAATCGCTTTGGGATCACGTTCATGAGTGCGCCGTACCTGCCCGGTCTCACCAAGCCGAGCGGTAAAGACTCGGTGTTTCTGACTCTTTCAGGTTCTCGTAATTCGAATCCTCTGGATGAGTACGCAACGGTTCCCACGGTTGCTGAGCGCGCCGGGGACTTTTCTGCCCAAGGTCAGCCCCCGATCTACGATCCCACGACTTTCCAGCAGTTCATCTCGAACGGTGTGCCCAACGTTATTCCGAGTTATCGCATTGACGCACAATCCAAAGCGCTGCTGCAGTACTTTGCGGAGCCGAATCTGCCCGGCACGGTGCAGAACTATCACCTTCTCACGACTACGCAATCCAATTCGACCCAGGCGGGGGCGCGCTATATGCGTAGTCTTGGCGCCAACGCCACCCCGTTCATGGGACTCGGTCGCGGAGGGGGCGGGGGAGGCGGCGGACGGCGGGCGCAGCAAAATCAGGGACTGAGACAGAGCATCAACTTCAACTACAACTGGAGCCACACCGCCTCAGACAATGTGAATCTTTTTCCAGAGCTTGGCGGCAAGAACGCTTCCGACTCGAACTCGCTGCAGGCCGGCTACACGGTCGGATACCACAAGGTGACGAACATCTTTAATGTCAGCTGGAATCGCAGCAACAGCCACACGATCAACTTTTTCACGAATGGCCCGGACATTGCGACGGAGATCGGAGTGCTCGGACCGGGCAACACACCTCTGAACTCAAGCCCGCTGAATTATGGATTGCCGAGCGTGCAACTGAGCAACCTATCCGGGCTTTCGCAACTGCAGCCGAACTTTTCTCTGATGCAGACAATCTCCTTCAATGAGACCGTAAGCTGGATTCACGGCAAGCACAACATGCGCTTCGGAGGAGCCTATCGTCGTGTGCATAACGACTTTCTTTCGAGCTCGAATGCAACCGGAAGATTCACCTTCACCGGCCTCTTCACAGGAGACTCTTCCGGCGATCCAAACACGGGCTCCTCGTTCGCGGATTTCCTGCTGGGGCTTCCACAGGAGACCGCGCTCAGCTCGTCGATCAACAAGAGCTACCTGCGCGATAACGTGTACGAAGCCTACGCGCAGGACGACTGGCGCCTGTTGCCGTCCCTGACACTCAATTACGGGCTGCGATACGAGCTCTTCGCTCCTTACACGGAGAAGTACAACCGCCTGGCGTTCGTCGACACGAATCCCGGTGACGGCTTCACTGGCCAGGAACAGGTCACTGCTGGAGAAACAGGCCCGTTCAGCGGCAAGTTGCCGGATTCGCTCGTTTATCCCTTTTACAAAGCGTTTGCACCTCGCGTGGGTATCGCATGGCGCGTGGGAAAGCAGACGGTCGTACGTGCCGGCTTCGGGATGAACTACACGGTTGGCCAGTATGCCGGCTTTGCACGAAACATGTCGCAGGAACCGCCGTTTGCCAACGAGCAAACCAACCAGGAGAACAATGCAGAAAATCTGCCTTCATCCGCATGTGTGCGCGATGTGCCTGTCACGTGTTTGACACTTGCGCAAGGATTTCCCGCGCCGGCGACAACAGGCAACTACTCGCTCGATCCGCACTACCACCTGCCGTACGTCGAGGTGTGGAATCTCGACGTGCAGAAGACGTGGCGGTGGGGCATCGTGATGAATGTGGGGTACAACGGGTCTAAGGGAAATCACCTTGACATCACAAGCGCGCCGCGCGCCACGCCAAGCAGCCCTTTCACCAATCCAACCAACCTGATCTTCAACTACGAACAGTCCGCGGCATTCTCGAAGTTCTCTGGGGGAACTCTGCGTGTGAACAAGCGGCTCTCCAATGGAATTGCTCTCGGAGCGAACTACCAATATTCACACTCGATCGATAACGCAGGAGCGCTTGGCGGGCTCTCTACCGTTGTTGCGCAGAACTGGCAGGACCTGAATGCGGAGGAAGGGAACTCAAGTCTCGACCAGCGCCATAGGGTAACGGGGACCTACCTGTATGAACTGCCATTCGGCAAGGACAAACACTGGTTGACAACCGGAACGAGTTCGCACATTTTCGAAGGGCTTTCTTTCTCCGGCAATTTCACCTTCGCGACGGGGACGCCGCTCACGCCGAGCTACGCCGCGGCCGTGGCTGACGTGGGGCGAGGCACCGCCGGCACTCTTCGTCCCGACCGCATTCCAGGAACTTCTCTTACCGCGGGCGGCGGATCTGCAAGCCAATGGTTCAACACCTCGGCATTCACCGCGCCCACCGGCATGTACGGCACCGCGTCGCGAAACTCAATCGCGGGTCCTGGAACCGTGCAGAACAACATGGCGCTTTCGAAGACGATGCAATTTGGGGAGACGCGAAGCATGGAGATTCGCGCCACGATCAACAACGTCTTCAACACTGTGCAGTACTCTGGCGTGGACACGAATGTGACTTCGCCAAGCTTTGGCCAGGTGACCTCGACGGCTCCGATGCGGTCGTTTCAATTCACGGCGAGATTCAGGTTCTAGGGAAGGAATTCGATGACGGGTTGCATGCAGAGAGTCGCGGCGGCAGTGGCAGCATTCGTGCTGGCCATGCCGGGGATGCAGCCCTCGTTCGCGCAAGATCCACAGCAGAGTGCGGGTCCGCAATCTGGCGGATTTGTGCTGAAGCAGAACGCCGAGCTGGTGCTTACCAACGTCGTGGCGCGAGACACAAAGACCGGCGAGCTCGTGCACGGTCTCGCGCAGAGCGACTTCAGTGTCTTCGAGAACGGGAAACGGCAGGAGATCGCAACCTTCGAGTTCCAGAGCGTCGACATGGCGACTCCCCTGAATGAAGCGACGATCAGCGGCCTCGCATCGGGAGCAAACGGTAGCGGCAATAAAGCTGCGATCGTCGCTCGGCCTGAAGAACTGCGCAACCATCGCCTGATCGTGATGTTTTTCGATCTCACCTCCATGCAGCCGGAGGATCTTGATCGCTGCGTCAAGGCGGCACGCGAATTTCTGGCGAACAAGATGCAACCGGCTGATCTCGTTGCTCTCGTGTCGCTTGGAAGCACGCTCAAGGTCGACCAGGACTTTACCTCTGACAAGAAGGTTCTGGCCAATGAGGTCGGCATCTACAACGGCACGGAGGGTCAGGGGTTCGCAGGAGGAGCCAACGCGAACACAAATCAGGTGGAGGATACGACCGGCTACACGCCCGACGAGAGCGAGTACAACGACCTCAACACCGATCGCGAACTGTTTGCTCTGCGAGCCATCTCGAAGTCGCTCGAAAAAATCACCGAAAAGAAGTCCCTGCTCTATTTCTCCGGAGGCATATCGCGTGACGGCATTGAAAATCAGGCTTCGCTGCGCGCGGCCATCAACTCCGCCGTACGCGCTAACCTGGCGATCTACAGTGTTGACACGCGGGGCCTGCAGGCCATATCGCCGCTTGGCGATGCATCAACAGGGAGTATTCGCGGATCCGGCGCATTCAACGGCGCGGCCCTTTCCAGCAATATGAATTCCAACTTTGCGTCGCAGGAAGTGATGGCCACACTGAGTTCCGACACGGGCGGCAAGGCCTTCTTCGACTCGAATGACTTCGCGCCAGCGTTTGCGCAGGTGCAGCGCGACACTTCCGCTTATTATGCCATCGGCTTTCACTCCACAAATCCCATGCGCGACGGAAAGTATCGCAAGCTGACAATCAAAGTCAACCGCCCGGGCATCAAGCTGGAATACCGTCCCGGCTACTATGCTCCGGCGGACTTTCAGCATTCGGGCCGAGAAGACCGCGAGAGAGAACTGGAAGAGCAGTTGACCAGTGATCTGCCGGCGACCGACGTGGCCGTTTATCTTGATGCGATGTACTTCCGGCTCGACGAGAACCGGTTCTTTGTGCCGGTGTCGCTGATTGTGCCAGGTTCGCAGATTCCGTTTGTAAAAGGCGGCGACAAGGACAAAGCAACGCTCGACATCATTGGCGAGGTCATCGACGAGGTTAAACGGCCGATCGGCAACGCGCGCGAAACGGTGAAGCTGAACCTCGATCCGTCACTCGCAGGCGCGCCAGAAAAACATTCAATACACGACAAGTTTCAATCTGCCCCCGGGCAAGTACCACCTGAAGTTTGTGGTTCGCGAGAACCAGACCGGCCGCATGGGATCGTTTGAAGCGGACATCACCCTGCCTGATATGAAGAAGCAGCCACTGAAGATGAGCTCGATCGTGCTCGCGTCACTGCGCCAGCCGACCAAGAAGGCGTCCCCGCTGGTGCGCGGCGGCCAGGAGTACGTTCCAAACATCAGTCATGTTTTCCGCCAGGATCAGCATCTCTACCTGCTTTACGAGGTGTACGGGCCCACACGTGAAAAAGTGGCCCAGAACCAGCCGAAGGGCACGAAGGCGGGAATCGATGTCCTGAGCAGCCTTCAACTCATGCAGGGCTCCACAAAGGTATATGAAACGCCCCTGGTACAGGCCAAAGCTGTAAATGTTGAGGGGCGTGACGCAGTCGCCATTGAGCTGGACGTGCCGCTAACGGGCCTGAAGCCCGGCCAATACCTGTGTCAGCTCAACGTCATCGATGACGCGGGCGGCAGCTTTGCGTTTCCGCGATTTGCCGTGCTGGTTCGTGAACCAGCCGCCGCTGTGTCGGGCGCCACGCCAACGGCAGCTGTCGGTTCGGTTGCAGCCGACCCCAGCCCAACAGTAACGAGTCAGGCACTCCTTCCGTAACCCCTCATAGTTCAGCGTATTCTTGTTCCGCTTATTCTGGTTCCGCGTATTCTGATCCGTGAGGGGGCGTATGAAAGGCGACGCAAGGGGCAAGGTCATAGTGATCACGGGAGCCACGGGTAGACCCGGCGCCGCCGTCACTAGGGCCCTTTCGGGGGCCGGATTCTCACTTGTGCTGTGCGCGCCATCCATGGAGAAGCTCACCGCTCTTGCCGCTCAACTGGACAGCCCGTGCACAGTGGTTGCCGGGAGTCTGACTGATGAGTCGCTCCCCGAGACTCTGCTGTACGCGGCGCTCGACAGATTTGGCCGTTGCGATATCTGCATCAACAACGGAGCGTTGTTTGAAGCCGGCATCATCGAGACCGTAGATATCGAGCGCCTGATCAGCATGGTCAAGGTAAACGTCGAAGGCACGGTTCGGATTGCCTATGTCTTCCTGAAACACTTCGTTTCTGAAGGCTCAGGGCACCTGGTCAACGTCTCGCACGGTGTGGGAAGCTCAGCGCGTCCCACAGCTTTTGCGGCCACACAGGCCGCGATAGAGATACTTTCTGACGCGCTGGCGGCTGAACTGGACGGAACCGATGTGCACATCACGTCGATTAAGCCGGGCTTCGTCAAGACTGGTCTTCACGCCCGATGGGAGATTGCGGCGGAGAGCAATCCGGAAGCTGCTGAGTCTTTGGAGCCAGAGGATTTTGCCCGCGTGCTGTTGTTCATTCTTGGGGCCGCACCAACCTCTCCCGAGGCACCGGAGCCTGAAGCGAAGATTTTAGAAGCTGTTCCGGAAATTCTAAGCCCCGAGCCCGCTTTGAGCCCCGAGCTGGAACTAAGCCCCGAACTGGATCAACCCTGTGTGCGGTCCGGAGAAATTAACGGTCCGGCGACAAACCAGGTTGCCGAAGGCTAAGAGTCCCTTCCGAATCAATTACTCTGGCGGATTTGTGTCCTCTGCGCTTCCTCGATAGGGACAATGCCTGCAACCTGAGCCGCAGCAGAGGCCGCGCTTCAAATGGTAAGCGGCGGTGAAGACGAGGTACTCGCCGTCGTAGTAGTAGTCTTCCGGTTCGAGCGAAGGTGGTGGATCGGGATTCTGCTTTTCCATCGGTTCAGGTTTCCAATACGATTCTCTCCCATTGACCGATGCTTGCGCCTGCCGGGTCAAACTGGGGAATAGACCGCGGTTAAAATTGAAGCATGACACTGACAGCGCAGGATCGCGCCCGCCGCATCAAAATCATTCTTTTTGACGTGGATGGCGTTCTCACCGACGGAACCATCTGGCTCGTACCCGCACCGAATCCGGCATCGAGCAGCCCTGAGACACAGACCCACCTTTCGAAACGCGATGGCCAGGTTGGATTCGGCGTTCAGTCCGCAACCATGATGGAGGCGAAAGGATACAGCGCTCACGACGGAACGGCCATTTCACTTGCACGTCTGGGCGGCATGAAGTGCGGAGTCATCACCAAACGCATCAGCGAGACCGTTGCGACGCGGGCCAGGGATCTCAAGCTCGAGTTCGTCTACATGGGCCAGGCATTCAAGATGCAGGCCGTCCGCGAAATCATGGATAAGGAAGGCGTCAAAGTCGAAGAGATCGCGTTTGTGGGCGATGACGTGATCGATCTCCCGGTTATGCGCGAGTGCGGATTTGCCGTTGCCGTTGCCAATGCGCGCGAACAGGTCAAGGCTGAGGCGCACTATGTCACCCCCAACGCGGGCGGCTACGGAGCCGGTCGCGATGCCGTCGAGTTCATCCTCGAAGCCAAGGGGCTTCTTCAGAAGGTTATCGACGAATACATCGACGAGCGCAACCCCATCTCGCCCGCGATGGATATCGGACGCGGCAGAGACTGAATCTGCTGTGTCTCTTAATCCGTTCCCGAACAGCGTGGAAACGTCGTTTGGATCAGGACACCACGGAGAGCCATCCGCAGGTCGCTTGTGGGATCCGGCTCGGTATTCGACTGCGGATGCGACTCCGGTGAAGGAGTGGGCGCGCCTGTATCGGTTGTATTCACGGCCAGAATGCTGGCGCAGTGTCTTGCAGGATCGACAAGCAACTCCGAGGAGAATCCGCCCTGGTCGCCGTCATGGTAAATGTAGCGATGGCCGCCTATCTCCAGCACGAAGAATCCGAGCCCCATCTTCGGCTGACCACCATCCGGGCCGGAAGTGTACGCTGTCGGCTTTTGCCCCTTTTCTGCCACGGGAAGTACCGGAGCCCAGGCCTCTTCAACCGAGCTCCGCTTGAGGACAGCCTCATAGAGTGTGTTGTCGGAACCTCCAGCCAGAAAATGCAGGTACTTCATCATGTCGGTAATTGGCGCCTTGAGTCCGCTGTTCGAAGTGGTGATGCCCGTGTCGAAGTTAAGGGGTTGCTGTTCCAGCTTTGAGCCGGTACGAAGATAACTCGCCGACACATGGCTCTCAAGGAAATAGGGCGCACGATCAAAGTAGCTGTTCGTCATTCCCAATGGCTTCAAGATGTTTTTATCAACGTAAACCTCGAAGTCGTCGCCGCTCAATCGTTCGACAATCTGGCCAAGGAAGACGTATCCAAGATTTGAGTAGCTCCATCGGCTCCCAGGTGCGAACGCAATGTGAGTGTATGGGAGCATGGCTGCAACTTGCGCCCACCTGGTGGGCTCAAAGGGTTGCCAATCGCAGTTGTCCTTCTCATCGCAATCCCAAGGCCAAGTCGGATTGCGAAATCCTGCACTGTGAGTCAGCAGATGGCGTATTGTGATTGCGTCTACCGGTCCGTATGCATCGTGCACCTCGCGCAGTTCAGGCACAAAGCGTACCGCGGGGTCATCGAGCGAGAGCCTGCCATGATCGCGCAACTGAAGGATGGCAATGGCAGTCATCGTTTTGGTGATCGAGGCCCAGTTGTAAGCGGTTGCCGCATCGACCTTTTGATGAGTGGTGCGGTTCGATTCGCCCGTTGCAAATACCACCTCATCGCCTCGTCCGTTTAAGAGCCCGAAGCCGCCACCAACGACCCCGTGTTGGGTCAGTACGGTCATGAATTTGTCTTGAAATTCACCTGTGGAATTGTGGCCCGAGGTGGTTTGCGCGCGGCCTGTTTCGGGGCAGGAAATCGCTCCGAGCGCCCATGCAAGCGCGAGAACTGCACGAATTCGAGTCGGCATAGCGCCATCATAATATGAAAATTTCGATCCCCCGGCTGAAACGAAGGGGCGCGGGCATCCATCTGCTTGTATCGATGCATCTCATTGAACAGAAACAGATAAGCGATGGGCGTCATGGGCGGCCAAATCGAATCATTTCGGTCGACCTCCATGTCCTGTATCGCTTTGAGCCACGCGGGGTCCGCCCACTTGAACGAGGTCCACTAAGCATGAACGCCGTCCCTGGGAACAAAGTGCTGTTCGTTGATGATGAACCCTGCATGCGTGAGATCATGGCCATGCTGTTGAATGAGGAAGGCTATGAGGTCTTGACTGCAAGCGACGGCCTCGATGCCCTTGCGCAGCTTCGAAGCTCAACTCCAGACCTGATTATCTCGGACCTCAGCATGCCGCGCATGTCGGGTCTCGAGCTTCTGTCTGTGGTGCGCAGCCGGTTTCCTTCGATTCCCGTGATCGCGATCAGCGAGTCCTATGAAGTCCGCGGCAGCGTGCCTCCCGGAGTGATGGCTGACACCTTCTATCCGAAAGCCAGATGCAATCCGGATGAATTGTTGCGTACTGTAGCCGATCTCATTCGTACCCCGGTCACGCGGCCCACGTTCTATCGCCCGTTTCAGCCGCCAGCGACGCAATCGGCTCGCGATGCGAGCGATTCAACCGGCCACGCTTTGCTCATGCTGACCTGTTCGGATTGTCTTCGCGAGTTTTCGCTGGATACATCTCCCGAGAATCCAGACGTACAGGAGGCGCACTGCTCATTCTGCGCCGCCCCGGTGAGTTTTGTGACTGCCGCCTCGCTGGAACATGCGTCTCGGACGATGCTCGATATGTGGACGCCTGCGAACTCATCGACTAATTGATCAGAGTTTTCCTTGTCGGCAAAGGCCTCAGGGTGCACCCCTGCGCCTGACCGCGTGCTTAGCCAGCCGACAAAGAGGTGTATTCTCAAATGCAATTATGCGCATCCACGTTTCTCAAGTCTTCGCGTTAGTTCTCGCTTCTGGGGTCGTTCTCCTTCCCGCGCAACAACCTGCACAACCCAATCCTCACGACACGGAAGTGTGGGAGCCCGTGCCGGAAGTTGTGACTCCGGGCGCGACAGACGCGGCGCCACCCTCCGATGCAATCGTGCTGTTTGATGGCAGGAATCTCGACGAGTGGGTGTCGGCCCAGGACAAGTCGCCTGCAAAATGGTTTGTCGCGGACGGCGTGATGACGGTCAGCAAAGCGCCTGGTGTTGGCAACATCGAGACAAAGCGCACATTCCGGAACTTCCAGCTCCATATCGAGTGGAGAATCCCAGCCAACGTTACCGGCAGCGATCAGGCACGAGGCAATAGCGGGGTATTTCTCGCCTCGACCGGCCCGGGCGACGCAGGATACGAACTGCAAGTCCTCGATTCCTATAACAATAAGACATACGTCAATGGCCAGGCGGGCAGTATTTACAAGCAGGGAATTCCGCTTGTGAATCCGAATCGCAAGCCGGGCGAGTGGCAGACCTACGACGTGGTGTGGACCGCGCCGAAGTTCAATGCCGACGGCTCACTTCAAAGCCCAGCTTATGTCACAGTTCTCTTCAACGGCGTGCTGGTGCAGAATCACTTCGAGCTGCAGGGGCAGACTCTGTACATCGGCAAGCCGTTCTACAAGAAGTATGACAGTGCTCCGATCAAACTGCAGGCACATGGCGACAAGAGCGAACCCATCAGTTTCAGGAACATCTGGGTGAGGGAATTGAAGTAGTCGACACAGCCGGCAATTCAGCAGGCGAGACGCTTTGGAGAACCGCCAAATACGCGTGGCGGCCTCTCTGTCACAACTGCCAGTGTTCACTTCTTCCGGATCGTGGTGCACTTGGAGATGCACGCCGCAGGATTCCCGGCAAAGCGCCGGAACCGATCGGATTTTCCCCAGAATCATCCCCACTCCCTTAAATGTCGAGAGGTAACCGATGAAGTACACCGCCCGCCTTCGCTTGAGTACCAGTCTTGCCCCCCTGATGGTTCTTGGAGCGCTCGCAGGATTTGTTCGTCCTGCCATTGCTCAAAACCCGGAACTGCAGCAGCGCGTTGCGGATGTGAAAGAAGCCTCCGCGAAAAACAAGCAAGCTCTCATGTCCTACAGCTGGAATGAACAGGTTACGATCAGCTTGAAAGGGGAGCAGAAGAAGCAGCAGCATTTTCAGGTGCGTCTCGGGCCGGATGGGAAGCCCCAGAAGACGTCGCTTGATCCGCCGGCCGAGGCCGCTGCTCCAAGTGGAGGGCGGTTAAAACAGCACGTAGTCGAGAAGAAGAAAGAGGAGTACAAGGACTACGCAGAGCAGATGAAAGCGCTGGCACAGCAGTATGTTCCGCCGGACGGAGCCAAGTTGCAGCAGGCATATGCTCAGGGAAACGTTACCCTGGGTCCACCTGCGGGCGCTCCCAATGAGCTTCAGCTCGTCATCAAGAATTATCTGAAACCTGGAGATTCGATGACGATCGTCTTCGACAAGGCGCAGAAGGCGTTGCTTCGGATGCAGATAGCTTCTTACATGGACGATCCGAAGGACGCCATGAACCTGACAGTGCAGTTCAGCCGGCTGCCCGATGGGACAAACCACGTTGACAGCCTGGTGATCGATGGAGTCAGTAAGCAGCTGAACCTTGCGATTCAGAACTCCAACTACCATCATGTTTGAGAACCCTGATACGGAGAGCTGGCTATCAGTTCTCGCGTGCGGCGGCTTCAAGAGCGGGCAGATCCATCTTGATCATAGTCATCATGGCTTCCATAGCTTTGGGGTGACTGATCAACTCGCCGATATTGCGCGGCACAATCTGCCAGCATAGGCCGAAACGGTCTGTGAGCCAGCCACATGCCATGGGCTTGCCGCCTTCGATCAACTTATCCCAGTAGCTGTCGATTTCTTTCTGGGAGTCGCAGCGGATGAAGAACGAGAAGGCCGGATTGAGTTGATGCGCGGGACCGCCGTTGAGAAAGACCATCTCCTGACCTTCAAGTTCGATCGTGATCGTGGCAATCTTGCCCACGGGCCAGGGACCGACGCCTTTGGAACGCAGCTCATCGAGCTTGCGTGCCTGCGGGAAGACGCTCAGGTAGAACTCGGCGGCTTCTCCGGCGTTGTCGTTGAACCAGAGGAATGGCGCAAGTTTGTTCATTGCTGGCATGGTACCAGCAATCAGGTTGCTTTTCACAAGTCGACTTTCGAGGACCGATCCGGTGCCTGAGCGAAAGATCTCAAACGAGTTGAGCCGGCTCAACATCGAGATTGTCAGCTTCCGCGACAGATCGATGCATGGGGCTGGTTTTGTAGCTCAGCCGTCGTTCTGATAATCGGCGCATCGTCGAACTCGAAGGAATTCCGATCAGCACTGGCCATCCTTACGGGATAGAATGTAGTGGTTCCTTGCCATGCGCCTGGCTCGTCCCCAATTGCAGTCGCTTCTATGGGTCACTCTAGCCCCAGCGGTCATCCCGGGTGGTCATGTCTTCGCTCAAGAGCCTTCAGCCAGTTTGAGAGACGCGGATGCTGATTACCGTGAGGGAGTTGCGGCTCTCAATCGAAATGACCTCAAGACTGCTCAACTGAAGTTCGAGGCGGTTACGCGTCTGGCTCCTTCAGCTGAGCAAGGACATAGCGCCCTGGGCGCAGTGCTGGTGCGCGAAGGCCAGGTGGCCGCGGGGACACGGGAACTCGAGAAGGCTCTTGCCATCAAGCCCGACGACGCTTCAGCGCAGATGAACCTGGCGATGGCTTATGCACAAGCCGGCGCGGCAGCCAAAGCCATTCCGCTTTTCGCGAAATTAGAAGCGACGGCAAACGCGGAGCGGCATCCGCTGCCTTCGTACGTGCTGGCAGCCTACGGCCGGGCTCTTGCGGCAACAGGACAAAGGGCTTCTGCTGCGGCGAAGATGAGAGAGGCAGTCGCCCAGGAGCCGCGCAGCCCGGAGCTGCACGATGAACTTGGATCACTCTACGCGCAGGGGCGGGACTGGCATCACGCCGAGGAGGAATTTTCTGAGGCTATCCGTTTAAAGGATGATTTTGTCGCCGCCCACATCCATATGGGGTATGTACTTCAGGCCGAACAAAGCGCGGAAGCGACCAGGGAATGGATGAAGGCATATAACCTGGCGCCGGCGGATCCACGGATTGCCTTGACCGTCGGGAAGGCCCTGGCAGATGCCGGACAGGACGAGCAGGCGGTTCCGATCCTGGAGCAAGCCGTCAAGCTTGAACCGAGATCGGCTGCGGCCGCCTATCAACTCGCGATCGTTCTGCAACGGGTTAACAGGGTGCCAGAAGCAATCCAACTGCTGAAGCGGGTGGTGGAGGCCGAGCCGAAGAATGCAGATGCGCTGACCAACCTGGGGATGGCTTTGAGCCAGGCACAGCAAGCAAAAGATGCCGTGCCTTACTTGCAGCGAGCAATTGCGCTTCGACCTGACGATGTTACCGCGCATCAGGATCTGGCGGCTGCATACATTCAGATCGATCAAATCGCGGACGCCATCACCCAGCTGAAGGCTGCCATTGCGTTGTCCCCCGGTTCGCCGCAACTGCATTATGATCTGGGCGTTGCGTACAAGCTGCAGGACGACGCGGCGAACGCCATTCCCGAGTTGGAGAAGGCTGAAAAGCTGAATCCCGCCAGCTATGAGCCGGCGTACGTGCTAGGCGTGCTTTATACGCAGGCAGCTCGATATCCAGAGGCCGCGCAACAGCTCGAGGCTTCTCTTAAGCTGCATCCTGACAACGGAGATGCCTGGGCGATGCTCGGCAGCATCTACAACAAGCTCGACCGGCTCACTGAGGCCGCTCACGCTCTGCACGAGGCCATACGCCTGCTCCCGGACCAGGCTGACTCCCACCTTATTCTGGCCGCGGTGCTGGTCAAGCAGAATCAAACTGCCGACGCTGCGGCGGAGCGTAAGGTTGCAGGGAATCTGATGCGTTCTCATATGAATCTGCAGCGCGCAGAGGTTGCGACTAACTCTGGAAAGTCGCTGATGTCGAGCGGAAAGCTGGACGAGGCCATTGGTCAATTCCGCGACGCAATCGCATTTGATCCGAACTACGTTGAGGCGCACGTGGCGCTCGCCACGGCTCTGGAAAGACAGGGCAAGATGGCGGAGGCCGAAACGGAACGAGCGCAAGCCAGATCGCTTGCCACTCCAGCTCAATAGCTGACGCTCTAAGAGCTTGCGGCTGCCGGTATACATTTATCAAATCCCACGCCTATACTTTCAGTGGCACTCACGGCGCCGTTCCCAGGGGAACCTACATTGATGAGCACCCTTACAAGGCGCATCTTCCTCCTGGTTCTACTTCTGTGCGCGGCTTCCGTTTTGTCTGTTCGCATCCTGCACGGGGCACAGGATCTGCCCGACGGCGCAGCCAAAAGCCGCAAAGCGTACGCCGACAAGATGCGCGCCACCTACAACTACCCGTTTGTCCAAGGCAACATATCCATCCCCGGGAACGCAGCCGTGGAGGGCAATGACTTCCTGGAGCCGAGCGCATTCCCGGATGCACAGTACTGCGGCCATTGCCACCAGGAGGCATATCACCAGTGGCGACAGGCGCTGCACTCTAACTCCTTCCGCACGCCGTTCTATCGCGAAAGCGTGAACATCCTGCTTCGCACCAAAGGCGTAGCGTTTGCGCGCCATTGCGATAGCTGCCACAACCCAATTGCTGTTCTGGCGGGGGCGATGAACACCGGTTCAACGGTAGACCGGCTCCTCGACCGCGACGGTCTTACGTGCACCACGTGCCATTCCATCCAGAGTGTTCAATCAAAACTGGGCAATGGCGGCTTTGTGATGGGCGTGCCTTCTGTTTTGGTGGATGAGCAAGGCAGGCGAATTCCTGGAGTCGTGCCCGACTCGGAAATTCTTGCGCATCTCGATCGCCACTCGAAGGCCGTGATGCAGGATATCTATCACACGCCGGAGTTCTGCGCCGCCTGCCACAAGGCAAACCTGCCCCCAACTTTGAACGACTACAAATGGATTCGCGCGTTCACCGCTTACGACGAGTGGCAGAACTCGAAATTCTCGACCCGCAATCCACTTACTTTCTATGCCGCAGATTTCACCACATGCCAGGGCTGCCACATGAAGCGAGCGCCAAATGTTCTGCCTGAACCCGGAGCGAAGAATGGCACGTTTGTTTCACATCGCTGGCTGGCCGGCAACACTGCCGTACCCTTCTACTACGGATTCGACGAGCAGCTCGAAAAGACAATCGAATTCCTTAAGTCCGGCAATTACCTCAATGTCGATATCGTTGGACTCAGGGTCGGCGATAATGGCGGGTTAATCGCTCCCCTCGGCACGGTTCCTTTCACCTTGCACGCAAACGACGAGGTTGAAGCTCTTGTTGTTATTCAGAATAAGAACATCGGTCACTCACTTGTTCCCGAAGTGCGCGATTTATATGAAGCATGGGTGCAGTTCACGGCAACCGATGCCGACGGGGCTGAAATCTACAAGAGCGGATTTCTCAAGCCCGATGGGATGCTCGAACCCGGCGCGCACAGCTTCACTAATCGGCCCGTTAACGTGATCGGAGATTTCGTGGATAACCACACAGTCTTCGCGATCCACTCGGTGGCATACGACAATACGATTCAGGCAGGCCGATCAGCCCTGGTGCGGTACCAGTTCCACTTGCCCACCGACGCCAAGGGCCAGATTACAATTCGCGCGCAGGTCAATTATCGCCATCTTCGCCAGAGCTACCTTAACAATATCTTTGGTCCTGACCATCCGGCTTACCCGGTTGTCGAGATTGCTTCCCGCAGCCGCGTTCTCAATATTGGCGAGAATCAGCCGACGACAGCTCTTCCCACGGACAATCTTGATTGGATGCGTTGGAATAACCTTGGCATCGGCTATCTGGATCAGCTGCAGCACGCCGACGCGATTCGTGCATTCGAACAGGTAGTCCGTTTGCGCCCTGATTACAAGGACGGATACATCAACCTGGGGCTGACCTACGTCGACTGGGAAAAGTACGACGAGGCTCGAAAGCCGCTGGAGAAAGCTCTTGAACTGCATCCGGACGATGCACGTGCGCTGTATTATATGGCGCTTGTCGAGCGCCGCTCGCGCCATTCTGACGCAGAGATCGGCGACCTCGAAAAGGTTGTAGCGCAATATCCTGACTGCAGAGACGCACGGCGCGAACTGGGTATCTCCTACTATCAACAGCATCGGGCAGATGATGCGATCGCACAGTTTAAAGCTCTGCAAGGGATTGATCCGGACGATTTGGCCGCGCACTACAACCTCGCTATTCTCTATCGTCGCAAGGGCATGAAGCAGCAAGCCCAGGCGGAAGCCGCTCAATACACAATCAAGCGGATCGATCCGGCCGCACCGACCTATTCTCTGGACTTTCTCCGCAAGCACCCTGAGATCTCAAATGAGAGTGTGCCTTGGCACGTGCATAGTGATCTACACAATCAACCGCCCCAGAGTGCCGGTGGCGGGTCCCAATAAGGAGGAAGAACAGTTCTTGGCCCATCGCGAAATGAATCGCCGCACGTTTCTGCGATCCCTCAGCCGCTCGGCCCTGGTGCTGCCGTTTGCGGATATTGTCGCCCTCGCGCAGGAAGCGCATCCTCAGGCTCCGAAGATTGGTCCGCAGGAGCGGACATACGACGCCAAACCAGCGCCTCCGCCAGCAGGACCCAAGTCGCCGATCGAAGGCACTCCTCTGGGAGTGAGTTTTGTTGAGGTCGCTTCGCAGTCAGGCTTGCTGTCCAAGACAATCTATGGCGGTGAACACCACAATAAGTACCTGCTTGAAACCACTGGTTGCGGGCTCGCCTTTTATGACTACGACCATGACGGATGGGTCGATCTATTTTTCGTAAATGGGTGGCGGCTCGATGGCTTTCCCGCAGGCCAGGAGCCGCACTGCCGGCTCTTCAAGAACAACCGCGACGGCACATTTACCGACGTGTCATCAGGCTCGGGACTGGAGCACAAAACGGGATGGGGCCAGGCCTGTTGCGTTGGCGATTACAACAACGACGGCTTCGATGATTTGTTTGTCACCTATTACGGCCAGAATGTTCTCTACCGCAACAATGGGAACGGGACATTCACCGACGTTACTGCGCAGGCCGGTCTCATCCAGCCCGGCCCGAAGATTCGGTGGAACAGCGGATGCACTTTCGTCGACTACGATCGCGACGGCCATCTGGATCTTTTCGTTGCCAACTACGTTGACTTCGACTTGAAAACCGCGCCTTTGCCCGAAGACGGGCCATGTACCTACAAGGGAATCCTGGTCGCTTGCGGGCCGCCGGGGCTGCGCGGTGGGAAGAATATTCTCTATCACAACAACGGCGACGGTACCTTCGTCGACGTCAGCGAAAAGTCCGGCATGTGGACTGCAGTGGGCACTTACGGTCTTAGCGTCGCAGCGTCCGACCTCGATAACGATGGCTGGCCAGACATCTATGTAGCGAACGATTCCGCGCCTGCCACGCTCTACCTCAATCAAAAGGACGGAACATTCCGCGACATTGCAATCGAGGCCGGCGCTGCGCTCTCAGCCGAGGCCAAGCCGCAGGCCGGCATGGGCGTTTCTATCGGCGATTACGATCGGACCGGACGCTTCGACGTCGTGAAAACCAACTTTGCCGGCGACACAGACTCGCTGTATACCAACCTCGGCGACGGAAACTTTGAAGATCGCACCTATCCAAGCGGGCTCGGCGTAAATACACGACTGCTGGGGTGGGGCGTGGGATTCTTCGACATGGATAACGACGGATGGCTTGACATCCTCATGTCAAACGGTCACGTCTATCCTGAGGTCGATAACTCGAAAGCCGATCTGAAATACGCCGAGCACAAGTACCTCTACCGCAATCTCCGCAACGGCCGCTTCGAAGAGGTAACAGAGAAAGGTGGGCCAGGGATTCTTGAAAATGCCCCGGCCCGCGGCTGTGCGTTCGGCGATTACGACAATGACGGCGATATCGATATCGTCGTCAACTGCATCAATGCTCCGCCGCAGTTGTTGCGGTGCGACTCGACCATGAACCGCAACTGGATCAAGATCAAACTCGTCGGAACAAAGTCCAACCGCTCCGGGATAGGGAGCCGCGTTACGGTGACGGCAAAGACAGCGCCCGATGCGGAACGACCACTCGTCCAAATGGAGGAGTTGCGAAGCGGTGGCAGTTATTTCTCACAGAATGATCTGCGTCTGCATTTTGGACTGGATCAGGCGAAGCATGTGGATCTGGTCGAAGTTCGGTGGCTGAGCGGGCAGATCGACCAGTTCCGCAACCTCGACGCCAATCGTCTTTATGTGCTGGAGGAGGGCGGGAAGATTCTGAAGGCGGAAGTATTCGTCCCGGCCAAGGGAAAGGCATAAGCAGCGAATGATTGCGCGCCTGGCATTGCTCTCGATCATGGCCTTTGGCTCTGTCGCTATGGCGCAGCAGCCAGCCCTCTGCCCCTGGCTGTCTACGGGAAGTGCTGCGACTGCACTCGGCGGAGATGTAGTGGTGACAGCCCATTCTGAGAACAACTGGCAGGGCTCGTGCCGTTTCACACGTCAAACATCGGGTTCCACGCAGGCAATCGACATTCAGGTAAGCAAGGAGAACTCTCATCCATGCCCCGGCGGAAGCACAAGGCTGAAGGCGTTGGGCAACGAAGCTGTTGAATGTCTGCGTTTAACGTCGGCGGGCGAGCATGCGGACACTATCGCCGGAAGAGTGAGAGACGCCTGGTTCGAAGTGACAATGACAGGCGTAACGGAAGCCACTCGCGAGCCGCCCTTGAAGGCGCACCCAGCCGACCCATACAGCGCAACTATGCTCGAGCGAATCGCCGAGCAGGTGGTCGGGAATCTGTATTGAACGGGCTCCTGTATTCAGGACAGAGCGATGTCGCCGTCCCAAATCAGCACTTATCGTCGATCCAGTCCAGGAATGGCTCTAAAGGCACCCTGAAATAGATCGCTGAAGTTGACTTGGGGTCGAGCACCGCTTGAAAAGCAATCGCTGCGATACTGCCAGAACTTTCAATGTCGCGAAGTGCAGGAGAAGTACTGGCAATTCTGCCAGATGACGGAGTTGAAAATCAAAAGTAGGATGGGCAGCCGAAAGACAGCCCCGGCCCTTGGATGATGGGGTTGAAGATGCAGGCTTTGGGCGCCTCACAGTTTGCAATGGCGCCCCGAGCGGGACTGTGTCATTTACTGATTAACCCACGTTAAATGAGAGCGGCCTGTCTATGTCACAACTCAAGATTCTGTCGCCATTGAGCGGTCAGGTTTGGCCGCTCGAACGGGTTCCTGATCCGGTCTTCGCGCAGAAGATGGTCGGAGACGGCCTTTCGATTGATCCCACTGACGCTGTCCTCCTGGCAGCTTGCGACGGAGAGGTGATCTCGCTCCATGCTGCGGGACACGCACTGACCTTGCGAACGCCTGACGGCATCGAGGTTCTGATGCACGTCGGCATCGACACGGTGATGTTAAAGGGCGAAGGATTCACGCCGCGCGTCAAGCCCGGCGACAAAGTGCGGACAGGCACGCCACTGATCGAGTTTGACCTCGATTTCCTGGCAACGCATGCGAAAAGTCTTCTGACGCAGATTGTCATCGCCAACAGCGAACGAATCACATCCTGGGAACGCGCCAGCGGTATTGTCGCTGCTGGAAAGGACGTCCTGTTCACGGTGACGTTTGCTTCGGATTCCGCTGCGGTTGCGGCAAACGGAGGAAGGACGGTTACTTCTGAAGCCATTGTGATTCCGAATCGCACCGGACTGCACGCCCGGCCTTCAGCCGTGCTCGCAAACCTTGCGAAGGGCTTTCAGTCGGCAATCAAACTGCAGCTTGGCGACCGGAACGCAAACGCCAAGAGCGTGACATCGATCATGGCACTCGACGTACCTTTCGGCTCGAAGGTGCAAGTAATTGCCAGCGGTCCCGATGCGGATGCCGCTGTGGAGAAATTGACTGGCGTTTTGGCTCAAGGCTGCGGAGACGAGGGCTGTGTGCCGGCACCTGCGCCGGCGACCACCACCGTCTCTCAGGCGGCCGCGCCGGCTCCCCGAAAAAAGTCTGCCGATCCCAACCTGCTGATTGGCGTTCCATCCTCCCCGGGGTTGGCCGTCGGTGAAGTCTTCCAGGTTCGTCGAATGGAGATTGCGGTGACCGAGGAGGGTTCAGGCCCGGAGGTGGAACGCCGCCAACTTGTCGCCGCGATCGCAACCGCCCAGGGGCAACTTGCGGCGTTACGAGCCCAGCTGCATGCCAAAGCCGACCCCGCGAAGGCCGCGATTTTTGCTGCGCACGAGGAATTGCTCTCTGATCCCGATCTTCTTGAGATTGTCGAATCAGCAATCGCCAAAGGAAAGAGCGCGGCATTTGGATGGAAGAAGGCGGTTACGACCCACGCTGACCGACTGGCCGGGCTGCGCAACCAACTGCTTGCTCAACGTGCGAATGACTTGCGCGATGTCGGCCTGCGTGTGCTGTCGATCCTTACGGGAGCGGAAACCAAGCCGCAGGAGTATCGGCCAATCACTGTCCTCGTTGCCGAAGATCTCACTCCCTCTGACACGGCGTCCCTTGACCGCTCACACGTGATGGGCTTTTGCACGACACGCGGCGGCTCGACATCTCACGTGGCAATTCTTGCCCGCTCACTCGGCATTCCCGCGCTCGCCGGAATCGAGCCCGCCGCACTCGAAGTGCCGAACGGCACTCTTGTCATTCTGGATGGGAACAAGGGCACCCTGCGGCTTCACGCTTCGCCTGAGCAAGTGGCCGGAATTCGACGTGCACAGGAGGTCGCTGAGCAGCGCCGTAAGGCGAATCTCTCTCTCGCGCATGAACCCGCTGTCACCCTCGACGGCAAGCGCATCGAAGTGGTTGCAAACATCGGCGGACTGAAAGACGCTTCACAGGTACGCGGCCTCGGAGGTGAAGGAGTTGGCCTGCTCCGCTCCGAATTTCTCTTCATGGAACGCTCCGATGCGCCTACTGAAGATCAGCAATTCGAGACATACAAATCCATCGTTCAGGCCGTGGGACCAGAGTGTCCAATCATCATCCGCACCCTCGATGTCGGAGGCGACAAACCGCTGTCGTACCTGCCGATTCCGAAGGAAGATAATCCGTTCCTTGGCGAGCGCGGCGTGAGGGTTGGTCTCGATCGTCCCGAAATCCTGCGTGCACAACTCCGAGCTATTCTGCGCGCTTCGGTCTCAGGCAACGTTAGCGTGATGTTTCCCATGATTTCCATGCTGAGCGAATTACGAGACGTGAAAGCGATCCTCGCCGAAGAGGCCGCCAGCCTCGGAGTACGACCAGTGCCGACAGGCATTATGGTTGAAGTGCCGGCCGCGGCGGTTATGGCGGAGCAGTTTGCCCGCGAAGCTGACTTTTTCTCCATCGGCACGAATGACCTCACGCAGTACACCCTCGCGATGGACCGGGGGCATCCGAAGCTCGCACCTCAAGTGGATGGCCTCAATCCGGCGGTGCTCAAGCTCATTGCGCATACGGTCAACGGGGCTCGTTCCGCGGGCCGGTGGGTGGGAGTGTGCGGAGGCATTGCCGGTGATCCCTGTGCCGTGCCAATCCTTCTCGGACTCGGCGTGGAAGAACTCAGCGTTAGCCTGCCTGCGATCCCCGCGGTGAAGGCGCAAATTCGGACCCTTCGGATTGACGCCTGCAGGAAGCTGGCGGAAAACGCCCTCGCCGCCGAATCTGCCGAAGAGGTGCGCGCCCTTGTCCCTGATCCGGAAACTGAACTGTTAACAACGAGCACGGGTGTCTGACATGAAGATATCGTTCAAAGGCGCATTTTCTCTTCTCCAGAAGATCGGCAAGTGCATGATGCTGCCGGTTTCAGTGCTGCCGGTCGCCGGCATTCTGCTCGGCATCGGGAGCGCAAATTTCTCATGGCTGCCAGGATGGTTGTCGCAGATCATGGCAACGGCGGGCAGTGCGATTTTCGGGAATCTCGCGTTGCTCTTTGCCATCGGCGTTGCTATCGGACTCACGGAGAATGACGGCGTGGCCGCCATGGCAGGAACGGTGGGCTATGTTGTCTTCCTCGCCACGATGGGCACGTGCGCAAAGCTCTTCGGCGTCGAGACCACGAGCGTCATGGGGATTCCATCGATTGAGACCGGTGTCTTCGGCGGAATCATCGTGGGATTAATCGCGGCGATGGTGTTCAACCGCTTCTACCGCATCAAACTTCCGGACTACCTCGGCTTCTTTGCCGGAAAGCGGTCCGTTCCAATCATCACCGCCTTTGCGGTGATCGGGGCCGGTGCTGTGCTCAGTTTCATATGGCCGCCGATTGACAATGTGATTGATGCCTTCTCCCATTGGGCCGTGCATGAGCGTCCGGCTCTCGCCTTCACAATCTATGGCGTGGTTGAGCGCGCACTCATTCCTTTTGGCCTCCACCACGTCTGGAACGTTCCGTTCTTCTTTCAGGCCGGCGACTATACCGATCCCGCCACGGGCACCGTTGTGCATGGGGAAATAGCGCGCTTCATTCACGGCGATCCGACTGCCGGCAGGATGACCGGGGGCTATCTCTTCAAAATGTTCGGCCTGCCGGCCGCGGCTCTCGCCATCTGGCGTGCCGCCCGCCCGGAAAACCGGAAAAGGATTGGCGGAATCATGATCTCCGCGGCGGTCACCGCATTTCTTACCGGCATAACGGAACCCATCGAGTTCGCTTTCCTCTTCGTCGCGCCGGCTTTGTATGCAGTCCACGCTTTGCTCGCCGGATTGGCCTATTTTGTCTGCATCACTTTGAATATCCGGCACGGATTTACGTTCTCGCACGGGCTCATTGATTTCATTGTGCTCTATCCGAAGTCTCACAACGCACTATGGCTTCTCGTCATCGGACCGATCTGGGCGGCCATGTATTATGGCATTTTTTCGTATGCGATCCGGCGCTTCAATCTGATGACTCCTGGACGTGAGGTAGAGGACGAAGCGGTGAGAGCCACCGGTAGCGTCAGCGGCGACAATTTCGCATTGCAACTGGTTCGCGCATTCGGGGGGCGCAGCAACATTGCGAGCCTCGATTCGTGCATCACGCGGCTGCGTGTGAAACTGCACGACGTAAACAAAGCCGACGCGAACAAGCTCAAGGCTCTTGGAGCGGCCGGAGTGGTTGTGGTTGGCGATGGTGTCCAGGCGATCTTTGGCACGCAGAGCGGAAACCTGAAGACCGACATGGAGGAATATCTCAAGACTGCCGGTCCTGAAGCTGACGAAATCGAAGAAGTCTCGCCGGTTAAGGCGCCATCCATAGCCGGAACTCAACCGACCCTGCGCGATCCGGACGCTGCGCGCAGAGCGAATCTCTACATCGCCGCGCTCGGCGGCAAGGGAAACATCGTCCGCGTGGATGCCTGTGCCGAGACCCGGCTGCGTCTCGTTTTGCGCGACGAAAGCCAGCTAAAGGAAAACGAACTGAAAGCCGAGGGAATCGCCGCTATCGTCAAAGTGGACGGAAAGACGATTCATCTTCTAGCTGGTCTTAATGCCGACCAATATGCCGCTGAAATGCGCGCCCAATTGGCCGCATAGCGCGATGAACTCAGCGACTGGAATACGCTGGCCGCAGTTTAGGCGTTGTGGGTCGAATCAAGATCGGCGTGCGGAATGGCGCGGTCGAAGATAACCCGAACGAGCATGACCGAGGAAATTAGAAACAGAAACCCAAGCGCCGGAATTGCTGCGCTTCCGAGGATCGTCCAGCTTGTCCGCGATATTTTCTCCTAGTAATGCCATGATGCCGGAATCATGAAGTCATCCAATTTCTATCTTGGGTGCGCGGCCCCCGTCGATGTGTGCGGCCAACGTAGCGATGCTTGGGTGCTCGAAGAAGCTCACCAGCCGAAGATTCGGGGCAAGTTCACGGCGAAGCTTATCATGCGCCTTTACCAGGAGCAGCGAATGTGCGCCCAGATCAAAGAATGACTGATCGATTTCTATGCGATCCGTATGCAGAAGCTCTTGAAATATTCTGGCGATGACCGATTCAGTCGCATTGCTGGAAGAATGGCGAACAGATTCGCGAGGGAACCCCTCTACCGCCGGCCCTTTCGTTGGGTCAGGGGCTGGCAGCTTCTTACGGTCCAGCTTGCCGTTGGGGAGGCGTGGAAGCGAATCAAGGACCACAGTGCTCCCTGGGATCATGTAATCGGGAATGCGCTCGCGAAGACGATTGCGCAGCTGTGCGGCAGAAATCGCCTGTCCATGGCGAAATACGACGTAGGCGGCGAGTTCCTTTTGCTCTTCGTCGTCACGCAGCAGCACCACGCACTCGTTGATTTCAGGCTGTTGGCGCAACACGTGTTCAATCTCTCCGAGTTCAATCCGGAAGCCGCGCAGTTTGACCTGGAAGTCTCCGCGGCCAAGAAACTCGATCGTGCCATCGCGACGGCGACGGACAACATCACCGGTGCCGTAAAGACGCTCGCCTTTCCCGAAGGGTGCGATGCTAAAGCGCTCAGCCGTCAGTTCAGGACGTTGGAAGTAACCGCGTGCCAGGCCGTCGCCACCGATATAAAGCTCACCCACAACGCCGAAAGGAACGGGCTCTTTTCGAGAGTCGAGCACATAAAACCGAGTGTTCTGAATGGGGCCGCCAATCGGAATGTTCGTCCCTGTCGCGGAGGTGACGCGAAACACCGACGACCACACCGTCGTTTCTGTTGGCCCGTACATGTTCCACAGATCCTTGACGCGAGTTAGGAGAGCCGCGGCAAGGGTCGGCGGCAGGGCCTCTCCGCCACAAAGCGCTGTCATGCCGGCATCACCCTCCCAGCCGCCTCCGATCAGCATTTGCCATAGTGCCGGAGTCGCCTGCATAACCGTCGGTCTTACGCGAGCCAGGTCGTCGAGCAGAGCAGGAAGATCGCCGGGAGCAAGAGCGACGACCGCCTCACCACCCACATAGATGGGAAGGAAGAGTTCGAGCCCGGCGATGTCGAAGGAAACAGTTGTAACGGCTAGAATGCGGTCCTGGCTGGTGAAGCCCGGCTCTCTGCACATGCTATCCAGAAAGTTCGCCAAGGCACCGTGAGATATCTCGACGCCCTTTGGTTTACCTGTCGATCCGGAAGTAAAGATCACGTATGCGAGGCTATCCGATGCAGGCGTTTCGACGGGACTAGCTGTAGCCTTCCCTGGAGACGCTTCGTCGCCTTCGAGAACGTCTCTGTCAAGCACAAGGCATTGCGATTGATATCGCTCCAGGAGCGGAAGGAAGGAATTCTCGGTGATGAGAACGCAAGGTTGAATGTCATCTAAAATCGCGGTGATGCGATGCTTTGGAGAAGCCGGGTCCAGCGGCACATAGGCTGCACCTGATTTGAGAACAGCCAGAAGAGCTGCCAACAATTCTGTCGAGCGATTCAGGCAGACAGGAATCAAGGAACCCGGAGACGCGCCGGCGCGTTGCAAGCGTTCGCAAAGTTTGTCGGCACAATGGTTGAGTTCCGCGTAGGTGAGCGACCGCATTCCCGCGCGGACCGCAATTTTCGTTGGTGTCTCGTTCACCACTCTCTTGAAAGCATCGAGCAGCAAAGAGCCACTCGGGAGGGTGACAGGCGAGGGATTGCCGAAGTTGAGGAGTTCTTCTCTTGCCGATTCCGGCAACAGCGGAACAGACACCAGAGGCGCATTGGGATCGGCAGTCACAAAATTCAGCACATGCTCGAAGCTCCGCTGCAACTCCGCGATTGTGACATCGTCATATAGATCGATGCGATAGTCGAAGTAGACCCAGAGCTCCTTGCGGTAGGGGTAAATTTCAACCGTCAGATCGAAGCGCGCTGCCGGCGCATCAATTTCCAGCGGCGTGCAGGTAAGTTCCGGCAGCTGCAGTTCTTCGAGCGGGAAGTTCTGCAGGATAAACATGGTCTGAAAAAGCGGCGCGTACTCGGGATTGCGGTCCGTTTGCAGCTCCCGTACCAGATGATCAAAGGGCACGTCCTGATTTTCGTAAGCGCCGAGTGTCGATTCACGGACTCGCTGGAGCAATTCCAGAAAGGTGATGTTGCCTTCGACCTTGGCCCTCAACACGAGATTGTTTACGAAAAACCCGATCAACTCGCTCACTTCAGCGCGGGTTCGATTTGCGGAAGCCGAGCCGACGACGACGTCTTCCAGCCCGCTGTATCGTGAGAGCAACAACATGAAGGCAGAGAGCATCGTCATGAACAACGTGGCATCGTGGGCGCGCCCGCACGCTTCCAATCGTTCAACCAAGTCTGCCGGAAGCACGAGTTTGGAGCGTCTGCCGCGAGCGCCCGCTGCAGAAGAGCGCGCGCGGTCCGGCGGGAACAGAACCACGGGCGGCGCGTCCTCCAAACATCTGCGCCAGTACTGCATCTGGCGTTCGAGTACGCCGGTCGCGAGCCATCCACGCTGCCACACGCTGTAGTCGAGGTATTGAATGGCAAGATTGGTGGTACGCGGGGATTCTCCGGCGCGGAAGGCTCGATAGTTCTCCGCCAGATCGCGGACCAGAACCCCCATCGACCATCCGTCGGAGATGATGTGATGCATGGAAACAAGAAGAACTGATTCCCGCGCGCTCGAACAAAGTAGATAGGCCCGCAGCAGTGGCCCTTGCTCAAGATCGAAAGGCTTGTTCGTCCTCTCTTCAGCGAAGCGCGAGACGGCTTGCTCAAGAGATTCGTTGGGATGGCGGTCAAGCACGAGCCTATCCATTTTCCAGCCGGAGCCATCCGTGATTTGCGTATAGGGCGAGCCGTCGTATTGAACGAACGATGTCCGAAGATCTTCATGATGAAGAATGATGCGATGGAGGGAGCGCTCCAGCAGATCGGCGTCCAGATTGCCTTCCAGCCGTATCGCCGCAAGCAGATTGTAAGCTGCGCTCTCCGGATCCATCTGTTGCAGAAACCACAGCCTCTGTTGCGCGAACGACAACGGCATGAGTTCTTCCCGGGCAGCTCTGGGAATAAGCCCCGCCGCATCCTTGTGGACATTTTGTCGCGCGGCACGCAGCAGTTCCAACAGCTCGGGCTTGTTGGACTTCAATTCCGCTTGTAACGCGGGCGTCAGCGCGCCCTTAGGGGCGTTAAGGCGAATTGTTTCGTCTTCGAGACTCAGCTGCACGCCTATCGCGCGCAGGCGGGTTAGAAGTTCGGCTGCGTTGCTCATATGTGAATCTCGTCCCGTTCGCTGGCAGGATGCTCTTCATCCACTGCGCCTGCGCCCCATAAGAGCATATCCAGGGCCATGGCCATCCGGGCTGGAGTTGAATGTTCGAAGGCGAAGGTTGCTGACAATGCGTGACCTGTCAGTTCCTGCAGGCGATTGCGCAAGCTCACAGCCATAAGCGAGTCAAGACCCAGATCAGCCAATCGGGCGTTTACAGCGGGTACTTCGCCGCGGCGAAAGCCGAGAACGCGCGCGGCTTCTTTCTGCACCGCACGCTCCAGGGAGTTGAGGCGGGTTTCTCCAGGCTGCACGCTCCACGCAGACTTCGTGCCAAGGTCGGGCATTCGGGTCGGCGGCCGCACCAATTGCATCCATTGGCGCTGGCGCTTTGCTTCATACAATGAGGCGAGAATCGTCCAGTCTATGTTGGCTACCATTGGCTGCCTCATGTCGCTGCGACGCAACAGATATTCGAGCCACTCCAGAGCTCTTTCATCAACCATTGGCAACATGCCGCCGGAGGCGTACTGGCTTCGCGCTTCGCTACTGGCTAGCCGCATCGTCTGCCATGTTCCCCAATCGACGGAAATGAACGGAAGGCCCTCTGCGGCACGGATAGCAGTCATGCTTTCCACAAAGCTGTTGGCGGCAGCATAACTGCCCAGATTGCCAGCGCCCAGGACGGCCGCAGTCGACGAAAAAGAGACGAAGAAGTCGAGAGGCAGCTTGCGCGTGAGTTCGTGCAGAATCCAGGTGCCTGAGACTTTGGCACGAAAGGTCGAGCGAATCTGTTCAGAGTCGATGGCTTCGACAGGAGCACTGCTTATATCGGCTGCCATGTGGAAGATGCCGCGCAGCGGAGGTAAATCGCCATTCGAACCGAAGCGCGCGAGAAGTTGTTCCATGGCCTCGGCATCTGCTACATCCCCCTGCACGACCGTGAGATCAACGCCTGCGGCCCGCAGAGCCTCGATCTCCTGTTGTCGCCTGGCTACCGAGGCGTGAGAACGCGTGATGAGAACTAACTTGCCTGCGCCCTGCTTACCGAGCCATTCGGCTACCCGCAAACCAAGTCCCCCCGCACCGCCGGTTAGCAGGTAGCTGCAGTCTTTATGAAAGATCCCGCGCCCGTCTACCGGTGCAGGATTGAGGCATTCGGACGGCTTGAGACGGAAAGCCACTCGCGAGCTATCGGTATAGGCGACCTGTTCTTCGTCATCATCTGCCAGCAGCTCGCGAACCACGATCGAGGTGATCTCCTGCAAGGTAGCGCCTGGGTCCAGGTCGACGATGCGCCGTAATCGTTGCGGATGCTCGAGGGTCACGCATCTCGCCAGTCCCCATAGCGTTGACTGTATAGCTCCGCCAATTTGGGATGTACCGCGAACCGCGAGCGCCCCTCGCGTGAAGAGCCACAGCTTGCCATCTACGCGCAAGAGATCCCGCCACAACCCGGCACTCTGCGCGGTGAGGGCAACCGCTGCTTCGCCGATCCACTCTGCTGCGTCGGCCAGGTGCCCGGAGAGACCGGCTGGCAATGGATCGAACGACTCTCGGAGCGGGTCAGCCACCTGCGATTCGATGGCGCGCAGATCAACGATTTCATGCTGTAATGGGCTTGCTTTCGCGGAATCAGCTTCGTCCAGACTGCTCACTACCTCGGCGCTCTGGCCAGCGCTCAACAGGCGATCTGCCACAGAACCCGCCAGGCCTGCCCGGGAACCAAAGACAAGCCAATGCCTGTTGTTTGCGGAGGAGCTTTCCCCCCTGAGCGGTGCAGGCTGCCAGACCGATTCGTATAGCCAGCCTTCGCCGGAATGGGTTGTGCTCAATTGCGCTGTTACGAGACGGAGCTGGATGCCGCGCGCGCATGCTAACACTGTGCCTTCGCTGTCGCGTACGAGAAGGCTGCCTTCATAAATGCCGGTATCACGCGTTTCAAGCTGCGCTTCGACTGACATTTCACCGCGTAGCTCTCCATGCAGAACAATCTCTTTGATACCTGTCATGAGGCGCAGCTGCGTATCTTGGCCATCCAAAGCCGCCGCGCCGAGGACCTGGAAGCATCCATCCAGCAACGCGGGATGTGGTCCGGAAGAGACATCGGGTTGCAGATGGAAGGCATCGTCGGAGACGACAAGACCCTCTGCTGCGCCTGGCAGACACCAGAGTTCCTTGATCGTGCGAAAAGCGGCGCGCAGATGAACACCATGTTCATCAAGTAATTGATAAAACTCCTCGCCGCGCAGGAGTTCTGCGGCTTTCCTATCGAAGTTTGGAGTGACAGGCCCGGCTGATGCGGAGGCGCCTGTCTCGAGTCGCCCGGTGGCATGCAGGACCCACTGCTCGTCGTTCCGGCGGCGCGAACTAATGTAAAAGGTGAAGGAGTCATTCTCCTGGGTTGGTGCCAGGACAGTCTGCAAATACAGGGATTCATGATCCGGCTGCAGAGGAAGGTTGATCGTCAGATCGAGAATTCTCGCTGGAAGTGAAGTCTTGCGGTGAGCGCGAAACGCGTCCCACGCCAGGGACAGATACACACTTGCGGGCACCGCGACGTGCTCGCCGACGCGATGGTCAGCCAGATGCCACGGAAGCGGCCCTGCCAATTCTCTTTCAAAGATCGGAACCGATGCATCAAGCTGCGAGCCCGCGGGACCGTGCATCGGAGACTCGAGCCGCCGGGCTATTTGGGGCGCGGGTTCTTGCAAGGCGAAGTCCTCTTCAGCAATCCAGTAGCGCTCGCGCTCAAATGGATAGGTGGGGAGCGACACTTTATTTGCCTGGCGATGACGGAAGGTTGAATTCCAATCCAGCGCGGCTCCGCCGGTGAAGGCTTCGGCAACGGCCGATTGCAGCGACATGTAATCACCCTCGCGGCCAGTTGTGGAAGCGATCCAACAGGTCCCCGGCTCGGCGCGCTCCTTGCCGAATGTGCTCAGGATTGCTCGCGGCCCCATCTCGATATACAGCGCACAACCTTCCTTTGCCAGCCGGTCCAGACAACGTTGAAATTGCACCGGCCGGCTGAGATGGCCAGTGAAATATTGCGCGTTGAAAGTGGTCGTGCCAGTAGCCATTTCCCCAGTGAGGTCGGCAACAATGGGCATGCACGGAGCATGGTAAAGAGCCTTGGCCGCCTCTTGATAGAAGGCAGGCAGTACACGATCCATAGCCGGCGAGTGTGAGCCGTAGGTGATATTCAGTCGCTTGACGCGGATCCCGGCCCGCTCGAAGCCAAGCGTGGCCTGTTCCAGGGGCTCGCTGCGGCCACTGATGACGACGCTGGCCGGCCCGTTCACCGCAGCGACGCTCACATGGGCTTCGTAACCTGCCAGGCCAGCCAGCGCCCGCTCTTCGGATGCGGCCAAAGCAACCATGCCACCAGGATCGCCCAGTTCCTGAGTAAGCCTGCCGCGCGCAGCGACCAGCAGCGATGCGTCGGCCACGCTCATGACTCCTGCGAGGGTGCACGCGACGATTTCGCCCATGCTGTGACCGGCCACGATTTGTGGTTCGATTCCCCAACTCTGCCAGACTCTTGCCAATCCGTATTGATAGGCATACAGAGCCGGTTGCACCAACGCGGATTGCGCAAGTTCGCCATGCTCGTTGCGAAATATGTTTTCAATGGGCGTTGAAATCGCGCCCGCCAGCGCGGCGTCGACTTCCGCAACCGCAGTTCGGAACACGTCGCTATGCGCGAGGAGAGACAAGCCCATTCCGGTTCGTTCACCGCCTTGTCCTGCAAACAGAAAAGCAACCCGCGGCTTGTGCGCCTCGACGACACCACGGAAGAATGCGCTCTCTTGATCGCTGTCTCCCTGGGCCAAAAGCGACAATTCCTCGATGAGACGTTCTTTCGAGTCAGCCCGGATAGCTGCTCGGTGAGCGAAAGCGGATCGCCCAGTCGAGAGCGTGAAGGCAACATCCTCCAAGGGCAGAGTTGAGTTCTCGCGCAGGCGGTCAGCGAGTTGAGCAGCCATGATCCGCAGCGTTCGTTCGCTGCGGGCAGAAAGGGGGAA
This sequence comes from uncultured Acidobacteriaceae bacterium, assembly GCA_963786405.1. GTDB lineage: Bacteria > Acidobacteriota > Terriglobia > Terriglobales > Acidobacteriaceae > Telmatobacter. The sequence goes on along the minus strand of CAWAZE010000003.1, from coordinate 93,675 downwards.
CACATAGCTGGCCGGCCAGTCATTCCCGTCGAGGCTTACCGACGAACCGGCGGGAGGTTCGGTAACCACCAGATGTGCGTTGGTGCCGCTGAATCCGAAGGAACTTACCGCCCCGATGCGAATTGTCTCGCCAGGCGCGGGTTGCCACGGTTCGGTGGCCGGGGGCACACGAAGATGATTGGTCTCCCAGTCGATCTCGGGATTTGGATGTGCGCAATGAAGGCTCGCCGGTATTTCGCGGTGCTGAAGAGAGAGCGCAAGTTTGATGAGCCCGGCTACGCCTGCTGCAGATTCAGTGTGACCAAAATTGCTCTTTACGGATCCGACGGGAAGCCTTGCGTCTACGGGGCGGCCTTTGCCGAGCGCAGCTTCGAGAGCCCGCAATTCAATAAGATCGCCAAGGCTGGTACCGGTCCCGTGTGCTTCCACGTAGCTTACGGCCTCAGCGGAAAGGCCTGCATCCGCAAGGGCAGCGCGGATTACGTCTTCTTGCGAAGGTCCATTGGGAGCAGTAATGCCGCTGCTCCGGCCGTCCTGGTTGACAGCTGTACCGCGAATCACAGCAATCACGCGATCGCCGTCCTTCAGTGCATCTTCGAGCCGCTTCAACACCACGATGCCACACCCTTCGCTGCGCACAAAGCCGTTGGCGGCGGCAGAGAATGCCTTGCATCGCCCGTCCGGCGCCATCATCTGGGCGCGCGAAAGGGCCATGGTAACTTCCGGGATGAAGAGCAAGTTCGCGCCGCCAGCCAGGACAAGATCTGTCTCGCCGGTCCGCAGAGACTGGCAGGCCTGATGTACCGCGACAAGCGAGGATGAGCAAGCGGTATCGATGGCCACGCTGGGTCCGCGCAATCCGAGAAAGTAGGAGATACGTCCCGCAGCGACGGCATGAGAAGCACCCTGGGCAAAGTAGGCGTCGATCCGCTCCGCATTGCTCTGGAGCATTCGTTGCGCGTAATCCGAATTACACAGCCCGACAAATACACCGGTGCGGCTGCCGGCGAGAGTGGCCGGCACAATGGCTGCATCTTCGAGAGCTTCCCAACCCACTTCCAACAGCAGGCGTTGCTGCGGATCCATTCCCCGGGCTTCGACAGGCGCAATGCCGAAGAAGGGCGGGTCGAAGAGCTCGGGAGACTCGAGAAATCCGCCCCAACGGGTGGCTACGCGGCCGTTTGCATGTGGATCGGGATCGTAGAGTGCGCCGGTATCCCATCGCCACGAAGGTACTTCTGTGATGGCATCGCGGCCTTGGCTGAGCAGCTCCCAGTACGTTTCCGCGTCACGAACCCCGCCGGGAAAACGGCAACCAACGCCGATGATCGCGATGGGCGCGCGGTTGCGCACTTCAAGGGCACGCACACGCTCTTCCAGCTCGGCTGCCAGAAGTACGAGGCGCTTGGGCGAAAACTCTGCAATCCGTTTTAGAAAGTCACTCACTATTTGATTCCTGCCATCTTTCTCTGAAAGAGCTTCTCCACTTCATCGTCGGAAAGCGAGGCAACCGCCCCGATCGCGTCTTGCTTTGGGGTCTTTGCGCTCTGTGCGGCCTCCTCGCTGGTCCGTATCTCCAGCACATCTCGAAAGAGATAGTTCATCAATGATGCAAGCGTTGGAAAGTCAAAAAGCGTGGTCGCCGGAAGTTTAACTTCGAGGTCCAAGGAGAGGGCGTTGCGCAGCTCGATCGAGAGCAGCGAATCCAGCCCATATTCCTGCAAAGGGCGAGTGGCAGCGATCGATTCGGAGGCGTGGAGACACAGCACGGAGCGAATGCGTTCCTCGACACGAGCCTCCAGCATGGTTAGCTGCTGCGTTTGCGGGGCAGCCTGCAGGGCTGCGCGCCAGGAGCGCTGCCCGTCTGTTGCAATAACGCTTGCGGCTCGATCTGAGCCAGAGGGCCTGCCATTTTTCTGTGCGTTGCTGTGTTTCGGTCCGTGCAGGACCCGCATCAACAGATCGGCGTTGACCGCCGCTTCAGCTTTTTCGTGCTCGGCCCATCTGGCCCAATCCACCCTGGAAACGAGAGTCTGCGTACAGCTTTCTTCGAGCAAACGCTCCAGGATTCTGAAGCCGTCTGCTGGCGAGATGGGGTCAACGCCAATACGCTCTCCCCGTTCAATAACTCTGTGTCGTACTGCGGCACCGGCCCTGCTCCAGGCCCCCCAGTTTACGCTCAAAGCAGTCAACCCAAGACGCTCGCGGCGATAGTGGACAAGTGCATCGAGATAGGCGTTGGCTGCCGCGTGATTGGACTGCCCGCGGGAGCCGAAAACCCCGGCCGCGGAGGAGAAAAGCACGAAGCAATCGAGCTTCGCGGAACAGGTGAGCCGATGGAGATTCCACGCTCCGGCAACTTTGGGCGCCAACACGGCCGAAAACCGGGACGGCGTCTGTTGTAGCAGGCTGCCATCGTCAAGCACTCCAGCAGCATGAAAGACGCCGCTCACAGAAAACGCCGGCGGGATGGTGCCGATCGCTGCGGTCAGCGCAGCTTCGTCGCTCACGTCGCAGCGCAGGGCGACAATCTCAGTTCCTTTCTGTTGGAGCTGCGCAAAAAGCCGCTGCGTCTCCTCGTCCGGTTCACTGCGACCGAGGGTCAGTACGCAGCCCGCTCCGTGCCTGGCGAGCCACTGCACAGTCAGACGGCCAAGGCCGGAGAAACCGCCGGTCACCACATAGGCGCCGTCGCGCCGAATGGTGAATCGCGTAACGGAGCCGGATGGAGCGAGCAGAACGCGTCCGGTATGTTGGCCGCCAGCCACGTAGCGAAAGGCAGCAGCGGCATCCTTGAGCGCAAATCGCTTCCATGGCAACGGGCTGATCTTGCATGCGGCCACATCCCTGAGAATCGAGGCGATCATGTCCCGCACTTCCGGGGTTGCAGCTTCGAGAGCGGCGCGCAGATGGACGCGATGATAGCTGGCATCCGGCCTGAGAGCCTGCGCCTCGCTGTCGCTGACCACGGTGTGTTCGCCGAGTTCGATGAATCGTCCACGCGGGGCCAGAGTGCGCATTCCCGCTGCGATCTTGTCTCCGCTCAGCGAATTGAGTACGACATCGACGCCACGAAAGCCGGTCTCCGCCAACACGCCGATTTCGAAGCTTGTGGATCGAGAATCGAAGACCCCGTCAACACCCAGGCTGCGCAAATACTCCCGCTTGACATCGCTTCCCGCCGTGGCGTAGACCAAAGCGCCCATCCGCTTCGCCTCCTGGATGGCGGCCAGCCCGACACCGCCTGCGCCGGCATGAATAAGCACACGCTCCCCTGCCTGCAACCTCGCCACTCGATCAAGACACCAGCGAGCAGTAAGGAACGGGATCAACAGCGTGGCTGCTTCCTCCTCGTTTATGCCGTCGGGCATCTTCCACACCCGATCGCAGGGCAGAGTAGCAAAATCAGCCATAAGACCTGAGCCGATGGCCACGACTCTGTCGCCGGCTTGCAGGCCGGAAACGCTGTCACCGACGCGAACAATGACACCGGCGCATTCGCCACCGGGCGGCACGCCATCAGCCGAGCCTGGCTCAAGCGCGGTCAATACCTCATGGAAGTTGATGGCGGTGGCGGCGATTGCGATTTCAAGTTCGTCGCTTGCAGGAGCCTGACGGTCCTCCGTCGCAGGCTCTAAATCCTCAAGCAGCCCTGACGGCGCAAAGCGTAGCCGGCGTGTTTTCGTTGGTTCGAGAGCCACGCCACTGGTCGCCTTTTCAGATCCATCCTGCGGCAGGATGTACGGCGCCAGGCGTGGCGCCCAGACCAGGTCACCGCGAACTGCTAGTTGCATAGCGGTGTCAGAACTCTCATGAGCCAATCGCCAAAGTTTTGGAGCGGCGTCTTCGTTCGGGAGGAGGTCGACCGCTGTGGCTCGAATCTCGGGATATTCGCCACGCAGACTGCGGGCGAAGGCCGCCAGGGAAGCGCCATCCGGGGAGGAGATCTCCGGCCCAAATGCTCCGCGACTCACAAACCAGAGCCGGCAGCCGGTGAGGTGATTGCCCGACAACAGCTCCTGCGTGCAGGCAAGCGCTCCGCTAAGGATCTCCTTCTGCCAATGCAAAACATCCATCCCGGTGCTTTGAGACGATGGAGTCGTAAGCTCGGCGGCAGGCAAGTAGAAGATGTGCCAGGGGAAACTTGAGATCACCCGGCTGCCGGGCGGCGGTTCGACAAACCACGCGTTCATCTCAGCCCGGTTGATTTCACCGGCGGAGACAAGGCGGACCGCGGCCCCTTTTCTCTTCGCTTCTTGTGCCAGCGAACTTGCAAGGGGCCCCGGTTCTGCAACGCTTCCAGCGGTGATGATGAGAACCTGAGCACTTTCGGTTTGCGGAAGATTGATTGCAGCGATCAGGCACTGCCCGCTTAGCACACCTTCCTCCTGAACGGGTAGGGTCAGCACATCACCGAAGCCAGATTCGCCTAGTAATGAGACCCAGGCTTGCTTCCCGATCAAGGCATAGCCGGGACGGAGGTCCCGATCGGAGAAGCGCCACCAGCCTTCGGTAAATCCGACGGTAAGATCGATCCAGGGCTGTTTGTCAGTTGTTTCCGCCATCAGCAAGACGCCACCTGGCCTCAGCAGCGAGCGAACGTGGCCAAGTGTTTGCCTCAGGTCTGCGGTTGCGTGAATTACGTTGGAGGCGATCACGATGTCGAACAGCTCGCCCGCAAATCCCTGCTCCTCGGGATTGCGCTCAATGTCAAGCATTTGAAAGCGCATGCCTTCGACGCGAGCGAATTCCCGGTGAGCCGCACTGACGAAGGCCGCGCCCAGGTCTGTCCAGACGTACTCCAGAATCTGGCTGCGCAGGGCGGGGAATAGATAGCTGGTGGTGGCTGCCGTGCCGCCGCCGACTTCCAGCACGCGAACTTTCCGACCGAGTTGCATAGCGGCTTGCTCGACCGCGGTGGCGAGAACCGGGTTGAGTGTTCGCGCCACGACAGATTCCCGGTAAAGTCGAGTCGCAATCTGCTTGCCGGCCTCTGAGAACAGCACGTTCAGAGGATTGATTTCGCCACACATCAGTGGGAGCAGTTGAGCCACTGCCTGCTCGGTCCAGTCCATCTCGGGATGATTGGCTGCACGCAGGCGTGCGCCACTGGAGGCGACATCGACAGGCGTTCGGTTCAGCGCCCGGAAACGGTCTGGACCCAGGCTCTCGAGATAGCCCGACTCGCGGAGTATGGCGAGAAACCGGTGCCCAAGACGATGATGTTGCGGGGCGACAGAGAGCTGTCTCAGCAGATCGTCCAAGCTGAACTCCCGGCCCGGCGTAAGGTCGAAGCCACCTTGCTCAAAGCCATCCGCAATCCATGCCGCGCAAAGCAAATCGAAGTCTCGCATCCAGCCTTCAAACTCGGCCAAGCCGGTTTGTTGCGCAAAGGCTCTCAGCGTTTTCTGCAGCAAGTCAGCATCAAAAGAGGCCCGCGCCAGGGGCAAAGCCCCGGGTTGCTCGTCGCGGATTTCCTGGGTACGCGCGATCGGCTCCCATTCCACCTGGTACAGCCAACCGCGGTAATGCTGTCGAGGAGACGGCATCAGCCTGAGCCCTTCCGCCAAAAGCACGCACTTGCCGTCCGCATCCAGTCCTGCAATGTCCAGAGAGAGGCCGAGCCCCTCGCGTTTGCGAACCGTAGCGTGGGCGAATCGAAGTAAGCGCGGATCGCCCGGAGAATAAAAACCAGTCAGTGCAGCCGGCAATGCCGGGGAGGCAGCAGCATCGGGGTCAATCGATATGGCGGCGGCCTGAAGACACGCGTCGAGCGCAATCGGATGAATTCCGTACGCCGCGCTCTCTGCAATCACATCTGGCGGAAGCTCAAGCGCAACCAAGCCCTCGTCGCTGTTGCCCCAGGCTTGACTGACACCCTGAAGAGCCAGGCCAAAGTCGAGGCCTGCTTCCTTGAATCGCTCGTAGAATGCATCCTTATCTAAGACAATTCTGGCTCGACTCTGAATGGCCGCGAGATCCACGGGAGCAACCTGCGAGATTGGGGAAGCCCGCTCCAGAAGTCCAAGAGCGTGAACAGTCCAGGCGCCGCTCTCCCCGGCTTGACCCTCCTGAATCTGCAGTGCAGTGCTGGCGATTTCGAATTGCCATCTGCCATTCGCCGCATCCAGGACAGAGATCACGGTTTCGAGCAGACGCGGCTCATCGAAAAGACAGGCCTCACGGAATTCCACGTCTACCGCTTTCCAGTTGGGCTGTCCGGTCACCTCGCGCGCCGCAGCGAGCGCCATCTCAAGATACGCTGCGCCGGGAAGCATGCGCCGCCCCAGGACAACGTGATCGCCGAGATGGGCTGGACAGAAAGGTGTTAGTTCCGCATGAAATGTCGCTGTCTCTGAGCGTGTGCGCAGGCGCGTTCCAAGCAGGGGATGCTTCGCAGGAAAATGGCTGGGTGGCCTGGCAGATACTTTCGCCGATGTGGTTTCCCGACCGCGCTGTGTGAACCAGAAACGCTGGCGCTGGAAGGGATAGGTGGGCAGGGGAACTCGGCGGAAGGGCTCGCTGGTGAGGGCCTTCCAATCTATATCGACACCTCTTCTATAAATCTGCGCAACGGTAGAGAGCAACTTTGGCCAATCGCCGCCCGCACCGCGCTTGCTTATGGAAGCGACGCATCGATCCGGGGCGATGCCATTGGCTTCTGCCAACGCGAGCAACTGCGGCTCCGGGCCAACTTCGAGGAACAGCCCGGAGAGATCGACCACTGATAGCACCGTGTTGAAATTGGACCGTCTGGCGCAGATGCTGCCGCCAATACTGGGCATCGATGGGCCGCTTGCGGTCGACCGCCTGGCCCGTCAGGTTCGAGATCCAACGAATATCGGGAACTCGGAACGAATACTTAGCAGCCTCGGCTTCAAAGGCGTCAAGCATGCCATCTAATGCGGCGGAGTGAAAGCCGTGCGTAGTGCGCAAACGCTTGTGGCGTACGCCGGTTTCGCGCAGAGTCTGCTCAAAGCGCTGAATCGCCTCGCGACCGCCGCTCACGACGACGCTCAGCGGCCCATTGACGGCTGCAATACTCAGGTCGCGGTGGAGGTGCGACGTGGCCAGCATCTTGCGAACTTCTTGCTCCCCTGCAACGATGGCGATCATGCCGCCTGCTAACCCCAAATCCTGGGTGAGACGGCCACGAGCCGCTACCAGGCGAATGCCCTCTTCGGGAGTCATGACTCCGGCCACCGTAGCGGCGACGTATTCTCCGAGACTGTGACCCAGAACAACCTCCGGCTCGACTCCACAGCTTCGCCAAAACTCAGAGAGCGCCCAACCGTAGGCATAGAGCGCGGGTTGCACAAGGCTTGCCTGCTCCAGTTCGCCATGCTCGTTGGCCCAGATCGCCGCAATGCTGCTGGGAAGGCCGCCGTCGAGTGAACGCTCGAGGCGCTCCACTGCGGCGCGAAAGACCGCGCTATGATTCAGCAGGTCCAATCCCATGCCACTGTGCTCGCTACCCTGACCGGTGAACAGAAAGCAAATGGATGGAGGCATGAAGGCCGCGCCGGGGTCTGATGCGGTGATCAGAGAGCGCAATGAGGCAAGCGCCTCTTCTTTGCCGCAGGCGACGAGGGCAGCCCGATGCCGGAAGTGATCTCGGCCGCATGCCGCCGTTGCAGCAATCTCCGCCCATCCATATTGAACTGCGGCAGGACCGCTAAGCCAGCGCTCATAGCGTTCGATTACAGCGCGCAGGGCCTCGCTGCTGCTTGCGGAGAGCGGAAGCAGACGCGCAGCTTCAACATGCTCTTCGTCAGCCGCGCCGGGTGCAGGCTGTCGCGGCGCCGGCGCCTGCTCCACAATCAGGTGTGCGTTCGTACCACTGAACCCGAACGAGCTCACGGCGCCAAGGCGCGGCGTCAACTCGCCGGCTGCGTTCCTCAAACTGGGCCACGGCATGGTGCTGCGCGGCACAGCCAACCTCATCTCATCCCAGGGAACGTGACTTGTTGGCGTATCAAAATGCAGGTGAGCGGGGACTTCGCCATGCTGCAGCGCAAGTACCAGCTTGATTAGACCGCCCACTCCCGCGGCCGCTTCCATGTGACCGAGATTAGTTTTGAGCGAGCCTACCAGTAGCGGCTCGCCGGCATTGCGCGATGCGCCGTAAACAGATCCCAGCGCGCGCAGCTCGATAGGGTCACCCAGCGAAGTTCCGGTTCCGTGCGCCTCCACATAGCCCACCTGCATCGCGGTCCGGTCTGCTTCCTTCAGCGCTCGCCGCATCAGCTCTTCTTGCGAAGGTCCGTTGGGCGCCGTAAGACTGCTGCTGGCGCCGTCCTGGTTGAGGGCTGTTCCAAGAATCACGGCGAGGATTGGGTCACCGTCCGCCTGCGCCCTGTCCAGCGGCTTCAGAAGGACGGCTCCGCAACCCTCGGCGCGCACGAAGCCGTTGGCATGCTCGTCGAATGCTCTGCATCGGCCGTCGGGAGACATCATTTGGGCTTGCGATAGCGCTACGGTCGTTTCTGGAGCCAGGATGACATTCACGCCGCCTGCGATGGCCATCGTACATTCGCGGGCCCGAAGTGCCTGACAGGCCAGATGCACGGCGACGAGAGAAGAGGAGCATGCCGTATCCACGGATAAACTTGGGCCCTTCAGACCTAGCAGGTAGGACAGCCTTCCCGAGGCAACACTATGCGCATTTCCTGACGCGAAATGCACATCCAGCAAGCTGGCGTCGCCGGTATGCAGTTGCATTTGCGCATAGTCTCCGCTGGCTATTCCGAGATACATCCCGACACGACTGCCGGCCAGCGATCGCGGCGCTATACCGGCGTTCTCCAATGCTTCCCACACTACTTCCAGGAGCAGGCGCTGCTGCGGATCCATCATGGCAGCTTCGCGGGGAGCGATGCCGAAGAAACCTGCATCGAAAAGATCCACTCCGGTTAAGAAGCCGCCAACGCGCGAAACCATTTTGCCCGGCTTGGAGGGATCGGGATCGTAGAACTCATCGATGTTCCAGCGATCGGACGGCACAGCCGACAGGGCTTCGCGGCCATGCTTCAGAAGCTCCCAGAATGACGCTGCATCGTAAACATCGCCAGGGAACCGGCAGCCCATCCCGATGATGGCGATCGGCTGATGCTGGCGCGTATCCGCTGCATCGAGCTTTTGCTTCATCTGCTCGACCGTGCGCAGAGCTTGCTTGAGCAAGGCGCTGTGGCCGCCGGTATTGCCCGGATTTGCTTTCTCTGTCATCGCCTATTGTTCCAACTTCATGCGCAGCAACTCAGCAATTTCGTCATCGGACATTCGATTCAGTTCTTCTTCAGAATGGATGGGGGCAACCACTGCTGCTTCATCTGCAGACGCGGATGCACCATGGCCACGATCATCGACATCTCGTCCGTCTGCCTGGAAGCCCAACTGCACAAGGAGGAAACGTGCGATAGCTTCAGAAGTTGGGTAGTCGAAGATGAGCGTGGATGATAGCCGGTCAATGCCGAAGACTGTCTGCAAACGACTCTGCAACTCGATGGCCATCAGAGAATCGAGCCCCAGTTCCATCAGGCGATCGTCCTTCATCGGTAGTGTTGTTCGCCCCAATACCTGTGCGACCGCAATTGTGACTGCTTCCAGTGCCAGGCTCATCCGCTGCTTCGGTGATGCTGACGCGATCTCATCGAGGAGATTGATTGAAATATCGGCGCCTGAGCTTGTATGCAGAGGAGAAACACCACCGTCGAGCGATGCCAGGTCTCGTTCGGAGATCGCGAAAGATATGGGACTCTCGATCGCTGGCCCGGAGCGGTCTGCTCTGTCGGCGGGCGGGCCTGAAGCCCCTACCGGCTTGTGCGCGATCAGTACGTGCAGCCCGAGTCGATGTGTGGCAAGTTCCGGTGATGGTGCGGCAGAGAAGTGCTCAAATCCGGAGCAGGTAAGCTCCTCCGCCCATCGGTCGAGTGACATCAAGGGTGACCCGCTGCTCCGCGCAACGTCGGAGAAGTGTTGCCAGCTCTCAATCAATCCCGTGGAGACGTTATGCCAGGTCTGGTCTGCCGTTGTCTCGACGAGAACCAATGACCCACCCGGCTGCAATACATCAAACAGGCGAGCGAGGCTGGCGCGAAGATCTTTTGCGGCATGCAGCGCGTTCGCAACCAGCACTAGATCGTAACGCCCTTCGTGAGCTTCGGCGCAGGTTGCACTATCCAGATCGAAGAGTGTGAACTCCATTGCGTGTGCCCGGAATCGGCGGCGGCCACGCGCCAGAAAAACCTCAGAGACATCGCTGAAGGTATAGAGCACCTGGTCCGATCTCAATTGAGCAAGAACTGCCGCTGACGTAGCGCCCGTTCCCGCACCTACTTCGAGTATCCGCAAACGCCGAGGGAACCCCAGGCTGGTTTTTACGCTCAGGCGAGCCCTCGCCGCAACGGTGGCAGCTGCAATACGGTTGACGTAAACCGCCGCCGGTGAGAGTTCGTAAAGCCCCCTTGCAAGCTCATCATCGCCGCCGGGAAAAAGCGTCTCCAGCGGATTTAGTTGTCCCCGCAAAACGCGCAGCAGACCGGTGGCACAATTGGCCAGGTAGTTACGGAGCGGTTCATCGCCCAATTGCTCGGTCTCGGCCCAGATCAATTCCGGCTGAGCCACGGAAACACCCGGTGCAAGCGCGTATGCCGAATTCTCACAGTCTTCTGCCGATATTAGAATTCCTTCGATGTGCAGATGCCGGAGCCAACGGTCCATCAGCCTTCGATGAATCGGAGCCACACCTCGCTGGCGGATGAGACCCTCCGCAGTGACGGTGTTATCCCCATCCTGGAAGCAACCAAGATCTTTAAGCGTTGCCAGGATGAGTGCCGTAGCCCAGTGATTCAACGCTTTCAGGCCTTCTGCGATTTGAGTCGCCGGCAGCTCGATCGGGATCAAGGAGGCCTGATCGGCCGCGGCTTGTGCCATGACAGCGGCGCACCCTTCGTCACCGCGCAATCCATCGTTGAACCAGAAATGTTTTCGTTGGAAGGGGTAGCCAGGCAACGGAAGTTTGAGATAGGGGTGATGGTCGGCTACTGCGTCCCAATCAAGGTCGACTCCCTTTTCGTAGAGCCGCGACACAGCGGTCAGCAGGCCGTGCCACTCGCCGATCGCGACTCCTTTGCCGACAGCAGCGATGCATCGATCGGCCGCAATGCCGTTGACTTCCGCGAGCGCTACCAGATGCGGCTTCGGACCAATCTCAAGAAAAGTGACGGCGCCCGTTGCCTGGGCTGCCATCAGGCCTTGTGAGAACTCGACAGTCTCGCGCAGATGCCGCCGCCAATATTTCGCGTCGACGGGAAAATTGCGCTCGAACAGCGTGCCGGTCAGGTTTGAGATCCAGGGCACCTCAGGAACCTTGAACTCGATTGCGGCCGCCTCCGCTTCAAAGGCGTCGAGCACGCTATCCATGACGGGGGAATGAAATCCGTGCGTAGTTCGGAGATGCTTATAGTGCATCTGAAGCGAACGGAGCCGCTCCTCGAACTGCTCGACAGCGTTGCGCCGGCCGCTCACTACCACGCTCTCCGGGCCGTTGACTGCCGCGATACTCAACACATTGCCAAGGGACGCAGCGACGAGCAATGCGTTCACCCGCTCCTTCGAGGCGGCAACGGAAATCATTGCACCGGGCTCAGCCAATTCCTCAATCAAGCGACCGCGCGCAGCCACAAGACGAATGCCTTCCTCGGGCGTCATCACGCCGGCAACCGTCGCGGCCACATACTCGCCCAGACTGTGGCCCAGCACCAATCGCGGCTTCACTCCCCAACTGCGCCACAATTCGCTAAGGGCCCATCCGTACGCGTAGAGGGCAGGCTGCACGAGGGATGCGCGCTCTTGCTCCTTCTCTCCATTGACCCAGATTTCGCGAATGTTTTTGCTCAACCGGTGCTCGAGTGCACGATCCATCCGATCCACCGCGGAGCTAAAGATGCTGCTATGCGCAAGAAGTTCCAGGCCCATCCCGGTATGCTCGCTGCCTTGCCCTGTAAACAGGAAGCCGAGCATGGAATCGGGTGAGTCTGCGCGCACTCCAACAGCTGCCCGGGCTGAATCAGAGCGCAATTGCTGGAGCATTTCTTCGCGCGTGCGCACAACGTAGGCGCGACGGCACGAGTGATGCATGCGGCCGCGGCTAAGCGTATGGCAGACATCGCGCAAGGAGTGCTGGCCGTTGTCTTGCAAATACTGCGCGAGAGCATTCCGGGCGGCATCCAATGCCGCCTCAGTTCCCGCGGAAAGCACACCGACTTGCGGCTCTTCCTCGGGGAGGTCGCCTGCATCCTGCCCCTCAGAAACAAATTCCTCCAGGACGACGTGCGCATTGCTGCCACTGAAGCCAAAAGAACTGACGCCGGCAACGCGCCGCCGCTGGCCTGCTTCCAGCTTCCACTCAACGTGGTTCGCCGGAACATAGAAGGGCAAGTCTTGCCAGGGAATGAACGCACTCTTCTTGTGCAAGTTCAGATGAGGCGGAATCTGCTGATGGTGCAGCGACAGCGCAGCCTTAAGAAGACCTGCCATTCCGCTGGCGGCCTCGGTGTGACCGAGGTTAGTCTTTACAGAACCCACCGCAATCGGAGACAGGCGTGGAGACCGGCCGCCGAAGACCTCGCCGAGGGCTTCCATTTCGATGGGATCGCCAAGCGATGTGCCGGTGCCATGAGCTTCGATCATGCCTATTTCTTCGACGGCCACGTCAGCGTTTCTGTACGCGTCTCTCAGCAGCGCCGATTGCGCCTGGCGGCTAGGTGCGGTGAGTCCCGCACTACGGCCATCGTGATTGACCGCGCTTCCTCGCAGAACTGCCAAAATGCGGTCCCTTCCTTCGATCGCGTCCTTCAGGCGTTTGAGCACGACAATGCCACAACCCTCAGAACGCACGTAACCATCGGCGGCTTCGTCGAAGGTCTTGCAGCGGCCATCTGCAGCGAGCATATGCGCGCGCGAAAAACCAATATGCATTTGCGGAGCGAGGATCACGTTGACGCCGCCGGCCAAGGCAAGTTCACATTCGCGGATGCGCAGACTTTGACATGCCAGATGCACCGCAACCAACGAAGACGAGCACGATGTGTCCACGGTCATGGTTGGCCCGTGCACGCCGAGCATATAGGCGAGACGGCCTGCGGCCATGCTGGGTGAGTTGCCCGACCCGGCGTATGCATCGATGCGAAGGTCGTCCTGCAGTACGGCGCGGTAGTAGTCGAAATTGCTTAGTCCCGTGAAGATACCGGTACGCGAGTGTGCAAGGCGATCAGGCCGGATCGCGGCATCTTCCAGGGCATGCCACGCCACCTCGTGCAGCAGGCGCTGCTGCGGGTCGAGCATGATCGCCTCGCGCGGTGCCAAGCCAAAAAAATCCGCATCGAAACCATCGATACCGTCAAGATAGCCACCGCGCACTGAGTACATGGCTCCGGGTGCCTCGGCATTGCGATTGAAATAAAGCCGCCAATCCCAGCGATCCTGCGGGATATCGGTGATAGCGTCCGTTCCGGTGGCAAGGAGATTCCAAAAAGATTGCGCATCCACAACTCCGCCGGGGAAGCGCATGCCTACGCCGACGATAGCGATCGGATCGTGTTGTGCGGCAAAGGCAGCGCTTTCTGCGGCGGCAAGCCTGGAGCGAAGTTCGCGAATCTCCTGAAGCGCCCGCTTGACAGGAGAAAGCGCTACGTTGTCCTCGGCGCCTGCAGCCTTAGCCAATTTGTCCTGGCCGGGGATCTTGGTCACAACTGCTCCTTTCGGTCCAATTCGGCAACCAGGAGAGCCTCGGCCTCCGCATCGCTGATCGCGAACAAATCAAGATCCTCCGTCGAATCTTTGCCCTCCGCCAGATCGGGTTCCCAACCAGCTTTGACTTTTTCAGTATCCTGTCCGGTTTCCTCTTTCTCTGAAACTGCCAGGGTGAGCAGATATTGGGCAAGACCGCGAATCGTGGGGTAATCGAAGAGAAGCGTTGCCTTCAAGGGAGAGCCGAGAGCCTGCGCAAGCAGATTGCGCAATTCCAGAGCCATCAGGGAATCCAGCCCCATCTGCTGCAGAGGCGTCTCCCCAGGCATGGGGTGTTCCGGGGACAAACTAAGAACCTTTCGCGCTGAGGCACGGACGAAAGCTTCCATCCGCGGGAGGCGTTCGGTTCGGGCAGCTTCGCGGATGGCGGCAATTTCCTCGACAGCGCTGTTTCGCGGGAAGGGAGCCTTGCCCGGCTCTGGCCTGTTCGCGATATGAACCGAGTCTCTGTCACCGGAAGGCACATGCCCGAGGAAGAAGGCATGCGCGGGTGATCCGGACGGAAACTGCTCGAGGTAGGATTTCCAATGCACATCGGCGATCGTGACCCGCGACCTGCCACTCAGAAGAGCCGCTTCGAGCGCTCCCAGTGCCGCTTCAGAGGACATAGGCTGTACGCCTTGGCGCGCAATGCGTGATCTCGCCGCGGCTGAGAGTTTCTCGATCATGCCGCCTTCTGCCCACGCGCCCCAGTTCACGCTTAGGGTTGACAGGCCCCGCGCGGTGCGTTGCTCAGCAAGACCATCGAGGTACGCGTTGGCCGCTGCATACGCTCCCTGTCCTGCCGAACCAAGCGAGGCAGCAACGGAGCTATAGTAGACGGTCTTCAGGAGTGCGTCTCCGGCCGTCATTTCGTCAAGCAGACCTGCGCCTTCCATCTTGGCCCTCATGCCGCGAGCAAAGGCCTCCGCAGTGTGTGTCGAAAGAAGGCGATCGTCTACTTCGCCCGCTGCGTGAATCACAATGCGCAAGGGTGTCTCGGGAAAGCTGCGCGCTGTCTGCAGAGCAATAGCAAGTTCGTCCCGATCGGCAACGTCGGAGCATGCGACGATAATGCGAACACCCCGGGCGGAGGACTCCTCCTGGAATCGCTTCACCACATCCGACGCAACTCGACGGCCCACAAGTACGATGGATTTCGCGCCCTGCTCAATCAGCCATTGCGCAGTCGCGAGGCCCAGGGCGCCAGTGCCGCCGGTGATCAAAACCGTACCTTCGCCTAATGCTGTGGTCCAGGAGTCTCTCGCGATTACCCGCGGAGGCTGCACCAGCACCAGCTTGCCGACATGCCTGCCACCGGCCATGCGGCGAAAGGCGTCTTCCGATTCACCGATCGAATACACCTCGCACGGCGGTGGAACAAGCTTGCCCTCAGCGAACGCCGCCAGCAGTTCCTGCAACATGGCGGCAATCAGCGCCGGATCATGCTGCGCCACTTCACCCAGGTCAAAAGCCGTGTAGCGCACGTCTGGACGAGTTTGAGCTGCTCGCTCCGGGCTCCAGATATCGCGCTTGCCTACTTCGAGGAAAGCTCCGCCCTTACTGAGAGCGCGAAATCCAGCGGTTATTTTCTCTCCGGAAAGTGCATTCAGGATGACATCGACTCCGCGCCCCCCGGTGGCATGCAGCACATCCTCAGCGAAGTGTTCGCTACGAGAATCAAAGACGTGCGCGATGCCCTGGGCTTTAAGGAAGGCGCGCTTCTCGGGGGTCCCCGCGGTCGCGATGACTGTCGCTCCGTACCAACGGGCGATTTGCACAGCCGCGTGGCCGAGGCCACCAGCCCCCGAATGCACCAGCACTGTCTGTCCTTGCTGAAGCCGGGCAACGCGCGAGAAGCCATAATGCGCAGTCAGAAATGCAACCGGGATCGCAGCTGCCTCGGCGAAGCTCATTGCAGCAGGTTTGACCGCCACGTAGGCTGCAGGCACGTTGACCGTCGTGCGCAGGCTGCCAGGAGCGAAGGCTATCACTGGCGTTCCGGCCGCGAAGCCCGCTCCATCGGCTGCCTTGACCACGACACCGGCGCACTCTGCGCCGAGCGGCGCCGGTTGGCCGGCATAGGAACCCATCGCTGTCAGCACATCGCGAAAGTTCAAACCATGCGCGCAGCAAGCGATCTGTACTTCGCCCTCAGCTGGATCGGATGTATCAAAAAGCTCCTGACGAAGGGTTTCGAGCAGGCCCGGGGTCCCGATCACCAGGGCGCGCTCGATTACATCGACCGCTTCTGTGTGCACGGCCTCCATCTTTGGTCTTTGGAAGCAGCCGTTGCGCAGGGCGACTTCTTCTGAACTTGCATCAGCTCCGTCTGACCGCGAAGCCGATTGCGCAACGAGCCACCGCGATACTAGATTCGCTTCCTGTGCCGCGATGGCATCTCGACTGCCCGAGGCGGAGATTGTCGGCCATCCCAGTTCAATGGCAGCCGCACTTGCGCGAGGGAGGTCGATGAGATGTGTCGCAATAGCGGGATATTCCGCGCGGAAGGTTCTCGCGAGTCCCCAAAGCGAAGCTTGTTCCGGGTCTGCCGATTCGCCCGGACGCACTGCCAAAGCTCCCCGGGTCACGAGACAGACCTGCTTCACTGAGCCTGGATGGTCGTGCTCCTGGAGAGCTACTTGTAGCAACTGCGAAGTAGAGGTGGCGAGGGTTCCCGCAAGCAATAGGCTGGCGGGCTCATGCTGCGAAGTATGGAAGAGGGTTTCCGGATCGGCGCTGCGAGTGGGTGCTCCTTGCGCTTCCATCGCCAGAGCGATTTCCTCGTACCATCGGGCCCGAGCGACGTCATGTCCCCTGGTTGCAGGTATGATCCAGGCCCAACGGTTTCTATCGGAGGGCGTCGAAAGTGTTTCCGCTGCCGGTTGCCAATCCGTTTGCCACATGGCAGACCGCTTCACCGGAGCTGCGACCCGGCGCATGCGAAGCCCTTTAATCTCGGCGACCAAGACCCCTTGCCGGTCAGTAATGAGAACATCGGCTTCTGCTTCATCCAGCGTCGCCGTTGTCATCCTGGCCAGTGCAAAGGCCTTCACCGCGCTCCGCAGTACGCGATAGCTGGCAATGCTCATGGGCAGCATGGCTCTGCGACGAAATTCGTGAGGCTGCGCTGCCTGCAAGGTCTGCAGGCAGGCATCGAGAAGCGTCGGATGCAAGCCATGTTCATCTTGTCTTTGCGCGTGGGCAGGCACGACTTCGGTGACAGCCGCAATCTCGCCAAGTGCGAAGCCGGCGCCAACATATACCCGCTCCAGAAGACGGAAGGCCGGTCCATAACTCAAGCCGTTTTCGTTCAACTCGCGGTAGACCTGGTCCGCGGCGAAGGTTTCGCTCGATTGGCGTTTCAAAGCCTCTACGTCGATGACAGGTTTTGCTTCGCGGGCGATGGTTTCGTCGGGCTGCCAGAATCCGCTTGCAAAGGTCAGCCACTTTCCGTCAACTTTCGCGGCAAGCTTCAGTTCGCGAGTTGGGGTGGCGAGCGTATGCAGTGGAGTTGGCTCGGCATTCAGGATGAGAGGCTGATGTACGGCGAAGTCGCGTACCGTTACGGGATAGCCGCTGGCTGCTGCTGTCGCCGCCCTGCGCGCCTCCTCCAGCCACGCAGCGAATGGGAAGATGGGCTGGTCGTTCCAGCGATGTTCAGCCAGCCATGGCAGAGCGCTTGTGCTCAATAAGGACTGCCAAACCCGGCCTTCAATAAAAGGCGACGCAATCTCCTCCTGCAGCACTTCATTGCCGCGTTCCAGGTGCGAAGCACGGGCTGGCGAAACGTTCTCTTCATGAAGCCAATAGCGCCGTCGGTTCCATGTGTATGGTGGGAGTTCAACAGGAACAAGGGAGCCCTGATATATGTTCTGCCAGGTAAGGGCTGCTCCTGCTTCATAAAGCAACGCGGCCGCGGTCATCAGCGTTCCCCGCGCCCCCTGGCCTCGCCGCATGGATGCGATGGTCAAAATCGCATTGCCGGCGCCGCTCCCCTCGAGCGCCTCTCCGCCACACTCGGTCACAGAGCGCAAGAGTACGGGATGCGGACCAATCTCGATGACAGCACGGCAGCCGAGTCGGAAGAGTTGATCGACGGCTTGGCGAAATAGAACCGGCCGGCGAATGCCCTCGCCCCAGTACTCCGCATCACCGTCGTTGTCTTTCCATTGCTTGCCGGTCACAGTTGAAACGATGGTGACGGAGGGCCGGGAGCGCGACGGGGCAGAAGCAAACTCAACCCGCAGATCCGCCGCCAACGCTTTGCTGGCTTCGTCCATCGCGAAGCTGTGAAAGGCGTAGCGCACGTCCAGCCAACGCGTGTTTACCTTGCGGCTGGCCAAAATGCCGGCAAGAACCTGCATCTTCGCTTCGGCCCCGGAAAACACGACCGAGCAAGGCGCATTGATGGCGGCGATTTCCGGCACGGATCCGTCATTCGAAAGCGCGAATGCAGCGAGCGCGGAGCTGGCTTCGGCGACGCTCATCTCGGCGGCCAACATGCGGCCCGGCTCCTCGCTGTCTGCGTTCGTCTCGCCCATGCGTTCCCCGCGCTTCAGCACCAGCCGGATGCCTTGTTCAAGCGACAGAACGCCGGCAGTAACGGCAGCCGCAACTTCGCCTACGCTGTGGCCGGCAACAACGCTCGGAACGATGCCCCAGCTTGCCAGAGTCCGCACCAATGCCGCCTGCATGGCAAATAAGAGGGGCTGGGACTTTGCCGTATTCTCCAACGTGTTGGCGCTTTGCTCTGCTTCCCCCAAAGCCCAGCCTGCCATCTCCCGGACAAACCGATCGCACGTGGAGATGACACTCTCAGCCTGCGGGAACTCCGTGGCCAGCGCCGGCAACATGCCTGGCCAGACGGAACCCTGGCCGGAGAAAACGAAGGCCAGCTTTGGTTGCGCATCGGGGGCATCCGGCGGACGGGCGATCCATCCAGCCATCTTTGTTTCGAGTTTCTCCGCTGCTTCGACCGCACTTGTGGCAACCACGGCCACGCGGAACGCTGCGTGGTCGCGACTGCGCGCTGCAGCTGGCGCGATTTGCGCCAGATCGGCGCCGGGCTCCCGAAGTAAGCTGACGTAGGCGCGAACCTGGGCCTTCAGGGATTCCGGCGAATGCGCTGAAACCGGGAGACAAAACTCGCGGGCCCTCCCTTCGGGTGAAGCCAACTCTGCCGTCCGCGGCAGGATCGGCGCCTCTTCGAGCACGACGTGGGCGTTGGTCCCTCCGAGACCGAATGAGCTCACGGCGGCAAAACGAGGTTGCGCGCCCCGCGGCCACTTTCTCGGCTCGGTTGCCAGTTGCAGGCGACTCTCGATGCCGAAACGGATCTGCGGATTGAGCCGATCGAAATTCAAATTTCGCGGGATTGCCTGATTCTCGAGGGCCAGCAGTACCTTGATCAATCCCGCAATCCCTGCGGCGGCTTCCAAATGCCCGAAATTGGTCTTCACCGCACCCAGCACGCATGCAGAGCTGCCACCGTCTTGCGAAGCCCCATACACAGCGTCGAGAGCTTCTACTTCGATTGGATCTCCCAGCGAGGTGCCAGTGCCGTGGGTCTCGATGAAGGAGACATCGGCGGCCCGAATCTGCGCGTCGCGAAGAGCATCTCGGATCACTGTCTCCTGCGCGGGCCCGTTCGGCGCAGTGAGCACACTGGAGCGGCCGTCGTGATTCACGGCGGCTCCACGAATCACGGCACGAATCGGATCTCCCGCCACAATCGCATCGGAGAAACGCTTGAGGACAACCACCCCACAACCCTCGCCGGGGACGAAGCCATCGGCTGCAGCGTCGAAGGTCTTGGCACGGCCATCGTGGGAGAGCATGCCCCATTCAGCGAAAACGCGCACCTCGTCTGCAAGCAACTTGAGACTCGAGCCGCCCACCACGGCAACGCTGCACTCTCGACGGCGCAGCGACTGGCAAGCCAGGTGGATTGCTACCAGCGACGAAGAGCAAGCTGTGTCCACGGCCATGCAAGGCCCGCGAAGATTGAGGAGAAACGATATCCGCCCAGCGGCCACGCTATGTGCCGCACCCACACCGGTATAGGCGTCAAAGGATGTTCCTTCGCGCATCTGTAAGCGGTAGTAGTCGGTGTTGTAAATGGCCACGAAGACGCCGGTTTCACTGCCGCCTAGAGAGCTTGGGGGGATGCGGGCATCGAGCAGCGCTTCCCAGCAAACCTCCAGCAGAAGCCGCTGTTGCGGGTCGAGAGAGTGGGCCTCGCGGGGTGAAATGCCGAAGAACTCAGGGTCGAAGCAATCTATACCGTCGAGATAACCCCCCAAAAGCAGGTGGGGCGCCAATGTCTCGAGGGCACCGGTCCAGCGTCCTTCTGGAATTTGGCAAATCCCGGACCGACCCTCATCGAGGAGCCGCCAATACGCGGCAGGGCTTACCGCACCGCCGGGAAAGCGGCAACCCACGCCGAGAATCGCGATCGGCTCGGCCATGAGCAAGTGGGCAGCCGCTCCAGCTTCAGCGCGCGCGCGTTTGGTGGCCACGGTCAACCGCGCTGCGCTTAGGGGCGGTTCGATGCGATCAGTCGCCACTGGCCACGTCTCCCGGTTCCATCAGCGCACGCAGTGCGTCACTTTCAGAAAGCTCCTGCAGTACATCCTCCTCAAGATCCGCTTGCATGGCGAACCCCTTCCGCATGCCGGTCAAACGAGGGCAAACGTGGCGCCGAGGCCGTTGCTGCGTCCAGCACCACACCGAGTCGTTGGGCTATCTGAATGGCAAGAGCGTTGATGGAAGGATAGTTGAAGACTGCGGTTGCCGGAAGGGAAAGGGCCAGGACCCTATTTACGCGGCGAATGAACTCCAATGCCATGAGCGAGTCAATGCCCAGCTGCCCGAATGGCTGATTTGCCCCGATTCTGTCAGGCGCAAGCTTGAGGACGCGGCTTACCTCAGTGCGCAGCAGAGTTTCGAGCTTAAGCAGCTTTTCGCCATAGGTAGCTGCCGCCAACAATTCGTCGTGAAAACTCATGCCCGTCGCGAAGCTTGTCTTGGCAGACGTGCTCCGGGAGTCGAGGCCCGCCACTTCGCGGAATAGCGGCGGGACGCTCTCATGTGCAGAAATCAGTTTGTCCGGGTCAACACGCACTGCCAGCGCTTGCACGGGATTGGAGCGCATGGCCTGTTCCAGCAAATACAAAGCCGCGTCTTGTTCAAAGCTGCCGAAGCCTTCGGCCTCGTAGGCCTCGATGGTTCGGCTGGTACCTGTTTCGCGTGCGAGGCCAAGACCTAACCAACCCGCCCAGTTGATGGCCGAGGCCGGCAGCCCGAGTCCGCGCCGATATCCTGCAAAAGCATCCATGAAGCTATTGGCTGCCGAGTAGCTTCCGTGACCCGGCTGAGGGAAGACGCTGGCGAACGACGAGAACATCACGAAGAAGTCGAGGGGCAATCCAAGCGTTGCCTGATGCAAATTCCAGGCGCCTCGTATCTTGGGTCCGAAGACCGCGTCAAAGCGCTCCGGGGTCAGGTTGGTCACAAGTGCATCGTCGATGACCGCAGCCGCATGCATAATGCCGCGCAAAGGCTGCATGCTGCGGGCAATCTCGTTCACCAAATGCCTCACTTGGGAAGAGTCGAGGATGTCGGTGCGGTAATGATCGACGATCGCGCCCTTCGCCTTGACACGCCGAAGAACCTCATTCTCGGCCGGGCCCGCCTGCCGGCGCGAAACAAGCACGAGATGACCCGCGCCCTTCTCCGCCATCCATTCCGCGACCGCTGCGCCCACTCCACCCAGACCGCCTGTCAGGATGTATGTAGCATCGCGGTGGAATAGCGCGTCCTGACCGTTAGATCGCGGCGGCAGGACTCGCACCTCTTCAAGGCTTTCAAATTGCAGCGCGAGCTTTCCTATGTGTCGTCCCTGGGCCATGAACTGAAACGGCTGCGCCGGGTCGCTCGCTGGAAAGGTACGAACAGGAAGCGCTGCCCAGCGGCCTGTCTCGATAGCTTGCATGACCGTGGCAAACATGGTCGCAGCAAACTGAGGCTTCTCTTCGATCAGCGCTGCGAGGTCGACCGCAAAATAGGAGATGTTGTGACGGAAAACCTTGAGGCCGATGCGGCGGTCTTCGTAAATATCCCGCTTGCCCAGCTCGATGAAGCGGCCGTATGGAGCGAGCACATCGAGGCTCTTGTCGATATAGTCCCCGGACAGTGAGTTGAGCACCACATCGACGCCCTTGCCACCGGTAATCTCCAGCACGCCTTGAGCAAAGTCGAGCGAGCGGGACGGTAAGACATGCTCGACACCCCACTCATGCAGGAATGCATGTTTTTCCGGCGAACTCGCGGTGGCGATCACATGCGCGCCCTGGGCAAGCGCGATCTGGGCAGCGGCCAGGCCCACCCCACCGGCGCCAGCGGGAATGAGGATCCATTCTCCCTCGCGTAGGCGGGCAAGCTCAAGAAGCGAGTAATAAGCGGTCAGATACGCAATCGGCAGGCAAGCGGCCTGAGCCAGGGTAAGCCTGGCTGGCTTCCGCAGCACCAGTGCCGCCGGCACATTGGCGCGGGATGCCAGCAGTCCCCTGCGGGTGGGCGAAGGAGTGAGAGCCACAACTTCGTCGCCGATCTTCAGGTGTTCAACGCCTGCACCAAGAGCAACGACCCGGCCACTGCATTCGCCACCCATCTGCACCGGCGCGTTCGGGTCCAATCCTGGATAGACACCGAGCGCCTTGGTGACATCAATAAAATTGAGCCCGGCGTAGGCAAGCTCGATAGCCACTTCGCCGGCCTGAGGCGCGACCTCTTGCATGGCTCGCAACCGTAACTGGTCCAGGCCCCTGGGCAGTGCAACCTCGACACGCCAATCTTCGCCCTTGGCGAGAGGACGCGTTCGATCGTTGCCCGTCGGCAGGGTACACGGGGAAACGCGGGCGGCGAAGCCGAGTTTGCCGCGGAATGCGAGGCGATCTTCGACGGAAGAGGAGTTGACCTGCTCATCCAGCACCAGGCGGACTAAGGATTCGATCTCATCCGCCTGAGTGCCCGCGCATCGAGGACCGAGATCGATCAGAGACGGGTGCAGTTCGGGATGCTCTCGGGAGACAGCGAGCCCAAGTCCCCAAACGGTTGCACCGGCCAGTTTCGCGGAGGGAGGATCGTCGGGAAGATTTTGCGTTCCCTGCGTCAACATCCATAAGCGGGGAGGGTTCGGCCATCCGGCGCGGGTAATGGCATGCACCAACGCCGGAATGAACTTCGAACCCGCAAGCTGAGCTTGCATGATGCTTTGCAGAGGGTCATCCGCGTAGGGGAGAGTTGACTCCTCATCCAGCGTCCACAGGTCAAAGACATCGCTGATGCGTCCCGCCTCCGCGCTAACAAGACCGAGCAGCCGGTCAAGAGCAACGCTGTCACCCAGAGGAATCTCATACTCGTCGGCACCTAGCTGATCGATACGCCGTTCGCCTGCTCCGAGGGGCCGGAATTCGTCACCGGGCCAGACAAGCGTGCAGCGGCCGGCAAGAGAAGCATGGCGACGCGCCAAAGCCGCGGCATAAGACACCCGTGCGGTCTCCGGATCGCCTTCAGCATCCGCGAAGATCAGCCAGTGCCGCCCGGCGGAACCACCCGGCATGGGATCAGGAAGAACATGCAGCGGTTTCCAGCCCATGAGCCAGAGATTTTCCGAGGTGGCTTCGCCCTCCCTGGTCTGGACCCGTTGTACGGTCATTGTCTCGATGACCGCCAGAACCTCCCCTGCCTCGGTCTTGAGTTGTAGCTGCATTTCCAGCGTCCCTTTGGGGCTATCCGCACCGAGAAACACCGCTTCAGTGATCAGATGGCTGGTCTCTCCAGCCGGGAGTTTCGAAGGAAGCCCGAAGACCGAGAGGTTGCTCAGATGCAGAGGCAGATAAACGTCATTGAGCGACATGCCGGCCCCTCGTGGCCGCAGATGCAACATGGCTTGAAAACAACTGTCCAGAAGCCGCGGATGAAGGAGATATCCGGGCTGGCGGAGGTCTTCGTCGAAGCGAATGTGAGTCTGAGCCGTGCGCTGATTCGAAACATCACTTACCTCGAAGCCTTCTACGAGTTGGAAGGCTGGTCCGTATTCGAGCCCACTTCGGCTCGCCATGCGGTAGTGCTCGTCCCGCGTACCACGATGCACACTCGCCCGCTGCATCGACTGGCCTAGTCGCTCCCCGCTCGGCTCCGGCAGAGCGGCCGCCGCATCGGGAGTCGGCAGCGGCTCTGCAAAATGGATTGTTCCGCTGGAATGCTCGGTCCATCCGCCTTCCGTGGATTCGTCCCCTGAGCTGTGCGCCGACACAGGCCGGCCCATCAGAGAAAAGGCAGAGTTGTCCGGCCGGCCAGGAAGTTTGCGAATGACCAGCTGGAGGTCAATCGGCTCGCTCTCCGACAAGTACAACGCCTGAAGAAAGGAAACCTCTTTCAAAGATGTTGACCTGCCGGGAACCAATAAGCGTGCTGCCTCCAGCACCGTTTCGACATGTGCCGAGGCGGGAAAAACGATAGCGCCCCCGACGCGATGATCCTTCAAGTACGGCAGCGACTTGAGATCGGCGTCCACTGTAAAGATGCTTACGCCCGGATCGTTGGCAGGATCGGTCCGACTCAGCAGGAGTGGGCTAAGACGGGAGGCGGCCGCGGCGGCTCGCTCAGCGGGTTCCGTTTCCTCTGGCCAGAAACGTTCCCGCTCGAAGGCGTAGTCGGGAAGCCGGAGGCGGTGAGCCGCCGGCCCCAAATTTTGACCTGATTGGAATCCCGGCAAGGTTCGCCAATCCAGTGTTCCCCCTTGAATCCAGTAGCGGCCAAAGGAGCGCAACAATGTCGGGCATGCTGGTTCCCCGCGAAGAAGCGACGGCAATGCCAGGGCCGCCGCTGAGTCTGCTCCGGACTTGACGCTGTCCAGCGTACTTTCGAGCGCCGGAACCAGGATGGGATGCGGGCTGAGCTCAACGAAACATGTGTAGCCCTCGCGCGCAAGGGCTCCCGTTGCGGCGGCCAGGCGCACAGGCTGGCGCAGGTTGTGCACCCAGTACTGCGCATTCAGCTCGGTGCCTGGGGTAATCGCTCCGTGAACGGTGGAAAAGAAGGGCAGCGTGCCGGCCTGAGGTCGAATGCCGGCGAGCTCATCCGCGAGGACGGGCAGGATGGGATCGACCAGCAGGCTGTGCGAGGCAACATCGACCTTGATGCGCCGGCAAAAGACCTCTTTCAACTCCAGCCATTCCAGCAGCTGATCCAGGGCTTCCGATTCGCCGGCAACGACAGTCGTGCCCGGGCTGTTTTCTGCCGCGATGGACAGCTTGCCGGCGAACGGTTCGAGCCACCTTGCAAGTTCAGTGGCCGGCAACTCCACACTGGCCATCGCGCCCGAGCCGCTCAACGAACGCATAAGTCGACTGCGTCGGCAAATGACCTTTGCGGCATCTTCCAGTGTCAGTATGCCGGCGAGATGGGCTGCCGCGATCTCTCCCATGCTGTGGCCGACGACTGCGCCGGGAGTAACTCCCGCAGCTCTCCACACGGCGGCGAGTGCGACACTCATGGCGAACAGCGCCGGCTGAATAAAGTCGATATGCGTAAGGAAGCTTGACGCCTCAGGGCTTGCAAGGCGCTCGATCAGCGACCAACCTGTCTCGGCGGCTATGGCGCGGTCGCAGATTGTAAAGCTTTCGCGGAAAGCAGGGTTATTGCGCAGCAAGTCTCGAGCCATGCCGTCCCACTGCGAACCCTGTCCGGGAGCAACAAAAACCACACGCACTGGAGAAGACGCAACTACGCCGACATCGGGCGACGCTGAGGGTTCCATCGCGATCAGAGCTGCGAGCTGTGCCTGAAGGTCAGCGGCATCTTTACCGAGAAGGGCGCAGCGATGAGGAAGGTGCGTGCGGCGCGCGCCGGCGAGGTAACAGATTTCCGTCAGCTCTGCAGGCGAGAAGCCGCTGTCCAGAAAAGCCAGCCAATTCTCCGCATTTCGGATTAAGGAAGTTGAGCTATATGCCGTAAGAGGAAGCAGATAGTAACAGGGCCTCTCGCTCCCACTGGAGACAGCAGTTTCCATATTGAAGGGCGACCCGTGCTCGGCGAGCACCATGTGCGAGTTGGTTCCCGTTAAGCCAAAGGAACTGGCTCCAACCATGCGCGGCGCGTCTGCGGCCGGAGAGGGGAGTGAGCGCGTCTGCTGCACAACCTCGACCAACCCGTCTTGCCAATCGATTTCGGGATTGGGTGTCTCGTAATGCAGGCTGGCGGGGATCTTGCCATGGTGCAGGATCAGCGCCGCCTTGATGACGCCGGCCACGCCGGCAGCGGACTCGGTGTGGCCGATGTTTGACTTCATGGATCCGATCGGAACACGGGTTGCCGCGCCGGTTTTTTTCAGAGCATCAGAGATCGCGCCAATTTCGATCGGATCGCCGACATGGGTTCCGGTTCCGTGTGCTTCGATGTAGCTGAGCTCCGCTCCGGTAATGCCTGCCTGACGCCAGGCTTCGAGCAGCATGTCCTGCTGGCCTTGGCGGCTGGGCGTCACCAGCAGGCCGCTGCTCTTGCCGTCGTTATTGACCGAGCTTCCTCGGATCACCGCGTAAATCCCGTCACCCGCAGCCACGGCATCGCGGAGGCGTTTGACCACGACCATCCCGGCGCCCTCACTGCGCACAAAGCCGTTGGCTCTTTGGTCGCCAAACTTGCAACGACCGTCATTGGCCAGCATGTTGGCGTTCGTAAACAGCCGCGTGAAATCGGTAGACAAAATAATGTTCACGCCGCCGGCCAGGGCCATGTCGCATTCGCCCTGGCGCAGGCTCTGGCAGGCCAGATGGATGGCAACCATGGAGGAGGAACAGGCCGTGTCGACAGAGACACTCGGTCCCTCGAAACCAAAACTGAAAGAAATTCGACCGCAGGCAGTGGAGCGTCCCCCACCCGTCAAGAGATAGAATTCGGGTTTTTCCGAATGACGAAAAATATGATTCTCGTAATCCGTTGTCCACAGACCGGTAAAGACGCCGGTGCGCGAACCCTGGTAGCTCTCTCGCACTTGCCCCGCATCCTCGAGCGCGTTCCAACTGACCTCCAGCAGGAGACGCTGCTGCGGATCGATGAAGGCTGCCTCGCGCGGAGAGATACCAAAGAAGGATGCGTCGAATCGATCTACATCCGGAAGGAATCCGCCCAGGTGCGTCGCCAGGATCTTAGTGCCGGCGGCTGTCTGTTCATATGCAAGGTCGAGTTCGCGGAACCGGCCGCCAGGGTAGGGCCCAATCGCCTCGCGTCCCTCAAGCAGAAGTTCCCAGAGAGCATCAACACTTGGAGCTTGCGGGTACCGGCAGCCCATGCCAATAATGGCAATCGGTTCGTTGATCATTCAACATCCTCGTCGATCATTTCAGATACCTTCGTCCCGGATCCGTCGTCATGATGTGACTGAGTTCCTCATCAAGATTCCAGAGAGCCGGCTCTACTGGAAAACGACCGGCATCTCTGGTTGCGCGCGCGACATTTTCTCTCTGATCGTCGACAAAACCAGCTCACCGCTGGTCGAAAGGAAAAAATGGTCACCTGGGACGATGCGAAGGTCAAAGGATGCTTCCGTGTGCCGGCGCCACTCCTGCATCACATCGGGAGCGATCACCGCATCGTCGCTGCCGGCAAGAGCCGTGATCGGGCAACGAACTTGCGTGACACCGTTGCGGTCGAACGTCTCATAAGCCGAGAAATCAGCCTTGAGTGCCGGCAGAAAAACCTTCATCAGGTCTGGTTCCTTTAACACTGACTCCGGAATGCCGGAATACCGCTCCTGCACCTCCGCCACAAAGCCTTCATCCGATAAATGGGAGATAGGTGGATGAATCAGACCGGCGACCGGCGGGGCGCTGGCCCCAATAAAGAGGTGGCCGGGCAGAGGGAGTCCATCTGCCCATAGCTGCTGCGCCAAATCCAGGGCCAGCAGCGCCCCGAAGCTGTGTCCATAGAAAGCGAAGGGCAGATCCAGGTAACCGCGCAGCGCCTGCAGGTAGTCCTGGACCATCTCCGCCACCGACTGATGCAGTGGCTCAGAGAAACGCATTCCCCGGCCCCGCGGCTGCGCTGCCCACACCTCGATCTCGGGTTCCAGTTTCTTTTCCCACCCTGCAAAAACCGCTGCTGATCCTCCCGCAAACGGAAAGCAAAACAGACGGGCCTGAGCGCGAGAGGCGGTGGCCACACGGAGAAACCTGGTGGCGAGCGGGTATTCTGGCAAGTTTGCTTTTTTCATACGCTTCTTGGGACCAATCGCATTCACGTTTAGGATTCAAGGATCTTGTCGGTTTCGTTGGTTCTTATCCAATGAGTCAAAGAAAACCAATTCCATATCCTGCGACTCAGATTTCAAATTCTTCCCGCTCGCCGGAAACGGTAGCCTCTATTCCTGATTCTGCCGGCCTGCTCTCGCGGATGCGCTCGCCCAGCGCCTGCGGCGTTGGCGCTTCAAAGATCGTCCGGATACTCAGCTCGGTGCCAAACTGCCCTCGGATGCGTGCCAGGACCATCGTTGCAAGCAGAGAGTGGCCGCCTAGTTCGAAGAAGTTGTCTGCCGCGTCAATGTGTTCTGCACCCAATAGCTCTTTCCAGATGTCGATCACCGCCTGAGTCTCCGGCGTACACGCCGTATCGATTGCACCCGGTGAAGTCAGACCGTTCTCGCCCCTGGTTGCAGGAGTGGGTCGAGACTCCATCTCGATTGCATGGCGGAGCAGGGATGGGAAGTCTACCGTCGAAACCAGCACTTGAGGCTCGCCCCACGCCAGGGCTCGTTCGACCACATCGATGCCCTCTTCGGGGGTCATGGCCAGACGCAGCCGCGCGGCTTTCATCGGCTCGAACTCGGCTGGAACTGCGAGCTCCGCGGCCATCCCTACCTCCTGCCATGCATCGAAGTTGACTGAAATCGCCGGAACTCCAAGATGCTGCCGGCACCAGATCGCGTATCGATCTTGAAACGCGTTGGCCGCCGCATAAGAGGACGCACCGGCTACCGGAACAACCGCGGTGATCGAAGAACAGAACAGCAGAAAATCGAGTTCCCGACCGGCCAGCAAATTCGCCAGCACCTGACTACCGTCCACTTTGGGGCGGAAAACCTCTTGCAGCGCCTCAAGGCTCTGCGCCTCAATAAGGGCGCCGTCAGGTAGTCCCGCCGCATGAATCACGCCATGGACTGCACCGAACCTTTGCTCGATGGTCGCCCAGGACTTCTCCATCGCCGCCTGATCGGCAACGTCGGCCGAAAGCAGCAGCAGTTCGCCGCCCAAATTGGCCAAACTCCGTTGCACGCTGAATGCGCCGCGAGATAGGGTTGCTCGGCCCATGCTCGGAAAGCCAGTCTTCCCAACGCTCGCGAATTGGCAACACTGTTCTGCCCAGGAGAGCCACCCTTGCGTCGTATTTGCCGAGTAAGTGCCTCGCCAAAAGGTAGCCGATACCGCCGATACCGCCGGTAATTACGTACGTTCCGCCGCTGCGGAATTTTGACGTCGCCGGCGATTCCAACCGGATGGGCTGCCACACCTGCCGCCAGCGGGTCTGGCCACGGTAGGCCGTCATCTGGCCACGCACAGGCACGGCAGTAACCTCTCTCGCGACTGCATCCAAAACAGGAAGGGTAGCTTGGCCGATCTGCGAAGCGAATGAGAGCGGACCCGGATCGATGATACGCACGGGCAGCTTGGCGTATTCGGCGGGAAGCATGCGGGCAAGCCCCTCAGCTACGGCACGTTGGGTATCTTCGACACTTTCCCCACTGACTTCCACGAGTTCATCGATAAGAAATTCCGCCTGAGCAAAGCGAACCCGTGCGATTTGCGCGGTCTGCAGCAGGAGCAGCAGCTTTGCGGAGAGTTCGATTTCAACTCCACGCAGGGTCCAACAGCAGATCAGGCCGATCTTCGTCCCGGCAATTGCATCGCGGTGCTCTTTCCAGAAGTCTTCCAGTCCGTCGCGCGATGCGAGGGGTGCGGGCAGAAGCAACACCCTCTTGCCATTCTGTTCGAGACGCTCCCTTAAAAGCTTTCCGAAGCTTCGCTCATCGCGCCTCGTATCTTCGAGGATGAGCCAGGTTGTAACCGCTTCCGATCCAGGCCGAAGCACCTGCATTGCTGCCGGTGTGCGCTGCCAGGTTGGCAGGTAAAACCAGGATCCGACATCGCTGCGTTTCGCCAAATGGCGCTGAACATTCGAATCCGGAATCTGAGAGCCTGCTGTTCCTATCCCCTGCGTTCTTTCAACCCAATGACGCTCGCGTTCGAACGGATAAGTGGGCAGAGCAATTTTGCGCGATCGACCGGCGCGACGGCCTGGCAGCCGTTCCCAATCCAGGGCAGAACCGGACTCCCAAACCCGTGCTGCGGCTTCTACGAACGCCCGGAGATCGTCGCCACGGTGATTCGAGCCGCCCAGGCTCGATGCGGCTGACAGGCGGCGATCGTAATGACGCACAAGGCTTGCCAAAGAATCGCCCGGTCCGACTTCGAGGAGGAAATATCTATGGTTGGCAAGAAGCGCGGCATTCTCCGCAAAACGTACCCGTGACGTCATCTGGTGTGCCCAGTACTCCGGGGACGCAGCTTCCTGCTCCGTGATCCAAGTGCCGCTGACGTTTGAAAGCCACGGGATGGACGGGGCGGAGCGTTCTACCGACTCGACCACGGCATGGAATCGCGCGGAAGCTTCTGCCATGGGCGGCGAATGGAACGCCCGGTCAGAGCGCAGGCGCACAGTTGCGATCTTTGCCGCCGATAAAGCGCGCTCCACCTCCTGGACAGCGCTGGGTGTGCCGGAAACGACTGTCAGTTTCGGGCTATTTTCGGCCGCGACCCACAGATCTCCCGATAAATAACGACAGGCTTCCTCGACCGGCAGACTGACCGCCAGCATCGCGCCTTCGGCCATCTCCTGCATAAGCTTGCCGCGCGCCGCCGCCAGCTTGAGACCATCTTCAAAGGAAAAAACTCCCGCCACCGCTGCGGCGACCAATTCGCCGAGACTGTGTCCGAGCAGCAGGCCTGGCTTTACGCCGAGATCGATCCAGCGCATTGCCACCGCGTACTCCACGAGAAATAGAAGTGGCTGTGCCGTGCCGGTCGGTAAAGCGGAAAGCTTTTCGCCCTCTGCTCGATGACCGCATATCACACGACGGATTTCTCGCGCGATTTCGGACGGCAGCAACGCCAGCCCTTTTTCTACTTGGGTACGAAACGAAACGTCCACACTGTGGAGGGACGCTGCCATGCCTGCATATTGCAACCCCTGGCCAGGGAAAAGAAAAGCTACTTTGCCGGGCTCCGTATGCGAATCGCGTTGGCTATCGCTGAGTGGTTTGCGCAGCATCCGAGCCAACTCCTCATTGGTCTCGGCAACCAACGCACGACGGTGAGCATAGTGCCGACGGCCCGACTGCAAGGTGAAGGCGACCGAAGAAAGGCTGGGGTGCGTCGGTGCTTCGACGAATTCCGCAAGTTGGCGAAGGCTCGCATCCAGCGCAGTGGTGGTTTTTGCGGAGACCGGAAATATCCACGGTCCGCCCTCGATCGTGCCGGCTTCAAAGTCCGATTGCTCCGCAGGCGCGCTGCGCAGGCAAAGATGGACATTCGTTCCGCCAATGCCAAAGGAGCTTACTCCGGCCCAGCGTTCGGTCTCGCCCTCCGGCCATCTGGCGGATCTTGCACTAACGCGGAACGGAGACCCCTCGATTCCGAGGGCGGGGTTGGCTCGATTGAAATGCGGAGTGGGCGGGATGACTCCGTGATGTACGGCAAGCGTGGCCTTGATCAGGCTCGCCACACCGGCAGCAACATCCGCGTGACCCATGTTCGCCTTCACAGAGCCGAGTAGGCAGGGGGCAGCTTCAGCCGAACGCGTGCCGAAGACATCTACCAATGCAGCGACTTCGATGGGGTCGCCGAGTTCTGTGCCCGTACCGTGAGCTTCGACATAGCCAACGCGGTCCGGGTGAATACCGGCCGCAGCCTGTGCGGCACGGATCACGGTTGCCTGGCCTTCCACGCTGGGAGCGGTGTAACCAACCTTCCTCGAACCATCGTTGTTCCAAGCCGAACCGGCGATGACGGCGTAAATTGTGTCGCCCGCAGCCGTTGCATCGCTGAGACGCTTCAAGACGACGACACCAGCGCCTTTTCCTGGGACTGTGCCATGTGCTCGCTCATCGAAAGGCCGGCAGAGCCCATCGGGAGACAGAATCATCCCGGGGATGTAAGCGTAGCCCGCAACCTGCGGGAACATCACGGAAACGCCTCCGGCCAGCGCGCTGTCACACTCCCCGGAGAGGAGGCTCCGGCACGCCAGATGCACTGCGGCCAGCGAGGTAGAACAAGCCGTCTGGATCACGACCGCCGGCCCGCGCAGATTGAGCTTATAAGCAACCCTGGATGCCAGAAAATCCTTGTCATTGCCCAGCATCAGCTGATAATCGCCCGCCGAGGCCATCACTTCCGGATTGCCGAGCAGTTGCAACAGGTAAGTATTCATGCCGCAACCGGCGAACAAACCCACGCGTGCTCCATCTCCGGTCAGTCCAGCGTGCTCCATGGCTTCGTATGCGCATTCGAGAAATATGCGCTGCTGCGGATCCATGATCTCGGCTTCGCGGCGTGTCAGGCCGAAGAATTTCGCGTCAAAGTTCTCCGCGTCCTGCAGTCGCGTGCCCGAGCGCACAAAGTTCACTGCCTGGGCAGAATCGGGATCCACTCCAGCGTTGCGCAGTTCCTCGTCGGTCACTTGCGAAAGCAGGCTAGTGCCGGCTGCAAGATTCTCCCAGAACGCGTCCACCGAAGGGGATCCGGGAAAACGTGCCCCCATGCCGACGATCGCAATGCCTTCCGGCCAGCGAGTCGCGATTGTCGGGCCAGCGTCAAGTGATCTCGACTGACACCCATCTTTGTTCAACTCTGCACTCTCAAAAATCACTGGATTCTGTTGCGCATCTTACTCGCGAGGGCACTCAGTCTACCATGACGTCGGCGTCCCGCTGCCTCACCATAGTTGTACGAGCTAGTTACCAGTTCAGGCGCAAACTAGTTACCAGGTCATGCGATGACCTGAAATGAAAGAGCCATTAATTTCAAGGGCGCTCTGAAAGATCCGCGGCTCACGAACACGATCTCAAGACTGTGCTTCGTCGCGCTCTAACTCAGCAAACTGGGAGACCTACGCAAAAGTTGTAGAGACAGTGGCCCACGATTCAAATGGTATTATCCAGTAATCTCGTTCGGCCAGCAGGCATTCTTCGTGTGGCATTAGAAGCGGGCGTAACCCCGTTTCGCTTCATTACCTTTGTGCGCTTTGGGGTGACATTCGATTCATTTGCACGCCCCACTCGGTGCTCGCGAAATGATTACCGGCAGGCTGAAACTCTCGCATTTTGATTGATATGGGTCCTTTGATGTTGCAGGATGAAAGGGAAAAGACGGCAGACGGAGGATCGCTGGCAGCAAGGCCAATCACTTCGAGTCCAACTGAATTACCCGGTCGCGTCTGAGAAGAGACGACCATTTGTAGTCTGTGAGGGTTTGCAAGTGTGAACGCTGAGCACCTTCTTTCGGAATTGCGCAGCCTCGACATTCGCCTCAGTGTCGATGGCGATAGTTTGCGCTGCAACGCACCCAAGGGCCGTATCACGAGAGAACTGGAGCGGAAGATCGCTGCCGCAAAACCCGAGTTGCTGCAGATCTTGTCCGACGCCGCGCCGCAACTAGATGCCATCCCGCGATATTCGGGTTCACGCGCTGGCCTGCCGTTGTCTTTCGCGCAGGAGCGGCTCTGGTTCCTGCAGAACTTTTACCCGGAGAGCTCAGCCTACAACATCACCGCGTTACGTCGCATTGATTCACCTGTTGACATAGACGCGCTCAGATGGGCATTGCGTACAATCTGCGAACGCCACGAGATTCTCAGGACCAACTTTCTTGAGGTCGATGGGTCTCCGGTCCAGGTTGTTCAAGAGAATTTGCCGATAGATATCGCCGTGTACGATCTCGAGCACCTTGAAGAAGCCGGGAAGAAAGCGGCGCTCGACTTTCATGCTCGTGAACTGGCTAACCATAAATTCAATCTCGCGAGTGGACCGCTTCTACGGGTTGCTCTGTTTAGACTCACCGAAACAGAACATTGCATTTTAGCTACGATTCACCATATCGTCTGCGACGCCTGGTCAATCGGCATACTCCTGGCGGAGCTGAAGGGCTTCTACGAAGAACGCTTAACAGGACGGCGCTTTGACTCAACCCGGCTGCCGTTGCAATACGGCGACTATGCTGTATGGGAAAAGGACCGTCAATCCTCCGGAGTTCTGGCATCTCAGATCGAGTACTGGAAGAAAAAGCTTAAGGATGTTCCGAATCATCTCGATCTTCCGGTGGATAGGCCGCATTCAGCTGCGATTGAATACGAAGCAAAACACCAACACTTCGTTCTCGGCCCAAGGCAATCGGAGTTGGTGCGGGGTCTCCTCCGGCAGGAGGGTGCGACGCCTTACATGCTGTTGCTGGCCGTGTTTCAGGCGGTTCTTTATCGCTATTCGAAGCAAAGCGCCATCGTGGTCGGTACGCCTGTCTCAATGCGCACACGGCTGGAACTGGAAAACGTTATTGGGTGTCTGATCAATACCCAGGCCTTGCGCGCCGATTTTCCTCCCGGTATCACGACAAAGCAGCTGCTTGCGCAAATACGCACTACCGTACTCGAGTGCATGAGTCATGGCGACGTGCCTTTTGAAACCATCCTGAGCGAATTGGTAAAGGAGCGGGACCTGACGCGCTCGCCGCTAGTCCAGGTGGCGTTCATTCTGCAGAACACCCCGCGGTCGGCTGAGTATGAGGTCGTGAGCGGCGGCACGACATTCGACATGACGCTCTATATGTGGGAGCGGGATGGAATCTTCGGTGGCACAATCGAATACAACGCCAACCTGTTTGCCTCGGAGACGATTGCTTGTCTGGCCGGCTGCTACGAGACACTGGCGATGGAAATGGCGACTCAACCGGAAGCCGCAATCGAAGGGCTTTCGCTTCTGACCGCTGCTCAGGAGAGTGAGTGGTTCGAAAAATACAACGGGCCGCCGGCGAGCTTCCCGCAGGGCTGTGCTCACGGGTGGATTGAAGCCAGGGCGGCCGAAACGCCAGCGGCGATTGCAGTAATTTGCGGGGAAGAAAGGCTTACCTACCGCGAAATCAGTGAGCGCTCTAATCGCTTGGCGAACCGGCTCCGAGTGCTGGGAGTGGACGTGGGTAGCCTGGTCGCCATCTGCCTGGATAGATCGGCGGATCTTGTTATCGCGGCTCTCGCAGTCTGGAAGGCAGGCGGCGCCTATGTCCCGCTTGATCCTCATTTTCCGCCTGATCGCCTCGATTTCATGCTTTCAGACTCAGACGCGACGGCCTTAATTACTGACGAGCACTTGCTCAAGCGGCTACCGCGCCTTACGGCCCACACAATCTGTGTGGATCGAGACAGGAACCAGCTGCGAAGCGAGCCTGCCGGAATGCCGCGGTCTTCAGCCAACGCTGACAGTCTCGCCTATGTGATCTATACCTCCGGCTCAACCGGCAAGCCAAAAGGCGTCGAAGTTCCTCATCGATCGCTGGTGAATCTGCTTGGATCCATGCAGCGTGAGTTCGGCATGGTGAGCACCGACCGTCTGCTGGCGGTTACGACATTCTCCTTCGACATTGCGGCTCTGGAACTGTATCTTCCTCTGATCAGTGGCGCTCCCGTGGTGATTGCGCCTCGGGAGGCGTCTTCCGACAGTGCGGCGCTTGCCAGGTTGATTGCCAAAGAGAAGATCACTCTGATGCAGGCGACGCCCGTCACCTGGTTTTTGCTGCTGCAATCCGGCTGGCGGGGCGAGCCAGGACTGAAGATTCTTTGCGGAGGCGAAGCCCTGACACGAGAACTTGCTAGACGGTTGACAGCGACGGGGTGTGAGGTCTGGAACCTCTACGGACCGACGGAGACCACCATATGGTCGACTGTGGATCGTGTCGGCCGAGAGGACCGGTTGTCGATTGGACGCCCTATCGCGAACACGCAGATCCACGTCCTGGATGAGACGGGCCAGCCTGTGCCTCCCGGCGTGCCGGCAGAGCTCTGCATTGGCGGCGCCGGGCTGGCTCGGGGGTATTTACGTCGCGAAGAATTGACGGCGGAGCGCTTCATTAACAGCTCTCGCCATGGAGGGGCGCGTCTATATCGCACGGGCGACCTGGTGCGAAGACTCTCCGATGGAAGAATCGAGTGGCTCGGAAGGTTGGACGCGCAGGTCAAGTTGCGAGGGTTCCGTATCGAACTCGGTGAGATCGAGACTGTGCTGGAACAGCAAGCGGGTGTCGAGAAAGCGGTTGTAATCGTTCGGCGAGATGCGGCTTACGAGGAGCAGCTTGTCGCGTATCTTACCGCCAAGAGCCCGGCCGATCTGCGTTCCTCAACTCTTAGACGGGAACTGCAAGGGCATTTGCCCGATTACATGGTTCCGGCGGCATTCGTCGTAATTGAAGAATTTCCTCTCACCGCAAATCGCAAAGTTGATCGCAAGGCACTTCTTGCGCCGGAATATGACCCAAGGAATCGATCTCGCAGCGGCCAAATGGATGGGAAGGCGGCCGTAGATGAAAACGAGAATGCCTTGGGACCCGCCAATCACATTGAGTCGGTAATGGCCGAAATCTGGCGTGAGGTGCTGGGTGTCGAAACGGTCAACCTCAACGATAACTTTTTCGAGCTTGGCGGAAATTCACTGTCGGCGATGAGATTCATCTCTCGGCTGCGATCCGAACTGGGCATGGAGATTCCGCTTCGTTGTATCTTTATCAGCCCGACCATAAGCAGCCTTGCCGATCATATCAATTACATTCCCGCAGACCGTGGCTATCGATATACGAGCGAAATTCCTGAATGGAATTGCCTCGTTCCTGTGCAACCGAAGGGCGACTGCACCCCACTGTTTTTCATCGCTGGGTTTAACCGTGCGGATGACACGATGTGGGTGCTATCGCGCTTGATTCCTCACCTTGGAATGGATCAGCCGGTATTCGGATTCAGGCCGCGCTGGCTCCAGGGTGGCGTCGAATACGCGTCCGTCGAGGAACTGGTTCAAGGGTTCCTCACCGAGCTGCGCGCCATTCAGCCCCATGGTCCGTATCTGCTGGGTGGATGGTGTGTAGGTGGTATTGCGGCACTTGAACTGGCGACCGCACTGATCAAGCAAGGCGAAGAAGTGAAGATGTTGCTTCTAATCGATACCGAACGCCCGGGCAAATTGCATACATTGGCGACAGATATGTTTTTTATGCGGCAGAGAGCCATCCACATGGCCGACGTTGTGATTGAGATTGCACGCGCAGCTCCCCGCGCCAAGCTCGAAATGGCCAGTGAGCTTGTTCGCCGTAAGCTGGGCATCGCTCAGCCCGTCGAATCGCGCGAACAAGACCATGTTTACTGGTCGAAGGTTCGCTACCGCAGACTGCTTTATACACATTCTCCAGGGCGATATTCAGGACATATGACACTCATTACGACTCAAGATCAGGAACGGTCCCAGAAAGCCCTCGGTTGGCACGGTTTTGCCAAAGGCGGCCTGGATGTACACGCATTTCCATGTGATCACGACACAATATTTGATACGCACAGCAAAGAAATCACCGCGGTGATCCAGGGAATCGTTGGCGAAAGACCGAACGGTCAGCAGAAACAGATCGATCATACAGAGGCCAAATTGGTGTGATCAGCGCTGATTCATTAAGGTCGCAAGGCTTAGCGGTCGAGAATTCGCCTCGTCCCGCGACCATTTCTGTTCGCGACGTCACGATGCGCTTTCCGGTCCCCAAGAGATATCGGGAGTGGTTCCTGAGTCCCTTCACGCCTCGGCGCGAAGTCACTGCGCTGAGCCACGCCAGTTTGGAAATTCAGGAAGGCGACAGGATAGCGGTCATGGGGCCAAATGGCGCGGGCAAGACGACATTGCTCAAGCTGATCAGCGGCCTGTTGTTTCCGACTTCTGGTGAGGTGACGATCAAGGGGCTTAGCACGCTGCATCACAATGCGGCAGCGCGGAAGTCAGTGCGATTTGTCTTCAACGAAGACCGCAGCCTTTACTGGCGGCTGACGGGAGTGCAGAACCTGGAGTTTTTCGGAGCGCTCGACAACCTGTGGGGTGCCCCCTTGAAACAGCGCATCCAGGAGCTGATTCGGCTCGTAGGACTGGAGAGCGCCGGCGACCAGCTGGTGTCGGGGTACAGCTCGGGGATGAGACAGAGGCTGGCGCTGGCACGGATGATGATTGCGGATCCAGAAGTGCTGATTCTGGATGAGCCTACACGGGCGCTCGATCCGGTGGCGAGTGAGGAAATGGTGAACCTGGTCATGATCGATATCCATCGCGCAGCACGTAAGACGCTGCTGGTTGCAACGCATCGGCCGGAAGAAGCGGTGATACTTTGCGAAAAGCTGTTGGTCATCGACGGGGGCTGCATTAGGGGTTTTGTAAATCTGGCGGAACTTAATCATCGCGCGACAACGGTGCTGGAATACTACCGCTGGTGTGTCGCGGGAAAGAAGCCGGCATGAGGGCCTTCCTCTACAAAGCCGCTGCCTTTATCCGGCGGGACTTCAGGATCGAGTCCGGATATCAGGCGGCGTTCATCATGGGGCTGGTGGAATCCATCATGCTGCTGGTGATTCTGCATTTCGTCGGGCAGCTTGTGCCGGCGCACGCGTCGGCGAGCCTGAGCAAGTACGGGCGTGGCTATTTCCCGTTTGCGCTGATCGGTGTGGCATTCGCCCGTTTCTTCGACCTGATGCTGCGGATGTTTTCCGACTCGATTCGGACGGCTCAAGTAACGGGTTGTCTGGAAGCGATGCTATCGAGCCAGACGGGGCCGATCACGGTAGTGATGATGTCGTCGTTCTACTGCCTGTTTTCCGGCGCTCTGCAGCTTGTGATGATACTGGCCGGTGGGGTAGTCCTTTTCGGAGTGGACTTGCGCTCTATGAATGTGCCGGCGACGGTGCTGGTGATGCTGTTTTCGATCGCCATCTTCATGGCCTTCGGGGTTCTGTCGGCGTCGGCTATCGTCTGGCTGAAAAAAGGCGATCCGATTACGTGGGTTCTGGGAGGACTGGGAAGCATCTTAGGCGGAGCGTATTTCCCGATCGACGTGATGCCGGGCTGGATGCAGAAGCTTTCCTATGTGATTCCGATCCGGTATTCGCTGGATGCGCTGCGCGCGACGATGCTCAGGGGCGCGAGTCTTGTCTCAGTGGCCCATTCGATCGAAACGCTGCTGGTGATGGCAGCCATTCTGTTGCCGGTGGCCGCGGCAGCATTTACCGCGACCGTCCGCATGGGCAGAAGAGAAGGGACGCTGGCGCAGTACTAGGAACCAGAAACTCAGGCCGACGCTGCGAGTTGCTGAACGGTGGCGCGCCCTTGGTTTCAAACCTGGCCAAGTCTGGCCGGAATCCCTTCAAACGACGATTGAGTGGAGGATATAGTCGGGCCTTCGGGTGGCGAGCGCTGCAAGAAGGCCCTCTCTGCATTCCAGGTCACGGCCATAGAGGACTTCGTTGGCCATTGGATTCGAGCAACGCATGACGGACCGGCCGCTGTCGTTGAACGCTACGTGAACTTCATTCGGCTCCACCGAGAAGCCAGTCCCGACACACTTCAGGAATGCCTCCTTGTGGACCCAATAGCGAATGAACTCTTTCCGCCACTGTGCAGCACTGAGGCCGCTCTGCGACCGTGTTTCCTGGTCGGACAGGCATTCCGCTACCATGCGATCAACGTCGAATTCTCGCGCCGGATCTTCGACATCGATGCCGAGGGGTCCGTCGGCAGCTATCGCGATCTGAATTACGTCACCGGAATGAGAAAGGTTGAACTCCACCGTTTGCGAAAGGCGGCCGTTCGATTCGATCCTGGGCTTTTGGTAGCTGCTATAGCCAAAGCACAAGTCCTCCGGTGCGGAGTCACAATAATCCCCGAGGATCATTCGCAAAACGGCGCGTCCCGCGATAAACCGCTCTCGAAGTTCTGGAAAGTGAAACTTCTCCGAGCGGCTCAATTCGTCGATCGAAAGAACCGCTCTCAGCTCCTTCTCAAGGGGAGTGATCCCGGAGAGCGCCAATCGCCAAACGTGGACTGCATTTGGCGAGAGAGGTATTCGCGTCCGGAGAATCCGTGTTCGAAGTTCTTCGACACTCGGGAACAATTCCTGGACTTGTTCGTTTCGGCGATCGGTTGAAATGAGCGTCCCCTCAATGTGTAGTCGGGCTTTGCTTACGCCCGCATGCGCGGCAATGGACCCGATACTCATAGCATGATACCCGCGCCCGATCTGGCCGCTTCCCACGCTTCCTTGATGCACCTGTTGGGCTTGATGCGTCAACGTGCACAAACCGTGACACAAACATCCTGCCTCTGAACACTCACTCTGTCTAAATTATTGGATTGATTGGTGGACCTGATCGGGATCGAATCGATCTTCCATGCCATGTAGCGCGCTCCCAGATGCGCCACAGGCCCACAAAACCTAGCATTGTGAACAGCTTAGAGGCATCCTGTTAGAGATAACTCGTAGGAATGAGTGAAAAATCTCTCCGGGGAAGAGATCAAGTTTGACACTCTGTGTTGTTGTCGGTGGCCAACCTCCAGCGTTTCAATCATCATCGTCCTCTGGTTCTTTTTCTGGCTCTTTTGGTTCTTGGTCGTCGGCCCCGTTAACCTGATCGGGCTTGGCTTCTGCACCGTAGATGCGAACGGTTACAGTCTCTGCCTCGCCAACCTCCATCGTCGGAGGCACCCGGTAGTCTATGGTTCCATTACGTGCTCTGCGAACGGCGTCAAGGTACTCGCTTTGAGTCTTTGTCTCTGCGATATCTGGCAGTACCCCTGCAGGGTGGCGCACCACGTGCCGCTCAGGCGCTCGAACCGACCCGTAGTTGCTGAACAGTCCAAAGACGAAAGCCAGCGCCGCAACACCCAAGAACGGTTGCAGCATGAATGACATCTTTGATTCTGGCTCTGGGGGCTTCATCGTGATGGGGATTTTATCAGCACAGGAATCTATTAGCGCCGATGTGTGAGAGGCGCTGCGGACCGTCCTTGTGCCAGCACCCAGATATGGCTTGTTCTTCTGATGAAGTGGTGTCTAAATCGGTGACCGTGTCATCACCCATACGGGTATCGTTTTCCTCCGGTTCACTTGAGCTCTCCGAAGATGCGTGTTGACGGATACCGCATTTAGACCTTGCGCTCGCAGCTCCTCGATGCGTTGAAGGATGTCTGATTTGGCGATGGAGCTAAGATCAACGAGCGTAGGCTCGAATGCTTTCCACGCTCAATGGTAGCCGTCAATCGTGCTTTGATAAACGTTGTGAAGATACTGTCTTTCGCGAATGAACTGCTGGCAGAGAATTTTCATGGAAGCGGTCAATCTCCAGTTTGAGATTGCCGTTCACAATGCGTATGTCAATGATTTGAGAGGATTTGGTGGGCCTGATTGGGATCGAACCGATGACCTCTTCCATGCCATGGCGATAAGGGTAGCATTTTCAACAACTTGCAAGTGGGTATGGGAACTGCCAAATACCCGTAAGTACCTAGAAGCACGTGGAAGGCCCCAGATTATTGGCTTGAGACTTGGGTCGAACTAACCCATGTTTGGTGCCCTCGAAGTCAGTGCATGTGAATAGCTGAATGTTCAGCACGGATCTTTGGAAGACCTGTCCATCCATGATGCTGTCCGACTTGTTCACAGAACACCCGCACAGGATTTCCAGGTCGTACTCACTGACCAAGTCTCTCCATCTGAATTGCGGCTTCTGCGTTTCCCTGTGCACATAAGAACTGAACGCATTCCCCGAAGAGTCCAACGCGGGGATGGGGTCCCGTAGCAGCCTCTGATGCTCTCGAAATGAGATCGCCAAAGTTCCCCAGAAATCGAACTGGATCGGACATTCGAAATCACGTCAGCCGTATCCCCCTAGAAGTGTGCCCCGCCCTCTATCTGAAGGGGACGATCTGGGTTTGCCAATGCGTCTAGATACGCATGGAGATTGCCTTGCTCCCCTTCGAGTA
This sequence comes from uncultured Acidobacteriaceae bacterium, assembly GCA_963786405.1. Lineage (GTDB taxonomy): Bacteria > Acidobacteriota > Terriglobia > Terriglobales > Acidobacteriaceae > Telmatobacter. Next base: position 51,737 of record CAWAZE010000003.1, on the reverse strand, counting down.
GAGATGTTTTCATAGTAATTCCGCTTCTTTTTTGAAATCGTGTGGAAGTTGAAGAGGTGAAATATGCGCAGCCTGAGCAAACGCTTTCCGTCATTTGCAATCCTTTTTATCCTCGTCACCGCCTTTGCAGCCGCACAGCAACCCGCTGTCGGCAGCGCAGGCAAAGGGCCGGATCTCGATTTTCCGACAGTGCTCTACGGCGCTGCGTACTACAACGAATACATGCCCGGTGATCAGAATGCGCGGCTCGACAAAGACATCGCATTGATGAAGGCAGCCGGGCTCAACGTGGTGCGCATGGGGGAATCCACCTGGAGCCTGTGGGAACCCGAAGACGGCCGCTTTGAATACGCATGGATGGACCACATTGTTGACGCAATGGGCAAGGCCGGCATTAAGGTGATCCTCGGCACGCCAACCTATTCCATTCCCGCATGGATGGCACACCAGCACCCGGAGATCTTCGCCGAGCGTCTTCCCGGTGGCATGTTCGGCGGCCAGGCCGTTGCAAGCACCTACGGCATGCGCCAGAACATGGACACCGATTCGCCCGCATATCGCTTCTACGCGGAGCGGATGATTCGACACATTGTCGCGCATTACAAAGACAACCCCACGGTGATCGGCTGGCAAATCGACAACGAAACTTCGAGCTACGAAGCCGCCAACCGCGATGTCTTCATCGGCTTCCAGCATTACCTTGAAAAGAAATTCGTTACGCCCGAGGCACTCAGCAAAGCCTGGTTCCTCAACTACTGGGGTGAAAACCTGCATTCCTGGGAAGACCTGCCCACACGCGATGGTGCGCAGAGTCACCGGCTACAAGCTTGAATGGTCACGCTGGAGCCAGATGCGCGTCACCGATTTCCTTCACTGGCAAGCTGCTCTCGTGCGCGAGTGCGCGGGCGCACGTCAGTTCGTCACCACCGATTACGGCGGCATGATGAAGCGCGACATCAACGAGGAAGCCGTGGCTGAGGCCCTCGATATTCCCGCAGACAACATCTACCACGGCACCCAGGATCACTTTGACGGTGTTGCGCAATCCATTCAGGGCGACTTCACGCGCTCGCTCAAGCACTCCAACTTCCTGGTCACAGAGACCAACGCGCAGACCACCGACTGGACCTCGGCCTACCAGTACCCGCCGTACGACGGCCAGTTGCGTGAGGACGTCTACACGCACCTTTCCAACGGCGCCAACATGGTGGAGTACTGGCACTGGGCGTCGATCGCAGCCAACCAGGAGACGTACTGGAAGGGTGTTCTCTCCCACGATCTCGAGCCCAATCGCGCTTACGCGAGAAGTCTCGCGCACCGCGCATGAACTCGAGAAGATCGGCCCGCACCTTGTCGGCCTGAAGATTCACAACGATGTCGCCATTCTATGGAGCCGCGACTCCTTCAATGCGATCAGCTTCATGCCCTTTACATCTTCTGGCGGTCAGTGGACCTTTGGACCACCCTATGCCGACTACTCCACGCTGGTCCAGCAGATCCACCGCTCGCTCTACCAACTCAATATCGGCGCCGATTTTGTCTTCCCCACAGCGAAAGACTTCTCGGCATACAAGCTTCTGATCGTGCCGGCGCTCTACATTGCGGATGACGCCCTGCTCCAGCGCATCTCCGATTACGTCAAGAACGGCGGCCACGTTGTGATGACTTTCAAGAGCGGATTTGCCAATGAAAACTCCGCAGTCCGTTGGGTTCGCGCTCCTGGTCCGCTGCGCGAAGCCGCAGGATTCAGCTACCAGGAGTTCTCGAACCTCGAGAAACCTCTGGCTCTGAAAGGGGATCCGTACCACGTCGGCGATGCGAACAAGGTGTCGTATTGGGCCGAGTTCCTGATGCCTGAACACGCGAAGCCGATTGCGTTCTACGACCACCCGTTCTTTGGGAAATGGCCGGCGATCACAGAGAACAGCTACGGCTCGGGCACCTTGGTCTACGAGGGAACCTATTTGTCGGATACGTTGCAAACGGCAGTGCTTCGAGATGCTTTGCAGAAAGCGGGGCTGGCGAGTTCCGACCAGCAATTGCCGTCGTCGGTTCACGTGAAGCACGGGGTCAACCGCATTGGCAAACGGATTCACTACTACTTCAACTACTCGGGCAACGAGGTGAAGGCAAACTACGCCTTTGGAGCCGGAACAAACCTACTGGACGGGAAAGCGGTGGCCAATGGCGGGATGCTGACGCTCGGACCGTGGGATCTGGTGATCGTTGAGGAGTAAGCCCTCATTCCCCTTGGAGGGATCGATGCCGGGTTAAGTTATAGAAGAAGGTAGTTGTCCCGGCGGACGATTCTGGATGCGTCACTCTGTGCGACCAGGATCGTCCCGCTGCGGTGAACATCAGTGGCGTCGTGTTTGTGAGGCTGCACTCAATTCCTATACAATTAAAAGCAAGAGCATCTCGTTTTGACTATTTATTCAGGGTTTGACGGTAAAGTAACGATTCGTTAATATACCACTGCCCGAACAAGTAAACGTTTGCTGGTGCTGAAAGTAAGTCTACAGCACCCGGGAGGGACGTGTGTGTTCCCTTGGCGCTATTTCAGGAGGCACTAGAGTGAATTCGGTATTTCGCTGTAAAACCCGTGCATTATTCGCAATGCTGGGCGCTTTTATCTTGGTTTTCCTGACGTCCCCGTCAGGACACGGGCAAGCAACCACAGGACAGATTATTGGCCAGGTCGTGGACCCGACCGGCGCAGTTGTTCCCGGGGTCGCAATCACCGTCACCGATGAACAAAAGGGGATAACGTTTTCCGGAAAGACTGACGAGACCGGTAACTATGTCGTCTTGAGTCTTCCGCCCAGCATCTATTCGGTCACGGCGATCGCTCCCGGCTTTGCCCCTGCTCGCTACAGTCATGCTACTCTGTCGATCGACCAGCACCTGCCGCTGAACTTCCACCTGCAGATGAACAACGTAGCTTCTTCAATTGAAGTTACGGACGCGCCACCCGTGCTGCAATCAACCACGGCAGAAGTGGGAACTACGATCGGCGGCGACGCCATCACAGATCTGCCCCTAGCGGGCCGCAATTTCTATGCGCTCACCATGCTGGTCCCCGGAGTAACCGCGGGAAGCAGTGGTATTAACGCGCTCAATATCTCGGTAAGCGGCCAACGCTCCTACTCCAACTCTGTGCAAATGGATGGCATTGAGTCCACCACCAACCGCACCCAGGATGTCACGATCACCCCGAATGTGGACTCCGTCGAAGAGTTCAAGGTGGTTACTGCCGCCTACAATGCCGAATTCGGTAACGCCGCCGGCGGTGTCATCGCCATTCAGACCAAGGCTGGCGGCAACGCTTTCCATGGCGATGCGTATGAGTTCTTCCGTCCCAATTTCATGGCAGCCCGCCAGACAATCCCTGGTGTCGACACTCCCCAACCTGCCTCGACTCTCAAGCAACATAACTTCGGCGCCACGATCGGCGGCCCCATCAAGAAAGACCGCTCATTCTTCTTTGTGGCGTATGAAGGCATGCGCCAACATGACGCCTTCTCCGACGTTGCCTCCACCATTCCCTTCGGACTCTTCGATATCAAGTCCAACGGGGATGCGGATTTTTCCCGTTTGGTGGACCCTTATGCGGGAAGATCGGGCCTTGGTAAGGATGGAAATCCCTATCCTGCGGCCGGAACGGTTGATCTGATCTTCGATCCAAATACCGACAACGCATGGTGGCCTACTCAGTTTGCAGGCAATGTGATTCCCCAATCGCGCATCAGCCAGGCGGGCCTTAATACAATGAAGAACTTCTTCCCCAAGCCGAACCTGCCTGGCATCGACAATGGCTGGTTCCGGAACTATCAGGCCTGGGCCCCGACCAGCAACACAACGAACCAGGTAGACAGCCGCTTCGACCAGATGATCTCTGCCAAGGATCGCTTGTATGCCGTCTATCACTGGCTGGGTAATAACATTCTCGATGGCGATCAATACTACGGCCACACGGTAGTGCCGGGTGCAGGCGATGCCGACCAGGCCCAGAAGGAAGACGATGGTTCTCAGTCGATCTCGCTGACCTACGACCATATCTTCAGCCCCACTTCGCTTAACGAGTTCCGCTTCGGCTACTTGTACTACCACCAGCATCAGTCCAGCCTGCTGAATGGGACCGACTACTCCACTAAGTACGGTTTCGGCAACGTGGCTCTCCCGGGTTACGCCGCCACGATCGGCATGCCGACCATCTACATGGCTGATGGCTATCTGGCCGGCGGTTCCTCTTACAAGCCCTACCAGGTCCAGGACAACAACTATCAGTTCGGCGACTCCTATACATGGAGCGGAATGTCCCGCCACGAATTCAAGGTTGGCGGCGACCTGCGCCTTCTGAATTCACGCCCAAACTTCTCTTTCTTCCCCACAGGATGGCAATACTACGGCAGTTACGGCAATGCAGTGACCTCGGCTGAAGCTTATTGGGGCTACTACTACGATGCTGCCGGGAACTGGTTGGCGCCTAATAATGCGTACAACTGGTTGGGCGGATCGGATATCGCCGATCTTCTTCTCGGCCTTCCCCTCGACACTTACATGGGCCTGCAGTTGACGAACCCGCACACCAAGAGCTACAACCTGGACTTCTACGGGCAGGACTCCTACAAGGTCACTTCAAGACTGACGCTCAACTACGGCCTGCGCTATGAGTTCCAGGATCCATGGACCGAAGCCAACAACAACATGGCTAACTTCGACGTCGCCAGCGGCAACATCATCATTGCTGGTCGCAATGGAGTATCGAACGGCATCATCAAGCCGCGCAGGAACGACTTGTCGCCACGGTTCGGCTTTGCTTACAACCTCAATGACAAGACGGTGGTCCGCGCTGGCGGCGCCATCTTCTACTCGCCCGAGAACGATGGTCGGGAAGACTATCTGACCAAGAATCCGCCCTTCGCGGAACAAAACACCTATTCCAACTGGTTTACAAGTAATACTCCTTACCAGGCGGATACAGGTGTGGTGCGCAATACGGCCATCAACATCCCCGGCGCCGGCTTCATCCAGCCCGCGAATCTTGCCAACGGCACCACTGCAACTACCTATTCCATCAATCCCAACATCAAGACGGGAACGACGGGCTCTTTCAACCTGGCGGTTGAGCGCCAGTTGAGCCGCACGATGTCATTGGATGTCGCCTATGTGGGTTCCATCTCCAAGCACCTCTCCTACGGCATCGGCGATATCAATGCCGATCCAAGCGTCGCGCAGGGGTCGAGCAGTGGTTACGATGGGCTCATCACGAAAAATCTCGGCAAGATCCAGTATCTGACCGATACGGGTCTCAGCAAGTACAACTCCCTGCAGGTCAAGCTGACACGGCAGATGTCCCGCAACACGAGCTTCCTGCTCAGCTACACCTACGGGCATAGCCTGGACAACGGTCCCGCGCCCTTTGACTTGGGCAACGGCAACAATCAGCCGCAGAACCCGTACAACCTGAAGGACGAATATGCCAGCTCCGATGCCGATGTCCGGCACAATCTGGTCTTCAGCGGCGCCTATAACCTGCCCCTTGGCAAGGGCCAGGCTTTTGGTTCGAACTGGGGTACGGTTGCAGACGCAATCGTGGGCGGCTGGAAGTTCGGCGGCATCCTCTCCATGCACACCGGAACCCCGGTGAACGTGGTCCTCGGTGACGACCCAAAGTCGGCTTTGGCTGGTCTGCGTCCCAATGTGAAGGGCAATCCAAACCTCGACCACAGCAAGCGTAAAGTCCTCGCATACTTCGACACCTCGGTCTTCAGCAATCCGGCGGTTCCTCAGGGCGCCAGCTATGCCTATGGCGATGCAGGCCGCAACATCGTGACCGGCCCCGGCTTCATCAACGTGGATGCTTCGCTCTCGAAGGAGATCGCACTTGAGAGCCGGTACAGGCTGCAGCTTCGCGCCGAGACTTTCAACGGCATGAACTCCGTGCATTACACCAATCCTGACGGGAGCATGGGGAGTCCTACCTTCGGTCAGATCAACTCCACCATGGGAGACCAGCGTAGGGCGCAACTCGCCGCCAAGTTCATCTTCTAGGCTGGCGAAAACTATGCTTCTCTTGCCTGCCGGAGCAGTAACCGTTCACACGGCTGCTGTTCCGGCAGAACTTTCTAATGCTCAATGCTTTCTTACGTTCTGAGGCCGTTCTGTATGATTCGTTTCTTCCCTGGCTGCAAGGGGGGCTTTGCAGGCCGAGCTGCGTTGTCCGCACTCATTCTCTTGATGTCATTCCGTGTCTACGCGTTTGCGCAGAACTCGCCCTCTGCAAATTCACATTCCTACTTTATTGATTGTTCGGCTGCAGTTGCCGGCGACGGCTCCCTTGAGCAGCCGTGGAACAACTTGCCTCCAGCCGAAGTCCATGCCTTTGTTCCGGGAGACCACATCGCACTTGCACGCGGCTCCGTCTGCAAGGGAAGCTTTTCGCCGCAAGGCTCAGGCTCCGCAGGGCAGCTTATCAGGCTCACTGCTTATGGCAAGGGACCGCGTCCGCGCATCGTTGCTCCGGCAACCGCTCGCCAGGCGCTGCTCCTCTTTAATCAGGAATACTGGCAGATCGACTCGCTCGACATATCCGGCGGCAGTACATACGGGGTCTATATCACTGGAGATCGAGGTGTTCTGCACCATCTATATCTCAAGAATCTCTTTGTTCACGATCTGCACGGCGGCGCGTTGAAGAACAAAGACAATGGGCTCGTGGTTATCGGCCCGAGCAAGCTGGGAGCTGTCTTCGACGATGTTCTTGTCGACGGTGTCGTCGCGGCACATACGAACCAGTGGTCCGGGATTCTGGTGGGCGGCGGAGCCTTTTATACGCCGGACGATGCGCCTTTGAATCGCAACGTCGTGGTGCGCAACTCATGCGTGCACGATGTATTTGGCGACGGGATCATTCTTTTTCGCGACGCAAACAGCCGGATTGAGACCAGCACCGCATTCGAGATTGGCATGCAACCCACGCAGGATGTCGGCACGCCGAACGCGATCTGGACATGGACATGTACTGATTGCACAGTTCAAGACAATGAAGCCTTCCTCACAGACAGCCCCGGGGTTGATGGCGGCGCTTACGACATCGACTGGAACAATAGGCGCAATATAGTGCAACGCAACTATGCACACGATACGCAAGGCTACTGTGTGGCAGTTTTTGCAGCTGGGTACACGACAAGAGAGAGCATTGTTCGCGACAATCTGTGCATTGATAACGCGTTGAGTCCCCGTCTGGCTGCGATGCAAGGCGCGGTGTACATCGCAACGTGGAATAACGGCGTCATCCATGACCTTCGCATTGAAAACAACAAGATCGTCTGGAATCCGCCGGTTGCGACCGCTTCGGCCATCGTCAATCCGGGAACAGTCGACGGTCCAGGCACCGTCTTCACAGGCAATCGAGTGGAATCGTCTGCCCCATCGTTCTATCGCAGCAACGAGAAATTTGCGCCTTCCGGGAACACCTACCTCTATAGCGGAGCCAGCCAGGCGCAATTTACGTTCGGCGATCACAAAGAGGCTTCGCTATCAGCGCTTCAGGCAGCGGGGTTCGAGAAGAGTTCCACCCTTGCCGGGCCGGGACGAACTGTCCAAAAGGCAAATTCGTTGAATCTTGATGCCACGATCGGCTTCGCCCTCGATTCAGACGGGCTGCTTGCTCCCGAGCCGCGCGCTCAGTTGATGGTGCTGCGCAGCCTCGCAGCGCAGTATGGGCCGGATTCGCTTGCTGTGGCTGTCCATCTTATTGGCAACGCCGGATCGCCCGCAGAGCGCGACGCGATGGCTAACGCCTTGCTCGACCTTGATACAACCGCGGTCCATTTCGATCGTGATGGGCAAACAAAGGGATTGATCCGCCTTGCCGATTCCGATGGGCGAAAGCTCGAAGAGTGGAATGGATTTCAAAACGCGTCCGCTCTTGGCAGCGCAGTCCGTGCGCGTCTTGGCGCTCCTCAGTACTCTCGGATGTCATTGAGTCGAACTTCGGAGGCACAATAGTGATTCGGCAAACGTCTCGTTTATTTCTCCTCCGGCTGGCAGCTTGTCTTGCCGCAGGTGCATCGCTACCGGTTTCCTCATTAGCTCAAACCGAGCCGCCATTGCCGGCTCTTTCAGCACCCATCTCCGTCTATAACAACTGGTCCTCCTACGACGAACTCTCTGACAACATTCCCCTCACGGAATCGTTGGCCATGCGGGAACTGGACGAGTTGATTCGCCTGAAACAAGCTGGAGTGCGATTTGATTACTACATGATGGACGCATTTTGGTTCGCGCCTGAGGGCGGTTACCGAACATGGCGCACGCCGAACTGGCCCAATGGCCCTGACACCTGGATTCGCAAATGTCAGGCCAATGGAGTGAGGCCCGGCATGTGGTTCAGTACCAACACGCTGGTCAAGATTCAAGCGGCGCCCGCATGGAGAGACTCACTCAACAAAGACGGCAATGCCATGTCGTTCTTCGAAGGAGGGCTTCCTGCCCGATCTCATGAGTTCTCTGCAGTATTGGTACGACCACGGCATCCGCATGTTCAAGTTCGACTTTGTCGACCTGACCGCCGCAACACCCGCCACTGCCGCCACGTTGACCAAAGCCGAGATCAAAGAACGAAACGCGACCGCATTTCGCGAGGCCCTGCGGGCATTTCGCCAGAAGAACCCTGAAGCGGTTTTGATTGCATTCAACGGCTTTGGCGGAACCTTGGACAACACATTCGACCATCTCCCATTTCACGATCCCACTGACCTGCGCTGGCTTGAAGTCTTCCAAATGGAGTACACCGGCGATCCGCGTCCGTCCGACGTCCCTGAGTCCAGCTTCTGGCGCTCAATGGACATCTACAGTGACCACATGGTTCGGCGTTTCGAGCAGTTGGGCTTTCCGCTGGAGCGCATCGACTCGACAGGATTCATGGTTGGCAAAACTGGGACGATCTACTATCGAGGCATGAACGCCTGGAAGGGCGCTTATCTGCTGATGATGGCACGCGGCGGATGGGTGAACACAGTTCACGGAAATCTTGAACTGGTTCAGGGCGAAGATGCTAAGTGGATGGCGCGGGCGCAGTCGCTCTTCTTCGAACTGCAGGGGCTCGGGCGAATCCATTCTTTCGGCGGCATTCCCGGTGACATTCAACCTTACGGTTTCGGCGGAGTTACCACGCGTGGGGCGATCTACGTGGCCATGAATCCCGGCCAGACAATTGCCGATCTCACGTTGCCGCAACTTGCGCCCAACCAGCCGCCTCTGGGTGAAGGCAGAGTGCAATTTTGCGACACCGGATTCGCACCCAGGCTAAGCGCGAATAAAATCACCCTCGGTCCTGGCCAAATGGCAATGGTGGGTTATGGTGCGTATGCCGCCCCGACCTACGAGTTCGGCATTCAGGAAGATGTAGTCATTCCCAGATCCATTCAGCCTGTGCCAGCAGAGTTTCACACGACCGCACCCAGCACCATCGAGGCCAGCATTCAGCCACCGGGAAAGGGCGTTCTGCGGGTGATCATGCGCGAGCGCACTCCAGAGGGCTATCTCCGCCGCACCTGGGCTGGTGGTCCACCCAACGGACAAAACATGGGCAAGGTCTTTACCATCATGGCCACGCAAGACGACCGCTCCATTCCTGTCCATATCGATTACGACAAGATCGTGTGGAGCGGGATGTCCTGGGCAGTGGGCGAGATTGAGGCTTCCGACCTTACCCCGAATAAGCCGGTCCTTATTCGCGTTCACTCCACGGAGAAGGATCCCGTAAAGCTCGAGGGCACAGCCTACCAGGTCGTGTACTAGTTGCGCCGCAAACCCTGTTAAGCATCAGGTTGGCTTTCCGTTTATCACCCCTAGAGAATGAGATGACGAAGATGATGACTTTTTGGGCAGCACAAAAACGATGGGTGCTGTTTGCAATCTGTGGCGCTCTGGCGCTTTCCGCAAAGGGAACAAAGGTATACGGTCAACAGTTTGTCCTGAAAGACGGGGACACGGTGGTGTTTTACGGCGATAGCATCACGGCGCAGCGACTCTACACGAAGGATGTGGAGGAGTTTCTGCTGACGCGTTATCCCAAAATGCATGTCCGTTTTGTTAACGCGGGTGTCCCGGGGGATACGACGAAAGGCGGCTACGCCGGAACGATGCCGGAACGTGTTGAACGCGACGTTGCGCCGTTCAAGCCGACGATCATTACCGTCATGCTCGGGATGAACGACGGGGGTTGGGGGTATGCACCACCCGGGATAGACAGTGTCTTCGAAAAGGGATATCGCGCAGTGCTGGACGCTCTGCATCAAGCGGCTCCAGGTGCCATACTCACATTGATCTCTCCCACGCCTTATGACGAGATTACACATGGTACCGAGTTTCCAGGCTACTCGCGCGTAATCGACAACCTCGCAGACGACGTGTCCAAATTGGGCGGACAGCAACAGGCGTCCGGAGGCGGAATTGTTCTCGTTGCCAATTTCAATCGCCCTTTGAACGACGCATTGGCTCGTGCAAGAACTCAGTTCCCGGAGCTTGCGCCGCTCATCATCCCAGACCGTATCCACCCATCGGAAACCGGTCACTGGATTATGGCTACGGCACTGATGTCCGCGTGGCATGTCGATCCGATCGTGAGCGATCTGAATCTGAATGCAGCAAATGCCCAGGTAATCAAAAAGGACCGCACCTCTGTAACGAAGCTTCTTAAGTCGGCAGGTGGCCTCAAGTGGACGCAGCTCGACGATGCTCTTCCGCTCCCCCTCGACTTCAACAATGCAATGACGCCGATGCTGCTGAAGATTTCAGACATTGCAAAGCTGGATCAAATGATTCTTCGCATTGAATCGCTCGATCCGGGGCAGTATGAGCTTTCCGTAGACGGGAAGGTCGTCGCCAGCTTCTCACACGATGAGTTGCAACAAGGAGTCAATCTAGCACTCTTCAAGACCCCAATGCTCGACCAGGCAAATGGAATCGACTCAGCTGAGAGTCGTCGCACCACTCTGGACCTGGCGCGATTCATCGTCAGCACAGAGGTCAAAGAGACCACGGTATCGGATGCTACCAAGGATCAATTGAGGCAGGCGCAGGACGAACTAGCGGCTTCCATTCGCAAGGATCTTGATCCCAAGCCTCACGAATTTGAACTGCGGCACAAATAACGGACCTTGTCGTGGAGTCCAGGGGGCTCGGTGTCATCGCACCCAACACTGATAGTGCGCTTCGGGCCGCTCTGGCCATTGCCTACGCGGCCACGGACATTACATTTCAGTCGGGAACCACCGAGCAGGTCATCAGAATTGCCTGCGCAGAGCTTGCCGTAGTCCTGAGATAGGCTTATGCAATCCAGGCGCTACTTCTGTCCCGGGGCAGTCCAGTGGAAACGCTTTTGTACAGTTGGCGAGCATTTGAAGGGCGAAGTCGCGGGTCTTTCCATCGAACAGTGTGCCGGTGCTGGGGGCCTGGCCATCGGCTTTTGGATGGCGGTTCGTCAGCTTCCGCGAACAGATCGACACCGGCGGCCCGCTGGGACGCGCCGTCGTGATCATCATCGGCGCGATCGCGGAACTGGAACGCAACCTGATCATCGAGCGGGTGCGCGCCGGCATGCGGCGCGCCAAGCTCGAAGGGCGGCACATCGGTCGCAAGCCGCTTGATATCGACTGACAAGCCGTCCTGCGCGATCGTCGGTGTCCATGAACAACCGCCTACCTCTAACCCCAATGAGCCAGACGTATGATCGAAGCAGCACAAGAGTTCATACCAGCATGGATGTTGCTCTCGGCCGCCTTCGGCTTCATCGTCGGCTATGCCTTCGGCGACCAGAACCGTTATCGGAAGTGTCTCGAACAAGAGAATGAGGATTTTCGAGATCAACTCCAAAACACTCAGCCCAGCACACCGATTCAGCAACGTGCACTCGATCAGCAGCGCCGAGTCATCAATGACATCCACAAGCGGGTCGTGGCTGCTCAAAAAGGCCTCGAAAAACCCACCTCTTAACTCCAACAAAATCAATGGCCGAATCTCATCGATCCGGCCTTTCGCCAAAGTATAGGTTCAGGTACACGTGAAGTGGCTTCCAAACTTCAATGAGTGGTCCCGGGCTGTTAGCGCGAAGCCAGCAGCATTCCAGGGTACCGATCCTCTGAACCGAGCTCAACCCCGGCTCAAATGAGTGCTTGCAACAATCGAGATTCGCGCCAAGTGTCCATGCTTGAGTTTGTGCGACGCAAGGATTTTAGATCGAGCTTCTTTCCGACCTACCAGCGAAGAGACCTTAGCAACGTTCTTCTTGGCCAGAAATTCGATGCTGCCACGAGAAACAAGCGGTGGTAGCATGGGCATCTAGCGGCTATCAGGTTCCCCTTCAGCTGGATAAGCCGACCCTGGAAAATGAGCTTGGAATCATGTGTCTATGTCCGGCACATTGTGCGAGGTGTGGCGACCGCCATCCCTGCAGGAGCGTGGGTTCCAACGGCGCCATCCACTTCAATCTTTTCTGGCCCTTCAACACCAGCGCATGAAATACACCTGCTCTCCATATTCGTGCTTACGGTAACTGGGGTCATCTTCATCGCGATGACTTGCTTGCTGATGTACGCGCTGGTTCGCTTTCGATCGCGCCCCGCCGACACAGTCGAGCCTCCGCAGGTCTTCGGCAGCGTTCAAATCGAGCTCGCATGGACAATCATTCCAATCCTCCTCATTGCCGTGCTGTTCCTTGGGACCGCGCGAGTACTCTTTTCCATACAGGACGCGCACAAGCCGAAAGCGGCGCTCGATGTGACTGTCGTTGGCCATCAGTTCTGGTGGGAGTTCCGTTACCCCAAATACAATATCGTCACCGCAAACGAGATGCATGTTCCGCTTAGCAGCGCGAGCGATCCCAGACCGACATTCATGAAGCTGACGTCAGCGGACGTTATCCACAGTTTTTGGGTACCGCAGCTTGCCGGTAAGACCGATCTCCTGCCCAATCGCGTAAACGAAATGTGGATCGACCCCCTGAAGCCCGGATTATACGTAGGCCAGTGCGCCCAATTCTGCGGGGCTCAGCACGCGAAGATGCTGCTGCGGGTCTACGTCGATCTTCCGGAGCAGTTTCAGCGCTGGATCGCCGAACAACAGAAGACACAATCTGAGATTGCGGGTCCACCGCCCGGGTCTAAAGATCCTGAAGATGAAAGTATCGACGCGCGCAGCGGAAAACTCGTCTTCGAGCGGCAAGCCTGCATCAACTGCCATACAATTGCGGGCACAGTCGCAAACGGTCGATTCGGACCCGACCTGACGCACCTGATGAGCCGTACGACTCTCGCCGCGGGGGCGATCTCCAACACGCCAGAAAACCTGACTGCATGGATCACCGATCCAAGCCAATTCAAACCCGGGTCCCTAATGCCGGCCATGCACCTGACAGACCGACAGAACGCGCAAATCACCAGCTACTTGCTCACGATGAAGTGAAAACAAGAACAGCCGGAGAAGCCGATGGGTATTTCAAACATCCCGGTCGCCGGAGGAATCGAAGAAGCCGTAGATCGTGCGCATGCCACACGTGCAAGCGGCACATACCTCGAAACGATCCACGACTGGATCGTCACCGTAGATCACAAGAAACTCGGCATTCTCTACATCGGCTATGCGCTGGTTTTTCTCCTCGTAGCCGGTGTGGAAGCGCTGATGATTCGTATTCAATTGTTCTTCCCGCACAACACCTTCGTAGCCGCAACAACCTTCAACCGGCTATTCACCATGCACGGCACCACGATGGTGTTTCTTGTGGGGATGCCCATCCTCTTCGGGTTCGGCAACTACCTCATCCCCCTGATGATCGGCGCGCGCGATATGGCCTATCCGCGCCTCAACGCCTTCAGCTTCTGGATCAGCGCCTTCGCCGGCCTGCTCCTCTATTTCAGCTTTATCGGCGGTGTTGGTCTTTCCGGCACAGGCTCGGCACCGGATGTTGGCTGGTTTGCCTACGCTCCGCTCACCGAACGCGCTTTCTCGCCCGGCCACACTATGGATTACTGGGCCGTCGCAATCCTTGCAAGCGGAATCGGCAGCATCGGAACGGCAATCAACATCCTCGCAACCGTGTTCTGCATGCGCTGCAAGGGCATGACGCTACTTCGAATGCCCCTGTTGCCCTGGCTTTACGCGACGGTTTCGTTTCTTGTTTTGGTAACGATCAGCCCGCTCACAGCCGCGCAAGCCATGCTGATGATTGACCGCTATCTCGGCGGCCATTTCTTTGACACGCAGGCCGGCGGGTCAGCAATCCTGTGGGCGCATTTCTTCTGGATCTTCGGGCATCCTGAGGTCTACGTCCTGGTTTTGCCCGCGTTCGCCTTTGCCAACGAGATCATCCCAGTCTTTTCACGCAAGGCCATTTTTGGCTATGCGGCCATGGTCGCAGCGTCGGTAGGCATTGGATTCATCAGCCTTGGCGTGTGGGCTCACCACATGTTCACCATCGGCATGACATCTCTTGGCAATGCCTTCTTCACGCTATCCACGATGCTGGTCTCCATTCCAACCGGGATTAAGACCTTCAACTGGGTCGCAACCATCTGGGGAGGCAAGATACGGTTCGCCACGCCAATGCTGTTCTCTGTGGCCTTTCTATTCCAGTGGGTAATCGCCGGCCTTACCGGCATTATGCTTTCGGTCTCCACATGGAACTGGCAACTGCATAATTCCTACTTTGTGGTTGCGCACTTTCACTATGTTCTCGTTGGCGCCATTGTCTTCATGATCTTTGCGGCGCTCTATTACTGGTACCCCAAAATGACTGGCCGGATGCTGAGCGAGCGGCTCGGAAAGTGGCATTTCTGGCTCATGGTCATTGGCTTTCATATCACTTTCGACGTGATGCACATTCCGGGCTTCCTTGGAATGCCCAGGCAGATCTACACCTATGAGCCCGACCGAGGCTGGACCTTGCTGAATCAAATCGTCTCGGTCGGCGGATTCCTTCAGGCTATCGCGGTTCTGATATTCGTTTACAACATGGTCTACTCCTACTTTCGCGGCGAGGAAGCCGGACCAGACCCTTGGGATGCATGGACACTCGAGTGGGCAACACATTCTCCGCCTCCGCACTACAACTTCGTTGTTGATCCTGTCGTCTCAAGCCGGCGCCCGCTATGGGACATTAAGCACCCCGAAGATACCGATGGAGCCTTTGAATAGAAGGGGAATGCATGGCCACAATCGCGATTGAACACGGACGGAACGAGGCAGCCTGGCATCAGCCTTCGCGCGGCGTTGTTGCCATGGCCAGCCTCATCATCGCTGAATCCGCGATCTTCACCATTTTTGTGGCAGCTTATCTCTATTACATCGGTCGCGATCTGAGCGGGCCCACTCCGAAGGAAGTGCTCGATGTACCGATCTTCAACACGGTCTGCCTGCTCTCCAGCAGCTTCTTCATCTGGCTCGCAGAACGCGCGATCGAACACGGTCGCATGAAAGCCTTCACCCTCTGGTGGGCCATCACTTTCATTCTGGGATCCATTTTCCTCGTCGGCACCGGCATCGAGTGGTACAAACTCATCGTTCACGATCATCTGACCATCAGCACCAATCTCTTTGGCACCACCTTCTACTCGCTCGTAGGCTTGCACGCATCACACGTCATCGTCGGTCTGTTGATGATCTTTCTTGTACTCGGTTTCGCCCTAACGCGAAACCTCCATCCGCAGCACTCTGAGCGAATCAAGGTTCTCTCGTTGTACTGGCATTTTGTCGATGCCGTTTGGGTTGTAGTCTTCACCGTTGTTTATGTGGTGGGCAGATGACCGGCACTCGCCATCCTTACGCTACCGGGCCTCGTACAGGCGAGGTGCATACCATTCATCTTCCAGCCCCCACGGCCTGGCCGATCGTGCTCGCTCTCGGGATTACGCTCCTCTTCGCCTCGCTCGTGACAAACGTCGCGATCGGTGCACTCGGGCTTGGCCTCTTCATCGTCTCCTGCATCGGCTGGTTCCGTGAAGTCCTGCCGCACGAGGCGCACGAAGATATTGCGGTCACTGAGGAGCCCATCGTATTCGAACCGTCTCCTGAAAGAGTTGCACGCATTGAAATCAGCGAAACGCATCGCGCGCAATTACCCCTCGAAATCTTTCCCATCTCCGCCGGCATCAAGGGCGGTATCGCCGGTGGCATTGCCATGGTTATCCCGGCTGAGATCTATGGCATTCTTCGATTCCATAGCATCTGGTATGTCGTTAATCTGCTGGGCGGAGCCGGCGTTGGAAACTGGGTAAATCCTACCGTCGAGGAAATGCGTCAGTTCCGTTTGAGCGCATTCGTCACGGCCAACATTATCCAAGGAGCAACCACACTTCTCGTTGGCGTGTTGTACGGCGCGATGCTGCCCATCTGGCCCAAACGCCCGATTTTGCTTGGCGGCATTATCGCGCCGGCAGCATGGACGGGGCTTTTGTACAGCGCATTGGGATTCGTCAATCCCTTCCTGCAACAGCGAATCGATTGGTGGTCGTTCGCCGCATCGCAGGTGATCTTCGGACTTGTTGCAGGATTTACAGTCACAAGGCTTGGCAACTTGAAGAGGCTCGCGCAAGTGCCACTCCCGAGACGTCTGGGATTGGAGTCCCCAGGCCTGCATCCGGAGCAACTCGAAACAGGCATCGAAAAGAAAGAGCCAATGGAATGAAAGCGCACCATATCTTCGCGATCGTCCTGGTTCCAACCATGTCGCTGCTTGCCGGCTGCGATCTTTCTGGACGTCCGAAGCCTGGGCCCGAGGTGCCGCGACCCGAATCAGTAATGTCGTTTGACACTCTCTATGCCGATAACTGTTCAGGATGTCACGGCGCGAATGGACAAAGCGGCTCCGCGACAAGTCTCGCAAATCCCCAATATCAAGCGCTGGTGGATGATCAGTCTCTTCGAGATGTGATCGCAAATGGCGAAAAGGACACACTGATGCCCGGCTTCAACATTCGCAGTGGAGGCAGCCTGACGGACGCACAGATTGACGTGATCGTTCATGGCATGAGGGCACGATGGGGAAACAGCAATCCTCTTGCGGGACAGAATGTGCCGCCCTACAAAGCGTCTCATCCTGGTAGTATCGCTGCCGGAAAAACAGTCTACGCAGAAGCGTGTTCACGCTGCCATGGGGCCACCGCGCAACAGAGCGGAGAGGCAGGGTCGATCCTGGATGGTTCCTTTCTGGCACTCATTAATGAGCAGACAATTCGCACAACAATCATTGCCGGTCGACCCGACATTGGCGAACCCGACTGGCGCGGCCACATTCCTGCCCGACCGATGACTGAAGAAGAAATTACAGATGTCAGCACATGGCTGATGTCACAAAGGCCCGCAGCTCCGGGCCAGCCGTACGCGAGCACCAGGCCCAGTTCGGAATTGCCGGCCCAAGCAAAGCCGGTTGCAGCAAAGAAGCAGGTCCAATGATCGAAGACCGAAAAGCATTTACGTAAAAGCGCAGGAGTATCTATGGACGAGAAGCTGCCGCCAATCAGTCCTGGAGAACAGGAACCGCGGCTCGAGGGAGAACGCGTGACGCGCCGGACTCTCTTGATGAACCTGGGAATCGGGCTGAACGCAGTTGTTGCGATTGCAATCGCTACACCAATCGTCGCGTTTCTGTTCGGTCCCATCACGCGAGGCAAAGATTACCTCCAATGGATCACCATCGGTGATGCTGCCGACTTCCCGCCCGGCGAAACAAAGCTCGTCACTTTCCGAAATCCCTTCACAAACTCCTGGGATGGTGAAACCGCCAACATTCCCGCTTATGTCCGCTGCTCTGCCCCGGGCCAATTCACCGTGTTCGCGATTAACTGCGCCCATCTGGGTTGCCCGGTTCGCTGGTTTTCTGAGTCGCAACTCTTCATGTGCCCCTGCCATGGAGGTGTCTACTACGCTGACGGAAGCCGTGCCTCCGGTCCGCCGGAGCGCGGCCTCTTCACCTATGAACTCAAGGTGCAGGATGGCAAGCTCATGATCTACACCGGGCAATTGCCCACGCTGCGAAACCGCGCAAGCGGTGGACCATGTCCGGGAGGGTCATCCAGCCCTGATCGAGCAACAAACTCTCCTCAACTTGTTTCGAGGATCGAACCATGCCCGGAAACAAAAGGCCGTGGTATAAACTCGCCTACGATTGGTTAGAACGGCGCGTACAACTCGAAGGACCAATCAAGGATGCCGTGCTGCATCCCGTGCCAAAGAGCACAGCGAGCTGGTTGTATGTCTTCGGCAGCGCGAGCCTCACGCTGCTCGTTCTGCAGGTCGTTACAGGCATTCTCCTGGCCCTCGTCTATGTGCCGTCCGGGGCCAATGCATGGAATTCACTCGAGATCCTGAATCACGAGTTGCCACTCGGCTGGTTCCTGCGTGCGATGCATGGCTGGGGTTCGAACTTCATGGTTGCCGTCGTGTTGATTCACATGGCCCAGGCATTCGTGTTCGGTGCATACAAATTTCCCCGGGAGCTCACCTGGGTCCTCGGCGTATTCATGCTTCTCATGACGCTCGGCATGGCCTTTAGCGGTCAGGTGTTGCGCTTCGACCAGGACGCATACTGGGGTCTCGGCATCGGGGCTTCCATCGCGGGCCGAGTTCCGTTCATCGGCGGCCAGCTTGTCCACTTCATGCTTGGTGGACCAATCATCAACGGGGCCACACTCACGCGGTTCTTTGCGCTCCACGTCTTCGTCATCCCCGGAACTCTGCTTGCATTTACAGGACTGCATGTATGGCTGGTGTTGAAACTTGGAATCAACGAGTGGCCGATGCCAGGTCGCATCGTTCGGCGCGCGACGTATGTTCAGGAGTACAACGAACTCGCTCATCATGACGGCATTCCCTTTGTACCAGGAGCCGTCTGGAAAGATCTCGTTTTCTCTGCAGCAATTCTTTTTGCCGTGGCTCTCTGTGCGGCGATATTCGGGCCATATGGTCCGAAGGGAGTTCCAGATCCGACAATCATCGCCACGGTGCCCAAACCCGACTTCTTCTTCCTATGGATTTATACGGTTCTCTCGTATCTTCCACCGGACATGGAGACGCCTTTCATTTTGGTTGTGCCCGCCGCTGTCGTCGCCGCGCTGATCGCGCTTCCGTTTGTGGCCGGGATCGGCGAGAAGAGCTGGTGGCGAAGACCGGTCGCCGTCACGTCTTTGGCGTTCATTGCGATCTGCTGGGGAGTTTTGACTGAGTTGGGTACCTCAACACCCTGGAGCCCGCAGATGAATGCCTGGAGCGGAGCTGTTATTCCGGTCAACTATCTCCATGGCCGCACTCCGCTTGAGCGCCAAGGCGCAAATGTCCTCCAGGAGAAGCAATGCCGTAATTGCCACTCGATCGGCGGACTTGGCGGCCAGCGCGGCCCCGCGCTGGATGAAGTTGCAACCCGTCTGACGGAGGATCAGATGATTCGCCAGGTCTTGCAGGGCGGCGGCAACATGCCCGCGTACGGCAGTGCGCTCTCACCTGCGGAGACCACGGCCCTCGTGAGCTTTTTGAAAACGCTGCGCCCCAGCTACCAGCCGGCCGCGGTCGATGCCTCGCGGCAGGTTGTTGAGCGGGACAGTGCGCCGAATAGTTCGACAGGGGAAAGGGGCGGCGAGACAAAAGCCCATTAGCGTCTCTCCCTTTGCTGATAATTCAAATGCTGCTTTGCTTCTTCCTCACCGGCACCGATTCCCCGTCCGCCACATGGCCAAGCGGAATCCTCAGTGCGTGGTCCTTGCCCCTGCTGCCATTCATTTCATTGTTGTTAATCGGCCTGCTGTACCTGCGAGGCTGGCGTCTTGCAAGCCGCACGCGTCCACGTGAATTGTCGAACTTGCGCTGCGCTTCTTTCTTCACTGGTCTGGGATTTCTTTGGATCGCCTTGGCGTCGCCAATCGAAGCCCTCGATGATTTTCTGCTTACGGCACACATGATTCAACACTTCATCTTGATGTCGGTTGCGCCACCACTGATCGTTCTCGGTGCGCCCGTTGTGCCTCTGTTGCGGGGATTGCCACGAACCGTGATGCGGGCGCTGCTCCGGCCTCTGTTTCGCGCGCGCTGGTTTCATAGCCTGACCAGGTGGCTTGTCCATCCGATGGTGGCCTGGCTTGCGATGAACATCGCTTATTTGGGATGGCATGTGCCGGCCGCCTTCGAGCTCACCTTCCGCTCTGAGCGCATTCATAACTTCGAGCATCTGTGTTTCTTTTTCACTTCAACCGCTTTCTGGTGGGTTGTATTCGCACCCTGGCCGAGTCGACCCCGGTGGCCGAGCTGGACGGTGGTTCCCTATCTGCTGAGCGCAGACATCGTGAACACGTTTCTTTCGGCAACCCTCGCATTTTCGGGGCACATCCTGTATCCCTCCTACGTTCATGCGGAGCGCATCTCTTCCCTCACAGCTCTTCAAGATCAGATTGCCGCAGGCGCCGAGATGTGGTTTTTGAATTCGGCGGTGTTCGTCATTCCTGCCGTCGTTCTTGTCGTCAAAATTCTTTCGCCAGTCCCGCGCCACATTGCCCAGGTCGACAATCATGACTTACGTTTGGACTGCACTTCATAAGTGATGAGGGCTCGATCTCACCGACGTGCTGCCCTTTGAGTTACCACTCCAGAGATAGATAAGTTTCATACAGGCCGAGATGCGCATTGGAATCATCGGGTAGATGCTGCGAGCTGCGCGGAGGTGGGATTGGACATTCGGCTAGCGTCCGCCAATGTACCTGGGCATAATTCCCTGGCTTCGCGCTAACAGCCCGGGACCACTCATTGAAGTTTGGAAGCCACTTCAGGTGTACCTGAACCTATACTTTGGCCCGGCACTCGTATGTTGAACACATGACAGAATGCCTCCTGTGTAGTCGAGACCTTGCAGGCTTTCCAGAAGATGGAATAGCCGAAACGTTCCCCTGGTTGTTCCCGTTGTCTCGACCGGTGTCCCCTGTTGCCTACAGGGTGAGAGGACACACGAGCTAGCAGGACAGGACAACACAACGCTCGATCAAAAGCGGTAAGCTGGCTGCGGTTTGAGGTGGACAGCAGACCGTCTCCAGCTTCCCGCCAGTGGCAACAGGGATGCAATCACCAAGCCCCTAAGGGATATGTGATTGGGTGTTGGGTCACCCCAGATCCAAGACCATCCCGTTGCTATACGTCGCTGGTAAGAGTGGTTGCAATGCCAGAGAACGCGTGGTTGAGGCCGTTTGCGAGTTGCGACATACCTGCTATCGCTCCAAAGGCAATCAGTGCCACGACCAAGGCATATTCGACAAGGTCCTGGCCCTCTTCACGCACCATTAAGTTGCGTGCATTGAAGTATAGAGTCGTGATCAGTTTATTCATATGGTTGCTCCTGTGTATGAAAGTGCCCTTTGGTTGTAGCACTCTTTTTCGGCCAAGGTAAAGCCCATCCATTGGGCAAGGATGACATTCGTCCAAACCAGTAGTGACCTTTGGTGACCCTTGTGGGAAGGTTTCGATGTGCTCAGCCCTATGCGTCCTTGTTGGAACGCAGCGAACGCCACGTGCCGCAGTCGATCATTAGGAGCGAGTGACCGGCGGAAGTTGTCCCAAAAGGGTCGGGTGGCGTCAGAGACCTTTGTAATATCCACGCTCTCTGATGCTCCGTATTAACCTGCTTCGGGTCAACATTGAATCCAAGACAGGGAACCTATGAGCGGAACTGATTGGTATCTGCACGCGTGGAGGAGGGCGTTCGACATTAGCGGCAGGTCGCAACGGAAGGAGTTCGCATACTTTCTTGTTGTCACCGTTCTTGTCGGTTTTGTGTTGGATGGCTTCCTTGTATGAACTCCCGGTTTACCGGCCAGGACCTTGCACGGTGGCAATGCTCTGACTAATTGCACCCTTGGGAATCGACGACGGCATCAATTGCGCTCACCATGACGCCTTTAATCGCGCTCCAAAGGGTCTTCCTGCCTTCAAAGTGGCTGCGATAGGGTTCACCCCTCAATTGATGTCCGGCGACGGCTCGTTTTTCTGTGCACAGGTGTGCAGCCTTTGTCGGCCTGATGGCCACAATGAGAGGCAATTACCGGCCATCCCCTGCAGCATCATCGGCGCATGGTCTGCACAGCCAAGTGTTGATCCGAGCTTATGAGGCGCAGCCAAGCCCGAAGCCAAGAGGCTCTCTCCCCAACTCCTTCGCCTTCGGGCAGCGCGCCTTCATCTTGAAATTGGGTTGATTGTGTGGTGAAGCGAATCTATAGTGGAGCAGTTCCGCATAGGGGGTTGCAGTTCCATCTTATGCGCCTGCGGGACGCGATGCCGTAAGAGAGGGAAGCAACAACATGATCGAAAGGTATTTTATGCAAGGTGTCCGCTTGAAATGGAGCTGCCCCGCGCCCGACGCCTCGCAGCCGAAGGATGGCTCCTTCTTCGACAATCCGGCTCAGACAGCGCCTCACCCCATTGTCTACGACGGCCTGGACGGCGAGCTGCACCACCATGGACCCCACGTGAGCACCGTGGGGCTGGCCATGCGGATGAACATTCCCTACACCTGGCTCGTGTATGCACACGGTCGAACAACGAGGCTGATCAGGCCAACGAATGATGTTCTGACTGGCCCAATGAGCGGTTGCCTGATCGCCACTTGGTCAAATGGCGGGAGTCAATATATCGGTCACGTGGGAACGGTAGAAAGCTCCGACATCGTAAATAAGGCAGTGAAAACCACCTTCGCCACCGTCATGCCTGCGGATACCACGGGGTTCCTTCCACTCGCCGCCTGGGACGAGGACAGTGAGATTAGGCCCATGCAAAGGAAGTTCAAGACGATGTTAGGAGACCCAAAAATCATGGCCTTGGTAACACCTTCAGGGTCCTTCTATTCAATCCTAATGTTCGCGCTGAAGGATAAAATCGGCATCGTCACCGAGTGGTGCGTGGGCGGGATAAAGCTGGTCACGCCGATGGACCATGCCGCAGTTCACACGAAGATGACAACCTGACATCGAGCGCATGTCTAGAAGGCAAGTGCACGAACCGATCCTCACCCACTCGCCCTGCCTGCGCGTCGCGAGGTGGACTACCGCAAGTTCTCAGTGGGTTGGCAGTATCAGCGATTTTGCTCGAACTGGTCGCTTGCCTTGGAACCGACGACGCATTCACTGCGACCACCAGGACGTCTCCAATCGCGCTCCGAGGTGTCTTCGTGCCCTCACTGCAACTCGGATGAGGTAAACCCTCAAGGGCAGTTCGGTGATGGCTGAAATGTTGGGTGCAAAGTGTGCAGCCGGGAGGAGCCTTGTGGTGCTCCAATTCGATGCATAAAGCCTCTCCGGCACTGCTGATGACAACGAGGTTGTTCACATCCTCTTCGCTCGCACGTTCAACGCCTTGTCGTGGCAGGAAGTGAAAGCCGCTGATGAACCTCTTGGAGGTCGCTAAGGCCGAGATTAACGTATCGACGACTCATTTCTAATTTCGAGTGCCCTGGATGCGCTGGAGACGGAAAACATCCCCGCCATGTTTCACGTAAGCAAGAGCGAAAGAATGACGCAGTGTATGGAAGGAGCAGCGAACCCCTGTTACGCCGAGCTTGCCGCATACATGCTTGAAGTCCCGTAACGCGTTGCGCTGTTCAAGTGGTTCTCCTGCGTCGGCGAAGAAAAGGAGGTCGCCGTATTGAGGTTGGTGCTGATGGGTGAACTTGAACAGCAGCCGTCGCATCTGGTGCGAGATCGGTACAGCTCTGGACTTGCCGCCCTTCCCATGCCGTACAGTGATCACAGCTTGGTCCAGATCGATGTCCGTCTGTCTCTTTAGGGATAGAGCCTCACTGATGCGAAGCCCGGTATCCAAGATGAGGCAAGCAAGCATATGAGTTCGCCGCTCAGTCAATGTCGTTGTGCGAAACATCACCAGCTTCGTTACCTGATCCTGGGTAAACGTCGCGAGAACGTGCTGCTCTTCTTTCAGTCGGGGAATCTGCAGATGAGATGGTGCGTGCCCTACGTTGAACAGCCGATGGCAGAACGCATTCACGCTGCGAAGGTATGTGTTAATGGTTACAGCACCCAGACCCCGAGCGCGTAGTTCTTCGACGCGCCGCAAAAGCTCCGGCTTCGCCACACAACAGCGATCAACGAGCGCAGGCTCGAATGCTTTCCACGCCCAATGGTAGCCGTCAACAGTGCGGGGAGAGACGTTGTGAAGGTATTGTCTTTCGCGAATGAATTGCTCGTAGAGAATTTCCATGGAAGCGGTCAATCTCCTGTTTGAGATCGCCGTTCACAATGCGTATGTCAATGATTTGAGAGGATTTGGTGGACCTGATCGGGATCGAACCGATGACCTCTTCCATGCCATGGCGACAAGGATAGCATTTTCAACAACTTGCAAGTGGGTATGGGAACTGCCAAGCACTCGCAAGTACTTAGAAGCACGTGGAAGACCTGAGATTCTTGGGTTGAGACTTGGGTCGAACTAACGGCGGAGCGCGGCACAAAAGTCAGTGCATGTGAATAGCCGAATGCTCCGCACGGATTCTTTGGAATATGTGCCCATCCATGATGCCGTCCGACTTGTTCACAGAATACCCGCACAGAATGTCCAGGTTGTACTCATTGACCAGCTGGTTACCGAGCTTCTCCATCTGAATTGCTGCTTCTGCGTTCCCCTGTGCACATAAGAGCTGAACGCATTCCCCGAAGACTCCAACACGGGGATGGGGTCTCGTTGCAGCCTCCGATGCTCTCGAAATGAGATCTCCAAAGTTACTCAGAAATAGAACTGGATCGGGCATGCCCGCGAACATAAACCTCGAAAGCACGCCAGCCGCATCCAACGCGATATACCTGCCTTGTGCGATAGCCGCAGCGATATCCACGCCAAATGCCCTCAGGCTTGGATGAAGGATGTTTCGGTGTGACTCCGTCGCGATAACCACAGCCGCGTTTCCGTCCCTGAGAGTAGCTCCGATGAAGTGCCTAACGTCTTCAAGAAGCCATTGGTCAGAGGAATAAAACGCTGCCTGATGGCGACCCGCAGTGTGCGCGCCGACAGGTCCGGCCCGGTCGTGATCAGTCAAACTGGCACTGACAAACCTCTTGCCTTTGAGGACCGATTCCACGGCGAACAGCAATTCAATTGCCGCATCCGACTTGATGACGTAGCCGGCGGCACCGGTGCTCAAGGCTTCGAACACGACGTTCCACGAGCGGTTTTCACTCAGGAAGAGGATCTTCGAACTGGGAACGAGCTTTCGAATTCGATGAGCGGCCTCAATTCCATTCAGTGCGGGTAGACCAATTTCGAGCAGGATCAGATCTGGCTGAAGTTCTTTGGCCTTTTGAATCGCGTCTAGCCCGTCTGACGCTTCGCCGATGACCAGCAGTTCCGATTGCCTCTGAAGAGTCGACCTAACAAAATGTCGAAAGGGTGGATAATCATCGACTACAAGAACTCGCGTTGAGCTTCCCATTCAATCTCCCCTATTTAGTTAAAACCCGACTCTGCCGCGAAGCTCCTGGATCCGGACAACTCTCAAGTGCGCATAGGCGGTGATGCTTGAAACGCCAGCGCCACGTTCCAATCGAGTACGCAGGTCCGGAATGACTTTGGACCTATACAGACTTAGAAGACGATATAGCTGACCGAAGAACCCTGCAATCGGTTTTTGGGGGTCGTCCGGCTGCCTCAGGAGTTCCCGCTCCGAATAGCAGCCGGCCTCCTATCGGATCGCACCGCCTCTGAAATTGGCTGATGAGCAGTACGCGTACCATGACGGTAGCAACGGCTCTAAGGGTGGTCGTTGCTCCAGAGCAAGGCATTTGCGGAACTAATTAGTCGACCCGGAGTCTTTAGTCTCCGGGTCGCTGGGGGTGGGCTCAGAAGCTACTTCTTGTTCAATGCGATGTCCACACTTTGCTGATTGGCGCGTGCGGTCTCTTGACGCTCGAGTTCCTTCTCAAGCTTGGAGGGGCGAATGTCCTCGGCGTATTCACCGGAACCGCCTCTCACTTCTCGCAGAAAGTACTGGTCGCCATGCTTGCTGAATACAAGCATGTTGGCCTTCGCCTTCACGCAATCCGAAGGGTAAGTCGAAAAATAGAGAGTGGCGCCTTTCTCTCGGTTCTCGATCGCGATCATGTTCGACTGGACTTCCCTGATCGTGTAGGTGCCCGCTGGAAGTACCCTCTGTCCAACCGTAAACTCAAAGGGAACCTTGGCTTGTTCGGGCGCCTGCGCAGATGCGTGTGTGTATGCCGTCAGGCACGACATGGTCAAAAGAGCCGTTGTCAGAATGCTTTTCATTTGGGACCTCCGTCTCCAGGCGGAATCAAAATTTCAAAATCTCGCCTCTGTACCCTAATGCGTATTCCGACAAGAATTCGCGCCACGCCCATAGACAACGTCGTATGATGCTCATGAGCATTGGGATGGCGTGCGTTCATGTCCGGAGATGCCGGTGAAATGACGATGCTGCTGAGAGCCATGAAGGACGGCGACGCGTCCGCAGCGGATCGGCTCCTGGCTCTTGTCTACAAGGAATTGCACGTTCTCGCGGCAAAGTACATCCAGCACTTCATCGGCGTGGCGGCCACCGTCATGCGGCGCGTGCTGGTGGATCACGCAAGAGCGCACAATACGCGGCAAGAGAGGCGGTGACCTTCGACGGTGGAGTTTGAAGAGGGAATTGCATTCTCCAACGAACGCTCCATCGAGGTGATTGCTGTGGATGATGCGCTCACGGAACTCGGTAAGGCTGAATCCCAGGCAGGCACAAGTCGTCGAACTACGTTACTTCGCCGAGCTGCCTGACGAGCAAATCGCGGCGCTTCTGAATATCTCAAGTCGAACGGTCCAGCGCGATTGGTTGTTGGCAAAGGATTGGTTGTCCCAGCGGGTCCGCTAGCACTTCCTGCCTGGGGTGACTGAGCATGGCAGAGCGATGCCGACGAACGACGAGCGAGTGATGGCCGTTGTGTCGATTGCCTTGCGGCGGTCGTCGGCGGAACGCGAATCCTATCTGCGCCTCGCTTGCGAAAGACGATGACAGCCTGTATCGCGAAGCGGTTGAGCTGGTAAAGCGACAGGAACAATTGGGAAGCTTCATGGAGCACCCGCTGATCCATGATCGCCGGCGCGCCATTCGAAATCGGACAGGTCATCTCCAATCGATTTGAAATTCTCCAGGAAATCGGCGAGGGCGGCATGGGCTTCGTCTACGAGGCCTTTGACAGAAAGCGCAACCAGCGAATTGCCATCAAGGCGGCGAAGCCCGGATATCTACCGTCTTCTTTCGCCGGAGCTTCAAGGCGCGTTGCAGGTGCGCCACCGCAACGTGTGCCTCGTAAATGAGATTCATACCACGCAAACCGCACACGGCGAGATCGACTTTCTCACCATGGAACTTCTCGAGGGGGAGACCCTGGCCGCGCGCCTTGTCGCATGCCGGCGAGCTCCCAGCGACGAGGCATTCGAAATCGCCTCCCAGATATGTTCCGGCCTGGCCGCAGCCCATGGGAGCGGCGTCATTCATCGTGACTTGAAACCCGGCAACATCATGCTCTGCCGAACCCCGAACGAAGGTCTGCGTGTAGTCATCATGGATTTCGGCCTGGCTGGCGCGGTGGCTTTGGATTCGCCCGAAGGAGGAACTCCGGGATACATGGCGCCGGAGTTGAGCAAGGGCGAAAAGGCATCCCGCGCCTCCGACATGTACTCGTTGGGCGTCATCCTGTATGAGATCGTGACGGGTCGATTTCCAGTTCAAGAAAAGTCGTCGGATCCCGACAGGCCAAGCCATTTTGCCGCTCCGTCCAGCCTCAACAAGGAACTCGACCCAAAATGGGACCGCGTCGTTCTGTCTTGTCTCGCTGCATCGCCTGCGCTTCGTCCTTCCGACGCGCGAGAAGTGATTGCCACCCTTGAGAAAAAGCCCATTCCGCAAGGCCCCCTTTGTGGTGGCTGCCCTGATCCTATTGTCGCGGTTCTGGCAGTGCCCCAGGTGCGCGAGTGGTTGAGCGATCTTTTCTGGCCTCCGCCCAATGTGCGCCTGGCCATTCTCCCGGTCGAGGGTGCCGCAAATGGCGCAGACATCAGCGGCGGAATCCTGCAGGACGTTTCAGACCGTATCCGGCAAATGACCAGTAGACATCGCAGGGTCGTAGTCATTCCGCCATTGGAGGTCCAGGAAAAGCACATTCTCACGTCCGAGCAGGCACGCGATGTGCTGCATGCCACCCACGTTCTGCAAATCAAGTTGAAGAGTGAAGGCGAGGAACTGGTCGCACAGGGCGAAGTCATCGATTTGGCTACCCAGGCTCCCCTCCGAGAATTCACCGGACGTTATTCGCCCGCCACGGTTGGGCAACATGCCCGCGGCATTTGCCGGTGCAGTCTCACTGGCGTTGGGACTGCACGGCCCTGCGACTCCGGAAACGATCTCTGCCGCAGGCAACTCCGGCATACGACCGAGGGCTCTACCAACTTCGCAAGGATCAGGACAGCTTCGACGAGGCGATAACGTCCTTCGGAGAAGCCGCTCGGCTTGATCCTCGTTCTCCACTCCCGCTCGCCGGCCTGGTCGAAGCCAAGGTCATGAAAATTCGAACAGACCGATAAGCCAGGGATTCTCGATGATGCCCGCCGCGATCTGGAAGCCGCGGAGAGCCTCAGTCCGGATTCGCCAAGAGTGCGTCTGGCTGCAGGCCTGCTGAAGAAGACCGCAGGCCAGTATGAAGAGGCGCTGGAAGATTACCGTAGCGTGCTCGATCGTGATCCGCAGGACGTAGTCGCCCTCCGGCGCATCGCCGAGGTCTACGACAAGCTCAAGATGCCGGCCCAGGCGATCGCTGCCTATCAGAAAGCGATCCAGCTCGATCCCGAATACTATGCCGGATATCACGGACTGGGGGTCTTCTACTACTACCACGGAGACTACGAGCAGGCCGCCGAACAATTTCAGAAGTCCATCGAACGCGCTCCCGGCTTGTTTGATGAATACACCAACCTCGGCGCTGCCCTCGATGACCTTGGCAGAGATGCCGAGGCTGAGAAGGCATTGCTTACCTCCTTGAAGCTGCACGAGACCCCAAGAGCACTGAACAGCATGGGAGCCGTGCGAGCGTATCAGAACGGGATGAAGAAGCGGTTGCGTACTTCAAACGCGCGGTTGCAATGGATCCCGCGGAATATATCTACCTGGAGAATCTCGCCGATTCCGAGCGGCGCCTGGGCCGGCTGCACGAAGCCAACGCGGCATACCGCAAGGCCATGGACATTGCCCTCTTGGCACTTGAGCAAGACCCCCGAAAGGGATACGACCGGGGACTCATCGCCTACATCTCGGCCCGCCTGGGAGACCGGAAGCGAGCGGAAAACGAAATTGCACAGGCTTTGCAGATGTCCAGGGCGAAACCAAGGTCATTCGTCATGCAGTTTTGACATATGAAGTTCTCGGTGAACGCGACCGCGCGATCCAGGTCCTCAATGGAGCCAAACCCGAACTGCTGCAGGAACTCAGCTCGCCATCCTGACTTGTCGGACTTTTGCAATGATTCTCGCTTTAAACAATTGAAGGCTGAAATCTCAACCGGAGGGAAATAGAAATGGCAGCCGTTATTGAAGTTGATGTCACGCTTGACACGGTAGATGGAGTTCAGGAAGCCGTTCCGCACTTACCCCCAGATGGCATGAGGCGACCCCAGACGGTGCACTACAGCACAAAAGTTCCTGGTGCCACGGTAAGAATAGAGTTCAGCGCCCCCGAACTCTCACATTCCCCAACGGGCTCCAGTTCACCTTTCCTCGATGCAAACCGAAAAGCGATCTCGACGATCAGAAGTTCAAATCCGCCTCTCGCGTTGAAAAACAGTGGCGTCTTCTTTTGCAAATGCTTCCTCACACTCCCCGGAGGGAAAGAGATTGGCTGGGGGCCTGGTACTCCACTGTCGGTGCAAATCACGTAGTGAAGTAACCCCCAACAAAGCCAAACAGGGAAGGTCATCGGGTCCACTTAGGCCACCGTGTTCAAGGGGAGACTTGGGTCATCCGCAACGCAGTTTTTGACCTTTGGGGGCCCTCGGCGAATGCGACCGCGCGATCCGGCTCCTGAACAGGGCCAACCAGAACTGCCGCGAGAGCTCAACCGCCAGCCCGACTTGTCGAACTTTCGCAATAATTCTCGCTTTAAACAATTGAAAGCTGAAAATTCAACAGGAGGGAAACTGCAATGACAACTGCAAAGAAAGTCGTTAAACCCAACCCGGTCCATTTTGTAATTGATATCAGCCTTGACCAGGAGCGTGGTGGCCCACTGTACGTTGTTGCACGGAACGTACCTACGGAGTTGCACCGGGGAGACACGGTGAGCTACCTGAGCTCCGATGGTCAAGTCACGGTCAAGTTCGACGAGCGGGACCAGGACAATCCCAAGTCGACTCACACCTCCCCTTACGTCGACACGAACAAAAAAGATTTCAAGACGGTCCTCGGTGGGGAGTTCGTAAAGGTGAGCAACAGAGGCAAATACTTGGGCAAATGTTTCCTCACGATAACCATGCCAGATGGAACGAAGAAAACAATCGGCTGGAAGAAAGAGAAGCCAACGGAAACAAAGGATCTCGGTCCAAAGCCAGACAGTTCAGAGGAGAAGTCCGGCGCCAATCACGTAGTGAAGTAACCCTTAACAAGGCCGAACCAGAAAGCCCCTTGGGACTGACCTATGCCGTCATGCAGCGGCATACCGGGGAGCTTTCGCGTTTTGCACCCTGCTCATCAGGTTGATCGATGTGAACATCCGTTTGACGCCACTCGATTGGCGGCGCAATCGATATTCTGACCCGCCGAGCTTCTTTTTACTTGTATTTTTCTATCCAATGATGTATGAATCGCTGCACTCTTTCCTTGCCCGGTATGTGTTCCGGGTCATGTTTTCGGTCCCAGTCAATTCGGCCTCCATTGAATCCATCGCTAAGGTTGTTCAATGAAGCATGCGTGTCTACCTGTGGGGCTGCTTTCCAAGATAGGGGAAGGTCTATCTAGCGGGCCTGTTCGACCCAATAATAATCAATCACAGTGATCATCATCAGCCGCCTTGTTGAAGGTGAAACATGGCCAGGCACCGCAAGGCGTCCACCTCTCATCCTGGCACCCAATGACCGGGCCGCTCATGAAAGATGCTTTCCAGTAAAGAGAGGAACCGCAAAATGATTTTCGCCGCCACGCCACTCCGCACAACACCCTCCGATGGACTTCTGGTACGAGACCCGAAAGGGCTTGCAAACCAAACAAATGCAGACATCAAGGAAGCCTGTCTCCATATTGAAAATATTCAGGGCATGATCTTGACCGGTTTCAACAAGGAATTCCGTAATCTCATTTTTCTAAAGGTCAAAGCCGATACGCCCACTCGGCTAAAGGCTTTCAAGAAGTGGCTCAAGGCGGAAAGTGACCACGTTGCGACCGCTGCCGAAGTCATCGCCTTCAATCGACTCTTCCAGGCCACGCGCGCCCGCCGGGGTGGGGAAGGAACTGTAAAGTCCACCTGGATGGCGGTCGCGCTGTCACAAAAGCTGCTGAATACGCTTACGGGAGATAAGGCCGAATTTGCCGATCAAGCATTCATGCAAGGCCTTGCCAAGCGCTCGCAGGATCTCGGAGACCCTTACGGCAACGACAAGTACGCCCCGAGTAATTGGCTTGTTGGCGGACCGCACAACGAAGCCGATTTGCTCGTTGTGATTGAAGCCGATGATAGCAACGACCTGGGCGCGCACACCGGTCGTTTCATTCAGGCGGTTCACCAAGCCAATAAGGAGCAACCGGACCTAATCGAAGAGATATTCAGAGACCAGGGAGCCAATCTGCCGCCGCCGCTTTCTGGCCACGAGCATTTCGGCTTCCTTGATGGAGTATCGCAGCCCGGAATCCGCGGTCTCTTATCCAAGAACCCATGCGATCCGCTCACCTACCGACAGAACCCCCACAGGCGGGATCAACTAGAAGACCCGAGTAAGCCGGCCTCGAAGGACAATCTATTGCAGCCGGCCCAAGGCAAACCGGGGCAGGACCTGCTTCACCCAGGGGAGTTCATCTTCGGTTATCCGCGGCAGACATCCACTAAGCCGAAAGACTCTGATTTCTCAGACAGCCCCAACCCAAAACCGGGGCCAGATTCTCTGAAGTCCGTACCGCAAGCAGACGGCACGGTTCTCAAAAAGGATGCCGGTCCCGCATGGGCACAAGACGGATCCTTCCTCGTCTATCGGCGCCTCCGCCAGGATGTCGGTGCTTTCCATGAATTTCTGTTCGAGACGGGGAAGAAGCTCACCAAGCCCCTCGCGCATGACAGCGCTTCCCGCTTTGTTGGTTCACAACTCGTGGGTCGATGGCCCAGCGGTTGCCCAGTTTTGCGCAGTTCTGACATCGACAAGAGACGACTCGCCGACGATGATTGCACCAACAACAACTTCGAGTTTGGCGGTCCAACGCCTGAGATCTTAAAAAATCCAGCGGACCCGGCTGCCTGCGTTGATACCAAACTCCCTCACTCATCAGGCGACACGGATGGCGCAAAGTGCCCTTTCACCGGGCATATACGTAAAGCCTATCCAAGAGACGACGAAACGAAGGGATCCGAGTTCCCCAACGAATCGGACACGCAGACGCATCGCCTTCTGCGCCGAGGCTTGCCCTATGGACCCGTATCAAACTCTTCGTTCGATTCACCTGACAAACATGGCGATAGCGTCGATCGTGGTCTGCAGTTCCTCTGTTTCCAGACTTCGATTGAAAATCAGTTCGAGTTTGTGATCAAGCAACGGGTCAACAATCTAAACTTCAAGGAAAAAATGGAAGCAGATTCCGGGTCGACGCCGGCGACGCAGGGGGGCGGTCTCGATCCAATTCTGGGACAGAATCGCGAGACAAAGCGCGAATTTAACATTATGTTGCCGGACGCGAACGGCGTATTGAAGCCCGTACGCTTAAGTACAGATGCCGACTGGGTACACCCGACTGCTGGAGGCTATTTTTTCACTCCGTCGCTCGAAGCATTGAAAGAAGACCTTACGAAATAGTAGAACCCGGGTCTCGAGGAGCAGCTGAACACTTGATAAATAATCCCCGTTTCTGGTTTGGGGATGATCCGATCGTTGTATCGAGAGGACATGGCAGGTCGGACACCTCGCTCATCGCGATTGCGCAACGCGGATGGCTGTTCCGAGTGCGGAGCGCATCCTGCTGATGTCCCTGCGCAACGCGCAGCGTGGTATTGGTGGTGTTGCATGCACGGCAACCTTTTTTTGACGGCGCATTTCCATGCCGTGACTGGGAACACTTCGGCCAGAGGGTCACAAGCGAACGGTGGTATGATCCCAACCGAGTTTGCTTTTTCTCGATCGAATCTTGCAGGTGATTTGATGAGACTGCGAACCAATAGCGCATTGGCTTTCGCCTCTCTCATGGTGATTGCTCTTGCGCGTGTGCTGAGCGCTCAGACAACCACAACAGGTGGACTGAATGGCGTCGTAACCGATCCGAGCGGCGCGGTTCTACCGAACGCGAATATCGAGATCAAGGACGACAATAAGGGCAACCTCCAATCGACGAGAAGCGATCCCTCTGGGGTATACCAATTCTTCTTTCTCGCCCCCTCAACCTACACACTGACCGTAATGCATGAGGGATTTCAAAGCGAGAGCCTTGCGCTGAATGTGTCGCTCGGCCCGCCCGGCACCGTGAACGTCACCCTCGCAATTGCGAAGGTGAACACTGAAATCAGGGTGACGAACGAAGCGACTCTCATTCAGGCAGGAAACGGCGACGCTTCCGCGACAACGAACCAGAAGCAAATATCCGAGGTGCCAAATCCTGGAAACGATCTCACGTACATAGTGCAAACCACGCCCGGCGTGGTGATGAATACAGACAGCCAAAGCACGGGCGGCATTCAGGCTGGTGCTGCCAACTTCTCGATTCTCGGTATGCCTGGCTCTTCTTACCACTTCACCACAGACGGGATGAGCATCACAGACAACGCACAAAACTTTGTCGCGGGTGGTTCGCTCGGGCTTACTCTTGGCCAAAATCAAATTGAGGAAACGACCGTCGTCAGCACCGGCTACTCCGGTCAGTTCGGTGAAGCGGCGGGCGGCAATATAAACTACATGACCAAATCCGGAAGCAACGAGTTTCACGGGAACGCACAGTACTATTGGAATGGCCGCGTCTTGAATGCAAATGATTGGTTCAACAAGGCTCTCGGCAATCCGCGTCCGTTCTCCATCGCCAATCAATGGGCCGGTTCATTCGGAGGCCCTATCAGCAAGGACAAGTTTTTCTTCTTCGTCGATACTGAAGGCCTCCGCTTGCTGATTCCCCAAGTCTTCCAGGTGACAATTCCGAGCTCTCAGTTTAAGTCTGCGACGATCGCCAATATCGACTCGCGGTTCGGGTCGACTTCAGCTTCGGATGCGTTTTACAAAGAGATTTTCAACCTCTACGATGCCGCACCGGGGACAAACGCGGTCATTCAAGGCGGCCCCAGCAGCAGTGACCCGCTCGGCTGCAGCGGATTCACTCTCCTTGGCCCGAATGTTCCCTGTTCCCAGTATTTCTCCAAGACGCGAGGTCGCCCCAGCCAGGACGCTCTCACATCGGGACGTCTGGATTACAACATAGGCAAGAATGATCGCGCCTTCTTCCGGCTACAAGGAGAGCAAGGATTCGGAGCGTTCTATACGGATCCAGTCAGCCCCGTATTCGACTCCGATTACAACGTCTCTCTCTGGCAGGGGCAGTTGATAGAAACTCACGCATTTGGTTCCGAAGCGGCGAGCCAATTGCTTGTAGCGGGATCTGAGTACGATTCAGTGTGGAGAGCGAAATACCCTTCGCAGGCGTTGACCACGTTCCCGACGGTTCTGAATTTTAGTGTCCCTGGTACATTTACCGGTTTAGGGAATGGGCTTGGGTCTTATGGGCGGAACACTCGACAATATCAACTTTCGGAAGATGTCGTGAAGATCCAAGGCCGTCATAAGTTGGGCTTCGGCGTGAATCTTATCCGAGCCTATTGGCATGTGCCACCCGTCACGACAGGCACGAGTGGACAATTGATGCCCCAAACGCTCGACGCGTTTTACCAAGGGGGTGTAGATCCGGCAACTCCATCCAATGACTATACGTCCCTGACGCAATCTTTCACTTCCCAATCTACGATCTCGGTTTCGTTCCTGCGTTTTCAGGCTTACGCTCAGGACGAATGGCATGTGCGTCCTGCTTTGACATTCACGCTCGCTCTTCGAGCGGAACACTATTCCAATCCTTTATGCGAGAGCCACTGTTTTGCACGCCCCCCGGGCCCTTTTGAAGCCATCAGTCATGACCCAGATCAGCCCTACAACCAGGCGATCCTCACCGGTCAGGCGCGTGCTCCCGTTGGTCTTGAAAATGCTTTGTGGTCGCCGCGATTCAGCTTTGCCTGGCAGCCCTTCGGTCTCTCTCACAGTAGCGTCGTACGAGGCGGTGTAGGAATCTTTTACGATCCTTTGCGAGACGCAATCTCAGAATTGTTCTACCTCAATGCCCCGGTTTACAACGTCTACACCGCTTTCGCGGACAATCTCACACCCGACGAGACCACCAGCCTTTTCAAAGACACGTCCTTCTCCAACGCGGTATTTGTGAACGGCTTTGCAGCCGGCAAGACCCTGGCTCAACTCCAGTCGGTCGATCCCAACTTTCTTCCGCCAGCACTCAACTCCGTAGAAAGGACGATGCATTTGGCGCAATATCAGAGGTGGAGCCTCGAATGGCAGCAGGCCCTTGGTGCCAACACGTCGGCAACCATCGGCTATTTCGGGCACCACGGGATTCACGAGACGGTCGTAAACCCGAGCGTGAATGCCTATGGCTTTGCTTCGCTTCCTACGGGCCAGTGCACCAGCCTCCCTGCTCCTCCGTGCAGCGATCCGCGTTTCAGCAAGGTTGAGCAGGTCGGCACGGGTGCTGAGTCTAACTACAACGGAGTTGTTTTCTCCTTTCGGCATCAGTTCACTCGCTGGGGCAGCGGGTTGTTGCAAGTGAATTACACATACAGTCACGCCTTCGACGAAGTATCTAACGGAGGGTACTTCAGCTTCACATCCGGCAGTTCCTTGTATCCGCAGGACCCCGACAATCTCCGTGGCGCATATGGGCCGGCGGAATACGATGTGCGCCACTCACTCAATGGAGATTATGTGTGGGAGCTTCCGGTGAAGGCGGCCTTGGGCGGCCGGGGTCCGGACTACCTGGTTAAGGGATGGCAGGTTTCGGGAACGATTTTCACTCGCACCGGATTTCCCTACACCGTGTTCGATAATGCCGAATCCGCAGCTCTTCAGCAGAGCAACTACTACGGAGCGGTCTATTCCGTTCCCGTCGGCCCGTTTCCAGCGACCTCTTCATGCGGCCGCGGAGCTGCTTTCGTTCTGAACTCGAATCCTTGTCTGCCGCCGCAGTTCTTTGAGGGGGCTAACGGTTCGACAATACCGAATCCAGGCGCGCTTTTTGTGCAGGCGGGCTGCGAAACAGGATTCAATACCGGACATCTGGGTGCGTCAGGGGTGTGCGATGGCCCCATCGTGTCCTTTGCTCAGGGTAGAAATCGTTTTCGGGGCCCGGGCTACTTCAATGCCGATTTTGCCATTGTGAAAAACACAAACGTTCCGGGCTGGGAGAAAGCCACGCTGGGAATCGGGTTTCAGTTCTTCAACCTTCTAAACCACCCGAATTTTGGCTTTCCGGACAACTGGAATGCTGATGCGAACTTTGGACAGATCTTTTACATGCAGCAATCGCCTACCAGCATTCTGGGTTCGGGTCTCGGAGGGGATGCGGCTCCACGGGTGATCCAGTTGAAGGCGCAGCTTCGGTTCTGATAACACTTTCAGTTGAGATGGTTTCTCTTGTTTCGATTGTGCAACTAGAAGTTCTCCATCATCCAAACGTTGTTGCTGTTCGTTGAGGTTTCGATGGCCAAATGGCGACCATCTGGAGATGGTCTTGCCCACATCCATCCGCCTCCCTGTTGCTTCCATAACACATGCGTTCTCCCCCGCAGATCAACGTACAAGAGGACCGTGCCTTTTTTTGTTTGATCGGGAACATATAGCCCATTGCCATCTGCCGACCAAAAAAACTCCTGGGCATCATTGAACTTCATCGGGATGACTTGTTCCGCTCGACCCTGTAAGGACAAGATGTGGATTGGCCCCTCAGTGGTTCCGCTCACAGCCAGGCGTGTTCCATCTGGGGAAACATCGAAGGCGAAATAGTCGCTGGCGGGGTCGGTTGGAAAACGGGCAAGTTCCTGACCTCGCCCCTTGAGAGGGT
This sequence comes from uncultured Acidobacteriaceae bacterium, assembly GCA_963786405.1. GTDB lineage: Bacteria > Acidobacteriota > Terriglobia > Terriglobales > Acidobacteriaceae > Telmatobacter. Next base: position 14,366 of record CAWAZE010000003.1, on the reverse strand, counting down.
GGACGGAGGTGAAAATCACTTGCTTGCGATCCTCAGTTTGTTCACCCAACACGCACAAGGTGGCAGGAGGTCTGGAGCAGAAAATTCCATCCTGCAATGTCGTGGATACAAGTTCGGGGGCCCCACCAGCTAGAGGGATCCGCATGAGCCCGTTCGAATCTTTTAGGTCTGCAGTTCCGGGCCAGGGAATGCCGAAGACCCATTTGTCATCCGGGGTCACGGGGGTGTCGCGGAAACCGCCTTCTCCTGTGGAAATGAGCTCGGGCTGATCGCCGTCCAGCGGCTGCTTGTAAATGGCGAAGTGCCCGGTTCGATTGGATGTGAAAACAACGTTCTTACTATCGTTGGTCCAGTCCTGGGCCATGTTCGAACTCTCATCCAAAGTGAGTCGTCGCATGTTCGCAGTGCGCGTGCCTCCTGCTTCAATGTCAGCCAAACTGACAGTCCATTCAGTAGCATTCCGGAGGAACGCGATACGCTTGCCATCGGCGGTTGGATTCGCTGACAGGATGCAGAATCCAGTCCAGTTCGTCAACCGCTTCGGCTTGTCGATCACTTTGCCAGTATGTATGTCCAGGCGCATCGCCCAAAAGTTGCATGTATCTCCGTTAGGATTGGTTCCGGGGCCGGATTCAGTGACCTGATAGATGAGGCGGCCGTCGGGTAACCAGGAACTATCGCCTCGGACTGATTTTGGAACTTCAGCGGGCGTTAGTAAGGTCACCGGTGGCCCACCGCTGATGTCGCGGGCGAGAAGAGTGTCTCCGGACTTATCTGATGTGAAGTAAATTCCGCGTCGGCCATCGCGCGTCCATAGAAATCCCCCTGTTGAACTATTCTCATCTGTCTCAAAGAGCATTCGGGCGGCTCCGCCGTCAGAGTTCATCAGCCATGTTTCACGTAAGCCGAACCTTCCGGGGTGAGTCCCAAAAGAGACAAGGGAACCATCGGGAGAGACGGACCACACAATCGCATGGTCGCGAAGTTGGCGGGGGGCTTCGCCCGTTCTCGAAAAGACCCAAATGCTCGCAGTCCGAGATGACCAGGCGCTCGAGTCTTCAGTCGTAGGATGCGCGTTGGCCGCAAAGCGTGCATTGTCGGGAAACCATACAGAGCCGCTAACCTCCCAGTTGACGCTGTCCTGCTTGAAGTCTTGCGGTTGTGCAACAGCCTGGATGGCACCAGTCTCGATGTCCTTGATGTGCATTCCACGAGCATCAACGTAAGCAAGGAATTTGCCATTGGGCGAGATCGACTCGCTGGTCACTGGATTTTCCGGAGAATTAATGGTTAGTTGCCGAAACTTGATTTCGGGCGGAGCCTGGGTAGACAGTCGCTGCCGTTTCGCAAACCAATAAAACGTCCCGACAATCAACACGGCGAAAGTGACAGCAGAAACTGCGATCCACCAGCGGAGCGGACTCTTTGGCCCTATCTCTCGTTTCACAGTCACCAGGTCGGTTCGCAACTCAGCCGCAGTCTGGTAACGCGCCTCGCGATCCTTTTCCAGTGCCTTGGCGATGATCTGTCCCAATTTAGCGGGAAGTTGTGGATTCAGTTGCCGCGCCGAAACAGGATCGTGCGTGAGGATGGCGCTATGGAGCGCCGCGCCCGTGTCACCCTCAAACGCGCGATGCCCGGTCACCATCTCGTACAGCACGAGGCCAAAAGAAAAAAGATCCGTTCGCGCATCCAGTTTTTCGCCACGCGCCTGCTCTGGCGACATGTAACCTGCCGTGCCCATTGCCACTCCGGTCCGGCTCAATAACGGATCGGGTGTTGCACGCGATGCAGCTTTGTGCATTGCCGCGTTCGCGCTGCTCTTCGCACCTTCCGCCTCCTGTTCGTCGGCCTCCTGTCTTGCACCACCAGCAAGTTTTGCCAAGCCAAAATCCAGAATCTTGGCCTGACCCTGGGTGGTAACAAAAATGTTTGCTGGCTTGATGTCACGATGGACAATCCCCTTCCGATGGGCTGCGTCCAATCCGTTGGCGACTTGAATCGCGGTATCGAGAGCCTGGTCCAGCGCGAGTCCTTTGCAAGCGCGTGATTTTTCCTTGAAAGAAGTTGCCGGAGCTTCAATTTTTGTGCCCTCCAGCAATTCCCGAAGCGTCTGTCCTTCAAGCAACTGCATCACCAGGAATTGTCGTCCTTCGTGCTCTCCGAATTCGTAGATTGGGCAGATGTTGGGGTGTTCGAGAGCTGATGCGGCACGCGCCTCTCGCTCAAAACGTGCCAGCGCTGAAGGATCTGTTGCGGAATCTTCCGGCAGGAGTTTAAGCGCAACCTGACGCCCTAGCTTTATGTCCTCGGCCCGATATACCAGGCCCATTCCGCCGCCGCCAAGCGCGTCAACGATTCGATAATGAGAAACCACTTCGCCGACCAGCGAGAACTCAAAATCATGAATTTCAGAATCTACCGCGGCTTGAACGCGATTATGTGCGCTTGAGTCAGAAGAAAGCAGCGCTTCCACATCTCGCCGTAATTCGAAGTCGCCGTTGCATGCTTGGTCGAGCAGAAGGGTGCGTTGGCTCCGTCAAATTCGACGGCGCGATGGAATAGTTCCTCGATTTGGGCCCAACGTTCCGGGTTCAAAAAAACCTACCTATCGCGCATTTCGTGATTAAGCCATGCTTCTGCCATCCTCAAATCGCGCCGTACCGTTACCGCCGAAACATCCAGCGTATGTGCAATCTCTTCCATGGAGAGACCGCCGAAGTAGCGCAGTTCAACGGCGCGGCATTTTCTAGGATCAACCTTCTCAAGGACGGTGAGACAGGAGTCGAGGGCCAACAGTTCGTGACTCCTCTCTTTTTGAAAACTGATCGCGTCTTCCAGAGACACTCTTTGGCCTGCACGTTTGTCCGCGTGTCTCTTGCGTGCGTGATCTACCAGGATTTGTCGCATGAGTTGCGAAGCCACTCCAAAAAAATGCGAGCGATTCTGCCAGTTAGGACTTTTCTGACCTACAAGTCGCAGATAGGCTTCGTGGACCAGGGCGGTCGGCTGCAAGGTGTGGCTCTTGCGCTCTTTTCTTAGCTGGCTGGCCGCAAGCATGCGGAGTTCTCTGTAAACCAGCGGCGTGAGATCATCGAGGGCCTGTTTATCGCCGTTGGCCCACCGCACCAGCAATTGCGTCACGTCGTGGGTTGCAGACATGTGGTTGAAAACACTGCCCAATATCGTCCGAATTGTACACTCATTCGACCTGCCTGCACTGTCCCCGAAGTTATGTAAAGGAAAAATTCTCCCTCATGATGATCGATTTCTGGTTTGGTTCCCGCATGTGTAAGTAGATCGATCGCGAAGGTGGTGAGCGCGTCAAGACCTCTTCGGCGGTCCGTATTCAACCTGGGCATCCTCTCCGAGACTGGATGCAAATGACAAAACATCAGGGAGGAAACCGTGAAAAAGAATCTGTCGGTATGCATCGCAGTGTTGGCTCCAATCGCTGCACTCACAGTTCCGTTACCGGTGTCAGCCCAGCAGCCACGATACAAACTCATCGACATGGGAACGTTCGGCGGCCCGCAGAGTTCTGTTAACCCGGGTAGCGGCGTTGATTTCGGCCTGCACGTAACAGTTCTCAACGGTAGGGGCGAGATAACCGGCTTTGCGGATACCTCCAATCCAGATCCGTTCCCCAACTATTGCTTCGGGGATTGTAATGTCGCCCATGCATTCCGTTCCAACAAGAGTGGTGTATTGACCGATTTAGGTGCCCTTCCTGGAGGTGGAAGCAGCCTTTCGACCTGGATCACCGATAACGGTCTGATGGCAGGCTTCTCTGAAAACGGGGAGACCGATCCCTTGTATCCAGGTCTTCCCCAGGTACGCGCGGTCTTGTGGCAAGGAGGCAAAATACGAGATTTGGGCACACTACCCGAGGGCGGTTACGAAAGCGCAGCAAGTTCTGTAAACAGCTTAGGGCAAGTGGTTGGTGTGGCACTAAATCGCGTGCCCGACGGCGACTCGATGCAGCCAGGCCTCTTTAACCTATGGGGTGGCGCTCTTAATCCGCCGTATGGATATGAAGCTCGCGCGTTTCGGTGGGACGAAAGGGGCGGAATGCAGGACCTTGGAACACTAGGTGGAAGAGATGCGCAGGCGCTCCTGATCAATCAACGCGGTCAGATCCTTGGGCACTCCTACACCGGGTCGAATGAGAGTCCATTCTGCCTCTATCCTCTGGCAACCGATTCTTTTCTTTGGGACAGAAAAGACGGAATGGTGGACCTTGGGACTCTGGGAGGCACCTGCACCCTGGGATTTGATCTCAATCAGAAGGGCCAGGTCGTCGGCGTGTCGAATCTTCAAGGTGACAAGGCTGAGCATGCTTTCCTTTGGTCAGATGGCGTGCTGAACGATCTTGGCGGCTCGCTGGGGGGAAGCTTTACCGGCACAGGTGCGCTGAACGAACGGGGAGAGGCCGCCGGCTACGCCTATTTTCCCGGCGACGTTACCTTTCATGCCGTTCTGTGGCGACGGATCGGTGAGATGACTGATCTCGGCGTTCTCGGAAGTGATCAGTGCAGTTTTGCGACTGCAATCAATGACAGGGGCGTTATTGCGGGTACATCGATTTCTGATTGCAGTTTTGAGAATCCAACTTTCACAGCTTTTCTCTGGAAAAGTGGGTCGATGTTCGATCTCAATGACCTCGTCGCGGTTGGCTCTCCTCTCTATCTAGGCTCTGCAGAAACGATCAATGATCGTGGGGAGATCGCCGGCATCGGAGTCGATGCTGAGGGCAACGAGCATGCTTACCTTTTGGTGCCGTGCGAAGACGACCACCCGTCGGATTGTGAAAGAGAATCAAGACGTAAAAGGTCAGCCGCTCAGATCCATTCGGCACCTATTGGGCAACAGGCTCCCGCAATCCACATGATGCTTCGAAAGAGAATGCCTCCTCTGTGGCGAAACCCAACCGCTTTCCGAGACTCGACAATTGAGCCTAACGGCAATCGTCCTTCACAAGAGACCGACATCATCGGGGACCACGAGCGCACATCCTTTGCCCTTCAACGGGGAGTTTGTGCGGTGGTGAATGGAAAGCTCACTGGTCGCTGTATTAAAAGCTATGTGTGGGCCTGCTCGTCCGGGAAGGCATCTGCTTGTCCATATGGGGCCAAGGCCATAAACCCACGGAAGGTATTCGGATTCTGCGGTCTCATCGGACCCGAACAACTGACGCTCGATGCCGCCAGGAGGTGCTCGTTCTAAGCGATGTTGAACGCACTAATAGTGCCCGAGGAGAAGAGCAAGCCTCCGTCGAGTTCGCTCTAGGTTCACCTCGCATGCATCGCGATAGTCTTGTGCCCGCAGTGTTGCGCACGCATTACCCCTGGCCTGCGCAGCAGACTAGCTTTATCTAGGAGTGTTGCGCACAGTCGCTAAAGGTCCTAGTGCGGAATTTTCCGCTTCGAAGGAGAATCCAATGAAACTCTTACGACTGACAATCGTTACTTCAATGGCGATGTTCTGTCTGATCGCTCTCCAAGTTCAGCTAATAGCCCAAGAACCGCAAAAACACAGCGTGGCAAGTTTGATCACCGACAGGGACGAAATCCTAGGCTTTTCGGAAACATCGACACCCAATCCCCTGGTTGCAACGACTGTGAGACTCTATCCTACCCATCTGAGCTTCGGTTCCGTCAGGATTAACACAAACAGTTCACCGCATATTGTGACTTTGACCAATGCGGGCACGAGCAGCCTGAGCATCTACAGTATTGCCATTACCGGAACCAATCGATTGGATTTCTTCCAAATCCACACATGCGGCACTCGGTTAGCAAGGGGTGAAAGCTGCAGCATCAAGGTCACTTTTAAGCCCACGGTGTCGGGAACGCGGACAGCTGCGCTTAGCATCCATGATAACGGCGGCGGCAGTCCCCAGCTGGTCCCCCTCGGTGGAACGGGCGTGCGGTTCATTGCATCTGGGTTTTGTGCGGTCGATGCTAACAACAAGCTAACCGGAGTATGCATTGGAAGTTTAGGCGGCTTCTGCCTGGGAAGTAGTGGTGGCACATCTTGCCCGGTTGGCAATGTTGCAATCAAACCAAGGAGTGGCATTTCTTGCCCTCTCCCAATAATTCGAAGCATAGCGGTCGACGAGGGACGCCGTTGCGCAGTCATCAGGTAGTAACTATTGGGGTGGTCCGCCGCCTTTGACCGTGATAGGTATAAGGATCAGCACGTAGGGTTCCCATGACGGGCGACGGAGGCGACTCCCGAGGCTCACTTCGAGTTGTTCGGGACTGGCAGAGAACACAAACTCAATCTTCTGCGACGACTCTCACGAGCCCGAGGCAGCAAATGGATGTCCGGTTCTGCTTGGAGCAGGAACCACCAGCCGAAAGGCACAAGTGCGCAGCGGCATTTTCGTATTGAAAGCGCATCCAGCCTGTTATCTTTCCCACTGTCTTTCGAGTGCGATATCGAGGGCGGTCCAACGCACCTGATCATTCGGAAAGGCCCAGAAGGCCCAGCGAAGGAGCCATTCGGCGTGCCAGGAGATGGTGTCCATGGTTGGGTCGTTCAGATCATCGGGTCTACGGCGGCGGATGATCTCGTCGATCGTTAGATCAAGGGGTTTCGAGACTTTGGGAACAATCCCGGCCGCTTCATCCGAAGCGAGTCGCCGGCGTGCTTCGTCGACGATCATCGCGCATGACGGTCCGTGCAGCCCGGTTTTGATAAACCAGTTGCAGATCAGATCAGCCCCTTTCTGCGCGGCCTCATCGCGCTCGAGAGCAAGGACTTCGCGGTGCCGTTCTGCGCGACGCATGTTCGCAGCTTGGGCACGTCGTACAAGTTCGTTGGTGGAGATCTGGTTGTGCCGGGCGAGTTCCTGGTCTTCGGGAGAGGCCTTAAGAGCAACGAGCAGGTGGCGAAGATTGGATTCGCTGAAGCCAAGACCATCGGCGATCTTGCGGATCGAGGTACCGGAGCGCCGGATGGCGGCGACGGCCCGGGCACGGTCAAGATCGTGGAGTTGAAACCAGTTGGATTGAAGTTGGGAGATGGAGGGGATTGGAGCAGACACGAAGAGTGGCTCGACTTTCTTTGGGGCATTGGCTGCCCTCTTCTCTTACTAGTATGGGAGGACAAGCCCGAACCGGTGATTTCCCGAAGGGTCCTGAAGCCGGCCGTTGCGCACGTGTTAGCCGTGGCGGCGCACGGATGAGCAGTCTTGCGAGTGTGCGCACCGATGGTGACTTGTGCGCAACGCGCAACGGCAGTTTGGAGGTGTTGCGCAGGTGCGCAACGAGCTGTCTGAGGCCGCGGACTTGGCGCGGCGAGCTGGAGAAGAGTCAGGAATCGATGGAAATCAGTCCTTGAAATGGCCAATTATCGTTCATCAGACGAAGACTACCTATACTAGAGCGGGAAAATTGTCCCCTGAATTTTCACGATGTGGGACATTTCACTCCATAAGTATCAAGGATCGTAGGGGAAACGCTATTCCCCTACCCTTTTGAGCTGATCTACTCGGTTTCGGTTTTTCGGGCAAAACACGACGAAAACTCTCCCCGGCTGTAAGGAAAGTTGTAGGCAGTTTTGGCCAGCTCGGAGAAGGTTTCTGACCGGTCCCAACGGTTATGGCATCCCGCTTTAGAGCATCCGAGTGCAGGACGACCAGCAGGCGATCTCCGACAAACGCCATTGTTGCCCTGAGCCAGAACAAAGACACCTCCATCCAGTTCGAAGCGTACCGCAGGACTGGTTTCCTGCCGGAAGCTAGCCGGCTCTCTCGTGCGCGTGCGCGAGGTTTTGTGAGCGAGGCCAGGACGGAGAGACCTGGTGTTGTCACTCGCGAGTAGGCGGCGCGACGTCGTGCAGCGGACTCGACAGCTTGTGGATGTCCGGATAGTCTTCCGGGTTGACGTCCTTCAGCTCGGGATGAATGGCCTCATAGCCTGCGCCGGGCAGGCGGGCGAATCCCTGGTCGACCTTGATGTAGGGATCGCCGACGCGGAAGTTGGTGAGGTAATCGTCGCCGGGCATCCATGAAGGCATGGTGTTGGGAATCTCGTTGGCCTGTGGCTCGAATCCCTCACGCTGTACGAAACGGCGGAAGGGTTCTGTGTAGCCGAAGTGTTCCTTCATCGACGGTGCTGGTCCGATGCCGGCGCCCAGTTCCTTCTCGTAATAACGGCGCGAGAAGTTGTCCATCTGACGGAGCCCTTGGCGTGATGTGTTTGGTAGTTCACCCCACACTTACATACTCATCGTGTAGTTCAATCCTGGCGACGATGTTGCTTGACTTAGTCGCCACTCAGGGAGTAATTAAGTATGAACACAAAAACCTCATCACATTAACGATGTAGTTACTATCCGCCGCCAGGCCTGGGGCGGGTTGCTCGGTGGAGGTATCGAAGAAGCCCGCCAGCTCGCAGGACTGTCGATCGAGGAAGCTGCCGAGGCCGCCGGCATGGAGGCTTCGGAATGGCGCGCGATCGAAGCTGGTCATGCACCCGATGACCAGGACCGGCTGCTGGCGATGGCGGACGCGATCGATGTTCCGCACGACCAGATGGCCCTCTATGCGTTCCTGTGCCAGGGCGCCTGGCAACGGTGAGCCGCGCGGCAGACGCGGCCACCACAATCAACTGCTCACTTCGTGGAAGGAATGAGCGCAACAATCGAAAGGTGAAGCATGAGCAAGCGTGCTGTTCTTTACACGCGTGTCAGCACTGTTGATCAAAACCTCCAGACCCAGCTTCTCGATCTCGAGCAGATGGCCGCACAGCGCGGCTATGAGATCGTCCACGAATACGAAGACCGGATCAGCGGCGCGAAGTCGCGCCGGCCCGGACTCGATGAGCTGATGCCGGATGCCCGCCGCGGCCGCTTCGATGTCGTCCTGGTCTGGGCTTCCGATCGGATCGCCAGATCGATCAGGCACTTCCTCGAAGTGCTCGACGAGCTGAACCGGCTCGGCATCGAGTTCGTCAGCTTCCGCGAGCAGATCGACACCGGCGGCCCGCTGGGCCGCGCCATCGTGGTCATCATCGGCGCCATCGCGGAGCTGGAACGCATCCTGATCGTCGAGCGGGTGCGCGCCGGCATGCGGCGCGCCCGGCTCGAAGGACGGCATATCGGACGAAGACCGCTTGAACTCGATCGCGAAGCCATCCTTCGCGATCGTCAGTACGGAAAGAGCCTGGGCCAGATCGCCAGGGCCCACGGCATCAGCCGGACGACCGCCCATAAAGTCGTCCATGAACCACGAACCTCTAACCCCACGGAGCAAGTCGCATGATCGAAGAAGCAGAAGACTTCATACCACATGGATGTTGCTATCGGCCGCCTTCGGCTTCATCGTCGGCGATGCCTTCGGCGACCAGACGCCGGTATCGCAAGTGTCTCGAGCAAGCCAACGACGATCTTCGCGATCAACTCCAGAACAACTCTGCCCAGCGCAACCAATCACCGCAAGCTGCGCTCGAACAGCAGCGCCGGGTCATCAACGACATCCACAAGCGAATCGTTGCTGTTCACAAAAGGCCTCGAAAAACCCACCTCGTAAACCCCACAAAATCAATGGCCGGATCTCACCGATCCGGCCGTTCGCCAAGGTATAGCTTGAGAAACAGCGCTTCAGCCAATCGGCGCCAAGCCAAACTCATATGTAATGTCGAGATAGCCCAAAACCACTTCGAGCCTTCCCAATCAGCGCGGGCACAAAGCTCGATTTCAAAGGCAAGATCCGGGTGCCATCAGCGCTGCACCTCCCCGCATCCTCCAAGGAGCGTTGAAATTCAACCTCTATCAGCAAGAGGGGTCCTGCGCATCGTTTGATGCCGAGATGCGCGTATCGGGGACCGGATAACCAATCGCAAAATGGTATACGACCTGTCCTTGTTTGGGCGTCAAGTTGAGATGACGGTGCACCTCATCATCGTAGAAGGCACCGATACCGGTCGCACCCAACCCAAGTGCCTCAGCGGCGAGATACAGACGATGGCCAACAGCGCCGGCTTCAAAATGCACATAGCGATAACCACGGTCTCCATATGTACCCACGGCACGATCGAGATCGCCAATCATCGAAAAGGTCACGCAGGCGTTACCGGCCAGGTCCTGCCCGAGGCTCAGAGCAGCGGCCTCTACGCGCTGGTCGCCACTTTTCACCTGCTCCAACTCGCCACACTCCGGCCAAAACTTGTAGACACCGGGTTGTAACCCATCGACGCGGTGAACATACAAATAAAGCTGAATGAAACGGGTGATTGCAAAGTCAGCCAACAAAGGTTGGGCTGTCGGGGCGAGGATGGCAGCGAGTCGCGTCAATGAGATGGATTGCTCTCCTCCCATGAAGTTGAGCGCCGAGCGGCGCATCCGGGCAACCTCGCCAAAGCTGCGAGTCGATGAAGCCGGAGGAGGCAGCTCAATACCATCGGAGCCAGTTGGAGACCGGCTCTGCGAAGGAGGATGCCACCGCTCCTGCTGCTGCTCTGCTTTGTGGCAGATGTGGATGCTGTCAATCAGTGGCTGAGCAATCGATCTCCTTCGAAAGCAGGTTCGCCTGCCCGCCGAACCACACCGTCTTGCCGGTGTCTGCTTCGCGAACTGGAATAGACTTGCCGTGCAGGCTGACTATCAGCATTGGCCATTCATCCCCGTTTGGGCGACACAACTGGGCGACTTCATCGTCCACGAAACTTCCGACTGCGAAGGTATTGCATCCGATAGCCCGAGCGGAAAGTGCAAGCGCCTGCCAGGCGTGCCCAATGTCGTGCAAGCAGTACCGATAGTGCCCGCTCTCCGTACTTCCATGCCTCGCGCCACACAATACTCGTGAAAACGAACACAATTGGCGCGGGGCCGCTGGCCAGCCTCATTTCAAAAGTACCGCGCCCGCGCTGCTCCGCCATGTGCCTGGACGGATCGTAGTGATACAGCCCATCTGGCCACCCCTTCAGGCCCCGCGTGACAAAGTGGAATTCCGTTGGGTGCAGATTACCGGAGGATGGATTCACTCTTAGCGCGTATTCATAACCGCCGGACGGAACACGCTTAGTCGCGCTAATCGCGGCGCAATAGAAGAGTAGTTCCGAGAGGAAAGCCGGTCCGTCACCCACGGACTTGCTGCCGAAGGTGCCTGAAGCACGTCCAGTGCCGGAATTTCAGGGGCAGGCGGATCAGCCGGCAGATCGAGAACCGGCACTCCCTCGTAATGACGAAACGGATCAGGCTTGTTCGCCCAATCAAGAATCTGCCGCGCTCGCCGAAAGCGATTCAACGCTATGCTTCGTTGCTTCGTGATATTCGTGCCACGTCATCGCCAGCCGATGGGCTCCGCTGATACTAATGCTGGCGCCAATTTGCTGCTCGATCTTGGAATCGAGGACTCGGCGCATTTTCGACTGCGTTCCCAAGTCGGGCCCGATGCGCGACGCGATGGCAACTCCCATTCGCCTCTTCGTGATGCGGACCCAATCAGCACACCCTTGCACCATGCGGCCATGTTCTGGACGGTTCGATTCTACTTGTATTGATAGGCGAAGGGGACTCCGGTGAGCAGGATCTCTTTGGTTGAATGGGTAAGACGCATAAAACCTGAATAACTTACACTCATAAATCAACGAGAAACCTCTTGACAGCGACGAGTGCCCTCCCTATCGTTAGCAGTCAGAAGGCTAGAGTGCTAATACTCTACTGGTGGAACTGCTTGACCGGGTCCGCTGCTCCAATCTTTGAGCCTCAGTCCGCAATATCAGAAGCCTCCCTTTCCAAAACCACCCCAAGTCCCGCGGTCTGGGCTCAACCCTGCCCGCGCTCGAAGGAGAAGGAAAAATGGCAGCAACATCTGTAACCACCACCTTCACCCGTCGATGACCGCATCCTCCTCCGCCGCGTCGAAGAGGGCGAAACCATTCGTGGTGGAATCATCATCCCGGATAGCGCCAAGGAAAAGCCGCAGGAAGGCGAAGTCATCTCCGTCGGCAAAGTCGAATGACGAGGGCAAAGTCTTCCCTCTCGACGTCAAGGCTGGCGACCGCGTGCTTTTCGGGAAACATCCGGCACACCGAGCATCAAGCTCGACGGCGAGGAGTTTCTCATCATGCGTGAGGAAGAAGTCCTCGGCATCGTCAAGAAATAGCGAAGCAGCCGCGCTGAGCGCGTGTTAGCTGGGTTAGCAGCAATCCAAAAGGCTGCCGGTTCAACGGCCATCCCCGCTGAGATTCGACCACTGAAACAGATGACGGAATTGGAGAGTTACAAGTATGGCAAAGCAAATTTTGCACGGTGAGGATTCCCGTCAAGCAATTCTGCGCGGAGTGAACACGCTCGAAGACGCCGTGAAGGCGACGCTGGGACCGAAGGGCCTGCAATGTTGTAATCGAAAGAAGTTTGGCTCACCCACCATCACTAAGGACGGTGTGACGGTGGCGAAAGAAATTGAGCTGAAAGATCCAATGGAGAATGTCGGTGCCCAGCTGGTAAAGGAAGTTGCATCCAAGACTTCCGACGTGGCCGGCGACGGAACCACGACAGCGACTGTCCTGGCACAGGCCATCTTTCGCGAAGGCGTGAAGACGGTGGTGGCCTGTGCAACCCGATGGCAATGAGGCGCGGCATCGAAAAGGCCGTGACTGCGATTATCGGCACGCGTGACAAGGACGGAAAGTGGGTCGAAGGCGGCGCACTGGGCAACCTGTCGAAGCCTGTGGACGAGGGTTCCATCGCCCAGGTGGGCGCGATCTCGGCCAACGGCGACCAGGAGATTGGGCGAAATCATCGCTGGAGCGATGAAGACGGTCGGCAAGGATGGCGTCATCACCGTCGAGGATTCAAAGACAGGCCATACGTTTTTGGAGACTGTGGAGGGTATGCAGTTTGATCGTGGCTACCTGAGCCCCTACTTCGTCACCGACGCAGGGCGCATGGAAGTGGTGCTGGAGGAGCCCTCCATTCTGATCTTCGAGAGGAAGATTAGCAATATGAGGGACCTGCTTCCCCTGCTGGAACAGGTGGCCCGCGGTGGCAAGCCTCTACTGATCATCGCAGAGGACGTCGAAGGCGAGGCCCTGGCTACCCTGGTGGTGAATAAGCTGCGCGGCACCCTGAACGTGGCTGCCGTCAAGGCTCCCGGCTTCGGCGACCGTCGCAAGGCGATCCTCGGCGACATCGCCATCTTGACCGGCGGCGAAGCACTCACCGAAGACCTGGGCATCAAGCTGGAAGGCGTGAAGCTCGAAAACCTGGGCAAGGCGAAGCGCATCACCATCGACAAGGACAACACCACAATCATCGACGGCGCCTGGCGAGGCCAGCAAGATCAAGGGCCGCGTGAGTGAGATCCGTTTACCAGATCGACAAGACGACTTCGGACTACGACAAAGAGAAGCTCCAGGAGCGGCTGGCGAAGCTGGTGGGCGGCGTCGCCCTGATTCAGGTGGGGGCAGCAACCGAGACCGAACTGAAAGAAAAGAAGGCTCGTGTGGAGGACGCTATGCACGCGACCCGGGCGGCAATCGAGGAGGGCATCGTCCCCGGCGGCGGCGTGGCCCTGGTTCGCGGCATCCCGGCGGTCGAAGCCCTCATCAAGACGCGGGACTCGAGGATGAACAGATCGGGCGCACAAATCGTGAGGCGGGCGCTTGAAGAGCCGCGGCGGCGATCGTCGCCAACGCCGGCGAAGAAGGCGCCGTCGTTGTAGCCAAGGTCTTCGCATTCAAGGAGCAGAACTATGGATACAACGCCCTGACCGGCGTCTTCGAGGACCTTGTCAAGGCCGGCGTCATCGACCCCACAAAGGTGACCCGCACCGCACTCGAGAACGCAGCCTCGATCGCCGGTCTCCTTCTCACCACTCAAGCCATGGTTGTCGAGCTTCCCGAGCCCAAGGCGGCGATCCTGGCTCGTGGTGCACCGGCGGCATGGACGGCGCGATCTGCACTGCCGAACGCAGGCACTCAGGCCAGAGGTTCTGGGTAGCAGCAAAGGCCTCCAGCTTCGGCTGGGGGCTTTTTCGGTAGTGGCCAATTCAAAGAACCGCGAAGAACTCAACCCGATCACATCGAGATGCTAATGGCAATTCCGACGCCGGGATACCTGCGGTTGTACATGTAATAGCCGTCGATTCCGTAGTCAATGTGCACGTCTTGTTGTAGTGCCTCTGATCTTCTGCTTAACCTGAAAGGTAGAGGGTTTTCGGGTACTCGGCACGCGAGCGTTGGTCAGCGTATGCTTAAAGGAGACTCGTTCTCCTTCTCGCCTCCGGCATTCCGGGCTTCGCTTCAGACGAGCATCTTCCAAGCACGTCAACGACCGGAGCTGCCGTGAGTCCCATCAAGAAAAGCGATGTAATCACCTTCTGCCCGCAACCGCACGGGAATTCATCTGTACCG
>CAWAZE010000002.1:0-43303 GCA_963786405.1 uncultured Acidobacteriaceae bacterium | reverse complement strand
TTACGAAGAGTGGCTTCTTCCGAACTCAAATTTCCCTGGTTCATCACCTTCCCAACACCTCTCTGATTACTCTCGCCGTCGGGATCGCCATGATTGCGATCCTGGTTGGGTTTGAGCACTTCGCGCCCAAGCTCCCCGCTCCTCTCTTCGCGGTTGGTCTGGGCATCCCGGGCGCCTACCTGCTCAACCTGCACGCGCACGGAGTTGAACTCGTGGGTCACATTCCCCAGGGACTGCCCTCCCTAACCGTGCCCGCTCTTTCGCTGGCGAAGGGCCTCTGGCCCGGTGCTCTGGGCATAGCGCTGATGAGCTTCACCGAGACAATCGCGGCGGGTCGCGCATTCGCACGAAACGATGAGCCTGTTCCAGAACCCAATCGCGAACTGCTTGCCACCGGGCTGGCCAACGCGGGCGGCGCATTCCTCGGCGCTATGCCCGGCGGTGGTGGAACTACGCAGACCGCTGTCAACCGTCTTGCGGGTGCATGTACTCAAATGTCAGAGCTCGTAACGGCGGCAATCACCCTCATCGTCATGCTCCTGCTGGCGCCGATGATTGCGTTAATGCCGCAAGCCACCCTCGCCGCCGTCGTCATCGTCTACTCAATCGGCCTGATCAAGCCCGCGGAATTCCGCGCCATCCTCAGCGTTCGCCGGATGGAGTTCATCTGGGCTCTGGTTGCTTTTGCCGGCGTCGTTCTCGTCGGAACGCTCAAAGGGATTCTGGTTGCGATCATCGTCTCTCTCTTTGCCCTCGCCTATCAGGTCGCCGATCCGCCCGTCTACGTCCTGGGGCGCAAACGGGGCACCAATGTATTTCGGCCGCGATCGACCGAGAACCCAGAAGACGAGGAATTCCCAGGGTTGCTGATCCTTCGGATTGAGGGACGAGTCTTCTTCGCCAATGCCAACCCGATTGCGACATAAGGTCAAACCCTTAGTCGACCAGTACAAGCCCAGAATCGTAGCGCTCGACATGAGCGCAGTTTCCGACCTCGAGTACACCGCCCTGAAGACATTGACGAACTCCGAGAAGCGAAATCGTGAGCAGGGCGTCCGACTGTGGCTCGTTGGGATGAACCCGCAAGTGCTTGCGATGGTCAGGAATTCACAACTTGGCACAGCCCTCGGAAAGGAGGGCATGCAATTCAACCTCGAATTGGCCGTCGCCCAGCACCAGGCGATGACACCTGAAACCGCGCCGCCAAAATAAGGCTCCGGGCAGCTAGTTCCGCTTCGACTTCTTCGTTGAATTGTCTCGCGTAATTCCGATCGATTGACGGCTATACGGACAATTACTCAGCAGGCGGGGTTCTATCCGTATTCACCGGCTATCCGGACAGAACTCTGTAAATGGGGTAATTTCCGAACTCTGTAAATGGGGTAATTTCCGAGTGCCCACAATACGACCGGCGCCTTGAACCTTTTCTACAACCTCTGCGAATTACCCTCAATCTCAGGCCCTCCCATACTATTGCCCGAGAATATCCATGATCCTGCCGTGAGTGAGTTCGGGTTCCGCTATTATCTACGAATTATCGCGATTCCAGAAAGAGAACGCATTGGCCACCGATCATCTTCAGCAGCCCATCATTTCCGCCGATGAGGCAATGAAGCGGCTTATCGAAGGTAACAACAGATTTCGTCGAGGCAGCGCGCGTTTTTCCACCGTCTGCCAGGAGACTCTCGCCGACCTGGCGAGAGGGCAACAACCGTTTGCGACCATTCTCGGGTGTAGCGATTCGCGCGTTCCACCGGAGTTGATTTTCGACGCTGACTTCGGCCAACTGTTCATCATTCGTGTAGCCGGAAACGTGATTTCGCCTGAGGTCATGGGCAGTATGCAGTATGCGGGCGCCCACCTGCACACGCCGCTTTTCGTCGTTTTGGGCCATGAGGGATGCGGTGCGGTCAAAGCAGCGGTGGACAGCAAACTGGACGCCATGGAGCACCGGTCACGCATTCAGATACTTGTGAACAATATTCTTCCGGGCCTCCCGGAATTTGATCCGCAGGCTGCACCACAGGAGCAGCTTGCACAAGCCGTCGAAGCCAACGTTAGATGGTCAATGCACCAATTGCTGGAAACACCCGAGGCGAAGATAGCAATTCAGGAAGAATACGCGAAGCTCGTGGGTGCCGTGTATGAGATCGCCTCGGGCCGCGTGAGATTCCTGCAATGAACTCAGAGTCCGGGAACTGCCGTGCGACCGTTCAGGGGTTGTGTTGGCCGTTCATCGTATGGATAGATCTCGGCAAACGTCGCCACTTCTTTGCTCGAAATCGTTACGGGCGTCTTCAAGACGAACCAACTGACGCCTTCGGTGCACGGCGGAGTCGTCAACGAACCGCCGAAAGTGAAATAGCTACGATTAGTAGGCAACAAATCCGCGACATTGATTTGCATGTTACCGCCGGCCTTCTCCGCACCCGCCACCTTCGGTGCAAGACCCCACAGCGATTCAATGAGCGGATTTGCAGAACCCTCTTCCAACAGTACGGATACCACGGCCAAATTACCGTCGGTATCGGAGTGCACCAGGTGGACCTCCATGGGAAACCGCTTGCCCTTGATTGTCTCCTCGCTGGGATGGTGGAAATGGAATTGATTTAGTTCGTAACGCTTGTCTCGGATTCTGATTGAACTGCCGGAAGCGTAGTTGATTTGAATCGTGTGGCCATTATTGATGATGTGGAGCGCGCTGTGTCTTTGGGCGGGAGGCTCCGACGTCCCTGGTCCAGATCCCTCGACCCCAATTACCAATGTTTCGTTAGGACTGACTGAGTATTTTCCCAGTCGACATACATGCACTGGGTGGTGTTAAGTACATATTCGAGGTTGGGCCGAGAAATTGAGTTCACGGAGGATAAACCATGAAGCTTGGTGCCAGTTGGATTAAGACGGGACTCTTGCTCGCTACCGGAACACTCGGTCTTGCATTTGCTGTTCAAACCGGCGCGCAGGTCCAGACGACAACAACGACAACGGCGGGCGAGAGCAGCTACAACGTTACGGTCAACCGCGGCGAAGTCTACGCTGTGGACGGTAATGATTTGATCGTGAAAATGGAAGATGGCACGTTCCGGCATTTTCCGGATGTCCCCGAGTCTGCCAGAGCCACGGTTGATGGGAAACAGCTTGGCATCCACGACTTGAAGCCGGGCATGAAGCTCCAGCGCAAGATCACTACCACAACCACGCCTATGATCGTCACCACAATCCAGACCGTGACAGGCAAGGTCTGGCATGTCAATCCACCAAGGTCGGTGATCCTCACACTCGAAGACAACACAAACCAGGAGTTCAAGATCCCCAAGGACCAGAAATTCAACGTCGACGGCCAAATGGTCGACGCTTTTGCCTTGAGGAAGGGTATGAAGGTCTCCGCGACGAAGATCGTGGAGGTTCCGTCGGTGGTCTCATCAGAGCAACAGAGTGTGACTGGCACGACGCCTCAAGCCCCCCCACCGCCGAGTGTGACTGGCACGACGCCTCAAGCCGCCCCGCCGCAAAAGGGTGGTGCGACCGCTGCGGCTCCGAAGGAGGTCGCGACGAAGCCACAGCATGTGACTGGCCCGGTCCCCCCCTCTCCGGCACCCGATGCTCCTTTGCTCGTTGCCCAAGGAGAGCCCACTCCTGCCCCGGCCGAGACGGAAACACCTGCTGCTCCTGCCGAACCGACTCCGAAAAAGTCAAACTACCTTCTTTGGGTCGGTTTGGCCGTGCTTCTGGTTGTAATTTTGTTCGTGGTCAGAAGGCGCTCAAAGTCCAGCAAGTAGAGATGGTCCAGGGTGAATTCGATGACTTTGATCGGCAGCACGAAGAAGAATGGCCGAGACACTCACCGAGGATCGACGATCCATTTGGGAGCGAGATCATGGTTCATCGAGTTCCGGTCGAGTTACCGCCCACCCGGAAATTACTCGTTGATTAATACCTGCGATGCAGTGTTGCCTAAGTTGTAATTTCCGGGTTGGCCACGACCCGCCCTGAGCTCGGAAACCGATCATAAAGGGAAGAGCCAATAGTCGCGAATGTTTTGTCGGCAGCAACCGTATCCACTGAACACATATGGCGAGATTCGACTCAAGTCAGACCGCTTTCCTGCTCTAGTGTCGACGCGTGAATGCCACGGAGAATTGACAGTATCCAAAGGGCTTGTATTCCTGCTAGCTTTCCTGCGTTCTGCCTATCTTGGCAAACACAGATTAATTGCAGAATTAAGGCATACGTCGCAGTTTCTCTGCCGGTTCAAATTCACGGTCCATATTAAGAAGTCCGTTGGAGGCTTCTTGTGTCAGCACCTGCGTTGCGTTGCACTACAGACCGAAATTGGTTCCTAAGTTACCTGGGCGTCCAGCGAGGTGGCGGAACGCACGGAAAAATGACCATACGCTTCCTGATTTCGCTTGCGGTCGCCACGGCGTGTTCTCTCCCTGGCTGACTGCGGAAATCCCCGTAAAAGAAGTTCGTCGCGTGTTGATCTTCAACACCTACGGGCCTCTTTCTTCCCCAGGCGTGGCTCTCATCGATCGGGCGATCGTTGACGGTCTGGGGCGAGCGCCCTATCAGATCGAGCTGTACAGCGAGAATCTAGAGACGACTTTGTTTCCGGACGAGGAGATCCAGCGTGAGTTCCTCGAGTGGTCCACCCGCAAGTATCGCGATCGGAAGCCCGACGTAATCATTGCAGTCGGACGCGAACCTCTCAAACTCCTGGTGGAGGAACACGAAAAAACATTCCCTGGTGTCCCGATCGTTTTCTGCGGGAGCACGAAGGAAATGTTGGATCAGCTGAAACTTGACTCCAGCTTTACCGGGGTGTGGGGAGTGGCGGAGCCCGAGAAGACTTTAATCGCAGCACTCCGCTTGCGACCATCCACGAAACACGTTGTAGTGGTAGGCGGCGTGGGAGCGTATGACCGGGAGCTCGAGTCCATCGTCAAGAAGGCTCTGCATGGTTACGAATCGAAGCTCAAATTCACCTATCTCACCGATCTCGATATGCCCACGCTGCTCGAACGCTTGAAACGCCTGCCGAACGATTCGATCGTGTATCACACCTCCCTCATGCAGGATGCGGCGGGAACTCGCTTTATTGACGCAAGCCAATCCGTTCCGTTGATCGCCAGCGCTGCTAATGCGCCGGTTTTCGTCGTGGACGATGTCGATTTGGGCAAGGGAACCGTCGGGGGCGATCTGCTCAGCTTCGATGTCGAAGGACGAGCCGCCGCTGCGATGGCTGTGAGGGTTCTGAATGGCGAAAGGCCAGGGAACATCCCCATCGTGGAAAGTCCCAACGCCTACATGTTCGATTGGCTCGCTCTGCAGCGTTGGGGACTCAACGAGAGCGATCTTCCGCGGGGCAGCATTGTCCTCAACCGGCAGCCGACTCTGTGGGAATCCTACAGGTGGTACATACTTGGCGGCATCCTTCTTATCGTGGCGGAGACCCTGCTGACTCTGGGCCTGCTATGGCAGCGAGCGAGACGAAGGAAAGTTGAAGAGAAACTTCATGCAAGCGAGGAAAGGCTGGCTGGCGTAGTGGCCTCAGCGATGGATGCAATCATCGCGATTGACGAGGAGCAACGTGTTATTGTGTTCAACCCAGCGTCGGAGAAGATGTTTGGCTGCGCCGCCTGCGAAGCCATCGGATCTGGTCTGGATCGATTCATTCCGCGGGGCTTCCGTATCGGGCAGTCCGACGCCACTAACCGCGCCATCGGCGGCGCATTGGGGGAGCTTTGGGCGCACCGTGCAAACGGAGAAGGATTTCCCATCGAGGCATCGATCTCGCAGGAAGAAGCCGATGGCAAGAAGCTGCTTACTGTCATTATTCGTGACATCACTGAGCGCAAGATAGCAGAAGAAGCCATCGTGAATTTAAGCGGGCAGTTGATTCAGGCGCAGGAAGTGGAACGCAGCCGGATTGCGCGAGAGATCCATGACGACTACCAGCAAAGGCTGGGCATGCTGTCAATTGATCTGGAAGACTTCGCTAAGTATGTGGAGCAACGCTCCGAAGCAAATGACCGCCTGCACGAACTGTGGAATCACGTAGAAGAATTGAGCTCCGATTTGCACTCCTTTTCACATCGTTTGCATTCGTCGACACTCGACAGCCTAGGCCTCGTTGCCGCACTGAGTCACTTGTGCACGGAGTTCAAGGACTACCACTCAATTGATGTCAATTTTGTCGAAGAAAACGTGCCAGGCAACATTCCAGGGGAAGCGGCATTGTGCCCTTCTTCCGCATCACGCAAGAAGCGCTGCAAAACGTTAAGAAGCACAGCCATGCCGATTCGGCTGAGGTTCGGGCGGCGGGACTGGAACAGAAGATCCACCTTTCGATCTCCGACCGGGGAACGGGTTTTGATCAAGGGGCAGCTTCAAGACAGAGCGGAATCGGCATTCGGAGCATGGAGGAACGAGTGAGGCTGGTGGGAGGACAATTTGCGGTCCACTCGCGCCCTATGGAGGGTACTAAGATCGAAGTCTGGGTTCCGATCGGCAGTTGATTGCTTTGCCCCGACATCCTGTAATTGAAGGAAAAGTCTCATGCGGGAACCGAACCATGGAAGTCAAACTCCTGAATCACCGCCTAACCGGAAGTTACTGCTTCAGCAACAACTCGGATTGGCGACACGCCTGTAAGGATCGGTGCCTGGATGTCGGGAAGGCCCCGTCAGTAGGCTTCCTTTCAGGCATGGGTTCACGCTGACAGGCCAAAACGCACATTGACCCGACTGGCGAACTGGCAGTTCCCGCTGATCCAACACCCACCATTAGTGCTGGTCTTCACTGATGGCTCCATTCTCAAAAATTGCTAGAAATTTTTCAGAGACTCAGGACAACTGCGTTCACAGTACCCATCGCCGTTCGGGCCGGCGTCAAGGGACTTTTTCGCGGAGGGTTGATTTTTTAAGGTCCTCGGAAGAGGGGAACGCTGCAGGACGATCAACTGAGGAGGGCCCAGGGGTCGGATCGGGATGCTAGCCCTCTTCTAGAGGTCCCTGGGGCTGAGCACGTCGGGTCCCGCCAATCGACGCGACCCGCTGTGGGTTCTTCGCTCACACGTTCAGCGCGGGGCGACAGCTTCGACGGGAGCGGGAACGGTCGTAGCAGGTTGAGGCGCCCGAGAATGTCGGCGAGATTCGCGCGGGCGGCGGGCCGGTTTTGCGCCACGCCACCTTGTAGAGGGTTTGGTTTATCTATGGTCTTTTATCTAGGTCGGTTGTAACTTCTGAGAGCCGCTCTTATGCAACCTCTTACGAATGGTGGGACAGAAGGGGCTATGTACTTTCGTCTCAGTCGAGGCCAACGAACTCTTCCTGTGATTCTTGGTGTCGTCACTCTGGCCAGCGTCGGAGTTCTATTTGTGTGGGATGCCGTTCCAGAACTGTTTCATTTGCGAGCGCATGACTATCTTGCAGCATTTCCACTTGCAATGATCGCGATCGCATACCTCACTTATCAGGCTGTGCGCCGGCCTGCTCGGACGGAGTTTGTAAAAGCGCTCATGCTGGCAATTGCATTTCTTTTTTGGGCCGCGAATCAATTCTGGCCGAATTGGAAGGGCGCGACTCTCTTGAACGACTTGGCCATTGCGCTATTCGTTTTGGACGTCTTTCTGGTCATGATAGGTTGGCCAGCAAGTTCGCCCGACGAATCCTTCGCTTAGACCTTTTCAGCACCACCTCAAGATAGGTACTAGACGCGGTCGCACTTGCGGGAAACGGAATCCGGCGGAGAAGTATTACCTAACTTTTCAGAAGCGCGCATCATACAAAAGTCGGTTGATCAGAAATCTGCGACCACTGTAGGCTCTCATGCCAATGACTCCTGCCGAGCCGAAACATGTCTATCTCATGGTCAGATGCAAGACACCTTCCTGTGGTCGGGCAGGGGCAGTGAAGTACGTCGGCAAAGAGGCCGCCCATCGAAAGCTTCCGCCTGGAACTTTCGAGCACTGGTGCGAGGCTTGCCGCCGGAATCACCAGTACCAAACTTCTGACACATTTTTCGAGAGCTTCAGCTTTGCTCCGCCTAAAGCTTGGAAGGGAAGTCTCTAAAGAGGCGGTCGAGAATGTCGGCGAGGTTTGCGCGGACGGGGTTCCCGTGGGAGGGAACCCCGTCTGTGCTGGGGGAGGCAGCTCGCGCGGACTCGAATAGTAACACGGTAAGAAGCAAGGAATTGTGAATTGTGACGGCGGTTTAAGGCAGGTCGAGACGATCGAGCGTTTCGGCCAGATGGAGGCGGGCGAGCAGTAGCAGGTACGAGAGCTTGCGTTCGCTGCAGCCGATGGCGCAGGCGGTGGCGTGGTGTCAGGCCGTCGCGGTATGTCGCAATGAGTGCGGCTTGTTCGACCAATGGGCAACCGGGACAAGGCCCGCTCAAAGTCGAGGCATCGCACAAAAGGCTGGCGTCTGCGTCGCGCTGGCGGCGTTCTCTCCAGCCGGTGCGGCGGTAGTTGGTGGTGTTGACGCTGCGAATCTGGCGGCGCTCAGAGGCCCAACGGCGCAGGGCTATGCGTCAGTGGGGTCGGTCTCGGCGAGGGGGTGGGGTGGGTGCACTGCTTGGCGCCTTTCTTCTTAAGTACGCTGAGCGCAACCTGAGCGGCATAGAGGAGTTGTGATCCGTCGCGGCCGTCGAAGACTTCGAGGGTGATGCCGTGCGCGATGCAAAGTTTTGCGCGCATTTTTTTTTGAGACTCAAGGCATTTGTGTGCACAGTACCCATCGCCATTCGGGCCGGCGTCAAGGGACTTTTTCGCGGAGTGTCGATTTTTCTGAACCACAAGAGGGGAGCGCACAGGGATCGCCGGTGCAGGAGAGCCCAGGGGACCTGGGGATGGTCGAAAGGGGACTTCTCTGGAACTCAGGCCGCCGGTGAGCGTATACCAGTCATAGTTCGCTTGTGCGAGGGAAGCAGACGCTTGCCTTCCATAACGCAAGGGGAGTTATGAACACTGACCTACGAATCGCCCTGCGCCAGTTGCGCAAGTCCCCGGGATTCGCAGTCACCGCCGTGCTCACGCTAGCACTGGCCATTGGTGCGAATGCTGTGGTGTTCAGCGTGTTGAATGCGCTGGTGCTGCGCCCGCTGAATGTGCCTCATGCAGAAAGCCTGCACATGCTGCAGCGAGCCTTCGAACGGGGAAGCACTCCCTCCCAGTCGTATCCCGATTACGTCGACCTGCGCGATCGCAACCGCAGCTTCGAATCGCTGATGTCCTATACCATTCAGGGCCCCGTGGGACTCGATACCGGCGGCGGGCGTCCCTCCGTGGTATGGCCGTACATGATCAGCGGCAACTACTTTGATTCACTCGGAATTCAGCCGTATCTCGGACGGTTCATTCATAGTTCCGACGAGCATGGGAAGAACAGCGTGCCGTATATCGTCCTGAGCTACGCCTACTGGCATACGCAGTTCAACGGCGATCGCTTAGTGGTGGGACGCGCTGTCGAAATCAACAAGCATCCCTATACGATCGTGGGTGTTGCGCCGCCCGACTTCCGCGGAACAGAGCTGTTCTTTGCGCCCGATATATTCGCGCCTCTCGTGGACCTGCAGCAGATGGGCGGATGGGATCCGCTGGAGAATCGCGGGTCTCATTTCACCTGGGTCATCGGGCACTTGAAGCCCGGAGTGACTCCCGCGGCGGCGACCTCAGACCTCAACACCGTTGCAGCCTCGCTGGCCAAGGCATATCCGAAAGAAGATGACGGGTCTGAAGTTCACTCTGGCCCGGCCGGGACTGGTGGGGGATACGCTGGGTAAGCCCGCACGCGCGTTTATGGCCGGGCTGATGCTGCTCGCCGGCCTGATCCTGCTGGCCGCCTGCGCGAACCTTGGCAGTCTCTTCGCAGCTCGAACGGCCGACCGGTCGCGCGAGATCGCGGTGCGCATGGCACTTGGTTCGCGGCGCCAGCTCATCCTACGCCAGCTCTTTACCGAGTCCGTACTGCTGTCGGTGGCAGGAGGCATCTGCGGCATCGCGGGCGCGGTTGTCATCTTACGTGTGCTGAGCACCTGGCGACCGATTCCCAACATCCCCATCAACGTGCCGGTGAACCCCGACGTAAAGACCTACGCGCTGGCACTGCTGCTAGCCCTGATCAGCGGCTTCCTCTTCGGTCTGGTTCCAGTGCGACAGGTGTTGCGAGCCGATCCTTGGCAGATCATTCGTTCGGGATCGACAGGGATTGGCACATTGCGGCGCTTCACGATACGCGATGCACTTTTGGCGCTACAGATCGCCATCTGTGCGGTTCTGGTGACCTCCTCTCTGGTTGCGGTGCGGGGCCTGGCGCGCTCGCTGCACAGCGATTACGGGTTCCAACCGCAGAGCGCGATGCTGGCGCGGACCGATCTCCACATGGGGGGCTATGACGGCGATCATGCTGCACAGATGCAGCGAAAGATGCTCGACGCGGCAGCGGCGATTCCCGGCGTGACCGCAGTTGGGTATGCTGACCGGCTTCCGCTCAGCATCGGGGGTAATGATTCGTCTGTTTACAGCGACACCGCCACAGATTTCCGGCCGACCAATTCTGTCGCTGATGCGCAACAGTTTAACGTGT
Organism: uncultured Acidobacteriaceae bacterium; assembly: GCA_963786405.1. Taxonomy (GTDB): domain Bacteria; phylum Acidobacteriota; class Terriglobia; order Terriglobales; family Acidobacteriaceae; genus Telmatobacter. Next base: position 32,716 of record CAWAZE010000002.1, on the reverse strand, counting down.
CGCCGGATTACTTCCGTGCGGCGGGGACCGCGATGGTTGCTGGTCGAAGCTTTACTTTGAATGACGACAGCAAGACTCCGCTCGTGGCCGTGGTCAATCGCGAATTTGCGCGCAAGGTGCTGGGTGGGGTCGAGAAGGCGGTCGGCAGTCATTACAAAGTCTGGGGCGGCAAGCGGGTTGAAGTCGTCGGGGTGGTGGAGGACGGCAAGTATGAAACCCTGACGGAAGATCAGCAGCCCGCGATGTTCTATTCGTTTCTGCAGCAGCCATCCACCGACACCTGGATCATCGTCCGATCTCAGCGCGAGCCTGAAGAGATCGCCTCGGCGCTGTTGCGCGCTTTGCACAGCCTGGATTCTTCGCAGCCGATCGAGATCAAAACGTGGACCAGCGAATTGGATTCGGCTCTGTTTGCGGCGCGCGTAGCGACTGTAGCTCTGGGTGTGCTTGGCCTGCTGGGCGCGATGCTCGCCATCACCGGCATCTTCGGGATGGCATCGTACGTGGTCAGCAAGCGGCTGCGCGAGCTGGGTATCCGCGTAGCGCTGGGCGCCAATCAACGCAAGGTACTGAGCGCGGCGCTGGGGCGGGCAGTGCGATTGCTGGCGATCGGATCCGCTGCGGGTTTGGTCCTTGGCTTGCTTGCGACGCGCGTGCTTGCCTCAATCGTCTACCAGGCTACGCCAAGAGATCCGATGGTGCTTGTCGGCGTCATTCTTACGATGATGGGCGTGGGTCTGATTGCGGCGTGGATTCCGGCGCGGCAGGCACTCGCGGTCGACCCGATGATCCTGTTGCGCGAGGAATAGAAAGAAGTGGATGTGCAGTTCCTTGACTTCCTTCGCAGCGCCCGAATGGGCGCAGGGCCGCGGGCGTTCAATCGCAATCGAACATCTTTCCTGGGTTCATGCGGTTGTCAGGGTCGAGCGTGCGCTTGAGGGCACGCATCACGTCGAGCGCGTCGCCGTGTTCCGCGACGAGGTACTTCTTCTTCCCGAGGCCCACGCCATGTTCGCCGGTGCAGGTACCGCCCATCGATTGAGCACGCTCCACGAGACGGGTCGCGAAGGCTTCGACTTCAGCGGCTTGGGCGGGTTCGTACATGCAGAGCACGTGAAAATTGCCGTCACCAACGTGCCCGACCATGGTGGCCGGGAACGAGGCCGCGTCCAGCTCGGCGCGGGTAGTGACGATGCACTCGGCCAGGCGTGAGATGGGCACGCATACGTCCGTGGTCAGCGCCTCTGAGCCGGGACGCAGTGCGCGTGATGCGTAGTAGGCATCGTGGCGGGCCTTCCACAGGCGCTCGCGCGCAGCCGGGGTGATCTCCCACTTGAATCCGAGGCCGCCGTGTTCAGCAGCAAGTTGCTCTGCGAGGCGCGCCGTTTCAGCCACGGCGGTCTCGCTGACGCCGTGGAACTCGAACAGTAGAGTGGGATGCACCGGTAATTCGAGGCGTGAGTAGCGGTTGATCGCTTGCACGAGGACATCGTCCATGAACTCGATGCGCGCCACGCCGAGACCGAGTTGGATCACTTCGATCACCGTCTTTACCGCGCCTTCGATAGAGGCGAATGCGCACCTTGCGACTGCCATGGCTTCGGGCAGACCATGCAGGCGAAGCGTTAGCTCGGTGATCACGCCCAGGGTTCCCTCGGCGCCCACGAAGAGGTGCGTGAGATCGTATCCGGCGCTTGACTTGCGGGCGCGCGTGCCGGTGTGGATGACTCGGCCATCGGCAAGACCACTGTCAGCCCCAGCACATTTTCGCGCATGGTGCCGTACCGGACCGCGGTGGTACCCGAGGCGCGAGTCGAAGCCATGCCGCCCAATGTGGCATCCGCGCCAGGATCGATGAAGAAGGTGAGTCCTGTATTCTCGAGAGCACTTGTAAGCTGCATGCGGCTGACGCCGGCCTCGACGGTAGCGTCCATGTCTTCCACGCTGATGCGGTGGATCCGATTCATCCGGCGCATGTCGATCGAGATACCTCCTCGCACCGCGTGAACCTGGCCTTCCAGCGACGTGCCAGCGCCGAAGGGGACTATTGGCAACTTGTGTCGCGCGCTCACGGCAATGATTTGGCTTACCTCGTCCGTGGATTGAGGAAAGCAGACAAGATCGGGTAGCGCAGGCGGGCGCGAACTTTCGTCGTGACTGTGGTGTTCGCGCGCGGCCAAGCCGGCCGTCACGCGATCGCTGAGGAAGGCGCGCAGATCGGTGAGAGCGGATTCGATAAGGGCGGGATGGACGGTTCGGGTAGACATGCAGCGGCCTTTGAAAAACATCTTAGAGGACAGACGGTCATGGCGCGGTCGTCGATGCGTCCCGTGTGTACTTGAGCATCTATCACCGACGGTGTTGAACCTTGCTGCTGCCTTCATTCCGCTGCCTTCATTTTCAGAAATTTGCGTGAGGATTTTTTTGAGACCCAGGGCATCTGCTGTGCACAGTACCCGTCGCCCTTCGGGCCGGCGTCAGGGGCTTTTCGTGGAGCGTCGATTTTTTAAGGTCCGCGGGAGCGCTGCAGGGTGGTCAGCTCAGGAGGGGCGCCTAGGGCCAGGTCGGGATGGCAGCCCTCTTCTAGAGGTCCACTGGGGCTGAGCACGGCGGGTCCCGCCAACCGGCGCGACCCGCGCCCTTGCCGTCTCCCTGCAAGCCTGAAACCATGAATGGAGTGGGATGTCTGAACTCATACAACTCGGTGCGCTGCCATCGCGGCCTGCCTTCGCTCGGCCTCCCAAGACCAGCTCTACCTCGCTCGGCTGCAAGGTGTCACGCTGGTGTGGATGCTGGTGGAACTCTGCGTTTCCGCATATGCCGCCGTCACCGCTCGCAGTCCGGCGATGATGGCCTTCGGCTCCGACAGCCTCGTGGAGCTTCTTTCGGCGGTTGTCGTTCTCCTTCAGTGGATCCCGAAGATGCCGATTTCGGAACGCAAGGCGCACCGTGCTGCCGCAGTTTTGCTCTTCGTGCTCGCCTTTGTGGTTGGGCTAATTGCCCTTGGATCGTTGGCCCTTCGCCTGCAGCCTGAGACAAGTCGCGCCGGAATCTGGATCACAATTGCCGCGCTCGTCGCAATGCCGGTGCTGGCCACTCTCAAGCGTCGTGAGGCTCGCCGCAGCCAGAATGCAGCACTGGCCGCCGATGCGGTGCAGTCCGCAACGTGCGCTTATATCGCGCTCATCACCCTGGCTGGCCTCGCGCTCAACGCGGCATTCCATATCCCATGGTTCGATTCGTTTGCTGCCTTGCTTGCCATCCCTATTCTGATCAAAGAGGGCAGATCGGCGTGGAAGGGCCAAGGTTGCGCATGCTGCTGAGGACCTCGAGGCACGATTCTAACGGCCGATCAACTTCGACGGGAGCGGTGCGCGTCACCGCCCACTCGGAAACAACCAGTTGATCAACACCTTCGGCGAAGTATTGTCAAAGCTGAAACTTCCGAGTAGCCAACAATACGCCCGGAGCCGATTTCGAATGGTGTTTTGTGTATCAAGTTGCCGATCGAAAGCCGCGAACTCGCTTTGCCAGCCAATCCCGAACGGTCAAGAAATAGGCTGGCGCGAACCGCCGCAGTGTAGGCATTTCAGCATTGTTGCCGACCTTCGCTTCGAGCATCATGTGATCCGTTCCCGGTAGAATTCGCAGCGTGTAATCGCGATTGCCGCCAGTGCGCAAAGCGGACTCCCACGCCATTCTGATTTTTCTCTGCAACTATGTTGTCGTCCAATTCGCCAAAGAGCGCGAGAGTCGGGGTTCGGAGCTCTCGAAGCGCAGGCGTCGGGTCATAGAAATAGAGCGAGCGAATCGACTGCCAATAAGGATCATCGCGGCTGCCGGGGAAATCATCCGGCGCCCTTCCCAGCCTGGCGACGACTTTGTCGCGGGCTGCTGCGTACTCGTTCCAGCCCTGGCCCGTGCGCGCAAAATCGTACTTGAGCCTCATGAGTCCTGTGATCTGTTCAATGACCTCAGGACGCCGGCCCGCAGCCTTCAACTCGCCTCGTGCTTCGTCGATTGTTGTTTCGGCTGGCGAGACGCCGGCGCCAGAGATACTGATCAAAAATGCAACGTCTTTCGCCCTTGCGGCCGCGAGCGGCATGACCCATCCCGCCTGGCTCCACCCCAGCATGCCTATTTGTGAAGGATCGATTTCCCTGCGCATCTTCAGGAATTCGATAGCGGCCACAGCATCGCTCGCCAGGTCATCGAATGATTCAGTTCTCCAGTCACCGGTCGATCCACCCAACCCCCGCTTGTCGTACCCGAGCACCGCCATACCGTGGCGAACAAGAAAGTGCGCAAACGGAAGAAGGTACTCTCGGCCTTCCGCTCCGGATGCTGGCACAAGGACGATCGCGGGGTGTTTTCCAGGGCTCAATGGACAGATAAGCGTGCCTGCTAAATGGACGTCTCGATTCGCGAAGCTGACCTCTTCGCGCTTCTCGTTCTCAATTCGGCGTGCCGTCCGGGCTACCGAGTCACCCGTTTGCCAACGGAGCGAGACAACCTTGCCGCTTGCATCACGGCTGAACTCTATTCGCGATTCGATCGGACTCGGAACCGCAGCGCCGGGGCCAGCTACGAACTGTCCACCCTCGGCAGGGAACAGGGTGCGAACCTCGCCGGATTCGTCAAAAGCGACAAGATCATTCTTCCCTCTGAACTCATTCCACATTTGAAGGTAGACGAAGTGATCCGGTCCCCACTGATAGGTGCCCACATATTCGCGGAGCGATTCATCATCGGTCGAAGGCGCGGGAGCGGCCTGAGAAAGTGAGCTTGCGATCGACGCGCTGAGGACTGCAGTCGAGAAGGTGCTTCGGGAGGCGGCGCGGAGCAGCAATTTTAGAGAATGCGTCGCCTTTGTTGCCTCGCGCAGCGGCCCTGCCATGGCTCGGGTTCATACGAAGCGCCCCTCCGAACTGCAGATGCGATTGTAGTCACCAAAGTGAAGCATTTTATAGTTCCGGCTTGCCGCCAGATCCGGCTTCGCGGCGTCAGTTGATGCCGAATCGCCAATGCATTCATTGAGCTTGGCATGCGGAGAATTCCTTGAAATACGAGGTTCTGGTCGAGTAACCGCCTACTCGTACATTACCGTTGGGTAAAGTACGAGTAGCCCACAATCCGACCTGAAGGCGAATTCACGCGACCGCAATCCGTAGCTGACGAAGTGGATGGCTGACGGACACCGGAGCTAGTTTGCTGAGGGCTTATCAAGATGGTTAATCATTATGACCTCCAGCGGAGCCTTCTTCCCAACCAACTTGAAGCCCAGCGGCTGCACCGCACCAAAGTAGGCGGTGGCCCTGTCCATGCCACCGGGGCCTTGTCTGCCGTAAGCCGTATCCGTGGGAATCATCAGCGCGAAGTTGAAACGTCCCGTCAGTCCCGTCTCGTCTACGATCTGGCGGTCCTGAATGAAATTCATCAGTGTATCGGCCGAACTCCGGCATGGTGTAGTAAGCGAACTGCACCGCCGTTTGGCCGTCCTTTCTATCCGTCACGTAGACGGACCCGTGGTCATAGCCACTTGGCTCGCTTGCGGTAACTTTCGGAGGGCTCTCCACCACCGTCACGGCATACACCGGGAAATCCCTGGCTCGATTTGCACCTTAAGACCGAATCGGTCCGCGAGCAGTTTCCTGACCATCGACCGCTGCTGGTCGCGGCTGGGCTGGCCTGGTGTATTGGTTTCCGCGGCAATGTCGAACGTGTCCTCATTCATCCAGGTCGGCCCACCATCGATCTGTCGATCCCGCACCTTATAAGCGAATTTGATGAGATCAGTGACCGCATTTTCTGCTCCAAAACGCACGCCTTTGAAGCCACAGGACCTTTCCTTTTCGTTTCCCTGGCTCGGTTTGATCGTCGTCACTTCAAACACGGGGTCTGCGGTCGCAGACATAGCCGGTATTGGAGCCGGTCCGCTGTAAGTCCAGAGCGTCTCCGGTGTCGCAAGAATGAGCGTCAGTGGATAGCTCTGGTTGCCCTGCATCCAGACTCCCGTAATCGACTTGCCATCCGCGCTGAGCCTGCCTCGATAGCTGATATCCGCAACTATCACGCTCAAGTCCGGCGGAGCGAATGTGACCGAAAGAAGTGGAGGACCGGATGGTCCCCTGTCGATAAAGGTGAGCGCCCCCCGCAGCGATCCATTGTTGTCGGGCTTCGCAAACTTGAGAACGATGCGTTGGCTCTCCTTGGTGGACAGCGTTCCCTGCCATGTGCCGGTGATTGTCTGCCCGTGAAGCATCGTACACATCGAGAAGGCAAAGCCAACCACGTACAGGAACATAGATTTGAGGGTTAGCCTACTTGGCGTCATGCAGGATTGACGTAAACGTTCCGCGATTCGTTCGGGATAAGGAATGCGCTCAGGTTCAAGCGGCGCAAATTGGATTCATGCCGCGGCATCTGGACATTCGATCCGAGATTCCTGTCGTGTAACCGCCGACTCTCCCCAACCCGGTGACGGCGCTGCCGCCGGAGACAGCGCCGGGTGGGCGAACAAATTTCAAAGGTCCGAGTGGGCCACAAACCACTCCAGAACCCGAGTAACGTCGTCATGCATCCTGTAAGACTACAGCTCTAAACCGGACCTTTCCATCCGCAAGTCGCACCATTACATCGTTGAGTTCATTAAACCGGTAAGTCTCCAGTGCCGGCTTAACCTTGCCCTCGGCAGCAAGCTTCAAGATGTCGACGAGGTCCGCCGGGTCATTGTGCGCAGAGCCGATGACGGAGGTCTGTTTGAACAGCATAGGAATTGGATCGACTTCAATTGGCTCGGCGCTTACAGCGGTCGTAATCAGTCTGCCTCCAGGGCGTAGTCCATGGAACGCCTGGCTGTTTTGCTTCATTGAAGGTGAGAAGGAGAGGATAATGTCAGCACCACCCATGGCCAGGAGGTCTTGCCCCACATGGTCCTTAACGACCAATACTTCATGGGCGCCAAAATCGCGCGCAGCCTTCTCCTTTTCGGCCGAGTTCGTGATAGCCAATACCTCGTGCCCCATCGCCACCGCGACCTGAAGAGCGAGGTGGCCCAATCCGCCCAACCCGAGCACGGCTACGCGGTCTCCTCCCGTTGGCCGGGCTGCCCGGTACGCGCTCATAGCCGAGAATCCCCCACAGAACAGCGGAGCCGCCGCATCCCATGCGAGCCCGTCTGGCAACAACTTACAACCCTCTGCTTCGGCAATCATGTATTCGGCATAAGCGCCACCATTGGTTATCCAGGTCTTAGCCTGGGGGCAAAACTTGACTTGCTTTTTCTGGCAGTAGGTGCACCTGCCGCAGCCAGCCTGAAACCAGGAAACGCCCACGCGGTCTCCTGCTCGCAATGACTCGACACCGGGGCCTGCGATATCGATCACTCCGACCGGCTCATGCCCCAGAACAATCGGTAATGGTACAGGCAGCTCTCCATTCCACACATGAACGTCCGTGCCACAAACACCTGATGCATGCAGACGGATCCGAACCTGTCCTGGACCGGGTTGAGGGTCCGGGACTTCCTGAGCGGTGAACGGCGATCTCGTTGCCTTCATGACGAATGCCTTCATCTGGATCCTCTTTCCACCGCCTGGATAACCGGCGACGAGAGAATATACCCCCGACACTGCTTGTCTCACCAACTTTTCCGCGTTCGGTCAGAGGATGGGCAGGGACGCGCGCCGCCGGACAGTTCCAGGGACCAAAAAAGCATTCGCCTTCGCATTTCAAAAAGCAACTGCTGCCGAGTTGTTCGGACCTGTCGACTTTGCTCATCACCGGCGATTGTGGCCGTGTTACCGCCTAACCGGAAGTCAATAGGCTTCCGCTCAGGCATGGGTTTACGCTGGCAGGCCAAAGCGCTCATTGACTTGTTCGGTGCAGACTGTGAGCGAAAGGACATAACCGACCGGCGGACCGACTGGTCCCGTTGATCCCACGCCACACCCACCATTAGCTCTGGTCTTCACTGATGGCCCAATTTTCAAAAATTGTGCGAAATTTTCTGGGGCTCAGGACGACTGCATGCACAGTACCCGTCGCCATTCGGGCCGGCGTCAGGGGACTCTTTGGCGGAGTGTCGATTTCTCGTGACCGCGGGCGGGGGAAGCGGCCTCTGCGTCAGTTCAGGAGGCGCCCTATGACTGGATCAGGATGGTAGCCCTCTTCGAGGCGCTCGAGAATGTCGGCGAGGTTCCCGCGGGCGCCGTCTTGCGCCGCGCTACCTTGTAGAGGGTTTGGTTTATCTATGGTCTTTTATCGGGGCGTGTCCTGGCTGGCGCTGATTAGCTGTCTGTGTCTGCATTGGTGTCCGCTTCGGGTTGCTCGTCTTTGGGATATGAGAGTTCGTGAGGCTCAGGGCCAAGGCGGAACAGCGGGCGTGAACGTCGCGCTTGACCCAGGGTTGCGGATTGTGGAGCCATGCATTGGCTACGGGTGCGGGAGTTTGTCCTGGGCTGATTCCGCGCGGCGTTTCGTTTTCTTGACGAGACAGCCACTTAGGAGACTGTGATGGTCACTTTGCCACGTGCGTGGCACTGCTCAACGTAGCGGATAGCGGCAGCGGTCTCAGGAAGGGCGAAGCTCTGGTCGAGGACCGGGGTGATCTTGCCGGATGCCACGAGTGCGCCGAGCAGGTCCAGGTCGGCACTGTTGATCTTTGCGAAGACGCCGGTGATTTTCTGGCTCACAAATGGCGAAATGAACAAGCGGCCGAGCATATTACTGAGGAGGTCGGCGGAGCTTTTGTCGGGTCCTCCTCCTCCGCAACCGACGTAAATGCCTTTGGGATGCAGTGCGCGCCGAATTGCGGAGAGAGGATGGTTGCCGACGAGATCGAAAACCACATCGTAGGTCTGGCCGGGGTGTGTGAAGTCCTCGCGTGTGTAATCGATGACGCCATCGGCGCCGATCGATCGAACCAGTTCCAGGTTTCGTGTGCTGCAAACTCCGGTGACATGGGCGCCGAAGGATTTTGCGATCTGCACGGCGAAGGTACCGACTCCGCCCGCTGCACCATTGATGAGTACGCGCTGTTGCGGCTTGAGCCGGCCGCAGTCGCGCAGGCCCTGCAGGGCAGTGATGCCGGCAATGGGTATCGACGCAGCTTGCTGGAAGGTGAGGCTCTCCGGCTTCAGAGCCAAGCTCTTTTCGGGAGCGCAAGCGTATTCGGCAAATGCGCCTTTGCAGGTTCCAAAGACTGCATCGCCAGGTTTGAAACGTGTGATACGAGGGCCGACGGCCTCCACGATTCCGGCGAGGTCTGCCCCGAGGCGCGGCGACTTCGGCTTGCCGAAACCTGTGAACAGGCGAATGAAAGAGGGTGTGCCTCTGAGGAAGTGCCAATCGTATGGATTGACGGAGGCGGCGTGAACACGGATAAGCGCCTCGTCCGGGCCGGGTGATGGCTTCTCGATGTCGGTGTATTCGACTACGTCAGGAGGGCCGTAGCGATGGTAGAGGATGGCATGCATGGTCCCCTCCTTAGCATTCATCTCGGCAATCATACGCGCGGAGGCTCATCGGGTCAGTGCAGGGGAGGCCAGTCAATTTCGGATGACCGGTTGGAGCGATCATTCAGTGACTCGGCGATGATGCACTGTGCGCCGGGATAAACCGGCATGTTGTAGGGGATGCAAGAGCCCTACAGAATAGGAGCCAGCGACTCCATCCTGACCTCTAGTCTTGCATGGGACATCGTGAAGTGTTCTGTGAAGCGTAGGCCGGAGGCATCGGTGGGCGGGGTGATCGAGCTTCGAAAAATCACAGACCAGGATGCCGACTCCCTAGTGAACAGGAGGAAGGCACCTCAGTTCGAGTTACACAGTGCGTGGACTTCGCCGCGCCGGAACTCCAGATCGCCATCAACGAGAGCATTCCTCGGGTCCTCTGCGTCGCCTATACGGTTCTAAGGCCTGACGATCATCTTCCCAACACCATCGCGATATTGGCTGGCTATTGCGAAGGCCTCATCGATGCGTTCAATTTCCCTCGTGTGTGTAAGCAGGGGTGCAAACCACTCGGCGTGCGCGTGGAGTAGTTCGAGAGCCTCTTCGGTCTCGTGGTTCGATCGGCGCACGTTGAAAATGGTGAGTTCCTTGCGCCTCATTGCTGACCCATCCATCGATACGAAGGGTGTTGAATGAATACCTGTGAGCGCGACGCGACCGGCATTGCGGGTTAGTTGAATCGCCTGGCTGGTGGTATGTTCCCCGGCCGCACAGTCAATTGCGCAGTCCACACCGCGCTGCCCTGTCCCGCGGCGAATTTCCTCAGCAGCTTCCCCGGGCTCGATCACGACGTCAGCGCCAACTCCCCGGGCCAACTCGCGGCGATGCTCCAAGGGTTCTACGGCCCAGATTCGTGCTGCCTTGGCGGCTCGCAGTGCGGCGATCGTCAAAAGCCCGATTGGTCCCGCACCGATGACTGCTACCGTTTCGCCCGGGCGGATCGACGCCAGGTGGAGCGAATGCAAGGCAATCGCGAGAGGCTCGGCCAGAGTGGCTTCGTCGAACGACATCCCGGCAGGGATGAGACGAAAGTTGGCGACCGGTAAATTGACCAATTCACGGAAAAAACCGGGATGGTGAGGGTTGCTCAGAAAGCGAATGTTCGCGCACACGTTGTGGTGCCCGCTCAAACAGAACTCGCAGTGATAACAATAGAGAGCGGGCTCAAGCGCACCACGGTCGCCTGCAGCCAGTCCAGTGACACCGGCGCCTGTCTTCACGATCCTTCCTGCAGGCTCGTGCCCGAGCACCATCGGGTAGACATTGGGAGTGCTGCCGACAGCGCCCTCGGAGTAGGCATGCAGATCGGACCCGCAGACGCCCACAGCCTGGATCCGGACCTGCACTTCGCCCGGTCCGGGATCTTCAATCGGCATGTCAGTAAGCCGGAATGTCAGGGGAGCGGTGAGTTCCGCAGCTCGCATCGAATGCTCTTCCTCCGCAACGATACCTCATCAGTCGACGGGAATAAAGGGCGAGCGGAGGGCTGCCACCGCGGCACATTCTGGGTGTGTTGTCGGCGATACGGACACTACCCGGCTGGCGGACCGACTGATCGCGTTGATCCAACACCCACCATTAGTGATGGTCCTTACTGATGGCCTCCATTTTCAAAAATTAGTGCGCGAAATCAGAGACTCAGGGCATTTGCGCGCAGATTCAGGTGGACGGCGGTCTCCGCCAACTCTGCGTGTCCCAGCAACGCCTGGATGGTGCGCAAGTTTAAGCGCACTCTCTGGTCTGGAGTTCCGAACCAGATGCCGCAATCGGAGGTTGAACCAAGGCGGAGGAAGAGCGCGGAATCCTTTCCGACATGCTGCGAGTCGAGCCCTACGAGCCACCGCACCCATAGCGCCCGCACCGTCACTCAATTCAATCTCCGCGCACCAAGTCTTTGCCTGAGCGTGCCCGCTCTAGCGGCTCACCGACACATACGCCGTGCGGTATCGCAGCCGCAATTCTTTGCGCTTACTTTTCCCCGCACCGGCCAGCTTCACGGTCAGCTTATGACGCTTGCCGTCCAGTACTTCAGGCTGAAATCCCAGCTCATAGCGAAAATGCAGTTGCTCGAGGATCTCCTCCAGACCCTGTGCATATGTCTCATGCATTACCGACTGGTACTGCCCCCCGGTCTGCGCCGCAATATAGTTTGCAATGGCTCCCTGTTCGCCCCCTGCCCATCGCATCCCCAGGATCTTCGGAGAGCGCTGGTCCCTTAGTCCGTAGACGGTCGCCGACGTCGCCAGCAACTCATCGACAAAGTGGTCAGCCTCTCCTCTGGGCATTGCGCTGTAGTCTCCATACAGAAAGATCACCACCGGCACCGTGTCGCGCGCCAGTGAGCGTGTCGCATCGACAATCAGTTGCAGCGTCTTCTGCAGCGCGAGTTCGCCTGTCCTGTCATGCTTGCATTCGCCCGCGGGAACCGCCGCCAGCACCTGTTCGAGCGTCGTGCCTGCCTGCTCGATGTCGCTCGTCGGCAGCAGATCGAGAGTTGCGTCGCCGTTATCGCACCAGTGCGCAACCGCAACCCCATCCTCTTTGTCCAGGTGCTTCAATCCGGGCTTGAGAAGATTGATCTGTCCCGCAAACAGGCCCGACCCCTCTGCCATCCATCCATCCATCTTGCATTGCACAACAAACCACAGCGCGAGCGGCCGACTTCCGGTCCCGGTGTCAAACGTCTTGATCGGAACCGTGCGGCCGTTGTCGAGAAGCTGAAAATCCTCTCTCTTCAACGTGCTGTCCGGAACCCCGTTCTTGCTACGCAGGGCAATCACATCCACCAGCACCAGGTTGGTCGAGACGCGCAGCGTCATCTGCGGGGTTTGGGGTGACTGCGTGACTTGCGCGCCCTGCTCGGCGGGCCCCGCCATCACAGCGCAGAGAGCAAGAAACAGTAGGGAAGTGAATCGCACTCTCATGGCCTCCCGTATGCGGCAACCCGTGCGAGATCGCTATGTGTGACGCATACGAGCCCCGAAGCCCAAGAGTTCCAATGTCATGTTCACCGGATTTGAGATCTGAGAGGATACCCCCTGCTGCCATGAGCCGGCGGACCGACTGTCCCCGTTGATCCAACACCACACCCACCACTAGTTCTGGCCCTCACTTATGGCCCCGTTTTCAAAAATTATGCGAAATTTTTCAGGGGCTCAGGACAACTGCGTGCACAGTACCCGTCGCCATTCGGGCCGGCGTCAGGGGACTTTTTAGATGGGTGTGAATCTTTGGGTCCGCGAGGGGGGAGCGGCGTAGGGTGATGGGCGCGGGCCTGCTTGCGGTGTGGATTCCAGCTCGGCAGGCACTCGCGGCCGACCCCATTATTCTATTGTGCGAGGAATAGAAAGAACTGGATGCGCACACTCCAGCTCCTTGGCTTCCTTCCCAGGATATGTGCCGCAGCGCCTTGCAGGCGTTCAATCGCAATCGAACATCTTTTCTGGGTTCATGCGGTTGTCAGGGTCGAGCGAGCGCTTGAGGGCACGCATCACATCGAGCGCGTTGCCGTGTTCCGCGACAAGGTACTTCTTCTTCCCGAGGCCGACGCCGTGCTCGCCCGTGCAGGTGCCGCCCACCGATTGAGCACGCTCCACGAGGCGCGCAGCGAAGGCTTCGACCTCAGCAGCTTGGGCGGATTCAAACATGCAGAGCACGTGAAAATTGCCGTCGCCAACGTGGCCGACGATGGTAGCCGCGAACTCGGCGGCGTCAATCTCGGCCCGGGTCGTGATTATGCACTCGGCCAGGCGTGAGATGGGCACGCATACATCCGTGGTCAGCGCCTCTGAGCCCGGACGTAGAGCGCGTGATGCGTAGTAGGCATCGTGGCGAGCCTTCCACAGGCGCTCACGCCCAGACGTGGTGGTCTCCCACGTGAATCCGAGGCCGCCGTGCTCAGCAGCAAGTTGCTCTGCCAGGCGCGCCGTTTCAGCCACGGTGGTTTCGCTGATGCCGTGAAACTCGAATAGAAGCGTGGGATGCACCGGCAACTCGAGCCTTGAGTAGCGGTTGATCGCATGCACCAGGTGGTCATCCATAAACTCGATGCGCGCCACGCCGAGACCGAGTTGGATCACTTCGATCACCGTCTTTATCGCGCCTTCGATAGAGGCGAATGCGCACCTTGCGACTCCTACTGCTTCGGGCAGGCCGTGCAGGCGGAGCGTTAGCTCGGTGATCACGCCCAGAGTTCCCTCAGCGCCCACGAAGAGGTGAGTGAGATCGTAGCCGGCGCTTGACTTGCGGGCGCGCGTGCCGGTGTGAATGACTCGGCCATCGGCCAAAACCACGGTCAACCCCAGCACATTCTCGCGCATGGTGCCGTACCGGACCGCGGTGGTACCCGAGGCACGAGTCGAAGCCATGCCGCCCAATGTGGCGTCCGCGCCAGGATCGATGAAGAAGGTGAGCCCGGTGTTCTCCAGAGCATTTGTAAGCTGCGTGCGGCTGACGCCGGCCTCGACGGTTGCGTCCATGTCTTCCACGCTCATGCGGTGGATCCGATTCATCCGGCGCATGTCGATCGAGATGCCTCCGCGCACCGCGTGCACCTGGCCTTCAAGCGAAGTTCCAGCGCCGAAGGGGACTATTGGCAGCTTGTGCCGTGCGCTCACGGCGACGATTCGGCTTACCTCGTCAGTGGATTGAGGAAAGCAGACAAGATCAGGGAGCGCAGGCGGGTGCGAGCTTTCGCCATGGCTGTGGTGTTCGCGCGCGGCCAAGCCGGCCGTCACACGATCGCTGAGAAAGGCGCGCAGATCCGTGAGAGCAGATTCGATAAGGGCGGGATGGACGGTTCGGGTAGACATGCAGCGGCCTTTGAAAAATATCTTAGAGGACAGACGGTTATGGCGCGGTCGTCGATGTGTCCCGTGTGTACTCGAGCATCTATGGTGTTGAACCTTGCTGCTGCCGACATTTTCAAAATTTGCGCGCATTTTTTTGAGACTCAAGGCATTTGCGTACATAGGTACCCGTCGCCGTTTGGGCCGGCGTCCGGGGACTTTTCGCGCACGATTGTTTTTTTGCGGGCCGCGGGAGAGGGGCGCGCTGCATGATGGTCAAATCAACGGCTACGGTCGGATCGGGATGGTAGCCCTCGTCTAGAGGTCCCTGGGTCTGGGCACGGCGGGTCCCGCCAATCGACGCGACCCGCAGTAGGTTCTTTAGTTCACGGTCAAAGTAAAGGTGGTTGAGGCTGTCGTTTTTGCCGAGTCATTGCCGATTCCTGAGACTGTGAACGTGTACGTCCCTGCACTGGTTCCAGGATTGGTCGATGGATTTCCGCTTCCGACTCCAGTGCCGCTGCCTCCGCCGCCGTTGGCAGACCCCTGCAAACGCGACAGGACTACGAGGCCCCCCTGAATGACACTAGAATGGCACAGTGACCCGTCCCCGCACTGCCATCATCGTCATTGCCGCCACAATTGCAGTCGTCTGCTTCTGCTTGTTCTTCTGGCGTTCGCGGTCTAACGTATCCGCCCCGGTATCATCGACTTCCGACACGACTCTCGGCACTGACCGAGCGGACGGCAATTTCTCGACTTATGATCTGAATCCCACATTGGTCGACGCGCACAATCTGCTCCTGCGCAAAGGCCCTAACTTCCGTATCTACATTCGCTGGATTCGTGGACAACTGGTTCGCACGCACCCGGGGCTCAATCCATCCTTTGATGATCCAGAGTCCTTCGTCCTGCAGATTCAAAAAGGCGTTATCCACACGAATATTGGGGACATCAGCAACTACCTGAACATCAGCTCTCCGCCCGATGCTCCTCTCAAGAACATTTCGCTTCAGCCCGAAGGCG
Organism: uncultured Acidobacteriaceae bacterium; assembly: GCA_963786405.1. Classification (GTDB taxonomy): domain Bacteria; phylum Acidobacteriota; class Terriglobia; order Terriglobales; family Acidobacteriaceae; genus Telmatobacter. Next base: position 17,391 of record CAWAZE010000002.1, on the reverse strand, counting down.
ACCAGCTCAAGCTGCGCGGCACTATTCACAAGATCATCTCCCTTCCCATTGAGGTCGTCGGCACCCTCGTGGCGACCCCAGAGGGCTTGGTGCAGTTTCACGTCACGAAGCTCAACCTGCTGAAGGTCCCCTTGAAGGGCGTCCTTGGAGGATTCCATGTTGAACTGTCCGACCTTGTTCACCAAAGCAATATGCCCGGCATTCGGATCGTAGGTAATGACATCACCTTCGACACGCAAAGGCTGCTCCCTCCGCCACACATCCACGGTGAACTTACCTCGGTCCGAGTCAGTCCTCCAGACATCGAGGTGATCTACGGCAACGCGCCCGCCGACGAGAACCGCCTCGCGCAATGGCACAACTTTCTTCGTCTAAGCGGCGGCACGCTCGATTTCGGCAAGCTGACCATGCACCACGTCGACCTTACGATGATTGACGCCTCCCAGGACCCTTGGTTTGACCTCGACCTGGTCAACTACCAGGCTCAACTGGTTAACGGCTACACTCGCATGACAGCTCAGGCTGGCCTGGAGATCTTCATGCCTGACCTCGATGAGCAGGCACCAAAAAAGGCCAGCCAAAGCATCACCGTCGAGTGGCTCAAAGACCGCAGTCGATCGCTACCGCTTGACGTTCCGGTCAAGTAGCTGCGATTTCGGGGCGCGCTAGCACAGCCCTTCCGTCGCGGAAATGTTTCACGCACATCCACTCTGTGTGCGGCTGATCTTTCTTTCCGAGGATGCTGCGGAGTTCGCCACCCAGCTACCACCACGAGAGTGGCTCAACGAAGGCAATCCTGAAAAGCGGCGGCAGTTTCGCGCATGTACACTAGCTGGCGATGGTGTGCTGCTGTGGACACGGATCTTGAAGCTGTCGTCGCTAAAATCTGTAACAGCTCCAGCCTGCGGCGCTCACCTCGTCTGCAGCGCTTTCTGAGATACATAGTCGATCAGACACACTCCGGGCGCGGAGAGTCCATCAAGGAATACTCCATCGCCGTCGCGGTTTACGACAAAGCCGCCTCCTTTGACCCGCAGCTCGACCCCATCGTCAGGGTAGAGGCGGGCCGCCTTCGCTCCCGCCTGCTCGAGTACTATGCCGGGCCCGGCCGGGATGATGCGATCATCATCGAACTTCCAAAGGGCGCATACCTGCCGGTCGTTCGCGATCAGAGGTCTTCCTTGCCGCGGACCACACCCGAGTCTCTGGCCGTCATTCCCTTGCGGCGGGGCTCTGATCCCGAGTTGTCTTACCTGGTTGAAGGTATGTCGGAGTCGCTGACCATCCGTCTTGCGCGTGCCGGAATTCACGCTGCGCCCTGGTCCTGCGTCCTCGGGGCCGCCACCGATCATTCGGATTTGGCGACCATCGCTGAAACACTGGGAGTGAAGACTCTTCTGGTTCTCAGCGCAAGGGCAAGCGACGCAGCCTGCGACCTCCATGCCGAGTGGCTCGATACCACATTGAAGACGCATCTCTGGGGCAAGCGGTACGACCGCCTTCGCGACGATCTCCTTTCCATCGAAGTAGACATCTTCGATGAAGTTGCGAACAAGATCGCTCCCAGACTCTTGGAGCGGCGAGTGGAAATCGACCGAACGCCGCACACCACTGTCGCCCCCGCCTATCAGCTTTACCTCAAGGGCAGATATCTCTGGAACAAACGCACATCCGACGCTTTGATCAGAGCCATTCGCAACTATCGCCAGGCACTTGATCTTGATCCACTCTTCGCGCTCGCATTCGCTGGAATGGCCGACGCCTACCTGACACTCGGCACCTTCCTCTTCCTGCCTCCCCAACAGAGCTTTCCCCGGGCCAAGGAAGCAGCGGTACGGGCCCTCCAGTTGGATCCCAACCTGGCGGAGGCGCTCACCACGCTGGCGTGCGCACGCGCGATCTATGACTGCGAGTGGAGAGACGCCGACTTTCAGTTTCGCGCGGCAATTGCAATGGATCCGCAGTACGCTGTCGCGCGGCAATGGTATGGCTTCTGCCTCTGCGCCACCGGCAACTTTGACGCTGGACAACAGCAGCTTCGAGATGCGCTCGTCCTCGACCCACTCTCGCCGATGATCGAAACACAAATGGCAGCGGGCTTCTATGTAGAACGTCGCTATGAGGATGCGATCCGGATCTGTGAAAGGGTGCTCGATACCGACCCGTACTTCTGGGCTGCGCGGCTCTTTCTGGGCTTGAGCCATGACTGCCTCGGTCACGCCGGGGACGCGATCGCAAGCCTGAGAAAGGCCTCTGAGTACTCCGGCGGCACGCCACTTGCGTTATCGAGTCTCATCTATTCGCTCGCCAGGGCAGGGGTGAAGGACGAGGTTACCGCTCTCTTATCCGATCTCGCGCTGCGTGCCTCGACGGGATACGTGCCGGCGTACTGTTTCGCTCTGATCTCCTGCGGCCTGGGGCGGAATGCGGAAGCGATACAGCGTCTGGAAGAAGCGCATGCTGAGCGCTCGCCCGCAGTGGCACTCTGGCTCAAAGGCGAGCCGCGCCTCGACCCGTTGCGCCAGGAGCGTGGCTTCCAGCATTTACTGCACAGCATGAACCTCGCTTAGCAACCAGGCGCATCAAGCCAGCCGCCCGGCACTCGCCCTCAGCACTTGAGAGACGAAATCGTTGATGATCTCGGCTGTCTCCAGGGGCATCTCCAGTGGCAGATTGTGTCCGCATGGCAGCAACGATAGGCGTGCATTCGGGATTCTCTGAACGATCTCCCTCGCAAGATACTCGGGAGTACCCATCGGATCCCCGGTACCGCCAATAACGATAGTCGGTGCGCACGTGGCGGATAGCCTGTCTACAAACGACTCCTCGATGCACATTCTGAGAGTCTCCCGCAGGGTGTGCTCGGGCGTAGTCGCTATTGCGTCAAAGCAATCATCCAGTAAGTCGGGCTGAATCGGCTTCGCCATGAACTGACCTTCGAATGCGTGGAAGCCCTCCCTCGTACTGACTCTCTGAATCCAGTCGTCTACCATTCCGCCAGGGAAGCTCAGAGCCAGCGCCGGGACGGGCGCAATCAGAATCTGCCCCGCCAGATTTTCCGGCCGGCTAAAGCAGATCCATTGGGACCATCGTGCGCTCATGCTATAGCCCACGACGATGAGCTTGCTCACTTGCAGGTTCTCTGCAAGCTCGAGAACATCATCGCCAAAGCGTTCAGTTGTGAAACCGTGACGCGTATGGTCAGAACGGCCGTGTCCGCGGAGATCCATACAGATCAGACTTAGATCCGTGGAGTCGATATAGGGCAGCATGTGGTTCCAGTAGGAGCTACTGCCACCCCAACCGTGCAGAAACACGAGAGCTTGTGAACCGTGGCCGGCGCGGTGATAGAAAAGCTTCACTCCATCGCTCGCCGAAAAGACTCCATCGCCGTCGTCGAACACCTTCAACATAGAATCCTTCTGCTCAAGCGCCTGCTCAAGTCTGGCACAAGCTTGGTCCTGGCGGGAATCGAGGCGGAACATCTCTGTGCAGCCGCTCCGCATCGACTCTCGCCGAAGCCATCGCCGCATCCTTTCAGCACCTACGGCTCTCTCCCTTCGGGAATCAGTCCCACCACCACGTCCTCGAATGCGCCTGAGACAAGATCAGCCGTCCCGAAGAAGGCGATGGACCCAATGATCCCAGCGAATCGTCCGCTTCCTCCCGTGATCGGTCCTGAGACGTAGTACGTGATCTGTGTTTGAGAGCCTGGGGAGAACTGCGCCGTCCCACTATACTTGCCGACCAGGGTGTCGCCGTTTTCTGCAGTGATGATGAACGATGCATTGGTCACCTGAAGGGTCGACAGATTGACGTTCTCGTCCGCGACCATGCGGTACTCACCGATATGCGTGGCCCTTCCGCTACCCGTGTCATGAGTACGAACCACAGTTGGCGACAGCGGCTGCGCAGTGAAGGTCCCTCCGTCGTGTCCCTTTATGAGGCGCTGATCCGCGGCAACAGCAGAGACTGAAGACGAAAGTGCAACCAATAAGGTGAAAAGCGGGGCGATGCAGTGCAGCTTGTACATGTACTCCTCCTCAGATCCAACATCTGAATGGGAGTATCCGCATAGGGAGTGAAGGTGGAAAGTAAGTTACGGTTAGGACCAATAGTTCACCCGACGCGAACTGATCCCACAGGCGATGATGCGGACCTACCGACTCGGAGTTCCTTTCTGCCCAGTGCCAAGGCGATTCTTTCTAAGTTCTCGTTCTATGAACGGCGATGTCGTAGGCTTCGGATACCTCGCTGGAGAAACCACGTTTCATCCACGCTTTGGAGACAGGTTGGACAGGTCACCGCATCGCGAAGATACCGATCACAAATTGTTGGCGGGGTACCTTGGTTGCCTCATTTTTCAAAAATTTGTGCGCGAATTTTTCGAGAGCACTGGCATTTGCGTGTACAGTACCCATCGCCGTTCGGGCCGGCGTCAAGGGAACTTTTCGGCGGAAAGTCCTTTTTTAGATCCCGGGAAGCGACCCGCCGTCGGAGGTTCGCTCATGGGGCCGTGCTCAGCGCACTTGGGGACAGGGACCGGGATCGTGTATTCAGGTCCCGTCCCGCCTGTCGCTCGATAAGCGATTTGCCCTGAATGCGTCAATTTATCCTGACGGCTTCGACCCGTCGCGCAGAAACAGGGATTAACTTTCTCACTCACATGATGATGTAATCCATTGCCGAGTTCCGCTTAGCACGGAGATGATGTCCTTGTGTACCAGACCATCCCGGCTCTCCTCGATTTCGTGCTCGGCCAAGCTCGCTCCTGGTTTGACGCCCTCCCCACGCGCTTAGTCCGCGCGAGCGCATCCTCCGATGAATTGCGCCGATACCTTGGCGGGCCATTGCCCGAAGACGGTACTCCGCCCGCTGACGTCATCGGAGCCCTTGCCAACGCTGGCACCATCGGGACCGTTGGTTCTGCTGGCCCTCGCTACTTCGGCTTCGTCGTGGGCGGCAGCGTGCCCGCCGCACTTGCTGCCGACTGGCTTGTCTCTACATGGGATCAGAATTCCGGCATCTTTGCTCTCTCGCCGCTGGCCTCAACTGTCGAGCAGATCACAGTCTCCTGGCTCTGCGACCTCGCGTGCCTCCCCTCTACCATGAGTTGCGGCTTCGTGACCGGCGGCCATATGGCCAATTTCACCTCACTCGCCTGCGCTCGCCACAGCGTTCTTCGCAAGGCAGGCTGGGATGTCGAAGCCAACGGGCTCAACGGCGCGCCGCGCATCGAAATCTACGTCAACGAAGAATCTCACTACACCATCTTCATGGCGCTCCGGCTCCTCGGCCTCGGCTCCGCCTGCGTCCACAAAATCCCAGCCGACAAGCAGGGTCGCATGCGCGCCGATCGCCTTGCCGCCGCGCTTCGCGAGACGTCAGGACCATGCATCGTCTGCGCTCAGGCTGGCAATGTCAATACCGGCGCCTTTGATCCTTTGCCAACGATTGCTGACGCTACTACAGAACGTGGCGCCTGGCTCCACGTCGATGGCGCCTTCGGTCTCTGGGCTGCAGCCTCGCCCCAGCACGCGCACCTCGTGCGCGGCATCGAGCGCGCCGATTCTATCGCGAGCGACGCGCACAAGTGGCTCAACGTTCCTTACGACTGCGGTCTCATCTTCTGTGCTGACGAACCCGCCCATCGCACCGCCATGTCGCTCGCCGCCACCTACATCGTCGCCACCAGCACCGAACGCGATCCTCACGAATTTGTACCCGAAGAATCCCGCCGAGCGCGCGCCATCCCTGTCTACGCTGCTCTCCGCTCGCTTGGTCGTCGCGGCTTAGCCGAAATTGTCGAACGCAACTGCCGTCATGCCCGCCGATTCGGAGACGGTCTCCGCGCAGCCGGCTTCGACATCCTCAATGAGGTTGTTCTCAATCAGGTTCTCGTCTCCTTTGGCACGCCAGAGCAAACCCGGGCGACCATCGCCGCAATTCAGCAGGACGGCACTTGCTGGTGCGGAGGTACCGTCTGGCAAGGCCGCACCGCCATGCGGATCAGCGTCAGTAACTGGTCTACCACCGATGAGGATGTGGAGCGCAGCATCGACGCTATTCTCCGCTGCGCCCGCCCCGCCGCGAGCTAGCTGGATCACACCACTCGCCGACAATGTCGGATTGAGGTATACCTCAACAACACATCGCAAGGTTGACACTTTTACGTCTGATTAGGGTTGCAATTCCATTTTCTTGACAGTGCCCTGCAAGGAGCCTTAGAGTCTATCCTCACACTTCGGGAGGACTGGACATGACACCTGCTAAGAGGGGTGGTAAGCGCGTTGGCTACATTCGGGTCAGTACAGTTGACCAGAACACGGAGCGCCAGCTCGACGGTATAAAGGTCGACAAGACCTTCACAGACAAGGCGAGCGGCAAGGATACCAACCGGCCGCAGTTCCAGGCTGCTCTGGAGTATCTGCGCGAGGGCGACGTGCTCGTCGTCCACTCCATGGACCGCCTGGCGCGCAACCTCGATGACCTGCGCAAGATCGTCGCAGATCTGACGGCGCGTGGCATCGTGATCGAGTTTGTGAAGGAAAAACTCACCTTCAATGGTGACGACGGCGCGCTGTCCAAGCTGCTCCTGAGTGTCATGGGTGCATTCGCGGAGTTCGAACGCGCACTGCTCAAGGAGCGCCAGCGCGAAGGCATCGCAATCGCAAAGAAGGCCGGAGTCTACAAAGGCCGCAAGCGCGCGCTCACCCCTGAGCGTGTGACCGAGCTTCGCGATCGCGTCAAGGCGGGCGCCAAGAAAGCAGCCGTTGCGCGTGAGTTCGGCATCAGCAGGGAGACGCTGTATACCTACCTTGAATCGACAACTAAAGGCCGCAATCATCAACGGCGCGCAGCGCGCCTAAGGCGCACTTTGTAGGTGCTGGGCTGTCGACATCGCGACTGGAAGCTCGTGATCTGTCCTCGGTTGAAGATCGCGGTCGCAATGGGCGTTTTCGAGGACTAATTGTTGAGATTCATCCCAAGACGCGCTCAATGAGCGCGTTGGGCTGATATCACTATTTGAGAAATCAATGGCGGGAAGTCTGGAGCCTTGGGCCAGGTAGAACTCAAAGGCATTCACTTTCGATCGAGAGTCATTGCGTATATATCTTCGCTTCCAACGTTACGGAGCATAAGCGGCGCGTCTGTCGGATCGAGCCCGAACCAAAAGCTAACCCACCCAGTGGAGTGGAATCCCTGCAGGTCAACGACCATTTCAATCTTGCCACCCTGGATAAAAATACGAATCACACCCGGATCTCTTACTGTGCGCAGAAAGTAAATGGAGCGGCTGTCCTGCGACCAGGTAGGCCAATCGACGGGGCCAACCGGCAGTTCCGACCACTGCTTCGTCTTGAAGTCATAGACTCTCGGGTTAAATGAGCCGACAGTCGACAGCACGGTAATAAATCGGCCGTTGGGAGACCACCGCGGAGAGATCATGCCTTCTGACCCCGGGAGAGTGGTGATCTGGTGGCTGGCGAGGTCGAGAATGCGTATGAGACTTTGGAGTCGGGATCCCCGTCAACACAATTGCAGGTAGAGTAGACCATCTTGCGCCCGTCAGGCGACCAGTTCGCATCCATCATCGGTTCCTTCGCTTCGGGGAGCAGCCGTTGCGGTTCGCCGCCCTCCGACGAGACCACGTAGGATTCCGGGATGCTTTCCCTGGCCGGCTGGTCGAAGAACACAATCTGGGTGCCGTCCGGCGACCACCGGATGTTTTTCGGATAGATGGGAGGATCGGTCAGTTGCACCGGGCTGCTTCCATCCCGATTGGCCTTCCAAAGGATGCCCTCGGGGAAGGAAACGTACGCCACGGATTTGCCATCGTTCGAGAACGAGACGTACTCCGCGGAAATACCCCCAAGAAAGGGCTGGAACTCCCTGGACTGCGAATCATAACGGTCCAGCTTCGCCTCGGATGGCGACACCTCTGGCAAATATCTTCTTGCCGTCCCGTGATGGGAGGGGCGCACCCCAGCGGGTCGGACCAGAGGTCAACTGAACCGGTTGGGGAGGTGGCCGTCGCAACACCCCGCTACGTTCATCGAGAGCCCATAGCTGGGCTCCCGGCAACACCAAGGCCCTCCTCAAAAGCGAGTCACCGGACAAGAATAGGAAAAATGCACCATCCGGAGTCCAGCGACCGCAGCACAAGTAGGCCGAGGGACTCCAGTCGGGTAGTACTCTGCGCGGATCTGATCCGCGCGACGATATTTCCCAAAGCTGGTAATTCCAGGTAAATCGAAGGGTTTCTCCGTCCGGACTCCAGGCGAGGAAGTTAGGCCTGCTTGTCGTGCATTCGGCCAGTCGAGGCCAACTTCTGAACTTCAGACCCGTCGCTCTGCGCTCGATAGATTTCCCCGTACCAGGTAGAGAATGCCACCGACTTCCCGTCAGGCGACCACGCCGCGTTGGCAACCTTAGAATTTGTCAGATGGCGGAGCGAATTGCCCAGGACACCGACGCTCCAGAGGGTCTCGTCTTCAAACGAGCGAACCAGCAAAGTGGACCCATCCGGCGAGATGTCCTCTAAGAACGGATTCTTCACTGGGACCGCCATAGGCGCGATCTGTCCGCCCGCAACCGGGACCTGAGAAAGGGTTCGTGGCACGAGTCTGATTCAAATACAGCCTGTTCCCATCCGTACCCGCAAGCATCTTCGGATGGCCATCGTGGGTGAGTCGCACGTATTCCGGGATACGCGGGGGAGGCAGTGGGCGGAGCAGATACCAGACAAGGGAGGCGACGACTCCAGCGAGAACAACGGCGCCCGGCAGCAGCCACCTCCGGAATCGCTTACGGCTCCCTTCCTTCGATGTCTCGCGCTGAGGCGCGGGGTCGAGTTGAGGCGGTAGCGGCAGAGCGGATTCCAAGCCCACTCGGCCTGAGTTCAAGACGCCATTTGAATCGACCGGAGTCGCGTCAGGTGGGGCTTCGAGCTTTCCGATGAATCGATAGCCGCGGCGGGGTAGCGTTTCGACAAAGCGCGGGTTCTCCGCCGAGTCGCCCAGGACCTCGCGAATCTTGTTGACGGCCGTATTCAGGTTGCGTTCGACGTCGACAAACGTGTCCGGCCAGAGACGCTTTTGCAACTCCTCCCGTGTCACCACGTCGCCGGGACGTTCCAGCAGGATGATGAGCACCTGGAACGGCTGCCCGCTGAATTTCAGCTTCACGCCATCCTTGCGTAGCTCGCCCGTCTGCACGTCTGCTTCGAATACGCCGAACCGTATAAGCCGGGGACGGGATTGTGTTTCAGCCATGGGGAAGGTCCCTTTCGGTCCACGGCGGGGCTTGCTGTTCTTGCTCAAGCTGCGCGCTACCGATTCAAGTTAAAGAATCGCTGGCAGTTACGCGATCAACATCCTTTCCATATTTCATTGACATGGATTCTACCCCCAATCCATTGCGGTAGCCAGATATAGCCACCAATGTCGCCTTCGGCTCGCACCCCGCGAGCGGAGGCCGATATGAAACTCCCATCGCTCTGCAGTTCCCTCTGTGTTCTTCTCGCCGCCGCCATTGGCTTCACCTCCATTTCCAGTCAGGCAGAAACTCGTTGCCCCGGTAACATCGCAGGTCTCAGACCACGAATTGTCGCCGGGGCTCTGCTCGTTATTCCCGTAAAGATCAACCAGTCCGGTCCGTTCGAATTCATGGTCGACACCGGCAGCCAAGTCACGGTCATCGATACAGCGCTCGCTTCGGAACTCCACCTCAAGCCCCAGGGCACGGTTGGCCTGGTCTCCGCAGCCAGCTACGCGAATGCATCCGTCACACTTCTCGACACATTGGAAGCCAACTCCCGCGTGGTCAAGAAGCCCTTTGCCGTTGTCCAGGATCTTGGCCAGATTCAAGCCGCCGATTCCCGCATTCGGGGTGTTCTTGGCGAGAACTTTCTCGCACACTTCGACCTGTTGATCGACTATGCACACAAACTGCTCTGCCTCGACGAGACCGAGGCGATGCGGGATATAGTGCAAGGCGAACGCATTCCACTCGTGAGGCCGCAACATCCTGACAGTGAAGTGCCTTTCACGGAACGCCTGGTTATCTCGGTTCATCTCTCCGGAACCGGAACGCGGCAGATTCTTCTTCAACTGGATTCCGGCAGTGACGGTCCGATTCTCTACGCTCAAAACGGGGAGAGAGAACTTCCCTTGCTGCAGCACGCGACGCCGCGGAAAGGGAATGTCAGCCTAGGGCAAAGTGCCTTTGCCGACTTGCCACTGCAGGATCTGTGTATCGGAACACGGACCATGAGCCGGATCCCATTCGTGACCCCAGTGAGTGCAGGAAAAGATGTCCCAGGACGGGAAGAGGACGGTTTGCTCCCAACATTACTGTTCCAGCGCGTCTTTATTTGCGGTGCCGACCACTACGTGGTTCTCGATCCGCGCTGAGGTGGCATCACTCGTTCGTAGCGATGTTTTAGGTTGAGCTTGGATGAGAGCATCCCGCCAATGCACTTATCGAAGGCTGATTAGTCCCGATATGTCGGCTAGGGTCCAGCGACGTTCCGCAGCCTGATAGTAGACGCTGGAACTTAAGAATGTCTGAATTGATCGCGAAAGGATAGGCGGCTGGCATCAAGTAACCAGTGCAAGTGAAGGCTTAGCAGCGCAAGCAGTTGACTGCGCCTTACGCGAATTCCCACCGACGAGCGATGCGGCGAGCAATAAGAAAGAGCGTCGTCCCGATCCCGAGGAGCACCGCGACCTGTGGCCAAAGCGCTGAGACAGGCAAGTCGCGCCAGAAGACCTTGGTAAAGCCGTCGATCGCCCACGCGTTGATGGTGAACAGGCCGGCGGTTTGCATCGCAGGCGGCATCAGGAAGCGCGGGAACATGCTGCCGCCGACCGACGACATGGTCAGGATCAGCAGCGTGGAGACGGCGCCGAGCTGCGCGCGCGTGTGGCACATGCTGGCCAGCAACATGCCAAATGAAGCCACCGCAAACGCCGTGCACAGTCCCATGACCACGAAGCCCGGGAATGTGCTCGAAGAAGTCGAGGTGGAAGACTGCCCATGCCCAGAGGAACATCACGACCAGTTGCGTAAACGCCAGCAGCGTGTTGAAGACCAGCTTGCCGCCCAGCAGCGTGGTCATGGTGACGCGCGAGCTCAGCACGCGATCGAGCGTGCCCGATTCCGCTTCGTCAAGCAAGCAGCCTGCTGAGCCGCTCGCCGTGAAGAGCAAAAACATCACGCCGATGGCCGCGGCGTAGAACGAAATCATGGGCTGCGTTTGTTCTCGCCCACCACGGCGCGCGACTGCACCGCGATGATTCCGCCGACTGCAGAAGTCTCCGGACCGGTACTGCTCCTATCTGGCTCGCTCTTCGCGGGCGCGTCCGCATACTTCCGCAGTTGCGCCATGTTTTGCATCCATGCGCTTCTGCTGCTCAGGAGTGAACCCGCCGATGTATTTGCCCGTGTATTGAGCTCCCTGCTCGGCCATGGTGCTGGGCATAGCCGTCATCGCGGCCTTTTGCAGCAGCCCGCTCACCACCTGCGGCGCAATCATGTCGCTGGAGTCGTTGAGCAGTTGAATCTGTGATCCGCTCTGAGTCGGACCGAACGATACAGGATGCTGCCCCAAATCCGTGCGGAATGATGAGAGCAACCGGACAGTCGCCTGCCTTGACGGCGGCCTCTGCGGTGGCGGCGGTGTATGTCTGGCGCGGCTTCTCTTTTGACTCCGGGCTGCGTGCTCGACAACGAGCGAGCCTTCGCGCTTGAGGCCTGCACCAGCTGGCGAGAGGCGGTGCTCTGATCCTCATCAACCACGATCAACTTCACTTTGGGTGTGGAACTGTGCTGTCCGCCGAAGATCACGGCGAAGATGCTGAAGAAGGCGATGGGCAGCAGAAAGCTGAGTGCGAGCGAAGGCGCGGTCGCGGCGCAATGCGGCAATAGCGGTACGAACGATGGCAAAGATCAATCGCGCAGCTCCCTTCCGGTCAGGTGCAGAAAGACGGATTCTAAGATTGGGTCGGCGCAGCGAAACATCCGCCAACTCAAGGCCGTCCTTTTCGGCGTCCTCGAGCAGGCCCGCGATTTCAGTGGAGTTCTGCAATGGTGAAATGCGCGGTGCGCTCGGCCATCTGGCCGCCACGGCGCTCGACCCACGCGGCGATTTCGGGTGAGTTCCCAGCAAAGCGCGCTGTCACCTGGCTGCGCGATGCAAAGGCGTTGTGGACCAGTTCCTCGTTTGTGCCCGAGCGCGATGATGCGCCCGTGGTCGATGATGGCGATGCGATCGCAGAGCCGCTCCGCCTCTTCCATGTAGTGGGTGGTGTAAATGATCGAGGTTCCACCGGCACGGAGCGCTTCGATCATCTCAAAGATGCGATTGCGCGACTGCGGATCGACGCCAACCGTCGGCTCATCCATCAGCACCACGCGCGGCCGATGAATGATGCCAGCCGCCATATTGAGCCGGCGCTTCATACCGCCGGAAAGATTCTTCGCCAGCTCGCCCGCTCGATCCTGCAGCGCAGCCCAGTCGAGACACCAAGCAACAGACTCCGCCAAGCTTGCCGCCCGACAGGCCGTGATAGCGGCCAAACGACATCAGGTTTTCCTTGCAGGTGAGGCGGGGATAGACGGCCAGATCCTGCGGCACCCATCCCAAGAGCCGCACGAGCCGCAGCGGAACTCGCCGCGGACGCCAAAGACGGAATACGGCCCGCATCGGGAATAACGCGGCCCACGATGCCGCGAATAACGGTGCTTTTGCCCGCACCATTGGGGCCGAGCAGGCCGAGGCATTCGCCTGCGCGCAGTTCGAGCGACACGCCTGAGACAGCCTTCACTGTCGCCGAAGCTCTTGACGAGGTCATCCACTTCGAGAGGAAGTGTTGAAGCGGGAGCCACGCGACCGGGGCAGACGCCATCAATCCCCCACTGAATCTACGAGGCCATCGTACACCAGCGGGAGAACCGGGCTGATGATCCGATCCTTCGGCGGAGAGCAGACCAATGTGCTCATTGAGCCGAGACAAGAATAGCGTTGCGTCAATCCCGCGATCTCGTCGACTTCCCGGCACCCATTCTGGCCATCATCTCATCGCTCAGAGATGGATCCACAGCTTCGTGGCTCTCATCCTTCGGCTTCCGCTTCACCTTCAACGCATCAGCCGGTGCGAGGCCCTCAGCCACAGCTTTTCTCAGTCTGGTGTATCTGGTCCTGCGGCGATCGCCGGCGAGATCCACACCACGCAACAGGATTTCAGGCAGAGTGTCGAGAGAAGACGGCTGCACGGCGAATCTAGCGAGATCCAGACGAGGGAGCGCAGATGCTCCCTGTGGAACATTTGTGTTCCACGACTGATGCATCGGAGCATTGATGTTTACGCGACATTCCACCAGTGTGCGGGTGAGCTGGGGCCAGTTTCGGCGCAGTGCGATCGTGCTGAGTGACCGCCAGTGCTTTGGCCCCACGATCGAGTAGAGCTTCAGCCTGGGCCAGCGTGAGTGCTTGCGGTTGAGGAACTCCTGCCCTGCGCGCACCGCACCAACCCGCTGCAGTTCCGTCTCCCACCATGTTGCATACACACGTTAACGCGATACCCAGGGTCCTGCGGTCCACCGCAAGGTCGTCAGCCATGCGCGCGAAATTCACCTCCACCGGCAGCCCGTAGCGTCGCGGTGGCTCGGGTGGCGGTGACGGGTAATGCATTTCGAGATAGGTCACGACCAGCGCCGCGTTCACCGAGCCCACGATGCGTTTGAGCGCAGGCGAGTACGGCACACAGATCGGCGTCGACTGCGAGTCCTGCGGCGTGTTGCTTCCATCGGTCGTACTTATCATGAGTTACCCCAAGTTAAGTCAACGTACAACCAGGATTGGACACCGCGTATGCCTTGGAGCTCGCCGTTTAGAGCTCCGAGGAGTGCTCTTACGTGCTCTTGCTCTTTGAATCTCGTTGATCCCCGTTGAACTCCATTGATTCCCTTTAATGTCTCTTGTCGACACCCAGGCACCAGCAGTCCGAGATCGTCAGAACACCCCTTCCTGAGAGGGAACTACGTTTTTTTCAGCGAGCTTCGTGTAAACCTCGATCCAATCACACCCTTGCCGTGAAAGTTCGCTAGACCACGCCTTCGTTCGTCGCGTGTGCGGCCGATAGGTGAGCCTGGCGACACCAACCATCTGTGCCGATGGCATTGTCTTCAGGATCGGGCAGAAGTACTCAAAGCCTTCGTCTTCGGCCGCACTCAAATTGCGGGGAGCGCCATCGCACACGCAGCGCGATGAGCAGCGTCGCCAATCTCATGCTCGACCGGCAGTTCGCCAACTTTGCCAATGCCGTAAGAGTGAACGATTTCAGCGGTCTCAGTCTGGTTCTCGAAGATGTGAGGCACAAAGCAAAGTAAACCCATATCCACCAGCAAGGAGATACTTGTCCAGATCGCGTGATCGTCGTCCTTCTTCAACTTGCGGCGGCGCTCATGCGGTTCAAAAGGTCCCACTCCAACATAAGTGATCGATTCCCCCGCTTGAACCCCCAGATGATATGAGGCCCTCGTTCGCCGATCTTCACACGGTCGAATTTTTGCCGGAGAAGACCCGGGCTGATGCCACCATCGTCGCGAAGATTCTGTGCGCTGTAAAGGTCTACAAAGAGCCTCAACGTCGAAATGCAACCGGCGCCGCGCAGCCGGCGCACCGGCGATGCTTCGCCCATCGAACTCCCCGTGACGATAGTATTCGGCAACCAAATTGTGTGTTGAGAGATGCCCTCTGCCGATGAATCTGTCACATGGTATTGGCCCTGACCGTCCTCGTAAATGAGGCCATGGTCAACGAGTAGCTGAGCCACGGATCGACTTCGTTCAGATGGCTGTTTGCCAGCCCCGATATCTGAAAGTAGCTCGTGCTCACGGGCAGAAAGTTGAGACACCACTAGCTCTCGATATCCAATAAACTCGTACCGCGGGCGTGAAGCAGTGTGTTGCTCCGCGTGGCGAACGAAGCCTTTGGAAAGCAGTCCATCAATTGCCGCCCTCGCGCGCTCCCAGCCCATGCCGGCGTGCGTCATCGAGGCGTTCGTCGACCAAGCGGTGATTCTGCCCTCACGGTCCGTCCCTGAAGCCAGGACAAGGTATATGACGCTCTCGATCAGCCCAACCGAGGTCAACTTTGCCCAGATGCGCGCATCAATGTGGAAGTAGCCTTGTCCTTTTTTTTTAGTTTCAACTGTCATTTATTTATCGATATAGAAGGCGCCTTCCCAGCGCGTGCTGCACTAATGGAATTGCAACTTCGACTCTGACGTGAATATCCCGCCGCGCTTCGCATGCCAGAATCGGCGCTTTCCTCTTCTTGTCGTCCTGCGCAGATGCTGACCCTTGGTGACGGTCGGCGTGTGCGCAGGGACATTGGGTATGCTGCCTGCCTTGCTTTAAGGAGTAATCGCCAGTTATGGTCACTCCTGGCAGTTGAAGACGTGCATAGCCAACTCTTACGTCGTTCGCGGTGGGGCCCGTTTTTAGCGGGCCTCTCCGGTTTTCAAATAAAGGTGTCTGTGCAGTCACTGTTGTGTCTGCCTCTCCCATGCCTGCCAGGCCCAAAGCCGTACAGGGCCAGTAATTAATTGTGCAAACGACTCCCACAGCTCGAGTTGGACGCGAGCGCTATTCAGGCGCTTGGCGAGTGAGGCGTTGTCCGTCGTCCGCGCCAGTTCCGTCCCCCATGCATCTACCTTTTGCTCCAGTGTCCCGACGCGATCCCAGGCATATCGTCGAAAGCTCTGCCACCTACGTTGTGCGTTTGAGTAGGCGTTGAGGGACGCTCGAATCAACTCGGCTTGTTCGGCTGAGGCCGGCGGACCAGGTCTGAGGTCCCGCCGAGCAAGTCCTAACACCTTCAGGATTTCATTGAGCTTGCAACCGGCGTCGCAGTTCATGAGTATCGTGCCTCCCGGAGACTCGCGGATATATAGTCTTGGCGAACTGTCGAAGTGACCAGGGCAGTGAGATATCCATCGGCCCCGTGCAACGCGACGGGCGTGTAGGAGTTCGGCTAATGATTGTGCGGTCATAGTCCCTCCTTGTTCGGGCCTTTGCAGCCTGTTTCCCTACGAAGGTTAATCTGCGCCGCGAGCCACTTCTCCAAATGGTCAGCCCAGTCCTGCATCATGCTGGCGCGTTGCTTGAGATAGAGCGCGTGATTGTACGAGGCGCTCACGGCGTTGCGAGGCGTGTGTGCCAGTTGCAACTCGATGTGCTCGTGGTTGTAGCCGTGCTCGTGCAGGATCGTTGATGCCACGCCACGGAACCCATGGCCGGTGTGCTTGCCCTTGTAGCCCATCCGCTCTAGCGCCTTCAGTATTGTGTTGTTGCTCATGGGCTGCTTCGGGTTGCGGTCACCGGGGAAGACCAACTCGCGATGGCCGGTCAGGCCGTGGATCATCCGCAGAACTTCGACAGCCTGACGGGACAGCGGAACGATGTGCGGAGTCTTCATCTTCATGCGCTCGGCGGGAATCCTCCATAGCGGCTCTTTGCCCTCAACCTCAAACTCCTGCCACTCGGCTTCGATCAACTCCGACGTGCGAACGAACGTCAGGGCGAGCAACTTCATCGCGAGTCGCGTGATCGGCGCTCCACGGTAAACCTCCATCGCGCGGAGCAAGTCGGCCAATTCCTTACCGTCAACGCGAGCGAAGTTCGACGCGCTGCGTCGGCTTCAGAACGTCACGCGGTCTGATCTCGGCTGCGGGGTTGCGCTTCGCGTAGCCGTGGCGCGATAGCGTACCGGAAAATTTGCCCGGTTGTCTTCGAGCGCCCGTTTGGCGATGTCGCGAGCACCGCGCTGTTCAATGGTCTTCACCATCGCAACCAGTTCCGGCGCTTCGATCTGAGCGACGGGACGCGCTCTGAGGCAGGGCAGGATGTTTGCACTCATGCGGCGCTCTGTATCGTCAGCGTGACGCGGTGTGACTCCCTCGCGCCAATGTTCCAACCACAGCATCGCCAGTGCTTGGAATGAATTGTCGGCGCTCGTCTTCGCCGCAGTCTTCTCGTCCTTGCGCTGCTCCATCGGGTCCGTACCAGAGGCGAGTAGTTGCCGCGCAGTTTGGTGCCGCTCCCGCGCTGCCGCAAGTGGCACGTCAGGATACGCGCCAAATGACATCAACTTTTCTTTACCATCATCGCGATACTTCCAGCGCCACAGCTTCCCACCACGGGTGTCACCAGCAGAAATAGCCCCCGCTCGTCTGCCAGCTTGTACGGTCTTGTGATCGCTTTCGACTTCCGAATCTGAGTGTCGCTGAGAGCCATCTCCCCCCCCCCGTTTCTTTAAATACCCCCAACACAAAATGATTATACCCCCACCAGTACCCCCGCTAAGTCGTGGCTTCCACGGGA
>CAWAZE010000001.1:0-37436 GCA_963786405.1 uncultured Acidobacteriaceae bacterium | reverse complement strand
ACCGGCGCGAAGTCGGAGAGCAGCAGCGCCGTGCGCTTGGTGACGATGTTGTGGGCGAGCAGATCGTCGATCGGCGCGCCCTTGGGAGTAGATATCCGCGGCCAACGCAGGCGGCCGGCCTCCGTGAATTCCGCCCGGCGGCGCTTGAGGGTGCGGGCGAAGGCATCCGTCTCGACCAGGATGACCTGGCCGAAGTGGCGCTTGAGGCGGTGGAGGACCTGGGCGCCGCCGCGCACCACGAGCGTGAGCGGGCGTCCCGCCGCGTCAGCGATCCGGCAGAGACGATCGACGTGCCAGTCGATGCGGCTCGGTACGCCAGCGCCGGTGCGGAATTCGAAGGCGACGATCTCGACTTCCGGGCGCTCCCGCACGAAGCGCATCCAGCGTGCATAGTCCTGATCGGTCCGCGCGTTGAGGTGCAGCGCCGCCGGAATACCCGCCGCCATCAACTCGGCCCAGCCCAGCGCGATGCGCTTCATGCTGTGCAGATTGTCAGGCCGTGGCACGTTCAAGAACAGGCTAAAATTCGGCACGGTGACCAGCGCGATCCCAAGATCGCGCAGCGTCGACATGATCAGCGCGCGATCGGCAAAGGCCCACCAGGCCTCGAGCTTGGCGTCCCGATCGACGCCCGAGGCGACGACCGTCGCGGTTTCAGGGATGCGAAAGCGCGCGGCGAGCTCAGCACGGGTCCGAACATGCGGCTGGCCGCTTCGCATGTGGAAGAGCTCATACAAGGGAACGGCGACAACCGGTTCGTTCAGGACCGTTTTGCGGCTGTATTTATGCCCGATGAGCGGGATGACGGACGGCAGTTCCGGTATCGCAAGAGCGTCAACCCGGGGCGTCGATTCCAGCTCGAAGCCGCCGATCTCAAGGTAGCGCTCGAAGAACTGGTCGGGCTTGTTGCGGCAAACGAAGTCGCAGGCGGCGCGGTCCTCGGCACGAACAGAAATCGTTGCAGTCGAACACGCCTGCATCGGTGTGAAGGCCGCCGCAGGTCGCAAAGTCCGGGCAGCCGCCGCAGCCAAGCGACGGCGCATAGAGCGCGGCGTCGTCGCGAAGCCGATGGGACGGCTTGAAGTCGCGCGTGGGTTCCTGCGGGGCGCGGCGGGTCATTTCAGCTTGATCTCCGCAGTCGCTCCGAGGATCCCGACGCGCTCGACGACGGCCGGAGCCATGCCCTGTCGCGCGTCAACGGCGGCCCGCACAGAGGGTGGCGCGTTGGTGATACTGGCCACCTGCCGAAGGCCGTCGAACACGACCAGCTCCGACCCCTTCGACTGAACCAGCACCGTGGCGCCCTGACATGCGGCTCCCTTCGCGGTCAGCTTCGCCGTGAGCGTGCGGCTCTCCTCGGAGATGCTGACGTCCATCAAGGTCGGCGCCTTGATACGGTCGATGCCCCTCGCCCAACGCTTGGTGTAAGGCTTGCCGCTGGCATTGCGGATGAATTCGATTCCCATCACGCGACCTCCAAGACAGGTGCAAAGGTTTTGGTTTTCCCCGAGCGGCGCTCGATCAGAAGACCGCGCGCAGCCAGACTGGATAGGCGGTTGTTCCACGCCGTTGGCGCCAAGCTCTCTTGGCTCTGCGCTGCGAGACTCGGTGCGCTTGCCGTACCCAGGCGCGCGACGAGATCGAAGGTCGAGCGATGCGCCTCGTCGAGTTCACCCAGAATCTTGGGATCGTGCACCTCGCCCGTCGGCGTCAGGTTGCAGATCCACATCGCATCCTTGCGATGCCGCAGAAAAATCGAGTTCTTCGGTCACCGCCGGCGAGGCATTGGCGATGACCGGGTAGAGTCCCGGCAAGGTGGCGCGCACATGATCGCGGAAAGCGATCACGCCCTCGCGCAGGAAGGAGGCGGTCGCGACCGTGACGCCATCGAAGTCCAAATAGACGGGCTCCGGCTCGGCCGGCGGACGCGCCGCGGCGACCAGCTTCCCAAGGAGCTGACGGCCGGCTTGCACGCCGCTGAGCACTGCTTGGTCACCGGCCAGATCAAGGATCGACAACTTCACTTTTCCATCCTCATTGAGTTCAGTGAAGATGGAGAGGACGCCGTTTGTTGTCAAGGGCCGCCGATTTTATCCCCCAGTTTCCCCCACATCGGCCGAGGACGGAGAGCTGGGCCGGACTTGATTAGGGCCTTGTTAACCCCACTGGGCCTCTAGAAGAATTGTAATCTTCGTGCTACATATTGAGCCGATCTGTAGTGCGAAGGTGCCAAAATGCCCACTCCCCACAACCCTCCTGCCGCCGTGCGTCGCGCGCTGCGCAAGCTCGGAGCGGACATCCATGATGCCCGTCGGCGCCGACGGCTGCCGATGGCGGTCGTGGCCGAGCGCGCCTTCACGTCTCGCTCAACATTGCAAAGGGTCGAAGCCGGCGACACCAATGTCAGCATCGGCATCTATGCCGGCGTCCTGCAGGCGCTCGGCCTACTCGACGGCCTGAGCGAGCTCGCCGACATCGGCAACGACAGCGTCGG
The DNA here is from genome assembly GCA_963786405.1 of uncultured Acidobacteriaceae bacterium. Taxonomy (GTDB): domain Bacteria; phylum Acidobacteriota; class Terriglobia; order Terriglobales; family Acidobacteriaceae; genus Telmatobacter. Next base: position 34,942 of record CAWAZE010000001.1, on the reverse strand, counting down.
ACAGGCGCTGGCCAGTGCCGATCTGCCCAAGCATGTCCATCTCAAGCGATCGACCGGGCCGACCCGCGATGGCTGACTTCGAGGTACATATCGATCTAGACGGCCGCACGCGCCCGATCGGACTGGCGAGGAGCAATCGCGTTCGAGGCACGGAGACCATTCTCTTCGAGTACGACAGCGCATGGCTTGAAGATCCCGATCGCTTCTCGCTGGAGCCAGCCCTTGCTCTAACCCGCGGCGCCTTCGCTCCTCCTGCCGGACTCGCCACCTTCGGTTCCATCGGCGACTCGGCCCCCGATACCTGGGGCCGCCGCCTCATGCAGCGCGCCGAACGACGCCTCGCCGAACGCGAAGGCCGCGCGGTGCGCACGCTCGCGGAAAGCGACTATCTGCTCGGCGTCGCCGACGAGACCCGACTTGGCGCACTCCGCTTCCGCTGGGTCGGCGAAGAGGTTTTCCAGGCACCGATCCGCGCAGGCGTTCCAGCCCTGATCGAGCTTGGTCGGCTGCTCCAGATAACCGAGCGGATTCTCCGGGACGAGGAAACGGACGAAGATCTCCAGCTCATCTTTGCGCCCGGCTCCTCTCTCGGTGGCGCGCGTCCGAAGGCATCAGTCATCGACCAGCATGGTCACCTCTCCATCGCGAAATTCCCGAAGGAGACCGACGACTACAGCATGGAGACCTGGGAAGAGATCGCACTGCGGCTGGCCGGCCAGGCAGGTATCGCCACTCCTCAGCACGAGCTGATCGACGTCGTCGGCAAGGCGGTCATGCTGTCGCGACGCTTCGACCGCGATGGGGCGATCCGCATCCCATTCCTGTCGGCGATGGCGATGATGGGCGCCAAGGACGGCGAGCGCGGCAGCTACCCGGAGATCGTCGATGCCCTTGCTCAACACGGCGCCCAGGGGAAGACGGACGCCCATGCCCTCTATCGGCGTGTCGTCTTCAACGTGCTGATCTCCAATGTCGACGACCACCTCCGCAACCACGGTTTCCTGTGGCTCGGAAAGGCAGGTTGGTCTCTCTCGCCGGCTTACGACCTCAATCCTGTTCCGACCGATCTCAAGGCGCGGGTGCTGACGACGAACATCGATCTCGACGAAGGCACCTGCTCACTCGATCTGCTGGAGGCCGCGTCGGAGTTTTTCGCGCTCACGCTGTCGCAGGCTCGCGCGATTATCAAAGAAGTCGCGACCGTGACCGCAACCTGGCGCGATACCGCCAAGACGGTCGGCGCCCGCTCGGCCGAAATCAACCGCATGGCCAGCGCCTTCGAGCACGACGATCTCAAACGGGCGCTTGCGCTATGACGAGGACTATCCTTCACAGCTTGCAGCCAGCAGCGCCGACCGTCGACCTGGGAGTATCCAAGATCAAGGATGCCGGCATTCGGTAGATACTGCAGACACCCGGCGCAGCTATGGTGCATGGTCGATCCTGGACGCATGGCGGACAACGACCGGCAAGGGAACGCCGTTCATCTTCAAAGAGCCGCTCGGACAAGCACGCGAAGTCAAGGTCGCCCTCTCCGGTCTGTTCGGACGCTTCGTCGCACGCGCTTACCTGGAGCGTTACTTCAATCTCTCGATCTTCGCCCATCTCGGCAGTCGGATCATCGACCTGGATCGCCGCAGAAAGATCAAGGTCAAGCGCCTTTCCCGCGGCGACCTACCCGACTGGATCGCTTGCGCCTCCGACCTGTCCTCCCTGACAGTCGCCGAGGCGAAAGGCTGTCATGATGTTGGGGGCCCGGCGAAAGCGCTCGCCCGCGCGTGGGCGCAAGCCGGACGAATAGACGTTACCGCCCAAGACCGCAAAGTCACCGTGAAACGCATCGCGATCGCGACGCGCTGGGGGATGGCCGCGGCCGGACCGGCCGACGCCTATCTCTCGGCCCGCGATCCCGTGGATGAAGGCGATCCGATCGACCCAACTGACAAGGATACGCTCTTCATCGGGCTCCTTCGTCTGCATATCGCCAACCTCATCAAGCCACTCGGCCACGCCGAATTGGCAGGCGCGCTCCAGCGCCTCACTCATCAGCCATTTGCGCGAAGGCTCCAAGACGACCTCAACCTTGCCCGGACGCTTCTGGATGCAGCCCCGGTCGGAGAGCTGGAGAAAGCGAGCTCCATGGGCGGGCTGGTCGGCGGGATCGTCACCCGCGCCGGCCCCGTCACCGGCGCTGACGTCGCGCCCGTCGACCAGGAGGCGCTTGCTCGCCTCCACCTGCGGCCAGTCTTCGTCGGGATCGAGCGTGATCTCATTCGCGCAGCGATCGACGCCGAGCCGCAAGCCGTGCGCACCGCATCGCCGATACGGTGAGCCCGGATGAGTTCGCCCGGCCCGACCGTGCCGGCGGCTGGATTATTCCGCTCGGCGAGGAACGACGCATCATTGGCAGCACATGAAGCGGCAGTGATTTTTTCAATTGAAACAGCAGCAGCCGCTGGATGTAGCCTTCTTTGAGCGCGCACACGATGCGCTCTCGCGCGCGATTGGCCGCGGGCGTCTCTATGACGCGCAATCTTGGGACGCGATCTGTGGTGTGAATAAGCGCCCGAGAGTAACCCCTCCACCTCAAATTGGATCAATAGCTTAACGTGCCGACCGGCGTCGGGCCCCACGCCGATTTACAGACCCAAGCCGCGCGATGGCGGCCAGCGCTACGATATTTGGGTTCTCCGCGCCGCCCGCATCGGTCACGCCCCGTCCTGCTAGCGCTCCTGCGAGACGGTGAGCGCATCTGTGGCCTCGTTCCACCGCTAACGCCTGCTTCCCTAGTCGCGGCCCAGAGCACTCGCGCCGTGCTCGCCTTGCTTGCTTCGGAGCTTGTCGGCCATCCAGAGCAGCGCGCCGTAGGATGATGGCACGATCGTCGCCGGTCAGGTCCACGACCCCAGCTTTGACGACGAGGCCGCCCAGTTCGATCAGATGCCGCGTGCGCTTGCGGCGCTGATCTCCAAACAGATGGTGTCCCACGTTGCCCAAATATCCCACCGTGAGAATGGCAAACTTTGGGATCTCCCGCTGAATCGATAGATTCCACTGCTCAGAGTAAGGAGTAACCATATGGGTCCAAACGGCCTGCGTGCTGTTCAGAGGCAGATACTGGCCCCAAATACCTGTAGTTCCGGGAGGGTACTGCACAAATGGGAACCTTTGCCCTGGGTTTACTCCATTACGTGCCGCATAGGGTTCTTCGAGGTAGATCAGGTTAGGGCTGTTCCAGTATTGGGCGAATGGCGGGTTGCCCGACTCCCAGGTATTTTCGATTTCCTCATACGATGTGTAGTAAATACCGAAGGCCGCGCGAATGCTAGTTTTTCCCGGGCCGCCAAAGAGCTTTCCAGGAAGTCCATCTGAAAATCCCGGTGAATATGCGATGCCTACTCGCGGACCAAAATTCTTGTAGTCGGTCGGGTACATTCCTGGAGGGACGCCTGGGTCTCCAGGATAAACCCATCCCTCGGGTGAATCAGGATAAAGCTTAGATTGCTCTCCGGGGATGAATGTCTCTACACGCCCCTGCGTGTCTGCCCAGGGGGTGGTGACTTCCCATCGCAGTCCCATGTTGACTGTCAGTTCGGAGGTGACCTTCATACTGTCCTGAAAATAAACCCCGAAATAAGTGGAGCGGTCGTTCAATAGTCCTGGACTGGTTTGGGTAAAGTTGTCTGGCGCGCCCAACAAATAGTCCGCGAAATCATTGCCGGTTTCCAAGCCGCTGAATCCGAAGCTTCCGTTATTGTGTGAGGTATACGAAGAATTGATCTGGAGCTTTCGCAGGTCGAATCCGGCCTTGAGCGTGTGCCGGCCAACAATTTTGGAAAAGCTGTCCGCCAATTGGTACGAATTGTTGTAGCTGGACACAAGGCTATAGTTTGCGAACCCGGCTCCGGTCGAGTTGAGGGAGATGCCGGGCACGCCCTCCAGAGAGGTAATTTGAGGAATGAGGCCGAGTCCTCCTGCGACAAATCCATAGCTCGATGGTGGACCCGAACCGCCAGCTGGAACTCCGAGATCCAATGCGTTGCGAGTGTAGTTCAGCCGGAATTCGTTCACGGCACTTGAACCGAAGCTTTTCGAGTCTCCGACAAGAATCTGCTGCGCGCGAGTGGGCGACAGCTTTGGGAATCCGGGCATGTTGCCCCCACCATACGGATTCGTAACGTTTGTATCATCGATGTGGTAGTAGAAGCTCCACATGCCGGTTTTATGAGTTGTCCAATCGATACGCATTCCAGCTTTGTCATCACGCAAGATGTACTGGCCAGCGTTGCTCGAAAAGTACGGTGTACCGGCGATCGTTAGATTTGGAGGTTGGATGAACTGCAATGTTCCTACGGCCGCAGGAGACCAGGCCGCTTTGGGAATAACTTGGTGGGGGAATACGCACATTCCTGCAATTGCATCGCCTTCGGTCTCACAACCGGATACCCAATAGGGTTCGTTGTTATTCACTGTATAGCCGAGGCGATTTGTTAGTGTTTGATTCATGCTGGTAGCGTTCGAAAAACTACCGCCCCGAACGGACCCGGTGAGTGAGGAGAAACCTGCTGCTGCTGCTCCGGAAAAATCGCCGCCACGCATATCGGTTGAAGGAACCGGAGTTAGATCACTGACACCCGTAGTTTGGCGAGTGCCTTGGTAGTCGGCAAAATAGAAGAGCCGATTCTTGATTATTGGTCCCCCGAACGTACCGCCAAATTGGTTCTGTACTAGATTTGCCTTCGTGAGATCGAAGAAATTAGTCGCGTCAAACACGTCATTGCGGGCGAACTCGTAGGCATCGCCATGAATCCTATTGGTGCCGCTCTTTGTGACAACATTCACCATAGCCCCAGTGGCGCGGCCATATTCGGCGTCAGCGGTGTTGGTCAGGAGGCGGAACTCTTGGATCGAATCCAAGGTGGGGACGATCGCCGTTCCATTGTCGAAATTATTCTCAACGTCGCCGCCATTCACCGTGAAAGCGTTGCCAGACTCGCGCGCGCCATTGACTGAAAACATGCCCGAGAAACCGTTACCCGAGACGGCCTGCTGATTTCCTGGATAAAAGGCGGCGCTCGACTCCTGCGGCACGACCCCGGCCTGAAGGCCGAGCAGGTCGACAAAGCTGCGGCCATTCAAGGGCATCTGAGTCATTTTTGTGTCTTGGATTACGTCTCCCAACTGATTGCTTGTGGTTTCCACTTGCATCGCCGCAGCAGACGCTTCTACCGTTTGCGCAGTAGTTCCAACCACCAGTTGGAAGTCGACTCGGAAGTCCTGATTGACTAACAGCTGAATTCCTGTCCGCACCGTCTTCTGAAATCCGGCTGCGTCGACCTCGACCTCGTAGCCGCTGCCTATCGGAACCGTGAGGAATTGGAAGCCAGCGGATTCAGATTTCGTCGTACGAATGAGCCCGGTGTCTAAATTGCGGAGTGTCACAGTCGCTCCAACAACGACAGCTCCGCTTTGATCGGTAACGTTTCCGAGGATCTTGCCCGTCACGTCGGCCAGAAGTTGTACAGGACCTGCAAGCACAAGGGCGGTCACGAGGATGCGCGTAGTCGAACGAAACATATGTTCCTCCGAATACCGTATACAGAATGTAGCGGACAATAGCATCGCGGTCCATGGCTGTCAAGGGGAAACTTGTCCACGGTCTATCGTATACTGCATTCGAAATCATGCCTCGGCGAATTGTGTTGTTTGTCGCTGGCAGCTCCGGTGGTTATCGATGACAGATGATAGGCTTCGCCCTTCAGGCGATGGGCTCACCAATTTGGATCAGGACCTGAGCGCACTTGCAAAAGAGAGGCTCTACACTGCTGTGGTTGCCGACGCCCTAGACCAGATCGGCATTCGAAACCAGGCAATGCGGGAATACCTGCGACCTGTTTGCCAGTGCCCAGCATTCTTCGGCTGGGCGCGAACCATCGCGTGTTGCGATGTTTATCATGTGCAGCCAGAACCCTACGCGATGGAAATCGAGGCCATCGACAGTATTCTGCCCGGCGAGGTTGTGGTGGTCTCCACTCAACAGTCAAAGCGGAACGCTCCGTGGGGAGAATTGTTATCGACAGCAGCAAGGGCAAGGGGTGCGCATGGCGCGATCATCGACGGCCTCGTCCGCGATGTGAGAAGAATCGAGGAGCTGGGATTCCCTGTGTTTGCGGCTGGGATCAAACCTGTCGATTCGATAGGGAGAGGCATTGTTACGGGGTACAACGTTCCCGTGGAATGTGGCGAGGTGCTGGTCAACCCGGGTGACTTTGTCTTTGCGGATTTCGACGGTGTAGTCGTAGTCCCCAGGGGAAATGTCGAGGAGGTTCTTCACCTAGCTCTAGACAAGGCGACTCGCGAAAACAGTTCGCGAGCAGAGCTGATGGATGGCGCCTATCTGCGAGACGTCTATCGAAAGTACGGTGTCCTCTAGCGTCTCCACACTTTTGCGACCTTGGTGTCCAACGGCCGAATCATCGACTCTGCCGCAAACGAAGGAATTCCATGCTGATCGACATTCATAGTCATTACTTCAGATGCCCCGAACACTTTCTGAAGGATTTTGTCGCACAGACAAAGAGAGTCACAAACCCAGCCTTTGACCTCAATGTGCGATGGGAGGACTACCGTGCTCAAGCCACCCAATGTGACTGGACCGTCGTGTTCGGAGGAAAGGCTGCACTAGCCGGCCTTTGGGTTCCCGATGACGAGGTCGCGGCATACACAGCTAGCCACGCGGACGAAGCGATCGGCTTCCTCTCAATCGATCCAACACAAGCGGCATGGGAGGACGAGCTTCACCACGGCCATCAGGATCTGAAACTGAAAGGCATCAAGTTGATGCCAATGTATGCAGGCTTCTACCCGAACGAGCGCAAGCTCGACTACCTTTGGGAATATGCCACCTCTCATCGGTTGCCGGTTCTTCTTCATACTGGAACGACTTTCATTGACAGGGCGCCACTCGATTGCACGTTGCCCCGCCTCCTCGACGATGTGGCAATTCGCTTCCCGCAGGTAAAAATCATCATGGCGCATCTCTCACACCCTTTCGAGGGTGAATGCGTTGCGACGATCCGAAAACATCCCAATGTCTATGCGGATTGTTCGGCACTCTACTACAGGCCGTTTCAGCTTTATCAATCTCTCATGCTGGTTCAGGAGTATCGCGTCTGGGGCAAGCTCCTCTTTGGTAGCGACTATCCATTCGCCACGGTCGATGCGAGTGTTGCAGGCATGCGCAATTTGAACAGCATGCTTGAGGGCACCGCACTACCGAGACTCGACGCGGAGCAGATGGAGGGAATGTTCAATAGAAACTCCTTCGAATTGCTCGAAATCGAAATATAAGCGCAACCCTGGCCCAACCCTCGGAGGTAGATTTGTCGAATGATGACAAGTTGATCGCCATGCAGCAAGCTCTCCTGATCTCGCGCCAAAACAAGGGCCTGGGATATCTCGAAGACGACTTACATCCGGAGGAAGTCGCGCAACTCGACTGGAACCTGCTGCGCGAAGATCTGAGCCTGCCAGTAGCGGTCCTGCGTGAGGAAAGAATGCTGCAGAACCTGAGGTGGATGCAGCAGTTCATGACCGCATATGACGCTAGGCTGGCGCCGCACGGCAAGACAACCATGGCGCCAAAACTCTTCGAACTTCAGGTGCGAGGCGGCGCTTGGGGCATCACGCTTGCAACCGCTCATCAGAGCTTTGTTGCGTGGCAACACGGGTTGCGCCGCGTTCTGATGGCGAATCAGCTCGTGGGCAAGCAAAATATGGCTTTGGTTTCGCGCATGATCGCGGATGCGAACTTCGAATACTATTGTCTCGTCGATTCAGCCGAGTCCGTACATCAGCTGAGCGCTTTCTTTTCAGAACGCGGGCAGCGTCTGCATGTGCTGTTGGAGATTGGCGTCGCAGGCGGACGTGGCGGCGTGCGAAACGACAAGCACTTGCGCGCGGTTCTCGAAGCCATCGCCGCATCGCAGGGCGGGGTGGTACTAGACGGCGTCGAGATCTACGAGGGCATTCTCGACAACGAAGCCGCGGTTCGCAGCTTTCTTGAGCGCACAGTCGCTATCACAAAAACTCTGATGGCGGAAGGCCGCTTCGATCGCAAGCTGCCCATCCTCTCCGGTGCGGGGTCCACTTGGTTCGATGTTGTTGCGGAAATCTTCTCCAGCGCGAGGTTTCCGCAGCCGGTTGAGATTGTGTTGCGGCCAGGCTGTTATCTCACGCACGATGCCGGCTTCTATCGTGAGGCCTACGCCAAGATTCTCGAGCGCAACCCTGTCGCGCGCGAAATACTCGAGAAGCTTCAACCTGCACTCCAGGTCTGGGCCTACGTACAGTCCGTTCCAGAGGAGACACGAGCTGTCGTAGGAATCGGCAAACGCGATGCATCTTTCGATCTTGGGCTCCCGATGCCGGCGGTGCATATCAGGCCGGGCGAAACGCGTCCTGAACCTGCGCCATCGCACTGGAAGTTGACGAAAATGATGGATCAGCATGCGTATCTCGAGATAGCTGCGGGCGATGATGTGCATGTCGGTGACATGATCGCCTTCGACATCTCGCATCCCTGCCTCACCTTCGATCGATGGCGAATCATTCCCGTAATCGACAGCGAGTACCGCGTCGTCGATATGATCCAGACCTTCTTTTGAATCCTGAATGGGCCGAGCCGTCCCGGCGGATGGCCCATTCGCAACTCTGATGGAACGACGCACAAGTGTGCGACAGAATCAACGGAGGCAACAATGAGCGTGAAACGATACGGTCCGGAAGCGGGCGCAACAACCCTGCCCATTGCACGAGCTGTCGAAGCTAATGGCTGGCTTTATGTGTCAGGCCAAGTGGCTATGGCGGAAGACGGCCTAGTCACCGGTAACATCACGGTCGAGGCACGACAGGCCATTCGAAATCTTATTTCTGTGTTAAACGAGGCGGGCTACGGGCCGGAACACGTGGTGCGGTGCGGAGTATGGCTCGAAGATCCGCGGGATTTCGGTGCATTCAATGCGGTCTTTCGCGAGTTCTTCGGCAAACATCCGCCCGCACGCTCGTGTGTTGTGTCGAGCATGGCAATCGATTGCAAAGTGGAGATCGAGTGCGTCGCGTACAAGAATCCCGCAGAGTGATCTGCGGGATCTTTATCCGCGCTCGGCCGGATCGTAATCTATTGCGCGTTGATCTTGACCACGAAATAGGTAATCTGCTTGCCCCTCTCGAGAACAAGCTGATGAGGCACTTTGAACGGGATGTGCACGACATCTCCGGTGACCAACTTCGTCCTGGTCCCGCCCTGGATCGATTTCGCTTCGTACTCGTGCGGTTCGGTTAATTTCGGGTCGACAAGCATGCCGCCCTGAATGAGAGTAGCCTCGCCGCTCAGAATGAAGAAGACATCATTCTGCGTCTCGTGCAACTCGGCGCCTCCAGTAGCCTCACGGTGAGCGACCTCGACATGGTGATTGCCGTATTCGCCCAGCGTCTCTGAGGACGACTTCTCTTCATCCATCTCGTGAGAGAGCCTTCCCTCGATCCGCTGGAAGTCGCTCTTCTGCCACACTTCCGAGTCGGTTTTGGGCGAGCCCATCATGAGGGGCGCCCCCGCAATCGCCAATGCAACCGCGCCGTAGGTGCAAATCCTCGCAATCATGTTTTCCGCTCCGCAGATGGAATGACGAATTCAATTGCCAAGGGCCGTGGGAGACTCGCGCCCGCGAGCCGAAACAGGCTCGAGGACAACACTGCCATCGGAAGAGATGGCCAGCGCTTCGTTAAAGTTATTCACCGTAAGTCCCGCATGACGCGGAATCAGGTAGAGAATCTCGCCGATCTCCGGTAGCGACCCTCCTACCGGCGCCTGCAGCGTCAGATGTTCTTCCGACATTCTCTGCGGCGCAAGCTCCGGCCTGCCGAGAACAGCACAGTTGGGAAGTCCGGCGAAGACACCGACGGCTTTGACACCCGCATCGCAAGTCAGGAGATCTGAGCGCGGATGACTGACCACCCGGGTCGCCACGAGCGCAGCCGGGCGATAACCGAATGCTGGAGGCAGTTGCTGCTGGACTGTGAGATCGCCATAGATAGCCGCGCCTGGTGAAACGCGGAGTGTGAAGTCTCCGGTCAGGAGCGGCGAATAGACGGTGGCGAACCGGAACACGGAGCTGCCAGAAGTAATGACCTCGCCGACTTTGAAGCCTGCATCTTTGACTGCTCCAGCTAAGCGGGCCAGTTGTTCATAGCCTTTAAGCGCCTGCGACCGTCGCTCCTCAAAACCGAGCGAGCCGAGATGGCCGTCGTAGTAATGCAGCCCACGAAAGCAGCGCCCGGAATCGACGATAACGTGCACCAGCTTCAGCACTTCTTCCACATGTTCCGGATCGACGCCCGTGCGGTCCATGCCAGGGTTCACGTCGACGAACATGCCGGTTTGCGTGTCCCACTCGCGGAGCTGCGCCGGATGATCGACGAGCACCGATACGGACACCGACGGATGCCGCGCGCTCAGTTCCCTCACCCGCTGTGCATTGGCCCCCACCATCGGATAAGCCACAAGGACATCGCGCATTCCTGCCTCGCAGGCGACTGCGAGCTCAAGCGTAGTGGCACACTTGCATTGCAGGATTCCCGACTCGACGTAGCGGCGCACGACACTCAGCAGCTTTGCCGTTTTGATGTGCGGACGCAGGCGATTCGGATTGCCACCGGCATTTTTTATGGTTGCAGCAATGTTTGCATCCACTACGTCGCGGAAGATCGCCAGAACCGGCGTGAGCATGTGCTCGATGCCGGCGATCCGATAGACTTCCTCGTTCCCCAGGAGCTCCGCATGAGAGCGCTCTCCAGGGACATTTGCGGAATCGGTTGCGGGCGCTATCGGTCCGCTAGCATCAGCAGAAGTGGCTGTCATTGCAATTCCGTCAGGCCAGGATGGCAGACCGTTGATTCAGCAATCCGAGACGTTGCAACTCAACTCGAACCCGATCTTCCTGTTCCGGAGTTGGGCTTGGGTACGGGTGTCCCGGGTTAGAACATTCGATCACTCCGAGCACTTTGAGAACTGTTTTGCATAGCCCCAAAGATTTTGCAATGATCGAAATCGAAGCGGGCTCCCAGCAACGCTGAACATTATGTAGCGCGACCGCTTCGTCCTGAGACTTTCTCGCAGCAGCCAAGTCTCCTCGTTTTGCGTCTGCCCGTATTTTCGCATATGTCGAAGGAATGAGATTCCCAAGCGTGGGAACGCAACCAGCTGCACCAATAAAGAAGGCTGCGTCGGCCAAGCAAGTGTGACCTGTCAGCACACTAAACTCGGGCAGGTGGCGGAGCTGAGCAAGAAGGTGTGGAAAGTCGGCGAAGTCCGCCGAATCCTTGATTCCAACCAATGTACCATCCTCGGCCAGCTCTACAACCGTCGAAATTTCCATAGGAGTCTGAGTGGCATAGGATGCATCGTATGCAAACATCGGGAGATCAACACATTCGCGAATTCGCCGAAAATGACTGAAAACCTCCACTTGGGTGACTTTGTCGTAGATCGGAGTCGTGGCAAAGATCGCGTCGGCGCCGGAAGCTTTTGCCAGCTTCGCGCGTTCGATGCACCTTGCGGGGCTCGAGTCGATGCAGCCGATCAATACCGGGACCTTTCCATTCACTTCCTGGATGACGGTGTCGGTTACAACATCACGCTGGCGCTCAGTGAGTGTATGGAATTGGCCGGTTGCTCCCAGTACCCAAAGCCCATCCACGCCACCATCGACCACGTAACGGGTTAATCTCTTCAGCGACGCGACGTCGACGTCACCCTCAGGCGTGAGTGGAGTAATTAGTGGCGGAATGATTCCTCGAAAGTCGTTCCTCTTCATTAGAGCCCCTCTCCTTCCTTGTGTGAGCCTGAGCGCATTTCGCTTCCCTTTTCGCTCGTCGATTGTATACAGAATACTATCCATAGAGCAACTGAAAGTTTCCTTTGCATTGAATATTGTCTATCGTATACAGTTCACTGCATGTGGTACCGTGCGGCGGATATCTCCCCAAAACCACCTGACCTAGCTGCGGAGACTCCTGGCATGCAGCCCAAGCTTCGCCTGGCAACAGAGGCAGATATTGAAGAGACCTTTCAGGTCTATCTCAATGCCAACCAGGATCTTAACCGCCGTATCGGTCGGCTTGCTGATCTTGAAAGACATACGTTGCCGACCCGTGCGCTCGCAGTTCGTAGGAACGCGCTTCGCTACGATTCGGAGCGGTTTTGGATCGCGGAGTTTGATAGGACGATTGGCGGGTTCGGGCTTGCGATCAGGCGCCGATCATTCTGGTATCTTGCGGCGTTGCACGTACTGCCCCAATTTCAGGGTCGCGGCGTTGGAGGCATGCTTGTCCGCCGCTGCCTCGGAGATCTGTGCGAAAGCGACGTCAAAGTCCCGCTTCTAACAACCAGCGATTCGGCCAATCTGGCATCGACTGGCTTGTATCTTCGATTTGGTCTGCTGCCTCAGACATCGATCATTCAACTGCAGGGAGTGCCGAAGCCGTTCGGGCCAAGCGGCGTGACGCTGCGCCGAGCCGACCCGTCGATAGATCAGGATGCTTTCGACCGGCTCGATCAGATTGTCCTCGGAGGTATCCGGCCCGAAGATCACCAGTGCTGGGCCATGGTTCCAAGCATGGCCCCGTATCTTGCTTACGATCAAGGTCGTATTGTCGGCTACATATATGTAGATACCGAAGGCGCCCTTGGACCTGCAGCAGTTGAACGGCCTGATCTTCTTTCACCCACGATATCGGTTGCATTCGAGACCCTTGCCGCGGATCACTCGACCGAAGTCCAGATCAGGATTCCAAGCGCGGCTCGAGAATGCCTTGGCTTCCTAATCTCCGCGGGGTTTGGCTCGATCACGGAGATCCGCCTCTTGCTAACCTCTTCCCGAATTCGGCCGCTTCGATCAGTACCTGTTTTCGGGGGCCGATGCGCTTCTCTGAACCGTCATGAATATCCTGATCCGGAATCCACGCATTCTCGTCGCCGAGCAAACCGGGGACGACCTGTTCGTAATTAACGGACGTATCCAATATCGCCGCGCACGGCGTGGGATGACTCCCATTGGTGACGGATGGTATGTCCTGCCCGGTCTTGTCGACGCTCATGCCCACCTTATGACATCGCCAGAGATTGGGGTCCCGGGCTACACGGAGGCGCGGCAAACCGATCCCGAGGAACTGACTCGACGCGTGATGATGCACCTGGCGGCCCAAAGAGCGGGTGGTGTTCTCGCGGTCCGCGATGTTGGAGCTCCAACAGGAACCGTGGTCGAGATCATGAAAAATCTCGATCCTACAATGCCTCATCTCCAGGCGGCAGGCCGATTCATTGCCCCACCTGGCCGTTATCTTCCGAATGTCGCCCACGAGGTTTCCGGTCAGGACCTCGTCCGCGCAGCCAGCGAGGAAGCCGCCCGTGGTGGAGGCTGGGTCAAGTTCATCGGCGACTCATCCCACCGCGATCACCCCGGGGCCGAACCCGATGTTGGCTGGACGGTGGATGAGTTAAGGCCGGCAATTGAAGCCGCTCGGAGAGCCGGAGCGCGCATTGCGATGCATGTAACGACTCCCGCCGCAGTCGAAATGGCAATCGCACTGGACATCGATTCTATCGAGCACGGCTCTCACCTGAAGCCGGCACATCTGCGGCAAATGGCGGAACGCGGTCGGGCTTGGACGCCGACGCTCGCGGCCTTTCGAATCTTTCTCAAACGCATTCGTTCGGGAGAATTGAAGATGCCGGAGAGATCATTTGCCGAAGCAGTCGAGGCCATCGAGCGACAGCTTCCACTGGCCGACGCGGCGGGCGTAACCCTTCTGTGCGGCACCGATGCCGCCTTCGACCACGGAAAGATTGGGCTTGAAGTTCTGGCGTTTATTGACGCAGGCCTGTCACCCGAACGCGCGATTCGTGCCTTGACCATTGATTCCTGGAGATACCTTGGGCTTGGCAATCCGTTAACGGAGAATGCCGTGGCCGATTTTGTCGCATACGACCGTGATCCGCTCTCTGATCCGGAAGTTCTTCTCACTCCTCGTCTCGTTGTTCGAAACGGAACAGTGGTTGGTGGCGAATCGTGAATCGGAGGCGAGCGCAAACTGTTTCGCCTCTCGCTTGAGATTCTGGTAAAGGCCAAGATGCCCGGACGTGAAGGAAGTGTTTTCGATGGCGAGTCATAAGGGCTGTTCTTGTGGACGCGTGAGTCGGCGAAAGTTTTTATCGATCGCGGTTGCGGGTGCGGCATGGATCATGACCGAGGATGTCCACGGTGAGGCAATCGATCAAAGTTCCTTGCATACCGAAATTGCAAAGGCCGACCCGATCCTTCCCGGCGGCATCACTCCAGAGCGATTTGAAGAGGCGAACAAACACGCCGCCGAAATCGTTGCTAAGCTCACGCTTCCTGAAAAGATCTCGCAACTCGGCTGCTATGCGCCTGCAATCGAGCGCGTCGGCTTGCCGGCCTTCAACTACTATGCCAATGAAGCACTCCATGGCCTGAATAATCGCGGTCCTGTCACATGCTTCCCGCTGCCGCTGGCACTCGGATGCACGTGGAACCGCACTCTGGTCGAACAAGTCTTCAGCGCTATCTCCGACGAAACATGGGCGTGGCACAAGAAGAATGGAATGGACCTTGCCCTGTTCTCGCCCGCCACTGTCAACATGGGCGCTCGCGATCCCCGTTGGGGCCGCATCGGCGAAAACTACGGCGAGGACCCGTACCTGACCGAGCAGATGGTGATCAGCACCATCGACGGCATGCAGGGCCGAGACCCCCGCTACCTCAAAACCATCGCCTGCGCCAAGCATTACGTCGCCAACGAAACCGACTCCGATCGACACGTCGCCTCCGCATCCGTCGATCCGCGAAGCTTCTGGGAATACTATGTGCGCGTCTTCGAGGCATCCGTAAAGCAGGCGCGCGTTTTCACCGTAATGAGTTCTTATAACTCGCTCAATGGGGTTCCCACCTCTTGCAGCCGGTTTCTCCTCACTGACCTTCTGCGTAACTCATGGGGATTCCAGGGTTACGTCGTATCTGATTGCGACGCCGTCGAAGATATTTGCCGCACCCATAACTTCGTTTCTACCCTCGAGGAAGCCGCCGCCCTCGCGTTGAGCGCCGGTTGCGACATCAACTGCGGTACCACTTATCAGGACCAACTCGCCAAATCTATAGCCCAGATGCTGATCAGCGAGTCCGCAATCGATCAGGCGCTCGTTCGCTCCTTCACCGGCCGAGTCCTGCTCGGTGCCTACGATCCTCCGGAACAGAACCCCTACAACAAGATCCAAGTATCGTGTCTCGAAAGTGAGAGTCATCGCGACCTCGCTCTCGAAGCAGCCCGGCAATCGATCGTTCTGTTCAAGAACAATGGAAACCTCCTGCCGCTCGACCGGGCCAAAATCAGAAAGATCGCGGTCATCGGCCCTATGGCCGATATCTGCAACATCGGCAACTACGGCGGCACACCATTCAACCTTGTCTCTCCGCTTCGAGGAATCAGGCAATTCCTTGGCATCAAGGAAGAGCGAACTTACAAGAAGAATGCCGCTGATTATTTTACCTATGATGGCCCGCTGCTTTTGGAGCCTTGTAAGGAAGGGAGTCTCGACCTGAGTTACAATTCCGATGGCACCGGAGGGTGGGCGCCGATCAACTGGGTCAAGACTCCCGGGCGGGTCAAGGCCTGGGTTGCCTACGACCGGGTGATGTTAACGGGAGCAACCGAGTTCCATACTCGCGTTGCAAGCATCTCCGATGTTGCTTCTTTGGAAGTCCGCCTCGATAAGTTGGATGGGCCGGCTCTCTGCCAGATCAAGATCCCTAATACGACCGACTTTCAAAAGTGGGCCAACGTCAGCGCACCCATTCAACAAACTGCCGGCGAACATACGCTCTATCTCCTCTTCCTTGGCGAACCCGGCCCGCTTTTCGGCTTCCAGCACTTTGAACTGACGCCGGCCGCGCCCGTAGCGCCACAAGCGCCGGGTCCAATTGAAGTGACCTATGACATGGGCTGCACGGTCGCGGACAGCAAGGATCCGGCGGAGTTTGCCAAGGCTGCGCGAGCGGCAAGCGCCGCCGATATTGCTCTCGTCTTTGTTGGAACCGACGAGCAAATCAGCACTGAGGCTCATGATCGGCATTCCATCTATCTCCCCGGTGCGCAGAACGAGTTAGTAGGCGCCGTCTATTCCGCAAACCCTCAGATGGTTCTCGTAATCTCCTCCAACTCACCCGTGGCCCTGAATTGGGAGCAGCGGGATAGACTGCCGGCAATCGTGGGGGGCCTCTTGCTCGGTCAGCAACAGGGGCGTGCTCTCGCCGAAGTCCTTTTCGGCAAGTACAATCCCGGCGGGAAGCTGAGCACAACCTGGTACCGCGGTATTGATGAGCTTCCGGATTTCCACGATTACAAGCTGATGAACGGCCGCACTTATATGTATTTCAAGGAAACACCGCTGTATCCCTTCGGCCACGGTCTCAGTTACACGACCTTCAGGTACGACAATCTTCACCTGAGCGATAAGACTCTCAAACCAGAAGGAACAATCACCGTGAGCCTGAGTGTGACCAACACCGGGGACCTTGAGGGGGACGAAGTCGTTCAACTGTATGTCCATGCAGCAAGCGATACCAACAAGTTGTTGCTCCCAATCAAGCAACTTGCAAACTTTGACAGGGTTCACTTGAAGCCGGGGGAAACAAGAGCCATACACTTCGAATTGTCCCACTCAGAACCCGCGCTTCACTATTGGGATGAAGGCCGGCACGAGTTCGCACCTGTCACAGGGGTTGTGGACTTGATGGTGGGATCCTCCTCGGAAGACATCCGACTTATAGGACGAGCCCAAATGGGCTAATACCTGGCTCAAAAGAGCAACGGGAGAGTTTGCATGAGAGACACAAACGTTTCGCGGCGTGGATTCATCGTAAAGGCTACCTTGTTGCTTGTATCTTTACTACCACCATGTCTCGACGCGCGAGAAGTAAAGCTGGCTCCGACGCCCCCAATGGGCTGGAACAGTTGGGATGCGTATGGGACAACTGTGACCGAGAACGAAGTCAAGGCCAACGCGGACACGATGGCCACAGTTCTCAAGCCGTACGGCTGGCAATACATCGTCATCGACATCCAGTGGTATGAACCGAATGCGACGGCACACGGTTATCGCCCCAATGCGCAGCTTGTCATGGACCCAAACGGCCGCCTGATTCCCGCCCTGAACCGCTTCCCTTCCTCGGCAAACGGGAATGGCTTCAAACCTCTCGCAGATTACGTTCACAGCAAGGGGTTGAAGTTTGGAATCCACATTCTGCGCGGCATTCCGCGTCAGGCTGTCGCGGAAAACGTACCTATTCTCGAAAGTTCCGTTTATGCGGCGGAGATAGCCGACAAGAAGAACATCTGTAAATGGAACACCGATATGTACGGTGTCGACATGACAAAACCCGGGGCACAAGCTTACTACGATTCGATCGTAGCTCAGTATGCCGCCTGGGGGGTGGATTTCATCAAGGCAGACGACATGTCCATGCCGTACCACAAAGATGAAATTGCTGCCTTGCACCGAGCTATCGTGAAGTCGGGGAGGCCGATTGTGCTCAGTCTTTCCCCTGGTCCGGCACCCCTGGATGAAGTCGATCACCTGCGCGCCAATGCTCAAATGTGGCGCATTGAGGACGATTTATGGGATAACTGGACCTCGTTGAAACACATGTACTACCGTGCCGAGTCTTGGTCGCCATTGGTGACCGTAGGTCATTGGCCCGATGCTGACATGTTGCCGCTGGGGAGAATTGGAATCCGTGCCGAAAGAGGGAACGATCGCCTTTCCCAGCTAACACACGAGGAACAACGGAGCATGATGACCCTTTGGGCCATCTTCCGCTCACCCCTGATGTTCGGCGGCGCCCTTCCGTCTCTCGACCCGTTTACTCGCTCGTTGCTTACGAATGCAGATGTAATTGCGGTCAATCAACATAGTCTGGGCAATAAGTTGACCTATAAACTAGCAGAGCTTCGTGTGTGGACTGCTTCGTCCGGCACGAACAACGACGTGTATCTAGCCGTATTCAATCTTTCTGATTCCGCTTCAACCGTCAAACTGAGCTGGAACGAGGTAGGAATTGACGCTCCTCCCGCGTCAGTTGGAGAGCTTTGGACCGGGAGTATTGAAACCAAGCCAGCGGACCTGGGGTTAACCCTCGCTCCTCACGCAAGTCGCCTCTACAGGGTCCGATTCAAGTGAACCAGCGACTCCCGATCACAGCCTGACCGACAAGGGATCGCCTTTATACGATCACTGCAAGAATGTGTGCTCTATCGAGTGTCACTCAAATAACGGACCGTTCGATGGCTCGACTAGAATCGCTCGCTTCGGTGAAAAAGGAGATCCCGCCTACATGCGTCGTTGTCTGCCAATCATGGATCTGCCTTCATCTCCGACGAAGCTCTTTCGGAAAGAGGTCTTGTATGTCCTTCATCTCCCGTCGTGAGTTGCTCTGTTCGGGATTGGCTTTTTCGACTTCCTCCCTTGTGGGTCGCTCAGCGTGGGGGCGAGCCGTCGCTCCGTTGACTGGACCTCCCGAAGTTTCGGCTCGCCCCGCCCTGCCGCCACGGGAGCAACTGCTCTTCGACTTTGGCTGGAAGTTCCAATTCGGCCACAGCACCGACCCGGCCCGCGACTTGGGCTTTGGCAATGCCCAGGATGACTTTGCCAAGACCGGTGAGTTCGATTTCTCCAAGGCCAAGTTCGATGATTCCAAGTGGCGCTCGCTGAACTTGCCCCACGACTGGGCTGTTGAGCTGCCCTTTGTTCGCGATGAAGTGAAGAGTCCCACTGGCGATGAGTCCACGGTGCTTCACGGCTCAAAGCCCCTTGGCCGCCGTTTCCCAGAGACCAGCGTGGGCTGGTATCGCCGCGAATTCGAAATCCCGGCCGGCGATCTGGGCCGCCGCATCTCGGTTGAATTTGACGGCGCCTTCCGCGACGCTCTCGTTTTCGTGAATGGCTGTTTCATCGGCCGCAACAACAATGGCTACACTCCGTTCCGATTCGACATCACGGACTTCCTCGCGATTGGCGCCATGAACTGCATTGCTGTGCGCGTCGATGCGAGCTACGGCGACGGCTGGTTCTACGAAGGCGCGGGAATCTATCGGCATGTCTCGCTGACCAAGACCGATTCGCTGCATCTTGGCAGGTGGGAAAGCACCGTGCGCGCCGAACTGAAGAGCGATGATGGAGCGCTTTCGCTTGGGACAGTTGTCGTCAACGAGGGCAAAAATACAGAATCGGCATCGGTAAGCTGGCAAATCTTGGACGCAGCCGGCAAGCCCATTGCGGTGGCCGTGGCGCCTGCGCAGCAGATCGCTGAGGACGGAGCCGGGCGCTTTGAGGCGACGGCGAAGATAGCGCGGCCGGCGCTGTGGTCGGTGGAGACGCCCAATCTCTACACGGTTGTCGTTACGGTCAAATCAGGCGGCAAAGCGCGCGATGCCGAGCGCATCACGTTTGGTGTGCGCACCGCCCGCTTCGACGCCGACCACGGGTTCTTTCTCAACGGTAAGCCTCTGAAAATTCAGGGCACCTGCAACCACCAGGATCATGCCGGGGTGGGCGTGGCGCTGCCGAACCGCCTGCAGGCGTTCCGGATCGGAGTGCTGCAGGGGATGGGCTGCAATGCCGTGCGCACCTCGCACAACATGCCGACACCCGAACTCGTAGAGGCCTGCGACCGGATGGGAATGATGATGATGTGCGAGACAAGGCAAATGAGCTCCAGCCCCGAAGGAATAGCACAGCTCGACTTGATGATCAAGCGCTACCGCAACTCACCGTGCATCATTCTGTGGTCTATCGGCAACGAAGAGGCGCGGCTGCAGGACGATGAAGCGGAGGAAGGCGCGAAGATCGCGGCGACCATGGTGAGAAAGTGCCACGAACTCGACCCGACCCGCGGGGTTTCTGCTGCCGTGCACGGAGACAACGAGAAGGGAGTGTCGGATGCGCTCGACATCATCGGGTTCAACTACGCCCTGAAGCTCCCCGACGGCTATCACAAGAAACATCCGACGCGGCCGATCTATGGATCGGAGACGGCGAGCGCGTTTTCGACCCGCGGCGTGTACCAAACCGATCCGCTGCGCAACACGCTTAGCGCCTACGACGTGAACTTCGCCGACTGGGGTGAGCTGGCGGAAGAGTGGTGGACCTTCTACGGCACGCGCGAGTGGGAAGCCGGCGGGTTTGCGTGGACGGGGTTCGATTATCGGGGCGAGCCAGATCCGTACGGATGGCCGTCAATCAACTCGCAGTACGGTATCGTGGACTTGTGCGGATTTCCCAAAGACAGCTTCTTCTACTACAAGGCGTGGTGGACGGAGGAGCCGGTGCTGCACCTGTTTCCACACTGGAACTGGGAGGGCAGAGAAGGCGACGAAATTCCGGTTTGGGTGCACTCGAACCTCGATGAGGTGGAACTGCTGGTGAACGGCAAAAGCGCGGGACGGCTGAAGGTTCCTCGACTGGGTCACGTGGAGTGGAAGGCGCGCTACGAGCCGGGCGTGATCGAAGCGCAGGGATGGAAAGGCGGAAAGCTGGTACTTACGGAGAAACGCGAGACAACGGGAGCGATTGCCACACTCAGGCTCGCCGCGGACCGCACAACGATCGAAGCGGACGGCGAAGACGTGACGGTTCTTACGGTGGATGCGCTCGACAGCGCGGGAAGGGCTATTCCGACGGCTTCGAACTTGATCAACTTTAATGTAAGCGGCGAGGGCGTGCTGATCGGCGTGGGGAATGGGGATCCGAACTGCCACGAGAGCGACAAGGAGCCGAAGCGGTCGCTGTTCAACGGGCTCGCGCAGGTGATCGTGCAATCGACCAAGAAGGCGGGCACCTTTGACATTGAGGCAAGCACGATTGTGCGCGGGAGCACTGTGACGCCGGCGAAGGTGACGATTGCGACGAAGCAGGCGGAATTGAGGGTGACGGTGGGATGAGGGCTGGAAATCGGGAATAGCGTAGCCGGGATCCGCCGATGCGGCGATGGTTGCGCTCAATCATGGCATCTCTGCCGGCTTTCAGATTCGCGTCGGAAAAGGGGACTTTCGCAGACACAGCTGGCGGATATGGCCCAGATTGGCCGAGCGCACCTGTCGCAGATCGAAAATGGGGCAGTCGCAGCCACAAAGTCGTCGTACTCCTGCCCCCGCACCCGCTTATGCCACCACCCAATGTACATCGGGTTCGCGAGTCGCTCCTCGTTGTCCGTCCCCACGTCCAGCAAAATCGGTAGGCAATATTCGTGGTGAATCCCGCCCAGCGCCGTGTACAGCGCCATCTTCCCGATCGGGATCCCCACTGCTGGTCTTCAACATGCTGCCAATCTATCCCCTGTGTAGAACAAAGTCCCCTGCAGGACTGGATTGTTGGCGCCTATGCGGGCCTTGGCGCGACGAGCGGCGGTCTTTCCGGACGGTAATCGTAGCAGTGCCGGCTCCGTACGGCTCAATGTGCATTGAGGTCCAGAACATCAGGGGTACTACTGGCCGGAGCCTTTCAGACTGCTCAGGAGACCGGAGTACCGTCTTGCGCGACTGGTCGTTCCTGACTGCGAGGCCCAGAGCCTTCTTCTGGCCGACCACCACCAGCAACCGCTTGGCGCGGGTGATCCCGGTGTAGATCAGGTTTCGCTGGAGCAGCATGTAATGCTGCATGGCCACCGGGATCACCACCGCCGGAAACTCCGAGCCCTGCGACTTGTGGATGGTCACCGCGTACGCCAGCGAGACTTCATCCAGTTCCCCGTAGTCGTACGTCACCAGCCGGTCATCGAACCGGATGGAGAGTTCCTGCTCGACGGGATCGATCTTCTCGATAGTGCCGATGTCGCCGTTGAAGACTTCCTTCTTGTAGTCGTTCTCCGTCTGAATGACCTTGTCCCGGACCTGGAACCGCCATCCGAACCGTTCCACGGCGGGTTCACCGGGGCGAGCAGGATTCAGAGCACCTCTGTAGCACCGTAGTTCAACTCGCGGACTCCGATCGATCCCCGGTTCATCGGGCACAAAACCTGAATGTCGCGGATCGGGTCGAGCTGATGGCCCTTCGGGATTCTGTCCTGAACCAACCTCACCAGAGTTGCGGCGATCTCCTCAGGAGTATCGCGCTCGATGAAATAAAAGTCGGAGCCGGACTCTGCTGTGCGAAGTTCTGGCATCTTCCCCTGGCGGATGAGGTGTGCGCTGGTAATGATCTTGCTGCTCGCCGCCTGTCGGAACACTTCGGTCAGGCGAACGACGGGTACCGCGCCGCTCTCGATCAGATCCCGCAAGGCATTCCCCGGCCCGACGGAGGGAAGCTGATCCACGTCGCCGACCATGATCAGTCCGGAGTTCTTGGGAAGTGCGCGGAGCAGAGCGTACATGAGCAGCACGTCCACCATCGAGGTCTCATCGACAATGAGGAGGTCGCAGTCCAGCGGCTTGTCCTCGTTGCGCGAGAACCTTCCCGTGGCCGGATCGACCTCCAGAAGGCGATGAATCGTCTTCGCTTCCATTCCAGTGGTCTCTGTGAGGCGCTTCGCCGCCCGTCCCGGTGGGAGCACACAGCAGACACTTCACCTTCTTGGCTCTGAGGATCAGGAGGATCGAGTTCACGAGTGTGGTCTTGCCGACGCCGGGACCGCCAGTGATGATGACGACCCGGCTGGTCAGCGCGGTCTTCAACGCCTCCCGCTGGCTTGGGGCCAGCGTCTTCCCGGTCTTCTGTCTCGCACCAGGCGACGGCCTTCTCGAAGTCGATCTTCGGGTAGGTCACGCCGGCAGTGGCCAAGCCGCCTGATCTTCGTTGCAATGCCGTCCTCCGCTTTCCTCAGGTGAGGCAGGAAGATCAGCGGTTCGCCGTCGATCTCCTCCAGCAGGAGAAAGCCGCTGGTCAGCATCTGCGACACAGCCTGCTCGATGCGTCTCCACCGGCACTTCCAGCAGTTTCACTGCCGCGGCCTTCAGCTTCTCCAGCGGCAGGGCGCAATGACCCTCGGAGGTCGCCCCCAGCAGTACGTGGTCTGATCCCGGCCCGAGCCCGATTTTGTGAATCCTTGCGGTATCCCGACGCTTTGGGCGATCTGATCCGCCGTGGCGAAGCCGATGCCGTGGATCTCCTTCGCCAGGGTGTACGGGTTCTCCCGCACCGTCTGGATGGCCAGATTCCCATAGGTCTTGTAGATGCGGACCGCTCGCCCGGTACTGACACCGTGGCTGTGGAGGAAGACCATGATCTCGCGGATCTGCATTCCCTCCTGCCAGGCATTGGCGATCCGTTCGCGGCGCTTTGGACCGATACCATCGACGGACTCCAGGTCGGCGGGGTTGTTCTCGATCACACCCAATACCTCTGCACCGAAGTGTCCGACCAGCTTCTTCGCCAGGACGGGGCCGACACCCTTCACGAAGCCGCCGGCCAGATACCGTTCGACACCCTCGCTCGTCGTTGGAGGGACGGCTTTCAAGACTTGCGCTTTGAACTGGAGGC
This sequence comes from uncultured Acidobacteriaceae bacterium, assembly GCA_963786405.1. Lineage (GTDB taxonomy): Bacteria > Acidobacteriota > Terriglobia > Terriglobales > Acidobacteriaceae > Telmatobacter. The sequence continues at coordinate 11,340 of CAWAZE010000001.1, read as the reverse complement.
CATGCTCCTTGTCCCTCACCCACCAACCTTTTGCGGTCAGCCACTCCCCGGCGCTCACCGACGGCAACGAACCGAGGACCGTCACCAACTCTCGATGCGCACGGACCTTCACACGGAGCACTGCGAACCCGCTTTCTTCGTTAAAGAAAGTGACCCGCTCTACAAGTCCGGCTATCTCTTCCGATGGGGTACGCGGTTGTGGGGAGGAGTCGTTCATCCTGGTCGAAGTGTATTCGGTTGGAGTTGACCTTACCGCTACGAATCGTGCATGCCACGTTCGCACTCGGTCGATCGTGCCCCGCCTGGTTGACCGGTACCACAACAGAGAGATTACGGCGACACCATGTCACGGTGGTCAAAGTTCCCGACCAGGCGCTGAGCTTCCTCGTGTAGGCTTTAGCCATGTCTCCACCAATTCTGCTTCTTTCAAGGATTTCGTAATGCAGGAACGCAAGCAGTTCGTCGTCAACTGCAAAGACTGTCGCCAGGATGTCCCATCCGGGGTGAAGGAATTCCCGTTCAAGTCAATAGCTGTAACCTGTCCGTTGTGCAAAGAGCAGCGCCGGTACTTGCCTTCTGAGGTTTTCCTTGGCCGACCGAACCATCTGGTGGCCAAGCAAGCACGGGCTTGATCTGTTGGAACCATCATCGGCATGGGGTACTTGGCTACAGGAAGTGGCAGGCGAGACATCTTCCCCCAACCAATTCAGGAGCGCTTCTGTAGATGTAAGGCCGATCCGTCAGATCATGCGAGTGGCGCGTGCTTCTGGATGATCTTGATCAGGCGCGAACGGTGGTGTCTCGTCTCCACAGAAGCAGCCAATGCTGATGGGTGTCCGGGCGGCGCCTCTGCAACAAACTTCATAGTCTGCCTACTCTCCGCCGTGGCCAACAATTCCCGCTCGTAGCTGTCGAAGAACACTCTGCGGACTGAAGGATCATCAAAGTCACGCTTCTTGAAGCGTGCCATTAGCTTCGCGCTTGTCCGAAACAGCGCCGGGTGCTTAGGTTGGTCACGATGGAGGATCCAAGCTGGATAGCGCTGGGACCGATAGCAGGCAATTCGAAGAGCTGATGACCTGCAACTCTGATGGCAGGGATTCTCCGAAGCTGCGGACTGCATCCGCTCGGTCGGGCGGGACGTACTTCGACAAAAACTGGATAGTATCATCAGCAACTCCGAGAGTCATCAACCGAGCTATCGCCTGCTCACGAAGTGCATCGTCGACATCGCGGGAACGGTCGTCAGTGCGTCGCGCGAGCAGTACGATGGCTGATTGCGTTGCTGCTGTGAACAAGGGCAAATCCAGCAGGGCTTTCAACCATTCTCCAGCCGTTTCAGCTGCCACCACAGAGTGCAGCGGCCCGTAAAGCGGAATACGAGCGCCGAGCCTGCCGAGCGACCACAGACAAATCGCATCGTCGGGTTCCTTTCTGATCTTGGCCAACAGTTTCTCGCCAAGCGACGCGCGAGTACTGGCCAGCAGGTGCTCGAGACTGGCAAACAGGCGCCATCTGCTCGTACTCAAGTTGCCGGTTCGCGCGGCCACTTTTCTTGTGACCGGCAGGACTCGTCTGCTTGCGAAAGAGCGCCACCTGTGCGCTGGCAGAGATGCCGCCGGCGATTCGACGCAATAACACCAGCATTTGGACCTGAGATTGAAGTTCGTCTTCAAATGCGAGTTCGTTCGACACGATGGCCAGCAAATCCTTAACCCGCGCATCATCACCCTGTACACCGAGTCCAGGCCGCAAACAGAAGCCGCTAAGATTAAGCCAGCGCATTTCATGGCGCGGAGACTGCTTGCGATCCTGCGGCAACTTCGATGAGCGCGTCAGCCAAGCGGCGAATCGCTGACAAAGGCCAGGAATCTCTTTTTCGCACCGAGCGTCGTCTCCAGTCGGCTGACAAGCGTCTCGGGCGTCAGCGTGTCATCGTCACCGGAGTTGCTAAATACATCACGAATCAATCTCACAGCAGATTCGATGGTTGTATCGGAATCCGTATCGGCGGATGAACGCGGCGGCGCAGAGTGTGATTTCGTTGTGTTTGCTTGCTGCGCCTGCTCCGCCTCGCCGCGAAGTTCGAATTGCAATCGCCAGCGATGCGGGGTGTCCCGCGATTCACACCACAGTTCCAGGGTGCCAACCTCGGTGAAACTGGCTCTGAGGCGGACGTTCAGACGCCGTTCGCGCAGTCTCCTTCCATAACGCAACATGGTCACCAAGGGCGGGTGATGATCCACGTCAGCTTCGTCCAGAGCAACAACTTCGCCATGCGCATCGTGCCGCGTCCGCGAACTGAACAATGTGAACGATACCGACCGGTTAGCCAAAACGGAAAACTCGCGGTTCAGGAGGGGAAGCGTGGTGCCCTCGTTGACTCCGGCAGGCAAGACACAGATCCCCTCCAGAGAGTCGTCTGAGCGCAAGCCGATGTAGTAGGTGCGCGCGCTGGCGGCTTCGATGCGCAAACCGATGCCGCGTCGCACCTGGCCGTAGTAAGCAGCTCCTCGAGCCACAGAACTCTCAACAGAGTTGTTGTCGAGCACCTTGGGCCGCCAACCCGTTTGGGTTCCGCCGAACCAGGCAGAGAGCGCCTCGAGAATCCTTTCCGCGAGTGACTGCCGGCGCACAGAACCCGCCATTGAAGAGCACCGCGTTTGGTTTGACCATTCCATGGTCAGCTAAAGAAGGATTCATGGCCGCAGCCGCCTGCGTCAGAAATGCGGCGAGGTGCCTGGTGATCGCGGGGTCGCTAGCATAGGGCAGACCAAGCTCACGCAACCCTGTCATACGGCCGCGCGCCGGAAGGTCATCAGGCGCAGTGATGGGCAGGAAGCCGTCGGTGAGAATCTTTACGACTTCGTCGCGTGTCAGGTCAACGCTTAGCGACTGGCCAACGACGGCTCGACCGCCGCCCAGTATCGTGATCGGCACGCGCTCCAGGTGCGAATCACGCAGCAACTGCTCCTTCGCGGTGCAGCAGACTCGGCGCAAGGCATAGCGCTGTCGCAGTGTGAGCTTGATATTTCCAAGCTTCTCTTCGACGTGGTGGGCCAAGGCAGAATCGAGATTGTCACCACCGAGCAAGAGGTGCTCGCCGATGGCGGTTCGCTCAAACTCCAACTCGCCATTCACCCGTCGCGTGCGTACCAGGCTGAAGTCGCTTGTACCGCCGCCGATATCGCATATCAGAATCAGGTCGCCGTCTCTGAGGTCGTCATCGACCCTTTTCGACGCCAGGTGGGGGCGCCAGGATGTGCCGCTCGATTGCGTCTGTTGATTCGCGGCAATCCATGCATAAAATGCTGCCAACGGTTCTTCGAGCAGAGTGAGTCTTTCGAGTCCTGCAATGCGCGCGGCTTCGACCGTCAGCTCCCGCGCATCCTCATAGAACGAAGCCGGCACAGTGAGGACGATTTCCTGGTGCTCGAAACGTGCTTCGACATCCGTCCCCATTGCACCGTTCCATGCGTCGCGCAGATGCATGAGGTAGCGCGCGGACGCTTCGACCGGAGAAATCATGGGTTGCGGCGGCTCAGCCTGAGCCGGCAGAATCCTGGCGCGGCGATCCATGCCGGGATACGATAGCCAGGATTTGGCCGAAGACACCTGGCGGCTCGGGTACAAGCGCTCCTTGTTCGCGCGCGTGCACACCCGTAACCATGGGTGGATCTTCATCCCAAGTGGCGCATCACGGCTCCGGCTGACAACTCATCCTGTGTGGGGAAGTAAAGAAAAGAGGGAAGCGTTGGCAATGTGCAGACTTCCCCATGTGCCACCAACTGCGGCACGGGGAACACACGAATTGGCGACTCTCCATCGGCAACATTCTGAGTATCGATGTACGCCACGACGGAGTTTGTCGTGCCCAGATCGATGCCGATCAGATAACGAGAAGCCACCGGCCAACTCACCTCCCGGTCGTTTCGCGTATGTTCAGCTCCAGCTTCCAGCGATTCGTCCCATCGCGCGAAACGCACCAGACCTCGAGGGTGCCGAGTTCGGTGACGCGAGTTTCGATCCGCACCGGCACAACCGTTCCCTGCTGGCCATCCAGTTTGAGCGTGACCTCCAGCGGGCTGAGTTCCTCAAGATCTGTTCCCCAATCTTCCAGAAGATTGCCGGCATGGTCCTGCTTGCGGATGGTGGAACTCAGGAATCGAAATTCGGCTGGTTCGCCGACGACGAGCCCAAACTCGCGGTCTGGAATCGTGGCCTCAGTGCCCTCTTCCATGCCAAAGGGAACGACACAGAGCGCCTTGAGCGGAGCTTCCATGCCGGGAACTGCAGGCATGGAACTTTCAATTCCGATGTAATAGGTGCGCGAGGCTCCACTTCGGATGCGAACACCGTGACCACGACGTGCCTTTCCGTAGTAGGCCGCGCCGCGCGCAACCGCGTGCTCCAGGTCCGGGGCTTCCAGGATTTGCTCTGCTCCCAGCGCGTTGAATCCTTCTTGTTCGAGCCAGCTGTTCAGCACCTCGACCACGCGGTCGCGCAGTACGGCCGCTTTCATCACTCCGCCGTTGAACAGGACGTGCGTGGGACATGCCAGTCCGCTCGGGCCGCGTCGAATGCCGGCCGACTCGGGGCTATTACGAACCTGCTCCGACAGAAACCGTGCAAGGTGCCTGGTGACGGCTGGATCGGCCGCGTACGGCAGCCCCAGTTCCTGAAACCCGACGCGCCGTTGCCGCGCAGGCAGTTCGCTGCTGGCAACTCTGGGAAAGAATCCCTCGATCAGAACCTGGTCGAGATCTTCTCGCGCCAACTCTGTCTTGATGGTGCCGCCAACCAGCTTGGTCCCCTTGCCCAGGAGTGTAATGGGGCGAGTTCTTTGTCTTCGGCGACTGGAAGAGTTGTTCCTTCGCGAAGCGGCATTGATGCCACAGGCCATGCAACTGCCAGGTGTCGATGCGATAGCCGGAGGCCTCAAGGCGCTGCTGCAAGAGGCGTGCGAGCGCCAGGTCCATGTTGTCGCCACCCAGCAGGATGTGATCGCCGACCGCGACACGTTTCAGCGTAAGGTCGCCGTCCTCCTCGGAAACCATGATCAGGCTGAAATCCGTGGTGCCGCCGCCCACGTCGCACACCAGCACCAGGTCGCCGACGCGGATGCGACGGCGCCAACTTTCGCCCTGGCTCTCGAGCCACGCGTAGAAGGCTGCCTGGGGCTCTTCCAGCAACGTGACGTGCTGATAACCGGCTTGTTCGGCTGCGCGCCGAGTCAACTCCCGTGCCTCCTCGTCAAACGAAGCGGGCACCGTGAGCAGGATGTCCTGTTCCCCAAGCGGGACTTCTCCCTGCTCTCCTGACGCGCTGCCTTCCCACGCTTTGGATAAGTGCTGCAGGAACTGCGATGATGCCTCGACCGGCGAAAGCTTGGGAACCTCCGCAGGCGCTTGCCACGGCAGGATCGGCGAAGTTCGGTTCACTCCGGCATAAGAAAGCCAGGACTTGGCAGAGGCTACCAGGCGGTTCGGACTCTCGGCGCCGCGTTTGCGCGCCAGTTCTCCGACCACGAACTTAGGCTCGGGTTCCCATGGCAGTGAGATACTGCCCTTCGGAAAATCCAACTCGCCCGGAATGTAAAGAAACGAAGGCAACAACGTGCGTTCTGCCACCTCGTTCGGATTGATCAGCTGCGGAATGCTGCAAACCTCGATGCGGCTTTCCTCGTCGGAAGCCGTAAGGTCGTATCGCGCCAGCGCCGAATTTGTAGTTCCCAGATCAATGCCAACGATGTATTTGGCGGACAAAGATTGTCTCCTTTTCGAAACCGGTCGTCCATGCGCAGAGGTGGTTCATTCGTCAGGGAAGTTCGACCTCCGCAGGTGCAATCACCAAGCGTCCGGCGTCTTGCGGCAGCGGCGGCATCTTTAATTCCTTTACGCGCCAGCCTTTGTGTCGCAACAATCCGCGAACCGGCGGCTCTCCTGCCACGTTGCCGATCAGCTTGATGGCTGCCGGGTCGAAACCTGCTTCGACCGTTACTGGTTGATCCTCTTCGGAATTCAGAATCGGCTCCAGCTTTACATACTGGTCGAGTGCTTGTCGGCACGTTTCGTGGATGGTGCGGACCGCAGCTCCCAGTTGGGCGTCGGGATAGGCAGAGATGTTTTCTGCGAGGAAATCGATCAACCGCCCATCGCGTTGCAGCAGCGCCAGCATTTGCACGGCACGATCGAGGGTGTCCGAGGCTGGTCGTTCAGCTTCCTTGAGACGGGAAACCGCGGGCGCAGCGGCAACCGACACCTGTTGAACCGGGGCGGCAGGCTTGATCAGCCTCTGCGCAATGTCGTCGGGAATGGCAGAGCGAAACAGGATCGAAGAGAAAACAGCGAAAAGCAAAAACAATTCGTTCCCAGAAACCAATCATAGCCACTCCGGATGATCAGAAATCAAACAGATTTGACCAATTCCCGCTATATGCGTGCCGATTTCGGAGACAATCCGAGCGGTTCGTACGCTTAATCATATCAATGTGGCTACTATTACCCGGATGGGCCAGTGTGGAATGATCGCCGGATTTCAGTTGCAACGTGGAAGAAGGATGATTCAGTGAATAAGGTCAACAAGCGACTGCCTGCCAAAATATCCGAAGACGTCTTAACGACTTCTCCCAGGGGGGAGATCAAGCGCTTTAGATGAGACGCATGAATGGAGAGCGGATTCCTCTTCACTACCGTCCATCGGGAAAATGCTCTACACTGGGCCTGCGCCGTCGCGTCGCTCGAGGCGGTCTCGGGTGGTTTGAACGAGCATGGCCTCTGATACCAACCCTCACAAGCCACGACGCATTGCGGGAATTCAAATCATAGCGGTCTCCATTCTCTCAATCGCAGGCGTAATCAACTATATCGATCGCGGCTCCCTCGCCATCGCCAACACAACGATCCGAGCGGATATCGGCATGTCCGCGACGCGGATGGGTGTCTTGTTATCGATATTCTCGTTGTCGTACGCGATCTCTCAACTCCCGATGGGGATACTTCTGGACCGATTCGGCGAACGCCTGGTTCTAGGCGCGGGGATGTTTCTTTGGTCTTTGACGCAGACGGCAACCGGCTTTGTGAGAGGCTTTGCCTCATTTGTTGGCGCACGCGTAGGTTTGGCCGTAGGTGAATCGCCATTTGTTGTCTCCGCGGTCAAAACGGTCAACGACTGGTTCGATGTTCGCGATCGCGCTACGCCGATGGGGATTGTCAACGCTTCAACCACCCTTGGACAGGCTATCGCGCCACCTATTCTCACTATCGCCATGTTGGCATTTGGATGGCGGGGGATGTTCATGCTGATTGGCATCCCCGGTCTACTGCTTTCGATCGCGTGGTTCGTCTTCTACCGCGATCGCAAGAGATGTTTCCTTGAACGGAAGTGAACTGGCGTACCTCGAGGCTTCGGGTCGAAGGGCCAATTCATCCCGCATCTCCTTCTCCCAATGGTGGGGTCTATTTCGTTTGCGCACTGTTTGGGGAATGATGCTCGGCTTTGGCGGAATCAACTACACGGTGTGGCTTTACATGTCCTGGATGCCGAACTACCTTGAAGCTGAACATCACGTTAGCGTCGCGAAAACCGGAATGATCGCGATGATCCCCTTCTCTTGCGGCGCCGTCGGCATGTTGCTGAGTGGCATCGTCGCCGATTTTCTCGTGCGCCATGGAATTCCTCCGGTCAAGAGCCACAGGACCCTGCTCGTCATTGGAATGACGTGTTCTGCCGCGTGCACATTACTGGTGCCGTATGTTCCCGGCGCAACCGGTGCAGCGTTTGCCATTGGAATGGCGCTTTTCTTTACCTATCTAGCGGGAAACTCAGGCTGGGGACTTGTGCAGTCAATTGCCCCTCCAGGAGTTGTCGGTTCCGTGGCGGCAATCCAAAACTTCGGCAGCTTTGTCTGTGCCTCGTTTGCTCCTGTTATCACCGGCTGGCTGCTTGATCGCACACACTCGTTCCATCTCACCCTGGTGATTTGCTCTATGGTGTCAATTCTTGGCGCGCTCTCTTACTTGCTGATCGTGAAGGACCCAATTCTTATATCTGAACAACACCACGTGAAGGCTGCCGCCAATTGATAGTCACCTCGTTCGTCGGATAGCTTGGTAATCTGCGTCAACCAGCTTGGGATACCGGTAGACACTCTGACCAAACCAGAAAAGTCCGCTACGAGCGGTCTTGTTAACTGCGGCTTATTCACCTCGCAAAAACGCTCGTTGCTCATTCCATCGCATTGGCACTCTGCTCATCAGGGAATCGAGTGTCCGCGATTGACCTTCGCGGTTATTCAGGAGGAATTCAACTGATTCCGGTCCAAGGAAAGCCAAGGGGAAGATGCTCTTCACGTATCGGTGTGTCAGGCCTTGCAGGCGGGCCAGATCGAGCAGGCCGCATGCCCTGCCCTGCACGATCTGGTCGTACCAGGAGCGAGAGCGGGCGATGGCTTTGGCGATCGCTTCCTTGCCTGCAGCCGACTCGGTCCGATCGTTGCCGATGACTAGCTTCAGGGCGTTGCCCTGCGGTATGTGACGAAACGAAGCTTTCAATGACAATGTTTGTGGATTCGTGCTTTTGGATTCTCCGACAGGCGGCTTCCCTGACAGGACCTGAACCAGAGAATCCAGCGTGATCTGAAGCTCGATCGAGCTCTCATGAACGATCACACGGTGAAGCACGGCACAGATCAGGTCGGCTCTTTCGGATTGCGCCATGCGAGGCCAATCGGACGACATCTGCTTGGCTCGCTTGAGGAGTTTCTGGTAATCCAGGTCAGGAAGATCTGTGCGCTTCAATCCGTCCAATACTTCGGCTGGCGACTCCAGGAGGACCTGGATGCGGGCGGCTACAGCATTCTCGGTAGCCGGTGCCGGGAGCCGTCCAATTGAACCTTCCTTTGTGCCACCTTTGATGACAGCCTGCGAGGTGTAGTAGTGATACCGCCTCCCACCCTTTTGCGTATTCGTCGGGATGTAACGGACTCCAGATTCACTGAAGAGACGCCCGGTCAACATACTGCCACTTGCAGTGCGTGATCGGTTTCGGGTTCCCTGGCGGTTGTTGTCCAGGAGTTCCTGAACCTGATCCCAGAGTTCACGATCGAGGATGGCGTCGTGTTCGCCCGGATACACTGCTCCCTTGTGCTCGATCTCGCCAATGTAGATATGATTCCTCAGGAGCTGATACAGGCCGCCCCTGAAATAATGCTGGCCCCCCGCCTTCCTTCCGTCCGCGCCAATCCTAACCTTGGTCCGAATATCGGTCCTATTCAGATACGCCGCTAGGCTTGGAACTGTTCTCAGCCGAAGATACTGGCGAAAGATTTCGCGAACCTGTTCTGCCTCTTCTGGGTTGATGTAGAGCCTGCGATCACGGAGATCGTATCCAACGGGAACGCGCCCTCCCATCCACATACCCTTGGCTTTCGACGCCGCAATCTTGTCCCGGATACGCTCGCCCGTGACCTCGCGCTCGAATTGCGCGAAAGACAGGAGCACATTCAGAGTGAGTCGCCCCATGGAGGTCGTCGTATTGAACTGCTGGGTGACGGAAACGAACGTCACACCTTTCGAATCGAACTGCTCGATGATCTTCGCGAAATCCGCAAGCGACCGGGTGAGCCGGTCGACCTTGTAGACGACGACCGTATTCACCTTGCCCTCAGCGATGTCGCCCATCAGCTTCGTGAGGGCTGGACGGTCCATGTTGCCGCCCGAGAATCCGCCATCGTCGTATTTGGTGGCGAGCCCGACCCATCCTTCATGCTTCTGAGAACGAATGTATGCCTCGCAGGCTTCGCGCTGTGCGTCGAGCGAGTTGAAGGATTGATCGAGACCTTCTTCTGACGACTTCCTGGTGTAGATCGCGCATTTGACGCGAGGCATCACGCTGCCACCTCGGATCTGCGCATCCTCAGGCCAAAGAAGGCTGGCCCGGACCAACGTGTTCCGGTGATCGCGCGAGCTATCTCAGACAGGCTCCGGTACTTTTGGCCGTCGAACATAAATCCGCTCTCGAGTGTGACCACTTCGTACAGCTTCCCTTGCCACTGGCGGACCATGCGCGTGCCAGGCCTTGGGGCCAGAGCTTGCCCGGCGGGCTTCTTCCCTTCTCCGATCTCGGCCGCAGTTACTCGAAGGCGACGCGAGGTTGAAGGCTTCAGTCCGCCGAAGGCTTTCTCTTGAAGGCGGTAAGCAAGGATCGGAATCAGGAGTTCACGGCGAATCTTGGGATTGGGCGAATTGCCAAACATCCCCCGCCAGAGCTCGCGCAAATCGCCCGTTTTCATGGCCGGTATCTCAGACAACTGGGCTTCCAGACCGGACTTCATTTCGCCTCTTCCGCCGCCCGAAAAGGGACTTCGGGCGGTAGTCCATTTCCGCTCTGGTAGGGCGAAGAGTCAAGCGAACTCTGCGGAGAATAGTGAAGACTTTACGGCTAATTCGAGCGATTCATCGGGCTATCGGTGCCTATCTGCCAAGTTTGGCCCAAACCTCCAGGGAACGGTATTTTTCGCTCAAAAGCTCGAGGGCCTGGGCAGTCGAATCCACCTGATCATCGTGTTTGGTGCCCGGGAAGCCTGTAATTTCGCGGACGTACTCGTCAATCCATTGAGCCTGCCGGGGTAGGAGAACCCGACCCTCTTCAAATTTGATCGACTTTGCTGCAGCCCGGAAATACTTGTCGCTCGAGGGAGGGACAACGTATGGCTCGATTCCGAGCACCCCTGCAGACTTCAGCTCCTGAATCAAGGACGTGCCAGAGGACTTGTCCTAACAACGAACCCCACCGGGCCAGCGCGTCTAAATCAAATGAGTCATCGCGTGCTCCTCGGTTGGGAACTTGCGCGCTAGAGAGCAGAGAGATTCATTGCTGCCCCTACCCTTCATTCTCTGACATGCTCAAACTAAAGAACCGCATAGCGGTTGATGCATGCTTCGCCAACGTCACCGATTGGGAAGAGAACGAATCAAAGACTCCAAGCGGTCGAACCTGGCTTTCACATCCTCTCTTGCGGATCGCCTCAGTTTGTTGAGTTGGCGGTTTGTAATGACTTCGCCGTCAGATAGACATGCCTTTTCAAGCGCTAACCGCGCACACGGTTGCTTCCAAAATGTAGGCGATCTCTTTCAAGGCTTTCTTTGTGGCGCTCATTGGAATCCCCTTTCCCGACGATTGATGCACGTTCGATCAACATGTGTCACGAGGAGAACCATTTCCCGATCCGCCGTAGGCATGATTCGCGCTATGACATATCGATACATCTATAAAGCGGCCAGCCAATCGCCACTTGCGAGGAGCGATGTGATTGATGCGTCGCAATACTTGACAGAAAAG